>NZ_CP109104.1 GCF_035917675.1 Streptomyces sp. NBC_01775 | reverse complement strand
CGCTCCGCGCCGCTGAGTCGGGTGTCTGGTGGGGCTGCCACCTTCGGTGACGGCGGGGTGGTGCGGTGGTTGGCGGTGTGCGGGTTCAGGCAAAAGACGCGGGCTGGAGGGTGAGGGTTGGCCTTGCCTGTTTGTGCATGTGGTGTGGGGTTTTGGTGGGGAGGGGACTGGTCGGGGGTCCGGTCCCCACCCCCGGTGCGCGGTGCCGGCCTGGACGAACCGGTGGCCGCTCACGCTCCCGTACCGCTACAGTATGTACCCGCCCGACGATGGTCCACAACCCCCGAAACCTGACGACACGTCACCGGAACCGTTTCCGGATCCCTTGCAGAGAGGTCTACACCACTCAGTGGCTCCGCCACTGGAAAACACCTCAGTCAGGCCCCGGAACAGGGGTCTCAACGGCCTCAAAAACGCGTAAGAAGCGACTTCTTTGCCAGTGGGTTGCCATCCAGTGCCAAGGGAGACAGGAAAGCGCTGTAGGCGAGCCGTGGAAAGGGAAACAAATGGCACACGACAACCTGAACGAGGATTGCGAAAAGAGCATGTATGAGGATGCGCCCTGCTCTTGCGAATTCCGCACCCGCGAATACGACAGCGCCTCTGTACGAGGAGAAGGGCCGAGTTCCTACGACGGTCGAATGGCAGGCCCCTCGCTCGACTGGTAGCGAATTCCGCAACACGACGGAAGGGAAACAGAAATGGCGCACCATAAGACGCCCAGCAGTTTGGGGCCCCGTCAGTTAGCTGAGCACCTCGGGATCCCGGAGTGGCAATTCGACCGCGCCCGCCGACTCGACCGGGTGCCGGCGCCCGACCGAGCCCGTGGCCGATGGTCGAGGGCGACCGTCGAGGACATCGCCCCGCGCCTGGACGAGGTTGTCGAAGCGGCCGGCTCGGTGCCGGACATGGGGGCCGTCCGCGCCGCTGAACACCTCACCCAACGCCTCGGGATGGACGTGACGCCAGATGCCGTGGCCGAGCTGGCCCGGCAGGGGCTCCTGCGCACCGTGGAGCCCTACAAGGGCAACAACGCCTACGACGGCCAGGACCTCGAAGCGCTCACCGACCGCGTGGCCGTCGAACGCGCCGGCCACGACGGCGAGCAGCTGCTCCGCGACGAGGTAGCCGAACGGCTCGGGGTGCGCGAGGTCGACGTCCAGCACCTCGTCCGGGCCGGCCTCCTCACCCCAGTGCGGTGGGTCCGCTCCTGGCACCAGCGGCGCAGCGCAGCACCCTGCGTGCCCCTCTACCGCGCCGCAGACCTGACCGCGCTCCAGGAGCGCCACGACATCAACTGGAGCGCTGTGAGGGCCACACCGCGCGGACAACGCTCACCACCCACCTCTCTGCCCGACGCTGGATGAGCAGCCGGCCAGCCCCGACCACAGCGGCCCGAGCACACGCCACAGAGGCATCAAGTCGAACTTCAGCATCATGATCACCTCGTTCACGAAGGCCCGCCACTCCTCAGACTCAGGATCTTGCCGCCGGCGTGCTCCTTGACGAAAACGATGTCGCGGTCGTCCTGCAACGAAGTCGACGGTGAACTCAACGACCAGATGCGGACCGCCATGCCGGAGAGCCCAAGAAGTAGAGACAGGGCGCTCCGGCGACGATGAGGTTCAGCGCTGGCTGTACCAGTACCCAAGCGCCAGCAGTGCCCCGTTCCCCAGGAGTTTGACCGCGACGCGGGTCGCTTCGTCAGCTGCGGTTGCCGCGATTCCACGCAGCCCACGCCCCCTGCCCTGGCGAAGAGGTCCCGGTATCTCCAGCTCGAAGGGCGGCTTGTCCAGCCGATGACAGTTACTGCACTGACACTGCGAGCCCGTAGGCTCAGGAGTAGCTCTGATGGTGGCCTCCCAAGGTCATCGTGAGGTGCTTCATGAAGGTGGCCCTCTGTCTCGCACACAGGGGGCCACCGCCATGTTCAGCAGCAGCCCCGACGGGCCGGGATCATTGTGCTGCACCCCACCGACAGCACGTTGCGCGCAACCCCCCAGACTCGAACGAGCATTCGGCACCCTGTACCAGTGCGGCCTTCCAGGAATACGCCACACACGACAACCCCACCAGACACAACCCCGGTCGGCGTAGGGCGACGGCGTCTCTCAGACCTTGCCCAAGCAACGACTGCGGCCGATTACCAACTGGGCTCGTGACTACCATGCGCCCCGCAAGGTCCCGGGCCGGAATCGCCACTCAGGGGGCAGCACCAGGCCCGAGGGCTGGTCAATCTTCAGCAGGATGAAGTACACCAGCCCGAAGGCGATGAACACCGGTGGAAAGCAGCAGCCGGAGAGCACCGCTGGCTTTCAGGCGTTGATGCTGGCTTTATCGACCACCAGTGGTTCTGGCTCAACTTCCGTGACGTGGCCACTCTCTGTCACGCAAATAGGACGCGTTTGCGAAGAAGTTGGAAGCCTGCCCGTCCGAACATCTGACGCTTGAGCATCTTGATCCGGTTGACATGGCCTTCGACTGCGCCAGAGCTCCAGGGCAAGGTGAGTCCGGCGATGACGGCGTCGCGATCGCGGTCAATGCCGGCCGCGAGGGTGTGAAGGCTGGGCAGGTTGTCGCTGCGGACGGCGTCGAGCCATTGCGGGAGACGGTGGCCTTGGCGCTCGGTGAGCATCTCGGCGAAGGACCGAACGTGGCCGGTGAGGGCTTCGAGTTCAGGGCAGTCGGCCAGGACTTCCTTCAGCCGGGTGTGTTCGGTGTCGGTGAGGGCCTCTGGTCGGCTGAGAATCCACCGGGTGACAGCGCGAGGTGTTGGCGGCTGGGCGGTGACAGGGCGGGGTGAAGTGCGCTTCTTCCTGATGTAGGCGCTGACGATGCCGTAGCTGCCGTTGTAGCCGAGCAGGATGATCTCCTCCCACAGCGTCCAGGCGTTCGTGCATCCCTCATCCCAGCGTTTGTCGAGGTAGGGCTTGTACTCGTCAACGGCCGTGGCTCGATTGAACCGGTACTGGCCAGTGAACAGGTCTTCCGGTCTGGCGGCGTCAGCCAGGCTCTTGACTGTTCGGTGTGTCATATGGAGCTGACAACCGATGGAACGGCGGCTGTGGCCAGCTTCGAGCATTGCGTGGACGGTGACGTGTCTAGCCCGGATGCGGTTGGCGAACCGCTCACTCTTCCACGGCGAGGCCGGAGTCTCCCCTGACAGCACAGGCTCGTCCGTGTCCTCCTTCCCGACCGATTCGGGCAGGAGGACGCGCAGACACTGGCGATGGCGGGCGACAGCACGCTCGGCAGCATCACCGAGGTTGCTCCACAAGTGCCACTGGTCAGCGACCTGGATGGCTTGTGGCGCCCCGGCCCTGGCGCCTTCCGCGAAGAAGGGCGCACGGTCGCGGCATACGACCTCGATCCCGGGACGGGCGGAGAGCCACCCGGCCACGCTGGACGCCTCCCGGTCGGGCAGCAGGTCCACCGGTCGCCGGGTCTCGACATCGACCAGCACGGTGCCGTACGCATGGCCTTTGCGGGTGGCGTACTCATCGACGCCGACCACCCGAGGAGACGGGATATCCGGTTCTGGCAGGGCTTGGACCAGGCGCAGGACCGTGCTTCGGCTGACGGAGATGCCCAGAACCGCGGACAGTCGGGCACCGGCCCGGCCCGCCAGGGCGAGACCTACCGAAGCGAGCGTGGAGCGCAGCCGCTCGGTGCGCTGGCCGTGCTTCCGGGTCAGGCCGGGTATCTGCTCGACGAAGGTCCGGCGCGGACACACCCTGTCCAGACACCGGAAGCGCCGGACGTGCAGGCGGAGTACGACTCTTCGCCCACCGCTCGGGACATCGGCAGGAAACCGCAGGTAGGAGCTGTGAACCCGAGCCGACGAGATGCCGCACTGCGGGCAGGCGGCGCCCGGCGAAGTGCCTTGCGCGTCAACACGGACTATCGCGATATCGACGTCTACCGACAGCACCGCGACGTCCGCGATCGCCGGTAACAACAGCTCCTGCAACCGGAGTACAACTTCTCTCACGGGCGAGACTGTCAGCCCCACCGCGACGATCACGATCTATTTTCGGTCTGCTTCTCGCGCCACCCGGCAGCCGCCAACCGTCACTCAGAGTTGCCCTTGCACGGAAGTTGAGCCAGAACCGTGTGACGTCGATAGAGCCACACGCGCAAGCCAGGACCGTGCCCTTGAGCTCTCCGCTCCGACCAGCAGCATGACGCGCGGCCTGCTGCACATCGACGCGGCAGCCTGCTGGCTACGGGAAGGCGACGCCGCGCGGGCCTGTAGCACTGCCACGACGGCGCTTGCCGAATTCCTCTCCGGATGGCGAAAGGGCCTCACCCCACACCCGCGCAGCCGACCTCTACCGCAGCATCCCTGCCCGGAACCGTCAGGAATCCGCCGCCCGCGACCTGCGCCAAGCACTCGCCAGAGCCTGAGACAGAGAGCCTGCGCTATCCATCCCGGCGGTCTTCATACTCGGCGGAGGCCGACCAGGTCCGCGGCTTCCGGTCGGGGCGGCATACGTCGCACACCCGGGCCGCGCTCATGTCCGCCAGCAGGGCCGGCGCCTTCGCCGCCGTCACCAGCCGCCTCTTCCAGTCGCCCCGGGCCTGCCAGCAGTCCTTCCGGTGCACGTACCACTGCGGCGCCTCATTCCGCACACCCCGAGTACGCACCGCCAACCACTGCCGTCCGCACCCTTCGTCGGCACCGCGTCGTAGCGCTCGCCGGGAATCGGGGTGATGGAGTCTGCCGCCACGGTGATCCGGGTCGGTGCGGCCTTCGCCTCTCTCTGCCGGTCGGCGTGCTCGTAGCGGGTGGGCAGGATGGCCTCACAGGCGAACCACCCGGCCGTCCGAGGTGCGCTCGCGGGCGGTGACGATGACGTCAAGCTGCTGGCCGTCGGGCAGGGTCGCCCACGGCCCCGCACGGGCACGCCACCCACTCATAGATCGAATCTTAGTTCGATATTGGTCAAAGTGCCCGGCTGGGTCGATGATGATCCGCCCGACCTGGACTTCGGCGACCGCCGAGGGCAGCGGCGCGGGTCTCCCCGCTCAGGTGAGGAAAGGGGCCGTCGGGAGGGTAGTGGTTGGCCGTACGAGTCCGCCTCCGAACGCGTTCCCGCATCATGGTCCTGAACCGGGAGCGCTCATCAAAGAGAGCCCAGCATGCCGCGATACCTGAAGATCCACGAGATCCGCGCGATGACCTACCTCGAACTCAAGCGCTGGTGGGAGGTCGACTTCGATGTCCTGGTCTCAACGGCCGTTGCCGAGGCTGACGGTCGCGTCGACTCCACTGTTTCCGAGGCTCTGAACAGCGACGACTGGATTGAGCAGTGGGCTGACGCCCTGTACGCGGGCGCAGGAGAACTTGCGTCGAGTATCGAGCGCATGGCATTTACCGGTGATCCGCGCTTGACGAAAGTGAAACGCCGTGGGGGCGTCGTTCTCCAGCGGATGGGACAGGTCAACGGGCTTCTGAAAGCAAGGCGCGCAGATCAGGGCTGGGAGATGCTGGGTGAGCATCTCAAGGATGCCCGGCTCGCAGCCCTGGCGATCTTGGCCAAGCACTACCGTGAGGAATACTTAGAACTACGAGCACAGGAACTGGCCCGGCGCGGCCTGCCTTCGGATCATCCGTTCTACCACGTGTCCTACCGTGACGTTTTTGACGCCATCGAGGATGCCGTCACAAAAGGTCTGATCGACGCGCCGTCCGACAGCGGGAGAATACAGGCTCTGCTGTCCGCGCCGCCGGACGAGCTCACTTCCCTGGCGGCCGGCGACACCACCCACCAGCAGGACCGCTGTGACGAGCTTCGGCACCCGCTGCTCCTGCGCCGATGGGCCGGAGCCTTGGAACACCTCCGCGACCGGCACTGTGAACTGGCCGGACTTGAGCCAGTGTTCACCACTGAACTCACGTCTCTCGACATGAAGGCTGTGCGTTCGTTGAAGGAGGAGGACGCCTGGGCGCTCATCAACCGGCGCAGGTTCATCCGTGCCCTGGGCCAGCGGTGGCGCGAGTGCCAGATGCACGTCCGGCAGCTGGGCCGGGTTGCCGCGCAGCGGAAAGAAGACGTCGCGAAGCCCTGGCATGAGGCGGAGCATGCCGCTCGCCAAGAGCTGGGCCGTCGATACCCACAGCAGTTGGATCTTCTCATCGCAGGCTTCACCCCCTTCTGCGAGCCTGGGACCACCCGGATCAAAAGAGGAGCTCTGTCGACGCATCAACGAGGACTGCTCGTCAATGAGCTCAAAAAGTCTCTGCCGTGATCTATGCCCTTCCCACTGCCCGGCCCAGGACGCCGCCTCGTGCCACCCAGCAGCGACCGCCGCATCATGCGGCGACTCGCTCCGGCACTTCGGGAGCGCCGGCCCCCCTTGCGCGCCATCGCACAACTTGGCGCGCAGCCCGTGCAGGCACGGCTCGGTGAACAGCTTCTGCGACTCGGGCTTCAGCGCAGCCTCGGCACGACCGTACATCCTCAGTGATCGTTGCAGTCGGCTGCGCGTTCACCCAGTGCTGTCGTTCAGGATCCCCCCGTGTGCGATCCTGCCAGGCCAACGGAGTGGCTCACTGATTTGACAGCGATTGGACCGGTTCTCGGTCCACGGGAGAGTGGGGGCGCTCGGCGGGTGCTGCGGCGGCGGCCTCCCGTGCCGCGCGGGTGCAGGTGGCGAGGTGGGAGAGAACACTGTTGAGGATCTCGAATCGGTCGCTGGGGCGGCGGGAGGGCAGGCGCTCGATGGCTTCCTCCGCTGCCTCCTGGACGTGGCGCGTCCAGGAGGCCATGTTCTGGTTCGGGTCGGTGGCGGCGGCACGCCAGTCGCGCTCGTAGGTGACGAGCCTGCCCGACAGCGTGGCGTCCTGGCGGGCGGCGACGTGCGCCGGGTCCAGACGGAGGGCGGTCAGACGGGTGCGCGCGCACATCCACGCGCGGGCCGCGCGCACCCCCGCCACGCCCACTAACCCCAGCACACCCGTCACGGTTGTCAGCGTCTCCATCGAATCCCCTCCCGGTTCGCGGTCTCGGGCACCGCATGTGTGCGGGCACCCGGCCCTTAGACCGTGTCCTATGTGGTGAGGCGGATGAGTCGTTTGTAGCAGCACAGGGCGGCTGCGAGGCCGAGGAAGGCCAGGTAGTTGCCCGGGTCGCATTCGTAGCGGTGGTTGAGGCGTCGGTAGCCGGTCAGCCATGACATGGCGCGTTCAATGACCCATCCGCGGCGCCCTAACCGCTCGCTGGACTCGATGCCTTTGCGGGCGATGCGGACGCCGATGCGCTTGCCGCGCAGCCATCTGCGCAGGTCTGGCCGGTCGTAGGCTTTGTCGGCGTGCAGCCGCTGAGGTTTGAAGTACCGGCCTCGATCAGGGTCGTGTCTCGTTTGGTGACCGGCCACCATCGGCTTCAGCCCTTCGCTGTCGTGGACGTTGGCGGCGGAGACGCCGACGAGGAGGGGCAGTCCGTTCGCGTCCGACAGAACGTGCATCTTCGAACCCGGCTTGCCCCGGTCCACAGGCGACGGGCCTGTGTGTTCGCCCCTTTTTCGCCCTCACGTGGGCGGAGTCGAGAACGACACGGGTGACGTCGATGAGGCCGGCGTCATCGAGCCGGTGCAGCACAGTCTCATGTAGCCGGCCCCAGACGCCCGCTCTCGACCAGATCACGAACCGACGATGGGCCGTCGACTTCGATATCCCGAAGCACGGCGGCAACGACCGCCAGGCACAGCCACTGACCAGTACATAGACGATCGCCGCGAACACCGTCTCATCAGGCGTGTCCTGCGTCCCGCCACCCTGCGGCCGGACTCTCGACGCCGGGATCAGCGGCTTCGCGACCTCCCACAACCCGTCCGGAACAATCCAACTCCACGTTCCCCGCCCCATACACAGACCAACGTCCGCCTCACCACATAGGACACGGTCTTACTCGCCGCACCAGCGACGACGCCGAGGAGTACCGCGGGGCCTGCCTCGCCTGCACCTGGGAGGACGAGGAGCGCACCGGTCGCACCGCAGACCGCGCCGCCGTCGAGGACACCCACGACCACGCGTTTCCCGGGTGGCGCACCCTCCTGCCCCTGCTCGGTCCCGCCGGCCAGGAAAGCGCCCGCGTATGGGCCCTCGTCCGCGCCCTCTACCCGCCCCGCTGGCTCGACGCCGGAGCCCCCCAGCTCGTGCGCCGTGCCACCGCCAGCCCGCGCTACCGGCTCCACATGCCCCCACCCGCCCGCACCCGCCCCCCCGTTCCCGAGTCCACCTGCCCTCTTCTGAACGCTTTCGCCGGGGCGCGCTCCCAGGCTCGCTGCCCATCAGCGGCGGGCTGCGCCACGGCGCCGGGGCGGCCCGTCCCGTCACGACCGGAGGACTACATGCCTGTCTATCTGCCTGAACCGGACCGCCCCGACCACGGGGGGAACCGGCTTTCCCTGAACGCACACGTGGGCCGTCCTCGCGACCAGTGCGGGCTGCTCCCGACCAAGTACGTCACGCTGTACGAGAGCATGACCGGCCGTCAGCGGTGGGGCGGGTACGGGCGGTGCACGATGGAAGGTGCCTGTTCTTCCTGCCCGGTCCAGCGAGAGCACTTGCAGGGAGCCGAACTGGAGTGGCCGCGGGGGACCCCCGTCCTGCGGGCCCGCTCCGTCCCCCTCCAGCCGGACCCGAGGCATGTCTTCAGCGACCCGGCGGCCGGACACGAACGACTGTTCCTGACACCCCTGTGGGGTGCTGAACCAGTCATTGTCTCTTTTCGCGAGGTGCGCAACGCTCCTGGGGTCTCGATGGGCCGGGCCTTCGACGAGGGGGAGGCGACCGGCTTCTGGCTTCTACGTGACCGCCCGGACGCGGAGCAAGCCGCCGTCCATACCAAGGAGTTCGCCTCGCCCACCCGGCACGCCCTGTATGCGCGGCGCGGAGGCCCGCGCAGCGCCCTGGTCTCCTGCTCGGGCGGCTGCGTGCACGGCTCCATGGCTCTGGCCCGTCTGGCGCTCGACCTCACGGCGCCCGAGCAAGGAGCGGCTGGTCAGGGAAGCGAACTTCCCCAGGCCCAAGCGGCTGGAGGACTTCGTCTTCGCGGAGAACCCGAACGTCACCCCGGAACTGGTGGGCACGCTGGCCGATCCGGCCTGGGCGAAGGCCAACCAGCCGCTCTGCCTGATCGGTGACAGCGGCACCGGCAAGTCCCACCTGCTGATCGGCATCGGAACCGCGATCGCCGAAGCGGGATTCCGTGTCTGCTACACCACCACCGTCAACCTGGTGAACGAACTCGCCGAGGCCGCGGACGAGAGGAAACCTCGCCCGCACCATCGCCCGCTAGGGACGCGTTGACCTGCTCTGTCTGGACGAGTGTGTCGTGGAAGTCTTGGAACCGTTGAGGATCGCCGCAACGAGTTGGTCGCGCAGCGGGCCGGGGAAGGCGAACTCGGCCCTGGGTACCGATGCGAGATCGCCGGTGAGACGGCGTCCGTCGTCATGCGGTCACCGTAACAGCCCACCTGCGGTGTGCTGGTTCGGTGTTGGTGGGTTGGTGGGTGTCGGTGATGGCGTGCCAGGTTGCGGTGGGACACCCGTGCACAGATCGCGTAGCCGGCCAGCCCGGGGTCCTGCCCTCGGTTCCCGGAGCACCCCAGGCTGAGCCGGTGGCTGATCACCCGTGGCCGGAGAATGCACTCACCGGTGATCAGTCATCTGGCGCGAGCTTCACTCGACACCGCTGCACTGGCGCGCCCCGCCTGAGTTGTGGTTCCGCACCTGCTCGGAATATGTCGAGCCTGGGACTACGTCGTCCTTGGTCTCAGGCTCCACCAGCCGAATGCGGAAGCGGAAGCAGTCCCCTTCGGCCAGGTTCCATGGCTGACCATCACCGGCGTCCACGGACCCTGTGCCTCCGTAGCCGGTCTCGGTTCGCAGCCGGTACTCGTGAGTGTCGGGATCGTTGCTGACGTTCCAGACGTCCAACTGCACATCCTTCCCGTCGTCCTGGCGATCCCATATTTTGACTTTGTCGCCGTCGAACTGGATTGAAGCTTGTCCTCCCGTGTCCCCCTCGTCCGCAGTGTAGATGTAGTGCCAGTCCGCTGCTATGGCCGGCGAACCTTCACTTGCCGTCACGCGGTCATCAGCCTGCGCGGTAGGCACCCCGAGGACGCCCAGTGCCGCTAACAGCAAAACGCCGGCACCAATGTTGCCGCATTTTCCGATCCTCATGGTTTCCCCCTGAGTCGAATTTGCGACTCCTAGTCGAAAAGCACGCGTGACAGCCGTGCCCCCAGGGCCGCCCGAGGCGCGATTGCCTCACTTCGAAAGGGTTCCCGTTGCTCTGCGAAAAGGCAATACGGTTTAGGGAATTCTAAGTTTGCGGGAAAAGACGGAAGGAGAATCTTCGCTTCCGTCGGACGATCTCCGCCTCCCTCGCCGCCGCGCCTGATGCGCTCCGCCAGCCGGAGAACACTCGTTCGTGATGAGGTGCGGCGGGCCGTGCTTTCGGGGACAGCCCGGACCTGCCGGTCACCTACGAACCCCTTGGCGTGACACCAGGAGAGCCCACCCTGCACGCAACCTGGACGCACACCGACTTCCAATCTACGACCGCCACGCACTCATCGCCGGTCTCCCCGTCCCGCACAGCCCGACCGACGTCGACTCTCAGCAGGATGCCGCCGAGGCGGTCACCGACGCCCGTGCGGCCGTCGCCGCCCTGGTCGCCGCCCCCGACGCCCTGAAGACGCTGCTCGACGCCGGACTGCCCGAGCTGCTGCACGCTGCCGCCCAGTGGGATCCCGCGGCGAACCACGCCACAGATCACGACCGCGAGACGGCCGCCGTACAGCTCGCACAACGGCTCGCCCGCTTCGGCGAAGCCGTTCAGCTCTACTACAGCCCCAACCGCGGGAACAGCCGGTATGAGGGTTACCGCCTGAAGAAGAGATCGATAGCCGTGCCGGGACGCGCATCGTGCCGCCCGGCAACTCCTGTGACGCCAAGGGGTGCGAGGAAGCCAACTTCAAGGCCGTCTTCCATCCGATGGCCGGCAACGATGACCTGCCCTGCATCGAGGTCGCTGGCGTGACGGTGTTCACCTATCTGGACCCCGACACGGGCGCTGTCGGGGTGTCCGTGGATCTGGACACGACGGAAGCACAGCTCGTCCGTCCCGATGGCACTGTGCCGCTCCGCATCGATGTCCAGGACACGGTGGTTCTGGAGGACACTCGGCGCAGTGCTCCTGTGAACCACGAGCAGGCAAGTTCGGGGGCGCGTGCAGCCGAGAACCCGCCTGCCAACTGGCGCGGCTGTCGCGACTCACGAGCGGGTTCCAGGGCTTGGCCTATCAAGATTCCTGGAACCCGCGCGCTTCGGACCGGGCACAGTCGAAGATCCGCGCCGACGAAGCCGGACACCTCGGAGCGGGGCGCAGACTGGTCGCCTTCGGCGCCCGGCCCCGCCGCACGGACGAAGACAGGGCCCGCTGGCTGGCCGAGCTCGAACAGGTCGGCGCGACGGTGCTGGACCACCACGGCAACCACCGCTTCTGCGGACGGTTGCCGCGTGTTGCCGCTTCGCGGACGACTACCAGGACGCAGGTCTCTCGGCCGATGAGAACCGTCCAAGGTGCCCCGCTCCTCCCGCCCGGCGGCCTGTTCACCACGCGCACGGGCGAGGACGTCGCGAACCTGGTCGAGGCACTGCACCCTCAACGGCAGTACGGGGCCGCCCAGCTTGCTGCCGAAACGACAAGGGAGCCGCCGCACTTCGGCCTGCCACGGAGTGGCCCGGCTCGGGTTGTGCGCTGGGGGCTCGAGATGTGCGTACTTCACGCCTGCACTACCCGGAGGTTCACTCGTTTGGGCGCTGTGCCTTAGAACTCCTAACGGAATGACTTTCTGGGGTCGACTGCCCGGTGTGAGGTGTCGTCGGGCAGCATGGGGTGATGCACTTTGATCCGCCGCTGCCTCGCGAGGTGAAAGTCATCGATTCGGCCTCGCTGTTCAGGCTGGAGGAGCGCGCGTGTGCCCTCAGCCTGAACTCGCGGTTGGACCCGGCGTGGGTGCAAGCGAATGCGGCGCATGACGGAGCCCACTACCTGTGGCCGGTCTTGTGGAACAGCTTGCCGGACGTTCCGCGTCAGCTGCGGTGCGAGCTGTTGACCACTCTGCGTGCGGGAGACCGCGTGGTGAGCTATCTGGACGTGCTTCCCGAAGACTTCGCCCTGCTGCCGAGGGTGACCTCGCGCGAAGAAGGCATGCAGGTCAGTCAGCTGCTCGACCGGGTTCCTTCGGTCAGGGAATGGCTACTGCAGGAGGACAAGGACTCGGGTCGACTGTGACAGGCGTCGCCAGCAGATGAGTGCGCATCCCAGCATGAGGAAGGCTTCGTGGATGTCGTCGCGGATCTCCCAGCGGATCCGCAGACGGCGGTACCAGTGCAGGTGGGCGAAGGCGCGTTCGACAACCCGGCGTTGGGTGCCAAGTCCGGAGCCGTGTTCGGTATCGCGTCGCGCGATCAGTGGCTTCACGCCGAGTACGCGGACGAGGCTGCGGTACTTCTCGTGGTCGTAGCCGCGGTCACCGAGCACGGTGTCGGGGCGGCGCCGGGGCCGGCCGCGCTTGGGAATCCGGCCGGCTTTCTTCGCATCCAGATGCGCCATGTGCCCGGGCCAGCGAGCGGTGGTCTTGCCCGGTTCCCGGTTGCTGTCACCGCAGGGACCGAGGAACCGGCGGTGTCCCAGACCCGGCTTGGTCAAGTGCCGCGTGATTGTACGGCGGTTGGGCGTGTGCCCGGGTGCGGCGAGCTCGTGAGTGATCCGCTGCGCGGATCACTTCTCGTTCCGCCGTCAGGGTTCGGTCTTCTCGATCACCCACGCCGGTGTCGCACGCGGACTGCGGTGCGGGGTCGAGGGGCGGTCGAGCAGGTCGAGGTCTCCGTGACGGCGCCACCGGTTCACCCACTTCGACGCGCATGCCCGGGAGATTCCCATCTCGGCGGCGACAAGGGGTGATCGGAGGGGTCCGACAGTGCTCGATCAGCCGTCGACGTCCCTCGGCAGGCAAAGGTGCGTTCGGATGCGTGGTCATGCTCGCGTCGAGCGGGCATGGATGGCTCCACTGATGGTCCGCACCGCCTGGTCGACGCTCTGCGCTGTGGCCTCAGGGGAATCCTGCTCGGACTCGTGGATGAATGCTGTGGCGCCGCGCCGGCTGCCGCAGTAGTCGATGATTCCGTGCTCGATCTGTGTCCGTATTGCCTTCTCGTACCCATGGCGCTCGTATGCGCCCGAGTCGTCGCCGGCGATGGGCAGAAGGTGCGTGGTGAGTGTCTGAAGTTTCGGTCGCAGACCCGAAGTCGGGGAGTACTCGAAGGCCCAGCCGTTGATAAAGACACGGTCAATCCACCCCTTCAGCAGTGCAGGCATTGACCACCAGTACACGGGGAAGATCAATACGAGGTCGGTGGCGCGTTCGAGGCGATGGTGCTCACTGGCGATGTCGGCTGGATAGTTGTCCCCCTCGTGATATGCCCGGCGGTCCGCCAGGGTGAACTTGGGGTCGAACCGTTCCTTGGACAGGTCGGCGACCTCAACTGACGCGGGGTGGAGTGCTGCCTCGGTTCTTCCGAGTACGTGATGCGTCAGGGACTGGGGGTCTGGGTTCGTGGCGACCAGCAATGTGTGCATCGAGAGTTCCTTTGACCCGCATGTAACCTACTACTAGTAGGTTACATGCGGGTGAGAGACTGCTGGCCATGACCGGGCGAAGACTCTCCAGCGCCGACCGGCGAGCCCAGCTCGTCGGCATTGCCCGTGACGTCATCGCCACTGAGGGTACAGACGCGCTCACGCTCGCTTACCTGGCCGGCAGGGCAGGGATCTCCAAACCCGTCGTCTACGATCACTTCTCCTCGCGCTCGGCGCTTCTCCTCTCGCTGTATGAGGACTTCGACCATCGACACCTCGCTGACCTGCGTGCTGCGATTGCGCACACTCCGCCGGATCTACGGCAGCGGGTCGAAGCGATCGCGACGGCTCATGTTGCGTGCATGGTCTCCCAAGGCGCCGAACTCGGTGGAGTGGTGGCCGCGCTGGTCGGCACACCAGACCTCGAGAAGGCTAGGCGGGAATCTGAACGCCGCTACGTGGACATCTGCCGACAAGGGATGCGAAGCGCCGACGGTGCCGCGGACCTCGACGAGGAAGCAGCGATCGCATTCATAGGCGCCGCGGACGCACTTGGCCATGCGGCCGCTCGCGGGACGATCAGTCCTGAAAGCGCCCGATCGGCCATCACCACCGTGCTGCTCAGCCTTGTCAACTGCTCTGGCTGAAGGACTCGAAGCTGTGTAGTCGCTCTCACGTCAACAACCTCCTGGCCCGCAACAGTTAGTCTCTTGGGATGCGTGTACTGATCACAGGGGCAACCGGTTATGTCGGGAATGCGGTTGCGGTTGCTCTGGCCGAGGCGGGGCATGAGGTGTTTGCCCTCACGCGGGATCCGGGCTCGGACAGGGCGAGGGCGCTGCGGGACTTTGGTGTCCGGCCGCTGCGTGGACGTCTCGCGGACCGTGCCGTGCTCAGCGGGATGCTCGCCGGTGCGGACGCCGTGGTCCACACCGCCTTCGACCCGGATGATCCCGTCGGCGCCGATCGTGCTCTGTTCGGCGCTCTCGCCGACGCCGGTCGCCGCCAGCACCTGGTGTATACGACCGGCTGCTCGGTCTACGGTGAGCACGCCCATGCGGTGCTGACGCCTCAGACCCCCGTCGACAACGGCAATCTCCGTGCTCGGCTGGAAGCCGAACTGCGGAGTGCCGGGCTGCCGCACACCGTGCTGCGGCCGGGGATGGTGCACGGCGGTGATGCACGCGGTTCGATCGTCGGGGACTGGTTCCGCCAGGCCCGATCCTCCGGGCCGGTGCACCGGGGACGGCGGGACAAGGTGTGGTCCTGGATTCACGTCGAGGACCTGGCGCGGGCGTACACGGCGGTACTGCGTGCGCCCGAGGAGCACGACGGGCGCACCTACCTGCTGGCCGACGCCCATCCCGCGGCCCCGCTGGCTGTCGCCGAAGCCGCTGCCCGGGCGGCCGGCAGCGCCGACGCCCTGGCCTTCGCCCCGGTTGAGGACGAGAAGCCGGTGTACCGGATTTTCGACCGTGACGAGGTCATCGACTCCGCCGCTGCGAGGGGCGCGTTGGCGTGGACCCCGCAGGAGAGTGATGTCCTGGCGGCACTGCCTGCTTCGTTCAGGCAGTGGTCGGCCGCCCGGCCCTGAGCAGGTCTTGACGAGGAACGGAAATCGAGCCCGCCTTGGTCGACGGCGCAAGATGAGTTTGCTCAGCTCCGGAGCGGCCTACGAAGGAACATCCTTCGTTCCGCCGGCCGCCATACCTGGCGCCGCAGCGTTTGTGTCTGTTCGGTCGGCGGCATCCACCGGGCCGTCGTGCATCGTCAGCGCGGCGGAGCGCAGTTGCTGGAGAGCGTCAGGATGTTTCAGGCGTTGATGCCGATGCCGGATACGTAGGCGTAGGCGACCCAGTCGGAGTCGAGGTCGGCGATGACGTCGTCCCAGATCTCGCCGAGGGTGTCCGCGTCCCCGGCCTGCCAGGCGTCCACGGCGTCGTCCCAGATGTAGCGGACCTGGATGGTGCGGTCCTGGACGTTGGGGCGCCGGTACTTCTCCGGGACGGCGGACTGGTCCACGGGGTAGATCTCCATACGGGAGCCGCGGCCCTGGTTGTTGAGGTGCCGCTTCATCCAGCCCGAGCGGATCAGGTTGTCGCGGCGGCGGTCGAGGTAGGCGGCCTCGATCTTCTCCCGGCTCGCCCGGGACGGAGTCGTACGGCCCGCCCGCCAGTCGCGCAGGGTGCGCGGCCGGACCCCGGCCTCACGCAGCGCGGCGGCACCGGCCGGGCTGTCCAGGTACCGCAGCCGGGCGTTGAGGCCACGCCGGGAGGTGACCAGGGAGGCGATGCCGTGGGCGCGCACGATGCGCTCCAGTTCGTGGGCGAGCGCGTCCCCGCCCCGCATGCCCCGGGCCCCGTACTTGCGCCAGATCCCCCACTCGCGCTCTGACTGGTTCACGGCTTACCCCCCAGGGTGTAGGTCTCTTTGGTCTTCATGTCCGCGAGTCCCCGGCCCTCGGCGAATACCGTTTTCCAGTCGCCTGCGATGTGGAGTTCGTCGGTGCCCGACATCTGCACCACCGTCAGCCCGCCGGTGCGGGCCTTGTGGGCTTTCAGCCAGAGGTTGGCGAATGCCTGGGAGCGGATGATGTGCATCCAGTCCGGGCGGCGGATCTCCCGGTTCGTGGAGGATTCGCCGATGGTGGAGACGAACTTGGAGTACATCGCCTTGATGTACTCGACCGTGAGTGTGTCATCTGTGGCGATGGCGGTGGCGCGGGCTTCCGCGAGGGTCCGGCGCAGTTTCTCCAGCAGTCCCTCGGTGCTGCCGGACACGTAGGACTCGCGGATGACCGGGGCCTCGCACAGGCCGTCCTTCGCGCAGCGTTGGAGAAGGCGCAGGGTCGGTTCGGTCACCCACAGGTCGCCGGGTTCCATCCGTGCTCCCAGGGGTGAGGGGAGGTCGGTGTGGTCCCAGGCGGGTGGGATGATCAGGTGCACTCCGGCCTTCTTCGGGTCGTGGAGGCCGCTGGTGTCGTGGACGAGGCGCCCGAGTGGGAGGCGGGTCTTCCATGCGGACAGGTAGGCGGCGTTGGCGTCCAGGGCGGTGATGTCGAGGGCGGCGTGGTCGCCCGCTTTCACGGCGGCCACCAGGGTGGTGTTGTGCCACTTGGGGCGGCCCTCCCAGATCGCGTCGGCGCCCTTCTGGGTCCGCTTCTTGAGGATGTCCTCGGTCGGGGGGAAGTCCTTGTGCTCGTAGCGGCCGGTGGCGCGAGACTGTGCGAACAGGGCCATCACGTCGGGGATCGCGCGTTTGACGAGCGCGGCCCGGGCGGCGTCGGTGTCGCCGTCGTGCTCGCGCAGCACCCGCGCGACCGTTGCCGTGATGGTGGTGCCCAGATCGCCTTCGGCGTAGCCGGCTGTGCGGCGCGGAGGAGACGGCGAAGGCGCCGGCGGCGTTCCGGCGTCAGTGACGGCCGACGCGGCGGGGGCTGGTGCCGGGGCGGGGGGCGTCTGCGGGGCGAGGGTGGTGGGGAGTTGGCCTCCGACGCACAGGCCGTACATGTGCTGCGGCTGTCCGGCGGCGCGGGCGGTGGTGCCCTTGCCGCACAGCACACACGGCTCCGGGGTGCCGGCCTGCCCCGGATCCGGCGCCGCCACAACAGGCGCACCCACCGGCGCAGCCGGCAGGGCAGCGACCGGCACCGGGGCCGGGGCCGGGGCCGGGGCCGGGGCAGTGGCAGTGGCAGTGGCCGGGGCGGTGGCCGGCTGCTGCTCGGGGGCCGGAGCGGGCGGAGTGTCCGGCTCGGTGTCGGGAGGGGCGGGTGACACCTTTGGTGACTCCTCCGGCCCGGCAGGAAGAGGGAGTTGACCGGCGGCCGACGCCTTGGGCGCGGAGGTGGTGGCCTGGGCGCTGGTGGGGAGGCGGTCGGCGGGCAGGCACTCGACCGCGTGCGAGATGCCCCCCAGCAGATCCGGCACCGCGATGCCCCAGTGCGCTGAGAGCCGGTCCACGTCCTCCAGCGACCATGTCGCGCGGCCGGACTGACGACGCGAGAGCCCCGTCGGGCTCAGCCCGATTCCGGCGGCCAGCTCGGCCTGCCGCTCACCCGTACGCGACAACAGCGCGGCCACCGTCGCCCGCAACATCTCCTCACTACTCATCATGACGGCCGATTCTAGCAATTATTTGCTCTTTTTGAGCTTGAATCGCTGATATCGCGACGGGATTGAAGGGTGGCATCTCGCGTACGCGAACGAGAAGGGCGGCGCGGTCGGCCTTCGGCAATCCCCGGTAGCGGTTGGTCTCGGCGTTGTGTGCCGTGGAATCGGAGCGGGCCGGTCAGCACCGCCCCGCCTGTTGCCCGGCCGGCAGCGGCTCCTGCAGGAACTGAGAACCTTCCCGGTCTGACCACGGGTACAGGAACTCGGCATCGCGGGCGCCGTTCACCCGTCGGGTGGCGGATCCGGATCACGGCGTTCAGCAGCCCGCCATGACTTGGCTGTTGAGCGTGGAGGGGCACGAGCACGGCAGGCGGGTGCAGCAGGCTGCCGCAGGGGCCGAGGGTGCGGGAATCGAGGCCGCGTTCGTCACGGCCGCCGGGCGGCTGACGCAGTTGCCGTGGGATCAGGCGGCGGCGGTGCGGTTCGAGAACCTGGCGCCGGTATCCGCGTTTCCGGTCGTTCCGGGCCGCCGGTGGGGGCCGGACTGGTGGTGGGGGCCGGACTGGTGGTGGTCGGCGACCACCGGACGGCACGTCGTACACGGTTCGGCAGCGATGCGCACCCAGCTGATGGTCCTGGACCGGAATCCGGACGTGACCGGCCTGGCCGCACGTCCGGTACGGCTGCTGTGGCGGGAACCCGACGGGCGGGTGCGCTCCTGGGTGCCGCAGCTCTTCGCCCTGTACGCGGACGGCACCGGCCTGCTCGCCGGCTGCCCCTCCAGCCCGGCCGCCGGCGGAGGACAGGGCGCAGCGGGCGCGGATGGTCCTGGAAGCAGCGTGCGCGCGCGTGTGGGCCGGGCTTGCCGGCGCCTCGAGCCGCCCCCGGCGGTGGTGGCGGCGAATCTGCGGTGGCCGGCCGGCTACCGCCACCCACGCGGTCAGGGCCCGCCCAGGCTGCGGGCCGCGCCGGCCGAAGTATTCGCCGTGTCCTGCCCGCCGGCCGGCGGCGCAGCCGCGGTGGGTGAGCCTCTGCAAGTGCTGCCGGCTGTCTGTCACGCGCTGTGGTGCGGGCATCTGACGCGTCTCTTGATGAGCCGCTGCGCGAGGGGGGCGCTGGTCTGCGCTGACGCAGAACGCAGTGGTGGGGATGTCGGAAAGCGGCTGGGCGCCGGGGGCGGTCGGGGAAGGGGCGAGTGCGGTGGGCGGCACACACGGTAGGAGCCAGCGGCCGGTGGTGGAGGCCGGCGCGCACCTCACCTGCCGGGGACGGACCTGGCAGGTCGCCGTCCTGCAAGGGCCGCGGGTCCACCTGCTGCAGGAGACTGGCGCCGAAGTGAGCCTCCTGCTGGGGCGGTTGTTCGCCGACCCGGGCTTCGAAGTGGTGGGCGCGCGGGCACCGGACACAGTGCCGCGGTGGGGGCTGTTCGAGACCGTTCCGGTGGCAGCCCAGCAGCGGGCGCCGGCCCGGCTGCCCCTATCCGGGAGCCTGGCTGCCCCCTATCCGGGAGGCGGGACCGGATGGCCACCCTGAGGGTGGCCGTGACAGCCAGACGATGCGGCCGCAGTACGACCCCGAGCGGTGGACGCCGGCGCAGCGGGACGCGGCCAAGGCGCAGGAGCTGGCGGCGCCGGGCTTCGCGCGGGTGACGCGTACGACGGTGGAGCGGATGCGGTACGCCTGCCGGAAGCAGGGGTTGTGGGGGCTGGCCGACAAGCGCGTGGTGCCGGCCCGTGGGCGTCGTCCGGCGGGGTATGCCGACGAGCGGGTCGTGGCCGCGGTGCTGGAGGCGCTGCGGCGCCAGCGGGGCCGGTCGAAGGGGACGGTGAAGGGACTGCAGGTACTGGTCGGGCAGGTCCTGGAGGACACCCATGGGCGCGGGGTGGTGGAGTGCCGTCACGCTCGACGTTCTACCGGCTGGTGAGTGTGCCGGCCGACCCGGCCGGCCGTCCGGGACGCCCGGCGCGCACCCGGCACCGCACCCGCCCGCGCCTCATCGTCGGCGCCGGTGGTGCAGCGGCCCGGGGAGCAGGTGCAGATCGGCACCGCCCGTCTGGACATCATGGCCGTCCTGGAGGACGGCAGCCTGGGCCGGCCGGAGCTGACGATCGCCGTCGACGTCGCCATGTGGGCCGCGCTGATCACCATCAGCGGATACGTACCCGTCCCGCTGAGCGGGGCCGACTGACCTCGAACTGCTGCCGGTGCGCCGGCAGCCCATCACCGGACGCGAGCCTCGGCTACCGCACCTACAACCACGACATCCTCGGCCCCCACCGCAGCCAGCGCTCCCCCGGTCACGGCCAGGGACGGCAAGTGGGAGGTCCACCCACCACAGCCCCCACGACGCCCGCCAGATCCTCGTCCGCCTCACCGACGGAAAGCTCCACGAAATCCCGTGGATCCACCGCGGCCACATCC
Organism: Streptomyces sp. NBC_01775; assembly: GCF_035917675.1. Classification (NCBI taxonomy): domain Bacteria; kingdom Bacillati; phylum Actinomycetota; class Actinomycetes; order Kitasatosporales; family Streptomycetaceae; genus Streptomyces; species Streptomyces sp. NBC_01775. Next base: position 9,041,403 of record NZ_CP109104.1, on the reverse strand, counting down.
ACCAGCCCTTCGACGACGCCATCCGGCGCCACGTCCAGGACGAGGTCGAACAACGCAGGGGATCGCGAGCAGCATGAGGCCGGCCTCGCCGACGCCCTCGACCAGCTCCTGCGCCGCACCCGCCACCCCGCCAACACCGACCTCATCCGCGTCGACCTCACCGGTGCCGACCTCGCCCGTGCCGACCTCGCCGGCACCCGCTTCATCGACGCCTGCCTGATCGGCGCCGACCTTACCGACGTTGCGGAACTTGGAGCTGAGGGTTCTGGCCGGTGTGCGCTGGAGCGCCAACACCCGGTGGCCCCTCGGCCTTCGCGAAGTGGCTCAGGAGACGTCCGAGGAGGTCGAATCAGGGTCTTCCGGGTGCGGGGAGGCGAGGGGCAGGACCGTGCCCCGGTCACGGCGCCCGTTCCTGGGCGGTGAGAACGCCTCGCGATGCTTGGGGCGGCACCTTCCCGTCGCGCCGTCCCAGGCAGTCTGGAGGGCGTGCTGTGGGCCTGCGGGGCGCGCCGAGCGGTACTGGGCGCGTAACGGGGATCTGACGGTGCCCCGAGGCACGTGAAGACCTCCCCAGCGACGGCGGCCAGGGGTGCGACGTCAAGCTCGGGGTGTGGCTGGCCAACCAGCGCACCCGCCGCACCAAGCCGGTGGCTGAACGGGCGGCAGCGCTCGCCGACCTCTGAGTGGGCGTGAGCTGCGGGCGGGAAGCCCCGACAGCGTCCGGGAGACAGACGACCGGCAGATCGAGACCCGGCTCTCCGGCCGGTCGCTCCTGGCGGTCCTGGTCACCATGCGCACGATCCTGGACACCGCCTCCCCCGAGCGGGGGCCTGGCAGCCTGGGCCCCCGGCGAGCGCCATCTACCGCCGCACCCGCCAGGGCCGTCGGCACCGCCACGCTCACCCGCCCGGAAGGAAGCGAGATCACCACCGTCCTGGACGACCGCCCCCCCCAAGCATCGCCCCCTTGACGCCCATGCTCGGTATGGGCCCCCGAAACGCTATGGCTGGCTGAACGGGGTGCGCGGTGTCCGCCCTGCCATCTCCATGGGCGGACGACGCACGGCCGGTCCCTGCGCACGGCCGCCTCCTGCTTGGCAAGAAGGTCAAACGGTCCCGGCAGACCGGATTTCAGCACCAAAGAGGTCTGTCCGTTTGTGCACGTATGAAGGACTTGGCGGGGCGGGCCACGCCAGGATGTAGTGCTCTTCGACGGGTTCGTCGTCGTCCTGCGGGTCGAGGCGGTCGCCGTCGTCACGGCCGCGGGCATGGACACGCACCCGGAACGGGCCGGGCCGGGCGTGGGTGAAGTCGGGAAGTCTGCTGTCTTCCCGCTCTTCGTCCTCCTCTCCTGCTGTCGCTACGCCGGGATCATCGCCAGGAAGGGTCAGGCTGACGTCGACGACTTCCTCCCACCCCGCCAGTTCAGGGGGTTCGGGGGTGGTGTCGCGGACGTCCACGGTCAGCAGGATGTCGCCGGTGTCCGTCCCCGTCCGCACGATCGCGAAGCCGCCGGGGCCGGCGAGCCTGCCCCGGGGACGGAGTCCACCAGTCCGTTGGAAGCGGCGGGCCGCTCCAGGGCTCCGAAGACCTCCCCACGGATGCAGTACCGCCCCTCAGCGACGAACACCCGCTCCGTTCCCCCCGGGGCATAACCCCTCCTACATCTCGACCCAGAAGGCGTCGCCGTTCAGGACCCGCTGGCCCTCGCAGAAACGGGCGATCAGGTCGCCCTGTTCGTCATTCTCCCCCTCGGGCACCCAAGCCCACCCCCAGTCGCGGCTGGTGGTCTTCGCCGCGCCCTGGTTCGTCGAGGCGAAGGGGTACTCGTCGCGCTTCCCGGCCGGAGGAGACGGCGACGATTTCCTGGTCGAGGGGGTCGAGAACGGCTTTCATCACCATGCGGCTGTTGAGGTGCTCGTCCACGAGCAGGACCCGCGGCATCTGCCTGGTCCCGCGCCCCGGGCCGGGGACAGAGTGAGGAAACACTTCCGCTGATTCATCGGCTTCCGCGGTCTCTTCCAGACTGCGCAGCTGCCGTTTCAGCAGCGCGCACCGCCTTCTCGGCCTGCGCGCGGCGCAGCTCAGTCTCGCGTGCCTTGGACTTGAGTCTGAGGACTTTTCACTGAATTCGTCCCGTTCACGCAGGAGCCCTTCGATGTCGGGGTGGCATCGGCCAGGGCGTCGGCGCGGGCGCGTACGGCTCCCCAGCCGGCTCCGAGCTGGATGAGGCGCACTCCAGGCCGGCGATGCGGTGCTGGCGGCCCAGGAGGGCTCCGCCAGAATGTCGCGGCGGCTTTTGGAGAGTCGGCTTTCGCGGTCCGCTTCGGCCAACTGCGTAGGCATTCATACTCAAGACCGGCCGACTCCGCCGCCGCGCGGATGGAGGAGGCCAGATCACCGGGGAGCCGCAGGGTCATTCCCACCGTCATGGCACCAGAGCAACCACCGGACACCGGAGGCTGGTGGCATAAGACGGTGACACGAGATGCCACCTCGACCCCCAGTTGCCGTGCGTTCGCAAGCCGGACGCCGAGGCTGAAGCCCGACCGGCAACTGCACGCCGTAGCGACCCCCCTGACGAAAGCGGGAGCCAACACGACAAGAGCCCCTCGAAGACCCGGCTCCTCCAATGTTCCCACGGCATCGAAACAGCCAGCCAGGCTACCGAGCACCCTCACCAAGCCAACCCCCGACAAACAAACCACCATACGTGGCCTATGGGGCGATTCGGAGCGTTACCGGCCGGGGCAGCAGGTACCCGCGAGCGGCATCTACCAGTGCGACTGCGCCGAGGGCGGCCACCAATGGAGCACGGACGTGGCCGGCCCCACCTTCCCGCCGCTGCCGTGCTCCGGCAGCACCTGGCGCCTCCGGACCAAGACGCACCAGCAGTAGCGGCCTCCGGCGGTGGTGCTCACTCCTCCGGTCGAGCCGATGCTCGCCCGCCCGGCCGAGCGGCTGCCCCGCCGGCCCGGTCTGTGCCATGAGGCGAAGTGGGGCTGCTTCCGCGCCGTGTGTTTCGCCGTGGCCGGCCACCTCTACCTCCAGACCCGGCGCGGATCCGACCTGAGCGGTGCCTTCCCCGAAATCGCCCGCGCCGCCGGGGACCTGGCCGCGGTGAAGCCGTGCGACTCGACGGCGAACTGATGGTCGCCGGGGAGCAGAGCCGGCTCGACTTCGAGCTGCTCGCTGCCCGCGCCCGCCGGACCGGACGGCGGGCCGCCGAGTCGGCCGCGCAGACCCCGGCGCATTTCGTGGCCTTCGACATCCTCCAGCTCGGCGAGGAGGTGACGATGCGGTTGCCCCACCGCCGACGCCGCGAGCTGCTGGAGGACCTGTTTTGTTGTCGTGAAACCCGATGGTGGTGACCTGGTGGTCTCGCCAGGGCCGTAACGGCTCGCAGCAGCGTACGACGTGGGCATGGTCGGCTGGCTGGTGCCGTTACGACGAAATGGCGGGGACTCCTGTGGATTGCATGGTGACTGGCCTCCAGTGGGTCGGGCAGGCCCTTGAGAGGGGCCCCGGCGGGCCGGATGGCCCGCCGGGGAAAGACGGCGTTTGCTGGTTCAGTGGCGGGCCGGAGCGGAGATGCCGGTCCCGCCTGGGAGGTCGGCGCCGAATTGTGCGATGACCGCGTCCAGGTCGAGCGGTGCGAAGGCCTCGCGGGTCACCTCGTTGGTCCTGTCGGCGGGCACCAGCCAGCACACTTCGAACTGCAGGCCGTCCGGGTCGCTGGCGTACAGCGACTTGGTGGTGCCGTGTTCGATCTCGTGGGTCAGCGCACCTGCCTGCAGCAGCTTGCCGCGGATCTGCTGGAGCTCGGCCAGGGTGTCCACCTCCCACGCCAGGTGCGCGAGCCCGGGACGTCGGTCCGGGCTCTGCGGGGCAGCCGGGCCCTCGATCTGCATGAAGGCCAGGTCGTGGTCGTTGGTCGACGCCTCGGCCTTCAGGAACGCGGCCTCGGGCACCTTGCCGCCGTCGGCGTGGAGGCGGTGGTCGATGCGGAAGTTCAGCAGGTCGGTGTAGAAGGCGACGCTGCGTTCGACGTCGCGGACGTAGAGCACGGCGTGGTTGAGACGCTGGACTGGCATGTCACTCCTGGCTTAGTTACGATTAGTACGTAGCCCCACCATAGGGATGCAGCGAGGACCTCACAAAAGGCACATTGATGTACGCAAAGCACACCACTGACCCTGACCGTGCCGCCGCCCCCCACCCGTGCGAGAGCTGGCCGGACAACGGCCGAAGTTTCCGGGAGACCCTCGACCGGATCGGCGACAAGTGGTCGGTCCTGGTCATCGGCATCCTCAGCCGCGGTCCCTTGCGGTTCGGCGCCCTGCACCAGCGGGTTCCGGGCGTCTCCCAGCGCATGCTCACCCTCACTCTGCGCCACCTGGAACGCGACGGGGTCGTCTCCCGCACCGTCTACGCCGAGGTGCCCCCGCGCGTCGAGTACCAACTGACGCCACTGGGCGAGAGCCTGCGCACCATCGTCCACGCGCTCGCCCAGTGGGTCACGGACCACCATGGAGAGATCGAGAGCGCGCGCCACCGCTACGACGCTGGATGACACTCGTGCCCCAGCTCGCCTTCACCGGCGGGGTACGCAGCCGCGCTCCGACTCCGAGACCCGCCTGCCCTCCGGCACGACCAGCAGCATCTCCAGCGCCGGCGCAAACCGCGGGTCCACGCGGTGCGCGGCCCGCCACCGGCTGGTACAGGCGCCGCTCGGCCGCCGTACGGGCCTCCGGGACCTGCCGGCCAGCGCCGAGACACCCGGCGCCAGCACCCGGGTGCCTGCGCAGCGCCGACACCCTGCTCGCACGCAGTAGAGCAGGACGGTGAGGAACAGCCGGCACATGAATCCGGTCCCCGCCGACACGGCGGCAAGCGCATGGAAAGTGAGAAGGGCCAGGCCGCCGGTGAAGGTGCAGCCGGCCACCCATCCCATGCCGGTCATCCCATGGCCCAGACCGACGAACGCCCGGAAGAAGAACGGGCCGCCGATCAACGCCAAGGCCGAGAGGGGCGAGAGGGAGACGTCGAGGTCGGCGGCACGGCTCCCGGAGGACCGTACCGGGCGGCGGTAGGGCCGGTCGTTGCGCGGGTTGGCGGGCATGACCGTAGGCTCAGTCGTCGGGCCGTTCGACGCGGGTGCCGTGCAGGCTGTTTTAGCTGGGTCGGCTGACGAGTTGGCATTTCAGGCGCTTGTGGTAGCCGTCTGTAAGGCATACGCGCACTTTGGCGGCACCGCCCGGGGCGTTGGCGGGAATCGAAAAGCGGAAGCTCTTGGTGGCGGCACTGGCTTCTTGGGACAGGGGGTTGCCGTTCGCTTCCATCCACTTCCCGGCAGCGTCACGGGTTTCCCCTTCGGTGTTCCGGAAGGCTGCGACGTTCGCGGCGCTGACCGACCGGTGGACGCCTGCGATGGTCACCGCCCGGTTGTAGAAGGTGATAGTGCCGTCGCTCCAGGTGTTGCCGTATTCCAGTCGGTAGTGGATAGAGGCAGCCTGGGTCTGGGCGTGGGCTGCGGGGGCAGTGAGCAAGGTGGTGGAGATCGCGGTGGCGGCGAGGGCGGTGACGAGCCGGGTTCGCATGTGGACTCCCGTGAGTGAGGTAGGTCGCCCCGTGTGGGCTTGTGCGGATAAACAGACCGACGAAGGCGGGCTGGGGTTGCATCCGGTGCCGGGCACGCACCCTTGCACGTGTGTTGAGAGGCATTCAGATGCCGGCCTGAGTACTGAGCACCGAACATGCGACCGGGTAGGAGCTCGTTAGGTCACTCTGGCGGCGGCGGAGGAACCCGGCGCGCCTTCCGTTGCAGCCAGTCACGCCAGCCCTCATCCAAGTGCGTATACCACTGGGTATAGCCGCACCCGGCACAGACCAGGACCGCGAAGACCTCCTGATTGGCGAAAAACCCGTCCGGCTTGCAAAGGGTCAAATGCCCGGACACCTCAGCGTGATAGACCTCGCCGCCACCACACACCGCGCAACGGCCACGCCGCATGTCTCCTATTGCCATGCTCGCCACCGTATCTCCAGGCTCCATGGCACGCGGGGCGGAACCGGGTGCGGGCGCGGGCGTCGTTCATTCTGCGGGCGCCTGACCGGCCGGGGCGGGCAGGTCCTCGGCGAGCGCGCGGGCGGCGCGTGCAGGCGCGGTCTCCTCCGGGCCGCCGGTGAGCTGCACGCGCAGCGCGCTGCGCCACGCCTCGAACTGCCCCTCGTGTTTGCCATTGTCGTCAGCGTCGGTGCTGGGGTTCGGCTGCTCGCCAGACGATGAGGCAGCGGGCCTTCGCGCAGTGCCGCTGCCAGGCGATGGACCAGGCCGGATTCCAGTCCGGGTCGATGGCCTCCAGCCGCTCGCGCCGGGCCTTGGCGCGCTTCTTGACCAGGCCGCCGGGCCTACGGGCCTGGTGCAGCCGCTCCCCTACCGCCACTCCGGCCAGCACCGCATCGCGCGGGGCGGCGAGGGTGTGGTGTTCGGCGAAATAGAGGGCGCACACGTCCAGGAATTCGGTGAACGCCTGGTCGCGGGGGTCGAAGAGGAACCCGGCTTCGGCCAGCAGCTCGGTGCGCCAGTCGGCCAGATCGCCGTGACGCCAGGCGCGGCGCTGTCCGGACGCCCACTGGCCCACCGGGTAGTCCACGGCGTGGTCGCCGAGGTGAACGGTGGCGGTGTAGGGGATGTTGGCGTGCCCGTGCTCGCCGGCGTAGGCGCGGACGGCTTCCAGGCCGGTGAGCCAGGTGGTGGACTCCGGGCGCAGGACACGGGTGCGCACCAGGCGGGCGATCTCCTGTGCGTCGCGGCCCCGGCGGGAGAAGCGCAGCAGCGCCAACTCGACACCGGCCGCGCTGGCACCGCTGTCGGCCTGCTCCTCCTGGTCCTGGTCGTCGTCGGCCTGCTCTGCACCCTTGGCCGCTTCGGCGGTTCCGGTGGCCGGTTGGGGGCCGTCGGGGTCGGCGGCAACGATGTCCTCCGGGGTGCCGCTGGCGCGGCCGGCCGGGCGCAGCGACAGTTCCTCAACAATGCGCGGGTCGAAGGAGCGCAGTGCGCGAAGGACCTTCACCAGGGGCTCGAAGGCGGCCGTGGCGGCCATGTCCCGGCCCTCGTCCTCCTCGGCCAGGAGGACGGGCACGACCAGGCGCGCCACTTTCCCCTCGTGGGGGGCCTGGCACAGGGCGCGGCCGACGGACTGGACGATGCCGACAGGGCTGCTGCGTACGTCGGCGAACAGGACGCCGTCCAGGCCGCAGCGTCCGGTGATGTCGGTGCCCTCCCCCAGCAGGCGGCAGGTGGACAGGATGCGGAACTCCGTCTTATGCCCTTCGGCGTCGACACCATTGGCGATCTGGGCGAGGACGGCGCGCTGGTGGGCTGCCGGGTGGAGGCCGCACAGCCACTCCCCCCACACCTGGCCGGGAAAGCGGCCGGCCGCGCGGAGTTCGTCGGCCGCGTCCGGGAGGCCTCGGGCCAGCATCATGCGCGCTGTGCACCGCACATGCCCCGGTCTGCGCGCACTGGCCGCTCGGCCCCGTGTGAGCGGCTGAATACCGCCCCGCGAGTGGCTCACCAGCGCCGTCACGGCGTACCACCACGGCACCGCCGCCCGCGCCTACGCGGCATGTCAACCCCGTTCTCGGACTGGAGTATTAACGCGGGCTGCGCCGGCTCCGGTAGGCCGCGACGCTGGCCCGGTGTGCGCAGGTTCGGGTGCAGTACTGCTTCGAGCCGTTGCGCGAGAGGTCCACGAAGGTGGCCCGGCAGGCCGACCCGGCACATACGCCGAGACGAGCGGGACCGAGCGTGGCGATCACGGAGGCCAGTGCGCTGAGCGTGGTCGCGGCGAGGTGCGCCGGCCAGCGGTCGGTGTCGGACACCACCTCGGTCCACCAGCGGCCGTCCTCGTGGCGCAGTACCGGGGTGGCGCGGCTGCGGCGCAGACCGTCGTTGATCAGAGCCGTGGCTTCGACCACGTCCGTGTTCGCCCGTTCGAGCACCTCACGCACCGTCTCGCGCAGCGCGCGGACTTCCGCCAGGTCGGCGCGGGTGAGATGCCGTGGACCGGTCCCTTGGTTCGCGGCCGGACTCGGAGGCGCCGCTGCGGGATGGTCGTCGAGGAAGTCCCGGAGCTGCTCCACGGTCTCGAGCGCGTCCTCTTCCTTGATCGGCATCAGGGTGTTGGCCAGGTCGACGGCCGTCTGGACCACCCCTGGACTGTAACACGCATTCTGCATTTGACGTGTCTCCTCACTGCTCCGTAACGTTACACTCAAAGGAGCTTTAACATGTCACAACGTACTCGACAGGGGACGACGCCGCAGGCCATCCCGTCTGCAGGGACCCCGGCACCGGAGCGAACGAACGCCCCGGACGGGCGTCGGCTGGGGCTGACTTTGGGGATGCTGGTGCTGCCGATGTACGTGGCACTGGGGGCGCCGTCGGTGGCCCTGCCGGCCATCGGCCGCGCACTCGCGGTGCCGTTCGGGGCCACCGCGTGGATTCTCGCCGCGTGGTCGCTGACCTCCGCGCTCGCGATGCCGGTCGCGGGCCGGCTGCTGGTCCGCTGGAGCCCCTTCCAGGTCCTCGTCACCGGGGTCGTGGCGCTCGCCGCGGGCTCCGCGCTCGCCGGGGCCGGGCCGACACTGTCCGTCGTGATCGTCGGCCGACTGATCGGCGGTGCCGGGGCGGGCGCGACCGTGATCGCCGTCTTTGCCGCGGCCACGGCTCTTCCCGGGCGGCAACGGATCCGCGCCCTGGGAATCATCGCGGCCGCCAGCGCGACGGCGTCGGGGTGCGGGACGCTGTTGGGCGGGGCGGTGACCGCATGGCTCGGGTGGCGTGCCGTGCTGGCGGTCCCGGTCCTCGCGCTGCCCCTCCTGCTGGCCGCGTTGCCGAGCAGGCGCGCGCTGGCGCGGAGCGGTAGCGGCGAGCGAAACGGCTCGACCGGGCGACTCGACATCGTCGGCGCGACCGTGCTGTCGGTACTCGCCGGCTCCTTGATCACGTTGTTGCAGGCACACTCGGTCGGCCTGCCCGCTCCGGTCACGCTCGTCGTGGCCGCCGCCGGGACGCTCGCCGCCGTGGGACTGTGGTGGCGCGTGCGAAGCACGCCCGACGGGTTCGTGCCTCGGCGGGTGATCGCATCCCGCGGCTTCCTGGCGGCCGGGCTCATCGGCGGGACCGTCTTCGCCGGCTACTACGGGGTGCTGTTCCGCGCCCCGTCCCTGATCGAGCAGGCCACGGGCGGTGGCCCCCTGGAAGCCGGCGTGCTCTTGGCCCCGGCCGCCGCCTGCTCGGTGCTGGCCGGGCGGCTGGTCGGCACCTTGACCGACCGGTTCACCGGCTGGCAGATGTCGGCCGGGCTCGCGGCACTCGCCGTCATCGGCGTGCTCGTGGTCGCGATCTCCACCGGGCCGATCCCGATCGTCATCGGCACGGCGTTGACCGTGTGCGGGTTCGCCGGCGCCCAAGCCGTAGTGGTGAGCCTCGCGCCGGACCTGGTCGCCGCGGACGACCGCAACACCGCACAGGCCCTGCTCAACTTCATGAACGCCCTGGGCGGCGGGATCGGTCCGGCCGCTGTCGCAGGTCTGTCCGGCATCGTGCCCGCGCCAATGGCCCTCGCTGTGCTCGCGGCACTCCCCCTGGCCGGACTCGTCCTCAGCCTGACCCGGCGCCCAACCGCCGACCGCCGCCCCGAACCCGACGCCACGCGTGGGAGCCCGCGCTGACGGTCCGCCTGCGTCTGATCCGACAACGCCTTGACCAGCAACTCGACCCGTAAGGAGCCTTGCCATGTCCGCCGAGCCGTTCGAGGTCAGCGTCACCGAAGCCGAGATCGCGGACCTGCGTGAACGATTGCGACGGACACGGTGGCCCGAGCGCGAGCCGGTGGACGACTGGTCACAGGGGCTGCCGCTGGCGTATACGCAGGAGCTTTGCCGCAGCTGGGCCGAGGACTACGACTTCGGGTTCGCCGAGCGGCTGAACGTCTTCCCGCAGTACCGCGAGACCATCGACGGGCTGGGCATCCACTTCCTGCACGTCCGCTCGCCGGAGCCGGACGCGTTCCCGCTCGTGCTCACGCACGGGTGGCCGGGTTCGGTGCTCGAATTCCTGGAGGTCCTCGGCCCGCTGACCGACCCGCGCGCGCACGGCGGTGACCCGGCGGACGCGTTCCACGTGGTCGCGCCGTCATTGCCCGGGTACGGCTGGAGCGACAAACCGTCGACGACCGGGTGGGGCATCACTCGCACCGCGCGCGCCTGGGACACATTGATGGTCTCGCTGGGTTACGAACGGTACGGCGCGCAGGGCGGTGACTGGGGTTCGGCGGTGTCCGCGCTGCTGGGCGAGGTGGCGCCCGAGCGGGTCACCGGCGTCCACCTGAACCTGGGATCCGTGGCGGCGGGCACGTTCAACGACCCGACGCCCGCGGAGCTGGCGAATCTCAAGGCCGAGAAGGAGATGCAGCGCACCGGCCGGGGGTACTCGGCGATCCAGGCGACCCGGCCGCAGACGCTCGGCTACGGCCTCACCGACTCCCCGGCGGGGCAGGCCGCCTGGATCGCCGAGAAGTTCTGGGCGTGGACGGACAACGACGGCCATCCCGAGGACGCGTTGTCGCGGCAGACGATCCTCGACGAGATCTCGGTCTATTGGTTCACCGCGTCGGCCACGTCGTCGGCGCGCCTGTACTGGGAGAGCTTCGCCAACTTCCGGGACAAGGTGACCGCGCCATCCGGGCTGTCGGTCTACCCGCGCGACATAACCCGCCCGTCGAGGCGGGAGGCCGAGCTGCGGTTCACCGACCTGCGCTGGTTCGAGGAACTGCCGCACGGCGGCCACTTCGCCGCGTTGGAGCAGCCGGAGTCGCTGGTCAAGCAGGTGCGCGGGTTCTTCCGCCTGTTCCGCTGACTGTCCGTGCCACCCCTTGGGAAGCCCACGCCCAGCGGGCAGGGCCTCGTAGTCGCGAGCCGCGGTGGACGTCCATGATTCAGCTCAAGGAGCGCTCGACGCCCCTCGTCCGGGCAACACCTGGAAGCCCTTGTCAGGGGGGATACAACACGGAACGAATGACGCTCCCCGCCAGTTGGGGCTTCGAGCTGGGATGCGAAGCGACGCGAGGCTTATGCCAACGACCTTGGCTCGGATCGGTCGCTGGTCGCGGTGACGGCGAAGTACCACAGGCAGAACGCCGACAAGGACCCCAGCGAGTGGTGGGTGCCTTCCCCCGGCGCGTCGTGCACGTACCTGTCCGGCTGGGTCGCCGCCAAGACCCGCTGGAAGCTCGCGATCGATCAGAGGGGAGCGGGCTGCGCTCCAGCAGCACGCGTCCCAGCGCCCGGCTACGAGGGTGAGTACCGAGATCGCCGGGTGATCATGGGGCCCGGCGCCCCGGAAAGGGGAACGGATCTCTCGTCCGCGCCGTGGGGACGCGGTTCCCGGCCGCGAGCGGCGAAGCCCGAGCCCCGCCCTTCCCTCTTCGCTCTGGGGGGGCGGGGCGTTTCGTCATGTGTCCGCGCCGGGCCGGGCTGCTGCACAGCGCCCCGGCCGGGGGTGCGCCGGGGGAGCAGAGCCGGCTCGACTTCGAGCTGCTCGCGCTGGTGGCGTGGTGGCGGTCGGTATATAACTGCAGCGCAACTGCAGTGGGAACTAGGCGTCTGCGATTCTTTTCGTGACCTCTTGAAACGACGACAGGAAGGATGCCGGGATGAGCGGGGGCGGAGCGCCGTGGAATCCATACGGAGGAGGACGATCGCCGGGACCGGGTTCGCCACCCGTGCCGCCAGCGGGCCCGTGGCCGCCCGGTCCGGCGCGTCGGCTGACCTTCGGACGTCTCTTCAATCCGATCGCTGTGGGGCGTGCGGTGTTCACGCCGTCCCGGCCGGGCCGCGTGAACGACCCCGTGGTGAAGAAGGTGCAGGTTTTGCGGACGGTCGTCGGCCTGGTCGCCGTCACGTGGATGCTGTTGTCCTACGGGCTGGCGTCGGACGCCGACTCCGTGTTGGACGACCGCTTCGGCCAGATCCGTACCACCCTTATTGTGCTGGGGGTGACGTTCCCGGTTGCCGTCGCCGCCTTCATCGCGGCGGCCCGCCCACCCAACCGGCGCCTGTTCCTGCGCCGCGCGGGTAAGCCCGCCGGGGCGCTGCTCGCGTTGGTCGTCACGCTCGCCGTGCCAAGACTGATGACGGGGCTGGGGTACGTGCGCGAGGACACGAACTGGACGGCGTCGCCAGGGCGGGTGGTGCTGCTGTTCGCCCTGGGCGCCTTCGGGTTGTGGCTCGCCCCCTTTGGTCTCTACGGCATCGCGCAGTCACTCGTGCACGTCTTCCGGACAGCAGACCTCCACGAGACGGTTCCACCGCTGCTCGCAACGCTGCTCGTTTGGGAGGTCGCTCTCTTCGACGTGTTCCGGGGTGCCTACGACGGTGTGCCGTTCGGGGTGCGGGTGGCCTTCCTCCTGGGAGCCCCGCTGACCGTCACTGCCGTGGCGATGTGGGAGCTGCGGCGGCTGCGTACGCGGCACGGCATCTCCCTGCGTGCGGCGCTGCTTCGCTGAACCGTCGCGACGGGGGTTGCTCTTTGGATCTGCTGCTCCGGGCCACCGTCCAGCCCGTACCTGTGAAGTGCCGGCCGCGGTCACGCGGTCGTGGATGCAACGCCCTGATCTGCGTACTTGATCTTCGATGAGACGAAGTGCAGTCCGTCGGTCTTCGGTGGGATTCGCTCAAGGTTCGGTGCGAGCGGACAGTTGTCGCCAACGCCACGCTGACAGCGGGCTGTTGACAGCGGCGCGGGGCACCGGCGGAACTCGCTGACCTGCGTCGATGGCGGGCTGAGGGTTGCGTTGTCCACGCTGTGCGGACGCTCATCCCTGCTGGGCAAGGTGGTGGGAGGTAACTCGTAACGCGGGTGTGCAAGGGTTCGTTGTGCCCGGCGTTACGAGTTGCTCCTGGAGGATGCGTGGCGCGCCGGGAGACGAACGCGGGTGTTCGTGGGGCGGCGTGGTGTCGGTGCGAGTGGCCGGCCTGGCGCCGGATCTGGTCCGGGCCGCTGACAACGGGCCCGGTACCGGCGTAGAAGTCACGTCTTGACGCGACGCGCTGGCCATCGATCTGGACCTGGAAACCAGGGGGAAGGTGTGCGTGTTCCCGGACCGGGGCCGTCGACCGGCGGGTCCAGGGGGGGTGCGGGCCGGGAGGTGACCGGTGCCGTCGCCCGCATGGCCCGGTGCCACGCGGTTCAAGCGGCTGATCACTGAGCATGAGTTGCGTCTGTTCTTCTCGCCGGCTCGCGACGAGCTGAAGTGGGCGGGCGGGGCGACGGACAGCGGCGGGACAGCAGGCATCCAGTCAGCGCGGCGGCGAGGCCGGCCAGCCCGGCCGCCGCGAAGCCGCCCGCCGGCACGGAGGTGTCGATCGCCACCCCGACGATCGGGGATCCGAGCGCGAATCCCGCGCTCTGCGCCGAGGATTGCAGGCCTGTCGCCTCACCCCGCACGCCGGCCGGCGCCCGTCGGCTCACCGCGTCGGCCACCGCGGAAAGGGTCGGCGCGGCGAGAAAACCGGTGCCGACAACGGCCACGCACAACCAGGGCCAGTCGTGGGCAAGCCCTGCGGGGATCGTCACGAGCCCGAGCAAGCCGAGCAGCAGCCATGTGGGCAGCGACCGGGACAGCCCGCCGTAGATCAGCCCGCCGGCGACAGAGGTCACGCCGAGCACGGCCACGATCACAGCGGCCCAGGACACCTGGCCTGCTTCTTCGAGCGTGGCGACGATGGCGAGGTCGACGCCGCTGAGCAGCGTCGTGGTACCGAACGCCATGGTCAGTACGGCAATCATGCCGACGCCCAGCCATTCCCGTCGCGGGGGCCGTCCGGCCGCGCCGGCATCCGCCTCGTCCGCGGCACGCAGCGGCGGGTTGAGCAAGGCGATCCCGGTTCCGCCGACCGCGATCGCGGCGCCGAGCCCCCACGCCACCACACCGGGAGACACCTTCGCGGCGCAGAGGATCACGACCGCCGGGCCCACCATGTACGACAGCTCGCCTTGCACCGATTCCAGCGCGAACGCGGCCCGGCGCTGTTGCGGCGTCGTCGTCGCGGCGATCGCCTGCCTGGTCACCGGCTGGGCCGGCACCATCAGCAGACCCGCCGCGAAGGCGGCGCCCAAGAGGGCCCTGTAGGGCAGGATCGGCACGCTCAGCCAGAACACGGCCTGCACTACGGCAGTTACCAGCAGCACCGTACGCAGACCCCGCCGGTCGATCATGCGGCCAAGCAGCGGTCCGCCCAGCGCCAGCCCGGTGGTCAAAGCCGCCGCGACACCGCCGGCTGCCGCGTAGCTCATGTTCAGGCCCAGCACGACATGCATCGTCAGTGCCATCACGACAGCCGTGATGGCGGTACGGGCGAGAAAGGAGACGCCCAACAGTGATGCCATTCCTGGCACGGCGAGTATCTGCCGGTATCCGGTCACTCTCGTGACGCTAGATCCTCTGCCATGCCATAGGTAGTGGTTCGTTTGCTGGGGCCGGCATAATGAATCGTTATGGCCAGGGATCTTGAAACCGCGTGGCTGCGGTCCTTCGTCGCCATCGTGCGGGCGGGCAGCATCAGCCGCGCCGCGACCACGCTCGGACATACCCAGCCGGCGCTCAGCCAGCAGGTGCGCAAGCTCGAGAGGGTCATCGGCCGTCCGCTGCTCTACCGGTCACCATCGGGTGTTTCGCTGACCCGGGCGGGCGAGGAGCTCCTGCCGTACGCCGAACGCATTCTCTCGCTCTCCGCACAGGCACTCACCGAAACCGGGCGCACGCTCACCGGCCGCTGCGGCGTCGGGCTGCTCGAAGACCTCGCCGCGTCCCAGCTTCCGCAGGCCCTCGCCGACCTCGCCCGGCTGCACCCCGGCGCAACCCTGGAGGTGCTCAGCATGTCCAACGCCGCGATGCGGGAGGCCTACGACACAGGCCGCGTCCAACTCGTGCTCAACGAGGCGCCGGCCCTTCCCGGACCGCCGCGCTGGAAGGTACGCCGCCCGCTGGTCTGGGCGATCGGCCAGGGTGTGGACGTGACTGCCGATCCGCTGCCGGTGGTGCTGTTCTCGAACACCTGCTCCTGGCGTACGTCGGTGCTGGAAACCCTGGAACGCACAGACCGGGCCTGGCGGGTGGCCTTCGAAAGCAACAGCCTGGCCGGTGTGCTCGCCGCGGTACGGGCCGGACTCGGCGTCGCGGCGCTCATGCCCACGAACCTCGAACCGGCCATGGTGTGCCACGCCGCGGACGCCCTGCCCGCCCTGCCGGACGTCGAGCTCGGCCTCGCACGGCACCCACGATCCGAAGGTGATCCGCTGATCGACGCCGTTGAGACCTCGCTACGCCGCACGATCTGAGCTTCACGGCCGGCCACACCGTCTCCTGCACGACAGCTGGTGCAGGGATCAAGGCCTTCATGCCACCAGGACATCCGGGCTGCCCCACGGACACTTCCCCTCCCACGGACACTTTCCGTGGAACTCGGCAGGTGAGAGAGCCGGCCGCTACCCTGTCCGCCAGTTCACACGCTCAGCCCCGCCAAGTCCTCCGCTCAGCCGCCACCTGATGAGGCGCCAAGTCTCACGGGCTGGCCGGTGCTGGGCACCTCGCCCCCTTTCAGAAGTCGATGTCCATGTAGTCGATGTCTTTGATGGTGGCGTCCAGGCCATGGGCGCGGCGGCCGTTGTCGCGGAAGTAGTGGTAGGTGAGGGCCTCGGAGAGCCTGTCCTCCATCTGCTGTGCGGTGGCGCCGCTCTGGTAGGCGTCGAGGATTCCTCGGGCGGTGGCGGGCGGGATGTGCTGGGTGATCAGGCACATCCGGGCCTCGTCGGTGGTGCCGCCGGGGGCGTCGTAGCCGAAGCTGGCATAGGACTCGATGGTGAAGCCGTTGTTCTTGGCGTGGTCGATTGCCCGGCGTTGGAGGCCGGGCTGCCAGCGGGCGCGCAGCTCGTCCTCCAGGCGGGCGGCGAGGCCGGGTTTGCGGGGGGTTTTGATCTCGCCCTTCGTGTAGCGCTCCACGGTGCGCCGCGCGATGCCGAGCAGGCCGGCGGCGGCGCGGGTACTGCCGCCCAGGTGTTCGACCAGGTGCCGCATGCGGACCGGGGCGCCCTTGGGCAGGGGCTGGGTGGCCGCGTGCTGGGCGGCCCGGTTGAGGCCTCGGTGATCGGGTCGGCCACGGGCCCTCACTCCCCTTCCGCGACGGCGTCGTTCCCGTCGCCCTTGATGTAGTTGGCCGGGTTCCCGCCGGAATCCAGCAACTCGGCCGCCCACAGGAAGGGGCGGGTGCCCTCGTGCTTGACCTGGCCGGGAACCGGGCCGAGAGGGAAGGTGCCCCGGGCGGGCTTCCCGTCGACCAGGGGCAGCAGATCCAGCGGGGACGGGCCCGGGGAGGGGTAGACGACGCAGTCGTTGAGGATGCCGAGCGGGTAGTGGCCGAGCTTGGCCATGGCCGTCAGACGGCGGTGCATCCACATCCGGGCGGTGGTGCAGCGAGGAGCGCCCCTTCGCTCCGACTGATTGTGGGCTCCGCGGGTGCGGGCAGCGGGAGCGGGTCTGTGCCGAGAGCCTGCCGTCAGCACAAGGCGCTGGCCGCTTGCACTTCGGTGAGTGTCCGCCGCGCGAGTTCAGCGAAGTCGTCGCGGTTGGCCGTGTCCCTCCAGCGCTCGTAGGCGATCTTCCAGGCGAGCGCGCCCAGTTCGGCGGCTACGCGTGAGGTCAGGTCGGGAACGCCGCGGCGCTTGAGTGCGTCGATCATCGATGCGATGAGGCCGAGTTCCTTCAGTGCCTCGCGTTCACGCAATTCCGGGTTGGCGGCGATCACTGCCGACCTCCGGGCGCTGAATTCGCGACGATCGGAGGTGAAGGCTTCTCTGCCGATCGCGTCCAGGGCATGCGCTACTGCTTCGAGAGGGCTGGCCCCGGCTGGTGCCGTGTCGATCCCGTCGACGAGCAGTCCGGTCATCGCACCCCCGCCGAAGAGCACCTCTCGCTTGTCCGGGAAGTGCCGGAAGAAGGTGCTCTTCGTCAGCCCGGCGCGCTCTGTGATCTCGATGACCGTCGTGTTCTCGTAGCCCCGTTCCTCGAACAGTTCAAGGGCGGCGACGAGCAGTCGCTCGGGTGCGTGGGGTTGCCAGCGGGCCATGGGGGACATCTTACGGGACTTGGTGCCGTCACTCATGTACGGTGATGGGACCAAGTCCCGTCACTTCGTCTGCTGGAGGTACTCATGAGCCGGGCTGTTGTCTACGAGACATTCGGTGATCCCGAAGTACTGGAGCTGCGGGAGGTTCCGGAACCCCATGCCGGGCCGGGCGAGGTCCGCGTCCATGTCACGGCCGCCGGTCTGAATCCCATGGACTGGGGCATTGCCTCGCAGCCCGAGGTCGCGGCCCGGTTCGGCATCAGCCTGCCGTCCGGCTTCGGGTACGACTTTGCCGGGATCATCGACGAGGTCGGCGCCCACGCCACGGGTTTCGCTGTAGGTGACCGTGTCTACGGCGGCGCGCAGGGCAGGGCCGCTGCCGATTTCGTGGTGGTCAAGACGCCCACCGAGGCGACCGAGCCGCTCTGGCGCACGCCGGAGGGCATCAGCGACGAGGTGGCGGCCACGCTTCCGGTAGCCGGCATGACCGCCGCCGCCGCGTTGGCCGCGATCGACCTGCGATCCGGCGACACCGTCCTGGTCGGCGGCGCCGCGGGCGGCGTGGGCGTGTTCGCCATACAGCTCGCGAAGCTCGCCGGCGCCAGAGTGATCGGGACCGCCGCGCAGGGCACGTTCGAGTTCCTGCGCCAGTTCGGTGCCGAGCCCGTGGCCTACGGCCCCGGACTGGCAGACCGGGTACGGACCCTGGCTCCGGAGGGCGTGACCGCGGCAACCGACCTGTTCGGCATCGAAACGGCCGAGGCCGCGCTCGCGCTCGGCGTGCCGCCCGAGCGGATCTCCACGATCGCCGCGGGGCCCAATCCTCCCGGCGGCGTTCGCGCGACCGGTGGTTTCGACGCGAGCCTGGACGCCATGGAGCGGATCAGCGACGCGATCCTCGCCGGCGCAATCACCGTACCGATCGCCGCGACCTTCCCGATCGGGCAGATCCGCGATGCCGTGACACTGCAAGCCGGACGTCACGTCCACGGCAAGGTCGTGATCAGGCTGCGGCCAGGTCTTCACTGAACACCACGCCACGCTCCACCCGCCGGGAGCGAGTGCCCGCAACACGTTCGCCGCCCTCTTCGGCGGGACCTGCCGGCGCCGTGCTCGCACGTCGCACTCGACGCCGTCCGGCCAAGGGCGGCCCGCCGGGGCGAGAACCATCACGCTATTCCACAGACAGGAGATATTCGACATGGACAGATATGAAGGCAAGAAGGTCGTCATCACAGGAGGCAGCAGTGGCTTGGGCCTGGCCACCGCCCGGTCACTCGTGGACGAAGGCGCGCGCGTCCTGATCACCGGGCGCGACCAGGACAAGCTGAGTGCCGCCCGTGGCCAACTCGGCGAGAACGCGATCGCGGTCCGCAGCGACGCGGCGTCACTGCCTCACATCGATGCGCTGGCCGACCGGATAAAGGCCGAGTTCGGCACGGTCGACGCCCTGTTCGCCAATGCCGGTGTCACCGGCTCCGCACCGTTCGAGGCAACGAGTGAGGAGTTGTACGACCAACTGCTGACCACTAACGCCAAGGGACCGTACTTCACCGTGCAGAAGCTCGCTCCGCTGCTGGCAGAGGGCAGCGGGGTGGTGCTCACGACCTCGGCCGTCAACGTGCTGGGCCTGCCGATGCTCAGCGCGTACGCGGCCAGCAAGGCGGCACTACGCTCGATGACCCGCAGCCTGGCCCGTGAACTTCTCCCGCGAAAAATTCGTGTCAACGCGGTCAGCCCCGGCCCGATCGACACCAGGATCATGGACAAGTCAATGCTCCGGCAGCCGGCCGAGGAGACGAAGGAGCTTGTCGCGCAGATCCCCATGCTGCGACTGGGGACCCCGTCCGAAGTGACCAAGGCTGCGCTCTTTCTCGCGTTTGACGCCACCTACACCACCGGCACCGAACTCGCCGTGGACGGCGGTGGCACTCAGCTCTGACACCCAACACCAACGAAGACCGTGGTCGCGGACCCGGCCCAGCACCGGACCAGTGGAGTCTCCGGCCTGCCGGGACGCGGTTCACCGTGCACCGTCCGGTGTCCAGCGCAGGGTCATGTCGGGCAGGCGCTCCATGTTCCGGTGACCGTCGCTGGTGTCGAGGACCGTGAAGCCGTGGAGCTGGTAGAACGCGCGGGCATCGGTGTTCTGCTGGGGCACTGCGCCGCGAAGGGGGTGTTGTGCCGGCACCTGCGTCTCCCACGGTTACAGCCGATGACGACATGGGTGTCGGCGTGCTTCGCGAGCGCAGGGTGGCTGTCGTCGTCGGGTCCGGAAGGAGGTCCAGCGGGGGTGTCCGTGCACTTGTCGGGCCCGCCGGGCGGTCGCAACCTCGCGGCAGTACGGTACTCGAAGGGGAACCGGACGACCCCGAGGGGGAGACCGCTCGCGGCGGCCTGCCCCTCGGGGTCAGCCGCGGTCGTTGCGGTTGATCCTGAGTGAGTCCGGTCGTTGAGGTGGTAGCCGCGCAGGTCGTGGACAGAGCCGCCGCTGCGGGTGAGACACACCGGCCCGCGAAATTCCTCTTCTCGTAGACGCGGGCGGTTCGTTCGCTGATGTTGCGGATGGAGCTGCCGCGGTCCCGGATCGCGGAGGGAAGGTCCTTGACGCTGCCGTCAGCCCGCTGCGCCCACGGCTGCCCGCCGAAGTTGGCCTCTGGGCAGATGCAGACGTATCCGTTCGGGCAGTCGATGCCGGCCGCCCGCACTTGGTCGTGCTGCGGGGCCGCGGTCGCGCCGGCCATGCACCGTCGGCCCAGTTCACGGTGTGCGGAACAGTGCCCAGGTGGCGCCGGGTGGTGTCCGGGCGCCTTGCAGATGGGTGTTGACCTCTCCGGTGCGCTTGTCAACGGTGATGGTGAACCACGCTTTCCAGTTCTCCGACTCGTCGCACGGCCACCCCACCTTCGGCAAACACGACCGGGTCTGGAGATGCCCCTCATAGCGGGCGTAGCGGTTCCACTGGTTCTCACCGGTCTCGGTGGTGGTCAGCGAGTTCTGCTTGAGGGTGACGCCGAGGTTGCTCCCGGTGGCGTTGATCTCGACGTCGGAGTTGGTCTTCCAGTCCTCCGGCGCCTTGTCGGGGCAGACCAGGACATTCATGTCCCACTGCGCGATCCGGTAACGTCCGACGAGTGATCCCGGGTACCACGTGACCTGTTCGCGCTCACAACGTGGAGCCGCCGCTCCCGTCGTGGATGCCGATGCCTGGCTGGTGGCGGTCCCGGCGGCAAGCAGGGCGCACAAGGCCGCACCCAAGGTGGCCAATCGGATGGTTCTCATGAGCGTCCTTTCTGTGGCTGGGGCGAGGACGGTGCTACGGCGTGCTGTGCAGGGAGAGGCCGGGCGGCAGCATCGAGTGAGAGACCCGGTTTATCTGCACGGCCCCCGTGGCCTTGGTGACCGTCACGGTGAAGAAGAGGTGCTCCCGGTACGTCCGGCCGCAGGGCCACTCCACGAACGGGATGCAGGTCTTCACCACGAAGTCGCCGTCATAGGTCGCGGACTTGGTCTGCGCGTCCTCGTCCGTCTGCAGGGCCTGCACCTTGGCCGAGTCGATGAAGATCCCGTTGGACTGACCGACCTTGTTCGTCTCCCACTTCGCCACCGTTGACCAGTCGGCGGGGTCTTGTGACAGGCAGGCGGTGACGCTGTAGTCAAGCTCGCCATACCGCCAGTGGGGAGGGGTTGAGTCCCCCGGGTAACGCTTGAGGTGTTCGGCCTTGCATGGCGTCTTCGTCACCGCGGCGGGTGAGGCGGCGGCGGCCGGAAGCGCCGTGGTCCCGCCCACCCCGAGCGCTATGAGCGCGGCAAGGAGCGGCGGAAGGCATCTGCTGCCCATTACTTCCTCCTCATACAGAGTGAGAGTGGCTGTGCGTGGCTGTGCGTGGCTGTGCGCCGGCAGGCCGATCAACGGCTGCCGGAGGCTGCCGGTGCGAACGCCGGTGCAGGGTGACGCGCCGGGACCGCGCCTGGCTTCGGGAAGCCGGCGGCCATTCGGGCCCCGGGTCGGAACACAGCGTCCTGGCACGTGTTCGACCTGCGCAATGACGTGGGGCTGTCCCGGACAGCACGCCGTCGTCCGAGCTGCTCACAAGTTTGTCCCGGCCTTGCTCAGCTCCTGTCCGGGACAACTCACGCGTCAGATGAGAGTGAGGAGTCCGGTCACCGGCCTTGCCAGGCCGCGGGTGGAGGTATGCAAGCCGACGGGCCAAGCCCCGGGTGCTCGGAGCTGTCTGGACCGGACCTGGCGCTGTCCGGTGATCGCGCCGGCCGCGGCTGCTCGACTGGAGGGTTGTCCTCGCCGAGCTGCACCACGACGGCACCGTGGTCCCCGCAAGCGGCCTCTCCTGGAGCGCCGAGGGCTGCACCGGGGAGATCTCACCTGGTCTCCTGGCCCGTGGCTGTCCGCTCAAGGTGCTCATACCCTCCCCCTTCGTTCCGCCTGGACGGCGTGTTCTCACCGTGCCGAAGTGGGATTGGGAAGAACCTGCAGCAGACCTTGAATCGGAATGTGGAGCACAGGCACGGTCCTGGCATGTGCGCCGTGCGGGATGGACCCGGCGCGGACGCGCCGTGGGGGACGGATCCGGACGCGTGTACGGCGCTGTGCTGCTCGGTGCCGGCTACGAACTGGGCTGGGCATCACCGTCGCTGCTGCCGACATCACGCCGCTCGACGGCCCGAACTACAGCGCCGTCCCGACTGAGGGCGAGGTCGCCGCCCGCCAGGCCGGCCGTGTGGACGTGGGGCGTGGGATGAGGCGCCCCAGTAGTACGTACACCGGCGGGACTGCCGGCAAGCCCGCGGCGGACGGAAGCCGACGCCTGGTCATCGTCCAGGACGCCTCGGAGGTGCTGACGGCGTTGGACGCGGCGCGGATGTGCGACGTGCTCCGACCCGGCCGGGCACTGCCGGCGCCCCGCGGCCAGCCCGTCGTCCTGCCCCTGCCGTCTCGACCACGCCGAGGGCCGTAACTTCTCGCACCCCGTGCGGGCAAGTTCTCGTGAAAAGCGGCATCAGGCTGTCTGACCAGCGGTATTCAGGAGGGCGAGCGGATTTTCGCGAGAGTTGCGCCGCTAACCCCGCGCTCCCCCACTCTTCTCACGGCTTCCGGAAACCACGCCCCATCAACCACCTTCACCGTGTGGAGAGTTCACCTCATGCACATCAGATTCGACGTCCTGGCCCTCCTGCTCACCGTCCTGCTGGGCTGTGTCCTCGCGGCCTACCTCGTCCACCAGCACCCGGCCGCCGGCCCGGCTGTGCTCACCGCGATCGGGGAGCAGTGCGCCCTGCCTGGTGGTGCGCACTTCTGCCACGGCGGGGTGCACACCACCTCGCGGGGATTCGGGAAGTACCTATTGGCCCGCGTTGCGCTTCTCGATCCGCAGGTAGGCGTCGTGCACAGCGGGGGCGAAGAGCCCGGCGACGAAAGCGATTGGGCCGCCGTAGAGCAGAGGGAGACGGACACTCGAAATCCAGTCTCCGATTGCGAGAACCGCAAGGACATCGACATAGCAGAACAGGAACAGCGCCCCCGCTCCGACCTTCCACATCATCGGCTACCCCTTCCTCTCGCAGCACCCCGGTTGTTGTGCGCCCGGAAGTCGTCGGTTCCGCCCTCGTAGGACTTGCCGTCGCTGTCGGCCGGCGCGGTGGTTCCATCGGATTTCCGCCCTACGCACCGGATGAGCCGCTCAAGTTGGTGCCCGCCCGGATGGTCGACCAGGGACATCGCTCCTGGTGACCGCCCCGTGCTTCCCGGCGAAGTCCTCGGCGGCCCTCATCTGCCCCAAGCCGGGTTGCGGTTCGGACGGGCCGCGCGGCGCCGATGCGGCGGCGGGGCCGGCCCCCACAACAGAGCAAGCATCAAGGCCAGTACCAGGCCTGGTGCAGAGGGCAGGACCGCGCCGCCTCCCGCCGGATCAGCCCTGTTCTGAGGGCTCCTGCTCATCTGCACCATCTCCGTGGACGACGTTCACGCGGCCGACGTGCAACGGGCAGTTTCCCACCATCTCCCCGCTCCCCACCCTGGAATGCACGTCTTTCTGCCGACGGGCGCAGTTTCACCGGCCGCCCGGCTCTTCTACCGCCGCCAACACCGGCAACAGCGCGGTGCCGCCCAAGGCCGGTGAAGGTCAGAGTCATCCGGCCGCAGTTGAGGGGGTGGGTGCCCGCTGTCACCTGACGGTGGTCAGAAGACGGGCCGGCGGCCACGGACGGGGCTGACCTCTTCCAGCCGTTCCGCGAGGTCGAGGAGGAGGGAGTCGGTCCACCAGCGGCTCACCAACTGCACGCCGAGGGGCAGGCCGTCACTCGTGGCACCGAAGGGGAGGGCGAGGGCGGGCAGGCCGGTCAGGTTGAACGGCACGGTCGCACGCATCACCGCGCGCGCGGGCAGGGTTACGCCGTTCACCTCGAGTCGGCTGAGGCCGTGGGGTGGTGCGGGGAAGGGTGTCACGGGGCACAGCAGGATGTCGTGGTCCGCGAACCACCCGGCGCATCGCGCGCGCAATCGCTCCACTTCGTGTTCGGCGGCGACGTAGTCAGCCACCGTGGTCTCGGCGGACTCCAGGGCTGCCGTGATGACCGGATGCACCTCCGTCTCGCGGCCGGAGGTGGCGGCGCGCAGGGCAGGCCGTACCTCGGGCGGGGAACAGTGTCGCCGACAGCAGCGTGCAGTCCCGGTCGGAGAGCCATGGAAAGTCACTCTCTTGGACATCGTGCCCGAGGTCGGCCAGAGTCGTGGCCGCCGCGGCGACCGTGGCGGCGACCTCCTGGTCGACGGTGCCGAATGCCCCGGTGGTCCAGCCGATCCGCAGCCGCCCCGCGCCGCGGGTGGGCTGCGCGGCGGGCGGTACCACGGTGTAGGGGTCAAAGCCGTCGGCTCCTTCCATGAGGGACAGCGCCAGGCGCAGGTCGCGCACGCTGCGGACCATGGGGCCGGCGTGCCACCAACGGCGCGGTACGCAGGGAAGTGGCCGGTCATCGGCACCCTGCCATGGGGCGGACTTGATCGAGGCGATCCCGGTGTCGGCGGCGGGCCCGCGCACGGAGATGGCGACATCGCTCCCGATGCCGAGAGGCGAGAGCCCGCTTGCGATGGCCGCTTCGCATCCTGTCGGACGCATCCGAATCGCTCGACGCATCCGCGCGCGAAGTCCTCGACGCACTCCTCACCGATGATGTGATCAGCACCAGCGTCCCGCAGGTCGGAGACGGCCCTCAATGCCGTCGCCTGCGACTTCGGCACGACGATGGTCGGCTCCGCCGAACACGCCGCGTTCTTCGCCTTCGTGGCCCAGCGGCGCCGGCAGGATCCCGCCGGCCGGGGAGGATGTCTCGACCCAGGCCGCGGAAGACGCGTTCGCGAAACGCCTCGCGCACCTCGCCGGCCAGGGCCGGCGCCGCTGTACGACGGGCACGATCAACACTGGTCGCCGGGAGCCGGGTCAGCCGGGCCGACCAGATCGAAGCCGCGGCACAGTACATGGCAGGCGGCGGGCTGTCCCGTGTGGTCGTGGCCGCGGCCCAGACCACCATCACCGAGGTGGTCGCGCCGTTCGTCGCGACGCTGGGCCCCGACGATCCCTTCGTCTCGGTGCGCGAGGTACCCGCGGACCGGATCCGCGCCACTGTGAGCGATGACGCCGACCTCGGTCTCGGCGCGGGTCCGGCCGACGACCCGACGCTGGCATGGCGTCCACTGACGGACGTACCCCTGCGCGCCTACGTCGCCCCCACCCACCGGTGGGCCACCCACGGGCGGCGCAGCATCACGATCGCCGAGTTGGTCACCGAACACCTGCTGCTGCTGACCCGGGAGCACCCGGCGCGAGCCGTCCTCGACCAGGCGGTGTCCCAGGCCGACCTGACCTACGCCCATGTGACGGAAAGCAGCAACGCCCTGATGAGCGAGGCGCTCGCGGTAGGCGATTTCGGCGTCGGCATCACCACTGACCTGCCCCGGTTCGGCGGCTGTCCCCTGCTGATCGACACCGTCGAGCGGACCACCTTGAGCCTGCAACTGCACGTCTGCTGGACTCCGCAGCACTACGCGGCGGGGGCACTCACCGCGCATCCGCGCCCGGGAGCACAACGCGCCGGCCGGTACGGGCGAGCGCCTCCCCCTCCCCCAGAGCACGCGTGGCACCTGCCACATCACCCATAGGCGGCCTTCGCGGCGCCAATTGGCCACCTCGCACGGACGGCGCGACTCATCGGCCCGAAAGGGCCGCGCTCGCCACTCTCCGGCCGGGGGCCGGGCCCGCCACCGACCGGCGGGCCCGGCTCCTTCGCCCGTTCCCGGGGCCGGAACCTGAAGAGGGCTTCAGGACTTCAGGCTGTGTTCAGGATCCGTTCCGCACTGTGGTGCATGTCGGAAGGGCACGACAGGCCCCCGCCGGCAGAACGGAAGCCGCAACACCACCCGGAGGAACGTCCCCATGAAGGCCACCGCCAAGCGCACGCTCACCCCCCGCGCCGCCGTCCTCGCCACAGCCGCCGCCGTCGCACTGATCGGCAGCACCGGTGCCGCGACCGCCTTCGCGGACGACGACGCCCCCGCCCCGCACTCCTCGGTCCAGCTCCCCCAGAACCAGCGCCACCTCGACGACACCGCCAAGGACCGCGCCCAGGTCAAGGCCGACAAGATCAGCCAGTCCGAGGCCACCACCAAGGCCCTCAAGGCCGCCCCCGGCACCGCCACCTCCGCCGAGCTCGACAACGCCGACCGCAACGGCTCCCTCATCTGGGAGGTCGACGTCCTGGGCAAGGACCACAAGAACCACGACATCACCATCGACGCCGGCAACGGCAAGGTCCTCAACAAGCACACCGACCGCGACGACGACGCCGCCCAGGACGCCGCCGAGACCCAGGCCCACCTCAAGGCCGACAAGACCGGCCACGACAAGGCCACCGCCAAGGCCCTCAAGACCGTCCCCGGCACCGTCACCGCCTACAGCCTCGACGACAACGACCGCGACGGCTCCACCGTCTGGGAGGTCGACGTCCTCGGCAAGGACCACAAGAACCACGACATCACCATCGACGCCGCCAACGGCAAGGTCCAGAGCCAGCACATCGACCACGACGACCAGGACGACAACGACGGCGACGACGACTGACCAGGCACCAGACACCAGGCACCAGGCACCGGGCCACGCGCCTGAAGCCCCCGAGAGAGAGCCCGCAGGGGCCGCGTCCGCCACCATCCGGCGGACGCGGCCCCTTTCGCCCGCTCCGGGACCTTCAGCGCCCGGAGTGGCCGTGGCCGCGCTTTCCCGCGCCGGTCACAGGCTCGCGAGGAGGCCGTCGAGCGGAACCGGTACCTGCCCGGGGCCGAGAGCCTCGACGAGGAGACGGCCGTAGCGGATCTTCCGGCCCTTCTTCGTGCCGAGGAAGCGCCGCAGCTGCTGCTGCCGGGACCGGCCGTGGTGTGCCGGCTGGCGCACGAACGTCTGCCAGGCTCGCAGATCGCCCCCGTCCCGGACGACCTCCTCGACCCGTGCCGTTCCCAGCGCGCGGATCAGCTCGTCCTCCAGATCCGCCACGCACACGAAGAAGCCCCGATGCGGCACCCGGGCCCGCTCCCAGCCGCGGTCGTAGAAGCGCTGCTCGCCCTCGTCGCACAGCCCTGCCAGGCGCAGCCCGAGACCGGGCGGCCCGAGCAGACCGGCGTAGCGGCCGACGCTCATCGCCCCGCCCATCGGCACCACGCACACCCCTTCAGCGGCCAGATCCCGGCCACGCCGTGCAGCCAGCGCCTCAACGGCTGCGAGATCACTCAGCCCTTCCAACAGCACCGCGGTCCGCACCCCCAAGCGCACAGCCAGATCACCCACCGCCTCGCCGGGACCACCGGCCGCCCACCCACAGACCGCGCCCCGGAACACCTCCATGTCCGCCATGCAGCGAGTCTGTACCCCCACCGACCCGTACGTGCGCAATATTCGACGGCCCCACTCCACGCACCCAGCCCCTCGCCGCGTACGCCCACGCCGCATCGGACGCGGACCATCGGGACAGCAGGCGCGCGGACTTCGGGTTCTGCGAGCGGCGATTCACATGCGCTGGGCTTGAGCGGCCGGCTCCCGGCCCGGCGGCCAGCGGCTCGCACTTGAAGTGGCCCGAGGGGACGGTCGTCCCACCCGCCCCGCTCCGATCCGCCCACCGCTGCGACGGGGGGGATCTCAGCCCAGCCACAGCAGGTCTGTCACGCGGATCTCTCGCAACCCGGGATAGCGGCTGTAGCTGATCAGGACCGGCATGCCGCGCACGTCGCAGTTGTAGCGGCCATCGCCCATCGGCAGGCCCGGCAGCGGCTTTTGCGCCTCCGTTGCGGCGCCCGCCTCGATGGCCAGGGCCCGGATGAAGCGCACCAGTTGGTCGTGCAGCTCCGCCTCGCCGCCGGCGCGCATCGCCTTCAAGGTGTGCGCGGCGTCCTCGGACAGCTGCGCCGTCCAGCCACGCCGAGGTGAACTCACTCCCCGGCCAGTTCGGGCAGGGCTACCAGACGACGCCCCTCATCGGCGTCCGCGAGGCGCTGTGTGCGGCCCGGCCTGCCGTCGAACAAGGCTTCCATCCACCATTTCCGGAGCGTGCTGTCGAGGTCCTCACCGACTTCGGCCGGACCGACCTCGCGGTAGAACGCCATACGCTTCGGCGCGGAAAGAGCCCCGGCGACTGCGTCGATAGTGCACGGCATTCCCCGGACCCGCGGATCGGAGTGGTCTTCTGGCTGCGCGCTCACCCGCACCTCCTTCGCGGCCTCACGTCGGTCACCCTCGACCGTACCGGTAACCGGGCCCGCCGCACGAGATCGTCCGGGAAAACGCCGCCTTCTGGCACCGGAGTATCCGGAAGGCCCCGTATTCCCGGCTGACCGCGCTGAGCAGGGGTGAACGGGGCGGGATGGCAGGGCGAGGTGACCGGCTCTCACGAAAGCGGTCACCTAGGGTCACCCCATGAGGGACACGCAGGGGAAGGCAGACGGGGCCGCCGGGGCCGTACATCTGTCGTCGCGGACGGGCAGATGGGTACTGAGCTGCTCGGTGCTGGCCTCCGGGATGGCACTGCTGGACGGCACGATCGTGAACATCGCGCTGCCCCGCCTCGGCCGCGACCTGGGCGCCACGCTCGATGTCCTCCAGTGGACCGTCAACGCGTACATGCTCACCCTCACCGGGCTGATCCTCCTGGGCGGCGGGCTCGGCGACCGCTACGGTCGGCGACGGATCTTCCTCATCGGCGTCGTGTGGTTCGCACTCGCCTCCGCGCTGTGCGGCGTCGCCCCGAACAGCGAGGTGCTGATCGCCGCCCGCGCGCTTCAGGGCGTGGGCGGCGCACTGCTCACACCGGGCTCGCTGGCCCTGGTGCAATCGACGTTCCGCCAGGAGGACCGGGCCAAAGCCATCGGCGCCTGGTCGGGGCTCGGCAGCGTCGCGGGCGCCGTCGGCCCGTTCCTCGGCGGCTGGCTGGTGGACGGCCCCGGCTGGCGCTGGATCTTCCTCATCAATCTGCCGCCGGCAGCCGTCGTGATCCTCGTGGCCCTCCGGCACGTCCCCGAGAGCCGCGACCCCGACGCCGGGGGCGACTTCGACGTGATCGGCGCGGCGCTCGCCGCGCTGAGCCTCGCGGGGGTGACGTATGCGCTGATCGCGGCCTCCGGCCACAAGCCCGCCCTCGCGATCGGGATCACGGCGGCCGTCGGGGTGGTGTGCGGCGCGGTCTTCGTCCAGGTGGAGCGCCGCCACACGCGCCCGATGCTGCCGCTCGGGATCTTCTCCGTCCGGCTCTTCTCGGCTGTCAACATCGTGACGCTGTTCCTCTACGCCGCGATCGGCGGGGTCTTCTTCCTCCTCCCCATCCAGCTCCAGACCACCGCGGGATACAGCGCGTTCCAAGCGGGTGTCTCCACGCTGCCGGTCACCGTCCTGATGCTCGTACTCTCCGCCCCTGCGGGCGCTCTGGCCCAGCGCATCGGCCCCCGCCTCCCGCTGACGCTGGGCCCGCTGATCACGGCCGCCGGCTTGCTCCTGCTGCGCCGGGTCAGCCTCGGGGGAACGTCGTACGTCCTGGATGTCCTGCCCGCCGTGGTGGTCCAGGGGCTGGGCATGAGCCTTTTCGTCGCTCCGCTGACGGCCACGGTCCTCGCCTCCGTCGACGTCTCCCGCTCCGGCATCGCCAGCGGCGTCAACAACGCGGCGGCCCGCGCGGCCCAGCTCCTGATCGTCGCCGTACTGCCTCTTGCTGTCGGGCTCTCCGCGCACGGCTACACCTCCCCCCACGCGGTCGACGACGCCTTCGGCTCCGCGATGCTGATCTGCGCGGCGCTCTGTGTCGCCTCGGCGGCCCTGGCCTGGTTCCTGGTCCCGCGATCAGCCCTCGAACCCACCCCCGATCGCGAAATCGCCCGCCCCGAGTGCACCACCAGCCTGGGCGTCTCGGCCCCACCGCTGGAACCGGGCGAGAACAGGCCGCGCTGACAGCAGGTCGGCTCTCCGGCACACGGCAGCCCCACGGCTTCGGCGACGACCACAGCCGTGAACGGCCGGTGAGCGAGGGCGTATACGGAGATCGGCATGCAGAACCTGCCAACAGCAGCGCTTCCGCTGTAGGCACCCGAGCCGTACTCCTGCTCAACCCGAGTTGCGGGGCTCGTCACAGATCTTGGAGTGTCTGTCTCGGCGGACCTGGGCCGGCCCCAGTCTTGGGGCATGGGTGGCTGCGTCTCGGTCCTACCCGGGAAAGTAGTACGGCGTCTCAGCTATTCGCTGGTGCGGCTCGCAGCGTGGTGGTTGACTCCTGCGCCGTGACTGGACTCAACGATCCCGCGTTCTT
Organism: Streptomyces sp. NBC_01775; assembly: GCF_035917675.1. Taxonomy (NCBI): domain Bacteria; kingdom Bacillati; phylum Actinomycetota; class Actinomycetes; order Kitasatosporales; family Streptomycetaceae; genus Streptomyces; species Streptomyces sp. NBC_01775. The sequence goes on along the minus strand of NZ_CP109104.1, from coordinate 9,011,365 downwards.
CGACCGTTACGCCCACGAATACGACGAGCGGGACGCCTACGAACCGACGCAGACCGTCGACTTCCTGGCCGGACTGGTCCCAGCGGACGGGCGCGTCCTGGAACTCGCGATCGGCACGGGCCGAGTGGCATGTCCCCTGGCCGCACGCGGGATCTCCCTCGAAGGTATCGACGGCTCACCCGCCATGGTCGAGCAGCTGCGCGCGAAACCCGGCGGCTCGGAGATCCCCGTGACGATCGGCGACATGGCCGACGTGGCAGTGGACGGCCCGTTCCAGATGGCCTACCTGGTCTTCAACACGCTGTTCAACCTGCCCGGCCAAGCCCGCCAGGTCGACTGCTTCCGCAACGTCGCCACGGTCCTCGAACCCGGCGGACTGTTCGTCATCGAGTGCTTCATCCAGGACGTGACCGAGTTCGACCGCCATCAGCGGGTCGCCACCCGCACCCTCTCCGAGGATGCGGTGAACATGGAATTCCTGCTCCACGATCCCGTGGAACAGGCCGTCACCTACCAGCGCGTGACCTTCGACGCGCAGGGCACCACGCTGCGGCCCCTTCGGCTCCGCTACTGCTGGCCGAGCGAGCTGGACCTGATGGCCCAGCTCGCCGGTATGCGCCTGCGCGAGCGCCACACCGACTGGGACCGCACCCCATTCACCGCAGCCAGTCGCAGGCACGTATCGGTCTACGAGAAGCTGTGACAGCTCCCGAGGAGGTTCGATCCTCACGCCTGTCCGCTACGCGCGGCACCCGGCCCCGCAATCCGCACCAGGCGCTCGGAGTGTTTCTCCCGGACCGGCCATCGCGTCCCTCACCACCGTGCTTGAGCTGCACCGTTCCGGGCAGTCGGTGGGGGTAGCTGACAGGGCATTACGTAGACTCCGCGGCCGACCAGGTCGGCTCGTTGTTTGGAGGAGATGGAATGGCAAAGCCCCCCTTTGGCGCCTTGTCCGGTGCACTCGCGGCGCTCGGGACCGCGCTGATTTTCCTCGCGGTCGAGTTGCGCGCAGATGGCTATGAGCGGTACGTCACGTCCGTTTCCACCGCCGCCGGCGCGATATACATCGCCGCGGCCTTGGTGGTAGTGACGTGGATACGTGCCCGCCGGACACGCTCGGACTGAGAAGGACCGGCGCACCCGGCAGACGGGCACTGGTAATGACTTCCGGACCGCGTTACCGCGGTCCGGAAGTCATTGGCGAGTGGGGCCCAGGAGAGAAACGACCGGGCTCGGCGGCCCGCAACCCGGCCGCACGAGCACCGGTCCTGGGCGAGCTCGTACCGCACGGCGAACAATCCGCCGGCGTCGAGCGCTGGAGCCGAATGTGCCGGACTCCACGATCCGGCCGGATCGTTGCGACCGGTTCATGGAGTACAGGTACATCAGCGCGTGCATTCCCTGTACAGCTGCGTCGGGCATCCGGTACTGGACCGTGGTGGGCGACGAGTTGGGGGCGGTCGAGGACGCCGACCGCTTCCTGCGAGCCCGAATCAGCCGAGACGCCGCAGCCCAACCCACCCGGGGTCATGGCGCATGAGCACACAGGGCTCACATGCCGGGGTGTCGTCAAGGCTCCGCGTCAGGACGGGGCGAGGACGCAGAACTCGTGGCCCTCCGGGTCGGCCAGACATGTCCACGGGACGTCGCCCTGGCCGAGGTCGAGGTCGGTGGCGCCGAGGGCCCGCAACCGGGCCACCTCCGCTGCTTTGTCGTCACCGGGATACGGCAGCAGGTCAAGATGGACCCGGTCCGGCACGGTCTTCACGCCGGGCGTGCGGAGGAACTCGAGATACGAGCCGACACCCTTGGCGGAGCGCAACACCGCACGATCGTCAGTCACCTCGTGCAGGGTCCAGTCCATCGCCTCACCCCAGAACCGGGCCATGGCCCGCGGATCCGCACAGTCGACCACCATCGCGGCGATCGGCCCGGTGTCCCGGTAGATCTCCCGAGGCTCCAGCACGCAGAACTCGTTGCCCTCCGGGTCGGCGAGGACCGTCCACGGCACCGCGCCCTGGCCCACGTCGGCGGGCGTCGCACCGAGAGCCTGGAGGCGCGCGACCAACTCCGCCTGGTGGGCCACGGAGGTGGTGGCGAGATCGAGGTGCACACGGTTCTTTGTTGTTGTCTTGGGCTCCGGGACAGGAACGATGTCGACGCAGACGGCGACCGGGTCCGGCCAAACGGGGCCGCCGACGGGCCCGACATAGGTGGTTACGCCGGGGCTGTAAGCACACCAGCCGAGCGCCTCCGCCCAGAACCGGCCGACCGCCGAGCCGTCAACAGCCTTCATGTTCACCTGAACAGGTCGCAGTGCCATGCCGGCGATCCTATGCGCCCGCTCTGCGACGACATCCGCAGCTACCGTCGCCGAACAGAGATCAACTCGCTCACCAGCGACAGCACCACACCTGTTGCGGCGGACAAGCGCAACCACACCGGCGCTGAGCAGCATCCTGAGTAACCCGCCACCGCAACAGGCCGAAAGTGTGAGCTGGGAAGAGGGCTGGATATCCGGCGGCCCTCACGACTGGTGACCTTCGACGTGTCCGTCGATGGTGCCGGCCGGGTGAATGGTGCCGGTCCGGGTGATGGAGGCGAGCGTCGCCTCCATCACCGCCTTGGACGTGCGGCCCGGGCGGACCGCTGCCAGACCATCTGTTGTGCCGCGTCCCTTCTTTCTTCCCGCAATTGCTCTCCGGGTGGAGTGCTGTGACCGGACCGGGTGGGGCCTCTCACCCGACCTGTCGGACACGGCCGCAGAGGCACGGGCACGGCGGCGCGGGACCGCCCAGGCCGTGAGATGCGCGGCCTCAGTCGGAGAAGGCGCGGGCGAACCCGGCCAGATTCCGCGGGCAGGCCCATATCTCCCGCGTCATCCGGCCGTCGTACCAGGACTGCGCCATCTCGTCGGGCCAGTCCTCCTCATCGGCCGGGTCCGCCTGACTGGTGGCGTCCCGCTCCGGATGGGCCAGCATCTTCAGGACATGCCGGAAGTTGTCCAGCTCGGCATCGAGCGGCATGTCGTCACACGGGTGCGCCTCATGCCCACAGGATGTCTGCCCCAGGGCTCGCTCGACGGCGGCCATCGCCTCCAGCACCCGGGCCTCGGCCGCCGCGTCCGGACGGGCGTGGATCACGTAAGGGCCTATCAGCACCATCCCGAGCGTCCACAGCGCCGTGTCCGGGCCGCCGGCCGCCACGCTCGCTTCAAGGTTCTTCGCGCACTCCAGCACCGTGCCCGGCGCATTGCCGAGGTAGTAGCCGTGCCGCATCTCGTCCCACTCACCGATCAGGCCGTCCCACTCGGCAGGGTTGGTGGGCGCCGGGGTGGGGGACGGCTCATCGTCGTCGTATCGGTCCTCGACCGTGTGGCCATTGGTCATGATCCGAGGATGACATGAGGTTCTGACAACGCCACGGGGCAGCCGGATCGACGGCGACGGCGCGAAGGCCCGCAACGCCATCAGTGGCTGCGGGGTTGGGCGACGCCATCGCCCGCCGTCAATTCCGTGCGGGCGGGCCCTGCGGGGCGTGTGCGGATGCCAGGTGGTCCGTCAGCTCACCGGCCGGCCGGCCCTCCGCCTGCGCGCGGGACCAGAACAGCAGGGCGACGCCCAAGGCCCCGGGGTCGGGGGAGCCCAGGGCGCGCTGTCCGACATAGGAGGCGCGGCCCCGGCGGGCGCGCAGAGCGGAGGTCGACTGTGCGCCCTCCAAGGCGGCCAGGGCGACGTCCCGTACGCCGGCGCCCGCCTCCAGGGCGTCCTGCGCCGGGACCAGGGCGTCCACCATGGTGCGGTCCCCGGGCTCCGCCTCCCCCACACGTTGGATCGCGGCCAGGCCCTCGCGGACACCGGACCGCCAGGCCGCGTCGCCGCCGTCGTCGCCTTCGTCGCCTTCGTCGCCTTCGTCGCCGTCATGGTCGGCGAAGGCACGGGCGATCTCCTGGAACAGCAGCCCGATAAGTGGGCCGCTGGTTCCGCCGACCTCGTCGAGGAAGACCGCGGCGGCGACCGCGAAGGGAGGTTCGCCGGGGCGGGCGTCCAGCGCCGAGACGACCCGGCCGAGTCCTTCGCGCAGATTGTCGCCGAAGTCGCCGTCCCCGGAGAGCTGGTCGAGGGTGGTGAGGGTGTCGTGAGCGGTGTGCGCAGTCCGCGCGTAGACACGCAGGACGAGCTGTTGGTCGCTGGTCATCGGGCGGACTCCAGGGCGGGGAAGGCAGGGAGGGCGGGGAAGGCGGGGGTACGGGAGGGGGCATGCCAGTAGGGGGCCCAGTCGTCGCGCAGCGCGGTGAGCGTGAGGGAGAAGCCGCTCATGTCCAGGGCCGGGACGAAGGTCCCGACGAGCCTGCCGGCCACGTCCAAGCCGCGCTTGTCCAGCAGCTCCGACACCCGGGCGTGGACCGCGTGCAGTTCCAGCAGCGTGGTCGAGCCGAGCCCGCCCACCAGCAGGACGACGGAGCGGGGCGTGGTGGGAAATGCGTTGAGCACCTGCTCGGCCATACGGTCGACCAACGGCTCGAACCCGGGATGCTCCAGCGTCGAGGCAGCGCGCTCGCCGTGGATTCCGACACCGTATTCGAGCGTCTGGTCGGGGAGTTCGAAGGCTTCGCCGCCACGGGAGGGGGACGTCTGGGCGCGCGCTGCGACCGCGATGCTGCGGGAGGCGGCGGCGAAGTCGGCGCCCAGGTCGGCGAGTCGGTCGAGCCCCAGGCCGGAGTCGGCGGCCCCGCCGAGGAGTTTCTCCACGATGACGGTGGCTCCCGTGCCGCGGCGGCCCGTCGCGGTCTCGGTGCTCTCGGTGGCGAGGTCGTCGTCGACGAGGACCCGGCGGACCGGAATGCCGTCGGCGCGCAGCCGCTCGGCCGCTATGCCGAAGTTGATGCGGTCGCCGGTGTAGTTCTTCACCACGTGCAGGACTCCGTCCGGCCCTGCGACGGTGCGGGACGCCTCGTGGACCTGCCGGTTGTGGGGGGAGGCGAAGACGCTGCCGGGGACGGCCGCGTCCAGCATGCCGGGGCCCACGAACCCGGTGTGCAGGGGCTCGTGGCCGGAGCCGCCGCCCGAGACGATGCCCACGCGCCGGGCGGGATGCCGCTCCCGGGCAGTGACATACAGTGGGTCCTCGTGGAGCCGGAGCAGCCCGGGGTGGGCGAGGGCGAGGCCGCGCAGGGCCTGCGGCACGGGGCTGTGCGCGGGCAGGAACAGATGGTTCACGGAGCCTGGGTCCTTTCGGTGACGGTAGGTGCAGCGGTGCCGGTCGATGCTGCGGGGACGGTCGGTGCAGCGGTGCCGTCCGGTGCCGCGGGGAGGTGCGGTGCCACCGTTCGGGGGTCAGGGGCGGGGGCCTCTCCCGAGCGCAGCCGGGTGGCGGCCAGGCCGGAGACGACGGCCACGCCGACGCAGTAGACGATCAGCCAGGACCAGTGGCCGCCGCTCGCGGACAGCAGGGCCGTGCCGATGAGCGGGGAGAGGCCCCCGCCGAGCGTGGCGCCGATCTGCTGGGTGACGGACAGGCCCGTGTAGCGGACGTTGACCGGGTAGAGGTTGGAGAACAGCGCGCCCTGCGCGCCGTACATGGCGCCGTGCCCGATGCCGAGTCCGAGGGTCATTCCCAGGACGTAGGCCCAGAACTGTCCGGTCTGGAGCAGGAGGAAGAACGGTACGGCGAGAAGGGCCTGGAAGGCGGCGCCGGCGATGTACACCCGGCGTCTGCCGACGCGGTCCGAGAGGGCGCCGAACAGGGGGAGCGTGCAGCACTCGACGGCACATGCGATCAGCACGGCGAGGAGCACGGGGCCCTTGGGCAGGTCGAGTTCGGTGGTGACGTAGGTGATGGCCACCACGTAGTAGATGTTGAACAGTCCGCTCTCGGCGATCTTGGCGAGGATGGAGTAGGCGACCGTGCCGGGCTGCCGGGTGAGGACCTCCCGCACCGGCAGGCTCTGTACCTCGCGCTCCTTGCGCATCTTGACGAACTCGGGGCTCTCGGTGATGTTCAGCCGCATCCAGATGCCGACGCCGACCAGGAGGATGCTGGCCAGGAAGGGGAGGCGCCAGGCCCAGGAGTCGTAGGCGCCCGCCGGCAGTACACCGTCGAGGGCGCTGACCAGGCCGACCGGTATCAGGACGCCGGCGGGGGTGCCGATGTGCACCAGCGAGGTGAAGAAGCCCTGCCGGGAGGAGGGGCTGTATTCCAGGGCCATGAGCACCCCGCCGCCGTATTCGCCGCCCATGCCGAGCCCCTGGATGAGGCGGATGAGGACGAGCAGGACGGGCGCGGCGATGCCGATGCTGTCGTAGGAGGGCAGCAGGCCGATCGCGAAGGTGCCGAGGCCCATCATGAGCATCGTGATGACGAGGATGTTCTTGCGTCCGAGGCGGTCTCCGAAGTGGCCGAAGACGATGCCGCCGAGCGGCCGGGCCGCGTATCCGACGAAGTAGGTGGCGAACGCGGCCAGGGTGCCTATCAGGGGTGAGGCGTCGGGGAAGAAGACCTTGTCGAAGACCAGCGCCGCGGTGGTCGCGTAGAGGGTGAAGTCGTAGTACTCGACGGTGGTGCCCAGAGCGCTGGCGGTGACGACCTTGCGCAGGGACGCCCGTGAGTCGGAAGGCGGGGCCGGTACGGGCATGCTCGCTCCATTGCGATGGCGGCTCGGAGGGCGGGGTCGGTGCTGTCGTTTCATGCTGCACGGATGCCGACCGCGTCCGGAAAGCGGCGGTTCTCCTGACGAGAACCACGTGCTAGCATCTGATGCATCAGACATTACATCCGCATTTTGTTTGCGGCAATACCCGGGAGATGCGCGTGAAGGACATCCAGCTCGGCGGGATGATTTCCACCGTCGTCACGCCGTTCGACGCGAACGACGAGGTCGACTTCGACCTGCTGCGCGGCGAGGTCAAGTACCTCCTCGAACAGGGAGTGACGGCGATCTGCGCCTGTGGCAGCACCGGCGAGGGCCAGACCCTCTCCCTGGAGGAGAGCGCCGCGATCTGCGCCACCGTCGTCGAGGAGGTCGCCGGGCGCGTCCCGGTGATCGGCGGCGTCATCCAGAACTCCACCGCCCAGGCCAAGCGCTACTCGCTCGCGCTGAAGGAGGCCGGTGTCGACGCCCTCCAGGTCACGCCCGTGCACTACGTCTTCGCACCCGCGCCGGAGGAGACCGTCGCGCACTACCGCGAGATAGGCGAGGCCACGGATCTGCCGATCGTGCTCTACAACGTGGTGCCGTGGGCGCTGGTCCCGGTGGACACCATCGAGCTGCTGCGCGACGTGCCGCAGGTCGTCGCCATCAAGCAGTCCGGCGGTGACATCCATCTGCTCGCCGACCTGCTGCACCGCATGCGCGACCGGTTCACCGTGCTCGCCGCGCTCGACGACCTGCACTACCCGGCATTCGTCATGGGCGCCCACGGCGCGCTGGCCGCCATCCCGACCGTCACCCCGCGCCTCAGCGTCGAGTTGTGGGACGCCGTCCAGGCCGGCGACCACGCGAAGGCGCTCTCCTTGCACGAGCGGATCCTCACGGTCTGGCGCGCCATCGACGCGCCCAACCTGCCCGCGACGCTGAAGGCCGCACTGGAACTCCAGGGCCGCTCCCCCGGCCTGCCGCGCCGCCCCTTCAAGCCCGCCGGTGAAGCCGAACGCGAGCGCATCAAGGCGGCCCTGCGAACGGCTAATCTGATCGATTAGATGCAGTGTTCACGTCTGGCTACCGTGTCCGCCCCGGCGCCGACCAACGGCGCCTTAGCGGCCGTTGGAGAATGAAGGTCTCATGGCCACCCCCTCTGCCCCTAACCGTCGCGGCGCCACCTCGCTGGCCGTGGAACCGATCTCCGAGCAGCTCTACTCGATCCTGTGCGAGCGGATCACCAGCGGTGACTACGCTCCCGGGTCACGGCTCGATCCGCAGTCCATCGCGAAGGAGTTCGGCGTCTCCCGCACTCCGGTGCGTGACACGCTGGTGCGCCTGGAACACGACCGGCTCGTCGAGACCCGTCCGCGATCGGGCACTTTCGTCACCCGGCCGTCCCGTCAGGACGTCCACGAGGTGTGCCAGCTGCGCAAGGGGCTGGAGTGGCTCGCCACGGGGGTCGCAGCAGCGGAGATGCCGCTGGAGCAGATCGCCGACCTGCGCGACGAGGCCGTCTCCGCGCTGCGCTCCGCCGAACAGGGCGACTACGAACCGTTCTTCGCGAGCGACACGCGTATCCACAACGAGATCACCGCGAGTACCGGCAACAGCCGGCTGATCACCGCCCGCGGGTCGGTCGAGCCCTTCGTCCACTGGCTGCGCGTCCTGGGCGCCACCGGCCCGCACCGGCTCGCGGGATCCACCCAGCGGCACCTGGAAATCCTGGACGCCATGGCGGTCCGTGACGTCGCCGCCGCCCAGGAGGCAGCCGCCGTCCATCTCGCCGAAGTCGAGGAGTGGACGCTGGCCGACATGGCCTCCCACGACATCGTCACCTGACTCCTCCGAGGTCCACTGTGAGTACCGCTTCGTCCCGCACCACCCCCGCCGGTCCCGGCACCGACCCGCTCGACACCGTCCTGGCCCGGGCCGCGACCGCCGCGGAACCGGCCCGCAGGTCCGTCCCGGCCGAACGCGCCCGCTGGCTGGAGGCCGTGGCCGCCGCGCTCGACGCCGCCGCCGCGCGCCTGGTACCGCTCGCCCACGGCGAGTCGCACCTGCCCGAGGGCCGTCTGTCCGGCGAACTGGGCCGCACCACCTTCCAGTGCCGGCTGTTCGCGGAACGCCTGGGCTCCGGCGCCTTGGACGACGTCCGCGTCGACCACGCGGACGCGGACTGGCCGATGGGCGCCCGCCCCGACATCCGCCGTACGACCGTTCCGCTGGGGCCCGTGCTGGTCTTCGCCGCGAGCAACTTCCCCTTCGCCTTCAGCGTCATGGGAGGGGACACCGTCAGCGCTCTGGCGGCCGGCTGCCCCGTGGTCGTCAAGGCGCACCCGGGACATCCCGAGCTGTCCCGGCTCACCGCTGCCATCGCCACGGAGGCGCTGGAGGCGGCCGGTGCCCCGCCCCATCTGCTGCAACTCGTCGAAGGCGAGCAGGGCGGCGCGGACGCTGTGCGGGACCACCGCGTCAAGGCCGTCGGCTTCACCGGTTCCACCCGCGGCGGCCGGTACCTCTTCGACCTGGCCATGGGCCGCCCCGATCCCATCCCCTTCTACGGGGAACTCGGCTCCACCAACCCCGTCGTCGTCACACCTGCCGGGTGGGCCGAGCGGCCCGGGGACATCGCCGCCGGATTCGCCGCGTCCTGCACTCTTGGCTCCGGCCAGTTCTGTACGCAGCCGGGTGTGGTGTTCGTCCCCGACGCCGACGCTTTCTTCGGGGCCCTGCCGCCGCTCACGGCCGGGCCGATGCTGGGCGAGCGCATCGCCGCCGCGTACGCCTCCGCGCTCGACGACCTCGCCGCCCGGGACAGAGTGTGCACGGCGCTGCGCAGGGCGAGCGACGACGGGCACCCGGACATCGCCCTGCTGCGCACCACCACCGACGCGGTCCTCGACGATCCCTCGCTCATCGCCACGGAGGTCTTCGGCCCCGCCTCGATCTTCGTCGAGTACGGAGACCTGGCCGAGGTCGAGGCCGTGCTCGCCGGTTTCGAGGGCGCCCTGACCGGCACGGTCCAGGGCGGCGACGCCCTCGACGCCGACGGGCGGCGCCTGCTCGACGTGCTCGCCGGACGCGTCGGACGGGTCATCTGGAACCAGTGGCCCACCGGCGTCACCGTCAGCGACGCGCAGCAGCACGGCGGACCCTGGCCCGCCTCGACCGCGCCCGGCACGACCTCCGTCGGGACCGCTGCGATCGACCGGTTCCGGCGTCCGGTGGCGTTCCAGAACGTTCCCGGGCCCGCACTGCCGCCCGAGATCCGGGACCGGTAGCCCGCCCCGCCGCGAAGCCCCCTCTGCGCTCGTCCGCCGGACGGCCAGTGGGGGTGCTCGTGCTGCCGTCGTCGGCACCTCGCGACCCGATCGGGTGCGGCCCCTTGTCCGCCACCTTGGCCATATGTAATGTCTAATGCATCAGATCGGGTCGCCATGCGGACGCCGTGTGAGCCGCCGTCCTCGCAGCCGGAGCACCGGCGGATCCCTCTCCTTGATGGAGCGTTTCCATGTACGAACCAGCGGAACCCCCTCCCCCAGGCCCCACGGACCCCCACCCCGCACCGGACCGGCCCGCACCCGAACCCGGTCCCGCCGACGCCTTCCTCGGGGCACTCCAGGAAGCCCTCGGTCCGGGCCTGACCACCGTCGACGCCGATGTCCTGGAGACCTACCGAACCGACAGCGCCCCCCTCTGCGCCAGCGGCACCCCCCTGGCACTCGTACGCCCCCGCAGCACCGAAGACGTCGTAAAGGTGATGCGCCTGGCCGACCGGTACGCCGTGCCCGTGGTGCCCCAGGGTGCCCGGACCGGCCTGGCCGGCGGTGCCAACGCGGTCGAGGGCTGCGTACTGCTCAGCCTGGAGCGGATGAACGCCATCGTCTCCATCGACCCCGTCAACCAGACCGCGGTGGTCCAGCCCGGCGTCGTCAACGCCGACTTCTCCCGCGCGGTTGCCGAGCAGGGACTCCACTACCCGCCCGACCCGGCCTCCTGGGAGTCCTCCACCCTCGGCGGCAACGTGGCCACCAACGCGGGCGGCCTGTGCTGCGTCAAGTACGGCGTCACCACCGACTTCGTGCTCGGCCTCGAAGTGGTCCTGCCCGACGGCGACGTGCTGCGCACTGGACGCCGTACGGTCAAGGGCGTCGCCGGGTACGACCTCACCCGGCTCTTCGTCGGCTCCGAGGGCACCTTGGGCGTCGTCACCGAGATCACTCTGCGGCTGGTCCCGCCGGCCCAGGTCCCGCTCACCGCTGTGGCCTTCTTCCCGGCCATGGAGCCCGCCTGCGACACGGTCACGGAACTGATGCGCGGACCGGTCCGGCCGTCCCTGCTGGAGATCATGGACCGCCCTTCGGTGGACGCCGTCGGCTCCTACCGCGACCTCGGCTTCCCCGCGGACGCCCAAGCGGTGCTCATGACCCAGTCGGACCGCGGCCCGCTCGCCCCCGACGACCTGCGGCACTTCGAAGAGGTGGCCGCCCGCCATGGCGGCGAGGTCATGATCGCCGCCGACCCCGCCGAGGGTGAAATGCTGCTCGCCGCAAGGCGGCTGCTCGCCCCCGCACTGGAGAGACTCGGCGCCTTCCTGTCCGACGACGTCTGCGTGCCCCGCTCCGCGCTGACCGATCTGGTCTCCGGGGTGGCCGGGATCGCCGAGCGGCACCGGCTGCTCATCACCTGCTCCGGGCACGCCGGTGACGGCAACATGCACCCCACCGTCGTCTTCGACCGGAACATCCCCGAACAGGTCGAACGGGCCCAGACGGCCTTCGAGGAGATCATGTCGCTCGGCCTGGAGCTGGGCGGCACCATCACGGGTGAACACGGAGTGGGCACCCTCAAAGCCCCCTGGCTGGAGCGCGAACTCGGGCCCGTCGGCCTGCGGGTCCAGCGCGACGTGAAGCGGCTCTTCGACCCGAAGAACCTGATCAACCCGGGCAAAGTACTCGCCCGCTGAATCCGCGCGGCTCCGCGGGGATCCCCCCTCTCGTTCGCGCTCTCGTGCTCGCTCTCGTGCGCGCGACCCGCGCTCACCGCGCCCGCCTCTGCCCCCGCCCCCGGACACCCGCGACAGGATGAAGCCCTCGTGCACACACCAGATCACGCCGAGCGAGATGGCCGGCAACCGGCCGCGGACACCGGCCCCGAGGCCGTCGCCGAGACCGGAACCGGCACCGGGGCCCGAGCCGGGGGCGGCGCCGCAGCAGCGGGCGCCCGCCCCACCCGGGTGCGCTACGGCCTGCTCGGCCTCCTCTTTCTGGTGACCGCGCTGAACTATCTCGACCGCTCGAACCTCTCGGTCGCCGCCCCGCACCTCAAGGACGAGTTCGACCTCTCGGCCACGGAACTGGGGCTGCTCTTCTCACTGTTCTCCTGGTCCTACGTACTGGTGCAGATCCCGGGCGGCTGGCTGCTCGACCGCCTCGGGCCCAAACTGGCCTACGGGTACGCCCTGGTGGGCTGGTCGCTGGTCACCGTCGCCACCGGGTTCGCCCGCAGCCTGAACACGCTCCTCGGCCTGCGGATCGCCCTCGGCCTGAGCGAGGCCCCCACCTTCCCCGCCAACAACAAGTTCGTCTCGACGTGGTTCCCCTCCTCCGAACGCGCCCGCGCCACCGGCGTCTACAGCGCCGGCCAGTACCTCGGCCTGGCGCTCGCCCTGCCCCTGCTCTCCTGGATCATCGCCGGTTCGGGGTGGCGGGAGATGTTCGTCATCACCGGCGCGGTAGGACTGGTGCTCGCCGTCTTCTGGTTCTGGAAGGCCCACTCCCTGCCTGCCGAACACCCCAGGATCAACGAGGCCGAACTGGCCCTGACCAAGGAGACCGAGACCGCCCCGGCCCGTGTGAAGGCCAGCTGGCCGGAGATACGCCACCTGCTGTCCCACCGCCGGCTGTGGGGCATGTACATCGGCAACTTCGCGGCCAACGGCGTGATGTGGTTCTTCCTGAGCTGGTTCCCCACCTATCTGACCGACGAGAAGGGCATCACGGGCATCACCGGCGGCTCCATCGGCTCCGTGCCGTACGTCGCCGCGCTCGTCGGCGTCCTGTCCAGCGGCTACATATCCGACCGGCTCCTGCGGCGCGGCCTGTCCCGCACCGCGGCCCGCAAGATCCCCCTGGTCTGCGGATTCGTCCTGTCCGGCTGCATCGTCACCGCGAACTTCACGGACAGCACCGGCCTGGTCATCCTCATCATGTCCATCGCCTTCTTCGGGCAGGGCACGAGCGCTCTCGGCTGGACCATCTGCTCCGAGGTCGCACCAGTACGGAGCCTGGGCCTGGCCGGCGGCGTGTTCAACTTCTTCACCAACCTGGGCGGAGCGATCAGTCCGCTCATCGTCGGGGTCATCCTGGACCGCACCGGCTCCTTCGCGGTCGCCCTGACCTTCATCGCGGGCCTCGCCATGGCCGGCCTGCTCTGCTACCTGCTGCTGATCGACCGCGTCGAGCGCCTGCCGGAGCCGAAGCCGGCGAAATGACGGGGCGCAACGGCGGCGCCCCACGGCTGGGGGCACCGACGCCCCGGAATTCCGGAGCTGCGGGAAACGCCGATCCCTTCATAGCGGGCCCGGGTATTTACCACCGCATACGCCGACCGTGTGTAAACCCTATTTCTTTCGGCGGCGGAAGCTTGCCGAAGCCACAATCCGCGTCACTCTGGGTACGGTGTGCAAGTATTCATTGCGTTTGAACCCTGCGCCATGACGGCGCGATGCGGCAGCCGAGGGAGATCATGGGTCGGACACGCACACGTCGGGCAGCCGCGTTGACCGCTCTCGTCGGAGTAATCGCTGTCGTCCCGGCGGTGCTGCCACCGGAGGGCGCCGGAAAGCGGACTGGGACCACACCGTCGTTCGAGGCCGCGGCTGCGGAGCGGCTCGGCCCGCCGACACCACGGCCACCTCGCCTCCCGCGAGATTTCCACGGGAAGGGCAAGTGGGTCGTCCGGGATCTGGGTATCACGGTCCCGTTCACCTGGCAGGGGAGAAACGGCGACAGCCAAATGGTCGCGGGAGGCCCGCAGTACCCGATCTGGTTCACGAACCTGATCTACCACAACACGCTCTACACGCTGACCTATAAGTGGCCCGGCCTGAACGAGCATCCATGCTCGAAGATCCCAGGCTTCAATCTGCGCCAACTGAACCGGGCATTCAAGACCGCGCGGTTCGTCGGGCGGGAGACCCTGGAGCGGAACCCCCGGCGGCAGGTGCATCACTGGAGGGTCGGTGTCGTCCTTCCGAAGCTGCCGCCGGGAAAATTTCTGCGGTTTCCGCTTGCCCTCGGCGACATCTACGTCGATCAGCGCAATCGCGGTACGTTCTGGCAGGTGCTGCAATTCGGCATCCAGAATCTCTACGACCCTGAGCTGGACGAGTGGCTGGTGATGGACACGTTCGAGCACAGGCCCGGAAGGGTCACGCTTCCCCGCCGGTGCCGGCCGCCGTCGTGACCTGTGCGGGCCGACAATTCCTGGAAACTCGCCCGCACAGCGGCGAGGGGTGCCCCCGGCATCCAGCATCCCCGGGGGACACCCCTCCCGCGGCAAGGTCTTCGGTGATCTTCTAATCCAGGATTCGGCCCTTGGTTTCCGGCAGCAGCCAGATGAACAGGAGGGTCAGGGCGGTACAGATCGTCACCACGGTGACGATCGCCCTGCCCAGCCCGCTGCCCGCCGCCGCCCAGCCGATGAACGCCGGGCTGAACGCGGCGACACCGCGCCCGACGTTGTAGGTGACGCCTGCACCGGTGCCGCGGACACGCGCCGGGAACAGCTCGGTGAACAGGGCGCCCTTGCCTGATGCCTGGGCCGAGATGAAGAAGCCGACCACGAACGCGAGCAGCAGGTTGTACCAGAGGGCATCGAGCGGAACTGCCATGAACAGGAATCCGAACACCGCGGTTCCCAGGTAGAAAACCGTGAACGCCCAGCGTCGTCCGATGCGGTCGTGCAGGTGGCCGCCGAGCACATAGCCGAGCCAGTTCCCGGCGATCATGAACCAGATGTACATCGCGGTGCCGCTGACGCTGAGCCCGCGTTCTTCCTTCAGGTACAGCGGAATCCAGGTCTGCATCGCGTAGGTGCTTCCCAGACCGGTCGCACCGAACAGCGTGCCCAACACGGTGTGCTTGCGCAGTCCTGGGGCGAAAAGCTGGGCGAACGCCCCCTTTTCGCGCGGCTTCCGCCGCACCTGGGTCGTCGGCACGTCGCGCAGCTTCCGCCGGATCAGCAAAGCCACCAGCGCGGGCAGGACGCCGGTCACGAACATCACCCGCCACGCGAGCGTCTCCGGCAACCAGGCGTGACTGAGCAGGTAGGCGAGGTTCGCGCCGGCCCAGCCCACGGACCAGGCGGACTGGATCCATGCCAGTACCCTCCCCCGACGCTCCGGAGCCGCGTACTCCGCCATGAGCGCGGCACCCACCGGCCATTCGGCGCCGAAGAAGAACCCTTCGAGGGTGCGCCACAACAGCAGCTGCTCGAAGTTCTGCGAGGTGGCGGTCAGGCCGGTGAACAGGGCGTATGCGCCGATCACCAGCACCAGGACCTGGACCCTTCCGAAGCGGTCCGCCAGCCTGCCGCCGACCACACCGCCCACCGCGGAGCTGATGAGCGCGCAGGAGGTGGCCAACCCGCCCTGCGCCGTGGTGAGGCCGAATGTGGCGATGATCCCGCCGAGGGCGAGCGGGAACATCTGGTTGGTGAAACCGTCCAGGCCCCAGCCGCTCCAGGTCGCCCAGGTCACCCGTCGGACGAGAGATCTGTCGATGCTGGGGGCAGAGGAAGCAGCCGATGTGGTGGTCATGCCTGCACTCCGATCGGTCAATGCCAGGTTCGGTCAGCGCCATGGGGGGGTCGCTCAGTCGGCCGACCGGAATCCGTACAGGTCGCGGGCGGCTTGCCCGGTGATGCGCCCGTTGCGCAGGTCCTCGCGCACCCGTTCGGGACTACGTGAGGCCGGGTCGCCGAGGCCTCCGCTGCCGGGGCTTTCCACCCGGAGTACGTCGTCCCGGCGCAGCTGTACGCCGGATACCCGCCCGCCCGGCAGCCGGCGTTCGTCGTCCCGGCCAGGGTTGACGACGAAGCGTCCGAGGCTCCCGTCGTGGCCGCCGCGCAGGCCCCATGGCCGGGTCGCCTGCCGGTCGGCATGCGCGGAGAATTCCGCGCTGTCACCGAGGATCCGCACATCCCGGCGCACGCCGAGACCGCCGCGGTGGGTGCCCGCGCCGCCGGAGTCGGGGATCAGTTCGTAGGTGTCGACCAGTAGCGGGTATTCCTGTTCCAACGCCTCGATCGGCAGGTTCGAGGAGTTGGTGATGTGCACCTGGACGGCGTCCAGACCGTCCTTCGTGGTCCGGGCGCCGCCACCCCCGGCGACCACCTCCGGGTAGACGAAGAAGTCGCCGTCGCACTCTCCGGAGAACGTCACATAGGTGACAGTGCTGTGGCTCGCGGCCGGAACCCGCTCCGGCACCGCGGCAGCCAGCGCGCCCAGCACGACGTCGGCCACTCGCTGGCAGGTGTCGGTGCGGGCGGTCACCGGCGCGGGCTCGACCGGGTTGACGATGCTGCCGTACGGCGCGTCGATCTCCACCGCGTCGAAAAACCCGCCGTTGGGCGGAATTCCCGGATCCAGCACGGCCTTCAGCGCGTAGTAGACGGTTGCTTCCAGCGCCGGGCGCACCACGTTGATACCCACCGGCGACTGCGGACCGGTACCGGCGAAGTCCAGCGAAACGCGTTCTCCGTCAACGGTGACAGCTACCGCGATCTCGGTGGCCGGGCCGTCGCTGGGGTCCATCAGGTCGTGGAATCGGTACGTACCGTCCGGGACGTCGCGCAACGCCGCCGCCAGCCGCTTGCGGGAGTGGTCGAGCAGGTATTCGGTGGCCGCGCGGACCGTCTCCCCGCCATGGCGCCGGTACACTTCGCGCAGCTGCCGTTCGCCGATCTCCACCGAGGCCAGCTGGGCGAGCATGTCGCCGCGCCGCTCCTGCGGCAGCCGCGAGTTCAGCTCGACGAATGCCAACGGCGCCTGCTCGACGCCGTCGGCCGTGGCGAACTTGACCAGCGGAATGCGCAGCCCCTCCTGGAACAGCGAGTTCGAGTCACCGGCGTTGCTGCCAGGGGCCCGCCCGCCGATGTCGGAGTGGTGTGCGATGTTCGCGCTGTAGCCGAGCAACTCACCGTCGGCGAACACCGGCTTGACCATGGTGATGTCCGGCAGATGGGTGCCGCCGCCGTGGTAGGGATCGTTGGTGATGAACACGTCCCCCGGCCGCACCGTCAGCTCGGAGGCCACCAGCGAGTCGATCAGGCCGGTCATCGATCCCATGTGGATCGGCATGTTCTCGGCCTGCGCGACCAACTTGCCGTGCTCATCGAACAGCGCGGTCGAACAGTCCGAGCGTTCCTTGATGTTCGTCGAGTAGCTCGCCCGGCGCAGCACCGCGCCCATCTCCTCGGCGACGGTCACCAAGGACGCGCCGATCACCTGCACTGTGATGGGGTCGAGAGTCGTCATCGCTGCTCCACTTCGATGATCAGGTTGCCGTAGCGGTCGACGTGCGCGGTGGCGTCCGGGGTGATGACCGTGGTGGTGTCGAGCTGTTCGACGATCGCCGGGCCGGGCAGCACGGTGCCCGCCCGCAGGCCCGCGCGGTCGTAGACCGGGGTGTCGACCGGGCCGGTCTCGTCGAAGTCGGCCCGGCGGCGGCCGATCAGCGCTTCCCCTGGCTCGGAGCCTTCGGCGATGGCCGGCAACTCCGGCTTGTCGACGGCCGCCGCCGCGGTCAGCTGCACTTCCACGATCTGCACCAGGGCGTCGCGGTGCGCGAAGCCGTAGCTCTTGGCGTGCTGCTCGTGGAACGCCGCCACGATCTCGGCCACCGCCTCGGAGTCGAACCGCGCCGCGCCGATCACTCGCTGCGGCAAGGGAACCGACAGCTCGAAGTTCTGCCGGGCGTAGCGCATCCTGGCCTCTCCGGTGATCTCCGTAGCCGCACCGGGCGGCGCTTCGGACGCCAGCCAGCCACGAGCCGATTCGTGCACCTCGTGCAGCACCTCGTTGAGCTTGTCGGGGTTGCGCTCGTCGGCCTCCTCCAGCACGGCCTTGGCGAACTCGGTGCGGATGTCGGTGACGAGCAGTCCCAGCGCGCACAGCGTGCCCGGATTCGGCGGCACCAGCACGGTGCTCATGCCTACCTCGCGGGCGACCTCGACCGCGTGCAGCGGGCCGGCCCCGCCGAAGGCGACCAGGACATAACCGCGCGGGTCCTCGCCTGCCTCCACCGACACCTTGCGCACCGCTCCGGCCATGTTGACGGCCGCGATCCGCCCGATGCCGCGTGCGGCCACCGGCCGTTGGGCCCCCATGGCCTGCGCGACGCTGTCGACGGCACGCTCGGCTGCCGCGTAGTCCACCGCGAGCGCGCCGCCCAGGATGTACTCCGGGTTCAACCGTCCACGAAGGACGTTCGCGTCGGTGACGGTCGGTTCGACGCCGCCTCGCCCGTAGGCTGCCGGGCCGGGCTGCGAACCGGCGCTGCCCGGGCCGACCTCCAGCGCCCCGCCGGGGTCCACCCGGGCGATGCTGCCGCCGCCGGCACCGACGGTGTGGATGTCCAGCGAGGGGGTGCGGACCGGGCGGTGGCTGATCCGGCGCTGCGACGACACCAGTGCCCGCCCGTCGCGCACGAGGCAGACATCGGTACTGGTGCCGCCCATGTCGAAGGTGATCAGGTTGCCGAAACCGGCCTGCCCGGCCACATGCGAAGCCGCGACGACGCCCGCCGAAGGCCCGGACAACAACGTGGTCACCGGGTGCCGGCTCACCGAGTCCAGCGACATCATGCCGCCGCTGGAGCCGATCACCCTGGGCTCGACCGGTATTCCGGTCGCCCGGATCCGCTCGGCCAGCCGTGACATGTAGCGGTTGATCTTCGGGCCGACGTAGGCGTTGACCACGGTGGTCGAGAACCGCTCGAACTCCCGGAACACCGGCGCCACCTCGGCGGAGGCACACACGTATGCCTCCGGCAGGGCGGCCCGCAACCGGTCGGCGACCTCCAGTTCGTGGTCGCCGTTGCGGTAGCTGTGCAGGAAGCAGACCGCGACCGCCTCGGGCTCCGCCTCGCGGACCCGAGCCACCGCGGCGGCGGTGTCGTCCTCGTCCAGCGGGGTGAGTACCTTGCCCTCCGCGGACATCCGCTCGATGACCGCGTGCACCAGCGACCTCGGGACCAGCGAAGGTGCCTTGTCGGCGTCCATGTCGTAGAGGTCGGGGCGTTGCTGGCGGCCGATCTCCAGGATGTCCCGCAGTCCCGCGGTGGTCACCAAAGCGGTGAGTGCGCCGTTGGACTCCAGCACGGTGTTGGTCGCAACGGTGGTGCCGTGCCCGAGATATCCGACCTCCCCGGGGTCCGCGCCGGCCTGTCGCAGTACCGCACGGACGCCTTCGGCGACCGCCACGGACTGGTCGTCGGTGGTCGAGGGCAGCTTGTGGATGTGGAACCGGCCGGTGGCCGCGTCCAGGGCGGTGACGTCGGTGAACGTGCCGCCGACGTCGATTCCGATGCGGAGCATGGAAATCCCTTCGGGATGGAGATCAGGCCAGCCGCGACAGTGACAGGTGATCGATGGGGACATCGGTACGGCCGGTGAGCAGCAGGTCCACGGCGGCCCTGGCGAACACCGGCGCCAGCTTGAAGCCGTGACCGGAGAACCCGCCCATGACCAGGACGTTGGGCCGCTGCGGGTCGCGGCCGATGATGCCGTGGTTGTCCGCGGTGTAGCCCTCCATGAAGGTACGGACGGCGGTGGGCCGCGCCGGCAGGCCGTCCAGGCACCGTGAGACCGCGGCCGACACCCGCGGGACGTACTCCGGCTCCACGACCGGGTCGAGCCGGTCCGGATCGTCCACGCCGGACTTCGGTACGTGCAGGTTGATCTTCACGCCACCGCCGACGTCCGGGAAGAAGGAGAAGATGTTCTCCCCGCCGCTGCGGCGGATCCCCACGGGGAAGTGCTCGGGAGCCCAACCGGGTCCGGCATCGAACCAGCACAGCACGGCGCGGCGGATGTCCACCTCGCCCGCCAGCATCGGCACGCTGCGCGTGATCCAAGGGCCGGTGCACACGACCGCCTGGTCGAACTTCTCGACCTTGACCTCGTCGCCCTGCCGGTGGTGGACGGCCACACCGGTGTCGGTGTCGACGACATCGACGACGGTATGGCCGGTATGGATCGACGCACCGGCTTTCCGGGCGAGCAGGGCGGTTTCGGCCACCGCGCGCCGCGGGTGCAGCAGCCCGCCCTGCCGGTCGAGCAGTACCACGTCGTCGTCGAAGAGCCGGTGTTGCGGAAACCGCTGCGCCGCCTGACGGTGGTCGAGCCGCTCGACGTCGAGTCCCCATTCCTCGGACACACCGACGACGGTGCGTACGTCGGGATCCCGCGCCGACCCGATGGTCAGCGCCCCGCACGGATCGAGCAGCCGGACGCCGGCCTGTGCGCCGAGCCGGTCCCACGCGCGCCGGGCCTCGCGCAGCAAGGGCACATAACTGCTGCCCTCCTTGTAGGCGACACGGAAGATGCGGGTCTCCCCGCCCGCGCCGCCCCGCTCGTGGCCGACGTCGAACTGCTCGAACCCGGTCGCGGGCACGCCGCCGGCCGCGAGCCTGTGCAGGACCTGGCTGCCCATCGTGCCCACGCCGATGACGGCGACGCTCGGCTGCTGGCGTGGCTTCATCACTGTCTCCGCGGTGGTGGGAGCCGTTTCGCGAGGAACGTAGCATTCACTTCACTGATGGACAATGGATGAAGCAAATACTTCATCCATGGAGGGACAATGGCGCCGTGAACACTTCATCCGGCGAGACCCTGGGGCACCGCATCCGCAACCGCTCCGCGACGCTCTCCAACGGCGAACGGGCGGTGGCCGATTACCTGCAACGACACCCCGAGGAAACGGCGATCTCCTCGGCCGCGAAGCTCGGCGAGGTCACCGGGACCAGCGACGCCACAGTGATCCGCACCGCCCGCAAGCTCGGCTTCGACGGGCTCAACGACCTCAAGCGCAGCCTGGTCGAGCACCTGGCCCGCCGCCGCAATCCCGCGCAGGTCCTCGACGACCGGGTGCAGCGGCTGTCCCCGGTGGAGCACGGCGTGCTGCACCCTGTGATCGACGCGGGGCTCGCACTGCTCGGCGAGGTGCCCGCCCTCATCGAGAGCGCCGAGTGGTCCCGCGCGGTGGCGGCGATCAACGAGGCCGAGCACGTCTGGGTGTACGGCATCGGCCCCGGCGCCTCCGTCGCCGGGCACTTCGCGCTGAGCCTCAGACGCGCGGGCAAGGCGGCCGATGCCTGGACGGCGACCGGGTTCGGCCTCGCCGACGACCTCCTGCGGCTGCGACCCGCCCACGCGGTGGTAGCCGTCGCCCCGCTGCGGGTGTTCCGCGAGATCGGCACCCTTCTCGATCACGCCCATCGTGTCGGCGCGAGCAGCGTTCTGCTGACCGAGGCCACCGACGAAGGAAGGGGAACCCGGGCGGACGTCTTGCTGCCGTTGCCCGACTCGACCGACGGGGCGGCGAACGAACTCATCGCACCGCTGACGATCCTGCACGCCCTCGTGCTGGAGCTGGTCGCGGCGCGGCGTTCGTCCGCCGTCGACCATTACCAGCAACTCAACGCCCTGCGTACCGAGATCGCGGGCACCGAGCTCGACATCAGCCGGCTGCCGGAGCTTTGAGCAACGCATTCCGACGTCCGGCCGGTTGTCTCACCTACCTCCCCGTGCTGCTCTTCCGGCGTGCGGGCGTGCGGGCGTGCGGGATCGCGCGGCCAGTTGCCCGTCCGGCGGTGTCGGTTGTGGGCAGCGAATGACGCGGCGTCCCCGGGCTGCCGGAAAAGTGGGCACGGAGCGTGCCCGGGGAACCGACCGAGGAAGGTCAGATGTTCCAGAAGCCCTGCCGGGCAGCGGCGTCGGCGTAATCCGAGAAGTCCCGGGGAGCCCGGCCGAGGGCCCGCTGTACGCCGTCGCCGAGCGAGGCCAGGCCGCCGGAGCGGACGTACGCGTACAGGCCGGCCGACAGTCGCACCCAATCCTCGGGCACGCCCTGCGCGCGCTGCTCGTCCACGTACGCCTCGGGGGTGAGCGACACATAACGGATGTCCCGGCCGGTGGCCCGCGCGATCTCCTCCACCGCGTCCCCGAAGGTCATCAGCCGAGGCGCGAGCCCGGCGCGACGCTCGCCACGGTGGCCGGCCGCGTCGGCTTCGCCAACGCCTTCGCCCTCAGCGCCGCGTTCAAGAGGGAACACGGCATCAGCCCGAGCGAGTACCGAAGGCGCGAGACACGGGCGGCAACGTGACATCGCCACGGCTGTGGGTCGGCGCGGCGGAGTTCTCCGTACACGGGCGGGATGACGCCGGTGACGAAGGAGGCGCTGACCTCCCACAGCTCAGGCTCGTACGGTCACCCGTCAGCGTGTGGTCGGGCGGGGTCGTCTCCCAGGTCGTTGGTGTGGGTCTCCTTCAGGAACCACACGCACAGCGCGGAGGCCAGGGCGACCAGCACGATGTAGCCGGACACGGGGACCGACGAACCGGTGGAGGCGACGAGTTGGGTGGCGAGGAGGGGGGTGACGCCACCGCCGACGATGCCGCTCGCGTTGTAGGCCACGGACGCGCCGGTGTACCGGTAGCGGGTGGCGAACATCTCGGGGAGGAAGGCGCCCATCGGGCCGTAGAGCGCGGCGAAGGCGAGCATCCCGACGGCCATCGCGAGCCCGATGAGCAGTGGTTCGCCCGTGTTGATCAAGGCGAACATCGGGTACGCCCACAGCGCGGCCAATACCCCAGCGCTCAGGCAGACGGTGCGGCGGCCGATCCGGTCGGACAGGACGGCCAGCAGCGGGGTGGCCAGGCCGAGGACGAGCGCCGCCGCCATCGCGCACACCAGCAGCATGTCCTTGTCGAGGTCCAGCACCGTGGTGCCGTACGAGAGCGCGAAGGTCGTGATGGTGTAGAAGAGCGTGTGCGCGAGGATGAACGCGCACGTCGCCAGGGCCAGGGTGGCGCCCTGGCGGCGGACCACATCGACGATGGGCGCCTTGGCCCGCTCATGCTGTTCCATCGCCTTCTGGAAGACCGGGGTCTCGGCGATCCGCATCCGGATGTAGAAGCCGACGACCACCAGTGCCGCGCTGGCGAGGAAGGGGATCCGCCATCCCCACGACTCGAAGGCCGCGTCGTCCATCGTCCGGCCCAGCAGCAGGAACGAGCCGCCCGCGACGATGAAGCCGATGGCGGGGCCCATCTGCGGGAAGCTCGACCACAGTCCTCGCTTGCCCCGGGGCGCGTACTCGGTGGCCAGCAGCACCGCGCCGCCCCACTCGCCGCCCAGCCCCACACCTTGCAGGAAGCGGCACAGCACCAGCAATGCCGGTGCCGCGATGCCGACTTCCCGGTACGTGGGCAGCAGTCCGATGGCGACCGTTCCCGCCCCCATGACGAGCAGGGAGGTGACCAGCATGGTCTTGCGGCCGGTCCGGTCCCCGAAGTGCCCGAAGATCACCGCGCCGATCGGGCGGGCGACGAAGCCGACACCGAAGGTGGCGAACGCGGCCAGGGTGCCCGCGAGCGCGGAGAAGGTGGGGAAGAACAGCTTGCCGAGAACGAGCGCGGCGGCGGTCCCGTAGATGTAGAAGTCGTAGAACTCGATGGCCGTTCCGATGAAGCTGGCGACCGCGATCCGTGACGTGGACACCGTACGGACGGCAGGTGGGGCGGTGGTGGACATGGCGGCGGCTCCCAGGTGACCTTGGACTGCGCTCGGAGTATGGGACGCGGTCGCGGAGCATGCCACCGTTGCGTGTCGGGAATCGGCCCGGCGCTTTCCTCGCTTTGTCGAAAGACCGTCGGGTGCCGGACAAGTGCCGTGCCGGAACTCGCGGGTCACGCGTGGTCGGCCGTGCGCATCAGCGCGTGGAGGCGGAGCCCCAGGTGGAGAGCGAGCCGGTTGTCGCCGTCGGCCAGGTCGAGCCCGGTGAGTTCCGCGATCCGCTGTAGCCGGTAGTAGAGCGAGGTGCGATGGAGGTGGAGGGCGTGCGCGGTGCGCGGAGCCGAACCTCCGTGGTCGAGGTAGGCGCCCAGGGTTTCGGTGAGGCGGCCCGACGGGTCCTGCGCGAGGAGGGTGCGCAGTGGTCCGGGCAGAAGTGCGGGAGTCAGGCGGTCCGGCGGGAGCAGTGACAGGGGTGCCAGCGCGCCCAGTTCCTCCCAGTGGACGATTCCGTCACCACCGGGCCGCAGACCGGCTGCCCGTGCGGCACCGATGGCCTGCTCGCAGGACATCCACGCCGCTTCGGCGCCGCCTTCGACGGCCTCGCCGATCCCCGCGACGCACTCCGCCGTCCCGGCCAGCACCGACCGTGCCTGACCGAGGAGGGCCGACGCCCGGGCGCGTAGCTGCTCTTGGGGCATGGGACGGTCGGTGAAGGCCAGCAGCATGCCCTGCGGGCCGGCGAGGCAGAACTCGGCCCGCGACGACCTGTCGGCCGCCACCCGCTCCAGCCCCGTGCGCAGAGCCACCTCCACCGCGCCCGTGCGGTCGGCCGGCGGATCACCGACGACCCGCGCGACGGTGACGGTGGCGTAGCGGGACGACGGCAGCCGCCCACCGCGTGCGAGCGCGTCCCGCCCGGTCTCGCGCGCGGTGGCCGACGGGTTCAGCAGCTGCCGCAGCGCCCCCTCCCGGGCCATGCGTTCGCTGTCGTCGGCGGCGAAGTCCCGGTACATCAGGGGCGCGAGGGTGCGTGTGGCCGCGGTGACGGCGTCGATGCTGGGGCACGGGAGGGAGCCGTCGGGGTCGATGACGATGAGCAGGCCCAGCAGTTGGTGCCGCCACCGGATCGGTGCGCACAGCCGGGCCCGCATGCCGAGGTCGGCGCGCGGCGGGATGACACCGGGTTCGGTCCAGCGATCGACGCCCTGGGCGAGGATGTGGCCGGCCGCCGCGCTGCCCGCGTCACGCTGGAGCACGGCGCGCACCCGCACCTCGTCCTCGTCACCGAAGTGCCGGCTCGCGCAGAGGATGTGAACGCGTGGATCGTTGACCGCGACGGAACGGCCTATGCGCTCCGCCAAGTCGTCCACGACGTCCTGGAGTCGGCCTCCGAGCATCGGGTATCGCCTCCCACCGGACGGACGGCCCTGCCCGTCGCAGCCGCCGATACGGAAGATCATTACGCATCTCCTCGACCAGGTGAAGGGTTATGACCTGGCATTTTCTACAGACCGAGGAGTTGGTGCGGGCAGGTTTGCGACGGCCGTCGGTGGCCTGGGAACGTCTCGGCGCCCAGGATCGGGCCATGCGCAGGGGACGACGACTGGCCGGCCGTACCGCACTGGTCTTCGGGGCCGGATCGAGCGGGGACGGAGTGAGCAACGGCAAGGCTGCCGCGCTCGCGTTCGCCCGGGAGGGCGCGCGCGTCGCGGCGGTCGACATCGACGCGGACCAGGCGCGCCGCACGGCCGAGGCGATCACGGCCGAGGGCGGTGAGGCGCTGCCCCTGACGGCCGACGTGACGGTCGAGGAGCAGGTGTCCGCCGTCGTCGTCGCGGCCGAGCGCGCCTTCGGCACGCCAACGGTGCTGCACAACAACGTCGGCGTGGCCCGCTTGGGCGACGTCACCGCGCTCGACCTCGCCGCATGGCGCTCCGCCCTCGCGGTCAACGTGGACGGTGTCTTCCTGACCTGCAAGCACGTGCTGCCGCGCATGGTGGCGGCGGGCGGTGGAGCGATCGTCAACGTGTCGTCGATCGCCGCGATACGCGACACCGGTTACCCGTATCCCAGCTACAGCGCGTCGAAGGCGGCGGTCAACCAGCTCACGGTCGCCCTGGCGCTGCGTCACGCCGCCCAGGGCATCCGCGTCAACGCCGTCCTTCCGGGGCTGATCGACACCCCGCTGGTGGCCCAGCAGATCGTGGCCGGTGCCGACGACCCGCAAGACGCGCTCGCGGCCCGCCACGCGGCGAGCCCGACCGGACGCATGGGCAGTCCCTGGGATGTGGCGGCGGCTGCCGTCTTCCTCGCCTCCGAGGAGGCGGCGTACGTCAACGGCGTGTGCCTGCCCGTGGACGGCGGCCTCACTGCACGCTGCTGAACTCCGTACCGTCGCCCACCGGCCGCCTACGCCGGCGACGGTGCCGCCCCACGCCGGGGACAGCCGTTCACCGGTCGGCCGGGCGTCACCAGGCCGGATCGTCCCACTGGTCCAGGAGGGCCTCGTCGGTGACATCGGCACAGGGGGAGATCGTCGGGCGTGAGCGACTGTTCGGTCCAGACGACCTTGCGGCCGTCCGGATAGCGCGTTCCCCACCGTTCGGCGAAACGGGAGACGAGGTAGAGTCCACGGCCGCCTTCGTCCGTCGTCGCGGCACGGCGCAGGTGCGGGGCGGTGCTGCTGCCGTCCGCCACCTCGCAGATCAGGCTGCGGGTGAGCAGCAGCCGGACGTGGACGTAGTCGGTGCCGTAGCGGATCGCGTTGGTGACCAACTCGCTGACGATCAGTTCGGTGGCGAAACCCAGCTCGGTCAGGCCCCATACGGCGAGCCGGTCGGCCACCTCGGTCCGGATCCGGGCGACCGCGGCCGGGTCGAGATCCACCGCCCACTCGGCCATGTACTCCGCGTCCAGGCGACGGGTACGGGCGACGACCAGTGCGACATCGTCACTCGGATCCGGCGGTAGTACGGCATCGAGCACACCCTGGCAGGTCTCCTCCGCAGTCCGGCCCGGCCGCCCGGCCAGCGTCGCGCGCAACCGCTCCAGGCCGGTGTCGATGTCCCGGTGCCGGTCGGTGATCAGGCCGTTGGTGAACAGTCAAGAGGGCGGCGGACTCGCCGCAGCGCCGGGCCTGCCCGCTGGTGCCCGCGTTTGCGCATTCGGCCTCCGTCGCCCGCCGGAGTCCGCCGCTGCACCCGTCGACAGGCGAGATCCAGCATCGTTCCGCCAGACGTTGATGAAAGCTGGATAGCTGATCACAGAAAATCTAACCATATAGCACCTTTGTTGCTTGTATTGGTCATCCACGGTGTGCGCCTCTCGCCCCCGAGGCCGAACACGCCATGACGCTCGGACAGACACGCGCTGCCGGGGCGGCCTGCCGTCAGGGTGAGTCAGGGGATGTCTCAGCGGGCAGCGGCTGTTCGGCCCAGATGATCTTGCCGGTGGGAGTCTGGCGGCTGCCCCAGCGCTCGGCGACCTGGGCGACGAGCAGCAGCCCGCGCCCGCCCTCGTCGAGAACGCGGGCTCGACGCAGGTGCGGTGCGGTGCTGCTGCCGTCGGACACCTCGCAGATGAGCGTCGAGTCGCGGATCAGCCGCAGCTCAAGGGGGGCTTCGGCGTACCGGATGGCGTTGGTGACCAGCTCGCTGACGATCAGTTCGGTGGTGAACGCCGCCTCCGCCAGCCCCCAGGAGGCCATCTGTTCCCCCGCCGCCTTGCGGGCCTCGGCCACGGACTCAGGGCGCTGCGCGAGCTGCCAGGTGCGTACGTTTCCGGCGTCGAGCGCGGCCGTCCGGGCGAGCATCAAAACGATGTCGTCGGCGGGACGGCCGGGCAGCACGGTGCGCAGCACCTGGTCGCAGGTTTCCTCCAGGCCGTCGGCCGGGTTGCTCAGCGCCTGGCGCAGCAGGGCGAGCCCGGCCTCCATGTCGCGGTTCGTGGCCTCGACCAGGCCGTCGGTGTACAGGGCGAGCAGGCTGTCTTCTTCCAGCTCCACTTCGGCGGCTTCGAACGGCACGCCGCCGAGGCCGAGCGGGGGCCCGGCCGGCAGGTCCAGGAACCGTACGCTCCCGTCGGGGGTGACCAGGGCGGGCGGCGGATGCCCGGCGCGCGCCATGGAGCAGCGGCGGGACACCGGGTCGTACACGACGTACACGCAGGTGGCCCCGACCTCTCCCGACGCCTCCTCCGCCTGCTTGCGCACCTCCGGGCCCTCCTCCCGGTCGAGCCTGATGACGAGGTCGTCCAGTTGGGTGAGCAGCTCGTCAGGGGCGAGGTCGATGTCCGCGAGGGTCCGTACGGCGGTCCGCAGGCGGGCCATCGTGGCCGACGCGTGAACGCCGTGGCCCACCACGTCACCCACGACCAGCGCGACCCGGGCGCCGGACAGCGGAATCACGTCGAACCAGTCCCCGCCGATGTCCGCACCGGAGCCGGCCGGCAGGTAGCGGTAGGCGACCTCCATCCCCGCCAGGCCCGGCGGGCGCTCGGGAAGGAGGCTGCGCTGGAGCGCCAGGGCCGTCCGGCGTTCACGGGTGTATCGGCGGGCGTTGTCGACACTCACCGCCGCTCTGGCGACGATCTCCTCCGCGAGTACCAGGTCGTCCTTGCTGAAGGACTCCGTCGTCCGGTGCCGCAGGAAGTGCACCAGGCCCAGGGTCACCCCCCGGGCCCGCAGCGGCACCATCATCACCGAGTGGATCATGTATTTGGCCACGGACTCGGCGCGGGCCGGGGAGGACTCGAGCCACTCCCGCAGCCTGGGATCTCCCGGCATGTGCCGGGTGCCCCGGCCGGTGATCAGCGTCCGTGCCGGCGGTGTACCCACTGGGTAGAAAGTCGTGCCGCCCGAGGCGACCACCGACTCCGGGCAGCCCTCCAGCACCGACCGCTGCGCCGTTCGGCGCACGGTGACCGGCTCGTCCCGCGGTACCGGTTCCGGCTCGTCGCCCAGTGCGACGGACTCCAGCAGGTCCACGGTGACGAAGTCCGCGAGCCCGGTCACGGCCACCTCGGCCAGTTCTTCGGCCGTCCGGGTGACGTCCAAGGTGCTGCCGATGCGGAGGCTGGCGTCGTTGAGCACCGCCAGGCGGCGGCGGGCCCAGTACTGCTCCGTGGTGTCGAACACGACCACGGACAGCCCTTGAACGGTGCCGGCCTCATCCTTCAGCGGGGCGATGAACATCGACCAGGCGTGCGGCCGGGGCTCACCCGGGGCCTGGCCGTGGTCCTCGTGGAAGACCATCTCACCGGTGCGCAGGACCTGCCGCTGGAGGCGGTCGTAGGTGTCGAACGGCGGGCTCGGCTCGATCTCCCACAGGGTCAGGCCCCGCATGTCCTCCTCGGGCCTGCCCATCACCCGGGTCATGACCTCGTTGGCGGCCACCAGCCGGGCCTCGCGGTCGTAGACCGCCACCGGCATGGGGAGCTGCGTGAGCGTGAGGTCCCACAGGGCCGCCACCCCCGGGTCGACCCGCCTGGTCACGTTCGCCGGCGCGGCACCGCTGACGAGCCAGAGCGGCTTGCGGCCTGCGTCCACCAGCGGCGTTCCCTGTAGCCGCACCACGACACAGCCTCCGTTCCGGTGCCGGAGCGCCACCTCACCGGCCCACCGGCGCCCGTCGGCCAGGCGGCGCAGCGCGGGCTCGGGCAGGTCGGCAGCGAGCAGGTCGACGGCGGCCCGGCCCACGATCTCGGCGGGTTCGTATCCGAGCAGCTGCCGAGCTCCGGCGCTCCACGCCGTGATCGTCCCACCGGCGTCGACGACGACAGCCAAGTCCTCCGGTACGCGTCCCTCCCCCGCGTCTCCGGATGCGACGTCCCTGCTGTTCATGGGCTTCCTATCGTCATTCCTGCCGACCAGAGCCAGACGATCACGGGGACCCTGGCGGACGTCCGGGGACCCTCTCCATGATCCCGCCGCACCGCTCCCCGCTCAACCGCGTGGCCATGGGACGGGGCCCGCTCCGGAGGGTCGCCCTGCCGCGTCAAAGGTCCGCTGCCGGGCCCGCGGAGCCGTCCGTGACGTAGCCGAGCCGCTTGTCGACCACGTTGTGCAGGGGGCGGCCGGCGGCCCAGCGGGTGAGGTTGTCCAGAAACAGTTCAGCCAAGTCCGTGCGCCAGTCGGTCGCTTCGCCCGCGGTGTGGGGGGAGACGATGACGCCGGGCAGGTCCCACAGCGGTGAGCCGGCGGGGAGCGGCTCCTGGGTGAAGACGTCCAGCGCCGCGCCCGCCAGTCTGCCCTCGGCCAGTGCGTCGATGAGCGCCCGTTCGTCGACCAGCGGCCCACGGCCGACGTTGATCAGGCGGGCACCCGGTCTCATGGCCGCCAGCACGGAGGCGTCGACCATGCCTCGCGTGGCCGGGGTCAGCGGGGCCGCCAGGACGACGTAGTCCGCCTCGCCCAGCGCGGCGCGCAGGCTCCCAGGGCCGTGCACCGTCCCGAAGTCGGGATCACCGGTGCGCCCGGCGCGGCCCGCGCCGCTGACCCGCATACCGGCCACGCGCAGCAGGCGGGCCGCTGCGCGGCCGATGGCTCCGGTACCCCAGACGAGGACCGAGCGACCGCCGATGCGCTCGGCGGCGCGCGGGCGCCACTCGCGCCGCCGCTGGTGTTCCCACGTGCCGGGGAAATCCTTGGCCATGCACAGGATCAGTCCGAGTACGTATTCGGCGATGGGCTCGTCGTAGACACCGCGTGAGTTGGTGAGCACCACCGGTGAGCCGGTCAGCGCGGGGAAGAGGTAGGGGTCCACACCGGCGGCGGCCACGTGTACCCAGCGCGGGGCCTTCGCGGGGTCGGTGGGCCATGAGGCGGCCACTGCCGGGGAAAGGGGCCACCAGGCGAGCAGGATGTCCGCGCCACCGAGGAACAGCGGCAGCTCCTCCTCGGTGGCGTACACGGTGTCCGCGAGGCTTTCGAACCGGTCCCGGTTCGGTGGCAGGTGGTCCTTGTACAGCACGATCAACCGGTCAGCCATGCGCCTTCCTCCGGCAGAGAGGGCGGGACACCCCCAGCCTCGCCACCGCGTCTTCCCGGTGGCAATGAGCGAACTGTTCGCCTTCGGGCCGTGATGTGGACGGTTTGTTCCGGGCTGTGCCCGGGGCGGCGGCGGGAGCCCGGGGAAGACGCGGGAAGTCGCCGGAATACCCCGGAAGACAGAGTGTCCACCAGCCGACGTGGGGCGGAACACAGTGGACGTTGACTGTGGCCGGGGGCTGAACGAAGGTGATGCCCATCCGAAAACGGGTCACCGGTGGCCTTGGAGCTGACCCCGGCTCCCCTCCCCGTCTACGACGCCGTGCACACCCGTGAACGCGACACACCGCAGTACCGGCCCGGCGCCTCCTCCCTTCCCCCGGGAGCTTCCCCAGGAGTCCGACCATGCCTCTGCCCGAAATATCGAGTGACGCGAGCAGATCGTCGGCAACGAGCCTCGACGACTCCCCCGTCACCTCCTTCCACCGCAAGTTGGTCGCCGTCGCCATGGGCGGTCCGTTCTGCGACGGCTACCTGCTCGGCGTCATGGGCGTCGCGCTCAGCCTGATCACCCCGGCCCTGGCGCTCGACACGCTCTGGAGCGGGCTCATCGCCGCTTCCGTGCTCGTCGGCGTCTTCCTCGGCGGCGCGATCTTCGGTCCGATCACCGACCGCGTGGGCCGCCACGTGATGTACGTGCTCAACCTCGCGGCTTTCGCGGTCCTCTCCGCCGCGCAGTTCTTCGTCACCGAAGCGTGGCAGTTGCTGGTGCTCAGGCTGCTGATCGGCATCGCGATCGGTGCCGACTACCCGATCGCGTCGGCCCTGACGACCGAGCTGGTGCCGCGCCGGATGCGCGGCCCGGCTCTGTCCGGCCTGGTGGTCGCCTGGTGGGTCGGCTACGGCGTCAGCTACTGGGCCGGCTGGGCGCTGCTCAACGCCGGCGCGGACTCGTGGCGCTGGATGCTCGCCTCCGGGGCCGTCCCGGCCGTGATCTTCTTCTTCATGCGGACCGGGATTCCCGAATCGCCCCGGTGGCTGGCCTCGCGCGGGCGTGTGGAAGAGGCCCGGGAAGTCGTGCGCCGCCACCTCGGCCGGGACGTCAGCGCGGAGGAGCTGCTGTCCGAGGGCGGGGACCGGCGCGGCGGCTCGGGGCTGGGCAACCTGCTGGAGATCTTCCGTCGCGGCTACGCCGTACCCGTGGTGTTCTGTTCGCTGTTCTGGATCTGCCAGGTCGCGCCGGCCTTCGCCGTCCGGTCCTTCCAGCCGCAGATACTCGAATCCTTCGGCGTCGGCGGAACGATCGGCGCCAGCGCGCTGATCACCACGATCGCGGTCATCGGGACGGCGGTCGGGCTGCTCGTGGTCAACTCGATGGGCCGGCGCCCACTGCTCATCAGCAGTTTCCTGTGCGTCACCGTCTCACTCGTCGCCCTGATCGTGCTGCCGTCGCACCTCGCGTTCCTGATCGTCGCCCTCTTCGCCGCCTTCCAGTTCTTCGAAGCCGCCGGGAGCGGACTGCAATTCGTGTATCCCAGCGAGCTGTTCCCCACCGACCTGCGCGCCACCGGCGTCGGCATCGCCACCGCGATGAGCCGGGTCGGGTCGGCCTCCAGCACGTTCCTGCTGCCGATGGCCACCGGCGATTTCGGGGTGCGCGGAACGCTCGCCGTCGGCGCGGTGATCACCTTCATCGGCTTGCTGGTCTCGGTCTTCATGGCCCCCGAGACGAAGAACCTCGCCCTCGTAGAAGCCAGCAACCGCACCTGAGCCACTCTCTTCCCCCCGCTTCGTGAAAGGAACTCCTCATGCGCAAGGTCGTCTCCTTCGACTGCTACCGCACGCTCATCAACTTCGACACCAAGAGCGCCACCCACGAGATCGTCAAGGACCGGCTGGCCGAGGCCGGTGTCGATCCGGAGCGGTTCCACTACGACGCGTACGTCATGCGGTTCCAGGGCGTCGTGGACGGATACCGGCCCTACCGTGAGGTCGTCCGCCGCACGCTGAAGTCCGTCATGCTGCTGCACGGACTGGAGTACCGGGACGAGGACGGCGACGCGCTGATCGAGGCCATCAAGGGGTTCCAGCCCTTCCGGGAAGTCCCCGAAGCGCTGCGCCGCCTCAAGGGCGAGTACGACATCGCGATCCTCTCCAACAGCGAGGACGACCTGATCTCCTACGCCGTCGAGGCTCTGGGCGTGGAGTTCGACTACGTCCTCACCGCCGAGCAGGCAGGCGCGTACAAGCCGCTGCCGGAGGCGTTCGAGTACCTGATGAAGGCCACCGGGCGCGGCCCCGAGGGCATCATCCACGCGGCCCAGGGCTGGGAGTACGACATCATGCCGACCAAGCGGTACCCGGGGATGCGCCGGATCTGGGTGAACCGGTACGGCGTCCAGGGCTCGGACGCCTTCCAGCCGTACGAGGAGATCACGAACCTCTCGGAACTGCCCGGCCTGCTCGGGGTCTGACCTTCTTCGGCCCCGCGCACACAGCGAGAGGAACGCATGACCGCAAGAGCTGACCTCCCGGCGCCGGTCAACGGGCGCATCGCCCACTGGTTCGCCGAGGTTCCCGAACCCCGCCCCTCACTGCCCGGCGACCGGGACGCGGACGTGTGCGTCGTCGGCGCCGGACTGACCGGGCTGTGGACCGCGTACTACCTGAAAAAGGCCGATCCCGCGCTGCGGATCACCGTGCTGGAGGCCGAGTTCGCCGGGTTCGGTGCTTCCGGCCGCAACGGGGGCTGGGCCTCCGGGCTCGTCCCCGGGGCGCGCGACCGGATGGCCGCGCTCCGCGGCCGTCCCGCGGTGCTCGACTGGCAGAAGGCGATGAACGAGGCGGTGGACGAGGTGATCGCGGTCGCCGCCCGCGAGGGTATCGACGCCGACATCGTCAAGAGCGGCACCTTGCGGGTCGCACGCACTCCGGCTCAGGCGACACGGCTGCGCCACAAGGTCGAGCAGGACCACGAGTGGGGAGTCCCCGACTCCGTGCTGCTCGGCCCGGACGAGGCAGCCGAGCGCATTCGCGTCGACGGGATGACAGCAGCCGCCTACACCCCGCACTGCGCCCGGCTGCAACCGGCCGCCCTGGTCCGGGGCCTCGCCGAGACCGTCGAACGACTGGGTGTCACGATCTACGAGAAGTCCCCGGTCAGCGTCATCGAGCCGGGACGGGCGCGCACCGCGCACGGCACCGTCAGCGCGCCCGTCGTCCTGCGCGCCACCGAAGGGTTCACCGCCTCCCTCAGAGGTCTGCGGCGCGCCTGGCTGCCGATGAACAGCTCCATGATCGTCACCGAACCGCTGACCGCGCGGACATGGCGGGAGATCGGCTGGGAAGGCCGGGAAACGCTCGGCGACACCGCCCACGGCCATATGTATGCCCAGCGCACGGCCGAGGACAGGATCGCGATCGGCGGGCGCGGTGTCCCGTATCGCTTCGGGTCCCGCACCGATGACGCCGGGCAGGTCAGCGAGCACACGGTCACCCAGCTCATGCGGACGCTGGAGGTGATGCTGCCCCAGACGGCGGGGGTCCGCGTCGAGCACACCTGGTGCGGGGTGCTCGCCGTGCCTCGCGACTGGTCCGCCACGGTCGGTCTGGACCGGGCCAGCGGGCTCGGCTGGGCGGGCGGCTACGTCGGCCACGGTGTGACGTCCACCAACCTCGCCGCGCGCACCCTCACCGACCTGGTGCTGCGGCGGGATACCCGGCTCACGCGACTACCATGGACCGGGCACGAACCGGGCCGCTGGGAGCCGGAGCCGTTCCGCTGGCTCGGGGTGCGCGGCCTGTATCTCGCGTACCGCCTCGCCGACCGGCACGAGGCGCGCGGACGCGCCCGCACCTCGCCCATCGCGACCGTCGCCGACCTCATCGCCCGGCGTCCTTGAGGACGCGTGCCGCCGGCGCCCGGAGATCCGGGCGGCCTGAGAACCGGACAGCCCCGATCTCTGGACGCCGACGGCACGTGGCCTGCGAAGATGAGGCCTCCTGAGGGGAGCCTGTCGAGATGTCGTTGCTCACTGTTGGTGATGTTCTGCGGCTTCCGGTCATCGCCGCTGGGCTGCCGCGGGTCCTGGCCGGCGAGGAGCGGCTCGCCGGCCCGGTCCGCTGGGTCCACGTCACCGAGCTGCTCGATCCGGCCTCGTTCCTCGAAGGCGGCGAGCTGGTCCTGACCACCCTCATGCCACAGCCGAACGACCCGACCCGGCTGCGCGGTTACGTCGACCAGCTGGCGGATGTCGGCGCGGCCGGGCTCGTCGTCGAGCTGGGCCGCCGGTACCAGCAGGTGCCCTCGGACCTGGTCGTGGCCTGCCGCGCACGCGAGCTGCCCCTGATCGTGCTCTCCCGCGGTATCCGGTTCATCGAGGTGACTCAGACCGTCCACGCGTTGATCTTGGACGCGCAGGGTGAGCTGCTGCGGAAATCCCAGCAGGTGCACGAAGTCTTCACCAGCTTGACGCTGCGCAACGCGGCGCCCGAGGAACTCGTACGGACCGCGGCGGACCTGCTGGGCCATCCCGTGGTCCTGGAGAACCTGCTGCACCACGCCGTCATCTCCTGCACGGCGGGGGGCTCGCCGGGCCAGGCTCTCGAAGCGTGGCCGCGCCGCTCGCGTGCGACACCGACCCCGGACCAAGCGGCGAACAGCGGCCCGGAAGACTGGCTCGTGACCCCCGTCGAACACAACGGACAGCGCTGTGGACGGCTGATGGCCCTGCCGGACGCGTCCGGCAGGGCCACAGGTCCCGAGCACACGATGATCCTCCGGCGCGCGGCCACCGCCCTGACTCTGGCCAGACTGACCGGTCACACCCGGTGGGACCGCAGCGCCCACACCTCGGCGCTGCTGGACCTGGTGCGCTGGAACTACTCCAGTCACACCGAAGCCCGCATCCGGATCGAGGCACTTGGCATGCCGACCGTCAGCCACCGCCTCATCGCCGTCGTCATCGGGCACCGGCATGGCGCAGCCGACGAGGCCGCTCTCGACGACCCGCTGGCCGAACAGCTGCGCAGCGCCGGGATCCGTGCCCTGGTGGGCCGTATCTCTCCCGACCGCACCGGTGTTCTGCTCGCTCTCGCCCGAGCCAGCGCGTGGCAGCCCGCCGTGGATCGTGTGGGGCGGTTCACCAAGGAGATCCTCGGCGAGGAAGCCGTCGTCGGGGTCGGTCCCGGAGTGAGCGAACTCGACCAGGTGGCCCGCTCGTTCCGGGAAGCCGAGGACGTCGCCGACGCCATCGGCCCCGCGACGCCCCACCGGCCGTACCACGTGCCCTCAGACATCGGGCTGCCTGAGCTGCTGTACGCCCTGCGCGACGACGTCCGCCTGCAAAAGTACGTCGAGCAGCAGTTGGGCCGCCTCATCCGTCACGACGAGCGGCACGCGGGCGACCTGCTGACCACCTTGCGCCACTACCTCGGCGCCGCGGGCAACAAGTCGATCGCCGCGAAACAACTCTGCGTGTCACGGCAGGCCTTCTATCACCGCCTGCACACCATCGAACACATACTTGGCTACAGCCTCGAATCCGGCCTCCGCCGCACCCAGCTCCATGTCGCGGTCCTCGCCCTGGCCTCCCTGACCACGGCCGACGACGTCCAGCCCGAAACCCCCGACGACGTTCAGCCGGACCTCGGCATCGATGTGAGGGATGCCCCCTCGACGTGAACGGGCGGAGCTTCCGCCGCGCATCGGTCCGAACTCGCCGGACGCGAATCGTGGCCCCCGGGGGCGGCCGAGCCGCCGCTCCGGCCGCGCCGTTGAGCAGACGTCCTCTCCCCGCGTCACGTCGAACGCCGGGCTCTCCGGGGGGGGGGGGGGGGGAATTGCTCCTCGGAGCGCACGACACCCTCGCCTCCCTCATTCGGCCGTGTGACGAGAAACGGGTGACCGCATAATGGGCTGAGCTTGACAGGGGAACCCGCTGCCTCAGAGTTTCGGCGTGCGCCTTCTTCCCCGGCTTGCTTACCGCCGTCACGTCGATCTGACGCGCGTGACCTCGCTCTCCTGTCGCTGAACCCTCGCGACCGGCCCCTCCCTGTGCAGCATGGTCCGCTGCTTTGTGGGCTTGAATTGAGTAGGGCGCCGCGTTCCTGTCTTCGGTTCGGCCAGCTGCCCGGCTCCGTGGTGTGGCTCATCGGGCGGTGTGCCGCGCCGAGCGGCCCGCCTCAGCCGCGAGCCTCCGGCACTTCGGGCGTTAAGCTCCATCGTGTCCTCGAAGAGGGGCGGCGCCGGATACCCGACCGGGTCGCGTCGGCAGGCGTCGAACGCCCGCTGTACACCTCGATTCAAACCCTGCCGAGAAAGTCGGTGAAGGCCGAGTTCTGCTCAGCGAGTCAGGGCGCCTGTACCAATGACGGGGGGCCGGCTCGTCGGGCCGTGCGTTCCGAAGGGTCTCTCCAGGCCCTTGCCGCTCCAATTCAGCCGGTTATAACCTGGGTCGGCCGTCGGATACCGCCGAAGCACGCCAATTCCGAAAGGATCCGGTTCGTGGGCAATGACTCTTACTCCGACCTCCCTCTGGCCAGCACCATCGTCGCCGAAGGATTCGCGCGCTGGAGCCCCGAACTGCGGAAGGAGTTCGACAACAACGCCCACAACGGCCGGGTCGGCCAGTCGCTGTTGAAGGAGAGCGAGCTACTGCGCGTCTGGGAGACTCGCCTACACCCCGGAGAGCGCCTCCCCGTTCATCGGCACGTGCTGGACTATTCCTGGACGGCCCTCACCAGCGGCCGAGCCCGCCAGCACACGAGCGACGGCACCACGCGGGAGATCTCTTATGCCCGCGGGCAGACCCAGAATTTCCGTTTCACCGACGGGCGATACCACCTCCACGACCTCAAGAACATCGGCGATGAAGTGCTGTCGTTCTTGACTGTTGAGATAAAAGGCGGGGCGAACGAACCGATTCCGCTCCGACAGGACCTCTGACGCCGTTCACGGGAAAAGCGCCCCCGGCCGGCGTCACGCAGGCAGCCTACGCAGGCAGCCCCTTCCCCGGATGGGGCTGCCGCGCATCATGCGCTGTTTCAGGAGACGTGCGACCAGGTCCGTGTGCGACGAAAAGACCACCGTCACCCCGCACCCACGACTCGGCAGAGACGGTCTCGCAGAAACGGTCTTACAGCGCGGAGGAAAGCGCTTCGAGCAGAGTGTTGTTCGCGCGGCGAGTGCCTATGGAAATGCGGCAGGTGGCGGGGACGAGGCCTCCGGTGTCGGCGACGAGAATTCCCGCGCCGCGAAGCTGGTCCATGACGCGCTCGTGCTTGTGCAGCCGGACCAGCAGGAAATTGGTCTCCGAGGGGAACACGCGATCCACCACCGGATGACCGGCCAGAGCCGCGGCCATCCGGTCACGCTCGGCACGGATGCGCCGGATGCTGACGAGCGCCCGTTGAGAGTTGGTCAGCCGATCCCGTACGGCGCGCTGCGATGCGTTGGTGAACCCGAAGGGCACCTGTACCCGCCGCAGTGCGTCGACAACGCCCGGATGTGCCAGGGCGATCCCGCAGCGCGCGCCGGCGAGCCCCCACGCCTTCGAGAGCGTCCTGAGCACGATGAGGTTGTCGTACTCCTCGACCAACTCGGCGTACGAGGGGTTCTCGCTGAACTCGACATACGCTTCGTCGATCACCACCAGCCCACGCGTGCCCGTGACCAGGGCGTGCACCTGGGCCCGGCCGAGCCTGGTCCCGACGGGGTTGTTCGGGTCACACAGGATGGTCACCCGCGGATCGGCCGCGAGGATCCGCTCGGTGTCGAGTTCGGACAGGTCCTCACCGCGCAGCGGCACCTCGACGACAGGCAGCCGCAGGACGCTGGCGAAGTGGGCGTAGAGCTCGAAGGTGGGAGGCGTGACGCAGACGCGCTCGCCGGGCGAGGCCAGCGCCGCGAGGAGCAGCATGACCCCGTCGACCGCCCCACTGGTGAACAGCAGGTGATCCGTGCTCAGCGCGCCGACGCCCTCGTGGCCGGGCAGCTTCGAGACCGTGGTCAGGTACGTTCTGGCAAGTTCCACGGTGTCGAGTTCGGGATAACGGCTTTCGGCGCCCAGAAACGGGTTGGTATTGCCCGACAGGTCAAGCAGGTCGAACCGTGGCCGGTGGCGGAAGCGGGCCGGGCCCGGGACCGGCACCGTCGTGACGGGGGGAGCCGCGAACCGTGAAAGCGCCGGCTCCTCCTCTTCCTCCGGTGGCGCGAGGTCGGGGGCGCGCAGCCAGTGGTCGAGGGGGACGAACAGGTCGGCTCCCAGACCGCGCTTGCCCTCGGCATCCCCTCGGCCGAGGTGGACCCAGTCCAGGCCGGAGCGCCGGGCGTGGAGGTAGAGCCTGTACAAGGACGCCACGTAGAGGTTGTGCCGTGCGGCGGGGTCCTCGTGATCAATGGCCTGCGTGAGGTAGTAGAGCCCCCGGCCGTTGTGGGACTCCGACAGCAGTCCCACCTGGACGACGGTGTTCTCTCTGCGGCGCACGAACATCTCGGTGCGGTCCGCCAGCGCGCCGTGTGCCAGTGCGTCGAGGGCATCGGGGTTGTAGGGGTTGTGGCTGCCGCCGTAGCGCTCCATGTGGCGCTGGTGGAGTTGTGCGAAGGCATCTCGCGCCCAGGGCTTCCTGTCGAGCTCGCTCAGGCGGATCCGCTCCCATGTGACGTCACGGGATGCCGCGTGGTGGCGGCGACGCAGATCGCGGAGTCGGCCGGCGCCGACACGGCCGCGCAGGAGATCGTCCACATCTCCGGTCAGCCTCGAAACGCACTCGGAGCCGGCGGGGACGGGCACGAGCCCCGCTGCCCGCAGCGCGCTGGTGTCGTCGCTGCGGCGCACGTTGGGTACGAGGATCTGCGGCACGTCCAGCGACTGCGCGCGGCGGATCAGCTCATCGAGGGTGTGGGAGGCGGGGGCGGGGGTGGTCGGGCTGTACGGGGTCCCGCCGCCGACCAGGGTGGGGCGCTTGAGCATCGCGGGATCCAGCGTGTTGAACGCGTCGGCGTCCTGGCCCAGTTGGGCCAAGGAGCACACGGGCTCGCGGGATCCGAGGGCAGCGCACAGCACGTGCTGAAGCGCGTCGATGTCTGCGGGTCTGCGCATGCTGGGCACTCCTCTTCGTCACTCGGACATCCCGGGTCGTCACCGGGACATCCCGGCTGCGTGTTCATCGACGTACGCGTCGACGCGGTCCCGGTACTCCTCGAACAGTTCGGCCAGCGTGCGGGCGATACCGGTCCGCCAGCCGACGGAGCAGTCGCCGATGAGGCCGCGGCGGACGTCGTGGTCGAAGATCGCGGTCTCCCGGCTGTAGTCGTTGCGCTCCAGCCGGACCGGCACTCCGGTGAGCGCGGACATGTGTTCCAGCAGGTCGGTGATGCCGACCTCTTCGTCACCGCCCCAGTTCACCACCCGCGCGGGCGCCCGCGCCGCTTCCCACAGCAGCGGCACCTGGCGGACGACGTCATCGGTGTGCAGCAGATTGCAGTAGTTCTGCCCTTCGCGGGGCACCGCGCACGGCTGTCCCGCGCGCATCTCGTTGAACAAGATCATGGGGACCCCGCCGTGGCCGTACGGACCGTAGGCGATGTTGAGCCGGGCTATCACGGCCGGCAACGACAGTGCTTCGGCCAGGCCCTGCACCACCCCTTCGGCGGAGAGCTTGGCGATGGGGTACGTCGGCAGCCAGGGCGCTGTTGCGCCGAGGGGGTCGTCCTCCCGGTACCGGTGGGTGCGATCGGCCCGGTTGTAGACCACCCCGGAGGAGACGTACAAGAACGCCTCGGCGGCGGCGCAGTGTGTCATCAGGCGCGCGGTGCCGACGGCGTTGACACGTGCGGTTTCCCCGAAGTCCTGGCCGTCCCCCCGGTGTACGGCAGAGTGCAGCACGTGGGTGAAGTCGCGGGGCAGGTCCTCCAGATCGTCGGTGGCCATGTCCCAGGTGAGGGTGCGGGCGCCCTGCTCTTCGAGAGCCTTGCGGGCGGCCAGGTCACCGAACCGGCCCAGACACCACACCTCGTTGTCCGCAGCGAGCGCTTCAGCGACGGGCCTCGCGACCTGTCCGGTCCCGCCGGTGACGAGAATCTTCTTGCCTTGCATGCCTGTGTCCGTCCTCAGCCGAGCGCGCGGGCAAGTTCATGCCGCAGGGTTGCCTGGAAGGTCTGTACGTGTTGCGGGCTCATCAGGGTGTAGTGCTCCCCGTCCACTTCGATGTACGTGTTGGGGGTACGGGTGAAGTCGTCCCAGTGACGCAGCTGGTCATCCAGCCACTCCTGTTTGGTGCCTTTCAGCGGAGTGCAGTAGAACACCCGCACGTCGCTGACCGACCCCGACGGTTCGTAGGTGCGGCCCACGTGCACCATGCTCTGAGCCAGGTGCACCCAGGCGGTGAACCGTTCGACGGTGAGGTCCAGTTCGGTCAGGCGCCGCTTCGGCGCATGGTCGATCAGAAAGGCCAGCTGGTCGTCTTCGGACAGGTGGCGGAGGGTGGTGGTCAGCCCTTCGATGTCGGCGGCGTCGATCAGTTCGAGGAACAGCGCCAGGTTGATGGCACCGTCGGTGAAGGTGATCTCATTCATGCGGTCGGCTATGCGCGGCGGCAGGTTGAAGACACCCACGAACCTGACCTCGTCGCCCTCGGCCTCCAGCCGTTTGGCGATCTCGAAGGCGACCGCCCCGCCGTAGGAGTATCCGGCGACGGCATAAGGGCCTTCGGGCTGTGCCCGCCGGATCGCCGCCACATAGGTGGAGACCATTTCGCCGAACGATCCGAAGTTGGTCTCGCCCTGTCCGAAACCACGTGCCCGCAACGCGTAGAACGGCCGCTCTCCGGTGAAGTACTTGGCGAGATTGATGAACACCAGCACCTCTCCCAGGCCGGGATGTACGCAGAACAACGGCGTCCCGTCCCCGGTGATTTGCAGTGGCACCAGCGGATCGTAGGCGGAATCCCCGTCGGTGCCCTGCCCGGCGGCCAGGCGGCCGGCCAGTGCTCGCACGGTCGGGGCCTGGAGGAGCGTGGACATCGGCACCTCTTCGATGCCGAATTCGGCCTGAATTTCCAGCTTGAGCCGCAGCACGTCCAGCGAGGTCCCGCCCAGGTCGAAGAAGCTGGTGGTCGCCGGCACCCTGCTGGTGTTCAGTACGCGGGCGTAGATGCCGGCCAATGCGGTCTCGGCGTCCCCTTCGGGTGCCACGTAGGCGCCGAGGAATCCGACGCTCACCTCACCCGCCCGGCGGGCCGCCTCGTCCAGGCTCCCGTCCTCGACCGCTGTGCGCAGCCGGGACCGCTGGATCTTGCCGAGATTGCCACGGGGAATGTCGGTCCCGGCGACGGGGAGAATCAGCTGGGGGCGGAATCCCCAATGCATCACCGTAGAGCTGCGGATCGCTACGAGCGCCCGGTACACGGCTGTGTCGTCGGCGGGATCGTCCGCGGGGACGAACGCGACGGCGAGCTGTTCGGAATCGGCTCCGCCGGGCCGGATCGGGAAAGCCGCGACCTGTCCGCGCTGCACCTCGTCCAGCCCGTCCAGGACTGCTTCCAGGTCGTGGCTGTAGTAATTGACTCCGTTGACGATGATGGAGTCCTTGGTCCGGCCGACCAGCGTGAGCCGGCCTTCGGAGTCGAGGTGGCCCAGGTCACCGGTGCGGAACCAGCCGTCGGGAGTGAAAGCCTGTGCGGTGGCCTGGTCGTTGTTGAAGTACCCGCGGGTCACCATCGGGCCACGCAGTTGCACCTCGCCCGGCTCGGCGCCCCCCGGCCGGTCGGTGGAGCACAGCACCTCGCCGGCGCCGTCGGTGATGCGAATGCGCAAGCCTCGCACCGGGCGGCCCAGCGGAGGGAATTCCACGTCCAGGTCACGGGTGGCGAAATCGCGGTTGAAGACGCTGCCCGCGCACGTCTCGGTCATCCCGAAGGCGGGCACGATCACGTCCTTGCGAAGCCCGTAGCGGGAAAGGGTGTCCAGGAACGCCCGTACGGTGGCGGTCACGGTGGCCTCACCGCCCGAGATGATGTAGCGCACCTGCGACAGGTCCAGCTCCTGCGGCGGGACAGGCCGCTGGGCGAGTGCTTGATTGATCTGTCCGAACAAGAAGTTGGGAGTGAAGGTCACTCTCACGCGATGGGCCGCGAGCAGTCCGAGGAATTCCGCGGGGTCCGCCAGCACCGTCGCCGGAGTTGCCATGACCTGGTCGGCGCCATTGAGCATC
Source organism: Streptomyces sp. NBC_01775 (assembly GCF_035917675.1). Taxonomy (NCBI): domain Bacteria; kingdom Bacillati; phylum Actinomycetota; class Actinomycetes; order Kitasatosporales; family Streptomycetaceae; genus Streptomyces; species Streptomyces sp. NBC_01775. The sequence goes on along the minus strand of NZ_CP109104.1, from coordinate 8,968,728 downwards.
GGCAGCAGGTGTGCCTCGATCGCGGCTATGTGATCGGTCGAGATCCAGTTCATCGTGGTGTCGTCGGGCCCCAGTTCCAGCGCCCCTGCCTTGCCGGCCTGGGCCGCCAGCAGGTTGGCGTGGGTGAGGCTGACCGCTTTGCTCGATCCGGTGGACCCGGAGGTGAGCATCAGTAAGGCGAGGTCTTCGGGAGCGGACGCATGGTGCTGAGCGTCTTCAGCCGAGGCGTGGCCCAATTCCTCCACCGTGACGGTGCACAACCCGACGTCGGGCAGGTCTCCGTGGGCCGTCTTGGAAATGACCACCAACGGGTCGCCCAGGAGCACGCGCAGATATTCCAGTTGCGTCTGCAAGCGGGAAGGGTCGGCTGGCAGGGCGATCGGGCAGGGCACGAGGCCGCCCAGCACACACCCCCAGAAGGCACGGAAGAAATCCTCGGGGTCATTGGCCGCGATCAGCACCCGTTCGCCCGGCGCGGTGCCGTGGTTTCGCAGTCCTTTCGAAATCCGGTAGGCACATTCCCGCAGCTCCGCGTATGACAGGAAGGAGCCGCCGATGAATGTGATGCCACGAGATGTGTCGCGAGCCGCGCTCTCAAGCAGCTGCGGGAGCGTCGAAGCGGGACTTTGTTCCTGCATAGGGCGAAGACCTCCGATCGGAAGGAACGCAAAACAGTGGCGAGCAGACGCTTTGGCCGGGGGTGTCGGAGAAAGCGCCATGTACGGCCCTGCGTTCCGTTGCAAGTGGACGGTTGCAGGGACCTGGAGGCGTGCTCAAGGGCCGTTTCGACGGCGGTGCGGGCGCTGCCTGGGCAGGTCACGGTCGGCTGAGGCTCAGGCCGGGCGCCGCGTGGCGCCCGGAGCGCGTTCGACCGAGGCGACGCGATCCCGTGAACGCGGGGGTGACCGGGGTGCCTCCCCGGCGAAAACCTGGTTCAGACTGTCCGGCAGGGCATTGAGGCCGGAGGCGGTATGGGCATGGCGTCGTGACGAGCGCCGTAGATCAGGTCGTGACCTGCCGCGAGCAGGTGCCCAGCTATTCGGTTGGGGTTGCGGGCGCAACCCATGGGCCAATCCTGTGAAAGCCACATACCGCTGTACTTCCCCGTGTATTTCGGTGAGCGGGAGCAGACGTACGCCTTATGACACCGCCTGCTTCAGCCTACCTCGTTGAATCGCACGATCTCTTCGATCGTTTTTTGCAGTTTCAGTTCATCCTCGTCGGATACGATTGCCTGCCCCACCCGACCATACGGGCCGATCGGTGTGTCGAGCGACGAAGAATACTCGATCTCGTCGAAAGCGAAGTTGCGCTCGAAATCTTCTCGGGTCAAATTTCCTCTGCTGGAGCGGCGCAGAAGTATGTACCCGTGGAAGCGGTCCGGCGCATCTTTGCCCGAGGCTTTGACCGGCTCTTCGCCAAGCGCGAGACTGATTTCGACGTCAAAGAGATCGACGCCGAACGTCAATTCGTTCACCTGCGGGGACAGTGCTCCCGGGAGGCGAATGGCGCACTCGCCAAAGGTCAGACCCGATTCTTCCCTGAACATCTCCAGATGGAATACACAGTCAGGTGCACCCAGGCTTGTGAGCACCTGTCCTGTGAGTTTCTCCGCCTCGGCGAACAGCGTTGGATTCCGCCTTTTGTCCAGCACGTATGCAGCCAATACGCCGCCTTGTGCAGCACTGAGCGGCGAGATGTGATAGTTGCTCATGGACGACCATTGAAGATCACCATTGTTCCAGATGCCGTCAATGTAGACTTCCGGGGCATCTATGAAAGATTCGGCGACGATCTCGACATCCGACCGGCTCGGAAGCGGCTTCACCGCCTGTGAATACTCTTCGGGAGTCCGAACGATATGCGTACGGAGAGAGCCGGCTCCGGTCGCGGGCTTGATGACGAAGGTATCGCCCAGGTCGCCGACAAGCTCTGCGAACGAAGTATCTTTCGAAACATACCGGCAGCGTGCTCGCTTTATCTGAGGCGGCAAGCTGCTCTTCTGAAGATACTTGTCCCGGAAATAAAGAGCCGTCTTTGAATCCGTATTTCCGGGAAGGTTGAGCGCCTGCCGCAAGTAGGCTGCGCCAAAGACGCCCATTTCATGGACGCTAAGCACTCCTGCCGCATCTTCAATGCGTGCGGACAGCACTGCGCGCAATACTTCCTGCACGTTCTCGATATCGGTTACGAACTTGAAATTCCGACCCTTTAACGGGCTCACCTGTGCCTGCACGAGATAGTAAGGATCCAAGCCCCGGCGCCGCAGCGCACGATCGAGATCCGGCCTGTATCCGATAACGATCATTGTCGGCACTCTCGTCCCCCGAATTACAGCTAGCCGAAACTTTACAAGAAGCCATGCGCTGCACTGCCACCCGAATGGGATCCGGGTGATCGATGGGTCGGATAAATGGTTCCCTCAGAAGTCAAGCCCCGGCATGCCGGATCCCCATGCCGAATCTCTCGCCTCAGCTACTCAGGTCGAGACCAACACCGAGGCATCGTGGCACACGAGATACCTGGCTGTGCATATGCACGAGCATGATCCTTTGCAGCTGGGATGTGATATAGGTCATAGATCGGTCCCGCCCCATAACTCCTCGTACGGTCGACAGCACGAATAGTCACGGCCTGCACGCGAGTCCCGGCCTGCGCGGCATTACGAATTCAGCTGATGAAGGAAAACAGGACTCCTGCGTCCGCCGAACGGGAGCCCCGGCCGGGCGATCGCGGCAGACGCCGGGCACCGGAGCAGGGCCCCCTGGCAGCTCAGAGGGTGTCTACGCCAACGAGCGGCCAGGGAACGGCAGTTGGAGCCCAGGAGCCAGGGAGTGACATGACCGCAGCGGCGGCGGGTGCCGAGATCCCGAGGGAGGGCTTCGGGATCGCCACGACGCCGGCCCCAAGGCGCTGACCTCACCGTGAGACCCGGATCACATTTCGCAGGAGGATGTCACACTCCAGGTGCCTCGATCGCTCTAAGCCCCGAACGCATCCGCGATGGGAGGCCCTCCGATGTCCGACACCCCGCCAGACTCACCGACAGCCTCATCCGGGGGCAGGCCGCGGGAGGCGGCGTCAGCTCCGGCGACGAACGCCGCGACACAAGTGTTCAGCGACCACCGGGAGCTGCTGTTCTCCATCGTCTACAACATGCTTGCCGACGTCGCCGACACCGAGGACGTGTTGCAGGAGACATGGCTGGCGTGGACGGCCAGAAACCAGACACCGAGCGCGGAGCCGATCGACAACCCGCGCGCCTACCTGGTGCGGATCGCGGTGAACCGGGCCCTCGCCCACCAGGCCGCCATCAGCCGCCGCCGGGAAACCTACATCGGGCCATGGCTGCCTGAACCGCTCGTCAGCCCCCTCACCGGCACTTCCGTACCCGACGATGCCGCTGACGCGGCAGTGCGCGCCGAGTCGGTGTCGATGGCGCTGCTGGTGATCCTGGAGACCCTCACGCCGCTGGAACGCGGGGTGTTCGTCCTGCACGAGGTGTTCGGCTACGCCCACACCGAGACCGCGGAAATCCTCGGCCGCAGCCCCTCGGCGATTCGTCAGCTCGCCCATCGCGCCCGCGAGCACGTCCATGCCCGGCGCCCCCGCTACGAGCCCGCCCCGCACGTCCGGCAGCAGGTGACCGAGCGGTTCCTGGCCGCCGCGCTCGGCAGTGACCTGGACGCCCTCCTGGAGATCCTGGCGCCGGAGGTGACCTTGTGGGGTGACCGCGGAGGCAAGGGTCACGCAGCGAAGGGCCCCCGGCCGCTCCACGGCCGGGACAAGGTCGCCCGCCTGCTCGCCGCTATCGCCCCCGGCTCCGGCAAAGGCCTCGACATCGCCTACCGCAGCGTCAACGGCGACCCGTCGGCGGTGCTGTTCGCCGGTGACACCCCCTACGCCGTCCTCGTCCTCGACCTCACTCCGGACGACGATCAGGTGTGCGGGATCTACGCCGTCACCAATCCCGACAAGCTCTCCCACGTCCACTGAACGCTGAGGAATCCACATGCTGCGAAGAATGGCGTCCTTGCCCGGTGGCAGGGTGGCGAAATGGGTGATCCTCGCCCTCTGGGTGGCCTTGCTCGTCCCGGCGCTCATGCTGGCCGGCAAGCTCGGCGACGTTGAGGAGAACGACAATTCCGCCTGGCTGCCCGGTAACGCGGAGTCGACCAAGGTCGTCGAGCGGACCGAGAAGTTCCAGCTTGGCGACACCGTGCCCGCGATTGTGATCTACGACCGGCCCGAGGGCGTCACCTCTGCCGACATGGCCGAGGCACGAGCCGACGCCGAAGACTTCAAGGCCATCAAAAACGTCGTCGGCCAGCCACAGGGCCCGTTGAAGGCCAAGGACGGCAAGGCCATCCAGACCGTGGTCCAGGTCCACAAGGACAAGACGGGCTGGGAAGGGATCGGCGAGGTCGTCGACGCGATGAACGCGGTCGGGGAGAAGAGCGCGGGCGGTCCCGGATTCCACGTCACCGGCCCAGGCGGTTACGCATCCGACTCGATCAAGGCCTTCAGCGGAGGAGGCGGCCTGACAACGATCACCGCGTTGGTGGTGGTCGTGATCCTGCTGCTCACCTACCGCAGCCCGGTGCTGCCACTGTTGCCACTGCTGACCGTCGGCGTCGCCCTGGTCACGTCGGAAGCGGTGATCTACCTGCTGGCGAAGAACGCCGGCCTCACCGTCAACAAGCAGACCAGCTTCATCCTGACCGTGCTCGTGTTCGGCGCCGCCACCGACTACGCACTACTGCTCATCTCGCGGTACCGAGAGGAGTTGCGGCGGCACGAGGACCGCCACGAGGCGATGGCGGAGGCCCTGCGCCGCTCCAGTCCCGCGATCATCGCCAGCGCCGCGACCGTCGCGGTCAGCCTGATGCTGCTGATGCTGGCCACCCTCAACTCCACCAAGGGGCTCGGACCTGCCTGCGCCGTCGGCGTCCTCGTCGGGCTGCTCGCCATGGTCACCCTGATGCCGGCCCTGCTGGTCATCTGTGGCCGCTGGATCTTCTGGCCGGTGAAGCCGCTGTATTCGAAGTCGCCTCACGGAGCGGCCGGAGCAGCCGGAGCGGCCGAGGAGAGCGTCTGGACCCGGGTCGGCACCGCCGTCTCGGGCCGGCCGCGGATCGTGTGGATCGGCACCTCCCTCGTCCTCGGCGTCATGGCGCTCGGGGCGCTCGGGCTCAAGGCCGACGGGCTCTCCAACAAGGACCAGTTCACCAACGAGCCACAGATGGCTGTCGGTGAGGAGATCCAGGCGAAGCACTTCCCGGTGGGGTCGGGCGACCCCATCTACGTCGTGGCCAAGGCCGCCTCGGCGGAGCAGGTGAGGACCGCGCTGTCCGGCGTCACCGGAGTCGCCGCTGTGTCGGCGCCGATGGTCGAGGACGGTGAGGCCGTCATGCTCGGGGAGCTCAAGGACGATCCCAGCAGTACGGCCGCGATGCGCACCGTCGAGCAGTCCAGAACCGCGGTCCACAGGATCGAGGGTGCGGATGCCCGGGTCGGCGGCAACGCGGCGGTCGTTCTCGACACACAGGAAGCCGCCGCCCGCGACTCCAAGGTGATCATCCCCATCGTGCTGATCGTGGTGTTCCTCATCCTCGCGCTGCTGCTGCGGGCGATCGTCGCACCACTGCTGCTCATAGCGACGGTGGTGCTGTCGTTCGGAGCGGCCCTCGGCGTGAGCAGTCTGGTGTTCAACCACGTGTTCCACTTCGCCGGAGCGGAAGCCTCCTTCCCGCTCCTGACGTTCGTGTTCCTGGTCGCCCTGGGTATCGACTACAACATCTTCCTGGTCACCCGGGTGCGTGAAGTGACGCTGCTGCACGGCACCCGGCACGGCGCGCTGATGGGGCTGTCCGCCACCGGGGGTGTGATCACCTCAGCGGGTCTGGTGCTGGCCGGCACCTTCGCGGCGATGGCCTCGCTGCCGCTGGTGTTCGCGGCCGAGCTGGGGTTCGCGGTGGCGTTCGGCGTGCTGCTGGACACCATGATCGTCCGCTCGGTGCTGGTCACCGCGCTGACCCTGGACGTGGGTCGATGGATGTGGTGGCCCGGCAAACTGTTCAGGCGTCACGAGCACCAGCAGGTGCGCACCGGGGCACGGCACGAGGTGGTCACCGGCTAACGGTCGTCCTCGTCCCACAGCCGGGCGCGGTTCAGCGACTGCGGGCAGTGCCGGTAGATCTCGTCGGTCTCGACCACGAGGGCCAGCCGCGGACGGCGGCCCTTGCGCGCCATCGCGTCGAAGAACGACGCGTCCCGGAGGAGGCGCGCGCGACCGTTGATCCGCAGCACGTCGGTGGAGTTGGGGATGAGGAAGACGAGGCCGACGTGCGGGTTCTCCAGGACGTTGTGGAAGCTGTCGCCCCGGCGGTTGCCGGGGAGGTCCGGCAACACCAGCGTGCCCGGGTCGAGGACGCGGGCGAACCCGGGTTCGCCGCCACGCGGGGACGCGTCGCAGTTGCCGTCCGCGTCGGAGGTGGCGAGCAGACAGAACGGTGAGCGCGCCAGCATGTCCAGATCGGCGTCGACCAGCCGCTGGTGCACCTTGTCCACCACCACGGGGTGCGGCGGGCCGAGCAGTTCGCGGAGGTCCTCCGAGGAACCCAGCTCGACGAAGCCGGTACGGTCGGCGGCCTCCGGCAGGCCCTCGGCGGTGACAACGGCGTGGGCGGTCGCGACCGCCGCAGCGGAATCGACGGAATCGGCGGTGTCCGTTATGGAGTTGGGCACGTGTGGCTCCTGGTTCGCACCTGCGCTGCGGGCATCCCGGCACCGGCCAGGCAGGCTGTGGTTCTTTGTCGGGTTGACCTTGCTTTACCGTTCACGTCTTGAGCCGGCTCCGGGGCCACTGCCGTCCGGTTCCGGGCCCTGCCGTCGGCTCCGGATGAGGAGATGGAGGAAGTAGGGCGTTCCGACGACAGCAGTCATAAGGCCCGCGCCGAGCTGGGCCGGGGCGATGACCGCGCGGCCGAGCAGGTCGGCGACGCCGACGAGGGCCGCTCCGAGGAGCATCGCCACCGGCAGGACCCGCACGTGCCGCCGCCCCACGAGGGCGCGTGCCGCGTGCGGTGCCACGAGTCCCACGAAGCCGATCGCGCCCGCCGCCGCGACGGCGGTGGCGCTGAGGAGCACGCTCACCACGAGGAACCCCAGGCGTCCGCGTGCCAGCCGCAGGCCCAGGAGCCTGGGGGTGTCCTCGTCGAGCGACACGAGGTCGAGCTCTTTCCGGCGTGCGGTCGCCACGGCGGTGCCGGCGACGAGGACGACCGCGAGGGGCAGCACGTCGGGCAGGGTCCGCCCGTACGTCGATCCCGACAGCCAGGTGAGCGCCTTCGTGGCGTTGAACGGGTCGGTGAGGACGATGAACAAGCTGGTGAACGCGCTCGTTCCGGCCGACACCCCGACGCCGACGAGGACGAGGCGGGTGTGCTGGAACCCGCCCCGGGCGGCGAGCCCGAAGACGAGGAGCGCGGTGGCCGAGGCGCCGGCGAACGCCGCACCGGCGACACCCCACGAGCCGGCGGCCGGCACCGTGGTGACGACCAGGACGGCGCCGAGGGCCGCCCCGCCGGAGACACCGAGGACGCCGGGTTCCGCGAGGGGGTTGCGCGTCACGGCCTGCACCAGCGTGCCGGCCAGGGCGAGCGCCGCGCCCGCGAAGAGGGCGGCGAGGACCCTCGGCACCCGGGTGTCGAGGACGAAGGTGACGGTCTGGCCTGCCCGTCCCTGTGCCCGGTTCACGACGTCGCCGAGCAGGAGCTTGGCATCGCCCAGAAGCACGGCGGCGATCGTCACACCGACGAGCGCGGTCACGAGGACGACAAGGGTGGCCAGGAACGCGGCCCTGCTCGGGATCCGAAGCCGGTCCGGCGCGACCGCGCCGCCGGCGTCCCGGACGCGCAGGGCCATCACGACGAGGAACCCGGCGCCGACCACGCTGGTGACGGCCCCGGTGGGCACCGCGACCGCGGACTCGGCGATGACGGCCGCCCCGCAGGAGCACGTCCGACCCGAGCACCAGCGCGGCGCCGACCAGGCCGGCGAGGGGTATGTTCGTCCGCGACCGGACGAACGCCCGGTGCCGGCGCGCGAGCGGACGCACGAGGGCGGGCGCGCACAGCCCGACGAACCCGATCGGCCCGGCGAGCGACACCGCCGCAGCGGAGAGCAGCGCGGCGAGCACGACGACGGTGACGCGGGTTCCCCTGACCGGGACACCGAGCCCGCGCGCGGCGTCGTCCCCCAGCGCGAGGGCATCGAGACGGCGGGCCAGGAGCAGGAGCCCGATGAGGCCGAGCAGGGCGAGGGGCGCCAGCTGCGCGACTCCGTCGGGCCCGTTCTGGCCGATGCTGCCGTGGTTCCACTGGTAGAGGCCCTCTGTGCGCTCGGGGAAGAGCAGGAGCAGTGCATCGGTGACGGAGCCGATGCCCAGCGCGAGGGCGCTTCCGGCGAGGACGAGCCGGACACTCCCCGCACCGGGACCGGACAGCCCGAGCACGACGGCTGCCGCCAGGAGCCCTCCGGTGAACGCGATACCGGAGGAGGCGAAGAAGGGGACCGACGCTCCGGTGGCGGCGAGCAGTCCGAGGGCCAGGTAGGAGCCGGCGTTCACCGCGAGGGTGTCCGGCGCGGCGAGCACATTGCGGCTGACGGCCTGCAAGGCCGCGCCCGCCGTGCCGAGACAGACGCCGACCAGGATTCCCGCGCCCGCCCTCGGCAGGCACGAGGCGAGGACGACGGACGCGTCACCCGGGCCGGCGTGGCCGGTGAGCGCCTTCCACACCTCGGCCGTGCCGACGGCGGCCGTGCCCTGTGTGAGGTCGACGACGGCGAGGACCGCGACCAGGAGCACGAGCGCGGACGTCACCGCGACGGCGCCCGTCGTGGACCTGGCCGTCGCGGGGCGGGAGGCTGAGGTCGTCGCGGTGACGGTCACGGCGCTACTTCTTCAGGGAGTCGACGAGGGCGTCGGCGTAGGCCCCCATCGACCCGGGTCCGCCGAACATCCAGATGCCCTCGGACAGTCGGTGCACGTCGCCGGCCTTCACGAACGGCAGGGACTTCCAGGTCGCGTTCTTGGCCAGGTCCTTGGCGCCGGTCATGCCCAGGGCCCGGCCCACCGCGGCGCTGCCGTCGGGATCCTGCCTGCCCCAGCGGCCCCGGTAGGGGTAGCGGCCGAAGTCGACGAGGTCGCGGACGGTGAGGCCGCTCCGGGTGGGTCGCCCCTGGGTGAGCAGCGCGACGTGACGGGCGAACTCACGGGAGGTGAGGGCGAGACCGTCGGTCGCGGCGTCGATCGTGAGTGTGCCTCTCCGGGCGCGCTGGAGACGTGCCAGGGTGCGCAGGAGTGTCGACTTTCCGCTGCCGTTCGGGCCCACCAGCGCGGTGATCTCCCCCGGCCTGAGCGCGAGGGCGGCATCGTGCACGACGTCGACGTCGTCGTACGCCACGGTCACACCTTCGGCTGCGAGCGCGCGTCCACGCAACGGACGTGCGGCAGCGGCTGTCTGATCACCAACCTTCACGAAAGTTAGCTTAGCCTCACCTAATTTTCCGCCCAACTGGAACTGCGTCCGGGCCGGTCGGCACTCCGGCACGGAAGGCCCGTTACGCAATCGTGATTCCTGACCCTCCCCCTCAACACCCGCTGCGACCTGCGGAGTTGCCGCGATACGCAGATCCTTCGGAGCGCCGGAAGCTCCGGATTATTTTTCCGTAGTGTTGACGAAAATCAGCGGGCGTTCGCATGCTGTGCGGCATGCCAACCCTGGGCGGCCCTGTACGACATCCCCACGAAGCTCCTCACCAGCGGCGTCGTCGTGCCGTCGTCGCCTCCCGTCCGCACGGCGCGCGAGCAGCACCAGGGGTATCCGGACGACACCCCCTGGGCACCAACTTCCCCCGCCGGTCCTCCCAGACAGGGCACCGGCGCCCTGGACGACGAAGAAGGACGTGACTGATGACCAGCTCCGAGAACGGGTCACACCTCGCCCGACGGTCCTTGTTGGCCGGTGCCGGTTCCTTGGGAGTGGCCGCGGCGCTCCCCGCTCCCGCCGCGCAGGCGGCGCCGTCGAAGGCCGTGCCGTCGCGGGGGCGTTACCCGTCGAACCGGCCCGGCCTCACGCCCTACGGCCTCGCGGACACCCGGCTGGACCTGTGGCCGCGCAAGGACAACTCCTTCGTCCTCCCGCTGGAGCTGCGCCCCCGTGACAAGGAGCGCGGCCAGGTCTGGATGCGGGACACCTACGTCAACTGCTTCGTCGTCGACGGCCGTCCCCTCTACGTCGCCACCGGCACCACCCGGGTGCCCGGACTCGAAGCCGCCGCCCCGTGGAACGACGGCATCTTCGTGTGGGTGTCCCGGTCCCTGCGGGGGCCGTGGAAGCTGGCCGACACGACCGGTATCCGGCCCGGCGCCGAGAAGGGCAAGGTGTGGTCGCCCGAGTTCGCCGGCGAGAACCGGCCCGGACGCACGGTCGTCGCGCCCTGGCAGAAGTACTGGCACGACGACAGGTTCGGCAAGCGCGGCCAGGCCTGGGCTCCGGAGCTGCACCATTTCCGCGGCACCTGGTACATCGTCGCGTGCATGGGCGACCACTCCCGGAAGGTCGGCTCGTTCCTCCTGGTGAGCGAGGGCGGGGTCGAGGGCCCGTACCGGCTCGCCGAGGGCAATCGCGAAAAGCCCTTCGGTGACCCGGTCAGCGGGGGGCCGGACTTCATCGAGCCCGGCGCCTACCACCACATCGACGGCAGCCTCTACAGCGAGGGTGACGACGCGTGGCTCGTGCTGCACAACGACCTGTACGCGAAGTTCCGGGACGACATGGAAGACATCGTCCCGACGACGAACCTCCCGAAGTTCCAGCAGCAGCCCTACTCCCCCGAGCCGTATCTCGAAGGCGCGTACGTGTTCAAGCACGGGGGCAAGTACTACCTCCTCCACGCCGCGTGGAACCGTGCGTCCATCAATCCCGACGGCAGCACACGGCATGCCTACGACCCGCCCGGCTCCGGCCGCGTGCAGTACCAGTACGACGCGGTCGTCGCCGTTTCGGACCGCTTCGAGGGCCCGTACTCCAAGCGGTGGACCGCGGGGGTCGGCGCCGGCCACAACAACTTCTTCGTGGACCACGACGGCCACCTGTGGGCGACGTTCTTCCGCAATCCGAACTTCGGCCACTGGTCCGACCCCTCGCGCCTCGCCGACGCCGCCGTGGCCGGTGTGGTGCGGCTGGAATGGACCGGCCCCAGGGGCAACCGTCTGTACGTCGAGCGCCGGGACCGGGGCCGCGCGAGCAGCGACTGACCACCCGCGGGAGGTCCTGAGCCCGTCATGGACCGGTGTATTCGCACTGGTCAGCGGTGGGTGATCCCCGGAATACGGCAATCGGGCCGAGGGTATGGCCGTGGCGCCCGGCGTGCACTCCTGATCCCGCGCGCCGGGCGGTTTCCCACTCACCTGTACCGCACTCGGAGAGGACTCCGGCCCATGCTCAATCCCATCCGCAAGAGTTTCGCCCTTGCCGCCGCCGTGGTGGCCCTCGGCGGCGCGCCCGCCCTGTCAACGGCCCCCGCCATGGCCGCGCCCGCCGCCACGGCCCCGTCGGCTCCCGTTGATGCCGCGGTGGACAAGGCGGCCATCCAGGGAACGGCGCCGTCCTGTGTCCGCCGGGACGTCATCAAGCACAAGAAGACGGTGACCGTCGGCAACGACTGCGGCAAGGCCATGCACTTGAAGGTGGTCATCGACCACGGCCCCGACTCGAAGTGCCTGACCTACCAGCACGGCCAGGCCTGGACGTGGCACTGGGGCATGGGCTCCTACGGCAAGGTCGTCACCTGCTGACTCCCTCTCAGGCACGCGCGGCCCGCCTCGAAAGCGGCGGGCCGCGCGTAGCGGGGGATATGTCACCAGCGGCGTGGAAAAGGACATCCGCGCCACCACGGCGGCGGACCCCGGATACCGTCCGGGCGGCGGCAATTCCCCGTGACGTACACCGAGCGCTTAATGCGCATTTCCGTGCAAGAAATATCGGTGCCAATCCGTCCGGGCATCCACCGCGCAGAGCGGGCGACTGAAAGATGCCGTTTGTTTCCGCCATCCCCCATGTCGTGGGATTTCCAGCCGGACGACGCCCGCCGGAACGGGCATTTGCGGGCACCGTCAGACCGCGCACGGTTCGGGGCGGGGGCCGGGCACGCCGGGAAATACGGCCTGCGGCCGGCTCGTCCTGGGTAGCGCCGGGGGCCAGGTTCCGGGCATCTGAGCTGGTACGACCGCATGGCGGTCCCCCGCACGCCGTTCTCCGCGGACCTCCGCCGGAGGATGCCGCATTCCTCCCGCTGGATTCCTGGGGAAGATTCAGGAATATTCCGCAGATCAGTGGGAAGCCATATCTTTTTGTTCCGCTCGGGAACTCTTCGCGTTACTCCTGGTTTTATGGATTCGCGGACGAGGCCTGGTTTTCCCGAAGACGGAGAGGTTAGGGTCTGGCGCTGAAAGGCGTTGCTGAATGCGCGTTCGGGCTGCGCATCCAGACGGCCTGCTGGGTTTCCGTAATGCTTCGAACCGGCTGCCGGCCGGCCCGCACCTCTCCGTCCTGGAGGCTCGATGTCAGAAAAGAGCGGATGGAATCGAATACAGCCGGTCACCGAACCGGGCTCGATCGTCCACCAGATGGCGCTCAACGAGACCTGCCACCCGCCCCTCCCCGCCGTTGTGGACGCCGTCCAGGAGACCGCCGCGCAGGCCCACCGGACGCTGGACGCCCTGGGCTTCGGGCTGTCCGCGGCGATCGGTGAACATCTGGGCGTGCCTCCCGGGGACGTGCTGGTCGGGCCGGGTTCCGGGGCGCTGCTCCAACTGCTCTTCAGCTCCTTCACCGGCCCCGGCACGCACACCGTGCACGCCTGGCCCTCGTGGGAGGCGTACCCGATGATGGCGGAGAACGCCGGTTCCTCGGTGGTGCGCGTCCCGCTGACCGGTGAGCGGCACGATCTGGACGCCATGGCCGCCGCCGTCACCGACCGGACCCGCATGGTCGTGGTCTGCAACCCCAACAACCCCACCGGCACGGTCGTCGGGCCGGGCGCGCTCGGCTCCTTCCTGGAGCGGCTGCCCGCCCACGTGACGGTCGTCATCGACGAGGCATATCTGGACTTCGCCGATCCGGACCGTACCGACGACGGCATCGAGCTGTACCGCTCCGACGAACGGGTCTGTGTCGTCCGCACCTTCTCCAAGTCCTACGGCCTGCTGAGCCTGCGCGTGGGCTACCTCGTCGGACACCCCCCGATGCTCGGTCCGCTGCGCGGGCACCAGCTCTTCCTGCGCGTCAGCGCCGTCGCGCAGGCGGCTGCCGTCGCCGCGCTCGGCCAGGCCGGGGAGATCCGCGAGCGGTGCCGGGAGACCGCCCGGGAGCGGGACCGGCTGCACCGCGCCTTGACCGCACAGGGCTGGGCGTCCGCCGAGAGCCAGGCCAACTTCGTCTGGCTGCCGCTGGAGAAGGGCGTGGAGGAGCTGACGCAGCACTGCGCGGACCACGGCGTCATGATCTGCGGCAAACCCGGCGAGGGCATCCGCGTCACGATCGCCGAACGGGAGGCCAACGACGCGTTCGCGGCCCTGGCCGCCGAGTTCCGCACCGGTGCGGAGGGCTGGGCGTGAGCGCCGGCCGCGGGGCCGCCCCCGCCATGTTGCCGCCCCGTGTCGAGGTGAGCCCGCTGGAGCCGACGCTTCGGCTGCTGCGCGCGGAGTTGGAGCGCCGATGTCCCGAGGACGCCGTCGGGCTGGACGCCTTGGAACGCTCGGCCATGCTGCCGCCGGGCAAGCTGCTGCGCCCGCTGCTGTTCACCGAGTCCGCCGCCGCTGCCGGGATGCGGCGCGAGGACACGCTGACCGCCGCGCTCGGCATCGAAAGCCTGCACGTGGGCTCCCTCGTTCACGACGACGTCATCGACGGTGACACCCTGCGGCGGGGGCGGCCCACGGTGGTGGCCCGGCACGGCACGCCGAACGCGATCGTCACCGGCGACGCCCTGATCATCGGGGCGTTCCGGGCGGTGGCCGAGTGCGCGGACGGGATGCCGGCCGGCGAGCGGCACCTGGCCGTGGTGCGCACCCTCGCGGACGCCGGGGTGGACCTGTGCCGAGGTCAGGTCATGGAGGACGAGCTGCGGGGCGAGCCGGGCTCCGGCCTGGAGCGCTACTTGACGATGGTCTCGTTGAAGACCGGGGCGCTGTTCCGCGCGGCCTGCCTGGGCGGCGCTCAGTTGGCGGGTGCCCCGCCGGCCGCGCAGGAGGCGTTCACGCGGTTCGCCGAACACCTCGGCCGTGCCTTCCAGATGACGGACGATCTGCTTCCGCACATCAGCGACGCCGAGACCAGCGGCAAGTCGGTGCTCAGCGACATCGCCAACCGCCGTCCGACGTTCCCGGTGCTGCTGTGCTGGCGGGAGGCCGACGAGCACGAACGCGGACAGCTGTCCGCCGCGCTCGGGGGCAGCCTCCCCGCCGAGGCGGCGCTGGAGACCGTACGCGGACTGCTGGCGAGCACCGGCGCTCTGGAAGCGGCCCGCGCCGAGGCCCTCGCGGAGGCGTCGTGCGCCAAGGCGGCCCTGCTGGACCTGCCCGGCACGGCGGCCCGGGACGCGCTGTCCACCGTGGCCGACCTGTCCGTCAACCGAGACCGATGAGCGCACCGGCGAGCGCCGCGCTCCGCGCCCATCTGGAGACCTGGCGCCCCTACACCCTGGCCTACCCCGGTCTCGTGGGCCTGGCCGGGGCGGCGGCCGGGGCGAGCGGCCCCACCCGGGAGGGTGTTGTCGCCGCGTGGCTGTGCCCCACTCTGGGCTGGCTGGGCGGCCACTACCTCGGGGACTACTTCGACCGGGACCTGGACGCCATCGGCAAGCCGCAGCGCCCCATCCCCTCCGGGCGGCTGGGCGCGGGCACGGCGCGGGCCTGCGGACTGGGCGCGGTGCTGGCCGCCGCGTTGGTCACGCTCGCCGTCAACTGGCCGGTCGTGGTGGGTGTCGCCCTCGCGCTGGCCGGGGTGGTGGCCTACAGCCGGCTGCTGAAGGGGCGAGGCATCCTCGGCAACGGGGTGCGCGGTCTGCTGACCGCGCTGGCCGTCCTGTTCGGCGCCTGGGTGGCGGCGCCGCCCGGCCAGACCCCGTCGTGGCAGGTGCTGCCCGTGGCCCTGGTCTTCCTCCCGCACGACACCGCCTCCAACCTGGTCGGCACACTGCGCGACGTGGAGGGCGACCGTGCGGGCGGCTACCGGACCGTGCCCGTGGTCCGGGGTCTCGACGCCGCCGTCCGCATCTCCGCGCTGCTGTACGCCGCCGCGCTCGCAGCCGCCGTCGTCCACGTGTCCGGGGCCGGTGAGGCCGCCGCCTGCGGAGCCTTGGTGGCGGTGGCGGCGGTGGCCGGAGCGTGGGCGTTCCTTCCGCTGCTGCGTACCGCCTCTCCGGGGGCGCGGCTGGCGCTGCGGTCCCACGAGGTGCTGGTGGGCGAGCGGCTGGTGCTGGCCGCCGCTGTGATCGCCGGTGGCTGGGGGGCGCTCCCCGCGCTGGTGGTGCTGCTGCCCGTGCTGGCCGTGAGCCTGCTGTCGCAGCGGCGTATGCGGGCCCGCCATGAATTCCCGTCCGGCACGTACGCCCCCGGGCCTCCCCCGCGACCCGGCCGCTCCGGCCCGCCGTCCGTGTCCCGCTTCCCCCAACCGAAGGGCTGACGTCAGCGATGTCCGATTCGCCAGTGGCCACCCGGCTGGAGCGTGCTGTCCGCGACGGCGCCGAGGCGCTGTTCGCGGTGCGCCGCGCGGATGGGGTGGTCGATCCCGGAGGTGACCGGTTCTCGCCCGCCAACACGGCCGCCGTGCTCGTCGCTCTCCGCACGGCCCGCGCGCACGGCGTGGGGGCCGGACCCGCCGGTGAGGAGGCGGCCTTGTGCCAACAGGCCGTCGAGCGGCTGTGTTCCGCCCAGCGGCCGGACGGCGGCTGGGCGATGGACGGTGTCCCGACCGAGACACTCACCACCGCCGTCACCGCTGCCGCGCTCACCTTGACGGCGCCGGAGACCACGCGGCAGGAGGTCGCCGCGGCGCGGGCCCTGGTCCGCAGCCGCGGCGGGGAGGAGGGCCTGCCGGAACCCGCCATGGCAGGCCTGGTGCGGCAGTTCGACAGCCTGGCCGGGGAGCGCGACCCCGCGACGCTGCCCCGGTTGCCGCTGGAGCTGCTGCTGTTGCCCGGCCTGGCCCGCCGGACGCTGAGCCTGCGGCTGCCGATCTTCTCGGCACTCGCGCTGGGCCAGTCCGTCCAGCGCGGGCGATCCGGACTGGGCGGCCGGCTCGACGCCGCCCTCCGTCCGCGCGCCACGGGGATCGTCCGGCAGGCCTTCGAACGCGAGCGCCACGCCGGGTCGTTCAGCGGTGACCCCTGGCTCACCAGCCTCATCACCCTCGGTGTCGGCCGCTCCGGGCTGGCGCCCGACATCGTCCGGGCCGCGACCGGCTGGCTGTCCCGCACCGCGCTGCCGGACGGCGGCTGGGACCTGATGCCGCTCGACATCACCTGGTCCAGCTTCGCCGGCGCCGCCCTGCTGGAGGCCGGGTACGCCGAGGACCCCAGGCTGGTTCCGGTGCGGGAGATGTTCCGGCGCCGCCAGCAGAGCGTTCCGTTCACCGCGCTGGCCTGCCCGGAGGGTCACTGGGGCTTCTCCACCGACCGCAGTTGGCCGATGGCGCTGGAGACCGCCGAGATCAGCTCGCTGCTGCACAGGTTGCCCGGTGGCACCGACGACCCCCATGTGCGGCGTGGCATCGGCTGGCTGACGGCCATGCAGGACCGTTCCGGCTCTTGGAGTCTGGCCGTGCGCGACAGCCGCCCCGGCGGGTTCGGACCCTGCCCGCAGATGACGGCCAAGGCCGTCGTCGCCCTGCTGGACTGCGGCGCGGAGCGTTCCGACGCCCGGGTGCTGAAGGGGCTGCGCAGCCTCGCGGAGGAGCAGCGGCCGGACGGGGCGCTGGAGGCGATGTGGTACAGGGGACTCACGCCGGGGACCTCGGCCGCGCTGGTCGCGTTCACCCGGGCCGGGCAGGGCGGCAGCGAACCCGCCCTGCGCGCCCGCGCCTTCCTGCTGCGCAGCCTGCTGCCGGACGGCTCCTGGGGCACCGGCGGGCACGACCCCGGCGCGGCGGCGGACGGGGATGAGGCCGGGTCCTGCGGCACGGTCGAGGAGACCGCCTGGGCGCTGCACGCCCTGCTCGTCGCGGGCGAGGCACCGGACTCCGCGTCCGTCACCTCGGCCGCCGGGTGGCTGCTGGACCGGCAGGAGCGCGACGGCACCTGGCCCGGAGCGGCCGTCAACGAGTACGTGCGCCACTGCTACCGCTACACCGACCGTGTCCTGGCCACCGCGCTGGCGGTCAAGGCGCTGGCCCGGCTGCGTACGGCGGACGGCCGGCAGACGCGCCAGGAAGCGGGGGCGGCATGACGGAAGCTTCCGCCGACTACGACGTCCTGGTCTGCGGGGCGGGGGTCGCGGGGCTGGCCGCGGCGCGCGGGCTCGGCGATCTCGGGCTGCGCGTCCTGCTCCTGGACAAACAGCGCGCGCCCCGCGCGGTCGCCAAGGGCGAGGTGCTCCAGCCAGGCGCCCTTCGTGTGCTGCGACGCTGGGGCACCGAGCAGCTGCTGCGGCAGCGCGGAGGTGTCGGCCTGGACCGGCTCGTCGTCCGCAGCCGCGAGGGCGAGGCCCTCATGGCGCTGGACTACGGACGGCTTCCCGAAGGCGACCGCGGGCTGCTGGCCCACGACCACCGGGAGATCCTCACCGCCCTCACCGAAGGGCTGGGGCCCTGCGTGGAGATCCGCCGCGGCACGCTCGTCCGCGAGGCGCTGCGCGCGGCGGACGGGCGGGTGAGCGGGCTCGTTCTGGCCGGCGGTGAAGGCGGAGACGACCGTGTGGTGCGCGCGCCGCTGGTCGTGGCCGCCGACGGCATCTCCTCGCGGCTGCGCCGCGCCGCCGGGATCGAGGGCCGCCGGACCGACTACCCGCACCGGCTGGTCTCCGTCGAGCTGACGGCGGCCGGCCCGGCTCCCGCCGACTTCTCCGCCTACCTCACCGGCCGGGGGCTGCGCCTGGTCTACCCGCTGCCGGGCGGAAGGATCCGCCTCTATCTCCAGACCGAGCCGGACGAGCTGCGCGGGCTCGGCGGCGACGCGTTCACCGAGTGGCTCGCCCGGGCCGTCGGCCAGGTGCCGGGGCTCGCCGGGCTCGCCCCGTGCCTGGCGGACGCGGCGGCCACCCGGCAGCTCTTCTCCGTCAGCCGCTACCTCGCCGGCCGCTTCACCGTGCCCGGTCTGGCGCTCGTCGGGGAAGCGGGCTACGCCGTGCACCCGATGGCCGCGCAGGGCATGAACACCGCCATCACCAGCGCCGCCGCGCTGGCGGAGCAGCTGGCCCGGCTGCTTCCGGCGACGGCCACCGTGGACGCCGCCGCCCGGCCCCGGCTGGAGGCGGCCACCGTCGACGCCGCCTTGGCCGCCTACCAGGCCGAGCGCCGCCCGTTCCTCGCCTCGGCGGCCAGGACGAGCGCCAACGCGGCCCGGATGGTCACCGATCTGGCCTGGCCCGGGCGCGTGATCGGGCGCCGTGCGGTGCGCTGTACCGGCGCCAACCCGCGCCTGCTGCACACCGTCACCCACAACATGGCCGGACTCGGGCCTCTGCCGCTGACCCCCCTGGACCGGCTCCAGCAGATCGGATTGCTGCCCGATCCCCGCGCCCACCGGGTGCCGGTGAACAGCTGAGGCACCGGTCCGCAGCCACCCGGGCCGACCGCGCCGGCCACCGGGCCCCGGCCAGCCCCCTGAACGTCGAACCCCGAACGCCGTACCCCCACGAAGGAGATACCGCCGTGTCACAGTCCGCCGTGTCACAGTCCGCCATGTCCCACTCCCCCGTGTCGCAGTCCCCCGCTCCCGAGGAGGAGTTCGACATCCGGCCCGTGTCCGGTGCCCTGGGCGCCGAGGTGCGGGGAGTCGACCTGAACGAGATCACGGACGCGCAGTTCGAACGGATCCACGCGCTGATGCTGGAGCACCTCGTGCTGTTCTTTCCCGGCCAGGAGAGCCTGACCCCGAAGGCGCACGTGGCGTTCGGCCGCCGCTTCGGCGATGTCGAGGTCCACCCGTTCCTGCCCAAGCTGGAGGAACACCCCGAGGTGACGCTGATCGAGTCCGACAAGGGAGGCAAGGCCGATGAGTGGCACATCGACGTCACCTTCAGCCCCAATCCGCCCATCGCCTCGATACTGCACCTGGTCACCTGTCCGCCCGCGGGCGGCGACACGATGTGGAGCAACCAGTACCTCGCCCACGAGACGCTGTCCGCACCCTTCCGGGAGATGCTCGACGGCCTCACCGCCGTGCACGTGCTCAAGGCCCCGCAGGTCGGTGAACTGTCCGCCGAGCACCCCGTGGTGCGGGTCCACCCGGTCACCGGGCGCCGCTCGCTGTACGTCACCCGGATGTGGACCTCACACATCCCGCAGCTGAGCCGGCACGAGAGCGACGCCGTCCTCCAGCACCTGTTCGAGCACTCCGAGCAGCCGCGTTTCACCTGCCGCCACCGCTGGGACCCCTACACCGTCGCGCTGTGGGACAACCGGGCCACCCAGCACGTCGCCGTCAACGACTACCAGGACTACCGGCTGGGCCGGCGCGTCACCGTCGTCGGCGACCGGCCCGCAGCCGACACCCCGCGGCGGCCCGACTACGAGCGGGACGGCGACGAGCGGTACTACCCGCGCCGGGTCAACGCCCGCTTCGGCTACTGAGAGCGCGCCGTGTCCCGCCCCCCGCTGACCTTCGTCGTCGGCACCGGCCGCTGCGGCTCCACCGCCGTGTCCCGGGTGCTGCGGCTGCACCCGTCGGTCCTGAGCCTGAGTGAGCTGTTCACCACGCTGGAGCCGGGCGCACTGCCCGAACAGGACCTCGACGGCGAGGAGTTCTGGGAAATCCTCGCCTCCTCCCGGCCGTTCGCCGACCGTATGATCCGCGACGGCACCCCCGTGCCCGAACACCTCTACCCGCGCTCCCCCGGCCGGTTCACCGGCGCCGGAGGCGTCCCGGCGCTGTGCCTGACGACACTGCCGCATCTCACGTCCGACCCGGACGTCCTGTTCGACGCCCTGCGGCCGGTGCTCACCGCCCGGCCCGCCGGACCCGCGGCCGGGCACTACCGCGCCCTGTTCGCCGAGCTGTCCGCCCGCTGCGGCGGCCACGCGGTCGTGGAGCGCTCAGGATTCTCGCTCTCCTTGGCGCCCCGGCTGCGGCAGCACTTCCCCGAGGCACGGTTCGTGCACCTGTACCGGGCCGGGCCGGACTGCGCGCTGTCGATGAGCCGCCACCCCGGCTTCCAGCTCATCGAGTTCCTGGCCGACGCCACGCACGGGAGCGGCCCGGAGGCACCGGCGAAGCTGGAGCGGATGCTGGCCGACGACAGCTTCGACCTGACGGGCGCGCTGAAGCGCCCGGTCCCGGTCGCGCGGTACGGGGCCCTGTGGTCCCGCATGATCACCGAGGGGCTGTCCCACCTGGACGCCCTTCCGCCGGGCACCGTGATGCCGCTCGCCTTCGAGGACCTGCTCGAAGCCCCGGAACACCAACTGACCCGCCTGGCCGGACACATCGGCGTCGAGCCGGACCCGGAGTGGCTCGACGCGGCGGGCGGCATCCTGGACGGTGGACGGCGCGGCACCAGCGACGTCCTCCCGCCAAGCCAGCGCGAGGCACTGCTCACCGCCTGCACCCCGGGCACCCGCGCGCTCGCGGCCAGGGCCAGGCGGACGCAGGCCGGCCCCGGCCGGGGCGGCCGGTCCTAGTGCCCCTCCCGGCAAGCTTTGCCCCGTCACGCCGCCCGGCACGCACTCCCCCAAGCTCTCCGAGCAGGGGGTGCCCCCAGCCGCGTTGGCCAAAAGCCCTGGTAGCTCCTTCCCCAAGCTCTCAGCTCCTCCCCCGGCCTTCGGCCGGGAGGTGCCCCCAGAGCAGGGGAGACCCCGATCAAGGACTTCCGGCCGCCTTGCGATCGCACGCACCCCCACGCTCGGCCCCGCTCGCGCGGGCGGTGCCCCCACGACGACGCTCCTTGTCGGGCAAACATTGCCGGTCACGGCACTAGCGCACCCACCCCGTATAGCCCTGGCCGCGCACAGCACCCCCCGTTCCCCCCGCTGCCCCAGACCCGGGGCCGCCGGTTCCCTCCACCCCTCGTCCGACGACCCGCACCAGCCAGGCGTTCAGGGAGAGGCCCTCACGGGCGGCTGATTCCTCTGCCCTGGCCTTCAGGTGGGCGGGGAGGCGCAGGTTGATCCGGGAGATTTCCTCGGCCCCCGGGGCGGGGTCCGCAAGAGAGGCCGGGGCGGGGGGCGGGGAAGAGGGACCGGTCGGCCAGTCGTCGTGGGGGGCGGGGGTGACGACGAACTCGGGGTCCCGGCCACGCAGACGGACATCCACGGAGCCCGGGGCCAGTTCGCCGGTGATCTCGCCGGCCGCGGCGGACAGGGCCTCCAGCAGCATCAGCCGTACTCCGGACTCCAGGGAGGCGACCAGGCGTTCGCCCGCCTCTCGGGTTTCCTCGCCTCCGGCCTCCGCGGCCAGTGCCAGTTCGCGGCGGAGGGTGTCGACGTACGGCGTGATATCCATGGTGCCACTATGGCATCACTATGATGCCAATCGCAAACCTCCGAAGGAAGCGAACACACGGGCGCCGCATCCCCCGGCGCGGTGAAATTCCTCGCGGAGGCCGCCCGCCGGGCGGGCGTGCGCTATTTCGAGCCGAGATGATGGGTGGGCAGTTGACGAAGGTATTCGTTCAGATTCGATCAAAGAGTGGCCCTCTGCGTTCACACAGGATACGGAAATAGGCTCTGCGTCGACAGTCAGTTCGAAATGATGGAGTTGCGCAACTCCGGTGGCTGTTCGTGCAATTGACGATGAATTTGCATGCGGCGGGCAGCCGTAGCGTGGCGGCGGCACGGCATGTAGCTTCCGGCGAAAGCGGACCGTGACGGAGGGATGGGAGGGGGAAGGGAACGGTGAACGTTCATTCGCTCTCGTCGCGCGAACAGCCGGCACAGCAGTGCCCCGAGGGCGAGGAGAGCGGTCCGGAAGAGGCGCGGGAGTGCCCCGACGACGAGCGCCCGTACGGACACCCCCAGGAACCCCGCGACCGGGACGACCGGGAATCGCGCGGCGAACCGGATGCCTCCGCCGCACCTCCGCACGGTGACGTGTCCGTGGAATTCGCCGCTTTCTGCGCGCTCTACCAAAGCCGCTACCAGCAGTACGCGCGCAGCCGTCTGGCCGACGCGGAGACCGCGGACGTCGTGGTGCGGATGGCGTTCGAGGAGCTGGCACAGAAGTGGGAGCAGGCGCTGCGCAGCCCGCACACCAACGCCTATGCCTGGAGGCTGCTGACCCGTCATGTCCGCACCAGCGCGCAGGCACCGGAAGAGGCGGGGGCGGCGGGGCATTCACTGGCCGGGCACGCGGATGACACGCGGATCCTCCATGAGGACCTGGGATTTTCGTTCACCGAGGCCACGGAGATGATGGGGCACGCCGCTCCGCGGCACCGCTGAGCGGCGGGGTCGCCGCGCCGGCCGTCGCGGACCCGGGGAGGGGTGCCCACGGTGGCCACCGTGGGCGGGATGCTCAGGTGCGGGCCCGGGGTGAGGTGGTGGGCAGGAGGCGCGCGAGGGTTTCGATGCCTTGGCTGATGGCGGTGGGCTGGGCCGCGGCGTAGCCGAGGACGAGGCCGGGGTGTCCGGGGTGTTGGGTGTGCCACGACAGCGGCTGGGTCTTGACGCCGTGTTCGAGGGCGCTGGCGGCCAGTTCGGTGTCGCTCTCGACCGGGAGCCGGCGGGAGGTGCCGGGCGGGAAGGTGACCATGAGGTGGAGGCCCGCGGCTGCGCCGTGGACGACGGCGTCCGGCAGGTGGGTGCGCATGGCGGCGATCATCGCGTCGCGCCGGGCACGGTGGCGTCTGCGGATGAAGCGCAGGTGGCGTTCGAGGGCGCCGCTTTCCATCAGGCGGGCCAGTACGAGCTGCGGGAGGGCGGCGTTACCGAGGTCGGCGAAGCGTTTGGCGTCGATGAGGTCCTGGCGGTGGGCGGCGGGGGCGAGGAGCCAGCCGATGCGCAGGGCGGGTGCGAGGAGTTTGGAAATACTGCCGACGTAGCAGACGTGCTCGGCGGCCATGGCGCGCAGGGCGGGTACGGGGGTGTGGTCATAGCGGTGTTCGGCGTCGTAGTCGTCCTCGACGATGAGTCCGCCTTCGCGGGCCCAGTCCATCAGGGCGCGGCGCCGCTCCCCGCCGAGGACCACTCCGGTGGGGAACTGGTGGGCGGGGGTGAGCAGTACGGCGGGGACGCCGGAGGCGCGGAGCGCCTCGACGCTGATGCCGTCGGCGTCGACGGGCACGGGCGGGGTTTCCAGGTGCCGGTTGCGCAGGTGCTGGCGGGCGCCGAGGGAGCAGGGGTCCTCGACGGCGAGCTGGTGGATGCCGTGGGTGTGGAGCACTTCGGCGAGGAGGCCGAGGGCCTGGGTGGTGCCGGAGACGATCAGGATGTCGTCGGGGTCGGCGGTGATGCCGCGGTTGAGGCGGAGCCAGCCGGCTACGGCGCGGCGCAGTGCGGGGGTGCCGCGGGGGTCGCCGTATCCGAAGTCGCCGGGGGTGAGTTCGGCCAGAACGGCGCGTTCGGCGCGCAGCCAGGCGGTGCGGGGGAAGGCGGCGAGGTCGGGCAGGCCCGGCGACAGGTCGATGCGGGCGGGCGCGGCCCGGTAGGTGTCGAAGGTGTCAAGCCGGTGGGGGCTGTCGAAGACACCGCTCGCCTCACGGTGTGACGGCTCGTCAGCTTCCTTTCGTCCTACGGCCTTTCGCCGCTCGGACGGAGCGGAGAGGGGGGTGGCGGCCACGACGGTCCCGGCGCGTCCGCGGCCGATGACGTGACCGTCCTCCACGAGCCGGCGGTAGGACTCGGTGACCACCCCGCGCGAGACGCGCAGGTCCGCGGCGAGGACGCGGGTGGCGGGCAGCCGGCTGCCGGTGGGCAGGCGGCCGTCGGCGATGGCGCGGCGGATCTCGCGGACGAGCCAGTCGGACAGGCCGCCTTTGGGGGCCTCGCCGGCGTTGAGCTGGAGGAAGTCGGACGCGGCGGGCGACGACGGGGTGGAGGGCGGCGGGGTGGAGCCGTGCGTTATGGACCAGTCGACAGAAGATCCATTGGACCTGTTCATGGGCCCATTGTGGCGGGAGGGTCAAGGCATGGAGTTTCTGCTGACCTCGCTCGTCGTCACGCTGATGCCGGGCAGCGGGGTGCTCTTCACCGTTGCCACCGGACTCTCGCGCGGCGCGCGGGCGGGTGTGGTCGCGGCTGCGGGCTGCACGCTGGCCATCCTTCCGCACACGCTGGCGGCGTTCACGGGGCTGGCCGCGCTGCTGCACACCAGCGCACTGGCATTCGAGGTGCTCAAGTGTCTGGGGGTGGTGTATCTGCTGTGGATGGCCCTCAGCACGCTGCGGGACAAGGGCGCGCTGACAGTGCCGGACCAGGACGACGGCGCGGGCGCCACGGGTACTCAGCCTGCGGCGGCTCCTCGTACCGCGCTGCGGGTCGTCGTATCCGCTGTGCTGGTCAACGTGCTCAATCCGAAGGTGACTCTCTTCTTCCTCGCCTTCTTGCCGCAGTTCGTGCGGGACGACGATCCCCACCCGATGTGGCGGATGGCGGAGTTGAGCGGCGTGTTCATGCTCGTGACGTTCGTGGTCTTCGTCGGCTACGGGACGTCGGCCGCCGCCGTGCGCACCCATGTCGTCTCCCGCCCCCGGGTGCTGACGTGGATGCGCCGCCTCTTCGCCGGCGCGTTCGTCGCGCTCGGCGCCCGACTCGCGTTCTTCTGATCGGAATCACCGTGTACTTTCAGCATTCCAAGCAGTTGTGGCAGGACTTTCCCGGGCTGGTTCCCGGAGTCCTCTTCGCCCGGGGCATCACACCCCAGGCGTCTGTCGACGGTGCCGTCGCCGAGCTGAGCGAGCAGGCGCACGAGCGGCTGGCCGGGGCCGGCGGGCAGGAGAGCGGGCTGCCGCAGATCCAGGCGTGGCGGCGGGCGTTCACATCGATGGGGCTCAAGCCGACGCAGTACCGGTGCGCCGCCGAGTCGCTGCTGCGCCGCTTCCGCAAGGAGGGGGCGCTGCCGCGGATCCACCCGCTGATCGACCTGTGCAACGCGGCGTCGCTGGCGTTCGCCGTCCCGGTGGGCGTGTTCGACCTGTCGCGGATCACCGGGGACCTCCGGGTGGGGTACGCGAGGGGCGAGGAGGTGTACGAGACGTTCTCCGGCGCGGAGGAGTCACCCGAGCCCGGGGAGGTGATCTTCTCGGACACCGCGCAACGGGCACACGCGCGGCGCTGGACGAACCGGCAGAGCGGGTATTCGGCCGTACGGGACTCCACGGCGGAGGTGCTGATCGTCGCGGAGGCGCTGCACGAGTCCGCGCACGACGACGTGGCGCGGCTGGTGGCCGAACTCGGCGGGGCGCTGGAGGCCCACTGGGGCGCCGGCACACTCTCGGCGTCGACGGTGCTGAGCGAGGCGGAGCCCCGCTTCGGCGGGTGAGCCCCGGCCCGACGGGGCCCCACATGCGCGTGGGGCTCTGGGCACATGCGCGTGGGGCCCTGGGCCGAGGCCCCCACGCGGGGTCACCGGACAGGCATGCCCGAGATGGTGCGGGAGATGACCAGGCGCTGGATCTCGCTGGTCCCTTCGAAGATCGAATAAATCGCGGCGTCGCGGTGCATGCGCTCGACGGGGTATTCGCGGGTGTAACCGTTGCCGCCGAGGATCTGGATGGCCTGGGCCGTGACCGTCTTGGCGGTCTCGCTGGCGAAGAGCTTGGACATGGAGCCCTCGGCCGACTCGAAGGGCTTGCCGGTGACGCCCATCCAGGAGGCGCGCCACACCAGAAGGCGGGCGGCGTCGATCTGGGTGCGCATGTCGGCCAGTTGGAAGGCGATGCCCTGGTTGTCGATGATGGGGCGGCCGAACTGGGTGCGGGTCTTGGCGTAGTCGAGGGCTACCTCGTAGGCGGCGCGCGCGGTGCCGACGGCCATGGCGCCGACGGCGGGGCGGGAGGCTTCGAAGGTGGCCATGGCGGCGTTCTTCACCCTCCCCCAGCCTCCGGCCGGGGGAACCCCCACCTCCGCGCCCTTCTTCGCGCGCTCCCTGGCGCGGGCGAGGCGCTCATCGAGCTTGTCCTTTCCGCCGAGCAGGCAGGATCCGGGGACACGGACGTCTTCGAGGACGACCTCGGCGGTGTGGGAGGCGCGGATGCCGTGCTTCTTGAACTTCTGGCCCTGCGAGAGGCCCGGGGTGCCCGGAGGGACGATGAAGGAGGCGTGGCCCTTGGAGCCCAGTTCGGGGTCCACGCTGGCGACGACGACATGGACGTTCGCGATGCCCCCGTTGGTGGCCCAGGTCTTGGTGCCGTTGAGGACCCACTCGTCCTTGGCCTCGTCGTAGACGGCGCGGGTGCGCATGGAGGACACGTCCGAGCCGGCGTCCGGTTCGGAACTGCAGAAGGCGGCGAGCTTCACGTCGGCGGCGTCGCCGTACATCTGCGGGACCCAGGTGCCGATCTGTTCCTCGGTGCCGTTGGCGAGGACCCCCACAGCGGCCAGTCCGGTGCCGACGATGGACAAGGCGATGCCCGCGTCTCCCCAGAACAGCTCTTCCATGGTCATGGGAATGCCGAGGCCGGTGGGGTCGAAGTACTGCTGGGCGTAGAAGTCGAGGGAGTACAGGCCGATCTTGGCGGCCTCCTGGATGATCGGCCAGGGGGTTTCCTCGCGCTCGTCCCATTCGGCGGCGGCGGGGCGGATCACGTCGGCGGCGAATCCATGTACCCAGTCCCGGACTTCCTTCTGGTCGTCGTTCAGGTCCAGCGCGAACTCGGTGTCGGCCATCGTCGGGGTCCTCCGCCAGTCTGAGTAACTCGTTACCATCGGTAATCCTCAGTCTGTTACCCGTGAGTAGCGGCTGTCAACTCCCCTTCGCCGCCGCGTCTGCGCACGTGGCAGTGTTACGTTGTTACGTTGCTCGGGGGGAGCTGGCACGTTCAGGGCGGGGAGAGACGCACGATGGAGAACACGCGGGAGGACGAGCGGCAGCACGCCGCCGAACGACGGCGCGGGGAGCTGCTGGAGGCCGCGGACAGGGTCGTCCTGCGGGAGGGGCCCGGCGCCTCGATGAACGCGATCGCCGCCGAGGCGGGCATCACCAAGCCCATCCTCTACCGGCACTTCGGCGACAAGGGCGGGCTCTACCGCGCGCTCGCCGTACGGCACACCGACGGGCTCCTGGACGCGCTGCGCGCCGCGCTGGACGCGCCCAGGGACCGGCGCGAGCGGGTCGAGGCGACGCTGGAGACCTATCTGGCGGCGATCGAGGCCCGCCCGCAGGTCTACCGGTTCCTGATGCATCCGGCCGAGGAGTCCCCCGGCAGCGAGCGGGGCTTCGCCGCCGGGCAGCACACGGCACCGCTGCTGCGGCGGCTGGGCGAGGAACTGGCCAAGGTGATCGCCGAGCGGCTGGACCTGGGCCCCGAGGGCGAGGAGCTGGCCCGGGTGTGGGGGCACGGCATCGTCGGCATGATGCACGCCGCCGGGGACTGGTGGCTGCGCGAACAGCCCTGTGACCGCAAGCAGTTGGTGCGCCACCTGGCCGACCTGCTGTGGGGCAGGCTGGCGGCGGCGGGCGACCGGGTGGGCGGCCCCGGATTCTGAATGCTCGGCCTTCCGACGGGACCTGAGCGCCTCAGCCCTCCGGCGGGCGGGTCCGGGCCTCCGCCGGGAGGGGGCGCGACCACTCCGCGCGGCGCACGGCCCGCAGGGTGCGCCGACGGCGCAGTCCGGTGAGCCTGTCGGTGTAGAGACCGCCGTCGAGATGGTCGTACTCGTGCTGGAGACAGCGGGCGAAGAAGCCGCTGCCCTCGACCCGCACCGGGGCACCGTGCAGGTCCTCGCCCTCGATGACGGCCAGGTCCGCGCGCGGGGTGGGGGCCTCCAGGCCCGGCAGGGACAGACAGCCCTCGGGGCCGCGGACGGTGACGCCATCGGTGCTCACCAGGCGCGGGTTGATGACGTGGCCGCGGTGGCGGTGGTCCTCGTCGTCGGGGCAGTCGTAGACGAACAGCCGCAGCGGCACGCCGATCTGGCACGCGGCCAGGCCGACCCCGCGCGCCGCGTACATCGTCGCGAACAGGTCCTCGACCAGGCCGGCCAGCGGCCGGTCGGCGGGGGTGACCTCGCGGCTGGGCGCGTGCAAGGCCGGGTCGCCGTACGTCCGGAGAGGGTGTACGGCGCCGGTTCCGCCGGGAATGGGGCCGCGTCGCATGGGCGTAAGCCTACGCGCGCGTCCACGTCGATGATCTTCCCAGGGGTGGCGCGGTCGGGGCCGGCGCGCGATCTCGGTAGGCTTCTCTTCTACGCGAGGGGCAAGGAGGTTCAGACACGATGGCAGGCAACACGGAGCCGCTGTCGCCGCGGTCCAAGCTGGCCGTGACGGCGGGCAGGGCTGCCGCGGCGGTGTCGCGGGCGGCGGGCCGCGGCAGCGGGTCGGTGATCGGCGGCAAGGTAGCACTAAGACTCGACCCCGACCTGCTGCAGAGGCTGGCCCAGCATCTGGACGTGGTCCTGGTATCCGCGACCAACGGCAAGACGACGACGACGCGGCTGATCGCCGAGGCGCTGCGGGCCAACGGCGAGGTGGTCTCCAACGCGCTGGGCGCCAACATGCCCGCCGGTATCACCTCCGCGCTCGCCGGCGGCTCGGACGCGCGCTACGGCGTGATCGAGGTCGACGAGAAATACCTGGCCGGTGTCGCCAGGGATGTGACGCCGAAGGCCATAGCGCTGCTGAACCTCTCCCGTGACCAGCTCGACCGTGCCGCGGAGACGCGCATGCTGGCCGAGAGATGGCGCGAGGGCCTCTCGGGGCAGAAGGCCGTGATCGTGGCCAACGCCGACGACCCGCTCGTGGTGTGGGCGTCCTCCTCCTCACCGAACGTGGTGTGGGTGGCCGCGGGCCAGGAGTGGAAGGACGACGCCTGGTCCTGCCCCGCGTGCGGCGGCGTCATGCAGCGGCCCGGCGACGACTGGTTCTGCGGGGAGTGCGGCTTCCGCCGCCCGACCCCCAGTTGGGCACTGTCCGGCGACCACGTGCTGGACCCGCACGGCTCCGCCTGGCCCATCCACCTCCAGCTCCCCGGGCGGGCCAACAAGGCGAACGCCGCGACCTCGGCGGCGGTCGCCGCGGCCTTCGGGGTGCCGCCGCAGACCGCGCTGGAGCGGATGTACGCGGTCAAGGCTGTGGCCGGGCGCTATGACGTGGTGCAGTTCCAGGGCCGCGACATGAGGCTGCTGCTGGCGAAGAACCCGGCCGGGTGGCTGGAGACGTTCTCGCTGATCGACCCGCCCCCGACGCCGGTGATCCTTTCGGTGAACGCGCGGGGCGCGGACGGCACCGACACCTCGTGGCTGTGGGATGTCGACTACGGCCGGCTGGCCGGGCACCCGATCTGTGTGATCGGTGACCGGAAGCTGGATCTGGCAGTGCGGCTGGAGGTAGCGGGTGTCGAGTTCCAGGTGTGCGAGAACGCCCAGGACGCGGTGCGCAGGTGCCCTCCGGGACGCATCGAGACGATCGCCAACTACACCGCGTTCCAGGACCTGCGCCGTGCCGTCGGCAACTGAGCCGAGGCTGTCCCCTCTTCCGAACCATCGGTCTTCCGAACCATCGATCCGCTCAAGGAGCTGGCGGCATGAGTGACACGAGTCTGCGTCTGGTGTGGATCTACCCCGACCTGCTGAGCACGTACGGCGACCAGGGCAACGCGCTCGTGGTGGAGCGGCGCGCGCAGCAGCGCGGGCTGGATGTCCAGCGCGTCGACGTCCGCTCGGACCAGCCGATCCCCACGTCCGGCGACATCTATCTGATCGGCGGCGGCGAGGACAGGCCGCAGCGGCTGGCGGCCGAGCGGCTGCTGCGCGACGGCGGGCTGAACCGGGCCGTGTCCAACGGCGCGATCGTCTTCTCGGTGTGCGCGGGCTACCAGATCCTGGGGCACGAGTTCGTCAACGACCTGGGCGAACGCTCCATGGGCCTGGGGCTGCTGGATGTGACCAGCACCCGGGGCGAGGCCGAGCGGTGCGTGGGCGACGTGCTGGCCGACATGGACGAGAACCTGCGGCTGCCGCAGCTGACCGGGTTCGAGAACCACCAGGGCGTCACCCACCTGGGCCCGACCGCGCGGCCCCTGGCGCGGGTGCGGCTGGGCAAGGGCAACGGGACGGGGGACGGCACCGAGGGCGCGTACAACGACACCGTCTTCGGTACGTACATGCACGGCCCTGTGCTGGCGCGCAATCCGCAGATCGCCGACCTGCTGATCAAGCTGTCCCTCGATGTGAACGCGCTGCCGCCGACCGACGACCGGTGGTACGAGGCACTGCGGCAAGAGCGCATCTCCGCGGCGACGCAGCCCGCCTGATCCGGGGCCGGTACCCGCCGGAGGCGCTTACCGGCCGTACCACTGGTTTCGCGTACCACTGGTTTCACAGGGATTCCGCGGGGAGAACCGCCCGTGCGGGCCGCCCCGGCGAGGGCGGCCCGCACGGGCGGTTCTAGTCTGGTGCGGGCGTATCGGTCGGTTGCGGGAGAGTTCGGATGGATCACGACGGGCACGGCACGATGATGGATCTGCCGCCCTTCACGCTCGCGCGCGGGCTGGAGTTCTCGGGCGAGCCGTTCTTCCTGGTGGGATGCCTGCTGGCGCTGGCGCTCTACGGGTGGGGCGTCGTCCGGCTGCGCCGGCGGGGGGACGCGTGGCCGCCCGCCCGCACGGCCGCCTTCGTCGTGGGTGTGCTGACCGTGGCCCTGGTGATGTGCACGGCGCTGAACGACTACGGGATGGTCCTGTTCAGCGTCCACATGGTGCAGCACATGGTGATCAGCATGCTGTCGCCGATCCTGCTGCTGCTGGGCGCGCCGGTGACGCTGCTGCTGCGGGCGCTGCCGTCGGGCAACCGCTCCCAGGGGGGCCGCGCGGGGCCGCGCGAGCTGCTGGTGGCGCTGCTGCACAGCCGCTACATGAAGGTGATCACGCATCCGGCGTTCACCATTCCGCTGTTCATCGCGAGCCTGTACGCGCTGTACTTCACCCCGCTGTTCGACTTCCTGATGGGCTCCAAGGCGGGCCACATCGCGATGATGGTGCACTTCCTCGCGGTGGGCCTGGTCTTCTTCTGGCCGATCATGGGCGTGGACCCGGGCCCGCATCGCCCCGGCTATGTGATGCGGATGCTGGAGCTGTTCGCGGGGATGCCGTTCCACGCGTTCTTCGGCATCGCGCTGATGATGGGATCGGAGCCGATGGTCGGCACCTACGCGCATCCGCCCGCCTCCCTGGGCGTGAGCGCGTTGTCCGACCAGTCGGCGGCGGGCGGCATCGCCTGGGCGTTCAGCGAGATCCCGTCGGTGATCGTGCTGGTGGCGCTCGTCTTCCAGTGGTATTTCTCCGAGCAGCGGCAGGCCCGCCGCACGGACCGCCAGGCGGACCGGGACGGCGACAAGGAGCTGACCGCCTACAACGCGTATCTCGCCTCGCTCCAGGCACGGGGGCAGTGAGCGGGCTGTGAGCGGGGCGTGCCGGGCCGGCGGGTCGCGCGGGCTTCGGAGCGTAGGGGTGTGAAACCGGCGTGAGGGTCGTGTAGTGCCGTCGTGCAGTAGCGCGCGGGGCCGCGTCCGGGTGACGATGGGAACCTGGCCGCGGCCCTTGTGCGTGCGCGCCCCGTGCGTCCCAGGGCCGCCGGGAGGAGAGTGGTGCTGTGATGCCTGGGACGACACGCATGACGGCCTCGGCGAAGGCGATGACCGTCGGCACGGTGGTGGCCCTGGTGGTGGTGACGGCTTACACGGCGGCGCTGGGGGGCAGCGGATGGCTGTGGTTCTCGTGGGTCGTGCTGGGGCTGGTCACGCTGGGCGTGATCTCGTCACGCGGCTGACCGAAGACCGGCCGACCGAGGGCCGGCCGGAACTCACCGCGTGGCGCGGGTGAACAGGCGCGTGGCGGCGAGCAGACACACCGCCGCGAAGGCCAGGGTGACCACGGCGCCCGCGACGACCGTCCCGGTGGTGAAGTGGCCGCGGAAGACCTCCCGTACGGCGTCGACGGTGTAGCGGAAGGGGACGGCGCGGGAGACACCGTCGAGCCAGCCGGGGGCGAGGTTCATGGGCAGCAGCAATCCGGCGAGCAGCATCAGCGGCATGACGGCGGTGTTGGCGACGGCGGCGAACTCGGGCGGGGTGCGCACATGCATGGCCAGTCCGTGAGAGAGCGCGGACAGCGCGCAGGACAGCACGGCGACGAAGACGAGGCCCGCCAGCACACCGGCCGGTGAGGCACGCAGCCCCAGGGCGAGCCCGAGCAGGACGAGCAGCACGGCCTGGGCGGTGAGCTGGACGACGTCGCGCAGGGTGCGGCCCAGCAACAGCGCGGCGGGGCTGACGGGAGTGACACGCATCCGGTCGGTGACCCCCAGGTTGCGGTCCACCAGCATGCCCAGGCCGACGAACGAGCCGCCGAGCAGCGCTAGTTGGACCAGCACACCCGGCACCAGGGTCTGCCAGGAGGAGCCGGAGACGCCCAGGTCGAGACGGGTGAGGAGGGGGCCGAAGAGGGCGAGGAAGAGCAGCGGCTGGAGCATGCCGAACAGCAGGTTGGTCTTGGAGCGCAAGGTGGCGCGCAGGCAGCGGCCGAAGACGATTCCGGTGTCGGCGTACAGGCGCCGGTGGGTGCCGGGCGCAGGCGGGGCGGGGGTCGGGATGCTGGTCGTCATGGTGGTACCCGTCGGGTAGTCGGGCGGCCTGGTGGCCATGGAGGAGAGGGCGGTGCGGAGGGTTTTCAGACGGCCACGGGCTCGTCGGCCGGGCCGCGGCCGGTGAGGGCGAGGAAGGCGTCCTGGAGGGTGCCGGCGGGGCCGGGGGCGTACCGCCGCTTGAGCGCCTCGGGGGTGCCCTCGGCGATGGTGCGGCCCTCGTCGATGACGACGATGCGGTCGCAGAGCGCGTCGGCCTCGTCCAGGTAGTGGGTGGTGAGGAAGACGGTCGTGCCGTGGTCGCGGCGGATACGGCGCACCAGGTCCCACAGCTCGGCCCGGCTGGCGGGGTCGAGGCCCGTGGTGGGCTCGTCGAGGAAGAGGACCTCGGGGCGGTGGACGAGGCCGAGCGCGATCTCCAGCCGGCGCCGCTGACCGCCGGAGAGCGCGGCGGTCGGCCGGTCCATCAGCGTTGCCAGGCCCAGCTCCCCGGCGAGTTCCTCGGCGCGCCGCCGGGCCTGAAGCTTGGACATACGGTGCAGCCGGGCCTGGGTGAGGAGTTCCTCGCGTACGCCGCACGCGGGGTCGAGGCCGCCGGCCTGGGCGACGTAACCGATGCGGGCGCGTACGGCCCCGGGGTCGGCCCGCAGATCGTGTCCGGCGACGCGAGCCTCTCCCCCGCTGGGCGGCAGCAGCGTGACGAGCATCCGCAAGGTGGTGGTCTTCCCCGCCCCGTTGGGCCCGAGGAAGCCGAGGATCTCACCGCGCGCGACGCTCAGGTCGATGCCGCGCACGGCGTGCACCTGCCCCGAGGCGAGGGCGTAGGTGCGGGCCAGGCCCCGGATGTCGAGGGCCGGGGGGCGATCGGGAGAGGGCGTACGGGAGTGAGCGGGAGAGGGCGTGCGGGAGGGGGTCGCGCCGGGCGGCGGGGTCGTGGACATGGCCCCGATAGAAGCACAGCGCATTACGAAATTGCAATGCAGTTCAGTTTTATAGTCGAGTTAGACTTTCAGGCATGAGCGAAGGGCTGCGGGAGCGCAAGAAACGGCAGACGCGACAGCGGATCCACCA
Source organism: Streptomyces sp. NBC_01775 (assembly GCF_035917675.1). Lineage (NCBI taxonomy): Bacteria > Bacillati > Actinomycetota > Actinomycetes > Kitasatosporales > Streptomycetaceae > Streptomyces > Streptomyces sp. NBC_01775. The sequence continues at coordinate 8,934,703 of NZ_CP109104.1, read as the reverse complement.
GGTGGCGATGCGGCTGTTCGTCGAGCGGGGCTTCGACAAGGTGACGATCGCCGAGGTCGCGGCCGAGTCCGAGGTGTCGGTCAACACCCTCTACAACTACTTCGAGGCCAAGGAAGACCTCGTCCTGCCACCCGACGAAGCCTCCCCCGGCCGGCTCGCGGAGATCGTCCGCGAGCGCCCCTCCGGCGCCTCTCCCGCCCGCGCCGTACTGGAGCGGCTGCGCGAGGAACTGCGGCGCCGGGAGAAGAAGCTGGGCCTCACCGAAGGGTTCGGGCCGGTCTTCGAGATGATGCGCGCGGCCCCCACACTCACCGCCCGCCTGGGGGATCTGGGCGGGCAGATGAACGACGCGCTCGCCGAACTGCTCGCCGAGGAGACCGGTGCCGGGCGGGACGACCCCGAACTGTGCGCCGCCGTCAGCCAGATCGGCTGGTTCCACTCGCTCGTCTTCGCCGAGATCGGCCGCCGGATCGTGGCCGGGAAGACGCCCGACGAGATCGCCGCCGACCTGCTCAAACTCTTGGACGCCGTCGAGCAGCTGCTGGGCGGGCGCGCCTTCACCTACGCCGTACGGGAGGACTGACCGTGTTCCGAGTGACCATCCGGGGGACCTTCGGGGAGCTGGACGAGGCCGGGCGGGCCGCGCTGCTGAAGGAGTCGGAGGGGTTCGGCGCTTCTTTCACGGAGGCCGGGACCTTCACATGTGACAGCAGCCTGTCGGCGTTCACCTTCCGCTGCCAGATACCCCCGCCCGCCGAAGGCGAAGAGGCCGACGAGGAGGGCTGGGCCGCGCTGCGCGCCACCGACGCGCTGGAGGCGCACGGCCATCCGCACCGGATACTGCGGCTCGCGGTCACGGACATGCGCGACATCAAGATCCGCCGCAAGAGCGGCACGGGCGGCAAGAGCGGCAAGGCGGCCGGCGTCAGAGGCCGAGCAGAACGACGCTCCAGGTGACGAGCCAGGTGGCCCAGCCGAGCCAGCCGATCAGGCCGGCGGGCGCCAGCCGATGCGTGCCGTCGGCGCCGTAGGGGCTGGCGGAGGCCGAGAGGAAGAGCAGCGCGGCGCTGACGTAGCCGACCCCCGCATGCCAGGGCTGCATGAGGCCGGCGGCGGTTCCTGCGGCGGTGAAACCGATCAGCGCGGTGGCCAGGAACACCTGGTTGAAGCCGAAGAGCACCCGGGTCGTCGCCCACAGGCCGGGCACCGAGCCCCTGTTGTGCGCGGCGGCCGACGCGGTGCCGAACCGTAGGGCCTCGACCACGGTGAAGACGGCGTTTTGCACCAGCACTCCCGCGAAACCGGTCAACGCCCAGGCACGGGCCCCGCCATCACGCTGCCACAGCTCGGAGAGCAGCCCGGCCGCGAAGAGAGTGAGGAACAGCCAGGATGCGGGAGCCAGCACGGACGGCCGCTTCAGGCTCCGGCCCATGCCTGACATGACGTCGGCGACCTCGTCCACCGACTGCCCGGACGTCGGAAGCGGAAGCCGACCGCGCGTATAGAGCACGTTGAGGACGACCGCGATCACCACGAAGCCGAGACCGCCGAGACCTGCCGTACCGGAAAAGCTCATGCCAGCCGCCTCCATCAACATTGACCTTACGGGTAATATATTGAATATACGGAGAGGAAGATACACCCATGGGAAGTGACTCCGGACGCCGGTACGACTCGCTGCGCCGACAGGAACAGGCCAAGCAGACCCGCGCGGAGATCGCGGACGCCGCCCGGCGGCTGTTCGTCTCACAGGGCTGGGCCGCGACCACGGTGCGCGACGTGGCCCGCGAGGCGGGGGTCGCCGTTCCCACCGTCTACGCCGCTTACCAGAACAAGACCAACCTCGTCTGGGCGCTGGCGGACGCGGCCGACCTGAGCGCCGACCTGGCCCTCATGCTGGACGAGCTGGAGGGCTCCGCCGATCCGGAGCGCCAGCTTCTCGCGATGGCCGCCTACGACCGGCGCCTGTTCGAACGCTCGGGAGACCTCATCGCTCTGATCCGTGAGGCGGGCCGCACCGAGCCAGATCTCGCGACGTTCTACGAGGCCGCCCGGCGCAAGGCCGACGGGACCCGGGCGCGGGTGTTCTCCTCATGGCCCGACGGCACCCTCGCCGAGGGCCTGGATCTCCCCACCGCGGTGGACATCTACGCGGCCCTGTGCAGCGTCGACGTCTACACCACACTCACCCAGGAGCGCGGCTGGGGGCCCGAGAGGGTCGAGCGCTGGTGGACCCGGACCCTCGCACGGGAACTGCTCGCCCCCTGACGCGCCACCCGGTCGCCTCCCGGTCCCACACCGCTCAGTCGGCGAGCCTCCGGTACACCGACCGCAAGAGCTGGTCCTTGGCCGGGCCGGAGACCCGCCACTCCAGGTGCCACTCATCGGCCGAGCAGGCCACGAAGGTTCCCTCGTACCGGTCCGCGGCACAGGGGTGGACGGGGGTCCAGACACCGGTGCGCAGGTCGAGATCGTGGAAAGGGCGACCGTCGGCGAATTCGACCTCGGCGGTCCCGTCGGCGCGAGGACGCAGACGCAGCGAGCGGCTCGCCGGATACACCCTGCCGTCCCAGGTCAGCTGCCCCTCCTCCTCGTGCAGCACCACGCCCTCGGGCGCGTGGGGCCCGGCCCCGGCCCGGAAGTCGGCGGTCCCGAGGAAGCGGCCCTCCACCCCGGCCCTCCGGTCGTACACGGCGCGCTCGACGCTCCACCGGCCGACGAGGTACCCGACCACGTCAGCGACGGGGTACAAGCGGCGCGGGGCTCCCTCGGGCACAGACTCGCGGACCATGCCTCCATTATTCCCATGGGCCGGGGACGGCCGATGGGATCGGCCCCTCACCGCCGTCCCCCATCCGGACCCGACACCCACCCGGGAGACAGAAGGCGGCAGGGCCCACGCGGCGGCCGGCCAGCTGACCGAGTACGACGTCGGCCATTCCGGGCGAACATCAGGGCGCGCGAACCGATGGCGGCGCGGAGCGGGTTGGGCCGTCGCTGACGCCTCATCGGCACCTTCGGCAACGGCTCGGCATCGAGTCGATCCGAGCGGCTCGCAGGCGGCCCGGCATGCACTTACGCTGAGGGCCTCTCGCACGTCGTGTGACCTGCCAGGACGCCTCCCCTCTCAGGGGGATCGCGCTAACGTGAGGAGTGACCCCCGTGTTCTACTACCTGCTCAAGTTCGTGGTCCTGGGGCCGCTGTTGCGTCTGGTGTTCCGGCCACGTATCGAGGGGCTGGAGAACATACCCGAAGAGGGTGCGGCGATCGTCGCGGGCAACCATCTCTCCTTCTCCGACCACTTCGTGATGCCGGCGATCCTGCCGCGCCGCATCACCTTCCTGGCCAAGGCGGAGTACTTCACGGGCCCCGGCCTCAAGGGACGGCTGACGGCGGCGTTCTTCCACAGCGTGGGCCAGATCCCCGTCGACCGCTCCGGCAAGGGCGCGGGGCAGGCCGCCATCGACGAGGGCCTCGGCGTCCTGCGCAAGGGCGAGCTGCTCGGCATCTACCCCGAGGGCACCCGCTCCCACGACGGCCGCCTCTACAAGGGCAGGGTCGGGGTCGCGGCGATGGCGCTCGGTGCCGGGGCACCGGTGGTGCCGTGCGCGATGGTCGGCACCTTCGAACTCCAGCCGCCCGGGCGGAAGATGCCCCGCATGGGCCGCGTGACCATTCGGTTCGGCAAGCCGCTGGAGTTCTCCCGGTTCGCGGGGATGGAGAAGGAACGCACAGCGCTGCGGGCCATCACCGACGAGATCATCCACGAGATCATGCAGCTGTCCGGCCAGGAGTACGTGGACATGTACGCGCCCGACGCGAAGGCGGCGCAGGCCGAGGAGAGGGCGCAGGAAAAGGCGCAGGAGAAGGCGCGCGGCAAGGGCGGCCGTCGTACGGTCTGACACCGCGCCCGAGCCCGGCCTGTCTGAACGTAATCCTCGGACGCGGGACCTCATCCACGTCGGACGCACAGCGGCACATGGCTGAGGGGCGGACCGGGGTTCCGGTCCGCCCCTCGCTGTGCCGGGCGGGCGTCAGCCGCCCTGGGGTGCCTTAGCGGTCACTTGACGGCGGGCACGGACGCGGCCTTGGACTCCGCCGCCGCCTTGGCCGCGGACTTCTCCGGCTCGGGGGTGGCGTGCGGGTCGCAGGTGACGTCCTTGGAGTCGACGGTTCCCTTGAGGAGGTAGGCGTCGACCCGCTTGTTGATGCAGTCGTTCTTCAGGTTGGTGATGCCGTGGGAGCCCGCGTCCTTCTCGGTGATCAGGCGGGAGCCCTTGAGGCGCTTGTGCAGTTCCACGCCGCCCGGGTACGGGGTGGCGGCATCCCGCGTGGCCTGGATCAGCAGCACGGGGTGCGAGGTCTTCGCGTGCACGTCGGTGGCCTTGTGCTGCTTGAGGGGCCACACGGCGCAGGGATAGTTCATCCAGGCGTTGGACCAGGTGAGGAACGGATACTTCTCGTGCAGCTTGGTGTTGTCGCGATCCCAGGTCTTCCAGTCGCGCGGCCACTGGGCGTCGTTGCACTCGACGGCCGTGTAGACGGCGTTGCTGTTCTCACTGGCCTTGTTGCCCGCCACGTCCGACATGTCAGGGCCGGCGCTCTCGATGAGCGGCTTCTCGTCGCCCTTGAGGTAGGCCGACCACACCGAGGCGACCTCGGCCCAGGCGGAGTCGTAGTAGGGCGCGCTCTGGAAGAAGCCCAGCAGCTCGGACGGGCCGACGACGCCCCCGACCGGGTCCTTCTTGGCGGTGGCGCGCAGCTCGCGCCACTTGGCCTCGATCTTGTCGGGCGTGGAGCCGATGCCGTAGACGTCGTCGTGCTTGGCCACCCACTTCTTCCAGTCCTCCCAACGGGTCTGGAAGGCGATGTCCTGGTCGAGGTTGACGTCGTACCAGACCTTCTTCGGCGAGGGGTTGACCACGCTGTCGGTGATCATCCGGCGGACGTGGCCGGGGAACAGCTCGGCGTAGACGGCCCCCATGTAGGTGCCGTAGGAGACGCCGAGGAAGTTCAGCTTCTTGTCGCCGAGAGCCGCGCGGATGACGTCGAGGTCGCGGGCCGCGTTGGGCGTCGTCATCTGGGCCAGCAGGGCGCCGCTGCGCTCCTTGCAGCCGTCCGCGTACTCCTTGGCGAGCTTGCGCTGGGCGCTCTTGTCGGCCTCGCTGTCGGGAACCGGGTCGGCCTTGGGGGCCTTGACCCACTCCTGGGGGTCGGCACAGGAGATCGGCGCGGAGTGGCCGACGCCGCGCGGGTCGAAGCCGACGAAGTCGTAGGCGGTGGCGGCCTTGGCCCACAGGGGGTTCTTGTCGGGTATGCGCTTGGGGAAGGCCATCCCCGAGCCGCCGGGACCGCCGGGGTTGTAGACCAGGGAGCCTTGCCGCTTGTCCTTGCCGCCGGTGCTGCGCGCCCGGTCGACGGCGATCTTGATGGTCTTGCCGTCGGGCTTGGTGTAGTCGAGCGGGACGGTGACCCAGCCGCACTGGACGGGTGCCTTGATGTCCCAGTCGGCGGGGCAGTCCTTCCAGTCGATGCCCGCGCGCGCGGCGCGGGCAGCGGCCTTCTTGACGCCGTGTGCTTCGGCGGAGCCGGGTCGCTGCTTGGCGGACGTGTCCTGCGGGGCCGCGCTGCCGCCCGCGAACGCGGACGGGACGGCTATGAGGCCCGTGGTCAGGGCTCCGGCGGCGATGGTGCCGGCTGCGGCTATGGCCGCCTTCCGTCTGTTCACGATTCCCCCCTCTGTCTGACGCTGCGTGTGTGCCTCTGTCTGACGCTGTGTGTGACGGCGGTGGTCGGTGACCACGGTGGTGTCACGAGGATCTTTGTCCTTCGCCCTCCGTAAGGGACAGGGCAGAGGAGCGTTCTTTACCAAGACGTAAGGGTGAGCGCCTGCTCGAGCAGCCGTCTGAGCTGCAACGCGTCCGGCGCCACGGCGCTGACCAACAGCGCGGGTCCCGCCAGCCGCGTCAGCACGGCGGTCGAACCCAACACCGTCGTCTCCGCGGGGAGTTGGGCCGGTTCCGGGTCGACGACCAGGAGCTGGCCCACAGCCCGGTGGCCGCCCAGCACGGCTCCGCCGTCCCAGCCGGGCGCGCCGGGCCCGTAGTCGAGCTGCTGGTCGAGCAGGGGGCGGCCGGCGCGGTGCACGGTGAGACGGCTGCTGAGGCGGCCCGGCTCCTCGCCGGTGCGCCCGAGCACCTGCTCGTCGCGCAGCACCAGCCGGGCACCGGCCGCCAGGTCGACGCGGAGGGTCTGGCGAAGGTCGCTGCCCTGCGCCGAGATCAGCTGCTCGGGCAGCCAGTGTGCCTCTCCCCCGTCGCCGACGGTGAGGCGTACATCGTAGAAGGCGGGCTCGCGGGTGCGGCCGGGCAGCGCGATGGTGGCGGCGCTGCCGTCGAGCCGCAGCGCGGCGCCCGCCTCGATGTGGGCCTCGACGGTGAGCCGGTCGCCGCCCAGGGGTGCGCTCATGGCGCCGACGAGGGTGACCCGGGCCCGGGCAGGGTCGGCGGAGCGGGTGCGCCGCAGGGCGAACGGGGCCTCGCCACTGAGCACCGGCAGCGCGGTGCCGCCCCGTCCGTCGGGTGCGGCGGTCACGCGCGCGTGTGCGCGCACACCGGCGGGACCGGGTGCGGCCGGCCCGGGATCTTCGGTGAGTGCCGTGGATGTCATGCGTGGTGCGCGGCCGGGGCGGTCCAGTCGGCGAGCCGGGCGCGCACCCAGTCGGCCACGGGCTCCACACCCGGAGCGCTGCGCAGGGACTGGAAGACGACGGGCAGTTCGCCGCGCTGCTCCTTCGCGTCGCGGGCCATCACCTCCAGGTCGGAGCCGACGTAGGGGGCGAGGTCGGTCTTGTTGACGACGAGGAGGTCGGCCGTGGTGACGCCGGGGCCGCCCTTGCGGGGGATGTCGTCGCCGCCCGCGACGTCGATGACGAAGATCTGCGCGTCGGTCAGCCCCTTGGAAAAGGTGGCGGTGAGGTTGTCGCCGCCGGACTCGACGAGGATCAGGTCGAGCGGGCCGGCCTCGTCTTCGAGGTCCTCGACGGCCTCCAGGTTCGCGGAGATGTCGTCGCGGATCGCGGTGTGCGGGCAGGCCCCGGTCTCGACAGCGGTGATGCGCTCGGGCGGCAGCACGGCCTCACGCAGCAGGAAGGCGGCGTCCTCGCGCGTGTAGATGTCGTTGGTGACGACGGCGAGCGAGTGCCTCTCGCGCAAGGCACGGCACAGGGCCGCCACCGTCGCGGTCTTGCCCGAGCCGACGGGCCCGCCGAGGCCGACACGGAGCGCGCGGCGGCTGCCGTCCGGACGCGTCCTGGAGGCGCTGTGGCGCTCGGGATAGGTGGTGCCGTGGTCGAGGTGCATGGTTCCTCCGGAGGGGTGGTGCTGTGGGGGTGCGGGTGTCCGTAGGGGCGCGGGTGTCCGTGGAGGTCCGGCTGGTGGAGGTGCGGCCGGTGTCGGGTCAGGAGGCGAAGAGGCGTACGTCCCAGGCCGCGTGCTGCTCGGCGGTGATGTCGAGCAGCGGCGCCGAGGCGGCGGGCAGGCCGGCGATGTCGCCCTCGGCGGCCTGGGCGGCTCGTTGTGCCACGTCGTCCGTCGCGGGGGCGAGGCGGGCGAGCACGGCGGTGGCGTCGAACGGGTCGAGGCTCAGGAGGCGTACGGCCGCCGTCGCCGGCCCGCTGACGCTCTCGTACGCCGCCGCGTAGGCCGCATCCAGCGGCCGGAGCCCCGCCGAGCGCGCGGCCAGGCCCAGCACGACCGGCTGGTGGGCGCCCTTGGGCAGGGCTGCCGCCAGCGCGTCGAGTTCGGGCCCCGGCCAGGTGGCGCGGGCAGCGCGCATCAGCTGGCGGCCCAGTTTGCGGGCCGTGCGGCGCAGCGCGGGAGAGGGGGTTCGCGCGTCGGCGGCCTCGTCGAGGGCGAGCGGGTCGTGACCCGCGGCGGCGGCTGCGGCCAGGGACGCCGCCGTCAGCCCCGCCGTGTGGAGCCGGCCCGTGCAGAACCGCTCCAGCCCGGCGGCGTCCTGGATACGGCCGGCCTTGACCGCTGCTTCGACTCCTCCCGAGTGGGCGTGCCCACCGGCCGGGAACCGGCCGTCGGCGAGCAACAGCAGTGCGGCCGAGGCGTTCATGGGACCTCCACACATCTCTCCGGCGCGACGTTTCTTTCCCGCGCGACGTTGCGCACCCCCGACGGCCGTATCCGCCGGTGCCAAGCCGGCCCTCGGGGCCGGCACCCGTCCCCCGGCCGTGCGGGCCGGTTCGGCACCGCGGGGCCACGCCGTCGTAGTCGCGCGCCGCTGCGGCGGGAAAGGGGGCCGGGCCAGGGCGGCTCAGAACAAGAAGTACCGCTGAGCCATGGGCAGTTCGGCGGCCGGCGCCGGTTCGACCGGCGTCCCGTCGATCGTGACGGTGAAGGTGTCGGGGTCGACCCGCACATCGGGGCGGGCGTCATTGCGCCGCATGTCCGCCTTGGTGACGGGCCGGGTGTCGCGGATGGGGACGAACCGCTTGGTGAGGGCCAGCCGCTCCGCGAGGCCGTCGTGGAGCGCGGTCGGCGTCACGAAGTTGACCGAGTTGGCGCCGGGCGCACGGCCCTTGGCGCCGAACATGGGGCGGGGCAGGACCGGCTGCGGGGTGGGGATGGACGCGTTGGCGTCGCCCATCTGCGCGTAGGCGATCTGTCCGCCCTTGATGACGGTCAGCGGCTTGACGCCGAAGAACGCGGGATTCCACAGCACGACGTCGGCGAGCTTGCCGGGCTCCACCGAGCCGATCTCGTCGTCCATGCCCTGCGCGACGGCGGGGTTGATGGTGTATTTGGCGACATAGCGACGTGCCCGCAGGTTGTCGGCGCGCCCGTCGCCCGCGAGGGCGCCGTACCGCTCCTTCATCACGTGCGCGGTCTGCCAGGTGCGCAGGACCACTTCACCGACGCGCCCCATGGCCTGCGAGTCGGAGGAGATGATCGAGATGGCGCCGAGGTCGTGCAGGGTGTCCTCGGCCGCGATGGTGCCGGGCCGGATACGGGATTCCGCGAAGGCCAGGTCCTCCGGCACGGCCGGGTTGAGGTGGTGGCAGACCATCAGCATGTCGAGGTGTTCCTCGATGGTGTTGACGGTGTGGGGCCGCGTCGGGTTGGTGGACGAGGGAAGGACGTTCGGCTCGCTGACGACGGTGATGATGTCGGGCGCGTGCCCGCCGCCCGCACCCTCGGTGTGGTAGGCGTGGATACCCCGTCCGGCGATCGCGGCGAGGGTGTCGCCGACGAACCCGGCCTCGTTGAGGGTGTCGGTGTGGATGGCGACCTGGGCGCCGGTCTCGTCGCAGACGGACAGACAGGCGTCGATGGCCGCCGGTGTGGCGCCCCAGTCCTCGTGGATCTTGAATCCGACGGCGCCGCCGCGCAGTTGGGCGAGCATCGCGTCGCGGGAGACGGTGTTGCCCTTGCCGAGCAGGCCGACGTTGACCGGCAGGCCCTCCATACCCTCCAGGGTGCGGGCCGTGTGCCAGGCGCCGGGGGTGACGGTGGTGGCCTTGGAGCCCTCGGCCGGGCCGGTGCCGCCGCCGACGAGGGTGGTGATGCCCGAGGCGAGGGCTTCGTCGGCGATCTGCGGGCAGACGAAGTGGACATGTGCGTCGATGGCGCCGGCGGTGAGGATCTTGCCGTTGCCCGCGATGATCTCCGTCTCGGGACCGATCACCAGGTCGGGGTGGACGCCGTCCATGGTGTCGGGGTTGCCGGCCTTGCCGAGCGCGGCGATGCGGCCGTCGCGTATGCCGACGTCGGCCTTGACCACGCCCCAGTGGTCGAGGACGAGCGCGCCGGTGATGACGGTGTCGGGGGCGCCTTCGGCGCGGGTGACCGACCCCTGGCCCATGGACTCGCGGATGACCTTGCCGCCCCCGAAGACCGCTTCGTCGCCGGAGCGGCCGGGCCCGCCGGACAGGTCCTGCTCGATCTCGACGACGAGTGAGGTGTCCGCGAGCCGGACGCGGTCGCCGGTGGTGGGCCCGAACAGGTCGGCGTAGGCGGCGCGGGAGAGCTCAAGCATCGAGGGGGCCTCCTGTGGCGGAGCGGAGCCCGGCGACCACGCGCCTGCCGCTGATGGGCACGAGAGCGACGTCGACGGGGATGCCGGGCTCGAAGCGCACGGCGGTGCCCGCCGCGATGTCGAGGCGCTTGCCGTGTGCGGCCTCCCGGTCGAACTCGAGGCCGGGATTGGCCTCGGCGAAGTGGTAGTGGGAGCCGACCTGGACGGGCCGGTCGGCGGCGTTGAGCACGGTCAGCCGGGTCACTTCGGCGCCCTCGTTGACGGGCACGGGCTCCTCGGCGTAGAGGATCTCTCCGGGAATCACGGCGCGCTCCTCATCAGGCTATGGGCTCGTGGACGGTGACGAGCTTGGTGCCGTCGGGGAAGGTGGCCTCGACCTGGACGTCGTGGATCATCCCGGGGATGCCGTCCATGACGTCGTCGCGGGTGAGGACCGTGCGCCCCGAGTTCATCAGCTCGGCGACGGTGCGCCCGTCGCGGGCGCCCTCCAGGACGTGCGCGGTGATCAGCGCGATGGCCTCGGGGTGATTGAGGCGCAGCCCTCGGTCCTTGCGCCGCTGTGCCACATCGGCCGCCACGTGAATGAGCAGCCGTTCCTGCTCGTGCGGGGTCAATTGCATACTCTCCACCTCACGTCGTCGCGCCGGGGCCGGGATTGCCCTCGTCACCCGCGGCGACACACACCAGATAGATGTATCACGCACGTGAAAGTCGGGCCCCAACTGACCCGGAGATTAAGGCCGTGCCGTTTCGGTGGAGTTAACACGGCCGGTGGAGTCGACCGGGCCCGCCTCCTGACCGCGGGCGTCGGGCAGCGACATCGACACCAGCGCACGCAGACCCTTGGCGAACTCCTCGGGTGTGAACCCGCCGAAGAGTGCCTGCTGTACGAAGTAGCCCTGCACGGAGCCGATCAGGGCGCGGGCCACATGCACGGTGTCGGCCTCCGGGTCGACCCAGCCCTGCGCCTGGTACTCCTCGACGACCCGGGCCCACTGGACACCCAGGTGCGCGTACGCCTCGGCGACGACCTCGCCCAGCTCCGGGTTGCGCAACGCCTCGCCCCACACCTGGAGGAGCAGCCGGGGCAGCTCCCTCCGGTCCTCACCCACCCCCATGGACTGCTCGAGCCTGCCGAAGACCTCGGTGAACAGCTCGTCGGGCCGGAGCGGCACCTCGGCTGCGACGGCCCGGTCGAAGGAGGCCCGGATGGTGTCCAGTGCCTCTACGGCGACGACCGCGACGATCTCCTCCTTGCTGCGGAAGTAGCGGTAGACAGCGCCTGCGGACAGCCCCGTCTCCTTGAGCACGTCCTGCATGGACGTGGCGTGGAAGCCGTTGTGCAGGAACGAGCGACGGGCACCGTCGAGGATCTGACGACGGCGGGCTTCGAGGTGCTCGGGAGATACGCGGGCCATGACGGCAAATCTAAAACGAACGTTCCTTCTTGACAAGCGACACACGGCGCGGGACGGTTCTCCCGGCCAAAACGAACGATCCTTCTCTTTGGTTGGAGGGACATTCCCATGTCCGCAGCCCCCTCCCCCCGCCCCGCCTCGCGGGGTCCGCTCATCCTCGCCCTCGGGGTGCCCCTGCTCATCGCGTTCGCCCTGTGGGCGTTCGCCTGGCCCGCCGCGCGCACCGCCCCCCGCGACCTGCCGCTGGGCGTCGCGGGACCGCCGGCCGCCGCCGAGCGCGTCGCGGACCAACTGCGGCAGCGGGAAGGGGCGTTCGAGCTGCACCGCTACGCCGACGAGGACCGCGCCCGCGAAGCGATCCGCGAGCGCGAGGTCTACGGCGCCGTGGTCGCCACCCCCTCGGGCCCCGCGACGCTGACGGCGAGCGCGGCGAGCCCCGTGGTCGCCCAGTTCCTCCAGCAGGCAGCGGCGAAGGCGGCGCCGCACGGCACCCCGCCGCCGACAACGGACGTGGTCGCCGCTCCCCCGGGCGACCCGAGGGGCGCGGCGCTGAGCGCCAGCGTGCTCCCGCTGGCGATCGCCGGGGTCGCGACCGGCGCGCTGGTGACGATACTGCGGCTGCGCGGGACCCGTGGCGTGGCCGGGCTGCTGGGCACGGCGGCCCTTGCGGGTCTGGTGGCGACGGCTGTCGCGGACAGCTGGCTGGGGGTGCTGGCCGGCGACTGGTGGGCGGAGGCCGCCTCGGTGGGGCTGACCGTCCTGGCGGTGAGCGCCTTCGTCGCGGGGCTGGGTACCTTGCTGGGCGTCCGGGGCATCGCCGTGGGGGCGCTGGTGGCGGTGCTGCTGGGCAACCCCTTCTCCGGCGTTTCCTCGGCACCGGAGATGCTGCCGGAGCCAGTGGGCATGCTCGGCCAGTGGCTGCCACCGGGCGCCGGGGGAACCTTGTTGCGGAACGTCGCCTTCTTCGACGGCCACGCGGTGGACGCTCCCGTGCTGGTGCTGACCCTCTGGGCCGTCCTCGGTCTGCTGGCGGTGACGGTGGGCGGGCTGCGCGCCGAGGGAGCACGCGCGAGGCCGGCGGAACGGGCGCCGGAGCCGGTGGCGGTGGGCTGAGCGACGCCGCGGCCGACGGCCTTTCCGGCTGCGGCGTTCTCCGCTCCGCGCAACCCGCTGTCCTGTATGCGCTCTTGACGAGGTCTCGCCCCCGCACCAGTCTCATGTCCGCGTCAATTCATTCCGCCGCTCCGGGCGATCCCCCACCCACCCCCCTCCAGCATCGGAGCCCCAGTGACACGCAGACATCAGCGCCGTGCGGCCCTGGCCGCCTCGGCGAGCGCCGCACTCGCCGTAACCCTCCTGACCGCTACCGGGGCACAGGCCGGCCCCGACGGCGCGGGCGCGGCGGCCGAGGCCCCGGACATATCCGTGGCCGACGTCCAGCAGGACCTCAAGGACCTCCAGGCGGTCGCCGAGGCCAACGGCGGCAACCGCGCGCACGGCCGGCCCGGGTACCGGGCCTCGCTCGACCACCTGAAGGAGAAGCTGGACGCGGCCGGGTTCAAGACCACGGTCCAGAACTTCACCAGCGGCGGCACCACCGGCTACAACCTGATCGCCGACTGGCCCAAGGGCGGCACCGGCAGCACCGTGATGACCGGCGCGCATCTGGACTCGGTGCGCTCGGGGCCCGGCATCAACGACAACGGCTCCGGGTCGGCCGGGATACTGGAGACCGCGCTGGCCGTCGCCAAGGCGGACCTGGCCCCGGCGAAGCATCTGCGCTTCGCGTGGTGGGGCGCAGAGGAGCAGGGCATGGTCGGCTCCCGGCACTACGTCGACAGCCTTCCCCAGAGCGAGTTGGGGAAGATCGACGCGTATCTGAACTTCGACATGATCGGCTCACCCAACGCGGGTCACTTCGTCTACAACGACGACGCCTCCACCGAGGCCGTCTTCAAGGACTGGTTCGCCGCCAAGGGCGTGGAGACGGAGCCCTCCGAGGAGACGGCCGGGCGCAGCGACCACGCCTCGTTCAAGGACGCGGGTGTCACCGTCGGCGGCAGCTTCACCGGCGCCGGGGCCACCAAGACCCAGGCACAGGCGCGCAAGTGGGGCGGCACGGCGGGCGAGCCGTACGACGAGTGCTACCACTCGGCCTGCGACGACACCTCGAACATCGACGAGAAGGCGTTGGACCTGCACAGCGACGCGATCGCGCACGCGGTCTGGCAGCTCAGCTCCTGAGCCCTCGCGTCAACCCCTGAGCCCGGATCCGCAGCTCAGCCCCTGAGCCCCGCGTCGGTCCCTGAGCCCTCGCGCTCCCCGGCCCGCTGATCCGGGCTCAGCTTTCCCGGCCCGGCCGCCGGTCACCCGCGGCCGGGCCGCGGTGTTCCGCGGCGATGCCGAAACGCCGGCGCTCCCGTTCGCCCGCAGCGGAGTCCAGCTCGCGGACACCGGAGACGGTGCTGATGACCGCGTCCTGTTCCTGCTCCTCCATCGCGTCGAGTCGCTCCAGGTCAGCGGCGGATACGAGCCCCACGAGCGGCTTGCCGTGGCGGGTCACCACCACGCGCTCGCCTCCGTAGACGACGCGGTTGATCAGGTCGGCCAGCTCGGCCCGGGCTTGCGTCACCGGAATCTCGTAAGCCATGCTCCCCAGCATACGTTCCGTACGTCCTGTACATTTTTTACAGACGCACGGCTCATGCGCGAGCGCACAGGCCCTCGCGAGAAAGACGAGACAGTGGAGTGCGATGCCGATGCGGAATCAGCCGACAGCCCGCTACGTCCTGCCCGAGTTCACGGAGCGCACGAGCAGCGGCCTGCGCACGATGGATCCGTACTCGAAGCTCATGGAGGAGCGGATCGTCTTCCTGGGCACCCAGATCGACGACACCTCGGCCAACGACGTCATGGCGCAGTTCATCCACCTCGAACACAGCGCGCCCGACCAGGACATCTCGCTCTACATCAACTCCCCCGGCGGCTCGTTCACGGCCATGACCGCGATCTACGACACGATGCGGTTCGTCTCCTGCGACATCGAGACGGTGTGCCTGGGCCAGGCGGCCTCGGCCGCCTCCGTGCTGCTGGCAGCGGGCACCCCGGGCAAGCGGCTCGCGCTGCCGGGGGCGCGCATCCTCATCCACCAGCCCTCGCTCAACGAGCCGGTGCAAGGTCAGGCGGACGACCTGGAGATCCAGGCCCGGGAGATGCTGCGCACCCGCGAGATGCTGGAGGAGCTGTACGAGCGGCACACCGGTCAGCCCAGGAACAAGGTCAGCGCGGACATCGAGCGTGACAAGATCTTCGATGCCGAACAGGCCATCGCCTACGGGCTGATCGACCGGATCACCACCAGCCGCAAGCGCACCGCGTCCCCCACGCGCGGCTGACCCGGAGGTGGGCCGGATGATGCCGCCGGAACTGCCGCCGCTGCCCGCGCTGACGCGCGCCGAGAGCGAGGTGGTGGACGCGTACTTGGAGGTGGTCGACCTGCTGGCCAGGATCAACCCGGCACGCGGGCACGACACCTACCGGGGCCTGCGCGCCGCGCAGGGCCTGGTCAGCAAGGCGGCCCGGCTGAGGGACGCGCTGACCCTGATGCACGAGCGGGGCGAGAGCCAGGTGCACGCGTCCACCCTGGCGAGGGCCCTGCGCGTGCTGGACGGGGAGCGGCGGGCCGCGCTCGTGGGGCTGCCGGGTGCCGGTCCGGAGGGAGAACCGGGCTAGCCAGTGCCGTGACCGGCAATGATCGCCCGTCAAGGAGCGTAGTCCGGTGCGTGCGACCGCAAGGCGTTCACCTCGAACGCTGTCCGAAATCCAGCGCCCGGAGCGGGTGTCCAATGGGGGGGCTCGCGGGGCAAAGGCGACTGGCTGATGTTTCCGGCGATCCCCTACCTGCGGCAGTCCGGCCGGCGGGACCAGGCGCTCACGCGGGCGCGGAAAGCCGTGGACATCTTCACCGCGCTCAACGCCGCGGATCCCGCGGCATATGGGCCCAAGCTTGGCGGCGGCGAAGAAACTCGTCGCCGCTATCCAGGCTGATACGCAGTCCGATGTCCAGTCCGGCTGACGCCAGGGGTATGTCGACGCCAGTCAGCGGCGCTGCTATTTTGCTGGGCCCGTGGACGTCGCTCCAGCGACTTCAACTCCCGGGGGGGGTCTGGTGGGTCGGGTAACTTCATTACAACGTCCGCTCCTGCGTGTGCGGAGGCGCGCTTCCGCTCTCGGAAGTCTGGCCGTGCTGCTGGTGGTGTCGACCGCCGGCTGCTCCGGCAGTGACGAGCAACCTGATGGTGACCTCGGCAGTTCCACTGCCGGCACCCGAGGTGACGCCAGAGGCGGCCACTTCGTTTACTACGCCGTTGACCGCGTTCACCGGGACTTGGGCTCGGAGCAGCTCGACCTGCTCGACTGGCGCACCGGCTCCAGTGGCGAACTCTCCGGCACGTGGACTGCCGTCGGGCTGTCGAAGGATCCGGGCAGCGCCCGCCCTCGGACTCAGCAGACGCACCGGATCAGTGGATCCCAGGACGGCAACACCATCGAGTTCACGATCTCCGGGTCGTCTTCCAGCGGGCCCGAGCACGGCAAGATCAGCGGTGACACGCTGACCCTCGATGGTGACCTGGCCGCCCAGACAGACACGTTCAAGAAGACCGACAAGAAGGCTTTCGAGAAGATCGTCGCAGCCGACCTGGGGAGTTTGCCGTCCGCTCCTTCTGAACCGTGACCCAGTGGGTTCCAGCCCTGAGAACTCGGGTGTTGGAGGCGTCCGGGGAGATGCTGCAACGTCTCGACGCTCCCGCCCCCTTCACCGACCATGAGCAGCGTCGCTTGGTCGCCGGGGCGCGGCGGGGGCGTGCGCGGGGAGTGACCTGGGGCCGGCTGGCTACCCGGTCGGACATGGACGACACCCGGAACGAGACGCCGTTGGAACGCGCCGACCGCAACTTCGCCGAGCTGCTCCAGGAGTTGCGCGTGCTCCAGACAGGCGTTCAGATTCTCTTCGCCTTTCTGCTGACCCTCGCCTTCACTCCCCGCTTCCCCTCGCTGGACACCGTGCAGCGGGGGATCTACGTGGTGACGCTGCTGCTGACAGTCTCCGCCGCGATGCTGCTGATCGCTCCCGCGGCCGTGCACCGGGTGCTGTTCGGGCGCGGCGTCAAGCGGCTGATCGTGGAAGTCTCCTCGCGGCTGGCCGGGTGCGGGATGGGCTTGCTGGCGCTGGCCTTCACCGGCTCCGTACTGCTGATAGCCGACGTGGTCGTGGGGCGGGCCGCCGGGCTCGCCGTGGCGGGCGGGGTACTGGCGGGGTGTGTGGGGCTGTGGGCCGCGATGCCCTGGCAGCTGCGCAGACGCGCGGCTCGCCGATGGTGAACCCGGCGAGGGTGGGTGCCGGGCGGCCGTCGGTCAGCCCGTGGGGACGGGCACCCAGGGCAGGGTGACCCGGACCGTTTTGCCGCCCTCGGGGGTGGGCGTGACGGTCAGCCGGCCGCCTGCCTCGGAGGTGAGGGCGCGGATGATGATGAGTCCGCGCCCGTTGTCCTGCCGCACGGCGGCGGGGAGCCGCTGGGGACCGCGGGGGTCGCTGTCGGTCACACCGAGGCTCAGCTGTTCGGCGCCGTCCAGACGCAGCTCGACGGTGAAGTCCGGGGACCGGCCCCGGGTGTGCTGCACGGCGTTGGTCGCCAGCTCCGAGACGATCAGCCGGAGGGTGTCCACCGTTTCGGCGTCGCCGGGCAGGCCCCACTCTTGGAGCACCTCGGTGACGTATCTGCGGGCCGCGGTTACCGAGGCCGGCGCGCTCGGCAGGGTCATGGTCGCTTCCTGAGTGTCAGCCATGGCGAGGCCGTCCCTTTCCCGCCGGGACCGGTGCTCCGTCGCGCTGCGGCGAGCTTCTGGGAGAGACGGAGCGGCCCGGATCGCCGCTGCGCGACACAGTGCCATCCCCCGGGCCGCCGCGCGGGCGATCCCCCGGGTTGTGCATATATCTGTCGCTCGAACCGGTGAACTCTGCGGGGCGAGCGCACATTTGGACGCCAGGCGCCCGGATCGGTTCCGGAAGGGAGGGTGGGGGTGGTAACTGTGCCGGGGCGGCCGGTGGCAGGGAGCAGGGCGCAAGCCACGGGGACCGGGGAACGGACGGGGAGCGGAGGGAGGGACGATGCGACACGCTCCTGCGGTACGGCGCAAGAAGCTGGGCTCCGAGCTGCGGAGGCTGCGCGACAAGGCCGGGGTGACGAGCAGGGAGGCCGCCTTACTGGTGGGCTGGCACCAGTCGAAGGTGAGCAGGATCGAGACGGGCCGCAGCGGCATCAAGCTGCGGGACTTGTCGATGCTCCTGGAGGCGTACGACGTCACGGATCCGGAGCTGTGCGCGATGCTGACCGCGCTGGCGGGCGCCGACGCGCCCGCCACGGACGTCGGTCCCGGCCCCGGACAGGGCCACGCGCCGCACAACGGGCGGCGTACGGGCGGCGCGGGAGGGGTGCGGCGGGGCTGGTGGTACGCGTACCGGGACCTGCTGCCGCCCGCCTACCGGGACTTCATCTCGCTGGAGTCGGACGCTGTACGGGAGCGGACGCTGGAGACCACCGTCGTCCCCGGGCTGCTACAGACCGAGGCGTACGCGCGTGAGGTCACGCGCGCCGCGCTGGGCGGGGTGGGGCCGCGGGCCAGGATCGAGTCGCTTGTGGAGGTGCGCGGGGCGCGGCAGAGCGTGCTGTGGCGCTCGCCGCCGCTGGCGCTGGACGTGGTGCTGGATGAGGCCGTGCTCCGCCGTGAGGTGGGCGGTTGCGCGGTGATGCGCGAGCAGCTGCGGGCGCTGGCGCGGGCGGCGGAACTACCACATGTGCGGCTTCAAGTACTGCCGTTTGCCAGCGGTGTGCACATAGGCGTCACAGGCCCTTTCGTCATCTTCTCATTTTCGAGCATTTCTGACTTGGATGTGGTTGTTCTCGACCATCTGACGAGTAGCCTCTACCTGGAGGAGCACGACGAACTCAGGGCGTACTGCGCCGCGTTCGACACCTTGCGGGCTCATGCCCTGTCGTACGAGGACTCGCTGGCGTTCATCGCCAGGACCGCTGAGGGCACATGAGGGGAACAGCAGCATGTCGGCATCGCCTCACCACTCGCACGCACCCGGCCCGTCGTACACACCACGCTGGATCCGCAGCAGCTACAGCACCGGAACGAACAACTGCCTGGAGGCCGCCCGGGGGAGCGGGCGCCTGGCCGTACGCGACAGCAAGGACCCCGCACGCGGCGCGCTGAGTGTCGGCGGCGCGGCGTGGACGTCCTTCGTCGCCGTGGTCAAGGAGCCGAGCGGGGCGGGACACCTGAGCGGCGGGCGGTCGCCCGTCGGCAGGAGCTGAGCGACGGAACGTTCAACGGGGGCAACGGGGGCAACGGGGCGGTCGGAAGAGTTCAACGGGCGGCCGGGGCGGTGGCGATCACCGTGCCGGCCGCCTCCGCGAGCGCGCTCCGGGTCAGGTCACCGCGCGCCGTCAGCCGCAGCCGGGAGATGCCGTCGGGCACCGACGGCGGCCGGAAGCAGCCCACCTGCACCCCGGCGGCCCGGCAGTCGGCGGCCCAGCGCACGGCCGCCTCCGGCGAGGGCGCCCGCACCGAGACGACGGCGGCGTCCGGGCGCGAGGCCTCCAGACCGGCCGCCGTCAGCCGCCCGTGCAGCGCGGTGGCCGCCGCACGCACCTGCCCGGCCCGCTCCGGCTCGCGGCGCAGCAGCCGCAGGGCCGCCAGTGCCCCGCCGGCGGCGGCGGGCGCGAGGCCGGTGTCGAAGATGAAGGTGCGCGCTGTGTTGAGCAGATGGGCGATCACCGGCGCCGGCCCGAGCACGGCGCCGCCCTGGCTGCCCAGGGACTTGGAGAGGGTGACGGTGACGACCGTGCCCGGCGTCCCGGCGAGACCGGCGGCGTGCGGGGCGCCCCGTCCGCCCTCGCCGACCACGCCGAGGCCGTGCGCGTCGTCGACGAGCAGCCCGGCGCCCGCACCGCGGCACACATCGGCGAGCGCGGTGAGCGGCGCGGCGTCCCCGTCCACGGAGAAGACCGAGTCGGTGACGGCGAGCGCGGGCCCCTCCCCCATGTGCCCGTCGAGGGCCTTGGCCACGGCATCCGGGTCGGCGTGTGCGGTGACGGCGGTGGCGGCGCGGGACAGGCGGCAGCCGTCGATGAGGGAGGCGTGGTTGTACGCGTCCGAGACGATCAGCCCGTCGTGCGCGGTGAGCGCGGTGACGGCGGCGAGGTTGGCGGCGTAACCGGAGGACAGCACGAGGGCCGCCTCGAAGCCGCAGAACTCCGCCAGTTCCTCCTCCAGCCGGGCGTGCAGTTCGGTGGAGCCGGTCACCAGCCGCGAGCCGCTCGCGCCCGCGCCCCAGCGCACGGCGGCCTCGGCAGCCGCCTCGGTGACCTCGGGGTGGCGGGTGAGGCCGAGGTAGTCGTTGCCGGCGAGGTCGAGCAGCCCCCAGGTGGCGGGGCGGGGCAGCAAGGTGCGCAGCAGGCCCGCGGCACGGCGGGTCTCAAGCGCCGTCACGGTCCACGCGAAGGGATCCTGGGACATGGCTGCTCTCTTCACATTGTTTGTAGGCAGTGCATAGAACCTAACGTCCCATGGTCGAGCTCGACGTGTGACAACATCCACATCCGACTCAAGCGGACTTGTAGGCTTCCTCCATTACCTCGCCCGGTGCCATGGGCAAGGATCGTGCCCATGGACGACCTGTTGAAGACACTGGTGGACAAGGGGCTGCGGCGCGAGACGCCGACACGGGAGGAGGCGCTGGCCGTACTGCGTACCTCCGAGGACGAACTGCTCGACGTGGTCGCGGCTGCGGGGAAGGTGCGCCGCCGGTGGTTCGGCCGGCGCGTGAAGCTGAACTATCTCGTCAACCTCAAGTCCGGACTGTGCCCCGAGGACTGCTCGTACTGCTCGCAGCGGCTCGGCTCGGACACCGGGATCCTCACCTACACGTGGCTCAAGCCCCAGGAGGCCGCCGACGCCGCCTCCGCCGGGGTGCGGGGCGGGGCGAAGCGGGTGTGCGTGGTGGCCAGCGGGCGCGGGCCGACCGACCGCGACGTGGACCGGGTCTCGCGGACCATCTCGGCCATCAAGGAGCAGAACGAGAGCGTGGAGGTGTGCGCCTGCCTCGGGCTGCTCAAGGAGGGGCAGGCCGGCCGGCTGCGGGAGGCGGGCGCCGACGCCTACAACCACAACCTCAACACCTCCGAGGCGACCTACGGCGACATCTGCACCACCCACGACTACGCGGACCGGGTGGAGACGGTCGAGCGGGCGCGGGATGCGGGGCTCTCGCCCTGCTCGGGGCTGATCGCGGGGATGGGCGAGAGCGACGAGGACCTGGTCGATGTGGTGCTGGCGCTGCGCGAGCTGGACGCGGACTCGGTGCCGGTCAACTTCCTGATCCCGTTCGAGGGCACCCCGCTGGGCCAGGAGTGGAACCTGACGCCGCAGCGGGCGCTGCGCATCCTGGCGATGGTGCGGTTCGTGTGCCCGGACATCGAGGTGCGGCTCGCGGGCGGTCGCGAGGTGCATCTGCGCTCGCTCCAGCCGCTGGCGCTGCACCTGGCCAACTCGATGTTCCTGGGCGACTACCTGACCAGCGAGGGCCAGGCGGGCCAGGCAGACCTGGACATGATCGCCGACGCCGGCTTCGTCGTCGAAGGCACCGAGGAGACCACGCTCCCGGCACACCGGCGCGAGGAGCGGCCCCACGAGCGGGTGTCCGTCCGGCTGCGCGGTGCGGGAACGGAGCTGCCGCCCAATGCCTGAGCACACCCTGGCCCCGCCGGGCGGGCGGCACACGGGCATGGATCCGGGGGAACTGCTGGCGCTGGACCGGCAGCACGTGTGGCATCCGTACGCGCCGATGCCGGGGACGGCCGAGCCGCTGGTGGTCGAGTCGGCCGCCGGGGTGCGGCTGCGGCTGGCGCGGCCCGCGTACGGGCAGCGGGAACTGGTGGACGGGATGTCCTCGTGGTGGTCGGCCGTCCACGGCTACAACCACCCGGTGCTCGACGAGGCGGCACGCGAGCAGCTCGGCAGGATGAGCCATGTGATGTTCGGCGGGCTCACCCACGAGCCCGCCGTGCGGCTGGCCACCACGCTCGCCGAGATCTCCCCCGGCGACCTGGAGCATGTGTTCCTGTCGGACTCGGGGTCGGTCTCGGTCGAGGTCGCCGTCAAGATGAGCCTCCAGTACTGGCGTTCGCTCGGGCGGCCCGGGAAGCGGCGGCTGCTGACGTGGCGCGGCGGCTACCACGGCGACACCTGGCAGCCGATGTCGGTGTGCGACCCGGACGGCGGCATGCACCACCTGTGGTCGGGCGCCCTGCCCGAGCAGGTGTTCGCCCCAGCGCCGCCCACCGGCTTCGACGCCGCCCCTGACGCGGAGTACATCCGGGCCCTGGACGAGCAGATCGGCCGGCACGCGCACGAGCTGGCCGCCGTCATCGTCGAGCCCGTGGTGCAGGGCGCCGGCGGGATGCGGTTCCACTCCCCCGCCTATGTGCGGGCGCTGCGCGAGGCGTGCGACGCGCACGGGGTGCTGCTGGTGCTGGACGAGATCGCCACCGGGTTCGGGCGCACCGGCTCGCTGTTCGCCGCCGGGCACGCCGGGATCGCCCCGGATGTGATGTGCCTGGGGAAGGCGCTGACCGGCGGCTATGTGTCGATGGCGGCGACGCTGTGCACGCCGCGCGTGGCGGAGGGGATCGCGCGCGGCAGCGTGCCGGTGCTGGCGCACGGGCCGACGTTCATGGGCAACCCGCTGGCCGCCGCCTTGGCCAACGCCTCGCTCGGCCTGCTGCTCGCGCAGGACTGGCGGGCCGAGGTCGAGCGGGTCGGCCGGGGCCTGCGCACCGGCCTGGCACCGGCCGCCGCGCTGCCGGGGGTGCGGGAGGTGAACGTACTGGGCGCGATCGGTGTCGTACGCCTCGACCACGAGGTGGACATGACGGCCGCCACCCGCGCCGCCGTGGAGGCGGGCGTGTGGCTGCGGCCCTTCCGCGACATGGTGTACGCGATGCCGCCGTACATCACCCCGGACGAGGACGTGGCACGGATCGCCGCCGCCATGTGCGCGGTGGCGCGCGAAGGATGAGGAGCCGAACGATGACTGGGGTGTGCGGGGTGCGCGGAGTGCTGGTCGTCTCCGGGACGGGCACGGAGATCGGCAAGACGGTGACCACGGCGGCCGTGGCGGCCTGTGCGCTGCGGGCCGGACATTCGGTGGCGGTCCTCAAACCGGCACAGACCGGCGTCGGCGGGGACGAGCCCGGCGATGTGGCGCGGGTGCGGCGGCTGACCGGGGCCGGCGGCCGTCCGGGCACTTCGGTCACCGGCGTGGAACTGGCCCGCTACCCCGAGCCGTTGGCGCCCGCGACGGCAGCCGGGCGTGCGGGCAGGCCCTGTGTGCGGCTCGAGCAGATCGCCGAGGCGGCCGAGAAGCTCGCCATGACGCACGACCTGGTGCTGGTCGAGGGCGCGGGCGGCCTGCTGGTGCGGTTCGACGAGGCGGGCGCCACGCTGGCGGACGCCGCACGGCTGCTGGCGGCGCCGGTGCTCGTGGTCACCGAGCCGGGCCTGGGCACGCTCAACGTCACGGAGCTGACGGCCGAGGCGCTGCGGGCCCGGCGGATCGACTGTGCCGGGATGGTGATCGGCAGGATGCCGGCGACGCCGGACCTGGCGACGCGCTGCAACGTCACCGATCTGCCTCAGACCTCGGGGCTGCCGGTGGTGGGCGCGATCCCGGACGGCGCCGGCTCCCTCGCGCCCGACGGCTTCCGGTCCGCCGCTCCCGGCTGGCTGGCACCGGAGCTGGGCGGCGTATGGCAGGGCCCCCAGGGCCTGGCGGGTTCCATGACGGGCGGCTCCCGGGGCTGACGGCCGTCGCCCGTTGGGCCGTACGACGGACGCGCGCCCACGGGGGCTTGGCCCCGGCCCGGGCGCGCGGCAGGCTGACGGGGATCCGCGCCGCCCGTGGCCGCCACGGGCGGCCCCACACCACGGGAAGGAGAGAGGGCATGGCAGCCAAGCCCGGGGTCCGGCCGCACGATGCCGTGCGGCACCCGCTCTTCGCACGGTTCTACGCACGGCTGAGCATCCTCAACGACGAGCGCGGCGGGGTGGGCTCGCTCCGAGACGAGCTGCTGGCCGGGCTCTCCGGCCGGGTGATCGAGATCGGCGCGGGGAACGGACTCAACTTCGCACGCTATCCGGAGACGGTCGGCGAGGTGGTGGCCGTCGAACCGGAGCGCCATATGCGGCAGTTGGCGGCGGAGGCCGCGCTGCGCGCCAGGGTGCCGGTGGATGTGCTGGCGGGCACGGCCGAGGCGCTGCCGGTGGCGGACGCTTCCTTCGACGCGGCGGTGGTCTCGCTGGTGCTGTGTTCGCTGGGGGACGTGCCGCGCGCGCTCTCCGAGCTGCGCAGGGTGCTGCGGCCGGGCGGTGAACTGCGCTTCTTCGAGCACGGGGTGGCCGACGGGCGCCCCGGAATGGCCGCGGCGCAGCGGCTGGTGGACAAGACGGTCTGGCCCCTGCTGTTCGGTGGCTGCCACACGGGGCGTGACCCGCTCGGGGGCATCGCGCAGGCGGGCTTCACGGATCCCGACTTCAGGCGGGTGCGGATTCCTGAGCGGGGCCCGGCGCTGCCGCATTCCTTCCACGTGCTGGGCCGCGCCCGCAGTCTCTGAACGGGTCCGCAGGTGAACGGGTCCGCACCTGCCCCGAGGGTGCCTCCCGGTCAGAGCGTCCAGGTGCGCAGCTCGGCGGCGATGTCGGGCAGCCCGGTCGTACCGTCCTTGACCAGGCGCGCCAGGTCGCGGATCCGCTCGGGCGAGGTGACGACCTTCAGGCCGCTGGCGACGAGATAGCCGTAGGCGACGGCCGAGGCGAACAGCGCGTTGGACCGCTCCAGCGCGGGGACGTGCAGCAGGATCTGCAACAGCGCCGCCGCGCGGTCGTGGGGTTCGGCGTACACGGGGCGGTCGAATATGGCCGCCTCGTGGCGGCTGATGGCGGCCACGAGCGCGCCGTAGTCGCTGACGCGGGGGTCGCCGGGGGTCTGCTCCTCGGCCAGGATGAGCAGCCAGGCGAGGTCTATGCGTACGCTCACGCCTTCGGCAGGCTTCCGGACCCGCTTCCACCGGTCTCCGAGGGGCCGAACTCCTCGGCGAACAGGTGCTCGTAGCTCTTCATGAAGTCGGCCGCCGCGTCCACGAAGGCGCGGCCGACCTCGGCCGCGTCCCGCTGGACCAGCTCTTCGATGTACCTGTTCACACTGACCCCCTGGGCGAGTGCGCGCTCTCTGGCTGCCTGCGCGGTGGTCTCATCCACCCGCACATTCATCTGTGTCTTCGCCACTCCATAAAGCTAGCACTATCGCGCTAGCAGTTGCCACCCTCGCGGACTCCCCGGACTTCCCCGGATCTCCCATCCGGCCGCTCAGACCTTGTAGCGGCGCAGCGCGGGAACCGAGGCCAACGCGAGCGTCAGGACGACGACGAGCACGCCGCCGCCCGCGATGGCCGGGCGCGGGCCGAGGGCGGCGCCGGTGGAGCCGTGCAGGACGTCCGCCAGGCGCGGGCCTCCGGCGACCACGATCGTGAAGACGCCTTGCAGCCGTCCGCGCATCGCGTCGGTCGCGGCCGACAGCAAGATGGCCTGGCGGAAGACCATGGAGACCATGTCGGCCACTCCGGCGACGACCAGGAAGGCCAGCGCCACCCACAAGCCGGTGCTGAGGCCGAACCCGGTGATGGCCACGCCCCACGCCGCGACCGCGCAGAGCACCATGAGCCCGTGCCGCCGCGCGTGGGAGAACGTGCCGGACATCAGCCCGCCCAGGACGGCCCCGACCGGAATGGCGGCGAACAGCAGCCCGAGCGCGAGCCCCGTCCCCCAGGGTGCGAACGTCTCCGAGGCGAGCTGCGGGAACAGCGCGCGGGGCATGCCGAAGACCATCGCGATGATGTCGGCCAGGAACGACAGCAGCAGCACCTTGTGCAGGGACATATAGCGGAAGCCCGCCACGATCTCGCGCCATCCCGAGCGCGGGGAGCCGGTCCCGGCCCCGCCCCCGGTCCCTGCCGCGGACCCGGAATCGGTCAGCGGCGGCAGTGCCGGCAGCCGCCAGTCGGCCCACACCGCCGCGCACAGGGCCACCGAGTCGAGGAGGTAGAGCTCGGCCAGGCCGATCAGCGGAATGAGGGCGCCGGCCAGCAGTGGTCCGACGAGCATGCCCGTCTGCGAGACGGTCGAGCCCAGCGCGCTGGCTGCGGGCACCTCACCCGCGGGCACCAGGCGGGGTATGGAGGCGCTGCGCGTGGGCGACCCCACCCCGAAGAACGCCTGCTGCGCCGCGAGCAGCACCATCAGCACCGGCACCGAATCCAGCCCGGTCAGGGCCTGTGCCCACAGCAGCACCGAGGTGGTGGCGAGACCGGCGTCGGTGATCAGCAGCAGCTTGCGCCGGTCCATCCGGTCGGCGACCGCGCCGCCCCACAGCGCGAAGACGATCAGCGGCAGCAGCCCGGCCAGGCTGGCGTAGCCGACCCATGCCGAGGATCCGGTGATGTCGTAGACCTGCTTGGGCACGGCGACGGCGGTCAGCTGGCTGCCCACGGAGGTGGCGATGGTCGAGGACCACATGCGGCGGTAGGCCGGCCGCCGCAGCGGGCGCGTGTCCATCGCCCAGCGGCGCCGTCGGCCCGCTCCCGGCTCGTGCGGGGCCCCGGGCGCGCCGCGCTGCGGTGGGACCGTGTTGTCGTCGGGTCGGCTCTTCCTGGTGTCCACGGCTGTCCTGGGGTAGCGGTTCGGGGCGCGAGGGCCTGCTGGTGACAGCAGATCACGGCCCGGTGACCCCACCGCACGGCCCCATGCGCGGCGTTCATGGCGTTCGCGGAGGTCATCGCGGTCATCGCGGCGCCGGCGGCCGTGGTGGAAATGGACGTCATCGCGGTCTCCCGGACCGCCCGGGTGCTGGGTAGGCTCCCCGCCAACTGCCGTGGGACCCAGGAGGCTGGCATGCCGCGCCCGTTCCGCTTCGCCGTCAACATGCTCACCTTCGACAGCGGCCAGGACTTCCGGGCCCGCTGCCGCCTCGCCGAGCAGCGGGGCTACGACACGATCCTCGTACCCGACCATCTGGGCATGCCCGCCCCCTTCTCCGCGCTGGTCGCCGCAGCGCAGGTGACAGAACGGCCGCGGCTGGGCACCTTCGTGCTCAACGCGGGCTTCTGGAACCCGGCGCTGCTGGCCCGCGAGGCCGCCACCTGTGACCAGCTCACCGGTGGGCGGCTGGAGCTGGGGCTGGGCGCGGGCTATGTGAAGGCCGAACACGACGCGGCCGGGCTGCCGTTCGCCTCCCCCGGCGGACGGGTCGACCACCTGGAGCACACCGTCAAGGAGGTCAAGCGGCTGCTGGCCGACCCGGAGCAGGGGCCCAGGCCGCTCCAGGAGCGGATGCCGGTCGTCATCGGCGGCAACGGCGAGCGCGTGCTGGACCTGGCGGCGCGGGAGGCGGACGTCATGGGCTTCACCGGCGCCCGGCAGGCACCCGGGAAGCCCGAGGGGACGCTGGTGCTGACGCCCCCCTCGGACCTGGAGCGGCGCACCTCGGCGTTCCGTGAACTGACGAGCGGACGGCGCGAGCCGGTCGAGCTGAACTATCTCATCCAGGTGGTCGCCGACTCCGCTGACCGCCGCGCGAAGGTGGCGGAACTCACCCCGTACGCACCGGACGTGAGCGAGAAGGAGCTGCTGGAGCACCCGGCGCTGCTGCTGGGCTCGCCCAAGGAGATGGCCGAGCAGCTGCGTGCGCACCGCGAGCGCTTCGGACTCTCGTACTTCACCGTGCTGGACCGGAACATGGAGGCGTTCGCGCCGGTGATCGAGGAGCTGGCCGGCGGCTGAGGGGGCCAGCCCTCCCGGTCCGCCAGGCGAAATGCGCTGGTGGCGGGCGCGCGGGCTGTGCTGGGATACGGCCATGAGCGATCTTCGGATACGGGCCGCGGGCAAGGCGGACATCGACGGCGTACTGGCTTTCTGGAGCGAGGCGGCCGAGGGGACGAGCGTCAGCGACGACCGCGAGGGGGTGGCCCGGTTGATCGCGCGCGATCCGGAGGCGCTGCTCCTCGCGGAGCGCGAGGGCCGGACGGTGGGCACCGTGATCGCGGGCTGGGACGGCTGGCGGTGCTCGCTCTACCGGCTGGCCGTGCTGCCCGCCGAGCGGCGCCAGGGCATCGCGCGGGCGCTGCTGGCCGCGGCCGAGGAGCGGTTCGCGGCGCTGGGCGGCCGGCGGGGCGACGCGATGGTGCTGGACCGCAACGAGCAGGCGCACCGCGCCTGGGAGGCCGCGGGCTACGCTCCCCAGCCGCAGTGGAGCCGCTGGGTCAAATCTCTGGCCAACGGCTGAGGGCGCCACTCCCCCGCTCCCCCGCCGACGGTGCCGGGAACAAGCGGTGTGCCCTGGCCGTTTACGATGGACCCCCGCGCCGGACCTGCCACGAGCAGGCCCGGCGCCTGCGTCGGAACTGAAAGGTGTGAGCGTCCGCCCATGGGCGACCCTCCTAGTACCAGCCACGGACATCGCGCGGCCCCGCGCTCCCTGCCCGACCATGGTGGGGAGGTGAAGGCCCGATGACGGAAGTGCTGCTGCTGTTTGTGTCGCTGCTGCTGGCTGTGGCGTGCGGCGCGTTCGTCGCTGCGGAGTTCTCCTTGACGACGGTCGAGCGCAGCGAGCTGGAGCGGGCCGAGCAGCGCGGCGAGCGCGGTGCGCAGAGCGCGCTGGCGGCCGTACGGTCCCTCACCTTCCAGCTCTCGGGTGCCCAGCTGGGCATCACCGTCACCAATCTGGTCGTCGGCATGCTCGCCGAGCCGTCCATCTCCAAGCTGCTCGCCGGCCCGCTGCGCTCCGCCGGAGTGCCTTCCTCGGCGTCCTCGTCGGTCGCACTGGTCATCGGCACGGCGCTGTCCACGGTCGTGCTGATGGTCGTGGGCGAGCTGGTGCCCAAGAACTGGGCCATCTCCAAGCCGCTGCCGGTGGCCAAGGCCGTGGCGACGCCGCAGCGCGTCTTCTCCGCGGCCTTCCGCCCGCTGATCCGCCATCTGAACAACACGGCCAACCGGATCCTGCTGCGGATGGGCCTGGAGCCCACCGAGGAGCTGGCCTCGGCCCGCTCGCCGCAGGAGCTGGTGGCGCTGGCGCGGCACTCGGCGAAGGAGGGCGCGCTGGAGGAGGACACCGCCGACCTGTTCGTGCGCACCCTGCACCTGGCCGAGCTGACCGCGGAGAACGTGATGACCCCGCGCGTGCAGGTCACCTCGCTGGAGGTGCAGGCCACGGCGGAGGACGTCGCGAACGCGACCCGCGCCACCGGCCTGTCCCGCTTCCCCGTCTACCGGGGCAGCCTGGACACCGTCGTCGGCATCGTACGGATCAAGGACGTGCTGGCGGTCCCCGCGGGCGAGCGGCGGCTGCGGCCGGTGACCGACCTGATGCGGGAGGCGCTGCTGGTGCCCGAGTCGCTGACCGTCGACCGGCTGCTGGACCAGCTCTCGGGCGGGGATCGCAGCATCGCGGTCGTCATCGACGAATACGGCGGCACCGCGGGCGTCGTCACCCTGGAGGACATCATCGAGGAAGTCGTCGGCGAGGTCCGCGACGAGCACGACCCGCTGGAGACGCCGGACCTGGCGCCGGCGGGCCAGGACGAGCGGGGCCGGCGGATCTACGACGCCGACGGCGCCGCGCGCACCGACCAGCTGGAGGCCATCGGCCTGCGCGCCCCCGAGGGCCCCTACGAGACGCTCGCCGGGCTCATCGCCACCGAGCTGGGCCGTATCCCGACGACGGGCGACACGGTGACCGTCGTCGGCTGGCGGATCGAGGTGGCCGACGCGAGCGGCAGACGGGCAGCCCGGGCACTGCTCACCGGCCCGGCGCCGGGGGACGATCCCGCTGACGCCGAGGACCGGGCCGACGGGGCGGAGGCGCGGCGATGACGGCGGTACAGCTCTTCATCGGATTGCTGACCCTGGTGGTCAACGCCTTCTTCGTCGGCGCCGAATTCGCGCTGATCTCGGTGCGGCGCGCACAGGTCGAGCCGCTCGCGCAGGCCGGTGACAAGCGGGCCCGCAAGGTGCTGTGGGGCCTGGAGCACGTGGCGGCGCTGCTGGCGGCGGCGCAGCTGGGCATCACGCTGTGCACGCTGGTGCTGGGTGTCGTGGCCGAGCCGGCCATCGCCCACCTGCTGGAGCCGCTCTTCCACGCGGCGAGCGTGCCCGAGGGCGCCATCCACCCCATCTCGTTCGTGATCGCGCTGGCGGTCTCGACCTACCTGCACATGCTGCTGGGCGAGATGGTGCCCAAGAACATCGCGCTGGCCGGTCCCGAGCGGGCCGCGCTGGTGCTGGGCCCGCCGCTGGTGGCGCTCACCCGGGCCCTGCGGCCGGTGATCTTCTCGATCAACGCGGTGGCGAACGGGCTGCTGAAGTTGTTGCGGGTCGAGCCCAAGAGCGAGGTCGAGGCCGCGTTCTCGGACGACGATCTGGCGCAGATGGTGGCCGACTCCAGTGAGGCCGGGCTGCTGGACGACCGCTCGACCGAGCGGCTGCGGGACGCGCTGGAGCTGGGCAGGCGCCCGGTCGGCGATGTGGCGCAGCCGCTGGAGAAGCTGGTGACGGCGCGCCGGGGAGTGACCCCGGAGGGCCTGGAGCGGCTGTCGGCCGACTCGGGCTACTCGCGCTTCCCCGTCGTCGACGACGACGGGCGGGTGCTGGGGTATCTCCACGTCAAGGACGCGCTGGACGCCTCGCCGCGCGAGCAGCCCTTCCCGGTCACCGCGATGCGGCCCATCGCACGGGTGCGCGCCGCGCTGCCGCTGGACGACGTGCTGGGCGCGATGCGCTCCAGCGGGACACACCTGGCGGCCGTGACCGGCGCCGACGGCCGGGCCGCGGGCGTGGTGACCATGGAGGATGTGCTGCGGGAGCTGGTCGGCCAGGCCTGACCCGCGGTGGTGGCCCCGTGCCCCGGGGCGGCGGCCGGCCGCCCCGGGCACGGGGCTATTCTGGTCTTTCGTGACCAGCGCAGCTTCCACCGGGCCCATCCGTTCCTTCGTCGCCTTGGGTGACTCGTTCACCGAGGGCATGTCGGACCTCCTCCCAGGTGGCACCTATCGGGGCTGGGCCGACCTGCTGGCGGCCCGCCTGGCGGCCCTGGAGCCGGACTTCCATTACGCGAACCTCGCCGTGCGCGGCAAGCTCATCGGGCAGATCGTCCAGGACCAGACCGCACCGGCCGCCGCCATGGGTGCCGACCTGGTGACGCTGGTCGGCGGCCTCAACGACGTGCTGCGGCCCAACTGCGACACCCGGCGGGTGTGCGCGCTGCTGGAGGAGGCGGTGGGCAAGCTGGCGCCGTCGGCCGGGACGCTCGTGCTGATGCGCAGCCCGGGACGCAAGGGCCCGGTGCTGGAGCGCTACCGGCCGCGGATGGAGCTGCTCTTCGACTTCATCGACGAGCTGGCCGAGCGGCACGGCGCCCTCGTCGTCGACCTGTACGCCTCCGAGGCGCTGAGCGACCCGAGGCTGTGGGCGGACGACCGGCTGCATCTGACCGACGAGGGGCACCTCAGGGTCGCCGAGGCGGTCTGGCAGCGCCTGGGCCTGCCGTCGGAGGCGGACTGGAACGCCCCGCTCCCGCCGTCCGAGCCGCCGTCGTGGGCGGCACGCCGGGCGGCGGACGCGCGCTTCGCCAGGACACATCTGCTGCCGTGGATAGGCCGTCGGCTGACGGGCCGCTCCACCGGGGACGGGCGGACGTGCAAGCGGCCCGAGCTGGCCCCGCTGGCCTGCGGCGACACCCCATAGTCCGGCCCCGTAGACTCGGCTGACGTGACTGACAAGCCGCGTATCCCGAACGTCCTGGCGTCCCGCTACGCCTCCCCCGAGCTGGTCCGTATCTGGTCCCCCGAGTCGAAGGTCGTGCTGGAGCGACGGCTGTGGCTCGCCGTGCTGAAAGCACAGCGGGACCTGGGCATCGGTGTGCCGGACGAGGCGGTGGCCGACTACGAGCGCGTGGTCGAGGACGTGGACCTGGCCTCCATCGCGGAGCGCGAGAAGGTCACCCGGCACGATGTGAAGGCCCGCATCGAGGAATTCAACGCGCTGGCCGGGCACGAGCACGTGCACAAGGGCATGACCTCGCGGGATCTGACGGAGAACGTCGAGCAGTTGCAGATCCGGCTGTCCCTGGAGCTGGCGCGGGATCGCACCGTCGCGCTGCTGGTGCGGCTGGGAAAGCTGGCGGGCGAGCACGCCGAGCTGGTGATGGCGGGCCGTTCGCACAACGTCCCCGCGCAGGCCACCACCCTCGGCAAGCGCTTCGCGTCGGGCGCCGACGAGCTGCTGGTGGCCTTTGCCCGGCTGGAGGAGCTGCTGCGCCGCTACCCGCTGCGCGGCGTCAAGGGCCCGGTCGGCACGGCACAGGACATGCTGGACCTGCTGGGCGGTGACGGGGAGAAGCTCGCCGACCTGGAGCGCAGGATCGCCGAGCACCTCGGCTTCGGGCAGGTGTTCACCTCGGTCGGGCAGGTCTACCCGCGCTCCTTGGACCACGAGGTGGTCGGCGCTCTGGTGCAGCTGGGCGGGGCGCCCTCGTCGCTGGCCAAGACGATCCGGCTGATGGCCGGGCAGGAGCTGGTGACCGAGGGCTTCAAGGAGGGCCAGGTCGGCTCCTCGGCGATGCCGCACAAGATGAACACCCGCTCCTGCGAGCGGGTCAACGGGCTCATGGTGATCCTGCGCGGCTATGCCTCGATGGCGGCCGAGCTGGCGGGCGACCAGTGGAACGAGGGCGACGTGTCCTGCTCGGTGGTGCGCCGCGTGGCGCTGCCGGACGCGTTCTTCGCCTTCGACGGGATGCTGGAGACGTTCTTGACGGTGCTGGACGAGTTCGGCGTCTTCCCCGCCGTGGTCACCCGTGAGCTGGACCGCTATCTGCCGTTCCTGGCCACGACGAAGGTCTTGATGGCCGCCGTGCGGGCCGGGGTGGGCCGCGAGACGGCACACGAGACGATCAAGGAGCACGCGGTGGCCTCGGCGCTGGCGCTGCGCCAGGGCGCCGAGCACAACGAGCTGCTGGACCGACTGGCGGCCGACTCCCGCATCCCCCTGGACCGGGAGGCGCTGGGCGCACTGATGGACGACCGGCTGTCCTTCACCGGCGCCGCCGGGGCGCAGACGGCCGAGGTCGTGGCGCGCGTCGAGGAGGTCGCCAAGACGCACCCGCAGGCGGCGGCGTACGCGCCGGGGGCGATCCTCTGACACCGCGCTTCACCGCGGAGGAGCTGGAGGCGGCGCGCGACAAGCTGGTGCCGGACGTCTCGGCCCCGGGGCTGCGGGTCCTGTTCTGCGGGATCAACCCCGGGCTCCTCTCGGCCGCGACCGGCCACCACTTCGCCCGCCCCGGGAACAGGTTCTGGCCCACCCTGCACGCCTCCGGCTTCACCCCTCGCAGGCTGGCGCCCGAGGAGGAGCGGGAACTGCTGTCCTACGGGCTGGGCATCACCAATGTCGTCGCACGGGCCACGGCGCGGGCCGACGAGCTGGCGCCCGCGGAGTTCACCGAGGGCGGCCGGCTGCTGGAGGCCAAGGTGACGCGGCTGCGTCCGCGGCTGCTCGCGGTGCTGGGGATCACCGCCTACCGCGCGGCGTTCGACGAGCGGAAGGCGTCGGTGGGCCCGCAGGAGCGGCGGATAGGCGGCTCCCGGGTGTGGCTGCTGCCCAACCCCAGCGGGCTCAACGCGCACTTTCCGCCGCCCAGACTGGCCGAGGAGTTCCGTCGCCTCCGGGAGGCGGCCTCGGACCAGGAGTGAGCGGCGGCACCAGATGTGACCGGCCCGTACGCCGCCACCCCGGCGTGGGCCTCACTCCGGTGACCAGGGCCGGGACCTGCCCTCCTCCCCCGCCGCCGCGAGCAGTTGCAGCGGCCCGCTCTCTCCCCAGCAGGCCACGCCTATGCCCGTCCAGCGCCCCTGGACACTCCACACGCTCAGTTCGGTGACATGCCCGCACAAGGTCCGCTCCGGCTCGGGCACTGCGCGTCCCTCGGCCGTGGCGACCAGCTGCCCGGTGAGGTCCACCGTCTCCGCCTGGCCCCACCGCCGGGACAGCAGGGCGGCGAGCGCCTCGTGTTCGGCCTGGAACTCCCGCCCGGTCTCCAGTACGTCGGCCGCGTCGTCGTCCGGACCGGTGTGGCTCGTGCGTAATTCCGCGACGCCGGGCCCGGGTTGTGCGCGCAGGCGGTCGAGGGCCGGGAGGTGGTGCGTAAGGAACATGTCACCAGTCAACCCGCTCCCACTGACAGCCGGTTGACGCGGGGGGCTGCCGGGCGGGGTCCGCCGGGCACTCGCCGTGATCGCCGGGAGCGGTTACGATCCGCCCCACGCGGATACGCAGGGAGGCGGACGTTGGGCAGGCTCACCGGAAGGGATCCGTCCTTGTTGCGGCGGATCAATTCCACGGTCGTACTGCGGACGTTGCGCGGGTCCGGCACCTCCTCGCCGCTGACCTTGACCGAGCTGGTGCACGCCACGGAGCTGTCCCGGCCGACGGTCGAGGGTGTGGTCGAGGGACT
This sequence comes from Streptomyces sp. NBC_01775, assembly GCF_035917675.1. Lineage (NCBI taxonomy): Bacteria > Bacillati > Actinomycetota > Actinomycetes > Kitasatosporales > Streptomycetaceae > Streptomyces > Streptomyces sp. NBC_01775. The sequence goes on along the minus strand of NZ_CP109104.1, from coordinate 8,900,550 downwards.
CATCGAGTCGGGCCTGGTCGCCGAGGCGGAGGACGAGCCGGCCCAGGCGCGCGGCTCGGCCCGGCGGGGCCGCCCCGCCCGACGGTTCCGCTTCCGTGCCGAGGCGGGCCATCTGCTGGGCCTGGAGATCGGCCCGCACCGGGTGGCGGCCGTGCTCTCGGACCTTACGGGCCGGATCACCGGCTCGGTCGCGCGTGAGGTCCAGGAGACGGCCACGGCCGAGGTGCGGCTGGACCGGGCCCGGGGGACGGTGGCCGAGCTGCTGCGCAGGACCGATGTCGCGCGGGACGCGCTGCGCGCGGTCGGTGTCGGCACGCCGGGCATCGTGGAGGCGGACGGGACGGTACGGCTGGGCACAGCGCTGCCGGGCTGGACAGGGCTGCCGCTGGGCGAGCGGCTGCGACGCTCGTTCAGCTGCCCCGTGCTGGTGGAGAACGACGCCAACGCCGGGGTGCTGGCCGAGCACTGGAAGGGCGCGGCACGCGGCGTGGACGATGTGGTGATGGTGCTGGCGGGGCTGAGCCCCGGGGCCGGCTCACTGATCGGCGGGCGGCTGCACCGGGGGTTCGGCGGGGCGGCCGGGGAGATCGGGGCGCTGCACCTGCTGGGCAGGGAGGCCACCCCCGAGCGGCTGCTCTCGACGACGGACGAGCCCTTGCACCCGCTCGACGAGGCCGCCGTGGCACGGGTGTTCGCGCAGGCCAAGGGCGGCGACGAGCAGGCGAGGCGGGCGATGGACCGGTTCTTGGCGCGGCTCGTGCACGACGTGGCCGCGCTCGTGCTGGCGCTGGATCCCGAGCTGCTGGTGGTGGGCGGCTGGGCCTCGGGCCTCGACGGGGTGCTCGACCCGCTGCGGGGCGAGCTGGAGCGCTACTGCCTGCGCCCTCCGAGGGTCGCGCTCTCCCTGCTGGGCGACACGGCCGTGGCGACGGGCGCGCTGCGGCTGGCCCTGGACCATGTGGAGGGCGAGCTGTTCACCGTCGAGGGCGCCGCGGCGATCTGAGGGGCGGTGCGCGCGGGGTGGAACGATAAGGCGCCTGCCCCGTGCGGGGGCAGGCGCCTTATCAACTCCCGGAGTCGGCGCGTCAGCCGGCGAGCAGCGAGACGGCGTCCGAGTCGCTGAAGGACAGCCGGCAGGTGTCGGCGCGGAAGGTGGAGACCGCCACCGCCGAGGTGCCGCTGTCGGTGAGGTAGCGGGTGGTGACGACGAGGACGGGGGCGCCGGGCAGCCGGTCCAGCCTGCGCGCGTCGTCGGCGCGGGCCGAGCCCAGCTCCACCGTGCGGTCCTGCCCGGCCAGCGGGAGCCGATGGAGCTCGCGCAGGACGGCGCGGGCACGCGCGGCACCGGCGGCGGAGCTGAGTCCGTCCTGGTCGGCGGGAGGCGGGGACACCACGGCGGCGGGGACGTAGAGCACCTCGGTGGCCACCGGCTGGCCGCTGGTCGTGCGGCTGCGGCGCACGGCGTGGACGCTCTCGCCGCCGGTGCCCAGCAGCCGGGCGACCGGGGCGGGGGGCTCCGTCTCCTCGTGGTCCTCGGTGTGCCAGGCGTCGCCGGGCGCGCCGGGCCACACGTGGGGGCCGCCTTCGGGACCGACGCCGACGCCGACGCGCGGCGGGGCGACCGTGGTGCCCACTCCGCGGCGGCGCTGGAGACGGCCCTCCAGCTCCAGCTGTTCGAGAGCCTGGCGGAGCGTGGCGCGGGCCACGCCGAAGCGGGCCGCCAGCTCGCGCTCGTTCGGAAGGATCTCGCCGACCGCGAACTCGGAGTCGAGCGCGTCCGACAGCACGGTCTTCAGGTGCCAGTACTTCGGCTCCGGCACCGTCTCCAGTTGCGTGGTCCCCACCCTTGCCTCGCAATCCCCGTACGCCCAGCGGGCGGTGTTTATGTGTGCTTGTTTTTTAAAGGTCCTTGCGTATGCCTCCTTGACCATAGGGCGGCCCCCACCCTTGGTCAAGACCAATCGGCTCCCCCCGCCCCCTTGCCCCGCCCCGCACACGCTGCAATGATCGATCATCGATCAAAATCTGGGAGGATCCATGCCCCGCCCCGTCACCCCCTCCGCCCGGCAGCGCGTCACCGTCATCACCGGCGGCAGCCGCGGCATCGGCGCCGCCACGGCGCTGCGGCTCGCCAAGGACGGCCACCATGTGGGGATCGGCTACGAGCGGGATGCGGAGGCGGCCGAGCGCACGGCGGACGCGGTGCGCGAGGCGGGCGGCGCCGCGGTGACCGTGTGCGCGGACACCAGCGACGAGCACGCGGTCGACGACCTGTTCGACTCGGTCCGGGAAGCACTCGGGCCCGTCACCGGCCTGGTCAACAACGCGGCCGTCTCCGGGCCGCTCGGCCGCTTCACCGAGACCTCGCCGGAGGTGATGCGGCGCGTGGTGAACGTCAATGTGGTGGGCGCGCTGCTGTGCGCCCGGCGCGCCCTGCGGGAGATGTCCACGGTGCACGGCGGGCTCGGCGGCTCCATCGTCAACATCTCCTCGTCCGCCGCGACCCTCGGCTCCCCTGGCGAGTACGTGCACTACGCCGCGTCCAAGGCCGCCGTCGACGCCATGACGGTGGGCCTGGCCAAGGAGTTCACCGGAGAGGGCGTGCGCGTCAACTGCGTCCAGCCCGGTTCCGTACTGACCGAGATGCACGCGCGGATGGGGGACCCGGACCGGGCGTGGAAGAAGGCGGAGATCACCCCGGCACGGCGGCCCGGCGAGCCGGAGGAGATCGCTGACGCGGTCGCCTGGCTGCTCTCGGACGAGGCGTCCTACACCTCCGGCGCGGTGCTGAGGGTCGCCGGAGGGCTGTAGGGACGTGGAGCCGGGGTACGCAGGAACGCGAATCCGGGGCCGGCTCAGTTTCCCTGACCGGTGAGGTGCGCCAGCTTGTCCGGGTTTCTGATCAGGTAGAGGGACTGGATGCGGCCGTCGGCCACATCGGCGGCGAAGACCGTGTCGGGCGCTTCGTCGTAGGTGGCCAGCAGCGCCTGACCGCCGTTGAGTTCCAGGAACCGGAAGCCGAACACGCCGTCCCCGCCCTGGGGGCCGATGGCGGCCAGGAAGCGGGCCACCTTGTCCGCGCCCACGATGACCCGGCGGGGCGCCTTGGCCTTGCCCGCGCTGTCGGACACCAGGCGGGCGTCCGGCGCCAGCAGGGAGAGCAGACCCTCGAGGTCGCCTTCGACGGATGCCTTCAAGAACCGCTCCGTCAGGTCCCGCTGCTGCTTGGGGTCGACGTCGAAGCGGGTCCTGCGCTCCTCCACATGGCGCCGCGCCCGCGACGCCATCTGCCGCACGGCGGGCTCGCCGCGCTCCAGCGTCTCCGCGATCTGCGCGTAGGGGAAGCCGAACGCCTCGCGCAGCACGAACACCGCGCGCTCCAGCGGTGAGAGGGACTCCAGCACCACCATCACGGCCAGCGAGACGGACTCGGCCAGCACCACGCGCTCCGCGCCCTCCCGCTCGTCCCGCGCGGCACCCGGGGCCAGGTCGGTGACCAGGGGCTCGGGGAGCCAGGTGCCGACGTACGCCTCGCGCCTGGCGCGCAGCTGGCGCAGGCGGTCGATGGCGAGGCGGGTGGTGACGCGTACGAGATAGCCGCGCGGCTCGCGCACCTGCTCGCGGTCGGCCGCCGACCAGCGCAGCCACGCTTCTTGCACCACGTCCTCGGCGTCGGCCACACGGCCGAGCATGCGGTAGGCCACGCCGAGGAGCACCGGGCGGTGCTCCTCGAAGATCTCGGTCCCGTCAGGACTCACGCCGCCGTCTGCACTCACGTCGCCATGATGCCAGCCGGGGCGAAGGCGACCGCCATCGCCTTCCCTCCGGCGGAGGCTTGCTGACATCGTGTCAACGAACCTGGAGCCGCCCGCCCGCCAGCTCGTCCGCCAGCCGTCCAGCCAACCGGAACCGTAGGAGTCGCCATGCCCACCGTCTTCACTCCGCAGACCCCCGCGTCCGTCTCCACCTCCGTCGTCCGCGTCAGGCCGCCCGCCCGGCCCGCCTTCGACGTGGCGTACGAGCGGCGCGGCAGCGGCGAGCCGGTGCTGCTGCTGCACGGCATAGGCCACCACTGGCAGGCGTGGGAGCCGGTGTTGACCGTACTGACCGCGCGGTACGACGTCATCGCCGTCGACCTGCCCGGCTTCGGCGCCTCACCCGCGCTGCCCGAGGGAGTCTCCTACGGGGTGGAGAGCATCGTGCCGTTGCTGGCGGAGACCTGCGCGGCACTGGGGGTCGAGCGCCCGCACGTGGTCGGCAACTCGCTGGGCGGGCTGCTGGCGCTGGAGATGGGGCTGCACGGGCACGCCCGTTCGGTCACCGCGCTGTCCCCGGCCGGATTCTGGAACGGGGCCGAGCGCCGCTACGCCTTCGGGGTGCTACAGGGCATGCGCGTCGGCGCTCGGGCGCTGCCCTCCCCCGTCGTCGGGCTGCTGGCCCGCAGTGCGGCCGGGCGGGCCGCACTGACCAGCACCATCTACGCGCGCCCCGGGCGTCGTTCCCCCGACGCCGTGGTCGCCGAGACCCGGGCGCTGGCGCGGGCCACCGGCTTCACGCCGGTGCTGGCCGAGGGGCAGCGGCCCGGCTCGACGTTCCGCGAGGACATCACCGACGTGCCGGTGACCATTGGCTGGGGCGACCGCGACCGGATCCTGCTCCGGCGTCAGGGAGTGCGCGCGAAGCGGGTCATCCCGGGCGCCCGGCTGGTACGACTGCGCGGCTGCGGGCACGTGCCGATGAACGACGACCCGGCAGCGGTCGCGCGGATCGTCCTGGACACGGCACGGCTCGGGAGCCTCTGAGGGCAGGCGCGGCCCGGAACCGGGCCGCGGGCCGCGAGCCACAGGCCGCGAGCCACAGGGGCACTCCCCCCGCCGCCCGCACGCCGTCATCCGTCACCGTTCAGCGCAGGGCGCTCTCGATCCGCAGCTCGATGTCCCCCGCCTCGGCCAGGCGTTCGGCGACGGTGCCGTACGGGTCGGGGGTGCCCACGGGGTAGGTGACGCGCACCCTGGTGAGCCGTTCGACGGCCTCCTCGTAGCGGCCCAGGTCGGCCTCCAGGCCCGCGGCGCGCAGCTCCGCCCCGGTGGCGTCGTGCAGCCCCGCCTCCCCGCAGCCGTGGAAGGCGGCGACGGCCAGGTCGACGTGGGCGAGGATGCCCGCGGTGACGGACGCGTCGGAGCTTTCGGGGGCGTGATCGTACTCGGCCAGCAGCTCGGCCGTCTGACGGTGGGTGTGACCGGTCTCCAGGCACAGCTGGAGGCGCCGCTGCTCGTCCTCCACGCCGCTCCCGACGCGCAGCGCGGCCTCGATCTCGTGCTGGGCGGCCTCCATGAACGCGAGCGATTCCGCAGGCCGGCCGCCCGCCTCGGCGATCAGCCACGCGCGGGCATGCAGGGTGCGGACGACCCCGTGGATGTCGTCCAGGTCGCGCCACAGTTCCTCGGCTCTGGCGTACGCCGCCCGCGCCGCCTCGTACCTGCCGGATCCGCGCAGGGTGTCGGCGGCGAGGTGGGCGATGACCGCGTGTCCGTGCGCGTCCTGCCAGTGGTGCGGCGCCTCGGCCGTCCGCTGGAGCAGCCGGGAGGCGGCCAGGAGCTGTCCGGAGCTGCGGCAGGTCTGGGTGAGCCAGACGCACGCCTGTACGGTGCCGGGCTCGTCGCCGGCGTCGAAGAGGTCCGGGAGCGCGGCTTCGAGGACGGCCGCGGCCTCGTCGGCGCGTTCGAGGCCCAGCAGGCAGCCGCCGAGCCGCAGTCTGACGCGCGCGCCCGGTGCCTCGCCGTCCGCCTGGGCCCACCAGCGGGCAGCGTGCAGCAGCGCCTCGGCCTCCTCCTGCGGCCTGCCCGCCGCCGCGTGTGCCTCGGCGAGGAGGGAGTGGAGGCGGGCGAGGCCGGTGGAATCGCGGGCGGCGGCACGCGCAGGGTCCGCCAGCGCCGCGCCGAGCACTTCCGCTGCCCGGGTGTGCCTGCCGTTCTCCAGCAGGAGCCTGGCGAGGGCGAGTTCGGGGCCGGTGGCCGCCCAGGGGCGCTCGGCGCGGTGGCAGAGGGCCGCCGCCTCGGTGAGCAGACGCTCGGCGTGCGCCGGGTCGCCGCACTGTGCCGCCAGGCGCCCCCGGGTCTCGGTGGCCTCGGCGATGCGGGCGAGGACGGCGGGCGCGTCGGCATCCGGCTCGGCGAAGGAGATGAGGCGGTCCAGTTCCGCGTCGAGTGCCCCGGCGGCTGCGTCCAGTGCCGCGTCCCTCGCCTCGTCCGCCCCCTCGTACCGTGCCTCGCCGAGCCGTCCGGCCCGCAGCCGGGCGCGGGTCAGCAGCACGGCCGTGGCGTGCCGCGTACCGGCCCGGCCCGCGGCGTGGAGGGCCTCGGCCTCGGCGCACAGGCCCTCCGCCTCGGCGAGCAGCGCTTCGGCCCGCTGCCCGGCCTGTTCGTGTGCTCCTCCCGCTTTCCACGCCGCGCCGGCTTGTGCGCCGGCCCGGGCCGGGCCGTCACCGGGTACGGGGACGAAGCTCGCCGCCAGAACGGCGCGGGCCCGGCAGGCGAGGGCTTCGCCGGGCATACCGGCCCCGGCATAGTGCCCGGCCGCCTCGGTGAACGCGGCGGCGCCGGATGCCGGGTCGGTACGGGTCAGCTCCATGGCGCGGTGGTCGAGGAGTTCGGCCCGCTCCCCCTTGTCGAGAGGAACGCCGGTGCGGGCGACGGCGTCGTCCAGCTCCGCCCAGGCGGCGAGCGCGCCGGGGTGGCCGGCCTCGCTCAGCGCGCGGGCCCGGACCAGCAGGGCGCGCGGGTCGCCGTCCCGCTCTGCCGTCGACTCCGCCGTACGGGTCGGCAGGGGCCCCGTGCCCAGGCCGAGGGGCAGATGTCCGGCCAATGGCCCGGCCTCGATGCGGGCCAGCGCCGCCTTGCGGTTGCTCTCGTCCTGGGCACGCCTGTCGAAGCGCCTGGCCACCGCCAGCGCCTCGTTGGTGGCGTGTTCCAGCAGCGACGCCGCCGTCCACCGGCGCTCCGGTGGGCCCGGTACGGGAAGCTCTTCGTGGCCGAGGGCGGTCAGCCGCCGCATCAGCCCGGCCACGGCGGCCATCCAGTCGCCGTAGCTCGCGGGGTCCTCGCGCGCCTGCCAGCGGTGGGCGCCCTGCTCGGCCAGGAGCCGCAGCCCGCGCGGCTCGTTCCCCGTACGGGTGCAGAACTCAAGGTGGTGCGCGACCGCGCCCCGTTCGGTGGGGACGTCCCGCACGGCGGGGTAGCCCGCGACGTGGTGGCCGCGGGCCTCGTCGGCCCTGCCGAGGCGCAGCAGCGGGACGAGAGAGGCGGCGAGGAGGAACGGCGCCTGGCTCGGGCAGTCGTGCTCGCCGCGCAGAACGGGCTCCCACAGGCGCAGCGCCTCCGCGGCGTCGGCGTCGTCGGCCCCCTCCGCCGCGTCGGCTCGGCGCGCGACGGCCATGCCCTGCCAGGCCAGCTCGCAGCCTGGGCAGTCGGCGCTCTCGTCCCTCGCTGCGGCACGCCAGGAATCCAGCGCGTGCGCCGCGCGCGCCGTATCCCCGAAGCGCTGGGCCGCCATGAACTCCCGTATGTGTACGGCTCGCTGGGAGAGCCCGGCCGCGGCGTAGCGACGGGCCGTCATGGCCAGCCACTCCTCGACGGCGCCCGTGGGCACGTCCGGATCCTCGATGAGGTCCTCGGCGGCCCAGCGCAGCGACCAGAGCAGGTCGCGCTCGGCAGTAGGGCCGAAGGCGTGCGGGTGCTCGTCCCACAGGCGCAGCGCCCATTCGACCGGCGCGGGCGTCGTCCGGGCCTGCGTGCCGAAGCGGCGGGCGGTGACCAGGTGGAGCAGCGCCTCGGCGAGGGCTGCCGTCTCGCCGGACTCCTCGGCCTCGGTGAGCAGTTCCTCGGCGCGCGCGAGACGGCCGGGGCCGTGTGCCGCCCCGCCCTGGGCCCGGATGTCCTCGCGGATCTGTTCGGGCGTTCGGGTGGGCGTGCTGGTCATCGGGCCTCCTGGACGGCGGACGGGCGGGCGGTGCGTGCACGGGCCACGGGGTGGCGCGCGCCCAGGCCGCGACCGGCTGTGCGAACCGATTGCGTCCTGGCTTCGTATGGATGTCCGTACCCGCCCCGTCCGGCGGCATCCTAGGGGCGGGGCCCTGGTGACACCACGCAGTCGCTCTGGAACCCTTCTGTCCCGTGCGACGTCGGTGTTCACTGTGGATTCGTGTGCGCGGCACACGGGCGGGATACAAGTGGCCCGGATACAGGTAACAGCTCAACAGCCCGACGCTTCGAGGAGGCCCCTCCATGGCACATGGCGATCCGAGGAACGGCACCGGTCCCGTTCCGAGGAACGGCACCAGTCACGCACGGCGCGACGTGCTGCGCGGCACCCTCGGCGCCGGCGCCGCGCTGTCGCTGCCGCTGCTGGCCTCGGCGGCACCCGCGCAGGCCCTGCGCGGACGGCCGTCGGCCGACTGGGGTGTCCAGGCGGGAGATGTGACCACCTCCTCCGGGCTGGTGTGGGTGCGCGCGGACCGCAGGGCCCGGATGGTGGTGGAGACGGCGGCGACCGAGGCGTTCCGCAATCCGAAGCGCTGGGGCGGCCCGGTGGTCGGGCCGGGGACCGACTTCACCGGACGCATGCCCGTGCACGGCCTGCCGCCCGGCGAGCAGATCCACTACCGGGTGACCCTGGAAGACCCGGAGGACCCCAGACGCACCGGTGAACCTGTCTACGGCACCTTCCGTACGGCCCCCGAGCGGCGGCGCGGAGTGCGCTTCCTGTGGTCGGGCGACCTGGCGGGGCAGGGCTGGGGCATCAACCCGGACCGGGGCGGCTATCCGATCTTCGAGGAGATGCGGCGCCTGGACCCGGACTTCTTCCTCAACAGCGGCGACACCATCTACGCCGACTCCCCCATCGTCGAGAAGGTCGACCTGCCGGACGGCGGGACGTGGCGCAACGTCGTCACCGAGGAGAAGTCCAAGGTCGCCGAGACGCTGGCGGAGTTCCGCGGCAACTTCCGCTACAACCTGCTGGATGAGAAGCTGCGCCGCTTCAACGCGCAGATCCCGTGGATCGTGCAGTGGGACGACCACGAGGTGCTCAACAACTGGTATCCGGGCGAGATCCTGGATGACGAGCGGTACACGGTCAAGGACGTGGACACCCTCGCGGCGCGCTCGCTGCGGGCGTTCAGCGAGTACTTCCCGGTGAGCACGCTGCCGCCGAAGGACGAGGACGGCAGGGTCTACCGCGTGGTGCGGCACGGCCCGCTGCTGGACGTCTTCGTGCTGGACATGCGCGCCTACCGCAACGCCAACTCGCCGGGACGCCAGCCCGACGACGCGCAAGGCATCCTGGGCGCGCGGCAGCTGGCCTGGCTCAAGCGGGAGCTGTCGCGCTCGCGCGCGGTGTGGAAGGTGATCGCCTCGGACATGCCGCTGGGGCTCGTCGTCCCCGACGGGAAGACGGACGTGGAGGCGGTCGCCCAGGGCGACCCGGGCGCGCCGCTGGGGCGTGAACTCCAGATCGCGGAGCTGCTGCGCCACATCAAGCACCGCAAGATCACCGGCACGGTGTGGTTCACCACGGATGTGCACCACACCTGTGCTCAGCGCTACGACCCGGAGAAGGCCGCCTTCAAGGACTTCGCGCCGTTCTGGGAGTTCGTGTCGGGGCCGATGAACGCGGGCGGCTTCGCCGCGCTCAAGCTGGACCGCACCTTCGGACCCGACCAGAAGTTCATCAAGGCGCCGACCCGCGCGAACACCCCGCCGACCGAGGGCGGCCAGTACTTCGGCCAGGTCGATATCGACGGCGGCACCGGCGAGCTGACGGTGCGGCTGCGCGAGGAGGGCGGGGCGGTGCTGTTCACGCAGGTGCTGAAGCCCGGCAGGGTGGGTCAGTGACTTCCGGCTTCCCGTCCTGAAGGGCGGGGATTCCTGCCACGGCCGGCCGGCCCGGTGGGTTCCCGCTTCGCCGCGCTGTGCCAGGACGAGTCCCGGTCCTGCCCGCGCCCCACAGACTGATACCGCCGGTCCTGCGGCCTTGGAGACGTCGGCCGAAGGGTTGACGTCCCGGTCCAGGGCTGTCCCGCGAGCCCCGCGTGTCCAAACGCGGACACGCAGGGTTTGCGGCCGTCCTCGACGCCGCGCACGGAGCAGACCTGCGAGGTGGGTCGGTCCGAAGCCTCCGATGCGGCTGACGGACGAGGACCGGCGCGGCCCGACCGCGCTGTTCTGGTCGGACATCAACCCGGAGGGCACCTTCCGCCTCGACGTGGATAAGCGTCTCCCGGCGGTTCAGTCGGGCAGCTCGTCCAGTACCAGCCCCAACGCGGCTGCCAGGTCGATCGTTCGGCGCGGTGTTGGGCACTGCCTGGCCAGGCTGGTCCGGTCGAGGCGGCCGTTGCGGGCCTGGAAGAGAACCTTCGCAGCAGGATGCCGGCGTAGTCCGTCCGTGGTGAGCTCGTCGGCGACTCGGTGCGCTGTGGCGACCAAGGTGGGGAATGCCGACCGCAGATCGGCGGCCCACTCCTGGAGCGCCGCCAGCCACCTGTGTGTGGCGGTGTCAGGCCCCGAGGAGAACCGCTCTATCGCCTGAGCCAGCTCCAGCCAGGTGGAGTCATGCCACGGCTTGGTCTTCAGGACGGGCAACTGCCACTGTCGCTTGGCGATCGACCAGTGGTCCGCACGCGCCGTTACCGAGTGGACCGTGAATCCTGGGAGACACAGTGCGGTCAGGTTCCAGCCGTGGCAGGCACCGGTGTCGAGGCCGAAGATCCTGCCGTCGAGAATCATCGGTTCCCGGCCGGTTACGTGATGGCCGAACACCACTGGCTTGGCATCGGTGTAGTGGTCGTACCAGTGGCCGTCCTGGAACAGCGCCGCGAGCTCTCGTTCGCCCCTCGTCGAGCCACAGAGGATTTCCTCCCTCTGGTCGGCCAGCGGAATTCCGGACAGCATCGCGGCGTGGACGACACGGACATGCTCGTTCTCGAAGTAGTACGGCAGCGTCCGCATCCAGTCGACCGTTTCGGCGTAGTGGTCGCCAAGCTGCAAGCGCGTGATCTCTTGTGCGTAGGAGAAGATCCCGCGCACATGCTTCCGCTCGTGATTGCCCATGACCACGACCGAGTTCGGGCGCTCGCGGAAGAGCCTGACCACATCACCGGGCGCTGGACCGCGGTCGACCAGATCACCGACGCTGACCAGCAGGTCGTCCGGTCGGAGGTCGACGTCCTCGAGCAGTTCGAGCAACTCGTCGAAGCAGCCGTGGATGTCACCGATGATGATCGTGCGCCGCATGCGGGCGATTCTAACCCCGGGCTTTCACGTGGGCCGGCGTCCGAGGTGTGATCGAAAACGAGAGAAGTGCTTCTGACCTGGTGCAACGCGACTTGACCGGCAACGGGTCGCACCGGTTGTGGGTCGCCGGCCTCCCCGGGGCAGGACCTTTCTTCGAGGTCAGCCTCGGTCCTCTTCCCGCGCACGAACCTCTCGGCTCCCCCCAGCCGCGGTACGCGCGTGGGGCTGTCGGTCCACCAGGGCGGCGAAGAGGGCCGCCAACAAGGCGAGTGATGCCGACGTCAGCAACAGGGCCAGCAGGATGCGGATCGAACTCGTGGCGCTGAGAGAGGGGCCTGCGGCCGAGGAGATCAGCGCGCCTCCTCCGATGGACAGGGCAGCGGACAGACCTGTTGCGGTTCCTGCGAGATCGCCGTGTTCGGACATCACTCCCATATTGACTACCGGCGAGGTCAAGCCGTTTCCTATTCCGATGAACACGCATGAAACGAAGAACAGGAGTGGGGGAATGTCGTGCAGCATCGCGAAGACCAAGCCGGCGGCAAGCCCGCCACACGTCGCGATGCGGGCATGGACAAGAATGTGGCTCCGGAAGACGCGGGAAGCACAGATTCCTGTCAGACAGCTGCCTATGACGAACCCACCCGGGACCAAGGCCATGTAAAGCCCCAACACGACACTTGATCCGCCGAGGTGACTACTCATGACCAGGGGCGCTCCGCCCAGGAAAACATAAAGCGTCCCGGTCGAGCAGACCATGCAGAGAGTGTAGGCCCAGAACCGGGACGAACCCAGCAAACGCCGGAACGAGGTGAGCGGGTTCCCTTTCGAGGCCCTCGAGGGTTGCGAAGTCTCCCGAAGTTGTCGCCTCGACGCCAAAAGGACCGCTCCGCCGAGGAGAGCGAGAAGGACGAAAATCGTACGCCATCCGAACAGTTCGTTCAGGGTTCCACCCAATGTGGGGCCGAACATAGGGGCAAGCGCCCAGCCCATGCCCGCGAAGCCGATCTCCTTTACCGCATCGCGCCCGCTCGATGTTTCTTTGATGACGACCATCGCAACTGAAAAACACGCGGCGATCGCCGCCTGGAAGGTCCGACAAACGAGGAACAACTCGATGTTGGGCGCCAGCGCGCAGCCGATGGACGCAATAATGAAGACCGAAACAGATGTCAGCGCGACGGGGCGGCGTCCGTAACGATCTGAAAGAACACCGGAGATGGCTTCGGTCAGAGCGGTAGCGATCGCATATCCCGCAACCGAAAGATTGACCAGGGTAAAACTGGCGCCGAACTCATTCGCGATGTCAGGAAGTGCTGGAAGATAGATGGTCACGGGAAGCACCGACATAGCGGTGAGCCCGATGAAAACCATGCGACGGGGCGGAATTACGGAACTTTGCGCGTCAACAGGCCTGGACATGCGCTTTCTTTCTCGCGTTTGTGCCGTACTTGCCGGTCGTGGTTCTCCGGCATCCACCTCGCCACGATCGTCATCCACGAGATGTCGGGGGCCGAGGTCTCCCCGACTGCGAGCGAGTCGATGCTCCAGCCCTGCCGGGTGAATAACCCCGCCACCTTCGCCGGGACGCCGGGCTTTTTCTCCTCCCTCAGCTATGCGCACAACAACCCGGTCTCAAGCGTGCGCTGATCGACCGCCTGGAACGTGACGGCGTGGTGCACGGCTTGGACATGTCGACCGCGGCCAAGCTCGCCTTCCCGGTGTCCTTCCGGGACTCGATCCCGGCGACAGGTACTTGCGCTTGCCGGGACGCAACGTGACCGCCCGCCTGCCGGATTCGGCGCGGCGGTGGGAGAGCCGTCGCCCGAACGTCATCATCTCGCCCATTGCGGGCAGAACTCCACATGCAATTGTTCCCAGTCGCGCATGTTCGGTGTTTCCCAGTCGTAGATGGATCGGCAAACGTGATAGTTGCAGCTGCCGGGAATGTAAAGCCCGGTCGCGGCCTCGGGTGGCCCGTCCTTCGTGACGGCGAATATCTCCTTCGCTCCTTCCCGGAAGGCCGCGGTCCCGCCGGTCAGTAGCAGCGTCTCGGCGTAGACGTCCTTGCGGAGGAGGAATTCGTTCGCCTCCTCCGGGTTGTCCGGAATGACGCAGTCGGCCTCAAGGTCGGGAAGGTCTCGCTCCGGCACACTCGCGGTGTGTAGCTCGCGGGCGACATTCCCCGCGTTGAGACGCTCCCGGATTCGCTTCCAGCGGGAAGGACGCAGCTGCGCCGTGCGGGGGGCCAGCACGAGGTCGAGTGACTGCTCGTCTTCCCAGCCGACACCCGGGGCGACCGGAGTGGTACGCATCGGCAGGTAGACCAACGATCGCGGCGATCGCGCTGCGAGCAGCCACAGGGTGCCAATGCGTCTGCCATCCGTTCGGTCCACATACATGTGGTAATGGCCACTCTTGTAAAGCGCCCCGTTCTTCAACGGTCTGGCCGGCCGGATCACGCGGTATTCCGTGCCTGCCAGTCGCACCCGCTGCACGACAATCTTCACCCGCAGGCTGTCCCGGGTCAGGGGCGCCCTCGACGCGGTCATATGGATATCTCCCTGTCTGTCGATCCAGTCGGCTGTGCCGGTGAGATCGCTGCCGCTCAGGGACAGGTTGTCGAGGTCGGTGATCCCGCCGCTGAAGGGCGCTCTTACGACGGCTGCGAAGGCCTGAGAAAGCGGATCGGACGAGCAGGCCCCCGACGGACCGACCCCAAATCGGCACGCTCGTCAGAAACCATAGGTTCAGAAACAGGTACTCGGCTTGTCATTTATCCAGTTGGAAGCGGTTTCGGGCCGCCTGTGGTGGGCGGGACGGCTGAACGCCCCGCCGGTCGGTGTCGGTTTGTGCGGCTCTGCCCACTTCTCCCAGCGGCGCCGAAGGCCGGTGGCCGGCCACGACCAGGCGGATGACGGTGCCCTCGATGATGGGCACGGTTGGCCAGAGCCCGACGCAGCCGGGCGGCATCGAGCCGCGCCCGGCCGAGCTCGCCGTGAGCAGCAGCCGGCGGCAAGCCCGCCGGTCCCCGGGTCTACTGCACGTGATGCCGGTCGGCCAGATCCTCACAGCCGGTCAGGAAGCGGTCCCCGGCGGGGTCATAGACGAGGCAGCCGAACGCCCTCGCCAGCCGGAAGACCGGTTCCAAGACCTCGTCGCCGCTGCCGCGGACCTCCAGCGGAAGCCACGCGACCGGGTCATCGTCACCCACGTACATCTCGACCGTCCATGTCGGCCCCTCCAGGACCCAGCACCCGGGGTCCGAGGTGTCGGCCTCGGGAATCGTCGTGCGGAGCGTCCGCCATACGTCGGCGAGTGCTCCGAACGAAGCGATCGGCTGGTTGTCCGCCAAGGGCTCCGCCGGGTCCGCACCCTCCGGAAGGCGCACCAGGTGAACGTCCCACCGCTCGTTCCAGCTTGCGGTCACTCCGTCCCGGAAGCCCTGGAACGTGTGCCAGCCTGCCGTGTCCTCCCGGCCGGTCAGGAACTCGCCCATGGTGGTGTCGTAGACAGCGCCGCTGAAGGCCTCGGCCAACCGGAAGACCGGTTCCATGACGTCGTCGCCGCTGCCTCGGACCTCCAGCAGGAGCGCTTCGACGGGGTCGTCCCGGCCCATGAGCAGCGCGATCGTCCACGTTGGGCCGTTCAGGACCCACCACAGCGGATCCTCATCGTCGATCCCGGGGAACGCCGCGCGCACCCGCTCCCGGACCTCCTCGGCGGAGCCGAGCGGAAGGTCCGGCGCTCCCTTCCCTCCGTCGCCGTCCCCCGCGACCCGCACCACACGTACATCCCAACTCATAGGCCATGTCTACCACTGCGGTCCGGATGACGTGCTCGACGGTGAATCCGTGCTGAGGACTCTGGCGTCCCTGCTCGCGCCAGGCGTGCCGCTCACCCGGTGGAGCGTCGACTTTCGGCCCTTCGGCGGGGCGCTGACCTGGTCGGAAGCTCGATGTCAGCCCTCGGCAGGCCTCGGCAGCCCTCGTCGGCCTCGGCCTTCACGGGCGGATACCGGCGGAACTGCCCGGATGCACTCGGAGCGGGCGGCGGTCTGGTCCTGCATCCGGCCCGGCCGCACGGTGCCGCTGAACAGATCGGGTTGGCCCAGGAGGCCCAGGTCGGGGTGAAGCACAGCTCGACGTTGCCGGAAGCCGTCGGGCTTGCCCTGTTCGGCCCAGCATGACCCTGTGGTGGGCCGGATCCCGATGGGGCGGTACGGTGCCTCCGGCGAAGTGCGTGCCCGCATTGATCAGCGTCATGCCAGGCGCGATCTGATGGGTGTCGCCCGTCCAGTACTCGATCACCGGATCGGGCCGCCCGACCCAGTCACGGTCCGCAGCATGGACATACACCGGAGCCTCGAAGGCCCGACCCCACTCGGTCATCACGCCGTAGAAGTGTGGATGGCTGACGGCGATCGCGCTGATCCCACCCAGCTCCTCGACTTCGGCGGCAAGGTCGTCATCGAGGTAGCCCACACAGTCCCACAGCACGTTGCCGGAAGGTGAGCGGATCAGCAGCGCGCGCTGACCGACGGCCACCGACGGCACCGCACCGACCCCGATCACACCGGGTCCCTCCTCATCGAGCCGACCGCGACGGCCACCGGCGCGCAACTCGGCCAGCGTCGTCCACTGTTGGCCGTCCCAGCCGACGTACTGCCGCTCGTCCAGGCAGATCGGGCAATCAGCCCGCGGTGCCCCGTACTGCACGCCGCAGGTACCGCAGATCGGAAGCTGCAACCCCGTGACCGACGCGACCCGCTCAGAAGACGACACAAGAACCTGCCCCTCCATGAACTCACCACTTGACCACGCCGACATCAACAGCCGGGCGTGCCGGGGCTCTTCCCGAAGACGGACGCAGCCCGACCAGAAAGGCTGCTGAGGCAGTTCACCCGCTGCTGCTGCGCCGGCGCAGCAGCAGCGCCGCCACTCCGATGTCCTCACCACTCAACGCGAGGAATGCGCTTGCATCCGCAACGAAGAGGGCATCCACGGGGCCGGACGCCCCGTCGCACCCGCAGTCTGGCCAACCAGGCGAACCTATGCGGTCACAGCGCTAGGACCGTCCCTGCCAGACCAGCGCCTGGGCGACGATGACACGCTCACCGTTGAACGTGACCGCGGGGCCTTCGTGCAGTTCGTAGCCAAGGCCAATCGCTTCGCTCACACGTCGGCAGAACGTGGCGTCGTCCGGTCCGGTCAAGACTCGGTAGACGGGCAATCCGTCTGGTGGTGTGCTCATGAGGAGGAGGATCCCAAACGCGCCCGCCCACCCCGCCAGTGGGTCGGCCTCATCTCGGCGGATACCTCGGGGGACGCAGGCGCCGACATCTGACCCCGTATCAGCACCATCGTCTCCGAAGCACCTGCGGAATACTCGGCGGGTGTGAGCCACGAGTGCCCTCCCTCGCCCGGTCCCCCGTCGCCCGGCCCCCGATCGCCCGCCTTCACCTACGCCCCCGTGGGCGGGACCGCGCACGGGGGGCTCCCGCCGGGCTGGCCGGGGCTGCGGGTGCGTACCCGGCTGGGCGGCGGCGAGGTCGTCTTCCGTGCGGCGTGCGACGCGCTGATGGAGTGGCGGATGCACCGCACCATGGGGGTACGCGTCACTGCGGACGCACCCCGCGCGGCGCCGGGGGTGACGGTGACGGTCGGTCTGGGCGTAGGAGCGCTGCGGGTCCATGGGCTGTGCCGGGTGGTGTGGGCCGCCGAGGAGGAGCGCCGGGCGGGGTGGGCGTACGGCACTCTGCCGGGACACCCGGTACGCGGCGAGGAGGCGTTCGTGGTGGAGCGCCGCGAGGACGGCTCGGTGTGGCTGACGGTCTCCGCCTACAGCAGGCCGCACACCCGGTGGACCCGCGCCCTCCTTCCCCTCGTCCGGGTCTTCCAGCGGGCGTACGCGCACCGCTGCGGCCAGGTGCTGCGGCGGCTGTGCCGAGGCGGTGTGCCCCGAGGGCCGGAAGCCTGACGGGCCCTCTCGGGAAAACGGACGTTTGGCCGCCAGATGGGGACGTTTGGCCGCCAGATGCTCTTTTTACGCACCGGTCACACCTCGTTCGTGATCACGCAACGCGGGTCCCGCACCGTGGAGTCATGGCTGATGACCCCTTCGCCAAGAAGACCGTCCAGAAGGCGCCGCGACAGCACCACTGGCGCCGCGAGCTGGTCGAACTCGCGGCGCTCTTCACCGCCGTCACCGTCGCGGACACCGTGGCGAAGACCGTGGTGAACGCACCGGACGGCCCCGTCACGCTCGTGGTCTGTGCGGTGGCACTGGCGGCCACGGCCGGATGGCACACCTGGTGGGCACGCCGGCACACTCCCGCGTCGGCGGCCCCGGCCGCACCGGACCCCGGCGTAGCGGACAGCACGGAACCCGCCCCCGACGTTCAGGGGCCCGTCGGCGAGCCCGTCGTCCCGGGCGGGACCGCGCTGTGGCGCATGCGGACGACGGTGCGGGAGGAACCGGGCTCTCTCGCGCAGCTGTGCGCGGCACTCGCGGCCGGGCGGATCGACATTCTCGCTCTCCAGACACATCCGCTGGGCGAGTCGACCGTGGATGAGTTCCTGCTGCGCGCCCCTGCGGCGCTGGACCCGCGGGCCCTCGCACGGCTGGCGGCCGGGGCGGGCGGGAGCGACACCTGGACGGAGCGGGCCGACGCGCACGACCTGGTCGACGCCCCGGCCCGGGTGCTGGGCCTGGCCACCCGTACGGCGCTCGATCCCGCGGAACTACCCTTGGCGCTGCGCCAGTTGCTGGGACGCTGCACCATCCGTTCCGTGCCCGGACAGGCGCCCCCGGAAGGCATCCTGGAGGGGACCGTCGTACGGCTGCCCGATCCCTCCGGAGGAGAAATCGTCGTGGAGCGGCACCACCTTCCCTTCACTCCGACCGAGTTCGCCCGCGCCCGCGCGCTGGTGGAGCTGGACACGCGGCTGGGCCACCGCACCCCGCCCGGCAGGGACGCGCTGACGCTGCCCGAGGGGCAGTCGATCACCATCAGGCGGGCGGACGCACGGGACCTGGAGGCGGCGCTGGCCATGCACGGGCGCTGCTCGAAGCAGACCCTCACCCAGCGCTACCACGGCCCGGTCAAGGACGCGGACAGGTATCTGCGCCACCTGCTCTCCCCGCGCTTCGGCCGCACCCTCGCCGTCGAGACGGCCTCCGGCAAGCTCGTCGCGCTCGGCCATCTGCTGTGGGACGGCGACGAGACGGAGGCGGCGTTGCTGGTCGAGGACGCGTGGCAGCGGCGCGGCATCGGCGGCGAGCTGCTGCGGCGGCTGACCGGGCTGGCCCGCGAGGCGCGCTGCGAGAGCGTGTACGCGATCACCCAGGCGTCCAACACCGGCATGGTCGCCGCGATGCGCGGCCTCGGGATGCCGCTGGACTACCAGGTCGAGGAGGGCACGCTGGTGGTGACGGCCTCGCTGGTGTCCGCCGAGGTGGGTGCGGGGGCGACGGCGGGACGGGGCGGGGCTGACGCGGCGCCGAGCTGACGCGGCGCGGGGCTGACGGCGGGGGCTCGTCCGTATGAGGATGGGCCCATGTCCGATGCGATGAACTCAGCGAATCCCGCAGGTCCGGCGTCCCCTGCGGGCGAGGCCCCACTGCCCCGCCAGGTCGCCGACGCCTTTGTCGACGCGCTCGTCGAACTCGACCCGATCTCCGGCACCTACCTGGGGGTGCCGGAAAGCCATGGCAAGCTGCCCGACTTCTCCCCGGCCGGCCAGGAAGCACTGGCGGTGCTAGGACGTACCACGCTGGCGGAGCTGGCAGCGGCCGAGGCGCGGCCCGGCGGGGACAGCGACGCCGAGCGGCGCTGCGCACGGCTGCTGAGGGAGCGGCTGACGGCGGAGCTGGCCATCCATGAGGCCGAGGAGGGGCTGCGCGCCGTCAGCAACCTGGCCTCGCCGGTGCACTCGGTGCGCGGCATCCTCACCGTGATGCCGTCCGAGACCGAGGAGGACTGGGCCGCGGTCGCCCAGCGGCTGCGCGCGATGCCGGTGGCGCTGGAGGGCTACCGCGAATCGCTCGCCGAGGGGCTGGCCAGGAAGCTGTTCGCGGGACCGCGCCAGGTGTCCACGATGCTGGGACAGCTCGCCGAGTGGCTGGGCGAGGAGGGCGGCGCGGACGACGCCCCGGCGCGCAGCTGGTTCGCGGAGTTCGCGTCCGGCGGGCCCGAGGCGCTGCGAGGCGAGCTGGACGGCGCCGCGGCCGAGGCGACCCGGGCTGTCTCGGAGCTGCGCGACTGGATGCGCGATGTGTACGCGCCGGGCATCGCGGGCGCGCCCGAGACGGTCGGCCGGGAGCGCTACGCGCGCTGGGCCCGCTACTGGAACGGGGCCGACCTGGATCTGGCGGAGGCGTACGCCTACGGCTGGTCGGAGTTCCACCGGCTGCTGGCCGAGATGCGCACCGAGGCGGAGAAGATCCTGCCGGGCGCCGAGACCCCCTGGGCAGCGCTGCGCCACCTCGACACCCACGGGGAGGCCGTCGAGGGCGTGGACGAGGTGCGCGCGTGGCTCCAGGAGCTGATGGACCAGGCCATCGACGAGCTGGACGGCACGCACTTCGAACTGGCCGAGAAGGTGCGGCGGGTGGAGGCCCGCATCGCTCCTCCGGGCGGCGCGGCGGCGCCGTACTACACGCAGCCGTCGCTGGACTTCTCACGTCCGGGCCGCACCTGGCTCCCGACGATGGGCGAGACCCGCTTCCCCGTCTACGACCTGGTCACGACCTGGTACCACGAGGGCGTCCCCGGCCACCACCTCCAGCTCGCGCAGTGGACGTACGTCGCCGACCGGCTCTCGCGCTACCAGACGACCGTGGGCATGGTCAGCGCCAACGCGGAGGGCTGGGCGCTGTACGCGGAGCGGCTGATGGACGAGCTGGGCTTCCTGACGACGGCCGAGCGCCGGCTGGGCTATCTGGACGCGCAGATGATGCGCTCGACGCGGGTGATCGTCGACATCGGCATGCATCTGGAGCTGGAGATCCCGGCGGACTCGCCCTTCCACCCGGGCGAGCGGTGGACTCCGGAGCTGGCGCAGGAGTTCTTCGGGATGCACAGCGGGCGGCCCGCCGACTTCGTGGAGAGCGAGCTGGTCCGCTACCTGGGCATGCCGGGCCAGGCGATCGGCTACAAGCTCGGTGAGCGCGCCTGGCTGGAGGGCCGGGCGGCGGCGCGCCTGGCACACGGTGACGCCTTCGACGCGAAGGCGTGGCACATGGCGGCGCTGTCGCTGGGTTCGCTGGGCCTGGATGACCTGGTGGCCGAGTTGTCGGCGCTCTGAGGCCACGCCGGCCGGGAGGCGCTTCCCCGTGGGGGCGCCCCCGGCCGGGGCGGTCGGGGTCGGGGCGCCCCCGGTCAGGCGCGGCAGCTTCTGCCCGTCTCCCAGGCGAGGGTGGTCTGGTACACATCGGGGCCGATCCGGAGGAACTCGCGGGCGGGGGCGCAGACGGTGTACTCGCCGAGCTTGTTGTCGCGGATTTTGATCTCGCGGTCCTGGTCGCTGCAACTGAGCCAGTAGGGCTGGTAGTTGGCGTCGTTGTAGCCGCAGTAGACGGACTGCGTGGCGGGCGCCGCGGCCCCGGGTGCCGCGAGCGGTGCGGGGGCTGCCGAGGCGGGGGCGGCCAGGGCGGTGGCCAGCGCGAAGCCGCCCGCGACCGTCGCCGCAAGCGTGGTGTATCGCGCACGGGAACGCGGGACCATGGGGGGACCTCCAGGCTCTCGTTCACATTCGAACATCGAGTGTCGGCCAGGACGTCAGGGGCAGCCGGGCCCACCGGCAAGAGAGCGCGGCCTCACCCGCGTGCGGGTGCGGAGTGGTGGCGCACCGCCGATCCCGCACGGGACTTGGTGACCTCCAGCTGGGCGGGGATGCGCTGGCGCAGGTCGGCGACATGGCTGACGATGCCGACGCAGCGGTCGCGCTCGCGCAGCGAGTCGAGCACGTCCAGCACCTCATCCAGGGTCTGCTCGTCCAGGCTGCCGAAGCCCTCGTCGATGAAGAGGGTCTCCAGCCGGGTGCCGCCGGCCTCCTCGGTGACGACATCGGCCAGGCCGAGAGCGAGGGCGAGTGAGGAGAAGAAGGTCTCGCCGCCGGAGAGCGTGGAGGTGTCCCGCTCGGCGCCCGTCCAGGCGTCGACGACATGCAGCCCGAGCCCGGATCTGCCGCGCCCGGAGGCCCGTTCGTCGGAGTGCACCAGCGTGTAGCGGCCACCGGACATCCTGGCGAGCCGGGCCGAGGCCGCGGCGGCGACCTGTTCGAGCCGGGCGGCCAGCACGTAGGACTCCAGGCGCATCCGGCGTTCGTTCTCGGCGGAGGTGCCGGCCGCCAGCCCGGCCAGCCTGGCGACGCGCTCGTAGGCCGTGCGCAGTGGCGTCAGGCCGTGGGCGCGTTCGGCTGCCTTACGGCCCAGACCGTCCAGCGCCGCGACGCGCTCCTGCGCGGCATGGCGTGCGGTATGGGCCTCCCGCAGCCGCCGGTCGGCCTCCTGTGCCGTGGCCTGGGCGAGCGCCGCGTCGGCGGCGGGGCGCTCGGCGGCGGCCACGAGAGCGGGGTCGGCCAACTCCTCGCGTACGGCCGCCTCCTCGGCCTGCCAGCGCTCCAGCCGCTCGCGCAGTTCGCGTCGGCCGGCCTCGGGCAGCACGGCATGCTCGGCCTCGTCCGGGGTCTCGAAACCTGCCTGGCGGGCGGCGTCGGCGAGCCGGACCCGCGCCTCTTCGAGCCGCTCGGCGGTGCCGCGTGCGGTGTGCGCCGCCTCCGCCGCCTCGGACAGGAGCACCGCCCTGCGCTCCAGCTCGGCGGCGCGGGCGGCGACGCTGGGGGCCTCGCCACGGGCGCGCTCCAGCCGTTCGGTGAGCGCGGCCCGCTCGCGCAGCAGTGCGTCACGGCTGGAGGTGCGGGAGGCGGCGCGGCGCTCGGCGTCCTGGCGCTGGGCGAGGCGTTCGTCGTGCTCGCGCTCGGCGGCGGCCAGGGCCTCGCGCGCGTCGTGGGTGCCGGCGGCCTCGGTGTGCGCGGCGGAGTGCTCGGCCTCCAGCGCGGCGACGGAGGAGGCGAGCGCCGCCGCGCTCTCGCCGCCGGATTCGGCCTCGGCCGCCGCGTGGCTCTCGCGGAGCCCGGCGAGGTGCAGTGCGGCCTCGTCGCGGCGCTCGCCCGCCTGCCGCGACTCCTCCAGCGCCCGCCCCTCGGCCACGCGGTCGACATGACCGGCCTCCTCGCGGGCGGGTGCGGGATGTTCGACGGCGCCGCAGACGGCGCAGGGCTCCCCCTTCTTCAGCCCGGCGGCCAGCTCGGCTGCGATGCCGCGCAGGCGGCGCTCGCGCAACTCCAGCCAGTGCTCGTGCAGGGCGGCTGCCTCCTCGCGGGCCCGCAGCAGCCGCTCGCCTTCCCCGCTCACCTCACCGGCGAGGCGGTCACGGCGGCGGGCGGCCTCCAGCCTGGTGCGGGCCGGGCGCAGCTCTCCCGCGAGGCGTTCGGCGCGGGTAGCGGCCTCCTGTGCCGCCTCGGCGCTCTGCTGGAGCGTGTGCCGCTGCTCGTCCCAGCCCGCGAGCCACTCCCCCGCCTCGCGCAGCAGTTCCTCGTCGGCGCGGGATTCCTCATCCAGACGGCGCAGCTCGCCGTCGAGGGCGGCGGCGCGGGGCTCCTCCTCGCGTGCGGCTCCGAGCGCGCCCAACTCCTGGCGCATCTCGCGCTCCCGGGCCGCGAGCCGCTCCGGCGAGTCCTGGGAGAGGGTGGTGGGGAGCGCGCCGCGCGCGCGCCGTTCGGCAGCGTCGGCCCGCGCGTGTTCGTGGTGGGCCGACGTGCGCAGGCCGAGGGCGGGGGCGACGGCTTCCGCCGAGCGGGCGCGCTCCAGGCGGCGGCGGAGCGCGGCGCGCTCCTCGGAGCGGGCCTCCAGCTCGGCGGCGCGCTGCTGGGCGCGGGTGAAGCGCTCCTGCTCGCGGGCCAGTTCGCGGGTCTGTTCCAGCTCCCGTGCCGTCTCGGCGTGCCGCTGTGCCGCCGTCTCGGCGGCGACGGCGAGGGAGGTGAGCCGCTCGCGTGCGTAGACGCGCGCCTGGGCCGCCCAGCACAGGGCCGCGTCCGCGAGGCCGGGGTCTCCGGGCGCGAGCGGCGCGGGCCCCGGCTCCTTGCGGCGGGCGCCGCCGCGTCCTGGGCCGACGCCCCGCGCCTCGTTGCCGGCGGCGCGCCCCGTGCCGGTCCGTTGAGCGGGCAGCGCGCTGTCGCCGGGGGCTTCCGCCCCCTCGGCCGTGGGGCCCTCGCCCAGCTCGGGCGGGTCTCCGACGGCCTGACGCATACGGTGGGCGAGGGCCAGCAATTCCTCGTCGCCCGCCACCACATCGCGCTGGGCGCCCTTGCGCATGCGGGCCAGCTCTTCCTCGACGGCGGCGAACCGCCCGGTGTCGAAGAGCCGTCCCAGCAGCTTGGCGCGGTCCTCGGCCCCGGCACGCAGGAAGCGGGCGAACTCGCCCTGGGGCAGCAGTACGACCTGGCAGAACTGGTCCCTGCTCATGCCGAGGGCCTGGCCGATCTCCTCACCGATCTCCTGGTGGGAGCGGCTCAGGGCCTGCCAGGCTCCGGTGTGCTGGTCCCATGCGCGCAGCTCGCAGTGGGCGCGCTCGCGGGTGAGGCCGCTGCCGCGCGCCTTGGGGCGGAGCTGCTCGGGGGCGCGGGTGATCTCCAGCCTGCGCCCGGCGACGGTGAGGTCCAAGGCGACCTTGGTGAGGATGTGGGGCTCGGCGTGGTCGCTGCGCAGGCTGCCGCCGGGCTGCTGGCGGGCGCCGGGGACGCCGCCGTAGAGGGCGAAGCACACCGCGTCGAGCACGGAGGTCTTGCCCGCGCCGGTGGGCCCGTGGAGCAGGAAGAGGCCGGCCGAGGAGAGGGTGTCGAAGTCGACGGTGTGGGTGCCGCCGAAGGGGCCGAAGGCGGTGAGGGTGAGCCGGTGGAGCCTCATCGGGTCACCTCTCGCGCACCGGAGCCGGCCGCGCGGGTGGCGGCGGCCGGCCCGCCGGCCCCGTCGGTCCCGCGAGCCCGTTCAGCCCTGTCAGGCCCTCTTGTCTCTCCCGGCCCGTCCGGCTCTCCCCGCGCCGGGGCTTCCTCCGTCTCGGCGATGCGCGCCGCGTCCAGGGCCGCGCCGAGCATCTCGCGCTCCTCGGGTGCCGCGCGGCGGCCGGGGCGTACGTGCCCCACGAAGTCCTCGGCGATCTGCCGGTCGCTGCGGCCCCGGAGCCGCAGCGCGTAGGAGACTCCGCCGTCCTCCTCGTCCCGCACGGGGTCGAAGACGAGGCTGACGGTGTGGGGGAAGCGCTTCTCCAGGCGGGCCATGGGCTCGACGGGGCGGGCGGCGTCGGTGAGGGTGGCCTCCACCCAGGAGCCGGTGTGCCGCTCGTACGCCGGGTCCTCCAGCAGCTGTTCGAGGGTGCCGCGCAGCCGCGCCAGCGGGCGGGGCACGGGGCAGGTGAGCCGCTCGGCGCCGAACTCCCCGCCCGGCCCGAGGTCCACCAGCCACATGGACTTGGGGTGCCCGGCCTCGGAGAAGGAGTAGGCCAGCGGGGAGCCCGAGTAGCGCACGCGCTCGGTGACGGTCTGACAGGTGTGCAGGTGGCCCAGCGCCGCGTAGTCGATGCCGTCGAAGGCCGAGGCGGGTACGGATGCGACGCCGCCGACGGTGATGTCCCGCTCGCTGTCGGAGACTTCGGCGCCGGTGACGAAGGCGTGGGCCAGCACGACGGAGCGGGTGCCCTCGGGCCGGGTGGCGAGATCGGCGCGTACCCGGTCCATGGCGGCGCGCAGCACAGCCGGGTGGCCGCCGCCCTCGGCCCCGAGAGTCTGCCGGACGAGGGAGGGCTCCAGATAGGGCAGCCCGTAGAAGGCGACCTCTCCGTCGTCGTCCTTGAGCAGGACGGGGGTGCCGCAGGCGGCCGGGTCGGTGCGCAGGTGGATGCCCGCGCGGTCCATGAGGCCGGAGCCGACGCCGAGCCGGCGGGCCGAGTCGTGGTTCCCGGAGATCATGACCGTGGGCACGGACAGCTCCGCGAGGCGGTGCAGGGCGCGGTCGAACATCTCGACGGCCGGGAGCGGGGGTACGGCGCGGTCGTGGATGTCGCCCGCGACGAGCACCGCGTCCACGGCGCGCTCCTCGACCGTGGTGACCAGGTGGTCGAGAAAGGCGCGCTGGGCATCCAGGAGGCTCACGCGGTGGAAGCTCCGGCCCAGATGCCAGTCGGAGGTGTGCAGCAGACGCATGGTCGACGACCTTACGGCCCGCCACTGACAGCGCGTGCACAGCGTCCGTCTCAGACGGTGCCGAACGCCTCTCCCCCGGTCGTCAGGCGCGCCGTGCCCGAGGTCGCGTCGGCCAGCCAGGCGCTGAAGGTGTCGATGTCGGCCTCGGGCAGGCCGAGTTCGATGGTGACCTCGGCGCCGTAGCGCACCTCGCGCACCTCGCGGCCCGTGGCGCGCAGGTCGTTCTCCAGCCGTCCGGCGCGCTCGTGTCCGACGGTGACGGTGACCAGCCGGAAGCGGCGGCGGGTGACGGTGCCGAGGGTGTCCAGTGCCTCGCCGACGGCGCCGCCGTACGCGCGGATCAGCCCGCCCGCGCCGAGCTTGACGCCGCCGAAGTAGCGGGTGACGACGGCGACGGCGTAGCGCACGTCGCGGCGCAGCAGCATCTGGAGCATGGGCACACCGGCGGTGCCGCCGGGCTCGCCGTCGTCGTTGGCCTTCTGGATGCCCGCGTCCGCGCCGATGACGTACGCCGAGCAGTTGTGGTTGGCGGTGGGGTGCCGCTTGCGGATCCGCGCGATGAATTCCTGTGCCTCGGCCTCGGTGGCGGCGGGTGCGAGGGCGCACAGGAAGCGGGAGCGGCTGATCTCGGTCTCGTGCACTCCCTCGGCCGCGACGGTGACGTACTGCGACGGCCCGTCGGCCCGCTCCGGCTGGTCACGCTGGCCTTGCTGCATCCGGCCAGCCTATGGCCCGGCGGGCGGGAATCTGCGGCCGGTGGTGTCCGTTGCCGAAGGAGCACGGTGCCTCCAGGAGGCGGGCCCTCGGACCGGAAGGCGGAAGAGACGATGTACGGCGACCAGTCGACGGTACGCGGCATTCTCACGGAGCTGGGCGACACCTGGGCGGTGGTGGGCCTGTCGGACAACCCGTCACGGGCGGCGCACGGCGTGGCCGAGGTGCTCCAGCGCTACGGCAAACGGATCGTGCCCGTCCACCCCAAGGCGGAGACGGTGCACGGCGAGCGGGGCTACCGGAGTCTGGCGGAGATTCCCTTTCCCGTCGACGTGGTCGACGTCTTCGTCAACTCGCGGCTCGCGGGCCAGGTCGCCGACGAGGCGGTGGCGGCGGGCGCCAAAGCGGTCTGGTTCCAGCTCGACGTGGTCGACGAGGAGGCGTACGCGCGCACCCGTGCGGCGGGGGTGGAGATGGTGATGGACCGCTGTCCGGCGATCGAGATCCCCCGGCTCGGGTGAACGGGGTGCTCGGATGAACGGAGCGTACGGGTGTGCGCTAACGTCCGGCGCATGAGCACGACAAGAAACGCCCCGGTCAGAAGTGCGGGGCCGCGGGACGCCGAGGAGATCGTGCGGCTGCGCAGGATCATGTTCGCCGCGATGAACGGCAGCGATCAGCCAGGACCGTGGGAGCGGGATGCCGCGCTCGTGGTGCGCCGGGGGCTGGCCGAGCCGCACCCGTCGCTGATGGCGTTCGCGGTGGACGGGGACGGCGACGGATCCGGCGAACCGCATCTGGCGGCGTGCGCCGTGGGGCGCATCGAGGAACGGCTGCCCGGGCCGCAGAATCCGGCCGGGCGGTTCGGCCTGGTCTTCAACGTCTGCACGGACGAGCGCTACCGGGGCAGGGGCTACGCCCGGGCGGTGACCGAGGCCCTCCTCGCGCGGTTCGCCGAGCGCGGCGTCATGCGGGTCGACCTGCACACCACGCCGGAGGCCGAGGGGATCTACCGTGCCCTGGGCTTCGCCGAGCGCGCGACCGCGCTCTCGCTGACGCTGAGCGGGCCACAGGTCTAGGCCGAGCGCCTCGCGCCTGCCTGTTCACCCGACCGCCCGCAGCCTGCTACCTGCCGCCTGCCGCCTGCCGCCTGCCGCCTGCCGCCTGAAGGAGTAGCCCGCTGCGGTCCGCGTCAGGCGCGGCGGCCCAGCCCCTCCACCACCACGGCGTCCGGGAGGGAGGCCAGCGCCTTGCCGGGCACGATCAGCTTGCCCCGGCGCCTGCCACTGCCGACCAGCACCCAGGGCAGCGCGGCGGCTTCGGCGTCGATCAGCAGCGGCCAGCCGCCGGGCAGGCCGAGCGGGGTGATGCCGCCGAACTCCATGCCGGTCTCACCGACGGCCGTGTCGTGGGGTGCGAAGGAAACCTTGCGGGCGCCCAGTTGGCGCCGGGCCACGCCGTTGATGTCGGCGCGGGTGGTGGAGGGGACCAGGCAGGCGGCGAGGACGCGCTCGCCGCCCTGCTTGGCGGCCACGACGACGCAATTCGCCGAGCTCTCCAGCAGGTCGAGGCCGTAGGTCTCCACGAAGACGGCCGTATCCGCCTTGTCGGGGTCGGTGTCGACGTAGAGCAGTTGTTCGGCGGGGACGGGGCCCTGCCACTGGCGTACGGCGGCGGCGACGGGTGCGGTGAGCTGGTCCAGCACCTCGGGCGCCGGCGTGACGTGGTCGAAATCTCCAATGGGCGCGCGCATGGCGGCACTCTAGCCGCGGCGCGGGGGTGCTCTCAGCGCGGCTCAGGGACCGAGACGGCCATGGACAGCTCGACGGTCTCGGTCCCGTCGTTGCGGTATCCGTGCGGGAGGTGCGACGCGAAGCAGGCGGAGGTGCCCGCCTCGATGTGGTGGTCGGCGCCGTCGACGGTGAGGGTGAGGGTGCCCGCCGCGACGTGGAGGAGTTCGGTGGTGCCCTGCGGGTGGGGGTCGGAGGAGTGGCCCTCACCGGGCATGAGCTTCCAGGACCACAGCTCCAGCGGCCCCGGCGCCTCGGTTCCCGTGAGCAGGGTGCCGTGACTGCCCGCCTCGGTCGACCACAGCCGGATGGCCTGCTCCGGCGGCACCAGGCGGACGTGCGGGGCACGGTCGAAGTCGAGCAGCGAGGTGATGCTGATGCCGAGCGCGTCGGCGACCTTGACGACGGTGCCGACGCTGGGGTTGGTGCGGGCCTGTTCGATCTGGATGAGCATGCCCCGGCTGACGCAGGCGCGCGCGGCCAGCGCGTCCAGGGTGAAGCCGCGCTCGGTGCGGAAGCGTTTGAGGTTGCGGGCGAGGGCCTGCGTGAGGTGGTCGAGGTCCGTCACAGTGGTCCGCACCGTCCAAAATATTCGAAGACAAAGTGCATTAGACTGCACTACGGTCTGCTGCACTTGAGCGTTCACCCCACCGTACTGCTAGGAGCCCCCACCCATGACCGCTGCGTTCGCCCTGGCCACCAGCCTCCTGTGGGGGCTGGCCGACTTCGGCGGCGGGCTGCTCAGCAAACGTCTGCGCGAGCTGACGGTGGTCGTCGTCTCCCAGGGGGCCGCCGCTCTCGTGCTCGCCGCTGTCGTGCTGGCGACCGGCGCCTGGAGCGAGCTGGACGCGCGGCTGCTGTGGTGCGCCGTCGCGGCCGGTGCCATCGGGCCCGTCTCGATGCTGTGTTTCTACCGCGCGCTGGCCGTCGGCCCGATGGGGGTGGTCTCCCCCGTGGCCACGCTGGGCAGCGTGGCGGTGCCGGTCGGCGTCGGCATGGTGCTGCACGGCGAGCGGCCAGGACCGCTCCAGGCGGTGGGCACCCTCATCGCCGTCGCGGGCGTGGTGCTGGCCGGCGGAGTGGGCGGCGGCGGGGCGCCGGTACAGCGGCGCACCATCGCGTTGACCCTGGTCGCCGCCCTCGGGTTCGGCGCGACCATGAGCCTGGTGGCCGAGGCCTCGGCCACCGTCACCGGGCTCTTCCTGACGCTTTTCATCCAGCGGGTGGTCAACGTCCTGGTGGGCGGCGGGGCGCTGTACGCCACCGTGCGCCGGGGCACTCCCGCGCTTCCCGAAGGGCCCGAGGGCGGCGTGCGCGCGATCTGGCGCTCACTGCCCGCGCTGAGCTTCGTGGGTCTCGCGGACGTCGCGGCCAACGGCACGTACGCCATCGCCGCGCAGCACGGGCCGGTGACCGTCGCCGCCGTGCTCGCCTCGCTCTATCCCGTCGTCACCGCGCTGGCCGCGCGCGGCGTCCTCCAGGAGCGGCTCCGCGCGCTCCAGACCGCCGGCGCCGGACTGGCGCTGCTCGGCACGGTGCTGCTGGCCTCCGGCTGACGCGGCCCGGGGTACGAGGCACCGGGGGCGCTCGCGCGGGGCAAGGGGTGCTCGGCACAAAGCACAGGGCACAGGGCACAGGGCACAGGGCTCTCCGACGCTACATCCGTCGCAGCGCGTACATCAGCAGCGCGAAGCCCTGGACGGCCACGGCGAGCGCCAGCAGGACACGCAAGGTGCGGTTGCTCACGGCGCGCCTCCGGAGGGCGGGGTCAGCGATCGGGTGCCGCGTCCAGTGTGCCCGCCGCGGAGGCCCCGCCGGGGGCGGAAGCACCCTCCGCCCCACCGGCCCCCTGGGACCCGCGGCCCCCATCGGCTCCACCCGTCCCGTCGCTCCGACCCGTCCCGTCACTCCCGCGCGTCCCGTACTCGGCACACGGCTGCGGCAGTTCGGCCAGCGCCAGCAGTTCCTCGGGAGTGACGCCCTCGGGCACCGGGACCGGTGGCGGGGTGCGCAGCGGGGGAAGCCAGCCGGCCTCCGGGTCCAGGCGGCGCACCACCTTGGCGGGCGCACCGGCCACCACCGCGTGGTCGGGTACCTCGCCCCGCACGACGGCGCCCGCCGCGACCACCACATTGCGGCCCAGCCGCGCGCCGGGCAGCACCACCGCTCCGGCGCCGAGCCAGCTTCCGGCGCCGATCTCGACGGGGGCGGAGCGCGGCCACTGCTTGCCGACGGGGCGCGCGGGGTCGTCGTAGGAGTGGTTGGTGGAGGTGACGTAGACGTACGGGCCGCAGAAAACGTCATCGCCGATGCTGACGCGGGTGTCGGCGATGAGGTGGCTGCCCCTGCCCAGCACCACACCGTCGCCCAGCCGCAGCATGGTGTCCGGGCCGAGATCGAGGTCGGGCATCATCCCGGCGGTGAGCGTCACGTCCTGGCCGACGACGCAGTGGCTCCCGATCTCGATCCAGGGCGCCCCGAAGATGGTGCCCTGCGGGAAGGCCAGCCGGGTGCCGGTGCCGATCCGGCGGAACGCGTACGGCCCCGGGCGCTGAGCGGTGACGGCGCCTGCCCGCTGGACCCGGCGCCAGATGCTGTGCACGGCGCGGGAGGTGAGGGACGAGAACGTGTTCTGGATCGAGGGCACGCCGTCACCGTACTGCCCCGCCGCCGCGGCGCCCCCGGTGAGCTACCTCACGGGCCGCGGCGGGACCGGCCACCCAGCGATCAGGCGTCGGCGGGTCCTTGGACGACGACGGCCGCTCGGTGCTGCTTGGCCAGGTCGACATACACGAGCGCGTTGAGCTTGATGCCCTCGCGCTCCTCATCGGTCAGCTCGCGCCTGACCTTGCCCGGGACCCCTGCGACCAGCGAGCCGGGCGGTACGGTCATGCCCTGCGGGACCAGCGTCTGGGCGGCGATGAGCGAACCGGCGCCGATATGCGCGCCGTTGAGGACGGTGGCGCCCATGCCCACCAGGACGTCGTCCTCGATCGTGCAGCCGTGCAGCACGGCATTGTGGCCGACGGTGACGCCCTTGCCGAGGGTGACGGGGAATCCGGCGTCGACGTGCACGGTGCTGTTGTCCTGGATGTTGCTGCCCTCACCGAGCACGATCGGCTCGGCCTCGGCGCGCAGCACGGCGCCGTACCACAGGCTCGATCCGGCGGCCATGACGACCTCGCCGACCGCGACGGAGGCCGGCGCCGTGAATGCCTCGGGATCCAGCCGGGGTTGACGGCCTCCCACGGCCATGATCAGTCCACGCTCTGCCACGGTGTTCTCCGCTCTCAGTCCGCCGCGGGCACGGCCGCCTGGCTCTCCCCGGCGGACCTCGTCTCACCCTTGGCGCCCTCGCCCTGGACGCTCCCGACCTGTGCGCTCTCGTCCTGGGGGCTGTCGCCCTGTGCGTTCTCGCCCTGTGCGCTCTCGTCCTCCGCGAGCGCCTTGGCCGCACGGCGCTTGACCACCAGCATGGAGCCCACGCCGATCAGCACGGCGAGCACGAGGCCGAGCCAGGAGAAGCGCTTGAGCCACGCCTCGGCGACGATGCCCACGTAGTAGATGACGGCTGTAGTGCCGCCCGCCCACACGACACCGCCGAGCACATTGGCCGTCAGGAACTTCCAGTACGGCATCTTCAGTACACCGGCCAGCGGCCCTGCGAAGATCCGCAGCAGGGCGATGAAGCGGCCGAAGAAGACCGCCCACATCCCCCAGCGCTGGAAGGAGCGCTCGGCCGTGGCCACGTGGCCGGGCCCGAAGTGCTTGGGGAACTTGCCCCCCAGCCAGGTCAGCAGGGGCTTGCCGCCCTTGCGTCCGATGCCGTACCCGATCGAGTCCCCGACGATCGCACCCGCGGTGGCGCACACACCCAGGACCACCGGGTCGATATGTCCCTGCTGGGAGGCCAGCAGCGCGGAGCTGACCAGCACGATCTCCCCGGGAAGCGGGATTCCCAGGCTCTCCAGCCCGATGACCACCCCCACCAGGAGGTAGACACTCACGGCCGGGATGCTCTCCAGCCACTCCTGGATGTGCAACTACGGCTTCCTCTCACAGGTTTCGGCGCACGGCTCCGGGAAGCCTACTCGATCACACGGGCGAGCCCGCGCCAGGCGCGGACGCGGGCAGGAGCGGGAGTGCCCTGGAGGAGGGGGGACGGACGGGGCGGTGGCGCGGCAGGACGACGCCGGACACACGGCGCGCTCACGGAGGAGCGCGCGCGGGCAAACCGGACGGTCAGTCGTTCGGCCGAAGCGTCCACACGACTGTCATCTCGCTCGTCACGGCGCCGTCGGCGCGGGTGACGGCGACGGCCACCGGGAACTCGGGGCGCTCGCCCCCGTCCAGCTCGGCCAGGACGTCGGCGACGGGCCGGCCCAGCTCGGCGGTGGCGGTCAGATCACCCTTGGCCAGCTTCTTGTAGCGGACCTCGGCATGGACCGGGAGCGGCACGGCGCGCGAGAGCTGGTCGGCGAAGGCCGCCAGCACGATGGCGCCGCTGGCCGACTCGGCGAGGGTGAACATCGCGCCGGCGTGGGGGCCGCCGACGTGGTTGTGGTACTCGCTCTGGTCGGGCAGTGCGACGACGGCCCGCTCGGGAGTGGTCTCCAGGTACTGAAGGTTCAAGGTGCGGGCCATCGGGACCGAGGCCGCCATCAACTCGCCTATGGAAGGCTCGTGCGACTGTGCTGACATGCCCGCACGTTACCACCGAGTAATACGCGGCGGCAGCGCCTTCGCACACCCGCTCCCCGCTCGCTCATGTAGCGGGTCAGTACCGATCGGAGGGCGGACGTAGTCGGCGCTCGGCACGCACCATAAAGTTGTTGGCCATGTGGCCAGGACAGCAGCAGCCGGGGGGCGAGCAGAACCCTCAGCAGCCCAACCCGTACCAGCAGCCGGGATATCAGCAGCCGAATCCGTACCAACAGCCCGGCTACGGGCAGCAGCAGCCGGGAGCAGGGCAGCAGCCCGGCTACGGCCAGCCCGCGGGCGGGCAGCCCAACCCCTACACCCAGCAGCCGGGCGGGCCCGGCCAGTCGGGCCAGTGGGGTCCGGCGAGCGTGCCGGGCGGGCCGCAGTCGCCCAAGGGCGGAGGTGGTGACGGCAACAAGAAGACCGTGATCATCTCGATCGTCGCCGCGGTCGCGGTCGTGGCGGCGGCGGTGACCGGTTTCATGGTCTTCGGGGGTGACGACGACAAGAAGGACGAGGCGTCCGACAAGTCGTCCTCTCCGAGCGTGAAGCAGAAGGAGAAGAAGCCCGGGGGCGGGAAGTCCACGGGCGGCGGCACCGGCAGTGGCGGTGGCGGCGGAGCGGCCGACGACCCCTCCAAGCCGGTGGTCGCCGGCTGGCAGACCGTCATCAACCCCAAGTGGTACTCCGCCTTCGACGTGCCCAAGAACAAGGACTGGACGGTCTCGAAGCCCGGTGTCATCACCGGCTTCAGCGACGACAAGACCAAGAAGGTCCTGGTCGCCATGTCGGCGCCGGCCTACTACAAGGACAACTGGTGCAAGGAGAGCAGCCGCGCCGGCGTCGGCACCAAGGGCGCGGAGGGCTCCAAGGACACCAAGGAGGCCGCCGAGATCGCGGCCGAGAACTTCGCCATCGCGGGCTACGACCAAAAGCAGAAGGGTCACCTCAGCCCGGCGAAGACGAAGCCCTTCAAAAACAAGCACGGCATCAAGGGCCACTCCTCCTCGGTGACCCTCACCGGGGCGCCGAAGGGGGACAAGTGCGCCTCGAGCGCCGCCAAGGTCAGCACGGTCTCCTGGATCAACACCAACGGTGACCTGGCGATCTGGGTCCTCTACGCGGATGCCGGTGTCAAGGACGAGCTCCCGGACGCCACCATCAAGAAGATGATGGCCAGCCTGCGCGACTACGAGACACCCGGCGGCGGGGACGAACCCCGCGGCTGACCCGGGCGGCCCCTCGACGGCCGCATCCCTGCGACCGCGTGACCCGCCCCGGCGGGCCCGCGTGTTCCGGCCCAGGACGGCGCCCTCAGCCGATGCTGAAGGCGCCGTCCGGCGGTTCGGGCGACGGTACGGCGTCCCCGTCATGGACCGGGCGCACCCCCCGGGTGAAGCGGGCCAGCGCCGGGCCGTGCTCGACGCGCGCGGGGAACGGGTCGCCCGAGCAGCGCCGGGCCAGCTCGGACAGCGGCTGCTCCTCGTGCGAGGCCAGCAGGACGATGTTCCCGAAGCGGCGCCCGCGCAGCACGGCGGGCTCGGCCATGAGCGCGAGGTGCGCGAAGACCTCGGCGAACGTGGCCAGCTGGGAGGCGAGGAAGCGGAAGGGCACGGCGTCGGCGAGATTGGCCACGTACCGGCCGCCGGGCCGCAGCACACGTGCCGCCTCGCGCGCATAGGGCAGCGTCGTCAGATGCGGGGGCACCCGCGAGCCGCCGTAGACATCGGCGATCAGCACATCGGCGCTGTCCTCGGCGGCGCCCTCCAGCACCGCCCGCCCGTCGCCCGCCTCCACCGCGATCCCACTGTCGGCGGGCAGCGGGAGATGGTCGGCCACCAGCTCCATCAGCCCGGCGTCGGAGTCGGCGACCCGCTGCCGGGAGCCGGGGCGGGTCGCCGCGACATAGCGGGGCAGGGTGAGCGCCCCGCCGCCGAGGTGCAGCACGTCCAGAGGCGCGCCGGGGGGCGGGGCCGCATCGAGCAGATGCCCGATGCGGCGCGCGTACTCGAACTCCAGGTGCGCGGGATCATCCAGATCGACGTAGGACTGGGGCGCCCCGTCGACGGTCAGCAGCCAGGCGTGCGCCCGGTCGATGTCCGGCATCAGCTTGGCGGTGCCGCTCGCGACGGCACGGGTAACGGGTATCGGCTCCTCGACCGGGTCAGCATCCACCGTCCCATTGTGCGGGCGGCCCATCCGCTCAGAGCACCTCGGCCTCCGGAGCGACGCGGGTGACCCGGCCGGCGGCGACCGTTGTGCCGCCCTCCCGTACGGCGAAGCGCAATCCGTTCTCCAACGGGACGGCGGTATCGAGCCTGACCCTGGCCTCGACCTCGGTGCCGGGCAGCGCCCCCTTCCGCCCGCTGAGGATGATCACGCCTGGAATCCCGGCGGTACGGATGTGGAACCCGGCGCGCGCTCCCGAGCGCAGCGGGGCGTCCCGTCCGCCCTCCTCGGCCGTCAGCAGCCGGAGCCCGGCCTCCAGACATCGCCCGGTGGTGAGTGCGCCCGCCGGGGCGAGCACCGCGCCGCACAGGTCGGCGGCGGGCCCGGTGAGCAGCAGGGTGATGGTCTCCCCCGCCGCCGCGTACGGGGCCGGGGCGCCGCCGGTCGCGACCTCGGCCACCCGCACGTCCACCGGACCTTCCTGCGCGTAGGCCCGCAGCCGGTCGCCGGTCCGGACGGTGCCGCGCTCCACGGTGCCGGTGGCCCGTGTTCCGCCCCCGGGAGCCGGTGCCGCCGAGGCGACGGGCAGCACCAGCGGGGCTGTGGTGTCGCGCTCGGGCTGCGGGACGTAGGTGTCGACGGCGTCCAGCAGCGCTTCGATGGCGCCGGTCCAGCGCGGGTCGTCCGCCAGCGCGCGTTCGGCGGAGACGCGCAGGACGGGGAGGGTGTCACCGGCGAAGCCGTAGGTGTTCAGGAGCGCGCGTACGTCGAGTTCGACCAGCTCGGTCAGCTCGTCCTCGCCCTGTTCGGCCTTGGTGAGGGCGACGACGAGGTGTTCGACGCCCATCCGTCGTGCCAGCAGGACGTGTTCGGTGGTCTGCGGGCGCACCCCTTCGAGGACGGAGACGGCCAGGACGGCGCCGTCGAGGGCCCCCGCGCCCGCCGTGGCGACGAGCCCGGGGCCGCTGGGCATCTCCAGGTGGGTGTAGCGGCGGGTGTCGGTCTCGTACTCGACCCGCCGGGGTCCCGGTTGTACGGGCGCGTGGCCGCCCGGTGTGGGCGGTGTGCCGGGGCCGCCCAGGGCCCGGGTGAAGGCCGCGGCGAGGGCGGTCTTGCCGTGACCCGCGTGACCCAGCGTGCCGATGGTCAGATGCGGCTTGATGTGCGGGTGGGTATATCCGGACATGACGGGTCCTTCCTGGAACCTGGATGCGCGCCGCGCGGAGAGGTGGGACCCCGGAGGAGGACCGACCCTCCCCCCGTGGGGTCCTCGGTCAGTCCGGGAAGGGTCAGCTTCGGCAGTCGCAGACGGCACACGTGCCGCAGAGGCCGTGACAGGCGCACACACCCCGGGTCCGGAAGACGGCAGCCTCCCTCGCGGGCGCGGCGGCGGCCCATGCGGTGGGAGTCAGGTGCCGGATCATCGCCCAGATCATGTCCCGCTTGACTGCCGCACGTCGAACGGTTTTCCCAGCCGCGCCGCCACCCGGCCCCGGCCGGTCTTCGCACAGGTGGAAGCGCGGGTGACCGGGAGACGAACACCTCGGCGGATGCACACCTTCCGGACGTTCGGTACGTCACCGGACGGCGGAAGGGCCGCTTCGTCGGTTACGCTCCCCCACGTGCCCGTCCCCGCCACGCAGTCAGACGGACTCCCCGGCCGTCTCGCCCAGACACTGCTGTCCCCATGGTCCCGCCTCGCCCTGCTCCTTGTGCTGCTGTGCTCGGCGGCCACGGCGATGGTGCTCTACGAGCCACAACGTGTCCTCGCCGACGGCTGGCCTCCCCACATGGGCGGCAGCACGGCCCTCGCACTGTTCGGCGCGGCCTACGGACTGTGCACGGCGGCCTTCGTGCCCCGGCCGGTGCTCAACATCGCGGCGGGCGCCCTCTTCGGTGCCGGCGCCGGCACGTTCTCGGCGACGGCGGGAACGGTGATCGGCGCGGGCATCGCCTTCGGACTGGGCAGGATGCTGGGCCAGGACGCGCTGCGCACGCTGATGCGGGCCCGCTGGATGACGTCGGCCGACCGCCTGCTGAGCAAGCACGGCTTCCGTTCGATGCTGGTGATCAGGCTGCTCCCCGGGGTGCCGTTCGCGGCCTCCAACTACGGCGCCGCGGTCTCCCGGATGCGCTGGGTGGCCTTTCTGGGCGCGACGGCGCTGGGTTCGGTGCCCAATACGGCGGCGTATGTGATCGCGGGCAGCAGCGCCGCGAAGCCGACCTCGCCGGTCTTCCTCGCCTCGTTCGGCTTCATCGCGCTGTCCGCGCTGGTGGGCGGCGTGGTGGCCTGGCGCAAGCGGGCGCACCTGCGCGGCGCCGCCTCTCCCTGACGGCCGCCCGCCGTCGTGCGGAGGCCCGTGCTCCCGGCGACAGGGCCCCACCGGGCTTCCCCGCCCCCTCCCGCCCCGACCACCACAGGGACGAGCGCAGTCGCAGATGTCTTGGTTTGAATCCTTCGTTTTGGGACTCGTTCAGGGACTGACCGAGTTCCTCCCGATCTCCTCCAGTGCCCACCTGCGGCTCGCCGCCGCCTTCGCCGGCTGGGAGGACCCGGGCGCGGCGTTCACCGCCGTCACCCAGATCGGCACCGAGGCGGCCGTGCTGATCTACTTCCGCAAGGACATCGGCCGGATCGTCTCCGCGTGGTTCCGCTCTCTCTACAGCTCGGAGGCGCGGCGCGAGCACGATGCCCAGATGGGCTGGCTGGTCATCGTCGGCTCGGTCCCGATCGGTGTGCTCGGGCTGATCTTCAAGGACCAGATCGAGGGCCCGTTCCGGGATCTGCGGCTGATCGCGACGACGCTCGTGGTGCTCGGGGTGATCCTCGGCATCGCCGACCGCATGGCCGCGCGGGACGCCGCCGGCGGCCGTCATCGTGCCCGCCGCGAGCGCAAGTCGCTCGAACAGCTGAACGTGAAGGATGGTCTGCTCTTCGGCTGCGCGCAGGCGCTGGCCCTCATTCCCGGAGTCTCCCGCTCGGGGGCGACGATCAGCGGCGGCCTGTTCATGGGCTACCGGCGCGAGGCGGCGGCCCGCTACTCCTTCCTGCTGGCCATCCCGGCCGTGCTGGCCTCGGGCCTGTTCGAGCTGAAGGACATCGGCGAGGGCCATGTCTCCTGGGGGCCCACGGTGTTCGCCACGGTGCTGGCCTTCGTGGTGGCCTACGCCGTCATCGCATGGTTCATGAAGTGGATCTCCACCCGCAGCTTCATGCCGTTCGTGATCTACCGCATCCTGCTGGGCCTCGCCCTGTTCGCGCTGGTCGGGGCCGACGTCCTCAGCCCGCACGCGGGCGAGGCGGCGGGCTAGGGTCTCTCGTCCGGATCTTCGCGGGTCCGCGACGATCCAGCCGATAGGCCCTGGACGTCGCGCTCCCGCGCGCGCTCCTGGGCGCGCCTTCGGCGCAGGACCAGCAGGTCCACCCCCGCTCCCAGTGCCAGCGCTCCGCACAGCGCGGCCAGCACGCTGAGCAGCGTCGCGCTGGGCGAGCTGTGGTCGTCGGAGGAGGCCGCCCACCAGGCGAAGAGCGCGGTCGCCGCGGCGAAGACGGGCAGGCCCACGCCCGCCAGCAGGGTGCGCAGCCACAGATCGCTGCGTGCGGTGAGCGGTTCGGTGCCCGAGCGTCGATCGCGCCAGGGACCCTCGTCCCGGGGCGGCCCTGGCTGAGGTGGCTGGGTCACGGGCTGCCTTTCGCCGGTGTGGACAGGTTCGCCGGTGTGGACAGGAGTGTCGACGAACCGGGGCCGCGCGGCCCTTCTCCATGATCACCACCCCGGGCGCAGTCGGTACGAGGACGCGCCCGGCACCGGTCACAGGCCGGGCAAGGCGTCCTGTTCGACCTCGTGTGCGGGAGGGGCGGGAGCGGTGCGAACGGCCAGCTTGTGCCGGCAGTCGGGGCCCAGCCCCCAGATACGGGAGGCGCGGTCGCGCAGCGGCTGGCCGCACATACGGCACAGCACCCGGCGTCCCTCCACCAGTTCGCTGCCCGGCAGCGCGGGCTCGTGCGGCGCCTCGCCCTCGTCCCCGTCCGTCCGCTCCATCCCGCAGACCCCCTCGCGCGTTCCGCGTTCTGCACCCGCACCCCGTGTGCCTCTCGCGCACCGTACCAACGAGGTGCACCCGAGCGGCCCAGTCCGGCGTGCGGCACGTACGTACGTCCGCACACGGTGGGGGTGGAACAACAGCTACCTCACGGGAGCAAACATGCGTATTCGTACCGCCATCGCTGCCGGCGCCCTGAGCGCCGCACTGCTCGGCGCGACCGCGGGCACCGCTGTCGCCGACGACGGCCCCAAGGCCCACACCGGTCACTCGCCGGGCGTGCTTTCCGGGAACAACGTCCAGGTTCCGGTGCACATACCGGTGAATGTCTGCGGCAACACCATCATCGGGCTGCTG
Source organism: Streptomyces sp. NBC_01775 (assembly GCF_035917675.1). Classification (NCBI taxonomy): domain Bacteria; kingdom Bacillati; phylum Actinomycetota; class Actinomycetes; order Kitasatosporales; family Streptomycetaceae; genus Streptomyces; species Streptomyces sp. NBC_01775. Next base: position 8,861,226 of record NZ_CP109104.1, on the reverse strand, counting down.
AACTCCACTTCACACAACCACTGCACCAACAAGTGACGCGGTAAGGCCCTCAGCGGCGGACCCCGGTGCCCTTTCCTACGGGCACCGGGGCTCTGTCGTCCCCAGGGCTCCGTCTTCTCCGGGTCTTCTCCGGCCCCGGCGGCGCCTCTTCCCCGTCCTCCCTCCGGGTCCGCCGCCGCGCCGTGGCAGGCCCGCGCTGCCACACTGGCCCCATGGAGAACTTCTACCGTGGCCCGGCGACGCTGCTGACCGGAGCGGCCGAGGTCCCCGTCGACGCGGCGCTGTTCACGGAGACCACGGGACCCGGGACCGCCTGGTCGGGCACGGTCAGGCCGATGGGCGAGCGGCGGCTGTGGGTCGAACTTGAGGGGGACTCGGCCCGGCTGCGGCTCGCGGACGGGCGCATGGGCCGAGTCACCGTACTGGGCAGCGGCTTCGGCCCCGTCGAGGTCGCGGGCGAGGGCCCGATCCCCGCGTAGGCCACGCCCGCCCGCGCACCGGCACCGCTCTCGTCCCTCTGTGGAGTGACTACGAGAGTCTGGTGCTCGTACGCCCGAGGTACCTCCGATGTACGCCCGTTGTCACTATCGGCAGACCCTCTCATCCACTGGCAGGTGGATGCCGCACCCCATCCCGTACTCCAGTAGCTGTACGCGAAGACGAGCCTGGCAGGGGACGACATCACGCCCCGTTCGGAGCATCGTGGAGGTATGAACGGGATGCCCGAACAGCACGGAGGGAGCGGGATATGAGCCCGCTGGCCCTGGCGGTGCTGCTGTCACTGGTCTCGGCGGTCAGCTACGCGCTGGCCGCGATCGTGCAGGAACGCCTCGCCTCGACGACCGCGCCGAGCGGGCTGGGTCTGCTGCGCACGGGCAAGTGGTGGACGGCGGCCCTGCTCCAGGGCTCGGGCGCGCTGCTGCACGTGGTCGCGCTCGGACTCGGGCCGCTGACGGTGGTGCAGCCGCTGGGCGTGCTCACCCTCGTGCTGGCGGCGCCGATGGCCGCTCTCCTGGTCAGGCGCCCGGTGACCACGACAGCCTGGCAGGGGATCGTGCTGGTCTCGGTGGGGCTGGCCGGAATCTTGCTGCTCACCGGCTCGCACAGCGACGACTCGCTCAACGGCCGGGGCCAACTCGCCCTGGCGGCAGCCGTGCTGGGCGCCCTCGTCCTGCTCGTCGGACTCGCGACGGCGGCGCGGCACGGCGGCACCCCGACACCCAGCAGCCAGCGTCTCGCGCTGCGCAGCGTCTCGCTGGCGCTCGCCGCCGGGGTGGCGTACGGCGCCGCCTCGGTCTTCATCAAGACGCTCGCCGAGAGCTGGCGCTCGGCGCCGTCCGGCAACCCGGTGCCGCTGCTGGCGCTGGTCGTCGTGCTGGCGTGTACCGGGCTCGCGACCTCGCAGGCGTCCTACCGGGGCGGCGGTCTGGCGACCCCGCTGGCGACCACGACGGTCGCCAACCCGGTCGTCGCGGCATCCGCCGGCATCATCCTTCTGGAGGAGGGCTTCCGCTACGGCCTGCTCGGGACGCTCCTCGCGGTGACGGCCGGCGCCGCTGCTTCCTGGGGGCTGGTGGTGCTCACCGTCGACAGCACGCGCCAGGCGCGTACCGAAGGCCCGGGCTCGGGACCCGCCGGCCGGGCCAGGAAGACCGGGAGCGACGAGGAGTCGACCGACGCGCAGTTGAGATCCGTGGTGATCCCCCGCCAGGGAAGCGGAACCTCCGCGGCCCGCCGTCCGGTCCCCACGCCTTAGACCGCCCGTGATCGATACCGCAGGCGCCGCGATCGACACCGTCGTCGCGTAGTCGCTCGAATCCGGCACGCGGCCCGCTCGTAGCCGGCCGCGTGGTTCGCTCGCCTCGGCTCGCCCCCGGCCCCCTCCGGAACTCGCCCCCGGCCTCCCTGGATTCCCTTCCGCACCCCCATGCGCCACGCCCGTCGTCGGACGCGCCCTCGCCACTGCCGAGCCCCTCCCGCACACTGGTGATCGGAGCATCGGATGAAGGAGGCGGGGCATGCGTGCGTTGCCGGCGTCGCGCTGGGTGCGCCCGACGCTCCCCCTGCTCGCCGGCGCCCTGCCCGCGCTGGCGTTCCCGGCGCCCTCGCTGTGGTGGCTGGCGTACGCCGCGCTCGTGCCGTGGCTGCTGATGCTGCGCGCCGCGCCTACGGGGAGGGCGGCGGCGGTGTCCGGCTGGCTGGGCGGCACCGGTTTCATGCTGGCCATGCACCACTGGCTGATGCCGAGCCTGACCGTCTTCATCGTCGTCCTCGCCGCGCTGCTGGGCCTGCTGTGGGCGCCGTGGGGCTGGCTCGTGCACCGGATGCTGGGCAACGGCGCGGGAGGGGGCAGGCTCGCGGCGGCGGTGGTGCTGATCCCGTCGGGCTGGCTGATGGCCGAACTGGTGCGCTCCTGGGAGTACTTGGGCGGCCCATGGGGGCTGCTGGGGGCCAGCCAGTGGGAGGTGCGCCCCGCGCTGCGGCTCGCTTCGGTGGGCGGGGTGTGGCTGGTGAGCTTCGTGGTGGTGGCGGTGAACACCGCGCTGGCCGCGCTCCTCGTCTCGCCCCGCGCCCGCCGGGGCGCCGTGGTGACGCTGCTGGTGACGGGCGTGCTCACCGGGGCCGTATGGGCGTGGGCGCCCGGGCCCGAGCACCACGGCGGGAGACGGATCGCCGTCGTCCAGATCGGGGAGACCGCCTCACGGCAGGAGCGGTTCGCGGGGGGCGAGCAGCTGACGCGCGAGCTGGCCGGGCGCGGTGCCGACCTGGTGGTGTGGGGCGAGAGCAGCGTCGGCTTCGACCTGAACAGCCGCCCGGATCTGGTGCGCAGGCTGGCCGGGCTGTCCCGGCTGACGGGCGCCCCGCTGCTGGTGAACGTGGACGCGCAGCGCAGCGACCGTCCCGGGATCTACAAGAGTTCGGTGCTCGTGGACGAGGACGGACTCACCGGTCAGCGCTACGACAAGATGCGGCTGGTGCCGTTCGGCGAGTACATCCCCGCGCGCTCGGCGCTCAGCTGGGCCACCTCGGTCGGCCGGGCCGCGAGCGAGGACCGGCAGCGCGGCACGAAGCCGGTGATGATGCGGGCGAACGGGCTGCGCTTCGGCCCGCTGATCTGCTTCGAGACGGCCTTCCCCGACATGAGCAGACACCTGGTGGCCGAGGGGGCGCAGGTGCTGGTGGCGCAGTCCTCGACCTCGTCGTTCCAGCACAGTTGGGCGCCCGGACAGCACGCGTCGCTGGCGGCGCTGCGGGCGGCCGAGACGGGCCGCCCCGTGGTGCACGCGACGCTCACGGGCGTGAGCGTGCTGGCCGGTCCCGACGGCGAGCGGGTCGGGGAACGGCTGGGCACCGAGCGGAGCACGGCGACGGTCAGCGAGGTGCCGCTGGCGACGGGCGAGACGCTGTATGTGCGCTTCGGCGACTGGGTGGTGCGCGTGGCACTGACCGCGCTGGTGGCGTTCGCCGCGGTGGAGGCCGCCCGGGCGCTGCGCTCGCGCCGCTCCCGCGACGAGGTCACCCTCCCCGCTCCGGCACGGCGCTGACGCACGGCCCGCCCGCTCCCGCGCGCCCCCGCTCCCCCGGCTCCGTTCACCTGCCCGCGCGCGCCCGCTTCTGCCCGCTCAGGCCGCCTGCTCCCGTACCGCGTCGACCACGCGCTCGCACAACTCGTGGGTGCGCAGCGCGTCCTGGGCCGAGAGGGTGGCGCCCGCCCGTACGGCGTCCAGGAAGGTCAGGACCGCCTGCTCGATGCCGCGCTGGCGCGCCACCGGCACCCAGTCGCCGCGGCGGCGGACGCTGGGCTGGCCCTTGTGGTCGATGATCTCGGAGAGGTTGCGCACCTCGCGCTTGGTGTCCTGTCCCGACACCTCCAAGACCTCCTCGGCCGAGCCGGAGAGCCGGTTCATCACGCCGAGGGCCGTGAAGCCCTCCCCCGCCAGCTGGAGCACCACGTGGTGCAGCAGCCCGCCACTGGTCCTGGCCTGGACACCGACGTGGTCGGGCACGCCGGGGGCGAGGAAGCGGAGGGTGTCCACGACGTGGATGAAGTCGTCGAGGATCATCCGGCGCGGGTCCTCGGGCAGCCCCACCCGGTGCTTCTGAAGGAGGATCAGGTCCCGGGAGTGTTCCAGGCACTGCGCGTATCCGGGCGCGTGGCGGCGGTTGAAGCCCACGGCGAGGGAGGTGTCGCCGCGCTCGGCGAGGTCCACGAGACGACGGGACTCGGCGAGTTCGTAGGCGAGCGGCTTGTCGACGTAGGTGGGGACACCGGCCTCCAGCAGCCCGCGCACCAATTCGGGGTGCGCCGCGGTCGCGGCGTGGACGAACGCGGCGTCGGGGCGCGCCGCGAGCAGCCCGTCGAGACTGGTGTGCCGCTGCTCGCCGGGGACGCGGTAGGCGTCACCCACGGAGGTGAGCGTGGCGGCATTCCGGGTGACCAGGTGCGGCTCCAGACCTGGCTGGGCGGTGAGCACCGGCAGATATGCCTTCTTGGCGATGTCGCCGAGTCCGATCACGCCGATCTTCACGGATTCTCCCTGACTGCTGCTCGGCGGCGGCCCCTGGCCCGCACCACTGGGAGGGGCGCCGTCTACTGCTGGGGTGGCTGCGGCTGTCCGGACGTGTGTGCGGACGGCTGCGACTGCGAAGCATACGTGCGCGGCGGCGGGCCCCGGTCCGCGATCCCGTCGAGAGCCCGCAGCGCGGCCCCGGGTGCCATCCGGCTCACGGCGGCCATGCCGACGGCGCGCAGAGCACGGGCGGCTGCGCCGTCCAGCGCGGCCATCCGGCCGGCGTGCGCCGAGCGGCGTACCACGTCCGCCGTGCGGGTCAGCCGCTCACGGGTGTAGGCGGCGAGCGCGGCTGGAATCCCGCCCGCCTGGCCGGACAGGGCTCAGCGACTTCGCCGCACCGCTCAGGGAGATGCTGACGGCCGCCGGGTCGACGGCACCGGAACGGCACACGCTCGCGTTGCTGGCCTGGTGCGACGGCATCCTCTTCCCGTGCACGGCGGGAACCTTCCACCCCGCCGTACCCACCCGGGAGGAGCTGCGCACCAGCGTGCGCGAGATCCTCAGCGGGATGCCGGGCCCTGCGGGAAATACCGTCGCGCCCGGTGAGCACAGCGCCCAGGATGATGGGCATGACTGCTGACGAGGGACACGAAGGGCAGCGCGCCACCGCTTCCCGGGACATACCAGGCGGCACCGGCACCGAGCGGGAACTGCTGGAGCGGTGGCTGGACTTCCACCGGGCGACACTTGAGGCCAAGTGCGAGGGACTGGACGACGACGGGCTGCGCAGGGCCTCGGCCCCGCCGTCGGAGCTGACGCTGCTGGGGCTGGTGCGGCACCTGACCGATGTCGAACGCTACTGGTTCCGGCGGGTGTTCGACGAGGAGGACGCCGAGCCGCTCTACTTCACGGCGGAGGCGCCGGACGACGACTTCGTGGTCGGCGAGGGTGACACGGGCCCCGGGACGCTCGCCGTGTGGCGCCAGGAGGTCGCCAAAGCGCGGAAGTCCGCAGGGGACCGCTCCCTGGAGGAGCTGGGCACCCGTCCCGGGCGCGGCACGGTCACCTCGCTGCGCTGGATCTACCTCCACATGATCGAGGAGTACGCGCGGCACAACGGCCACGCTGACCTGCTGCGCGAGCGCATCGACGGCGCGACCGGCGTCTGACGTCCGCGGGGCGCACCGTCGGCGCGGTGCGCCGCCGGGATCCGCGCACGCGGTACCGGCAGTCGCACGCCCCCGTCTCACCCCTGCGGGGGCTTCCGGGCGCGCGTGCGGCTGTGAAGAGTTGCCCGAATGTCACGTATGACAAAAGCCATGGTGCTCGCGGGGATGGCGCTCTCGGCCGCGGCGGGGTGTGTGACCGTGCCGGGCACGGGTCCCGGGCCTTCCGGCTCCGAACCGGCGCCCCGGCGTGCCCCCTCGCCGTTGGTGCCCCCGGCCGAGGCGCCTGGCCCCTGGGACAAGGACGCGCCGCCCCGCGAGGTGGAGGCCCCCGTGCGGGAAGCGCTCTCCCAGCTCTCCCAGCATCCCGACACGAGCGCCGGGGCGGGCAACGGGGAGTCGGGCAGCGCGGCCCTCCCGGTGCGCGCTCCCTCCCCCGGAGCGCGGGAGAACCGGTCGGCTCCGGGGGCGCGCACCGGGGAGCACCCCTCCCCCATGCCCGCCCGGCGCCCCGAGGCTCCCGGCCCCGCGCGGGAGAGCGCGGGCCACCAGCCGGCCGGCGGTGGCAGCGGTGGCAGCGGCAACTCCCACGGAAGCGGCGGCTCCGGAGGCCGGGGCGGCACGCACGTCTGCGAGCTGGGCGAGGCGTACGGCCGGTGGGACCCGGGCAGCCGGCAGGCCCGCATCTGCCGGGCCGCCTACGGGAAGTGACTCCCGGGCCGGCACTGTCCTGGGCGCGCCGGCCCACGCCGCCCGGTGCGGCTTCCGTCGCCGCCTGCCCTCGTACGCCTCCGGGCCGTCAGAGGGTGTCGTCCGCCAGCTGCATCTCCAGGCGGTTGATCGCGCTCCGGACGCCCTCGCCGTACGTGTCGTCCCCCAGCGCGCCGAGTCTGTCTCTGGCGCGCCCCAGCTCGCGCCGGGCGGCCAGCCCGTTGCCGAGCTTGGCGTGGTCGGCCGCGAGGTTGAGATACAGCGAGGGATACAGCGAGCGCACCGCCAGGAGGTGCTCCCCCCAGCGGACCCGCTCCTGGCTCAGCGCGTCGGCCGCGGAGAGGGCGCGCAGGTCCCACCGCAGCTCATCGGCCGGATCGTCCTGGGTGTCGGCCATGTAGTGCGCGATCGTGCAGCGGTGGAAGAGGTGACCGCTCTCCTCGGACTCCTCCCACAGCGCGGCGAAGCGGTTCCGGGCCTCCTCCCGGTCGCCTCCGCGGTGCAGCATGATCGCCTGGCCGATCCTGACCATCGTCGCGTCCTCAGCGCCCTCGGGCGCTTCTCGCTGGGGCTCCGCCACCGGGGGCTCCTCCCGTTCGCCGTTTCGCCGTGTGCCGCGTCGTGGATATGACGCTAACGGCCACCTGTGACAATCGGGCTCACCCCGCGCGCCGCCTCGCGCGCCTCAGCCCAGGTCGGGGACGCGCCAGTCGACGGGGGTGTGGCCCTGGGCGGCCACCGCCTGGTCGATCTGGGTGAAGGGGTGCGAGCCGAAGAACTTCTTCGCGGACAGCGGCGAGGGGTGCGCGCCCTGCACCACGGCGTGTCTGGTGGTGTCGATGAGCGGCAGCTTCTTCTTCGCGTAGTTCCCCCACAGCACGAAGACGGCCGGGTCGGGACGGTCGGCGACGGCGCGGATCACGGCGTCGGTGAATTTCTCCCAGCCGCGCCCCTTGTGCGAGTTGGCCTCGCCGCCGCGCACCGTCAGCACGGCGTTGAGCAGCAGCACGCCCTGCTTCGCCCACGGCATCAAATAACCGTTGTCCGGAACCGGGTGCCCCAGCTCCTCGCGCATCTCCTTGTAGATGTTGCGCAGCGACGGCGGGGTCTTCACGCCGGGGCGCACCGAGAAGCACAGGCCGTGCCCCTGGCCCTCGCCGTGGTACGGGTCCTGGCCGAGGATCAGCACCTTGACCTGGTCGTAGGGCGTGGCGTCGAGGGCGGCGAACACCTCGTCACGGGGCGGGTAGACGGGCGCCTTCTCCCGCTCCTCCTCGACGAACTCCGCCAGTTCCTTGAAGTAGGGCTTCTCGGTCTCCTCGCCGAGGACGCCCTGCCAGGACTGGGGCAGCATTTCCTTCACGCGCTCTACCTCCGGTGCGGTGATGCTCCTACAGCTGTGCTCAACTGCTGTGTTCGAAGGTACCGCCAGGCACCGACAGCGCCTTCAGGGAGTCCCGCCCGCTACCAGCTCGACTTCTTGTACAGCTCCCACATACGCATGATGACCGAGGCGTCGACCGCCCACTCCACGCCCGCGACGTCCTTCTGGGAGGCGATGTAGACCTTGCCCTGCCACAGCGGCAGCAGTTGGGCGTCCTTGGCCATCTGGCGCTGCGCGGCGGCGAACGACCGCCCCGCCGCGCCCCGGTCGCTCTGTCTGCGGGAGCGGGGCAGCAGTTCCTCGGTGAGCCTGCGGTTCGGGTAGGGGGCGCCCATCGCGTTCTCCTTGCCGACGAAGGGCGTGATGTAGTTGTCCGCGTCGGGGAAGTCGGCCGACCACCCCCGCCCGAACACCGGATACTCGCCCTTGAGATAGCCCTTCTGGAACGCGCTCCAGGGGCGCCCCTTGACGGTGACCTCGAAGAGCCCGGAGTCGTTCAGCTGCCGTTTGATCTCGTCGAACTCCCGGGCCGAGGCCTCTCCGTAGCGGTCGTCGGAGTACCAGAGGGTGAACCGCACCTTCTCGTGGATACCCGCGGCGGTGAGGGTCCGGCGTGCCTTGCTCCCGCTGGGGTCGCCGTACCTGTCCAGGTAGGCGTTGGTGTGGCCCGCGACGCCTGTCGGGACCATGGAGTAGAGAGGGTCGGCGGTCCGCTTGTAGACGTTGCGCACGAGCGTCTTGCGGTCGATGAGCTGGGCCACCGCCGCGCGCACGGCGGGCCGGCGGGCCTGGGGATCCTTGGAGTTGAAGACCAGGTAGTGGATCTCGGTGCCCGTCATCTCCGTCAGCTCGACGGCGTCCTCGCCCGCTGTGCCGGCGTCCTGGAGCGCGGTGATCTGGCGCGGGGTGAGTCCCCGGTAGGTGAGGTCTATCCGGCCGGACTTGAGATCGCGCACCATCCGGGAGGAGTGCCCGTAGTACCGGATGGTGACAGCATCGTTCTTGATCTTCGCGGCGCCCTTGTACTGAGGGTTCTTGGCGAGGACGGCCTTCTCGTCCGGTACGTAGTCCTCCAGGATGTACGGACCGGAGCCGGTGGCCCGCTTCCCCCGGCGCAGGCTGGAGGACGGGTAGTCGGCCGGGTCGACGAGGGAGGCGGCGGGGGTCGACAGGACGAACGGGAAGGTGGCGTCCGGCTTCCGCAGCCGGAAGATCACGGTGCGCGAGCCCTGGGCCTCGACGCTCTTGAGGCTGGAGAGCAGCGGCGCCGGGCCCGGCTTCGCCTTCAGCGAGCGGGTGCGGTCGAAGGAATGCTTGACCGCCCGGGCGTTCAGGGGGTTGCCACTGGAGAACTTCAGCCCCTTGCGCAGGACACAGCGGTAGACCTTTCTGCCGGAATCGGCGAAGCCGCAGGTGGTGGCGGCGTCCGGTTCGGGCGGACTCCCGGCGTTCGGGACAGTCATGAGGGTCTGGTAGATGTTCCGGTACAGCTCCCAGGAGCCGTCCCAGGCAGCGGCCGGGTCGAGGGAAGTGGGGGCGCTGGTGGTGCCGACGACGAGGCGTGTCTCCTCGCCGGCGTCATCCCCCGACAGTGAGCTGCACCCCGCGAGAAGTGCGAGGGGCAAGATGATCGCTACGACTCTCGACGGCCCGTTCCAATCGAACACGTGCGCGCTCCTCAGTAGGCGATGCCCGTACTGCTGGTGCGGTGCTCAAGTCTGGTGCGGTGCTCAAGTCTGGTGCGGTGTTCAAGCGGGGGATAGGACCAGACATTACCGCAGCACACACCAAGGGGTCATGCACAGTTCAAGGCCCGGCGACGCCTGCCACCGCGGAAGGAACGGGAGCGCGGGCATGAAGGAAGCGGGAGCGCGGGCATGGGGGTGGGGTGCCGAATTCGGCACCCCACCCCCACCTCCACTCGCACGGGACTGCCGGCGGCCGGAGCAGGCACGGCCCGAGGCCCGCGTACGCGTCCGCCGGCCGACGCCCGCTTTCGCTATTCGACGCCCACGTTGAGGAACAGCCCGCCGTCGACGACGAGCGTCTGGCCGGTGATCCAGCGCGCCTCGTCGGAGGCGAGGAACCGCGCGGCGCCACCGATGTCCTCGGGGGCACCGAGCCGGCCCATCGGATAGCGGGCCGCGGCCTCCTCCTCGCGTCCCTCGTACAGCGCGGTGGCGAACTTGGTCTTCACCACCGCGGGCGCGAGCGCGTTGACCCGCACCTTGGGGGCGAACTCGTGCGCGAGCTGGAGGGTGAGGTTGACCATCGCCGCCTTGCTCATGCCGTAGGCACCGATGAACGGTGAGGCCGAGACTCCCGCGATGGAGGCGACGTTGACGATTGAGCCGCCGTTGTCCTTCTGCCAGGCCGCCCAGGTGCGCTGGGCAAAGCCGAGGGCCGAGATCACATTGGTCTCGAACACCTTGCGCGCGACGGCGAGGTCGAGCTCGGCCATCGGCCCGAACACCGGGTTGGTACCGGCGTTGTTGACCAGGTGATCGACGCGCCCGTACGCCTCCATCACGCGCTCGACGACGGCGGCCTGGTGTTCCAGGTCGTGCGCCTTGCCCGCGACGCCCATGGCCCGGTCGGGGCCGAGTCGCTCGACGGCGTCCTTGAGCGTGTCCTCGTTGCGGCCCGTGATGCACACCCGGTCACCGCGTGCCACCAGCGCCTCGGCGATGCTGTAGCCGATGCCGCGGCTGGCGCCGGTGATGAGCGCGACCTGGCCGGTGTCCGGCCTGTCGTGCGCCGTCTGCTCAGTCATCTTCGTTCGCTCCCCGTCGGCCGTCAGTTGAGGGGTCCGCCGGCGACGTACAGCACCTGACCCGAGACGAATCCGGCCTGCTCGCCGGCGAAGAAGGCCACGGCGTTGGCGATGTCCTCGGGCTCGCCCACGCGCTGGACGGGGATCTGGGTGGCGGCTGCGGTCTTGAAGTCGTCGAAGCCCATGCCGACGCGTTCGGCGGTCGCCGCCGTCATGTCGGTGGCGATGAAGCCCGGCGCCACGGCGTTCGCGGTGATGCCGAACTTGCCCAGCTCCTTGGCGAGCGTCTTGGTGAAGCCCTGCATTCCGGCCTTGGCCGCCGCGTAGTTGACCTGACCGCGGTTGCCGAGCGCCGAGGAGGAGGAGAGGTTGACGACCCGGCCGAAACCGGCGTCGACCATGTGCTTCTGGCAGGCGCGCGACATCAGGAAGGCGCCGCGCAGGTGCACGTTCATGACGGTGTCCCAGTCGGAGTCGCTCATCTTGAACAGCAGGTTGTCGCGCAGGACACCGGCGTTGTTCACCAGGATGAGGGGAGCCCCGAGCTCCGCGGCGATCCGGGCGACAGCGGCCTCGACCTGCGCCGAGTCGGATACGTCGCAGCCGACGGCGAGCGCCTTGCCGCCCTGCTCCGTGATCGTGTCGACGGTCTGCGCGCAGGCGGCCTCGTCGAGGTCCAGGACGGCGACGGCGTGGCCCTCCGCCGCCAGGCGTACGGCCGTGGCCGCGCCGATCCCTCGGGCTGCCCCCGTGACGATCGCGACTCGCTGCTCGGTGCTGGACATGCTGGTCTCTCCTCGGCCTGAAGATGGGTGAGCAACCGCTTAGTACCTACGGCAGTCGTGACGCTATGAGGCGGGCAACGCCCTGTCAACGGTGGCCGGGGCCGGTTGCTGTGCGCCGGGGCCGGCCCCGGCCCTGGATCAGCGCACCAGCAGGTCGAGCAGGCGTTCGCTCTCCGCCTCCGGGTCTGCGGTGAGGCCCGTGTGCACGGGCCCCGGCTGAACGATTGTGCTGCGCGGCGCGACCAGCCACCTGAAACGGCTGCCGGGCCCTTCCCCCGCGGCCTGCCCGGCCTGCGCTCCCCCGGTGCACAGGCCCTCGACGGCCTGGAGCGCCGCCCGCACGCCCCGCACGTCGGCACACGGGTCCAGGGCGAAGAGCCGGTCCTCGTCGAGGTGGGTGCGCGCGGCGAGGAAGGTGCGCGCGCGGCAGTAGACGAGGACTCCCGCGTTGATCAGCTCCCCGCGCTCGATGTGGGGAACGACACGCAACAGCGCGTACTCGAACACGTCGAGGTCGCTGCGCGCCCCCGGCGCCACTCGGCTTCGCGTCACTTGGCATCGCCGCCCTTCCCGGTGAGCCAGCCCGGTGCCTGCGAGGGCCGGTCCTTGGCCGGCTCGCCGAGCGTGATCCGCTCATGGATCGTACGGGCGCGGGGTGCCAGCGCCCGGGTGTACGCGGCGCGTACCTCGTCCGGGCCGGCGAAGCCCGGCTCGTCCGTCAGCCATTCGTCGGGGATGTCCGCCGCGCACCGGGCGAGCAGTTCCTCGGTGACCTCGGCCGCAAGGTCGGCGGCGGCGCTCGCGATGTCCGGCGCGAACGGCGCCAGGGCGTGCTCGGAGGCGTCGTAGGGCCGGTCGGCGGCCTTCTGCGCGGTGGCCCAGTTGTGCTGGAAGATCAGCGTCGCACCGTGGTCGATCAGCCACAGGTCTCCGTGCCACACCACCATGTTGGGGTTGCGCCAGGAGCGGTCGACGTTGTTGACGAGCGCGTCGAACCACACCACGCGCCCCGCCTCCTGGGGGCTCACCTCGTAGGCGAGCGGGTCGAAGCCGAGTGAACCGGGCAGGAAGTCCATGCCCAGGTTGAGGCCGCCACTGGCCTTGAGCAACTCCTGCACCTCCTCGTCCGGCTCGGACAGCCCGATGACGGGATCGAGCCACATGCCCACCAGTTCGGGCGCCCGCAGGCCGAGCCGCCGGGCGAGCTGCCCGCACAGAACCTCGGCGATCAGCGACTTGCGGCCCTGGCCGGCCCCGGTGAACTTCATGACGTAAGTACCCAGGTCGTCCGCTTCGACGAGCCCGGGGAGTGAGCCACCCTCCCGCAAGGGTGTGACATAGCGGGTGGCTGTGACTTCTGGAAGCATTCCGCCAGGCTATACGGCGGCATGGCCTTAAGATCCACGGCAGGCTTTTGCGGCCCGATCTCGACGATCAACCCTGATCGGCGCTGGGGAGTTTCTGGGGAGTTTCGGCCGTCGGCCGCGTCTCCCTCCGCCGCCCCCGTCTCCGCGCCGTCGAGCAGCGCGTCGATGGCACTGCGACCCCTGTCACCGGCCTCCGGCATGAAGTGCGCGTAATGGTCGAGCGTGATGGTCGGCGACGAGTGCCCCAGCCACCGGGCGAGCGTGACCACTGATTCTCCGGCTTCCAACATCGTCGAGGCATAGGTGTGCCGCAGCACGTGGAAGCCGTCCTGGGGCGCGGCCGCCCACTGCCAGGGCTTCGTACCCGGTGTCTTGGCCGGAATGATCCCGGCCTTGGCCAGAGCAGGCTTCCACGTATACGTGTTCCATGTGTTCACGGCGATGGCGTTGCCGTAGCGGGTCGTGAGCAGGAGAGCGAACCTCTTACGCGGTCGATCGGCTCCCGTGTCTCCCCAAGGAAGCTCGACCTCGACCGGCGGAAAGCGCTCGATGTGCTGTTTCAGCTCCACGGCGACTGAAGCGGGCAAGTCAGCCGTACGCGCCTTCCCGCCCTTCGGCAGGGCGTAGTACAGCTTCCCTTTCAGCGCCTGCACCTGCTGCCGGACGTACACGACACCACGCCCCCAGTCGATGTCGTCCACGCTGAGGCCGAACACCTCACCTTGCCGCAAACCGCACCCCAGGCCGAGTACCACCGCTATGCGGTGCCGCTCGCTGATCACGTCCCGGACGTGAAGCGCCGTCTCCAGCGGCCACGCCTCACGATGCCCCTTGGACGCCTTCGGCCAGCGAACCGACTTCGAGCGCACCGGATTGCTGGAGATGCGCCGGTCATCCACGGCCGTCTCCAGAATCCCGGACAGCTCCCCGAGGATGCTCCGCCGATAGTCGACGGACGTAACCGTGTTCTCCAGCTGGACGAGATACCCGCGGAGTTCGGCCGCTGTCACCTGCCGAAGCGGCAAGTGCCCCAAATAGGGAAGGATGTGAAGCCGAACCCTCCGCTCCGTGCCATCCCGGGTCTTCGGAGCCCCAGTCCTTCCCGGCACCCAGTACTGCTTGATGTAGTCGGCGAGCGTGATCGAGCCGTCGCGAGGGTCAACGAACTCGCCTCGCTTCTCATCAGTGGAGGACTGGTGCAGCCAAGCCTTGGCATCCTCCAATATCTCGAAAGACCGATCCCGAACACCGGGAATGCCAGCGACTCGATAGCGCTGCCCCTTGCCGTAGCGCGAGGTCCGCTCTCGCTTCCCCGTTATCGGGTCCTTGCGCTTCTTGAGCCACCTGTCCTCAATGTATCCCTGCACTCGCGCTGTTCCTCTTCCTGCTGCAGTTCGTGGGTCTTCCCTGCAAGCCACACCAACCCACGCTCGTCTGCGGAAGTTCCCCCTCTAGAAAACAACTGCAGACGGCTGGACGACGCTGGCGTGCCATGCCCGCCTCTACCGTCGAGCAACGTCTCCCGCCCGAGGTCCGGGCCCGCGACGTAGCGGGTCCAGCAGTGGGTTCGACCGTGAGTCGGCATCTTCCTGACGCGCTATCCACTCGTCCAGCGCCGTGACCCGGTACATGACGCGACCTCCCATGCGGAAGCTCGGCGGCCCTACTCGCCTGTGTCGCCATACGTACAAGGTGTTCTCCGAGATACCGAGGTAAGAAGCTGCCCTCTTCACATTGAGGAAAGCGACGACAGGCACAGTGGCGTCAAACATTTCAGCCCTCCTGACTGCAAGTTGGTTACGCAGACAAGAGAGCACGAAAGAGGGAATTAGGCTCTGCCGCGATCATGTGATAGGTGGGCTCGCATCACATACTGCCACTCAACGGAGTCCGCGCCGACCCTCCATGAACGCGCAGGACCGTCACGGGTTCGCTGACGGCCGACATGAAGTTCAAGTACAAGGAGACCGCGCGGGGCGGGCTCGCGGTGAACGTTGTCGAGTGCTGAGCGCACTGCCTCTGACCAGGTGATGTGCGTCTTTCAGCTCTGTCACGGGCTTGCCCTTCTGTACGGCGGAAAGTCCCTCAGAAGTCCCTGTGACAGAGCTGAAAGCCCCTGAAAAGTCCCTGGGATGCCCCTGGCGGACGGTCGGTGACCTGGACGCTAGCGGGGCAAGCGGCGCTTGGTGAGTCCCCTCTGCTCCACCGTCGGGACGTGGTCGGCACATTTCAAGCTGCCCGGAGACTGGCGACCAAGCACCCGCTAAACGGAAAGCCCCTGACCTACGCATTACGAGCACGTTAGGGCTCATACTGCCGTGTGCTGCGGGGTGACCCCGGATGCTGTTTCCCAAGATCAGAGCACGTATCACGGTCCCGCTGTTCGTGCACCGTGTTGCCCCGTCCAAAGGCGTCCGCGCTCCCCTTGCGCTCCCCTATGAGCGGAGGGTCGTCGTTGAGGGCCGGACTGTAACCCGCTGGTCGCCCGGAGAGCTACCTTGTAAGGGCTGCACAAAACCTACCCGGTGGCCGGCCTCGCCCGACGTCAGTGGCTCGGGTAGGGCTACTGGAGCAACAGCGACAGCACACCGACAGCCAGCATCATCGCGGCAACGAATGCCCCTCCTCCGGCGGTCAACGCGACCAGGAGGGGACCCCCTCGTTGCGTAGAAGAAAAGCGTCGACCGTGGGGCGGATGCCCCAGTGGAGTGTTCACTTCGGCTTCTCGCTGGCGGGCAGGTCGAGTGTGAGGCTTGCGGGGATGGCGTCGAAGGCTTCTTCGACGCGGCGGGCCAGGGCTGGGGGGCCGCCGTGGCCGATGGGCCCTGTGGGGCCGTCAGGGGCACGCCCGGCGACCCAGTTGCGGGCGCCGCATCGCCAGGCGCTCAGGGCGAATTCGCCGAGCAGGCGCAGCCGTACGTCTTCGCGGCTGTCGGCGTCGAGGCGGGTTTCGAGGGTTTCCACCAGGCGCTGTTGCACCTTCATGGAGGACACGAGGCTGTGGTTGTGCAGGACGGGGGTGCCGGCGGCGAGGCGGCGCGTGCGCAGGAAGCGCTGGTCCCAGCCGTCGGGCATGGACAGGACGGCTGCGGTGAGCGAGGTACGCAGCGCGTCGAGCGCCGGGCCCGGGGTGGCGTGTTGGTCGAAGCGGGTGGTGTAGGCGTCCCAGAGTTCGCCCTCGGCGGCCATGGCGACATCTTCTTTGGTGCCGTAGTAGCGGAAGAAGGTACTGCGGCCGATCTCGACGTGGGCGGTGAGTTCGTCAAGGGTGACGCGGTCGAAGCCGCGTTCACTGAACAGCGTCAGTGCGGTGTCGGCAAGTGCGCGGCGGGTGCGCTGTTTCTTGCGTTCGCGCAGCGGCAGGGCGCTGTCGTCGTCGGGGTCTTGGGTGTCGGTGGCCACGGGGCCAGTGTATCGAAACGGAATCCGAGCCAATATGGCACTAGAGCTATTTCGGCACTCATGGCAGTCTTGGACTCAGTCTCATTTTCTTGACTGGGTGGGCCGGGCTTGCCCCTGCCCTGATATGTGGGGAGCCGCCGTGATCCGCCGTACCGAAACTCCGCCGGAGGTCATGCGGGTCGACGCCCGCACGATTGTGATCAGCGTCCGGCATGTCGGCGATGTCGTCGCTCAGCAGTCCTTGGCAGCGGCGGCGGTAGCCGACCGCGAGCAAGGGCCGTGGCCGGATGGGCTGTTGAGCTGGTCGCTGTTCGCGTGCACCGACGGGCAGGCGCTGATGGCGTACGAGCAGTGGACCGGTGACGAGGTCCTCGATGCGGCCTTGGCCGCAACGGCGCCGTATGTGCCCGGGATTCCGGGCACGGAGCCGTCCGTCCCGGTCCGCTACCGGCTGCACCGCTCCCATGTGAGCGAGTCGGTAATGGTCGGAGTGGGGTGTGTGGTCACGCCGGTGTTCGATGTGGACGGACCGGAGCGTCAGCGGCACTTCATCGACGAGGTGTTCGCGATGACCAGGGACGTGCCGCCGATGCCGGGGTCGATCGCCGCGCACTTCCACACCAGCACCGATGGCACCCGCGTGTTCAACTACGCGGAATGGACCGAGGAGCAGGCCCACCTCGACATGCTCACCGCCGACGATCCGCAGGGAGTGCGGCGCCGCGTCACCGGCGAGATCCCGGGTGTGCGGCCGTGCGGCTACCGTCGCTGGCACCTGCACGCTGGCCTTACCCCAGCTGGGCGCGGCGATGGCTGCTGACACCCCGGCGCCAGCGAGTGCTCCGGACGTGGGGCGGGGTGCGCTGACCGTACTGCTGCTGGCTTCCACGCTGGGAGTGATGGGTGGTGCCACCATCGCCCCGATTATCGAGGTGATCCGTCAGGCCCTGGATGTGGGCGGTACGGAGGCAGGTCTTGTGCTGACGTCCCACAGCCTGGCGATCGCCCTGGTCAGTCCGCTGGTAGGCCGGGCCACTGACCGCTTCGGCGTCCGATTCCCGCTCGCTGCCGGGCTGGTGGTCTACGGGCTGGGTGGAAGCGCGGGCCTGTTCATCGAGTCCTACCCGGTGCTGTTCGCCTCCCGCCTCATCCTCGGCGTGGGCACTGCGGCGGTGTTCACCTGCAGCACCGCCGCGCTCCTGGGCCTGTACCGGGGCGAGATGCGCGACAAGGTGATGGGCTGGCGTACTGCCGCCACCACCACTGGTGGCTTCGCCTATCCCCTGGCGGCTGGTGCGCTGGGCAATCACTCCTGGCACGCGCCGTTCGCCATCTATCTCGTCGGGCTGCCGCTCGGTATCGCCACTCTCTTCTCGCTGCCCAAGTCCGCGTCGATCAGCGGCACCAGCACGAAGGGCGCGCAGGCGGAGGGCAGCGGGGGCGGAGCGGCGCGGTTGCTGCGCGAGCACCCGCTGGTCGTGGGGCTGTGCGGACTGTGGGTGGCCAGCACCGGGCTGATGATGGTGCTGGCGATCTCCCTGCCGCGCCGCCTGGACCAGCTCGGGATCCACGACACGCTGGTGGTCGCGCTGTACGCCATCGTGCTGTCGTCCGGAGCCGCGAGCCTGATCGGCTTGACCTACGCCAAGCTCACCGCCCGCTTCGGATATCCGGTGTTGATGCGCCTGGCGGTCGGTGCGTGGACGGCGGGGCTCCTGTTGTTCTCCGTCGCCGGGCACTGGGGGCCTTTGCTTCTGGTGCCGGTGCTCACCGGGGTCGGCAGCGGGATCATGATGCCCACGCTGACCGTGCTGGTGGACCGGGCCGCCCCCGCCAAGCAGCGCGGCACTGCGACCTCGTTGCAGGCCACAGCGCTTTTCGGCGGGCAGTTCGGCTCTCCCTTGGTGTTCGGGCCGCTGATCGACGCCACCTCGATCGCCACCGGTGCTCTGGTCGCCGCGACCTGCACCGTGGGCATCCTGGCCGCGCTGTTCCGTTTGCATGAACCCGCCCCGCTGAGCGACGACACGGCGACGGCCGAAGGCGACTCCGGCGGGGCCCCGGTCGGTGGACAGCCGGGGCCCCGTGGCTGAGCAATGCGGTACCCCGAGCGGGCGGTGCCGATCCGGGCTCACTGCTTGGGCACACCGGCGGCCTGGTCCCGGCGGTGGGGGGCGGGCAGTGCGAAGGCTAGGGCAGCCACAGCCGTGCACACGGCCGCGATGGCCAGGAACACCGCGCGGTAGGAGTCGGCCGTGGCGGCGAGGGTGACCAGGGCAGCCAGACCGACGGCGCCGCCGATCTGGCGGGTTGCGTTCATCAGCCCCGAGGCCGCGCCCGCGTCCTGCTCCGCGATGCCGGAGGTGACGGTGGTGGTGATCGGGGTGATCAGCAGGCCCATCCCGGCCGACATCACGATCGCGGGCCCCAACAGGCCCTCCCAGTAGGTGCTGTCGGCGCCGATCCGGCTCTGCCACACGAACCCGGCTGCGGCGAGCAGCGCGGCCAGCACGATCAGGGCCCGGGGGCCGGTGCGGCGCATGACGGCCGGGGCAAGGCGAGCGCCGACGACGCCGACCAGGGTGTGCGGGAGGAAGGCGATGCCGGTGGCCAAGGCCCCGTAGTGCAGGACGTCTTGCATGTAGAGGGAGAGGAAGTACCACATGGGGATGAAGCAGGCTCCGGCCAGCAGCATCACCGCGTTGCCCGCCCAGATCGGCCGCATCCGCACCAGGCGCGGTG
The DNA here is from genome assembly GCF_035917675.1 of Streptomyces sp. NBC_01775. Classification (NCBI taxonomy): domain Bacteria; kingdom Bacillati; phylum Actinomycetota; class Actinomycetes; order Kitasatosporales; family Streptomycetaceae; genus Streptomyces; species Streptomyces sp. NBC_01775. The sequence goes on along the minus strand of NZ_CP109104.1, from coordinate 8,842,382 downwards.
GCACCAGCGGCGCCGCCGCATACCGGGCCTCGGTCACTGCGAACGCGGCCAGCGCGAGGACGCCGACAGCCAGGCCCGTCAGGGCAGTTGGGCCGCTCCAGCCGTGGTCCTGGGCGTGTGTGACGCCGTGAACGAGGGCGGTGACGCCGAGGGTGGCGAGCACCGCCCCGGGCAGGTCGAGCTTCCCGGCCGACGCACGGGAGCGGTCGGCGGGCAGCAGGCGCAGGGCTGCGAGGACGGCGACGACGCCGAGGGGGACGTTGATCAACAGGATCCACCGCCAGGACAGCGACTGGGTGAGTACCCCGCCGATCAGGTTGCCCGCGGCCCCGCCCGCCGAGCTGACGGCCGTCCAGATCGCCAACGCCCACGTACGGGCCGTCCCTTCGGTGAAGGTGGTGGTCAGGATCGTCAGCGTGGCCGGCGCCAGCACCGCGGCGCCCAGACCCTGCACGGCCCGCATCCCAATCAACACGCCGGGCGTGGTGGCCAGGCCGCCTATCAGGCTTGAGGCGGCGAAGAGCACCAGTCCCCACAGGAAGACCCGTCGCCGTCCGTAGAGGTCGGCCAGGCGGCCTCCGAGCAGCAGGAATCCGGCGAAGACCAGCGCATAGCCGCCCACGACCCACTGCAAGCCGGCGGCGCCGAAGCCCAGCGCGGACTGGATCGACGGCAGCGCGACGTTCACCACCGAGACGTCGAGCACCACCATGAACTGGGCCACGCACGCCAGCCACAGCACCGCCGCCTGCCCTCTGCCTTGGTTCGCCGCTCGCGCGTCCGCGTGGCCGCTGCCGTCGTGCGTTCCACGGAATCCCATGGTCCTCCCCGCTGTCGCCCGCAGATTTTTCATCGTACAGCGGTACCATGAAAACGGATTGACCACAGGAGGGAAGGGGCCGGGGTGCCGAAACGGGTGGACCACGCCCAGCGCCGGGCGCACATCATCGACGCTCTGGTGCGCGTGGCTGCGGCCGAGGGCCTGCACACGGTCACGCTGCGCACGGTGGCCGGGGAGGCGGGGATGTCGCTGAACCTGGTGCAGTACTACTTCGAGACCAAGGGTCAACTGCTGCACGCCGCCCTGAAGCGCCTGGAGCAGCAGAGCCACACGCGGTGGACAGCCCGCCTGGACGGCCTGCCGCAGCCGGTGAGCGCACGCGCCTTCATCGACGCGTTCCTGGCCGAGGCATTGCCCACCGACGCGGACAGCCGCGCCTTCCACCTGGTGTGGACCTCCTACGCGGTCCTCGCGATGACCGATCCCGAACTGGCCGCACAGCCCTTCATCGCCGGCCCCGACCGCCTGGAGCAGCAGTTGGCCGACGCGCTGAAGTCGGCCCAGCAGGAGGGCGCGTTGGACCGGCGCCGGGATACGGCGACCGAGGCCGCTCTTCTGCTCTCACTCAGCCACGGCCTGGGCACCAGCGTCCTGGTCGGCCAGCGCTCCGCCAACGCGGCCGTGGAGATCCTGCGCGCCCACCTGGATCGGCTGTTCGCGCACCCGGCGCCGGACCGCCCGGAACCCGCAGCCGGTCAGGACGGATGACCGGCAGACCAGCACCGCATGGAGGCGGTCAGGGGGTGGGGACGCGAGTGAGGCGTTCACGGAGAGTGGCGCCGAACTCCTCAGCTCGCGCCAGTTGGGTACGCAGCTTCTCCACCTGCTCGGCCGCGTCCTGCTCGTAGTCGCGGATGCGCTCCAGCAGGGCACCACGCTCGTCCGCCATCAGTTCCTCACCGGAGTCGAGACGGTCGGTCGCCTCCAGCAGGTCGCGCATCTGATCCAGCGTGAAACCGAGCGGCTTCATCCGGCGGATCACCATCAGACGGGCGACATCCGCCTCGGTGTAGAGACGGAAGCCGCCCTGAGAACGTGCCGAGGGGATGACCAGGCCGGTCTCCTCGTAGTGCCGGATCGTGCGCAGCGACAGCTCGGTCCGTGCGGCGACCTCGCCGATCTGCATGTGCTCGCTGGTCACGCGGGCGGCCCTTCCTTCTTGTGTCACCAAGGCCACAGTCGGCCGACGTCGATCTCTACCGTAACGTTAGGGTAGAGTTTCCGATCAACGGGGTCGGCTCCGCGCCGTCCCACTCCCATGGTGCGGGATCACGCCCGCGCCCGTCAGCCGTGTCGGGGCCGACGACGCCCCCGGCGAAGACCGAAATGCAGGAGAGAGCGTGCGCATACCCATGATGCCCAGCGCCGCCCCCTGCCCGCCGTGACCCTTCGCCCCTGAACAGGCCCGGAGCCCTCCGCCCGCGCCTGCTGCCCCCGCACTTCAGCCCCGCTGTACGCGGGCTCCGCGAAGCGCCGTCCCGGCTCTCCGCGTCTTCCCGCACGCTCCGCCACGGGCGGGTGTGCCCGAGCACGACAGGTATCCGCTCTTGTCCACCTCCGTCCTGTCCCCGGCCGCACGGCTGCGCGGCCTCAAGCCCGACTGGCTGAACAGCCCGAAGGTCTGGCGCACAGAGATCCTGGCCGGCCTCGTCGTCGCGCTCGCGCTGATCCCCGAGGCGATCTCGTTCTCGATCATCGCCGGGGTCGATCCGGCCATCGGCCTGTTCGCGTCCTTCACCATGGCCGTGGTGATCTCGGTCGTGGGCGGACGCCGCGCGATGATCTCCGCCGCGACCGGCGCCGTCGCCTTGGTCATCGCCCCGCTCAACCGCGAACACGGCCTCGGCTACCTCGTCGCCGCCGTCATCCTGGCCGGAATCTTCCAGGTCGTCCTGGGCGCTCTCGGGGTGGCCAAGCTGATGCGCTTCGTGCCGCGCAGCGTGATGGTCGGCTTCGTCAACTCGCTGGCCGTCCTGATCTTCATGGCCCAGGTCCCCGAGATGCACGACGTTCCCTGGGCTGTCTACCCGTTGATCATCGGTGGGCTCGCGCTCATGGTGTTCTTCCCGAAGGTCACCAGGGTGATCCCGGCACCGCTCGTCTCCATCGCCATCCTCACCGTGATCACGGTCGCCGCCGGGATTGCGGTACCGACCGTCGGCGACAAGGGCGAGCTGCCCTCCTCTCTTCCCGTCCCCGGCCTGCCGGACGTGCCGTTCACGGTGGACACGCTGACCACCATCGCTCCCTACGCGCTCGCGATGGCGCTGGTCGGGCTGATGGAGTCGCTGATGACGGCCAAGCTCGTCGACGAGATCACCGACACCCGCTCCTCCAAAACGCGGGAGTCGGTCGGCCAGGGCATCGCCAACATCGTCACCGGCTTCTTCGGCGGCATGGGTGGCTGCGCCATGATCGGCCAAACCATGATCAACGTACGGGTGTCCGGTGCCCGCACCCGCCTGTCCACCTTCCTGGCGGGCTCCTTCCTGATGGTGCTGTGCGTCCTGTTCGGGCCGATGGTCTCCGACATCCCCATGGCCGCCCTCGTCGCCGTCATGGTGATGGTGGCCTTCGCGACCTTCGACTGGCACTCCATCGCGCCCAAGACGCTCAAGCGCATGCCGGCCGGTGAGATCACGGTCATGCTCGTCACCGTCGCCTGCGTCGTGGCTACCCACAACCTCGCCATCGGCGTCGTCGTCGGCACCCTCACCGCCATGGTCATCTTCGCCCGCCGCGTCGCGCACCTCGCCGAGGTCACCGCAGTCACCGACCCCGAGGGCGGAAGCGTCGTCTACTCCGTCACCGGCGAACTGTTCTTCGCCTCCTCCAACGACCTCGTGGGCCGGTTCGACTACGCGGGCGATCCCGACAAGGTCGTCATCGACCTGACCGCAGCTCACATCTGGGACGCCTCCTCCGTGGCCGCGTTGGACGCCATCGAGGACAAGTACACGCAGCGCGGCAAGACCGTAGAGATCATCGGCCTCAACCGGCCAAGCGCCCAGATCCACGAACAGCTCACCGGCGAACTCACCGGCAGCCACTGAGCGGCCCCTCCGGGCCGGGTGGCACTGGCGGGTCCGGCTTGCCGGGCTAAAGCTGCCGTCGGCCGTGGGCGTGCTGTCGCGGCGGGCCGGAGGTGGAGCCGACCTCGCTAAGGTCGCCCCATGCCGCCGCATGCCAAGAAGCATCACTTCATTCCGCAGTTCCTGCTCCAGCATTTCGCCGGCCAGCGCGGCAAATTGGTCATCCACCAGGTAACGAGTGAGCGGCGGTTCAACGCGTCGGTTCGCGACGTGGGCCATCGCAATCTCGGCCACTCGATCTACCGGCACGGGCAGGAGCCCGATCACGCCTCGATGGAGGCCGCCATGGGTGACATAGAGGGGGAGGCTGCCACTGCCGTCAGGGAACTGGTCCAGAGTCGTGAGCGCGCCGTCCCCACGTATGCCCGTCACGCTCTGGCCTGGCTGCTTGCCCTGCAGTGGCAGCGAAGCCGCTTTCTGCGGCATGTGGTGACCAAGGAGATCGGCGCCGAGGACAGCGGCCTGCTCGACGAAGAGATCCAGACCATGATGATGGCAATGATCGACCGGACGGTGATCGAGCCTTGGCGCCTGCGCAACGATGACGACGCGTACTACAAGGACCAGTGGAACCACCTCGTCTCCACACTGCTGGCCAGCGACATGCACTGGTCCTGCTACCGACCTCGCGGCGGCGGCCTGCTGGTCAGCGACAACCCGGTCTGCTTCTCGGGCGTCGTGGGGACACCGCCCCCAGAGATACCCGTCGCCTTCTTCGATCACGGCATCGGAACGGGTTTCCACAACTTCCGACGCCTGACCGTGCCTCTCGGTAGCCGTCTAGGAGTGATCATCTCCCGTGACCCCCAGGACGCATCCCGGCTCCGCGTCGCAGATTTCAACCGCTTCACGGTCTTCAACAGCCGGGAGTTCGTGGCACACGCACCGGAGTGGCCCCGTACTCACCCGGTGCTCGCGCACGAGCTGGCTGAGCTGCTGATGAGGCAGCGCATGGTCTCGCCCGCCTTTCTGCAGGGCTACGCCCCCGGAGGCCGCACCTAGAGTTCGCCATCCAATACGCTCGCGGGATACCACCAGCGACTTTCACGCACAGCGGCCAAGTGGCACGCGCTCAGCCATACGGCGTTGTGGTCGGGTAGCCGGAGCATGACCACATAATCGAACACGTGATTGAATTTGCGCCATGGTGTCCGACCTCTTCCCCCAGGACCTCGTCGCGCTGCAGCACGCCCGGAACCGCGCCTACCACGAACTGGCCAGCGGCCCGGTCGATGCGACGGCTGTACGCCGTCGGCTGTTGTGGCTGTCGGCCCGGTTGTTCTGGCACCCGCTCTTCGACCCCGCAGCGGGGGGATCTCCCGCCGCCCGAGTAGAGCTGGGCAGGCAAGCACGGAAGGCCGCTGATCAGCTCCAGGAGGGGAGGACGTGACGCACGAGCAGCAGGAACGCATCCTCCGCGCGGCGCGCAAGATCATTGTCGAACGTGGCGAGCCGCCGACGATGCGGGAGCTGGCGGATGCCGTGGGTCTGTCGAGCGCGTCGACAGTGGCCTACCACCTGCAACGTCTTCGGGAGCGTGGCCTGTCGGTGGAGACCCGAGGCAGATCGACGGGCCGGTGCCCTCTCTGCGACCGATGAACCCCTACGCTGACCCGCCCGCCGTGCAACCAGCTCATTTCCGCCGCGCCTCGGGGAATACACGGGCGGCCGTGACGATTCTCGCCCGGTAGTGATTGTGCGGGAGCGGGGAGGAGCGCATGGGTGACCTGAAGGTCTTCCGGGTCAGAGGTGGCCGGGCGACGGAGATTTCGGGTGCGTCGGTGGCGGTGGAGCGGGAGCTGCAGTCGCTGATCGAGGCCAATATGGAGGCGATGCTCGGCATTCGTTTCCTGGCCTCGGAGTACCGGACCGGGCGACGGCACCGGGGCCGGGTGGATTCGCTCGGGTTGGACGAGAGCGGCACTCCGGTGGTCATCGAGTACAAGCGCTCACGGGATCAGAACGTGTTCTCTGAACTACCGGTAGGGCTATCGGCGTGCGAAGAGAAACGCGTGTGAAACTTTCTCGTCCCGGTTGAGCAGCATCTGCGCCTCGACCGCGAATCCGGCGTCACGCAGCCAGGTTGCCACTTGGTCCGGTTGACGGCGGTGGACATGGACCTTCATCGGGTGACCGCCGTAGCCCTGAGTCTTCAACTGGGACTCGTCGCCGACGTGAAACAGGAGCTGCAGTGGTCCGCCTGGGCGCAATGCTCGGTGGAAGTGCCTGAACACGGTCGGCACCTCGTGGTCAGGTATGTGGATCAATGACTGCCAGGCGATCAGGCCAGCCACTGCGGCGGTCGGGAGGTGCAGGTCCGTCATTGAGTCCACCTCGAACCGCAGGCCGGGGTGGTCACGCCGGGCCGCGTCGATCATCCCTGGGGAGAGATCGATCCCGAAGGCGTCAACACCGAGCTCGTGCAGGTGGGCGGTGACGTGTCCGGGCCCGCAGCCGACATCGGCTACCGGCCCACCGCTCGCGGCCCGCACGTTGTCGGCGAACAACGCCAGAGCCGCGCGAAGGTACTGGTGTCCGGCGATGGCATCGCGCACTTGGACGGCATAGCTGACCGCGACCGTGTCGTAAGAGGTTCGGGTGTCGGCCAGCCAGTCGTCCGTGGTCATGACCGGCACGGTAGTCCGTGATCACGATGGGCGGTATGTAATGAGACAGCAGGCGGGCTTGAGGGACGCTTCATGGACCGGCTCAAGGCTCGCTCACATCGCTGGTGCGGGCGACGATCTGATCCAGTGTGGGGATGCCCAGGAAGACCGTGGACCTTTGGCGCCTTTGTCGTGCGTCAAGTTGGGCGAGCTTCTCCTCCGCTCCGGCAAGGCTCACCTGAAGCCCTTCCACCTCGCCGAGCCATCCTTCGCGTTCGGCCTCGGCAATGCGGGCAAGGAGGTTGTCCCGGATCTCGACAAGCCGGTCGCGCTGGGCGGGGTCGGGCCAGAGCATCGGGCAGCGGACGCAGGCGTGTTCGTGGATGCACGGAGCACCGAACGCGCGGCCGCATGCGCCGATGGAGACTTTGCGTCGTTCGAAGTGGCCGAGGAACTCCTGCCATTCCTCGTCGGTGGGGACGCGGTATTCCTCGCTCGGGCGGAGGGACCTGCGGCGGGCGAGGAAAGCCACGTGTGCCTGGATTGCCTCTTCGGGATAGACAGCCTTGTAACCGAGAGTCGCGTTGATGTCCTGATGGCCAGCGACCACCTGGGCGATGTGCGGCGGCAGTCCGTTCAGGATGGCATCGGTAATGAACAGGCGGCGGAAGTCGTGCGGTGTGTAGCGCAGCGGGCCGCCAGTAGCGTCGGTTAGGCCCGTGGCGATGAGGGCCTGGTCCAGCATCGTGCGGACGGTTTCGTCGGTGAACGCGCGGGCCTCGCCGGAGATGCGTCGTTGGAACAGCAACGGGGCTGGTGCCTGCCACTCGCATTCGCGCCGGTCCCAGGAACGGACCAGGGGAACCGCGCCGGTGCTGTCCCGGGCTCGGCAGATGATCGCGCTCAGGACGTCGGCGAGCTCGGGGCTGACCAGCAGCAGCCGCTCGGTATCGGTCTTGGACGGCACGATCTGCAGGAGGGGGACGAGCTCACCGGTGGTGGGCAGCCGGTATTGGATCAGGCTGTGGTGGCTGAGTTCGAGTAGTTCTTCGATGCGGATGCCGGTGCTCCGCAGGACCTCGACCGCGGCCCAGGTCCAGAAGGCCCGCTCGTCCTCAAGCCCCAGATCGCGGCGTTTGCCGGTGTCCGGGTCCTCGGCCCAGATCCGGCCGGCCGTTCCGTGCGGAACCACCGCGCGTACGAGTTGCTGACCGGCTGCGGTGAACACCTCGCCAGGGCGGGTGTGTCGGGCGGCTTCCAGTACCGCGGCCGCGTCCCTGCGACGCTGGTCGACCGAGCGGACGAGGACTGGCAGGACCGGGAGGCGCTCGCGAGTGCGGGCGTCCATCCGCGCCTTGCGTCGTCGTTGGTGTTTGCGGTTCTCCAACTCGTCAGCCCTCACGGGGCTCGGTGCCACCCACGGGCCCCAACGACCGGGGTCTTCCAGTGCCCACTGGGCGATATCGAGGTAGAAGGCCCGCACCTGGGTGAGCGTGTCACGGTGATTGAGCCTCTCGACCTTGGTGCTCGTGCGCCGGCCGTCCGGGTCGGTGACGGTCTTGTCCTTGGTGCGAATCCTCTGCTTCCACTGCCCGATGACGTCCGGGGCGAGACGGAGGCTGTCGGCGCCGGGATGATGGTGCTCGATGTCCTGCCAGAAGCATTTGCCGAGGTGGTAGGAGAGGGACTTCAGGCTGTTGTGGTCCAGCGCGGGCTGGCGTTCCCGCAAATAGTCCACCAGCAGATCCCGGACGGGACGACAGATCAGTCCGTAGCGGTCGATCAGCTCCTCCGGGGTGCGCTGTCCCAGGTTGCGGACCGCGCGCAGATTCGGCGGGGCGCCCTCTCCGAAGGCTCCGAACTGGTGCAGCAGACGGTAGAACACCTCGGTCCCCGCCATCGCCCGCTTGAGCACCACGGCTTGGATATCGAGGAGCTCCAGGACGTCCCCGATGGTGATGTCGGCCAACGTGCCGCCCTTCGCCGCGAGGATGAGGGCGCTGCGGCAGAGCGTCGTGCTGACAGCGCCCGGCCGCACGCCCTGGGCTTGAGAGCCCAGCTCACGAAGGCGCTCAAATCCGCGCGGATCACGGCTGTGCGCCATGGAGCGGACCAGCACACCTTGGCGGCTGGCTCCGGCGGCCAGCCAATCCACCGACGGCCGCAGCAGCTCAGCGCTGATCACCGTGGTCAGGGCCCTGCCCACCACCGGCATGCGCCAGGCTGCCTTCAGGCCGCGCTCGTGCAGCCACTGCTTGATCACCGGCCGCCAGGCGGCGCCGGCCTGCTCGATGCCGCTGGCCTGCCACCGTTCCTGCCAGGTCTGTCCGGGCTGGTCTTCCAGCCAGTCCAGCACCATGACGATGCCGTGCTTGTGGTGCAGTTCGCTACCAGCGTTCTCCAGCGTGTAGGGCGGACGGGACAGCAACCGGGCCGTCTCGGCGCGCGAGCGCTCGGTGCCGGGCCAGCTGGCAGGAACGGTGCGGGCGGGGAAGCGCTGCTGGGCGGCCAGTGCGCGAGTGCGCCCAGGCGAAACTCCGGGGGCCGGTGCGCGGTCGGCACGTGCCGACAAGGTGGCGGTCACCGGGTACCGGTCCCGAACAGCACATCGAGACTCTCCGGCCGGTAGTCGGCTGCGGGAGGGGGCGCGATGCGGGCTGCTGCCTGCCGTGTCTGTTCGGCATGGTGGGCCAGCAGCCGCCGGATCACCACCTCCTTGCGGGGCGTGAGGTAAAGCTGTGTCGTGGTCAACTGGGCGTGACCGAGGACGAATTGGACATCGGTGAGGGGCAGGCTGGGATCCTCGGCCATGCGGTAGGCGGCGGTGTGCCGCAGCGCATGCAGCGTCGCAGAGGTCCCCGCCTTGGTGTTCGCCCGCTCGAACATGCGGTGAACCGCGTGATAGGTCAGCGGTCTCGACGGCGAGCGCAGGGTCCACCACAGCGGAAGGTGCCGCCCGCGCGGGACCGCATCGTCCATCTCCACCTGGTAGAGCCGCAGCCAGACGAACGCGTCGGTCGAGGCCGGGAGTTCCTGGACTTCCCGGGTGCCCTTGCGGACCACCGAGATCAGCTGGCGCCCCGGATCCACGCCAGCCTGCCATGTACTGAGCAGCTCGCTGGCCCGGGCACCGGTGGAGATGTAGAAGGCGACGAGGGCCCGGTCTCGGTGCGACGGGAGCCGGGCGAAGATCTCGTTGAACTCCTCATCAGGGACACTGCGGGGCACCCGCTTGGGCACTCTTGGCCGGTAGAGCCCACTGCGTTCGTTGCGCGGCGGGTCCATCGGGTTGCGATGGGCATGCGCTCGTCTGCCATGACGTGATCGGTCCAGTGGGAACGGGTTGAGGAGCGGCCCGGTGCCGATATCGCGGTGGAAGTCGTAGAAGCTCCGCAGCACCGTCTCGCTGTGCGCTCGCACAGACGCTGCGTACGGCTTCCCGCCCGCGGCCCACCGGCCCGCCTCATTCGGGCACCGCCAGTGCGGACGCCTCGGCTGGCCGGCGATCTGAAGCCAGCGGGAGAAGTCCCTCGCCTCGATCCGACTTGCCCGGTCCCACGACACCTCGACAGCCCACAAGAAGCGGAACCAGCGCAGCAGATCCATCCCGTAGGAACGGGCCGTCGCCGCCGAACGACCGGCTCCCTGCAGATCCCGCAGGAAGGCGCCAGCCCCCTCGACCGATTCCCCGGTCGGGTCGATGAGCCGGTACGGATCCCACGGATCATCCATGGCCACCAGCTCCCCGACCAGCGGTACGGACAGGGCTGCCAGATCTCTCGATGCCTCCACGGCCGACTCAACGACGCCCCCACCACAAGGTCACTGACCTGCAGAAACTCCGCCAGTAGTTCAGTCAACAGGTCATCAACCAGGCGCTGTCGTATCTGGTGTGGCTGCGGGATCACCACCATGAGTTCGAGCGGCTGGTGGCCGACCGGCTCGGTGCGGAGGCGGCCGGGGCGGTGGACTGGAGCAACCCGCGGGTGGTGTGCGTGGCGGGGGAGTTCACGTACCACGACACGGTGGCGGTCGAGGAGATCGACCGTCGGATCGACCTGGTCTCTTACCGGGTCTTCGACGACGTGCTCACGCTGCGGCTGGTCGCCTCGGTCGCCGGAGCCGGATGGCCTTCCTCTCGCGCCAAGGCACCGACCGCTTCGATCGCGACGGAGCAGGTGCCGGCGGTGAGCGTGCAGCAGCATCGGCTGGAGGGGGCTCCGGCGAAGGTGAAGGAGTTGTTCGGCGCGGTCGATGAGCGGCTGCTGCTGCCGGAGGGGGCGTGGATGGAGCCGCAGCAGCACTACCTGACCTATCGGCGGTTGAAGAAGTTCGCCTCTCTGCGGGTGCTGCCGCGCAAGGAGGTCGTCGCGGTGAACTTGAAGCTCGATCCCGCGACGGTGGAGCTGGAGGAGGGCTTCACCCGGGACGTGACCGAGATCGGCTGCCTCGGGATCTCGGGCGTCGAGGTGAGCCTGCGTTCCCAGGCCGATCTGGAGCGCGCCGAGGACTTGATCCTGCGGAGCATCGCGGCCTCCTGACCACGCCGCACGAAGGGACGGTCGCGTACCCGCATCGGGTGTGCGACCGCCCCTTCGTGCGTTCTGCCTTCCTCCCCGGTCTCTCGCCCGGGGGTCACTCTTCGGGTCCGGCGAGGCCGAAGTCGTCCTGGGTCAGCTCGGCCGCCATGCGCTGTTCGGCGATGTCGGCGTAGTGGTCGGACAGCTCTACACCGACGAACTGCCGCCCTTCGCGCAGGGCGGCGACGCCGGTGGAGCCGGAGCCGGTGAAGGGATCAAGGACGGTGCCGGCTTCGGGGCAGATCTTCACCAGTTCCTGCATCACCTCGACCGGCTTCTGCGTGATGTGGACCCGGCCCTTGCGGGGCTGGCTGGCCTGATAGAGGCCGGGGAGGTAGACGGGGTTGCGGGCCGGGTCAACGGGGCCCTTGGTGCCCCAGACGATGTACTCACAGGACTGCTTGAGCCGTCCCTTCTGCGGGCGGGAGACCGGCTTGTGCCAGGAGGCGATCCCCCGCCACGTCCACCCCGCGGCCTGCAACGCGTCGGTAGTGGTGGGCAGTTGGCGCCAGTCGGTGAAGACCAGCGCGGTGCCGGATTCGACGGTGGCCCGGTATGCCTCGGTCAGCAGCAGTGAGAGCCAGTACCCGTAGGAGCGCTGGTCGCGGTTCTCGCCGGGGAAGTTGGCGAGCTGGTGCTCGGCGTCCACGGCGGTGTACTTCGACTTCGCGGTCCGCCCTGTGCGCTCGGAGCTGGTGCGTCCGCCGGAGTTGTAGGGCGGGTCGGTGATCAGGGCGTCCACGCTGGCGTCCGGGAGTTCGGACAGCACGCTCAGCGCATCGCCTCGGTGCAGGGTGTGGGGCATGACGGGGTTCTCTCTCAGGGACTGGTGCACGCATGCCCGACCCCGCAGGGGGCGGGTGCGTGCCAGGGAATGCCCGGCGAATTACCCCTCGGGTTTCGGGGGCTGGGGCCGGTACGCGCTGAAGAGTAGTGCGGGTTTCCGGCCGCACCAAGCCAGAAGCGGGCCTGGATCGGCGCCCGAGAACGCTCGTTTGGTGCGGCCGGAATTCGTCTCTACAGTCTCGGCAAGCTCACCGGGAAGGACACGGTTCCGTCCTTGTTGAGCTGTGCTGATGCGTATTGCGCCGTCCAACGGGCGCTTCGCTTCAGCGTGCTGTCGAACGTCTCCTGATCGGAGAAAGGGCGTCTTGGGAATGTGGCGCGTGAGATTACCAGCGCGGCTTGCTGCCGCTCTTCGCTAAAGCGGCCCGGTGGCCGGGGTTAGCAGATCCCGGCCACCGGGCCGCCACCCCGGCACGGGGATTTCGGATTCTTGACCGGCGTGGTGTTGGTGGCCTTTTCGACGAGAGCACCCGCACCGCGCCACCTACGCCCGAGGAGTTACTCATGCGGCATCCCCTGAAATGCGCGCCGCCATGGCAGGACAGTCGGCTCGCTCTCCCTCTCGTGACCGGGCCGCGCTCGTGAACAAGACCGTGATGGCCGTCGGTGCGGTGGTGACCGCGCCGATGCTGCTCATCGCTCCGCTGGCGATGGCGATGGCCGGCGCCCACGGCGCCGAAGCGGCCTGCAAAAGACGACGCTGGTGGCGACGTTGACGCTGCGGCGGTCAGCAAGCAGGTCCACTCGATCCTCGACGGCGGCAAAGCCGGCTCCGTCCACGTGTCCGGGCTCGACGCTCCCACCGAGCAGGTCCAGAACGCCAAGAAGATCCAGGCCACCGGCGTCGCGCTGAAGATCCCGCCCCGCGGGCAGGTGGTCGCACTGGCCACAGCTCTACAGGAGTCGGGCCTCCGGAACCTCAACAACGGAGACCGGGACTCGCTGGGTCTGTTCCAGCAACGGCCGAGCCAGGGCTGGGGCACCGCAGCGCAGGTCCGCGATCCGGTGCACGCTTCGACCTCGTTCTACACGCACCTGAAGAAGATTGCGGGCTGGCAGTCCATGACCGTCGCCCAAGCCGCTCAGGCGGTCCAGGCGAGCGGGTTCCCCGACGCGTACGCGAAGTGGGAGCCGCTGGCCACTGCGCTGCAGAAGGCCCTCGCCAAGGCCATCAAGGACGGCGGCGGATCCGGCAAGGACACCGACAAAGGCGACGGCGACCAGGTGGACGCCCGCGCCGGGGGTGAGTGCGGCGACGAGGACGGCTCGTCGTTCGGTCCGATCCCGAAGGGGTCCGTCCCGAAGGGCTACAAGATCCCGGCGGCGGCGCCCAAGCCAGTTCGTAAGGCGATCCGGTGGGGTCTGGGGCAGCTCGGGACGCCGTACCAGTGGGGCGGCTCCTGCGCGGACGCGCACGGCAAGGACCCGATGGACCGGTGCGACTGCTCCAGTCTGATGCAGGCGTCGTACAAGGCCGGCGGCATCAAGCTCTCCCGGACCACGTACACGCAGGTCACCGAGGGCAAGGCGGTCAGCCCGAAGCGGCTGAAGGCCGGAGATCTGCTCTTCACCCGCGGCACCGCCGCCCGCCCGGAGCACGTCGGCATGTACATCGGGCAGGGCCTGATCCTCCAGGCCCCGCGCACCGGTGACGTCACCAAGATCACCCGGCTTGCAGAGTGGCGCTCCAGCATCCTCGCCGCGCGTCGCGTCGCCTGACGCGGCGCCCCTCCCCTCCTCTCGCCCTTCTCCCTCTCGCACGATCTCCGGGGCTTTCGCACGCCCGGAGGTGAACAGGAGTCCCCTTGAAGCTCGCGCAGCATCTCCAGTACCTGGCCTACGACCCAGGCGTCTCGCCCAAGGGTGGCGGCCTGCCCGGTCTCGACGTGCTGAAGAAGGTGATCGGGTCGATCAACCTCTTCGGGATCATTGCCACGGTCGGGGCCTTGGCCCTCTCGGCGGTGATCTGGGCCTGGGGCCACCACAGCGGCGGTCACCAGGCCGAGCAGAACGGCAAGAAGGGCACCACGATCGCCGCGGGCGTCGCCCTGCTCCTTGGGGCGGCGAACGGGATCGTCGCGTTCTTCTCCGCGATGGGGACGCAGGTCCACTGATGCCGACCTTGAAGAAACGATCCGCCGCCTCCCAGGACTCCTCCGTCGCGCCTTCGTCGGTGCTCCGGCGCTCGGCGATGATCGGCATCATCCTGGCCGTACTGCTGGCCCTCGCCGGCCTCATCTCCTACCTGACCCGGTCCGAGGCTCCTCAACCGCGAGCGGACGCCCACCCCAAGCCCACCGCTTCGCCCCCCTCCCCCGCGCCGCGTGCGGGTTCGGACCAGGCCGTCGCCGCGCCGCCGCGCACGGGTGATCCGGTGACGTTCGCGAAGGCGGCGACCGAGGCGCTGTGGACGTATGACGCCCGGCGCTTCTCCCGGGCCGGGCATCTGGCCGGGCTCAAGCGGTGGATGACCGGCGAGGCGAAGTACGCCGACTGGAAGTCCGTGACCGGCCAAGTGCCGGGCAAGGCGCTGTGGTCGCGGATGCACGACAACCACCAGCACGCCACCGCCGAGGTGAACGAGGGCCACTACCCCGCCGCGTTCAAGACCGTCCTCTCCCAGGACCCCGGCGCCATCACGCAGTCCTACGTCTACGCGGTGACCGTGACCGGCAAGCAGTCTCTGGCCTGGAAGGGCTCGGGCGCCGGGGCCGAGCCCCGCTCCATGACGCTCGCCCTCCAGTGCCGGCCCGATCACGAGTGCGCGCTGTCCGGCGTGCTGCCGGAGGTCGCCCCATGACCCGCGCCGCGACGACGAAGGAGGTGCCTTGGTGAAGGCGTGTGATCTGCCGCTGATGAACTCGGTGTGCGGCGCCGTGGGCGGTGTGGCCGGGAAGACCGGCGAGGCGATCACGGACGGCATCGGGGCCTGGATCGCCAAGTCCATGGGCGAGGTCGCCCAGTCCGCCGCCGACCTGGCCACCCGCGCGGTGGACAAGACCACCGCGGTCGACCTGAACGCCGAGTGGTTCCGGCACAACTACGAGCTGATCCTCCCCATCGGGCTCGTGCTCACCGTGGGGACGTTCTGTCTCCAGCTGACCCGCGCCGCCTGGCGCCGCGACGAGCGCGCCCTGGCCCAGGCCGCGTTCGGGACGATGATCGGCGTCTTCTTCGCCTTCGCCGCCATCGCCTGCACCACCGTCGCTCTCACCGTGGTCGACGCGCTGTCCGCCGGGCTGTTCAAGGCGGCGAACTCCTCGGTCGACGATGCGATCCGCCGCGTGATCAAGGTGAACGAGCTGGGGGCGATGTACGGCCTGGGCTGGGGCGTGCCCGCGATCATCGCGCTGGGCTGCGCGATCGGGGCGTTCTTGTACTGGGCCGTGATGGTCGCCCGCAAGGTCGGCATCCTGGTGCTCGTCACGCTCGCGGTCTTCGCGGGCGCGGGCGGGGGCTGGGAGATCGCCAAGCGCTGGCGGCGGGGGTGGATCGAGGCCACCTCCACGCTCATCGTCTCCAAGCTGCTGATGACGATCGTCTTCCTCCTCGGCGTCTCCGCGATGGGCAAGTCCGATTCCGACGGCGGCATGGCGGCGCTCTCGGACGCCATGTCGGGCATGGTCGTGATGGTCCTCGTCCTGCTCTGCCCGTACGCGACCTACAAGTTCGTGCACTGGGCCGCCGACGGCGGCGGGCACGACGACCTGCACCGCTCTGGCGTCGCCGGGGTCGGTACGGCGGCCGGGGCGGCGAAGACCGCGGGCCAGTTGGCGATGCAGGCCAAGACCGGGGGCATGGCTCCGCAAGGGCCCTCGAAGATCCCGGGCCAGGGCGCCGGCGGTGTCGCCTCGGGCATCGACCCGAGCGGCGGCTCCGGGAGCGGGGGCCAGGGCAGGCCGAAGCAGACCCACTTCCGCTTCGGCGAGGACCCGGACGCTGGAGGCGACAAGGGCCGCGCGCTCATCCGCCGCCCTCCGACCGACGGCGATCAGGGCCAGCCTCTCGTCCGCCGCCCCGGTCAGGAATCCGGTGCACGCTCCAGCAGTGGTGGCCAGGGCTCCTCGGACCGGTCGGCGGGGGCGATGCGCCAGCCGTCTTCGGCCGGCGGACCGCCGCCATCGAGCGGTCCGCCTCCGCAGGGCGGTGCCACACCGCAGCGGTGGGTCTACCCCGGCCCACCCGGTGATTCCGGCTCCTAGAGCCCTCACCTGACGGGGGCGGGCCCAGGCCCCGCCCGGCCGCCCGCCCCCGTCCCCCCTCTCTCTTCCTCTGCTTTCAAGGACGGCTCTGCCATGTTCTCCGAGACCTCTTCTTCCGACGGCCCGGCCACCGTGAAGTTCCCCCACCGCACCCGCCGGGGCGTGCTGATGGGCCTGTCCATCCCGCAGTTGCTGGGTGTCGCGACCACCGGTCTGCTGCTGCTCGCGGTCCTGCTCACCTCCGGAGTCCTCGGCGCGCTGAAGCTCATCCCGCTGTGGGCCCTGCTGCTGGCGGGCGTCTTCGTCCGGCACCGGGGCCGGCCGCTGGCCGACTGGGCACCCATCGCCGCCCGCTACACGCTGCGCCGTGCGAAGGGCCAGTTGGTGTGGCTGGCCCGGCCCGCCACCCGGCCCCACCGGGAGGGACTCCTGCACTTGCCCGGTACGGCCGCCTCGCTCCGCGTCGCCACGGCGCCGAACGGGCACTTCGGTGCAGTCCACGACCCGCACGCGGGCACCCTGACCGCCGTGGTCCGCGTCTCAGCCCGCGCCTTCGCGCTGCTCGACCCGGCCGCCCAGTCCGCCAACGTGACCGGCTGGGGCCGCACGCTGGCCGCGCTCGCCCGCACCGGCCACGTCGCCCGCGTCCAGGTCCTGGAGCGCACCGTCCCCGACAGCGGGGACGCGCTCAACCGGTACTGGACCGAGCACGGCGACGCGGACACCCCGCTGGCCGGGGCCGTCTACCGCGACCTGCTGGAGGCCGCCGGACCGGCAGCCGCGCCGCACGAGGCGTACGTCGCACTCGCCCTCGACATGAAGGCCGCCCGACGGTTGATCAACCAGGGCGGGGGCGGGCTCACCGGGGCCTTCTCCGTGCTGGCCCAGCTCACCTCCACCTTCGACCAAGCCGCCCGCAACGCGGGGCTCGCCCCGGGCGGCTGGCTGTCCGCCCACGAGGTCGCAGCGGTGATCCGGACCGCCTACGACCCGACCTCCTCCGCCGCCCTCGACCAGTCGTCCCAGACCGGACGCCCGCAGGCCGACCCCGCCGCCGCCGGACCCGTCGTCCTGGTGGAGAAGGGCGACCGCGTCCAGACCGACACCGCCCACCACGCCACCTTCTGGATCGAGAACTGGCCCCGGACCGAAACCAGTCCCGGCTTCCTGCACCAGCTCCTGTTCACCTCCGGGGCCCGCCGCACCCTCTCGATCACCTACACCCCCAAGGGGCTGGACTCCGCCCTTAAGGACGTGCAGCGCAAGAAGGCCAGCGTGATAGCGGACGCCGCCGAACGCCAGCGCAAGGGCCAGGTCGACTCGGAGGAGGACGCGGTGGAGTACGCCGACGTCAAGGAGCGTGAACGCCAGCTCATCGCCGGGCACGCCGATGTCGCTGTCACCGGGCTGCTCACCGTCAGCGCCGAGAGCGAGGACGCGCTCAACTCCGCGAGCGCGGCGATCGAGACCGCCGCCGTGTCGGCCATGACCGACCTGCGGCGGCTGACCTGGCAGCAGGCCGAAGCCTTCACCCGTTCGGCCCTCCCTCTTGCCCTCGCGGCATAACCGGCCCCGCCGACTCCTCTCTCCGCGCTCGACCGAAGGCCCCTTCCCATGCCGACTGCACCTCTGCCCGACCTGGCCTCGGACTTCGTGCCTTTCGCCACCGCCGCGCTCGACTTCCACCGGGCGATCAACCTCCCCGATGCCCCCATCGCCGCCTCCCGTGCGGAACTGGACTCGCTGCACGCGCACCTGGTCGCTCTCTACGGGCTTCTCGATGCGCACACCAGCAGTACCTCCCCCGTGGCCGGCGCCGAAGGCGACCACCTGCGCGCGTGCCGCATCCGGCTGTGGCAGGCCGCCGACCACCTCCACGCCGCCTTCCACGCGGCACCCCATGCGGACACCGGGCGCCTGCCTGCCCGGGAGGCGTGCCGGGCCCGGCTTCCCGAGGGCGCTCCCGCACTCACCGTGTGCCAACGCCATCTGGCCGCCTCAGCGCGGGTGCGGCGGGATCACACACCGGCCGATCTGCGCGATCCCTTCACCGGCCTCACCCGCCACTGACCACCAGGAGCACCACCGAGCATGTCCCCCTCGATACGCAAGCGCGTCACCGCGAGCCCGCTGTTCGTCCCGGCCAAGAGCGACCGCGCTACCTCGCGTGCCGCGCGGGCTCATCTGGCCACCGCCCGCGACCAGGCCCGGGACGCCAACCGTCCCGAGGCCCGCGCCGCCGCCTCCGGTCTTGGCCCCGAGCTGCGGGCCACCTACCCGGCGGCCGGACGCCCCGGTGCCGCCTCCGCCCGCGGCGGCAGGCTGAAACTTCCCGCCCACCGGATGACGACCGCGACGGCCTCGGGTGCCTACCCGTTCCTGGCCGAAGGCGGCCTCGGCGCCCAAGGCATCTACATTGGTCGCGACGTCCACGCGGAGGCGGCGTTCTGCTACGACCCGTTCTCGCTCTACGGGCGCCTCGACGGGTTCACCAACCCCAACATCCTGCTCGCCGGGGTCATCGGGATGGGCAAGTCCGCCGTGGCCAAGTCCCTCGCGGTCCGCGCCGTCGCCTTCGGCTACCGCATCTACGTCCCCTGCGATCCGAAGGGCGTGTGGACCGTCGTCGCCCGGGAACTGGGCGGCCAGACCATCGCGCTGGGCCCTGGGCTGCCTGGTCGTCTCAACCCGCTGGACGCCCCCGCGCGACCGAGCGGGGTCAGCGAGGAGGACTGGCGCGGCGAGGTCCGCAAGCGCCGCCTTCTCCTCCTCGGATCCCTCGCCAAGACGGTGCTACGGCGCGAACTGCACCCGATGGAACACACCGCGCTCGATGTCGCCCTCGACGAGGTCGTCGCGCACGCCGAGGCCGGCGGGAGCACGCCGCTGCTGGGGCAGATCGCGCACGTCCTCGGCTCGCCGGAACAGCTCGACACCGCACTGGGCGAGCCCTCCGGCCGCCTCGGGGTCGCCGCCGAGGACCTCGCCCACGCCCTGCGACGCATGGTGCACGGAGACCTGGCCGGGATGTTCGACGCCGAGTCGACCGTCGCCTTCGACCCGAGCGCCCCGATGCTGTCCATCGACCTCTCCCGTCTGGGCGGCGCGGGCGACGACACCGCACTCGTGTTGGCGATGACCTGCGCGTCCGCGTGGATGGAATCCGCACTCGCCGATCCCGATGCCGGGCGGCGGTGGGTGATCTATGACGAAGCCTGGCGCGTCATGCGGCACGTCGCCCTCCTGGAGCGCATGCAGTCCCAGTGGAAGCTCTCCCGGGGGCTCGGCATCGCGAACTTGATGGTTATCCACCGGTTGAGCGACCTGCTCACCGCAGGCGACGCCGGCTCCCGGGGCCGCGCTCTGGCCGAGGGCCTGCTCACCGACTGCTCCACCCGCATCATCTACCGCCAGGAAGCCGACCAGCTGGCCGCCGCCTCATCGCTTCTCGGCCTGACCGGGGTCGAGGCCCAGGCGGTAGCCGCGCTCACCAAGGGACGCGGTCTGTGGAAGGTCGCTGGCCGTTCCTTCATCACCCAACACCTTCTCCATCCACGAGAGCGCGAACTGTTCGATACGGACGCCCGAATGCACGGCTGACCAGCCAAAACGCCAGGCAAAAGGAGCCGGGCCGGACAGCCACAGCAACGGGACTTCGGTCGATCTACCGACGTCCGAGTTGAGTCAGGAAGTCCTCCACGAATTTTTCGACCTCTGCCAAGCTGTTCACTTCCTCCACGTTCAGCCGGTCGACCACCTTCACCCCAGCATGTAGGAGCTGCCGGGTGCGGCTGTGGTCAATACCTGCGTGGCCTCTGTGCTGCGGGCCGTCGATCTCAATGACACCGGCGTAACCGCGATACGTGATCAGGAGGTCGGGTTCGAGGGTACGGAGGCGAACTCGTATGCCGCCAAGGGGCATGATCCCGATAGTTTCGCTATCCGGCAGGGCCGCTTGGCGCTTCTTGAGCACCCGGTAAACGTCGCGCTCCCATTGATTTGTGAAGTGGAGCTGATCCTCAATCGGGTGACGGGGCTCAAGACGGGGCTTACGGCCTTGGTTGCTGGGCTTCGGACCGTTGACCGCCTTCACCTGCTCCCGCCAACCAACGGCGAGCCGTGGAATCTCCGGACGCACATGTATCTCATCCACATCCTTGCCTGCTTGCCCGAGAACCAAGCTCATGGCGCTGGAAATTCTTCTCAGAACCGCCTCGTCATAGCGGAGATACAGGCTGGGCTCCACCACGAGATCAACTCGGTAGCCCTCCTCGTCGAAGTCCGTGTTCCAGAGCTGTATCTCCAGCGAGGTCACATCTGCGATCAGCTCTGCAGTGCGGGAATCTCCTTGATGCTGCATGAGCAGGGCGCTGGAACCCAGCAGCCACTCGCCGACGATCGCGCTGTTCTGCGGGGCGTCCAAGGCTACGGACATGTCAGGTGGCAGCAACTCATCACTCACGTACGGAATTGTGGCAGCCGTCGCCGACAACGGGGAGGCGCCGGCCACCGGACTACACACGCAGTCCAACACCGAGGACCTTGCCGACACTGCATCATCCGCTCTTGGACCGCCATGGTGCGACGGCGTGCGGACCCGAGTGGACGCACTAGCGGAAATCTCCGGCACCGCCAAATCCCGCCTCCCAAGAGATCCTCGCCACCCGCACGTCCCCGACCCTGCGAGGTGCAGCTCCCGTGGCGGAAGCAGCTCCGCACATCATCATCGGCCACCACCCCGATGCCGGCGTCGTGGCCGTCCCCTCCCACGATCGCCACGTCACCGACCACCTGCTGCGCAGGGTCGGCTTCGAGCCCCTCCCCGACAGCCGCCTCTACGCGCTGACCGAGCCCGGTCGCGATCCGGTACGCCGCACCCAGCTCGCGGTGCAGTCGCTGCGGGCCGCGCGCCAGAACGTTCATGCCGATGCCGCCTACGACCTTCACCCAGGTGAGCCTCCGCCGCAGTCCGGCGGGCCGCCGAAAGAGCCGCCCCTGGCGGTGGCTTTCGCCCAGCAGCGGCGGGCCCAGGCGGCAACCGCTGTCTCGCCCGCCCGCACGGGCACCGCCACCGCGCAGGTCGGCCCGCTGAGCGAGAGCACGTACCGACCCGGCCCGGCCGTGTCCCGGCAGTCCACGCACCGCCGCTAGGAGAAACGTTCCTGTGCCCCTGGAGCTTGAGCCCGACGTCGCATTCGGCGCCACCCCCGAATTCGGTATCGCCGCTGCCGTCGCCGATGACCGCCCCTTCCTCGACGAGGTCCTGTGCAAGCACCACTTCGAGTACAACGCGCGGCTGGATGTGTATCTGCTGCCGGATGGCACCCCGCACCACACGGCGGTGCAGAACGTGGCCGCCGCCACGCGTGAGGTCCAAGAGGCGGGACTGTCGGTCGCCGCCGATCCCCGCGCCGTGGTGCCAGCGGACGGGAAGCCCGCTTCCCGTCCGGTCCAGTCGCCGGTCGTGCTGGGGGACGAGTCCCGCGGGCTGCGCGAGGCCGCTGGGATCTCGGAAGTCATCCGGGGCGCGATGGACGAGGGCATCGGCGCTGTCGAAGAGCTGGACGACCTCGTCGACACCGCCACGCAATGGTGCGACCGCCTCGACTCCGACCAGGGCCGAGAAATGACCCTGCGTCTGCGCAGCATGAAGCGCCTGGTCACCTCCCTCAACGCCCACGTCATGATCGCCGTGATGGAGCTGGAGGACATGAGCCGGGGCGTGTTCAAGAACGCGTCCGACCCAGCCGACACAGCGCTTCCGGAACCGCGGCAGAAGCCGCCGGAGCCCCATGCTGTCCGTTCCCGCGCCGCCACCGCCTCCTCACCTCAACGCCCCGGCCCCACACCGGAATCGGCGCTCTCCCCGTCGCCTCCTCCGGCCTAGCCGGGGCCCGGCAGCCGCCACACCCGCTGAACACACCCATCGATCTGTAAGGAGCCTGCTCCATGCCCGTGAAGACCGTCTGGCCCATCGACCACGCCTGCGGCCACACCTGCGATGTCGACCTGTCCGAGCATCCCGCCGACCGGCGTGCCGGGTACGCCCGCTGGCTCGCCTCCCGTGACTGCTCCGAGTGCTGGCGTGCCTCCAAGGGCCAGGACTCGGAGTCCAAGGCCGAGTGGCTGGCGAACAAGCGCGCCGAGGAGGCAGCCGAGGCCGGGACCTGGGCCGAAGTACCGGATGCCGCCGCTGGATGGCAGCGAGCGCGCGGTCGGCTGGGCCTCCCGCTGCCGCCACCAGCTCGTGACCGCCGCCTACACCGCGCTGGTCGCCGAAGGCGAGATGGACGAGGCCGAGTGGCAGGCCATCAAGGAAGCCGTACGGCCGCTGACCCGGGCCGGGTGGTGGATCGACAACCGCGACGCCGACCCGTCGGACCTACCCGAACTGCTGGAGGCCGCCGACGAGGCCGACCGCCCCAGCGAGAACCCCCACTTCTGACCCCAGGGAACCCCCGTGCCACTCAACCCCCCGACGCGTACGCCCACCGACCCGGAAGGCAAGCACACCTACGGCCACCAGATCCTCCATCTCACCGACCGGCTCACCGGCGCCGAGACCTACGACCAGGCCGCCGAGGAGACCGAGCACGTGCTGGACGAATCCGACGGCGTGCTCGCCAGGCTCGGCCAGTTCTTCGAAGCCGCCGCCGAAGAAGCTCGGTCCTCCGGGGTCGACGAGGGGTTCGAGCTCGCCTGCCGGTTCGAGGACGCCGCCGCCACGCTCACCGATCTCAGCGACGAGCTGCACGGCGCCAGTGACCAGATGCGGGCGCTCGGCCCGCCCCCGGAGCCGCGCTGGCAGGCCCAGGTCGCCCGCTACTACGCCACGGCCCCGCAACGTCCCGGCCCCGCGAGCCCCACCTCCGCCGTACCGGGGCCGCCCGCCGCGCAGGTCCGTCCCGAGCACGCCCCGCAGCCCCGCCACCACTGCTAGGAGCCCACCCCCGTGACCACCTCCAGAGCCTTCCTCCCCCTCCGCGCCTCCCTCACCGTTCCCGCACGCTCCTGGATCTCGTCTTGTCTGATGCGCGTACCAGGACGCCCTCGACCACCACCGGTACGGACGTCCTGCTCTATCTCCTGCTCGGCGTCGCCGCCCTCGGTATCGGCGGCGGCAGCCTGACCTGGCTGTTCGGCAACCTCACCAACTCCGCCTTCGGCTCCGGCCCGTGGGCCCCGCTCGAACCCATCCAGGCCCTCTTCCACCCCGAGACCCTGTGGCCGCATCTCGACCGGCCCGCCCTGCTCACTGGCTGTTACGCCATCCCCGCCGTACTCCTGCTCACGGTCTCTGTCGTCGGCGCGAAGCTGTGGCTGCGCTTCCGCCCCAACAAGCAGGGTCTCGCTGACCATCGCGATCTGGGTGACCTCCTGGCGAAGAAGGCCGCCACCAAGGCGAGTGGCCTGCGCCCCAGCCTCACCGGCACCAAGCCGGCGGACATCGCTCCCGATGATCGCGGGGTGCTGCTCGGCTCGCTGAAGCCCGGCTCGGCGGAGGTCCGCTCCTCCTGGGAGGACGTCCTCCTGGCCATCATGGCGCCCCGCTCGGGCAAGACCTCCGGCCTCGCGATACCCGCGATCCTGCGCGCACCGGGCGCGGTGCTGTTGACGTCCAACAAGGCGGCGAGCGATGCGTTCACCACGACGCTCGACGAGCGCGCCCAGGTGGGAACAGTGTGGACGCTGGATCCGCAGCAGATCGCGCACGCCGAGCAGACGATGTGGTGGGACATCCTCTCCGACGCCCACGACCTGACCGGGGCTCGCCGTCTGGCGCAGCACTTCGTCACCGCCTCGATCGATGAGTCCAGCGCTGGGGACTTCTGGTCGACGGCCGCCGCAAACACCCTCACCGCGCTCTTCCTCGCGGCGGCGCGGGGCAGGCGGCCGGTGACCGAGGTGACCGCCTGGCTCGCCTCGCCCGCCGACCGGACCCCGATCGACCTGCTCACCGATGCCGGCATGGACGCCGTTGCCGCCCAGCTCCAGGGCACCGTCGCCGGAGCCGTGGAGACGCGCGATGGCATCTTCGAGAACGCGCGGCAGTACGCGAGCTGCCTGCTCGACCCGCGCATTGCCGCCTGGGTCACCCCGCCCCGGCACGCCTCGAAGCTGCGGGAGTTCAAGCCGGAGGAGTTCTCCTCCAGCCGCGACACGCTCTACCTGCTCTCCAAGGACGGCGGCGCCTCCGCGTCGGCGATCATCGCCGCCGCTGCTGATGCGGTGATGCGGGCGGCCGTCATCCAGGCCGAACGCGACGGCGGACGCCTCGACCCGCCCCTGCTGGCGATCCTGGATGAGGCGGCGAACGTGTGCAAGATCCAGGATCTGCCCGACCTGTACTCCCACCTGGGCAGCCGTGGGGTCATCCCGATCACGATCCTGCAGTCCTACCGGCAGGGCCAGCGGGTGTGGGGCGAGGTGGGGATGGACGCCCTGTGGTCGGCGGCGACGATCAAGCTCATCGGCTCCGGCATCGATGACGCGGACTTCGCCGACAAGCTCTCCCGCCTCGCGGGCGACCACGACGTGCAGACCCTCTCCGTCTCCAGCAGCGACTCCGGCCACTCCTCCTCCGTCTCCATGCGGCAAGAACGCGTGCTCCCGCCCGACGCGATCCGCGCCCTGCCCAAGGGCAGTGCGCTGTTGCTGGCGACCGGGATCCGCCCGGCGTTGCTGGACCTCAAGCCCTGGTACCGCGAGCCGGACGCCGACCGACTCGGCGCCGCCTCGAAGCAGGCCACCGCCGCCATCACCACGCGCGCCCTGGCCAAAGGCCGGCCCGGCCGCGACCAGTACGGGCCGGCCGCATGAGCGCCGTACCGCGCAGCAGCACCCCGACGAGACGGGTGGGCCTCACCACGCCCTTCCGTACGCCCTCTCCGCCCGTCGAGGTGCCCGATGAACCGCCCCGAACCCACCTGGGCCACCCTCCGTCCCGCCGAGCGGCTGGCCGACACCCCCGCCGTACGCCGTAACGAGCGCTGGTGGCTGGTCACCCCCAGCGGCGCCGTCCCCGCCGACGAGCCCTCACTCGCCCGGGAGCTGGACCTGCTGGCGGCCGACATGGATGCCGCGAACCGCGCCGTCGCCCAGCTCGGGCGCGATGAGTCCGACCGGGGGCTGGGGTGACGCCGCTGATGCAGGCCGAGCAGGCCGTCCTGGGCGCGGTGCTGCTGGAGCCGCGCCAGCTCGGCCGCATCTCCGGCTGGCTGCGCCCCGAGCACTTCTACCGGCCCGCGCACTCCGCGCTCTACGCCGCGATGCTCACCCTCCGCGAAGGCGGCCACCCGGCGACGAAGCTCCCGCCCGACGCACAGGTCCCCCTTGCCTGGCCCAACGACATCCGCGAGGAGGCAAGTACCCGTACGCGTGGCGTCACCACCGCCTACGTCCACTCGCTGGCCTCCGCCTGTCCGCGCCCCGCGCACGCGCCGGTCTACGGGCGGATGGTGCTGGAAGGGGCTATCCACCGCAGCGTCGCCCAGCACGCGATCCGCCTGCACCAGGCCGCCCGCGCCGACACCGCCCGCGGCAACGGCGCCGCCGAGACCCTGCACCACGCCCAGGTCCTGCACGACGTACTCGACGACCTCGGCCGACGCTGGGGCTTCGAACCCCGGCCCGTGGAGCCGAACACCGCCGTCGCCGGACCGACAGCCACGGCTCCGGCGGGGCAGGTTGCCGAGCGGGTCCTGGCCGAGGAGGAGTTCCTGCTCGGCGCGCTCACCGCCCACCCCGAGCAGCTCTCCCGGATGACCGACTGGCTCCGCCCCGGTGACTTCGCCGGCCCTGGCCACGGGCAGGTCTACCGGGCGCTGGGGGCGCTGCGGCACCGGGACGAGCCGGTGGACGAGCTGACGGTGCTGTGGGAGTGCCAGCGCCGAGGGGCCCTCACGGATGGCTCACTCGATGCCGAGCGCGTACGCCGCATCTGCCACGTTCCCGTCGCAGGCTCGGCCGAACACTTCGGAGAGCAGGTCCTCGACTCCTCGCTCCTGCGTACCGCCACCACCTCCGCACGGCAGGTCGCTGCCCTGACCGACGACACCTCCCTCGCGCCAGGCCAGCTCATCAGCCACGCCCTCCATGCCCTCGTCCCGCTCGACGAGGTCCTCCGACGCCGGGCGGTAGCCGGTGCCGGCCCCGAGCCCGAGCAGGCCGCAACTGCCCCGTCGCGCCTGCCGCCCGCGGCTCGTGCCGCCGCCGCGCGGGCTCGCAGCACCGGGCCCCGCGCCGAGAACAAGGCGCCTCCGAGCGCGGCCACGCCCTCTACTTCCCCCGCTGCCCACCATCCCCGCAGGAGCCCCCTATGACCGACGCAGCCGCGCGCACTGAACCCGAGCAGTCCCATCGCGCGGACGCCATGACCCCGGCGCATCTCCGCCCGAACGCGCTCAAGCCCAGATCCGCCGCCGCCCCGTCCACACCTTCAACACACCCGCAGGAGTTGCTCCATGAACGACCACGATCATCAGGCGGAGACCGAGCGGCAGCACATGCTGCGTCAGGCCGAGGAACTGAGCCGCAAGCGCGACGAGTTCCCCCTTCCCCGCGCTCCGGAGGACCTCCCCGAACTGACCAACGCCTCCATTCTTCTGGCCGACCTCGCCTCCCTCGTGCAGGACCTCTCGGCGGAAGTGCGCGTCCGCTCCTCAGACGGCCAGCCCGACCCCGGCCTCGACGCCGTCGTCGGCACCTGGGCCAGGGCAGCCGGACACCTCAGCGAAGCCGTGGGCCATTACGGAGCCGCCTACCGCCAGCTCGGCTTCCTGCACGCCCACTCCCGCACCACCCCCGAGCACGCGGCCCTGCGCGACGGGCGGCAGGCGGCGTTCGCTCTCGCCCGGCAGCACATCGCCGACACCCGCGACGGCCTCTCCTCCGCGCACGCGTCCATGACGAACGGCGCCGCCCTCCTGGAAGGCGCGGAAGCATCGTCCGTCTCCCGGGCAGCCCGCGCCCGGTCCGCGCAAGCCGACCACGCTCGCGACCAGGCGTCGGCCGAAGCGGAAGCACCTGCCGAGGCTTCCGCCCAGCAGCCCTCGCATGTACCCGGGCCCATACGTGGGCGATGACCCGGCGTCCGGCAACTCCGGTCTGCTGATCGGGAGTTTGTGTTCCGGCTACGGCGGCCTGGACCTGGGAGTCCAGGCCGCCCTGGGCGGCACCCTCGCCTGGCACACCGAGACCGACCCCGGCGCCTGCCGCGTCCTGGCCCGGCACTGGCCCCGCGTGCCCAACCTCGGCGACATCACCACCGTCGACTGGGCGGACGCGCCGGAGGTGTGCGTCCTGACGGCGGGTTTCCCCTGTCAAAGACGTCTCGGTCGCCGGGCGCCGTGCCGGCCTGCTGGAAGGAAACCGCTCAGGGCTGTGGCACCACGTCGTGCGCGCCATCGACTCCCTCGACCCCTGCCTGGTGGTGATCGAAAACGTACGAGGACTCCTCACCTCACCCGCCGCTGCCGCTGGCGACCTGGAACTGTGCCCGTGGTGTCTGGGAGACGGCACAGGCCGGCCTGCTGTGCGGGCACTCGGTGCCGTACTCGGAACCCTGGCCGACCTCGGGCGTGATGCGCGCTGGTGCGTGCTACGCGCCTCCGACGTCGGCGCCCCGCACCGAAGGGAGCGGCTTTTCCTGGTCGCCTGGCGACGAGGGGCCGTTGCTGAAGACGCCGACCAGCAACATCGCTTCCAACGGCGGCAGCCAGCACCCGGCGAAACGGAAGGAAGGGGGGCACGGTCCGAACCTCGCGGACGAGGTCGAGTGGCTGCTGCCGACCCCGAAGGCATCCGACGGCATCAAGGGCTCGCCCCGCCAACGCCACGGCAACGGCGACCTGACGCTCCCCTCGGCGGCAGCGCAACTGAGCAGCCGAGCGACCGCAGCCCGTCTTCCGGCGAACCCGGCCCCCGCCCTCTTCGATACCTCGGCACTAACGAAGAAGGCCCGCAGGAGTGGGGGCGGTACAGCGACGCCATCGCCCGGTGGGAGAGCCTCACCCGACCGGCACCGGCGCCGACCGACGACGCGGGGCGCCTCTCGCCACGGTTCGTGGAGTGGATGCAGGGCCTGGAGGACGGCTGGGTGACCGCCACTCCCGGGCTGGGGCGTCCCGCCCAACTCACGGCGCTGGGCAACGGTGTCGTGCCGCAGCAGGCCCTCAAGGGGGTGCGGCTCCTCACACCGCCCGCGACCGTCTGCCGTCATCGCGCGGGTGGGTGAGCCGCCCCTTCTACACCTGGTTTCCCGGCCGGGCCAAACCGGTCGTTCTGCGGATCCTCGACGCTCCAACACCCGAGCGACGAAGGGGATTTCGATGTTGGAGTCCGCCCACGAGAACGAGCCGGTGCGGATACCGGACCACAACCTGGACGACCTCGTCTCCACGGTCAGTGGCCTGGTCGCCGAGACCCGCAAGCAGGGCGAGACCCTCGCCCGTCTCACCGACGAGCAGCCGTCGCCGCCCGCCGACGAGGCGGGAGGGCCCGGCCGGGGAGCCGTTACAACTCCAAGCAGCGAGGCTGGCCCGGGCGAGGCGTCTTCCGTGTTCATTCTGGCGATGGCCGGCCAGGCGTATGGCGAGGAGCTGGCGGCGCTGAAGGTGTGGGTGGAGGACCTGCTGCTGCCGGTCTACGGCCGCGAGATCACCTCCACCCGCCCCTGGTGTCAGCAGTGGACCGAGCACCCCGAGGCGGTTGCCCGGCTGCATGCGCTGTGGCTGGCCTGGCAGCAGTTCACCGATGCCGAGGCCGGGCTCGCCGGGCCCTCCCTGTGGCACCGCGACCACCTCGACCCCGGGCTGATGCAACTGCGTGCACCGGACGGACCGTTCAGCGCGTGCACCACCAGCCCGTCTCGCCCGAACCACCGGCTGCTGGCTGCCCCGGATCCGGCGGAGTACGAGGTGGCGGCGTGACGGGCCCGGACTACCGGATCGACGGCTTGGAACCGGCCTCCGACCTCGTCGAGGAGGACTTCCACACCGCGACGCTCTCCGACGACATGTACACCGAGCTGGCCTCGCACCACACCAAGGGCAATACCTTTCTGCTGCTCTACGACAGCACTGCCGTCTGGGGCGTTCCCGGTACGGCCGAGTACGTCGGGATGCGCGTGCAGCGTGATCTGTTCGAGGGCACCTTCGCCTTCGAACACATCCGGCAGCCCACCGTGCCGATCACGCAGAACTGGCTCATCTCCCGTGGCTGTCCGCCCGATGCGATCGAGCTGGGCGCCGCGCCCGGCCCGCGCCCGACCGATGGGCTCACCTCCCGGCTGGAGGACATGCTGCGCGCCAATCTGGGCGGCCGGTACACGCTGCTGGACCACTACACGCACAACCCCTGCAGCTTCAACGAGGGCGTCGAGGTCAGTGCCCTCGTCCACGACGGCCATCCCGACTCGGCCGAGCGGCCCTACCGGCTCTTCCTGGAAGAGACCTCCCCGTCCCTCGCCACGTACACGGTGCGCGAGGGGGCGTTCGCCGGCGCGGAGGCGGCCGACGCATGGCTGCGGGACCGGGACACGCCGCTGCCCCTGGCCCCCACGCCCGCGCCCGCGCCCGCGCCCGCGAGCAACACCGTCGACCGTCGGGCCGCCGCAGCCCTCATCCGGACCACTACCAGCGCCACGGCCAGCACCCAGCTGCCCTTGCCGGGGGTCACTGCGGCGCCCGATACGGGTCTTGCCCGTTCCAGGGGGCTCTCGTGAGCGCCCGCTACGCCTTCGCCGCGCACCCCGAAGCTCTCGCCGATCTGCGCGATGTGCCGGAGAAGATCCGGGACCTGGCGCTGCTGGAGCTGCAGCACCTGGTGCACGGCAACGAACGCGGAGCCGCGCTCCAGCGGGAGCTGGCGGGCTGCCACAAGGTCTACGTCGACCCGCAGACCAGGTGGCGGATGGTCATCCAGTACCGCGACGCCCCCGCCTCCTCCCAGCACAAGCGGGAGATCTACCTGCTGTCCGTCGGCGAACGGCAGGACCACGCCGCCTACAACGCCGCAGCCCGGCGCCTGCAACGCGAACACCAGCACACGGATGGCGACCCGCACGTGCGCCGGGCCCACGCCGCCCGTTCCCGCTCCGCCCACGCCTTCGACCGCCGTACCGAACCTGCCGCACCGGCCCCGGACGCCTCCGCGCCGCAACAGCGTCCGCGGCGCGTGCGGTGACCGGCTTCTTCGAAACGGAACGCCTTTCATGTCTGATCAGCCAGAGGACGAGCGCTGGCGCGAGTACCGAGTCACCCCGCGCTACCTCGCCGGAATGGGCTTCTCCGGTGATCCTGCTTTCACCCCGGTCAGCCATTGGCCCCGCCACGACCCCGACGACGACAATCTCTGCCAACTTCTGCACACCAGCCCTGACGGCCGGATCAGGATCGGCTGGTTCGGCGACGACTACGACCCCGTCAAAGTCACCGCAGCCGAGGACGCCGTCGGCCCCGTCCGCTGGACGGCCCTCTTCAACCAGAACTTTCCACCGGAGATCACCGCCGGTTTCACCAGTGCGCTGGCGCGGGACTGGGAACCGGACGCGGAACACTTCCTGGCACGGCCGTCGATCTACTGGGACGACAACGTCGCCCCCCTGCTCGACGCGGGGTGGGAGAGGCTGGAAACCTCCGAGCCCGGCACGGTGGAACTGCAGGCGCCCGATGGGCAGGCCGGGGCCTGGATCGACACCCGCAGCTACGGCCGCGAGGACGAAACCGTGGTGCTGTGGGCCGGGCCGGAGGGGTACCTCACCCGGGCCGAGGCGACCTTCAGCTCCGACACCCCCAGCCACCTCATCGCCGCCACCGCCACCGCGCTGAACGACCCCACTCCCATCGTGCGCGAGCGCCACATGATCCACCGGGACGTCGAGCACCTCGTCCGCCTCGAACCGGTCACCGCCCGAGCCCAGCCGCGAACGGGCGCTCCCACCCCGCTGGATGCCAAGCACGCGGCCGTCACCGCCGCCCTCCACCGCGCCGCGCACAGCGAGCCCGGCGCCAGGCGTGCCCAGGCCGCCCGTATCCGCACGACGCACCCCCGGCCCCGGCCGAGCGCGGCACCCGCTTCCTCGGCCCGCGTCGACGCCTCCGCCGCGCGGACGGCTACCCGCCCGCGGCGCTGAACCCTCCTGGAGAACCACCATGCACACCCCCACTCGCGACACCGCCCACGCGAACCGGATCCATCACGCCGTCGGCGTGTTCGCGCCGTTGTGGACCTCCTGGACGCTGGCGACCCTCCGCGAACGCGGGCCGCTGCGCGTCCCTCAGCTCAGGTCCGCCATGCCCTGGCTGAACACGGCCACGCTTCACCAGGTCCTGCTGCGCATGCGCTCCAGCAACCTGCTCGCCAAGCCCGAACGCGGCTACTACGCGGCCTCGGCTCTGGGCAAGGACGCAGGTCCCCTCCACCGCGCCCTGGCCTCCTGGCACGCGCGGCACTTCGAGGTGAGTGCCACCGCCTGGAGGCAGCCCGACCGGATCGAGGACGCGCTGGCCCGGCTGCGCGGAAAGGGAATCGTCGACGTGCTCACCGCGCTGGAAGAGCACGGACCGCTGCGGCCGGGCGCGCTGCGCGAAGCCACCGGGCTGGCGACCGGGTCCTTTCACTACCTCACCCAGCAGCTCCTGGGCGACGGCCTCGTCACACGCCTCGGCTCCGACCAACACTTCGCCTACTCCCTGGCTCCCGCCGCACGGCAGCTCGCGCCGGTGTTCGTGGAGCTGCACGACTTCGGTCGCCGCAGCCAGGCCACCGCTGCAGCCGGGCGGGCCAACGAGCGCTCCGCCGTGGCGAGTCGGGCACGCGCGGCCCGCCAGCACTCTCCCGCCGCACCCAGGGCGACCGGACTGTTCTCGCATCCGGACCAGCCACCGCCGCACGTGCCGGCCTACGTCACCGCGCTCTCCCATCCCTCCCGCACGCGGTGACTCCCATGACCAGCCACAGAAGACCTGCTCGCAACGGCGCCCGCCCCGGCCCGTCGCGGCCGGGCGCGGGCGCCCGTGCCCCACCGGATGCACCGATGCCGCACCGCACCACCGCCAGCGAGGACGTGCTCGTCGCACCCCGCTACCTCGCCGGGACCACCGGCACTGACCCCGTCGCGCCCCTCCTGAACGCCGCCCCAGGGTGGAGCCGCGCACTCGTCGGTCCCGATCCGTACTACGCCAGCTCCTGCCAGCGCCTCCGCGCAGCCCGGCGGGACAGCGAGTGGACCTTCACCTACGCCGCCGATCCGCTCGGCATGCCGGACTGGTCCGCGCACTTCGACCGCACCACCCCCGACGAAGTCCTCGCCCCCTTCACCGAGCGGCTCATCGACGGCATGGACACCTACTTCGCCGACCACCTGTCCGGCGGGCCGCTCCACACCGGACAGACCCCCGCCAGCATCTTCGCCGAGCACGGCTGGGAACCTCTGCGCGGCACCCGGCCCTCGCGCACCCTCGCCCCCGACGAGCACGCGGCCTTCCACATCCGCACCAGCCACGCCGACGACTCCGACGAGTTGCGTCACCGGGGCGCCGCCACCTGGAAGATCACCGCCGGCCCCGACCCGGTCTCCCGGCCGACCTGGGCAGCGCACTTCACCGGCCACACCCCACAACCTCTGATGACCGCCGTCGCCCTGGCCGTGGCCGACCCCGAGCCCGTTGCCCGCCCGGCGCACCGCATCCCCGAGGGCCATCGCGATCTCGTCGGCCTGCGGCCCGCAGCGCACGCCGCACGCGCAGCGGCTGCCCAGGTACGTAGCCGCTTCTCCGCAGCCACGCAACCCACCCGTGAAAGTCCTCCGCCGCCCTCGGCCGCGCCCACACCCTCGCGATCAGCCCGAACGCGCTGAGAGAGACCCCCCGCCCTGAACAGGAGTTATGCCATGCCCGAATCCGGCCCGGACACCACCGTGCTCGTCTCGCCTGTCTACCTCGCCGGGGAGGGCTCCGCCGAGCCCGCGCTCCGCCCTCTCCTGGAGGCGGGCTTCCGCCACGAGTACGACGCGCAAGGCAACGCCCGTCTCACCTCTCCCACGGAACGCCACCGGGTCGACTACATGCCGCGCGGGCTCACACAGGTGAAGTGGCGAATCAGCGAAGGGCCCGACCGCTACACCCCACCCACCTGGCAGGCCACGTTCACCGACAACACGCCGCCCGAGGTCGTCGCGGCCTTCACCACGGCCCTCACCCAGAACGAGAGCCCGTGGCCGGGCGGGCGACGGCCCCGGGCAGATGACGTGCTCCGGCCCCTGGCCGATGCCGGCTGGCGCCGCCGAGAGACCGAGTGGGAGATCGACTTCACCTCCCCTGACCACCTGGCAACGGTCAGCTACGACACCACACCCGGCCACCCCCTCGATCCCGGCTACGAGCCCTGGCTCATCTCCGGGGCACGCAACCTCGGCCACGGCCACGACTGGTACGGCGCCTTCACCACCCACACTCCGACCCGCCTCGTCACCGCCGTCGCCACACGGCTGAGCAGCCCCGACCCGGCCCCGCGCACCAACACCGAAACCCTGCACCCCGAGGCCACCGTCACCCACGGCGCCTCACCCTCGTCCGCGCCCACCGATACCCCTCGTGCCTCGGCCGCCCGCAGCCGAACTCGCGCCACCGCAGGGGACTCGCGGCCCCAGCCGAGCGCGATGCCAACTCCCCAGGCTCAGGCCGCCAACGCCCGGCCGCAACGCCGAAGGTGACGCCCCCGCGCCTCCCGGACAGGTCACCCCTCTCCGGGAGGGTTGCCCGCCGACGGGTCTGGCGGCCGGGGACGACCGAGGGCCTCGGCCAGTTCCTCGACCGTCACCTCGATCCGTCCGCCGCGCGCCGCCCGAGCCCGCCCCACCGAGGCCGCCTCGGCATCATCGAGGCTCTCGTCGAACCGACGCTGTTCTTCCGCGTCCACGCGCCTTCCCCCTCTTTCTTCTTCAGGTCGCCCCCAGTCAGCCTGCGGGGGCGACCGATTCATTCCTGAACGAGGAGTCCATCCGCACCTTCCTGGGCCGAGTTCGCCTGCGGCAGACACCAGCCCGGCCCACGGACTGGAATGACGGCCCGATTCCAAGTCAACGTACGGACGGCTCGAAAACCGGCAGGTCAACGAAGGGATTCCTCGTGACGTCCAACGCACTTACACCGGCTCGACCCGACTCCGCCGATCGCGAGTGGCTGCTCGAATGCCACTGCGCGGACCCCGTCCTGCGGCTGCTGGACAACTGCGGCTGGACCACGGTCGACGACCCCGAGGCCAACGTCTACTGTGCCAGCCCGGACCGCCGCGTCTTCGTCGGGTTCCTGCCCGAGAGCCCCGAGGCCGCCTTCGGCGAGCTGTGGCACATCAGCGTCCACGGCCCCGACGGCCGCCGCGCCTGGAGCACCACCTTCGACCACGATGTCCCCGCCCACGCCATCGCCGGATTCCTCGCCGCGCTCATCGCCTACCCCGGCCGGTACTGCGACTGCATCTGACACTCACGGCACGGCCAGCCCGCGCTTACTCCCACACCACGGAGGTCTCGTGTCCCGCACGCTCACGGTCGGACAACTGATCCACCAGTTGCAGACCCTCGACCACGACCAGCCGGTCTTCCTCGCCATCAACCCCGACTGGCCCTTCGCCCACCGCATCAGCCAGGTCATCACCGTGCCCGACGGGCCCGCCACCGTCGTCTACATCGCGGAGAACGGCCAGGAGGGCTATCTCCCCCCGGCGGTCCACACCGAACTGGACTGGTCCTGAATCTTCTCCGGCGTCCGTGACGCGGCTGACCTTCCCGCCGCGTCGCGGGCACTTGGGGGGGGCACCGTCAACTCGTCAACGGACAAGGAGGTCCCGTGAGCGCCATGCTCGGCAAGACCGTCCCCGGCCATGCGGGCCCCTGCGTCCGCGCAGGCCAAGGCTGCACCTGCTACTACTACCCGGACGAGAACGGCACCCGTACGCGCTCCGCCGAACAGAAGCGCAGGCGACGCATCGCCCGCCGCCGCGAACAACGCTCCTGGCGAGCCGAATTCGTCGTTCCGGAGCACGCATGACGTGCCCTGCCCGGCCGTCGCATACGCCGCGCCCAAACCCGCCCACAGAGGACTGCACCACCCTTGCCGACACTGTCCCGCGCCCCATGCCCGCATGGGCGCGGGGCGCTCTTGTGACGCACGTCCCCGCCGATGTGGGGGCGTCTGTCCCGGTTTCCTGGTCCCGGCACGGAGCCAAGGTTCCTGATGGCGTCGTACTGCTGAGCTGGCACTCGACATCCAACGGCGCTACGGACACCTCGGCCCAACTCGGCCTCGCCAACGGTGAGGTCACGCTGGCCCTCTGGCCGAACCTGCGCGGCGACTGGATACGCGTCGTCCATCCCACCCTGCACGAAGTCCTTGGCCTTCACGCGGCGATGTCACTGGCGAAGGACGCACTCCGACTCGCCAACCACCTGCTCGACGCACACTGATCACCGCCCCAGCCCTCGCGACAGCCTCGGTCAGCAACAGACCCGGAGATAGTCCTGGAGGTCGGTGAGGGCGGCGGAGACACCTTCCTTGTCGCTGCGGTAGAGGACGACTTTGCCGATACGCCGGGAGGTGAGGATGCCGCCCCGGCGGAGGACAGCGAGTTGCTGAGAGGCGGTGGGCTGACCGATGCCGGCCCGCTCGGCGACCTCGTTGACGGAGAGTTCGGCCCCCCGGGCGAACAGGAGCATCACCCGCTGACGGGTCGGGTTGGCGAGAGCCTTGAGGAAGTCGTGGGTGGCCGTGCGCAGCTCCGGTACCTGATCAGCGCTGTCGGGCCGAGTGCCTTCTGCCGCCATCTTCCGCTCCCGTCTCTCCGCTCTCCTCTGGTCCGAGCCTAGCCTCACGCCTTCATATTGCTATTTCGATATACGTGCATACACTGAGGTCATGCTGAATACGCAACGCCCAGTGATCGTCATCGGTGGTGGCCAATCCGGCCTGGCCACCGCCCACGCGCTGCGCACGGCGCACCTGCCATTCCTCGTCCTGGAAGCCTCCGAGGAGGCTGTGGGCTCCTGGCCGCACTACTACGACAGCCTGGCCCTCTTCTCACCAGCACGGTTCTCCACGCTGCCCGGAGCACGGTTCCCGGGGAACGGGGAGCAGTATCCGCGGCGGGACGAGGTGGTGGACTAC
This sequence comes from Streptomyces sp. NBC_01775, assembly GCF_035917675.1. NCBI lineage: Bacteria > Bacillati > Actinomycetota > Actinomycetes > Kitasatosporales > Streptomycetaceae > Streptomyces > Streptomyces sp. NBC_01775. The sequence continues at coordinate 8,806,053 of NZ_CP109104.1, read as the reverse complement.
CTGCGGTCGTACGCGCAACGCTTCGATGCCGTTGTGCGCTACGGACAGCGGGTGGAGGCGGTGGCGATGGCACCCGACGGCGGGTTCGCAGCGCGGACAGAGGACGGCACAGAGTACGAAGCGTCGGCGGTGATCGCGGCGAATGGGTACTTCGGGAACCCCTACCGGCCCGAGCTGCCCGGACTCGGGGAGTTCGCGGGCACCGTGCTGCACGCATGCGAGTACCGGGCGCCGGGAGCGTTCCAGGGGCAGCGCGTGGTGGTGGTCGGGGGCGGGAACTCCGCGATGCAGATCGCCGCCGATCTCGCCGGGGTGGCGCGGGTGACTCTGGCCAGCCGGGCGCCGCTGCGGTGGCAGGCACAACGGATCGCGGGGCAGGATCTGCACTGGTGGCTGACACGGACGGGGATCGACTCCGCGCCGATCGGGCGGTGGCTGGGCGGCAAGTCGATGCCGATCATTGACGACGGGCGGTATCGCGCGGCGCTGGAGTCCGGAAACCCCGACCACCGCAAGATCTTCACCCGGCTCCACGAGGACAGCGTCGAGTGGCAGGACGGGATGCGCGAGAACCTCGACACGGTCGTCCTGGCCACCGGCTACCGACCCGACATGCGCTACCTGGCCGGGGCGGGCGCACTGGACACCGAGGGCTTCCCGTTGCAGCGGGCCGGGATCTCCACGGCCGTACGGGGGCTCGGCTATGTGGGACTCGAATATCAGCGCACCAACGCCTCCGCGTCGGTGCGGGGAGTGGGGCGCGACGCAGCGTACGTCGTGAGGAAACTGCACCGGCAAGGCCGTTGAGCACTACGGGAGAAGGCATCGCGGACACCAGAGCACCGGCCTGGGGCGGTCACTTCGTGGCCCCCGAGGCTTCGGGGGCGATCTCGCTGATCAGCGTCTCGATGAGGGTCTTGATCTCGTCGCGGATGGGCCGTACTGCTTCGACTCCCTCCCCGGCCGGGTCGTCGAGCTTCCAGTCCAGGTAGCGCTTGCCGGGGAAGACGGGGCAGGCGTCTCCGCAACCCATGGTGATCACGACGTCGGACGCCCGGACCGTGTCGGCGGTCAGCACCTTGGGGGTCTCGGTGGCGATGTCGATGCCGACCTCGCGCATCGCCTCGACCACGGCGCGGTTGACCGTGTCCGCCGGAGCCGAGCCCGCCGAGCGGACCTCGACGCGGTCCCCCGCGAGGTGGGTAAGCCAGGCGGCGGCCATCTGGGAGCGGCCGGCGTTGTGGACACAGACGAACAGGACGGAGGGCTTGTCGGGCATGGCGTCTCTTTCGCTATGGATACCTGCGGACCACGCACTGACGCTGACATCAGCACCCGCTGGCATCATTCCTTGGTGATGTGAGAATATCAGTGCATGATGATGTCAGCCAAGACTGATGTAAGTCCGGCACCCGAGGGCGCGGACCTGATCCGGGTGGTCGCGGACCCGCTGCGGTACGAGATCGTGACCCTGCTCGCCCGCGAGACCCTCTGCACCACCCACCTGGTGGAGGAGACCGGCGCCCGGCAGACCAACCTCTCCAACCACCTGCGGGTGCTGCGCGAGGCGGGCGTCGTGGATACCGAGCCGTGCGGCCGGTTCACGTACTACAAGCTCCGCCCCGAGGTGCTGACCTCGCTCGCCGGAGCCTTCACGGAGCTGGCAGAGACCGCGCGCATCACTGTCGCCACCGACAGGAAGAGGCCCTGCCCGTGAGTCAGACGGAACCCACCACGGATACCAGTGCCGGCACGACCCGCAGCCCGGCTGCTGGATCCGGCGAAGGGTCCAGCGTCTCGAAGCAGCTCTCCACCCTCGACCGCTACCTCGCCGTATGGATTCTGGCGGCGATGGCCGTCGGCCTCGGTCTCGGCCGGATGATTCCCGGGCTGAACGACGTCCTGTCCAAGGTCGAGATCGGCGGGGTCTCGCTGCCGATCGCGCTCGGCCTGCTGATCATGATGTATCCGGTGCTGGCCAAGGTCCGCTACAACAAGCTCGACACCGTCACCGGCGACCGGAAACTGATGGTCTCCTCGCTGGTCATCAACTGGGTCCTGGGCCCGGCGGTGATGTTCGCGTTGGCCTGGATCTTCCTGCCCGACCTCCCGGAGTACCGCACCGGACTGATCATCGTCGGGCTCGCCCGCTGCATTGCCATGGTCATCATCTGGAACGACCTGGCCTGCGGCGACCGCGAGGCCGCCGCCGTCCTCGTGGCCCTCAACTCCGTCTTCCAGGTGATCGCATTCGGGCTGCTGGGCTGGTTCTACCTCGACCTGCTGCCGAACTGGCTGGGCCTGGGCGAGGGGCAGCACCTGGACATCTCCATGTGGAAGATCGCGCTGAACGTCGTCATCTTCCTCGGCATCCCCCTCCTCGCCGGATACCTCACCCGCCGCCTCGGCGAGAAGAAGATGGGTACCGAGCGCTACGAGAACCGCTTCCTCCCGAAGATCGGCCCGTTCGCGCTCTACGGATTGCTGTTCACCATCGTCATCCTCTTCGCTCTCCAGGGAAAGACGATCACCTCGCAGCCGCTCGATGTCGTGCGGATCGCGCTGCCGCTGCTGGTGTACTTCGCCGTCATGTGGTTCGGCACCTTCGCCCTGGGCAAGGCGATCGGGCTGGCCTACGACCGCACCGCCACCCTCGCCTTCACCGCCGCAGGCAACAACTTCGAACTCGCCATCGCCGTAGCCATCGCCACCTTCGGCGTCACCAGCGGCCAAGCCCTCTCCGGAGTCGTCGGCCCGCTGATCGAGGTCCCCGTCCTCATCGCCCTCGTGTACGTCTCCCTCGCCTGGCGCCGCAAGTTCGCCCCCCCAGGCAGCGACCACCACCGCCTCGCCCGCCTCACGAGAGGAGCGCTGATCCCCGTGCAGTGCCTTGAGTGCCATCAGCACCAGCGCGAACAAGCAGCGGTCGCGGTGTGCCAGACCTGCGGCGCCGCCGTGTGCGAGGAACACGCCGTGATCGGCACCCGCCGCATCCGGCGCGGGCCGATCTTCGGCACGCCGAACGAGGCCGAGGTGCGCAAGGTGCAGTGCGCGGCATGCGCGGCTGCCCACGCGCCGGTACCGGGCGCCGTCTCCTCATGAGCGGGACCGTTCGCGACGTGGTGGTGATCGGCGGCGGCCAGGCAGGGCTCGCCGCCGGTTACCACCTCCGCCGCGCCGGACTCGACTTCGCGGTCCTGGACGCGCAGGAGCGGACCGGCGGCGCGTGGCAACACATGTGGGACTCGCTGCACCTCTTCTCCCCCGCCGCCTACTCCTCGCTGCCCGGCCGCCCCATGCCCGTCCAACCGGATCAGCCCTACCCGCAGGCCGCCCACGCGGTGCGCTACCTGGCCGCCTACGAACAGCGCTACGAGCTGCCCGTCCACCGTCCGGTCACGGTGCGCGGCGTCCATGACGAGGGTGAACTGCTCCGCGTCGAGAACGACTCGGATAACTGGTACGCCCGTACGGTCATCAGCGCGACAGGCACCTGGTGGCGCCCGTTCTGGCCCACCGTGCCCGGCCAACGTGTCTTCGCGGGGCGGCAGTTGCACACCGCCGACTACCGCAGTCCCAAGGACTTCTCCGGACAGCGCGTGGTCGTGGTCGGCGGCGGCAACTCCGGCGCGCAGATCGCCGCCGACCTCGCCGCGCCCGAAGATATCGACCTGACGTGGGTGACCCGTCGCCCGCCACGCTGGCTGCCCGACGACATCGACGGCCGAGCCCTCTTCGACGCCGCGACCGCCCGGCGCCGCGCTCTGGAGGCCGGCCGCACCGACACCGGCGGAGTCGCCGCGCTCGGCGACATCGTCGTCGTCCCACCCGTACGAGAAGAGCGGGATCGCGGACTGCTCGCCGCGCGACCGATGTTCGCCCGCCGCGACACGAGCGGGCCCGTCTGGACGGACGGCTCCCGCCAGGAAGTGGACGCGGTCATCTGGGCCACCGGCTTCCGCCCCGCCCTCGCCCACCTCACCCCGCTCGGACTCCGAAGCAGCGGAGGCCGCATCCCAACCGAGGGCACCCGCGCACTGGACGAGCCCCGCCTGCACCTGCTCGGTTACGGCGACTGGACCGGACCGGCCTCCGCCACCCTCATCGGCGTCGGCCGCCCGGCGCGCGACGCCGTACGCGAGATTGCCGCTCTGCTGTCGTGAGGGGCGGGCCGCGGCTCAGTCGACCAACGGGCTGCGGCGTTCGATGAGCACCGTGTCCCGCCACACCCCGTGGTGCTGCGCGATCCGCTCCCGGCGGCCGACCTGCCGGAATCCGGCCCGCTCGTGCAGCGCGAGGCTCGCGGTGTTCTCCGGGAAGACGCTGGACTGCACCGTCCAGATCCCGGCCGCCTCGGTCGAGGCCACCAGCGCCTCGACCAGCGCCCGAGCCACCCCCTTGCTGCGCTCTTCGGGCGCGACGTAGACGGAGTGCTCGGCCACCCCGGCGTACACCGCACGCGAGGACGTGGGCCCCGCGGCGACCCAGCCGACCACCTCCCCGCTGGCCTCTTCGACGGCGACGTACCGGTGCAGCGCCAGCTTGCCCGTATCGAACGCCTCCCAGCTCGGCGGCTCGGTCTCGAAGGTCGCCTGGCCCTCCTCGATCCCCGCCCGGTACAGCTCCAGCACCCGCCCGGCATCTCTCTCCCGCATCGGCCGCAGGGTGAAGCCGTCGGGGGCCGGGGGCTTGTCCGCCCGAACGAGCGCGGAGTGCAGCCCTGCGCCGGCCTCGGCGGTCGGCGTGATGCGGATGTCGGTGAAGCCCGCCGCCAGAAGCTGAGCGCGATACTCATCCGCCGTCAGTGTGCCCCCGGTGCACCCGACTCTCCGTTCGGCCTCTTCCCGCTCCTCGGGGTCGAGTCCGGGGTGGGCGAGGACGTCACTGATGCCGAAGCGGCCTCCGGAGCGCAACACCCGGTACGCCTCTGCCAGCACGCGGGGCTTGTCGGCGGACAGGCTGATCACGCAGTTGGAGAGCACGACGTCCACATGCCCGTCCGGCAGCGGGATCTGTTCGATCCGGCCGTGCAGGAAGCGGACGTTGTCCACCCCGGCCTCCCGTGCGTGCTCCTGAGCCAGAGCGACCATCCCCGGGGTGGCGTCCACCCCGTAGGCGAGTCCGCCCGGCGCGACCCGGCGAGCCGAGAGCAGCACATCGATCCCGCCACCCGAACCCAGATCCAGCACCCGCTCCCCCGGCACCAGTTCGGCCACCGCCACCGGATTTCCACACCCCAAACTGGCCCGCACCGCCCCCTCCGGCAACACGCCAACGCCCTCGTCCCCCTCGTATCCCGCGACCCCAAACCGGCCTGCGGCAAAAGCTTCCTCGCCGCAGTCCACGACCGCCTCGCCGGCCCGCGCCGCCTCGGCCAGCGCGCCGTAGCGAGCCGTGACTTCTTCCGCATGCGGGGTACCGCTGGACTCGTGCTGAGGCATGGGGATCACTCCTTATCGGATTCGGCGCCCGGCCGTACGGGTGCGGGGCGGCCCATCACGACGTCGGCGGCGGAGGGGAAACAGCTCACGCACTCCTCGTTGATCCGGAAGTAGCTGGCCGTCCGCACCCGCTCCACACGGACGAAACCGACCGCGGCGAGCTGTTTGAGGTGCTGGGAGATGGTCGACTGCCCCACCCCCACGGCCTCGACGATCTCTCCGACGGTCATCTCCCGCCCGAGCCGGGCAAGCAGCGAGACGATCTGGATTCGGGTGGCATCGGCCAACGCCTTGAACCAGGAGGCGTACTCCTCGGCGGTGGGACGGTCCAGAGGCTCGACAGCTTTCATCGTTCATCGACGATAGACGATGAACGGGCTTGGCGATAGAAGCGCCCCACCCTTATACGGACGTCCACACAGCGGCTGCCCGCGCGCTCATCCCGGAATACCTCTCACCCGTCCGGAACTTACGCAAATCCTGGAACACATGCGGGACTGCGGACATATCATCACGTCACTGAAGAAGTGGGAGCGCTCTGCCATGACAGGTGAACAGCCGCAGGACGACGAACTCCCCGAGGAGCCGGAAGCCCCTGCCGAACCGGCTCCCGCCTCCGGCTCCAGGAGGCGCCACCCCGGGCACGGCGCCACAGGGCTCACGGACTCCTTCGCCACCACCGGCTTCCGAGTCGCCGGAGGCAGCGCCGTCGGGATGGCCATGCGTCAGGCTGCGGCCATCTCCACGTTCGGGACCGCTCACGCCAAGCTCCGGAAGTCGCTCACTCCCGCCTTCAACCTCACCAGCGGGGCACTGCTGGGGACACGCTTCACGTCCGCCGCCGAGGAGTTCATGCGCCACTCCGGTGCTCAGGAGACCTTCCGCGGCCCTCTGCACGGCCTGGACCTCCGTCACCTGATGCCCGGTGCGCCGATGGGGAGGAGCGGCGCCTTCGATTTCGCCCGGAAGCTGAACAGCCGATGGTCCGCCCTCACCGAGCGGATGGAGCTGCTGCTCCCGCGCAACTGGCGGGGCGAAGATCTCGACTTCGATGCGGTCCTGCGGATCCTGGAGGACGGCATACCACTGGCCTGGGTACCGTCTGCCGAGGTCATCCGCGAGCTGGCCGCCGAGGAGGATGCCGCCGCCCGGCGCACCGTCCTCGAAGAGCGCGCCGCCACCGTCATTGAGGACTGCCGCAGCGCCATCAAGGCGATCACCCGGACAGACCTGACCGCTCACGCCGCACATGTGAACGACTGCCTGGCCTTGATCGCCGAAGGCCGCTGCGCTGCCGCGCAGGCCCTGTCTACCTCCGTGTGGGACACCACCTTGCGCGCCGTCGCCCGAGCGGACCCCGCGCTGCGGAACGGGAAGAGGATCACGTACGGGAGCGTCAAGAAGGGGATGCCGAAGGCCGCCCTGGGCACCGCAATCGGCCAGTTCCGGTCCTACTGCATCCACACCAGCGTCCATGCCGCCTGCGTCAACTTCGACGGGCCTCCGGATCCGGTCCCCGAGCACTATTCCCGGCACGCGACGTCCCACGCAGTCGGCCCCACGCAGTACACCAAGGCCAACGCGCTGGCCGCCGTGATGCTCGCCGTCGGCCTGCTGCGCGAACTCGAAGAGACGCAGCGGCCGATCATCCTGGCGGAGTGACACCCCGACCGCGGAGCCACGCTCAGCGCGTGATCGCACCCATCCGCAACAGAACCCCGGGAGCCACGCGGTAGTAGACCCACGTCCCGCGCCGCTCGGAGACGACGAGGCCCGCGTCACGGAGCTTCTTCAGGTGGTGGGAGACGGTGGGCTGGCCAACCCCCAGGTCACCGAGGTCGCACACGCACACCTCGCCGTCCGGGTGCGAGGCGACCCGGGAGAAGAGCAGCACCCGGATCGGTTCCCCGAGGGCCTTGAACATCGCCGCCATCGTCTCCGCGTCCTCCCGGGAGATGTCCGGGGAGTTCAGCGGCGGGCAACAGGGCACTACGCCTTCTACGCGGTCCGGCTCGGCCGCCGCTCGGTCCTTCAGCTTCGACATGCCTCAATATTGACACTCGTCGATGCAAAGTGCCAGACTCCATCTCGCTACATCGATGAATCTCGAATCAGCAATGAGGGGGACTCCCCATGTCCGAGCAGCACCCCGCCCTTCCCGTCGCCGTGATCGGCGCAGGACCGATCGGCCTGGCCACGGCCGCGTACCTGCTGGAACGCGGCATCGAGCCGCTGGTCCTGGAAGCCGGTCCCGTGGCGGGTACGGCAGTACGGGAGTGGGGGCACGTGCGGCTCTTCTCCACCTGGGACGAGGTCATCGCGCCGGCCGCCGAGAAGCTCCTCGCCCCCACCGGCTGGGAGCGCCCCGAAGGAAGCTCCTACCCCTCCGGCTCTGACTGGGCCGCGCGCTACCTCCAGCCGCTCGCCGACACGCTCGGCGAGCGTGTGCACTACGACGCCCGCGTCACCGGCGTCTCCCGGACCGGACGCGACCGTGTCGTGGACAGCGGACGCGAGGAACAGCCCTTCGTTCTGCACCTGACCGGCCGCGACGGCACCGAGGGGCGCGTTCTGGCACGCGCCGTGATCGACGCCTCCGGCACCTGGAGCACGCCCAGCCCGCTCGGCGGCAACGGCCTCCCGGCGCTCGGCGAACGTGCCGCCGCCGACCGGCTCACCTACCGCGTTCCGGACCTCAACGACCCTGCCGTACGCGCCCGATACGCGGGCAAGCGCACGGCCGTCGTCGGTTCCGGCGCCTCCGCCTTCACCGTGCTCGCCGCCCTCGCCACGCTCGCGGAGGATGAGCCCGGCACGCACGCGGTCTGGGTGCTGCGGCGGGGCCTCGGCGGCGACACCTTCGGCGGCGGGGAGGCCGACCAGCTCCCCGCACGTGGCGCACTGGGCCTGCGCGCGAAGGCCGCCGTCGAGGCCGGACACGCCACCGCCACCACCAGCTTCCGCGCCCAGGCCGTCGAGCGCGACGGGGACCAGCTCGTCCTGGTCGCCGAGGACGGCCGACGCCTCGACCCCGTCGACGAGGTAATCGTGCTCACCGGCCTCCGCCCCGATCTGTCCTTCCTGAACGAACTCCACCTCGGACTGGACGAACGACTCCAGGCGCCTGTCGAGGTGGCACCGCTCATCGACCCCAACGTCCACTCCTGCGGCACCGTCTACCCCCACGGTGCGAAGGAGCTGTCCCACCCTGAGCCGGACGTGTACCTGCTGGGCATGAAGAGCTACGGCCGCGCCCCCACGTTCCTCGCCATGACCGGCTATGAGCAGGCCCGCTCGGTGGCTGCGGCGCTCGCAGGGGACCACGAGGCCGCTGCCCGCGTCGAGTTGATCCTGGCAGAGACGGGGGTGTGTGGCGGCTCCGGACTCTTCGACGAGCCCGACACCTCCCAGACCGAGGGTGGAGGCTGCTGTGCCGCCCCGACAACCCTCCAGATCGGTGCCCCCGTCGCCGCGACGGGTGGCGGCTGCTGACCGGTCCGGCATGCCGCGACAGGAGCCAGGCACGCAGGCCGCGACCAGAGCCGAGAACCGCATCGAGTCGCGGCCCCGCGCCGCACTTCCCGCCTTGTGCGTCACCCAGATCACGAGCTGGGGCATCCTCTACTACGCCTTCCCGTGCTCCTGCCGCACCTGAGCAAGGACACCGGCTGGTCCACGAATGCCGCCACCGGCGCCTTCTCCGCCGCACCGCTCATCTCCGCTCTGGCGGGTATACCGATAGGCCGCGTCCTCGACCGGCACGACCCCCGCGCGGTCATGACCACCGGGTCCGTCCTCGGCGCGGCCTGCGTGCTGGCCATCGCCACCGCCCAGAACCTCGTGGTCTTCGTCGCGGCCTGGTTGTGCGCGGGCGTCGCGATGGCCGCCACCTTCTACCCGCCCGCGTTCGCGGCCCTCACTCGCTGGTGGGGGCCCGACAGCGTGCGCGCCCTGACGATCGTCACCCTCGTCGGCGGGCTCGCCAGCACGCTGTTCGCCCCGCTGTCCGCGGCCCTCGCCCAACACCTGGGCTGGCGGACCGCGTATCTCGTACTAGCCGCCGTCCTCGCCGCCGTCACCATCCCCGCCCACGCTCTGGCCCTGCACGGGTTCTGGCCCTCGGCACCAACACCCTCCACCGGAGGTTCGATCGAGCCCGGCCGCAGCTCCGTTGCCCGCACGGGTCCCTTCCTGATGCTCACCGCGGCGATGACGTTGTCCGCGCTCACCGTCTACGCCGTCGTCATCGGGCTGGTCCCCCTCGTGACCGAGCGCGGCGCCACACCGACCCAAGCGGCCTGGGTCCTCGGACTCGGCGGCCTCGGACAAACCCTCGGCCGCCTCGGATACGCTCCGCTCACCCGCCGCACCGGCGTCGCCGCGCGCACGGTCATCCTGATCGCGGCCGGAGGCGCCACCACCGCAGCTCTCGCACTCGTACCTGGTCCCCTACCGATACTCATAGCCCTGTCCATGGCCGCAGGGATGGTGCGCGGCAACCTCACCCTCCTCCAAGCCACGGCCGTCACAGACCGCTGGGGCACTCGCCACTACGGCCGCCTCACAGGACTCCTCAGCGCCCCCATCACCCTCGCCACCGGCCTCGCCCCCTTCATCGCGTCCGCCCTCGCCAGCCCTCTTGGGGGACACGTCCATCTCTTCCTCGCCATAGCGGGCCTGTCCTTCGCCGGGGCGCTCCTGGCGCTCAGAAGCCAGCCCTCGCAAGTGATCGGCTACCCGCAGCGGGAGTCACCGTGACGATGTAGCCCAGGGGACCGTCGACAGGTCAGCCGCGCAGTGCCTGTTTCACATTTCCGTTGGGTGCCCGCGGAGCTCGGTGGGTGTTCAGTTGCAGCAGTCGCAGCCGGGGTGGCAGCCGCAGGCGTTCGTTTCCTGCTGCCTTACGGGGCTCGCGGCGGCGGCCGGGGCCGCGCAGCATCCCTTGCCTTGCCAGGCGTCGCGGCCCTCCTTCACGGCGATGGCGGCAATGACCAGGGCGGCGAGGGGGTCGGCCCAGGACCAGCCGAGGGTGGCGTTGAGGATCAGACCGACCAGGAGCACGGCGGACAGGTAGGTGCACAACAGGGTCTGTTTGGAGTCGGCGACGGCAGAGGCGGAGCCCAGTTCGCGCCCCGCGCGGCGCTGGGCGGTGGACAGAAACGGCATGACCGCCAGCGACAGGGCGGCGATGACGATGCCGGGGGTTGAGCGGTCGGCCTCGCCGGTGCCGGCCAGTGCACGGACGGCATCGATGCTCACGTAGAGCGCGAGTCCGAAGAAGGAGACGGCGATGATCCGCAGGGTGCGGTGCTCGCGGGCCTCTCGTATCGCGTGGTCGGAGGCGGAGAATTGCCAGGCGACCGCGGCGGCTGAGGAGACCTCGATGACGGAGTCGAGGCCGAAGCCGACCAGCGCGGTGGAGGAGGCAAGCGTCCCTGCCGTGAGCGCGACGAGCGCCTCGATGACGTTGTAGGTGATCGTGGCGGCCACCAGCAGCCGTATCCGGCGGGTGAGGGCATCGCGCCGTGCCGGGGAAGGGCCGAGGGATATCGCGGTCACGGGCAACACCCCTTGGCTTCCGCGTCCGGGCAAGTGCGGTCCGCCTCGACGGCGATCACGGCATTGCGCAGGTCGTCCAGTGCGTGGCCCAGGCGGGCATCGGCGAGTTCGTAGCGGGTGCGGCGCCCGTCGGGGACGGCGGTGACCAAGCCGCAGTCGCGCAGGCAGGCCAGGTGGTTGGAGAGCCGGGTGCGGGAGATGGCAAGCGAGTCGGCGAGATCGGACGGGTAAGCCGGAGCCTCGCGCAGTGCGAGCAGCAGGCGGCAGCGGATCGGGTCGGCCAGGGCCCGGCCGAAGCGGGTCAGGGCGTCCAGGTCAGTCGCGAGGGTCAGCATGGACAGGACGATACATGAATGCTTGAATTCAGCACTCCTTGAACTATTGGAGGTCTGCTGTGCTCCGCCGCGCCCCGATGCCGCCCGCCCTGCGTGAGGTCTTCAACACCGAGATGTCCGCCGCCCGCAGCCCGGGGCCCACGGAGGGCCGGTGGCGGGCCGCCGAGCGGGCCCACATCTTGTCCCAGCCCTGGCCCGGCCCCCATACCCGGACCCACGCGGTGATGATCCGTCTTGCCGTCCGCGAACGTGACCTACGCGAACTCCTCGGCCAGTTCGTCCGCCTGGCAGTAGCCGCCCCCGGATCTGCCGCCGGAAAGTACCCGGACGGCAACACGGGCCGCACCCGGGCAGGGCTCACCACACCTATGCCAATCCCGGACGACCTCACCGCCCTGCTCCGCGAGGCCGGCGTCACCCTGCCTGTGAACAGACGAGCGAGGCCTCGGTGAGGGAGGCCGTGGTCGGCGTGACGACGATGGGTTCGATCAGGTCAGGCTGCTCCGACCAAATGGGTCGACGGCGGCTACCGCCAGCACTTCATCGAGCACGCCGTCACTCTCGGCATCGACCTCGAAATCGCTCAACGCCACTCCGGAAGCAGGGGCTTCACGCAGATCCAGAAGCGCTGGGCGGTCAAGCGAACCTACGGCTGGCTGATGCTCCACCGCTGCCTGGCCCTCGACTACGAGACCCGCCCGCATCGCTCCGAGGCCATGACCCACCTCGCCATGACCGACCTCATGGCCCGCCGCCTCACCGGGGAGAACACCATCTCCTGGCGCGACTCATCACCAGCACCTCAAAGCCGCATCTCGCGATGAAACAACAGGATGAAACGACCTCTCACACGCCCGGGGTCCGCCCGGCGTCGAGCCACGAGATCACGCTCACGAGGTCGGTCGTGCTCCAAGCGCCCTCGGGCCGACCCTCACGGAGTCCGATCGGCGGGAAGGTAAGTGCCGGCCAGCGTGCCGTCGTATCCGGCATCCCGTACGACTGCGTCGAGGCTCGGATATTTCTGGCCGCCTTCGCCTGCCATGGCCTGGTAGTCGACGCGGGTCAGCTCGGGCTCGTGCCACTCGTGGGCGCAGCGGCAGCGGAGGAAGATCTGGTTGCGGCGGTCGCAGATGACCATCCAGTCGCGGCGGGCGCCGCACTTCGCGCACATCACGGTGATGCCGGTGATGGTGATCGGGCACGGGTGGGTGGTGGTGTATGTCCAGGTGGAGTCGTCTGGTTCGCTCGCTTCTTGCAGTCGCAGCAGCGGGTCGTCGCCAGGCGTCGTCTCCGGGAGGATGGTTCTGGAGTGGTGGAGTTCTTCGGTGGTCATGCGCATCGGCTCCTTGTGTTCCTCTGACCAGCCCTAACAGGCGAGATCGGTCTCGTCCAGCCCTTTGCGCCGTGCCTTCAGCGCCTTCGTCGGTGCTCGGGAGGGGTGGGGTTCTGGGTCGTCGGGGTGGCGGCGTGTGTCCGTGCTGGCTGGGGCTGTTGTTTCGTGGTCCGGGTGTCGGCGCCGGGCTGTGACGGGTCCGCGGGGAGCCGTCCGAGGCGCCGCAGGCGCCAGACCAGGACGTCGGTGACGCTCTCGGCGGTGTTCAGCTCGCGCCATTCGACGGCCTTCTGCAGCAGGGTTTCGGGGTCGTGTCCGGCGCGCTCGGCCTGGTCGAGGGTGGCAACCAGCGCGTCCCATCCGCCCTCGCGGCGAAGACTGCCGGTGCGGCCGGGAAGAGCGACTTCGACCGTGCCGGTATGACGGGCCCGTACGCGCTCGGGCAAGCGGCGACCTTGCGCCCGCATCGCGCGCATCGGCGGGGTCGCGGCGGTGCGGTAGGCGGCCCGGAGCTGGACGGTGGCCTGCCGGGCGGCGGCTGCTTGCTGGTGGTGTCGGCGGGCGGCGTGCCAGCGGGCGGCGGCGATGGTGGCCAGGACCAGGGTGGACAGCAGCATTGCGGTCGTGCCGCCGTCCTCGCCTCGGCCCAGGGCGTTGCCGGCCTGGATGATGCCGCGCGCGGCCGAGCGGACCGCGCGGTCGTCGGCGCGTTCGGCGCGGGTGTGGAAGCGGGTGGCGCGTTCGAAGGCGCGGGCAGCTTCGGTCGCCTGCTGCCGGGTGGAGGCCGGAGAGGTCTGGGCGACGGCGTCGAGGACTTCGCCGAGGCCGGAGAGCTGCGCGGCGGCCTCGGCTTCGTCGCTGTCGGTGTAGGCCGTGGTGGTGCGCTCGATGATGCCGGTGGCGGCGCGGCGGGCTCGCGCCGGTCCGTCACGCTGGCGGGGATGGCTGTCGGCGAGCGGGTCGTCGGCATCTTCCGGGCCGTCCAGGCGCCTGCGGATCTTGGGGAGGGAAAGGTCGGGGGCCAGGCGGGAGCCGGAGAACCAGATCGGCTCGCCCGCGCGGTTGCGGTCGCCGGGGAGGGCGACCTTGTACCCGAGGACGTCGCCGGAGGGAGCGAGCCGCCGGTCGAGGCGTACTCCGGCCTCCGCCAGCCGGTCGAAGAACTCGGTTTCGTCGGCGGCACCGGCCATGGCCTGGCGGACGTGGTCGCGTAGGAGTTCGCGGGCGGTGTCGGTACGGCCCGCGCGTTCGGCCTTGGCTCGCTCGGCGCTGGTGGGCTGCTTCGCGGCGGTGCGGTCCCCCGGGTTGAGCTGGCGCAGGCCGAAGTCCTTCTCGATCTGGCGGCATTCAGCCTGGGTGCGGTTGTAGTCGTGGTGCCGCCGTGGGGAGCGGCCGTCCTCGCGTTTGAGGGTGGCGACGATATGGATGTGGTCCTCCGCGTGGCGTACGGCGATCCAGCGGCAGGCGTGTTCGTCGCCGTCTTCGGCAATGCCGGTGGCGTGGACGACTCGGCGGGCGACTTCGGCCCACTCGGCATCCGAGAGGTGCCGGTCGCCGGGGTCGGCGCGGACGGGACAGTGCCACACGTGCCGCTTGGGGCGGCGGTGTTCTGGCATTGCCTGGACCGGCAGGTCGAGGCGCTCCTGCAACTGCTTGAGCGTCGCGGTCGGATCGCGTCCCGGATCGGGGGCCAGCTCCGGCTGCCAGGAGGCGACCAGATGCGGATCGAAATGTTCGTCGCGGCGGCCGGGACCGTAGAGGTAGGCCAGCAGGCCGTAGGTCCGGCCGCCGAGGGAGATGTCGGGCACCACGGTGGTCAGCGCTTCGCGATCTCGGTGGCGGCGGCCTCGACGCGGGCTGCGGCCCGCAGCACGCGAGCGAGGGCGTCTTCGGCGTATGGGGTCTCGCCGCCGCTGTTGAGCGCGCGGGCGACTTGGTTGAGGTTGTTGCCGACGCGGGCGAGCTGGGCGGAGGCGCGCATCAGCTCCTCGACGAGAGCGCGCTGGTCCATCAGCCAGGTGTGCGGACCGTCCTGGGCGCGGGCCACGGCGACTGCGGCGTCGGCGAGGAATCCGGCGACCCGCAGGCCCATCGCTTCGGCGGCGCGCTGAACGTCGGTGAGTTCGTCGGCGGTCAGGCGGACGCTGCGCACGCGGTCGCGCTGCTGGGACTGGCGAAGGCGCGGGCGCATGCGTGTCTCGACGGCGGCGCTCGGCGGCATCTCCCCCCTCGGCTGCGGCGCCCCCTGGTGCCGGGCCTCCCCCGCCATTGTGGGGGTGGGGGCATGCCCTTGCGAAACTCCCTCGACGGCCCCGCCGTCGAGGGAGTTTCGCAAGGTATAGCTTGCTCGGCCTCGTGCCGGCTGGTCGTACGGCAGACCCCCGGGCGGGGTGGTGGGGTTGTTCGGCGTCGTCATCGGGCGCCGTCTCCGGCTTCGACCCGGACGTCGCGCAGCACGGCGGCGATGTAGTCGAGGGCGAGGACGGGGTGGTGCAGCGTGTGTGGGGCGCTCGACGGTGTCCGCCGCACCGTCCAGGTCCCGTCGGGGCCGGCTTCGGCGCAGTGCAGGTGGCCGTGTGCGCGCAGGACGGCGAGCCACACCTCGATCTCCTCGGTGGACGGCGGGGTGGCACGCACTGGGGTCTCCCGGGTGGAGGCGGTTGGGCTGGGGGCGGTGGTGTGACCGGGTGGGGCGGGCACCCCGCTGCCGGTTCCGGAGTGACTGGGTGACCGGTGTCCGGGGTGACCGGGCGGGGTGTCCGCCGGGCGGGTTCGCGGCGGTCAGCCGGTGGAGCGGAGTGTCCGGTTGCCCGCTTCGGTGCGGAGTTGCTGCATCAGCTCGGTCAGCCGGTCGTTGGACAGCGGGATCCCCTGTCCCCGGATGGCGTCGGCGACCACCTGACGGGTCAGCTTCCCGGCCTCGGACACCGCGCGGCGGGCGATCGGCAGCAGGTCCTCGGTCTCACCGGGAGCGGACGGGGAGCCCGTCTCCGCATCGCCGTTGCCCGCCGACGGGCCCGGGGCGGGCGTCCCGTTCGGGGCAGGGTGACCGGATCTCGCGTCCGGCTCTCCGCCGAGGACAGCGTCGCGTCCCTTGTGCTCTGGTGCGTCTTCGGAGCCGGTGTCCGGCTGTCCGCGCCGACCCTCCGGGTTCTCCGTCGCGCCCCGGACGGACCCGCTGTCCGCCGGGACATCGGTGACCCGCTCGGTACGGACGACGGAGGTATCCGCACCGGCCGTGTCCGGGTGTCCGGGCTGTGCGGCGCGGCGGGCGATGAGGATGTAGAGGTGGACGGCTCCGGCCAGGGCCAGCGGGGCGAGTGTGGACAGTACGCCGACCGCAACGTCCCCGAGCTGGAGACCGCCGCCGCCCGGGGCCCGGTCGTTGAGGCGGACGGCGTGCAGGGCGTTGGCCCAGATGCTCGCGGCGGTGGCGACGCCGAACAGGGCCCACACGTAGCAGCGAGCGCCGAGGGAGGCGCTGCGCATCACCAGCACCGCGCGGACGCCGTAGCCGATGAAACCGTCGATGACGAAGGGGAAGAGGTAGGTGAGCAGTCCCCGGATGTGGATGGCGACGGCCATCTGCTGCAGCGCGTCGTAGGACAGCGCGCACCCGGCGGCGCCGAGGGTGACGATGGCGGCGCGGTCCCAGCCGGTGATGCGCACCGGTATCGCGTCGATGTGGGTCACGCGGCCGTCCCGAGGTTGTCGCGGGCGGTCGGCGCGGTCGGGGCGGTGGCCAGGGTCTGGTCGCCCGTGGCGTCGACCGAGCTGTTGCGGATCTCGCGGCGCACCTGGCGGTAGCGCTTCTCAGCGTGCTCCTCGGTGATCTTCAGCAGGCGGGCAAGATACTCGGCCGGGATGCCCTTCTGGTAAGCGGTGCGGACGGTCGCGCGACGTTCGGCATCGGTGAGGTGGATGTCGCGACCGGCCAGGGTGGCGTTGACGCGGGCGTAGTCGAGGCGCAGGTGGAGCTTGCTGTGCAGCGGCTCGCGTTCCTCCTCGGTCATCCCTCCCCGGATGCCCTCGCGATCCCCCGCCTCCAAGGCGGCATCCAGGCAGGTCCGGCGGACCGGGCACTGGGCGCACAGGGCCTTGGCGGCGTGGATGCGGTCCATCTCGTCCGGCTCGGGGAAGAAGATCTCCGGGTCGACCGGGTTGGTCGTAGTGGACAGGCAGGTGGCCTGGTTGTGCCAGGTGTGGTCGCCGAGGGTGCGCGGCTCGGCGGTGTCGGTCTGGTGCATGGGGGTGTCTCCGATCGGCCCCGGGCGCGTTCGGGCAGGCGCGGCCCGGGGGTTGGTGCGTGAAGGGAGGCGGACCGTTGGTCGCGCGGAGAAGGTCAGACGGCGGTGAGGCGGCGGCGCTCGGCCGCAAGGGCCCTTCTGCGGTCCGGGCCGTCGAGGATGACCTTGTCGGTCATCTCGGTCAGCCGGGAGGCGACGCGATCCCCGATGTGGGCGCGCAGGTCGCTCATGCCGAGGTTGGTGGTCACCAGGGTCGGGAGCATCTGCGTGTAGCGGCGGTCGATCAGCCGCATCGTGATCTCCTCGGTCCACTCGCTGGCCTTCGCGGCGCCGAGGTCGTCGATGATCAGCAGCGGGCAGCGGGCCAGGTCCTGCAGCTCCCGCTCGCCGTCGCTCCCCTGCCGGGGCCGCAGTTCGGCGTAGAGGTCGGCGGCGGTGGTCGCCTTCCATCGCAGGCGGACCCCGGCCGCCAGCAGGCTGCGGACCGCGCCGTACGCCTGGTGGGTTTTGCCGGTGCCGGTGGTGCCGACGATCAGCAGCGACCGGCCCTGGGCGATCCCCGGGGATCCGTCCGGGCCCCGGCGCCCGGCGGCGGCCACCTCGCTCACCCAGGCGTCGACGGCGGGGTGGTCGGCGACGGCGTCCTGGTAGCGGGCCGGGATGCGGGCCTGGGCCGCCTCCAGCCCGGGGCTGGGCTCGGCCTCGTCGGACACCGGAGCGTTCGGGTCGATGCCCCGGGACTTGAGGATGCCGGTCAGGCGGCGTGCGATGCCGCCGACGGGCTGGGCGTCGGTATCGCGCATCACAGCTCCTCGGCGTAGGCGGCGGCAGGGTCGGCGGGGTTGGCCCAGGCCCGGTGACCGCGCACGGTATTCGCAGATTCCGGCCGCACCAAGCCACCGCTCGGCCCGGTGGCGTTCATCGCCTCGTTCACCAGGCTCGGCAGCGTGCTCGGATGCAGCCCCTTCACCCGGTGGAGGGCCAGCCCGGCGCGGATGTGCTCCGGGTCGATGCCCTCCTTGAGCAGCTTGGCGACCTCGCGGCCGAGGTGTCCGAGCACCCCGTTCGGCGGGCGGTGTGCGCAGGAGGCGGCGTACTCGCCGATGAGCTGC
Organism: Streptomyces sp. NBC_01775; assembly: GCF_035917675.1. NCBI lineage: Bacteria > Bacillati > Actinomycetota > Actinomycetes > Kitasatosporales > Streptomycetaceae > Streptomyces > Streptomyces sp. NBC_01775. Next base: position 8,788,026 of record NZ_CP109104.1, on the reverse strand, counting down.
TGGGTGGAGGCGGACTCCGGTGCGGGCGCGGAAGCGCCCCCCGAAGGGGAAGATCCTAGATCCACGTTCCTAGGTCCTAGATCCGGACCATGAGGGCTCACTGAGGACTCACCACCTCCTCCGTGAGGACTCACTGAGCCCTCACTGAATGCGAGCTGACCTGCTGTTTCGCCGTTCACGGAGTCCTCACGCACTGCTCCGTGAGGGCTCACTGAGTCCTCCGTGAGCCCTCCGTGATCCTTCAACGAGGACTCCGTGAGGGCTCCCGCAGTCTGCGCCGCATCGTCGGTGGAAGGCCGCTCGGCATCGTGGAGCGGGCAGTCGGGATGACGGACGCCGCTGGGCCGGTTGATCCTCTGGTGGCGCTGGAAGGTGAGGATGTGCAGGTGCCGCTTGCCGTCGACCTCGTAGCGGCAGATCAGCCCCGCCACCGCGAGCTGGGACAGGTCGTCCTCGACGCCGACCGGCCCGTGCTCGGGGCGCAGGGACCACAGGAGCCCAGCGATGACGGCGGGCTGGTCCCGGAAGCGGCCGTGGTCATCGCACTGCGTCAGCAGGCCGAAGAAGGTCCGCTCAGCGGCGATGCTCACCTCGGCGAGCGACTCGGAGGCGAACGCCTCGGGCTTGAGCGTGCGGATCCGGGCCATGCTCAGCACCCCCCGACGACAGCGCCGTATCCCTCGGCCGTGGGCCGCAGAGTGCCAGAGGCGAGGTCGAGGTCGTGCGGCTCGTCCCAGTCCAGCTCCGGACTGGCCCGGATGACCCAGCGGGCAGCGGTAAGCCGCTGGGCGCGGTTCAGGGTCAGCAGCCGCCCCTGCCCGTCGTAGGCGCGGGCGTTGGGGGTGGGCCAGTTTCGGTCCGGCTCGCGCTGCGAGACGCGGATGGTTCGGGCGCCGGGCACCATGTCGGCAAGCAGCTCGGCCAGCCGCTGCTGGCGAGACGCACCGGTAGCTGCCGCGCCCTCGGGGGCCGGAGCAGCGGTCGTCCTTCCGCCGGGAAATTCGGGCATGCGATAATCCCTCGCTTGTAGGCGGGGAGGGACGGCCGCTCTCGTCGAAAAGGTCAGCCGGCCCGCCCCGGTGATGAATCCGCGCCCTTCGGGGTGGCGGTCCGGCGCCCGGAAGCGGCTAACTTCCGGGCGCCGGTCTCATCCCCCTGGCGCGTCCCGTGTGTTGATCGTGAAGCGGCTCCTGGGTTCGCCTCCTCGCACCTCGGCCCCGGCGGCTCTCGCCGAGGGACCAGCAACATATGTGCAGGTCCGCCAACACTCCAGCCGATAGCAGGGGTCGTCGGCACAGTGGCTGACCTCTCACAGCGAGCCCGCGCACATCGGGGTTCGCGGCGTCCGCGATCGGGCCATGCCCCTTGCCCCGAGCTGCGCGGCTCGTGGGCCTCCCTCTCTGCGGTCGGGGCACCGCGTGCGGAACGCGGGGCGTTGACCGAGCGAGAGGAGGACGCGCTCTCGGCGAGACCCAAGGCCGCGATCACCGATGGGGAAGGGCCTGCACAGTGTCGCGAATTTCGCTAGGCTGAAACTATTGCGACCCACACGCAATGTCAACGGATCGAATTTCTTTCAGTGCGACGAAACGCGAGGTGTGATGCCCGCCCGCCACTTCGACAGAGCCCGCGTACGCGCGGTGCGCCGCGCTGCGGAGCTTTCCCAGGGCGACGTGGCAGCTGAAGTCGGTGTGGCGGTGTCCTCGATCGCCGGGTGGGAGGCGGACGGCCCGACATCTCCGGACCCGGAGAAACTGCCCGCCCTGGCCCGAGCCCTCGGTAAGAACCTCGATGCCCTGTTCCCCCGGGCCGGGCTTCCCGACCTCGCCGACCTTCGGTGCGACGCAGGGCTCTACCGCTACGAGACGGTGCAGATCACGGGCACGAAGAGCGCAGGCCCCGTCACGGGGGCGGAGCGGGGCGTACGTCGCCTTAAGGAGCGTTACGTCCCCGCTCTGGCTACGGCGTACGGCGTCGGCGTCGAAGTTCTCCTGGCTGCCCAGGAGCGCAGCTTCGGCAACGAAGCCCGCGAGCCCGATACCGGCGGGAGCGGCGGCTCCGCGATGCCGGTGTCGCTCGGGGAGAAGATCGACTACCTGCTGGAAAACACCCGGCGCGATGCAGAGCCGCCCACCGATCAGCAGATCGCCGACGGCGTCAACGCCTCTGCGGAAGCGGCGGTCGTCGACGCCGAAGGCATCAGCGCGTTGCGCACAGGGAACCGAACCGGAGCCCCTGATGTGGTCCTCGCCGGGCTGGCGGACTACTTCGGCGTCAGCAGATTGTTCTTCGCCTCTGACGAAGAAGCCGTGCGCCAGGTGGTTGAAGGGCTCAAGGCCCTCGCCGCGTTCAAGCAGGGCTCCATCAGCGCCCTGGCCGCACGCGGACTCGGCAACGAAGGACTGCCGGCAGACCTGATCGCCGAGATCACCCGGATCGCGGAGGAGTTCCAGAACACGAATCCCGCCGCTGAGCCGCGTAAGCCGCCAGAGCCGGGACGGCCTCCTGGGCCCTCCGCGGGCTGAGTTTCACTGACGGCCTGCCAGCCATCCCTTCGGCCTGGCCAGCGCACCGGCTGACTGTGCGCGCACGCTGTCGGCCAGTCGAAGGAGAGCGTGCAGTTCACTCCCGTGGTCCCGCTCCGCGGGAAGGGCCAGGCTGACAGCCGGAAGCCTGTCGTCACGCTGGAGGGATTCCGACTCGCACGCCTGGATCAATCGTGCGGCCAGGGAATCCGGTGATCGCTCGGATGGCGACTCCGCATCGGGTTCGGCGAGCTGTGGACTCATGCGAACGAGTCCGTCGCGGCACTCGATGATTCTGTGGTGAAGGCGCCGGTGCACACCCCGGCCGGAGCGACCCGAGGATGCGGCGGGGGAAGAAGCGGGCCCGGTGTGCGTCAGCAGGCACCACAGCGGCTCCAGGCGGCGGTACGCACGGATGCGCCGACACCACAGCAGTGCGCCCGCCATGCGGAGGTGGACTGCCGGATAAGCGAGGCCGGTGACGAAAGTGAGCACCCCGAGCGCCAGGACCAGAACCGCCACCGGCGTCCACGGCGCGGTGCCGCCCAGGGCCCGGGTGGTCATGACGACGATGTGGCCGGCGCAGGCCAACGCCATGGCCCCCATCCCGCTGCCCGCCAGCCACAGACCCGTGGAATGGGGCCGATGAGAGATCCGCGCGTGGGTGATGGTCCACCAGCAGGCCGCGCCCATGGAGTATCCGAGGTAGAGGCCGGTGAGGCCGTAGAACCCGAGGACCGGCCAGAGGCGCATATCGGCCTCGGCGTAGCTTCTGGTGAGCGCGCCGTGCGGGGCCGAGGCAGCAAGTCCGACGAGCGCGGCCATCACCGCTGCGAGCACCGCTCCCTCGTACCGGGCTCTGCGCTGCGCCTTCGGGGCGTTGGAGGAGTGCAGGTAGAAGCACATCAGGGTGTAGCAGCAGGCCATCACCAGCAGGTACTGGGCGGTCTTCGCCCAGCGGTGCTCGGGCACCGAGTCCCCGGCGAGCGCGGCGAGGTCTCCCGTGCCGTCGGGAACGGCGAGGGCGTAACCGGCGCAGGCGCAGACCAGACACAGGGCGAGTGCGCGCAGGGCGCGGTCGTGCGGCGTACGGAGGGCCTGGACCACCCTCCAGAGCGCGCCCAGGTTCATGACCGCGAAGAGAACCAGCGTCACTGCCAGCCTCCGTGGTCTCCCAGGATGCTCCGCACGCGGGCCGCCGAGGGGTCAACGGTGCGGGCGGGCGGCACGAGGACGTCGAGCACCGAGGCCCATTCCCCGATGATCGTGGCGATCAGTTCTGCCTCGCGCTCCTCCGGCTCGACACAGGTGTGGCGCTGCAGGACCTGTTCGACCAGTTCGGGTGCGAGTGCGGGGAAGAGGTACCGAAGGCCCTCCACGTCCCGGCGCCCCTGGTGGCCTGCGAGGATGTGACCCAGCTCGTGGAGCAGGATGTGGTCCTGGTGTATGCGGCTGGTGCACTCCTGATAGAGCACCACGTCGACGGTCGGCAGCTTCAGCCAGAGGCCATGCGGCCCGCAGGCAGGCAGCGGGTGAGCCCGCAACTCGATGGCCCGGCCACGGTCGGCCGCCACCGCCTGGCACAGTTCCCGCACACTCAGCGGAGGCTGGACGTCCAGCCTCCGCATCAGGTGCCGGATACGCCTTCTCACCTCCCGTTCCCCGGCGCCCACCGTGTGCGGGGCCCGAAGCTGTCGGGGAAAACGCCACATGTCCTCGTCCTCCTGACCTGACAAAGGCGTACGGACACCGCAAGGGCTCCGTACGCGGACGCCATGGTGCCCAGAAGGAAGACTCACTTTGAGTGGCACCTCTCCTGATCGGAGAACGCTGCGCCTTCACCCGTTCGGAGCGCAAAAGTCCACTTCGTTGCCGTGTACAGGGAAAATCTGTGGACGTGCTCTTTCGACGACCGAAAGGAGGCGGCTCATGACCCTCACCAACACCGGAGAGGCGACTAATGCGTGAGCGAGACCACGACACAGAGCGGCAGGGCGTGGAGCTGGGAGCATTCCTTCGCGCCTGGCGCGAGCGCCTTGATCACACCCGCGTCCCGGGAATCGACAGCACCCGTCGGCGAACTAAGTCCGGACTGACCCAACGGGACGTAGCCACCCTCACCAACGTGAGCCTCACGTGGTACCAGGAGCTGGAGCGCGGCGAGCCCCGGCGCTTCTCAGAGGACTTCCTCCAGCGCCTGGCGAACCTGCTGCGCCTGGACAAGACCGAACGCGCGGTCCTCTTCCACCTGGCCCTCGGTCACCCCCCGCCCCCCACACGTCCCGCTACCAACGACACCGCTGGCCAGGACCTGCGCCTCGTGCTCGACAGGATGCTCCCCCACCCGGCCTTCGTCCTGAACCAGAGCTGGGACGTCACCGGCTTCAACGCGGCGTACGCGAAGTGGTTTCCCTGGATCGCGGCCGGCTCGGAAGCTGAACGGGCCAACGTGATGGTGAGCCTCTTCAGCCCAGAAGCACGCGAGTACCTGGTCAACTGGCGGGAAGACTGGGCACTTCCCGCCCTCGCCCGACTCCGCTACGCGCTCGCGCTCCAACCCCACAACGACACGCTCGCCCGCCTGTGTGATGACCTCCTCGACCGCAGCGAGGGCGCCCGCGAGTTGTGGCGGACCCAGGTCTCCTGCGCACATCCAGACCAACGCAACCGACGTATGCGGCATCCGGAACAACCCGAAAAGATCATGACGATACGCGCCCTGGCGTTCCTTCCCCTAGCGGCCCCCGGATCACGCCTGATCGTCATGCTGGCGGAAAACTCGACGCACGGCTGAGTTTCGACCAGAACAGCACCTCGCCGAGCCGCCCGGATGCGATCTCGGGCGCTCAATAGCCTCGGGGCTACCTGCACATAGGCAACCCGCGGCCGCACCTCGACGCTGCTGCACCGGCGGATCGGGTTGACCTGCCGAGGCGTGCTCGCATCTTCCAAGCTCCTGGTCTCTCAGCGCGTCATGAGTCGGCATCCGGCGCCATGCTCATGAAGTTGCGGAATCAAGCGTGTACCGCGCTGCGGTCGTGAACCGCTCGCGAATACCCTCGCGGGCTTCTTGATTGCTCTTGAGCTCGGCGACGAGCGCAGTCGCTTGCTCAAGGAAGACGGCAAATTCATCATTGCCCGCGTGCGCCTGAGTGATTGCAACGTTAGCGAGACCCTCGGCCCGTTCGAATGCATCGAACATTGCGTCCGCTCCAGGAGGCACTCGAGCGTCCTCGATTGCCTCCGCCGTAAGCTCTTGCATCTGCCTCGTAGCCTCCTCCATGGCCTCAACAGCGGAGGCCATCGCTGGTAATGTCCCGGTGGTAATGCTTTCGGCTGCCGGCCGCTGCGACTCTGCGAGCTCCATGAGTTTGGTGGCTAGGTCCACGTCGCGCCGAATACTGACGGCGAGCTCTTTCGCTGCCCTAGCCACCTCGGCTGGGCCTAGGATGTCGATCCGCCTAGCGCGTTCTGCCATACGGCCAGTAGCCTCCTTCAGCGGGTTGATTCCCGGCGAGTCGGAGCTCCCAGGAAGACCCACGGAGTCAATGATGCGGAGGCACTCGTCCCAGGCCGCAAGGAAACCTTCGTACGCCTGAAGCCGCTGTTGCCGAAGCCAATGGGCTTGATCTACGTCGGCTTGGTCGCGAACTTGCTGCAAGGTAACTTCCGCACTGATCAACGCTCCCTTCTTCGCGGCACGGGCACCAACGACTGTGCCAGCTAGTCCGAACACCGCAGCCACCAAGGCGAGAACAAGTTCCTTCATGAGCAGACATCATCGCGGCGGCGGTCGTCGGGTGGAATGGGGCGTCTCACGGGTCTGTTTCCCGCACTTGCTCCGCGCTGACGTCGACGAACCCAGGAGCACTGCGCCACCAGCTACTCAGTTTACGGTGATCACCTTGCCGAACTGGTGAGTTATTCGGCCACGGACGCCACGATCTGTTCGAGGTGCTTCGGTCGGCTGGTGCTGGGAATGGGTGCGACGTGGTCGCCGAGTTCGAGCAGCCAACGAAGGGCTGTGCGGATTCCCTGTGTGTGGGCGAGGTGGCCGGCGCCGAGGGGCCGGTACGGCACGTAGGGGATGTCCAAGTTCCGGCAGAGTTCCACTGCTGGGTCCGAGTGGTCGGTGAGGTTGAGGACGTTCTGCACGGCAGCGATGGGCAGGTCCTGTGCCACCGCGAGGATGTCGTCGGGTGTGACCTTGGACAGTCCGATGTGGCCGATCTTGCCTTCGTCCTGGAGGGCTTCCATCACGGCGATCTGGTCGTCGAGAGGGATCTGCGGATCGATGCGGTGGAGGTAGCAGAGTTCGAGTCGGTCCACGGCGAGGCGGCGCAGGCTCGCTTCTACGCTGGCCCGGAGGTAGACGGGGTGCCCGTGCGGTGTCCATTCGTTGGGCGCTGTACGGAGCATGCCGACCTTGGTCGCGATCAGCAGGTCCCTGGGGTAGGGGTGCAGGGCGTCCTTGAGTAGGTGCTCGACGGTGTGGGGCCCGTAGGCATCGGCGGTGTCGATGTGGGTGATGCCGTAGGTATGGACGGCCTGACGGAGCAGGTCGAGGGCCTTGCCTCGGTCGGCCGGGTCGCCCCAGGTGCCAGGGCCGGTGAGGCGCATGGTGCCGAAGCCCAGCCGGGAGACGGTTTTCCCGGCGATGGTGAGGGTGCCCGCAGGCGGTGGGCTGCTCACGGCGTGGCCTCGGTAAGGCAGAGCTGAAGCGCCAGCTCGACGGCGTGTGTCTGGCTGTCGGGGTCGCTCGTCACGCGTTCGTGCGGGATGTCCTGCTCGGCGAGCAGCCTGTGGGTGTGCCGGTCCACCAATGTGCGGTAGCGGCCGTCGTGGTCGTGCTTGCCCGCGACGGAGAGAGCGGGGTCGAGGACCGTCGCCAGGAGGAGGCTGTACTTCGGTGCCTGAGTCGAGGCGAGGAGTGTCAGCCGGTCGTGCTCCGGTTGGTTCGGGCGGTCCCGGCGCCATACCTGGGCTGCGCGGTAGTAGGCAAGGGCATCCCAGGCGGCGCGGTCGGCGAGGACGACCTGGAGGGGTTCAGCGTGCTCGGAGCGCGGGGTGGCTGCGGCTATTTCGTCAGCGATGCCCTGCGCGATGACCCACTCGGTGGAGGCTGCGGTGTGGTGCTGCATCTTGGGCAGACCGAGGCTTGCGGCGCGGCGACCGAGCTTGCCGGTACGGGCCACGGTGATGCCGTGGCCACGAAGTTCCCTCTCAATGCGCTTGAGCAGCGTGGTCTTGCCGGTGGAGTGGGCGCCCATCACGCCGATATGCGTGGGGCTCGGTGCGGTCACCACAGGGTGGGCTCCTGTTCTGGTTCGGGGGCGCCGGGCAGGCCGGGCGGGACGGCGACGGCCACGAGCTGGTCCCAGCTCTCGTACCGGCCGGCCATGGCGATGAGGAGTTGCGCGGTCGCGTACGTGTCGAACGTCGCCCGATGGCGCTGGGCAGGGGCCTGGCTCAGGTCCGGTTCGACGTGCTCGATCAGGGTGTCGAGGTCATATTTGGCCAGGTCGGGATAGGTGGCCTTGGCCAGCCGGAGCGTGTCGATGACCCCGGCCGGCTGCCACTGCGGGAGGTGCGCGGAGAGGACTCGGTGGTCCACGTGTGCGTTGTGCGCGGCGATCCACGCCGTGCCCAGGAACGCGTGGACCGCGCCCTTGATCTCCTCCCAGCCCGGCTTGTCTTCCAGTACCTGGTTGGTCAGGCCGTGCACCCGGGTGGCGAACGGTGTCACGGGACGGTTCGGCTTGGTCAGCCAGGCGCCCGCGGTGCTCTCGTCGGGCTGTCCGTCGCGGACGGGGAGCGCGGCGACCTCGACCAGGTCGGGCGGGTTGGTGCCGTTGCCCTCGACGTCGACGACGAGCAGCGCGGGCCAGGAGGAGAAGTTCATGTGGTCGGGTGTCCGTTCTCCGCCTCCCAGCCGATGTCGGCTCGGCCGTGCTGGCGGTAGTGGTGGGGCTTGGCTCGGTCGTGGCACTGGTAGCCGAAGCCGTGCTGGAGGTAGTAGCGCGGCGGTTCGTCCAGTCCTTCGACGACGATGGCACGGTCATTGACCTCTACCTGGCCGGCCGCGCCGAGTTCGCGCGCCTCCTGCGTGACGGCCTTCAGGTCCGGCTGGACCCAGGCGGCCTGGCACCTCGCGATCTGCTCGACAGGGCAGATGTCGCACAGCTCGCGGATGCCGTAGTGCCCGTTGTAGTCGGCCTCCCCGTGTGCGTAGGCGACACCGCACGAGGTCTTGCGGAACAGGGCTCCCCAGGATGCGTCCTGCTCGAAGGCGTCGAGGATCCGCTGCTCGGCGGCCTCGGGCATGATCTTGCGCCGGGCGGTGTCCTCGTACGGCATGTCCAGACCGTGTGCCTCGTAGTACGCGGCGATCTCGTTCCGGAAGAACAGGCCCGTGAAGACGGTTGCGTGCGCGTGCTGGGAAAGGTCACGAGCTCGCTCGATGTCGGCCTCGGAGTCGTTGAGGCCCGGCACGATCGGCCGCCAGTACAGGACGGTGCGGTAGCGCTCGGCGTGCTCGTGCAGGGTGCGCAGGCTCTGTGCGGCGATGGTGGAGTCCACCGGCTCGATGGCCGGGTCTGCGATGTTGGAGTGGGTGACCAGCACGGTCAGGCGCAGGTGGGCGAAGCTGTTGAGGGTCGCGCAGTCCTCGGGGGCCACCCGCCATCGCGTAATGATCAGGACGTGATTGGTCAGGCCCTGATCGTCCAGCGTGCGCAGTAAGCGGAACAGGTGCGGCTTCACGACGGGGAGCATCGGGTCGGTGGCGCGGTTCAGGAGCTGGAGGGGCGTCTTGTGCGCCCGGAAGTAGGGGTGTCCGGTCAGGCGGGCGGCGGCTTCTTCGTCGCTCATGAGGCGCCGGGGGATCTTCATCTCGAAGTTGTCGAAGAGGTGCCGTACGCAGTACCCGCACTCCAGCGGGCAGCCGACGATCCAGTTCAGCGACAGTCCGGACTTGCGGTACTCGATCACGTCGGCGAGAGCCGGTTTCAGGCCGCCGATCTGTTCGGGGGACAGGATCGGGAGAGCACGGCGGGGTGAGGCTACGGGAGCGTTCATGGAGTCCTCCAGAGGTGGGAGAGGGAGTCACGTACGCCTGGCTGGGTGTGATTTACCTCGGAGCGGCAGGTGCCAGGAGTTCGCGGCGGCCGGCGCCGAACCAGGTACCGAAGTCCCGGCGCGCGGCAGCGGGGTCGTCCGAGGTGTGCACGAGGTTGTGTACGAGGCGCTTCTCTGCAAGGGCGGCTTGGAGACTGTCGTTTCCGAGGTCGCCCCGGATCGTGCCGGGCTCGGCCTGGGTCGGGTCGAAGTGGCCGAGCGTCTGCCGCAGACGGGAGTGGATGCCGGGCTCGCCGCGCGCCAGGGCGACCGTGACGGGCTGGTCGGCGTATATCGCGTCCAGACAGGCGGGAATGTCGCGGCCGGGGAACCAGTCGGCGTCAACGAGCAGATCCCAGTAATGGACGTGGGCCTGCCACGCGCGCGCAACGAGGTCCCGGCGGCTGACGAGGGTGACACCGGCAGCCGTGATGCGTTCGAGGACCGTGTCCACGAGCGTGCGGTCCACCGCGTCCGGCTTGCACAGGACAACCGCCCAGTGGGAGAAGTCGATGCCCTCCACCACGGAGCCGCTCTCCGATGGTCGGTTCACCGCTCGGCTCCCTCGGCCGCGAAGGACGACCAGCGGTGCCCGAGCAGCCAGCGCAGGCCCGGATGCAGCGCGTCCAGTACGTCCCGGCTCACGGTGGCGGTCCGTTCATGCTGGACCTGCCGGTGCACTTCGAACAGCAGCACTGCCTGCTGCCAGTACGCGTGCATGTCCAGCTGTGCGATGTCGTCCGCGCTGTAGCGGACCGTGTCGGTGCGCAGCAGCTCCTCGTGTTCGAGGACGCGCGCGATGACGCCGGGCGTGGTCTCCGCCGGCATCGCGGGGAAGGGGAAGTGCTGGGGGTGGCGGCGCAAGTCCGCCTCGTCCAGGACCTTTTTGACGCGCTCGGAATCCCGGTCGTTGACGTGGGCCGAACCGATGAAGTGGGTGTATGCCCCCAGTTCCAGACCGAGTTGGACCGCTGCGTACTCCTGAATCATCGTGAAGCTGAACACGTCACTGAGCAGTCCGCGGTCCAGATCGTTGGCCCGCATGTTGCACACCATGTGCAGACGTCCACCGCGCGCGAGCAGGTGCAGCCCGGCCAGACAGGCCACGTCAGGGTTGTCACTGACGGCCAGCTCGGCTGCGGAGAAGACCGGGAGGTACCCGCGCTTGCTGTCGGTCTCGGTACGCAGCAGCTCCAGGACCCGGTCGAAGGGTGAGACTGTGTCGCCATCAGCGGGGTTGAAGAGCGTGTGGCCGTAGGAGGAGCCGTGGAGGGAGGCGCCGTCAACGGAGCTGGAGCGCATGGACGGCGCGTAGTGGCCGATCATCTCCAGGTCGCGGCGGCCGGCCAAGTGCCAGAGCGCCTCGGCGAACTGGAAGACCGGGTTGACCTTGCGTGTCACCAAATACGCGAGGCGCTGCCGGGGGTCGGACAGCCGGAAGCCGACGCCGATGACCTCGTGGGCCTCGTTGCCCCGGGCCGCAATGTGCTGCTCGTACTGGTCGGTCGCCTGCGTGAGCAGCGCCAGGTAGGCGCCTTCGACGCTGCGGAAGGAAGACGTCACAGTCAAGATGCGTGTCCTTTCGGTTTCGTCCAGCGGGTAGTCGTGCGGCTCTCCCCCAGGGACTGGGTGGGCCATTTCGGGGGGAGCCGCGGCTCCTCGCCTACCGATGGCGCGAGTGGCGAGAGGCCCCTCTCCTCCTCCGGCGAACCACTCGGGCAGAGGGGCGCTCACCGAGAGGGAGAAGTCATGAGGCGATGGGGGGGGACGGGACCCTCATCGCGCCGGTTGTCGGCTGCGGGCCTGGTAGGACAGGGCGGCGGCACGGGCGAGGTGCCAGCAGTCTTGTTCACGCTCTTGGTTCGGGCCGTGGGCTCGCAGGTGGTGTTCGTACAGCAGCTCGGTGAGCACGAGGTCCGGCTCGACGTCGGGGGCGCGGTCGCATACGGCGCGGTACAGCAAGGTCACGGACTGCCGGTGCGCCTCGGCCGAGCCGTCTGGTGCCCAGTCCTTCGTGCTTCGGATGGTCTCCGCCACGAAGGCGCGGGGAAGGTGGGGCCGGGTCTGTTTCGGGAGGTGTTCGACCAGCCAGTGCGCCGCGTGGTCGGGCCCGCCTAGGAATGCCTGCGCGGTGGTGACCATGTTGGACGCGGCCAGGACGCGTGTGTCGGGATGGTGGTTGTCCCGGAGTTGGTGGGCGAAGACCGCGGAGTCGGCAGCCAGAACGTGCTCGGCTGCCGTGAGCGCGTCCGCCTCGCCCCACCGGCGGTATTCGGGGCGGTAGGCCACATACCTGAGTCCGTCTCCCGCCAGCATCCCGGTGTCGCTCAGGCCACCGGCCCATTCGCCGACGCGATGGGCGGCTTCCCCGAACGCCGCACGGTCAGGGAGGACGAGGGTGAGCAGCAGGTGGTCCCGCCCGCAGCGGTACCACCACCGAGGAGGACCGGGCAGCGCGTCGCTGAGGTCACTCAGCAGGTGTGGGAGGTGACGGGCGACGATCTCCTGCTGACGGCGTGGGCGTCCCGGCCACAGCAGGCACAAGCGGTCCGTTGTGCCGGGAGGCTGCGGGACACGGGGCCGTCGGCGGACGGCGGTGGCCGGGTCGGTGGAAGGCCATTGCCGGGCCTGCGGGCTCGCCTTGAGGAGGGCGACGATCTCGTGCGGTCGTCCCCCGATCCACTCCCGGGCCCGGTCGGCGGGGGCCTCGTCGAAGGTGAGCGGAGCGATACGTGCGCGTTCGACCTGCCTGCGCAGCAGCGCGCGGTGGAGGGGCTCGTCGAGGTCGAGCACCAGGCGCTCGTCGACGTAGGAGACGCGGACCACGGAGGGCAGTCCGAGCCGTTCGCGTAGCTCGGCCAGTGCCTGCTCCCACTCCACCGTCGTCGCGTCGCGGCTGGGCAGATCCTCCTCTTCCAGCCGCCAGCGAGGCCGGGAGAGCAGCACGCGGCCGTAGCGGACGCCGGGCAGGTAGGGCAGGCAGACGGCTGCGCCCCAGTCGAAGGTGGTGTAACCGCGCAGACCGACGGCGCGGGCCCTGCTGATCTCGGTGAGGAAGCGGATGACCGGGAGTGTGTGGACCTCCAGTTGCAGGGGATGGAGCGTGGCGACTTCGACTGGCCGTCCGGTGGAGCGGGAGACCAGGTGGATGCGTTGCGCGTCCGCCATGACGGCGAGGTCGCAGAGCGTGAGGGTTCCTGGCTCGTCCTCGCGGTGTTCGGAGACCGACACGGTCGCCGAGAGCAGTTGAGGTACCCGTGTGATGTGCGCGGCGTCGGGTCGCAGGGAGGTGCTGGACGCCTGAGCGATGAGGGCGTCCGGGTCGGTGGTGGGCAGGCCGCGCAGCGCTTCGACCATCGCGGATGCCCGGCCGTCGCTCTCCAGCAGGCTGGTGAAGCGGCCTCCCGTCATGGTTCCCCAGGCCCGCGAGACGTTGGTCAGCGTGACCGAGTAGACCCCCCGGTCGATGTCGTGTGGAGTGCGGGCGTGGACCTCGAAGGCTGCTTCGATGTGGGCGGGTGCCCGCATGCGCTCGGGATCGCCGCTTGTGAGGGTCCAGAGGAGGTGCTCGTCCAGTTCGATCTCGCGGATGCCGTCCCGGGCGGCGGACTGGGCGAGCGCGACGAGTTTCTTGTCGCGGGGCGTCCACTCCGGGCTCGGGGACGGTTCGGCCCCCAGGTAGCCCTCCGGCAGCCCGAGGCCGATGTCGGGGTCCACAAGTTCGGTCACCGGCACCCATGCCCTGTGCCCGTAGCGTTCCAGGAAGCGCTGGTGGTAGCGGCGCCACGCGGGGGTGCCGTGTGGATGAGGGCTGACGCGGGTCAGCGCGGTGACCGCGGATTCGATCTCGCGGGCGACGGCCCCGGGCAGTTCGACCTTCCCGTCCACGCGCAGATCCAGGGCGAGCGGCGACGGGGTGTCGTGCGCTTCGTTCATCCGCCGCGTCAGCGCGCGGCGCAGATCGGCTGCCCGGGCAGCCGGTGCCTCGTCATGCTGGGAGATCAGGGCGTGGATCTGTCCGAGGCGGCGTACCAGCGGGAGGTCCTCAAGGCCGGCTCGGCGCATCTCGCTGAGCACGTGTCCCAACGGGTCGGGTTCTGTGGCCGCCGGGTACGCGCTTGTCAGCAGCAGTCGCTGCTCGATCATCTCGTGCAGCACCGTCTCCACCTTCTCATTGGCGGCGGCGGGATGTTCGGCCTGGACCTTCGCCGCCAGATCGGCGAACCCGATCGGCTGGCGGGCCAAGTGCAGTGCCGCCGAGGCCAGCGGTGTCGCGTACACGGAGCGCTCGCAGACCGACGTGGTCCGGGCCCGGGTGGGCCGGGGCGTCCAGGGCACGACAAGCCGCTCCCCACGGCGCTCGCAGACGTTGTTGGCCTTGACCTTCAGGCGGCGCCGGACGGCAGGGGACGCCTCCAGGTCGTTGATGACCTCGGCCAGCCATCCGGCGCCGGGCCACGCCTTGGCCCGGTGTGCCGGCCCCCAGCACGCCGTGGTCCCCGCCCCGGCCCCGGTCTCCGTCGCGTCGAGGAAGCGACCTTCGGTGACGCCGGCGAGCAGCCCGAATGGGGTGGGGCGCCCCTTCATGCGCAGCATGTAGCCCGCGAGTGCGAGCACGCTGCGGCGCACCTGCCGCGCCGGAGCGACGACGGAGCCGAGCTGGTCGAGTTGGCGGGCCAGATCCGGACTGGCGTGCTCCACCGCGTCCCGTACCCCGGGAAGCGACCACACCTTCCGCACCCACGCGGTCCCCTGCCGCGGATCGCCGAGGTCCGGCCAGGGCGGCAGCTCCAGCAGGGCGAGGTGGGCCACCCGGATCAGTACCGGCTCGGCGCACTGGTATCCCAGCCGATCGGGGGTGCCGGTGCGGCGCGGAAGCACCCGGTCGTCGAACATCCCGCGCAGCGCGTGCTCCGTCCCCTCCAGCTCACAGCACCGTGCGTCGAGGAAGTACGGGTCACGGGCGGCCGTGCTCGTGTGCTTGGGATCCGTCCACTGCACCATCTCTATTCCTCCGGTGGGGTGCTCTGGAGTTCGGGGTTGGGTTCGGCGTGGTGGGGTGTGATGCGTTTCATCGCTTCGCGTACTTCTCGGTGTCTTTCGGGCCGAGGGTTCGCGGCTTCTGCGTTCTGCTACGCGCTGGTGGCTGCGGGGGGAATGACTCCGCCGAGGCACACCAGGACCCGCTTCAGCAGATCGGTGTCGGTCGGCGGCGCGCTGCGCAGCGCCACATGCGTTGCCCGTTCTCGTTCCTCTTGGACTGACTCCGCCTCCGCGCGGCGGCGCGCCTGGATCGCCAGTGCGGTCTGGGCTGCCTTCACGCGGTGGGCCAGATCCGCCAGACGGTCAGGCCGCATCCGAACCTCCACCCGCGCGGGACGCCCCTCCCGGTCTTCTTCCGCGAATGCCGCGTTGAGTACGAGCCGCACGGGCAAGTCGGGGAAGCGGTCGGCCGCCAGCTCGTCTCCCGTGAGCACAGTCAGGGACACGGAGTCGTTGGCCATCAGCTCCTCCCTTCAACCGCAAGGGAGAACCAGGTGGTGGAGCCGTCCGGGCTGACGCCCCACTGCGTGGCGAGCGCGGCCACCAGGAACATTCCTCTGCCGGCCTCGTCGTGCGCTGCGGCATGGCGCACTTGCGCTTTACCGGGCGAGCCGTCCTCGACGGCGACCAGCAGGCGGCCGGCGGTGACGACGAACCGCACGCCGAGGTCGCTGCTTCCATCGCCGTGTTGCAGGCCGTTGGTGACCAGTTCGCTGATCAGAAGCTGAGCATCATCGATCAGGCTCGGCATGCCCCACAGCCGCAGTTTCTCGGTGCCGATCCGTCGGCAGCGCTCGACCCAACGGGCCTCGTGGTCAGGCACAGCCGCGCTGGGCGCCCTGGGAGTGCGCATGATCCGGAGACCCAGGTCATCGCGGACCCCTTCGACGGGGACAGGCGGACCCACGTCGAGAGGCTCCACCACTGCCGCCGTCACCGCTGGCCCAACGGGATCTCGGGATGCACGAGAGCGATGAACCCGAAGTGATCCGCGAACCACTGAAGCTGCGTCTCGTACTCGTCGCAGCGCAGGGAGATCGCGGAATGAGTCAGTGCGACGACACCGTCGGCGTAGCCGGAGCGCACATGCTGCTGCACACGGATCCAGCCCGGTCGGGCAGTCGGAGAAGAAGGCCCGGCCTGATCTGTGAATACCCGGCCGGTTCGGGCATGCCACCCTTCCTGTGCGGCAAAGACACTTACCGCCTCAAGCGACCGCGCGGGGACCTCCGCATCGCTCATGGCACGCGCATACAGGCAGACCCGCGCCACCCGGCCCTGTCCCCTCAGCGCGGCAATCCTGTGCCCGAGGTTCGCGCGACGTCTCCTCATGGCGGTGAGACTCGGATCGGGATCCGCCCGAACGGAATCGGAGAACAGGCTCCGGCCGAAGCCCCGCTCCCCTTCCAGCCGCCCCGGACCCGGCATGAGCATGTTGGCGTCGGCACGCTGTTGGAAGAGGCGCGCGCTGCCTTGTTGGATGGCGGTGGCAGACGGCTGAGTGCTGTTCACCGGATTCCTCTCGGGGCAGGGGCACTTGGGGGTGTCGTTGACACAGAGCAAACCGTTGAGCACGGTGGGTCGGTATCCCCGAGCGGCTCTCGACGCCGTCAAACCCGTCAAAGATCGTTTTCTGAGCAGGGACGCACCATGGCGCGTGAACGGAACGAGCAATTGGCCGCCGTCATCGCGGAAACCGGCTGGTCACAGCCGAAGCTCGCCGCTGCGGTGGTTCGAGTCGCCACCGAGTCCGGCGCTGCGGAGTTGACCGGCGTTACGCGCTCCCACATCGCCATGTGGATCGCGGGGACGCAACCTTCGGGCAGTGCGCCTCGTATCTTGTGCGAGGCCCTGTCCCGCCGACTCCAACGCCCCATCACTCCCGGCGAGATCGGACTAGGCACGCCGGGCCTACCGGCTGTCTCGGAGTGGCACGTCGATACGCTGACCGCGCTCGTCGACCTCGGGAGTAACAACGTGGAACGTCGTCGGCTGCTGGCCGGGGCTACCTACTCGGTAAGCGGGCTCGCCCTCCCCCACCGGACGTGGTGGGACGAAGCCCCGGATCGCGCCAAGACACGCACCGCGACGACAGGTCGCCGAGTCGGGATGTCGGAGATCAACGCCGTTCGCGAGATGACGGAGTTCTTCTCCCGGCGCGACCAGCGTCAGGGCGGCCTCGATGGCCGAACCGCCCTGCACCAGTACATTCACGACGACATCGCGGCCTACCTGGGCGGAACATTCGCCAGCGACCAGACGCGCAGTCGCTTGTACGCGGCAGCGGCGGAGGCGGTCTACCTCGCAGGCTGGATGTCCTTCGATTCCTCCCAGCACGAGGACGCCCGCCGATACTTCACTCTCGCCGTCAAACTGGCAGCCGAAGCCGACGACGAGCCGTTGGCAGGACACGTTCTCCGCGCCATGGCGCACCAGGCCACCGACCTCGGCTACTCGAAGCGGGGTGTCGATCTCTCCAGCGCCTCGGTCGACCGAGGACGCTACACCCTGGCGGTCCCACGAGAGCGCGCCTTGCTCGGAGTCGTTCGCGCTCGCAGCCTCGCCGCGAACGGCCAGCAGCGCGAGGCCAGAGAAGCCCTTCTTCTCGCCGAGAACGACCTGGCCGCAGCCGAGCCCGGGCACGAGGAGCCCAGCCGGGTCTGGTTCTTCTCAGAGGCATCGCTCGCCCACGAGACCGCTCGCACCCTCTGGGTCCTCGGCGACCTTCGCGGAGCCGAAACCGAGTTCTGGCGCAGCGTCCGCACTCGGAACGCCGGCGCCTTCGGCCGGACACACGCGGTAACGCTCGGATTCCTAGGCGCCCTGGAAGCACAACAGGGCAGCGTCGAAGCCGCGTGTCACGTCTGGAGCCAAGCGCTGGACGCAATGGAGGGAGTCCAGTCCGGCAGGACACGCGAAAGCGCGGTCACCATGCGGCGCATGCTGTCCCCGTACCGGAACCGCGGGATCAGCGCGGCTGCCGAAATCGACGAGCGGGCCCGAGGAGTGCTCGCCCGCGTAGTCTGACTGCATCACACCAGGGAGGCCGCGCGACCTCGCGTTTCACGCGCTCCGCGGCGCTGCGAACGCTCGAGGAGATGCACTTGTCCCAGAACATCGAGGTCCCGGTCATCGCCACCGTAGTCGGGGGCCACACGAACCGCCTCGACGACTTCAAGGGCGGCGTCGAGTCCATCATCAGGCTCGCTCCCGAGTACCCCACGGAGACTCTCCAGGGCATCGAGGAGTTCAGTCACCTCCAAGTCGTGTGGCACTTCAGCGCCGGCTCCCCTGACGACGTCGCGTTGCACGCCCGCTCTCCCCGGGAC
The DNA here is from genome assembly GCF_035917675.1 of Streptomyces sp. NBC_01775. Lineage (NCBI taxonomy): Bacteria > Bacillati > Actinomycetota > Actinomycetes > Kitasatosporales > Streptomycetaceae > Streptomyces > Streptomyces sp. NBC_01775. The sequence continues at coordinate 8,770,013 of NZ_CP109104.1, read as the reverse complement.
AATCCGGCATGGCCCGCCACGGGCACCTTCGTCCACCACAACCACCGGCGCCCCGCCCGGCTCGGCATCTCGTTCCCGAGGCTGCTCGGCGTCGAAGGACGCGACCTCCGGGTCACAGACCTCGACGCCGACGACGGCACGCCCATCCTCGACCTCGTTGCCGTCTTCGAGGAAATGCTTCCGCTCGGTCCCGTAACACAGCCGTCCTGGCCAGGCGAGATGCTCCAGGACTACTGGCGTGATGACACAGAGCGTTGAACTGCGAGGTCGGTACGCCAACCTCACGCCGCTGTGGCCGAGTGGTTCGCGACGTACCGGCTGTCGTCGTGACGAGTATGCGTCAGAGCCCAGGACCGACCGTCCGAGCGCTGCCTTCTCAGCGGAGGAGTTCATCAGGGGCGATGTACGGCGGGATCGCTCGAGTTGCGCCCAGCCCAGAAACCCCGCACAGGTCGCCACATGGTGGGCCGGGCCCGGGAAGCGGCGCTCTCCGGCGCCGCAGACGATCCCACCCGGTGCACCGGCCAACCGTCATGGCCGAGAAGAGCGCCGCAGAGGCTGCCGCAGTTGGCGACCGACCCGCCACGAAGGCGGGGAACGCGGAAACCCGAGGACAGCACACATCACAGTGACCGCCAGGCTGCGGGTCTCACAGCGTCTCCGGGCAGAGGGCCGCTCGCCCCGACCCTGGGGAGTTTCTGGGGAGAATGGCCCTCTGCCGGGGAGTCCATGGGGAGTTCCGGCCGCATAGACACGTGCGAGCCTGAAAGCCCCTGTAAGAGACATCGCCCAAGGTCAGGGCTGCGATCTCAGCCAAAATCGCAGCTCAGCGCCCTCCCCCGGGAACCTACATGACGTAAGTACCCAGGTCGTCGGCCTCGACGATCCCGGGGAGCGAGCCACCCTCCCGCAAGGGTGTGACATAGCGGGTGGCTGTGACTTCTGGAAGCATTCCACCAGGCTATACGTCGCCTTGACCTTGAGATCCACGGCAGACTTCTGAGGCCCGATCTCGACGATCCGCCCCGGTCGCTCCTGGGGAGAATCTGGGGAGACATCGAAGCGCTCATCGGTCTCCTCGACCCGGATGTCACGGCGAGCAGCGACGGCGGCGGTCTCGTCAGCGCCGCGCTCCGCCCGGTCGAAGGCGCCGAGCGAATCGCGCGCGGCTTTGCCAATGCCCGTTGGGCAGCCGGCCTGACGATCCTGGAACGTACGGTCAACGGCCAGCCAGGTCTGGTGGCTCAGCAGAACGGCGTCACCGTGACGGTGTACGCGTTCGATATCGCAGGCGACCGGATCAGACACATCTGGGCAGTGCGAAACCCCGAGAAGCTCTGGTCGTGGACGGTGGGCTCCCAGCACTAGGACCTGTTCTGAGTCCGGATCACGGGGGTGGTGGGCAGTCGCCGGCATACCCAACCTCTTGTCAGACACCGCTGTTACGTTGACGCGATCTTGCTTCGCCCCCCGGAGAGGGCGTATGTACGACGAACGGCTCGCCGAGTTCTCCCGCGAGCGGCTGGACGGCCGCCCCATACCCGACGATCTGCGCGTGCTGCTGGTGGCGCAGTGGGAAGGCCGGAACGACTTCAGCGACCTGCTCGACCTTGACTTCCTCGAGGCGGGAGAGGTCCACCCGCTCCTGGACACCAGCTATCGGAGCGAGATGGGACTGGCGAACCCGGAGATACAGGCCGTCAACGCCGGAACCGCGGAGATGGCCAAGTACGTCAAGCTCGTGGCGGAGGGCGGAAAGGGGTGGATCGGCTGCTGGCTGCACCCCGACGAACCCACGGACCCGTCCCTGGCACCTCATAGAGCTGGACACCGAGTGCACCTTCTGGGGCCTGCTCGGCCTCTCCTGGTCCGCCTTCTCTGGGATCACCGCCTTGATCTTCCGTTTCCGTAGATGGGCGCGGTTGGCTCGGGAGGAGTACGCCTTGTCTCCGGCCACGCCACGGCGCCGGGCCGGGTGTGCGGACGTCCGACCGGCCCGCGGACCCGCACCCTGGCCCGCACGGCGGAAAACTGCGGGCTGTCGGCGGCCTGCCCGGGGGTGATCACGAACGGCAGCGGACGGCAGCGCCGGTCGGCCGACAGGTGAACCTTGGTGGTCAGGCCTCCGCGGGAGCGGCCCAGGGCTGCCGCCTTCAATCGCGCCCGGCGCCGGCCGCGCTCCTCGTGCTCCGGATCGGGCTCGGCCTCCTCGGCTGGGGTCACCTCCTCGGCAGCTTCGGCTGCAGCCTGCTCCTTGCGCCGCTTTCACGCCTTTCGCGTGCCCCTTCTTCGGCCTCGGCGGCCTTCTCCAAGGCGGCAAGGACCTCCTCGTCTCCGACCATTCCGGCCGCGTCATGGTGGGCACGGGCGGTGGTGGAGTCCACGCTGACCAGGGACAGGCAGCCTTCCCCGACTGGCTGGACTGGTACAACTACCACCGACCCCACGCCGGAATCAGCGGCCACACCCCAGCAAGCCGCATCACCAACCTCCCCGAACAACACACCTAGGGTGTGTCCGGCGGGGCGCTGAGCACCTGTCCCCCGGTCCAACCGGTGAGGCTCCCGTCGAGGAGGGTGGGGACACCGTTCACCAGCACGGTCGAGCAGCCGGTCGCCAGCGCCCACGGTTTCTCGAAGGTGGAGTTGTCGATGATTGTGCCGGGGTCGAACACCGCGATGTCGGCCACCTTGCCGGCTCGGAGGACTCCTCGGTTGGTCATCTGGATGCGGGATGCCGGCAGAGAAGTCATCTTGCGCACGGCGTCCTCGAGCGAGAGAATCCCACGCTCGCGCACATATCGACCAAGTACTCGCGCGAAGGTGCCGAAACTGCGCGGATGCGGCTGTCCCGCACCCTGTTCCGTCATGGTCCACCCGTCGCTGGCCACGGACACCTGCGGATGACGGAGCACGGTGCTGACGTCCTCCTCGCACATTGCGTGGTTGACGATCAGGACGTTCGCGTCGTGCTTTTCCAGGACCCGTAGCGCCGCCTCGGCCGGGTCGGTCCCTTCCGCTCGGCCGATCTCGGCGGCAGATGCTCCGATGCTGCCGCTGTACGGGCCCTCGGGCAGATCCGCGATGACGAGCCCCTCCGGGGCGATGTCTCGCCCGAACCTGGCTCGCAATTCGGTCGCGATGCGATCCCGGGTGGTGGCGTCGGAGAGCCGCGCCAGCAGAGCGTCTTTGCCGCCGTCGACCGCCCACGCCGACAGCCGGGACACGAGCGAGGTGCTGGACGCCGTGTACGGGTACACGTCGGCGGTGACATCGACGCCGCGCTCGCGCGCCTCGTCGATGAGCGTGAGCGCTCGGACGACCGAACCGTGGTTCTCTGGCCCCATTGCCTTGAGATGCGAGATCTCCAGTCGCGCCCCGGAATACTCGGCCGTCTCGATCGCCTCGCGCACCGCATCGGTCAGCGCCGACGTCTCGTTGCGGATGTGCGTCGAGTAGAGCAGCCCGGCGGAGGCCGACGTGGCGACGAGCGCGCGCACCTCATCGGCACTTGCGAACACCCCCGGGGCGTAGATCAACCCGGTGGAGAAGCCGACCGCTCCTTCGATCGCCGCGTCCTTGATGAGCCCGCACATCTGGTTGAGTTCCGCCTCGGTCGGCTGGCGGTCCTCGTCCCCGAGGACCGCCAGCCGTACGGCGTTGTGCCCGATCTGCAACCCGACGTTCACCGCCGGCATGACGCCGTCGATGGCTTTCCGGAACCCGGTGGCGTCGGTCCAGTCCCAACTGAGCTCCCGATCGTCGAAGTTGCTCGCTCGTCGTATCAGGTCGAGGTCCTCGAACGGGAATGGCGAATGTCCGCAGTTTCCGGTCACCAGTGTGGTCACGCCCTGGTGGACTTGGGTGGCCGCCTGGGGAGTGCTCTCCAGCGTGTAGTCGGCGTGCGAGTGCAGGTCGATGAACCCGGGTGCCACCATCTGCCCGGTGGCGTCGATGCTTCGGGTTCCGGTCAGGGTGTTGCCGCTCAGTTCCCTGATCCGGCCCCTGGCGATGCCGATGTTGAGCCGCCGCATCGGGGCACCGGTACCGTCGACGACGTCCCCGCCATTTATCACGATGTCGAATTCGGACATGCTGCCCTCTAACGGGTTACGAAGAAGAGGATGATCGCGTACATCGTGCACGCCGGCACGAGCACCAGGAGGCCGGTGTAGAAGATGTTCTTCAGGCTTTCCGACCTGGCCAGGCTCATCGCCGAGATCATGTTGGGGTTCGGGAAGGGCCCGTAGGTGTCCGCTTTGGACGCGAACAGCAACACGACGACCCACCCACCGGCGGGGATTCCGACGCTGGCGGCGAGCGCACCGAAGACCTTGTCCAGCAGCACGACCTGCGCCGCGGTGGCACCGGGCACACCGACCCAGCCGAGTACCGCGATGACCAGGGCGAAAGCGAAGGGCGACAGCCCCTGCAGGTCGTGGCCGTAGGTGGCAAGGATGACCTGGAACGGCTTCAGCGCGTCGATGCCGGCGAACAGCATCGCGAGCAGCCAGAACAGCAGAAACACATGGATCAGTCGCGCCGCGCCCGTGTACATGGTGGAAGCGATCTTGGTTGGGCTGAGCCCGCCGGCCAGGCCGGCCACGATCCCCAGCGTCGGCAACGCGAACAGCGGGAACGTGATGCCGGCCTCGGAGATGACCGCGTAGACCAGGCTGCCGATCAACGCGACACCAAAGGCCGCGGTGGCCACGCCGCTACGCGGCCCTCGGCCATCGTCGGTAGCGCCCAATTCCGCCGTGTCGTAGTAGTCGTCGGTGTGCTGCGTGCGCCGCTGCATCCACGGCACGATCACCAGACCCGCCACCAGCGACAATGCGGCCACTGGTCCGCCGCCGTACAACAGGTACTGCAGGTAGCCGACTTCCGCCGCATCCATGATGGCGAGGTTGGACCCGACGAACGGCGCGAGCGCCAGACCCGCACCGCCCCCGATGAACATCATCGACGCAGTCGCGGACCGCGTGAAGCCGAGCCGTGCAACGATCGGCAGCAGCAGCGGTGCAGCGATGGCCAGCGCCCCCGCCAGAGTGCCCAGGCTTGCGACCAGGATGAGGCACGAGACCATCACCCCGAGCGTCGCGGCACCCCGGCCGCGGTTTCGGACAACGCGCATCACGCCCTGCACGATGGTGGCGGCGATCCCGGTAGTGCGCAAGACCTCACCAACCCCGGCTCCGAGCATGATCACCAAGCCGATCACGGTGATGTCGTCACCGAGCGAGTCACCGAGCAGCGAGCCCGCCTCTGCCGGGCTGGGCAGCATGAGCAGCAGCGCCGAGATCACCGCGACGACGGTGGCCACCACGATGTCCATGCCGAGCAGCGCGAGTGCGCAGAAGAGGACGATCGGCACCAGTCCCCATAGCGTCGGTGCCTGCGCAAATGGGGCGGCGACCGCAGACAGGAGCAAACCTGCGATGGCCACGACGGTGATGACCGTGCGGAGTCCGGGCCGCCCGCTCGGCGCGTCGCTCACCGACGGGCTTCTCCCGCTCGTGGTGTTCACCTCGCTCATGATGATGTCCTCCTGTTCGGATTGCTGGGCTGGCAAGCGTCGTTTGAGTGAAGGCGGAACCCGGGGCTGTGCTGAGTGAGGATCAGTGCGAGGCCGGTACGGGAAGGGCAGGCGCAGGCTGTCCGAGCAGCGCGTCTGCGTTGGCCAGGCCGCTCTCTGCGACAACCTCGTCCAAGGACTGCGCGTGACGTACTGGCACGAAGTGCACCGTGTCGTCATCGGCGATGGTGAAGCCGTGCACGGCGGGCCGCGGCAGGCTGTTGTACGCCCAAGGGGTGGAGAAGTAGTACGCGCCCGTGTCGTGAAGCACCACGAGGTCATCCGGGCGCAGTTCGGGTAGTTCGCGGGCGTGGGCAACGACGTCGCCCGCGAAGCAGCACGGCCCCGCGATGTCCTGCACGAGCGCCGGGCCTTCCTTGGGGCGACCGTCGGCGTCGAACGCGCTCACCCGCAGCGGCCAGGCGTCCGGCATGAAGACGGTGCGGGTGGCGATCTGCGCACCGGCGTGAGTGATGGCTATACGGCGGCCTCCCGCGTCCTTGACGTATTCCACCCGTGCGGCGATGAATCCGTTCTTGGCGAGCAGGGACCGGCCGAACTCGGTAACCAGCGCATACCGGCCGTCGAACAGGTCGGGCACGGCGGCGCGCAGCGCCCCGACGTAGTCGGCGTAGGTGGGGCGGACGGTGTCGTCGTCGAAGTTGACCGGCAGTCCGCCGCCGATGTCGAGGCTCGTCACCTGCCGCCGGCCGACGGCAGCGTTGATTTCCTCGGCGAGTTCGTACGTCTCCTTGATGCCCGTTGCGATGAGGTCCAGCGGGCACCCCTGGGAGCCGACATGGGCGTGCAGCCGGGTCAGCCAAGGACGCTCGGCGAAGGCCCGTACCACGCTCTCGTGAGCGCCGGGGTCGCGCAGTGCGACCCCGAACTTGGAGGTGGTGGTGGCGGTGCTCATCGCGCCGATGGAGCCGGTACCCACCTGCGGATTGACGCGCAGGCCGACGACGGATGCCGAGTCGGCGGGGCGCAGGGCATCGATGCGCCGCAGTTCATCGAGGTTGTCCGCGTTGAGTGCTACGCCGAGGGCGAGCGCCTGACGGATCTCTTCACGGGTCTTGGCAGGCGAGTCCAGGACGATCGTGGACGGCGTGAATCCGGCGGCGAGCGCGAGGCGCAGTTCGCCGGGGCTGGCGACCTCGCAGCCCATGCCGCAATCGGCCAGGAGCCGCAGGACGGGGACGAGGGAGGCGGCTTTGGCGGCGAAGGTGTGCAGTACTGGGGCGTCACCGAAGGCTTGGTGCAGGTCGTGCACGGACGCCCGGACGCCGTCGGCGTCGACGAAGCCGGTCACCAGGTGGGCGGAGCTGACCAGCTTGGACCGGACCGCCGCGCGGACGACCCGATCACGCCGGCCGGGAGCGCCGGCCCGGTGCTGGCCGTGCGGGTGCCCGCTGCTGAGGCCTCCGTCTTCTCTGCTCTCGTCTCGGTTCTTGTTTTCGTCGATGTCCGCGTGCATGGCGATCCGCGACCTCCTTCGAAGCTCTTACGGCAACCAGAGTGGGCGAGCTCCGCGAAGATGCCGCCGATACGCAGTAATCCGTCACATCCACCGACAGACGGGGGTGTCGGTGGAGGGAATGCCGTGATAGAGAGAAGCATGTTGCAGGATCACGTCGACGAAAAGGACCTGGCGCTGATCAATGCGCTCCAGGTCACCCCGCGGGCCTCGTGGGCCCAGTTGGGGCGGGCGCTCGAACTCGACCCGGTGACCGTCGCGCGCCGCTGGGAGCGGCTGACAGGGACCGGACTGGCTTGGGTGACGTGCGTAGTCGGCCCAGCGCTGCACAGCGAGTTCTGCATGGCCTATGTCGAGATCGAGTGCGCTCCGGGGCGGCTGGACCACATCGCGGCGGCGCTGAGCCCAGAGCCTCAAGTCCGCTACGTCCACCACATCACCGGGCCGTACGGGTTGCTGGTCGTGATTGCGCTGCGGACACCAGCGGAGGTATCCGCGTATCTGCGCCGTAGCATCGGCCCGATACCCGGTGTCCAGGCGTACCGCGCGGAGATGCGGACCGCGGGCTACAGCGAGGCAAGCCGATGGCGGCTGCGCAGCCTGGAGCGATCGCAGCAACATGCGCTGGAGTCGGCCGACGCCCAGCCCGTGACCGCGGGCGCCGTGCGGGTGGACGGGGTCGACCGGGAGCTGTACCGGCTGCTGCACGAGGACGGCCGCATGCCCTTCACCCTGCTGGCCGACCGCGCCGGGATCAGCGAGCCCACCGCGCGCCGCCGAGTCAAGCACCTGCTCGCGAACCGGCTGCTGCGGCTGCGCTGCGAGGTGGCGCAGTCCATCACGGGGTGGCCGGACACCGCGGTGCTCTGGGCAAGCGTGCCGCCGCAGCATCTGGAGCCCACGGCGCGTTCGCTTGCCGCGCTGCCGGATGTGCGGCTGTGCTGCGCTCTGGCGGGGCAGCGGAATCTGCTGCTGATGGTCTGGCTACGGTCGCTCGGAGATCTGCCTCGGCTGGAGGCGGTTATCAGCGAGCGCTCCCCTCATCTCACCGTCGTGGACCGGGCCGCTTGCCTGCACACCGTCAAGCAGATGGGGCGGCTGCTGGACGGCGAGGGGCGAAGTGTTGGGCATGTGGCACCCAACACCGAGGTGCTGGCCGCGTCCTGACATGTGAGCAGCGGGCGCATGCGAAGGCGGTTGATCACGCCGAGAGCTACTCGCGCATCGGTCCCGAGGCCGGACTTGCGCCGACAGTGCACACAAGCACGCGCGTGATCGATACAGCTAGTGTCTTGCGCCGGAAATCCTGGCGATAAGTTGCTAGTGCCCCTCCCGGCAAGCTTTGCCCTGTCGCGTCGTCCGGCACGCCTTCCCCCAAGCTCTCCGAGCAGGGGGTGCCCCCAGCGGCGTTGGCCCAAAGCCCTGGTAGCTCCTTCCCCAAGCTCTCAGCTTCTCCCCCGGCCTTCGGCCGGGAGGTGCCCCCAGAGCAGGGCAGACCCCGATCGAGGACTTCCGGCCGCCTCGCGATCGCACGCTCCCCCACGACGACGCTCCTTCCGGGCAAACATTGCCGGTCACGGCACTAGACGTGGAAGGCGGTAGTTGTTTCGAGGGCGGCCCGCTCGGTCGTGACTCGGTTCACCGGCGCGCTCTCGTCGGCGTAGCCGAAAGAGATACCCACGAGCAACTTTCCTTCGGTGGCACCGAGTTCGGTCCGGATGGTTTCGGAGTAGAAGCTGAGCAGTCCCTGCGGGCAACTGTCCACGCCGTATGCGGCCATGGCCAGGAGCAGCGTCTGCATGTAAACGCCGGCGTCGGCAGCCAGTCGCGCCCCGCCGTCGCCGGTCACGAACAGGAACGCGGCATGTGGTGCCCCGTAGAAGCGCAGGCTCTCCGCATCGTAGGCCGCGCGTGCCGCGTGGTCGTCAGGGCCGATGCCCAGCACTCCGTACAGACCGGCGCCGAACGCCGCCCGCCGCTCCTGGTGGACGGGGGCGTACATGCCCTCGGAGTACGGGAAATCGGCCGAGGTGCGCTGTTCGGCGTGGGCCGCCCGCAAGGCGTCCGCCAGGCGTTCGCGCCTTGCACCGCTGACCACCTCGACCCGCCACGGTTGCGCGTTGGAGTTGGACGGCGCGGTGCCGGCAAGAGAGAAGATCGCGCGCATCGTGTCCTCGGGCACGGCCTCGGGGCGGAACGCGCGTGTCGCGTGGCGACCGCGTATCAGCTTCTCCGCGTAGTCGCTCAGCTCGGTGGAAACCAGCCCGCTCATGGAACTCTCCTCAAGGACGCTCAAGTAAACGAATGCGTTTACCTGCGGAGCGACCTTAGCAAGCCACCCCCTCCGAAGTAAACGAGAACGTATACTTCCCTCATGAGTACGGTGACGACGGCTTCTCGACGGCAGGGACGCGGGGGGCGCGAACGCATCCTGGCCGCCGCCGCCCAGCTGTTCGCGACCCAAGGGATCAACGCGACCGGCATGGAACAGGTCGCAGAGCAGGCACCGGTGTCCAAGCGCACCCTCTACGCGCACTTTCGGACCAAGAACGACCTGGTCATCGCCCATCTTCAAGACCTCGCCTCGACGGGTCACACCCTGGAGAGCGCGCTGACTCGCGAGGACATCCCGGCGAGAGAACGGATCCTCGCGCTGTTCGTCCCGCCCGCGGCGGACGCGGCTCCCGTACGCGGATGCCCGTTCATCGACGCCGCCGCAGAGTTCCCCGACCCGCAGAGCGCGGTCCACTCCTACGCCCGCGAACAGAAGCTGCTGATGGTGCGGCTGGTAACTGCACTGGTAACGGAACTGGGCTGCCGAGAGCCCGCCGCACTCGCCGAACAACTCGTCACTCTCGCGGACGGGGCCGCCAGCCGCGCCATGGTGCTGAGCGACGCGGACTACGGACGGCACGCGCGGGCAGCAGCAGAGGTCCTCCTGGAAAACGCTCTGCCAGGCGAATGATCCGAACGCCTCCGTCGTCCACTGCCTCTGCCCGGAACACCCCCAAGCCACCCCCTGATCCACCCTCCCTCCCCCACTCCGCACCCCGCGTTGCACCGCTCGGTACCCATCCGGCGGAGGCAGAAACCGCAGCCAGAGGGTCTACCGGGCAACGGTGAATACGGCAAGGCGCGAATGCTGCCCGCGCTATTTCCCGAGGACGTGTGCGTGCGCCTCGTCGAGCAGCTCGCGCAGCACGGAGGAGGTCGGTGCCACGGCTGTGGCGAGGAGGGCCGCACCGCCGGCCAGCGGTGTGAGGACAGCGCACCCGTTCTTGGCGCCCTCCCGGAGCAGGACAGGGTCGTGCTGGGTGTCCGTCTCCGGGCCGACGAGCAGAAGTTGGCCGACGGCGCGGTGTCCGTTCAGGACGGCCGGGCCGTCCCAGCCGGGCTCCGGGCTCCCGTATGCCGTGTGCTGGTCGAGCAGTGTGTGTCCGGCGCGGCGGACCAGGATTCGGCTGACGAGGTGGCCGGGCTCCTCGTCGGCGCGGCCCAGGAGTTGCTCTTCGCGTAGCACCAGCCGTGCGGTGGCGGCGAGTTCGACGGCGTAGGTCTGGCGCAGGTTGCTGCCTGCGGCGCTGATCAGCGGCTGCGGCAGCCAGCGCAGGCGGGCGTGTTCCCCGACGGTGAGTCGCACGTCGTAGGTGGCCGCCGCGGCGGTGGGGCCGCGCAGAGCGAGTGTGGCAGCCGCCGTGGTCACCTCCAGCTCTGCGCGATCCTCGGCGGTGACGTCGAGGGTGAGCCGGTCGCCGCCCAGTGGGGCGCTCATCGCGCCGATGATCCCTACCGCGGCTGCATTCCCGTCGGTGCGCATGCGCCGGAGGTGGAAGGGGCCGTCGCTGCGCAGTTGCGGGAGTGTGGTGACGCGTCCGTTGTGTGCGGCGCGGATGCGGGCGGTGGCCCACACCCCGTCCGGGTGTCCGGCCGCGTTCCGGGGGTCGGCAGCGCACAGGTCCGGCTCGTTGGGGTGCTGGTGCTTGGCGAGTGGGGCGGTGAGGGTCATACGGTCGCCTCGGCGCGCCACTCGGTGAGATGGGCGGTGACCCAGTCGGCGACCTCGCGGATGCCGTCGTCGCCGGTGAGGCTGGTGAAGAGGACGGGGAGGTCGCCGCGCTGCTTCTGGGCGTCGGCGGCCATGGTGTCCAGGTCGGCGCCGACGTGCGGGGCGAGGTCGGTCTTGTTGACGATGAGGAGGTCGGCGGTGGTGATGCCGGGGCCGCCCTTGCGGGGGATGTCGTCGCCGCTGGAGACGTCGATGATGAAGATCTGGGCGTCGACGAGACCCTTGGAGAAGGTGGCGGTGAGGTTGTCGCCACCGGACTCGACGAGTACCAGGTCGAGGGGGTGCAGGGTCTCCTCCAGGTGCTCGACGGCTTCCAGGTTGGCGGAGATGTCGTCGCGGATAGCGGTGTGCGGGCAGGCGCCGGTCTCGACGGCTGTGATCCGCTCGGGCGGCAGCACGGCCTCGCGACGCAGGTACTCGGCGTCCTCGCGGGTGTAGATGTCGTTGGTGACGACGGCCAGGGAGTAGCGGTCGCGCAAGGTGCGGCAAAGCGCGGCGACGCTGGCGGTCTTGCCGGAGCCCACGGGCCCGCCCAGGCCGATGCGAAGGGCGCGGCGGCGACCGTCGGGCCGGGTCGCTGAGACGCTGGGAAGGTGCTGGTGGGGCAGCGAGTGGTCGAGGTGCATGGCAACTCCGTTGGGGAATCGAGCGGTTGGGATCGGCGTTAGGGTTCGGGCGTTCGGGTTCGGGCGTTCGGGCAGGGTGATCAGGAGGCGAAGAGCCGGACGGTCCAGGCGGCGTGCTGCTCTCCGGTGATGTCCAGCAGGGGCGAGGACGCCGAGGGCAGGGCGTCGATGCCCTCGGTCTCCACGCGGGCCGCGGCCTCGGCGGCTGCCGTTGCGACGTCGTCGGTCTCGGCGCCGAGACGTGCCAGCAGGCGCGAGGCATCGAGGGGGTCGAGGCTCAGCAGGCGCACTGCGGCCGTGGCCGGGCCACCGGCACTCTCGTAGGCGGCGGCACGGGCGGCATCCACCGGTGCGAGCCCGGCGGCGCGGACGGTCAGGCCCAGGACGACGGGCTGGTGGGCGCCCTGGGTGCGTTCGGCGGCCAGACGTTCGAGCTCGGCAGAGGGGAAGGTGGCCCGTGCCGCGCGCATCAGCTGCCGGCCGAGCCTGCGGGAGACGGCGCGCAGCGCGGGGACGGGCGTACGGGCGTCGGCGGCGTCGTCCAGCAGCAGCGGGTCATGTCCGCCGGTGGCCGCGGCGGCCAGGCCGGCCGCCGTCAGGCCGGTGGTGTGCAGGCGCCCGCGGCAGAACGCCTCCAGGCTGTCGGTGTCGTGTACGGCTCCGTGGGCGACCGCGGCCTCGACGCCGCCGGAATGGGCGTGCCCGCCGGCGGGGAAGCGGCCGTCGGCCAGCAGGAGCAGTGCGGCACGGCTCATGGGTGAGCGGCTGCCTTTCACAGGGGTCGGATGTTGCACCGCGGCCCGGCCGCGGACACGGCGTCGGCGGCCGGGCACGGGGTGGGGTCAGAAGAGGAAGTAGCGCTGTGCCATGGGCAGGTCGTTGACGTAAGTGCGCGGTACGGTCGCGCCGTCGAGCACGGTGCGGGAATCCCCCGTGGTGGCGCCGCCGATGGTGACCTCGAAGCTGTTGTGGTCGACCCTGAGGCTCTCAGGAATCGTGTTGTTCAGTTTCATGTGCGCCTTGGTGACCTTCCGGGTGCTCTTGATCTCCACGAAGGTCTTGCCGAGGCCGAGACCTTCGTGCGGATTAGCCGGTCCGGTCTCGCCGTTCGTCTCCTTGGCCGGTTCGGTCCCGCCGTTCAGCCGGAGTGCTACCTGCTTGTCGGCCACGAAGTTGTACGAGTTGCTTCCCGGGGCGCGGCCGGTGGAGCCCCAGACCTGCCGCGGCAGGTAGGGCTGTGGCGTCGTGATCGACGCGTTGGCGTCGCCGACCTGCGCGTAGGCGAGCTGCCCGCCCTTGAGGACCATGTGGATCTTGACCCCGAAGAACTTCGGCTCCCACAGCACCAGATCGGCCAGCTTCGTGGTCTCCACGGAACCGACGTGGTCGTCGATGCCGTGGGTGATCGCCGGGTTGATGGTGTACTTGGCGATATAGCGGCGCGCCCGGTAGTTGTCGCTCGGGATCAGTTCGTCGTCGTTGTACGAGTGCTTGGCCTTCTCATCGTCCTCAGCCGTGCGGATCTTCGCGTACTCGAGGTCCTCCGGGAGGGGACCGTAGCGGCACTTCATGACGTGCGCGGTCTGCCAGGTCCGCATGATCATCTCGCCGATGCGGCCCATCGCCTGGGCATCGGAAGACATCATCGAGATGGCACCCATGTCGTGCAGGAGATCTTCCGCGGCCATGGTGGAGGGCCGGAGGCGGGAGTCGGCGAATGCCATGTCCGCAGGGATGTCCGGGTTGAGATGGTGGCAGATCACCATCATGTCGATGTGTTCCTTGACGGTGTTCACCGTCAGCGGGCGGGTCGGGTTGGTCGAGGCGGGAAGGACGTTCTCTTCCTTGACCAGCTCGATCATGTCCGGCGCGTGACCGCCACCGGCGCCCTCGACGTGGAAGATGTGGATCGAGCGCTTCTTGCCGTCCGTTGTGTTCGTGAAGGCGTCGCGGGTGCTTTCCAGGAAGCCGGACTCGTTCAACGAGTCCGCGTGCAAGGCAAGTTGGATGTTCCGCTCCTCGCAGACCTCCAGCGCGTTGTTGATCACGGCGGGTGTGGCGCCCCAGTCCTCGTGGATCTTGAGGCCGCAGACCCCGGCGTCCACCTGCTCGTTGAGTGCCTCCTTGCTCATCGTGCTGCCCTTGCCGAGCAGGCCGACGTTGACCGGATACTCGTCAAGCCCCTCGAACGTCCGGGTGATGTGCCACGGGCCCGGCGTCACCGTGGTGGCCGTGCTGCCCTCGGCCGGGCCGGTACCGCCGCCGATGAGCGTGGTAACGCCCGAGGCAAGGGCCTCGTGGATCTCTTCGGGGCAGATGAAGTGGACATGGGTGTCCACACCGCCCGCGGTGAGGAACCGCCCGTTGCCGGAGATCGCCTCGGTGTTCGGGCCGACCACGAAGTTCGTCGGCTCCACCGTCTGCGGCACCGTATCGGCCTGATCGGCACGGTTACGGGTCGGCTTCTCGAAGTTCTGGATCGGGTCCATCGTCTCGGGGTTGTACGCCTTGCCGATGGCCGCGATCCTGCCGTCGCGGATGCCCACGTCAGCCTTGACCACGCCCCACCAGTCGAGAATCAGCGCACCGGTGATGACCGTGTCCACGGGCTTACGCGACTCGTCCCCGCCCCCGTCCCTGGGGATGTGCGACATCCCCATCGATTCGCGGATCACCTTGCCGCCACCGAAGATCATCTCGTTGCCGCTGTACTCCGGCCCTCCGCTCCAGTCGGCCTCGATCTCCACAGTGAGGTCGGTGTCGGCGAGGCGGACGCGGTCCTTGGTGGTGGGCCCGTACAAGGCGGCGTAATCCGCCCGCTTCAGCTTGTTGTTCCGCTTGAGCTTGTTGTTCCGCTTGGCTTCCGGCGGGTTGTTGCTCGGCTCCTGCGGGCCAGCCATCAGAAAGTCTCCTCGCGCAGTCCTTTGATCTGGGACAGGTCGTCCTGGGCATCGCCCTGGATCTTCACCAGCTCGACGCAGCACTCATCGCCCGGCTCGAAGCGCACTGACGTCCCCGCAGCGATGTTGAGGCGCCTGCCCTTGGCGTCCTCGCAGTCCTTCAGCAGTCCGTAGGTCACGGGCTTGCCCTCCGAGCTCTCCACGACCTTGAGCTCCGGGTTGACCTCGGCGAAGTGATAGTGGGAGCCAACCTGAACGGGACGGTCCGCAGTGTTCTTGACCTTGATCGTCTTCTTGTCGGCGTTCAAGGTCTTGTTGAACTCGATCGCCCCGTACCAGGAGGCCGTGTCCGCGCACTCATCGCAGCAGGCGGACGGGCCCTTGTCATCGGCGCAGTCGACCGGGCACCCCGGATTGCGCGGCGGCCGGGGGTGCTCGACCTTGCCCGGGTAGACCTCGGGCTCCTCCGTGGCCTCCGGGAGGGGGTCGTGGATGGTGACCAGCTTGGTGCCGTCCGGGAAAGTGGCCTCCACCTGGATGTTCTTGATCATCTCCGGGACACCGGCCATCACGTCGTCACGGGTGAGCACCTGCCGGCCCGCATCCATGATGTCGCTGACGGTCTTGCCGTCGCGCGCCGACTCGAAGACGTATGCGGTCAACAGAGCCATCGTCTCGGGGTAGTTGAGGAGCAGGCCCCGGTCGCGACGCTTCTGCGCCACATCGGCCGCGACGTGAACCAGCAAGCGCTCCTGCTCATGCGGGGTCAAATGCATATGAGTCGTTTTCTGTTGTCGGGACGGTGCGTGCGGCCGGGCGTGCCGACGAGCACGGAGAACGCCCCCTGCACGGCGCGCGGGCCGTCCTCGATACTCGGCGAAGGCAACCAGCGAGACGGCGCGAACTGGGACCGTCTACACCATGTGGTGAACCTGATGCACAGGGGCGCACAGGCCTCACCCGAAGCGGCCGTACCCGGTATCCGCGACCAGGACAGCCGGCCGTAGCCCGCCACCGGCGAACTCATCGAGCGTCTCCCGCGCGAGCTGCCACTTGGGACGCTGGTGTGCGTCCTCGGGGATGCGGCCGATCCGCCACGGGCATGCCCCAGGAGGCGGGCAGGAACAACCGCCAGGACAACAGGCAGGAGGCGGTGTCGGAAGCAGCGTGAACACTGCCGCCGACCTGGCAGTCGCCCACCTTGCCCAGCGTTGCGGGCCACGGTCGCCCGCACAGCCGAAGACGTTCACCGCAGGAACGATTCGCACCGTCGAAAGCGGGGGCGCCGATGTCGCGCTCGACGGGCTACCGACGTCAACGGGCTGCCAGACTCTCGGCCTTCCAGCCTCCCAGCCTCAACGCGCGTGTCAGACAGTCGGCGTTGGTTCTGCGGGTGCCGACCAGTGCTCGCTCATCCAGTCCTCCAGCGTCGTCAGGTGTGGGTGACGGCCGCGCAGGTCGGTCAGGTCCGCTCTGAAGCCCACCGTGTTGAACCAGTCGAACATGACAGCCATCTCCTCGCTCTGGGCGCGGACCTCCTCGATCGGCTGGGAGACGAAGCGCACGGGGCGGCCGGCGGCGCGGCCGAAGACCTCGGCCATCTGCGGGCCGGTCAGCTCGTCTCCGGCGATCTCAATGGTGCGCCCCAGGTAGTCGGCCGGAGCGTCGAAGGCGTCGGCCGCGATGGCCCCGATGTCGCCAGGGGCGCCGTGTCATCTGCGGCCCCGACCCGCTGTTGGCCCAGGCCCGATCCAGTGTCAGAACAGCAGGCGATCGACGATCGTGACCGCTGGGCTGGTCTGTAGGCGGAATTCTCCGCTGCAGTCGCCCATGTCGAAACGGGTGATGATGTACTTCTTCTCCGGGTCCGCCCGGATGATCAGTTCGGTGGCGCTCTCGCGGAAAGCGTCGAGGACTGTTGCTCCCGTACGGCTGGTCCACCGAAGGTGGATGGATCTGCCCAGCGGGCTGTAGGCGAAGGTGAGGTGTTCGCCGCTCTCGTAGGAGAAGGTCAGAAGCCGTGAACCGTCATCCATCGTCTCCGGCCAGGTATCCAGCCTCTGGAAGACGTCCAGGTCCTCGGGAGTGATGAACTCTCGGTACATGTACTTCCCCTCGCTCGCGTGGGCGCGTATGGAGGCCGGCGAGCGCAGCTTCCATGGGACTCACATCAGGTCCTTCGCCGCAGTCTGGGCTTCCAGCAGTGCATGCGACACAACGACTGACAGCGCGACGAAGCCCCCGACCGCAAACCGTGTCCGGGGCTTGTGTGGGTGTCGAAGATGAGCCACCGCCGGCGAGACTGATGATTCACGACAAAACCACCGGGACGAAGCCCAGCTCACAGCGCCCACCCAACGCACCCGATGCGACCAGCATGCGCCCTACCAGCACAAACCCTCACGCCGCACCCTGCCTGCATGGCCGACCCTCAAGCCGAACCTCGCTGCCGCACATGCCGACAACCCCACCCCACCGTCACCGACCGCGGCAGCCCTCACGGCCAGCAGTGCACACCCTGCTGGTCCCACCTCCAAACACACTGCGACAACGAGCAAGCCCTCGAAGAAGGCGCCACCGGACCGCCCCCACCTGTCGAACCCCGCTGCCGCCACTGCGACACACTCCAAGACCGGCATGAGACCGGCTACAACCGGTGGGTCCTCCTCGAACCCGACATGCCCGTGCCCTCGCACATCGTCCCCGCTGGACACCGCTGGACCATCGCCGACGACGGCATAGCCATCGACACCGGCACCCAGTCCCTACCCGCTGGCACTATCTGCCGCATCCCCCATGCCCTCGTCTGCCCCCGCGACGACCCACCCGACCAGCTTCCACCGTTCTTCACCGCCCTCTGGCAGGAGAACGAACGCCGCTACTGGCGGAACCATCCACCTGATATCGGCGACCTCCCCACCGCTGGCCCCGCCGCATGAAACGGCCGGATGCACACGCACCCGGCCGTCAACAACCTGCACTCACACCTGCGGAGGCTGTGGCTTCCACGTCGGCAGCCCCGCGGCCACCCGGCGTTCGTTCAACTCCGCCAAGCCCTCGCGCTGCAGCTCAGCCATCTCCGCCGAGATCGACCGCATCTCATCGACCGACACCGTGGTCTCCGCAGCCTCATGCAGCTCCCGCAAACGAGCCGCACGCTTCGGATCCGCATACACCGCCGCATCGATCTCCGCGACGTACTCGTCGACCGTCTCAACTTCATCCACGCCGGACCGCCCCTTCAAAAGCCCCCCGCGACCCAACCACGGCTGGCGCTGAGGCCGCAGCCGAACCAGCCATCCGGGCCACCAGCGACCGCATCCTCTCCCGCTCTGCCCTGGCGAGTCGGTGGGGCCGGTGGTTCCGGCGGGCGGTACGACTGCCCACCGAGCACCTGGAGGTGACGCTGGGCTTCCCCGCCGGCCAAGACCCGGTGGTGTGGGGCACCGAGACGTCCATGACCGCCGAGGCCCTGCCGCTGCGGACTGCGCCCAGCCGACACGACGACGGGGGCACCGCGTCTTCGCCTGGTCGACGTCCGCCCCCGCGCTGCACGCCCGGTACCGTCTGGAGCGGAAGTTCCGGGCCCGGCCCGAACCAGACGCGGACACGGAGGAGTTGAAGTGAGCGAGGTGCAGCCCAGCCGGCGCATGCGGGACCTCGGCGTCGTCCAGCACGGCACCGGCATCCTCGTCGAGCCCGCCGACGCCCTTCGTCCTGCCCGCCGGGCAGGACGCCGCGACGGACGTCCTCGACCAGCTGTCCCAGGCGGCGGACCGCATCGCCCAGGCACACGACTTCTCCGGCAAGGGCATGGGACTCGCGCCCCACAGATCGGCATCGGCCGCGCAGCCGCGACCGTACGGCCCGCCGAGCCGGGCGCCAGGCCGATCGTGCTCCTCAATCCCCGCATCACCGCAGCCTGCGACGAAATGGACGAGCAGTAGGAAGGCTGCCCGTCCTTCTTCGACGTCCGCGGCCTGGTGCCCCGCCCGCTGAGGATCACCGTGGAGACCACCGCGCTCGACGGCGCCACCATCATCACGGTCTACGAGCGTGGCCTCGCCCGGCTGATCCTTCACGAGGTCGAGCACCCGACGGCCTGCTGTACCTCTCCCGGATGCGGCCCGGCGTCGGACCGATCCCGGTGGTGGTCTACCGGCAGACCACCACCGCCACCGGCCCCGCCTGGGCATACGAGCAGTAACGCGGACTGGAGGTCGGCGGGGTCGATTCAGGTAAGCAGCAAGTTCAGCTACCGCTGTCGTCACCGACTGCCGAGCCGCCACCCACGTCGCTGGACTTGTTGGGTTGCTGCCTCTCGGGAGGCTGGAGCTTGGGTTCGCCCGTCTCGCGGGAGCTGATCTGGTCGCTGAAGGCGAGACGGCCTCCGCCATGATCGACTACGACCGTGTCACCCTTGCGCACAGCCTTCTCCACCAGGTCGGCGAGTTCCTCATCGCTCGCGTCGGGGTTGTCTTGGGCGATGCGTCTGCCGATCTCGTTGTTGTAGAGGTCCATGGCTTCGCGCTCGGGCTGGTTGCCGGGCCTGGTTTCATGGGTGGTGGCGTACTTCTCGGTCCACTCCGCGCCGTACTTCTTCGTCATCAGCGCGTTCCAGTAGGTGTGGCGGAAAGCGTCGTTGTGGTTGTCGTTCTTGTTCGGCGCGCCGTTTCGTATCTCGGGCGCGAACCGGTCATCGGCGGTGTCGAACGCCTTGCCCTGTACGTCCTTGAAGCCCTCCAGGCCGTTGAGGCCCAGCCCGTCGAGCATGTCCGCCTCCCGCGCCGTGACACTCTCGTTCATCCCCAGGAGCCCGGCGCCTGCGTGCAGGATCCAGTTGCGGGGGTACTCGACCACGCCGCCCGGGTCGGGGTCGACCTGGTAGTCGCGCAGGATCCGGTCCAGATCCTGTCTGGTTCCCGGGGGCGTGTACTCGACTTTGTCGGGGTTGAACCCGTGTGCTCCGGCCGCGCGACCGTCCGGTGGTTTGACAGCGGCGATGAGGGTCTTTTTTATCGCGGCGTCCGTGTCGTTGACGGCTTCGACAGCCGCGTCGATACGGGCCTGCCATTTCGCGACCTCTTCGTCGAGGGCCTCTGCGTAGGTGTGGTCGTGGCCTCTGGCCACGCGTTCGCCCTCGTTGAGCTTGGTGGTGTCGAGGGTGACTCTCCCGTCCCCGTCCACACTCATCTTGTCCTTCTCGGCGGCCTTCACCCGCCTGCCGAGGGTCCGCTTCCTGTCCGCCAGGTCGTCGTACGCCTTGGTCAGCAAGGTGGCGATGTTCTGTGCCTGGCGCTTGGCAGCGCCGAACTGGCCCGAGGAGACGCGGGCGACCCCGTCGTAGCTCACTTTCGCCAGGCCCGACCAGGAGCTGTTGGACACCTGGCCGCGCACGCGGGTGTCGTAGTCGGTGTGCAGCTCTCCGAAGCGCTTGCCCATGCGCCGGAAGGCCGCTGCGGCATCATCCAGTTCACTGGCGTCGGCGGTCATGATGTCGCGGAAGGTGAGTGTCATCGCCCGGATCCGCCTGCCCTTATCCGGCCGGCCGCAGGCCGGTGGGCTCGTTGCCGGGAAGAGTCGGCATGTAGGGATCCGAGCCGGACACGAGGGAGTTGTGCACGAGGCCGTCCCGCGACTGGAAGAGCACCCTGGCCCCGCGCAGCGCGTCCCTCTCGCCCTGGAGCCGCTGTTCGAGGTTGCGGACCTGCTTGCCCCACTGCCGCAGCACGTGCTCGACGCCCTGCCATGCCTCCCAGTCCTGCATCGTGCCGCCGGGCTGGGCCCGCTCGCTGCCCAACATCCCCGGTGCCGGGCCGTCCGAGGGCACTCCGCCCATCCGGCCCGCGCTGCGCAGGTGCGGGAGCAGCTGCTCGTCGACATATTTCGCCGAGGCCTTCTTCGTCGCGGGGTCCGAGGCCAGCCGGTCGGCCCCACCGGGCCCGGTGCCCCCGCCGCCCGCCGGAGCCGCGGAATTGAGCTGCATCCGCGCGTTCTGCCCCTCCTGGGCCTGCGAGACCAGAGCACCCCACTCTGCCTTGAACGAGTCCAACGTAAGCCCCCAGCTGACCATCCTTGACGTCCCGTGACGTGGTCATGGTATCCCCGTACCGGTGGCGCCAGTCGAGCGCAGCGACGCGTGAGCCTGCTGAGGAGACGGCACCCATGTGGCTCCTGGAACCTGACAGGAAGAGGGCCGGAGAAGACGGGCTGGGAGCGGAGCCGGAGGCCTGTCCCGGTCGGGGGCGTGCCATAGTGCCGAGTGACCGCGCAGGATCGGGCCGCGGCCGGGGGCTGTCGTCGGTGGCTACGCTGAGCGTGAGTGTGCAAGTCGCGTTGCGGGAGCCTGCCGCGCTGACCGCCTGTCACGTAGCCGGCGAGGTGAGCCGCCAGGAAACCAGCTCCGGTATGAGGCCGGTGCGCCTGTGCGCATCCGGGCGCAGGAAGCACTCGGCGGGGAGGAACAGGGGCAATGACGATGGCCGGAGCACAACGAATACCGCAGCGGTGGAAGAGGCCGGCGGTGAACCTCGTACTGTGGTCCATCCCCGTGCTGCTGCTCCTCGCCTCGATCATCGTGGTGCTGGTGCCGTTCCGCGCGAACGAGGATCCCGCCGACCCGAGTGCGACGGTGCGGGAGGAATGCGGATCCCTCCTCTCCCCCCACACGCTCAAGACCCCCTCTGGGCACCCCTATCTCACACCCGTGTGCGAACACGCCCGGAAGGCCCGGTTGAGCGGGGCCGGGCAGCTCCTGGCATGGGGGGCCGGCACCGCCGCACCAGCCGTCGCCGTGCACATACACCGACGGCGACGCCACCGGAGCGGACCGGCCGCAGAGCTACGGCACAACCCCGACCACTGAAACACCGGGCTCGCGCGCCAGGGCCCACTTACCCAAGCAGGCCTACGCCGCGGGCTTCGCGGGTCTGCTCAGCGGTGAGTTTCTGCTGCTTGTGGTGGGTGCGGGTGCTGCTGCGAAAGGCGCCCAGCCGGATGCGGTGCTCTCCTCCGTCGGTTTCGGTGAGGACCTCGGTGTGGGCGCGCGGGACCCGTGCCTCGATCAGCCTGTGGCTTCGCCAGGGGAAGTAGGCGGCCTAATCTGTGAAGGGGTCTTCCAGCGTCGGGATACACGGGGACAGCAGCGCCTCTGTGCGCTGCGTGACCGTGCCCCGAGCGAGCCTGAGCACGCGTACCTCGTTCTCATGGGCCGGGTCCTCGTCATCGCGAATATGCAGGAGGCCGTAGGAGCCAGGAGCAACCTTCGCGACATGCTCGAACAGGTCCAGGACATCAGGTGACGAACGGTGATTGGAATGGCCTCCCAGGTGGATGAACGGCTCGCCGTTCATCCACCTGAGGTCAAGGAGATAGGGACTGGCCATCTTGGCGATGCGAAGCCGAAGGTCATCCACGACCTGCCGCAGCCGGACGTCATCGTCGTCATCAACCGAGGTCTCCCTGACCGTGATCCAGCCGTGGTACTCGAACACACCGCGATCCTAATGAAGTCAGACTGGGCCTCAACAGCCCGACCACGGCAAGATCCGCCGGACAGCTCCCAGCCGTCACACAACGTCCATGACAAACCCCTCCCTGATAGGAATCCGTCAGGTCTGTCTGGATCCTGGGATCCTGCTGGGCAGGGGCTGATGGCAGGTGGTGCAGACGCCGGGCCGGCACCGCACACCCTGCGGGGGCAGGGCGGGGCGGGTGTCATGTGGTGCCCCGCCGCCCGGCGAACTCGTCGTCGGGCAGCCAGTGGAGAGCGAACCAGAGTTCCATGCGGACATCCGGATCCTGGAGATCGACGTCGAGGAGTTCGGCGACCCGTGCCAGACGGTGGCGCACGGTGTTGCGGTGGATGTCCAGAGCGGCTGCTGTGCGGTCCCAGGTTCCGTGGAAGGTCAGCCAGGTGCGCAGGGTGCCGAGGAGGACAGCGGCGCCGGGTGCCGCGGCTTGGGAGAGCGGGGCGAATCGGGCGCGGGCGTGTTCCCGCGCGTCGGTGGCGGCGACCAGGGTGTGGGGAGTGCGTGCGTCAGCGTGATGGATGACCGCCGGTGCCTCACTGGCGATGGCCCGCTCCAGCGCGCGTTCGGCCTGAGTGTCTGCGCTGGGCAGCTTTGTCACCGGTACAGGCGCGCTGAAGCCGAGGGTCCACCCGAGGGCGGCGGCCTGCGCGGGGGCGACCGGCTGGGCGTCCGGTGCGCTGGGGATCAGTGCTCGCAGGCTCGCGCGGTCGATGTGCAGGTAGGGAGTGCCAAGTGCGGTGCCCAGAGCAACGAGTTGGGCCGGGTCTTCGCAGGACCGGCCTACAAGAGTGGACCGTGCCAGGAGGTGGCGGCCATGGACGACGACCCAATGTTCGCCCAAGGTCTCCTCGTCAGGGACGAGTGCGGGCGCGACCTCGGCAGGGGTGGCCCCGAGCATGAGCCGTACGAGTGCGCCGATGCTGTGAGCGTCGGTGCCGAGGGCGTGGCTGGGGCTCGTGAGCAGAGACAGCAGCACGGTCGCCATGCTGGTCACCTGGCGGTGGACCAGGGTCGGGGCTGTGGCGGCGGCCTGGCCGAGGGCGAGTGGGGTAGCGGCGCCGTCCGTGCCGGGCAGGGTGTGCACGGTCAGGTGGATGCCTTCGTGGTGGTGAGCCGCCGCCGCGGGGGGCGGCGGTCTGCCCTTCGCATGGTTCCCGGTGGAGCGGGCGATGGTACGTACGGCAAGGTCACGCAGGAGCTGAGGGCCGGGGGCCGCAGGGCGGCGGCCCGCGCTGAACAGTTCGTTGCCCTGGGCGTCGAAGAGTACCGACCCGGCCTCGGTATGGGCGCTGAGCTGCTGCAACACGGCCTGGAGCGCATCCGGCCGGGCCGCGGCGGAAGCGAGAGCCGACTGCGCCTTGGAGATCATTCTCAGTTCGCTGTTGCGGATCTCGGCGATGGCGTCGTACGTGGCCTGACCGACGGCCACGAAGGGGGTGTGGGGCGGCAGACGCAGCAGCGGCAGCCCGTGGCGGTCGCAGGCGGCGATGAGCTCGGCGGGAACCTCCTGATGCACAGGGACCACACCGAAGCCCAGCGCTGCCACCCCGGCGGCGACGACGCGGGTCACGTAGTTGTCGATGCCGTCCGGCTCGTGCGGGAGACGAACCCCCGCGGTGAGGAGGAGCTCGCCGCCGACGAGGTAGGGCGTGGGGTCCTCGACCTCGGTGGTACCGACCGTGCTGATGAGGCGGTCCTCGGCCGGACCGGCGATCTGGCTCAGACCCAGTGCGGGATTGGCGAGCAGCATGCTGAGGGGAACGGAGAGCTGGTCGGTCTCGGCCACGAAGAGTGATCCTTCCAACCCGGCAACGTCGCGCAGAAGTGCGGGATTCATCCAGCGAACGAGTTCATTTTGGATAAACCCTACACTTCAGTGCCAGTGTGAACCGTGGATAGGTTCTCCGATCAAGAGGGCACCACCCCCGCCCCGGCATCCCCCCTCGTCAGCACTGCCGCGTCCGCCCGCTCCCGTGGCCCGGCGCGCAGCTGCTGTCCCCCCACAGCAGCCACTCGGCGTCGCGCTCAGGCGTGGGCCGCAGCGAATCGGAGGACCTGATGGCCGTCGACTACCTCGTCATGACCGGATACTTGCTGGGCCTTGTCGGCGCGGGCTGGTGGGGCAAGAAGCGCGCCGCTTCCAAGAGCGAGTTCCTGGTCGCCGGACGGCGGCTGGGCCCGCTGATGTACACGGGCACGATGGCCGCCATCGTCCTCGGCGGGGCCTCCACCGTCGGCGGTGTGGGCCTGGGCTACAGCTACGGGATCTCCGGTGCCGCCATGGTCTTCGCCATCGGGCTGGGGCTGCTGGCGCTGAGCATCTTCTTCTCCGCCCGGATCGCCCGGCTGCGCGTGTACACGGTCGCCGAGATGCTCTCGCTGCGCTATGGCGACGCCGCCAGCGTCATCTCAGGCGTGGTGATGTGGATGTACACGCTCATGCTGGTCGTGACCTCGACGATCGCCTATGCCAGCGTCTTCGACGTGCTGTTCGACGTACCGCGCTGGGCCGCGATCGTCATCGGCGGCACAATCGTCGTCGGCTACTCGGTGCTCGGAGGCATGTGGTCCATCACGCTCACCGACATGGTGCAGTTCGTGGTCAAGAGCGTGGGCGTGCTCCTCCTGCTGCTGCCCATCGCGGTGGTCAAGGCCGGCGGCTTCGCCGCCATGGGCGACCAGCTGCCGCACGGCTACCTGTCCCCGACCTCCATCGGCGGGCAGACAATCTTCACCTATGTGCTGATCTACACCTTCGGCATGCTCATCGGGCAGGACATCTGGCAGCGGGTCTTCACCGCCCGCAGCGAAAAGGTCGCCGTGTGGGGCGGCACCGCTGCCGGGGCCTTCTGCCTCGTCTACGCCCTGGCCGGCGCCTTCATCGGCATGGCCACCAAGGTGCTCCACCCCCGGCTGGCCAGCGCCGACCAAGCGTTCGCCGCTATCGTCAAGCACACCCTGCCTCCCGGGATCAAGGGACTGGTCCTGGCCGCTGCCCTGTCCGCGATGATGTCCACCGCCAGTGGCGCCCTGATCGCCTCCGCCACCGTGGCCAACAACGACATCTGGGCCCGGCTGCGCCGCCTCGGCCGCCACAAGGCCGAGGCCGCCGCCGATCCGGAGGAGAGCGACGAGGTCGCCTCCAACCGACTCGCCATCGCCATCCTCGGCGTGACCTCCATGGCCATCGCCTGCGCACTCGGCGACGTCATGGCAGCCCTCACCGCGGCATACGACCTGCTCGTCGGCGGTCTGCTGATCCCCATCCTCGGCGGCCTGGTCTGGAGGCGCGGAAACCTCCAGGGTGCTCTGACCTCGATGGTCGTGGGCGGCACCACCGTGATCACCTTTATGGTGACGGACGGGCTCCTCGCCAACGAGCCGATCTACTACGGCCTGCTCGCCAGCCTCGTCGCCTACGTGACCGTCAGCCTTGTCACCAAACCGACCGAGGAAGCGGTCGTCGAGGGGTGGCGCCGCCGCGTGGCGGGCGAGTCGGCCGGCACCTCGGCAGCCCCCGCAACCACCACTGTCTGACGCTGTACCACCAGCCGGTTTCATTGGCTGTCCATACCTCTAAGGAGTTGGCATGACCGGCCCCCTGGCCGTCTTCACCGATCTCGACGACCTGGATCCGACCCCCGGGGTGACGAAGTTGACCGAGGCGGGCTTCGACGTACGGATCGCCGACAGCGCGAGCCCGGACGCCATCGCCCGAGCGGCCTCGGACGCGGTCGCCCTCCTCGTCGGGTACGCCCGCATCGACGCGGACCTTCTCGACCGGCTTCCCAACCTCCGTATCCTGGCCACGTGCTCGGCCGGTTACGACATGGTCGACGCCGAGGCGGCACGTGCCCGCGGCCTGTGGGTGTGCAACCTGCCCGACGCGGCCACCGAGGAAGTCGCCGTCCACGCGCTCGCCGCAGCCCTGGCGCTGGTGCGTGGATTTCCGCAAGCCGACGCAGCGGTGCGCCGGGGCGGTTGGACCACCGACCTGCCACGGCTGCCCCGCCGGGCCGACGAGCTGACGCTCGGCCTGGTGGGCATGGGCCGCATCGCCACCCGCCTCGCCGAGCTGGCCGCACCGATCTTCGGCCGCGTCGCCGCCTACGATCCGCTGAGCCCCGAACACGGGCCGGCCACGGTTCAGCGGACCGATATGGACACCCTGCTGGCATGCAGCGACGTGCTCTCCCTGCATGCCCCGCTCAACAACGCCACCCGCAACCTCATCGGCCGCGCGGAGCTCGACCGCATGCCGGCCGGCAGCTTCCTGGTCAACGTCGCACGCGGTGGCCTGATCGACCACGCCGCGCTCCTGGACTCCCTGGACACCGGCAAACTCGCCGGAGCAGCCCTCGACGTCCTCCCCACCGAACCCCCGGACCAGGACGACCCTCTGCGCACCCACCCCGGCCTGCTGCTCTCCCCGCACATCGCTTTCTTGTCCGACGCCTCGCGGCGCGCCTATGTCGAGCGCCCGGCCGAGAACGTCATCGCCTGGCATCGCACCGGGCGTCCCCTCACCCCGGTCGTCACCCCAGCCACCGAAGGAGGCACCCTGTGACTGATCCGACGCTCCGCGCCGGCCAGACCCCCGAAGCCACCCCCGACGAGGAGCTGCGGCTGCGCCGCGAACTCGCCGCGGTCTACCGCCTGGTAGCGCACTTCCGGATGACCGACCTGATCTTCACGCATATCTCCGCCCGGATCCCCGGACCGCAGCACCACTTCCTGATCAACCCCTACGGCCTGCTCTTCGAGGAGATCACCGCGTCGAACCTCGTCAAGATCGACCTGGCCGGTCACCCTGTCGAGGAGACCCCTCATCCCGTCAACCCCGCCGGTTTCGTCATTCACAGCGCCGTCCACGCCGCCCGGCCCGACGCCCACTGCGTCCTGCACACTCACACCAAGGCCGGGTGTGCTGTCGCGGCCCAGGAGCACGGCCTGCTCCCGCTGAACCAGATCTCCATGGAGTTCTACGGCAAGGTCGGATACCACGACTACGAAGGCGTCGCCCTCAACCTCGCCGAACAGAAACGCCTGGTCGCCGACCTCGGCGACCACCCGGCGATGATCCTGCGCAACCACGGCCTGCTGACCGTCGGCGAAACACCGGCCCAGGCCTTCCTGCGCATGTACTACCTGGACAAGGCATGCGAGATCCAGACCGTGGCCATGGCAGGCGGAGCGAAGCTCGTCACGCCCCCTCCCGACATCTGCGAACTCACAGCGCGCCAACTCTCCGGCGAGGACGACAGCTCCGACCTCCAGGACGAAAAGGGGTACGAGCTTGCCTGGTCGGCACTGCTCCGGCTCGTCGAGCGTGTCGCCCCCGACTACCGGGACTGATCCCGAGCAGCCCCGGCTCCGAAAGACCTCGTCCGATCCGACCTGTCGCAGGCTGCCGGCGAGGGCGGCGCTGAAGGACGGCGCTGAAGGACGGCGCACGGTAGCAGGCACCGTTGTCCGTCACGACACGGTCAATCGCAGTGATGCCGTGCGCGGCGAACCAGGTGCGGGCTTCCCGCGGCCGAAGCCGCGGGAAGCCCCGAACGGCGGGACAAGCTCAGACGCGGACCACGATCTTCCCCCGCGTGCGTCCGCGCTCGGCGTACGTGTGCGCTTCCGCGATCCGTTCGAGCGGGTAGGTCCGCTCAATGCGCGGTGTGTAGCGGCCTTGCCGGCCGAGTTCGCCCGCTTCGGCGAGGAGTGTGGAGTCGTTCTCCGCGTTGGCCAGACGCGCGCCCAGGCGCTGCGCGTTGGTGTGGTCGGCGATCGTCGACACGCGAGCAGGGTCGCCCACGATCGCGATGAGATCGGCCAGGGACCCGGAGGCCGCGGTGTCGAGCGCGATGTCGGCACCGTCCGGAGCCAGGGTGGCGAGGCGCTCCGCGAGGCCGGTGCCGTAGGTGGTGGGAACGGCACCGAGAGAGGTGAGGAACTCGTGGTTGCGCTCGCTGGCCGTCCCGATCACGGTGGCGCCCTGAGCCACCGCGATCTCGACCGCGGCACTGCCCACGCCTCCGGCGGCGCCCTCGATGAGAAGGGTGCGCCCCCGCAGAGGACCGAGCGCCTTCAGCCCGCCCATCGCGGTCACGGATGCCAGACCGGCGCCGGCGGCCTCCTCGTCGGTCCACGTGGCGGGCGCGTGGGCCCAGGCCGAGAGCACGGCCAGCTCCGCTGTCGCGCCGGTGACGCCGCCCAGCCCGAAGACACGGTCGCCGATGCTCACCCCCCGCACGCCCGCACCGGTCTCGTCGACCACGCCGACGGCATCCCGCCCAGGAATCGCAGGCAGGTCCACGGGGAGCACCTCGTGCACCGCACCGGAACGCACCTTCCAGTCGACGGGATTGACGCCGGCCGCCGCGACGCGGACACGGATCTCGCCGGGCCCGGGATGCGGGTCCGGCACCTGCTCGACCACGAGGGTCTCCACACCGCCGTACTCGTGATAGCGGACTGCGCGCATGATGTTCTGCCTTTCCACGCGGCCTGAACCGGCCGTTCGTGAGAGCGGTGGAGCGAATGTCCGGCGAACGCCGACACCCACGACGCTAAAAGCTGACGTTGGCGTCAGCTGCAAGTCGGGCGGTCGGCCGAACAGAGGAGGACCGGTGCGCATCGGTGAGGTTGCCGACAAGGCGGGAGTGAGCGTCCGTGCGCTGCGCTGCTACTAGGAACCTGTGCGCGACCGGCTCGACGACGTGATCGCCATCGCGCGGGACCCTGATTCCGACTGCTCTCACGTGCGGTGAAGACTGCTGCCGCAACGACTTCAGACGTCGCCGGCGGATGAGTGCGCATCCGAGGGTGAGGAAGGCTTCGTGGACGTCGTCGCGTATCTCCCAGCGGACGCGCAGCCGTCGGTACCAGTGCAGGTGGGCGAAGGCGCGCTCCATGACCCAGCGCTGGGTACCCAGGCCGGAGCCGTGCTCGGCGCCGTGGCCGGCCGCGCTTGCCCCGCACCGGCGGCACGGCCGCAGCCGTGGGATGAGCTGGGCGACCTCGTTGCGGACGCCCGGATGGCCGCTGACTGTCATGTTGAGGAACAGGGGTCGTAGGACGCGATCGTGGAGGATGGATCGGCAGCCGCCCAGAAGGTCGGTGGCGCGCGGTCCGGTGGCCACACCGCGCGGCGCTGCCATGTCGCCTCCGCGGGCGCGGAGGGCCCGCCCAGCTCGTGCCCTCGAACCTCCCGTTTGCGACGAGGAGATGGTCTGCGTCGACGAGGCACTTCAGGCACGCCCCTGATGCGGCGGTGGAGGCGATGCTCGGCGTTTTGGAGATGGCCGGGACAACCAGCAGTTGGCCGTAGGACAGCAGGCCGGGGAGGTCCGTGATCGGAACGCTCGCCATGGCGAGGAAGCGGATCAGGTCCATCGCGGTCGTCGCGGGCGCTTGGCCCGGTGCTCGGCCCGCCGCCCGAGTGGGACCGCGACGATCGCGGCAACGGCAAGGCCGGCAGGTTCCAGGAGCGAGAGGGCGAATGCCGGCGAGCGCAGCACCCGGGCCGCGATGAGCGGGAATACCCGAAAGCGATTCACGTGCCGTATGTGCTGACGGCGTTGGCCGACCACAGCCACCCGAAGCTGGGCCTCAAACTCACGCGCACATGACTCCTCCCGGCAACCGACGGTTTGGATGCTTGAGTCACGTAATCCACGCTGGAGCATGATCAAACAACCGTCCCTCGGCGAGCCACAACGATCAGTTGTGCACGCTTAAGGTGAACCAGTGGACACCGAGGCATTGCGATCGTTCGTCCGGGCGGCCGAGCTCGGACAGTTGCAACATGCGGCCGATGAGCTGGGCGTGACGCAGCAGGCAGTCTCCAAGCGGATCGCCGCCCTGGAACGCGAGCTGGAAGTCCGTCTGTTCACACGCACCGCCCGAGGGGTTGAGCTGACGCTCGATGGTCAGGCGTTTCTCCCCCACGCGCGGGGCATCGTCGTGGGTGTCGAGCGCGGCATCACCGCGGTCAGGCCGGGCTCCCGGGCCCTTCGGATCGACGTTCTCGGCCTGCGAAGCGCGCAGGCCGTTGTTCTGCACGACTATTGGCGGTCGCATCCCGAAACCAACCTCGACGTGGTGACCCTCCGGGTCAACGACCCACGCGTGGCGGTCGCCGCCGTCGAGGCAGGCGATATCGACGCCTCGTTCCGTACCGTCACTGCCCCGGGCACACTGCCGCCCGACGTGCGAATTATTCACGCTTTCGACTCTCCGCTGGAACTTCTCGTCGGCCCGAGACATCCGCTCGCCTCCGCGCGAAGACTGACGCCACCGCAGCTGCGTAAGCACCGGATTTGGGTGCCTGGTATCGCGCCCCGAAGCGAATGGGCGGAGTTCTACGATCAGCTCGCCACCGAATTCGACCTACGCGTCGACGCGGCAGGCCCGCACTTCGGAGACGAAGTACTCCTGGACACCCTCGCGGACTCCGCGGACGTGGCCACCCTCGTTGGGGCACGCGACCGGTACATCTGGCCGACGAACTACGACCTACGCCGCATCCCTGTCGTGAATCCGACCCTCGCATACCCGCTCTCTCTCATCTTCCCCAGAGCGAATCCACATCCAGGACTCCGTGGAATCATCACCCACCTCGAGAGCCTGCCAAGGCTCCCTGGGAGGGTCTGGCTCCCGTCCTGGGCAACGACGCCACGGCGCGGCGACAGCGACAGCGACAGCGACAGCGACAGCGACAGCGCAAAGGCTCGCAGATCCCAGCCCGACAAAGGTGACTCGACCGGCTGCTGACAGCAGCCTCCGCCAGCGCCAGTGGGTCTTATCCAGTCAACAGGTACATCGGAAAGGATCGTGGCATGTCCAACGACCGTCTCATGCGCATCCATAGTCCGGAGTTCCAGGCCATGGCCGAGAGGGTCCGGCGGGTCACCGAGCTCAACTCCCGCCTGAACGTCCTGCCCTTCGAGGACGAAGCGGGCAAGGCTGAACTGTTCGAACAGATCCTCGGCAAGCCGCTGTCGACGAGAGTCACGATCTATCCGCCCTTCTACACGGACAACGGCCTTCACCTGGACCTCGCGGAGCGCGTGTTCATCAACCAGAACTGCACGTTCCTGGACTACGCCGGCATCCGGCTCGGCGAGCGCGTGATGGTCGGACCAAAGGCCACGTTCATCACCGTCGGTCATCCGGTCGATCCTGAGAAGCGACGGGAGTGGCTGAGCGGCGCGCCCATCGATATAGCGGAGAACGTGTGGATCGGCGCCGGTACCACGATCCTTCCCGGCGTCAGCATTGGCCGTGACGCCGTGGTCGCCGCCGGCGCGGTCGTGGCCGATGACGTTCCGCCGGCAAGCCTGGTGACCGGCAGTAAGGCAACCGTGCACCGGCGGTGGTGACGGTCTCTCCGGGGCCACACCGAGCCCCGGATGCCGCCGCCTACACTCCACCTGTGGTCCGGACCGCTGCGGACGCAATCTCTGTCAGCAGACCGGAGACAGTCTCAGGCTAGCTGATCATGAGATCGTGTCCACTGTCGATCTCCCAAAATCGGCCTTCAGCGCGCGCCTTGGCTATCAGATCCTGGTTATGGACACCAAGACCCAGACTTGTGGTGGAGACAACCCGGTACTGCGGTATCGCCTCCAGTGCTGGCTCATTGTTCAGGACGAGCGGCTGCTCAAGAGTTTTCCACGGGTGAGGGGTGAGGCGTGGCAGCATCCACTCGATGTCCTTGGCATCCGTAATCCCAAAAACCTCACCAGGTCCTCGCTGGGAAAGAGCACCAGCTCGACACCGTCGATCACCTGGCCATTTTCTCTCTCCTTGAGGAGAGCCGGGAACGCCTCGATCTGCGATCGGCCAGCGGGGGCGTCGAGAAACACGAGCTTCCCGACCCGGTCGCTGACGCGATCAGCGGCTCCCTGCAGGGCTGTTTTTCGGGCATGCGGCAGAACATGCCGATGCATGGCTCGGGACGCGTGGGTTCTTCCGGCGGGCGACGCTCCGTGGGAGGGAGAATTCGCCCGCTGTTTCCTGGACTGCCAGAGTGCGGCGGCAGTGCCCGGTGCCGTTGTGGGGGTCAGTCCTTGTCGGCGCGGGGCCGCCTCTGTGCCGCGCCGGAGGAGGGGCCGAGGCGCGTGGTGGCCTCGCTGGTGGCCTGGGCGAGCAGAGCAAGCGCGGCCCGCGAGGACGAACCCGCTTCTGTGGTGGCGACCACTACGCCGGGCCCCGGCCCGCTGCTCAAGGTCTGCAGGGTGACGGTCAGGGGCCCGACCAGTGGATGGCGCATCTCATAGGCGGCGACCGTGCAGGGTTTGACACGGTGTTCGGCCCACATCGCAGCGAACTCGGCGCTCTTCGCGGACAGTTCACCCAAGAGCGCGTGCAGTGCCATGTCCTCCGGATGCTGGGCCGCCACCAGACGCAGATTCGCGACCACCGCCCTGGCCCTGCTCGGCCAGTCCGCGTACAGGTCACGGACATGGGAGTCGAGGAACAGCAGCCTGGCCATGTTGGGACGCCGTGCCGGCAGGTCAGGGGCACCGGGGTCCAGATGCCCGGCGAACAACGCATGGCCCAGGCGGTTCCACGCCAGTGCGTCGCTGCGCCGGCCGAGCACGATCGCGGGCACCTCGCCCAGCGCGTCCAGCAACTGGCGCATCGCCTCCGTCACTCGTTCCGGCGCCGGCCGCCGGCCCCGGGTGCGCTGCCTGTCCACCCGGCCCAGGTCGTGCAGGTGTCGCCGCCCGGACTCGTCCAGCCGCAGAGCCCCGGCGATCGCATCCAGAACCTCAGGCGATGCGCTCAGTGACTGCCCCTGCTCGAGCCGGGTGTAGTAAGAGGGGCTCACACCCGCCAGCATC
Organism: Streptomyces sp. NBC_01775; assembly: GCF_035917675.1. Lineage (NCBI taxonomy): Bacteria > Bacillati > Actinomycetota > Actinomycetes > Kitasatosporales > Streptomycetaceae > Streptomyces > Streptomyces sp. NBC_01775. The sequence goes on along the minus strand of NZ_CP109104.1, from coordinate 8,736,991 downwards.
GCCAGCTCCTCGCGCCGAAGCCCCGGCACACGCCGGTGCTCCCCGTAGGTGGGCACCCCGACATCCTCCGGGCGCAGCTGGGAGCGCCGTGCCCGCAGAAAGCTCCCGAGCTGCGTTTTTCCATCCATGGCTTCGAGTATGGACGGCCCCGCGACACCTAGCCTGACCCAGCTGTGGATAGGCAACGGCGGGTCCGGCTCCTGGCCCGCACCCGTCGATGAAATGGGCGGCAGCCCTGGGCCGGAAGACCGGGCACATCGTGCGCTGCCCAGCGTGCGGCGGCGGTTGGCCCTCGGCGCGGCCCCGGCCGGTGCCTCGGCGCCGCCGGCGCGAGGTGTCGGCCGGACCTGTGGCAGAGGGTGAGGCAGGGAGGCGCCTCGGTGAGACCGACGACGCTGCGCTGATCACGTCGGCCGAAGTGCTCCGCGCTGGGCGGCCGGCCAGCAGCTGTGGGGGTCTACCTTCCGCGTCGATGATTCGAATCCGTTCGAATCTCCCTTCAATTTCCTTACCCCTGACTCACGCTTCGATACCGTAACTTTCGCAATTCGAAGCGCAGTTGCTTCATAAGAAGGAGTTCTAGTGACCCGTTCTCGGAAGATCCTCGCCACCGTCGCGCTCACTGTGGGCGTCCTCGGTGGAATGGCCAGTCCGGCCCTGGCCGACTCACAGCCGGACCTGGTGTCTTCGCCGCCGGAAAACCACCCGGACTTCGCAGCGTCTGACTCACAGCCGGACTTCATGCCTCCGCCGCCGGAAAACCACCCTGACTTGGTGTCGTCGCTGCCGGAAAACCACCCGGACTTCATGCCTCCGCCGCCGGCAAATTACCCTGGCTAACCGCGATCGTTAGTGACGGCCTGCCGGTGAAACCGGCAGGCCGTTTCGCGTTCTGGGCTCCTCCATGCCCCGCCACCGTTTCGAGGGTCCGATCACCGCGTGCCCTCCGCCGGTGCGAGCCCGTCGGGAGACTCGATGCGCTGGTAGTACACCGAATTGCGTTCCCGGACACGTGTGATCAGCCCCGCCCGGTGCAGCAGGGCGAGGTGGTAGGACACGGTCGAGGGGCTGAGGTCGTGCGAGGCCGCAAGCTGAGTGGTGGTACGCGGTACGTCGAGGTCGGCCAGCAGCACATCACGGGTGGGGCGGATGGAGGTCTTCCGCGCCCGGTCCGCTTTGCCGGACGGGGCGGAGGCGATGCTGGAACTTGTGGGGTAGATGAGATACACGGGGCGCCGCCCTTGGGGGTCGACGCTCAAAAGCCAGCTGTGCGCCCAAGGCGAGGGAAACAGGACCAGGTTCTCGTCGGCGGACACCTCGGTGCTGTGCCTGCCGATCAGGCGGAGGGCGCCGTTGCTGTAGTGGACGGCGTCGTGCAGCGAACCCAGCGCGTAGCCCAAGCCGCGGTCCGCCAGCAGCCGGGACCGCAGAGCAATGTCGTCCGAGGCCCGTGTGGCGACCGTCGGCCACGTCCGGGAAAGGCCCCGAAGCCAGAACATGTCGAGTTCGCGGGCCAGCCGGTCTGCGAAGTCACTCTCGCCGCGGTCCGCGGCTTTCAGCAGAATGCGCCGGGCCGTTAAGTCGGCGTCCTTGTGCTGCGGCTGTACGTTCAGGAGGCCGCTGAGCTGCCCGGCCACCACGCGGCCGGGGGCGGTGGCGACACGGTGCAGATCCTCGTCCGGCTCCGGCGTCCGGCCTGCGGCTGCCGGAGGTGTCAGGAAGACGGGGGCGTAGAAGACCGGAGCAAAAGCGTGCACCAACTGGCGTACCGCGGCCAGCAACTGGAGCCGATGGTCTCGCAGCACGCGGTTGACCTCGGTGTATGACAGAGAGCCGTCGGCCATCGTTCGCGGCCGGTGTGGATGCAGCACGGTGGCGGCCTGCATCAGCGGGGAAACCGCGAACCGGGTGGCCGCCAGCCCGTTTACGCTCAGCGGGATGGTGATCACGCATCTGCCTTCCGTGCCCATTCCTGACAAGAAGATCGAATCACTTCCGAACCGTACCGTCCACCCGCTGAGCTGCTGAACGACTCTCACAACCGCTGGTCCGAAGAAGCGGGATCAGCCCGCCCCGCCGTCGAGCAGCCGGCTGTAGCGCATCCGCAACGCCCGCTCCGTGCTGGCCGCCGCAGTACCGAGCCCGATCATGATGTTGCCCCATGCCGGTAGATCAATGGGCGAGGTGAAGGTCCCGACGTACTGGGCAACGCCCCCCGGCGCCCGGGTGACCTGTTCGGCGAGCTGAAGGATCAGGAGAACCAGGCCGGCGACGAGCACGATCGACGTGAGGAAACCGATCCAGCGGCTCAGCGCGGGGTGCGCGCGATCGAGGCGCGCGCGGCGCCCCTCGGCGGAGTCGGGATCCGGGACGAGTTGGTGCTCGGTCCCCTTGGCGGTGACGTAGTGGCAGCGCTTGAGCCCGAAGGGGCTCGCCCTTACTTCGACGGTGCCGCCCCGGACGGGAAAGACGGCAGGGACTCTGGACTCGGCGTGATGCCTGCCATCGAGGTACAGGTGGGCTTTGACGTAGCCATCCGACTGCTTCTGATGCTTTACGTCGATGGCGTAGACCGTCTGCCGGCCGTCGCCGTTCTTCAGCCGAAGATAGAACAGTGCGCGGGACAGCGACTGCCACCAGCGGAATGGCTCCAGCGATCGCCCGTCCCCTGGCTTGACCCGCCGCACAGCCCGACGCTGCCGCAACTCCTTGAACATGCCTCAACTCCTCCCGCTACTCGCTCGGTTCCGCCGGGCAGGCGAGGTCCTGAGCCGGGCGCTGCCCGGAGGTCAGGAACGCCGTCACCGCGTCGTTCGCGCACGTGTTGCGGCCGAACGGATAGACGCCGTGCCCGCCCTGGTCGGCCGTCACCATCGTGGCCCGCTTCCCGAACGCCTGCCGCAGCTTCTTGGCGCGGGCCAGCGGCGTCCCCGGGTCGCGCTCGTTCTGCACCATGAGCACGTTCGACGGGCCCCGGTCACCGATGCGCACCGGCGGCTCGACCCGCTTGTCCGGCCAGAACGCGCACGGTCCGATGCCGGCCGCTGATCCGCCCAGCATCGGGTACTTCTGTCGGTCGACCGCGACATTGCGCTGGTACTCCTTGACCGTCTCCGGCCAGCGAGAATCACCACAGATCACATTGAGACGGGCGGCCAGCGAGTTCTCCTCCAGCACCGGCGGGGTGTTGGGCGGCAGCGGCCGGTCCTTGTCGAGCGCCTGCCACATCTCGGCCACCAGGGGCATTTCCGCATCGCTGTAGAGGCGGTCGAAGGTGAGCCCGCGGAACAGCGTCGCGTCGATGCCCCGGACCGGCTTCGCCTCCAGCCGCTTCGCGAGCTCGAAGAACTTCGCTGTCACCTGCTCCGGTGTGGTGCCCAGACCGTACTTGGGGTGCGCGGCGGCGAACGCCGCGAAGTCCGGGAACCGGTCCTCCAGACCACGGGCGAGCGACCGCATGGCCGTGACGTCGTAACCGCCGGGGCCCAGGTTGCTGTCGAGCACAATCCGGTCGCTGCGCTTGGGGAACAGCGTCGTGTACACCGCGCCGAGGTAGCTGCCGTAGGACCCGCCGAGGTACGAGGCCTTCGGCTCGCCCAGTGCCTCCCGGATGCGGTCCATGTCGCGGGCGGTGTTCGCGGTGGTGGTGTGCGGCAGCATCGAGGCCGTCTTCGAGGTGGCGCACTGCTTGGCGATGGTCCGCGCGTTCTTCGCCTCCCGCGTGACATCGGCCGCGGTGTGCGCGTACGGCGGGAGGTTGCCGCGCTTCTGCTGCGCCTCCGTCAGGTCGCAGGTCACCGGCGTGCTACGGCCGGTGCCGCGCGGGTCGAAGCCGATCACGTCGTAGGCGTCCTGCACCTTCTGCGGCAGCTTTGAGGCGGCGAGAGCGACCGGATAGCCGAGTCCTGAGATGCCGGGGCCGCCCGGGTTGGTCAGCAGCACGCCGCGGCGCTTCGAGGGCTTCTCGCTCGCCAGCCGGGAGATCGCGATCTCTATCTGCCGGCCGTCGGGATCGCGGTAGTCCAGCGGGACCTTGAGCGTCGAGCACTCCAGACGAGATGAGGCGTCCTTGCTGGATGAGTCGGCCTTGCCGGGTGCGGCGGCCTTCTCCGAGCACGAGCCCCACCGCACGGCGTCCGGCTTCGACGTATCCGGCGTCGCCACCGACACTCCCGGAATCACGGTCACCGCCACCGCGGTCGCCGCCACCGCGGTGGCGGCGAGGGTGAGGGACAGGGTTTTTCTGCGCATCTGATGTCCTCCTGAAGGGGCGCACGGGGGCGCCGGAACGGGCGGGCTCGGAACGGCGCCGCCGCTGGCCGTTCACGCGGGCCGGCGCGTTGATCCGGGCGGGGTTGTAGAGGTCGAGGGTGGCCAGGCTGAGCGCGCGCACGGCGAAGTCCGCTCCCCGGCGCGCGTCGGCGCTGCCGCCTTGGCGGCGTGCGATCAGCGTGCCGCCCGAAGGGTCTGTTTCCGGGTGCGGGAGGCCCGTGACGCACCGAAGGTCGCCACGAGGGTGATCAGCAGGCCGAGGAGGGTGATCGCGCCGATCACGGTCATCTGGCCGTTCCGGCCGCCCGGCGCCCAGTCGAAAGCGCCCCACAGCAGCCGCGTGCCGTGGTCGAACAGGCCACGCCACACCGCCTGGCCGAATCCCACCAGGACGATCAGTCCGAGACCTTGCATCAAGGACCATCCGCCCTTGCCCATGACGATTTCTCCATATTCTTTGGGTTTTGCCGTAGGGGGCGAAGCTTTCGTCCCGGATGCCGTCAGGCTGCTCCTCGGCTGCGGATTCGCCCGGGATCACCGGCCCGCTCGGTGCCGTTTCTGGCGGGTGTGCGCCCAGCCACCGAACGCCATTCCGACGAGCGCGATGAATCCGAGGAGGAACATTTGGCCGGTAAGCCCGCCGGGAACCCCGTTGAAGACGCCCCAAAGCGGCTCTGAATCCTCGTTCGACAAACCGCGGATCACCGCTTGGGCCGACAGGGATGCGATCACCAATCCGATCGCCTCGAGGGCCGTACAGCCGCCCTTGCTCATCTCGTTACCCCGCTCCCCGTATCCGGCTGTTTCGGTACGTGAACGAGTCTGAATATTCGGCGCCGCCGCCGCATCCGCCCGGCGGCTCGAACCACCTTCGCCCAAAGTCGAGGCAGTGATTCGACCCTGGTCCAGGGCACAACAACCCCCGGGGCTGCCGCACCGGCCGCACGGTTTCGCGATAATGACCAGATGAACACGGACGTCACGCCACGGCGCGGGGGGTGGCAACCGCCCTGGCGGCTGGTGGCGGCTGCGGCCCTGGGCATACCCTTCTGGCTCTCCACCGGCACGCTGCTGCCGCGGGGGTGCGCCCCCGAAACGTGTTCCTGGTTCGTCACCGGTGATCCGCTGGTGGCTCTCGGCTGCCTGACGGCGCTTCTGTGGCGGCGGCGGTTCCCGCTCGCCGTCGCCATGACGGTCGCTATCGTCTCGACCGCGTCGACACTCGCCACCGGCGCCGCGCTTCTGGCCCTGTGCTCGCTCGCCACTCGCCGCCGTCCGGTGGAGTGCGGGGTCGTCGTGCTGGCCTACGTGACCGGGTCGCAACTCGCCCTCGGGCTCTATCCGATCCAGAGCCCGCCCGCCTCGTTGTGGCTCCAACTCTCACTCCCGGCACTGAGCGCGGGCATCGCGGTGGCGATTGGCATGGCCACCGGCGCACGGCGCGTCGAAGTGCTGTCCTTGCGGGACCGGGCGGAGAGCGCGGAACGGGAACAGACCGCCCGAGCGGCGCAGGTACGGGCCCAGGAACGGAACCGGATCGCCCGCGAGATGCACGACGTGCTCGCGCACCGGATCTCCCTGGTCGCCATGCAAGCCGGTGTGCTGGACCACCGCGGCGACCTCACAGCTGAGGAGAACCGCGTGCTGCTCCGCGGCATCGCCGACGGCTCCCACCAAGCGCTGGAAGAACTACGGGACGTCCTCGGTGTGCTCCGGGCCGATCCGGACCGCCCGGAACCGCCACAACCCTCCCTCGACCGGATCCCCCAACTGGTAGCCGACGCCCGCACATCCGGACTGGACGTCACGCTCACCACCACCATGACGGGAAAACCGTCCGACGTCGCCGGACGAACCTGCTACCGGATCCTCCAAGAAGGACTGACCAACGCCGCCAAACACGCCCCAGGCGCACACGTACACATCACCGTCGAAGGAACAGCCGGCGACGAACTGCACATCAGCGTCCGCAATTCCCCGGCCACCACAAGAACCACTCAACCGCCGGCATCAGGATTCGGCCTGCTCGGCCTCACCGAACGCATCACCCTCGCCGGCGGAAGACTCAACCACCACCCCACACCAGACAACGGATACCTCCTCACCGCGCGACTACCCTGGCCGAACCACAGCCACGAAAAGGGAGTATGAGTGGACAGCGAGCGGGAGCCGGTACGTGTCGTCATCGTCGACGACGAGGAGCTGGTGCGGATGGCGCTGCGACTCGTCATCGACGGCGAACCGGACCTGACCATTGTCGCGGAGGCGGCCGACGGGGACGCCGCGATCACCGTGGTGGACGAGCAGCGACCGGATGTCGTGCTGATGGACGTGCGGATGCCCGGCCGTGACGGGCTCAGCACGACCCGGGAGCTCCTCACCCGGCCGGCGCCGCCGCGGGTGCTCATGCTGACCACATTCGACTCCGACGATCTGGTGCTCGGCGCACTGCGCGCCGGAGCACTCGGGTTCGTCCTCAAGGACACCCCGCCGTCGCGCATCGTCGACGCGGTGCGGACAGTCGCGGACGGGAACCCCGTGCTGTCTCCGGTGGCCACGGCGCGGGTGATCGCCGCGGCCACCGGCCCGCAGTCCTCTCATGCCCGCGGCTCGTCCCGCGAAGCCGCGCGGAAACGGCTGTCCATACTGACCGAACGAGAACTCGATACCGCTCGGGCCATCGCGGACGGGCTGGGCAACCCGGAGATCGCCGAGCGGCTGCACATCAGCGTCGCGACCGTCAAGGCGCACACAGGCAACCTGCTCGCCAAGCTGGCGGTCGAGAACCGGGTGCAGATCGCACTCGTGGTCCGCGACGCGGAGGAATGACCGGCCATGCGCACGGACAAGCTCGCCACCACCTACCAGGCACCTACGTCACCTTGATTCGCGCTGGAGAATTCCCGCATACGGGGCACGCGGTCCTCTGCCGCAGCGCCGCGAACCCGTGTGCCACGGGCATGATTCGACGATGCTCGAACGGTCCGACGCACACCCTGCGGAGTAGTCCCCCGGACCCTTCATGCCATGTCCGGCATGCGGTTCACGAACCTTCCCAGCATCGAGAACCAGCGCCCGCCCTGTGACAGATGCCGTGTGTACACGCCCTGGAGGAGCAGCGCCAGGCAGATGTCCAGGACATCGGCCTGCCCCTCGGTCGTGACCTGCAATGTCAGCGGCCGAGTCCAGGTGTCACGGGTGACTCGGATGGTGGTGCCCGGTCGCCGCAGTTCGTGGATGAGTTTGCTGGGGCCCTGTCGGTAGCGGTATTCGCGGTCGGCGAGGCGGACCCGCAGGGCACGGCCGTCACGTGTCAGTCCGCTGCGGCGGCGGCTGAGGCGTCCGGCGTACGTGCCGACCTGGAACTTCGCGCGGGAGGGTAGCGGCGCGTGGCCGAACTTGATGCCGGTGAATTCGGCGGACGGTATGCCGTTGCCGGAAACCGAGAACTGCGCGAAATGCCCGGTCCGCCCGGTGGCCGGACCATAGTGGAGCTGCACGCTGCCGAGCCCGGGGATGTCTCCGGCCCAGGTGGGCGGCAACCATTTGGAGGCGGAATCGGAGTTGGTGTGGTGGAGGGTGAAGCCTGATGTGCCCATGGTCAGCAATTATGCCCGCCGCTCAAAGGGGCGCGGGCGCGTGAGTCTTGTCCTCGCACTGCACTCCCTGGCACCGTCCGAGGAGATGCCGGGGGCGTTTCTGTGCTCGCTCAGAACGGGGTGGTCTCACCCCGGACGGGGGCGCCTCCCGCGCGGCGGCGAGAGGCCATGCGATGGGCGCGGCCCGGGACCTGCGTGGCGCAGGTCCCGGTCGAGCTGAGGGGTTGTCACTGACCGAAGTGACCCCGGAAGCGCCAGCCGCGTACCGTCATCGGCTCGGGGCGGGAGCTTCCTCGCCTGATCGCAATTTGTCAAGTAAGCATGTGAAGCCGGTATATCGCGACCTATGTTGGCTCGCGGCTGACGTTCCGAGAAGGGGACGGCCCAGCCTTCCAGCCACCGACCGAGCAGGAGGTCGACGTGACAGTGTCAGAGCCAGAGGTGCTGCCTTACGAGGCGGAGATTACGCAGGGCGCGTTCGCGTCGCCGGGCCAGGCCCCTGGGGCGGTCGACGAGACGTCTGGTGCGGAGGACCTCGACAACCCGCACTACCAGGACCAGCGGACATGGGTGGCCGAACGCGTCACCCGGATTCTGAAGATGCCGCACACGCCGACCCCACTGCGGGAGATCAAGCTCCCGGATGAACTGACCGGGCTGAAGCTGTACATCAAGGACGAGACAGCTCACCCCTCCCAGAGTCACAAACACCGGCTCGCCGAGGCGCTGTTCCTCAACGCCCTCGCCAACGGCTGGCTGACCAGCGGCCATCCCGTCGTGGAGGCGTCCAGCGGGTCCACCGCCATCTCCGAGGCGTGGTTCTGCCGTGAACTCGGCCTGCCCTTCATCGCTGTTGTCCCGGTCGGTACCGCGAACAGAAAAAAGAAGAAGATCACCGAGCTGGGTGGGAAGATCAAAGAGGCACCTGGTGCCACCATCTCGGCCGTGGCCCGGAAGACCGCCCAGGAGACCGGCGGCCACTTCATGGACCAGTTCACCTACGCGGAGCGGGCCTACGACTGGCGTGGCAACCACGGCCTCGCGGCCGAAGTGATCGAGGCCGTGGACCCGGACTGGTTCGTCATGGGCGCCGGCACGGGCGGAACCGTGGCCTCCGTAGCCCGCCACGCCCGATACACGAACCGGAAGGTCAAGGTCTGCGTCACCGACCCGGAGAACTCCGCGTTCTTCCCCGGCTGGCGGGACAACAACCGGGCGGCGACCGCTCGGGGGTCCCGTATCGAAGGCATCGGCCGCCCCGCGGTCGAACCCTCCTTCCTCTTTCCGCTCGTCAACCGGATGATCCAGGTGCCGGACCCCGCGTCGATCGCCGCCATGAGGGTGGCCGCCGACCGGCTGGGGGCCCGGCCCGGGGCGTCGACCGGCACCGCCCTGTACGGGGCGCTGAAGATCCTTCACGACATGCACGAACGGGGTGAGCGGGGCACGGTCGTCACCGTGCTGTGCGACCCGGGCGAGCGCTATCTCGACACCTACTACGACGACGAGTGGCTGAGGCAACGCGGAATCGATCACACCCCGTGGCGTCCGGTCATCGAGAACTTCCTCGACAACGGCGTCTGGAGCCCACCGACGGCCTGGCCGGAGCCTTCGCCGCCGACGGCCGTCCTCTGGAACATGTGACAGAGCAGGTAGCGATGTCCGGACGGGCCTTCGGGAGTGCGCCGGGGGCCCGTCCGGTAGCTGCCGCCTTCCGGCGCGGACGCGTCGCACAAGTTCCCCGTACGTGATGAGTGCCCAGGGGCGATCCGTTCAGACTGCCCTCAGCGACGACCTCAGCGTGCATGGGAGCGCACACGGGTCCTGGAGGCGGTGGACAAGGGACGGCGCGCGTGGCGACGGTGCGCGACGCTCGCCGGATACGGTCACGGAATGACCGATAGCTTGCCTGCCGATGTAGCCGACGTGCTCGCGGCAGTCCTGAACACGGACAGTCCGGTTCATGCCGCGCTCCGACAGCAGGTCCCGCACCTCAGCGTGCGAGGTCGCTGCACATGCGGGTGCGGTACCGCCTACTTCGAACTCGACACCAGCGAGGTCGAGCCCGCACCCAGCGGCCCCCGCACTGTCGTGGCGGCCGAAGCGCGGCTCGTCACCGAGGCCGGTGAGTGCCCCGGCGAGGTCCTGGTCTTCACGCAGGGCGGCTACCTGTCGTGGCTGGAAGTCTGTTCATGGAGCGACGACATCGAGGTGACACTGACCGCCGCGCGTCACTGGCTACAGCCACGCTCTTGATCCCGGACCGGTTGTTGCCGACCGGCAGGAACAGCCGCAGCCGTTCCCACTCGGCATCACTCAGATCACCCCGCCCCATGTCCACATCAACGTCTTGGACATGGAATGGCCACAAGAGCAGCGCCGATGGCTCAATCCGTGGTGAACGGGGCGTATCCGATCGCGACCTTGCTCACCTGAAGGTCGGAGAAGGTCAGGGTGAGCCGGTGCGCGTTGGTCTCGATGAGCACTTCGTGGAAGTCGATCCCGACTTCTCGCGACCAGCGGCGGGTTGCTTCCGACTCCGGGAGCACTTTCGCGCCTGGGTACAAGCAGTGCCACTTCACTCCCCAGACGTAACCGTCGAGGTCGACACCGGTCTCGTGGTCGATGAGACGCTCGTCCAAGGATCCCCGCCATGTCTCCGCCGACACCGACGTCTCGCAGCGGGCTTCGACGCAATACCGGAAGAGATGTCGCAGGTATGCCGGCCCGACACCGGTGCGCGGGTCCGCGGTTGCGTAGACGAAGACCTCGTAGTCGCGCATGTAATTGGTGAATCCATGGTGCACGACGGCCTGATCGAAGGTCTCCTCCAGCATCTGTTCAAGCACTGCGGCATCCATGTCGCCGTTCTACCTCACGCCCCAGGCCCGCCGACAACAAGATCGCGGCCCGCAGCCAGGCGGAGACCGGCCGGACGAGTCCTAACCCAGATCCAATACGTGCGGCAGCCCCGCCCGGTTCGCCGGGCAGGTCGCGGCGACCGCCGGTGCCGGTGCCCGGGACGGGGATGGGCGAGCGGGAGCCCACCGTCTTCCGGCTTGGCCTACGACTCCCCACTCACCACATCCAAGGGCGAACTCCACGAAGCGCCGGTCTCCTTGCTCATATCCGCCGGGGACGAGGCCGTGGAGCCGGAGTCCGACCGGTACGAGATTCCGAACGTCGGCGGGCACAGGAGCGCGGCGACCCTCGGCGCCGCGGTGCGCGCTACCAGTGCCAGGCCGGACGCCGCGTCACAGGCGTCTTCCTCCGCTCAGCCCGCTGTTCGAGACGAAATCGTCCGGCCCCGGGCTATGGCGATCTTCCCGGCCAGGCGTTCGCCGGACTCGTAGACCATGTACGGGATGCCGTTCTCGGTGCCGAAGCTGGGGGCGGCGCTGCGGCCGTTGTCGGGTGCTCCGGAGCTGGAGTCGTAGAACCGGCCCAGGTGGCGCCGGAGGGTGAAGTCCTTGCCGACTTCGGTGATCAGGAGGTCGCCGCCGCTCTCCTTGTCCTTGTTGTAGACGACGAAGGCGCTGCCCCCGCGCGTCAGGAGGTGGGGGCCGCCCACGTTCACGGCTCCCACGTCGCCGTGGCGGATCAGCGGCTTCTGGTCGAAGGTCCAGTCGCGGCCGTCCGCCGACCAGCCCCAGTGGATGTCACGGTGGTTGGTGGTGTTGTTGCCCATGAAGAGCATCACGAAGTGCGCCTTCTTCGAGGGGAGTTCGTGGGCGAAGACCCGTGCGTAGGAGGCCTCGGTGGTGCCGGCCGGCAGCATGCCGGTGGTGAGGACGGTCTTGTCATAGGTGAAGTGGATGCCGTCGGCCGACCGGGCGAGGCGCGTCGTGGTGTTCTCGCCGTGGAAGTAGAGCCACATCTCCCGTCTCTCCTCGTGCCACATGACGTGCGGCGAGGAGACGTGGCTGACCGAGTAGTGGGGCCGCCAGTCACGGGAGACGATCGGGTTGCGGGGGTACTCGGTGTACGGCCCCTCGATGTGGTCGGAGTAGGCGAGGCAGATTCCGCCGGGGGCGTCGTGCGGGGCGTAGTACAGGTAGTAGCGGCCGAGGGCGTCCTGGACGCGGCCGGACGTGCCGCGGACGCAGGGGAAGATGATCTCGCCGGTGGGGTTGTAGGCGAGATCCTCGGGGGCGAGCAAGGTGGAGAGGTACCGGTAGTCGGGGAAGCCGCCCGGGGCCACGGCCGCCGTCGGGGCCGCGAGAGCGGGGGCGGCGGTCAGGCCGACGGCGGCGAGAGAGCCCGTGGCGGCCTTCAGGATCATCCGGCGGTCGGGACGCTGTGATTCGTTCATGGTTTCCTCCAGTGCCAGGGGTGGTTGGAGAGCGGGGCCGGAAGCAGGCGTGGCCTCGGCCCCGCCGGGTGCTTCACGGATCACAGGTGCAGGGCCGTCACGCAGAAGCCGCCGAGGGCGACGGCCCACACGTAGGGCAAGGTGCGTGCCATGACCTGCTGGGGGCTCACGCCCGAGTACTGGGCGGCCCATACGGTCTGGGTGCTGGTCGGGTCGGCGACGCCGAAGACCTGGTTGTAGGAGGCGGTGATGCCCAGGACGGTGACCGCCGGGTAGATGCCGGCGGCGATGAGGACGCCCGCGATGCCGGCGCCGAGGCCGTAGACGTTCAGCGGGCCCCGGTAAAGGCACAGCGGCACCAGCAGGGTGAAGACCACGACGAACAGCACGGGGTTTTGCGGGCTGACCGCCTTCACGAGCGGTGCGAGCGCCTCGACCGCGCCGGGCAGTTGCACCGCGGCCAGCAGGATGCCGATCGACACGAACAAGGTGATCGGCGCCGCCGCCACGTCGAAGCTCTGGTAGAGGGTGCGCAGCAGCCGGCGGTTCATCTCGCGCGGCCGGGTGGTGGTCACCAGCGCGTAGAGCACACCGGCGAGCAGCGAGGGGATGATCGCCAGCTCGAAGCCGAGGGCGAGAACGAGGGGGACGAGCGGGGTGAGCAGGGCGTACCAGGGGGCGTCGCCGAGTGCCGCGCGCCGCTTGGCCGATTCCTTGCGCGGGGCCGCGGTGCGGAAGGCCCAGGTGTGCTCGACCCCTCGCCTGCGGGTCTCGACCAGGACGAAGGCCGCGGCGGCGGCGAGCGCGAACGGGAACAGCTTGACCATGAAGCCGCGGACCTCGGGGATCGGCAGTTCCAGGGCGCTGGAGAAGAACTGCCACACCGGCAGTTCGAACGGCATGCCCGCGGCGATACCCATCAAGATGGTGCCGGCGGCGGTCACCTTGGGAACACCGACGGCGATCATGGCGGGGATGCCGACGATGCCGGCGAGCATGGCGGCCGGGGCCGAGCCGGTCACCGTGCCGACGAGGATGGAGACGACCAGCACTCCCAGCGCGACGAGGGCCGGGCGGTCCCCGCCGAATTCGACGATCTTGCGGACGAGGGTGGCGGCGATGCCGGTCTCGTCGAGGAGCTTGCCCAGCCAGGAGCCGAGCAGGATGGCGATCATCGTCGCGGCCAGCGCCGGGGCACCTTCTTGGAGGACCGTGTCGAGGACGCTGTTCTTCCCGGTGAGCGGTGCCCCCGCGACGAGGGCGATCACCACACCCAGCAGGACGAGGGCGAAGGCGGTGGGGAGCTTTCTGCTGAGCATCGCGGCGACGCCTGCCGCCATGACGAGCAGGATGATGATGCCCATGACTCACTTCTTCTCTCTGGGCGGTGCGGTGGAGGCGGCCAGCGCGGCGGACAGCAGGAGCGGGCTGCGGCCGAGTCCGCAGACGGCCTGCGCGTAGGCGTGCGCTGCGAGTTCCTCGGCGCCGGCGACGTGCGCGGGCACGCGCAGCCGTCCCAGCCGCAGGGCGGTGTGGCCGAGGGACCGCTTCAGTGCGGCTCGGCCGGGTCCGTGGTGGAGCCGGCCGTGTACGGCCTCGTGGGCCAAGGCGGCGGCGCGGACGGAGCCGGGCGGGAACCACGCACGCCAGCCGTATGCGTCGATGAGGCGTTCGGCCTCCGCGAGGGCGTCGGTGTACAGCTCGACGGCGGGCGGGCGTGAGGTGTAGCGGGCGAGCAGGCCGTTTTCCAGACCGCCGTCGCGCTCCACGACCCGGACGGCGGGATCCTCGGGTGCGAGCGGCAGGGACGCGCCGAACTCGGCGGCGGCTGCCGCCCACCGGCGCAGCGTGGCCGTGTCACGGCCCGCGTGCAGGGGCAGCGAGGCGAGGAAGCGGACGCCGTGGTCGAGATCGTCGTCAGCGGCGGGGTCGGCGGCCGGGTCGGCGGCGCCGCTTCGTGGCCGGAGGCGCCCGGTCACGACCGCTCCTCGACGACGGCGACGACAGGCTCGTCGGCGGGGCGCCCGTCCAGTTCGGTGCGGGCCAGGGCCAGCAGTAGTTGCGGGTCGAGTACGCCGGACAGGTCGGCGATGCGGGAGCCGACGAGCAGGCGCAGGACGGGGGCCCGCACTCCCCCGTCGCCGTACGCGGTGGACTCGTCGACGAGTCGGGTCAGGGTCTGCTGGGCGCCGCCGACCGTGGTGGTCTCCACCCGGGCGTCGGAGGCGTGCAGCCGTACGACGCCGTCGGCGTCGACGACGCGCACCGGGTGGCGCGTCGCGCGCAGCCTGCGGCGCTGCTCGGTGCCGTAAACGGTGTACGCGCGAGTCCCGGCGAGGGTCTCGACCTGGCCCGCGGGGACCTTCAAGCTGGCCGCGGCCAGTTGGTGGCGCTCCGCGTCGTCGGCGCGGTGGGAGCGGTCCTGGGCGCGCAATTCGGTGGCGCCGGTGGCGATGGCCCGCACGGTGTTGGTCTGCGGGTCCACGGTGACCTCGACCTCGACGGCGTCCGCGGTCGCGCCTTGCGCGACGACGGCCTGTTCGGCCTCGGCGCGCACCGCGAGGATCTCCTGTTGTCCGGCGCCGGGAATGATCCGCTCGACCTGTTCGCGGATCAGCGCCAGGGCTACGCCGATGGGGCTGATGACCTCGTTGTGGGCGGCGATGCGGCCCTCACGCCCACTCGTGGCGGCGAGGTGCGGGGTGACGGAGGCGGCGCCGCCCCCGCCGCCGACGAGCAGCACGGCGTCCTTGTCGAGACGGTAGTCGTCGATCATGGCGTCGACGACCTTTCCGACCTGCTCGACGCCGGCGTCGAGTACCCGCGCCGCGGCGGTGTCGACATCCGTTCCCAGCGCGGCGGCCAGCGGCGCCAGGGCTGTACGGGCCACCTCGCGGTCGGCACCGGCGAAGTCCCCCTCGGGCACCCGGCCCAGGGCGTTGGCCGCGCACGTGAGGGTGATCGCGTAGCGTCCGCCGGCGGCGTCCAGGACGACGTGGTCCTCGGCGTCCTCCGGCAGCGGACGGACGGTGGTCAGCTCGGCTCCCGCCAGGTCTTCGGCCGTGGCGAAGCAGGCGTAGGGCAGACCGGCGATGTGGGCGCTGCGAGGGCCGATACCGGTGACTTTCCCGCCGGTCATCCGCACCATGGAGCCGCCGCCCACGCCGACCGTGCGCACGTCCAGCGCTGACAGGTAGGAGGTTTTACCCAGCAAGGTGGCGTGCCGCACCGCGACCTTGCCGCGGCGTATGACGCTGATGTCCGTGGAGGTGCCTCCGGTCTCCAGGAACACTCCTTCGCTGACGCGTTCTTGCATCAGGGCACCCGCGACGCCGGCAGCGGGGCCGGACAGGACCGTGAGCAGCGGCCTGCGGCGCATCTCGTCCAGCGACATGACACCCCCGTCGCAGCGCATCACCATCAAGGGCGCGGTCACTCCGGCCTTGGAGATGGAGGCGTCCACCAGGTCGGCGGTGGCGAACATCTTCGGCAGGATCGCGGCGTTGACGGCGGCGGTACGGCTGCGCTTGTGCAGCCCGTAGAGCGAGGTGATGTCGTGGGCCGCGGTCATCGGCAGCCCGCGGGCCCCGGCTGCCGCTCGCACCGCCTCCTCCCCCTCGGGGCGGTCCACGCTGAACGGCTGGGTGGCGACCAGCACTTGCGCCCCGGCCTCAGCCACCTCCGCAACGGCCCGGTCGACGACGGCCGTGTCTGCCGGATCGGCGACATGCGCGTACACGAGGGGGAAACGGCGGCCCGGGGTCAGCTCGAGTTTCGCGAGAGCAGCCAGCCGGCGGGTGAAGGCGGCCCCGGCGCCGGAGCCGATGCCGATCAGCCCGACCTTGGCCACGTCGCCCTCCAGAAGGGCGTTGGTAGCCTGTGTCGTGCCGTGTGCCAGGAAGGTCACGTCCTGCGGGGCGTGACCGGTCTCCTTCAGCAGCCGGTCGAGCGCTTCGACGATGCCGTGGGCGACCCCGTCCTCGTGATGGTGGCTGGTGGGGACTTTCACCTGTCCCAGAAGTTCGAGGGTCGTGGCATCGACGGCCACGGCGTCGGTGAAGGTTCCGCCCACGTCGATGCCGACGCGTATGCGGTGGGTGGTCATGGGATGGGCACCTCCTCGTGCTGGTCGGCGCGATCGCGGGCGGTTGCCGGGCGAAGCAGCTCCACCTGCTTCGCCCGGCGTTCCGCGCCGCCCGGGGCCGGGCGCGCCGCACTCCGGCCCCGTTGGGGTCAGTAGCCGCGCACCTGCGGCCAGTGCCGCTCGACACCGGACCGGTCGAGCAGGGCTGCGAAGACGTCGAAGCGCTTGTCGTCGGCCTGCACCTCGTGCGGTTCGACGCCTTCGTCGAGGCAGTGGGCGGCCAGCGCACCGGCGACCTCGCCGATGTTCCACTCGACGGGGTGCAGCCGGTAGCAGCCGTTGGTGATGTGCGTGGTGCCTATGTTCTTTCCGGCGGGCAGCAGGTTGCGGGTGCGACGCGGGATCAGCGCACCGAGCGGGATCTCGAAGGGCACGGAACCGATGTCGATGTAGTTGTCACCGCCGGTCGAGGGGTGCAGGTCGATGCGGTAGCTGCCGATGCCGACCGGGTCGCGGTAGCGAGTGCCGCCGGACGGGCCGACGATCTCGGTCGCCACGTCGTGCTCGGTGACGGTGGTGACGGCCTTGATGCGACGCGACTCGCGCACGTACGGGGCCTTGGCGAGTCCGTCCGCTGTGCCGGTGATGTCGGGGCGCAGTCGCAGGCCCGGGAAGCCGGCGCCGCCGTCGGGCCTGGGCGCCTCGGTCTGAAGCCAGTACAGGACCGACAAGGACAGCTGCCTCGCCTCGTGCAGAGCCTCGGCGGTGGTCTGCTCGCCGCCGCCGATCAGCGGCTTGAGCCAGTAGTCGTTCAGCGGCCAGTTGACCAGGGTGACGTCGGAGTCGAAGGCGCCCTCGCGGTGCAGCTTCCGTGCCAGGATCCGGCGGAAGCCGAAGAGTTCCTTGTCACCGGCGTCCGCCGACTGGTCCGCGGTGACATCCAGCGGATCGATGTCCGGGTTCGGCACGAACGTGCGCGGCACAGCCTCCAGGCTGCGCGGGTCCGGGGCCAGGAAGCCGAGCAGCGGTCCGGGCCAGAAGTCCGGCCGGTAGGAACGCCAGAAGTCGTAGTCGGCGGGCTTGTCGATGGTGTGGTCCTCGCCCTCGTGGTGGGAGAGCGCGAAGCAGAAGGTGATGCCCTGTTGGTTCAGCGGGTCGGCCTTCTGCGGTGCGTGCGGCTCGCTGTGCTCGGCGCGTGACTCGGCGCCCAGGACGTGCTCCACACCGGCCAGTTCCAGCAGCTCGCCCGTCTCGGTGGCGTCCAGGACGTACGTGGCGGCGAGGGTGCGCTGCTGGCCGCTGCGCAGATCCTCCAGGGTGACGGAACGCACCCGGTCTCCCCCGGCGTCGGCGGCCACGGGGCGGTGCTCGGTCAGCACGGTCAGGCGGCCCGACGAGCGGTGGGGGGCGAGCATTCCCTCCAGTGCGGCCAGTGCGGCGCGCGGCTCCGCGCACAGCTTGCTGACTCGCCCGGCGCCCGGGTTGAGGTCGCGCGGCGCCGCCGCCTCGGCCCGCAGCGGGTACCACGCGCGGTAGTGGTCCCGGATCGCCTCGCGCAGGGCGCGGTACGAGGCGGTGACCCCGAACTGCTCCACCCAGGGGTGTTCGTCCGGAGGAACCGCCTGCGACGTGAGCTGCCCGCCGATCCAGTCGGTCTCCTCGGTGAGGATGACCGTCCGTCCTGCGCGGCAGGCGGCCAGGGCGGCGGCCACGCCGCCGAGTCCGCCGCCGACGACGAGAATGTCCGGTTGCCTTGTCACGTGCTCTCCTTGCGTACGAGCTGGTGCTGCGCGGTGCGGCCGGGCGTCCGTCCGGGCGGGACGGCCGGGAGGGGGGATCGGTGCCCCTATCGGGGCGGGCCGCTGGTGGTGCCGGGGCGGTGCGGACACAACACCAGCGGTTCGTCCGCGGTTTCGCCGGCGACGAGCGCGGTCAGGCGGCGCACGGCGGCCCCGCCCAGCCGGCTGCGCGGGATGTCGAACCCGGTGGGCGAGGGTTCGCCGGCCAGGTCGGCGGGCGGGTCACCGAGCAGGGCGAGGCTGATGTCGTCGGGGCAGGTCCAGCCGGCCGCGCGGACCGCGCCGAGCAAGGCCCGCCACGCGCCGCCGGTGTCGGTCTCCTCCGCGACGATGGCGGTGACGCCGTCCTCGCGCCAGGCGCACAGCCGCGCGACGGTGAGGCAACGGGCCGGGTCCGCGGTGCGGAAGACGGTCCAGGGGCCGGTGTCGAGGCCGGCGTCCGCGAGGCCCTCATGAACGCCGCGCTCGCGGTCGGTTGAGGCCGTGGCCTCGTCGTCCTCCCGTACGAGGACGATGCGCCGGTGTCCCTGTGCGGCCAGCCGGGCGACCACCTCTCGGCTCGCGCTGACGTAGTCGGCGCCCACCCATGCCAGCCCTTCGGGCTCCTGCCTGCGGCCCAGGTGGACGACGGGGAAGCCGTCGTCCACCAGACGCCGCAGCTCAGCGGCGGGAGCGTGACGGCCCAGGATGAGGCAGCCGTCGGCGAGGCGCACCCGGCTCAGCGCATCCGGGGCGGCGGCGCCGGCGCCGCCGGAACTGGAGCCGGTGAACAGCACAAGGTCGTATCCGCGTGCTGCGGCTTCCTGCTCGACGCCCACCAGGAAGGAGTAGTACGAGTGCTGTACGTCGGTGGGGAAGGTCGCGGTGAAGCTGAAGACACCCAGCAGGTTGTTCCGGGCTGCCGCGAGGCGTCGGGCCGCCGGATCGTGCGTGTACCCGAGTTCCCGCGCGACGTCGAGCACCCGGTGCCTGGTCTCGTCGGAGATCGTGGAGCCTCGGTCCTTGCCGCCGAGGACCAGGGATACGGTCGCCTGCGAGACCCCGGCCGCCTTGGCGACCTCGGCCTGGCGCGGCCGGGCGCCCGGCCCCCGTGCGGCGGGCATCCGGCCCGGTTTGCTGCGACGTACCTCGGACACGAACGAAACCCTTCCAGAGCGCTGCCGGACGACAGGTAATGCGCATTAGTAATGCGCATGAACGACACTATTGAGCGCCCGCTTCCGGGCGTCAAGAGGCGTGCGCGAAGTTCCGTCCCAGCCTGCCGGTGCGCTCAGTTGATCGCTTACGGTGCGGTGCCGGCGTTCCCCGCCAACCTGATGGGAAGTCCTTCCATGGCCGTGTTCGACCTGTCCATCGACCAGTTGCACACCCATCGCAGCGCCTCGGCGGAGCCCGAGGACTTCGCATCGTTCTGGGAGCGGACACTCGAGGAGGCCCGATCCCATCCGCTCGATGTCAGCTTCACGCCCGTGGCGGGCCCCTTGCGGGCCGTCGAGGTCCACGACGTCAGCTTCGCCGGCTTCGGCGGGCATCCGGTGCGCGGCTGGCTGACGTTGCCTGCGGCGGCCGAGGAACCCCTGCCGCTGGTGGTCGAGTTCGCCGGATACGGAGGCGGCCGGGGGCTGCCGCACACCCAGCTGTTGCACGCGTGCGCCGGATACGCGCACTTCGTGATGGACACCCGGGGCCAGGGGGCGGGCTGGGGCGGTGGCGACACCCCGGACCCGGCGGGAAGCGGGCCGTCCCTGCCCGGCTTCATGACGCGGGGCATCGACGACCCGGACCTTTACTACTACCGGCGCGTGTACACGGACGCGGTCCGCGCGGTGGAAGCGGCCCGCTCCCACCCGCTCACGGACGCCGCGAGCACGGTGGTGATCGGCACCAGTCAGGGCGGCGGCATCGCCCTGGCGGCCGGCGGGCTGGTACCGGACCTGGCAGGCGTCGCACCGCACGTACCGTTCCTCTGCGACTTCCCCCGCGCCATCACCCTCACCGACCGGCGCCCCTACCGCGAGATCGGCGACTACCTGAAGACCTTCCGCGACCGCGGCGCCGCCGCACGGCGCACCCTGTCCTACTTCGACGGCGTGCACTTCGCCGCGCGCGGTCGCGCCCCCGCCCTGTTCGCGGCGGCCCTGGAGGACCGGACCTGCCCTCCCTCCACCGTTTTCGCGGCCTTCAACGCGTACGCGGGCGAGGACAAGCGCATCGAGGTCTACGAGTTCAACGACCACGAGGGCGGTGGCCCACATCACGAGGCGGTGCAGCTCGACTGGCTCGCCGGGCTGCCCGGCTTCGGTACCCGCGCCTGAAGGCGACGGCCGGAGCGGGCGCGGCAGGACGGGGTGGCGGCCGAGGCCGCCACCGCCAGGCGGTTTTCATCCACCTCTGGAACCACCGGGCGGGAGGTGTCTCGGCGAACCGCCGGCGGCTGCGCGCGAGCACGTGCGCCCCCGCCGCCACCTCGTCAGCATCCTGATCTGCGACCCGACACGGGCCAAAGAGACAGAACCCGGCCCACCACATGTCCCTCTCCGCACGGGATCCAGGGAACTGCCCCGTCAGCCGCTCAGTTCCCTGGGCGCCGTGGGGCAAAAGTGGGTTTCGGCCGGCTGACCGCCTGGTCGGGCGCCGCGTTTCCGGCGCCCGACCAGATCCTCCCGCGGTTACAGATACGGGCGGGTGATCAGCTCGATCGCGTGACCGGCGGGGTCTTTGAAGTACACGCCTCGACCGCCGTGTCCGTTGTTGATCTCGCCTGGGCGGCGCATCTGCGGATCGGCCCAGTGCTCGATGCCGCGATCACACAGCTGGCCATACGCGCGATCGAACAGCTCGTCGTCGAGCAGGAACGCGTAGTGCTGCATCTGGATCTCCACCGGCGGCTCGGCGAACTGCAGTAGCACGCCGTCGGTGAGCTGGATGTTGGTGAACGGGCCCCAGGACGGTGCTTCCTCGAGTTCCAACAGCTCTCGGAAGAACCGAGCCGACTCGTCGCGATCCTTGGCAGCGATGATGGTGTGGTTGAACGTGGCTGTCATTCGGCTTACCTCGTTGTTGTTCGACACGGAAGACGGACTCGCGGTGCGCGAGTGCCGGGAGGTCCGCGTGCCGAACTGAGGGGGTGCGTTCTTTGCACCCGCCGTGCGATCAGCCGTCCACCGGGTGGCCAATCTGTGCGTGGCGTAGCGCCGGGCCGGTGTTCACGTTGGGTGACCTTACTTGACCGGGCCGACCGCCACAACAGGAAAGCGACCAGCCGCAAGTGGCTCGTCACGCGGTCTTGGCCGGTCCGTCCCGGAAGCCCGGGGCACGTTGGTGACCGTGGAACTGCCGGCGGAGTAACGGCTCTTCAGGCGGCCTTGGCCGGGGTACTCGGTCCTGGCGCGGATGGGCGAGTCCGTGGCGAATTTGGCAGGCCGCGGCCCAGGCCCGCAGGTTGGGGTTCCTGTGCGGGAAGAGGTTTCCAGGACGACGTACAGTCCCGCCCGGCCGGCGGGCACGCGGGCCCGCCGCTTGCCCTCGATCAGCCGGGGCCGCCCAGGTGTCCACGGTGAACGGGGGCTCCACGCGGTGCAGTTCGCCTGCGGCCTCCCGGGCAGGCGCAGCAGACCGAGCCGGGCGCGGGTCGCCGGTTCACCGGCGGTCACTGAGCCGACCTGGCGGGTGCCGGCCGGGCCAGGGTACTCGGCCTCGATCACCGTGCCACGGCGTGCGGCACGGTTGTTCGCGGCCAGGTCCGGGTGTCGCCGACCGCCACCTGGAGCTCCCACCGGCGCTGGACGGCGTGACCAACAGCCATGGCAGGGACGGGACGGTGACCGTTGGGTGGCGGCCGAGCAGTGCGCCATCGCGACACTGCCGAACGTGAACAGGTCGTCCGGCATGGTCCGCCCGGGGCGGCTACGGGCGAACCGCCGCAACGATCGCCGGATACGGGCAACTGAAAGGGCCTGGTCGGGAGGGTTGCACCACTTCCTGCGGCGCTGACCTACGTTCCGGGCGGTCCCTGTCACCACATGTGAAAGGGATTTCTATGAGTGGAACCCCCGTTACCTGTCGACAGTCAGCCAGGTGGCCGTCGGGCCGACCGTCGTCACCGTGACCGTCCTCTCCTTCAGCCGACTCACCATCACCACACCTACCATGACGGCCGGTACCGTCCCCTCGTCATCACAACCGGCGGTGGCGTCGCCGACGACGCCACCTACACCTACGTCAGCCGACCGGAGGGTCATGAATTCCCCGTAGACCCATGTCCTGCCCGCCCCACTGCGACCAAGGACGGCTCACCGCCGAAGCTGGTGCCGTGTCCGCATGGGTTCGCCGGGTGGCGTGGCTATGATCCGCGAGTAGCCGAACACCATCACGCGCACCGGAGGACGGCCGCTCTGCCTGTATCCGAGCAGGTCGAGGTCGGCCGGCAGGCCGTCGGCGAAGCCGCGCAGGGCCGTGGTTCACGTCGGCGCGGTCAGCGGCGAGCCACCCGAGCAGTCGGCTCGCGTTGCGGATGGCCATCAACGCGGCGAAGGACCGGACGTGTCCGGTGGCCGCTTCGTCGTACCTGGCCGGCGAGGCCACGGAACCCCGTCCTGATGGGTGAGTTCATGGCGGCGTATCAGGAAGCGCGGGAGATGCCCGTCTTCACGATCTTGCTCATGCTCCGACTCCACGCAGGAGACGAACTCAACGCCCAGGCTGGTGTGGGTACGTGGTGTGGTGTCCGTGCTGGTCCCAGCGCGGATGTCTGTGCTGAAGATCGTCTGTCGGCGGGCGATTCCGGTGTTGGTCAGTACAAGCAGTGCCCGCAGCAGTCAGTGCCGCAGCAGTGTGGTCGCGTGCCGGCCGCAGAGCCGGAGTTTGGTGAGGAAGCGAGTTCTTCAGGCAGGCGAAGGCGTGCTCGCAGACTGCCCGCTCGGCCGCGATCGGCTAGTTGACCTGCCTGCACCTACCGGCCGCACGATGGTGTGGGAGACGTCGTTGGCGGCAGCCATGTCGCAAAGACGCTGGTCGTGGCAGAGGACAGCGAGAACGATGGTGGCGATCTTCCCGGGCGGAAGCTTGCGCCACCGCGAGCGGATCTTCTTAAGCTGGCCGTGCAGAAGATCGCCCACGAGTCCGAGGGTGGCCGTGGACAGGTTCAAACGGGACTGGTAGACAGCTTCTTCGGTGTCCCGGCGGGGCGGTTGTTCTTCTTCACATCCAGCTCAACTTCCGCGGGGGGCCAGTTGGTTACGCCCGGCGGTATCGGCACAGGCCGGTGGTGAATCTTCGCCTGTCGGGTTCGGAGTTGGGTAGGTGTTCGGACGCGTGGACCCCCGTGTGCGTTCTGGGGCGATGGAGGAAGCCGGCGTGGAGGCGTTGAGAGCGGGGGACCCGGAGCGGGTGGGGGCGTTTGTGTTGCGTGGCCGGCTGGGTGCCGGGGGCATGGGAGAGGTGTTCCTGGGCCGTTCACCGGGTGGGCTGGCTGTGGCGGTGAAGGTCGTGTACCCGCACCTGGCGGGGCAGTGGGAGTTCCGGCGGCGTTTCGGACGGGAGGTGGAGGCGGCACGGGCGGTCAGCGGGGCGTTCACCGCTCCCGTGGTGGCCGCCGACCCGGAGGGCGACCCGCCGTGGATCGCGACGGTCTACGTTCCCGGTCCTGACCTGGCCGAAGCGGTGGCCAAAACCGGGCCGCTGCCGGAAAGCTCGATGTGGCCGCTGACGGCCAGGCTGGTGGAAGCGCTCCAGGCCGTCCACGCCGAGGGGCTGCTCCATCGTGATCTCAAGCCGTCGAACGTGGTGCTGGCCGCCGACGGGCCCCGCGTGATCGACTTCGGGATCGCCCGGACCCTGGAAAGCACCGCTTTGACAGGAACGGGCCAGTACATCGGCACGCCGGGTTTCATGTCCCCCGAACAAATCGAGGGTGGAGACGTGGGCCTTGCCAGCGACGTCTTCGCCCTCGGAGCGGTCATCGTCTTCGCCGCCACCGGCACGGAGCCGTTCGGCCAGGGCCCGCCCCTGGCGGTCCTCCACCGCGTCGTCGCCGGCCAACCGCACCTGGACGCCCTCCACGGGCCGCTCCACGACCTGGCCGCCGCATGCCTGGCCAAGGATCCCGGCGACCGGCCCACCCTTCCGGAGCTGCTCGAACGGATCACGTCGCACTGGGACCCGCCGGACGACTTCCCCGCCACCTCCCCCTGGCCGGCCGCCGTGACCACCCTCATCCACCACCGGACGACACCCCCGACCACGCCCTACACCGAACCAGCGGCGCCCACCCCGCCCCATGCCGCTCCCACCGCCACGGCGCCGCGACGAGAAGAGCCGGCCGGCCAGGACGCGGACCCCGGAGAGTCCGTTGGTTCGACGGCTGAGGTCGGTGCCGATGCTGGTGCCGACGGGGCACCTGTCCTGGACCCCGACCACCCCGACGTCCTGGCCTCGCGCCATGAGCACGCCATGAACCTCGCAGACGCCGGCGAGCATGCGGAGGCGGCACATGTGATGGCCGAGGTCAGTGCCGACCGGGCGCGCGTGCTGGGGCCCGACCACCCCGACACCCTGGCCTCACGCCATGAGCACGCCTTGAACCGCGGCCAGGCGGGGCAACACGGAGAAGCCGCACGGATGTTGGCAGACCTTGTCGCGGACTACACGCGTGCGCTGGGGCCCGACGACGCCAACACCATGGCCACCCGCAGCAGCCATGCCTTCCAGATCATGGAGGCCGGAGAGGTCGCGGAGGCTGCTCGTCTGTTGGCCGACCTCGGCGCGGATTGCGCACGGTTGTTGGGACCCGACGATCCCGCCACCCTTGAGGTCCGAGCCATGGTCGCCACGTTCGGGGCCATGGCAGCTCCGGAGGCAGTGGCCGCCGAGTTCACGGACTTGCTCGCCGACCACGTCCGTGCCCTGGGCCCCGACCACCCCCAGACCCTGAAGTTGCGTGGGGAGCACGCCGAAAAGCAGGCTGAGGCGGGCGACCCCGCGGGAGCGGTCGTCACCGTTGAGGCGCTCCTGACCGATCACCTGCGGGTGCTGGGCCCCGACGACCCCGACACCCTGAGCCTGCGTGGACTGCTCGGCAAGCTGAGGGCGAAGGCGGGTAACCACGCCGGGGCCGAGGCGGCCCACGAGGAAGCGGTCGCCGAGAATATGCGGGTGCTGGGCCCCGACCACCCGGACACCCTCACGGCACGCCGCCGCTTCCTCGAACTGAAGATGGATCTGGCTGAGCTGAGAGACGGGGAGGACGACCCCGGCAAGTGGGCGGTGGAGTTCGAGCGCCTGCTGGACGATCACCTGCGGGCCCTGGGACCCGACCATCTCGCCGCCCTCGAGGTCCGCGACGCCCTGATCCGCCTGCGGGGAGAGGCGGGCGACCCGGCCGGGGCAGTCGACGCCCACCGCGAGTTCCTCGCCGACCTCTCGCGGGTGGCGGGGCCGGACCATTACTCCGTGCTCGTTGCTCGTACCACCTTCGCCGGCCTGCTCGCGAACGCGGGAGACCTCGCCGGAGCGGTCGCGGCATACGAGGAGCTGCTCGCCGATATCCAACGGCTGTGGGGAGCGGAGCACTACGGCACTCTCGCCGCCCGCGCCTACCTCGCCGACGCGCGGGGGCGATCTGGTGCCGATGTGGCCGATACGTCCACCGCTTTCGAGGAGGTGCTCACCGACTGCGAGCGGCTCCTGGGCCCGACCTCTCCCCTCACCGGCACCGTTCGCCTCTATCGCGACGCCCTGCGGGAGTACGCGAGCGACCCCACGACGACGCACCCCGTGTTGGACGAGTTCTACAAGCTCCACGCCCGGGCCGTGGACCTCGGCCTCGAGGACCCCGCACACACCAGCGCATGACCTCGGCGGTGACCTGCTCCCCTCCCCCGCCCACCGGGTATACCAACGGCTGCGCGGGGCCGTCGTCCACCCCGTAGCGTTCGCGACGCGATCGCTGCCGGTCCTGTGGGACGGTGGCCGGTCGGTGGTCACCCACCCCTGGTCGATTCGTTACCTCGCGGGGCAAGCGCTGGACGAGCAGATGACGCTGGGGCAGTGGCTGAGTGAAGCTTGGTCATCCTGAAGTCGCCGGCCAGGTGGCTGATGTGGGTTCGTGGTGCGGTGGTCGCGCTGGTCCAGCGCGGATCCAGCAACATGCGCTCGGCGCGACGGCGGTCGGCAGAGTAAGCGGGTGCGGCTCGACGTCGACGGCACCGTCGGTCGCTACGCGCGGTGTGGCGAACTGCGGATCCGGCAGTGCCATGACCCTGCACAGCGGAGTCATCCGCCCGGCTCCCACACCCAGTTGGGTAGCCAGACGGGTAGTCGGCCCGTCCTGCCAGCGCGGGCCCGACACGCTCCAGCATGTGGTTCAACCGAGTGGTGAAGCGCGCGTATAGGAGTCGTGCACTCGGTCCGAGAGCCGACCACCATCGGGCAGACCGCGCCGGTCGCACGGCGTCTCGCCACGATGTCGACGCTGCCGAAGGCAGCGGTTACCCCTTCGACGTCCACCTCGTCGATCTCGTCGAACGCCGGCGAGTCCCAGAACAGTGAGTCGGCCTGCATGACCTCCGGCGTCACCGGCCACAGTCGGTGAACGGCGGAGGTCCACAGCTACCTGACGGGGCATCACCGCCCACTGCCCGGTGGTGAGGCGTACGCGGTCTCACGCGAGGCCAGTACCTCGTAAACGAACACAGCGGCAACCCTTCGCGACCACTGCCCAAGATCCGCACCAAAGCACAGGGTTCACTGACGAAGCCAAGGTTCTCCGGCGCCTACCCGGGCTACGGCGGAACCGCGCCAGGCGCGGCGATCGTCATATGTCGAGTCGGGCGAGGGTGACGCCTGAGCCGTGGCTCGCCGGGTTGCGTATTCTCTGGACCGTTTGCAGGCGACGTACAGGATCAGCAACGGGGGCAGGCGATGAGTGGCGGCATGGGGCAGAACCCTTGGGGGCCGTACGGCGGACAACCGCCGGGGGGTCCGGCGCCGGTCTGGCCTCCGGTTCCGCGGCGTCGTCCCTCGTGGGGAAGCCGGGTGTGGCGCACGATCAATCCGATCGCGGTGGGTCGCCGGGTGTTCACCCCTTCGCGGCCCGACCGGGTTCAGGACCCGGCTGTGAAGAAGGTCCAGGTCGTGCGCACGGTGGTCGGCTTCGCGGCGGTGGTGTGCATTTTGCTGGCGTACCGGCTCGTGACGGACGCCGAGGGTCTGTTGGACCAGCGCATGGATCAGGTCGAGACCTCTGTGAACCTGCTCGCGATCACGTTCCCGGTCTGCGTGGCGGGTTTCATCGCAGCGACCCGCCCGCCCAGCCGGCAGCTGTTCCTGCGGCGTGCGCTGAAACCGCTGGGAGCGCTGTGCGCGCTGTTCTGCTCGATCGTCTTCGTCCTGCTGCTCGGAAACGGTGTGTTCGGGGACGTTCTCATCTCCAGTAAGGCGACGCCGTCGCCCGGGGCCTACGCACGCCTCGCCTTCACGCTCTTCTTCCTGTTGTGGGTGGTGCCGTTCATCCTCTACGGCATTGCCATGGTCCTGATTCATGTGTTCCGCACCGCCGACATCCACGAAGCGCTGCCGCCGCTGCTGGCGATGGTGCTGGTGTGGGAACTCGCCGTCTCTGACTTGTTCACCGGCGCCTACGACGCCGCGCCCTTCGGCGTGCGGATGGCCCTCATCTTCGGTGCGCCGTTGTCCATCACCGCGTTGAGCCTGTGGGAGCTCAGGCGGCTCCGCTCACGCCATGGCATCACGGTGCGACAGGCAATGCTCCGCTGATCGGACGGAGCCGGGACGGGCGGCATCACATGGAGGACCGAGGTGGTGCTCCAGTCCCCGAAGACGAACCCCACGAGGTCGTCCATCAGTGGGGCCTCGGCTCACGCGAGGCCCACGACGGGATCAGACGGTGAGGACGAGCTTGCCCTGGAGGTGACCGCCGTCGAGCAGCCGGTGCGCGTCGGCGACGCGCTCGAACGGGAACGTCTCCTGCACGTGGACCCGGAGCCTGCCCTGTTCGACGAGTTCGACGAGACCTCGCAGGGCGACCGGATCGGGGTCGACCGCGATGCCGCTGAAGCGCATGCCGGCGGCCTCGTACTTGGCGGCGAGCTCCGGATCCTCCTCGGCGACCGCCGTCACCAGGTGACCGCCTGGGCGGAGCACTCCGAGCGACCGCTCGACGGTGTCGCCGCCGATCGTGTCGAGCACGACGTCGATGTCGCGGACCGCGTCGGTGAGGTCGACCGCCGTGCAGTCGATCACCTCGTCGGCGCCGAACCCCTAGACGAACTTCCGCTTGCTCCCGCCGGCGGTCGCGATCACATGCGCGCCGAGCGCTTTAGCGATCTGGATCGCGACGTGGCCGACCCCGCCACCACCGCCGTGGACCAGAACCCGGTCGCCCTCGGTCACGCCGCCGAGGTCGACGAGGCCCTGCTGGCACATCGGGGTGGTGGTCATGGCCGCCGCACGACGGGCTTCTTGGACCGTGTCCTACGTGGTGAGTCGTGTAGGACACGGTCTGCATGACAGCTTCGCCATGACCTCCGATTCGTCCACTTCCGGTGGCCCGGCCACCGTGGCCGCCGCACCCCGTCCGGCCCGGCCGGTGCCCGCGCCGGGAGCCGTGGACGCAGTGCGGCGGCCGTGTCAGCCGTCACCGCAACCGGAGTCGGCCCTCACGGCGGGGGCTGCGTCCTCGCGAAGCTCCGGGATGCGCTGCGCAGGGCGTTCAGACAGGAGTTGATCTGTTCACGGCTGGCGCCTTCCGGCGCGCCCTCGTCGTACCACTCGACGAAGGTGGGGCCGCTGTCCTCCCCGTACTTGTTCCGCCACCGCTGCCAGTGGATGCGTACCTCGGCGTAGAGCCCGTAGTGCCGGAGGGCCTGCCGCAGGGCCACCAGTGTCTCGGCGACCCGGTGTTCGTCGGGTGGTGGCGGCGCCGTGCCGATCGGCCCGAACTCCTTGGCCAGCGCGGACAGTACGCCGTTGACGAGTTGCTGGTCCCGGCGGATGGACGCACAGGCCTCCTCGTTCTTTGTGGTCGCCACCCGCAGATAGCCCGTCAGCTTGTCGATCTTCTTCTGGTAGTCGTCAATGGCGGCTTGGAGCTCCCCGGCGTTCTTCTTCGCCGAGATCCAGCTCAGGCCTATCTCCAGCCCCGCGGTGACGAGAAAGCCCAGACCCGCTGCCGCGACACTCGCCCCGGACAGCGTCTCCATGGCACCCGCGCCGAATGCCTCTGCGACCTCCGCCGTGGCCTCCTCCGCCGTGGGTTCGGCGAGGGTGACACCGAGCTCGTCGAGCGCCGCGGGCAGTTCCTCCACCGTCTGGGAGGGCAGGAATTCCGCGGCGGCGTTGAGCATCGAGTGCCGGGCCAGCAGCCCGAGCCGCACCGCCAACTGGCCCAGGACCATTCCGCCGCCGTAGCCGTTGAGCGTCTGCGCGATGTCGAGCGGGAGGGTGCCGGGACGGCCGAGCTCGGGCCGGACGGCCTGGGCGTCAGCGGCACTCAGCAGTTTCTCCAGTTCCTCGTCCGAGTCCTTGACGGTCTCGGTGATCACAGTGAGCAGCGCGACGCCCGCGGCGAGCGAACGCCCGTCGGTACGCCGGGACCGCAGGGCGTCGATCTGGGTGGTGACCTGCTGGTGCAGCAGTGTGGCGGTGCCGTAGAGAGCGACGGCGCGGTCGTGCAGTTCGGAGACGTGGTAGACGCCCTCGCTGATCACCGACCCGACCGTCTGGCGCTTCACGCCGGCGTCTCCGGGCCAGCCGAAGTTGGGCATGCCGGACACGTGCTCACCTGCTTTCCTGCTCGGGGTGGAACTCGGGAGACAGGTGCGCGACGCGCTGGAGACAGGCCCGGGTCCACCCGAGGGAGAGGCCCTCGGCCTCGGCCCGGGCGGTCCAGTCCGCGAGGGCCTGGTCTTCGTCGCGTGGGCGGGCGGTCATCGCGTGCCGGATGCGGACCGGCAGGGCGAGGCGGGGCGCTGCGACCATGAACAGCCCCAGCACCCGGGGCAGCCCGGCGCCGTCCTCGGCCGGCGGGGTGTGACGGAGCGCGTCCGTCAGCTCCGGCAACACCTCCTGGTAGGGCTGGAGCAGCCGGGACAGGATCTCGTGGCAGGCGCGCTGCCGCTGGAGGGTGGTGTCGAGGACGGAGGGCAGCGGCCTTTCCAGCGCGCCGATGAGCAGTTCGGCCTTGGCTGCCTGATGCTCCATCATTTGCCGTAACCGGGGCCCCTCCTGCGGGTTCTCGTGCCAGCGGCGGCGCAGCTCCGGCAGACCGAGGACACCGGGGAGCAGCGCCGCCGTCCGCATCAGGGTCCAGCCGGTGGCCTTGCGCAGCCGGTCGCCGACCTCGTCGAGGCCGGTCTCGGGGCCCAGGTCGGCGGGGGTCAGTGGGCGAGCAGGACCCTCGCCGCCGTGGGTCAGCCCCTCCCGCCGGGCTACCCGGAGCAGTGCGGCACAGCCGCCCTCGCCGTCGCCCTCGTCCAGGAGATCCTGGGCGACGGAGCCGAACCACCAGGGCACGGCGGAGTAGACCTTGGGCAGGCGGGCGTGCCGGAACAGTCCGGAGACCGTCGCGGGCAGCGCACCGGGCGGCGGCTGTCCGACAGACTGTTCCGCGTAGCTCCCGGAGCGCAGCTTCAGGTGGAAGGCGTCGTACGGGCCCTGCGGCTGGGTCAGCGCCGCCTCGGCGAGCCGGGTCAGCATCTCCACCCCGACGACGTACTGCAGTGTCTCCAGCGCGCTCAGCAGGGGTGCGGCGCGTGCGGCCAGTACGCGCTCGGAGTAGGCGAGCCGGGCGGTGAGCGCATCCGGGGTCAGGGGCGGGCCGGGGGCGGTGGTGCCGGGGACCGTGGTCGGGGCGCTCACCGGCTCGCTCCTTCCCCGGCCGGTGCCTGAGCCGAATACACCCGCTTCGACACCGTATCCAGGAGATCGGCGTACTGCTTCAGCTGCTCGGAGGTGAAGGTGGTGTCCGCGCCCTCGATGTACCAGTCGATGAACTTCTGCTCGCTCGCGTGGGGGTGGCGATTCATGTACGCGTGCTTCTTCGCCTTCAGATCGCTGAAGATCGTGTAGTGGCGCGTCATTGCCGTGCCGTACGCGGTCCATTCCGCGTGGTTGTCGTAGCCGAAGTGCGCCGGCTTGCTGATCTCGGGCCCTTGGCCGCCGAAGATCTTCAGCATGCCGTCCCCGAAGTCGGCGAGCCGCCTCTGCTCCTTCACGAGCAGGTCCTCAGCCTTCTTGATCTTCTGGGTCAGTGTGGTGACGGCCTTGTTCATCTTGGTGACCGCGGGATGCAGCTTGTCGATCTCCGCGTTCAGCTGGTCCCGCTCGGTCGCTCCGGAGATGGCCCCGCAGATGACGTCGATACCGATCGCGACACCGAGGCCGATGCCGATGCCGGCGAACTCCCCGAGACTGGCCCTGCTCATGGCCCCAGTGGCGTCCTCGGTGCTCACCTCGGGGCCCACGGTCGACGCCTCGATCTCCGCGGTCTCCTCACCGACCGGCGGGGCCGACTCCTCCGCCGACATCGAGACCACGCCGACATCGCTGTCCGGCTCGACCTTGAGCCCCGCGCTCTCGGAGGTCGAGACGCCGGACCGCCCGGCCGCGTCGACCAGGGTCTCCTCCGGCTTGACGATCTCCGGCACCACCTTCGCGATGCCCCCGCGTACCGCCTTGGGGATGTACTCCGCCAGCGCGTTCTTCGCCCGGTTCAGGGCCTTGAAAACATAGGCTCCCGCGCTGAATTCGGTGACGAAGGAGATGACCTCGGCGGGCAGCGAACCGGTGGCCGGCGGTTCCAGCGCCTCGACCTTCTCCCGGTACTGGAGATAGTCGCTGCTGCCCAGAGACGTCTCGTTGATGGTCATCATCAGCAGCAGATTGGTGGTGACCATGCGCTTGTACTGGTCGACGCGGTGCGCGGCCGTAATGCCGTCCTGGAGGATCGCCTCCTGATCATCCAGGGCCGATTTATGCAGTTGATTGACCTCCTCGCGCCGGTGCGGCAGGTGGTACATCCAGTCTGCCCAGGGGATCGAGCCCATGCGGTGTGCCCCTCGCTCGTGCCGTGGCGTATGCGCGTACGCCGTCGTCCGTGCCAGCCCTTCCCCGTACGGGCGCTCCGT
This sequence comes from Streptomyces sp. NBC_01775, assembly GCF_035917675.1. Classification (NCBI taxonomy): domain Bacteria; kingdom Bacillati; phylum Actinomycetota; class Actinomycetes; order Kitasatosporales; family Streptomycetaceae; genus Streptomyces; species Streptomyces sp. NBC_01775. The sequence goes on along the minus strand of NZ_CP109104.1, from coordinate 8,704,781 downwards.
GCACACGTTCCCGACTTCGGGCTGAGATGAGGTAGTCGGCCCATCGGCAGTCATACAGGTGGGGGCAGCTGTCGTCGGCGTTGTCGCATCCCCGGCACAGCAGGCCTTCTCCGAACTAAGCCGGACAGCAGGTCAGTTGTCCCGCCGTATGCGTGCCTGCTCTCGAAGCCCTGGCAGGTTCAAGACCGCGTCCTACATGGTCGGTTGACCGTTTTCCTGGGAATGGGGTGACAGTCTTCAGGAGGTGGACTTGACGAAGATAAGGTCACCGTCGAGCAGTGCGGACTCGATGGGCTGGTAGTACATCGTCTCATCCTTGCCGGAGCCGCCGGACCCGCTGAGCACACCTTGGGCGATGACGTGGGTGTCCTTCTTTTCAGGGTCCATCTGGTAGACGGAGCCGCCGCTGTCGCCACTGTCGCTGTGCAGCGCGGCCGACGACATACCCGTACGCACAGCGCCGTCGGTGTAGGTCACCGAAATGTCATGGGCGAGGATCGGGCCACAGGTCTGCTTCGACTTGTAGCCGGACTTGCATATTTCGGTGCCGACCGGCGCCTTGCCGAAGCCGGATATCTTCGCCTTCTTGTCGTCGTGGTAGAGGGTGACACCCGTGGTCGGGCGCGGGGCCGCGATGTCGTCCACGTGGATGGTGCCCCAGTCCATCGGTTCTGAGTTGGTGTTGGTCGTGCCTCCGAAGTGCAGGCCGTTGTACCGCCACAGGGCGTGGTCACCCTCCGTGCAGTGGCCCGCGGTCATGATCAGGTCGGCGCCGCTCTTGTCCTTCACCCACCACCCGATGGAGCAGCTCCTGTCGTTCGTGCCCTCGATCTTGTGACCGTTGTCCATGCCGCTGTTGGTCGCCACGGGCTTGTCGGTGGACCGAATCTTCACCACGGGCCCCAAGGCGCGCACCGCGTCGATGAATTCCTGGGTCTTCCCCTTGTGCATCGTGGATTTCGCCACCTTGACGGTGACCACGTTCGCGCGGACGTCGGTGTACCAGGTCACGCCGCTCGGGCTGAAGCGCTTCGCGAGCTTGTCGACCGAGCTCTTGGCCGCGCTGAGCTCTTCTTCCGAGTACTTGACCAGGCGAGTCTCCGTTCCTTCCGCGTCGACCTCGGCGGCGTGTCGCTTGTCGGTGACGGCCACGACGAGCTTGCCGCTCTTCTGGTCGATCCAGTTGCCTCCGCTCCATTTGGGCTTCAGTGAGGGCTGGAGCTTCTTGGCCGTCTTGACGAGCTTTTCCTGACGGTTGAGCAGGGACGTGGCTTCTTCCCCGCTCATGTTCCGCTCCTTGGCATATGACTCGGTGACTGCGTTGACCTGCGACTCGGACTCACCCTTGGGCTGCGAAGTGCCCGCATTCACGGTCTGAACCCCGCCCACGGTCAGCGCTACACCGCTGGTCACCGCCAATGCTGCCGTCAGGCTTATTCTGCGACTCAGTCGAAAAGACATCTTCACTCCCTGCATTCGTAATCGGATTGCTCATGCCGTATTCCAAGCCGGCGAGAGTCCGATGTCTTCGGACTCGTCAGGCCAGCTGGATGTAGCTGCTTCACGGTCAACGCCCGCAGTCCCGTGAGTCGTACTTCCAGGCCCCTGATGCACTTCACGGTGCTGTGCAGCGGTGTTGCGTATCCGGTATCGGTCAACGAATCGAGATGTACGCCCACTTTCCGTCCGGGGTCCATGGATGTGTCCGTGTGCACATGAGGAACTCATTGCGAGTCGCGGTTTCGATGCCGGTTGTGGAAATCACTACTACGGAGCCATGCCGCAGATGGTTCAACCCCGATTCCGCAGCCGTCAGGATTCGTTGATCGTCGCGGGGCAGGTACGCGAGGTTCCGGTGGGGTTCGGGCCGGACTGTGCCGAACGCTGTGGGACGCCGGGTTCGACGGACTCGCGGAGCACCGCCCCGCCGACGAAGGCCTACTGACCTGCGGACGGCGCCTTCCGTCGGCCGGCCGGCCACGGCAGGGAACGCGGATCGTAACTATCGCGCCCCGGCGGCCCTTGTCGGCCCAGCGCTCCAAGCCGGCGCCGCCGAGGGATCGAGGATGCCGGGGGTGAGCGACGCTGACCGAGACCTGCACCGCGTACGAGTACCGGACGACCTGGCGGCGCTGCACTACCCGCAACCCCTCCACGATGAGCCGGAGTTCATCGTCCGTAACGTGTGGCGCCAGTTCGCGGGCTGGTACGACGGCAACCCCGCCCACCTCAAGCCCGCCACCGACGAGCAGTTGGCGGCCGAACTGGCCGCCCTGAGCGGGGACGCCCAGGTCCTCGCCGACCGCGCGCTGGAGTTGGCCCGCGCTGGTTCCCACCGTCTGGTGTGCCACCTCGCCCAACTCGCCGGCGACGCCTCCCCCGACGACACCGCCGTCCACACCGCCCGGGCCGAGGTCTACGCGCTCCGTGCCGCTCAGGAGCGCAGCACCATGTCGACCGGCATCTTCACCTGGGCCGAAGCCGAATCACGAGGCGTCCTCGCCGGCACCGACGCCATGACCGAGCGTGGCGTTGGGCGTCGCCTCCGGTCATGAGTTACGGGTGTTGAAGGGCCGAAGAACTCGATCTCGGCGATGGACACCTGCTTCTCGGCGTCGGCCCGGTAGGCCGAACGGATCGTGAAGCGGACCGCGGTGACGTTCTGGGCGCGGAAGGGACGGCGCTGGAAGCCGGTGCCGTCGTCGAGGACGATCTCCCTGGTGGTCGTCTTGCCGTCGTCCGTGGTGATGCGGGCGTCGATGCGGTGCGGGAGGGCGGACTTCCCCTGGTCCTCGGCGTGGGTGGACCGGCCCGGCGTGATGCCGATGTCCAGCAGGCGCACCGGATCCTGGAAGCGGGCCTCCAGCCATTCGCCCTCGGCGGACTGGGTGATCCCCGGTCCCCACCAGGAGTTGCTGACCACGTCGAACGCCTTGTCCGGGCCGTGTCCGGAGTACGAGCGGGACGCCTTGTAGTAGTCCGGGGCGAGCGGGGCGCGCTTGGAGAAGTGGTCGCGTACCGCGCTGACGGCCCGCGGGGTCTGGAACAGGGCCCAGGCCACCAGGGCCAGTACCACCGCGAGGCCCACCCAGCGCAGGACGCGGCCCAGTTGGCGGCGCAGGCGGGGGCGGTCGCCGGCCCAGGGCGCCTCCCTGTTGCGGTGGTCGAGCATCCGTCGCCACCAGGGGCGGAGGGCCGGGTTCTCCGGGCCCTGCGCCATCGGCATGGCGCACCGGGCGCAGAAGTGACGGTCGGGGCGGTTGGCGAGATGGCACCAGGGACACGCGATGCCGCCCTGGTTCTCCGGCTCACCCGGGACGCGGACCTCCGGGCGGGCGGGAGCCGGGCGGCCCGGGAGGACCGGGGGCCTGGCTTTGGTCGTTGCCACCGCCCGCTGTCGCCTGGCGGATGGCACGTTCGACGTCGAGCGTGGTGTCCTGCCGCTGGCGGGCGTCGGCCGAAGCGGAGGCCGGGCGGGGTGCCGGCCTTGGCGGAGCGCCGTCTCACGCGCGGGGTTCTTAGCGAAGACGCCCATTGGCTGCATGTGTCCTCGACGGGGGCGTTGCTGGGCACATCAACCTCACACACCCGAAACTGACGAGAGTCTCGCCGCCTTCCGTCCCGTCACTGGCAGGGAAGTTCTTGTTGAGGTTGGTCCACCCGGTCTGACACAGCGCCCCCGTGTCCGCCGACAGGTGAGTAGGGGCCCGGGTGCTGGAGCCCCACACGCTGCCGTGCCAGCTCACAGGTTGACCCCCGTACGAGCTCTCAGGCGACCAGGCTGACCAGACCCCCGGCTGGCTTCGCGCCGGCCCGCCTGTGTCTTGGTTGGTCACGAGCCGCAGCAGCCGCCCGCCGTGCTCTCCTGGGCGGTAGCCGTGGCCGGTGCCCCGGTTGGGACCGCTTGCGGCGCCGGAGTGCAACAGCCGCTGGGCTGGTCGGTCTCGGGAGCGTCGAAGAGCCCGGCGCCGCCGCAGACTCCGGTCTCCGGGAGAGTGAGCTCGACGTGGTCGGCGGATTCGATGTCTCCGGCGATGGCTGCTGCGACGGAGCGAACCTGTTCGTATCCGGTCATCGCGAGGAAGGTGGGGGCGCGGCCGTAGGACTTCATGCCGACCAGGTAGATGCCCTGCTCGGGGTGGGACAGCTCGCGGTGGCCGTGGGGGTAGACGGTGCCGCACGAGTGGAGGTTGGGGTCGATGAGCGGGGCCAGTTCGATCGGGGCCTGGAGGCGCTCGTCCAAACCGAGGCGGATTTCGGAGAGGAAGGAGAGGTCGGGGCGGAACCCGGTCAGCGCGATCACCTCATCCACCGGCTCCAGGCGCCTTCCGTCCTCACCCACGAGGACCAGGCGGTTGCTGCTGTCCCGCTCGATCGCATCGGTACGGAATCCCGTTACAGCCTCGGCGTAGCCACCGTCCACGGCAGCCTTCGCTACGAGGCCGAGGGCGCCGCGGGCGGGGAGCTGGTCGGCCTCGCCGCCGCCGAAGGTGGAGCCGGACAGGCCACGCCGCAGGATCCACACCACCTTCGTACCGGCTGCTTCTTCCGTCTTGGCGAGGTCGGCCAGACAGGCAAGGGCCGTGAAGGCGGAGGCACCCGAGCCGATGACCGCAGTGCGCTTGCCCGTGTAACGGGCGCGTACGGCGGGGTCCTTGAGGTCGGGGACGCGGTAGGTGACGCGGTCGGCTACTGACTTCTCGCCGAGCGCGGGCAGGCCGCTGCCGCCCGCGGGGCTGGGAGTGCTCCAGGTGCCGGAGGCGTCGATCACCGCGCGGGCCGTGACCCGCTCCTCCTGGCCGTCGGCTTGCTCGACGTGTACGACGTAAGGCTGGGTCTCGCGGTCGGCGTCCACGACGCGGTCGCGCCCCGCACGCGAGACGCCGGTGACAGTGACCCCGAAGCGCACCTTCTCGCCGAGGACGTCGGCGAGCGGCTGGAGGTAGTGCTCGGCCCAGTCACCGCCGGAGGGGTAGGTGGCCGCCTCGGGCTTGGTCCAGCCGGTGGGGGCCAGCAGCTTCTCGGCCGCGGGGTCGGTCACCTCACTCCAGGGGGAGAACAGCTTCACGTGGGCCCACTCGCGCACAGTTGCCCCGGCGGCCGGGCCGGCCTCCAGAACGAGGGGCTCGATGTCCTGCTGGATCAGGTGCGCGGCTGCGGCCAGGCCGACCGGTCCGGCGCCGATGACGACGACCGGGAGCTGCTGGGTGTTCATGACGGTCTCCTCGATGGGCGTTCCGGGCACGGGGCTGGTCAGTGGGGGGTGAGTGTGCGGGTGAGGGCGGCTCACCGGGGGCGCTGCTTCACACCCCGTGCCCGGCAGGCGGTGTCGCTCCATGCGGCTGTTTCGATTTCTGTCGATGCCTTGCACTGCCAGCCTCGCACCTGATTCGATACCCGTCAACATAGACGTTTATCTAACCAGGAGTCTTTCATGGAGCACGTCGACGTGCTCGCCAAAGGGGCGCCCGATCGACGAGAGGTCTTCGCCGGTATCGAGGGGGCGATGGCCGTCTGGATCGGCGGAGTGCGGGAGGAGGTGGACGCGATCGTGCTCGCCACCGGCTACCGTCCCGACATGCCCTACCTGGCCGGCCTGGACACCGCCCTGGATGAGACTGGGCACCCCCGGCACCGCGAGGGGCTCTCCCTCACCCATCCGGGCCTCGCCTTCGTCGGGCTGGATTGACAGCGCAGCCTCTCGTCCAACTCCCTGCGCGGAGTCGGGCGGGACGCGGCTCGTGTCGCCCGCCGCCTCGCGGCCCACCTCGGGGACCGCTGACTCTGGACCGTCTGATTCGACATGTGTCAACATAGATGTATGTCGAATACGAAGGTGTCGCCGCTGGTCGAGCCCGACAGCCAGAACGTGGCGCCGTGCTGCCCCCCGCTGTCCGAGCGGCCCTTCACCGCCCAGGAGGCGGAGATTGCCGCCCCGATGTTCAAGGCGCTCGGCGACCCGGTGCGCCTGCGGCTGTTCTCGGCCGTGGCCTCCCACGAGGGCGGCGAGGCGTGCGTGTGTGACATCGCGGATGTCGGCGTTTCCCAGCCGACGGTCTCCCACCACCTCAAGAAGCTCAAGGAAGCGGGCCTGCTCACTTCCGAGCGGCGGGGCACCTGGGTCTACTACCGCGTCGAGCCTTCCGTGTTCGCGGCGATGGGCCAGCTGCTGACCACGCCGCGCGCGGCCTGAGCAGCCGCACAAGGAGTCGCATTGAGCGGGACGGGGCCGCCGCGCGGAATTCAACGCCGAGACGCAGAACAAGGCCCGCCGCAGGGACGCGAGCGAGACCGCCCTGTTCCAGAGCGTCTTCTCCAAGGACGCGCCCAAATCCGGGCAGCCCAGGCTCCGGCTGATGGCCGATGACGGCAGCGACACCTTTGACAGCGTCCACCGAGGCGCGATGGCCTTCGCCGAGGCCTGCTACGCGGGCATCCCCAACCCCGACAGCCACGAGGACGGCCTCCCCGAACCGCCCGAGCACGAGGCGCTGGAACAGCTGGCCGCCTTCAGCGTGCCGGCCCGCCGGGTGGACCAAGCACAGGTCACCCCCTGAAGACCGGCCCCTCCCTCAACGCGGCAGCCCGCCGCCCGCCAGCCGCCAGCCGCCCACCTGCGCGGGGGCGGGCCCCTCAGACCTCCCGCACGGCCGGCTGCGCGTCGGTGAACCTTCGGCGCCAGGCCAGGGAAACGTAGACCAGGCCGATCAGGACGGGGACCTCGATCAGAGGACCGACGACACCGGAGAGGGCCTGCCCGGAGGTCACCCCGAAGGTGGCGATGGCCACGGCGATCGCCAGTTCGAAGTTGTTGCCCGCCGCCGTGAACGCCAGCGTGGCCGTACGGTCGTAGGCCAGCCCCAGGCCCTTGCCCAGGACGAAGGTGCCGAAGAACATCACCGCGAAATACACCAGCAGCGGCAGTGCGATCCGCACCACATCCAGCGGCTGCGAGGTGATCGTCCTCCCCTGGAGCGCGAAGAGGATGACGATCGTGAACAGCAGCCCGTACAACGCCCACGGCCCGATCCTCGGCAGGAACCGCTCCTCATAGGCCGCGCGCCCCATCTTCCCCTCGCCCAGGCGGCGAGTGAGGAACCCGGCCAGCAGCGGTACACCGAGAAAGACGATGACGTTGAGAGCGATGTGCCACACGGAGACATCCAGGCCCTGGCCGTCGCCCAGGTTCAGCCAGCGTGGAAGCAGATCCAGGTAGAACCAGCCCAGCAGGCCGAACGCGATCACCTGGAAGACGCTGTTGAGCGCCACGAGCACCGCGGCTGCCTCGCGGTCACCGCAGGCCAGGTCGTTCCAGATGATCACCATGGCGATGCAGCGCGCGAGCCCGATGATGATGAGACCTGTGCGGTACTCCGGCAGATCCGGCAGGAAGATCCACGCCAGCGCGAACATCACTGCCGGGCCGACAAGCCAGTTGATGACCAGCGAGGAGGCCATCAGCTTCCGGTCGCCGGTCACGGCGTCGAGCTTGTCGTAGCGGACCTTGGCCAGTACCGGATACATCATCACCAGCAGGCCGACCGCGATCGGCAAGGAGATGCCGCCGATCTCGACGGCGGCCAGGGCGTCGTTCATACCGGGAACCAGCCGGCCCAAGGCCAGGCCGATGGCCATGGCCAGCAAGATCCACACCGCGAGGTAACGGTCGAGGGTGGAGAGCTTCTTGACGACCGAGTCGTCTCCATCGACCACCGTGGGGGCCATGCCGGCAGGTTCGGTGGAAGTCACGGGCAGGCCCTCTTGTTCCCGGCGGCACCACGGGCGGACTCGGCGAGCCCTGCGAACTGCTCGGACAAACCGGCCAGCACCTCGGGCTTGAGCTTGTAGTAGGTGAAACGGCCGCACGGCTCGGTCTCCACCAGCCCGGCCTCACGCAACACCTTCATGTGATTGGACAGGTTGGTCTGCCTGGCCCCCGTCTCCTCCACCAGGTGCGTGGTGCACAGCGTCTCTCGCGCCAGCAACATCACGATCTTCCAGCGAAGCGGGTCACCAAGAACCCGAATCACATCAGTTTCGACTGAAGTCAGCATGCGCTGATATTCTCACATCATTGCCGACTGATGCCAACGGCCGGATCGGCCCCAGAACCGCTGCCCCTTCTTTGCAAGCCCCCGCGAGACGAGAGAGCACGCCTGATGCCCGAAACTTCCGGCCACAAGCCGTCCGTCCTGTTCGTCTGCGTCCACAACGCCGGCCGCTCCCAGATGGCCGCCGCCTGGCTCACCCACCTTGCCGGGGACCGCTTCGAAGTCCGCTCCGCCGGCTCCGCGCCCGCCGATCAGGTCAACCCCGCCGTGACCGAGGCCATGCACGAAGTCGGCATCGACATCTCCGCCGAGACCCCGAAGATCCTCACAGTCGACGCCGTCCAAGAGTCGGACGTGTGCGTCACGATGGGCTGCGGCGACGCCTGCCCCGCCTTCCCCGGCAAGCGCTACCTCGACTGGAAACTCGACGACCCCGCAGGTCAAGGGGTTGGTGCCGTCCGCCCGATCCGCGACCGGATCAAGGCCCTGGTCGAGAAACTCGTCACCGAAGTTACCCCCGAGAATCGAGGCACTACGGCGTGAGACGGCTCTGAACCACCGCGCCGACGGCGTCCCGCTTTGCTCCCGAACACTCGGCATCGGAGATGGCCCGGGTGCCCTCAGCCGTGGACATCGATTGACGGAGATCCATAAGACGCCCCAGGAGGCGCGTACCGAAGTCCACCGGCCACGGCGAAGCCTCTCGGCCCGGCCAGCCAGCCGAGTCGGAGGGCGACGCCCCGGGAGCCGGGACGCAAGACCCAGCCCCCATCTCTCGGCGCCGCAACCCGTTAGCGAGCTCTCGATCACTACCGCGATGAGCCGAGTCGAAGACACCGACGCTGCCCAGCGCGGAGTGGAGCACCGAGATTGCTACCGCACCCACCTCCCTCGTACCCGACGATGGGAAGCGCGGGCTGTCGCAGGTCGGGACCTCCCCGCATACTCCGGACGGACAGCGGCGGGGAAGCCATGTCAATGACGAACCGCTGTGCAGCTACCGCCAGTTGGCAGGCACTGACGGGATCGTCGGGCTTTCGGAAGACGAGTCCGTCTTCATGGGCGATCAGTGGGGGGAATTCCTCGCCGACGAGCGTCACGGATGTTCTTCACTTGGAAGAACGAGGACCTAAGAACCGCGGCTACTTTTAGTAACTGCGATATCACGATCAGATGGGATGGTGCCGGGTAATATCCGGGTAACGCGGCACGAGGGGAAGCTGATCGAACTGTCCGACATGATCAGTGAGTTGAGAAGCCAACTCACCACCTCTCTGGCGGACAGCGCCGACGAGGCCGTCAGATTCGAGGTCGACTCCGTGGAGATCGAGGCGACCGTCGCCGTCAGCCGTGAGGGAGGCACCGACGCCAAGGTCCGGCTCTGGGTCGTCGACGCGGGGACGAACGGAAAATATGCGCACGCGCAGACTCAGAGGATCAAGGTCAGCCTGGCCCCCAAGGTCGTAGCGGATGGGAGGCCGCCACAGCCGGTCCTGATCGCGGGCGACGAAGCCGACAGCGAGCGCTGACCGCAATCTCATGTGGTATGACCAGGGACTCCGGCCGGAACGGGCCGCCGAGATCATCGTCGTCCTGAAGGCCCGCAGCGCGGGCAGTCAGGGTTCGGGCCGACGCGGTTCAGGCTATCTCTTGTCACCGGGGAAGGTGCTGACTGCCGCGCACGTCGTCGAGGGTGCGGGGAGCGTCCAGGTGCGCTTCCAGGCCGACCGGCCGGACGAGCGGATGGTCTCGGCAGAGGTGGCATGGCAACATCCCGGCATCGACGTCGCCATCCTCTCGGTTCCGGTCACGCCGGGTGATACGAAGGACGCGTCCCGCCCGTCTCGTTCGGCCAGGTCGGTGAGCGGGATGCCGTGCTGCGCTGCACCGCGCTGGGCTTCCCGCGCTTCAAGCTCCGTCCGGACACGCAGGGTTCATACTTCCGGGACGCGGAGCACCTGCACGCGACCTGCGCGGTCCTCGCCAACCGTCGCGAGGGCACCCTCGATTTGAAGATCGCCTCTCCTCCTGGCGACGATCCAGATCCTGGACGGGACGCCTGAGAGGGCATGTCCGGCGCGGGTGTCTTCTGCAACGGCCACCTCGTCGGCGTCGTCACCCGCCATCACCGTACCGACGGCCCCGGTCGCATCGCAGCGAGCCGGGTGGACCGCTGGGCCGACGCCCTGCCAGGGACCGAACTTACGGCTCTGGAACGCGTGGTGGGCCTGCGGCTAGCCCCTTCCGAGCTGCCTGACAGCACTCAGGTCGCCTCCTACGGGGCGCCACCGGTGGACCCCATGTCCTCCCTGGATCGGATCGACGTACCGCACGGATACGGCCCAGCCGTGCCTCTGGCCGTACCGCAGCGCCGGGTCGCACGGGATCGGCTGCGCGGACGCAACGGGCTGGTGACCGCCCTGACCGACGCACTCACCCGACGCGCGGCCGGGGACGCGGCCGTACCGGGTGTCTGGCTGCTGTCCGGGATGGGTGGCTGCGGCAAGACGACGGTCGCGCTGGAGACGGCCCACCAGCTGGTTGACGCGGCCACGCGGGTGTGGTGGGTGTCGGGCGAGAACGGCGAGGTCCTGTCCACGGCGCTGCGGGCGGTCGCCTTCGCTGCGGGGGCGCAAGCGGCTGACTTCGTCGGCTCCCGCCCGGCGGAGGTGCTGTGGACGCGTCTCAACGCGCTCACCACTCCGTGGCTGCTGATCCTGGACAACGTGGACGACCCCTCGACGCTGGCCGACGTGCCGTTCCGCACGGCGGCGATGGCCGCCGTGCGGCGCGGCACGGCCGATGGGGCCGGCTGGCTACGGGAGCCTGCGCACTACTGGGGAACGGTGCTGGCCACCAGTCGTGAGTCCCGCGGCGAACGGTGGGGACGCTGGGTACACATGGTCGGCGTCGACCTCCTGTCAGCCGAGGACGGCGCGAAGGTGCTGCATGACCTGTCGCCCCACGCGGGAAGTGTCCCGGAAGCCCGGGAGCTCGCCGAGCACCTGGGAGGTCTGCCCCTGTCGCTGAACCTCGCCGGCTCCTATCTGGCACGGGCGCTGGAAGACCCCTGGCCTTCACCGTCCACGCCCATGGCCTTCGCCGAGTATCGCCGCAGGCTCGACGCCGACTTGGCCGACATGGCGTCCGACCCGGACAGGGACCTGGGGCCGGTCCAGCGCAGTCGCCGGGCGATCCTGAGCACGTGGGAACTCTCCCTCGACCTGCTGCACCGCCAGGGCACCGACCTGGCCCGCCCACTGCTGCGGTTGCTGACCGTCCTCGGCCCTGCTCCCATCCCCTACCGGGAACTCATCGATCCAGAGCTGCTTGCCGGAAGCGAGCTCTTCCCCGATCCCGCACCTTCACGGCTCCGAGACGCGGTCACAGGGCTGGCCGGTCTTCAGCTGATCACCATCGAATTGACGCGCGACACAACCGAGGAGGGGCCGCAGCGATGGATCACCATTCATCCGATGGTCCGTGCCGCCGACCGCGCGCAGGCCGACTTCCCCCTGCAGCAGCCGTTGCTGCTCAGCCTCGTCACGGCGCTGCTGCACCGGTTCACCAGCACCTTGGAGATGAACAATCCACGGGACTGGCGGCTCTGGAGAGCCATCGCGCCGCACTGCGCCGCCCCGCTGGGACTACTGCCCGGAGACGAGCACAGCAATACCGACCGGCTGGACACGCACCTGGCTGCCGCCGCCACAGAGCCCGCGGTACGGGTCGCCCAGGTCCACAACTACATGGGGATGTACAGCGAGGCCGTCGCGGAACTCGACCGGCTCGTGGCGGTCAGGACGCGTCTGCTCGGTGACGAGTCGGCCGCGACGATCGCCACTCGGATGCACCTGGCCTGGGCAGTTGGCGATCAAGGCGACCTCATCCAAGCGGATCAGCTGTACCAGGACGTGGCCCTGGCGTGCGGACGGGCCCTCCCGGAAGGGCCCCCGTACGCGCAGTCGGCCCGCACCGGCCGGGGCCGGGTGCTGCGGGAACTGGGACGCTACGAAGCCGCCGAGGCGGAAATGCGGGAAGCACTCGACATGCGGCGCAGAGATCCTGAGGCAAGCCCGAGCAGCATCCTGCGCATCCGATACGACCTGGCGACGCTCGCGTACAGACGCGGACGATACGACGACGCGGTGACCGAGCTGCGCGACATCGCCCAGCGATACAAGACATTGCCGGGAAAGGAACTCGGTCTGGAGGCGCTCGTCACTGAGGTCGGCCTCGTACGCGCCCTGCGGGAAGCAGGGCACGCGCACGAGGCGGAGAACACCGCCGAGAGCACGGTGGGCAAGTACCTCACCGTCATGGAGCCTGACCACCCCGACATGCTCCTCGCTCGCCACGAGCGAGCCCGTCTCATCCGGGACCACGAGTCGGATCCCGAGTGCCTGAACCGGGCGAGGGACGAATTCACTGAACTCTGGCAGATCAACGCACACCGGTTCGGGCCGGACCACCCCTACGCCATCGCCGCCCGCCATGAACTCGCCACCGTCTGGCACCTGCTGGGACGGCCGGAGCTGGCGGCAGAACACTACGCCGCCGCGCTGGAGGCCGGCACACGACAGCTCGGCAAGCACCACCCCGACATCACCCGCTGCGCACACAACCTTGCCAGGGTGCGCGCCGAACTCGCCGAGCGGGAATCTTCACCGCCCGGTGAGAGAGCGGGCCCGGACGGGCCGGACGAGGCCCAGACACCAAACGGAGGCATCCCGATGGAAGACCGCTGGGACGACGAGGCCACAGTGGCGCCCGCCACCCCCGACTTGGCGGAACTCCCGCTCGAAGAAGCCTTGTCCCCCGGGCCTTCCATCAGCGCTCACCCCGCAGCAGCACGTCTTCTGGCTCGGTACGTGCATCCGCGTTCGACCCGCAGCACTGGCGGCGAAGGAGGCGCATCCGGAGGCTTTTCGGAGATCAGCTCCCCGGCAACCAGAAAACCGACCTTCGTTCCCACCTCCACCCCGCTCCCGACCCCGACCACCACTGAACACACGAACCGGTATACCTTCCCCAGCCCCGCCGAGACGCGGCTGCTCGCCACCGGCGATGAAGACCGCGCCCTGATCGTGCGGCTGCGTGCTCAGCAACGTGGTGCACGCGCGCTGGCCCTGGGCGAACTGCTTCGGCTCGCAGAGGTTGTCGCGCCCGACCGGCCGGACGAGAAACCCATGGCTCCAGAGGCACGGGCGATTCTCCAGCAGGCCGAACAAGCCGACCCGGTAGCGGTCTCCACCGTTTTGCTCGCCGGACCCGAGTGATCTCCGTCCCACGGGCTGGATACCGGTGAACCGCGTACGAACGCCCGTCGGACAGACACACTTCGACCTGGTTTTGGAAGACACGGATCCCTACCGGGAAACCGTCGGCCCCATGCCTCCGCACGCTCTGCCCCCGGTGGACGTCACACGCTGGCTACGGACGACTCGCGACGCGGGAGAATTGCTGGCCGATGTCGCCCCCCGGCAAGCCGAGGCGCTGGCAGCAGCCCTAATCACCTGACGTCACATCAGCTGAGATATATCCGAAGAACGTGCAGGAAGCCTTCGGAGGACCCGAGGAACAACATCACCGACCCGGTCCGCCGTGCCACATGAAGATCATTCTGCAAGGGCTCCCAAGTGGCCGCCGATACCGATCGGCTTGCCAAGCCGAATCGTCAAGTCCCCGACGGAAGCAGCGCGATCGGAGAACTGGCAGGTGCACAGGGCGATATGGCCATAAACTGCGCCGGTTCAATACCGCTGAGAGTCGGAGGGCCGTCATGGCGACGACGGTGCTGGGGTTCCGGTTGGGCCACGATGACCTGGGGCGGCAGTTCACCGCGGTGGTGACCCAGTCGGGCAGGCTGCACTCCAACCACGGGGTGTACGGCGCCGCCGGAGCGACGCGGGCTCCACACGGACCGTTCGGGGAGAACCCTGTGCACGGGCGCGTCGCAGAGTTGCGCGAGCTGTGGGCCAAGAAGCAAGGCACGGGATATCAGCGGCTGCTCATCGCGCCGGTCAGCGTGCGGCTGCCCCTCAACGAGCCGCCCGCCCCGAAGCAGTTCGTCCGAGAGGCACCCGCACCCGAGGTGATCGAGGAGTTCGTCGGCGCCGTACCGGCCACACAGTCCAGCAGCGGCCTTGAGGACGCCATCCACGACTTCTACACCACCGTCGGGCTGCCGGCACGTCCGCGGAACTTCGGCGACGTGAACCACTTCCGGGCCGCCCGGGAGACAGCCCTGTCTCCCCGGACGGCGGCATGCTTGCGTGCCCTGACCCGGAAGGCAGCCATCACCTCTCCCGCCCGGACAGCCGTGGGCTACCGCATCACGGCCGACACCGTCCGGCTACATGTCGGGCATCAGGGTCAGGACCTCGATCACAAAGCAGTCGTCCAGCTGCAAGCCGCACTCACAGCCTGGCTCTACCTCAATCCGCCAGGGCACTGACCCGCACAGTCCCGGACCTCTTCGCGCTCAACGGCTTCGAGGGGGACGCCGGTGACGGGCCCTGCCCCTCCGCCCCCGGCCCGATGCGCTGATGGCCGGGGGCCTGTCGTGAGCGTTCCCCGCCCAGTGCCGCGCTCCCCCGCATCGAGCGGACGGTAGGGCGAGGACCCGGCCGTCCGGCTTGTGCCGACGGCCCCGTCCGGTGTGGGACGCCTGGTTCGAGGGGCCGCCGGCCGAGCCCGGCTCGTGGGCCGCGTTCCCGCCCGAGGGCCGGGCCGAGTGGGCCGCCTTCGCCGCCGCCCGTCGGGGCACCGGCCGACTGTCGGCCGACCCCGTGCGGCACCTCGACGGCCGGCACGTCACCGACGCATCGGCGCCGGTGCGCACGCTGGGCGGGCGGTCGCGGGCCCCGGCGGCCATTACCACCAGTGCCGGGGCACGTTGCGCGGCTGCCGGTGCGGCGGGAAGTGGCCGCCCGCGCCGTCACTCCGGCCTGGCATGACGCCGAGGGGGCCCGGCGCGCGCTAGCCTCGGTGAGCGTGGATGATTCGTTGTGGAGCAGCTTGTCCGCCGAGGCACGAGCAGAGGTGGACGGTCTCATCACCGCTGGTCGCCATGTGCAGGCCATCGCAGTGATGCGCGAGCGCGTCGGTCTGCCACAGCCTGGTCTCCATGAATGCGTTGACCTCCTGGAGCAGCGCGCCCATGTCCTGCGGGAGCAGGCGGGGGACGTGATGACGCCGAGGCGACCGCGGGCACGTAGGCGGAGGTCCTGACGCTCTGTGCGGCCAGCACACAGGCGCTCGGCTCGGCGTTGCGGCCTTCGGCTTCACGCACCAGGCGACGCGGCAGGCGACGCGGCAGGTGCGCGCCTTCGGCTGGTGGCACATGCCGGGAAGGAGTCATGGAAGGGCCGTGAGGAGTCACCATGACCGATATGCCCGACCCTCTCTCCACGCCCACGGTGACCCAAGGCTCGCAGGAGGGTGGGGCCACACCCGGCGGCGGTCAGCAGACCGCCCCGCCGCCAGCGCCATCCTCTTCGACGAGCCGAACTTCTCCGACAACGGCCCGGCTCAGGGCGTCGCCGGTGAAGGCTGCCAGAACGTGGCACGCCCCAAGGTGACATCCTCGATCTCCGCGAGCGGCTCGCTCAAGATCTGGTCCGGCCGCGGCTGCACCGGCGAGTCCAAGGTCGTCAACGGCGACGGGGCGGACCTGTCCACGATCGGCTTCGACAACAAGATCACCTCCGTGAAGTTCGGCTGACCCCGGTCGCCCTCAACGCCATCACGGAGAAGTCCGTTCAGCACCGACGGCCACAGCACCCGAGCGTGAATCGCGACTGTTGGCCAAGTGATGACCGTCCCTCCGTGCCGGAACCGGCGCGGAGGGACGAGGGAAGGTCACATGGGTACCGGACAGCTCCGCAACTGCTCGACCGCGTGGACGAGGGGCGCGAGTTCGGGTGCGGCGGCTGCCCCGTCGAGGGCTTCGCGCAGGGCCGCGTTGTTGGTGGGGCGGGCTTCCTCCAGCAGGCGCCTGCCCTTGTCGGTGACGTCGGTGTAGATGCCGCGCCGGTCGGTCGGGCACAGATAGCGGGAGAGCAGGCCACGGTTCTCCAGCCGGGTGACCAGGCGGGTGGCCGCACTCTGGCTGAGAACGACGGAGTCGGCGACCTGGCGCATCTGGAGATGGCCGCCCTCGCCCTCGTGCTGCCGGCTGAGGACATCGAGCAAGGAGTACTCACGTGCGCTCAGGCCGTGTGCGGCCTGGAGCGCGCGTTCGATGCTGCTCTCGATGCGCCCGTGCAGCAGCGAGAGCGCGGTCCAGCTGTGGGCGAGAGCGGTCATCGCGGGGTCTGTGGCGGTCATGTCGGCTCCCTCGGTCCGGCCGGGCGACTGGGGCGCGCCGCGGAGCGGAACCCCTTAGTCACGTACGCCACTATAGCGCGCTTGCAAATATACGGCGCATGCAATTATTGTCCTTGCTCGTAAGGCGCTTACGCATCACTCCATCGTCTGCATTGTAAGGACACACGTCATGCCGCTCGCACTGCTGGCCCTGGCCATCGGAGCCTTCGGGATCGGTACCACCGAATTCGTGATCATGGGTCTGCTGCCCCAGGTCGCCGGGGACCTCGGCGTCTCCGTGCCGACGGCCGGGCTGCTCGTCACCGGTTATGCGCTCGGTGTCATGATCGGGGCGCCGATCATGACGGCGCTCGGTACCAGGATCTCCCGCAAGAACATGCTCATACTGCTCATGGGCCTGTTCATCGTGGGGAACGTCATCTCCGCCGTGGCCCCTGTCTTCGCCGTCATGCTCATCGGCCGGGTCGTGGCCTCGCTGGCCCATGGCGCCTTCTTCGGCATCGGCTCCGTGGTCGCCGCCGAGTTGGTGGCACCGGAGAAGAAGGCCGGGGCGATCTCTTTGATGTTCACCGGGCTGACCGTGGCGAACGTGATCGGCGTCCCGCTGGGCACGTTCGTCGGCCAGAGCGCGGGCTGGCGCGTCACCTTCCTGATCGTCGCGGCGCTCGGTGTCGTCGGCCTGGCCGGTGTCGCCAAGCTGGTCCCGGACCTGCCCAAGCCCGAGGGCGTACAGCTGCGGCACGAGGTGGCGGCGTTCAAGAACCCCCAGGTACTGCTGGCCATGGCGATGACCGTGCTCGGCTTCGGAGGTGTCTTCGCCGCGATCACCTACATCGCGCCGATGATGACCGAGGTCAGCGGCTACGCGGACTCCTCCGTCACCTGGCTGATGGTGCTCTTCGGACTGGGCATGGTGGCCGGGAACCTCACCGGAGGACGGTTCGCCGACCGCCGGCTCATGCCGATGCTCTTCACGGCCCTGGGCGGCCTGGCGGTCGTCCTGGCACTGTTCACCATCGGCGCGCCGAACAAGGCCGCGGCGGCCGTGGCCGTCTTCCTCATCGGCGCGCTGGGTTTCGCCACTGTCCCCCCGCTCCAGAAGCGGGTCCTGGACCACGCGCACGGCGCCCCCACCCTGGCGTCGGCCGCCAACATCGGCGCCTTCAACCTGGGCAACGCCCTCTCCGCCTGGCTCGGCGGCATCGTGATCTCCGCCGGCTACGGCTACACGGCGCCCAACGCCGTGGGCGCCGTGCTCGCCGCCGTCGCTCTCGTCCTCGCGTTCGTCTCGCAGCGCCTGGAGCACCGCTCCGGCCCCGTCGCTGCCCGGCCTCAGCAGCCCGTCACCGGGCGGGCGGCCACACCGGACGCTGAAGTCGTCCACCACTGATCCCCGGCGCGCCGCTGTGGCGGAGCGCCCGCCATGCAAGGAAAGAGCCTCATGAGCACCACCTCAGTCACCCCACTGACCACCGAGGACGCGGAGGCGCTCGTCCTCGCCGCCCGCCGCGCCGCGGAGGCGGCAGGCGTGCCCGTCAGCGTCACGGTCCTGGACGCGGGCGGCCACCTGCTGGCCTTCCGCCGGGACGACCGTGCCGTGCTGATCTCGGGCGAGACCAGCACCCGTAAGGCGTACACCGCTCTCCAACTCGACGCCCCGACAGCCGACCTGGTGGATCTGGTCAAGCCCGACGGCCCCTTCCACTCCCTTCCCACCTCTTTGAACCAGCCCCTGCTGTTCATCGCGGGCGGAGTACCGGTCCACCGGGACGGACGACTGGTCGGCGCGCTCGGGCTCGGCGGCGGCACCCCCGAGCAGGATCACGGCATCGCCACAGCCGCTCTCCAGACGCTCTGAACCACTCCCGGCCACTCCGCGAGGCGAGAGATCCGGGTTCACCGCCAAACCCCTCGCCTCCTCCTCCCCACTCCCCCGCCCCTTCCTACGCACCCGGCGGGGGAAAGAACCTCACAGAAAGGGCGTTCACTGCCATGACGTCGATTCCGAATGTGACGCTGAACAACGGTGTCGAGATGCCGCAGCTGGGCCTCGGTCTCTTTCAGGTCCCCGATGACGAGACCACCGCGTCGCCGAGCCGGAAGCCCTCCGAACTACGCCGCACGAGGGCTGCGGAAGACGCGCTTCGAACAGCAGGTGAACCGGTCACAGTGGTTCACGATAGGCACTCCCCCAGCAAAAGGCCAGCATTTGACACCGGTCGATGTGAACCGCCTTAATAGGTTCTCATGAACCAGTTGAAGCAGTTCCCCGGTGGTCTTGAAGAGCTCCCGGGCAGGGTGTCTTCTCAAGCCCCGTACGGCATTCCGCCCCGCTCCGGGCGGCACCGTACGGGGTTCTGGGCCGTGGCGGTGATCTTCGCCGTCACCGTCGCGTTCTCGACCGTGCCGACGCCCCTGTATCCGCTGTACGAGGAGCGCGACGGCTTCGGTTCGTTCACCGTGACGGTGGTGTTCGCGGTGTACGCGGTAGGTGTGGCGGCCGGCCTGGTGTCCGCCGGGCACCTCTCCGATCGCACCGGCCGTCGCCCGGTCCTCGTCGCGGCGCTCCTGTTCGAACTGGCCGCGGCGGCCCTCTTCCTCGTGTGGCCGGCCCTTCCCGGCCTTCTCCTCGCCCGGTTCATCACCGGACTCGGCGTGGGCATGGCCACCCCGACCGCCACCGCCTACCTCCAGGACCTGCACATACGGGCGTGGCCCGGGGCCGGGCAGAGCCGATTCGAGGCGGTATCGACGGCGGCGAATGTCGGTGGCCTGGGCGTGGGGCCGCTCGGCGCCGGGTTGCTCGCGGCGTACGCTCCGGCCCCGATCCGTACGCCGTACATCGTCTTCGCGGTGTTCCTCGCCGCCGGGATCGCCGCCGTCGCGGTCCTGCCCGAGACGGTGGACCGCCCTGGCCGTCCTGTGCCGTACCGCGTGCAGCGGGTGCGTTCGTACGGCGGGGCTGCGCTCTTTTGCCTGGCGGTCGCGTGCGCCAGCGCGGCCCTGGCGATCTTCGGGCTCTTCACGTCCCTGGCGCCCGGATTCGTCGCGGACACCTTGCACCAGAGCTCGCCGGCCGTCGCGGGCGCCGCGGTCTTCGCCGTCTTCGCCGCCGCGGTGCTGGGGCAGAGCCTCTCCGGCGCTCTGAGTCCCGCGGTGCGCCAGGGCGCCGGCGTCGCTGCGGAAGCCGCCGGATGCGCCGCCGTCGTCGCAGGAATGGCGCTGGCGGACCCCGCTCTCTTCATCGCTGGAGGCGTCATCGCCGGGATCGGCGCCGGCATGCTCTTCAAGGCCGCGGTCGCGCTGGTGGCGAGGGCCGCACCCGCAGAAGTACGCGCGGAGGCCCTCGCGACCTTCTTCCTCGCCGCCTACACGGGCCTCGTCGTCACCTCCCTCGGACTCGGCCTCGCCGCGCAACTGGCCACCCCGACGACGGCGACGCTGTGGTTCTCCGGCTTCCTCGCCGTACTCCTCGCCGCGATCGCCCTCCTCGGCCGGACGGCCGGCGGAGGCCGTCACCGGTCTTCGCCGGGACCCCTCTCGCCGTGACCCGTGCGGGATACCCGGTCACACCCGAGACGGTGCGGGTCCGGATCGGCTCAGCGTGCCCTCCGGCGGGAGCGAGGACCGGTAGACCGCGGGCTGAGCTCAGTCGGGGCCGCGCTTCGTGGTCCCGCGTGGTGGGCGGGTCGCCGCCGTGCGGCGCAGCTTGCCGGTCAGGGACGTCGCGGCGGCCGTGAGGAAGACAAGGGTGTAGAGGATCTGGAGGAGGATGACGAGCCGCACGGACTGGCCGTGCGGGGTGATGTCGCCGTAGCTGATGGTGGCGAGCGTCAGCAGCGCGAAATACAGGGCGTCCAGCCGGGTGCGCAGGCCGGTGAACTCACCAGGGTGATGGGACATCACGAAGTACGCCGAGGAGAACAGCAGAACCGAGAGACACATCAGCGACACCAGGGCGACAACCGTGCCGGGCCGGTCGAAGAGGGCGTCGCGCATGTGCTTGACCAGCAGCAGGGCGATGGCCGTCAGCGCGACACCGAACACGGTCCAGCTCAGCACCGGCCGTTCCGGCCCCAGAGTGTGCTCCGGCAACAGGAAATAGGCCAGGAACAGCGCCACGACCAGGGGACCGAGCAGCGGCCATCCCCGGCCGGAGGCCTCCGGCCGACGGTCGGCACCGTCACCGGAGGGCTCGTCGGAGGACTCGTCGGAGGACTCGTCTGGCTGCGCCATGTAGCCATCGTCGGAGCCGTAGCCGCCCGGCGCGCTGTGGAGGGGCCCGGCGGGGTGCGCGTAGCCCCTTCGGGTGGCCGGCACCCGGCCGGTCACCTGCCAGTGCGCGGTCGGGGCGCGGTCGGCGCGCGGAGGGTTGTGTACGGGACGTCGGCGGCTCCGCTTCGCCCATGCCCGGCACGACCCGCTGCGCCCCTACGCCGACGACCACGGCGCCGCACGGCGAAAGGCGATTCCCACGTCGGGGTGGTTTCGAGGTGCACCGGGGGCGCCTCCGGTGAGGGTCCCGTTCACTCTCTCCAGGCCTGTGTGTGCAGGTCCACAGCTAGGGAGGGTCAGCATGGCGGAGGGGACAGTTCTGTTCGCGGTACCCGAGTTGCCTGAGGACGGGGGCACCGGTGTCGAACAGCTGCACAGGGTCAGCGAGGAGCTGGTGACCCGCGGCTTCGAGGTGCGCTGGGCGTCGACGAGCGGGGACGCGCAGGCCGTGTTGCGCACCGAGGCGGGGCTGGCCGCCGTCGTGGTGGACTGGGGGCTTCCGGGCGACGGCACGGTCGCCGACGAGCCGGGCGGTGCCGAAGTGCTGCGCCAGGTCGGCCGGCGCTTTCAGAACCTGCCGGTCTTCGTGGTCATGGCCGGCGAGGACCTCGAACACCTGCCTCTGTGGGTGGCGGAGACGGTGGTCGGCTACATCTGGCCCCTGGAGGACACCGCACGTTTCATCGCCGGGCGGGTCGCCCGCGCCGCCCGGAGCTACCAGGAAGAGCTCCTGCCGCCGTTCTTCGAAGCGCTGCGCCTCTTCGACGACGCGCACGAGTACTCCTGGCACACCCCTGCCCACTCCGGCGGCGTCGCCTTCCTCAAGTCACCGGTCGGCCGGGCCTTCCACGACTACTTCGGGGAGCGGCTGCTGCGCAGCGACCTGTCCATCTCCGTCGAGGAACTCGGCTCGCTGTTCGAGCACACCGGACCGGTCGGTGCGGCGGAGCGCAACGCCGCCCGGGTCTTCGGCGCTGACCGCACCTACTTCGTCCTGCACGGCGACTCGACCTGCAACCGCATGGTCGGCCACTTCAGCGTCACACGCGACGAGATCGCGCTGGTGGACCGCAACTGCCACAAGTCGGTGCTGCACGGTCTGGTCCTGTCTGGCGCCCGGCCGGTCTACCTGGTCCCCACCCGCAACGGCTACGGCTTGGCGGGCCCCCTGCCGCCCTCGGAGATCCGGGCGGATGCGATCGCTTCCAGGATCGCCCGCAATCCACTCGCCCAGGGTGCGGTCGCCCCCCAGGTCCAGTACGCGGTGCTCACCAACTCCACGTACGACGGGCTGTGTTACGACGCGCTCCAGGTCGCCAGGGCCCTCGCGCCCAGCACCCCGCGGCTGCATTTCGACGAGGCCTGGTTCGCCTATGCCCGCTTCCACCCCCTCTACGCCGGACGCTTCGGCATGGCGGTAGGTCCCGACACCTTCCCCGGGCCCGAACGCCCGACCGTCTTCTCCACCCAGTCGACGCACAAGCTGCTGGCCGCGCTGTCGCAGAGCGCCATGGTGCACGTCAAGCCCGCGCCCCGGGCACCGGTGGAGCACGACCGGTTCAACGAGGCGTTCATGATGCACGGCACCACCTCGCCGCTGTACCCGATGATCGCCTCGCTGGACGTGGCCGCAGCGATGATGGACGGGCCGCAGGGCCGCTGGCTGGTCGACGAGTCGGTGACCGAGGCCATCCGCTTCCGCCAGACAGTCGTACGGGTCGGCCGGCGCATCGCGACCGCCGGTGACCGGCCCGGCTGGTTCTTCGGCGTCTGGCAGCCCGAGACCGTGGTCGACCCCGCCTCCGGCGAGCGGCTGCCCTTCGCCGACGCCCCTGTGGAACTGCTGCGCGGCGACCCGTCCTGCTGGCAGCTGGAGCCCGGCGCCGACTGGCACGGTTTCGCCGGGCTGTCCGACGGTTACTGCCTGCTCGACCCCGTCAAGGTCACCCTCACCTGCCCCGGCATCGACGCCGGCGGGCGAATGGCCGACTGGGGCGTGCCCGCGCGCGTCCTCACGGCCTACCTGGCCACCCGCGACATCGTGGTGGAGAAGACCGACACCTACACCACGCTCATTCTGTTCTCCATGGGGATCACCAAGGGCAAGTGGGGGACGCTCATGGACGCGTTGATGGACTTCAAGGCGCTCTACGACGAGGACGCGCTGCTGGAGCGCCTGCTGCCCGAGTTGGTCGCCGCCCACCCCCGGCGCTACACCGGTCAGACCTTGCGCGCGCTGTGCCAGGAGATGCACGACCACCTCCGGGAGGCGCGGCTGGTCGAACTGCTCGACACCGCCTTCCAGGAACTCCCCGGGCCCGTCGCCCCGCCTCAGCACTGCTATGAGCGCCTCATCCGCGGCGGCACCGAGCGGGTGCGGCTCGCCGAAGCGGCCGACCGGACCGCCGCCGCCATGGTCACCGTCACCCCACCCGGTATCCCCGTCCTGATGCCCGGCGAGAACACCGGCACGCCCGACGGTCCGCTGCTGCGCTACTTGACGGCCCTGGAGAGCTTCGATCGGCGGTTTCCCGGCTTTCACAGCGAGACCCACGGTGTCACCCTCGACCCGGACACCGGTGACTACCTCATCGAGTGCGTACGCCGGATCCCTGCCCAGCAGACCGGCCGCACCGCCGACGGGACGCAAGGTGTACCCGCACCGGCGGACGTCTGACCACGCGGTGTCCTGCCCGCGCGGCCCTCGGGGAAGGGCTCGCGGTGCGGGGCGAGGAAGTCCGGGACGCCGGGGCCGATGTCCAGGCCTGGTTGCGGCGCATCAGCGTTCTCCGGGACTGAACCAGGTCACAAGCATCTCAACCTAACAGTGCCGGCCCCGCGAGACAGGTGTGAGAAGGGGCCGTGTCACAATCCCTGCTGGCCGTTCCCCGGCACAACACGGCCTGTTACACCTCCGGCCGACCCGGCAAGGCTGGGCGGAAGCCGAAGTACCCACGAGCGGCCGGGCGGCTGTTCCGTCGCGGGCTCACGCCGATCAGCAAGACCCCATCTTCCCCGTAATTCGAGAGAGTGGGCATGTCTACCGAACCCCCCGAGTCAGCTGTGGCCTCCCCTGCCCAGCCCCCGTCCGCACCGTCGCGTCGTACCTTCATCGAGACGACATCCGCGGTCGGAGGCGTCATCGCGACGGGCGGGCTGGTCGCCGGCCCGTCGCTGCTGGGCGCCGACCAGGCCGCTGCTGCCGAGGCGCCGCCCAGCAGCCGCGTGAGCCTGACCGTCAACGGCCGGCGGCACACCGTCACGGTCGACAACCGCACCTCGCTGCTTGACCTTCTGCGCGAGCAACTTGGCCTGACCGGGTCGAAGAAGGGCTGCAACGCCGGTGCCTGCGGGGCGTGCACCGTCCTGGTCGACGACCGCCGCGTCAACGCCTGCCTCACCCTGGCGGTGCGCCTGGACGGCGCCGAGGTCACCACCGTCGAGGGACTGGCTGAGGGCGACACACTCCACCCTCTACAGCAGGCGTTCATCGACCAGGACGCCTTCCAGTGCGGCTACTGCACTCCGGGCCAGATCGTCTCCGGCGTCGGCTGCGTCCAGGAGAGGCACACCGGTTCGGCGGACGATACGGGAGTGGATGAGCGGCAACATATGCCGCTGCGGGTGTTACGTGAAGATCGTGCGCGCGGTCCAACAGGCCGCAGGCCGGAAGTGAGTGCCGATGTATCCCTTTTCCCTCACCACGGCACCCACCATGCGTGCGGCCCTCGACGCGGGCAGGCGCGGCGGACGCTACATCGCAGGCGGTGAGCAGTGCTTCAGCGTGATCCATAGATGCAGCATGCCAGCTCGCGTCCATCTCGCCATCACGCGCGTGTGGCGGCTGAGTTCACGGTGACCATGGGCCATGGGCCATGGACCCGTGAGGAAGCTGCTGCCCGGGGCGGTCGTCCCGGGCAGCAGCATGGAAGTCTGGTCGGCCGATCCTCGGACCTCTCCTGACACGTGGCCTGTGGGCCGGGAGACGGTGGGGGCCTCAGCCCTGGCTGAACCAGCGGGTGAGGGCTGCCTTCAGGCTGTCGGGGTCCGCGCCTGCCCAGGCGACGTAGCCGTCGGGTCGTATGAGCAGTGCGGGCGCCGGGGCCTCGTCGGCGGTTGCGGTCACCCGGTGCACCCGGTCGCTCCAGGGCTCCGCGGTGGCGGCCAGGTCGCTCCCGCCGGTGAGGTCGACAAGCAGGGGGCGGGCGTCGCGCAGGAGTTCAGCAAGGCGCCGTGTGTGTCCGTCGTCGGTGGTCAGGTCGAGGGGTGGCACGAACCAGCCGGTGGGCGCGGCGGGGTGTTCCTCGCCCATGTCGTAGCGGACATCGGCACCCGCCATCGTGGCGGCGACCATGCGCACGTTCTCCGTGTGGTCCAGGAGTTGCGCGAAGAGCTCGCGCAAGGCGGTGACATCGGCTCCGGGCGCCAGCAGAGCGGACGCGGCTTGGGTTTGCGTGAGCACGCGCCGGCCGGCCGCGTGGCGCTCGGTCTCGTAGCTGTCCAGCAGGTCTTCCGATGCCCACCCCTGCACTGCTGCGGCGAGCTTCCAGGCCAGGTTGGCCGCGTCTTGCAGCGCCGCGTTCAAGGTCGGCCCGTGGCTTACGTGTGCGGCGTCGCCGGCGATGAAGACTCGACCGTCGCGGTAGCGGTCAGCTTGTCGGGAGTTGCGGCGGCACAGGCGGCGCAGCAATGTGGGCGCGCCCTCGGGCGGCGGATACAGGGGCAGGCGCACTCCGATGACCCGTTCGATGCTGTCCTCCATCTCGGCCAGCGTCATCGGGGCGCCCGGCCCCGGGAAATTGCCTGCCGGGTTCTCTTCCCATTCGGCTGTGTTGACGAGCGGTCGCTCCGGGTCGTGCGGGAGGAGGTTGAAAACGCCCTTCCCGGTGCGGTGGAACATCGCCGGGATCTCGCCGAGGCCATCGATCACGACACGTCCCCCCGGCACGAACCGGACGTGGTCGCTCAGCCCGATCAGGGCCGACCGGTCGACGACGTCGTCGGTGGCGCCGGGGAAGCCGATTCCTGACTGCTTGCGGATCAGGCTGTTGCCTCCGTCGCAGCCGACGAGGTATCGGGCGGTGAATGTCGTCCCGGTTCCGTCCGAACCGCGGGCGACGACGTCGACCTGGTCATCGGTCTGGCTGACGGAGAGCACGTCCCAGCCTCGTCGGAGCTCCGCGCCGAGTTCCGTCGCTCGCTCGGTGAGCACACGTTCAAGACCGCGCTGGTTGACCGACAGAAGATACATCGGGTTCTCCTTGCCGAGCACGTGCAGCGGCAGCGGCATCCCGCCGAAGAAGAACCCTGGCGCGGGCTCCGGTGCTCCTTTGCCTCCGCAGCGTTCGAAGAGGCCGCGGTTGTCCAGCAGCCGCACGACCTGCCCGGCGAGGCCGTGCGCCTTGTCTGCCAGGTCTGGTTCCGCCCGTCGCTCCAGCACCAGGGTCCGGACCCCCGCGAGACGGAGCTCGCAGGCGAGAAAGAGGCCGGCGGGTCCACCACCGACGATGACGACATCGAACATCACTGACTACTCCTATGCGCTCTTCGTTATTCGCGTGCAGGTCGGGTGACGTCTTCAAGCCGGCGCCGAGCCGACGGAACGCTTCGGGCGGCAGCGGAAGAAACTCGACGGGCGGCTCCGCGGCCGGCCGACGATCGGGGTCACAACTCCGAGCGCCGGCAGGTACGCCGTACCGGGCCACTGGATGGTGCTGACGTCGGCATCGAGGTCGAGGGCGAGCTGACGCGGCGCGGCCCTGGCGATCGTGGGGTCGAGGTGGGCCGCGATGCCGCCCACCAGCACCGCGACGCGGTGCGCAGGGCGCTTCGACCGAACCGGGGAGAGGACATCGGATGCCACCCTTTAGGTACGCAACTGTATCTAACAGCGGTCACCGTAAGTCGTCGCGATAAGATACACAAATGGATCGTAAGAATGAGCGGATCGCGGGTGAGCGCGGGGCGGCCAGGGCTACCGGCGCGCGGGCGGCGGGCCGTCGAGCCGACGGCGGCGCGACCCGTGGTGGCGGCGCGACCGGTGGCGGCGGCCCGACCCGTGGCGGCGGCGCGTCCCGTCGGCGTGGTGCCGAGCTTGAGAACGCGATCCTCGACGCCTCGTGGAACGTGCTGGTCGAGCACGGATACCTCGGCTTCACCTACGAGGCGGTCGCCGCCCGCGCCGGCACGAGTCGGCCCGTGCTCTACCGGCGCTGGCCGCAGCACGAGGACCTGCTGCTGGCCACCCTCACCAAGTTCTGGCAGCCGATCACGGTGCCCGACACCGGCAGCCTCCGCGACGACGCGATCAGCTTCCTGCGCAACGTCCACGCCGGCCGCGCGCACATGATCACGTTGATGAGCGTGCAGCTGGTGGACTACTTCCGTGACACCGGTACCAGCTTCAGCGAGCTGCGCGAAGCCCTCCTCACGCCGGGCCGGGCGACCGCCTTCGAGACCATCGTCGCCCGCGCGGTCCAGCGCGGTGAACTGCCCGACATGCCGCGCTCGTCCCGCGTGGTGGACCTGCCGTTCGACCTGTTGCGGCACGACATGCTTCTGACGATGCGCGCGGTGTCCGACGAGTCGATCGTCGAGATCGTGGACGAGGTGTGGCTGCCGCTGCTGGGGGTGCCTGGGGACCTGTCCGCGTCGTCGGCTCCGGCCCCACCGGCCTGACCCTCGCCCGCGACCTGCTGCACGGCACGGTTCGGCCTCGCCGGCCTGACCACCCGGTATTCGGTGCCGTTCAGCCGCGCCCGCCGCACGACGATCGGCTCCGCAGGCTGTCGCGGGTCAAGGCGGCTCTTGACGCGGTCATGAGGGTGCCTTCTGCCTGTGAACCCGACCCGGGGTGATTTCAGCCCCCGGAGCGCGATGCGACCCGTCGCCGCCCGGTCCGGGCCACATCGGTGGTCACGTGCAGGCCGGAGAGGAGAAGGGCGCGGAATACGCAAGGAACCGGGTGGGGACGGAGGGTACGGACCGACGGCGGCAAGCCGGGTTCGCGTCCACCGATGTCACCTGACCCGTCGGACACTGGTTAGGGCGGCCTGTGCCGCGGCGCCGCCCCGTCGCCCGATGCCGCGACGCCCGCCGCCGCATCCTCCGATGCCTCGCCCGATGCCGCGTCGCCCGTGTGGCGCCGGATCAGGGGAGCTCCGGCGAGCAGCAGCAGGCCCACGAGGACACCGGCTCCGCCCACCGCCGCGAAGTAACCCGCCGCGTGCGCCCGGTCGTAGAGCTGGACGACCTGCGCCGAGATGCCCCGCGGCAGCGTTGGGGGCCGGCCACAGTCCTATCATCTGGGTGACGAACGCGGCGGGCGCGAGCTGCGTGGTCACCGAAAGACCGACGGGCGAGAGCAGGATCTCGCCGACGGTGATGACCGCGAAACCGCCGAAGAGCCACAGCGGGTTGCACTTGCCGGGCTGCACCGCGGGCACCACGAGCATCACGTACGAGAGCCCGGCCGGCACCAGCCCGAGACCGAACTTGACCGGCACCGAGGGTGCCCGCGGGGCCGCCCGCACCCACAGCACCGCGAAGAGCGGCCTGAGCACGATCAGGACGAACGAGCCCGCGACGGCTGACGTCGGGGGCGTTCGGGGCGTTCGGCGAGCTCGGGGCCGGAGCAGGCGCAGCGGGTCCGCGGCAGGAAAAGCAGCAGCTTCAGCAGCCGCCCGGAGGTCGCCGACATGTCTCCGGACTGGACGAAGGTGAGGACAGAAACTGACCTAAGAGGGCCGTAGCGTCCCGGCCATGGAGAACACGACACCCGGCATCCGCTCTTTCCGCATCGACATCCCGCAGGCCCAGCTCGACGAGCTGGACGCCCGTCTGGCCGCCACTCGCTGGCCGGAGGAACTGCCCGGCGTCGGCTGGAGCCGCGGCGTTCCGGCGGCTTACCTCAAAGAGCTGGCCGGGTACTGGCGCACCGCCTACGACTGGCGGGCGCACGAGGCGGCACTCAACACTCATCCCCAGTACATGACCACCATCGAGGGGCAGAACATCCACTTCCTGCACGTGCGCTCGCCCGAGCCCGATGCCGCGCCGCTGATGCTGCTGCACGGCTGGCCGGGCTCTGTGGTGGACTTCCTCGACGTCATCGGACCCCTGTCCGATCCCCGCGCGCACGGCGGCGATCCGGCCGAGGCCTTTCACCTGGTCATCCCCTCCCTGCCGGGGTTCGGCTTCTCCACCCCGCTGGCCGGGCCGGGCATGGGCGCGGCCTCGATGGCCGGGGTGCTCACCGGGCTGATGTCCCGCCTCGGCTACGGGCGCTACGGAGTCCAGGGCTACGACACCGGCTCGTGGGTCGCCCCGGAGATGGGCAAGCAGGCCCCGGACCACGTGATCGGCGTCCACGTCAACGCCATGATCACATTCCCCATCGGAGCGGAAGGCGAGATGGACGGCCTCACCGAGGCCGAACAGCGACGCTGGCAGCAGATGCAGAACTTCAACGACGGCTATCTGCAGTGCAACTCCAAACGTCCGCAGACGGTCGCCTACGCCCTCACCGACTCCCCCGTCGGCCAGCTCGCCTGGATCGTGGAGAAGTTCAAGGAACTCACCGACCCGGAAGACGGGCTGCCCGAGGACAGCATCGACCGGGACCGCGTCCTGACCGAGGTCTCGCTGTACTGGCTGACCGGCACCGCCGCCTCTGCCGCCCAGGTTTACTACGAGGAGATCTCCGCGAACACCTGGAGCGAGGCCGCAGCTGACGACTGGAGCACCGGCTCCGGCGCCGAGCACGGCACCGGGTGGGGCGACGGTCAGGAGGACTGGGCAGCCGGTCGGCGTGGCACGGTGCCCACCGCCGTACTGGTCTCCGCCCACGACGTGACCATCCGCCGCTGGGCCGAGCGCGACCACAACATCGTGCGGTGGACCGAACTCGAACACGGCGGCCACTTCCTGGCGATGGAAGCCCCGGAGCAAGTCGTCAGCGACGTCCGCGAGTTCTTCAGCAAAGTGCGCTGACAGACCCTGCGTCCAGGGCGACCGTGCGCCTGGTGCAGAACCTCGGTTCTGCGCCAGGCCGCTGTGCGCGAACGCGGGCGGAGTGTGGCGGATGGCTATGAGGGATGGCTGTGGCGGATGGCGTCACGCCCTGCACGTGAGGGGTCGGCCGTTGTTGTAGGTGACCATGTCCTCCAGGGCGGCTGCGGTGTTGATGGGATCTCCCGGGGCCGCCCCGGCGATCTCCGCGTAGGCGCGGTGGAGGTTTCCGACGATCCGTTCGCTGTCCGCCAGCTCGGCGTAGGAGCCGAGGTCGAGGTCACGGGCCGCCTGCAAAGGGGAGAGTCCCGCGTCGAAGGCTGTGCGTGCGGTGGACTGGACGAAGGTGCAGTAGCCGAGCACCTCCTCAATCAGCCCGGGGCCCGAAACGGGGCCATGACCGGCCACGATGGTCTCGGCACCCAGCGGGGCAACCAGTTCGGTCAGTACCTGGATGGCGCCGGCCACGGAGCCTTGGAGGAGGAAAGGCGTGCCTCCGTTGAAGAGCAGATCACCCGCGAACAGGACACGCCGCTCGGGTACCCAGACGATGGAGTCGCAGGTGGTGTGTGCGGCCGTACCGACGTGCCGGACCTCGCAGCGCAGTTCGTCGACCCACAGGGTGACGGCGTCGGTGTAGGTGAGGAAAGGGGGCTCCAGCTGAATGTCTCCCCACTCGGTCTCGGTCCAGTACGGGGCGGAGCGGGGCAGACCCCAATTCCGCATTCCGGCACGTACGGCTTCGTGGCCGACAATGGTGGCCCCCTCGAAGAGGTAGTTGCCGAAGGTGTGGTCACCGTGGTGATGAGTGTTGACGAGGGTGCGCACCGGCCGGGGGGTGATGCCGCGGATGGTGTCGAGGTAGGCGCGTGTGCGGCGTTCGGTGGAACACGCGTCGATACTGACGACGCCCCGCTTGCCGACGAGGAAGCCGGTGTTGTTGATCCACCAGGTCCCGTCGGGCTGGATGTAGGCGTAGATGTCCTCGCTGACCTCTTGGACGTGTGGCGCTCCGGGAACGGTGATGTCGTGCGGTGCACTGCTCATGGGGCACGCCTTTCGCGGGAGGGGATACCGCGCGCAGCGGGGGTCGCCGTTTCCGCGGCGGGGCAGCGGGCAGATCTCGTGCCACCCGCCGGTCGGCGGTCCTTCAGCCGCAGAATGCGGTGCCGAGCTTACCGCCCCTCGTGACGTGCCCGCCCTGTGCCGTACGGCCTACGGCCTCGCGACATTCGTGAGCGCACGACACCACAGCGGGCCCAACTGCCCCTGTACGCACAACCATTCACCCGACTGGGCCGTCTGAGTCCCGGAATCACCACTCACCCACTCAGCACTCCCGCACCCAGCACTCCCGCACTCACCGCTCCTGTACTCAGCACTCACTGCCGATCTGCACTCCGTACTCCGTACTCCGTCTCAGAAGAGAGCGAAGAGGACACCGTATGCGTACCCGCGCGCTTGTCACAGCAGCGACCCTGACGGCCCTCGCCGCCGGCAGCCTCGTGGTCCCCCTCGCGGTGGCCGGCCCGGCCACCGCCGAGCCCTCGCAACAGCGTGAGGACTTCAACGGGGACGGCTACACCGACGTGGCCATCGGGGTACCCAAGGCCAACGGCAAGGCCGGCGCCGTGGTCGTGACGTACGGGTCGGCGTCCGGGGTCTCACCGTCCCGTTCGGCGCGCATCACCCAGGACACCGCGGGCGTACCGGGAACGGCCGAGGCGGGCGACCAGTTCGGCGAGAACGTCACCAGTGGCGACGTCAACCACGACGGCTACGCCGATCTGATAGCCGGCGCCCCGCACGAGAAGGTCGACGGCAAGCCGGACGGCAGCCTCTCGATCATCTGGGGCGGCGCGAAGGGCCTCACAGGCGGCGGCATCGCGCTGGTCTCCCCCACATCCGACGACCGCAACTTCGGCCAGGGCGCCTCCTTCAGCGACCTCGACGGGGACGGCACCGCGCAACTCCAGGTCGTCAGCGGACGCCACTTCTGGTGGTACTCGGAGTCGACGCCCAAGGGCGACGGCAGCGACGTGGCCCTTCCCCTGGAGGACGACTTCCTTCCCGAGGACGTCCAACTGGACGGAGTCGCCGCGGGGCACTTCTCAGGCAGCTCCGGCAACGACTTCGTGCTGTACGGGAAGCGCGGGGACGGCGACGGCGACTACCTGGCGACCTTCCGAGGCGGCGCGGGCGACATCGGCCACAGCCACAGCGTCCTGTCCGACGGCGGCACCGAAGTGCGCTCGGCGGCGGCCGGCGACATCGACAAGGATGGCTGGACCGACCTGGTCACCGGCGAGCCGGCGGGAGGCCAGGAGGCGGGTGCCGTCACCGTCTGGTGGGGCGCCCCCGGGGGCCTCAACACCGGCCGGGAGCACGTCGTCTACGACCAGACCAGCCCGGGCGTACCCGGCACCGGCGAGAGCGGCGACAGCTTCGGCGCCGACGTCTCCGTACGTGACGTGACCGGTGACGGCTACGCGGACATCGCCGTCGGCGTCCCCGCCGAGGTCGTACGCGGCAGGAACGCCGGCACGGTCGTCCTCCTCAAGGGCTCCGCCGACGGCGTCGGCACCACCGGCGCCCAGACCTTCCACCAGGAAACCACCGGCGTCCCCGGCACCGGCGAGGACGCCGACCGCTTCGGCGCCAGCGTGCATCTCGCCGACATCAACAACAACGGCAAGGCCGACCTGTTCGCCGGCGCCGGGGGCGAGGACATCGGCACGGTGGCGGACGCGGGCGCGGTCTGGGTCCTGCGCGGCGCCTCGTCCGGTCTGACGACCGACAGCATCACCTCGTTCAACGGCTCCGACTTCGGCTTCACCGGAAACACCGGCCTGAGCTTCGGCGAGGTCTTCGACCACTGACCCGCCCACCTCATCAGGCCGGCCGGTACGCGAGGCAGGGGCAGCGGGATTGGCCGGAGGTGCTGCGGCGAGGGCTTGAGGTGATCCCCGTGGCGGTGGGCCCCCGTAACGTGTGGCGGTGGGCCCCCCGTAACGGAGTCCGGGAGGCATGATGTCTTCCGTGACGAACAGTGCGGACCTGCATCCTGCCCGGATACCGGGGTACGACGGTGGCCCCCTCACTCACCAGGCCGGGCTTCTGGACGAGCCCCTGTTCTGGCTGGGGCACCTCGGCTCGTGCGTCCAGCGCGAGGAGGCGGAAGAGCTGCTGTTCGGCGCGGACTACGACGCCGCCGGCGACTTCCAGCGGCGGCTGTGGGAACGGGCAGAGTGGCCGACCTTCACCGTGCCACTCGCCACCGGTCACCGTCTCCACGTCGTCTACCGCACTCTCAGGGACGGCCCTGGCACCGACTACCTCCTTCACCACTCCGACTGGGACCGGGCCGAGCTCCTCGCCCGGGACGACGGGCACTTCATGGGACCGGGCCTGTCCTGGCCCGAACTGGTGACGGCCGCGGACAATGCGCTTCCCGGCGGCAGCACCACCGATCCCCATGCCCTCCTGCTGCTCCTGCTGCCGGCGTTCGGTGACGTCGAGGTGCCCGACGATGCCGTTGACCGGCTGACGGTCGCGCTGCGCGCCCGCACCGGTGTGGAGACCCCCGAACCCCTCGCCTCCGCTCTTCTGGAGGCTCAAGGAGCTCCCGGCCCCGCACGCTGGACGACAGCCGGGCACGGCTTCTCCGTCAACGACAGCGAGTACTCCTTCCGCAACCCCGCCAACCGCTTCGCGCTGTCAGCCGACCGCCTCTCCCGGGTGGCCACCGCACTGGCACCGTGACCGGCGCACGCCAACCTCGACCCGGTACGCCAGTTGTCCCACGTGCGCCGTCGCGCCCACTGGCGTTTCGCAGCCGCCATTGCCGCTCCAGCCGGGGCGGCGCTCACCTTCTTGCCCACAGAGCATCCGTGCGCCGTCCCCCGGAGCCCGCGGCTTGGGGTCCGGACCCGGATCCCGACCCGAGCTCGGGTCGGGATCCCGCTTCAGTTCAGCCCTTCCAGCAGACGAGCACCTCCTCGGAGGTAGTGACCGTCGACACCAGGGACAAGGTGTTGCGCACCATCGCGGGGGTGTAGTCGGCGGGCACCCCGGCGATGGCGTCGGCGGGCACCACGGCCCTATATCCGAGGTTGACGGCGTCGAAGACCGCGTTGGGCACGGCCACATTGGCCGAGACGCCGGTGACCACGAGCGTACGGACGCCGAGGTTCCGCAACAGCGCGTCCACATCGGTGCCCGCGAGCGGCGACAGCCCGTGCAACCGCCGCACGATCAGGTCCTGCTCGGTGACGGGTATGGGCTCCGCGACCCGTACGGCGGAAGAGCCCGTCAGCTGGCGCACCGGCAGCCGCTCGGCGGCACGGAAGAGCCGGGCGTTACGGTTCGCCCCCTTGCCGTCCGGGCGGCGTTCGGCAACGGCGTGCAGCACCTGGACCCCTGCCTGGTGTGCGGCGCCGGTAAGCAGTGCGATCCGCTCCAGTGCCCCCGACTCCCTCGCCTCCTGGGCGAGTTCGGGCAGCGCGCTCTCCTCTCCGACGATGCCGCGCTGGCACTCGATGGTGAGCAGGGCGGTGGTGGCGGGATCGAGCTGTGCGGCGAGCCGGTCGTCCGGAGGCATGGGCTTCCCTTTCGTCATCCACGTCCGCTGTTTCGTCTTCCGAATCGGCTGTGCTGAGCCGCCCCACCGTGGCGGGGCCGGGCGGGGCGCACCATAGGGGGCATTGCGTAGCGCTGGAAGAGCATTCATGCTTTCCTGACGCCCCATCAGGAATTGGATACGGGGCGCGGTACCCGCGAACACTTGCGGTCGCGGCGCACGCGAACACTGGAGTGCGGGGAGGCAGGGACACATGGCCGTCACGGAGCAGCGGCGGGGTCGCCGGATCATGATGACGCCCGAGGAACGTGACGCGTTCCTTCTGGCTCAGCGCACCTGCCGGGTCGCCACAGTCGGCAGGGACGGGGCGCCGCACGTCGGCGCGCTGTGGTTCTGCTGGGACGGCCGCTCACTGTGGCTGTATTCGGTCACCCGCAGCAGGCGTTGGGCCCAACTGCGCCGGGACCCACGAGTGGCCGTGGTGGTGGATGACGGCGAGGACTACGGCGAACTGTGCGGTGTGGAGCTGTCCGGCACCGTGGAGTTCGTCGGCGAGGCCCCCCGCGCGGGTGAGCCCTGTCCTGAGCTGGCCGAGCCCGAGCGGCTGTTCACCGTCAAATACTTCGGCCTCGACCATATGCCGCACGACGGCCGGCACGCCTGGCTTCGCCTGACCCCCGAATCTCTCGTCTCTTGGGACTTCCGCAAACTCTGACCACCCCACCGGCCACCCTCCCCCGGCTCGACCACTCCTCGCCACTCCCCGCCCCCATCTCCCTCTCCCCCGCTCAGTCGTACCGCCGTGCCTCCCCCGGTCTCAGGGCCGCCGCGAGGTCGTCGGCGAGCCGCGGGATGTCTTCCAGAGCGAGCGGTGACACGGTCAGCCGCAGACCGGGCGGCGAGGCCAGTCGGAAGCGGGTACCGGGGGCGACCGCCCATCCCGCGCCCAGCAGCCGGGCGACCGGCCCCGTCTCGTCCATCACCGGCACCCATACGTTCATGCCGCTGTGCCCGTGGCTCGCTACCCCCCGCTCGGACAGCGCCCGCATCAGGGCAGCTCTGCGCTCTCCGTAGGATCCGGCCACCTCCGCCGGGTCCAGCACCCCTGACTCCCACAGGTGCGCCACCGCGCGCTGGAGCAGGTGACTGACCCAGCCGGGGCCCAGCCGCTGTCTGCCGCGCACCCGGTCGACGGTGAGCGGGTCACCCGTGAGCATCGCCAGACGCAGGTCGGGCCCGTACGCCTTGGCGGTGGAGCGCACCAGCACCCAGTGCCGGGTGGCGCCGGCCAGAGGGTGGAGCGGGAGGTCCACGATGCCGTGCCCGTGGTCGTCCTCGATCAGCAGCACATCGGGGTGACCGGACAGCACCTCGCGCAGCTCGCGGGCCCGCTTCGCGGTGATGGCGGCACCTGTCGGGTTCTGGGCGCGGTCGGTGACGACGGCTGCCCGTGCCCCCTCCCCCAGCGCGCGCTCCAATTCGGCGGGCATCGGGCCCTCGTCGTCGACGGCGACGGACAGCGGGCGCAGCCCCAACGCAGGCACCAGGTCCAGCAGACTGCCCCAGCCCGGGTCCTCGACGGCGACCGGATCACCGGGGCGCAGATGCGCGCTCAGCACGCGCTCGATGGCGTCCAACGAGCCCGAGGCGACAGCGAGCGGGCCCTCCGGCACACCGTCCGCGTCGAAGGCGGAGCGGGCGAGTGCCGCGAACTGCGGATCGGCGTCCGGGGCCCCGTAGAGCACAGGCGCGCGAGCCGCGCAGTCTGCGGAGACGGCGAACGCGGCGCTGAGCGGAGGCAACAGGGCCGGGTCGGGATTCCCCGTGGAGATGTCGAGGCCGCCCTCGGGCACCTCGACCCGGATGGACTCGCGGGGCGCGGAGGCGGGCCGCTCACGCACCCGGCTGCCTCTGCGGCCTGCCGTCTCGATGACCCCGCGCTCCCGAAGGGTGCGGTAGGCCGCCGCGACCGTATTCGGATTCACCCCCAGCTCGATCGCCAACTCCCGCATCGGCGGCAGCACTTCCCCCGGGCTCAGCTTTCCACTGCCGATCCCGCGCTCCACGCTGACCGCGATCTCAGCTGCGCCCTTGCCTTCGATCCTGTAGTCTCCTAGCACAAAGAACAGTATGCACTAGTGCAATCACCACGGCAAGGGAGTCGTCTTGACCAGCACAACATCCACCGGGACTGCCGGAGAGCCGGCCGGAACGACAGCGGACGGAGGCATCGCCCCCGCCTACCCCCGCACCCAGCGCACCACCCCCACCCGCGCCCGGGAGCGCGTGGCCTACGACCGGGAGCTGGTGCACGCGATCCTCGACGACGGCTACGTCTGCCATCTGGGGTTCGTCCGCGACGGCGGACCCGTCGTGCTGCCGACGCTGTACGCGCGCGTGGGTGAGCGCCTCTACGTGCACGGTTCGACCGGATCGCGCCCCTTGCGGGAAGCAGGCGAGACGGATTCCGGCCTGCCGGTCTGCGTGACGGTGACGCATGTGGACGGCCTGGTGCTGGCCAAGTCGGCCTTCCACCACTCCATCAACTACCGCACGGTGGTGGCGCACGGCATCGCGCACCAGGTCATCGACCACGAGGAGCGTGTCCGGGCCCTCGACGCGATCGTGGAAGCCATCGTTCCGGGCCGCGTCGAGGACTCCCGCCGGGCGAGCGCGAAGGAGTTGGCCGCGACCGCCGTCGTCCGGGTGGATCTGGAGGAGGTCTCGGCGAAGGCGCGCGCCGGCGGGCCGAACGACGAGCCGGAGGATCTCGTACTGCCGCACTGGTCCGGCGTCCTGCCCGTCGCTCCGGTGTACGGCACCCCCATACCGGCCGACGACCTGCCTCCAGGAACCCCCGTCCCGGACTACCTCACCGCACGTTGACGTCCGTGTCCGCACCCTTACGGCGGTCGTCGGCCCGCCCGTCCCCCGCTCCGCCCCGGGACGGCGGCCGGGCCGAGGCCGCCTGCGAGGGCGCCTTGGGCGCGGAGCGCTGGGCGATGAAGGCACCGAGCAGCACCACGGCACCGCCCGTGAGCTGTACGGCGCTCAGATGTTCGCCCAGCAGCACCCATGCGAGCACTGTGGCGATGACCGCCTCAAGGCACGCCACCACGCCCGCGACCTGCGGCGAGAGCATGCGCACGGACAGCACTCCGGTCAGGTACGCCGTCACGGTCGCGATCAGTACGATCCAGGCCAGCAGCAACGGAGCGTTCACCGGAGTGCCGTCCATCTCGGCCTGCCCGCCGAGGACCGTCCAGTCCAGGTTCCAGGGCCGGGCGACGAGGGTCAGCACGAGCGTGCCGATCAGCAGCCCGTAGGCGATGACGCCCAGCGGGTCGGCCGGCGGCCGGTCTCCGGAGCCGCCCGAGCTCTCCAATCCCGGACCCTCCGGTGCGCTGCCGTGGTCCGACAGCACGAAGTAGCCGACCTGGCAGCACGCGGCACCCAGCGCGAGCAGAAGTCCGAGCCCGTCGAGCCGCAGCCCCGACCAGATCTCGACCACGCAGCCGAGCCCGCCCACGGCGAGCACGACACCCATCGCGGCGGCCCGGGTGACGGGCCTGCGCTGCACGAACCGGACCCACAGCAGCACCAGCGCCGGCGCCAGATATTCGATCAGCAGCGCCACCCCGACGGGGATGCGGGAGAGCGCGGTGAAGTAGAAGGCTTGCACCCCGGCCACGGCCAGCAGTCCGAACCCCAGCAGCAGCCAGGGCCGCTCCCGCACGAGCGAGCGGTGTCTCCAGGCCGGCGGAAGCATCACCAGTGCGGCCCCGGCGACCCGCAGCCAGGTGACGTGAAGGGGCTCAAGCCCCGCTTCGATCAGCGGCTTGGCCGCGACACCCGAACTGCCGAAGGCGAAGGCGGACAGCAGTGCGAGAACGAGCCCCGAGGTACGGGCCTGTGAGCTGTCCGGAGCGCCGTCCGTGGCGGGTGGGGTTTCGCGCATCGGCGCATCATCTCAGGCCCCGACAGGGGTGTCACCTCTTTCACCCCTGACATCCGGGTGCGGGTTTCACCCTTGGCCACCGGGCGCAGGGTGGCTCGCGACTCCCAGACGTACGGCCAGGCTCCCGGTGTCCACACCGGCGCGGTGCAGCACCTCCACACCCCGGCACTCCTCATCCGCGACCACGCCCGCGAACAGGTCCACCCCTTCCGCGTACGCCCTGCCTCGCCGCCGGGCGCGCCCGACGGCCAGTTCCAGCGCCGCCGTCGCGCTGGGCGACCAGCCGGGAGCGCCGCCGGGCTGCTCCGAGACCGCGGGCAGGGAGCCCGAGTCCTCCACGCGACTCTGCCAGCGGAGTCCGTATCCGATGCTGCGCTGGACGAGGTATCCGAGGAGCTTCCCCACCTGGGGGCTGCCGCCGTCCAGCAACTCCCAGATCCCGCTGTCCGACTCCAGCAGGCTGTGCAGCAGGTGCGCCGTGTCGATCTGGCGGTCGCCGTCACGGGCCGCACGGCGGCGGGCCGTGTCGATCATGATGGCGAGCGCATCGCTGACCTGGTCTTCGACTCCCGAGTCAGCCGGCTCGCCGGACGGTGTAGAGCTCTGCACCCGAACACCACATCACATACATCTGTGCGAGACATCGGCGCCTCGTGGCATATGCCCGTCCACCAGGGGGTGGGCACATCTGACCGACCCCTCCTCCCTGGGGAGGAGAAGCGGCCACGCACCCGACCGGCAGGCGCGGTACCCGCGGCTCTGTCAACAAGCGCACCGGCGCCACCCCCACAACACGCACTGCCCGCTCCCCCCGGGGCAGCCCATGACCCGCCGAGCCTCACCGCCCACATCATCCCCACCGCCCCTCCCGCACCCGGCCGGCCAAGGAGACCGATGGGCGTCAGCACTCGCTCCGTGCCAGGCCGCCGGCTGCTGGCACTGCCCGGCACCGACGGAAAGCAGTACGTCTACCGCGTGCACGCACCGGGAGACGCACTGCCCGGCGACCTGTTCCGGTCCGCCTTCCCCTGTCATGACGACTCCCGCCACCCGCGTCTACGACCTGTTCGACGCGGCGCGCATCCGGCGGCTCGAAGCGCACCACACCGGCGCCCGGGAGTGAGCCGGGAGTAGCAGGGAACATCCGGAGAAGTACGTCAGTCCAAGGGCGTGAAATCCGCTTACGGGAGCACCGGGAGACCCCATGGCCCCACACCATGCACCCTCGACCCGTCGAACTCCCCGCGAGTGCGCGGCACCCGCCCGGCGAGGACCCGCCCGGCGCCCTCGCGCCCGCCGGGCACGAGCCCGCCCGGCGCTCCTCGCGCTGGCGGTGGCAGCGGCGCTGGCGGTGACCGGGTGCACATCGCAGTCCTCGGGGCCGTCCAAGGTCTCGTCCTCGTCCGGCGGCCCCGCGCCGGGTGACTCCCGAACTCCCTCGCACTCGGCCCCACCACGGAGTCCGTCGACGTCAGCGGCCACCTCCGGGAAGACGCCGGGGGGCGGGTCCGCCTCCGGCGCGGGCCGCACGCCCTCGTCGCGCCCTCCCGGTCAGGGCGCGGGCTTTCCACACTGTTCTCCCGGCACGCTCTCCGCGTCCTTGCGGCAGCTGGAGGCGGCGGCGGGCAACCGTTATGCCGCGCTCGTCCTCACCAACACCTCGGACAGGCCGTGCCGCACCCAAGGCTGGCCAGGTCTTCAGCTCACCTCGGAGGGCGGCGGCCGGATCCCGACGGAAACCGCCCGGGACCGCGCCCATGAAGCGCAGCCCATCACGCTGAAGCCCGACGACCGCGCCTGGAGCCGGCTGCACTGGACCGTCGTGTCCTCCTCCGGAGACGCGGCCGACGGGTCCTG
Source organism: Streptomyces sp. NBC_01775 (assembly GCF_035917675.1). Lineage (NCBI taxonomy): Bacteria > Bacillati > Actinomycetota > Actinomycetes > Kitasatosporales > Streptomycetaceae > Streptomyces > Streptomyces sp. NBC_01775. Next base: position 8,664,721 of record NZ_CP109104.1, on the reverse strand, counting down.
TCCCACGCCGGGCGCGCTGCGGATCATCCCGCCCGACGAGCGCCACTCGCTCGGCACCGGCTGGGACCTGGGCACCGTGTGCGCCAAGGGCCGGATCCAGGCCACAGCCCTGAGCACCGGCGAAGGCCCCGCGCACTGAGGCCTACGGGAAGCCCCGGCACCCCGTAGCCCTCCGTACTGTGGTCGAACGCAGCGGTGGCCGGATCCGGTCTGTCACCGGACCCGGCCACCGCCGTCACTCCGAGCGGCGCCCTCGCGGGCACCCGGGGTTCAATCCTCCTCGGCGAGGATCAGATACAGCTTCTTGCGCGCGTCGTTGACGACTCCGAGGGCCTTCTCCCGCTGCTCGGGCGTGCCGGTGGTCCACGCCTGCTGGAACGCAGAGGCCAAGCCTCCGGCCGCTGTGCGCACCTCCTGCATGGCCTCCCAGTCGACGCCGCGTCCGGCGTCCTCCCATGGCGCGTCCGCTCCGGCCTCCGCCTCGGTCCTGCCCGCCTCGGTGAGCGAGAAGTGCTTCTTGCCGCCCTCGCTCTCGCTGCTGATGAGGCCCTCGTCCTCCAGCAGCTGAAGCGTCGGGTAGACCGAGCCGGGGCTCGGCTTCCACGCGCCCCCGCTGCGTTCGGCGATCTCCTGGATCATTTCGTAGCCGTGCATCGGGCGGTCCTTGAGCAGCGCCAGGATCGACGCCCTGACATCGCCGCGCCGCGCCCTTCCCCGCGGCCCGCCGTGCCCCCGGCCCCGGCCTCCGAAGGGAGGCCCGTCCCCGAAGAACGGGCCGAAGGGGCCGAAGGCCGAACGCCGTCGGTGGTGTCCGCCCGGGCCGCCGTGCGGCCCCGGCCCGCCGGGGCCTCGCCGCTCGCCGGGTCCGAATCCCCGTGCGCCTTTCTCATCTCCGTCGGGAAACATCGCTGACTCCTTTCGCTACACATCCTTGATCAGTCGCGATGCCTCAACGATATATCGGGACGCATCGCATGACAACCCCTGGCTCTCCTCTGCTGAGCTACGCCCTGATCCCCGAGCCGAGCCACCCGTCGGAGCACGTGCCGGGCCACCCACCGAGAATTGGCCGTATCCAGGGCAGACAGATCCTCATACGCTCCAGCGCATGAGGATCCGTACAGTCGACGCCTTCGCCGAGCGCCCCTTCACCGGCAACCCCGCCGCCGTCGTACTTCTCGACGCCGGCCCGTACCCCGACGACTCCCGCCTACAGGCCCTCGCCGCCGAGATGAACCTGGCCGAGACCGCCTTCGCGCGCCCGCTTCCCGACGACGGGGACGCGGACTGGGCGCTGCGCTGGTTCACACCGACGACCGAGGTCCCCTTGTGCGGCCACGCGACGCTCGCCACCGCGCATCTGCTGGCCGCCGACGGACTGCTGCCGGAGGGCGGAACGGTGCGCTTCCGTACGCTCAGCGGGGTGCTCATGGCCACCCGCGACACGGACGGCACCCTCACCCTCGACTTCCCCACCGCACGGCTCAGCCCGATACCCGTTCCCGAGCACGCCCCGGCCGCGCTAGGCGCCCACCTCGTGGCCGCCTGGGACACCGGGAGCCTGGACATGCTGCTCCTGGAGGTCGCGGACGAGAAGACGCTGCGCGGACTCGTCCCGGACTCCGCCGCAGTCACCGCGCTGCCCAGCCCAGTCGTGATCGTCACGGCCCCCGCGGACCATGACGGGTCCGCCGACAGGGGCCACGACTACGTCTCGCGGGTCTTCGGGCCCGCCGTGGGTGTGCCGGAGGACCCGGTCACCGGCAGCGCGCACACCGCACTCGCCCCGCTGTGGTCCGAACGGCTGGGCCGGAACGACCTCACCGGCCTCCAGGCCTCACGGCGCACGGGTCTCGTCCACACCCGGCTGCGCGGAGAGCGCACCTTGCTGGGCGGAAACGCCCTCACCGTCCTGGACGCGCGCCTGGAGGCGGAGCTGTGACCACCGCGCCGTGACCCGGTGCCACTCCTGCCGGGTCACGGCGTGGGCAGCCAGTCCACCTTCCCCGCGAGCAGCGCGTAGCCGACGAAGGCGACGATGTCGATCAGCGCGTGCGCGACCACCAGCGGCCCGACCCGGCCCCAACGCCGGTACAGCAGGCCGAAGACGAGGCCCATCGCCAGGTTTCCCAGGAAGCCGCCGACGCCCTGATAGAGGTGGTACGACCCGCGCAGTACGGCGCTCGCGCACACGGCCGCCGGTACGGACCAGCCCAACTGGTCCAGTCTGCGCAGCACGTAGCCGACCACGATCACCTCCTCCAGCACGGAGTTCTGCACGGCGGAGAGGATCAGCACCGGATACTTCCACCACACCCCGGGCAGCGATTCCGGCTCCACGGTGAGGTTGAACCCGCTTGCCTGGGCCACGAGATAGAACGCGATGCCGCAGCCGCCGATCCCGGCCGCGACGGCGGTGCCCCGGCCCAGGTCGAAGCCGGGCCTGAGCCGGTCGAACCCCGTCGCCCGCAGCCCTCCGGCCCCCTCGCGGCCCAGCAGGTGCGCGACGAGTGCGACGGGCACCAGCGCCGTCACGATACTGAAGAGCTGCCAGGCCAGATCCAGCCATGGGCGCCCCGGCGCCCGCGAAGAGTTGAGCTGCGCCGCCTGGTCGGCCAGGCCGCCGGGCTCGGTCAGGGCCCCGACGAAGTGGATCACCGAGGAGACCCCGCTCGCCCCCAGCGAGAGGGCCAGGACCAGCAGCAGTTCCGTACGCAGCGTCCGCCGCTCCGGCCCGTCCTCGATGAGTGCCGCCCGCGGTGAGGGCGGGTTGTCAGGCGCCTGTGCGCGCACACGAACCTCCAGTTCCGAATGCCGTTCCCATCCCGTTCCCCCGTCCCACGCCTCCGGCCGGCTCCCCGTCCCGCACCGCCCGTACGGGCCCGCTGACCCGGTTCAGCAATCCGGCCTCATCCGTACCCGCATCACGCTAAGGTCACGAAAGCAGGTACGAACAACGCAGGTGCGAACTATGTGCGCGATCGACCGGGGGGACGAGCGCAGTCAAGGTGTGCCGCCCCTCTGCCGTGCCGCCAGGAAGGCTTCCAGGAGGAGCGCCTACGCCATGCCACGTCACAGCTTGCCCGACAACCCCGGTCCGCACGGCGCGCGGGGCCCCCGCGCGCTCGAACACTCGAAGCGGTCCGGCGCGCGCCGCCGCCCCGAGTCCCGGGGGCGGTCGCGTCGGCGCAAGGTCACGCTCGCCACTGCGCTCGTCCTGGTCCTGGGCGCGGGCACCTTCGTCGCCGCGCGCTCGGGCATGCTGCCGTTCGGCGGAGACTGCGACGGCTCCTCCGTCGAAGTGCGGGTCGCCGCGTCACCGGAGATCGCCCCGGCACTGCGCCGGGTCGCCGACGAGGCGCGCGAGAGCGAGACCAAGTCGGACGGGCGGTGTCTGAACGTACACGTGAGCGAGCGCACCGGCGCCGAAGTGGCTGACACGCTCCAGCGCGGCGGCAAGGGAGCGAACGTCGACTACGACGTATGGCTGCCGGACTCCCGGATATGGGTGGACCGCGCCGCCACCTCGGGCCGTGCCCCGTCCCTGGATCCGCTCGGCAATGTCGCCAGCTCGCCCCTCACCCTGGCCGCCGTGCCCTCGGCGGCGCGGCGGATGGGCTGGCCGGGCAAGGCCTACTCCTGGTCGCGGATCGCCTCCGCCACCACGGGGGACAACGATCTGCGCATCGGCAGTGCCGACCCCTCCCGCAGCGCGACCGGCCTGCTCGCCCTGACCCGGATCCGTGAGGCCACCGTCAAGGAGGGCGGAAAGGACTCGGGGACCGAGGCGGCAGCCGCGGCCAAGCAGCTGGCCGAACGAACCGCGCCGGGCGACTCCCAGGTGCTGGCCACACTGCCGCGCGACAACTCGGGCGCCGAACTGGGCAATCCGCAGCGCAACCAGGCCCTCGTCCTCTCGGAGCAGGCCGCCTTCGCCCACAACAGGAGCCGGGGCGACACCCCGGGGCTGCGGCTCTTCTACCCCGACACCTCCAAGAACGGGTCGACGGCCCTGGACTACCCCTACACCCTCGTCAACAGCAAGAAGCTGGGCACCACGACGAGCCGGGCGGCGCTCCGCTTCCAGACCCTCCTCGGTGGCAGCAAGGGCAAGCGGGCCCTGGCCGCGCACGGCTTCCGGCCGGCCGGCGGCCAGGCCGGTGAGAGCCTCGCGCGTAGGGCTGGGGCGCGCGCCCCCCAGCCCTACACCGCGACCCCGGGCGAGCCTCCCTCGGCCGATAACGTCCGGGCGGCGCTGGGCATGTGGACGATCACCGTGCAGAGCGCCAGGTTCACGCTCGTCGTGGACTCCTCGGCGTCGATGGCGGCACCGGTGCCGGGCCGTGACGGACAGTCACGGATGGATGTCAGCAAAGCCTCGCTGATACGGGGCCTTTCGCAGTTCACCCCGCAGGACGAGGTGGGGCTGTGGGAGTTCTCCACGCGCCTCAAGGGCAAGAAGGACTACCGCGAGCTGGTGCCCCCGGACCGCCTGGGTGACCGCGACGACGACGGTGTGACGCAGCGCGACAGGCTGACCGGCGCCTTCGGCAAGATGAAGCCCATCCCCGGCGGCGCGACGGGCCTGTACGACACAGCACTCGCCGCCTCCCGCGAGGCTCGCCGGGGCTACGCCCAGGGCAGGTTCAACGCCGTCGTGCTGCTCACCGACGGCGCCAACGAGGACCCCGGCAGCATTTCGCGCCAGGAGTTGGTCACCGAGCTGGAGGAGATGGGCGATGGCAAGCCGCCGGTGCCGCTGATCGCGATCGCCGTGGGTCCCGACGCCGACGAGAAGTCCGCCAAGGAGATCGCGAAAGCCACGGGCGGCTCGGCGCACCAGGTCAACGACCCGGCGCAGATCCACGCGGTGATCCTCAAAGCCGTCATGGAGGCGGGCAGCCGAAGCTGATCCGCTACGGCCCTTCGGCCCAGGTGTGCACGGCTCCGCCCTCGGCGACGCGTTCGCAGTACGCGCGCGTCACGGCGGCCAGCGCCTTGTCCCGGTCCAGGCCCGCCTCCAGCGCGCGCCGGTAGGCCCCCACCTGCCACGAGGCGCCGTTGACGCGCAGCCGGCAGCGCTCCTCGATCACCGAGAGGTAGTGGTCCCGGTCGGCCGGCGCCACGCCCCAGGCGTCGAGTCCGGCCGCGGCGAGCGGCAGCAGTTCCTCGCGCACCAGCCGAGTGGCGGGCATGCGCACCATGCCGGGTCCCCGGCCCGAGCGCGGCCACCACAGCTCGGCATCGATGCCGTGCCGGCAGGCCGCGTCGAAGTTGCGCGCCGCGTCCCCGAACGGCATCCGGGTCCATACCGGCCGCTGCTCGTCGGCCAGCGCGCGCACCAGCCCGTAGTAGAAGGCGGTGTTGGCCAGCACGTCGGTGACCGTCGGCCCGGCGGGCAGCACCCTGTTCTCCACCCGCAGGTGCGGCGCACCGTCCATGACTCCGTAGACGGGCCGGTTCCAGCGGTAGACGGTGCCGTTGTGCAAGGTCAGCTCGGACAGGGAGGGCGTGCCCCCGGCCGCGAGCACCTGCTGCGGGTCCTCCTCGTCGCAGATGGGCAGCAGCGAGGGGAAATAGCGCAGGTTCTCCTCGAACAGGTCGTAGGCCGAGCTGATCCAGCGCTCGCCGAACCACGTGCGCGGGCGCACGCCCTGGGCGCTCAGCTCGGGCGGGCGGGTGTCGGTGGCCTGGAGGAAGAGCGGCACCCTCGACTCCCGCCACAGCTCATGGCCGAACAGGAAGGGGGAGTTGGCACCCAGCGCGATCTGCACGCCGCTCACCGCCTGCGCCGCGTTCCACACGTCGGCGAACCGGCCGGGGGTGACCTGAAGATGGAGCTGTACGGAGGTGCAGGCCGCCTCGGGGGCTATCGACTCCGAGGTACAGGTCAGATGCTCGACGCCGGCGATGTCGAGGGCGACTTCCTCGCCGCGCGATGCCATGATCTGGTCGTTGAGCAGCGTGTAGCGGTCGCCCTCCGTGAGGTTGGCCAGCGTGAGATCGCGATTCGTGAGGGTCGGGAGAATTCCGATCATGACGATGCGCGCGTTCACCTCGCGCGCTTGCCGGTCCGCGTACGAGAGACCGGTGCGGAGTTCTTCGGCGAGCTGGTCGAATACCCTCCCGGAGAGCGCGTGCGGCACAATATTCACTTCCAGATTGAACTGTCCCAGTTCTGTCTGGAAATCTCGGCAGGCGATGTGCTTGAGAACCTCCGCATTCACCATCAACGGCTGTCCGCCGGCGTCGGCGAGATTCAGCTCGATCTCCAGCCCCATGAGATTCCTGGGACGGTCGAACCTCTTCTCCTCCAGGAGCTGCGCCAGTCCCCGCAGACACTCGCGCAGCTTCTGCCGGTAGCGCTGGCGGTCGGACAGGTCGAACCTGCCGGCCACGACCTTCTCTCCCATCGGAGGGTTCCTCCCCTGTTCGTGGTTCGGTCCGGGCGTGCGGTCCGAGCGTGCACCGATGATGCCCCTCATCGCGCCGGATAACGCCTGCGAGTGCTGACTCGGAGGTCAACTGCCGCTAGGCTGGCAGGTGACGCACGGCACATTCCTTCGGCATACGGCGGGGCCGGGTGCCCTTCGCGTGCGTCTCGTGAAAAACACCGACGACATCAGGCCGACCGCGATTCGAGTGGAATCCAAGGTCATTGGGGCCTCCTTGTCGTCGCAGCAGGTGAAAAGCCTGCCGATTCGGCCGATTATGCCCTTACGGGAAACACCGGAGTACGTTAGCGGAAACCCCACTCGAACACATCTCGTATAAACTCCGCGAACGAGGCAGAGACTTGGCGCCCCCGGCTTGCTCCTGTCGACGCCCCCGCCGCGCCCGCGGCCACCCCTGCGCCGACACAGTCGTCCGCGCCCCCGCCGAGCACCATATGTCTCCGAAGAGAGGCGACCCGCCATGCCGCTTCACGTACCCCCGGCCCCAGCCCCCGCCCTGCGCAGTGTCCTGACCGCTCTGAGCTCTCCCACTGCGGTCCGCGGTACCCGCGCCCCGGCAGCGCTGCGCGCCGCCCGGGGTCCTCTGCGACCCGAACTTCCGCTTCCGGCGCACGAGATGGTGCACGTCGGTCCACGTACCACCGAGCAGCGCGCCGCCGCGCTCCGCGAGGGCGACCCGGGGACAAGCGGGCCCCGTACCCGTCTGACGGGCTGGCGCTTCCTGGTGCGCGACACCGGCGCCGAGCAGGGCGACACCCGGTCCCCGGCGCCGCACGCCGGTACGGCCGAGGCGGTCCTCACCCCGGACGGCTGGGCCTTCGGCCAGTTCCGACAGGGTCCCTACGTGATGTCCACCGTGCGCGCGCTGCGCCAGGCCGAGGCCCTGCCCACGCCCTACCAGCCACGTCTGCTGTCCGTCCCCGAGCTGTACATGCTCACGCTGTGGCTGCACCGCGACATCTCGGCGGATCCCTCGGCCGGCTCGCCCGACCCGGCCGACCTGCTCATCCCGCTGGCGCCCGCGCCTCCCGGCATCGCCCCGCACCAGCCTCACCGCGTGGACGCGCTGCTCCCCGTGCTGACCCGCAGGCTGGTCGCGGCTCCGGCGTCCCTGCTGCGCACGCCCGCGTGAAACGCCGTCTGTCCTGCGGCGCGGCCGTGCGTGTCCGTGCGACCCTCCGGATGGACTAGTCCTATGGGCCGGGTGAACCCCCCAAAGTGACCGTGTCGTTGGGCGCAACCGCCCGCCCGGGTGACGCGTCTGTGCGGTTGGGAAAGTGCTGACGCGAAATCCCTGCGGATTCGAGCCAGCGGCGGAACACTGGGGGACGGACCGGAATTACGGGGGATCGGCTATGGGCATCCAAAGCCGCAGGACAGACGCCACCACACGACGGAAGACGACACCGACAATGTGCAAGCACCAGCCACCGTGCCCGACAGCGGACTCAGCAGACAGGGAGGCCGCGCAGCCCGTGGCCCACCACCCCGAGCAGGGATGGAGCCTGCTGTGCAACGGGGTCCTGCTCTTCGAGGACACAGGTGAGCTGCTGCCGGACGGCCAGATCATCGCTCCGCACCGGCCGCTCGGTACGCACCACATCACCACAGCCGCCTGACGAGCGGGCTTCGAGCCAACGTCACAGAACATCCAGGGCCGGCCCGGCGTCCCGCCGCACCGGCCCTGACATGTGCCCGGCCCTCACCCGCCTCCCCGCAGGCCCGGGCCGTGGGTCAGTCGTCGTACTCGGCCACCGGCGGGCACGAGCAGACGAGGTTGCGGTCACCGTAGGCACCGTCGATCCGCCGCACCGGCGGCCAGTACTTGTCGGCCGCCCGCACCCCCGCCGGGAAGACCGCCTCCTCGCGCGGGTAGCCCTGCTCCCACTCGCGTCCGAGCATGGCCGCGGTGTGCGGCGCGTTGCGCAGCGGGTTGTCCTCCGCGCCCCACTCCCCCGAGCCGACCCGCTCGATCTCCGCACGGATGGCGATCATCGCCTCGCAGAAGCGGTCGAGTTCCGCCAGGTCCTCGCTCTCAGTGGGCTCTGTCATCAGCGTGCCCGCGACCGGGAAGGACATCGTCGGCGCGTGGAAGCCGTAGTCGATCAGCCGCTTGGCGACGTCGTCGATGCTCACGCCGGTCTGTTTGGTCAGCGGCCGGACATCGATGATGCACTCGTGCGCCACCAGCCCGTTCGGCCCCGTGTAGAGCACCGGGTAGTGCGGCTCCAGGCGCTTGGCGATGTAGTTGGCACTGAGCACCGCCACCTGTGTCGCCCTGCGCAGACCCTCGGCGCCCATCAGGCGGACGTACGCCCAGGAGATCGGCAGGATCCCGGCCGAGCCCCAGGGCGCTCCGGAGACGGGACCGATACCGGTCTCCGGGCCCGCGGCGGGCTGGAGCGGGTGGTTGGGCAGGTACGGCGCCAGGTGCTCGCGCACCCCGATCGGGCCGACGCCGGGCCCGCCGCCGCCGTGCGGGATGCAGAAGGTCTTGTGCAGGTTGAGGTGGGAGACATCGGCGCCGAACCGCCCCGGCCTGGCCAGCCCGAGCAGCGCGTTGAGGTTGGCGCCGTCGACGTACACCTGGCCGCCGGCGTCGTGCACCGCGGCGCAGACGTCGGTGATGTGCTCCTCGAACACGCCGTGCGTCGAGGGGTAGGTGACCATCAGAACGGCCAGTCGCTCGCCGTGCTGCGTGATCTTCTCCCGCAGATCGTCCACGTCGACGTCACCGTTGTCGCTGGTCTTGACGACCACGACCTTCATGCCCGCCATCACGGCGCTGGCCGCGTTGGTGCCGTGCGCCGAGGACGGGATGAGGCAGATGTCGCGCTGCGCGTCGCCGTTGGCATGGTGATAGGCGCGTACGGCCAGCAGCCCGGCCAGCTCGCCCTGGGAGCCGGCGTTGGGCTGGAGGGAGACCTTGTCGTAGCCGGTGACCTCGGCGAGCCGGTCCTCCAGCTCGTGGATCAGCGTCAGATAGCCCTCGGCCTGCTCGGCCGGCGCGAAGGGGTGCAACCCGCCGAACTCGGGCCAGGTGACCGGCTCCATCTCGGTGGTGGCATTCAGCTTCATGGTGCACGAGCCGAGCGGGATCATGCCCCGGTCCAGCGCGTAGTCCCGGTCGGCGAGGCGGCGCAGGTAGCGCAGCATCGCCGTCTCGGAGCGGTGTTCGTGGAAGACGGGGTGGGTGAGGTACTCGTCGGTGCGCAGCAGGCCGGCGGGGAGCGTGTCCTCGGTGGCCGCGTCCAGTTCGTCGATGTCCACGGCGCCGGCGGCGAGGCCGAACGCCTTCCAGACGGCCGTCAGTTGCGCGCGGCCCGTCGTCTCGTCGCAGGCGATGCCGACGTGGTCCTCGTCCACCTGCCGCAGATTGACCCCGTCCTCGCGGGCTCGCCCGGTCACCTCGGCGGCCCGGCCGGGTACGCGTGCCGTGACGGTGTCGAAGAAGGCGTCGTGCGCGAGTTCGACCCCGCCGCCGCGCAGCCCGGCGGCGAGAACGGCGGCGTAGCGGTGCGTACGGCGGGCGATCGCCGCCAGCCCGTCGGGACCGTGGTAGGCCGCGTACATCCCGGCCATCACGGCGAGGAGCACCTGCGCGGTGCAGATGTTGCTGGTGGCCTTCTCCCGGCGGATGTGCTGCTCGCGGGTCTGGAGGGCGAGCCGGTACGCCTGCTCGCCGTCCGCGTCCTTGGAGACGCCGACGAGCCGTCCGGGCAGACTGCGGGCGAACTTCTCGCGCACCGCCATGTAGCCGGCGTGCGGCCCGCCGAAGCCCATGGGTACCCCGAAGCGCTGGCTGGAGCCGACGGCGATGTCGGCGCCCAGCTCACCCGGCGAGGTCAGCAGGGTCAGCGCGAGCAGATCGGCGGCGACCGTGACGACGGCGCCCAGCTCGTGCGCGCGTTCGACGACGGCACGCGGGTCGCGCACGGCACCGGAGGCGCCGGGGTACTGGAGGAGCACGCCGAAGACGCCGCGCTCGACCACCTCCTGCGGGATGCCGTCGCCGAGGTCCGCGACGATGATCTCGACGCCGGTCGGCTCGGCCCGGGTGCGCAGCACGGCGACGGTCTGCGGCAGACAGTCCGCGTCGACCAGGAAGACGCCGTCCTTGACCTTGCCGACCCGGCGGGAGAGCGACATCGCCTCGGCCGCCGCCGTCGACTCGTCCAGCAGGGAGGCGCCGGAGGTGGGCAGCCCCGTGAGGTCGGCGACGACGGTCTGGAAGTTGAGCAGCGCCTCCAGCCGCCCCTGGCTGATCTCCGGCTGGTACGGGGTGTAGGCGGTGTACCAGGCCGGGTTCTCCATGACGTTGCGCAGGATCACCGGCGGCGTGAAGGTGCCGTAGTAGCCCAGACCGATCATCGAGTGCAGCACCTGGTTGCGCGCCGCGAGGGAGCGCAGCTCCGCCAGCACCTCGGCCTCACCACGCGCCTCGGGGAGTCTCAGCTGCTCGGTGCTCTTGATCACGTCGGGCACGGCTGCGGCCGTCAGCTCGTCGAGCGAGCCGTAGCCGACCTGGGCGAGCATCTTGGCCTGCGCGGCACTGTCGGGGCCGATGTGGCGGCTCTCGAAGGGGGCGCCACGCTCCAGCGAGGAGAGCGGGATGCGGTGGGAAGTCATCTGCGGGGGCCTCCTGGTCTCTGCGACCTACGAGGGGCACCTGTCACGGGTGCCCGGACGGCCTCCCCCTCTGTCATCTCAACCTGAGAGTTTCACCGGTCCGCCCACATGCCGGACGGCCCGGCTTTCACCGTCGGTGAGGAGGGGCATCGGCGCTGGTCCGGGCCCGCCCTGCTTTCCAGAGTGACCTCGTCCGCGCGGTACGTGAGCCTGAGAGATTCCGGGGAGGAGTTGCTCCTTCGGCGCCCCCGGCACTCACCGGAGGACTCTCCCGCACGGGGTCGACAGCCGTTTATGAGCTTATCAGCGGCCCCTCGAGCAGCGACCCGACGTGCACTCAAGTGGCCAATCCCGGAAAAGTGCCGTTTCGTTGTGGGTACACGACTGATTCGTTGTGGGTACACGCATCCCCGGCGACTGCTCACCGTGGGAGGGAGACACCGTGCAGACCGACATCGATCCGCGGAGCCTGATCGGCCGCAAAGCGTACGACCGCGAGGGCACCAAGATAGGCACCGTGGACGAGGTGTACCTCGACGACGCCACAGGCGCACCCGAGTGGGCAGCCCTGCGCACCGGCCTGTTCAGCAGGGACGCCTTCGTGCCGCTGGAGCCGAGCAGCCTGGACAGGGAAGGGCTGCGCGTCCCCTTCGAACGGGCCCTGATCAAAGACGCTCCTGACTTCGGGGTGGGCCGCCATCTGTCCCCGCAACAGGAACTTCAGCTCTACCACCACTACGGGCTGGACGTGCCCGTGGGAGGCGAGGCCCCGGTCCCTCCGGACCACGACTTCGGACGGGTTGCCGGCGCCGGGGACTGATCTGCCCGCCCCCCGCTGCCGGACGCGCCCTCGCGCCAGGCCAGCACCGCCGCGATCTGGGCGTCCAGCATGCGCGGCTCGGCCGGCTCCAGGTCCGGGTCGTCCACGGAGAACGTCCGCACCCTGCCCGGCGGCGAGTCGGGCTCCTCGAAGCGGACGGTGACCTTCCCGACGCCGCTGCCCTGCACCCAGCCCCTGCCGTGCTCGGCATGCCGTACGTCCCGCCCGGGAATCCACTGCCGGTCGGCGAGCACCACCGGCTCGTGCGCGCCGGACAGCGCGCTCTCCTCCCCCGCGCCCGCCGCTTCCTTCGTAGCCTCCGCGGCCTCCTGCGCCGCCTCGGCCTCCGCCTCGCTGCGCGCGGCCTGGGCCTGGGCGAACAGATCCTCCTGTGTGAAGTCGGCCAGGCCGCTCACGGCCACGCCGAGCAGCCGCACGCCCGCCGTCGTGTCCACTCCCTCCAGCAGCCGCTGTGCCGACTCCTTGACGACCCCGGGGTCGTCGGTGGGGCCACGCAGGGTCTCGGATCTGGTGAGCGTGGAGAAGTCATAGCTGCGCACCTTGATCACGACCGTCCGGCCCGAGCGCCCGGCCGCTCTCAGCCGCGTCACGCAGCGCCCGGCGAGCCGCTCGACCTCCAACCGCACCCGCGTACGGTCGGTGAGGTCCACGTCGTAGGTGTCCTCGACGGAGACCGACTTCGCGTCCCGCTCGGCCACCACCGGCCTGTCGTCGGTCCCGTACGCCATCGCGTGCACGGAGGTGCCGTGCGCCTTGCCCAGCAGCCGCAGCAACTCATCCACGCCGGCCTCCACCACCTCACCGACGGAGGTGATCCCGGCTCTGCGCAGCGTCTCGGCGGTTGCGGGGCCCACCCCGGGCAGGGTGCGCACGGTCAGCGGCGCCAGCATCTCCCGCTCGGTGCCGGGCTCTATCAGCACCAGCCCGTCGGGCTTCGCCTGCTCCGAGGCGATCTTGGCCAGCATCTTGGACCCCGCGAGCCCGACAGAGCCGCTGAGACCGGTGGCCGCACGGATGTCCGCCCGCAGCCTTTCCCCCACCTCACGAGCCCCCTGCGGGCCGCCTGAGGTCCCGTCGAGCGCCTCCCCGGCCTCCAGGTCGACGAACGCCTCATCGAGGCTCAGCGGCTCCACCAGAGGCGACAGACGGTGCAGCAGCTCCATGACCACGTCGCTGACCGCCCGGTAGACCCCGAAGCGGGAGCCGAGATACGCCGCGTTGGGACACAACCGCCTCGCCTGCGCCGTGGGCATCGCGGAATGCACACCGAAGCGTCGCGCCTCGTACGACGCCGTGGAGACCACCCCGCGCGGGCCCAGCCCTCCGACGACCACGGGCTTCCCGCGCAGGCTGGGCTTGGATGCCTGCTCCACCGCGGCGAAGAAGGCATCCATGTCCAGATGCAGGATGGTCGGCTGGCTCCTCACGTCTGCCGATGCTGCCGTACGGGTCTGACAATCTCAGCCCGCGCGGTTGCGACGGCGCGCCAGCTCGTCCTCGGGATGGTGTCCGACCAGGGTCTCCCCCGTGTCGACCCGCTCGCCGTGCAGCTGCGAGAGCGCGCCCTCGACGTCCTTCCAGACCACACCCACCGCGATGCCGAAGACGCCCTGCCCGCCCTGGAGCAGGTCGACGACCTCGTCGGGCGAGGAGCACTCGTAGACGGTGGCGCCGTCGCTCATGAGCGTCATACGGGCCAGGTCGGTCCTGCCCCGCGAGCGCAGGTGGCGGACGGCGGCGCGGATGTTCTGGAGAGAGACCCCGGTGTCCAGAAGACGCTTCACGATCTTGAGGACGACGATGTCCCGAAAGCTGTAGAGCCGCTGGGTGCCGGAGCCGTACGCGGGCCGGATGCTGGGTTCGACCAGGCCGGTGCGAGCCCAGTAGTCGAGCTGCCGGTAGGTGATGCCCGCCGCCGTGCAGGCTGTGGGCCCGCGATATCCCACCTCTTCCGGCGCGGCGTCCGCCGGGGGGTCGTCCGACGAGGGGTCCGCCGGTGGAGTGGACGGCCGCCCCGGGGGCACCTCCCGGCCGGAGGCTGGGGGAGGGCCGTCGGGTGGGGACGAGTCGCCAGCCGCCGTACCTTCGCCGCCGGTGCTTGTCACGCCGACCTCCGTCCTTCACATCCCGGGTTACCCCCGGAACCTGCCCACATGAAGGTAGGCAGTCACTCCGGGTGCGTCAACGATCGCCACACTCGGCATGGCGAGTGATAATGCCCCACAGGGTGGTTTCGCGCACCCTTGGTCCGGGAATGGCTGGCCGAATGGCCAGGCCAGGATGAAGCCAGGTCTCCGGTAGGGGCGCCGCGGCCCCGGCGGGGCTACGGACGCCATCCGTCACTGGCTGCTGGTACCGAAGTCCTCGGGAGAGATCTGGTCGAGGAACTCGCGGAACTTCTCCACCTCGTCCTCCTGCTCGTCCGGGATCGCGATCCCGGCGTCGTCCAGCACACCGTCACTGCCGTAGATCGGCGTTCCCGTGCGCAGGGCGAGCGCTATGGCGTCGGACGGACGTGCGCTCACTTCGACTCCGCTGGCGAAGACCAGCTCGGCGTAGAACACGCCCTCCCGCAGATCCATAATGCGGACCGCGGTCAGCTCCTGACCCACTGCTTCCAGGACGTCCTTGAACAGGTCATGGGTGAGTGGGCGTGCGGGGGTCATGCCCTGCTGGGCGAAGGCGATCGCCGTCGCCTCCCCCGGGCCGATCCAGATAGGGAGGTAGCGGTCGCCTCCCACTTCTCGCAGGAGCACGATCGGTTGGTTGGTGGGCATTTCCACCCGGACACCCACGACGTCGAGCTCATTCACACAGCAACCCTAGGCCGTGCCGCGCCTGTTTGGGTAGTCGGGCAGCCTTCCGGTGAGGGCATCCGTGTGCCGAATCAGTCACCGCGCGGGTGCAGGGCGGACTGCACAAGGGCCGCGTGCAGCCGTACGGAGAGCCCCGCGAGTTCCTGTGCGGTGCTCTCGGCCCGGGCCCTGGTACGGGGATCAGGGTGCCGCCGCAGGGGTGCCACAAGCTGCTCCACGAGGTCCGCCTGGCGCCCGGCAGCCGCCTTCATGGCCCGCAGGTGGCGCGGTTCGAGCCCGAAACGGCCCAGCTCGGCCACCAGCCGGGCCACTGTGACCTCCGTCAGCTCATAGGCCCCGTCGGAGGCGGCGCCGACCAGGCCGTACGACTCCCACTCCGCCAGCTCCTCCTCGTCCACCTCGGCGACGGCCAGCAGCTCCTTGCGCCCTATACGCACGGCAGGAGCCGGAGGCGTCACCTCCGGCTCCTGGATCTCGCGGGTGGGGGCGGGGACCGCCGGCAGCGGCTCGCCTCTGCCGAGGGCGTCGAGATGCTCCCTGATGACCTTGAGGGGCAGGTAGTGGTCCCGCTGCATTCTCAGGACATAGCTGAGCCGCTCGATGTCCTCGGCTCGGAACTTCCGGTATCCGGAAGGGGAACGGTCCGGCTCCACCAGGCCCTCCGCCTCCAGGAAACGGATCTTGGAGACGGTGACCTCGGGGAACTCCTCACGAAGCGCCTGGAGCACGGCGCCGATGCTCATCGGACCGCTCTGCCCGGCGGCGGTGCCCGGAGAGGCACCGCCCGACGGTGTGTGCAGCATGAGCCTTCCCTGCGGGAGGTGTCAGAAGGTGCGCTGGCTCGCGAAGAAGACCAGCCGGTACTTTCCGATCTGCACCTCGTCCCCGTTCCCCAGCGGCACGCCCGACTCGATCCGCTCACGGTTGACGTAGGTGCCGTTCAGGCTGCCGACATCGGAGACGGTGAAGACGCCGTCGCTGCCCCGCCGGAACTCGACGTGGCGGCGCGAGACCGTCACGTCGTCCAGGAAGATGTCGCTCTCGGGGTGCCGCCCGGCGGTCGTCAGCTCGCCGTCCAGCAGGAAGCGGCTGCCCGAGTTGGGACCGCGCCGCACGATCAGCAGGGCGGAACCCACGGGGAGCGCGTCGACGGCGGCCTGGGCCTCGGGCGGCAGGACCGGAGAGGCGTGCTGCCCGGTCACCTCCGCCTCGTAGGCCTCCAGACCGGAGATGGAGATCGTGGAGGTCGTCTCGGACGATCCCTCCGCGGGGACGCCTCCCCGCAGGGGGGCTCCGCAGTTGGAGCAGAACCGGCTCGCTTCCGCGGCCTGGGTTCCACACCTGTTACACACCGGCAAGGCAGAACCTCCACCTGTATTTGAGGTTGGCGGTGCTCCGGAACCTATGCGCCCCTGTGTGCCAGGGTCAACAGAAACAGCTCCGTGACCACTCGAAGTGTCTCCGTTACGAGGTGCTACCTCGTCCCGGAACAACGGGCGCTCCCCGCCGTCCCCGGGTGCGCCGCCCGTCATCTCCGCGTTCCGGGAAGCACGGTGCCGCGCGGCGCTGCCACCGTCCTGGCGGCTCTTGCCGAACAACTTCGCAAAAATACTCACGGGCGATTCCCCTCGCACGAAACAGACCCGCCCGTGGGGCAGGACAGACCCTCGATGCTCTCATTGATCACACAGGACGCCCGGATAACGTCTGTGACCCGTAGACAGTTTCCACCACGCAGTACTCAACTGACCGGCCGACCCCCCGGAAGCCCTCTCAGCGTCTCACTGCGATGACGACCGAGCGTAGTCAGGCCGCTTCGCCTGTCGCAAGGCATCCACAGTGATCTTCTCCGACCGGGTCACAGACGCTGTGGCCTGCTTGTTCTTCAGCGTCTGCACGACTCCGCCGGGGATGTTCAGCGCGGGCTCCAGGTCCGCCGGCTTGCCGATGACCTCGAAGCGGTAAGGCTGCTCGATCCTATGCCCGTCCACGCTCACTCCGCCGCCACTGTCGGAGAAATAGGTGCTGGCCACCACGCGGACGCCGTTGATCTGCATGGCCTCGGCGCCCGCGGCCCGCAGTTCCTGGACGGCGTCGAGCAGCGTGTCGGAATCCGTGGCCCCCGCACGGTCCTTGACCGTAAGGCGGATGCCGGGACCCTCCGCCTTGACGGTGCCCGCGAGGACACCGAGCTGGGCCTCCTTCTCCCGGGTCTGCTTGCGGGCCTCTTCCGCCTGGTCCGAGCTGGACTCCAGCTCGGTGCGGTGCCCCTCCAGCTCCCGCTTCTCGTCCTCCAGCCGCTTGGTGCGGTCGTCGAGTTCGTCGAGAATGCGGACCAGGTCCTCGTGGCGTGCCCCGCGCAGCGCGCTGTTCTCGCTGGTGGAGCGCACCTGAATGGCGAGCCCCAACCCGAGGACGAACAGCAGCACGGCGACGATGAGTTGGGCGCGTGTCACCCGGGGCGGCCAGACGGCCTGGACGAGCCGCCGGCGGCCACTGGGCTGCGGCGCGGCCTCCGGCGCCGGCTCCGCTGCGGGCTCCTCGCGAGGCGCACCACCCTCTTCCGGGGTGCGCTCTTCCTCCGATGGTGTGTTTCCTTCACTCATCGGCCTCACGCCCTGAAGACGTGCCGGCGGATGGCGGCGGCGTTGGAGAAGATGCGGATGCCCAGGACGACGACCACACCGGTCGACAGCTGCGCTCCGACGCCCAGCTTGTCCCCCAGAAAGACGATCAGCGCCGCGACGACGACGTTGGAGAGGAACGAGACGACGAAGACCTTGTCGTCGAAGATCCCGTCCAGCATGGCGCGCAGGCCGCCGAAGACCGCGTCGAGCGCGGCCACGACGGCGATGGGCAGATAGGGCTCGACCACCGTCGGCACCACGGGCCGGACGACAAGTCCGGCCACGACTCCTACGACGAGGCCCAGTACGGCGATCACGATGTGCTGCCCTTCCCTGTCTGCACAGGTTTCGCTGTTCGTACGATCAGACTCGGCGCGGCAGGCAGCCGGACCTCGTCCTGGACGGAAATGTTGGTCCGGGCACCGTAGTCCTTGTGCAGCACGTACAGGTACTGCCCGTCCACGCTGTCCTGGAAGGTTCTGCTGAGCTTCTTGCCCTGCCCCACCGCGAGCAGCGTATAGGGCGGCACCAGTGGCTTGTTGTCGACCAGGATCGCGTCACCGGCGGCGCGGATCGCCGAGCGGGAGGTGAGCCGCTGGCCGTTGACCGAGACCGCCTCGGCGCCGGATTGCCACAGTCCGTTGACGACACGCTGAAGATCACGGTCGCGGATGCGGCCGGTGTCGGAGAATCCGTTGCTGTTGCGCGGTCCGTCGCCGTGGCCGGACCCGGCGTCCTTGGCGTCGTCCACCACCAGCTTGATCCCCGGTCCCTTGACGGGGACGGCTCCGGAGAGCAGGGCCGTGGTTCTGCCGCGCTGGTCGCCGTGCTTCTCCAGGGCCTTGCGCTGCTTCTCCTCCACGGAGGCACGCAGTTCATCGACGCTGTCCTGAAGCTTGTCGGCGTCACGTCCACCGGACTCGATGCGTTCGATGAGTTCCTGCTTCTCCTTGGCGATGGTGGGCGCCGAGATCCGGGCCTGCGCCGCGCCCACGGTCACCACGAGCGCCGCGAGCACCAACCCGCCGGCCAGGCCCAGCTTGGCGCGCAGCGTGCGTGGAAGGCCCGAGCGGCCCTCCACGCCCCGCCGTACGGCGGCTTCCGCATAACCGTCATCCAGGCTGTGGTCGATGACGTTGTTCAGCAGCGACATGGAGGCGTCGGGCCGCGCAGACCTCGACGGGGTGCTCCGTGGGGGGTGCTGCTGCGACATGCCGCACATCGTCGCACGTCCGGGCCTGTGCCACCGAACGGGCCCACCCGCGCGCCGTACGGCGGGACTTGCCCTCGGCGAAGGGCCGTCCCGCCGTAGACGCGGGTATGCAGCCGCTCAGCGGCCGGCGCTGTCGACCACCTCGGCCCACTCGTCCAGGAGAGCCTGTGCGGAGGCCTCGTCGGGCCCCTCGGCCCACAGATGAGTGACGGCCTCGGCCGGGTCGGGCAGCACCATCACCCAGCGACCGTCGGACTCGACGACCCGGACCCCGTCGGTGGTGTCCACGGACCTGTCGCCCGCGGCCTCCACGACGGTGCGCATCACAAGTCCCTTGACGGCCCACGGGGTTGCCAGGTCACGGCGGCGCACATGGGCGCGCGGGATGCGCGAGTCGATCTGGCTGAGCGTCAGCTGGGTACGCGCCACCAGACCGATCAGCCGTACGAAGACCGCGGCACCGTCGAAGACCGAGCTGAACTCGGGGACGATGAAACCGCCCCTGCCGTCACCGCCGAAGACGGCGGCGTCGTCCCTGCTGACCCGGGTGAGATCGTCGGGCGAGGTGGTCGTCCACTCGACCTGTGTGCCGTGGTAGGCGGCGACCTGCTCGGCGATCCGGGTCGTGGTGACGGGCAGCGCGACCCTGCCGCTGCGCCGCTCGGCCGCGACCAGGTCGAGCATGACCAGCAGCGCCCTGTCGTCTTCCACGATCCGGCCATGCTCGTCCACCAGCGAGAGCCGCTCGCCCACGGGGTCGAAGCGCACGCCGAAGTCCGCACGCGCGGAGGCGACGATCTCCCCAAGCCGCACCATTCCCGAGCGCCGCGACTCAGCCGTCTCGGTGGGCCTGGACTCATCGAGGCCCGGATTGATGGTGAGGGAGTCGACCCCGAGCCGGCCCAGCAGGCTGGGCAGCACCAGCCCCGCGCTGCCGTTGGAGGCGTCGACGACGATCTTGAGTCCGGCCTCCTCGACGCCGGTGGTGTCCACTGCACGAAGGAGGGAGCCGGTGTAGGAGTCGTAGACGCTGGAGGGGAAGCGCAGGTCACCGATCTCGCCGGGGAAGGCCCTGCGGTACTCCTGACGTGCGTAGACGCGGTCGAGCTTGCGCTGACTCGCCTGCGAGAGGTCTCCCCCGCGCTCGTCGAAGAACATGATGTCGACCGAGTCGGGCACCCCCGGCGAGGTGCGGATCATGATGCCGCCCGCGCTGCCGCGTGCTGTCTGCTGCCGGGCCACGGGCAGCGGTACGTTCTCCAGGTCGCGGACGTCTATGGCGCTGGTCTGAAGTGCGGAGATCATGGCGCGCTTGAGGGCACGGGCACCGCGGGAGTGGTCGCGGGCCGTGGTGACGGTCGACCCCTTCTTGAGGGTCGTCGCGTAGGCACCGGCGAGACGGACGGCCAGCTCGGGGGTGATCTCGACGTTCAGGATTCCGGAGACTCCCCGGGCACCGAAGAGATGTGCCTGCCCACGGGACTCCCAGATGACCGAGGTGTTGACGAAGGCGCCGGCCTCGATCGTCTTGAAGGGGTAGACGCGGACGTTTCCCTGGACGATGGATTCCTCGCCGATGAAGCACTCGTCACCGATGACGGCGCCGTCCTCTATGCGGGAGGCCCGCATGACATCGGTGTTCTTGCCGATGACGGCGCCCCGCAGATTGCACTGCTGGCCGATGTAGACGTTGTCGTGCACGACGGTGCGGTGCAGGAAGGCGCCGCTCTTGACGACGACGTTCGACCCGATGACGGAATGTTCCCGGATTTCGGCGTCGGCCTCGACCTTCGCGTAATCGCCGATGTAGAGGGGCCCGCGGAGCACAGCGTCGGAGTGCACCTCGGCACCTTCGGCGACCCATACGCCAGGGGAGATCTCGAACCCGTCCATCTCGGCGTCGACCTTGCCCTCGAGCATGTCGGCCTGCGCCTTGACGTAGCTCTCGTGCGTACCGACGTCCTCCCAGTAGCCCTCGGCGATATAGCCGTAGATGGGCTTGCCCTCCTTCATGAGCTGAGGGAAGACATCTCCGGACCAGTCGACGGACACATCGGGGTCGACGTAGTCGAAGACCTCGGGCTCCATGACGTAGATACCGGTATTGACGGTGTCGGAGAAGACCTGGCCCCAGGTCGGCTTCTCCAGAAACCTCTCGACCCGGCCGTCGTCGTCCACGATGGTGATCCCGAACTCCAACGGGTTCGGCACGCGGGTCAGACAGACTGTGACGAGGGCGCCCCGTTCACGGTGAAAGTTGATGAGATCGGTGAGGTCGAAGTCCGTGAGGGCGTCTCCGGAGATAACGAGAAACGAGTCGTCCTTGAGGGCTTCCTCCGCGTTCTTGACGCTGCCGGCCGTACCCAACGGCTTTTCTTCGTTGGCATACGTAAGCTCCATCCCGAGCTCTTCGCCGTCACCGAAGTAATTCTTGACCAGCGAGGCCAGGAATTGCACGGTCACGACGGTTTCGCTGAGCCCATGACGCTTGAGCAGCCTCAGTACATGTTCCATGATCGGCCGATTGACCACCGGCAGAAGTGGCTTGGGCATGCTCGCGGTCATCGGCCGAAGGCGTGTGCCTTCGCCACCAGCCATCACGACGGCCTTCATGTCGGAAGCGTCCTCCTCGCACAGACGACAGTTATGCCGACTTCACCCGTCCAGGATGGCCCACAAAGTCGCATTACGGGCAGTCGGACCCCGCGACATTGAAAGGCGTGCTCAGTCGGCCTCGGCGTCCGCCCTGATCAGTCGGCGAACCTGGACCACATAGAGGATCCCTGCCCACCAGTAGAGAGCCGTACCCCAGCCGGCGAACGCCCATCCGAAAATAGCAGCGAGTGATGCCACCCAGCTACTTCCGTCACTGAGGAGAAGCAGGGGAAATGCGTACATCAGATTGAAGGTGGCGGCCTTGCCCAGGAAGTTCACCTGGGGCGGGGCATAGCCATGCCGGTCCAGGACCCACACCATGACCAGCAGGAGCAGCTCCCGGGCCAGTAGCGCCGCAGTAAGCCAAATGGGGAGGATCTCACGCCAGGTGAGGCCCACGAGCGTGGAGAGGATGTACAGCCTGTCGGCCGCGGGGTCGAGAATCCTGCCGAGGCTGCTGATCTGGTTCCAGCGGCGCGCGAGCTTACCGTCGAGATAGTCGCTGACACCGCTGGCAGCGAGCACGAGCAGGGCCCACAGATCGCAGTTCGGCCCTCCGAACTCAGGCCACAGGATCAGCCACAGGAACACTGGCACGCCGACGAGGCGCGCCATGCTCAGGATGTTGGGGATGGTGAGGACCCGGTCCGTCTGGACCGCTGTCTCCTGGACCTCCACCCGGGGGCCTCCCGTGAGTAACCGTACCGACGATGCCCCCTGACCCTACCCGTCGGTGCTCACCCAGCGTGCATGGGGTCGGGTTCCGGGCATAAAGAAAGCCCTGTTGGCCGGAGCCAACAGGGCTATTCCTAAAGAAAGTTCGGCGGTGTCCTACTCTCCCACACGCTCCCGCATGCAGTACCATCGGCGCTGTAAGGCTTAGCTTCCGGGTTCGGAATGAGACCGGGCGTTTCCCTCACGCTATGACCACCGAAACACAATGAAACACACAACCGGCACAACCAACCCCCCTATAAAACAGGGGGCGGGTGCCCGTGGTTGCTGTCTCAGAAACCACACAGTGGACGCGAGCCTCTATGGACAAGCCCTCGGCCTATTAGTACCGGTCACCTCCACCCATTACTGGGCTTCCAGATCCGGCCTATCAACCCCGTCATCTCCAGGGAGCCTTAACCAATCAAGTTGGTGGGAGTCCTCATCTCGAAGCAGGCTTCCCGCTTAGATGCTTTCAGCGGTTATCCTTCCCGAACGTAGCCAACCAGCCATGCCCTTGGCAGAACAACTGGCACACCAGAGGTCCGTCCGTCCCGGTCCTCTCGTACTAGGGACAGCCCTTCTCAAGACTCCTACGCGCGCAGCGGATAGGGACCGAACTGTCTCACGACGTTCTAAACCCAGCTCGCGTACCGCTTTAATGGGCGAACAGCCCAACCCTTGGGACCGACTCCAGCCCCAGGATGCGACGAGCCGACATCGAGGTGCCAAACCATCCCGTCGATATGGACTCTTGGGGAAGATCAGCCTGTTATCCCCGGGGTACCTTTTATCCGTTGAGCGACGGCGCTTCCACAAGCCACCGCCGGATCACTAGTCCCGACTTTCGTCCCTGCTCGACCCGTCAGTCTCACAGTCAAGCTCCCTTGTGCACTTACACTCACCACCTGATTACCAACCAGGCTGAGGGAACCTTTGGGCGCCTCCGTTACCATTTAGGAGGCAACCGCCCCAGTTAAACTACCCACCAGACACTGTCCCCGATCCGGATCACGGACCCGGGTTAGACATCCAGCACGACCAGAGTGGTATTTCAACAACGACTCCACGAACACTGGCGTGTCCGCTTCACAGTCTCCCACCTATCCTACACAAGCCGAACCGAACACCAATATCAAGCTATAGTAAAGGTCCCGGGGTCTTTCCGTCCTGCTGCGCGAAACGAGCATCTTTACTCGTAATGCAATTTCACCGGGCCTATGGTTGAGACAGTCAAGAAGTCGTTACGCCATTCGTGCAGGTCGGAACTTACCCGACAAGGAATTTCGCTACCTTAGGATGGTTATAGTTACCACCGCCGTTTACTGGCGCTTAAGTTCTCAGCTTCACCACACCGAAATGTGACTAACCGGTCCCCTTAACGTTCCAGCACCGGGCAGGCGTCAGTCCGTATACCTCGCCTTACGGCTTCGCACGGACCTGTGTTTTTAGTAAACAGTCGCTTCTCGCTGGTCTCTGCGGCCACCCCCAGCTCAAGGAGTAAATCCCATCACCAGGCGTGGCCCCCTTCTCCCGAAGTTACGGGGGCATTTTGCCGAGTTCCTTAACCATAGTTCACCCGAACGCCTCGGTATTCTCTACCAGACCACCTGAGTCGGTTTAGGGTACGGGCCGCCATGAAACTCGCTAGAGGCTTTTCTCGACAGCACAGGATCATCCACTTCACCACAATCGGCTCGGCATCAGGTCTCACCCCAAAAGTTGCGCGGATTTACCTGCACAACGGGCTACACCCTTACCCCGGGACAACCACCGCCCGGGCTGGACTACCTCACTGCGTCACCCCATCACTCACCTACTACAAGCTTGGACCGTCGGCTCCACCACTCCCCTACACTCCGAAGAGCTCAGGGCGGCTTCACGGACTTAGCATCACCTGATTCAATGTTTGACGCTTCAAAGCGGGTACCGGAATATCAACCGGTTCTCCATCGACTACGCCTGTCGGCCTCGCCTTAGGTCCCGACTTACCCTGGGCAGATCAGCTTGACCCAGGAACCCTTAGTCAATCGGCGCACACGTTTCTCACGCATGTATCGCTACTCATGCCTGCATTTTCACTCGTGAACCGTCCACAACTCGTTTCCACGGCTGCTTCACCCGGCACACGACGCTCCCCTACCCATCACAACACCCGTTAAGGCTTCATGCTGCAATGACACGACGTCGGCGGTGTGCTTGAGCCCCGCTACATTATCGGCGCGGAATCACTTGACCAGTGAGCTATTACGCACTCTTTCAAGGATGGCTGCTTCTAAGCCAACCTCCTGGTTGTCTCTGCGACTCCACATCCTTTCCCACTTAGCACACGCTTAGGGGCCTTAGTCGATGCTCTGGGCTGTTTCCCTCTCGACCATGGAGCTTATCCCCCACAGTCTCACTGCCGCGCTCTCACTTACCGGCATTCGGAGTTTGGCTAAGGTCAGTAACCCGGTAGGGCCCATCGCCTATCCAGTGCTCTACCTCCGGCAAGAAACACACGACGCTGCACCTAAATGCATTTCGGGGAGAACCAGCTATCACGGAGTTTGATTGGCCTTTCACCCCTAACCACAGGTCATCCCCCAGGTTTTCAACCCTGGTGGGTTCGGGCCTCCACGACCTCTTACAGCCGCTTCACCCTGCCCATGGCTAGATCACTCCGCTTCGGGTCTTGAACACGCTACTCAACGCCCTATTCGGACTCGCTTTCGCTACGGCTCCCCCACACGGGTTAACCTCGCAACATGCCGCAAACTCGCAGGCTCATTCTTCAAAAGGCACGCAGTCACGACACCAAGTGCAAGCACTTGATGCGACGCTCCCACGGCTTGTAGGCACACGGTTTCAGGTACTATTTCACTCCGCTCCCGCGGTACTTTTCACCATTCCCTCACGGTACTATCCGCTATCGGTCACCAGGGAATATTTAGGCTTGACGGGTGGTCCCGCCAGATTCACACAGGATTTCTCGGGCCCCATGCTACTTGGGTGTTCCATAAACGAGTTGCTGACGTTTCAGCTACGGGGGTCTTACCCTCTACGCCGGGCCTTTCGCATGCCCTTCGCCTACACCAACAATTTCTGACTCGTCCAACAGCCGGCAGACCATTGAAATGAAATCCCACAACCCCGCATGCGCAACCCCTGCCGGGTCTCACACACATACGGTTTAGCCTCCTCCGGTTTCGCTCACCACTACTCCCGGAATCACGGTTGTTTTCTCTTCCTACGGGTACTGAGATGTTTCACTTCCCCGCGTTCCCTCCACACCGCCTATACATTCAGCGGCGGGTGACAGCCCATGACGACTGCCGGGTTTCCCCATTCGGACACCCCCGGATCACAGCTCGGTTGACAGCTCCCCGGGGCCTATCGCGGCCTCCCACGTCCTTCATCGGTTCCTGGTGCCAAGGCATCCACCGTGCGCCCTTAAAAACTTGGCCACAGATGCTCGCGTCCACTGTGCAGTTCTCAAACAACAACCAGCCACCCACCACCCCGCCACATACGTGCGAGTTCACCGGGACCGGCACCGAAGACCCAGCCAAGCGGCCATGCCCTCAGACACCCAACAGCGCGCCCGACACGACTCCCCCACCCACACCTTCCACACTCCGAAGAGCAGTACCAGCGCAAACAGTTGAACCGTGCCGAATAGTCAACGTTCCACCCATGAGCAACCACCGTCAGACACTCGCTGACGTTGTGGCCCCTGACTGCCTTGCGGCAGCAAGATGCTCCTTAGAAAGGAGGTGATCCAGCCGCACCTTCCGGTACGGCTACCTTGTTACGACTTCGTCCCAATCGCCAGTCCCACCTTCGACGATTCCCTCCCCACAAGGGGGTTGGGCCACCGGCTTCGGGTGTTACCGACTTTCGTGACGTGACGGGCGGTGTGTACAAGGCCCGGGAACGTATTCACCGCAGCAATGCTGATCTGCGATTACTAGCAACTCCGACTTCATGGGGTCGAGTTGCAGACCCCAATCCGAACTGAGACCGGCTTTTTGAGATTCGCTCCACCTCACGGCTTCGCAGCTCATTGTACCGGCCATTGTAGCACGTGTGCAGCCCAAGACATAAGGGGCATGATGACTTGACGTCGTCCCCACCTTCCTCCGAGTTGACCCCGGCAGTCTCCTGTGAGTCCCCGTCACCCCGAAAGGCACGCTGGCAACACAGAATGAGGGTTGCGCTCGTTGCGGGACTTAACCCAACATCTCACGACACGAGCTGACGACAGCCATGCACCACCTGTACACCGACCCAAAGGGGGACCCTGTCTCCAGGGTTTTCCGGCATATGTCAAGCCTTGGTAAGGTTCTTCGCGTTGCGTCGAATTAAGCCACATGCTCCGCTGCTTGTGCGGGCCCCCGTCAATTCCTTTGAGTTTTAGCCTTGCGGCCGTACTCCCCAGGCGGGGAACTTAATGCGTTAGCTGCGGCACCGACGACGTGGAATGTCGCCAACACCTAGTTCCCAACGTTTACGGCATGGACTACCAGGGTATCTAATCCTGTTCGCTCCCCATGCTTTCGCTCCTCAGCGTCAGTATCGGCCCAGAGATCCGCCTTCGCCACCGGTGTTCCTCCTGATATCTGCGCATTTCACCGCTACACCAGGAATTCCGATCTCCCCTACCGAACTCTAGCCTGCCCGTATCGAATGCAGACCCGGGGTTAAGCCCCGGGCTTTCACATCCGACGTGACAAGCCGCCTACGAGCTCTTTACGCCCAATAATTCCGGACAACGCTCGCACCCTACGTATTACCGCGGCTGCTGGCACGTAGTTAGCCGGTGCTTCTTCTGCAGGTACCGTCACTCTCGCTTCTTCCCTGCTGAAAGAGGTTTACAACCCGAAGGCCGTCATCCCTCACGCGGCGTCGCTGCATCAGGCTTTCGCCCATTGTGCAATATTCCCCACTGCTGCCTCCCGTAGGAGTCTGGGCCGTGTCTCAGTCCCAGTGTGGCCGGTCGCCCTCTCAGGCCGGCTACCCGTCGTCGCCTTGGTAGGCCATCACCCCACCAACAAGCTGATAGGCCGCGGGCTCATCCTGCACCGCCGGAGCTTTCCACACCCTTCCCATGCGGGAGGATGTCATATCCGGTATTAGACCCCGTTTCCAGGGCTTGTCCCAGAGTGCAGGGCAGATTGCCCACGTGTTACTCACCCGTTCGCCACTAATCCACCCCGAAAGGCTTCATCGTTCGACTTGCATGTGTTAAGCACGCCGCCAGCGTTCGTCCTGAGCCAGGATCAAACTCTCCGTGAATGTTTACTCGGCCAGCAGACGAATCCACCACCGGTACAACACCACGAGAGCGGAACCAGGAGAGGAATAATCCCCCGGTTCACAGCGTCCTCGCTGTGTATTTCTTCAAAGGAACCTCAACCCACCGGAAACCCGGTAGGTCGGGGTATCAACATATCTGGCGTTGACTTTTGGCACGCTGTTGAGTTCTCAAGGAACGGACGCTTCCTTCGAAACCATTTCACCGGTTTCTCCGGGCGCTGCCCTCTCGGTTCTTCCCACTTTACCACTCCGATTCCCTGGCTCCGAATTCGAGGTGCGAGCGAACGCAATCCCTCAACGGGTGGAAATCAAAGGGTTGTTGGGTGCTGCCCTCGCCGTCGGCGCTGGGCAGGGGTACGACCGTACAGCCCGTGCCTGGGCGAGGCAAATCGGTTCTGCGGGAGGGGGACGGACGGGGTGGACGGCGCGCCCGTGCACTCGTGCGGAATCCTCTGTTCCTATGACTTACGCTTCTGACCGGTGCGCCGTCCTGGACAGGTAGTGACGGCTGCTGATCGAAACTCCGCCCCCTGGGAGGCCACCCATGACCACCGTGACGTCCCCTTTGACCGGACGTGTCATTGGCTTGTCCGCTGTGCCCGACCCGGTGTTCTCCGGGGCGATGGTGGGCCCCGGCACCGCCGTCGACCCCGTGCGTGAGAAGACCGAGGCCGTGGCGCCCGTGGACGGGATCGTGGTCTCCCTGCATCCGCACGCGTTCGTGGTCGTCGACTCGGACGGGCACGGGGTGCTTACGCACCTGGGGATCGACACCGTGCAGTTGAACGGTGAGGGTTTTGAGCTGCTTGCGGCCAAGGGTGACACCGTGAGCCGCGGCCAGGCCGTGGTGCGCTGGGACCCTGCGGCCGTCGAGGCGGCGGGCAAGTCGCCGGTCTCTCCGGTCATCGCGCTGGAGGCCACCGCCGACTCGCTCGGCGGGCTGGTGGACGACGGCGAGATCGAGGCGGGGCAGCCGCTCTTCGCCTGGAGCTGACGCACGGGCCCGGCCCTGTCCCCTTTTCGCCGTACCTCGCGTGAGCCAACGGGGCCTCGCGGGTGCACGGGCCGGGCGAGAACTACCGCGGTGGTCTGGGGCCGCCGCTTCGACCGGAGACGGGTGAGATGGACACAACGCTTCGAGGCGTGGGTGTGAGCCACGGGGTAGCGATCGGCCAGGCGCGGCACATGGGTACCGCTGTGCTGGAGCCGCCGGCCAAGCAGATCGCCACCGAGGAGGCGCCGCGCGAGCAGCAGCGGGCGCGGCAGGCCGTGGAGGCCGTCGCCGCCGACTTGATCGCTCGCGGGAATCTCGCGGGCGGCGAGGCGCAGGCCGTGCTGGAGGCACAGGCCATGATGGCGCAGGACCCGGAGCTGATGGCCGATGTCGAGCGGCGGATCACCGTCGGGAGCACGGCCGAGCGCGGGGTCTACGACGCGTTCGCCGCCTACCGGGCGCTGCTCGCGCAGGCCGGGGACTATCTGGCGGGGCGGGTGGCCGACCTGGACGATGTGCGCAACCGTATCGTCGCCCGGCTGCTGGGCGTTCCGATGCCGGGGGTGCCGGACAGCGACGAGCCGTATGTGCTGATCGCGCGCGATCTGGCGCCGGCGGACACGGCGCTGCTGGATCCGGCTCTGGTACTCGGGTTCGTGACCGAGGAGGGCGGGCCGACCAGCCACAGCGCGATTCTCGCGCGGGCGCTGGGCGTTCCGGCCGTGGTGGCACTGCCTGGTGCGGGTGAGCTGGCCGAGGGCACGGTCGTGGCCGTGGACGGCAGTACCGGCGAGGTCATGGTGAACCCGACCGATGCGGAGCGCGAGGCGCTGGCGCGGGACGCCGAGGAGCGCAAGGCGGCCGTCGAGTCGGCCAAGGGGCCCGGTGCCACCTCCGACGGGCACAAGGTGCCGCTTCTGGCGAACGTGGGCGGTCCCGCGGACGTGCCCGCCGCCGTGGAGGCGGGGGCCGAGGGTGTGGGTCTCTTCCGTACGGAGTTCCTGTTCCTGGACGACAGCGAGCGGGCGCCGTCGGAGGCCAAGCAGGTCGAGGCGTACCGGCAGGTACTGGAAGCCTTCCCCGAGGGGCGGGTCGTGGTGCGCGTGCTGGACGCGGGGGCCGACAAGCCGCTCGAGTTCCTGACGCCCGCCGACGAGCCGAACCCGGCTCTCGGAGTGCGGGGCCTGCGGACGCTGCTCGATCACCCCGAGGTGCTGCGGGGACAGTTGACCGCGCTGGCGAAGGCGGCCGAGGGGCTGCCCGTCTACCTTGAGGTCATGGCGCCCATGGTGGCGGACAGGACCGATGCGAAGGCGTTCGCCGACGCGTGCCGGGAGGCGGGGCTCCACGCGAAGTTCGGGGCGATGGTGGAGATTCCGTCGGCCGCGCTGCGGGCGCGTTCGGTGCTCCAGGAGGTGGAGTTCCTGTCGCTGGGCACCAACGACCTGGCGCAGTACACGTTCGCCGCCGACCGTCAGGTGGGTGCGGTCTCCCGGCTTCAGGACCCGTGGCAGCCCGCGCTGCTGGATCTGGTGGCCGTCTCGGCCGAGGCTGCCAAGGCCGAGGGCAAGAGCTGCGGGGTGTGCGGCGAGGCCGCGGCGGATCCGCTGCTGGCCTGTGTGCTGACCGGGCTCGGGGTGACCAGCTTGTCGATGGGGTCCTCGGCGATTCCGTTCGTGCGGGCGCAGTTGGCGAAGCACACGCTGGCCCAGTGCGAGCGTGCGGCTGCCGCGGCGCGGGCCGCGGATACGGGGCCGGATGCTCGGGCCGCCGCGCAGGCGGTGCTCTCCGGAGAGTGATGCCGCCCCCGTCGGCCGGATGCCGGGTGCGGGCGCGTCGTGGTCGACCGCGCGGTTCCCCGCGTCGCTCTCGGAGTGCGGGGAACTTCTCTGTCGTGGCCGGTCGCGCCCACGCGGCGTAGCCGCATGTCGAACACAGCCCCGCGCCCCTGCTCAGGGGCGCGGGGATTCTTTTGTGTCAGGCGCGGTCGCGGGCTAGTTCCTCGTAGAAGCGCAGCAGTTCGGCGTTGTCGACGGAGCCGGGATTGACTGCCTTTTCCATGGCGGTGCCCTGGAGGAGGCGCTTGACGGGGACTTCGAGGCGCTTGCCGGTGAGGGTGTGGGGCACGGCGGGGATCTCGATGATCTCGTCGGGTACGTGGCGGGGCGAGAGGCTGTGCCGGATGGTCTGCTGGACGCGGTCGCGCAGGGCGTCGTCGAGGACGGCGCCCTCGGCGAGGTGGACGAACAGCGGCATCCAGTAGCCGCCGCCGGGGGTTTCCAGGCCGATGACGAGGGATTCGCGGATCTCGGGGAGGCGTTCGACGGCCTCGTAGATGTCGGCGGAGCCCATGCGGACGCCCTGGCGGTTGAGGGTGGAGTCGGAGCGGCCGTGGATGACGACGGTGTTGCGGCTGGTGAGGGTGATCCAGTCACCGTGACGCCAGACGCCGGGGTACATGTCGAAGTAGCTGTCGTGGTAGCGGGAGCCGTCGGGGTCGTTCCAGAAGCGGACCGGCATGGAGGGCATGGGCTGGGTGACGACGAGCTCGCCCACCTCGTCGGTGAGGGGCTTGCCGTGCGGGTCCCACGCCTGGAGGTCGGTGGCGAGGGAGGGTGCCTGGAGCTCTCCGGTGTAGACCGGAAGGGTGGGGGCCGCACCGGCGAAACAGCTGCACACGTCGGTGCCGCCGCTGACGGAGGCGATCCACATGTCCTCGGACACCTCGTCGTGGATCCAGCGGAAGCCGTCGGGCGGGAGCGGGGAGCCCGTGGTGGCGACGCACTTGACCTGGGCGAGGTCGAAGTCTCGGCCGGGGTGGAGGCCGGCTTTGCGGCAGGCCATGACGTAGGCGGCCGAGGTGCCGTAGACGGTGGTGCCGGTGCTCTCGGCGACGCGCCACTGGGCCGAGGTGTCGGGGAATCCGGGGCTGCCGTCGTAGGTGACGACGGTCGCGCCGGTGAGGAGGCCCGAGACGAGGAGGTTCCACATCATCCAGCCGGTGGAGGTGTACCAGAAGAAGCGGTCGCCGGGGCCGATGTCGTTGTGCAGGGTGAGCTGCTTGAGGTGTTCGATCAGGATGCCGCCCTGGGACTGGACGATGGCCTTGGGCAGCCCAGTCGTACCGGAGGAGTAGAGGACCCACAGCGGGTGGTCGAAGGGGACTTGTTCGAAGCGGGGTTCGGCGTCGCCCGAGGTGAGGTCCGCCCACTCCAGCGCGCCCTCGGGGGCGGGGGTGCCCAGCAGCGGGACGTGGACGACGGCGCGCAGGGTGGGCAGGTCGGCGCGGAGTTCGGCGACGGTCTCGCGTCGGTCGTGCTCCTTGCCGCCGTAGCGGTAGCCGTCGACGGTGAACAGGACGACGGGCTCGACCTGCTGGAAGCGGTCGAGGACGCTGCGGGCGCCGAAGTCGGGGGCGCAGGATGTCCACACGCCGCCGACGGCGGCCGTGGCCAACAGGGCGACCGCGGCCTCGGGGATGTTGGGGAGGTAGCCGCTGACCCGGTCGCCGGGGCGTACTCCGAGGCCGCGCAGTGCGTCGGCGAGCGAGGCGACCCGGGAGCGCAGCTCGGCCCAGGTGACGTGGGTGGGCCGGTGGGACTCGTCGACGTGGAGGATGGCAGGCTGATCGGCGTGGGCCGGGTCCTCGGCGGTGCGCAGCGCGTGCTCCGCGTAGTTGAGGGTGGCACCGGGGAACCAGGTGGCGCCGGGCATGGCGCTGTCGGCCAGGACGGTCTCGTACGGGGTGGTGAACCGGATGCCGGACCACTCGGCGAAGGCTCCCCAGAAGGAGGACAGTTCCCGGGTGGACCAGCGGTGCAGAGCCGCGTAGGAGGCGACGGGGTCGTCGGGGTCCGGTGCCGGGGCGCCGTGGTGCTGGGCTGCCCAGGTCTGGAAGCGGGTGAGGCGGGTGGCGGCGAAGCCGGCGGGGTCGGGCCGCCAGAGCGCCTCGGGTCCGGAAAGGTGCGAGGTGCTGTTGCCTGCGGTCATTGCGGCTCCCTGGCTTGCTGTGCGCGTCCTTCGCGCGTCGGCCTTACCCCGCGCCGCTGCCCGCGCCCGGCCCCGGGCAGGGGTGTGTGCGGGCTGGGCAGGACGATGCCACGTGATCATCTGTTGTGCCAGGGCAGGAGTCACACCGTGCGGGTGCGGCGGATGTGGCGTGGCCATGGGGGCCCTATGGTGGCCGGGGAGTGAACGGCGGCTGAACAGCGCTGACGGGGCCCGTTGTCGATGGCAGGCTGAGCAGCATGGACGCGCGTGACCTGGTGCGGTCGGTAATGGTGTTCGGTTCGGGCCAGGGGATGCGGGCCCTGCGCTCGGCGTGGCGCAGACGGCGGGTGGACGCGGCCGGGCTGCCCCGGCAGCGGGCGGAGCGGGCCCGTACGCCCGGTGAGGCGGCGGGGGCGGAGCCGGGGCCGGGTGGCGGGGTGATCCGGTTCGCGCGCTCGGCGCTGTACGTACGGGTGACGGTGGGCGGGGCGGTCTTCCTCGGGTGGGACGGCGCCGGACCCGAGCCGTCGTACGCGCTGGCGGGCCCGTGTCCCGAGCCGGATCCGAGGGCGCGGCTGGAGCCGGACAAGGACGGCGGCTGGCGGGTGGTCTCGGAGCGGATGCTGGTGGTGGTCTCCCGGCACGGCAGCGTGGAGGTGCGGACGCCGGGCGGTGCGCTGTTGCGGAGGGACCTGCCGCCCCGTTGGTGGGAGTGCGAACAGGAGGCGCACGCTGCCGAGGACGCGCGATCGGCGAAGGAAGCGCGATTGTCGGAGGAAGCCCGGTCGGCGGAGCACGTCCGTGACGCGGAGCGCGCGGGGAGCGAGGGCGGGGCGCGGTGGATGCAACGGTCCGAACTGCCGCCCGACGCCCGGTTCTTCGGACTCGGCGGCAGAGGGGCCGGGCCCCGGCTGCGGGAGGGGGTCTACCGGCTGTGGAACACGGATCCGGGCTCTTTCGGGCCCGACGAGGATCCGCTGTACATCACGATGCCGGTGCTGTTGAGCGTGGTGGACGCGGGCACGCTGCTGGTCTTTCACGACAACTCCTGGGACGGCTCGGTATCCGTGCGGGAGGGGACGGAGGGTCTGGGCTCGGGACACGACCGGCCGGCGCGCTGCGAGGTGCGGATGAGCGGGGGCCCGATGCGCTACTGGCTGGTGGCGGGCGCCCCTTCGCGGGTGCTGCACGGGTGGGCGGCGCTGACGGGCGCGCCGGCGCTGCCGCCGCGCTGGGCGCTGGGGCACCAGCACGCGCGGTGGGGCTTCGGCAGCGAGCGGGAGGTGCGCAGGGTCGCCGAGGGCTACCGCAGCAGGGGGCTGCCGCTGCGGGCGCTGCACCTGGACATAGACCACTACCGGGGCCACCGCGTCTTCACGGTGGACGAGCGGCGCTTCCCGGATCTGCCCCGTCTCGCGGCGGAGCTGCTGGGCCACGGGGTGCGGCTGGTGTCGATCGTCGATCCCGGGGTGAAGGCGGAGCGCGGGTACGCCGTGTACGACAGCGGGACGGCCGCCGATGTGTTCGTGCGGGACGCGCGCGGGCGGGAGGTGGTGGGGGTGGCGTGGCCGGGGGACACGGTCTTCCCGGACTTCACGGACCGGCGGGTGCGCAAGTGGTGGGGCGAGCTGTACGCGGAGCGGCTGGCGCAGGGCTTCGCCGGGGTGTGGCACGACATGAACGAGCCCGCTGTGTTCACTCCGTTCGGCACGCTCGCGGACCGCACGCTGCCGCTGTCGGCGCGGCACGCGCTGGAGGGGCGGGGCGGGGATCACCGGGAGGCGCACAACGTCTACGCGCTGACGATGGCGAAGGCCGGCTACGCGGGGCTGCGGGAGCTGCGGCCCGAGCGGCGCCCCTTTCTGTTCTCCCGTTCGGGGTGGGCGGGGATGCAGCGGTACGGCGGGACGTGGTCGGGGGACGTGGAGACCGGCTGGGAGGGCCTGCGCGCCTCGCTGTCGCTGGTGCTGGGCCTGGGGCTGTGCGGGGTGCCGTACTCGGGCCCGGATGTCGGCGGGTTCACGGGGCATCCCTCGCCCGAGCTGTATCTGCGCTGGTTCCAGCTGGGTGCGTATCTGCCGCTGTTCCGTACGCACGCGGCCAAGTGGGCGGGGCGCAGGGAGCCGTGGGAGTTCGGCGCCGATGTGTTGGAGCACGCGCGCGCGGCGCTGGAGGAGCGGGAGCGGCTGACGCCCTATTTCGTGACGCTGGC
This sequence comes from Streptomyces sp. NBC_01775, assembly GCF_035917675.1. Lineage (NCBI taxonomy): Bacteria > Bacillati > Actinomycetota > Actinomycetes > Kitasatosporales > Streptomycetaceae > Streptomyces > Streptomyces sp. NBC_01775. The sequence goes on along the minus strand of NZ_CP109104.1, from coordinate 8,630,277 downwards.
TCAGCTGGCGCACCGTACGGGCGCACCGTATGTGCGCCCGGTGTGGTGGCAGCACCCCAGGGACCGGGCGCTGCGGGACTGCGAGGACGCGTTCTTGCTGGGGGACGCGCTGCTGGTGGCGCCGGTGCTGGAGCAGGGGATACGGACGCGTGAGGTGCGGCTGCCGAGCGGGCGGTGGTACGACACGGCGACGGGGCGGGCCTATGAGGGGCCGCGTACCGTGCGGCTGGCGACGCCGGGCGGGCGGGTCCCGGTGCTGGCCAGGGCGGGCGCCGCGGTGCCGGTACGGGGCGCGGACGGGGGGACGGAGCTGGAGGTGTGGCCGCCCGCTCCGGGCCGTACGGGCAGCGGGCTGGTGATTCCGGATCCGGGTGAGGGGTGGGAGCGCCCGGAGGCGGAGCGGTTCACGGTACGTGGCACGGGGAACGGCGGGGCCGTGGTGGAGCGCGAGGGCGGGGGCGCTGTGGGGTACGCGGTCCGGGTGCGGACGGTGTGCGAGGGGTGAGGGGGCGGGGTGTGGCAGTCGCGCCCCCTCGAACGTGCCAGGGCGGCCGGGTCAAGGCTTGCGGGCGAGGCCGCCGTGTACGGCGATCTCCCGCGGCTCACCGAACGGGAGCGCTTCGGGGCGCCACCGGGGGCAGGAGGTGATGCCGGGCTCCAGCAGCTCCAGGCCCTCGAAGAAGCCGGCGATCTCCTCGGGGGTGCGCGGGGTGTAGGGCACGGCGCCGCTGTTCGCGTTGAAGCGGCGGATCGCCTCGACGTAGTCGGGGTCGGTGGTGCTGCCGTCGTTGAGCGCCAGATAGCTGCCCGGCGGCAGCGCGTCGAGCAGGCGTACGGTCACCGCACGGGCCTCGTCGTAATCGCCGACCAGGCCGAGGATTCCCATCAGCATCAGGCCGACGGGGCGGCTCAGGTCGAGGGTGTTGGCGCAGGCGGACAGGATCGAGTCCGGGTCGCGGACGTCGGCGTGGAGGTAGCTGGTGGCGCCCTGCGGGGTGCTGGTCAGCAGCGCCTGTGCGTGGGCGAGCACCAGCGGGTCGTTGTCGACGTAGACGATCCGGGACTCGGGGGCCACCCGCTGGGCGATCTCGTGGGTGTTGTCGACGGTCGGCAGGCCGGTGCCGATGTCCAGGTACTGCCGGATGCCCGCCTCGTGGCCGAGGTGCCGTACGACGCGGCCGGTGAAGGCGCGGGAGTGGCGGGTGATGTCGACCATGCCGGGGAATACCTGGCACACCTTGTCGCCGGCCGCGCGGTCGACGGCGTAGTGGTCCTTGCCGCCCAGGAGGTAGTTCCAGATGCGCGCGGAGTGCGGGACCGTGGTGTCGATCTCAATTTGACTGCGCTCCGTGCGTTCGGTCATGGCGGACTCCCCTTGTCGACGGCTGCCGGTTCGTACGTGTACGTGGCGCCCAACGTAGCGGCAACCGGGTCGGCTCGCCCCGCGTTGCCCGGCGCCCGGTCCCGCTCGGGTGCCCGGCCGCGCCCGGGTGCCCGGCCGCGCCCGGGTGCCCGGCCGCGCCCGGCGTCCCACCGCACTCGGCGGACGGTGCCGGGCCGGGCGGCCGGGCACCGTCCGCGGTGGGTGTCCGTCCGGGCGGCGCCGTCAGTGGTGGGCGGGAAGGGAGCGCGGGGAGACGGGGAAGTCGAAGTAGGTGTCGGGGAAGGTCTCCGGCTTGTGGGTGAAGTGCCACCACTCCTCGGGCAGATTGGTGAAGCCGTTGTGCTCCAGGGTCTCCTTGAGCAGCAGGCGGTTGGCGCGCTGCTCGCCGGTGACGCGGGGGTCGTCGGTGTGGGACAGGGTGTCGAAGCAGTCGAAGCCGGTGCCGGTGTCGACGGAGTTGTCGGGGAAGCGCTCGCCCTTGGGTGCGTAGCAGGGGATGAGGGGCTCGCCGGGCCGGTAGGGGCGGGTGGGGGCCGCGGGGAGCTTGGCGAGGGTGAGGTCGACGGTGCTGCCGCGGCTGTGGCCGGACTTCTCGGAGATGTAGCCGTCCGCGAAGAGGCGGTTCTTCTCCACCTGGGGGTAGAACTCGCCCTTCATCTTCTCGTCGTCCAGGTCCTTGGCCCAGCGGACGAAGTGGTCGACGGCGCGCTGCGGGCGGTAGCAGTCGTAGACCTTGAGGGTGTAGCCGCGCTTGAGGAGGGAGCGCTGGGCGCGGGCGAGGGCTTTGGCGGTGTCCTTGGTGACGATGCACATCGGGCGCCGGTAGCCGTCGATCGGTTCGCCGACGAAGTTGTGCGGGGTGTAGTAGCGGATCTCCTGCCGGATGGTGGGGGCGACGTCATGGAGGGCCACGAACTCCTTGGGGGCCTGTTCGCCATGAGCCGCCGGGTGCGCCGGAGCGGCCGGGTGTGCCGGGGCCGCTTGGGGTGCCGGGGCAGCCGGGGCGGGCGCCGCCGCGAGGGTGGTGAGGAGGACAGCTGCGAGGACGGTGGCGTGGGACACGGAGCGGAGTCGTCTCATGGCCCTCTCCTCTACCAGGGAAAGAGCGTCTGAGGAATGGCGAACGGTGGCACAGGACCACCCCCGTCGGCCCCGCGCCACCGTTCTTGTTCTTTGTGGACGCGGGTCCCCCCGGGCCGGTTCGGAAGATCGGCAGGGCGTACGCGCGTGTGAGTATCTGGTGACCTCCCCGTGACAGTCGGGACGCGCGCGTGCCAAACTTTCTGACGACCCGTCAGTTATGACGTCCGGGGAGGGGCTGTGCCGCACACCCATGCGCCCGCCGTGGAAGGCTGGTTCGCCGGGGAGGGAGAGGCGTTCACGCTGCTGGGGACCCGGTGCCGGGCGTGCGCCTCGGTCTTCTTCCCGCGCGAGGACCTCACGTGCCGCAACCCGGACTGCGCGGGCGAGGACCTCGAAGAGGTGCCGCTCTCGCGCAGGGGCCGAATCTGGTCGTTCACCGACGCGCGCTACCGACCGCCCGCGCCCTACCTCTCGGACCCCGACCGCGAGTGGGAGCCGTTCGTGCTGCTGGCCGTGGAGCTGGCGGCCGAGCGGCTCGTCGTACTCGGCCAGGCTCCGCCCGGCACCACCACCGGGCAGCTCGCGGTGGGCATGGAGGCCGAACTGGTGCCCGGCGTCCTGCGGGAGGCCGGTGATCCCGGACAAGCGTGGGCCACCTGGAACTGGCGGCCCCTTCCGGCGAACGTGAGCGGGCCCCGCCCGGCGGACGAGCGCGGGGCGCGGCTCCCGGCGGACGAGCGCGGGGTGCGGCCGTGAGCGGCGAGGTCGCGGTCCTCGGCGCGGGGATGCACCCGTGGGGCAAGTGGGGGCGTCCCTTCACCGCGTACGGCGTCAAGGCGGCGCGGGACGCGCTCGCGGACGCGGGGCTCCGGTGGCGGGACGTCGGCTCCGTCGTGGGTGCCGCCACCGTGCGCGGCGGCTACCCCGGCTATGTGGCGGGGGCGACGTTCGCCCGCGCGCTGGGCTGGCAGGGGGCGCGGGTCACCAGCGTGTACGCGGCCTGCGCCTCGGGTGCGCAGGCCATCAGCACCGCGCGGGCGCAGATCCTGGCCGGGCTGGCGGACGTGGTGCTGGTGGTGGGCGCGGACGCGGCGCCCAAGGGCTTCTTCCGGCCCGCCGGGGGCGAGCGGCCCGACGATCCCGACTGGCTGCGCTTCCGGCTGCTGGGCGCGACCAACCCCGCGTATTTCGGGCTGTACGCGCGCCGCAGGATGGCGATGTACGGCGATGCGCCCGAGGACTTCGCGCAGGTCAAGGTGAAGAACGCGCGAGCCGGCGCCCTCAACCCGTACGCCCGCTACCGCAAGGAGGTGAGCGCCGAGCAGGTCGCCGCTTCGGCGGTGGTCGCCGACCCGCTGCGGCTTCTGGACATCTGCGCGACCTCCGACGGCGGGGCCGCGCTGGTGCTGGCCGGTATGGACTTCGCCCGGCGGCACGCACCCCCGGGACCGCTGGTGCGCCTGCGTGCGGTCTCCACCGTCACTCCCTCCTATCCGAACACCGTGCTGGACCTGCCCGACATCGCCACCGACTCCGCAGCCGGGGTACCGGCCGGCGAGCGCTCCTTCCGCTCCTCGATCGCGCACAGCGCCTACGAAGAGGCCGGGCTCGGGCCCGGGGACATGAGCCTGGCGGAGGTGTACGACCTGTCCACCGCGCTGGAGCTCCAGTGGTATGAGGACCTGGGACTGGCGGCGCCCGGCGAGGGCGCGCGGCTCCTGCGGGCGGGCGCCACCGCGCCGGGCGGGCGGATCCCGGTGAACACGAGCGGCGGTCTGGCGTCCTTCGGTGAGGCTGTTCCCGCGCAGGCCATCGCCCAAGTGTGCGAACTGACGTGGCAGTTGAGGGGAAGCGCCGGGGAACGGCAGGTTCCGGGGGCGCGGGCGGGGATCACCGCGAACCAGGGGCTGTTCGGGCACGGCTCGTCCGTCGTCGCCGTCCGCTGAGCCGCCCGGACCGGGTTGTGTCCCCAGCCTTGACGGCCCCCCGCGCTGGCTGAACACTGCCGTCACACTCGTCGCGGTCGCCGGGGCAGCCGACGTCCGTCGACATCCGGAAGGCAGCTGTGGGGGGAGCCGTCATGGACCAGTTCTCCAGCGGGGACATCTTCATCGGCGAGATCATAGGAACGGCGGTGCTGATCCTGCTCGGCGCCGGGGTGTGCGCCGCGGTCAATCTCCGCTTCTCCAAGGCCAAGGACGCGGACTGGATCGTCGTCGCCTTCGGCTGGGGCTTCGGCGTCATGGCCGGCGCCTACACGGCAGGCAGCCTCTCGGGCGGGCACCTCAACCCGGCCGTGACTCTCGGCATCGCCATCAACGAGGGCGACAACTGGGACAAGGTGCCCGTCTACATCGCCGGGCAGATGATCGGCGCGATCATCGGCGCCGGGCTGTGCTGGGTGGCCTACTACGCGCAGTTCCAGGCCAACCGCGACGAGGAGAACGCGCAGCCGACGCTCGGCATATTCGCCACCGCACCCGAGGTGCGCAACCCGGTCGCCAATGTGCTGACCGAGGCGGTGGCGACGCTGGCGCTGGTGTTGCCGATGCTGGCCTTCGGGCTCACCAAGGGCCTGGGCGAGAGCGGCACGAGCACCCTGCTCGTGGCCTTCTTGGTGGTCGGCATCGGCCTGTCGCTGGGCGGGCCCACCGGCTACGCCATCAACCCGGCACGTGACCTGGGCCCGCGCATCGCCCACGCGCTGCTGCCCATCCCCCGCAAGGGCGGCAGCGACTGGGGCTACGCCTGGGTGCCGGTGGTGGGACCGCTGATCGGCGGAGCGCTGGGCGCGCTGATCTTCAAGGCCGCCTTCTGATGCCGCACTCTGATACCGCCGTCCGTACGCACAAACTGAGGGGTCGTCAACCATGACGGACAAGTACGTCGCATCCATCGACCAGGGCACCACCTCCAGCCGCTGCATCATCTTCGACCAGCACGGCGCCATCGTCGCGGTCGACCAGCGCGAGCACCGGCAGATCTTCCCCAAGCCGGGCTGGGTGGAGCACGACGCCACCGAGATCTGGTCGAAGGTGCAGGGCGTCGTCGCCGGGGCGCTGGCCGGAGCGGGGCTGCGGGCCGACCAGCTCAGCGCCGTGGGCATCACCAACCAGCGCGAGACGACCGTGCTGTGGGACCGGGCGACCGGGATTCCGGTGCACAACGCCATCGTCTGGCAGGACACCCGCACTTCCGCGCTGTGCACGGAACTGGGCGGGGATGATGGCCAGGACCGCTTCCGCGACCGCACCGGCCTGCCGCTGGCCAGCTACTTCGCGGGGCCCAAGGTCGCCTGGCTGCTGGACAACGTGCCGGGTCTGCGGCAGCGCGCGGTCAACGGCGAGATCGCCTTCGGCACGATCGACTCCTGGCTGATCTGGAACCTGACCGGGGGCACCGAGGGCGGCGCGCACGTCACCGATGTGACCAACGCGTCCCGCACGATGCTGATGAACCTGGAGTCGCTGGAGTGGGACCAGAGCGTGCTGGACGCGATGGGCGTCCCGGCGGCGGTGCTGCCGGAGATCAGGTCGTCCTCGGAGGTGTACGGCACGGCGGTCGGCGTCCTCGCCGGGGTGCCGGTCGCCTCGGCGCTCGGGGACCAGCAGGCGGCTGTCTTCGGACAGACGTGCTACGGCGTGGGTGAGGCCAAGAACACCTACGGCACCGGCTCCTTCCTGCTGCTCAACACCGGCAACCGCCCGGTGCCCAGCAAGAACGGGCTGCTGACGACGATGGGCTACCGGCTGGGGACCGAGGCGCCCGTCTACTGCCTGGAGGGCTCCATCGCCATCACCGGCGCCCTGGTGCAGTGGTTCAGGGACCAGCTCGGCATCATCAGCGACGCCTCCGAGATCGAGCCGCTGGCAGCCAGCGTGGAGGACAACGGCGGCGCCTACATCGTCCCGGCCTTCTCGGGCCTGTTCGCCCCGTACTGGCGCTCGGACGCGCGCGGCGTCATCACCGGGCTGACCCGCTTCGTCACCAAGGCGCACCTGGCGCGGGCCGTGCTGGAGGCGACCAGCTGGCAGACGCGTGAGGTCGTGGACGCGATGTACCAGGACTCGGGCGTGGAGATCACCACGCTCAAGGTGGACGGCGGCATGACCGCGAACGGGCTGCTGATGCAGCATCAGGCGGATGTGCTGGGCGTGCCGGTGATCCGTCCGGTGATCTCCGAGACGACCTGTCTGGGCGCCGCCTACGCCGCGGGCCTCGCCACCGGCGTGTGGTCGGACCTGGACGAGTTGCGCACGCACTGGAAGCGCGACGCCGAGTGGACGCCGCGGATGGGTGCGGAGGAGCGCGACAGGGAGTACGGCAACTGGCACAAGGCGGTCGAGCGCAGCTTCGGCTGGCACCAGGAGAACGCAGTCCAGGCAGACTAGCCGGACACCGACGCGGGCCCGGCTCGTACCTCCGGACGGCGGGGTACGGACCGGGCCCGTCCCGCTGTCCGGGGAACGGCGGGGCAGCGGCGGGCCGCGGCGGGGATCAGCTGCGGGTGCGGGCGCGGGCCCGGTCCGCGGCCTCGACGGCCGCCGCCTGGGCCGAGGCGTGCATGGCGTGCTCGACGACCGAGATCAGTACATCCCGCGAGGACTCACGCAGGCGTGCGTCGCACAGCATGAGGGGCACCTCGCCGTCGAGGTCGAGCGCTTCGCGGACCGTCTCGACGGGATAGCGCACGGCGCCGTCGAAGCAGTTGACGGCGACGGTGAAGGGGATGCCGCGCCGCTCGAAGTAGTCGATGGCCGCGAAGCAGTCCTCCAGCCGTCTGGTGTCGGCCAGGACGACGGCGCCGAGCGCGCCCTGCGCCAGCTCGTCCCACAGGAACCAGAAGCGGTCCTGGCCGGGGGTGCCGAAGAGGTAGAGCACCAGTTCGTCGTGGATGGTGATGCGGCCGAAGTCCATGGCGACCGTGGTCGTCGACTTCGTCTCCACCCCGTCGGTCCTGTCGACCGGCCGGCCCGCCTCGCTGAGGGTCTCCTCGGTGCGCAGCGGCCTGATCTCGCTGACCGCTCCCACGAGGGTCGTCTTGCCGACCCCGAAGCCGCCCGCGACCAGGATCTTCAGTGTGACCGGCTCGACGGGTGCGGCCTTGCCGCCCCGCTTAGAGCGCCCGAAGACCATTGATCACCTCTCTGAGGATGCTCTCGTCCGGCAGTTCCGCCGGAGGAACGGGACGGGTGACGCGTACGAGCTCTGCCTCCATCAGGTCGCCGATCAGGACGCGTACGACCCCGACGGGGAGGTCGAGTTCGGCGGCCAGTTCGGCGACCGAGAGGGAGGAGCGGCGGCAGAGCGTGACGATCTCGACGTGCTCAGGGGCGAGCGTACGGTCCGCGAGAGGATCGATCTCCACGGCGTCGCGGACCGCGCCGTCCGCGCCGTCCGCTCCGGGACGCCGGGTTCGGTCGGCGATCACGAGGGCGATGAGGTCGAGCTGTGCCTCCTTGGCACTGCTGCGCGTCCGGCCACGTGTCATCGCGTACGGCCGCACCACGGGTCCTGCCGCGTCATCGAACCATCGGTCCGTCATGGCCAGCGCCCCGTCCCCTCGCTCCCTCGTCGTCCGTCCCCCGGCGATCCCCCGTCTTCGGGCTGTCAGTTGGTCCGGCCGGTGTCGCTGTCCTCGGCCGACGCGGCGCGTGGAGCGGTCCCCAGGTGCACACCGACGCGCTTGACCAGCAGCGTCATCTCGTAGGCGACCTGCCCAACGTCCGAGTCGGAGTCGGAGAGCACGGCCAGGCAACTGCCGTCGCCCGCGGCCGTGACGAAGAGGAATGCCTCGTCCAGCTCGACGACGGTCTGGCGGACCTCCCCTGCTTCGAAGTGGCGGCCCACGCCCTTGGCCAGGCTGTGGAAGCCGGAGGCGACGGCCGCCAGGTGCTCGCTGTCCTCGCGGGTGAGCCCCTCCGAGGTGCCTCGGGCGAGGCCGTCCCCGGAAAGGACGAGCGCCTTGCGGATGCTGCCGACGCGCTCGACCAGTTCGTCGAGCAGCCAGTTGAGTTCGCCGCCCCTGGCGTTGTGCGGTACGGCTTTCGGTGCGGTCATCGACCGTCCCCCTCCGGTGTTGTTCCCTGTGCCGGCTCCCCCGCTGCGTCCCCAGACGGGCTTGGGTCGCTGCCGGGTGCGCCATTCTCGCTGTGCGTGCCATGTGCGCCGTTGTCCTGGGCGTCCGTGCGGTCGGCGTCCTCCCGCTCCTCGTTGTCCCTCCTGCCGCGCTCCCAGCCACGCTGGAGGGAGGCCATCTTGCTGCGCACCTCCTCGGCGTCGCGCTCGGCCGGGCCAGGTGCCGCCGTGGTGCTCGGGCCCGGAGCGGGCGCGGCGTCTGTGCTGTCCTGGGCCGGTGTGTCGGTCCTGAGCTGCGGCGCGAGGCTCGCCTGCCGGACGCGGCGCGGGAGTCCGCCGATGCCCGCCGGCCCCCCGGAGCGGGGCCCGGGCTCGGGCGTGGGCGCGGACTCGGGGCTGCTCGCGGGAGGCTCCGTCTCCTCCGCCGGTGCGGGAGCGGGCTTGCGGCGGCGGGGCAGCCGCGTCGTGCCGTTCTCCTCGCTGTCTCGATCGCGCTCGCTCTGGTCCTGGCGTGCGGTGTCCACCGGGCGGCCGTGGTCGGAGACCAGCACCGGCGCGCCCGGGCGCCGACGCGGCAGGGGCGCGGGCCCGTCCGGCGGCGCGGGCTCGTCCGGCGGTCCGGGCTCCCCGGCACGGGGACCGGTGCGCGTCTCCCCGCGGGAGGAAGGGCCTGCCTCGTCCCGGGCTTGCTGGTGCTGCTCGCCCGCCGGGGCGACCGACGCCGGTGAAGTACCGCGCTCCCGCCTGGGGAAGGGCCTGCCGCCGGTGTCCGGCGCGTCCGGACCGTCGAGCGGGGCCTCCAGTTCGACGGGGCCGTCGAGAGCGCGCCGCTCACGGCCGCCGTCCAGCAGCGGAACCGTCGGCTGGGAGAGCGGGTCGGGCGTCTCGTCCTCGCCCGCCGCGGGCTTCGGGCCACGCGTCTCAGGCTTCCGGCCGCGCGGCTCGGCGCCGTCCCGGCGGCGGTGCGGACCGCTCTCGATGGCGGTGCGGCGCCCGGCCGCCACCTCCCCGTCCCGCTCCGGCGTCTCGGTGAGGACGGCGCCGGGGATGAGGACGACGGCCGTGGTGCCGCCGTAGGGCGAGGGCTGGAGCGAGACGCGTACGCCCTGGCGCTGGGCCAGCCGCGAGACGACGAACAGGCCGAGCCTGTCGGTGTCGGACAGCTCGAACTCGGGGGTCTCGGCCAGCCGCAGGTTGGCGTCCAGCAGCGCCTCGGCCGTCATGCCCAGGCCCCGGTCATGGATCTCCAGGGTGAAGCCGTTGACCACGCGCTCGCCCAGCACCTGGACGGCGGTGTGCGGCGGCGAGAACACCGTGGCGTTCTCCAGCAGTTCCGCGATCAGGTGCGTCAGGTCGGCCACCGCGCTGCCGTCCACGGCCAGCCGCGGCAGGCGGCGCACCTCGATGCGCTCGTAGTCCTCGACCTCGCCGACAGCCGCGCGGACGACGTCCATCAGCTGGACGGGCTTGCGCCACTGGCGGGAGGGCGCGGCGCCGGAGAGGATGACCAGCCCCTCGGCGTGACGGCGCATGCGGGTGGTGAGGTGGTCGATCCGGAAGAGGTCGGCCAGCTCGTCCGAGTCCTCGGTGCGGCGCTCCATGGCGTCCAGGAGAGTGAGCTGACGGTGCAGCAGTACCTGGTTGCGGCGGGCGAGGTTGACGAAGACCTCGGAGACCCCGCGCCGCATGTCGGCCTGTTTGACCGCGGCTTCGAGGGCGGCCCGCTGGAGGGTGTTGAGCGCCTGGCCGACCTGGCCCATCTCGTCCGGCGGGTAGTCCAGGCGGGGCGATTCGGTCTCGACGTCGACATGCTCGCCGGAGGCGAGGCGGCGCATCACGCTGGGGAGGCGCACCCCGGCCGACTCGTTGGCCTCCTTGCGCAGGATGTTCAGATCGCGCACCAGTCCGCGTCCGACGCGGAAGGAGATGACGAGCGAGGCCAGGACGGCGAGGAAGCCGAGGACTCCGGCGGCGGCAGCCTGGATGAGCACCCGGGTGGCGACCGGCGCGATGCGCTCCTCGTACCGGTCCCGGGCCTTCTGGTCCATCCGGTCCAGGTCGTCCAATACGGTGCCCATGGCCGAGTTCCAGCGCTGGGAGCCGACCGGGCCCGTGGAGCTACGCGGTCCGGCGGCGATGACAGCGTCCTCGTAACTGCGCAGGGTGCGGCCGTCGGTGCCGTCCCAGTAGTTCTCGAAGATCTGCCGGTCCTCCGCGGGCAGCGAGGAGAGGCTGGCCTGGTAGACGATGTTGCGCTCGGCCACCCGGTCGGACAGCGCCCGCTGGTCGCCCCGGGTGAACTGGCCCGCGACGTAGGCGGCGGCCATCAGCGCGTCCTCGCGCGAGAGGTACTCGCGGGCGCGGGTGACGCCGACCAGCGCGCGGCCCTGCTTTTCCAGATCGGCGTCGTCCACACCGTTGAGCGAGTCCAGGACGGCGTAGGCGGGGGCGACGAGTTCGTTGTAGGCCTGGAAGGCGCCGCCCCTGGTGATGGTGTTGTGCTCGACCTTCGAGCGCAGCTTGCCCAGGCCGTCGAGCGCGTCCAGGAGGTCGTCGAGGCGGGCGTCGGCGTCGGCGTCGAGGTCGGAGCGCAGACCACCCTGCGCGGCGTTGCCCCGGACGGTGGAGACCTTGCGATCCGTCTCGCGCTGGAACTTGCGCAGGGCGGTCAGGCTGTCGGTGCGGCGCGGGTCGGCCAGGTGGACGAGGATCTGGCGGCGTTCCCGCTGAAGCGCCTTGACGGCTCCCTCGGTGGGGTTGCCGATCTCGCGGGTGATCTCGTCCTGCTGGAGGAGACCGTTGGCCTCACTGGCGGTGATGTAGGTGGCGAAACCCCAGATGGACACCAACGACACCAGAGGCACCAGCAGCAGCACCACGATCTTCCGGCGGATGGACTTCCCGCGAAAGCGCATGGCCTCCCCTACGTCCTCCCCGGTGCGCGGGGGCGTGTACCGACAGCAAACGGCGCGAGCTTACTACTGAGGCGCGGGCAACTCGTAGATGTGTATGAGCGTTGGAACAGGCAGACCAGCCTGCCTCATCCCGAGTTGTCCGTCGATGCCCTTCCGGACGTTCGAAGTTTGTGGCACAGGACACGTTTATGGAACCGTGTGAGGTGCGAGGGGTCGTGAAGGGGGAGTGAAAGAGATGTATACGAAAGCCCGTCTTGCGGACCCGGTCCGGGCGGCGGCGGTGCGTGCGGTGATCATCGTCGCGCTGACGCTGGTGCAGCTCATGGTCGCGTTCTTCTGCTCGATGGCGGCCGTGTGGCTGGCCTTTCCGATGGTGCTGTCCACGGTGGGCAGCACGGTCGTGGCGACGTGGGCGGTCCTGGATGTGTGGATCACACGTCAGGTGTGGGTACAGCGCAACGGCGTCCTTTCCGAGCCGAGCAGCGCCGCGCGGCAGCGGGCGCGCGCCACCCCCCACCGTCGGCCTGCGACGTCTGCCGCGCCCTCAGCGTCCGCCTCGTCCGCCTCGTCCGCCGTGCCGCCTAACGGGATGCCTCGTCCCGCTCGTCCTGCGGCGGCTGAGGGGCGGGAACGTCCGTCCGGGCATCCGGCGCATACTGCTCCCGCGCCTCGTCCGACGCCCGGGCCCCATCCGGCTCCTGAGTCCCGTTCGGTGCCGCTGCCTCCGGCCGCTCGTCCGCCGAACCCTCGTCGGGGCGGCGGAACATCCGTGTCGCGGTGATCTCGCCGTGCACCGCGGGCTCGCCCTCCCCGGCCTCCGCCTGGGGAAGACCGGGCCTCAAGTGCTCCTCGACGCTGATGTACTTCAGGCCGGCCCGCAGGTCCGCGTCGTTGCGCAGCCGGATCACCAGCGGGAACTCGGCGAGCGCCGTGGTGTCGAACAGGCCCGTCGTGTAGAGCAGCTGGACGCCCAGCGCGTCGGCCACCGCGCGCTGCAACTCCAGCAGATAGGTCGCGTTGGCGCGGCCGATGGGGTTGTCGAGGAAGAGGGTGCCGGCGTGCCGGTGCTTGTCGTTGCCCCGGTCGTTGCTGCGCAGCGCGGCCATGGTGCAGTACAGCGCGATGGCGGCGGTCAGCAGCTGGCCTCCGGAGAAGACGTCGCCCATCTGCCCGACCGGCACGCGCTCGGCGCGCAGCACCGCGTCCGGCTTGAGGATCTCCACGGAGACCCCGCGCGGCCGGAGCGCGGCGTGCACTCCGCGCAGCAGCAGCGACATGCCGTCCCGGCGCAGGTCGGAGTTCTTGCGCACGGCGGCGCGGGTGGCCTCGTCGATGACCTCGCCGAGCCGCTCGGTGAGGGTGGCCTGGTCGGGATCCTCGAAGCGGATGCGCAGGAATTCCTGCCCCGACCACTCCCCCAGGCCCTCCGGCAGCCGTGAGAGGCGCTGCGCCGAGCGCAAGGTGGTGAGGGAGGACTCCACGAGGCCGCGCAGCCGGTCGACGATGCTGCCGCGGTTGCGCTCCAGCTGGGTCAGCTCGTCGGTGAGCACGCGCAGCCGCGGAGCGAAAGCGGCGGCCCAGGCGGCGGCGTGCTCGGGCAGCGCCGACGCGGGCAGTTCGCGGATCTGCTGCCTGGCCGGGGTGCGGACCTGCTCGTAGCGGCTGGAGTTGGCGTGGCGTACGAGCGCATCGCTCGCCTCGCGCAGGGCCTGCTCGGCCGCCGTGAGGTCGGCGGCGCAGCCGCGCAGCGAGCGCCGGGCCTCGGCCGCCGCCTGCCGGGCCTCGGCCGGGCTGCCCGGGTAGGGCTCGATGCTCTCCTCGCCCTCCTGCTCGTCCGGACCCGGATCGGGGTCTCCCCTGTTCGACCGGGGCTGAGAACTCGGGGAAGGGTCACGCAGCAGGTCGCGCAGGGTCGTGGCGGTCTCGTCGAAGCCGCCCGCCGCGTCCTCGGCGGCCGTGTGGCCACGGACCAGCACGCCGTGTGCCGCGCGGGCCGCGTCCAGCTCGTCGCCGCGCGCGGCCAGTTCGGCGTTGGCGGTGCGCAGGAGGGTCTGGGCCTGGGCGGCGTCGGCGGGGACGAGCTCCTCGGGCAGGTCGGTGTGGCGCTCGCCGTCCCGGGGGGCGAGGCGCTCGGCCTCGCCGCGCAGGCGGCCGAGCTGCTCGCTGGCCTCCGAGCCGCGTGTCTCCAGCTTCTGTACGAGGGCCTCGGCGCGGGCGGCTGCCGCCTGGCGGGAGGGACCGTCGGCGCCGTCGGGGCCTTCGAGGAGCTGGGCCGCGCGGGTGCGGACCTTGTTGGTGAGCCGGTCGAGAGTGGCCAGCGCCGCCGACTCGTCGCTCTCGGCGCGGGCCTGCTCCGCGCGCAGGTCGGCGCCGACGCCCACCTTCTCGTAGAGCTGTGAGGCGGAGCGGTAGGCCTCACGGAGGTCGGGGAGGGAGGCGGGGCGGGCGCTCTCCGGCTGCTTCGGCTGCTTCGTCTGCTTCTTGGCGGCCTGGGTGGGGTCGGCGTCCGCCGCGTCCTCGGTCTCGGTCCCGGCCTCGGCTACGGGCTCGTCCGGGTCGTCGGGCACACCGGCGATCTCGGCCCGCTCGGCACGCAGGGTGCGAGCCGTACGGCGTGCGTCGTCGGCCGCGCGCTGGGCGGCGCGCCGCTCCTCGTCGGCCGCCCCGGCCCGCTCGACGCACACGGCGGCGCGCTCCTCGGCGGCTGCGGCCTCGTCTGCCAGCTCACGCAGCCGGGTCTGCCAGCTGACGCGCTCGCGCAGCCGGAAGGCGAGGCCCGCGAGCGCGTCAGCGCTGCGCCGGGCGCGCTGGGCCTCCTCCTGGCGCTCGTCGCGCACCCGCGCGGTCTCGGCCGCCGCTTCTTCGGCCTCCTCCCGGGCGCCCCGGGCGTCGAGAAGGCGCTGCTGGGCGAGGTCGGCGGCCTCGCGGGACTCGACGGCGGCGGTGGCGAGTTCGGCGAGGCGGCCCTCGGGGCAGCCGGCGCGCCAGGAGGACAGCCGGGCCACGAGCGCCCGGTCGGCGGAGAGCCGCGCCGCGAGGGAGCGGATCTCCTCGTCGCGCCCGGCGGCGCGCTCCCTGAGCTGGCGGCGCTCGTCGTCGGCCGCGCGCTCGTCGTGCATCGCCGGGTTGGGCGGTACGAGGAAGACTCCGCTCTCCGCACCGGAGCCGGGCGCCGGCGTGGGGGCCAGCAGCGCCGCCGACGTCCCGACGGCGACGGCGGAGCGGGGCAGCAGCGCGGCGCCGGCCAGCACCTCGCGGGCGCGCGCGTGGCTGTCGGGGTCGGTGATGACGACGCCGTCGACCAGCTCGGGGCGGGCGGCGAGCACGGCGGCGTGGTCGGCGGGGTCGACGGCCTGGGCGAGGTAGCGCCAGCCGGGCAGCGCGGGCACGCCGTGCTCGCCGAGGAATTCGACGGTGGCCGTCACATCGGGGCCCGGTGGCAGCAGCCCGCCGTCGCCGAGCGCGCCGAGCATCCGGGAGTCCTCGGCGGCGCCGGTGCGCAGCTCGAACAGCTGCCGCTCGGCCGCGGCCACGCCGTCCTCCAGCAGCTGGGAGACGGCGTCGGCGTTGCGGTCCAGCTCATCGGCGGACAGGGGGCCCTGGGCAGCGGGTCGCTGCCGGTCCGGCCCCGTCCTCTGACCGTCGTCCGGCCCGTGCGCGTTCCGTGTGCCGGCGGTGCCGCGCTGGCCGGGGACGGAAGCGGCGGCCGGGCCGGACGCCGAGGGGAGACCCAGCAGCTCGGCGAGCCGGTCTTCGGCGCCGAGTGTTTCGGCCGCGACGCGCTCCGCCGTGTACGCGGACTCGGCCGCCTCCGCCGCGTCCTCGGCACGCGCGGCGGCCAGCTCGGCGCTCGCGTGCGCCGCTCCGGTCTCGCGGGCCCGCTCGGCGCTGCGGCGGGCGGCCTCGCGCGCGGACTCGAAGGCGGCGACGGTGGTCTTCTCCGCGTCGCTGGCGGCCAGCGCCGCGCGTGCGGGGTCGGCGTCCGGGTCGGTGTCGTCCAGCCATCCGGCGCGTACGGCCTCGGCGGTCTCCTGCTCGACCTCGGCGAGGCGCTGGCGCAGGTGTTCGGTCTCGCTGCGGGCGCGCTGTGCCTCGGTGGCGGCGGCCGTGGCGTCCCGGTGTGCGCTCTCGCTCTCGCGCTGGAGCGCGGCGGAGCGCTCCTCCTGTTCGGTGGCGATGCGCTCGCCGTCCTCGGCGGAGGCGTTGAGCGCGCGGACGAGCGCGGCTGCCGCCGTGGCGCGGGCGGCCAGGGCCGGGGCCGCGTCACGCTCGGCCTCCTGGATGGCGGCGGCCACGCGCGCGGAGCGGTCGGCGGCCGTGCGGTGCGCGAGCACGGTCTCGGCCGCCTGCCAGGCGGCGTGCAGCGTACGGGCCTCGCTCAGCTCACGCTTTTGCGCGGCGGCCGACTTCTCCGCGGCGGCGAGCGCCAGGGAGGCGTGCCGGTAGGCGAGTTCGGCGGCGATACGCGACGCACGGGAGCGGGCGGTCTCGGCCTCGGTGACGGATTCGTGTGCGTGGGCGAGCTGTTCGGCGAGCTCGGCGGCGCGGCCGTGCTCCTGGGTGCCGCGCTCGGACAGGCGCTGGGCGAGCGCGCGGGTGCGGCGCTCGGCCCCGGCGTGGACCTCGCGGGCCTGGGCGCGCGTCCCGGCCGCCTCCGTGATGCGGTGCAGGAAGTCCAGGGAGCCGGCGGTGAAGTCGCGCTCGGCGGTCAGCTCGGTGCGGCGGCCCAGCTTGTGGGCGAAGCCGTGCACGAGGTCCGCGAGACCGTCGGTGTCACGGGTGTCGGTGACGGCGCGGAGCAGCAGGTCGGTGAAGTCCGAGTCGTTCTTGACGGCGAAAAGGCCGGCGGCCTCGCCCTCGTCGGCGTTCATCTCCCGCTGGTAGCGGAAGAGTTCGGGGTCGAGACCGAGGCCGGTGAGGTGTTCGTTCCAGCGCTCGTGGATCTCTTCCCAGGCGACGTCGAGGTTGGGGTACGCCTTTCCTGTCTCCGTGAGGACGTCGCGGAAGCCCTTCATGGTGCGGCGCCTGCCGCGCGCCGCGGAGGCACCTTCCGCCGAGGGCCGCAGTGCCGCCGACTCGGCCACGGGCAGGGAGTCCAGGGACATGCCGGGGCCGGGGCGGAAGGAATACCACGCCTCGGCGAACTTGCGCGGGTCGCCGGACACCTGGCGTCCGCGCCACTCGCTGACCTTGCCGACGACGATGGTCTCGCCGGTCCTGGTGTGCTGCCACTCCAGGGCGACATGGCCGCAGTCGTCGGCGAGCAGGAATTTGCGGAGCACGCCGGAACTGGCGCCGCCCAGGGTGTTGCGGTGGCCCGGCAGCATCACGGAGAAGATCAGCTTGAGGAGGACGGACTTGCCGCCGCCGTTCTCCAGGAACAGCACTCCCGCCGGGGCGGGGCGGCGAGGCGGGCCCTGGGGCTCCTCCTCGAAGAAGTCCGCCTGCGCGGGGGCCGGGCTGGGGACGGTCGCGCCGACTCCCCGCAGGTCCAGCACGGTGTCGGCGTAGCGCGCACCGGCGGGCCCGATGGAGTAGAGGCGGATCCGGGACAGCTCGTACATGGCGGCGGACTCTCGTGTCTGTCGGGTCGGTCGGGGGAAGGGCGGGTTGGCTGCGGTGCGGGGAGGGTGGCGGCGTTCCAGGGGCGCGGGGCCGTCAGGAGCGGGCGGGCTTCAGGAGTGGCGGGCCTTCAGGAGGCGGGCTTCAGGAATGGCGGCGGCCCTTCAGGAATGGAAGGGCAGCCCGGCATCCGGCGCGAGGTCGAGGCCCTCGGCGTCCTGGGGCGGCAGCAGGCTGGCCGTGCCGTCGGAGACGGGGACGACGCCCAGCTCCAGCAGCTCTGCCATGGCGGAGCTGCCCGCCATGTCGCGGACCTGGAGCTGATAGCGGGCCGTGGTGCGGTAGGTGCCTCCCGCGTCGTCGCCGGTGCGCTGAAGGAAACCGGAGTCGGCGAGGAAGGCGACGGCCTTGGCGATGATGCCGGTGGTCGAGCCCGCCAGCCGCCGGGCGTCCTTGGTGGCCCCGGTGGAACTGCGCCGGGCGTAGACCCGCCAGGCCGCCTCCAGACCGGGCGCGTCGGTGGCCGGGTCGGTGTTCTCGCCCTCGGCCTCGGCGCGTTCGTCGAGCTTCCGGCAGGCCTGCCGGACGAAGGAGTCGACGCCGTTGACGGTGATGCGGCCGATGTAACCGTCGTCGGCCAGGTCCTCGGGACGGGGGAAGGCCATGACGGCGACGGCGAGGTGGGCCAGGCCGTGCAGGAAGCGGTCGGCCGAGTCGGCGCTCGCACGGCGGGCGTAGTCGCCCATGCGGACCGCGAACACCGAGTCCTCGGCCGCCGCCAGCGCCATCCCGGCACGGGTGGAGACCTCCAGGACGACCAGGCCGAGCCCGGTGGCGACCGCGTCGGCGAGCCGGGCGAAGGCGGGCTCGTCGCGATAGCGCCGCAACAGCTCGGTGTACTCGGCGTCCCGGGCCGGAACGAGCTTGGGGTGCAGGCCGAAGGAGACAAGACGCGCGGCGTCGGCGGCGTCGGCGGGGGTGACGGGCCCGGCGGGGCGGGTGCCCTCGGACGCGTCCGGTTCGGGGTCTGCCGCGAAGTCGGCGAACTCGGTCACGGGCGCTCTTCTCGGTCGGTCACAGGCACTCATCTCCTCGGTGCGCCACGCACATGCGGTCTGCGCGCGCCACGGTTGTACTCTCTTCCCGCGCCACGGCCGGGCTGTGTCCATGTGCCGACGTCGGGTGGCCTTCCCGCGCCGCGGTCATGCCGCCTCCGTCCGGTCGGCCGCCATCCCGGCGGCGTCCAGCAGGGCGGTGCCCACGATGAGGTCGGCGCCGCCGAACTCGGGATCGTCCAGCTGTTCGCCGTCGTCCACCGCGAACAGCAGTCGCGGCTCACCCTGCCGGTAGGCGGTCCCCACCGGCGGACTCGCGGCGTGGACGGCCAGCAGGGCCACCAGATACGGCAGTCCGGGATCGCGGCGGCGGGCGTCGGCCAGCAGGCCGGAGAGCCTGCGCGGGGCGTCCGGCGGCAGCTCCAGCAGCTCCATGGCCGCCTCCAACTGCTCTTCGCTGAAGCGGCTGTCGTCGGGGGTGGCGACCAGGTCGGGCTCGGGCATCTCGGCACCCAGGTGCTCGCGGGGCGCGGGCGGCGTCAGGAGCAGGTCGACCAGATCCCCGAGGCGCATCGCGCCCGGGGTGCGCAATCCGGCGCCGCGCGCGAAGAAGGCGTCGGTCACCCGCGCGGCCCGCTCCAGCGGGAGGGGCAGCACGGGAGCGAACACCTGCCCGTACAGGTCCAGGCCCGCGCGGGCCGCGGGCGGGGCGAACGCCTGGCGGTCCTGCTCGGCGCGGAAGAGCGGCCCGGCCTCCAGCAGCCGGGACTGGAGCTGGGTGTGGCGGCGGATGCAGTCCTTCACGATGTCGACCAGCTCGGCGGCGCGGCGCTTGTGGTCGGCCTCTTCGGCCTCGTCGCGGGCTTTGCGGATGTTGGTGAGGATCGCGTTCTCGTGGCGGTAGCGGTCGGCGACGTGGTCGAGCGCCTCGGTGATCATGTCGGGGACGGCGCTGAGCCAGTCGACGGCGCGTACGTCGCGCCGGGTGGCGTCCAGGGTGCGGCGCAGCACCTCGGCGTACTGCACGGTGCGGTAGCGGGCCTGCTCGGCGGCGAGCTGGGCGTCGGCGAGGCGGCCCCGGCTGATGAGGACCTCCAGCTTGACCTCGGCGGCGATCTGGGCGCTGGTCACGTCGGTGTCGAGCGCACCGACCAGGACGTTGACGGCCTCGTCGGTGGTGCGCAGATAGACGCTGCCGCCGGGGCCGGGGACTTCCTCGATGAGCTTGAAGTCGTAGTCCCTGCGCACGTAGACGCCGTCGGGGCCGAACGTGCCGTAGACGGCGCGGAAGCCGCGGTCGACGCTGCCGACATTGATCAGGTTCTCCAGCACCCAGCGGGCCACGCGCTCGTGCTCGGCCGCCCCTCGCGCGGGGGCCTGGGCGGCGACGCGGGGCAGGAGCCTGGTCACTATCTGCTCGTGGTCGGCTCCGGTGTCGAAGTCCATCTGGAGCGTGACCTGATCGATCGCGGCGAGGGCCAGCTCGGCCATCTCGTAGGTGCTGTACTCGCCGGCGAGGTTGGCCTTGCGCGTGTCCAGGTCGTGCAGCGGGGCGGTGCAGGCGAGCGCGCGCAGACGGCGGGCCAGGCCCTCGTCGGCGGCGGGGCCCGGAGCCGGGGAGGGAGCGGGGGCACCTCGCCCCCTCGCGGTGCTCGTCATGGCGTGCTCAGTCACGACGGACACATTAAGCGTTAGCACTGACAAGATCCGAAACGGCACGGTTGTCACGGTCCGTGCGCCCGCCCCCACGGTGTCCGGCGGATCCTACGCGGCGCTGCGGACGGGCAGGGTGGGCGGCCCCGTCGCCTTTCGGTCAGCTCAGCCGGTGCGCGTACGCCTCGGCGAGCTGGCGGCGCGAGTCGTCGAGGTAGACGTCGAGGAGCTGTTCGGCGGCGCGCGCCTCACCGCCCTGGAGCGCGCGCAGGATCTCCTCGTTGCGGCTCAGGTAGGGCTCGTGGAGGCGCTGAGGGTCATCCACGACGTGGAAGACGAGCCGCAGTTCGGCCAGCACGCCGCGCATCGCCTCGTTGGTGCGCGGACTTTCGGCCAGTTCGACGAGCGCCTGGTGGAACCGCATGTTGGCGGTGCCCAGGTCGCGCCAGCGCCGCAGCTGGGCCGCGCGCCGGCCCGCCCGCACGGCGGCCTCGACGGCTTCGAGCGGGTAGGGCGGGGCCCCGAGCGCCCGCAGCACGGCGCACTCGACCAGGCCGCGTACGCGGTAGATGTCCGCCAGGTCCTCGACGGTCAGCACGCGGACGAACATGCCCCGGTTGAGCTCATGGACGAGCAGCCGCTCGTGGGTGAGCAGCCGGAACGCCTCGCGCAGGGTGTTGCGCGAGATGCCCAGCGCGCCGCCTATCTCCTCCTCGGCGAGCCGCGCGCCGGGCTGGAAGCCGCCCTCCATGATCCGGTTGCGCAGGATGTCGGCCACGCGCTCGGCCGTGCTGGTACGCCCCAACAGGACCCGGTCGTCGGAGAGTTCGGCCAGCACGTCGTCGGTCATGGCTGAAGTGAACCGCAGACCGAAGAACGAGACAACACGAGGATTGCCGAATCGTTCAACAATCCTCTACTTTGAAATTTCGGAGCGGACGCACATCACTCCAACTCCGCTTCATGGCTCGTGTGTTGCCGCCCATCCGCGCGATGGCGGCCCGTTGACTGCGAGGTGCCCATGAGCACGACACCGACGGCCCGGATTCCGGGCGAGGACACGCACGGCGGCGGAGCCTTCGCCTGGCTCCGCGCGCTCGGCCCCCGTGGACGGCGCGCCTTCGCCGGCGCGTTCGGCGGGTACGGCCTGGATTCGTACGACTTCTACGCACTGCCGCTGAGCATGGTCGCCATCGCGGCGTACTTCGGCCTCAGCAGCGGTCAGACAGGGCTGTTGGTCACGACCACGCTGGTGGTCTCGGCCCTCGGCGGCGCGCTGGCCGGCGTGCTGGCCGACCGGATCGGAAGGGTCCGGGCCCTGCTGGTCACGGTGCTCACCTACGCGCTGTTCACCGTCCTGTGCGGCTTCGCGCCCAACTACGAGATCCTGCTGGTCTTCCGCGCCCTCCAGGGGCTCGGTTTCGGCGGCGAGTGGGCGGTGGGCGCCATCCTGGTCGCCGAGTACACCTCGGCGCGGCACCGGGGGCGCACCCTCGCCGCGGTGCAGAGCGCCTGGGCCGTCGGCTGGGGACTGGCGGTGCTGGTCTACACGGCCGTCTTCCAGCTCCTGGAGTCGCAGTTGGCCTGGCGCGTGATGTTCTTCACCGGGGCACTTCCCGCGCTGCTGGTGCTCTACGTCCGCAAGAACGTCCAGGACGCGCCCGAGGCGACGCGGCGCCGGATGGAGAGCTCCGAGCGGGGCTCCTTCTCGGCGATCTTCCGGTCCGGGCTGCTGCGCACCACCGTGTTCGCCTCCCTGATGGCCACCGGCGTCCAGGGCGGCTACTACACGCTCGCCACCTGGGTGCCCGCCTATCTGAGCGACGAGCGGGGCCTGACCGTGGTGACCACCGGCGGCTTCCTGGCCACCCAGATCCTCGGAGCCTTCCTCGGCTATCTGACCGGCGGTCTGCTCACCGACCGGCTGGGCCGCAAGAAGACCATCGCGCTGTTCGCCGCCCTCTCGGCGGCGTGCGTGCTCGGATACACCCGCGTTCCGGACGGCGCCGACGGGCTACTGCTGGTGCTGGGGTTCCCGCTGGGCTTTTGCATGTCGGCCATCTTCAGCGGCTTCGGCTCCTTCCTCGCCGAGCTGTACCCGACCTCCGTACGCGGCACGGGACAGGGCTTCACCTACAACGTGGGGCGCGGCCTGGGCGCCTTCTTCCCGACTCTGGTGGGTGCCCTGGCCGAGAGCATGGGCGTGGGCGGCGCGCTGGTGTTCGGCTCCGTGGCGTACGCGATCGCCGCGCTGGCACTCCTGGGGCTGCCGGAGACCCAGGGCCGGGAACTGGTCTGAACGACCCCGGCAAAGGGCGCGTTCGGCACCTACCGCAAGTCCCGCCCGAACGGCTGACTGACGCTGTCGGCACGTCCGGTCCCAGACAGGAGGACCCACCATGCTCCCCAGCACACCGCCAGGACTCACCAGCCCCGTTCAGGCACGCGCCCTGTACCGCTCGGGACTGGCGGCCCGCACCGCCGGCTGGGCCCTCGGCCACGCCCAGGCACACCTGGTCGCGCTGCCGTCGGCATGGGCGCCGGACATGTCCCTCTTCTGCGCCCGCAACAGCGGCTCCTGCCCCGTCCTGGACATCTGCGACGCGGGCGCCTGGACGACCAGGCTGGCCGCGGAGGCCGACCTGCGCACCGATCTGCCCCGCTACCGGGTGTGGGAGGACGGCCAGATCGTCGCGGAGCCCCGCGAGGTGCGCGACCACTGGCACGGTGGGCTGGTCACCTTCCTGCTGGGGCGGGACCGTTCGCTGGACACCCAGCTCGCTTCGGCCGGTGTTCCGCTGCGTCATATGGAGCAGGAGCGGCCTCTCCCGCTGTATGTGACCAACCGCTCCTCGTGCCCGGCCGGGCGGCTCAACGGGCCGCTCGTGGTGGCGATGCGGCCGATCCCCGCCGCACTCGTGGCGACGGCGCGCGCGGTCAGCAGGGCCGGGACGGGTGCCCGGCTGGGACAGGGCGCGCCCGTGCACGCCGGGGACCCGGGCGCGCTGGGCATCCGGGCGCTGTCCCGGCCGGACTTCGGCGGCCGGGTGCGCCCGGCGCCCGGCGACGTGCCCGTGTTCTGGGCCAGCTCCCTCACCGTGCAGGCGGCGCTCATGTCCGCCCGCCCGCCGTTCGCCCTGACACACGCGCCGGGACACATGCTCATCACCGATCTGCCGAGGTGACCCGCCGCCGAGGGCGCACGGACCGGCCACGGCACGCGGAACCCGCTCGCGGGACGGCACCGTCCCCGCGATCAGCGGCATCGGCGGAAACCCGCTGCATCCGGTGAGCGGCGGAACCGCGTCTCATCCGGTGAGCGGCGGGATCACGTCTCATCCGGTGAGCGGCGGCGTGCCATAGCCGCCGCCACCCGGAGTGCGCAACACCAGGACGTCGCCCACCGCCAGGTCGGCGACGTCCCGCCCGGCGAGCTCCTCCGTCCGGCCGTCGGCGCGCCGGACGGTGTTGGCACCCAGTGCGCCCCGTGCCCCGCCCTTCATCCCGTAAGGGGCAACCCGCCGGTGTCCGGTCAGGAGGGCGACGGTGACGGGTTCCAGGAAGCGCAGCTCCCGCACCACCCCGTCTCCCCCGCGCCACTGGCCCCGGCCTCCGCTGTCCGCCCGAATGTGGAAGTCCTCGACGCGCACCGGATACCGGAACTCGAGCACCTCGGGGTCGGTGAGCCGCGAGTTGGTCATATGGGTCTGCACGGCGTCGGCACCGTCGAAGCCGTCCCCCGCGCCCGAGCCGCTGGCGACCGTCTCGTAGTACTGGACGCGGTCGTTGCCGAAGGTCACGTTGTTCATCGTGCCCGAGCCCTCCGCCTGGACGCCGAGGGCCGCGTAGAGGGTGCCGGTCACCGCCTGGGAGGTCTCCACGTTGCCCGCGACGGTCGCGGCGGGGTATGCGGGCGCCAGCATCGACCCGGCGGGGATGTGCACCTCCAGCGGCGTCAGACAGCCGCTGTTGAGCGGGATGTCGTCGGCGACGAGCGTACGGAAGACGTACAGCACGGCGGCCATCACCACAGAGCTGGGCGCGTTGAGGTTGTCGTCGCGCTGGGGCGAGGTGCCGGAGAAGTCGAGGCGCGCGGTGCGGCGCTCGCGGTCGACGGTGACGGCGAGCCGGATGACGGCGCCGCTGTCGGTCTCGTACGCGTACTCGCCGTCGCTGAGGGTGGCGATGATGCGCCGCACCGACTCCTCGGCATTGTCGCGTACATGGCGCATGTACGCCTGGACGACCTTCAGGCCGAACTGTCCGGTCATGTTGCGCAGTTCCGCGATGCCCTTCTCGTTCGCGGCGATCTGGGCGCGCAGGTCGGCGAGATTGGTGTCCGGGTCGCGCGAGGGGTAGCGGGCCGAGGTGAGCAGTGCGCGGGTCTCCTCCTCGCGCAGGGTGCCGTCGCGCACCAGCGGCCAGTTGTCGAACAGCACCCCCTCCTCCTCGACGGTGCGGCTGAAGGCGGGCATGGAGCCGGGGGTGAGGCCGCCGATCTCCGCGTGGTGGCCGCGCGAGGCGACGAGGAAGAGCAACCGCTGCTCCTGGCCCACGTTCTCGCCTCCGCCTTCGTCCCCGTCCCCGTCCCCGTCCCCGTCCCCGAAGACAGGGGTAACCACGGTGACATCAGGCAGATGCGTGCCGCCGTGGTACGGATCGTTGATCGCGTAGACGTCCCCCGGGCGCATATGGCCCTCGTTGCGGCGCAGCACCTCCTTGATGGACTCCCCCATGGAACCCAGGTGCACGGGGATGTGGGGCGCGTTGGCGATGAGGTTGCCCTCGGGGTCGAAGAGGGCGCATGAGAAGTCGAGCCGCTCCTTGATGTTGACGGAGTGCGCGGTGTTCTCCAGGCGCACGCCCATCTGTTCGGCGATGGCCATGAAGAGGTTGTTGAAGACCTCCAGTCGCACCGGATCAACGGCCGTGCCCAGCGCGGGCGTGGCGTCCCGGTCGCGTACCCGGGTCAGCAGCAGGTGCCCGCGCGGATCGGCCGCCGCCTCCCAGCCGGGGTCCACGACCGTGGTGGCATCCGGTTCCGCGATGACGGCGGGGCCCTCCACGCGCTGCCCCGGGCGCAGTTCCTCCCGCCGGAACAAAGGCGTCTCCCGCCATCGCCCGCCGGTGAACATGCGCACCTGGTCGGCCGGCTCCGGGATGCCCCCGCCCGGTTCGGGCGTCACCGGATGAGCGCTGACAGGGCCCGCGGCACCCGTCGCCTCGGCCACAGCGGTGGCGACCACGAGCGGCTTGTCCATGGTGAAGCCGTAGCGGGCACGGTGTTCGGCGGCGAAATCCTCCGCCATCCGGTCGGCGTCGCTCAGCGGGACGGTGAGTGAAGCATCCGTTCCCGCGTAACGCAGCTGGAGTCGGGAGGAGGTGCTGATGGCCTCTTCCGGAATGCCGTCCTCGCGCAGCTCCTGGCGGGTCTGCCGCTCCAGGCTCGCGCACAGCTCCCGTACGTCGGCGAGCTGCTCGCGCGTCAGCTGGGACTCGACGGACTGCTCGCGCAGCGCGGTCGCGTCGGCCACCCCGATGCCGTACGCGGAGAGCACTCCGGCCAGCGGCGGCACCACCACGGTGCTGATCCCCAGCGCGTCCGCGACCGCGCAGGCGTGCTGGCCGCCGGCGCCGCCGAAGCTGGCGAGGGCGTAGCGGGTGACGTCGTGGCCGCGCTGCACGGAGATCTTCTTGACGGCGTTGGCCATGCTGAGCACGGCGATCTCCAGGAACCCCGCGGCCACCTCCTCCGGCGCGCGGCCGTCGCCGATCTCCTCCGCCAGCCGGGCGAAGCCCGCCCGGACGGCCGCCGCGTCCAGCGGCTCCTCACCCTGGGGCCCGAAGACCGAGGGGAAGTGCGCGGGCTGGATCCGGCCGAGCATCACATTGGCGTCGGTGACGGTCAGCGGGCCCTCCCGCCGATAGCAGGCGGGGCCGGGCACGGCCCCCGCCGAGTCGGGGCCCACGCGGTAGCGGGCGCCGTCGAAGTGCAGCACCGAGCCGCCGCCCGCCGCCACGGTGTGGATGTCCATCATGGGAGCGCGCATCCGCACCCCCGCGACCTGTGTGCCGAAGACGCGCTCCAGCCGGCCCGCGTAGTGCGACACATCGGTTGACGTGCCGCCCATGTCGAAGCCGATCACCCGATCGTGTCCGACCTCCGCGCAGCTGCGGGCCATGCCCACCACGCCGCCCGCGGGCCCGGAGAGCACCGCGTCCTTGCCCCGGAAGTGCCCCGCCTCGCGCAGCCCTCCGTTGGACTGCATGAACATCAGGCGCACCCCGCGCAGTTCGGCCGCCACCTCGTCGACGTAACGGCGCAGCACGGGTGAGAGATAGGCGTCCACGACGGTGGTGTCGCCGCGCGGCACCAGCTTGATGAGCGGGCTCACCTCGTAGGAGCAGCTCACCTGCGTGAACCCGCACTCGCGTGCCAGGCGCGCGACTTCACGCTCGTGCGCCGGGTGACGGTAGGAGTGCAGCAGCACGATCGCGGCGCTGCGGAAGCCGTCGTCATACGCGGCGCGCAGGGCCTCGGTGGTCGCTCGCTCATCGAGCGGCAGCACCGTCCCGCCGTCGGCGTCGACCCGCTCCGGCACCTCGATCACCCGGTCGTACAGCGCCTCCGGCAAGGCGATGTGGCGGTCGAAGATGCGCGGCCGGTTCTGGTACGCGATACGGAGCGCGTCACGGAAGCCGCGCGTGGTGAGCAGGACCGTCGGCTCGCCCCTGCGCTCCAGGAGGGCGTTGGTGGCCACTGTGGTGCCCATCTTGACCGCGTCGATACGGTCCGCCGGCACCGGGGCGTCCGGCGGGGTTCCCAGCAGCCGTTTGATTCCCGTGACGGCGGCGTCCTGGTCCGGGCGGCGCGGATCGTGCGACAGCACCTTCTCGGCCACGACGGTCCCGTCCGGACGCCGCCCCACGACATCCGTGAACGTCCCGCCCCTGTCCACCCAGAACTCCCACCGCGCACCCATTCCCCCATGGTGCCCCGGGCTCTTCCCTGACCGCCGCAACGACGAGCCCCGCTACGCCGCGGACGGGCGATGCCGTTCTTCGGCCGCGACGGCGGGACGCCCACCGGCGGCCCGGCGGTGCCGAACGACCGGCCCAGGCCGCTCGGCACCGCCGGATGCCTACGCCGGAGGTCCCGCCGTCGCGGCGGGAAGAGCGTGGGGCCCGGCGGCTAGCGACGCGGGCGGAGGCGGTCGCGGACCGCGTCCTGGACTCCGGCCTCCTCGGCCGGATCCGCCGCGAGGCGGCGGAGGCGTTCGACGACGCGGGCGTCACCCGTGGCGGCGTGTCCCGCGGCCACCTCTCGGGTGGCCTCCTCGCAGTCCCACAGGCATTCGATGGCGAAGCCCGCGGGGAAGGACGGGTCGGTGGCGGCCAGCGAGCGGGCCGTGCGCAGCCGCAGCTGGGAGGAGGCGGTCTCCCGGTAGATGTGCCGCAAGATGGGCGTCGCGCAGCCGATGGTCAGGCGGCCGGCCCCGTCGACGAGGGGCCAGAGCGCGGGACTGTCAGGGCCTTCGAGCCGCACGGTGCGCCGCAGCGCGGCGAGCACCGCGTCGGCGTCCCGCGCCCCGCCCCGGCAGGCCAGCATCTCGGCGGCGACGGTGGGGAGCCCGGGCGCCAGCGCGTCCTCGGGGGCCTCGGCCCACCGCCTGGCGCGTTCGAGCGCGGCCAGGGACCGCATCCGGGCGAAGGCGGAGAGCGCGGAGCTGGAGACGGTTTCGTCGGGGTGACCCGCCGCCTCCTCGATCAGGTCGAGCACATCGGGGTCGTTGCGGTCGGCGAGGTGGCGGAGCACCGCCGCGCGCGCGGCTTCGCGCGGGCCTCGCGCCGCGGCCAGCAGCTGAGGCCGCTCCTCAGTCCCGGCGACGGCCGACAGACAGCGGGCGGCCGGTGCCACGCGGTGCTGCGGGGGGTGCTGCTCGTATCCGTCCTGGGCCCAGTCGAGGATCTCCTGGACGCTCCAGCCGGGGCGGGGGCCCGGTGAGCGCAGCTGGCGCTGCCAGCGGTCGAAGAAGCCGCTCTCCTGAACGCGCCGCAGCCGGTCGGCCTGCTCGGGGTGGTCCGGGTCCTCGGCCCACAGCCGCCAGGGGCGGGGCTCGAAGGCGCCCCGTGCGGCGGCGGCCAGCTCGGCATCGCCCTCGGGGGTCTGCGGGAAGCGGGCCAGGATGGCGGGGCCCAGGGGGCGCAGCCCGGCGTCGTCGTCGCGGACGGCCAGTTCGTCCAGCGCCCACTGCCAGTTGGTGCCGAAGGTGGCGTAGCGGCGCAGCAGCCGCAGCGCGGCGTTGTCGTCACCGGCCTCGCCGGCCTCCTCGGCCTGCCTCAGCGCGCCCGCCTCCGCGGGTGCGTCGGCCTCGGCGTCCGCACCGGACTCGGCCTTCGCACCGTCCTCTCCCCAGGACGAGGCGTAGGAGGCGAGGTGGCCGAGCACGGAGAGCGCGAGTCCGGTGCGGACCTCGGCTTCCTCGGGGGTGCACAGCAGGTCTTCGGGGTCGAAGAGGTGCGCGGCGATGTCGTCGAGGCCGGCGTCCAGCTCGCGGTGCAGACGGGCGTAATACAACGAGCGGTGCTCGATCTGCCAGTCGCGCCTGGGGTCGTGCAGGACGCAGTGCCGCAGCGCGGCGAGCGCTTCGGCACGGGGCGCCGCGAGCGCGTGCAGCGTCCCGTCGCCACGGCCTCGCTGAAGGAGGCCGAGCAGCGTGCCGCTGGGCGCTATGTCTGAATCGACGGAATCGACGAACATAAGAGTCAGCATCCGGTGCGGGGTATTCGACTGGCAACGGGATTTCCGTTGCCCGCCATTCTTGCCGGTGACCGCGCTTCTACTCCTGAGTTTTACCTCCGGGAGCAGGTGCCTGGTCAAGAGCCGGAGCTTACCCGGAAGAATCCGTTCCGCCGAGTCGGGACGGATCGGGCCGACCGGTCGGTACGTCACGGCGCCTGTGACATATGCCCGAAGCACCACCGATCGTGTGTGGCCGAATCCCTTACGGGCGGTCGCGGGCTGTGCGAAAGTCGTAATCGTCCCTCACCCCGTACGGGAGCCTCTATGTCGTCCCACTTCCATGCGGACCGACCCGCCGCGCAGCCCCCCGAGCGCGGCGCGCTGGATGCCCTGATCACGCAGACACGCAGGCTTCGCGGCGGCGTCGACGCGGTGCGGCGGGGTGCCGGAGGCGAGGCGGACGAGGGCCCTCCGGGCGCGGCTGACCTGCGCCTTCGCTGGCAGCGCGCGCTGTGCGAGCTGGCCGTGCACCAGCTGGACGACCTCGGCAGCCACCTCGATCAGTTACGCGAAGGGCTGCCCGCGGAATCGCTCCAGGGGCTGGACGGCCCTCCTCTCGCGCCGCCCACGCCGGAGGCCGAGCACCTGGGGCCGGATCTCTACGGGGAGCCCCTGGGCCCCGTCCAGGAGGGACCGCTGGGCGCCGCCTACGGCGCGGTGCCGACCCCCCGTGCGGGCACGCCGACGACCTCTCCCCTGGTGGGCCGGGTCGGCAGCGCCGACTGGAACCTCCTGAACGACGAGGTGACCTGGTCGGAGGAGCTGTACGCCATTTTCGGCAGGACCAGGGAGGACGGCCCGCTCTCCCTGGACGAGCTGCCCTCGTGGGTGATGCCGGAGGACCAGCCCGCGCTGGCCGCCGCCTTCACCGACTGCCTGGTGGACGGCAGGGCCATCGACCGCGAGTTCCGGCTGGTGCGCCCCGACGGCTCCGTACGGACGCTGCACATGGTG
Source organism: Streptomyces sp. NBC_01775 (assembly GCF_035917675.1). Classification (NCBI taxonomy): domain Bacteria; kingdom Bacillati; phylum Actinomycetota; class Actinomycetes; order Kitasatosporales; family Streptomycetaceae; genus Streptomyces; species Streptomyces sp. NBC_01775. Next base: position 8,600,790 of record NZ_CP109104.1, on the reverse strand, counting down.
GGCGAGCCCGTGCTCGACGACGACGGCGGGACGGCTTCGATGTGGGCGGTGCTGCGGGACGTCAGCGAGCTGCGCCGCAGCGAGCGTGCCGTGAGCGAGACCCGGGACTCGCTCCAGCGCGAGCGCCAGATCGCGCAGACCGAGCGCCGGGTCGCCGTGGAGCTCCAGGAAGCCGTGCTGCCGCCGTGGCGCGGCTCTTTGCGGTTCCCGCACGGCGACGGCGAGGCCGTCGGTGCGCTGGATCTGGCCGCGCACTATCTGCCCTCGGCCACGGGAGCCCTGATCGGGGGCGACTGGTACGACGCTATGGAGCTGCCCGACGGGTCCATGCTGCTGACGGCCGGCGACCTGACAGGGCACGGAGTCACCGCCACCTCCGGGATGGCGATGCTGCTGGGCGCCGTGCGCGGCATGGCCGTCGCCGGGGTGGAGCCGGGCGCGCTGATGGGGTATCTGAACCAACTGCTGGACTCGGCGGCACAGCCAGCGCTCGGCAGCGCCGTGTGCTGCCGCTACGAACCACGCGCGCGCAGTCTCACCTGGTCGCAGGCGGGCCACCCGGCGCCGCTGCTCTTCCGCGACGGCGCCGGGCAGGTGCTGAACAGGCCCGAGGGCGTGCTGCTGGGCGTCACCTCGGGCGCCACATACGGACAGCGCACCGAGCGCCTGGAGCCGGGCGACCTGCTGGTGCTGCACACCGACGGGCTGGCGCCCCGCAGCGCGCAGTTGAGCCCTCAGCCCGACGGCGAGGAGCCCCGCACGGGTGCGGAGCGGCTGCTCGGTCTGGCGCCCCGGTTCGCCTCCGCGCGCACGGCACAGGAATGCGTACGCGCTGTCGCCGAGGAGTTCGGCGACAGGGAGCGCGAGGACGACGCCTGCGTGCTGGTCGCGCGCATCACCCCGTAGGCCGCCGGGCATCACCGGCGTCCCGGGACAACACATGAACCGTCCGGGACCGCGGACCGTCAGAGGCTGTGGACCTTCAGAGACTTCGGTTCATACGGACCTGATTCCCCTGACGCCCCCGCTCCTTGAGCGCCGGATGTCACCGGGGTCTTTGAGGCCCTTGCCGCTTCTGGACGGCTTGGGCGCACGGGGCAGCGCGTCCTGGATCTCCTCGCGAAGATCCTCGATCTTGGGGTAGCCCGCGTACTGCCCGGTGAGGCGGTACATCTCGCGCAGCCGGTCCCAGGTGCGGTGGGAGGAGTTCTCGTTGATGGACAGCAGGGCGAGCCGGGCGTAGCGGTCGGCCTGCTCGGGGTCGTCGGAGATGAAGTAGGCCGAGGCCAGCGAGATGTAGTCGAAGATCTGCGAGCGCTCCCGGCCGTCCTCGCGCAGCGCCAGAGCCCGCCGGGCGTGCCGCTCCGCCGTCTTGGCCGCCACCGGCTCGTACTCGGCGAGCGTGCGGAAGGCGAGCGCTTGCATGCCGTGCAGGTCCGCCTCGTCGAACATCTGCATCCAACTGGGCGGCGGCACATCGCCCTTGTCCGAGACGAACAGCTCTTCGGCCTTGCCGAGGGTCCGCCGCATGGCCTGGCCGCGCCCCATAGACGCCTGTGCCCAGGCCTCGATGGTGTGGAGCATGGCGCGGGTGCGGGGCAGCGCCCGGTCTCCGGAGCCCGACTGGGCGAGCTTCACCAGATCGAGTGCGTCATCGGGCCTTCCCAGGTGCACCATCTGGCGCGCCGCACGCGAGAGGGCCTCTCCCGCACGCGGCCGGTCACCGCCCTCTCTGGCGGCGTGGGCGGCGATGATGAAGTACTTCTGGGCCGTGGGCTCCATGCCCACGTCGTGCGACATCCAGCCGGCGAGCACCGCGAGGTTGGCGGCCACCCCCCACAGTCTGTTCTGGAGCGGCTCGGGGTGGTGGTAGGCGAGCATGCCCCCCACCTCGTTGAGCTGGCCCACGACGGCCTTGCGCTGGAGGCCGCCGCCGCGTGCGGCGTCCCAGGCCCGGAAGACCTCCACGGAGCGCTCCAACGCCGCGATCTCCTGGGCCCCCACCGGGGCCGCTTCGTAACGGTCGAAGGACGCCTGGCCCGCGTGGGACAGCTCGCCGGGGGCGCCTGGGGTGTTGGTGGCGGAGAGTCGTGCCGGATCCGTTTGGAGCCAGTCGTGCATTGCACTGGTGAGTGCTGATCCTGCGGCGAGCGCGGCGCCCGCGCCCACCAAGCCGCGTCGGTTGAGCATGAGGTCCATTCCCGTGAATTCGGTGAGGACCGCGGCAACCTGCCCGGGCGGCAGTGGCAACCCCTCGGCGGGCTCGCCTCTCCCCGCTTGCCCTGGCCTGCTGAACCCGAGGTCCTCGATGGTCACGACACGGCCGAGTCGCTCGGTGAACAGGGCGGCCAACACCTTCGGCACCGGATCTCGCGGGGTCTCCCCCGTCTCGATCCAACGCCGCACACGCGAGGTGTCCGTCGCCAATTGCGGATGCCCCATCGCTGCCGCCTGCCGGTTGACCAGCCGGGCGAGTTCGCCCTTTGACCAGCCGGCGAGGCCGAAGAGGTCCGCGAGGCGCGCGTTGGGTCCCTTTGTCACGTCAAGCCCCCAGGTTCTCGGCTGAGTTGACAGTAACTTCAGCGCAGCGGCCCGGCGAGCATTCGCCAGGGTTCGCCAGGGTTCGCCAGATGGTGTGCCACCCGCCGCCGGGTGTCCTGTAGGAACGCGCCACCCCGGTCATTCTGTCCGACCCGCATTCCCCAGGGTGCACAGGTCGGCGGAGGGCTCTTCCGTCCCGTGCGAGCGGACGGGGGCGAGGCCGGGGAGGCGCGGCCAACCCGTCGGCACACGAAGGGATCCTGCTCACCCATGTATCCAGCAACGTCCCCCGTGTCCGTGCAGCCCCGGCCCCGAGCGGCGCCCCCGGCGCAGCCCTACACCGTGGGGCCCGCCGTCCTGCCGCCCGGACCGTCCCGTACGGCCGGTCCGCTCACCGGTACCGGACAGCCCCGGCGCGCGCACGGCACCGTGTCCCAAACCCTCAGCGGGAGACTGGACTTGTCCGGCCCTCAGGGTGTGCAGCTCCGTACCGCCATTGCCTCCATCCACCGGATCTGTCCGGACTTCGCGCCCGCGCAGATGCTGCGCAGGCGGGGACGCTCCGTACTGCTGGCGGGCACGGCCGGCCGTAACACCGTCATCGCCAAGTGTCTGCTGGACCACTCCCCCGCGTGGGCGGAGCGCTTCCGGCACGAAATAGCCGCCTACCGTGCCTTCGTCAGGCACCGGCCCCCTGTTCGGGTGCCGCGCCTGATCGCGGCCGACCCCGATGCCTGCACGCTGGTGATCGAGCGGGTGCCGGGCCGGGTGGCCGCCGCCCAGCGTCACCCGTTCGAGGCACCGCCGCGGGCCGATCTGCGGGCGGTGATCGACTCGTTCACGCGGATCAATTCGTGGTTGCCTCCGGTGTCGCTCTTCCAGCGTCCGGTCGACTATCCGGCGCGCATCACCCGCTTCCACGAACAGGGGCTGCTGACCGACCGGGATCTGGGCGACCTTCAGAAGCTTCTCCACGGCCTGGCACAACCCTCGGGCCCCGGCGGCAGGCGCAGCGTGTCCTGGCAGTTCTGTCACGGAGACGCGCTGCTGACCAATGTGATGCTGGGCCCCACCGGCCCCTCGCTGGTCGACTGGGAGCACGCGGGCTGGTATTTGCCCGGGTACGACCTGGCGACGCTGTGGTCCGTTCTGGGGGACGCGCCGATGGCGCGGCGGCAGATCAGCCAGCTCGCCCAAGCGGCCGGTCCCGCGGCCCGGGACGCCTTTCTGGTGAATCTGATGCTCGTCCTCACCCGGGAGATCAAGACGTACGAGACGGCGGTGCAGCGCACCATGCGGGACGCCTCGCCGCAGACCGCGGCGCAGTCCGCCGCCGCGGTCAAGGCCGGCGGGATACCGACGGGCGAGGAGCAGCGGCTCCTGCTGCGGCGGCTGCACGACGACTGCGGGATGGCGCGCCGTGCGGTGCGGGCGGCGGTCGGTACGCGCTGAGGCCGGCGTCGCCGGTCGGGGCCGGTGACATTCCGCCCCCGCCGAGGGCTGAGGGCTCGGCGGGGGCGGGGCAGTGCGGACCGACGTGTGACGTCGACGTGCGACGTGTGACTGCCCGTGCGACCTGCGACTTCCCGTGCTGACGTGCGGCATCCCTTTCCCCGGAGATTCGGCTTCCTCCGCCTCAGAGGTGTGGCTTGCCCTGCCTCAGAGATGATTGACGGATCGTCGGCCAGCCGATACGTCTGTGGACTGCCCGCGCCCGTGATCCCACGGCGCACAGTCCGAGGAGGCGGCTTTGCCAGGATCCTTCCGTGACCCCAACAGACGCACGGCCAGACGCACCGCCCGGCGCACGGCACGCTCGGCGGCTGTCGGTGTGGCGACGGCCGCGCTGATGGTCCCGCTGCTCTCGGCGGGCACCCACGCGGCGGCCGACCAGCCGGGTGAGACCTCGCTCCAGGGCCGGTTCGCCGACGCCGCCGAGCGCTATCGGGTGCCGGAGAGCGTGCTGCTGGGGGTCTCGTACCTCCAGTCGCGCTGGGATGCGCACCAGGGGGCGCCCAGTGTCTCCGGCGGCTACGGCCCGATGCACCTCACCGACGCGCGCACCGCGCTGGCCCACTCCGGCTCCGCGGGGCACGAGGACACGGAGGACGCGCGGGGCGACACCCGGCGTGCCGCGCGCACGGCCGCCCCGTCCAAGGCGGCCAAGGCCCTCGAAGCCCTCCAGGAGAAGAGTCCGCCGGCCCGGCTGCGGACGCTGGAGCGGGCCGCCGAGCTGACCGGCAGGCCCCGTGCCGAGCTGCGCTCCTCCGTCGGCGCGAACGTAGCGGGCGGCGCCGCGCTGCTGGCCGCGGCCCAGAAGCGGCTCGGCCACCCGCTGAGCGCCGATCCGGCCGACTGGTACGAGGCGGTCGCCGCGTTCCCCGGCGGCGGCCAGGGACGGCCGACGGCCACCGGGTTCGCCGACGAGGTCTACGACGTGCTGCGCAAGGGCGAGCGCCGCGTCACCGACACGGGTGAGGCCGTCACGCTCAAGTCGAGCCCGAAGCTGCGCGCCGAGCGGCCCGCCACCCGGGCGCCGGAGGCCGACGGCGGGGCCGAGTGTCCGCGCACGGTGGACTGCGAGTGGTACCCGGCGCCCTACGAGCAGTTCACCAACGACCAGGGCCAGCTCGACTACGGCAACCACGACAGGACGCGGCGGCCCGCCTCGCAGAAGATCGACTACATCGTGGTGCACGACACCGAGGGCTCGTACGAGACGACGCTGAAGCTGATCAAGGACCCGGACTACGTGTCGTGGAACTACACGCTGCGCTCCTCGGACGGGCATGTGGCGCAGCACGTGCGGAACAAGGACGCGGCCTGGCACGCGGGCAACTGGTACGTCAACTCCAAGTCGATCGGCTTGGAGCACGAAGGCTTCCTCACCGATCCGGACGCGTGGTACACGGAGGCGATGTACCGCAGCTCGGCGCGGCTGGTGAGGTATCTGTCCGACCGCTACGGCATTCCGCTGGACCGCCAGCACGTCCTGGGGCACGACAACGTTCCGGGCACGACGGCCTCGACGGTTGCCGGCATGCACACGGATCCGGGCCCGTACTGGGACTGGCAGCGCTATTTCAAGCTGCTGGGCAAGCCCTTCACCCCGGGGGCCGGTAAGGGTTCCGGGGTGGTGACCATCCGGCCCGGATACGAGAAGAACAAGCCGGTGTTCACCGGGTGCGAGAGCGCGGGCAAGCCGTGCCCGGCGCACGGCTCGGCGGCGGTGCGGCTGCACACCGCACCGGATGCTTCATCGCCGCTGGTCAAGGACGTGGGGCTGCGGCCCGACGCCGGGCCGTCGACCACGGGCGTGAACGACACCGGAGCGCGCGCCACCACCGGTCAGCAGTACGCGGTGGCCGGTCGCGAGGGCGAGTGGACGGCCATCTGGTATCTGGGGCAGAAGGCGTGGTTCCACAACCCGTCCTCGCAGCCGGCCGCCGTACCCGCCAAGGGCGTCACGATCACCCCCAAAGCCGGCCATGCTGAGATCCCCGTCTACGGCCGCGCCTACCCGGAGAAGGCGGCCTACCCCGCGAACGTCCCCGTCCAGGCGCTGTCGCCGCTGCCCTACAAGGTTCTGGCGGGCCAGCGGTATGTGGCCGGGCTGAGGACCAAGGGCGAGTATCTGTACGCCGTGGACTTCGACCCGGATGCCCGCAACTTCCAGGTGGTCCGCGGCAAGCAGACGTACTACCAGATCCAGCTCGGGCACCGCGTGGCGTTCGTACGGGCCGAGGATGTGCGGGTGATCAGCTCCCGCTAGTCACCACGCGCTGGTGCCCCTCCCGGCGAGCTTTGCCCGGTCACGGCACTGGTCACCGCTCGGCGGTGAGGAGGCGAGTGCGTCCGGCGAGGGCGGTGAGCACGGAAGTGCCGCCGCCCTCGTGGCGTACGGCAGCGGTGACACCGTCGCCGAAGGCCGACGGAGGACTTGCGCTAAGGGTCAGGGGGGTCAGGAGGTCACTGCTGGAACATCTCGGCGGGCAGCGGCTTGAGCAGCGCGTAGAGGTCGTTGGTGATCGGCCGGTCCCAGCTGGCGATGGTGACCAGGACGCCGTCGCTGCGGTCGAACTGCACGCAGGAGATGCGGTCTTCCGACAGCTTGATACGGCGCACGATCAGGAGGTTGTCCTCGTGCATCACCGGGTCGTCCTCGGTGCCGGTGACCTCGATCGGCTCCTCGTTCTCCAGCGCTGCGAGCAGCTGGGCGACCTCGAAGGGCACCTGGTCGTCCCCGACCTCCCGCGCGGGCGAGCCCTCCGGCAGATTGCCGATGATCATCGCTGGGCCGCGTCCGCCGAACAGGTCGTACCGCAGGAAGACGCCCTGACAGGTGCCGTCGGGCGCCGGCAGCAGCCCGGCACCCAGATTTCCGGGCCAGTCGGACGGGTCCATGGCCAGGACATCGAAGTCCGGGCCCGCTGGCACGGCAGCACTGCGGCGGCGGAGGAACGACATGCCGCAATAGTACGTGGCCACCGCACCGCACCCGCGTCAGAGTCCCCGTACGGGGAGGACCCCGCCTCCGGCGTGCCGCTCGGGCCCTGGGGCGGGCCCATGGCGGCACACAGTGCACACCTGTGCCCCTCAGCGTGGGTTGCTCCCGCGCACGGGCGCGCGCGGCCGGCATCGAACCCGCCTCGCCCCGGGCCGAGCCGATCATCTCGGCCCTCGTGACCCGCTGCGCGCCCGCCTGCCCTCTCGACGGTCACCTCCACATGGGCGCGCGGCTGCCTGATCCCGTCTCGTCCGTCCAGGAGAATCCGTCGCCGCGCGCCCGCTCGGCGTGGTGCAGCACCGTGGCAGCCGGCCGGCCCCGTACGAGGGCGTCCCAGGCCCGCAGGCCACGAAGATGCCGCTCGGGCATGCCGTGCCGGGCCTCCGGTGTCAGGTTTTCGGCGAGCCGGGCCAGGGCGCGGGACCGGTCCCGTGCCGCACCGGGCTCCTCGTCCGCGCCCCCCTCCTCGGCGGCACTCAGGGCGTGCCACATGAACAGCTCGGCGTGTAACGCCAGTCGCAGCCCTGGCCCAGGCCCTGGGGTCTCGGCCAGGGCCTCGGCCTCGGCCTCCAGCGTGCGTACCGCCTCATCCGCCCTCCCCGTGCGCCCGAGCGCCTGGGCCAGCCGGCATACGGTACGCAGGCGCAGCTCCGGGGCGAGGTACGGCTCCTCCAGTGCGGCACGCAGGTGGTTGACGGTGGCGGCGGGAGTCACGGGGAGCGCCGCGCAGCCCAGTTCGAACAGCACAGCGGGACGGTCCCGCAGCGGTGGAGGCTCGCGCAGCGCGCGGCCCAGACAGCGGTACGCGGCCTCGGGCGCGCCCGTCCGCAGGTGGATCCGCGCGGCGCGCCGCAGCTGTTCGACGACGGCCGGATCGTCGTCCGGGTGAATCTCCAGCAGATGGCGAGCGGCTGCCGCGGGCCCCAGCCCGGCGCCGGCAACGGCCGCGGCTGCCTGCCCGTGCAGAGCGGTGCGCAGACTGTCCGGAATGGCCCGGTAGACGGCACGCCCGAGCGAAGGGCGCTCAAATTCCAGCACTTCCGCCTCCCCGGGTCCCGCCTCGGGGACGGCGATCAGCTCGCTGCGGGCCCCCGCGTCCGCTCCCCGGGGCCCGGGGAGCGGACGGCCGGGCCGCAGCACGTGCGCGGCGCGCAGCTTCGCGGCGGCCTCCTGGGCGGCTCGGCCGTCCAGCGCGGCGACGCGTGCGGCGAGGGGCAGGGTGGCTTCGCCTGCCAGGACGGCGGTGGACCAGGCGAGGCGTACGCAGGCGGTGCCCAGGCTCTCCAGGCGGTCGAGGAAGTCCTCGCCGTCGGCGGGGGCTGCGAGCCGGCGCAGTCGGGGGACGGAGTTCTGGTGCGGGCCGAGCTCGTCCTCGTGCGCGCGGGCCAGTAGTTCGGTGACGGCGAAGGGGTTGCCGCCGGTGAGGAACCAGCACTCCTCGCGGAAGGGGGTGTCGGGCGCGGCGCCCAGGGTGCGGGCCGTCAGGGCTCCCACGGCGGCCTCGCTCAGGGGTGCGAGCGTGTACGGCGCGGCATGGGCCCCGGTCACCACGCGCAACCCGTCGGCGTACGGCGGAAGTTCGTCCGGGTCGTAGGCGAGTGCGAACAGCACGGGCAGCCGAGCGGCGGATGCCGTCACCGAGTTGAGCCAGGCCAGGGAGGCGGGGTCCGCCCAGTGGGCGTCGTCGACGAGTACGGCCAGCGGGGCATGCCGGGCGGCGAGGTACGCGAGGAGGCGGTCGAGTCCGTCGCGTACGCCCTGGGGGTCGGGGCCAGGGCCGGGACGGGCCTGGGCGGAGCCGGTGACAGCGCCGCCGTGGGCCTCCCCCGTGCCGAGCGCCGGGGCGACGATGTCGTACCAACGCCCCAGGGCCGTGCGGAGATCGCAGCAGGGGCCGCGCTCGCCCGGCCCCGCCGTCCGGGCGCCCTGGCAGAGGGTCCGCAGGAGGCTCCTGACGAGGTGGAAGGCAAACTCCTGCTCGTGTCCTTGGGCGGTCAGTACGGTGCAGCCGCCGTCCGCCGCGCGCCGTGCCGTCTCCCGGAGCAGGGCCGTCTTGCCCGCTCCGGACGGGCCGGTGAAGGCGAGGACGCTTCCGGCCCCCGGATGCGCGCCCGCTCCCGCTTCGAGGCGTGCTCCATACCCGCTCGAACCCCGCGCGAACCGCCCGGCGCGAGGGCCGCACAGCAGGTCCACACTCCGTGCGGCGGCGGCGAGTTCGGCCTCCCGCTCCAGCAGCACCCGGCTCCCCGTGGCCGGGCGGCCCGCGCTCTGCGCCACGTCCTTGTCCTCACTCCTCCGGGCAGGTGTGGCAGAGCGTACGCCGACGGGCGGTGCCGCTGGGAGGTGTGCGGAGATTCGCGGTGACGGGGGCTGGGCCAGCTGTACGACCGGATGCGTGTGGTACGCTCAACGGTTTGAAGCGATCAACTTCAGCTCAAAGACTAGCCGTTGAGGAGTCTATCAACCCTATGGGAACTAGTCAAGAGGACCGCAGATCCCCCTCCGGACGTGCGGCCCTGACCAGGGCACTCGATGCCGAACAGCGGTACGTGGACACGCTGTACGCGCGGCTGGACGAGGAGCGTGAGCTGGCCGAGAAGCGGCTCGCCGAGACCAACCTGCACGGCGCGGACGGGGGCACACCCCAGGCGTACGAGGAACGGGAGGCCGCGTCCGTCGAGGGAGCCCGCTGCCTCGGGCAGCTCAACTCCGTCGACAGCGGGCTGTGTTTCGGCAGGATCGACCTGGCTCACGACACCGCGCACGGGGACGGCACGCACGCGCAGGGCACGCACGCGGAGGGCGTCGCGCCCGCCGCGCCCACCCGGGCCACCCACTACATCGGCCGTATCGGCCTGCGCGGCCCCGATCTGGAATCCCTGCTGGTGGACTGGCGGGCTCCGGCGGCCCGGCCGTTCTACGCCGCCTCGCCCGTTGCCCCCGGCGGCGTACTGCGCCGCCGTCATCTGCACGCCACCGGGCGGGAGATCACCGGACTCGACGACGAGGTCTTCGACCTGGAGCGGCTCCCCGAGCACGACCGCCACTCCCTGGTGGGTGAAGCGGCGCTGCTGGCGTCCTTGCGGTCGGGCCGAACGGGCAGGATGTCGGACGTCGTCTCCACCATCCAGGGCGAACAGGACCGGGTGATCCGGTCCGGGCTGCCCGGCGTTCTGGTCGTCCAGGGAGGGCCCGGCACGGGCAAGACCGTCGCGGCCCTGCACCGCGCCGCGTATCTGCTGTACACCCACCGCGGCACCTTGGCACGCAGGGGCGTTCTGGTCGTCGGCCCCAACGCGGTGTTCCTTCGCTACATCAGCGAGGTGCTGCCCTCGCTGGGCGAGACCGATGTGGTGCTCAGCACCCTGGGCGGGCTGTTCCCGGGAGTACGCGCCGAGGCGGAGGACGGGCCCCGGGCCGCCGTCGTCAAGGGCGATCCGCGTATGGCGGAGGTGGTGGCGCGCGCGGTGCGGGCGCAGCAGCGCGACCCGGGCCCCGGCGGGCTGCGGGTGACCGTGGAGGGGGCGCGCCCCGGCAGCACGGAGACGCTGCTGGTGCCCCGGGAGGTGTGTGTACGGGCACGCGAGCGGGCGCAGGCGCTGGGAGCCCCCCACAACGTGGCACGGAAGCGCTATGTGACCGACCTGCTGGCCGCGCTCGTCCGCGTACGGGCGGGGCGGGACGGCCGCCCTCTGGATGAGGAGGAACTCCGCCACGGACCCGGCGAGCTGTGGAGTCGGCGTCCGGTGCGCCGGGCGCTGGAGGAGCTGTGGCCACTGCTGACTCCCGAGCGGCTGATCGGTGCGCTGCTTACCGACGAGGCGCTGCTGCGCACGGCGGGCGAGGGGCTGCTGGAGGCGGTGGAGCGGGCCGTACTGACGCGCGACGAGGCGCGGGCGTGGACGGTGGGCGATGTGCCGCTGCTGGACGAGGCGGCGGAACTGCTGGGCGAGGACGACTCGGCCGCACGGGTGCGGGCGCGCGCGGCGGCGGCGGAGCGGCGCGCGGAGGAGGAGTACGCGCGCGGGGTGCTCCAGCTCACCGGGCTGGACGGGCCGGACGGCGAAGGGCCCGTGGACGTGGCCACGCTGGTGGACCGGCACCGCGATCCCGGCCCTGTGCGGACGACGGCGGACCGCGCCGCCGGCGACCGGCGCTGGGTGTACGGACATGTGATCGTGGACGAGGCACAGGAGCTGTCGGCCATGGCGTGGCGGATGGTGATGCGGCGGGTGCCGGGACGTTCGATGACGGTGGTCGGGGATGTGGCGCAGACGGGGAGCGCGGCGGGGGCCCGCTCGTGGGGACAGATGCTCGACCCTTACGTCGGCGGGCGCTGGCGCGAGGAGTCGCTGACGGTCAACTACCGCACGCCGGCCGAGGTGATGGAGCCGGCCGCTCGGCTGCTGGGCGAGGTCGCGCCCGGCCTGGAGCCGCCCGTCTCGGTGCGTACGGGCGGGGCGGCACCGCGTACCGTGCGGGCGGCGCGTGGGGCGCTCGTCCAGGAGGCGGTGCGCGCGGTGGGCGAGGAGCTGGCGGGGCTGCGCGAAGAGGGCGGCGGGAAGCTCGCGTTGATCGCTCCCGGCGGGCTGGCGGACACGCTGGCCACCGCGCTGCCCGGCGGGGTCCGGGCGGTGCGCGGCGGCGGCGTGGCGGCGCTTGATGCTCCGGTGGCGGTGCTGACGGTGACGGAGGCGAAGGGGCTGGAGTTCGACCGGGTCGTGATCGCCGACCCGGTGGGCATCGCCGCCCGGTCACCCCGGGGCGGGCACGACCTCTATGTGGCGGTCACCCGTGTCACGCACCGGCTCACCCTGGTCCACGAGGGGGAACCGACCGGCGTCGCGCGGCTGCTCATGTGAGGTCGAACTCGCCTTCGCGCGCGCCACGCACGAAGGCGCGCCACTCCCCGGGGTCGAAGATGAGCGCGGGCTTGTCGGGCTGGCGGCCGTGCCGCATCGCGACGAAGCCCTCTACGAAGGCGATCTCCACATCGCCCGTACCCCGGCTGCTCGACTGCCACTGCGCGTGGCTCAGATCGAGTTCCGGCTGCTCGGTGGTGCTGTAGGCCACTCCTGTGCTCCTCCCGGTCGTCGTCCCGGCGCCACCCTAACCACGGCTGTGCCCGCGCGGACAGGCCGCGGAGCCGGGTAAGACGGACGAGCCGGGAGCACGGGGCCGCGGGGGCGGGCCCCGGTGGGCCTGGCGGTCGTGGGGCGGTGTGGTGGGGCGGTGTGACGGGGCGGTGTGGTGGGTCGTGCGGCGCGCGGGGGTCAGGAGGCGGGCGGGGTGTCGGCGACCAGCCACATGGAGAAGAACTGGGAGCCGCCTCCGTAGGCGTGTCCGAGCGCTCTGCGCGCCCCCTCCACCTGGTGCTCGCCTGCCATGCCGCGCACCTGGAGGGCCGCCTCGGCGAAGCGGAGCATGCCGGAGGCGCCGATGGGGTTGGTGGACAGCACCCCTCCGGAGGGGTTGACCGGCAGGTCGCCGTCCAGTTCGGTCGCGCCCGACTCGGTCATCCGCCAGCCCTCGCCCTCCTTGGCGAAACCGAGGTTCTCCAGCCACATCGGCTCGTACCAGGAGAAGGGGACGTACATCTCCACCGCGTCGATCTCCCGGCGCGGGTCGGTGATCCGGGCCTGGCGGTAGACGTCGGCCGCGCAGTCGCTGCCCGCGCGGGGTGAGACGGCGTCCTTGCCGGCGAACAGGGTGGGTTCGCTGCGCATCGCCCCGCCGTGCACCCAGGCGGGCCGCCCCGCCGCGCCGCGGGCGCCGTCGCGGTCGGTGAGCACCATGGCGCAGGCCCCGTCGGAGGAGGGGCAGGTCTCCGAGTAGCGGATGGGATCCCACAGCATGGGTGAGGAGCGGACCTTCTCCAGGGTGAGGTCCTTCTCGTGGAGGTGGGCGTACGGGTTCTTCAGCGCGTTGCGGCGGTCCTTGTAGGCGACGAGGGATCCGATGTGGTCCGGCGCCCCGGTGCGGTGCATGTAGGCGCGTACGTGCGGCGCGAAGAAGCCGCCAGCGCCCGCCAGCAGCGGCTGCTGGAACGGGACGGGCAGGGACAGCCCCCACATGGCGTTGGACTCGGACTGCTTTTCGAAGGCGAGGGTGAGGACGGTGCGGTGCACGCGGGCGGCGACGAGGTTGGCGGCGACCAGTGCCGTGCTGCCGCCGACGGAGCCCGCGGTGTGCACGCGCAGCATCGGCTTGCCGACCGCGCCGAGCGCGTCGGCCAGGTAGAGCTCGGGCATCATGACGCCCTCGAAGAAGTCGGGCGCCTTGCCGATCACGACGGCGTCGACGTCCGGCCAGGTCAGGCCCGCGTCCTCCAGTGCCCGTACAGCGGCCTCCCGCACCAGTCCCGCGAGGGAGACATCGTGGCGGGCCGCCACGTGCTTGGTCTGGCCGACGCCGACGACGGCCACCGGTTCCTTGTGCACGGCGCGGCTCACGCGGGCTCTCCTTGGGCTGCGTCGTCCTGGGTTGCGTCGTCCTGGCCTGCCTCGCCCTGGGTTGCGTTGTCGGAGTGGTCGGACTCCAGGACGGCGACGAGGTTCTGCTGGAGGCAGGGTCCCGAGGTGGCGTGGGCGACGGCGCGGCGCGACTCGCCACGGCTGATGCGCGCCGCCGCCTCGCCGATCCTGATGAGGCCCGCGGCCATCACGGGGTTGGCGGCCAGCGGCCCGCCGGAGGGGTTGATCACAGTCTCGCCGCCCAGCCGGAGCGCCTTGCGGAGAACGACCTCCTGGGAGGTGAAGGGGGCGTGGAGCTCGGCAGTGTCGGGCGGGGGCGCGGAGGCGTCGAAGAGCCCGGCGCGCTCGGCGGCCAGCCGGGTGGACGGCGAGTCGGTGAGGTCGCGTACGCCCAGGCTGTGGGCCTCGATCCGGTGGTCCATGCCGCGGATCCAGGCGGGGCGCGCCGCGAGCAGGCGCGCGGTGTCCCCGGCCGCCAGGACGACGGCAGCCGCGCCGTCGGTGACCGGCGGCACGTCGTGCATCCGCAGGGGCTCGGCCAGGTAGCCGCCCTCCAGCAGCGCCTCCGCCGGGGCCGAACCGCGAAGCTGCGCACGGGGGTTGTCGGCGCCGGCCTCTCTGCTGCGCGCGGCGATCCCGGCCAGCTCCCGCTCGTCGGTCTCCCCCGCGTCGAGGAGCGCGCGGGCCTGGAGCGCGGCCAGCGAGACGGAGTCGGGCCACAGCGGGGCGACGTAGTAGGGGTCGAGCTGTCGGGTGAGGACCTCGGGCAGGTCACCGGGCGAGGACTTGCCGTACGAGTAGACCAGCGCCGTCTCGGCCTCACCGGTGAGGATCTTCACCCACGCCTCGTACAGCGCCCAGGCGCCGTCCATCTCCACATGCGACTCGGAGATCGGCGGCCAGGCGCCGACGCCGTCCAGCGCCATGGTGAAGGAGAAGGCGCGGCCGGCGAGGTAGTCGCAGGAGCCGGAGCAGGTGAAGCCGATCTCGCCGGCGCTCAGCCCGGTCTGGTCCAGTACCTCGCGCAGCACCGGCATCAGCATCTCGACCTCGGACACGTCGTCGGCCGCGCGTACGTGCCGTGTCTGCGCGAAGGCGACGACGGCGACCTCCCCGGGGCTTGTCACAGCAGCTCCTTGTAGGTGTCGTAGGCGGCGTCCGGCTCGCCCGTGGGGCGGTAGTGGTCGGGGTAGCGCCCGCCCTCGGTCCAGACGGGCTCCACGCGCAGGCCCATGCGCACCTGGTCGTAGGGGATTCCGGCGATGCGGCCGTGCAGCGCGAGCCCGGCGCCGTCGAGCGCGATGTGGCCGTAGACGTAGGGAACTTCGATGTCCAGGTTCTTGGCCTTGATGTTGACGACGCAGAAGGTGGTGACGGTCCCGGCCGGTCCGACCTCGACCTGCTCGTCGGTGGGGACGCCGCAGGTGGGGCAGGCGCCGCGCGGCGGTACGTAGACCTTGCGGCACTGGGGGCAGCGCTCTCCGAGGGTGCGCTGTCCGGCCAGTGCGGCGAGGTAGCGGGTCTGGGCGCGGCCGGGGGTGTAGGTGTAGTCGAGGCGGGCCCGGGCGACGATGCCGGTGACCGGCTCCGCGAACTGCCCGCTGTGCGGGGCGGCTGCACCTGCCGGGGCGGCCTCGTCGGCCGGTTCGAAGCAGGCGATGTCGGTGATGGCGCCGGTGCGCTCGGCCGCCCAGCGGACGCGGACGCGCATGCCGGTGCGCACGACGTCGGGGCCCGGTGCGTCCAGCGCGTGCAGCAGGGCGCTGTCGGCGCCGTCGAGGCGGACCAGGACCCAGGCGAAGGGGCGGTCCAACGGCTGGCCGCGGCGCGGTGTCCCGTTCCAGGACCAGGTGGTGACGGTGCCGGTCTGGGCGACCTCGACCAGATCGCGGATCTCCTCGGCGGTGACCGGGTCGTACTCGGCCGGCGGTACCAGCACGCGCCCGTCGGATGCCGTGACGCCGAGGACGGTCTGCTCCCTGAGCCCGGTGAGGAACGCGCTCTGTACGGGACCGAGGGACCTGGTGAACGGGAACTCGACGATCAGCGGTGCGCTGAGCACTTCGTGTGAGGGGGCTGCGTTCAAGGGTGGGTACCTCCCCGTAGTGGCTGGGGCTCGGTGGCCGGGTGGGCGCTACGGGCCCGTCGGCCGTGTCCTGCGGGCTGTCAGCCGTGTCCTCATTCGCGGCGGAAGCGCGGCTCGCGCTTCTCCGCGAAGGCACGGGAGCCCTCCTTCGCGTCGGCCGTGCCGAACAGGGGCCATCCGCGCTCCAGTTCGAGCGCGAGCCCGTCCGCCTCCGGCAGAGCGGCCGTGTCATAGACGGATGCCTTGACCGCCTCGACAGCCAGCGGCCCGCAGGCGTTGACGCGTTCGGCGATCTCCAGCGCCTTCTCCAGCGCGCTCCCGTCGGGGACGACGTGGCCGATCAGTCCGATACGGGCGGCCTCCTCGGCCGGGTAGGGCCTTCCGGTGAGCAGCATCTCCAGCGCGTGGGTGCGCGGGATCTGACGCGGGAGGCGGACCGTGGAGCCGCCGATGGGGAACAGCCCGCGGCGCACCTCGTAGAGCCCGAAGACCGCGTTTTGGCCCGCGACCCGGATGTCGGTGCCCTGGAGGATCTCCGTGCCGCCCGCCACGCAGTGGCCCTCGACGGCGGCGATGACCGGTTTGCGGGGCCTGTGGTGGCGCAGCATCGCCTTCCAGTGCAGGTCGGGGTCGTCGCGCAGCCGCTCGCGGTAGTGGTCGCCGCTCATGCCGCCGCCGTCCGCCAGCGCCTTGAGGTCCATGCCGGCGCAGAAGGTACCGCCGGCGCCGGTGAGGACGACGGAGCGTACGTCGTCGTCCTCGTCGGCCTCCAGCCAGCCGTCGTACAGCCCGACGAGCATCGGCAGGGACAGGGCGTTCTTGGCCTCGGGGCGGTTCAGGGTGAGCACGAGGGTGGCGCCCACGCGCTCCAGGGACAGGTGTTCGGTGCCGCCCATCGCGGTGTCCTCCCGTCTGCGGTCCGCCTGGGACCTGGAACAGGTTGCAGTAGCGGCGCCGCGACTTCAAGAGTTTTCTGACAGGTAGTCAGTTTTCTTGTGCCGCCCCCCTTCCCGTCTCTCCTCCCCGGTGCTCTGATGACCGGCACACCGTCCGCCACCGACGGTCACCGACTGCCACCGTCCGGTCCGGGTATGGAGGAGCGCGCCGTGGAGTACAACCTTGCCGACCTGTTCGAGTCGATCGCCGACACCGTCCCGGACCGCGAGGCGCTGGTGTACGTGGACCATCCCGGTACCGGCCAGGAGCGACGGCTGACCTACGCGCAGCTGGACCGCGCGGCCAACCGCCTCGCCCACCACCTGGCCGACAGCGGGGTGGCACCGGGCGAGCACGTGGGCCTGCACCTCTACAACGGCATCGAGTACGTGCAGACGCTGCTGGCCTGCCTGAAGATCCGCGCCGTGCCCGTCAACGTCAACTACCGCTACGTCGAGGACGAGCTGGTCTACCTCTACCGGGACGCCGACCTGGCCGCGCTCGTCTTCGACGGCGAGTTCACCGACCGGGTGGCCGCCGCGCTGCCCCGCGCGGAGAAGCTCCGTCACCTCCTGCGCGTCGGCCCGGCCCCCGAGGGGGCGCCGGAGCCGGGCATCACACCGGTGCCCTTCGCCGAGGCGGCGGCGGCCGGATCACCGCAGCGGGACTTCGGGCCCCGCTCGGGGGACGACCTGTTCATCATCTACACCGGTGGCACCACGGGGATGCCGAAGGGAGTGATGTGGCGCGCTGAGGACCTGTTCTTCTCCGGCCTGGGCGGCGGTGCGCCGACGGCCGAGCCCGTCTCCCGCCCCGAGGAACTGGCCGAGCGCGCGGCGGCGGGCGGCGAGGGGCTGGTCTTCTTCCCCACTCCCCCGCTGATGCACGGCACTTCGACGCTGACCCTCTTCATCGGGCTGAACTTCGCACAGAAGGTCGTCATCCACCGCAAGTTCGTGCCCGAGGAGGTTCTGCGCACCATCGAGCGGGAGCGGGTGACGACGGTTTCGCTGGTGGGGGACGCCATGCTGCGGCCCCTGGTCGACGCGCTGGCCGGGCCGTTGAAGGGCTCGGACTGCTCCTCGCTGCTGGCGGTCTCCAGCTCGGGCGCGGTCCTGTCGGAGACGGTGCGCGAGCAGTTCACCACGCTGGTACCGGACGCGCTGCTCATCAACAACTTCGGCTCCTCCGAGTCCGGCTTCAACGGGACCGCGACGGCGGACTCGGGACCGGGAAAGGGCTTCCGCATCGCCGTGAACGACGGCATCGCCGTTGTCGACCCCGCCACCCACGAGCCGGTACCGCCCGGCGATGTGGGCCGGATAGCGCTGCGCGGCCATGTGCCGCTGGGCTACTACAACGACCCGGCCAA
The DNA here is from genome assembly GCF_035917675.1 of Streptomyces sp. NBC_01775. NCBI lineage: Bacteria > Bacillati > Actinomycetota > Actinomycetes > Kitasatosporales > Streptomycetaceae > Streptomyces > Streptomyces sp. NBC_01775. Next base: position 8,582,875 of record NZ_CP109104.1, on the reverse strand, counting down.
GAGCGCCGAGACCTTCTTCGCCGCACGCGGAGCCCGCTGGGTACTGCTGGGCGACATGGCGACCGTCGACGAGGAGGGCGTGGTCACCGTCCTGGGCCGGGGATCGCAGTGCATCAACACCGGCGGCGAGAAGGTGTACCCGGAAGAGGTCGAGGAGGCGCTCAAGTCCCACCCGGACATCTACGACGCGCTGGTGGCCGGCATACCGGACCCGAAATGGGGCAGCCGGGTCGCCGCCGTCGTCCAACTGCGCGAGGGCGCGGCGCGGCTCACCGACGAGGGGGTCACGACGCACTGCCGCACCCGCCTCGCGGGCTACAAGGTGCCGCGCACGGTCGTGTTCTCCGACCACATCCAGCGCTCGCCCAGCGGCAAGGCGGACTACCGGTGGGCGAAGGAGACGGCCGCGCAGATGGCAGCCGACTCCTGACCTCGCGCCCTTCTCCCCGCAGCATTGGGTGCCTCTCTTCCCCACCGCAGCGGCGCCCAGCCACAGGACACATGACCGGCGGTGCCGAACCCGCCCCGGACCGGGATCCGTTCGGCACCGCCGATGCCGCCGTCGGGGTGCTCACCATCGCGGCGGAAAGAGGGGCGGACGCCCCCACCCGCGGCGGAAAGAGGGGGCTACTCGGCCAAGAAGGTCAGCACCGCCGTGGTGAACTCCCGGGGGCGGGCCTCATGGACCATGTGGCCCGCCCCGTCGATGGTGATGTGCCGCGCCCGCGGGATCCGTTCGGCCATCTCGGCGAGGTCCTCCTGGGGCAGGTGGCTGCGGTCGCCGCCGCCGATCAGGAGCGTCGGCGCCGTGATCCGGGAGAGGTCGTCCCACCAGCGCGGGTCGGGCTCGTTGCGCTGACGCGTCCACTGGACCTTGACCTCCCAGTCGAACGCCTGCTCGCCCGGCGGCGGTTGCGGCACCTCCTGCGGAGGCCGCAGGGGCTTCATCGCGCCGGTCTCCTCCAGCACGAGCCGCTCCACCCGGCCCGGGTGCTCCTGCGCGAAGAGGTAGGCGACCACGGACCCGAAGGAGTGGCCGACCAGAATCGCCTCGCCGATGTCGAGCGCGTCGAGGAAGCCGAGGAGATCCCGCCGGAAGTCGTCCATGGCGTAGGTGCCTGGCCAGTCGCTGTCACCGTGTCCGCGCAGGTCCAGCGCGTACACGGGGTGCGCGGCGCCGAGCTGGGAGATCAGCGGGCCGCGCCAGTCCTCGCCGTCCTCGCCCAGGCAGTGCAGCAGCACGACGGGCACGCCCGTCTCCGCGCCCCAAGCGCGGTAGACGAGCCGTACCCCGCCCGTGCGGACGGTCCGCGTTCCGTTTTCGCTCATACGGGGGACCGTACCCGTTACTCGTCCCCCTTCCCCAAGGGCGGCGGCGCGTCACCCGGGGGCAGCTTGGCCAGCTCCGAGCGCCGGTAGGAGTACGCGAAGTAGACGATGAGGCCGATCACGAGCCAGACGCCGAAGCGCACCCAGGTCACCCAGGACAGGTAGGTCGTCAGCCACACCGAGAAGATCACCCCGAGCGCCGGGACCACGGGCATTCCGGGGAGGCGGAACTGACGCGGCAGGTCGGGCTGCTTGTACCGGAGCATGATCACCGCGACGCACACCACGACGAAGGCGAGCAGGATGCCGATGTTCGTCATCTCGGCGGCCTCCTCGATGGGCAGGAAGCCCGCGATCACCGCGGAGCCCACGCCGACGATCCAGGTGACGCGGGTGGGAACCTTGCGCACGGGGTGGGTCTTGGCGAACCACTTGGGCAGCAGCCCGTCCCTGCTCATGGAGAACCAGACGCGGGTGACGCCCATCATGAAGGTGAACATCACGGTGAGGATGCCGATGATGGCACCGACGGCGATGACGTCGGCGACCCCGCTGAGACCGACGGACTTGAAGGCGGTGGAGAAGCCGCTCTCGGGGCTGATGTCCTTGTAGTTCTGCATGCCCGTCAGCACCAGGCAGACCGCGACGTACAGCACCATGGAGATGACCAGCGAGTAGATGATCGCCTTGGGCATGTGCTTCTGGGCGTCCTTGGACTCCTCGGCCGCTGTGCTCATCGCGTCGTAGCCGAAGACGGCGAAGAAGACGGTGGCGGCCCCCGTGAAGGCGCCGGAGACACCGAAGGGGAAGAACGGCTCGTAGTTGCCGGTCTTGACGTGGAAGACGCCGACGACGATCACCAGCAGGACGACCGCGACCTTCAGGACGACGACCACCAGCTCGAAGCGCGCGGCGCTCTTGATGCCCCGGGTCAGCGCGAAGGCGATCAGCAGACACAGCAGTGCCGCGAACAGGTCGATCCGGTGGCCGTGCCCGGTGCCGGGTGCGCCGAGCATCCAGGCGGGCACCGAGGCACCCATCTCGTTGATCAGGAAGGAGAAGTATCCGGAGATGCCGATCGCGACCACCGCCACGATCGCGGTGTACTCCAGCAGCAGGTCCCAGCCGATGAACCAGCCGCCGATCTCGCCCAGCACGGCATAGCCGTATGTGTAGGCGGACCCGGCCTTCGGAATGAGCCCGGCGAACTCCGCGTAGGAGAGCGCGGCGCAGGCGCTGGCCAGACCGGCGACCAGGAACGAGATCAGCACGGCGGGGCCCGCCTTGCCGTTGGCCACCGTCCCGGCGAGGCTGAAGACGCCCGCGCCGATGATGCCGCCGACGCCGATCGCGGTCAGGTGCCGGAGGCCGAGTGTGCGGGAGAGCTGCTGGCCCGAGCCTCCCTCTGCCTCTTCGATGTGTTCGATGGGTTTGCGGCGGAGGACACCCTCGCCACTCCAGAGCCCGGCCATGGATCCTCTTCCTGCCGTGGGTGCGGGTGACAACACAGGCGCGGGCGGGGCCCGCTGCCACGATCGATCAGCATGACCGTGGCAGGAATATGCGGAACGTAGTCATGCCGTCTCCATTGGGCATCGTTCGCGGCCGGGCCCGTGCGGGCCGTGCCGGGTCACAGGGCTCGCTGCCGCCCCTTCCAGTGCGGTTCGCGCAGCCTGCGCTTGTAGAGCTTGCCATTGGGATCGCGGGGCATCTCGGATATGAAGTCCACCGTTTTGGGGCGCTTGTAGCCGGCGAGGCGCTGCTCGCAGTGCGTCAGGAGGGTCTGTTCGAGGGCGGGGCCGGGATCCTGCCCGGGCGCCGGCTCTATGACGGCCTTGACCTCCTCGCCCCAGTCGTCGTGCGGTATACCGAAGACGGCGGCGTCGGCGACGGCCGGATGGGTGAGCAGGGCCGACTCGATCTCGGCGGGGTAGATGTTCACACCACCGGAGATGATCATGTCGATCTTGCGGTCCCGGAGAAAGAGGTAGCCCTCCTCGTCCAGGTAGCCGAGGTCGCCCACGGTGAAGAAGTCCCCGATGCGGTTCTTGCGGGTCTTGCCCTCGTCCTTGTGGTACGAGAATCCGCCGGTGCTCATCTTCATGTAGACGGTGCCCAGTTCGCCCGGCGGCAGCCGGTTGCCCTCGTCGTCGAAGACGGCCAGCTCGCTGATGGGCCAGGGCCTGCCGACGGTGCCGGGCTTCTTCAGCCAGTCCTCCGCCGTCGCGAAGGCGCCGCCGCCCTCGCTGGCCGCGTAGTACTCCTCCACGCAGCTCCCCCACCACTCGATCATCGCCCGCTTCACATGGTCGGGGCAGGGCGCGGCACCGTGGATGGCGTGTCGCATGGACGACACGTCGTAGGCGTCCCGGGTGCGCTGCGGCAGTGCGAGGAGACGGTGGAACTGGGTGGGCACCATATGGGTGTGGGTGCAGCGGCGGGTGTCGATGAGCCGCAGCATCTCCTCGGGCTCCCACCTGTCCATCAGCACCAGCCGGTGGCCGATGTGCAGCGCGGCGCCGGCGAACTGGAGCACGGCGGTGTGGTAAAGCGGCGAGCAGACGAGGTGGACGTTGTCGTCGAAGGGCTGGATCCCGAAGATCCCGAGGAAGCCGCCGAGATAGGTCTCCTCCGGACGCTTGCCGGACAGTGGCCTGCGGATGCCGCGCGGTCGGCCGGTGGTGCCGGAGGTGTAGTTCATGACCCAGCCACTGGTCCTTGCCTCGGGCGGTGCCCCGGACTGTTCCGCCAGCAGGTCGGCGTACGGCCGGAAGCCGTCGATCGCGCCTACGGCGTAACGGCGGTCCCCGGGCAGGTCCGCCTCGTCGGCCGCGGCGCGCGCGGTCTCGCCGAAGCGGGCGTGCGCGAGGAGCGCCTTGGCGCCGGAGTCGGCGAGGATCCAGGCGATCTCGGGTCCCACGAGGTGGTGGTTGACCGGCACCATGTAGAGCCCCGCCTGGGCGGCGGCCAGATAGGCGGCGAGGAACTCGGGGCCGTTGGGCAGCACCGTCGCGAAGGCGTCGCCCGCCTCCAGCCCCGCCGCTCTGAGGCCGCCGACGAGCTTGTTGCACTCCGCGTGCAGGCGGTCGGCGGACCATTCCCCGCCGTCCGGGGCGATGAGTACGGTCCGGTCGGGGTCCGCCTGGGCCTGCGCCCAGAACCCGTTGGGTGCGTCCGGCACGTTGCTGCTCCTCTCGGTGGATACGCCTCTTGCCCTTGCCCCAGCCCCTCCCCCGGCCTCCGACGGGAGGCGCCCCCGGACGGGCTCGAACCGGCCGGGGGCGGGGGCCGCATCAGCGGTCGGGACCCGCGATCACATTCAGGCGGGCGATGGCACGGTCGAAGCCACGGGTCAGGTCGTCCACGACGGCCTGGACCGAGCGTTCGGAGTTCATGGAGCCGACGATCTGCCCCACCGGAGTGCCCAGCAGGGGCTCGACCTCGTACTTCTGGATCCTGCTGTTGGCCTCGGCCACCAGCAGCCCCTGGAGCGGCATGGGCAGTGTGCCCGGTCCCTCGGGGGTCTCCCAGGCGTCGGTCCAGTCCGTCCGCAGCTGCCGCGCCGGCTTCCCCGTCAGCGCGCGCGAGCGCACGGTGTCACCGGCCCCGGCGGCCAGCAGCTTGCGGGTCAGGGCGCGCGAGTGCAGCTCCGCCTCGGCGGTGGTCAGCCAGACGGAGCCGAGCCAGGCCCCCTGCGCGCCCAGTGCCAGCGCTGCGGCGACCTGTTCGCCGCTGCCGATGCCGCCCGCGCACAGCACCGGAAGCGGGTCGACGGCGCGTACGACCTCGGGGGTGAGCACCATGGAGGCGATCTCCCCGGTGTGGCCGCCCGCCTCGTAGCCCTGGGCGACGACGATGTCGATGCCCGCCTCCTTGTGCCGCTCGGCGTGGTGGGCGCTGCCCGCGAGCGCTGCGACGAGGATGCCCTGCCGGTGCGCGCGCTCGATCACGTCGGCGGGCGGCGAGCCGAGCGCGTTGGCCAGGAGGTTGACGGGGTAGTCGAAGGCGACGTCGAGCTGGTTGCGGGCGACGCTCTCCATCCAGCCGGTGATGCGCCAGCCGCCGCTCTCCCCTTCGGGCAGCTCGGGCACGCCGTACTTGGCGAGGGTCTCGCGTACGTACTGGCGGTGCCCCTCGGGGATCATCGCCTCGACCTCGGCCTCGGTGACGCCCTCGACCTTCTTCGCGGGCATCACCACGTCCAGGCCGTAGGGCAAGCCGTCGGTATGGGCCTCCATCCAGTCCAGGTCGCGTCTGAGTTCGTCCGAGGCGCCGTAGCGCACGGCGCCGAGGACGCCGAAGCCACCGGCGCGGGTGAGCGCCGCGGCGACGGCGGGAAAGGGCGTGAAGCCGAAGAGGGCGTGCTCTGCTCCCAGCTGTCTGCTCAGCTCCGTCTGCATGGGCGGCAGGATGCCGCAGCGGCGCGGCGGAGGGAAGAGATTTTCTGATGCTCTGTCAGATCGACCTGTGTGCGGTTGCCTTGGAGTCCGCTCCGGTCGCTCACGCCCGCTCGGTCACGCCCGCTCTGGTCGCGCCCGCTCCGGTCAGCGTCTGCGGGCCAGCTCGCGGTGGATCTCGGCCGCCTCGCCCGAGCGGCCGAGCTGCTCCAGGCAGTGCGCTTCGTCGTCCCTGCTGGCCAGAGTGTCGGGGTCGGCGGGGCCCAGCACGCGTTCGCGCACCTCGGCGACGTGTCTGTAGACCTCCAGCGCCTCCTCCCAGCGGCCCAGCCACCCCAGACCGACGGCGATCTCGCGGCGGCTGATGAGGGTGTCGGGGTGCTCCCGCCCGAGCACCCTCACGCGGGCCTCACACACCTCGTGGGCCTGGGCGAGCGCCTCCGGCCAGCGGCCGAGCCGTCCGAGGTTGACGCCCAGCCCGTGCAGCGCGCGCAGGGTCTCCGGATCGTCCGGCCCCTGGGCGCGGGCGCGGGCGAGCGCGAGATCCTGGTAGAGCTCCAGCGCCTCGGCGGGGCGGCCGAGCCGGCCCAGGCACACGCCCGACTCGTAGCGGGCCGCGAGGGTGTCGAGGTGGTCGGGGCCCAGGATGTCGCCGCGGGCGGCGGCGACGGCGCGGTAGGTCTCCAGCGCCTCGGCCCAGCGCCCGAGCCTGCCCAGCGCGTAGCCGACCTCGTAGCGGGTCACCAGCGTGTCGGGGTGCTGGGCGCCAAGGACCCGGGCGCGGGCCTGGGCGACCTCGTCCGCCAGCGCGTACGACTCCTCCAGCCGGCCGAGCCGGCTGAGGTTGAAAGCGAGGTTGTGGCGGCAGCGCAGCGTGTCGGGGTGATCGGGGCCCATGGTGCGTTCGCGGGCCGCCAGGACAGCGGCGTACATCTCGTGCGCCTCGGTGTGCCGCCCCAACTGGCCCAGGACGTAGGCCGTTTCCTGCCGCGCCGCGAGGGTGTCGGGGTGCTCGCGGCCGAGCGTCGTCCCGCGGCCCGAGGCCACCTGGGTGTACTCCTCCAGCGCCTCTTGGTGGCGGCCCAGGCGGGAGAGGGTGAAGCCCGTCTCGTAGCGGCTGGCGAGGGTGTCGGGGTGGCCGGGCCCCAGCACCTGCTCCCGCTCGGCGGCGACGGCGCGGTGCACCTCGTGCGCCTCCTCCCATCTGCCGAGCCGGCCCAGGCTGAGCCCGCCGCCGTGCCTGTCGGCCAGGACGGCGAGCAGCTCGCGCGAGGGCGCGGCGGGGACGGTTCGGCGGCGCGCCGAGGAGACGGCGGGCGGCCCGCCCTGGCCCGGTATGCCGACGAGCGGCGGCTCGCCGGAGCCGTGGGGGCCCGTCCACTGGCCGGTCAACGCGCTCAGCGCGCCGGCCGCGCCGGACTCTCGGGCCGCTCCGGACGGCGGGGTCGCGGTGTCCACCGCGGCCCAGGCACCGCTGGCACGGGAGCCGCCGCCGATGCCCTCGCTCCAGGCGGGAGGCCGCGCCGGGGCGGCGGCGTGGAAGGACGCCGGGGCGGGGACCGGACCCGGAACCCGCACGGGGACCTGTGAGGAGACCGGAGCGGCGCCGAGCCGGGTGAAGGACCCGGAGCGGGCACCGGAGGCCGTCGCACGGCCGCCCTCCGAGGTGCCCGAACGGGCCGCCACCAGGCCCGGCGCGAGTGCGGTCGCGGAGTGCGGACGCTGGTCCGGATCCTTGGCGAGCAGCCCGAGGATGATGTGCTCCAGCGCGCGGGGCAGCTCAGGGCGCCTGGCACGCGGCGGCGGGGGCGTCGCGTCACGGTGGCCCACCAGCACCGACCAGGCGTCGCCGCCCTCGAACGGAGGCGCACCGGTGGCGATCTCGTAGAGCACGCACCCCAGCGAGTACAGGTCGCTGCGGTGATCGACGGTGGTGCCGGCGATCTGCTCGGGCGACATGTAGTGCGGGGTGCCCATGGCGATGCCGGTGCCGGTGAGCTTGGCGGTGAAGCCGATGTCGTGGCCGAGCCTGGCGATGCCGAAGTCGCAGATCTTGACCGTGCCGTCACCGGTCCGCATGACATTGGCCGGTTTCAGATCGCGGTGCACGATGCCCTGGTCGTGGGTGTAGGCGAGCGCCGCCGCGACCTGTTCGGCCACCTCGATCACCTCGATGACGGGCAACGGGGACTGCTTGTCGTCCTCCAGCAGCTGGCTGAGGTTGCGCCCTTCCAGCAGCTCCATCACCAGGTAGAGCTGTCCTTCGTGTTCGCCGAAGTCGTGCACCACCGTCACACCGCGGTGCTGGAGCGCGGCGGCCACCCGGGCCTCGCGCCGGAACCGCTCGCGCAGGACGCGCATGAAAGCGCTGTCGCCGTGTTCCGCGAGCGGTTTGAGGCATTTGACCGCCACTCTTCTGCCCAGTGATTCGTCGCGTGCGCGCCACACTTCGCCCATGCCGCCGCGCCCGATGAGATCGAGCAGACGGTAACGGCCCTGAATCAGGGTGTCCTCCGCCATCGCGTGCTGTCGCCCCCGTCGTTGCTCAGTACGTCCCTCCCCTGTCTGCCCAGTATGGCTGCCTCATTCCTGTATGTGTATGCCGTGAGGGGGCGCCGTATACGCGTTTGGCTGGTTGCGGCCCGCTGAAGGCGGATCGTCCGCGATGAGACTGCCCAAAAGGGTGAGGGCGTGCTCGGAGGGGCTGTCGGGGGCGGCCTGGTAGACGACGAGCTGCTGGCCGGGAGCGCTGTTGAGGGTCAGGGACTCGAAGGTGAGGGTGAGGTGACCGACCCGGGGGTGCTGGAAGCGCTTGGCCTCGTGGGCCTTGCTGCGGATCTCGTGGCGGGCCCACAGACGGCGGAAAGTCTCGCTCCTGAGCGAGAGTTCGCCGACGAGTGCGACCAGCCCGGGGTCGTCGTACTCGGCGCGGGCAGCGGCGCGCAGCCCGGCGACAACGTTGCGGGCGGCCTGGTCCCAGTCCGGGTAGAAGCTCCGCGCGTCGGGGTCGAGGAAGACCAGCCGTACCAGGTCCCCGCTGTAGGTGTGTCCGGCGAAGAGGGCCTCGCCCAGGGGGTTGTGGGCCAGGACGGTCATACGGCGGCCCAGGACCACGGCAGGGGTGCGGTCCCAGCACCTCATCATCCGCAGCAGGCTCTCGCTCACCCGCTCCTCCTCGTGCCGGGGTGCCCGGCGCGAGGAGGAGCGGGCGGCTGCCGGCTGGGCCAGCATGTGAAGGTGGGCCGCCGCCTCCGGCTCCAGCCCGAAGGTGCGGGCCAGCGCCTCGACCACCTGCGCGGAGGGGTGGCGCTCACGGCCTTGTTCGAGACGCATGTAGTAGTGGGTGCTCACTCCCGCCAGCACCGCGACCTCTTCCCGCCGCAGTCCAGCGACCCGCCGCCGCTCACCGGCCGGCAGCCCCACATCCTCGGGCCGCACCAGCTCCCGGCGGGCCCGCAGGAACCGGCCGAGCAGATTCTCCTTGTCCATGTCCCGAACGGTAGGCCCGCAAGCGGGGAGACGGGGAGCGCTGAAGGTAGCCGCGCCACTACCCCTATGACGCGCGAAGGCCCCCGCACGTCGTGACGTGGCGGCGCCATCGGCCAAGGGGCTCCACCGGCCAAGGCTGGATGGACGAACGGCGCGACATCATGCCCGGGGCGCGAGCGGACAGCGCACGGTGACCGGTATCCGGTCGACGGACGGCGGGGAACTCGGCATCCCGTCGGCGATCCAGGCGAACTCCAGGGCCGCCAGGGTGGCACCCCCTGCGATGTCCATGGCGTCGGCAGCATGACCCCGCATCACAAACACCGTGAGCGCCGGAGCTTTCGCGATCCAGCCAGGAACGTGCACCTCACCACACCCGTCAGGATCCCCGGGCGGCTCCGCCACCAGGTCTTCCTGGAGGAGTTCGCCCTGCGGCCGGCCAAGGACTGGTGGGGTGGGTCGGCAGGGCCGGTTCCCGGAGGAGGCACGAGAGACCGCGGACCCGACCCGGCTGACGCGCTTGTCCGGCATCACTTCGCACACCGCGATCCACTACGTCCGCGCGGCCCACCCCGGATGCTTAACCATCGACCCCGCCCAGGCGTGAGCCTTACTGACGCCGCTGGCCAAGGACACAGAACTCGTTGCCTTCGGGATCCGCCAACACGACCCACGATTGGTCACCCTGGCCGATATCAACACGCTGTGCGCCATGAGCCACCAGCCGAGCCACCTCGGCTTCCTGGTCATCAGGCCTGAAGTCGAGATGCAGTCGGCTCTTGGCCTTCTTGCTCTCGTCAATCCGGACGAAGTCCAACCCCGGCAGACGATCCGGCTCCGGACGGATCTCGAACTCCTCGTCAGAGGAGTGGACCACAACCCAGCCAAGAGCCGTAGCCCACCACTGCCCCAAGGCCACCGGATCTTCCGAGTGAACAAGTACCTGTTCCCATTCCAAGGTCATCCGCCGAGCCTAGACGGCCAGGGCTTCGAAAAACAGGCGCTCAGGCCTCCCTCCTCGGGGACAGCTGAAGGGGATGGTGTCGGGCGGTGACGACGCAGACGTGGGCGAGTTCGGGCCGGCTCTTCCAGCCGCGTACGCGGAGTGGCCGGTTCAGCGGCGTACGCGGGGCATGCCCAGGCCGATCCAGGAGATGATCTCGCGCTGGATCTCGTTGTTGCCGCCGCCGAAGGTGAAGATGACGGCGCTGCGGTAGCCGCGCTCCAGTTCGCCGCCCAGCACGGCACCGGCCGAGCCTTCCTTGAACGGTCCGGCGGCGCCTACGACCTCCATGAGCCAGGCGTAGGCGTCGCGGCGCGCCTCGCTTCCGTAGACCTTGACGGCGGAGGCGTCGTGCGGGGTCAGCGTGCCCTTGTCGAGCGCGTCCACCATCTGCCAGTTGAGCAGCTTCATCGCGTCCAGGCGGGCGTGACTGCGCGCGAGACGGGTGCGGACCCAGCCCAGATCGATGACACGGCGCCCGTCGGCGAGCTTGGTCTCCGCAGCCCAGCGCCGGGTGTCGGCCAGGGCACGGATGGCCATGGTGCCGTGCGCGGCGAGAGTGACACGCTCGTGGTTGAGCTGGTTGGTGATCAGGCGCCAGCCGTTGTTCTCCTCGCCGACGCGGCGGGAGGCGGGGACGCGGACGTTCTCGTAGTAGCTGGCCGTGGTGTCGTGCGAGGCCAGGGTGTTGATGACGGTGCACGAGTATCCGGGGTCGCTCGTCGGTACGAGCAGCAGGGTGATCCCCTTGTGGGGCTTGGCCTCGGGGTCGGTGCGTACGGCGAGCCAGACCCAGTCGGCGGTGTCGCCGTTGGTGGTCCAGATCTTCTGCCCGTCGACGACGTAGTGGCCGGTCTCGGTGTCGCCCTCCCGCACGGCGCGGGTCTTGAGCGCGGCGAGGTCCGTGCCGGCGTCGGGCTCGCTGTATCCGATGGCGAAGTCCAGCTCGCCGGCGAGGATCCGGGGAAGGAAGAACTCCTTCTGCTCGTCGGTGCCGTAGCGCATGATCGTGGGGCCGACGGTGTTGAGCGCCATCAGCGGCAGCGGGACGCCGGCCTGTGCCGCCTCGTCGAAGAAGACGAACTGCTCGACCGCCGTCATGCCCCGCCCGCCGTACTCGCGCGGCCAGCCCACACCCAGCCAGCCGTCAGCGCCCAGTCGTCGGACGGTGTCGCGGTAGAACCGCTTCTGCTCGGCGGCCTCGGCGTAGCGTTCGTGCGCGTCCGGCGGCACGAGCCGGGCGAAGTACTCCCTCAACTCCGCGCGCAGCTCCTGCTGTTCGGTGGTGTATTCGAGGTACACGGCCCCTCCGCTCCACGTGGTACGACCCTGCGGCGGCGCTCACCGTAGAACGTGTTCCACCACAAGGGAATGGCGGCGACGCGACCGCCTGCACGGCCGGCGGGCTGGAAGAACCTGAGCATGTCCTGGGCAGCGGGGGGGACGTGAGGAGGTCCGCGATGTACGCCGACTCCCCGGGCGGCCTCGGAGGCGCGTGCGAACATCACCGTCCCGTAGCGCCGGAGCGCGCCTTCCTGGTCGCCGGGCGAGGCGGCGAGCGCGAGGGCGAGTCCGGCGGCGTCGAGCATCGCCAAGTTGGCGCCCTGCCCCTGCCCGACGGGCGGCATCAGACGGGCGGCGTCACCGAGAAGGGTGACACCCGGGGTGGCGGGCCAGGTGAGTCCGGGCGGCAGCCCGAAGAGCGGACGCGGCACGAAGGGCCCCTCGCAGACGTGGATCAGCGCGGTGATCCCCGGGACCCAGCCGGCGAACAGCTCCGCCAGGCCCGCTGGGGCGCCGGCGGTGTCCGTGCCGGCGACGGCAACGGCAACGGCGATTTCGACCTCGACCTCGACACGCTCTGGAGTGCCGTCGGGGGGTGCACGCCTATCCGTGCGGCGCGCTCCGGAAGGAGATCGCCGAGGCCGTCCACAAGGGCACCCGCACGGACCCGGAGACCGTCTTCGACGAGGGCCTCGGCCATCTCCTCGACGGCATCGCGGCGCGTCTGACCCACTGAGCGCCGGGGGCGTACACCGACCGGACGGCTGTACGAGAAAAAACCGCCCAACTCTCCTACTGCATATATGCATTGACTGGTGGATAGTGGAGACGACTTCGGGAAGCGACGGCCCACAGGCGGCCACTTCTCGGAGAGCGGCCGGCCGCCATCCTCGCGATTCCGCCGACCGGCCGGCCCGCGACCTGGGGCACAGCATGGCTCCCCCCCTCGTGCCCCAGGTCGCACTCTCCGGCAGCGACCCTCCGGGGAGGACGGGTGGAGCGGTAGACGGGGGCCGTTCCGCGCATGCCCCTCCCCCGCCGCTCAGGGGTGCGCGCCGCGTTCGTACGGGCCGCGGCTGGCGCCCTTGCGTTCGGCCAGCACGGACTCCATGAACTCCTGGTCGGCGGCGCACGCGTAGGGCAGCTGTCGCCAGCGGGGGTTGTGCCCCGGGTGGTCGCCCCAGCCCTCAGCGGTGCGGCACAGCAGGTTCCAACGGCGGGAGATGTCCTGGTGCAGGGCCTGGATGTGGCCCGGTCGGTGCGCGCGGCCCTGGGCCACGTACCGCTCCCAGGCCGAGAGGCAGTCGCACAGGTCGACGCAGTCCATGGTGACGTGCGCGGCCAGCGCCTGGAGGGCCATGTGTGCTCTGCCGCCTTCGGTCATGTCCACGGTGGCCTCGGCGATGCGGGCCTCCAGGAAAGCGCGCAGCGGCGCCACGTCGGCGCTGACGAGATCCTCGGAGTACTCCAGCACGGCCGCGGGCCGCCTGCGGGCGTCGGACACCGGGCATCTTCTCCCTCACCGGCCCGGCAGGCTGACCGTCTGTCACATCCGTTCCACCGTCCCGGTCCTCGGCACGGTAGCGGAGGGCCGACGGGCACCGAGGCGGTTTCGGGCATCCCTGCCGGGGGCGGAGAGGCGACAGGAGACGCCCGACGCGAGCTCATTTAAGGGGTTACGCAATAAATCACCTATTTGCCAGATTCATACGATCCGCACGATCTGTGAAGATAGTGAAGCTCATGGTGACCGTCCCCTACATCAGGAGTACTGGTGATTCTTTCCATCTCGGGTGTCGTGCTGCTCGGTGTGATCGTCTTCCTGTTCTTCCGCAAGGACGGCCTCAAGATCTCGCACGCCCTGGTGTGCGCGCTCTTGGGTTTCTACCTGGCGAGCACCGCCATGGCGCCCGGCATCAAGGCGGGCGGCGAGAGCCTCGCCGGCCTGCTGGGCGGCATCAAGCCCTGAGACGGGCCAGAAGGAGCTGCGTGTGAGCCGGTGGGCACTGCCGTCGCGGTGGGCCGCACGGGATGCCCTGCGGGCGGGCACCAAGGGTGTGCTCGATGTGCTGCACCCCTTGCTGGTGCTCTGGCGCGGGCTCGTGCGGCTGGCCGCGATGGGCCGGAAGTGGTGGGCCCGCACCCCCGAGGAGCGGCGGCGTCCCACGCTGTTCCTGGTGGCGGCGTGCGGGTTGCTGCTGTGGCTGATGCCGTACGGACCCGCCCTCGTCGCGCTCTCACTGGTGGGCGCCGCCGCGTGGTGCGGGAGGGCGCGGGCCCGGGGGCCGGAGGCTGGGAAGCGCGCCCCCTCGGATGAGGAGTCCGACCGCCTCCGGGTCCTGTACGAGGCCCTGGTTCCGTACTTCGCCGTGGACGGCGACCCCCACCCCGAGCCTCTGTACACGCTGGACGGGGCGTGGGAGCGCGCTTTCGAGGACTTCGTCTTCCACGAGGGCCGGCTGAGCACGCTGCTGCTGCGCTACCCGGCCTGGTTCCGGGACGGGGAGGCGGGCCGGCGGCTGTACGTGGAGCAGCTGCTGGCGGCCAAGTCCGGGCGCGGGCGCGAGTACCGCTTCGCGTGGGACGAGGAGTGCAACCTGCTGGAGATGACAGCGCTGGAGCCGCTGCCCACCGGTATCCACGCGCAGCCTTTCGTCACCGCGCCCGGCGAGACGGTGCTCGGGTTCACGGACGGACCCGAGGTGCGGCGTACCGTCCCCGTGGAGATCCTCGGCGTCGCGGGGCCCCGTGACGTGCCGCCGGTGGTGTGGCGCACGGGCCCGCGGGCGACCGAGCCGCATCTGCTCGCGATGGGGCTGCCCGGCTCGGGCACGAGTTCGCTGCTGCGGTCGGTGGCGCTCCAGGCGCTGCGGCGTGGCGAGGTGCTGGTGGTGGACGGCGACGGGAGCGGGGAGTTCGCCTGTCTGGCCGCGCGGCGCGGGGTGCTCGGCGTGGAGTCCGCGCTGCCCGGGGTGCTGTCGGCGCTGGAATGGGTGGAGCGCGAGACGGAGCGGCGGCTGCTGTCGGCGGGCCGGGCCGGGCAGCGCGGTGAGTACGCCCCTGAGGACGAACGGCAGCCCCTGTGGGTGCTGTTGGACCGGCCGGCCGTGCTGAGTCATCTGGCCAGGACCGAGGGACAGCGCGACCCACAGGATCTGCTGGCGGCGCCCCTGCGGCACGGGAGAGCCGCGGGGGTGAGCGTGGTGGTGGCCGAACAGTTCGAAGGGGCAGAGGGGTTGGGCGAAGCGGTGCTCGCGCACACCGGGGCGCGGGTGGTCTTGGGCGCGGTCTCCCCCGAGCAGGCGGGCAGTGTGCTCGGACTGGCCCCGCGGACGGGCCCCGCCCCGCACGCACCGGCGGGGCGGGGATTCGCGCGGCTGGGCTCGGGCCCGGTGCTGCGCCTCCAGGTACCCGCGACACCCGACCCGTTCGACGAGTCGGCCGGCAAGCCGGAGCGTGCGGCGGTGTGGGCGCTGCTGCCGGAACCGGCCGCCGACGCCGTCTTGTCGGCCCCGGCCGGGCTGCGGGGCGTCGTCGGAACGCCGGGGGATCCGGGCGCGCCGACAGCTCGGGAGACCTAGGCGCTGCTTCTCGGATCGCGCGACGTCAGTGGGGTGTCGAGGCCGGGCTGAGGACATGGGCCGTGGGGGTCTGACGAGCCGCGTTGCCTCGTCCTCACCGGCGCCAGTGCGAACCATGGCGGATCTGAAGGCGTCAGAGTCGGCGAAGTACGACGCTGCGGACGCCGTCGTCTCCGGCTCGAACCGCCAGCTCTCGGTCAGGGGGCCGACATCGACCCTGTCGAAGCCGAGTCGGCGATCCGCAGGGTACGGGCCGAGTGCCTGACGCGGCGTGGGGCCGGCTAATGGGGGGCGCTGGTGGCCGAGCGCCGCCCCGACCGGTCGGTACCGCCGATGGCCGCTACCGCCGCGATCGGGGCGGTTGTGCATCTGCCGGCTGCCGCCATCGAGGAGGGCCGGGGCCTGTCCTCGATGGCGGCACCCCGGCCGGCACCGCTTACCGTCTGCTGCCGGCCTGACGGCCCGGCCTCACTTCAGGTGCCGGCCGAAGAACCGGTTCCCGTCCTCCACCTCGAACCACGGGGTGCCGGTGTGTCCGCCCGGATTGGCGTGCAGCGTCTTCTCCCTGCTGCCGAAGGCGTCGAACAGGTCCAGGGCCCGCTGCCGGGGGTTCCCTTCGTCGTCCCACTGCAACAGGAACAGCAGCGGAACGGTGACCTGCCGGGCCTCCTCGCGCTGGGCGCGGGGCACGAATCCCCCGGCGAAGAAACCGGCGGCCGAGATGCGCGGCTCGGCCACCGCCAGCCGAATGCCGACGGCGGTCCACCCCGAGTACCCGACCGGGCCGCCGATCTCGGGCAGCGAAAGGAGGGCATCCAGGGTGGTCCGCCATTCCGGGACCGCCTTTTCGACCAACGGACCGATGAAGGACTCGAAGATCTCATCGGCCGGCTCGCCGGCCTGCATCGCCCGGCGGATGTCGGCGCGGGCCTGCTCGTCGGCGGCGGAACGGGGCCGGTCACCGCACCCGGGGGCGTCGATGGAGGCGACCGCGTAGCCGTACGCCGCGGAATGCCGGGCCCGGGCCACCAGCCGGGATTCCCCCTTGGGCAGGCCGTTGTTGTGGGCCATCAGGATCAGCGGGGCCGGTGCGGCCCCAGAAGATCCAGCAGAGCCAGGCGTCCACAGGGCGCCGGGGATCTCGCCGAGGGTGAATTCGCGCTCGAGGACGCCGTCGTCGAGACGCTGTTCGGAAGTGAATTGCATGGTCGTGCCTTTCGGGAGTGCTCAAAGACGGCGCTCCCGGACGACCTTTCGCCCGACCGTGACCCCGGAGGGAAGCACCCATGCCGATACTGCGTTCACGGGTACCACCTCCTCGTTCTCTCGCACGGCCTCCGGAAAAGCAGCAATGGTCGCCGTGGTCCACCAACGGGTTTTCGCCAAGGACATCACGCATCACGTCGCAGGCGCCGTCCAGCTGTCTCGTTCGCCGTCTTGCCACTGGTCGGCTTCGGCCCGAAAGGCCGCGGTCACCCGCCTGCGCAATGTCGAAGCCGCCGCAGCCGAGATCCGGGAACGCGGCACGAACGCCACCACGCTCGACGACGTGTGCCGGCGCAGCAGCACCGGCAAGGGGCAAATGTTCGATTACATCCCGGAAGGCCGGGAACAGCTTCTTCCCGCGGTCGCCGAACTTGAAGCCGAGCGCGTCTTCGACGACCAGCAGCCGTACCTGGGCGAACTCACCTCGCGCGCGGCCTGGGAGGCGTGGCGCGACCTCATCGTCGAGCGCTACCGCGACCAAGGGCTGCACTGCCCGCTCGGGGTGCTGATCGCCGACGTGGGCCGGTACAGCCCGGCCGCGCAGGCCGTGTCGGCGCAGCTGGTGCGGCGGTGGCAGGAGTGCGTCCGAGCCGGTATCGAGGCCACGCAAGCGGCTGGCGAGGCCAACCCGGCGCTCGACGCCGACCGCACGGCCGCGGCTGTGATCGCCACCGTCCAAGGCGGTGTCACTGTCCTGCTCTCCACCGGCTCCGCGGAACATCTGGAGGCCGGGCTGAACCTCTGCCTCGACCACCTGCTGTCGTAGCCCCGCGAGCACCAGTAGTCGGGCGACCGCGTCCCTCCTCGGTCCAAGCATGAGCGACGGTCGGTCGGACTCGGTCCCGTCAGCGGCGCCTTTGAGGGCGCGGACGCCGCCTGCGGCGCTCCGTCACGGCTTGACCTGTCGCAGTGAGGGTTGAGGGGTTCTCATTGAAGGTTGAGTGTGGGGGTCAAGAGATTGTGGCGGCTGGTGGGGTCCACCGGTGGGTGTGGGACACCGCGCTGGAGATGCCGTAGTCCTTCTTCAGCGTGTCGGGGATCGCGTAGTGCATGACGCGTCCGCGGGTGAGGGAGGACAGCTCGAAGACGGTGGTGAGGTGGCCGAGGCGGTCCAGGGCCCAGGCGCCGAGCGGGGAGCGGTCCTCGATGGTCTCCAGGACGCCGAGGAGGTGGGGAGCGGCCTTTACGAGGGTGTCCCACGGCGTGCGCGGCACGTGGAGCCAGTCGGCACAGGTGTCGCCGATGAGGTAGCGGATGAGGGCGGAGACGATCGGGTCGAAGAGGTCACCGGGCACCACTTCCTCGTAGAGGTCGATCAGCTGCCGGGTCAGGTGTGTGCCCTCCACGGAAGGCCCCATGTGCCGGACCATGTACAGGTCGAGGAACCGGCGGGCCTCGTCGAGAGTCCGGGGGACGGTGGCCTGGTCGACGCCGAGCATGGCACCGACGACGCGCCACGCGTAGTAGTAGGCTTCCGCGCCTTCGGTCGACATGTGGATGCCGAGGCGATGCAGGCTGTCCAGCACGAGCAGGGAGAAGAACATCTGCCCGCCGATCATGTCCTCCTGGCAGATCGGCCTCCCGTGGGCTTCGGCGTCCCAGCGGTTCTCGCTCTTGAGGTGGTGGCGGATGGAGGCGTGCAGGAGGCGGACCTTCTGAGCGGCGGGGATGAAGCGGCTACCGGCCTCGAAGGCGTCGGGCCGCATCAGGTAGACGGTGAACTGACCGGTCTCCGCCATCCGTTTGGAGGGGTACTTCATGCCGTGGGTGGTCGACAGCAGCTTCGCGACGTGCGGGACGAGGTAGCAGGCGGGCATGGAGGCGAAGGACAGCGCGGTGGAGATGTGCACGTTGTTGTCGGTGAAGAACAGCCGGGCCTTCTCCATCTCCGACCAGTCCACCCAGGCCGGCGGGACGCGGGTCGCCTCAAGGTATTCGCGCGCGACATCGGGCAGCCCGTCCGGCAGGGGAGCTCCGGCGGTGGAGACGTAGCGCATCAGCGCGTTGAAGGCGCCCACCTCCCCGCGTTCGAAGAGAGCGGCGACGGTGGCGTCGGCGAACTCGTCACCGGCCTGCCGCAGGGCGTCCATCGATGCCTCGGTGTAGGTCATGGCAGGGCTCCTGGTCTTCCACGGTTTCGTCCACGACAGGGGGGAGGGCGGGCTGCCCGGGGCGGCACGGGCTTGCGCCGCCCCGGTGCGAGGGTCAGAACAGGCGGACCGCCGCCGAATGCGCCAGCGCGGTCAGGGCAGCGGTGGCGTGCGCTGGTACTTCCAGCTGGTGGAGGGCATCGAGGGCCTCCTCGACCCGTGCCCCGATCATGTCCTCGATGCGGTCGGGCGCCTTGAGCCGGCGCATCATCCCGCGCACTGCGTCCAGCCCCTTCGTGTCCAGGTCACCTCGGCCCAGCAGGGCGTGCAGCAGCTCCCGCTCGCTGTCGCCGGCGAGGTGCCACGTCTCTGCCAGCAGCGCCGTGGGCCGCTGGCCGCGCACATCGTCGGCACTGGCCTTGCCGGTGCGTTCCGGATCTCCGAACAGGCCGAGCAGGTCGTCCCGAAGCTGGAACGCCTCGCCCAGCGGCAGGCCGTACGCGGAGTAGCCCTCGCGCAGGCGCGCGCCCGCCCCGGCCAGGGCGCCGCCGATCAGCAGGGGCTGCTCGGCGGTGTACTTGGCGGTCTTGTACCGGATCACCTTCAGCGACGTCTCGGTATCCGGGCCGGCTCCGGTATGCAGGATCTCCAGGCACTCGCCCGCGATCAGCTCGCGGGCCATCACCGACCACAGTGGGCGGGCCCGGACGAGATACGCGGCGGGCACACCGCTGGTGGCGAACAGCTGCCCGGCCAGCGCCATCAGCAGGTCCCCGACCAGCATCGCCAGCGACCTCCCGGCGGCGTCGGCGCCTGGGCGGCGCCCTACGGCACCACGCAGGGTGACATGTGCGGTAGGGCGCCCGTGCCGCAGCGGGCTGTCGTCGATGAGGTCGTCGTGCACGACCGCGGCGGCGTGGACCAGCTCGATGGAGGCCGCCGCCCGCAACAGTGCGTCGTTGTCCGGCTGTCCCACCGCACGCCATCCCCAGTAGCAGAACGCCGCCCGCAGCCGCTTGCCGTCCGCGACCGCTGCCTCCAGCTGCTCGGCCACGGCGCCCAGGCTCGGATCGATCGCCGCGAACTCGTCGGCCTGCTGGGCGACGAACCGGCGCAGTACCTCATCGACGCGGGCCTTGAAGGCGGCCGGCTCCCACCGGTCAGATGTCATCGGCGGTCTTCCGAGCCAGGGCGTGCCGGGCGAGGATCTCCAAATGGGCCGGGGGCACGGCCGCGTACCGGTCCAGCACCAGGCGCCCACGCGCCATGAGGTCCTGCTCGGCCTCCGCCGCCAGCTGCGCGGCGTCCGAGCGGCGCAGCATCCCCCGCACCGTCCCCAGGGCCGAACCCAGCGTGCTCACCGCCAGATCGGCCAGCCCGGCCGCCAGCAGCAGCGCCTGGCCGTCCACGCCCCCTCGTCGTCCCGCTTCTTGCGTCATGCCATCTCCCCCACCCGCTGCACATCCAGGCTGTGCCGGTCACTCGCCGTCCTGCCGAGCATCGCGTCACACCGGGCGGGAGAGGCGGAGAACTCACGATTGAGTGATCACATCGCTCGACCGTGCGGGTGGAAACGGGTGGCGTCCTCGCACCGCACGCGGCGCCCGCCGCGCGCACCCCCGGTGCCCCTCCCGGCAAGCTTCGCCCGGTCACGGCACTATGGACGCGGCCTCAAGTGACGTAGCGGCACCGCACGTCCGAGAGCGCGACGACGCGGGCTCAGGCCACGTACGAGCGCGGCACGTCCGAGAGCGCGGGGGCACCGGAACGCACCAGGTCGGCGGCGGCGGCGAGGCGGGCCGCGGCCTCCCTGGCAAGCGGCTCGGTGATGGTGAACGGGAGCCGTACGAAGCCCTCGAAGGCCCCGTCGACCCCGAAGCGCGGCCCGGAAGGCACGCGCACCCCGACGCGTTCGCCCGCCTCGGCGATCCGCGAGCCGGACAGCCCGCCGGTGCGCACCCACAGGGTGAGGCCGCCGTGCGGGACGGTGAACTCCCAGTCGGGCAGCTGGGCGCGCAGCGCCGCGGTGAGCGCCTCGCGGTTCTCCCGCGCGCGGGCCCGGCGCAGGGTGACCGCCTGCTCCCAGCCGTCGCCGGTCAGCAGTTCGGTGACGGCGAGCTGTTCGAGCACGGGGCTGCCCAGATCGGCGTAGGCGCGGGCCGCGGTGAGACTGCGGATCACCTCGGGCGCCGCCCGCACCCAGCCGATGCGCAGGCCGGCCCAGATGGACTTGCTGACCGAACCGACGGTGATGACGGTGGAGCCGCCGGTGTCGAACGAGGCCATCGGGGGCGGAAGTTGGCACTCCGGCGCGTCGGTGCTGAGGGCTCGCGTCGAGCCGGGCGGGCCCATCGGGAGGTCGGCCATGGTCTCGTCGGCGATCAGGATGGTGCCCGAGTCGCGGGCCGCCGCCACGAGTTCACGGCGCTGCTCGGCCCCGGCCAGGGCGCCGGTGGGGTTGTGGAAGTCTGCGACGACGTAGGCGAGCCGGGGCGCCGCCTCGCGCAGCGTGCGGTGCCAGGCGGGCAGGTCCCAGCCCGCGAGCCGGTCCGCCATGGGGACGGGCACCAGGCGAGCGCCCGTCTCACGCAACAGCTGGAGCACATTGGCGTAGGAGGGGTGTTCGACAGCGATGCGCTCCCCGTGCGGGGCGAGCATCCGGGCGAGGGCGCCGACGCCGCCCATGGCACCGGTGGTGACCATGATCTGCTGCGGCATCGTCGGCACACCGCGCTCGGTGTAGCGGTCGGCGAGTGCCTGACGCAGGACGGGCAGCCCGGCGGGGTAGTCGCCATGGGTGTGGGCGTAGGGCGGCAGCGCGGCCAGTGCGCCCTGGAACGCCTGGGTGAGGTGCGGTTCGGGCGCGGGGAGCGCGGCACAGCCCAGGTCGATGACGGTGCCCTCGCTGTCCGGCGGAAGCGGGTCGAGGCCACGGGTGGGCAGTGGCTTGCCCGCGGGCACGGCGGTCCAGCTCCCGGAGCCCCGGCGGGACTCCAGGAAGCCGTCGGCGCGCAGCGCCTCGAAGGCAGCCGCGACAGTGGTGCGGCTGACGTGGAGCGCCGCGGCCAGCTCGCGCTCGGCGGGCAGCCTGGTCGCCACGGGGATACGCCCTTCGAGGACGAGGAGGCGCAGGCCATCGGCCAGGGAACGGTAGGCGGGCACCTTGCGCGCGGTAGGAACCGCGGCGGACCGACCGCCGTCGGCGGCCTGCGCGGCGGCCTCGCCGTCGAGTCCGCGGCCGTAGTGCGCACGGCCGTCCTGCCCGCGCCGGCCAGGGTGTTGAGAGCTGAGGAGCCGCGCGAGCTGGGGAGCGCCTACTGCGGAGTTCCACTGCGCCATCTGGTCAGTCCACCTTCCCTGGATTGGCCGTAGAAGTGGCCTGCTTCCTGCCCACAGGATGCCATGAGTCAAGGGAGTGGCACGAGAGAGGGGTAGTTCTTTGTCCGGCTTGAGGGGTTCTGGATTGAGTGGTTCCGGCCCGAGTGGTTCCGGCAGTCACCTGGTCCGCCGGCTGGTGCAGCTGTACGTGGGTCTGCTGCTCTATGGAGCGAGCGCGGGCCTGATGGTGGGCGCGGGGCTGGGGCTGGATCCGTGGGACGTCTTCCACCAGGGCGTCTCGAAGCTCACGGGGCTCTCGATCGGTACGGTTTCGATCATCGCGGGTGCCGCCGTACTGCTCCTGTGGTGGCCGATGCGGCAGCGCCCCGGCCTGGGCACCGTCTCCAACGTGTTCCTGGTCGGCCTCTCGATGGATGCCACCTTGTGGCTCCTGCCCGAGCTGCGGGCGCTGGCCCTGCGCATTCCCCTGCTGGTGGCCGCCGTGGTACTCAACGGCCTGGCGACGGGCCTCTACATCACGGCCCGCTTCGGCCCCGGCCCCAGGGACGGCCTGATGACCGGCCTCCACAAGGTGACCGGCAGGTCCATCCGGCTGGTGCGGACCGGCATCGAGCTGACCGTCCTGGCCACCGGCATGCTGCTGGGCGGCTCGGCGGGCGCGGGCACCGTCCTGTACGCGCTGGCCATCGGCCCCCTGTCCCAGTTCTTCCTCCGGTTCTTCACCGTCCCGGCCGAGGACGACGACTCGCGGGTGGTGGCGCGCGGCCCGGCGCGCCGCGCGATACTGCGGCGGTGACGAACGTACGGCCGAACGAGCGCCCCTCCCCCGCCTCGCTCCACCCCTTCCTGGCGCACCCGGCCCCGCTGGCCTTCGCCCACCGGGGCGGCGCGCCGGAAGAGGGAGCGGGCAGCCGTCCCCCGGAGAACACCTGCGCGGCGTTCGCCCGCGCGGCGCGCCTGGGCTACCGCTACATGGAGACCGACGTGCACGCGACGGCGGACGGCGCCCTGGTCGCCTTCCACGACGCGACGCTGGACCGGGCGACCGACGGCAGCGGCCCGCTGGCCCGCCTGTCCTGGGCCGAGGTCAGCAGGGCACGCGTCGCGGGGAGCGAGCCCGTACCCCTCTTCGCGGACCTGCTGCGCGGCTTCCCGCAGGCGCGCTGGAACGTGGATGTGAAGGCGGAGGCCGCGCTCGTGCCTCTGCTGGACCTGGTGGCGGCCGAGGACGCCTGGGCGCGGGTGTGCGTGGGCTCCTTCGACGAGCGCCGGGTGCGCCGCGCACGAGCGCTGGCCGGACCCCGGCTGCTGACCTCCCTCGGCACCGGCGGCGTGCTGGGCCTGCGCATGCGGGCCTTCGGCCTCCCCTGGCGGCTGCCGCCGGGCGCCGGCTGCGCACAGGTGCCCGAGCGGCACGGCAGGGTCCGGGTGGTGGACCGGTCCTTCGTGCGGGCGGCGCACACGCGCGGCCTCCAGGTGCACGTGTGGACGGTGAACGAGCGCGCGCGTGCCGAGGCGCTGCTGGACCTGGGGGTGGACGGGATCATCACGGACCGCCTGGAGATGCTGCGCGAGGTGTTCGAGCGGCGGGGCGCCTGGCCGCAGAACTGACGCGGGTACCGCGCGAGAGCCCTTCACGGCGAGCACCCGACTCACCCTGTGCCGCCCTCCAGGGTGCGATCCAGGTAGCCGCCGACCGCGTCGGCGAAGCCCGCCGGGTCGTCGGCGTAGAGCCAGTGGCCGCAGCCGGCGAGTTCGACCAGTTCGGTGTGCGGGCGCCCCTGGACCATCCGGAGCGCGGTGGGCGGGGTGAGCATGAAGCTGTGTTCGGCGCGCAGCAGCAGTGCCGGCTGCCGGGAGGCGAGCCAGTACGCGGTCAGATCGCCCTCGAAGGCGCGCTGCGAGGCCATCATGGCGTCGGTGTCGAAGAGCAGGCCCCAGCCGTCCGCGAACTCCGCGGCGCTGTCCAGGAAGTAGCCCGCGTCCGGGATGCCGTGCTCCTCGATGGCGGCGCCCAGCGCCTCCCGGCTGGGGGCGCGGCGCGGCCAGCCGGAGCAGTCGAGGACGGGGTGGGCCTCCGGCTCCTGGTTGAGCACCGTCATGTCGGCGACGAGCAGCGCCGCCACCCGCTCGGGAGCGCGGGCCGCCAGGACGAAGGCGACAACGCCGCCCATGGAGTGACCGAGCACGGCGGCGCGCGGGATACCGAGGGCCTCCAGCAGCCCGGCGGCCTCGTCCGCGTAGGCCTCCGGGCGCAGGTCGACGGCGGGGGCCGAGAGGCCGTGTGCGCGCTGGTCGGGCGCGATGACCCGGTAGCGGCCGGCGAGGGCCCGGGCGAGCGGGGTGAAGATGGTGCCGCGCCCGAAGTGCCCGTGCAGGGCGAGCAGTACGGGCCCCGTTCCGCCCGAGTCCAGGTAGGCGACGCGACGCCCGGCGACGGTGGCGATGCGGTAGTGCTCGGCCTCGGTGCCGGCCAGCGGGTCACGGAAAGGGGGCATGGCGAACGGGCTCCTTCGCTGCGGGAGTTGACGGGACGGGTGGCGGCGCGCCTACCACTCGGCGGGGCCGAGCGGGCCGGCATGCCGTGCCGCAGGCCGAGACGCCACGGCTTTCCCCTGTGACACGGGCACGCGCTGTAGTCTCCCCCGGAACGATTTCGAAGATCGTTCCGGGCGGAACGGGGAGGACCGGGGATGGGCACGAGCACACAGGAAGCACCGGAGGAGGGTGCCGAAGCGGAGGACGCCGGGACCGGGGACTCCGCCGCACTTCGGGAGCGACGGCGCGAGCAGCGCGGCTGGTACTTCTACGACTGGGCGAACTCGGTCTTCTCCACGAGCGTGCTCACGGTGTTCCTCGGCCCGTATCTGACCGAGGTCACCAAGGCGGCGGCCGACGCGGACGGCTATGTGCATCCGCTCGGCATCCCGGTACGCGCCGGCTCGTTCTTCCCGTACGCGGTCTCGGCCTCGGTGTTGCTGTCGGTGCTGGTGATGCCGCTGGCGGCGGCGGTCGCCGACCGCACGGGCCGCAAGAAGCCACTGCTGGGAGCCGCCGCCTACCTGGGCGCCGGCGCGACGACGGGGATGTTCTTCCTGGACGGCGAGCGCTATCTGCTCGGCGGCCTGCTGCTGGTGGTGGCGAACGTGTCCTTCGCCGTCTCGGTGGTGCTCTACCACGCCTTCTTGCCCCAGATAGCCCCGCCCGAGGAGCGGGACGCGGTCTCCTCGCGCGGCTGGGCGTTCGGCTACGCCTCGGGGGCGCTGGTACTGGTGGTGAACCTCGGGCTCTTCCTGGGCCACGAGTCGCTGGGCGTCAGCCAGTCGACGGGGGTACGAATATGCCTGGCCTCGGCCGGCCTGTGGTGGGGGGCCTTCACGATCGTCCCGCTGCTGCGGCTGCGCGAGCGCCCGGCGTCGGGCACGCACGGCCCGCCCGGGCGCACCGCGCTGGGTGAGGGGTTCAAGCAGCTGAGGGGCACGCTGCGGGAGCTGCGCCGCTATCCGCTGACGCTGCTGTTCCTGCTGGCGTACCTGCTCTACAACGACGGCATCCAGACGGTGATCACCCAGGCCTCGGTCTACGGCTCCGAGTCGCTCGGCCTGGAGCAGACGACGCTGATCGGGGCAATCTTGCTGGTGCAGCTGCTCGCGGTGGCGGGTGCGCTGCTCCTGGGCAGGCTCGCGGCCCGCTTCGGCGCCAAACGGACCATCCTGGGTTCGCTGGCGGCCTGGACGGTGGCGGTGAGTGCCGCGTACTTCCTGCCGCCCGGGGAGCCGGTGTGGTTCTACGCGCTCGCCGCGGGGATCGGCCTGGTGCTGGGCGGCAGCCAGGCACTCTCCCGCTCCCTGTTCTCCCAGCTGGTGCCGGCGGGCAAGGAGGCGGAGTATTTCGCGCTGTACGAGGTGAGCGACCGGGGCACGAGCTGGCTGGGACCGCTGCTGTTCGGGCTGACGTACCAGCTCACGGGTGATTACCGGTACGCGATCTTGTCGCTCGTGGCCTTCTTCGTACTCGGTTTCGCCCTGCTTGCGCGGGTACCCATAGGACGAGCGACAGCCGCCGTGGGCAACGTGGCGCCGGGCCGGATTTAGACCTCCGCGCGCCGGGCCGGTAGTGTACGCGTTTGGCTCACCGGATGGACCGTTACTGCACGCTAAAGAGATGCGAACAGTGGGTGACATCTCCTGTCAGTTGTGACAAACCGGTCACCGGGGGGTACCGCAGATTCAACGAAGCGGCGGAATACAGAGAAGGCAGCGGCGCACAGCGGCACCCTCAGGGGTGACGATGGGTAAACGGGTGGGCGCATGTCCCGATACGGGAATCTTCACCGCCGACCGGACGTTGACCGGATGACGACGACAGCGACACCTGTCCTGTGGGCGACCAGCCCGGGAGGCACGAATTCATGAGTGAGCGAGCTCTTCGCGGCACGCGACTCGTGGTGACCAGCTACGAGACCGACCGCGGCATCGACCTGGCCCCGCGCCAGGCCGTGGAGTACGCATGCCAGAACGGACATCGATTCGAGATGCCGTTCTCGGTAGAGGCCGAGATTCCATCCGAGTGGGAGTGCAAGGTGTGCGGCGCACAGGCACTCCTGGTCGACGGCGAGGGTCCGGAGGAGAAGAAGGGCAAGCCCGCACGTACGCACTGGGACATGCTCATGGAGCGGCGCACCCGTGAGGAGCTCGAAGAGGTCCTCGCGGAGCGGCTCGCGGTGCTGCGTTCCGGCACGATGAACATCGCGGTGCATCCTCGAGACGACAGCGGCGGGAGCAAGCGCAAGTCCGCCTGACCCGGCGGCCTCGCGCCGAGTGAGAACAGCGAGAGGGCCTGAGACCACGTGTGTGGTCTGAGGCCCTCTCGCTGCGTTGTGCGCGGGGTGCCGCGAGCGGCGCGGGGGCAGCCGGCCGATCGGGCCGGCAGGGCCCCTGGTCAGCGGCGACCCTGTCAGCCCCGGCTCTGTCAGTGGCGTCAGTCCCGGCCCTGCTCGTCGTCCCGGACGACCTCGCCCTGGACGACCTTGCCGTCCGGGCGGTGAATACGGACCTGCTCCTCGGCGCCGCGCGCCTGCTGGTAGGCATCGCCGAGAGAGCCCGGCTCGAAGTCGCTGCGACGTTCCAGATAGCGCTTGGTGCTGCCGCGCAGCAGCTTCGCCGTGGGCGGGAAGAGGCACAGCAGCCCCGCGGCGTCGGAGACGAGGCCCGGGATCATGATCAGCAGACCGCCGAGCATCGCCATGCCGCTGCCGCGCCCGGCACGACCCTCGGCCTCCGGCCGGGGTTCACCGCCGCCGGCCTGCTCCTGCGCGCGCTGGACGGACTCCGCGAGATTCCGCCAGGCCCTGCGCCCCGCCCGCTTGATCACCGCGGAGCCGATCAGGAAGCCCGCGACGAGCACGATGAGCACGATCAGCCCACCAGCCGCGTCCGCGAGCAGCGTGAGCAGCCAGATCTCCAGCACCACCCAGGCTGCGACGCCCAGCGGCAACAGCGTACGGCCCTTGGAGCGGCGCCTCGGCCCCTCGGGGCCCTGTCCCGGCCCTCCGGGGCCACCGGTGCCGTCGCCCGGCTCCTGGCCGGAGGGCTCGTAAGGGAAAGGTGCGCGCGTCGTCATGCCTCAAGTGTGCCTGGCTCAGGTCTGACGGCGTCCGCGGACCTTCTTCACGCGGTCCTCAAGGCCCCAGGCCGCGATGCGCCACAGCGCCTCGGCCATGATGTCGCGGCTCATCTTCGAGTCGCCTCGCTCGCGCTCCACGAAGGTGATGGGAACCTCCACCACGTGGTATCCGGCGTGGACGGTGCGGCGGGTGAGGTCGACCTGGAAGCAGTAGCCCTGGGAGGCGATGGTGTCCATGTCGATGCCCTCCAGCGTCTCCTTGCGGAAGGCGCGGAAGCCCGCTGTCACATCCCGCACGGAGACGTCCAGGAGGAACCGGGAGTAGGTGCTGGCACCCCGCGAGAGGAACTCGCGCGACTTGGGCCAGTTGACGATTCTCCCGCCGGGCACCCAGCGTGAGCCGATGACCAGGTCGGCGCCGGCCAGCGCGGTGAGCAGCCGGGGCAGTTCCTCGGGCGGGTGGGAGCCGTCGGCGTCCATCTCGACGAGCACGCCGTAGCCGTTGTCGATGCCCCAGCGGAAGCCCGCCAAATAGGCGGCGCCGAGGCCCTCCTTGCCCTTGCGGTGCAGGACGTGGACCTGCTCGTCCTCCCCCGACAGCTCATCGGCGATCTTGCCGGTGCCGTCGGGGCTGTTGTCGTCGGCGACGAGGATGTGCGCTGCGGGCACGGCGGCACGCACCCGGGAGACGACGGGCTTGATGTTGTCGGCCTCGTTGTAGGTCGGAATGATGACCAAGGCCGTGCCGAGCGGTTCGTAGCGCCGCTTTCCGCCGTCCTTCACTGGTGCTGCCCCTCCGGTCGTGCTGGTCGGTCTTGCTGCCCCGTGCCGGGCTCCTGTGAGCCGGCTGCGCGCCGCCTGCGGCCGAGGATCCAGGCCCCCGCGCAGGCGAGCACGCCCACGATAGCGATCACCTGCTCGGGCACGGCACCCACGCGGTCCGCGACGGTGAGACCGTCACGCAGCGGCAGGTCGGCGGTGAGGACGTCCCGGGTGAACTCGTCCGTACGCTGTTCAACGGTGCCGTCGGGCGCGACGACGGCGCTGATGCCGCTCGTCGCCGCCGTGACCACGGCGCGGCCGTGCTCGACGGCGCGGAGCTTGGACATCACCAGCTGCTGCTCTGGCTGGCCCGTCCTGCCGTACGTGGCGTTGTTGGTCTGGACGACCAGCGCGCGGGCGCCGTCGCGCACCGTGTCCCTGGGGATCTCGTCGTAGGCCACCTCGAAGCAGATCACGTCACCGAGGCGGGCCGGGCCGGTCTGGAGGACGCCGGTGTGTTCACCGGGGTAGAAGTCCCTGGGGACCTGCTGGAGGCGCGTGATGACCTTGCTGAGCTGCTTGCGGAAGGGGACGTACTCGCCGAACGGCACCGGATGCTGCTTGGTGTAGGAGGCTCCGGGGCCCTTCTTGGGGTCCCAGACGATGCCCTGGTTCTCGACATAGCCCTCCTTGGTCGGGTGGTCGACGAGGGCGCCGACCAGCACGGGAACGCCGACGGCCTTGACGGCCTCGTCGATACGGCGGCCCGCCTCCGGCCACTTGTAGGGGTCGAGGTCCGAGGCGTTCTCCGGCCAGATCACGAGGTCGGGCTTGGGCTCCTTGCCCTGCTTGACGCGCTCGGCCAGGTCGAGGGTTGCCTTGACGTGGTTGTTGAGGATCTTCATGGGGCGGCCCAGGAAGTCCATGCCGGGCTTGGAGACGTTGCCCTGGACGACCGCGATGCGCACGTTGTCGTCCGCCTTGGTGGGGACGGGCACGGCGAACCCTGCGGCGGTGACGGCGGCGGCCAGCACGAGCGCTCCCGCTGCCGTGCCGTAGGCCCGCCGGGTGCGGGCGGCGGACTCGGCGCGCAGGCGCCAGGCGGCCAGCGCCACGGCGGCGAGCAGCGTGCCCGTCAGCGCCACGGCGAAGGTGACCAGCGGCGCGCCCCCGAGCGCGGCGAGCGGCGTATAGGGAGAGCCGCTGTTGGCGAAGGCGAGCCGTCCCCAGGGGAAACCGCCGAAGGGGAGCCGGTCGCGCAGGAATTCCTCGGTGACCCACAGGCAGGCGCCCCACAGCGGCCAGGCGGGCAGCCGGGTGGCGACGGCGAAGGCGGCGCCGAGCAGGGCCACGAACAGGGCCTGGATGAAGGCCAGTCCGATGGTCGCGTCCCATCCGACGACGTGCAGCCACTTCAACAGGAAGAGGAAGAAGGGCAGGCCGAAGGCGAATCCGCTCCAGGCGCCCTGGCGGGCCGTACGGCCGCGCACCAGCAGGCTGAAGGCCACGACCGCGACAAGGGACAACGGCCAGACCCCGTACGGGGGGAAGGCCAGCGCGAGCGCCAGCCCGCTGAGCACGGCCAGCGCCGTACGGGGTGCCTCGCGCCGTGCGAGCGCGGCCAGCCGCCGCCTGCGGGTGGGGCGCCCGCCTCCTGGTGGAACGTTCCCGTCCGCCGGCTCTTCCGGTGGCGCCGCGCCGTCCGGCTCTTCCGGGCGCGCTGAACTGTCCGGCGCGCTGGGGGGCGCGGCGGCAGCCGCCTTCCGCTCCCGGGGTCCGCCCGGGGCGGAAGCGGAGGTGGTATCGGGGCCCGGTGCCAAGGTCGCAGCCTTCCTTGCAGGTCGTGCGGTAGTGCAGTGACCGTACAACGCGCGGGGGGCATGGCGGAGCGCGGGATCGTAAAGCTGTGGAAAGCGAGGGAAGTGCCTGGTGGCGCGCTTAGCGACCGTATTGATCGGGTCTGCCTCGATCGGGTCTGCCTCGATCAGGTCCGTGTCCTCGGGACCCCTGGGATCTGCGGATCGGGGCCCGGCGCCCTTCGGTCCGACCTGGGACCCGCTGGCTGCGGATCGTCCGAAAGCCGTTGTCTACTGAGCGTCCGGGCCCCGTCCCGGGTCACACCCGCCGACCAGCCGACAGCTTCCGCCCCCGTGCCGCGGGCGCTGGACCTGGCTCCCAGTGGTGGTGCGCCGGTGCGGCACACCACCCCGTGGCCCAGCGGCGTTCGACGACTGCGCGGAAGTTCCCCGGTCGGACGTCCTGTGGTGGACGCGGCCGAACCTACCCGGCCACGGCGGTTTTTTGTCAACAGCCCGGTGGCCTGGGGTGTTTCGGCAAATCAGCAGGTCAGTGCGGAGGGGGTGGCGCTCCGGCGACAGGCCGAGGGGGTCTCGTTCGGCCGTATCACCTTCGTCTACATCACTCGTCCGGCCGTGCGTAGACCGCTTGTCCGCCGATCACCGTCCGCAGACAGACCGGGACTTGGGTCCCCGGCGTCAGATCGGGCAGTCCCGGGGTGCCCGAGCGCGAGTCGGTCGACCAGTTGGCGACGCGGGTGTCGGGGGTCTGGACGATGAGGGGCCCGGTGCGCCAGAGCGCGTAGTCGGCCGGGGCGCCGGGGGCCAGGACCCCGGCGCCGTCCTGGCCGATGGCGCGCCAGCCGCCCCGGGTGTGCGCGGTGAACGCGCCGCGTACGGAGATCCGGTGGCGAGGGGTGCGGTGGAAGGCGGCGGCCCTGACGGTCTCCCAGGGGCCGAGGGGGGTGACGGGACTGTCGGAGCCGAGCGCGAGGGGGACGCCCGCGCGCAGGAGGTCCGCGTACGGGTTGAGTCCGGCGGCGCGCTCGGCGCCGAGGCGGCGCGCGTACATGCCGTGTTCGCCGCCCCAGGCCGCGTCGAAGGCGGGCTGGACGGAGGCGGTGAGGGCGAGTTCGGCGAAGTCGGAGACGGTGCGCGCGGTCAGCATCTCGGCGTGCTCGACGCGGTGTCGCGCCGCACGGACGCGGGCGAGGCCTACGCGCTCGGCCGCCGCGCGGGTGCCTTCGGTGACGGCCTGGACCGCGGCGTCGCCGATGGCGTGGAAACCGGCTTGGAGGCCCGCCTCGGTGCAGGCGGCGACGTGTGCGGCGACGGCCCCGGCGTCCAGGTGGGCGCTGCCGGTGGTGTCCGGCGCGTCCGCGTACGGCGCGCACAGGTGTGCCGTGTGGGAGCCGAGGGAGCCGTCGGCGAACAGGTCGCCCGCGGCGCCCAGGGCACCCAGTTCCCGGACGCGGGCCGCTTCCTTTGCTGAGGTGACGAGTTCGGCCCAGTATCCGAACACGCGCGGGCCCGGCTCTTCGGCGGCCAGCGCGAAGAGAGCGAGCAGGTCCTCCTCGCTGGAGATGTCGGGGCCCGCGCACTCGTGGAGAGCGCCGATGCCCAGGGAGGCGGCGTGCGCGAGCGCGGCACGCTGCGCTTCGGCCCGCTGGCGGGGCGTGAGGGTGGCGTGCGCCGCCTCGCGGACCGCATGGTGCGCGTCACCGGTCAGCGGTGCGTCCGGCGAGTAGCCCTCGCGGGTGGTGATCCCGGGGACGAGGTCGAGCAGGGCGGTGGTGGCCAGCGCCGAGTGCACATCGACGCGGGTGAGGTAGAGGGGCCTGCCGTCGGCCGCCTCGTCGAGTTCGGCGCGGCTGGGGTGGCGCTGCTCGGGCCAGGCACCGGCGTCCCAGCCGGTGCCGAGCAGGACCCGGTCGTGGGGCCCGGCCTCGGCGTGGGCGCGGATCCGGTCGAGAGCCTCGGGGAGGGTGGCGGCGCCGGACAGGTCGAGTCCGGTGAGCGCGAGCCCGGTCGCCGTGGTGTGCACGTGGGCATCGGTGAAGGCGGGGGTCACGAGCGCGCCGTCGAGGTGCACGGTCTCGTCCACACCGTCGGCGAAGGAGTCGGCGGCCCCCTCCGAGCCGATCCAGGCGATGCTGCCGCCCTCCACGACCATCGCGGTCGCGAAGGGGTCGGCCGGGCTGTGGACCTCGCCGCCGCGCAGCAGGAGAGTGCGGGGTCCGGTCCGGGAGGAGGCTGTGCTGTCGCTCATGGGGACAGTCTCCCGCTCCCGCGGGGCAGGTGGGCCCCGGGGTGCGCGGCGAGGCGCGCGGACGGCCGGTCAGATGCGGGGCGGGCGGGCCTCGTACGGGGTGGAGAGGACCACCGTGGTGCGGGTGGACACGCCGGAGAGGGTGCGGATGCGGGCCAGAAGGTGCTCCAGCTCGATGGGTGTGGCCACCCGCACCTTGAGGATGTAGTTCTCGTCACCCGCGACGCTGTGGCACGCCTCGATCTCGGGCACGTCGGCGAGCCGGTCGGCGATGTCGTCGGGAGCGCTGGGGTCGAAGGGTTTGACGGAGATGAACGCGGTCATCGGAAGGCCCACGGCCTCCGGGTCGACCAGGGCCGCGTAGCCGCGGATGACACCGCGCTGTTCGAGGCGGCGTACCCGCTGGTGCACGGCCGAGGTGGACAGGCCGGTGGCCTTGCCCAGGTCGGTGTAGCTCATCCGCCCGTCCTTGACGAGCAGTTCCACGATCTGTCGGTCCAGTTCCTCCACAGCGGATCACCGTACTGTGCTTGTAGCACTCCGGCACACTGTCCGCGCCCTCCGGGGACCGTGGGGTGCCCTGCCTCGTGACCCGCCGTCCTGTGGGACGCCCGGACCAGGGGGCGGGGCGCGCCATGGTGGGCGGGCGCTGCGCCGGTGACACGGAGACACACGTATGTGACCAAGGACACACTCGTGCTTCCGTGTCCTCCCGAGCGTCGAGATTACGGAAGAGACACGACGGGAAGTGCTTGCTGTGGCCGGAAGCCCAGCCCGGCCGGTTCACCCGAGGGGGAAATCCATGCGCACGATGAAGTCGGTCAATGCTGTTCGCCAGGACGCGGCAGCGGCCTCGGCGCGAAGCAGTCACGAAGGCGTCGAGGGGCCGGTCCCCGATGACGAGGAAACCTATGAGAGCTACCGCGTCATCTGCCCGGACTGCGGGCAGGCGATCGCCATGCTGGCACTGGAGGAGAAGCTGCCGGAGCACGCGCTGTGCGCCTCGAAGTGGGACCCCTTCGGCTTGACGATGTGTCAGGGAGCGGGGCGCCCGGTACGCGAGGCCGCCCCCACGGACGGCGCCGCCCGGGAGCGCGGCATCGCCGAACTGCTGACCCTGCCCGAGGGATTGGACTGGCGCACCCAGCCGTTCTCCCACGCCGGCCGCCCCGACTCCCGGCCGATGCAGGTGATCAGCCAGAGTCACCGCTGACGGGCCCCGGGGCCCGTCAGCCGAGCAGCCGGAGCAGCCGCTACGGCCTGTCCGACGGATCTTTGCGTTGCCCTCTTTCCTGGTGCTGAGTAGGGGCTGCCCGTGCCTGTGCATTGCAGACTGCGGGCGCTCCCCCAAGCTCTTCGAGCAGGGAGGTACCCCCAAGCTGGGCGCGCGGTTCCTCGCGCCCCTGTGGGGCTCACGCCCCGCTCAGCACCCGGGGCCAGTAGTCGCCTTCGAGCATGGCCTCCAAAGTGGCGCGGTGCATGATCAGGTCGTCCGGATCCTCGGGAACGGCCGCCTCGTGGAAATGGACGCGCCGGTAGGCGACGCGGAGCATCACCACGGCGTGCCGCAGCGCCGCGTAGAGCGTGTGGAAGTCCATGTACCGCGGGGTGTGGCCCGTCAGTTCGGTGTAGCGCCGCTCGACGTCGGGGCGGCGCAGCAGCGCGGGAAGCCCCGGCTGCCCGGTGGATTCGGTCAGGTCCTGGAAGAAGCGGTGCAGGTAGACCGCCCAGGCCAGGTCGAGTTCGCGGGGGCCGAGCGCGGCCATCTCCCAGTCGAGGACGGCCACGGGGACGAACCCCTGGAAGACGATGTTCCCGATGCGGGCGTCGCCCCAGCTGAGCACCGTTCCGCCTTCGTCAGCGGGCCAGTTGGCCTCCAGCCACGCGAAGCCGCGCTCGATGACGGGTGAGCGGGCCCGCCCCTGGACGACCCACTCGTAGTAGGCCCGCTGCGCCGCCACATGGCGGCGCAGCGGGGTGCCGGGGCCCCGCGTCCCGAGGAAACCGGCACGCCGGACGGGTGCCTGGTCGTGGAGGCGGGCCAGCAGCGAGACGGTCTCCTGCTGGAGGCGGGCGCGCTCGTCGTCGGACGCCGCGCACAGCCAGTTGCCCTCGTAGGTGTAGGGCATGACGTCGGGCGGGACCCTGCCCTCGACGCGCTCCATGACGAAGAACGGCGCGCCCAGCGGCGCCTCGTCCTCCTCCAGCCAGAGCGTGCGCGGGACGGGCACGTCGGTGTGCTCGGCGATCAGGCGCAGGGTGCGGTACTGCCGGGCCATGTCGTAGCGCGGGAAGACGGTGTAGGCGGCGGGGTCGGCGGCCAGGCGCAGTGCGCAGCCGGTCACAGGCGCGCGTGGGTGGTTGAGGCGGAAGAGGACGGTCTCGCTGGACATGCCGTTGCTCTCGGGCAGCACGGGATCGACGGCACGCGCGCCCGGCAGCCGGGTGTCGAGCCAGGCGTCGATCCGGCGGACGAGCTCGGCCGGGTCGCGGGTGGTGGTACGGGGGCGGGACTCGGAGGCGGTCATGGCCGGTCCTGCCGGTCGTCGGGCGTGTGCCGGGGCGCAGGCGGGAGCGGGGGCGCGACGGAGTCGAATCCGGTGAAGCCGCTGGGGTCGTGACGCCCGAAGGAACCGTGCTCGAACAGCCCGTATCCGGTGCGGCCCTCAAGGGTGAAGCGGGCAGAGTGGTCGGTGACGCCGTAGGCGGCGAGGGGGTGCGCGGAGGGCTCGGACAGGTCGTAGACGCGGCGGTCGCTCCACTCACGGCCCCGCCAGGTGCCGTGCTGCCAGTCGTCGGCGGGCGGATATCCGGCGCCGATGGCCAGCGGTGAGGAAAGGAGGGTCCGCGCGTGCAGTTCGAGGGGTTTGCGGGCCGGGCCCGTCAGGTGGACGACGGCGCTTTCGGGGGTGCGGGTGCCGGGGCGGTAGGTGATGTCGGCCTGTGGCCAGCCGAGTTGGCGGTCGCGGTGGCCTTCGCGGACCTCGACGGCGTCGTTGAGGGTACGGAAGCCGTCGGCGTCCTCCTGGAGGAGCACCATGACGAAGCGGTCCTCGAAGCGGACGGGACACCAGAGCCAGTGGAAGCCCTCGGTCGGGTGTTCGTCGCCCGCCCGGCCCGCCTCCTCGCCGGGTATGGGGCGGTTGCCCCAGCTGCGGTCGCGGGTGCCCGTCCACTCCCCCGCGCTGAGCACTCTCGCCTCGCCCCGGGCCCACAGGGTGCCGGTGACGCTGCCTGCCTGGACGAAGCGACGGGCCTCCAGGATGAGGCGGTCTCCCTTGCGCTGGGTGTGGTGCGGCTCCCACAGGGCGGGGAAGTCCGCGCTCCAGGTGAGGTCGAAGGAGAGCCCGTCGGGGTCCTCGGGGTCGGCGGCACAGCGCAGGCGGAAGCGGCGCAAGGGCTCTTCCACGGTGATGCTCAGCGGTCCGGTCTCCATCCGGGTACGGTCCTCGCCGAGCGCGTCGGAGGCGCGGACGGCGAGGATACGGTCGCCGGTGCGCAAGGTGGCGTAGGCGTCGGTCACTCCGGTGTTCGGGTAGACCCCGAGGCCGGTGATCAGCAGGGCGCTGCCCGCGTGGTCGAAGACGTGGAAGATGCAGCGGTCGTAGGCGTTGCGGTCGCCGGTGGCGACGTGCCGCATCGAGAGCGGCACCTGGTGTACGGGGTACTCGTCGAGGGGGATCGGGCGGTCGTCGGGCACGGTCTGCCTCCCGGTGTCGGCGTGGTCCTGCGGGCCTTGCGGGGCGGGCGGGAGCTGTGCGGGGAGCGGGAGCTGCGCGGGAGCGGGAGCGGTGCGGCGCGCCCGGGGATGGGGCGTCGGCCGGGGGTGCGGGCCCGGTGGGGAGTATTTGACGGTACGTCAGCTCGCGCGGCGGGGCCAGAGTCGTGGCGGGGGTGCGGGGCGCGCGGGGAGCGGGACGCGCACAGGTGCGGGGCGCGGGGCGCGCCGGTGTGGTGCCCCGGCTGTGGAGCCCCCAATTGAGTTGCCGCTGCCAGGGGTTCGGGCCAGGGTGAGCCGGATGACGAAAGTGGTGATCGCGGGGCTGGGGCGCGGGCTGCTCCTGGCCCGCTGGTGTGCGCGGGCCGGGTTCGAGGTGACGGCGCTGTGCGACCCGGATCCCGAGCTCCTGGCGGCGGCCTCGGCCGAGTTCCCCGCTGCCCGTACGGCCCGCCGCTGGGAAGAGCTGGCGGGCGAAGACGTGGCGGCCGTCGTCCTGGCCAACGACTTCGACGCGCACGCCGAGCCCGCCATCGCTCTTCTGCGCCGGGGCGTTCACGTGCTGAGCGAGTGCGCCGCGTGCGTCAGCGAGGAGGAGGGCAGGGCGCTGGTCCAGGCCGCCCGGGAGTCCTCGGCCGACTACTCCTTCGCCGAGAACTACGTCGAGCACCCGCACGTGCGGACCATCGGCACGCTGGTCGAGGGTGGGGAGATCGGCGATGTCGAGCTGATCGAGTGCGACTACGTGCACGGCCTCGCACCCGCCGCGGTGGCCGCGCTGACGGGCGATCCGGCGCACTGGCGCGGACGGATCACTCCGACCGCCTACTGCACCCACACCCTCTCCCCCGTCCTGGACGTCACGGGTGCCTGGCCGGTGGAGGTGACGGCGCACCCGGTGGGGACGGGCGAGCGGCCCATGGCGGTCGTCATGGCCACCCGGCTGTCGACGGGCGCCCTCGCCCTCACACGGCAGACGTTCCTCCAGGGCGAGCCGGACAGCCACTGGTCGTGGCTGTCGGTGCGCGGCACCGAGGGGCTCGCGGAGTCGCTGCGCGCGCCGGGCCGGGACGCGTGGTCGGTGCGGCTGCGCAACGAGCCCTGGGCGCATGGTGGTTCGCTGCGCGACGAGGTGCGCGTCCCGGAGTCCCTACAGCTGTACGGCGAGGCCGTGGATCCGATGGAGGCAGGCACCGCGCGGGTGGTGGAGGCGTTCTGGCGCACGGTGACCGAGGGGGCGCCGCCGCGGGTGCCGGTACGCGCCGCGGTCGCGGCCTCCCTGGTCGGCGTCGCCGGAGCGCACTCGCTGGCGGAGGGCTCGCGTCCGGTGGCGGTGCCGGACGTGGCCGGGTGGTGAGCCGCGCGGGTGACCGGGTGGGTGGCGCGGCGTCGCTCCTGCTCTTGTGACCTGCGGACGGGCGGGTCGTTCGCTTGTGAAAGCACGTCGGCCGGAAGATCCGCGAGGCCCGCGTAGATCCCGTGCGGATGGGGACCCGGGTGCCGAGTACGCCCTGTACGCCGAGGACCCAAGAACGTCGAGGAGAGGGCCATGGCAACCACGAGCACCAGGAGCAGGACCAGCACCAAGAGCGGGACGAGCGGCAAGCGCCGGACGAGCAG
Source organism: Streptomyces sp. NBC_01775 (assembly GCF_035917675.1). NCBI lineage: Bacteria > Bacillati > Actinomycetota > Actinomycetes > Kitasatosporales > Streptomycetaceae > Streptomyces > Streptomyces sp. NBC_01775. The sequence continues at coordinate 8,545,307 of NZ_CP109104.1, read as the reverse complement.
CGCACGGCCGACGCGCAGTACGCGCCCGACGAGCAGTACACGCCCGACGCGCGGCGCAGGTGCGAGCGCCGGACGCAAGGCCGGCGCGAGCAAGAACCGTCAGGGCACGGGCAGCCGCACGGGCAGCCGTTCCTCCGACGGTCAGCGCCAGCGCCACGCCGCGCTCGTACGGGAGCTGCTGAAGCACCACGGACAGACCTACGCGGAGGAAGCGGGTATCACCCTGCGTAACACCCCCTCCCCGCTCTACCGCCTTCTGGTGCTCTCGCTGCTGCTGAGCGCGCGTATCCGCGCGGACATCGCCGTCGCCAGCTCGCGCGCGCTCTCGGACGCCGGGATGCGGGACGCGCGGCGGATGGGGGAAGCGACCTGGCAGCAGCGGGTGGACGCGCTCGGCGAGGGCGGCTACCGCCGCTACGACGAGCGCACCGCCACCCAACTCGGCGAGGGAGCCGGGCTGTTGAAGGAGAAGTACGGCGGCGACCTGCGCAAACTGCGCGAGCGGGACGACCCCGAGGCGGCGCTGCGCGAGATGCCGGGGCTCGGTCCGGTGGGGATTTCGATCTTCCTGCGGGAGGCGCAGGCGGTGTGGCCCGAGTTCCAGCCGTACCTGGACCCCAAGGCACTCCAGGGGGCGGGAAAACTGGGGCTTCCCGAGTCGCCGGAGAAGCTGGCAGAGCTCGTCAAGAAGGACGAGCTGGCCTCGCTGGCGGCCGGCCTGATCCGGGCGGCGCTCAGCTCGAAGGTGGTCGACGAGGTGCGCGAAGCGGCAGGCGCGTAGGCGCTTCGGCCGCGCGCGCCGCGGAGGGACACTTGGGGATCGGGCCTCTCTCCGCCTGGCTCCCGGGCGGGGGCCGTCGCCCCGCCCGGGCATCGGACGGGAGTCGCTCGACCCGCGTGAGCTCGGGCAGAGCCCGCCCCTGCGCGGGCTCTGGACTCGTCGGCGCTGCCAGGATCTCCGTTGTCGGGCCGTCTCCCGGGTGAGGCGTCCGGTTGGCCACGTCTCTCTTTGGTCTCCCTTCAGCCGGCCGCCGTTTCTCCTGTACGGCCCGGGGCAAGGGGAGGGCAGCAGCGGCGAGCCAGGGGGGGCGCATGGTCGCGTGGCTGGTGTTCGGGGGAATCTTTCTGCTGGTCATGTTTTGCATCCGGATGTGGAGCAGACCGCCCAACCGCAAAACGCGCAAGTACAGGCGCGGGGGCGCGAGTGGCGGGTTCACCGGGCAGGCATGGACGGCCGGCGAGAGCGGGGACAGCGACAGCGGGGGCGGAGCCTCGTGCGGCGGCGGAGGCGGGTCCTCGTGCGGCGGCGGGGGCGGGTCCTCGTGCGGCGGCGGGGGCGGAGGCGGCGGGTTCTGACTCCCGGCCGGGGCTCACAGCTCGACGAGCGCCTGGACGGGGAGGTGGTCGCTCGGGTATTGCCCGTCCTTGGCGTAGGTGTTCATCGACGCGCGGCGGACGCGGACTCCGGGTGAGGCGAGGATCCAGTCGATGCGGTCGCCGTCGGGGACCAGCGGTTTGTAGCCGTGGAAGGTGGCGTACTGCTTGCCGCGCCGCTCGGCGGTGTCCCAGGTGTCGGTGAGCTTTCCCTTGGCGAGGAGCGTGTCGTAGACGGGGTTGCCGTGTGCGGGAACGTTGAAGTCGCCAGTCACCAGGCGCGGGAGCGCGGTGTCGAGTGCGGACAGGCGTTCGCCGATGAGGGCCGCCGAGCGGTCCCGTGAGGGCTGGCTCTGGTGGTCGAGGTGCGTGTTGAGGTGGTAGAGCTCCCCACCGGTGCGCAGGTCCCGGAAGCGCACCCAAGTGACCATCCGGATCACGGTGTTGCCCCAGGTCGCCGAACCGATCAGTCCGGGCTGATCGGAGAGCCAGAAGTGGTCGTATTCCATCGGAAGCAGCCGCTGGGTGTCGTAGAAGACGGCCATGAACTCGTCACGGCTGCCGCCCGCGCGCCCGGTGCCGATCCAGTCGTAGCGAGGTCTGCCCAGATCGGCCGCGATGTCCTTGAGCTGCGCGTACAACCCTTCCTGAGTGCCGATCAGCTGCGGGCGCTCGCGGCGCAGGAGGGCGCGGGTGACGGGGCGGCGCTCGGGCCAGCTGTGCGGCGGGGTGTCCGAGGCATAGCGGAGGTTGAACGTCATGACGCGCAGCGCGTCGCTTTCCCGCTCCCCGCCCGCCTCCTCACCGCGCGCGTCCCGACCGGCGACCGGGGCCGCCGCCTGGGCTGTGGCGGCCCGCGCGGCGAGGGGCAGCGCGAGGGCAGCGGCGGCGGCCGTGCGGATACCGCGTCGGCGGGAGAAGCGGGATGCGGGCATGGGGGCCTCCGTGAGCAGTGGTCGCGGTGGGTCTCGGGGAGAGTCTCAGACGGGCCGGTGAGGGGGAAGTGGCCCGTGCGCGTACGGACCGGGAACGGGCGGTGGCGCGGCGCCGGTGACGGGCGTTGCGACGGTGAGGGGCGCAGCATCAGTGACGGAAGTGGCGCCGAGGACCGGCCCCGTCACGGGGCGGGATACCGGCGGCGGGCTACCGACGGGGAGGACTGCTCGGGGGCTGCCGGGGAGGGCTGAGTGCCGGGGCGCCGCCCGGTCGGCGGATCGTTCGCCTGCGCGGGACGTGGAACAGGCGGGAGGGGAGCCGGTGTCCGTCTGACGAGGGCAGCCGGACGGGCAGGCGTCCAACGATGGCCGGGCGGCCGAGCGGACGGTCCGTCCGGCCCGGCCGGCCGGGGCCGGTGCCCGCCCGTCCGCTCTCGTCAGCGGGTGCTCTCCGGCCCGGCGAGGTGGCGGGCGATGACCATGCGCTGGATCTGGTTGGTGCCCTCGACGATCTGGAGGACCTTGGCCTCGCGCATGGAACGCTCGACGGAGAAGTCCGCGGTGTAGCCGTATCCGCCCAGCAGTTGCACGGCGTCGGTGGTGACGCGCATCGCGGCGTCGGTGCAGAACAGCTTCGCCATGGCGGCCTGCCGTGAGAAGGACAGGCCCGCGTCGTGCCGTCGTGCCGCCGCGAGGTAGAGGGCGCGGCCGGCCTCGATCTGGGTGCCCATGTCGGCCAGCATGAAGCGCAGCCCCTGGAAGTCGGCGATGGGGCGGCCGAATTGCTCGCGGCCCGCCATGTAGGCGAGGGCCTCGTCCATTGCCGACTGTGCGACGCCGATGGCGCAGGCCGCGATGCCGAGTCGTCCGCAGTCGAGGGAGGAGAGGGCGACGGAGAACCCCTGGCCTTCCTCCCCCACCCGCCGCGCGTCGGGCACGCGTACCCCGTCCAGGTGGAGCTGCGCCGTGGGCGAGCCGTTGAGCCCCATCTTGCGCTCGGGCGGGGCCGCGCTGAGTCCTTCCGCGTCGCCGGGGACGAGGAACGCCGTGATGCCGCGGGAGCCGTCCTCCCCGGTGCGGGCGAGCACGGTGTAGAAGTCGGCGATGCCCGCGTGGGTGATCCACGCCTTGGTGCCGGTCAGCAGCCAGTGATCGCCGTCGCGCAGGGCGCGGGTGCGCAGCGCCGCCGCGTCGGAGCCGGACGAGGGCTCGGACAGGCAGTAGGCGCCCAGCAGTTCGCCGCCGAGCATGGCCGGAAGGTGCTCGGCGCGCTGTTCCTTGGTACCGAAGTGGGCGAGGCCGTGGCAGGCGAGGGAGTGGACGCTGATGCCGAGGCCGACGGTGAGCCGGGCGGCGGCCAGCTCCTCCAGGATCTGGAGGTAGACCTCGTGGGGCTGCCCTCCACCGCCGTACTCCTCGGGGTAGGGCAGGCCGAGCAGCCCGGACCTGGACAAGAGAGCGAAGGTCTCGCGGGGGAAGGTGCCGGTCCGCTCACCTTCGGCAGCCCCGGGCTTGACCTCGCGCTGCACCAGGTCGCGTACGAGTGCCAGCAGATCGCGTGCTTCCTCGGTGGGCATCTCACGCTCCACCGGCCGCGGACCGTACTCCGGCATGGTGCGCTCTCCTTCGTCAGGAACTGCGGCGACGGCGCCTGGGTGTGGTGCCGTGCCGTGGACACGGACCCGCGGGGCGGGGCCGGGATGCCACTGTGCCGTGATACTGCCCCCTCGGGTTACGAGGGCGGCTGACCAGCGGCTGCGGCGAGTTGGAGTATGCCCGATCGGGCGACGCACGTCACCGGCGCACGTGTGTGACCCGCGCCGGATCGGAGCCGCCCGTACGGCAATTGGTCCGAACCATTGACGGGCTGGTCTAGTCCTTCTACATTCCCGTGAACGTAGGACGTACAGATGTGTCCATGCCAGGACGCACAGCACGGCCGCAGCACTCACCCCCCGCACCCCACACGCGAGGAGAACCATGCTCGGACCGGATGAAAGACGCTTACGTTCCACCCACCCGACCCCCGCTCGGCGCGCGCTCCCCAAGCGCCGCAGGCTCTTCGCCTTCCTGGGCGCGGCCTGCGCCACAGTGCTCGCGACGACCCTCTTGTCGGCCACCGCCTCGGCGGGCGAACGGCAGGCCCCCGCCGCACCGTCGAAGTCCGCCACGGCCGCCTCACCCGCGAAGTCCTCCGCCGCGAAGTCTTCCGTCGCGGCGAGCAGGACTGTCGGATACTTCACCAACTGGGGTGTCTACCAGCGCAATTACCACGTCAAGAACGTCGAGACCTCCGGCTCGGCCGCCAAGCTCACGCACATCAACTACGCCTTCGGCAACGTCCAGGGCGGCAAGTGCACCGTCGGTGACAGTTTCGCCGACTACGAGAAGACGTACACCGCCGACCAGAGTGTCGACGGCCAGGCCGACACCTGGGACCAGCCGCTGCGGGGCAACTTCAACCAGTTGCTGAAGCTCAAGAAGAAGCACCCCGGCCTGAAGATCCTTTGGTCCTTCGGCGGCTGGACCTGGTCCGGCGGCTTCGGCGAGGCGGCCAGGAATCCCCAGGCCTTCGCCGAGTCCTGCTACAACCTGGTCAACGACCCGCGCTGGGCGGGGCTCTTCGACGGCATCGACATCGACTGGGAATACCCCAACTCCTGTGGCCTGACCTGCGACACGAGCGGGCGCGACGCCTTCGCGAACGTGCTGAAGGCGCTGCGCGCGAAGTTCAGCGGCAAGCTGGTCACCGCCGCGATCACCGCCGACGCCTCCGCCGGCGGCAAGATGGACGCCACCGACTACAAGACGGCGGCGCAGTACGTGGACTGGTACCTGCCGATGACGTACGACTACTTCGGCGCGTGGGACGCACAGGGGCCCACAGCCCCGCACTCGCCCCTCGGTTCGTACCAGGGCATTCCCAAGGAGGGCTTCAACACCGAGGCCACCATCGCCAAGCTCAAGGGTCTGGGCATTCCCGGCGACAAGCTGCTGTACGGGCTGGGCTTCTACGGCCGGGGCTGGAGCGGAGTCACCCAGTCCGCGCCTGGCGGCAAGGCGAGCGGGCCCGCGCCGGGCAAGTACGAACAGGGAATCGAGGACTACAAGGACCTCAAGACCAGATGCCCGGCCACCGGCAAGGCCGGCGGCACCGCCTACGCGCACTGCGGCAACCAGTGGTGGAGCTACGACACCCCCGAGACCATCGGAACCAAGGGCGACTGGGCCGCCCAACAGGGCCTGGGCGGCACCTTCTTCTGGGAGCTGAGCGGCGACACGGCGAACGGCGAACTGATCAAGGCCATCAGGTGATGACGGAAGTGACCGGACCGGAACGGCGCGTCTGACGCGTCGGGCGCGTACGGCTCGGGCCCGTACAGCTGGCTCGGGGCCCGTAACGCTCGGGCACGTACGGTCGTACGGCCCTGCGGCCAGGTGTGCCGCAGGGCCGTATTCCGCCGCTCCGGAAGGCCGGACCGACGGGTGTACGGATCAGCCGGGGCTCGATCGGCCGTGCCGCCAGTACCCGAAGAACCCGATGTCCGACTTCGGCACTCCGCGCTCGCGCACCAGGTGGCGGCGCAGCCCGGTGGCGAATCCGGCCTCCCCGGCGACCCACGTGTAGAACCGGCCCGGGCGCGGGGACATCTCCTTGACCGCCTCCAGAACCGGTCTACCAGGCAGGGTGTCCGCGCTGTCCCGGGCCAGCCAGTGCACACGCACGCCTTCGGGGACGGTGAGGTCCGTACGGAAGTCCGCGGCTCCGCACACCTCCAGGAAGACCTCGGCGACCAGTGACGCGGGCGCGTGCTCCAGGATGGCCAGGATCGCCGGCACGGCGCTCTCGTCCCCTGCGAGCAGCTGCCATTCGGCATGAGCCGGCGGCAGGTAGGACATGCCCATGTCGAAGATGCCCGCCGGATCCCCGGCCCGGGCGTGCCGGGCCCAGGCGGAGGCCGGGCTGTCACCGTGCAGGGCGAATTCGATGTCCACTTCGCCGAGTTCCGGCCGGGTGCGCCGGATGGTGAAATTCCGCACCCAGGGTCTGCGTGATTTCGGCAGCACGAGCAGCTCCGCCATCCACGCCTCGTTGTCAAAACCCGGCATCCTCAACCCGTCCTGCCCTTCACGGGGAAAGAACAGTCGCACGGCCTGGTCGAAGCCCATGGGAGTCAAGTGCTCCAGGTCGGCGCCGCCGAGCGTGATGGTGGAGAAGGAGGGCGTCAACTTCGTGTTCCTGAGCACCTCCAGCTTGATCATCCGCCGCGATTCGGGGGCGCGCACCTTGGGCAACATGCTTTCTCTCGCGTTCCTTTCGAGTCAGATATCCAGCACGAGCCGGGCGGACAGCGCGCGGGACACGCAGGCATACATGCGGCCGGCGGGAGCGCCGACGTCGTCCCGGTGCTCGGGCTCGCCGTCGACGACGGTGAGTGCGCAGCTGCCGCAGACCCCTTCGCGGCAGCCGGCCGAAACGGGGTATCCGGCGTGGGTCAGGGCGTCCAGCAGCGACTCGTCGGACGGCACCCGAACCGTCCGCCCCGACCGGGTACACACCGCCTCGAACTCCGTGTTCGGAGCGAACGACCTGGCCACCGGGTGGAACCGCTCCGTGCGCAGCCGTTCGGCGGGGAACACGTCCTCCACCGCGGCGAGCAGCGACGCGGGACCGCAGCAGTAGACCAGCGCACCGGGGTCCAGTGCGGAGCCCAGAGCGCCGAGGTCCGGCCTGCCCTGCTGCTTCGTGGGAACGACCCGTACCCGGTCGCCGCAGGTGGAGCGCATTTCGTCGACGAAGGGCATGGTCGCGAGCGACTGACCCAGAAATACGAGCGATGCAGGGATGTCCGACTCGACCGCCGTCCGCAGCATCGGAAGGAGAGGGGTGATGCCGATCCCGCCGGCGAGGAAGAGGTATTCCGGTGCGGGTTCGAGAGGGAAATGGTTCCGTGGCAGCGACACTTCGAGTGTGCGGCCTTGGCGCAGGAACCGGTGAATGTATTCCGAGCCACCCCGGCTGAGGGGGTCGTACCGTATCGCGATGCGGTAGGACTGCCGGTCGGCCGGATCTCCGCACAGCGAGTATTGCCTGGTCAGCCAATTCGGCAGTGCCAGGTCGATGTGCGCTCCCGGCCCCCAGGGCGCGAGCGGGCCTGCGGCGGCGCGCAGTACGAGGGAGACGACGTCTTCGGCGACCTGGTCGATACGGTCGACAGTGGTCTGCTGCATCGGGGATTCCGTTCACCTTGTGGGCCGGCTCGGCCTGGCCCGGTCTGGCTTGGCCGACCTGGCCGGTCTGGCTTGGCCGACCTGGCCCGGTCGGCTCGACCTGGTCAGTAGAGCTTCCGGTAGCCGTCTTCGAGGAGGTGGTCGACAGCGCTCGGATCGATGTCGAGCCCGAGTTGGGCGATGGCGACCTCGCCGGCCGACGGGATTTCCTCAGCAAGTGCCTGGCTCGCGGGATCCCACAGCCTGGAGCGGATGAGCGCGCGGCCACAGTGGAAATAGACCTCCTCGACGTCGACGACGAGCGCCAGCACCGCTTCTTTGGCCTCGGTCCGCATGCGGGCGAGCACATCGGGTTCGTCCGTGGGATAGGCGCGGCCGTTGATCCGCAGCGTTTCCCGTAGTCCGGGGATGAGGAAAAGCAGCCCGATCCCGTCGTTCTCGGCGAGATTGCGGAAGGAATCAGCGATCTTGTTACCCGGCCGGTCGGGGATCGCGAGCGTGTGATCGTCGAGGACCTTCACGAACCCCGGGTAATCACCACGGGGTGAGCAGTCGGCGCGCCCCGCCGCGTCCATCGTCGCCAGCGTCAGAAAGGGGGAATGCGCGATGAAGAGGCGGGAGTAGTCGTCAACGCGGTCGAGGATCTTGGCCTTGGTCATGGCTTCGGGCTCCCCCAGCCGGGCGTGAACCTCGGCCGGCGACACCTGCCGAGGCCGTGTGCTGACATGCGCCATGAAGTCTCCTTCCAGGGAGGGCGGGGCGGGAGCGGAAGGGAGGGGGCAGCGGGGTGGCGGTGGGCGCGCGGGCCCACGTCGGTCACCTGCTCCCGCTTCCCTGCCGACGGCAGTCGTTCACCGCTCCGTCGCAGTTCATGGCACTATTGTGAGCAATTATTCAGGTCCTGCGCCACTCGCTTTCGCGGCGCTGTCCAGGAGGTGCCATGCCGTCCGGTCATCGCGGACTTCAGCCACGTAAACAGCCACGACAGGCTCGCTCCGAACTCACCAGACAGCGCATCCTCGCCGCCGCTGCTCACGTTTTCGCCGAACACGGCTACGCCGCCGGGACCACCAACCGGATCGCCGAGCGCGCACGGATCTCGATCGGCTCGCTGTATCAGTACTACCCGAACAAGGATGCGATCCTCGTCGAGCTGCTGACCCAGCACCTCGAAGCGGGGGCAGCCGCCGTCACACGCCGCCAGGAGGAAGAACTGCCCGACTCCCTCGAAGAGATCATCCGCAAGTTCGTACACACCGCGATCGAGAACCACCTCGACGACCCTCAACTGCTCCGCGTCATGGCCGAGCAGGCACCCCGGGCCCCCGAGCTCCTTGAGAAGATCACCCACCACTGGCGCGCACGGGTCGCCTACGTCCGGGAGCTGCTCGGAAGCCACCCGGAGGTCCAGGTCGGCGACACGCACATCGCCGCCCGTCTCGTCGTCTCCACGATCGAACTCCTCGTCCACCAGCTCATCGCCGCCCCCGACCCCATCGACATCCCCCAGTTCGAGAACGAACTCGTCGCCATGCTCACGCGCTACCTCACGGGCGGAGCAGGCGCGTTGGGCGATATGGGTGGCGTGGATGCCATGGGCGGGGCAGCGGAGCGTTCGGGCTGAGAGGGCAGTGATCGCGGAAGGGGGAGGTAGGGGTTGGGGGTTGGGGGTTAATCGGCCGAACGGATTCCGCCGTGCACCCGCGGAGCCCGACAGGGCTCAACTCGACGTCGTCATCGGGCAGCTGGGACGCGGGAGAGCCGATCCGCGCTCGCTCAGGACACGAGGGTCTGCTCTTCCAATTCGGTCAGCTTCACGGTGCACAGGCCGCTGCGCTCGGTCTTTACGTCCGACACCTTGAGCTGCGTGCCCGGCAGGAGGATGAATTCCTCCTCCTCGGTAAAGGAGGAGAAACTGCGGATGCCCACGGCCCGGACGGGGAGCACCTCGAAGAGCGTTCGCTTGCCGCGGCTGCCGAGGAATCCCCGTGCCACGCCGACCTTGGACGTGCACGAGGACACGCCCCACCAGGTCACGGTCCGTCCGAGTGGGTATTGCGCGCGCAGGTCCAGCGATACCCCGCGCCACAACGGCTCCGTGCGGGCGGGAAGCCCCGATACCGCCGAGAACAACAGGCGAAGATACGGGAGGTACGGGACGATTTTGGTCCGGTCCGGGGAGCGCAGAATGGCGTTGATCTCCCGGTAGAACGCGGACTCGCAGGTATAGAGGTACAGGGCGGCGATCGCATCGGCGGACAGGCTGTCGGCCGCTTCGTCCGCCCGCCTCTTGCCGAATTCGTGCGACAGCTTGACGTGCTGGTCGAGACCGGACAGCAGCTTGGCGACCGGGGTAACGGCGTCACGAAATTCCATGAGCGCGGTGTCGAACACACCGGTGATCGCCGGGAGGACGAGCCCCTCGTCTTTGACGCTGGCGAGCCGTTCGAGATAGAGCTGGTGCAGCTCCATGGTGGACGCGATGAACGTGCCCATGCGTTCGGCGATGTCGCCTTCCGTCCCGCCGGCCGCCGCCGCGAGCTTGTTCCACCCCTGGCTCGGCAGCCAGTCGATCTCATCGGCACCCAGCGACGCGAGGGCGTCGTTCACCATCCCGAAATGGTCGCCTTCGCAGAAGATGTCGCCCTGCGCCGCGGGGTTGGGGTGGTCGATATGCCGGACGTCGACCTCTGGGTACTTCTTCTGGAGTTCGAGGACGATCTTCTTCAGATTGCGCGCGTGAGCGCCCCACCAGGCGAAGACAACGCCACGGTCCTCGTCGGCAGCGTTCTGTTTGGCCTTGAGGATCTCTTCGACGATCCGCTCGGCGACCGGACGCCAGAATCCGGCGTGCCGGTCGGACCCCCGCGCCTCGTTACCGCTGGCGGTGAGAGCCGCGTTCAGCAGCAGCACCCCCTGCGTGAGCATCGCCTGAAACCATTCCGGCGGCTGAACGGTCTCCTGCTTCTTCAAAAGCGCGCGAACGTCGGCGATCGGGGTCTTCTTGGGAATTCCGTACTTCCACATCGCCGCTGCCTTGATGATGCAGCGGATGCTCACGACCCTGCCGAACTGACTGTCTTTCCAGTCGTGGAAGGTGTTGTCGAACATGGCGATGCCGGTGGCGCTCTCCGGCCGCGGGTACGGGTTCTGGCCGAATATGACGACCTTCCACTTGTGCGGCGGGTTGGGCTTGAGCGCCTGGAAGGTCAGTTCGCGCACGGGGACGACGTCCGGGCCACGGCCCGGACCGATGAAGGTGGCCGCGTCCGGCTGCGCCTCGATGACCGGCTTCAGCAGCGGAAGCCAGGGTTCGCCGCCGCCCTTGAACAGTTCGGTGAGGGCCAGCGGGTCATTCGGGTCGGGCTTGGCGGGGGTATTGGCATCGCTCATTGTGGAGGGACTCCGAATTGTCAACCCGTGCTGGCGGGAGCGTGATTGGCGAGGTGGTCGATTTCCACGGGAAATCCCTGGATCCGCCTGAATCCAACGGCAAAGAACCCCCGACGCCGGGCATGTGGGCCGGCCGACTCTCCTCGGCGGCGTCGGAGTTCAAGACTTGGTCCGCGAAAATCTGGCGGCAGGCTAGCACCGGGTCGGTACGCTCGCAATCGTGACGATAGGTCACGAACTGTCGTCGGCAGAGGCGTTGTCAGTGGGACACGGTAGCGTCATGACCGGTGGAAGGACCGTTTCTCGATTGGAGTGGATTGTGACCGTAAACCGCGTGCCGTCGCCGCTTAGGGTCGTGTTGACCGATATCAACACGAAGGTGGTGGAGGCGTGGCAGGCGGCGTTTGCCGATACCCCCGAGATCGAGATCCGCAAAGGCTCAATCCTCGATGAGAACGTCGATGCCTGGGTCAACCCGACCAACTCCCGGGGCCGGATGGACGGCGGTGTCGACGCGGTCATCAAGCGGCACCTCGGAGCGGGCATACAGCTGCGCGTGCAGCGGGCGATCCGCGATCAGTCCGCGGGACGGCTCCCCGTGGGAAGCGCGGTGTGCGTCCCGTCGGGGGCGACCAACCCGAAGTTCCTGATCTCGACGCCGACGATGGAGAACTCCTCACAGAACGTGAGTGAGACCCTGAACGTTGCCCTGGCGTGCGCCGCCGCGTTCCAGGCGGTCCACCGGCAGAACAAGGAGACGCCGGGCAGCATCGAGTCGGTGGCGCTGGTCGGCATGGGCGCCCAGACCGGCCGGGTGTCGGCACGGGTGTGCGCGAACCTGATGTGGACGGGCTACACGTTGTTCAACGACTACCACTTCGAGGACTACGACGACCTGCGCAGCACGATCACCGCGCAGCTCGACGACATCGAGAACGCGCCCGACGAAGAGCGGGTACGCATCGCCCCACCCCAGCGCCCCACCTCCCGTCGCTGACTGGGGTTCTCAGTGGAAACGGTCCCCCGCAAGTGAGTTGATACGCGTGTGCGGGGTTCCCACGACCGGCTGCTCGACCGCTCGAAGACGTGAAGCCCCAGGTGGGACGGCTTTCACCGGAGGACGCTGTCCCCGGCTACCAGAGACTTCACGTTGGTTACTTGTACGGAGCCCCGCCCCGCCAACTCACCTCACAGGCAGGCGGGTTGGCGTAGGGGGCGCGTGCCGGGAAGTGGTGAAGCTCCTGGCAGACGGGCCGTCGGCCAGGAGCAACCTGTCCGCCCCTTTTCGAGCCCGGCGTTGCTCAGTCCCTCGCCTGTTGCTCAGTCCTCGCCTTTCGAGTTCGGTGCCGTAGAGATCGGCGTCGCAGAGCTCGGCGTAGACGTCGTCCGGGTCGAGCGAGATCTCGGGGTCATCCAGGTCAGCGGTTGACCGGTTGGGGACCGGGACACCCAGCAAGGTGTTCCCTCCCATGAGGATGAACGTGCCCTCAGTGTCGCGGTGGACGATCCGCGCCGGCTGATCTGCCGGTATCCGGCGTCCGCCCCCTCGTTCGGATCGCATCCGCCTGCACCGACACCAGCGCCCCGCAACCAACATCCAAGCTGTTCACGGGGCATTTCAGGGCTTCGCGGAGAGTGGCCCGGGGGGGGATTCGACCGGCGGGTATGGCTCCGGAGGCGGCATGCCCATGCCAGTTCCACGGACGGCCGGGGGCCAACTCTCCCGGGGGCCTGTTCGCTGAACCCGGTGACCGTACGCACCGTGACACAGAGCTACGGCGAACCGCACCGCACCGCCCCGAGGCCGCGTGCGTGCGCGCCCAGGGGTGCCGCGTTGGCGTACGACGCCCTTGGCAGGCGCGTAACCGGTCTCAGGGAGCGGGCCGCCGAGGCTACCGGGGGCGTCCCGCCCGTCCGCGGGACTGCGCGCCCTCCAGGACGCCGACGCCTACCGCCGCGAGGCCGACCTGGATGGCGAGTTCTATCCAGTCGATTCCTCTGGTGTCGGCGACGTCGGCGGCGCCGGCGATGGCCGTGCCCGCCAGCGCCGCGATGATGCCGACCACGAGCGTCCAGAGCAGGCCGACGTGCTGCCTGCCCGGCAGAACCAGGCGGCCGAGTGCGCCGATGACGAGGCCGATGATGACGGCGCTGATGATGCCTGAGATATCCACGGGTTCCCCTTTCAACCCTTTTGAGCAGAGCTCCCCGTACGAGTGTCCAAAAGGTCGGCGAATATGTCGCACGGAGCGGGCCTACGGGATAGCAGTCGGTAACCGGGATGGGTGGCCGGAGCCCCTGGGAGCTCCGGCCTCCGACCGCGGGGGCGAGAGGAAAGCGGGTTCGAACTCCGCGATCATGCCCAGGGTGCGCCGAGCGAAATCGCGGGGCTCGCCGCCGACCGGTCGCGTAGGCGCGAAACCGCCGTACCGCAAGGGAGTTGCCCGCTTCCCTCCCCGCCGGCGCTCGGCGACAGTGTGGCCCATGCCGGATTCCCCCGCGCCCGACTCCCCCGTGCCCGCCGCCGACTCCACCGTGCCGTCCCCCGGCCCTGACTCCCCCGTCACCCCACGCGGCTTCGTGGCGGTGGCCAACGCGCGCGTATGTCTTCTCCTCGACGCCCGCGGTGCCGGGCTGCCCTCGGTCGTGCACTGGGGCGCTCCCCTGGATCAGACCGATCTCGACCGCGCCGCCGACCTCGCCGACGCGCTCTCGGCGCCGGTGCCCCCGGCCGGCCCGGACTCCCCGGTTCCGCCGGGGCTGCTGCCGGAGCACGCCACCGGATACCCGGGTCGGCCCGGATTGCGCGGTCATCGGAACGGGGCCGACTGGACGCCGCTCTTCGCCCTGGAGTCCGTCACACCGTCGGCTGCTCCATCCGGTACGACGTCGGGCGGCACAGCGCACGCCGCTGGGTCACCCGCCGACAGTCACCAGCACGGCATCCGACGCGCCACGCTGACCGCCGTGGACGAGCACGCCGCGCTGCGGCTGCGGACCGAGATCGAGCTGGCCCCGGACGGGCTGCTGCGCATACGCCACGTACTGCGCAACACCGGGCGGGCACCGTACGCGCTGGACGGGCTGGAGGCCGCCTTGCCGTTGCCCGCGCACGCCACCGAGCTGTTGGACTTCACCGGGCGGCACTGCCGTGAGCGCGTCCCGCAGCGGCAGCCCTTCCACGACGGACTGCGCGTACGCGAGTCGCGCAGGGGCAGGCCGGGGCTGGACGCGACCATAGGCATGCTCGCGGGAGCATCCGGCTTCGGATTCCGGCACGGCGAGGTGTGGGCCGCGCACGTGGCATGGAGCGGCGGGCACACGCTCTACGCCGAGCGGCTGCCGGAGGGTGGGGGGATGCTCGGCGGCGGAGAGCTGCTCGCGCCCGGTGAGCTGACACTGGGCCCCGGAGAGGAGTACGCCATGCCGTGGCTGTGTGCCGCGTACAGCGACACGGGCATCGACGGCATCAGCTCCGCGTTCCACGGCTGGCTGCGCTCCCGGCCACCGCGCGCCCGCTGGTCCCGGCCTCGCCCGGTGGTGCTCAACACGTGGGAAGCCGTCTACTTCCGGCACGACGAGCAACGGCTGCGCGCACTGGCCGAGACGGCGGCCGAGGCGGGGGTGGAGCGTTTCGTGCTGGACGACGGATGGTTCCAGGGCCGCCGTGACGACCACGCGGGGCTCGGCGACTGGTACGTGGACGAGGAGGTGTGGCCGCGCGGGCTGGGGCCGCTCATCGGCCATGTGCGCTCCCTGGGCATGGAGTTCGGGCTGTGGGTCGAGCCCGAGATGGTCAACCCGGATTCCCGGCTGTTCCGCGACCACCCCGAGTGGGTTCTGGCCCCTCCTGGGCGTACTCCTCCGAAGGCCCGCCATCAGCTCGTGCTGGACCTGGCGCGACCGGATGCCTGGGCGTATGTGCACGAGCGCCTCGACGCGCTGCTGAACGCGCACCAGATCGCGGCCCTCAAGTGGGACCACAACCGGGACCTGGTGGCGGCCCAGCACGCCGGGCGCGCCGGTGCGCACACGCAGACCGTCGCCGTCTACCGGCTGTTGGACGCGCTGCGGGACCAGCATCCGGACGTCGAGATCGAAAGCTGCGCCTCCGGCGGGGGCAGGGTGGACCTGGGCATCCTTGAGCGCACCGACAGAGTCTGGACCAGCGACTGCAACGACGCGCTGGAACGGCAGGCCATCCAGCGCTGGACCGGAGTGTTCCTGCCGCCCGAACTGCTCGGCGCGCACATCGGGCCCGCACGCGCCCACACCACGGGCCGCACCCACGCACTGGACCTGCGGGCCGCGACCGCGCTGTTCGGCCACGCCGGGGCGGAGTGGGACATCGACGGCGCGGCGGACGACGCGGAACGGGCGGCGCTCCAGCGGGTGTTCGCCCTCTACAAGCGGCACCGTGCGCTGCTGCACTCCGGCGCCGTCGTGCGCGCCGACCATCCGGACCCCGGGGCGTGGGTGCACGGGGTCGTCGCGGCGGACCGGAGCGAGGCGCTGTTCTGCTACGCGCAGTTGGCCGTCCCCGCTCACGGCGTACCGGCACCCGTGCGACTGCCGGGCCTGGATCCGGCACAGCGCTACCGCATACGTGTCGTACACCCGACAGGCACTCCCCCGCCCGCCGGGGCGACGCCGCCCCGCTGGTGGTCCGCGGGCGGTACGACGCTGAGCGGGCGCGCCCTGGAAGGACTCGGCCTCCAGCCCCCGCTGACGCCCCCCGAGCGTGCCTGGCTGCTGCACCTGGAAGCCACGGCCGGCACCACCGCCCCCGTATCACCTCGCTGAATCTCACCGGCCCAGCCGGCCCAGCCGGTCTCGCTGACCTCGCCGACCTGCGAAGACGACCGCCGCGGCGCGGCATTGTCAGTGGGAGCTGGAAGACTCGGCGGCATGGCAGAGGCAGTGGCGGAACCCGTCACGGAGGGTGAGGTCACCGGGGGCAGGTGGGCGCTGGCACCGGTGGGGGACGGACGCGTGCGGGTGTGTCCGGTGGACGCGCGGGGGCACCGGGCCGGGCCGGTGCGCACCGAGGAGTCGGCGGCGGCAGCGGTGCGGTCCAGGCCGGAGGTGGCCCGCTGGGTATGGCGCTCGACGGCCGAGATCCTGCCCGAGCTGCTGGCCTCCCCCGGCCTCCGGGCGGGAGCCGCCCCCGGGGTGCGGGTGGAGCGGTGTTACGACGTGGAGGCGGCGGAGGCGCTGTTGCTGGGGCACGAGGGCATGGCGGGGCACGCCCGCTCCCTGCCCGCGGCGTGGGCGCGGCTGCACGGGCTGCCCGTCCCGCCCGACCGGCATGCGGCGGCGCGCGAGTCGGACCCGCAGCCCTCGTTGTTCGAGACCGGGCCGGTGCCGCTGCCCGAGGGTGCTGAGCCGCTGGAAGCGCTGCTGGAGGTGTACGCCGCGCAGCTGGCCCGTACGGAGCGGGCCGAGCATCCGGAGCGTATGCGGCTGCTGCTGGCGGGGGAGTCGGCGGGCACGCTGGTGGCGGCCGAGATGACCAGGGCGGGTGTCCCCTGGAGCGCGGAGATCCACCGGGAGCTGCTGCTGGAGCTGCTGGGCGAGCGGTACGCGGGCGGCGGGCTGCCGCGCCACCTCGTCGAGCTGGAGGAGGAGGTCTCGCGGGCGTTCGGCCCTGGCATACGGGTGCGGCCGGATCTGCCGGCCGAGGTGCTGCACGCGTTCGCGCGCGCCGGCATACGGCTGTCGTCCACCCGCAAGTGGGAGCTGGAAAAGGTCGACCATCCGGCCGTCGAGCCCCTGTTGCGCTACAAGAAGCTCTACCGGCTCTACACCGCGCACGGCTGGTCCTGGCTGCGCTCCTGGGTGCGTGACGGCCGCTTCCGTGCGGAGTACGTGCCCGGAGGGGCGGCCTCCGGGCGGTGGACGACCAACGGGGGCGGGGCACTTCAGATTCCGAAGGTGGTGCGCCGTGCCGTGGTCGCCGACCCGGGCTGGCGCCTGGTGGTGGCGGACGCCGACCAGATGGAGCCCCGCGTGCTGGCGGCCGTCTCCCGGGACCCGGGGCTGATGGCGGTGGCGGGCAGCGCCCGCGATCTGTACACCGAGCTGTCGGAGAAGGCGTTCTCGGGCGACCGCGCCCAGGCCAAGCTGGCGCTGCTCGGCGCGATCTACGGCCAGACCAGCGGCGACGGGCTCAAGAACCTCGCCGCGCTCCGAAGACGTTTCCCCGCCGCTGTCGCGTATGTGGACGACGCGGCGCGCGCGGGCGAGGAAGGGCGTCTGGTCCGCACACACCTCGGTCGCACCTGCCCCCCGGTGGGGCAGGGCACGGCCGGGGAGGAAGGCGGCAGCGGCCCGGAGGCCGGTGAGGCGGCGGGCACGGAAGTCACGGCCGACGAAGGCGCCGGGGAGCGCCCTGGCGGTGGCGGTGCTGCCAGGGCCCGGGGCCGGTTCACCCGGAACTTCGTGGTGCAGGGCAGCGCCGCCGACTGGGCGGTGCTGATGCTGGCCTCCCTGCGGCAGCGGCTGACGGGCATGGCTGCCGAGCTGGTGTTCTTCCAGCACGACGAGGTGATCGTGCACTGCCCGGCCGAGGAGGCGGAGACGGTCGCCGAGGCGATCAGGGTGGCGGGAGAACAGGCGGGGGTGGCGGCGTTCGGCCGGACCCCGGTACGGTTCGCCTTCACCACCGCGGTCGTGGAGTGCTACGCCGACGCCAAGTGAGGCGACCCGGCGCGGGCCGGCACAGCGCGCCTCCGCTCCCCCGGGCCTCCTCCCTCGAGGGCTCACCCCCGACCGCTGCCCCGCCCCTGCACCCCCACCGAGCGTGCCGCCGGGGGCTGCGAGATCATCGGAGGGGTGTGGCGCGGCACCAGCCGTCCGCACAGACACGCTCCAGAAGGGGTACACATGACTGCATCGGCCCAGATCGGGGTCACCGGATTGGCCGTCATGGGGCGCAATCTGGCCCGTAACTTCGCCCGGAACGGCCTCACCGTCGCGCTGCACAACCGCACGTCCGCCAGGACGCGGGAGCTGATGGACGAGTTCGGAAGCGAAGGCGAGTTCGTGCCGGCGTCCTCGGCCGAGGAGTTCGTGGCGTCGTTGGAGAGGCCCCGCCGCCTGGTGATCATGGTGAAGGCGGGGGCGCCGACGGACGCGGTGATCGAGGAGTTCGCCGACCTGGTCGAGCCCGGTGACGTGATCATCGACGGCGGCAACGCGCACTTCGAGGACACCCGCCGCCGCGAGGCGGCGCTGCGCGAGCGCGGTATCCATTTCGTCGGCACCGGCGTCTCGGGTGGCGAGGAGGGCGCCCTGCTGGGCCCCAGCATCATGCCGGGCGGCTCGGCCGAGTCCTACGCGTCGCTGGGACCGATGCTGGAGCGCATCGCAGCGCGCGCCCCCGACGGCGCCCCGTGCACCACCCACGTCGGCCCGGACGGCGCCGGGCACTTCGTGAAGATGGTGCACAACGGCATCGAGTACGCCGACATGCAGTTGATCGCCGAGGCGTACGACCTGCTGCGGCAAGTAGGCGGCTACTCCCCCGCCGAGATCGCGGACATCTTCCGCACCTGGAACGAAGGCCGCCTCGACTCGTACCTCATCGAGATCACCGCCGAGGTGCTGTCGCACACCGACGCGGCGACCGGCAAGCCCTTCGTCGACGTCGTGCAGGACCAGGCAGAGCAGAAGGGCACCGGACGCTGGACCGTGCAGATCGCCCTCGACCTGGGCATCCCGGTCTCCGGAATCGCCGAGGCCGTCTTCGCCCGCGCCGTCTCGGGCCACGCGGATCTGCGCGCCGCCTCCCGCCACCTGTCCGGACCCGCACTGCGGCCCCTCGGCAAGGAAGAGGCGGCGGCCTTCACCGACCGCGTCGAACAGGCCCTGTACGCATCGAAGATCGTCTCCTACACCCAGGGCTTCCACGAGATCGCCGCAGGCAGCGAGCAATACGACTGGAACATCGACCTCGGCAAGATCGCCGCGATCTGGCGCGGCGGCTGCATCATCCGGGCCGCCTTCCTGGACCGGATCACCACGGCCTACACGGCCCGGCCCCAACTGCCGAGCCTGCTCGCCGACAAGGGCTTCGCCGAGGAGATCGCCGCCGCCCAGGACGACTGGCGGCAGGTGCTCGCCACAGCCGTCACCCAGGGCGTCCCCACCCCCGGCTTCGCCGCCGCCCTCGCCTACTACGACTCCCTGCGCGCCGAACGCCTGCCCGCCGCCCTCACCCAGGGCCAACGCGACTACTTCGGAGCACACACCTACCACCGCACCGACCGCGACGGCGTGTTCCACACCCTCTGGGGCGGCGACAAGACCGAGGTCGAGAGCTGACACACGACAGCCGCTGATCCCAGAAAGGTCAAGTACAAGGAGACCGCGTGGGGCGGGCTCGCGGCGAACGTCCCTGGGACGTCGACGTCACTGCCGGACCCAGCTGCACGGCGCGAGCCCGACCGGCGTGGAACCCAGCCGAGCAGACCGCCCGAGCCCGGCCGCACGCCTACCGTGCCGGCCCCGGGGAAGTCCGGGGCCGGCCCGCGGTCCGGGGCTACGGTGTGAGCACGATCCTGCCGAAGACCTCACCCGCGTCCATCTTCCGGTGAGCCGCCACGGCTTGGTCCAGTGGCGGCAGTTCGTGCACCACCGTTTCGATCCCGCCGCGGCTCGCCGCGGCGAACTGCTCGCTCCGCACGGCGCGCCGGTCGGGTCCGGTGACGGTGTCCGCGCTGAAGGTCGCGAAGGACATCGACTTCCGGAACGCCGCCAGCATCCTCGTGCCGAAGTCCGCCGGCGGCTGACCCGCGACAGCGCCCACGGCCACCGTGCGGCCGTTCGGGTTGAGCCTGTCGAAGAACGACGGCATGTCCCCACCGGCCACCACGTCAACGATGACGTCATAGCCCGCGGGTGCCTCTTCCCCTCCTTCGCCGGAGCGGTCCAGCACATGGGTCGCGCCCAGACTGCGCAGCCGCTCGCCGCGCTCGGCCGACGACGTCGTGACCGCCACCGCGGCGGCACCACCGTGAGCCGCGAGTTGCACAGCCATGATGCCGATGCTGCCGGCCGCGCCACGCACCAGGACCGTCTCCCCGGGAGCGAAACGGGCGTGGCGAAGCCCGAAGTGGGCCACCACACCGGAACTGCCGAGCGTCACCGCGTCGACGGCGGACAGGTTCATGGGCAGGGGAAGGATCTCCTCGACCGGCGCGACGGCCTGTTCGACGTAGCCTCCGCCGGTGCCGGTGAATCCCCACACCCGCCGGCCGGTCCACGACGCGTCGACGCCGTCACCGACCGCGGTCACCGTGCCGGGGCTTCACCGAAGCCTTCATGTCGACCTTCCCCGGGGCGACGGATGCCACCGCGGGCCGCGAGTACACGGTCGAAGCGGTCGCCGGACTGGCCCAGCGGGCCAAGGAAGCAGGGCGCCTGCGGCCCGACTTCGTCCTGGACGACCTCATCCTCATGCTCATGGCCCACAAGGGGATCCACGCCACATCACCCGCCACCCAGGCCACGGCCTCCCGACGTTTCGCCGGATTTGTCATCCAGGCATTCGAAGCCTGCCCCCAGCACCCCCCGCTACCACCAGCGGCACGACTGGCACCCGCGGCACCGGTCAGCACCTGAGCGTGAGCGAGGCGGCCATTCACCCTCGACGCGCGGACCCGACTCGGGCGAGACCGCGCGGACGAGAAGCATGCCGCCGGTCTTCGGCAATCGTCCCCGTCGGTCAGTCGGTCAGCCAAGTCACAGCGGCGTGAAACACAGGTCAGGAGCGACTTCGTCGGGGGAAAGAAACGCCAACTCGCTGGCCACGACAGGCCCGCGGAGATACCCGCCGAAACAGGCCTGCGAGCCGCTGCTCGTCGTCAGCCGCAGTCCACACATCGCGAAGCAGTCCGGGAGCTCGTCGTCCTCCGATTCCCGGCCGATGACCTCGACCCCGGTGATCGGTTCAGTCACCAAGAACCTCAGAGGATGGTCCGAAGACGGCTCTGCGATGGGCGTGCGCCGAGAGAAGCCGCGGTACCAGGGGCTCTCCGACATGGCCTGTGCGGGGTTGTCGATGAAGATGAGATTTCCTTTGCCTTCCTCCTTGTCGATCAGCCACTCCTCCCCAGTGCTGCCGAGCAGCAGGACGATGCCGTATTCGACGCGAGGCTCGTCCTCAAGCTCGTGATCGTGAAGGCGAAGCACCGCCCGGAGGCGCTGGCCCAGGAGCTGCCGGGCCAGCCGCTGATTCGTCGGCAGGTAGTCGTGGATGCTCACGTGCTTGACCCTGCCACTTGACCAGATGTCGCGGCACCTTCTTTCGAGGGGCGCCGGTGTGGTTCGTGATCTATCCGGTGGGTCGAAGACGATAGCGAGCAGCTGGCGGATCTCCGGGACGGTCAATGCGATCAGGCTGGGTTCAGGGCATGGGCCGCCATACGCGCATCGGCCGACGCGGGTAGCCGGGGCAGCAGTCGTCGGCAAGTCAAAAACGTCACCGGCCCAGCCGGTGACGTGAATGTGACGCGGTCCTGCGGGGTGAGGGCGAGATCCGGCAGGCCGGGTGCCCGCACCAGCGGCCGTCCGCCTGCGCGTTGGACGTCGAGAGGGTGACGTTGCGAGGCATGGCGGCTGACGCAGGCATCGAGTTCGGTCCGCATCGAAGTCCCGGAGGAAGCCGGTCCGCAGCCGGCTCACCGATGGGGTGGGTCGTGGGGTGTCCATCTACAAGATGAAGGTGGAGATGCGGCACCAGCACACACGGGCCCGGAGCATGTGGCGGTAGCCGACGACGAGCGACGTGAGCGCCCGAGCGGGACGGGCGCTCACCGTCTTGGCCGGTCCGTCAGCCCGTCAGGCACAGCCAGCCCGTCAGGCGCAACCAGCCAGTCAGGCGCAGAGCTTGTCAGAGGGTCAGATCCCAGACGCGTACGACGCCGTCCCGGCCGGCGGTCAGGGCGACCGGGCGATCCCGCATCGTGGTGACCACCACAGCTTCAACGCTCCCATCGTGGCCGGTCAGCGGCGGCCCGATTTGTCGGCCGTCTGCGAGGTCCCAGATCCGCACGGTCCCGTCCTCGCCGCCGGTCACCAGGGCCACCCTGTCGCCGGCCAGGGCGATGTCCAAGGCGTTGATGCCGCCCTCATGACCGGTGGACGGTTCGTGGATCGGATCATCGCCTTCGTCCCCGGACAGGTCGAACACGTACACTTTTCCGGAGTCCGTGCCCGCCACGACGACCGGACGACCGTCGAGCTGGGACAACGCGACGGCGTATGCCCGCTGCTCGTCGTCCACGGGGAACGACGCGACCTGCTCGCCGTTTGCCGCGTTCCACACCTCCACCCCTTCCTCTCCGCCCCCGACGACCAGCGAGCGGCCGTCGATGCTTGCGGTGGCGAGACCCCAGATCGGGCCGGCGTCCAGTTCCACCGGAGGCTCCTCGCCGGACGGCCCCCACAGCCGGACTCCGTCCCAGTGGACCCCGCTGCTTGCCACGAACAGTGGTGGTCCCGCACCTTTCACCGTGGCGACGGACGAGACGTAGGGCTCGCCATAGGTCGTCCCGCGCAGCAGCTCGCCGCTGTCCAGGTTCCAGATGGCCGCTCCCTGTTCATCGCCACCGGCGGCCAGTACCACGCGCCCGTCGGAAACAGCCACGGCAACCGAGTCGACATCGTTCTCGGCATCCGGATACTGGGCGGCAAGTGGGTCCTCGGCAAAGGCATACGCCAACGGCCGCTCCAGCCACTCGTCCCGCAGCGGAGCCCAGCTCCACAGTTTGTAGAAGCCGGTGCACACCACCAACGGCGCCCCGTCCACCTCGACCACCGCCAGGTCGTCGAGGCGGCCGTCGGGCGCCACGCTGCTCAGAATCAAACGTTCGTCAGACATCGGAGCAGGGTAGTCGGCGCGATCTTCCGCGTCCCGGTTCGGCTCCTAGACGCCTGTCCCACCTGTCCCCGCCCTTGCCCTGCCCCTTGCCCCGAACGCTTGGGGGCGCGGGGCAGGATCCCGCTGTCCTGGGCCACGGGCTCATTACCCCACGGCACCCGGCAGAGCAGAGCCCATGCGCTGGCCCGGACGGCGCTGATCACGGGTTCGCCGAGGCGTTCTCGAAGTGGGGAAGGGTGTCGAGGCCAGGGCCGCGCCAACCCTGCGGCGTGTCCGGTGACCCCGCTCGCAGGATCTGGGCGGTGTACGGGTTGAGTTCGATGACCCCGTCCTCGCCGACGATCACCGTGCCGCCGAGATAGGCCAGGTGCCGCCCGAACGCGTAATTGGGCTCGAACGCGAAACTCATCCCGGGTTCCAGCAGCATGTCGCCGAGCATGGTGGTCTTGTCCGGGACGGAAGGGTAGACCTCGGCCCCGGGCCGGCCACTGATGTCACCGGGAAAGCCGGACAGGCCGATCATCGGATTGAGCCCGTGGATTGCGGGGCCGAACACCCACCCGTCTGCCGTCTCCACGGACTTGCGCATTTCCTCGACGATTTCGCCGAATTTTCGTCCTGGCCGCAGGGCCCGAAGTCCCGCGTCGTAGGCCGCGCGCGCGACGCTCGCCGCGCGCGTGAGGTCTTCATGCACCTCGCCGAGCGCGATCGTGACCTGGTGCTGGGTGTGCCGGCCGCCGAAGTGGCTGAACACCTCGGCGCGGATGACATCGCCGTCCCGGAGCACACGAGGGGCTTGCGGCCGATATGCCCACTGGGGCGGCCCGGAGGCAGCGGGGGCCGGACCCGACCAGAAGTGCATTCCGGGGACGACCGTTCCACGGGTGTGCGCGGCCGTCATGGCGGCGGCGTACACCTCGCTCTCCCAGGCCCCGGGGCGGGCGGCGGCAACCATCGCGCGAACCATCTCGTCACCGATTCGGGCCGAGTGGCGGACGACGGCGATCTCCTCCTGGCCCATCGCCATGATCAGTCGCAGGAACGCCAGGGCGGTCGGCCTGAACTCGACGTTCGGGAGCTGAGCCAGCACCTTGTTCCACAGGCCGTAGGGGACGATGCCCTCGGGATACCACGGAGGATAGGGCTCCAGGCCTACGACACCGACGGTCCCACTCGTGAGGCCGAGTTCGGTGATCGTCGCGACGATGGCGCGAGAATCGCGCGACGCACGGACGTTCTCCGGCGGAATCCACATGACGTCGCCTCTGCGTGAGGACTCCAGGTGGTCCATCATGAACAACTCCATCGGGAACAGGGAGATCGGCTCACGGTTCTTCGCGAAGAGCACGGTTGTCCCGGGGCGACCATTGGTGAACCACGTGTCGTAGGAGACCGGCGCCGGCCCGGCGTCTTCGTGCTCACCGAAAACCAGGAGCGCGTCAAGGCCTTCACGGTCCATGAAGTGACGAGCAAGCTCCCATCGGCGGTCGCGCTCCGCCATCGAATACGTAGGCACGTCCGAATTAGGCATGACGAATCTCCATCGCTTGTCGAAACGGAATTCAACAGCCCGAGTCGCGGGCTGTTCTGGGGAAAAGGAATTCATCGGGGCAGCACGCGGTCAGGGTGCACGGCCACGTGCTATGCGTGGTCGCCTGCGGGAGTCCGTGCGTGGTCGCCCGCGGGGTTCTGTGCGTGGTCGCCTGTGGGCCGGGCGCCCGTCAGGTCGCCGACTGGAAGTCCTCAGACCCGATGACGCGCAGCAGTTCGAGCTTGTCTCGCGCGTCGGTGCCCTCGGCCGGGAACAGCGCCAGGACTTTGAGGTCGTCCTCCGGGGTCAACAGCACCTCGCAATTCAGGTGCAGCACCCCCACCTCGGGGTGCAACACGCTCTTGCGGTCGGAACGGCGCACCGAGACCTCGTGCTTCTCCCACAGCGCACGGAACTCGGCACTGCTTTCGTTCAGATCGTGCACCAGGGCCGCCACGTCCGGATCGGCACCCCGTCGAGAGTACGTCGCCCGCAGATCTCTGACGTGCGCGGTCGAATGACGCGGCCAGTCCTCCTCCGGGCAGCGCCCCCGCACAGCGGGGTCGGTGAACCAGCGCCAGCAGAAATTGCGCGAACGGCCGGCTCTGGGGGGCATCGGCCCCAGCACACAGTCGGCGAGCCTGTTCTGCCAGAGCGCCTCGTCCACGTCCGTGCAGATGCACACCGGTACGTCGGTGAGGCGGTCGGCCAGGCTGATGAGGCCCGGACGGATGTGCCTGCCCGCGCGCCGCGACGGTGGGGTCAGCCCGGCCAGATGGAACATGTGGTCGCGTTCGTCCAGGTCGCAGCGCAAGGCGATGGCCAGCGCCGACACGATCGATTCGGAGGGGTGCGGTCCCCGGCGCTGTTCGATCCGGGCGTAGTAGTCGCTGGACATACCGGCCAGTTGGGCCACCTCCTCACGGCGCAGACCGGCCGCACGGCGCCGCATCCCTTCGGGCAGCCCGACGTCGGCCGGGCGCAGGAGTTCGCGGCGGCGGCGGAGGAAGTCGGCGAGTCCTGCACGGTCGGTCATGTTTCCCATTGTCGGCCGCCTCGCGTCGGCCTGCCAGGGACACCTTGTCCCTGGATGAGCCGACCCTGGTGCCGGCGCCGGCGACGGCCCACGGTGACGGCATGACATCCGAACTTCAGTCCCATCGCCTCGGCAGCACAGGTCCCACCGTCACCTCACCCGCACTGGGGTGCATGGGCCTGTCCGGCGCGTACGGCCCCGCCGACGACGAACAGGGCGTGCGCACCATCCACGCCTACCTCAATGCCGGTGGCACCCTGCTCGACACCGGTGACTTCTACGGCTCCGGCCACAACGAATGGC
Source organism: Streptomyces sp. NBC_01775 (assembly GCF_035917675.1). NCBI lineage: Bacteria > Bacillati > Actinomycetota > Actinomycetes > Kitasatosporales > Streptomycetaceae > Streptomyces > Streptomyces sp. NBC_01775. The sequence goes on along the minus strand of NZ_CP109104.1, from coordinate 8,519,619 downwards.
TGATCCGGCAGGCGCTGAGCAGCCGCGACCCGGAGGACGTCGTCCTCTCGGTCAAGTTCGGCGCCCTGCGCGGACCAGGCGGCAAGCTGGGCGGGAACGACGGCCGCCCCGAATCGGTCCACAACTTCCTGGGCTACTCGCTACAGCGTCTCGGTGTCGACCATCTCGACATCTACCGGCCCGCCCGCCTCGACCCCACCGTGCCGATCGAAGAGACCGTCGGCGCGATCGCGGAGATGGTCGAGAAGGGCTACGTGCGCCACATCGGCCTGAGCGAGGTGGGAGCGGACACGATCCGCCGGGCCGCAGCGGTCGCGCCGATCTCGGACGTGCAGATCGAGTACTCGCTGCTGAGCCGTGACGTCGAGGACGAGATCCTGCCCGTCTGCCGCGAGCTGGGCATCGGCATCACCGCCTACGGCGTGCTGTCGAGCGGCCTGATCGGTGGCAGCGGGTCGATGGAGGGAAAAAGGACGGTCTTTCCGCGCTTCCAGGGCGCCAACCTCGATCACAACGCCGCCCTCGTCGCCGGCTTGCAGAAGTTCGCGGCCGAGAAGGACGCCACCGTCGCACAACTGGCCGTGGCCTGGGTCGCGGCACAGGGTGACGATGTGGTGCCGGTGCTCGGCGCGCGACGGCCTGAGCAGGTCGAGACAATGGTCGACAGCACCCGCCTCTCACTGACCGATGACGATCTCGCTCGGATCGCGGCCCTGGTGCCCCGCGGCGCGGTGCGCGGCGAGCGCTACCCGGCCCCGCTCATGGCCGAGCTCGACAGCGAGCGCTGAGAAGCCCCGTGCTCCTGGCGGTGCGGCGAGCGCCACAGCGTGCCGGCGGCTGCGTCGCCAGGAGCCTTCGTGCGTCTCGTTCGGTGAGCTTCTTGCAGCAGATCAGTGCGGCACAGAGCGGGCAGCGCTGTGCCCACCAGCCTGCGCGGCGCACCGGCGGGCTACTGATGCCGCTCGCTGGAGGGTGTCGGCTCGGCCTGGTCCGCGGTCATGTCGAGCAGGAGCATGGCGTCGTGGTCGGGGATGCCGGGCTCGGTCGTGTGGACGCCGAGGCGCTGACCGGGGGTGCCCTCCAGGTCCATGGCCTGGAAGCCGAGGGTGATCTTCCCGACCTGGGGGTGCTGGAAGGTCTTGGTCGCGTGCTTGCGGCCGGTGACCTCGTACCGCTCCCACAGTCCGGCGAAGTCCGGGCTCTTGAGCAGCAGTTCGCCCACCAGGCTCGTCAGGTCGGGGGCGTCGGGGTCGGTGCCGGCCAGGGCACGCCCTCACCGACAGCGACGACCTCACCGGCGAACTCGAACCCGGCCTGGAACTCCTTACCGGTACCGGCCGCTGTCGGGTCGGCCTGGTCGAGCATCACGATGTCGGCGTTGTTCAGCGCCACCGCCCGGGCACGGACCAGAACCTGCCCGGGCCCGGGCCCGGGCCCGGGCCCGGGCACCGGCACCTGCCGCATCTCCCAGTACGGTCCGGTCCCGCCGAACAGTGCCGTCATGCTGCCGGTCATGTGTAGATCTCTCTTCGTAGCGCGCGGCGGGGGCGGGCGGTGACAGCGAAGATCCGTCGTCACCGCCCGCCTCTCATGCGGTGGTTCAGGGCGTGACGAGGACCTTCAGGGCCTCGCGGTCGGCCATCGCCCGGTAACCGTCGGGCACGCCGTCGAGGCCGACGGTGCGGTCGAAGACACGGCCCGGGTCGATGCGCCCCTCCAGCACGTCGGGGAGGAGTTCCTCGACGTAGGCGCGGGCGGGAGCGACGCCGCCGGTGAGGGTGACGTTGCGGAAGAAGACGCCGAAGCCCGCCGAGACCTGCTCGTACTGCGGAGCGCCGACCCTGCTGACGACGCCACCGTCTCGTACGACACCGAAGGCGGTGTCCATCGCCGGCGTGAGCCCCACGCACTCCAGAACGGTGTGGGTCCCGTCGCCGCCGGTCAGTTCGCGAACCTTCTCGACGCCCTCCTCGCCACGTTCGGCGACCACGTCTGTGGCGCCGAAGTCCCGGCCCAGGTCGGTGCGTTCCTTGTGACGGCCCATCAGGATGATCCGCTCCGCGCCGAGCCGCCGGGCGGCCAGTACGGCTGAGAGGCCGACGGCCCCGTCACCGATCACCGTCACCGTCGTACGAGGGTTCACCCCGGCCGTGACGGCGCAGTGGTGGCCCGTGGGGAACACGTCGGAGAGCGTCAGCAAGGAGGGCAGCAGCGCGGTGTCCTCGCCAACGGGCAGCTTGACCAACGTGCCCGCGGCCTGCGGGACGCGGACCGCTTCGCCCTGGCCGCCGTCGACGCCGTCGACAGCCCACATCCCGCCGTGGCGGCAGGAGGTCTGGAGGCCCTCGCGGCAGAAGTCGCAGGTGTTGTCGGACCAGACGAACGGCGCCACCACGACGTCGCCCCGCTTCAGCCCGGAGACGTCCGAGCCGGTCTCCTCGACGACGCCGAGGAATTCGTGGCCGATCCGCTCGCCGTGCGCGGAAGCGGACATGGATCCGTACGGCCACAGGTCGCTGCCGCATATGCACGCGCGCAGCACGCGCACCACCGCATCGGTGGGCTGCTGGATCTTCGGGTCCGGCACTTCCTCGACGCGTATGTCACCGGCTCCGTGAATCGTGGTCGCTCGCATGGGACTTCCTTCTTCTCGTGGGGGTTCCGGGGCCCGGTGGGGTTCCCGGTCTGCCTGGGGGGCGAATCAGTGGGAGCGGGTGCGCGGGCCGTTGTACTGCTCGTCGGTCACCTGCTCCAGCCAGGTGGTCTCCGGGCGGTCGTCACCGCTGCCCTCCCACATGGCGAGGTGCTCCATGAACCGTTCGGGGGTGGCGCCGTGCCAGTGCTCCTCGTCCGGCGGGCAGGTGACGGTCTCTCCGGGGTGGGCCTCGAAGACGGTGCCGTCACGGGTACCGATCAGGGCGATACCGGAGACGACGTGCAGGGTCTGGCCCAGGACGTGGTGGTGCCAGTAGGTGTGGGCGCCGGGCGCGAAACGGACCATGTTGGTGCGCAGCCGCGAGGGCTCCTGGCCTGCGTAAATCACGTCGAACCACACGTCGCCGGTGAACCACTCGGCCGGGCCCTTGCCAGTGGGCCGGGGCTTGACGAATTCCATGCGGGAAACTCCTTGAACCGAATCGGGTCGAGCCCTGTCGGGCTGTTGTGCGGCGGCGGGGGCTCCGCCGCGCGTAATGAGGAAAGACAGCGGCAGTGCGGCGGCCACGACCCGGTGACCTGCGGCGAGCCTCTGGCGGGCGATATGGCCGATGGACTTCCGCGCTGCGGACTGCTCTTCCGCCATGGCGAAACTGCTCGTCGTGCCGTGCCCCGAGACGAGGTCGTGGACGCTGCGGTCTGTGGGCGGTCAGCGGTCGATGAGCTGCCCGTACTCCTCCTGGAAGCGGTCACCGACGGTCGGCGGCAGGCTGTCGAGCTTGGCAAGCTGCTCCGCGCCGAGGACGATGCCGTCGGCGGCGGTGTTCTCCTCGACGCGGCTGACGCGCTTGGTGCCGGGGATGGGGGCGATGTCCTCGCCCTGGGCCAGCAGCCAGGCCAGCGCGACCTGGGCCGGGGTGGCACCGGCCTCGGCGGCCACCGCCTCGACCTCGTCGGCGATACGCAGATTCCGCTGGAAGTTCTCACCGGTGAACCGGGGATTTCCGGCGCGGAAGTCACTGGCGTCCAGGTTCTCGACGGAGCGGACGGTCCCGGTGAGGAAGCCGTGGCCGAGCGGCGAGTACGGCACGAACCCGATACCCAGCTCCCGCGTCAGGGGCAGGATCTCTTCCTCGACCTGCCGCTCCCACAGCGAGTACTCCGTCTGAAGTGCGGTGATCGGGTGGACGGCGTGCGCCCGGCGGATCGTCTCCGGCCCGGCCTCGGACAGTCCGATGTACCGGACCTTGCCCTCGGCCACCAGCTCCGCCAGCGCGCCCACGGTCTCCTCGATGGGCGTGGCCGGGTCGACCCGGTGCTGGTAGTACAGATCGATGCGGTCGGTCCTCAGCCGCTTCAGCGAGCCCTCCACCGCGGCGCGGACGCTCGCGGGTGAGGAATCGACCACGTTCGGGGTCGCTGCCCCGTCCGCATGGGAGACCAGGCCGAACTTCGTCGCCAGCACCGCCTCGTCCCGGTGCCCCTTCAGCGCCCGGCCGACCAGCTCCTCGTTGACGAACGGGCCGTAGACCTCGGCGGTGTCCAAGAAGGTCACGCCCAGGTCCAGGGCACGGTGGATGGTGCGGATCGACTCGGCCTCATCCGTGCCGGCGCCCGTGTAGAAGTCGGACATACCCATGGCTCCCAGACCGATCCGGGAAACGTCCAGGGCCCTCAGCTCGACGTGCCGCACAGCTATGAATTCCTCCAGCTTTGAATTCTCAGTGATACCGGGCACCGCGCACCTTCTGCAATTCGCAGAGGAGGCAGCGGGTGCCTTCGTAGAAGAGTTGGTGCCGGGTCCACGGAGGGGGGGCCGCACCGGGCCCCGGCCGTTTGCCGTCACGACATCGATGCTGACACTCGGCCTCGCGTCCGCAAAGAGGAGAGTTTCTTCCTGGGAAGAAAACATCCTGGGAAGAAACCTTCCCCCTCTCCCGGCGAGCGTCCGGTGGGACACTGGAGTACATGAGCAGCAACGCGCACCGCAATGAGCTGGGAGAGTTCCTCAAGGCCCGACGTGCGGACCTCAGCCCCTGGGCCGTCGGCCTGCCCGACACCGGCGGCGCCCGCCGCGTGGCCGGGCTGCGGCGCGAGGAGGTCGCGCAGCTCGCGGCCATCAGCACCGACTACTACACACGACTGGAGCAGGGTCGCGTACCGGCGTCCGGTCCGGTGCTCACGGTGCTCGCCCGCGTGCTGCACCTGAGTGACGACCAGCGTGAATACCTCTTCAGCCTGGCCGGAAAACCCTCGAACCGTTCTCCTCGACGCACGCATCAAAAGGTCCAGCCGCAGTTGCAGCGGCTTCTGGACGATCTGACGGCGACCCCCGGAATCGTACTGGGCCGACGCATGGATATTCTCTCCTGGAATGCACTCGCGGCGGCAATGATCACCGACTTCGGCGAGATTCCTGAAAAGAAACGCAACTACATCCGTCTGGTATTCACCGAACCGGCGATGCGCACGCTGTACGTGGACTGGAAGACCGTCGCCCGCACCTGCGTCGCCCAACTGCGCATGGAAGCCGCCAAGTGCCCCGACGATCCCAGGCTCACCTCGCTGGTGGGGGAACTCTCGGTACAGGACTCCGACTTCCGCAAATGGTGGGCAGCCCACGACGTTGCCACCCTGAGCGTGGGGACCAAGTCCCTGTACCACCCGGTCGCCGGAGAACTGACCCTCGACTGGGACACCCTCACCGCCAGCACCGACCCCGACCAGCAACTCGTCATCTGGACCGCCGCCCCCGACACCCCCAGCTACGAGGGCCTGCGCTTCCTCGCCTCCTGGGCCGGCAGCGACCAGGACACAACGACTGACCGGACACACTGACCCCTTTCCGCGGTGCGGCGATGCCACCTTTCCGCGGTGCGGTGATGTCGCCGCCGCCAGGCTGCACGTGCGAATCGCTCTCCCGAACGAGGCGCGTGATCTCGCTGGAGGACGTGGAGTCGACGCCGCGGAGCGGCCCGTGCTGGCCCCGCTCGGTGCGTTCGTCATCGTCCTGAGCTCCCTGTCGTGCGCCCGGGCAGGGCCACGGCCAAGGAGGGGCCACGGGCCACGCACCGACCGAGGACGGCCGGGTGCGATGCGCGATGCCCGAGGAGCGAACAGTCCAATTCCTGCCCGATTTCGGGCAGGAATGTAGATGTTCCACGACTCTCAACTTATGGTGATCGTCCATGATCGCCATCGACGCATTGGGGACTTTCTCTCTGATGGTGGGACTTCTCACCCTCACTCCCGGTCTGGACACCGCGCTCGTCCTCCGCACCGCCGCGCTCGGGCACCGTCGTCGTGCCTGGGGCGTGGTCCTCGGCATTCAGAGCGGCACGCTGGTCTGGGGTGTGCTCACCTCGCTCGGTGTAACCGCTCTGCTGACCGCGTCTCACCTCGCATACGAGACACTGCGCTTGGCCGGGGCCGCGTACCTGGTGTGGATGGGTGGCAGGCTGCTGTGGGCCACCTGGCGCCACTCGGTGGACGAGTGCCCGAAGACGAGCGGGAGCGGGGCCGAGGCCAAGACCGGGGCCGGGACCTTGCTCGGCGGCTGGCGTCAAGGAATCGCGACCAATCTCCTCAATCCGAAGATGGGCGCCTTCTATGTCGCGGTGCTCCCGCAGTTCATCCCCGCCGACGCATCGCACCTCGCTTCGGGTGTGCTCCTGGCCGGTGTACACATCCTTCTGGCCGTCGTCTGGGCCTGCGCGCTGATCACGCTCGCGCACGTGCTCCGAGACCGCCTGCAACGGCCCTCGGCGCGCCGCTGTCTCGACCGCATCACGGGTACGGTCATCGCCGCCTTCGGTCTGCGCCTCGCGCTCGGAGAGTGAGGCATCGCCCGGAGAGTGCGGCATCGGCCCGATGGGACCGCAGGTTGAGCGCCGCGACGAACCTCGGAAACCAACGACCTGGTCATGAGGCTGATGTGAGCTTCTCTGCCGACCCCGCCGACAGCCTCTGAACAGGCAACCGGCTCACCCGAGATGAAGGGACACATACATGAGCTCGCTCCCCACCAGCGCGGAGGCCGTTGTCTTCGACTGCGACGGCCTGCTGGTCAACACCGAAGTCTGCTGGACCGTCGCGGAAACAGCCATCTTCGCGGCGCACGGCCATTCCTTCGGTCCTGAACAGAAAGCGCTGGTCATCGGCCGTACCGTGGAGGCCGCGGGGGAGGCCATGGCGGACTACTTCGGCCGGTCCGGAGCCGGCGGCGAACTCGCCGCCGAACTCCTCGAAAGAGTCCGCAAAGAGCTGGACCGGGGCGCCGCCGCCCTCCCCGGGGCAGCGGAGCTGGTACGCGCCTGTCGGGCAGCCGTGCCCATAGCCGTCGCCAGCAACAGCCCCCGGGAACTGCTGGACACAGCACTGGGATCGGCCGGTCTCGCCGAATACTTCACCCACTCGTTCGCCGCCGACGAGGCACGTTCCCCCAAGCCCGCACCGGACCTCTACCTCACAGCATGCGAGGCACTCGGGGTGGCCCCGAAGCGTTCCGTCGCCTTCGAGGACTCGGCCACGGGCATCTCCTCGGCGCGTGCTGCCGGGCTGTACGTCGCGGTCGTACCGTCCCTTCCGGGTGCCAGCCTCGACCACGACTGGCTGGGCGCCGGCCTGGGCGAACCCGAATTGCTCGAATGGGCCAGGAAACTGGGCCATGACACTGTCCACTGACCCACCTGTTTGAACGCGCGGGCGGCGTGACGTAACGCCGCACGGCACCGATTCCGGTGTGGAGGCTTCCCGCCGACGGTGACGCCCCAGGGGCTGGGCGTCATCATCGAAGCCGAACACACCTGCACGCCCCTGCGGGACGCTGCTTTGCCCGAACGGAACCGAAGGACCGACATCATGGAAATCTGGATCAACCCCGCCTGCTCCAAGTGCCAGTCCGCGCTGTCGCTGCTGGACGAGGAGGACGCGCAGTACACAGTGCGGTACTACCTGGAAGACCCGCCGACCGCGGAAGAGCTCGACGCGGTCCTGCGGCGCCTGACGCTGGAGCCGTGGGACATCACGCGCACCGGTGAGCCGGCAGCGGCCGAACTGGGCCTCGCGGGATGGACGCGCGATCCGGCGGACCGCATCCGTTGGATCGAGGCGCTGGCCGCCCACCCCGAGTTGATCCAGCGGCCGATCATCACCGCCGACGACGGCACAGCAGTGCTGGGACGGTCTCCGGAGTCGGTGCGGTCCGTCCTGCCGCAGCCCGGGATGCCTCCGGAGCCGACCATGGACCGGTGAGCCGCTCGCTGTCGCCAGAGCAAGTACGGCCGACCGCGCGCTGAGCCGGCGAAGAGTCGCCGCCACCCGCTCGACCAGCGCGTGGGGAAGGCCGAGTGCGGCAGGCGGGAGAACGACGCACCCATGGGCCCTGGGCGCGCACGGTGCCGCCCGGGCGGCTCAGGGCCGTGGTGCTGGATGGGTCAGCGGATGCCGTAGAGTGGACATCACGACGCGGGGTGGAGCAGCTCGGTAGCTCGCTGGGCTCATAACCCAGAGGTCGCAGGTTCAAATCCTGTCCCCGCTACCAACTTCCGGCCCTCACGACGATGTCGTGGGGGCCGGAAGCATTTGGCGCTCTCCGGCAGGCCGGTCATGGCCCAAGCGCATCGCGCCGCGGCGGTGCGCCCACGGTGGGTCTGCGGGTGCGCTTGGCTCGGATCATCGCACTGACCGGACCCGCCAGTGCAACGCCTCGAGCTGAGACTGGAAAGCCTCAGTGGCTGCGGGATCAAAGGCGTACCGATCCTCTTACCCCGACGGCGTACGGCACGCCATCATGAGTCCTGGGCGATGGACATCGGGGCATGAGGGGGACGTGATGCTCGCTGAGGAGTACGGCTACCAGGTATCGGCCGGACGGGCGGCCGATATTCCAGGCGTCATGGACATTCTGCGGAGCAGTCAGCGGCGCAGCCGGCAACGCAGAGTTTCGGGGGTCGTGGTACTGGCGTGCTTCGGCGCGTTATGGGTGTTCCCCGCAACACACCTGATCCTTTTTGCGGTCGCCTTTCTTTTCTCCCCCATAGTCATAACGGTACTGTGGGTAATGATCAGCGACGCTGGTTGGCCCAATACGACAGAATTGATGCGTCTCGCTCAGCAACACCCTTTCCAGGCGTGGCCGTGTCAAGTTGAGGAAGACAGAAAAGGGTGGAATTCCAAGCGAATACAACTCCTGGCTCCTGACGGCAGTGTCGCGCGGGAATTCCGCACGAAGATGCCTGATAGGGCATGGCAGGGGATGACCGATGGTCGGGGCGTCTTGTGGATCGCCGGAGACCTGCGCTTCAGCTGTCTGGTCGCCGTGCCGGGCGCAGGAAATGTGTGGGGATCCAGGCCCATGCCGCACGCGCCACAGCCTTCCCGGTCCTCTCGCCTCAACGCGGTGGAGGACGAACTGATCCGCGCTGCGACTCAGGAAGCGTTCCGGGGTTGGCTTTTCTAAAGGGGCGGAACATCGCCCTTCCCGCCGTCGCCACGATCTGACGCGGCGGCTGCACCATTCGCGCCGCCTTCCTGAACCGCATCCGGTCAGCCATCACGAACAGCCCCGGGCCACCCTGGCCCCTGGCCCCCCTAGTGCCACGCCACAGGGGGTGACATGGGTACGCACACCCTGTTGCGTGGCTCCCAGTAGGTCCCCGTCGGGCAGCGCTTGGCGTGGGCCGGGGCAAGGGCGGGGGCTGAGGTGTGGGTGGGTTCGGCGTGCACCGGGCCCGCCAGGAACAGTGCCCCGGCGGTGAGGGCACAGAGAAGGGCGGCGCGTACGAGCCCGCTCATGCCGATGTTCTCGCCCGTGCCGGTCTTCGCGGTCATTCTGGGGTGCTCTGTCATGCTCTGATGCGTACCTGCTGGTGCGCGGGCGACGCCTTCGGCCGGTGCGGTTCACCCGACCGGGAAAGCGCCGGAGTGTCCACCTCTGGTAACAGCCGGGTGCCAGGGCAGTCCTCGGTCCGCTTCCCGGGCACCCACTCCCCCGTCTCGCGCGTCCCCTCTCGCACAGGCACACGAAGTGACAGCAAGCGAAGGGGAATCTCATGGCATCCGGATGCCGCGACTGCTCGACCTGCACCAAGTCCGGCGTGGGCAAGCTGATTCAGAAGACGGCGGTGGGGCTCATGTATCTGTGCACCGTGGGAATCGGCTACGTCGTCAAGCGGGGGCTGCGACGCCACTGCCCCCAGTGCGGACACCTGCTGTCGCACCACGCACGCCGCGCGGACGGCTCCTTCCGCGACTGAGGCGGCGGAAACCCCGGAAGCGGGGAGCGCGGGGGAAGAGGGAATGGAGAAGGGAGAAAGCCCAGAGATCCTGGTCGGCTGTGGTGCCATAACGTGCTCTGCCAATTGAGCTACACCGGCTCGAAGCCGATGACGGGACTCGAACCCGCAACCCCGTCCTTAAGAGGGAAGTAACCACTGCCTTCGCACCTGGGCTGTGCCCCACCGTAGGACGCATTGCTCCCGGGCGCACCCGGATTTACGTCGCACAGCACCGGAGGAACCCGTCTTGCGCCTCGCCCGCGTCGTACAGACCAGCGCGTCCGCACCCCTCACGTGGGACGCGTGGACCGCCGGCGGGCGCCGGCTCCACCTCCGCTACCGCTTCGGCGTCGGCACGGTACGGCGGGCGAGGACGCCCCGGGTACGCCACCGTGGCGAGAGGAGGCAGCTCGGGAGCCGGGGAAAGGGGCAGCGGTGGAGCCGCAGACGGCGCTGGAGCAGATCGCGTTTCTGCTGGAGCGCGCCCAGGCGCCGACGTACCGGGTACGGGCCTTCCGTACGGCCGCGCGGGTAATCGCAGGGCTTCCGGACAGGGAGGCCGAGCGGCGGGCGGAGGCCGGCACGCTGGAATCGCTGAAGGGCGTGGGGCCCAAGACCGCGCAGGTCGTACGGGAGGCGCTGGGCGGCGACGTACCGGACTACCTGGCGAGGCTGGAGGCCGAGGCAGCCGAGGAGCCCCCGCTGCCCGAGGCGGCACGGAAGCTGCGGGCGGCGCTGCGCGGCGACTGTCACCTGCACTCGGACTGGTCGGACGGCGGCAGCCCCGTCGAGGAGATGGCCGCGACGGCGAAGGCCCTCGGGCACGAGTGGGCGGTACTCACCGACCACTCGCCACGGCTGACGATCGCGGGTGGCCTGTCCGCGGACCGGCTGCGCGCTCAGCTGGACGTGGTCGCGGAGGTGAGCGAGCGACTGGCACCGTTCCGGCTGCTGACCGGCATCGAGTGCGACATCCTGGAGGACGGCACGCTCGACCAGGAAGAGGATTTGCTGGACGGGCTCGACGTGGTGGTGGCATCGGTGCACTCCCGGCTGCGGATGCCGCGCGAACAGATGACGCGGCGCATGGTCCGCGCCGTCCGCAACCCTTTGGTGGACGTGCTGGGGCACTGCACCGGCCGGCTCTCCTCGGGCAGGCGGCGGCCGGAGTCGGAGTTCGACCCGGAGGCCGTCTTCACCGCCTGCGCGGATTCGCAGACGGCGGTGGAGATCAACTGCCGTCCCGAGCGCAGCGACCCGCCCCGTCGGCTGCTGCGGGAAGCCCTCGATGCGGGAGCACGCTTCGCCATCGACACCGACGCGCACGCGCCCGGCCAACTCGACTGGCAGGAAGGCGGCTGCGTCCGGGCGGCCGAGTGCGGGGTGCCGGCGGACCGGGTCATCAACACCCTGCCCGCCGACGAGCTGCTGCGCTGGACGGGTGGGCGGTGACCGCGCCCGTCGCGGCGAGATGACCTGCGCTCCAACGGTCAACGGCGGGCGGCCCCGTGGTGCCAGAACTACGGTGCCAGGACGTCCAGTTCGGCCATCGCGTCCTCGGTGATGGTGCGCATGGCCCGTTCGGCTCGGGGGCCGTCGCCCTCTCGGACGGCTTCGGCGACCTGCACATGGAGGGTGACGGCCTCCTGGCGAGGGTCGCTGAACATGACCTCGTGCTGGGTGCGGCCGGTGAGGACGGCAGCCACGACATCGCCGAGGCGGGCGAACATCTCGTTGTGGGAAGCGCGGAGCACGGTGCCGTGGAAGGCGACGTCATGCACCAGGTAGTTGTCGAGCTGCTGTCCTCGCGAGGTGGCGACCATGCCGAGGGCGTGCTCGGTCAGCGCCGCGCACTCCTCGGGGGTGGCCAGCTCGGCGGCGAGGCGGGCGGCGACCGGTTCGACGGCCGAGCGCAGCACCGTGAGGGAGCGCAGCTGACGGCCACGGTCGGCGCCGGCGAGGCGCCAGGTGATGACCTGGGGGTCGTAGACGTTCCACTGCTCGGGGGGCAGGACCGTCACGCCCACCCGGCGGCGCGACTCCACCAGGTGCATGGACTCCAGCACCCGCACCGCCTCCCGCGCGACCGTGCGGGAGACCTCGTACCGGCCGGCGAGCTCCTCGGTGAGCAGGACCGTGCCCGGGGGGTGCTCACCCGCCGTGATCGCGGGGCCCAGCGAGGCGAGCACCTGTGCGTGCAGTCCCCGCTCGCGCGCCGGTCCCCCGCGCGGGTGTGCCGCCTGGCTGGTCATGAGTCGTGGCTCTCCTGAGTCGTTCCGCCCCCGTCCCACGCGCCGCTCGGCGAACGCCCCGGGACGTTCAGCCTACGTGCTCCGCGTCACCCAATTAAGTATGACTAATTGGTGTCCGACTATTGAATACGTGTGACCTATGGGGTTGAGTGTGCTCGGCGCCGAGGTCGATGAGGACAGCAAGGCAGTGAGGTGTGTGATGGCGGACCAGAACGTCGTGGTCGTCATGGGTGTAGCCGGGACGGGCAAGACCACGGTCGGACGACTCCTCGCGGAGGCACTTGAGGTGCCGTACGCCGAGGCCGATGCCTTCCACCCGCCCGCCAACGTCGCCAAGATGTCCGCGGGCACCCCGCTGGAGGACGCCGACCGGGCGCCCTGGCTGGACGCGATCGGCGCCTGGGCGCACCGCCACGCGGGACGGGGCGGGGTCGTCAGCTGCTCCGCGCTCAAGCGGTCCTACCGCGACCGGCTGCGGGCCGCCGCGCCCGGCCTCTTCTTCGTGCACCTCACCGGCGACCGCGCGCTGATCTCCCGGCGGATGGCCGGGCGCGAGGACCACTTCATGCCGGTCGCCCTGCTGGACTCCCAGTTCGCGACGCTCGAACCCCTGGAGCCGGACGAAGGCGGCGTCGCCGTCTGTGTCGCGCCGGGACCGGAGGCGGTCACCGAGCGGGCGCTGACCGCGCTACGGCCGGCGACCTCCCCTCCGGTGGCCGCCGGACCGGTCTCGGGTCCGGGCTCCGGACCGGGCCCCGAGCCTGCCGCTCGTCCCTGACTCCCCTCCCCCGAAAACCACTCACCGCGAAGAAGGAAGAGCCGTGCGTCATCTCAGTGCCGAGATGCTGGCCGCGGGGTCACAGCAACCGGACCCCATCTCATCCGCCGGCAACGCCCAGCTGGGGATCGCCGCCCTCGTCGGCATCGCCGTCATCGTCGTCCTCATCACCCGGTTCAAGCTGCACGCGTTCCTGGCGCTGACCGTCGGCTCCCTCGTGCTGGGTGCCGTGGCCGCCGCGCCGCTGGACAAGGCCATCGAAAGCTTCACCACGGGACTCGGGGACACCGTCTCCGGAGTCGGTGTCCTCATCGCGCTCGGCGCCGTCCTGGGCAAGCTGCTCGCCGACTCCGGCGGTGCCGATCAGATCGTCGACACGATCTTGGCCAGGGCCAGCCGCCGCAGCATTCCGTGGGCGATGGCGCTGATCGCGGGCATCATCGGGCTGCCCATGTTCTTCGAGGTCGGGCTGGTACTGCTGATCCCAGTGGTGCTGCTGGTGGCCAAGCGCGGCAACTTCTCCGTGATGCGGGTCGGTATCCCGGCGCTCGCCGGGCTCTCCGTGATGCACGGGCTCGTCCCTCCGCACCCGGGCCCGCTCGTCGCCATCGACGCCATCCACGCCAACCTGGGCGTGACGCTGGGGCTGGGCCTGCTCGTCGGCATCCCCACAGTGATCGTGGCCGGCCCGCTGTTCGGGCGGGTGGCCGCGCGATGGGTCGACACCACCCCGCCCGAGGGGGTCGTACCGGAGCGCGCGTCTGCGGACCTGGAACGGCGGCCCGGCTTCGGCCTCACCCTGGCGACGGTGCTGCTGCCCGTCGTCCTGATGCTCGCCAAGGCGCTGACCGACATCATCGTCGACGACGCCGAGAACACCGTGCAGCGGGTCATGGACGTCATCGGCGACCCGATGATCGCGCTGCTGGTCGCGGTGCTCGTGGCCATGTTCACGCTCGGCCGGTCCGCGGGCTTCAGCAAGGACCGGCTGTCCTCGACGGTGGGCAGCTCCCTCGGGCCGATCGCGGGCATCTTGCTGATCGTCGGCGCGGGCGGCGGCTTCAAGCAGACGCTGGTGGACGTCGGCATCGGCGAGATGATCCTGGATCTGTCCCGGGACTGGTCCATCCCGGCGCTGCTGCTCGGGTGGCTCATCGCCGTCGGCATCCGGCTGGCGACCGGCTCCGCGACGGTGGCCACGGTCTCGGCCGCGGGGCTCGTCGCCCCGCTCGCCGCCGACATGTCCTCCACCCAGGCCGCGCTGGTGGTCCTCGCCGTCGGCGCGGGCTCCCTCTTCTTCAGCCATGTCAACGACGCGGGATTCTGGCTGGTGAAGGAGTACTTCGGGATGAGCGTCGGACAGACCATCAAGTCCTGGTCGGTGATGGAGACGATCATCTCCGTTGTCGCACTGGTGCTGCTGTTGCTGCTGTCACTGGTGGTGTAGCTCCCCCTCCCCCGTCGCAGGCCGTGCCGGTACCCGCCGCACGGCCTGCGGCGGCATGTTCAGCCGGCTGTGTCTTGGTCACCTTCGTCGACGATCAGGCCCTTCGCCGCAAGCAGCGGGGTGAGGCCGCAGATCTCGGTGACGCTCTTGCCCGCCCGGTAGGCGGCGATGTACTCGGTCTCGGTGTCCACGCGCTGCTGGGAGGCGGCCACCACGCTCGCGGCGTCCTCACGCCGGACGACGACGACACCGTCCGCGTCGGCGCGCACGACATCGCCGGGGCGGACGAGCTGCCCCCCGACGGTGACCGGCTCGCACATCGGACCCACCGTCTCCTTCACCGTGCCCTTCATGCAGACGCTGTGCGAGAAGACGGGGAAGCCGAGCCTCCGCAGATCCTCGGTGTCCCGTACGCCGGTGTCGGTGATCAGGCCGCCGAGCCCCTTGGCCTTGCAGGCGTTGGCGAGGACATCGCCGAACGATCCCGCCTCGGCGTACGCGCCCGCGGAGACGACGATGACGTCGCCCGGCCGCGCGTAGGCGATGGCGGTCTGCAACATGAGGTTGTCGCGCGGCGCGCACTCGACGGTGAAGGCCGGGCCGCACAGCGACATGCGGTGATCGACCGGCTTGAGGGTGGAGTCGAGCGCCCCGAGACGGCCCTGCGCCTCGTGGATCGTGGCTGCCGAGAAGCGGCTCAGTTGCTCGGTCACGCCCGGGTCTGGCCGGTCGAACGCGGTGCTGACGCGAATCATGGCGGAGATCCTTTGCAGGGGGCTGGAGGGATGCGGAGCTACGGGCTTGTGCGGGGCTACGGGCTGCGGGGCTACGCGGCGGCTGCCGGGGAGAGCTGGGCGCAGGCGGCGGCGATGCCCGCGCACGCCTCGGTGAGGATGTCCGTCGAGGTGGCGAACGAGATCCGGAAGTATCCCGGCGCGCCGTACGCCGAGCCGTGGATCACCGCTACTCGCCTGCTCTCCAGCAGGTAGCGCGCGAAGTCCTCGTCGGTGCGGATCTCGGTCCCGTCCGGCGTGAACTGCCCCAGCGCACTCCGGCAGTTCACGAAGAGGTAGAAGCCGCCGTCGGGCGCCGTGCAGGACAGCTGGGCCACCTCGTCGATCAGCCGCAGTGCCAAGTCGCGCCGCTCGCGGTAGACGGCGACGCTCTCCTTGACGAAGTCCTGCGGCCCGGTGAGCGCGGCGGATGCCGCTGCCTGGCTGACCGAGGAGGGGCAGGACGAGATCTGCGACTGGAGGGTGTTGACCGCGGTCACCAGGTGGGCCGGACCGACCCCGTAGCCGAGGCGCCACCCGGTCATCGCGTACGTCTTGGACACCCCGTTGGTGAGGAACACCCGGTCGGCCAGGCGTGGTTCGACTGCCGCCAGGCAGGGGGCCTCGCCGTCGCCGTACCAGATCTCGTCGTAGATCTCGTCGGTGAGCACGTGGACCCGGGGGTGTTCCAGGACCACCTCGGCGAGCGCGCGCAGTTCGGCGGCCGTGTAGGCGACGCCGGTCGGGTTGCCGGGGGCGTTGAGGATCACCCAGCGGGTGCGCTCGGTGAGCGCGGCCCGCAGGCGTCCGGGGGTGAGCTTGAAGCCCTCCGCCTCGGGGCAGTCGACGACGACGGGGGTGCCGTCGTTGGCGAGGACCATGTCCGGGTACGAGACCCAGTACGGGGCGGGCACGATCACCTCGTCGCCCGCGTCCAGCGTGGCCATGAGGGCGAGGAAGATGACCTGCTTGGCGCCGCCGCCGACGGTGATCTGCTGGTCGGAGCACTCCAGGCCATGGCGTTCGAGCAGCTTGTGACGGATCGCGGTGCGCAGCCGCGGAGTGCCGTTGACGGGGGTGTATTTGGTGTCGCCCGCGTGGATCGCCTCGACGGCCGCTGCCTTGACGTGGTCCGGGGTGTCGAAATCGGGTTCACCGACCGTGAGATCCCAGATGGTGTGGCCCTGGCTCTTGAGCTCCCGGACGCGTTGCGCGGCTGCGGTGCTGGGCGACGGCTTGATGCGCCGTACGCGTTGCGCGGTGATCTCCGTGTGGGACATGCCGTCAGCCCTCGCGCCGCTCGAAGTTGAGGCCGCCGGGGACCTGGAAGGTGGGCAGGATCTCCAGGTGTCCGATGTTCACGTGGCGTGGGGAGTCGACGGCGAACTCGATGGAGTCGGCGATGTCCTCGGGCTTGAGGGACTCGTAGCCGTCGTAGTACTGCCGCTGTGCCTCCTCCATGTCGCCGAGCAGCCGTCCGAAGATCTCGGTCTCGACGCGGCCCGGGCAGATCTCGGTCACGCGCACCCGGCGGCCGTAGCCGTCCACGCGCAGCTGCCGCGACAGCGTGTGTACCGCCGCCTTCGTCGCGTGGTAGATGGTGTTGCCGCCGAAGTTGTAGACGCCGGCGATGGAGCTGATATTGACGATGTGGCCGCGGTCGCGCTCCACCATGCCGGGCATGAGCAGCCGCACCAGGTGCAGGACGGCCTTGATGTTGACGGCCACCTGCTCGTCCACGGCGAACTCGTCGGCGGTGAGGATGTTGCCGGTGCGCGACACCCCCGCGTTGTTGACGAGGACGTCGATCTCCAGCTCGCCGACCGCCTCGGCGAGCGCGCCGGTGTCGGTGATGTCCACGACGTGTGGCGTGCACCCGGTCTTGCGGGCCAGCTCCTCCAGGCGGTCGGCGTTGCGGGCGACCGCGTGCACGTGGAGACCTCGCTTGGCGAGCCGTTCGACGACGACGGCGCCGATACCGGTGGAGGCGCCGGTGACCAGGGCGGTCCTGTAGTCGGAGAAGGACATGGTGCTGAGCTCCTTGGAAAGCGGTGTTGTCGCGGGTGGTTCCGGTCGCGGGTGTTCGCGCGGGAGTCGCGGCCCGGTCAGGTGTCGCGCAGCGGCAGGTGGGCCCGGTCCCGCACCCGGGATACGGCGATGAGCGTGCCGAGCGCGGTGACCACGGCGTAGAAGGCCGGCATGTTGGTGTTCCCCGTGCTGTCGATGAGGAAGGTCATCAGCAGCGGCGCCGTGCCGCCGAAGAGCGCGGAGGAGACGTTGTAGCCCAGCCCGTACGCGGAATACCGCACCCGGGTGGGGAAGAGCTCGACGAGCAGGATGTGGACGATGCCGGTGTGCCCGGCGAAGATCACGGCCATGATCAGGGCGCCGAGGGCGGCCAGTACGACGTTGCCCGTGCCGATGAGCAGGTAACAGGGGACGCCGAGGATCGCCATGGCGACAGCGGCGCCCGCGATGACCTTCTTCCGGCCGATCCGGTCGGAGAGGTGACCCGCGTACGGGATGGCCAGACAGATGCCGACCAGGCTCGTCGCGGTGACGAGGAGGCCCTCCAGCGTACTGAAGTTCAGGGTGTTGGTCATGAAGGTGGGCATGAAGGTGAACAGCACGTAGTAGCCGGACCCGTTCATCAGCGGGATGAACAGCGCCAGCAGCATGGCGCGGCGGTGCTCGGCGGAGGCGAACGCCTCCTTGAGCGGGTTCTTCGCCAGACCGCCTTCCTCGCGCAGCCGCGTGAAGTTCGGGGTGTCGTGGATCCGCTTGCGGATGTAGATCCCGGTGATGCCGAGCGGTATGGCGAGCAGGAAGGGGACGCGCCAGCCCCAGGACTCCATGCGTTGGTCGCCGAGTCCGCTGGTCATGGCGGCGGCTATCAGGGTGCCGGTGAGCAGGGAGAGGAAGGAGGCTATCTGCGCGTAGCTGGTGTACAGCCCGCGTTTCCCCTCGGGCGCGTGCTCGGCGAGGAAGCTCATCGCGCCGGATGCCTCGCCGCCGACGGAGAAGCCCTGGGCGACGCGGAGCAGGATCAGCAAGGCGGGGGCCGCGATCCCGATGGCGGCGTACGTGGGCAGTAGCCCTATCGCCGCGGTCGCGACGCTGATCAGCATGATGACGAAGACCAGCATCTTCTGGCGTCCGATGCGGTCGCCCAGGTAGCCGCAGACGATCCCGCCGATGGGGCGGAAGAAGAACGAGACGGCGTAGCCGAGGAAGACGAGTTGGACGGCGCTGTCCGAGCCGGGGAAGAAGACGACGGCGAGGGTGCCCGCCATGAAGCCGAAGATGCCGTTGTCGTACAGCTCGGCGAAGATGCCGACGCATCCCGCGAGGGTGATCTTGCGTGCGGTTCTCGGATCGACGGTGTTGGGTACCGGCTGAGCGGCCACGGTGCTCATGGCGTCTCCAGTCTCGAAGCGTGGGAGGGGTGAGGCGCTCGCGGCGCGGTGCGGGTGTGCCGGGGCGGAGGACGACGGTGGGGGGGGTCAGCCGTCGGCGGACACAGGGATGCGCAGGGCGTCGAACACGACGCGTACGCGGGTCTTCAGCGCGGCGACGGCGCCGCGTTGGGTGCGGTAGGCGGTCACCGCCTGATCGAGCGTGCGGTGCCGGAAGCGGACTCGCTGGCCGGGGCGTACCTGGCCGAGCGCGGACAGTCCCGTCGCGGTGACGACGCCGAGGACGGGGTATCCGGCGGTGACCCCGCGACCGCGGTGCAGGACGAGGAGTTCGTCCCCGGCCGGCACTTCGACGGCGCCGATGGGAACGCCGCGGGAGAGCACTTCTCCGGAGGCGACGCGGCGGGGAACCTCACCGTGCAGCCGCAGACCGATGTGGTTGCTCTGCGGGCTGACCGTGAAGGGCGCGTCGAACAGCCGGCTGCCCGTGGTGCCGAATTCGGCCCGGTCCGGGCCGTCGGTCACGTCGATGATCCAGTGGTCGGGGAACGGGGCGGCCGGCGTGGCCAGGCGGAAGAGCGGAATGCGGGAGAACGGGTGGTCGAGGGGCGGGCAGGACGCCCGCAGGCCCACCTGCTCGCCCACCCGCAGGGCCGAGCCGAACCCGAGGATCGTGTCGGGGGCGCAGCTGCCCTGGAGGTAGTCGGCCTTGAGCGAGCCGAGCACGGCGAGGTAGACCCGCAGCCCGCGGCGGATGCCCGAGACGCGGACGGTTTCCCCGGCCCGCACGAAGAGCGGTTCCCACTGGGGCCTGGCGACTCCGTCGACGGTCAGGTCGGCGGGCGCGCCGGTGACGGCGATGAGGATGTCGGCCGAGGTGGTGCAGGCGAAATCCAGTGCGGTGATCTCCAGGAGCGGATCGCGCTCGTGGTTGCCGCACAGGACGTTGGCGACGCGTGCCGAGTGCTGGTCGACGGCGCCGTTGGCGGGCAGTCCGTAACGGGAGCGGCCGACGCGTCCGAGGTCCTGCACGGTGGTGAGGCCGCAGGTGCGGACCGTCAGGGTCTCAGCCATGGGCGTCCGCCAGGGAGGCGCCGGCGTAGGTGTCCCACTCCTCGTGCCGGATCGGGACGAAGCGGAAGACGTCGCCGGGAAGATAGCAGGTGAGCGGGTCGCTGTGGAGGTCGAGGACCCGCAGCGGTGTGCGCCCCAGCAGTGGCCAGCCGCCCGGCGACGGCATCGGACAGATGACCGCCTGCCGGCCCGCGACCGCCACACAGCCCGGTTCCACCCGGGTGCGGGGCGAGGCCAGGCGGGGCACCGGGCCGGGGAAGGGGGGACCGTCCATCATGGGCGCCCCCGCGGGCGCGCCCAGGCACCGTACGGTGAGGTCGCAAGCGGAGTGGATGCGCACCACCTCGCTCTCCGTCAGGCCGAGTTGCCCGGCGACCACCGGCAGGTCGGGCCCGTACTCGCCGCCGTAGGCCACGGGCACGACGAAGCGCTTCGCCGGTACCGCCCGTCGCGGCTGTGCCTCGATGCGGGCGGCCTCGTGCCACAGCACGCGCCGTACCGTGTCGTGGTCGGTGCCCGTGCAGTCGAACTCCACCAGCAGGGAGTCGTAGGTGGGGACGACGCCGTAGACGTCTTCGAGGCGCAGGGCGTCCAGGGCGTCGGCCAGGGCGTGGACGAGCTGCCAGCTGTGTGCCTCGTCGGAACCCACGGCCTTGGCCATCAGGGCCGAGTCGCCGCAGTCCGTGATCGTCAGGTTGGCTTTCATGTCAGGCCGCTTTGCCACTCAGCACCTCGGGGAGCGGAGCGATCCCGACGCCGGCCGAGACGAGCTGCTCCCGGATCCGGCGGGCGACCGAGAGCGCGCCGGGGGTGTCTCCGTGCAGCAGCACGGTGTCGCAGGCGACCTGAAGGTCGTGGCCGCCTACGCTGCGGATCACTCCCTCGGTGACCATGCGCAGCGTCCGGCGGGCGATCTCCGCCGGGTCCTGGATGACGGCGCCGGGCTCCGAGCGGGGTACGAGAGTGCCGTCGTCCCGGTAGGCGCGGTCGGCGATGCCCACGATGCCCACGCGCAGACCGCGCCCGCGGGCGGCGTCGGCGAGTTCGCCGTCCTGTGCCAGCACGATCAGGGATTCGTCGAAAGAAGCGACGGCCTCCACCACGGCATCGGCGTAGTCGGCGCGTACGGCGACGAGGTTGCCGAGCCGGCCGTGCGGTGCCACGTGGTGTACCCGGGTGCCGTGCGCGACGGCGAAGGCGTGGAGGGCGCCGAGCTGGTAGAGCACGTCCGTGCGGACCTCCTCCGGGGACAGGTCCATGGCACGGCGGCCGAATCCCACCAGGTCGGGGAAGCTCGGATGCGCTCCCACGGCCACCTGCCGCTGCGCGCACTCCCGGACGGTCGCGTCCATGATGCGCGGGTCCCCGGCGTGGAAACCGCAGGCGATGTTGGCGGAGGTCAGCAAGTCCAGGAGGGCACTGTCGTCGCCCATCGTGTACGCGCCGAATCCCTCGCCGAGATCGGCCACGAGATCAACCATGTGCGTCATGATGTCCTCCGAGGAAGCGGAAAAAGGAAATGAGAATGCCGTCGCGGGGCTGAGATGCTTCCCGGGCGGATCAGCACGCATGGGACAGGGAAAACAGGGTGTGCGCGGTGCGCATTCTTCGCGGAACGGCTCCGCGGATTCTTCGCGGAACTGCTCCGCAGAGATTCTCCGGTTCGCGTGTTCCGGAGGCGTTGAAGAGAACGTAATCCCAAGTTCGCAGAGCCGCCAATACCTGTTCCTTGTGGCGTTATCGCGGATGGTTATGACGCGCCGCGTCCTCGTGGCGCGCGCGGGTGTGGGCTCCCCACCAGGCGCTCCCTACGATGAGGCTCCTGCCCGAACGGAAGGCTCCGCATGGACACCAGGCGTCTCTACTCCTTCATCAAGATCGTCGATGCGGGGAGCATCACGCGTGCGGCCGACATCCTGCACATCGCGCAACCCGCGCTGAGCCAGCACCTATCCTCCCTGGAGACCCAGTTCGGGCAACAGCTGCTCATCCGCAGCAAGCGCGGGGTCGTCCCGACCGAGGCGGGACGGACGCTGTACCAGCACGCCCAGCTGATCCTCCGGCAGGTCGATCTCGCACACGCCGCCGTCGACGTCTCGGGGCAGGCGCCGGCAGGAAGCGTGTCGGTGGGGCTCGCCCCGTACAGCCTGGGCGCGGCCCTGGGCCTTCCGCTGCTGCGGACCGTGCGCGAGCGCTACCCGGACATCCTGCTGCACGTCAACGAGAACTTCGGCGGGGTGATCAGCGAGGCGATCATGACCGGCCGCATGGACATGGCCTTCATCTACGGCGCCGGTCCGCTGCGGGGAGTGCAGTTCGAGCCGCTGCGCACGGAGGACCTCTTCCTGATCCGCACCGCCGACGGACAAGATCCGCGGGGCGAGGGGGACGTGAGCCTCGACGAACTCGCCGATGTGCCCCTCCTGCTGCCCAGCCGCATCCACACGATCCGCCAGCTGGTGGACGCCGCCTTCCAGCAGGCATCGCTGCGCCCCCGGGTGGTCGGTGAGGTGGAATCGGCGCTCACGCTCGTCCATGCCGTGGACGCCGGGCTCGGTGCCACCGTGCTGCCGTGGTCCGCCGCGAGGGCGATCCTGGACGTCCAGGCGCTGGAGGTCCGCCGCATCGTGCGACCCGTCATCGAGGTCAAGCTGTCCCTGGTCACCTCGGACAATCAGCCCCTTTCCGAACCGGCGCTCGCGGTGCAGGACGTCTTCCTGGAGCTGATCGCCGCCTTCGAGGAATCCGAGGAGAACAGGGAAGCCGGGGCGGATACGAATTCGCGATAGCGTCACAAGAAATCTCTATTTGCCTCGGTCCGGTGCCGTCACTAGCGTCTGCCGAAACATGCCGATCCCACCGGCAAATGCGCAGCGTGGCACTGGAGCCGAACTTGAAAAAGCGTGTTCTCGTTACCCGAGAAGATCTTCCCGGACGCGGCCTGGAGCGCCTTTCCGCGGCGGCCGAGCTGGTGGCCTGGCCGGGCAGCGGCAAGCCGGGCCCGGCGGAGCTGGCCGCCCTCGCGCCGGGGGCGAGCGCCGTCCTGGCGCTGGGCAACGACGCCGTGGACGCGGCGCTGCTGGACGCCGCGGGCCCGTCCCTGCGCGTCGTGGCCCTGGCCAGCATGGGGCATGACAACGTCGACGTCGCCGCGGCGGCCGAGCGGGGCGTCGTCGCCACCCACACACCGGGGGTGCTCGCCGAGACCACCGCCGACCTCACCTTCGCCTTGATCCTCGCCGCCCGGCGCCGACTGGGCGCTGCGGGTGCCCGCCTGGCGGGAGGCGGCTGGGACCTGTTCCGGATGCGCGACTACCTCGGCCTGGACATCCACGGCGCCACGCTCGGCCTCGTGGGCTACGGGCAGATCGGCCGCGCCGTCGCGCGCCGCGCCCAGGGCTTCGGCATGCGGGTGCTCCACCATGACCCGTACGCGGGCGAGGACTCCCTGTCGACGGCGGTGGGGTGGGAGTCGCTGCTGGCCGAGTCCGACATCGTGTCGCTCCACGTGCCGCTCACCGACGAGACCCGGCACCTCGTCTCGGAGCGTGAACTCGCCGCGATGAAGCCCACCTCCACGCTGGTCAGCACCTCCCGCGGCGGCGTCGTGGACGAGGATGCCCTGCTCCGTGCCGTACGCGAGGGGCGGATACATTCCGCGGGTCTCGACGTGTACGAGCGCGAGCCGATGGGGGCGGCGTTGTCCCCGCTGGTGGCGGAGGAGAACATCGTCACGCTGCCGCACATCGGCTCGGCCACCGAGAGCACCCGTGCCGCCATGGTCGACCTGGCCGTCGACAACATCCTGGACGTTCTCGCCGAACGCCCGGCGCGCACCGCCCTGCCCGGCACCCCGGCCGTCCCCGGCGGGTCCGTACCCACCACCGAGGCCTCCGCATGAGCCACCCGATGTTCGACATCACCGGCCAGGTCGCCCTGGTGTCCGGCTCCAGCCGGGGTATCGGCAAGGCCCTCGCGCGCGGCCTGCTGGAGGCGGGCTGCACGCTCGTGCTGAACGGCCGCGACACCGCCGCCCTCGCGGCGGCGCGGGAGGAATTCGCCGCGGCCTTCGGCGAGCGGGTCCACACCGCCGCCTTCGACGTGACGGACTCCACCGCCGTCGAGCGCGGCGTCGCCGACATCGAGGAGCGGGTCGGCCCCATCGACGTGCTGGTGAACAACACCGGGCGGCAACAGCGTGCCCCCTTCACGGAGTTCACCGACGAGGACTGGCACGGGCTCCTGGACACCAACCTCACCAGCGCCTTCATCGTCGGGCGCGCGGTGGCGCGACGGATGACCTCGCGAGGGCGCGGCAAGATCGTCAACATCTGCTCGCTTCAGAGCGAGGCGGTCCGCCCCGGCATCGCGCCGTACTCCGCGACCAAGGGCGGTCTGAAGATGCTCACCAAGGGCATGTGCGCGGATCTCGGACCCGCCGGGATCCAGGTGAACGCCATCGGTCCGGGCTACTTCGCCACCGAACTCACCTCGGCGCTGGTCGCGGACGAGGAGTTCACCGCCTGGGTCCGCAAGCGCACCCCGGCCGGGCGGTGGGGGGAGGTCGGGGATCTCGTCGGCGCCCTGATCTACCTGTCCTCCCCCGCGTCCGACTTCGTCAACGGACAGGTGCTGTACGTCGACGGCGGCATGCTCTCCGTCCTCTGAGCTGAAGGCTCCGGCCGCTGAACTGACGGCTTCCCCTCCGTTGAACCGATCCCCCGCCGAACTGGAGGCTCTCCCTCCGCCGAACTGAAGGAAGGCAACCCATGCGCGCCTGTGTCGTCCACGCGGCAGGAGATCTCCGGGTCGAGGAGCGTACCCCCGCCGACCCGGGGCCCGGTGAGATCGCCGTGGCCGTCGCCCTCGGCGGCATCTGCGGGTCCGACCTGCACTACTACCACCACGGCCGGGTCGGTGACTTCACCGTCCAGGAGCCGATGGTGCTGGGGCACGAGATCGTCGGCCATGTCGCGGCCCTCGGCCCCGGCAACGACGGCCCGGTCCCGGGCACACCGGTGGCCGTCCACCCCGCCACACCCTGCGGCCGTTGCCCCGAGTGCGCGGCCGGGCGCCGCAACGTCTGCGCCGACACCCGGTATCTGGGCAGCGCGGCCCGCACCCCGCATGTCCAAGGCGGGTTCGCCCAGCTCGTGACCGTGCCCGCTCCGCAGCTCCGGGCGCTGCCCGAAGGGCTGAGCCTGCGCCGTGCCGTCGTGGCGGAGCCCCTCTCGGTGGCCCTGCACGCGGTGCGGCGGGCGGGCGAGGTACGCGGCAAGCGCGTCCTGGTGACGGGAGCCGGCCCGATCGGGTGTCTCGTCACCGCCGTCCTGCGCCACCACGGCGCGGCCGAAGTCGTCGTGAGCGATCTGCTCGACACCCCGCTGCGCATCGCCGAAGCCTCCGGAGCCACCGCCACGCTCCGGGCGGACGATCCCGCGCGGCTGTCCGCGGCGTACGACTTCGATGTCGCGATCGAGGCGTCCGGGGCGCCCGCCGCCCTGCGCAGCTGCGTGGAGCGGGTCCGCCGCGCGGGTACCGTCGTACTCCTCGGGCTGCTGCCGCCGGGCGAGATCGGCCTGTTGGGCAACGTCACCGTGACCCGCGAGCTGGAGCTGCGGGGGGCCTTCCGCTTCGACACCGAGTTCGACGACGCGATCGGACTCCTCACCGGAGGGCTGCCCGTCGACGCGATCGTGACGCACACTTTCCCGCTCGCCGAATCCGGCGCTGCCTTCGCTGTCGCCCACGACCGCACCGTCGCGTCGAAGGTTCTGCTGGACCTGACAACTCCCTGAGCGGCGAGCGGGCCTCGTGGTCAGTGGCGTGTGCTGTCGTCCGGTGCGGTGGGGTCGGCGCAGGTGGTGGCCGGGCTCTTGTCCTTGGCGAGGAAAATGGTCTGCGCCATCATCCGGTACCCCGACATTCCCTCGCGCAGCGTCTCGATGGATTCCTCCGGGTGCACGGAGTCGATCACCGCGTTCGGGCCCACCGCGTTGAACTGGTGTGACACCCCGCGCGGGATCTGCATGTCCACCCAGGAGTTCGGCGGCACGATCACGTTGTGCCGGTCCCGGTGCAGCCCGGCGGGCGTACCGGGCAGCGCGTCGGCGAACGTGTTCAGCGGACCGGTCCAGCCCGCCGAGGGGCGCACCGTGATCGGGGACAGGCTGGAGACCCGGATCGTGGTCTCCGGTCCGGTCATCATCCGTACGAACCGCAGCCCGGTGTGCAGGTGCATGCGCGAGCAGATGTCGCGCTCGGCGGTGTCGTAGAAGTCCATGAGATAGCGGTCGGCGAAGAAGCCCTCGAAGGGGGGCTCCAGCATGAAGACGTCGCCTTCCTCGAACTCCTGCGCCTGTTTGAGCGCGTCGGCAGGGGTGGGGCTCGCCTCCTCTCCCCGGTGCGCGGCCCGGACCAGTCCGGCGAGGGACTCGACCACGGCCAGGGCGACCTCCGGCGGCAGTTTCACCACCGGAGTCAGCCGGTTCCGGCCCGGGTCCTGGTGCCGCCGGACGTCGAGGATCTCGTCCTCGTGGTCGGGAGCCTGCTTCATCCGGCCGGTCGTTTCGGTGCCTTGGGTCATCCAGTCGCTCCTGTGTGCTCGTTCTGTCCGGGATCCGGCTGTCGTGCCCACAGCACGCCGCCCAGGTCGTGCCGCCCGGCGCGCAGGACCGAGCAGCCGGTGGTGGAGAATCCGCTCTCGCGCAGCCGGGTCAGCCGCCTCCAGCGATCCGTCCCGCCGTCCCCGGCGGAACCGTCCAAGAAGGCCAGCAGCGGGCCCAGCGGCCAGACGGGGGCGTCGGCCGCCGGCCCGTGCGGGAGTACGAGCAGTGCGCCCTCCCCGAAGCGGGCTTCGGTGCCGAACGGCACCGGTGGCCCCTCGTACCCGTGGCGGGCCGCCACTTCCGCGGCGAGTTCCGCGTGCGCCGCCAGGGGCCACTCGGTGAGCAGCGTCGTGCGCCAGCGGGCCTTGGCCCGGGACAGCTCCGCGTCGTCCTCGCTGTGCCAGTGCTCCCGCAGGAAGTCGAAGGCGCCGAACACGGCTTCCCCGCCTGCTTGCTGGTGGTCATCGGCCCGCGGGCGCCGGGCGGAGTGCTCGGCCAGCGCCCGCAGGGCGGGGTGCTCGGCCCCCGAGCGCAGCAGATCGTGCGCGGTGGCCGCGGCATGGCTGAGCAGCCGTTCGTACCGTGCGGGGGCCAGCCGGCGTGCGGCGAGGGTACGGCTCATCGCCTTGCGCCGGGGCTTGCCGGTGGACGTCGCCAGGAACCCGCCGAACTGAAGTGCCGCAGGCCGCAGCGGTGCCCGCTCGTACAGTTCGCGTACCTCGGAGACCGGCCGCTCCGTGGCGACCAGTGCGACGTCCTGGCCGAGTGCGGGTTCGTCCACCGCGACCGCCGCGAACCGCCCGGACATGCCCGCCCGCCGCCAGCCGTGTTCGACGTCGAGCGGGTAGTGCTTCTCCCCGCCCCGGTTGATGCGCTCACCGGCACGGCCGCGCAGCACGAGCAGGCCGTCTCGCAGTTCGCCCAGATCGCCGGTGCGCAGCCAGCCGTCGTCGGTGACCGTGTCGGCGGTGGTCCGGCTGTCTTGCCAGTATCCGGTCATCAGGTCCGGGGTTTTGATCCACACCTCACCGGATTCCAGGCGCAGTTCGGTGTCCGGCAGCGGTGCCCCGACCGGTGGCACCCGCTCCAGGTACTGGCTGCGGAAGTCGGCGTCGTCGAGCCGGGGCACGGTGAAGCTGAAGTTGACCGCCTCGGTCAAGCCGTAGCCCTGCCGCAGGCGCGGGCCGTAACGGCGATGGAAGCGGCGGGCGAGGTCGGTGGTCAGCGGAGCTGCCGCGGTGACCAGGTACTCCAGGCCGTCCGGCCAGTCGGGAGAGACCTCCAGCAGGTCCGCCAGCAGCGCGGGCACGATGGAGGCGGTCCTGGCCCCGCCTGCGCCCAACGCGGCGAAGTAGCCGTCCGGGTCGAAGGCGGCCTGAAGGATGAGTGGTGCGCCGGTGAGGTGTGTGCCGAGCAGGGACATGACCAGTGCGTTGCAGTGGTACAGCGGAAGGCAGGTCCCGTGGGGTCGGTCCGGTGCCAGCCCGTGCAGGGCCGCCGTCTTGGCCGCGTTGCCCAGCACGGCCCGCCGGCTGAGCATGGCCCCTTTCTGCGGGCCGGTGGAGCCCGAGGTGAACATGATGAAGGCGAGGTCGTCCGGCGTCGTGTGGTTGTCGGGCAGGCCGGTGCGGTGCGGCCCGTGGCTGTCCACCAGGGCCGTCGCGGAGACGCGCTCGGCGATCCCCCTGACCGCCGCCGCTGTGGAGCGCGGGTGCAGCGGGACCGCGACGAGCTTCAGGTCGAAGCAGGCGAGCAGCACGTCCGCCAGCTCGCGGCCGTTGGGCAGCCGGACCACCACCCGTGCGCCGGCGGGCAGTTCGGCCAGGAGTCCGGGTTCGGTGCCGTTCAACGCGGCCTCCTCAACAGGTCGCGGAGCTGGGCTCCGATGCGGTCCACGTGCTGCGGCTGCATCACACGGTGGTGGGGCGCGGCGGTGTGACCGACCGTCAGTTCGCCGCCGACGTGGGGCCGCCACAGGTCGTGGTGCGAGGCCCGGCGCGGCGCATCCGCCGCCGCTTCGATGTAGGTGGTGTCCCCCGGGTAGCGCGGTGGACGGTAGGCCCGCATGAGCCTGTCGTTGTGGCGGGACACCTCGATGACGCGGCCGATGTCGTCACCGGTGAACCGCGCGAACACGCTTCCCTCGCGGTGCAGCAGCGACGAGACGGTGTCGAAGTCGAGGTCCGCCGCGGCGAAGTGGTGGTCATCGAGCCCCGCGGCCGTCAGCAGCACCCTGAAGACGCGTTGGTCGTCGATGTGCTCTTCCGGTCCGGTGTCGGTGCCCGCCACCGTGTCCACCAGGAACAGTGACCCGGCGGGCTCGCCGAGTTCGTGCAGCCGTACCGCCATCGCGTGTGCCACGAGTCCGCCGAAGGACCAGCCGACCAGGTGGTACGGGCCCTCGGCACGTACCGAGCGCAGCAGGCCCAGGTAGTGCTCGGCCATCGCTTCGACGGTGTCGGGCAAAGCGGCCACCCCGTCGGGTCCCTCGGCCTGGATGCCGTACACCGGGTGGTCCCGGTCGATGTGCCGCAACAGCCCCGAATACAGCCAGCTGAGGCCGCTGAGCGGATGGACGCAGAACACCGGCGCCGCGGTGCCGCCGGTCCGGAACGGGACGAGGTGAGCCGGTGCGGACTCCGCGGGTGCCTGGCCGAGCAGTCGGCTCAGCGCGGCGGGCGTGGCCGCCTCGAAGACGTTCCGGACCGAGGGTTCCAGTCCGAGCACGGTTCGCACCCGCTCGGCCAGCCGCGCCGCCAGGAGCGAGTGCCCGCCCAGTTCGAAGAAGTTGTCGCCGGGACCGGCCCTGGGCACGTCCAGCACCTCGGCGAACAGCTCGCACATCAGATGCTCGCGGAGGTTCTCCGGCGGCATGCCGCCCGGGGCCGCCCAGTCCGGTTCGGGCAGTCGGTCGCGCAGCAGCTTCCCGTTGGTGCTGAGGGGGAGCCGGTCCAGCGCCAGCAACCGGGCGGGCACCATATGGTCCGGCAGGTGCCGGGCCAGGTGCGCGCCCACGGAGCTCAAGTCGGCCCCGGCGGGTGTGACGTACCCGACCAGGCGGCGGTCGTCGGCACTGCGGTCGTGCACGGCTACCGCGGAGGTGTCCACCTCCTCGTGGCGGGACATCACGGCTTCGATCTCGCCGAGTTCGACGCGATGGCCGCGGATCTTGACCTGGTCGTCGGTCCGGCCGTGGAAGCACAGCACCCCGTCGGCCGTCCACGACGCCAGATCGCCGGTGCGGTACATCCGGTGCCCCGCCGGGCCGAAGGGGTCCGGGACGAACCGGGTCGCCGTCAGAGCCGCCTGGTGGAGGTAGCCCGTCGCCACGCCCGCACCGGCCAGGTACAGCTCACCGGGCACGCCCGGCGGCACCGGCCGCAACCGGGCGTCGAGCACGTAGCACCGGGTGTTCCACAGGGGACGCCCGAGCGGCACCGTGGCGGCCGTCGCCCGGCCGACCGGGTGGGTGGTGGACCAGACCGTGGTCTCGGTCGGGCCGTAACAGGCCAGCAGCGACGCCGTGAGACCGCTCAGCTTCCCGGCCAGCTCCGTGGGAACCGCCTCGCCGCCGATGACGGCGCGGATGTGGCGCAGCCGGTCCGGCCGCCGCGTCGCGAGGGCCTGCCACAGGGACGGGGTCGCCTGCATCACGGTGACCTGGTGCCGGTCCAGCAGAGCGGACAGCTCCTCGGGCTCCCGCAGCGCGCCCTGGTCGGCGAGGACCATGGTGGCGCCGGTGACCAGCGGGAGGTACAGCTCGGGCAGGGACATGTCGAAGCCGGCGGGCGCGGCGGCCAGCATCCGGTCGGCCGCGTCGACGCCCAACTGCTCGCGCAGGGCGAGCACCAGGTTCACCAGGGCGCTGTGGGGCACGACGACCCCCTTGGGCCGCCCGGTGGAACCGGAGGTGTACATCACGTAAGCCGTGGTCTGAGGCACGGTCACCGGTTGCCCGGCACCGGCGGTGACGGTGAGCCCGGTGAGCCCGTCGCCGTCGCGCACCACCGGGGAGTCGCCGTCGCGCACCACCAGCGAGGGGCGGGCGTCCGCCAGCAGCACCGCGATCCGCTGCGGCGGCAGCGAGGGGTCGATCGGCAAGGAGGCGGCACCGATCGACTGGACCGCGAGCAGCGCGGCGGGCAGGTCGGGATCACGCCGCAGCTCCAGCGCGACCAGACTCCCCGGCCCGGCCCCGCGGGCGCTCAGCTCGGCCGCGATGCGGTCCACCCGCTCGGCCAGCTCCCGGTAGGTGAGCCGGGTGCCGCCGTGCCGTACGGCGGGGGCGTCCGGAACGCGCAGGGCCTGCGCCGCGAACAGTTCGGCCACGGTGGCCCGGGGCACCTCGCGGGCGGTGGAGTTCCAGCGACCGGTCATCCGCTCCCACTCCCCCGCGACGAGAATCGGCAGGTCCGCGATCCGGCGGTGCGGCTCTGCCACCACAGCGCGCAGCAGCTGTTCCAGCCGCGCGAGCAGCAGCCGGGCGGAGGCGGGGGTGAACAGTTCGGTGTCGTACTCCAGCAGGCCCTCGACACCGGCTTCCGCCCCGTGGTCCGCGTGGTGCTGGCGCAGGCTCCACAGCAGGTCCATGCGGGAGGCGCCGCCGTGCGCTGCGACCGGCTCGACCCGCAGGCCCGGCAGGTCGAACGCGGCGGGCGGAGTGTCCTGGAAGGCCAGCATCACCTGGAAGACGGGGTGGCTGGACAGCGAGCGCGGCGGGCTGACCGCCTCGACCACTTGCTCGAAGGGCAGTTGCTGGTGGGCGAAGGCGTCGAGGTCGGTGGTGCGGACCCGCTCCAGCAGCTCGGCGAACGTCGGCGTGCCGCTGAGGTCGGTACGCAGCACCACCGTGTTGACGAAGCAGCCGACGGTCTCGTGGAGCGACTCGTCGTGCCGTCCGGCCACGGGCGTGCCGACGGGGATGTCCTCACCGGCGCCGAGCCGGGACAGCAGCACCGCGACGGCGGCGTGCGTCACCATGAACAAGCTGGTCCTGGTGGACCGTGCGAGCTCGGCCAGGCGCGCGTGCAGCTCGGCGTCCAGCGTGAACTCGACGGTCTCACCGCGGTGCGCCGATACGGGCGGCCTGGCGTGGTCGGTCGGCAGCGTCAGCACCTCGGGGGCACCGCGCAGCGTCTCCTGCCAGTACGCGGTCTCGGCGCGAAGGTCGAGACCGCGCTGCCAGAGGGCGTAGTCCGCGTACTGCACGGGCTCGTTCGCCCACCGCGGGGCCTCGCCCGCGACGCGCGCCCGGTAGGCGGTGGACAGGTCGCGGGCCAGGGGGCCCAGTGACCAGCCGTCCGCGGCGATGTGGTGCAGCAGGATCAACAGCACGTGCCGCTCCGGCGCGGTCTCGCAGAGCAGGACGCGGACGGGGAGTTCGGCGCCGAGGTCGAAGACGTGCGTGGCCGCGTCGGCGAGTACGCCCGGCAGCTCGGCCTCCGAGGTGGTCACCGCCTCGAACGACAACTCCTCCGCGGTGCCGATGGACTGGTACGGCTCGCCGTCGATCTCGGTGACGGTGGTGCGCAGGCTCTCGTGCCGGAGGAGTACGTCGCCGAGGGCGGCGCGCAGGTCTCCGGCCGACAGGGGGCCGCTCATCCGGATGGCGAAGGACATGTTGTAGACGGAGTTGGGCCCTGCGAGGCGGCTGAAGAACCACAGCCTGCGCTGTGCGGGGGACAGCGGGATCCGCTCCGGCCGCTCGGACGGGACGAACCGGCCGGACGGAGCGAGCGGGTCGGACGAGGCGAGCGGGTCGGACGGGGCGAGCGGGTCGGACGGGGCGAGCGGGTCGGGGACGAGCCGGTCGCCCGGTGCGCCGGCCGGCTCCGGCAGGTGCCGTGCCAGGTCGGCGACGACGGGGGCGTCGAACAGGGTGCGGATGCTCAGCTCGCAGCCGGTCAGCGCCCGCACCCGGTTGATCAGCCGGGTGGCGAGCAGCGAGTGCCCGCCCAGATCGAAGAAGCTGTCCTCCGCGCCGACCTCGGGGACCCCCAGTGTCTCGGCGAACAGCGCGCACAGGAGGCGTTCCCGCTCGTTCTCGGGCGGGCGGCTCACCGGCAGCGCGGACTCCGGCTTCGGCAGGGCTCCGCGGTCCAGCTTGCCGTTGCCGGTCAGCGGGATCTCGTCGACCAGGAGGACGAAGGCGGGCACCATGTGCGCGGGCAGGACCCCTCGGGCGTACTCGCGCAGCGCGGCGGGGGTCGTCTCCCCGGCCGCCACGGCGTAGCAGAGCAACCGGCCGCCGTCGGCATCGGTGTCGGGGAGCACCACGGCGCGTTCCACGGCGGGGTGCCGTTCGAGGACCCGTTCGACCTCGCCGGGCTCGATCCGGTAGCCGCGGATCTTCACCTGCTGGTCCGTCCGGCCCAGGTATTCCAGGGTGCCGTCGGCGCGCCGCCGCGCGAGGTCCCCCGAGCGGTACATCCGGGCTCCGGGCGCGCCGGACGGATCGGCGACGTAGCGGCTCGCGGTGAGTCCGGGCCGTCCCAGGTACCCCCGCGTCACCCCGGGACCGGCGACGTAGATCTCGCCGGGGCAGCCCGGCGGGACCGGCCGCAGCGCGTGATCCAGCAGGCGCAGGCGCAGATCGGGCAGCGCGGTGCCGATGACGCCTGCGGTCTCCTCGGGGTCGTCCAGCTCGGCGTAGGTGGAGTGCACGGTGGTTTCGGTGATCCCGTACATGTTGACCAGCGTCGGGCGGCCGGGGCCCTGCCAGGAGCGGATGCGCGAGAGTTCCAGCGCCTCACCGGCGAACACGACGACCCGCAGCGCGGGCAGCCTGCCCGATCCCGCCTCCGCTTCGGCCCGCATGAGCTGGTAGAAGGCCGAGGGGGTCTGGCTGAGCGCGGTGACCCGCTCCCGGGCCAGCAGCTCCAGGAGGTCCCGTGGTGACCTGGCGACGTCGTCCGGCACCACCACTAGGCGGCCCCCGCGGCCCAGCGCCGTCCACAGCTCCCACACCGAGACGTCGAAGGCGTAGGAGTGGAACAGCGTGTGCACGTCGTCATCGCCGAATCCGAACCGGGAGTCGGTCGCCGCGAGCAGCCGCACTGCGTTGTGGTGCGAGACCACGACGCCTTTGGGGGTCCCGGTGGAGCCCGAGGTGTAGATCACGTAGGCGACGCTGTCGGGGTCCACGGCCGGACCGAGGTCGTCCGCCGGGTGGTGGGCGGCCGGATCGGTGCCGTCGAGCACCATCTGTGGGTGCGGCACCGCGAGCGGCGTGGCCGTCACGACGAGTACGGGATCTGCGCCTTCCAGCACCTGCCGCACACGTTCCCCGGGGTGGGCCGGATCCAGGGGCAGATAGCCGGCTCCCGACTTGAGCACGGCCAACACCGCGACCACGAGGTCCAGGGAACGGGGCAGCACCAGGGCCACCAGGCGTTCCGGTCCGGCCCCGCGCTCGGACAGCAGCCGCGCGAGCCGGTTGGCCCGCGCGTTGAGCTCCTCGTACGACAAGGTGGTGTCACCGCAGGTGAGAGCTGGTGCCGTCGGCCGTCGGCGCACCTGGGCCTCGAACAGCGCGGGCAGCGCGGCCGGTGCGGAGTCGGCCGAGTCCACCCCCGCACCGGCCGGGGTCTCCGACTCGTCGGGCAGCAGCAGCCCGACCTGCCCCAGCGGTGCCTCCGGCTTCGCGGTGATCCGGTCGAGCAGCGCGCCGAGGCGGTCGAGCAGACGGCGTGCCTCCTCCTCGCCGAACAGGTCGGTGCTGTGGTCGAGGCGCAGCCGCAGGCCGCTGCTGCCCGGGACGGCGATCAGCGTCAGCGGGTAGTGCGTGCCGTCCCGCCCCTGGACGTCCCGGAGTTCGAGGCCGGGCACGAGGTCGCGCAGCTCGCCCTCGTCGATCGGGTAGTTCTCGAACACCACGACGGTGTCGAACAGTTCGGCGTGCCCGGCGATCGACTGAAGCCGTGTCAGGTCGGCGTGCTGGTGGTCCAGCATGGCCAGTTGCTGGGCGCGCAGGTCCGCGAGGGACTCGGCGACCGACCGGTGCGGATCGAGGCGGACCCGTACCGGAATGGTGTTGATCAGCAGGCCGACGATCCGCTCCGCCCCGGGCAGCTCCGCCGGCCTGCCGGAGACCGTCGTGCCGAACACCACGTCGTCCCGCCCCGTCAGGGCCCCGAGCAGGACCGCCCACGCCAGCTGCGTGACGACGTTGGCGGTCAGCCCGTGCTGTCGTGCGACGGAGTCCACCCGCGCGCTGATACCGGCGTCCAGCTCCGCCGTCACGGTGCGGCGGGCCGCGGACGAGCCGCGCCGGCCGGCGCCGCCGACCAGCGTCGGGCCGTCGACGGAGGACAGCAGCGCGCGCCAGGCGGCCTCGTCGGCGCGGGAGTCGCGCGTGGACAGCCAGTCGAGGAAGTCGCGGTACGGCGTCGCGGGCGGCAGCGAGCGGCCGGCGTAGAGCGAGAACAGCTCCTCGATCAGGACGGGCATGGACCAGCCGTCCAGCAGGAGGTGGTGCGTGGTCAGGACGAAGGTGTGGCGCTCGTCGGCACGGTGCAGCAGGGCCGCGCGGACCAGCGGAGGGCGGGCGAGGTCGAACCGGCGCCTGCGGTCGGTGTCGAGGAAGTGTTCGAGGTCCGCGTACGGCTGCTCCTGCCATTCGACGGTGAAGTCCGGGTCGACCACCTGTACGGGGCGTCCCGATGGGCCGTGCCGGACGCCCGCGGAGAGCTGAGGGTGACGCAGCAGCAGGCGGTGCAGCGCGTCGCGCAGAGCGGCGGGGTCCAGGTTTCCGTCGAGCTCGAAGACGAACTGGACGAGGTAGGGGTCCGCGCCGTCGTGGTCGTAGAGCGAGTGGAACAGCAGCCCCTGTGCGAGCGGGGGCAGGGGCAGGGCGCCGGTCGCGCGGGAGCGGGCCCGGCGCGTCAGCGCGGCCAGCACGTCGAACCAGCGCTGTGCGAGCTCGGCTGCCCGCGACTCGGGGAGCAGCTCCCCGGGCCAGGACCAGTTGGCCACCAGCCGGGGGCCGTCCGGATGATCGGCGATCACCGCGTCGAGCTCCACGGTGTGGCTGATGGCCAGCCCGCCGCCGGTGGGAGCGCCGACCACGGTGGCGTCCGCCGCCGTGGCGTCGGCCGCCGTGGGGTCGGCCACCACCGCGTCGGCCACGACCGCCCACTCGCCGTCGCCGCCGACGTCGAAACGGCCCAGGTAGTTGAACGCGAACTGCGGCGAGGGCCGGGCGGCCAGCACCGGGCCGCTCTGCGGGTTGAGGTGGCGCAGCAGACCGTGGTCCAGTCCCGCGCGCGGGGCGTCGCGCACGCACGCCCGCACCTTGGCCACGGCACCGTCCAGCGCCGTCGGGTCGGTGCGGGCGTCCCGCCAGGAGCAGCCGGGGTCGAGCACCACGGGGAGCAAGGTGGTGAACCAGCCGACCGTGCGGGACAGGTCCAGGTTGTCGGCGAACTCCTCGCGGCCGTGGCCTTCGAGGTCCACGAACAGCGCGTCCGGTCCGTCCCGCCAGTCGGCGGCGGCCAGGGCGAACGCGGTGAGCAGCAGCTCGTTCACCGAGCAGTCGAAGGCCGCGGTCGCGTTGGTCACCAGGCGCGCGGTCAGCGTGCTGTCCAAGGTGGCGGAGTGCCGGCGCCGGGTGTCCTCGGTGTCCACGTCGGCGTCCAGCGCGCGTGCGGCCACCGGGGGATCCACGGGCGCCGCCTCCCACCGGGGGAAGGCCTCGAGCACGGAGGCGTGGTGCGCGTGCTGGACCAGCGCCTTCGCCCACTGCGGGAAGGAGGTCCCCGTGGGCTGCAGCCGCGGTGTACGCCCGTGCCGGACGGCTTCCCATGCGGCCCGGAGGTCTTCTTGGAGGATGCGCCAGGAGACCCCGTCGACACTGAGGTGATGCACCGTCAGGGTCAGGCGGCCCGGCTCCCCCGGACCGGGGTCGTCCCAGCTCGCGTGCACCACTTGCCCGTGCTCGGGGGTGAGCACCGCGTCCGAACGGTTCAGCTCGACCGTGGCGTGGGGCAGCACTTCCAGGGCCCAGAGTGTGCCCACCGTGGTCAGGGAGAGCCGCAGCATGTCGTGGTGGTCGACCAGCGCCCGCACCACCGCGCGCACCTGCGCCTGTGTCATTCCCGCCGGAGTCCGTACGGTCAGGGACTGGGCGAAGCCGTCGATGGGGCCGCCGCGTTCCCGCAGCCAGTGCATGATGGGCGTCAGCGGGACGGTGGGATCTTCCGTGTCGCCCAGCGCGACCTGACGGCCCGGTTCCGGCCCGGCTTCGACGCCGCAGGCGAGGCCGGAGACGGTGGGCGTGCGGAACACGTCCGGGGTGCTGATGGCCAGCCCGGCCCGCTGCGCCGCACCGGCGAGCTGGATCGCCTTGATGCTGTCGCCGCCGAGCTGGAAGAAGTCCTGGTCGAGCGGGACGTCCGCCAGGCCGAGGACTTCACCGAACAGCCCGGCCAGCCGGCGTTCGGCGCGGGTGCGAGGAGTCCTGGCCGCATCGGCGCCCCCGGCGTCCGTGTCCGTGCCCCTGGTGTCCGTGTCCGCGCCCCGGGCGTCCGGAGCGGGCAGCGCTGCCCGGTCGAGCTTGCCGTTGCGGGTCAGGGGCAGCCGGTCCACTTCCACCACCGCTGACGGCACCATGTGCGGAGGCAGCCGGTCC
The DNA here is from genome assembly GCF_035917675.1 of Streptomyces sp. NBC_01775. Classification (NCBI taxonomy): domain Bacteria; kingdom Bacillati; phylum Actinomycetota; class Actinomycetes; order Kitasatosporales; family Streptomycetaceae; genus Streptomyces; species Streptomyces sp. NBC_01775. The sequence continues at coordinate 8,482,712 of NZ_CP109104.1, read as the reverse complement.
GCCACCGCGTCGGGCAGCGTCGTCGTGTCACCCGACGTGGCCACGTAGGAGACCAGCTGCCGCACTCCGGGCCGGTCCTCGCGCAGGACGGTCGCCGCCTGCCGCACGCCGGGCTCGGCCAGCAACGCGGCGTCGATCTCCCCCAGTTCGATCCGGTAGCCGCGGAGCTTGATCTGTCCGTCGGCGCGTCCGGCGAATTCCAGCTGTCCGTCGTGGTTCCAGCGGGCGAGGTCGCCCGTGCGGTAGACGCGGGCGCCGGGCGGACCGGATGGATCGGGCACGAAGCGCTCGGCGGTCGCCGCCGCCCGGCCGAGGTAGCCCCGCGCGACCCCCACGCCGCCGAGGTACAACTCCCCCACCACGCCGGGTGGCACCGGCCGCAGCGCGTCATCGAGTATCAGCACCCGCTTGCCGTCCAGCGGCACGCCGATGGGGACCGATCCGGTGTCTTCGGGGGTCTCCTCCACGGCGAATCTGGTCGCGAACACCGTGGTCTCGGTGGGCCCGTACCCGTTGACGACGGTGAGCCCGGGCAGCGCGGACCGCACGGCGCGCACCGCCTCGGGGGACACCACGTCACCGCCGGTCCACACCTGGCGCACCCCGGCGAGGCACGCGGCGTCCTCCGCGGCGATCGCGTTGAACAGCCCGGCGGTCAGCCACAGCCCGGTGACCCCGGTGGCGGCCGTGACCCGGGAGAGGACGGCCGGGTCGAGCCGTCCCGGAGGGGCGACGATCACCTCGCCACCGGTCAGCAGCGGCACCCACAGTTCCAGGTTGAACGCGTCGAAGGCGTGCGGCGAGTGCAGCAGTACCCGGTCCGCGCCGCCTTCGGACCACCACCGGTCGGCGGCGAGCCCGGCAAGATTGCCCTGGGTGACCGCGACTCCCTTGGGCCGTCCCGTGGAACCGGAGGTGAACATCACGCAGGCCGGCACATCCGGCGTGAGCTGCGGCTCCGGGGCCCCGGTTCCCCTCGCCCGTACGTCCAGCTGCCGCAGACCGCGATCGCGTGCCCACGCGACGATCCGGTCCTCCTCGGTGCTCCGGTCGGTGAGCAGCACCAGCGCTCCCGCGTCGGACAACGCCGCTTCCTGCCGGGAGACCGCGTCGTCCCGTTGCAAGGGGACATAGGCCGCGCCCGCCTTCACCACCGCGAGCGCCGCGACGACCAGGTCCACCGACCGTTCGAGCAGCAGCGCGACGGTCTGCTCCGGGCCCGCGCCGGCCGCGGCGAGCTCGGCGGCCAGCGCCGAACTCCGCGCGTCCAGTTCGCGGTAGGTCAGCCGCTCACCGGTCTCGGCCGAGCGCACCGCGAACGCGTCGGGCGTGCGCCGTACTTGGCCGGCGAACCGGCCTGCGGCCGTGTCGGCGGGCGTGGCCGACGAGCGCTCGCCTGTGCCCAGAGCGGCGCTGTGCCGGCGCTCGCTCCCGGTGGTCGCCGCCATCCGTGCCAAGGGCGTGTCCCGGTCGGCCTCCGCCAGCTGCCACAGCAGGTGCGAGAAGCGGTCGGCGATGTCTTGCAGCAACTCCGCGCCGTGGTTGGCGGGGTTGGCGTCGAAGTCGAAGCGCAAAGGCCCGTCGCCACGGTCGTACGCGACGATCGAGAGGTCCTCCGACGGCGGCGCCTGGAGGTTGTGGACGGTCGCGGTCGTCGGGCCGAACCGCAACGGCCGGTCGAATCGCTGGATGTTGAGCACGGGGCCGAAGAACTTGCGGCCGTCCTCGGGACAGTCCAGCTCACGACGCAGGCGCTCGCCCCGGTATCGCTGGTGGCGGCGTACCAGTCGCAGTTCGGCGGCGACCTGGTCGAGCAGAGCGCCGACGGTGTCCGCCGGATCGACGTGCAGCCGCAGGGGCAGGACATTGGCCGACATCGCGGGGACGGCCTGGACGAGTTCGGGCGGACGGCCGGCGACCGGCAGGCTCAGCACGATGTCGCGGCTGCCGGTCATCGCGTGCAGGTATGCCGAGGTCGCCGCGGTGAGCAGCCGGGTCCAGCGGTGCCCTAGCCGCTGCGCACCGGCGCGCAGCCTGGCGAACTCCTCGGCCGGCAGCACCCTGGTCAGCCGCAGCGAACTTGCCGTGGCCGGGGCCGGGTGAGTGCCGAGGCTCAGGAAGTCGGGCCGCCCGGCCAGTCGCTCCAGCCACCAGTCCCGGTCCGCGGTGCGTTCGGCGGTCTTCCGGTAGGCGGCTTCGGCGTCCACGAGGTGACGGAGCCCCGTCCATCCGCTCTCCGGAACGGCACGCCCGTCGTACAGACAGGTGTAGATCTCGGCGACGCGTTCGGCGAACAGGGCCATGCCCGCTCCGTCGAGAGCGATGTGGTGAACCCGGTGGAACACCAGCGAGCGGTCGTCGGTGACGCGCAGGACGGCCCCCAGGAACAGCGGCCCGGCGTCGCTGTCCCCGGCTTCGGCCACATCGGCTCGCATCCACTCCATCGCGGCGGCGTCCGGGTCGGCCGCTCCCCGGAGGTCGACCACCTCGACGGCGTGTTCCGGGTCCCGGAGAAGCTGTTGCACCGGCGAAGAACCCGTTGTCCCGGTGATGGTTGTTCCCGTGATGCGGACGTTGACCGCCTCGCATTCGGCCGCCGCTTTGGTGACCGCGGCGGCCAGGAGGCCGGTGTCGGCGCCGCCGTCCAGGACGAGGTACTCCGCCCACTGGTAGGCGCCGGAAGAGCCGAGCCCAGCACGCTCCGCAAGCCAGATCCCGAGTTGAGCATCGGAGAGTTGTAGTTCAGGGCAGTTTTCGGGCACGAGAACGAGCATCCCCATCGGTCTTGTCGGCGTTACGCCGACGGCTGCCATCGGATGTGGCCAGGTTGATCGAGAAGTGGACCGCTTCATCGAAACACAACAGGCAATGAAACAGTAAAGGGTTGGCAATATGATCCATATCACGATTACCGGGAACCACCCGAACTCCCCACCGAAAGAAGGGGATCGGCTCGCGTAACATAAAACGTCCATCCGGACCGTCCCGGCATATCAGACCGCGGGTCATCTGGCCGGAAAACCCCCTTCCGTGGCTGGTCCAAGCCGCTTCGCGTGGGGCACGGCGTCGACTTCGCCACACACCGTCCGGCCGCCCGAAGCCTCCCCCGGTGAACAGCACCTGAACTACGTGAAATTCTTCGGCAGAGGATTGCTCCACGTTTCAGCGGGACCGAAGCAGGGGAGCGACCGTAAAGCGGCGCCCGCGTGCCAGTTTTCTACGCCTCTTCACCGGTGGGCCGTTCGAGGCGTGCACTATAGAGTCGGCACACGGATATCTGATGGCGGACTCCCGCCCTGTGGACCCGAATCTGCCGCTTCCTGGTGGGCCGTCCGCGCGCGTCGCACGATTCCGGAGAGAAAGAATTCACCGAGAAGGAGTGACCGGATGAGCAGCAATCCCTTCGAGGATCCGGACGGCACCTACCTGGTCCTGGTCAACGACGAGAGGCAGCACTCGCTGTGGCCCTCGTTCGTCGAGGTTCCGGCGGGCTGGCAGACCGTGCTCGGAGAGACCAGCCGGGACGCGGCACTCGAATACATCGACACCCACTGGACCGACCTACGGCCCCAGAGCCTCGTCCGGGCCATGGAGAGCTCCGACACGGCCTGACCCGGGCACGCGCGCGGCCCCGCCCCGGGGTTTCCGACGGGCGGGGCCGCACCCCGCCCGGACAGCCCGGCCGACCTGGCGCCGCCGGCCGGTCACGCGACGCCGCGCGCCCTCACGCTCGACTCGGAACGCCCCGTCGACCCGCACGTTCTGCGCACCTTCCCCCGTCGCCACGCGAGGCGCACACGTGGGCACTCCGGTTCGGCGCCGACGCCGAGCATCACGTGGGCGACCTGAATCTGTGACCCGAACCCAAGAAAGGCGATCCAGGCGGCCCTTGGGCCCGTCGGAGAGCAGGACGGGCATCGCACCGGGGCGCGTCTTCACGTACGGCATGGCGTCGATGCAGCCGCGCGCCGTCTTCAACTCCACGTCCGGCGTCGCCCGAGCGAGCCACCCGTCCACGAGCTCCGCCACGGTGGCCTCGCCCGGCAGGACGAGAGACCTCGGCTGCGCTGGTGCTCGACGCGCGCCGCCGCTGCGCACTCCTCCTCGGCAGTCGGCTTGGTCGCGAGGCCCGCACGCGGCGCGTCACCAGCGAGCGGTGCGACAGCCGCCTCACAGCGGCGAGGCATCGCCACCCGCCTCGCCCGAAAACCAGTGGAGCCGCACTTCCGTGCGCCGTTACCGTGCTCCCGCCCCTGTCGCCTTGCCGAGGACGTGCCGTTGTACACCCAGTGAGACCTCCCGAGTGCTGATTCGTCGCGCGTCGCGCATGTGCGCCGCGCTCCTTTTCGCTGCGGACTTCTCACTGGAACCGGTGTACTGCTGTGCTCGAAAACTGGGCGGTCGTGCCCACCTGCCTGCCTGTCATCCTCCGCCGTTGCCACGCGTGCGCCTCCGAGCGCTTCCGGGCGAGCGGCAAATTCCGCGTCAACGCACACCACAAGCTCCTCGACGTCTGGCTCCTCGCGCTGTGCACCGTTTGCGGGGATACCACCAAGCTCACCGTCCTGGAACGGATGAACGTGCGCTCCATACGACCTGAGCTCCTGGACCGGCTGCACCACAACGACCCCGGTCTGACAGCCGAGTTGCTCCAGGACCCGGTCGTGCGGCGACGAAACCGCATCGCCCTCGACTGGGACAACGCCTGGCGCCTCGACACCGGCGGACCGGATCAGCTGGAGGACGAGGCGATCGAGGTCTCGGTCCGCTTTGCGGCGCGGATCCCTGTCCGGCCGGCGCGACTGATCGCCGAAGGTTTCGGCTTTCCGCGAGCCGAGGTCGAGAGACTGATCGCCGAGGGGAATCTCGTATCGGCAGTCCGCCTGAGCGGCAAGCTCTCCGGCGACTTCACCTTCACGCTCAAGCGCTGAGTCCTCCCGGGACAGGGCCTGTCCGGCAAGATCCGCCGGACAGGCCCTGGGCCGGGTGATCGTCTACGGGGTCACCGCAAGATGGCCGGTGCGATCGGCCGGCGTGCGGGCCAGGACCCCGGAACCGTGTACTTCAGGTTTGGTCTCCGAGCCCGGAGCCTCAGCTGTTGGCCAAGGTGCGGTCGAGGAGGGGAAGCAGGCGGTCCCAGTGGTGCTTCAGTGCGGCGGGGCTGAAGGCGTCGGTGTCGGACATGGTGAAGCCGTGGATGGTGCCGGGGTAGATCTCGGAGGTGTAGCTGATACCTGCGGCATCCAGGGCCTGGTTGAGCTCGCCGAGGGCCTCGGGCGTCATGTCGGTTTCGGCGTGGCCGAGGTGGACCTGGGCGGTGAGCTCGGAGAAGAGGCGGCGCAGGCTGTCGGGCCCGTCGGCGCCCACGGGGCCGTGGAATCCGGCGACGGCGGCCACCTGGCCGGGGTGGGCCGCGGCGGTGCGCATCGCCAGGAGGCCGCCTATACAGTAGCCGGTCACCGCGACCGGTCCGGCGCCGACCTCGGGCTGGGCGGTGAGGAATCCGAGGTAGGCGTCGGCGTCGCTCAGGACACGTTCGGCGGTGTGCGCCTCGATCAAGGGCATCAGTTGGGCGATGACCGCGGGCCGGACCTCTTCTCCGATGTGCTCGGGAAGTTCGATCAGCGGTGCCGGGCCGTGGCGGTAGAAGAAGTTGGGGACGAGCACGTAGTACCCGTGCCCGGCCAGTTCGCGGGCCATCTCCCGCAGCACGGGCCGGATACCGAAGGCGTCCGCGTACATCAGCACACCCGGGTGCCGCCCGTCGCCGTCGGGGAAGGCGGCGAAAGCGTCGGCCTGGCCGTCCGCGGTGGGAATCCGCAGTGACTTGATGGGCAAGATCTTCCTTCCTTGGGCTGATGCCGGTGCACAGCCTCTGTCAGGGGTGAGGCCAACCGGAGATCAACCCGGCGATGACCTACGCTCACGCGCTCACGCCGGGCAGACCGGTACGAACCGGAGTAGTGACGATCGAGCCGGCCGACACCGGGAGGCCGACCAGGGTGGCTCCGTCCGGATCGGCGTTCCCTTCACGCCGGCTACCGCCGTAGAAGATCTCCCGCCTGACCCGGATCGTGGCCGTTCTCAGCGACAACGGCTGTCCGCCGCTTCCTCAGTCCCGGTGTTCGCGTGGTTCGCGTGGTTCGTCACACAGAGTAAAGTACAACGAGCGTGGCAGCGAGTGCAATGATCATTGCACTTCCCCTCGGGCGGGTACCTTGACCAGGGCAGCGGCGGCAAAGAGGGAAGTCACCCATGAGGCAGCGCATGGCGGAGAAGCGGGCGGCCCTCATACAGGGCGCGCGCAAGGTCTTCGGGCGGGACGGCTATACGCGCACGAGCATCGACTCGATCGCCAAGGAGGCCGTGGTCTCCACCCGCACGATCTACAACCACTTCCCCGGTGGCAAGGTCCAGCTCTTCCGGGCCGTGGTGCTCGAGGGCTCGGAGTCGGTCGTCGAGGCGCGTCTCGACGCGATCGACCGTCGGCTGCACAAGGTGACCGCGGCCGACCTGGAGCAGGACCTCGTCGAGTTCGTACAGGCCTGGGTCGCCCCGTTGCGCCAATTCGCCGACCATTTCGCGGTCGTCCGGCAGATGCGGGTCGAAAGTGCCCATGTCCCGGAGGAGTTCCTCACGGCCTGGCGGCGGAGCGGACCGCAGCGGGCGTCCGACGCGGTGGCCGAGCGGTTCGAGCGGCTGGCCGCCGACGGGCTGCTCGCGACGGACGATCCGGCGCGGGCGGCCCGCCACTTGCTGCTGCTCACGGTGGCCGAGATCAACGAGCAGAGCTTCGACGGGACGCTGCCGCTCTCGGAGGAGGCGGAGGGCACCATCATCGAGTCGGGCGTACGGGCCTTCCTCCGGGGATACGCACCGCGTTGATGCGCCCGTGCGTACAGCGGGGCGGTGAACGCCTTCTCCCCTGTGCCGTCGAGCTCCCCCTCATCCAGTTGGTTGTGGACGCCCTCCGGGAGCCGAAATCCTCGGTTGATCTGGACATCAGTAATGATCACTCCAATGTTGACTTCCGAGAAGAACCAGACTCAAGAGCGGCCTCGATGACGCCGCCAAGCGCTCCGCGCCGCTGGCTCCCGATACGTTGTGAACGCAGTCGGCCCGCATCGGGTTCAACAGAGCCCCCGATGGCTCGAGTCGGAGAGTGGCCGTTTGTCCGGTGCGAGTCGTCCTGGGCCGAAGATCCCGCCGTTGTCGGTAACTGGCGTACAGCAGACTGTGCTTGAGGGCTGGGCGCGGCCCACCCGGTCACACGAGTTGACGTCGTCAGCGACACGACTCTCCCTCCTCGAAGACGGTGCCCGCACTCACGAGCGCACGGGAACGCAGGGTCCCCCGGGGGGGCGTTTTCGCACCGGGCGGTGGCGATGCCAGGCACGGCCCATCGGGCGAGGGACCCCTCCGAGCCTGGGTGTCGCGTGTGTTCCGCTGAGCGAGGCCTTGGTGTCGTGCGTGTTCTACTGAGCGACGGCGCCCATTCGGCCGAAGGTCGTTGGCGGTGACGCTGACTGTTGTCCGGGCCCGGGGCGGGACTGAGACTTCGATCGAGCGGACCGCGTCTCCGCGGTTCACGGCTGATCACCGCGTATGAGCTGCACTTGTTCTTCGCGCCGACGCGGGAGGAGGCAGCGCGGGCAGCTGAGCGGATGGACTCCGACGGTCATCAGCTCGCGCTGTTGCCGGCACTGAAGCCGTATCAGCGGATGGGCAGGTTCCCGAGGTCAGATGAGTATCCGGAGAGGGTGGTCGACTTCGCAGTCGGCCCCTGCGACTGAACGCCCTCCGCGCGGCCGGCGTAACCGACCGCGCCCACCGCTCGCGGAGCAGGCGGCCGGTTCAGCCTGCCAGCTGCTGTAGCCACTCGCGCAGCAGAGCCGTCTCCGTGCCTCGCAGAGGTACCCCGGCGCCCGCAGCCGGGGGCCCGGCGGTGAGCGCGGTTTCGAGTGCGGCATCGAGGGCGAGTGCGCGCGAGGCCAGGTCCGGCCCGGATGAGGCGGGCGAGTCCGTGGTGACCGAGGCGATGACGGTGTCCCGCAGCCGTGCCGAAAGGGTCAGGTCCCGCTCCGAGGACTGTTCCCCGATCAGCGCCAGCGTGGCACCCGTTGTCGCCGCGTGGATGACGCGGGTCGCCTGCTCCACCGGAACCCGAAGGCGCCCGGCCTCGGCCGCCCGGCCCAGCAGTCTCACCAGCAGGGCGTGCGCCTCGTCCGCGGCCGGGGGCCGCCGCCCGGGCCGCACAGTGCCGTACATGAGCATGTAGAACGCGGGGTGCTGCACTCCGAAGTCGACGTGCAGGTCCCAGCCGCGGTAGAGGTCGGCCACCGGGTCGTCGGGGGTCAGCGCCAGCGCCTCCCGTTTCTCGGCCAGGTACATCTCGAACCCGTAGGCGGCCAGCTCGGCCAGGAGTCCGTCCTTGTCGTCGAACATCCGGTAGAGCGCGGGGGCCGTGATGCCCGCGGCGGCGGCGACAGCGCGCGTGGAGACCGCCTCGCTGCCACCCTCCTCCAAAAGCTTCGCGGCCACCTGTAGCACTTGGCGCCGCGCGGCGCGTCGTCCCTCATCCATGGAACAACGATATCCCATTTTGCGTATCGCCGCCTTATCGGTGCTACTGTTCAAAGCGGAACGGCGATCCACACTGGGTGGCCGACGCTGCCCGCGACACCCGGGCATGCGCCACACCCCGGCCGGGGCCGCCGGTCCCCCATTCGTGGAGCAGTGCGGCCGACCGCCGCAGCGGGCAGCTCGTCGCCCGCCGGCACCACCGAACACGCCGCCATCGCGGCAGGAGAGGAACACCCATGTCCGATATCTCGATCGTCATCGCGTCGCACTCCGGCTACGGCCACACCGCGCAGATCGCCACGGCCGTCGCGGACGGCGCACGCTCCGCCGCCGGGACGCGGGTCCACCACGTGGACGTCGCCTCCCTCAGCGACGCCGACTGGGAACTGATGGACGCCGCGGACGCCATCATCTTCGGCACCCCCACCTACATGGGCACCGCGTCGGGGGCGTTCCACGCCTTCGCCGAGGCCACCAGCAAGCGGTGGATGACCCGCGCCTGGAGCGACAAGCTCGCGGCGGGATTCACCAACTCCGGCTCCATGAGCGGCGACAAGCTGCACACCCTGCAATACCTCTCGCTCCTGGCGGCCCAGCACGGAATGCTCTGGGTAAGCCTGAACCTCCTGCCGGGCTGGAACACCACCACATCCACCCCCCAGGACGACAACCGCCTCGGCTTCTACCTCGGCGCCGGCGCACAGAGCTTCAACGACACCCCCGCGGTCCACGACGCAGACCTGAACACCGCCCGCCACCTCGGCCGACGCGTCGCCGAGCACACCCGCATCCACCGCGCCGGACTGACCGCCGCAACGCACTGACACAACGGTCCGCGAACCGCCCCGGCAGCCCCACCCCGCACGAGCGAACAGCGACTCCGGACCAGGAGGCCGCGGGTGGAGTCCGCCACGGTCGAAGGAGTCACGCCGGCGGGCGGTACCCGGCAGAATCGTCCGGTTCGCCGAGAGGCCGCGCGAGGCGTATCACCCATAGAGCACTTTTCATTTATAAAGCACCTATTTCTATTCAAAGGAGTGCGTCATGCAGCACCGGACACTGGGAAGCCAGGGCCTTGAGGTCTCGGCGATCGGCTACGGCGCGATGGGCCTGACGATGGCCTACGGACCCACCGACGAGGAGGCCGGCGTCGCCGCCCTCCGCCGCGCCCACGACCTGGGCGTCACCTTCTTCGACACCGCCGAGATGTACGGCTGGGGCACCGGATCCAACGAGATCCTGGTCGGCAAGGCGGTCAGGGACTTCCGCGACGACGTGGTCCTGGCCACCAAGTTCGGAGTCGACATGTCCGTGCCTCCCGAGCAGATCGGCGGCGCCCTCAACAGTCGGCCCGACAACATCCGCAAGGTCGCCGACAACAGCCTGCGCTACCTCGGCGTGGATCACATCGACGTCTTCTACCAGCACCGCGTCGACCCCGAGGTGCCCATCGAGGAGGTCGCGGGCACCGTCGAGGAGCTGATCGACGCGGGCAAGGTGAAGTACTTCGGCCTCAGCGAGGCCGGACCCGAGACGATCCGCAAGGCGCACGCCGTGCAGCCGGTTTCCGTCCTGCAGACCGAGTACTCCCTGTTCGAACGGGACGTCGAGCAGCTCTTCCCCACCCTGGACGAGCTCGGTATCGGCTTCGTCGCCTACTCCCCCCTCGGCCGCGGGTTCATCACCGGCACCGCCAAGCCCGCCGGCCAGTACGAAGCCACCGACATGCGCAACGTCGACCCGCGCTGGCAGCCGGGCAACTTCGAGAAGAATCTCGAAGCCGTCGACCAGCTCGCCGAGCTCGCGGCGGCCAAGGACGCCACCGTCTCCCAGCTGGCTCTGGCCTGGCTCCTGACCCGGGGCGAGCACATCGTGCCGATCCCCGGCACCCGCAGCCCGAAGCGCATCGAGGAGAACGCCGGCGCCGCCGACCTCACCCTCGCCGACGCCGACCTCAAGGCCATCGACGAGATCCTGCCTCTGGGCGGCTTCGGCGCCCGCTACACCGAGGGGCACGTGCCCACCTGGATCTGATGATCCACCCCGGGACAGATGCCACTCGGGTCGGCTCCGGTGAGATCGGCGCAGGGCGGCGGGGCGAGGCGGAGGGTGTCGTGTGAGCGAGTTCGGATGCGTATGGGCTGACGCGTGCACGGAAGGCGTCCTCGGTTCCATGTGCGCGTCGCCCTCGTCGCTCTCACCGCCCCGTCCGGCCGGCTCAGCGTCTCGGAAGTCGCCGCCCACTGGCAGTTCGCGGACAGCCACTTCATCCGGGCCTTCAAGAGGCACTACGGCCGGACTCCTGCCGAGTACGTCCGCTCGACCAGGCCGGCCTGATATGCCACCTGCGCGGACTCCGGGAATCGACGATGCCCGAGAGTCTGGCCATGATCGGAGCCGGGCCCCGCAGGCGCCGCAGACCCGGCCCTGATCTCGACGTCGACCAGCGGAGTCCCTACTGAACTTGATTGAGGAACAAGGACTTCGCTGCCGCGTTGCGGGTGAGCGAGCAGATCACCAGGGCTGTGAAGCACAGACTCAAGCAGTGGGCACCAGGGTGCCGTCGACGATGAGAACGGTGTCCCTGCGGAACCGGCTCCGCTGCCGGAGCGCCAGCAGCGGACCGAGGTGGTCAATGATGCGGTCTGCGGCCGACTTGGAGATCCCGAACAACGGCGCCAGCTGGCGCATGGTCAAGTTTGTGCGCCACTACGCCGTGACCAGCAGGACGCGATCCTCCAGCGACAGACTTCAGGGCCGGCCGCGCGGTCGGTCTGCGGCCTGCTCACGTCGTACCGCGGCTACCAACTTGCCGAGCCGCGCGGGCTCAGCCCCGTAAAGGGTCCTATCCAGGACGGCACCGATGCCGTGATCACTCCACCCACACAGTGATCGTTTCAGCCGGGGCGAGCGGGTCGGCGAGGGGCCGGATTGACCCCGGCTGAGCACGGTGTCGTCGGGCGACAGAATCTACATCACGTTGATTAAAATCGACGCGATGTAGACTTTCCGAGTGAGGGGGCGGTCCAGCTCCTCGTGAGACCTTTCCGGAGGAACAGTGCAGCAGCAGAAGTGGCTCATCACCGGCGTCAGCACGGGCCTCGGCCGTGCCTTCGCCCAGGCCGCCGTGGCCGCCGGGCACACCGTCGTTGGAACGGTCCGCTCCGAGGAGGACCTGCGGGCCTTCGAAGGGCTGAAACCCGGGTACGCTCACGGCCGCATCCTGGATGTGACCGACGGCGACGCCGTCTCGAATGTGGTCGCGGAGGTGGAGCAGAGCGTCGGTCCTTTGGATGTCGTCGTCGCCAACGCCGGCTACGGCCTGGAGGGCACCTTCGAGGAAACCCCGCTGACCGAGGTGCGGCGGCAGTTCGAGGTCAACGTGTTCGGGGCAGTGGCCACCCTCCAGGCGGCCCTGCCCCACATGCGCCGACGCCGCCGCGGACACCTGATGGCCGTCACCTCCATGGGAGGGCTCATGGCCGTACCTGGCATGTCCGCCTACTGCGGCAGCAAGTTCGCCCTGGAAGGCATCCTGGAAGCACTGGGCAAGGAGGTCGCACAGTTCGGGATCCACGTGACGGCGATCGAGCCCGGCTCCTTCCGCACCGACTGGGCCGGACGGTCCATGACACGCGCCGCCCAGTCCATCGACGACTACGACGAGCTGTTCGCCCCCATCCGAGAGGCGCGGCAGAAGGCCAGCGGGAACCAGCTGGGCAATCCGGCCAAGGCCGGGGACGCCGTCGTGCACATCACCTCGGTGGACCAGCCGCCGGCCCACCTGGTCCTGGGCTCGGACGCGCTGCGACTGGTCACCGCCGCACGCACGGCCGTGGACGAGGACATCCGCGCATGGGAGCCCCTCTCCCGTACGACTGACTTTACCGAGGGAGCTCAGCTCTGATGCCCGGCCACCACCCCGCACGGAGCCGGCGCGCCACCGAACGCAAGGGCGATGCCCGAGAGCGAGCCATCCTCGACACCTGCGAAGCCCTGCTCGCGCAAAAGGGCTACGACGCCATGGCCGTCGGCGACATCGCCCAGGGCGCCGGCATCACACGCGGCGCCCTGTACTTCTACTTCGGCTCCAAACAAGAAGTGGCCACGGCACTCGTGGCCCGTACCGTAGAGCACCTGTGGGAGCGGTCCCGGGCCACCGCGCAGACCGACGAGCCGCGCCAGGCCATCGCAGCAGCCATGCAGCGCACGGTCGAGCTGTGGGATGAGCACGGCCTGGTCATGCGCACGGCGATCGACCTGTCGTTGACCGTGCCGGAGATCGGCGAGCTGTGGAGCCACACGGCTCACTTGTTCATCACGGCCATCACCGCCGTCCTGGAACGGGCCGGCGTTCAGGCCGGCACCGAACCAGAGCAAGCGTCAGCGATGGCACGCGCCCTGTGCTGGATGATCGAGCGGACCTTCTACCACGCCTCACAGGAATCCCGCGAGGAGTTGCAAAAGGCATCTTCGACCTGCGAACACATCTGGCTGATCAGCGCCGGCCTGATCACCTGATGCATCTGGTGTGGACGATGAGGCGGGAATCCGGACCCCGTGACTCCGAGGCCCACCGTCCAGGCGCGCCGCCAGCGGGAATCCCGCGAGGCACAGCGTCCTCTCCCAGCCCGATCAACGGGAGCTGGCGTCCACAACTCCCGTGTCTGGGCCTTCCGGATCAGGTTGCGAGACCTGGAAAGTCACTCACGGGACAGCCCTTAGTCACCTAATTGAGCCTTCCTCCCTTGCCGACTCGAATGCACCGATAACCGACTGAGCTCGTTGGCGGATCCAGTCTTCCGGTTCGTCTTCGGTGAGTTCACGTATGGGCTCGACGAAATGCCAGTACCCCGTATAGCTGGCTCCCCATAGTGCGGAGTAGCGAATCGCTGGATCTTTGCTAGCCATAGCATCCGTGATGCGGTCGAACACGCCTTCATCGAACTCCGGTGGCGCTGCCAGGCCGAGGCGTAGCACTGATTGCCCGACTGCGCGCATGGCGTCGGCTTCGTCGTATTCCCGGTAGAGCTCTTCTACTGTCCAAGTATTCAGGTACATTGCCGCCGCCAGGGCGAGTGAATCGGCATATTCCTGATCCCCTCCGCTGACGACAATGTATCCGATGCCAGCGGTGGCATCGACTATGTAATGCAGTGCGTATCCACCCAAGTGCCGGTCCCACAAAGGGTGTCCTTCTGTCGCCCAGATGATCTGGCCGTCGACCTGGCTCTCCCGGTCACGATCGTTCTGGTGGACCACCGGCCACCCATTCACTTGCGCATAGTCGTCCACGTCGTCCGCTGTGGTGTCCGGCCGCAGGACGTAGCGGCGCGTTCGGTGCAGGGCAGCCCCTTTGACTCCAGGCTTGTCGGTCCTCATGAGGACATCCTGTCAGGAGCCCGCGCACCGGCGGCAGTTGCCCTTCAACCCCGGCCTCCAAGTACCACGCTGCCAGTTCCTCATCGCTCAGCCGAGGACTGTTCAGTACCCAGGCAGTGCACCGGGCTCAAGGACGTCACTGTCCGCCCCGGCGGCACCGGTCCTGGACTCACCAACACCGCCGGTATTCACCGTCGCCCGCAGTAATCAAACGGGATCCGAAACACTACTGAGCCGGCTTGGGTGTGGTGTCGGCCCGGCGTCAGACGAACAAGCCCGACATCACCGAGTAATAGTCAAATCCTGTGGATCAGCTGAGCCGGGTGCTGCGCGGCTGGACAACTGGTGAGATCCGAAGACTGATCCGTTCGCAGGCGGCAACGGGCTCAGTGTGAACCTCGACAGCAAGGGCCGCGATCGTGGTGTTGGCCGCCCGCGATGAGCAAATTGTGAGCGTGACGCGTCCGCGTCCTGACCACTCTGCGCGGATGCGTTCGATCGACTTTCGACTGGCTCTCCACCCGGCCGTCTGGCTTGAAAGCGGCACCACACGGGTTTCCCGTCACGCTGATCGGCCAACTCGGCTATGCAGGCATTGACTTCGGCCTCCAGGGCGGCGGCAAGCATTCGGCCGGTGCCTTCCCGATCCGCGCTGCTACGCGGGCCTGCTCGATGACCAAAAGTCGATCACTCGGGAAGGTACGCCCTTCGCGTCCGGCCCGAGGCCGATCCGCAGGTCATGAGCATTGCTCGGCCCTCGTACGCAACCGGCTCGAACGCCTTCCGTACCTGCCCGAAACTCTCGACGGCTTCATAGTGGGCACTGGCCTGGCTCTCGACGAGCCAGCGTCACCCTGACGAGCCGAAGTCAGTAAAGAACTTATGGACGCGGGAGACGAACCATTCGGGTTGTGCCAGGTGCGGATAGTGCGTGCGCTTCGGTGCCTGCTCGGCCACGGCGGCGGGAATGCGGTCGGCGAGCCAGGCGGCGTAGTCACCACCGGGGTCCGTGCCATGCAAAGACAGGTACGGGACACCAGGCGGGAGACTCGTGGTCCGTCGAGACCACGACGCCAGGGTGTCAGCGTCCCAATCAAGCAACGGGGTCCAAAAACCGCTGAACACGTCCTGGTCGAGGGTGCGGCGGCGCTCGATGTCGGCCACGAGCGCAGGGTCCAGCTCACCGTACAGCGAGGCGAAAACCGTACGAACGAAGTCCGCGAAGCCCTCTCCCCGCACAGCGATGGCTGTCTCCGCAGGCAGCGGGCCGACCCGCAGCGACTGGTCAACGTTGACCACACCGCGGGTCGGATAACGAGCTGCGTAGGCAGTCGCAATCACCCCACCGAGGGAATGGCCGACGATGAACGGGGGCTGGTCCCCAGTCAGCTCCTCGCCCAGCGACTCGATCAGATCGTGGATGTCCTCCACCGACTCGTCAATCCCGAACGGCGAGGTCCGAGGCGAGTCCCCGTGGCCGCGCAGGTCGACGCGCAGCACGCGGAAGTGCTGCTGCAGGCAGACAGGGGCCCAGAAGCTCCGGTTCTCGGTGATGCCGTGGACTGCCACGAGTAGCGGTCCCGTGCCGTTGAGGTCGTGGGCCAGCAGATTGTGTTCCTGGCTCATGGGATGCTCCTGGAGTTGATCAAAGTGGATCTATATCTTGTTAAGATTTACTCTCACGCAATTGGACTTGAATCTGCTGGCCGTGCTGGACACCCTGCTCGAGGAGGGCAGCGTGATGGGCGCGGCCGAGCGGCTGCACCTGTCCTCGCCCGCGGTCAGCCGCACCCTGGGCCGGCTTCGCGCCGTCACCGGGGACGACATCCTGGTGCGCACCGGCCACTCGATGGTTCCCACCCCGTACGCGGCGTCGGTGCGGGAGGACGTGCACCGGCTGGTCGGGGAAGCGCGCGAAGTGCTCTCGCCGGTCCGTGAGCTGGACCCGGCCGAGCTGGATCGCACCTGGCACCAGCGCTACGATCCCGACCCCGCCACGCCTGGCTCCGTGAGCAGGTCCAAGCCTCGGTCGAGGAGATCACCGCCTGCTGACTACTCCGCCTGCCCCCTTGTCCCGCCTACTGCGCCAGGGGCAGAGCCACGGAACCGGGATAATCACGCACCTCGGCCTCGTCGAGCATCGCCGCGGCGACGGTCTCCCGGCTGACCTTCGCACCGAGGTCGAAGGGCGGCGCGGCCTCCAGGCCGACCGTGCGCCGACGGGGACTTTCCGGCCCGTCGGCGAGCATCCCGGCGTGGAAGACGGTGCCCCCGGCCGCGAGAACGGTGTTGTCGGCCTCGACCTTGTCCGCGAGCCGGTCGCCCAGCGCCTCGGCGAGCACGCCCGCGCCCTCCCCCGCCACTTCGGCAGACTTGCCCGTGCCGTAGGCACCGAGCCAGACGACGCGCCGCGGGCCGGCGGCGACCACGGCCCGGGCGCCGGTCAGGAGAATCCCGGCCCGGTCCGTGCCGAGCGCGGACAGGACTACGGAATCCCCGTCCACGACGGCGGCGATACCGGCCGCGTCGTTCACGTCGCCCGCCACCTTGCGCAGGTTCGGGGAGTCGGGCAGAGCGATCCGCTCGGGATCACGCGCGATGGCGGTCACGGTGTGACCACGTCGCAGCGCCTGTCGGGTGAGGGCGATTCCGGCCTTGCCGGAGGCCGCGAGGACGGTGAGGTTCATGCCGAGAACGCTAGGAAGCTCCTCGCTTAACATCAAGTGCAAATATCTGACTTGATGAGTTACCCAGGCGCAATTGGGTCAGAGGCAATTGGGCCAGACGGAAGGGCGGAGTGCCTGATCCCGGGTGTGCTCGCTTGACCTACTGTCTCCTCGGTCACCCGGCTGCGGTCACCCCGACTGCAACTTCGCGCCTAGGCCGGCGATCCCCCTTTCCGACGCGAAGTGACCCGCTGCCCCGGGCCCTTGAACCCGTCACGCCGGACACCACCGACCTGAATCGAGAGAACCACGTGCCCAGCTATGACGTGAGTGCGCGATCCAATGCGGCGCCCTCGACGATCCAGCGACGGTTGCTGGATATTCCGACCTGGACACGATGGCAGCCTTTCGACTCGGTCGAAGCGATCCCTTCGTCATCCGAAGGACAGGGACCGGCAGAAACCGGCACCGCTTGGGCGCTGCGCAAGGGTCGGATCCAGACCGACATCGAGATCGTGGACGTCGTCCCGGACCGAGGTCTGAGCTACATCGCGCTCCGGCTCGTCGGAATGCGTGAATACCGGGCGGACATCTCCCTCACCCCCCTGCCACGCGAGGGAACCGACATCCGGTGGCGGGCCACGTTCACGCCCACGCTTCCCTTCCTGAGCCGGCTATGGGAGTGGTACCTCAACCGAAGCATGCGCAACGTCGTGGGCGCTCTGGCCCGCCACGCCGAGCTGTAGAGATCTTTGATGGCTGGGGTCACGGCGGTTGGAGCTCGATTCCTCCGCAAGCAGCTCAAAGCCCTTCCCCGGCAGCGGATTCCGCTCCAGAGCCGCATCCGAGAGAGCGGTCACGGCCGTGGCGAGATCCGCCGCATCAAGGTGTGCACCGTGAACAACCTGCTCTTCCCCGGCGCCCGCCAGGCCGTTCAGCTCAAGCGGCGCCGCCTGCACCGCAAGAGCGGCAAGGCCAGCATCAAGACCGTCTACGCGGTCACCAGCCTGAGTGCCGGGCAGGCCACTCCCGCCCAGCTCGCGAACATGATCCGCTCGCACTGGCAGATCAAGGCCTGCACCACGTGCGGGACACGGGCTGGGCCTCGTGGGTCAGGTGCCATCACGCCCGGAGGATCAGTTCCTCGACTACCTTGAGACGCACAACAAGGAATTGCGGTACTCACAGTGCGCCGATCCGTGCTCGGCGCAGCTTGGGCTGGTGCTTCGGGCCCAGCGGGCTGGTGACCTCGTGTCGAGTCGCCCGGTGATGGTGTCCGAGACATGGGCCGACCGTTGCTGGGACACCACGGAGGGCTGCATCCCCCTACAGGAGTGGAAGACCTTCAAGTGGTGAGTGCCGACGGTCCTTCCGGAGCGCCTGACAAAGGGCCACCTCTCGTGCCCACCGGGGGGATTTGCTTCCTCCGACATCGCCCTTCCAAGTTCATTGACTTCCGCTCACCGCCCTAAAGGGAGGTGATTCCTACCACGGTCGTGTGACCGTCTCGGTGGGTTCCTGTTTCATCGCGCTGTGCCGGTAGTTGTACCGGTCTTACCTGCGCTCCACAGGCTGACGCCGCCAGTCCGGCGGCCTTGGCGATGTTGACCGCCGCGTTGATGTCCCGATCCAGGAGGGCTCCGCAGGCCCCGCATTCCCATACGCGGATGTGGAGGGGCTTGGGGCCGTCCTTGACGCCGCACTGCGAGCAGAGCTGGGAGGTCGGCTCGAACCGTCCGATGCGGAGGAAGCCGCGGCCGAACTTCGCGGCCTTGTACTCCAGCATCGCCACGAACGCGGACCATCCCGCGTCGTGGACGGACTTGGCCAGGCGCGTACGGGCGAGCCCCTTCACCGCCAGGTCCTCCACCGCGACCGCTTGGTTCTCGCGGATGATCCGGGTGGAGAGCTGATGGTGGAACTCGCGCCGTGCGTCAGCAACCTGCGCGTGAGCACCAGCGACCTTGATGCGGGCCTTCTCCCTGTTCTTCGAGCCCTTGGCCTTGCGGGACAGGCGGCGCTGTTCCCTCTTGAGTTTCTTCTCGGCCCGGCGCAGGAAGCGGGGGCGTCGATCTTCGTGCCGTCGGACAGGACGGCGAAGTGCCCCAGCCCAAGGTCGATGCCGACAACCCCGTCTGCCTCGGCCGCCGTGACGGGTTCGGTCTCCACGACAAAGCTCGCAAAGTATCTCCCGGCAGCGTCTTTGATCACGGTCACCGTGGACGGCATGGAGGGGAGGTTGCGGGACCACTTGACCCGCACGTCACCGATCTTCGGCAGGGACAGGTCCCCGCCGGCCGTGATCACCTGCGGCGCGGGCGGTCTCACGGGCGCGGAGCGCATCGTTGCAGACCACCCGCGCACACCCGAACGCCCCGGCCAGCGCCGTGCGCTGAGGACCGTTCGGATACAGGCGGAAGCTGTACCTCAACTGCATACCGATCACGCTACTAAATGGGGCTATAGCTGAGTATCAGAACATTCGCACTGACAGACACTGTGCCTTCGTCCTTCACGCACACTTGGTTTTTGTGACGAAGTACCGGCACAAGGTCTTCAAGGAGGCCCACTTGACGCGCATGGAAGAGATCATGCGGGCCGTCTGCGCCGACTTCGAATGCGAGCTGGCCGAGTTCAACGGCGAGAACAACCACGTCCACCTACTCGTGAACTTCCCACCGAAAGTCGCCCTGTCCAAGCTGGTCAACAGCCTCAAGGGCGTCAGCTCCCGCAGACTCCGAAAGGAGTATCCGGAACTGGTCCGGCACTACTGGCGGGCACAGCGGCTGTGGTCCGGCTCCTACTTCGCCGGGTCGGCCGCTGGGGCTCCACTGTCGATCGTGAAGCAGTACATCGAGCAGCAGAACCAACCCGTCTGATCCTCCACCGCGGCCGAGGCCAACAGCGCAGATCCACGCACACAGCGAAGGTCAGAGCAGTTCTCAGAGGGCGGTTCGTGACCCTGTAAGTGGTTCTGTGGTCGCCTGATGGTGTGGGTGTGGACGGAATCCAATGGTCCGCCGCCTGCGGTCTGTTGGGGTGGCGGGGTGAGTGAACGCAAGCCGTATCCGAGTGACTTATCGGACGAGCAGTGGTCGTGGATTGAGCCGGTGATCACCGCGTGGAAGGACCGGCACCGTTCAGTCAGTGGCCATCAGGGCGCCTACGAGTTGCGGGAGATCGTTAACGCGATCCTCTATCAGGGGCGGACCGGCTGCCAGTGGGCCTATCTCCCGCACGATCTTCCCCAGAAGAGTGCGACGTACTACTACTTCGCCACCTGGCGGGACGACGGAACCGACCAGGTCATCCATGAACTCCTGTGCTGCCAGGTCCGCGAGCGGGCCCGTCGGTCAGAGGACCCGACGCTGGTGGTGCTGGACACCCAGAGTGTCCATGCGGCCGCCGGGGTCCCCGCCGCCACGACCGGCCGGGATCCCGCCAAGCGGGTGCCGGGCCGCAAGCGCGGACTGGCCGTGGACGTCCTCGGCCTGGTCATCGCGATCGTCGTCCTCGCCGCGAACACGCACGACAACACCGTGGGCATCATCCTGCTGGACCAGGTCGCCGAGCACGCCGGCGGAAATGTCCGCAAGGCGCTGGTTGACCAGGGCTTCAAGAACCAGGTGGTCCTGCATGG
This sequence comes from Streptomyces sp. NBC_01775, assembly GCF_035917675.1. Taxonomy (NCBI): domain Bacteria; kingdom Bacillati; phylum Actinomycetota; class Actinomycetes; order Kitasatosporales; family Streptomycetaceae; genus Streptomyces; species Streptomyces sp. NBC_01775. Next base: position 8,462,441 of record NZ_CP109104.1, on the reverse strand, counting down.
CGCCGGCCTGGGGATCGACGTCGAGATCGTCGAACGCAACCCGCAGGACAAGGGGTTCGTGCCGCAGCCGAAGCGGTGGAGGGTCGAGCAGACGTACGGGATCTTGATACTGCACCGGCGTCTGGTCCGTGACTATGAGCACCGCCCATCGTCGTCCGCCTCTCGCGTCTACTGGGCGATGTCCCACGTCATGATCCGCCGCCTCGCCGGCGCGAACGCTCCTACCTGGCGCGAATCGCAGGCGGTGACCCCATGAACATTGAGACCCTGCTCGACGCGCTGGACGTCCAGGAGAACGCCGCCCGAGCGCAGGCCGACGACCTCCGCGCGCAGATCGGCGAACTGCAGACCCGGCTGCGGGAGGCCGAGACGCACCTTGAGCACCTCGCGATCACTCGGAAGACCGTCACTGGCCTTGCCGACCGACTTCCGGCCGTCCCACCGGACCTGCCCGAGCACCCTGACTACCCTCGCATCCTCGCCGTCTTCAACGAGGCGACCGGATCGCTGCGGGCCAAGGACGTCTGCGAAGCCCTCGACCACAAACTGCTGCCGAAGAACGTTGAAGGCACCCGAGCCAAGTTGAAACGCCTGGTCAAACTCGGCATCCTCACCGAGGTCGACACCGGCAGCTTCGCCAGGAAGCAGTAACCGGCCGAGCCCCGTGGTGGGGATCAGTGGGCTTTGTCAGCCAGCCGATGGGGTAAGGCTGGTGCGGTCGAACGGGCCACCGTGCGCGGCGGCGTACGTGATGGCGTCGTTGACGGCATTGAGGTCGAACGGCCGGACCCGTTCGGGGGCGAGATCCAAAGCGCCCGAGGCGAGGAGCCGGATGATGCCGACATTGGCTGTGCGCGGGTACATCCACTGCCCGCGCACGGTGATCGAGTTGCGCATGATCCATGGGTACGGAAGTGCGAGGTCGTCGCCACCGAGCATGCCGACGCCGCCCATGAGAACGACCCGGCCGTACTCGCGCACGGTCACGGCCGCCGCACGCGAGGCCGAGCTGGGTGCGCTCGGCGGGAGCAGATCGATCACCATGTCGATCGGGCCGTCGGCCGCCGCGGACATCGCCGCGCGGTCGGTGGCCTCGTCCCCGGTCAGCGGGACCGGGCGCAGACGCGGGCCGAACCGGTCGGCGAGGAGGTCGAGCGCGGCCTTGTTGCGGCCGGGGGCGACCACGCGGCCCGCGCCCATCGCGAGCGCGACCGCGACCGCGCTGCTGCCGAGGTTGCCGGTGGCCCCGCTGACGAGCAGGGTCTCGCCGGCCGCGAGCCCGCCTGCCAGCAGCCCGCCGTAGGAGATGGTGTGCACGGTGAGCGCGGCCCAGCGGGCCGGATCCTCCCCGGCCGCGGCGGGCAGCGGAAAGACGTTCTCCGTCGGGACCCGCATGAGCTCGGCGAACGCGCCGTCGTGCAGGTACTCGGCGAGCAGCGCGCCGCCCTCGCCGCGCGCACTCCAGCCCTGGAGCGTGATGTCGGGAGTCAGGGCGTCGTCCCGCGAGCGCACCGTCGAGTCGCACCACACCAGGTCGCCGACCCGCAGCCGGGTGGCGTCCGGGCCGACGTGGAGGATCCGCCCCACTCCACCGACACCGGGCACGACAGGAGGGACAAGGGGGTATTTCCGCTTGCCGCTGAAGACTTCGGCCGCGTAGGGCGCCACGCTGGCGGCGAGGACCTCGACCACCACCTCACCGCCCCCGGCCTCGGGGTCGGGCACCTCCCGCACCGTGAGGGGGGCGCCGAACCGCGTCAGAACTGCTGCTCGCACGTGATGACCTCCGTGTTCGTCCGTGCTCTTGAGATCAACACTAGGAGCGGGACGAGCATGCGGAAAGCGAGAGTTCGGCATCTATGGTATGCGTAACCCGCATGGACATCTCCAGCACGGGACTGCGGGTCCTGCGGCAGATCGCTGAGTCCGGCAGCTTCACCGCGGCAGCTGCCCGCCTCGGCTACACGCAGTCGGCCGTCTCACGCCAGGCCGCCGCTCTCGAACACAGCACCGGCGCCACCCTGTTCGAGCGCCGCCCGGACGGGGTGCGGCTCACTCCCGCCGGCTTGACCCTGCTGCGGCACGCCCACACGGTCCTCGCCTCGCTCGCAGCGGCCGAGCGTGAGCTCACCGGCACCGTCCCGCGGACCGAACTGGTGCGGCTCGGGGTAGTCCTGAGCGCGGGCTCGGCGATCCTGCCCGCCGCACTCGTACACCTCGCGGCGGCCGACCCGCAGATCACGGTCACCACCCGCGAGGGCACCACGCCCTCCCTGATCCGGGCGCTGCGCGCGGGCTCGCTCGACCTCGCCGTACTGACGTCTCGCCCACCCCACCGGCCCTTCGACGGCGACTCGCCGCGCCTGCACCTCGAGGCCGTCGCGGACACCGAACTGGCCGTGGCGGTGCCATCGACCGGAGAGTTCGCCGGACGCACCACGGCGCACGTCGACGAACTGGTCGACGCCGCATGGATCGCCACCCCGTCATCAAGCTCTGAGCCGCTGCTCGGCGTCTGGCCCGGCCTGCCCGGACGGCCGCGCATCATCCACTCCGCGCGCGACTGGCTGACGAAACTCCAGCTGGTCGCCGGCGGCTTCGGCGTGACCACCGTGCCCTCCCGGCTCTCACCGGTGCTGCCGCCCGGGGTGAGCCTGCTGCGCGTCGAGGGCGCACCCCCCGAGATCCGCCGGGTGCTCGTGGCACGCCTCTCCGGCCACCCCACCCCGGCGATCACCGCCGTCACCCAAGCGATCACCTCGACCGCCTGAACCGCCACCAAGGCCGCACACAATCGCGTGTACCCCCTTTCCCCCTCACGAGTGGGGGCACCGCGGTCACCGTCGGCCTGTTCTTCGCGGTACTGGCGATCGGCTTCGCCGTCGTCACGGCCCTGCACGTACTTTTCGCGCCCCGCTGCCGCGAATAACGACCGCCGGCCGCCGGCCTTCCGCGGAGGCAAGCGGGCTCGTTTCCGGTGGACACGCCCAACGTGGCACTGGTCGGGGTTTGGTGTCCGATCCCCACCAAAACCCTCTCAAACCACCCTCTCAGAATCGCTTCATCACCACCGGGCTGAAGCCCGGTGCACTGCGATTAGATCCGGTAGCAGCGCGAAGCCGCGCAGCGCATCGACATCTCGGATACGCCACCCCGTCACGGGCTCTTCATCTCACTCGCGGACGATCGATCACGCCGCACAGCAGCAGGGTGTGCTCCGGGCCACGACGGAGCGCGGGCAGAAAGGGTTCGATCACCTTCCGCTGGAGTGGCTCGAACTGACTCACCCGCACTTCGTACGGACGACTTCCAGCGCACAGCTCAACGGGGAGCCCAACGCGAAGCCGCCTTCAACAACGACAGGGCTCCCTGTCGGCCAGGAGGAGACCCGGCATGACGCCGAACGACACAGAGCGTGCACGAATGCCGGGCGCACGGAACTCAGACACGGCCTTCAACTCGCACACCACCCAGGTACGCGGAGACCAGTACCCCGGCAGCTCAGCGCCGACGTCACACAACAGCCGTGCGGACGAGGGCCACTTGGGCCGCAACGACGACGATCCCGGCAACGGTTCCGACAACGCTCGCCGGGCGTCGGCCAGCACGGCTGATTCGGCCCGTTCGACCAGTGCGACCAGTTCGACCGGCAGCGACGTCGACTCACTTCTCGACTTCTACCTGAGCGAGCCGACCGGCACGCCCCCTCTCTCCTCCGTGGCGCCTCCGGAGGCTTCCGAGGCCGCGCTTCCGAGCCCGTATGCCCAGGGACCCCAACTCGAACGGGGGGACAGCGCCGCGGCACAGACCTGGCGCCCCGTACACGGCTCCACGGTCGGAGCGGCCATCCGGGCCTCGGTCGAGCGGGCACAGGAGTGGTACCGGAACAGCGACAGCCCACGGAAGGTCGACGGAGCCATCACCGGGTTCGCCTACGGGTTCCAGGGGATCGGCAACGCTGCTGGGAACAAGTACCTGGTCGCAGGAGGCATCGGCCTGAACGCCCTGACCGTGGCGCACAACATGGTCAAAATCGAGAACAGAACATACCTGCAATGGGGAGCGGCCTCTGTGGCCGCCGGAGGATATTTCGGCTACGCCTACGGTTCCTCCATCAACAACGAACTGGTCAAGAGCATTGGCCAACTGGCCGTCTCGGCGGCGTCCGCAGCACTCCCCCACCTCGGTGAGCGTCAGCGAGAGCCTCGCCTGCCGAACACCGTTCAAGAGGCGGACCAAGGCCGAGAGCCCCTTCCGCTCCAGCCCCTGGAGCCCGCTGCTCCCACGCCCCCGCACATCCACCCGGCCTACGGCCAGGGAGACCTCGGCCCCTACGCGGGACCCGGGCAGCGGAACGAGCCGGCACACGTCTCCAATTCGAGGGCAGCCGCCGCGAACGCCTACCTGCCCCAGCGCCCGCAGCACGCCCACCTGCCCTCGAGCCCGCCGCACGCCTACCTGCCGCCGACCAGCGGCTCATCACAGCCGTCCCAGGGCAGTCCGCGCCATCGGCCGACGGCGTACACCACCCCGCAGCGCGGCAGGTCCACGTCACCCACACGGTAGAGCCGAACCGAGGATGCGGGAGTCGCAGGAATCAGGAAGCATCCCGGCCGAACCGCCCCGTTCGCTCACGCCAGGCACCGGGAGGCCGGGCCTCATCGCCGACGCCGCTCCCCCGCCCGTGCCGGTCAGGAGCGCGCGGGCCGGAACCGGATCGCGGTGCCACCACCGCCGACGAGTCGCAGTGTCAGCACCGTGGACGACCGCACCACCTCGGTCCGAACGTCGATCGGGAGCGGGTTGTCGTGCCAGTCGGTGTCGGCGGCATCGCGGTAGATCTCGGCGCGGTGCCGACCCGGTCCCAGGAACCGCAGCGGCACCCGCAGTGTCCGGTCGTGCTCGTCGGTGATAGCGCCGAGATACCAGGTGCGGCCCTTCCGGCGGGCGGCGACCGTGTGGTCGCCGATCACACAGTCCAGGAACCGGGTCTCGTCCCAGCTGGCCGGGATGTCCTTCAGGTACGCGAATCCCGGGTGGGAGCGGTAGTTCTCCGGGGTATCGGCCAGCATCTGCAACGGGCTGAAGAACACCGAGTACAGCGCGAGTTGCGCGGCCGAGGTCGTCTGGACCCGGGTACCGAGCCCGGCCGGGTCCCAGGTCACGTTGAGCACGCCCGGGGTGTAGTCGGCCGGCCCACCCATGTACCTGGTGAACGGAAGGGCCGTGGCCTGCTCCGGCGGATTCCCGAGCCGCCCCATGTAGTTGTGCTGTTCCATCCCGGCCACCCCCTCGCCGGTCATCATGTTCGGGTAGGTGCGTGCCAGTCCGGTCGGCTTGATGGCCTCATGCGCGTTGATCATGATTTTGTGGCGGGCCGCAGCATCGATGACCCGCTGGTAGTGGCGCACGGCTTCCTGGTCGTAATGGCTGCGGTTCACCCCGCCCAGCACGAACTTGGTGGCATAGCCGGTCTTGACCGTGTGAATACCGAGTTCGGCGTACCGCGCGAAGATCGTGTCCAGGTGCTGCTCGTAATAGTCGACGAAACCGCGGGTCTCGTTGTGCGCGATGAACCCGATGCCGTTGGCCCGTGCGTAGCGCAGCACCTCGGGCAGGTCGAAATCCGGTTGTGGCGTGAGAAAGTCCTGGCCGGTCCACTCACCGCCGGCGTTGGTGTTCCACCCCTCGGCGAGTACGTTGCTCGCGCCCGCTTCCCTGGCGAAATCGATGTACTGCTTGACGCGTTCGGTCGTCGCCCCGTGTCGCGGCCCCTCGGTCCAGGTCGTGTGCCGCCGTTGCAGTTCCCACCAGACACCGACATACGTGCCGGGCGAGATCCACGACGTGTCGGTGAGTACGCAGGGCTCGTTCAAGTTCTCGGTCAAGTGCGATTCGGCGAGATCACCAGGACGGTCGCCGATGGTCAGCGTGCGCCACGGGGTGGAGAACTCACCCGACAGGCGGGCCTTCGTGCCGTCGGGAAGGCTGATCAGCTCACTGGTGAAGGTACCCGGCCGGCCGGTCTCGGCGGCGAGGGTCATACTCGGATAGTCGATCAGCGCCGCCTCGTGCACCACGATGTGCTGACCGCCCGGTGTGACCAGCGTGAGCGGGGTCTGCGCGGTCTCGACCTGGGACAACTGGACCTGCCGGTAGTGCCGTTCGTCGGCTCTCCAGTCGGTACCCGCCGCCAGCGACCAGCTCGTGGCGTCGGGCGGCAGCGCGAACTCGGTGCGCTCGGCGGTGACCGTGTAGGTGTCGAGCCCGGCCTGCGCCGGCAGGCGATAGCGGAAACCGACGCCGTCGTCGAAGACCCGGACGACCAGATGCAGCTGTATCCCACTCGCCGACTGCACGGTCCGCAGCACGCACTCCCTGGCGTGGTTGCGGACGAGCGCGTCGGAGCCCCACACCGGACGCCATGACTCGTCGATCGTCCTGCGCTCGACGGATTCCACCACCAGACCGCTGGTGAGCGACGGCCGGTCGGCCAGGTCGAGCCCGAGCCCGGAGCGGGCCACCAGGACCCGGCCGCGGCGCGCGACCTCGTACCAGAGGCGCCCGTTCGCCACTCCGGCGGTCACCCGCAGCCGGCGGTTCGGCGAATGGACCGTGACGCGGCGGTGCGTCGCGGCGGGGGCGGAGGGTGTGGCGGGGGCGGGGGCGGCGAGCACCCAGGGGAGCGCGGCGCCGGCGGTGACGCCCAGGACCGTACGGCGGTTCGGCTTGCTGACCACTCTTCACGCTCCATCACGATCGCCGGACACGCGTACGAACGGGGTACATCCTGTCGCCGGTCAAGGCGGCCCGACAACGGCGCCGCAGGCACCTCGTGAGGTCCTTCGGCCCGTGCATCCCCGCGGTGACCACGCCACCTGCTCCGTCGCCACGAGCCGGCGGCAGCGACGGCATGATCACCGTCCAGGAGGCATGAGGGGTCTCCCCCTCCCCCACGACCAACCTGACGAACGGGCGAGCGGAAAGGTGCCGCATCGGCCTTCCAGCCCCTGTCGGGCTCGCGCCACCCAGGTGCTCGGCGAGGAGGCGTTCCACCGCGCGGTAAAGGGCGATCGCGTTGTCCGGGCTGTCAAAGGCGTGGCCTTCGTCTTGTCGGCGGTGTCGGCGGTGTCGGCGGTGTCGGCGGTGTCGGCGGGCGATGTGCCGGCGGTGGACGACATGTACGCCGAGGAGGACGCGTTCGGCGCCCAACCGCAGCGCGGTCAGCTCCTGGAGACCTGTTCGGGCCCGGTGGATGCGCACGGTGCCGTGTCCCGGACCGGAGCGCGGAGGGGCTGAGCGACGGCGCGTCCCTCGGCGCAGGTGTTGAGCCTCGTGGTGATCGCTCGCGGCTGCGGAGCCGTCCGCGACGGCATGGTGAGCACGCCGAGGCAACCGCCGACCAAGGCGATGCCGGCCCATCCCAGCGGGGGCAGCTGTTCACCGACGATCAGCACAGCCAGCACGGCGGCGACGGCGGGCTCCAGCAGCGAGAGCGTGGTCGCGGTACTGGCGGGGATGTGCGCCAGACCCCAGCCGAACAGGACGTAGCCGACGAACATGGGTACCAGAGCCATATAGGCGCCGACGGCCGCGTTCGACCCAGAGCTGAGGAGCGGAGCGCCGGTGGCCAGCAGCACGGGCACAAGCAGCACCCCGCCCAGCCCGAAGACGCTGCCCATCGCCGCGCCGGAGGTGACACCGCGGCTGATCAGCCGGTGTGCCGCCCAGGAATACAGGGCATAGGTGAGCCCCGCCACCAGGCCAAGGCCCACACCGAGCACGGTCGATCTCACCGATCCGGCACCGGAGGCGGAGTGCGCCTGGGCCGTTTCGGCCACGCACAGCAGCACTGTCCCGGACAGACCCAGAGCGGCGCCGAGCATCCAGCGGCGCGTCAGGCGGCGGCCGTCCACGACGCGCTCGACCAGGGCCGAGGCGAGTGGGGCCGAGCCGATGGAAACCACCGTCCCGGCGGCGACTCCGGCCAGGTGCATGGAGGTGTAGAACGCCAGAGGGTAGGTCCCCACCGCCACCCCGCCGAGCAGCACCACACCGCGCTGCGCACGCAGCCCGGGTGCTTCCCGGACGATGCGGGGCGCCGCCGTCAGCGCCTGAAGCAGTCCGCCCAGACCCATGGCGACGGCCCCGATCGCAAGGGGCCCCACCGTCGGGGCGAAGGTCGCGACGGTGCCCGTCGTGCCCCACAGCACCGAAGCAACGAGCACACACAACGACCCCACGCGCACCGAACCGGCCGCATCTTCGACGAGCCGCGTCACAGCCGCTCCAACAGGTCCGCCGCCAACCTCCGGGCATGCTCCAGACGCGCGCCCCCACCCTCCAGGCCTGCGCGCGCCACCGCGCCTTCCAGCAAGAACGCCAGATGCTCCGCGACCGCGCGCGCCTCCTGGGGCCGCCCGGGCAGCAACTCCTCAAGGTGCCCGACGAGCAGGGACTCCACTTCCTCCTTGTGCCGGCGCACCAATGCCCGCCCCTCGTCCCCGGCGGGCAGTTCGGCAGCCGCGTTCAGCAGGCCGCACCCCCGAAAACCGTGCTCATAGGCGAAAGCCGCATGATCGGCGTACGCGTCGAAGACCGCAAGCACACCCCCGTGCCGATCCCGGGCCTCTTCCAGCCGCCGCCGGTACAGCCCCATCCACTCCTCATGCCGCGCATCGAGGTAGGCCATCACCAAGTCGCCCTTGGAGGAGAAGTTGTTGTACAGGCTCATCTTCGCCACGCCCGCCTCGGCAGTGATCGTGTCGATCCCTGTCGCCGACACACCGTCCGCATAAAAGCGGCGCGACGCGGCGGCCAGCAGCCGCTCGCGCGCGGTCCCCCGCCGCCCCCTGGGCGGCGTCGCCGCAGTGCCGGTGTCACTCATCACGTCTCCTTGTCATCTATTAGGTAGGTCAGTCTACCCAATAGCTCGAAAGGCGCCCACGACCCGAGCGCCACGAGGGCGAGGGGGCCCGGAGGAGCCGTGAGCGGCAGCCACGCTCAGCGACGCCGACCGATACCTGGCCATCTCGGTCGACAGTTGACCAGGGCCCTGCCTGGACGGTCGCGGGGCGCCATTCCGGGTGTGAGCAGTTGCGGTATCTGGAGGAGGCCGGCGCCGAGGCGAAGGGTGGAGGACGTCGTTCCCGAGGGCGGGGGACGTGCGCGGCGTGACCTGGCTGAATGCCGTCAATGACCAGGCTGCGGATGTTCGGCCGCGAGGGCCGACCTCGAGGACGAGGACGTCGCCCGCCCTACGGCCTTCCGCGACCCCGACGCCCGCTTCAGGCGCACATCGGGAGCTCTCAGCCCGCGGGCGCTGGCAGCGCGGTGCCGCGGAGCCCGGCCGCCGAACGGACGAGTGAGGCAATTGCCGGTGAGTGGCTGTTCGGCGGCCATGCGAGCACCGTGGTGACGTCCGGTGCGTCGGCGACGGGCACCGCGACGTGATCGGGCCACTGCCAGGCCCGGCTGGAGGCGGGGATGACGAGCAGCGTCTTTCCGAGTGCTACGAGCTGAGCGAGCTGTGACTGGGTGTGCACCTCCGGCCCGGGCCCGTCCGGGTAGGACCCGTCGAGCCGGGGCCATCGAGCGATTGGCAGGTCCGGCACGTTGCGGACGTCCGCCAGCGTGAGCTGATCGCGTGAGGCGAGCGGATGCCCTGCGGGAAGGAGCGCGATCTGGCCTTCGACGCAGAGGTCTTGGGTGTCGAAGCCGGCGAGGTCGTCGAACGGCTGGTGCGTGATCGCCACGTCGGCGCGTCCGTTGCGCAGTAGCCGTGCCTGCTCGCCGACCTCGCACAGGAGGACTTCGACCGGTGCCGCACCGGGTTCGCCCGCAAGCGTGTGGAGGAGCCGTCGCAGCAGCTCGTGGGACGCCCCGCTTTCGTCACCAGCACCAGCGACTGCTTCGGATCTCCGGCACGCCGCGTCCGACGTGCGGCAGCCGCGACCGCGTCGAGGGCCGCTCGGGCCTCGCGGAGCAGGACCTAGCCGGCGTCGGTGAGCGCCGCTCCGCGACGGTCCGGTCGAGGAGCTGGACGCCGGGCCGCCGCTCCATCTGGCGGATCGCGCGTGAGAGCGGCGGCTGTGCGATCCCGAGCCGATCGGCGGCACGTCCGAAGTGCGGTTCCTCGGCGACGGCGATGAAGTACCGAAGCTCGCGGGTCTCGAGATCGTCCTTGGGCGGAGCCTACGCTCGATACCTGGTGGGTATCCCGCCGTGCTGAATCTGTCTTGGACAACAAGTGCGCGATTCGCCGGGCACGGATCGGGTGAACAACAACATGAAGACCGCGCTGGTAGCCGGCCGAACTAGGGAATCGGTTTCGCCATCGCACACGGTCTCGGGGCGATTGGCTTCACGGTCGCGGTCGGAGCTCGCGACGACGCCAGGCGCGAGGAGGCCGTCGAGCGTCTGCGTGCCGCAGGCGTCGACGCGTTGGGGCCGCCCTCGACGTCACCTCCGACGAGAGCGTCGCCGCAGCGGCGGCGACCATCGAGCGGACGGCAGGACGGCTCGACGTGCTCGTGAACAACGCGGGCATCTCCGGCCGGATCGACGGTGGCGCGCAGGATCCGACGACGCTCGACCTCGACGTCGTCCGCACCGTCCTCGAAACGAACGTGTTCGGGGTCGTTCGGGTGACGAACGCGATGCTCCCGCTGCTCAGCCGCGCAGGCTTGCAGGCTCGCCGCGCATCGTCAACATGTCGAGCAATATGGGTTCGCTGACGTTGCAGCCGGGCCCGGTCATGGCCGCGTACGCACCGTCGAAGTCGATGCTCAACAGCGTCACGGCGCAGTACGCCCGCCGACTCGCCGATACGAATGTCATCGTGAACGCCGGCTGCCCCGGCTACGTCGCGACCTACTTCACCGGCTTCAACGCGCCACGGACGCCCGAGCAGGGTGCCGCGATCGCGATCCGGCTCGCCACCCTGCCGGATGACGGGCCGCGCGGCGGCTTCTTCGACGACGAGGGTGTCATCCCCTGGTGACCCGGACGCACGGGAGTGCAACGGCACCAGTCGGCCCCATCCGGACCGGCGTCCCGCAATGCGAAAAGGCCCCGATCGGCTTCGACGCCCTGTTTGGCCGCGACATCCGCCTGGCGGACCGGCACCGGTCCGCGCCTACACCGAGGAGCTGATGCCCGCCACCCTCGGCGGTGCCATCGAGCCGTGAAGCGAAGGCGTATGCATGTCCACTGAACCCGAAGCTCCAGCCCTCATACCAGCCGACGAGCCCTACCCGGCGCCCACCCGGCGCACGGTCATCGCCACCAGCACCGCGGTCGGCGGTGCCGTCGTCGCCGGCGGCGTGATCGGAGGAGCCTTCCTCTCCGCCTCCGAGGAGGCGACGGCCGCCGGGACCGCGCCACCAGCCTTGTCTCCCTGACGGTCAAAAGGAACCCGCCACGTCGTCAACGCGCGGGGGCATAGAACGCGCGGGGGCATAGGTGGCCGGACACAACGCTAGGGGCCTACTCGGCACGAGGTCTTCGAAGGCTGAGACGGACATCGGCGAGGACGGGCAGCGGCGGGCCACATCTTCGGACGCCCCGTGTCCCGGCCGGAGTCCGGCCCCGCGACTACGGACCGCTTCGCGCCGGCAATCCGGCGCATCAGGGGATCTGGGACTCGATGTGGGCGAGTTGGGCGGCGACGATCTCCTCGAACGCGGCGCGGCGATCTGCGCCGAGGGGGCGGACGTCGCGGGCGAAGTGGGCCAGGGCGGGGAAGCGTTCGGGGTCGGCGCCGAGCACCGCGACGCGGAACTGCTCCATGCCCTGCTCGTACTCCTTGGGGGTGATGGTGGAGATACCGGCCTCGGAGGCGATCAGCGCGGCGAGGAGGATCACGATGCGGTGGTATCGCACCGGTACCTCCTCGTCGGGCAGGCCGGACGCACGCAGGGCCTGCAGCAGCTCCTCCATGACCAATCGGGACCCGGTGCCGCCGGACCCGTAGCGTCCCCACACCGTGGCGAGTTGGGGTTGCTCGCCGAATGCCTCGCGCAGGTGCAGGGCCAGGGCGGTGACGCGCTGCTTCCAGTCCCCCTCGGAGCGGTAGCCGTCCATGGCAGCCAGCAGGATCCGGTCGGCGACCGCGCGCAGCAGTTCGGTCTTGTTGCGGAAGTGCCGGTAGAGGCTGGAGGAGTCGGTCCCGAGCACTGCGGCGAGTTTGCGCACGCTGAACGACTCGGCGTCGCTCGTGCGCAGCAGTTCCGCCGCCGTGTCCAGGATCTCCTCGGTCGACCATCGCCTTCGGCCAGTCATCTCGCCCCTCTCGTCCCAGACTCAGCTTAACCTATGCACTTGCTGTTGCACGCACCGCGTGCATAATGAGGACAAGGTGCTGTCCGACCGCAATGACACACCCGGCATCCGGCCGGGAGGGAAGAAGGAGACATGAGCGAGATCGCTACCTCGAAACGGCCGCTGGAGCCGGACTTCTCGGTGATAACGACCGAGGAACTGCTTGCCTACCGCGACGCGGAGAACCGCTTCCGGGCCTCCAGCACGGCGCGGACGATCCTCGGGGAACCGAATCCCGGCGCCGCGATCGGCTGGCAGGAGATCACGCTGCCCGGCCGCGACCTACCGGTCCGGGTGTACCGGCCGGCGTCGACGGGAGACGGCGAGGCCGCCGCCCGGACCGACCTGCCACTCGTGGTCCATGTCCACGGAGGCGGCTTCGTGGGCACGGCGGTGCAGTGCGACTGGACCAACAGCCACCTCGCCGCCCGGCTGCCCGCCCTCGTCGTTTCGGTCGAGCACCGCCTCCTCGCCCCGGACAGCCCGCTCGCGAACGCCGCCGACGACGGCTGGGACGTGCTCGACCACGTGGTGCGCCACGCCGCGCAGTGGGGCGTCGACCCGGCGCGCACGGCCGTCTTCGGTGAGAGCTGCGGCGCGCTGATCAGCGCGCTGACGGCCATCCGGGCCAGGGAGGCGGGCCTGGAGCTCAAGGCGCAGGTGCTGGTCAACCCCGCAGTCGACGTGACCGGGACGATGTTCGACCACCCCTCGATCGCCGAGTACGCATACAGCCCGACCCGGGCCCTGCCGCTACTGCGGCTCTTCCAGCGGCTCGCCGTCCCGCCGGGAGCCGACGCCGGCGCGCTCTCGCCGCTGCACGCGGACGACCTGAGCGGGCTCGCCCCCGCGCTCGTGGTGGTGCCCACCCAGGACGCGGTCGCCGACCACGGCCGCCGCTACGCCGAGCGGCTCCACGCGGCTGGGACCTCTGTGCGGCATTCCGAATACCCAGGAGCAAAGCACGCGTTCCTCGCCATGCCCGGCGTGGAACCACAGGCCGAGACCGCCCAGGCGGAGATCCTCACGTTCCTCCGTGCGGCCCTGGCGAAGTGACGGAGGACCGTCAGACGCTCGGATTCACGGTCGGCCGCACGTCGCCGTTCACCGTCTGAACGACCTCGGGGGCCCATCCTCCTCGTAGGGGTGGGACACGCCCGCGACACCTTCCCGCACTACGCCGAAACACAGCCTGGCCGCCCTCGACCCGCGCCTGCCCGCGACCGGCCTACGGCTGTCCGGCGGATCCTGCGTGCCCGGCGCGGGGGCGAGCCCCGAAGGGGCGCGGGGAACTGCGCGACCAGCCCCAAACACACCCGCACCCTGCACAGCACAGGCACGGGCACCCCCTGCTCAGCACCCAGAGAGAGGGCAACAGAAAGATCCGCCGGACAGGCCGTAGGCGGCATCGACGCCGCCGTCCCCGACACCGGGGCCCAGGGGGCTCGATACAGCGACCACGGCATCGCCCTGGGAGCCGACGGCAACCATCGCGACCGCACAGACCCGCACCGACAGAGGTCACGACCACCGCACACCATGGGGGAAGACACAGTGCAGCGCATCGCATCATCGGAGTGGGCGAGATCGGCCGGGCCATCGTGCCGGGCCTGTGCGACGGGGACGACAGCTCGCCAGAGAGGTGTTCCTCTCACCCCGGGGAGCCCGCACGGCAGCGGAGTTGGCCGCGCGCTACGAGGGCGTACAGGTCTGTGCCGACAACCAGGAGGTGGTGGACCCTCTCTTCGAGTGCGTGGGCGGGGTGCTACCGGTCGCGGACGAGGCGGCCTTCAACGTCTTTTCCGCGCTGAGGGGGACGTTGACCACCCGTTACTGACCGTTTCAGAATGAGCCCAAGAGTCTCGACGGCGGCCTGGACCCATCGACCGTTACCGAGGGTATGGGGCAGCGGTATGCGTTGTCCCGAGCGGTGTCTCTGGCCCTCCTATGCCTGGGTGGAGGCGTGTCCTCTGCCATGGAGTTGGGGGTTGCGGAAGCCGTCCTGGGGGGCGGGCACATCGGCGGCAAGGACGGATGGTCTTGCACGGGCGAGGGGCGAAGGACGCCGAGGCAGGGTCATACCTCTTCGCCCAGCAGGAAGGTGCTGCCGACCGAGTTCGGCAGGAAGGCGTCGGGCAGCCGGGTCGCCAGTGCCTGCTGTGCCGCCCAGCTGGTGCAGTGCGCGGGCACCACCACTGCGGGCCCCTCGGCAGCCAACTCGTCGATCGTCCGATCGACGACCGGTCCGAACCGCAGATGCAGGCCGCCCAGCACCCCGTACAACCGCTGAATTCCCGTCACTTTCCGGGCGTGCCGGACGAGGTTGACGATCCCCGCGTGTCCGCATCCGGTCAGGATCACCAGCCCCTTGCCCCGTATGTTGAGTACGAGGGCCTGGTCGTCCTCGATGAGCTCGTCCGGGCCCCATTCCCCGTCGAGGCACGCCTGGTGGCCCGGCATGCCCGTCTCGAAGTCAGTACTGCGTTCGACTTCTCCGGTGATCAGGAGGAAGTCGTCGAGCAGCAAGGACGGGCGCCGGTCCTCGATCACCGTGAAGCCGGCCTTTTCGATGGCGCCGCGGTTGGGTGTCGGAAGGTCCAGCACGCCGCCAGGACCGGCGATCCGGCGCCGCCGCCACGCGTCGGGGTGCAGCAGTACCGGCATGGCGGGTCGCCCGAGTCTGCGTACCAGCCCGTGCAGACCGGTCACGTGGTCGAAGTGACCATGGCTGAGGACGATGGTCTCGAAGGTGTCCGGGTGCACGCCGAGGCGGTCGAGGTTGCCGATCAGACCGTCGGTGGTCGCTCCGGCGTCGAAGAGTATCCGCCGGTTGCGACCGCCTGTGCTGATCTCCACCATCGCCGAGAAGCCGTGCTCGGCCCGGAGGACATCGATCGTGGTGCCCGCGGTGGTCAGACCGGCCGGTGCTACGGGCAGGGGCGCGCCGGCTCCTGCCCCGGCCAGGCCCCACCGCCTCACGAGATGTCCGTCCGGCAGCAGGGCGTCGCTGGAATTGTCGATCAGCGTCGTCACCCGCGCGCCGTCGACCGGTCGCAGCTCGACGTGCATCTTTCCTCCTCGGTTCGGTCCCGCACCGATGTCACCGCGTCCCGGACCACCGGGTCCAGGACCGATTCCGTATCGCCCCGAGCGTCTCGGTATCGTGGCCGGTCATGGACTTGAGGCAGCTTGGGTATTTCGTCGCTGTAGCCGAGGAACTGCACTTCGGCCGCGCCGCCGCCCGGCTGCACATGTCGCAGCCGCCGTTGAGTCGGCGCATCCGGGAACTGGAGGAGGAACTCGACTGCCGACTGCTGGAGCGGTCACCGCGAGGTGTGCTGCTCACGGACAGCGGCCGGGTCCTGCTCGACGAGGCGAAGGATCTGCTGGAACACGCCGAGCGGGCGAAGGAGAAGGTGCGACAGAGCACCGGACACCGCACGATCGTCGTCGGCGCGGTTGCCGGCGCGGGAGCGGCCCTCGACGCCGGGACGCAGGAGACCTTCCGCCGACGGTATCCGCGGGCAGCCGTCCGGCTGCGGGAGTGCGACTTGGCCGATCCGAGCGCGGGGTTGCGTACGGGGCAGGTCGATGTGGCCTTCACCCGCCTGCCCTTCGACACGACGGGCCTTGCCGTCCGGGTCCTCCACGAGGAACCCCTGGTGGCTGTCATGCCCTCCAGCGACCCACTGGCCGGGTCGGCCCGGATCGACGTCTTGGACCTGCGCGGACGCACGACGTTCCGGCTGCCGCCGGGGGCCGACCCGCAGTGGCGTGACTTCTGGCTCGCCGCCGGCTCCGACGATCCGGACATGCCCGTGGTGAGCACGATCGGCGAGTGCCTGCACGCTGTCGTGTGGCAGTCGGCCGTCGGCCTGCTCCCGTCGGCCGCGGCTCACCGCCACGCGACCCCGGGCGTCAGCTTCGTGCCCCTCACCGGCCACCGCCCCAGCCGCGTGGTGCTCGCCTGGCGGGCCGGTGAGCCCGACAAGCTCGTCCTCGACCTGATCGACATCGCCGGCAACGACGCGGGGCCGAGCCACCCCGCCCAGTCCAGGCGGGTTCTCTGACAAGGTCATGCGTCGTGACTGCCGATCAGGACCATCTCCGGTCGACCGAGGGCGCCCCGGGGCAGCAAGCACCACGTCATCGTCGACCAGCACCGCACGCCGCTCGCCGTATCACCGACCGGGGGCAACCGGCGCGATGTCACCCAACTCATGCCGTTGGTCGATGCCATCCCTCGCATTCGTGGCCTGCGCGGACGGCCGCGCCACCGTCCGCAGCGCCTGTATGCCGACCGCGGCTACGACTTCTACAAGTACCGGCGCCTCCTCCGGCAGCGAGGGATAGCGCCGAAGATCGCCCGCCGTGGTGCCCTGCACGGTTCCGGCCTGGGCAAAACCCGGTGAGTCGTAGAGCGAACGTTCGCCTGGCTTCATCAGTTCAAACGCCTCCGCACTCGCTACGAGATACGCGCCGACCTGCACCGGGGCCTCCTCGAACTCGCTTGCAGTGTCACCTGCTTGAGGAGGCCCCGAACGGAAACAACGAACGCGTCCGCACCACGTGGTTCGGCCCGGCCAACTCCGAAGCCCTCCACAAAGCCCTCGACGGCCTCCTCGCCGATCTGGGGTAGCCCGGGGGCAAAGGGCTCGCACCCGAAACCCTCGTCAGTCGACCGCGAACCCGAGCGTCACTCGCGGAATCTGCGAGCAACCACCGAAATCCCACGCCCTCGGGGAACACCTCGAACATGGGTCTGCGACCTGCTGACATGCGACGTGCAGCAGCACGGCAGGTGCTCAAGAACCCGTGCACGATCCAGTTCATGTGGGCCGGACGTTCCTCGGCGGCCCGGCTCGCGCCGCGCCCGCACGGGCGGGCACGCTCCTGGAGCAGCGGGAAGTCCAGACGCTCATGCTGAAGGCCGACGAGCTCCCCGTTTATGAACCGCTTCCTCTACCAGCGTTCCACTGCGGTCTGCGCCCAGCGAGCCCAGCGCACAGGCCGACCCCCGCCCCTCCTCACCATGTGCCCGATCTGCCCTGACGCGCGCCGCTCCAGCGTCCACCTGCCCCGTCGGAGAGTCGCGCGGCCGAGTTCGCCGGTCCGCATGCGCGACGATTTCGGCTACGGGCCCGGGGGCGGAACACCAGTTGGCACCCCGAGAGCGGAGATCGTCCGGGCCGCCGGCGCCCGCTGGGCCGTTGAGGAGTGCTTCCAGTCCGCAAGAACGAAGCTGGCCTCGATCACTACCGGGTCCGCCACTACCCGGCCTGTCCCCTTCTGACGCCTTCAACAGCCCTGGAGTCACTGACACGATGAACCTCGCAGACGCCAAGGCGCAGTTCCAGAGCATCGTGGAGCGGCACCGTGACGACATGCCGCTGGACGCCACGACTCGCGCAGTGGCCCTGGCCGAACTGACGAATACCTATCAACACGCGATGCAGAAGATCGACCGGTTCACCGCTGAACAGCGCGGGCGGCGGCCTGGCTTCCTGCCGATGAACACACGCAACGGGCTCGTCGGCAAGCTCAACAGGCTCTGTTCATCTGCCAAAGCGGAGCTGGGACTCGACTGACGAACCTCGGCACTGCTGTCGAGTAGCGCGACCGCCCTCATACGGGCACCAGCAGCGATAGCGAACTGCGGCTGGAGTACTAGTACTCCAGTTGCAGTTTGCTATTCCTGCTGGTCAGAGCCCTGTTTCGGAGTGTACTCGGCTGACGCCTCGTCAGGTGGCGGGAGTTCGTGACCTCGGGTGCGGCGGTGGTAGTGGCAGCGGCGGGCGGTGGCCTGGTGACGGCGGCGCCAGCGGGACCAGTTCAGCGCGTGGCCGGTGCGCCGCAGGTGCGCCGGCGTGGGGTGGCCAGTTGCCAGGAGCCGCCGGATTTCCGCCACGGTGAGCGGTGCGAGGGCGTCGGAACCGTTTCTGCCGACCCCCTTTCGGTCCCCGCGGCGGCGGCCATCGCGGCGAGGAAGGCGTGGGCGAGCATGGCCAGGGTGATGTGCCGGTACCAGCCGGGATACCGGCGGACCTCGTACTGATCCAGGCCGCACTCGTTCTTCGCGGCCTGGAATGCCTCCTCGATCGCCCAGCGCGCCCCGGCGATCCGTACCAGCTCGGCGACGGGAGTGCCGGCCGGCGCGTAGGCGAGGTAGTAGGCGATCTCCTCCGGACGGGCCAGGCTGCGGCGGGCCAGCACCCACCGGTCACGGGTGGGCTCATCGCCGTCGAAGTCATCGATGGCGGGCAGCCGGGCTGCGGCCCAGTCGTAGACGCGCGGCCCCTTCGCGCCGGCCCCGCAGGAGTGGCGTTCCCAGGCGTCCTCGGGGGCCTGGGCGATGGCGAAGTCGATGCGGCCGACGGCGTGGACGTGTTGGGACTTCGGCACGGCCAGGACGTAGCCGACGCCGGTTTCCTCCAGCATGCGGCGCAGCCGCCACTCCTGGCCGTAGGCCGAGTCGGCGGTCACCCAGGCGATCGGCAGCGGCGAGGCCAGTGCCCGCATGATGATGGCCTTCGCGAGGTCGCCCTTGGTGGCGAACGCGCGCTCGTGGGGGATCTTCGCCTGGGCGCAGCGGCCCGGATCGGAGGTCCAGGACTTCGGCAGGCAGAGTTCCCGGTCCACCAGCGCCCGGCCTCTGACGCTGGCGTAGGCGGCGAACACGCCGATCTGGCAGTTCTCCGTGCGGCCGGCGGTGCCGGAATACTGCCGCTGCACCCCAGCCGAGACCGTGCCCTTCTTGATGAACCCGGTGTCGTCAATGATCAGCACACCCGCCGGGTCCCCGAGCTTCTCGGCAACGTATTCCTGCAGGTCATCGCGGATCTCGTCGGGGTCCCAGCAGGCGCGGCTGAGCAGGTGCTGCAGCCCGGCGGGAGTGCGGTGACCGGCATGCTCGGCCAGCTGCCAGCTGTTCTTGCGGCCCACCGGCCCGAGCAGGCCGTGCACATAAGCCCGCATCCGCCGCCGCAGATCCACCCGCCCGAACCGGTGACCGATCCGCACCAGCAACTCTTCCAGTTCCGCCGACCAGACATCGGGCCGCACATCGTCTTGCACGACAAACACAACGGCCCGCCGCACCCGAGGTCACGAACTCCCGCCACCTGACGAGGCGTCAGCCGAGTACACTCCGAAACAGGGCTCTGACCAGCAGCGATAGCGAACTGCAACTGGAGTACTAAGCTGCTCTGCTCTGCCGATTCAAGGTTCGCCCAAGGATTGCCGCAAGGCCGACTTTTTACAGTCATCTCTATTCGGGCAACCGACCCACCTCCAGGGCGGAGACGGGGTCCGCCAGGTCTTCTCTCGTCATCTGCCGGTGCCGACGACCGCGGCGAGCAGCTGTCCACACGGCCCACCCCAGGCACCAGCCCAGGGGTGCCACATCACCGACTCATCCCTTGAGGGAGCATCCGTATGTCTGCTGTCAAGAACCGCAAAGCCCGGCCGCTGATCATCGCCGCACTCGCCGGCGGTCTGGTTGCCGGTGTCGTCACTGGCGCCTCCGTCACCGACGGATTCACCGCCGCCGCCGAACGGGGCGGCACCGCCAAAAAGGGCGGCACCGCCAAGCAAAAAAGCGGCACCTCCGAAAAGGTAGCCATCGCCGGCATGAAGGCGAAGAACGGGGAGAGGTGCGAGCCCGTCGACCGTGTGACGCCCATCCTGATCCGCGAGGGCTGGGTCGGCACCCCGGAGAAGGCCGCCTGGCGCAACGGCGGCTCCACCCAGCCGCAGCACCAGTTCACCTTCACCCAGACCAATGCCGCCCGCGGCATGCTCACCGGCAAACTGCCTTCCCTTCCCAGCATTCAGGGCAAGGCAAGGGCGCAAATCAACAAGAAGAACAAGGAGCAGGAGAGCACCTCCGCCATGGAGGGCTTCGAGCTCGAACTGTCGGCCAGCATCAGCACCGCCGAGACCGTCACCTACACCGTTCCCGCCCGCAGCATATTCGTCGCCAAGCGCGGCATCTGGAAGCAGACCTGGGCCATCAAGCGCTACCAGCGGTGGTCCAACTGCCAGGAGCGCTGGAGCCATGTCGGCAACTACACCGGCGTCGGAATCATGAACTACACGTCCTCGAAAGCGCTCTATCGCTGAACGCTTCGGCAAGGCCCGCACACCCGGGCCCGCACGGCGCATCGCTCCGTGCGGGCCCGGGGGTCCCGGGTCCCGGGATCGTTTCCGCGGGCCGGAACATGACGGCCGTCTCGTGACGCCCGATTCGCCCCAGGCACTGTCCGATGGGTTGGGTGACCAGGTCGACGATTACATCGTTCTGACCGGTGTGGGGCGGGGTGACCTGCCGGATCAGGAGTGGGCCCGGCTGGAGTCGCACGTGCCGAAGAACGTGAAACGGGGCGAACGTTCGAGCCACTGGCGTCGAGCCACGGCCAACCGAGCACGAGGTCGTAACGCTCGAGAAGGCGTTCCTCACCAGCGGAAATGGTGAACTGCCACTGGAGTGCCGGCTGGAGGCCAGCCCGCGCCACAGGGCGGAGAGGAACAGTCGGCATCAGCCCCGGAGGCCGCACCGGCACGGTCTGCCCCGGACGCGCCGCCCGCCGCTGCCGTCCTGTTCCATGACGGCAGCGGCGGGCGACATTACGCCGGGGTGGGCTCAGCTCTCGGACGGGGTACCGACGGCAGGCTCCCTCGGGGAGTCGCACCCGGGCCGGACGCCGGAAGGTGTCGGCGCCGGTGAACGCTGGAGCACGGCTTCGATCTCTTCGAGCTGCTTACCGCGGGTCTCGGGCATGCGGCGGGCGAGGAAGACGAAACCGAGAGCACCGAGGACGGCATAGCTGAAGAACAGGCCGCTCGGGGTGATGGCGTTGATGGTCGTCAGCACGGTGACCGAGATCAGCAGGTTGAGGATCCAGTGCGTGGCCAGCCCGAACGAACCGGCCTTGCCGCGTACGGCGGTGGGGAAGACCTCACTGTTGACAAGCCACATGGCTATTCCGAGGCTGGCGGAGAAAGCGGCTTCGTAGGCCATCAGTGCCGAGACGAGCAGCACGCGGTTGACGCCGGTCAGGTCGGTCGCCGCGTACAGGGTCCCGATCGCGACCAGGGCGGCGACGGTGATGCCCGTGCCGGTCAGCAGGAGCGGACGGCGGCCGACCCGGTCGACCAGGAGGTAACCGAGGAAGGTGAAGGTGACGTTGGCGACGCCGATGCCGACGGAGGAGAGGATGGCGGCGGAGTCACCGAAGCCCGCCCGGGTGAGGAGCGTCGGTGTGTAGTAGGTGACCGCGTTGACCCCGACGAGCTGGTTGATGGCCGCGACACCGACGCCGAGGACGATACCGGGACGGAACCGCTTTCCCAGAAGGTCGCGGTAGGAGAACGCCCGTTCCGCCGCCATGGAATTGACGATGTCGGCGATCTCCTTCTCGACATCGGCCGGGCCGTGGTGCTTCGCCAGTATCTTGCGGGCCTCGTCCGTACGTCCCCGGGTCAGCAGCCAGCGCGGGCTCTCCCCCAGGCGGATCAGGCCCGCGAGCATACCGACGGCGGGGACGGCGGCGATGGCGAGCATCCAGCGCCAGGCGCCGGAGTCGGAGAGCAGATAGCCGACCAGGTAGGAGCTGAGGATGCCTGAGCTGATCATCAACTGGTTGACGGAGACCAGTCGTCCGCGCAGGTGGGCGGGGGCGATCTCCGCGATGTAGGCGGGCACGGCGACGGAGGAGCAGCCGATGGCGATGCCGAGCGCCACGCGGGCCACGAGCAGTTCCACAACGGAGGTGGAGACGGCCGAGACGACGGCGCCGACCGTGAAGACGAGGGCGGTCGTGGCGAGCGTACGTTTGCGGCCGATGCGGTCCATGAGGCTGCCGCCTGCGGCGACCCCGATGATCGCGCCGACGAGAAGGGAGGCGACGACGATCTGTTGTGCCCCGTCCCCGAGATGGAACTGCGGGCCGATGTAGAGCAATGCCGCGGAGATGATGCCGGTGTCGTATCCGAAGAGCAGTCCGCCCAGAGCGGCGATGAGGGTGGGGCCGATTGCCGCTGCCCGCGGTGGCCTTCCGGTCGCCGGCTGTGCGTGCGTGGTGGTTGCCATGTGATTCTCCGATCCGGCACGCCACTGAAAGCCCCCATAAAAGGGCGAAGTTTGACAGTGAGTGTGGCGTGCGCTGTGATGGATCTACTGGTGTGCCGCCGGTGAAGTCGGCACCTGGGTTCCCGATGACAACGGACCCGCGTACAAACCAGCCATCCCCATGGAGTCTTGTACGCGGGTCGATCGGGCTCTGGTTTCCCGGTTCCGGCCGGAGCCGGGACCGGGAAACCCCTCCATCAGCTCCCGGCCCTGTGCGTACCGGTCGCTGTTGCGTGATGGGCGGCGTCTGCGACTCGCCCAGGGCTTACGCGTCCAGGATCACTTGCCGCAAGCCGAGCGCCACGGGACGGCGCGGCCGTCGACGGCGGCGACGCATGCGTCCAGCCGACGGCGTCCGGTCTCGGCCAGGAACGCCTGGCGCTCCGCGTCAGCCATGCCGACGGCCTCGCGCCAGATGGCGCGTCCGCCGATGAAGCCGCTGGCCCCTCCCTCGTCGCATGCGATCTTCAGCACTTCCTGGAACTGGTCGAACGGCACGCCCGCGGACAGCACGGCCCACGGAACGCTGATCGCCTCGGCGATGCGGCGGGTGTCCTTGGGGGTTCCGGGGTATTCCAGCTTGAGCAGGTCGGGCTGAAGGTCGCTCAGCAGCCGCGCGGCCTCCACCACGGCGTCGGCCTTGGCCTGCTCGGAGAGTTCTTCCTCGCCGGGGATCGGGTAGATCAGGTTCTCGATGACCGAGGGGATCCCGGCGGCACGGCAGTCGGCGATGACCTCACGTACGACATCGAGAGCCTCGGTCACCAGGTCCGGCTCGCCCGCGGCGCGGGGACGGTCCGGGCGCATCTGGACGAAGAACTTCACGGCGTGGCCGCCCATGTCCGTCGCCCAGGCGGCGTTGAGCTGAGGGTCGCGCCCCGGACGCGGCTCGCCGTTCCACTTCCCACGTTCGGACGGTTCGCCGGCGACCAGGATGCCGCAGCTCTCGGCGGCGGCACCGTCCGCGACGGCGGCGGGGACACCGAAGTCGGGGTCCAGAAGGAAGCCGCTCGCCGACAGCGAGAGGGCGGAGACGACATCGTGCTTGAAGGCGCGCAGGTCGGCGGCGGCGCCGTCCTGGCCTATCGCGGTGAACATGCGGCGCAGGGTGTTGCGCTGGTCCAGAGCGACGATGGCGAAGGTGCCCTCGGGCCCGGCCAGTACGTCCAGGTCCTGGGGTCGGGTGGCGGGGGTCTGTGCGCTCATGCGGGGAGTTCCTGTTTCTGTGTCGGTGCTGATGTGAGTGAGGGGTGGTGGTCGGGGTGGGTGAATTCGGCCGCGAGGCCGGCCAGTTCGCCGGTACGGCCACGGGTGGCCCATTCGGCGATCACGGCGGCGCCGAAGGCACTGGGCTGGTCGACGTCGGCGAACCGGGTCGCGGGCAGTGAGGTGGCCTTGGCGTTCCGGAAGCTGGACATGCGTGTCCAGCCACCGGCTGCGGTGACGCTCGATGCGGCGGGAACCTCCCGCTCCATCGCGGCGATCACAGCTTCGGACTCGGTCATGGCATGGCGCAGGGCCGCGTCCCATACGTCCGCCGGGCTGATGTCGTCGCTGGCGAGTGCCAGGACGATGTCGGTGGCGGCGGCGTGGGCGCCGTGCACCCGCAAAGGCGGGTGCGCGGGGCGCTGGGCGGATCCGGCCAGGTCGGCGTCGAGCCGGGCACGCCCCTCGGCGTGGTCCAGGCCGAGCATGCGCAGCGTCCTGCCGAGCATCAGCCCGCCTCGGGTACCGCCGAGGAGGATCCAGCGGTTCGGCAGCAGATGCATGCCCTGAGCCAGGCCCGCCTCGGTCAGGCGCCGGCGCTGGTCGTCGGCGAGCGGCTCGGAGATCACGCGCATCAGCGCCTCGGATGTCCCGCAGGAGTCGAAGAGATGACCGTCGTCGGCGGCGTGTGCACCAACGGAGGCGACGGGATGGTCGTGGCCCGCGACGGTGACGACCGCGCCGCGCAACGCGTCGGGGGCCCGGTCCGCCCGCACGGTCCCCAGTGGTGTCCCGGCATCGGCGGACTCGGGAAGCAGCCCGGCGGGTGCGCCCAGCGCTTCCAGCAGTTCGGTCCATGGTTTGCCGGTTGCCTGGTCGAGCAGTCCGGTACGCGAGAGCAGTGACGGCTCTGCGGCCGGCGGGGCGCCGAGGAAGTGCGCGAGGTACTCGGGGACGCTCAGCCAGTGCGAGGCGGTGGACAGATCGTGTCCCTGCCCGGTGAGCCACAGGAGCTTGGCGGCCGAGCACAGGGGACTCAGCGGGAGTCCGGTGCGCCCGCTGAACTCGTCGGCCAACTCGACCGGCCAGGCGGCGAGTTCCTCCCCTCCACGCGGATCGAACCAGGCGATCACCGGAGCTGCCGGCCGGCCGTCGCCGCCCAGCAGCACACCGGACTCCGCCATCCCGGTGAAGGCGATGCCCTCCACCGTGGCCGCGTCGACGGTGGCTTCGGCCTGCCGCAGCGCGTTCACTATGGCCGACAGCACCGAGTCGGTGAGGACATCGGCCTCGATGTCGGCACCGCCGTCGCGGTTGCGGCGCCAGGGGGTGCGGCGCCGGTCGATCGCCAGGCGATGTCCGGCGCGGTCGAGGACCAGGGCCTTGGTCTCGGTGCTGCCGACGTCCACACCCATCACCACGGACGTACTCATGCGCTGCGCTCCCCCCGCTTCCGGCGTGCCTGGCCCGAGCCGCGGGATGCGGCAGTGCGGCCACCGCCGACCACACCGCGCCCCGTGGTGTCCGGGGGCAGTTCGCCGGACCCGCGCGGAATCAGCTCGGCGGCGACGACGGTCCTGTGCACCGGCAGGTCCGGGGTCTCCATTCGCTCCAGCAGCCGCTCGGCCGCCACCCGCCCGATGCGCTCCGGATCCTGTTCCAGGACGGTGATACCGGGCACCAGCGTGCTGGCCATCGGGAAGTCGCCGAAGCTGACCACGGCGACGTCCGTACGACGCTGTGCGTGCAAGGCCGGTACCAGGCCGATCGAACAGCGGGCGTTGGAGGAGAACACCGCGGTCGGTGGCTCCTCCAGCGCCAGCAGCCGGGCCGTCATGTTCGCGGCCTCGTGCTCGCTCGGGCAGCCGTCCGCCACCAGGTCGGACACCACCGCCAGGCCGGCCTCCTCCATCGCGTAGCGGTATCCGGCGAAGCGCTCGCGGGTCGTCGGGACGTCGGGCGAGTCCCCGAGAAAGGCGATCCGCCGGTGGCCCTGGCGGATCAGGTGCCGGCTCCCGGACGCTGCCGCTTCGAAGTTGTCGGTGACCACCGCGTCGGTGTCCACACCGACTGGCCCGCGGTCGACGAAGACCATGGGCATGTCCGCCAGATGGGGGGCGAGGTAGGACTGGTCCTGACCCACGGCGACGGCCAGGAGGCCGGAGATCTGCCGGTGCATCAGCCCCTCGATCACCTGCCGTTCCCGCTCCGCGTCCCGGCCGATGCTGGAGACCAGGACGGCGGCGCCTCGCTCCAGCGCGGTGCGTTCCACGGCTTCGGTCATCGCGGCGAAAAACGGGTCGGCGATGGACTCGACCGCCATGGCGATCACGTAGTCGCCGCCGACACGCAGCGAACGGGCGGCGCGGTTGAGGCGGTAGCCGAGCGAGGCGAAGGCGTCCAGGACCGCTTGCCGGGTCTCCTCGGTGACCTGCAAGTCGTTGTTGAACACCCGCGAGACGGTCTTCGAACTCACGCCGGCCCGCTCCGCGACATCCTTCATGGTGGGCCTGGTCCGCTTGTCGGGACGGCCTCCGGTACCTGAACTTCCTGGTGTGCTGTGGGTCACGAGGTCCATTGGAAACAGTTCATGTCATCGATGTCAATGGAAAGTTACGTGCTGCGTGTCATCGATGTCATCGGAGCGCCGACGGTGCGCTTTCGAAGACCGTGGGGCGCACGGGCATGCGTGAGCGCCCGGTGTCGGTGAGTGCGACACCGGGCGCTCAGGCAGGGGTGAATGTGGTCGAGACGACGAAGTGAGGTCGTGACGACGAAGGTGGCTGAGGTGACTTGAGGCGGCTCAGCGGCGCACGGGGAGAGCCCGGCGCGCCAGCCGCACCTGATCGGCCAGGGGGGCCGTGGCGTCGATGACCGCGTGCTCCACCGTCGGCGGACGCAGCGCGGGGCTCGCCAGGAACGCGGATGTGTCCGCGAGCTTTGAACTGTCACGCACGGCCGACCGCTCGCGCATGCGCCGTAGAAGTTCCTCGTCCGGGCAGTCCAGCCACAGCAATCGCGCCTCGGCGCCCGCCCGCTCCACACGCCGGCGGACCTTCTCCCACGCGGCGGCGTCGGTGCGTTCGGTGGTGAAGGGCGCCACCGTGACGACGCTGTTGCCCGCCTCCACGTTGTGCACGGCCGTGTCCAGCAGTGCGTCGTATGCCGCCTGCCGGGTCGCCCGGCGCAGTAACGGATGGTCCAGATCCCCGCCCGCGTCCAGGGCGTTGCTCAAGGCCGTCGTCAACGGGCCGGTCATCACGTCCTGGTCGAGCAGCGCCGCACCGGTGTCCCCGGCAAGCGCTTCACCCAGGACGCTCTTGCCGCTGGCGGGAGGACCGGCGAGCAGCACAACGTAGCGGGGGTCGGCGGACACCGGCGGAGCCGGGCCGTCCCCGTGCGGGTCCGGAGTCGTGAACGGTGGCACGACGGCCATGCAACCCTCGCCATGTCATCGATGTCAACAGTCCGCGGCCCCTTGTGATTGGGGGCGAACGAGGGAATCACCACGACCGACCCGCGCCATGCCGAGCCCGTCCGCGGCCCTGCGGGGCGCCGGGAGTACGCCTGGAGTCTCGCATCGGCTGTCACGCTGGAGAATACTGCGCGAGTCCGCTGGGGCCCCAGCTACACCGCCCTGCACATCTACCTCCCAGGAAGAAGACAGATCAGTCCCACGGGTCCGGCAGGAATGGGTCTCACTCGTTTTCCCCTGTCCAAGTCAGGGCGCTGGCCCCTCTGTGTCCTCGGCCCCATGACCGAGCAGCAGCACCGAGAACTCGTAGCCGCCCTCTCCCGCCACGCGGGCTCGCGATGGAAGCCGGAACGCAGTAGCTAATGCCCCTCCCGGCAAGCTGTGCCCCGTCGCGCCGCCCAGCACGCACGCTCCTTGACCGGCAAACATTGCCGGTCACGGCACTAGCAGCCCGGTCGGTCGTGCTGGGGTGTGAGCTGCTTCGGGTCTTTGCCCGCTCTCGGTCGTGATCACGTGGTGGGGCGGAGGCCGCGAAGCCAGGTCAATGCCCCACGCAGGTTGGTGCGGGAGCTGTACGCCTTGCCGCCGGCGACCGCGTCAGGTCGGGTGCGTGGGCGGCCGACGGGACCGCGGGCCTTGACCTTGTCCAGGACCGGGACGACGCGGGGGCTGTCGGCAGCCTGACTCCCGGTCAGGCACCGGAAGGCGCAGCCCACACCTTGATCCCGGCTCAAGACAGGCTCTAGGTGTGTTGTCCCGGGACGTTGGTGACGGGTGACACGCCCGTGGTGGGTGCTTGAACGAGGTGAGGGCCTTCTGGCTCGGTGTGGATTGCGACATCTACCGCCGAGTGCAGGAGGCCCTCGTGATCCACCGTAACGCCCCGTTGACGCCGACCGGTCGGCTGCGTCTGGCCAGGTGTGTCGTCGAGGACGGCTGGCCGGTACGCAGGGCGGCCGAGCGCTTCCAGGTCAGCCACACCACCGCCGCCCGCTGGGCCGGCCGCTACCGCCGGCACGGCGAGACGGGCATGTACGACCGCTCCAGCCGCCCTGCCCGCTGCCCCTGGCAGACACCGCCTCATAAGGAGGCCCGCGTGCTTCGGATGCGGCGCGAGCACCGGATCGGCCCGCTGCGCCTGGCCGCACGGACCGGCGTCGCCGCCTCCACCGCCCACCGCATCCTCCAACGTCACGACTCGCCCGCCCTGGCCGTCCTCGACCGGGCCACCGGTGAACCCGTCCGCCGCTACGAGCGCTCCCGCCCCGGCGAGCTGATCCACGTCGACGTCAAGAAACTCGGCCGCATCCCCGACGGCGGCGGCCACAAAGTCCTCGGCCGGGCCGCGGGCAGCCCGAACAAGGACCGTCGCCACGGCATGGGATACGCCTACCTCCACACCGCGCTCGATGACCACTCCCGCCTGGCCTACACCGAAGACCTGCCCGACGAGACGGCCCCGACTTGCGCGGACTTCCTCCAACGGGCCACGGCATGGTTCGCCCGACAAGGCGTCACCGTCGAACGTGTCCTGACCGACAACGCCTGGGCCTACACCAAGAACACCTGGCGCCAGACCTGCCACGAGCTGGGCATCTCTCCCCGCTGGACGCGACCATGGCGCCCACAGACCAACGGCAAGGTCGAACGCTTCCACCGCACCCTGCTCGACGAATGGGCCTACCACCAGCCCTATACCTCAGACGCCCAGCGACAGGCAGCCTTCCCCGACTGGCTGGACTGGTACAACTACCACCGACCCCACACCGGAATCAGCGGCCACACCCCAGCCAGCCGCATCACCAACCTCCCCGAACAACACATCTAGGCGTCTCGTATGCGTAGCAGTAGGCCGCCGGCCACGAGCGCGACGGCGGCCCACCCGGCGGTGACGCCAAGACCGGCCCACGGGCTGAGGGGCAGGCTGTGGAGATTGGTGGTGGCCTGGATGGCAAGCCCGGCGCTCATCGGCCCGATCTGCTGGAGCAGGCGCTGCCAGTGCGGATCGCCGATCACCTGGGAGAGGATGGGGAGAAGGTAGAGCAGGCCGAGGATGAGCCCGATGCTGGTCGCGGAGTCCCGCACGATGGCAGCGATGCCGAGGCTGAGCAGGGCGATCAGGGTCAGGTAGAGGATCGACCCGGCGGTCGCGCGCAGCGTGGGCCCGTCGGCCAGAGACAGGGCCGGGTAGCCGCGGGCGGCTGTGAAGCCATGACGGGGCAGAATGAACCGCCCGGCCAGCAGCGACCCGAGAACCGCGATGCTTCCAGCCACGGCCACGACGCCGGTGAGAGTGATGGCCTTGGCCGCGAAGACGGTGGGCCGGCACGGCATCGCCGCGAGAGTGGTGCGGATCAGGCCCGAGCTGTACTCGCCGCTGATGACCAGCACGGCCAGGATGGCGACCAGCGCCTGCCCAAGTTCGACGCCGATGAGGCTGAGCCTGGTCATGTCGCCGCCGCAGCCGGCGGACGCGCAGGTCACCACCGAGGTCGCCCCGGCGCTCAGGGCCACTGTCGACGCGATCATGCCGAGCAGCAGCCACAGGGGGCCGGCGACTGTCCGTATCTTCGTCCATTCCGCGTGCAGGGCCGTTCTCATGCGTCCCTCCTGCGGAGAAGGACGGTTGCTACGGCCAGGCTTACCACCGCGTAGCCGGCCAGGACGGCCAGCCCTGCCCACGGTGCCAGCGGATAGTAGCCGCTGTACGGCGTGTAGATGCTCGTGACCTGGTGATACGGCACAAGCGTCTGCTGGACGGCGAAGGCCGCGGCGGGCGTCACCCGGGTCAGCCAGTCCGACACGCCCGCGGGCATGAACGGGATGGCGACCAGGATGTAGGGCAGCACGATGGCCACGATGACGGTGGTGACCGCGCCGGCGCTGTGCCGGAACATGGCGCCGACGGAGAGGGCCAGGACCGCGGCGGTCGCCAGCAGCGCCGCGGTCCCGAGCGCCACCCGTAGTTCGGTTGAAGACGCCACCGGGAAGACGTACACGCCGTTGGTCCGGGCGAGCCGCTCGCCGAGCGGGACCGCGACGACCGCTCCCGCCAGCCCGGTGACGAAAGTGACGACTCCCAGCACAATCGCCTTGGCCACCAGCACCCGGCTCCGCCTCGGGCTGGCGGCCAGGGTCACGTGGATCAGGTTCTTCCGGTATTCCGTGGAGATGAACAGCGCCCCCACGACGATCACGGCGATCAGCGCGGCGAACGTGCCGGTGAGGATGTCTCCGCGGGTGCCGCCGGTCGGGAGGGTTTCGCGAACGGCGGGCGCCATGTCCCCGGCCCCGGTCACCGTGAAGCTGCCGTCGGATCCCGTGAACGAACCCGACGTGTTCCGCGGGTAGCCGGCGAAGCTGGGGGATTCGGGTCCCAGCTGGTCACCCGCCCAGCTGCCACCGGCCCAGCCTCCCCGGACGCGAAGATCTTCGAAGACGGCCGTGGACACGCTGCCGCGCGTGCCCACGCCCTCCACGGAAGGCGGCGATGCGACGAACAGCCCGCCTTGCGCTGTCGGTCCGAGCCCGCTCACGTGCACGGTGCCCACTCTGGTCCAGCGCGTGCCGTCGGCGGAGGCATAGCCGGTGACCGTGTCGCCCGAGCGGTCCAGCCGCAGCCAGCGAACAGACGCGCTGGAGACAGAGGCGGGGAGGCCGGCCGTGTCGTTGACGAAGTTGTCCTGCATCCGCACGCCGTGGCTGCCGGTAACCATGATCGCCGCGTAGGGCGATCCCTGGCGGGTGCTCTGCTTGATGATGAGCCCGGCCTTCGCCCATGGCACGTTGCCAGGCCGCAGGTTCGCGGGACCCGTGGGGATGCTGCTCCTGAGCGCGGAAACGGAGACCGTGATGCTGCCGTTTCCGGCCAGCGGCCGGTGCACGAAGTAGAAGCTGTCGGTGACCGGCTCACCGCCCGGGCCGACCGGCACGGGCGGTGAGCCCTTCTGATCGCTGCTGGCCCCGGCGAGCAGGGCGACCAGCACCATCATCAGTGCCGCAGCCGCCATGCCGATCACCGAGCCCCGGACGGTGCGGAACTTGGTCCACTCCGCGTGCAGCAGCTGGAGGAAGCCGTGCCGCCCGGCCCGCCGGCCGGATCGGTACGGCGTGACGGTGGGGGTCACCGCGGCACCTCCGGCGGCGTCGTGGCGTGGAACTCGACGTCCTCGCGGGTGAGTTCGATGTAGACGTCCTCAAGGGTGGCGCGGTGTGCTGATACCTCGGAGAACGGCACCGCGCTCGCGCTGAGCAGCGTCACGATGCGAGCCGCCGGCAGGCCGGAGACGGTGATGGTGTCGCGGCCGGTGGCCGCCACGGCGGCGCCCGCGTGCCCGAGCACCGTCATCGCGTCCGGCCGGGCCGTGGTGCGCACGGCCACCCGGTTCCCGGACGCAGCCGCGATCAGGTCGGCCACGCCGGCGTCGGCGATGGCCTTGCCGCGCCCGACCACGACGAGGTGATCGGCGGTGTCCTGCACCTCGCTCATCAGGTGGCTGGACACCAGGACGGCGCGGCCCTCAGCGGCCAGCGACCGCAGGAAGCCACGTATCCATACGATGCCGTCGGGGTCCATGCCGTTGAACGGTTCATCGAGCACGACGATCGGCGGGTCGCCCAGCAGGGCCGCCGCGATCCCGAGCCGCTGCCGCATGCCGAGCGAGTAGCCGCCGGCCTTGCGCCGGGCCGCCGGGGTCAGGCCGACCAGATCGAGCACCTGGTCCACCCGCCGCGCGGCCAGGCCCTGTGAATGTGCCAGCCAGAGCAGGTGGTTACGACCGCTCCGGCTGGGGTGCGGCGCCGCCGCGTCCAGCAGTGAACCGACGTGGCTCAGCGGGCGCCGAAGCCTGTGGTATGGCCTCCCCTCGATGAGCGCGGTGCCCTCATCGACCGCGTCCAGGCCGAGGATCACCCGCATCGTGGTGGACTTCCCGGCCCCGTTCGGCCCCACGAAGCCGGTCACCAGCCCCGGACGGACGGTGAAGGACATGCCGTCGAGGGCTCGGGTCGCCTCGTATCGCTTGCGCAGCCCGGCAACGGTGATCTCTGCGGCGCTCATCGGGATGAGCAGCCGGTTCGGTGTGGTCTCATGCGGATTTTTGTACATGGCGCCTGGTTCCCGCCCGGTCTCAGCCGCTGCGACCTGGCTGGAACCTGCGACCTGGCATCGTTGAGTACATGGCACCTCGAACCGGCGGCCCGCCCGGCCGCCTTCCCCGTACGACCGGCGGTGATCTGTGGTGAGGGTCCTGGTAGTCGAGGACTTCGAGGTGCTGGCCCGCTCGATCGGCACCGGGCTGCGCCGCGAGGGTATGGCCGTCGATGTCGTGCTGGACGGGACCAACGCCCTTGCCCGCCTGGCCGTCACCCGCTATGACGTGGTCATTCTCGACCGGGACCTGCCCGACGTCGGAGGCGACGACATCTGCCGGCGACTCGCCGACGACCGCTCCGACACCCGCGTGCTGATGCTGACCGCGGCCGGCACCATCGAAGACCGCGTCGACGGGCTCAGCCTCGGCGCGGACGACTACCTGCCCAAGCCGTTCGCCTTCGCCGAACTGGTCGCCCGTGTCCGGGCGCTGGCCCGCCGGGCCACCCCGCCGCTTTCTCCCACCCTCTCCTGCGAGGACATCACCCTCGACCCGGCTCGCCGGGTGGCGTTCCGCGCCGGCCGGCGACTTGAGCTCAGCCCGAAGGAGTTCGCGCTCCTTGAATGCATGCTCGCCTCACCCGGCCTGGTCCTGCCCGCCGAGGAACTCCTCGAACGCGTCTGGGACGAAGCGGCCGACCCCTTCACCTCTGCGGTCAAGCACACCATGCACCGGCTGCGCGCCAAACTCGGCGACCCGCCGGTGATCGAGACCATCCGCGAAGGCGGCTACCGGATCGGGCCGGCATGACCGAATCCCGGCCGCTTCCCAGGCGGTCCCTGCAAACCCGGCTCGCGCTCTTCTACGCCGCGGGAATCTACGTCGCCGGGATCGTGGTCCTCGCCGTCGTCACCGTCCCCCTGGTCGGCGTCCAGTCGACCGTTCCCGCCCGCAGCTCTGCGCCAGACACGATCACCGGCACAGGGCACGGGATCGGCCCGCACCAGCTCCTCCTCGGCTCCGCCCTCGCGCTCGCCGTCCTCATCCCCATCGCCCTCGCCGGCGGCTGGTTCGTCGCCGGCCGCTTCCTCAGCCCCCTGCGGTCCATCACCGCCACCGCCGCCGCCATCTCCGCCGGAAACCTCCACCAGCGTCTCAGCCTCGGCGAGCCCGCCGACGAGCTGACCGAACTGGGCGGCATCCTCGACGACCTCTTCGCCCGCCTCCAAGCCTCCTTCGACGCCCAACGACACTTCGTCGCCAACGCCTCCCACGAGCTACGAACCCCCCTCGCCGGCCTGCGGACCCTCCTCGAAGTCACCCTCGCCGACCCCGACGCCGACGCCGGCACCCTGCGCTCGGCCTGCCAGGAGGCCCTCGCTCTCGGCGAACACCAGGAACGACTCGTCCAGGCACTGCTCGCCCTGGCCACCAGCGAGCGCGGCGTCACCCGCTGCGACACCCTCGACCTCGCCCGAGTCGTCCGAGGAGTGCTCGCCTCCCGGCGCGACCCGGCAGCAGAAAAAGGCATCGACCTCGCCGAACACCTCACGCCCGCGGTGACGGCCGGGGACCCGGGACTGGTCGAAAGCCTCATCGCCAACCTCATCGACAACGCCATCCGCCACAACCACCCGGACGGGCGCGTGGAGATCGCCACTCAGACCTCTGGCGCGCAGGCGACCTTGACGATCACCAACGGCGGGCCAGTCATCCCCGACGACCAGATCCAGCGCCTCTTCCAGCCCTTCCAGAGACTGGCGCCCGACCGTAACAGCCGCCGCGACGGCTACGGTCTCGGCCTCGCCATCGTCAAGGCCGTCGCCCAGGCCCACCACGCCACCCTCACCACCACCGCACCCCCCGAAGGCGGCCTGGCCGTCACCGTACGATTCGCACACCCGTCTCACTGAATCCCCATGCATGCGCGTTAAACCAGACCTCGCTGCTCCGGGGCCCTGTCGTCACTCTGCCGGGGCCGGTTTCCGCCTGTTCCCATCAGCCGCACCGACGCCCAAATCACGGCCCGGCGACGCGAGATCGCCGGATCGGCACCGACGCCATGAGCCAGCTCCTGACCGGCGCGCCCCGCACCCCACTGGCGACGGGGCTGTGGCTGGTGGCTCCTGGGTCGGGTGGGCCGACAGGCAGCCGACCATGTCGGGGGCCTGGACACGCCGTTGCCACCATCCCATCGGCACGGCTCGGGCCGTACCCGGCACCCGGGCTGCTCGTGGCTTGGTGAACACAGTCGGCTGAGGTGACGTACCCGAGGTTCGGTTTCCGGGGGCGGCGTGATGGACCCCGAGATGATGAAGCCGCCGGAATCCGGTTTCCGTCGGTTGACGTATGCGGCAGATCCACGCCCGGCTCGCCGAACTCCGCAGGACAGCTCAGCCGGCCGCCTTGTCCGCCAGCTCGAAGGCCCCCGCGGACAGTGCCAGCAGTTCCGCCGCCTTGTCGGAGTTGCTCACGTTCTCCTTCGGGTCGCTCACCGACATCGAAACCACGTACGTGTTGCCCGAAGCGGATTCGACCATGAAGTTCCGGCTGATGACACCGGGTTCAGAGCCGCCCTTGAACCAACCTGTGGGCCACGCGTCCGTGTCCAGCCCCAGGGTCCGGGTGCCCATCAGGGACAGGGAGGTGTCGACGGGTTTCTGGCCGCCGGAGCCGGCCTGGTCGCGCAGGCCGGAGAACGCGCGGCAGATGTCGTCCGGGCGGGCGAACCATTCGACGCTGTTGATGTGGCGTGGCTGCTCCCAGGTCGAACCCGGCACCGGCAGCTTGCTCACCTCGTCGGTGAGGTACCGTCGCCGGTCCTGTTCTCCCATGGCCGTGTAAGCGTCGGCGTGCCGTGGGTAGTCGGCGCTCTTGAGCTGTGCCAATTCGCGGGTCAGCAGAAGGGGCCGGTTCGCCCGCGGGTCGGCCATGCCGAAGGCGGTCTGTTGAGCCTCTACGGCCTTCCGGCCGATCCGGTGCATCAAGTGGTCGGTCGCGGAGTTGTCGCTGTAGAAGATCATGTGGTCCGCGTACTGGCGCAGCGTCAGCTTGGTGCCCGCGGCCAGCTCGGAGACGGGGCCACCGCCCACGGACTTCCATTCCTCCCGTACGGGGAGCCGCTGGTCCCAGGAGGCCCGGCCTTCGCGTACGGCCTTGGCGAGCGCTCCCAGGACGTAGAGCTTGAAGGCGGAGCCGATCGGCCGCGGCGTCTTCGGGGCGAGTCCGTGCAACGTACGGCACCGCCCCTGCTTGTTCACCTCGGCGGCGAGGAACGACACATCGGGCGCGACCTTGCGCAGCCTCTCATCCAGTTCGCTCCAGGAACCGGGCAGAGCCGTGAGATGGAGGGCGGCCAGGTCGTCCTGCTCGTCCGTCACGACAACCGCGTGATGTCTGCCGTCCTCGCCGTCAAGGAGCGCGTACGCCTCCGAACTGTCGCGCGGCGTCCGCTGGGAGCGGAAGGAGTCCAAGCGGAGTCCGTCGGGCCCGGCTGCTTTCCCGAGTTCGGCGTTGAATCCATCGACTCCACCGAGCTTTTCCAGGAGCGCTGCCGACACATGCTCTCGGACCTCTGCCTCCGGCACGGGCAGCCGCTTCGAGGCGTCCAGCAACCACGACACCTGCTTGCCAACGGGTGTTTTCGGCGGCTGCTCCTGCCGGGCGGGGCTTGCGGGTGCCGTGGCGGGCCCCGCGGCCGACAGGGCGAGAGCAGCGAGCACGGGGAGCAGTCGGCGCATCGTTCTTCTCCTCATGGGGGCCGTCCGGTAGTAGACCGTCTGACGGCAGTGGTGTGCATCGGTGACGGCGGGGTGAATGCACCGGACACTAGTCAGAGGGGCATGACCGCGTCGTCATTCCGTACGGGTATCCCGCGTCAGACCGTGGAGTTACGATCCGGCCGCCCGGCTACGACCCGGGTGGGGGAGAAACCGGACTTATCGGCCGTGGCGGTCAACTGCCGGTACTCGGTCGGCGACGACACCCTGTGGGGCGTCAACCGGCGCCGCATGGGAATCGCCCCGACCACACTGTCCAGACGCGGGAGCTGCACCGCTGGCTGCGCCGGCGCAACCAGAACGCTCGGCACCCCCGAGGTCCTGGCCGCCCAGCGACGCGAACACGCCCGCGTCCGCAGCGAGAAGGGCATCGCCGGGGTGGGCGAGCCAGTGTTCGATCCCGATCACATCAGGAGCGCGGCAGGACCATGACGCAGTTCACAAAGAAAGGGTGACAGAACGTTGTCGTGGGCAGCTGCGACTGTCGACGGCATGATGATCACAGATGAGGACTGCCTCCCAGAGACCCTGGCGTTCAACGAGCAATTCGAGGCTGCCGCCGCGAGCCGTCCAGCTCGTGGGCAGGCGCTGAGCGCAGCCACGCTGACGCTCCTGCGGCGCAACCGGCTCGGCGGTGACATGGCACCGGTAAGACTGCCGCACGGCCAAGACCGCGCCGTTGAGGGCGGAGTGAAGGTACGGGTCTTTGTGCCGGACCGCGTCGACGGCGTGTACCTGCACATCCACGGAGGCGGCTGGGCGTTCGGGTCCGGGGACGGACAGGATGAGCGGCTCTGGCGGCTCGCCGAGCAGGCACGGCTGGCCGTGGTGAGCGTGGACTACCGCCTCGCGCCGGAACACCCGTTCCCCGCCGGGCCCGACGATTGCGAAGCGGCTGCCCGATGGCTGGTGAAACACGCCGCGGCCGAGTTCGGTACCGAACGGCTGCTGATCGGCGGTGAATCGGCTGGTGCCCACCTCAGCGTCGTGACGCTGCTGCGCCT
Source organism: Streptomyces sp. NBC_01775 (assembly GCF_035917675.1). Taxonomy (NCBI): domain Bacteria; kingdom Bacillati; phylum Actinomycetota; class Actinomycetes; order Kitasatosporales; family Streptomycetaceae; genus Streptomyces; species Streptomyces sp. NBC_01775. Next base: position 8,425,434 of record NZ_CP109104.1, on the reverse strand, counting down.
TCGCGACCGGCACGGCGTTGCCGGCAGATTCCGGGCGGCCCACCTGCTCTTCGGCCCTTACGACTTGTCGATGACACCAAGCCAGCGGCGGTTCGGCCCCCGGCAACTGCTGAGCAACACCGACACGCTTCGGGGCGGCTATGAGCTGTTCACGCCAGGGATGGGAGAAGAGCAGCGCCGCGATCCCGAGGTGTCGCCCCTGTTCGCGGACCTGGCCGGGCTGCCACCGGCCCGGATCGTCGTCGGCACCGAAGATCCGCTGCTGGACGACTCGCTGTTCCTGGCCGCACGGTGGCAGGCGGCGGGTACTCCCGTGCAGCTCGGCGTCGTCGCCGGCGCGATGCACGGCTTCACCCTGTTCCCCCTGACCATCACCGAGCGGGAACTGCGGCGCGAGCGGGACTTCTTGGCCTCCGCGTGACGGTAGCGTCGGCGGCATGAACCGGACTGCCCGGCTGTACGCGCTGGTGGAAGAGTTGCGCGCGGCGGCGCCGCGGCCGCTGACGGTCGCGGCGCTCGCAGCGCGGTTCGAGGTCAGCACCCGCACGGCGCAGCGCGACCTGCAAACCCTGATGGAGGCCGGTGTCCCGGTGCGCTCCATACCCGGGCGAGGCGGCGGCTGGTCGATCGACCCGGAGATGACCCTGCCCCCGATCCACCTCACCGCCGACGAAGCCTCGGCACTGACCGCCGCGCTCGCCGCGGCCGACGCCTCCACCCCCTACGCCGGCGCGGCCCGCACGGCGGCTCAGAAGATCGTGGCCGCGATGACCGGCCCCGCCTCGGAGGCGGCACAGGAACTCGCCGCGCGAATCGTTGCCCTGCCGACGCACGGCGACTCCGAGGTCCGTACCGCGGTGGAGCAGGCCCTTGCCGACAACACGGCGCTGCGGCTGTCGTACACCGACGCGGCAGGGCACGAAAGCAACCGCGTCGTGGAACCGGCCGGATTGCTCACCGCTGACGGCCGCTGGTACCTCATCGCCTGGTGCCGCACACGCCGGGCCGGCCGGGGCTTCCGGCTGGACCGGATCGCGGCAGCGGCTCCAACCGGTGAACAGGCCCAGCCCCATGACCTGACCGAACTGCTACGCGGCTCGGCCGCCGCCAGTGCGGTGCGGCCCACCGCACTGACCCCGCTCACGCCCCGACCATGAGCATCCGCAGGCACCGACCCGGCGAACCGTTCCGGCCACGGCTCGCTGATCGCGATGAGCGAGCGGGCCCCGGTCAGCACCGCCGAGACGGCGATGAGTTCGGGCAGGCACGGTCTCGCTCGGTTCTCATGGTCTCGACAACCACATGATCACCAGCACCGTGCCTGCTCTGCGCTGCGCTGCTTTCCGGGGCCCCTTACCGCACAACTGGGGAGCTCGACCGGCAGGGCGCGGCTTGTCCTGGTGGCCGACCGAGCCGCGCCCGCCGCGCCCTGTCGCGTCACCCGAGGACGAGCGGCTATCGGCGAAGCGCGCCGGCGAGGAACGCGGCCGTCGCGGCCAGGATGAACGAGTTGTCGAATCAGGGATCGTCGTGGCCTGCTCCGGCGACGGCGGGTGGGCCACCGCGGCCTCCTGAACCGGCCGGTGGACGCCCAGGCGCGGGCCACGTGCACTTCCCCCAGTGCCATTACGGTGGCGGCATGGCGAGGTCGGCCAGCGGCCGGCCCAGCGCGGCGAGCGGCGCGATGACCTCGGCGGCCGTGGCGGGCTCACCCGTGCAGACCGGGACGAGCACCAACACCGGCCTGCCATGGGCCTCTTCGGGCAGCATCGGCAGCGCGGGGGCGGGGCGATCGCCGCCAGCAGCCCCAGTTCGCGTGGCGCCGCGGCCATCACGCCGGGCAGCTCCGCCAGGACGTCGGCGGCCTGGCCGAACGGGAAGATCAGCTGTCCGGCCACGACCTCCGGGCCGACCGGATGGGCGCGGTACTCGAAGGCGGTGACGACTCCGAAGTTGCCGCCGCCCCCGCGCAGCGCCCAGAACAGCTCGGGGTTCTCGGCCTCGTCGGCACGCACCTTGCGCCCGTCCACGGTGACCATCTCGCAGGCCAGGAGATTGTCGACGGTGGCACCGAAGCGCCGCATCAAATGTCCGATGCCGCCGCCGAGCGTCAGTCCCGCGACTCCTGTGGAGCTGACGGTTCCGGCGGGCACGGTGAGGCCGTACTCCTGGGCGGCGGCATCCAACTCACCCAGCAATACGCCCGGTTGGGCCCGCACCACCCGGGTCTGAGGGCTGACGGTGATCAACGTCACATGACGCGCCTGCGCAGTGGCCAGCTCTTCCCCGTGAGCTGCGGACGGGCCAAGGAGCCGGGCCCCGAACTCGCCGCCGTCCGCACCGAACTGCTCGGCGCGCTGGAGGACTTGGTGACCGGAGCGCAGCAGGCGGGGGTGCTGCGGGACGACGTGAACGCCTACGACGTCGTACTGATGCTGAACTCCATCCCGCCTCGACACCTGCCCGCCCCTGACAGCGGCGAAGCCGTCGCGGACCTGGCCGACCGGCACATCGGCGTACTCCTCGACGGCCTACGTGCCCCCGGCCGCGAACCCCTGGCGAGGCCCGCGCCCGGCCGCCGCGACGTGGACCAGTTCTTCCGGGCCACGCACGGCCTGTGACAGGCCCACGGGCGGGAGACGACCTCTCAGAGGCCGCTGTCGGCGTTCCTGCCCGGCTGGAGAGCCGAACCACGTGCCGAGAAGCGGGCCCGCCTCATGGCGGAGGCGGCAGGAGCCAAGTGACCGGTTAGCTGCACCGGACGGGGAGCGAAACCCCGTGCCGCGTGCCCTCAGATGGTGTGCCGGGTGTGCTCTGTCGGTGCCTGGCGCTGAGGTGCTGTCCAACTGGCGAGGAGCCTGAGCTGCTCCTCGGATCGGGTGCCGGGTTCGGCGGTGTAGATGGTCAGGTCGTGCATCGCCCGGTTGGACAGAGGCAGGTCCAGTGAGTGGTAGGTCAGCTCCAGGTCGCCGGCCTCGGGGTGCCGCAATCGCTTGACGCCGTCGTGACGGATGCGGACGTCGTGGGCGGCCCACTGCTTGCGGAACTCAGGGCTGAGTGTGGAGAGTTCGCCGATGAGTTCCCGCAGGGCACGGTCGTGGGGCTCTCGTCCGGCCTCGGCGCGCAGCAGTGCGACGGTGGCGTGGCAGGCGGCCTCCCAGTCGACGAAGAAGTGCCGGGCGATGGGGTCGAGGAAGTGGAAGCGGGCAATGTTGGCGCGGCCGTGCTCGCCGGTGGTGGCACTGTCGAACATGGGGGCGTGTACGGCCCGTGCGAGTGCGTTGTGGGCGATGACGTCCATGCGGCCGTTGCGCACGAAGGCGGAGGACATCGTCATGGAGTCCAGCAGCCACTGAACCCGGGGCGGGACGGGGACGTCCTTGCGCCGTGCGGGGGTGCGGCGCGCGGGCTGGGCGGCGCGGGCCAGGTCGAAGAGGTAGGTGCGTTCGTCGTCATCCAGTTTCAGGGCTTGGGCGACGGCGGCGAGGACGTCTTCGGAGACGCCGCTGATGTGGCCCTTTTCCAGCCGGGTGTACCACTCGGTGCTGACGCCGGCGAGGACGGCGACTTCTTCGCGGCGCAGGCCCGGGACGCGGCGTCGGCCGCTGGTGGGCAGCCCGACCTGTTCGGGGGTGATCTTGGCGCGTCGGCTGGCAAGGAAGTCCCGGATGTCGGCGCGGTTGTCGGCGCTGTCGCCGGGGGATCGGTCCATGCCTTTAACGGTAGCGACCGGTCGGCCATGAGGGAGGTTGAGCTTGTCCCCCCTATAAACCCGACCTTCCTCGTGTGCGACAAGGAGGGTTTCGTGAAGTGGCAAGACAGACCGCGAGCCCCGTTGAAGGAGGAAGATGAGCACGCGAGGAGGAGTCCTCGACGCTGCCACTGAGGTGCGAGTCGAAGACCACGGACGGGAGACCTCCCGGCTTCCGTTCGTTGTCTACGTGCTGGCGCTGGGCACGTTCCTGATGGGGACGACCGAGTTCGTAGTAGCGGGCCTCCTGCCGGAGATGGCGGGTGACCTGCACGTCAGCGTGGCCCGTACCGGCTTGCTGATCACGGTCTTCGCGGTCGGGATGATCATCGGGGCACCGCTGATGGCGATGCTGACGCTGCGGCTTCCCAGGCGGCTCACCCTGATGCTGGCCCTGGCCGTGTTCGCGCTCGGTCACGTGATCGTCGCGCTCGGTTCCAGCTTCGCGCTGCTGCTGGGGGCGCGATTCTTGACGGCGGTGGCGACCGGGGCGTTCTGGGCGGTGGCCAATGTGGTGGCCGCCCGGATCGCCGGGCCCGCCGCCAGTTCCCGCGCCCTGGGAGTCGTGGGGTCCGGCGCGATGCTCGCCAACGTCGTCGGTGTCCCCCTCGGCGCGTTCGCCGGACAGGCCATGGGCTGGCGCGGTCCGTTCTGGGCCCTCGCCGTCCTGGGCGCGGGCTGCATCGTCTTCATCGCCCGGCACGTCCCGCAGGACGGCCCCAGCCGGCAGACGGTGTCGATCCGCTCCGAGCTGTCCGCTGTACGCTCCGGCCGGCTCTGGCTGGCCCTGGCGGCGTGCGCGACCACGACCGGCGGTGTGCTGGCGACGTACTCCTACATCTCCCCGCTGCTGACCGACCGGGCCGGACTCGCCGCCGGCATCGTTCCACTGGTCCTGGTCGGGTTCGGCATCGGCGCGCTGGCGGGCTTCCTCGTCGGGGGAAGGCTCGGGGACGGCCGCCCGCACGCGACGACCATCGTGGCCCCCGCGGTCACCACGGCCCTGCTGCTGGCGATCTGGCTGCTGTCCGCGTTCTCCCTGCCCGTCATCGTGCTGGTGGCCCTGCTCGGTCTGTTCGGGCTGGGTGCGAACCCGGTGCTGATCTCCCTGGCCGTCCGCTTCGCGGGCAAGGCCCCCACCCTGGGCTCGGCCCTGACGGTGTCGGCGTTCAATTTCGGCACCGCGATCGGCACGTGGGTTGCCGGCATGGCCCTGGACTCCTCCCTCGGGGCCACCGGCCCCGCCGTGGTCGGCACGGTCGTCGCCGCCCTGACCCTCATCCCGACGATCACCATCGCCCTGCTTCACCGCCGCAACCGCGCAGGCACCGTCATCGCGAGTGCTGCGGATACCGCTCCTGCCAGTACTGCCAATGCTGGAAGTACGGCGCGCTGAGGGGACCGCGGCCACTCGCCACGCGAGCGCCGCCCATCTGACCTGAACCACATCACCCGACAGGAGAAACGACTCATGCGCGCAACCCTCATGTACGAAGCCGGCGACGTCCGGGTCGAGGACGTCCCCGACCCGGTCATCAAGGAGCCCACCGACGCCCTGGTCCGCATCACCGCGTCCTGTATCTGCGGCAGCGACCTGTGGCCCTATGGCTCGATGCCGGCGGCCGACGGCCCGGTGCGGATGGGCCACGAGTTCATCGGCATCGTCCAGGACACCGGCTCCGAGGTGAGCACCGTCAAGCGGGGTGACCTGGTCGTCGCGCCGTTCGCCATCTCCGACAACACCTGCGTCTTCTGCCGCGAGGGCCTGCACACCTCCTGCGCGAACCCGCACGCCGGGTTCTGGGACGGCATGCCGGAAGAAGGCGGTCAGGCCGAAGCCACCCGCGTCCCGCTCGCCGACGGCACCCTGGTCAAGCTGCCCGTCGCCGCCGACTCCGCCCTCATGCCGTCCCTGCTGACCCTCTCGGACGTCTTCGGCACCGGCCACCACGCCGCCGTCGCGGGCGGGGTCAACCAGCGCACCAGCGTCACCGTCATCGGGGACGGCGCCGTCGGCCTGCTGGGAGTGCTGTCAGCCAGGCTCCTGGGCGCCGAACAGATCATCCTCATGGGCCGCCACCAGGCGCGCACCGACCTGGGCCGGGATTTCGGCGCCACCGACGTCGTCTCCGCCCGGGGCGAGGAAGGCATCGAGGCCGTCCGCGACCTGACCGGCGGGCACGGCACCCATGTGGTCCTCGAATGCGTCGGCGCGATGCCCGCCTACGAGCAGGCCGTCGGCATCGTCCGCCCCGGCGGCGTGATCAGCCGGGTCGGCGTCCCGCAGTACGAGCAGGCACCGATCGGCTTCGACAGCCTCTTCGGCCGCAACATCCGCCTGGCCGGCGGACCGGCCCCCACCCGCGCCTACATCGAGGAACTGATGCCTGCCATCCTCGACGGCGCCATCGACCCGGGCCGGGTCTTCGACGCCACCACCGGCCTCGGCGGCGTCCCGGCCGGTTACCAAAACATGGCCGACCGCAAGACCCTCAAGGTCCTCGTCAAGTCCTGACCCGACGCCCCGGGGAGACGGGAGCGGCAGTCACGCCGCTCCTCCCCACCCACCGGGCCGCTGCGGTCTCTGCGCGGTTGCGCCCGGCCTCCTGCGGCGACACCGGTCCCGCCCTGCTGCTGTGCCGCCTGAAAGCGGCTGATCCGTCCGTGAAGCGAAGGCATCCGTATGTCCACTGAACCGGAAGCACCAGCCCCCACCCCCGCCGACGGCCCGTCCTCCGGGCCCACCCGGCGTACGTTCATCGCCACCACCTCCGCGGTCGGCGGCGGCGTCGTCATCGCCGGCGGCGCGGTCGGAGGCGGTTTTCTGGCCGCCTCCGACGAGGCGGACGCCGCCCCGGCCGCGCCCGCGAGCCGTGTCGCCCTGACGGTCAACGGCACCCGTCACACCGTGACGGTCGACAACCGCACCTCGCTGCTGGACCTGCTGCGCGAGCACCTTGATCTGACCGGGGCGAAGAAGGGCTGCGACGCCGGGGCCTGCGGGGCGTGCACGGTGCTCGTCGACGGGCACCGGCAGAACGCCTGCCTGACCCTCGCGGTCCGGCTGGAGGGCGCAAAGGTCACCACGATCGAGGGCCTGGCCGACGGCGACCGCCTCCACCCCTTGCAGCAGGCGTTCATCGACGAGGACGCCTTCCAGTGCGGCTACTGCACCCCCGGCCAGATCGTCTCCGGCGTCGGCTGCATCAAGGAAGGCCACACCCACTCGCCGGAGGAGATCCGGGAGTGGATGAGCGGCAACATCTGCCGCTGCGGCTGCTACGTCAAGATCGTGCGCGCGGTTGAGCAGGCCGCGGGCCGGAAGTGAGGGCCCAGCATCATGTATCCCTTTGACTACACCCGTATCTCCGACACGAAAGAGGCCCTCACCGCGGGCCGTCGTGGTGGCCGCTACGTCGCCGGGGGCACCACCCTGGTCGACCTGATGCGCGAGACCGTCGAGCGGCCCAAGACCGTGGTCGACATCAGCGGCCTGCCGCTGGACGAGGTCACCGCCACCGAACGCGGCGGCCTGCGCGTCGGCGCCCTGGTGACCATGTCCGCAGCGGCCACCCACCCCAAGGTCCGCGCCCTGTTCCCCGTGGTGTCCCAGTCGCTGGAGCTGAGCGCGTCGGCGCAGCTACGGAACATGGCCACCATCGGTGGGAACATCATGCAGCGCACCCGCTGCACCTACTTCCGCGACGTGACCGCCAACTGCAACAAGCGCGAGCCCGGCTCCGGCTGCGCCGCCCGGGAGGGCTTCAACCGCTCCCATGCCATCCTCGGCACCTCGGATGCCTGCGTGGCGACCCACCCTTCCGACGTCGCGGTGGCGTTCGCCGCCCTGGAAGCCCAGGTCCATGTGCTGGGCGCCGACGGGCAGCGGCAGATCCCGTTCGCCGACTTCCTCCTCAGGCCCGGCTCGACCCCGAACAGGGAGCAGGCGCTGCGCACGGGTGAACTGATCACCGCGGTGGAGATCCCGGCCCTGCCCCGCCCGCTCGCGTCCGGGTATCTGAAGGTCCGTGACCGGCAATCCTACGAGTTCGCCCTGACCTCGGCCGCCGTCGCCCTGCACATCCGCGGCGGAGTGATCCGCGAGGCCAGGGTCGCGGCCGGCGGCGTGGGCACCGTCCCGTGGAAGCTGCCCGCCGTCGAGCAGCACCTCGTCGGCGAACGTCCCTCCCCATCCCTGTGGGCCGCTGCGGTCGCGAAGGCGGCGGACGGGGCCCGCCCGCTGCGGCACAACCGGTTCAAGACCGACCTGTTGAAGCGGACCGTCGAACGCCAGCTGCGCATCGTAGGAGGTACGAAGTGAGCCCCCAGCCGCAGGCAGCCGTCGGCGCCCCGCTCTCCCGCGTGGAGGGCCGGCTCAAGGTCACCGGCAAGGCCCCCTACGCCGCCGAGCACGACATCAAGGGCGTCATCCACGCGGTCGTCGTCGACGCGAGCATCGGCCGTGGCCGCATCACCTCCATCGACACCGATGACGCCCTGGCCCAGCCGGGCGTGTTGAAGGTGATCCACCACGGCAACGCGCCGAAACTCCCCTACAAGGACAACCCCGCCTCGAACAACCCGCCGGTCGGCCGCAGGCTGCGGGTCTTCCAGGACGACAAGGTCCTCTTCCACGGCCAACCCGTCGCCGTCGTCATCGCCACCACCCTGGAGGCCGCGCAGCACGGCGCGAGCCTGGTCAAGGTCGCCTACGACGCCCAGCAGCCGTCCACCGACCTGGCGAAGGCGAAGGCGGACAAGCCGACGAAGTACGCGCGTGGTGACGCGGCGGCGGCGCTGCGCTCGGCGCCCGTGCGGATCGATGCGACCTATCAGACGGCGCGCAACCACCACAACACGATGGAGCCGCACGCCACCATCGCCCGCTGGAGCGGCAACAAGCTGACCGTGTGGGACAAGACCCAGTGGGTGGTCGGCACGCAGACCGAACTTTCCACCGTCTTCGACGTGCCGGCCGACTCCGTGCGGGTGATCTCGCCGTACGTCGGCGGCGCGTTCGGCAGCGGACTGCGCTGCTGGCCGCACACCGTCGTCGCCGCGTTGGCCGCCCGGGAAACGCGCCGCCCGGTCAAACTCGTCCTGAAGCGCAGGCAGCAGTACTTCAACACCGGCTTCCGCCCCTCGTACGAGTACCGGTTGAAGCTGGGCAGCAATCGGCAGGGCCGCCTGACGGCGATGGCCCACGAGATGGACGCCGAGACGTCCTCGTACGAGACGTTCACCGAGTCGATCCTCTTCCCCGGGCAGATGCTCTACAGCACCCCGAACGTCAGCCAGGCGTACCGGACGGTGCCGCTGGATGTGAACACCCCGCTCTACATGCGCGGCCCCGGCTTCGCCACCGCCTCGTTCGTCATCGAGTCGGCCATGGACGAACTCGCCGCCAGGCTCGGCATCGACCCGATCGAGCTGCGCCGCCGCAACGAACCGTCCGAGGACGAGTCGAAGAACCTGCCGTTCTCCACCCGGCGGCTGCGTGAGTGCTGCACCACCGGCGCCCGCGCGTTCGGCTGGGACCAGCGCCGAGCCAAGCCGCGCTCGCGCCGCGAGGGTGACTGGCTGATCGGTATGGGCATGGCCGCCGGCGTCTACGACACCGCCCGCATGCCCGCCCAGGCCCGCATCCGGCTGAATGCTGACGGCACCGCCGTGGTCGACGCCGCCGCCAGCGACATGGGACCAGGCACCTACACCTCCCAAACCCAGGTCGCCGCCGACGCCCTCGGCCTGACCATGCGCACCGTCACCTTCCGGCTCGGAGACTCCCTGTTCCCGCCGACCCCGCCGCACGGCGGGTCGATGACCATGGCGAGCGTCGGCTCCGCCGTCCTCGACGGCTGCAACCAGGTCCGCCGCCAGGCCATCAAGCTGGCAGTCGAAGACCGCGAATCACCGCTGTATGGCGTGGATGCCGAGGACGTCGTCGTACGGGGCGGCCGGCTGCACACCAAGAACAACCCGGCGCGGGGCGAGACGTACAAGAGCCTGCTGTCCCGCAACAAGCGCTCCCACCTGGAAGCAGCGGGCTCCTACGCCGGACCTGCGGCAAAGGAGCGGCACTCCTTCTACGCCTACAACGCCACCTTCGCCGAAGTCGCCGTCGACGCGACCCTCGGGCTGGTACGCGTGCGGCGCATGCTCGGTGTGTACGACGCGGGCCGCGTCATCAGCCCCAAACTCGCAGAAAGCCAGGCGATCGGCGGCATCACCGGCGGCATCGGCACCGCCCTGCTGGAGCACACCGTCACCGACCACCGCGACGGACGCATCGTCAACGCCAATCTCGCTGACTACCTCGTGCCCGTCAACGCCGACGTCCCCGACATCCAGGCCATCTACCTGGACGGCGAAGACCGCGAAGCCGACCCGCTGGGCGTCAAGGGACTCGGCGAAGTCGTCCACGTCGGCGTCACGCCCGCCATCGCCAACGCCGTCTTCAACGCCACCGGCCGCCGCGTACGCCAACTCCCCATCACCGCCGAAGCACTCCTGTGACCCGTGCCCCTTCTCGGTGCACGCCAAGACGTCCGGCAGGCACCAGTCACACGCCACCTGCCGGACTCCGGGCCGCCCGCCCCCGACGGACGGCGGCGGCCCCACCAACCCTTGACCGACCGACCACCAGGACCCGCACTGGGAGGGCTCATGCTGAACATCGCGGACACACTGCACCGCTGGTGCGCCGAGCAACGCCCCTTCGCGCTGGCCACCATCGTCGGTGTCACGGGCAGCGCCCCGCTGCCCGTGGGCACCTCGGTCGCGGTCGACGCGGACGGCACGGCCGTCGGCAGCATCTCCGGCGGATGCGTCGAAGGCTCTGTGTACGAGCTGTGCCGGCAGGTCCTCGAAGACCGCGCAGCTCCGCAGCGTGCCTGGTTCGGATACTCCGACGTGGACGCCTTCGCCGTCGGCCTGACCTGCGGCGGGGAACTCGACGTCCACGTGCAGCGCATCGACCCGGCCACGCAGCCGCACCTGGCCACCGCCCTTGCCGAGGTGGCGAACGGCGGGGCCGCCGCCGTGGCACAGGTCGTGGACGGACCCGCGCACTTCTTCGGCGGTCTCCTGGCCTTGGACGGTGAAGGCCACCTGTCCGGCACCGACCTGGACACGGACACAAGCCGCGCCGTGACCGGGCACGCCCAGGCGCTGCTGCGGGCCGGGCGTACGGCGCTCAGCCATCTTGGCGGTGACGCCGCCACCTGCCCCGAGCAGCTGACCGTCCTGGTGCACGTGGCGGCCACCCGGCCGCGCCTGCTCATCTTCGGCGCCGTCGATTTCGCCGCCGCCCTCGCCCAGGCCGGCCGCTTCCTCGGATTCCGGGTCACCGTCTGCGATGCCCGGCCCGTGTTCGCCACGGCCGTCCGCTTCCCGCACGCGGACGAGGTGGTCGTCGACTGGCCCCATCGCTACCTGGCGCAGACCGCCGTCAACGCCCGCACCGCCATCTGCGTCCTCACCCACGACGCCAAGTTCGACATCCCCCTGTTGCGCCTGGCCCTCACCCTGCCCGTCGGCTACGTCGGCGCCATGGGCTCGCGCCGCACCCATCGCGAGCGCCTGCGCCTCCTGGATGAGGCCAGGGTCACAGCAGGGCAGCTGGCCGCGCTGCACTCCCCGATCGGTCTCGACCTCGGTGCGCGGACGCCCGAGGAGACGGCCGTGTCCATCACCGCGGAGATCATCGCCCGCGCCAACGGTGCCAGCGGCCTGCCCCTGTCCCAGCGCACCGGCCCCATCCATCGAACGGCACCGCGCCAAGACATCAACCGCCCCACCCGTCAGGACGCGGCGAGCCGCGCCGCCGGCGGCCGTTCCGCATCGCAGTTGCCCATCCTCCCCTCCCGGGCCGGCGACACCGCCCGAGTCACAGTCCCCGCAGCCGGAGCGGACTGCGTGCCGCACAGCGCCACCCGTGCCCCGCCACAAAGCCAGGACGTGTCATCACCACGGCAGCAATAGGTCGCGCGCGATAACGCCCCGTTCATCCAGCAGCTCGCTGCTCCGCACAGGACCAGCCCTGCTAGTGCCGTGACCGGCAATGTTTGCCCGTCAAGGAGCGTCGTCCGGTACGTGCGATCGCAAGGCCGGAAGCCCTTGATCGGGGTCTGCCCTGCTCTGGGGGCACCTCCCGGCCGAAGGCCCGGGGGAGAAGTCGAGAGCTTGGGGAAGGAGCCACCAGGGCTTTTCGCCAACGCCGCTGGGGGCGCCCCCTGCTCGGAGAGCTTGGGGGAGTGCGTGCCGGGCGGCGCGACGGGGCAAAGCTTGCCGGGAGGGGCACCAGTGCCCCGAAAACACCGGATCCGAAAGAAGGACTCATCATGACGACGATCGCCCTGATCGGCGCGGCCCCGGACTCGGCCAGGCCACCGCCCGCCGCTTCGGCCGCCTAGGCTTCTCCGTCGCGCTCATCTCCCGCACCCAGGCCAACGTCGACGACCTCGCCGCCGAGGGCACCACGGCCCGGGGCTACGCCGCGAACGCCCGCGACCCGCAGGCGCTGCTCGCCGCCCTCGACGCCGCGGTCGCCGAGCTCGGTCCGATCGAGGTGCTCCAGTACACCCGGTGCCCGCCAAGGAGTTCATGAAGCCGGTGCTGGAGACCCTCGCAGACGACCTCATCCATCCCGTCGAGCAGTCGGTGTACGGGCCGGTCACCGCGGTCCAGCACGTCCTGCCCGGCCTGCGTGCACTGGGCCCACGTCCATACACACCGCACGACCTGCGGCAAAAATGGCCCACCGTGACCCTGACGAACGGTGTCGCCATCCACGAGGTCTCCCGCCGGCCGGGACACCGCTGTCAAGGTCACGGCCGACCAGTACGGCCACCCGGCGCAGGATGGCCATCAGCGCTGTCGTCAGGCCGTGGACGACACATACGCCGACTACACGGGTCCCCGGCTCAGCGCAGCCCGTGCTTCTTCAGGACGCGGCGCTGAGCCGGCGCCGGCTCGGCCGGGAAGTATAGATAACACACCCCGCCCGTACCGCTCTTGACCTTGCCGTCCGCGTCCTTCCGCTTCGTCCGCAGCCAAATGTTCTCGAACTGACGCCGCTTGTAGACGTGGCGTACCGACGGGTTGTCGGGCGAGTTGGGGTCGTTGGCGATGACGTCGCCGCTCTTGGTGAAGCCGATGACGGTCATCAGGTGGCCCGCCGTGCCGTATCCGGCGCCGTCGAGTTCGGACTCGATGAAGGACTGTGAGGTGATCAGCGGGATGCCGGCGGCGATGAACTCCTCGGCCTCGCTGAGGCTGTTCAGCCGGGTGACGACCGCCTGCATGTCCTTGTAGGTGCTGGCGTATGCGGTGTTGAACGGCCAGTTGCCGCAGCCCTCGTACTGGTAGTCGAAGGTGTAGCGGGCCGCGTGGCACACCTGGGGGTCGGCGTAGTCGGGGTTGACCCAGGCCAGGTCCTCGGCGCTGGGCTTGCGGCCCCAGAACTCAATGATCATCTGCGAGGAGGTGGGGCTGCACCATGCCTCTCCCCCGTTGTCGTACTCGGGGTACTGCCCCTTGTGGATCTCCTGCGAATAGCGCGGCACCTTCAGCTCGACGGCCCGGCCCAGGCCCGGCTTGGAGGCGGGTACCTCGAAGCGGTCCGGCAGGTCGGAGCACATCGCCGAGACCCGCCACACCTTCGGGGTGGCCTTGGTGCCCGGGGCGCGGTACAGCGTCAGCCGCAGCTGGTAGGAGGCCAGCCGCAGCCCGCCGGTCAGGTCGTCGATGGTGAAGGTGTCGGTGTAGACGCTGCTGTTGCCGTCGCTCTGGTTGTCGACCGAGGTGCGGCGCGGCACGTCGTCGCCGTCCTTCGCCGTCCAGATGCCCATGGTGTACCAGGGCGTCTCCTTGCCGTCCGAGTAGGTGCCCCGCAGCTCGGTCCTGATCCAGGTCCCGGCCGGGGTGTGGGCGTTCCAGGAGGCGATGACCTCTCCGGCCGCCACAGAGGGCTTGTGGCGGGGCGAGGTCCAGGTGGCGTACTCCCAGCTGGCCTTCCGGCCGGTGTGCGGGTCGGCGTACTCGACACTGCCCGCGGGCGTGGCGAGCACGATGCCGGGGCGCGAGCCCGCCTCGGCGCTGGTGCCACGGGTCTCGCCGGAGGCCCAGTCCCGGTGGGTGGTCCACGAGTGGAGATCCACGAGCGACGCCTTTCCCGGCCGGCCCGGGCTGCCGGGCCGGCCGTGTCCGGCCGAGCCCGTGAGACCACCCGACCGGGTGTCGGCTGCCAGTGCTGCGGGTGCCGCGACGGCCGAGGCTGCCGCCGCGACGGCGGCTGCCAGGACGGTACGGCGGTTGGCGGATCTGCTGGTCATACGGGATGCCCCCAGTCGATGGGTCGGTGCGGTGAGCTGTCCTTCGGTTCCTGGTGGTGCTGGTTCCTGCTGGATTCCGTACCCGCTGGGCGCCGGCGTCGCGTGCCTCGCGGTGCGGGTCCGGCGCGAGGCGGCCCGCGGAAAGCCAACTATCTCCGCTCTCCGGGGCGCGTGCCAGGGCTTCGGCCGCTCGGCATGCCGTCTTCATTGGCCTGGGCCAGTGGCGCGGGGCCATGCGCGCGGCCACCGGCCGCGGCCATCGCGCGGGATCGCGCGGGACCGCGGGGGTGGTCCGCTGCGGAGACCGCCATGACCTGCGACGTACGCTGTGGAGATGCCCGATTCCGTCCCCCTCGAAGCGCTCGCGGTGCGGCTGCCCGCGCTCCCCGCCTCCTGTGGCCCGGTGCGGCTGATCGCCGTCGACGGGCACGCGGGGTCGGGCAAGACGACGATGGCCGCCCGGCTCTCCGGCCTCCTGGGCGGGGCTCCGGTGCTGCACCTGGACGACCTGGCCTGCCATGAGGCGCTCTTCGGCTGGACGGAGCGGCTCGCCTCGCAGGTCCTCGCGCCGTGGGAGCGGGGCCGGAGCGCGCGCTACGAGGTGTACGACTGGGTGGCGCGCGCCTACACCACCGAGGCCGTCCTGCCGCCGTCCCCTGTGGTGCTTCTGGAGGGAGTGGGCGCGGGCCGGGCAGCGGTGCGCCCTTTTCTGTCCTGTCTGCTGTGGATGGACATGTCACCGGAGGCAGCATGGGGGCGCGGCCGGGAGCGGGACGGGTCCGGGCAGCGGGACTTCTGGGCGCACTGGATCCCCATGGAGCGCGCACATTTTGCGACCGACCCATCCCGACCGTTCGCGCGATTTCTGGTAAAGGAGACATCTGAGGGATTCGAGGTGCGCGAGGGGCCTGGGAGGCGCGCAGACCCACCCTTGAATATCACCCTCCGTGTACCACAGGGCCGTTGAGTACGATCCCGGGGCCGCTGCGCTCCGGAGCGGCTTGACCCATGTGCCCGGAACCGATTACGTTTCCAACAAGCGGTCTACGCAGGCCGCCTGTAGACACGAAGCCCCCGGTTGTTCCCCCGTGACCGGGGGCTTCGTTCTGTCCTGGAGCGGCTAAACGGAAGCCCCCAAACGCGTTTCACTCACTCTTCGTACTGGTCTCCGCGAGGGTCTTCCCCGGGCCCTCTCGTCCGGAAGCTTCCTCTTCACGGCGAAGCAGCCGGGTACTCCACTCTTCGACGGCGCGCGGCACGCGGGTACGATGCGAAACAGCGTGGGAACCCCGGGTGATAACCGGCAGATGACGGGGGACGTTTCGTGGGGGACGTGATGAATTTCGGCACGCAGGACCCCCAGGGCCTGCACGCACCGGCCGAACTCGCCTGGCTGCGCGGGGTGGACGCGTACACCGTCGGCGGCTATGCCCAGGCGGAAGAGGAGTTCCGCACCGCGGTGCGGCTCGATCCGGGGATGGCGGACGGCTGGCTCGGCCTGCACGCCCTGCGCGCCGACACCGCCACAGCGCTGCTGCGGATGTACCACCACAGGGACCGCTTCGGCGAGCAGCGCACCCGCCACGGACGCACCCTCAACTCCTGGTACTGGCTGGGGTGGTGGGTCCAGCCCGTGCTGGAGTACGAGCGTGACCTGCTGCTGGCGCACGCCTCGCACTGGCTGGACGGCCGCCATGTGGCCGAACTCGACCGGGCGTTGGCCAGCTGCCCGCCGGTGGACACCGACCCGCAGGTGCGCTTCCTGCACGCCTGTCGCGCGTATCTGGCCAAGGACTGGGAGCGGCTGGTCGCGCACACCGAGCCGCTGGTCGACGACCCGCTGCTGGGCATCGAGGCGGGGCTGTTCGCCGGGATGGCACGGGTGCGCCTGGAGATGTACGGGCAGGCGGAGCCGCTGCTGGCCGCCGCGCTGATGCGCTGCCGCAGCGAGCAGCCGCAGCGCAAGGAGCTGCGCTACTGGCTCGCGCGTGCCCGCGAGGGCACCGGCCGCAGTGCCGCGGCCTTGCCGCTCTACCGCGCGGTGCACCGGATCGATCCCACGTTCATGGACACGGCGGCGCGGCTGACGACGATCGCCGAGAGCGACGGGCTGGGCGGGGCGGCCGACGACCTGGCGGCTGCCATCCTCTCGGGCGGGCTCGGCGGCCAGGGCGGCGACAACGCGGCACAGGAGCTGTTCGAGCGCGGTCCGGACACTCCGGCCGACCCGGCGGAGCCCGCCGACCCCGCCGACCCCGTGGACGGGGCCCAGAACGCGGAGGCGGGGCCGTTCACCGCCGGCGCCCTGGAAGCGGGGCCGTTCGGTTCCGGTCCCGAGGGGGAGCCGGAAGCGGGCGGGCTGCGGGACGCGTCCGAGTCGGCCGACCCCGAGGTGGACCCGGAGGCCGACGGGCTGCGGCTGGAGGACTCGGGCGATCCGGCCGAGCCCGTCCGTGTGGACACCGGTGTGGTGCGGGAGCGGGCGGTGCTGGGCTCCCTGCGTGGCGCCGACGGGAGGCTGCCCGCCGGGCCCTCGGACCCGGTGCTGCTGGCTCAGGCGCTGGACGAGCTGGAGCGGATGGTGGGCCTGGAGCCGGTCAAGCGGCAGGTGCGGGCGCTGTCGGCCCAGCTGCACATGGCGCGGCTGCGCGCGGGTCAGGGCCTTCCGGTGCAGCCGCCGAAACGGCACTTCGTCTTCTCGGGGCCCTCGGGCACGGGCAAGACGACGGTGGCGCGGATCCTGGGCCGGGCCTTCTACGCGCTGGGGCTGCTGGGCGGCGATCATCTGGTGGAGGCCCAAAGAGCCGATCTGGTGGGCGAGTTCCTGGGCCAGACAGCGGTCAAGGCCAACGAGCTGATCGACTCCGCGCTGGGCGGCGTGCTGTTCGTGGACGAGGCGTATTCACTGTCCAACTCGGGCTACACCAAGGGCGACGCCTACGGCGACGAGGCCCTTCAGGTGCTCTTGAAGCGCGCCGAGGACAACCGCGACCAGCTCGTGGTGATCCTGGCGGGCTACCCCGAGGGCATGGACCGGCTGCTGGCGGCCAACCCCGGCCTCTCCTCCCGGTTCACGACCCGGGTCGATTTCCCGAGCTACCGTCCGCTGGAGCTGACGGCGATCGGCGAGGTGCTGGCGGCCGACAACGGCGATGTGTGGGACGAGGAGTCGCTGGAGGAGCTGCGCAGCATCAGCGGCCACGTCGTCGACCAGGGCTGGATCGACGAGCTGGGCAACGGCCGCTTCCTGCGCACCCTGTACGAGAAGAGCTGCGCCTACCGTGACCTGCGGCTCTCCGGATACGCGGGCACGCCGTCCCGGGACGACCTGGCGACGCTGCGGCTGCCCGACCTCATGCAGGCGTACGGCGAGGTGCTGTCCGGGCGCGGTCCTGACGGTCCCCGTCCGGGTCAGCCGCCTCCGGGCTGAGGACGGGAGCGAGTGGAGCGGGTGAGGGGCCCCGGCGGCCTTCCGCGCCGAGGCTCCGTGCCGCGGGCAGCGCGTGGGTGGTGTGCGCGGGGTCGTGCACCTCTCCGACGAGCATCTCCAGCACGTCCTCCAGCGCCGCCAGCCCCAGCACCCGGCCGGCGGAGTCCGCCACGGCCGCCAGGTGGGAGGCGCTGGCCCGCATGGCGCCGAGCGCGTCGTTCAGCGGCAGCCCGCCGTGCAGCGTCGCCATGGGCCGCCACAGGTGCTGGGGCACGGCCCGGTCGCCGTCCTCCAGGTCGAGCACGTCCTTGACGTGGAGATAGCCCATGAAGCGGCCGTCGGCCGCGCGTACCGGAAACCGCGAGTATCCGGTGCGCACCGTCAGCTCCTCGACCTGGTGGGGGGTGACGGCCGCGTCGACCGTCACCAGGTCCTTGCGGCCCAGCAGGACATCGGTCAGCGGGCGGGAGCCCAGCTCCAGGGCGTCGGCGAGGCGCTCCTGCTCGGCGTGGCCCAGCAGTCCGGCCTGGTGGGAGTCGTCGACCAGCCGGTTGAGCTGTTCGCTGGTGAAGACGGCCTCGACCTCGTCCTTGGGCTCGACGTGGAAGACGCGCAGGATCAGGTTGGCGCAGGAGCCCAGCGCCATGGTGACCGGACGGGTCAGCCGGGCGAAGGCGACCAGCGCCGGGGAGAGCCACAGCGCGGTGCGCTCGGGCGCTGCCATGGCGAGGTTCTTGGGCACCATCTCGCCGACGACGAGGTGGAAGAAGACGACGACAGCCAGCGCGATCACATAGCCGAGCGGGTGGATGAGCGCCTCGGGCAGGTGAACGGCGAGGAAGCACGGCTCCAGCAGATGGGCGAGCGTCGGCTCGGCCACGGCGCCCAGCGTCAGGGAGCAGACGGTGATGCCGAACTGGGCCGCCGCCATCATCTGCGGCAGCGATTCCAGGCCGCGCAGGACCTGACGGGCGGCGCGGCGGGCGCGTCCCGATCCCTCGGCTGCCAGCGGTTCGATCTGGCTGCGGCGTACGGAGACAAGGGCGAACTCGGCGCCCACGAAGAAGCCGTTGCCGAGCACCAGCAGCCCGGCGAACAGGAGCTGGAGGAGACTCATCGTGCCGCGGCCTCCGCCTGTGTCCGTGTCCCGGCGACGATGCGGACGCGCTCGGCGCGGTGGTGGGCGACGTGCCGCACCCGCAACTGCCACTCCCGCGTGGCCCCTTCGGCGGTGGCGTCGGGGGCCCGCAGACACGCGGTGTCGCCGGGAACGGGGATGCGCCCGAGCAGATCGGCCACCAGTCCTGCCACGGTCTCGTAGGGGCCCTCGGGCACCTGGAGGCCGAGGGTGCGCAAGGCGCCCACCCGGCAGCCTCCGTCGGCCTCCCACGCGGGGCGGCCCTCGGGGTCGGGCGGCGCGGGGGCCAGCGCGGGCAGTTCGTCGTAGAGCTGCCCGTCGTGCTCGTCCCTGACCTCGCCGACGATCTCCTCGACGATGTCCTCCAGGGTGACCACCCCTGCCGTGCCGCCGTACTCGTCGACGACGACGGCGATGGGCTGCTCGCTGCGCAGCCGCTCCAGCAGGGGCTGGACGGGGAGGGTCTGGGGCACCAGCAGCGGCCGGACGGCGATACGGGCCGCAGGGGTGTGCAGCCGGCGGTGTCCGGGAACGGCGAGGGCGTCCTTGAGGTGCACCATCCCGGTCACCTCGTCCAGCGTGTCCTGGTAGACGGGGAAGCGGGAGAATCCGGTGGCGCGGGTGAGGTTGAGGACGTCCTCGGCCGTGGCGAGCGCCTGGAGCGCGCTGACCCGTACGCGGGGCGTCATCACGTGCTGCGCCGTCAGGCCGCCCAGGGCGAGGGTGCGCACGAAAAGGTCGGCGGTGTCCTGTTCGAGGGCTCCGGCGCGGGCCGAGTGGCGGGCGAGGGAGACGAGTTCGCCGGGGGTGCGGGCCGAGGCCAGCTCCTCGGCCGGCTGGACGCCGAAGAGGCGGACGATCCGGTTGGCCGCCGCGTTCAGCAGCGTGATGACGGGCCGGAAGAGGCGGGAGAAGAGGTGCTGGGGACGGGCCACGAAGCGGGCCACCGCCAGCGGCCGGGAGACCGCCCAGTTCTTGGGGACCAGCTCGCCGATGACCATCTGGGCGGCCGAGGCGATGAGCATGCCGATGACGACGGAGACGCCCCCGACCCCGCCGGGCGGCAATCCGGCGGCCGTCAGCGGGCCGTCCAGGAGCCGGGCGAGCGCCGGTTCCGCGAGCATGCCGGTGACCAGGGAGGTGAGGGTGATGCCGAGCTGGGTTCCGGAGAGCTGGAAGGACAGCTCGCGCAGGGCGCGAACGACGGCGCGGGCGTGCCGGTCGCCCTGGGCCGCAGCCCGTTCGGCCTCGGGCTTCTCCACGGTGACGAGGCCGAACTCCGCCGCCACGAAGAAGCCGTTGGCGAGGATGAGCAAGAAGGCGACGGCCAGCAACGCGAGCGGGAGGGTCATGCCGCGGCCCTCCGGGAGCGGGACGCGGCGCACGTACTACAGGACGATCCGTCCATCGCTGAGGGTGGTCACTCCTCGGGTCGCAGGTGCCCGCGAGGGTGCGGGGCGGCTCATGCCGTGAGGAACAGAGTAAACACTGGGCCCCGCGCCGCGAAGACGCTCCGCGCCACACGGGCCCGACGCCGCGCGTGCGGGGCCCGGCGGGGTCAGCGCGCGGGGCCCGGCGGGGTCAGCGCGCGGGGCCCGGCGGGGTCAGCGTCCGGGGCCGTCGCCCGCGGGGGTGTCCGGGGTGCCCTCTCCCGTGCCGCGCCGCTCGACCAGGGCACGCAGGGCGCGCGCGTCGGCGACGGCGTGTTGCTTGGCGATGCCCGGCTGGATGCCCATCGCGGCCATGCTGGTGCCGTCGGCCAGGTCGAGGGAGACCCACGGATCGCCGGAGCGCAGGTGGACGCCGAGGACTTCCGCCCATTCGAGGCGGCGCTTGGTCGTGAGGTTGACGACCGTCACACCGTCCTCGTCCGCGCTGACATGGGGTCGGCTGAGGAGCATCAGCACGGCCAGGAAGAGCGCCGCGGTGAAGATGAAGCTCGCCCGCTCCCCGCCACCGAGGTCCAGCAGGAACGAGACGGCGGTGATGACGACGAACACCGCGGCCCCCACGGCCAGCAGCACCACGCGGGTGCGGGTGGGCCGGAAGGTGACGGGCAGGGCGGGGAGTTGGGGGCTGTTGGTCATGGCACTCGTCCCGGTCACAGGCGGCAGGCGTGGATGCCGGTGGTGAGGATGGCGCGGGCGCCCAGGTCGTAGAGGTCGTCCATGATCCGCTGGGCCTCCTTGGTGCGCACCATCGAACGGACGGCGACCCAGCCCTGGTCGTGCAGGGGGGAGATGGTCGGCGACTCCAGGCCCGGGGTGAGCGCGACGGCGCGCTCCAGGTGTTCGGCGCGGATGTCGTAGTCCATCATCACGTAGCTGCGGGCGACCAGGACGCCCTGGAGGCGGCGCAGGAACTGCTGGACCTTCGGCACGTCGGGGTCGGCCCCCGAGCGGCGGATGACGACGGCCTCGGACTCCAGGATGGGGTCGCCCGCGATCTCCAGTCCGGCGTTGCGCAGCGAGGTGCCCGTCTCCACGACGTCCGCGATCACTTGGGCCACGCCCAGCTCGATGGCGGTCTCCACGGCACCGTCGAGGTGGACGACGGAGGCGTCGACGCCCTGCTCGGCCAGGTGCCGGCCGACGATGCCCTCGTAGGAGGTGGCGACGGTCAGCCCCGACAGGTCCTTCACCGAGCTGATGGTGCCGGGCTTGGCGGCGTAGCGGAAGGTGGAGCGGGCGAAGCCGAGGGCGAGCAGTTCCTCGGCCTGCGCGCCGGAGTCGAGCAGCAGGTCGCGGCCCGTGATGCCGATGTCGAGCTTGCCGGAGCTGACGTAGATGGCGATGTCGCGGGGGCGCAGATAGAAGAACTCGACCTCGTTCTCCGGGTCGACCAGGACGAGTTCCTTGGTTGCCTTGCGCTGCTGGTAGCCGGCCTCATGCAGCATCTCCCCCGCAGGGCCGGAGAGGGAACCCTTGTTGGGGACGGCGATGCGCAGCATGAGGTGGCCCTTTCGTGAGCGGTGCGAGTCGTGAGCGGTGCGAGTCGTGAGCGGTGCGAGTCGGGTGGTGCGTTCTGTGTCTTACGTGCCGCGTTCCGCGTGCCGTGCGGTGGGGCCGTGGAGGGCTCAGAGGTGGGCGTAGACGTCGTCCAGGGAGATTCCCCTGGCGGTCATGAGCACCTGTAGATGGTAGAGGAGCTGGGAGATCTCCTCGGCTGTGCGCTCCTCGCCCTCGTGCTCGGCGGCCATCCACACCTCGGCGGCCTCCTCGACGACCTTCTTGCCGATGGCGTGCACGCCCAGCGAGACGAGTTCGGCGGTGCGGGAGGTCTGGGGGTCGCCGGTGGCGGCCTTGTGCTGGAGCTCGGCGAAGAGCTCCTCGAATGTCTTGTTCGCCATGGTGCTCTCAACCCTACGTGCTGGCGCGGGGTCGCTATCGCCAGGGTTCCGCCACGGTACGCAGGGTCGCGGCGGTGGCCACCGCCGCGGTGACCGCCTCGTGGCCCTTGTCCTCCACCGAGCCGGGGAGACCGGCCCTGGCGAGGGCCTGCTCCTCCGTGTCGCAGGTCAGTACACCGAAGCCGATGGGTACGCCGGTGTTGACGCAGACGTCGGTGAGGCCCTGGGTGACGCCCTGGCACACGTAGTCGAAGTGCGGGGTGCCGCCGCGGATGACGACGCCGAGCGCCACGATCGCGTCGTAGCCCCGGTCGGCGAGGACCTTGGCGACGACCGGCAGCTCGAAGCTGCCGGGCACCCGCAGCAGGGTCGGCTCGTCGATGCCCAGCTCGCGCAGGGCGCGCAGGGAGCCGTCGACGAGGCCGTCCATGACCTGCTCGTGCCACTGCGCGGCGATCACGGCCACGCGCAGGTCTCCGCAGTTCTTGACGGTCAGTTCGGGTGCGCCCTTGCCGCTCACGTTGCTCCTCGTGCTGTGACTGTCTCGATGGTGGTGTCTTGGTGCCGTGGGTTCACTGGGTGCCGCAGGGGGACGCGCGGTCGGCGTCCAGCCAGGGCAGGTCGTGCCCCATGCGGTCCCGCTTGGTACGCAGGTAGCGCAGGTTGTGCTCGCCCGCCTGTACGGGCATGGGCTCGCGTCCGGTGACGCGCAGCCCGCTGCGGACGATGGCCGCGGTCTTGTCGGGGTTGTTGGTCATCAGCCGGAGGGAGCGTACGCCCAGGTCGGCGAGGATCTGGGCGGCTGCCGCGTAGTCGCGCGCGTCGGCCGGGAGGCCGAGTTCAAGGTTGGCGTCGAGGGTGTCGCGGCCCCGCTCCTGGAGTTCGTAGGCCCGCAGCTTGGACAGCAGTCCGATGCCGCGGCCCTCGTGCCCGCGCAGGTACAGCACGATGCCGCGGCCCTCGTGCTGGACCCGCTCCAAGGAGCCCTCCAGCTGGGGGCCGCAGTCGCAGCGCAGGGAGCCGAATATGTCGCCGGTGAGGCACTCGGAGTGCACCCGTACGAGGACGTCCTCGCCCGCGTCCGGGTCCTCCGGGCCGCCGACGTTCCCGGTGACCAGGGCGATGTGTTCGACCCCGTCGACCGTGGAGCGGTATCCGTACGCGCGGAAGTCACCGTGCCGGGTGGGCAGCCGGGTCTCCGCCTCGCGGCGCACGGTCGGCTCGGCGGAGCGGCGGAAGGCGATCAGGTCCTCGATGGAGATGATCCGCAGCCCGTGCTTACGGGCGAACGGCACCAGCTCGGGCAGCCGCAGCATGGCGCCGTCCTCGCCCGCGATCTCCACGATGGCGGCGGCGGGGCGCAGCCCGGCGAGCCGCGCCAGGTCGACGCCCGCCTCGGTGTGGCCGGCGCGGACGAGGACGCCGCCCGGCTTGGCGCGCAGCGGGAAGGCGTGGCCGGGGCGGACGAAGTCCTCGGGGGTGGTGTCGGGGTCGGCGAGCAGCCGGATGGTGGCGGCGCGGTCGCCCGCCGAGATGCCGGTGGTGACGCCGTGCGCCCCCGTCGCGTCGACGGAGACGGTGAAGGCGGTGCCCATGGACTCCGTGTTCTGGGCGACCATCTGCGGCAGCGCGAGCCGGTCGAGGTCGGTTTCCTCCATCGGCGTGCAGATCAGGCCCCGGCACTCGCTCATCATGAAGGCGACTGTCTCGGGGGTGATCAGCTCGGCGGCCATCACGAGGTCGCCCTCGTTCTCCCGGCTCTCGTCGTCGACGACCACCACGGGACGACCGGCGGCGATGTCGCGGACGGCCTCGGCGACCGGGTCGAGCGCGAGGTCGAACCCGTCGTCCCCGTCCTGACGGGCACCGGCGTCCTGGCCCGGCACGGCCGGCGTCGGGGGTGCTTCGTACCAGTTCGGAAGTGCCGTCATGAGCGTGCTCCATCCTTCCGTTCGGCCCCGCTCACAGCGCGGCCCCGTTCAGTGCGGGCCCGGGCCGTGCGGCCCGGGCCAGGGCCTCGTCCACGCGGGAGCGCTGCCACCAGGCGCGCATGCCCCACAGGACGAGCCCGAGGTAGACGACGTAGACGAAGCCGGAGAAGGGCAGCCCGCTGCTGAAGGCCAGCGGTACGCCGACCACGTCGACCAGCAGCCAGGCGAACCAGAACTCCACCAGGCCGCGTGCCTGCGCGAGCATCGCCGCGAGGGTGCCGACGAAGATGTAGGCGTCCGGCCAGGGGTTCCAGGACAGCGTGGGAACGAGGCTGAAGAGCCAGCCGACGGCGACGGTGCCCAGCGCGGTGCCCAGCGCGAGCAGTCCGCGCTCGCGCCAGGTGGCGAACCGCACGGCTATGGAGCCGTCCTGCGCCTGCTGGTGGCCACGGCGCCACTGCCGCCAGCCCCACAGTGCGACGACGATCACCAGGACCTGCTTGCCGACGCCGCCCGCCAGCTGTGCGGAGGCGAAGGCGCCGACGAGGATCAGCCCGGAGAACAGTTGCGTGGGCCAGGTGAGGATGGAGCGGCGCCAGCCCAGGGCCAGCGCGGCCAGGCCGATGACGTTGCCCAGCATGTCGGACCAGATGACGTGCTGGCCGAAGGCGGTGAACGCCTCGCCGTTCAGCCATGCGAAGACGTTCACCGGGCTGCTTCTTCCTCGTGCGCGGCCTCTTCCTTGCCCGCCGTGTGGCCCAACAGCCGCTCGACGTACTTGGCGAGGACGTCGACCTCCAGGTTGACCGGGTCGCCGGGCTGCTTCGTGCCGAGGGTGGTGAGCGCCAGGGTGGTGGGGATGAGGGAGACGGAGAAGTGGTCGTCGGCGGCCTCGACGACGGTGAGGCTGATGCCGTCGACCGTGATGGAGCCCTTCTCGACCAGATACCTGGCCAGCCCGCCGGGGAGGGTGATGGTGATCGTGGTGCCGCTGTCGGCGTCGTCGCGCGCGGCGATGACGCCGGTGCCGTCGACATGGCCCTGGACGAGGTGGCCGTCGAGCCGGCCGCCGAGGGCCATGGGCCGCTCCAGGTTGACCGGCGAGCCCTTGACAAGCGCGCCGAGGCTGGAGCGGTGCAGGGTCTCGGCGATGACGTCGGCCGTGAACTCCCCCTGCCCGGCCTCGACCACGGTCAGGCACACGCCGTTGACGGCGATGGAGTCGCCGTGGCGCACATCGGCGGTGACGCGGGGGCCGTGCAGCCGCAGCCGCGCCGACCCGCCCAGATCCTCGACGGCGACAACCTCGCCCAGTTCTTCAACGATTCCGGTGAACACTCAGGACTCCTCGGTGGCGGTTGCTGCGGTGGGCGTGGGCGCCGTGTGCCCGACGGCGGTAATACGCAGGTCAGGGCCGAGGCGCACGGTGTCGCTCACCGACAGCCGCAACGCCTGCGCGATCGTGCTGATTCCGGCCTCCGCCAAGACGGGCGGCCCGGCTCCCAGCAGGACAGGGGCGAGGTAGCCGACGACCCGGTCGACGAGCCCGGCGCGGACGAAGGCCCCGGCCAAGGTGGCGCCGCCCTCCAGCAGCACGGAGCGCACCTGGCGCTCGTACAGCGCGGAGAGCAGCGCGGACAGCTCGATTCCGCTGCCGGAGGAGCCGGAGGCCCCGGAGGCGCCGTCGGTCGCGCGGGGCAGCCGCAGGAGGTCGGCGGCCCCGTCCAGAGCGGTGTCGAGAGCGGCAGTGTCCGCGTCCTCGGCGACGGCGATCAAGGTGGGCGCGGCGCCGTCCAGGACGCGTGCGCCGGGTTCGACGGCGGCGGCCTCGGTGTCGAGTACGACGCGCAGCGGCTGGACGGCGCCGGGCACGCCGCGCACGGCCAGGTGCGGGTCGTCGGCGCGGGCCGTCCCCGAGCCGATGAGCACGGCGTCCGACTCGGCGCGCAGCCGGTGCACATCGGCGCGGGCTTCCTCGGAGGTGATCCAGCGGCTGGAGCCGTCGGCCGCCGCGGTGCGCCCGTCGAGGGTGGCGGCGTACTTCCAGGTCACATGGGGGCGGTGGAGGCGGACGGCGGTCAGCCAGGCCGCGTTGCCCGTCGCCGCCTCGTCGCCCAGCAGCCCGCCCTCGACCTCGATCCCGGCGGCTGCCAGGGTGCGGGCCCCGCCGGCGGCACCCGGGTCGGGGTCGGCGACGGCGTGGACGACGCGGGCGATCCCGGCCGCGATGAGCGCCTGGGTGCAGGGCCCGGTACGGCCCGTGTGGTCGCAGGGTTCGAGGGTGACGACGGCGGTGCCGCCGCGGGCGTCGTCGCCCGCCTCGGCGAGCGCGTGCACCTCGGCGTGCGGGCCGCCGGCGCGCTGGTGCCAGCCCTCCCCCACGGTGCGCCCGGCGCTGTCGAGGATCACGCAGCCGACGACAGGGTTGGGACTGGTGGATCCGAGCCCCCGCGCGGCGAGGTCCAGGGCGCGGCGCATGGCCTCGCGCTCGGCCTGCGGCGCGTTCGGCGCGTTCGGCGCTTCTGGGTGGGGGGCCACCGGGTCCTCCTGCCTCTTCGGGCACGGACTCCGGGGCTGTACGGGAAGTGTGACGAGCGCGAGACCGGGATCGCACCTGCCCGTGGGAGGGAACCGCTCCGCTGTCGTGGAACGGAACCGCCAAAGACGACGGTGCACCGGTTTCGGCCCGCCGCGCACTGCCTCCCATCCGGACTTTAACCGTCGGTCCAGGAATCTCACCTGGTCAACCGACCGCTGGCTGCGGACGGGTCGCGGACTATAACCGCCGGTTCGGACTTTCACCGACCCCGGAGTGCGCTGACGTCACTGGTACTCCCCCAGCCTACGGCCGGGAGACACCCCCAAGTCTGCCACGCCGGTCCGGACGCTGTGCGGGCGCTCTCCTGTGGGCTGACTCACAGCCGTCCCAGGAGCCGCACCGAAGCCGCACCGGCCGGGCTGGTGAGCGCGCGTTCGAGCCGTACGCGACCGGGGCACGATCTCCGCACGGTCCGCGCGGTGGGACCGCGCGAGGTCAGACGCAGGGCGGCGGACCGTACGGAGACGCGATGGAGACGGGTGAGGGCGGGCCGGAGCCGGGAGCGACGACCGGTCCGGACATCACGGCACCGAGGACGACGGCGACGGGCGGGGCGGCAGGCGCGGGCGGGGCGGACGGCGGGCCGGGCCGGGAGCTGCGGGTGGCGCGGACGGCGGTCGCCGTCGTGTTCGCCGCGCACGGGATGGTCAGCGGCACGTTCGCGACGCGTATCCCCTGGCTCAAGGAGCACCTGGGGCTGAGTCCCGGGTGGCTGGGTCTCGCGCTGGTGTTCTTGACGGTGGGCGCCTCCGCGGCGATGCCGCTGTCGGCCCGGCTCGCGCACCGCTACGGGCCGCGGCGCGCTCTGGTGGGGCTGGCGGTGCTGTGCTGCGCCGGGCTGGTGCTGCCGCCGCTCGCGCCGGCGCTGGGCTGGCTGTGCCTGGCGCTGTTCCTTTTCGGCTGCGGCCTCGGGCTGATGGACGTGGCGATGAACGCGCAGGGCGTACGGGTCGAGGAGCTGTACGGGCGCTCGGTGATGTCGGGGCTGCACGGGATGTGGAGCGTCGGGACGCTGGTGGGCGGCGCGGGCGGGGCACTGGCGGCGCACGCGGGACTGGACGCGCGTGTCCACCTGGGGCTCGCCGCGCCGGTGCTGGCCGTGGTGGCGGTGCTCGCCGCACGCCTGACGCCCGATGCCCAGGACACGGCGGCGGGCGAGAAGGCGCCGTCGGGTGCCGGAGAGCAGGCAGGTGCCGGAGAGCAGGCGGGCGAGGAGCCGCCGCGCTTCGCGCTGCCCTCGCGCGGGGTGCTGGCGATCGGGCTGCTCGGCTTCTGCGCGGTGTTCGCCGAGGGCGCCTCGATGGACTGGTCCGGCATCTACCTGGCCGACGTGACCGGCGCCGAGCCGGGGCTCGCGGCGTCGGCGTACACGGCGTTCGCCTGCACGATGGCTCTCGCGCGGCTGTCGGGCGACGCGGTGGTCCGGCGTTTCGGGCCCGTCGCCACCGTGCGCTGCGGGGGCGTGCTGGCTGCGGCCGGTGCCGCGCTGGTGGTCGCGGCGCGCACGCCGCCGGCCGCAGTGGCGGGGTTCGCGCTGATCGGGATCGGCATCGCGGTGGTCGTACCGCTGTGCTTCGCCGCGGCGGGCCGGGCCGCTTCGGCGTCGCCGGGCCAGGAGATCGCGGGGGTGGCGACGCTCGCCTACGCCTCGGGGCTGGGCGCCCCGGCGATCGTGGGCTGGATCGCCGAGACGACGACCCTGTCGGCGTCCTTCGCCGTGGTCACGGCGCTGCTGGTGGGGCTGATCCTGGGGGCGGGCGTGCTGCGCAGATGATTCCCGGCGCTGGGGGGAAGATCCGGGAAGAAGGCTGGTGGGAAGGGGGCGGCGACGGCCGCGGAGCGGGAGGCGATCGCCCGGAGCGGGCGGTGTCGCCGTCGAACTACTATGTGGGCCGATCAGAATCGGCCAGGTAAACAGTGGGAGCGACAATGAGCGGCGGCGGCCTCGGCGTGCGCTGGAAACTGCACGGCGATGGGCGCGTCCCGGCACCCGGTGCCGTTGTACGGCCCGATGAGCGGCTCTCCTGGCCGCGCACGGCGGGCCTCGGCGCCCAGCATGTGGTGGCGATGTTCGGCGCCAGCTTCGTCGCCCCGGTGCTGATGGGCCTGGACCCGAATCTGGCCATCATGATGTCCGGCGTCGCGACGATGCTCTTCCTGCTCGCGACCCGCGGCGCGGTGCCCAGCTACCTGGGGTGCAGCCTCTCCTTCGTCGGGGTGACCGCCGTCATCCGGGGCCAGGGCGGCAGCAGTGCGACGGTGACCGGCGCGATCCTCGTGGTCGGCGCCGCGCTGTTCCTGGTGGGGCTGGCGGTACGGCAGTTCGGCGCGCGGATCATCCACGGGGCGATGCCGCCGGTGGTGACCGGCGCCGTGGTGATGCTCATCGGCTTCAACCTCGCGCCGGTGACCGCCAAGACCTACTGGCCGCAGGACCAGTGGACGGCACTGGTGACCATGCTGCTGACCGGGCTGGCCGTGGTGTGTCTGCGCGGCTTCTGGTCGCGGATCGCGATCTTCCTGGGGCTGGTCGCCGGCTACCTGATGTCCTGGGGCTTCGACCGGATCTTCGGCCGTATCCACTCCCCCGACAGCAGCGGGAAGACCGTGGACCACTGGCGGCTGGATCTGTCCGGTGTGACCAAGGCGGACTGGTTCGGGCTGCCGTCGGTGCACGGCCCCGACTTCTCGTGGTCGGCGATCCTGGTGGCGCTGCCCGTGGTGATCGCGCTGGTGGCCGAGAACGCCGGGCACGTCAAGGCGGTCGGTGAGATGACCGGCGATCCGCTGGATGACAAGCTCGGCACCGCCATCGCGGCGGACGGCGCGGGCAGCGTGCTCTCGACGGCCGTCGGGGGCCCGGCGACGACGACGTATTCGGAGAACATCGGCGTCATGGCCGCCACCCGCGTCTACTCGACGGCGGCCTACTGGGCGGCTGCGTGCTTCGCGCTCCTCTTCGGCCTCTGCCCGAAGTTCGGCGCCGTGGTGGCGGCCATTCCCGGCGGGGTGCTGGGCGGTATCACCGTCATCCTCTACGGGATGATCGGCCTGCTGGGCGCGCAGATCTGGATCAACAACGGCGTCGACATGCGCAATCCGCTCAACCTGGTGCCGGTCGCCGCGGGGATCATCATCGGCATCGGCGGCGTCACGCTGAAGTTCACCGACTCCTTCGAGCTCAGCGGCATCGCCCTGGGTACCGTGGTGGTCCTCACCGGCTATCACGCCCTCAAGGCGCTGGCTCCCCCGCATCTCAAGGCTCAGGAGCCCCTGTTGGACGAGGGCACGAGTCAGTACGACGAGACTCCCCCGGCCGGACGCGAGCAGCCGGACGGACGCGAGCGGCCGGACGAGGAGAGCTGACGTCGTCCCGCCCGGCCGCTACCGCGACGCGGCGGACTGATCCGGGCCGGACGACGGGCTCCCGTCGGGTGCGGGCAGTTCGAAGTACACGACCCGGTGATCCTCGCCGATCCGGTGCATTCCGGCGGCGAGCATCACGCGCTGCGAGGCGAAGTTGTCCAGGTCGGCGTCGGCCCGGACGAGGGCGATCCCCCGGGACCTGGCGAAGGCGAGCAGGCCGCGCAGCGCCTCGGAGGCGTAACCCCGGCCGCGCGCCGAGAGGTTGAGGGAGTAGCCGACAGT
This sequence comes from Streptomyces sp. NBC_01775, assembly GCF_035917675.1. Taxonomy (NCBI): domain Bacteria; kingdom Bacillati; phylum Actinomycetota; class Actinomycetes; order Kitasatosporales; family Streptomycetaceae; genus Streptomyces; species Streptomyces sp. NBC_01775. The sequence continues at coordinate 8,395,254 of NZ_CP109104.1, read as the reverse complement.
GACGGAGCGGTCCTCCTGGGGCATTCCGTCGAAGCCGATGCCGCCGATGGCACGGCCGTCCTCGCGGCGGCGTATCTCGTAGTTGCCGAAGGGCCTCGGATCGCCGGCGGTCGCACACGCCTTCAGGAAGTCCTTCGCGCCCTTGACGTCCATCGCGTCGGGGTAATCCGGACCCCACAGGTCCGCCTCCGCCGCCGCCAGGGCGATCACCCGCTCCGCCTCCCGCGGAGTCATGGGGTGCAGTACGAGCCGTTCCGTCCACAGATCCGTCATGGAAGGGAAGTACCACGGGTTCCGGCGCACCCGCACGCCGATTTCACCGCTCTCGCCCTCCCCCCTCCCCCCGATCCCGCCGCCCGTTCCCGTCCTCCGTCCGGGGGCCCTACGGACCGGCTTGGCCACGCACGGTGACCGAGCCTGTCACCCTGCGGGTATGACCTCAGTGGATCAGGTGCCCGCGCAGCGCGCGGTGACGTCGGCGCGTATCGGACGAGTGACGGCCAGGATGCGGGAGATCGGCGAGGAGCTCCCCCCGCAGGACGGCGTGGCGGTCTTCAACCGTGTCTACCTCTCGGTGACCGAGGAGCTGGAACAACGCCTGCTCCTGGGCCACTTCGAGGACCGCACCGCCACCGGGGAGCTGGGCACCCGGTTCGCCGCGCGCTTCTTGGACGCGGTCGACGCCGAGGCCACCGGCCGCCGCACGCCCGCCTGCTGGCGTCCGCTCTTCCGGTTCCGGCGCCATCCGGCGGTGCGCCCCCTCCAGTTCGCGCTGGCCGGCATCAACGCGCACATCGGGCACGATCTGCCGCTCGCGCTGGTGGACACCTGCCGGGCGCTGGATGCGGGGCCCGACGAGCTGGAGGCCGACTTCGAGCGGATCGGGGAGCTGCTGACCGGGCTGGAGGAGCACATCAGGGAGGACCTGATGCCGGGACCCGACCTGCTGGATGTGGCCGACCCGCTGACGCATCTGGTGGGCTCCTGGAGCCTGGAGCGGGCGCGCGGCGGCGCCTGGGCCGCCTTCCGCGCCCTGTGGGGGCTGCGGGGGCTGGGCGAGTTGCTGGAGGAGACGGCCGAAGGGCTGGACGCCACGGTCGGCATGACGGGGCGCTGTCTGCTGACCCCGCTGTAGCGCTGAATTCCCGGTTCCTGGGGCCTCAGAGGCGGGAGAGGCGCCATTGCCGGGAGTGGGCTCCATCGCGTAGGCATGTCCCAACAGCATGGTGTGCACCTGGTACGGCGTGCACCGGGTACGCGTGCCCGGCAGGTGATGTGACAGGCGATCAGAGCGCTGTGCCGGGTGATCAGAGCGCTACGGAGGCGAGATGGCACTGCGACTGGGCCTGGGACTGCCGCAGACGGGCGGCTACGAGCTGCGCACCGATGTGACGGCGGCGGCGCGCGCCGCCGAAGAGCTGGGATACGACAGCGTCTGGGTTCTGGAGCGCCTCATGCGCCCCGAACAGCCCGTCGACGACATGTACTTGGTCCCCGGGCTGCCCTGGTCCGAGTACTTCCGCTCGGTCGCGGATCCGCTGGTCACCCTGTCGCTCGCGGCGGCCGTGACCGAGCGCGTCAAGCTGGGCTCCGCCGTGCTGGTCGGCCCGCTGCACCAGCCCTTCCTGCTGGCCCGCGCGCTGGGCTCGCTGGACGCCGCCAGCGGCGGGCGGGTGATCGCGGGGCTGGGCACCGGCTGGTCCCGCGACGAGTACGCGGCAGCCGGCGCCGACCACGCCTCGCGGGGCAGGGCCCTGGATGAGCTGCTGGATGTGTGCGAGGCCGTCTGGGGCGAGGACCCGGCCTCCTACGAGGGCGAGCGCACCCGCTTCACCCCCTCGGCCGTCGGCCCCAAACCGGCCGCGCGCATCCCGGTGCTGCTGGCGGGCCGCACCGACCGGGCCCTGCGGCGGCTGGTGCGGCGGGCCGACGGGTGGCTGCCCTCACAGACCGACAACGCCGGGCTCGCCACGACCCGTGCCCGGCTCGCCGGGCTGGCCGCCGAGTACGGCCGGGACCCGGCCACGCTGGCCGTCACCGTACGGGCCTTCGTACAGCTCTCGGACAGGCCCGTCGACGGCGAGCGGCGCATCTTCCAGGGCAGCCTCGAACAGATCGTGGAGGACCTGGCGGGTGCCGTACGCGCCGGGGCCGACGAGGTGCTGCTGGACACCCAGTTGAGCAACGACGGCGTACAGGCCCTGATCGAGTCGGCGAAGGTGCTGCGGGAGGCGGTCACCGAGGCGGGCCTGTAGCCCGCGCCCGGCCGGATCTGTGACCCCGTGCCCGGCCGGGCGCGCGGCCACGCCCCGTCAGTCCTCCGGCAGTGGCACCGGGGCGATCTCCTCGAAGGTGTCGCCGGGTCCCGGGTTGGTGGGGTCGGTGGCGCCGCCGAGGTGGTGCATGACGCCCCAGACGGCGTTCAGCGCGGTCTGCACGGCTCCCTCGGCCCAGCCCGCGGTCCAGGAGATGTCGTCCCCCGCGAGGAAGAGGCCGCGCCGGTCGGCGGGCAGCGTGTCCTGCATGAAGTGGGTGAACAGCCGCCGCTGGTAGCGGTAGTGGCCCGGCAGGTTGGCCTTGAAGGCGCCCAGGAAGTAGGGCTCGTCCTCCCACGAGACGGTGAGCGGGTTGCCCGTGATGTGGCCCCGGATGTCGACGCCGGGATAGATCTCGCCGAGCGACTTGAGCATCACCTCCATCCGCTCGTTGGCGTCCAGCGGCAGCCACTTGAGGCTGTCGTCGCACCAGGTGTAGGAGAGGCAGATGACGGCCGGCTTGTCGGGCCCGTTGTCCAGCAGATACGTCCCGCGCGTCATCCGGTCGGTGAGGGTCATGCTCATCGTGTCCCGGCCGGTGTGCGGGTCCTGGTCCAGCCAGAAGGGGCGGTCGACGGGCACGAACAGCTTGGAGGACTCCATGTAGTGGGTGCGCTCGACGGCCGTCCAGTGGTCGATGGGCAGCAGCGCGTCGTCGCAGTCGATCCGGCTCAGCAGCAGCCAGGACTGCGCGGTGAAGACGGCGGCCCGGTAGGTGCGGATGTCGCCGTCCGCGTCGGTGACGGTGACGCGGTTGCCCGCCGTACGGTGCAGCCGGGTGACCGCGGGGCGATGGGTCCCGCCCGGGTGCAGCGACTTGAGGCTGGTGCCCTGTGGCCAGTGGACGAGCTTGCCCGGCTCGCGCTCCCACAGCCGCAGCGGCAGCCGCTGGCTGCCTCCGACGATGCCGCGGTGATCGTCGTCGGCCCCGGTGTAGACGACGCGGAGGATCTCCAGGATGGAGTTGGGGAAGTCGGTGTCCCAGCCGCCGGTGCCGAAGCCGACCTGGCCGAAGATCTCGCGGTGCCGGAAGGAGGCGAAGGCCGGGGAGTCGCACAGGAAGCCGTAGAAGGTCTGGTTGTCCAGCTTCTCCACCAGCCGGGACCAGATCTCGCGGATGCGGGGCACGTCCCGATCGCGTATCGCGCGCTGCATCGCGGAGAAGTCCGCCCCCTCCTCCAGACACGCGTTCCACGCCTCCATCACCTGGTGGTAGACGGGCGGCAGGTCCTCCAGGGTGCGTGCGTAGTGCGACTCGCCCTTGAGGTCGACGACGGTGGAGGGGGTGTCGGGCGCCAGCGGGTTGGGGAAGGGCTTCGTCTCCAGGTCTGCCAGGCCGATGTAGTGCTGGAGCGCGGTCGAGGACGGCGGGAAGCGCATGGCGCCCATCTCGGCCCGCAGGGAGGGGTCGCCGCCCTCGAAGGAGGCGGTGCGCAGCCTGCCGCCGAGCTGGTCGGCCTCGTAAACGACGGGCTTGAGCCCCATCTTCATCAGCTCGTAGGCCGTGACGAGCCCGGACAGGCCCCCGCCGATGACCGCCACCTCGGTGCCGTGCTCGGTCGCGGGTACGGCGCCGAGCCCGGCGGGATGGGCGAGGAAGTCGTCGTAGGCGAAGGGGAAATCGGGGCCGAACATCGTCAGCGGACGCTCCGGGGAGCCGTTCTCCTGCTGCTCGTCGTGTGCGGCGGTGGGCACGGTGGAGGTCATGACGGCGCTGCTCCTGGGGTGCGGGGGCCGGGTCCGGAGCCCAGGCCAGGTCTGGCCCGGACCGGGTCGCCGGAAGGGCGGGATTGCTGAAAGGCGGGATTGCCGCAGGGGCGGGATTGCCGCGGGGCGGGGTTGCCTACGGGGCAAGTCGGGCGGGGCGGTCAGGCAGGGTAGAGCTCGGGGCGGCGGTCCGCCAGATACGGGTTGCGCTCGCGCGAGGCCCGCAGCAGCGCGAGGTCGGCGTCGGTGACCAGCAGCGTCTCCTCGCGGCCCGCGCGCACCGGCACGGTCCCGTCCGGCGCGGCCAGGCCGCTCAGCCCGGCGAAGTCGAACTCCCCTTCGCGCCCGGTGCGGTTGGCGTAGGCGACATACAGCTGGCTCTCCAGGGCCCGTGCGGGCACGAGGGTGTGCGCCACCGCGTCGTACGGGCGCATCAGCGCGGTCGGCACCAGCAGCAGATCCGTCCCGGCGAGGGCATGCGCGCGGACCGCTTCGGGGAACTCCACGTCGTAGCAGATCAGCAGCCCGACGCGCAGGCCGTCCAGCTCGGCCTGTACGGGGAGTTGGTGGCCGGGTGTGTAGTGCTCGGCCTCGTACGCGCCGTACAGGTGCGTCTTGCGGTAGTTCGCCAGAGCCTCGCCTTCGGGGCCGATGAGCTGGACGGCGTTGTGGACGGCGCCCCTCTCGCCGCACTCGGGATAGCCGTACACGAGGGCCAGGCCGTTCTTCTTCGCGATGCGCGACACCTCGGCGGCGCCGGGGCCGTCGGCCGGTTCGGCCCGCTCGGCGACCCGGTCGCCGAGGGCGTAGCCGGTGAGGGACAGCTCGGGGGTGACCAGCAGGCGGGCACCGCGGGCCGCGGCTTCTTCGGCGGCGGTTTCGAGGGTGTCCAGGCCGGCGGCCCGGGTCTGGAGGAGGGCGATACGCACGCCCTCGACGCTACGGGCGGCCTCGGCGCCCGACAACCCACGGATCTTGCGGGTCCACCCGCACTTTGTTGCGTGCCCTCGCGCATTTGCGGCGATCCGTTGTGCGGCTGCCGGGCGGGCCGTGAACAGCCCGTCCGGGGGTCTACAACGGCGGCCCGGCCGTATACCGCCGGACAAGGGGAGAAAGCACCAGCACGGACTTCGTCCGCTCCACAAAGGGCTCGCCCGCGATCCGCTCCAGCACGGTCTCGAAGTGCCGCATATCGGCGGCGAACACCTGAACGAGTGCGTCCGCGTCGCCGGTGACCGTGGAGGCCGAGGCCACTTCGGGGTAGTCGGACAGGGCGCGGTGGATGTCCTCCGGCGAGGTCCGCGACCGGCAGTACATCTCGATGAACCCCTCGGTCTTCCAGCCGAGGGCCGCCGGGTCGACGCGGACGGTGAAGCCGGTGATGGCACCCTGCGCGCGCAGCCTGTCCACCCTGCGCTTGACGGCGGGGGCCGACAGGCCGACCGAGGCGCCGATGTCGGCGTAGGTGCGGCGGGCATCCTCGGCGAGGGCGTGGACGATGCGTTCGTCGAGATCGTTCAGTGGCACGGCAGCAGTAGAACACGACGAGAGGCACAGGTGAGGGCGTGGGCAAGGGGCAGGCGGGAGGCGGCTGGCGGGCGGCGGAGCCGTTCGTGCGGGGCGTCGGCTGGTGGGACGGCGACCGGTGCGTGCGGGCCGATCCCACCGACGGGGCACGGCTTCCCCTGGACACCTGGGCGCGCGGCCATGCCGGTGGGAGTGCGCCTGGAGTTCACGGCGGAGGGCCCGTTCGAGGTGCGGTACCGCACGGGCGCGCTGGGCACGGTGGACCCGCTGCGCGAGGGCACCACCGCCGGCATCGACTGGGCGGTGATCGGCCCCTTCACGGGCACGGCAATCCTCGGCGTCCGGGACGGCAAACGCCTGGCCGCCAAGGTCACCGGCACCCTGCCGCAACGCACCTTCGCCGTCGTGCTGCCGGCCGTGGCCGCCTTCATGCTCATCGACGCCCTCACCTGAACCAGGCCGTCCGGGGCCGGGCGCAACCAGGTTCGGACAGCAACACCGGTTCTCCGGTCCGTTCCTGCTCCCACCCCAGGGGCCTCACCTTTCGGGTCGTACGCGTCGGGCTGGATTCCGAGTTCGGGCGTGCTGTGCTCGCCGACCGGTTGATGTGCCCGGTCAGGTACGGCGAGATGTGCGCCAGGTCCTCCGGGTCCGTCTCCCGGCGCCGTCCAAACCGGCGGCTACCAGGGTACCGGCCTGGTCATCCCGCACCGCCGCGCGGAAGGATCGCCCGACTCCACAACCTCACCCTCGCCGGGTGCCGGAGAACCAGCAGGCCAGCCAGCAGACCGTAGATCATTTACGGGACAGCCCCAAGCCAAGAGCTTTCCTCGGAACGGCCAAGAACGGTTCAGCGCTTGATCATGATTCACTCTCGCTCGCCATGGTTCAGCAAGCCGAACAGAGGGGTGTCGATACGTTCCCTCTGTGCATTTTGACCCAGAACCTCACAGAGCCGTCCGCCCACAGGGGACGACACCCGTCGCCCCGGTCTCCGGCGCGGCGCCCCCCGCCCGGCGCTCCCTCCTCCGCACCGCGCTCACCGGGACCGCGGTCCTCGGCGCCGGCCTCGCCGTCAGCGCTTCCCCCGCAGCCGCCGCGGCTCCCGCCGCCGCTCCGCGCAAGCGGCCCACCACTGCCGAGGAGGCCCTGCGGGAGCTGGCGGCGGGCAACAGGCGCTGGCGTACCCACCACCAACAGCACCCCAACGAGACCCCTGCCGTCCGGCAGACACTGACGACCAGTCAGCACCCCTTCGCCCTCGTACTCGGCTGCGTCGACTCCCGGGTGCCTCCGGAACTCGTCTTCGACCAGGGCCTCGGCGACCTGCTGATCGTACGCAGCGCGGGCCAGGTCCTCGACGAGGCCGTACTCGGCAGCCTCGCGTACGGCGTGCTCACGATGGCCATCCCGCTGCTCATGGTGCTCGGCCACCAGTCCTGCGGGGCCGTGACGGCCGCGGTCCGGGCGGACGAGTCGGGCGAGGAACTTCCCGCCCACATCCAGTACGTGGCCGACCAGATCAGCCCGGCCATCGACCACGGTGCGGAGGGCGATGCGCGTATCGCCGCGACGGTCGACGCCAACGTACGGCTCGTCCGTTCGCAACTCGCGGCGGAGCCTGATCTCGCCGCCAAGGTGGACTCGGGCTCGCTGGGCGTCGTCGGCGCCCGCTACGAGTTGACCACCCAGCGGGTGCACCGCGTCAGCTGAACCACGCGGTCGACAGCCCTCTCGACCACCTCCCCCGCGTTTCGGATCAGCCGTCGGTCAACGCGATGGGGCCGCCCGGGAGCCGCGACGACTCGACCGCCAATCGGAAGAAGCGACTCGATGAAAGCTGTGGCGGCATCATTTGCCGACACTTGAGGCCCGGTCCGAGGCCCCAGGCGGGGAGTCCCCGGATGGGGGCACCGCAGGCGATGACGTACGGCGTCCTGCCAGGAATGGAGCCGGGGCCGGTGTCAGGGGCGTGCGGTGGCGGTACGGCCGCCTGTGACGCGCAGAAGGTCGAGCTTTCCCTCGTCGCTGCTACCGGACGCTGTCGTGCAGGTGACCATGCGCAGGTCCGCGCCCGGAACGATCAGGACATCGCAGTCGAGCAGGATGTCGCCGACCTCCGGATGCCGGATCATCTTGCGGTCGGTGGTGTGCTGAGCGGCGGCTGTCCGCGTGGCCAGCCGCTGGATGCCCGGGGACACATGGGTGCTGACCGTGCCGTCCTGCGGCGACAGGAGCCCGGCGCTTCGGTACAGCTGGTCGCGCTCGGGCCGGGAGAGCTGAAGGGCCCGGGAGAGGGCGCCGACAACCTGGGCCGAGGGATTCTTCGCGCGTGACTGTTCCAGGCGCAGGACGTAGTCGACCGAGAGCCCGGCCAGCTGCGCGAGCTCCTCGCGGCGCAGTCCCGGGCACGACGGCCCGCGGTCACGGTGAGGCCGGCGTCGGCCGGAGAGAGGCGGTCGCGCCAGGCGCGCAGGAGTGCACCGGGTGCGGTCTACGTAGGATCCGGTCGGCGCCTTGGTCGCGGCCCGGTCGTCCGAGGAGTCCTACGACCCTCAGCGCGAAGGCGAGCTCTGGGACACCGCCGAGCGGTTCACCGCGGCGTACGCCGCCTGAACTGCGGAATCTCCGGGCTCAGCCCGAAGTACGACGCGGCCCTGGCGCTCGTCGGCTGAGAACCTGGGGCCCGGTGGATCATCGGGTCTTCCGGGGAACTCATGTGTGTCACCCGCGCCGAGATCCCGCCTGTGGCGCCAAGCTGGGAAGGTGACGACGGCCTGCGGAGAGTGCTTCCGCGGAGACGGCCGCTCCAACTGCGCTCTCTCGGACAAGGAATGGGTGTGGCTGGAACCGCAACTGGAGTACCAAGCGGTGACCGTCTGCGAAATTGGCGTGTACGGGCCAGAAGTGTGCGATCGGCAGTGGCTCGTGCTCACTCCGTGCCGAGCTGTTTCTCCAGCAGTGTGACGCCGTACCTCTTCCCGCCGTCGCCGTTCTTCGCGGGCTGTTCGCCGACCACGACGTATCCCGCGTCCTCGTAGTACCGGCGCAATCGCGCGTTGTCGGCCAGGCAATCCAATCGGCATATCGCCCGGCCGGAAGCGGAGATCCGTCGCTCGGCTTCCGCCAGCATGATGCGTCCGGCACCGGGCGGCGCCGTCTCCCGTTCGGTCATCAGCCGGTGCACGTATCCGGCAGTCGGGGGTTGCTCGCCCCATGCGGCGAGGTCGTCCCACCAAAGCTCCCATGCCCCGGCGATCGGTCCTTCCAGCCCCAGCGTGGCGACCCACACCTCCCCGTCGTCCAGGCGGGCCTGGAAGTGCGACCGTCCCAGCTCGCCCGGCCTCCATTGGTCGATGCCGCGCTCGATCTGCCAGCGTGCGGCGGCGTCTCGAAGGCGAACGAGCTCGGGCAGGTCGTTCTCATCGGCCTGCCGGAAGGACAGGACCGGGCTCCGGGTGGTGTTCGTCATGGGAATGATCTTGCCTCACTCCTGCTGTGGACAACTCGGGAGTGTTCGAGGATTCCGCACGACGTGGTAGAGGCGTGGCTGGAGGCCACAGCCGATCGGCTCAGTGATCAAAGCGACTCACCGATCCGCGACGAAGCCTGGAGCCACTCACGCTGACTCCGTTGCCACGGGGCGGTCACTCGCCGCTCAGAGTTACGGGCCAGCTCTTACTGGGCGGGCACCACTCGGGCCCAGTCGTGCTTGTCGGTCAGCCAGCGGTCGAGCGCCAGCCCGGCCTCGGCCAGCGCCTCTTCGAAGACCGGCTCGATCAGCAGCCGGGAGTAGTAGGTCTGGGTCCACCGCCGGTCCCCGAAGACGTACTCCACCAGCGAGCGCGTCACCCCGTCCTCGACGGGCTCCACCTCCAGCGTGGTGATGGTGGCCCCGTTGGCGCTCCAGGAGTGCCCAGCCGTGACCTCCTCGCGCCGGGTGTCGTGGAGGCGCTGGATGACGACGCAGCCGTCCTCGGCCACGTGCCGTGCGCAGGTGGCGAGCAACGCGGCGCGCAGGGCCGGGTCGGCGGTGTTGACGAGGATGGAGGCGAGGAGCACGACGTCGAAGCGCTCGCCGAGGTCGAGGTCCTCGATCGGGCTGCGTACCGTCGTGGCGTCCTCGATCAGGTCGAGCATGCCGGGAGACTCGTCCACGGCCGTGACGCGGAACCCTTTACGGACCAGCGGGCCGGTCATCCGGCCCGCGCCGGAGCCCAGTTCGAGCAGGGTGCTGCCCCGCGGCTCGGCCACCGCGGAGGCGATGACCGTGGTCTCACCCATCTCGGGGAGGCGTGCGTACACCTCCACGGCGCACCCGTCCGGGGCGATCTCCCCGGGGCCCGTACCGGAGTTCGCCTCACGTGTGTAAGCACTCATGCGCACATCGCAGCACACCGGACACATCAGGGAAAGACCCGCTCGGCGCCCTGCCGCCGCGCCGCTGACGGCTTCGCAGGGGCCGCCAACCGGCGTACGGAAGCCGCCGATCGAGGTGCGGGGGTCACCAACTGGCGTGCAGGGGCTTGCCCTCCGCGTATCCGGCGGCGCTCTGCACCCCGACGACGGCCTTGGCCGTGAACTCCTCCAGCGTGCCGGCGCCCGCGTAGGTGCAGGAGGAGCGGACGCCCGCGATGATCGAGTCGATCAGGTCCTCGACGCCGGGGCGGACCGGGTCCAGGAACATCCGCGAGGTGGAGATGCCCTCCTCGAACAGGCCCTTGCGGGCCCGGTCGTAGGCCGACTCCTCGCTGGTGCGGTTGCGCACGGCACGGGCGGAGGCCATGCCGAAGGACTCCTTGTAGAGCCGCCCGTCGGCGGTCTGCTGGAGGTCGCCGGGCGACTCGTAGGTGCCCGCGAACCAGGAGCCGATCATGACGTTCGACGCTCCGGCCGCCAGCGCCATGGCCACGTCGCGCGGGTGACGCACCCCGCCGTCGGCCCACACGTGCTTGCCGAACTTCCGGGCCTCCTCGGCGCACTCCAGGACGGCGGAGAACTGGGGCCTGCCGACGCCGGTCATCATCCGCGTGGTGCACATGGCGCCGGGGCCGACGCCGACCTTGATGATGTCGGCACCCGCCTCGACGAGGTCGCGCACGCCCTCGGCGGCGACGATGTTGCCCGCCACGACCGGCACGCCGGGGTCGAGGGCGCGTACGGCCCGGAGCGCCTCCAGCATGCCCTCCTGGTGGCCGTGCGCCGTGTCCACGACGAGGGTGTCCACGCCGGCCTCCAACAGCGCCTTGGCGCGCGCGGCCACATCGCCGTTGATGCCGACGGCGGCGGCGACGCGCAGGGCGCCGTCGGCGTCGACGGCCGGGGTGTAGAGCGTGGCCCGCAGGGCGCCCTTGCGGGTGAGGATGCCGGCGAGCTTCCCGTCGGGGCCCACGGCGGGCGCGAACTTGCGGTGGGCCGCGTCCAGCTTGGTGAAGGCGTCACGCGGGTCCATGTCGGCGTCGAGCAGCAACAGTTCGGTCGTCATGACCTCGGACAGCTGGGTGAAGCGGTCCACGCCGGTCAGGTCGGACTCGGTGACGACCCCGACGGGCCGCCCGTCCCGCACCACGACGCCGGCTCGGTGCGCGCGCTTGGGCAGCAGCGACAGCGCGTCGGCGACGGTCTGTGCCGGGGTCAGGGTGATGGGGGTGTCGAGCACATGGTGGCGCTGCTTGACCCAGCCGATGACCTCGGTGACAACCTCGATGGGGATGTCCTGCGGGATCACCACCAGACCGCCTCGGCGGGCGACGGTTTCGGCCATTCGGCGTCCGGCGATGGCGGTCATGTTGGCCACCGCCAGGGGGATGGTGGTGCCGGTGCCGTCCGGCGAGGACAGGTCCACGCCCTGCCGGGAGCCGACCGCTGAGCGGTTCGGCACCATGAAGACGTCGTCGTACGTCAGGTCGTACGGGGGCCGCTGATCATTGAGGAAACGCACGTACTTGAGTGTCCCATGTCCGGACAGACATGCGAGAACGGATGATCCGCCGTATTGCGCGCCCGTACCCTTGTGCGATCACCCGAAGCGGCCACCGCGCAGTACCCGCCACGCCACTCCCGGTGCGAACAGCGCGGCGGCCGGGTCCAGCATTCCGATGACGCGCAGGTATCCGGCGGACAGGACCGGGTCGTGGTGGGCGGCGTCCAGGAGCCGGTCCATGTAGCGGCCGACGAGGCGGCCCGCGAGCGGTCTGCGGCCCGGGATCTGCGGCACGGCCAGGTCGGCGCTGCGCGCCAGCTCCCATGCGGGCTTGACGACCTTCGCGGCCTCGGTGAAATACCGCTTCGGCAGGCCCTCGGTACCCTGGCGCAGGCACTGGTCCAGGACCTCGGCCTCGCGCGCCGCGACGGTCATGCCCTGGCCGTAGACCGGGTTGAAGCTGCACACGCTGTCCCCGATGGCCAGCAGCCCGTCGGGCAGCCGGGTCAGCCGCTCGAAGCGGCGGCGCACGCTGACGGGGAAACGGTAGGCGACGGGCTCGCTCAGCATCCGCGCGCCCCGGACCGTGTCGTACACGTCGGTGGGGTACACCGTCCGCGCGAACGCCCAGAAGCCCTCCTCGTCGGTCGGCGGGTGATCGCCGCCCATGCCCGCCAGGGTGAGCGTCCAGCGGTCGCCCTCCTGGTGGAGCAGCCCCGAGCCGCGCGTCGGGTGGGCGGGGATGTTGCCGGTCAGGACAGTACGGTCGCCTTCGAGCGCGCCGGGAGGCAGCCGCAAGAAACGGGTGGTGTATCCGACGTCGATCTTCGTGCGGTCCTCCGGCGGTGCCCCGTACCCGGCGCGCTCCAGCCAGCCCGCCATGCGCCCGGCCCGCCCGAGCGCGTCCACGACGAGCGCGGCGGACAGTACCTCGGGCTCCGTCCCGGGGCTCTCCGGGTTCTCCGGGCTCTCCGGGCCGGTGCCGGCCGCGCCGTCGGGGGCTCTCTCGTCCCCTCCGGGCCGCTTGTGGACGCGTACGCCCGTCACCCGGCCCGCCTCGATCACCGGGCCGAGCACGTCGTGGCCCTCCAGGAACTTCACCCCGGACAGGGCCCGCACCCTGCGCCGTACGCCCGCCTCCAGCAGGGGCCGGGTGGCCTGGAGGGCGTGGACGCCGGTGCTGCCGCGCGCCAGTGTGGCGCCGCCGATCACATAGCGGGCCTGCTCCAGCACGGCCGAGCGCACGGCGCCCGCGGCGACCAGCTCCGCGCCGAATCCGGGGAAGAGCCGCTCAAGAGCCTCGTCGCCCGTGCCGAGCAGCGCGTGGACGTGGCGGCCCTGCGGCACTCCGCGGCGGGGGGCGGCATCGGCCGGCAGCGGGTCGCGCTCGACGACCGTCACCCGTTCGAAGTGCTGTGCGAGGCTGCCCGCCGCGCACAGCCCGCCCATTCCGGCTCCCAGCACCACCGCATGCGCCATCCGGCACCCCCAGGTCCCTCGGTTTCCTCCAGGGGCCCTGCCCGCCCGAGGCCCTGGATCAACTCTCCGTATCGGCGCGGAAGTTGCGCAAGGGTGCGGATGGTGTTTCGGCCAGTGCGGGATGAACGTCAGCGGCCGGGGAAGCGGCGCTGCGGGCCGGAGCGGAGCCCTCGACCGGTGCGGAACCATCGGCCGAAGAGGAGCCATCAGCCGAAGCAGCGCCGTCGGCCGGGGCCGCACCATCGGCCGGAGCGCTGAGGGCGAGCTCCCGCGCGGCACGGCGGCTCTCCCGCAGCCGCTGGAGCCCGCGTACCGTCGGCTCGGTCCAGCGTGCGGTCAGCGGGCCCAGGATGACCAGGATCATCACATAGGCGGTGGCCAGCGGAGTGATCCTCGGCTCGGCACCGGCGGCGAGCCCGGCGATGACGATGGAGAACTCCCCGCGCGCCACCAGCGCCCCGCCCGCGCGCAGCCTGCCCCTGGTGCCCACTCCCGCGCGCCGTGCCGCGTACCAGCCCGTCCCGATCTTGCTGACGCTCGTGATGACGGCCAGCGCCAGCGCGGGCAGCAGCACCGGCGGGATGTCGGCGGGCACGGTGCTGAGGCCGAAGAAGACGAAGAAGACGGCCGCGAACAGGTCGCGCAGCGGGCTGAGCAGGCTGCGGGCGTTCTCCGCCGTCTCCCCCGACAGCGCGATGCCGACGAGGAACGCGCCCACGGCCGCCGAGACCTGGAGCTTGGCCGCGAGCCCGGCGATGAGCAGGGTGAGGCCCAGCACGACCAGCAACAGCATCTCGGGGGTGTCGGAGCTGACGGCGCGGCTTATCTGCCGGCCGAAGCGCAGGGCCACCACCAGCACGAGGCCGACGGTGCCCACCGCGACGAGCATCGCCACGCTGGTGCCCGCCAGCCCGAGCCCGGCCACCAGAGCGGTGAGCAGCGGCAGGTAGAGGGCCATCGACAGGTCCTCGATGACGAGCACGCCCAGGATCACCGGCGTTTCGCGGTTGCCGAGCCTGCCCAGGTCGGTGAGGACTTTCGCGATGACCCCCGAGGAGGAGATCCAGGTGACACCCGCCAGCGCGACCGCGCCGACCGGGCCCCAGCCCAGCAGCAGTGCCGCCACGGCCCCTGGCACCGCGTTGAGCGTGAAGTCCACCAGACCCGAGGGATATTGGGTCTTGAGGCTGGTGACCAGCTCGGAGGCGCTGTATTCCAGGCCGAGAAGGAGCAGGAGAAGGATCACCCCGATCTCCGCACCGACCTCGATGAACTCCTCGCTGGCCGTCAGCGGGAAGATGCCGCCCTGCCCGAAGGCCAGCCCGCCCAGCAGATAGAGCGGTATCGGGGAGAGCCCTATTCGGCCGGCGAACCGGCCGACGAGCCCCAGGCCCAGAATGACGGCGCCGAGTTCGATCAGCAGGACGGTGGTGTCGTGCACGTGTGGCCCTTCTCGGTTGTCCGGGCCCGCGCCGGCCGAGGGCCGCCCGGCGCGGGTCCGCCGGTCATGTGCCGGCGATGATGCGGGTCAGCTCGTCCACGCCCTCGCGGGTGCCGACGGCTACGAGCGTGTCGCCCGCCTCCAGCCGGAAGTCGGGCGTGGGTGAGGGAACCGCGCCGGTACGGCGCAGCACGGCGACGATGGACGCGCCGGTGCGCGAGCGCGCCCGCGTCTCCCCCAGCGGCTCGCCGCTGTAGGGCGACTGACCCGACAGCGGGATGCGGACGGTGACCAGGTCGATCTCCATCTCGCAGGTGCCCAGCTTGGGGTTCTCGCCGGGGGCGAGGATCTCGGCGAGGGACCCGGCCTCTTCCCGGTCGAGCTGCACCGTCGCCTGACAGGCGTCCGGGTCGTCCTCCTCGTAGAAGCCGAGGAATCTGCGCCCGTCCTGGTGGGCGACCACGGAGATGTGCCGGCCTGCCCTGGTGGTGATGTCGTACTGCTTGCCCAGCCCCGGCAGCTTGGTGCTCTTGGTCGTCATGGCGTGCTGCCTGCCCTCCTCGGACGTGTAAGCGGACCGGCCGTGTGTGGCCGGGACCGGACAGATCGTAGCGTTTTCCGCACAGCTGTCCGCACCCGGCCGACGGCCGCTCCGCGCATCACGCGCGGGGGGCCGGAGCGGCTACGAAGCGGCCGTGCTGTCCGGGTCCGTACGCTCCAACGCCGGACGGGGACCCGGTTCTTCCTCGCTGAGCAGCCAGTCGGCGGCTGCGGTGTCGGTGACCAGGCTGGTGACCAGGCCCGAGCGCAGGACGGCGGCGATGGCGACGCCCTTGCGGTGGCCCCCCGCGATCGCG
Organism: Streptomyces sp. NBC_01775; assembly: GCF_035917675.1. NCBI lineage: Bacteria > Bacillati > Actinomycetota > Actinomycetes > Kitasatosporales > Streptomycetaceae > Streptomyces > Streptomyces sp. NBC_01775. Next base: position 8,380,005 of record NZ_CP109104.1, on the reverse strand, counting down.
ACGACCTCGGGGACCCGGCGCAGCCGCTCGGCCTCGACGGTGATGCAGCGCTCGCCCAGGTCCCTGCCGATGCGCCGCCCGCGCGCGTCGAACAAGTGGGCAGACATCTCGGCGGCCACGCCCAGCGAGGAGTAGTGGTCGCGCTCCTCGGCGCTGAGCATGTCGTGGACGGTGGAGATACCTGGCTCCCAGGAGCCGATGGACACGGCGGCGACGGTGACCTTGTCGAAGTACTCGAAGGCGCGGGCGATGCCGGTCTGGCTGCGCAGCGCGGCGGCGGTGGAGCTGTCGGGCAGCAGCATGGGCGCGTAGATGGGGTGCGCCTCTCCCCCGGCGACCTCGGCGGCGCGGCGTACGGCCTCCACGGAGCCGCGGTCGGCCGTTCCCGCGTCGTAGACCCCGGTCAGCTGTACGACGGTGCAGGGGGGCAGCTGGCGGAGCGCGGTGGCCATGTGGATGGTGGAGCGGCCCCAGGCGAGGCCCAGCACATCGCCGTCGGTGACCAGCTCGCCGAGCAGGTCGGCGGCCACCTCGCCCAGGTTCTCCGGGTCGGCCGCGTCGTCGACGGCTTCGGTGGGCGACTCGACGACGACCGCGTGCCGCAGCCCGAAGCGGGCCCGCAGCGCGTCGGAGCGGTCGGCATCCAGCTCGGCGGGAACCCGGATCTCGATGCGTACCAGGTCGCGCTCCAGCGCGGTCTCCAGAACGCGGGCGACCTTGAAGCGGCTGACTCCGAACTCATCGGCGATCTGGATCTTGGACTTGCCTTCCAGATAGAAGCGGCGGGCCATCGCCGCAGCCTGCATGAGTTCGGCGGGTCCCATTCGCGTGGCTCGCCCCGACGACACCGCACTCACCTCACTGTCTTGCTGTTTCCGCGCTGTTGGCACGTTCGCGCCGCGCGTTCATCCTTGCAGATCCGCCGCCGTACCGGGCCGTGCTCATCAGCTCCCGGCCCCCGGCCTCAGCCGGCGCGGCCCCCGCCGGCCGCGACCTGGGCCTGCGCGCGCAGCGCCCGTACGGCCGCCGCCGGGTCCTCGGCGCTGTAGACCGCGGATCCCGCCACGAACACATCGGCGCCGGCCTCGGCACAGCGCTCGATGGTGGAGGCGGAGACCCCGCCGTCGACCTGGAGCCACATCTGAAGACCGTGCTTCTCGATGAGCCGCCGCGCCCGGCGGATCTTCGGCAGCATGATGTCGAGGAACGCCTGTCCGCCGAAGCCCGGCTCCACCGTCATGACCAGCAGCATGTCCAACTCGGGCAGCAGGTCCTCGTACGGCTCGACGGGGGTGGCGGGCTTGAGCGCCATGGAGGCCCTGGCGCCCTTGGCCCTGATCTCACGGGCCAGCCGCACGGGAGCCGCGGCGGCCTCCGCGTGGAAGGTGACGGATCCGGCGCCCGCCTCGATGTAGGCGGGGGCCCAGCGGTCGGGCTCCTCGATCATCAAATGGCAGTCCAGCGGGGTGTCCGTCGCCTTGCGCAGCGACTCGACGACGGGAGTGCCCAGGGTGAGGTTGGGTACGAAGTGGTTGTCCATCACGTCGACATGGAGCCAGTCGGCGCCGTCAGTGCCTCCGACGCGCTCCGCCTCCTCGGCGAGGCGCGCGAAGTCGGCGGACAGGATGCTGGGGTTGATCTGAGCCATGACTCCAGTATTCCGTGTGGGCGTTCGGGATGATCACGCGGTACGGCGCAGGAGCGCGAGGTACATCGCGTCGGTACCGTGCAGATGCGGCCAGAGCTGGATGTCGGGCCCCTCGCCGAGCGCGGGGACGTCCGGCAGCAGGGGACGCGCGTCGGTCAGCTCGGCGGCCGTGCCGCCCGGCTCCTTGGCGAGGGCTTTGAGGACGTCGTCGACCACGGCGCGGGTCTCGGCCGGGTGCGGGGAGCAGGTCACATACGCGACGACACCCCCGACGCGGGCCGCCTCCAGCGCCTGGCCCAGCAGCCCGCGCTGGAGCGGAGCGAAGCCCTCCAGATCCTCCGGCCTGCGCCGCCAGCGCGCCTCGGGCCTGCGCCGCAGGGCCCCGAGTCCGGTGCAGGGCACATCGACGAGGACCCGGTCGAAGCTCCCGGGCCGCCACGCCGGCCGGGTGCCGTCGGCGGTGACGACCGTCCAGGGGCCGGGGTTGCCCTCCAGGCTGCGGGCCACCAGCCGGGCGCGGTGCGGCTGCTTCTCGGCCGCCACCAGCGAGGCACCCCGCTCGGCGGCCAGCGCGCCGAGGAGCGCGGCCTTGCCTCCCGGGCCGGCACAGGTGTCGAGCCAGCGGGTGTCGGCCCCCTCGACGGGCGCGTTGGCCAGCGCGAGCGCCACGAGCTGGCTGCCCTCGTCCTGCACCCCCGCCCTGCCCTCGCGTACGGCGTCCAGGGCACCCGGCTCGCCGCCCTCGGCCATCCGTACGGCGTACGGCGACCAGCGGCCGGGCAGCGTCTCGTCGGTCAGCAGCTCCTCGGTGGTGGCGCGGCCGGGGCGGGCCACGAGGGTGACCTCGGGGCGCTCGTTGTCGGCCTCCAGCAGCTCGGTGATGCCCTGACGAGGGCCGCCGAGCGCGTCCCAGAGGGCGGAGACGACCCACCGGGGGTGCGCGTGGCGCAGCGCCAGGTGTTCTTCGGCGTCCTCCTCGTAGGACGGCGTGATCCGGTCCAGCCAGCCGTCGAGGTCGTCGGCCGAGATCTTGCGCAGCACGGCGTTGACGAACTTCGCCCGGCCGTCCCCCAGCACCACCCGGGCCAGCTCGACCGTCGCGCTGACCGCCGCGTGCCCGGGGATGCGGGTGCCGAGCAGCTGGTGGGCGCCGAGCGAGAGCACGTCCAGCACCGGCGGGTCCACCTCGCGCAGGGACCGGTCCACGCACTCGGCGATGACCGCGTCGTAGGTCCCCTGCCGGCGCAGCGTGCCGTAGACCAGTTCGGTGGCGAGCGCCGCGTCCCGCGCGTCGATGCCGCCTTCCTCCGGCGCCTTCTCCCGCGCCTTGCGCAGCATGGGAGGCAGGACGAGGTTGGCGTAGGCGTCCCGCTCGTCCACGGCGCGCAGCGCCTCGAAGGCGAGAATGCGGACGGGGTCCTTGCGGGGGCGCCGGTGGGGCTTGCCGCGGGAGGGCTTCGCGCCCTGGTGGGGACGGGTACTCACGTCTGAAGGTGCTCCGGAGAATAAGGGGGTTGAGCCCCCCACCCTACGTCGCCGCCCGTTCCTCTCTTCCCGCCGCGAGGGCGGGATCCACGGACGACGTGACCGCGGTGCCGAACCCAGGGACGCCAGGGGTGGCGACGATGTCGGGGGGCGATCAGGCACCACCCGGCGTCGATCAGGCGCCGCCCAGCAGCTCGCCCTCCACGATGCGCGAGCCGCGGGCCCAGTCCGCGGCCCGCATGGGCTTCTTGCCCTGCGCCTGTACCCAGTCCAGTTCGACGGGCTGCGAACCGGTCCCGACATGGACGGAGTTCTTGCCGACCCTCAGCTCACCGGGCGCGAGCCCTTCCGTTCCCGGGCCCCCGGAACTCGCGGGGCCCTCGGTGAGGGCGACGGAGCGCACCTTGAGCCGCTCGTCACGGAAGACCGTCCAAGCGCCGGGCGCCGGCGTACAGGCCCGCACCAGCCGGTCGATACGCAACGCCGGCGCCGTCCAGTCGATCCTGGCGTCCTCGACGGTGATCTTGGGCGCGAGGGAGATGCCCTCCTCGGGCTGCGGTACGGCCGTCAGGGTGCCGTCCTCGATGCCGTCCATGGTCGCCGCCAGCAGCCCCGCCCCGGCGAAGGCGAGCCGGGTGAGCAGGTCGCCGCTGGTGTCGGTGCGGCGCACCTCCTCGGTGACCACGCCGTAGACCGGGCCCGAGTCGAGCCCTTCCTCGATGAGGAAGGTGGAGGCGCCGCTCACCTCGTCCCCGGCGAGCAGCGCGTGCTGCACGGGCGCGGCTCCGCGCCACGCGGGCAGCAGCGAGAAGTGCAGGTTGACCCAGCCCCTGACCGGTACGTCGAGCGCGACGCGCGGCAGCAGCGCGCCGTAGGCGACGACGGGGCAGCAGTCGGGGCCGATCTCCCGCAGCCGGGCCAGGAAGTCCTCGTCCTTGGGCCGCTTGGGCTTGAGCACCTCGATCCCCTCCTCCTCGGCGCGCTGCGCGACGGGGCTGGGCACCAGGTGACGGCCGCGCCCGGCACGCGCGTCGGGCCGGGTGATCACGGCGGCGACCTCGTGCCGCTCCGAGGCGATCAGGGTGTCGAGGGCGGGTACGGCGACCTCGGGGGTGCCGGCGAAGACGAGCCTCATCGGTGGCGAACTACCTCTCACACGCGGGCGGGCGACGTGGCGGACAACGGGGACACAGCTGACGGGTTGCTGAAAACCAGGGACGCAGCTGACGGCGAACAGGGACGTAGGCGACGGGAATCGGGAATGGAGGCGGCGGAAAACGGGAACGTAGGCGGCGCGAAACGGGGACGTAGGTGGCGGGAAGCGGACGGAACGGCGGCGGAGCGCCGTTCGTCGAAAGACGGTCCAGTTTACGGTCAGCGCGGCGCTCCCGCCCGAGGGGGCGTGCGGGCGTCCGCGCGCCCTGCTCACACGTTCTCCGCGCCCCCGCAGCGTGACCAGAGCGACCGTTATGGCGTTGGTCAAGTCAGATTGACCGAATCGGGCACCACTCAGCGTGCTCAGTGGCCCCGTTCGTCACAACTTTTCCGCAATAAGCCAGCACCACAGCCCAACAGCCCTTTTCAGCCGGTCCGAGAGGCTTCTTCATGGCCGACCACGCAACCCACGACGCCCAGGCGAGGGCCAGCCTGCACCTTCTGGTACGGGACATCGAGCGGGTCCGCCGGCAGGTGGACGCGCTGCGCACCCTCACGGCGCAGCTCGGCAACGTCTACCGCCCGCGGCGCACCGGCCCGTCCGCGGGCTTCGTCGTCTACGGCCGCGCGCCCGCGCCGACCGTCAGGCTCGCTCAGGAACTACGCGACAGCGTCGAGACGCTGGTCACAGCGGCCGTCGACTTCGACCGCTCGCTCGGCTTCTCCTGGGACGCGGTGGGCTCCGCGCTGGGCGTCACCAAGCAAGCGGTACACCGCAGGTACGGCTCACGGCGCGGCGCCGCGCGCAACTCCCCCGAGAACACCGAGACTTCCGTGGCCCACCCGTCCGAGACGGTCCCGGCACCCACCCGTTCGCTGCCCGGTGTGCCCGGCGTCCCAGGCGTACCGGGCACGGGGGCGCCCCGCCCGGCCGCCGTACCCGCCGCCCGAACGATCCCCCCTCAGCAGCCGCAACCGGCCCCGCAGCACGACCCCCGGTACGATCCGCGTCACGACCCCCGCCACGACCCCCGTGCGGGCGCGCTCCCCTCCCCGCGCAACGGCTGAACGAGCCCCTTCCCCCCTCCCCGCCTTTCCGCGACGGCCGCGCACCCCCGCTCGACGACAGCCGCGGGCCTCCGCGCGACTCCCCGCACGGAGCGGACTGCCCGGCCTCCCGCCAGACGGCCAACCGCCGTCCTCCCGCTGCCCGGTGCCCCGGCACCGGGCAGTTTCCTGTTCGGAATTCCGCGCCGCCTTCCTGCGCCGCCGGGGCACATCGTCTGCCACCGGGGCCCCATCGTCCGCTCAGCCGATGTCCAGCGGGTCGACGCGGATGTGGGCCACCGGACCCTCGCGCCGGGTCAACCGTCCCACCTGGGCGGTCTTCAGCGTGGCGGCGAGCGCGGCTCCGCTGCCGCGCGGCACCCGCACGAGCGCGCGCTCCCACAGCTCCCCGGGCGGCGGATCGCCGGGACCCCGGGGCCGCCCCGGCTCCAGAACGGGGAGCGGGACGGGCCCCAACACCTGGGCGTGCTCGGGCAGTCCCGTCTCCCGCGCCGCCGCGATCAGCGCGGCCACGGCCTCCGGAGGGCCGGTGACCGCCGCCATCCGGGAGACGGGCGGAAAGCCCAGCTCCGCCCGCTCGGCCAGCTCCCGCATCGCGTGCCCCGCGGGGTCCCAGCGGACGAGGGCCTGCACCGGGCGCATCGTCTCGTCCGCGACGACGATCACGCTGCCGCCCTCGCCCTGGGACCGGACCAGGGAGGCCGCGCCCATCCACCGGCGGAGCGCCTCCTCGCCCGCGCGCAGGTCGGGACGGCCGAGCAGCGCCCAGCCGTCCAGCAGCAGCGCGGCGGCGTACCCCTCCCGGCCCTCGGGGACGGGCTCGGCGCCCGGGGTGGCCACGACCAGCGAGGGGCGGCCCGGCACGGACTCCAGCACGTGCTCGCCCCCCGAGGTGCGGACCGGCACCGTGGGGAAGGCCCGGCCCAGCTCCTCCGCCGTACGCCGCGCACCGAACACACTGCCCCGCAGCCGGTTTCCCCCGCACATGGGGCAGTGCCAGGCCGGGGTTTCGCGGGCGCACCATCCGCACCGCAGCGCCATGCCCTCGCCTGCCGCCTCCAGCGGGCCCGCGCAGTGGGTACAGCGCGCGGGCTCCCGGCACCGCTCGCACACCAGCCGGGGCACGTAGCCACGGCGGGGCACCTGTACCAGCACCGGTCCGCGCTCCAGTGCGTCGCGCGCGGTGCGCCAGGCGAGGCTGGGCAGCCGGGCGCTGCGGGCCGCCGGATCCCGCGCCTCGTCGCCCTCCGCCGCGCTGCGGACCCGGGGCATGACGGCGCGCACCGTCTCCCGGTCGGCGGCCAGTGGGAGGGCGAACCCCGACTCCACGAGCTGCGCGGCCTCCACCGTGCAGCCGTGCGCGCCGAGCAGGAACGCGGCCCGCTCGGTGACGGCGCGCTGGAGCAGCACCTCGCGGGCGTGCGGGTGGGGGGCGCGATCCTCGCTGTGGCTGGCGTCGCCGTCCTCCCAGATGGCGGCGAGACCGAGGCGCCGCACCGGCGCGAACATCGCCGCGCGCGTCCCGATGACGGCGCGCACCGCCCCCCGGCTGACCGCCAGCCAGCGGCGGTAGCGCGGCTCGGGGCCCGCCTCGGCGGTGAGCAGGACGTGCCGGCCCTCGCCGACCAGTGCGGTGAGCGCCGCGTCCACCCGCGCCGCGGCCTTGCCGTCGGGCAGCACGGCGAGGGCGCCGCGCCCCGCCGCGAGGGTGGTGGCCATGGCGCGGGCCAGCTCGTCGGCCCAGCTGCCGGGGCCCGGCAGCGCGGTCCACACCGCGCGGGGCGCGCTCTTGTCGGCGAGCGCCTGGAGGAAGGCGGGCCCTTGCGGATAGCGGGCCCAGCCGCCGGGTGCCGGGGCGCTCGGCGCGGGGGGACGCCGCGGCGAGGGCTGCTTCTCGGGCTTGGCCCGGCGCGGGGGGACGGCGAGCTGGACGACGTCGGCGAGCGATCCGGCGTACCGGTCGGCCACCGAGCGGCACAGCTGGAGCAGCTCGGGAGTGAGGACCGGCTCGGGTGAGAGGACCTGGGCGAGGGGGGCGAGCCGTCCGGTGAAGTCGGTGTCGGCGCGGCGCTCGACGATGAAACCGTTGATCAGCCCGCCCCCCTCGCGGCGCCCCTCCCGCTCCCCCGCGCCGAAGCGCACCCGCACCCGCACCCCGGGTTGGGCCTCCTCGTCCATGGCGGCGGGTACCGCGTAGTCGAAATAGCGGTCGAGATGGACCAGACCCTTGTCGACCAGCACTCTCGCCACCGGCAGCCTGGCCGCCATGTCGGCCCCGCGCCAGGTGCGGGGCTTCGCCTTGGGGGCCTTGCGCTCCCGCACGGTCTCCCGGATGAGCGCGAGCTGCTCGGGCGGCTGCCGCACCTCCGCCTGCTCGCCCTGCTCGTCGTCCCTGCTCACAGCCTCAGTCTTAACAGAAGGCACCGACACCACGCGCGGCCGTCACCTCCGCTCGGCCGGGGTGGTCCGCCCGCCCCGGGCCGCCGTACGTCCGCCGCGCCCCGGAATCCGGACGTCCCGTCCGGCGAGGAGTACGGCGAGGGCGAGCAGGCCCGCGGTGCCGCCGGTCCAGGCCACGGTGGAGCCGATGGCGGCGGCGCCGGCCGGGACTCCGCTGCCGGGGTGCGGCGCCATGCCGCGGCCTGACAGGGTCTGGGCAACGGCCAGTCCGAAGGCGCCGCCGATCTGCTTGGTGAGAGCGGCGCCCGCGGTCGCGGTTCCCATGTCGGCGCGGGGCACGCTGTTCTGGGTGGCGATGGTGATACCTCCCATGGCCGGTCCGGTGCCGAGCCCTGCGAGGAGCAGCCACAGGCCGGTGAGCGCGGGCGGCGTCGCCGCGTCCAGGGCGAAGAAGGCAGCGGTGCCTGCCGTGAGCAGCCCGGCCCCGGCCACCAACGGGGGCTTCGTGCGCCCGCTGCGGAGCACGGCGGCGGCCGTGGCTCTGTTGCCCACCGCCATCCCGGCGAGCAGCGGCAGGAGCAGCAGCCCGGAGACGGTGGCCGAATGCCCGCGCACGTACTGGAAGTAGAGCGGCAGGAGGATCCCGACGGGCAGCGCGGCCACCTGGAAGAAGAATCCGGCGGTCAGCAGGGTGCCGTAGGCACGGTGCCGGTACAGGCGCAGGGGCAGCACGGGGAGGGCGGCGCGCCGTTCGACGGGTATCAGCGCGGCGAGCAGCGCCAGCCCCGCCAGCAGGCTCCCGGCGACGGACGGGTCGGTCCAGCCGACCGGGTGCGCGCCGGCAGCGTTCCCCTTGAGGCTGAGCCCGACGAGGGTGAGCGAGAGCCCGCCCGTCAGTAACAGGATCCCGGCCACGTCCAGTTGTCCGGTGGGTGCGCCGGAGGGCCGCCGGTCGGGGAGGGCGGCCCGCAGGACGGCTGCTGCCGTCAGGCCGACGGGCAGGTTGATCCAGAACGCCCAGCGCCAGTCCGCGTGGTCGGTGAGCAGCCCGCCGACGAGGGGCCCGCCGACCATGCCGAGGACCATCATCGTGGCCAGCACCGTCTGCATCCGTAACAGGCCTTCGGTGCGATCCGGCGGGTAGAGGTCGCGGATCAGCGCCATGCCGAGGGTCAGCAGCGCTCCCGCGCCCAGCCCCTGCACCGCACGGGCAGTGATGAGCGCGGGCATGGACGCCGCGGCGCCGCATACGAGCGAGCCGGCCAGGAACAGGCCCAGTCCGCCCAGCAGCAGTCTGCGGCGTCCGTACAGGTCCGAGAAGCGGCCGTAGACCGGGACGCTCACCGAAGAGGTCAGCAGGTAGGCGGTGACCAGCCAGACATACCAGCCGGAGCCGGTGCCGAGCTGCTCGGCCGATGCGGGGCAGCGCCGTGCCCACCACGGTGCCGTCGAGCATCGCGAGGAAGGCGCAGCCGAGCAGCGCGAAGGTCACCAACTTCCGGCGCCGCGGGGTGAGTACGTCGTACGGGTCGACTGCGGCCTCGACCGTCACGAGCTCTGCTCCGGGCCGACTCCCACGCCCGTCCGGCCCGCCTCCGTGCCCGCTCCGGTCGGCGCGCCCGCTCCGGCCAGCGCGCCGTGCAGGAAGAGGTCGACCAGCTCTTCGGTGCTCAGCGGGTCGGGGGCTCCCGCGCGGCCGGCGGTCATCAGCAGGAGCTGGAAGGCGTCGGCGAACCGCTCCGGGGCGAGGCGCAGCGCCGCCTCGTCGGGCTGGAGCAGCGCGGCCAGCGCGGTCCGGGGCCCGGCCAGCCCCGCCTCCCGGTCGGGCAACTTCCCCTCACCGTCCGGCTCGGGCCGCCGCAGCTTCCCCACGGAGGCGAGCGCCCCGGCCACCTCCCCTATCCGGTTCATATGACCCCGCATCACCTCCGCGGCCTCGACCAGTCGGTCCGCGAGCGGCTGTTCCAGGGAGACCGCCTCCAGATGCGTGACGGTGTCGTCGGGCCGCACCGCCTCCTCCATGCAGGCGGCCAGCACGGCGTCCTTGTCGGGGAACACCCGGAAGATCGTCCCCTCCCCTATCCCGGCCGCCCGCGCGATCTTCGCGGTCGTCACCGCGGCGCCGTATTCGACGACGAGGGGGAGGGCGGCCGTCACGATCATCGCCCGCCGCTGATCAGCGTTCATGGCCGGCGCACGCCGGCGTCCAGGAGAGTCGGTCATACGACGAGAATACGGAGTGAGTACTCACTCCGTCAATGGCGTATCCGCCCGAGGCCGTCTCGACGCGGGGCGGCCCTTCCTGTTGCCTGCAAGGGGGGCCTGTTGCCTGCAAGGGGGGCCTGTTGCCTGCGAAGAGGGGCCTGTTGCCTGCAAAGGCAGGCCCGTTGCCTGCGAAGAGGAAACGGGAAACACCCCCACTCGCCTTGTTGGTCCGGGCGGGCTGCCCGACGCTGATTCCCGGTGCCCGGCCGCTGCCCGGAGCGAGAGTGAAGGAGAACGAAGTGCTTGAGCAGCGGCGCCGGTTCGGCCCGGAGCTTCGACGGCTGCGCACCGAAGCGGAGATGAGCCTCACCCGTCTGAGCGCGCGGGTGCACTACAGCAAGAGCCAGCTCAGCAAGGTCGAACGCGGCCTCAAGCCCCCCACCCCGGAACTGGCCCGCCTCTGCGACACGGCCCTGGGCGCCGACGGCACCCTCGCCGCCCTGGTCCCGCCCCCGGTCACCGCACAGCCCCTGGACGACATCCCCGGCACCACCGACGAAGGCGAGGTGTGGCTCATGCGTCTGTCAGCGGACGGACCCAGCTCGTTCCAATCCATAGGCCGCAGACATCTGGTGGCAGCGGGCGCCGCGTCCGTGGTGAGCCTGGGTCTCGGCTCCCCCACGGCGTACGCGGACGGCACCCGGCTCATCGACAGCTCCCGTTCCCTCTTCGACCACCTCCGCCACCTGGGCCAGTCCACCGACCCCGGGCTGCTCCTGCCGACTCTCATCGCCCAGACGCACTCCGTCCGCGACCTCGCACGCGATGCCGGAGCACACACCCGCGGGGAGTTGCTCAAGCTCGCCTCCCGCTACGCGGAATACATCGGGTGGCTCGTACAGGAGACGGGCGACGAACGCGGGGCACTGTGGTGGACCGACCGGGCCGTGGAGCTGGCGGAAGCCGGCGGCGACCGCGACCTGGCCGCCTACGCGTTGGTACGGCGGGCGTTGGTGACGTTCTACCGCGACGACCACGTACGGACCGTGGAACTCGCGCGGCAGGCGCAAGCGGCGCAACCGCCCCCGAGGATCGCCGGGCTGGCCGCACAGCAGGAAGCCCAGGGGCACGCCCTGGCGGGTGACCGCGATGCCTGCACGGCCGCTCTGGACCGGGCCCGCGAACTGCTGGAACGTGCCGCCGACGAGCCGGACGCCCCATTGATCGGCTCGGCTCTGAACGACCCCGTTTCCATGATCACCGGCTGGTGTCTGCACGACCTGGGACAGCCACAGCGCGCGGCCGAACTGCTGGACAGGGAGGTGGAACGGATCCCCGCCCACGCCGTACGGAACCAGGCCCGGTACGGCCTGCGCCGGGCATTGGCACACGCTCAGGCCGGCGAGGTGGACCACGCCTGCGGGCTCACGGAACGCCTGCTCGACAAGGTGAACACGGTCGGATCAGCCACCGTCCGCGCCGATCTGCGACGGCTCCTGCGCACCCTGAGCCGCCACCCGGCGCACCCCCAGGTGCGCGAGTTGCAGCACCGTCTCGCCAACTCGCTCCACACAGTGCCGTCCTGACCCCCTTGATCAGTCATCGCGACAAACAGAGAGGGAACAACTGCCGTGTCCGACGCCGATATCTTCATCAACTACCGCACCAGCGACGAAGCAGGCTCCGCGGCGCTCATCGCCGAGGGCCTCGCGGCCCATTTCGGGGCCGGGCGGGTCTTCTGGGACCACGGTTCCATCAAGGCCGGGGAACGGTACCCCGAGCGCCTCGCCACCGCGGTGGGCCGCTGCTCCGTACTGATCGCCGTCATCGGTGACAGGTGGCTGGAGGCCCGGGACGCGCGCGGGCGGCGCCGTCTGGAGAACGAGGACGACTGGACGCGGCGCGAGATTGTGGAAGTGCTGCGGCGTGGCGCGCATCTCGTTCCCGTCCTCGTGGCTCCCCGCACCGCTCCCCTGCTCCGGGGTGAACTGCCGGATCCCCTGGGCGACCTGGCCGAGCTCCAGTTCCGCCAGTTCAACCCGCGTACGAAGGAGAGCGACATCCCCACGCTCTGCCGGGACCTGGACCAACTCGTACCGCCCGGTGCGAGGCCCGCACCGGGAGACGCGACAGCCGGGCGGGACGGCATACGCAACAGCACCGAGGGCGGGCACGGCAACCCCACCGTGCAGGCCAGAGACGTCAGTGGAGGCATCGGCTCCCTGATCTCCAACCCGCAGGGCCCCGTGCACTCCGGCCAGGGCGACCAGCACTACACCTCGCACGCCAACCACTTCACCGGCGAGCACACGAACTATGTGGCGGGAAGCAACCACGGCAACTACGTGGCCGGAACCAACCACGGCGGGATGCACCAGAACTCCAACAGCGCCGGGCCGGCCGAGCGGCAGCGGGCGGAGGAGGACGATCAGCGGTGAGCGAGAGCTCGCGCACCCGCATCGACACCCCGGCATCGCAGGTCCACAGCGGCGACGGCGATCAGTACAACTTCAGCCTGACCACGCTGCTCGATCCTTCCGCGTTCGCGCGCAGGAGACCCTCCCGCGCCATCGCGCCCGACGAACTGCTCCGTCTCGAACGGCGCTTCGTCGCCCCCGGTGGCCTGGGCCGGGCCCGCGCCGTCCTGAGTGAGAGCCGCACAGTGCTGCTCGTGGGGAAACCGGGGACCGGCAGATACAGCGCCGCCGCCAAGCTGCTGTGGGAGCTGCGGCGCGACCACGGTCGTATGCAGCAGCTCGACGACAAGTCCGAGGACCACGACGAGCGCCCACTGGACCCGGAGCAGGTGGAGGCGGAGGACCGGCTGCTGCTCGATCTGACCGAGACGGAGGAGGAGAGCTCCCGCAGGCTGCTGGAGGACCTGCCCTCGTTCCGGGCGACCGTACTGGACAGGCGGGCGTTCTTAACCGTGGCGCTGTCGTCCGAGCACCGCCACCTTGTGCCACCGCAGCTCGACACGTTCACCGTCCCGCTGGATCGGCCGGATCCCCTCCAGGTGCTCCGGAAGCATCTGCTCGCCGTCCAGATCGAACCCGCTGAAGCGGAGCTGCGGAACACGCTCCTGACGGAACATCTGCGACGTGCCACCCCGGCCGCCATCGCCGCGCTGGCGACCGAAGTGTTCCGTGAACGGGAGCGCGGAAGCTCAGCAATCTTCGCCAAGTGGCGCGACAGAGCGCTGGAAGCACTGGCACCGAAGAGCCCGCAGGTCACCTCGACCATCAACAAGCTGCCGGACCGGCGGGAGCTGGCGCTGCTCCTTACCGCGGCCCTGCTGCACAGGGCACGGGCAGACGTCGTCAACAACGCCGCCGAAAGGATGCTGGCCGCCCTGGATCACCCGCCGGACGAGGAGCCCCTGCTGCACCGCACCGCACTGACCCAGCGCCTCCAGGCGTGCGGGGTCGACGTCGGGCCGGACGGGCGGGTGACGTTCGCGCCGGGCTACGCCCCCGCCGTGCGCGACTACTTCTGGGACAACTACCCCGAGCTGCGCGAGAAGCTCCCCGCATGGGTCGGGGAAACCGTCTCCATACACCTGCTCGACAGCGCGGACCAGTACGCCTTCGTGGACCGCTACGCCGAGCAGTGCCTGCGGATCGGAACGCCCGGACACCTGATCACGCTGATCGAAGGGTGGTCCGGCTCGTGGCGGAAGAGGCAGCGGATGTCGGTCGCCGCTCGCGCGCTCAGTCGGGGAGTGGCCGACAAGAGACACGGTGGCCACTTCCGGCGCCGGATCTACGACTGGTCCACCACTCCCGGTCTGGCGCCCCCGCTCGCTCATCTCCTCGTGGGCGCGTGCGCCCAGGTGATGGCCGTCGACCACCCCGACCAGGCGCTGACCCGGCTCCTGCATCTCGCACGGCGCCAAGGGGGAGTGGTCGCGGAGGACGCGCGGAAGGAACTGCTGCGCCTCGCCGGCCGGGACGACCGCCTCCACCGCCGTCTGCTCTCGAAACTCACCCACGGGTCGCACACCCCTGGAGCGGCCGACTCCCGCGTGTTTCTGGGGCTCTGCGCTTCAAGCCGGACGGTCGGACCTTCCGGGCACTCGCTGGGCCTCCTCGCGGACGCCGGGGTCCGGAGGGGCCTGGTGACCGGCTGGTGTGAGGCACTCCAGCGGCTGCCGGAGGAGGAGTGGAGCGAGCCCCTGGACCTGTGGCTCGCCCAGGCCGCCCGCGAGACGCCCGTCGGAGAGAGCCTGCTGAACGTCCTCGTCGACTCGTGCGCGCGATACGGCCCCACCCTCGGCCGGCTCTATCCGTACGTGCGCGACTGGTCGTCCGTCACCCCGGGCGGACACGGGCTCGCCGACCGCTTCTGGGCGCGTTGCGCGGTGTCCCTCGGAATCACCCCCCTGACTTCCACCAAGGAGGAGCCGTCATGAGTTCCGGGCGCAGGACCGTAACGGTCTTTCTCGCCGTCATCTCCGGGCTGGTACTGGGAATTCTCAGCCTGGTGCAGCGGTGGCCCCTGTGGATCTGGCCCGCGTCCCTGGCGGCTTTGGCCGGCGCCGCCTGGCTCCTGGGGAAGGCACTCGCCCCGCGTCCGGACCCGTTCGCCCGGGAGTACGCGCCGGAGCCCGATCTGCCCATCCCCCCGCCGGAGAGGCGTGCGCAGGACGTTCAGGAGGTCGCGGTGGCCAGCTCACTGCCGGACTACGACTTCCTCTTCTCCGCGACGGTCCGCTGGTGCCCGCTGCCCGCGCCCTCGCACGCGCCGGTTGTCAGCCCCGCGGGGCTCGCCGTCAGCGCGGTCCTGGAACGCGCTGAAGCACTGACGAAGAAGCTGCCGCCGCACCGGAGCTCCCTCGCTCAGCACCAGTTGAACGGCGCGCTGGGCACCATGCTCTCCGACCCCACAGGGCGGGTCGAGGTAATGGCGGAGAACGTCGCTCTGACCCTGGCGGAGGCGGACTCCCAGCGGCTCACCAGGCTCTCCACAGTGCGCAAGGAAGAGGCCGTGTGGGAGCACGAGCGCAAGCATGAGTGCGACAAGCGCGCCTACCTGGGCGAGGACGTCCTCAAGAACACCGGCAGCGCGGTGGTGTGGTGGCTGGCGCGGAACGAGGACCAGATCAAACGCGCCGTCGACGACATCGGCGTACTCGCCCAGCTCTCCTCCGCCGCGAACAACGACGACGTACCGGAGCGCTTCCAGCACATGGTGCCCTTCCCGGTGCCCCAGCCGGATCCGGAGCCGGAGCCCGTGCCGGCAGGCCACTTCGGGAACGGCTTCTTCGACGGCGCGCCCGGGAACAACGGCCACGCAACCGCTTCCACGTCCACTTCCGCTTCCACTTCCGCCTCCGCACACGACGAGCCGGCGCCTCCCCCCTCGGCGGCGGATCTCTTCAACGATCTGCTCACCCACGTGGGGGTCCCGAGCGAGGACGGTCGAACAGCCGTCCTGGCGAGGAACTTCGGCGAGGCGCTGCATGCCATGGGAGAGGCCGAGGCAGCGCAGGAGATCCTGGACAGATTCGACTTTCCCGCTGCTCCGGACGACGCGCCCGGCAACGGGAACGACGACGAGAAGGACAACGAGAACGACGAAGAAGACGCCGGCTGGTGAGACATGCACGGGTGCCGCCCGTTCCTTGAGCGGGCCGCACCCGTGCCTCGACGTGCCCGAGATCAGGCCGGCGAGGGCGACTGGAACACCTGATTGAGGTGTTCTCCGCCATAGACCGCTCGGCCACACCGGTCCGGGAAGGACAGGCGACGGGATTCGAACCCGCGAGGAGTCGTCACTCCAAGAAGTAGCCCCTGCCATCGCACCGGGCGCGTCCCGGACGACGTTACGGGGTGGCCAGGTCCGGAGCCGGCCGTTTCGCCCGCACTTCCGGCTGGAGGCGGTAGTGGGGGAAGTTGCCGGGAAGGCGTTCGTCGGACGGGCCTTGGGTGACGGCGCGGATGAGGAGGTCGCCGCCGACGAAGGCCCCGCGCCAGGAGGCGCCGTAGCCGCCGAACAGCTCCTCACGGTCGCCCCGCGAGCGCGGCTTGTTGCGGCCGGTCTTGAAGGCACGGATCTGCGGAGCGAGACGGTCGTACACGCTCTGGTCGTCGGTGGACAGCGTCGCGACCAGCGCGCCGTTGCTGGCGTTCATCGCCGCCAGCAGTTCCGCTTCCGTATCGACCAGGACCAGGGTGTCGACCGGGCCGAAGGGCTCCGCGTGGTGCAACGGGGAGGAAGGGGGCGGGCTGAGGAGGGTGGTGGGCGGAAAGTAGGCGGAGGTGTCCTGGCCGGGCAGGAAACGGCCCCGCTCCAGCGTGCCCCGGTGCAGGGGAACGGCGCCTTTGGCGATGGCCTCCCGCGTCAGGCCCGCCAGCTCCCGGGCCTTGCCCGCGTTGATCAGCGGACCGAAATCCAGCTCCGGAAGCGGATCACCGGGGGCTTCCACCGCCAGCGGGTGGCCGAAGCGCACCGCGCGCACCGCCGGAAGGTACGCCTCCAGGAAGTCGGCAAACAAGGCACGCTGGACCACGAAACGGGGGTAGGCCGTGCAGCGCTGCTTGGCGTAGTCGAAGGACTTACGGATCAGCGGCGTCAGACCCGCCCAGTCACTGTGCTCCCACACGCCCCAGCAGTTGAGACCCTCCTGCTCCAGAATGTGCCGCTTGCCCAGGTCGGCGACCGCCGTCGCCACCCGGGCACCCGCGTCCCTGCCCCCCACGAACGAGACACAGCCGACGTGCTCGGAGCGCACCAGCGCCTCGGACAGCTCCCCGCCGCTTCCGCTGATCAACGTGAACGGGAGATCTTCTCGTACGGCGAGCGCGCACGCGAGGGTCAGGCAGGCGAGACCGCCGTCGGTGGGAGTCTTGGCGATCACCGCGTTCCCCGCCAGCGCCTGCACGAGCATCGCGTGCACCAGCACACTCATCGGATAGTTCCAGCTCGCGATGTTGCTGACCGGGCCCGGCAGCGGCACCCGCCCCTCCAGCATCGGCCCGGCGTGCTCCGCATACCAGCGCACACCGTCGATCGCCCGGTCCACATCCGCCAGGGCCAGCTTCCACGGCTTGCCGATCTCCCACACCAACAACAACGCGAGCACGGTGCGATGTTGCGCCAGCGAATCCAGTACGGCGGCCACCCGGGAGCGGCGCTCTTCCAGCGGCACGTGGCGCCAGTCGCGGTGCTGGTCGAGAGCGGCACGGACAGCGCGGTGCGCGGCCGGGGCGTCCAGCCGGGGCGGACCCGCGAGCGGGGAACCGTCGAGCGGGCTGGTGGCGGGCAGCGGATCGCCGTCCATGTGCCAGCTGCCCCGCCAGAGGTTACGGACGCGCCCGTCCTCCGCGAACGCCTCGGGAGCGACGCTCCGGCAACGCTGCCACGCCTCGTCCCAGGAGGTACCGGGCTTCAGACTGAGGGGCAGCGGTGATGGTTCGGGGGCGCCGGGGATGCGGCCTGTGCCTGTGCTTGTCGTGGTGGTGGTGCGGGTGTCGGGCAGTGATCCCATCGCTTGTCTCCGCTCTCGTCGCAGGTGCGGGGCGGTGTTCATGGGTTCGTGGTGCGGGTGCGCCGTTCGCGGGCGCGCGACAAAGAGGCTCTGCTTGTGGGCGCGTCACGGGTATGCGCTGCTCACCGGCGCGTCCCGGAGACGCGCCGTTCGCGAACGCGCACACACCAGGGGCCGACGCGCCACGCAAGAGCACGTACCGGCGGCGGCCGGCACTGGCCGCCGGTTCAGCCGAGCCGCTCCAGTACGAGCCGGGCCGTGTCCGTCGGCGTCGTGCCGACCGCGACTCCCGCTGCCTCCAGCGCCTCCCGCTTCGCCTGCGCCGTGCCCGAGGAGCCGGAGACGATCGCGCCGGCGTGGCCCATCGTCTTGCCCTCGGGTGCGGTGAAGCCCGCGACGTAGCCGATGACGGGCTTGCCGACCTCGGTGGCGATGAACTCGGCCGCGCGCTCCTCCGCCTCCCCGCCGATCTCTCCGATCATGACGATGAGTTCGGTCTCCGGGTCGGCCTCGAAGGCGGCGAGGCAGTCGATGTGGCTGGTGCCGATGACCGGATCGCCGCCGATGCCGACGCAGGAGGAGAAGCCGGTGCCGCGCAGCTCGTACATGAGCTGGTAGGTGAGGGTGCCCGACTTGGAGACGAGCCCGACGCGCCCGGGCACGGGGGCGATGTCCGCCGGGATGATCCCGGCGACGGACCGTCCGGGGCTGATCAGCCCGGGGCAGTTGGGGCCGATGACGCGGGTGCCGCGCTCGCGTGCGTACGCGCGGAGGGCCACCGCGTCGTGGACGGGGATGCCTTCGGTGATGACGACGGCCAGGGCCATGCCCGCGTCGGCCGCCTCCTGGGCCGCGGCCCTGGCGAAGGCGGGCGGCACGAAGAGGACGGACACCTCGGCACCCGTCGCCTCCTTCGCCTCGCGCACCGTGCCGAACACCGGTACGCGGCGGCCGTCGATGTCGACGGAGCTGCCCGCCTTGCGCGGGTTGACGCCGCCGACGACGTCGGTGCCCGCCGCGAGCATGCGGCGGGTGTGCTTGAGGCCCTCGGCGCCGGTCATGCCCTGCACGATGACCTTGCTCGCCGCTGTCAGGAATATCGCCATGATGGTCGTCGCCTCCCTCAGCCGGCCTGGGCCACGGCCGTAGTCGGGACGCGGCCGGCGGAGGCGGGCGGGCCCGTGCCCGTCGCCGACCGCGCCGCGCACTCGGCCGCGTCGTCCATGGTGGTCCGCTGCTCCAGCAACGGGTGGCCGCACGCGTGCAGGATCTCCCGGCCCTTCTCCGCGCTGTTGCCGTCCAGGCGGACGACCAGCGGTTTGTCCAGCCGTACGCGGTCCAGGGCGAGGACTATCCCCTCGGCGACGGCGTCGCAGGCGGTGATGCCGCCGAAGACGTTGACGAGGACGGACCGTACGTCCGGGTCGGACAGGACGACGGACAGCGCGTCGGCCATCACCGTGGCCGAGGCGCCTCCCCCGATGTCCAGGAAGTTGGCGGGCCGCGCGCCGCGCCCCGCGACCACGTCCAGGGTGGACATGACCAGCCCCGCGCCGTTGCCGATGATGCCGACCTCGCCCTGGAGCTTGACGTAGTTGAGCCCCTTGGCGGCGGCCTCGGCCTCCTGCGGGGTCAGTTCCTCGTCGGCGGCCTCGTCGCTGGCCCCCTCTCCCCAACGGGTCTGCCGGAAGCGGGCGTTGTCATCGAGGGTGACCTTGCCGTCGAGGGCGAGCACCGGCCCGTCCGCCGTGCGGACCAGGGGGTTGACCTCGACGAGAAGCGCGTCCTCACCCTTCATCACCGCCCACAGCCGCTGGAGCACTGGCAACGTCTCCGCCGGGAGTCCGGCCGCTTCCGCGATCCGCGCCGCCGTGCCGGCCGTGACACCCTCGGCCGGGTCGACGGGGACGCGCGCGACGGCCTCGGGGCGGGCCGCCGCCACCTCTTCGATCTCCATGCCGCCCTCGGCCGAGGCGATGGCGAGGAAACAGCCGGCGTTCCGGTCGAGTACGTAGGACACATAGAACTCGTCCTCGATCGCGACCGGCTGGGCCAGCATCACCGAACGGACGGTGTGGCCCTTGATGTCCATGCCGAGGATCTGACGCGCAGTCCGCTCGGCGGCCTCGGCTCCGTCCGCGCGCCTGACTCCGCCGGACTTGCCCCGCCCGCCCGTCTTGACCTGCGCCTTGACCACAACGCCGTACTCGTCCGCGCCGAGCCGCAGCGCCGCCTCCCGTGCCGCGTGCGGGGTGGCGGCGACCTCGGCCGGGGGCACGGGCACCCCGTAGCGCTCGAACAGGGCCCTCGCCTGGTGCTCGTAAAGGTCCATCAGTGCTCCTCCGACGATCCTCGTGACGATCGCTGCGCGCCCCCTGGACATCAGCGGAGTGATGCGGGATAACCAAGTTCATACAGTATTCGTCGACTGTATGCAATCTACGTCACTGTGCTCCACCGCCCACTCCCACCGGCTCCAACCCCCTACGAAGGGACGGCGATCGCGCCATGTCCGACTCGACCGACGACACCAGCCACGACCACATATCCGGCGGTCATCTGGTCGCCAAGGCGCTCAAGGCCGAGGGCGTCGAGGTCATCTACACGCTCTGCGGCGGCCACATCATCGACATCTACGACGGCTGCGCCGACGAGGGCATCGAGGTGGTCGACGTACGCCACGAACAGGTCGCGGCCCACGCCGCCGACGGCTACGCCCGCCTCACCGGGAAGCCCGGCTGCGCGGTGGTGACGGCGGGGCCGGGTACGACCGACGCGGTCACCGGTGTCGCCAACGCCTTCCGCGCCGAGTCGCCGATGCTGCTGATCGGCGGCCAAGGGGCGCACACCCAGCACAAGATGGGCTCGCTCCAGGACCTGCCGCACGTGGACATGATGGCGCCGATCACCAAGTTCGCCGCCACGGTGCCGGACACCGCACGGGCCGCCGACATGGTCTCCATGGCCTTCCGCGAGTGCTACCACGGCGCCCCCGGGCCCTCCTTCCTGGAGATCCCCCGCGATGTGCTGGACGCCAAGGTCCCCCGCGACAGGGCCCGGGTCCCGCAGGCGGGCCACTACCGCGCCTCCACCCGCAACAGCGGCGACCCCGAGGCCGTGGAGAAGCTTGCCGACCTGCTCGTGCACGCCGAGCGGCCCGCCATCCTGCTGGGCAGCCAGACCTGGACGTGCCGCGCGACGGACGCGGCCCGCGACCTGGTGCGGACGCTGAACGTGCCCGCGTACATGAACGGCGCGGGGCGCGGCACCCTGCCGCCCGGCGATCCGCACCACTTCCAGCTCTCGCGCCGCTACGCGTTCAACAACGCCGACCTCATCATCATCGTCGGCACCCCGTTCGACTTCCGGATGGGCTACGGCAAGCGGCTCTCCCCCGAGGCGACCGTCGTCCAGATCGACCTGGACTACCGCACGGTGGGAAAGAACCGCGACATCGACCTGGGCATCGTCGGCTCCGCCGACCTGGTGCTCGCCGCCGTCACCCAGGCCGCCTCCGGGCGCCTCAACGGCGGCTCCGACAAGCGCAGGGCATGGCTGGAGGAGCTGCGGTCGGCCGAGCACACGGCGGCCGAGAAGCGGCTGCCGCAGCTGCGCTCGGACGCCTCGCCCATCCACCCGTACCGGCTGGTCAGCGAGATCAACGACTTCCTCACCGAGGATTCCCTCTACATCGGCGACGGCGGCGACATCGTCACCTTCTCCGGGCAGGTCGTCCAGCCGCGTTCGCCGGGGCACTGGATGGACCCCGGCCCGCTGGGGACGCTCGGCGTGGGGGTGCCGTTCGTGCTGGCCGCCAAGCAGGCCAGGCCCGACACGGAGGTCGTCGCGCTGTTCGGTGACGGCGCCTTCTCGCTGACCGGCTGGGACTTCGAGACGCTCGTGCGCTACGACCTGCCCTTCGTCGGCATCGTCGGCAACAACTCCTCGATGAACCAGATCCGTTACGGCCAGCGCGCGAAGTACGGCGAGGAGCGCGAGCGGCTCGGCAACACCCTCGGGGACGTGCCGTACGACCAGTTCGCGCGGATGCTCGGCGGCCACGGCGAGGAGGTGCGCGACCCGGCGCAGATCCGCCCCGCGCTGGAGCGCGCCCGCGCCTCCGGCAAGCCGTCGCTGATCAACGTCTGGGTCGACCCGGACGCCTACGCCCCCGGAACCATGAACCAGACGATGTACAAGTGAGGTGAACCCCTGTGAGCGGCAAGGCACTTGAGGGCGTACGCGTCCTCGACATGACGCATGTGCAGTCGGGCCCCTCGGCCACCCAGCTGCTGGCCTGGCTCGGCGCAGACGTCGTCAAACTGGAGGCACCGACCGGCGACATCACCCGCAAGCAGCTGCGCGACCTGCCCGACGTCGACTCGCTCTACTTCACGATGCTCAACTGCAACAAGCGCAGCATCACCCTCAACACCAAGACCCCGCGCGGCAAGGAGCTGCTGACCGAGCTGATCCGGCGCAGCGACGTGCTGGTGGAGAACTTCGGCCCCGGCGCTGTGGACCGTATGGGCTTCTCCTGGGAGCGCATCCAGGAGATCAACCCGCGGATCGTCTACGCCTCGATCAAGGGCTTCGGCGAGGGCCCGTACACCAAGTTCAAGGCGTACGAGGTCGTGGCGCAGGCCATGGGCGGCTCGATGTCGACCACGGGCTTCGAGGACGGGCCGCCGCTGGCGACGGGCGCGCAGATCGGCGACTCGGGCACCGGCGTCCACACGGTCGCGGGCATCCTGGCCGCGCTCTACCAGCGCGAGCGCACCGGTCGCGGCCAGCGCGTGAACGTCGCGATGCAGCACGCGGTGCTCAACCTGTGCCGCGTCAAGCTGCGCGACCAGCAGCGCTTGGCGCACGGGCCGCTGGCGGAGTACCCGAATGAGGACTTCAGCGACGAGGTGCCGCGCTCCGGCAACGCCTCCGGCGGCGGCCAGCCCGGCTGGGCCGTCAAGTGCGCACCCGGCGGGCCCAACGACTACGTCTACGTCATCGTCCAGCCCGTCGGCTGGGAGCCGCTGACGCAGCTGATCGGCCGCCCCGAACTCGCCGACGATCCCGACTGGAACACCCCCGAGGCGCGGCTGCCCAAGCTCGGCAAGATGTTCCAGCTGATCGAGGAGTGGTCGGCGACCCTCCCCAAGTGGGATGTCCTCGAAGCGCTCAACGCGCACAACATCCCCTGCGGCCCGATCCTGTCCACCAAGGAGATCGTCGAGGACGCGTCCCTCGCGGACAACGGGATGGTCGTCGAGGTCGAGCACCCGCGGCGGGGCACCTTCACCACCGTCGGATCCCCGATGAAGCTCTCCGACTCCCCTGTCGAGATCACCTCCTCGCCGCTGCTGGGCGAGCACAACGAGGAGGTGTACGCCGGCGAACTCGGGCTCGCCGGCGAGGAAATCCAGCTGCTCAAGACGGACGGAGTGATCTGAGCGATGGCGCAGCAGAACGCAGGCGGGGCGGCGGCCGAGGTCAGGGCCGTGCTGGCGGCGGCCCGCGCGGCCGGGCGCACGGCGCTCACCGCACCCGAGGGCAAGGCCGTCGCCGACGCCTACGGCATCCCGGTGCCCGAGGAGGGCCTGGCGGAGACGGTGGACGAGGCCGTGGCGCTGGCCGACCGGATCGGCTTCCCCGTCGCCATGAAGATCGTCTCCCCCGACATCCTGCACAAGACGGAGGCGGGCGGCGTCCAGGTGGGCGTCGCCGGCACGGCCGCGGTGCGGGAGGCGTTCACCTCGATCGTGGGCAACGCGCGGGCGTACGACGCCGAAGCCCGTATCCAGGGCGTACAGGTCCAGCGGATGGCCGAGCCCGGACTTGAGGTGCTGATCGGCACCGTCACCGACCCGACCTTCGGCAAGGTGGTCGCCTTCGGTCTGGGCGGGGTGCTGGTCGAGGTCCTCAAGGATGTGACCTTCCGGCTCGCCCCCGCGAGCGAGGCGGACGCGCTGTCCATGCTCGACGGGATCCGGGCCGCCGAGATGCTCAGGGGCGTGCGTGGCGGCGAGGCCGTCAGCCGCGAGGCGCTGGCCGGGCTGATCGTGTCCGTCTCGCGGCTCGCGCACGACTTTCCCGAGATCGCCGAGATCGACCTCAACCCCGTCTTCGCCTCGGCGCGCGGCGTGGTGGCCGCCGACATCCGGATCCTGCTGGCCGAGGGCGAGCCGGTGCGGCGGCGGCAGTGGGCCAAGGAGGAGATCCAGGCCTCGATGCGGCGGCTGATGCGGCCGAGTTCCGTGGCCGTGATCGGCGCCTCCAACGAGCCGGGAAAGATCGGCAATTCGGTGATGCGCAACCTCGTCGACGGGGGCTTTGCGGGAGATATCCACCCGGTGAACCCCAAGGCCGATGACATCCTCGGCCGGAAGGCGTACAAGTCCGTGAAGGATGTGCCCGGTGAGGTGGATGTAGCGGTCTTCGCGATCCCCGCGAAGTTCGTCGCCGCCGCGCTGGAGGACGTCGGGAGGAAGGGGATACCCAACGCCGTGCTGATCCCCTCCGGCTTCGCCGAGACCGGCGAACACGCCCTCCAGGAAGAGATCGTGGAGATCGGCGAGCGGTACGGCGTCCGCCTGCTCGGGCCGAACATCTACGGCTACTACTCGACCTGGTACGACCTGTGCGCCACCTTCTGCACCCCCTACGACGTCAAGGGCGGGGTGGCGCTCACTTCCCAGTCGGGCGGCATCGGCATGGCCATCCTCGGCTTCGCACGGAGTACGAAGACGGGTGTCTCGGCGATCGTCGGGCTCGGCAACAAGTCGGACCTGGACGAGGACGACCTGCTCACCTACTTCGCCGACGACCCCCACACCGAGTGCATCGCCATGCACCTGGAGGACCTCAAGGACGGCCGCGCCTTCGTGGCGGCGGCGCGCGAGACCGTACGCAAGAAGCCGGTCGTCGTCCTCAAGGCGGGCCGCACCAGCGCGGGCGCCAAGGCGGCGGGCTCCCACACCGGGGCGCTGGCCGGTGACGACGCGGTCTACGACGACATCCTGCGCCAGGCGGGCGTCATCCGGGCCCCGGGCCTCAACGAGATGCTGGAGTACGCGCGGGCGCTGCCGGTGCTGCCCGCGCCGCAGGGTGACAACGTCGTCATCATCACGGGCGCCGGCGGCTCGGGAGTGCTGCTCTCGGACGCGATCGTCGACAACGGCCTGTCCCTGATGGAGATCCCCCCGGATCTGGACGAGGCGTTCCGGCGCCACATCCCACCCTTCGGAGCCGCGGGCAACCCCGTCGACATCACCGGGGGCGAGCCGCCCAGCACGTACGAGGCGACCATCCGCCTCGGGCTGGAGGATCCCCGGGTGCACGCGCTGGTGCTGGGTTACTGGCACACCATCGTGACCCCGCCGATGGTCTTCGCCGAGCTGACGGCCCGGCTGGTGGCCGAGGCGAGGCAGAAGGGGATCCACAAGCCGGTGGTGGCCTCGCTCGCCGGTGACACCGAGGTCGAGGAGGCGTGCGCCTACCTGTTCGAGCGCGGCGTCGTCGCGTACCCCTACACGACCGAGAAGCCGGTGGCGGCCCTCGGCGCCAAGTACCGGTGGGCCCGGGCCGCGGGTCTGCTGTAGCAGAAGGCGGCGGCAGATCTTCTCCGCCGCAGCACGTCGCCGCAGCGGAAATCTTCTCCGCCGCAGCGGCGAGCAACCACCACGGCGCGAACCGGCGGTGCCGAACCCACCGCAACCCACGACACATCGGGTACGCGCCGCGAGCACAACGCACCACAGCAGGAGATCGGGACAGGGGGCGCTGGCCAGACTCTTCCGTACAAGGGGTGCATCGCATGAAAACAACTACAGCTCCAACGGCCGTGCCCTACCGGGAGGTGACCGACCGCAACGGCCGGACCTACCGCATCGGTGAGACCGACCGCGACATCATGAACCGCCCTCGGTGGGCGATGGTGCTCTGCCCATGGATCGGGATGATGGGCATCAGCTCGTCCGAGTACGCCTTCACCTCCGCCGAGGACACACTCCACACCGCACACGCCTGGAGCAGCGGCCACATCTTCTGGCTGATGGGTGTGTGGGTCTTCTTCCAGGCCGCTGTGGCCTTCCCCGCCGGACAGCTGCGCGAGAGCGGCAGACTTCCGGCGCGCAACGCGATGATGCTCGGCGCCGCCGGAACCCTGATCGGCTATGTGTCACTGGCGTACGCGCCGAACGTGATGCTGGCCTACCTCGGCTTCGGCGCGTTCAGCGGGACCGGCGCCGGAATGGTCTACGCGACCTGCGTCAACATGGTCGGCAAGTGGTATCCGGAGCGGAAGGGCGGTAAGACAGGGCTGGTCAACGGCGGTTTCGCGTACGGCTCCGTGCCGTTCGTCTTCCTCTTCACCAGCTACATGGACCTGAGCAACTACGAGGGCGTGCTGGTCTTCGTGGGCGTCATCTGCTGTGTGACGGTCGCCTCGGCGGGCTGGTTCTTCAGGGACCCGCCGAAGAACTGGTGGCCGCCGCACGCGGACCCGCTCAAGAAGTCGGACGACCCGCGGATCGTCCGCGCCCTGGAGAAGAACCCGCCGGCCGTGAGGCAGTTCACCCCGCGTGAGGCGTCCAGGACACCGGTGCTGTGGATGATGTGGTTCTGCCTGCTGTGCACGGCGGGTATCAACATCTTCGGCATCGCCATGCAGGTGCCGTTCGGCAAGGACATGGGCTTCGCGGGCGGCATCGTGGCCACGGCCATGTCGCTCAAGGCCATCGTGAACGGCACGGGGCGCGGCGTCATCGGCTGGATATCCGACCGCTACGGGCGCCGGAACACGCTCATCATCGTCTGCGTGGTCCTCGGCAGCGCCCAGTTCGGCGTGCTGGCCTCGGGAACCATGGGCAACATGCCGTTCTTCCTGTTCTGCTCGATGGTCTCCGGCTTCGGCGGCGGCGCCATTTTCCCGCTCTTCGCCGCCATGACCGCGGACTTCTTCGGGGAGAACCACAACGCCGCGAACTACGGCATGGTCTACAGCTCCAAGCTGATCTCGGGCCTGCTCGGCTCGGGCATGGGCGCGGTCGTCGTCTCCGCGTGGGACTACGAGGGTGCCTTCGCGCTCGCGGGGGGCATCGGGATCGCTTCCGCGTTCCTCGCCGTCTTCCTGCGACAGCCGGGTCGCCCGTCGGCCCGGAAGATCGAGCCCAACCCCTATCCGATCAGCCGCGAAGCGATGTGAGGCAGCCGGGCCGTCCGCTCCCCAGGGGCGGCCCGGCGCGCGAGAAGGCCGCGCGGCTGTCGCGGCTTCAGTCGCGCTCGCGCGCGTGGTACTGACGGCGGGTGTGCTCGGTGTGCTCCCGCATGAGCCGGCTGGTCTCCTCCTCGTCGCGCGCGGTGATCGCGGCGATGATCCGGCGGTGTTCGATCCAGGACTGGACGCCCCGCTGACGGGCCACCGGCTTGTAGAACCACCGCACCCGGCGGTCGACCTGCGCGGCCAGCTCGGAGAGCACCGCGTTTCCCGCCAGCTGCATCACCTTCGCGTGGAACCGCGCGTTCGTGGCGACGACGGTCTCCACCTCGTCCCGCGCGACGGCCGCCTCGCCCTGGGTGCACAGCTCCTCCAGCGCGGCGATGCCCGCCTTGTCGGCGTGGGCGGCGGCCAGCCTGGCCGCCTCGGCCTCCAGCAGCGTGCGGACGCTCAGCAGCTGGTCGGCCTCCTCCTCCGAGGGCTCGTGCACGAACGCGCCCTGCGCGGGGCGCAGATCGACCCATCCGTCGCTGTTGAGCCGCTGGAGCGCCTCGCGCACCGGCTGCCGGGAGACGCCCAGGTGCTGGGCGAGCTCGCTCTCGACAAGGTGCTGGCCCGGCCTGAGCGCGCGGGTGGTGATCAGCTCCAGCAGTGCCTCGTAGACCCGTTCGCGCAGCGGGCCCGGGCGCTCAAGCTTGGGAACGGCCCCTTGCGGCAGCCCTGCGGACAGCATCTGGGATCCCCTCGACGATGTGGCTATCGTCTACAGTCTACGAAATACGGGATGAAGGCAATCGCACACCGATAGTGACCTCCTTCACACCGCTTTCCCGCGACTTCCGGCCCCGCGCCCTCGCTCGCCCCGACCGGCAGCCCCTCTCAGGTACCCCGAACTCATGCCCCGCACGGGCGAATTCGGCCGTGCACAGCCCTTGCCACCCGCAGACTGGCGACCGTATACAGTATTCTGTCGTCTATTTTGAGCTCACCCCACGGCCCGCCCTCCCTCAGCAGGCCGGAGAGGAGCTACACATGAGAGTGGCAATCGTCGGCGCCGGAGCGATCGGCGCCTACGTCGGAGCCGCGCTGGAGCGCGCGGGTGCCGATGTGCATCTCATCGCCCGTGGACCGCACTTGACGGCCATGAGGCAGCACGGGGTCCAGGTCCTCAGCCCGCGCGGCGACTTCACCGCACGCGTGCACGCCACCGACGACCCTTCCGCGATCGGACCCGTCGACTACGTCTTCCTCGGCCTCAAAGCCCACGCCTACGCGGCCTGTTCCCCCCTGGTGGACCCGCTGCTGCACAACGGCACGGCGGTGATCGCGGCTCAGAACGGCATCCCCTGGTGGTATTTCCACGGCCTCAAGGGCCCCTACGAGGGCCGCCGCATCGAGAGCGTCGATCCCGGCGGCGCCGTCAGCCGCGCGCTGCCGCCCGAGCGCGCCATCGGCTGTGTCATCTACGCGGCGACCGAGCTGGCGGCGCCCGGCGTCGTACGCCACCTGGAAGGCACCCGTTTCTCGATCGGCGAGCCCGGCATGAGTGTCTCCGCGCGCTGTCTGGACTTCAGCGAGGCGATGCGGGCCGGCGGCCTCAAGTGCCCGGTCGAGCCCGACCTGCGCAACGACATCTGGATCAAGCTACTCGGGAACATCGCCTTCAACCCGCTCAGCGCCCTCTCCCGGGCGACGATGGCGCAGATCTGCCGCCACCAGGACACCAGGGCGCTGGTCGCGACGATGATGCACGAGGCGCTGGCCGTCGCCGAGAAGCTGGGCTGCCGCCCCGGGATCTCCGTCGAACGGCGTCTGGCGGGGGCCGAACGCGTCGGCGAGCACAAGACCTCCACCCTCCAGGACCTGGAGCGCGGCCGTCCGATGGAGCTGGACGTGCTGCTGGCCGCCGTGGTCGAGCTGGCGGCGCTGACCCGTACGCCCGTCCCGAAGCTCTGCGCGATCCACGCCGTCACCGACCTGCTGGCCCAGACCACATTCGGGAGCAGTGCAGCATGAAGAGCACCGCAGGCACATCCACCCGCGCGGGGCAGCGGCGCGACCGCTCCCCGCGGAACTACCCGCGCCTGACCCATCCGCTCGTACGCGGCAGCAAGGACGGACCGCTGCGGCGGGCGAGCTGGGAGGAGGCGCTGTCCCTCGCCGCCGGCGGATTCCGGCGGGTGCGCGAGGAGTCGGGGCCCGACGCGTTCGGCATGTTCTCCTGCGCGCGGGCGACCAACGAGATGAACTACGTGGCACAGAAGTTCACCCGCGTGGTGATGGGCACCAACAACGTCGACTCCTGCAACCGCACCTGCCACGCGCCCAGCGTCGCGGGCTTGACGGCCGCCCTCGGCTCGGGCGGCGGCACCTCCTCCTACGAGGAGGTCGAGCACGCCGACCTCATCGTGATGTGGGGCTCCAACGCCCGCTTCGCGCACCCGATCTTCTTCCACCACGTGCTCAAGGGGATCAGGAACGGCGCCCGGATGTACGCGGTCGATCCGCGCCGTACCTCCACCGCCGAGTGGGCGGAGAGCTGGCTCGGCCCGAACGTCGGCACCGACATCCCGCTCGCCCACGCCGTCGGCCGGGAGATCATCCACGCGGGCCTGGCCAACCGCGCCTTCATCGAGCGGGCCACCGAGGGCTTCGAGGAGTACGCCGCCGAGGTCGAGCCCTGGACCCTGACGGTCGCCGCGAAGGTCACCGGCGTCCCCGCCGAGGCGATCCGGAGCCTCGCCCACGCCTACGCCACGGCCGAGCGCGCCCAGCTGTGCTGGACGCTGGGCATCACCGAGCACCACAACGGCACCGACAACGTCCGCGCCCTGATCAACCTCGCGCTGCTGACGGGGCACGTGGGCCGCTACGGCTCGGGCCTCCAGCCGCTGCGCGGCCAGAACAACGTGCAAGGCGGCGGCGACATGGGCGCCATCCCCAACCGGCTGCCCGGCTTCCAGGACATCCTCTCCCCCGCCACCCGCGAGAAGTTCGAGACGGCGTGGGGTGCCGCCATCCAGCCGCGCTACGGCCTGAACCTCACTGACATGTTCGAGGCCATGGAGTCGGGTGCGCTCCGCGCCGTCTACTGCATCGGCGAGAACCCGGCCCAGTCCGAGGCCGACAGCGGGCAGGCCGTGGAGCGGATGCGGCAGCTCGACCATCTGGTGGTGCAGGACATCTTCTTGACGAAGACCGCCGAACTGGCCGACGTGGTATTGCCCGCGACCGCCGCCTGGTGCGAGACGGACGGCACGACGACCAACAGCGAGCGCCGCGTCCAGCGCGTACGCAAGGCCGTACATCCGCCCGGCGAGGCCCGCGAGGACATCGACATCCTCTGTGACCTGGCCGGACGGCTCGGCCACGACTGGAAGTTCGAGGACTCGGAGGCCGTCTGGGACGAGCTGCGCTCCATCTCCCCCGACCACTGGGGCATGACCTACGGGCGGCTCGAAGAGCACCAGGGCATCCAGTGGCCCTGCCCCAGCACCGAGCGGATCGAGCCGGGCTACCTGCACGGGCGCCTGTGGGAGTCCGACCCCGGCCGCCGCCTCCCACGGGCGGTCTTCGGCCCCGTCAAGCACGACCCGCCGGTCGATGTGACCGACGAGGACTACCCGCTCCGGCTCACCACGGGACGCCGCCTGGACTCGTACAACACCGGTGTGCAGTCCGGGAGTTTCGCCTCCCCGCTGCGCCGCGGCGAGTACGTCGAGCTGTGCCCCGAGGACGCCGGGCGCTACGGCGTGGCCGTCGGCGAGACGGTCCGGATCTCCTCCCGGCGCGGCTCGGTGACCGCACCCGTGTGGATCGATCCGGGACTGCGTCCGGGGCTGGCCTTCATGACCATGCACTTCCCCGACGAGGTCGACACCAACCAGCTGACCATCGAGGCCAACTGCCCGATCGCGGGCACGGCCGAGTTCAAGGCGTCGGCGATACGGATCGAGAAATTGCCGTGAAGTCGCAGTGAGGAGCTGAGAGCGGACATGGACCTGCACTTCGGCGACAGCAAGCCAACAGCCGAGGAGCGCGCGGCACTCGACGCGCTCCTCGGCCCTCCCGAGTCCCCGTGGGAGGGCGCGGACGACCGTACGGACACGGATCTGCGCTGGGCGACAGGTGGCCGCGCGGTACGCGAGCGGCGTGACCGGCTGCTGCCGGGGCTGCACGCGCTCCACGACCGGGTCGGCTGGATCAGCGAGGGCGGCCTCGCCTATCTGTGCCGCCGGCTGACGGTGCCCCCGGCGGAGGCCTACGGCGTCGCGACGTTCTACGCGATGTTCTCCGTCAAGCCCCGCCCGGCCACGGTGGTCCAGGTCTGCACGGACATCGCCTGCGCGGGCGGCTCGGCGGGCGGCTCCGCCGAGGTGTGTGCCGGGCTGGAGCGGCGTTGGGGTCCCGCCGGAACTCCCTCGGAGGGCGCTGTGTGGGAGCGCAGCCCGTGCCTGGGGCTGTGCGAACGGGCCCCGGCGGCGCTGGTGGTGCGGGCCGGGGCGGGAACCATTTCCCGCCGCGACGGCGCTCGGCCGACGCGTACCGGACCGACGGTGCCCGACCGGGCGTACGCAACCGCCGTTGTCGCGCCCGCGACAGGCGAGAGCGTAGCCGACGCCGCCCGAGAGCCGGGAGCGGTGTCCGACGAACCCGAGCCCGCACGGGCCGTGCCCCAGGCAGGGCAACCGGGGCTCACGCTCCTGCGCAGGGTCGGCGCCGTCGATCCGACCTCCCTCGACGACTACCGCGCACACGGCGGCTACACCGCGCTGCGCCGCGCCTTCGCGCTCGGCCCCGCCGGGGTGATCCGTGAGGTGACCGACTCGGGGCTGCTCGGACGCGGCGGGGCCGCCTTCCCCACCGGACGCAAGTGGCAGGCCACAGCGGGCCAGCCGGACCACCCGCACTACCTGGTCTGCAACGCCGACGAAAGCGAGCCGGGCACCTTCAAGGACCGGGTGCTCATGGAGGGCGACCCGTTCGCGCTGATCGAGGCGATGACGATCGCCGGGTACGCCACCGGGGCGCACCAGGGCTATCTGTATCTGCGCGGCGAGTACCCACGGGCGCTGGCGCGGCTGGAGAACGCCCTCGCCCAGGCGCGGACGCGCGGTCTGCTGGGCCCGGATGTGCTGGGTCAGCGCTACGCCTTCGACATCGAGATCCGGCGCGGCGCCGGCGCCTACATCTGCGGCGAGGAGACGGCACTGTTCAACTCGATCGAGGGGTATCGCGGAGAGCCGAGGAGCAAGCCGCCGTTCCCCGTCGAGAAGGGCCTGTTCGGCAAACCGACCGTCGTCAACAACGTCGAGACGCTGGTCAATGTGCTGCCCGTCCTGACGCTGGGCGCCCAGGCCTACGCCGCGATCGGCACCGGGACCTCCACGGGCCCCAAGCTGTTCTGCGTCTCCGGCAGCGTCGAGCGCCCGGGTCTGTACGAGCTGCCGTTCGGCGCCACCCTCGGCGAGGTGCTGGAGCTGGCGGGCCGGCGCGAGAAGCTGCGCGCCGTACTGCTCGGCGGCGCCGCCGGGGGCTTCGTACGCCCGGACGAGACCGATCTGCCACTCACCTTCGAGGGCACCCGCGAGGCGGGCACCGCGCTCGGGTCCGGCGTGGTTCTGGCCCTCGGCGAGTCGGTGCCGCTCCCCCGCGTCCTGCTGCGCATCGCGGAGTTCTTCCGCGACGAGTCGTGCGGCCAGTGCGTGCCGTGCCGGGTCGGCACGGTCCGCCAGGAGGAGGCACTCACCCGCCTGCTGGAGCGCACGGGCGTGGACGCCGCCGCGGATGTGGCGCTGCTGCGCGAGGTGGGCGCCGCCATGCGGGACGCCTCGATCTGCGGTCTGGGCCAGACCGCGTGGAACGCCGTGGAATCCGCCATCGACCGCCTGGGAGCCTACGCATGACCGCCGTCCCGCTTCAGCCCCCGCGCCGCCTCGTCGAGTTCACCCTCGACGGCGAGCCCGTGCGCGTACCGGAAGGCTCGACGATCCTGGACGCCTGCCGGGCCTCCGGCAAGGAGATACCGACCCTGTGCCAGGGCGACACCCTCACCCCCAAGAACGCCTGCCGGGTCTGCATGGTGGAGGTCGAAGGGGCGCGCACCCTGGCGCCCGCCTGCTCGCGCCGGGCCGAGCCGGGGATGGAGGTACGTACGGACACCGAGCGCGCCCGGCACAGCCGCAAGCTCGTCCTGGAGCTGCTGGCCTCGTCCACGGACCTGTCGACCACCCCGGGGATCGCCGCGTGGATCGAGGAGTACGGCGCCGAGCCCGGCCGCTTCGGCCCCGACGCGGCCACCGTGAACGAGGAACCGAAGATCGACAACGATCTCTATGTGCGCGACTACGACAAGTGCATCCTCTGTTACAAGTGCGTGGACGCCTGCGGCGAACAGTGGCAGAACACCTTCGCCATCGCGGTGGCGGGGCGGGGCTTCGACGCGCGGATCTCGACCGAGCACGAAGTGCCGCTCACCGACTCCGCCTGCGTCTACTGCGGCAACTGCATCGAGGTGTGCCCGACGGGCGCGCTCAGCTTCAAGTCGGAGTTCGACATGCGCGAGGCCGGCACCTGGGACGAGGAGCGGCAGACGGAGACGACGACGGTGTGCGCGTACTGCGGAGTGGGCTGCAACCTCACGCTGCACGTACAGGACAACGAGATCGTCAAGGTCTCCTCGCCGCACGACAACCCGGTCACCCACGGAAACCTCTGCATCAAGGGCCGCTTCGGCTACCAGCACGTCCAGCAGAGCTGACAGCGAGGCCGAGAATCCGGGTGGGAGTGAGCACTGATGGGACGTGTCACCGAGCGGCGCCGGATCATCCGCGTCCGGGAAGGCGCGGTGAGCGAGCGCCCCGACACCCTCGTGGCCGAGGAGCCGCTGGAGATCCGGCTGGGCGGCAAACCCCTGGCGATCACGATGCGCACTCCGGGGGACGACTTCGCCCTCGCGGCCGGGTTCCTGGTCAGCGAGGGCGTCCTCGCCCACCCCCGGGAGCTGGCCGGCATCGTCTACTGCGCGGGCGCCGATGAGCGGGGGCACAACACGTACAACGTCGTCGACGTGCGGCTGGCGCCCGGCGTCCCCGTCCCGGACATCACCCTGGAGCGCAACGTCTACACCACGTCCTCGTGCGGCCTGTGCGGAAAGGCCAGCCTGGACGCGGTACGCACGACGGCCCGCTGGCCGCCGGCGGCGGACCGCCCGCGGGGCATCGGGACCGAGGTCCTGGCGGCGCTGCCCGAGCGGCTGCGCGCGGCCCAGCGGGTCTTCGACCGCACCGGCGGGCTCCACGCCGCGGCGCTCTTCACTTCTGAGGGCGAGCTGCTGGAGCTGCGGGAGGACGTCGGCCGCCACAACGCCGTGGACAAGCTGGTCGGGCACGCGCTCCAGGAGGGACTCCTCCCGCTGCGCGACAGCCTGCTGATGGTGTCGGGGCGTGCCTCCTTCGAGCTGGCGCAGAAGGCGGTGATGGCGGGCATTCCCCTGCTGGCCGCCGTCTCGGCACCGTCCTCGCTCGCCGTCGACCTGGCCGCGGAGACCGGGCTGACGCTGGTCGGATTCCTGCGCGGCACCTCCATGAACGTGTACGCGGGCGCGCACCGGCTCGCACTGCACAGCGCGGTGCGAACCTGACGGACGGCTCGCCCGCTGCACGGGTAAGGGCTCCGGCCGGCGGGGTGCGCCCCCTGCGCCGGCCGGAGCCACCTGCCGTGTCCCCGTACGGCCCCGGATGGCCCGTACGGCCCCGGACGTGCATGAGGCCCGGCACCCCGCCAGCGTGGGGTGCCGGGCCTCATGCGGAGACCGTCAGAAGCGGAGGGGCTAGAGCCCTACCGCCTTGCGCAGCGCCTCGACCCGGTCCGTGCGCTCCCAGGTGAAGTCCGGGAGGGCACGGCCGAAGTGGCCGTAGGCGGCGGTCTGCGCGTAGATGGGCCGCAGCAGGTCGAGGTCGCGGATGAGCGCGGCCGGGCGGAGGTCGAAGACGTCAGCGATGGCCTGCTCGATCTTCTCCACGTCCACCGTCGCCGTGCCGAAGGTCTCCACGAAGAGACCGACGGGCTCGGCCTTGCCGATGGCGTAGGCGACCTGCACCTCGCAGCGCCCGGCCAGCCCGGCGGCGACCACGTTCTTGGCGACCCAGCGCATGGCGTACGCGGCGGAGCGGTCCACCTTGGAGGGGTCCTTGCCGGAGAAGGCACCGCCGCCGTGGCGGGCCATGCCGCCGTAGGTGTCGATGATGATCTTCCGGCCGGTGAGTCCGGCGTCACCCATGGGGCCGCCGATCTCGAAGCGCCCGGTGGGGTTGACCAGCAGGCGGTAGCCCTCGGTCTCCAGCTTGATGCCCTCGTCCACGAGAGCCTTCAGCTCGGGCTCGACGACGAACTCGCGGATGTCGGGTGCCAGCAGCGAGTCCAGGTCGATGTCGGCCGCGTGCTGCGAGGAGACCACGACGGTGTCCAGGCGCACGGCCTTGTCGCCGTTGTACTCGATGGTGACCTGCGTCTTGCCGTCGGGGCGCAGGTAGGGGATGGTCCCGTTCTTGCGGACGGCGGACAGCCGCTCGGAGAGCCGGTGCGCCAGCGTGATGGGCAGCGGCATGTACTCGGCGGTCTCATCACAGGCGTAGCCGAACATCAGGCCCTGGTCGCCCGCGCCCTGCTCGTCGAGCTCGTCGGCTTCCTTGCCGTCGCCCTCGACCCGCCTCTCGTACGCGGTGTCGACGCCCTGGGCGATGTCGGGCGACTGGGCGCCGATGGACTCGGAGACGCCGCAGGAGGCGCCGTCGAAGCCCTTCTTCGACGAGTCGTATCCGATGTCGAGGATCTTGTTGCGCACAAGCGTCGGGATAGGCGCGTAGGCCTTGGTGGTCACCTCTCCGGCCACGTGCACGAGGCCGGTGGTGATCAGTGTCTCGACGGCGACCCGCGAGTGCGGGTCCTCCTTGAGCAGGGCGTCGAGGATGGTGTCGCTGATCTGGTCAGCGATCTTGTCAGGGTGACCCTCGGTCACAGATTCCGAGGTGAACAAGCGGCGCGACACATCGCTCCCTGGGGTTGCAGCGGCTGCTGGCTGAGCATGGGGCGGACCGGTCGGGGGCTGCGCCCAAGCACGGTCCGCGGCCAGTTTATCCATCTCCGCCTGCATCCAATCACGGACTCTCGAACTCCGAGACGACCATGACCTGCTCGATCCGAACTCCAGCACCACCACAGACCCCGGGGAGGTACGGATATGTCGTGGAGTGTCGGGCGGCGCAGAGGCAGGTCAAGAGGCCCGTTTCGGCCCCGTTCGACGAGATCCGGCCCACTCGTACACTTTCCCGGAGTGCCATCCGGAACCGCCCAAAACGCCCCTCGAAGGGCTCCGGGTACCCCGCCCGGGTCCCCGCACTCACTCCCCCGCGAGCCGGGCGGCGACGAGGTCCCAGACCGTATCGGCCAGCCCCTCCTTCGGGCCGTGGGGCACCGCGGTCTCGCTGCCGTCCGCGCCGAGTACGACAGCCTCGTTCTCCTCGGAGCCGAAGGTCTTGCTGACGCCCACCTCGTTGACGACCAGCAGGTCGCAGCCCTTGGCGGCGAGCTTGGCGCGGCCGTGGGACAGCACGTCGTCGGTCTCGGCCGCGAAGCCCACCACGACCTGCCCCGGCCGGGCACGCCGGGCGGCCAGCTCGGCGAGGATGTCGGGGTTGCGCACCAGGTCCAGCGGCTCGGGCTCCTGCCCCGCCTTCTTCTTGATCTTGCCGGTGGCGTAGGTGGCGGGCCGGAAGTCGGCCACGGCCGCCGCCATGACCACGGCGTCCGCGTCGGCAGCCGCCTTGACCATGGCCTCGTGCAGCTCACGGGCGCTGCCGGTGCGTACGACGTCGACGCCCGCGGGATCGGGCAGTGCGCTGTTGGAGGAGACGAGCGTCACGCGGGCGCCCCGCGCGGCGGCCGTGCGGGCCAGCGCGTAGCCCTGCTTGCCGGTGGAGCGGTTGCCGAGGAAGCGCACCGGGTCCAGCGGCTCGCGGGTGCCCCCGGCGCTGATGGCGACGTGCCGCCCCGCCAGATCGGCCCGCACGCCCTCGGCGCCGCGCGCCAGGACCCGGCGGCAGAACTCGAAGATCTCATCCGGATCGGGCAGCCGTCCCTTGCCGGTGTCCACCCCGGTCAGCCGGCCGACCGCGGGCTCGATGACCAGGGCGCCCCGGCGGCGCAGAGTGGCGACGTTCTCCCGGGTGGCGGGGTGCTCCCACATCTCGGTGTGCATGGCGGGGGCGAAGACGACGGGACATCGCGCGGTCAGCAGCGTGTTCGTCAGCAGGTCGTCGGCGAGACCATGGGCGGCCTTGGCCAGCAGGTCCGCGGTCGCGGGCGCCACGACGACGAGGTCGGCACCCTGCCCGATCCGCACGTGCGGCACATCGTGGACCGATTCCCACACCTCGGTGGAGACGGGGTGCCCGGTCAGTGCCGACCAGGTGGCGGCGCCCACGAAGTGCAGCGCCGAGTCCGTGGGCACGGCCCGCACGTCGTGACCGCTCTCGGTCAGCCGCCGCGCCAGTTCGCACGCCTTGTACGCGGCGATCCCGCCGCTCACTCCCAGAACGACCTTCGGCCTGGCCTGCTGGTTCGTCACTCGTCTCTCCCCACGCCCGTCCTTGTGCCCCCATGACACACCAAGGGCCCGGCAGCCGCGCTGCCGGGCCCTGCTGGAATGGTGTGCCGTTGCCGCCGCTCAGACCGTGGCCGGGGCCTCGATGGCCTCGGAGGTGAGCAGGCCCGCGTTGATCTCGCGAAGCGCGATGGACAGCGGCTTCTCGTGCACGTGGGTGTCCACCAGCGGGCCGACGTACTCCAGGAGACCCTCACCGAGCTGGGAGTAGTACGCGTTGATCTGGCGCGCGCGCTTGGCGGCGTAGATCACGAGGCTGTACTTCGAGTCGGTGGCCTCAAGCAGCTCATCAATCGGCGGGTTGATGATGCCCTCGGGCGTGGTGATGGAAGAGGACACTCTCTGCCTTCCGAAGGGGGTCCGGGGGGTGTTTCCCCGGCAAGATTTCAGTATTCGATACTCATCAAGGCTAGCAGCTCAGCGCTGACGTCCTCGACGGAGGTGTTGACGAGAGTCACATCGAACTCGGAGCCGGCCGCCAGCTCGGTGCGGGCGGCTGCCAGGCGGCGCTCGATGACCTCCGGCGGCTCGGTTCCCCGCCCGGTCAGGCGCCTGACCAGTTCCTCCCAGGTGGGAGGGGCGAGGAACACGAGCTGCGCCTCGGGCATGGACTGTTTGACCAGCCTGGCGCCCTGCAAATCGATCTCCAGCAGGACGGGCTCACCGCGCTCCAGGTGCTCCAGCACCGCCTGGCGGGGGGTGCCGTACCTGTTGCCGGTGAATTCGGCCCATTCCAGCAGCTCGCCGTTGGCGACCAGCTTGTCGAACTCCTCGTCGTCCACGAAGAAGTACTGCACCCCGTGGCGCTCGCCGGGGCGAGGCCGCCGGGTGGTGGCGGAGACGGAGAGCCAGACCTCGGGATGGGCCTTGCGCATATGTGCGACGACCGTGCTCTTGCCGACCCCTGAAGGGCCGGAGAGCACGGTCAGCCGCGACGTGCCGACCGGGAGTGCCGGGGTCTCCCCCCGGGGAACTGCAGAACTCATGCAGTGATTATCCCGGTTAACGCGAGTGCCTGAGACCTCAGGCGTTCGCACCGCCGAACTCACGCTCCAGTGCGGCGATCTGGTTGGAGCCGAGCCCACGCACACGGCGGCTCTCGGAAATCCCGAGACGCTCCATGATCTGCTTGGCGCGGACCTTGCCGACGCCGGGCAGGGACTCCAGGAGAGCGGAGACCTTCATCTTGCCGATGACATCGTTCTCCTGACCCTGCTTGATCACCTCGTGGAGGGTTGCGCCGGAGTGCTTCAGCCGGTTCTTGACCTCGGCGCGCTCCCGGCGAGCCGCGGCGGCCTTTTCGAGCGCGGCTGCGCGCTGTTCAGGGGTAAGGGGCGGAAGAGCCACGCCTACGTCACCTCGGATATCGAACTGTCGGATACGGACCGGTGAGGAACCTAGTAGCCCTACACCTGCGGAGCAACGAGCAACGCGCCTGGCGCGGTGCTCTCGACGGAGACTAGCGGCCGGGAGCCCAAGAGTCAGCGAGAACAGACGAAAAGTCCTGGTCAGCCTCTGCCGACCAGGACATTTCCAGACATAATGAGCAGATTTTTTCGCGTCAGTTGACGGCGAGCCGTACCTCGTCGGCAAAACGGACGGCGGAATCCCTCAGTCCGGTTGTGTTGGGACCGTGTCGGAGCACCCCCCGGCTCACGCTCGGGACGACATTCCGGACAGCCTCCCCGAAGACCGCGGGGAGGTCGGCGGGGGTGGCTCCCTGGGCGCCGATGCCGGGCGCGAGCAGAGGCCCGTTGACGCTCAGCCGGAACGAGGACAGATCGCCGAGCGTCGCGCCCACCACGGCCCCGAAGGAGCCCAGCGTCCCGGCGTCCGCGTTCAGCTCCGCCAGGTGCCGCAGTATCGTCGCGGCCACGGTCGTGCCGTCCTCCCGGAGGGCGCGCTGGACCTCCTGGCCCTCCGGGTTGGAGGTCAGCGCCAGCACGAAGAGCCCGGCGCCGCTGTCCCTGGCCGCCTCCACCGCCGGAGCCAGCGCCCCGAAGCCCAGGTAGGGGCTGACGGTGAGCGCGTCGCAGAACAGCGGGCTGTCCTTGCGGAGGAAGGTGGCCGCGTAGGCGTCCATGGTGGAGCCGATGTCCCCGCGCTTGGCGTCCATCACCACCAGTGCCCCGGCCTCCCGGGCCTCGGCGACCGCCTTCTCCAGGACGGCGATGCCGCGCGACCCGAAGCGCTCGAAGAAGGCCGACTGCGGCTTGAGCACCGCCACCCGGCCCGCCAGCGCCTCCACCGTCGTACGGGTGAAGCGCTCCAGGCCCGCCACGTCGTCGTTCAGCCCCCAGTCGTGCAGCAGGGAGGCGTGCGGGTCGATACCGACGCACAGCGGCCCCCTGGTGTCCATGGCGCGGCGGAGCCGGGCGCCGAAGGGTACGGATTCCGTCATGCGGTCACCTTCCGGTGGTCGGCGCCGATGGCCTCGGCGAGGGTGGCGTACGGACTGGCCTCCAGTCGCCGGGCGAGCCCGTGGTGCACGGTGCGCATCCAGAACGGGCCCTCGTAGAGGAACGCCGTGTAGCCCTGTACGAGCGTGGCACCGGCCAGGATCCGCTGCCAGGCGTCCTCGGCCGTGGTGATGCCGCCGACGCCGACGAGCGTCAGCCGCCCGCCCACGCGCGCGTACAGCCGCCGCAGCACCTCCAGTGAGCGGTCGGCGACCGGCGCGCCGGACAGACCGCCCGTCTCCGCACTCAGCGCCGGGTCCGAGGTCAGACCGAGGCCCTCGCGGGCGATGGTGGTGTTGGTGGCGATGATGCCGTCCAGACCCAGCTCGACAGCGAGGTCGGCGACGGCGTCGATGTCCTCGTCCGCGAGATCGGGCGCGATCTTGACGAGGAGCGGGACGCGGCGCGTGGTGACCGCACGGTCGGCCGCCTCGCGCACTGCGGTCAGCAGCGGGCGCAGGTGTTCGGTGGCCTGGAGATTGCGCAGTCCGGGGGTGTTCGGTGACGAGACGTTGACGACGAGGTAGTGGGCGTGCGCGGCCAGCGCCTCGGTGGAGGTCACATAGTCCGCGACGGCTTCCCCCTCGGGGACCGCCTTGGTCTTGCCGATGTTGACGCCGACGGTCGTGGGGAAGACGGCGCGCCGGGCGGCCAGCCGCGCCGCCACGGCCGCCGAACCCTCGTTGTTGAAGCCCATGCGGTTGATCAGCGCCCGGTCCTCGACCAGACGGAAGAGCCGCTTCTTGGGGTTGCCGGGCTGAGGGCGGCCGGTGACGGTGCCGACCTCGACGTGGTCGAAGCCGAGCATCGCGAGACCGTCGATCCCCTCGGCGTTCTTGTCGAACCCCGCCGCGAGGCCGAAAGGACCGTGCATGCGACGGCCCAGGGCCTCGATGCGGAGTTCCTTGTGGCGCCGGGCGAGGACCGCCGCCGCGAGGGTTCTGAGGACGGGGGTGCGGGCCGCGCGCCGGATCCAGGAGAAGGCGAGGTGGTGGGCCTTCTCGGGATCCATCCGCGAGAAGAGGACGCGGAAGAGGAGTCCGTACATGTGAGTGGGGCTTTCCGTGGTTGGTTTGCCCCTGCCCCGCCCCTTCCCGGAACTCCTCAAACGCCGGAGAGGCTCGTCCTCAAGCGCCGGACGGGCTGATTTCAGCCCGTCCGGGACTTGAGAACCGGGGCTCGGGGGCAGCGCCCCAAAAAAAGGGGAGGGGCGGGCAGGGGCGGGAGTCTTAGCGTTCGCGGGCCGCAACCAGATGCTGGGCGTGCTCTTGCAAAGAGCGCACCGACACCTCACCCCGTGTCAGGGCCTCGATGCCCTGCACGGCGGCAGCCAGCGCCTGCACCGTCGTCAGGCAGGGCACCGCACGGGCGACAGCCGCCGTGCGGATGTCGTAGCCGTCGAGGCGCCCCCCGGTGCCGTACGGCGTGTTGACGATCAGATCGACCTCGCCGTCCTGGATGAGCTGGACGATGGTCGGCTCCCCCTCGGGCCCCGTGCCCTGGCTCTGCTTGCGGACGACCCGTGCGTTGATCCCGTTGCGCTTGAGAACTTCCGCCGTGCCCGAGGTCGCGAGCAGTTCGAAGCCCATGCCGACCAGCTCGCGCGCCGGGAAGATCAGCGAGCGCTTGTCGCGGTTGGCGACCGAGACGAAGGCGCGGCCCTTGCTGGGCAGCGCCCCGTAGGCGGCGGCCTGCGACTTGGCGTAGGAGGTGCCGAAGACCGAGTCGATGCCCATGACCTCACCGGTCGAGCGCATCTCCGGGCCGAGCACGGTGTCCACCCCGCGGCCTTGGACGTCGCGGAAGCGGTTCCACGGAAGCACCGCTTCCTTGACCGAGATCGGCGCGTCCAGCGGCAGGTCGCCGCCGTCGCCCTCGGCCGGGAGCAGGCCCTCGGCGCGCAGCTCGGCGACGGTGGCGCCCAGCGAGATACGGGCCGCGGCCTTTGCGAGCGGGACGGCCGTGGCCTTGGAGGTGAAGGGCACGGTGCGGGAGGCGCGAGGGTTGGCCTCCAGGACGTAGAGGATGTCCCCGGCCATGGCGAACTGGATGTTGATCAGCCCCCGGACGCCCACGCCGCGCGCGATCGCCTCCGTGGAGGCGCGCAGCCGCTTGATGTCGTAGCCGCCCAGCGTGATCGGCGGCAGGGCGCAGGCCGAGTCGCCGGAGTGGATGCCGGCCTCCTCGATGTGCTCCATGACGCCGCCGAGGTACAGCTCCCGGCCGTCGTAGAGCGCGTCGACGTCGATCTCGATGGCGTCGTCGAGGAAGCGGTCGATGAGGACGGGGTGCTTCTCGATAAGGCCGGCGTGGCGCTGGAGGTAGGACTCCAGCGAGGGCTCGTCGTAGACGATCTCCATGCCGCGTCCGCCCAGCACATAGGAGGGGCGCACCATGACGGGGTAGTTGATCTCGGCGGCGATGCCCTTGGCCTGCTCGAAGGAGAAGGCGGTGCCGTACTTGGGCGCGGGCAGGCCCGCCTCGGTCAGGACGCGGCCGAAGGCGCCCCGCTCCTCGGCCAGCTCGATGGCCTCCGGCGAGGTGCCGACGATGGGCACTCCGTTGTCCTTGAGGTCCTGCGCGAGGCCGAGCGGGGTCTGGCCGCCGAGCTGGACGAGCACTCCGGCGACAGGGCCCGCCTGCTGTTCGGCGTGGACGATCTCCAGGACGTCCTCCAGGGTGAGCGGCTCGAAGTAGAGCCGGTCGGAGGTGTCGTAGTCGG
Source organism: Streptomyces sp. NBC_01775 (assembly GCF_035917675.1). Taxonomy (NCBI): domain Bacteria; kingdom Bacillati; phylum Actinomycetota; class Actinomycetes; order Kitasatosporales; family Streptomycetaceae; genus Streptomyces; species Streptomyces sp. NBC_01775. The sequence continues at coordinate 8,337,500 of NZ_CP109104.1, read as the reverse complement.
TGGAGACGGTCTCGGGGTTGCAGTTGACCATCACGGTCTCGTACCCGGCGTCGTGCAGCGCGAAGGAGGCGTGGACGCAGGAGTAGTCGAACTCGATGCCCTGCCCGATCCGGTTGGGGCCCGAGCCCAGGATGATCACCGCGGGCTTCTCGCGCGGCGCCACCTCGCTCTCCTCGTCGTAGGAGGAGTAGAAGTACGGCGTCTTGGCGGCGAACTCGGCGGCGCAGGTGTCCACGGTCTTGTAGACGGGGCGGATGCCCAGCGCGTGCCGTACCTCGCGGACGACGTCCTCGCGCAGGGAGCGGATCGAGGCGATCTGCGCGTCGGAGAAGCCGTGCCGCTTGGCCTCGGCCAGCAGCTGAGGGCCCAGCTCGGGCGCTGCGGCGATCTCGTCGGCCGTCTCCTTGATGAGGAAGAGCTGGTCGACGAACCAGGGGTCGATCTTCGTCGCGTCGAAGACCTCCTGCTGGGTGGCCCCGGCGCGGATGGCGGCCATGACGGTGTTGATCCGGCCGTCGGTGGGGCGGGCGGCCTCGGTGAGCAGCGCGGTCTTGTCGCCCAGCTCGGCGGGCGGGGTGGCGAAGTCGAACTGGCTGCCCTTCTTCTCCAGGGAGCGCAGCGCCTTGTTGAGGGCCTCGGTGAAGTTGCGGCCGATGGCCATGGCCTCGCCGACCGACTTCATGGTGGTGGTGAGGGTGGAGTCGGCGGCCGGGAACTTCTCGAAGGCGAAGCGGGGGGCCTTGACGACGACGTAGTCGAGCGTCGGCTCGAAGGAGGCCGGGGTCTGCTCGGTGATGTCGTTGGGGATCTCGTCCAGGGTGTAGCCGACGGCGAGCTTCGCTGCGATCTTCGCGATGGGGAAGCCGGTGGCCTTGGAGGCGAGCGCGGAGGACCGGGAGACGCGCGGGTTCATCTCGATGACGACGACCCGGCCGTCCTCGGGGTCGACCGCGAACTGGATGTTGCAGCCTCCGGTGTCGACGCCGACCTCGCGGATGACGGCGATGCCGATGTCCCGGAGGATCTGGTACTCGCGGTCGGTCAGCGTCATGGCGGGCGCGACGGTGATCGAGTCGCCGGTGTGCACGCCCATGGGGTCGAAGTTCTCGATGGAGCAGACGACCACGACGTTGTCGTTCTTGTCGCGCATCAGCTCCAGCTCGTACTCCTTCCAGCCGAGGATGGACTCCTCCAGGAGCACCTCGGTGGTCGGGGAGAGCGTGAGGCCCTGGCCCGCGATGCGGCGCAGCTCCTCCTCGTCGTGGGCGAAGCCGGAGCCGGCGCCGCCCATGGTGAAGGAGGGGCGGACGACGACCGGGTAGCCGCCCAGCTCCTCGACGCCGGCCAGGACGTCGTCCATGGAGTGGCAGATGTAGGAGCGCGCGGACTCGCCGTGGCCGATCCTGCCCCGGACGGCCTCGACGACCTCCTTGAACTGGTCGCGGTCCTCGCCCTTGTTGATGGCCTCGACGTTGGCGCCGATCAGCTCGACGCCGTACTTCTCCAGAGTGCCGGACTCGTGCAGGGAGATCGCGGTGTTGAGCGCGGTCTGGCCGCCGAGGGTGGGCAGGAGCGTGTCGGGGCGCTCCTTGGCGATGATCTTCTCGACGAATTCGGGGGTGATCGGTTCGACGTAGGTGGCGTCGGCGATCTCCGGGTCGGTCATGATCGTGGCCGGGTTGGAGTTGACCAGGATCACGCGCAGGCCCTCGGCCTTGAGTACGCGGCACGCCTGGGTGCCGGAGTAGTCGAACTCGGCGGCCTGCCCGATGACGATCGGTCCTGAGCCGATGACCAGGACGGACTGGATATCGGTGCGCTTAGGCACGCTGGTCCTCCATGAGCTGTGCGCTGTGCTGATCGCCGTCGCGCATGAGCGCGACGAACCGGTCGAAGAGGTAGGCGGCGTCGTGCGGACCCGCTGCCGCCTCCGGGTGGTACTGGACGCTGAAGGCAGGCTTGTCGAGCAGCCGCAGGCCTTCGACGACGTCGTCGTTCAGGCAGATGTGCGAGACCTCGGCCCTGCCGTATGGGGTGTCGCTGACCCGGTCGAGCGGCGCGTCGACGGCGAAGCCGTGGTTGTGGGCCGTGACCTCGACCTTGCCGGTCGTCCGGTCCTGGACGGGCTGGTTGATGCCGCGGTGGCCGTACTTCAGCTTGAAGGTGCCGAAGCCGAGGGCGCGGCCGAGGATCTGGTTGCCGAAGCAGATGCCGAACAGGGGGGTGCCGCGCTCCAGGACGCCGCGCATCAGCTCCACGGGGTGTTCGGCGGTGGCCGGGTCGCCGGGGCCGTTGGAGAAGAACACCCCGTCGGGCGCGGTGGCGTAGATGTCCTCCAAGGTGGCGGAGGCGGGCAGCACATGCACCTCTATGCCGCGCTCGGCCATGCGGTAGGGGGTCATGCCCTTGATGCCGAGGTCGACGGCGGCGACGGTGAAGCGCTTCGTGCCGATAGCGGGCACCGTGTACGCCTCGGTGGTGGCGACCTCTCCGGCGAGGTCGGCGCCCTTCATCTGGGGGGCTTCGCGTACCCGTGCGAGGAGGGCGGCCTCGTCGGCGAGGCCCGCGCCGGAGGCGCTGTCCAGCGCAGGGCCGGAGAAGATCCCGACGCGCATGGCGCCGCGCTCGCGCAGGTGCCGGGTGAGGGCCCGGGTGTCCACACCGCTGATGCCGACGACGCCCTGGCCGCGCAGCTCCTCGTCCAGGGATCGGGTGGAGCGCCAGTTGGAGGGGACGCGGGCGGGGTCGCGTACGACATATCCGGACACCCAGATGCGCCGCGATTCGGGGTCCTCGTCGTTGACGCCGGTGTTGCCGATGTGCGGCGCCGTCATGACGACGACCTGACGGTGGTAGGAGGGGTCGGTCAGCGTCTCCTGGTATCCGGTCATGCCGGTGGAGAACACCGCCTCGCCGAAGGTCTCCCCCTCGGCTCCGTAGGCGCGTCCGCGGAAGGTGCGGCCGTCCTCCAGGACGAGCAGCGCCGGGCCTGCCGTCTGGTCGGTCGCTCCCCTGGTGGAGATCGTCATCATGCGCCTTCCTTGTGGTGCTGCCGCGCCGCGACGCCGTCGTCGCCGTCGCCGCCGCTCATTGCGTTGATCTTCTCGGCCCACTCGGTCTGCCGCGCCGAGTGGTCGAAGCGGAATCCCGCGTCCAGCCGCCGGCCGCCGTGCTCCCAGGTGACGATCAGCAGGCCGCCCTCGGTGAGGACCTTGCCCGCGATGCCGGTGTCGAGGCGGGCGCCGCGCAGCTTGTCCACGGGTACCCAGAAGTCCTGCGCCCCAGGGCGTACGACGTCCAGGCCGCGCTCGGTGAGGGTCAGCTCGGCCCTGCTGCGGGTGCCCAGGCCCTGGGCGACGATCCGGTCGAGCCACTGCCCCGCGTTGGTGGAGCCGTGGTAGCGGCCCGTCGCCGTCAGGAGCGGCGCACCGCTGTCGATGGCCCCCTCGGGCCGCCGGGGCAGCTCGGGCAGGTCGCCCTGGAGGGTGCCGCGCCACTTCCAGCCCTGGCGCATCAGCCAGTACAGCAGGGCGATGAACAGGATCAGCCCCACGACCCAGCCGATACGGGCCGCCCAGTCCGTGACTTCCTGCGATTTCTGTCCGGCGGCCAGGCCGGTCAGAGAAAGGTTTCCTACGCTCACACCAATGTCCCGTCCACGACCGTCGCGCGGCCCCGCAGCCAGGTGTGGGTGACGCGTCCGGGCAGCTCACGGCCCTCGTAGGGGGTGTTGCCGCTGCGGGAGGCGAAGCCCGCGGGGTCCACCTGTCCACGGTAAGCCGCATCGAGGAGGACGAGGTTGGCGGGCTCGCCGGGTGAGACGGGGCGACCGTGGCCCTCCAGCCGTCCGATGCCGGCCGGGCGGTAGGACATGCGGTCGGCGACCTGTGCCCAGTCCAGCAGCCCGGTGTCGACCATGGTGTGCTGCACGACCGACAAGGCGGTCTCCAGGCCGACCATGCCCATGGCCGCGGCACCCCACTCGCAGTCCTTGTCCTCGTGCGGGTGCGGGGCGTGGTCGGTGGCGACGCAGTCGATGGTGCCGTCGGCCAGGGCCTCGCGCAGGGCCATGACGTCCGCCTCGGTACGCAGGGGCGGGTTGACCTTGTAGACGGGGTCGTAGGAGCGGACCAGCTCGTCGGTGAGCAGCAGGTGGTGCGGGGTGACCTCGGCGGTCACGTTCCAGCCCTTGGACTTGGCCCAGCGCACGAGTTCCACCGAGCCGGCCGTCGACAGGTGGCAGATGTGCACGCGGGAGCCGACGTGCGCGGCGAGCAGCACATCGCGGGCGATGATCGACTCCTCGGCGACGGCGGGCCAGCCCGCCAGGCCCAGCTCGGCGGAGACGGTCCCCTCGTTCATCTGCGCGCCCTCGGTCAGCCGGGGCTCTTGCGCGTGCTGGGCGACGACACCGTCGAACGCCTTCACGTACTCCAGCGCACGGCGCATGATCACAGCGTCGTCGACGCACTTGCCGTCGTCGGAGAAGACCCGCACTCCGGCGGCCGAGTCGTGCATGGCGCCCAGCTCGGCGAGCTTCTTGCCCTCCAGCCCGACGGTGACGGCGCCGACGGGGCGCACGTCGCAGTAGCCGTACTCCTTGCCCAGCCGCCACACCTGCTCGACCACGCCGGCGGTGTCGGCGACGGGGAAGGTGTTGGCCATGGCATGCACGGCCGTGTAGCCGCCCTTGGCCGCGGCCCGGGTGCCGGTGTGCACCGTCTCGGAATCCTCGCGGCCGGGCTCCCGCAGATGGGTGTGCAGGTCGACGAGGCCGGGCAGGAGCACGGCTCCGTGGGTCTCGATGACCTCGGCGCCCGCGGCCTCGATGCCCCGGTCCACACCGGCGATGATTCCGTCCTCGATGAGGACGTCCTGCGGCTCTCCACCGAGGATCTTGGCTCCGCGCAGCAGCGTCCGCTTCTGCTCGTTCATGTCAGTTGTTCTCCTGGGAGATCGGGGCCTCGGTGCGGGATACGGCGGGCTCGGCGCCGCCGAGCAGCAGGTACATCACGGCCATCCGGATGCTGACGCCGTTGGCCACCTGTTCGACGGCGGTGCAGCGGGGCGAGTCGGCGACCTCGGCGGTGATCTCCATGCCGCGGTTCATCGGCCCGGGGTGCATCACGATGGCGTCTCCGGGCATCCGCGCCATGCGCTCGCCGTCGAGCCCGTAGCGGCGGGCGTATTCGCGTTCGGTGGGGAAGAAGGCGGCGTTCATCCGCTCGCGCTGGACGCGCAGCATCATCACCGCGTCGGACTTGGCGAGCACCGCGTCCAGGTCGTAGGAGACCTCGCACGGCCAGCTCTCGACGCCGACCGGCACCAGGGTGGGCGGCGCGACGAGCGTGACGTGGGCGCCGAGGGTGCTCAGGAGGTGGACGTTGGAGCGGGCCACCCGGCTGTGCAGGATGTCGCCGACGATCGTGATGCGCCGCCCGTCCAGGCCCACACCCTCCTCGCCGACCAGGCGGCGGCGCATGGTGAAGGCGTCCAGCAGCGCCTGGGTGGGGTGCTCGTGGGTGCCGTCCCCCGCGTTGATGACGGAGCCGCCGATCCAGCCGGAGGTGGCCAGCCGGTGGGGGGCGCCGGAGTCACCGTGCCGTATGACGACGGCGTCGGCGCCCATGGCCTCCAGGGTGAGCGCGGTGTCCTTCAGCGACTCGCCCTTGGAGACGGAGGAGCCCTTGGCGGAGAAGTTGATGACGTCGGCCGACAGCCGCTTGGCGGCGGCCTCGAAGGAGATCCGGGTGCGGGTGGAGTCCTCGAAGAAGAGGTTGACGATGGTTCGGCCGCGCAGCGTCGGCAGCTTCTTGATCGGCCGGTCGGCGAACCTGGCCATCTCCTCGGCGGTGTCGAGGATGAGGACGGCGTCGTCGCGGGTGAGGTCGGCGGCCGAGATGAGGTGGCGCTTCATCTGTTGCCTGGTGCCTTCCGTGGGATGGGATGTGAGGTCGTCGCGAGGGGCCGCGGGCATGCGGGAGCACGCGCGCAGGCGGATGCGGCTCGGGCGGTCGGGGCGTTCGGAGGTTCCCCGCGCACCGTGCGGGTGCGTGGAGCTATCCGGCGGGGGCCGTGCCGTGCCGGGCGCGCTCGGACGCGGCGTTCTCAGGGGTCTCGCGGGTGCCGAGCAGCACGCCGTCGTGGCCGTCCTCCTCGGTCAGCTGGACCTTGACGGTCTCGCGCTGCGAGGTGGGCAGGTTCTTGCCGACATAGTCCGCGCGGATGGGAAGCTCGCGGTGACCGCGGTCGACGAGAACGGCGAGCTGCACGGCTCGCGGACGTCCGATGTCACCCAGGGCATCGAGCGCGGCGCGGATGGTGCGGCCCGAGTAGAGCACGTCGTCGACGAGGACGACGAGCCGTCCGTCGACCCCCTCGGCGGGGATCTCGGTGCGCGCGAGGGCGCGTGCGGGGCCCAGTCGGAGATCGTCGCGGTACATCGTGATGTCCAGCGAGCCGACCTGAATCGTGCCGTCGGTGATCTCTTCGAGCTTGGCGGCCAGCCGCCTGGCGAGGAAGACGCCGCGGGTGGGAATGCCGAGAAGTACCACGTCGTCGGCACCCTTGGCGCGCTCGACGATCTCGTGGGCGATACGGGTGAGGACCCGTGCGATGTCCGGCGCCTCCAGAACAGGCCGGGCCGGATCCATGCTTGCGCTGCTGTCGTCCATGAAAAATCGGACCTCCTTCCCCGCCTCACGGGACGGGCCTTAAAGGACGTCGGTCTCTTGCGGCTCCACGCTATCAGGGCCCCTTCGGGAGGGTCCGGCGGGGGCGGTGCCAGCCGTCTGGACCCTCTCGGCTTGACGCGGCACATTACGCTGCGTAACCTCACAGTGAGTTACCAAACGCGCGGCCGAGCCGCTCAGCGATACAGCGTCCGGGGAGCCATATGTCCAGCGAATACGCCAAACAGCTCGGAGCGAAACTCCGCGCCATCCGCACCCAGCAGGGCCTCTCCCTCCATGGTGTCGAGGAGAAGTCCCAGGGCCGCTGGAAGGCGGTCGTGGTGGGCTCGTACGAGCGCGGGGACCGCGCCGTGACCGTGCAGCGTCTCGCCGAGCTGGCGGACTTCTACGGAGTGCCGGTGCAGGAGCTGCTGCCCGGGACCACGCCGGGCGGAGCCGCTGAGCCCCCGCCGAAGCTCGTGCTCGACCTGGAGCGGCTGGCCCACGTCCCGGCGGAGAAGGCGGGCCCCCTCCAGCGCTACGCGGCGACGATCCAGTCCCAGCGCGGCGACTACAACGGCAAGGTCCTCTCCATCCGCCAGGACGACCTGCGCACGCTCGCGGTCATCTACGACCAGTCGCCGTCCGTGCTGACCGAACAGCTCATCAGCTGGGGCGTCCTGGACGCGGACGCGCGCCGCGCGGTGTCCCACGAGGACGTGTAAGAGGGCACCGGCTTTCACGCCGCACCTCTTTCCCGCAGCGGAAAAGGAAGGGCACCCCCACGAGAGGGGGTGCCCTTTTCAGCGGGGGGTCTGTCAGCGCAAGAGCCCCGGCTTGAGCTCCTTCAGACGGCCGAGCAGGCCGTTGATGAAACCGGGGGACTCGTCCGTCGAGAACTCCTTGGCGAGCTGGATCGCCTCGTCGATCACCACGGCGTCCGGCACGTCGTCCACCCACAGCAGCTCATACACGCCGAGCCGCAGGATGCTCCGGTCCACATCGGGCATCCGGTCGAGCGTCCAGCCCACGGCGTAGGTGGACAGCAGCTCGTCGATACGGGCCGCGTTGTCCGCGTACCCCTCGGCGAGCTGCATCGTGTACTCGGTCACCGGCGGCTGCCGGGAGTCGGTCCGGGCGAGCCGCAGCCAGTCCGCCAGCACGGTCTGCACCTCGGCATCGCGCTGATCGGCCTCGAAGAGGATCTGGAAGGCGCGCTTACGGGCCTTGTTGCGGGCAGCCACGGTTAGCTGTTCACCCGGCCGAGGTACTCGCCGGAGCGGGTGTCGACCTTGATCTTCTCGCCGGTCGTGATGAAGAGCGGGACCTGGATGCTGTAGCCCGTCTCCAGCTCGGCGGGCTTGGAGCCGCCGGTGGAGCGGTCCCCCTGGACGCCGGGTTCGGTGTGCTTGATCTCCAGCTCGACGGCGGCAGGCATCTCGACGTAGAGCACCTCGCCCTCGTGCTGTGCGACGGTCGCCTCGAAGCCCTCGATGAGGTAGTTCGCGGCGTCGCCGACGACCTTGCGGTCGACGTGAAGCTGGTCGTAGGTCTGCATGTCCATGAAGACGAAGTAGTCGCCGTCCATGTAAGAGAACTGCATGTCACGTCGGTCCACGGTGGCCGTCTCGACCTTGGTGCCCGCGTTGAACGTCTTGTCGACGGTCTTGCCGGACAGCACGTTCTTGAGCTTGGTGCGGACGAAAGCGGGGCCCTTGCCGGGCTTGACGTGCTGGAACTCAACGACGGACCAGAGCTGGTCGGCGTCGAGCTTGAGCACCATGCCGTTCTTGAGGTCGTTCGTGGATGCCACGGTCGCGGAATCTCCTGAGACTGCTGCGGAGACCAGGGCTACTGCCGCGCCTCCGAAGGCCCGTGGGCCTGTCCCCGCGAGGACTAGAGGGCGAGCAGCTCCTTGGTCGTGATGGTGAGTAGCTCGGGTCCGCCGTCCGCCTGCGGGCGGACGACGAGCGTGTCGTCGATCCGGACGCCGCCCCGGCCCGGGAGATGGACCCCCGGTTCGACGGTGACCGGCACACAAGCGTCCAGTTTACCCATGGCCGCAGGTGACAGCCGAGGGTCCTCACCGATTTCCAGCCCCACCCCATGGCCCGTGGACTCCTCGACGGCCGCACCATGCCCGGCGGCGTCCAGTACCTGCCGGGCCGCGAGGTCCACCTCGCGGCACTCCGTACCGGGCCCCAGAGCCTCCCGCGCAGCGCGCTGAGCGGCGAAGACGAGGTCGTACAGCTCGATCTGCCAGTCCTCGGGCGCGGTGCCGATCACGAACGTACGGCCGATCTGACAGCGGTATCCGCGGTAGCGGGCGCCCAGGCGCACGGTCAGGAAATCTCCCTCTTCCACACGCCGGTCGGTCGGCCGATGTCCGGGAAGTCCGGAATGGGGACCGGTCGCCACGGAGGTGGGGAAGGCCGCGCCCTCGGCACCGTGGTCGATCAGCCGCCGCTCCAGCTCCAGCGCGAGGTGCCGCTCGGTACGGCCCACGAGGATCGACTCCAGCAGCTCGCCGAGCGCCTGGTCGGTGATCTCGGCCGCGATACGCAAAGCGGAGATCTCCTCCTCGTCCTTGACGACCCGCTGCTGCTCCACAGCCAGGCCGAGGTCGGCGAGGCGGAGGCCGGGGGCGGCCGTGGCGAGGGCGCGGTGCCGGGCGACCGTCAGATGGTGCTCCTCGACGGCCAGCGCGCCGGCCCCGCCGCGTGCGGCGAGCCCGGCGGCGGCCACCGCGGCGTCCTCGACGCTCCCGGCGGTCCTGGCTCTGCCCTTGGCGCCCCGGGCGCGGGGGGCGCTCTGCGCGCCGTCCATGGCCTCGCGGCCCTCTCCCGGCTCTTCGCCGCCCTCCGCGTTCTCCGCGCTCTCCGCGTCCAGCACGGTCTCACGCAGGCCGTCGGCGGGGTTGCCTCCGTTCAGCGGGCCCCCTCCCGGGACAGAGACAAGGGTGTCCCGGCCGTCCGCTCCGAGCAGCAGCACGCTGTCGGGGGCCGCGCGGCCGGTGAGATAGCGGACGTTGGCAGGGCTGGAGACCAGCACCGCGTCGGCGGGTCCGTCGTGCGCCGTGCTCGCCGCACAGCGGTCACGGAGCCGTGAGCGGCGGGAGACATGCACCTCGGACATGTGCCGAGCCTATGCACGTCGGCCCGCCTCGGCCGCCCGGAGAGGGCCGTGCGGGCGACAGGCCCCCGGGGACCGGGCTTGTGGGGCTCAGCTACCAGCTCAGCGGGCTGGCGAGGCTGCGCGCGACGACGTTGTCGAGCATGCGGGCCGTGCTGGCCACGTCCTGGCGCGAGTTGTCGATGATGGGCAGCCCCGAGCCGTACCAGCCGGCCATACGGCCGTGGATGTGGGCGACCTCCTCGTCGGACAGGCGTCTGTTGCCTGACCGGGCCGCGTTGCGCTCCAGGACGATGTCCAGGCCCGGCAGCAGGACGACCGGGATGAGGCCGGGGCCCACATGGCGCTTCCAGCCGCCGAGGCCGACGACCGGCCAGTCGGGGAAGACCGCGTCGTCCAGGACGCAGGAGACACCGTTGGCCAGAAAGTTGCGCGCGGAGAAGCCACAGGTGCGGCGGGCGAGGCGGTACTGCGCCTCGGAGTGGTCGTTCCAGCCCGCCTGGGGGTCGGCGAAGCCGGAGCGCACCCATTCGCGTACGTCGTCGAGGCTGATGTGCGCCGTGGGGACGGCTCGGTGGTCCGCCCAGTAGCGCGCCACGGTGGTCTTGCCCGCGCCCGCCGGGCCGATGAGCAGGACGGCGACGGCCGCGCGGGTGCCGTCGAGCTGGGCGGGGGTGGCGCCCGGCGCGGGTATCTGCACCGGGCCGCCGGGGGGCAGCTTGATGTGGCCCGTCGACTCGCTGGATTGCCCCCCGCCGCCCTGCGGTGCGCCGACACCCTGCGGCGCCCGCCCGCCGGGCGGCACTCCCCCGCCGGGCGGGCCCTGGGGTGCGGGCTGGGCGGGCGGCTGGGCGGGGTGGGGCTGGGGCGGAAGCGGAGGCTGTGGGTGCTGCTGGGTCTGCGGGTGGGGCGGCTGCGGGTGCGGCGGCTGGGGCTGGGGCTGGGGCTGCGGGTGGGGCGGGTGAGGCGGGTGGTGGGGGTGCGCCGGGCCGGCGGAGGCATCAGGGCGGAGTGGGGGCGTGGGCCACTGTGCGGCGAAGCCTCCGTAGGTGCCATGGGCACCGCTGTGCTGCATCCGGACCCCAACTCCGTCTCAGGTCTGGGGGCGCCGTCGGCGGGCGCCCTGTGTCTTTCGGATACCGGTTCTCCGGATACCGAAGGTACCGTTCCCAACCGTCTTGCTGTGAACGGCCGGGTCCACTCCCGAGTGCCCGACGCCCCTGCGCCGCCCGGCGGTTCCCGTCCGCGCGGCGGGTGGCGGTCCCGCCCCCCGCCGCGGACGGTCGCTCAGGCCGCGATCTCGGCGTGCGCCGCCAGCAGCATGGCGGGGTCGGGGCTCTCCAGCACCGCGGGCCTGGCCAGCCCTTCGAGGACGATGAAACGCAGCCGGTCGCCCCGGGACTTCTTGTCGACCTTCATCGTGTCCAGCAGCTTGGGCCACTGGTCGCCGCGGTAGGTGACGGGCAGCCCGACGGACTCCAGCACGGCGCGGTGCCGGTCGGCGGTGGCGTCGTCCAGCCGCCCCGCGATCCTGCCCAGTTCGGCGGCGAAGACCATGCCGACCGAAACGGCCGCACCGTGCCGCCAGTTGTAGCGCTCGTTCTTCTCGATGGCGTGCGCGAGGGTGTGGCCGTAGTTGAGGATCTCGCGGCGGCCCGACTCCTTGAGGTCGTCGGTGACCACCTCGGCCTTGACGCGGATGGAGCGCTCGATCAGCTCCGCCGTGTGCGCTCCGGCGGGGCTTCGGGCCGCCTGCGGGTCGCTCTCGATCAGCTCCAGGATGGCCGGGTCCGCGATGAAGCCCGCCTTGATGATCTCGGCCAGGCCGCTGACGTAGTCGTGGGTGCCCAGCGAGTCGAGCGCCGCCAGGTCGCACAGCACACCGGCCGGCGGGTGGAAGGCCCCGACGAGGTTCTTGCCCTCGGCGGTGTTGATCCCGGTCTTGCCGCCGACCGCCGCGTCCACCATGCCCAGGACCGTCGTCGGCACCGCGATCCAGCGCACCCCGCGCAGCCAGGTCGCCGCGACGAACCCGGCCAGGTCGGTCGTCGCCCCTCCCCCGACACCGACGATCACATCGGTGCGGGTGAAGCCGGTCTGGCCGAGGGCCTTCCAGCAGTAGGCGGCGACCTCGGCGGTCTTGGACTCCTCCGCGTTGGGCAGCTGGACGGCGACGGCCTCGTAGCCCTGGCCCGCCAGATCCTCGCGTAGCGCCTCGCCGGTCTCGGCGAGCGCCTCGGGGTGCAGGACGGCGACGCGGCGGACGTCGGGGCCGATGAGGCCGGGCAGCTCGCCGAGCAACTGCCGCCCCACGAGCACGTCGTAGGGCGCGGTGCCCGCCGTGCCACCGACGGCGATACGGGTCACGGAGGGGTGCTGGGTGGTCATTGCTGCTTCTCCGGCTGGGTCGGCTGTAGCTCCAGGGCGGCGAGGATCTCGTCGGCCACCTCGTCGGGGGTGCGGTCCTCGGTGCTGACGACGGCGCGCGCGACCTCGGTGTAGAGGGGCCTGCGCTCCTCCATGAGCTTGCGCCACTGCTGGCGCGGGTTGATCATCAGGAGCGGACGGGGGGCGTCCAGGCCGACGCGCTTGACGGCCTCGCCCAAGCCCATCTCCAAGAAGACCACGGGGCGCCCGGCCAGCAGCGCCCTGGTCTCCTCGGCGAGCACCGCGCCGCCGCCGAGCGCGAGAATCCCGGTGTGCTCGGCCAGCGCCTCGCGCACGGCGGCGCGCTCCAGCTCCCGGAAGTGTGTCTCGCCCTCGTCGAGGAAGATCTCGGAGATCGGCTTGCCCGCCGTCTCCACGATGTCCTGGTCGGTGTCGCGGCAGGCCAGCCCGAGCCGTTCGGCGAGGATCGCGCCGATGGTGGACTTGCCGACGCCCATCGGACCGACGAGTACGACGGCGGGGCCGGTCACTTGATCTCCAGGTTGTCGAGGAAGCCGCGCACGTTGCGCCGCGCCTCGGCGACGCTGTCACCGCCGAACTTCTCGGCCACCGAGTCGGCCAGCACCAGCGCCACCATGGCCTCGGCCACGATTCCGGCGGCCGGTACGGCGCACACGTCCGAGCGCTGGTGGTGCGCCTTGTCCGCCTCGCCGGTGCGCACATCGACGGTCGCCAGGGCGCGCGGCACCGTGGCGATGGGCTTCATCGCAGCCCGTACACGCAGCAGTTCACCCGTGGACAGACCGCCCTCGGTGCCGCCGCTGCGCCCGGAGGCGCGGCGGATGCCGTCGGGGGTGGTGTGGATCTCGTCGTGCGCCTGGGAGCCGGGCACCCGGGCGAGGCCGAAGCCGTCGCCCAGCTCCACGCCCTTGATCGCCTGGATACCCATCAGCGCACCCGCCAGCCGGGAATCCAGCCGCCGGTCCCAGTGCACGTGCGAGCCGAGACCGACCGGCACGCCGTGCGCGACGACCTCGACCACGCCGCCGAGGGTGTCGCCGTCCTTGTGGGCCTGGTCGATCTCCGCGACCATCGCCTCGCTCGCCTCCGGGTCGAGGCAGCGCACGGGGTCGGCGTCGAGCCGCTCCACGTCCGCCGGCGCGGGCACACTGCCGTACGGGGCCTTGGCAGCGCCCAGCTCGACCACGTGCGAGACGATCTCGACCCCGGCGACCTCGCGCAGGTACGAGCGCGCGACGGTACCGAGCGCCACGCGGGCGGCGGTCTCGCGCGCCGAGGCACGCTCCAGGATCGGGCGGGCCTCGTCGAAGCCGTACTTCTGCATCCCCGCCAGGTCCGCGTGGCCCGGGCGGGGGCGGGTCAGCGGGGCGTTACGCGCCAGCTTGGCCAGCTCGTCGGGGTCGACGGGGTCGGCCGCCATGACCTGCTCCCACTTGGGCCACTCGGTGTTGCCCACCATGATCGCGACCGGGGAGCCGAGGGTCTCGCCGTGGCGCACGCCACCGAGGAAGGTGACCTCGTCGCGCTCGAACTTCATCCGCGCGCCGCGCCCGTAGCCGAGACGGCGGCGCGCCAGCTCGTCGGCCACCATGTCGGTGGTGACCGGGACGCCGGAGGGGAGGCCCTCCAGCGTCGCCGCCAGTGCGGGGCCGTGCGACTCCCCCGCTGTCAGCCAGCGCAACCTGCTCAACGGTGCTCCTCTCGGCCGCCTCGCGGCCCATGCTCTTCCCTGGGACCGATCCTCCCATGCCCGGAAGGAGGGGCCTCCCCCGAGCCCACGAAAACAGCCCCGCCGGGGCACCTCCCCGCCGAAGACCGGAGGAACGAGGAGGCGGGCAGGAGCCGGATCAGGCGGCGCGGGCCCGCAGCTCCGCCTCACCCGCCGCGCGCATCACACCCGGCGCCGGCCGCCGGCCGGTCATCTGCTCGACCTGAAGCACCGCCTGGTGCACAAGCAGGTCCAGCCCGCCGACGACGCCACCGTTCCAGGCCGCGGCCAGGGCGGTCGGCCAGGGGTCGTAGACGACGTCGAAGAGCGTGCCGCCCACGGCGGGCGCCGCCTGTGCGAGGCCGTCCGTCGCTCCCACCGGCGTGGTGGAGAGGACGAGCGGCGCCCTGAGCCCCTCCGCGGCGCGCGTCCATTCCTCCGTGCGTACGGCGACGCCGAGGCGCTCGCCCCAGCCCCGCATCTCGCGCGCCCGCTCCTCGCTGCGCACATAGGCGGTGATCTCGCCCTTGCACACCCGGGTGAGCGCGGCGAGCGCGGAGGCCGCCGTGGCGCCGGCGCCGAGCACGGTCGCGCTGTCGACGGCTTCGACGTCGACCTCGTTCAAGGCGGCGATCATGCCGGGGATGTCGGTGTTGTCGCCGAGGCGGCGGCCGTCCTCGCCGAAGACCACGGTGTTGACGGCCTCGACCGAGGCGGCGGTCTCGCTGACCTCGTCCAGCAACGGGATGACCGCCCGCTTCAGCGGCATGGTCAAGGACAGTCCGGCCCACCGCTCGTCGAGGTCGGCGAGGAAGCCGGCGATGCCCTCCTCGTCGACGTCGAAGCGGTCGTACGTCCAGGTCCCCAGGCCAAGTTCGGCGTACGCGGCGCGGTGCAGCACCGGGGAGAGCGAGTGGGCGATCGGGGAACCGAGGACCGCCGCACGCTTGCCCCGCTCCTGCCCGGTGTATGACTCCTGGTGCGCCTGCTCGGGCATCAGCCGCCGTTCCCCTTCTTGTTGCGCTGTTCCTTGTTGAAGTCTTCGACGTTCTTGGAGTGCTCGCTCTCGCTGTCGGTGAAGCGGGTGTCCCCGGGCTTGACCGTGACGAAGTAGAGCCAGTCTCCCTTGGTCGGCTTGAGCGCCGCCTCTATGGCCTGGTGGCCCGGGTTGCCGATGGGGCCGGGCGGGAGGCCCTGGTGGAGATAGGTGTTGTACGGCGAGGGGTACTTCGTGTCGCTGATCGACGTGTCCAGGCTGGAGCGGCCCATCGCGTAGTTGATGGTCGAGTCGAAGCCGAGCTTCATGTCCTTGTCGAGGCGGTTGTAGATGACCCGGGAGACCTTGCCGAACTCGTGGTCCTGCTGGGCCTCGGCCTGGACGAGGGAGGCGATGGTGATGACCTCCTCGGGTGTCTTGCCGGCCTTCTTCGACTCGGCTTCCAGGCCCGTCCTCGTGTACTCGGCCTCGGCGCGCCTGACCATCTCGCGCAGTACGTTCTCAGGTTTGCTGTTCTTGCCGACGCTGTACCTGGAGGGGAAGAGGAAACCTTCCGGCTTGCCCTTGGCCCACTTCGGGAGGCCGATCTTGCCGGATTCGGCGGCCTTCTCGGTGGTGCCCTCGGGGACGTCGAGCTTCTTGTCGACCTCTTGGTAGATCTTCTTGGCGCGCCAGCCCTCGGCGACGATGAGGCCGTTCTGGCTGTTGGGGTCGAGCATCAGCTCGACCGCACGGGCGCCGGACATCCGCTTGCGCAGGGTGTAGGTGCCCGCCTGGATACCTCTCTTGTTGCCTGCCGCCTCCACGAAGGCACCGGGGCTCTTGACCACACCCTCGCGCTGGAGGACCTGGCCCATGTCGGCTACGGATGCCCCTTCCGGGATCTTGACCGTCACCTCGCCCGAGCCCTTGCCCGGGTAGTCCGGGGCCGGGCCGAAATGGGTCTGGTAGAAGTCGTAGCCGAAGTATCCGACAGTGCCGACGCCCGCCGCCAGCACAGCGGCGACCACGGTGCAGGCGCAGCCGCTACGGCGCTTGGTCCTGCTCCCCGTCCCGCTCTTGCGCCCGCGACCGCGCCCGTCTTCGTCCCCGTCATAGCGGTCGTAGCGGTCGTAGTCGTCCGGCTCCTCCTCGTCCCGGTCCGAGAAGAAGGCATGCTCGCCCCGGTCGGGGCCGGGGTCCCAGCCGGTGTCGGGATCCGGGGCCGCCGGTCCGCGCTGCGGGTCGTGGCCGGGGTGCTCGTGGGGGTGCCGTGGCTGAGGCGGGGCGTAGCCGCCCTGCTGCTGGTAGCCCTGCGCCGGTCCGGCGTAGGCGGGGTGCTCACCGCTGGCGTAGAGATCGGTGGGCCCCATGGCCTGGTACTCACCGGTGCCGTAGGGGTCGGCGGGCGCCATCGCCGGGTGCTCGCCGGTGCCGTACAGGTCGGCCGGGCGCATGACGCTGTGTTCGCCGGTGCCGTACAGGTCGGCGGGCGCCATCGCCGGGTGTTCGCCGGTGCCGTAGAGGTCGGCCTGCGGGATGCCGTACTGGCCGGTGTCGTACTGGCCGGTGTCGTGCCCGCCCTGCCCGCCGTACCCGGGGTCGTAGTGCCGGCCGCCGCCCTGGGTGCCCTCCCAGCCGCCGTACTGCTGCTGCTCCGGCTGCTGCTGGGGGTGCTGATAGTTCTGGTAGTGCTGATAGTCCTGCGGCTGCTGGTAGTTCTGAGTCTGCCCGTACTGAGGAGCCTGCTGGGGGTGCTCGTACTGCTGGGGGTATTCGTACTGCTCGTACTGCTGCGACTGCTGCTGGTAATAGGGGTCGTGGGGCTGTTGCGCCCCGGGGTACTGCGGGTACCCGGGGTTACCGGAATACTCCCCCTGCTGCGAGTTCGGACCCCAGCCGTCCTCGTACCCGGCCTGACCGCCGCTCCACTCCTGATCCCCGTAGAGGGGGTCATCAGGATGCCACGGTTGGGAACCAGGTCCCCGGCCATACTCAGTCATCGATCCCCTTGTGACGCGAGAGCGGCAGCCGGTGAAGTCGCGGCGGGCTCCCGTACCGAAGCCCGTGCGCTGTATGTATGCGTTCGCCGGCTGCCGTGTCGCGCGGAACGTTACCGTACCGCGATCAGACAACCACCTCGACGCACTTCCCGGGGGGACGGCCGGACGTCCGTTCCGTCTCCAGCGCGCTTTGCAGAATCACCACGGCGGCGGCCTGGTCGATACGCGAACGCCCCTTCTTGGAACTGACTCCCGAGGCGCGCATCCCCTGCGCCGCGGTGACCGTCGTCATGCGCTCATCGACCAGCCGGACGGGCACGGGTGTGATGTTTTTCGCCAGCTCCTCCGCGAAAACCCGCACCTTGGCCGCCGCCGGACCCTCCCCGCCGCTGAGCGAACGGGGCAGCCCGACGACGACCTCCAGGGGTTCGTACTCCTCCGCCAGGGCGACCAGGCGCCGCAGGGCCGCCGGAACGTCGCGTCCCGGCACCGTCTCGACGGGGGTCGCGAGGACCCCGTCGGGGTCGCTGCTGGCGACCCCGATCCGGGCGTCCCCGACGTCGACGGCCAGCCGCCGGCCCCGCCGGAAGGACGGTGAGTCCATCAGGCGTTGCCCCCCGCCTCGGCGACCAGGCGCTCGACGGCGGCGTGGGCCTCGTCCACGGCGGCCGGGTTCTGGCCGCCGCCCTGGGCGACGTCCGGCTTGCCGCCGCCCCCGCCGCTGAGCGTCTTGGCGGCGGTGCGCACCAGTTCACCGGCCTTGAGGCCCTTCTCCCGGGCGGCCTCGTTGGTGGCGATCACGGTGAGGGGACGGCCGTTGGTCACGGCGAACAGCGCGACGACGGCGGGGCGGCTGCCGAGCCGCTGGCGCACATCGAGGACCAGGGTGCGCAGGTCGTCCGCGGCGGTGCCGTCCGGCACCTTGGCGGCGACCAGCGCGATACCCCGTACGTCCTTGGCGCCCTCGGCGAGCCCGCCGGCGGCCTGGAGGACCTTCTCGGCGCGGAAGCGCTCGATCTCCTTCTCGGCGTCCTTGAGCTTGGCCAGCATCCCGGACACCCGCTCGGGCAGCTCCTCCGGGCGGCCCTTGACCAGCTCCGTGAGCTGCGAGACGACGGTGTGCTCGCGGGCCAGGAACTTGTAGGCGTCCACCCCGACCAGCGCCTCGACCCTGCGCACGCCGGAGCCGATGGAGGACTCCCCCAGCAGCTTGACCAGGCCGAGCTGCGCGGTGTTGTGCACATGCGTGCCGCCGCACAGCTCCTTGGAGAAGTCTCCGATGGTGACCACGCGCACGGTCTGGCCGTACTTCTCGCCGAACTCGGCCAGCGCGCCCTGCTTCTTGGCGTCGTCGATGCCCATGTACTCGGCCTGCACGTCGAGTTCGCGGGCCAGCACCTCGTTGATCTTCTGCTCGACGTCGGTGAGCACGCCGCCGGGGACAGCGGCGGGCGAGCCGAAGTCGAAGCGGAAGCGGCCGGGGGCGTTCTCCGAACCGGCCTGGGCCGCCGTCGGGCCCAGCGCGTCGCGCAGCGCCTGGTGGGTGAGGTGGGTGGCGCTGTGGGCGCGGGCGATGGAGCGCCTGCGGTCGCCGTCGATCTGCGCGTACGCGGGCGAGCCCACCGTGACCTCGCCGACCTGCACGGTGCCCTTGTGGACGCTGACGCCCGGCACCGGCTGCTGGACGTCGCGGACCTCGATGACGGCGCCGCTGTGCAGCTTGATGCGACCGGTGTCGGCGAGCTGGCCGCCGCCCTCGGCGTAGAAGGGGGTGCGGTCGAGGACGACCTCCACCTCGTCGCCCTCGTGGGCGGCGGGCGAGGGGACACCGTCCACGAGGAGGCCGACGATGCCGGCCTCGTCGGCGGTGGCGTTGTATCCGGTGAAGTCGGTGGCGCCCGCGCTGTCGGCGATCTCGCGGTAGGCCGAGAGGTCGGCGTGGCCCTGCTTCTTGGACTTGGCGTCGGCCTTGGCGCGCTCCCGCTGCTCCTTCATCAGGCGGCGGAAGCCCTGTTCGTCCACGGAGAGGCCCTGCTCGGCGGCCATCTCCAGGGTGAGGTCGATGGGGAAGCCCCAGGTGTCGTGGAGCAGGAACGCCTTGTCGCCGGAAAGTACCTTGCCGCCCTCGGCCTTGGTGTCGGTGACGGCGGTGTCGAGGATGTTGGTCCCGGCCCTCAGAGTCTTGAGGAAGGCGGCCTCCTCGGCGAGCGCGACGGTCTCGATGCGCTTGCGGTCGGTGACCAGCTCCGGGTACTGCTGGCCCATCGTCTCGATCACGACGTCGATGAGGTCCTCAGCCACGGGGCGCGAGGCACCCAGGATGCGCATGTTGCGGATGGCGCGGCGCATGATGCGGCGCAGGACGTAGCCACGGCCCTCGTTGCCCGGCGTGACGCCGTCGCCGATGAGCATCACGGAGGTGCGGATGTGGTCGGAGACGACGCGCAGGGAGACGTCGGAGTGCTCGGCGGCGCCGTAGGCGATGCCGGTCAGCTCGGTGGCCTTGTCGATGACGGCACGCGAGGTGTCGATCTCGTACATGTTGTGCACGCCCTGGAGGATCATCGCCAGGCGCTCCAGGCCGAGCCCGGTGTCGATGTTCTTGCTGGGCAGGTCGCCGAGGATCTCGAAGTCCGTCTTGGAGGAGCCCTCGCCGCGCTCGTACTGCATGAACACGAGGTTCCAGATCTCGACGTAGCGCTCGTCGTTGACGGCGGGGCCGCCCTCGACTCCGAACTCGGGACCCCGGTCGTAGTTGATCTCCGAGCAGGGTCCGCAGGGGCCCGGGACGCCCATGGACCAGTAGTTCTCCTCCATCCCGAGGCGCTGGATGCGCTCGGCGGGAACGCCGACGACCTCGCGCCAGATGCGCTCGGCCTCGTCGTCCTGCTCGTAGACGGTGATCCACAGGCGCTCGGGGTCCAGGCCGTAGCCGCCCTTGTCCTGCGAGCTGGTCAGCAGCTCCCAGGCGAGCTTGGCGGCACCTTCCTTGAAGTAGTCACCGAAGGAGAAGTTGCCGCACATCTGGAAGAAGGTGCCGTGCCGGGTGGTCTTGCCGACCTCTTCGATGTCCGGTGTGCGCACGCACTTCTGCACGCTGGTGGCACGCGGCCAGGGCGGGGTGACCTCGCCCAGGAAGTACGGCTTGAAGGGGACCATGCCCGCGGGGACCAGCAGGAGGGTGGGGTCGTCCGCGATCAGCGACGCCGACGGCACGACGTGGTGCCCCCGCTCCTCGAAGAAGCGCAGCCAGCGGCGGCGGATTTCAGCCGACTCCATCAGTGGTCCTCATTCCGGTCGTACGGGCGGATCGGGTAGGTGGGGCCGGGGGCGCCGAGCTGGCGCCGGTCCGGCTGGGCGGGCAGTTCGGGGTGCCGGTCCTCGGGCGCGGGGGCCGACAGGCCGAGCACGTCCTTGAGTTCACTCTCGCGCTGGGCCATGCCCGAGCGGACGTCGAGCGCGAACTCGCGGAGCTTGTGGCCGCCTTCGACGGCCTTGTCGGCGGCGCGGACCGCGAGCGCGTCGGGTGCGAGGCTGCGGATCTTGCGCTGGACCTTGGTGGTGGCCCAGACACCGGCGGCGGCGCCGGTGGTGAACCAGAAGGCGCGGCGGAACATGTGCGTGGATCAGCCCTTTCCGCGCTTGCGTCCGGCCCGCCGGGCGGCGGGCACCGTGCGGCTGACGACAACCTTGCGGCTCTCCCGCTGCTTCGAGGGCTGCTCGGGCTCGCCCTTGCGGCCCAGCGCGCGGCGCACTCCGTACCCGAAGGCCGCGACCTTGACGAGCGGGCCGCCGAAGGCGGTGGAGACGGTGGAGGAGAGCGCGGAGGCGTTGGAGGTGACCTCCTGGACGTCGGTCGCGATGGCGTCGACGCGGTCGAGCTGGGTCTGCGCGGACCTGACGGTCGCCGACGCCTCTCCCAGGAGGGGAACCGCCTGCTCCGTCACGCCGGACACCAGCTTGGTCGCCGCCTTGAGCGTCTGTGCGAGCCTCACCAGCACAACGGCGAGGAACGACACCAGAATCGCCCAGAAGACGGCCACGAGGAGGCCGGCCACTTCTCCACCGGACACGCTGCACCGCTTCCCTTGGATCGTCTTGGGGTCGGCCGCCGCTCGCCGGGTGGCCGACCGCGGCGGCGGATGAGGTACCGACCTTATCGCGCCGCACCCCCGCGCCCGTACCGCATTCCTGGCGGGGCGCACAGGGCGGGTGCTGCCGTGGGCCGGTTCGGCGCACACCACTTCGAGCACTTGACCGCCCCCGCGCACACCACAGCCCGCCGTGCCTGAGCCGGACGGGGCCGACGGCAGGCAGGCGGGCTGCGGAGAGCTGTTCCGCTGGGCGGAGCGGGCTCAGCGTGCGTAGTACTCGACGACGAGCTGCTCGTCGCAGATCACCGGGATCTCCTTGCGGTTGGGGTCCCGGTCCAGACGGAAGGCGAGCGCCTGAAGGTTGACCTGCAGGTAGCGCGGGGTCTCACCCTCACCGGCGTAGCCACCCTCGCGGGCGACCTGGAAGGGGTGCTTGTCGCGGCTGCGCTCGCGGACCATCACCACGTCGTCCGGGCGGACGCGGAAGGAGGGCTTGTCGACCTTGCGGTCGTTGACCGCGATGTGGCCGTGCACCACCATCTGGCGGGCCTGGTAGATCGTGCGGGCCAGACCGGACCGCAGGACGAGCGCGTCCAGACGGCGCTCAAGCTCGACGATGAGGGCCTCGCCCGTCTTGCCTTCGACCTTCCGAGCGCGGTCGTAGGCGCGCGCCATCTGGCGCTCGCTGATGTCGTACTGCGCGCGCAGGCGCTGCTTCTCCAGCAGACGGACCTTGTAGTCACTGTTCTGCTTGCGGCCCCGGCCGTGCTCCCCCGGCGGGTACGGGCGCTGCTCGAAGTACTTGACGGCCTTCGGGGTCAGCGCGATGCCGAGGGCACGCGACTTCTTGACCTTGGGACGCGACTGGTTCACGTTGAACGGACCTCCGTGTAAGTTAGGTGAGGCTTACCTTAGCTGAGGAGAACGCATGTTTCGACCTGGGATTTCCCTGCCCGGCACCCACGCCGAAGGGGAACAGCCGCGTCCCGTGGAAGACGTCCGGCAGCCCACTGCCGCCGAACGTGTACGGACCCTCGTGCAGTCCAGCGTATCCGCACTGCTGACCATTCCCGGCACCGCGGGAGGCCCGGACGAACCCGGCTCCGGCACCCCGGAGGCACGCACCGTCACCGTCGACGGAGACGTGATTCTGCTGGTCCCCGCGGACTCGCCGGAGGCACGCGCCTGTCTGTACGCGCAGGACGACGACCTGACGGCGGTGATGGAGATCACGGATGTGGCTCCGGTCTCCGTGCCGCACCGCATCCGGGGCCGCGCCTGGGTCGCCGGCTGGCTCACGCCCGTACGCAACGACCAACGCGCCGCCTGCGCCCGGCTGCTCGCCGAGGCCAACCCGGCCGTCCCCGCCGCCGGCACCTCCCGCAGAATGCTGCGCCTGGAGGTCGGTGAGGCATACATCGACGACCTGTGGGGCGCCGAGCCGGTCGAGCCCGACGAGTTCGCAGAGGCCGCGCCCGACCCGCTGGCGGCACACGAGGCAGAGCTGCTCCAGCATCTTGCCTCGGCCCACGCCGACCAGGTGAAGGGGCTGTGCGCCTGCCGCACCGGGGAGTCCGTCGTCCCGCTGGCCATCGACCGCTTCGGGCTGCGGGTGCGCGGCTGGGGCGAGAGCGGCGGCTGTGTGGACGCGCGCTTCGAATTCCCCGAACCGGTGGGCAGCGTCGCGGAGCTGCGGCACGCGATGCACGCGCTGTTCACGGCCGCGCGGGGGTGAAAGAGGGGCCGAAGGCCTGGGGGCCTGGGAGAAACACGGGCAGCTGGGGCGTACGAGGTCAGCTCTCGGCCTCGCCGCTCTCGCCGCGCAGCCGGGCCCGCACTCTCTCGGCCACATCCGCGTAGCGGGCCTCGGCGCCGTAGCGCGTGGGCTCGTAGTAGCGCTTTCCGTGCACCTGGTCCGGCGCGTACTGCTGGGCCGCGATGCCGCCCGGCAGGTCGTGCGGGTACTGATAGCCCTTGCCGTGGCCCAGCTTCTCCGAGCCCTTGTAGTGGCTGTCGCGCAGGTGGGGCGGGACGGAGCCGGCCAGGCCCGCGCGGATGTCGGCGAGCGCCGCGTCGATCGCCGTGCACGCGGCGTTCGACTTGGGGGCGAGTGCCAGCGCGATGGTCGCCTGGCTGAGGGTGATCCGGGCCTCCGGGAAGCCGATCATGGCGACGGCCTGCGCCGCGGCGACGGCGGTCTGGAGGCCCGAGGGGTCGGCCAGGCCGATGTCCTCGCTCGCGGAGATCATCAGGCGCCGCGCGATGAACCGCGGGTCCTCCCCCGCCTCGATCATCCGCGCCAGATAGTGCAGTGCCGCGTCCACGTCGGAGCCGCGGATGGACTTGATCAGCGCGCTCGCCACGTCGTAGTGCTGATCGCCCTCACGGTCGTACTTCACCGCGGCACGGTCGACGGCCTCCTCGATGGTGGCCAGCGAGATCGTGCTCTCCCCCTTGGCCAGGGCCGCCCCGGCGCCCGCCTCCAGCGCGGTCAGCGCACGGCGGGCGTCCCCGCCCGCGATCCGCAGCAGATGGGCCTCCGTGTCCTCCGGCAGGGCCACCTCGCCCGCCAGGCCCCGCTCATCGGCCACCGCGCGGCGCAGCAGCCCGCGCAGGTCGTCGTCGGTCAGCGGCTCCAGCGTCAGCAGCAGGGAGCGGGAGAGCAAGGGCGAGATCACCGAGAAGTACGGGTTCTCCGTCGTGGCCGCGATCAGGGTGACCCAGCGGTTCTCCACGGCGGGCAGCAGGGAGTCCTGCTGGGCCTTGCTGAAGCGGTGGATCTCGTCCAGGAACAGGACGGTGTCCTTGCTGTAGGCACCCGAGGAGCGCCGTGCGCCGTCGATGACGGCGCGCACCTCCTTGACGCCGGCTGTGATCGCCGACAGCTCCACGAACCGCTTGTCCGTGGCCTTGCTGACGACGTAGGCGAGCGTCGTCTTGCCGATGCCGGGCGGCCCCCACAGCATCACCGACGAGGATCCGGCGGGCCCGCCGCCGCCCTCCCCCACCAGTCGGCGCAGCGGAGAGCCGGGGCGCAGCAGATGCTGCTGGCCCACCACCTCATCCAGGGTGCGCGGCCTCATCCGGACCGCCAGGGGGCTGGCGGACGGGTCCTTGGCCTGACGGTCCTCGGCTGCTGCGGTGAAAAGATCGGGCTCCACGCCGGAAACCCTAAGTCAGGCCACTGACAGCCGTCCCCACCGCCCGCTGCCGCCCGCTCGCGCCAGGAGGCGGTCAGGCGTACGGGCGGTCACCGGTCAGCTCGTCCAGAAGTCCCACCAGCGCGTGAGGATCAGGATGCCGATGACACCGATGTGCAGCACCGGCACCACCCAGGGGAACTCGTCCGCGAAGCCGCGCACCGCTGCGGGGGCCGGCAGGAAGCCGCTGCGGACGTTGTGCGCGGTGACATACCAGAACATGACGATCGTGGCGACCCAGGCCAGGGAGCACCACAGGCACAGCGAGCCGATGTTGTACAGCGACTGGTACTGGAGCCAGGTGCAGAACCCGACGCCGAACAAACAGCCCGCGTTGAAGGTCAGCCAGTACCAGCGTGGGAATTTCGCGCGCGTGAGCAGCGTGACACCGACCGCGATGACGATGCCGTAAGCGACCAGGCCGATCATGGGGTTGGGCACGCCGAAGGCCGAAGCCTGGTCGCTCTCCATGATGTTGCCGCAGGAGACAACGGGGTTGATGCTGCACCCAGGCTTGAAGTTCTTGTCCTCGAGCAGCTTGAACTTGTCGAGGGTGATCACCCACGCGGCGAGCAGGCCCGCGGCGCCCGTGATGATCAGCATCCATGAGAAGGCACGACTCGTGCCGACGGCACCCCCCTTCGGTTCGTCCGCAGCGGTGTGCGCCTCGTCGAGGGGTGCCGTCGTCGTCATAGCCTCTGTCGTCCTGTCATCTGGTCCATGGCCGGTGTGCCGCACATTGTGCCCCACCCGGCTGTGCTGTCACCGCAGGTGCGCCCGCAGTTCAGCCACCACCCGGTCGAGTGCGACGGGGGTCTGCTCGCCGCTGCCGAGGTCCTTGAGCTGGGCCACTCCCTCGGCCAGGTCGCGCTCGCCCAGCAGCAGCGCGAAGCGCGCGCCGGAGCGGTTGGCCGACTTCATGGCGTTCTTCATGCCCTTGCCGCCGTACGCGAGGTCCGCCGCGAGCCCCTCCCTGCGCAGCTCGGTCACCAGCGCGAAGAGCCGGCGCCGCGCCTCGTCGCCGAGCGGGACGGCGAACACCTCGGTGGTGGCGGGGAGTTCGAGGGTGACCCCCTCGGCCTCCAGCGCCAGCACCGTACGGTCCACGCCCAGCGCCCAGCCGACGGACGGGAGCGCCGGGCCGCCGATCATCTCGGAGAGGCCGTCGTACCTGCCCCCGCCGCCGACGGCGGACTGGGAGCCGAGACCGTCATGGACGAACTCGAAAGTGGTACGCGTGTAGTAGTCGAGGCCGCGTACCAGCCGGGGGTCGTCCTCGAAGGCGACGCCCGCCTCCGTCAGCAGGGAGCGCACCTCCTCGTGGAAGCTCTCGCACTCCTCGCACAGGTGATCGCGCATCATCGGCGCGTCCTTGAGCTGCCGTTGTACGCTCTCGCGCTTGTCGTCCAGCACCCGCAGCGGGTTGATGTCGACGCGCGCGCGGGTGTCCTCGTCCAGGTCGAGGCCGCGCAGGAACTCCTGGAGCGCGGCGCGGTAGACAGGCCGGCAGGTGCGGTCACCCAGCGAGTTGAGCAGGATGCGGAAGTTGCGCAGCCCGAGCGAGCGGTAGGCGTCGTGCGCCAGGATGATCAGCTCGGCGTCCAGCGTGGGGTCCTCGGCGCCGATGGCCTCGGCGCCGACCTGCGAGAAGTGGCGGTAACGCCCCTTCTGAGGGCGCTCGTAGCGGTAGTACGAGCCCGAATACCACAGCTTCACCGGGAGGTTGCCGGCCTTGTGGAGGCTGGATTCCAGCGCGGCGCGCAGCACCGAGGCCGTGCCCTCGGGGCGCAGCGCGAGTTCGGTACCGCCCTTGGTGGTGAGGGTGTACATCTCCTTGGTGACGATGTCGGTGGACTCGCCGACACCGCGGGCGAACAGCTCGACGCTCTCGAACCCGGGTGTCTCCGCGTAGCCGTAACCGGCGCGCCGCAGCGGCTCGGACAGCGCGTCGCGCACCGCGAGGTAGTTCGCGGAGTCGGGCGGGAGCAGGTCGTAGGTGCCCTTGGGGGCCTTGAAGGTACTCACGAAGCTTCTCGTCACATTCCTCGTCGCGGGGCCGCGTCGAAGACGCCGCCTCCGGGGCCGTCGGCCGCCACCTGCCGCAGGAAGGGGTTGGTGGCGCGCTCTCGGCCGATGGTCGTCTGGGGGCCGTGCCCGGCCAGGACCACGGTCTCGTCCTCCAGCGGCAGGCACACGCGTGCCAGCGAGCCGAGGATCTCGTCCGGGTCGCCTCCGGGGAGGTCGGTGCGTCCGATGGAGCCGGCGAACAGCAGGTCGCCCGAGAACAGGACCGGCGGAATGCTCTGATCGCCTCCGCCGGCGGCCTGTTCGGGCATCCGGAAGGTCACCGACCCCTTGGTATGGCCAGGGGCGTGCGACACGGTCAGCTCCAGTCCGGCCAGCTCCAGCCGCGCTCCGTCGCTCAGCTCCTCGACGTCGTCGGGCTCGCCCACGGTCAGCTCGCCCATCAGGGGCTGGCCGATGCTCCTGCCCAGCGCCTTTTCGGGGTCGCTCATCATGTACCGGTCGGCCGGGTGGATCCAGGCCGGCACACCGTGGGCGCCGCAGACGGGGACGACGGAGGCGACATGGTCGATGTGGCCGTGCGTGAGGATCACCGCGACCGGCTTGAGCCGGTGCTTGGCGACGGCCTCCTGGACGCCTTCGGCGGCCTGGTGGCCCGGGTCGATGATCACGCACTCCTCACCGGCGGCGGGGGCGACCAGATAACAGTTGGTCCCCCAGGCCCCGGCGGGGAACCCGGCAACGAGCACGATCGTCCTTCAATCGTCCGACAACAGGATGCGGCGGCGGCGCCGAGCAGGCATTTCACCGGCCCGGCAGCCCTCAGCCTACCGGCGCGGCCCAGGAGGGGGCGAACCCGTAACGGGACCGTATACGGTACGTGGCCGATGGCCGCGGCCACACCGGGCGCGGCCCGCCCGCTGAAGTCCCCCGCCCGTGCGGCGCCTCGAAGGAGACGAGACCGTGGTCAGCAGTGAGCAGCGCAGGAAGCAGTTGGCGCGGGAGAAGTTCGAGCGCCAGCGCAAGCGTCGGGAGGCCGCCCGCCGCAAGGCCCGGATACGCAACGCCGCCATCGCCCTGGGCGTGGTCCTCGTCCTGGTGGCCGGCGGCGCCTACGCGGCCACCGGCGGGCTCAACGGCGACGAGAAGAAGAAGGACGAAGCTGCCGGCGACAAGACGCCCAGCAAGGCCCCCGACCCCTGCGACAAGCCCGCCGAGGGCACGCCGAACGGCAAGCAGTGGAAGAAGGAGCCGGCGATGAAGGTGGACAGGTCCGCGTCGTACCGCATGGGCCTGGACACCACCTGCGGGCGGATCGGCATCGACATGGACGCCGGCAAGGCGCCGCACACGGTCAACTCCTTCAGCTTCCTGGCGGGCGAGAAGTTCTTCGACCACACCCCCTGCCACCGGCTGGTCGACGACAAGAAGACCCACGTCCTCCAGTGCGGCGACCCCCAGGGCACCGGCCAGGGCGGCCCCGGCTACACGATCCCCGACGAGAACCTCAAGGATTCCCGGATCAAGGGCGAGAAGTACCCGGCCGGCACGGTCGCGATGGCAAACCAGTACGACGCGAAGACCGGCAAGGGCAGGGACAGCGGCGGAAGCCAGTTCTTCCTGGTCTTCGAGGACAGCGAACTGCCGCCCGATTACACCCCGTTCGGAACGATAACCGAGGGTATGGGCGTACTCAAGAAGATCGCCAAGGCCGGATCGATCCCGGACCCCCAGACCCGTAACACCCCGCCCAACGCCACCGTGGTGATCGACAAGGCCACGGCACGGAAGTCCTGAGCTGCCCATGCCGGGAATTTCGGCCGCGCGGATTGCGGACAGCGCGGGCGCCGGTCGCCTATGTTGGCGTTGTGTAGGGTGCCTGCGCCGACGGCCGGACGATTCTGCCGGCCGGACGAAAACTGTGGACGATGCCGGGGGCCGCACGCCCCTTTCCAGGCGTCATGTGGAGGAGGCGCTGTGAGCAGCGACCCGTGGGGCCGCGTCGACG
This sequence comes from Streptomyces sp. NBC_01775, assembly GCF_035917675.1. NCBI lineage: Bacteria > Bacillati > Actinomycetota > Actinomycetes > Kitasatosporales > Streptomycetaceae > Streptomyces > Streptomyces sp. NBC_01775. The sequence continues at coordinate 8,309,274 of NZ_CP109104.1, read as the reverse complement.
ACGCGGGGACTGTATACGTGCGTACGGCCGACGGCGAGAAGGTCGTCGGATCGTGGCAGGCGGGCTCGCCCGACGAAGCCCTCGCCTACTTCAAGCGCAAGTACGACGGTCTGGTCGTGGAGATCGGCCTCCTGGAGCGCCGGGTCAAGACGACCGACCTGTCGGCCAAGGACGCCACGACGGCGATCGGGCACCTGCGCGAGCAGGTCGACGCGCACCACTCCGTGGGCGATCTCGACACGCTGCGCGCCCGCCTCGACAAGCTGGACGAGGCCGTCGAGGAGCGCCGCGAGGAGCGCAAGGCCCGCAAGGCGCAGCAGTCCGAGGAGGCGCGCGGCGCCAAGGAACAGCTGGTCGTCGAGGCCGAGGAGCTGGCCCGGAGCGAGCAGTGGCGGGCGGCGGGCGAGCGGCTGCGCGCGCTGGTCGATACCTGGAAGGGCCTGCCGCGGCTGGATCGCAAGACCGACGACGAGCTGTGGCACCGCTTCTCGCACGCCAGGTCCGCCTTCTCCAAGCGCCGAAAGGCGCACTTCGCGCAGCTGGACGCGCAGCGCGAGGAGGCCAGGCAGCGCAAGGAGAAGCTGGTCGCCGAGGCCGAGTCGCTGTCCCAGTCGCAGGACTGGGGGCCGACGGCGGCCAAGTACCGCGAGCTGATGCAGGAGTGGAAGGCCGCCGGGCGGGCCCAGCGGGAGTACGAGGACGATCTGTGGAGCCGCTTCCGCGGCGCGCAGGACGTCTTCTTCCAGGCCCGCGGCGAGGTGTTCGCCGAGCGCGACAGCGAGCAGCGCGAGAACCTCACCCGCAAGGAGGAGCTGGCCGCCGAGGCGGAGAAGCTGTTGCCCGTCACGGATCTGAAGACGGCGCGGTCCGCCTTCCGGGCGGTCAACGAGCGCTGGGATGCCGTCGGGCACGTACCGCGCGAGGCCAGGCCCAAGATCGAGGGCCGGATGCACGCGGTGGAGCGGGCGATCCAGGAGGCCGAGGAGGCCGAGTGGCGCCGCACCAACCCGGAGGCCAGGGCCCGCGCGGCGGGGCTGACGGGGCAGCTCCAGGACGCGGTCGACAAGCTGCGCGGCCAGATCGACAAGGCCCGCGCGGCGGGCAACAACGCGAAGGCCGACAAGCTGGAACAGGAGCTGGCCGGCCGCCAGATGCTCCTGGACCAGGCCCAGAAGGGCCTCCACGAATTCGGCGGCTAGGCCCTGGCCGGGCCGGCTATTGCGAACGCGGCGGTTGAGCCCGCCGTCACCACCGCCGGGACCCACGCCGTCGTGGTCGCGCGCCGCTGTGGCGGAGAGGGGTGTGGGGGCGCTGTCCCCACACCCCTTCAGCATGTCAGGGCGGTCCAGGACCTCCGGGGTCCATACCGCCGCGACGGCGATCAGCCACGACGGCGAGGGGCGGGCGAAATCCACGGCGGCCCCAGCCAGAACGTACGCCGCGAACCTAGGGGCGCCGCGCGGACGTGACGCGGTAGACGTCGTAGACGCCCTCCACGCCGCGTACCGCCTTCAGGACGTGCCCGAGGTGCTTGGGGTCGCCCATCTCGAAGGTGAAGCGGGAGGTGGCCACCCGGTCGCGGGAGGTCTGCACGGCCGCCGACAGGATGTTGACGTGCTGGTCGGACAGCACCCTCGTGACGTCCGAGAGGAGCCGGGACCTGTCCAGCGCCTCGACCTGGATGGCGACCAGGAAGACGGAGGACTGGGTGGGCGCCCACTCGACCTCCAGGATCCGCTCGGGCTCCTTGGACAGGGAGTCGACGTTGACGCAGTCGGCACGGTGCACGGAGACGCCGTTGCCCCGCGTGACGAAGCCGATGATGGGATCGCCCGGCACCGGCGTACAGCAGCGCGCCAGCTTGACCCAGACGTCCGAGCCGACGCCCTTGACGACCACTCCGGGGTCGGCCATGGCGCGCCGCTTGGTGCGGGTGGGCATGGGCGGCACGGTCTCGGCCAGGTCCTCCTTGGCCTCGTCCTCCCCGCCGAGCGCCTGCACCAGCTTCTGGCAGACGTTCTGCGCCGAGACATGGCCCTCGCCGATCGCCGCGTAGAGCGCGGAGATGTCCGGGTAGCGCATCTCGTGGGCGAGGGTGACCAGCGAGTCGCCGGTGAGGATGCGCTGGATGGGAAGGTTCTGCTTGCGCATGGCCCGCGCTATGGCGTCCTTGCCCTGCTCTATCGCCTCGTCGCGCCGCTCCTTGGTGAACCAGGCGCGGATCTTGTTGCGGGCACGCGGCGACTTGACGAAGCCGAGCCAGTCGCGCGAGGGGCCGGCGCCCGGGGCCTTGGAGGTGAAGACCTCGACGGTGTCGCCGTTGTCGAGGGTCGATTCCAGCGGCACCAGACGGCCGTTGACCCGCGCGCCGATGGTGCGGTGCCCGACCTCGGTGTGCACGGCATAGGCGAAGTCGACGGGCGTCGCCCCGGCCGGGAGCGCTATGACGTCGCCCTTCGGCGTGAAGACGAAGACCTCGTTGCGCGACAGGTCGAAGCGCAGCGACTCCAGGAACTCGCCCGGGTCCTCGGTCTCCTTCTGCCAGTCCAGCAGCTGCCGCAGCCAGGACATGTCGTTGATCGTGTCCTGGCCGCCGGCCTTGCCGCCGCTCTTGGGCACGTCCGAGCGCACCTTGGAGGCCCCGGCGACGGCCTGCTGCTTGTACTTCCAGTGGGCCGCGATGCCGTACTCGGCGCGGCGGTGCATGTCGAAGGTGCGGATCTGGAGCTCGACGGGCTTGCCGCCGGGACCGATGACCGTCGTGTGCAGCGACTGGTACATGTTGAACTTGGGCATCGCGATGTAGTCCTTGAACCGCCCCGGAACCGGGTTCCAGCGGGCGTGGACGGTGCCCAGCGCGGCGTAGCAGTCGCGGACGGTGTCCACCAGGACGCGGATGCCCACCAGGTCGTAGATCTCCGCGAAGTCCCGGCCGCGGACGATCATCTTCTGGTAGACGCTGTAGTAGTGCTTCGGCCGCCCGGTGACGGTGGCCTTGATACGGGCCGCGCGCAGATCGGCCTGGACCTCGTCGGTGACGACGGCCAGGTACTCGTCCCGCTTGGGCGCGCGCTCGGCGACCAGCCGGACGATCTCGTCGTACATCTTCGGGTAGAGGATCGCGAAGGCGAGGTCCTCCAGCTCCCACTTGATGGTGTTCATGCCCAGCCGGTGGGCCAGCGGAGCGAAGATCTCCAGGGTCTCGCGGGCCTTCTGCTCCTGCTTGGAGCGCTTGAGATAGCGCATCGTGCGCATGTTGTGCAGCCGGTCGGCGAGCTTGATCACCAGGACGCGGGGGTCCTTGGCCATGGCGACGACCATCTTGCGCACGGTCTCGGCCTGCGCCGCCTCGCCGAACTTGACCTTGTCGAGCTTGGTGACGCCGTCCACCAGCAGTGCGACCTGGTCGCCGAAGTCACGACGGAGGGTGTCGAGCCCGTACTCGGTGTCCTCGACGGTGTCGTGCAGCAGGCCCGCCATCAACGTGGCCGGGTCCATGCCCAGCTCGGCGAGGATGGTGGTGACGGCGAGCGGGTGGGTGATGTACGGATCGCCGCTCTTGCGCTTCTGCCCCCGGTGCCAGCGCTCGGCGACCTGGTAGGCCCGCTCGATCTGGCGGAGCGTCGAGGACTCGATCTTGGGGTCGTTGCTGCGCACTATCCGCAGCAGCGGTTCCAGGACCGGGTTGAAGGGGCTGGAGCGCTGCACGCCGAGACGCGCCAGACGGGCGCGTACGCGGTTGGAGGAGCCGGAGCGGCCCGAAACCCCCGAGACGGCGCGCGCGGGCGCCACGCGGTCGGTGACACCGCTCTCGGCGCCGTTCCGCGCTTCGCTGGGGGCCGCGGGGGCCCCGGATCCCTTCTTGCCCTTGCTGTCGGCCGTACGGGGCTCGCCCGAGCCGTCGCTCTTGGGGGGCAGCGCTTCGCCCGCCGTGGCACCCGGCCGCTGCCGCGCCGCCTTGTCGGCGCCGGCTGCGTCCTGGTGCTGTGCGGCGGTGAGCTGCTGGGCCTCGTCTGGCAAGAGCACTCCTCGTTGGACCCCAGGTCGGACTGCCATGGTAGCCATTCCGCGCTCCGCGCCCCTCCTGGGCCGAGGTGGGCGGGCACAGCGAAGGCGGCCACCATCCCCCAGCCTTCGGCCGGGGGGTTCCCTCAACGGGTGAACGTATCGGGTGGCCGCCTTATGCCGCTGCGCGGAGCAGCACGCTGTGGTCGGACTGTGACAGGTCAGACCGTGACGAGAGCGTCCAGCGGTGCCCCCTCCAGGGCCCGCTCGACCCGGGCCCGGCCGTCGAGGAAGCTCAGCTCCAGGAGCATCGCCACCGCCGCGACCTCGGCGCCCGCGCGGCGGATGAGCTGCACGGAGGCGTCGGCCGTACCGCCGGTCGCCAGCACGTCGTCGATCACCAGGACGCGGTCGCCCGCGCCCAGGTCCTCCGCGTGGATCTCGATCTCGGCGCTGCCGTACTCCAGGTCGTACGCCTGCGAGAGCGTGGCTCCGGGCAGCTTGCCCGCCTTGCGCACGGGCACGAAGCCGACGCCCGCGCGGACGGCGGCGGGTGCCGCGAGGATGAAGCCACGCGCCTCGAGGCCGACGACCTTGGTGGCGCCGTGCCGGGCGACGAGCCCGGCCAGCACGTCGGTCAGGGCCGAGAACGCCTTCGGGTCGGCGAGGAGCGGAGTGATGTCCTTGAACATCACTCCGGGCTTCGGGTAGTCCGGCACGTCGTGGATCCGGGCGGCCAGCAGCTCCCGTACTTCATCGGGGATCAGTGGCGGCGCGGGGGACTCCATCGCGCTCACGCCCTCACCTGCGCTTTCCCGAGGGCCTGCCGCGACCGCCACGGTTGCGGGGCGGCGGCTGGCGGCGCTGGCCGGAGACCCCGGCTCCCGCACCGGCACCGGCGCCGTTGGCGTCCTGGACCGTGATGGGCGGGCGGGGCCCGCCGCCGTCGCCGGGCGGCTCGTCCTGGGGGCCGTCGGGGTCCTGGCCCTCGCGTTCCTCGGCCTTGGCGCGCTTGGCCAGCACGCGCTTGGCGAGCGCCTTCATCTGCGGCTCGCGCTCCTTGAGGTCGGCGACCAGCGGCGTCGCGATGAAGATCGAGGAGTAGGCACCGGCCGCCAGGCCGACGAACAGCGAGAGCGCGATGTCGTTGAGCATGCCGCCGCCGAGCAGGCCACCGCCGATGAACAGCAGGCCGGCGACGGGGAGCAGCGCGACGACGGTGGTGTTGATGGAGCGCACCAGGGTGCTGTTGATGCTGCGGTTCGCGATCTCGCTGAAGGTGTACTTGGTCTGCTTGGTGACGTTCTTGCTGCCCTCTCTGAGCCCGTCGAAGACGACGACGGTGTCGTAGAGGGAGTAGCCGAGAATCGTCAGCAGACCGATCACGGTGCCTGGTGTGACTTCGAAGCCGACCAGGGAGTAGACGCCGACGGTGATGGTGAGGTCATGGATGAGGGCGATGAGCGCGGCGAGCGCCATACGCCACTCGAAGGCGATGGCGAGATAGATCACCACCAGGACCATGAAGATCCCGAGCCCCTGCCACGCCTTGTTGGCGATCTGCTCGCCCCAGCTGGGGCCGACGAGCTGGGCGTCGATCTTCTCCGCGTTGACCTTCAGGTCTTCGGCGAGCTTCTCCTTGACCTCGGAGGAGGTCTTGGTGTCGACGCCGGCGATCTGGACGCGCATCCCGCCGCCGCCCAGCTCCTGGACGATGGCGGTGTGCCCGGAGATCTTCTCGGCGGACCGCGTGGTGTGCTCGACGGAGGCCGTGGTCTTGGGCGTGGTGAAGACGGCGCCGCCCTCGAACTCGATGCCCATGTTGAGCCCGCGGACCACGAGTCCGACGATGGCCGTGATGGTGATCAGGATCGAGACGCTGTACCAGAGCTTGCGGTGACCGATGAAGTCGTAGCCGACCTCGCCGCGGTAGAGCCGGGCGCCGAGATTGCCGAGACGGGACATCTCACGCCTCCTTCGTGTCGGTGCTGACGGAGGAGCGACGGCCGCGCCGCAGCGGCGGCTTCGCGCCGAGCCTCGTGGGATCGAGCCCGGACCACGGATGCCCGTCGGAGAAGAACTTCCTGCGGGCCAGCAGCGTCATGATCGGCTTGGTGAAGAAGAAGACCACGACGACGTCGAGCGCGGTGGTCAGGCCGAGCGTGAACGCGAAGCCCTGCACCTTGCCGACGGTGACGGCGAACAGCACGGCCGCGGCGAGGAAGGAGACGAAGTCCGAGACCAGGATGGTGCGCCGGGCACGGGGCCAGGCACGCTCGACGGCGGGCCGCAGCGTGCGGCCCTCGCGCACTTCGTCTCTGATGCGTTCGAAGTAGACGATGAACGAGTCCGCCGTGATGCCGATGGCGACGATGGCGCCGCAGACGGCCGGCAGGTTGAGCGCGAAGCCCATCGCGGGGCCCAGCAAGGTCATGATCGTGTACGTCAGCACCGCGGAGACAAGGAGGCTGAGGATGGCGATCAGGGACAGGCCGCGGTAGTAGGCGACGAGGTAGATGATCACCAGGGCCATGCCGATGGCGCCGGCGACCAGACCCGCGTGCAACTGGTCGCTGCCGAGCGCCGCGGTGACCGTGGTCACGTCGGACTCGTCGAAGGACAGCGGCAGCGCGCCGTAGGACAGGATGTTGCCCAGGTCCTCGGCGGACTCCTGGGTGAAGCTGCCGGAGATCTCGGCGTTGTTCGTCAGCCGCTGGTTGACGGTCGGGGCCGACTGGACCTCGCCGTCCAGCGCGATGGCGAACTGGTTCAGCGGCTGCTGCTGCTTCATCAGCTTGCCGGTGATGTTGCCGAACTGGTCGGAGCCCTTGTCGTCGAACGACATCTGGACGATCCACTGGGCCCGCTGCTGGTCGAAGACGGCCTTGGCGTCCTTGACGTTCTTGCCCTGGACGGCGACCGGGCCGAGCGCGTACTTGATCTTCTCGCGCGCGTCACAGGCGACGATCTGCTGCGAAGGCTTGGCGGCGGCGGCCTTCTCGCTGGCCTTCGCCCTGGATTCCTTGGTGTTGCAGTTCAGCGCCTGAAGCTTCTTGGCCAGCGCGCCGGAGACGCCGGGCGGCTGCTGTTGCTGCGGAGGGGTGGTGGGCGGCGGGCTCTTCTTGCTCCCGGACTCGCTGGCCTTGGGGGTGGGAGTCTCCTTCGTCTTCGCGGTCTGGGACTTCAGCCCTTCGGTGACCGCGCGGCCCTGCCCCGCCGATGAGGAGGAGCCCGAGGAGGACGCCTTGTCATCGGCGCCCCCCGCTCCCTTTTCCCCGCTCTTGTCGCCCTTCCCGTCCTGCCCGTCCTTCTTCTTGCCCGAACCCGTGCTGTCGGAGGGCGACGGTGTCGGCGTCGGCTGCTGCTGACCGGTCTGGGCCAGCGTCAGTACCGGGCGGAAGCCCAGCTCAGCGGTCGTGCCGACCTGCTCGCGTGCCTGCTTGGAGTTGGTGCCCTTCGGGATGTTGACGATGATGTGCCGGTCGCCCTGGGTCTGGACCTCGGCCTCCTGCACACCAAGACCGTTGACACGCCGCTCGATGATGCTGACGGCGGTGTCCATGTTGGTCTTGTTGATCGCATTGGGCTTGCCCGGCTGGTTCTTGGCCTCAAGCGTGATGCTCGTGCCGCCGGCGAGGTCGATCCCCAGCCGGGGGGTCTTGTGGCCCGAGAGGAACATCCCCCCGAACAACCCGGCCATGACCAGCAGGATCAGCGCTAGGGAGCGCCACGGCCTTCCCTTGGCGCCAGGAGCCTTTCGGCCCCTCTTCGGTGCTGCCACCTTCTCGTCTCTCCCTGTCCAACCGCCCCGGCCGCCCCCTGAGTTCGGCTAGGGCGGCCCGGCGGCACGCGAAGTGGTCTGTGGACGTGCTACGCCGCCGGACCCGGTCTCCTCCGACCTTCGGTCAGGAGGTGCCCCCATCAGTCCGGCGGCGCCGACCTTACTTGGAGTCGGAGTCTCCGTCCCGCTTGGCATCCTTCGAGCCGGTGGTGTCGGCCTTGGCCGCGTCCACCTTGGGCTCCTCGGAGGCGTCCGCGGTGGCCTTGGCGTCCTCGTCGGCTTCGTCGTCGGGCGTGTCCGCGACGGAATCCTTCTTGCCGAGATCGAGCTTCGTGTCGGCGGGAGAGTCCTCGTCGCGGGTCAGCGCCGAGGCGTCGTCCGGAACCACCGTGTCGACGTCCAGCTCCTCGCCCTCGCCCCCGTTCACGATGCGGTCGAACTCCTCGTCCGGGAGCACGGCACCGATGGCGTTCTTGGCGAACAGAGCGTGCACGCCCGGCTCGATCTCGACCAGGACGGCGTCGTCGCGGACCTCCTTGACGACGGCATACATGCCCCCGATGGTCCGGATGCCCGTGCCGGGCTGCATCTGGTCACGCATCTGCGAGGCCTGACGCTGCTTCTTCTTGGCCGAGCGGGTCATCAGGAACATGGCCCCGATGAGCACGATGAAAGGGAGCAGAGCAATAGGATCCACGGCGGAAGATATTCCTTCATGGCCGCGTCTCAGCGGCCTGGGTATTCGGGGTGGGCAAGCCTCCGCAAAGGGAGGGCGTCGGCGGAGTCTAAGCGAGGCTTCGCCAATGGAACAACGTCAAGCATGGCACCGGGGTTCCTGGCCCGGCGAGCCCCCGCGCCGTCACGGCGCCGTCACGTTCCGAACAGACCCTGCTGTCCCTGGCCGCCGGTGGGTGACTGCGGGGACTGCTGGGGCGGAGTGAGGCCCAGGTGGGCCCATGCGGCGGGGGTGGCGACGCGACCACGGGGCGTACGCGCGAGCAGTCCCTCCCGTACGAGGAAGGGCTCGGCGACCTCCTCCACGGTCTCACGCTCCTCCCCCACCGCGACGGCGAGCGTGGAGAGACCCACCGGGCCGCCGCCGAAGAGCTTGAGCAGCGAGCCGAGCACCGCGCGGTCGAGCCGGTCGAGGCCGCGCCCGTCGACCTCGTAGACCTTCAGCGCGGCGGAGGCGATCTCGCGGGTGATCACGCCGTCCGCCTTGACCTGGGCGTAGTCCCGGACACGGCGCAGCAGCCGGTTGGCGATACGGGGCGTGCCGCGCGAGCGCCCGGCGATCTCCACCGCGCCCTCGGGGTCCGTGTGCACGTCCAGGAGCTGCGCCGAGCGGTGCACGACCTGCTCCAGCTCGCCCGGCTCGTAGAACTCCATGTGCGCGGTGAAGCCGAAGCGGTCGCGCAGCGGGGGCGGCAGCAGTCCCGCGCGGGTGGTGGCGCCCACGAGGGTGAAGGGCGGCAGCTCCAGCGGGATCGCCGTCGCCCCGGGGCCCTTGCCGACGATCACATCGACGCGGAAGTCCTCCATCGCCATGTAGAGCATCTCTTCGGCGGGGCGGGACATCCGGTGGATCTCGTCCAGGAAGAGGACCTCGCCCTCCTGGAGCGAGGACAAGATGGCGGCGAGGTCACCGGCGTGCTGGATGGCGGGGCCCGAGGTGATGCGGATGGGGGCGTTCATCTCCGCCGCGATGATCATCGAAAGAGTTGTCTTGCCGAGCCCGGGGGCCCCGGACAGCAGGACGTGGTCGGCGGTGCCGCCACGGGCGCGGGCCGCCCTCAGGACGAGGTCGAGCTGCTCGCGCACCTTGGGCTGCCCGATGAACTCCCCCAGCTGCTTGGGCCGCAGCGCCGCCTCGACGGCCTGGTCCTCACTGTCGGCGTCCGCGCCGACCAGCCGTTCTTCCGCGTTCATGGCAGAGACCTCCACCGGATTGTGGGCAGGCGTTCCGCAAGGCGGAACAGGTGGGCACACAGCGGCCACCGGCCTGCGCTCAAGTGCGGGGCGACGACCACAGCCCTCACCGGGCCCGGTTCAGCGACTGGAGGGCGGCCTTCAACAGTGAGCCCACCTGCGGCTGTCCGCCGTCGGCGACAACGGCCTCGGCCTGCGGTGCCACAGCCGCGACCGCTTCGTCGGCCTCCCGGGCGGCATATCCCAACCCGACCAGGGCCACGTGCAGTTGCTCTCGCCATCCGGTGGCGACGGGCGCGCCCACGCCCGCCCGGGAGGCGTGCGCGCCGGTGCCGAGCGGTTCGCCGAGGCGGTCCTTGAGCTCCAGCAACAGCTTCTGGGCGCCCTTCTTCCCGATGCCGGGCACGGCGGTCAGCGCCTTCTCGTCCCCGATGGAGACCGCGAGCCGCAGCGCGTCGGGGGCGTGTACCGCGAGCATCGCCTGGGCCAGCCGGGGGCCGACGCCGCTGGCGGTCTGGAGCAGTTGGAAGACCTGCCGCTCGTCCTCGTCGGCGAAGCCGTACAGCGTCAGGGAATCCTCCCGGACGACCAGGGAGGTGGCGAGCTTGGCGTGCTCTCCGACGCGGAGCCCCGCGAGGGTGCCGGGAGTGCACTGAAGGGCCATGCCGACGCCGCCGACCTCGACCACTGCGGTGTCGGGGGCGAGCGCGGCGACGGGGCCCGAGACGAAGGCGATCATCGAGTGGTGCCTTTCAGACGCTGAGCTGCGACGGCTTGCTGGAGACGGTTTTGTGCGGGGCCGCGCCAGATGTGACAGATGGCGAGCGCGAGGGCGTCGGCGGCGTCGGCCGGCTTGGGCGGCGCGGCCAGCCGCAGCAACCGGGTGACCATGGCGGCGACCTGCGCCTTGTCGGCCCGGCCTGAACCGGTGATGGCGGCCTTGACCTCGCTGGGGGTGTGCAGCGCCACCGGCAGCCCGCGGCGCGCGGCGCACAGCATGGCGACGGCACTGGCCTGTGCCGTGCCCATGACGGTGCGGACGTTGTGCTGGCTGAAGACCCGCTCGACGGCGACGGCTTCGGGGTGATGCGCGTCCAGCCACTCCTCCATGCCGCGCTCGACGAGCACCAGCCGCTCGGCGGTCTCGGCCTCGGCGGGAGTGCGGATCACACCGACCGCCGTCATGGAAAGCTGCCGCCCCGCGACACCGTCGACCACGCCGATCCCGCAGCGGGTCAGCCCGGGGTCAACTCCCAGCACGCGCAACGCGATCCCCCCTCTTCTCGGCCTGCCTCCGGCACCCGTCACCGTGTTCCCGCAGGTTATCGGGCGGCACCGACAGAGCGGACGGCCCGGGGAGACGTGTCTCCGCCGGGCCGTCACCAGCCGTGTCCCAAGGCGCGCCCGTCAGGCGTCGACCTTCGCCATCACCTCGTCGGAGACGTCGAAGTTGGCGAAGACGTTCTGCACGTCGTCGCTGTCCTCCAGCGCGTCGATCAGCTTGAAGATCTTGCGCGCGCCATCCTCGTCGAGCTGGACCTGCATGCTCGGCACGAAGCTGGCGTCGGCGGAGTCGTAGTCGATCCCCGCCTCGACCAGCGCGGTACGCACCGGGACCAGGTCGGTGGCCTCGCTGATCACCTCGAAGTTGTCACCGAGGTCGTTGACCTCCTCGACACCCGCCTCCAGCACGGCACCGAGCACATCGTCCTCGCTCAGGCCGTTCTTGGGGACGATGAGGACGCCCTTGCGGTTGAAGAGGTAGGAGACCGAGCCGGGGTCGGCCATGGAGCCGCCGTTGCGGGTCATGGCGACGCGCACATCGGATGCCGCGCGATTGCGGTTGTCCGTCAGGCATTCGATCAGCACGGCCACGCCGTTCGGGCCGTAGCCCTCGTACATGATCGTTTCGTAGTCGGCGCCGCCGGCCTCAAGGCCCGCGCCGCGCTTGACCGCGCTGTCGATGTTCTTGTTCGGAACCGACTGCTTCTTCGCCTTCTGAATGGCGTCGAAGAGTGTCGGGTTGCCCTCCGGATCGGCGCCGCCGGTACGCGCCGCGACCTCGATGTTCTTGATCAGCTTCGCGAAGAGCTTGCCGCGCTTGGCATCGATCACGGCCTTCTTGTGCTTTGTGGTAGCCCACTTAGAGTGGCCGGACACAGCCTCGCTCCTTCACAGTCACCAACTTCTTCTCAACGCGGAGATCCTACCGTCAGCGACTCAGCGTGCTGACCGCACCATCGCGGTGAACAGTCCGTGCACCCTGTGGTCGCCGGTCAGCTCGGGGTGGAAGGAGGTGGCGAGCAGGTTGCCCTGCCGCACGGCGACCGCGTGGCCGTCGTAGGCGGCCAGTGTCCGCGTCGCCGCCCCGGTCGACTCCACCCACGGGGCGCGGATGAAGACGCCCTCCACCGGGCCGCCCTCCACGCCGTCCACGGGGAGGGACGCCTCGAAGGACTCGTTCTGCCGCCCGAAGGCGTTACGCCGCACGATCATGTCGATCCCGCCGATCGTCTCCTGGCCGGAGCGGGGGTCGAGGATCTTGTCGGCGAGCATGATCATGCCCGCGCACGAGCCGTAGGCGGGCATGCCTGCCTGTACGCGGGCGCGGAGGGGGTCCATCAGGCCGAAGGCAACGGCCAGCTTGCTGATCGTCGTCGACTCACCGCCCGGGATGACGAGGCCGTCGACCGCCTCGAGCTCTTCCGGGCGGCGCACCTGTACGGGCTCCGCTCCCGAGCCCTTGAGGGCTGCCAGGTGTTCGCGGACGTCGCCCTGGAGGGCGAGCACGCCGATGGTGGGCTCAGACACTGTGCGGTCCTTCTTGCTTACGGGGCACCTAGATCTGGTGGGAGTGCGCCGGGCGGGCCCGGCGCGTGCACGGGCGGCCGGGCCCGGCGCGTAGCAGCCGGGCCCGCCCGGTGCGGTGTGCGGGCCCGGCACTTCGAACGGGCTCTACCAGCCGCGGTTCGCGTAGCGCTCGCCCTCGGGGAGGGTGTCGCAGTTGATGCCGACCATGGCCTCGCCCAGGCCGCGGGACGCGTCGGCGATGATCTTGGGGTCGTCGTAGAAGGTGGTGGCCTTCACGATGGCGGCGGCGCGCTTGGCCGGGTCGCCGGACTTGAAGATGCCGGAGCCGACGAAGACGCCCTCGGCGCCGAGCTGGCGCATCAGGGCCGCGTCGGCCGGGGTGGCCACGCCGCCGGCGGAGAAGAGCACGACCGGCAGCTTGCCCGCCACCGCGACGTCCTTGACCAGCTCGTACGGGGCACGCAGCTCCTTGGCTGCGGCGTACAGCTCGTTGTTGTCGAGGACGGTCAGCTTGCCGATCTCGCTCTTGATCTGGCGCATGTGGCGGACCGCCTCGACGACGTTGCCCGTGCCGGCCTCGCCCTTGGAGCGGATCATGGCCGCGCCCTCGGCGATCCGGCGCAGGGCCTCACCCAGATTGGTGGCTCCGCAGACGAACGGCGTGGTGAAGGCGAACTTGTCACTGTGGTTGACCTCATCGGCCGGGGTGAGGACCTCCGACTCGTCGATGTAGTCCACACCCAGCGCCTGAAGGATCTGGGCCTCCACCAGGTGGCCGATGCGGGACTTGGCCATGACCGGGATGGAGACGGCGCTGATGATCCCGTCGATCATGTCGGGGTCGGACATGCGGGCCACGCCGCCGTCCTTGCGGATGTCGGCGGGTACCCGCTCCAGCGCCATGACCGCCACGGCACCGGCGTCCTCGGCGATCTTCGCCTCTTCCGGGGTGACGACGTCCATGATCACGCCACCCTTGAGCTGCTCGGCCATGCCGCGCTTGACGCGTGCGGTACCGGTCTCGGCGCTGGGCGCTGCGGACTCGGTGACAGGGGACGGAGTTGACACGGTTCGACCTCGCTCGACGGGAAAAATACGGCAGGACCAACCGGCCCTGTTCGTAACAGTCGCCCATCCCGGCCGCCGCCGGAAAGGGCCAATTCCAGTGCTGTGGCCTGTACCCGAGCCGTCCGCGAGTGGGCTACCCGCCCGCGTGGCCCCGGTCGACCAGGGCCGGCGGCGGCCCGTCGTCCATCTCGAACGCCAGCGGGAAGGGGGCGTGGCCCGCCAGCCGGAACCAGCGCACCTTCCGGTGGCGCCGCAGCGCCCGCGCGGCCCGCACGGCGTCGTTGTGGAAGCGCCGCGCCATGGGCACCCTGCGTACCGAGGCACCCAGCTCCAGGGCCGTCTCCTCCCCGCCCGGCGCCGCCCGTAGGACCTCGACCTGCGCGGTCTCGGCGAAGACGGCGCGCAGGGCCTGGCTCAGCTCGCTCTCGGCCACCTCGCGCTGGTCCTCCTCGGCCTGCCGCGCCTCGTGTGCCGCCTGATAGAGCACTATCGAGGCCGCCGGGTCGAGCACCCCCGCCGTCGCCAGCTCCTGCGCGATCGACGCCCGGCGCAGGAGCGTGGCGTCCAGCGTCGCCTTGGCCGCGTCGATGCGGGCGTGCAGCCGGTCGAGGCGGCCTGCCGTCCAGCTCAGATAGACGCCGATCAGCAGCAGCGCGACGGCGATCCAGATCAGTGTGGTGAGGGTCGGCATCGTGGTCCTCGGATCCTCGGTGCTGGGGTCTCGGTGCTGGGTCTGGTCCTCGGCCGGGCCCCCTGCTCAGTCCCTGGCCAGGCCGAGCCGGGCGCGTAGGCCGATTCTCTCGTCCGGGGCGACGGAAACGGCGCCGTCGGTGACCGTTTCGTACACGGAGAGGATGTCGGCTCCGACGGTGGACCAGTCGAAGCGGCGCACATGGCGGGTGCCGCGTGCCCGCAGCTCGGCGCGGCGCTCGGGGTCGGCGAGGAGCCGCACGGCGGACTCGGCCAGCGCGTCGGCGCTCTCGTTGGCGAACAGCTGGCCCGCCGCTCCCCCGTCGAGCACCTGCTCGAAGGCGTCCAGGTCGCTGGCGAGGACGGGCGCACCCGCCGACATGGCCTCCACCAGGATGATGCCGAAGGACTCGCCGCCGGTGTTGGGCGCGATGTACAGGTCGACGCTGCGCAGCAGCCGGGCCTTGTCCTCGTCGCTGACCATGCCCAGGAACTCGACGCTGTCGCGCATCGGGCGCGGCAGCGCGGCCACCGCCTCCTGCTCGTCCCCCCGGCCCGCGATCAGCAACCGGGTGCCCGGGGCCTCCTCCAGGATCCGGGGCAGCGCGGCCATCAGCACGGGGAGTCCCTTGCGGGGCTCGTCGATGCGGCCGATGAAGCCGATCGTGGGTCCCTCGGAGCCGCCCTGCCACTCCTCCTTGGGCTCGGCGTCCGCGAAGAAGCCAACGTCGACGCCGTTGGGGATGGTCACCGCGTCCCCGCCCAGGTGCTCGACCAGGGTGCGGCGCGCGTACTCGCTCACTGCGATCCGCGCGCTGATCTTCTCCAGCGCCGGCTGGAGGATCGGATACGCCGCGATCATGGCCCGGGAGCGGGGGTTGGAGGTGTGGAAGGTGGCGACGATGGGGCCCTGCGCCGCCCAGCACGCCAGCAGCGCCAGCGAGGGCGTCGCCGGCTCGTGGATGTGCAGGACGTCGAAGCGGCCCTCGTGCACCCATCTGCGTACCCGGGCCGCCGACAGGAAGCCGAAGTTGAGCCGCGCGACCGAGCCGTTGTACGGCACCGGAACGGCCCGGCCCGCCGAGACGACGTACGACGGCAAGGGGGTCTCGTCGTCCGACGGAGCGAGGACGGAGACCTCGTGCCCCAGCCGGATCAGATGCTCGGCCAGATCGCGGACGTGGAACTGGACGCCTCCGGGGACGTCCCACGAGTACGGGCAGACGACGCCGATCCTCATCCCTCCCCCTCCCCCTTGCGCGGGCCTGCCCGGACGCCGTTGTCCAGATCGGCGAGCCACAGGCGCTGGAGCATGTGCCAGTCCTCGGGGTGCTCGGCGATGCCGGCGGCGAAGGTGTCGGCGAGAGTCTGGGTCATGGCCGCCACCCGCTCCCTGCGACCCTCGATGCCGGGCACGGGGACCGGCGCGTGCACCTTCCCCTTCATGACGGGGGAATCGTCGTACCACAGCGTCACCGGCAGCAGCAGCGCGCCGGTCTGCTGCGCGAGCAGTGCGGGGCCCGCCGGCATGCGCGCGGTCTCGCCGAAGAACTTGACCTCCAGCCCGGCGGAGGACAGGTCGCGGTCGGCGACCAGGCACACCAGGCCGCCGGCCCGGAGCCTGCGCGCCAGGGTGCCGAACGCCGAGCCCCCGGCATGCGGCAGCACCTCCATGCCGAGGCTCTCGCGGTAGGCGACGAACCTGTCGTACAGCGATTCGGGCTTGAGCCGCTCCACGACCGTGGTGAAGGGGGTGCGCAGCGCGGTGACCACATAGGCGCCAGCCAGGTCCCAGTTGCCCATGTGGGGCAGCGCGAGGATCACGCCCTGGTCGGAGGCGATGCCGTCGGTGAGGCGGTGCAGATCCTCTATCTCGACGTCCTGGGCGACGCGCCGCTCGTTCCAGGACGGCAGCCGGAAGGACTCCATCCAGTACCGCGTGTACGAGCGCATCCCGGCGTGCGAGAGGCGGCGCAGCTGGGCGGGCGAGGCGTCGGGCACCACCCTGGCGAGGTTGGACTCCAGCCGGGAGACGCCCTTGCCTCGGCGCCGCCAGGCGGTGTCGGCCACCCGCCGGCCGAGCGCGGCTGCCGCGGGCTCGGGCAGCTTCTTGACCCCGGCCCAGCCCAGCCCGTAGAGCGAGTCGGTGAGCCGGTCGCGGACTGCGCTCACGCGGTCCTTCCCTTCTGCTTCGCTGAGCCGGACGCCTCCTCGGTCCCTCCGGCGGGCACCTTCCCGGGAGCCGGCGCCGCCGGCCCGGCGGCTGACCCGGCCGCGGGCTCCTGGCCGGCCGGAGTCTCCTGGGCCGGGGTCTCCTCGGCCTCGGCGGCCTCCCGGCGCACCGTCACCACCCGCTGGCCGAGGGTGACCGCGCTGCCTGCCGCGACCACCCACAGCGCGACGGGCAGCAGCACGCCGATGTAGGGGACGCCGAAAGTGGCCTCGAAGCCTGAGAGCCCGGCGAGCACCAGCGTGATCACCAGCCGCTCGGCCCGCTCGACCAGCCCGTTGACGTTGACGGGCAGGCCGATGCTCTCGCCCCGCGCCTTGGTGTACGAGACGACCTGACCGCTGGCCAGGCAGAAGATCGTCACGGCGCACAGCGCGATGTCGTCACCGCGTCCCGCGTACCACAGCGCGATCCCCCCGAAGACGGCCGCGTCGGCGACGCGGTCCAGGGTCGAGTCCAAGAACGCGCCCCACCTGCTGGAGCGCCCCAACTGCCGCGCCATGTTGCCGTCGACGAGATCCGAGAAGACAAACAGGGTGATGACTACCGTTCCCCAGAAGAACTCCCCCATGGGGTAGAAAATCAGGGCCCCCGCCATCACCCCGCCGGTGCCGACCAGAGTGACCGCGTCGGGACTCACGCCCAGGCGCAGCAGCATCGCGGCGAATGGCGTGAGGACACGCGTGAAGAAGGCACGCGCGTACTTGTTCAGCATGACCGTCCCGGTGCTTCGTGAGTGAGCCGGATGGCGATGTGGCCACCGGCCCGGCCCATCGTAGCCACGCGGCGGCAGCGCCCGGCGCACACCGTCCGTCGGCGCCGTGTTCAACGTATGGACGCCTTCCGGCAGCGGTGGAAAGCTCGAAGAACCGTGGTCTTCGCGACCCCTCGGCCCCTTCAGCGCGATCCAGCAGGTGTCAACCGGAAGGCGGGACGCATGGCCGATAAAGCGAACGCACACCCCGGAGCCGCCGGCAGGGCAGCGGCGGCCGACCACCCCGCGTCCATACGGAACGTGGTATTGGTCGGCCACAGCGGAGCGGGAAAGACCACCTTGGTCGAATCCCTCGCCCTCGCATCAGGCGCGGTGACCCGGGCGGGCCGCGTGGAGGACGGCGGCTCCCTGTCCGACTACGACGAGATCGAGCACAGGCAGCAGCGCTCCATCCAGCTCTCACTGGTGCCGCTCGCCTGGGACGGCATCAGGATCAACGTGCTGGACACCCCCGGATACGCCGACTTCGTCGGGGAATTGAGGGCGGGTCTGCGGGCGGCGGACGCCGCCCTTTTCGTCGTCTCGGCCGCCGACGGCGTCGACGGGGCGACCCGGCTCGTGTGGCAGGAGTGCGCGGCCGTCGGCATGCCGCGCGCCATCGTCGTCACCCACCTCGACGCGGCCCGCGCCGACTTCGACGAGCTGGCCGCCGTCTGCCAGGACGTCCTGGGCGGCGACGATCCCGACGCCGTCATCCCCCTCTACCTCCCCGCGCTCGGCGAGCGGCGCCCCGACGGCAGCGCCCCGGTGACCGGCCTGATCGGGCTGCTCACCCAGCGCCTGTTCGACTACGGCGCGGGCGCCCGCACCGAGAGCGATCCCCGCGAGGAACATCTCGCCCTCATCGAGGAGGCCAGGAACCGGCTCATCGAGGGCATCATCGCGCAGAGCGAGGACGAGACCCTCATGGACCGCTACCTCAGCGGCGAGGAGTGCGACGTCAAGACGCTCATCCAGGACCTGGAGAAGGCCGTGGCACGCGGCGTCTTCCATCCAGTGCTGGCCGCGGCCCCGCCTGCCGAGGGTGCCCGGCAGGGCCTCGGCACGGTCGAGCTGCTGGAGCTGATCACCGGGGGCTTCCCCACCCCGGAGGAGCGCTCCGTCCCGGAGGTCACCACGCCCCAGGGCGCGCCCCGGCCCCCGCTCACCTGCGATCCGGCCGGCCCGCTCGCCGCCGAGATCGTCAAGACCTCCTCCGACCCCTACGTCGGCCGCATCTCCCTCGTCCGGATCTTCTCCGGCACCCTGCGCCCCGACGAGACCGTGCATGTGTCCGGGCACGGCCTGGAGAGCCGAGGCCATGAGGACCACGACGTCGACGAGCGCATCGGCGCCCTGTCCGCCCCCTTCGGCAAACAGCAGCACTCCCTCGGCCGGGCCATCGCCGGGGACCTGGCCTGCGTGGCCAAGCTCTCCCGCGCCGAGACCGGCGACACCCTCTCCGCGAAGGACGACCCGCTGCTCATGGAGCCGTGGGTGATGCCCGACCCGCTGCTGCCCGTCGCCATCCAGGCCCACAGCAAGGCAGACGAGGACAAGCTCTCCCAGGGCCTGTCCCGGCTCGTCGCCGAGGATCCGACGATGCGCCTGGAGCAGAATCAGGACACCCACCAGCTCGTGCTGTGGTGCCTGGGCGAAGCGCACGTGGACGTCGCGCTGGAGCGGCTGCGCTCCCGCTACGGCGTGCAGGTCGACACCGTCCCGCACAAGGTGTCGCTGCGCGAGACCTTCGCCTCCCGGGCGACCGGGCGCGGCCGGCACGTCAAACAGTCCGGCGGGCACGGCCAGTTCGCCATCTGCGAGATCACGGTCGAACCGCTGCCCGGCGGCTCCGGCATCGAGTTCGTCGACAAGGTGGTGGGCGGCTCCGTACCCCGCCAGTTCATCCCTTCCGTGGAGAAGGGCGTACGCGCCCAGGCGGTCAAGGGTGTGGCCGCCGGCTACCCGCTCGTGGACGTGCGCGTCACCCTGTTCGACGGCAAGGCGCACTCGGTCGACTCCTCGGACGCCGCCTTCCAGACGGCGGGCGCGCTGGCGCTGCGCGAGTGCGCCGGGCAGGCGACGATCCATCTGCTGGAGCCGGTCGCCGAGTTGGCCGTGGCCGTCGCCGACGACTACGTGGGCGCCGTGATGAGCGACCTGTCCGGGCGCCGCGGCCGGGTCCTGGGCACCGAGCAGGCCGGCCCCGGCAACACCCTGGTACGGGCCCAGATCCCGGAGATCGAGATCAGCAGGTACGCGGTGGACCTGCGCTCGATGTCGCACGGCACCGGCCGTTTCACCCGGGCGTACGCCCGGCACGAGCCAATGCCCCAACAACAGGCCACAAGGATTCTGGAGGAAGAGGGGAACACTGTCGGCGGTCGCTGAGGACACTTAGGCTGAGGCAAGATGTGTGCCGACCACGGCTGTTGGGAAGCCGTCGTGGTCGGCGGCACAACACACGGGCGGTCTCCGTGGTGTCGCGAGCCAGATCCGAGCGGAGTGGGGGCCAAGTGGCCGGATTCGACGACAGCAGCAAGACCGACGCGGCATCCGACTTCTCCCCAGGCGCCCAGGTACCCCTGTCCGGGGCGAGCGGACAGACGGCGGCCACCCAGGCCCTGGCCTCGGCCGCCTACCGCGACGACGAGGTCGAGAAGCTCATCGAGGCCAACCCCGAGGCCAGCTTCAAGAAGCCCAAGATCTCCCTGTTCGAGCCCAACCTGGGCGAGGCGTTCGCCCGCGCCGTGCAGACCAGACTGCTCGGCGGCGCCAGAGCCCCCCTCATCCAGTCCTTCGGCATCGAACCCCAGTCCGTGGTCGAGCACTGCCTCGCCGCGACCCGGGTACGCAAACAGCGCGACTCCCGGCTGACCGTGGTGATGTCGCTCTTCGGCCTGGTCTTCCTGCCCGGCGTGCTGCTGTGGCTCGGCGCCTTCCAGCTGCGCCGGGTGATCGCCGGCTCCAAGGACAAGCGCGCCGGGGCCTTCGGGACGGTGGCGCTGGTCGCCGTCGGAGCGCTCATCGTCCTGTTCGCCATCCGGCTGCCCTTCGGCGGCCTCTGGGCGCTCTACCTGCGCGCGATGCTGGTCGCACCCGTCGTCGGCTGGCTGTGGGCCAAGCAGATCTGCGAACGCTACGCCAAGGACCTGCGCAGCCGATGGGAGAGCCTGCTGGGCGGCGCGGGCGTCGGCGCCAAGATCCCCGAAGCGGTCCCCCAGGACCCCAGCGACGCGGGCGCCGAGCGCATCCGCCTCGGCCTGGCCAAGGTGGCCGCCGAGCAGGCCAGCAACCTCGTCTACTACGCGGGCCCCAAGGGAATACTGGGCATGGGCACCCGCTGGGGCAGCTGGCAGCTCGCCGAGGAGCTCGTCCCCGCCGAGGGCCACGAGGACATCAACCCCTTCCGCAGCTGGGACGTCGTCCGCGCCATCCACGACCAGCTCCGGATGCTGGAGCGCGGCCCCCTGCACACCGGAGGCTTCCCCGCCCCCTCGATAAGGCACTGGGTCGTCTCGCCCGTCGCCGAGGGAGCCAAGGCGGTCAAGCGCCCCGACGGCCAGGAGGTCGAGGGCTACCGCATCAAGGACTTCGAAATACAGCGCATCTGCAACGAGCAGCAGTTCGGCGCGGGCAACAGGCACTACCTCGGCACGCAGTTCGTCCTCTGGGACGGCCAGCTGGTGATCACCCTCCTGATCACCGTGACCGTGCTGCACCACACCCTGCGCATCGAGGTCACCGGGCACGCCCTCGGCCCCGTGCACGGGCTGTTCACCAGCGGACCGAAGGCCAAGACGAAGCAGGTCTCCAAGAGTGTGAAGTTCTGGGAGACCAGGACCGTCAAGCTGCCCCTGGTGGAGGCGAAGGAGGTTGTACGCCTTTCGGTGCGCGCCCCCTTCACCTGGTTCCCGCCGGTCCTGGACTTCCTCGGCGGCAAGCTCGCGCTCCCGGAGCCCTTCGGGCTGCGGCACGCCTGGGCGGACAAGCCCTGGCGCCACCGCTTCATGGCGGACGACGCGCTGCGCGCCGCGACGCCCGTGCTGCGGGTCGTGCACTCCGCGGCGATCCGGGTGCTGGCGGAGAACGGCTGCGACGTCGAGAAGTTCGGCAGCCGCTCCCTCAACCTCAGCGCCGCGGTGCAGGACCCCAAGCCCTTCAAGGCGGACGCGTACGACGCCTGACGTCTACCAGGCTTCGGCCAGCATGGCCCGGGTGTCGGCGAGCAGCTGCGGCAGCACCCGGGTGTGGCCGACGACGGGCATGAAGTTGGTGTCCCCGCCCCAGCGGGGCACCACGTGCTGGTGCAGATGTGCAGCGATCCCGGCTCCGGCGACCGAACCCTGGTTGATCCCCAGATTGAACCCGTGCGCTCCCGAGACCCGGCGCAGCACGGTCATCGCGCGCTTGGTGAGGGCCCCCAGCTCGGCCGTCTCGCTGTCGCTCAGCTCGGTGTAGTCGGCGATGTGCCGGAAGGGGACGATCAGCAGGTGCCCGCCGTTGTAGGGGTAGAGGTTGAGCACCGCGTAGACCTCTTCGCCCCGCGCGACGATCAGGCCGTCCTCGTCGGATTTCTGCGGGATGGCACAGAACGGGCAGCCGTCCTCGGCGCCGGGACCGCTCGGCTTGTTCTCGCCCTGGATGTATGCCATCCGGTGCGGGGTCCACAGGCGCTGGAACGCGTCCGGCGCCCCCACTCCGATCTGCTGCTCCGGCTCACTCGTCATGCGCGCCAGCTTATGCGCCTGGCGGCGCGGGACACGACGAGGGGGCGGCCCGCACAGCGGACCGCCCCTCAACCCCGCGTTTGCGGGGGCCACATCCACCGAGCCCCTTTCGGCTCGACCGAGCGTGGACCATCCCCGCGCGTGCGGGGCCACACATCACACCTGGACTCGGCGCTCCACCGCGTCAACGATCTCCCGGATCGCCTCGTCGCGCGAGATGCCGTTCTTCTGCGTCCCGTCCCGGTAGCGGAAGGACACCGCGCCGTTGGCGACGTCCTCGTCACCCGCGATCACCATGAACGGGACCTTGCTCTTCTGCGCGTTTCTGATCTTCTTCTGCATCCGGTCCGACGAGGAGTCGACCTCCATCCGCAGCCCGGCGGCCTTCGCGGCGCCCGCGAACTCCTCCAGGTACGGCACGTGATCGTCACCGATCGGGATGCCGACCGCCTGCACAGGTGCGAGCCATGCCGGGAAGGCGCCCGCGTAGTGCTCCAGGAGCACGGCGAAGAACCGCTCGATGCTCCCGAACAATGCCCTGTGGATCATCACCGGCTGCTGCCGGGAGCCGTCGGCCGCCGTGTACTCCAGCCCGAAGCGCTGCGGCTGCTGGAAGTCGACCTGGATCGTGGACATCTGCCAGGTCCTGCCGATGGCGTCCCGCGCCTGGACGGAGATCTTCGGCCCGTAGAAGGCCGCGCCGCCCGGGTCCATGACCAGCTCAAGCCCCTGCTTGCCGGCGGCCTGCCGCAGCGCGTCGGTGGCCTCCTCCCACTCCTCGTCGGTCCCCATGAACTTGTCCGACTCGGGGTCGCGGGTGGACAGCTCCAGGTAGAAGTCGGAGAGGCCGTAGTCGCGCAGCAGGTTCAGGACGAAGGTGAGCAGGCTGTCCAGCTCGTCCGGCATCTGCTCCTTGGTGCAGTAGATGTGCGAGTCGTCCTGGGTGAACCCGCGCGCCCGGGTGAGCCCGTGCACGACGCCGGACTTCTCGTAGCGGTAGACGGTGCCGAACTCGAACAAGCGCAACGGCAGTTCGCGGTACGAGCGTCCCCGCGCCCGGAAGATGAGGTTGTGCATGGGGCAGTTCATCGCCTTGAGGCGGTAGTCCTGCCCGTCGAACTGAAGGGGCGGGAACATGCCGTCCGCGTAGTGCGGCAGATGCCCGGAGACCTCGAAGAGCTTCTCCTTGGTGATGTGCGGGGTGTTGACGAAGTCGTACCCCGACTCCTCGTGGCGCTTGCGTGAGTAGTCCTCCATCACCTTGCGGACGACGCCGCCCTTGGGGTGGAAGACGGCGAGGCCGGAGCCCAGTTCCTCGGGGATGGAGAAGAGGTCCAGCTCGCTGCCGAGCTTGCGGTGGTCACGCTTCTCGGCCTCGGCGAGGAATTCGAGGTACGCCTTCAGCTCGTCCTTGCTGGGCCAGGCGGTGCCGTAGATCCGCTGGAGCTGCGGGTTCTTCTCGCTGCCTCGCCAGTAGGCGGCGGCCGAGCGCATCAGCTTGAAGACCGGGATCATCCGGGTGCTGGGCAGGTGCGGGCCCCGGCACAGGTCCTTCCAGCACAGCTCGCCGCTCTTGGGGTCGAGGTTGTCGTAGATGGTCAGCTCGCCGCCGCCGACCTCGGCCGAGGCGCCCTCCGCCGCGTCAGCGGCGCTGCCCTTGAGGCCGATCAGCTCCAGCTTGTACGGCTCGTCTGCCAACTCGACGCGCGCGTCCTCATCCGTGGTGACGCGGCGGGAGAAGCGCTGCCCCTGCTTCTGGATCTGCTGCATCTTCTTCTCGATGCGCTTGAGGTCCTCGGGAGTGAAGGGCTCGGCCACGTCGAAGTCGTAGTAGAAGCCGTCCTTGATGGGCGGGCCGATGCCGAGCTTGGCCTCCGGGAACAGCTCCTGCACGGCCTGTGCCATGACGTGGGCGGTGGAGTGGCGCAGGATGTCCAGGCCGTCGTCGCTGGCGAGGTCGACGGGCTCGATCTCCTCGCCGTCCGACGGCTCGTAGGCGAGGTCCTTCAGCTCGCCCCCGGCGCGGACTGCGACCACCGAGCGCTCGCCCTCGAAGAGCACGGCGGCCGAAGTGCCCGTCGTCACCACGCGCTCTTCCCGCTCGGAATCGCGTTGGATGGTCACACGGACGTCTGACACCGGTCTCTCCTGACTCTTGCCTGGAATACGCGGACACTCGCCGCGCCGTCGAATCGTACCGAGCCGCGGTGCCGTACCGCGAAACGGTCGTGTGCTCAGCCGCCGAGCCCGCACTCGAGGCCGTCGAGGCCGTGGCGGAGCTGTTTGAGCAGCCGCTCACGTGCGTCCTCGGGCGCGGGCACGGGGACCACGCCGTGCGCTCCGCTCAGGCGGCGGAATCCGCCTCTGCTCTCCAGCAGTCCGCTCAGCCGCAGCGGCAGCCCGGCCAGGTGCGCGTGAACGGCGACGCGGTAGTCGTCCTCCTCAAGGCGCGCCCGTACCTGTACCACCTCGGCCCCCGCCAGCACCTTCAGCCGCACGGAGCCCGACCCGGAGGGTTCCGCGCGGCGCAGCCGCACCACGGCGCCCGTCACCCGGACGGGGACGGAGGGTTCGGCGCGCGTGTAGTGCCGCCCGGCCAGCTCCAGCGCGGGCAGGTCGCCGGGGGTGAAGACGACGGGTGCGGGCCGGGCCGGGCAGCCGAGAGGGCCACCTGCCGAGGCGGACCAGAGCAGCGTGATCCGCACGCCCTCGGTGCCGCGCACCAGCTGGCACACCGAGTCCGTCAGCTCCTGGCAGACCCCGTGTTCGCGTACGGCGTCGAAGTGCTCGGTCGCCCCCGTGGAGCGGTAGGAGCTCACGGCGTCGGCCGTCGCGCGCAGGGCTTTGCCGAGGGCGACAAGGGGTCGTCGTGCGGCTTCCGTCGCGACGGGGAGGCGGGCCCTCAGCAGCCGTCCGCCGGCGCCCTCGCCGCTCCCTTCCTCGAAGCGGGCCAGCTCTGCGTATGCGTCGGCCCGCCGCTCGTGGCGGGCGCCGTGGTATCCGGCACGCTCGTGGGCGGCCAGGGCTCCGGCGCGCAGCATGGCGCGGGCGGCGGCGCCCAGCTTCTGCCGGGCACGCCAGGCCGCAGCGCTGTTGCTCTCGGGCAGCTCGCGCCGCCAGTGGATCTCATCGCCGTCGTCGGCGCCGACTCGCATCAGGGTCTCCGTCTCCGGGCCGTCCCTCCCTTCTCCTCACCAGGGAACGGCACCGCAAACGGGCGGGGTTGAGGGCAGTCGGCGCAGGGCGGGACCGGTACACCGGACACACGAAAGAGGCCGCTCCGTCTGCTGACGGCACGGCCTCTGTGTGAACTCGGGGTGGGCGATACTGGGTTCGAACCAGTGACCTCTTCGGTGTGAACGAAGCGCTCTCCCACTGAGCTAATCGCCCCGGGTGTTCCGCCCCTCGCGGTGCGGCACGTGCAGAACAATACAGGGCGCCTCACTCTTCATCCAAACCCCTTCTCAGCAGGGCTCGCAGACCGCGCAGCCCGCTGCGCATCATCAGCGCGTGGTTCGCGGCGAAGAAGGGCCGCCCGGGCACGGCGAGCAGACGCAGCAGAGGCTTGCGCACCTCCACGTCCTGATCGAAGAGCGCCACGCAGGCCCCCTCGCCCCGTTCCCGCACGGTCCAGCGCGCCCAGCCCTCCAGATCCCCGTGCATACGGATCTCCAGCACGCCCGCTTCGGGGTCGTACCGGCTCATAGTGGCGCTTACGGAGAGCACGTAAGGAAGTACCGAACGGAAGCGGCCGGTGCCGCTGCCCTCGTCGGCACGGGCGATGGCGCGGACCTGTGGCCACCACTCGGGATACGCCTCGGCGCGTTCAAGGAGGGCGAAGACCCGGGAGGCGGGAGCCGCCAGCTTCCATTCCGCGCGGAAGCGGTAGCGGTGCAGGGCCACGGGCGCACCTCCGTCGGATATGCCAGCGGGGCCCAGAAGCCGTACGGCTTCTGGGCCCCGCTGCGCGGTGGGCGATACTGGGTTCGAACCAGTGACCTCTTCGGTGTGAACGAAGCGCTCTCCCACTGAGCTAATCGCCCGTTGGCGCGCCCAACATTACCCCATGTCAGCGGATGCCTTGGACTCCCGACGGGTCTTCTTGCGCTCCCGCCGCTCGGCGCGACGGGCCTTCAGCCACTCGGTCCCCACGTGCACCTTGCGCCTTGTCCAGCGCAGGACGTGCTGGGCCCAGATGAACTCGGTGCCCCACACCGCCATGCCGCCGAAGATCACCAGCCAGCCGGGCCCCGGCAGGGGCAGCATGATGACCCCGGCGACCACGATCGCCAGGCCCACCAGGAAGATTCCGGCACGCCAGCTCAGATGCAGCGGACGCGACGCCTGAATGAAGCTCGGCGCGCGGGACCCAAGCGGCTTTTCGTCACTCTCCGCACTCATACTGGCCAAGGTACCTGACACATTTCGGTCACGGCGGATCACTGGAATGGCGGCACGGCGCAAATCCCACAAGGGCCATACGAAGGACCTGATTCCGCACAAATCGGTCAGAGGGGTTTACAACCGGCGCGTAGGTGGCATGTCGATTGCGCCGACGTGCGAATCCCCGAGCGCACACTGAGCGAAAGGCCCTGGCGCTTATGAACACAACGGTGAGCTGTGAGCTGCACCTGCGCCTCGTTGTTTCGAGCGAGTCCTCACTGCCTGTACCCGCGGGCCTGCGGTATGACACGGCGGACCCCTACGCCGTGCACGCCACCTTCCATACCGGCGCGGAGGAGACCGTGGAGTGGGTCTTCGCCCGCGACCTCCTGGCCGAGGGCCTGCACCGGCCCACGGGCACCGGTGACGTACGGGTCTGGCCATCCCGCAGTCACGGCCAGTCCGTGGCCTGTATCGCCCTCAGCTCCCCGGAGGGCGAGGCGCTGCTCGAAGCCCCTGCGCGGGCGCTGGAATCCTTCCTCAAGCGGACCGACGCGGCGGTGCCGCCCGGCACCGAACACCGTCACTTCGACCTCGACACCGAGCTCTCGCACATCCTCGCCGAGAGCTGAGACCGCCGGTCACCGCAGCCGTCCGACTCGGGGCGACGGCTGCGGGGCCCGGCAGGCGTGTGCCCGCCGCACCACCCCGTGTACGGCACACAGCGATGCCGCCGCCGCGCACTCGTACGCGGCGGCGGCATCGCCACGACAGGAACGGGCTAGGCTCTTACCGCATCAGGCCGGAGGATGTTCCCGACACGGCAGGAGCTGACCGTGCAGATCAACCACGACACCCGGTGCGCGCTCGACCAGTCGGTCGACCTGCTGAACACCACGGCGGACGGGGAGACCCCCGACGGGCTGACCACCGTGGCGGATCTGCGCTCCTTCGTCGAGCGGAACGAGGTCAGCGACGTCGGCACCCTCACCGAAGCGGACCTGCGGGGCGTACGCGCCGTGCGGGAGCGTTTCGCGCGGGTCTTCGCGGCCCCCGACGCCCGGACGGCGGCCGGGCTGATCAACGAGTTGGTCGCGGAGGCGGGCACGACTCCCCAGCTCACCGACCATGACGGCTACGACTGGCACGTCCACTACTTCGCCCCCGGCGCCTCGGTTGCCCAGCACCTGGCGGCGGACGGCGGGATGGCGCTGTCCTTCTTCCTCGTCTCCGGGGAGCGCGACCGGCTGCGCAGGTGCGAGGCGCCCGACTGCCGCCGCGCCTTCGTCGACCTGTCCCGCAACCGCTCACGGCGCTACTGCGACAGCCGGACCTGTGGCAACAGACTGCATGTCGCCGCCTACCGGGCGCGGCAGCGGGAGTCGGCGGGCGCGGGTCAGAGCTGAGGCTCCGTCCCCGCCTGCACCCGTCC
This sequence comes from Streptomyces sp. NBC_01775, assembly GCF_035917675.1. Taxonomy (NCBI): domain Bacteria; kingdom Bacillati; phylum Actinomycetota; class Actinomycetes; order Kitasatosporales; family Streptomycetaceae; genus Streptomyces; species Streptomyces sp. NBC_01775. The sequence continues at coordinate 8,281,461 of NZ_CP109104.1, read as the reverse complement.
CGCTGCTACCGCCGGGTCAGAGGAAGATCAGGTCGTGGGCGCCGGTGATGGCGAGCAGCAGGGCGATGACGGCGAGGAACAGCATCAGCGGGGGTTGGGAGAGCGCGTACAGGCATCCCTTGGGTTCGGTGAGCGGCGGGGGCTCGGTTGCGGGGGGCGCGGCTACGGCGCGTTGCGGCTCGTCGAGCTCGATCGCGGAGTTCGGCGTGGTGTCCATCTCGCGGGGATCATGTCGCAGACCGCCGCACCCCCGCGTGCAACATGCCCTGTTGGGCGTCTAGTTCAGGAAAAATACCACCTTGGGAGCGGCGGCATGCTAGTGCCGTGACCGGCAATGTTTGCCCGGAAGGAGCGTCGTCGTGGGGGCACCGCCCGCCCGCCCGCGCGAGCGGAGCCGAGCGTGGGGGAGCGTGCGATCGCAAGGCGGCCGGAAGCCCTTGATCGGGGCCTCCCCTGCTCTGGGGGCACCTCCCGGCCGAAGGCCGGGGGAGAAGCTGAGAGCTTGGGGAAGGAGCCACCAGGGCTTTTGGCCAACGCCGCTGGGGGCACCCCCTGCTCGGAGAGCTTGGGGGAGTGCGTGCCGGACGACGCGACAGGGCAAAGCTTGCCGGGAGGGGCACCAGGCCCATAAAACGCCTGGAGGAGCGGACGGGTCACGACCTGCCCGGCGTGGAGGGCACCTACAGTCACACGACGCTCGCGATGGAGCTGAAGATTGCGGAGTCGTTGCAGTCGATGTGGGAGGCGTCGCTGACGCCGGTCATCGAGCGCCGGGAGTTCGGGCCTACTCCCCGGGAGAGTTGATCTCCCAAATATCTCCCAGGGATGTCGGCGGGAGCCGGATGGCCCTTGGTACGGCTCTCAGATGCCGTGCTTCTTGAGGATGGCCTCGATGTCGGCGAAGTCCTCGCCGCCACCGGAGGCAGCGGGCTTCTTGGCCTGGGCCGCCGGGGTCCTGGCGACGGAGGCGCCGGGGGTCAGGGACGGCGCTCCGGCGGCGGGTTCCGTGGCGCGGGGCCGCTCGGCGCGGGCCGCCGCGCGGCGCTCCTTGCGGCCAGGACCGGCGGCCGAGGCCCTGCCACCGGCCACGCGGGCGATGACGTAGAGCAGGAAGGCGCAGGCCAGCACCCCGAATCCGGCCCACACGGTGGGCTTGAGCACCAGGTCGGTCGCCCAGGTGCCGAATGCCTTGCCGATCTTGCCACCGAGACCGGCCAGCCCCGACATCGCCAGCCCGACGGGCAGCAGCGAGAAGGCGGCGATACGCGTCGCGGCCACGAAGCGGCGGCGCCAGGCCGTCAGAAAGGCGACAGCGAGGCCCGCGGCGGAGAGCGCGGCACAGACGGTCGTGGTGAGCATCTCTCCATCCTGTCACCGTTCGGGCGGTCCGAGCCATGGCCGGGCTGCGGTTCAGGGACATCTCCGGGTCGGATGCCGTTCTCAGGGCTGAGAGACTGGCCCTATGGACGAAACCACCGCCGCCGGGCCCGCCGGCACCGCCCTTGACGTGTGGTGCGAACTGCAGTGCCCCGACTGTCACCGCGCCCAGCCCGACCTGAGTGCCCTGCGGGAGCGGTACGGGGACGCGCTGGAGATCCGGCTGCGGCACTTCCCGCTGGAGAAGCACAAGTACGCCTACGCGGCAGCGCAGGCGTACGAGGAGGCGTACGCGCAGGGCCGGGCCGACGCCTACGCCGAGGCCGTGCTGGGGCGCACCGGCGAGCTGGGCGAGCGGGGTGAGGAACTGCTGCTGGAGGTCGCGCGCGAACTGGGCCTGGACGCGGAGGAATTCGAAACGGCGCTGATCGACGGGCGGCACCTGCTGGCGGTGGACGCCGACCAGGCGGAGGGCAAGGCGATCGGGGTGACGGGCACGCCGACGTATGTCATCGGCGGTGAGCGGCTGGATGGCGGCAAGGGCCAGGAGGGCCTGCGGGAGCGTGTCGAGGAGATCGCCGACCGGCTTCTCGGCCGCTGAGAATCGGTCCCCTGAGCGGAACGGCAGCGATCACAGCAGAGTCTTGTCGAAGTAGCGCTCCACGGTGCGGTAGCCCAGCGAGGTGTAGAGCCGCTCGGCGCGGGGGTTGTCGGTGAAGACGTTGAGGCCCAGCAGCCGCACCCCCACATCCAGGCACTCCCGCTCGGCCACCAGCATCAGTGCGCGGCCGTGGCCCTCGCCGCGCCGTTCCTCGACGACCTCGACGTCGAAGACCCACGCCTCCACGTCGGGGCGCGGCAGCTGTCGGAAGCTGACCCACAGCGAGCCCACGTCGGCCCCGGAGTGGGTGAGGACGCGCAGTGCGACCCCTTCGGTCGTCGCACCGTCCGGGAGCTGGGTGGCGCGGGTGGCCTCGCACTTGGCGTCGGCCTCCTCGCGGGTGTGGCCCCGCTCGAGCAGACCGTCGATGAAGCCGCCGATGCCCGCGTCCCACCACGCGTCGAACTCCCCGGCCGTCAGGGCACGGGCCGCGGTGCCCTCCGGGAGTCCGGGCCGCTCCCTCAGCTCCTTGATCATGTGACGGCTGCGCTCGCGGTATCCGAGCGAGGCCATCAGGTGCGGGCCCGCGTGCGCCGTCTCCTCGTCGCCCCCGGCGTCGAGGCTCCGGGTGCCGAGCGGCACGGATGCTTCGACGCGGGCGCAGCCCCAGCCGCGCAGCACCTCCTCGGCCGCCAGCGCGGCCACGGTGCCCCTCCCCCGGCGCCGCTCGCCCGGCTGGACGTTCAGCTCCGTTATCCGCCCGGTGGCCGGGCCGCCGCCGTCGGCGTGGCTGAGGAGGCGTACGGCGCCCACGGGGCGGGAGTTGACGCGGATCTCGTAGTCCCGTGAGCGTCTGCCGTCGGCGGTGCGGCTCTCGGGCCCGGTCGGGCGCAGGGTGGTCGTCACGGGGAGGTTCTACCCCGCGCCCGGGGCCCGCGTCACCCCCGTTTCGCGGGCTCTACGGGTCGATGTCGGCGGCCGAGCGCTCCTCGAAGACGCGCATGGCCTTCGCGGTGACCGGTCCCGGTGCGCCGGGCAGCGTACGGCCGTCGAGGCGCGCGACGGCCTGGACGTCGCGCAGGGTGGAGGTCAGGAAGATCTCCTCGGCGCTCTCCAGCGCGTCCATCGGCAGCTCGGTCTCCTTCGCTCCGGTCCACTCCACGGCCAGCGCTCGGGTGATGCCGGCGAGGCAGCCGGAGGCGAGGGGCGGGGTGTGCAGTTCGCCCTGGAGGACGACGAAGACGTTGGAGCCGGTGCCCTCGCACAGCTGTCCGTGGGTGTTGGCGAACAGGGCCTCGGAGGCGGCCTGTTGCCGGGCGCGGGCGAGGGCGACCACGTTCTCGGCGTAGGAGGTCGTCTTGAGTCCGGTCACCGCGCCGCGCTCGTTGCGGGTCCAGGGGACGGTGATGACGGAGGTGCTGTCGGGCCGCCGGCCGGCCTCGTCCAGGGCGACGACGAGGGTGGGGGCGGCCTCGCCCCGGTCGGAGCCGAGAGGGGAGAGCCCTCCGGTGTAGGTGATCCGCAGCCGTCCGCGCGGCGTGGGGTTGGCGGTGACGACGGCGGAACAGGCGCGGCGTACCTCGTCCAGGTCGGGCTCGGGCAGGCCCAGGCCGCGCGCGGAGGTGGCGAGCCTGTTCAGGTGCCGGGTGAGGGCGAAGGCGGTGCCGTCGGTGGTCTTGACCGTCTCGAAGACACCGTCGCCGACCGTCAGTCCGTGGTCGAGCACCGATACCTGCGCGCTGTGCGCGTCCCGCAGTCCGCCGTCGAGCCAGATCTTCACTGCTGTTCACCTCAAGGAGCCGATGGGAACCGGTCTGCCACACCTGTCACAGGGGAGGTGGCTGCCGTTCCGTGCCGGGTGCGCGCGCTTCGTACTCCCCCGACGCTACCGCGAGCAGTCTGGATGCCTTCAGCTCGGTCTCTCGCCACTCGCCCTCCGGGTCGGAGCCCCAGGTGATCCCGGCGCCGGTGCCGAAGCGCAGCAAAGGGCGGGTATGACCCCGCTCGATCCAGAAGGTCCGTATGCCGACGGCCAGCTCGCCGGTCCCGCGGTCGGCGTCGACCCAGCCGACGCCTCCGCAGTAGGCCCCGCGCGCGGCGGGCTCCAGCTCTTGGATGAGCCGCAGGGCGCTGGACTTGGGCGCCCCGGTGACCGAGCCGGGCGGAAAGGTGCCCGCCAGCAGGCCGGCCCAGCCGGCGCCGCGCCCGTCGGCCTCGGTGAGTTCGCCCCGCACCGTGGAGACGAGGTGGACGAGCCCGGGGTGCGGCTCCACGGCGCACAGGGCGGGGACGGTGATGGAGCCGACGGCGCAGACGCGGCCGAGGTCGTTGCGTACCAGGTCGGTGATCATCACGTTCTCCGCGTGATCCTTCTCCTGGAGGTCGGCCTCGGTGCGTCCCGTGCCCTTGATGGGGCCCGACTCGATGACGCGCCCGGCGCGGCGCAGATACAGCTCGGGCGAGGCCGTGGCGATCTCGACGCCGTGGGCGGGGAGGCGGACGGTGCCCGCGTAGGGGGCCGGGTTGCCGTGCGCGAGGCGGGCGGTGAGCTGGTCGATGTCGCTGGCGGCGGGCGAGGGGTCGGGCAGGGGCGCGCTCAGGACGCGGCAGAGGTTGGCCTGATAGACGTCACCTGCGGCTATGGCGGTGCGTATACGGCGCACACCCTCGGTGTACGCGGCGCGGTCCAGGGAGCTGCCCCAGGCGTCGGCGGCGGGCCCGCGCCAGCGTCCCGGCAGGGCCGCGAGGGCCGGTGCGGTGCGTACATCGCCGAAGCGGGCGCAGCGCAGACCTCCCTCGAAGTCGGCGACGACGGCCCACCAGCCCGTCGAGTCGAGGGCCTCGGGGTCACTGGTGACGTCGCGGAGGTCGGTGGCGAGGCGTCCGCCGAAGCGGGCGAGCGGGGTCAGATCGGACACGCTGGCGAGTGTATGGGGAGCGTCGGGGCGGCCACGCTGCGGAAACGGAATTTGAGCTGGCCGGGGAATCCGCTAAAGTTCAACACGTCGCCGGGTCGCGGAAGCGGACCGGAGCACGACATCTGCGGACGTAGCTCAGTTGGTAGAGCGCAACCTTGCCAAGGTTGAGGTCGCCAGTTCGAACCTGGTCGTCCGCTCGACATGGGGGATCTTCCCGAGCCCTCATGGCTTGGTGGAGTGGCCGAGAGGCGAGGCAACGGCCTGCAAAGCCGTCTACACGGGTTCAAATCCCGTCTCCACCTCCAAGGACGATTAGCTCAGCGGGAGAGCGCTTCCCTGACACGGAAGAGGTCACTGGTTCAATCCCAGTATCGTCCACCAGGCCCCTCGGGGCCTTCCGCGCGGTTAGCTCAGCGGGAGAGCGCTTCCCTGACACGGAAGAGGTCACTGGTTCAATCCCAGTACCGCGCACGGACGATTAGCTCAGCGGGAGAGCGCTTCCCTGACACGGAAGAGGTCACTGGTTCAATCCCAGTATCGTCCACCAACGATGGGCCCCGGTCTTGTGACCGGGGCCCTTCTCGTGCGGCGGGCTGCCGCGGCCTGGGGTCGGATCAGGAGGAGAAGAGCATCCGTCCGAAGCCCCTGTTGTGACCGTGGTGGCCGTGGTGCCCCCCGTGGTGGCCGCCGTGCGAACCCTGGTGAGGGGCGCCCCAGGCCGGTGCGGCGGGGTAGGACTGCGGGCCGCCGGGCGGCGGGGGCCCGGGCTGCGACCACTGGGCTTCCAGCCGGGTGATCGACTCCAACTCGCCGTAGTCGAGGAAGATTCCCCGGCAGCCGGAGCACTGTTCTATCTGTACGCCGTTGCGGTTGTAGGTGTGCATGGGCGCACCGCACTTCGGACACTGCATCATTGTCGGCTTCCTCTCTCCGCCGGTCCCCCGGCCTTCCCGGCTCCCGGTCGTTGTGCTGCCGCACCAGACTACGGCCCCTGGGGCACGGGAAGTTCGGCCTGGGTGCGAAGGGAGGCAATCCGGACGCACGCCTCGATACACGCCTGTTCGGCCTCGTCCAGGGCGCGCGCCTCGGTACGGGCCTTGGCGACGGCGAGCGCGGCGGTCTGCACCGTCAACGCACGGGCGGGGGCGTCGAGATACGGCCAGGGGTCCCCTTGGCCGTCGAGCCCGGGTCCGGGGGCGGAGGCGGAGGCGGAGGCGGGGTCCTGGTCGTCGGTGCGGGGACCGGCGAGCGGGCGGCGGGTGGCGAGTGCCCGGCGGGTGGCTGTGTAGGCGGCGAGAAATCGCTCCCACTCGGCGGGCGCGAGGAGGCCCGTCGCGTACCAGCACGCGGGCCGCGCCAGGTCCCAGGCCGGATCGCCGAGGCCGAGGTCGTCGACGTCGATGAGGAGCCAGGGGCCGTCGGGCGCGGGGTGCCTGACGAGTTGTCCGAGGTGGAAGTCGCCGTGGCACACGGTGGTGGCGTGGCGCGGCGGGGCCTCGTCCCTGCACCAGCCCGGCAGCGCCGCCCAGGCCCGCTCAACGGTTTCGGCGGCCTCGGGGTAGGTGTGCGCCGCGCTCACCGATACCGCGCCCCGCATGCGCGCGAGGGCCCGCGCCGCCTTGGCCGGGCCGCGCATGGGTGGCAAGGAGGCAGGCGCCGGTGCGGCGTGCAGCCGCGCCAGCAGGGTGCCGGCCGCCTCCCAGGGAGCGGCGGCCGGGGCTTTGGGGTCCACGGGCGACCCGTACCCCCACAGACTCGCGAGCCTGCCGCTGCCGGCCAGCGACACCGGTCCTCGCCCGCCCTCGGGCGGCAACAGGATGCCGCGGTATGCCGCCTGACCTGCGACCGCCAGCCGGGGATGCAGATCTTCGGGCGTCGCCTCCGGCGCGTGCGCCTTGACGACCACACCGCCCACCCGCAGGACGCACACGTCCCCCCGCTCGGCCAGCACCTCCACGCTCTCGCCGTCGCCCCCCGGCCCGGCAGCACACTCCGCAAGCTCCCGCAGAAGCAGCGCACGGTCACCTGGAGATGGTCGAGAGGACACGGGCGCTCCGGAGGTCGGGACGAACGCGGCGGACGAACGGCCACACCGCCACCTCGGGAGCGTACGCCGTACGGTGCGGTGTCCACCGCAAGGCCTGACACGCGAACGGGGCAGGCGTCGGCCGGGGTGGGCCCACGCAGCACGGTGGCGCGCCACAGCTGCGCCGTGCCCGGAGCAACGGCATCCCCCGGTCGGCTCCAGCTCGGTCGAAGCGGCGGCGGGCACAGTGGCCGGTGCCCGGTTGCGGCCTGATGTCGCCCGAGGCCGGGCAGCAGGCAGGTTGGAGGCGGGCAAGCGGCGTTGGGGCCGGGTGGGAGGTCCCGAAGGCGGCGTGCCGGAGAGGGCGGAACGCGTGAGGGCCCGGGTAGCTCCCCAGCTACCCGGGCCTCGTGCCGTCCGCCGCACCCCCGTCCCCACGGGGTTGTTAGCCGGAAGTCCCCGACCCGGTCCGCTCCACCGGGCCCGGGGTCCGCTCAGGACCCCAGCATTCCGGCCACGGACGACGCTTGTGTGGCCACCATCTGGCCCCAGCCTGTGATGAAGCCGAGCAGGAGCGCCAGTGGCAAGACCATCGCGGCTGCCACCAGCGGATGCCGACGGCCACCCGGACGGGTGCCGAGGGCGGCCAGGGCCGCCAGCTTTCCCTGTCCTCTGGGCGACGTGCGCCCTGCGGTGTGCGCCATGATCCGCTCCTGTCGTGGTCTGGGGCGGCGGACGTCTGACCTCGGGGGACGAGTGCTGCGCCCGCCGCTTGACCACAACATTAGGGACCGGCGCGAACCGCGGCGTCATGCGCGCGTACCGACTCTTGGGCCTCCCCCAGGATGACGTGACACGGCGTCGGCTACTCCCCAGGGTGGAGGCGGGTTCGTCTTTCCTGGGGTCTTCCCCCAGGGGGTACCCAGAGGAAGGCCCCCGTCGCAGGTCAGCGAGCGACCGAGGCTCCCGCGCATGGGCAGCGCGTGCACCGGCCGGCGCGCCTCTCGCGGCTGCCGCCGGGTGAGGATTCCCGGGTGACTTCGCTCACTTCGGCAGCTCGCTCCCGGAGGGGGCCGCTACCGCGCGCAAGGGGATCTCCGTGGCTCCGTGACGCTCGCCCCGCCGGCGTCCTTCGTCCCGTCAAACCCCGCGCCGCCGCCGGGCCTTGGGCCTGCTGGGCAGGGGGCGTACGGGCGCGCGGCCCGGCGCGCCCAGCCGACTTCCAGTCTTCCACCGGGCTCTGACATTCCATCTGGCGCGGCGTGCGCGGCCTATCGTCGCCATGCGACGGCAGTCCGTAAGCTGTGGTCGTCGGACGGACCGGTCAGCGGGGTGGGGTTCATCCCCCACCGGACACCGGAGGTAGGGGAACGAACATGGCGATGATGCGGCTCCGGCGCGAGGACCCGCGAGTCGTCGGCTCGTTCAGGCTCCACCGGCGCCTGGGGGCCGGCGGCATGGGCGTCGTGTATCTCGGCTCGGACCGGCGCGGACAGCGGGTCGCGCTGAAGGTGATCCGGCCGGACCTCGCGGAGGACCAGGAGTTCCGTTCGCGCTTCGCCCGCGAGGTGTCGGCCGCTCGGCGGATCCGGGGCGGGTGCACGGCCCGGCTGGTCGCGGCCGATCTGGACGCCGACCGGCCGTGGTTCGCGACCCAGTACGTCCCCGGTCCCTCGCTCCAGGACAAGGTCAACGAGGGCGGCCCGCTGCCGGCCGCGCAGGTCGCCTCGATCGGCGCGGCGCTGGCCGAGGGCCTGGTCGCGGTGCACGAGGCGGGCGTCGTCCACCGGGATCTGAAGCCGTCCAACATCCTGCTGTCGCCGAAGGGCCCGCGCATCATCGACTTCGGCATCGCCTGGGCGACGGGGGCGAGCACCCTCACCCATGTGGGCACCGCGGTGGGCTCGCCCGGCTTCCTCTCGCCCGAGCAGGTGCGGGGCGCCGCGGTGACGCCCGCCACCGATGTCTTCGCGCTCGGTGCCACGCTGGCCTACGCCGCGACGGCCGACTCCCCGTTCGGGCAGGGCAGTTCGGAGGTCATGCTCTATCGCGTCGTGCACGAGGAGCCACATCTGCACGAGGTGCACGCGGCGCTCGCACCGCTGGTGAAGGCATGTCTGGTGAAGTCGCCCGAGGACCGGCCGAGCACGCTTCAGCTGTCGCTGCGTCTCAAGGAGATCGCGGCGCGTGAGGCGCGCGGCCTCTCGGAAGGCGGCGACACCGCGACGCTCGGCGGCGGCTGGCTCCCGGGCCCGGGGGAGCGGCCGGGCACCGGTGTGCGGCCCGCGCCCGCCGTCCGGCAGAGCCGGGTGGCGGCCGAGCGGCGGACACCGGATCACGCGCAGCAGCGCCCCCGGCGGACCGCCGGGGGCAGGGGGCGGGAGGACACGGCGAGCTCGCCGCGCGCCTCGACACCGCGTACTCCCCGCCCGGCCAGGGACGGCTACGAGGAGGGAACCGGTGTGCGTGCGGGCACCGGACGCCCGTCCCGGCGCTCCTCCGGTCCCCCGCCGCCCCGCGGGGACAGCAGTGGCAGAACCGGCAGCGGGAGACAGCCCGCCACCGGCGCGAGCGGAAACAGCGGCGGCCGGCCCTCGGGGAAGCGGCCCATGTCCCAGCGGCCGGGCAACGGCCGCAGTCCGGCGGCCCGCAAGCGGCGGCTGCTGCGCCAGCGACTCGTCGTCTTCGTGACCGTGACGCTGCTGGTGGCGCTGGCCATCGCCGCCGCACAGGGCTGCGAGGGGCCGCCCCGGGGAATGGGCGAGCACTTCAAGCGGCTGCCCGCTTCGGCACCGCAGCAGGACGACGAGCGCTAGGCGGGCCCGCGCTCCCCGTCTCCGGCGTGTGCCACCTCCGCCGCGTCACCGAGTCGCTGAGTCACCGCGTCACCGCGTAGAAGGCGACCGCCGCCGCCGCGCCCACGTTGAGGGAGTCGACGCCGTGCGCCATGGGGATGCGGACCCATTCATCGGCCGCCATCAGCGCGCGGGTGGAGAGCCCGTCGCCCTCGGCGCCCAGCAGCAGTGCCGTACGGCCCTCCGCGTCCGCTGTGGCGGCGTCGATCGGTACGGCCTTCTCGTCGGGGGTGAGCGCGAGCAGTTGGAAGCCCTCGTCGCGTACCGTCTCCAGGCCGCGTGGCCAGTCCTCGAGCCGGGCATAGGGGACGGCGAAGACCGCGCCCATGGAGACCTTCACGGAACGGCGGTAGAGCGGGTCGGCGCAATCCGGTGAGAGCAGGACGGCGTCCATGCCGAGGGCCGCCGCGCTGCGGAAGATGGCGCCGATGTTGGTGTGGTCGTTGACCGACTCCATGATCACGATGCGGCGTGCCGTGGTGAGCAGCTCCCCCGGCTCGGGCAGCGGCTTGCGCTGCATGGAGGCGAGGGCGCCCCGGTGCACGTGGTATCCGGTGACGCGCTCCGCCAGCTCGGGGCTGACGGCGTAGACCGGGGCCGGCACCTCGTCGATGACGTCGCGCATGACGTCGATCCACTTGGCGGACAGCAGCATCGAGCGCATCTCGTAGCCCGCGTGCCGGGCACGGCGGATGACCTTCTCGCCCTCGGCTATGAACAGCCCCTCGGCCGGCTCGCGTTTGCGCCGCAGCTCGACATCGGTGAGCCCCGTGTAGTCGCTCAGGCGCGGGTCGTCGGGGTCGTCGACGGTGAGGAGCCTTCCGGCCGGGGTTCCTGGGGGTGCTCCGGGGGAGGATGCTGTAGCCACACGCCCGATACTGCCTTGTCGTACCCGAAGTGCCAATCCGCCGTTACCGACGCGTACCGGCATCCGGGGCCGCCGGTGCGGCCGGGCCGACGCCGACCACGTCGCCGATCACGATGACGGCCGGGGGACGTACGCCCTCGGCCGCCGCGCGGTCCGCCGCGGTCGCCAAGGTGGCATCGACGCGGCGCTCGGTCGCCATCGTGCCCTCCTGGATCATGGCGACGGGGGTGTCGTCGGGGCGGCCGTGGGTGCGCAGCGCCGCGGCGATGGCGCCGAGGTTCTCGACGGCCATCAGCAGCACGAGCGTGCCGCGCAGCCGGGCGAGCGCGGGCCAGTCCACCAGCGAGCGGGAGTCCTCGGGCGCGACGTGGCCGCTGACGACGGTGAACTCGTGGGCGACGCCCCGGTGGGTGACGGGGATACCGACGGCGCCGGGGACGCTGATGGAGCTGGAGATGCCCGGCACGACGGTGACCTCGATGCCCTCGGCCGCGAGCTGTTCGGCCTCCTCCATGCCCCGTCCGAAGACGAAGGGGTCACCGCCCTTGAGGCGGACGACGGCCTTGCCCTCCTTGGCGTGGGCGACCAGCGCCGCGTTGATGGCCTCCTGTGCCATGGCGCGGCCGTAGGGGATCTTGGCGGCGTCTATGACCTCGACGTGCGGCGGGAGTTCGTCCAGCAGGTCGCGGGGGCCGAGGCGGTCGGCGACGACAACATCGGCCTCGGCCAGCAGCCTGCGGCCTCGCACCGTGATCAGGTCGGGGTCGCCGGGGCCGCCGCCGACCAGAGCGACGCCGGGGGTACGGGGCCGGTTGCGGCGGGCGACCAGGGTGCCGTCGCTGAGTCCGGCGACGACGGCGTCGCGCACGGCGGCAGCACGGCGGGGGTCACGGCCCGCCGCGCCCTGCGGTGCGCCCGGGGCCCCGCTGGTGAGGACGGCGACGGTGACCCCGTCGGTCCGGCCGGTCGCCGGGGTCCAGGCGGTGCCCTCGTCGGCGTCGTCGGTGCGTACGCACCAGACCCGGCGGGCCTCGGCCTCCGCGGCGATGGCGGCGTTGACGGCGGGTTCGTCGGTCGCGGCCAGCGCGTACCAGGCCGCTTCGAGATCGCCGTCCTGATATGTCCTGCGCTCCCAGGTGATCTCTCCGGCCTTGACCATCGCCTCGACGGAGGGAGTGACCTCGGGGGCGATGAGGGTGACGTCCGCGCCCGCCGCGAGCAGCGCGGGCAGCCGGCGCTGGGCGACGGTGCCGCCGCCGGCCATGACTACGCGGCGTCCGGCCAGACGGAGTCCGACGGGGTAGGCGGGGGTCTCGGGCATCAGGGCGGCATCCTTGTCGGGAGGTGGTGCGTGATGACGCCGCTGCGGCGGTGGAGCGGCCGGGGACGGGGGTACAGCCGGTGCGATACAGCTTATGCGGAGTGCGCGGCGGGGGCTGTTTCGCAGGTCACGGGAACGGGGACGGCCCTGCGCGCCCCGCGCGGGCGGAGGCCCGGGAAGGCGGAGGCCACCGGCAGGCGGAGGAACGGGACGGCGGCCGGGCCGGGCGAGCGGAGACCGGGGAAAGCGGGCGGGCCGGGAAAGGAGCGTGTCCCTCCCCCGGCCCTCCGCTGCCTTGACGCGCGCGGCCCGGCGGGCGTCAGTCCTTTCCTGTGACGCCTGCCGCGTCGAAGGTGGCCACCTCGTGCATGGCCCGCGCGGCGCTCTGCACCATCGGGAGGGCCAGCAGCGCTCCGGTGCCCTCGCCCAGGCGCAGGTCCAAGTCGACCAACGGGCGCAGGCCCAGCTTGGTGAGCGCCGCGACATGGCCGGGCTCGGCACTGCGGTGGCCCGCGACGCAGGCCGCGAGCGCCTCCGGCGCCAGGGAGCGGGCGACCAGAGCGGCGGCACCCGCGCTGACGCCGTCCAGGATCACCGGGGTACGCAGCGAGGCGCCGCCCAGGATGAGGCCGACCATCGCCGCGTGCTCCAGCCCGCCGAACGCGCTCAGCAGACCGAGGGCGTCGGCCGGGTCCGGCTGGTGCAGGTCGAGCGCGCGGCGTACGACCTCCACCTTGCGTGCGTGGGTCTCATCGTTGATGCCGGTGCCGCGCCCGGTGACCTCGCTCGGGTCGGCGCCGGTGCAGGCGGAGATGAGGGCGGCGGAGGCGGTGGTGTTGGCGATGCCCATCTCCCCGGTGAGGAGAGCCTTGTTGCCCGCCGCCACCAGGTCGCGGGCCGTCTCGATGCCGACCTCGACGGCGCGCTCGACCTCCTCGCGGGTCAGCGCGGGCCCCGCCGTCATGTCGGCCGTCCCGGCGCGGACCTTGCGGGGCAACAGGCCGGGGGTGGCGGGCAGTTCGGTGGCCACGCCGACGTCGATGACGCACACCTCGGCGCCGACCTGGTTGGCGAAGGCGTTGCACACGGCGCCGCCGCCCAGGAAGTTGGCCACCATCTGCGCGGTGACCTCCTGCGGCCACGGGGTGACGCCCTGCGCGTGCACACCGTGGTCACCCGCGAAGATCGCGACAGCGGCGGGCTCGGGCACGGGAGGCGGGCACTTGCGGGACAGCCCGCACAGCTGCGCGGAGATGATCTCCAGCATCCCGAGGGCGCCGGACGGCTTGGTCATCCGCTTCTGCCGCTCCCACGCCTCGCCGAGCGCCTTGGCGTCCAGGGGCCGGATTCCGCCGAGGGTCTCGGCGAGCATGCCGTGCGGCTCGGATCCCGGCAGCGCGCGGCGGCCGTAGGACTCCTCGTGGACGACCCACGACAGCGGGCGGCGCTTGGACCATCCGGCCTGCATCAGCTCGGGCTCGTCCGGGAATTCGTCGACGTATCCGACGCACAGATACGCCACGACCTCCAGATGCTCGGGCAGCTCCAGCGCCCGGACCATCTCTCGCTCGTCGAAGAAACTCACCCAGCCCACGCCCAGGCCCTCGGCGCGCGCTGCGAGCCAGAGGTTCTCCACGGCGAGCGCCGAGGAGTACGGAGCCATCTGCGGCTGGGTCTGACGGCCGAGGGTATGCCTGCCGCCGCGCGTCGGGTCGGCCGTGACGACGATGTTGACGGGAGTGTCGAGGACGGCCTCGATCTTCATTTCCTTGAACTGCTTCGCACGCGCCTTGGGCAGGGACTTGGCGTACGCCTCCCGCTGGCGCTGTGCCAGCTCGTGCATGGTGCGCCGGGTCTCCTCGGAGCGGATGACCACGAAGTCCCACGGCTGTGAGTGGCCGACGCTGGGCGCCGTATGGGCCGCCTCGAGGACGCGGAGCAGCACCTCGTGCGGGATCGGGTCCGGCCTGAAGCCGTTGCGGATGTCGCGGCGCTCGCGCATGAGCCGGTGCACGGCCTCGCGCTCGGCCTCGGCGAACCCGGGTGCGGGCTCACCCACGGGGGCCTGCGGCTGCGGGGCCTCGGCGCCGCTGTCCAGCGGGGCCGGGGGCACGTCTGAGTCCTGCTCCGTTTCGGGGACGGCTGCGTCGTCGGCGGTGACGCCCTCATCGTTTGCGGGTGCGCCCTGTCCGCTGGCGGGCGCGCCCTCGTGGTCGGCGGGTGCGCCCTCAATGTTTGCGGGTGCGCCCTCGTCGTTGGCGGGGGTCGCTCCACTGGTGGCTGCGGCCTCACTGGTGGCTGCCGCTTCGGCGGTGGCCGGGGCTTCGGGGGTGGCCAGGGCTTCGGGGGTGGCCGGGGTGGCCTCGTCGGCGCCGACGGCTGTCTCCGCCGTCTCGGCCGGGACGGCTTCCTGGGGCGCCGGAGCGGCAGGGGTTTCCGGGGAATCCGGGGTTTCCGGGGACGCTTCGGCGGTGGCCGTCGCCTCGGGAACGGGCTCGGGCTCGGGCTCGCCCTCGGCTGCGGGCGCGGTCTGCGGGACCTCGGTCGCTTCGCCGGAAGGAGCGGGCTGGGCAGGTGCGGAGGCGGGGGCAGTCGCCTGCTCGGGGATGTGGGCCTCGGGCCCGGCGGCGGGCTCGGTGGCTCCCGCGCCCGCGTCGGTGCCGGGCGTGGCCTCCTGGTGGGGCGTCGGCTGGTCCGTTTCCGGGTCTAGCTGGTCCGTTTCCGCGTTTATGGGAGGCGCCGCCGAGGCGGGTACGGCCGCGTCGGTGCGAGACTCGGGCTCGCCTGCCTGGGCGGGCACGGTCGGGAGGGCCTGGGGCTGGGCCTCCTGGCGCGGTGCGGGCACCGTGTCGTTGGCCGACGCCACGACGTCCTGCGCTTCCTGTACTTCCTGTACTTCCCTTGCTTCCTGCGGGACGGCTTCACCGCTCGCGGAGACCTCGATGGGGCCGTGGCGTACGGGCTCCTCGGTCGGCTCGGGGGACTCGGCGGGCTCCGTAGCCTCCGTGGTCTCCTGCGGTTCCGCGGCGCCTTCGGTGCCCTGCGGGGCCTGAAGAGGAGCCTCCGTCGCGTCGGGGACCGCAGAGGCCTCCGGCGCGGCCGGGACCGGAGCGCTCTCGGCTTCCGGGGTCCCGGCAGCGGGTGCCTGCGCCGGAGCGACCGTTTCTGCTGGTCCCTCCCTGACCTCGGCGGGAGCCGCCACGTCCTGGGCGGCCGGCTGCTGAGCCGTCCGCAGGTCGCGCTGCGGCGGGAGTTCACCGAGCTGGGGGCCCGGCAACGGCTCCTCGGCCGACGACGTGTCGGCCTGCGGTACGTCGAGGTATTCCGGCTCTGTCTGTTGCGGGCCCTGCTCGCCGCCCTCGGCCGACGGGACCTGCTGCGTCTGTCCCGCTGCCTGCTGGGCCGCGGCGCTGTCCGCCTGCGCGGGGGCGGGCTGAGCCGTTTCCTGCTGATCAGGGCTCTGCGGGTCCATGACAGCGGGCGCGGCCATCTGCGGGTCCACGGGCTGCTGTTCCGCCGGGGCCGCCTGCTGCGGGGCCTCCGTCTGCTGCGCCTCCGGTGCGGGGGCGGACTCCTGGGCCTGGGGCTGGGGCTGGGCCGAGGACTGGGACTGCGCCTCGGGCTGAGCCTGGCCCTGGTCTCCCTGCTCCTGGACCTGCCCTTGGTCTTGGGCCGGGTCTTGTCCCTGACCCTCCTGGGGTGCCGCGCCGGGCTGGGGCTGGGCCGCCGCCGGGGTGGCAGCCTGCTCCGTCGTCGGAGCGGAAGCAGGCGCGGGCTGCGCGGGGGACGTGGGCGCGGGGCCCCGGTCGGAGAGCGGGCGAACGGTGCCGGACTGCTCGGGCACCGGCGGACCGAGGTGGAGGGGGCGCCGGGTGCCGTGGCTGGGCGTGCTGCTCTGCGCGGACGCCTGGGCCGGCTGCGGCTGTTGGGGCGTGCGGACAGCGGTGAGGTCGATGGAACCCGAGTCGCGGCCGTCGGCCTCGTGCGGGCCCGGCGCCGATACCGGAACCGGGTCCGGGCCCGGCTGCGGGACGGCCGACGCGTCCTGCGGCTGCGGGACGGACTGCGCGGGCCGGCCACCGGGTTGCTCGCCGAACTGCTCGCCCTGCGCGTACGCCGCGCTCTCCTGGGCGTGGCCGGCTCCTGGCGCGTACGCGGGGTCCTGGGCGTGCGCGGCGTCCTGCGCGTACGGCACCTCCTGCGGCAACTGCCCTTCCTGGAGCGGCTGCTGAGCGGGACCGCCCTGCGCCTGCGCAGCAGTCTGGGCCTGCGTGTGCGGGTCGTACGCGTAGGCGTCCGGCTGCGGTTGGCCGGCGAACTCCGGTCCGGCCGCTGCGTAGGGCACTTGCTGCTGGTGATCGCCGTACACCGGCTGTTGCCCCGCATACCCCTGCTCGGCGGCCTGCGACTGCCGCGTCTGCTGCTGGGGCCCGCCGGGCATGGGCTGGCTCTGCACCGCCTGCTGCTCGCTCCAGGCGCCTTGGGCTCCGGGCATCAGCAGCAGGTCCTCATCATCCTGGACAAGGGGAGGATCCTGGACAAGAGGGGGTTCTTGAGCAAGAGGAGACTCCTGGGCGGAGGGTGCGGGGGCTGCGCCGCCGATGCCGTCGGCCGGGTCGGCGAAGGGGTAGGTGCCGGAGGCCGGAACACCCGGCTGTCCCTCCTGCTGTTGCCCGCCTGCGTTCTCCGGCAGCCCCTCTCCCGGGACCTGACCGGTGTCAGTCATGCGTTCCCCTCGCCCATCGCTAGTGCTCCTTCCAACCCGGCGGACGGACCGCCGCACCCCGTAGATGAAGAACGAGCACGCACTCGGTGCGGCACGTGCCTCCGCCTACACCATTCGGACAATGACGGACGAACCGTCAACCCCGAACGGTGGCACAACAGTCCATCAGCCTACCGGGCACAGAGTGTCCCGCTGGCCATGGGTAGGAGAGAAACCGCACTTCGTCGGGGTTCGTCATGGAGCGAATCACAGAGATTCAGATACGGACACCGGACAGCAGGAACACAACGGCCCGTTCAGTTTCCGCCCATTCCTCGGTGTCCAGCTCCACCGACTGGAGCAGCGCGCACTCCACGGCGTAACCGCCCTCGGCGAGCGCCCTGCCGAGTGCCTCGGCCTCGTCCCGGGTGCCCGCGTGGGTGACGATACGGGCGGGACGGCGGTCGGCGACGGCGGTTACCGTCACCACTCCCCCGCCGCCTACGCGCACCACATCGGGCTCCGGGAGATCCTCCAGGACGTGGGGTGCCACTCCGTGCACCGGCTCCAGCTGGACGCCGAAGCGCCGGGCCGCCGCGTAGGTACGGGCGCAGGCGTCCGCGTCGGCGTCGACGGCGATCACGGCGGCGCCGAAGCGGGCGGCCTCGACGGCCAGGGCCCCGCTGCCGGCGCCGATGTCCCACACGAGGTCGCCGATGCGCGGCCCCAGCCTGGCGAGTTGGGCGGCGCGCAGCTGGGCGGACTCGCCGGCCCTGGCGCCGCCGGTGGCCTCGGCGGACTGGCCGGCGTATTCGGCCATCGGCAGGGCCCAGCCCCGTACGGCGGGCGGGTATCCGACGTCGTGTCCCGCGAGCCAGCCGCTGCCCTGTGTGGTGCCGGTGGCGGCGCCGGCGCCCGTGCCGCCGACCACGATGACGACATTGGGGTCGCGCCAGGTGTGGTCGGCGACCTTGTCGGAGGTGAGGACGGTGACTTCCTCGCGGTCCGTGCCGAGGGCCTCGCAGATGACGAAGGTGCGGTGGACTCCGGTGAGCAGCAGCGCGAGTTCGGCGGGGCCCGCACCCGGCGAGGTGAGGACGGCGACCTTGTTGTGCGCGCGGCAGACGTTCACCGCGCGGCGCAGGGTTCGCGAGTGTGCCACCACGAGCTGGGCGTCGTCCCAGGGCATGCCGGCGCGCGCGAAGGCGGCGGCGACGGAGGAGACGGCGGGGACGACCTCGACCTCCAGGCCGTGTTCAGGGGCGCGGAGGGTGCGGACGACGCCGAAGAAGCCGGGGTCGCCGTCCGCGAGGACGACGGCCGAGCCGCGGTGCCGCGCGATGCGGCGGGCGGCGAGGGAGGCGCTGCCGAGCCGGATGCGTTCGGCGTGCGGGGGCACCTCGGGCAGGGCCAGGTGGTGTGCGGCTCCGGCGACGAGCGTGGCCGCGGCGAGGGCCGAGCGGGCGACGTCGGTCAGCGGCGAGCCGTCCCACCCGATCACGGTGACGCGGTCGGCCATGGGTGCGTGTCTCCTGGCTGGTCTGGGCTCATCGCAGGTCGGGGCCCACTGAGGGTACCCCTGTTCCGCCACTCGGGTCCTCCGGTACCTGGGGTGCCCATCCGGTCACCCGGCGTGCCAGGGGATGGAGGGCGCGTCAAGGAGCGCGATGTCAGTCCCGCTGGGCCCAGTCGGGGTAGGGGGCGTAGCCGCCGGCCTCGGCCAACTGCTCGAAGGCGCCGTCGAGATCCTCGGGCAGCAGGCTCCAGACGATGAGGTCGGTGCGGATCTCGGCCCAGCCTCCCCCGGCCTCGGGCCGGGGGGTTCCCCAGCCTTCGGTGCGGGTGCGCGCTATCCAGGCGTTGCGCAGCACGCCCTCGCTGATGCAGCCGAGCTTCTGGGTGACCTGCTGGGCCGCTGTGTTGTCGGCGGGGGTGCGCAGCTCCATGCGCTCGAACTTCTGGTCCTGGAAGAGCCACTGGGCGAGCGCGAGCATGGACTCCGAGGCGTAGCCCTCGCCCCTGGCCCAGGAGGCGGTGGCGTAGGTGGCCTCCGCAGACAGGACCCGCCAGTCGGTGCCGTGCAGGGCGACGATGCCGACGAGGCGCTGGGTGAGGAACTCGGTGACCGCGAAGACGATGCCCTGGCCGCTGCCGCGCAGCATGGGTGCGCGGCGGGTGATGAAGCGCCTCGCCACGGCCTCTGTGTAGGGCACGGGCTGCGCCATCCAGGCGGTGATCTGGTCGTCGGCCATCATCTCCGTGAGTGCGGGGATGTCCTCTTCCTCGAACGGGCGCAGCACGAGCCGGTCCGTGCTGATCGAGATGTCCGGGAAGGTCGAGGTCATGCGCGCTCCATACACGTCGGGGTGCACAGCATGCAGCATCAGCACCTGGATGTGCAGCGCCGGGCCCCTCCTGGCGAGGGTGCCCGGCGCCGTTCAAGAGACTTGTCGATACGGGGACTTCCCCGGCTCAGGTCCCGGGGTTCACGATCCCACATGCCCGAAGACGGGTTCGATGCCCCCCTTGTACTTGCGCTCGATGAAGTGCTTGACCTCGTCGGAGTTCAGGAGCTTGGCCAGCTTCTTGACGCGGGGGTCGTCCTGGTTGCCGTCCTTGACCGCGAGGAAGTTGGTGTAGGGGTTGTTCTTGACCTTCTCGGCGATCAGGGCGTTCTTGGAGGGGTTGAGGCCGGTGTCGACGGCGTAGTTGCCGTTGATGACCGCGGCGTCCACGTCACCGAGCGCGCGGGGCACGGAAGCTGCCTCCAGTTCCTTGAACTTCAGGCCCTTGGCGTCGGCGACGTCGCCGAGCGTGGCCTCGGCACCGGCCCCGGACTTCAGCTCGATCACGTCGTGGTCGGCCAGCAGGTGCAGGGCCCGGCCCTCGTTGGTGCTGTCGTTGGGCAGCGCCACGGTCTTGCCCGCGGTGAGGTCCTTGAGGCTCTTGGCCTTCTTGGAGTAGAGCCCCAGCGGCTCCAGCTCGACGTTGACCACGGGCTTGATGTGGGTGTTCTTCTTCTTGTTGAAGTCGTCGAGGTAGGGCTTGTGCTGGAAGAAGTTGGCGTCGACCTCGCCGCTCTCGGTGGCGGTGTTGGGGACGACGTAGTCGTTGAACTTCCGGACTTCGAGCTTGAGCCCCTCCTTCTTGGCGAGGTGCTTCTCGACGTAGTCCAGGATCTCGCCGTGCGGGGTGGGCGAGGCGGCGACCTTGAGGGTCTGCTTGTCGTCACCGCCGGAGCCGAGGCCGTAGCCGATCAGCGCGAGCGGGACGATGACCGCAGCGGCGACGGCCACGGTGCGGGCCCTGCCCAGGCGCGCCAGCCGACGGCCCGCGCCGTCGGCGCCGCCGCCCCGGTGTGCGGCCAGGCCGCGGACGACGGCGTCACCGACGATCTGCACCGCGGTGACGACGACGATCAGGGCGACGACGGTGGCGATCATCACGCTGGTCTCGAAGCGCTGGTAGCCGTACTGCACCGCGACCGATCCCAGGCCGCCGCCGCCGACGGTCCCGGCCATCGCCGAGTATCCGATCAGCGCGATGATCGTCGTGGTCAGACCGGCGACCAGGGAGGGCAGCGCCTGCGGGAGCAGGGCCTTGAAGACGACCGTGGGCGTGCCGCCCCCCATGGCCTGCACTGCCTCGACCAGGCCCTTGTCGACCTCGCGGATGGCGGTCTCGACCAGCCGTGCGAAGAAGGGGATCGCTCCGATGGCGAGCGGGACGATCGCGGCCGTCGGGCCGATGAAGCTGCCGACGACGACGCGGGTGAAGGGGATCAGCGCGATCAGCAAGATGATGAACGGCAGCGACCTGCCGACGTTCACGATCGCGCCCACGACCTTGTTGACGGCCGCGTTCTGGAGCATGCCGCCCTTGTCGGTGAGCACGAGCAGCACACCGGTGGGCAGACCGCCGAGCAGGGCGATCAGCGCGGACAAGCCGACCATGTAGAGGGTGTCCAGGAAGCCCTGGGACAGCAGCGGCTGTATTTCGGACCAGCTCACTTGGCACTCTCCTCGACACGTGCGTCCTCATCAGGGCCCGGGGTGGTGGCCCCGGCTGCGGGCGCGGGTTCGGCGGCCGATCCGGCCACGGCGGCCACATCTACGGTCAGGCCCTGCTCGCGCAGGAAGCCGATCGGTACGACGTTGTCCTCGAAGCTGCCGGGCAGCTCGATGCGCATACGGCCGACCTGCTTGCCGGCGACGGTGTCCATGGCGGCGCCGAGGATGGAGATGTCGACGTTGTAGGTCCGCGACAGCTTGGAGATCACCGGCTCCGTGGTGGTCTCGCCGTGGAAGGTGACGTCCACGACCGTACGGCCGGGCGCCGAGGGCACCCCGCCGACCGGGAACAGCTCGCGGGCCAGCTCGGAGCCGGGCGTGGCGAGCAGCTCGGGGACGGTGCCCGACTCGGTGATACGGCCGCTCTTCATCAGGGCCGCCGAGTCGCACACGGCCTTCACGACCTCCATCTCGTGCGTGATCAGCAGCACGGTCAGGTCGAGCTGCCGGTTCAGGTCGCGCAGCAGCCGGAGCACGGAGCGGGTCGTCTCGGGGTCGAGCGCCGAGGTCGCCTCGTCGGACAGCAGCACTTTGGGGTCGCCCGCCAGCGCGCGGGCGATGCCGACGCGCTGCTTCTGGCCGCCGGAGAGCTGCGCCGGGTAGGAGCCCGCCTTCTCGGCGAGGCCGACCAGGTCGAGCAGTTCCTTGGCCTTGCGGGTGCGCTCCTGGCCGGAGTGGCCGAGGATCTCCAGCGGCAGCTCGACGTTGCCGAGCACGGTGCGTGAGGAGAGCAGGTTGAAGTGCTGGAAGACCATGCCGATACGGCCGCGGGCCTGGCGCAGCTCCTGGCCGGCGCGCTTGCTGCTGCCGGGGAGTGCGGTCAGCTCCTGGCCGTCGACGGTGACGGTGCCCGAGGTGGGGCGCTCCAGCAGGTTCACGCAGCGGATGAGGGAGGACTTGCCGGCGCCGCTCTGGCCGACGACGCCGAAGACCTCGCCCGGACGGACGTGCAGGTCGACGCCGTCCAGTGCGGTGACTTCTCGGTCCCGGGTGCGATAGACCTTCGTCAGGTCCTTAGTCGTGATCACAGGAAGATTCCGTGGGTGTTGGTGGGATGAGCGCTTACGTAGCTCTTGAGGGGGCGCGCGCGGTGAAGCGTGCCACCGCGAGGCGGGCAGAGCGCAGCCACACGACCGCGGCGTGCGGTGGGGTCGGGGCTGCCGCCGGTGGCGGCGGGGCTCTGCTCCGGGACGGTGCGGAGTGCGCGGGCGTTGACTCGCTTCGGGGCGCGAATCGCCTCGGTCAGCTCAGGCAGGGGCCCTCAGCGGGCACACATTCGCCGCGCGGTACGCGGCAAGTCACGCATACGCAGACAACGAGCACCCGGCGCGTATTCCGCGTCGGTCGCAAGGGTGCGGCAGCTCGTCGTGTTCATGTTGTTCAGTAAAGCAGACGGCGCGGGTGATGCGGAGGCCGTTGTCCGCATGATGGACATGGCCGTGGACACCCCCGCCCAACCGGGGCCTCGCCCGGCCTTCCGCGCCGTGAGCCGTCAGTCGGCTGCGGTGAGCGCCACACCGGCGGCGGTGATCTGCGCCGAGACGGCGGAGAGGTTCGGGACCACCACGTCGGCGCGCAGCTCCTCCCGGGGGTGGGTCGTGACCAGCCCCACTGTCCGCATGCCGGCCCTGCGGCCCGCCTCCAGCCCGGCCGGAGCGTCCTCGAAGACCACGCACCGGGCGGGGTCGGCGCCCAGCTTCTCGGCGGCCAGCAGGTAGGGCTCGGGATCGGGTTTGCCGCGCGTGATGTCGTCGGCGGCGATGACCAGTGGCGCCTCGATACCCACCGCGCGCAGCCTGGCCTCGGCCAGCTCGCGGGTCGCGGAGGTGACGACGGCCCAGCTTCCCTCGGGCAGCGAGGCCAGCAGCTCGGCGGTTCCGGGCAGCGGAACGGCACCGCCGTTCGCGACGTCCTCGACCTCCAGCTCGCCGATGCGCCCGACCGCCTCCGGCACACGCGCGGGCGGGAGCAGATCCGCGACGATGTCGGCCGCCGGGCGGCCGTGCAGCTCGACGGCGGCGAAGTCCTCGGCGCTGATCCCGAACTCCTGGGCCCAGGCGGTCCAGCAGCGGAGCACCGATTCCATGGAGGACAGCAGGGTGCCGTCGTTGTCGAACAGCAGGGTCACGGGGGCTTCTATCTTCATGATGCGCCAGCGTACGACGGCGTTCGGGGGCGCGCGCCGGCGGCCCGGAGCGCCCTCTTAGACTCCTGTCCATGCTCACCCCCCTGACGGTCACGCTCGCCGTGGCAGCGCTCGCGCTGGCCGCGTGGTGCGGCTGGGCGGCGTACCGCGACCAGCCGACCAAGGACTGGCACTTCATCGGCATGGCCGTGGTGACGGTTCTCGCGCTGGCGCAGCTCGTGGTGGGGATCGTGCAGCTCGCCCGCGGGCAGGACCCGGCGGACGGCGCGGTGATCTTCGTGTCGTACCTGGTCGGTGTCGTCGCGTGCGTGCCGGTGGTGGGACTGATCTCGCTGACGGAACGCACCAAATGGGGCTCGCTGACGGTGGTGGCCGGCGCCGTCGTACTGGCGGTGCTCCAGGTGCGGCTCCACGACATCTGGGGAGGCGGCACCGGTGCCTGAGACGCCGCCGGACGCCGCCCCCGCGACCTCGCGCGGGGGCATCAGCAGCGGGCCGGGCAAGCTTCTGGTCACGCTGTACGGCATCTTCACGGTGGGCGCCGCCTCGCGCTCCATCGTCCAGCTCTCGACACGCTTCGACGAGGCGCCGCTCGCCTACGTCCTGTCGGCCGTGGCCGCGCTGGTGTACGCGTTCATCACGCTCTCGCTCGTGCGCGGCGGCGAAGGCGCCCGCAAGGCGGCTCTCGCCTGCTGCGCGCTCGAACTGCTCGGGGTCCTCACCGTCGGCACCTGGACCCTCGTCGAGCCCTCCGCCTTCCCCGACGCCACGGTCTGGTCGGACTACGGAATGGGCTATCTGTTCTTGCCGGTGGTGCTGCCCGTCACGGGGCTGCTGTGGCTGCGGCGCGGGAATTCCGCCCGCCGCGACGGCGCTCGTCCGACCACCGCCTGACCGGCGATGCCGTACTCCACGAGGCGCGTTCGGCCCCGCTGAGTACGGCATCGACCGGCATCGGCGTCGCCCCGCACGGCCTACGCGCTGGTGGCGTACGTGGTGGCTTCCTTGGCCAGGGCCACCAAGGTGACCTGGCGGTCGAGTTCGGTGCCGACCTGGGCGTAGCCGGACTTGCGGTAGAGGCGGAGACTGCCCTCACTCCGGCTGCCGGTCACCAGCCGGTAGCGCTTGGCGGCGAACTCGGCGACGAGGCGGTTCTCGACGGCGGCCAGCAGCCGCCCGCCGAGCCCGTGCCCCTGGAGCCGGGGGTGCACACACAGTCTGCCGATCCGGGCGGTGCCCTCGTCGTCGACGACGGCACGCACGGAGCCGACCACCTCTTCGCCGAGCCGGGCCACGAGCACACAGCTGTGTCCCAGTTCGGCGCGGAAGTCCTCCAGCGTCTGGACCAACGGTTCGATGCGGTAATCGCCGTACAGCTCGGCTTCCCTCTGGAAGCAGAGGTACTGCAGCTTCAGTATCTGTTCGGCGTCGTGCTCGCTCGCCGCAGAGATGGTCACGCTCATTCCCATGTGCGCATGCCTCCCCAAATTGTGTGCGCGCGGGCACGCGAGAGTGAGGGTGTCGCGCCCGTGCTGTCCGCCCTGGTGACGCCGGTTGCCTCTCGCACCCTTCCCCCAACTTCAGGTGGTGCAACCTCCGCCGCGAGCATTCTGCGCAGGCATTCCAGACAACGGGAACGCAGCGGACCCAGGCTGCCCTGTGACATTCCCAACTCACGGGCGATTTCCGGGTATGTGGGGTCTGTTCCGGCCAGCATGGCGCGCAGCAGCGCGGGGCAGCGGCCCGGCAGCCGCGTGACCGCTTCGGTCAGCGCGCGGCGCCGTTCGGCGGCCAGCAGCGGCGCCTCGGTGTCGCTCGCGGTGTCGCCTCTTCCGTCTGCGGCGGTGACCCGTCGCTGGCAGGGCGCCCGGCGGGCCGGCCGACGCTCCGGCGGGGGCTCACGCGTCGCGCGTCGCGCGGCGTCGGCCTCCGCGCGGACGGCGGCCCGCAGCCAGGCGGCGGGCTCGGCGGGGGTGCCATGTCCGCCGAGGTGTTCCAGCCAGCGCAGCCACACGCTCTGCCGCAGATCCTCAGCCTCGGTACCCGGGTGTGAAGCGGCCTCCGCCGAGCACTCGGCGTGCAGCAGCGCGCGCAGACGCGGGTCCAGCATGGTGGGTTCCGTCATACGCCGCTGCACGCGCGCCGCCCGCTCCGTGGTTGCGGAGCGGGCGGCGCGTCACTCTCCAGCGTGCGGACGGCCGCACGCTCGCGGCGGGTACCGGCTGCGGATCAGTCCTTGTCCCGGAACTCCTCGGCGGCCAGGAGCGCGGTGTCGCAGTTGTCCGAGAAGAGGCCGTCGATGCCGGTGGCGAAGTAGCGCTTGAAGACGCCGAACGCGTCGCCGTAGGCGTTGGGGTCCTCGCCCTTGCGGAAGTCGACGGGCAGGAAGGTGTTCTCATTGCGCACGGTGTAGGGGTGCAGCAGCAGCTTCTTCGCGTGCGCGTCCTTCACAAGGGTGGTCGGCTCGCCGAGGGTGCCGTCCGTGTTGCGCGGGATCACGAGTTCGAGGGTGGGCCCGATGCCCTGGGCGAACCCGGCGATCCACTTGAGCCCCTCGGGCTTGACGAGGTCGGCGACGGTACGCGGGTCGCCGGACTCCACGAAGTCCCAGGGGCGCGTGGTGAGCCCGCCGAGCAGGACGACGCCGGGGCAGTCGACCAGTTTGCCCAGCTTTTCGATGCTGCTGGGCTCGAAGGACTGCACGAAGTTCGGGGAGTGCGCCTTGTGGCGGCCGTAGCGGCGCAGCAGCTTGGCGAGGGGCTTCTCCAGGCCGAGGCCGAGCTTGGTGAAGTAGGTCGGGTGCTTGGTCTCCACATGGAGCCAGACGCGACGCCCGCGGCGGCGGCCCTGTTCCTCGGCCCAGTCGAGGACCTCCTGGAAGGTGGGCACGTCCCAGCGGCCGTTGTAGAGCGTGTTGTGCTGGCGCTGCGCGGGGATGCGCTCCTTGGCGCGCAGCGTCTTCAGCTCCTTGAGGGTGAAGTCTTCGGTGAACCAGCCGGTCAGCTTCGCTCCGTCAACCGTTTTGGTGGTCTTGCGGGAGGCGAATTCGGGCCGGTCGGCGACGTCGGTCGTCGCGGTGATGTCGTTCTCGTGACGGCACACCAGGTGCCCGTCCTTGGTGGGGACGAGGTCCTGCTCGATGACGTCGGCACCCATGTCGAGGGCGAGCTGGTAGGAGCCGAGGGTGTGCTCGGGGCGGTAGCCGCTGGTGCCGCGGTGGGCGATGACGGCGGGGAAGGGCAGTTCGCCGTGCCCGTGCCGGTCACGGGAGCGCCCCGCCGGGGCCTCGCCGCCGGCCGCGTGCGCCGTGCCGGCGCCCAGCGCGACCGTGCCCGCGCTCGCCGCGCCCAGTACCGCCGCCCCGAGCAGGGTTCTGCGGCCCGGCTGCTGCTCCTGTTCCATGGGCTCTCCTCAACTCCGTGGCACCGATGACCGGCACCTGCCAAACGTCGGGCTGATCGTAGGACCGGGTGCACGGCGGCTGGGAGACATAAGACGGAACACGAGGGAAACACGCGTCTGATGGAGGACGTTCGCGTGCGCAATAGGGGCGTAATCCACGTCAATTCTTCGTATCGGTGCAATGAACCCGGTGTGCAACTCACCGGTAGCGGCGAGTATCGTCCTCATCTGCGTACCTGTGCGCATGACCGATACCGACTGGGCGGAGGGTCCGTTGTCCCGTTTCCGGCTGATCAAGGCAGTGCTCGGCCCGCTTCTGCGCGTGCTGTTCCGGCCGAAGGTCGAAGGGGCCGACCGTATCCCTGGCTCGGGCCCGGTGATCCTCGCGGGCAATCACCTCACGTTCATCGACTCGATGATCCTGCCGCTGGTCACCACCCGCCAGGTCTTCTTCATCGGCAAGGACGAGTACGTCACCGGCAAGAGCCTCAAGGGCCGTCTGATGGCCTGGTTCTTCACCGGCGTCGGCATGATCCCGGTGGACAGGGACGGCGGACGCGGCGGCGTCGCGGCCCTGATGACCGGGCGGCGCGTACTGGAGGAGGGCAACCTCTTCGCGATCTACCCCGAGGGCACCCGTTCCCCCGACGGGCGGCTGTACCGCGGCCGTACGGGGATCGCACGGCTCGCCCTGATGACCGGCGCCCCGGTGGTGCCGTTCGCCATGATCGGCACCGACGCGGTGCAGCCGGGCGGCAAGGGCCTGCCCAAGATCGGCGGCGGTCGCCGGATCGCGGTGCGCTTCGGTGAGCCGCTGGACTTCTCCCGCTACGAGGGCATGGACCGCGACCGCTATGTGCTGCGCGCCGTGACCGACGAGGTCATGAGCGACGTGATGCGCCTGTCCGGCCAGGAGTACGTGGACATCTACGCCACCAAGGCGAAGGCCGCGTAGCTTCTTCCCGCCACGACGGCGGGATGTCCGACGGCGGAGCCTGCCGGAGCCCGTCAGCGCCAGCGCTCCGCACCCCGGGGCCGGATTGCCCCGGTTCCAGCACCGCCCCGGACTCCAACCGTCGTGGTCACCGGCCTTGGGGACAGCCATGAGCGCCAAGCACTTGATCTTGATCGTTTAGCACACATGATCGGCTCGTCGGGGGTGTTCAGCGGAAGATCCACGTTCGCTCACCGCGGCTGGTCACCGCGGTATGCCCGTGGAATTTTTGACTGATGAGCAGGCCACCGCGTTCGGATCGTTTCGCGGATGAGCCGACGAGACCTGAGCTGGAACGGGTCTTCTTCCTCGATGACGAGGCCCGGAAGCTGATCGCGAAGCGGCGTGGTGACCACAGTCGCCTCGGCTTCACCCTTCAGATGTGCACGGTGAGGTACATCGGGCTGTTCCTGGAGGACCCCTTAGCCGTGCCGTGGCCGGTGGTGGAGCACCTGGCCGCGTGAGCCAGCCGAGGGCCGGATGCCTGATGAGGTGGGATGGCACGTAGTGGAGCACCTCACGGAACCCTGGCACCGCGGAGCCCTGGCACCACGTCCGAGGACTGATCCCGGGGGCCGGGTTGAGGTCACAGCATTCGGTCGACCAGCCCGTCGACGTAGTCCGGGGTGAGCTCCATGCCGAACAAGACGCGGATGTACATCGGGGCCAGGATGTGGTCCAGCACGCCGAACGCTTCGGGTGCGTGTTCGCCACGTTCGCGGGCGCGATCGAGCATGGACTGCAGTTGCCGGGTGCGTTCGTCGCGGAGGGCATCACGCGCCTGCACGCCCTGCTGACCGTTGCTCGACAGGGCGACAGCCAGGCGCACCAGCAACAGGCCGTCGGGTCCGGTGATCTCGCGGGCCACTTGCGCCGCGTAAGTGCGCAGGTCGCCGGCCAGGCTCCCGGTGTCGGGCATCGGCGACTGCGCGTTGAGGCAGGTGAGCGCCACGTCGGTGAGCAGGGCTTCCAGGCTGCCCCACCGGCGGTAGATGCTGCTGTCGGCCACGCCGGCGCGGGCTGCGACCTGGCCGACGGTGAAGTTGCCGTAGCCGCGCTCGTTGATCAGGCCGGTGACGGCCTGGTGCACCTCCGCGCCGACGCGGGCGCTGCGCCCGCCGGGCCGCCGGGATCGCTGTCGCTCGTTCACA
Source organism: Streptomyces sp. NBC_01775 (assembly GCF_035917675.1). Lineage (NCBI taxonomy): Bacteria > Bacillati > Actinomycetota > Actinomycetes > Kitasatosporales > Streptomycetaceae > Streptomyces > Streptomyces sp. NBC_01775. The sequence continues at coordinate 8,253,027 of NZ_CP109104.1, read as the reverse complement.
CCCCCACCTTAACGCAGTTGTCACTTGCGTTTACGAGGTAACCCTCCCTACAGTCCCCTAACGCAGTCACCGGCTGCTTTAGCGCGCCCAGGGGCTGACCACGTCGGCCGTGGAGAGGCGCAACTGACGATTGAGAGGAATCCCCATGACTGCATCTCCTGCGGCCGTAGGCAGTCGGCCGAACCGGGCCGTGCTGCTCACGGTGACCTGCCTGGGCCAATTCATGGTTCTGCTCGACAACACGATTGTTGGAGCGGCGCTGCCCGATATGCAGCACCGGCTGCACACTCAGCTGACCGGTTTGCAATGGATCGTCGACGCGTACGTACTGCTGGTCGCCATGCTGCTGCTGTCCGGCGGTGTCTTCGCCGACCGGTTCGGCCGCAAGCGGGTGTACCTGGCCGGCGTTGCGGTGTTCACCGTCGCGTCGCTGCTGTGCGCTCTCGCGCCCTCGCTCGGCTGGCTGGTCGCCGGCCGGATGTTGCAGGGCATCGGGGCCGCGGCGCTGGCCCCTGCCTCGCTCGCCCTGCTCGCCGCCGCCTACCCCGTGCCGCAAGAACGCGTCAAGGCGATCGGGCTGTGGGCCGGATTCAGTGGAATCGGCCTGGCCGCAGGCCCCGTGGCCGGTGGCGTGCTGACGGATGCCTTCGGCTGGCCCGCCATCTTCCTGGTCAATCTGCCCATCGGCGCGGTCCTTCTGCTGGTCGGTCTGCGCAGCCTTGAAGAGACCCGCAATCCGAGCGCCCCCGCGATCGATGTCCCGGGGACGGTGCTGTCCGTTCTGGGGGTGGGGGCGCTGACCTACGGGCTGATCGAGGGTGGTGCCCGCGGCTGGACGTCGCCGGTGATCCTGGGCAGCTTCACCGCCGCGGTGATCCTCCTCGGCGCCTTCGTCGCCGTCGAAGCGCGTCGCCGCGCTCCGATGCTGCCGCTGCGGCTGTTCCGGCAGCGCCTGTTCACCGTGTCCAACACCGCCATGGTCGTGGTGGGGTTCGCGCTCATGGGTTCGTCGTTCTTCTTCTCCCAGTTCTTCGTGTACGTCCAGGGCAGCTCTGTCCTGCGCGCCGGCCTCCAGACCCTGCCGCTGTCCCTCGCGATGGTGATCGTCAGCCCGTACGCGGGCCGGCTCGCCGCCCGGTACGGCTTCCGCATCGTGATCACCATCGGCCTGGCCCTGGCCGGCCTGGGACTGCTGGCGCTCGGCACGGTGCACGCCGACACCGGCTACGGGAACGTGTGGTGGCGGCTGGGAGTCGTCGGCATCGGCTTCGCCCTGACGATGTCCCCACTGACGGGAGCCGCCATCCAAGCAGTCAGCCCGCAGGAAGGCGGCCTCGCATCAGGCATCAGCACCACCACCCGGCAGATCGGCGCGGTGCTCGGCGTGGCGGTACTCGGAGCCATCGTCCGCACCCGGCAATCCGGCGGCGCCTCCTTCGAGACCGGCCTCAACAGCGCCTTCCTCGCTGCCGGCACCGTCACTTTGGCCACCGCCGTGTTCACCGGCCTGTGGCTGGCGAGGTCCAAGCCCGCGGAAGGCTCCGCGGCGCCGCGACGTTCCACCGGTCCAGGTGCGGTCACCACCTCGAACGAGGCATCCGCGAACAGCCGTTGACGGCGACACCGAGCCTGGCCGGGAGGCGTCCCGCCGGGGGATCAGCTGGCGAGCCAGCTCGAAGCCCTCCACCGGGCGGAGTACCACAAGGTCTTCAAGGAGCAGATCAGCACCCGGGTCAAGGTGGGGCCGAAGCTGGAGAAGGCGCTCGCGCTGGCCCGTCAGTTCAAGGAGGCCGCGCCCGGTACGCCGGTCAACTTCCCCGTGCACGAGCTCAAGCGGCTGGCGAGGAACGCGGCCGAGACCGACGACAACATGCTCACCTTCGCCGTCGCGCTGAAGGACAAGGGCATCCCCGTTCCCAAGGCCGGTCACGCGCCGTCGCGGCGGAGACGATGGAGTGAGGGCCGGCCCTCAGTCCTCCTCCGGAATCTCGCCCAGCCGCTGCCCGCGCAGCAGCCGCCAGGCCAATACGGCGGCGGCGAGCAGGATGACGGCGCCGACGCCCGCTCCGTAGCGCAGGCCCTCGGTGAAGGTGTCCTGCGCGGTGACCAGCAGCCGTTCGCCCGCCGCTCCGGGCACGGAGTGCGCGCTCCTCACGGCCTCCCCCAGCGAGTGCCGGGCCTCCTCGGCGGCTGCCTCCGGGACGCCGGGCGGGGTGGCGAAGGAGCGGTAGACGCCTGTGACGACGGACCCCAGCAGCGCGATGCCGAGCGCGGCTCCCAGCTCGTAGGCCGTCTCGGAGACGGCGGAGGCGGCGCCGGCCTGTTCCTTGGGAACACTGGAGAGGAGGACGTCCGCCGTCACGGTGAAGGCGAGCCCGGCGCCGAGGCCGACGACCAGGAGCACGCTGCCCAGCAGGAGGTAGCCGGTGTCCGCCTGGAGCCACAGGCAGGCACCCAGCGCCAGGCCCACCGCCGCCAGCCCTCCCGAGACGGCCCCGCGCACCGACGTGCGCCGTGCGACGGACCCCGCGAGCAGGCCCGCCGCCACCGAGCCGATCGCCGCCGGCAGCTCGGCCAGCCCCGCCTCGAAGGGGGTACGGGATTGCACCATCTGGAGGAACTGGGACAGGAAGAAGACCAGCCCCGACAGCCCCAGGATGGTCAGCAGGTCGGCGAGGACGGCGCCGGTGAAGCCCCGGTTCTTGAACAGCCGCATGTCCAGGAGCGGGTGGGGCAGCCGCAGTTGGCGCCGTACGAAGGCGGTCAGGGCGGCCAGTCCCACCACGGCGCCCACCGCGATGTCCCAGCGGATGCCGTAGGCCGCCGCCTCCTTGACGGCGTAGACGACGGCGATGATGCCGATCATGGACAGGCCCACGCTCGGCAGGTCCCAGGGGCCGGGGGCCGGGTTCTTCGACTCGGGCAGCAGCTTGATGCCGACCAGGACGAGGACGGCCATGACGGGCAGGTTGATCAGGAAGACCGAGCCCCACCAGTAGTGCTCCAGCAGGAACCCTCCTACGACAGGCCCTACGGCCGTGCCCGCGGCCGTCATGGCTCCCCAGATGCCGACGGCGAGGCTGCGCTCGCGCGGGTCGGGGAAAATGTTGCGGATCAGCGCGAGGGTGGCGGGCATCAAGGTGGCGCCCGCCACGCCCATCAGGGCACGCCACAGGATCATCGTCTCCGCGCTGCTCGCGTAGGCGGTGAGCACCGAGATGCCGCCGAACGCCACCGAGCCCGTCAGCAGCAGCTTCTTGCGGCCGATGCGGTCGCCCAGGCTGCCCATGGAAACCAGGAGTCCGGCGATGACGAAGGAGTAGACGTCGCCGATCCACAGGAGCTGCGTGCCGGAAGGGCGCAGGTCCTCGCTGAGGAAGGGCGCCGCCAGGCCGAGGACGGTGACGTCGATGCCCACCAGCAGCACGGCCAGCACCAGGACCCCGAGCGCGACCCAGCGCAGCCGGGAGGGGTGGGGCTCGGTGGCCCGGGGGCCGGGGCCGGGCCCGGCGATCTTGCTGCTCATCTCTCCATGCTCCGTCGTGCGCCGCCGAGCAGCAGCTCAGCGGTCATGTAGGCGGAGTCGCGGGCCGCGACCCTGCCGTCCTGGACAGCCCAGGCGGACGCGGTGATCAGCGCGTAGAGCACCTCCGTCAGCCAGGCGGGGGTCAGGTCGATGCGGAAGGTTCCCTCGGCCTGGCCGCGCCGGAAGAGGGCGCTGATGCGCTCGTCGATCCTCGTCCAGCCCTCGTGCTGCTCTCCCGGCTCGAACAGCTGGTTCTCGGTGACGAGGAAGCCGAGGAACCCGGCGAGGGGTTCGGCCTCGGCGATGACGCGGCGTACCGCGTCGGCGGCGTCCCCCTCGTCGGTCCGGGCCGCGTCCAGCGCCGCTTCCAGGCGGCGGTGGCCCAGCTGTTCGAGCGCGCGTATCAGCGCGTCGCGGCCGGCGAAGTGCCGGTGCAGCGTGGCGCGGCTGATCCGCGCGGCCTTGGCGATGTCGTCCATGGACGAGGTGGGCCGCCGGGTCAGCACTTCCGCCGCTGTGCTCAGCAGCTCTTCCTTGTCCAGATTCATGCGACAAGATTAGACCACTTGAGACAGTGATGTCGCACATGAGACGCAGAAAGCGCCCCGCCGTGCACGGTGGCAACGGCGGGGCGCTGGTGCCCTCAAAGCTCGCTGGTATCTCGGGGCTCTCCTCGCGGGCCGGGTGTCAGCGCCAGGCGCAACTGCCCAACGTGGCTCCGCGCTTGAGGGCACGGGCTGCCTCGTCCTCGGGCAGGACCCGGGTCCTCTTCCCCGTGCACACCGGGGTGCGGTCGGCGTATCCGGCCATGTCGAGCAGGATCTGGTCCCAGTGGCGGTACTGCACGTCGTGGCCGCTGTCGTCGTACTTACGGGTGACCGGCTTCTGGGGCAGCGCCTCGCTCCAGCGGGCCTGGGTGGCGGGCGGCACGGCGGTGTCCTTGAGGCCGGTGTAGACGTACACCGGCGCCTTCAGCCGCGACATGTCGGGGCCGGGCCGCTCGCAGTACAGCTTCTGCTCGTGGACCTGCGCCGCGGGGTCACCCTTCTGGCCGCGCAGGTAGTACGAGCGTGCGCCGTCCTCCTCGGCCGTGTCGGTGAAGCCGGGGATCTTGTGCATCGGACTGTCGGCGGGGTAGCCCCACCACTTGCGCGGGTCGCGGATCTGCTCGCCGAAGTACTCCTTCAGCTCTTCGTCGCTCTTGCCGCAGTAGTCGGCCTTCGCGCCGTACGGCGGGAGCGCCGCCGCCAGGTGGAGGGAGGAGATCCGCCCGGGGGCCGCGGCGGCGAAGTGCGCGGCGTAGGGGCCGCCGCCGGAGATCGCGATGACCGACGCCTTGCGCACACCCAGCTCGTCCAGCACGGCCTTGACGTCGGAGGTGTAGTCCTTGAAGCCGAGCGAGTCGTCGAACTCGGTGTCGCCGAAGCCGTTGCGCTCGACCGATATGACGCGCTGCCCCAGCTTCTCCCGGGTGGTGCGCAGGAACTCCGTCATGCCCGCGGCGCGCGCCGTTGTGCCGGTGCCGCCCATGAAGACGACCGGGTCACCGTGCTTCTCGCCGGTGTCGCTGTAGTGCACGGTGCGGCCCGCGTGCTTGATCTGGTGCATCGGCGGGCCGAGGGGGTCGAACTCGTTCTGGACGACGGGTTCCGGCCTCTTCCGTGCCTCCGCGTTGGATGCTCCCGCGGTGAACCCGACGGCGCCCGCGACCGCGGCCACGGAGAGGGTGAACGCCACTGCGGCTGTCGATGCCTTTTTCATTTCTTGGTCTCCCGGTTGTCAAAGTGCGACAGGGGACCTGCCCGGAAACCGGGGTGTCATGCTCACAAGAAGCGCATGACCTGGGGTTTCCGGGTGTACTTCAGTGCCAGGGCAGCTCGGAGCGGTACTGCCAGTAGGCCGTCGGCTCCTCCACGAGGCCCGCCAGCAGCGCGAGTTGGGACTCGTCCAGGTCGGCCGCCGCGCCCAGCAGATTGGAGTGCAGCTCACCGGCGGTCGCGGCGCCCGAGAGTACGACGCCGGCCCACGGCATGCGCAACGCGGCGGCCAGGGCGACCGCGTCGGGCGTCGTACCCGTCGCGTCGGCCACCTCGCGCAGCGGGCCGGGCGCCCGCTGTCCCGCGAGCCTGCCGTTCGCCATGCCCTCCTTGACGATCACGGTCAGCCCCGCGTCGTGCGCCTCGGCAAGCGCGCCGCCGGCCGAGGTCTCCAGGAGGTTGTAGGTGCTCTGGACGGTACGGAAGAGGGGCTCGCCGGCGACGGTGACGGACAGCGCGGCGCGGATCGCGTCGGCCTGCGCGGGACCGCTGGTGCTGAAGCCGATGGTGACGCCCTCGGCCGCCAGCTCGGCCAGCCGCTCGTGGAGCGCCGTGTCGCTCAGCGCGGGGCTCTGCGGTGTGAGGGAGTGGATCTGGTACAGATCCAGCCGCTCCCCCAGCAGTTCGCGGGTCTCGGCCAGCTGCCGCTCGTAGGCCGCGAGCCCGTGGTCCTTGACCTCGTGGACGTCGGCCTCGGTGCGCCACTCCCCCACGTAGGTGTAGCCCCACTTGCTGCCGACCACCACGTCCTGGATCTCCGGGTGCTCGGCGAGCCAGCTCGCGAGGAACTCCTCGGCGCGGCCGTAGGAGCGGGCCGCGTCCAGGTAGCGCACGCCCTGGGCGTAGGCGGCGTCGAGGAGTTCGTGGGTGCGGGCGCGCAGCGCTTCGGGGCTGCGGTCGCCCGGCAGCTCGGCGTCCCGGCCGAGGGTGAGGTACGCGGGGCGGCCGACGGCGGCGAGGCCCAGCCCGAGGTGGGCGGTCGGCGTCGTCGCCGAGGCGAGGCGGGTCAGGGGCATCGGCATCTCCCGGCTGGCGGCTCGGTTGGCCGCACCACCGTACCCGGCACGTGCGCGGGCCCCCGCACACCGGTGCGGGGGCCCGTGTGTCCGTGCGGACCGCGGTGCGCCGGGGGCGCGGACTCAGCGCTTGGCGTCGGCCCAGCCGCGCTGGAGGTCCAGGTCGGCGCGGAAGTCGGCCAGCTGCGCGGCGACGGCCGACGGCGCTGTGCCGCCCCGCCCGTCGCGGGCCGCGAGCGCGCCGGGGACGTTGAGCACGGTGCGCACCTGCGGGCTCAGATGGGGGGAGATCGCGGCGAACTGCTCGTCGGTGAGCTGGTCCAGCTCGATGCCCTCGTGCTCGCACACCTTCACGCACTCGCCCGCGACCTCGTGGGCGACACGGAAGGGAACGCCCCGCTTGACCAGCCACTCGGCGATGTCGGTCGCCAGCGAGAAGCCCGCGGGCGCCAGTTCGCCCATCCGGTCGCCGTGCACCGTGAGCGTGGCCATCATGCCGGTGAAGGCGGGCAGCAGGATCTCCAGCTGGTCGATGGAGTCGAAGACCGGCTCCTTGTCCTCCTGGAGGTCGCGGTTGTAGGCGAGCGGCAGCGCCTTGAGGGTGGCCATCAGGCCGGTCAGGTTGCCGATCAGCCGGCCCGACTTGCCGCGCGCCAGCTCCGCGATGTCGGGGTTCTTCTTCTGCGGCATGATCGAGGAGCCGGTGGAGAACGCGTCGTGGAGGGTCACGAAGGAGAACTCCTTCGTGTTCCACAGGATGATCTCCTCCGCGATCTTCGAGACGTCGACGCCGATCATCGCGGTCACGAAGGCGAACTCCGCGACGAAGTCGCGCGAGGCCGTGCCGTCGATGGAGTTGGCCGAGCTGCCGTGCTCGAAGCCGAGGTCGGCGGCGACCGCCTCCGGGTCGAGCCCCAGCGAGGAGCCGGCGAGCGCGCCCGAGCCGTACGGCGAGACCGCCGTCCGCGCGTCCCACTGGCGCAGCCGCTCCGCGTCCCTGGACAGCGCCTGGGCGTGGGCCAGCACATGGTGCGCGAACAGCACGGGCTGGGCGTGCTGGAGGTGGGTGCGGCCCGGCATGGCCACCTCGGGGTGCGCCTCCGCGAGGCCCACCAGGGCGCCCTGGAGGTCGGCGAGAAGGCCGCCGAGAACGCGCGCGTGGTCGCGCAGGTACATCCGGAAGAGCGTGGCGACCTGGTCGTTGCGGGAGCGGCCGGCGCGCAGCTTGCCGCCCAGCTCGGCGCCGAGGCGCTCCAGGAGACCCCGCTCCAGCGCCGTGTGCACGTCCTCGTCGGCGACGGTGCCCACGAACGAGCCGTCGGTGACGTCTCGTTCGAGCTGGTCGAGCCCTTCCAGCATGCGCCGCAGCTCATCCTCCGCGAGAAGGCCCGCCTTGTGGAGCACGCGCGCGTGGGCGCGTGAGCCGGCGATGTCGTACGGGGCGAGGCGCCAGTCGAAGTGGACCGAGGCGGAGAGCTTCTCCAGCGCCTCGCTGGGGCCGTCTGCGAACCTGCCGCCCCAGAGCCGGAGGTCGCTGCCGCTGTTGTCGTTGTTGCTCACTGTTCGCGCCTGTTCCTGTGGTGGTGAGAGTGCCCCTGCCCCGGCCCTTCCCGGAACTCCTCAGTCTCCCCCGGTCTTCGGCCGGGGGAGGTTGAGGACCGGGGGTGGGATGGCCGGCTACGACTGGTCGCGCTTGGCGGCCATCTTGGACGAGAGGCCGAAGATGTCGATGAAGCCCTTGGACATCGACTGGTCGAACGTGTCACCCGTGTCGTACGTCGCCAGGTTGAAGTCGTACAGCGACTGCTCGGACCGCCGCCCGGTCACCACCGCCCGGCCGCCGTGCAGCGTCATGCGGATGTCGCCGCTCACGTGCTGGTTGGCCTCGTCGATGAAGCCGTCGAGGGCGCGCTTGAGGGGGGAGAACCACAGGCCGTCGTAGACCAGCTCGCTCCAGCGCTGCTCCACCTGCCGCTTGTAGCGGGCCAGCTCACGCTCGACGGTGACGTTCTCCAGCTCCTGGTGGGCTGTGATCAGTGCGATGCCGCCCGGGGACTCGTAGATCTCCCGGGACTTGATGCCCACGAGCCGGTCCTCGACCATGTCGATCCGGCCTACGCCCTGGGCCCCGGCCCGCTCGTTGAGCTGCTGGATGGCCTGGAGCACGCTGACGGGCTTGCCGTCGAGGGCGACGGGGACGCCCTTGTCGAAGGTGATGACGACCTCGTCGGCCTCGCGCGGGGTGGCGGGGTCGGCGGTGTAGTCGTAGACGTCCTCGACCGGGCCGTTCCAGATGTCCTCCAGGAAGCCGGTCTCGACGGCCCTTCCGAAGACGTTCTGGTCGATCGAGTAGGGCGACTTCTTGGTCGTCGCGATCGGGAGGCCCTTCTCCTCGCAGAAGGCGATGGCCTTGTCCCGCGTCATGGCGTAGTCGCGTACGGGGGCGATGCACTTGAGGTCGGGGGCGAGGGAGGAGATTCCGGCCTCGAACCGCACCTGGTCGTTGCCCTTGCCGGTGCAGCCGTGCGCCACGGTGCCGGCGCCGTGCTTCCGGGCGGCGGCCACCAGGTGCTTGACGATGGTGGGCCGGGAGAGCGCGGAGACCAGCGGATAGCGGTCCATGTAGAGCGCGTTGGCCTTGATCGCCGGGAGGCAGTACTCGTCGGCGAACTCGTCCCTGGCGTCCGCGACCTCGGCCTCGACCGCGCCGCAGGCCAGCGCGCGCTTGCGGATGACGTCCAGGTCCTCGCCGCCCTGTCCGACATCGACGGCGACGGCGACGACCTCGGCACCGGTCTCCTCGGCGATCCAGCCGATGCAGACGGAGGTGTCCAGACCGCCTGAGTAGGCGAGTACGACGCGCTCGGTCACGGGCTTCTCCTCACATGCATGCACTGACAGGCATAAGTATGCACTCCACCGTATGTTTCGTCAATGCACGCCCGGCCTCCGTCGCGGCCCCGAGGCCGGCCTCATCCCCGCCCGGCCCCCTCAGACCCGTTTCCGCAGCTCCTCCTCCAGGACCCGCGCATGGGAGAGCGAGAGGTCCTTCGTGGCTGTCAGCAGCGTGAGGGTGCCACCACGGGGAGCATGGGAGAGCAGATCACCCAGCGCCCGCTCCCCCTCGTCGGTCTCCAGCTCGGCACGGTAGCGGTCGACGAAGCCCTCGAAGCGCTCCGGGTCGTGCCCGTACCACTTGCGCAGCTCGGTACTGGGCGCGACACCCTTCTCCCAGGCGTCCAGGGCCGCGCGCTCCTTGGACTCGCCGCGCGGCCAGACGCGGTCGACGAGAACGCGGACGCCGTCCTCTTCCGGTTCGGGGTCCTCGTAGACGCGGCGGATCCGGACGGTCAACTTCTTGTGAGCGGTCATGAATTCAGCGTGCGCGCGGAGCCTCGTTCATGCATGTTGACGCTGTTCACATTACTCGGTAGCTTGTCGCCCATGACCGACTTTCCGAGTCTCGCCCGGCAGATGTGGCACCAGCTCGAACCCGTCTACGCCCCTGTGTACTTCTCCCCCGAGGTCGCCCGGGAGACGGAGGCGCTCGGCTACGACACGAGCGAGCGCTGGCCCACCTACTTCGCACTTCGTGCCGCCCCGCTCGGGCCCGCGACACCGGAGCTGGTCACCGCCACCTTCTACAGCTTCAGCCCCGGCATGGTCGCGGCACACGTGCCCGCCGCCTGGCGGACCGCGTCGCCCGCCACCGTGCTGGAGGCACGCGCCAGGGGCGTGGACGCGACGCTGCGCGCCATGCTCGGCGAGCTGACCGGCGATCCCCGCCTCGCCCGGGCGGCGGACCTGGCCCGTACGGCGGCCGAGGCCGCGGCACTCGCGGGTCGTCCGCTGGCGGCGGCGAACGCGGCGCTTCCGTGGCCGGACGAGCCGCACATGGTGCTGTGGCAGGCCGCGAACGTGTTGCGCGAACACCGCGGTGACGGCCATGTGGCCGCACTGCTCGCGGCCGGCCTGGACGGCTGCGAGGCGCTGGTCTCCTTCGCCGCGATCGACGCGGCCCCGGTGGAGAACTTCGCCTCGCGCGGCTGGAGCGCCCAGGACTGGGAGGCGGCCCGTGCGCGGCTGGCGGAGCGGGGCCTGGTGGACACGGCGGGGCGGGCCACCGGGCCCGGCCGGGAGCTGCGCGACGAGGTCGAGCGCATGACCGACGAGCTGGCCGCGGCGCCCTACCGCGCGCTCGGCGAGGACGGCTGCGCCCTGCTGGCCGAGCTGAACCGCCCGGTCTTCCAGGCCGTCCTGGAGTCCGGACTGCTGCCCTCGCAATCGACGCTGGGCATCCTGACGGTGAAGGATCCCGGTCCACGGGGGCAGGTCACGGGGCCGCGGGGGTAAGTCACGGGGCCGGGACGCAGGTCACATGGCGAGACGGTCTTGCGTGTACGCACCAACAGGGCGTTATCTCACACGGTGCGAAGCGAACGAACCGAAGAGCCCGACACCGGCACCGAGCCCGACCCGAGTGCCGCCGCCGAACAGCGGGGTGCCCGCCGCGCGGTGACCCTCTTCCCCGTGCTCGTCCTCCTCGCGGGGGTGGTCGGCCTGGTGAGCCCGGGGACCTTCTCCGGCAGCAGCGAGGCGGTTCCGTACCTCCTCGGTGTGGTGATGTTCTGCATGGGCGTGACGATGACGCCGCAGGACTTCAAGGGCGTCGCGAAGCGGCCGTGGGCGGTGGCGCTCGGGCTGGTGGCGCACTACATATTCATGCCGGGGCTGGGCTGGCTGATCGCGCACGCGCTGGACCTGTCGCCGCAGCTGGCAGCCGGTGTGATCCTCGTCGGCTGCGCCCCCAGCGGCACCGCCTCGAACGTGGTGACCTATCTGGCGCGCGGCGATGTGGCGCTGTCCGTGTCCGTTGCCACCGTCTCCACGGTGGTGGCGCCGCTGGTGACGCCGCCGCTGACGCTGCTGCTCGCGGGCGAGTACCTGCCGGTGGACGCGGGCTCGATGGTGACCGACATCCTCAAGACGGTGCTGCTGCCCGTGATCGCCGGACTGCTGGTGCGGCTGGTGGCCTCGCGGCTGGTGAAGCGGGCGCTGCCGGTGCTGCCCTGGCTCTCGGCGCTGACGATCGCGGTGATCGTCGCCGTGGTGGTGGCCGGCAGCGCGGATGCCATCAAGTCGGCCGCCGCGATCGTGCTGCTGGCGGTCGTCCTGCACAACGGCCTGGGCCTCGCCCTGGGGTACGGCGCCGGGCGCCTCGCCCGGCTGGGCGAGCCCGCCAGCCGGGCCATGGCCTTCGAGGTCGGGATGCAGAACTCGGGCCTGGCGGCCTCGCTGGCCACCGCCCACTTCAGCCCGCTGGCCGCGCTGCCCGCCGCCGTCTTCTCGGTCTGGCACAACGTCTCGGGGGCCCTGGCGGCGGCCTGGCTCTCGCGCAAGAGCCGCTGACCGGACGGAGCGGCACCGCGCGCCGCTCCGGCGCCGGGGCACGGCCGGCCGCGCCCTCCCGGAGCGAGCCGGAAGGGCGCGGGATCGCGAGCCCCCGGGGCTGATGACGGGCGCCCCGGGGACCGGCGATCCACGCGGCCCGGGCCGGGCCATCTACGCGGCCCGGGGCGGAGGGCCTACGCGGCCGGGTCCAGGCGGTAGACGCTGCCGTCGAGCGCCAGCACGTACACCTCGCGGTCGCTGTCCTGGGCGAAGGAGACGACCTCGCCGCCGTCGACCCCCAGGTCGGTCTCGTCGGTGACCGTGCCGTTCTCCATCGTCAGGGCCCGGATGGCGCCCTCGCAGTAGTCGCTGAACAGGTACTTTCCGCGCAGATCCGGTATCGCCTCGCCCCGGTAGACGTATCCGCCGGTGACCGAGCAGCGCTGCGGGTCGTGGTCGTACTCGAAGACGGGCCGCACGTGGTTGGCCGGCTCCTCGGTGTTGTCGCCGTAGGGCAGCGAGCCCTCCATGCTGGACCAGCCGTAGTTCTCGCCGCCCTTGCTGTCGGCCGAGGCCCGGTCGATCTCCTCACGCAGGCTCTGGCCGACGTCACCGATCAGCAGGTCGCCACTGGCCGCGTCGAAGGAGAACCGCCAGGGGTTGCGCAGCCCGTACGACCAGATCTCGCCGCGCGCGCCGCTCTGGCCCACGAAGGGGTTGTCCTCGGGGATGGTGTACGGCTTCTCGGCGGTGCCACCGCGTGGGTCGATGCGCAGCATCTTGCCCAGGAGCGTGCCGAGGTTTTGCCCGTTGCCGTGCGGGTCGCCGCCGCTGCCGCCGTCGCCGAAGCCGATGTAGAGCAGGCCGTCGGGGCCGAAGGCGAGGTCGCCGCCGTTGTGGTTGGAGTAGGGCTGTTCCTGGGTGAGGACGGTACGGCGGGTGTCGGGCTGGAGCTTGCCGTCCTTGACGGCGAACTCGTCGATGGTGCTGGTGCCTTCGAGGTCGGTGAACGCGATGTAGAGGTGCTCGAAGGCGGGGTCGAACGCGAGGCCGAGGAGCCCGCGCTCGCCGTCGATGGTGGTCTCGTCGGAGATGTCGAGGACGGGCGCGCCCAGTCCCTGCTTGTCCAGGACCCGTATCCTGCCGGGCCGTTCGGCGATCCAGAGCGTCTTGCCGGGGCCTGCCGCCGCGGCGGTCGGCATCTCGGCGTCGCCGGTCACCTTCGTCAGCGCGACGTCGGCCTGCCGGGGTGCGGCTCTTTCCGAGGACGCCGACGGCCCCGGGGTCCCCGAGGGCTCCTGGGCCGAGGCCGTGGATAACGTCAGCGTGGCGAGCAGGGCGAAGGTGCCGAGGATGGCCGAGCCTGTGCGAACTTTCACCGAGATCCTCCTGGGGGCGGCGGTCAATTCGTCACCCGGCTGCTGTGGGCCGTAGGAGAACAGGTGCTGCCCGTGCCAGTGAGCAACCTGGGTGGGGGGTGTGCTGCTGGCTACGGGGGAGAGTAATGGTGCGTACCTACCAGAGGAAGCCCCTGGCTCGGAGGAACCCCGCACGCGACGCCGGCGGTTCAGAGGGTTTGAGCATCCCGCTGTCGCCGAAGACGGGGGCCGCCGGCAAGCTGCCCGCCGGGGGCGCCGTCGGGGCCAAGACCCGCGCCTACCGGGCCCCGTCACCTCGGCGGCTGAGCCCCCGGCTGCGGCCGGCCCGGGGGTCCGCTGCCTCAGCGCTCCTTCTGCGCGAGGCCCAGCAGGTGGTCGGCGAGGGCCTGGCCGCCGTCGGGGGCCCGGCTGATGAGCAGGAGCGTGTCGTCGCCCGCGATGGTGCCGATGATCTCGTGGACGCCCGCCTGGTCGATGGCGGAGGCCAGGAACTGGGCGGCGCCCGGCGGGGTACGCAGCACGACGAGGTTGGCCGACGCCTCGGCGGAGATGAGGAGTTCACCCGCGAGCCGGGCCATGCGGGCCTCGCTGGCCGACTCGCCCAGGGGCGCCTTGGGGGTGGGGTCCCCGCCCTCGGCGGGGACCGCGTAGATCAGCTCGCCCCCGGTGTTGCGGATCTTGACCGCGCCCAGCTCGTCGAGGTCGCGCGAGAGGGTCGCCTGGGTGACCGTGAGCCCGTCGTCGGCCAGGAGCTTGGCGAGCTGGCTCTGGGAGCGGACCGGCTGCCTGCTCAGGATGTCGACGATCCGGCGGTGTCTGGCCATCCTGGTCTGCGGAACGGCCTGCCCGTTGTGCTGCTCCTCGGTCATCGTGCGCGTACCCCTTCGGCTCATCGCTGTCTTCCCGCTGCCGCGTCGAGGACAGCGGGCAGCGCCTGGACGAGCGCTGCCGCCTCCTCCTCGCCGAGGATGAGCGGCGGGGCGAGCCGTAGCACGTCCGGAGCGACAGCGTTCACCAGGAATCCCGCGTCCTGAGCCGTCTGCTGCGCGTGCGGCGCCACCGGCTCGGTGAGCACGATACCCAGCAGCAGTCCCGCGCCACGGACCTGACCGACCATCGGGTGCCCGAGGCCGAGGATCCCCTCGCGCAGCTGGGCGCCGACGCGCTTGACGTGGTCGAGCAGCCCGTCGGCCGCGATCGTCTCCAGGACGGCCAGCCCCGCCGCGCAGGCGACCGGGTTGCCGCCGAAGGTGGAGCCGTGCTGACCGGGGGTCAGCAGCTCGGCGGCCGGGCCGAAGGCAAGAGTGGCACCCAGCGGCAGCCCGCCGCCCAGGCCCTTGGCGAGCGTGATGACATCCGGCTCGACGCCCTGGGCCTGGCAGGCGAACCAGTGGCCCGTCCTGCCGATACCCGTCTGGATCTCGTCCACGACGAGCAGGGTGCCGGTGGCGGAGGTGATCTCACGGGCCGCCGCGAGGTAGCCCTCGGGCGGGACGATGACACCGCTCTCCCCCTGGATCGGCTCCAGCAGGACGAACGCCGTCTCCTCGGTGACGGCGGCACGCAGGGCCTCCACGTCGCCGTAGGGGATGTGGGTGACCTCGCCGGGGAGCGGCAGGAACGGGTACTGCTTGCCCGGCTGTCCGGTCAGCGCGAGGGCGCCCATGGTGCGCCCGTGGAAGCCGCCCTCGGTGGCGACCATGTGGGGACGTCCGGTGCGCCGGCCGATCTTGAAGACGGCCTCGACGGCCTCGGCGCCGGAGTTGGCGAAGTAGACCCTGCCCGGCCGCCCGGCCAGCTCCAGCAGCTGCTCGGCCAGCGCGACGGGCGGCTCGGCGATGAACAGGTTGGAGACATGGCCGAGGGTGGCGACCTGGTCGGAGACGGCGCGGACGACGGCGGGGTGCGCCGTGCCGAGCGCGTTGACGGCGATGCCGCCCACGAAGTCGGTGTACTGCTTGCCCTCGGCGTCCCACAGCCGGGTGCCCTCACCGTGGGTGAGGGGGATGCGCGGGGTGCCGTAGTTGTCCATCAAGGCGCCCTGCCACCGGCCGGTGAGGGAGGAGTTGTCGTGGGTGAGGCTCATTCGGGGCCCTCCGCCTTCCGGGGGTCGGGGACAGGGTCGGGCACGACCATCGTCCCGATGCCTTCATCGGTGAAGATCTCCAGCAGGATGGAGTGGGGCACGCGGCCGTCCAGCACGCGCGCGGTGTGCACGCCGTTGCGTACGGCGTGCAGGCAGCCCTCCATCTTGGGGACCATGCCGCTGGCCAGGTCGGGCAGCAGCTTCTCCAGCTCGCCCGCCGTCAGCCGGCTGATGACCTCGTCGCTGTTCGGCCAGTCCTCGTACAGGCCCTCGACGTCGGTCAGCACCATCAGCGTCTCGGCGTCGAGCGCCGCGGCGAGCGCGGCGGCGGCCGTGTCCGCGTTGACGTTGTAGACGCCGGTCTCGCCTTCGGCACCGTCGGCGCTGCGCGCGATGGAGGAGATGACCGGGATCCGGCCGTCGTCCAGCAGCGCCTCGATCGCCCCGGTGTCCACGGCGTGGATGTCCCCGACCCGGCCGATGTCGACGCGCTCGCCGTCCACGTCGGCGTAGTGCTGGGTGGCGGCCATGATGTGCGCGTCCTCGCCGGTCATGCCGACGGCGAGCGGGCCGTGCTGATTGAGGAGGTTGACCAGCTCGCGCTGGACCTGCCCGGCCAGCACCATGCGGACGACGTCCATGGTCTCGGGGGTGGTCACCCGCAGCCCGGCGCGGAACTCCGACTCCAGCCCCAGCCGATCCAGCTGCGCGCTGATCTGCGGTCCGCCGCCGTGCACGACGACGGGGCGCAGGCCGGCGTGCCGCAGGAAGACGACGTCCTGCGCGAAGGCGGCCTTCAGCTCCTCGTCGACCATCGCGTTTCCGCCGAACTTGATGACGACGGTCTTGCCGTGGTGCCGGGTGAGCCAGGGCAGCGCCTCGATGAGCGTGCGGGCCTTGGGGAGCGCGGTGTGCTTGCGGGTGCTGGGCTGTTGGCTGCTCATGAGGAGTAGGCGCTGTTCTCGTGGACGTAGTCGGCGGTCAGGTCGTTGGTCCAGATCGTCGCTGCGGCATTCCCCGCCGCGAGGTCCGCCGTGATGCGGACCTCGCGGTAGCGCATGTCGACCTTGTCGCGGTCCTCGCCGACGGAGCCGCCCTTGCAGACCTGGACGCCGTTGATGGCGACGTTCAGCTTGTCGGGCTCGAAGACGGCGTCCGTGGTGCCGATCGCGGAGAGCACCCGGCCCCAGTTGGGGTCCTCGCCGTGCACGGCGCACTTGAGGAGGTTGTTGCGGGCGATCGTGCGGCCGACCAGCACGGCCTCCTCCTCGCTGGCGGCGCCCACGACGTCGATCCGGATGTCCTTGGAGGCTCCCTCGGCGTCCCTGATGAGCTGCTGCCCCAGGTCGTCGCACACGGCGCGCACGGCCTCCGCGAACTCGGCCTGCTCCGGGCGCACTTCGCTCGCGCCGGAGGCCAGGAGCAGCACGGTGTCGTTGGTGGACATGCAGCCGTCGGAGTCGATCCGGTCGAAGGTGGTGCGGCTCGCGGCACGCAGCGCGGCGTCCAGCTCAGCCGCGGCCAGGTCGGCGTCGGTGGTGAGGACGACGAGCATGGTGGCCAGCCCCGGCGCGAGCATACCGGCGCCCTTGGCCATGCCGCCGACGGTCCAGCCGGCCGGGCTCTCCACGACGGCGGTCTTGTGGACGGTGTCGGTGGTCTTGATCGCCAGGGCGGCCTTCTCGCCACCGTGTGGGGAGAGCGCTGCCGCTGCCGTCCCGATCCCTGGCAGCAGCTTGTCCATCGGCAGCCGCAGCCCGATCAGTCCGGTGGAGGCCACGGCGATCTCGCCCGCGCTGTGCCCGCCGCCGAGGACCTCGGCGGCCTTCTCGGCCGTCGCGTGGGTGTCCTGGAAGCCGGGCGCACCCGTACAGGCGTTGGCGCCGCCGGAGTTGAGCACGACGGCGGAGACGCTGCCGCCCTTGAGTACCTGCTCGGACCACAGGACCGGGGCCGCCTTGACGCGGTTCGAGGTAAAGACACCCGCCGCGGCCCGGCTGGGTCCCTCGTTGACGACGAGCGCCAGGTCCGCTCCCCCGCTGTCCTTGATGCCCGCGGCGATCCCGGCCGCCGTGAACCCCTTGGCCGCTGTGACGCTCACTGCTGTTCTCCGTTCGCTTCTGCGCCCGCGTGGCTGGACGGCGCGGCTGCTGTCTGTGCGGACCGCCGGACGGCGCGTGCGGCGCTCGCGGCGGTCATGGCGGTCACGGCGCGACCCCGACCGAGGGCAGGCCCAGCCCCTCGTCGAGTCCGAGGGCGATGTTCATGCTCTGGACGGCGCCGCCCGCGGTGCCCTTGGTGAGGTTGTCGACGGCGCTGATGACGATGATCCGGTCCGCGTCGGTGTCGTGGGCGACCTGGAGGTGCAGCGCGTTGGAGCCCTGCACGGAGGCGGTCGCGGGCCACTGGCCCTCGGAGAGCAGGTGGACGAACGGCTCGTCCTGGTACGCCTTCTCGTACACGGCCCGCAGCGCCTCGCCCGTGGTGCCGGGGGCCGCCTTGGCCGAGCAGGTGGCGAGGATGCCGCGCGGCATCGGGGCGAGGGTGGGCGTGAAGGAGACGCTGACGCGCTGCCCGGCCGCCGCGGAGAGGTTCTGGATCATCTCGGGCGTGTGCCGGTGCGTGCCGCCGACGCCGTACGGGCTCATCGAGCCCATGACCTCGCTGCCCAGCAAGTGCGGTTTGAGTGCCTTGCCGGCACCGGAGGTGCCGGTCGCGGCGACGACGACGGCCTCGGGGGCGGCCAGGCCCGCGGCGTAGGCGGGGACGAGCGCGAGCGAGACGGCCGTGGGGAAGCAGCCGGGGACGGCGATACGGCGCGCACCGCGCAGCGCCTCCCGCGCACCGGGCAGCTCGGGCAGCCCGTAGGGCCAGGTGCCGGCGTGCGGGGTGCCGTAGAAGCGCTCCCAGTCGGCGGCGTCCGCGAGCCGGAAGTCGGCGCCGCAGTCCACGACGAGGACCCCGTCTCCGAGCTGCTCGGCGACGGCGGCGGACTGCCCGTGCGGGAGGGCGAGGAAGACCACGTCGTGGCCGCGCAGCACCTCGGCCGTCGTCTCCTCCAGCACGCGGTCCGCATACGGGGTGAGCTGGGGCTGGAGTGCGCCGATGCGCTGCCCCGCGTTGGAGTTCCCGGTCAGCGCCCCGACCTCGGCCCCGGGATGCCCGGCGAGCAGGCGCAGCACCTCGCCCCCCGCGTATCCGCTCGCTCCCGCCACTGCCACACGCACTGCCATCGGACCTCCTCCTCGATGGCATGACTATACGTATCGTGGCAGTTTTATGCAATGGGGATGATCGCCGCCCCTCGGGCCCGCGACCGGGCGCTCGAGTCGCGTCCGGCACGGCGGGTGCGCGCCGGGCAGCACCGGCAGCCATGACTCAGCCGCCTTGCGGCTATGATCTGGGGTCCGGTCAGGCGTGCGACGAGGAGTGGGGCGTGGGGGAGCCGCGGTACGTGGCGATCGCTGACGACCTCGCGTCCAGGTTCGTCCGGGGCCGGTGGGCCGTGGGAGATCTGCTGCCTCCCGAGCCGGATCTCGCTGCCGAATACTCCGTCTCCCGGGAGACGCTCCGCCGCGCCTTGAAGCGCCTGGAGCGGGCAGGGTTGATCTCGCGCCGGAAGGGCACCGGCACCCGGCTGGAACGCGTGACCCCGGTCAACGAGTTCGCCGCGAAGCTCGGCAGCGTCGAAGAGCTCACCCAGTACGGGAAGGACGCCGTACGGGAGATCCTGTCCGTGGTTTCCGTGACGGTGGGGCAGCCACTTGCCGTCGCCACGGGGCTGCCCGAGGGGGCCACCCGCACGTGCGTCACCTCCGTCCGGCGGGACCCGGCACACCCCGATGAAGCCGTCTCGTGGGCGAAGGTCTACCTGGAGCCACAGGATGCCCAGGTCATCGCCGCCGACCTGGGCAACAGCACGCGCCTGATCTCCGACCTCATCGAAGCGCGCACCGGACGAACCGTGGAGCGCGTCGTGCAGCAGGTACGCGCGGTAGCGGTACCCGAGGAAGGCGCACAGCTTCTCGGTGCGGCGCCCGGGAGCCTCGGGCTGGAGTTCGTCCGGCGCTACTACGACACCTCGGGCGCCCTGTTCGAGGTGACCGTCAGTACTCACGCGGGCGACCGCTTCGTCTACGAGACGGTGCTGGAGCGCCGCTGACCTCGACCGCGGCGGCGTCGCCCCCGGTCACTCCGTGAACACCTCTTGACAGGTGTGTTTCCACCAGGAACCTTGTCTAGACACAACATGTGTCTAGACAAGGATGACTACGCATGAAGTCGCAGGAACAGCTGCTGGACGCGTCGCCGCCTCCTCCACCGGCGCGGAAGCGCTGGTACAAGGGGATCGGCACGCAGGTCGTCATCGCGATGGTGCTCGGCATAGCGGTGGGGTTCGCCTTCCCCGGGGCGGCAGCCCAGCTGAAGATCGTCGGGGACCTGTTCCTCGCCCTGGTCAAGGCCGGCGTCGCGCCTCTGGTGTTCTTCACCGTCGTGATGGGCATCGCCTCGGCCGGAGACCTGAAGAAGGCCAGCCGCATCGGCCTGATGGCACTGATCTACTTCGAGGTCGTATCCACTCTCGCGTTGCTGCTGGGCCTGGTCGCGGCGAACGTCTTCGGAGTCGGGAAGGGCGCCGGAGGCCTGAAGAGCTCCGGCGGGGACGCGCCCGCGGGGGAGGGCGGCGAGCACGGGGTGGCCGCCTTCATCAAGGGCATCGTTCCCGACAATTTCATCGGCGCCTTCTCCTCGGGACAGCTTCTCCAAGTCGTCGTACTCGCCGTCCTGTTCGGCGCCGGCCTGCTGGGCCTCAAGCCCTATATGCGGGAGAAGATCAACTCAGGGCTGGAGGTCATATCCGAGGCCTTCTTCGGGTTCGTGAACATCATCATGAAGCTGGCCCCCCTGGGTGCGTTCGGCGCCATCGCCTACTCGGTGGGAACCAACGGCGGCGCCGTGCTTCTGGCCCTGGGGCAACTCGTCCTCCAGTACTGGCTGGTCGTCGCCGTCTTCGTCTCCGGAATCCTCGGTCTGGTCTGCCTGATCGCCGGATTCAACATCTGGCGCATCCTTCAGTTCGTCCGCGTCGAGATGACACTGGTGGTGGGCACCGCCTCCTCCGAGGCCGCCTTGCCCGGACTGCTGAAGAAGCTCACCGGGATGGGGTGCTCCAAGCAGACGGTCGGGCTGGTCGTACCGACCGGCTACGCGTTCAACCTCGACGGCACCTCCCTCTACATGGCGATGTGCACGCTGTTCGTGGCCAACGCCTACGGCGTGCCCATGAGCCTCTCCCAGCAGCTCGGCCTGCTGCTGATCATGCTGCTCACCTCCAAGGGGGCCGCCACGGTCTCCGGCGGCACCTTCGTGGTCTTCACCTCCACCGTCACCGCGACCGGATATCTGCCCGTCGAAGGCGCCGCCGTCCTCTTCGGCGTCTACCGCTTCATGTCCATGGCCGTCGCCGCGTGCAACACCTTCGGCAACGTCGTCGCCACGCTGGTGCTGGCCAAGTGGTGCAAGGAGATGGACACCGAGAAGGTCCAGCGAGCCCTCGCCGACCCCAAGGCGTTTCTCGCCCGGCTGGAAGCGGAAGAGCCGCAGGCACCGAGCACCTCCCGCACCGACGACGAGGAAAGCACCGGCAGGCCGTCCTCCGACGACGCCGACCCCCACCGCAACACCGCTCAGGCACACCGCTGACCTGTCACCGGACACAAGACCGACAAGACCGACAAGAGAGAGAACATGAGTACGACCGTCTTCGACTCCCTGCTGTTCCGCGACATGTTCGGCACCCCCGAGATGCGGGACATCTTCAGCGACACCGCCTACGTGCAACGCATCCTCGACACCGAGACCGCCCTCGCCCGCGCACAGGCCAGGACAGGCGTCGTACCGGCCGAAGCGGCCGAAGAGATCACCAAGCGGGTCGACTTCGCGGGCCTGGACCTCGAACGGCTCCGCAACGAGACGGAGATCGTCGGGTACCCCGTCCTTCCGATCGTGACGCAAGCCGCCGAGCAGTGCGGCGAGGCGGGCGGGTATCTCCACTGGGGCGCCACCACGCAGGACATCATGGACACCGCCGTCATGCTCCAGTGCCGTCAGGGCATCCACCATCTCCAGGGGCAACTCGACCGCGTACGCCACACGTTGGCAGACCTCGCGCACGAGCACACCGACACGGTCGCCGCGGGCCGCACCCACCTCCAGCACGCCCTGCCGGTCACCTTCGGCTACCGGTGCGCCGTCTGGCTCTCCGCCCTCGACCGCCACGCCCAACGACTCCAGCAGGCCCGGGAACGAGCCCTGATGGTCCAGTTCGGCGGCGCCGCCGGGACCCTCGCCTCCCTCGGCAGCGGCCCCGAGGGCCTGCGGACCCGCGCCGCCCTCGCCGCCGAACTCGGCCTGCGCGACCCGGAGATCACCTGGCACGTGGCCCGCGACGGTCTCGTGGAACTGGTTTCCCTGTTCGCCGCCGTCGGCGGCTCACTCGGCAAGATCGCCTGGGACATCATGATGATGTGCTCCTCCGAATTCGGGGAACTCGCCGAACCCTTCGTCCCCGGGCGGGGCGCCAGCTCCACCATGCCGCAGAAGCGCAACCCCATCTCCAGCGAGCTGATGTTCGCCGCCGCCAAGCTCCTCCGTGAGAAGTCCTCCACCATGCTCGACGCCATGATGCAGGACTTCGAACGCGCCACGGGGCCCTGGCACCTGGAATGGGCCGCCGTCCCCGAAGCCTTCCTGCTGCTCTCCAGCTCACTGCACCAAGCGGAGTTCATGCTGTCCGGCCTGGAGGTGCACACCGACACCATGCGGCGGAACACCCACATCACCGGCGGGCTCATCGTCGCCGAAGCCGTCATGATGGACATCGCCCCCGTCGTAGGCCGCCAGCACGCCCACGAACTCATCTACGACGCCTGCCGCACCGCCATCGAAAGCGGCACCACCCTCGAATCCCAACTCCTCGCCCAGCCCACCCTCGTCGAGCAGATAGGCCCCGACCGCATCAGCCACCTGTGCGACCCGGCACGCTACCTCGGCAGTGCCCAGGCCATGACCCACAGCGTCGTCCGGCAGGACCGGGGCCGCTGAAAGGCAAGGTGCTCGACCGGCTGCCGTCCTTCGCCGGCCGCGGCGCTGTCAGTGGCCGGGGCTACGGTGCGTGCATGGTGGAACTGGAGCTCGTACGGGGAGACGCGACTTCGCCGCGGGGCAAAGGGGTCAAGATCATCGCGCATGTCTGCAACGATCTGGGCGGCTGGGGCAAGGGCTTCGTGCTCGCCGTATCACGCCGCTGGCCGGAGCCCGAAGCCGCTTACCGGCGCTGGCACCGCGAGCGGGCGGGGAACGACTTCGGCCTGGGCGCCGTCCAGTTCGTGCAGGTCGAACGCTATGTCTGGGTGGCCAACATGATCGGTCAGCGCGGCATCCGGACGGGGAGCAAGGGGGTGCCGGTGCGCTACGAGGCCATCGGTACGGCCCTTGGCTCCGTGGCTGCCGAAGCACGGCGGCTCGGGGCTTCCGTGCACATGCCGAAGATCGGCTGCGGTCTGGCCGGCGGGCGCTGGGAACTCATCCGCCCGCTGATCGAGGACCGGCTGATACGAGGCGGGGTGGCCGCCACGGTGTACGAGACAGCGGCCTGACGTAGCGCCTCGATGGCCGGCCGCCGCGTGGTGAGCGCTTCGGCCGCAGGGCCGACGGGCGCAGGATCGCCGGATCGGAGCCGACGGGTCAGGGCCGACGGGCTCAGAGCCGGAGCTTGGTCTCGTAGCGGGGGTCCTCGACCGGGTCGGAGCCCTGGAGCTCGGTGACGAGGTGGTGGACGGCCACCAGGTCGTGCACGAGGACGCGGGTCTCTTCCTCGGAGCGGTCCGCGGAGCGGGCGATGTCCGCGAGGAGGACGGGCTGTCCTCCGTTGCGCTGCTCGGCCGTGACCAGCGCGGCGAAGACCTGTTCGTGCTCCGCCGAGTAGTCGGGATGCCCGCGCCCCTGGAACGGGCTTTCGGGCCGCGCGGGCCTGGCAGCGCTCGGAGGAGCCGCGTCGGGGGCTTCCGCGCTGTGGCCCTGTTTGCCCTGCCGCTGGACAGGGGTCTCCTCGTCCTGCCGGGAGCTGTCGCCGGCGCTGCGGTGGGCACGCTGCTTCGAAGCCCCCGTGGTCGCGTGCCGGACGCTGGGCGACTCCTCGTCGCGGTGCGCCTTGTGCGCCGCCCTGCGCCGCTGGTCCTCGTCGCCTTCCACCTTCTTGCGCACCATGACGGGGCCTCCTCCGCTGCGGGTGCGAGTGTGCGTGAGCCGTGCGGCCGGCCGGACGCCCCGGCCTGGCCGGCCCCGGGTGCCCGGACATCGTGCGCGGCCGGACCCGGGTGCCCTAGGTCGTATCTTCGAAGTCCCGTCTGCCCGGCGGGCCGACGACGCTACTTTGAAGACACTCCCTAGCGGTCGAGTTCGTCCTCCACCGGAGGCTTGGGGGCCTCACGCAGGTGCTGGGACTGGCCGGGACGGCCGCCTTGCCGCGCCTGCTCGGCGCGCTGGGCGGGGCTCAGGTCGAGGTCCGAGTCGGGGTCGACGCGTACGGAACGGGCCACCTCCTCCCGGTTCGCGTACTCCTCCGGCGGGATGCCCCGCAGCGCGGCACAGACCTCATGCGAGGCTCCGGACGCCGCTCGCAGCAACTCGTCCTTGTCCGCCGGGAAATCGACATCGTCGAGGGCGGCCAGCACTTCTTTGACGGTGGTGTGGGCTGCCATGTCTCATCGCTGCCTTTCTCGCGGCCCGGTCGCGGGCGCCGCGCGCCCGTATCCGGCCGACGACACTTCCGGCGTCACATCCGTTTCCAGCATGCGCGCCACCCGCGCGAGCCGCATGCGCGCGCCACCGCGCCCGACCGGGGGACGCCCGGACCGCCTGGCCGCCTGGCCGCCTGGCCGCCTGGCCGCCCCAGACACTGCGGGACGCCCCGAGATGCCCCGAGATGCGGGCCCCGTGCTTCGTTACGCGCCGTACGCGGGTGACCCGGTTGCGGGGCCGCCGCCCCTGATCCCGGGCGGCAGAGCGCTGTCGGTGCCGGGCTCTACCCTGCGCGCATGCGCTATTTGGCAGAGCCCTTCGCCCTCGGCGCCCTGCGACGGGGCCGTCGCGTGGAGCAGTTCCTCGGCCCGGTCTCCGCGGCGGGCCGGTCCGGGATCCGCTACGTGGAAGTCAGACCGGCGGGCGGACGGTACGAAGTCTTCCTCCACACGGCCGAGGACGTGGCCCACGAGAGCTTCGTGGACCTGTACGCGTTCCCGCCGCTCCACCCGGAGGACGAGGAGGAGGACTTCGGCCGCCTCGTCGTCACGGCCGATGACCCCCTCGCGGCGCTCGGCGCCGCCGAGGACCGCACCGGGGCCGTGCGGGAGCGCTGGGTCAACGCGGGGGTGGTGCAGGACGAGTACGCCGACTTCGTCCGGGCCGGGCACCCGCCGCACAGGCCGGCCCCGAAAGCTTGATCTGGAGCACACTCCAAGTTCTAGGCTCTTCTCATGACCAGCGACAACGCTCTTCCCGACACCGAGCCCCGCCGGGAGACCACGCTCACCATCGCTCAGGTCGCCGAGCGCACCGGGCTGTCACCCGACACCCTGCGTTATTACGAGAAGGCGGGCCTGATCGAGCGCGTCGGCCGCAGCACCGGCAACCAGCGGCGCTACGCCGCCGCCGACCTCGCCTGGCTGGAGTTCTTGCTGCGGCTGCGGGAGACGGGCATGTCGATCGCCGACATGCAGCGGTTCGCCCAGCTCAGAGCGGCGGGCGAGGCCACGGTCGGCGAGTGGCTGGCCATGCTGCGCGAGCACCGCGCCGGGCTGGCGGACCGTATCCGGGCCCTGCGGCGGAACGCCCGCGCACTCGACACGAAGATCGGCCACTACGAACAACTGCTGTCCGGGCAGCGGGAACCGGGTCCCTCATGAGCATCGACGCCGCCGCCGCGCAGACCCGCCAGGAGCGCTTCGACCACGGCCTGGAGGTCTTGGCCCGGATCGACGGAGAGGCGGGCCAGAAGGTCATCGACTCCCTGGCCGACATCTCTCCGGAGCTCGGACACCAGGTCGTGGCCTGGGCGTTCGGCGACATCTACGACCGTCCCGGGCTGGCGCCCCGCGACCGGCAGCTCGTCACCCTCGGCATGCTCACGTCCCTGGGCGGCTGCGAGCCCCAGCTGGAGGTGCACATCAACGCAGCCCTCAACGTCGGCCTCACCACCGAGGAGATCACCGAGGCGCTCCTGCACGCGTCCGTCTACTGCGGCATCCCCCGTGCGCTGAACGCCACCTTCGTCGCGAAGAAGGTCTTCGGCGAGCGTGGCCTCCTTCCCTCCGAAGAGGGATGGCTTCCCCTCCCCCGATGCTCAACGGTCCACCCGCGGCACAGCGCCCACCACCCACCACCCACCACCCACCGCCGACCACCGACCACCGACCGCCCGGCGTCCGCGACAAGGAGTCCCCGCCATGACCACCCCCGCACCCGGCCCCGGCCCCGCCCCCGCGCACGCCAGCCTCGACGGTCTCGCGATGGGTGACGCCTTCGGCGACGGCTGGTTCACGCGCAGCGACGAGCTGCCCGAAGAGCGGCTGGCGGCGCGGGAGCCGAGGCCCGCGCCGTGGGAGTGGACGGACGACTCCGCCATGGCCTTCGTCCTGTTCGCGCACCTGGGGGCGCACGGCGAGGTGCGCCCCGACGGCCTGGCGCGCGAGTTCGCGGCCGAGTACGCCCGCGATCCGGGGCGGAAGTACGGGCCCTCCATGCACAGCGTGCTGCGGCGGATCGGCGAGGGCGAGGACTGGCGGACCGTCACCACGGAGCAGTTCGGCGGACAGGGCTCCTTCGGCAACGGCGCGGCGATGCGAGTGGCCCCGCTGGGCGCCTGGTTCGGGACCGACCTGCCGGGAGCGGTCGAGCAGGCGCGGCTGTCCGCCCTGACCACCCACGCCCACCCGGAGGCCGTCGCGGGCGCGGTCGCCGTGGCGGTCGCCGGCGCGCTCGCGGCGTGCGGACGAGGGCAACAAGCCCCGCAGCGCGCCGAGTTCCTGCGCGAGGCCGCCTCGTACACCCCGGAGAGCGACGTACGCTCCCGGCTGCTCGTCGCGGCGCACCTGCCCGCCCACACCTCGGTGCGCCACGCCGCGTCCGTGCTGGGCTCGGGAAAGCAGATCTCGGCGCTCGACACGGTGCCGTTCGCGCTGTGGTCCGCCGCCGGGCACCTGGACGACCTGACGGAGACGCTGTGGCAGACCGTCGCGGGGTGGGGCGACCGGGACACCACCTGCGCCATCGCCGGAGGCATCGTCGCGGCCCGCACCGGCACGGCCGGTCTCCCCGCCGATTGGCGCACGGCCCGAGAGGAGATCCCGGACTGGAGCGGCTGGGAGCCGACGGGCGGCTCGGGCGCGTAAACCCGTAGGCCGCGTCCCTGGTTCGGGGCTGGCGTTCCCGGGGCGCGCGTCCTGCGCCGTATCGAAGGGTGCCGACGACTTATCGACTTGACTGCTTACCGGCTTGAAGGCTCGGCCATCCAGCGGTTCAACCGCTTGGACGGGCGGCCGAGGCGGCACTCGACGCGTATCCGCACTTCGTCGCCGAAGTCGAAGGCCGCACCGTGCACTTCGGCCACCCGAGAGGCAGGCGGAGTTCGGCCACCTGAGAGGCAGGCGGAGTTCGGCCACCCGAGAGGCAGGCGGAGCGCGGAGGCGAGCACGCCGCCGCTGCCACTGGTCATGACGCACGGCCGGCCCAGCAGCTTCGTGGAGATGCTCCGCGCCGCCGAGCGGCTGGCCGGCCCCGGGGCTGCGGCGGGGACATCGGTGGTGGGGTCACCCAGTGGCTGGGCGCGCTGTTCCCGCGGTCGCTCGCGGGGATCCACCTCACCTCCGTCGTGCTCACAGCGGACTTCGAGAAGGAGCCGCCGGTCCCCGACATCGCCGTCCCCGCCGCCGTGACGCTGAGCCACGAGCCCGCGTACGCCGACCACCCCCGCTCCCTCAGCGAGCACACCTGCCGCGACCTTCGCCACTGGAGCACGCCCGCCTTCCCCCGGCCCCCGCCCCGCCCTCGTCCGGCCCTCCCCGGTTGACATGCAGCCCAAGGGCTGCCTAATTTTCAGGCAGCCGCAAAGCTGCGTATCGACGTACGGGGAGGGCGAGGCATGGAGGACGAGGTGTTCAAGGCGCTGGCCGACCTCAGCAGGCGGCGGCTGCTCGACAGCCTGAACGCGCACGACGGGCAGACCCTGCGCGAGCTGTGCGCGGGGCTCGACATGGCGCGGCAGTCCGTCAGCAAGCACCTGGCGGTGCTGGAGGCCGCACACCTCGTGACCACCGTCCGCCGGGGCCGCGAGAAGCTGCACTACCTCAACGCCGTGCCGATCAACGCCCTCGCCGAACGCTGGATGCGGCAGTACGACCGCGAGCGTGTGCGTGCGCTCGCGGACCTGAAGACAGCGCTGGAGGAGGAGACCATGACGGACGCGACACCGGCCGGGGAAACAGCACCGGACTTCGTCTACACGACCTACATCAAGACCACGCCGGAGCGGCTGTGGCAGGCACTCACCGAACCCGCCTTCACCAAGCGCTACTGGGGCGTCAGCTTCATCTCGGAGTGGACGCCCGGCGCCACCGTCACCTGGGAGCAGGAGGGAGTGACGATCGCCGACCCCGGACAGGTCGTGGTCGCGGCCGACCCGCCCCGGCACCTGTCCTACACCTGGCACACGATGACCGAGGAGTTCGCGGCCTCGGTGGGCCTGGAGCCGGAGGTGTTCGCCAAGCTGGCGGCCGAGCCCCGCTCGACGGTCTCCTTCGACCTCGAACCGGTCGGCGACCTGGTCAAGCTCACCGTGACCCACGTCGGCTTCCCGCCCGGGAGCACCACGCGGCAGATGGTGGGCGAGGGCTGGCCGCGCATCCTGTCCGACCTCAAGACGCTGCTGGAGACCGGCGAGACCCTCACGGCCGGCGGCGAGTCCGACTGACCCCCGCTGCGGGCCTGTTCCGGCCGCCCGGGGGCGGCCTGGATCACACCGGCAGGTGTTTGCGTTGGAGCGCACTCCAGGGCCTAGCGTCGGCATCCTGATCACCCACCGCCGGTGATCAGGTCATCCACCGACCGGTCGTCCGCACCAGGAGGCAACAGCATGACCACTCTCCCCACCCGCCACTTGGGCACACTGACCGTCTCCGGGCAGGGCCTCGGCTGCATGGGTATGAGCCACGGCTACGGCGCGTCCGACGACGCCACGTCCACAGCCGCCCTGCACCGCGCGCTCGATCTCGGCGTCACCCTGCTGGACACCTCCGACTACTACGGCTCCGGCCACAACGAGGAGCTGATCGGACGCGCGCTGGCCGGGCGGCGCGACGAGGCCGTGCTGGCCACCAAGTTCGGATTCGCCAACAAGCTGGGCGAGCCGACGCGCATACGGGGCGACGCCGCGTACGTGCGGCAGGCGTGCGAGGCGTCGCTGCGGCGGCTCGGCGTCGACCACATCGACCTCTACTACCAGCACCGGGTCGACCCCGAGGTGCCCATCGAGGAGACCGTCGGGGCCATGGCGGAGCTGGTCGCCGAGGGCAAGGTGCGCCACCTGGGCCTGTCCGAGGCCGGCGCCCGCACCATCCGGCGGGCGCACGCGGTGCATCCGATCAGCGCGCTCCAGAGCGAGTGGTCGCTGTGGACCCGCGACCTGGAGGACGAGATCGCGCCGGTCTGCCGGGAGCTGGGCATCGGTCTGGTGCCGTTCTCGCCCCTGGGCCGGGGCTTCCTGACGGGGCGTTACACCTCGGTCGAGGGCCTGGCCGACACGGACGTGCGCCGCACCCAGCCGCGCTTCGCCGAGGGCAACCTGGAGCAGAACCTGGCGATCGTCGAGAAGCTGAACGAGCTGGCCGGCGCGCGCGGGGTGACGGCCGGCCAGCTCGCGCTCGCCTGGGTGCAGCACCAGGGCGACGACGTGGTGCCGATCCCCGGCACCCGCCGGGAGAAGTACCTGGAGGAGAACGTCGCGGCGCTCGGCCTGTCCCTCACCGCCGAGGAGCTGTCCGCGATCGAGTCCGCGGCCCCCCGCGACCAGGTCGCCGGCCCCCGCTACGACGAGCGCGCACTCTCCGTCATCGACCGCTGAGGGGACGGGGCCTCCGGACCCGGCGCGCGGCGCATCCCGAACAAGAAGCGGGTCACCCGGGTACGGCGCACCAGCAGGTCGTAGGCGGCGACGGTCAGCAGCAGCGAAGCCGTCACGATCGTGCCGTACTTGACCAGCGTCGGAGCGTCCCAGCCGACGACCCCGAAGGCGACGGCGACGACGACGGGCTGGTGCAGCACGTACAGCGGCAGCACGGCCGGGCCGAGGTAGGCGTACAGCCGCCGGGCCCGGCCGGGCCGCGCCTCCGTCTCCCCCGGCGCTCGCCGGCCTCTCCGGTCGAGCAGGCCGAGGATGGCCACGAGCCAGCACCATCCGGCCGCGCCGTAGACCGTGCGGCAGCTGACCGCCAGGGGCGTCATGTCGGTCAACGGGTCGTCGGCGCCCGTGAATCCGGGCAGCGTGGCGGCGAACAGGGCGAGGCCCAGCACGGCCGCGTACCACGCGTCCCGGCGCATGGCGTCCCGGAAGCGGACGTCCGAGGCCAGCAGGAAGCCGCAGAGGAAGAACAGCAGGTACGTCCAGTGGTGCCAGCCCGCGTAGCTCTCCTCCAGGCCCAGCAGCGCGCTCATCGCCGCGAACGCGAGCGCGGGCAGCAGCACTGCGCAGCGCCGCCGGGCGGTGAGCGCGGCCAGGCGCTCGACCGGAGCGCGGCACCGCTCGCGCGGCAGCAGGCCCACCAGCGGCGCCAGCATCAGCGAGAAGGTGAGCAGCAGGAGCACGAACCACAGGTGACCGGTCTCGAAGTGCTCGCCCTGCACGACGAAGGGGAACTTCCCCCACTCCGTCCGTACGTCGTAGAAGCGCGCCAGGAAGTCCAGGTACGAGGTGTCGTAGCCGGGATCGTGGGAGCGGGCGCGCAGCCACTGCGGCACCGGCAGGATGGTCAGCTCGGCGAACAGCAGCGGCACCCCCAGCCGCAGCAGCCGCTCGCGAACGAAACCCCCGACGCCCCTCCCCCGCAGCGAGTACCACGCGCCCAGCCCGGCGGCGAGGAAGAGCATCGGCATCGCCCATACGACGCCGAACCCCGCTCCGATCCTCGTCGCACCCGTAGTCCGCGCGTTCTTGATGTAGAAGTCGGTCTCCGTGTCGAAGACCAGGGCGGAGTGGAAGAAGACCAGCCCGATGACGACCAGTGCGCGTAACGCGTCGAGTTCCGTGCGCCGTTCGACGGCCATGGCGGCTCCCCCCGTCCGCCACCACCGTGCCCGTTGTCAGTCCAGCGGGCCATACTCTTCGCCATGACAGACGGCACGGATACGGATTTCGACGGACTGCTGGAAGACCTGGCGCTGGACGCGGCTGCCTGTGTGACGGCTGTGACGGGCGCCGAACCGGCGGAGGTGATCCGGCTGTTCGGCGGCGACCCGGCCGCCGCCCACGAGCGCGTGCTGGGCGAGGAGCTGGCGGAGGAGCTGACCGAGGACTTCGATGAGGAGCTGTCGCACATCGCCGTCGCGCAGGCGGGTCCCGCCGTGGTCGTCGTCGAGTACGACGGCTTCCAGGGCTCGCGTGAGGAAGTGCTGCGCCCGCTGTCCCTGCTGGGCGGTCGCGCGGCGAGCGCCTACTGGAACGAGGAGGCGCTCTCCCGGTTGACGCTCGCCGAGGGCGGCTCCGTGCTGTCGGCCTTCGAGATGCTCGACCCCGGCCGGCGGCACGGGGCCGCCCCCGAGGCGTGGGACCCGTATATGAGCGGGCTCGCCTTCCAGGGCGCCGAGGGCTGGGCCGCGGAGGGAGTGGCGGCTGTCGCCCGGGCCTCCGGTGCCCGACTGGACGCCCGATGGGCCCGGGGCACCCAGTTGCTCGTCGCGATCGAAGAGGTGCCACAGGCGGTGCTGCCCCAGGCGCTGGAAGACTCACCGCTGCTGGGAGAGGAGCCCTTCGCGGGCTTTCTCACCGCCCTGACCGCCAACTCGCTGTCCGCGATGGAGCGGTACGGAATCGAGCTGGCCGCGCGGGACAACGGAATCGCCGACGAAGCGCTGTACACGCTCGCGCTCGCGGTGCTGGACGGCTGCGGCCCACCGGAGGCCCGCGCGCAGCTGCGCGCCGACCTGGCCTCCCGCGCGGCGGCGCGCCCCCTGGGCTCCGGCCCCGAGGCGCGGCGGGCCGCGGTGTGGCAGACCCTGGGCGACCTGCTGGCCCGCGAGGAGGGAGCCGGAGTCGACGGACCGCCGGCGATGTTCCACCTCACGCGGGCCATGACCGGCGGAGCGGACAGCCCCGAGCAGCAGCGCTTCTGGCTGCTCAACGCCCTCCACGGCGCGGCCCGCCGAGGCTAGGGTTGTCCGGCGGATCTTTCGGTTGCCCTCATTCGTGGTGCTGAGCGGGGGGTGCCCCTGCCTGTGCTTGGCAGGGCGCGGGTGCGTTGGGGCTTGGCGCGCAGTTCCCCGCGCCCCCTCGGGGAACGCCCCAGCCGCGTTCAGCTCCGGGAGGCGGCGCGCAGCATCCGCAACTGGCCGATCTCCGCCACGTTCTTCATCAGCTCGGCGTTCACCCAGGCGACCATGTGCGCGACGGTGTATTCCGGGTCGTTCCGCCAGGGGAAGGCCGCCGTGGCCTGCCACTCCTCCTCGCCGAGCTCCTCCAGCGCGGCGGTCCACTCCGCACGCAGCCCGCGCAGCCACTCGACGCTCGCCTCCCCCCGGCCCGGCCAGACGACCTCGGCACGCTCGCGCGGGGTGCGCCCGCGCGCGTGGTCGAGGGCCACGCCCCACCACCAGCCGATGTGCCAGCTCAGCCACGCGACCGTGGGCACAGGTACGGGATCCGGCTCGGTCTCGGCGAAGTCCGGTACCCAGGCGCCGTCTTCGCCGTCCCGCCGCAACGTCCAGCACAGCGGCGCCGGCTCCCAGAGGAAGTCCTCCGGCTCCAGCCGCTCCAGGTGGTACTCGAAAAGGGACCAGGTGAGGTCGAACTGCCAGCGCGGCAACTCGTGTCGGGCGGTGTCCATCGGCAGACCCTGGCACGAGCCCCCTGCCCGGGGAAAACACATTTCGAGCGCCTCGGACCCACCGCCCCCGCCGCCCCGCGGTCCCGGCGAAAAGCCCTCACGCGGGCGAGCCCTCACAGCAGGCCCACGTGCCAACTCCCCGCCCGCCCCGTGAGGGTGAGGGCGGCCAGTGGGTGGGCGTCGATGTTCCAGTAGGCGTGCGGGGGCGCCTTGAGCACGTAACAGAGCGCGGCTCGTACGACCGAGGGTTCGGTGACGGCGACCGCCCAGCCGCCCTCCCCCACCGGGCGGGTGTCGAGCCAGCTTCCTATCCGCTGGATGAAGGTCAATAAGGACTCCCCGCCGTGGGGCGCCGAGCGCGGATCGGCCAGCCACACGCTGACGGCCTGCGGCTCGCCGACCGTCACCTCGGAGAGGGTCCGGCCGCGCCAGCGGCCCATGTCGCAGTCGATCAGCGCGGGCTGGGCGAGCGGGGTGAGGCCCAGCACGTCACCGGTCTCGCGGCAGCGTAAGGAGGGCGAGCAGTAGCGCAGTTCGGCGCCCGCCAGGTGGGCGAGCGAGGGAATCATCCGCCGTACCTCTTCCCAGCCGGCGGCGTCCAGCGGCCGGTCGTCGTCGAAGCGCACATCGAGCAGGGAGGAACTGCGGGCGGCGGCGAGCAGTGTCAGACGACCGTGCATGCCGTGATCGTAGAACCGTCCGGCTCTACGTTCGAGGGTCGCGGCAATGCCCGGGCAATACCTCCGCGCAGGCCGTGCGCAGCCGCCGTACGCCTTCCACGATCTCGCTCTCGGGAGCGGGCGCGAAGGCCAGCCGCAGGTGCGGCGCCGGGGACTCGGCGGCGAAGTACGGCCGCCCCGGCGCCACGGCGACCCCGGCGCGCAGCGCGGCCGACGCCAGCGCCGCCTCGTCGGTGCCGTCGGGCAGCCGCAGCCACAGGTGGCAGCCGCCTCGAGGCGCGTGCGCGAGGGACAGCGCGGGCAGCTCGCTCGCCAGCGCCGCGAGCATGATGTCGCGCCGGGCACGCAGCCCGGCGGCGACGGTGCGCAGATGGCGGGGCCAGGCGGGCGCCCCGACGAGTTCGAGGGCGGCTTCCTGGAGAGGGCGGGGTACGAAGAAGCTGTCGACGACCTGGATGGCGCGCAGCCGCTCCACCACCGGCCCCCGCGCGGCGAGGGCGCCCACCCGGAGGCTGGGCGACGTGGCCTTGGTGAGCGAACAGATGTACACGACCACGCCCTCGGGGTCGTCGGCGCGCAGCGGTGGCGGCAGCCTTCCGGCGTCCTCGTGGGCGAGGTGACGTGCGAAGTCGTCCTCGATCACGAAGGCGCCCGCCTCCCTGGCGACGCGCAGCACCTCGCGCCGCCGGCCCGGGGCGAGGACGGCGCCGGTGGGGTTCTGGAAGAGCGGCTGGCACACGAAGACACGGGCGCCGCTGGCGCGGAACGCCTCGGCGAGCAGTCCGGGCCGCACCCCTTCGGTGTCGACGGGCACCGGTACGGGCCGCAGTCCGGAGGCACGCGCTGCGGCGAGCATGCCGGGGTAGGTGGGGGACTCGACCAGCACGGCGGCCCCGGGCGGGGCCAGGGCACGCAGCGCCGTGGTGATCGCGCTCTGCCCGCCCGCCGTGATCAGCACCTCGCTGGGGACCACGGTGCCGGAGATGCCCCCGATCTCCCGCGCGAACCAGCCGCGCAGCTCGGTGACGCCCTCCATGGGCGGCCTGCCCCAGGCCCCGGGACGCCGTCCGGCGCGGGCGAGCGCGGCCGACAGCGCGCGCTCGGGCTGAAGACCGGGCGGGAGGTAGCCGCCGTTCAACTCGACGACGCCGGGCGGCGGGGCGTCGAGGGTGGCGGTCACCCCGGTGGCGTCCACACTGCGTGGCACCTGATCGGCCGAAGGGTCGGCGCTCAGCGCGATCTCCTGCCAGGAGGTGTCCCCAACCCCGGCGAGCGGGTCGGGCGCGCCGGGCGCCTCGGCACGAAAGGCACCGGATCCCGGACGGGTGACGACCAGCCCCTCGGCGGAGAGCACCGACAGGGCCCGGGAGACGGTCACCGGGCTGGCCCTGAACCGCTCCACGAGCGACCGGCTGGACGGCAGCTTCTCACCGGGTGAGTAGCGGTCCAGCTCGCCCCGCAGGGAGGCGGCCAACTCGGCGACACTGCTACGCTGCGACATGAGAGCACACGATAGCGCTACCCCCACCGCCACGATAGCGGAGCCCGGTGCGGCGGCCCCGCCGGAACAGCCCTCCCCGGGGGAGGCGCACACACCCGGCCGCCCGCCCGCGGGAAGGGACACAGGCGCGGACATGGGCGGGGGCGCGGAAGCGAAGGCCGCAGCGAGTCGCGGTGTCCTCCTCGCCGCCCTCGGCGTGGCCTTCTTCTCGCTGACCTTCCCCGCCACCGCCTGGGCCCTGGAGGGCTTCGGGCCGTGGACGGCGACGACCCTGCGCGTCGTGGGCGCGGGCCTGGTCGCCACCGTCGCTCTCACCGCGCTGCGGGTCCCGCTGCCCGCCCGCCGGCACTGGGCGGGGCTGGCCGTCGCCGCCTCCGGGGTGGTGATCGGCTTCCCGCTGCTGACGACTCTCGCGCTCCAGACCTCCACCACCTCGCACGCCGCCGTCGTCGTGGGCCTGCTGCCGCTGACCACGGCCGTCTACTCCTCGCTGCGCACCGGCACCCGGCCCGCACCGCTGTTCTGGGCAGCGGCCCTGGCGGGCGCGGCGGTGGCGGTGACCTTCGCGCTGTACCAGAGCGGCGGACGGCCGACCCTCGGCGACCTGTTCCTGTGCGGCGCCCTGCTGATCTGTGCCGCCGGGTACGCCGAGGGCGGGCGGCTCGCGCGGGAGCTGCCCTCGCTGGAGGTGATCGGCTGGGCGCTGGTGGGCTGCCTGCCGCTCGCGGTGGTCGGCTCCGTGTTCGCGCTGCTGCACGAGCCGGTCACCCTCACGGCGCACTCGGTGACGGGGCTGGCCTGGAACGTGGTGGGGTCGCAGTTCCTGGGCCTGCTGGTGTGGTACCGCGCCATGGGCCTGGCCGGGGTGGCCCGTACGAGCCAGGTGCAGCTCGCCCAGCCTCTGCTTACGCTGGTGTGGTCGGTGCTACTGCTCGGCGAGCGTCTCTCGCCCGCCGCGCCGGTGGCCGCCGTCGCCGTGCTGGTGTGCATCGTGGTGGTCCAGCGCACTCGCGCCTGACACCGCCAGGGCCCCAACTCGGGTCCGCACCGTAGACTTGCCGGGCTGAACGGGGCTTGCACACGCACGGACCACACGATGGAGAACGGCGAACAGGAGGGTACTCCTGATGCGAGCGAACACGGGCGACCGTCTGCTGATGCGCGGGCGGGTCGTAGGCAAACACGACAGAGTGGCCGAGATCGTGGAGGTGCTGGGCACGAACGGCGAGCCGCCGTACCGCGTCCGCTTCGAGGACGGCCACGAGGCGGTGCTCTCCCCCGGCCCCGACTCCGTCGTCCAGGCGCCGGAGCAGCACTAGTGCCCCTCCCGGCAAGCTTTGCCCCGTCGCGCCGCCCGGCAGACGGGACTTCGAAGACACGGCCCAGGCCCCCGGTCACATTCCGTCTGTCCCGCGGCCCCACGCGGGCGACGACGCGAAGGTGACGACAGGCCCTGACCACGGCTTCCGCACACCCCAGCTCCCGCACATTCATGCAGGTGCACCCCCACTCCGTACATAGGTGATCTTTCGCACCCGCCCCCCGCCCGGCGTGCCGGCCCAGGTAACGTCAGGCGGCGAGGCGGCGCGCCCGGTGTCCCCGCTGGGGCCGGACCGGGTCCGCACCTGGACCGTGAAGTTCAGCGAAAGGCACGAGGTGACGGAGTCTGAAGCCGACGTCAAGCGCGTCGGAGTGGTGGGCTGTGGCCAGATGGGTGCGGGTATCGCCGAGGTGTGCGCGCGGGCCGGCCTTGAGGTGATGGTCGCGGAGACCACCGGCGAGGCCCTGGAACTCGGCCGTACGCGGCTGGTCAACTCGCTGGGCAAGGCCGCCGAGCGCGGCAAGCTCAGCCAGGAGGACTGCGACGCGGCGCTGGACCGGCTGACCTTCACCACGGATCTGGGCGACTTCGCCGACCGTGACCTGGTCATCGAGGCCGTGATCGAGAACGAGCAGGTCAAAACGGAGATCTTCCAGGTGCTCGACCAGGTGGTGAACCGCCCGGACGCGATCTTGGCGTCGAACACCTCGTCCATCCCGCTGGTGAAGCTCGCCGTGGCGACCTCGCGTCCCGACCGGGTGATCGGGATCCACTTCTTCAACCCCGCGCCGATACAGCGCCTCGTCGAGCTGATCCCGGCCCTCACCACGGGCGAGGAGACCATCCAGCGCGCCGAGGCCGTCGTGGGCGACATCCTGGGCAAGCACACCATTCGCGCCCAGGACCGCTCGGGCTTCGTCGTCAACGCGCTGCTGATCCCCTACCTGCTCTCGGCCATCCGCATGTTCGAGTCCGGCATCGCCAGCCGCGAGGACATCGACAACGGCATGGAGCTGGGCTGCGCCCACCCCATGGGCCCCCTCAAGCTGTCCGACCTCATCGGGCTGGACACCGTCGCCTCGGTCGCCGACTCGATGTACGACGAGTTCAAGGAGCCCCTCTACGCCGCTCCCCCGCTGCTCCAGCGCATGGTCGACGCGGGCCGCCTCGGCCGCAAGGCCGGCGCGGGGTTCTACTCCTACAGCTGAGCTCCCGCCTGCGCCGCCGGGGCATGCGGTCGCGGCCCCTCACACCGGGCTGGTGCCCGAGGAGGGGCCGTCGTCCGGTTTCTTGAGCCGCCGCGCCGTGCCCCGCTTCGCGGCGCTGACCGAGGTGCGGACGACGGAGAGGGGCTTGGCCACGGCCTCCAGGGGTTTGCGCTCGGCGTCCACGCCGAGGAAGACCTCCGCCAGCCCGCCCACGATCATGATCGCGGCGCCGAGGAGGAAGCCGATGAACAGCCGCCCCCGATCGCTGCCGTCCCCGATCAGCCACCCGTAGAGGTACGGCCCGGACGCGCCCGCGCCCTGCCCGATGGCGAAGAAGAGCGCGATGGCCTTCCCCCGCACCTCCAGCGGGAAGATCTCCCCCGCCGTCAGATAGCCGGAGGAGGCACCGGCCGAGGCGAAGAAGAAGATGACGCACCAGGCGGTGGTCTGGGTGAAGGCCGTCAGCACGTCGGCCACGAACAGCGTCGCCGTCACCCCCAGCGCGCACCCGGAGAAGAGATAGGTGCCCGCGATCATCCGGCGCCGGCCCACGATGTCGAAGAGCGGCCCCAGCGCGATCGGCCCCACCAGGTTCCCGGCGGCGAAGGCCAGCAGATACATCGGCGCACGGTCGTCGGGAACGCCGTAAAATTTCGTGAGCACCAGCGTGTAGGTGAAGAAGATCGCGTTGTAGAGGAACGACTGAGTGATCATCAGGGTCGAGGCCAGCACGGCGCGCTGCGGATACTGCTTGAAGAGCACCCGCAGCAGCGTGAGATAGGTGCTGTGCGCCGACTCGCTGATCTCGATTCCGGCGTTCTCGTCCACCGGAGGCAGCGTCTTGCCGTGCTTGAGCACGGCCTCCTCTATGCGGGAGATGGCCTCCTCGGCCTCGGTCTCGCGCCCGTTCATGATCAGCCAGCGAGGGCTCTCCGGCAGATTGCGGCGTACGAACAGCACCGAGAACCCCAGCACCGGCCCCAGCAGAAAGCCGATGCGCCAGGCCGTGCCGTCGTCGAAGTGGCCGAGAATGAACAGCTCGGCGATGGTACCGACGATGGCACCGGCCCAGTAGGTGCCGTTGACCAGCAGGTCCACCCGCCCCCTGAAGCGGGCGGGCATCATCTCCTGGATCGCGGAGTTGATCGCCGCGTACTCCCCGCCGATGCCCGCGCCCGCGATGAAGCGGGTCAGATACAGATAGGCGTCCCAGCCGGGCCCCTGACCGAAGGTCAGGGCGGTCAGACCGCTGCCGAACATATAGACGCCGAAGGTCAGCAGGAACAGCTTTCTGCGCCCGAACCTGTCGGCCATCCGCCCGAAGAACAGGGCGCCGAGGACCTGCCCGATCAGGTAGACGGTGGCGATCAGGCCCGCCTCGCTGGAGGACAGACCGAGGGTGTCCTCGTTGGTGAGGATGGAGGTGACCGAGCTGGCGACCGTGATCTCCAGCCCGTCCAGGATCCACGCACAGCCCAGCGCCGCGATCATCTTGGTGTGGAAGCCGGACCACGGCATCCGGTCGACTCGCGCCGGGATCAGACTGCGGAGCGGGGCGTCCGCCGGACGGGATGATGAGTTCGCTGCTGCCACCCCGTCACCCCTAACCACCCATGTCCCTCCGTCAAGGCCACATCCCCTCTTATCACCCGAAAGTGTGAGCTTCGGGTTCCTTCTTCCTGGGCCCGGCCGGAACGCGCTCCCTGCGCAGCGCCGGCAGCGCCACATCGTCCGCAAGATGACCACCGCTGTGCCGCAGCAGCGCCGCGTGCACGCACTCGACGGCCTACGTCGCCGATGACGCTCCGCACCCCGTGCGGCGTGGCGGCGCCGTACAGGTCACCGCCGACGCGCGGTGAAGTATCCGGCGACGAGGGTGCTGACGATGGCGCCGTACGTGCCGAGGCCGCCGCCCACGTCCTGGGGATCTCCCGCCGCGTCGAGGGGAAAGAGCGCCATCAGCGCGAAGAAGCCGCCCGGCAGCACCTCGGTGCGGCGGCCGGTGACGGCGCGGGCGACGGCGGGGGCCGCGGACGGCTGGGCGCCGCTTCCCCCGGAACAGAAGGCGCGCACGGCACGCGTCACGCACGGCACCACGCGCGAGGGGCGCCCGTGTGTGACGGGTGCCCCTCGCGCGCGTGTGCGGCGTCGGTCTGCCGGGCTCAGGCGCCCCGCAGCGCGGCGCCGGTGCGCTCGACGGCCGCGGCCACCGCCGCGTCCCGCGCCGCCGACGCCTCCTCGGCCTTCAGCGTGCGGTCGGGGGCGCGGAAGCGCAGCGCGTAGGCGAGCGACTTCCTTCCCGCGCCGAGCTGTTCACCGGTGAAGACATCGAACAGCCGCAGGGACTCCAGCAGTTCACCGGCTCCGGCACGCAGCGCGCTCTCCACGTCGGCCGCCGGAACGGCGGCGTCCACCACGAGCGCCACGTCCTGGGTGGCCACCGGGAAGGTGGATACGCGCGGCGCGCGGACGGGCCCGGCTCCGGCGCGCTCGACCAGGTCGAGGTCCAGCTCCATGGCGCAGCTGCGCTCGGGCAGGCCGAGGGCCTTCAGCACGCGCGGGTGCAGCTCTCCGGCGTGCCCCACCAGGACCCGCTCACCGTCCAGGACGACATGGAGCGCGGCACACCTGCCCGGGTGCCAGGGTGCGAACCGGGCGTTCTCCACCGTGAGTTCGGCGCCCGCCTCGGCCGCCACCGTGCGGGCGGCCTCGACGGCGTCCGCCCACTCGGCCGGGCGGCCCTTGCCCCACCAGCCGGCGCGCTCGCGTGCGCCCGCCAGGACGACGGCGGCGTGCCGGGGCTGTTCGGGCAGCGCCGCGTCCAGCGAGGCGAGCTGCTCCTCGGTGGGCCTGCTGGTCACCGGCAGCCGCTCGGGCACGGTCTCCGTGCCGCTGGGCAGGAACACCAGCCCGGTCTCGAACAGCGCCAGGTCGTGGCTGCCCCGTCCGTCGTTGCGGCGCAGGGCGGCGAGCAGGCCGGGCAGCAACGTGGTGCGCAGGCCCGGCTCCTCGTCCGAGAGCGGGTTGACGAGCTGGACGGTGCGGCGGCGGGTGTCGCCCGCGTCCAGGCCGAGCGCGTCGAAGACCGCGGCGCCGACGAACGGGTAGGAGGGCGCCTCGGTGTAGCCAGTGCCCGCCAGGACCCGGCCGATACGGCGGTGGAGGCGCTGCCGCTCGGTCAGTCCGCGCCCGGGCAGCGGCCTGGGCAGCGTGGAGGGCAGGTTCTCGTAGCCCTCCAGCCGGACGACCTCCTCCGCCAGGTCGTTCGGGTCGGTCAGGTCGGGCCGCCACGAGGGGACGGTGACCGTCAGCTCGTCCTGGCCGTAGACGTCGCACCCGACCTGCTGGAGGCGGCGTACGACGGTCTCGCGGCCGTAGGCGACACCGGCGACCTTGTCCGGGTGGTCGGCGGGGACGCGGATGGTGCGCGGGCCCGAGGGCGTCTTGATCTCGGTGACACCCGCCTGAGCCGTACCGCCCGCGAGGAGGACCAGCAGGTCGACGGCGCGCTGCGCGGCGGCGGAGGCCGCCTCGGGGTCGACGCCGCGCTCGAAGCGGCGCGACGCCTCGGAGGAGAGCTTGTGGCGGCGCGCGGTGCGGGCGACGGAGACCGCGTCGAAGTGCGCGGCCTCGATCACCACGTCCGTCGTCCCCCGCGCCTGGCCGGTCCCCGGGTCGGTGGCGGAGTCGGCGATCTCGGTGTTGGCGCCGCCCATGACACCCGCGAGGCCGATGGGGCCGCGGTTGTCGGTGATGACCAGGTCTCCGGAGTCCAGGACGCGCTTGACGCCGTCGAGCGTGGTGAGCTTCTCACCGCTCTCCGCCCGGCGCACCCCGATGGCGCCTTCGACGCGTGACCTGTCGTAGGCGTGCAGGGGCTGGCCCAGCTCCAGCATCACGTAGTTGGTGATGTCGACGGGCAGCGAGACCGGACGCATCCCGGCCTTCTGGAGCCTGCGCCTGAGCCAGATCGGCGAGGCCCCCTCGGGCCGCAGCCCGGTGACCGTCCGGGCCGTGAACCGGTCGCAGCCCAGCGGGTCGGCGACCTTGACGAGGTAGCCGTCCGAGTTGGGCGTGGGCACGTCCAGCAGCGCCGGGTCGCGCAGGGGCAGCCCGTAGGCGGTGGCCGTCTCGCGGGCGAGGCCGCGCATCGACAGGCAGTAGCCGCGATCGGGCGTGACGGCGATGTCGAGGACGTCGTCGACCAGCTCCAGCAGCTCGATCGCGTCGGTGCCGACCTCGTGCTCGGGCGGCAGAACCATGATCCCGTCGTGGTCCTCGCCCATGCCCAGCTCACGCTCGGAGCAGATCATGCCCTCGGAGACATGGCCGTAGGTCTTGCGGGTGCCGACCTCGAAGCCACCCGGCAGAACGGCGCCGGGCAGCACGACGACGACCTTGTCGCCGACGGCGAAGTTGGTCGCACCGCAGATGACGTTCTGCGGCTCACCGGGGCGGGTGCCCGCCGTACCGACGTCCAACTGGCAGTAGCGGATGGGCTTCTTGAAGTCCTTCAGTTCTTCGATGGCGAGGACCTGCCCCACCACCAGCGGGCCCTTGAGCCCGGCACCGGTCTGCTCGACCGTCTCGACCTCAAGACCGGCCGAGATCAGCCTGGCCGCGACATCGCGGCCGGTCTCCGAGGCCGGCAGGTCGACGTACTCCCGGAGCCACGAAAGCGGGGCCCGCATCAGATCTCCATCCCGAACGGCTGGGCGAAACGCACATCGCCCTCGACCATGTCTCGCATGTCCTCGACGTTGTGGCGGAACATCAGCATCCGCTCGATGCCGAACCCGAAGGCGAATCCGCTGTACTTCTCCGGGTCGACGCCGCAGGCGGTCAGCACCCGCGGGTTGACCATGCCGCAGCCGCCCAGCTCGATCCAGCCCTCGCTGCCGCAGGTGCGGCAGGGGTTGTCCGGGTCGCCGACGGACGCGCCCCGGCACACGAAGCACACCATGTCCATCTCGGCGGAGGGCTCGGTGAAGGGGAAGTACGAGGGCCGCAGCCGCGTACTCAGGCCCTCCCCGAACAGCGCCGTGACCATGTGGTCGAGGGTGCCCTTCAGGTCCGCCATGGTCAGGCCCTCGTCGATGGCGAGCAGCTCGACCTGCGTGAAGACGGGGGTGTGGGTCGCGTCCAGCTCGTCGGTGCGGTAGACCCGCCCCG
The DNA here is from genome assembly GCF_035917675.1 of Streptomyces sp. NBC_01775. NCBI lineage: Bacteria > Bacillati > Actinomycetota > Actinomycetes > Kitasatosporales > Streptomycetaceae > Streptomyces > Streptomyces sp. NBC_01775. The sequence continues at coordinate 8,210,780 of NZ_CP109104.1, read as the reverse complement.
GGCAGATGACGTAGACCGGCAGCTCGCGCTCCAGCAGGGAGCGGATCTGCACGGGCGAGGTGTGCGTACGCAGCACGACGCCGCTGTCCTCGTCGCTACGGGCCTGGTCGGGACCCCGCACGAAGAAGGTGTCCTGCATGGTGCGGGCCGGGTGGTCGGGGTCGAGGTTGAGCGCGTCGAAGTTGAACCACTCCGCCTCGACCTCGGGCCCCTCGGCGACCTCGTACCCCATGGCGACGAAGATGTCCTCGATGCGCTCGGACAGGGTCGTGATGGGGTGGCGGGCGCCGGCGGGCGCGCGGTCGTAGGGCAGCGTGACATCCACGGCCTCCTCGACCAGCACCCGCTCGTCCCGCTCCCGCTCCAGCTCCTCCTGCCTGCTCTTGAGGGCCTTGTTCACCGCGCCGCGTGCCTGCCCGACGCGCTTGCCGGCCTCGGCCTTGGCGTGCGGGGGCAGTGCGCCGATCTCGCGGTTGGCGAGGGCGAGGGGTGACCGGTCGCCCGCGTGGGCCGCCTTCACCTCACGCAGCGCTTCGAGGTCGCCGGCCGCGGCGATCGCGGCGACCGCCGCTTCCCTCGCCCGGTCGATCTCTTCCGGTTTCAGTGCCTCGACCTCGACAGGGTCGTACGAGTTGTTCGGTGCCGACATCTCTTCCCGTGCTTCCGATTGTCCCCCAGCTGTCGCTGGGAGGTGCCCCCTGGCTGCGCCCCGCTCCATGACCTGCGTGCCAAGGGTCGAGTCTAAAGGGGGGTGCGTGGACTCCTGAACGCGGAGGCCACCGGGGCCTTGCGGAGGTTCGCTGTGTGGAGGAGCCCGTGTGCGCCGCGTGGTCAGGCCATGAAGGCCGGGGCGCCCACGGGCAGAATAAATCGGAACTCGGCCCCGCCGACGGCGGAGCGGCCGACGGCGATGGTCCCGCCGTGCGCCTCGACAATGCCCTTGACGATGTAGAGCCCCAGCCCCGTGCCGCCGCGCCTGCTGCCGCGCCAGAAGCGGGTGAACACGCGGCTCATGGACTCCTCCGGGATGCCGGGCCCCTCGTCGCTGACGGTGACCGCCGTGCCGGTGCCTTCCGGCTCGCGGGGCGAGGACGAGGGCTGGATGTCGATCGTGACAGTTCCCTCGCCGTGCCGCACGGCGTTTTCCAGCAGGTTGCCGAGCACTTGGTCGATCTTGTCGGGGTCGGCCCACAGGTCGGGCAGGCCCTCGGCGGTACGGACCTTGAAGCGGTCGCCGGACTGCCCGGCGGCGATGTGCGCGTCGATGTGCCGGCCTACGGCCGCCGCGATGTCGACCGGCTGGCGGCGCACCTCCAGCCGCCCGGAGTCGATACGGGAGATGTCGAGCAGCTCGGCGATGAGCCGGGTGACGCGGTTCGCGTCGGCGTCGACGGTCTCCAGCATCAGCCGCTTCTGGTCGTCGGTGAAGCGCTCCCACTTGGCCAGCAGCGTCGCGGTGAAGCCCTTGACGGAGGTGAGCGGCGAGCGCAGCTCGTGGGCGACGGTCGCGATCAGCTCGGCATGGCTGCGCTCGGTGCGCCGCCGCGCCTCGGTGCCGCGCAGCGTGACCACGACCCGCCGCACCGGTCCCCGGGGCCGCGCGCGCACATAGCGGGCGGAGACCAGCACCTCGCGGCCTCCGGGCAGCAGCAGATTGCGCTCGGGCTGGCCGTTGCGGATGGCGAGGCCGCCGTAGGGGTCGGTGATCTGCCACCAGCGGCGCCCGTCGAGGTCTTCGAGGGGCAGCGCGGTGTGCAAGGGCCGGCCGAGCGCTTCGTGGGGTGCGTATCCGGTGATGCGGGCCGCGGCGGAGTTGAAGCAGACGACGCTGCCGGTGCTGTCGGCGACGACCAGCCCGTCGGGCAGGTCGTCGGGGTGCACGCCCACGTCGGGAGCGCCGTCCCGCACGCCGGTGCGATCATCCGCGCCGGGACCGGGGGCCGGGACGCCGAGGGCGGGGCCGGCGTCACCGGGCGCGGCCTCGCGCGTACGGCCGTCCGAAGCCCTCACGTCCATCCCCGCCCCTCCTGCTGCGCCGTCACCACCGGCGTCCGGGCCGACACCCTACTAGCTCGGTGTGACCGGACGTCACCCTCAACGGGCGCGCTGGGCGCGGGCGGAGGCGTAGAGGCACACGGCGGCAGCGGTCGCGAGATTGAGGCTCTCGGCGCGCCCGTGCAGAGGGACGCGCACCACCGCGTCCGCGAGTGCGCGGGTCTCCTCCGGCAGCCCCCACGCCTCGTTGCCGAACACCCAGGCGGTGGGCCGTGCCATGGTGCCGTCGTCCAGCTCGTCGTCGAGGTCCCGCTCCCCCGCGCCGTCGGCGGCCAGCACCCGCACCCCCGCGCCCGACAGCCCGCGCGCCGCGTCCTCCACGGACACCCCGACGGCTACGGGCAGATGGAAGAGCGAGCCGGCCGAGGCGCGGACGGCCTTGGGGTTGTAGATGTCCACCGAGGCGTCGGTCAGCACGACGGCGTCGGCACCCGCCGCGTCGGCGCAGCGCAGCACGGTCCCGGCGTTGCCCGGGTCGCGCACGTGCGCGAGCACGGCGACCAGCCGGGGACGGGCCTGAAGGATCTCGGCGAAGGGCCGGTCGACAAAGCCGCACAGCGCGACGATGCCCTGCGGGGTGACCGTGTCGGACATCTCGGCGATCACCTCGTCGGAGGCGGTGAGCACGGGCACGCGCGCGGCGCGGGCCGCGTCCAGGATGTCCGCGTGCCGCCCGGCCGCCTCGGGCGTCACATACACCTCGACCAGGTGCTCCATCGCCTCACGTACCGCCTGCGGCCCCTCGGCGACAAAGCGCCGCTCCTTACCCCGGAAGCTCCGCTTCCCGAGCTTGCGCGCGGCGGTGACGCGGGGGGAGCGCAGTGAGGTCAGCTCGGGGGGCATGAAGGTGGTCGCTCGCTTTCGGTCAAAAATTCTCGCCGCCGCGGAGAGAACCACGGCGGCGAGGGTCCGGCGAAATCACCGGGTACATCAGCCAAGACGTACGCGAAACGGCTGCTCACGCAGCCTTGGGCGCGTTGACGTCGCTCGGCAGAGCCTTCTGCGCGACCTCGACCAGCGCGGTGAAGGCGGCGGCGTCGTTCACAGCCAGCTCGGCCAGCATCTTGCGGTCGACCTCGATGGAGGCGGCCTTCAGACCCTGGATGAAGCGGTTGTAGGTGATGCCGTTGGCGCGGGCCGCGGCGTTGATCCGCTGGATCCACAGCTGACGGAAGTCGCCCTTGCGGCGCTTGCGGTCGTTGTAGTTGTAGACGTAGGAGTGGGTGACCTGCTCCTTCGCCTTGCGGTACAGGCGCGAGCGCTGGCCCCGGTAGCCGCTGGCCTGCTCCAGGATCGCCCGGCGCTTCTTCTGAGCGTTGACTGCCCGCTTGACGCGTGCCACTTGATAACTCCTTGTTGGGCGGGGCTGGGATGGCCGGCACGTGAACCGGCCCGTCCGGCCCGAAACGATTGGGTCCCGGTCGAGAGGGGGTGCTTACTTGCCGAGAAGCTTCTTGAGCTTCTTGGCGTCGGCCGGGGCCGCTTCGGTCTTACCAGCGAGGCGACGCGTCAGCGTGGACGACTTGTGCTCGAGGTAGTGGCGGCGACCGGCGCGCTGGCGCATCACCTTGCCCGAGCCGGTGATCTTGATGCGCTTGCGGGTGCCACTGTGCGTCTTGTTCTTCGGCATGTCGCCGTTCTCTCCTCGTCGGTGGCGCGACCGCCTGCGCGCGGGCATGCGGCAGCGCCATCTGGTTCGTGTGGGGTTACCGGGGCAGGTGCCCCGGGAGGGGCTCACGCCTCGGCATGCTCCTGCTCCTCGGCGGGCTCCTCAACAGCGGGCTCCTCGACGGGAGCGGAGTCCTGCTGACGCTCCGCCTTGCGGGCGGCCTGCGCCTCGCGGGCCTCGGCCATGGCCTCGGTCTTCTTCTTGTGCGGACCGAGAACCATGATCATGTTCCGGCCGTCCTGCTTCGGGTTGGACTCCACGAAGCCCAGGTCGGCCACATCGTCCGCGAGCCGCTGGAGCAGCCGGAAGCCCAGCTCGGGGCGGGACTGCTCACGACCGCGGAACATGATCGTGATCTTGACCTTGTCACCCTGCTTGAGGAACCGGACGACGTGACCCTTTTTGGTGTCGTAGTCGTGCGGGTCGATCTTCGGCCGGAGCTTCATCTCCTTGATGACCGTGTGCGCCTGGTTCTTGCGCGCCTCACGGGCCTTCATGGCCGACTCGTACTTGAACTTTCCGTAGTCCATGAGCTTGCACACGGGCGGGCGGGCCTGTGCCGCCACCTCGACGAGGTCGAGGTCATACTCCTGCGCAAGCTCCAGGGCCTTGGCAAGCGGCACAATGCCGACCTGCTCGCCGCTGGGACCAACGAGTCGCACCTCGGGGACGCGAATCCGGTCGTTGATGCGGGGCTCGGCGCTGATGGGGCCTCCTCGGGTACACCGCGCGGCAGTCTGGCGGACGGCCGCGCATGATTCTGAATAAGTGTGACCACCGCACCTGGACGCACAAAACGCCCCGGACGGGACACAGGCGGGGCTCCTCACAGACCGGGAGCACCGCCGCGATTCACCGCGGGGCGCAGCCTGACCGTTGACCCGCGGCCAGGAGAGCCGCCAGGTGGGAGATCGGAGCCTCCACTTGCGGGCTGAGGTCCGTCACTCAGGACAGTCTTCAGCCGGTCGTGCTCCCAGCATACCAGGGACGACGGGGAAGAAGCCCCCGAAGCCCGCACGCCCGTGCGGGTGGGCCTGGGCATAAGGTGGCCCGCATGAGCGACGCCGCAGCCGGGCTCTCCGGCCAGACCCCCGACTTCGACAGCATGACCCGCGACATCGCGGATGTGCCGGCGGTCGAGGTGATCACCACCGTAGCGGTGCACCTGATGAGCTCCGCCGCCGTGAACCTCGGTCTGGCCGAGGAGGGCGAGCAGCACCGGGACCTGGACGAGGCGCGGAAGCTGATCCACGCCCTCGCGGGGCTGGTCACGGCGAGCGCGACCGAGATCGGCTCCTACCACGCGGCCCCGCTGCGTGACGGCCTCAAGTCGCTCCAGCTCGCCTTCCGCGAGGCGTCCACCGTCCCGGACGAGCCGGGCCAGGGCCCCGGCGAGAAGTACACCGGGCCGGTACACGGCTGAGGTCCCCCGCGCTTGAGGGCCGCGCGCCGCGAGGGTACGCAACGCTCGGGCGCGCACCGCACGCGTACACATCGCGAGAGGGCGCATCCGTCAGCCCACATCCGGTTCGGTCCTGGGCCTTCTGTTCGGCTGCGGGTGCGTGATCATGTGGACGTACGCCGCCACGGCCGCGCCGACCAGTGGGGCCACGATGAACAGCCACAGCTGGGTGAGCGCCGCGCCGCCCGCGAAGATCGCGGGGGCGATGCTCCGCGCCGGGTTCACCCCGGTGCCGGTCAGCGGGATGCCGACCAGGTGGACGGTGGCGAGGGCGATGCCGATGGGCAGCCCGTCGAAGCCGACCACCGCGACCTTGTGGGTCACCGCCAGCACGACGTAGACGAACAGGAACGTCAAGATCAGCTCGGCGACGAAGGCACCGCCGGTGTTGATGTGGACCGCCGAGCGGTCGCCGAAGCCGTTGCTGCCGAACGTCTCGCTCGTCTGGAGGCCCGGCACCTGCTTGGCGATCAGGAACAGCAGCGCGGCGCCCGCGATACCGCCGACGATCTGCGCGATCCAGTACTTGACCGCCATCTCCAGATCTATGCGCCCGGCCAAGAACATGCCGAGCGTCACCGCCGGATTCGCATGGGAGCCGGAGATCGGCCCGACGGCGTACGCCAGTGCGAGCAGCACGAAGCCGAACGTGAGCGCGATGCCGAGCGTGCCGATGTACTCGGCCGCCAGCACCGCGGCGCCGACTCCGAAGAAGACCAGCAGCAGCGTGCCCAGGAACTCCGCGGCCAGCGGCTGGGGCTTGTCTTCCAGGGCCCTGAGCTGCGCCGGGCCCGCCTGGAGCGACTTGACCTGCATGTCGACCTCCCGTGGGGGTCGTAGGAGGCTGCCGGGGATCGGTCTGTCCCCGGGCGCTCCTCCTGAGTGTCCGACGCGCCGCGCCGGGCCGCACTTCGGGACGGGGTCAGCGCCGGTAGAGGGCCCTTTCCGGCAGGGCGCTGCCGGGCGGGAGCAGAGCCAGGTCGATCCCGCGCACCAGGCGCGAGCGCAGCGCCTCGTCGGCGGCTAGCGCCCCCGCCAGCCGCTGGGCGACGACGGAGACCTCGGCTCCGGGCGCGAGGGCGAGCGCGAGCGTGCCGTCGGAGGAGTCGCCGCCGGGCGTCAGATGGGCGCCGGTGATCTCGGGCTCCGCCGCGAGCACGGCGCGCAGGGCCTCGGCCACCGCCGGGTCGTCGGCGGGGCGCGCGGGAGCGCGGCCCTCGGCCAGTGCGTAGAGGGCGGGGCCGGTCAGCTCGAAGGGCACCGGGCCTGCCACATCCAGGAGGACGGTGTCGGCCTTCTCGTGCACGGCGGCCTGGAGCGCCTGGTGGAGGGGGACGGCCACGGGGCGGGCCTCGGGGCGCCAGCGGGCGAGGGCCTCGGTGGAGGTGAAGGCGGGCAGGGCGCGGCGTCCGCCGGGTGCGTTGAGGGTGGGGACAGCCATGTCGCTGGTCTTGTCGCGGCGCAGTCCGTCCTCGCCGGTCTCCGCCTCCGTCAGGACGGCGACGACGGGGACGAGGAGCCGGGCACCCGGAAGCGCCTGGAGGACGCCTGCCTCGGTCTCGGATCCGGGACCGGCCTGCCAGGCGGCGAGCGCCTCGGCGAGAGCTGGGTCGGCGGTGCCGTCGTCGCTGGAGAAGGCCGATGCGGGAATGTTCTTGAGCGCCACGCAGCGAGCGTATCCGGTGGGCGTCCCGCCCACCGGAGGCGGTGGGCAGTTCTTTCTGCTGCCCTCTTCCTGGTGCTGTGCAGGGACTTTCCTGGTGCTGTGCGGGGGCTGCTCCTGCCTGTGCTTCGCAGGGTGCGGGTGCCTTGTGGGCTGGGCGGGGCCCACGCGGCGGAGCCGCACATATGACACAGCACCGCGCCCCTTGGGGGCACGGCCTAACGTCGGGGGATGGATACGACGGACGGGCGGGACAGGGGATCGAGCGCGGTGCTGGAGGCGGCCCTCGCGCCGGTGCGGGGCCGCTGCGAAGGGCGGCTGGCGGTGGCGGTGCGGGAGGGAGGAGCACCGGGAGTGGCGGTCAGCGGGGACGGGCAGTTCGTCGCGGCGAGCGTCATGAAGGTGAACATCCTCGCCGCGCTGCTGCTCGGGCGGCAGGACGGGATCCCGGGCGGCGCACGGGAGTTGAGCGCCCGGGAGGCGGCTCCGTGGGAGCTGTCCGCTCAAGAGAGCGCGTGGGCGGCGGCGATGATCGAACGCAGCGACAACGAAGCGGCGAACGCGCTGTGGCGCGCGGCCGGCGGCGCCGAGGGCCTCGCGCGGGCCAACCGCCGCCTCGGCCTCTCCCGTACCGAGCCGGATCCCTCGGGCCGCTGGGGACTGAGCCGTACGACGGCCGCCGACCAGCTCGCGCTGCTGGACGCCGTCTTCGGCCGCGGCGAGGACGCGCCCGGCGAGCTCGCGTACGGCGCCCGGGAGCGGATCCGGGCTCTGATGGGGCGCGTCGTCGGCACGCAGCGCTGGGGCGTCACCGCGGCCGGGGACCCCGGGGCGCCGGCCGAGCTGAAGAACGGCTGGCTGCCGCGTACGGCGACGGGGCTGTGGGTGCTCAACAGCGTGGGGCGGGTGACGGCGGGCGGGCGCTCCTGGCTGCTCGCCGTGCTCTCGGACGGGCACACCACCCGGGAGCGCGGCACCGCGCGGGTGGAGGAGGCGGCGCGCGCCGCCGTCACCGCGCTCGCGCTCAGTAGCCGCCAGGCGGGCCGGGACCTGGGCCCCCGCCCGGCGGCACCCGGCCCCTGTCCGGCTCCCGGCCCCGCTCCCGGCCCGGCAGGGCGAGGTTCCGCAGCGCGGGCGGAAACCGGGGGGTGAAGCCCCGCCAGACGGCGAGCGCCGCACCGATCAGCAGTGCTCCGAGGACGGCGGCGGCCACGGCGAACCATCCGGGGCTGCCGTCGCCGTCGCCGGGCCCGGCCCCGAAGTGGCTCCGGGAGTACTCACCGGTGCTGGGCCGCTGCTTGCGTGCCTTGATGTGGGTGCCCATCTCGATGGCGGCCGAGGGGTCCACCACTCCGGTGCCCAGCGCGTCGCTGCGCCCGCCCTCGGGGGTGTTCCTGGCGGTGTCGGAGAGCAGTTCCTTGAGCTGGGCGGGGCTCAGGTCGGGGTGTGCCGCCCGGACGAGGGCGACGGCGCCGGAGACGAAGGCCGCCGCCGCGCTGGTGCCCCAGCCCTCGTAGTAGGTGCGGTCGGGGTCGGCGATGAGGATGTCCTTGCCGGGCGCCGCGACCGTGGCGTACCAGCGGCGGGTGGAGAAGGCGGCGCGCGCGTCGTAGCGGTCGACGGCGGCGACCGCGATCACCCCCGGATAGGCGGCGGGGTAGGAGACATGGTCGCCGTCCTCGCCGCCGTTGCCCGCCGAGGCGACCACGACGGAGCCCTTGCGCAGGGCGTAGCGGACGGCGGCGTCCTCGCGGGGGTCGGGGTGGGCGGAGTCGCTGTCGTCCCCGAGCGAGAGGTTGATGACATCGGCGTCGTGGTCGGCCGCCCAGCGGATGCCGTCGGCGAGCGCGGTGCCACGGGCGTCACGGGCCTTCTTGCGCTGCGGGTCCGAGTCCTCCAGCAGGACGCGTACGGGCAGGATCCGGGCCTCGGGGGCGACGCCGAGCACTCCGTCCCTGCCTTGGGAGCCGTGGCCGTGGCCGGCGATGATCCCGGCCATGGCGGTGCCGTGCCGGGCCCAGGCGCGGTCGCCCTTCTTGGCGCCCATGCCGAGGAGATCCTTGCCCTTGCCGACGTTCCTGGAGAGGTCGGGGTGGCCGGCGTCGACGCCGGTGTCGAGCACGGCGACGGTGACGCCCCGCCCCTTCGTGGTCTTCCACGCGGCCTTCGCCCGGAGGGCCTTGAGACCCCACTCCTGCGCCTGGATGCCCTCGCCCTGGGCGTGTGCCGGGCCGGCCGTGACGGGGGCGAGAGCCAGCAGGGCGGCCAGCAGGACGGCCGGCGAGCGGCCGGTGTGCCTGCGTTTCATCGGCGCTCGTCCTTCTCCTCCGGTGCGGCTTTCCCGTCCTTCTCCGGTGCCTGCTTCCCGTCCTTCTCCGGTGCCGGCTTTCCCTCCGAGCCCCGGTCGGCGCCCGAGTCCGGGTCGCCGCCCGACTCGGGACCCGCGCCCGCTGTCTCCTTGTGCAGGCCGCGCTCGACGCGGTCGGCGATGCCCTGCGCGTCGTGGCCGAGCCCCGCCTGCGCCGCCGCGGAGGTCTCGCCCTTGCGGGTCGCGTCGGACGCCGACTGGGGGTCGCTGACGACGCGTCCGTCCGCGAAGCCGCTGACCGAGTAGACGACGACGGGCGCGTCCTCCAGCACGTGGACGGTCCAGCTGGCGCGCTGGGCGTCGCCGAAGTCGGCGGCGACGGTGCCGCGTCCGGCGTAGGGGCGGGGCATCAGGTCGGTGCGCTCGGTCAGGTTCTCGGTGGCGAAGCGCTTGCGCAGGTCGCTCATTGCCTCGGGGTCGGCCTTGGTGAACAGCAGGCCGACGGTGGTGACGCTGCTGGTGGTCTCGTCGGCGTAGGTGGCGCGCACCAGTCGTGAGCAGCCGACGGCTGAGAGGGCCTTGACCAGCATGGGGTCGAAGGCGTGGGAGCAGCCGCCGGCGGGGGCGACGGCGACCCGGGTCCAGTCCCGGTCGGCGCCGCCGGGGCCCGCGCCCTTGCCCTTGAGGGTGCGCGGGAAGAGCGTGTCGACGGGCACTTGGTGCCAGGCGGCGCGGGCCCCGTCGAACCCCTTGTCCAGGCCGGGGCGTTCGCTGGAATCTCCCGTCAGCCAGGCCCCGGCGCCCGCGCCGCCGAGCAGCCCGATCCCCAGGACGAGGCAGGCGGCGGCAGCGACCGTGCGGGCACCCAGCGGGGAGCGTCCGGCGTCGCCGGGCCGCCGTGGGGGCGGGGCGGGTGTGACCGACGGCGGCGGTGGCGCCGGGACCGCCGCGGGGGTGCGGGGCGGTACGGAGGGCGGCGCGGGATGGTGGGGCGGCCGTATGGAGTCGGCGGGGTGCGTCTGCTGTACGGGCTCCAGCGGGGCGCCTCCGTTGGGGGCGCCGGGACCCTCACCGCGTCCGGGCGCGGGTTTCGGCGCTGTCACCGGGCCTGCCGTCTCCGGGGCGCCGGTCGCATCCGGGTCCGCGGCGCCGGCCGGGGTCCGTCCCCGCGGCGCGTCCGGTGGGACGGCGGGCGGCGCGGGGAGGTCCTTCGGGCGTGCGGCAAGGCGCGGCGCTGTGAGGGGCTCGCCCGTGGGAGGGGCGGGCTGGGGCGGCGGGGCCGGTGCCGGCGGGCGGAGGGGACGCGAGCGGTCGCGGGGAGCGGGGACCTGGGCGCGCGTGGCCTCGTCCGCCTCCCTTTCCCGGGAATGTGGCATCTGTTCGCTGGATTCGTCTTCCGGGGTCGGCTCCGCTTCCGGCTCGGGACCCTTCGCGCCATCCTCGTCGTCCTCGCCCTCGTCGGGGCGGGCCGGGGGCGGCGGGGCTGCGGGTCTCGGGGGGACGCTGGGACGCGGAGGGACTGCGGGGCGGGGCGGGGCGCTGGGCTGCGGGGGGACGGCGGGCTCGTCCGGCGGCCCGGGCGGGACGCCTGCGGGATCGTCCGAGGGCCTGGGCGGGATGCCGGGAGGCTCCGGGACGCGGGTGCGATCGGCGTCAGTGCTCATGCGCACCCCCTCCCGCGCGGTGCCACCTCACACGAATGCCCTTTCGGGGCTGACGGGTTCGTATCGGACAGTGCGCCGTGTGCCATCCCGCCACGGCGTGGCGTTACTCTACGGTGCCCACCGGGCAGGACGGCAACCCGCCCGAGGTGCGCGGACGGAGGCTGTCGCGCGGCGGGGGGCTGTGCCTCGGGTCCGGGCTCTGGCAAGCTGCGAGGGTGTTCGATACGACTGCCGATCCCGCCGCAGACCGCGCCCGGTACGACCGCGCGACCGCCCATCTGGACGCGCCGCTCGCGCTGGTCGATCTGGAGGCGTTCGACGCCAACGCGGACGATCTGGTGCGCCGCGCCGCGGGGAAGACGCTGCGCGTGGCCAGCAAATCGGTGCGCTGCCGCGCCCTGTTGGAGCGGGCGTTGGCCAAGGACGGCTTCAGCGGGGTGATGGGCTACACGCTGGCCGAGTCGCTGTGGCTGGCCCGCTCGGGCATGCGCGACGTGCTGCTGGCCTACCCGTCGGCGGACCGCGCCGGCTACGCGGAGCTGGCCGCCGATCCCAAGCTGGCCGAGGCGGTGACCGTGATGGTCGACGACCTCGCGCAGCTCACGCTGATCGACGCCGCGCGGGACGGCGGCAGCGAGGAGATCCGGGTCTGCCTCGAACTGGACACCTCGCTGTGGCTGTTGGGCGGCCGGGTACGCGTCGGGGCCCGCCGATCCCCGCTGCACTCCCCCGCCGACCTGGCCGAGCTGGCGCGCGCGGTACAGCGGCGCCCCGGTTTCCGGCTGGTGGGCGTCATGGCGTACGAGGGCCATGTGGCGGGCGTGGGCGACGCGGTGCCGGGTTCACCGCTGCGCTCGCGCGGGGTACGGCTGATGCAGGCGGCGGCGCGGCGGGAGCTGGCGGGGCGGCGGGAGGCCGCCGTGCGGGCGGTGCGCGCGGTGGCGCCGGACCTGGAGTTCGTCAACGGCGGCGGCACCGGCAGCGTGCAGCACACGGCCGCCGAGGAAGCGGTCACCGAGATCGCCGCCGGGTCGGGCCTGTACGTGCCGCGGCTGTTCGACAACTACACCTCCTTCACCGGCCGCCCCGCCGCGCTGTTCGCGATGCCCGTGGTGCGCAGGCCGGGCGTCGGCGTGGTGACGGTGCTGGGCGGCGGCTACCCCGCCTCCGGCGTCGCGGGCAAGGACCGGCTGCCGCAGCCGTATCTGCCCACGGGGCTGCGCTACGACCCGCAGGAGGGACCCGGCGAGGTGCAGACCCCCCTGCTGGGGCAGCCGGCCGACGACCTGCTGATCGGGGACAAGGTGTGGTTCCGGCACGCCAAGTCGGGCGAGCTGTGCGAGCGGTTCGACACCCTGCACCTGGTCGAGGGCGCACGGGTGACCGCGAGCGTGCCGACCTACCGGGGCGAGGGCATGACCTTCCTGTGAGGCCCGCACCCGGGCCTCGCGGAATCCGGCCCCCGCCTCACGGGGACCGACCCCGCCTCATGTGGCCTGACCCCGCCTCAGGGGACGGGCCTCAGACCGCCTCGCCGTTGTCGTCGGAGTCGCTCCCGCCGTCGAGCTCCGTCTTGACCAGGCCCTTGCGCAGCCCGTCCAGGTCGGCCGGTGGCGGTGCGTCGTCCGCGACGTCGACGCTGCTCCAGAGGGTGAGTATCTCCTCGGGCAGATGCGGGGAGCGGAAGACGACGGACTCGACGTAGGCGTCGGGGCCCTTCTTGTTGTCGATGCGCCAGCGGACGTGGTACCCGGGCTGGCCCATGACGGTGACGGCGCCCTTCTCGGTCACCTTGTGCGAGGCGATGCCGCCGTACGCCTTCTTCGCGTACGACTCCTTGGCGTTCTTGGCCACCTGGAGTTCGGTCGCGCCCTTCAGCTCCTTCTCGCCCTCCCAGCCGCTGGAGACCGGCAGGACGCTGGCGCCGCCACGCACACAGTCCTGGGACTGCGGCTTGGGGCAGGTGTAGGAGGACTCGCTGCTGACGAAGGCGGAGTCGGAGTGGGGCTGTTCCCACTTGTCCAGGATCGGAATGCCGACACCGGCTCGGGGGTTGTCGACGACCTCGCCGGTGTCCGGCGAGGTCGAATCCTCCTCGGACGGGCCGTCGTCGGGCGGGGTGTTCCCGCCGTCGTCCCCGCCGTCCTGGCCGGGCTTCTCCGAGGAGGTGGCCGAAGGCTTCGATCCGGCCTCGGAGCCGTCGCCGTCCGAGTCGTCGTCGGAGCCGCCCAGGAGCAGGACGCCCGCGACGGCGAGCGCCGCCACGAGCACCCCAGCGCCCACGATGCCCGCGATGAGCGGACCGCGCCCGGCGCCGCCGCCCGGAGGGGACGGCGGCGCCGGGGGTATGCCCGTGCCGGGGCGGGTGTGCGCGGTCCATGTGGTGCCGTCCCACCAGCGTTCCTGGGGCGGGAGTTGGGGTGTCTGTCCCGGATCGGGGTACCAGCCGGGCGGCGTCGTCATGCTCACGCACGCACCCTATGGCCAACACCTGTGCGGCACACAGGGGGGCCGGTGCGTCAGACGGCGCCGTGCGCCCGGCTGCCGGCGACCTCGCCGCCCTCGCCGTACGCCGTGTCGTCCTGATCCGGGATGACGGTGCCGTCGCTCCTGTGGACCGGGCCGAGGCTGCCGTCGGGGTGGGTGAAGCCCTTCGTGGCGCACGGGTAGGGGTCGGCCTTGCGCGGCAGCGGCTCGATGAACATCGGGTTCACGGCCCAGCGGCCGTCGGCGTCGTCGTAGCCACGGCACATGATCTCGGGCTTGTTGCGGTTGAGCACGAGGTGGGTGCCCGTCGCGTCGCCGACGAAGGTCACATCGGTGTCCGCGTCGCCGCCGCCGATCGCGATGCGGTGCCGCCGGTCCTGCTTCTTCCAGGCTTCGGCGCCCTTGATGCCGTAGATCTCCTGGTTGATGACGCAGCGCTTGCCGTCGATGTACGGGATCGCCTCGCCCTGGCCCGCCGGTACGTCGCCGCAGCCCTCCGTCGCGGTGGTGATCCTGCCGTGCTCGAGGACACTGCGGATGGCGAGGGTGTGCGCGCGGTCGATGCCGACGCCGGTCGCCCACTCCTCGGCCACCGGCTCCGAGCCCGCGGAGACGATGTAGACGTCGAACCCGGCCTTCTGCAACGTGCGGACGAGGTCCTTCTGCTGGTCGTAGTAGCGGCCGTAGGCGGGCACGGTGTGGGTGCCGACCTTCTGCTCGCTGCCGATGGGTGCGGCCAGCGCCTCGTCGCGGGCCGCACGCGCGTACGAGCGCAGCTCGGCGACGGTGTGCCCGGCGAACAGCTGCGGTACCCAGGCGTACTCGGGCACGGTGCGGCGGTGGTTCCAGTCCCCCGCGAACGCCTCCTCGCCGCCCATCGTCTCGGCCTCGCCGCGCACCTGGAGGATCTCGTCGGCGCACGCGGCGTTGCGCGAGGTGGGCAGCGGGCGGCCGACGGGGACGTCGGTGCCGCACGCCTCGGTGAGCGCGCGGTCCGCCGCGGGGGTGAGCCACTTGCTGGTGGCCGCCCAGCTCTTGGGGCGCAGGATCTTGTCGTGCTTGAGGGCCCAGGCGATGGTGGCGTCGGTGGAGTCGTTCTTGACGATCGTGTTGTCCCAGTCGAACGCGGCGACCGGGCGGTGCTTGCCGCCTCGCCAGTGCGGGGAGCAGGTGCCGCGCTCGTCGATGGTGCGCTGGAGTTTGGCACGGTTGGCGCCGTGCCAGGGCAGCTCTTCGGAGAGCTGCGGGCAATGGGGGCGGTCGCCGCCGCCGCTCTTGTGCGCGTCGGCTGGTACCGGGGCCGTCGCCTGCGCGGGGGCTGTGGTGAGGGTCGCGGCGAGGGCCGCGGCCATGGTGAGGCCTGTCAGGACGGATCTGCTGCGCATGTGGCGCCCCTCCTGGGTTGTCGACGTTGACCGTGTGCACGCTACATCCATGCGACCGCCGATGTGCTCCCCGACCCCGGACGACCAGCGCCTCGCGGCGCGCCGAAGAGTCGGACCCTCGCTGTTCGGGTGCGCCGTCAGTTCACCAGCAGGGCGCTGTCCCACGACGTCGTCGGTGCGTTCCCCGTGGCGTAGGTGTGAAGGGCGAAGGCGATGCCCGTGGCTCCTTCCGGAAAGCCGGAGCGGTCGAGACCGCGCGCCGCGAGCGAGCGGCACGCACACCCCGTGTGCGAGACCGAAGTTGGCATGCTCGGCTGCCGGCTCGTCCCTGGCCAGCGGGTAGCGGCCGATCCCGGCGGTGCCGCCGAGGGCGTCGTAGCAGTTCCGCGCGCCGACCGGCTCCCCCGCACGCACCCGCTCCCGGTCGGCTCGCGCGTCCACTGGGCCATGACGTGGGTCATGGCCCAGTGGACGCGAGAGGCGGACGAGGACGGGCGGTGCCCGTAGTCACGGACCAGGCGCCGTTGCAGCACTGGCCAGTAGCCCGTCCGGCGCTTGAGGACCTCTCACAGCGGCGTCACATACGCACCGGCGATGCCCCCGTCCACCAGGAACTCAGCGGCGTTCACGAACGACGCGTCGTCGCTGGCGAGGAACGCGACCGCCGCCGCGATCTCCTGCGGCTCGGCGAACCGTCCCACCGGCACGTGGACCAGCCGCCGCTGGGCCCGCTCGGGGTCCTTCGCGAAGAGTTCCTTCAGGAGGGGCGTGTTCACCGGGCCGGGGCACAGCGCGTTCACCCGGATGCCCTCGCGGGCGAACTGGACCCCCAGTTCGCGGGACATCGCCAGCACCCCTCCCTTGGAGGCGGTGTAGCTGATCTGGGAGGTGGCGGCGCCCATGACGGCGACGAAGGAGGCGGTGTTGATGATGGAGCCGCGTCCCTGCGCGCGCATGTAGGGCAGCGCGGCCTTGCAGCACAGGTAGACGGAGGTGAGGTTGACCTGCTGGACGCGCTGCCAGGCGTCCAGCCCGGTCTCCAGGATGGAGTCGTCGTCGGGGGGCGAGATGCCCGCGTTGTTGAACGCGATGTCGACGGAGCCGTAGGTGTCGTGGGCGGCGCGGAAGAGGGCCTGTACCTGGTCGGGGTCGGTGACGTCGGACTGGACAAAGAGGCCGTCGGTCTCCTCCGCCGCGGCTCTGCCGCCCACCGCGTCCACGTCGGCGCACACCACGTGCGCGCCCTCGGAGGCCAGCCGTCGCGCCGTCGCGAGGCCGATGCCGCTGCCCGCTCCGGTGATGACGGCGGTGCGGCCGACGAGGCGGCGGCAGACGGGAGCTGTCGCGTCGGTGTGGCCGGTGCCGGCGCCGGTGTCGCTCACTGGCTCTCCTCCGTGCTGATGAAGACGTTCTTGGTCTCGGTGAAGGCGGCGAGCGCGTCGGGGCCCAGCTCACGGCCGAGTCCCGATTGCTTGTAGCCGCCGAAGGGCGTCGAATAGCGCACGCTGCTGTGCGAGTTGACGGACAGGTTGCCGGCGGCGACGGCCCGCGAGACACGCAGGGCACGGGCCCCGTCGCGGGTCCACAGGGAGCCGGAGAGGCCGTAGGGGGTGTCGTTGGCCAGCCGTACGGCCTCCTCCTCGTCCTCGAAGGGGAGGACGACGGCGACGGGGCCGAAGATCTCCTCCAGCGCCGTCCGCTCTCCGGGCGCCGCCTCCAGCACGGTGGCCGGATACCAGAAGCCGGGGCTGCCGGGGGCCTCGCCACGGATGAGCGCGGAGGCGTCCTCGGGTACGTAGGAGCGGACGCGCTCGCGCTGGCGGGCGGAGATGAGGGGCCCCATGTCGGTGCCCTCGTCGGCGGGGTCGCCGACGGTGAAGGCCTGGACGGCCGGCTCCAGCAGCGCGAGGAAGCGGTCGTAGACGGAGCGCTGGACGAGGATGCGGCTGCGGGCGCAGCAGTCCTGGCCGGTGTTGTCGAGGAAGGAGCCGGGCGCCGAGGCGGCTGCCCGCTCCAGATCGGCGTCGGCGAAGACGATGTTGGGGCTCTTGCCGCCGAGTTCGAGGGTCACCGGCTTCACCTGCGCCGCGCACTGGGCCATGACGCGCTTGCCGACAGCGGTGGAGCCGGTGAAGACGACCTTGGCCACGCCAGGGTGCTCGACCAGCGCGTTCCCCGCGACGGGCCCCTCGCCGGGCAGCACCTGGAAGAGGCCTTCGGGCAGCCCTGCCTCCAGCGCCAGCTCGGCCAGCCGCATCGCGGTGAGCGGCGTCGTCTCCGCGGGTTTGAGCAGCACCGCGTTCCCGGCCGCGAGCGCCGGGGCCGTGCCCCAGGCGGCGATCGGCATCGGGAAGTTCCAGGGGGCGATGACGGCGACCACGCCGAGCGGCTCGGCGAACGTGAGGTTCACGCCGCCCGCCACCGGGATCTGACTGCCTGTCAGTCTTTCGACGCCACCCGCCGCGTACTCCAGGAGGTCGCGGACGTTGCCCGCCTCCCAGCGGGCGTTGCCGATCGGGTGGCCCGCCTCGTTCACCTCGATCCGGGCCAGGCCCTCGCGGGTGATGTCCACCATCGCGGCGAAGCGGCGCAGCAACCGGGCGCGGTCGGCGGGCGCGAGCGCGGCCCACTCCGCCTGCGCACGGGTGGCGCGGGCGACGGCGGCGTCCACGTCGGCGGGCGAGGCGGCCTGGACGCTGCTGATCAGCTCCTCGGTCGCCGGATTGATGACGTCGAGCTCGCGCTCGTACGCGTCGTGGTGGTGCACGGTCTGCAACTCAGCCCTCACATACGTTCGAAGGAGCGATAGCGCTCCCAGTCCGTCACGGCGGTGTCGAATGCCCGCTGTTCCACCCGGGCCATGTTGAGGTAGTGGTCCACCACCTCGGTACCGAAGGCGTCACGGGCCAGTGAGCTGTCCTCCCACAGTTCCGCGGCCTCGCGCAGGGTGCTGGGCACGTGCGCCGCGTCGCCCTTGTAGGCGTTTCCGGTGCACGCCTCGGGGGGCTCCAGTTCGTGGTCGATGCCGTGCAGTCCGGCGGCGATCATTCCGGCGACGGCGAGGTAGGGATTGACGTCGCCCCCCGGCACGCGGTTCTCCAGGCGGTGCCCGTGGCCGTGGCCGACGACGCGCAGGGCGCAGGTGCGGTTGTCCGGGCCCCAGGCGACGGCGGTGGGGGCGAAGGAGCCGGGCTGGAAGCGCTTGTAGGAGTTGATGTTCGGCGCGTACAGGAGGGTGAACTCGCGCATCGCGGCGAGCTGTCCGGCCAGGAAGTGCCGCATCAACGGCGACATCCCGTACTCCCCCGCCTCGTCGGCGAGCAGGGCGGCGCCGGACTCGTCGCGCAGGGAGAGGTGGATGTGGCAGGAGTTGCCCTCGCGCTCGTCGTACTTCGCCATGAAGGTGAGCGCCTGGCCCTCCTGCGCCGCGATCTCCTTGGCGCCGGTCTTGTAGAGGGCGTGCTGGTCGCAGGTGGTGAGCGCTTCGGCGTAGCGGAAGGCGATCTCGTGCTGTCCCAGGTTGCACTCACCCTTGGCGGACTCGACGATCATGCCGGCGGCGGCCATCTCGTTGCGGATACGGCGCAGCAGGGGCTCGACGCGGCCGGTGCCGAGGATCGAGTAGTCGACGTTGTACTGGTTGGCCGGGGTCAGCCCGCGGTAGCCGCCGTCCCACGCCTGTTCATAGGTGTCCTGGAAGACCATGAACTCCAGCTCGGTGCCCACGTAGGCGCCCCAGCCGCGGTCGGCGAGGCGGGCGAGCTGGCGCTGGAGGATCTGCCGGGGCGAGGCGGCGACCGGGCTGCCGTCGTGCCAGGCCAGGTCGGCGGTGAGCAGCGCGGTGCCGGGGTTCCAGGGGACGCGGCGGAGGGTGGCGGTGTCGCCGTGCATGGCGAAGTCTCCGTAGCCGCGCTCCCAGGAGGACATCTCGTAGCCGTCGACGGTGTTGAGGTCGACGTCGACGGCCAGGAGGTAGTTGCAGCCCTCGCTTCCGCCGTCGAGCACGTCGGAGAGGAAGTAGGGCGCGGCGAACCGCTTTCCCTGGAGGCGTCCTTGCATGTCGGTGAAGGCGAGGACGACGGTGTCGATCTCGCCGCCCTCGACGAGTCTGCGCAGTTCGCCGACGGCGAGCGGTGGTGTGCGGTCTGCCACGAGTGGGCCTCCTGTCGGTCCGCGGAAGCCATAAGGTAGTCGTGAAGACCATTGAAACGGAAGGGGGTTCCATGCGGGAGGACGACAGGCTGGCGACGGTGCTGCGGACGGTCCGGGCGGGCAACGGCTTCGAGGAGGCGCTGGAGCAGATACTCCAGATCGTGCGCCTCGGCCTCGTCCCGGAGGGCGAGCGGCTGCCGGCCGAGCGGGAGCTGGCCGAGCGGCTCGGCATCAGCAGGGTCACCCTCCGCGAGGTGCTCAGGGTGCTGGCCGAGCAGGGCGTCGTGGAGAGCCGGCGCGGACGCTACGGCGGCACGTTCGTCCTGCCGTACGGGGCGGCGGGCGGCGAGGCCCCCGAGCGGCTGCGGGACCGGGCCGCGGGCCACGGCCTGGAAGACACGCTCCGCTTCCGCGAGGTCCTGGAGGCGGGCGCGGCCGAACTGTGCGCGGCGCGCGGCCTGTCGGAGGCCGAGGCGGCGCGGCTGCGCCAGGCGCTGGGCGCGACCAGTGAGGCGGCGCTGAGCGACTACCGCAGGCACGACACCCTGTTCCACCTCACGCTCGTGGAGCTGGCGGGCTCCCCCTCGCTGACGGCGCAGTACGCCGCTGTCCGCGCCACCCTCAACGACCTGCTGAACCGGATCCCGCTGCTCGTCAGGAACCTGGAGCACGCGCAGCAGCAGCACGCGGCGCTGGTGGCGGCCGTGCTGGAGGGCGACGGCGAGGGTGCCCGTGCCGTCGCGCGTGAGCACTGCGCGGGCACCGCCTCGCTGCTTCGCGGCTTTCTGTCCTGAGACACCCGGTTCCACCCCTTGCCGTCCGCTACGGGGCATGCCGTAACAGCGCGTTCATGCACAGGGGTTGCGCCGCACCGGACCTCCGCACAAAGGTATGCCAGCACACCAATGGCTGACGGCGGGAGTGTGGCGTATGTCCGAAGAAACAGAGTCACCCACGGGAGCCGGCGGCCCCGCGGCGCCTGCCGACCCGGACGCGGCGTACCTGGAGCGCCGTACGCTGCGGCGCGGCAGCGCGGGCCCGCTGCTGCTGTCCGGACTGGGCGTGGCCTATGTCGTCTCCGGTGACTACTCCGGCTGGAACGCGGGCCTGGCCGAGGGCGGCTTCGGCGGGCTGGCGATCGCCGCGGTCCTCATGGGCCTCATGTACACCTGCATGGTCTTCGCGCTCGCCGAGCTGTCCGCCATCCTGCCCACGGCGGGCGGGGGTTACGGCTTCGCGCGCCGCGCGCTCGGCCCGTGGGGCGGCTTCCTCACCGGCACCGCGATCCTGATCGAGTACGTGCTGGCCCCGGCCGCGATCGTCTGCTTCATCGGCGACTACGTCGAATCGCTGGGCCTGTTCGGCCTGGAGTCGGGCTGGCCCGTCTACCTCGTCTGCTTCGTGCTCTTCATCGGCGTCCATCTGTGGGGCGTCGGCGAGGCGCTGCGCTTCTCGCTGGTGGTGACCGCCATCGCGGTCGCCGCGCTGCTGGTCTTCGTCGTCGGCGCGTTCACCGAGTTCAGCACGGCGAACCTCGACGACATCCCGGCCGACTCCGGCGCCTTCGGCTCCGGTTCCTGGCTGCCGTTCGGAGTGCTGGGGATCTGGGCGGCGTTCCCGTTCGGCATGTGGTTCTTCCTCGGCGTCGAAGGGGTGCCGCTGGCCGCCGAGGAGACCCGCGACCCGGCGCGTACGCTGCCCAAGGCTATGGCCTGGTCCATGGGCATCCTGCTGCTCCTCGCGCTGCTCACCTTCCTGGCCGCCACCGGAGCGCGCGGCTCCGCCGCGATCCAGGACGTGGGCAATCCCCTGGTCGAGGCGCTCCAGCCGGACGGCAAGGCGACGACGCTCTCGCGCATCGTCAACTACGCGGGCCTGGCCGGGCTCGTCGCCTCCTTCTTCTCGCTGATCTTCGCGGGCTCGCGCCAGCTGTTCGCGCTCTCCCGCGCCGGATACCTGCCGCGCTTCCTGTCCCTCACCAGCCGCCGCAAAGCCCCCTACCTGGGCCTGCTGCTGCCCGGTGCCCTCGGCTTCGCACTGGCGGCCGGCAGCGGGGACGGCGCGAAGATGCTGAACATCGCGGTGTTCGGCGCGACCATCTCCTACGCCCTGATGTCGCTCTCGCACATCGTGCTGCGCAGGCGCGAGCCGCGGCTGCACCGCCCTTACCGCACCCCCGGCGGGGTGCTCACCTCGTCGGTCGCCTTCGTCCTCGCGCTGTCCGCACTGGTGGCGACGTTCCTGGTCGACAAGCAGGCGGCGCTGATCGCGCTCGTCGTCTACGCGGTGGCCGTCGCCTACTTCGCCCTCTACTCCCGGCACCGCCTCGTCGCCGCCGCACCCGAGGAGGAGTTCGCCGCGCTGGCGGAGGCGGAGGCGGAACTGACGTAGGAACTGCGGCAGGCTGGGGCCCGCACCAGGCACAGCGCACCCGCACAGCGCACTCGCACAGCGCACTCGCACAGCACATGGCACAGCCGGAGGACACGTGACGCGCACAGCCCCGCCCCCGCTCATCGGCATCAGCACCTATCTGGAGCCGAGCGCCCACTGGGGCGACTGGCACCTGCCCGCGGCGCTCCTCCCGGCGGGCTACCACCGGCTGGTCCAGCGCGCGGGCGCGCGGGCCGTCCTGCTGCCCCCCGACGGCGGCCCGGGGGCGGCGGCGGACACCGTCGCCCGCCTCGACGCGGTCGTCACGGCGGGCGGCCCCGATGTGGACCCCGCCTGTTACGGGGCACGGCGGGCGCCCGAGACGGGCCCGGCCCATCCGGAGCGCGACGCCTGGGAGCTGGCCCTCACCCGCGAGGCCCTCACCCAGGGGGTGCCGCTGCTGGGCATCTGCCGGGGGATGCAGATCCTCAACGTCGCCTGCGGCGGCACCCTCGTCCAGCACCTGCCCCGCACCCACGCGCACCGGGGCGCGCCCGGCATCTTCTCCACCCACCCGGTCGAGCCCGTACCCGGCACGCTGCTCGCCCAGGTGCTGCCCGGCCCTGTGGACGTCCCGACGTACCACCACCAGGCCGTCGACCGCCTCGGCGAGGGCCTCGTCGCGGGGGCGTACGCGACGGAGGACGGCACGGTCGAGGCGGTCGAACTCCCCGGCGCCGCCGCCTTCGCGCTCGCGGTCCAGTGGCACCCCGAGGCGGGCGAGGACCTCCGCCTGATGCGCGCCCTCGTCGCCGGGGCGGAGGCCGGAAGGCGGGTTCGCGAGGGGGCTCACGGGTCCGGCGAAGTCCGGTGCGGTTCCGCAGCGCCCTGAAGGGGCGCGGGGAACTGCGCGACAAGCCACGACGGACCCGCAGATGACGCACCGGCCTCCCGGCGGACCGCTTAGGCGGCGGGCCTGAGCCGACACCTCAGGGCCTGGTCGGGGCCCGGTCGGGCCCTCTCACCGGGCGCGGGTCAGCGACAGCAGGTGGCGGGCCGGGCCCGCCGGGCGGGCACCGCGAGGCCATACGGCGCGCAGCGCGCGGCTCAGTTCGGTGTCCGCCACCGGGACCTCGACCAGCCGGCGGGCCGACAGCTCCTCCCCCACGGCCAGTTCGCTGAGCACGGCGGGGCCGGCGCCGCTGACGGCGGCGGCTTTGACGGCCGTCGTGGAGGCGAGTTCGAGCAGCGGGGGCGCCAGGCCGCCGTGGTCGGCGAGGGCGGAGTCGAGGACCTGCCGGGTCCCGGAACCCGGCTCGCGCAGCACCAGCCCGGTGCGCGCCAGTTCGGCCGGCTCCAGCGGGGCGCGGCGGCGGGTCCAGGGGTGGCGGGGTGCCGCCACGACCACCAGCCGGTCGTGGGCGATGACCGTGCCGTCCAGCCCCGCCGGTATCCCGAGCCCCTCCACGAATCCCAGGTCGGCCTCGCCGTCGAGGAGCATGCGCGTCACGGCGGAGCTGTTCCCCGCGTGCAGTGAGACCGCGGTGTCGGGCCGTTCCGTGCGCAGCGCGATCAGCCAGCCGGGCAGCAGATACTCGGCGATCGTCATGCTGGCGGCGACCCTGAGCCGGGAGTCGCGGCGGTCGCGCAGGGCGCCGGCTCCGGCGTCGAAGGCTTCGGCGGACTCGACGATGCGCCGCGCCCAGTCGGTGACCAGCGCTCCCGCCGGGGTCAGGCGCGAGCCGTGCGGCGAGCGCTCCAGCACCGTGACACCGAGCATCCGCTCCATGGAACGGATGCGCTCACTGGCGGCCGGCTGGCTGACGCCGGTCTCCCGCGCCGCCCGTCCCAGGCTGCCGAGCCGCGCCACGGCCAGGAGCAGCTCCAGCGCCCCCAGCTCCGGCACCCGGTGCGCCAGCCCCGGCCTGCGCCGCTCACCCGGGCGGTGCTGCTCGTCCGGCCTGCGCCGCTCGCCCTGCCTGCGCTGCTCCTCGGTTCCCATAAGGCCACCTTATGCCCTCATAGGGGTGTACTCCCTGGTGGGAGCGCGCGGGCGGGACGAGTGTGGAGGGCATGACCGTATCCCCGCAGGCCGACCCCGGCACCCCACCGCCGGACGGCCCTTCCACGGCGGAGCCCTCCACCGCGACTCCTTCCGCCGCGACTTCCACCGCGGCTCCCTCCCCGGCGGCTGCCTCCCTGGCAGATCCGTCCCGGGCGGGGTCCCCCGCCGCGCCCCCGGCTCCCGCGGGTCTGCGCGCACTCGGCCCCAACTGGTACGCGGCCGTCATGGGCACCGCGATCATCGCGAGCGCGGGCGAGGCCCTCCCCCTCCAGCTGCCGCGCCCGGCGCTGGTGGCGGTGTGGGTGCTGGCCGCCGCGATGCTGGTGGCGTTGCTGGTGGCGCGCGCCGGGCACTGGGCGCGCCACGGCGACCAGGCGCGCGGCCACCTGCTGGACCCGGCGGTCGCGCCGTTCTACGGCTGTCTGTCGATGGCGCTGCTCGCCGTCGGCGGCGGAGCGCTCGCCCTGTCGGTGCCCGGAGCCGTCGGGCTGGACATGGCGCTGTGGACGGCGGGCACGGCCGTGGGGCTGCTGGCGACCGTGGCCGTGCCGTATCTGATGTCCACCCGGCACAGCATCGAGCCGGGCACCGCCGACCCCGTGTGGCTGCTGCCGGTGGTGGCGCCGATGGTGGCGGCGGCGCTGGGCCCGCCGCTGGCCGCGCACCTGCCGGCCGGACAGGCGAGGCTGACGATGCTGATGGGCTGCTACGCGCTGTTCGGAATGAGCCTGCTTGCGACGCTGCTGATCCTGCCGCTGGTCTTCTCCCGGCTGATCCACCACGGGGCGCTGCCGCTGCCGATGACGCCCACGCTCTTCCTTGTGCTCGGCCCGCTGGGGCAGTCGACCACGGCGCTGGGCAACCTCGCCGACTCCTCCCCCGGCACGTTCGGCGCGGCCTCGGTGCTGTACGGGGTGCCGGTGATGGGTTTCGCGCTGCTGTGGCTGGCGCTGTCGAGCGCCATGGTGGTGCGCGCGGTACGGCGGGGCATGGGGTTCGCGCTGACCTGGTGGGCCTTCACCTTCCCCGTCGGCACGTGTGTGACGGGGGCAGCCGCGCTGGAGCGGCACACCGGACTGCACGCCTTCGGCTGGCTGTCCGTCGCGCTTTACGCCGTCCTCGTGGTGGCCTGGCTGGCGGCGGCCGTCCGCACGGCGGGCGGCCTGTTCAGCGGAGCGCTGCTCGCAGCGCCGCCCCGATGACCTCCGGCGCCTCGCTCAACGAGGGCCCGTACCAGGTGAGATGGCGTCCGCTGACGAGCGCGGCGGGGGTCGCGGGGAACGCCTCGGGGCCGTCCTCGGCGGTGAACCGGTAGGGCTCGTCGGGCAGGACGACCAGCTCGGCGTGGCCCGGCGCGGCCAGCTGTGGCAGCGGCACCCTCGGATAGCGCTCGGCGTCGGCCGCGTGGACGTTGCGCACGCCCAGGTGAGCGAGGAGCGAGCCCGCGAAGGTGTCGCGGCCGAGGACCATCCACGGCCTGCGCCAGATGGGCACCACGGCCCGCACGTCGAACTCGGCGCGCGCCTGACGCCAGGCCGTCTCCGCCGCGTCGAGCCAGCCCGGACGCGACAGCCCGCAGCCCTCGGTGAGCACCCGGTGCAGTTCCGCGAACCCCTGCTCCAGCGTGCGGACTTCGGTGACGAGCACCCGCAGTCCCGCCGCCCGCAGGGCTGCCAAATCCTGCGGGCGGTTCTCCTCCTCGTTCGCGATCACCAGGTCCGGAGCCAGCCCGACGATGGCCGGAACGTCCGGATTCTTGGTGCCCCGCACCCTGGCGGCGCCGAGCTCCGGCGGATGCGTGCACCAGTCGGTGACGCCCACCAGCAAGTCCGGCGCGGTGACCGCGACCGCCTCGGTGAGGGACGGCACCAGGGAGACGACAGAGCGGGTCGGCATGCCCCGCACCTTACGCCGGGCGCCGTCGCCTTACGCCGGGCACCGTCAGCTCATCGCGCCGGTCCGCTCCCAGGGCCACCGAGCCGCCTCCCCCTCCGACAGCAGGGCCATCATCGTGAACAGCTTGTCCGAGAAGCCCCCGATCTCGTACCGGTTCGGCCGCGAGGTGTCCAGCGCGGACGGCGCGTAGCCGGACGTGTTGACGCCGAAGACGGGTACGTCCGCCGGGACAGCTTCGGACACGGACACGCCCCGCCCGCCGCCGCCGGGGTGGTGGAACGCCTGCATGTCCGAGACGATCACGACCCGGTCGTGCCCCTTGTAGGCGGCGCGCAGGGCCGCCACCGTCTCCGTGCCGTAGCCCACCTCCCCCAGCCGCGAGCGGAACCGCTCGATCGCCGGGAGCACCGAGCCGCCCTCGGTCAGCTGGTGCCGGAAGTGCCCGGAGGCGAAGCCGTACATCTCCACCCGCTCGCCCCGGTGGGCGAGCGTCGCGCCGAAGAGCGCGCCGACGTCCGCGTGCGTGACCGTGGAGCGCCGCGAGACGGCGGCCTGCATCGAGCCGGAGGCGTCGACGAGCAGGAGCGTACGGCCGGGCAGCGCCGGGACGTTGGCGGTCGAGGCCGCGAGCGCCTCCTCCAGCGCCTGGGCCCAGCGCAGCGAGGGCGCGGCACGGTAGGCGGACAGGAAGCGGTACGGGAACTGCCGCGAGCGCGCGATCTGCTCGGGGTCGCGCAGCCGGTCGATGACGCGCTGGGCCGCCGCGTCGCTGACGCCGGCCTGGTCGAAGTTGCGCAGGTTGCGCAGCTGCGCCATCAGCCCCATCGAGGGCAGGACGGCCTCCCAGGCGGCGGCG
This sequence comes from Streptomyces sp. NBC_01775, assembly GCF_035917675.1. Lineage (NCBI taxonomy): Bacteria > Bacillati > Actinomycetota > Actinomycetes > Kitasatosporales > Streptomycetaceae > Streptomyces > Streptomyces sp. NBC_01775. Next base: position 8,184,745 of record NZ_CP109104.1, on the reverse strand, counting down.
TCCATCGGCCCCTGGAGCCAGCCGGCCAGCGCCTCCCAGGTCATCCCGGCACTCGCGAGCGTCTCGGCGCCGTCGGGCCGGGTGAGCACGGACTGCCGGTCGGCGGCGGGCATCGCCATCAGCTCGGCGCGTGCGCGCACGGTCGGCAGCACCTCGGGCACCTGCTCGCCACGGCCGTGCCGGCGGTCGAGCGCGTGCCGGAACAGCTCGCCCTGCCACGGCTTGTCCGGCTCGGGCGCGGCGTGCGTCAGCTCCAGGACGTCGCCGAAGCGGAAGGCGTGGCTGTCGATGTCGTACTTCAGCAGTGCCTTCTCGCCGTAGAGCCGCCGCACCGCGTCGGCCAGGCCGCGCTTGACGGGCTTGGGCAGGGTGCGGCCGAAGGTGGCCGTCCAGTACGCGAGGAACTCACCGGGCTCGTCGGCGCGACGGCAGGCGGCGTCCACGATCTTCCGGTTGTCCCCGTGCAGGTTCTCGGCCAGGCGCGCGAAGACGGCGTGCGCGGCGGCGACCAGCGCGGCCGAGCGCATCTGGGCCTCGTCGCGCAGCCAGGCCACGAACCGTGCCATCCAGGCGCCGTCCTGGACGGCGACGGTGTGCACGAGGTCCGCGTACCGGTTGTCGCGCTGCTCGGCGGACTCGTAGAAGGTGTCCTCGCCGACCATGTTCACCACGGCGAGGAGGACCAGCTCGCTCTTCGCGTCGCGTACGTACGCCTTGCCGCCCTCGTGGGTGACGGTCAGCGCGTTGCGCGCGGTCGTGTCCTGACGGTTGAACTTGCTCACGATTCCCCCGAACCGAGCATGTCGAAGTCACCCGGCGGAAGCCGGGGACGAAGGGTGGATCCGGGGGTGGACGCGCACGGCATCCGGAAAGCGCCCGAGGACAGGAAGGGGTGACGGTGGGTTCGGGAAAGAAGTATCCGTCTCCCGCGCACCGGGCGCTCCGGTGTGCCGAGCACGCCCCCCGAGATCGGATGCGACGACGGGTGATTACCGCCCCGCACCAGGCGGGGACGGCTCGGGACTTGAACCCGTTCCAGACCAGAAGTAGCCGTCGTCTGCGCACCGGGAGGTGCGTTCGTTCACGTCTACGACGGTAGTTCGGGCGGCTGTCCCCGTCACACGGTTTTCCGGGCAACCGGGATGCCCCCCGCACGCGACGGGCCGCCCCGCTCTCCGGCGTACGGAGAGCGGGGCGGCCCGGTGTCGCGGAGCGCTGTCGTGTCAGACGGCGCCGGTGCTCACTTGACGGGAGCCAGCTTGTCGACGAGGCCCGGGCGGGAGTCCATCCACTTGCGTGCGGACTCCTTCTCCTTGCCCTTGCCGCCCTTCTGGATCGCGGCCTCCAGCGAGGCGAGGTCCTTCTCGGACATCTTGAAGTTCTTCAGCCAGCCGTGCAGCTCGGGGAAGTCCTTCTTGAAGTCCTTCTTGGCGGTCACGTGGATGTCGTCGCCCTTGCCCCAGGAGCCCTTGGGGTCCTTGAGCTTCTTCATGGGGTACTTGTTGTAGACCCAGTGCGGCGACCACGTGGTGGCCAGGACCGGCTTCTTCTGCTTCACCGAGCGGTCGACCTCGGAGAGCATCGAAGAGGTGCTGGAGGAGACGACCTTGTACTCCTTGTCCAGCCCGTAGTCCTTGAGGACCTTCTTGAGCACCTTCATCTCGCCCGCGCTGGACTCGATTCCGGTGATCTTGCCGCCGAACTCCTTGCTCCTGCCCTTGAGGTCGGCGAGCGAGTCGACGCCCTTGACGTACTTGGGCACGGACAGCTCCAGCGAGGTGGGGCCGTACCACTTGCCGACGTCCGTGAGCTTGGACTTGTACTTGCGCCAGTACTGCTCATGGGTGGTCGGCAGCCACGAGTCCGTCTGGACGTCCATCCGGCCCTGGGACATGGCCGTGTAGAGCGGGCCCGGGTCGAGCTGCTTCACGTTCGGCTTGTAGCCCCGGTCCTCCAGGATGTTCTCCCACAGGTAGGTGGTCGCGATGGCCTCGTCCCACGGGAAGTAGCCGATGTTGACGGGCTTTCCGGCGTCCTTGCCCTTCTTCTGCTTGCCGCCGGGCACCGGTGCCATCTTGTCCGCGAAGCCCGGGTGGTCCTTGAGCCAGTCCTTGACGGTGTCCTGCTCCCGGCCCTTGCCCGCGCCCTGGATCTTGTCCTCCAGGGAGGTGAGCTGCTTCTCGGACATCTTGAAGTTCTTCAGCCAGGAGGCCACGGTCGGCTCGTCCTTGGCGAAGCCCTTCCGGGCGACGTTGTGGATCTTCTCGCCCTTGCCGAAGGAGCCCTTGGGGTCCTGGAGCTTGGTCAGGTCGTACGCGTTGTACGCCCAGTGCGGCGACCAGAGCGTGACGGCGACCGGCTCCTTCTTCTGGATGGAGCGCTTCAGCTCGGCGAGCATCGAGGAGGTGCTGGAGGAGACGACCTTGTACTCGCCCTCCAGGCCGTAGTCCTTGAGGACCTTCTCCTTGAGGATCTTCATCTCACCGGCGCTGGACTCGATACCGATGATCTTGCCCTTGAACTTCTTGCCCTGTCCCTTGAGGTCCGCGAGCGAGTCGACGCCCTTCACGTACTTGGGCACGGACAGCTCCAGCGAGGTCGGCCCGTACCAGTCGCCGAGCTTCTCCATCTTGGAGCCGTACTTGTCCCAGTACTGGGCATGCGTGGTCGGCAGCCAGGCGTCGGTCTGGAAGTCCGTCTTGCCCTGGGCGAGGGAGGTGTAGAGCGGTCCGGCGTCCAGCTGGGTGAGGTTCGGCTTGTAGCCGCGCTGCTCCAGCACCTCCTTCCACAGGTAGGAGGTGGCGATGCCCTCGTCCCAGGGGATGTAGCCCATGTTGAGCTGCTTGCCCTTGCCGACGTTCGTCGAGCCGCCGGCCTCGTCGTCGGCGCTGGTGCCGGCGATGTTCAAGCCGCCCGCGACCAGCGCGAGGACGACAACGCCGCACAGCGCCACGGCCGTGCCCGGCTTGTAGCGGGTGAAGCGCATCCGGCCCATCACGGCGGTGGCCTTGGCTGCGGCGCGGCGGCCCAGCGGGGAGACCCGCGCGTTGAGCGCACCGGTCATCCGGTCCAGGTACATGGCCAGGATGACGACGGCGACGCCGGATTCCACACCGAGGCCGACCTGGACCTGCGTGACGGCCGCGTAGACGCGCTCACCCAGGCCGGGGGCTCCGGCCATACCGGCGATGACGACCATGGACAGCGCCAGCATGATGACCTGGTTGATACCGGCCATGATCGTCGGCAGTGCCAGCGGGAGCTGCACCCGGGTGAGGGTGTGCTTGGGGCTGGTGCCGAACGCCTCGGCGGCCTCCACCAGCTCGCTGTCGACCTGCCGGATGCCCAGTTCGGTCATCCGGACGCCGGGAGGCATCGAGAAGATGATCGTCGCCAGCAGACCGGGGGTCGTGCCGACGGAGAAGAACATCACGCCCGGGATCAGGTAGACGAAGGCGGGCATCGTCTGCATGACGTCGAGCACGGGGCGCAGCGTGGTGCTGACGGCCTTGTTGCGGGCCGCCCAGATGCCGGCGGGCACCGCGATCACGATGGTGATCACGGCCGCGGCGAGGACGAGCGAAAGCGTCGACATCGCCTCGCCCCACAGGCCGAAGGAGTCGATCAGCGCGAAGCCGGCGAAGGCGACGACTCCGGCGAGCAGTCCGCGCAGCCAGAACGCGATGACGGCGAAGATCGCCCCGAGCAGCAGCGGCTCGCCGCCCGCGAGGACCCCGTTGATCCCGTCGTACAGCCCGGTCAGAACGGTGTTGATGAAGTCGAAGAGCCAGGCGAGGTGCGTTTGCAGCCAGTCGACCGCGGTCTCGACCCAGTCACCGGGATGGAACTCAGGCACGTGCGGTCACCCCTGCGTCCTTGGCGTCGCCCTCGGCGTCGGGGCCGGCGGCGCGTGCGGCAGGCTCGGGGTCTCCGGGGCTCTCGGAGCTTTCGACGTGTGGCTCTTCGGCCAGCGCCGCGAGCAGTCTCTCGCGGTCGATGACGCCGACCGGGGTGCCCGCGTCATCGGTGACGACCATCGCGTCCTCGCTGGTGGAGAACGGGGTGAACAGCTCGGCGATCGGCGTTTCGGCGGTGACGGTGGAGGCCTCGTCCAGCTCGCCGTCCCGTATGGCGGCGGCGTCGGTCCTGGCGTCCTCCATGATCGAACCCGCGGTGAGCACCCGCGAGCGGTCCACGTCCTGGATGAAGGAGGCGACGTAGTCGGTGGCCGGGCGGACGAGGATGTCCTCCGCGGTGCCGATCTGGACGATGCGGCCGTCGCGCATGACGGCTATTCGGTCGCCGAGGCGCATGGCCTCGTTCAGGTCGTGGGTGATGAAGACGATGGTCTTCTTCAGGGTCTTCTGGAGCTCCAGGAGCTGGTCTTGCATGTCCCGGCGGATCAGCGGGTCCAGCGCGCTGAAGGATTCGTCCATGAGGAGCAGGTCGGCGTCGGTGGCCAGCGCACGGGCCAGGCCCACGCGCTGCTGCATTCCGCCGGACAGCTCGTCGGGCCAGGCCTTCTCCCAGCCCTTGAGGCCCGCCAGCTCCAGCGCCTCGGTGGCGCGCTCCTCGCGCTCCTCGCGCGGGACGCCCTGCACCTCGAGGCCGTAGCCGGCGTTCTCCAGGACGCTGCGGTGGGGGAAGAGCGCGAAGTGCTGGAAGACCATGCTGATCTTCTTGGCGCGCACCTCGCGCAGCTCGCGGGGGCGGAGGGCGGTCAGATCGTCACCGTCGTAGAGCACGCGGCCCGCCGTGGGCTCCAGCAGTCCGTTGAGCATGCGCAACAGCGTGGACTTGCCGGAACCCGAGAGGCCCATGACCACGAATATGTGACCCTCTTCGACCTCGAAAGAGGCGTCGATCACGGCCGCGGTCGTGCCCTGCGCACGCAGCTCTTCGCGGTCGGTACCGGCTTCCAGCCGGGATACGGCCTGGTCTGATCTCCGCCCGAAAACCTTGTACAGGTGCTCGGCTCTCAGCCTGGACACATTCACCTCTTGGATCGACAACAGTTGACCGGCATCCCCCCGCACGCTGTAGATGGAGCGGTGTAAATCGCTGCAAACGGCGCATACCAGAAAAGTGCACCCTACACCAAGGCTCTGCCAGGTTGCTTCTGCTCACGATTCAAGACCTCAAACCGGCAGTGACACGCTTCATAGAGGCCAAAAAGGACGCGCTGGCCACCAAGGGATCGAGCGGTCCTTGTCGGCTCCGTACGGCATCATCGGCCCGTGACCATTACCACAGCGAACACCGCACACAGCCGCCTGATGCTGCTGGACACCGCCTCGCTCTATTTCCGCGCCTACTTCGGCGTCCCCGACTCGGTCCGCGCCCCCGACGGCACCCCGGTCAACGCCGTACGCGGGCTGCTGGACTTCATCGCCAGGCTGGTCCAGGACCACCGCCCCGACGCGCTGGTGGCCTGCATGGACTTCGACTGGCGCCCCGAGTGGCGGGTCGAGCTGATCCCCTCCTACAAGGCGCACCGCGTCGCCGAGGAGGTCTCCGGCGGACCGGACACGGAGGAGACCCCCGACACCCTGAGCCCCCAGGTCCCGGTGATCGAGGAGGTGCTGGACGCGCTCGGCCTGGCCCGGCTGGGTGCCGAGGGGTACGAGGCCGACGACGTCATCGGCACCCTCGCCGGGCGCGCGAGCGGCCCGGTCGACATCGTCACCGGCGACCGGGACCTCTTCCAACTGGTCGACGACGCGCGCGGGGTGCGGGTGCTCTACCCCGTGAAGGGCGTCGGCAGCCTGGACGTGTTCGACGGGGCCGCGCTGCGCGAGAAGTACGGCGTCGACGGCTCGGGCTACGCGGACCTCGCCCTGATGCGGGGCGACCCCAGCGACGGCCTGCCCGGGGTGCGGGGCATCGGCGAGAAGACGGCGGCCAAACTGCTGGCCGAGTACGGCGATCTGGCCGGGATCCTCGCGGCCGTCGAAAAGCCCACGACGAAGCTGACGCCGTCGCAGCGCACCAAGTTCCGGGAGGCCGCCGACTACCTCGAGGTCGCACCTCGGGTGGTGCGGGTCGCCCTCGACGTGGAACTGCCCGACGCCGACCTGACACTGCCGCGCGCCCCGCGCGATCCGGAGGCGCTGGAAGCCCTCTCCGAGCGCTGGGGGCTGGGCGGTTCACTGCGGCGGCTGCTCTCGGTTCTGGGCAGCTGATCTGTTAGCTTAGGTAAGCCTAAGTTTAGCTCTGTATTGAAAGCACACAGCCGTGTTCCAGGAGGCCCCCGTGGCAGACCGCCCGGCCCGCAAGCAGCCCCAGATCCACCACGCGCGAGTGGTCCGCACCGAGCGGCTCACGCCGCACATGGTGCGCGTCGTCCTCGGCGGCGAGTCCCTGGCGGGCTTCCCGGCCGGCGAATACACCGACCACTACGTCAAGTTGCTCTTCCCCCAGCCGGATGTGACCTACCCCGAACCGTTCGACATGGCGCAGATCCGGGCCGAGATGCCCCGCGACCAGTGGCCCTCCACGCGTACGTACACCGTGCGCGAGTGGGACCCGGCGACGCTGGAGCTGACCATCGACTTCGTCGTCCACGGCGACGAGGGGCTCGCCGGCCCCTGGGCCATGGCCGCGGCGCCCGGTGACGAGGTGCGCTTCCTCGGCCCCGGCGGCGCCTACGCGCCCAGCGCCGAGGCCGACTGGCACCTCCTCGCCGGCGACGAGAGCGCCCTGCCCGCCATCGCCGCGGCGCTCGCCCACATCCCGGACGGCGCGCCCGTACGCGCGTTCATCGAGGTCGCGGGCCCGGAAGAGGAGCAGAAGCTGCCCCCGGCGCTCGGTGCCGAGATCGTATGGCTGCACCGGGGCGCGTCCCGCGTGGGTGAACGCCTCACCGAGGCCGTTCGCGACCTGGACTTCCCCACGGGCCAGGTCCATGCCTTCGTCCACGGCGAGGCCGGATTCGTCAAGGACCTCCGCCGCCACCTGCGCCTGGATCGCGGCATCGCCCGCGAGCACCTCTCCATCTCCGGCTATTGGCGCCTGGGCGCGGACGAGGACGGCTGGCAGGCGTCCAAGAAGGAGTGGAACGAGCAGGTGGAGGCCGAGCAGGAGCAGCAACAGCCGGCGGCCTGAGAGGTTCTGCGCCAGGGGCGGCGATCAACGCTCCAGCGCATCCCCCGGACAGTGCCGCGCCGTCACAGGGTTGCACCGCGCCACCCTGTGACGGTCCCCCGGCAGCTCGGCGACGTAGTCGGACCCGTACCGCGCGGCGAGCCCCGGAACGGGGAAGTCCGTACTCACCATCTGTGCCCCGGAGCCCAACGCGTCGCGCAGCATTCCCGTATCCCCGCTCGAAGCCTGATCCAGCGGCACATCGGACCGCGTCCGGACGAAGTACCCGCGGCCCACAAGGTCACGGATCACTGCCTTGTTCGCGCCGGTGGGGTCGTTGACCTTCATGAAGGCCGCGTCCGCCCGCCCGGGCTCGGAGTCGGTGAACAGCACCCGCCCCTGGAGGCTCTCGCGCCCCCCGGCGCGATACGCGTCCTGGATGTCCTGCGCGTCGTTGTCCATGAAGAACATGACCTGCCCCCTGGTGTCCCGCACCTTGGGCCAGCCCCTCTTGAGCACGGACTGCTCCAGCGTCTCGCCCCGGCGGCGGATGTCATCGGCGGTGACGGTGTCCTGGTCGGGGAAGACGGAGCGGATCTCCTTGTCCAGCGCGTCGAGCATCGCGGTGTCCCACGGCGGGCTCTTGGCGCCGCCCAGCTCCTCCAGACGCGGATCGGTCTGCTTCAGCTCCAGCAGGATCGGTACGGCCACATGCCCGGGACGGCTGTCGGACCACTTCTTGACGTCGCGCAGACAGCCGCGCAGCGTCACACAGGTGGAGCGGTAGTCGAAGTCCGCCCAGTGCAGCACCTTGAAGCCGGGCTTCTTCCAGTCGGGGTCGGCCAGCGGGGGCAGCCCGGCCTGCTTGCGGATCAGCGGATCCGCGTAGAGCCCGCCCTCGGGGTCGGGGAAGACGTCCAGCTCGATGCCCCGCGCGCGCTGCCGCTCGAACTGCACCGGCAGCGAAGAGTGGCTGTAGAGCAGCGTCTGCCAGTTCGGGTCGTGCTGTGACATCAGCTTCTGCTCGGCGAAGGAGGCTTCGCGGTGGTAGCTGTTGTGCGTGGCCATGGCCTGGATCTGGGTCAGCTTCAGGTTCCCGGCCGGATCGCCGTGGTGGCCTCCGCCGCCGGGCCGGGCCTGGGCCGCGGACGAGAGCGCCGCGACCGCGGCGATCGCGGTCACGGCGCAGGCCCAGCGGCGGAGGAGGGATCTGGTTCTCGTACGCACTTGAGCCCCCTGGAGAGACGGGACGCGCGGGGTCGCGCGTGTCACACGAGACGCTGCCGGGCCCGTACGACCAGCCCGTGCCCGGCAGTTGACGCACCGCTGAACATCCCGCCCGGTGCCCGGCCCGTCAACACCGCACACGCCGCACGCCGCCCCCCGCCAGGGACCCGCCACTGCCAAGGACCCGCCACTTCGAGAAGGGCTGCCCCGCGGCAGGCCCGCGCCGCCGGGCGCCTCAGCGCACCTTGGCGAAGAACTCCCGCATGTCGGCGGCCATCGCCTCGGGCTGGTCCATCGCGAGGAAGTGGTGCCCCTGGGGGTTTCCCTCCGGCCAGTGCAGGATCTTGGTGTGCCGCTCGGCGAGCCTGCGCACACCGGGCGGGCCGCTGTAGACGCCGGTGGGTGCCTCGGTACAGCCGCGCGGCCAGCCGAAGCCGCTGCTCTCGTAGTAGGGCCAGGCGGAGGTACCCAGGGTCTCCGTCAGCCAGTAGAGGCTCACATTCGTCAAGAACAGGTCCCGCTCGATGGTCTCCTCCAGCGGCTTGCCCGTCGCGTTGAACTCGTGGAACTTCTGCGCCATCCACGCCAGCGCACCGACCGGTGAGTCGTTCCAGCCGTAGGCGAAGGTCTGGGGCGCGGCGCGCAGCAGCGCATGGTGGTCCACGCCCCGCGTCCAGTCCGCCCCCATCAGCGCCTCGTAGGAGGCCCGCTCGTCCTCCGTCAGCTCGGGTACGTCCTCGGCCGTCGGGAAGCCGAGCCCGGCGATGATGTAGACCCCGGCGACGTGCCCGGGATCGGCCCGCGCCACCTCGGGTGCCACGTAGGCCCCGAAGTCCCCGCCCTGGGTGCCGTAGTGCCGGTATCCCAGGCGGCGCATCAGCTCGGCCCACAGCCGCCCGACCCGCGCCGCGTCCCAGCCGGTTCCGCTCGGCGGCCCGGAGAAGCCGAAGCCGGGCACGGACGGAACGACGACGTGGAACGCCTGGTCCGCCTCGGCCCCGTACGCGCGCGGGTCGGTGAGCGGGCCGATGAGGCGGGTGAACTCCAGGAAGGAGCTGGGCCAGCCGTGGGTGAGCAGCAGCGGCAGCGCGCCGGGCTCGGGAGAGCGGACGTGCAGGAAGTGCACATCCGTCCCCTCGATCTCGGTCATGAACTGGGGGAACTCGTTGAGCGCCCCCTCCTGCGCCCGCCAGTCGAAGCCGTCGGCCCAGTAGTCCGCCAGCTCCCGCAGCACCGTCGCGGGTACGCCCCTGCTCCAGCCCTCACCGGGCAGTTCACGGGGCCAGCGGGTACTGGCGAGCCGCTGGCGGAGGTCGTCCAGGCCGGCCTGGGGAACGTCTATACGGAACGGGCGGATCTGTGAGGTCATGCGGAAAAGGTACGGGCCCTTGCGGACATCTTCTGTCCGCAAGGGCCCGGCCCCGCACACCCGTTCCTTCAGGTCCTCGTCCCCGAAACGCTGTTCCCGGGTTCCTTATCCCACGCTCGAATACGCCACGACACCGCGCAGCATGGCGTCGATGGCCTTACGGGCGTTCTTCGGCACCGTGCCGACATCCGGCGCAGCGGCTGCCAACTGGCCCAGGACATCGATGACCTGCTTGCACCAGCGCACGAAGTCACCGGCGGGCATGTCGGCCTCGCGGAGCACCTCATCCAGCCCGTGGCCCTCGGCCCACCGGTAGGCGGCCCAGGCGAACCCCAGGTCGGGCTCGCGCTGGCCGACACCCTCGGCCGCCGTGATGCGGTGGTCCTCCTCCAGCGCGTCCAGCCGGCCCCAGATGCGCACCATCTCGCCGAGCGCGGTGCGGGCCCGGCCTCCGGGGAGCTTGGGCGGCAGCGCGTCGTCGTTGCTGCGCGCCTCGAACACCAGCGCCGAGCAGCAGGCGGCCAGTTCGGCGGGCGGCAGGCCCTCCCACACGCCGTCGCGCAGGCACTCGGAGGCCAGCAGGTCCAGCTCCCCGTACAGCCGTGCCAGCACCCGGCCGTCGTCGGTGACATGGTCGCCGGAGAGGTAGCCCAGCTCGGACAGGAGAGCGTAGACCCGGTCGAAGGTGCGCGCGATGGTGTTCGTACGGCCCTCGATACGGCGCTCCAACTGCCGGGTGTCGCGCTTGAGACGGTGATAGCGCTCGGCCCAGCGAGCGTGATCCTCCCGCTCGTCGCAGCCGTGGCACGGGTGCTGACGGATGGCCGCGCGCAGCCTGTTGATCTCGGTGTCGTCGGCGGCTTCCGAGCGCTCCTTGCGGTGCCGGGAGGGCACCAGGTGCCCGGCCCTGGTGCGCAGCGCGGAGGCCAGATCGCGGCGGGACTGGGGGCTGCGTGCGTTGAAACTCTTGGGGATACGCATCCGGTCCAGCGGCTCGACGGGCACCGGGAAGTCCATCGCGCCCAGCCGCTTGACCTGCCGCTGCGCCGTCAGCACCAGCGGACGCGGCCCCTCCGGCTCGGCGTGCCGGTCATAGCCCCTGCGGCCCTGGCTGCCGCGCCCGCCGCCGACGCCCGGGTCCAGCACCAGCGCGAGCCCGGCGAACTTGCCGGTCGGCACGTGGATGACGTCGCCCGGCTTGAGCTTTTCCAGCGCGGCGGCGGCCTGCACCCGGCGCTGTACGGCACCCTGCTTGGCCAGCTCCGTCTCCCGGTCCTTCAGCTCTCTGCGCATCCGCGCGTACTCCGCGAAGTCGCCCAGGTGGCAGGTCATCGAGGCGCGGTAGCCCTCCATGCCCTCCTCGTTCTTCTGCACCTGACGGGAGATGCCGACGACCGAGCGGTCCGCCTGGAACTGCGCGAAGGAGGTCTCCAGCAGCTCCCGCGAGCGGTGCCTGCCGAACTGGGCGACGAGGTTGACCGCCATGTTGTACGACGGCTTGAAGGAGGAGCGCAGCGGATAGGTGCGTGCACCGGCCAGCCCGGCGAGCGCGCCCGGATCCATGCCGCGCTGCCACAGCACCACCGCGTGGCCCTCCACGTCGATACCGCGCCGCCCGGCCCGGCCGGTGAGCTGGGTGAACTCACCGGGGGTGATGTCGGCGTGCTGCTCGCCGTTCCACTTGACGAGCTTTTCCAGCACGACGGAGCGCGCGGGCATGTTGATGCCCAGCGCGAGGGTCTCGGTGGCGAAGACGGCCTTCACCAGCCCGCGCACGAACAGCTCTTCGACGACCTCCTTGAAGGTCGGCAGCATCCCGGCATGGTGCGCGGCGATGCCCCGCTCCAGGCCCTCCAGCCACTCGAAGTAGCCGAGCACATGCAGGTCGGTGTCGGGGATGTCGGCGGTGCGCTCCTCGACCAGCTCGCGGACCTTGGCGCGGGCCGCGTTGTCGTTGAGCCGGAGCCCGGAATAGAGGCACTGCTGGACGGCGGCCTCGCAGCCGGCCCGGCTGAAGATGAAGGTGATGGCGGGCAGCAGACCCTCCGAGTCCAGCCTGTCGATCACCTCGGGGCGGCTGGGCGTCCAGATGCGGGCTCGCTGGCGGCGCTCCCGCTCCCGGTCCGCCTCGCGCTTGGGACGGCCTCCCCTGCGGTCCCTGGGGCCGCTGGGCCGGCTGTTCTCCATCCGGGCCATCCGCACCAGGTCGGGGTTGACCTCGCGCTTGTCGCCGGACTCCTCGAACAGGTCGTACATCCGCCGTCCGGCGAGCACGTGCTGCCACAGCGGCACGGGCCGGTGCTCGGAGACGATCACCTCGGTGTCCCCGCGCACCGTGTCCAGCCAGTCGCCGAACTCTTCCGCGTTGGAGACCGTCGCCGAGAGGGAGACCAGGGCGACCGACTCGGGGAGGTGGATGATGACCTCCTCCCACACGGCGCCACGGAAGCGGTCCGAGAGGTAGTGCACCTCGTCCATGACGACATGGCCGAGGCCCAGCAGGGACTTGGATCCGGCGTAGAGCATGTTCCGCAGGACCTCTGTCGTCATCACGACGACGGGGGCCTCGGAATTGACGCTGTTGTCACCGGTCAGCAGGCCGACCTTGGCGGCGCCGTAGCGCTTGACCAGGTCTTGATACTTCTGGTTGGACAGCGCCTTGATCGGGGTGGTGTAGAAACACTTGCGGCCCTGGCTGAGGGCGAGGTGGACGGCGAACTCGCCCACGATGGTCTTGCCTGAGCCGGTCGGCGCCGCGACCAGCACTCCCTTTCCTGCTTCGAGGGCTTGGCACGCCTCGATCTGGAACGCGTCCAGATCGAAGTCGTACAGGTCACGGAAGGGGGCGAGAGCGGTGGCCTGCTCCGCGGCACGCTTGCGCGCCACGGAGTACCGCTCAGCGGGGGACAGGTCCTCGGTCATTGTGTCTACGAGACTACCGGCCACCTCTGACAGAACTCACGATCTTTACCGGCCCATGGCACGAACCCCGTGGTCAGAGCCTCGCAGTCCCCCACGGCCGTCAGGTGGCGTCGTCGTAGCCGTTCAGCCTGCGGGGCCCGCCGGGCTCGTCGTCGTCGGAGACCGGACGCGGCCCGGGCACGGCGTCGGTGGCGCCGACGGCCTCGGGGGTGTGGTCGAGCGAGGAGGCTTCGTCGTCGTCGAGATCCGCGTACGGGTCGGTACGGCGGCGGCGACGGTCGTTGAAGAGACAGACCCCCACGGCGCCGAAGTACAGAATGACGATCGGCGCTGCCAGCGCGCACATCGTCAGCGGGTCACCGGTCGGGGTCGCGACGGCCGCGAAGACCGTGATGCCCAGCACCATGGCCCGCCACCAGCCCAGCAGCCGCTTGCCGGTCAGCACGCCGCCGACATTGAGCAGCACGAGCAGCAGCGGCAGCTCGAAGGCCAGGCCGAAGACGATGACGAGGCGGGTGACGATGTCGAGGAAGTCGTCGAGCGGGATCAGGTTGCCCGCGCCCTCGGGGCTGAAGTCCAGCAGCGCCTTGGCGGCGGTCGGCAGGATCACGTAGGCGAGGCAGGCGCCCGCGAGGAACAGCGGCGCCCCGACGCCGACGAAGGAGCGCGCGTACTTCTTCTCGTGCTGGTGCAGGCCCGGCGCGAGGAAGCCCCACAGCTGGTAGAGCCAGATCGGGGAGGCGGCGACCACACCGGCGGTGAGGGCCACCTTCAGCATGAGCGTGAAGGGCGCGATCAGGCCGCTGATGGTGATCTCGGCGCAGGTCTGGCCGTCCTTGGACTCACCGAAGCCGTCGGGACAGCCCACCGAATCCTGGACGGGTCCCATCAGGAACTCGGCGATCTGCTTGTAGTAGAACATCGCCACGATCGTGACGACGAGGATCGCCAGGACCGACTTCATCAGGCGGTTGCGCAACTCCCGCAGGTGCTCCGCGAGGGGCATCCGGCCCTCGGGGTCCTGCTCCCGTTTACCCTGCTTGCGGGCGGACTTGAGCAACCTTCGTCCTCAGTCTCGAAGTGTCGGAAACGGCCCGTGGGGGCGCGGCGGTCAGCCCTGCTTCTGCTGGTTCTGCTCGGTGACGGGACGCGAGGTCGCGACATCACCGGGAGCGGCCTGGATGGTCTTGGGAGCCGCCTGCTGGGCGTCGGCGGACTTGCCCGCCTCGGCCTCGCCCTCGGCGGAGCCCTCCTTCTTCATCTGCTTGGCCTCGCTCTTGAGGATGCGCGCCGACTTGCCGAGCGAACGGGCCATGTCCGGGAGCTTCTTGGCGCCGAACAGCAGCAGGATGACAAGGAGAATCAGAACGATCTCCATGGGCTTCAAACCTGCAATCATGTGCCACTACCTTCTCGCCGGGGCGGCGTGTGTCCTTGCCTGCCGGATGAATCGGACTGGCTTCATCGTGCTGACGTGCCGGTATCGATCGTAACCCTGTGGAGTGAACACCGGGCAATCCCCGTGCATACGCCCGATTGCGTGCTCCAGCCGTCATCGACGCGGCATGGGCAGCCTACCCCTCCCTAGTCCGGACCAGGAGACCGCCTTCGCGTCTCCTATGTCTCGAATGGTCCTTGCGTCTCGCCGGAGCCAGGCTGCCGGCCGCCCCGGGCCGCCAGCGGCATCGCCGCACGCTCCAGGCTCTCCGCGGCCCGGGTGATCCGCTCCGAGCTGTCGCCGACCGCACGTGAGAAACGGCGCACCTCCAGCCCGACCCGTACGGCGAGCACCCCGAGCACGGCGATCCCGCAGAACGCGAGCACCAGAAAGAACATCGGCCAGAGCATGGGGAGCAGCCTAAACGCTCCGCTGGAAGTCCGGTACGCCGTCTGCGGGAGAGTCGTGGCTGGTCGCGCAGTTCCCCGCGCCCCTCCGGGGCGCTCCCGAAGCGCACCTGACTTCCCCGAGCCCGCTTGGTGCCCCTTCCGACAGGCTTTGCCCGTCGCGCCGCCCCCTCATTCGCCGTAGGCGGCCAGTGCCCTGCGCGCCGCGTCCCTTGCGCTGTCGGCCAGCTCCGCCGGCGCGGTGATCCGGCCGTCCCTGCCCAGCCGCAGCCCCAGACGGCGCAAGGAGGCCGGGTCGGGCGTGCGCAGCGTGATCCGCAGCCCGCCGTCGGGCAGCTCCTCGGCACTGTCGTACGGGTAGTACTCGGCGACCCAGCGCCCGCCGGGACCGACCTCGATGACGACCTCTGGATCCTCTTCCGAGGGCTGCACCAGCCCGGCGCTCAGGTCCCGGGGCTCGATGGGCGGCGGGTCGGAGCGCTCGTCCAGCAGCTTGATCTCGGCGACCCGGTCCAGACGGAAGGTGCGCCGCGCCTCCGAGAGGCGGCACCACGCCTCGACGTAGGTGTGGCCGACGGCGAACAGCCGGATCGGGTCGACCTCGCGCTCGGTCAGCTCGTCCCTGGCCGGGGAGTAGTAGCGCAGCCACAGCCTGCGGCGCTCGGCGATGGCCCGGTCGACGTCGGCGAAGACGCCGCCCTCGGACTCGAAGGTGACCGAGAGCCGGGAGCTGGCCCCCGCGCTCTCCCCCGCCGCCGTCTCCAGCTTGGCGGTGGCCCGCTGAAGTGCGTCCCGGTCGCTGCCGCGCAGCCCGGGGAGCGTGGCCACGGCCCGCGCCGCCACCAGCAGCGCGGTGGCCTCGTCGGCGGCCAGCCGCAGCGGCTGGGCCGTGTCGCTGCCGAGCGCCTCGGCGTTCCGCCACCAGATGCGCTCACCGTCGGTGTCGATCTCCAGCAGGTCGCCGCCCCGGAAGCTGGTGCCGCACATGGGCAGCACGTTCAGATCGGAGATCAGCTCGTCCTCGGAGATCCCGAAGGCACGGGCGACCTCCTCGACGCGGGCACCGGGACGGTCCCTCAGATAGGTGACCAGCGAGAGCATCCTGCGGGTCTGATCGATGGCGTTGACAGCCATGTGGCGCTCCTCCCCCTCAGCCCTTGGCCACGGCGCGCAGCCGGTCGACCACATCGGCCCGCAGCTCGGCGGGCTCCAGCACGACCACGTCCGGGCCGAACTCCGCCAGCCAGGCGTCCAGCCCGTGCCCGTACGGGATCTCCAACTCGTCCCAGCCCTCGGCCAGTTCCCGCGACGTCAGGGCCCGGGCGCGCAGCGGGTAGCCGGAGCCGGAGCGCAGCCGGATGCGGGCGCTGGCGGTGGCGCTCTCCCCCGCCCAGCGCTCGACCGTCTCGCGCACGGTGACCTGGTCGGGCACGGACGCGGTGAAGGCCGCGGCGCGGGAGCGCACAGGACCGGTGATCCGGGAGAGCCGGAAGACCCGCTCGGCCTGCCGCTCCCGGTCGTAGCCGGCCAGATACCAGTGGCCGCGCCAGCACTCCAGCGTCCAGGGCTCGACCTGGCGCCGCTCGGGGCGGGCCGCGTTGGACTTGCGGTAGTCGAAGACGACGGGGCGCCGGTCGCGGCAGGCGAGCATCAAAGGCTCGAACGCGGCCTCCCGGGCGGGGATGTGCGGCTCCAGCGTGCTCTGCGGGCGCTCACCGGCCTGCTCGGGGACGGCCCCCGGCATACCGCCGGCCGCGTGCAGCTTTTGAAGGGCTCCGCTGGCGGCTGCGGCGAGGCGGGCCTGCTGCCACACGCGCGCCGCGAGGCCGAGCGCCGTGGCCTCGGCGGCGTCCAGCGTGATGGGCGGGAGGGTGTTGCTGTCGCGACGGGCCACATAGCCCGTCTCGCCGTCGAGGTTGTCGACGGTTTCGATCACCAGGCCCAGCTCGCGCAGATCATCCTTGTCCCGCTCGAACATGCGGTTGAAGGAATCCTCGCTCGCCGCGTGGCTCTCGCCCGCTCCGAACGTCTCGACGTACGCCTCGATGGACTCCCGCAGCTCACGCTTGGTGAGCGGGCGCCGGGCCCCCAGCAGGCACAGCGCCAGATTCATCAGCCGCTCGGCCTTGGCAATCGCCATGGGTTCCCTGTGCCCTCTCTCATGCTGTTCTCGGCCCTCGACCGTACCGCCGCCGCGGCTGAGGACAAAAGCAGGGAGCCCCGCCGTGGGCGGGGCTCCCGATGGGTGCGGGGGCGGCCGGAACGGGAGGCGTTCCGGCCCACCCCGACGGCTCGGACCGTCCGGTGGATCGAGCAGAGCGGACGGGCTCCGGCCCGGGTACGGACCGACCGGCTCAGACCGAGATGAGGTCGCAGACGAAGATCAGCGTCTCGTTCGGCTTGATCCGCCCGCCGCCGGCACCGCGCTCGCCGTAGGCGAGGTGCGCCGGGACGGTCAGCCGACGACGGCCGCCGACCTTCATGCCCTGCACGCCCTTGTCCCAGCCCTCGATGACCTGACCGGCCCCGAGCTGGAACTGGAGCGGCTTGCCCCGGTTCCAGCTGGCGTCGAATTCCTCACCGGTGGAGAAGGAGACACCCACGTAGTGCACGGAGACGTTGTCCCCGGCCTTCGCCTCGGGGCCGTCGCCCACCCACAGGTCCTGGATCTCAAGGTCGGCCGGCGCCTCACCCTCGGGGAAGTCGACCTCGGGCTTGTCGATGCTCACGAAATTGCTCCTACGAAAGAATCTGGGGGACAACCGCGCCAGTCTGCCACGGAAGCGGTCAGCTGACGGAAAGGACGTCCACCGAGAAGACCACACCCGACTTGAACTGCTTTCGCTGCTGCTTGGGGAAGGTCTCCTTCGGCACCGAGAAGACCACGCGGCTGCCCGCCTTCGCGCCCTTGAGCCCGTCCTTCCAGCCCGGGATCTGCGAGACGGGAATCTCCTGCGGCCCGCCCTGCGCCCAGGTGTTGTCGAGCTGCTTGCCGTCCTTCCACATCTTGGCCGTGAAGTTGGTCAGGACGGTGCTCTTGTCGCCGACCTTCTTGCCGTCGCCCTGGACCACGGTCTCGCTGACCAGCTTGTCCGGGCCCTCGTCCTTGCCCTTGGGCATCTCGATGGACGGCGCCTTGTCCTTGGTCACCTTGGTGCTGACCTTCGGAAGGTCGGGGTTCTGCGGCTTGTCGACGGGCTTGCCGTCGATCTGGCTCGGCATGATCTTCTTCAGGTCGACGACGAAGACCAGGGTGGAGTTGGCCGGAATCGTCGGCGGCTGGCCCTGCTTGCCGTAGGCCTTGTTCGGCGGGGCGACGATCTCGACGCGGCTGCCGAGCTTCTTGCCGACCAGCGCCTCGTCCCAGCCCTTGATGACCTTGCCGCTGCCGATCTGGAAGGTGGCGGGCTGCTTACGCTTCCAACTGCTGTCGAACTCCTTGCCGTTCCACAGCTGGCCCAGGTAATGCGCGTTGAGCGCGTCGCCCTTCTTGACCTTCTGCCCGTTGCCCTCCTTGAGGACCTTCACATCGAGCTTCTTGGGCGGATCGCCCTTGCCCTTCTCGATCTTGGGCTTCTGTCCCAGCGACCCGGAGACGCCGGGGAGGCCGCCCTTGGAATCGGATGCACCGTCCTCGCTTCCGCAGGCCGCCGCCGAGACGATCAGCAGGGGCACAGCCAGTACGGCGGCTGTGCGGCGCACGGTCCTCGCGGAGAAAGTGCTGGTAGCGCGGGGGGTACGGGGGGTCGAACCCCCGGAGAGATGCAGCATGTGTCCCACTCGTGGGTATAGGGGTGGTCCGGGCAGTCCTGACAGCCTACGACTACGCCCTGGCACCCCCGCCACCTGCGACACGGAATCCACCGTGGTAACGGTCAACCCACGCTGACGCACAGCGAAGCGGGCGGCCCACCGGTGCCCCGGGCCGCCCGCACTCGCCGCCACATCACATACCGGCGATCAGCTTCTCCACCCGCTCGTCGACCGAGCGGAAGGGGTCCTTGCACAGCACCGTGCGCTGGGCCTGATCGTTGAGCTTGAGATGCACCCAGTCGACCGTGAAGTCCCTGCGCTGCTCCTGGGCCCTGCGGATGAAGTCACCCCGCAGCCGGGCGCGGGTCGTCTGCGGGGGCACGGACTTGCCCTCGAAAATCTTGAGATCGTTGCAGATCCGGGCCGCCTTGCCGTTGCGCTCCAGCAGGTAGTAGAGCCCCCTGCGCCGGTGGATGTCGTGATACGCGAGATCTATCTGCGCGATCCGCGGGTGGGACATCGTGATGTTGTTCTTGTTCCGGTACTTCTCGATGAGCTGATACTTCATCACCCAGTCGATCTCGGTGTTGATCTTGTCCAGCTCCTGGGCGCGGATGGCGTCCAGCGCCCTGCCCCACAGCTCCAGCACCTGCTCGACCCGGCCGGTACGGATACCGCGCCGGTCGCAGAAGTCCAGCGCCTTGTCGAAGTACTCCTGCTGCACCTCCAGCGCGGAGGCCTCCCGGCCGCTGGCCAGCCGCACCTTGCGCTGACCGGTGATGTCGTGGCTGACCTCACGGATGGCCCGGATGGGATTCTCCAGCGTCAGGTCCCGCATCACGGTGCCTGCCTCGATCATGCGCAGCACCAGATCGGTGGCGCCGACCTTCAGCAGCATGGTCGTCTCGGACATGTTCGAATCGCCCACGATGACGTGAAGCCTGCGGTAGCGCTCGGCGTCCGCGTGCGGCTCGTCGCGAGTGTTGATGATCGGCCGGGAGCGGGTCGTCGCGGAGCTGACGCCCTCCCAGATGTGCTCGGCACGCTGGCTCACGCAGTAGACGGCACCGCGCGGCGTCTGGAGCACCTTGCCCGCGCCGCAGACCAGCTGACGGGTGACGAGGAACGGGATGAGTACATCCGCCAGGCGTGAGAACTCCCCGTGGCGGGCGACGAGATAATTCTCGTGACAGCCGTAGGAGTTGCCCGCCGAGTCGGTGTTGTTCTTGAAGAGATAGACGTCGCCCGCGATGCCCTCCTCATGCAGGCGGCGTTCGGCATCGACGAGAAGGCCCTCCAGAATGCGCTCGCCCGACTTGTCGTGGGTGACCAGCTCGGTCACGCTGTCGCACTCAGGAGTCGCGTACTCCGGGTGCGAGCCCACGTCCAGGTACAGGCGCGCGCCGTTCCGCAGAAACACGTTGCTGCTGCGGCCCCATGACACAACTCGGCGGAAGAGGTACCGCGCCACCTCGTCGGGGGACAGCCGCCGCTGCCCCCGGAACGTACATGTGACGCCGTACTCGTTCTCCAGCCCGAAGATTCGGCGGTCCATGACTGAACATTACGCCTGATGGCCTGATCTGAAACCGGGTTCGACTGCACGGTTGCGATCAGTTTCGGCACCGGCCAACGGGGTTGACGCACCTTCGGGACCTGCGGCGGGAGCCGGCGCCGCCACGCGCGCGGCCTCCCCGGGCCCGGCGTGCGGGCCGTCCGGCTCGGCGGTGCGGGGCGGCGACAGGAGGCGGGCGGTGAGGAGCATGACGACGACCGCGGCCACCCCGCCCGCGCCCGCGAGCCCGAAGCCCGCACCCGTGCCGCCCCACTCGATGACCGAGCCCACCCCGGCCGTTCCGGCGGCGGCGCCGACACCGAAAGTGGTGACCAGCCAGGAGAACGCCTCCGTCACAGTGCCCGACGGCGCGTGCCGGTCGACCACGACGAACGCACAGGCGAGCGCGGGCGCGAGGAACAACCCGGACAGCCCGCCCAGCACCACCATCACCGGCACCCCCGGCACCAGAGCCAGCGGCAGGTTCCCCACCGCGAACAGCCCCACCAACGCCCTCAGCCGCCCCTCGTACGCCCCCGGCCACCCCCGCGCCCCGTAGACCACCCCGCCGATCAGCGCGCCCGCACCCTGCGCGGCCAGGAGATAGGTGGCGATCAGCTTGTCCCCGTGGTCCTGCGCATAGGAGACGGCCGCCAGCGCGAAGGTGCCCAGGGTCAGCCCGACGAAGAAGAACGCCGCGAGCAGCACCTTCAGCCCGCCCGAGCGCAGAGCGCCCAGCCAGTGGGCCTTACGGGGCGAGGAGCGCCAGGCCCGGGAGGGCGGCGAGACGACCACGGACAGCGCGCCCAGCACACCGAGCGCGTTGACCACCAGCAGCGCCGCCGTCTCGTCCCACCGGGCCACCAAAAGCGTCACCAGCAAGGGCCCGGCCGCGAACATCACTTCCTGGGCCACGGCATCCAGCGCGTACGCCGCGTGCACGCGCTCCTCCCGCTTGAGCACGCTGGGCCACAGCGCCCGCAGCCCGCCCTCCAGCGGCGGGGTGAACAGCCCGAAGGCCAGCACACAGGCGTAGGCGAGGGGCAGCGAACCGATGCCGGCGAGCGCGAGAGTGGCCGCCCCCAGCGCGGAGGCCACGGAGGCGGGCAGCATCACCCGGGGCTGCCCGAACAGGTCCACGAGCCGGCCCAGCATCGGCTGGCCCACCGCCGTGGCGAGCCCGTAGACCGCCGACAGCACACCCGCCAGGGCCATACCGCCGCCTTCCGCGCGGATGAACAGCGCGATGGCGATCGGCCCCGTCGCGTTCGGCAGCCGGCCGACCAGCGTGCCGGCGAGCAGCCGCATCGCGTGCCGGGCACGCAGCAGTTCGGCATAACCCGTCGCCATCCACCCACATCCCTCCGCCGGAGGCCCGGCCCCCGGAGGTTGTACGTATAACGGCCGCTGTCATACGTACCATGCGGAACGAGTCGCGGTGAAGGAGTTTTCCGTGCGGGATCAGAACGCGGACACAAACACAGACACGGGCGCAGACACGGGTGCGGGCACGGACACGGACACGGACACGGGTGCGGGTACGGACACGGGTGCGGACACGGGTGCGGGTACGGACACGGGTGCGGGCACGGGCGCCACAGGCAAGCCGGAGCGCGCCCGACCGACAGGACACGACGTCGCCAGCGCCGCAGGCGTCTCCCAGGCCACGGTCTCCCTGGTACTGGGCGGAAAATGGCAGGGCCGGGTCTCGGCCCGAACAGCGGAAACCGTCCGCACGGCCGCCCGCGAACTGGGCTACCGCCCCAATCTCGCCGCCCGCAACCTGCGCCTCGGCCGCACCCGCACAGCCCTGCTCGTCATCCCCGCACTCGCCGGCGACTTCTTCGCCGCCGTATACCAAGGCGCCGTCGAGGTCGCCTCCGCACACGACTTCGGCCTGCTGCTCTACCCCTCCCCCGAAGGCATATCCGCGGCCCCCGACCCCTTCACCTCCGCCCGCTCAGCCCTCGACGGCGTGATCGCCTCCTCAATGGCACCAGGGGCCCTGAAGGTGCTGCGCGGGGACGGACTCCCACTGGTGGTGCTCGACAGCGACGACTCCGCCTCGGACGCGACCGTCAACTACGACATCGAAGACGGCATGCGACAGGTGACGGCCCATCTACTGGCACTCGGACACCGGCACATCGCCCACATCGCGGCGGCCGTCGACTCCTGGACCTTCGCCGTACGAGCCCGCGCCCTGCACCAGACGCTCACCGAAGGCGGGGGAACACTCGTACGCACCGAACCGGCCGCACTGAGCGTCTCAGCCGGACTCCAGGCCGCAACCCACGTCCTCACCGGCGACCACACACGAGCCGGCCCGCCACCCACAGCACTGGTGTGCGACGACGACCTGCTGGCCGCCGGCGCACTCAAAGCCGCACGGCGACTCGGCCTGCGCGTACCACACGACATCTCGGTCACCGGCTTCGACGATCTGCCCCTGGCAACCGCCGTGGAGCCCGAACTGACAACCGTCCGACTACCCGCCACCGACGCGGGCGCCGCCGCCATGAACGCCCTGCTCACCACACTGAGCGGCCGACGCGGGACGACAACACGCCTTCCCGTACACCTGAAGCCACGTACCTCAACAGGCCCCTGCCCCTCCCCCTCCCCCTCCCCCTCCCGCCCCTGAGACGAAAACCGCGCAGGGTACGGAAAAGGGAGGGGCAGAGGCCCAGAAACAATGGGCAGGGACCCAGAAACTCAGCCCTCGCTCTCACCCTCCGAGCCGGACTCCTCCGAGGACTCAGCCTCAGCATCCGAGGCCGGGGCCGACCCAGAAGTCTCACCCAGCAGGTCGGCGACCTGAGAGCCGGAAACGCGCCTGAACTTCCTCTTCTGCGGGCGGCCACGATCCAGCACAGCCACCTCCAACTGCTCCGCAGTCAGCGACCGCTCACTGCCGTTGCTGTCCCGGCTCAGCGCCTCGACACCCAACTTCAGCGCCTCCGTGAGGGACATACCCTCCCGATGCCGCTGATCCATGTAAGTGCCGATCTGATCGGAATTACCACCGACCGCCACCGACCCATGCTCATCGACGATCGAACCATCGTGCGGCAAACGATAAATCTGGTCGTCCTCAGCGGCAGGACCCACCTCGGCGACAATCAACTCGACCTCGTAAGGCTTCTCCGCGTTCGCGGAGAAGATGGTCCCCAACGTCTGCGCATAGACATTGGCAAGACCGCGCGCGGTGACATCCTCGCGGTCATAGGTATAGCCCCGCAGATCGGCGTAACGCACACCGCCGATACGGAGGTTCTCGAACTCGTTGTACTTGCCGACCGCAGCGAAAGCGATCCGGTCATAGATCTCACTGACCTTGTGCAGCGCGCGAGAGGGATTCTCGGCGACGAACACGATGCCGTCCGCGTACTGCAACACGACCACGCTGCGCCCGCGCGCGATGCCCTTGCGGGCGTACTCGGCGCGGTCGGCCATTGCCTGCTGGGGTGACACATAGAACGGCGTCGACACCGGCTATCCGTCCCTTCCTGTCCGTGTGGGTGCCTAGGAGACCGGGGCCTGCGGCCCGTTGGGCAATTCCAGACGACCCTCGTGCACCGCCTGAGCCAGCTGCGCGACCTCCTCCTCGGACAGCCTGCGATAGCCGTCCTCGGTGATCACCGCGATAACCGGGTAGATGCGGCGGGTCATGTCCGGGCCGCCGGTGGCCGAGTCGTCGTCCGCCGCGTCATAGAGCGCCTGGAGAACAACCGTGGCCGCCTGGCGCTCCGTCAGATCCTCGCGGTAGAGCTTCTTGAGCGAACCGCGCGCGAAGACGGAACCCGAGCCGACGCCGGCGAAACCGACCTCCTCCGAGCGGCCACCGGTGACGTCGTACGAGAAGATGCGCCCCTTCTGACGGTCCACGTCGTACCCCGCAAAGACCGGGACGACCGCGAGCCCCTGAAGGGCCATTCCGAGGTTGCTGCGGATCATCGTCGAGAGGCGGTTGGCCTTGCCCTCCAGAGAGAGCGTGGAGCCCTCGACCTTCTCGAAGTGCTCCAGCTCCAGCTGGAACAGCTTCACCATCTCCACCGCCAGGCCCGCGGTACCCGCGATCCCCACGGCGGAGTGCTCATCGGCGGGGAAAACCTTCTCGATGTCGCGCTGCGCGATGACGTTGCCCATCGTCGCCCGCCGGTCCCCGGCCAGCACCACGCCTCCGGGGAAGGCCACGGCGACGATCGTCGTCCCGTGCGGCGCCTGGATGGCACCCTGCACGGGGGGCAACGGCCGGTTGCCCGGCAGCTGCTCCGGAGCGTGGTCGGACAGGAAATCCATGAAGGACGACGACCCTGGCGTCAGGAAGGCAGCAGGTAGACGCCCGGTGCTACGAGTTTCGGCTTCCACACGTTTCCTTCCACGTAGCCGGCCGCACGCCTGATGACATCCGGCCGATCCTTGAACTGCCCCAGCGCGGCGTTGCAGCTGAAGCACAGTACGCCTCGGACCCTACCCGTCTCGTGATCGTGGTCCACATGCTCGGGGCCCGGCTTGAGGCAGATCGGGCAGATCCCGAACTGCTCGTCGAACAGGGCTTGTCGATCGGCTTCGGTCATGCCGTACTGCCGCTTGAGGTGCCTGGCGCGGCCTTGTTTCGCCCGGCAGGATTTACATCGCGGCGAAAGGCCGTCAGACGCCGTCGAATTCCGATGCCATTGGGAGTGTGGCTGGACCTCGTCGCAGACGCGGCACAACTTGTGCCCGACGGGGACGGCTACTTTCTCCCGTACTTTCTTCCCGAGGGCGGCCCGGCGGCGCCGGTAGTGCGCGGCCGAATATTCCGCCACGCATTCCCGGCACCTCGGTTGGAGCCCGTCTCTGCGATTCCTATCCGCCGCGAAAGAGACAAGCGGCAGATCCCTCTCACACCTCGAGCAATGCTTCACATTGCGTGTGCCGGACATGACTGCTATTGTCCGCCTTTTTGCACGAAGCTCCGCACGAAATCCTCGGCGTTTTCCTCGAGTACGTCATCGATTTCGTCCAGCACAGAGTCCACGTCATCGGAGAGCGCTTCCTGGCGCTCCTTGAGATCTTCGGAGACCTGCGCGTCCTGGGTCTCCTCCTCGGTCTCCTCGGTCTGGCGCGTCGACTTCTGCTGTCCGCCGCCGGTGTCCTTGGTCGCCATATCCCTCACCCCGCTCGGTTCGGTGGTGTGCGCGGAACGTACAGGTCAGACCCTACAAGCAGGGACTGACATCGGCTTCTCTGTTCCTTCAACGTCCGGCAACCCACCTCGATGATTCCCGGACCCGGGACCGAATAGGCGCGACTCAGCCGCCCGAAAGTACCTTCACCAGCTCTTCCGCCGTCCGGCAGCGGTCGAGCAGCTCCTTGACGTGGTTACGGGTACCCCGAAGCGGCTCCAGGGTCGGCACTCGTTGCAGAGAGTCACGACCCGGGAGGTCGAAGATGACCGAGTCCCAGGACGCGGCTGCCACGTCGTCCGCGTACTGCTCCAGGCAGCGCCCGCGGAAGTAGGCGCGGGTGTCCTCGGGCGGCTTGGTGGTGGCCTCCTTGACCTCTTCCTCCGAGATCATCCGCTGCATCTTGCCGCGGGAGGCGAGCCGGTTGTAGAGGCCCTTGTCCGGGCGTACGTCGGCGTACTGGAGGTCCACCAGGTGCAGCCTGGGGGCGTCCCAGTCGAGGCTGTCCCGGCGGCGGTAGCCCTCCATCAGCTCCCGCTTGGCGACCCAGTCCAGCTCCCCGCTCAGGCTCATCGGATCGCGCTCAAGCCGGTTGAGCACGTCCTCCCAGCGGGCCAGCACGTCCCTGGTCTGCTCGTCGGCGTCCGCTCCCCAGCGCTCCTCGACGTACTTGCGGGCCAGCTCGAAGTACTCCATCTGGAGCTGTACGGCCGTGAGAGTGCGTCCGCTGCGGAGAGTGATCAGCCGTTGCAGTGTCGGGTCGTGCGAGACCTGGTGCAGGGTGCGGACGGGCTGATCGACGGCGAGATCGACGGCGATGAAGCCGTCCTCGATCATCGAGAGGACCAGCGCGGTCGTGCCGAGCTTGAGGTAGGTGGAGACCTCGGACAGGTTGGCGTCGCCGATGATCACGTGCAGGCGCCGGTATTTCTCGGCGTCCGCGTGGGGCTCGTCCCTCGTATTGATGATGGGGCGCTTGAGGGTCGTCTCCAGGCCGACCTCGACCTCGAAGTAGTCGGCGCGCTGGCTCAGCTGGAAGCCGTGCTCGCTGCCGTCCTGGCCCAGCCCGACGCGGCCGGCGCCGCACACGACCTGGCGGGAGACGAAGAACGGCGTCAGGTGGCGCACGATGTCCGAGAACGACGTCTCCCGGTTCATCAGGTAGTTCTCGTGCGTCCCGTAGGAGGCGCCCTTGTTGTCGGTGTTGTTTTTGTAGAGGTGGATGGGCTGTGTGCCCGGCACCTCGGCGGCGCGCTCGGCGGCCTCCGCCATGATGCGTTCGCCCGCCTTGTCCCACAGCACCGCGTCCCGGGGGTTGGTGACCTCGGGGGCGCTGTATTCGGGATGCGCGTGGTCGACGTAGAGCCGTGCCCCGTTGGTGAGGATGACGTTCGCCAGGCCGATGTCCTCATCGGTGAGCTGGCTGGTGTCGGCGGACTCGCGTGCCAGGTCGAAGCCGCGGGCGTCCCGCAGCGGGTTCTCCTCCTCGAAATCCCAGCGGGCGCGGCGCGCCCGGTGCATCGCCGCCGCATAGGCGTTGACCACCTGGGATGAGGTGAGCATGGCATTGGCGTTGGGGTGGCCGGGCACGGAGATGCCGTACTCGGTCTCGATGCCCATTACTCGCCGTACGGTCATGCGGCCCTCCTTGCCTGACGGCGGTCCGCCTTTGGACCACCGTTCAAGTCCCGCTGCGCATCCGGCCCGTATGCGGTCCCCTCGTCCGCACTGCGCGTCGCGACAGTACGGAAGAGCCTATGCCGCACAGGCTGAAGTGGGGAGATCACTCTGCGGACTTCCTTGGCGCTCCGGGGAAACAATCCGGCTGCGGGTGCCCTTGTGGGGACCCGCAGCCGGACTGGATCCTCGCTACAGGTACTGACCGGTGTTGGCGACCGTGTCGATGGAACGGCCGGTGTCCGCGCCCTGCTTGCCGGTGACGAGCGTGCGGATGTAGACGATCCGCTCGCCCTTCTTGCCGGAGATGCGGGCCCAGTCATCCGGGTTGGTGGTGTTGGGGAGGTCCTCGTTCTCCTTGAACTCGTCGACGCAGGCGGCGAGCAGGTGGGAGACGCGCAGGCCCTTCTGGTTCTGGTCGAGGAACGCCTTGATGGCCATCTTCTTGGCGCGGCCGACGATGTTCTCGATCATGGCGCCGGAGTTGAAGTCCTTGAAGTAGAGGACTTCCTTGTCGCCGTTGGCGTAGGTGACCTCCAGGAAACGGTTCTCCTCGGACTCCGCGTACATCTGCTCCACGACCGACTGGATCATGGCGTCGCAGGCGGCTTCCAGGCTGCCGCCGTGTTCGGCGACGTCGTCGGAGTGCAGTGGGAGGTTGGAGGTGAGGTACTTCGAGAAGATGTCCTTGGCGGCCTCTGCGTCCGGGCGCTCGATCTTGATCTTCACGTCGAGGCGGCCGGGTCGCAGGATGGCGGGGTCGATCATGTCTTCGCGGTTGGAGGCGCCGATGACGATGACGTTCTCCAGGCCCTCCACGCCGTCGATCTCGGAGAGCAGCTGCGGGACGATGGTGTTCTCCACGTCGGAGCTGACTCCGGAGCCGCGGGTGCGGAAGAGGGAGTCCATCTCGTCGAAGAAGACGATGACGGGGGTGCCCTCGCTCGCCTTCTCCCGGGCCCGCTGGAAGACCAGGCGGATGTGCCGCTCGGTCTCGCCGACGTACTTGTTGAGCAGCTCGGGGCCCTTGATGTTGAGGAAGTAGCTCTTCCCCTGCGGCAGCCCGGTCACCTCGGCGACCTTCTTGGCCAGTGAGTTGGCCACGGCTTTCGCGATCAGGGTTTTGCCGCATCCGGGCGGGCCGTAGAGCAGGACACCCTTGGGCGGGCGCAGTTCGTGTTCGCGGAAGAGGTCGGGGTAGAGGTACGGGAGCTCCACCGCGTCCCTGATCAGTTCGATCTGTCCGCCGAGGCCGCCGATCTTGGTGTAGTCGATGTCCGGGACCTCTTCGAGGACCAGCTCTTCGACCTCGCTCTTGGGCACGACCTCGTAGACGTATCCGGATCGGCCTTCCAGGAGGAGGGCGTCTCCGGCGCGGAGGGTCGCGTTGAGCAGTGGCTCGGCGAGCCGTACGACGCGTTCCTCGTCGGTGTGGCCGACGACCAGGGCGCGCTCTCCGTCCTCCAGGACTTCCTTGAGGGTGACGATGTCACCCGCGCTCTCGAACTCCATGGCCTCGACCACGTTGAGCGCCTCGTTGAGCATCAGCTCCTGGCCGCGCTTCAGCTCTTCGGGGTCCACGTTGGGGCTGACGTTCACCCGGAGCTTGCGGCCCCCGGTGAAGATGTCGGCTGTGCCGTCTTCGTTGGCCTGTAGAAAGACGCCGAAGCCGGCCGGCGGCTGCGCGAGCCTGTCGACCTCTTCCTTGAGGGCCACGATCTGGTCGCGTGCCTCGCGGAGAGTGTTGGAGAGCCGCTCGTTCTGGGCGGACACGCCGGCCAGGTTGGTCTGCAGCTCGACGATCCGCTCCTCGAGAATACGAGTGTGTCGCGGAGAGTCGGCGAGCTTGCGGCGCAGGACGGCGATTTCCTGCTCAAGATAGGCGA
Organism: Streptomyces sp. NBC_01775; assembly: GCF_035917675.1. Lineage (NCBI taxonomy): Bacteria > Bacillati > Actinomycetota > Actinomycetes > Kitasatosporales > Streptomycetaceae > Streptomyces > Streptomyces sp. NBC_01775. The sequence continues at coordinate 8,156,257 of NZ_CP109104.1, read as the reverse complement.
TCTGGCCGGACGGGTCCTCGGAACCCCGACCGGGCCGGATGCCGCGGTTGATGTCGTCGTCGTGGGCTGCCACGGTCCTCACCTCCTCCAGGGGGAGCTGGACGCTTCGACCCTACCTGGGCCGGTGCGGGTTGAAACCCCTAGATCACAAAGACGGTCGGGGTGTGTCCGATCTTCACCCTTGCGCACTCCCTCACGACTGGGGAATACCCACCCATCACCATCTGAAAGCGACCGGTTGTATCGTCAAGACGTTCAACACCCTTCAAGGGCGGCCCTATTTCGTCACGAGTTGCAGGAGCGGCGGGCAGCACGATGAGTACAGCGGATGAGGCCCATGAGGTGTGGATCGACCAGGACCTGTGCACGGGGGACGGGATCTGCGCGCAGTACGCCCCGGAGGTCTTCGAGCTGGACATCGACGGGCTGGCGTATGTGAAGGGCGGGGACGACGAGCTGCTTCAGGACCCCGGCGCCACCACCGCCGTCCCCCTCCCGCTGCTGCGCGATGTCGCGGACTCGGCCAAGGAGTGCCCCGGGGACTGCATCCATGTGCGGCGAATTTCGGACAAGGTCGAGGTCTACGGCCCCGAGGCGGGGTGAGACTCCCGCGCCGGGGCGCCGTCCGAGTGCCGCTCAGGCGCTGATGCCGCCGCCGGCCACGGGGGCCGGGATGAGCGTGAACTTCCCGTTCTTCCACTCCCACTTGACCCGGCGCTGCTTGTCGGGGCAGCAGCGCGGCACGTCGGGTGAGGAGTATCCGAGGAGCTTCGCGGAGACGGTGGTGCCGTGGACCTTGAGGTCCTGGACCGTCATCCGTTCCTTCTGGGCCACGAGCGTGGCGGCCACCTCGGGGGTGCGGCTGCCGGCGGCGTGGGTGAGGACGAAGACCGCACTGGGCGGGGTGCCCCCTTCGGCCCGGCAGCGCACGACGGCGACGGTCTCGGCGGAGCCGTCCTTGTCGAAGTCCGCGGTTCCCTTGTCGAGTACGTCCACCTTGGTCCCGGCGGGGCCGCAGCGGAGGGGGTAGTGCGCCTTGGCGGGGTCGGGGGCCTTGCGGGACGCCGCCTGGGGGGCCGGGTTCGCCGTGGCGTCGGAGGGCAGGAGCGCCGAGGCGCCGAGCACGGCGGCCAGCGCTGCGGCGGTGGCGAGCCAGTGGACCGTACGGGTACGGGTGTGTGGCAGTTCCGTCACGCGGGGTGACTCCTGGGGGAGGCGGGTGCGAGGAGGTGCTCAGCATCGTGCCATACGTCACACCGGTGCGGAACGTCCGGGTCCTGTTCGCGTTCTCTCGTAATCGGCGCAGCGCACCCTCGTAATCGGCGCAGCGCGCCCTCGTGGTCGGCGGGGAGTCCCGCAAAGTTCGCTCTGGCGGACGAAAGGGCCTCCTGCCATCATGCAAACGCGCGAAAAAGCGCATCAACGCCATTGGTATCACTACTACTTGAGGAGTGACGCGGTGACTGCTGCCGACGCGATTCTGGCGCTCAAGGACGAGGACTACCGCCTCGGCCTCGCTCGGCCCCTGGGCCGCCACCCCGCCGGTGACCCCGCGGGCGAGGTGTACGTCTCCGCCCAGACCCTGAACCACACGTGCGAGCCCAGCAGCTGTCTCAACGAGGGCTACTGCAGCTTCTAACTGACCGCGCGGGCGCGCCCTGTGGCCCCGGCCCCGGGGCGCGCCCGCGTACGACCGCACCGGTGAACAGGAGAGAGCGCACCATGGTGGACTCGTCCGGCCTGCGGCGAGCCGCCGCGCGCGCCACCCCGCTGAGCCGCCGCGGCACCGCCCCTGCGGTCGACCACGCTCGCGTGGCGCGGGCCGGGCGTGTGCTGGCGCGGTGGCGTGCTCAGGCGCCCTTCGAGAAGGACGGTTGGTTCGAGCGGCGGCTCGCCCGGGAGGGTCTGACGGAGGAGCAGCTGCGCGACCTGCTGGCGGAGCCCGCGGGCGCCCTGGCCGACCGTGTGAGCCCACCGGAGCCGTGGGTGCTGCGGCTCGCGGAGGCATTCGAGGAGGCGGGCGGGGAGCAGCTGTCCGGCCTCCTCCCGTACATCGGCGAGGAGCATGCCTTCGCCGTTCTCGTCGCCCCGTTGCTGGCCTCCGCGCGTGACCGCCTCCGCGAGGGTGTGGCCGCCCTGGGGCCCACCCCGCTCGGCAGCCCGGAGGAGATCACGGAGCTGCTGCTGCCGCCGCTGATCGCCGGGGCGCACGCCATGGCCACCCGTACGGTGATCGTCGAGCTGCATGTCGCCCGCCTCGGCGGGGAGCTGGCGGGCGATACTTCGCAGCAGCGGTACCGCGCCTTCCTGCGCCGTCTCGCCGATCCGCACGAGGCGCTCCGTCTGCTGTGCGAGTACCCGGTCCTGGCCCGGCGGCTCACGGTGGCGGCCGAGCAGTGGACGCGTACCGGGCTGACCCTGGTGGGGCGGCTGGCCGCAGACCTTCCCGCCCTCGCCCATACGTTCGCCCCGGGAACCTCCTCCGCGTCGGCCCGCTCCTCGTCCGGGGGCGTGTCCTCGTCCGGGGGCGTGCCGGGGCGGCTGGCCGGGATCAGCACCGGTCTCGGCGATCCGCACCGCGGGGGCGCGACGGTGGCCCGGGTCTGCTTCGAGGACGGGACCCGCGTCATCTACAAGCCACGCTCCATCGAGGTGGACCTGCACTTCCAGGACCTGCTGCGCCGGCTCAACCCACGGCTGACCCGGCCGCTGCGGGAGACCGTCCACCTGCCCGGGGACGGCTACGGGTGGACGGAGGACATCACCCCCCGGCACTGCGCGGACCGTGCGGAACTGCGCGCCTACTACCACCGGGCCGGGGCGCTGGCGGCTGTGGCGTATCTGCTTGATGCCGTCGACTGTCATGCACAGAACGTGATCGCCTCCGGCGACCAGCCGGTGCTGATAGATCTGGAAGCCCTTTTCCACCCCGAGTTGCGCGAGCCCGACAAGGTCCTCTCGCACTCCGAACGTCTCGCCCGCCGCGCCGCGCGGCAATCGGTGCTCCGCTCGGGGCTGCTGCCGAAGCGGACGTGGGTGGAGGAGGACAACAACGGCATCGATCTGTCCGCGCTCGGCTGGGACCCCGGCAGGGTGCCGCCCCGCCCCGTCCCGCAACTCGTCGACGCCGGCACCGATCAGATGCGCCTCGAATACCGCCGGGCCGGGCTGCTCACCGCCGACAGCCGCCCGCTGCCTCCGGGGCAGCCGCTGGATCTGGCCGAGTTCGCCGACGACCTCGACGCCGGGTTCACGGAGGCCTACCGGGCGCTGGCCGCCGACAAGCCGCGGGTGGCCGGGCTGGTACGGGCCTTCTCCGCCGATGAGACGCGGCTGCTGCGCCGCGACACGCTGGAGTACCGCAGTCTGCTGCGTTCCGGCAGCCACCCCGACCTGCTGCGCGACGCGCTCGACCAGGACCGGCACCTGGACCGGCTGTGGGCCCTGGCCGCGTGGGAGGACGGCTGTACGCCCTTCATCGAGCACGAGCGCCAGGACCTGTGGAACAACGACGTGCCGGTCTTCACCATCCGCCCGGACAGCGTCGAGGCCCGCTCCTCGGCCGGGACCGTCATCCCGGACGCCGCCGAGCGGCCCGCTCTCGACGCCGTGCTCGACAAGCTCGGCCGGCTGGGCCCGGAAGACCTCGCCCGGCAGCGGTACCTGCTGCGGCTGTCGGTCAGCTCGGGCAGCGGCTCAGGCTCCAGCGACCGCTCCAGCGATCGCTCCGGCTCGGGCAGCGGCTCCAGTGAGCCGCGCCGTCGGGCTGCCCCGTCCGTCCGGGCCCGGGCCGCCGCCCCGGCGGACGTCCGCGAGCGTGCCCTGGCCAAGGCGGCCGACGCCGCCGACTGGCTGTTGCGCGAGGCCCACCGTGGTCCGGGCGACCTGGCCTGGCTCGGTCCCAGCCTGACCCCGCCCGACCTGTGGACCCCCGCCGCGCTGGGGCCGGACCCCTACAGCGGCACCGCCGGGATCGTCCTCTTCCTCGACGAGCTCGCCGGGCTCACCGGCGACTCCGGGCACCGGGCGGCGGCCGACGCCGCAGCGGCCACACTGCGCTTCCAGGTCCGGCGGCTCGCCGGGCGGCTGGACGGCGGATTCACCGGAACAGGCGGTCTCCTGTACGTCCTGGCGCGGCTCACCCGGCGACGCCCCGACCCCGAACTGGACGGGCTCGCCGCAGGCCTGATCGCCCGTTCCGTCAGCCTGGCGGACGAGGACGAGCAGTACGACGTCATCGGCGGTTGCGCCGGGACGATCGGCGGGCTCGCCGCCTGGAACACGCTGCGGCCGAAGCGGGCGGCCGTCGACGCGGTCGCGCGCTGTGCCGACCGCCTCGTCCGGCAGGCGCGGCGGTGGCCCGGTGGCGGCGTCGGATGGCTTCCGCGCGCGATGCGGGGCAGGGCCGAGCGGCCACTGGCGGGTTTCGCTCACGGGGTGTCAGGCATCGCCTGGGCGCTGGGGAAGGCCGCTGTGCTCCTCGGCGACGACCGGCCGGCCCGGTGCGCCCTCGACGCGCTCGCCTACGAGCGCACCCTGTACGACGCGTCGGCCGCCAACTGGCGGGACGTGCGCGGTGAGAGCTCGCCGGATGAGGGCTCTCACGGTGACGGCCCGGGCGGTGACGGCCCGTCCGAGGGGCCGTCTTTCCCGACGCTGTGGTGCCACGGCGCCGGGGGTGCGGCGCTCACCCGGATCGAGCTGGACGGCGCCTTTGGCGACGCCCGCTCCCGGGAGGAGCTGGCCGCGGCGCTGACGACGGTCGTGCGAGAAGGCTTCGGGTACAACTTCTCGCTGTGCCACGGCGATCTCGGCAACCTCGATGTGCTGATGCTGGCGGGCGGCGCCGCCGGCGAGGCGGCCGGGGAACAGGCCGCCCGCACCCTCGACGGTCTCGATGAGCGCGGCTGGGTGTGCGGACTGCCGGGACCGCCACTCCCGTCGCTGATGACGGGAGTGGCAGGCATCGGCTACGGCCTGCTCCGGCTGGCGGCCCCGGAGAGCGTTCCCTCGGTGCTGGCCATGCGCCCGCATGCGAGGGCGTGAGGGGGGCGTCCGCTCTCACCTCGGCGCGGGGATCTTCGGCCGCGTCGGGCCTCGGTCGCGCGGGCTGTCGGCCGCCTGACGCACCCGGGCGCGTCAGGCGGAGGTGCGGCCTCCGGACTGGCTGCCGGGGCCCGTGTAGTCCTCGCCGTACGCGCCCTTCGCGGGACGGCGGCGGCGCAGCGGGGGCTCGACGCCGTCGGCGAGACGGCGCGCGGTCAGCAGGAAGCCGGTGTGGCCGATCATCCGGTGGTCGGGGCGTACGGCGAGGCCCTCGACGTGCCAGTTGCGCACCATCGTCTCCCACGCCTGGGGCTCGTTGAAGGTGCCGAACTCGCGGATGGACTCGACCATGCGGGCCATCTGCGTGGTGGTGGCGACGTAGGCGCACAGGATGCCGCCGGGCACCAGCGCCTTGGAGACGGGCTCCAGGCACTCCCAGGGAGCGAGCATGTCGAGGATGACGCGGTCGACGTCGGTGTCGGAGAGGTTGTCCTGGAGATCGCCGACGGTCAGCGTCCAGCCGGGGTGAGGGGAGCCGAAGTAGCGCTCGACGTTCTGCTGCGCGATCTCGGCGAAGTCGGCCCGGCGCTCGTAGGAGTGGAGCATTCCCTGGTCACCGATGGCGCGGAGCAGGAAGGTGCTCAGCGAGCCGGAGCCGACTCCCGCCTCGACGACGCGGGCGCCGGGGAAGATGTCGGCCATGGCGAGCACCTGTCCGGCGTCCTTGGGGTAGACGACGGCGGCTCCGCGCGGCATGGACAGGACGTAGTCGGGGAGCAGGGGGCGCAGCGCCAGGTAGGCGACGTTTCCCGTGGTACGGACGACACTTCCCTCGGGCGCACCGATCAGCTCGTCGTGGGGGAAGGCTCCCTTGTGGGTGTGGAAGCTCTTTCCCTCTTCGAGGGTGATCGTGTAGTGGCGTCCCTTGGGGTCTGTGAGCTGGACCTGATCCCCGACCTTGAAGGGCCCGCGACGGCGGGCGGCACCGGTCGGTTCGGACATACGCACACCCTAGCCGGTCTTGAGCACCCGGTTACGCCGAGGGCTTTGCCATGGCCGCGACGAAGGCACGCTCGACGTCGGCGGCGGAGAGCACTCCGTAGATCTCGCCCGTCTCCTCGACCACGAGGTACTCGGTGGCGGGGGTGGCGCGCAGGAACTCCAGCAGGTCCTCCCCCGCCAGCTCGGCGGGGACCCGCATGCCCTCCTTGAGGTCCTGGGCGAGCGTGCTCACGGCGACCCAGGGACGCCGGTGCTCGGGGACGCCCGCGATGGCCGCCTCGCGGACGAGGGAGAGGGGCTCTCCGATGCCGTCGACGACGACCAGGGCGCGGGCCCCGGCCTCGTTCGCGCGGCGCAGCGCCTCCGAGAGCGGGGTCTCGGTCTCGACGGGGACGGCCCGGCGGGTGAGGTTGCGGGCCCGCAGCTCGGGGAGGCGCTCGCGCAGCCGGGCCATGCGCAGGCTGTTGCCGGCGCCGGTCCAGATGATCGCGGCGAGGATCGCGGCGAGCAGGGCGTCGGTGAGGGAGTCCATGCCGCTGACCCTGCCCCTGGCGATCCCGCCCGCCTGGGTGGCCAGTGGGAGGCCGATCAGGACGGCGATGGCCAGCGCCCGGCCCACCCAGGCGGCGGCGACGGTGCCGGCCATGGGCTTGCCGGTGATCTTCCACACGACGGCGCGCAGCATGCGTCCGCCGTCCAGCGGGAGGCCCGGCAGCAGGTTGAAGACGGCGACGATGAGGTTGGAGACCGTCAGCCCGGCCAGCAGCACTCCGGGGACGGTGCCGGGCTCCACGGCGCGCATCCCCGCGAAGAAGACGCCGGCGAGGGCGAGCGAGAGCAGCGGTCCGACGAAGGCGAGGATGAACTCCCGGCCCGGGGTCTCGGACTCCTTCTCGATCTCGGAGACGCCGCCGAAGAACTGGAGCTGGATGCGGCGCACGGGCAGCTTGAAGCGCAGCGCCGCGACGGTGTGGGCCAGCTCGTGGACGAGGACCGAGGCGTAGAAGGCGACGGCGAAGAAGAGCGCGATGAGGTAGCGCGCGGCCCCCAGCTCGGGCAGCACCCGGTCGAGCTGGCCGCCGAAGACCCAGGTGATGAGGGCGGCGACGAGGAACCAGGAGGGGGCGACGTAGACGGGCACGCCGAAGGGACGGCCCATCAGAATGCCGCCGCCTGCCGGGCGCGGACGCTTGGGCTTGGCGGGCGGGGTCTTGGCGGAGGGGCCCTTGGGCGGAGGGTCCGTGGCCGAGGGGCCCTTGGGGGACGGGTCCTTGGGGGACGGGTCCTTGGGGGACGGGTCCTTGGGCGAGGGGTCCTTGGGCGACGGTTCTTTGGCGGAGGGCTGCCGCTCGGCGTTCGGCGGCTCGCCCTCCCGGCTCCGGCGGGCCTCGTCCTGCTTGTCGGGCGAGGACGGGGCGCCGGGGGCGGTCTCGCCGGATCCGTCCGCCGCGGGTCCCGCTTCCCCGTTCCGGGCGGGGCCGGGCTCCTCGTCGGGGCCGGGCTCCTCCTCGGGGGCGGGCTCCTCGTCCGGGGAGGGCTCCGGCTGTTCGCCCGCGGGGGGCTCCGGCTGTTCACCCGGGACGGGCTCCGGGGTCTCTTTCGCGGCGCGCTCGTTCGCGGCGCGCTCGGGCTTCTCCTCGCGTACGGGCGCCGGCCCCTCTTCGGAGGCGGCCTGGTGGCCCGCATCAGGAGCGGGCCGGGGGTTGTCTTCCTGGGGCGGACCGGCCTCGGTGGCGGGCTTGTTCGCGGGCGTGGGGCTCTCCTCCCCCGCGGCCCCGGGTGCGACCTCGGGCGTGGCCCGGGAGCGGCGCTCGCTACCGCTCGCGTCGCCTGAGCCGTCGCTCCGCGGCTTCCCGTCGTTGTCCGTGTCCGCCACGGGTTCCCCTCTGCTGCTGCCCTCTCACACCCCGCTGCTCCGCGCGGCCTTGACGATCATGCGGTGCGAGGGGGTCTGCCGTCGATGGTAAGTGTCCCTTGTCAGTGGTGAGCCGTAGGGTCTTACCCCATGAGAACCAGCGCGGCCACACCGCCGACCTCGCTCTCGCCCTCCCGGGCGGGCGACTTCATGCAGTGCCCGCTGCTCTACCGCTTCCGAGTGATCGACAAACTGCCGGAGAAGCCCTCCGCCGCCGCCACTCGGGGGACGGTGGTGCACGCGGTGCTGGAAAGACTCTTCGACGCTCCGGCTCAGGAGCGCAGCGCGCCGCGTGCCCGCTCCCTGGTCGCCGGGGAGTGGGAGCGGCTGCTGGCCAAGCGCCCGGAGCTGGCGGAGCTGTTCGCCGAGGACACGCAGGACGGGGCCCGTCTGGCGCAGTGGCTGACGGAGGCGGAGCAGCTGGTCGAGCGATGGTTCACGCTGGAGGACCCCACGCGGCTGGAGCCCGCCGAGCGCGAGCTGTTCGTGGAGGCGCGGCTGGAGTCCGGCCTGCGGCTGCGCGGGATCATCGACCGCGTCGACATCGCCCCTACGGGTGAGGTGCGGATCGTCGACTACAAGACGGGGAAGGCGCCCCGCCCCGAGTACGTGGACGGGCCGCTCTTCCAGATGAAGTTCTACGCGCTGGTGCTGTGGCGGCTGCGGGGCGTGGTGCCCAAGCGTTTGCAGCTGGTCTTCCTCGGCAGCGGTGACGTGCTCACCTACGACCCCGACGAGAGCGATCTGCGGGGTGTGGAGCGCAAGCTGCTGGCTCTGTGGGACGCGATCACCCGCGCGACGGAGACGGGCGACTGGCGGCCCAAGCCGGGCAAGCTGTGCGACTGGTGCGACCACCAGGCGCACTGCCCGGAGTTCGGCGGCACTCCCCCGCCCTATCCGCTGATGATTCAGCCGAGACTGCCCGAGCCGAGGTCGCCGCAGGAGGGTTCGGAATCCGCCGGTGATGGGGTGGATTCCGCCACTGAAGGGGCAGCGGGCCGGGGCGAGGGCGACTAGGCAAGAATGGGGGGACCGCTGCCGCCCTCTGGAGGAGTTCCCCGTGGCAATCCGCGTACTGCTGGTGGATGACCAGCCACTGCTGCGCACCGGCTTCCGGATGATCCTGGAGGCCGAGCAGGACATTGCGGTCGTGGGTGAGGCCGGTGACGGCTTGCAGGCGCTCGACCAGGTGCGGGCGCTCCAGCCCGACGTGGTCCTCATGGACATCCGGATGCCGCGGATGGACGGGGTGGAGGCGACCCGCAGGATCACGGGTCCGGCCAAGGACGGCCCGGCGAAGGTGCTGGTGCTGACGACCTTCGATCTGGACGAATACGTCGTGGAGGCGCTGCGGGCGGGCGCGAGCGGCTTCCTGCTGAAGGACGCGCCCGCCGGTGAGCTGGTGCAGGCCATCCGGGTGGTGGCCGCGGGCGAGGCGATGCTGGCGCCGAGCATCACACGCAGGCTGCTGGACAAGTACGCGGGCAAGCTGCCCTCGGGCGAGGAGGCGGTGCCGGACACCCTGCACCAGCTGACCGAGCGTGAGGTCGAGGTGCTGAAGCTGGTGGCGCGCGGGCTGTCCAACGCGGAGATCGCGGCCGATCTGTTCGTGAGCGAGACGACGGTCAAGACGCATGTGGGCCATGTGCTGACCAAGCTGGGACTGCGCGACCGCGTACAGGCGGCGGTGTACGCCTACGAGAGCGGGCTGGTGCGGCCGGGCGCGCCGTAGGCCGTAGCCGCCGGCGCCCGCCGCTGACGTCGGGACGTCGGGACGTCGGGACGTCGGGACGTCGGGACGTCGGCCGAGGCCGGGAACGTCGGGAGCCCCCGGGTGGACAGTGCGCAGGCGCTGTCCGCCCGGGGGCTCCTTTCATCCGGTCATCCGGTTGCGCGCCCGGTTGCGTTCACCGGGCCGACCGGCCGGCCGGGCCGGTCAGTCATCCGTGCCTCGGCCCAGCTCCCAGAGCTGGAGCACCGAGGCGGAGTTGAGCGCCCACTCGGTGCCGGTGATGTCGTCGCGGGCCGCAAGGTACTGCTTGCCCTGCCACAGCGGCAGCATCGGGACGTCCTTGGCGATGATGTCCTGGGCGCGGCCGAAGGCGTCGGTGGTGCCGGCCCGGTCGGTCTGACGGCGGGTCTGCGGGACGATCTTGTCGCGGATCTCGCTGTTGCTGTACTTCGAGCCCAGGAAGTTGTCCTTCTCGAAGAAGGGGGCGATGAAATTGTCGGCATCCGGGAAGTCGGCGTACCAGCCGTAGCCGTAGACCTCGTACTTGCCGCTGGTGGCGGCCGGGCGGTACGCGTCCCACTTGACGCCCTTGGTCTTCACGTCGAACAGTCCGCTGTCGTTGAGCTGCTTCTTGAGGGTGGCGAACTCCTTGGCGGTCGCGTCGCCGTAGTGGTCCGAGGTGTAGTTGAGGGTGAGCTTGACGGGGCTGTGGATGTCGGCGTGCTCCAGGGTGCGCTTGGCCGCCGCCTTGTCGGGCTCGCCGTAGGTGTTGAAGAACGAGTTGCGGTGCGCCGGCAGACCCGCGGGCACGAGGCTGTAGAGGGGCTGGGTGCTGCGGTCGTAGGCGTCCTTGACGATCTTCTGCCGGTCGATGAGCTGCGCCATGGCCTGGCGGACCGCCTTCTTGCGCGTCGTCGGGGCCTTCATGTTGAAGGCGAGGTAGCGGATCTCCTGGCCCGGCTGCTCGACGAGTTCGATGCCCTTGTTCCTGGCCATGCCCAGCTCGTCGACCTGGCTGGGCGAGATGGTGCGGCTCATGACGTCGATGTCGCCCGCCTTGAGCGCCTTCTCCATGCTGTTCGAGCCGTTGAAGAAGCGCAGCTCGATCTGCTCGTTGTGCAGGTTGAGGCCGCCCCCGTAGTGCGGGTTCTTGCCGAGCGTGGCGGTGCCGTCCTTCGCGCTGAAGCTGTCGAGCGCGTACGGGCCCGACCCGGTCAGCTTGTAGCCCTTGGCGAGGGAGCGGGCCGGGTAGGTCTGGCTGTCGACGATGGCGGCGGCCGGGGTGCTGAGCTTGTACGGGAAGGTCGCGTCCGGCTTCTTCAGGTGGAAGACGACCTCGCGCTCTCCGGTGGCCTCGACCCGGTCGAGGTTGGCGAAGAGGGACGAGGGGCCGCCGGGGTGCTTGATCCGCAGCACGCGCTCAAGGGAGAACGCGACGTCCTTGGCGTCCACCTTGTGCCCGTTGGAGAAGCTGAGCCCCTCGCGCAGCGTGCAGCGGTACTGCTCGTTCTGCGCGTCGGTGAAGCCGCACTTGCGGGCGGCGTCCATCTCGGGCTCGGTGCCGGTGCGGGGCAGCTTGACGAGCGTCTGGAAGGTGTTCCGCATGACGCCCCACGCGGCGACGTCGTAGGCGGCGGCCGGGTCGAAGGGCGCCGGTGTCTCCTTGTTGGCCACGAAGCGGTCCGTCGTGCCGACGACGATGGCGTCACCGTCCCCGCCTTCGCCTTGCTCGGACCCGCAGCCGGCGAGCACGGGCGTGAGAAGCCCCGCGAGCACGGGCAGCACCACAGTTTTACGGTTCATGGTCGACGATCTCCTCGCCCGGCCGGGTTTGTTGCAGGGGTGAAAGTGGCCGGTACAACGACATTAATCGCCACGCGGGAACGCCTCTGAAACGCAGGCCATGGGAACGCTTTCACTCAGAGGAACCAAGAGCATCCTGTCCGCTATCCGGACGTGGGAACGTATCTCGCGTCGATCATCAATACGGACACTTGGGAAGGACAATTCCCCCACCCGTCACACAGGCATCACAGGTCAGGGCCACTGCCGAGGTGGCAGAACGTGAGGAACGTCACTGAAGCAATTCTCGCACCGGACACCTGAATTCGGGATTTCTCCGCTACTGAAAATGATCACTCAGATGCCCTGGGTTCACACCTGCGGGAAACTCAGGAAAGCCTTACCCGAACAAGACCGATTCAGCGCGGGACCAGGACCAGGGAGCGCAGAAAGGAGAGATCGACTTCTTCGAGCGAACTGACCACCGTGCGCCCCGACTTGGGCTTGATCGGCGCGATGGAGGGCACCGCGACGACATGGCACCCCGCGGCCTCGGCCGCCGCGACGCCGGTGGCCGTGTCCTCCAGCACGGCGCAGCGCCCGGGATCGACACCCAGTCGGCGGGCCGCCATCAGATACGGGTCCGGATGCGGCTTCGTACGGGGCAGCTCGTCGCCCGCGACGGTGAAGGCGAAGTTCTCCGGGCCGAGCGAGCCGAGCATGCGGTCCACGACGGTGCGGTGCGAGGCGGACACGAGAGCGGCGGGGATACGGTGCGCTGCCAGCTCGGCGAGCAGCCTGCGGGCGCCCGGCATCAACGGGACGCCGCGTTCGATCCGTTCGACGAACTTGTTGTTCAGCAGGATGCTCAGCTCGTCCAGCGGGATGTCGGCGGCCGTGGCCTCGATCAGGAAGCCGGCGCTGCGCGACATGGGCCCGCCCACCACGACCGTGCGCCACTCCTCGCGCAGGTGGTGGCCCAGCTCGGCGAAGACCTCCACCTCCGCGTCCCACCAGAAGTCCTCGGTGTCGACCAGGGTGCCGTCCATATCGAGCAGCACAGCCTGGAGTGCGGGCTCTTCGGCTGTAAGAGTGCTGACGGCGGGGAGAGAATCGGCCATCCGCGAACACCTCCAGAGGGACGAGAAGGCCGGTTGTCCCTTCCCGGCGGGAAAGGACAACCGGCCTGTACCGGACCGAACAGTGTACGACGATCAGCCTCAGCGGGCGTTGAAGTACTTCGCTTCGGGGTGGTGGATGACGATCGCGTCGGTGGACTGTTCGGGGTGGAGCTGGAACTCCTCGGACAGTTCGACGCCGATGCGTCCGGGCTGGAGCAGGTCGGCGATCTTGGCGCGGTCCTCCAGGTTCGGGCAGGCGCCGTAGCCCAGCGAGAAGCGGGCACCCCGGTACTTCAAATCGAACATCCCTGCCATCGCGTCCGGGTCCTCCTTCGCGAAGCCCAGCTCGGAGCGGACCCTGGCGTGCCAGAACTCGGCCAGGGCCTCGGCCAGCTGGACGGAGACCCCGTGCAGCTCCATGTAGTCCCGGTAGTTGTTGTTCGCGAACAGCTCAGCGGCGGCGGTGTCCACCTTGGAGCCGATCGTCACGACCTGGAGGCCGACGACGTCGGTTTCGCCGGATTCCTCGGGGCGGAAGAAGTCGGCCAGGCACAGGCGGCGTCCCCGGCGCTGGCGGGGGAAGGTGAAGCGGGTGCGCTCGGAGCCGTCCTCGTTGAGCAGGATGAGGTCATCGCCCTTGGAGTGGCAGGGGAAGTAGCCGTAGACCACGGCCGACTCCAGCAGGTTTTGCGACTGGAGCTGATCCAGCCACCCGCGAAGGCGCGGCCGTCCCTCCGTCTCCACCAGCTCCTCGTAGGAGGGCCCGTCACCCTTGCGGGACTCCTTCAGCCCCCACTGCCCCTTGAACAGGGCACCTTCATCGACCCACGAGGCGTAGTCGCGCAGGTTGAGGCCCTTGATGACGCGGGTGCCCCAGAACGGGGGCTCGGGGACGGGGTTGTCGGTGGCCACGTCCGAGCGGATCGAGCCGTCGTTGACCTCGGGCTCGGCGATCTGGAGGTCGCGCTTGGGTACCCGGCGCTGCTTGAGCGGCGGCAGTTCGACGCCGGGGACGCCGCGCTTCACTCCCATGAGGGCGTCCATGAGGCTCAGCCCTTCGAAGGCGTCCTTGGCGTAGCGGACCTCGCCCTCGTAGACCTCGTGCAGATCCTGCTCGACATAGGCACGGGTCAGGGCAGCGCCACCGAGAATGACGGGGAAATCAGCCGCCATCTTGCGCTGGTTCAGCTCCTCCAGGTTCTCCTTCATGATCACCGTGGACTTCACCAACAGCCCCGACATCCCGATCACATCCGCCTTGTTCTCCTCAGCGGCCTCCAAAATCGCCGAAACAGGCTGCTTGATACCGAGATTGACAACGGTGTAGCCGTTGTTGGACAAAATGATGTCCACGAGATTCTTACCGATGTCATGGACGTCACCGCGCACGGTGGCCAGCACGATCGTGCCCTTGCCGTCATCGTCGGTCTTCTCCATGTGCGGCTCCAGATAGGCCACCGCCGTCTTCATGATCTCGGCGGACTGGAGCACGAACGGAAGCTGCATCTGCCCGGAGCCGAACAGCTCGCCCACGACCTTCATCCCGGCCAGCAGCGTGTCGTTGACGATCGCCAGCGCCGGCCGCGACTCCAGCGCCTCATCCAGGTCGGCCTCCAGGCCGTTCTTCTCCCCGTCGATCACGCGCCGCTGCAACCGCTCGTCCAACGGGAGGGCCGCCAGTTCCTCGGCCTTGCCCTCCTTCATCGACTTCATGTCGACGCCCTCGAACAGCGCCATCAGCTTCTGGAGCGGATCGTAGCCCTCGGCTCGCCGGTCGTAGATGAGGTCGAGCGCGGTGCTGACCTGTTCCTCCTCCAGACGGGCGATCGGGAGGATCTTGCTGGCGTGCACGATCGCCGAATCCAGGCCCGCCTTCACACACTCGTCCAGGAACACCGAATTCAACACGACGCGGGCGGCGGGATTCAGGCCGAAGGAGATGTTCGACAGGCCCAGGGTCGTCTGCACCTCCGGACGGCGCCTCTTCAGCTCACGAATGGCTCCGATGGTGTTGACGCCGTCCTTGCGCGACTCCTCCTGACCGGTACAGATCGTGAAGGTCAGCGTGTCGATGAGGATGTCGCACTCACGGATACCGTAATTGCCGGTGAGGTCGTCGATGATCCGTTCGGCGATGGCGACCTTGTGCTCGACCGTACGGGCCTGGCCCTCCTCGTCGATGGTGAGGGCGATCAGCGCGGCGCCGTGCTCACGAGCGAGCGCGGAGACCTTGGCGAACCGGGAGGCGGGGCCGTCGCCGTCCTCGTAGTTGACGGAGTTGATGACGGCACGGCCACCGAGGCACTCCAGCCCCGCCTGGATCACGTCGACCTCGGTCGAGTCCAGCACGATGGGGAGGGTCGCAGCGGTGGCGAAGCGCCCGGCCAGCTCCTTCATGTCGGCCACACCGTCGCGGCCGACGTAGTCGACGCACAGGTCGAGCATGTGGGCGCCTTCACGGATCTGGTTGCGGGCCATCTCCACGCAGTCGTCCCAGCGGCCCTCCAGCATGGCCTCCCGGAACTTCTTCGACCCGTTCGCGTTCGTCCGCTCACCGATCGCCATGTGCGAGTTGTCCTGCCGGAACGGCACCGCCTGGTAGAGCGAGGCGGCACCCGGCTCGGGCTGCGGTGTGCGCTCGGTCGGCTGGGCCCCGCGCACCCGCTCGACCAGCTGCCGCAGGTGCTCGGGCGTGGTGCCGCAGCAGCCGCCCACCAGCGAGAGCCCGTAATCCCGCACAAAACCCTCATGCGCATCCGCCAGCTCACCCGGAGTCAACGGATAATGCGCACCATCCTTCCCCAGCACCGGCAGCCCCGCATTCGGCATGCACGACACCGGAATACGCGAATGCCGCGCCAGATAACGCAGATGCTCACTCATCTCCGCCGGACCCGTCGCGCAATTCAGCCCGATCATGTCGATACCCAACGGCTCCAACGCCGTCAACGCCGCACCGATCTCCGAACCCAGCAGCATCGTCCCGGTCGTCTCCACCGTCACCGACACCAGCAACGGCAAACCCACCCCCACCGCATCCAACGCCCGCCGCGCACCGATCACCGACGCCTTCGTCTGCAACAGATCCTGCGTCGTCTCCACCAGCAGCGCATCCGCACCCCCCGCGATCATCCCCTCCGCATTCTCCTGATACGCGTCCCGCAACACCCCGTACGGCGCATGCCCCAACGTCGGCAGCTTCGTCCCCGGCCCCATCGACCCCAGCACCCACCGCACCCGCCCGTCACCGGACTCGAACTCCTCCGCCACCTCCCGCGCGATCGCCACCCCCGTCTCCGAAAGCTCGAAGATCCGCCCAGCGATGTCGTACTCCCCCAGCGCCGCATGATTCGCACCAAAGGTATTCGTCTCCACACAGTCCACACCCGCGGCGAAATACTCCCGATGCACCGCACGAATAATGTCCGGACGCGTCACATTCAAAATCTCGTTACAGCCCTCAAGCTGCTGAAAATCATCCAACGACGGATCCTGCGCCTGAATCATCGTCCCCATCGCCCCGTCAGCCACCACCACACGCGAGGCAAAAGCCTCCCGCAAGGCATCAGCCCGGCTCGGGGCAGCGTTGGAGGATGTGGAGGTACTGCTCGGCGACGAGGCCATGGAAGAAGCTCCCTGGGATGCGACGGCTGTCGGCTTTGCGCGCCCGGTTGCGAGCTGCGCATCCGGCCAGCGTAGCGGGCGGACGCAAGAGTGCCGGTAGACATTCCACCCAGCGGACAGTCCTAGGCTCAATCCCGACTACCGTCTCGTCGGCATGAGGCGATACCGTTCGACATTGTCGAACCGGAAGACAGCAGGTCAGGGAGGACCGATGGCCCGGACCATCCAGTCGCTGGAGCGCGCGGCGGCCGTGCTCCGATTGCTGGCGGGCGGCGAGCGGCGCCTTGGCCTCTCCGAGATCGCCTCGGCGCTCGACCTCGCCAAGGGCACGGCCCACGGACTGATCCGCACCCTCCAGCAGGAGGGCTTCGTCGAGCAGGACCCCGCCACGGGGAAGTACCAGCTCGGCGCCGAGCTGCTGCGGCTGGGCAACAGCTATCTGGACGTGCACGAGCTGCGGGCGCGGGCGCTCGTGTGGACCGACGATCTGGCCCGCTCCAGCGGGGAGAGCGTCTACCTCGGCGTGCTGCACCAGCAGGGTGTGCTGATCGTCCACCACGTCTTCCGGCCGGACGACAGCCGGCAGGTGCTGGAGGTCGGCGCCATGCAGCCGCTGCACAGCACGGCGCTGGGGAAGGTGCTGGCGGCCTACGACCCGGTGGCGCTGAGTGAGGCGCTGGACGGGGAGCGCGGGGCCTTCACGGAGCGCACCGCCACGGATCCGGCGGATCTGGAGGCGGCGCTGGACCTGACCCGGGCGCGCGGGTGGGCGACGGACGTGGAGGAGACCTGGGACGGGCTGGCCTCGGTGGCGGCGCCGATCCACGACCGGCGCAAGATGCCGGTGGGCGCGGTGGGGATCACCGGGGCTGTCGAGCGCGTCTGCGAGGGCGAGGAGCTGCGGCCCCTGCTGGTGGCGGCCGTACGGGACACAGCGCGGGCGGTCTCCCGCGACCTGGGCGCCCGGCGCTTCTGAGCGCCCGCTCCCGGCCCCGGCCCCGACCCCGGCCGGACCGTGCGGGACCGCCGCGCCGCCCGACCCTCCCCACCGGATGAACCATCCCATGGGCCGTCAACGTGCCAAATAGGACGAGTGCGGACAAGATGGGCATCCAAGAGTGATCCGTCACACCCCCTTGACGAGGTCTTCATTAAGGAGAAAAGTTGCCGTCCGGCGGTCGACATTGTCGAACACCGGACGTTAACCGGCCCGCCCATCCATCTGGACAAGGACAAAGGAGTCGCGGGTGTCCAGCTCCGACATCTTCACGAGCGAGGTTCTCGGCACGATGGTGCTGGTCCTCCTCGGCGGCGGCGTGTGCGCCGCCGTCAACCTCAAGCGGTCCAAGGCGTTCGACGCCGGGTGGGTCGCCATCGCCTTCGGCTGGGGCTTCGCGGTTCTCACCGGCGCGTACATCGCCCAGCCCTCGGGCGCCCACCTGAACCCGGCGGTCACCCTCGGCCTCGCCATCAAGGGCGACACGGCGTGGAGCGACGTTCCCGTCTACATGGGCAGCGAGCTGCTGGGCGCGCTCCTCGGCGCGGTACTCGTGTGGATCGCCTACTACGGTCAGTTCCAGGTCACGCTCCGCGACCCCGAGGCCATCGAGATGAAGAACTCGAACCCGGGCCCGGTGCACGGCGTCTTCTTCACCTCCCCCGAGGTGCGGAACCCGCTGCAGAACTTCCTCACCGAGGTCATCGCCACCTTCGTGCTCCTCCTCGCGATCCTCACCCAGGGCCTCAGTGACAACGGCAAGGGCCTGAGCACGCTGGGTGCCTTGATCACCGCGCTGGTCGTGGTGGGTATCGGTCTCTCCCTCGGTGGTCCGACGGGCTACGCCATCAACCCCGTGCGTGACCTCGGTCCGCGTATCGTCCACGCGCTGTTGCCGCTGCCCAACAAGGGCGGCAGCGACTGGGCCTACGCCTGGGTCCCGATTGTCGGCCCGCTGGCCGGTGGCGCCGCTGCCGCCGGGGTCTACAACCTCGCGTGGGGCTGACGAGCGCCGGACGGACCCGCTGACCGAACCGAACGAATTATCGGAGTAACCATGAGCGACACCCACACCACGAACGCCTCCGCACACGGTGGCGGGCCCTTCATCGCGGCCATCGACCAGGGCACCACCTCCAGCCGCTGCATCGTCTTCGACAAGGACGGCCGAATCGTCGCCGTCGACCAGAAGGAGCACGAGCAGATCCTGCCGAAGCCGGGCTGGGTCGAGCACGACGGCAGCGAGATCTGGACCAACGTCCAGCAGGTGGTCAAGGGAGCGCTGGAGAAGGCCGGCATCACCAAGAAGGACGTCCTCGCGCTCGGCATCACCAACCAGCGTGAGACGACCATCCTGTGGGAGAAGGCCACCGGTAAGCCGGTGCACAACGCCATCGTCTGGCAGGACACCCGCACCGACGCGCTCTGCAAGGAGCTGGGCCGCAACGTCGGTCAGGACCGGTTCCGCCGCGAGACGGGCCTGCCGTTGGCCGCGTACTTCGCGGGGCCGAAGATCCGCTGGCTGCTCGACAACGTCGAGGGGCTGCGGGAGCGCGCCGAGAACGGCGAGATCCTCTTCGGCACCATGGACTCCTGGGTCATCTGGAACCTCACCGGCGGTCCCAACGGCGGGGTGCACGTCACCGACGTCACCAACGCCTCGCGCACCATGCTGATGAATCTGCACACGATGGCCTGGGACGAGAAGATCTGCGCGTCCATCGGCATCCCGATGCAGCTGCTGCCGGAGATCCGTTCCTCCGCCGAGGTGTACGGGGAGGCGACGGGCGACCTCGAGGGGCTCCCCGTGGCCTCCGCGCTGGGCGACCAGCAAGCGGCGCTGTTCGGCCAGACCTGCTTCGCGCAGGGCGAGGCCAAGTCGACGTACGGCACCGGCACCTTCTTGCTGATGAACACCGGGCACGAGCCGGTCAACTCCTACAACGGGCTGCTGACGACCGTCGGCTACCGCATCGGTAACCAGGAGCCGGTCTTCGCGCTGGAGGGCTCCATCGCGGTCACCGGGTCGCTGGTGCAGTGGATGCGCGACCAGATGGGCCTGATCAACAGCGCGGCGGAGATCGAGACGCTGGCCAGTTCCGTCGAGGACAACGGCGGCGCCTACTTCGTCCCGGCCTTCTCCGGACTGTTCGCGCCGTACTGGCGTTCGGACGCGCGCGGCGTGATCACCGGCCTGACCCGCTACGTCACCAAGGCGCACCTGGCGCGCGCGGTGCTGGAGGCGACCGCCTGGCAGACCCGGGAGATCGTCGACGCGATGCAGAAGGACTCCGGTGTCGAGCTGACCGCGTTGAAGGTCGACGGCGGAATGACGGCCAACAACCTGCTGATGCAGACGATCTCGGACGTCATGGACGCACCGGTCGTCCGTCCGATGGTCGCCGAGACCACCTGTCTGGGCGCGGCGTACGCGGCCGGACTGGCCGTCGGCTTCTGGTCGGACACCGATGAGCTGCGCGTCAACTGGAAGCGCGCCGCCGAATGGACCCCCCGCATGGACGCCGAGACGCGTGAGCGGGAATACAAGAGCTGGCTCAAGGCCGTGGAGCGGACCATGGGCTGGATCGAAGAGGAGAACTGAGAACGATGAACACCCTGCAGAGCGTCCCCGCCCTCGGGACGCACCCGGCTGCCGGCAGCAATCCTGGCCGCGCCGAGACCAGAGAACTGCTCGCGAACGCGACGTACGACCTCCTGGTCATAGGCGGCGGCATCCTGGGGACCTCGGTCGCCTGGCATGCGGCGCAGTCGGGACTGCGGGTGGCGATGGTGGACGCCGGCGACTTCGCCGGCGCCACCTCCTCCGCGTCCTCGAAGCTGGTGCACGGCGGTCTGCGCTACCTCCAGACCGGTGCGGTCAAGCTCGTCGCGGAGAACCACCACGAGCGGCGGGTACTGGCCAAGGATGTGGCCCCGCACCTGGTCAACCCGCTCACCTTCTACCTGCCCGTCTACAAGGGCGGGCCGCACGGCGCCGCCAAGCTGGGCGCCGGTGTCTTCGCCTACTCGGCGCTGTCGGCCTTCGGCGACGGTGTCGGCCGGGTCATCTCCCCGGCGAAGGCCGCGGCGGACAACCCGGCGCTGCGCACCGACAACCTGAAGGCGGTCGCGGTCTACGGCGACCACCAGATGAACGACTCGCGGATGGCCGTGATGACGGTGCGCGCCGCCGTGGAATCGGGCGCCGTGGTGCTCAACCACTCCGAGGTCACGGGGCTGCGCTTCACACGGGGCCGGGTGACGGGCGCGGAGCTGAAGGACCGTACGGACGGCACCGAGTTCGGGGTGAACGCCCGTCTGGTGCTGAACGCGACCGGCCCCTGGGTGGATCACCTGCGCACCATGGAGGACAGCGGCTCCGCGCCGTCGATCCGCCTGTCCAAGGGCGCGCACATCGTCTTGAAGCGCAAGTCGCCGTGGCGTGCCGCGATGGCCACGCCGATCGACAAGTACCGCATCACCTTCGCGCTGCCGTGGGAGGACCAGCTGCTGCTGGGCACCACCGACGAGGAGTACACGGGTGACCCGGCCGACGTGCGGGCCACCGAGGGCGACATCCAGCAGATCCTGGACGAGGCGGCCTTCTCCGTGCGGGACGCGGACCTCTCGCGGGACCTGATGACGTACGCCTTCGCGGGGCTGCGGGTGCTGCCGGGCGGTCCCGGCGGCGTCGAGTCGGCCAAGCGCGAGACGGTCGTCTCCGAGGGCCGCGGCGGGATGCTGTCGGTCGCGGGCGGCAAGTGGACCACGTACCGGCACATCGGCCGCACCGTGCTGAACAAGCTGGAGCAGCTGCCCGGTGGGGCGTTCGCCGCGGCCATGGAAGACGCTGTGCCGGTCAAGGAGCTGGTGCGGCGCACCCCGCTGCCCGGCATCTCCAACCCCAACGCGGTCGCGCACCGGCTGCTGGTGGACCACGAGCCCGGCGTGCGCATGGACCCGCTGACGGCACGTCAGCTCGCCACGCACTACGGCTCGCTCTCCTTCGACATCGCGCGGCTGGTCAACGAGGACCCGTCGCTGGGCGAGCGCATCCACCCCGACGGGCCGGAGATCTGGGCACAGGTCGTCTACGCCCGCGACCACGAGTGGGCCGAGACGGTGGACGACGTCGCGCGGCGCAGGACGACGCTGACGATCCGCGGCCTGGACACGGACGAGGTGCGCGAGCGCATCGAGAAGACGCTGGGAGAGCGGGCCTGACCGGCCCGGAGCTGACCGGCCCGGAGGGGGAGGGCCCGGAGGGGAACGGCCGACGCTGAGCGGCCGTGCCGATGACCGGAGTCGGCCGTACCGATGACCAGAGTGCGAGGCCCCGGCCACTGCGGCCGGGGCCTCACGCTGTGGGCGTCCGCCCCTGGGTCACCGCCGCGCTCCCCCGCCTGCCGGCTCGAGCGGCAGGTGGCAGGCCGCCAGATGCTGCGGCGCGTCCGGTGCGGGCTCGTCGGCCGGCAGGCGGTCGGCGCACACCTCCTCGGCCTTCCAGCACCGGGTGCGGAAGCGGCAGCCCGACGGCGGGTCGGTCGGGGACGGGACCTCTCCGGAGAGCACGATGCGCCGCTCCCGGCCATCCCCGCGTTCCGCCGGCGGGCGGGGCGCGGCGGACAGCAGCGAGGCGGTGTACGGGTGCCGGGGCGCGGTGAAGACCTCCTCGGCCGGTCCCGACTCGACCACCCTGCCCAGGTACATCACCGCCACCCGGTCGGCCACGTGCCGCACCACCGGCAGGTCGTGCGAGATGAACACGTAGGCCACGCCCAGCTCGGCCTGGAGGTCGGTGAGGACGTTGAGGACCTGGGCCTGCACCGAGAGGTCCAGTGCGGATACCGGTTCGTCGCAGACGATCACCTCGGGGTTCAGCGCCAGCGCCCGGGCGATGCCGATGCGCTGCCGCTGCCCGCCGGAGAACTCCTGCGGGTGGCGGCGCGCGTCGCCCGGACGCAGCCCCACCATCTCCAGCAGCTCGTGCACCCGCCGCTCGCGCTCGGGTCGCGGTACCAGGTCGGGGTGCGAGCGCCACGGCTCGGCTATCAGCTCCCCGGCGCTCAACCTGGGGTTCAGGGAGGCGAACGGGTCCTGGAAGACCATCTGCACCCGGCGGCGCCAGGCCAGCAGCGGCTTGCCGCGCAGCGCGAAGGGGTCCACGCCGTCGTAGCGCACCGTCCCCGCGTCCGGGCGCTCCAGCATCAGCAGCACCCGGGCCAGCGTGGACTTCCCGCACCCGGACTCGCCCACCAGGCCCAGCGTCTCGCCGCGCCGTACGGTGAGGTCCACCCCGTCCAGGGCGTGCAGCCGGGTGCTGCCCGAGGCGCTGCGCGGCACCCGGAAGGTCTTGGTGAGGCCGTGCGCCTGAAGCAAGGGCTCCCCGGCGGCGGTGTCAGCGGTGTTGGCGGTGTCGGCGGTGTCAGACATCGGCCAGCTCCTTCCAGTAGTGGCAGGCCGACGCTCGTCCCGGCCGGGTGACGGACAGCGGCGGTACGTCCGTGGCGCACCGGTCGCGCGCCAGCGGGCAGCGGGCGCGGAACGCGCAGCCGGCCGGCACCGCCGCGGGCCGCGGGGGGCTGCCCTCGATCGACGGGAGCCTGGTGCCGCGGGGGTGTCCCGCGGGCACCGAATCCAGCAGCCCCCGGGTGTAGGGGTGCTGCGGGGCGGCGAAGACCTCGGCGACGGGGCCGGACTCCACGATGGTGCCGGCGTACATCACCGCGACCTGGTCGGCCTGCTCGGCGACCACCGCCAGGTCGTGGGTGATGAGCACGAGCGCCATCCGGGTCTCCCGCCGCAGCTCCGCGAGCAGCTCCATGATCTGGGCCTGCACGGTGACGTCGAGCGCGGTGGTCGGCTCGTCGGCGAGCAGCACCGAGGGCCGCAGCGCCACCGCCATCGCGATCAGCAGCCGCTGCCTCATGCCCCCCGAGAACTGGTGCGGATAGGCCTTCGCCCGCAGCCTCGGCTCCGGGATCCCGACCCGCTCCATCAGTTCGACGGCCTTCTCCCCGGCGGCGCGCCGGGAGGCCCGCTCGTGGATACGGAACGGCTCGGCCAGCTGCGAGCCCACCGTGTACACCGGGTTGAGGGCGGTGAGCGCGTCCTGGAAGACCACGGCCAGCTCCGGTCCGGCCAGGCCGCGGCGTTCCCGGTGGCCCAGCCGCAGCACGTCCCGGCCGCCCAGCAGCACCTGGCCGCCGACGACCTCGGCGACCGGGTCGAGGAGGCCTGCCACGGCCTGTGCCGTCATGCTCTTGCCGCAGCCGGATTCGCCGAGCAGGGCCAGGGTCTCCCCGGAGCGGACCGAGAAGCCGACGTCCCGTACCACCCGCACCGGCCCGCCGGGGGTGCGGAGTTCCACGGACAGGCCGCTCACGGTCATCGCCGCCTCGTCCACCCCGTCCACCCCGTCCGCCCCGTCCACCCTGTCCACCCTGTCCGGCCTGTCTGTCCCGTCCACCTCATCCGTTCCGGGTGCGGGATCGGCGGCAGACCCGCCGCTCGTACCCCGGCCCCCGGCTGTTCCAGCGGTGCCGTGCCCGTTCATATCTGCTCCTTCCGGGCGCCGACGGCCCCACGGCCACGGCGTCCGCGCTTCGGCACGGTCAGCCGCCAGCGCTGTGCGGGGTCGCCGGCGATCCTGGCCCAGCCGGCGAGCACGGTCATCGCGCTGGTCGTGACAATGATCGCCAGACCCGGGAACACCGCGGTCCACCAGGCGTTCTGAAGCTCCTGCCGGCCCTGCGCCACCATCAGCCCCCAGGACACGTCGGGTGGCTGGATCCCGATGCCGAGGAAACTCAGCGAGGACTCGGTGAGCATCACGAAGCAGAAGTCCACGGCGGCCACGGTGAGCAGCGTGGGCAGCACGATCGGCGCGACATGGCGCCGGATGATCGTCCAGTCGCCGGTGCCGAAGGTGCGCGCCGCGTCGACGAACAGCCTGCTGCGCAGCTCCGCCGCTTCCGCCCGCGCGGTGCGCAGGTAGACCGGGATCCGGGCGATCGCCAGTACCGCGACGATGTTGGCGACGCTGGGGTCGAACACGTACAGCACCACCACGGCGAGCAGCAGCGACGGGAAGCTGAGGATCACGTCGGCGATACGCATGGACACGGTCTCCCGCCAGTCGCGGTGGAACCCGGCCCACATGCCCCATACCGAGCCGGCCAGCAGCGACAGCAGGACGGCGGGGACGGCCACCGCCATCGTCGTCCCCGCCGCGACGATCAGCCGCGCCAGGAGGCTGCGTCCGAGGGAGTCACTGCCGAGCACGAACTCCCAGCCCTCGCCGGTGGAGAACGGCCGCAGTTTCACCGCGTGGAGGTTCTGCTCGCGGGCGAGGTCGCCCAGGAGCGGCGGCCCCAGCACCGCGCACAGCCCGACCAGCAGCAGCACCACACAGGCCGCCGACGCCATCCGGTCCGCGGCCAGCAGGCGCAGCAGCCCGGCCCGGCCGGCGCGGACACTCTGCCCGGCCACGCCGGTGCCGTTGGACTCTGCCAGCTCAGCGGACTCAGCGGCCTCGGCGGACTTCCCGGTCTCAGCGTTCTCAGCGGCCTCAGCCGACCCGGCGGACTTCCCGGTCTCAGCGTTCTCAGCGGCCTCAGCCGACCCGGCGGACTTCCCGGTCGCAGCGGACTTCCCGGTCTCGTGCGTACTCACACCATCGCCCCCTGTCTGACCCGCGCGTCCAGCAGCGCATAGCCGCTGTCGATGAGGATGTTCAGCGCGAAGATCGTCAGCGAGGTCAGCAGGACCGCCGCCTGGAGCACCGCGAAGTCACGCTGGAGGATGGAGTCGATCATCAGCTTGCCGATGCCGGGCCAGCCGAAGATGGTCTCCACGACCACGGCACCGTTGATCAGGCCCACCGCCAGATCTCCGGCGACGGTGAGCGCCGGCGCTCCGGCGTTGCGCAGCGCGTGCTTGAAGATCACCCGCTTCTCGCTGGCTCCCTTGCTGCGCGCCACCTTGATGTACGGCTCGGACAGCGCGGTGACCATCGCGCCGCGCACCACCTGGACGAGGACGCCGAACGGCCGGATGAGCAAGGTCGCCACGGGCAGCACCCAGGCCGCCGTGCCGGCCGTCCCGGAGGTCGGCAGCCAGTCCAGGGTGACCGCGAAGACCAGCACGCCCATGATCGCGAACCAGAAGTCCGGGGTGCTCGCGGCCGTCGAGGACAGGAACCCGGCGATCCGGTCGGCCGGCGAGTTCGGCCGGTAGGCGGCCAGGCTGCCGACGACCACCGCGCCGACGGTCGCCAGCAGCAAGGTGGCACCGGCCAGTTGCAGCGTGGCGGGGAACGCCCGCAGCACGGCCTCGGCCGCGGGCTGCGCGGTCCGCAGCGACTCGCCGAAGTCGAGCCGGGCGAGTTGGGCGAGGTAGTCGCCGAACTGCACCAGCAGCGGATCGTCGAAGCCGTGCTGCGCGGAGAACGCCTCCCGCATCTTCGGGGTGGCGCTGAGCGGCAGGTACAGGTTGGCCGGATCGCCGGTGAGGCGGGCGAGGAAGAACACGCCCAGGACCACGACCAGGAGCGGAATCGCGCTGGAGATTATCCGGCGTCTCAGGAATATCAGCATCGTGTCCCTCAGCCCGCCGGGTGGATCTCGGCCAGGTGCATTTCGTCGCCGCTCGCCGAGTTCGGCTTGTACGACACGTCGGGCGCCAGCGCGATGATGCCCTTCATGTGCGCGAGCACCGCGTCCCGCACGACCTTGTCGCTCTGGTATGCGAGGGCGTCGGCGAAGCCGGCCTGGCGGTCGCGGCCGGCTTCGCGCCCGGCCCGCTGGATCTTCTTGTCGAGGCCGGGGGTGCCGTAGCTGCTCTGCGCGCCTTTGCTGCCGTAGATCTGGTCCATGGTGAACGCGGCGTCGCCGGCCTGGTTGCCGTGCTGGGCCTGGAGCAGGGTCGGGCCGGCGTTCTTGGGGAAGGGCCGTAGCAAATACTCCGTCCAGGCGTTCACGTCCAGCATCTTCACTTCCACGTTCAACCCGGCCTCCCGTAGTGCGCTCTGCACCACTTCCATGGCCTCCGCGGCCTTGGGGTAGATGCCGTTGCGGCCGATGATCGTGATCTTGGTGCCCACCGGAACGCCGTCGGCGCGGGCCTTCTTGATCAGCGACTTCGCCCGTTTCATGTCGTAGGGCCAGGCCTTGATGTCCGGGTTGTAGCCGGTGACGCCGTCCGGCACGAGCTGTCCCGCCGGCTTGCCGAGCCCGGCGAAGACGGAGGCGACCAGGCCCTTCTTGTCGATGGCGTAGTTGATGGCCCGGCGCACCCGGAGGTCGTCCAGCGGCGGCTTGCCGGCGTCCATGCGCAGATACGAGGTCTCGTTGTTCGGGTACTCCACGGAGTTGTCGCCTGCTCCGTCGGCCGGCGCCAGGCCCACCGCGACGTCCGCCTCGCCGCTGCTGATCATCGCGGCGCGGACGCTGCCCTCGGCGCGCCAGGTGTACAGGGCCGCCGCGTAGTCGGGGGCCTTGCCCCAGTAGCCCTCGTAGCGGTCGAGGCGCAGGTTGATGCCCTGGTTCCAGGCGTCGACACGGTACGGCCCGGTGCCGACCGGCTCGCGCACCTTGGCGTTGGCGGCGGTGCTCGTCGGCACCATCTCCACGAAGGACAGCCGCAGCGGCAGGATCGGGTCCGGCTCCGCCGTGGTGACCTTGAGCGTCGTGCTGTCGACGGCGGTCGCGGTGAGCTCGCTGTCGCCGAAGACATAGCCGTCGACGTTGCACTCGATGCGGGAGTCGATCGTCCGGTCGATGGAGAAGGCCGCGTCCTTCGCGCTGAAGGCCGTGCCGTCGTGGAAGGTGACGCCCTTGCGGAGGGCGAAGCGCCAGGTGGTCGGCGAGGTCTGCTTCCACCCGGTGGCGAGCTTGGGCTCAAGTCCGCCGGTCTTCGGCACCCGTTCGGCGAGCGGCTCGGTGATGTTGGAGCGTACGACGCGGCCGGTGGCGGTGAGCGAGGCGTCGCACGGCTCCAGGGTGGGCGGCTCCTCGGGCAGTACGACCTGAACGGCGTCGGCGCCGGCGGCCGATCCGGAGTTGGCGACCGTGCATCCGCTCGTCAGCAGCAGCACACCCGCGGCGGCGAGCGCGGCGGCACGCCGGCCCGGTGGACCGGTGGCCACGGGTGGTCGGCGGAGAGGGGGTTTCATCGTTCCTCGTTCCTCCTTGAGCGCGGGGGGGCACGTGCGGGTGGGTCGCGTACGCGGCGGAAGTGGCCGCCGCGGGCGGGCGCCTCAGCCCGCGATGCCGTCCACGGCGGTGTGGCCGCGCTCGATCAGGGCGGCCAGTTCGGCCATGTGTTCCGGCGTCACTTCCGCCAGCGGTGGCCGCACCGGGCCTGCCGGCCGGCCCTGGGCCTCCAGGCCCGCCTTGACCAGGGAGACCGCGTAGCCGTTGGTGGTGTGCCGCAGCCGGGTCAGCGGCACGTAGAACTCGCGCAACAGGGTCTGCTGGACGGCGTCGTCGCCGCGCGTGAAGGCGTCGTAGAAGGCGCGGGCGATGGCCGGGGCGAAGGCGAGGGTGGCCGAGGAGTAGGCGCGGGCACCGACGGCGGCGTAGGCGGGGGCGAAGGTCTCCGCCGTGGGCATGCCGTTGAGGAGCGTCAGCTCGCCTCCCGTGGCGGTGTGGATGCGCTGCAACAGCTCCACGTCGCCGTGCCCGTCCTTGAAGGCCACCACCTGTTCGAGCCCGGCCAGCTCCGCCACCGCCTCCGGGGTGAACACGGCGGTCGAGCGCTGGTACGGGATGAGGGGGAGCCGGGTGGCGGCGGCGATCTGCCGGTAGTGCGCGACGAGCCCTGCGGGCGGGCCGACTTGCAGGTACGGCGGGAGGATCAGCGCTCCGTCGGCCCCGGCGCGCTCGGCGGAGCGGACGAACTCGACGGCGAGCCTCGTGCCGCCGCCGGCACCGGCGTAGACGGGCACCTCGCCGGCCACGTGGGAGACCGCGGTGCGTACGAGCTCGTGGTGTTCGCCCACGGTCAGTGAGGCGAACTCGCCGGTGCCGCAGGCGACGAACAAGGCGCTGGGCCCGGCCTTGAGCATGTCGGTGAGGTGCTGCTCGAAGCGCGGGAGGTCCAGCTCACCGTCGTCCGGCCGGAAGGGCGTGACGGGGAAGCCGAGCAGCCCGCTGAGGGAGTTCGCCGGGTGTTGCTGGGGGAGCACCATGGAGCCTCTCGTCCATCGTCCACATATGAAGACGCTGTCTATTCTTGTGGACGGAGTAAAAGGCTGGTGAGGCTCGTGCGTCAAGAGATGTGCAGGGGAATTACGTGGCCGCCCCGGCCGGAGCGCCGGACGCACCCGGCGTACACAGCGTGAAATCCGCGGACCGGCTCGACGGCCATGAGATCGCCCCCTCGCGACCTGCCCCCGGCCCCCGAACGAGTGCGCTGCCGTCGGCGGGACTCCGCGGCGCCATGGGACCGTCGCGCGAGAACTGAAACGGGAGCGCTTCAGCGTCGCCCTCTATGTCGATTTGGCGGCGGCCGAAAACGAAGGGAAGGCGTACTGCCGGAGCCGGCGCGTGCCGCCCGGGTCATAATGAACAACCAGACATCGGATGTCTGGGCGGTTCATGCGAGGCTGAAGACCCTGGGGCTCAAGGAGGCGGCGTGGCGGTTACCGATGAGGCGATCGAGAAGATCAAGGGGATGATCGTCTCGGGAGCGCTGCGCCCCGGCGACCGGCTGCCCAAGGAGAGCGAACTGGCCACCGAGCTGGGTCTGTCCCGCAACTCCCTGCGGGAGGCGGTGCGCGCGCTCTCCCTGATCCGCATCCTCGATGTGCGCCAGGGCGACGGCACCTATGTGACCAGCCTGGACCCACAACTGCTGCTGGAGGCCATGAGCTTCGTGGTGGACTTCCACCGCGACGACACGGTGCTGGAGTTCCTGGCGGTACGCCGCATCCTGGAGCCCGCGGCCACGGCGATGGCCGGCTCGCGCATCGCCGAGGACGAGCTGGACGCGCTGGAGTCCCAGCTGGAGGCACTGGGCGCCGAGCCGTCCGTGGAGGAACTGGTCACCGCCGACCTGGAGTTCCACCGCCGCATCGTGGCCGCCTCGGGCAACTCCGTGCTGTGCTCCTTGCTGGACGGCCTCTCCGGGCCGACGACCAGGGCACGGGTGTGGCGCGGGCTGACCCAGGAGGACGCGGTCAGCCGCACACTGCACGAGCACCGGCAGATCCTGGCGGCCCTGCGCTCCCGGGACACGGAGGCCGCGCGCTCCTGGTCGACGGTGCACATCGCCAGCGTCGAGCAGTGGCTGCGCTCCACACTGTGATCCCCGCAGCGTCAGCCACCGTGAGCCCCGCCGCGTCAGCGGTGTGAGCCGTTCCGGGGCGGGGGCGATCGCGAGGGAGAGGGCGGGGGCTCAGCGCCCCGCGCGGACGTAGCGGCGGACGGTCAGCGGCGCGAACACCACGAGGAGGACCAACGACCAGGCCAGTGACCCCGCCACAGGGTGCGCGACCGGCCAGGCCGCGTCCGGGGGCACGGGCGCGTTGCCGCACAGGTCCCGTACGGCCGCGGTGACGGCGCTGATCGGGTTCCACTCGGCGACCGGGCGCAGCCAGCCCGGCAGCCCCTCGGCGGGGATGTAGGCGTTGGAGAGCATGGGCAACACGAAGGTGACGGCCCCGAGCTGGCCCGCCGCCTCCTCGCTCTTGGTGAGCAGCCCGAGAAAGGCCCCCACCCAGGTGGTGGCGAAGCGGAAGAGGAGCAGCAGTGCGACGGCGCCGGCCGCCTCCAGGGCGCCGCCCTGGATACGCCAGCCGACCGCGAGCCCCACCAGCAGCAGGGGCACCATCCCGATGCCGGTGGTGACCAGGTCGGCCGCCGCCTGGCCCAGCGGGACCCCGGTACGGCTCATGGGCAGGGTGCGGAAGCGGTCCGTCACACCCCGGTGGGTGTCCTGCGCGGCCTGGAACATCCCGTTCATCAGGCCGCTGGCGGCGGTGGCCGCCAGCAGTCCGGGAACCAGGTAGGAGCGGTACTCCTCGCCGGGCATGGCCAGCGCGCTGCCGAAGACGTAGCCGAAGAACAGCAGCATCATGATCGGCATCGTCTGGGTCAGCATCAGCAGTCCGGGGTTGTGCCGGGTGCGCTGGAGGTGGCGGCCCAGCATGGCCCAGCCGTCCCTGGCCACCGCGGCGGGGCCTGGTGTCAGCGCGTCTGCGGTCTTCATGCGGCGTGCTCCTCACGTCCTGTGCGGGCGGGACCTGTGCGGGCGGGATCTTCGGTGCGGCCCGCACGTTCGGTGCGGCCCGTGCCTTCGGCAGGGGCGGTCAGGCGGAGGAAGACCTCGTCGAGGGTGGGCGGGCGCACGCTCGCGTCGTTCACCGGCACGCCGGCGGCGTCGAGTTCGCGCACCAGCCGGGGCAGGGTCACCTCCGCGCGGGCCGCCGGGACGACCGCGCCGACCGAGCAGCGCTCACGGTCCAGGACGGCTTCGGTGCCGGTGAGCCCGCCGAGCACCACGGCGGCGCCGGGGACGGCGGCCTCCTCGGCGACGACGACCTCGGCGTAGGCGCCCAGCCGGGCCTTGAGTTCGGCGGGAGTCCCGGTGACAGCCGCCCGGCCCCGGTCGATGAGCACGATGTCGTCGGCGAGCTGGTCGGCCTCGTCCAGGTACTGCGTGGTGAGCACGACGGTGGTCCCCTGCACGGCGAGTTCGCGCACGGCGTCCCAGATACGGCGCCGGCTGCCGGGGTCGAGGCCGGTGGTGGGCTCGTCCAGGAACAGCACCCGGGGCCGGGTGACCAGGCTGACGGCCAGGTCGAGGCGGCGGCGCATGCCTCCCGACCAGGTGCCCACGAGCCGGTCGGCGGCGTCGGTCAGCTCGAAGCTCTCCAGCAGTTCGTCGGCGCGCGCGACCCGGGCCGAGCCGCGCAGCCGGTGCAGCCGGGCGAAGAGGCGGAGGTTCTCCCGCCCGGTCAGCTCGGCGTCCACGGAGGCGTCCTGGCCGGTCACGCCGATGTTCCGACGCACGGCGTGCGGCTCTTTCGCCACGTCGTGCCCGGCCACCCGGGCGGTGCCCGCATCGGGGGTCAGCAGGGTCGTCAGCAGTCGCACGGCGGTGGTCTTGCCCGCGCCGTTCGTCCCGAGGACGCCGCAGACGGTGCCTTCGGGAACGGCGAGATCGAGCCCGCGAAGGGCGTGTACGGGGCCGAAGCGCTTCTCCAGCCCCTCACTAAGTACAGCGTACGTAGTATCCATGCACGGCACCATACCTAACTACGTACGACGTACGTAACTAGGATGGTGGGCGAGGTGATGACCGATGCCAGGGCGTTCCGCCGAACCAGGGGTGATCTGGACCCGTCCCGAACGGGCCACCAGAGGGCCCCGCCCCTCCTACAGCAGGGGCGACATCGCCGCGGCCGGCGTGCGTATCGCCGACGCCGAGGGGCTGGAGGCCGTCACCATGCGGCGGGTCGCGGCGGAGCTGGGCTGCGGCACCATGTCGCTCTACAACTACGTGCCGCGCAAGGAGGATCTGCACGAGCTGATGGTCGACGCCGTCACCGGCGAGTACGACCTCTCCCGTCCGCCCGCGACGGACTGGTACGAGGGAATGCTGGATCTGGCCTACCGCACCCGGGAGTTGATGCACCGCCACCCGTGGCAGCCCGGATTGATGCTGACGTCACCGGTGCACGGCTTCAGCCCGAACGGGCTGCGGTTCCTGGAGTACACGCTCATCTGCCTCGACGGGCTCGATCTCCCCTACGGCGCCAAGCTGGAGCTGATCGCCACGGTCAACGGCATGGTCAACACCTTTGTCGCCAACGAGCTGGCCACGGCCGAGCGAACGCGCTCGCTGCCCTGGAGTGCGGAGCGGGAACAGGCCGTGCGCGGCGCGTACCTCGCCCGCGCGGTCGCCGGCGGCGAATACCCGCGCCTGGCCGCGGCCCTGGCCAAGGATTCGGGCCCGGTCGACCCGGACGCCGCGTTCGACCGGGTGGTGCGCCGCCTGCTGGGCTCCTTCACCTCGGGGGCCGCGGAGGCAGAGGCGGAGGCGGCCGGTCAGGGGCGGCCGAGGCCGGCGATGCCGTAGACGCGGGCCGCGTTGCCGCCGAAGACCGCGGCGCGCTGGGCCGCCGTGAGACCCGAGGTGGCCTCCTCGGCGAGCGCCATCACCTCCTCGTAGGTGCCGGCCAGGGTGCACACCGGCCAGTCGGAGCCGAACAGCACCCGATCGGGGCCGAAGGCCTCCAGCACCTGGCGGGCGTAGGGCAGCGCGTCCGTCCTGGTCCAGGTCCTCCAGTCGGCCTCGGTGATCAGGCCGGAGAGCTTGCAGCTCACATTGGGCAGCGCGGCCAGCCGCCCGAGCAGCCCGGCCCACGGCTCCCACTCCCCCGCCGCCACCTTGGGTTTGGCCGCGTGGTCCAGGACGAAGCGCAGCTCGGGCAGCGCCTCGGCGGTCTCCACGGCCGAGGGCAGCTCGCGCGGGGTGACCAGCAGGTCGTAGACGAGTCCGGCACGCGCGACCTCGGCCAGACCGCGCCGCACCTGCGGCCGGGACAGCCAGGCCGGGTCGTCCAGCCCCTCGGCCTGGTGGCGTATCCCGGCCAGCCCGTCCGGGAGCTGGGGCCCGCCGGGTGCGGTGAGGTCGGCCCAGCCGACCACGGCCGCGATCCGGTCCGAGCGCTCTTTGAGGGCGAGCAGTTCGCGGGTCTCCTCGGCCGAGTGACATGCCTGTACGACGACGGTGGCGTCGATCCCGTGCGCCGCCAGGTGCGGGGCGAGGTCCTCCTCCGTCCAGGTGCGGCGCAGCGGGTCGGCCCAGGGGCCGTCCATCCAGGGCAGCGCACGGCGGGAGAGGTCCCACAGGTGGTGGTGCGCGTCGATACGGATCACGTCTTGGGACTCCTCGGCCGGTCGGGACGTCGGGCACGGGTGAGGGCAGCACGGGTGGGACGGGTGGGGCAGGTGGGACGGATGGGGCGGGTGCGGACCGGGCGGCCGGGGTCAGCCGGAGGCGGGCCGGCCCGGCACGGGCAGATCGGCGTCCAGCAGCTCCTCGGCGGTCAGTTCCCGCCACAGCGCGTCCGGGATCTCCAGCCGGGACAGCCGCGCGTTGTCCCGTACCTCCTGCGGCGAGGCGGCGCCGACGACGGCCGAGACCACCGCCGGGTGCCCGAACGGGAAGCGCAGAGCGGCGGCCCGCAGCGGCACCCCGTGCCGCTCGCACACGGCGGCGGCCCGCCGCGCCCGCTCGACCAGCGGCTCGGGCGCCGGCCGGTAGTCGAAGTGCGCGCCGGGACGCGGGTCGGCCAGCAGTCCGGAGTTGTAGACCCCGCCGACGACGACCCTGGTGCCGCGCCGCTCGCACTCCGGCAGCAGGTCGTCGTAGGCCGAGCGGTCCAGGAGCGTCCAGCGGCCCGCGCACAGCACCACGTCCACGTCGAGCCCGCCCACCAGGCGGGCGAGGTGGCCGCTGAAGTTCATGCCGAAGCCGATGTGGCGGACCACCCCCTGCTCACGCAGCTCGGCGAGCGCGGGAAAACCGGTCTCGTACACCTCGGTCAGATGGTCCTCGACGTCGTGCAGATAGACGATGTCGACATGGTCGGTACCGAGGCGCTCCAGGGAGGATTCCAGGGTGCGCAGGATGCCGTCCCGGCTGAAGTCCCACTCGCGGGCCCGCGCGGGGGTGTCCACGAAGCCCTCGGCGGGGGCCTGTTCGCCAGGGGCGAGCGGGCGCAGCCGGCGGCCGGCCTTGGTGGAGAGCGTGTACGTCTCCCGGGGCACCCCGGCCAGGGCCCGCCCGAGGCGCTCCTCGGACAGGCCTACTCCGTAGTGCGGTGCCGTATCGAGGTAGGTGCAGCCCTCCTCCAGCGCGGCGTGGACGACGGCGTGGGCGGTCTCCTCGGTCATGGGGGCGCCGAGATTGCCCAGTTGGGCGCAGCCCAGGCCCAGGCGCGGGAGGTCGGGAGAAGTCACTCGTGGTGCCTCATTCCTGCCGCTCACCGCTGGCGAAGCGCGAGATGATCAGCGCGACGATGATGATCATCCCGTTGAGGAACTGGTTCCACATGGCCGGGACCCCGCCGAGCGTCATGACGTTGACGACGAGCTGGAGGGTCAGCACGCCCGTCAGCGCCCCGAAGACGGTGCCACGTCCGCCGCGCAGCCCGATACCTCCGATGACAGCAGCCGCGAACACCTGGAAGATCCAGCCGTCTCCTTGACTGGCCGAGATCGAGCCGTAGTGCCCGGTGTAGAGCATGCCGGCGAACGCGGCCAGCGTGCCGGCCAGCGCCAGCACGATCCAGGTGATCCGGTCGGTGCGGACCCCGGCGGCGCGCGCGGCCTCGGGGTTGCCGCCGATCGCGTACAGCGCCCGCCCGTGCCGCATGTAGGCCAGCACCAGCCCGGTGAGCGCGTACAGCGCCAGGCACAGCCACACGGCGCCCGGCACCCCCAGCCAGGAGGCGTTGCCCAGGTAGGAGAAGGAGTCGGGGACGTTGACGATGGACTTGCCGTCGGTCAGTCCGACGTGCAGACCGCGCAGCATCGTGAGCATGCCGAGGGTGGCGATGAACCCGTTGACGCGCAGCTTCAGCATCAGGAAGCCGTTGGTGCCGCCGATCACCGCGCCCACCGCGAGACAGAGCGGGATGGCGAGCCAGGTGGGGAAGAGCCCGATGCCGTGGAAGCCCTCACCCTCGGACGGCAGCACCAGCCACATCGCCACGCTGGGCGCGACGGCCAGGGTCGACTCCAGCGACAGGTCCATCCGGCCGCAGATCAGCACCATCGCCAGGCCGAGCACCAGCAGGCCCAGTTCGGTGGACTGCTGGACGACGCCCACGAGGTTGTCGGTGGTGAGGAAGGCGGGCGAGACGATGAAGCCGATCAGCCCGAGCACGAGGATGACCGGCACCAGGGACAGGTCGCGCCAGCGGGCGAAGTCGAGCCTCGGCCGGGCGCGTTCCTCCTGTGCGCGCTCGATGCCGTCGGACAGCTCGCGGGCCGAGGGCTGTGCGGTGTCGGTCATGATGCGTTCCCCTCCGGCGCCTCGGCGCCGCTTTCCTCGGCGCTTTCCTCGGCGCACCCCTCGCCGCTTTCCTCGGCCATGCCTTCCATCGCGGCGACCAGTTCCTGATCGCTCCATCCGGTGCCGTACTCCGCGACGACGCGCCCGTGGAAGAGGGCGAGGACGCGGTCGCACACGCGCAGGTCGTCCAGTTCGTCGGAGATGATCAGCGCGGCACTGCCCTTGTCGGCGACCTCCCGGACGACGCCCAGGAGCGCGTCCTTGGACTTGACGTCCACTCCCGCCGTGGGCCGGATCGCCACCAGCACGGCGGGGTCCCTGGCGATGGCGCGGGCGATGACGACCTTCTGCTGGTTGCCGCCGGACAGGCCGGAGACGGGCTGCTCGGGCCCGGAGGTCTTGATGTCCAGCGAGTCGATCATCCGGCGGGCGAACTCGCGGGTACGGGAGGGCAGCACGGCGCCCCACCTGCCGAGCTGGTCGGTGACGGTGAGCGTGGCGTTCTCCGCGACACTGCGGCCGGGGACCAGCCCCTGGAGGTGGCGGTCCTCGGGCACGTAGCCGATCCCGGCGTCCAGGGCGTGGGGCACGCTGCCGGGGCGCACCTCGCGCTCGCGCACGCTCACGGTGCCGGAGGTCTGCCGGCGCAGGCCCACCAGGGTCTCGCCGATGGCGGTGTTGCCGCTGGCGGTCGCGCCCGCCAGGCCGAGCACCTCGCCGGAGCGCACGGTCAGGTCGACGGGCGCGAACTGCTCGGCCAGCTCCAGCCCCCGGGTGCGCAGCACGGGCCCGGCTCCGGGCGGCGCGGGGGCGGTGCGGCCCATGAAGTCAGGCGCGTGGGCGTCCTCCCCCGCCGTCCCCGCCCCGCCCAGCCGCTCCTCCTGCTCCCCGTCCTCTGCGGTCATGGCGGCGACCAGCTCCCGGCGGGGCAGCCCGGCGACGGGCGCGGTCAGCACGTGTCGCGCGTCGCGGTAGACGGTGACCGTGTCGCACAGCTCGTACACCTCCTGGAGATGGTGCGAGATGAACAAGAACGCCACGCCCTGGGCGCGGAGTTCGCGCAGTTTGGCGAACAGCCGCTCGATACCGCCCGCGTCCAGCTGCGCCGTCGGCTCGTCGAGGATGACCGTACGGGCGCCGAAGGACAGCGCCCTGGCGATCTCCACGAACTGCCGCTGCTCGACGCTCAGGTCCTTGGTGCGGCGCGCCGGGTCCACCTCGACCCCGTACTCGGCCAGCAGGTCGCGGGCGCGGGCGCGCAGCGCGCTCCAGTGGATGCGCCGGCCGCCGGGGAAGCGGTTGAGGAAGAGGTTCTCGGCGACGGTCAGTTCGGGCACGACCATGGAACGCTGGTAGACGCAGGCGACGCGGGAGCGCCAGGCCGCGGTGTCGCCGTAGCCGGGCGCCGGCTCGCCGTGGAAGGAGACCTGGCCCGCTTCGGGTCTGTGCATGCCGGTGAGGACGGACACGAGGGTGGATTTGCCCGCGCCGTTGCGCCCGACCAGCGCGTGGGCCTCGCCCGGCCGTACGGTCAGGCCGACGCCGTCGAGCGCGAGGGTGGCGCCGTAGCGCTTGACGATGCCCTCAGCCTGGACGGCCGGCGGGGCGGATCCGCCAGGCGGGGTGGAGCCGGGGGGCGGGGTGGAGCCGTCGCTGGGGGCCGTCACTTCTTCTTCTCCAGCTGGTTGGCCCACAGCTCCTTGTCGTCGACGTTCTTCTTGGTGACCAGCGGCGCGGGTAGCTGGTCCTCCAGGCCGTTCTTCAGCTTGATGATCTCGGAGTTGTGGTCGGTCGGCCCGGGCTTGAACTTCTTGTCGTCCAGCGCCGCGCGGGCGTATTCGAGCGCGTACTTCGCGTACGAGTCGGCGGGCTGGGAGAGGGTGGCGTCGATGGTGCCCTTGCGTATCGCGTCCAGTTCCTCGGGGATGCCGTCGTTGGAGATGACGGTGATGTGCCCCTTGGCGCCCTGCTTCTTGAGGAGGTCCTTCTGCTTGAGCAGGGCCAGGGTCGGCTGGAGGAAGGCGCCGCCGGCCTGCATGTAGATGCCGTCCAGGTCACGGTGCTGGGCCAGCAGGCTCTGGAGCTTGCCGGAGGCCTCCTTGCCGTCCCAATTGGTGGGCAGCTCGTGGACCTTGATCCTGGGGTACTTCTCCTTCATGCAGGAGGCGAACGCCTCCGACCTGTCGCGACCGTTGATCGAGCTGAGGTCGCCCTGGAGTTCGGCGACCCGCCCCTTGCCGCCGAGTTCCTTCCCCAGGTACTCGCACGACTTGCGGCCGTAGGCACGGTTGTCGGCGCGGACGACCATGTAGACCTTGCCCTTGTCGGGCCGGGTGTCGACGCTGATGACGGGGATGTCCTTCTTCTCCAGCCGCTCCAGCGTGGAGGAGATGGCGCCGGTGTCCTGCGGGGCCATGACCACGGCCTTGGCGCCCTGGTCGGTGAAGGTCTGCACGTTGGCGACGAGCTTGGAGACGTCGTTTTGCGAGTTGGCGAGCGGCAGCGCGGAGACGGTGCCGGCGCCCACGCCCTTCTTGACGTAGCTCTGGTAGGCGGTCCAGAAGTCGGTGTCGGTGCGCGGCAGGTCGATGCCGACCTTGCCCTTGGCCGCGGCCTCGCCGTCGCTGCCGCGGTTGCAGCCCGCGAGCACGGTGACCGCCAGGAGCACCGCGCAGGAGGCGGCGCCGGTGGTGCGGAGAGTGCGCAGTCGCATGGGGTCGTCCTGTCCTCGTGGTGTGTCTCGGCTCTGAGGTGTCGGTACGCGCCCTGGGCGCGCGGGGTCAGTCGGCGGGCTGCGGCGGGCGCAGCCTCAGCCCCTGCATGCCGCCGTCCACCGCGAGCGCCGTGCCGGTGACCGCGGCGGCGCGCGGGCCGGCCAGATAAGCCACGGCGTCGGCCACTTCCTCGGCCCGCACCAGCCGCCCGGTGGGCTGGCGGGCCTCCAGCGCGGCGCGCTCGGCCTCCGGGTCCGGCGCCGCGTCGAGCAGCCGTCCGATCCAGGGGGTGTCGGCGGTGCCGGGGTTGACGCAGTTGACCCGGATCCCCTCGCGCACATGGTCGGCCGCCATGGCGAGGGTGAGGGAGAGGACCGCGCCCTTGCTGGCCGAGTACAGGGCGCGCTGTGGGAGCCCGGCCGTCGCGGCGATGGAGCAGGTGTGGGTGATGGAGACCTCGCCGGGCCGCTCGGCGGCGGTGCGGCGCAGATGGGGCAGCGCGGCGCGGTCGGTGCGTACGAGGCCGAGGACGTTGATGTCGAGGACGCGCTGCCACTCGGCGTCGTCGTTGTCCTCCACGGTGCCGGCGGCGCCTATACCCGCGTTGCCGATCACGGCCTGGAGCCCGCCCAGTTCGTCCGCCGCGCGGTCGACGGCGGCCCGCACCGCCGCGTCGTCGGCGACGTCCGCCTCCAGCGCGAGCACGCCCTCGAGTGCTCCTTCGGTGTCCCGGTCGAGTACGGCCACCCGCGCGCCCCGTTCCATCAGCAGCGCCGCGACGGCGGCCCCGATGCCGGAGGCTCCCCCGGTGACGAGCGCGGGGACGCCCTCGAAGTCGCGTGCGGTGTGCGGAAGCCGGCTCATCAGCGGCCCTCCTGTGCGTCCTGGCCGTCCTGGCCCTGGCGCGGCTGGGCCTGATGCCGCCGCGGGTGCGGGGTGGCTCCGCGCGCACGCCAGACGGCCCCGTCCGGGTAGCGGTGGGCGGTCAGCGACTCGGTCTTCATCCGGGCGGAGAATCCGGGGGCCGTGGGGGTCAGGTAGTGCCCGTCACGGACGACCGCCGGGTCGGTGAAGTGCTCGTGCAGGTGGTCGACGTACTCGATGACGCGGTCCTCCTGGGTGCAGGAGACCGCCACGTAGTCGAACATCGACAGGTGCTGCACCAGTTCGCACAGCCCGACACCGCCCGCGTGCGGGCAGACAGGGACGCCGAACTTCGCGGCGAGCAGCAAGACGGCGAGGTTCTCGTTGACCCCGGCGACCCGCGCGGCGTCGATCTGGACGAAGTCCACCGCCTCCGCCTGGAGGAGCTGTTTGAACACGATGCGGTTGGCGACGTGTTCGCCGGTGGCGACCTTGACCGGCTGGCGGGCCCGTACCTCGGCGTGGCCGAGGATGTCGTCGGGGCTGGTGGGCTCCTCGATCCAGTACGGGTCGAACTCGGCCAGCGCCCTCATCCAGCGCACCGCCTCGTCCCGCTCCCAGCGCTGGTTGGCGTCCACGGCGATGCGCACCCCGGGCCCCACGGCCTCCCGGGCGAGCCGCAGGCGGTGGCGGTCCTGGTCGAGGTCGCCGCCGACCTTCAGCTTGATCTGGGTGAAGCCGTCCGCGACGGCCTGGTGGGAGAGCTTGACGAGCTTCTCGTCCGAGTATCCGAGCCAGCCGGGCGAGGTGGTGTAGGCCGGGAATCCGTGGGCGCGCAGCCGCTCGGCGCGCTCGGCGCGGCCCGGCTCGGCGGCGCGCAGGATGGCGAGCGCCTCTTCGGGGGTGAGGGCGTCGGTCAGATGGCGGAAGTCGACGAGCGCGACGAGTTCCTCGGGGCTGAGCGAGGCCAGATACGCCCACAGGGGCTGCCCGGCCCGCTTGGCCGCAAGGTCCCAGGCCGCGTTGACGACAGCACCGGCGGCCATGTGCATCACGCCCTTCTCGGGCCCGAGCCAGCGAAGCTGCGAGTCGTGGGTCAACTCCCGGTGCAGCCCGCCCAGATCGCCGGTGACGGCCTCCAGCGGGCGGCCCTCGACGTAGGGGCGCAGCGCCTCGATGGCGCCGACGACCACGTCGTTGCCCCTGCCGATGGTGAAGCAGAAGCCGTGTCCCTCGTGCCCGTCGGGCGCGTCGGTGCGCAGGACGACGTAGGCGGCGGAGTAGTCGGGGTCGGGATTCATCGCGTCCGAGCCGTCCAGCTGCTCCGAAGTGGGGAAGCGGACGTCGTGTACCTCGACCCCGGTGACGCTATACATCGGACCTCTGTTCATAGGTCCGATGTATAGCCCTGCCGCGACCGCGACGTCCAGAGGTATGCAGCACCGATCTGGAGGCGTGCGGGGGCTGCGGTCGGGGCACCGTCACGCCGTAGGCTGGGGCCCGCACGAAAGAGCTGGCAGCAGCGGGTGGAGAGCTGTCAGCGGCAGGCGACGGCAGGTACGGCACGGGTGCCGGGGCGGAGCGGAAGGGCTCCGCCCCGGCCGGAAGGAGGCGCTGGGTGATCGAGCTGGAGGGGGTTCCCGAGCTGGTCGACCCAGTCATGGTGGCCGCGTTCGAGGGCTGGAACGACGCCGGCGACGCCGCCTCCACCGCGGTCACGCACCTGGAGCGGGAGTGGAAGGGCGAGGTGTTCGCCGCGCTGGACGCGGAGGACTACTACGACTTCCAGGTCAACCGGCCCCAGGTATGGCTGGACGGCGGCGTCCGCAAGGTCACCTGGCCCACGACACGGCTGTCGGTGGTCCGGGTGGATGACGCCGACGGCAAGGGCAGACAGCGCGATCTCGTCCTCGTGCGCGGCATCGAACCGAGCATGCGGTGGCGGTCGTTCTGCAACGAGATCCTGGGCTTCGCACACGAGCTGGGCGTCGAGCTGGTGGTCGTGATGGGCGCGCTGCTCGGCGACACCCCGCACACCCGCCCGGTCCCGGTCACGGGCGTGACCTCCGACCCCGACCTGGCGCGGACCATGAACCTGGAGGAGTCCAGCTACGAGGGCCCCACGGGCATCGTCGGCATCCTCCAGGAAGCGTGCACCCACGCGGGCGTCCCGGCGGCGAGTCTGTGGGCGGCCGTACCGCACTACGTCTCGCAGCCGCCGAACCCCAAGGCGACGCTCGCGCTCCTCAACAGGCTGGAGGACCTGCTGGGCGTGCGGATCCCCATGGGCGAGCTGCCCGAGGACGCGCGGGCCTGGCAGCTGGGCGTCGACCAGCTCGCGGCGGAGGACAGCGAGGTCGCCGAGTACGTCCAGTCCCTGGAAGAGGCCCGCGACACGGCCGAGCTGCCGGAAGCATCGGGTGAGGCCATCGCCAAGGAGTTCGAGCGCTATCTGCGCCGCAGAGACGGT
The DNA here is from genome assembly GCF_035917675.1 of Streptomyces sp. NBC_01775. Taxonomy (NCBI): domain Bacteria; kingdom Bacillati; phylum Actinomycetota; class Actinomycetes; order Kitasatosporales; family Streptomycetaceae; genus Streptomyces; species Streptomyces sp. NBC_01775. The sequence continues at coordinate 8,114,960 of NZ_CP109104.1, read as the reverse complement.
TCGGCAGAGCAGGGCGGCCCTGCCGCGGGGACCCCGTCGTTCCTGAAGGACCCAAGTCAGCAGGCCCCGCCGCCGAAGCCGACGGGCGAACCACCGATGCCCGATTCCTCGGATCAGTCATCCGGAGGGCCGGAGGAGGCACAGACCGAAAGCGCCCCCAAGGACGGTGGCCCGGCGGACGGGAGCCCGGCGGACGGGAGCTCCACGGGTGAGGGCTCGGCGGACGAGGAAGCCGAAGGCTCCCAGGACACCGGAAGCTCCCAGGCCCAGGACAACGCCGAAGGCCCGGACGCCGAAGCCTCCGAAGACTCCGGGGAGCGCGAAGACGACGGCCCCGGATCCCGCGGACCGGGCGGACCCGCCAGCCCCAGCGACGGGGCGTAACGCGGCCCTTCCTCCGCGGCGTCACCGGCCGTACGCGCCGGGCCGTACACGCCCGGCCGTGCGCGGCGTCCGCCACGTACACGACCGGCGGTGCCCGAGAGGCCACCGCACATACACGACCGGCGGTGCCCCCTCGGGCACCGCCGGTCCCCTCCTGCGCGGAAGACTCAGCCCGGCGTCACAGCGCGACGCCCAGCAGCGCGTCGGCCGTGCGGGACACCAGCCCGGGAGCGCCTTCGTCCGTGCCGCCCCGCGAAGCCTGTTCCTGGGCCCAGCGGTCCACGGCCGCCAGCGCCGAGGGTGAGTCGAGGTCGTCGGCGAGCGCCGCACGGACCTCCTCCAGCATGCCTTCGGCCGCCGGGCCGTCCGGCCGCGAGACCGCCGCGCGCCAGCGGCCGAGGCGCGCCTTGGCCTCGTCCAGCACCTCTTCCGTGTACTCCCAGTCGGCGCGGTAGTGGTTGGCAAGCAGCGCCAGCCGGATGGCGGCCGGATCGACGCCGTCGCGCCGGAGTTGGGAGACGAAGACGAGGTTGCCCTTGGACTTGGACATCTTCTCGCCGTCCAGGGCGACCATCCCCGCGTGCACATAGGTGCGCGCGAAGGGGAACTCCCCGGTCAGCGCCTGCGCGTGCGAGGCGCCCATCTCGTGGTGCGGGAAGGCAAGGTCGGAGCCGCCGCCCTGCACGTCGAAGCCCATGCCCAGGTGTTCGAGGGCGATGGCCACACACTCGATGTGCCAGCCGGGGCGGCCCGGGCCGAGCGAGGCGCCGTCCCAGTGCGGCTCGCCCTCGCGGGCCGCGGTCCAGAGCTTGGGGTCGAGCGGGTTCTTCTTGCCGGGCCGCTCCGGGTCGCCGCCGCGCTCGGCCGACAGCAGCCGCATCGTCTCGGCGTCGTAGCGGGAGACCTCACCGAAGTGCGCGTCGGCCTCGACGGAGAAGTAGACATCGCCTTCGAGTTCGTAGGCCGCGCCCATGTCGCGCAGTCTCTCGACCAGGGGGACGATCTTCGGGATGGACTCCACGGCGCCGACGTAGTGCTGCGGCGGCAGCATCCGAAGCGCCGTCATGTCCTCGCGGAACAGCGCGGTTTCGCGCTCGGCGAGCGCCGTCCAGTCCATCCCGGTGGCGACGGCCCGCTCCAGGAGCGGGTCGTCGACGTCGGTGACGTTCTGTATGTAGTGAACCTGCCGCTTGGTGTCGAGCCACACGCGCTGAACGAGGTCGAAAGCGTTGTAGGTCGCCGCGTGTCCTAGGTGGGTGGCGTCATAGGGCGTGATGCCGCAGACGTATATACGGGCGACAGGACCAGGGGCGAGGGTCACCCGTCCGCCGGTCGCGGTGTCGTGGATGTCGAGGTCGCGGCCCTGGCCAGGCAGGACGGGGACCTCGGTAGCGGGCCAGGCATACATATCCTGAGCCTAACCCGGACTGGTGTTCCGTATACGGCCGGACCGGTGCCTATTGCATCTTTGACCATCGGGACCGCCCGCCGGACAGGGGCGCACCACCGGACAGGGGCCCGCCGCCGGGCAACGGCACGTCTCCCGACAGGGGCACGTCTCCCGACAGCAGCGCGCCGGCTCGTCAGACCGGTGGCCAGGGGATGGCGGGCCAGTCGCCGCTGGGCAGTGGGTGCCGCCCGGAGCTGAGCATGGCCTCCACCCGCTTGCGCACGGCCTCGACCTCGGCGCCCGTCAGCAGTTCGGAGAGCCGCAGGGCCAGCGGGCCCGCCTGGGAGGCATCTCCTGGCGGAGGGCCGGGGGCGAGCGCCGCCGACAGCTCGCGCAGGGCCTCGGCGGCCTCGTCGGTCAGCTCCTCGCCCGCCCAGCCCCACAGCAGGGTGCGCAGCTTGTCATCGACGTGGAAGGTGACGCCGTGGTCGATGGCGTACAGCTGGCCGTCCGGCAGCGGCAGCAGATGTCCGCCCTTGCGGTCGCCGTTGTTGATCACCGCGTCGAGGACGGCGAGCCGCCGCAGCCGGGAGTCGTCGGCGTGCACGAGCAGCGCCGTCCTGCCGCCGCCGACGTCGGCGAAGCCGACCGCCTTCCAGCCCTCCCCCGGCTCCTCCCCCTCGACCAGCGCGAGCAGCGGCTCCGGCTCCTCGCCGGGCGCTCCCTTTTCGCCTTCATCCGGTGCGTCCCGTTCTTGCGGAGCATCCGGTGGGTCGCCGACCCACGCCTGGCACATTCCCTCGCCGTGCGGCCCCTCGCGCAGCACCGTGGCAGGTATCAGGGGCCAGCCCAGGGCGCGGGAGACCTCGTAGGCGGCCACTTCACGCCGGGCGAGGTTGCCGTCGGGGAAGTCCCACAGCGGGCGCTCGCCGGCGACCGGCTTGTAGACGCAGGGAAGCGTGCGCCCCTCGTGCTCGACCGTGCCGTACAGCACGGCGTTCGACGCCTCCGTGATCTGTCCCAGGACCGTGAGGGTGCCTTCTGCGAGCAGGACGCGCGTGGCCTCGGCAGCCAAAGAAGTACCGCTCATTCGCCGCGGCGGTATCCGTTCTGGCGCGGACATACGTGTCCCTCCGGATCGAGCGGCAGGCTGCACAGCGGGCACGGCGGACGGCCCGCGTTCACGACCTCCATGGCCCGCTTGGCGAAGGACCGCGCCATGCTGCCGCTGATGCGGACCCGCAGCATCGGAGGGCCGTTCTCGTCGTCCTGGAGCAGGCGCTCCTCGGCGTCCGCGAGGTCCTCGTCCGCGTCGGGCTCCAGCTCCACCACGGCCTGGGCCTCGACGACCATGCGCTCGCCCTCACCGTCCCAGGCCAGCGCCATGGTGCCGACCCTGAACTCCTCCTCGACGGGGGACTCCAGGGGGTCGGTGTCATCGACCTCGGAGGGGGCGACAGCCGGGACGGGGGCGCTGCCGCCCGAGCGGCGCACCACCTCGTCGAGCAGCTCGTCGATCCGCTCGGCGAGCGCCTCCACCTGCGCCTTCTCCAGGGCCACGCTCGTAGTACGGCCACCAGCGCTGGCCTGGAGGAAGAAGGTGCGGCGGCCAGGCAGCCCGACCGTTCCGGCGATGAACCGGTCCGGCGGGTCGTACAGGAACACCTGACGGGACACGTCCTGCTCCGAAAAGTCGACGGGTACGTGAAGCTTCGGACACCCGCACCCTACTGTGCGTGCCGATCATCGTGCTCAGGCGCTTCCGCCCACGGTCGCGCGTCCGTCGCCGGGACCGGCAGCGGCGTCGGCGCCCTCGTCGCTGTCGCCGCGCTCGGGCGGGGCCAGGGAGGCCAGTTCGCCGGTGTCACCGAGGCGCAGCAGGAAGGGCCGCAGCGGGGTGTAGGTGATCACCGTCGCCGAACAGGGGCCGACCGATATGCGCTGGAAGAGGTCCAGGTGCATGCCGAGCGCGTCGGCCACGATCGACTTGATGATGTCGCCGTGGGAGCACATCGCGTACACCGCGTCGGCCCCGTGCCGGTCCTCGATGCGCGCGTTCCAGTCGCGTACGGCCTCCACCGCCCTGGCCTGCATGGCGCGCATGGACTCCCCGCCGGGGAAGACGGCGGCCGAGGGGTGGCGCTGCACGGTCTCCATCAGGGGCTCGCCGTTCAGCTCGGCGAGCTTGCGCCCGCTCCACTCTCCGTAGTCGCACTCGGTGATGCGCTCGTCGGTGTGCAGCGGCACTTCGGGGCGGGCCGCCGTCAGCGGTGCCAGGGTCTCCTGGCAGCGGTGCAGCGGGCTGCTGACGGCGGCGACGAGGGGCAGCTGGGCCAGCCGCTCGGGCAGCGCCCCGGCCTGCCGCTGGCCTTGCTCGTCCAGCATGACGCCGGGCGTGCGGCCTGCCAGCAGCCCGGAGGTGTTCGCGGTGGACCTGCCGTGCCGTACGAGGATGAGCGTGGGCATGCCCGCAACCCTAAGCGAGGCGTCTCGGTTGCCGCTCTCCGGTTGTGGGGCGCCCGGATCGCGGAACAATACGAGGAGTGATCGTCGATTGTGCGCTCTACCGCGAGGGGCGCCGCTCCGAGCGGCCACGGGACTTCTCCGCCGCGCTGGGCGAGGCGCGCTCGGAAGAGAACGCCTTCTTGTGGATCGGTCTGTACGAGCCGACGGAGGCGGAGTTCGAGCAGATCACCCAGGACTTCGGGCTGCACCCGCTGGCGGTCGAGGACGCGCTGTGCGCCCACCAGCGGCCGAAGCTGGAGATCTACGCCGACTCTCTCTTCCTGGTCCTCAAGCCGGTCTCCTACGAGGGCGACGACGGGGGCCTGACCACCGGTGAGGTGATGGTCTTCGTCGGTGACTCCTTCGTGCTGACGGTGCGGCACGGCGAGGCGAATCCGCTGGGCGCGGTGCGCACCCGCCTGGAGGACGACCCCGGGGTGCTGCGGCACGGACCCTCGGCGGTGCTGTACGCGGTCAGCGACGCCGTCGTCGACCACTACCTGGATGTCGCGGCTGCTCTGCACACCGACCTGGACGAGCTGGAGGCGGGGGTCTTCGCCACGAACAGCCGGGTGGGCGCGGACACGGCGAGCAGGATCTACGAGTTCAAGCGCCGCGCGCTGGAGTTCCGCCGGGCGACGATGCCCCTGTCGGACCCGGTGACCCGGCTGACGGGCGCGGGGGTGCCGTTCGTGCACAAGGACTCGCGGCTGTTCTTCCGGGACGTGGCGGACCACCTCTCGCGGGTCAACGAGCAGGTGGAGAGCATCGACCGGCTGCTGACCGACATCCTCTCGGCGTATCTGGCGCAGATGGGCGTGCGCCAGAACGACGACATGCGCAAGATCTCCGCCTGGGCGGCGATGTTCGCGGTGCCGACCGCGATCGCGGGGGTGTACGGCATGAACTTCGACCACATGCCCGAACTGCACTGGGTGTGGGGCTATCCGGCGGTGATTTTGCTGATGCTGACGGTGTGCTTCATCCTGTTCCGCGTCTTCAAACGGCGCGGCTGGCTCTGACGTCCGGCAGGCCCGCTTCCGGGACCTCCGGCAGGCCGCCTCCGGCGCGTGCTCAGGCGAACTCGGGGGCCGGGTCGGCCGGGCCGCCCAGCGCGTCGCGCCGCTCGGGCATCCGCAGGCTCACCATCCGGCGCCACCCGCCCAGCCGCTCGGCGGCGTACCTGCCGTGGATGCCCAGCGCGAGCAGCCCGAACTTCGCCCGGGACCAGCCCAGGATGCGCGCCATCCGGCTCATGACGGCCAGGCTGACATCGCGGTAGACCTTGATCTCGGCGAGGGCGCTCTCGCGCAGCAGGGCCCGGATCTCGCGGCCGTGCCCCTCGTCGGCGAGGCGCAGCAGTTCCTCGTGGCAGTAGGCCAGGTGGTTGTCCTCGTCGTCCGAGATCATCCGTACGGCGCGGCCCAGCTCCGGATGGTCGCCGAAGAGCTTCTTGAGCAGGATCATCTCCTCCGAGGCACGCTGCTCCGTGACCCGACTGTGCGCGAGGTAGGTGAGCACGTCCTGCTCGCTCAGCGGCTCGTCACCGCGCAGCTTCTCGTGGCCGAGGCCGATCCCGAGCCCCTCCAGGATCATCGTGTAGTCGGTGCCGTCGGGGATCTCGACCGCCTCCAGCCCTCGCTTGCGCAGCAGGGCGGTGAAGATCCGGCCGTGCTTGTCCTCGTCACCGCCGTGCCGCACGATCTTGGGCGCCAGGTGGCGCTGACTCTCGGGGACGAGCGCCGCGATACGGCCGTTCTCCCAGCCGCCCTGGGACTCCCCGCTGGCGGCGATGGAGCAGAAGAGCCGGAAGGACTCGTCGTTGTCGAGGATTTCCTGGAAGAGACTCCTGGCCGAGAGCATCGATGGCACCTCCGTGCGACATCCCACAAAGCACGACTTCCACGAAGTACGAGTCAAATGCCGCGTGCGTGAGCGGGCAACACGTGAGGAGCCGATCCGGGCCGAACGAAGGAGGCCGTCCAGGCCGCCCGCGTAACCGCCAGGGCCGGGCGGCGTTGTGTTCCGTGACGGCCGTGGCGGGGTCGCCCCCGAGCCCCCACCACGGCCGCAAGCTTGTCCCGGCGCTTACTCCTTCCGGGGCACGCGGGCGCCTGCGGAGCGCCTCGCTCCCGTACGAAGGGCCTTACGGAACCGAGGAGACCTTGCCGGAGCAGCTCAGGCCAGGCCGGCCCGCTCCAGTGCCTCCACTCCGGCGCGCAGGCCGGCGAGCCGCTCGTCGAGCGAGAAGCCGGCGGGTGCGAGGGAGAGCGTGGTCACCCCGGCGTCCGCGTAGGCGCTCATCCGCTCCGAGATCCGCTCGACGGGGCCGATGAGCGTGGTGGAGTCGATCAGCTCGCGCGGGATGGCGGCGGCGGCGCCCTCCTTGTCGCCCGAGAGGTACTTCTCCTGGATCTCGGCGGCTTCCTTCTCGTAGCCCATGCGCCGCGCGAGCTTGTTGTAGAAGTTCTGGTCGCGGCTGCCCATCCCGCCCACGTACAAGGCGGTGTACGGGCGGAAGATGTCGGCCAGCGCGTCGATGTCGTCCCCGACGGCCATCGGCACGGTCGGGCACACGTCGAAGCCCTCCAGGGGCTTGCCCGCCTTCTCCCGGCCGGCGCGCAGGTGCTGGAGGGTGGTCTCCTCGGCGTGCTCGGGCGAGAAGAAGACCAGCAGCACCCCGTCGGCGATCTCCCCGGTCTGCTGGAGGTTCTTGGGGCCGATGGCGGCGATGTAGAGCGGGATCTCCTCCCGCTCGGGGTGGACGGTGAGCTTGATCGGCTTGCCGGGCCCGCCGGGCAGCGGCAGCGTCCAGTGGCGGCCCTCGTGGCTGAGGCGCTCGCGGGACATCGCCTTGCGGATGATCTCGACGTACTCGCGGGTGCGGGCCAGCGGCTTGTCGAACTTCACGCCGTACCAGCCCTCGGACACCTGCGGCCCCGAAACGCCCAGGCCCAGGCGGAAGCGTCCGCCGGAGAGCGAGTCGAGGGTCGCGGCCGTCATCGCCGTCATCGCCGGTGCGCGCGCCGGGATCTGGAAGATTCCGGAGGCCACGTCGATGCTCTCGGTGTGTGCCGCGACCCAGGTGAGCACCGTCGCGGCATCGGAACCGTACGCCTCGGCCGCCCAGCAGACGTCGTAGCCGAGCCGGTCGGCCTCCTGCGCGACAGCGAGGTTGTCGGCGTCCATGCCTGCACCCCAGTAGCCGAGGTTGATGCCCAGTCGCATCCCCATGCCGCCCACTCCCCTTACTGATCAGTAATGTCCCTGACCCCCCGGACTCTAGCGCCCGCCGCAAGTACGCTCAACGCCCATGGAGCGAAGGCACCTCGGCCGCACTGGCCTGCGCGTATCCCGGATCGGTCTGGGCACTCTCAACTGGGCGCGGGGCAGCGGTGAGCACGCCTCCGGCGGCCGGGGGGCGCATCTTGAGCACGAGGAGAACGCCGCGGGGCAGCTCAAGGCGTTCTGGGAAGCGGGCGGCAACCTCGTCGACACCGCCGACGTGTACGGCGACGGGGAGGCCGAATACCTGCTCGGGCGGCTGATGCACGACCTCGTACCGCGCCGTGACCTGGTGATCGCCACCAAGGCGGGCAGCGTGCCCGACCCCGACCGCAGAATCGACTGCTCGCGGGGCCATCTCCTCTCCGCGCTGGACGCCTCGCTGGAGCGGCTCGGCACCGACCACGTGGACCTGTGGCAGGTGCACGCCTTTGACCCGTACACACCCCTGGACGAGACGCTCCACGCGCTCGACACCGCCGTCGCCAGCGGCCGGGCCCGCTACGCCGGGGTGACCGGCTTCTCCGGCTGGCAGCTCGCCAAGGCCGCGGCCTGGCAGCTCGCGGCGCCCGGCCCCCGCACCCGGCTGGCGAGCGCGCAGCTGGAGTATTCGCTGCTCCAGCGCGGGATAGAGCGCGAGGTGCTGCCCGCCGCGCTGGACCTGGGCATCGGTCTGCTGCCCTCCTCCCCGCTGGGCCGGGGCGTGCTCACCGGGAAGTACCGCCAACCCGGCCCGCCGCCCCCCGGATCGCGAGGGGCCTCCGAGCGGCTGGCGCCCTTCGTCGAGCCGTATCTGGACGAGCCGGCCGGGCGCGTCGTGGACGCGGTCTCGATAGCGGCGGACGGGCTGGCGCTGCCCCCGCTCCAGGTGGCGCTGGCATGGGTGCGCGACCGGCCGGGTGTGGTCGCGCCGCTGGTCGGCGCGCGGACGGCACAGCAGCTCGCGGCGGCGCTGTCAGTGGAGGGCCTTAGTCTTCCTGAGGAAATCCGCGCGGCGCTGGACGACGTCTCGGCCCCCGTGCACCGCTACCCCGACCATGACTGGAGCGAGCTGTGACGAACGACAAGGCAGCCGAACTCCTCGCGGCCGTCCGCGCGGTGGAGAGCGGCGAGCGCCCCGCCGCATCCTTCTTCACCGAGACCGCGCGCCCGGCAGGCCCTTCGGCCCAGGCGAAGGGGGCCGCCCCCCGCCGCCCGGCACCCGGCTCCGTGCCACCGGCCCGCCCGGCACGCGGCGATGGCCCGGTCACCGTCCCGGACGAGGTGCGCGCGCTCCTGACGGAGTGCGGCGCCCCCGAGGCGCTGGGCCCGCGCGTGGCCGAGGCGCTCGGCGAGGGCGCCGCCGAGCTGCTGCGGGCCGACCCCTGGCAGCTGCTCGCCGTCACGGGCGTACGCCCCGAGCAGGCCGACGGCTTCGCGCGCGCCCTGCTGAGCGAGGAAGCGGGCCCCGGGGACGAGCGCCGGGCGGTGGCGCTGGTCGTCTGGCTGCTGGAGCGCGCGGCGCTGGCGGGTGACACGGTCCTGGGGCCGGAGGCGCTGGCCAAGGGCCTGACGCAGCACGCCGTGCCCGACCCGGAAGAGGCCGTGCGCCAGGCCGTCGACGCGGGCGCCGTGCTGGTCTTCGAAGACGCGCTGGACGGCGGCCCTGTCGCCTCCGCCATGGACGAGAGCGAGGCGGAGGAGCGCCCGGTCACGCTCCTGGTGGGCCTGGACCGCTACGCGCTGGCCGAGGAGAGCCTGGCCGACGGCCTCGCCCGTATCACCAGCACCTTCACCGCTTCGGAGGCGCGGGAGACCGGCGCGGCGCGGGAGACGGACGCTGCCGAAGGCGGGGACGGAGAGGGGAGCGGGGACGATGCCGGGGCCGCGCCCGTGCGGGTCTCCCCCGCCGAGTGGGCCGCTGCCGCTTCGGCCGCCCCTTCCCCCTCCGCCCGGGAGCTGATCCACGCCGCGTCCGGGCACGGCCTGGTCGCCCATACGGGTGGTGAGGCGGCGCGAGCGGAGCCCGCAGCACTGGTGGCGGCGGCGCACCGGCTGGGGCTGCGTGCCTGGGTCCTGGCCCATACCGACGACGGCCGCGACCGGCTGACCCGCTTCCTCGGCGAGCAGCTCGGGGAAGCCGCACCCGACGCCCAGCTGCCCGCCGCCACCGTCGCGGGGGTCCTGGCGGGGGCCGAAGGCCCGGGGCGGGACGAGGACGGCGCGCTGGCTGTCGACCTCCTCGCCGTGTGCGACGCCCCGCAGCTCGACGCCGAGACGGCCGCCGCGCTGCTCGAATCCCTGCCGGACGGGGCCCGGTTGGTGCTCAGCGGAGATCCGGCCGTGCTCGGGGCCGCAGGCCCCGGTCAGCTGTTCAAGGACCTGCTGGCGGCCCGCTTCTGCCCCCAGGTCGCCTCTCGCACGCCGGACCCCGGGCCGGTGGGCGAGCTGGTCTCCGGCATCGGCGTCGGCGAGTTGAACCAGGTCGAGGCGCCCGGCAAGGAAGTCGTGATCGTGCCCGTCGCCGATCCGGGCGAGGCCGTGCACCGCACGGTGCAGCTCGTGGCCGACTCGGTGCCCCGCGCGATCGGCGTCCCCTCGGAAGACACCCAGGTCATCACCGTGGGCCACGGCGGCGCCGCGGGCACCCGCGCGCTCAACGCCGCACTCAAGGAGCGGCTCAACCCGGGCCCGGGCCGCTTCGGCGGCTTCGATCCCGGCGACAGGGTGGCCCACTCCCCCGCCCCGGGCCGCACCCGAATGGGCACCGTCGCCTCGGCCGACGACACAGGCCTCCATCTGGCCTGCGCCGGGCGGACCGTCACGGTGCCCCCGGACAGGGTCGCCGACACCGTGCGCCACGGGTGGGCCGTGACGGCGCACCAGGCGGCGGGCACCCGCTGGCCGGCCGCCGTCGTGGTGCTGCCGGGCGACGTAGGAGGCGCGCTGACGCGGGAGTGGGTTTACACCGCCTTCGGCCGCGGCGCCCGCCACTTGTCGGTCGTGCACGGCGCGGGCGACGCACTGCCCCACGCCGTCGCCTCGGGCACGGCCCAGGACCGGGTGACACGGCTGCGCACCCTGCTCACGGAGTCCGCGAAGGCGGCGGCAGCCGCCGCGGCGAGCGCGGTTCCGGTCGCGGACACGAGCGCGGCCGGTGAGGGCGAGAGCGAGGGGGAAGCCGAAAGCGTGGAGTGAGCGAGGCGGGGCCGGACCCCGGCACCCGTTCGAAGCGGGGCCGGGCGAAGGCGCCTTGACGCCCTCACCCTCCCGGGTCACCGCTCCAGCCCGCTACAGCCAGGTCCTGTCGTCACATTCGCCTCGTCGCCCGGAGGCGGCCCCGCGGCGTCAGTGCGTGCATGACGTCGCGGGGCAGACGGGAATGTGACGACGGGGCCTGGTGCCCCTCCCGGCAAGCTTTGCCCCGTCGCGCCGCCCGGCACGCACTCCCCCAAGCTCTCCGAGCAGGGGGTGCCCCCAGCCGCGTTGGCCAAAAGCCCTGGTAGCTCCTTCCCCAAGCTCTCAACTTCTCCCCCGGCCTTCGGCCGGGAGGTGCCCCCAGAGCAGGGGAGACCCCGATCAAGGGCTTCCGGCCGCCTTGCGATCGCACGCTCCCCCACGCTCGGCCCCGCTCGCGCGGGCGGTGCCCCACGACGACGCTCCTTCCGGGCAAACACTGCCGGTCACGGCACTAGCGGACGCGGGCCCCGCGCACTCCGCCGATTCCGCCCTCGGCACCGCCGGCCTGGCCGTGGGCGCCCTCGTCCTCGTCCTCGCTGTCGCCCTGGTCCGCCTCGTCGTCCAGGTCCTCGTCGTCGGCTTCGTCCGGCTCGTCCTCGGTCTCGTCGGTGTCGTCGTCGACCAGGAGAAGTTCCTCGTCGTCGTCGAAGACGGAGCTGACGTCGAAGCGGCAGATCACCTGCTGCGGGTCGGCCTGCTCGAAGGGCGCCGCCAGCCATTCGCCGGGCTCGCTGGGCTCGTCCGTCGCGCAGACCCAGAGGGTGGAGTCCCCCTCGTCCAGCCCGAACTCCTTGTGCCGGGTGGCGATCTCGTCGGGCTCGTACTCCCCGAACAGCACGCCCAGCGCGGCGTGCACGCTACTGCCCGCCGTGACGCCCTCGACGCCGTCGTCCTCCGCCGACTCCGGATCCAGCTCCGTGACGCGCTCGGCCTGGCCCAGCAGCCGCTGTGGCTCGGCGATGATGTAGTCCCGCCGGATCAGCACGCTCAGCGCACTGGGCACCTCGGGGCCCGCGTACGCGGGCAGCGAATCGCTCCCCGGGATCTCGAAGGGGGTGACCTCGTCGTAGAGCTCGTAGAGCAGCTCGTCGTAGGTCTCCCCGGCGGCGGCCAGCTCGTCGAAGGCCGCGTAGACAGCGGCGTCCAGCTCGGCGGCCCGTTCTCCGGCGCCCTCGCCCGCACCGGAGGCCGCCGGGGCGGGCGCCCGTGACGCCCCCGCCCGCCGCTCGACGGCCTCCAGGTGCCGGTCGAGCGCGGCTTTGACTGCCTCGGCGGCGGCGCGTACGTCGGCAGCGGTGGGCTGCGCAGCATCAGACATAGTGCAGACGCTATCCGCAGACGGGCACTGCCCGCACAATAGATGAGATGCCGGAATACGAATTTCGCGATGTGTATGTCCCGCGGGGGGTCTCCCGCAGGACGGCGACCCAACTCCTGACCGAACATGCCGAGTACGGGCACTGGGAGCTGGCGAGGATGCGGCTGTACCCCGACGGCAGCCGCCGGGTGCGGCTGCGCCGCCGCATCATCCGCCAGCTGCGCCCCACCTGGTAACAGCGCGAAGGGAGCGGGCCCCGCAACCGGACACGGGCCCCGCTCCCTCTGCTGCCTGCCGCGCGCCGACGTCCGCGGTACGCCGGACGCCCGCTCGGGCGCCCCGCCCGGCCGGCTCAACGGCGACCGGCTCGCGCAACGGCGACCGGCCGCTCAGCCCCCGCCAGTCGCACGGGGACGGCCAACCGTTCAGGAGCAGCCAGTCACTCAGGCGCGGGTGACCAGCTCACTCAAGGGCGTACGGCCGCGCGCGAGCGCCGGTACAGCACATAGCCGCCGAGGATCATCCCGGCGCTCAGCGGCGCCACGACCCCGAGCGGGGAGCCGCCCCCCGTCTGCGCCAGCTCGCCCCCAGGGGCCTCCTGTCCGCTGCCCGGCCGCCTGGAGTCGGCCACCGGCACGGACGACGCGCTGACCGGTCCGGCCTCGGGCTGGGAGCCCGCGTGGATGACGCCGTCGGTGCCCGGCTGCCCGGGCTCCTGTCCCGGTGTACCCGGCTGTTCCGGCCCACCCGGATGCGAGGGCGTGCCGTCCCCGGGCGGCTCAGAGGGTGAGCCGGGGTCACCCGGCTCACCGGGCCCACCCGGGTCTCCCGGATCGCCCGGGTCTCCGGGGTTCTCCGGCTCCCCGGGCCGTCCCGGCTCTTCCGGGTGCCCCGGGCCGTCCGGCTCCCCGGCCGAGGGAGCCTCGCAGCCGTTGCCCTGCACCCCGTTGCCGATACCGACGACATTGACGCTGTCGCCGCAGACGTTCACCGGGATGTCGACCGGGACCTGTACGTCGTTGCCCGAGCCGACGCCCGGTGAGCCGTGCGAGGCGCCGTCCGCACGGGCACTGTGCCCGCCCTGAGGACTGTGCCCGCCGCCCTCGTGCGAGGTCCCGGCGCCCGGACCGCTGTTGCCGCAGGAGGCGCCGGACGCGGGATTGAGCAGACCGACGGCGCTCGCGGTGTTCCCGCAGATGTTGACGGTCACATCGACCGGTGCTTGGAAAGTGTTGCCGGAGAGCACCCCCGGCGAATTCCCGCTGCTGCCCTGAGCGTTCGAGTCCGCGAACGCCGTCCCACCCGACATCGCGAGTACGCCGCCTGCCGCGACGATGGTGATCAGGCCCTTCCTGGTGCCCTGGCGCATTCTGTTGTCTTCCCCTGCCTTGTGATCTTCTGACGAACCGGCCAGAGGGAGGCGCGCCCACGCGCGCCGTCCCGCCCCCTCAAGACCCGACGACCCCGGAGCGCATGGCACGCGCTCCGGGGCCGCTCGGGTTCAGATACTCATCGAACGAGTCGAATGAGGCTCAACGTCACTTGTTGACGCAGGTGTTGCCGAAGGCGGGGTTCAGCAGCCCGATGACGGAGATGGTGTTGCCGCAGGCGTTCACCGGCACGTGGATCGGGGCCTGGACCGTGTTGCCGGAGACGACACCCGGCGAGTTCACAGCGGCACCCTGAGCGCCGGAGTCGGCAACGGCCATACCCGCACCGGCCAGTACGAGACCACCGGTGACAGCCGCAGCAGCGACGACCTTCTTGATCATTATTCCTCCTCGTTGGCAATACGGTCCCAGCCGAGGACCGCATCCCATGTAACGAGGATGGAGGAATCGAGCTACGAGCTTATGGAATCATTCACCCTTCTCAGTCACACGCGCACATCCAGACGAATCGTGAAGCTGCGTTTCAGAAATCACGGAAAACAGCGGGAACCCCGCACGATCCGTCGCGTCACGCCTGATCGAGGAATCGGTCGAGGACCCGGACACCGAACTGAAGTCCGTCGACCGGCACCCGCTCATCCACCCCGTGGAACATGCCCGCGAAGTCCAGCTCCGGGGGCAGCTTGAGCGGCGCGAAGCCGAAGCAGCGGATTCCGAGATCGTCGAACGACTTCGCGTCCGTACCCCCGGAGAGCATGTACGGCACGGCCCGTGCGACCGGGTCCTCGGCCCGCAGCGAGGACTGCATGGCCTCGACCAGCGCGCCGTCGAAGCTGGTCTCCACCGCCTTGTCGGCGTGGACGTCCTCGCGGCGCACGCGCGGGCCCAGCACACGGTCGAGATCGGCGAGGAACTCCTCCTCGTGACCGGGCAGGAACCGGCCGTCCACATGGGCCGTGGCCTGGCCGGGGATGACGTTGACCTTGTAGCCGGCGCCGAGCTGGGTGGGCGCCGCGGTGTTCTGGAGCGTCGCCCCGATGATCTTCGCGATGCCACCGAGCCGGGCGAGGGTCGACTCCATGTCCTCGGGGTCCAGCTCGATCCCGAGCGCGTCGGACAGCTCGTCCAGGAAAGAGCGCACGGTCTTGGTCACCCGGACGGGGAACTTGTGACGGCCCAGCCGCCCCACGGCCTCGCACAGCTCGGTGATGGCGTTGTCGTTGTTGGTCATCGAGCCGTGCCCGGCGGTGCCGTCCACGGTGAGCCGCATCCAGTGCATGCCCTTTTGGGCGGTCTCGATCAGGTACAGCCGCAGGTCGTCGTTGACGGTGAAGGAGAACCCGCCCACCTCGCCGATCGCCTCGGTGACCCCCTCGAACAGGTCGGCGTGGTTGTCGACCAGGTGCCGGGCCCCGTACACCCCGCCGGCCTCCTCGTCCGCGAGGAAGGCGAGCACGATGTCGCGAGGCGGCTTACGGCCCGTACGCAGCCGGTCACGTACTACCGCCAGCGTCATGGCGTCCATGTCCTTCATGTCGACGGCGCCCCGGCCCCACACGCAGCCGTCGGCGATCTCGCCGGAGAAGGGGTGATGGGTCCAGTCGTCCGCGTTCGCGGGCACCACGTCCGTGTGCCCGTGAATGAGCAGCGCCGGACGGGACGGGTCCTCCCCCGTGATCCGCGCCACGGTCGAGGCGCGGCCGGGCCGGGACTCGATGATCTGCGGCTCCAGCCCCACCTCGGCGAGCTTCTCCGCGACGTACTCAGCGGCGGCCCGCTCCCCGGGCCCCTCGTTGTTGCCGTAGTTACTGGTGTCGATCCGGATCAGATCGCGGCACAGGTCGACGACCTCGCCCTCGGCGGTCCCGGCGCTCTCGGCACTCACGCTGCCTCCTCGTTTCGCAGGTACCCGCCCATCCTCCCGCTCCCGTCTCCCCACCCCAAGAGCAGGGTGATCGCACTCCGGATCCAGTGCTAAGGTTTAACCCGTCGCCAGGCCGCACGAGCCTGGTCGACACACCCGGTCGGGGTGGCGGAATGGCAGACGCGCTAGCTTGAGGTGCTAGTGCCCTTTACAGGGCGTGGGGGTTCAAGTCCCCCTCCCGACACCAGCTTGACCCCCTGTTTACCAGGGGGTTTTTCTTTCTCTCCGTCGCATGACCGACCACGTGACCAACGGGGATGATCTTGCTCAGGTAAGGCCGGAGAGCTTGATCCGGCTCGCACTGGACGCAGCCAGCTTCACGACCCCCTCCTTGCGGCGCCTCCGTACCTCGTCATCGTGTAGCCCGGCGAGTGGTGCCGGGCATTGGCGGAGACCTCGACGGGGTTCTCGTGGGCGTCGAGATCGCTCCCGCCCTACGTGAAGAGAGCGACGCGGAACGGTGCCAGTTCTCCGAACCGGCCCAGAAGATCCACGACGACACGACATCGCCGCGGGCGATCTGGTCATCCACCCGCACGCCAGCGACGGCGGGACCACCGTCGCCATCGGCAGCTACCTGGGCGGCAGCAGCGTCCACCTGCGCGGCGAGGATCATCTCCGACGGATCACAAACCACCGTCTCCTCCGCCGGGGATGCTGGAGGCGTTCTACGGCCTCTACGGCCTCTACGGCGACGCTGTACGCCCAGGCCCCGCGCCCGCCACCGATGTCGAGAAGGCCGTGCACGCCGCCCTCCATCCCGACACTCCGGCACACAGCGCAGACCCGCCGTCCGAACCCGCACAGCCGACCACCCGCACGGTCCCCGCCTACGCTGCCGGCCCGGAAGACCACGAAGCTCTGCCCCAAGGGCTCTTCAGCAGGAGAAGCGAGTGGGAAAAGCACCGCACTCGGGACGACACCACCGTCGCCCAACACGAGTCGATGGTCCTGCGGGCAGAGTCCACTCACGAGGCAGACCCGCGCGACACCGCCTGGACTTCGCGGTCTACGAGCCCCTTGTCGGCCAGCGCCTACGGCACGCCACCGCCAACACCCCGTTCGAGATCATCGAAACCCTCCTGGCCGGCCTCCCAGTCGAAGGAGTGGGCCCCGCCCCCGATACCGAGACGACCATCAACCGGGCGACCCGCCCCCTCGCCGACACCGGCTGGACCATCGCCATCGACGGACTTCGACGGACTCGACGGCACTGGCGCGCTCCCGGCGGTAAGGGCGATGCCGAGTTTGATGCGCTCGCCGCGGAAACCTGACACCTGTGGGGTAGTGAGTCCCCCGACGCGCCAGCCTGGGCCCTCCGCTTCAGCGATTAGGTCCCGTGCATCGTGCTGCAAGACCTCACCTTCGCGCTCGCGCAGGTGGAGGGGACACAGAACGAGGAAGACGTCAGTTGGGGACGCTTGGAGGGTTCGGTCTACTGTCTGCCGGTGCGACGCTGTAGTGCGCCAAGGAGTGTGCGCCCGGAGAGTTCGCGATCGGCGGCCAGCAGGTAGGCCACGGGCGAATCCCCCACCTGTTGGCGTCGAGCCTCGACCTTGCCGGCGATGTATGGCACGAGCGTTACGGCAACTGCGGCACCGGCCACCGCGAGTTGTCCTCCTGCCGCGGCGACACTGCCCAGAAGGGTCCCAGCAGCGGCGTTGAGGTCTACCTTCTGGACCAGTGTTCCCGCTGACGACTCGACGCCCTGTGCTCGCAACGCTCTGCGCAGTTCATTGAGCTGCGGTCTTGTCTTGCTCTCGTACAACGACTTGAGGTGAGCCGATGCCACCTCAAGATTCTCCACCTCGGCGATGGCCTGCAGCTCTGTGGTCAGACTCGCGACGTGCTCGTGGAAGGCGGCCAGTTCATCCCCGTGGGCTTCGCGGAACCGGATGAGCTTGGCTACGGGCACCTCGGCCAGCGTTTCCGGCTCGATCACGGTCCGCAGGGCCACGTGCATGTACGCGCTCTCGGCATGTTGGACGGCCGGGGCACGGGGGGTGTGATCATCGAGAAGCAGGTTGGTCAACTGGTCGAGTGCGCCTACGGCATTGTGCATGCGCAGGTCGTCGGTGACCGGGGAGAGCATTTCACTGCGTGCCATAACGTCGGTGAGCACGGCGAGGTAGATTGAGCCCAGTTTTGGGTGCATTCCCACCCACGGACCACCGGACGGTTCCGCAAGGCCCATACCGACGAGCTTTTCGCTCAGGACCGTTGCCATTTTTGAGTCGTTACCGCCAGTGTGCATCCGCAACATGTAGACGCTGCGCACCATATCCCACGTCCCTTGGGGAATGGGAGGTTCGTAGCCAAGCCAATCGGTTGAGTACCGCAAATCATGGGGACTCGGGTCGAGCTCTTCGCGAAACGAATGCCTGAGACCGTATCGCTCGACGATACGATCGGGGTCGGCATCAATGATCTCGGTGAACTTCTCCGCAACCGTCGTCAACACCGTCGGACTTGGTGCTGCCTCCACAATGAAGTCAGTCTCGGCACGGAGCTGTCGGACGATCTCTCGATCCCGGTCTTCCACTGTCCCGGGGCGCATCCGGACGATCCGGCCCCAGGTCAGTAGGGCAAGCTTCAACCAGTTGTCGTCCTGAAAGTGCATCCACGGGTAGTACAGGGCGATCGACGGCACCGCTACTCCATCCAGGTGGGGCAAAAAGTATGCCAAGGGAGGGCGCCCATCTTCCATCTGTTCTGTGATGGACGGCTGGTGATCGCGGGAATTGGAAGGTCAATGACGCTGCGCCTGGCGGGGCGCCGGTCGAGTTGGGCAAGTTTCTCCTCCGCACCGGCAAGGCTCACCTGCTCCTCAACGCGGGAGCACTCACTGCCCGGAAATCTCGATCGCTACCGGTCTCAGGCTGTTTCCTCGCCCTCGGGGGGACCAGGATGCGAGCGGTCCCAGGGCCTCCCGGCAACCCGGCCTGCTGCGGTGGCGGAGGTCAGAGCATTGAAGCCGGTGCTGCCAGTGAGTAGCTCCGATGGTTCGGGGTGCGTCATGGAAACGTGGACGGCCAGGATGAACACCAGTGTCGCAACGTGGGCCGACCACGACCTTTCGGGCTGCCTGCCGGCCAGTTGGTGGGAGCCAAGTTCATGCGCCGTTCGCGTGTTCCGTTCGACCAGTATCTGTACTGGTCGGATCGTCGCATCACGTTGATCGCCTCGGAGAATGGCATCAACCTCGACGGCACCGGCACCTGGTGGTGAAGTCCTCATCCCTGCCGGAGCTTCCGCATGTTGAACTGGGCAGCCAGGAGCGCCGCAGCCAGGACAGATCCGACCTCGCTGCCAGGACCGAGCGTGGACTGGCCCAACACATCACTGTCGACTTCGACTCCGCGTCGCCCTCATCGCCGGCGGCGGGTCCCGTCGCGCGGGTGGTGTTCGTCGAGGTCCGTCCTGTCTTCCGTGATCCCGCACGAATAGCTTTTCGATCTCCGCTGACACCGTGCCGGATGACCGGGTACCGTCCCTGAGCACCATCCACGCGATCAACGTGTGCGCCGGTCCGGAGCGGTCCGGAGCGCGCAGCAGAACACCGGAGCCGCCACGTGGAACCCACCCACGACGTACGCCCCAGGCTGCGGGCGGACGCGCTGTTCACAGCGACCGATGGCGGAGTCCTCTTCCAGTACCCCGAAGGCCAGTTCGTGCTCAAGGGGCGTACCGCCTACCCGTGGATGTGCCGTCTCGCGCCGCATCTGACCGGGGCCCACACAGTCGCTGAACTGTGTGACGGACTACCGAAGGAGCGCGAGGACGCCGTCATCGGGATCGTGCGTACGCTGCTGGAGCGCGGGGCGGTGCGTGACGTACGTCCCGACGGTTCAGGGGCGCGGGAGGGGAGTTCGCCGCTGCCCGAGGCCGTCCTGGCGCGCTTCCGTGACCAGCTCGCCTACCTTGACCACCAGCTCGGCGGCCCAGCGGCCACCTCCTTCGCCCGCTTCCGCGACACCCGGGTGCTGATCGTGGGCGGCGGCGAGGCCGCCGAGAGCTGCGCCGTGACCCTCCTGCGCAACGGACTGCGGGCAGTCACCCTCACCGGGGCTTACGAGGAAGCGCCGCGCCAACTTCTGCTGGAGCAGCAAGATTTGCGGGCCGCCGGTTGCGATGCCGATGTGGTAATGCGCGCTGTCGGGGAGAAGGGCCCCGATGACGCCGACAACGACGTGGACCTGGTCGTGGCGTGCGGTACGGGGCACGGAGAACTCCTCCGCCGCAACCGCGCGGCGCTCGACGGCGGACCCGCGCTGCTGCCGCTGACGTCACTGGACGGCGCGGCGGTGCTCGGGCCGCTGGTGCTCGGGCCGCTGATGCGCGGCGCCGGTCACGGCGAAGGAGCCGCCGAGGGCCTCCCCGGGGGCTGCTGGCAGTGTGCCGTGCTGCGGCTCGCCGCCAATCTGGAGCCGACGGCCGCCGCGGCACTCCTGCGGGCCGTGCACACCGGGCGGCCCTCCGACAGGCCCGACGCGCAGCTCGGGCGCATGCTCGGTACGACCCTCGCCTTTGACGTCTTCCGGCACCGCACGGGCGCCCTGCCCGCGGAGAGCGCGGGTGCCCTCGTCATCCAGGACCGCACGACCTGGGAGACCTCGCGAGAGACCTTGCTCGCGCATCCCGATTGCGGCGCGTGTGGCGAACCGCCGCGGGCACCGGCCAGGGGCGAGCGAACTGTTCCGCGAGCACCGGCCGGATCCCGCCCAGCGGAAGAGGGAGTGCTGTTCGGGTCGCACGCCGGGGTCTTCCGGCGCTACGCCGATGACGAGCTCCCGCAGTCACCCCTGCGCGCCGCCACCGTAGAAGTCGCGGCGCCCGGCCCGTCCGACGTGTCCCCCCGGGCCGTCACCGCCTTCGCCCTCGACACCCAGACCGACGCCCGGGCGGCAGCCCGCAACTCCGCCGCGCTGGTGTACGAGGCGCTGCTGCACGCGCACGGCATGCCGCGGAGCGCTTCCCCATACGTCCCGGACACGGCCCACGAGCGCGTATCCGGCGTCGAGTTGAGCAACTGGAGCGGTACCGCGGAACCCGCCGGGCCGGACGGCCGCCCCGGGCAGGCGCCGTGGCTGCGCGCCTGGGTGTGGGATCCCACGGAGCAGATCCTTCCCGCACACGGGCGGACCGTCGCCGCACACGGGCGGACCGTCGCCGTCCCGGCGGCAGCTGTTCACCCCGGCGGTGCCCTCAACCGTGACCGCCGCTTCGAACCGGGCAGCGCCGGTGCCGGAGCGGGCGCCACCGTCGACGCCGCCGCGCGGGCCGGACTGCTGTCGGCCCTCGCATACGAGGGCGTCGTGGCCGCGCTGCGCGGGAAGGCCGCCGCACGGGAGCTGTCGGTGGACACGCCTGCGGACGGGGACTGCGCCTTCCTGCTCCGTTCGCTCGCGCACCTCGACCAGCGGGTCACCCTCCTCGAACTCCCCGGTGCGGCACCCGCGCACGCCGTGGCCGCGCTCGCCTCCCACCAGGCCTCCGACAGGACCGCCGAAGCGCTGGGCCACGGCTCCACCCGCACCGAGGCCGCCGTCCACGCCCTTCGCGATCTGCTCGGTGTGCTGCAACTGGGGTGCCACGACCGGACCGTGGATCTCGGTGACCCCTTGGTGCCCGGACTCGACGCCGGAGCCCTGCGAGCGACGGCCGTCGAATCCGTGCCGCCTGCCGTGCTGTCCGGCACCGAAGAGATGGGGCCGGGCCCGCGTGGTCATGAGCGGCTGGGGACCATGCCGGACAGGGAGGTGCTCGTCGTGGTGACGACGCCGCCGGACCTGCGCGCGGGTGGTCTGGAGACCGTACGGGTGCTGCTGCGTAAGCCCCGGGAGGCACCGGCGTGAGGGCCACGACCGAGGAGCTGCCGGAGATCGACCGGCTTCGCGTCGAGGAAGCCTTGACGTCCCGTCTGCACGCTGCGGGCCTCGCGGAGTCGTGGTCCGTCCACGTACGGCTGCTGGGCGTGGCCGACGCCTACGCAGCCCCGAAAGAGCCGCCCGCCCCCTCACCGGGGGCCACTCTCGTTCCCGTACAGCTGCACGGCAGGTACGCGCTCCTCGGGCCCTTCGGCCCGCCGCGGCCGGACCCGGGACGCCCGTGCTTCCACTGCGTGGCCACCCGCTGGCAGACGCTGCGCCCCGCCGTGGAGCGTGACGCCCTGGAGCGCGGACCGGCCGCGCCCCTCCACGCGGCTGCCCCGAACCCGTATCTGACCCCCTTCGCCCTGGACATGCTCGCTCACCTGGCGACGTCAGCGCTCACCACCAGGCACCGGGAGCCGCCTGTCCCCCGCACGGGCACCGTGTACCGGCTGGCGTTGGACACCCTCGGGGTGGAGCGTGCACGGCTGCTGGCCGACCCCGCGTGTCCCTGGTGCGGGGCGGAACAGGCCGCTCCCCCGGCCGCCCTCGCAAGTGACCCTGTCCCACTGCGGCCCGGCCTCGTCCCACGACCCGGTTCCTCCCGCTTGCTGAGCCCCGCGGAGGCCGTGCCGGAGTGGGCCGCCGACGCCCTCGCCAACCCCGTGTGCGGCGCGCTCGGCACCGGCGTACGACCGGACCGGGAGGCGGCCAACACCGCTCCCGCGACCGGCCGGTTCGCGGTCCGCGGCGCACCCAGCCCCTCGGACGTCCACTGGAGCGGGCACGCCGACACCTACCGGGACAGCACGGCCCTGGCCCTGTGCGAGGGGCTGGAGCGGCTGGCGGGACTGCGCGACGGCGACGTACACATCCGCGCCGCCCGGTCCCGGCTGCGGCACCCTTCCGTGGATCCGCGCGAGTGCGGGCTCCCCCACGCGGCGTTCTTCGAGGGAGCGCCCTCGCACTTCGTACCGTACGACGAGGAACTCGTCCTGCCGTGGGTGTGGGGCTGGTCGCTGCGTGACGAGCGGCCGGTGCTGGTACCCGAGCAGTTGGTCCACTACCGGCTGGCCGGTCCTGGCCCGTTCTTCGCGGTCCAGAGCTCCAGCGGGTGTGCGGGCGGCTCCTGCGTCGAAGAGGCGGTGCTGCACGGGCTGCTGGAGGTGGTGGAGCGGGACGCGTTCCTGGTGGCCTGGCTGGGGCGGGCCCGGTTGCCTCAGATCGCGGTGGAGAGCTGCCGGTCCCCTTCGCTGCGCTCCCTCGCCGAGCGGATACGGCGCGGCGGCTACCGGCTCCGGCTCTTCGACAACCGGATCGATCTGCCCGTCCCCGTCGTGACCGCCGTCGCGACCCGCGAGGACGGCGGGCCCGGAGCGCTGTGCCTGTCCTCCGCCGCCGCGTTCGACCCGGAGCGGGCCGCGGAGTCGGCTGTACGCGAGGTCGCCAGCTCTCTGTCCGGCTTCGCCGAACGCACCGTCCAGGACCTGGAACGGCTGCGCGCCATGGCGCGGGACTTCGACCTGGTGCGCGAACTCGGCGACCACGCCGCGCTGTACGGCCTCCCCGAGATGACGCGGCACGCCGCGTTCCTCCTCGGTGACGAAGACCGGGCACGTCCGCCGGCCGAGACCCTCTCCGACGACGAACGCGGTGCGGGCCCCGCGCGGGACGATCGCGGCGAAGGCGTACCACCCGCCGGTGATCTGTCCGCCGCCGTACGCCACTGCCGTGATCTGCTCGCCGCGCGTGGTTTCGACACGGTCGTCGTCGACCAGACGGGGCCGGAACAACAGGCGGTCGGAGCGAGCGTGGTGCGGGTGCTGGTGCCCGGCCTGCTGCCGATCGACTTCGGCGCGGGGCACCGCGCGCCCGGTATGGCCCGCGCCCGCACCGCGCTGCGGAGCGCCGGGCTGCGTGCTGACGATCTGACGGCCGCGGAGCTCAACCCGGCTCCGCACCCGTTCATGTGAGGGGGACAGGTGCCCGAGAGCGCGGAGCCTGACAGGGCGGCGGACCCTGTCGAGACCGTCATCCGCTACCTGGACGCGGTGCTGCGGCGGGCCTCGGTACCGATGGAGACCGAGCCCTTCGAGCCGGACTGGCAGGACCAGCCCCGGGACCACAAGATCTACCGCGGGGTGCCGGGCTTCCCGCTCCCCGACGCAGCGCCGGAGCCTCCACCACCGCTGGGAGAGGCCCTGCTCGCCCAGCACCCGGGCCAGGGCGCGGCCTTCACCTTGCCGCTCCTCGCCGGCATGCTCCGGTACTCCTACGGCTGGCTCTCCCGTCGGCTCCAGGTCACCGCCAACCCGGGTCAGGGCGGCCAGGAGGCGTACGCACAAGCGGTGTGGGCGCGAGGCAGCGCGGCGGGCGGCGGCCTGTACCCGTACGAGTTCTACTGGGTGTGCGGCCCGGAGGTGGGGCCCCTGCCGGGCGTGTACCACTACGACCAGCCCGCGCACTCCCTCCGCCGCATCGCCGCGGGCGACGTCTCGCCTCGCGTACGCGACGCGCTGGGCAGCGGCCCGGCAGCGGGACAGCAGTTCCTCCTCGTCACCGCCCGGTTCTGGCAGAACGCCTTCAAGTACGGGGAGTTCAGCTACCACTGCGTCACCATGGACCTCGGCTGCCTGCTGCGGACCTGGCAGACCTGGGCGGCGGCCGGTGGGATCGAGCTCCGACCGCGCCTGTGGTACGACGAGCCGGAGCTGGACCGGCTGCTGGGCCTGGACCCCGCCACCGAGAGTGTCCTGGCCGTGGTGCCGCTGCCCTGGGGGGACCTCGGGAAGGCAGCCGCCGATCAGGACATCAGGCCCGCGATCTCCGGCAGCCGCACCCCACCCGTCGCCACGCCTTTGGCCGAACGGTCCCGTACCGTCCGGCGGTTCCCCGCGGCCGAGGCCGCCCATCTCGCGGCGGCGCACGACACGGGGCCCTCCCCCGCACCCGGGGCGCTCGCCGAGGGCGCCGCGGAGAAGTCCGCCCCGGCCGATCCGTCCGCGAGCTCCGCCGTCCCGCTGCCGGCAGCCACCCCGCTCGCCGTCGGCGTCACCGAGGCCCTCACCGCCCGGCGCAGCAGCTTCGGCCGATTCTCCGCACACCGGCCGCTCGCCGCCGAGGACTTGTCCGCACTGCTGGAAGCAGCCGCGGCCGGGCGAAACCTGCGGACAGGTGCGGAACCCCGCGAGTCCACCGCGCCCCCGCTGACCCGGCTGGCCGTCTTCGTACAGCACGTGGCAGGGGTGCCGGCCGGGCTCCACCTCTACGACTCCGCGGCGCACACCCTCGTCCCGGTGCCCGGACCCGCCCCGCACCCGTTCCTCCAGCGGGTCTACACGCTCAACAACTACAACCTCGAACAGGCCTCCGCGGCCCTGTTCGTACTGGCCCGCCCGCACGCCGTCGTGAGGGCTGCGGGGCCGCGCGGCTACCGGCTGATCAACGCCGAGGTGGGCGCGGTCGCGCAGGCGGTCTACCTCGCTGCCGCTGCCCTCGGTACCGGCTGTGGTGCGGCGCTCGGCTTCGACTACGAGGCCGTCCACGCGGCTCTCGGCCCGGCTGTCGGCTCCGACACCTGGCCGCTGCTCCTCCTCATGGCGGGCCACGAGCGCCCCGACCGCCCCCGTTTCGACGCCCCCCTCACCCCCAGCCCTGCCACGGACCGGACCCAGCGCCCATGACCGACGCCCTTCCCCACCCCGAATCCCACTCCGAAGAGTTCACGCTCGCCCCCGACTTCGTCCTCCGCGTCGCCGGGCTACCGATCGAAGCCCTCACCCCACTGCGAACCCGCGACACCGCCGCATGGGCGCGGCATGCACTGGAGCTGGAGGGCGAGTTGGCGGCGCTGGCGACCGAGGCGGAGGACGCCCTCGCCGAAACCGTCGCCCGGACCGGGGAGTCCGCCGTCCGGCGCCGCCTGCTCGCGCTGCGCCGCGACATCCACAACGCCCGTACCCCGTCGCCCCAGGCCGAGTGGGCTGCCGAGTCGCTGCCGCCCTGCGTCACCCGCTGGCTCTCCCTGCGCCGTCACTACGACGACGAGCTCGCCACGGCCGAGGCGATCCTCGCCACCGAACTCGCCGCAGCCCGCTCCCACCTGCGCGGCCTCGCCCGCGACCCCGTTCTCCGCGCCGGTATCCAGGCGGCCTCACCCTCCCTCGACGCCGCCCTGCCCGGGTACCTGGCGGCGGACGGCCCCACGGCCCCCAAGGACAAGCGCGAGCGGAAGGCGGAGCGCTCACTCGTCTCGTACGCCTACCGGGCGGCGCTGAAGACGAGCCCCTTCAGCACCTTCACCTCCCTCGCCCACGGCCGCTTCAGCGAGTCGGGTCCGGCCCTGGAGCTCAGCCTGCCGTCGGGCGCCGAGGACATACGGCCGTTGCTGCGGGCCCGTCCCAACCTCACCGCCGTCCACGAGATCGCGGACGCGGCGCTCGGCGACCCGGTCACGCGTGCCGCGCTGCCGTTCCGCGCGGTCGGCGGGTGGCGCCGCGAGGACGGGCGCATCAGCTACATTCGCCGCCGCTACCGGAGAGTCGACCCCGGCATCGCCATCGGCGCACCGGGATTTCTGCGGGAGGAGCCGTGCCGGGTCCCGGAAGGCCCGGTCGTCAACGAGACGCTGCGGCTCCTCGACGCCGCCCCCGGCGACGGACTCACCCTCCCCCAACTCGCCGCGACCCTCCACAGCGCCGACCCCGAGCGCAGGCCCCCCGATGTCCTCGACCGCTTTCTGGGCAAGCTGGTGGAGCTGGGAGTGCTGGTCACCCCCGTACTCGCCCTCGACATCCATCACCCGGACCCCGTGGCGGCGCTGGCGTCCCGGCTGCGCGCCCTCGGCGCACCGCCCGGCGAAGCGTCCGGTGCGCCGGCCCGGCTCGCCGACGACCTCGACCGCCTCCGGTCCCTCACCGACGGCTTCCCCCTCTCACCACCCGAGGAGCGGTCCCGCCGCACGGCCGAGCTCCGCGCCGTGACCGCAGACGCGCAGCGTCGACTCAGCCGCGTGGACCCGGTGGTGCCCCGTACGGTGGTGTACGAGGACGCCGTGCTCGCCGCGTCCGGCACGGCCTCGCGCGCGGCGTGGGAGGACGGGCCGCTGCCCGCGCTGCGGCAGTTCACCCGGCTGCTGCCCGCGTTCGATCCGCTGCTCGGCGACCGGCTGCTGGCCCGTGCGCACTTCCGGTCTCGCTACGGGCCCGGCGGGAGCTGTGACGACGTGCCGGGCTTCGCGCACGACCTGTACCGCACGTGTAGCCGTTGGCTGGCCGACACCAGCGCCCGGCTGGGCACACTCGCGGCTGACGGGACGTACGAGCCGCGCCCCAACCCCCTCGCGGACCCGCAGATCGCGGCGTTGAGTGCGGCCCACGAGGAGTTCGCCCGCTCCCTGCGCGCCGCACTCGACACCCAGCCCGCCGACGCCTCCGAACTCGTCCTGCCCGGCAGCGTCGTGGACCGGGCAGCGGCGCTGCTGCCCGACAGCCCAGCGGCCCTGCCCCGGAGCCACTCGTACTACCTCCAGTGGGTCCAGCCCACCCAGCGGGACGCGGCACCGCTCGCGGTACTCAACTGGGCCTACTCGGGGTTCGGGCAGCCACTCGCCCGCTTTGCCCACTCCTTCGAGCCCCAGCCACAGACCGCACACACGCTGACCGAGGCGCTGCGCGCGCGGCACGAGCGGCTGTTGCCGCCCGGCGCCGTCTTCGCGGAGCTGAGCGGTGGCTACGACACCTCCAACCTCGCGCTGCGCCCCGCCGTGGCGCCGTACCGGCTGATCGGCCCCGCCGAAGCCGCGCACGGGCCGGCGTCCGCGCGCATCCCCGTCACGGACCTGACCCTGGTCGACGACGAGGAGAGCGGGGAGCTGCAACTGCGCTCGGCGAGCCTGGGCAATCGGGTGGTTCCGCTGTGGCTCGGCTGCCTGGTGTTCACGGCGATGCCCCGTATCCAGCGCACGCTGCTGGCGCTCTCCCCGGTGTCCATGCCGGTCGCCACCCTGTGGAGGTGCCTGGACCGAACCGCCTTGCCCGACCGCCGCCCGCGCCTGCGCAGCGGACCGCTGGTGCTGGCGCGCCGCTCCTGGCGCTTCGAGCGGGCCGAACTGCCGGACGCACAGCCCTCGGTGGAGACCTCGCGCGGCTTCCTGGCCCGGCGCCGCTGGTGGCAAGCGGCCGGGCTGCCGACGCGGTTGATGGCCCGTGCGGACACCGACGACAAGCCGCAGCCGGTGGACGCGGACAGCCCCCTGTCCCTCGCCCTGCTCGACCACCGGCTGCGCGGGGCGGCGGAGGTGGTCTTCACCGAGCTGCTGCCCGACATCACCGAGGCGCCGCTGCGCGCGGGCGACGCGGCGTACGTCTCGGAAGTATGCGTGGAACTGGACGCGGCGCCCGCCACCCCGCACAGCACCGCCCCTGCCACTGCCCCCGCACTCCGGAAGGACGTCCCACGGTGACCGAGACCGCCCCGGCACGACACGCGGCCGAGCGCCCGGACGGCGCTGCCCACACCGAGCCTCACCCCGAGGCCGCCACACCGCTCAACGCCGACGACCGGTCACCCGCCGAACTGAGGCTGGGTGAATGGCTGTCCGCGCACGTCTACTACAGCGCTGACCGCGACTCGCTGTTGTCCGACTGCGTCCGCCCGCTGTTCGCGCGGCTGCGCGGCGAAGGGCTGGCCGACGGCTGCTACTTTCTGCGGTACTGGCTGGAAGGCACACATGTACGGCTGCGGATCCGGCCCGTGTCCCTCACGGCCGTACCCGCCCTCACCAGCATCGTCGAGGAGGAGGTCGGTGCCTATCTGCGCCGCTGCCCCTCGTCCACCGATCCGGCGGTCCAGCCGAGCGACGCGCAGTACCGCGAGCACTTCCTCCTGGAGTTCTCCGAGGCTCAGTGGAACGCGCGCTACGGTCCCGGCACCACACGGATGCCGCGCCGCCCCGACAACTCGCTCGCCTACCTCGGTTACGAGCCTGAGCTGGAGCGCTACGGCGGTTCGGCGGGAGTCGCGATCGCCGAGTGGCACGCGGAGCACTCCAGCGACCTGGTCCTCGGCCTGCTGGCCTCCCCCGGCATCCGGACGGGCAGCGGACGGCTCGGCACCGCCGCGCAGTTGATGGCCACCCTCGCCCTCTCGCTGCTGGAGGACACGGATCGTGCGCTCGCCTTCCTCGCGGGCCGCATGGCCGACTGGGAGGCGCAGTTCCAGGAGCGCCACGACACCTACGACGCCGCGTACCGGCGGATGGCCGGCCCACTGGGCGACAAGGTGGAGGCGCTGCACGCGGGGGTGCTCGGCGGGCGGCCCGAACTCCTCACCGGGTTCCTCCGCCGCTGGGCCGAGCACGGCGCCGAACTGCGCGCCCGCATCGACGAGGCGGCGGAGCGCGGTGAGTTGGCCTTTCCCATCGACGGCACGGGAGCGGCCCGGCCAGTGGGGCCACAGCAGGCGCGGAGGGCGCTGCTGGCCGGGTTCACCCACATGATGTGCAACCGGCTCGGGGTGACCCTGGGCAACGAGGACTACCTCGTCTACGTGCTGCACCGGGCCCTGACCGAGCGTGTTCAAGGTGCCACCGAGAGAGGGATTTCGGCGACCTGAGAGAGGCGCTTGACCTGGCTCAAACTGGGTCCCCAGAATGGCGGTCGATCACGTAACTCGTGTGACTCAAGAAGGAGTTGTTGCACATGCTCGTTGATGAGCTGGAGACGCTGGAAGCCGAGATCTTCGAGGTCGAGGAGATCGAGGAGCTGCCGCAGGTGGTTGCCAGCTGCACGGTAATCAGCCCCAGCCGCCAGTGCGCTAACTGACCTCCCTCGCCGCGGCGCTCTCCCCGGCCCAAAGCTGACGGAAGAGCGCCCGGCCCCCAACCCGTGGCCGTGCCCGCCCGCGCACTCACGGCGCCGAATCCATCGTGAGCCGGCGCAGTGCAAGACAGTTTTCGGTCTGCTATGTCCGGCCTTCGTCCGGACGAAGACGTGCTCGCCGCGGGCGCGGACCCGATTACGGAGGTTGACGCGCCACTCGCGCAGCACGGGCGCCGACACGGCGTACGTCCTGCGCGAGGTGGACCGCCCTGGCGCGGTCGCGCTGTGGACGTGACGCACACCCGGCGCCGCCGACGACGCCACGGCCCCGACCGGCCGCCGGCGCCGCACGGCCCGACGCACACCCCCGCAGCGCCCCACTACGGGCAGCGGTAGCCGCCACAGGCGTCGCGGGCTCCCCCGGATTCAGCAGACGGGCGTCAAACCGGACCAGCAACCCTCCAACAAGGGGAGCGATCACCAGCGATGACGGGCCGGGGCAACCATTCGCCGACGTCCGGCAGGCCATCTGCGCCAAGCCGTACTTCCGGGAGAGGCCGTAGTCAGTGGAAACCAGGTGGCCTCGGCGTACCGCCTGGGTAAGGTTGGGCAATGCCCGAGCTGAAGCGGCTGCATGTTGGCCACGCCCCGGCGGTCTTGGCCTTCGAGTTGGCGAATCGCGCCTACTTCGCTGCCTCGGTCCCCGACCGCGGCGACGACTTCTTCGCCCAGTTCACCGACAGGTACAACGCCTTGCTGGCTGAGCAGGAGGCGGGCATCTGCGCCTTCTACGTGCTCGTCGCCGAGGACGGCTCGGTACTCGGCAGGTTCAACCTGGTCGACATCGAGGACCAGACCGCGGAGCTCGGCTACCGGGTCGCCGAGCACGTCGCCGGCCGCGGCGTGGCGACCGCGACCGTCCGGGAAGTGTGCCGACTGGCGGCGGCCCAGCACGGGCTGCGCACCTTGCGAGCGGCCACGGCCCGCCAGAATGTCGCGTCCCAACAGGTGCTGACCAAAGCCGGGTTCGTCCCCGTCGGCCCCGCCGACCCGGCCCACATCGGCGGTAAGCAGGGCACCTGGTATCAGCGCGACCTGGTGCTCCAGCCATACAGCGCGATCTTGCCCGGGGACCGGCCGCGGGAAGACCGCGGCCAGCGCTGATCACCGGTGTGTGAAGACCAACGATCTTGCGTTGGCCGCAGGCCACAACGTGGACCCTGCCTGCCGGCAGGAGGCGTCCGAGGGCCTGACGGGCCGGACCGCGGGCCGTGAGCTGTTCCAGGGCGCGGGCGGGTGGCTGGCAAGCGCGCCAACATCGGCACCTGGAGCGTCGCCGACGCAGACGCCCTGGAGGAGGCGCTGAACAGCCTGCCCATCCGGTCCTGCGCCGACATCGACGGCACCCCGCCGGCCACCCGCCCGATCTGAAACGATCAGTTACTCGAAATCGCCGGGGCTGGTTCCGTAGCCCAGGACCGAGCCGAACTTCGCGTCGGTGAAGGTGAAGCCGAACTTCGGGGCGCTGAAGGACGAGACGCCCTTGGTCGTCATCCCGTCGGCTGCGCCGCGCAGCGCCCACACCGCGCCGTCGTGCTCGGCGCCGGCGGTGACGTCCTCGCCCTTCGCGCTGACGGCCACGTCCGACCTGCCGTCGCCGTCGATGTCGGTGACACGGACGGCGGAACCGAACCGGTCATCCTTCTCGCCAACTCCCGGGACACCCGCGGTGTCTTGGCTCAGGCCCACAGCGCCCTTCCCGGTCAGACCTTTGGCGCTGCCCTTGAGGAGGACGACGGAACCGCTCGACGCGGCACCGCCGGCCTTCTTGCCGGGACTGCCGACCACCACGTCGTCGTGTCCGTCGCCCGTCACGTCACCAACCGAGACGGATGCGCCGAACGCGTCCGGGACCCCGATCTCGCCGGGGACCCCGGGGGTGCCCGGGTGGATGATCTCGGGGCCGGTGCCGAGGCCGTCCTTCGTACCGTAGAAGACGGCTATCTGGCCGGCGCCTTCGGACGGGTTCTCCAGGTCGTCGGAGCAGCAGTCGATGCCTCCGCCCAGGACCAGGTCTTCGCGGCCGTCCTTGTTGAGGTCACCGGAGGCGCCGCCGTCGGACACGGGCACATCGCCCTCGGAGATTTCGCGCTTGAGGGTGACGCCGTCGGGGCCGCCGCTGTAGACGTTGACCCCGGACATCATGCCCGCCTCCGCGTCCGACGCTCCGGAGACGACGATGTCGCTGCTGCCCGAGCCGGTGAAGTCCCCGGTGACCAGGCTGCCTCCCGAGACGTCGCCGAAGCCGTCGGTGACTCCGGTGGCGCGGGACGGCTTGTCGCGGGAGAAGCCGTCGGCGTACGTCAGCATGCGCTGCCCGTTGAGCACGACAAGGTTCTGGCCCTTGTCCCCGTCGATGTCGGCCACGGCCACATCCGCGGCGAAGTTCTCGTCGTCCTTGTCGCTGGTGACCGAGGTGCCTCCGTCGGTGAGGCCCTTCGAGCCGCCCCACACGACGGTGACCGCGCCGATGCGGCCGGTGCCTTCGTCGGCCTTCTCGTGATCGGCGGTGACGACCAGGTCGTCGAAGCCGTCGCCGTCGAGGTCTCCGCTGCTGAAGTCGGCGCCGAAGCGGTCACCGGCCTCGGGCGAGTCGGGCACACCGTCCGCGCCCTGTACGACGGTGGTGGACCGGGACGGGCTGATGCCGTCGGCGGAGCCGTACTGCACAACGACGTTGCCCGCTGCCGCCCGGCCGGCCACGGTGGCGCCGGGCGTGGCGGTGACCAGGTCGGCATAGCCGTCCCCGTTGAAGTCATCGTGCAAAGAAGCGCTGGTGGGACGCTGGGGCGCCTTGGAGTGAGTGGAGGGCGGCTCATCGGTGAGAGCCGCATGAACCACTGTGACACCGAACGTGCCGGCCGCAGCGGTCGCGACAGCCGTGGCAAGGGCGAGCTTCCGGATTCTCAAGAGGACTCCAAATCGTGGGGAGATGAGTAAGGGAGCAGTGGAACTGGCTCGGCACGTCCACAAGACACGCAGCCGCCAGCGGGATGGTTTCTGAACTCACCGTGTCCACGTGATCCGTTCACCCAAGTCAGCAGCCCACGCCCGGCATCGGGCACGGACGTACGATGAGCGCATGCGGTGAATGTCGCCGCGCCCGTGGGCACGGCTCCGGGCGGTCCGGATGGGAGGTGAGCGTCATCGCCACCCGTCCCGCCCGTATCCAGGACGTGGCAGAGGCCGCCGGCGTCTCGGTGTCCACGGTGTCGAACGTTTTCAACCGCCCGGACCGCGTGAAGCCCGAGACGGCCGCGCGGGTCCGGATGATCGTCGCCGATCTCGACTACGTTCCTCACACGGGGGCCGCCGGTCTGCGCAGCGGCCGGGCGTCCACCCTCGGACTCGTCCTGCCCGACGTGGCGAACTCCTTCTACTCCCGCATCGCGCGGGGTGCGGCGGAGGCGGCGTACGAGCACGGGTTCTCGCTGACCCTCTGCGACAGCGGCGACGACCCCGAGCGGGAGCAACGCTATTTGTCCATGCTGGTCGAGCAGCGGGCGGTCGGTGTCGTCGTGGTGCCGCTCACCGCGGATCCGGGACGGCTCGCCCAGCTGCGACGGCGCGGGATACCACTGGTGCTGGCCGACCGGTCGAGCCAGGCCGAGGACGGGTGCTCGGTCTCGGTGGACGACGTGGCCGGCGGCCTCCTGGCGGTGCGGCACCTGCTGAGCGGTGACGCCCGGGATGTGCTGGTCGTCAACGGCCGGCTGGACATCCGCCAGTGCGCCGACCGCTACCAGGGCGCCCGGCAGGCCATCCGCGCCCGGCGCGGGTCCCGGCTGAGGCAGATCACGGTCGAGCAGATGACGGTGGCCTCCGGTGCGGACATCGCCCGCGCGCTGGCCGAGGTACCCGACGCGGTGTTCTGTGCGAACGACTTCCTGGCGGTCGGGCTCTGCCGGGGGTTCGCCGAGCGCGGCGTGCGGGTCCCCGAAGACGTACGCGTGGTCGGGTACGGCGACCTCGATGCGGCGAGCTTCGCCGCGATCCCGCTGACGACGATCCGCCAGCCCGTGGAAGACCTCGGCCGGGCGGCCGTGGACATGCTGCTGGACGAGGTGGAGGCGCGGGGCGAGCACGTCCATGAATCCAGGGTCTTCACCCCGCACCTCCGGCACCGTGCCACTGCCTGAACCGGGCCGCCCCCGGACCCGTTCGCGCTCAGCCATCCGTATCCGCCGTCAGCAGCGTCACCGGTCCCAGCAGCCCCGACACCAGTTGCGAGGGGAAGGTCCAGGAAGTGGGCGTCGTCTCCCGCAGATACGGCGCCAGTGTGTTGTGGACCGTCACCTCGATCCGCACCGTGCGGCCCGCCACGCCGGGCAGCGGGAAGCGGTACGGAGCGCAGAACGCCTCCCCCGCCGGCTCACCGTCGACGGTGATCTCCACGCTGCCCCGCACCCGGCCCAGGTCGAGCACGGAAACCCCCTGCGCGGGCACGTCCACGGTGCGTGAGTAGGCCACCGCACCGCTCCATGCTTCCAGGCCCATGGACCGCCAGTCGCCCAGCGGCAGCGGTGCCGGTGCGGTCCGGACGACCAGCGGCCCGGTCAGTGCCGCGCCACCGCGCAGCGTCGCGGTCGGCCAGGTGACGATCTCCAGTTCCGCCGCCTCCCGCAGTGGGCGGTCCAGGCGCAATGTGTCGCCGTCGAGGGTGTGGTGCACGCGGCCGACGCGCACCGCCGCGAGCGGGACGTCGAGCGGCAAGGTGACCGACTCGGTGCCGGCCGGCAGTGTGGTGCGGAAGCGCTGGGCGACCGGCACCACGTCGTCGGTGCTGCACACCGCGTCCGCCCGGGTGCCGAGCATCGGCGTGCCCGTCAGCCACTCGGTGCCGTGCAGGGGGTGCGGCCGGCCGGCGGCGTAACAGGGCCGCAGCTCAGCCCACCGCCCGGGGTGCTCGATCGTCCGCCCGCGCCAGCTGCCCGTTCGAGCTTCCCAGCCGGCACCGCTGACCAGCGCGACCGGACCGGCAGCGGTACGGGCCACCAGGTCGGCGAAGACGACGTCCGCCGCCTGGACGCTGTCCGCCTCCAGCTCAAGCACGTGTACGCCCGGGGTCAGCGCCAGTTCGTGCCGGAAGAACATGGGGCTCGCGCCCCAGTTCGACTCGTAGTACTCCACCTTCTCCTGGCGTGCCACGGCCTCGCCGTCCAGCACCACGGTCACGCCGGTCGCCGCGCCCACCACCAACACCGCCTCCGCCGGGCGCCCCCCGGCGTCCAGCGTCGCGCGGTAGGTGACCCGGCCGTCCGGGCGTGCTGCGGCGGGAAGCCGCATGAACTGCGGTCGCGGTGCGAAGCCACCGGGCCGCGTCAGGCAGTAGAAGCTGCCCAGTGGTCCGCTGTCGCCGGTCGCCCCCATGGGCGGCGCCGTCTGCGGGTCGGCCAGCTCGTATTCGAGGACGTTGAGCGGCCGGTCGAGGTGCAGCCGGGCCGAGGCGAGATAGCCGTCCCCGGTGGGCAGTTCCTCGCCGTTCCACCACCATCGCTTGGCCGCCGCCGCGCCGAGTATCAGGTCGGCCTCGCCCAGGCGGTCCGCCGCCACGACCGTGCGGACCCGGATCACCTCTCCGGCGCCCGGAGTCCCTGTCCGGACGAACTCCTCGCCGATCAGCCCTTTGGTGCCGAGCACACCGGGCCCGGGATCGCGGGCGCCCCGGCCGGCGGAGTGGAGCGCGGTGGACCATCCGTCGGGCGGTACCAGCGGGCGTTTCCCGGCGAGCACCTGGGCAACGGCGTCGACGTCGAGCGGCTCCGGGGCACGGGCGGCGGGGACCGGCGGCAGATGGCGCACACGGTTGCCGTATGTGGCCCGTACGGACCGCCACGCGTTCTCGTCCTGCCCCTCTCCCTCCGACCAGTGCAAGGTCCAGATCTGAAGGTCGGCCACAGATGTCCTGGCGGGCAAGGCCATGTCGCCCCAGGTGTTGTCCATCGTGGGGACCAACCGACCCTGCCAGCCCGAGGAGAGGTCGACGCCCGTGGCCGTGTCGACGCCCGTGGCCGTGTCGACGCGCGTGATCGTATGCGGCCGGGAGGCGGTCGCGCCGTTCGCGGGCTCCGGCCCGCCCTCCCGCCACACCACGATCGCGGCGGGCGCCCCGGCGAGCGGGACTTCGATGGCCGAGCGGCTGCCGGAGACGGTGACGCGGGCGGGCTCGCGGGTACCGGTGGCCGGGTTCCAGACCTGCGCCTCGGCCACCGCGGCGTTCACCCGCACCGTGGAGGCGAGGGCGTAGCGGGCGGGGTCGAAGTCGTAGTCGTCCTGAAGCCGGGATGAGCCCTCGCGCGGCGAGCACGCACTGGCGTTGGGGAAGGCGCCGGTCATGAGGGCGGCCCCGATGTCGCCCCGGCGCCGTACGAGGAGCGGGACGTCGCCGGTCGCGTGGCCGGCCGCGTCACGGACCGCCTTGGCCGCGGCCTCGGTGCCGGGCACGCGCTCCAGCCTCGGGTGGGCGGCCAGCGCCGCCACCACCGCGTCGTCGCCTGCCGTCCCGGCCGCGGACGAGGGGGCCCGGCCCACCACGACCACCCGTCCCCCGCTGTCGAGCAGTGCGATCAGCCGGCGCGCGGTGTCCTCCTCCAGGACGCTCGCCGACGGCAGCAGCACCGCCGAATACCGGAGGTTCCGTTCGGGCAGCCGGAGGCAGCCGTCCACGGGGACAGCGCGCTGAACGGAGGCGTCGTCGATGACGTCGAAGGAGACGCCTTCACGGTCCAGCGCGCCGATCCGGGTCCGGAACCAGTTGTTCGCGCCGCACAGGTCCAGGTAGTGCTCCTGTGTCTCGTCGATGTCGGCGTACGCGCCGCCGAGCAGGCCGTCGCCGAAGTGGTCGACCGGGGAGCCCAGCGGCAGCAGCGCCTGCACGGTGGCGGTCGGGTGCAGGACGGCCACCTCGGCGTCGTAGGTGCCCCATGACATGACCGAGGCGATCCGTGCGACCGCCCGTGAGAACGCCGGGTAGTGCTTCCAGTACGGCTGGCGCCAGTCGGTGGAGGGCGGCGCCCACTCGAACCAGCCGCCGGCGGTGCCGAAGTAGGTGGCGTGCGGGTTGTAGAGGTTGGCTCCGCTGCGCAGGAACGGCAGGAGCCAGTCGTAGGTGTCCTCCAGAGTGCCGCCCCACCCAGAGGAGTGGAACGCCTCGATCCACACCCGGTCGTGGCCGTAGAGGTGGGCCATGGAGGAGTGGACCTTGGAGTCGCCCTCGTGATCGCTGCCGACGGCGCTGTACCAGCGGTGGGTACGGAAGTAGTCGGTGTAGATCTGGGTGGCCTGGGTGGGATTCCCCGCGCGTGCCGGGTTGCTCTGGTCGGCGCCGAGCAGCATGCCGCGCTGCGTGTGCCAGCTGCCGAGCGGCTTGAACAGGGCCTCTTCGGTGAGCTGCGCGCGTACTGCGTAGTAGTCGGCGCGGACCTTGGCCGCGTGGCCGCGGTCGGCTGTGAAGAGGGCCGGCAGGTGGTCCAGCAGGTCGTAGCCCCGGCGGCTGCGGAACTCCGGTGGGAAGCGGGCGGTCCAGGAGTTGGTGCCGGGCAGTTCGTCCTGGAAGCTGCCCGCGACGACGTTGCCGAGGTACTGCGGGATCCGGCGCTCGTATTCGCCGTGCACCGTGTCGATCAGCAGGCCGACGGCGTGCGGGTCGAGGTAGTCGAACGCTGTCGGCACCGACGTGACCAGCCGCACCTCCGTCCCGTCCGGCACAGTGACCCGCAGGGCGCCGTCGGCCGTGAGGCGTTCGCCGGTCGCCACGTCGTACGCGCCGACCATGCTCTCGGTCCCGAGCAGGCCCGGGTCGCCGCCGAGGACCCGGGTCCGGCGCGTTCGCAACGCCCGGCCTGCCGCCTCCGGGTGGCGGTGAGTGATGCCGCCTTGCACGTTCGCGCCGGAGAACCCGATCTGGTCGTAGAGCCACAGCCGCATCCCCAGGCCCTGGGCGATTTCACAGGCGTCGGTGAAACGGGCCCACCACTCCTCGCTGAACCAGGCGGGGTCGTCCGCCGGCGCGCCGAAGGCCGGACCGGCCGGGGCCAAATTGATCACGACGAGGTTGTGCACGCCGCCCTCGACGAACCTGCGCAGCTGCCACTCCAGCCGCTCCCGGGTGACCCGCGCACCGGACCACCACCACAGCGGGGTCGGACCGAAGTCCGGGGGCGGCTCGTCGAACAGCTGCTCAAGCGCGGGGGAGATCACGGACGCACGGTCCTTCCACGGACGTCGGGAGGTCGATCAAAGTCCAGTTGGGGGGAACGGCTGCGAGGTCGACGCAACGAGCAGGGGAGCAAAACGTTTTACATCAGAGGTTGCCCGCTCGCAACCAAGAAAGGAGGGGACACTCCGCGAATCACCGATCCCAACGGGCAGCCCACTCCGAATATTTGGCGCCGATTCCTTGCTGCATCTTGTTGGAACGTTCCAATCAGTCTTACAGTCGCTGCCTCGCCGCACCTCACCTGTTGACCATCCGACAACGGAGTCGCGACATGGCCAAGGACCCGACCGGCTCCTCCCCCGCCAAGCGGCGCCTGCCGGGCCGGTATTGGCGGCTCGCCGTCCTGTCGGGGATGGCGTCCTACCTCGACTCCGGCCTGCTCATCGGCATCTCGGTGAGCCTGGCCATCTGGCGGGAGAGCTTCGGGATGGGCGTGTGGATGGCCGGCGCCATCAGTGCGATCGTCACCTTCAGCATCGCCCTCGGCTCACTCGTCGGCGGCTGGCTCGCGGACCTCCTCGGCCGACGCCGGGTCTACAACCTGGACATCCTCTGCTACAGCTGCGGCGCGCTCACCATCACGCTGGCACCGAACGACAAGGTACTGCTGACCGGTGTCATCATCGCCGGGCTCGCGGCCGGCGCCGACCTGCCCACCTCACTGGCCGTGGTGTCGGAGGCGGTGCCCGCCTGGGCGCGCGGCCGTCTGGTCGCCTTCACCCAGGTCATGTGGACCGTCGGCATCGCCGTCACCACCCTGCTCGGCTTCGCCCTCTCGGCCATGGGGCAACTCGGCACTCGTCTGATCATCGGTCACCTCGCCCTCGCGGCCCTGGTGACCTGGGCCCTGCGGTCGCGGCTCGCGGTGCTGTCGGCGGAGGCGCCGGAGAACGCGTCGCCGGAGGCGCCTTCGGACGACATCCCGATGCCGTACGAGCCGGGCTCCCCCTCCACCGTCCCCGCCGTCGATGTCCAAGGGGCTCAGCGGCCCGGCCGCCCCGCGCTGAAGAGCCTGTTGCACAAGTCGGTCCTGCTGCCGATGGCCGCCACCTTCGCCTTCTACGTCGTCTGGGGACTCGGCGCCAACACCTTCGGGCAGTTCGGCACGTACTTCCTCGTCACCGTCAGCGACGCCTCGCAAAGCCTGGCGACCGGCCTGAACCTGGCCTTCCTCCCGGTCGCGCTGGCGATGGGCCTGGTGTTCGTCCGGGTCGCCGATACGGCGTGGCGCGACCGGCTGTTCCTCGTCGCCGCGGTGGTGCAGACCGTCGCCTTCGCCATCCCCAGCTTCACCGGGGGCGCCGTACTGTCCGGGATGCTCGCGTACTGCGTCCTGTACCAGCTCTCCAACCCCCTGGCAGGCGAGGCCAATTACAAAGTGTGGTCACAGCTCCTCCTCCCGGCCGACACCCGTGGCACCTCCCAGGGGCTGACCTACGCCCTCTCCCGGGCCACATTCGCGCTGGCGGCCTTCTTCACGCCCGCGCTCCTGGAGTTCAGCCCCTCCCTGCTGCTGTGGTCGATCACCGCCTGCATGGCCGTCGCCATGGCCGTGGGCATCTTCATCATCCGCGTGCTCGTGCCCCGCGCGGCAGCCGCCCCCGCCAGTGCCCAGCCGGAGGCCCAGCTCGTCACGCCCTGATGCCGGACACCCTGACGCCGGGCGTACGCCCCCACGTTCGCAGGCCGCCGTACACATCCGAGGAGCTCGATGCGCACGACAACGACAGACTCCACTTCCCCGGCCACGGAGCCCGCCGAAGACCGCGCCGCCGCACTGCTCGGCCTGCTCCCGACAGCGGCCGGACGGCCCACTCGCATCGGACTCGTGTCAGGGGGTCTGGGCACGTACTGGCCGCAGTTCCCCGGGCTGCTCCCCCAGTTGCGGGAATCGGCCGGCTACGTGGCGCGGCGCTTCCAGGCGATGGGCACCGAGGTCACCGACGCCGGATTCATCTCCGACGCCCAGGAGGGCGCCGCAGCGGCCGAGAAGCTGCGCCGGGCGGACTGCGACCTGATCGTGCTCTTCCTGACCACCTATCTGACCTCCTCGATGGTGCTGCCGATCGCCCAGCGCGCGAACACCCCGGTGCTGGTGATCGACCTTCAGCCCACCGCGAAGATGGACCACGCCGCCTTCGACACCGGCGCCTGGCTCGCCTACTGCGGCCAGTGCCCCGTCCCCGAGGTCGGCAACGTCTTCCGCCGCGCCGGCATCCCCTTCCGGTCGGTGTCCGGATGGCTGCGCCAGGAATCAGCGTGGCGGCGCATCGAGCAGTGGATCCGCGCCGCCCACGTACGGGCCGCCCTGCGGGAAGCCCGGCACGGTCTCATGGGCCACCTCTACCCCGGGATGCTCGACGTCTCGACCGACCTGACCCTGTTGCCCGCCACCTTCGGCTCGCACATCGAGGTGCTGGAGTTCGACGACCTGCGACACCGTGTGGAGAAGGTGACCGATGCCGAGACCAGGGAGCGGATGGACCTCGCGCGGAAGATCTTCACCCTCGACGACACCGTCGCGGAGGGGGACTTCGCCTGGGGCGCCACCGTCTCGGTCGCCCTGGACCGCCTCGTCGACGACTTCGGCCTGGACACGCTCGCCTACTACCACCGCGGCCTGGACGGCGAGCAGCACGAGCGCCTCGGCGCCGGGATGATCCTCGGCGCCTCGCTGCTGACCGCTCGCGGTATCCCCGCGACCGGCGAGTACGAGTTGCGCACCACCGTGGCGCAGCTCGCCTCCCAAAGCGTCGGCGACGGCGGGTCGTTCACCGAGATCCAAGCGCTGAACTTCGAGGACGGAGTCGTCGAAATGGGCCACGACGGCCCCGCCAACCTCGCGGTCGCCTCCCGCAACCCGCTGCTGCGCGGGCTCGGCGTCTACCACGGCAAGCGCGGCTGGGGCGTCAGCGTCGAGTGCGACGTCCAGCACGGCCCCGTCACGCTCCTGGGGCTGGGTCAGGACGCCGACGGCAGCCTGTCCTTCATCGCCTCCGAAGGCAGGGTCGTCCCCGGTCCGCTGCTGAAGATCGGCAACACCACCAGCCGCGTCGACTTCGGCCGCGACCCCGGTGAATGGGTGGACGAGTGGAGCGCGACCGGCGTCGGCCATCACTGGTCACTGTCAGTCGGCCACCATGCCGCCGACCACAAAGCAGCCGCGAGCCTGCTCGGCATCGGCTTCCGGTCGGTGTGAGCGGGACGGGCAACCGGGACGGCATAATCGGCACGGGGTAACCGGCACGGGTATCTCGAGGCAGGCGTCCGCCTGATCGTCATACGGGTCGCGGCGCAGAAACAGGCCGCCGAGAGCCCGGAGGTCGACGATCTGCCGGCCCTACGGCAGGGCATCGTCGGCCAGGTCCCTTGCCGCCGCTCACCCCCAGGTCGTCCGCGTCATGAACCACGAGGGGTCTGTCGACAGCCCGCGCATCCGCTTCGTCATCGAACGGTTCATCAATCCGCAGCGGCCCGGTGTCGAACGACTCCTCGATCGCCTGGTCACCGCCGGCCGGATCCGGCCCCTTCCCTACGCCACACTCCATTACCTCGTCACCAACGGAGGCTGCGGCCCGTTCCTCCTTCCCGTCGAAGCGCGACTGCCCGGAGCCGACATTCCGAGCACTCCGACCGAGCTACGGGACCACGCCGAGACCGTCGCCGACATCATCCTCGCGGGGATCACCGTCCCTCCCACCCCGCCCGAATCGCCACAGTGAAGCCCGGCGCCCATGTGCGCGAGGAGTCGATCTGCTACATGCCGATCACGGCAGTGTGCGGCCCGGACAGCAGCAGGTCAGCGGGGGCGGAGCGG
Organism: Streptomyces sp. NBC_01775; assembly: GCF_035917675.1. Taxonomy (NCBI): domain Bacteria; kingdom Bacillati; phylum Actinomycetota; class Actinomycetes; order Kitasatosporales; family Streptomycetaceae; genus Streptomyces; species Streptomyces sp. NBC_01775. Next base: position 8,073,759 of record NZ_CP109104.1, on the reverse strand, counting down.
ACCGGAGCCTGTTCCCGCGGGGGCGGGCGCTCCGGGCCACGTACACTCTCCGTATGGGACATACACATGTGGTGACGGAGAGCCCGGTCCGGGCCCCTCGCCCGCTGGGTCCCGTCGCGCCCCGGGCGCGCTGCCGTGCGCTGCACGGCCACGGCTAGCAACTTTCCCGACGGGCCCGCGCGTCCGGTTCTCCCGCCTCCCCCTTCCCGCCATGCCCAGGCGCCCGCAGGAAGGACCTCCACGGCGGACCCGGCGCACCGCGGCCTCCTCCTGAGCCTCTGCCGACGCATTCCGCGGGCTCCCGCACCGCATCTCCGCTGCACGAACTCCCCCACCGCACGCTCCCCCACCGCGCATCCCCGTACCGCACATCCCGCCTCCCGCACCATCCCCCTGCGGCCCGCGCCCCTGGCGTACCGCCGGTTCGCTTCCCGCGACCCGGCGGGCCCGGCCACACCCCTGAGAGGACCTCTGTGAAGCTGAGCGAGTTGCTGGCCGGGCACGACCACGAAGTACTTCTGGGCGATCCGGGGACGAGAGTCACCGCGGGAGCATGCTTCGATGCCCACCGCGTCTCGCCGGGTTCACTCTTCATCGCGGTACCCGGGCACCGCGAGGGCGGCCCCGAGGCCGTCGGTTCCGCGCTGGCGCGGGGCGCCGTCGCGGTACTCGTCGAGGAGCCCGCGCCCGGTCTTCCCGCAGCGGTATGGCCGTCGGCGGAAGGCGCCTGCGTCGTGCGGGTGGCCGACACCCGTAAGGCCGCAGCGCTGATCACCTCGCGTTACTACGGGGAGCCCGGCCGGGCGATGGACATGGTGGCCGTCACCGGCACCAACGGGAAGACGTCCGTCTCGTACATGGTGGAGTCCGTGCTGCGGATCGCCGAGGGCGCGAAGGTGGGCGTGATCGGGACGGGCGGGAACCGGATCGGGGACGAGCTGATCCCGATGCCGCGCTCGGTGCTGACCACCCCGGAGTCACCGGACTTCCAGTATCTGCTGGGGCACATGCGCGACCACGAGGTGGGCACCGTGGTCCTGGAGGCCACCTCGATGGGCCTGCTGAACCACCGGATCGACCACTCCTTCATCGACGTGGGCATCTTCACCAACCTCACCCAGGACCACCTGGACGACCACGGCACGATGGAGCACTACCGGGATGCCAAACTCCGGCTCTTCGACGGACTCTGCCGACGCGCGGTGGTCAACGCGGACGACCCGGTCGGCGCGCTGGTTCCGGCCATGATGCCGGGCCTGGTCCGTACGTACGCCCTGGACGCCGAAGCCGACTACCGGGCGACCGACCTGGACATGGACGCCTTCGGCACGCGGTTCACGCTCCACCACGACGGGCGCAAGTATCCCGCCGCGATCCCCGTGCCCGGCAGGTTCTCGGTCGCCAACGCCCTGGCCACCCTGGCCGCATGCCATCTGCTGGGCCATGACCTGGCCGGTCTGGTGGCGGCGCTCGACCGGATGCCCCCGGTCCCCGGGCGGCTGGAACGGTTCGAGGCTCCGCAGGGCGCTTCCGTGATCGTGGACTACGCGCACTCGCCCGACTCCCTGGGCAAAGTGCTCGCCGCCATCGGGGACTTCGCCGCCGCACGCGTCATCACGGTCTTCGGCTGCGGAGGCGACCGGGACGTCACCAAGCGGGCCCAGATGGGCGAGATCGCCGGGTCCCACTCCGACCTGTGCGTGCTCACCTCGGACAATCCCCGTGACGAGGACCCCGAGGCGATCATGGACCAGATCGCTCCGGGTCTCACGGCCACCGGCACCCCCTTCGAGCGGATCGCCGACCGCCGCGAGGCCATCGCCTTCGCCCTGTCCGCCGCCGGGCCGGCCGACATCGTGCTGGTCGCGGGGAAGGGCAGCGAGCCGTACCAGATCGTCGGCGACCGGCTGATCCCGTTCAGCGACATGGCGACGGTGCGCGAGCTGTCAGCCGTACGGCACTAGGCAGTGTCTTCGAATGGTCATCGTTGGTGGATCGGCGACCCCGACTGGGTTTGCCTGCGCCCCAACTGCGGGTGCCCAAGTCAACTTACGACCACTCGAAAGGCATTCCCAACGTGGGCCCGACGCTCTTGCCGATCGTTCAGCGCTGACTCAGACGGACTGAAAAGGTTGGAATGTCAGCCGAGTGCTTGAATCTTGTTCTCCAGCCTCTCCCTGCCGGCCGCCCATGACGCCAATAGGGCTAGACCGTCCGCGGTCGCCGTGCCAGCGGGCGCGGTGTAGACGTTCAGGAGCAGGCCGGGTTCGGCAGGCGTCTCCATCGACTCGACGTCCAGGTCGAGCCGGCCCGCTACCGGATGGTGCACACGCTTGCGTCCGGACCGGTGGAGCCGAACGTCCTGAGATGCCCACCGCTGCCGAAATAGTTCACTGCGTGTTGACAGTTCACCGACTAGGGCGATCAGCTCCTCGTCGTGCGGATTGCGGCCGGCTTCCATGCGTAGCTTCGCGGCCACATCGCAGGCGATTCGGCCATAGTCGACGAAGAACGTTTTTGCCGCTTCGGGATCTAGATACACGAACCGCGCGGTGTTCGCCGGCCGTCGCGTGTCGGCCAGCACCGGTGAATACAGCGCGCGGGCAAGTTGATTCATGGCCAGCACGTCATAACGGCCGTTGCAAATCCAAGCCGGCGCATCGGTGATGGCGTCGAGCACCTGCTGAAGCGCCGGACGCACCGTCACGGCGGGTCGCCGGCGGCGTGGACCGCCGGGCGCCCTGGACTGCCGCGCAAGGTGGAATAGGTGATCGCGCTCGGCCTCGTCAAGTTGCAAGGCAGAGGCCAACGCGTCGAGCACCCCGTCGGAGGCGCCGGTGAGGCTGCCGCGCTCCATACGCACGTAGTAGTCGACCGATACCCCTGCTAGTAGAGCTACCTCTTCGCGACGCAGACCTTTGACCCGGCGGTTGCCGCCGTAGGCGGGCAGTCCGGCCCGCTCGGGCGCGATCCGCGCGCGACGCGAGCTCAGGAATTCCTTGATCTCAGTGCGTAGATCGATCGTGGCCACGCCTTCACCATAGGCCCTGTCCGCAGGCGAAGGGAGGTTCTGCTGGTACCCCGACGGCTACGCACCCCCTCACACGCGGCATGCGCCCAGCGCCGTAGCAGGAAAAGGCCCGCGCCGACGCCTAGGTACCTGATGCGGTCGTGGCGATGCCGCCGTCGACCGGGATGATGGTGCCCGTCAGATAGGACCCGGCCCGACTGGCGAGGAACGCGGCGATACCTGCCATGTCGTCGTCGCGGCCGAGCCGGCGCAGAGGGGCCTTCGCCGCGATCGTGTCGCCGATGGCATCGAGCGTGGACGCCATCATCTGCGACGGGAACGGTCCTGGGGCTACCGCGTTCACCGTGACGTGCTGTGGGCCCAGTTCTCTGGCAAGCACTCTGGTGAGTTGATGGAGTGCCGCTTTGCTGCTGGCGTACGAGTAGTTGGGCGACTCGGCGACGTGGATGGCGGCGATACTGCCGATGTTGATGATCCGCGCGGGATCATCGGCGGTGCCCGCCCTGCGAAGTGCGGGGAGCAGCGCCTGCACCAGCCAGAACGGCGACTTGAGGTTGAGGTCGATCACTGAGTCCCAGGCCTCGTCCGGGAACGTCTCCAGCGGCTCGCGCCACATCGCTCCCGCGTTGTTGACGAGGATGTCCAGGCGTTCCGAGTCGACCTTGACAAGATCAGCGAGGCGCTGACACTCGTCGTACCTGGACAGGTCGGCGGGGATTGCTTGAACGTCGCCGAATTCGGACAGTAGATGCTGTGCCTCCGCGCACGTGTCTGCCTTGCGTGAGCTGATAATGACGCGGGCGCCCGCCTGCAGAAGGCCGCGCGCTATCATCATCCCAATGCCCCTGGTGCCGCCAGTGACAAGTGCGTATTTCCCACTCAGATCGAAAAGGTCTGCGTGAGTGGTGAACTGGTTGTCCGCCATTGGTCTTCGTTCCTTCTGTCGTGGAAGCATGTGCTGACGCGGTCGCGCGTCCGGTGCAGCTGAATTGAACTGATGGGGGGTAAAGCTGCGGCGCGTGTCCATGGAGTGTTGTCGGCGCTTTCGTTGAGGGCGCCCGGTACGGGTTCTCGGGCGGCCGTCGTGCGCGCCTCCCGTGGATCCATCACTTCTCCTCTGTGTGGCTGGGAGCCAGCTCAAACAGGTTGACAGGCGTCCTGGACGTCTGGGAGACCCTGGTGATCCAGGTACTGTGAGAGCCACCCTTGTCTGGTTGACGGCGGCCGGTGGATGCTCCCCGTAGGCGGCTGTTTATCTAGCACTTTGTGGCCGCGAGCTTCCCCATTGGCGGCCGGAAACCTCCCCGGGCCTGGACGGACGCCGGCCAGCGAAGCTGGCCGGCGTGAAGAACAGCAGGGAAATCATGGAAATCCTGGAGGCGTACGACCTCACGGTGGTGGTTATCGCGGCGCGGCCGAACTGGCCGGTGTCGACCACCACACGGTGAAGCGGTATGTGCAGCTGCGCGAGCAGGGTGAGCGTCCCGTCGAGCGGCAGCACCGCGCCCGCCCGATCGACGAGTACATGGACAAGATCGAGGGGTTGGTTGCCGCCTCGAAGGGGCGGATACGCGCGGACATCGTCCACCGGCGGGTCACTGCGATGGGCTTTCACCGGCGGAGATCGCACCACCCGACGCGCGGTCGCCGAGGCCAAGGCGAGGATCCGATCCGGGCACCACCGCGTCTACCGGCCCTGGATCGCCGAACCGGCGCTCTGGCCGCAATGGGACCGGGGCGAGGGCCCGCGCATCGGCGGACGACGTACATCGCTGTGGTGCGCATGGCTGGCCTGGTCACGGTTCCGGGTCGTCATCCCGGTCTTCGACAAGACCCTGCCGACCAGGTCGACGGCGACAGAGGCGTGGTCGCCGTCGGGCTGGAAGTGGGCGAGCTGACGGCGCAGCAGCTCGGCCTTGGCCTCGGGGGCGTCGAGCAGGTGGGCGCGGCAGGTGAACTGCACGGCCGCGTAGTAGCTGGTGGGGACGCCGTCGGTGGGCGAGGTGTCGGGCTTGGCGCGCCAGGTGCCGGGGATGAAGGCGTAGTCGCCGGTGACGGTGAAGGTGACGTTCGGGTCGTTCTCGATCGCCTTCCAGACCGGGTTGGGACGGGCGAGGTGGATCAACAGGTCGCTGCCGTCGCTGGTGAAGTGGGTGGGGACAACAGCGGGCGCCTGGCCGGGCAGACCGTTGACACTCAGGAGTCCGAAGTCGTGGCCTTCGGCGATCCAGGTCTGCCATTCGGCTTCGTCCATGCCGGCGTCCCAGGGCTGGATGAACTCCCGCTGGGTCCCGGTGCAGAGCACGAAATAGATGCCCTGCAACGTCTTGCGGTCGTCGATCCGCAGCAGAGAGCGGCTGACAGTCCGAGAAATGCCAGGTAGTTGCCTGGTTTCCGCTCGTAGCGGTGGTTGAGACGGCGGTAGCCGGTCAGCCAGGACATGGTGCGCTCGATGACCCGCCTTCGGCGGCCGAGTCGTTCGCTGGAGTCGATGCCCTTGCGGGCGATGCGGACGCCGATGTGTTTGCCCCACAGCCATCGCCGCAGGTGAGGGACATCATAGGCTTTGTCCGCGTGGAGGCGTTGGGGCTTGGATTCGGCCACGTGGGATTCGTGTCCCATGTGGAAGTGGGACAGTATCGGCTTCAGGCCGAGGCTGTCGTGGGTGTTGGCTGCGGAGAGTCCGACACGTACAGGCAGTCCGTTCGCGTCGGACAGGATGTGCATCCTGGAACCGGGCTTACCCCGGTCCACGGGGCTCGGACCTGCAAGTTCGCCCCCCTTGGCGCGGACATGAGCGGAGTCGGGGACCGCGCGCGACAGATCGATCAGGTTCCGGCCGTCCAGGAGCTGGAGCACTTTCTGGTGCAGTCGTCCCCACACGCCGGCCCGGGAGCAGATGAGGAAGCGGCGGTGCACAGTCGGCTTCGAGGCCCCGAAGCAGGGTGGCAGGGCACGCCAGGGCACAGCCGCTGACCAGCACATAAATGATCGCGGCGAACACCGCGCCCCGTCATCAATGTTCGCGACTCCACCGCCCTGCGGACGCACCCGCGTCGGCGGCAGCAACGGCCTCGCCGGCTCCCACAGGCCGTCCGGAACGATCCATCCCCACCGCCCACTCCTCATAGCCATGGCAACGACCAACTGACCACGTAGGACGCGGTCTAATACTCCAGTTGCAGTTTGCTATTCCTGCTGGTCGGAGGCTTGTTTTCAAGTGTAGCGAGCTGACTGTGCGTCATGTGGCTGGAGTTCGTGACCGTCGGCATGTGATCGCTGTTGTGCTGATCGTGCGAGATGATGTGCGGCCCGATATCTGGGCTCATGAGCTGGAGGAGGTGCTGTTGCGGGTCGGTCACCGGTTCGGCCGGGTCGACCTGCGGCGGCGGATGCGGGACTACGTGCGCGGGCTGCTCGGTCCTGTCGGCAGGAAGAATGGCTGGCAACTGGCCGAGTACGTCGGCCACGACGTGCCGGCCGGACTGCAGCACCTGCTGAACCGGGCCCGGTGGGATCCGGACGAGATCCGTGACGACCTGCAGGAATACGTGGCCGAACGCCTCGGCGAGCCCGACGGTGTCCTGATCATCGACGAGACGGGCTTCCTCAAGAAAGGCAGCACTTCGGCCGGGGTGCAACGGCAGTACTCGGGCACGGCAGGACGCACAGAAAACTGCCAGGTCGCGGTGTTCGCGGCTTATGCTTCGACGCGGGGCCGGACCCTGGTGGACCGGGAGCTGTACCTGCCGAAGTCCTGGACGTGTGACCGGGAGCGGTGCCGAGCGGCAGGGGTGCCCGAGAGCCGGGCGTTCGCCACCAAGACCGAGCTCGCCCGGAACCTGGTCACCCGGGCACTGGCCTCGCCGTTGTCCATCGCGTGGGTGACCGCGGATGCACTCTACGGTCAGGACTGCAACTTCCGCCGCATGCTCGAGGAATCCGGACTCGGCTACGTCGTCGCCGTGCCGAAATCACAGCAGGTCAAGTCCCTGGCCGGGTGCTGGCGCATCGACCAGCTCATCGGTGACGCGCCTGATGACGCCTGGGAACGGCTCTCCTGCGGCGACGGGGCCAAAGGCCCGCGCATCTACGACTGGGCAGCAGCCCAGCTCCCGGCCGTCCCGTTCTTCGAGGGTGATGAGCCCTCGCACCGCAGGTGGGTGCTGGCCCGCCGCAGCATCGCCCGCCCGGACGAGATCGCCTACTACCTGGCGTACGCGCCCACGGGGACCACGGTGAATCAGCTGGTCACCGTGGCCGGCAGCCGCTGGGCGATCGAGTCCTGCTTCCAGAGCGCGAAGAACGAATGCGGCCTCGACCAGTACGAAGTCCGGCGCTACCCGGGCTGGTACCGGCACATCACCCTCGCGATGCTCGCTCACGCCTTCCTCGCCGCCATGGCCGCCGCAGAAGCCATTGAAAGGGGGGCCGCAGAAACGGATCTTTCCTCATCCCGCTCAGCCTGGCAGAAATCCGCAAGCTCATGGCAGCTTGCCGTCCTGGAACAGGCCACCGCCAGCACACGCATCATGCCCGGAGATGGTCCCGCTTCCGGCGGCGCCACCAGGCCACCGCCAAACACTGCCACTACCAACGCCGCACCCGCCATCACGAACTCCAGCCACATGACGCACAGTCAGCTCGCTACACTTGAAAACAAGCCTCCGACCAGCAGGAATAGCAAACTGCGACTGGAGTACTAAGAGCCAGGAGAAACCGCAGCTCATGGCCATAGGGGCGACCACCGACTCGCGAGTGCCCAGCCACAGGTCCGCGTCCCAGGCAGGCACGCGAACTTGGCTGGTGCTGCCATCTGCCGCTTCTACCCGCTCCGTTGCAACCCTCAGTTCAGCCTCGCGCGGTTGACCAGCCGTTCTGTGGCCCCCAACCCAGCCCAGGGTGCTCAACCCATCGAAGCGGTGATTGGGCGCTCCTGGACGTGCCCGTGACTGGCCTGCGGCGGACCTTCTTGCTCAGGCCAAGCAGACGGAGGCGGCTCACCCGCCCCTCTGCGGATCGGTGGCAGCCTCAGTGGGGCAACCGCAGGTCCGCGCAGCCTCGCTGGTCGGCCGGCTTCTTGGCGAAGGCGGCCAGAGCGGCCCGCTCGAACTCGGGTGAGGGGTGGGTGATGGTCTCCTGGTTCGCGCTGTCGAGTACCGACCACAGGGTGAACAGCGCCCGTTGGGAGCTTCCGGGGCAGCGGGCGGTGGCCCGCGCGTAGGACTCTTCCTTGTCGAAGCCGGCGTCGCCATGGATCTCCGAGGAGTCCCCCGCTTCCCGGTAGCTCTTGGCGTACGGGCCGAACGTGGCGGACAGCCGGTACCCAGGGTCCCCGTCGGGAGTGGCGAGGAAGCAGACCAGTGAGCTGGGTGGCGTCGTTGCGGTTGCCGCGGGTGAGCGTGGACGCGAGCAAGGTTCCGCCGTGCCCCGCACCTTGATCAACCTGACGCCGGGTCGGATCCGGCCACACCTTTGATCACTCTGTCAGAGGTTCCAAGACCATTTCCCATGTGGCCAGTTGGGCGGGTCTCTAGCAGCTGGGCCGGTTCGGCCGTGGGGTGTGCTGGGGTGGCGCCCCGTGCCGGCCGAGGCCGGGCGGCTTGGCCGGCACGGGGGTGTCAGGCCGAGTCGGGGCGGCGGATCCGGTGGGCGATCTGGCGCCAGACGGTTCGGCGTCGCTCGGGCGTGGCTGGTTCGGTTTCGGGTTCGGATTCTGGCGACTCCGTGGATTCGGCGGGTTTGCGGGGTTTGGGTGTGGTGCGGTTGGCTTCTGCGCGTGCCAGCGCGGCGATGGCCCGGAAAGGGTCGGTAGGCATGGTTCTCCTGCGGCAGAGGTGCGGGACCGGGGACGGTCGCTGCCCAGAGCGCGGTGTTCGCGGCTTCCGGGCGGGCGGGTCCGGTCAGCAGCGCAGGATCTCCCGCTGGATCGCCGGTGGGTGACAGTCGGCCGGGGTGCTGGGAACCGGGGCCGTGGAAGCAGCCGCGACGGGTGGCAGGCCGCTGATGGCTGGGGGGTCGACCGCGGGCAGGAGCGTGTGACACAGCGGCCGATGGGTGGCCGTGGCCACGAGGCATGTCTGGGTGGACGAGGGGTCGTGCCCTGGGTGCCGGCCGTGCGCCGGGGCGGCCTCGGCCCTGTGTGAACAAGGGGTCGCGGCGGCGGCCGTGACCGTGGCCTGACCGTGGGCGCATCCCGACTGCTCCTCGGCGGCCAGGTGCGAGTCGCCGAGGGAGGACAGAGTAAGCACCAGTGCGGCTACGGCCGCCAGGATCGCGGCGGTCGCGTGCGCGCGGACTGACAGCCTCAGACGGGCCATGAGTGGCGTGCGAAGGGGCATGCGTGCTCGCCTCCCGCCGTCCCGGTTGTGGCTTCTATTGGAATGATTGATGGGATTTGGGCGGAAAGATGTGGCAGTCACCCGTATGAGAGCCACCTTTCACCCGTGTCGGCTAAGCCCATCCCCCGGCCTCGTGGTCCGGCCTGGCTTGCCCTGCGCGGAGCCCTGATGCCCGTGCTCGCGGACCGACCGGGCGAATCCATCCGGATTGAGGCCGCGTCCCGCGTGGAGAGGTACACGGGGCGTCAGCAGCACAGCTCCGGCGGTGAGGCCCCGTGTTCCATGCCTCCTCGGATGAACCGTTGGCAGGGTTCGGCGTTGACCGACCGCCGGATCTCACAGCCCGAAGGCTCCGCCGCCGATAAGAATCATCAGGCCGAGGGAAACCAGAACGAAGGGCATCACGACGTGGGCCCAGCGGCTCAGGGCCTTGGCAACGATGGGACGGGTGGCGAAGAACTTGCCCTCGAAGCACCGGGCGGCGGCCAGGACGAGAGAACACGATCACGTTGACGATCACGATCACGTTGACGATGACGGTGATGCCATCGACGTCCGCAGGAGCGAAGACCGGGACGCAGGTATCCATGTTGTCGCCGCTGTTGGCAAAGCCGTCGGCGGAGACCTCGAGCGGATTTGGGCCGCCGACCTTGGCGTCACCCGCGTCATAGTCGCTGGTGCGCTCGCGCCATGCCTGCCAAGCCGCCCTCAGCCCCCAGGCGATCGGCAGTAGTCCCAGGTAGGGGATGACGACGGATTCGGGCAGGAACGTGGCGCCGCAGGCAGCCGCTGTGGCGATGGCGAGAATGACGACGAAGCCGAGATACCGCCCAATCACAATCTTGACCATCGATCCACGATTCCCGGCTCCTCGCGCGGAGAAGAGGGACAAGGTCATAATGTCGTTGATGTTGGTCACCCTTGGGGTTCGCCTGCTACTCCGCTGTCCCCGCCGTCGTGGGTACCGCACGCAGGGAACGGAACAGGACTGAGGAGGCGGTATTCGCCAACACCACTCACGTTGACGAAAAGGTGCGCGTGACGGGCTTTGCGCTAGAGGCTCGGGGTCACGAAATCGCCGGTCCATATGCGCTTCATTAATTGACGGCCGATCCTGTCTCGAATGCGCTGGTGTCCGACACCTCGGGGGAGGACTCACGCCCGCCGGTACCGAGACAGACCCAGCCATCGGTCCCGGCACCCGTCAGGTAGGCCGCGCGGAGACAGACAGTGATCTTCATAATGTTCACCATGCCGTGCCCCCCTTTCGGTGATCGGCGCTTACACTGCAAAGATCACCCATTTCGAATGCTGTAAAACGGCATCAAGACGCAGACCGACCGGGTGAGTGAAAACGTCGCATGATCGGGTAGCGAATACAGCCTCACTTTTGTGCATCAGCTCGGGAGGCCGGGGACTGGACGTCGACCAGCTGAGCCGGAACCTGGCCGAAGATGCCGCTGGGAAGCAGACACTGAGGCCTCCCTGGCCGAGCAGCACCGAACGCGCCCCTCGCCTGGTCAAGTAAGACCGCGTCCCGCAGGCCTGTTGGCCGAACTACGAGCGAGTCCCCGCACGCAAGGGCGAGACGCGGCACGATCGGCCCTTGCGTGTGGCTCCTGCCCGAGGCACGAACCTGCGGCCAGGCATCAGCAACGTTCAGCGTCGTATGTGAGGGTCTGATCTGGCCGGCTCGTAGACGAGCCGGAGGGCGAGGTCCTCGCAGACCTGGGCTTTGCGGCTCGGCGAGGCCTTCCGGGGCGGCGGGCCCCAAGCCGCCGCTGGTCGAGGATGCGCTCTGCGAACAGACGCTCCTGAAGGCGTACATCAGCTGCCCATGGCCCTTCGCCGTCGATGCGAAGAGCGCGGAGACTGGCACGCGCGTGAACACCGGCCGGGTCGACGGGTCGTGGAGCCTGTCCGGCATGGAGTCCGCATCCGCGCGTCCGAGCCGCACGCCTCCTGCGGGAAACCCTCGGACAGGCCCCTCGGCCAGCTCCACAGGATGAGCCGGTCAGAAGCCGCCTGCACCCAACTCCGCCTTGCGGGCCACTGGCTTCAACGGCAGCGGCGAGACCGGACCCACCTACCGCTACAGCTACACCGCCGACGCCCCGGGCAAGGCCGGCACCACCACCGTGGCCGACCCTGGGGGATGAGACGAAGTACGAGCACAGCGCCGACGGAGCGGTCTCCAAGGTCACCGACCCGCTCGGCCACAACCGCTCGCGGACCTACGACGCGAACAAGAACCTGGCCACCGCCACGGACGCGATGGGCACCGGCGGCACCCCGGGAAACGTCACGGCCTACGGATGGGACGGGCGCAACAACCCCACCTCCGCCAAGCTGCCCACAGGCGCGACCGGCGCGCTGACCGGCTATCAGACGATCGCGGGCGCGGACCTTCCCGGCACGGTGAAGACGCCGGACGGGGAGGAGTCCACGTTCTCCTACGAGGCCAAGGGCCGCCCCGAAACCGTGACCGACGGCCGCGGCACCAAGACCACGTACACCTACGACGAGCGCGATCGCGTCACCAAGGTCCAGGGCCCCTCGAAGACGGTGACCTACTCCTACGCAGTGGGCCCGGGGCTGTGCACGGCCGCCGGGGCCCACCGCCCTGGGAATCAGGTCAGGCGAGGGGACACCCGGTGGAAACCTCGCACGGCGTCAGGAACGTCGGGGCGTCGTTCGCGGTACCGAAGCCGGACGGGTCGAGAGCGGTGCTCGCGAACTGAACGTCGAGGTCCAGGTCGGAGAAGTCGCCGTTGTGCGTGGCGTATTCGGGAAGAGTCATCGTCGTCATGAGATAACTTCCTTACGGTGTCAAGTCATTCGCACAGGCGAATACAGAGACCCTTTTGGCCTCTGGCGGGAGGAGTCTATGGGGCGAAGAGGCATGCGCAACGATCGTTATTGGTCATGATTTGCCGTGAACCGGCCATGAAGCGGGTGAACTCACCCCAGCCACCTCAGCTCACGAGGAGCGGCATGTCCCATCCCGAGAGGGCACGGCCCTCCGCGTAGGCGTCCAGCGCGAGCGCGATCCCGGCGGCGCCTTCCAGGAAACCCGGCTCATCGGCTCTGTTCGGCAGGTCTGCCAGGAGCCTCACCGCCAGCTCGTCCCTGACCCGTGCCAGGCGCTCGTCGTGAAGGTGTTCGCCGATGAGCCCCATGAGATGGAGCACCCCGCTCCAGCCATGGCACAGCCCTGGAGCGTCGATGCCCCAGCTGTCCAACGGGAGGGCGAGAAGCGGGAGGAGGGACCGGTGGGCCAGGTCGTGCCAGTCGGACCGGTCAAGCGCGAGCGCCGCCAGCTGCACGGCACGGGTCATACCCGGAGCGCCGTAGCACCACGACGGGCGCTGCCGCGGTACCTTCCGTCCCGGCCCCGCCGCCCAGTGCTCAAGGGTGAGGTATCCCGGCCACCGGATACCGTCCCGGTCTTCCGTGGCCCACCGCCGCAGCAGGCCGACCAGGCTCTCCAACGCCTCGCGCTGCCCCTCGACGCGCACACCGTCCCGCCATGCCAACGCGAGCAGGGCGAGCGGCCCGCTGACGCCGTGGGAGAGTCCCAGGTTGAGATGCCCGTCCGGCAGCTCGTCCCGCTGTCCGGGGGTGGGCGGGGCCGGCGTCCACCAGCGCGGCACCCGATGCCCCTGGTGGAGCAAGTCCCCCTGCGTCAGGGCGACCAGATAGCGGAGCACCATGTCGAGTTCGGCGGCGGAGCTGTCGCGGCGGGCGAGCAGGTACCGTCCGATGCCTGCCATGCCGCGCACCACCTCGAACACACCGTTGGTGGCCAGTGGAGCGTCGGTGAGTGCGGGGAGCGCGCTTCGCACCAAACTGCGCTGGTGCTCGTCGAGTTGAGTCAGGGCCGAGTGGTAGCCGCCGGTGGCCCGGTGGGCGATGAGGACCGCGAACGCCACCGCGCCGGGTCCGGAATACCCGCCGGCCGGCGGGTGCTCTCCCCCGGCGAGGGACGTGATGGCCCGCGTGAGGTGACCATGGGCACGGGCGACGTGGTCGGGGCGCCGGGGCGTCGAGCCGCTGAAGGCGAGGGAGACGCCGGGGAATCCGTTGGAGAGGGAGAGGTCGGCCCACTGAGGGCCGCCTGCCGTGGATGCGGGATCGGCGAGCGTGTCGAGCACCTGGGCGGCGGCGGCGCGTGCCGCCGCGCGGACGCGGGAGCTGCCGGTGGAGGTCATCGTCTTCCTCTCGGCCTTGAGCCCGAGCCCTCGGTCGTCCCGGTGGCGCTCGTCGGGACTGACTCATGTGCGAGCCGCGCGAGGTGATCGCGTGCGACGCCTCTGAGGACGGCGTATCCGCTGAGCTCACCGGCCCTGTCGATACCCAGGAGCCGGTTGTACTGCATGTGCAACAGCGCGAGGACCGCGTTCTCCTGCGCGCTGCCGGAAGGGGGCCGGCCCTTGTCGGACAGCACGATCCGTCCGTACGTACGAGGTTCGGGAGCCTCGGTCCACAAAGCGGCCAGGGCCGGCGCACCGTACGCCTCGGCGAACCGCGCCGCGGTCCGCCCTCGCCCCGGCCTGACCAGATCCCTGACCAGTGCGCGATGCTGCTGGTAGTCGGCGTGCTCCGGCCCCTTGGGAAAGGTGTCGTCGACCCAGGCACACCAGTTCCAGTCGCCCAGTGACTCCAACAGCAGCGCCTGGTTGACGGCAGCCAGCACTTCGTCCGGCAGATCGAGGACTCCGCGTGCGCGCATGGCCAACTGTGCGACGACGGACCGGCTGTCCACGCAGAACAGCTGCTCGGCGGACGTAACCGCCTCGGGCCCGCCGTACCGGTCGGTCTCGGGCTCGTAGGTGTCCAGCACGGCGGTCCGGATCGCTCCGGTGTCGCGCAATCGCCTGAGATGGCGTGCGAGCGTGGGCAGTGCGTGTGCCCGCAGGGTTTCGGGGTCACCGTGGAAGCGGATCCGCAGATGAGGGTCGGGGTCCCGGTAGCGGATGAAGAACCAGCGGTCGATGTGCTGTTCGAGGTCGCCCAGCACGGTGGGGAGGTGGGTGCGTATCAGCTCATCATGGGTGCCCGGAACGGCGTACATCTTCGCGAACAGCCAGTCCTCGCCGGGGAGGTGGTAGCTGCTCGTCGCCGGCACCCGGATGTGCGAGGAGGGCGTCGCGGAGACGGGATCGGGAGCGAGCTCGGGATCGGGATCGGGGTCGGGAGCACCCCGTCCGGACAGGGGAATCACGACTTCGGCGCTGCGGCCCTGAGCCCAGCCGAGTCCTTGCCCGTCCGCCGTCAGGTCGTCGAAGAGCGCGAGGTTGCCCGTTCTGCGTATGTCCTGACGCAGCAGCGACTGGTGCCAGGGGTCGGTCAGGTCGACACCGTACGACTGGTCCCAGCGCAGGACTTGCAACCGGTCCGGCACGCGGTAGCGCTCTCGCCACTGGCCGATGGCGAGAGCCCATCCGGCCGGGTCTTGCGCCTGTTCCTGTGCTGCCTCGCGCAGCCGCTGGTCCGGTGTCCAGCGTCGGGGAGAGACGATGACCTTGCCGAAGCTCACCTGGGGCCGGAAGGGCAGGTCCTCAAGGCCCCACCAGCCCCAGCCGGTCCAGTTCCTGGAGCGGCCGAAGACGATGTCCACCATCAGGCGGACCACCTCGGGGGCCTCGTTGTCCAGGACCAGCATGTGCGGGACAACGGGAACGACGCGCTGCCCGGTGCGCGGGCAGCTGAGACGCATTCCGTGTACGTCGGCGCTGACGACCAGTTCGCGCCAGTCGAGGCAACCGGGCTCGCCCCGGTCCGCGTACACGCCGACCGGAATGGTGTACGGCAGCAACGGTGGCACCTGGATCAGGTTCAGGGTGCGTGTGGTGTGCGGTGAGAAGGCGACCTGCGCGAGCAGGGTGTCCTCGTCGGCGCTGAACGCCATGAGGCGGGACAACTCCGCGGTGCCGCCCAAGAGTTCGGTGAAGCGACCCGCCATCGCCCCGGCGAGCCGGGAGCCGTTGAGCGGGGAGCCGACGAGCCGGAAGTCCCCCTCGTCCAGAGCGGTCACGCTGTCCGCCAGCAGTTGGAAGCACAGCTCCATGGAGCACGGCGGGGAGACGGGCGGGGCGGTCGACGCAGGCGGCGGAGGCGACAGCCGGTCGATCAGATCAGGAGTGAGGCGTAATTCCTGGTCGTCACGGAGCAGCGCTTCCTGGACGAGCTGAGCCGCGAGGGCGCGCCGCTCGCGGAATGGCCCCTCGTCGTGTCCGTTGCCGGGTGCGGCGGCAGGTGGCACGGCACCCGCGCCCTGCCCGGACCGGTCCCGGTACTCGGCCGGAAAGCCCAACCCCCGGTGAGGGTCGATGAGTTCGGCGAGCGGCACCGTACCGCTGGTCCCGTACCGCTCCTTGAACCGGCTGCGGTAGGCGCGCATATGGGCGTGGGTGGCCCACTCCGGGGAGATCGCCCACATCGCGGAGGCGTATCGCCGCGCCTCCTCGGCCACCGCGTGAGGCAGCGTGACATCCGCGTCCACCCGCAGATCGACCTGGATCTGAGGCCGCCGCGCGGCGCCCGCGGGGTCGGTCAGTTGTCTCAGCCGGTGCCAGGACTCGCCGCCGGCGCCGGGCTCGGTCTTCTCGTACGCGGCCAGCGCGGACCGTACCTCACGGAGGGTTCCGGCCGCACCGGGAAGGCCCTCCTGACCCTCCACCGCGGACTCGACGCGGTCGAGGAGGGGCGCGTCGATGTGGTGCGGGGTGATCGACGTCAACAGGAAGCCGAGCCTGACCAGCCGCGCGAGGACAGCGTCGATCCGCTCGCCGGGAAAGCCGGGGAACGCGGCAGCCGCCTGCCGCAGCACGTCCTCGTACGGCGTGGGGCGTGCCGCGTCCTCGCACACCAGGGCCACCAGCGCGTTATGACGGACCGAGACCTCGGGACGGGTGTCGGACAACACCAGCCGATCGCCTCGCCGGTAGCACAGGTCGCTGGTGACGACGCTGACCCGGCCCCGGACCCCGGGGTCCTCCAGCCAGCTCTGAACGCGCTCGTGCAGCCACCCCGCGTCGAGCCGTGCCGCCTTGTGCCCGGGGCCGGTGATCTCGGCGTACGCCGTGGAGCCGAGGCGCGCCGTTGTCACACCGGCGAACAGGCCGAACGGTGTCGGCCGGCTGGACATGCGCAGCGCGTACCGGGTGGCCGACAAGGCGGCGCTCGTATGCCGCTTCGCCCCCAGGACACCGCCGGAGTCGATCCGGTCCAGGGAGTCGGCAAGGCTGCCGCTGGCCACCTGGATCGCTTCGCGGAGCAGTGGATCGGAGAAGACGCGCTGGATGGCCGAAGTGGAATCGGAGGGGGCGCCAAGGCCGTCATCCGGTTCCGGCCCGGTTCGGGGCGCGCTCGCCATGCGGAGAAGAATCGGCTCAGCCGTATCGAAGAAGTCGTCCCGCACAGGGGCATTCCCTTGCGTTCAGCGCGGGAACCGCGCGTCCTGGGGTGTCCGGTGAAGTGCCGGTCGGGGCAGTGGTGTTGGGCATGATCCGAGTGAAGCCCCATCAAGGTACAACATCGACCGTATGAACGAACCGGGGCAATCCCCCCTCTCCCGGCCGGCGGCGCGGGCCAGGAACACCTGGAGGCATGGTCGGCGACCGGGGACCTTCGACCCCACCCGCGCCGGGGGTGCCGCAGTGGCTATCCCTAATTAGCCAAATACGATTGCGCACCTCTTGACGTCGCGAGACTCATGACTTGTTATGGCTAATGACTAGTAGCCGACGTAGGGGTGAAGGTGTCCATAGGGTTCGAGGTCGACGAGAGGGTCGCCGACATCGCGCGGCGTACCACCGAGTTCGTACGGGACGTGGTGCTGTCCGAGGAGCACGCCTGCGACGGGAACGTCCACAGCGGGCCGGAGCCGCTGCGGCGACGGTTGCAGGAGGCCGCGCGGACGGCGGGTGTCTTCGCCCCGCACATCGGCGCGGAGTGGGGTGGGCTCGGCCTGGACCTGTGCGGGCAGGCGGTGGTCTTCGAGGCGGCGGGATACTCACTGCTCGGACCGCTGGCGCTCAACTGCGCTGCCCCCGACGAGGGCAATACGCACCTGCTGGAGGTGGTGGCCACCCCGGAGCAGAAGGAGCGGTACCTGCGCCCGCTGGCGGCCGGGGAGGTGCGCTCGTGCTTCGCGATGACCGAGCCGGCGCCGGGCGCCGGATCCGACCCCCGGGCGCTCGCCACCACCGCGACCAAGACCCCGGCCGGCTGGCGGATCGACGGCCGCAAGTGGTTCATCAGCGGCGCCGACGGCGCCGCCTTCGCCATCTGCATGGCCCGTACCAGCGGGGCCCCCGGGGACCCGGGCGGCGCGACGATGTTCCTCGTCGACGCCGACAACCCGGGCATGAAGATCGTCCGGAATCTCGACACCCTGGACCAGGGCCTGTTCGGTGGGCACAGCGAAATCGTCTTCGACGGGTGCGAGGTCGCCGACAGTATGGTGCTGGGCGAGGTGGACGAGGGCTTCGCGTACGCGCAGGTGCGCCTCGGGCCGGCCCGTATGACCCACTGCATGCGCTGGCTCGGGATAGCGCGCCGCGCCCAGGACATCGCTCTGGACCGTGCCGCGGACCGGTCGGCCTTCGGCAGGCCGCTGGCCGAACTGGGCATGGTCCAGCAGCAGCTCGCCGACAGCGAGATCGACATCGAGACCAGCCGGGCGGTGCTCTGGCGGGCCTGCTGGGAACTGGATCAGGGCCGCCCGGCCGCCCAGCACACCTCGATCGCCAAGACCTGTGTCTCCGAGGCGGTGAACCGGGTGGTCGACCGTGCCGTGCAGGTGTGCGGCGCGCTCGGCATCTCGGGGGACGTGCCGCTGTCGCGGATGTACCGGGAGGTGCGGCCGTTCCGCATCTACGACGGCCCCTCCGAGACCCACCGCTGGGCCATCGCCAAGCGCGCGGTGCGAGCGGCGCGGGAGCGGAGGGCCACCCGGTGACCTCGCCTCCGACGCCGGAGACTCCAGGGACGCCTCGGACGCCGGTGGTCGGCATCGACGGGCCCGCCCTCCAGAGCTACTTCGAGCGCCATGTCCCGGAGTGCGCCGGCCCGTTGCGGGCACGCCTGCTGCAAGGCGGGCGCTCCAACCTCACCTACGAGCTGACCGACGGGACACACCGCTGGGTGCTGCGCCGGCCGCCGCTGGGGAACCTCACCCCGACCGCGCACGACATGGACCGCGAGTACCGCGTCGTCGCCGCGCTCGGCCGGACCGGGGTGCCGGTCGCGCGAGCCGTGCTGTCGTGCACGGATCCGACGGTGATCGGGGCGCCGTTCTGCGTCGTCGACTTCGTGGCGGGGCCGGTGCTGCGGGACGGCGAGGAGGCCGCGCGATTGCCGCCCGCCGACGCACGGCGCGGCGCCGAGGCGCTCGTGGACGCTCTGGTGGCGCTGCACTCGGTCGACGCCGCCGACGTCGGGCTCGGTGACTTCGGCCGGCCCGACGGCTACCTGGAGCGGCAGGTACGCCGATGGCGCAGCCAGTGGGACAAGGTCGCCACCCGCGGCCTGCCCGACCTCGGCGAGTTGCACGGCCGGCTGGCGCGCGCCCTCCCCGCGAGCGGTGCCCCGGCGGTCGTGCACGGCGACTACCGCCTGGACAACACCATCCTGGCCCCCGGTGACTTCGGCCGGATCGCCGCGATCGTGGACTGGGAGATGGCCACCCTCGGTGACCCGCTCGCCGATCTCGGGATGCTGCTCATGTACTGGGAGCCGGTCTGCGAGCCGGTGTTGGGCACGAGACACGTACCCACGTCCAACCCCGGTTTCCCCTCGGGCCGCGAGCTGGCCGAGCGGTACGCCGAGAAGTCCGGGCGCGACATCGCCGCTGTGGCCTTCTACCAGGCGCTGGGGTATTTCAAGCTGGCTGTCATCGCCGAGGGCATTCACGCCCGTTACCTCGCGGGCCGGACCGTCGGCACCGGATTCGAGCGGGTCGGATCCGCCGTGCCCGCCTTGCTGCGCTCCGGGCTGGAGCTGCTGGCGTGACTGGGGCTGTTCCGTGAACCCGGGGCCGCTGCCGTGAACACTGATCTGTTGAGGAATGGAGAGCGCGTGTCGGAGCGACTGACCGGACAGACGGCCCTGATCACGGGCGCGACCGGCGGCATAGGGGACGCGGTCGCGCGCAGGCTGGCGGCCGAGGGTGCCACGGTGGTGGTGACCGACGTGGACGCCGACCGCTGCGACGGGCTGGCCAAAGAGCTGACGGCCGGCGGGGCGAGGGCGCTCGGCCTCGCGCTGGACGTGGCGGACGAGGACGCGTGGGCCGGTGTCGTCGAGCGCGTGGTCGCCGAACTGGGCGGCCTGTCCGTGCTGGTCAACAACGCGGGGATCGCCGACATGCGGACCGTCGAGACGGAGACGCAGGAGACCTGGGACAAGGTCATCTCGGTCACGCAGACGGGTGTCTGGCTCGGCATGAAGCACGGCGGCCCCGCGATCGAACGCTCCGGGGGCGGCTCGGTCATCAACATCGCGTCGATCTTCGGTACGGTCGGCGGTTTCGGAAGCCAGTTCTCGTACCACGCCGCGAAGGGCGCGGTCCGGCTGATGACGAAGAACGCCGCACTGCACTGGGCCACGCGCGGGGTGCGGGTCAACTCGGTCCACCCCGGTTTCATCGAGACGCCGCGCTCCCGTGAACTGTGGCGGGACACCGCGCGCCACACGGCGATGGTGGAAGGCACCCCCATGGGGCGGCTGGGGCGGCCCGAAGAGGTCGCGGGGGCTGTGGCGTTCCTCGCCTCCGAGGACGCCGGCTTCGTCACCGGCTCCGAGCTGTACGTCGACGGAGGCTGGACGGCGCGCTGACCGCGCGAACGTGCTGATCACGTCGGAGGGGGGCGTGCCAGATGGCGCGCCCCCCTTCCCGCCAGTGGTCTCACCGCACGCGCGTGTACCGGTTCACCCCGTTCGTGAACGCCGCGGTGGCCTGGCCGCGCAGTACGAGGACGTCCAGGTGCGCCGCCGTCTCGTTGATGGCGAGCATCTGATTGAAGGCGCTGAGCTCGCCGAACGGCACCTCCCGGCGCGTCCAGCTCAGCTCGCGTGCGACAGCGTGGGCGTCCAGCGTGCCCTCGCCCAGGGCTGACAGGCTCTTGCCCAGCCGGTCGTCGTGATGGGCGAGCAGTTCGGCGACCCGGGCGTGCGCGCTATCGGTCACCGGTCCGTGCGCGGGCAGCAGATGAGCGTCGGCGTACCGGGTCATGAGCCGCAGCGAGTCCAGGTAGTCGGCGAGCGGCAGGCCGCCGGACTCGGCCAGCTCGAAGCCGATGGACGGGGTGATGTGGGGCAGAACATGGTCACCGGAGAACAGCAGCCCGCGCCGCTCGTCCAGGTAGACCACATGCCCCCTGGTGTGTCCGGGCGTCGGTACGGCCCGCAGCTCGCTGTCACCGAAGCGGAGGGTCTCCGCGCCGAGCCAGCGGTCGGGAGCCTCCCACACGGCCGGGTCGTATCCGCCGTGGTCCATCGCCCGGACGCGGTCGGCCAGTTCACCTGCCCCGGCCCGCCGCAACGTGTCGATCGAGCCGGCCGGCTCGTCGCTGCGCAGTTCGTTCAGCATCTCCAGACCCGGACGCTCCCCCGCGCCCAGGTAGACGCGCGAGCCGAGCAGCCTGCGCAGTTCCACCGCCTGCGTGTAGTGGTCACGGTGGATATGGGTCACCAGGATGTGGCTGATGTCGCCCAGGTCGCGGCCGATGACGGCCATGGCCTCCTCAAGCGCCTTGCGCGCCTCGGGAATCGCCCAGCCCCCGTCGATCATGACGAGGCCACCGTCGTCGGCCAGGCCCTCCAGCAGATAGACATTGACGGCGTGCAGCCCGTCGTTGGGGAGCGGCAGGGGAACGCGGTGCACCCCGGGCTGTACGGTCTGGACTCCTGCTGCGGCCCACGGGCCCTGGTCGAACCGCGCTGTCATGACTCTCCTTGCTGATGTACCGCTGTGGTCACGTTGGATGGATCGCGCGCCGAGGCCCTCCACGGACGGGTTTCCTCATGCCGCGGGGCCGGCCGTGCGGGCACGCATTCTGAAGGCCAGGTCCCGGGCCCCGGCCCGGTCGAGCTTGCCGACCCTGGTCTGGGGCAGCTCGGACACTCCCCAGACGTACTCGGGCCACTTCGTCTTGGCCAGCCCTGCGCTCTCCAGGTGTCCGGTCACCTCGTCCAGTTCGATGCCGCCGCCGTCCTCGGTGACGACGAGCAGTGCCACGCGTTCGCCGAGCACCTCGTCGGGAACCGCGGCGACACAGGCCCTGGCGACGCGTGGGTGGCCGGCGACCGCGCGCTCGATCTCGGTGATGTCGATGTTGCGGCCACCGCGGATGATGACGTCCTTCTCGCGGCCCATGATGCTCAGGGTGCCGTCCTCGTGGGTCATCAGCAGGTCACCGGTCGCGAAGTAGCCGTCGTCGGTCAGCGCGGGGGGATGGACTCCGCCGTCGCGGGCGTAGCCCAGGAAGAGAGAGGGGCCGCGCACCTGTGCCCGGCCGGTCGTGCCCGTTCCGGCGGGCTGCCCGTCCGGGGTGAGCGCGCGGACGTCCGTACCGGGGAAGGGCCGCCCGTCCCTGCCGAGCCGGATTTCCTCGGGGTCGCCGGGGCTCGGGGAGGTGTGCCCGAGGCACTCGGACATGCCGAAGACTCGGAGGATCTTCGTGCCGAGGGACTGTTCGGCCCGTGCCAGGGCGGCGCGGTCCATGGGCCCGCCGCCGACGGTGATCGCCCGCACTCCGCCGAGGATCCCGGAGCCGGCGGCCTCGGCGCCCATCTGGAGAGCCATGGTCGGTACGCACATGGTCCAGCGGGCGTCGTTCTCGGCCATCCGCCGCAGTGCGACGGCCCGGTCCCACTTCCCCGTCAGCAGGAGCGGCCCGCCCAGCAGGAGGGAGAGGTAGACGCCGAAGCAGTAGGCCGCCGTGGACGACAGCGGCACGATCGCGGCGATGGCGTCGCCGCGTGCCAGGCCGTTGACGGCGATGGTGCTGGTGCACGCGTAGCGCAGGGCCTCTTCGGACTGTACGACGCCCTTGGGCCGCCCGGTCGAGCCGGAGGTGAGGCCGATCAGGACGCCGCCGGACCAGCGGGACACATCGCGCTTCCCGGGCGCGGTCCGACAGCTCCAGCCCTTGAGCACCGTGCTCGTCGGGCCCGGCAGCGCCTCGGGCACCGCCCATTCCTCCATCGCCGAGTCCTCGGCGATGACGGCGTCGGGGCTGATGTCCTCCCTGGCCGCGGTGAACTCGGCGGGTGTGGTGTGGCGGTTGACCACCGCGAGGACCCCGCCGCTCATGCCTACGGCAAGGGTGGCGACGACAGTGCGCCATGAGTTGTCCGCCTGAACCATGACGGTGCCGCACGTTCCACCTGCCCGGCCGTCGGCCAGCGCTCCGGCAAGGCCTGTCGCCTCGCCGAGCAGCTCCCGGGCCGTATGGGCGCCGGTGTCGTCGATGACGGCGACGAAGTCCGCCTCGTCGGCCTTCCGTTGGAACTCCCGCACTACCTGTCGCATTTTGGTTCCTCGCTGCGCTGCGCCGAACTCCGTGTAGTGAAAGCTGTGGTGCCTGCCGTGCTGCCGTGCTGTTGGGCTGTTGGGCGTTGGGGCTGGGGAATCGGTTGTGGCGGGTCAGGCGAGGAACATTTCCGCCTCGTGGCCCATCACCGCGATACGGCGGCCCTTCATGTCCCCCACCTGCGCGACGGCTTCCGCCCACTGGGGGCTCGCGAGGGCCGTCTTGAGGGCCTCCGGTGAGTCGAAGCCGAGCACGGAGATCCCGTCCCAGCCTTCGGAGCGCGGCTCCAGAGCTGCGTCGATCTCCGTGTGCCGCCAGGCGCGCAGTCCGGGCAGGCGATAGGTCAGCTCCGCGTGGTCGCCGCGCCACCAGTCGATGAACTGCTCGTGCGTCCACTCGGGAGGCCGGGCTGCCAGCAGAACGAGGTTGTACATGACGATCCTCCGTACGTTGGTCGGCTGAAGGCGTTGATGGGCTGACGGCGTCGGTCAGCTGAAGCGGATCTCGGTCGACCGGCCGATCAGCAGACGTTGCAGCCGGCCTTCCTCGTTCACGCGTCCCGCGGCGACGAAGCCCGCCTCGGGCACGCCCGCGCGCCGTACCTCCCCCAGGAAGAGTTCGTCCTGGCCGACGGTGACCGCCGAGAGCCGGTGGTGGGTGCGGGTGCCCTTCTCCCGCTGTTCGAGGTAGCCCACGAGAGCGTCGCGGCCTCCGGCGAAGTCGGTGGCTTTGCCGTCGCCGGTGGAGAAGAGGATGGAGAGCGAGAAGTCGTCGCTGATCAGGTCCAGGATCTTGGCCGGCTCGTCACCGTCCAGGATGTCGAACCACGCGGTCAGGAAGGGCGCCGAAGAGGAGGGCGGCGTCGGCGCCGAGGTGTCGAGGTCGGTCATGCCTGGCTCCCGCCGGGGGTGGCCTGCCGGGAGGCGGGTGCGTGTCCGGCGCCCTGTCCGGTCCGGTCGACCAGTTCGAAGGAGGTGGTGAAGAAGGACTGGTAGCGGGCCATGAGCCCGTTGGGCGAGATCACCGCGGCCGACAGGAAGGAGCCGATGTACTGCCCGGCCTCCGTCACCGCTCCGTAGACGGTCTCCAGGTCCGCGTCGCGGCTGTGACGCAGCACCTCATGGGCACGGTCCACCGGATTGCGGCCCGCGATATAGGCGGCGAAGTCCTCCTTGGACTTCCCGGTGGCCTCCCTGCCCGGCAGGGCGATGAGGAAGCGGAAGTCGGGTTCGAGCAGGTCCAGCGCCTGCTCGGGGTTCTGGGTGTCCATGCTGGCCAGGTATGCGCGCAACGCCATGAGTGAGCCCTTTCATGTGGCCGTCCGCGAGGTGCCGCCCTGGTGGCTGTCAGCCTCCGCCAGGCGGGCTGAGGAAGCCGTCCCGCGAACCCGCCTGCCCGGGGGTCTGGAGAACCGCCTTCCGCGCGTCCAGAATGCTCGGGTGGTGTGCGGTGCTGTTCGCGGCCTCGGCGTCGGAGCGAGCCGGGTGGTCACGAAGAGGCGCGTTCACGAACTCCCTCTCAGATCAACCTGAGTTCAGTTCAAGTTCAGAAGGATCGTAATCCCCGGGAAACACACCTGGCAAGAGCCGGCCCCGGACCGGCCGCCCCCTCGGTACGGCCCGGAGCGCCCCAAGGCAGCCGAGGCCCGCCAGGACAGCGGAAAGCCCCCTGCCGAACCGTCCGGATGTTCGTCAGGGGGCCGGGGGCCTGAAGGAGACGCGAGGGCTCGCGGGCGTCAGGTGGCGACCATACGGACGCAGGCTCCCTCGATCAGTTCACTGATCTCCGACAGGGGCGTCGGCCCCGACGGCCGGTACCACCGCCACACGCTGACGATGAGACCGAGCACGCTCGCGCCGAGCAGCTGCGCGTCCCGCAGCGGGAACGCCCCCTGGGACATGCCCCGTACGAGAAGGTTCGTCCAGTCGCGCTCGACCAGCTGGACCAGCCGTCGTGCCGCCACGCGCTCGGCCTCCTCGCGCTTGGACTTGCGCTCGCCGGAGAGCAGGTCGATGTGGTTTTGCAGGATGCGCATCTGAAGGACCTCCAGCTCGGAGACGTCGTACGCCGCGCGGACCGCGGCCCGCAGCGCCTCGACCGGGTCCTCGACGTCCGCGGTGGCCTCCGTGAACTTGTCGTGGGAGCGCTGGAGCTCCAGCCGCATGATGGTGAGCAGGCAGTGGGTCTTGGACTCGAAGTAGTGGTACAGGGCGGTCTGCCCGATGCCCACCCGCTCCGCGACCGTGGACCACTTGGTGGCCTCGAAGCCGGTCTCGCCGAAGCAGTCGACGGCGGCCGTCAGAATGGCTCCCCGCTTGGACCTCGGTCCCGCTTCCGGCTCAACGATCCTCGCCATGGACCCTCTCTTCTGGCCGTCCCTCCACCATTTCGGTAACCGAGAGTAGACCCAAGTTGAACTCAGTTGCCAATCAGGGGGGGGAATCAGCAGGATTCGAGCACGGTGGCATTCGCCATTCCGCCGCCCTCGCACATCGTCTGGAGACCATAGCGTCCCCGGGTCCTGCGCAGCTGGTGAACGAGCGTGGTCATCAGGCGGGCACCCGTGGCGCCGAGCGGATGCCCGAGGGCGATGGCGCCGCCGAAGGCGTTGACCCGCTCCTGGGCGGCGCCGGTCTCCTTCTGCCAGGCGAGGACGACGGGGGCGAATGCCTCGTTGATCTCGATCAGGTCGATCTCCTCGATCGACAGCCCGGCCTTGCCCAGGACCTTTTCCGTGGCGGGGATCGGACCGGTCAGCATGTGGATCGGATCGGAGCCGACCACGGCCATGGTGTGCACACGGGCCAGCGGGGTCAGCCCGTGGCGGCGTACCGCTTCCTCGGAGGCGATCAGCAGCGCTGCGGCGCCGTCGGCGATCTGGCTGGAGACGGCGGCGGTCAGCCGGCCGTCCTCGGTGAGGGTCTTCAGCCCCGCCATCTTCTCCAGCGTGGTGTCGGCCCGGGGGCACTCGTCCGCGGTGAGCCCGAAGGCCGGGACGATCTCCTTGCCGAAGGCCCCGTCGGCCTGGGCTGCGAGGGCCCGTTGGTGGCTGGTGAGCGCGAGCTGCTCCATGTCCGCGCGCGAGACCGCCCACTTGTCGGCGATCAGCTCGGCGCCGCGGAACTGCGAGACCTCCTGGTCCCCGAAGTGCTCGCGCCAGCCCTCCCCCGCGTACGGACTGCCCATACCGGCCTGTTCGCCGACGGTCATGGGGCTGGCGATGGGCACCAGGCTCATGACCTCCACACCGCCCGCGACCACCAGGTCGGCGGTACCGGATGCGACGGCCTGGGCGGCGAAGTGCACGGTCTGCTGGGAGGATCCGCACTGGCGGTCGACGGTGGTACCGGGGACGTGCTGCGGCAGTCCCGCGGACAGCCACGCGGTACGTGCGATGTTTCCGGTCTGTGCGCCGATCTGGCTCACGCAGCCGAAGTACACGTCGTCGACGGCGCCCGGGTCCACGCCGGTGCGCTCCAGCAGCGCGCGCAGCGCGTGTGCGCCGAGGTCGGCAGGGTGCACGGTGCTCAGCGCGCCGCCTCGGCGGCCGACGGGGGTGCGGACGGCTCCGACGATGAATGCTTGGGACACGGCGGTCTCCAGGGGTTCGGGAGAGGGGGTCAGGATCGGGGCGGGACGCGCGTGAACTCGGGCGCCCGCTTGCCGAGGAAGGCCGCGACGCCCTCGCGGCCCGTGGCGGACGCGGCAGCGGCGGCCAGCGCGGCGGACTCGCGGTCCAGGTGCGCGCCCAGGTCGGCCGTCATGCCGGAGGCCACGAGCCGGCGGGTGGCGCCGAAGGCGGCCGTGGGCCCGCGCCGCAGGACCTCCGCTGTGCGGGCGGCCTCAGCAGCGAGCCGGTCGGCGGGGACGACCTGGCTCACCATGCCGAGTGCCGCGGCTTCCGCCGCCGGTACCTGACGGTTGGTCAGCAGCAGGTCCAGGGCCCGCTTGGGGCCGACGAGCCGGGGCAGGAACCAGCTCACGCCGGCGTCCGGCGAGTAGCCGATGGCCGTGTAGGCCGCGGTGAACGAGGCGTCATCGGCGGCCAGGGTCACATCGGCGGCCGAGGCCAGGCCGATGCCCGCGCCCGCGACCGCCCCCTGCACGGCGGCCACCATGGGCGCGTCGATCGTGGCGAAGGTGCGCAAGGCGTCGTGCAGCGCCTCGGTCACCGCGAGGAGGTGCCTCTCCAGGGACTCGCCGGAGAACCGGGAGAACTCTCTGAGGTCGCCGCCGACGCAGAAGGACCTTCCCTCGCCGTCGAGCAGCACGGCCCGCACGTCCTCGCGTGCGCAGGCGTGTGCCGCTTCCCGCAGTCCGTGTGCCGTCTCCAGGCCGATGGCGTTGCCCGCCTCGGCCCGGCTCAGGGTGACGTGGGCGAGGCCGCCGTCGTGGATCTCGATGCCGACACTCATCGTGCCGTCCAGCCGCCGTCGACGGTCAGGACCTGACCGGTGCAGTACGAGGAGGCGTCCGAGGCGAGGAAGAGCAGCGCGCCGTCGAGTTCGTGCTCGTCGCCGCCGCGGCGCAGCAGCGTGTTGCGCTCGACCCAGCGGCTGGAGCGCTCGTCGCCGAACAGGTCGGCGGTCATCTCGGTGCGGAACCAGCCTGGGGCGAGTGCGTTGACCCGTGTTCCGGCGCGGCCCCACTGCCCGGCCAGCTCGCGGGTCAGACCGATCAGCCCGGCCTTCGACGCCGAGTAGCTCGCCCCGCCGAGGGGGGCTGCGGTGACCAGGCCGAGGATGGAGGCGACATTGACGACGCTCTTGCGCTCGCCGGGAGCTTCGGCCGCGAGCCGGGCCAGGTGGAAGGGCCCGGTCAGGTTCACGCCGAGCACGTCGGAGAAGGTCTCCGGGGACTCGTCCTCGGCGCGTGTCTCGCCGGATGCGGCGGCGTTGTTGACCAGGACGTCGATCCGGCCGGTGGCGGTCACCGCCGCCTCGGCGAGCCGCACCCGGTCGGCTTCTTGTGAGACGTCGCAGCCCACCGGGTGGATGCGCTCGTCGGAGCCGGCGAGTTCCTTCAGCCGGTCCACGCGGCGGGCGGCGGCGAAGACGGTGGCCCCGGCCTGGGCGAGGACGGTGGCGAAGCGTGCGCCGAGCCCCGAGGAGGCGCCGGTGACGATCGCGGTCCTGCCCTCCAGCGAGAACAGCTCCGCTGCGGGTCGCGGCCGGCTCATTCGTCCACCCCGATCGGCAGGACGGTGGCGCCGCCGTCGAGCACCAGGGTCTGGCCTGTCATCCAGGAGGAGGCGTCGGAGGCCAGGAACAGCGCCGCGTTCGCGACGTCCTCCACGGTGCCCAGGCGCCGCAGCGGCAGCTTGGCGGTGAGGATGGGCTCGCGCGCCTCCCACACCGCCCGTGCCAGCTCCGTCTTGATCAGTCCGGGGGCGATGGCGTTGACGCGTGCGCGCGGCCCCAGTTCGTAGGCGAGCTGCCGGGTCATGTGCAGCATGGCGGCCTTGGTGGCGTTGTAGTAGCCGATGTGGGGGTCGACTATCAGCCCTCCGACGGAGGCGATGTTGACCACCGCTCCCCCGTGCTCGGCCATCCAGGCCCGCCAGGCGCAGCGGGTCCAGGCGATCATGCCGTACTGGTTGACCCGGACGGTCTTCTCCGCACGCGGCAGGTCCAGGTCGAGCAGGTCGCCGTGGTACGGGTTGGTGGCCGCGTTGTTGACGAGGATGTCGATCCGGCCGAAGCGGGCCATGGTCTCCTCGGCGCACGCTTCGGCCTGGTCGGGTTCGCCGGCGTTGGCCACGACCGTGTGGAGGTCGCCGTCGCCCTTGACGCGCAGCAACTCCTCGCGTGCCTCGGCGAGTCCGGCCGCCTTGCGGGCGGCGATCACCACGTGCGCGCCGGCTGCCCGGTAGGCCGCGGCGATCCCGAGACCGATGCCCCGGGATCCGCCGGTGATGACGGCGACCCGGCCCTCCAGGGTGTGGGTGTTCACGCTGCCCCTGCCTTTGTGTCGGTCTTTGTGCCGGTCTTTTGATACTGGGCGAGTTCCTGACGGGCGATCGTCCGCAGGTGCACTTCGTCGGGGCCGTCGGCGATGCGCAGCGCCCGGGTGATGGCGAACAGCCGGGCCAGTACAGTGTCGTCGCTGACGCCTGCCGCGCCGTGGGCCTGCACAGCGCGGTCGACCACCTTGTGGGCGACGTCCAGCGCCGCCACCTTGATCGCGGCGACCTCCGTGCGCGCCGCCGCGTTGCCGCGGGTGTCCATCAGCCAGGCCGACTTGAGGACGAGGAGGCGCAGTTGCTCGATCTCGATGCGGCTGCGCGCGATCCACTCGCGCACCACGCCCTGGTCGGCGAGCGGCCCGCCGAAGGCGACGCGCTCGGTGACGCGCTCGCACATCATCCGCAAGGCGCGCTCGGCGAAGCCGACGGCGCGCATCGCGTAGTGCATGCGCCCCGGGCCGAGGCGGCCCTGGGCGAGCGCGAAGCCCTGGCCTTCCCCGCCGAGGACGTTCTCCACCGGTACGCGGACGTTCTCGAAGAGCACGTCACCGTGCCCGAGCCGGTCGGTGTAGCCGAACATCGGCAGGTCCCGCAGGACCGTGACGCCCGGGGTGTCGCGCGGGACGAGCAGCATGCTCTGCTGGCGGTAGGTGGGCGCGTCCGGGTCGGTCTTGCCCATCAGGATGATCAGCTCGCAGTCGGGGTCGAGGATCCCGGAGGTGTACCACTTGCGCCCGTTGACGATGTAGCTGTCGCCGTCGCGGGTGATGCGGGTGCGGATGTTGCGGGCGTCGGAGCTGGCGACCTCGGGCTCGGTCATGGCGAAGCAGGAGCGGATCCGGGCGTCCAGCAGGGGCCGCAGCCAGCGCTCCTGCTGCTCGGGCGTGCCGTACAGCGCGAGCAGTTCCATGTTGCCGGTGTCGGGCGCGGAGCAGTTGAAGACCTCGGGGCCGATGATGGAGCGGCCCGCCAGTTCGGCGAGCGGCGCGTACTCCAGGTTGGTGAGCCCGGCGCCCCAGTCGCCGTGGGCCATGAAGAGGTTCCACAGGCCCTCGGCGCGCGCCTTGTCCTTCAGCTCGGTCATCACCGGCGGCACCGCGTGCGGGTCGTCCGCCTCGGCCAGCTGCCGGTCATGGACCGCCTCCGCGGGGAAGACGTGCTCGTCCATGAACGACCGCATGCGGCCTTGAAGTTCGCTCGCTCGCGGCGAGAATCCGAAATCCACGATTGCTCCTGTCCGGGATTCGAGTGGTTGGTCCGGATCAGCCGAGGATGTCGCGCGCCGTGCGGATCATCGCGGCGATGGTCGGCGGCAGTCGCTCCTGGTCCGGGTCGTGGTGTTTGCCCTCCCGGTGCCGGCGCAGGTTGTGGCCCATGATCGCGGCCATCTTCATCCGGCCGAGCGCCCGGAACCAGCCCATCGAGGGCAGTGCGGGCCGCCCGTCGAGGTAGGCGTCCAGCAGTTCGGACTCGGTGGGCAGGCTCGGTACGGCGCGCCCCAGTTCGGGGAAGTTCCGGTGGTCGACGAAGAGCAGGAACCACCCCAGGTCGATGCGCGGGTCCCCGACGCTCCAGATCTCCCAGTCGACGACGGCGTCCGGACGGTCACCGGTGCACAGCACGTTGCCGAGCCGGAAGTCGCCGTGGAGCAGCACCGGCGGGAGACCCCTGGGCACGTCGTCGGCCAGGCGTGCGAGCAACTCCTCGCCTCCGGGCCGCAGTTCGGCGGGTACGGCGTGCATGGTGCGACTCCACCGCTCCAGCTCCCCAGGCGCGTCGAGCGGTTCCGGCGCGTCGAGTCCTGGCGTGCGCAGATCGGTCTCGTGCAGCCTGCGCAGCACGGGGGCGATGGCGAGCATCCGGTTGCGGGCCGTGGCGGCGGGCACCTCGGGCTCGTCGAGCACGGGCTCGACGGCCTCCCCGGCGGCGAAGTCCATGGCGAACCAGGCCGGCCGGCTCTCCTCGACAGCGGCGATGCCCGGCACCGGCACGGGGGATCCGGCGAGCGCGCCCAGCACCCGCGCCTGGCGCAGCACGTCGTTGCGGCCCACAGGCCGCTGCCCCGGTGGCACCGCCTTCACGACGTACCTGGCATCCCCGGCGGTGACCGAGTACGTCAGCCCCGAGTGGCCGCCCGGCAGCGTACGCAACTCCCCGATCTCCGCCCCCGGGTGCCGACGGGCGAGACGGTCGCGGACGCGGGCGGCCAGCTCCGTCACCTCGCCGTCAGCCACCTCGGTGTCCGTAGGGTCCGTGCTCATCGGACGGGCTCCTTGGGCAGGCCGAGCACGCGCTCGGCGAGGATGTTGTGCTGGATCTCGTCGGTGCCGCCCGCGATGCTGTAGCCGGGGGCGCCGAGCAGGTGCTCCGTCCAGGCGTAGGTGCCCCACTCCCCCGTGTCCGCGACGAGGCTCGGCCCCAGCAGCTCCGACACGAGGTCGCCGGTGCGCCGCATGGTCTCGGTGGCGTAGAGCTTGCCGACCGAGGCTTCCGCGCCGGGCTCACGTCCGGCGACGAGCGCCGCGGTCACCCGCAGTCCGATCAGCCGCTGCACGAGAGCGCGGATGTGAAGGTCCGCGGCCCGCTGCGCTTCGCCGCCGGTGAGCGCGCGTGGCAGGTTCCTGGCCAGTTCGAGCGCCCGGTCGGCGTTGCCCAGACCGAGGTTGCCGGAGTCGAGCCGTTCGGCCGCCAGCACGCTGAGGGCGACCCGCCAGCCCCCGTCGACCGGTCCGAGCCGGTCGGCGTCGGGCACCACCACGCCGTCGAGGTAGACCTCGTTGAAGCTGGTGCCGCCCGTCATCTGCCGGATGGGCCGCACGGTGACGCCCGGCGCGTCCATGCGCACCAGGAAGACGGTGATGCCCGCGTGTTTGCGCACACCGGGATCGGTGCGGCACACCGCGACGCCCCAGGTCGCGACCGGGGCCCCGGAGGTCCATACCTTGTGGCCGTCCAGCACCCAGTTCGCGGTGTCGCCGTCGCGCACCGCCTTCGTCCGTACCGCGGCGAGGTCGGAGCCCGCCTCGGTCTCGGAGAACAGCTGGCAGGCCAGCTCGTCCGTGCGCAGCATGGGACGCAGCCAGCGGAGCTTTTGCTCCTCGGTGCCCCACACGCCGATGGCCGGGGCGACGAGCTGCTGGGTCACCGGGAAGATCTCGGTGCGGTGCGGCACGTCGAAGGCGGCCTCTTCGGCCCGGTAGAGCTGCTCGTAGTACGCGGGCAGGCCGCGGCCCCCGTATGTCTCCTGCCAGTTGAGCGCGCCCCACCCCGCGTCGTAGCGGGTGCGCTCCCACTCCTGGACGCGGGCGGTGTGCTCGCGCTCCTGCTGCTCGGTCCAGTTCTCGAACACGGCGACGGAGTCGGATCCGCTGCCCCACTCGCCTTCGGCGGCGCGCGGACGGGCCGCCGTGGCGAGCCACTGCCGGGCCTGTGCGCGGAACTCCTCCGGTTCCGGGATGCCGCTCATCTCTTCCTCACCTCCGTACCTCCGTTCAGCGGGACAGCACCGTGCAGGCGCTGACGCCGGGCGCCCCGTACACGTGGGTGAAACCGACCCTGGGTTCGCCGGGGACCTGGCGCTCTCCGGCCCGTCCGCGCAGCTGCTGGACGATTTCGTAGACCTGCCGCAGCCCCGAGGCACCGATGGGTTCGCCGTTGGCGAGGCAGCCGCCGTCGGTGTTGACCGGCAGGGTGCCGCCGATCTCCGTGGCGCCCGAGCCGATCAGCTCTTCTTGTTCGCCGTCCTCGCAGAAGCCGCACTCGGCCATGTGCATGACCTCGGCGCCGCTCTCGGTGTCCTGGAGCTGGCAGACGTTGACGTCGCCAGGTCCGATGCCCGCCTCCTCGAAGGCGGCGGCCGAGGCGTCGCGGCTGACGCTGGTCAGCTCGCCCCCTGGGATCCAGGGGCTGAACACCTCGAAGGACCCGAAGCGGCGCGTGCGTACGGCTGCGGAGCGCAGGGTGACCGGGAGCCCCTCCAGGGTGCGGGCGGCCTCGGGCGAACAGAGGACGAGCGCCGCCGCGCCGGCTCCCGGGGAGCAGAACATGTAGCGGGTCAGCGGATCGCTGACCATGCCCGAGTCGAGGATCTCCGCGGCGGACACCGGCTTGCGCCGCCAGGCCTCGGGGGTATGGGCCCCGTTGCGGTACGCCTTCTCGGCGACCAGGGCCAGGGCCCGCGGCGTGATCCCGTGGTCATGCATATAGCGCCGGATCTTCATCCCGAAGAACTGGGTGGTCACCATCAGCCCGTCGCTGCCGTACTCCGCTCCCAGGCCCCAGTCCTCCGGCCGCGGGTCGAAGGCACCGCGCGGGTGCTTGTCGAACCCGACGGCGAGGACGACGTCCGCCATGCCGGAGCGGATCGCGTTCACGGCGGAGACCAGCGCGCTGCCACCGGTCGCGCAGCCGTTCTTGACGTTGACGAACGGAAGCCCGGTCAGGCCCAGTTGGGCCACCAGAGTGTCGGCGAGCCCGGCGCTGTCGCTGCCGCCGAACGCCGCGCCCACCCGCGACCACTCGATCCCGGCGTCCGCGAGCGCGGCACCGACCGCGCCGACGGCCAGCTGACGGCCGCTCGCCTCCGGCCGCCCGAACGGGGTACGCCCGGCGCCGCAGATCAGGACGTCGCTGCTCATGAGCCCCCCTCGGCGGCTGTGGTGGGCCTGGCCCGCGGGACGCCCTCGCCGGCGGTCACCGTGAGGGGCATGTCGATGCGAAGCCCGTCCAGGTCGTCGACCTCCAGGACGGCCGCCACCCGCACGCCTTCCGTCAGTTGGACGTAGCCCAGCGCGAACGGCGCGAAGCCGCCGGCAGGGGGCTGGTAGGGCGGTGACTTGGGGGGATACCGCTGGACCGTCCAGGTCCACAGCGTGCCCGTGCCGCTCAGAACCGCAGGACCGGCCGGTCCCCCGCAGCGCGGGCACGCGTCGTCCGCGGGGTAGACGGTCACCGAACAGTCGAAGCAGCGTGAGCCCTGGAGCCCGGCCCCGGCTGTGGCCGGGCTCCCCGGATCCGTGACCATTCGGATCAGCGCCCCTGCCACTTGGGTTCGCGCTTCTCCAGGAACGCCGATACGCCCTCGTTCGCGTCCTCGGAGTTGAGGGCGACACCCACGGCGAGGTGCTCCATGACCATCAGCGACTGGGTGTCGGCGTCCAGGCTCCGGTCGATCGTCATCTTGGTGAGCCACATGGTGAAGGGGCTCTTGTCGGTGAGGTGCCCGATGAACTCCTCGACCGTCTCGTCCAGCTTGTCGGCAGGGGCGGACTTGTTGATGAGCCCGAACTCGACGGCCTCGACGCCGGAGAGGAGCTTGCCGGTGAGCATCAGCTCCTTGGTCTTGCGGATGCCGATCATGCGCGGCACGCGGTAGATCGGGCCGGCGCCGCCGAACAGCGCGCGGCGGATGTGGAAGTCGCCGATCTTGGCGTCGTCCACGGCGATCGCGAAGTCGCAGGAAATCATGATCTCGAAGCCGCCCGCGGTGACATGGCCCTCCAGGACCGCGACGGAGGGCGTCTTCATCGAGTAGAGGCGGTCGCACACCTTCGCGGACTTCACCGCGACATCGATCGCGTTCGACTTGCCGACGTACTCCGACTTCAGGCTGTCGAGGTCGAAGCCCGAGCAGAAGGTGCCGCCGCGGCCTCGGAAGACCAGGACCCGCAGCTCGGGGTCCTCGTCGACCTCGGTGATGATCTCGTCGAGCCGGTCCAGGATCGGCACGGTGACGCAGTTCTTCTTCCACGGGCGGTTGAGCCAGACACGGGCGACATGGCCGTCCCGCTCGAACTGGATCTCGTCTTCCACTGCCATCACTTGCCTCCAAATTGAACTGAATTCATTACGAGTCTGGGGAGCCGAAAGAACCCTGTCAAGCCCTCGATCGACATCCGTTCAACGAGCGACCAGGCCGAGACCGAGTCGCGTTGCACACGCCGCCACCGGCGGAATCAAGCCATACGGCGCGAGTCGCGCCAGTGGCGCCGCAACCTTCGTTCTTGATCGAACCGAATCGACTTCACCCAACCTCTTGAGGAAGGCACCGACTCCGGTTCACTATGACCATGCCGAGGGGCACGGCGCCGCGACGCCCGGCACCGCGACCGGGCGCACCCACCACGACCGGGCGCACCGGACGCTGGTCACCCGGGGAGGGAACGACGACCAGCGGCGGGAACGTCTTCGCGACCCTCACGGACGCCGCCCCGTCCGGCCCGCCGCCCGCGCCCTTCCTCAATCAACTCAGCATGGAAGGACCTTCATGTCCGACATCCTCCGTCTCGGCGTGGTCGGCTGCGGCCTCATGGGCTCCGGCGTCGCCGAGCTCGCCGCTCTGCGCGGCCTCGACGTGATCGTCGCGGAGTCCACCCCCGAGCTGGCAGCCACCGGCCGGGACCGCGTCATCGCCTCCCTCGACCGCGGCCTGCGGCGCGGCAAGCTCACCGAGACCGATCGCGCCCAGGCACTGGAGCGGCTTGCCTTCACCCACGACCTGGAGGAGCTGGCCGACCGGCAGTTCGTCATCGAGGCCGTCGCCGAGCGCCGCGAGGTCAAACTGGAGGTCTTCCGCCGACTGGACAAGGTGGTGGCCGACCCCGCCGCCGTCCTCGCCACCAACACCTCCTCGATTCCCGTCGTCGACCTCGCCGTCGCCACCGGCCGGGCCTCCCACGTGGTGGGGCTGCACTTCTTCAATCCGGTGCCGGTACAGAAGCTCGTCGAGGTGATCCCCGCCCTCACCACCGGTGCGGACACCGTGGCCCGCGCCCTGGCCTTCGCCACCGGGGGCCTGGGCAAGACGGCCATCCAGGCGCCCGACCGTTCGGGCTTCGTGGTCAACGCCCTGCTGGTGCCCTACCTGCTCGCCGCGATCCGCATGGTCGAGTCCGGGGCGGCACGCGCGGAGGACGTCGACAGCGGCATGGAGCTGGGCTGCGCCCACCCGATGGGCCCGCTGCGACTGCTCGACCTGATCGGCCTGGAGACCATCCAGGCCGTCGCCGATTCGATGTACGACGAGTTCAAGGAGCCCCTCTACGCCGCGCCCCCGCTGCTCCAGCGCATGGTCGCCGCGGGCCACCTGGGCCGCAAGAGCGGCCGGGGGTTCTACTCGTACGACTGACGCGAGCGGGCCCGGCCGTTGTCCGGCGGTCGGCCGGCCCGTACGGTGAACCGGCCTCCGACGGGGAAAGGCCGTGGAGACACGCCACGCGGCGACCGTCTCCGGGCGGGAACTCCTCGGACGAGGGATGTTCCCGGCCAAGGGACGGGCCGGCGCGGGGCCGTCACAGCGGTGTCGCGATGACGGCCTCCGCAGCCGCGCGTCCCTCCGCGACGGCGTGCGCGATCCGGCGCGGCACGACGCAGTCACCGATCGCTCGGACGGTCCGGCGGGCGGCCGGGCCGACGTCCGGCCGTCGCGGGCGGCGTTCGCCGACCGTGACCAGAACGTCCGCGGCCAGGTGCGTCTCGTGCCCGTCCAGCACGTGGCGCAGGCGCACACCGTCGTGGGATGTCGAACACACGGTGCTCATCGCGACGCTGCGCAGCGGAGCCCCGGCGAGGCGGTTCATCAACTGCGTGCGGTTCTCCGCCGACAGGCCCGTCGCGAAGCCGGTGCCGGGGGTGATGAAGGTGACCTCGCCCGCACCGGCCGCCAGCGCGCTCTCGACAGCACCGATGCCCTGCCACCAGCCGAAGCCGTCGTCGAGGACGGCGACGCTGGGCGCTCTCGGTACGACGTCGGCGTACCGGTGCAAAAAGTCCGTACTGGTGAGCGTCCGAAGCTCGCCCGGCACGGGGACGGGCGCTTCCCCGGCGCCGGTGGCAAGCACGATCTGGGCGTACTGCGCCAGTTCGCCGTCGTGCGGGGAGGTTTCCGTCAGCACGCGCACGCCGAGGTCGGCGAGCCGGTCGCGCTGGTAGTCGACGAACCTCTGCCAGCCGGGGCGGTGCGGGGCGAGGGAGGCGAGCCGCGCCTGGCCGCCGGCTTCCCGTGCCGTGTCGAAGACGGTCACCTCGCCCCCCGCGCGGGCAAGCGCCATCGCGCACTCCATGCCCGCGGGTCCCGCTCCCAGGACGGCAACGGGGCCGCTGCGGCGGCCCGGCCGGGAGAGCAGCAGCGGGACGGCCGGGCGGGCGCCGGCCCCCGGTGGCCCCAGTTCGGGGTTGACCGAGCACGACCCGGTGGGCTCGAAGGTCCGGCAGCCCTCGTTGCAGCCCGTGCAGGGCCGTACGGAACGCTCGTCGGCCACCAGCACCTTGGCGGCGAAGTCCGGGTCGGCGATGAAGGGCCGGGCCATGCCGACCAGATCGGCTCCGGAGGCCAGTGCGCCCTCGATGTCGGCGACCGAGCGGAACCCCTGGCTCACCAGCAGTGGCAGCGCGACCGCCGCGCGGAGCCGGGACACGGACTCCAGCAGTGGCGGGCGGGTGGTGGCCATGCCCGGGACATAGGTGTTGCGGACGCCGGTGGTGACGTTGACGTAGGTGAACGGAGTGAGGGCGCACAGGCGGGGAAGCAGCTCGATCAGATCGTCGAGGCCGAGTCCGGAGTCCTCACCGGGCTCCACCGACACCCGTACGCCGAGGGGCAGGTCGCCGATCTCGCCGCGGATCGCGTCGATGACCTGAGCCAGCAGCAAGAGGCGGTCGCCGTACTCGTCGTCGCGGGTGTTGTTGGCGCGGGAGAGGAACTGAGCCAGCAGATAGCCGTGGCCGGCGTGCAGCTCCACACCGTGAAAGCCGGCCCGCACGCTGTTTGCCGCCGAGATACGGAAGGCGTCGACGACGCCGCGTGTCTCTTCACGGCTCAGCGGGTGGGGCGCTGCCGCCTCACGGGGCGAGCGGACAGCGGCAGCCGAGACCGGCGCGTAGTAGGTGCCCGCGCCCAGGGTCTCCCGGCCGAGGTGGACGAGCTGCGCGAGGGCCACGGCGCCCCCGTCGGTGATCGCCTCAGCGCGGCGGCGTACGGCGTCGTCAACCTCAGGACGCCACGCCTCGGTCAGATAGCGCCGAGGCAGGGTCGACTCGGGGGCCACGACGGTGCCTCCGGTGATCACCATGCCGACGCCACCCCGGGCCAGCCGCCGCCAGTAGGCCGCGTCGGTCCCGGTGGGAGCGCCCTCCTCGACGGCGGCGGTGGCGTGGGCGGTGGCGACGAGGCGGTTACGCAGCCGGAGACCGCCGAGCACGATCGGTGCGGTCATGGCGAGGCCGGGTCGCTCCGTCATACGGTCCTCCTTGTCCGCTCAGGCGGCGGGCCGCCCGGCGAGCCCTATGAGTTGGGTGAGCCGGACCCGGTGGTGGTCCGCGGTGCCGAACAGCGCCTCGCTGCTGCGTGCCCGGCGCACGTACAGATGCGCGGGGTGCTCCCAGGTGAAGCCGATACCGCCGTGCAATTGGACGTACTCGGCCGTCGCCAGCCGGAAGGTCTCGGAGCAGACCACGGCGGCGGTACCGGCCGCCACCGGAAGCTGTGGCGAGGCGACGGCGACGCAGACCGCCGCGTACGCCGACGCCGAGCGCGCCGCCTCCAGCGCGACCAGCACGTCGGCCAACCGGTGCTTGACCGCCTGGAAGGAGCCGATGGGGCGCCCGAACTGGTGACGCTGGGAGACGAACTCGACCGTGGCGTCCAGCGCGTGGCCGCTTCCGCCGACCTGCTCGGCCGCCAGCGCGGCGCGCCCGGTGTCGAGGGTCGCCGAGACGGCGTGCTCGGCGGTCCCGGTGTGCTCCGCCACGCCCACGGCCCCGGCCGGCGCCCCCCGGAACTCCACCAGCGCCTGGCGGCGCGTCTCGTCCAGGACACGGCGCGGAGTACGCCGGCAGGTGTCCATGACCGGCTCGCAGGCGAACAGCCGGGGGCCCGCGGCGGTATCGGCCCGTACCAGGATGAGGTCCGCGCCGGCCCCGTCGAGCACGAAGTCCGTCCGGCCGCGCAGCACCCAGCCTGAGCCGGCCGGCTCGGCGGCGACGCCGGGTGCGTCGGCGTCGAAACCGGCCACGGTGGCGGTCAGCGTGCCATCCGCGATCCGCGGCAGGTAGCGCTCGCACGCCGCCCGCTCCCCGCCCGCCAGCAGGGCGTGTGCGGCGAGGACCACCGTGGGCAGCAGGGGCGCGCAGTACAACGCCCGTCCGGACTCCTCCAGGGCCACCGCCAGTTCGGCGAACGTGAAGCCCGACCCCCCGTACTCCTCGGGGATCACCAGCCCGTGGACCCCGATCTCGCCTGCGAGCCGCTTCCACAGCGACTCGTCGTATCCACGCGGGGTGCCCAGGTGCTCGCGGACGTCCTTGGGCCCGCTCGCCTCACGGTAGAAGTCCCGCAGGACGGCGCGCAGTTGCCGCTGTTCGTCGGTTTCGGACAGCAGCTGAGGGTCGATCCGGTCAAGGGCTGTCATCTGTTCCTCCGTGCGTGTGCGAGGGTGGTCCGGTCAGGTGCGGCGAGCCGTCTTGGCAGCGGTGTCCGCGGCGGTGAGTCCGAAGACCAGAGCCGAGGCCAGACCGCCGGCGTAGGCGCGGTGCCACAGGCCGCCGGTGTCCGATCCGGCGGCGAGGAGTCCGCCGACCGGCTGCCCGTCCTCGCGCAGCACGCGGGCCCGGTCGTCGATACGCAGGCCGTGGAACGGGAAGGTGAGGGCCGGGGCCGTCTCGATGACGTAGTACGGCGGTTCGTCCAGCGGGAGGCGGTCCAGCTCCCGGCCGGGCGACAGCTCCAGCCCCGCCGAGGCGCGTTCGTTGAATCGCTTGACGGCGTCGCGGACGGACTCTCCGTCATAGCCCCACTCCGGCGGCAGACAGGCGAGTTCGTCGATGTCTTCGGCCAGCCCCACGCGACCGCCCCGCTTGCTCGCCAGGGCGAACTTGTCGACGGCGACGGCTCCCTCGACGTACGAGCCGGTGACCCACTCGCGGAACACCCGGACGTCGGCGATGAGAAGGCCGCGGCTCTCGGGCTGCTCCAGCAGTTCCATGGCGGTGAGGTGGTCGCCCAGCGTCTCGTCGGCGAACCGGGCGTTGCGCAGATTGAACAGGAGGGCGTGCTCGCTGTAGTACAGCGACATGTCGACGAAGTCCGCGGGGTCGGCGAAGGGGATGCCACGGGGGACGAGGTGGCCGTAGAAGCCCGCCTCGTCGGGGCCGGTGGCCGCTCCGGCCCGGGTGGCCAGCCGGTAGCCGCCGCCGCGGCTGTGGGGGTTCGAGCGGAGTTCCATGCGGCCGGCGTGGGGGTGTACGTGAGCGGAACAGAGCGCGGGGTCGCCCTGGAATCCGCCGGTCGCGAGGAGCGTGGCGCGAGCACGTACCCGCCGGCGCGTGCCGTCGGCCGACCGCAGGTCCGCTCCGGCCACGGCACCGTCCTCGACCACCAGCCATTCGGTGTCGGTCCGCAGCAGCAGCTCACCACCGCCTTCGAGGAGGAGCCGGCGGCAGGTGTCGAGGTAGTGATTGGTGTCGAACTGGTGCCCGCGGCCGAAGCTGAGGACAGGCTGTGGGTCCTTGGCGGCCACGCCGACGGAGCGGATCCAGGAGATGCCGTCGGCGAAACGGTCCACGAGCGCGCGCTTGAGCGCGACATCCCCGCGCGGGTTGTGCTCGTCCATGACCTCGTGGGTGGGGGCGGTCCACGCGTACCCCGCGAAGCGTGCGGAGCCGCCGACCTCCGCGCCGATCTCGACGACTGTCACGGACAGCCCTGCACGGGCGGCGCGGGCGCCCGCGGTCAGTCCCGCCATACCCGCACCGACGATCAGCAGATCGATGTCTCCTGCGCGCATACGCCTCTCCTCCGGCCACGGGGCTGCCCAGCGAGGTCCGCCGATCCCGACCACCTATCGCAGCTAAACTGAATCCAATTCGGATTGCAAGACCTGGAAGGGGCGGCGCCAGGAGCGAGGCCCGCATCCTCATGCGACCGTGAACCGTCCCCCGTTGGCGAGCAGTACCGCCCCGACCAGGTTCGCCGCGGCATCGCTCGCGAGGAAGAGGGCGATACCGGCGATCTCCTCGGGCGTCGCGTACGGGCGCACCCCGGGGTCCGCGAAACCGGCGCGCAGCGACGCGGGCGTGCGCACCGCCATCCCCGTCTCCGTCGGCCCCGGGGCCACCACGTTCACGCGGACCCCGGACGCGATGACCTCCTTGGCCACGGCCTGGCTCAGCGCGTGCACCCCCGCCTTGGACGCGGCGTAGTGGGGATAGCCGGCGGGAGTGTCGAACGCCGAGGAGGAGCCGATCACCACGATCGCCCCGCCGCCGGCGGGCCGCATCGCGCGCACCGCGGCGCGCAGCACATGGAAGGTGCCGTCCAGATTCACCCGCATCACGCGCCGCCAGGAGGCGTCGTCGAGGGAGCCGGTCACCTCGGCCGGGCGCCCGGCGGCCAGCGCGTCCGCGATCCGCCGCTTGACCTCCGGGTCGTCGACCCCGGCCGCGTGCACCAGGATGTCGAGCCGCCCGTGCCGGCGCAGTACGTCCTGGACCGCGCCGTCGACGCCTGCCGCGTCCGCCACGTCGAGGGTGACCGGCTCGGCGGCGGGCCCGGCGAGTGGCGGCTCGCGCAACTGGGACAACTCCTCGGCGACGGCTGCCAGACCCTCGGCGTTGACGTCCACCAGGACGACCGCCCGCACCCCTTCCGCGGCCAGCTGCCGGGCGACAGCGGCCCCCATGCCGGAGCCGGCGCCCGTCACCATCGCGACCTTGCCCGCGAACCGGTCCGCCCGTACATCACTGAGCACCACGGTGATCCCTCCTCGTCCCCGTATCTTTATTGAACTGACTTCATATCTGTTATCGTGCGGCTGCGCGGCTGACAAGACCTGGGACGGTGAAGATGAAGGCGCTGCGGATGACGGCCTGGGGAGAACTCCCGGCACCGACCCGGGTCGAGCGGCCCGTCCCGCACGGCAGCGAGGTGCTGGTGCGGGTGGAGGCCGCCGGACTCTGCCACTCCGACCTGCATGTCATCGACAGCGCTCCGGGGACTCTCCCCTACCGGCTCCCGTTCACCTTGGGCCACGAGGTCGCCGGGCACGTCGCGGCGCTCGGACCCGACGACGGCGGGTCCGACGACGGCGGGTCCGACGACGGCGGGTCCGCCGCCCACGAGCTCGCGATCGGCGCACGCGTGGCGCTGTACGGACCGTGGGGCTGCGGCATCTGCGACCGGTGCGCCGCGGGCAGGGACAACTACTGCGACCGGCGTGACACCCTTGCCTGGCACGGAGCCGGACTGGGCCGGGACGGCGGACTGGCCGAGTACGTACTCGTGCCGTCCGCCCGCCATCTCGTGCCGATCGACGGCTTGGCGGCCGATCAGGCGGCGCCGCTCTCGGACGCGGGCCTGACGTCGTACCACGCCGTATCCGGCCTGCGGCACGCGCTCGGGGAAGGCTCCACCGCCGTCGTCATCGGTGTCGGCGGGCTCGGCCACCTGGCCGTCCAGATTCTCCGCGCGACCACTCCGAGCCGGATTCTGGCGGTCGACATCCGGGAGGAAGCCCTCGCTCTCGCGCACCGCTCCGGCGCGCACTTCGGCACGCTGTTGCGCGCTGACACCGCCGGTGTGCTGAGGGCGGAGAGCGGAGGCCCCGGAGCGGACGCCGTGCTCGACTTCGCCGGC
Source organism: Streptomyces sp. NBC_01775 (assembly GCF_035917675.1). NCBI lineage: Bacteria > Bacillati > Actinomycetota > Actinomycetes > Kitasatosporales > Streptomycetaceae > Streptomyces > Streptomyces sp. NBC_01775. The sequence continues at coordinate 8,031,254 of NZ_CP109104.1, read as the reverse complement.
ACCACGGCTTCGATGGAGCTGGCGACGAGCACTCTCCGCGCGGGTGGCGCACTCGCGGTGGTCGGCAGTGGCGGCGGCCACCTGACCGTCCGGAAGCCGGGAGTTCTGCCGCAGGGCTGCACGCTCTCGCTGCCGTTCTGGGGAAGCCACCCCGAACTCACAGAGGTCATCGCGCTGGCGCGGTCGGGGGCGGTCCACGTCGAGACGGAGCGGTTCCCGCTGTCCGCCGGGCTGGAGGCGTTCGAGCTGCTCCGGCGAGGCCGGGTGCGGGGGCGGGCCGTGCTGGTGCCCGACTGAAGCAGCCCCTCCGCCGACGCTTTCCCCGGGCCGCCCCGGACCGCCAACGGCGCCCGCAGACCACCAACACCGTCCGCAGAAGGGAATCATGATGCGCTTCGACGAAAAGGTCGCGATCGTGACCGGTGGCGCCCGGGGCATGGGCGCCTCACACGTACGCGGTCTGGCCGCGGAAGGCGCCCGGGTCGCCATCTGCGATCTGCTGGACGACGAGGGAGCGGCCCTGGCCGGCGAACTCCCCCACGCGCGGTACTTCCACCTCGACGTCACCAGCGAAGACTCGTGGCAATCGGTCGTCCGCGCGGTGGAGGACACCATCGGCCCCGTGGATGTCCTGGTCAACAACGCGGGGATCATGCACTACGGCGGTGTCGAGGCGCAGTCGCCGGATCAGTTCCGCCGGATCCTCGACGTCAATCTGGTCGGCTCCTTCCTCGGCATGCACACCGTCCTGCCCGGCATGCGCAGCCGCGGTCGCGGAGCCGTCGTCAACATCTCCTCGGCGGCCGGCCTCACGGGCTTCGCCGACGGCATCGGCTACGTCGCCAGCAAGTGGGGCATCCGCGGCATGACCAAGGCGGCGGCGCTGGACCTGGCCGGCACCGGGGTACGCGTCAACTCCGTACACCCCGGTGTCATCCGGACACCCATGGGAGAGAGCGCCTCTCCCGAACTGTTCGCCCAGCAGCCGGTGCCGCGCATCGGAGAGCCCGAAGAGGTCACCCGCATGGTGCTCTTCCTCGCCGGCGACGACGCCTCCTACACCACCGGCGGCGAGTTCCTCGTCGACGGCGGCCAGACCATCGGCCGGCCCGGTCATGCCCACGCTTCTCCCACCGCCCCCACTGCTCCTTCCGTTCCCACCACTCCTTCCGCTCCCACCGAGCCCGGCTCCTGACCGGGAGGCACCTGCCCCGGAGCGGGAAACGTCCGGTGACCGCCGGTCCCACGACGGGCGGTCACCGGGGCGGGTGCGCGGCTACACGTCCTTGCGGACGGTGAGGAGCGCGCCGATCCCGATCACGCTGACGCCCATGACATAAAAGGCCGGGGAGAGCAGATTCCCGGTCTGGTCGACCAGGTAGGCCGCGATGTAGGGCGCCGTACCACCGGCGAGGACGGTGCCGACGTTGTATCCGATCGCCATGCCGGTGTAGCGGACCCGGCGCTCGAACAGATGCGGCCACAGGCTGGCCGCGGGGACCTGCACGACCGCACTGCTCAGCATGAACAAGGCGTAGGCCGCGCCTGCGACGGCCAGGTTGTCCCGGCCCATCAGCACCATGGCGGGGTAGGCGGTCACCAGGAATCCCAGCATGCCGGCCAGCAGGACGCGGCGGCAGCCGAACCGGGAGGCGAGCCAGCCCACCGGCACCATGAGTATCACCGTGACGAGCACGACGCCCGAGGTCAGCCAGAACACCTGGGTCGGGTCGTAGCCCAGGTTGTTGGTCAGGTAGATGCCGATGTACGTCAGTCCGAGGAAGATGGCGCCGCCTTGCGCCATCGCCAGTCCCATGGCCTGGAGGAGCGCCGTACGGTGCGTCGAGAGGACCTCGCGGACCGGGGCGGTGGGGATGTCCTCGCGTTCGGCAGCCGCCGCGAATTCGGGAGTGTCCTCGATCCGCAGCCGAGCCCACAGGCAGAACAACGTGAGCGGCACAGCCATCAGGAAGGGGATCCGCCAGCCCCACGCCTCCATCTGCCCCTCGGTGGTCAATCCGGTGATCGCGCCCGCCGTGGCGGCTGCCAGCGCGAACCCGAGGTTGGACCCGATGGGCGTGAAGGCGCCGAGGAACGCCCGGCGCCGGGGCGGGGCCGACTCGTAGATGTAGGCGTACGCGCCGACGGACTCCCCGCCCGAGGAGATGCCCTGCACCACCCGGGTGAGGAAGAGCAGCACCGCCGCCGTCACGCCGATCTGGTGATACGTCGGCAGCAGCCCGGTGATGCTGCTGGCGACCCCCATGCACAACACCGAGGAGACCAGCGCCTTACGGCGGCCCAGCCGGTCGCCGAGCCGTCCGAAGAAGATGCCGCCGATCGGCCGTACCAGAAGGCCGGTGGCGAACACCGCGAGCGCCGCCAGCAGCGAGGCCGCCGGATCGCCGCTCGGAAAGAACTGCGGGGCGATCGCCACGGCCAGATAGCCGTAAACGCTGAAGTCGTAGTACTCGATCATCGTGCCGAGGCTTCCGGCGAGCATCGCGCGGCGCACGGAACGCGGACTGGGCGGTGCCGGCTCTGCGCCTGGTGCGGCGGACGGCTGGGTGACGCTCATGACCGACTCCCCTTCCTGCGGCACAGGTCGTTCCGTGCCGACGCCCGGAGGCTACAGAACTGAACTCAGTACAGCTAGTCTTCCGTCAAGGGTTCTTGTCCACTTCAGGGACACCAGGCGCCTTGAGGGCCCGAAAATGGGGGATCCGCCGGGGCGCGGACACTCGGAGAGCCGAACTGGATTTGGTTTGGATCGAGAACGAGAACGAGCCACAGCAACCGCGCGGCGGACTCGCCGCTCCGGAGCGGGCATCAACGGCCCGTGGCGTCGCGCCCCTGCGGGCGCCCTCGCCCCGGCCTCACCCCGGGCCCTGGCCGCTCGATGCGACGATCAGCGCACGCCGGCCAGCCGCAGGGCGAAGTCGCCGTACTGATAGACGATCTGATCCTCCGTCAGGTCGCCGTCCTCGCGGTACCAGACGGCCACGCCCATCCCGAGGTCCAAGATCGCGTACGAGGTCAGCTTCACCTTGGTGATCCGGAAGCTGCCCGCCTCCACCCCTTCGGCGAGCAGTTCCCGGAACGCCTGCTCATAGGCCGCCCGCAGCCGCAGGATCTCCGTGCGGTGAGGCTCCTCCAGGCTGCGGATCTCGCGCGTCCCCACGAAAGCTTCCAGGCGGTGCCGGGCGTGGTAGCGGACATGGGCCTCGGCGGCCCGGCGCAGCCGCTCGACGGTGTCCTCGCAGTCGGCCACCGCCGTGCGGTGGGTTCGCAGCAGGGCGTCCATCGTGCCCGTCATGATCTGGGCAAGCAGCTCCTGCTTGGCCCCCACGTGCTTGTACAGGCTCGGCCCGCGCATTCCCACCGCAGCGCCGATGTCGGCCATCGTGGTGGCGGCGTACCCGCGCTCGGCGAACAGGAGCAGGGCGGCGTCCCGGATCTCCGCCCCCCGTTTTCCCGCCACCCGGCCGGCCGCCGCACGCCCCCGGGCCGCCGTTGGCTGACTGCCCCGCTCCGACGTCAACGTTCCCCTATCCTGCCCGTCGGCCACCGCCTCGTAGCCACAGGGTGAAGGTCTGCTCTGCCAGGCGGCACCTTAACGCATCCGGACACCGGTGACTTTCGGGGCGGCCAGGACCGAAGGCGGGCCAGGACGGGCGGCGAGTATCGATGTTGGTATTGACGCCGCAGCGCGGTGGAGATGGGGTTGGCTCCCCAGCGAAGTTCTCTCCCCCCACAGGAGGTCTGTTCATGAAAGGCCGCTCCACCCCGCCGTCCTTCGCCGGTCGTTCGAAGGGTTCACCACGAATACGCCTTGGCCGCACCCGCTTCGTAGCCGCACTGGCCGTAGCCGGCGGGCTGGCGGGCGCGGCCGTGGCGACGCCGTCGTTCGCCGCGCTCGACGAGGACGCCAAGCCCGCGGTGAAGCAGCAGAAGGAGGACGCGTCCACCTCCCCGTTCACCGGGCTTCCGGCGAAGCGGAATCCCGTGCTCGCGGTGAAGATCGACAACCATAAGGACGCACGCCCGCAGACCGCGCTCGAAGACGCCGACATCGTCGGCGTGGAAAAGGTCGAGGGCGGGCTGGGACGGCTGTTCGCGATCTACTCCAGCCACTACCCCAAGTCGCTGGGCCCGGTGCGCAGCGCCCGCGAGTACAACGTCGAGCAGATGCGGATGTTCCAGCGCCCCGCGCTCGCCTATTCAGGTGCCCGTGCGGGGGTGGTGGACAAGATCAAGAAGTCGCCGCTGTACGGGGTCTCGCACGACGACCACCCGGACGCCTACGAGCGCGGGGGCGACAACGCGCCCCCGCACAACCTCTACGGCCACCCCGACGAGCTCTTCAAGAAGGCGCCCGAGGCGAGCAAGGCCAGCGACATCGGCTTCCGTTTCGGCGATGAGCCGAGCGGCGGGACGCCGACCGACGAGCAGACCGTGGACTACGGCTCGTCCAAGACCTCCTTCAACTGGTCGGGAGAGGAGGGGCGTTGGCTGGCCTCCTTCGACGGTCAGCCCGCGAAGGGCACTTCCGGGAAGCGGCTCGGCGGCAAGACCGTGATCATCCAGAAGACGGACATGCCGCCGGACTCCAGCGGCGAGACGCCGTACATCGAGACCGTCGGCAGCGGTGAGGCGACCGTGCTGCGCGACGGCAAGGCGTTCAAGACGAAGTGGGAGCGCAAGAGCGCGACGGGCGACACCACCTACACCCTCTCGAACGGCAAGCGGATGCCCTTCGACCGGGGCCAGGTCTGGCTCGTCTACCAACAGCGCTGACGCGCTCGCGCCGCGCGGCGGCGCACAGGGTCGTGCGGGGGGGCCGGAATCCGCCCCGCACGGCCATGGCGCCGGGCGGCCCACCGGGAGCCGCAGACTCAGCGCTCCGCTCGGCCCCTCCGCATCCCTCTCGCGCCACGTATACCCGTCCGGGCCGGGCGGCCGAGGCGTACCGGTACGCCGGGAGAGCAGAGCACACTGATCGGGGGGTCGCACGGCGCGGGCAGGCCGGCCGCCTCGACCAGGTTCTCCTCGCAGGTCAGCAGCTCGGCCCGGTACAGAGGCCAGCGCGGATGGTAGTTGGGCAGATAGGCCACCCCGCCGGCGAACGTGGTGTGCAGCCCCCAGCGGGCGGTGAGGAAGAGCTCCAGCTCTGTCGGCTCCGCCACCTGTTCGCCCCGGCGCACAGCGATCCGGCTGTATGCTCCGCGCGGTCCCGGCCAGCGGCGCGAGCTGGTGTACGTGACGGTCTCACCGGTGGCGCGGACCCTCATCCGGGACCACAGGTACGGCAGCCGGAAGCCGGCGCGTCCCATCACGACGGGTATCAGCCGTGAGGCGTCCATCGACCGGAAGACGACACCGCGTCTCCCCTGCGCGTCGACCGAGTACAGGCGGATGTTCGTCTCCGGGAAGGATCCCAGATACGGCACACCGGGCAGCCGGAACCAACCGACCCGGTGCATGCGAAAGGCCACGAGTCCGACATATGTGACGCCGTCGTGGAGGTCGGGGACGGTGCCCTCGGGCAGGAGTCCGGCAACGACATCCGGGTCGACAGCCCAGTGGATGAAGCACAGGTCGAGCCACTGCTGCGTGAGGAGTGGGCTGTCCACAAGGTCGGGAGCATCGGGGGTGATGGTGGTGGGTCCCTGCACCGCATCAGGATGCCAGAGGCACCGGGCGCGCGACCGACCGGCCCTCGCCGGATGGCCTCGGGCCTGCCCGAGGCACGCGGCACGGCGGGAGGCCGGCGCTCACGAGCTGGAACGCCGGCCCCGGGGGCGGTGACGCGCGGCAACGCGTGTCCGCCGAACATCCCTGGTCGTGTTGGTGGAGCCCGCAACTCTCAGGGAGCGGTACGGGATATCCCCGTACCTGGAAGATGCTTACAGAGGCGTGTCAGCGATTGGCAAGTGGATGTGGGACGACACCGCATCTTCGGCTCCCAAAGAGACGCCGTGCAGCGCCCGTTGTGCGCCAGGCGCAGGTCACAAGCATCGTCGCGGCACGTGGGCGGGAAAGTTCCGCACCCGGCCACCGGGACAGCAACGCATCAATCCCCACCGCCTCCCTGGGGCCCCTGCTTCTTGAGCCGGTGAGTGGCACGATGCTGTTCCGCCATCGGTGTCGGCAAGCACCGGTCGGCGGAGAGACACGTACAGACGCATGGAGCCCGCAACACGCCCCGGCCGGCCAACGTCCGGGCGACTGAATCTCAGGAGGCATCCCCATGTCCCGCCTTCCCTCCCCGGCTTGCTGTGTCGAGTCGAAGCTGCCCGACCGGCACCGGCTGTCCACGCCGGACGTCGTGGTCATCGTCGTGATCGCCGTGCTGGCGAGCGTGCTGGCGGCCGGTGGGCTGTCGCCGTCAGCCATCTTGGACGTGCTCGGCGTCGCCGGACTCGTGGCACTCGGCGTGCTGCTCACCCTGCGCGGCGGCAGCAAGCTGGGCCGCCTGGTGATACAGGGCATGCGGGTCAGCTTCTCGGTCTGAGGGCCCGCGACCGTGGGGCGCAGTGAGAAACCGATCACCACGTCGAACCGTGCGCTGGCCGAGCTCGCCCAGTGGCTGCGCCGGCAACGGACGGCGCACGGTTTGACATACGCACAGCTCGCCGCCCGCACCGGGCGGCACGCCACGACGTTGCAGCGGGCTGCCTCGGCGGCCTCGGTGCCTACGGCTGACATCGTCGAGGCGTACGCCCGGGGTTGTGGCGCGTCGGTCGAAGAGGCCCTTCAGCTGCGGCTGCGAGCGCGACAGGAGCACCTGCGTACCGCCGGGAGAGACCGTCAGCCGTTGGCCCCGGATGCCGTCACCGACGCTCCGGGGCTGGCCGCTGCCCTTCGGGGGCTCCACCACGAGGCGGGCGGGCCCTCCATGCGGGAGATGGAGCGCCGCGCGGGCGGCTTCGGCAGACTGCCGCACACCACTGTCCACCGGATCCTGAACGGGCAGACGGGCCCTCGGGACGCACAGCAGTTCGCCACGTTCCTCACCGTCTGCGAGGTCCCCACCGGAGCGCGGCTGCCCTGGGTGGACGCGTGGCGCCGCGTATACGGGAACGCGCAACCAGCCGACGCCCCCACCCGTGCCGAAGAGCCGTCACCCGGAGGGGAGGTGGCCGCTGCGAACGCTGTCGTGACGACGAAGCCGGCGCACCACCTGGCGGCGGTCGCCAGGGGTGGCCAGGAAATACAGACAGGCGTACGGCGACCGGAAGGGCCGCCGGGCGGACGGCCGGAGGAAGGTCCGACAGCCGGGTGGCCGGAGGGAGGGGTGCGCTTCGCCGTGCTCGGCCCGGTGCGCGCCTGGCGCGAGGGCCAGGCGCTGAACATGGGATCACCGCAGCAGCGCGCGCTGCTTGCGGCCCTGCTGCTGCGCGGGGGCCGTACAGCGACCGCCGAAGAACTGATCGACGCGCTCTGGGGCGAAGAGCCACCGGAGGCGGCGAAGGCCGCCCTGCGCACCTACGCCTCCCGTCTCCGCAAGACGCTGGGTGCCGAACTGCTGGTCAGTGAGGCCGGGGGCTATGCCATCCGCACCGGTCCCGGAGCCCTTCTGGACCTGGACGCCGCGCACGATCTGGCCATGCGGGCCGAAAAGGCCGCCTCGGGCGGCGAACGCGCCAGAGCCCGCGACCTCTACAGCGCCGCGCTGGACCAGTGGGACGGCGAGCCCCTGGCCGGCGTCCCCGGCCCCTACGCCGAAACCCAGCGCACCCGCCTGGCCGAGTGGCGCCTGAGCCTGCTGGAGCCGCGCCTCGACCTCGACCTCCAGGTCGGCAACCACGCGGAGGCCGTCAGCGAACTGACGGCCCTGACCGCCGCGCACCCGCTGCGCGAGCGCCTGCGCGAACTGCTGATGCTCGCCCTCTACCGCAGCGGCCGGCAGGCCGACGCCCTCGCCGTCTACGCCGACACCCGCCGCCTGCTCGCCGACGAGCTCGGCGTCGACCCCCGACCCGAGCTCTCCGACCTCTTCCAGCGCATCCTGGAGGCCGACGACGAACTCATCCACCAGGCCGAAGCGCCGACCCCCGGCTCGGCTCCCGTCGTCACCCGTCCCGCCCAACTTCCCGCCACCGTCGCCGACTTCACCGGCCGCAAGCCCTTCGTCGCCGAACTCGCCGATCAGCTCGCCCAGGCCGAGGGCAGCATCATGGCCGTCTCAGCGGTGGCGGGCATCGGCGGCGTCGGCAAGACGACCCTGGCCATCCACGTCGCCCACGCCGCCGCCCACCATTTCCCCGACGGCCAGCTCTACGTAGACCTCCAGGGCGCGGGCTCCACCCCCGCCGACCCCGAAGCGGTACTCGGCGCTTTCCTCCGCGCCCTCGGCGCCCCGGATGCCTTCATCCCTGAAGGCGTCGAGGAGCGCTCCGCTCTCTTCCGGTCGCTGCTGGCGGACCGCCGCGTCCTGATCCTCCTCGACAACGCCCGCGGTGCGGCGCAGGTCCGCCCTCTTCTCGCCGGCACCGCGGGCTGCGCCGCCCTGATCACCAGCCACGCCCGCCTGGTCGACCTCGACGGCGCCCGCCTTGTCGACCTGGACGTCATGAGCCCCGAGGAGGCCATGACCCTCTTCACCCGCATTGTGGGCGAGGACCGGATCTTCCTCGAGCGCGAAGCCGCGATGGACGTCGTTGCGGCCTGCGGGTTCCTGCCGCTGGCCATCCGCATCGCGGCGTCCCGCCTGTCGGCCCGCCGCACCTGGACGGTCTCCACCCTCGCCGCCAAACTCCGCGACGAGCGCCGCCGCCTGGACGAACTCCAGGCCGGAGACCTGGCGGTGAAGGCCACCTTCGAACTCGGCTACAGCCAGCTCAGCCCCGAACAGGCCCGCGCCTTCCGCCGGCTGGGGCTCGCCGATACCCCCGACATCTCCCTCGACGACGCGGCAGCCCTGCTGGGCCTCCCACCCGCGCAGTCCGAAGCCGTCCTTGAGGGCCTGGTCGACACCTCGCTCCTGGAATCAGCAGGCCCGGGGCACTACCGGCTGCACAACCTCGTCCGCCTCAGCGCGAGAAGCCGAACGGACCGGCGGGGGGAATGAGCCGGCTGCCTGCCGCCCGGCAGGTCCGCTCCGAGCCGTACCGGATGGACGGCTGGAGGGCCCGGCGCCGGCGCCGTATCACGTGCGTGCATGTGCAGTGTGTGCGTGATGGGCAACTCGCCTACGTCCGGGACGAGTTGTGGCTACCGTTGTTTCTTATGGAATGTCAGCGCAGCGTCGGAAGTGTGCGTATCCGTCTCGGCGCGTCCGGGGCCGACGGCGGGGCGAGGGCCACCCTCGATTTCTACGCGTGGCTGAGGCAGACCCCCGATGTCCGGGACCACGCGGACGTCAGCCTCCGCCCCGTCGAGCAGGACGACAGCCTCCGCCCCGCTCAGCAGGACGACGCGGAGACGATGGGCGCGGTCGAGATCATCGAGCTGGTTCTGAGCCAGGGATTCGCGGCCCTCAACCTGGCGCTCGCGTACGCCTCCTGGCGCACCGCCCGTCCCTCCGCGCCCGCGGTGACGCTGACGGGGCTTCTCCGGGGGCGAGTGGCGGATGTCCCGCCGCGCGAGCGGCCCTGGCCTCCCGGACCACCTCCACCAGGCCGGCCGTCCTCGTCGGGCCCCTTGGGGTCGGCTCTCGGCTCCTGTGATTCCCGGGCGTAATAATAGAGCGAGCACTCGGTCTATTATTAGGGAACGCCAGGGCCGGAGGGGGAACATGAGCATGCGCAAGAGACTTGAGCAGACCCAGGGGAGCCGGGAGAGCCAGGAGGGCCGGCGGAGTGACCAGGTCACCGTGCTCGGCGAGCCGGCTTGGAGCACCGTGGGCGTCTATGTCGTCTGCGTGCTGGTGGGGGTGGGGCTCGGCTGGCTCGTCGGTCTCCTGGCCGACTGGCTCTTGACGCTGCCCTGGGCCCCGATGCGGGGACCGGTCGAGCTTGTCGCCTCGATCCCCGCGCCGGGGCTGCCCGCCGCGGGTGCGGTGGCAGGTCTCGTCCTCGGATTTGTCGCCCAGCACGAGCAGTTGGTGGTTCGGCTGTCCGATGATCGCGTTGTGCTCGCGCGCAAGGGCCGGGAGGAGGAGTTCTCACCCGACGCCATCGCCGCGGTCTTCCGGGACGGCAAGCAACTTGTTCTTCTCGGCCACGACGGTGGTGAACTCACCCGGCAGGGATGCGACCTGGACGCAGGCCGGGTTGCCGACGCCTTCACCGAGCGCGGCTACGCGTGGGCGGACTCCGATCCCCACAAGGACGAGTTCCGCCGCTGGGTCCCGGATACTCCCGGACTGCCGGAGGGTGCGAACGCCATCCTCAAGGCCCGCCAGAAGTCGCTGGAAAAGAAGGACCCCTCCGACGGCGACCTTCAAGAGCTCCGTGCGGAGCTGGCCCGTCTCGGCGTCGTCGTGCGGGACGAGAAGCGACGGCAGTACTGGAGGACGCTCCGGCAGTCGGGTCCGCCCGTGGAATGAACGACCCTGAAAAGTCGGACGCACCTCGCCGGGGCCGTTCAGCTCACGCTTCCCGAACTGGTCGGCGAGAGCCCCAGCACCCGCCGGGCGCGCTCTCACGGGGCCGGCGCCGCGGTCCCGGCGTGCGTCGCCAGGATCCGCACGCGACCGGTCAGGATCGAAGAAGCGGAATCCCCCGCCGCCTCGTAGCGTCGGAGGCATGGACATCAAGCTCGCAACGTGCTTCATCGCAGTCGACGACCATGACAAGGCGCTCGCCTTCTACCGCGACATCCTCGGCCTGGAGGTACGCAACGACGTCGCGTACGCGGGGATGCGCTGGCTGACCCTCGGCTCGCCCGCGCAGCCGGACGTGGATGTCGTCCTCGAACCGCCGCTCGCCGACCCCAACGCCTCGCCTGCCGACAAGCAGGCGATGGCGGAACTGCTGGCCAAAGGCATGCTACGCGGCGTGATCTTCTCCACCGACGACTGCGACGCCACCTTCGAACGCATCCGGTCCGCCGGCGGGGAGGTGCTGCAAGAGCCGGTCGACCAGCCGTACGGCGTCCGCGACTGCGCCTTCCGCGACCCGGCCGGCAACATGATCCGCTTCACCCGGCCCCGCGAGCGGTAGGACCGCCGGTCGGCAAGGGCCGCCCGCCCGGCAGGGACCGCCTACGGGTAAGGACCCGCCTGCGGGCCCCGCCCGGCGCGGTACGGAAGGAGGCCCGCCCGTGGACCGGGCGGCTCGGTGACCGTTGCCGAGGCGGGGCCGGCGAAGCAGAACCTGACGTACTGCGCGAAGCTGGTCAGATCGATCCAGGCGGCGAAGCCGACGGAGTCCGCGAGGCTCGGCCCGCCCAACAGATGGAGACACGATGAGCAAGGCCACGAGGACGGACACGCAGTCGTCCGCGCCGGTGCCGCACGCTGCCGACAGCCACGATCTGATCCGCGTGCACGGCGCCCGCGTGAACAACCTCAAGGACGTCAGCGTCGAGCTCCCGAAGCGCCGGCTGACGGTGTTCACCGGCGTCTCCGGCTCGGGCAAGAGCTCGCTGGTGTTCAACACGATCGCCGCGGAGTCACAGCGGATGATCAACGAGACCTACAGCTCCTTCGTACAGGGCTTCATGCCGACGCAGGCACGGCCCGAGGTCGACGTCCTCGAAGGGCTGACGACCGCGATCATCATCGACGCACAGCGGATGGGGTCCGACCCCCGCTCCACGGTCGGCACCGCCACCGACGTCAACGCGATGCTGCGCATCCTCTTCAGCCGGCTCGGGCAGCCCCACATCGGCTCCCCCAGCGCGTTCGCCTTCAACCTGGCCTCGGTCCGGGCGAGCGGCGGGATCACCGTCGAGCGCGGTGCCGCCAAGACCAGGACCGTGAAGGCGACGTTCAACCGCACCGGCGGGATGTGTACGCGCTGCGAGGGCCGGGGCACGGTCTCCGACATCGATCTCACCCAGCTCTACGACGACTCCAAGTCGCTCGCCGACGGCGCGTTCACCATCCCCGGCTGGAAGTCGGACAGCTTCTGGACCGTGCGGGTCTATGCCGAGTCGGGCTTCGTCGACCCGAACAAGCCGATCCGCGAGTACACCAAGAAGGAGCTGCGGGACTTCCTGTACCGGGAGCCGACCAAGGTGAAGGTCGACGGCGTGAACCTCACCTACGAGGGGCTGATCCCCAAGATTCACAAGTCGTTCCTGTCCAAGGACAAGGAGGCGATGCAGCCGCACATCCGGGCGTTCGTGGAGCGGGCTGTCACCTTCACCACCTGCCCCGAGTGCGAGGGCACCCGGCTCAGCGAGGGGGCCCGGTCGTCGAAGATCGAGGGGGTCAGCATCGCCGACGTCTGCGCGATGGAGATCCGAGACCTGGCCGACTGGATCCGGCGTCTCAAGGAGCCTTCCGCAAGCTCTTCGAGCAGGGGATATTCCGCGGTGACGCCGCTGCTCACCGCGTTGCAGCGGACGCTCGACTCGCTCGTGGAGATCGGCCTCGGCTACCTCTCGCTCGACCGGTCGTCGGGCACGCTGTCGGGCGGCGAGGCGCAGCGCGTCAAGATGATCCGCCACCTCGGCTCCTCGCTCACCGACACCACCTACGTCTTCGACGAGCCGACCATCGGCCTGCACCCCCACGACATCCAGCGGATGAACGGCCTGCTGCTGCGGTTGCGGGACAAGGGCAACACGGTGCTCGTCGTGGAGCACAAGCCGGAGACGATCGCGATCGCCGATCACGTCGTCGACCTCGGCCCCGGCGCCGGCACGGCGGGTGGCACCGTCTGCTTCGAGGGCACCGTCGAGGGGCTGCGGGCCGGCGGCACCCTCACCGGCCGCCACTTCGACGACCGGGCCGCCCTCAAGGAGACGGTGCGAAAGCCCACCGGGGCGCTGGAGATCCGGGGCGCGAGGGCGAACAACCTGCGGGATGTCGACGTCGACATCCCGCTCGGGGCGCTTGTCGTCGTCACCGGCGTCGCGGGCTCGGGCAAGAGCTCACTGATCCACGGCTCCGTCCCCGCCTGGGGGCGCGGCCCGGCCGCCGGGCCGGGAGAGGGCGTGGTGTCGGTCGACCAGGCGCCCATCCGGGGCTCGCGACGGAGCAGCCCGGCGACGTACACCGGAGTGCTCGACCCGATCCGCAAGGCGTTCGCGAAGGCCAACGGCGTGAAGCCGGCGCTGTTCAGCGCCAACTCCGAGGGCGCCTGCCCCAACTGCAACGGCGCCGGCGTCATCTACACCGACCTGGCGATGATGGCCGGTGTCGCCAGCACCTGCGAGGAGTGCGAGGGGAAGCGGTTCCAGGCATCGGTCCTGGAGCACCGCCTCGACGGTCGCGACATCAGCGAGGTGCTCGCGATGTCGGTGGCCGAGGCCGTGGAGTTCTTCGGCTCCGGCGAGGCGCGCACTCCGGCCGCGCAGCGCATCCTCGACCGGCTCACCGATGTCGGGCTCAGCTACCTCCGCCTCGGCCAGCCGCTCACCACGCTGTCCGGCGGCGAGCGGCAGCGGCTCAAGCTGGCGGCCAACATGGCCGAGAGGAGCGGCGACCGGCTCGTCTACGTGCTCGACGAGCCGACCACCGGCCTCCACCTCGCCGACGTCGAGCAGCTGCTCGCCCTGCTCGACCGGCTCGTCGACTCCGGCAAGTCGGTCATCGTCATCGAGCACCACCAGGCGGTCATGGCGCACGCCGACTGGATCATCGACCTCGGCCCGGGGGCCGGCCACGACGGTGGCCGGGTCGTCTTCGAGGGCACACCCGCCGACCTCGTCGCCGCCCGCTCCACCCTCACCGGCGAGCATCTCGCGGCCTACGTCGGCACCTGACCGGGGCCCTCGCGGACGATGTCGGCCCGGTCGATCCCGAGTTGGCCGGGTGCGCCGCAGGGCCCCGCCTGAGAGGATCAGGGACACCTTCGCTCCCACCCGTCAGCAGGAGTCACTCATGTCCATCCGCCGGGCCATGCCCGATATCCGAACAGAGACCATGGAGGAGAGCCGGGACTTCTACGGTCTCCTGGGGTTCGAGGAGGTCATGAACCTTGGCTGGGTCATGACGCTCGCCTCCCCTTCCAACCCCACGGCGCAAGTCACCTTCATGAGCCACGACAAGACCGCGCCGGTCGTGCCCGACATGAGCGTCGAGGTGGACGACGTGGACGCGGCCTACGCAGCGATGCGAGGAAGCGGTGCGGAGATCGTGCACGCCTTGCAGGACGAGGAGTGGGGAGTGCGCCGGTTCTTCGTCCGTGATCCCAACGGCCGGGTGGTCAACGTAGTGGGCCACCGATGACCCGGCCCCCTCCCCGAAGGCCACCGGGCGGGCGCCGAGCGGCTTGCTGAACGGCTGGGCCGCCGGCGGGCCGTGAGCCCGCCGGACGACACCGCGTACCGCTGTCGCTACCGCTGCCGCTTGCCGACGAGGTTGGCCATGGCGAAGACGCCGCCTCCGGCGACCGCGAGGCCGAGGAGCGCGATGCCGCCCTTCAGCCCCTTCCACCAGAACTCGGCGGGGGCCCCGGGCTCGTGTTCCAGCATGGCGTCAAGGACGTCGGTTCCGCCGGCGTCGAGCAGGACGAAGACGTAGCCGTTGGCGGTGCCCATGAAGACGGCGAGCATGGCCAGCAGCGCGGGAGCGACGTACGCGCCGGGGTTGGGCCCGCCCATCTTGCCCGCCACCGAGCCGACGACCAGCGCGAGTACCAGCGCGAAGACGACGTACATGACGCGCAGCCCGACCTTCGACAGATCGTCGTAGCTGGCGACGAGGAGGCCGGCGAACAGCGTCGCGCCGAAGCCGGAGATGAGCCACCCGAGAAGGAACGCCTTCACCCCGCTGCCACGGCGTGGTGGCGGGAATCCTGGCTGGTAGGGGTAGCCGGGCGGCTGCATCGGCTGAAACTGCTGCATGGGCTGAGGTGGCTGCATGGGCTGTTGCGGCGGCCAAGGCTGGCTCATGTGTCCCCCGAGACTGAAGCATGAAAAGAATACGAGCACCCAACCTACCAAGACGGTCCGCACGCATCCGGTACCCTGCCAGTGCTTTTTGGTATGCACGGGCATTCGGAGCCTGGAACGCAACTCGGCACAACGGGGGATCACATGCACATACGCCGCGCCATGGGCGCAGCCGCTCTCATCCTGGCCACCACCGCAGCACTTTCCGGGTGCGCCGACGACCCCAAGGACAAGGCGTTCGGTGGGCTCGGCGACCTCGACGACGCGCCGTCGGTGCCCTCAGGGGGCCCCTCGCTCGACCCCTCGATGTCCCCCAGCGACATCCCCAGCCTCGACCCCGGCGCGTCCAGCGGCGGCAGCACCGACCTCCCGTCCTCGCCGACGAGCCCGGCCGCGCCCACGTACGACTCCGACGCGCTGGGCGAGGTCGTCGGGAAGAACTGCCGCTACAGCCGGGCGACCTCCCAGATCAAGTTCGACGTCGACATCCAGAACTCCTCCAGCGACACCTCGTTCACCTACAGCTTCTCCGTCCAGTTCAAGATCGGCAGTTCTCCCAGCTCCTCGGTCGCGACCGATCCCATCGGCTCCGACTTCGACACGATGACGGTGGCCGCCGGAAGCGACCGCTCGGCCACCATGGAAATCACGCACAGCACCAGCCAACGGCTCGCCTTCTCCTGCCAGGTGACGAGGGCGAGCAAGGTGCCGTCCTCGTAGGACGACGCCCTATCCGAGGAGGCCGGCCGGCTGCCGCGACAGCGCAGCGGCCGGCCTCACGCATGAGCGCGCCCGACGGCGCCGGAGCGAACCGGCCCGCCGGTGTGCGGAGTTCTCCGGCCCTCCCCCACAGCGTGGACACAACTCCCGCGCGGACACAGCGCGCAGCGGCGCGGAACTCTCCTACGCCATCGGCCGGTTCCCCGCGCCGAACGCGAAGAAGCGGGCGGCACAAAGAGGCACGGGGTGTGCTGATTCATCAACAGGCGGTGCACCATGTGGAGATCTTGAGACGAGTGGACCTTCAAGTGGCGATCGGCTGCACTGTCGTGTTCTGCTCTTCGGACAGTCGGGCGGAACCACCGCTACCGGTTCCAGTTCGCCTGGTTTTCCAGGTGTGCCCATGCCCGACTGATGAGCGTCCCGATCGGCATTTCATGCCGTCTGGGACGAGTCCCCCTCATAAAACCGAAAGCAATGAAGGGAAACGCATCCATGCGTCACCACATCGAGACCGCTGAGCTTGCCGACGCCGAGCTGGACGCCGTTTCCGGCGGCATCGTCAACGAGGCTGTGAGCGAGGTCGGCGGCACCGTCGGCGGCGTCGAGGGCCTGGTCGGCAACACCGTGAACGGTGTCAGCACCGACGGTCTCCCGGGTGTCGGCGTCGGCGTCAACGCCGCCTCCTGACCCACTGGCCAGGAATACTGGTGTCATTGACTGACACCTTTCCCGCGTCGCTTCGGAACTGCTTGCAATTCCCTTAGCGCGGGGACATGGCATAAGCCCCGGAACTTCGTTCCGGGGCTTATGTGTTACGGTCGTGCGCCGTTGTCGCCACATCAGTGACCGGCCGCAGGACAAGAAGTGAAGGAAAGGTAAGGACAGGTGACGTGGAGTTCCGGCAAAAGGCGCTTGGCAAGCTGCAATCGCCCGAAGAACTCGACGTTCCCGTACGCTTCGCACGGCCGCAGGGCCTTCTCGTACTCGTCGTCACCATTGTGGTGATGGCGGCGGGCTGCGTCTGGGCCGTCACAGGAACCGTCTCCTCCAAGCTCGCCGCCCCCGGCGTCCTCACCCACACCCAGGGCAGCTACCTCCTCCAGAGCCCCGTCCCGGGGCAGGTGACCGCCGTGCACGCCAAGGCGGGGCAGTCGGTCGAAAAGGGTGCGCCCGTGGTGAGTGTGCGCACGGACCAGGGTGTGCGGCCGGTGCGTGCCGTGGCGCGCGGCCGGGTCACGTCCCTGGCGGCCGAGGTGGGCGCCGTGGTCACCACCGGCGCGGACGTGGCGACCGTCGAGCGCGTCAGAAGCGCGGACGACCCACTCGTGGCGATGCTCTACATCCCCGCGGACAAGGGCGCGACCGTGCCGGTGGGCGCGACCGTCGACCTGACCGTCGGCTCCGTACCGGCGGACCGGTACGGGATGCTCCGCGGCACGGTGCAGTCCGTCGGGCAGTCGCCGCAGACCCGGCAGCAGATCAGCGGCTTCCTCGGAGACAAGGACCTGGCACAGCAGTTCACCCGCCGGGGCCGGCCCCTGGCCGTCCTGGTGCGGCTCAAGCGCGCCCCGGCCACGAAGTCCGGGTACGCCTGGTCCCGCGACGGCGGCCCGCCGTCCGCCCCCGAGTCGGCGACGCCGGTGCGCGGCGCGGCGCACCTCACCGCGCAGCGGCCCGTCGACTGGCTCCTGCCGTGACCGCCACGCAGCACCGGCGCCGGCACGGCGGGCGCGAGAGCGCCCCCAAGAGCGCGCGCGCCGTGCGGACCCCCACCGTGCTCCAGATGGAGGCCGTCGAGTGCGGTGCCGCCGCGCTCGCCATGGTGCTGGGCCACCACGGGCGCCATGTGCCGCTGGAGGAGCTGCGCATCGCCTGCGGCGTATCCCGGGACGGCTCCAGGGCCAGCAGTCTGCTGAAGGCCGCGCGCGGCTACGGGCTGACGGCCAAGGGCATGCAGATGGAGCCCTCGGCGCTGGCCGAGGTGTCCGCACCGGCCATCTTGTTCTGGGAGTTCAACCACTACGTCGTCCTCGACGGTCTCGGCCGCCGCTTCGGCCGCCGGGGGGTGTACATCAACGACCCGGCCAAGGGGCGCAGGTTCGTCCCCATGGAGGAGTTCGACACCTCCTTCACCGGTGTGGTGCTGACCTTCACGCCGTCCGAGACGTTCCGGCGGGGCGGGCGCAGGCCCAGCGTCACGGGGGCGCTGCCGGCGCGGCTGCGCGGCACCTCGGGTGCGATGTTCGCGGCGCTGGTGGCCAGCTTCCTGCTGGTCGTGGTCGGCGCTTCGGTGCCCGCGCTCAGCCGCACCTACATCGACACCTTCGTCTTCGGCGGGCAGGACTCGCTGCTGGGCGTGCTGTTCGCCGCGATGGGTGCCGCCGCCGTCCTCACCGCCGTACTGACCGCGCTCCAGCAGGGCAACCTGCTGCGCGCCCGGCTCATCTCCTCGACGCTCAGCAGCGCCCGGTTCCTGCGGCATCTGCTGCGGCTGCCGGTCACCTTCTTCGCGCAGCGCAGCCCGGCCGACCTCGTGCAGCGGCTCCAGTCCAACGACACCGTGGCCGAGACGCTGGCCCGGGACCTGGCGGCGGCGGGCGTGGACGCGGTGGTCGTCGTCGGCTACGCGCTGCTGCTGTGGACGTACGACCCTCAACTGACGCTCGTCGGCGTGGGGATAGCGCTGCTGAACGTGGTGGCGATGCGGGTGGTGATCCGGCTGCGGGCCACCGGCACGCAGAAGCTGCGCGCAGACCGGGCCCGGCTCACCAACACCTCCTACAGCGGTCTCCAGCTCATCGAGACGATGAAGGCGACCGGCGGTGAGACGGGCTACTTCCGCCGCTGGGCGGGCCAGCACGCCACCACCCTCGACGTGCAGCAGCGGCTCGGCGTACCGAGCGCGGCGCTGGCCGTGGTCGCGCCGACCCTGGCCACCCTCAACAGCGCCCTGATCCTGCTGATCGGCGGCACGCGGGCGGTGGAGGGGGCCATCACGGCGGGGCTGCTCGTCGCGTTCCAGGCGCTGGTCACCAGCTTCACCGCGCCGCTGACCCGGCTGAACTCGGTGGCGGGCCGCATCCAGGACTTCGCCGCCGACGTCGCCCGGCTCAAGGACGTGGAGACCTTCCCCGCCGACCCGCTCTACACCCGGCGCGAACCACCCGCCAGCACCCGGCGGCTGGCCGGGTACGTGACGCTGGAGAACGTCACCTTCGGCTACAACCCGCTGGACAAGCCGCTGCTCACCGGTCTGTCGCTGGCCGTGGGCCCTGGGCAGCAGATCGCGCTCGTCGGCGGGTCGGGCAGCGGCAAGTCCACGGTGTCGCGGCTGATCGCGGGCCTGTACACGCCGTGGGAGGGGATCATCCGCATCGACGGCCGGCGGCTGGAGGACCTGCCGCGCGGCGCGCTGGCCGCTTCCGTCTCCTTCGTCGACCAGGACGTGTTCCTGTTCGAGGGCACGGTCCGGGACAACGTGGCGCTGTGGGACCCCTCCCTGAGCGACGACGCGGTCGAGACGGCGCTGCGGGACGCGGCGCTGTACGAGGACGTGGCGCGGCGCCCCGGTGGCCTCCACAGCCGCGTCGAGCAGGACGGCCGCAACTTCTCGGGCGGACAGCGGCAGCGGCTGGAGATCGCCCGCGCGCTGGTGCGGCGGCCCAGCATCCTCGTCCTGGACGAGGTGACCAGCGCCCTGGACGCCGAGACCGAGGCCCTCATCATCGACAACCTGCGGCGGCGCGGCTGCGCCTGCGTGGTGATCGCGCACCGGCTGAGCACCGTCCGGGACAGCGACGAGATCGTGGTGCTGGACCGCGGCACCGTCGTGGAGCGGGGACGGCACGAGCCGCTGCTCGCCGCCGGGGGGCCGTACGCGCGACTCGTCAAGGAACACTGAGGTACCCAGGTATGTACGCGCAACAGACGGATCAGTCGGTCCCTGAGACGACGGACGTGGTGGTCGACCGGTTCGGCGCGCTGGGCGAGGCGGTGACACACGCCTCCGGCAGCGGCATGGCGCTGGAGGGGCCGCACGTGCTGTGGCTGGTGGCGCACGGTGCGATGGACGTGTTCGCGGTGGACGCGGGAGGCCAGGGCCACTGGCACTTCCTGGGCCGGCTGGAGGCGGGCACCCTGCTGCTGGGCCCGGTGGCGGGCCCGAGGCACACGCTGGTCGGGCGCCCGGTGCGAGGCGGAGTGCTGCGCCGGATACCCCTGCGGGAGCTGTTCCCCCAGCCCGCCCAGCCCCAGCCCGCCCAGCCACCGCACGGCGGAGGCGGGTTCGGCGCGTATGACGCGTATGACGCGCTCGGCCCGCTCGATGACGCCTTCGCCCGGGGTGTAGGGCGGGGGCTGCGGGTGCTGTTCGAGGCGCCGCTGGACGGGGAGCCCGGCTACCCGGGCCACTCCGGGGACCAGGGCCCCGCGACCGACGACGACATCCTGTGGATGCCCGTCGCCCCCGGCAGCGTGCGGTACGGCGCCGCCTACAGCGCGGAGGCCGCCGCCGACCTGCTGATAGACGGCGCCATGTGGCAGCGCATGGTCGACCAGCTGGCCCGGCTGCTGTACACCCTGGACCGCTGGATCGAGCGGCTGGAGCGCGCCCACGAGGACCGTACGGCGGCGGGCATGGAAGCGGGCGAGACCGTCCGCGCCGAGGCCGACGAGGCCCTGCTCGCCGCGATCGACAAGTCCGGGCGCGGCGGCGACGCGGGGCAGGACTCCGACGACAGCGCGCTCGCCGTGTGCCGCGCGGTCGCCGAGGCCGCCGGGGTCACGCTGCGCCTTCCCCCTGAAGGGCTCTCCTCCCGCGACCGCATGGACCCGGTCGAGCGGCTCGCCCTCACCTCGGGGCTGCGCACCCGCCCCGTGAAGCTGTCGGGAGACTGGTGGAAGGAGAACACCGGCCCGCTGGTGGGCCACCGCGCTGCGAGCGGTGCGCCGGTGGCGCTGCTGTGGCGGCGCGGCCGGTACGAGGCGGTGCAGCCCGGCAGCGGCAGCCGCTGGCGGATCGGCAAGGCGAACGCCGCCACACTCGCCCCCCGCGCCGTGATGTTCTACCGGCCGCTGCCCGAACAGCCGCTGCCCGCACGGCGGCTGCTGCGCTTCGCGCTGTACGGCGCCCGCGGCGACCTGCTCACCCTGGTGCTGAGCGGGCTCGTCGCGGTCGGCCTGGGCGCGCTGGTGCCGGTGGCCACCGGTCAGGTCCTGGGCACGTACGTGCCCAACGCGGAGAAGGGCCTCATCGCGCAGGCCGCCGCGGCGCTCGTGGGCACCGCCGTGGTGGCGGCGGCGTTCATGCTGTTGCAGAACACCGCGCTGCTGCGGCTGGAGGGCCGGATCGAGTCCACGCTGCAACCGGCGGTGTGGGACCGGCTGCTGCGGCTGCCCACGCGGTTCTTCGCCGAGCGGTCCACCGGCGAGCTGGCCAGCGCCGCCATGGGTGTCAGCGCCATCCGCCGCGTGCTGTCGGGCATCAGCTCGATCGTCGTGCAGTCCGGCACGGTCGCCGCGGTCAACCTTGTCCTGCTGCTGGCCTACAGCGTGCCCCTGGCGCTCACCGCGCTCGGCGTACTGGCCCTCGTCGCGGCGATCTTCGCGGCCACCGGGCTGTGGCAACTGCGCTGGCAGCGCCGCCTGGTGGAGCTGAACAACAAGCTCAACAACCAGGCGTTCCAGACCCTGCGCGGCCTGCCGAAGCTGCGGGTCGCGGCGGCGGAGTCGTTCGCCTACGCGGCCTGGGCGAAGGAGTTCGCCCGCAGCCGGGAGCTCCAGCGGCGGGCGGGGCGGATCCGCAACATCAGCACGGTCGTCAACGCGGTGTACCTGCCGCTGGCGACGCTGCTGCTGTTCGTCCTGCTGGCCGGCCCGGCACGCGGCGCGCTGTCACCCAGCGGGTTCCTCACCTTCACCACCGCGATGACGATGCTGCTGACGTCCGTCACCCAGCTGACCAACGCGCTCATCTCGTGCGCCGCGGTCCTTCCGATGTACGAGCAGATCAAGCCGGTGCTCCAGGAGCTCCCGGAGGTACGCGGCGGCAGCGTACAGCCCGGTACGCTCTCCGGCGCGATCGAGGCACGGGAGCTGACCTTCCGCTATTCCGAGGACGGGCCGCTCGTCCTGGACGGCGTCTCCTTCCGGGTGGAGCCCGGGGAGTTCGTGGCGATCGTGGGAGCGAGCGGCTGCGGCAAGTCGACGCTGCTGCGGCTGCTGATCGGCTTCGACCGGCCCACCTCGGGAGAGGTCCGCTACGACGGACAGGACCTCACCGCGCTCGACCAGGTGGCGGTGCGCCGCCAGTGCGGTGTCGTGCTCCAGAACGCGCAGCCGCACGCCGGCTCGATCCTGGAGTGCGTCTGCGGCGCGGAGACCTTCCCCCTGGAGGAGGTGTGGGAGGCGGCACGGATGGCGGGGGTGGCCGACGACATCAAGGCGATGCCCATGGGCCTCCACACCATGCTCTCCGACGGCGGTGGCACCGTATCCGGCGGCCAGCGGCAGCGGCTGATGATCGCGCAGGCGCTGGTGCGCCGCCCTCGTCTGCTCTTCTTCGACGAGGCGACCAGCGCGCTGGACAACGAGACGCAGCGCGTGGTGGCGGAGAGCACGCGGGAGCTGCGCGCCACCCGGGTGGTGATCGCGCACCGGCTGTCCACCGTGCTGGACGCGGACCGGGTGATCGTGATGTCCCAGGGCCGCGTCGTGCAGGAGGGCACGCCGGCGGCCCTGCTGGCCGACCCCACGGGCTTGTTCCACGAGCTGGTCCGCCGACAGCGGTAGCGCTCCGCTGGGAGTCCAGTACCCCGTCTGCGGCAACGTCGTGGCTGTCGCGCCGTTCCCCGCGCCCCTTACGGTGCGCTCACGGCCCGCCCGGGGAGGTGTCGCTGGGGATCACACAGTTCTTCGGCTGTTCCCGTCCCGTGGACCAGCCCAGGCCGACGAACTTCAGCTTGCCATGGCCCTCCCGGCCCGGATCCAGCTCGACCACGGCGGCCGGCTTGTCGTACGGGTTCCCGTTGCTGGTCAGGCAGATCAGTCCGCTCGCACCGTGCACCCGGTGCCGGGACTGGAGCCGCGACCACTGCCCACCGACGTCCGCACGGCTGGGCACCTCCTCGGCGCCGCCGTGCTGCGCGAGGTGCAGTGCCTTGCCGATGGTGGTGAGGCCGTCGTACACGAGCATCGTCCGGGAGTCCTCCAGGTCCGGCTTCGAGCCGAGCCGTACGCCCTCGCCGCGCGTGGTCTCTATCCGCTTCTTCAGGGTCTCCAGGGCCGCGCCGGGCTCGGTGAGGTACTGGGGGAGGTCCTTCTCGGTGGGCTTGCGGTCGTGGTCCGCGCGCCACTTCTTCTTCCAGTCGGCCAGTTCGGCACGCCAGGCGTCCGGGTGCGCGGGGGCGGCGTACTGCACCGTCACCTTCGGCTCGCCGCCCTCGCCGCGCAGCCGCTCCCAGTCCTTCTTCGTCATGTCCAGCCGCAGCGAGGCGGCGTCGGAGCCGCTGACGAGGGTGTAGTGCCGGTTTTGGCAGTCCACCTGGGCGAGCTTGAGCGCGAAGAGCCGCAGGTGCACCGTGCGGCCCGCGAAGTAGACGGTGTCGGCGCCGGAGTCGCAGATGTTGTTGGCCGTCTGGGTGAACTGGTTGCCGGTCGAGCCCGGCTCGTCGATGCCCGGGGACTCGAAGGGCATCGCGGCGGGACCGGGCGGGCCCTTCTCCTTGATCCCGCTGAACGCCTTCGCCAGCGACTCGTTGTAGCCGTCGTCGCGCTTGTCGTAGACCAGCACCGTCTTCCGGTTCTCCCGGCCCCGTTCGCCGTTGAAGTTGGCCAGTGCCTGGGCGGCGTCGTGGTTGGTGGGGAGGATCCGGGCCAGGCCGGGGAACCGTGCCTTGGCCGAGCCGTCCGTCCGGTCCTCGTTCGAGATCCGGTCCCCGCTGATCCGGGAGGCGAGCACGGGGATCTTGTGCTTCGTCAGCCGCTCGACCGCTTCCTCCGTGTCATCGAGGCTGAGATTGAAGCCCGTGACGGCGCGCAGCCGGTCCTTGGACGAATCGGCCATCCGCAGCAGGGTGTTCACGACCTTCTCCTGCTGCTTGTAGTCCCGCCCGGGGTTGGCCAGCACCAGCCGGATCTTCGGCGGTTCCCCCTCGCCCCCGTTGGCCTGCCGCTGCCCCAGATACGCGCCCTGGATGTCGCTGCGCATCTGCCTGCGCAGCGCCGCCTTGTCCGACTGGAGCGGCAGCATCATCGCCACCGTGACGTGCGAGCTGCCCTCGGCCTTCTTGTTCTGGCGTGCGATGGCCTTGGCCACGTCGCGGATCTCCGGCGTGCCGAAGTCGTAGCCCTCGCCGTTGACGCCGACGCACTCGCCGCCGACCCGCTCCACCCCGTCGGCACAGGTGTCCGGCTTCTGGGCGCAGGACTTGATGAGGTAGCCGGCCACGACGATCGCCGCCACCGCCAGCAGCGTGTAGAGGATCTTCTTCCACTTGGGCATCCCCGTTATCTCCTTCGCCCCAGCTGCTCTGTGCAGGCGCAGCGCAGCAACGGCTGCTCGTTCGCCGCCAGGCCGCTCCAGTAGGTCGCCGTCTTGCCGAGCTGTCCCGCCCCGTCGAACTCCATGATCGAGAGGAGCTCCAGCAGTTTCTCCAGCGTGCGGGCCGTCTCCTGGCCGGTCGGCCTGGTCCGCTCCTCGCACAGCCACACCGCGTGCAGCAGCTGGTCGACGGTGCGGCGCAGCGCCGGTCCGTCCGCCGTCACCAAGCCCTGGGCGCGCTCCCGCCGGGCGTCGGCGCCGCCCGGGTACGGCGCCTGGGCGATCTCCAGCAGCTCCGCGCACCACTCCTGGGGGCGCCCTGGCAGCGTGGCGGCCAGATGGCGGGCCACGTCGTCCGCACCGCCGGAGACCAGGTGGTGGTTCATCCGGTGCGCCATGACCGAACGGAACGCCCCGTCGCCCGGCGCGCCCTCGTCCGTCACCGCGCGCGTCGCGTAGTGGTCCCGCAGCAGGTGGTGGTCGGCATACCAGGCGGCTGCTGCGGGGCGCAGCCCGTACAGCCGGTGCACCAGCATCTGGCGCAGCCCGAAGTCCCCGATGAAATGCCGTTCGCAGCTGGGCCACCCGGTGTCGGTGAGCAGCTTCGAGATGTGATGCGCCGTCAAGCGGTGGACCCGGCCCGACTGATGGTGACGGAGCAGGACGTCCGCGCACTCCTCGTCGTGCGCCACCGACAGATGGGTGAGGAGGTCCAGCCACTGGCCGCGGTGCTCGCCCGGCAGCCCCACCGGCAGCTGGTCCAGGATCAGCTCCTGGAGCAGCACCTCGGCCACCGGCTGCTCGGGGGTGCCGTCGCCGGGGAGCCGCAGTGGGGCGGCCAGTACGTCCCGGTCGTTGGCGTCGGCCGGCATCCGGAAGGCGGCAGCCGCGGCGGCCAGCCGGATCACCGTGTGCGGCCGTCCCCCGCTCAGCCGTGCCACGGCGGCGTCGACGCGGCGGCGGTTCGCGCCGCCTTCCGGCTCCGCGCGCGTCTGCCTTCGCTCGGTCTCCCGGCGCAGCTGGTCCCCGGTGAGGAAGGGCATCCGCAGCAGCAGCGCCCCGTCGGCCAGCGGTGCCCGGTCCGCCCCTTCGTCCGTGGGCCGGGACCACGCGGGCGGGGCGCCGTCGGCGGGCCGGAACTCGGCCGGGGGCGCCACGTCCTCCGGCGGCAGGCCGCCGTACAGGAAGCCGCCGCCGTCCGCCCGGCGCGTCGTGCCCACGATCACCACACGGTCGCGCTGCCCTCCCCTGCGGTCGAGGAGGACGGCCTTCAACAGCCCCTCCCCCAGCGGCGTCTCGGCGTGATCCAGCAGCAGCCCCGGGCGGCCGACCCGGCGCAGCCAGCCGGACGCCGAGGCGTGGGCCGCCTCCAGGTCCTCGCGCAGCGCCCGGAAGAGGAAGCCCTCTGCCAGCTCGCGCGCGTCGCCCCCGGCCTGGAAGTCGGCGGCGAGGTTGCGCAGTCCGTGCTTGGGCTGACCGGCCGCGCCGGGGTACGCGCCGTAGATCCGCTCCAGTTCCGCCCTGCCCCGGGGCGCCAACCGCGCGAAGAGGGCATCCAGCAGTGCGTTGCTCACCGCCGCCGAGTACGGGCCGAGCTGTTCCCCGGACAGGGTCGTCAGCAGGTTCCGGATGGTCCCGACGAACACGCCGCTCCAGAAGTCACGCCCCCGCGTGCCGAGGAGGCCGGGCTTCTGGGCCAGCTCCTCGTACCGTTCGATCTCCGTCGCGACCGCCTCGGGGGTGCCCTCCGCCACGCCGGTCGCGACCATCGCGAGGCCCGAGAAGAGCCGGGGGAAGGCGAACGAGCCACCCGTCCCCTGCCAGGTGTGCAGCCGCCGGGCGGCCTCGACCAGGGCCTCGGTCGGGGCGGAGCGGGCGCCCGGCTCCGGCTCCGCCCGGTCCGCGTACGCCGGTGAGCCGCAGTCCAGACAGATCACCGGCACCTTGGTGGCGAGCCGGTCCCGCGCCGCGCGCAGCAGACGGCCCTTGCCCATGCCGGGACCGCCGGTGAGCAGCACCACAGGAAGGTCGGGTCCGTACAGCGGATCCCGGCCGGCGCCCGACGGTGACCGCCCGAACAGGCGGGCGAAGAAGCCCTCCTCACCGAGCAGCTTCTCGAACCCCAGCTCTTCACACACGGGCTCCCCCCATGGAGTGCTCTCCCGCCCGGGAACGGGTGACCGGTGACCGGCGCGCCAGCAAAGGTTAGTGCACCACGAACCAATCTTCGGGGGAATAACAGTTCCGCGTAAGGGAATTGACGACTGCTCAGTATCGTGGCGCCGAATTCGGTCGGCCGTCGGCCGAATCAGCCGGCCGTCGTGAGGGGGCCCTCCACGAGGTCGCGGAGTTGCGAGCGGGCGGTGATGCCCAGCTTGGGGAAGCTGCGGTAGAGGTGCGAGCCGACCGTGCGCGGGGAGAGGAAGAGCTTCTCGCCGATCTCACGGTTGGTCAGCCCGCGGGCGGCGAGCCTGACGATCTGCTGCTGTTGCGGGGAGAGTTCGGCGAGCGCGTCGGGGGCCGCATCCGTGACGTCGAGGCCGGCGGCCCGCGATTCGGCACGGGCGCGCTCGATCCACGGGCGCGCGCCCAGGCGCCGGAAGGTCTCCAGGGCTTCGGCGAGCGGCGCGCGGGCCTCTGCGATGCGGCGACGGCGCCGCAGCCACTCGGCGAGGTCCAGCAGGGTCTGGGCGCGTTCGAAGGGCCAGTGCTCCAACACCGGGTCCGCCAGTGTGGCCCGGAAGTGCGGCTCAGCGTCCTCGGGGTCGGCCAGCAGGCCACGGGCCCGGCCGAGCAGCGCACGCAGGCGCGGTGAGGCGTTGCCGGCGAGCGCGCGTGCGGACCGCTCGACGAGCGCGGCGGCCTCCTCGCGCCGGCCACCGCGCACAGCGGCGGCGGCCAGGTCCGCGAGGGCCGGGTAGGAGGCGTGGTAGTGCACCGGCGCGCCATCTGCCGTGAAGACCATGCGGAGTTGGTCGTACGCGGTCTCGTACGCGCCGTCCGCGACGGCGGCGGCACCGAGCGCGCGACGGGCATAGACGGATACGGAGCGGCTCTCCAGCGGATCGATCAGGGCGAGCGCGTCCTCGGCCCTGGCGCGGGCCGCCGCCGCGTCCCCCTGGAAGGCCAGCACGGTGGCGTCCACCGCCGCCGCGCACGCCACGGCGTGGCCGAGACCGGCCGTCGAGCCGACCGCGGTGGTGCGGGCGCACACCTCGCGGGCCTGTCCCCATCTTCCCCGTTCCACATAGGCCCAGGCCGCCGCGCCGCCCAGGCCCTCCGGCAGCGGCCCCCGCAGCTCCCAGCGGTCGAAGGCCTCGTCGAATGCGCGGACGGCCAGTGGGGTCTCGTCCAGGAGCCAGGCCGCGATCGCGAGAGCGGTGAGCCGGTCGGGCCGGCGTTCCGCCTCGGCGGCCAGCCACGGGAGCCGGGAGAGGAGTTCGGCCCTGCTGCCGAAGGGATCCGTCACGGCCGTCACCCAGGTACGCGGCCATGCGCGTGACGCGTGCTCGGGAAGGCTCCGCAGGACCTCGTGGATACGGCGGCGTTGGATGTCCTCGCCCGAGTAGAAGCGGACCACGGCGGCACCGGCCAGGAGGTCCAGCGCGGCGGCGGGCTGTGCGTCCGCCAACCGGCCCGCGGAGTCGATCAGTCTGGAGAAGACCACGGTGTGACGCACCGTCAGCGTCGCCAGCCGTCCGGCCTGTACGGCGGCGGAGGCCAGCAGCGACGCGTCGTCGGTACGCGCCCGTGCCCCGGCGGTCAGCTCCTCGACCCAGGCGATGTCGCCGGTGAACACGGCCGCCCCCGCGGCCTCGACCAGCAGCCGGGCGCTGTCCTCGCGCCGTGGCGCGAGTTCCGCGGCGCGTTGCAGGGCCTTGGCCGCCGCCGCGTGGCCGCCTCGGCGGCGCGCCCGGCCGGCGGTCTGCTCCAGCTCCGCCGACACGGCGGCGTCCGGGCGCGAGGACGCGGCGGCGAGGTGCCAGGCGCGCCGGTCGGGTTCGTCCCGCAGTATCGCGGCGAGCGCGAGATGAGCCTCGCGCCGCGCGTCGAAGGGCGCGGAGTGGTACACGGCGGACCGGACCAGCGGGTGCCGGAACCGGATGTCCCGGCCGGTCCGCCGGACCAGCCCGGCCTGCTCGGCGGGAAGCCACGCGTCGTCCTCGGCGTCCGGCAGCCCGCCCGCGACGGCGAGCGCGGCATCGGTGCTGTCCATGGCGGCCAGGAGCAGCAGGGCTCGCGTGGTGGCGGCCGGGAGGGCGTGCAGGCGGGCGGCGAAGAGTCGCTCCAGGTGAGCGGTGAGCGGGAGGGGACCCACGCGTGGGGCGGTGCTGTGGGCGGTGGCCCCTTGGACGGTCCCGTGAACCGCTTCGTGGCCGGCCGCGTCCTCGGTTGCCGCCCTCGTGAGTTCGGCCAGCGCCAGCGGGTTGCCCTCGGCCTGATCCAGGATCCGGGTCCTGGTCCTGCCGGTGGGGCTCTTCGGCTGAAGGTCCAGCAGGCGGTTGGCGACGGAGTGGTCGAGCGGTCCGAGGGTGAGCGTCGGTACGTGCCGGCCGAAACGGCTCAAACGGCCGGGCCCGTCGGGCCCCTCGGGCCGCGGAGGGTGGTCGCCGCCGCGCACGCCGATCAGCATCGTGACCGGTTCGCCTTCCAGCCGTCTGGCTGCGAAGGACAGCGCATCCAGGGAGGCGCTGTCACACCACTGCGCGTCGTCCAGCACCACGAGCACGGGCCCCTGGTCGCCCAGGGCCGACAGCAGGCTCAATACGGCGACCCCGATGAGCATGAGGTCGGGCGCGACCGTGCCCGGCCCCGCGCCGAAGGCGTCGTCCAGCGCCGCGCGCTGTCTCTCCGGCAGCCGGTCCACCTCGGCCCGTAGCGGGCGCAGCAGTTGATGCAGTGCGGAGAACGCGAGACTCGACTCCGTCTCGCTTCCCTGGGCGCGCAGTACGCGAGCGCCCCTCGCTCCGGCCCGGAGCACCGCGGAGTCCAGCAGCACGCTCTTTCCCGTGCCCACCTCACCGGCGAGCACCAGAACCGGCTCGGCCGCCGACGGCGCGTCCACCGTACGGAAGAGGCGTGCCAGCTCCGCGTCCCGGCCGACGATCAGCTCCCCCGCGCCCGGTTCCGTTCCCGCGCCCGCACCGGGGTCACCTGCGTGCTCGTCCACGGGATCTCCAGGAGTTGTGGCTCTTCGACCGGAGCCGCCTCACCTTGCTCCGGCCAGGCTACAAGCGGCGAGACCGGTGTCCGGGGGCCGCCTGTGCGCAGGTGCAGTCACATGACGGATACCGCACGCACCTCGGCCCCTCCTACGGTTCCGGAAAAGCTTCCGCCCTCTCAAGGATGCCTCGTGGAACAGATCGAGCTCGGCAATATCACCATCACCCGGGTCCGGGAATATTACGGTTCCGTTGAAATGACGCCCGACACCTTCTTCCCCGAAATACCGAAGGAATTGTGGGCCGACAACGCCCCCTTGCTGACGCCGCATTTCCTGGAGCCCGGCACCAACATCGTGAACTCCGCGATCCAGACGTGGCTGCTGCGCAGCGAGGGCAGGACCATCCTCGTCGACACCGGCGTGGGCAATCACAAGGAACGCCCCGTACTCGACCGGGACATCGTGGTCAACACGCATCTCCACATCGATCACGTCGGCTGGAACACATATCTGGACGGGCGGAGTTGGGTTCCCACCTTTCCCAACGCCACGTATCTGATACCGAAGGACGACTTCGACTTCTGGAATCCCGAGAACGGCCACAAGCCGCTGCTGGGCCGCGGCAACCAGAACGTCTTCGAGGACAGCGTGGCACCCGTGCACCAGGCCGGCCAGACGCTGCTGTGGGCGGGCACCCACCAGATCGACGCCGGCCTGCGCCTGGACGCGGCTCCCGGGCACACCCCCGGCTCCTCCGTGCTGACCCTCACCTCCGGGCCGGACCGCGCGGTGTTCGTCGGCGACCTGTTGCACAACCCGATGCAGATCCTCGAACCGGACGCCAACAGCTGCTTCTGCGAGGACCCCTCGGGCGCCCGCGCCACCCGACGCAGGGTTCTGGGCTGGGCGGCCGACCACAACGCTCTCGTGATCCCCGCGCACCTGGGCGGTCACGGCGCGGCGGAGGTGGTGCGCGACGGGAACAAGTTCGCCATCAAGGGCTGGTCCCCCTTCAGCCCGTTCACCGAGCAGGACTGAACCCGGCAGACAGGGCCGAGGCCCGCAGAAAGGCACCAGAAGTGAACCACTCCCCCGACCCCGTCGTGAGCACCCCCGGCCCCGTCGTCGCCACCGCGCAAGGAGCGGTCCGCGGCGTGCGCCGGGACGGCATCAGCGCCTTCTTGAACATCCCCTACGCCGCCCCTCCCCTCGGCATCGGCCGCTTCGCGCCGCCGCGTGCGCACGCGTCCTGGGAGGGCGTACGCGACGCCACCGTGCCGGGGCCCAACGCGCCGCAGTCCGAACGCAGGCTCGGCAGCGTGGACATGTCCCCCTACTTCGGCGCCGGCTGGAGCCCCGGGGAGGACTACCTCACCGTCAGCGTCTGGACGCCCGAAGCCGTGGGCGGCCACGGCCCAGCCGCGGGCGGGGGCCTGCCCGTCATGGTGTTCGTCCACGGCGGCGGATTCGTCGCCGGATCGACGCGGTCGGCGCTGCACGACGGCTCCGGCTTCGCCCGCGACGGCGTCGTCCTCGTCACCCTGAACTACCGGCTCGGCATCGCGGGGTTCCTCGACCTCCCCGGAGCGCCCGCCAATCG
This sequence comes from Streptomyces sp. NBC_01775, assembly GCF_035917675.1. NCBI lineage: Bacteria > Bacillati > Actinomycetota > Actinomycetes > Kitasatosporales > Streptomycetaceae > Streptomyces > Streptomyces sp. NBC_01775. The sequence goes on along the minus strand of NZ_CP109104.1, from coordinate 8,000,276 downwards.
CGGCCTGCTCGATGTCGTCGCCGCGCTGCGGTGGGTGCGGGAAAACATCACCGCCTTGGGCGGTGACGCGGATAACGTCACCCTCTTCGGCCAGTCGGCCGGGGCGACCGTCGTCGGCGGCGTCCTCGCCACCCCCCAGGCCGCTGGCCTCTTCCGCCGGGCGATCATCCAAAGCGGCAGCGGCCTGGGCGCCTTCACCACCGAGCAGGCCGCCCGCGTCACCGGGGCGGCGGCCGAGGCCCTGGGCGTCCGGCCCCATGCCGGCGCCTTCGCGGAGATCTCCGACGAGCGCCTGGTGGAGGCCGCCGCCCAGCTCGGCGGCATCGACCTGCGGACCGGGACGCACCGCGACCCGCTGGCCGGGCTCAGCCCCTTCAGTCTCGTCCTCGGTACACAGCCCGCCGCATCCGTCGCCGCCGGACTCGGCACCGATGTCGACCTGCTCATCGGGACCAACGCCGAGGAGGGAAACCTCTATCTGGTCCCCGTGGGCCAGTACTCCACCTCGACCGCGGCGGACGTCGACGCGGCGGCGGCCCGCTCGCACCCGGATCCGGCGCGGCTCGTGGAGACGTACCGGAAGGCACGCCCCGGCGCTTCCGCCGGTGAGCTGCGCTCCGCCGTCCTGGGCGACGCGCTGTTCGGGGCGGGCAGTTGGGCCCTGGCCGACGCGCATGCCGCCCAGCCCGGATCGGCCACTTTCGGGTACGAGTTCGCGTGGCGCTCCCACGCCCTGGACGGAGAGCTCGGCGCCGCCCACGCGGTGGAGCTCCCCTTCGTCTTCGACCTCGCGCACCTACCCCAGTTGCACGGCCCCAACGGCCTGCTCGGCCCCGAAGAGCCCCCTGCGGACCTCGCCGCCCGCACGCACGAGACCTGGGTCCGCTTCGCCAGGACCGGCGACCCCGGCTGGGACCCGTACGACACCGCGCGCCGCACCACGATGCGCATCGGCGCCGACTGGACCCAGGTCGACGACCCCCGTGGCGAGGAACGACGGGCCTGGGCCTGACCCGTCGTCGCCCCGGCGGCCGGCGAGAGGTCAGGCCGCCGCCCGGCTCCCGGGCCGCGACGAGACGGAGGCGCGGTGGCCGTCGGCCCGGGCGACGTGGCCGTCGGGGCGGATGAGCACCGTGCTGACGGTGCTCCACCGGCTGTCGGGCTGCCTCAGACGAGCGGCGTGACGACGTGTCCCCGGCGGAAGGGGACCGCCCGGGGACGCCGCGTCCGTGGTGGTACCGGTATCGGCATCGGTATCGGTATCGGCATCGGCATCGGCATCGGTGGCGCCGGTGAGGTCGAGCAGGAGGTGCCTTCCCTGAGTCATCAGGGGGAACAAGCTGGTGCCATCCGCGAAGACCAGGTCCGGTGCGCGGGCTCCCGTCAGCGGGTGCGCGGCAATTTCGGCGTCGGCGTCGTGGACGACATCGGCGTCGGGGCCGAGGCGGGTCGGCGGGTAGCGGACGTCGAGGGCGCAGAGTTGTTCGGCGAGGGCGCGGGAGAAGTCGGGCAGGTCACGGATCATGTCCGCCAAGTAGGCCCGCAGCGCTCGCCCTTCGGCGGAGCCGGCGGCCATGAGGGCGGTCTGGGCCCGGGTGGAGTCGAGCAGGCGCGCGCCGACGGGGTGGCGCTCGGCATGGTAGGTGTCCAGCAGTTCCGTGGTGGCGGCGCCCTGGGACGCGCTGCTGGAGGCGGTGGCACTGCCCCGGACGGTGGCGGCGAGTTTCCACCCGAGGTTGGTGGCGTCCTGGAAGCCGACGTTCAACCCGACGCCGCCGGCCGGGAAGTGCATGTGCGCGGCGTCGCCCGCCAGGAGGACCCGGCCCTCGCGGTAGGCGGCGGCCTGCCGGGTGGCGTTCCCGAAGCGGGAGAGCCAGAAGGGGTCGCGCATTCCGTAGTCGGTGCCCAGGACCCGTACCGTCTTCTCCCGCACTTCCTCCAGGGTCAGTTCGCCGGGGTGGTCGCTCCGGTGGTCTTCCGGGGCGACGCCGACGAGGCGGGTCAGGCCGTCCGTCATGGGCACCGCCATCACGCCACCATCCGGGCCGAACGCGCTGACCGGGCCGCCGGGCGGCTGGTCGAGGACGACATCGCCCAGCCATCCCCACACCGACGTGCCGGTGCCGGGAAAGTCGATCCCCGCGGCTTCCCGGACCTGGCTGCGGGTGCCGTCGCATCCCACGGCGTACCGCGCTTCCAGCCGGTACGGGCCCGCGGGTCCCTCCACCTCGACGCGGACGGCTTCCGCGCCCTGCTCCAGCGCCGTCACCCGGTGTCCGCGACGGATCCGCGCGCCTCGTGCGCGCGCGTGTTCCTCCAGCAGCTCCTCGGTGCGCGCCTGGGGCAGAAACAGGGTGAAGGGGTAGGGCGTCTCCAGGGCGCTGAAGTCCAGCCGTGTTTCCAGGGCCCCGAAGTGGCCGGTGGGCAGCGGGCGGCCGGCGGCGATGAAGTCGTCCGCGAGCCCGCGCATCCCCAGTATCTCCAGGGTGCGGGGATGGATGGTGAGTGCCCTGGAGTGGGGATCGCGCTCCCGTCGGACCTCCAGAACTGTCACGGATGTGCCCTGCAACCGCAGTTCCGCCGCAAGCCAGAGGCCCGTGGGCCCCGCTCCGACGATGACGATCTCTTCCACGGACTTCTCCTTGGTCGGTGACCAATTACTCGCTGAAGTAAACTAGGTCAGTGACCAAAGAGCAATCCGGGCCGTCGGCCCGCACCCGGCTGACCCCCGCCGCCGTCGTGGAAGCGGCAATGGGCCTCCTCGACGAGGAAGGACTGGAGGCGGTCACCACCCGCGCCGTCGCGGACCGGCTCGGGGTACGGATGAACACCGTCCTGTGGCACGTCAAGACCAAGAGCCGGCTGCTGGAACTGATGGCGGACGCCGTCGCCGGGGCCATCGCCTACGACGACCTGCCGGCGGAGGCGGGCGGCCGGGCGCGCGAACTGATGCGCCGCTACCGGCAGTCCCTGCTCGCCCACCGGGACGGAGCCGCCCTGGTGACCGGGACGTACGCGGCCGAACCGCACACCCTCCGCTTCGCGGACACCCTCATCGCCACCCTCACCGAGCACCTGGGAACGGCGCGGGCGGCGGCACGGACCCTCTACGCCCTCGTCTACTTCACCCTCGGCCTCACCCAGGAAGAACAGGCCGTGACCGACGCCGACGAGCCCCGCTTGCGCGAGGCGGTGGCAGCGGGCCCGTACCCCGCCCTGCGCGCGTCACAGGCCGCCCTCGCCGAGGACACCTTCCCCGCCCGCTTCGAGGACGGCGTCCAGCGCATCCTCGGCCGCGCCTGAGTGGCCGGCCCGTGACGGGCCGGCCACTCAGGCGCGGTTCATGTCGCCGGGGCGCGTCGTTCACTCACCCAGCACGGAGGTCCGCGTGAGGGGCAGCCGCAGGGTCTCCCTGAAGGAGAAGAGGACCACCAGCGCGGAGACCACCGCCAGCCCCATCAGATAGAAGCCGGGGGCGAGCGGGCTTCCGGCGGCGGTGACCAGCCCGGTGGCGACGAACGGGGCTGTCCCGCCGAACAGGACGTAGGCCGCGGTGTAGCCGAGGGCCGAGCCGCTGGCCCGTAGCTGGCCGGGGAACATCTCGGCCATGGCCGGCACGTTGGAGGTGCCGATCACCGCGACCAGCACCGCCAGGACCGCCGTGCCCACCAGCGCCCCGGCCAGTCCGGTGCCGATCAGCCAGAAGACGGGCAGCGTGGTGACGGCGAAGCCGCCGCAGGCGGCCAGCAGCATCGGCCTGCGCCCGTAGCGGTCGCTGGCGGCTGCCATGAGGGGGCAGGCCGCGCTGTAGGCGAGCATGGACACGAAGCCGACCAGCATGGCCTGCGACTTGGTGTAGCCGACCTCCTCCGACATGTAGGAGATCATGTAGCTGCTCATGAGGTAGTAGCCGACCGCGTTGGTGATGCTGTAGCCGAAGAGCGTGAGCACCTGCTTCCGGCAGAGCCGCCACGCCTGCCGCAGCGGCGCCTCCTGTACGGCCTCGCGCTGCTCCATCGCGCGGAAGACCGGGGTGTCCTCGATCCGGCTGCGCAGGTAGAGGCCGATGAGTCCGAGCGGTCCGGCCAGCAGGAAGGGGACGCGCCAGCCCCAGCTGTTGAGCGCCCCCTCGTCGAGGGACGAGGTGATCACCAGGCCGGTCAGCGCGCCCGCCACCGAAGCGAGGCCGACGGTGAGGGGCACGACGCTCGCGTAACGGGCCCGGCGCCCCTCCGGGGCGTACTCCATGATGAAGGCGGAGGCGCCGGTGTACTCGCCGCCGGTGGAGAAGCCCTGCACGGCGCGCAGGCAGAAGAGCAGGACGGGCGCGGCGATGCCGAGGGTGGCGTAGCTGGGCAGCAGTCCGATGAGCAGCGTCGAGCCGCTCATGCACAGCACGCTCAGCGCGAGCATGCGGTTGCGGCCGATCCGGTCGCCGTAGCGGCCGAAGAAGGCGGCGCCGAGCGGCCGGGCTATGAAGCCGCCGGCGAAGACGGCCCAGGTGGCCAGGAGCGCCGCGGTCTTGTCGTACTGCGGGAAGAACAGGCCCGCGATGGTGGCCGACATGATGGCGTACGCGCCGGAGTCGAACCACTCGACGAAGTTGCCGACGGCCGTCGCGAGGGCGACCTTGCGCCGTACGCGGGGCGCGTGGCTGCCGGGCGCCTCATCCGCCTCGCGGGGCGAGGCGGGCACGGGGACTGCGCTGTCTGTCGTCACCTGGGCCCGTCCTTCGTGCTTGGTGTGACCGCGTCGGGGGTCTCGAGGTCCCGGGCGCGCAGGGCGGCTCGCTGGATCTTCCCAGTGGCCGAGCGCGGCAGTTCGTCGACGAACTCGATCAGCCGCGGGTAGGCGAAGCGGGAGTGGGCGGCGCGGGCGAAGGCCGAGAGTTCCCGTGCCAGCTCGTCGCCCGGCTCGTGGCCGGGGCTCAGCTCGATCCACGCCTTGACGGCCTGGCCGCGCACGGGGTCGGGGACGCCCGCCACTCCGGCTTCGGCGACGGCGGGATGCCCGCGCAAGGCGGCCTCCACTTCGTACGGTCCGACCCGGTATCCGGATGTCTTGATGACGTCGTCGGTGCGGCCGAGGAACCAGAAGTATCCGTCCTCGTCCATGACGGCCTGGTCCTTCGTGCGGTACCAGGTGCCACCGAAGGTCTCGGCCGACGCCTCCGGGCGGTTCCAGTAGCCCAGCGGGAACTGGGGGTTGGATCCGGCACGCAGGCAGATCTCGCCCGGCTCTCCCACGGGTACCTCGCGGTCGTTCTCGTCCAGCAGCGCGACGTCCCAGCCGGGCAGGGGGCGGCCCATGGAGCCGGGCTTGACCGGCACGCCGGGGAAGTTGCCGAGCAGGGGGTACGACTCGGTGGATCCGTAGTAATCCAGCGGGGTCACGCCGAACTGGCCGCGGAACCAGTCGATGAGGTCGGGGGTGAGCGGCTCGTTCGAGCAGCACACCACCCGCAGCGACTGCGGATGGCGCGTCCCCGCGTCCGGGACATCCTGCATCATCTTACGGAGGAAAGTGGGGTTGACCAGGGCCGTTGTGACCTTGTTACGGGACATCGCGGCCAGCAGCCCGGCCGGGTCGAAGCCGCCGGCCGGGCGGTGGACGAGATGCGTGGCGCCCGCGCGCAGCGGGCCCATGAGTTTGGCCATGGACCAGGCCCAGTCCCCGGCGCCGTAGAACACATCCCCGGGCCGCAGGTCGTGGCAGTGGCGGAACTCGTTGTGCCCGAGCAGGGTGCGGTGAGCGTGCACGATGCCCTTGGCCGGGCCGGTCGTGCCGGATGTGTAGAAGATCAGGGCCGGGTCGTCGGGCGCTGTTTCCACGGTGGTGTATTCGGGCGGCAGCGCTCCGATCGCCGGGTCGTCCACGTCGACGACGGTGCCGTCGAACCCCTCCGTACGCTCCAGCGCAGCGGTCTCCGTGACCAGCACGGTGGTGTCGGAGTCGGCCAGCCGGTAGCGGATGGGCTCGTCCGCCCACAGCAGCGACATGGTCACGAGGACGGCGCCGGTGCGCAGGACGCCCAGGTACGTGGCCGGAGTGTCGGGGCGCTGGGGCAGGAGTACTGCCACGCGGTCGCCCTTGCGCACGCCCAGCGCGTGCAGGTGCGCGGCCACCTGCCGGGAGCGGTCCTGGATCTGCTGCCAGCGGACCTCCTCGCGGTGTCCTGTGTGGTCCTCGAAGATGAGCGCGAGCTTGTCGCCCGGGTGCCGGTCGGCGACGTCGGCGGCCATGTTGTACCGCTCGGGAACGGTCCACCGGTGCTCTTCCACGAGGCGGCGGTACGCGTCTTCCTCGTCGGAGACCGCGTCTTCGGGTGTGACGCTGGTGGTCATGGGGTCCTCCTGGTGGACGGGGCGCGGTGGGTGCGGGCGTACGGGGGCGGGTGCGTACGGGGCCGGGGCTTACCGGGGCCGCCGGGCGTACGACGGGGCCGGGCCGACGACGGGGGGCCGGGCGTACGACGGGGGTCGGGTGCCGGGCCGGCTCAGCGGCGGCGGCCGGCCAGGAAGCGGGCCATCTCGCGCTGCGGCTCCCCCGTGGCGTAGGCGGCGGTGTGCACCTTCTTGGCCGCGTCGATCGCCTCGTCGAGCCCCGCGTCGTCCAGCTCCCGCAGGCGGCCCTTGGTCAGCGCGACGGCGCCGGGCGGGAGTTCCGCGAGGCGCGCCGCCTCGGCCAGCGCCTCGCTCTTGACCTGGTCCCGCTCCACCAGGCGGGACAGCAGCCCGAGCCGCTGCGCCTCGGCGGCGTCCACGAGGCGGCCCGTGAGAGCGAACTCGGCGGTCTTCGCCCGGCCGAGGATGCCGCGCATGGCCCAGATACCGGTGATGCTGGGGATGCCGGAGAGCACCTCGGGCTGGCCCATCCTGACGCCTTCGTGGCCGATGCGGAGGTCGGCGAGGAGGGCGAACTGGAAACCGGACCCGGCGGCGACGCCGTTGACGGCGGCGATGACCGGCTTGTCGAGGCCGCGCACGGCGCGGAACAGCCGGCCGAAGTCGTCGATCCACGCCTCGGCTGCGGCGTGGTCGTCCGCGTCGATGGCGGCCGTCTCCGCCAGGTCCTGTCCGGCGCAGAACGCGCGCCCGGCGCCGGTGAGCACGACGGCGCGGCACTGCTCGTCGGCCCCCGCCTCGTCGAGCGCCGCGACCAGCATGTCGCGCATGCCGGAGGTCCAGGCGTTCAGCTTGTCGGGCCGGTTGAGGGTCACCTCGGCCACGTAGACGTCGTCGCCGTCGCCGTCACCGTCGGCTGCGGGAACGGGGTGGCGGGTCACGAGAACGGTGCGGGTGTCGGTCATGGAGACATGCCTTTCTGTACGTGCCGAGGGGCGGGCGCAGGGGTGCGCGCAGGGGCGTGCGGCGGCAGGGGCTGCCGCGGGGGAAAGGGGGTTACGGGAGAGTGAGCGCCGGCGGGCTTCCCGTCAGCAGCCACGCAAACAGCCGGGCATGTGATCCGGCTAACACCAATCGGGACTGCCCGCGATATCAGAGCGATATGGTGCGCGCATGGAGCTCCGTCACCTGCGCTACTTCGCCGTCCTGGCCGAGGAGCTGCACTTCGGCAGGGCGGCGCAACGGCTGCACATGGCCCAGCCGCCGCTGTCGCAGCGGATCCGGGACCTGGAGAGCGAGCTGGGCATCCGGCTGTTCGACCGCACCCGGCCCCGGGTCCAGCTCACCGAGGCGGGCGCGCTGCTCCTTGAGCACGTGCGGCCGGTGCTGGCCGGGGTGGACAGCGCGCGCGAGGCCATGCGGCGGGTCAGGCCGGGCGAGGCGGGCGTGCTGCGGGTCGGCGTCCCGCCGGACACGGGGCCGCCTGTGCTGCCGATACTGATCGCGGGCTTCGCGCGCCGCGTGCCCGATGTGCTGATCGACCTGCACGAGCTGACGACCGACGAGCAGTTGCTCCGGCTGCGCGAGGGCGAGTTGGACGCGGGGGTGGTCCGTCACCCAGCGGACACGGTCGGCCTGGAATCCGGCCCTGTGGCGCGCCGTGAACTCGGCGTCGTCCTGCGCGCCGACCATCCCGCGGCCCAGGGCGGCGGCGCTGTCCGCCTGCGCGATCTGGACGGCGCTTCACTGGTGATCTTCCCTCGGGCGATGGCGCCCCGCCTCTACGACCACATGCTGCTCATCTGCCGGGACGAGGGCCTGCTGCCCGGGTCCATCAGGCACGCGCGCAACCCCCACTTCGTGCACGGCCTGGTCCTCGCGGGACGGGGCGTCCACCTGAACGAACCTCCGGCGACGCCGCTTCCCGACGGCCTGGTCTGGCGCCCGCTGGAGGGGGCAGCGCTGGCATGGCAGACCTCGGTGGTGTGGGTGCCGACCCGCCACAACGAGGCCGTCGTCGCGTTCGTCGAGGCGGTGTCGGAGGGTCTCACGGCGGCCGGGCACCGCCTCGTGGAGACGGTGCCCGGCCCGGTGTGACGTCACTCGCCGGCCATCAGCGACTCCAGGGCCTCAGCCGTATCGGGATAGCGGGCGGTCAGCGCCGCGCCCGCCGGCCCTGGGTCCGCCGTCTCCCACGTCCCCTCGTAGCCCAGCAGGTTCGCCACCGCGTCGCAGGACGCGGGGTGGGCGATCAGCAGTGCGCAGCCCCGGCCGCCGGTCGCGGGCCGTGCCGGAGGGACTAGTGCCGGATCCGGCTGCGCCAGCCACGGCGGCACCCACTCGTCCAGCGCCGCGAGCCGGCCGGGGAAGATCCGTCCGGCCTCGCGGATCAGCAGCGGAGCCAGCTCGGCCCCGTTCGCGCGCAAAGTGGTGATCAGGGTCGGCAGCCAGGGCAGGAGCACCGGGTCCGGGAGCCGTCCGAACGCGGTCGACACCGCCTCCACGACGAAGTCGGTGAGGTTGGGGACGGGCTCCAGGGCGTGGACGAAGCCGCTGAGGTAGCGCGGGTAGGAGGGCACCACCATGGGGTTGCCCAGCAGCTCGTCGCACCGCGCCCGCAGGTCCGCGCGGGAGAGGTTCCCGAGCTGTACCTGTGCCGCCCACAGCAGCGCCGTCTTCGACGGGTCCTGCGGGTGCGACTGCGCGACCGCCAGCTCCAGCTGGGTACGGTCACATCCCAGCGACAGCGCCAGGCTCTCCATGCTGAACAGGAAGCCCAGCATCGCCGCCACCTGGCGGTCGGTGGCGTCGTCGTCGGTGAACGCGGTCGGCAGCAGGGTGCAGTAGTGCGCGTATCCGGCCTTGACGAAGGACTCGATCCACGGCGGCAACACCGGCTCGCTGGTGCGGTAGTACGCCAGCAGCCGCCGCACCCGGCGCAGGACCTCCGGTGCGCCGTCGACGCTGCGTTCGGCCGCCAGCACCTCCAGGGCGCGGGTGCCCAGCTCGTCGGGGAGGCGGCGGCCGGGCAGGTACAGCGTCGCGTCCTCGACGGCCTCCAGGACGGTCGCCACGGTGGCCTGCGGGCCGTACGCCGTGCGGCGCAGGCGCTGCTCCAGGACCTGCTCGATGCTGACGCCCTCGTAGCCGAGCTCGATGAGCGCACGCTGATGGGTGCCCAGCGCCAGGTCCCAGGACTCCTGGATCGACCGCTCCCCCAGCTTCCGCTCGCCCATGATCGGCCGCGCGGCGCCCGGTGGCATCAGATACCGCAGCATCCACAGCACGTCGGAGCAGCGCCCCAGCTCCGGCCGCCCGGCTATGTCCAGCAGCGCACGCCGCACCCCGCGTTGCTGGAGCTTCAGGTCCAGCGGCGCGAGCCGGTCGTGGACGTCGCGGGCCAGGGGCGGCAGCGCGTCGTAGCCGACCTGGCCGACGCGGTCGCCGCCCATCATGATGTCCACGAGACGGCGCACGTCGCGCCGCCCCGGCACCCTGTCCTTCTCGATGCAGGTGACGGCCGCGTCCTGGAAGTCGTACGGCGTGGGCCTGGCCCGGTCGCGCATCCCGGCCAGCAGGATCGACGTCTCGAACACCGCGATGGCGTCGGCGGTGGAGGCGAGGTAGCCGTCGCGGCGCGCGGCGCGCACGATCTCCACCGACCAGCCCAGCAGTTCGGCCTCGTCGAGCTTGTCCAGGACGGGCGGTTGCCGAAGGAAGCCGGTCAGCTTGTCCGAGGGCGGGAGGGCCGCGACGGGTGCCGGGGCGGCCTTCTTCTTGGCCTTCGACTTCTTGGTGCCCGCCTGTCCCACCAGGCGGTACGGCTCCACGCGGGTGCGCCGGACGTTCTTCGCCCAGACCGTCGCGGCGATCGACACCGAGCCGGCGGCGAGGCCGAACTGCGCCTCGATCGCCGCGTGGCTGGACGGGATCAGGCCGTGCTGCCAGGTCGTGGCGCTGCGCGGGCTGATGTCGAAGGTGTCGGTGCCCTGGACGCCGAACTCCGCGACGTGGCTGGCCGCGTGGAAGGCGCCGCAGACATAGAGGCAGGCCGCCGGATCGGTGCCGGACTCGGACAGGTGCGCGCGCATCCTGGTCCACATGTAGCGCTCGCGGTCCTCGTCCACCCGCACCCGATGGGGGTCGCCGGGGGCCAGGCGCCGGAAGAGGCTGCCGATCAGGAGCATGACCTGGCGGTAGGTGTCGTGGTCGCTGTCACCGAGCGGCAGTTCGACGTACTGGTGCCACCACTCCGACCAGTGCCGCACCCTGCCGTGGCGCAGCAGGTGCTCCTCCAGCTCGGCGAAGCGTGGGCGCAGGTCGCCGATCTCCACACCGACCGCGTCGCCGTGCAGCGCGGCCTCTTCCTCGGCGGGTGACGTGTCCTGGCCGGACGCGTCCGCCCCCTCCGCCGGGCCGCCGGGCTCGGCCGCGTCGTCGGTGTGACTCCCACGCGCGTCCCACTGGAAGACGTGGTCCGAGGAGCGGTCGACGAGGACGAGCTCGACGCCAGGGGTGTCCAGTGCGTAGGCGATCGCCTGGTACTCCGCCGAGGCTTCGGTGATCGGTGCGACCACCGACAGCGGGGACCACTCGGGCGGAAAGCCCTCGATCTCGGAGGCGAACGCCTGGAGGGCCACCGGGAGCTTGCAGTTGCGCAGCTCGGTCAGCAGCGGCTCCAGGTCCTCGCACAGCTCCAGATACACCACCTTCGGCTGCTTCTCCCGCAGGCGGCGTGCCATCGCGAGCGCCGAGGCGGGCGAGTGGTGGCAGACGGGGAAGATCTCCAACGGCTCGCGCACCGCGCGGTCGACGTCCTCGACGATGCCCAGGAGGATGCCCTCCAGGGCGTCGGGCCCGTCGGCGAACGTGGCCGCGGTCTCCTGCAACTGCGCGCGCAGCTCTTCGAATGTGCCTTCGTGCGGGCCGCTCATGACGTCGTGGGGGCCGCTCATGACAGGGTGGCGATCGCGCCGCGACCACCCTCCAGGAACTCGGGCCAGGACCCGCCCTCTTCCTTGCTGCGCGGCTCGACGACACCGTGCAGGTATTTGTTGAGGATCGCCAGGTCCTCCGGCTCCCGCCGGGCCAGCGATCCGACGAGCGAGGAGGCCAGCGCCTGGGCGGTCAGGGCGCGCTCACCGAAGAAGTTGCTGTGCAGGATCGCGTCCTCCAGCACGCCGATCTGTTCGGCGGTGGACAGCGCGGACTCCAGCTTCTCGTCCTCGCTGCTCGCCGCTGCCGCCGAGGCGCGCAGGTCGGCGAAGCTCTGGAGCAGCACGTCGAGCAGCGTCGGCGGCACGTCCAGCTCGATCTGGTGGCGGCGCAGCAGTTCCTCGGTGCGGAAGCGGACGATCTCCGCCTCGCTCTTCTTGTTCGTCACCACCGGGATGCGCACGAAGTTGAAGCGTCGCTTCAGGGCCGAGGACAGGTCGTTGACGCCCCGGTCACGGCTGTTGGCGGTGGCGATGACCGAGAAGCCGGGCTTGGCGAAGACGATGTTGTCGCTGTCCAGCTCCGGGATCGAGATGTACTTCTCGGACAGGATGGAGATCAGCGCGTCCTGGACATCGCTGGTGGAGCGGGTGAGTTCTTCTATGCGGCCGATCGAGCCGCCCTCCATCGCGGTCATGATCGGCGAGGGGATCATCGACTCCCGCGACTGGCCCTTGGCGATGACCATGGAGACGTTCCACGAGTACTTGATGTGGTCCTCGGTGGTGCCGGCGGTGCCCTGCACGACCTGCGTGGAGTTGCGGCAGATCGCGGCGGACAGCAGCTCGGCCAGCCAGCTCTTGCCGGTGCCGGGGTCGCCGATGAGCAGCAGGCCGCGGTCGGAGGCCAGCGTGACGATGGAGCGCTCGACGAAGCTGCGGTCGCCGTACCACTTCTGCGAGATCTCCCGGTCCAGGCCGTCGGAGCGCTGGGAGCCCAGGATGAAGAGGCTGACCATCTTCGGGGACAGACGCCAGGAGAACGGCTTGGGGTTGTCGTCGATCGACTCCAGCCAGTCCAGCTCTTCGGCGTACTTGGTCTCGGCGGGGGCGCGCAACATGTCGGACATAACGGTGCCTTTCTGGGCAAGCGTGAGCGAGGGAGTCTTACAGGCGCGTCTTGCGGGCGCGTCTCTTGTCGTGCGGGCGCGTCTTAAGCGAGGAAGTTCTTGAGCTCGTGGACGAGCTTGCGTATGTGGCCGGAGAGCACCGGCGTCCCCTGGTCCTTGAAGCGCTCCCGGAACCACGGGTTGACGCTGCCGCGGCCCGCGCTGGTCACCGAGCCGACCGGGATGAACTTGGCTCCCGAGCGGTGAATGGCGGCCATGGCCTCGAACAGCGGCTCGTACTGCCACTCGTAGAAGTCGGAGATCCACACCACGACGGTGTTGCGGGGCTCGGCGATCTTCGGCTGGACCAGTGCCATGGCGGCCGTGCCGTCGGTGCCGCCCCCGAGGTTGGTGCGCAGCAGGGTCTCGAAGGGGTCGTGCACCCACGGCGTGAGGTCGAGTGCCTGGGTGTCATAGGCGACGAGGTGGACGTCCACCTTCGGCAACCCTGCGAAGATCGACGCCAGGATGGTGCAGTTCACCATCGAGTCGACCATCGAACCCGACTGGTCCACGACGACGATCAGCCGCTGGGGCGTCGTCTTGCGGGCCGTGTGCCGGTAGTAGAGGCGGTCGACATACAGCCGCTCCTCCTCCGGGCTCCAGTTGGTGAGGTTCTTCCAGATCGTGCGGTCGAGGTCGAGGTTGCGGAACACCCGCTTGGGCGGGACCGAGCGGTCCAAGGCGCCCGCGCTGGCCTTTTCCACCTGCGTGCGCAGCACTTGGGCGACCTCGTCGACGAAGCGGCGGATCAGGTCCTTCGCGTTGGCCAGGGCCACGCCCGAGAGGTTGTCCTTGTCCCGCAGCAACTGGTCGATCAGCGACATGCTGGGGGACAGCTGTGCGGCGAGCTTGGGGTCGGCCAGCACCTCGCGCAGGCGCATGCGCTTGACGAGGTCTGCCTCGATGGCGCCCAGTTCCGGGCCGATCTCCGGGATCAGCCGGCTGAGATCGGGCGTCGTGCGCCGGCCGCCGGTGCCGGTCGGGCTGACGCCCTGTCCCCCAGCCCCTCCGTCAGCCCCTCCGCCAGCCCCGGCGCCTCCCCCGGCGCGGCCACCGCGCATCTCGCCCGGCCGGCAGCCGAGCGCGCGCTCCAGCCAGCCCGCGTCGGACTGCCAGCGCGCCAGCTGTCCGGCGGTGACCGAGCCGGAGCCGGCGGAGAAGACGTTGAGCAGCACCTTCGACACCAGCGCCGCGCGCCGCACTTCGGCCGCCCGGTCGCGTGCGTCGTCGTCGGGGTCAGAACTGGGATCGGGCTCGGGCGCCATAAGACCGTCGAACTCGGCGGCCAGCTCCGGATGGCGCTGCACGATCGAGTCGACGGACGCCTGCGGATCCAGCAGCGCGGGCGGCAGACCGATGTCCTCGACGACGGCGAGGCTCGCCGATTCCAGCGTGGCCTGCTCCTCGTTGTCGAAGAGGCGGGCGAGGAGGCGCCAGTACAGGACCTGGCGGCGGTTGTCGTGGGGGTCGGCGCCGGCGTTCTGCGGGGGCGCCTGCCCCGTGGTGTGGTCCGTCATTTGCGCAGCAGCCTCCCGGCGCGCTCCCGCAGCGCGGCCACGGCGTCGGTGGCGGCCTTCTCGGCCTTGACCCCGGCCTTGTCGGTCGTGCCACCGGCCCATCCTCCGGCGTGGAGCACGGCGGACTTCTTCCGCACGGTCGTCTCGACGGCCAGCGGCTGGAGACGGAAGGCGCCGGCGTCCCAGCGCAGCAGCCCGACGCACGTGCCGGAGGCCGCGACGGCCTCGGGGGTGAGCGGGCCGGCGGTCGGGATGCGGTCGGTGTCGACGGCGAGCGGGTACCCGGCGACGGTGAACGTCAGCGCGCCGTCGTCCTTCCGCGCCGCGTAGCCCTCCAGGAACACGGGTACGGCGATGCGCGCCGGGTGCCGGTCCAGGGGCGCGGTCGTCGCGTCGGTGGCGGCGGGCAGCGCGACGCGGGCGGTGGCCAGGGGGTCGGCGGGCTCGCCGGGGCGTGCGTGCTCGTCGCTCCAGATCAAGTCGCCCTCGGCGGTGACGGGCATGCCGTCCAGGTCCATCGAGCGGCCTTCGCCGACCGCCGCCAGAAGGGACATGTGCGGGCGCAGCAGCTGCCAGAGACCGGCTCCGACGACCGTGTCGGGCTTGGGCACCGACACACCGGCGCGCACCAGGCGGGACGCGGTGCCGTCCGCCGGTTCGAACACGGCGTGGACCTGGGCCTGCACGGCGGTCGCGTGTTCCTGCACGTCGACGCCGAGGGGCAGCAGGCGGCCGGTGGCCGTGCCTGTCGCGGGGACGTCGGCAGCACCGGGCACCGTCAGCAGCATCGCGCGTGACCACAGGTCCGCCCAGCGGCGGGCCGGGACGCGCTCCAGGGACGCACCCGGGCAGGACGCGGCGAGCTCTGCCGCGAAGCCGTCGAGGAGCGTGGCCAGCCGACGCAGGGACGGGTCGGGCAGCATCGTGGAGACGACCTGTGCCGCCCCGGAGACCACCTCGTGGTCGATGCCCTGCCACCCGGCCCGCGCCACATCCGAGAGCCAGGAGCGGGCGGCGGCGAGCAGGTTCGGCATGTCCTGCCCGGCGGGCGGCGGAACCGTCTCCTCGCCGCGCGGCCGGCCCGTCGTCTCCGCCACGCGGGTCAGCAGCGCGTCGTGGACGGAGCCGAGCAGCGCGGTGCGGGCGGCGGCGAGCGCGAGGAAGTGGTCCTCGCTCGCGACTCCCTCCGCCGCCTTTTCGGCCGCCTCCGCGGTCCTGGCGGCCAGCGGCGTTCCCGCGACGGCGTGGGCGAGCTCCGTCAGCCCGGCGGCCTGGGCGGGCGCGGGGCGGAGCAGGCCGGAGACGAGGGCCCCGTCGAAGGCGTCGACGGCCGTCAGGGCTTCGTCGAGCCCGTCGGTGGGCTCACCCAGCAGGCCGGCCCCCTCCCCCGCGCTCGCACCGGGCTCGACCGGGAGCGCCCTGACCGCCGCCGCCCTGGTGGGCGGGAACCACTGCATCTCCGGCAACGGCGCGGTGGTCGGGGCCAGTTCCAGGTAGGCCAGGTGGCGCAGGAACCGGCTGAAGACGGTCGCGGCGGCCTGGGTGTCGTCCCGCCGCGGCTGGGCGTCGAGCATGTCCGAGATGATGGTCAGCTCGCTCGGCTCCTCCGCCGCGGGCTCGGCCTTCAGGTAGCGGGACACGCGCTCGGCGCCGTACTGGAGCACCGCCTCTTTGATCAGGGCCTCGATGTGCTTGCAGAACGAACCCCACGAGCCGCCGCAGGGACGGTTGTTGTTGGTGCTGCACGCGAAAGCGTAGGTACCGGCCGCGACCGACGAGACATAGACGCGCCCGATGTCCGAGCCGCTGGACACCACTCCCTGCAAGCGTCCGTCGGCCAGCTCGACGAACGGGACTTTGGCGAGCTTTCGCGGCCGTGCGGGCGCTGTCACCCGTGCCGTGCTCGACCTTTCCCAATCTGACAAGGCGTCATCTCCTTTGCGCCAAGGGGCAGTCCGCACCAGAGCGGCGGGACACGACAGAACCTACTGCCGGTCACTGACAACGCCGATCCCGGGCCCCGCTCACGGGCCCGGATGGCTCCGGAGAGCCTGCGGGACCCGGGGCCCGACAAGGCACAATGAGGTGTGACCGAGGACGAGGATCCGTATCTGTGGCTGGAAGAGACCGAGGGCGATGCCGCGCTCGCCTGGGTGGGTGAGCGGAACGCGGAGACCCTCGCGGAGCTGACCGCCGATCCCGGGTTCGAGGGGCTGGAGAGGGCGGCGCGGGAGGTCCTGGGCGACTCCTCGCGTATCCCGTACGTCGTGCGCCGCGGCCCGCATCTCTACAACTTCTGGCGCGACGCCGATCACGTCAGGGGAGTGTGGCGGCGCACCACCCTCGACGAGTACCGCGGAGCGAGCCCGCGCTGGGAGACGGTCCTCGATGTGGACGCGCTGGCCGCCGCCGAGGACGTGCCCTGGGTGTGGGCGGGCGCGTCGGTGCTGCGGCCCGGCCTGAAGCGGGCGCTGGTCGAACTGTCCCGGGACGGGGCTGATGCCACCGTCGTGCGGGAATTCGACATGGAAGGGCGCACGTTCGTGGAGGACGGCTTCCGGCTGCCGGAGGCCAAGAGCTCCGTCGGCTGGATCGACGAGGACCACCTCTTCGTCGGCACCGACACCGGCCCCGGGACGCTCACCGCCTCCGGCTACCCCCGCACCGTGCGCCGCTGGCGGCGCGGCACCCCGCTCGCCGAGGCGCCCCTCGTCTTCGAAGGCGCGCACGAGGACGTGTCCGTCGGCGCCTGGCACGATCCCACACCCGGGTTCGAGCGCGAGCTGGCCGTCCGCCAACTGGACTTCTGGCACAGCGAACACTTCCTGCTCAGGTCCGACGCGCCTTCGGACACCGCTTGGACCTCCGCTCAGGAGGCCGCTCAGCACGGCGTCGGGGACACCGCGCCGGTGCGGATCGAGGTGCCCGACGACGCCCTGGCCGAAGTCCACCGGGAGTGGCTGCTGGTCACCTTGCGCTCCTCCTGGCTGGACCGGCCCGCCGGAGCGCTGCTGGCCTTCGGCTTCGACTCCTTCCTCCGGGGCGAGCGGGCGCACGAGGTGCTGTTCACGCCCGACGCGCACACCGTCCTCGACGGTTACGCCGTCACCCGTCGCCACCTCGTCCTGGAGACCCTCACCGATGTCTCCTCCCGCCTCCAGCTGCTCACGCCGAAGGCCGGCGGAGAGGGCGGCTGGTCGCGCGGCCCGCTGGAAGAGGTGCCACCGCTTTCCACGGCCGCCGTGCGGGCCACCTCCCCGGACGAGGAGGACGAGAACGCGGAGGAGATCCTGTTCGACGTCAGCGGTTTCCTCCAGCCCTCCACGCTGCACCGGGCCGTGGCCGGTGCCCCGGGTCTGGAGACGCTGAAGCAGGATCCGGAGCGCTTCTCCGCCGAGGGACTGTGCGTACGGCAGCACTTCGCGGTGTCGGCGGACGGCACCCGCGTGCCGTACTTCGTGGTCGGGCCGGAGCAGCGGGAGGGGCCTGTCCCCACGCTCCTCTACGGCTACGGCGGCTTCGAGGTGTCGCTCACCCCCTTCCACTCCGCGGTGACCGGCAGAGCATGGCTGGAGCGCGGCGGCGCCTACGCGGTGGCGAACATCCGCGGCGGCGCCGAGTACGGGCCCGCTTGGCACCGGGCGGCGCTCGGCGCCCACCGGGAGCGGTCCTTCGACGACTTCGCGGCCGTCGCCGGGGACCTGGCCTCGCGGGGCATCACGACGCCGCAGCGGCTCGGCATCACGGGCGCCAGCAACGGCGGCCTGCTGATGGGTGTCATGCTCACCCGCCACCCCGAGCTGTTCGGCGCGGTCGTCGCCGAAGTACCGCTGCTGGACATGGTGCGCTTCCACCGGCTCCTCGCGGGCGCCTCCTGGACCGCGGAGTACGGCGACCCCGACAACCCCGACGAGCGGGCCCACCTGCTCCGCTGGTCGCCGTACCACCGCCTCGACCCCCACCGCGCCTGCCCGCCGCTGCTGCTGACGACCTCCACCCGCGACGACCGCGTCCACCCGGGCCACGCCCGGAAGATGGCCGCCCGCATGCGCGAACTGGGCCTTCCGGTGCGCTACTTCGAGAACACCGGCGGCGGCCACGCGGGCGCGGCCGATCACAAACAGGCCGCGTTCATCGAAGCCCTGAGCCACACCTTCCTCTGGCGCACGCTGAGCGAGGAGGGCCGCGTTCCGGGGTCCGACGGCTGACCTCACAGCCCCAGGGCCGCCAAGCCCCGAAGGGGCGCGGGGAACTGCGCGACCAGCCCCGGCGCAGCCGCACTCTGCACAGCACAGCCAGGGGCAGCTCCCGCTCAGCACCAGGAAGAGGGCAACTGCGCTATGCTCGGAATTGGGCAGTCGCCCAATGCAACTGCCCAAGGGGAAACGTGTGCGGTGTGGTTCAGCGCGCGTACCGCAAGAGGAGCGGAGGAGAGATGGCGCCATCCGCATCGTCGGAACGGGGCAAAGAGGTACGGCAGCAGCTGCTGCGCGCGGCAGCCGAGCTGATCGCGGAGCTCGGCTGGCCGGCGGTCAGCACCCGCGTGCTGGCCACGCGCGCCGGGGTCGGCCCCGGACTCGTCCACTATCACTTCACCTCGCTCCAGGCCCTGCTGACGGAGGCCGCACTCGGAGTGATGCGCGGCCTCGCCGATGAACTGACCGCCCTGCTCGACCAGGTCCGGTCACCCGAGGAGGGCCTGGAGCTGATCGTCGGCGGGCTGGGCGGGCACGACCCGCAGGATCCGACCTCACGGCTGTTCAGCGAGGCGTACCTGGCCGCCACCCGGGACGCGGAACTGCGCCACGCCATCGACGAGTTGATCGTCGAATTCCGCCGCCCGCTGGCCCTGTGGCTCGACGAGCACGACGTCCCGGAGCCCGAGGCCACCGCCGCGGTGCTGGCCGCCGCGCTCGACGGGATCATGCTGCACCGCGCCCTGAGCCCCGGCCTCACGGCCGAGGACATCACCCGCGTCCTGCGGCGCCTCCTCCTCGCGCCGGACCCCCGGTAACTCCCGTACCGCCAACGGAAGGGGAACAAGATGAAGGCCGTGATCTGCGGCGCCGGCATCGCCGGGCTCGCGCTCGCGCACCGCCTGGACGCGCTGGACTGGGACGTCGTCGTACTGGAGAAGGCACCGGAGCCCCGCACCCAGGGCTACATGATCGACTTCTTCGGTCCCGGCTACGACGCCGCCGAGGCCATGGGCCTGCTTCCCCGCATGCGGGAGCTGAGCTACCGGATCCAGGAGGCCGCCTTCCTGGACGAGGCCGGGCGGCAGCGCGCCACCCTGGGCTACGGGCAGTTCGCGAAGGTGGTCGACGGCCGCATTTTCAGCATCATGCGGCCCGACCTGGAGCGGGCCCTGCGCGAACAGCTCAGCGGGCGCGTCGAGTTGCGGTTCGGCACCGGGCCGGCCACCCTCCACGACGGCACCGACGGGGTGCGCCTCACCCTGACCGACGGCACGGCGCTCGACGCCGACCTCGTCGTCGGGGCGGACGGCATCCACTCCACCGTCCGCCGCCTGGCCTTCGGCCCTGAAGAGGACTTCCTGCGCCCCCTCGGCTTCCACACAGCCGCGTTCGTCTTCACCGACCACGACATCCACGCCCGGACCCAGGGGCGCTTCTCCCTCACGGACACGGTGGGCCGCCAGATCGGTCTGTACGGGCTGCGCGACGGGCGGGTGGCGGTCTTCGCCGTGCACCGCACGCACGAGCCCGCGCTGCCCGAGGACGCGCGCGCCGCCCTGTGCAGCGAGTACGGATCGTTGGGCTGGATCGTCCCCCAGGCGCTCGCCCACTGCCCGCCGCACGAGGAGGTCTACTACGACCACGTCGCGCAGACCCAGGTGCCGCGATGGAGCCGAGGCCGTATCGCGCTCCTCGGCGACGCCTGTTACGCGGTCTCCCTGCTCGCCGGGCAGGGCGCCTCCCTCGGCATCGCCGGCGCGTACGTCCTCGGCCGGGGACTGGCCCTCCACAGCTCGGTCGAGGACGGGCTGGAGGCCTACGAGAAGGTGTGGCGCCCGGTGACGGCGGAGAAGCAGCAGGTCGCCCGCAGCGGCGCACGCTGGTTCCTGCCCTCCTCCCCCCTCCAGCTCCGCGCCCGCCACGTGATGATGAAGCTCGCCCGCCTGCCCGTCATCGACCGCCGCGTCGCCGCCGCACTCGTCGGCAAGACCACCGGTGTCCTCCCCGGACCCACCACCACGGGCCGGCCCTGATCAGCAGCCCATGGCGGACTCGTCCTGGGACCTGCCGGAGGAAAAGATCTGCGGATCGCCGTGAACTTTCCTGCCGGGCCCTGCATCGAACTCTGTGTACGGCCCAATAACGGGGGAAGCACAAGCAGGGAGCAGTGGCAGGATGACTCAGCACCACGACGACACGTCGATCGAGCAGCAGGCCGGGACCGCGCGCATGAGCGCCCGTCCGCGGCGCAAGGCAGCCCGCGTCGCCGCTGCCGCCACCGCCGTGCTGGCAGCCGGGGCTCTGCTGGTCGGCTGCGGCGGCAAGGACAGCGACGCTTCCGGCACCCACAAGTCGGGGGGCGACGCCGCCCCCGCGGGCTCCCAGAGCAAGGCCCAGGGCGGCGGATCGGAGAAGACCGACACGCTGGCCGCCAAGAGCGGCACCTCCAGCGCGAACTTCGGCTCCAGCAAGCCGGGCAGCTGCACCAGCCAGGACCTGAAGGCGACCATCGGCCCCAACCACCCCGGTGCCGGGCAGGAGAACTTCTCGCTGGTGCTGACCAACAAGTCCGGCGAGTCCTGCACCGTACGCGGCTACCCCGGCTTCGCCTTCCTCAACAGCGACGACGAGCAGGTCTCCGTCGACCCCGAGCGCGACGGAAGCAGCGCCCGCGCCATCAAGCTCGGCGCGGGAGACAGCGCCTGGGCGGCCCTGTCCTTCAGCAACCCCAAGGCCACCGGTGTACCCACCGTGACCCCCAAGACCGCGCTGATCACCCCGCCCGACCAGCGCTCCTCCCTCCGGGTCTCCTGGAAGGGCGGCCCGGTGACCGCCACCGGCAAGGCGTCCGTGCCGAAGATCGGCACCCTCAACCCCGGCACCGGCGGCTGACCACCCCGGTGCCATACCGGCAGGGCTCCGAACCCCGCGCGGGCACACGACGGTGACGACCAGCGTCCACCGGGCCACCGACCGAACCACCCGGCCCCACAGACGCCCACCGCCGCGCAGCCCCGGGGACGACCGACGGAGCCCTGCCACACCCCCGCACACACCTGCGACCAGCCCGGCCTGACGGGCGGAGGCCGGAAGCCAGGTGTGTGCGGGGGCCGAATCAGAGCGCGGCCGGCATCCCCGTGCGGCATCCGAGAACGTCTCGTCCCCCGTACGAGACGACCTCGGGTGCCGGCCGGCCGCGCTCCGTTCCGGGGCGTCACCCACGTGCAGCGCTACTGCCGTCGCGGCGGCGGTAGCGCTCCGTAGGGCACCGTCCCGCTCAGGCCCCCCGGGACGGCGACCGGCATGCCCCTCAGACGCTGTCCGGTCCGACGCGGCGGCCTTACGGGGCAGCCAGGCGCGGCCCCGTCGCCTCCGACGCCTGATGGCCGCCCGCCCCGCGTGGCCCGCCTCATGTCGCCCGCGTCACGGCCACCGCCGCCTTGAGGTCGGCCCAGAATCCGGGCTGGACGCTGATGCGGTAGCCCAGCCGGTAGACGGTTGTCCTGGCCGGGCCGCGCACGCGCAGCTGTACCTCGCTGGGGCCCGGGTGAGCCTGGAGGATCTCTTTGAGCTGCTCGACGGACCGTGGGGTGACGTGCGCTTCGAGCATGTCGAGGCGGAGCGGGGCGTGCGCGTCGCTCAGATCGGGGACGGTCAGCTCCATCGCGACCAGCCGGGGCACGTCCTCGCGCTTGTCCAGCCGGCCCTTGACGAAGACGATCGCGTCCTCGGTCAGCTGGGTGGAGGCGAGCTGGTAGGTGGCGGGGAAGAACATGCAGTCGATGGAGCCGGCCAGGTCCTCGACGGTGGCGATCGCCCAGGGGCTGCCCTGCTTGGTCATCTTGCGCTGGAGGCCGGAGATGATGCCGCCGAGTGTGACGACCGCGCCGTCCGAGTGGTCGCCGCCGGTGAGCTGCCCGATGCCCGCGTCCGCCTTGCCGGACAGCACATGTTCCAGACCGAAGAGCGGGTGGTCGGAGACGTAGAGGCCGAGCATCTCGCGCTCCTGGGCCAGCAGGTAGGTCTTCTCCCACTCGTCGGTGGAGAACTCGGCGTCCAGTCCGAAGCCGGGGCCCGCGTCCGCCGCGTCGTCCCCGCCGAGGTCGCCGAAGAGGTCGAACTGGCCCTCGGCCTCCTTCCGCTTGACCTGGACGACGTTGTCGACCATCGGCTCGAACTGGCCGGTGAGGCCCTTGCGGGTGTGGCCCATGCTGTCGAACGCACCTGCCTTGATGAGCGATTCGGTGGTGCGCTTGTTGCAGGCGGTGGCCTCGATCTTGTCGAGGTAGTCGGGGAAGGAGGTGTATTTTCCCTTCGCCTTGCGGGCCCGGATGATCGAGTCGACCACGTTCGTGCCGACGTTGCGGACGGCCTCCAGGCCGAAGAGGATCACCTCGTCGCCCTGGGCGGCGAAGTGGTGCACCGACTCGTTGACATCGGGCGGAAGCACCTTGATGCCCATGCGGCGGCACTCGTTGAGGTAGACGGCGGATTTGTCCTTGTCGTCCTTGACCGAGGTGAGGAGCGCCGCCATGTATTCGGCCGGGTAGTTGGCCTTCAGATACGCGGTCCAGTACGACACCAGGGCATAGGCCGCCGCGTGGGCCTTGTTGAAGGCGTATCCGGCGAACGGCACCAGCACGTCCCACACGGCCTGGATCGCCTCGTCGGAATAGCCGCGCTCCTCGCAGCCGGCGCGGAAGGGGACGAACTCCTTGTCCAACACCTCTTTCTTCTTCTTGCCCATCGCACGCCGGAGAAGGTCGGCCTGCCCCAGCGAGTATCCGGCCAGCACCTGGGCGGCCTTCTGCACCTGCTCCTGGTAGACCACCAGGCCGTAGGTGAGACCCAGTACCTCTTTCAGGGGCTCTTCGAGCTCCGGGTGGATCGGGGTGATCTCCTGCTGGCCGGTCTTGCGCAGCGCGTAGTTCGTGTGCGAGTTCATGGCCATCGGGCCCGGCCGGTACAGGGCGGTGACGGCGGTGATGTCCTCGAACTGGTCCGGTTTCATCAGCCGGAACAGGGCGCGCATCGCGCTGCTGTCGAACTGGAAGACGCCGACCGTGTCACCGCGGCCCAGCAGGTCGAACGTGGGGGCGTCGTCGAGCGGCAGGCTCAGGAGGTCGATGTCCAGACCCTTGTTGGCCCGCACCATCTTGACGGCGTCGTCCATGATGGTCAGGTTGCGCAGGCCCAGGAAGTCCATCTTCAGCAGGCCGAGCGATTCACACGTGGGGTAGTCCCACTGCGTGATGGTCACGCCGTCCGTGTGCCGCACCCAGACCGGGGCGTGGTCGACGATGGGTTCGCTGGACATGATGACGCCCGCGGCGTGTACGCCCATCTGCCGGACCAGGCCCTCGACGCCCTTCGCGGTGTCGATGACCTTCTTGACGTCCGGCTCGTTCTCGTACATCGCCCGGACCTCGCCCGCCTCGGCGTGGCGCGGATGCGCGGGGTCCGTGATCCCCGCCAGCTCGATGCCGCCTCCGCCGAGGTCGGCGGGCATGGCCTTGGTGATGCGGTCGCCCATCGCGTACGGGTAGCCGAGCACGCGTGCGGAGTCCTTGATGGCGTTCTTGGCCTTGATCTTGCCGTAGGTGCCGATCATGGCGACCTTGTCGGCGCCGTACTTCTCCGTCACATACCGGATCACCTCGGCGCGTCTGCGCTCGTCGAAGTCGATGTCGACATCCGGCATGGAGATGCGCTCGGGGTTGAGGAACCGCTCGAAGATCAGGCCGTGCTCGATGGGGTCGAGGTCGGTGATGCCCATGGCGTACGACACGATCGAGCCGGCCGCCGAGCCACGCCCCGGGCCCACCGCGATGCCGTTGTCCTTGGCCCACATGATGAAGTCGGCGACCACGAGGAAGTAGCCGGGGAACCCCATCTGGACGATGACGTCCATCTCGTACTCCGCCTGCTTCAGGCGGTCTTCCGGGACGCCGCCCGGGTACCGGCGCGCCAGGCCCCGGCGGACCTCCTCCTGGAACCAGGTGACCTCGCTCCAGCCCTCTGGGATGTCGAACTTCGCCATCAGATCGCGCTTGACGAACATGCCGGAGGTGTCGACCTGTTCGGCGACCAGGAGGGTGTTGCGGCAGCCTTCCTGCCAGGCGTCGGAGGAGTCGACCGCGTACATCTCGGCCGCGGACTTCAGGTAGTAGCCCATTCCGTTGAAGCGGAAGCGGTCCGGGTCGGAGAGGTTCTTGCCGGTCTGGATGCACAGCAGGGCGTCGTGCGCGCTCGCCTCGTGTGCGTAGGTGTAGTGCGAATCGTTCGTCACCAGGGACGGGATCCCCAGCTTCCTCCCGATCTCCAGCAGGTCGCCGCGGACCCGGCGTTCGATCTCGATGCCGTGGTCCATCAGCTCCAGGAAATACCGCCCTTTGCCGAAGATGTCCTGGTACTCGCCGGCCGCCTTCAGCGCCTCGT
Organism: Streptomyces sp. NBC_01775; assembly: GCF_035917675.1. Classification (NCBI taxonomy): domain Bacteria; kingdom Bacillati; phylum Actinomycetota; class Actinomycetes; order Kitasatosporales; family Streptomycetaceae; genus Streptomyces; species Streptomyces sp. NBC_01775. The sequence goes on along the minus strand of NZ_CP109104.1, from coordinate 7,975,672 downwards.
CGAACTGACCGAGCCGCAGCCGGGTCTGCACCTCACCCGAGGGGCACCCGGTCGAGGCGATCAGCCCCTCGGCATGCTCGGCGATGACCTCCTTGTCCATGCGCGGCCACTTCTGGAGCCACCCTTCCGCGTACGCGTCCGAGGACAGCCGGAAGAGATTGTGCAGCCCGGCCTTGTCCGCCGCCCAGATCGTCTTGTGCGTATAGCCGCCCGAGCCGGAGACGTCGTCGCGCTTCTGGTGGGGCTGCCCCCACCGCACCTTCCGCTTGTCGCGCCGCGACCGGGGCGCCACGTACGCCTCGATCCCGATGACCGGCGTCACGCCCGTGGCCTGGGCCTGATGGAAGAACTCGTACGCCCCGTGCAGGTTTCCGTGGTCGGTCATGGCGATGTGCGACATGCCCATCTCCTGGCAGGCCGCGAACATGTCCCGCAGCCGTGCGGCGCCGTCCAGGAGTGAGTACTGCGTGTGCACATGCAGATGCGTGAATGGCTGTGGCACTCCCGCCCCCGGCTCAGGCGCCGGACTCAAGGCTCTGGGCGATCGCCCGCAAGCCCGCGGCCACCTCCCGCGCCGACGGCGCACGCTCAGGGTCGACCAGCCACTGCTGCGTCAGGCCGGCGACCAGGGCGTTGTGCACCGACCCGACCGCGCGGGCCAGGTCGATGTCCGTCGCGCCGTCGATGCCGTGCAGATCCGCCGCCAGTTCGGTGCGGGCCTGTTCAAGGGCGTCGGCGATCTGCTGACGGATCTCGGGGAAGCGTTCGGCCTGCGCGAACGCCTCCGTGCTGGCGACCAGAAGGGGCCGGTCCGTGGCCTGGGACTCGACGATCCGCGCCCACATCGCCTCAAGTCGCGTTCCGGCATCGGCGCCCCCGGAGCCCTCCGACGCGGCCGAACCGGCCGCCCCGGCACGGAGCTTGTCGCCCCATTCCTGGAGCGTCTCCAGAAGCGCCGCGTTGAGCAGCCCCTCTTTCGAGCCGTAGTGGTAATTGATCGTGCCGAGCGGCGCGTTGGCGGCGGCGGCGATGTCCCGCGAGGTCGTACGGGCGTATCCCCGCTCCTCCAGGCACCGCTTCGCCCCGGCCATCAGCTGTTCGCGATGTCCCATGCCGGCCAGCGTAGCCCATACTTGAACGAGCGTTCAGAACGCGGGTTCAGAACGTTCGTTCAAGTGCGCTTCGGGGCCGGTTGCTGCGAGATCGCCGACCGCCGGCTCCGGGCGGGCACGTGGATCGACCCCGACCGCCGGCCAATGGCAACCCGGGACCGTCAATGAACCGCGTCCCGGCGTTTACGTGTTCAATGGCGCCACCCAGCTGGCCATAGGCACGTGCGGCGCGGGCGATCTTGCGCTGGTCGCGGCGGCAACGGTGATCAGTACACCCGCCGCAGACCGCTTCGTACTAGTGCCCCTCCCGGCAAGCTTTGCCCCGTCGCGCCGCCCGGCACGCACTCCCCCAAGCTCTCCGAGCAGGGGGTGCCCCCAGCGGCGTTGGCCCAAAGCCCTGGTAGCTCCTTCCCCAAGCTCTCAGCTTCTCCCCCGGCCTTCGGCCGGGAGGTGCCCCCAGAGCAGGGCAGACCCCGATCAAGGACTTCCGGCCGCCTCGCGATCGCACGCTCCCCCACGCTCGGCCCCGCTCGCGCGGGCGGTGCCCCCACGACGACGCTCCTTCCGGGCAAACATTGCCGGTCACGGCACTAGACGTCGCCAGCAAGACCCTCGGCTCCGACCGGTCGTCGTGGGTAACAGGCCACGGCTACCTCCCCGCGTTCCCCCAGGGAACGATCGGCGGGCTGTGGGAGCACCATGCCGTGGTCCGCCTTCCGGGCGGGCTGCGGGGACCACGCCTGGGGCTGGTGATCGCTGTCGTCCCCAACCACGTCTGTACGCCGGTGAATCTCGCCGATGAGCTATTGGTCGCGCAGCACGGTGAGGTGATCGACCGCCGGCCCGTTGCCGCACGAGGCGCCAACTCGTGACCACCAGTTCAGTCAGCCCGCGCCCGAACCCCGGTCGGCCGGCTCAGCGAAGTGAACTCCATGCTCGCTTGGGCACGTGAGGTCTTCCTGTCGCGCGGCTGAGAGACCGAGGTGTGGAGCGAGCCTCCGGAAGCAGAGGCAGCGACCGCGTGCTTCCTCCCGGGCTACCGGCGCTGGCATCATCGGCCGATGGATTTTCTCGCGTTACTACCCACCTTCGTGGCTGCTGTGCTGCTCATCTCGGCGTCACCGGGACCGGCGATGATATTGATCTTTCGGCAGGCGGCGTTTCGCGGGTGGCGGGCGGCCGTGCCCACTGTCCTGGGGCTCGAAGCGGGCCTGTACTTGTGGGCGCTGGCCGCCGGCGCCGGTTTGGCGGCTCTCGTGGCAGTCTCCGAGGTGGCGTTCGTCGTGCTTCGCGTTGTCGGTGCGGTGTTCCTGGTCTACCTCGGCATCAAGACCTGGCGTACGGCGTGGCGCAGCCGCTCCCGCCGGGGTGTCGCACGGACCGATGAAGAAGCCTTGATCGCGTCGCCGCTGAGCCGACGGGGGTGGTGGGCGGCCTTCGGTGAAGGGACAGTGGTGATGCTTGCCAACCCCAAGGCCGCTATTTTCATGATCGCGTTCTATCCGCAGTTCATTCCGGCAAGTCGTCCGCTGTTCGCCACCACCGCACTGCTGGCCGCGGTCCAGGTACTCATCGAGACGGCGTTCTACCTCACCTTGGCCGCTGTTGTGGGCCGCACCGGGGCCTGGTTCCGCCGACCACGGATCCGGCGCCGCGTCGACGCGATCAGCGGAGGCGTGCTGGTCGCCTTGGGGCTGCGGCTGGCCACGACCACCCGCTGAACCCGTCCTCTGCGCGGCAGGGCGAACGGCCGTCGGCAGATCGATCCGTCAGTATTTCCGACCGATAGCACTCGGAAAGATTCACTTTACGGACGTGAACGCGTCGGACAAGGTAGGGCGGCATGGATATCGAGGCACTGTGCCGGGACGCCCCCGGGGCCGCGCACCGGGTGCACATGAACAACGCGGGTGCCGGCCTGCCCGGCCGGGGCCACGCATGGACATAGCCGCGCTCAGCATCGTTGCCGTCGCCGGACTTCTGTCCGGGACCGTGAATTCCATTGCCGGCGGCGGCTCGCTGCTCCTGTTTCCCGCACTGCTCGGTGTTGGCCTGCCCCCGCAGGCGGCCAATGTGACCAACTCGGTGGCAAATTGGCCCGGGTTCGCGGGCCAGGTCTACGGTTTCGCCGAGGAACTGAAGACGCAGCCCCGAAGAAGGCTCGTACTGCTGTCCGTCGTCACCGGCATCAGCTCGGCGGCGGGCTCGGCACTGCTGCTCGCGACTTCCAGCGCCAGCTTTGACCAGGTGGTTCCGGCACTGGTGCTGTTCGCCAGCTTGCTCCTTGCCGGGCAAAAGCAGGTGAAGAAGCTCACGAGGAATGCGGATCCGCGGGCATCGGGCCGTCCGCGCCAGAACATGGTCACGCTCTCCCTCGCGATGGCCGCAGCCGGCATCTATGGCGGCTACTTCGCCGGCGCGTTAGGGGTGATCATGCTCGCGACGCTGGCCATGGTCACGGCCGAAGATCTGCGCCGCCTCAATGCGCTCAAGGCGGCCCTGTCGCTGGTGAACTCAACCGTCACGCTGCTCATCTTCGCGGCGTTCGGTCCGGTGCACTGGACAGTGGTCGCTGTCGCGGCGCCGATGGCTCTGGCCGGCGGATACCTCGGTGCCAGGCTGGCCCGGTGGATGCACGAGGAAGTGCTTCGGTGGTCGGTGGTGACCATCGGAGTATCGGTCTCCGCCGTTCTGCTCGTGACGTGAGTTCGCCGTTCCATGTCCCGGCCGACCCGCCCCTCGAACCTGATCACATGCTAGGAGCACCAGCCGACATGATCCGTGCCGCCACCGTGAACGACATCCCCGAGATCCGCGCGATGATCCGCGAACTCGCCGCATATGAACGGGCCGTTGAGCAGGCCCGAGCCACTGACGAACAGCTCCGGGAGGCGCTGTTCGGGGAACATCCCGCGGCATTCGTGCTGATCGCCCAGGACGAGAACGCTGGTGAGGCCGTGGGTTACGCCCTGTGGTTCCCGCGTTTTTCCACCTGGACCGGTACCCGCGGAATGCACTTGGAGGACCTCTACATACGTCCGCACGCCCGCGGCGCGGGACGCGGCAAGGCCCTGCTCGCCGCGCTTGCCGCGATCTGCCGGCAAAACGATTACGAGCGCTTCGAATGGTGGGTCCTGGCCTGGAATGAGCCGACGATCGCGTTCTACAAGTCGCTCGGGGTTGAGCTCCTGGACGAGTGGACGGTGTGCCGTCTGAGCGGTGAACCCCTCATGGGACTCGCCGCCCAGGCCCCGCCCCTCGTGAACCAGCTCTCCGCCTCTGGAGGGGAAGCCCGATGAAACCGCCTGTCGCAGCCGTGAGCGAAGCCCACGGCACGCTGGAAAGGCTCGTCGCCGGAGTGAACGACCAGCAGGTCGCCGAGGCATCCGCCCTTCCGGGCTGGTCGCGCGGCCACGTACTCGCACATCTCACCGACAACGCCAGGATGTTCACCCGTATCGCGGAGCATGCCCTGCGCGGAGAGCTCGTGGCGGCCTACGACGGTGGCATGGACGAGCGCAACGCGATCATCGAGGCCACGGCCGGCCGCAGCGCCGACGAGCACCGGGCCGAACTCGCGCGGCACACTGCCCGGCTTCAAGCGGCGTGGGCACGCGTCGGCGCCGCGCACTGGAGCCGTCCGGTCACGTTCCGCAACGCGGACCTTGCCGCGACGGTCCGGGCTCGCTGGCGCGAGGTGTGGATCCACATGACCGACCTGGAACTCGGCGTGCGGCCGGACGACTGGCCCGAGGAACTGGCCTGCCATGCCGTCGACTTCCTTCTCTGCCGCCTTCCGGTAGGCACCCTGGTGCGTGCCCAGGACGTACACCGCCGGTGGTCCACCGGCGACGATCCGGCCACGGTGGTCACCGGGCAGGTACGCGACCTGGCCGCCTGGCTGGCCGGACGCACACCCACGGTCCCGCCGGTGGCGGCGGAGGGCATGCCCGCTCTCGGGCCCTGGCCACCCCACCCCCCGCAGCAGCTCGACGCAGCCTCGCGCAACGCCCGTGGCCGCTGAAGGGAAGAGTCTCTATGCGCGCTGTCATCGTCTGGTGGGATCTGTCCGCCTCCGGCCAGACCATCGAGTCCATGCGGGAGTACCTGCGTGCGGAATCCGTGGCTTCGTTCTCCGAGGTTCCCGGGCTCCGCTTCAAGATGTGGCTCTCCGATCCCCACACCCACCGGTGGGGAGCCGTCCTGCTGTGGGAGTCGGAAGAGGCATCCCGGCAGGCACTGCCCAGCCGGGCACTCGAACTCATCGGCTACCCTCCCGTCGTCGCGTACGGGTTCGACGTAGAGGCAACGGCCGAGGGACGGTACGAAACAGAACGACTCTCCCCGCGAGGGCTGGCCTTCTCCCGGGCCACCGACGGAGATCGGTTCTGAACTGCGGAACTCGCACAACAGAGCCGGAAAAGAATCGCCCGCTCAGACCTTGGCCCCCGCCGCCGAGGGGACCGCGTCGCTCTCCTCGGCCTCCTCGGCGTCGGGCTCGGCGCGGCGCACTGCCGGGATGGCGGCCGTGATGGCGACGGCGACCAGGGCTACGCCGCAGCCGATCAGCAGCCCGGCGCGGAAGCCGCCCTCGGAGGTGAAGCTGTGGCCGCCCACGGTGGTGGTCATCTGGGCGAGGACGACGCCGATCACGGCGGCGCCGATCGAGGTGCCGAGCGAGCGCATGAGGGTGTTGAAACCGTTGGCGGCGGCGGTCTCGGACAGCGGGACCGAGCTCATGATGAGGGCGGGCATGGCGCCGTAGGCGAGGCCCACGCCACTGTTGATCACGATGATGGTCAGCATGATCCCCCACGCCGTGCCCATCAGCGCCATGGCCAGGCCATAGCCGGCGGCGATGATCAGTACGCCGCAGATCAGCGTGAACTTCGGGCCACGCGCGTCGGTGAGCTTCCCGCCGAGCGGGGAGACGAGCATCATCATGATGCCGCCGGGCGCCATCCACAGTCCGGAAGCCAGGATCGACTGGCCCAGGCCGTAGCCGGTGGCTTCGGGAAACTGAAGAAGCTGCGGCATGACCAGCATGCCGGCGTACATCCCGAAGCCGACGAAGACCGAGGCGGCGTTGGTGAGCAGCACCCGGGGGCGGGCCGTGGTGCGCAGGTCGATCAGCGGCTCGTTCGCGCGCAGCTCCCACAGCCCCCAGCCCACCAGCAGCACGACGGCGGCGGCGAACAGGCTCAGCGTGGTCGCCGAACCCCAGCCCCAGTCGGCGCCCTTGGAGACCGCGAGCAGCAGGGCGACCAGACCGGCGCCGAGGCCGAGCGCGCCGGGCACGTCGAAGCGCTGGCCCTTCGCACCGGCGGGCACGTCCGGGATCAGGAACCAGATCAGCGCCGCGATCACCACGGCCAGCGCGGCGGAGCCCCAGAACAGCGCGCGCCAGTTCGCGTACTGGGCGACGGCGGCGGCGATCGGCAGGCCCAGGCCGCCGCCGATGCCCATGGAGGCGCTGACCAGGGCGATGGAGGAGCTGAGCTTCTCCTGTGGGAGCACGTCGCGCAGGAGGGCTATGCCGAGCGGCAGCATTCCCATCCCCATGCCCTGCATACCGCGCCCGACGATCATCGGGACGACGGAGGAGGAGAGCGCGCACACCACGGAGCCGACGATCAGCGGCACCGAGCAGGCGAGCAGCATCCGGCGCTTGCCGAACAGGTCGCCGAGCCGCCCGGTGACCGGCACGCAGACGGCGGCCACGAGCAGGGTGACGGTGATCACCCAGGCGGCGTTCGACGAGGTGGTGTGCAGCATCTTCGGCAGCTCCGCGATGAGCGGGGTGACCAGCGTCTGCATGATCGCCGCCGTGGTGCCGGCAAAGGCCAGCGTGGCGACCACGCCACCTGCACGGGATGTGGGCTGGGGGCCGTCCATGACGGGACTCCTTGAGTGTGTTTCACGGCAACGATATGCATTCTACACTTCATATGTATCTAGCATGTCTCATGGCCCATACACATTGCATGAGAGGATGGGCACGAGAGGGGCCATCGTGGGGCGCGGCCATCGTGGAACGGTCGCGGCAGAACAGGAAGCAGGAGGCGGCGGGACGCATGATCAGGCCGACGCACGAGGTCGAGTACGAGCAGATGCTGCTCAGCCGTCACACGTTCTTGAACCAGAGAGGCGGACGCCGCAAGGACGGTGTACTGGAGCGCAGCGCCTACATCCTCCTCAGCCGCATCCGCGTTCAGGGGCCCATGTCGATCGGCGAGTTGAGCGATGCCTTCGGGCTCGACGCCTCCACCCTCAACCGGCAGACCGCAGCCGCGATGCGCGCCGGGCTCCTGGAACGCATCCCCGACCCCGAGGGGGGCATGGCCCGCAAGTTCCGCATCACCGACGACGGCGTACGCATGCTCGACGAAGAACGCGAGGGCATCGTCCAGTCCCTGGACCAGGTCATGGAGAGCTGGTCGGACGACGAGATCGCGGACTTCGCCTCCTACTTGAGGCGCTTCAACACCGACATCGAGCGCCTCGGCGGACGCCCCTGGCCGCGCCCCTGACCCGGCGGAACCGCCACCGGGTCAGGCGAGCGCCCGGCAGGTGGTGAACCCCTACCAGGTGACGGGTAGTTCGTAGACGCCGTAGACGACCGAGTCGTACTTGAAGGGGATCTCCTCCAGTTCCGCCGCGACGCGCAGCGTCGGGATGCGGCGGAAGAGGGTGGGATAGACCACCTGGAGCTCCATCCGGGCCAGCGGCTGCCCGACGCAGTGGTGGGTGCCGGCGCCGAACGCCTGGTGCAGGCGGGCGTCCCGGGTGAGATCCAGCCGGTCCGGAGCGGGGAAGACGGCGGGGTCGCGGTTGGCCAGTTCGCCGAGCAGGATCACGCCCTCCCCCGCGCGGATGGTCCGGCCGGCGATCTCGATGTCCTCCAGCGCCGTCCTGCGGCGCCCGAGGTGGACTATGGAGAGGTAGCGCAGCAGCTCCTCCACGGCGGAGACGATCACTTGGGGGTCGCCGGTCCCGGGGTCGCCGGCCTCGCGGACGCGGGCGAGCTCGTCCGGGTGCTGGAGCAGGAGCATCGTGCCCAGGGTGATCATGTTCGCCGTGGTCTCGTGGCCGCCGAGCAGCAACAGCACGCCCATCGTGGCGGCCTCACGGCGCGTCAGCTCCCCGTCCCTGATCCGCTCGGCGAGCCGGGAGAGCAGGTCGTCGCCGGGCTCGGCGAGCTTGCGGCCGACCAACTCGTCGAGGTATTCGGCGAGGTTGGCGTGGGCGGTCCGCCGCGTCTCGGGGCTCGCGACGGCGGAGACGATGTCCTTGCTGTTGGTCTGGAAGAAGTCGTGGTCCTCGTAGGGCACGCCGAGCAGTTCGGAGATCACCAGAGAGGGAACGGGCAGAGCCAGCGCCTGAACCAGGTCGGCGGGCTTCGGTCCGGCCAGCATCCGGTCGATGAAACCGTCCACCATCTCCTGCACGACGGGCCGCAGCGCCTCCACCCGCTTGACGGTGAAAGCACCGCTGACCATACGGCGCAGCCGGGCGTGCTCCGGGTCGTCCATCCCGACGAAGCTCATGTCGCTCGACCCTCCCCCTGTGTGCTGGGGGTCCACCGGACTCGGGAAGCCGGGGTGGGAGAAGTCGGCGCTGAGCCGGGGGTCGGAGAGGAGGACCTTCTGCTCGGCGTGCCCGGTAACAGCCCAGGGGGTGCTGCCGCCCCAGGACCGGACCCTGGTCAGCGGGCCGGGCAGCGCCAGTTCACGCAGCTGGGGCGACGGGTCGAAGGGGCAGGCCGATGAGCGCGGTGAGGGGAAGTCGGGGATTCCGGCCGAGGAGGCGCCGGTCGCGGGCACAGTGGACATGTTCGTACTCCGGTGGTCGGAGGGGAGAGGGTCGTTCAGGAGGCGCGCGTCGGGGGCGCTCCTCCGCACTGCCGCTACGGGCTCGGCACGGGCCGGCGCGTGCTTGCGTCGACGAGAGCCTGTCGGTGCAGTCGGGTCTGCTTGGGCATGTTCCAGCCGAGGACGGCCGTGGTCCGGCCCGCCTGGGAGAAGACGGCGACGAACCTGCGGTCCTGCTCGGTGCCCTCCACGACGGTCACCTCGGCATCCGGCGTCGGTGTCCCGTGGACCTGGATCTTCGCGGCGAACTGGTCCGTCCAGAAGTACGGGACGGGCGTGTAGGGCCGGTCCTCGCCGAGGAGGACGGAGGCGACGGCCGACGGCTGCTCGATCGCGTTCGTGCGGTTCTCCAGGCGCAGCGACATGCCCAGGGTGCCGTGGTGCCAGCGGGCCACGTCCCCGGCGGCGTAGACGCCGGGCGCCGCGCGGCAGTACGCGTCACACACCACGCCGTCCGCCACCTCCAGGCCGCTTCCGGCCAGCCATTCGGTCGCCGGCGCGCTCCCGATCGCGACCACCACCAGGTCGGCGGGCAGGGCCTCACCGCTCGGCAGCCGCACACCGGTGACCCGCCCCCGGTGCGAGGTCAGCCCGGCGACCGCCGTGCCGGGTACGAGGCGGACCCCGTGCTCGGCGTGCAGCTCGGCCAGCAGCCCGGCGGGCCAGGGCCCCAACTGGCCGGACATCGGCGCGGGTTGGGGGCCGACCAGCGTGACGGAGGGGCCCGTCTGCCGGGCCGTGGCGGCGATCTCGGCCCCCAGCACGCCGTCCCCGACCACGACGACCCGCGAGGCGTCCGCCAGGGCGCTCCGCAGCGCCACCGCGTCATCCAGCGTGCGCAGCACATGCACGCCGCGCAGCTCCTCCTGGCCGGGAAGCGTGCGCGGGCGCAGCCCCGTCGCGACGACGATCGCGTCGGCGCCGAGGCTGCGTCCGGCGGCGGTGCGCACGGTGCGGGCCGCCGCGTCGAGGGAAACGGCCGCGTCACCGAGCAGGAATTCCGCGTCCAGGGTGTCCAGCCTCTCCTGGGTGCGCAGAGGTGTGCGGTCGGGCTCCCAGGCGCCGGAGAGCACCTGCTTGGACAGCGGCGGCCGGTCGTACGGCAGGTGGGTCTCGGCGCCCAGCACCGTCAGCCGGCCCTGATAGCCCTTCCGGCGCAGGGCTTCCGCGGTGCCGAGGCCGGCGGCGGAAGCGCCGACCACCAGCACGCTTCGGGGAACGCTCACGAGCCCTCGCCGACCTGGATGGCGGCGGCCGGGCACACGCTGGCGGACTCACGGACGGCGGCGTGCTGCTCCTCGGGAGGTGTGGCGTCGAGCAGGACGACTATGCCGTCGTCGTCGCGCTGGTCGAAGACCTCCGGCGCGATCAGCACGCACTGCCCGGCACCGCAGCACTTCTCTTCATCCACGGTGATCTTCATGGTGCGCTTGTCTCCATTCGGTGGGGGACGTCATCGCGAGACGTCAGTGGGGGACGTCGAAGGGGACGTCGGTGCGGGAATCGGTGGGCGAATCGGTGCGGGCGTCGACCGGTGTGGTGACCGGCGCGGTGAGCAGCCCCACCAGCGCGTCGGTCAGGGCGTCGGCGGCGTGCTCCCACGAGGAGTGCAGCAGCCTGGTGCCCTCGGCCAGGGCCTGCTCGTGTTCCGCGAAGGTGTGGGTGATCAGATGGCGGGCCATCGCCCCGCGCTCGGCCCGCACCTGCTGCGGCAGCGCTTCGAGGCACCGGCCGAGGCCGTCGAGGATCTCCCGGAGATGCGTTCTGACGAGCGACTCGTCGGTGATGATCGCGCGCTGCATGGGATCGGTCATGACCTGCGCCGAGAAGCGGGCGTGCCAGGACGGGACGCCGAGCGACGCCTGGTATTCCGATACGGGACGGACCAGGCAGCCGACCCAGTCCCGGATGTCACGGCTGCCGCTGACCTCTTTCAGGTACCGCTCCCTGATCCGGTCGATGCGCTCACCGTGCTTGTTCGTCATCGCGCGCACCAGGCCCGCCCTGCTGCCGAAGTGGTAGCTGACGGCGGTGACGTTGCCCTGCCCGGCCGCCTCGCCGATCTGGCGGTTCGAGACCGCCGCGAGTCCGTGCTCGGCGAAGAGCCGCTCGGCTGCGGCCATGATCGCCTCGCGGGTCCCGCTGCCCCGGCCGGCCCGGGCCGCCTTTCCGCCGCTCACCATGTCACCGGAAGTTCCCGCAGCGGGGTGGTGAGCAGCCCTTCGTGACGGCGCAGCTCTTCCGCGTCCACGGCGAGGGCGAGGGTGGGCAGCCGGCGCAGCAGCACGGCGAGCACGGCCTGCAACTCGGTGCGGGCCAGCGGCTGGCCGAGGCAGGAGTGCGGGCCGGCACCGAAGGCGAGGTGCGGGTTGGGGCTCCGGCTCAGATCCATGTCGTCCGCGGCCTCCCACGCGCTCTCGTCACGGTTGGCCGCGGCCATGCTGCACACCACGGTGGTGCCGCTGGGCACCACGCCGCCGGAGAGCTCCGTGTCCTCGTGGACGTAGCGGAGCATGCCGAAGCCGCCACCGTTCGGGTCGAACCGCAGCACCTCCTCCACGGCCGTGCGGATCAGCGCCCGGTCGGCCAGCAGCCGCTCCCAGCGCCGGCGGTCGGACAGCAGGTGCGCCGTCATCATCGCGATGAAACCGGCGGTGGTCTCATGCCCCGCGAGCAGCAGTGCCTGCCCGGTGGCCGCCAGCCCGGCCTCGGACATCGGCCTGCCCTCGGCGTCGGCGCCGTCCATGAGGAGGGTGAGGAGGTCCTCCCCCGGTTCCGCACGCCTGGCCGCGATCAAGCCCGCCATGTACTCGCCGAACTCCTGGTGCGCGGCCTCGGTCTCGGCCCGCGTGTAGCGGGTCGTGTTCAAGAACGTGTCGGACCAGCTCTTGAACTTGTCCTGGTCGCTCTCGGGCACTCCGAGCATCGTGCAGATCACGTAGACCGGCAGCGGGAACGCCAGGTGCGGCACCAGGTCAGCGGGCTGCCCGTGGTCCAGCATCGCGTCGACCAGGCGGTCGGCCATCTCCTCCATCTTCGGCCGGAGCGACGTCATCCGCTTGGCCGTGAACCACTTTCCGACCATGCGGCGCCAGCGCTCGTGGCCCTCGGCGTTGAGCGTCCTCGCCATCGGGCTGCTGAAGATGCCCTCCGAGTCACCGGCGGCGACCCGGGCCGCGTCCGGCGAGGCCAGCCCCTCGCGGCTGAGGCGCGGATCGGAGAGGGCGAGCTTCACATCCTCGTACCGGGTCAGCAGCGCGGCCTCGTCACCGCTCGGCAGCGTCACCCGCGCCACCGGGCACTTCTCCCGCAGCTCCGCCCACTCCCGAGGCGGCTCCAGCGGTACGGGGGCCGCGATCGGATAGCTCACAGGCTCCGTGCCTCGGACATCGGTCACTCGCGGCCTCCTCGGCTTCGTCGGTCGTGCCGTCTCCCGACAGTGAAGCCGCGATTCCGTTATAAGTCAATCGACTGAATTAAATCCCGCACGCCCCGTCTGCCGGACCGCCCGCCGCCCCCGGGCCGCACGCCACCCCGGGCCGCACGCCGTCCCTGGGCGCGCGCCCTCACGGACCGTCCGCGCCGGCCACGGGCCGCCCGTCGTCACCCGCCTCGGTGCGGAACTCCAGCTTTCCGTCGGCCACGTCGACCATCAGCCGGGTGTGCGGTTCGAGTTCGCCGCCCAGCAGCATGCGGGAGAGGCGGTTGTCGACCTCGCGCTGGATCGTGCGGCGCAGGGGGCGGGCTCCGTACTCGGGCTGGTATCCCTGGTGGGCGAGCCAGTCGACGGCCTCGGGGGTGAAGTCGATCGCCAGGTCCTGGGCGTGCACCCGGCGGCGGGTCTCCTCCAGCAGCATGTCGGTGATCTGCCGCAGCTGCTCGTCGTCGAGCCGGCTGAAGATGACGATCTCGTCGATCCGGTTGAGGAATTCGGGCCGGAAGTGCTCACGCAGCGGACGCAGCACCCGCTCGCGCCGGGCCTCTTCGTCGGTCCCCTCGCCACCGCCGAAGCCGACCACCGCGCCGCGCCCGGTGATGGCCTCGGAGCCGAGGTTGCTGGTCATGACGATGACGGTGTTGGTGAAGTCGACCGTACGGCCCTGCGAGTCCGTCAGCCGTCCGTCTTCGAGGACCTGCAACAGGATGTTGAAGACGTCGGCGTGTGCCTTCTCCACCTCGTCAAGCAGCAGCAGCGAGTACGGGTTGCGCCGCACCGTCTCGGTGAGCTGCCCGGCCTCGTCGTGTCCCACGTATCCGGGCGGGGCGCCGACGAGGCGGCTGACGGTGTGCCGCTCCTGGTACTCGCTCATGTCGAGCCGCACCATCCGGTCGTCGGTACCGAACAGGGCCTCGGCCAGGGCCCGGGCCAGCTCCGTCTTGCCGACGCCGGTCGGGCCGAGGAACAGGAAGCTGCCGATGGGCCGGTCCGGGCTGGAGAGGCCCGCGCGCGAGCGCAGCACGGCGTCCGCGACCGCGGTGACGGCCTCGTCCTGGCCGATGACCCGCTGCCGCAGCTGCCCCTCCAGCCCCAGCAGCCGGTCCTTCTCCTCCTGGGTGAGGTTGCTGACGGGGATACCGGTCTGCTCGGAGATGATGTCGGCGATGTCCTCGACCGTCACCTCGGCGATCCGGTGCGCCGACCGGCTCTCCTCCTCGCGCCCGTCCCGGCCGATGGCCTCCTCCAGCTCGGTGAGCCGGTCACGCAGCTGCTGGGCGCGCTCGTAGTCCTCGGCGGCCACGGCCTGGTCCTTGTCGCGGCGCACCTGCTCGGCCTCGCGCTCCAGCGCGCGGATGTCCGTGCCACGGGTGGCCGTGCGCAGCCGCACGCGGGCGCCGGCCTGGTCCAGCAGGTCGATGGACTTGTCCGGGAGATAGCGCCCGGTCAGATAGCGGTCGGCCAGCTCGACGGCCGCGACCAGGGCCTCTTCGGTGTAGCGGACCTGGTGGTGGGCCTCGTAGCGGTCGCGCAGGCCGCGCAGGATCTCCACGGCGTCCGCGACGGTGGGCTCGGGGACGAGCACGGGCTGGAAACGGCGGGCGAGCGCCGCGTCCTTCTCGATGTGCCGGCGGTGCTCGTCCAGCGTGGTGGCGCCGATGACGTGCAGCTCGCCGCGGGAGAGCGGCGGCTTGAGCATGTTGCCGGCGTCCATCGAGCCGCTCTCGCCGCCCCCGCCCGCTCCGACGACCGTGTGCAGCTCGTCGATGAAGACGATCAGCTCCTCGGTGCGGGCGCGGACCTCGTTGATGATGCTGGTGAGCCGCTCCTCGAAGTCGCCCCGGTAGCGGGTCCCGGCGACGACGCTGCCGAAGTCGAGCTGGACGACGCGTCGGCCGAGCAGGTTGTCGGGGACGTCCCCTTCGGCGATGCGCTGGGCCAGACCTTCCACGATGGCGGTCTTGCCGACGCCTGCCTCGCCGATCAGGACGGGGTTGTTCTTGCCGCGCCGCGCGAGGATCTCGATGGTCTGCTCGATCTGACGGTCACGGCCGATGACCGGGTCGATACGGCTCTCACGGGCCAGCTCGGTCAGGTCGCGGCCGTACTTGTCCAGGTTGGGTGTGCTGCTGCGGCCCGCCGCCTGGCCGCCCCGTACCGGCGCCTCGGGCCCGCCCTGACCCGTGCCGTAGCCGCCACCGGGCCCGCCGGGGCCGCCGAGTCCGCCGCCGGGGGCGGCGGAGCGGGGGTCGAAGCGGGCGGCGTCGAGGATCTGGCCGGCCATGGAGTCCCGGTTGGCGGCGAGCGCGACGAGCACGTGTTCGCTGCCGATGTAGGAGGCGCCCCGCGAGCGGGCGATGTCGCGCGCCTCCATCAGCGCCCGTTTCACGGCGGGGCTGACGGAGATGGACGTGCGCGGCTTCCCCTCCCCCACCTCGCGGTCGATCTCGGCGGCGAGCGTGTCGGGGTCGGCGCCGGCCCGCGTCACCATCGAGCGGGTCGGCTCGGAGGAGAGCGCGGCGCGCAACAGGTGTTCGGTCTCCAGGTCGCTGCTGCCGTGCTCGGCCGCGTACGAGGCCGCCTCGGAGACGAGGCGCCGGGCCGGCTCGCTCATCAGCCGGAGGAAGTCGATGTTGCGGGGGTCGCCGCGCCGTCCGCCGCCCCCGCGCTGGGCGCCGCCGCTGAGGAAGCGCGCGATGAAGTCTCCGAACGGGTCCCGGTCCCCGGGACCCATGTACTCGCTGGTCATGGAGGATCCGTCCCGCTGACCCGACCTGACCGGGCCAGGCTGTATGGGCTGTATGTAACTACTGATGCGGGGTTCCCAGGTGTGGCCGTACGACACCCCACGTCGGCGGGCATCGGCAGCGCTCCTCGGCTGAGCCGCCGGGCGGCGGGGCGGGACGCCGCCCCGCGCCCGGCCGAAGCCCTGGTGAACGGGAGCGGGACTCAGTGGGGGTGTTCCTCGGCGGCCGGGGCTCCGGCCGGGGCCGCCGCGGGGGCCGCCGACGCGGTCTCGCGGGCGAGGAAAGAGCCGAGTTCGCCGATCGTGCTCATGAGAGGGGCGGGGAAGACGACCGTGGAATTCTGGTCCACGGCGATCTCGACCAGGCTCTGGAGGTTGCGCAATTGCAACGCCAGCGGATGAGCCATCATCGTGTCGGACGCCTCCCCCAGCGAGGCCGCCGCGAGGGATTCGCCCTCCGCGTTGATGATTTTCGCCCGCTTCTCCCGCTCGGCCTCGGCCTGCCGCGCCATGGCCCGTTTCATGCTTTCCGGCAGCTGGATGTCCTTCAGCTCCACCAGCGTGACCTCGACGCCCCACTCGGATGTGACACTGTCGAGGTTTTCGCGGATATCGATATTGATGGTGTCGGTCTGGGAAAGCGTTTCGTCCAGAGGGTGCTGTCCGACCACCTTGCGCAGCGTCGTCTGGGCGATCTGGTTGATCGCGGCGGTGACGTCCGCGATCGCGAGGACCGATTTCACCGGGTCGGCCACCCGGAAGTACGCGACCGCCGAGACATCGACGCTGACGTTGTCCCGAGTGATGATGCCCTGGGACTGGATCGGCATGGTGACAATGCGCAGGGAAACGCGGTGCATCACGTCGACGACCGGAATGATGAAACGCAATCCGGGCGACCTCGACCCGCGCAGCCGGCCCAGACGCAGCATGACACCGCGCTCGTACTGCTTGACGACGCGAACCGACAGCGCGAGTGCCAGCAGCAGGACGATCACCACGACGACAACAATCAGAACAATCATGGGTGTGCCCCTGGTTGATTTCCGGTGGATCCGAACCGGACGTCACCGTACTCCGCGCCGCGAGTAAGAGGTCATTACGACGCGTCGGCAATGAACGAGCCCGCGGAGGACACAGCTCCGCGGGCTCGTATTCGGCTCCAGTACGCGACCCCCTATCGGAATGTTCGGCTACCCGGCTGTTCGGCTACTCGGCAATTCGGCTCCGGGCTTTCCGGAGGCGGCTTCCGCCGTCCGGTCGGGCCGTCCGGTCGGCCCTCCGGTCAGGCCGTCAGCGTCGCCGGGTCGCTGACCCCCGGGGCGCCGGTCTCCACGTGGCCGGCGAGGCGGCGCGACCAGGAGTCCTCGGTGTCGGAGGTCACCGACAGGTCGTACCAGCGCTTGCCGGCGCGCAGGCTCACCCGCCGCACCACACGTGCGCCCGCGCGCACCTTGTACGTCTCCTTCGCTCCGCCGTACGCGTTCGTCACCGTCAGCCGGCAGTCCGAGGTGCCCGCGTTCGTCATGGTCAGCTCGATGTCGCCGTCGGCCTTGAGATGGCGGGCCGTCACTTCCGGGCCCGCCGTCCTGCCCTGACCCTTGAAGGTGCGCAGGAAGCCGTTGGGGCCGTGGGCCGTCAGGTCGTAGCGGCCGTCCGAGTGGGCGGTGTTCCAGGTGTCGGACAGCTCCTTGCCCGCCTCGGTGGTGTACGTCCACGGACCGTCGCTCCGGTTCGCGGAGGTGACCAGGAAGAACGCGCCCGCCGACGGGCCGCCGCTGAAGGTGAGGGTGAACTCCCCCTCGGAGACCTTCGCCGCGCCGTCCACCAGCGGCGCGTACCGCAGTGGGCGGGTCGGGCGGGACCCGGACTCCTGCTTGGGCAGCACCGGGTTGGCCGGTGGCTTGGGCACGTAGCTGTCGTGGCGCTCCTTGTCCGGCGGCTCGTAGGCGTCGGTGTCCGGCAGCGAGGCCGGGTCGGTGTCCTTGAGCCCGAAGTCGAACGCCGCGGTCAGGTCGCCGCACAGGGCGCGCCGCCAGGGCGAGACGTTCGGCTCGTGCACACCGAAGCGGCGCTCCATGAAGCGGAGGATGGAGGTGTGGTCGAGCAGCTCCGAGCACACGTAGCCGCCGGTGCTCCACGGGGAGACGACGAGCATGGGGACACGCTGGCCGAGGCCGTACGGGCCTGGCGCGTAGCCGGTCACGCCGCCCCGGTAGTAGTCGGACTCGGTGTCGAGGGTGGAACGCCCCTGAGCCGCGGAGGCCGGGGGGTAGGGCGGGACGATGTGGTCGAAGTAGCCGTCGTTCTCGTCGTAGGTGATGAACAGCGCGGTCCTGGACCAGACCTCCGGGTTGGAGGTGAGGGCGTCCAGGACCTGGGAGATGTACCAGGCGCCGTAGTTGGCGGGGAAGTTCGGGTGCTCGGAGAAGGCCTCCGGGGCCGCGATCCAGGAGATCTGCGGGAGCTTGCCGGCCTTCACGTCGGCCTTGAGGACGTCGAAGAAACCGTCACCCTGTTTCGCGTTGGTGCCGGTGCGGGCCTTGTCGTAGAGCGGGTCGCCGGGCTTGGACTGCTGGTATTCGGTGAACCAGAGGAGCGAGTTGTCGCCGTAGTTGCCCCGGTAGGCGTCCTCGATCCAGCCCCAGCCGCCGTCCTTGTCCAGGCCGTCGCCGATGTCCTGGTAGATCTTCCAGGAGACGTTGGCCTGCTCCAGCCGCTCGGGGTAGGTCGTCCAGCCGTATCCGGCTTCCTCGTTGCCGAGGACGGGGCCGCCGCCCTTGCCGTCGTTGCCTGCGTAGCCCGACCACATGTAGTAGCGGTTGGGGTCGGTCGCGCCGATCATCGAGCAGTGGTAGGCGTCGCAGATGGTGAAGGTGTCGGCGAGCGCGTAGTGGAACGGGATGTCCTCCCGGGTCAGATACGCCATCGTGCCCGTGCCCTTGGCCGGGATCCACTGGTCGTACTTCCCGTCGTGCCACGCCTGGTGCCCGCCCGCCCAGTCGTGGTTGAGGCCCGCGATGAACTGCATGCCCAGGTTGTCGGCGTCGGGGTGGTAGGGCAGCACGTCCTTGCCGCCGTCGGACTGCTGCCAGACCGTCTTCTTCCCCGTCGGCGACGCCGGGCGCGGGTCACCGAAGCCTCGGACGCCCTTGAGGGCACCGAAGTAGTGGTCGAAGGACCGGTTCTCCTGCATGAGTACGACGATGTGCTCGACGTCCTCGATGGTGCCGGAGCGGCGTGCGGCGGGGATCGCGGCGGCGCGCTGGATGCTGCTGGACAGCGCGGAGAAGCCCGCGGTCGCACCGGCTATCTGGAGGAACCGGCGACGGTTGAGTTCTGGCATAAGTCTGGTGACCTCGCAGGTGTGTACGGAAACATCGACGTCAGCGCAGTTTGCCAGGAAGAACGCGGACCAGTGAAGGCCACCTGTATGAACAAGTTCGCAACGGGCGGGGAAGGGAGGACCCGCACACCGTCTGCTCGTTCACTCCAGGACCAGGCCTCGGACTCCGCAGGTCTCCTCAGACGCGGCTGCCTCCGGAGGCGAGCGGCCGTTCGAGTGCCTCGCCCTCCCGGCGCGTGCCCGGTCGGCCGGGGCGCCGGGCCGGGGGATGGCACCCTGGCGGTTGCCGGACGAGCGGAGGCGCGCGGACATCCCCCGACAGGGCGCGTTCCGGCAGGTAGCGGCGCTCCCGTCGCCCCGGCCCGGCCCCGGCCTCACCCCCGCGCCCCACCGCACCGCACCTCACCTCACCTCACCGGACGAAAGGTCAGGCACCAGGTCATGCGCTTCCGCGACCGCCGGCAGGCCGGCCAGGATCTCGCCGCCCGACTGGAGGAGTGGGCCGCCCGAACGGACGTCGTCGACCCGCTCGTCCTGGCTCTGCCCCGCGGTGGCGTGCCCGTGGCGGTCCCGGTCGCCCAGGTCCTCCACGCTCCCCTGGACGTGCTGGTCGTCCGGAAGATCGGGGTGCCCGGCCGGCCGGAAGCCGGGATCGGCGCGATCGCCGGCGAGGACCCGCCGTTGTTCGACCAGCAGGCGCTGGAGGTGCTGGGCCTGAGCGAGGACCGGCTCGCCGCCGACGTGAGCCGCGAACGCGCCGAACTGCGCCGCCGCGAAGAGCGCTACCGGCGAGGCCGTCCCGCGCCCGCCGTCAAAGACCGCTCCGTGATCCTCGTCGACGACGGCCTGGCCACCGGCGCGACCGCCCGCGCCGCCCTGCGCCACCTGCGCCGCCAGGAACCCGCCCGGCTGGTCCTGGCCGTACCCGTCGCCGCCGCCGACACGGTCGCCCGGCTGCGCGCGGAAGCCGACGACCTCCTGTGCCTCCACCAGCCGGCCGGCTTCCGCGCGGTGGGCGAGTGGTACGAGAATTTCGAACAGGTCGAGGACGACGAGGTCATCGCAACCCTCCACGGCGGCCCCGGCTCCTCGTGAATTCGCGCCTGGCACCAACGCCTTGCACTCGCGCCTTGAGCCCGCGCCCCCGCGGGCCCGGTCGACGTACCGGCATCCCGAGCGGGAGGCTCCTCGCCGTCCCTGGAACGAGTGGAGAACACGGCTGAGGACGCGCGGCCCTCACCCCCGCGACGGCGTGCCGCGCGCTTCGTCCGCGCCCTCCACCGCCTCCGTTCCGTCCGCTCCCTCCGACCGCGCCTCCATGGCCCGTTCGTAGGCCTCGCGCAGCAGGTCGGAGGCGCGGGGGCGGTCGGGGGCGGGGCGGGGGACCCCGAGGTGCGCCTCGCGCAGTTCGTCCATGAGATCGGCCCACAGGGGCGGGCCGCCCTCTTCGAGCAGCCGCGCGCGCACGCTCAGCTCGGGGGTCGTCTCGCGGTGCCGCAGCCCCCAGGAGGCGAGCGCGACCATGACGGGGACCGTCTGTATACCTGCCTCGGTGAGGCTGTACGTCGCCCGCCGGCCGCGCCCCGCTTCCTCCTTCGTGAGGAGGCCGCCCGCGACGAGGGACTTGAGGCGGCTGCTGAGGATGTTCGACGCGATCCCCTCCTCGGAGTTGACGAGCAGGTCGCGGAAGCGCCGTCGTCCGCCGAAGACGACGTCACGCAGGACGATCAGGCTCCACCGGTCTCCGAGGGATTCCACCGCCGCGTTGATCGGACACCCCGACCGCGCCTCGTTCCGCATGCCTTCTCCTAGTGATTGCACTTCGCAATCACCTAGCCTACATTCAGTCGCGCAAGTGATGGCAAAATGCAATCACTCTCTCCTCGGAGGGAGGCTGGAGGTCACGATGTCCCTGGTACGGGTCCACAACTTCGCCGTGTCGCTCGACGGCTTCAGCACCGGTGAGGAACAGAGCCACGAGTCACCGTTCGGCCACGCGGGCCACCGGCTCCTCGACTGGTTCATGGCGACCCGGAGCTTCCACGAGATGCACGGGAAGAGCGGCGGCAGCACCGGCGTCGACGACGCCCTGGCCCTCACCTGGGGCCACCACATCGGCGCGGAGATCATGGGGCGCAACAAGTTCGGCCCCCAGCGCGGCCCGTGGGAGGACCACGAGTGGACGGGATGGTGGGGCCCGAACCCGGTGTTCCATACGCCCGTGTTCGTGCTGACGCATCACCCTCGCCCCTCCGTCGAGATGGAGGGCGGCACCACGTTCCACTTCATCGACGCCACCCCGCAAGAGGCGCTGCGCCAGGCGCGGGAGGCCGCCGGCGGCCGGGACGTACGCATCGGCGGCGGCCCGACCACGGTGCGCGCGTTCCTGGCCGCCGACCTGGTCGACCACATGCACATCGCCGTCGTCCCGATCGTCCTGGGCCGCGGCGAGCGGCTGTGGGACGGCCTGGAGGGCATCGAGGAGCGCTTTCAGGTCGAGTCCGTGACATCCCCCAGCGGCGTCACACACATGACCTTCACGAGGCGGCCGTAGCGCCACGGCCCTCTGGCGCGCTGACCGTCCGGCGCCTCGGCCCCGCCCGCTCCCACGCACTGCCGGTCGTCAGATCCCGTCCGACGACGACGCCTCCCCACACTGCCCCTCCCCTCCGCAGCCGGGGCACAGCACATGTCCCGGCCGCAGCGTCTCCGGAGTCGCCGAAGGATCGGGGCGGCAGCGCGGCACGTCTTCGTGCAGGGCCAGAGCGGGGGTGCGGCCCTGGTACGTCACCTCGTCCCGTCGGCGCGAAACGGAGACCGAGAGCTGAGCGCCATCACGGACACCGGTGACGACACCCCGGATCGGCAGGCGGGGCTGGGGGACCTCCCGTGCGGTCTCCCGGCCGTCGGCGGTCAGAAGTCTCGCCGCGCGGGCGAAGATCGCGGGGCTGTACACCTTGCGCGGGGGCCGCGTGTCCCGGGCGTGGACGCGGTGGCGGATCGTATGGAGGTAGGTGGTGGGCTCGGTGCCGGTGTCCATGAAGGGGGCGCCGGGTACGGCGAATTCGGGCACCTGGCCGGGTGTGAGCCGTCCGGCCAAGGAGCGCAGATGCGCGCATACGGTCTCCGCCTCCCGCTGGAGCCGGTCCCGAGCCCCGGGAATCTCCGCCATGGTCACCCTCCCCCGCCTGGTGCGTCCCTCACCTGGTACGTCCCCGCAGTGTGACGGCGAGGACCGGGCCGCGCACGCGGATACCGGGACCGGGCGCTCGGATACGCGGGGTCCGAGCCGACGGAGCAGGTGCGGCCATGCCGAGGCCAGGTCCGGGGGGGGCGTCGCCCTCCGCGGGCTCCAGACGCCGGCCCCGGGTGGCCCCTCGCCCGGCTCCTCTCCGGCCTCGGCCACATGGCCCCGGCCCTCGAAGGGTGAGACGGGCCCAGCCGCTCCTTGGGCACCGGCGCGGAGCTCTCCATGCCGGTTTGTATTCTCGGCAGCGCCATTCCGACGACGCGGCACCGGGAGAGGAACCACCATGACCACCGAGCTCAGCCCCGACAACGCCCTGGCCGGGCCCCTTGAGCGAGCCCGTCAGGACTACCAGGACCTCGCCGGGCGCGGGCTCTCGCTCAACCTCACCCGTGGCAAGCCCGCGCCCGAGCAGCTCGACCTCTCCGAGGAGCTGCTGAGCCTGCCCGGCGAGCGGCACATATCCGCCGACGGAACGGACGTCCGTAACTACGGCGGCCTCCAGGGCCTGCCGGAGCTGCGGGAGATCTTCGCCGGGTTGCTCCAGGTCCCGGCCGCGCAGCTGCTCGCGGCCGGGAACTCCAGCCTTGAGCTGATGCACGACTGCCTGGTGCATGCCCTCCTGAGCGTGCTCCCGGGCGCCGGGTCGCGCTGGGTGGACCAGGAGCGGATCGCGTTCCTGTGCCCGGTGCCCGGCTACGACCGGCACTTCGCGCTGTGCGAGCGGTTCGGGATCGAGATGATCCCGGTGCCGATGACCGCAGAGGGCCCGGACATGGACGCCGTCGAGCGGCTCGTCGCCGAGGACCCGGCGGTCAAGGGCATCTGGTGCGTACCGAAGTACAGCAACCCGGACGGCGTCTCCTACAGCGACGCGACCGTGGCCCGGCTCGCCGCGATGAGCACCGCTGCGCCCGATTTCCGGATCTTCTGGGACAACGCCTACGCCGTCCACCACCTCACCGACGAGCCCGTCGAGATCGCCGACCTGCTCGCGGCCTGCGCCGAGGCGGGCAACCCGGACCGCGTCTTCGTGTTCGGCTCCACCTCGAAGATCACCACGGCGGGCGCCGGCGTCGCCTTCTTCGGCTCGTCACCGGCGAACGTGCAGTGGCTGCTCGGCAACAACGTCAAGCGCTCGATCGGCCCCGACAAGGTCAATCAGCTGCGGCACGTGCTGTTCCTGCGGGACGCCGACGGGGTGCGGGCCCACATGGAGCGCCAGCGCGCCCTGCTCCAGCCCAAGTTCGAGACGGTGGCGCGGATCCTGGACGCCGAGCTGGGCGGCACCGGGCTCGCGACCTGGACCTCGCCCAAGGGCGGCTACTTCGTGACCCTCGAGGTGCCGGACGGCTGCGCCGAGGACGTCGTACGCCGCGCCGCCGAGGCGGGCATCGTGCTGACCCCCGCCGGGGCCACCCACCCCTACGCCGACGACCCGCGCGACGCGGTCATCCGCATCGCCCCCACCTACCCGAGCCTCGCCGAGCTGGAGCAGGCGATCCACGGCCTCGCCGTCTGCGTCCGGCTCGTGGGATACGAACAGCGGGCCCGGGCAGTGGCCTGAGCGCGGCGAATCGCCGCCCCCGACCCCGCCTGGTGAACGGGCGCCCCGGGCCGGGTGCGCAGCCGGGGGCATTCACGGATGTGCGCACCAGGGCCAGGGGCTCCCGCCCCGTCTACGGGCGCAGGTGCGTCTTCGCCCACTCCTCGAATCCGGTCAGCGGGACGCCGTACGCCTGTGCGTGCGCGGGGCGGGCGGGCTGACCGACCACGTTCAGCCACTCGTGCCCGCCGGTCAGGTCGAGCGTTCCGGCGACACGCGCCTCGTCCGCCGTCATCGACGGTGCGCTCAGCTCCACGCCCAGCGCGTGGGAGAGGACTTCGGTGATACGGGTCATCGGCAGGCATTCGCCCGCCAGTTCAAGCTCGACCCCGTCGAACCGCTCCGGGTCGGCGAAGGCCGCGGCAGCCGCCGCGCCGATGTCCGCGACCGCGATGAGGGAGATTTCGGTGCCCGGCTTGAGGACCGTGACCAGGCCTCCCTCCGGCCCGTGCGGGAGCAGGAGGGACGGGGAGAGGAAGTTCTCCATGAAGAAGGCCGGCTTGAGGAGCGTCCAGTGCCGGAAGCCCGCCTCGCGGACGCGGTCCTGGATCGCGGCCTTGCTCTCGTAGTAGTGCTCCATCGCCACCCAGCGGCCCTCCGCCCAGCCGGGTGCCGCCTGGTGCTGCCCGGCGCCGGAGACGGAGGTGTGCACGAACTGGCCGACGCCGGCGTCCCGCGCCGCGTCGATCAGATTGCGCGCCTGGACCCACTCGGAGTCGCCCTGGAGGTTGTTCAGGTCGGGCATCTGTACGGAGAAGACGGCGCGTGCGCCATCGGCCGCGCGCCGTACCGAGTCGGGTTCGTACAGATCGCCGGTGACCAGCTGGGCGCCGAGCGCGGCAACGGCCTGGGCTCGGTCGGTGGCCGGGTCGCGGACCAGGGCCCGTACGGGCACCCCCGCCGCGAGCAGGGCGCGGGCGGTGGCACTGCCCTGCCGGCCGGTGGCGCCGGTGACCAGGACGGGTGCGGAAGCTGCGGACATGGTGCTCCTCCTCAAATGGCGCGCGCCGAACGGGGCGTGCGCGCGCCGATACATGGCGTGCGCCCATTAAACGGCGGGGCCCGCCACTTACTGCTCCGGTACGATACGGAGGGCCCCGCCACTTAGCAACCTCGGAGGTGACGCCATGCCCGCGCAGCGTGCGGACGCCCGGCGCAACTACGCGCGCATCCTCGCCGTGGCCGAGGAGGAGGTCGCGGCACACGGCGCCGACGCCTCCTTGGAACAGATCGCCCGCACGGCGGGGGTCGGCTCGGCCACCGTGCGCCGCCACTTCCCCAGTCGGAGTGCGCTGCTGGAGGCCGTCTTCCGCGAGCGCATCGAAACGCTGTGCGCCCACGCCCGCGAGCTGGAGGGGGCGGAGGACCCGCGGGCCGCGCTCCTGGAATGGCTGAGAGCGCTCACCGTGTACGCGGCCTGCGCGCGAGGCCTGGCCGTCTGCCTGACCCAGGACTCCCTGGCGGACGAGCACGACATGAACGCCTGCTCCACCAGGCTCGACGAGGCGGGTACCGCACTGCTGCGCCGCGCCGCCGACGCGGGCGCGGTGACCCCCGACGTCACCATCTCCGACCTGCTCACCCTGATCGCCGGCCTGGTCCTGGCCACGGAACACCACCCGGACCCGTCCACGGAGGCCGACCGGCTGCTGCGCCTGACAGTGGCGGGGATCAGCCCACGGCAGTGAGGGGCCCGCCCTCAGCCGCCTTCCCCCGCAACCCCGTTCAGCTCCGCGAGGGCCTCAGACGGTAGCCGGACGCTGCCCGCCGCCAGGTTCTCGGAGAGGTGGGACGGGTTGGCGGTGCCGGGGATCAGCAGGGTGCCGGCGTAGTGCGCCAGCAGCCAGGCGAGGGCCACCTGGGCGGGGGTGGCGTCCAGGGTGGCGGCGATCCTCTTCGCCGCGGCCTCGTTGGAGGGCGGGCGAGAGCAGTTGGCCCGCATGCTCGACCTGCTGATGGACGCCGTCCGCCGCCCGGGGCCGTGAGCGGGGGCGCTCCGCGCCCGCCCCGAGCCGGACCCGGCAGCCGCTTGCCCTCGGCGGGTTCGCCGAACAGCCATCGCCTGGTCAGCGCCGTATCTTCGGGTGGAGAAGTCTCTCCACCCGGCCTGCCGGAGGGCTGTGGCCGGTCGAGGTCACAGCAGGCCGCCGGTGTGGTTGCGCGCCGCGGCGAGGTGCTGCCAGGAGTGGTCGGAGGTGGCGAAGGCGGGCGGGTCGACGGCTTTGATCAGGTCGGCGACGCGGTGGGCCAGCGGACGCCGGGGGCAGAACACCCGCCAGGGGCCCGGCTGCCCGCCCGCGTGCGGGTCCCACCGTTCCCATTCGGTGCGTATCCGCTTGTACGTCCAGCAGGCGTAGAGCAGGGCAGACAGATCCTGGTGGAGATAGCGGGCCGGGCTGCCCTCGTCGTACCAGTCGGGCAGCTCCACCCGCCCGGTGGTGCCGTCGAGCGCGACGGCCAGGTCCAGCGCCCACCAGCCGACAGCGAGGAAGTCCCGCTGGGAGCCGCGCCGGGTGTACGGGAGCACCGCGGTCCGGGCGGCTCCGGTCGCCGGGTTCGCCTGCTCGGGGAAGCAGTCGAGGTGGACCTCGGCCATGGTGTCCAGGGGGCCGTCCTGGAGGGCGAAGAGGTCGGCGTCGTAGGGCAGTCCGACCTCGGTGAGCAGACGGCGCGTGGGGCCGTGGGTGAGGCTGCGGGGAAGCTCCCAGTCCTCGAACCGGCGCACCCGGCCGTCCTCGGCGGCCTCCGCGACCAGGCCGGGCTCCAGGGCGTAGGCGAGTTCGCCGGGGCCGCCGGGGCGGGCGGCCCAGTGCAGGGTCCGCAGCAGCAGCGCCGTGCTCCAGTGAGCAGCCGCGCCTCCCCGGCCTGCGCCTTCATCGGATCCGTCTCCCACCGATCCGCTCTCGGATCCGCTCCCGTCTCCGCCTCCCACGGCTGCGCCCGCACCGGGCGCGCCCGCACGGGACGCCGGGCCACGGGCGTAGACCTCCGGGTCGATACGTCGCAGCCGTCCTTCGGCGTCGCTCCGCACTTCGGCCAGGACGGCCAGCCCCCGCCGCTCCTCCCCCACCGGCTCCTGGCGGGGGGAGCGGGAGACCGCCTCGATCTCCTGTGCCATTTTTGCCAGTTGGGGGAGGCTGGAGGCGATGAGGTCGTGGCGCGCCTCGTCGCCTTCCCCTGCCACCAGAAGCACGGTGCCCCTCGCCCCGTCGAGCACCAGGCGCGCGTCGTCCTGCGCGGACTCTCCGAGAACGAGCATGCGGGCTCCCGCGCCGCGGGTGGCCGGCGTCCCGCATCGCCCGTCGCGGATGCCGGTGAATTCCAGCTCGGCCGCCGCCAGGGGCAGGCCTTCCTCCACCAGGAACCGTCGGCTCGGCTCATGGGTCAGCCCTTCCGGCAACGCCCCGGGATCGAGCCGTCGCGCCCGCGCTTCCCCCTCCGCACCCGGATGACCGGCACGTGGAACAGCAGTCATGAAGTGGGCAACCTTTCTTATTCGGCTACGGATACGCTCACGGCTTCGGCTTCGGCAGCCACGACGGCTTCAGAGCTCGGGGTGCCAGACGGCAGCACCGCTCGCACCGCACCGCGCGCGCCCGAACACCACGTCGGGGAAGTGGAGTCCGAAGCCGAGCGTGTCGGTACGCGTCAGCTCGTTGACAAGCCGTCTGCGGTGATCGGCGGCCTGGCCCGGATCGCGGTCGGGCGGGGCCGGCCATTCCGGGTGCCGGATCTGCAACGGCGAGTGCAGCAGGTCGCCGAACGCGATCAGACGCTGTCCGCCGGAGCTGACGGTGTAGCCGGCGTGCCCGGCGGTGTGCCCCGGCAGGGACGTGACCCGTACGCCGGGAAAGATCTCCTCACCGGCGCGCACCAGCCGCAGCCGGGGCGCGAGCCGGTCGAGCAGCGCGGGAGTGACCTCACGCCCGGCCACCGCCCCGCCCGCGTCCCCACGACGGCGGCCGTTCCACTCCGCCGCGGGGACGAAGAACGTCGCGGCGGTGAACGCCTGCGGCTGCCGGCAGGCCCAGCCCACATGGTCGGTGTGGAGGTGGGTGAAGGCCACGGCTTCGATCTCCGCCGGGTCGCGGCCGAGCCGGGCCAGGTTGTCCAGGAGAGCGCCACCGTGGATGGCGCCGGTCAGCGGGTGGTCCGGTTCCTCGGGTACGTAGGTGGGGCCGAAGCCGGTGTCGATCAGCAGCGCCCGCTCGCCGCGCTCCACCAGGAGCCCGCCGATACCGGCGACCAGATGGCCGGTGTCGTTGAGGTGGTCGGCGTACTCGGCCCAGTGCCGCTCCGTCGCGGACGGCAGCCAGCCGCGCGGACGCAGCTGCACCACTCCGTCGGGCACGTAGCTGACCCTCGTCGCGCCCAGGTGGAGGGAGCTGACGGCGGACGGTCTGCGCAGCCGTGCCCCGTCATGGTCGACCGTCTCGTTCACGTCTCTGCTCCCCTTGTGCGGCGTCAGCCACCAAGGTCGGGGACCGGCCGCGCGGCAACAAGAACGACGTGTGCAAGGATCCATCCGCTGGGCTAATGATCCGAGGTGGGGCAATGGAACGACAGGAAATGGAGATCTTCCTCGCGCTGGCCGAGGAGTTGCATTTCGGCCGCACGGCGGAGCGGGTGGGAGTGTCCCAGGGGCGCGTCAGCCAGACGATCGCCCGCCTGGAGCGGCGCATCGGCGCCCGGCTGTTCGACCGCACCAGCCGCAGGGTCGCGCTGACCGCCATCGGCGAGCGGCTCAACGTGGGCATCGCTCCGGCGTACCGGACCATCCAGGAGGAGATCGCGCGGGCGACAGCAGCCGCCCGGGGGATCACCGGCACCCTGCGCATCGGCTTCTCCGCGCCGTTCACCGGGCATCTGCTGCTGAGGGTGGCGGAGGAGTTCTGCGAGATCCACCCGGAGGTACGGGTCGAGGTGCAGGCCCTGCCGCTGTCCGACCCGTTCGGCGGGCTGCGTGGCGAGGAGATCGACTTCCAGGTGACGGAAACCCCGGTGCGGGAGCCGGACATCACCACCGGCCCGGTGCTGGTCTCCCAGCCCCGGATGCTGTTCGTCCCCGCGTCGCACCACCTCGCCGACCGAAGCTCCGTCAGCCTGGAGGACCTCGGCGGGACGACGATGCTCACGGTCGGCGGCCCGGTGCCCGACTACTGGATCGACTACCACGTGCCCCGGCAGACGCCCTCGGGCCGGCCCATACCGCGAGGTCAGGCCATCATGCACTGGGAGGACGCGCTGGCCCTCGTCCGCATGGGCAAGGGCGTGGTCCCCGTGGCGGAGGCAGGCGCCCGCGAGCACGCCCGCCGCGGCCTCACCGCCGTACCCTTCAGGGACGCGGCGCCCTTCGAGTACGCGGCCCTATGGCTCACCCACCGCGAGAACCCTCTCGCCCACGCTTTCGTGGCCATGGCCCACCACTTCACCACGAAAGCCGGCGGCCCTTCCCGCGTGGACGCCGCTCTCCAGTGAGCGGGCGTCGGCGCCTGAAACGGTCTCCGGCCGGTCAAGGGCCGGGCGCCCAGCCGCCCCTGCGTATCAGCCCTGTGCCCTTGTCCAGGTCGATGCCCGTGCGAGGCGGGGCGCCGTCGTGTTCGTTGTCCTGCAAGGTCATGTCCACCCTGCGCTGTTCCAGCTGTATGTGCTTGTTGCCGTTCCACATCGTGTGCAGCTCCTCGGTGATGGAGGCGCCCACGCCCACCCCTCCGGCGGCCGAGGCACGGCCGGCCAGGCGACGGCGCAGCCATGCCGGGTGCCCCGAGCTGAGCACCGGCTGCCGCGCCGCGGTCCGGCGTCCACTACCGGCTCACCGCGCTGGGCCTCTCGCTGGAGCAGCCCCTCGCCATGGTGCGGGCGTGGGCGGAGGAGCACATGTCGGAGATCGACCACAACAATCAGCTCAGCCGGGAGGCGGAGAGCGACGGTTGAGGAGCGGTCTCTTTCCGTGGATCTTGTGCCCGGCAGCGGACCTTGGGGTTCAGACCGCGGAGGCCAGGCCACACGGCTCGGTCGACGCGGTCAGGCCACGCGGCTCGGCCGATGCGGTCAGGCCACGCGGTTCAGAACGAAGTTCGGCGGC
Organism: Streptomyces sp. NBC_01775; assembly: GCF_035917675.1. Taxonomy (NCBI): domain Bacteria; kingdom Bacillati; phylum Actinomycetota; class Actinomycetes; order Kitasatosporales; family Streptomycetaceae; genus Streptomyces; species Streptomyces sp. NBC_01775. The sequence goes on along the minus strand of NZ_CP109104.1, from coordinate 7,946,223 downwards.
CGGGCAACCCTGACCGCGCTGCCTCGCTAAGGTGGTCGGCATGGATGCGAGGGACCCGGAATCCGCTGATGAGTGGCCTCTTCCTCCAGCCTGGATGTGGGGCTGCGACAAGTGCACGGAGCTGTACAAGGCGATGAAGCGGGCCTCGGAGGCGGCCCAGGCCGCGCGGGAGGCCAGCGGGCCGCATGTGGACTGCGACCCCTTCGATACCGTCGTCACCTCCCAGTTGCGACTGGGCCAGCACATCGCCATCCAGCACCCCGAGGACGTGCCCGCCCGGGATCCGGAGTGCGCCAAGTGCACCGCCCCGGAAATGGAGCACATGCCCGAGCAACTCGTCCTCCAACACCGCGCCCGCCACCTGTTCATCCCCCCAAGCATCGTCGACCGTCTCTGAAGCCGGCCCCGACTCCGCCGCCCCACCGTGCCCCCCTCGGCGCGGACGAGCATGAACGGCGGGTGGCAGCCGTGCGCCGACGAAGCGGAACGTGCCGCTCAGGAGCTGACTCCGGTCCGATCAGCGGTGGTCAGCGAGGCGAGGACCCGGGCGAGGAGACGCTGTTCGTCGTCCGGAAGCCATCTGGCGGCATGGATCATGCGCAGCGCGGTGAGCAGCCGGAGATGGTCCTCTTCGGTACCGAGGTCCCCCAGACAGACGGGCAGGATCAGCCCTAGAGCCTTGAAGTCGCCACGTGCGCAGAACATGGCGAGCAGGTCCTTCAGGAGATCATCGGCGGCGGCAGGGACGGGAACGGCGCCTGTGGAGCGCAGGCCGTCGGCGATGGCGAACCGGGTCCAGTCGGCGTACTGCCCCGGCGGTACGTCATGAATGCGCCCGGCGGCCAGCTCGAAGTGCTCCCGCGCGTGATCGGAGGCTTCAAGATCCCGGTACGCCTGAGCCATGTTCAGGTGGAGGGAGGCGTAGAAGCCCTCGACCCGTGCGTCGGCCACCCGGTCCGCGCGGGTGAGGCACTCCTGGTTCCAGCGCAGGGTCTCTTGGGGAGTCGGCTGGTGCCGGGCGAGGTAATGGGCGGCGACACATGCCTCGTAGTCGTCCTGGGCGCTCTCCCACGCCTGCTGGAACAGAAGGCGGGCGTCGGCGTCCCGGTCTTCGGCCTCGGCCTGCATGCCTTGGGAACACAGCATGACAACAGGGTTGTCGGGGTCCATCGTCTCGCTTCCTCGCTTCCTCGTCGGTGGTCGTCGCCGTGGCCGTGGCCGTGGCCAGGCGAACGTCAGGTGGCGGCCGGGGCGTCGGCCCGGGCGTCCTGCACCGGCATGACCAAAGTGGTGAAACTGCCCTGGTCGGCGGAGCGGACCACGACCGGCCGGGTCGGCGACGAGATCTCCAGCAGCACGTCGGGTCCCACACCGGCATCGAGCGCCGCGAGCATCACCGCCGGGTCGAACGCGATACGCAGCGGCGCTCCCGTGCAGAGGGCGGGGAGCGAGGCATTGGCCGCGCCCCGGTCCACGAGCGGGGACTCGTGTGTGGACACGAGTGTGAGCCGCCGCGCTCCCGTTCCGTCTTCCGTCCCCTCTTCCGTCCCCTCTTCCGTCCGCAGCACGACGGGACCGGGTCCGCCCTCCCCGCTGACCACGAGCGCCGAGCGCAGAGCGGCCCGGTCCACGATGGCCCGGTGCTGGGCGGGTGGCAGGTCGTCCAGGATCAGCTGATAGTCGGGGAACGTCTCGTCGACGGTGAGCACAGCCCGTGTGTCCCACTCGCCGAGGAGCCGCGCGCCCCGCTCGTCCACCTCGAGAGTGACCTCGGGCAGTCGCAGGGCCCAGGCGGCGAGGTCCTTCATCTCCGAGGCGCCGACCAGTACCCGGCACGAGCCGCCCTCGACGGAGCTGGGACGCAGGGTGCGCACGGCCAGGCGGTAGCGGTCCGTGGCCACCAGACGCACTTCCTGGCCGTCGAGTTCGATCAGTACGCAGCCGAGGACGGGGAACTCCTCCCGCACAGAAGCGGGGGCCACCGCCGGTGCGACCTGCCGCACGGCGCTGGCCAACTCCGCGCCGCCGACGCGGGCATGGACACGGACACCGGCACGAGTGCGCAGCCGCTCGCCAGGCGCGCCTGTTCCCAACGCCCCCATGTCACGGAGGATCTCCTCGATCGCCGACTGAGCCGACGCCGCCGTCCGCCGCGTCCTTGCTGCGTGCTCCTCCAGTACGGCCAGCGCCTCCTCGTGACTGCCTTCGAGCACCGCCGACGCCTCGGTGAGCGGCATTCCGGCTTCGCGCAACCGCCGCACCAGGACCGCGCGTGCCTCCTGACCCGCTAGGTAGTAGCGGTAGCCCGTCGCCCCGTCCACGTAGGCGGGACGCAGCACGTCGCAGTCGTCGTAGAACCGCAGGGCACTCGGAGCCAGCCCCACCCGGCGCGCGAAGGCGCCGATACTCATCGGCGCGTCGGTGTCGTCCATGAACGCGATTGTCGGCGTTCAAGCGGCTTGAAGGTCAAACAGCCAGAAGGCCAAAGGTCGAAGCCGGGTCTGAGAACGGGGGCTGAGGATCATGCTTGAGGACCGACGCAGCGCGAATGCGGGCACTCAAGCCAATGGCCGCCGCGCCGCGCCGACGCGGACTCGGCGTCAAATCACCGACCTGACAACGGAGTTCACGCCGGGTCGGGTCAAGGTCGGAATGACTCTCGCGTCCGGCATCCCTGTGTGCTGAGCGATGCGGACAGGTACGCATCACGCCACAGCGCGCCGCCTGTAAGAGTGACCCCGACCCGGCGTCCACCCCGCGCGACAGCCGGGCCTTCCGGCTGCCCACGAGCCGAAGTCTCCGCTCCGGACAGGCAGAGAGGGGCCACCGGCAAACCGACGGCCCCTCACGACAGATGGCGGCGATGAGCTAATCGCCGTCCGGACGCGCAGGTTGATGCCGGGCGTACTGCCGCAGCACATACACCACACGCGTCACCGCGACCACTCCGGCCATCAAAGGACCTGTCACGAGCAGAGGTCCGTCGACAGCTGGAGGAAGCGTCCAAAGAGCTGCCGGGCCAGCCGTCACCGCGAGCACTACGGCCGCGAGAAGAACGGCGCTGACCAGCGCGTAGCCGATCTCCACCGTGATGGCGTCCCGCTCGCTCTGACTTCGGGTTCCTTTCCCCATGCTTCAACTATCGCAGCAACTCAGAACTCGCGCGGATAGGAGGCTCGATGGGGCAGCGCGGAAGCGGAAGAGCAACAAAGCCTGGTAATCATGGAGTTGCGGGACTCTGTGATCACCGGGAGACCTGTGTCTGCCTTGCCATCGGGGCTGACCGAACCCCTGTGGCAGTGGGTTACGGCATCGCCGCGAATGTCTCCCGGTGGTCGCGTGCCCACTGCTCGAAGGTGCCCGCCGGTCGGCCGAGCACTCGCGGCACGTGGTCGGTGACGTAGGCCGCACTGCCGGCGCGCGCCCAGCCGATGCCAGTCCTCATCCCGGCCGGCAACTGGTCGAGCGCATTCGTGTCGGTGATCTTGACCGGCCGTTCCAGCACGCGCTCCAGGATCGCCGCCTGGTCGGCGAACGTCAGCAGCTCTGGCCCGGTCAGGTCGTACCGTTGCCCGTCATGTGCATCGCTGGTCATGGCAGCGACGGCGACCGCTGCCACGTCCCTCGGGTCGACGATGGCCTGCCGGGAGTCGGCGACCAGGTTCGGGATCGGCTCTCCGGCCTGGATCAGCGCCCGGTACCACAAGAAGTTCGAGGCGAAGCTCGGCGGGCGGAGCATCGTCCACACGAGCCCGCCGGCCTCGATCGCCTCCTCCGCGGCGAGGTGCCACGCGCCAACGGTCGCCCCGTCGAACCGCTCACCGCTGCCAATGGCGGAGAGCTTGACGATCTTACGGACGCCCGCCGCCCGCGCGGCCGTGACCAGAGCGATGTCGTGGTCCGCGGTCGGCACGGGGGGCACGGTTACGAGGAAGACCGTGTCGATGTCGGTCACCGCACGGGCCAGCGACGCCGGGTCGTCGAAGTCTGCCCGCACCCCTCCGGGCCGCTCGCGGCGGGACATTGCCCGAAACGGCACGCCCCGTTCGGTGAGCAGACGGACGACGTGACTACCAATGGTGCCGGTGGCACCGGTAACAAGGATCATGTCCCGACGATCGCATCGCTCTCACACCGCCTGATAGGAAGTTTCGGCACTATCGTGGGCTGCGTGAACTCTCTCGTCGTGCCGCCTGCCCTTCTGCGTTGGGTGGCCGGGATCGATGTCGTTACGGCGGCTGGTTCGGCGGCGGTCGACGTACCCGATCACGCCACCACACTGCTCCTGCGCAGCGACAAGCGTGAGCTGATCGTCATGGGTCCGCGCACCCGGGCCGCCTATCACGTCGGCGCGTCCGGCCATTCGTGCGTGCGGGTTCGCATGCGGCCGGGTCGTGCCCAAGCCCTGCTCGGCCGTCCGCTGCGTGATCTCGCCGACCGGATCCTGCCGCTTCGCGAACTACCGGGCCTGGACGTCGACCAGCTCGCCGCCGATCCGATCGCCGCTCTCGAAGAAGCATGGGCCGATCGGCCGGAGCCCCAAGAGCGGCTCGAAGAGGCAGCACACCTACTGGCCGGCGCCACCGTCGCCACGACCGCGGCCCGGTTGCACATCAGTGAGCGTCGCCTGCACACCTTGTTCACCGCCGGCACCGGCTTGTCCCCCAAACACTTCGCACGCATCCACCGCGTCCGCACCGTGCTCGCGGCCGATGCCGGCCGGTGGTCGGACATCGCCGCGACGGCGGGCTACTACGACCAGTCCCACATGACCGCCGAGTTCCGCCACTTCATGGGCGTCCCGCCGGCCGCGTTCACCGCGGGGCAGCGTCCCGCCGCGACTTCGTGCACTGCCTGAGTTCCAAGACCGGCAAAGGAGGAGTCGCGGCGGCTTGTCGAAGATGGTCCGGTCGCTGATCCGCGTACGGGGGCGGCCCACCGGGTGGGTTGGACCGTAGGCGGGCCGCGAGTGGGAGCCGATGCGTCCGTCCCCTCGACGAACGACACGGCTACGTCGCCGGATCGGCGATGGCGGACTCGGAGGCTGCCCAAAGCCGCGCCGCGTTATCCGCGTTGAAGACGCGGGGGTCTGGCCGGATGGGGTTGCCGGGGCCGTAGAGGGCACCGTTGGTCAGCTCCTCGGTCGCTGCCACGGCGAGTCGCACCAGCCGTCGGGCTGACTTTTCCGGGCTGATCAGGAACGGCGCGTAGCGGTAGACGAAGCGCAGCGCCGTGTCGCGGCCGATGTCGGTCCGGACCAGGCCGGGGTGCAGGCTGAGGCTCAGGATGTCGGGCCAGCGCTGCGCTGCCTCCATCGCGAAGAGCACGTTGGCCGCTTTAGAGGTCTGGTAGGCGGCGATGCCGTTGTAACGCTGCCCGTCGCGGTCCAACTGATCCGGGTCGAGCCGCACATTGGGGCCGGGGCGCACCGAGGTGTTCACGATCCTGCTCCCGCGCAGCCTTTCCCGCAGCAGCTTGCTGAGCAGAAAGTGTCCCAGGTGGTTGGCCTGGATGGTGGCCTCGTGGCCGTCCACGGTGCGCCGGTAGGACATTGCGACCATGCCGGCGTTGTTCGCCAGCACGTCGATCTCCGGGTACGTGGACAGCAGGTGATCCGCGAGTGCCCGTACGTCGGCCAGTCGTTCGAAGTTGGCCTGGAACTGTCCCGGCTCGGCCCCGCGCCCGGCTGCCCGGACCCGATCGACGGCGACCGCCAGACGGCGCTCGTCACGGCCGACCTGGACGACCCGGTCACCCCGGGCGGCGAGCTGTTCCGCGGCGGCGAGTCCGATACCCGAGCTCGCACCAGTGATCACAATCGTGCGTGGTTCCGTCATGCCGGATGCTCCTCCGAGGTTCCGAGTCGTCATTGCGACACGACGTGAAGCGGGCCCCGCGGGTTCATCTGGGATCGAGAAACCGGGCGCGGCGTCCGGCGCCCCGCCCACGCTCGCCACTGCACGTTCCCCGTGCCACAGCTCTGCGACCTAGCCGTACGCCGACAGCGGCCCGTCATCGATGCCCTGTCGGGCGCTGCTTCGAGCCGGTCGAGGGCAGCCACGGCGAGGTTGGCCAGGCTGCGCTTGACGTGCGCCCATACCCCCTCGACGGAGTCGAGGTGAGGCGAGTAGGCGGGCAGCAGAAACTCCGTCAGCCACTCACGCTCGGCGATCAACTCACGCATCGCGTGGGAGACGTGGGTGTTCAGCCGGTCCCACATCAGCACGATCGGTGCCTTGACGGGCTGGTGGGTACCGTCGATCAGCGCGATGAAGTCACGCTCTCCCATGCTGCGACGCTTGCCCTTGCCCGAGGGGTGGATACGCAGACGGTGGCACCGCCGGGTCCGCCCATGCCGCGGTCCACACCTGGTCCTCCACCCAGCCGGGCGAGACCGGTTCTGCCCCCGGCTCAGGTGTCCCCGGGAGGCGGTGTCCCCGGAGGCGTTCACCACGTTAGAACAGCGCGTGCCGGTCGCGGCGCGTCCATGTGTCCGGCCGGGCCGAGCGGCTCGTCCGCGCCGGCTGGCCGACCGTACCTTGAGGAGAGACGGATGGACTACTACGACCTCGGCACCCACGCCCGCCCCGTGACGACGTCCTCCCCGTCCGCCCAGATGTGGTTCGACCGTGGGCTGGTCTGGGCGTACGCCTTCCATCATGAGGAAGCCCTCTCCTGCTTCGAAGAGGCCGCCGCGGCGGATCCGGACTGCGCGATGGCCTACTGGGGCATCGCCTTCGTCCTCGGTCCGAACTACAACAAGCCCTGGGATTCCTTCGACGACGAGGACCTGGCCCGGACCGTCGAACGCGCCCACCGGGCCGTCGAGCACGCCCACGAGAAGGCGGACGGTGCCGCTCCCGTCGAACAGGCCCTGATCCGAGCGCTGCGGGACCGGTATCCGCAGGCGGAACCGGTCGAGGACTGCTCGGTGTGGAACGAGGCCTACGCCGACAGCATGCGCGCCGTCCACGTCCTCGCTCCCGATGACCTCGACGTCACCACGCTCCATGCCGATGCGCAGATGAACCTCACGCCCTGGCAACTGTGGGACCTGCGGACCGGCCTGCCGACGGCAGGTGCCCGCACGCTGGTGGCCAAGGCAGCCCTGGAGCGGGCGCTCAGCACCGGGCCCGGCACGAAGCACCCCGGCCTTCTGCACATGTACATCCACCTCATGGAGATGTCCCCCACCCCCGAGGCGGCCCTGCCTGTCGCGGACCGGCTCCGCGGCCTCGTGCCCGACGCCGGCCACCTCCAGCACATGCCCACACACCTGGAGGTGCTGTGCGGCGACTACCGGCGTGTGGTGTCGGACAACACCAGCGCGATCGTCGCCGACGAGAAGTACCACGCGCGGGCCGGCGCGATGAATTTCTACACCCTGTACCGGTCGCACAACTACCACTTCAAGATCTACGGTGCGATGTTCCTCGGCCGGTCGGCGACCGCTCTGGAGACCGCCGCACAACTCGAGGCCTCCATCCCCGAGGAGCTGCTGAGGGTGCAGAGTCCGCCCATGGCCGACTGGCTGGAGAGCTTCCTCGCCATGCGGGTACACGTGCTCATCCGCTTCGGCCGATGGCCCGACATCCTGGAACTGCCCTGGCCCACCGACCCGCGGCTGTACTGCGTCACCACCGCGATGCTCCACTACGCCCGCGGCATCGCCTGCTCGTCCACCGGCCGGATCTCCGAGGCGGAGACCGAACGCGAACTGTTCCGGCAGGCCGTCTCCCGGATTCCCGGGACTCGCATGCTGTTCAACAACACCTGTGCCGACATCCTCGCGATCGCTTCGGCGATGCTCGACGGCGAACTGGAATACCGCAAGGGAAACCACGACGCCGCCTTCGCCGCGCTGGAGCGGTCGATCGCACTCGACGACAACCTTCCCTACGACGAACCGTGGGGATGGATGCAGCCCACCCGGCACGCGTACGGCGCCCTGCTCCTCGAACAGGGTCGCGTAGCGGAAGCGGAGGCCGTCTACCGGGCCGATCTGGGCCTCGACGACACGCTGCCGCGCGCCTCCCAACACCCCGGCAACGTATGGTCGTTGCACGGGTTCCACGAGTGTCTCCTGCGGCTGGGCAGATCAGGAGAAGCGCAGATCGTGGCCCAGCAACTGAAGCTCGCGGTCGCCGTGGCAGACGTACCGATCAAGGCATCCTGCTTCTGCCGGCTCGAAACCGTCACGGGCGCGGCGGAAGACGACTGTTGCTGAAGATCCGCGAACTGCGGCTGGAGACCCGTTACGAACAAACGAGCCATCAAGCCCGCAGTCATGCGGTCCGCCGGACAGGACCTGGGGCTTGTCCGGCTGATCGTGCGTGTCAGATGACGGTCGAGCGGGCCAGGCGGATGCTGGTGGTTGCCTCAGTGCTGAATCAGGCCGCCGACCGGGACCGGAGCAACGTGGCCGGTCGCTGGAAGGGTCTGAGACAGGGTCAGGCCGACGTCGACCAGCGATGACCGGTGCAGGCCGGCGACGTCGGGAAGCGAAGTCCAGACCGACTCGGCGATCTCGCCGTCCGGCTCAGGCCGGAGTTGGCCGCCGGTGATGCGGACCTGGTAGAAGATGCCGACATTCTGGTGTTCCGGTCCGCCGGGGATGGTGCGTTCAGCTGCGGGGATGATCCTTGAGTCCACGCCCAGCAGGCGTTCGACCACCGCCTCGCAGCCGGTCTCCTCAGCGACCTCCCGGATCACCGCGTCGAACGGATCCTCCGCGTGCTCGACCCTGCCACCCGGAAGCGTCCAGTTGGTCTCACCCTTCGGTGGTACGTGACAGGCGAGCAGCACCCGCCCGTCCTCGATGCACACGGCGTACGCCGCCAGCCGGAAACTCATCCCGATACCTCCCCACCGGACGCCGGCTCAACGTCCGAGATGAGTGCGTCGCCAGCTTTGATGGCCCGTCATCTGGGACTTGTTCAGTCCATTACGTTCGCAGCCGGATGTCGAAGGTTGCCATTGTCGCGGTGCCGAGGAAGACACAGCCGCGCTTGTCGTAGCGGGTGGCGACGGCCCGGTGCTGCTTCGGGCCTGGCGGCTGCCTACGTCAAGACCACGCACCCACGTTCCCGTAGGAGGCCGAGCACATGCGGCTGGGGCACCATGGTGTTCCAGCGCAGGTCGAGTTTCTCCAGCGAGGGCAGACCGGACAGCCAGTCCGGCAGTTCGCGAAGGTGATTGCTCCGTAGGTCGACGTTCCGGAGCAGCGGGAGCCCCGCCAAGGCTTCGGGGACTTCCGCGAGGGCGTTCTCCCGTAGATCGAGGTGACGCAGTTCGGCCAGACGGGAGACGGATTCGGGGAGCCCCGTCAGCGCGTTGCCCCGCAGCCACAGCTCGCGGAGTTGGCAGAGCTGACCGATGGTGTCGGGAAGTACGGTCAAACGACTGTGCTGGGCCCGGAATTCGACCAGTCCGGTCATGGCGCCAAGGGCGTCGGGAAGAATGGCGAGATGGTTCTCGCCGACGTTGAGGTAGCGAAGTCCGGTGAGCCGTCCCAGCGACCGCGGGAGCTCCGTCAGCTGATTGTCGTGCAGGTAGAGATACTCGGTGAGCGGCAGTTCGGCCAGCTCCTCCGGTATCGAATCGAGTGCGTTATGGCCCAGGTCCAGGGTGTGCACCTGCCGCAGCCGGCCGATCCGCGGCGATATCCGTGTCAATTCGTTGTCGGCGAGAATGAGCACTCGCAGCTCGGTCCGCTCCCACAGAGACTCCGGCAACTCCCCGAGCCCTTGCTTCCACAGATTCAGCGTCTCCGCCACCCCGCTTCGCCCCTCCCAGCCCATGCGGCCGTCTCGGCCGGCCCCGTCGACCGGATTCCGCCGCCGTAGCTTACGTTCACCGCTGTCGTCACCCGTTCGCGGTCGGGCATGTTCCGCCCGGCTGGCGGCACGAACCCGGCGACGACGGCATCGGCGTGCTCCGCCCACGGCGGGTCGACAGCACCGGCGGTGGCCTCCCGGATGTAGCCGTAGCTGTTTCCGTAGCCGTCCTGCGGAATGGGTAAATACCACCTCTAATTCCCCGTGACACCGGAAGCGGTGGCCTGTGGCCGGTAGCCGGTAGCCGGTAGCCGGTAGCCGGTAGCCGGTGGATTATCCGTCATTCGCACCCCTACCGCGAATCGAGAGACCCCTTGAATCGAAAGACCCCTTTGCGCCATCACGCGGGCAAGGCCATTCCACAAGAGGCGGGTATTCCGGGGAGATGGCACGCTGACTCGGAAGAACCTCCGCACCATGCGCACCACGCCCTGACGCGGGCCACCAGCTGGCGCCCACCACGCCCTGACCCGCACCACAACCTGACGCACGCGCGACCTGACGCACGCCACAGCATGAGGGCCCAGGGACACCTCCCTGGCACGCACACGCGCGAGCCCCCGGAGGGCCTGCCATGGCACATCCCACGCCCGGCACACCCGCTCCCGGCGCAACCGGCGGGGGCCCCGGCGCGTCCGCCGAGTCCCCCGCCGATGATCCTCAGCACCCGCCGCACCGATGGTGGGCACTGGCAGTGATCGGGCTCGCCCAGCTGATGGTGGTCCTGGACGTCACCATCGTCAACATCGCCCTCCCATCGGCACAGAAGGCCCTGGCTTTCTCGAACGGCGGGCGGCAATGGGTGATCACCGCCTACGCGCTCGCGTTCGGCAGCCTGCTGCTCCTCGGCGGGCGACTGGCTGACCTGGTCGGCCGCCGCAGAACCTTCATCACCGGCCTGATCGGGTTCGCCGTCGCCTCCGCGGTGGGCGGCGCGGCCCAGAGCTTCACGATGCTGGTCATCGCCCGCGCCTTCCAGGGCATGTTCGGCGCGATGCTTGCGCCGTCCGCCCTGTCGCTGCTGACCACCACCTTCACCGACCCCAGGGAGCGCTCCCGGGCGTTCGGGGTCTTCGGGGCGATCGCGGGCTCGGGCGGCGCGATCGGCCTGCTGTTGGGAGGGGTCCTCACCGAACACCTGAACTGGCGCTGGACGCTGTACGTGAACGACGTCGTCGCCATCTTCGGGGTGATCGGAGCACTCTGCTTCGTGCGCAGCCGTGTGCCGACCGAACGGCCCGGTCTGGATCTGCGCGGCACCGCGCTGGTGGCCGCCGGGCTCTTCTGCATCGTGTTCGGGTTCTCGAACGCGGAGACCCATGCCTGGCGGGACTGGTCGTGCTGGGTCTTCCTGATCGCCGGGGCGATGCTGCTGGCCCTGTTCGTGCTGTGGGAGACCAGAGCGGGACATCCGCTGCTGCCGCTGCGCGTCCTGCGTGATCGCAACCGATCCGCTTCCTACATCAGTGTGTTCATCGCGGGCGTCGGAATCTTCGGTGTCTTTCTGTTTCTGACGTACTACCTGCAACAGACACTGGGGTACACGCCGGTGAAGACCGGGCTGGCGTTCCTGCCGATGGTCGGCATGCTGATGCTGACGGCGCAGCTGTCGACGAATGTGCTGCTCCGCCGTATCGGGCCGAAGGCGGTCATCCCCGTCGGCATGGCGATGGCTGCGGCCAGCATGGTCTGGCTGACCGGCCTCGGCCTGCACAGCGCGTACGCGGCGCACGTCCTGCCGCCGCTGCTGGTCCTGGGCTGCGGGCTGGGCCTGGTGATGCCGACCGCGATGAGCCTGGCGACCCTCGGCGTCGCCGTGAACGACCAGGGCGTGGCCTCGGCGACCGTCAATACGATGCAGCAGGTCGGCGGGTCGATCGGGACCGCGCTGTTCAACACCATGGCGGCCGGCACGGTCGCCACCTACGCCAAGCACCACCTCGGCATGCCGAACGTCAAGGCCAAGGCGGCGGTCCACAGCTACGTGACCGTGTACTGGTGGGCTGCGTCGTTCTTCGCCGTCGGCATGGTCATCTCCGTGCTGCTCTACCGGCCCGGCCGCCCCTTGGACGACACCGCCACCGTCGGCCCCGAGAGCGGCCCCGGAGGCAGCTCCGGAAGCGGCTCCGACGGCAGCTCCGGAAGCGGCTCGGAGAACGGCCCCGGGCGCAACGCGGACTCCGCCAGGTAGGGAGCCTCAGCCCACCCGTCCGATGTCCCGCACCTCGATCGCGCCGTCATGCACGGCGTACCGCACCCAGCAGCACTGCCCGAACGCCTCACGCACCTCGGCGCCGACGATCTCCCGGACGTCGGGGTACCCGCGCGGGTTGTTCTGCACGCACTCCAGCAGCTCCAGCACCTCGAATCTGGCCTCGTCGTCCGGCAATCCGGCCAGCACCTCACGAGCCAGCCGCTCCATCACCACACCATGCATGGTGTCCCCCACTTTCTGATCGGCTCGGGACGACCGTAGGGATACGGGACACACAACGCGACCCCTGTCGACAACTCGCCACAAACGCGTAGCGGCTCCGTCGCATCCCAGCACACCCGCCGGGCCGTCCCCTCCGCCCTCAACGCAGGGTACGGAAGAATGAGCGGATGTCCTCGACAAGCAGGTCAGGCGCTTGCAGCGAGGCGAAATGACCACCGTCGTTGAGCTCTGACCAGTGCGTGACGCGGTGCGACAGCTCCGCCAGCCCCCGCACGGCACGGTCACCGCGGAACTTCGCCACACCCGTGGGCACGCCCGAGGAAGCGGGGCGTCCCCATCCGGCGGCGGCCATCTCGCGGTAGAGCCGGGCGGCGGAGCCCGCGGTGGAAGTGAGCCAGAAGGCGGACACGTTGGTCAGCACGGCGTCCCGGTCGACAGGCGTCTGCCATGTGCGGGTCGGATCGTGGTCGACGAACCACTCCAGGTTCCAGGCCAGTTGACCGGCAGGAGAGTCGTTGAGCGCGTACGCCACGGTCTGCGGGCGGGTGGACATCTGGGTGGCGTAACCGGAGTGCGCGTACCACCACTTCTGGTTCTCCCGCGCCTGTTCGCGCTCTTCCGCCGAGAGCAGCTCCAACTCCTCGGAACTCATGGCCATCGAGGCGCCGACCAGCGCGTTGACATGAACGCCGATGACGTGTTCCGGGGCGAGGCGGCCCAGTTCCGGCGAGACGAGCGAGCCGAAGTCCCCACCGTGCGCGCCGTACCGCTCATACCCGAGTCGCCGCATCAGCTCCGCCCAGACACGCGCGATGCGCTCGCTGCCCCAGCCCCGCTCCCGGGTGGGCCCGGAGAAGGGGAATCCGGGCACGGAGGGCGCCACCACGTGGAAGGCGACCGACGGGTCGCCGCCGTACGAACGCGGATGGGTCAACGGCCCGAAGATGCCGAGGAAGTCGTTGACGGTACTGGGCCAGCCGTGCGTCACGATCAGCGGAACGGCCTCCGGCTCCGGGGAGCGGAGGTGCAGAAAGTGCACGTTCTGCCCGTCGATGGTGGTGGTGAACTGCGGAATCTGGTTCAGCCGCGCTTCGTGGACCCGCCAGTCGTACCCGGTCGCCCAGTATTCGGCCAGCTCTTTGAGATACGGCAGCGCGACGCCGTAGTCCCACCCCGCCCCGGGCAGCTCGTCGGGCCAACGGGTCCGAAGAAGCCGGTCCCGCAAGTCGTCAAGTGCCGTCTGGGGAATCTCGACGGTGAAGGGGCTGATGTCCACGACGTGCTCCGATGCTGATCTCAATACTCGTGCGGCTCCGTCACAGCACGGTAGAGGCGCTTCCGGACACCAACTGTCCGCGACATCGGCCGGTGAGCCACGCTCGTCCCGGCCGTGGTTCGGAGAAACCGAACCGCAGCTTGGGCAGGTGCCCCTACTGCGCCAGGCCGCCACCCACGGTCGAATGGACGCAGTCACCGCCACCCACGCCCTTGGAGAAACATGCGTGTCGTCCGGACCCTGCTCACCTGCGTCCTCGCCACAGCCGTCGTCGTCGGAGCGACCACGATGCCCGCGGCAGCCGCCTCCGCCGGCACGGCGGACACCAACGCGACGGACACCAACGCGGGGCGTGAACGGCTCCGTAGACACCTGGAAGAGCTGACGCGCGCCGCCGCCGTCGGCGCGCAGGTGCGGGTGACGGACGACAGCGGCACGTGGAGAGCCAGGTCGGGCACGGCTCGCGGGGGCGGCACGGCACCCGTGCCTTGGGAGGGCCGCTTCCGTGCCGGGAGCATCACCAAGATGTTCACGGCGGTCACCCTGCTGCAATTGGCAGGTGAGGGCCGGGTGCCCCTGGATGATCCCCTGGCCCGCTACCTCCCCCGCGGGCTCGTGCCCGACGCCGGACGCATCACGGTGCGCATGGTCCTCCAGCACACCAGCGGCCTCCATGACCTCGCGCGTGATCTGCCGCAAGGAGAGGAGTTCGTCCGTACCCGTTTCCGGCACTACGACAAGGCGCCGCTCGTGCGCCAGGCAGCCGCCAAGCCCGCCGACTTCCCACCGGGTACGGACTACGCCTACTCGAACACCAATTACGTCATCGCCGGACTCCTCATCGAACGCATCACAGGCCGGTCGTACGCCGAGGAGGTGCGACGCCGTGTCATCGAGCCGCTGAACCTGCGGCACACCTCCGTGCCAGGCGACAGCGCCACCCTCCCCGGCCCGCACGCGCACGGCTATTCCCAGGTCAAGGGGTCCGGAACAGAGCGGGACGGAAGCCGAGACCGGCAGCCGGCCACGCGGCGCCATGTGGACATCACAAAGCTGAACCCGTCTTTCGCGAGTTCGGCCGGGGAGATCGTCTCCACCCCGGGCGACCTGGACAAGCTGCTCACCTCCCTCACCTCGGGAAAGCTGCTGAGCCAGGCGGAGTTGGCGGAGATGAACCGCACCGTCCCCACGGGAGAACCGGGCACCGAGTACGGGCTGGGGCTCAAGCAACGGCGGCTGAGTTGCGGGCGTACGGTCGTCGGACACACCGGCGGCATCCCCGGCTACGCGACCTTGGCCTTCACCACGCGCGACCGCTCTCGCCGGATGGTGCTGTCAGCCAACCTCGCCGATTGGCCCGCCGACCCCGGCATCGGAGCCCCCCTCGACAAGGTGCTGGAGGAGGCGATATGCGGCTGAGGGCGGAGTCACCCCCTGCTTAAGATCGCGCGTGCATACGACGGGGCGCCGAGCCCAGGAAGTTCGAGGTACGGACATGAAGACGATCGGGCTGATCGGCGGGATGAGCTGGGAGTCGACAGCGGAGTACTACCGGCTGCTGAACGAGCTGACGCGAGACCGCCTCGGCGGCCTCCACTCCGCCCAATGCGTGCTGTATTCCGTCGACTTCGCTCACATCGAGCAGCTTCAGGCCGAGGGACGCTGGACCGAGGCGGGCGAGGTCCTCGCAGCCGCCGCCCGCGCCGTGGAGGCCGCCGGTGCGGACATGGTGCTCCTGTGCACCAACACAATGCACAAGGTCGCCGATCAGGTCGCCGACGCCATGTCCGTCCCGCTGCTGCATCTGGCCGACGCCACCGCGGACGCCGTGTGTGCAGCGGGGCTGAGCCGCGTCGCTCTGCTGGGCACCGCGTTCACCATGGAGCAGGACTTCTACCGGGGGCGCCTCGCGGCTCACGGGCTGGAGGTCCTGGTGCCGGATGCGGCCGGGCGGGAGCTGGTGCATCGGGTGATCTACGAGGAACTGTGCCTCGGAATCGTCCGGGAGGAGTCCCGAGCCGCCTATCAGAGTGTCATCGAAGGACTCGTGGCCAAGGGGGCGGAGGGAGTGATCCTGGGCTGCACCGAGATCGAGTTGCTGATCCGTCCCGGGGACAGCCCCGTGCCGGTGTTCGCCACCGCACGGATCCACGCCGAAGCGGCCGTGGACGGCGCACTGGCCGACGAGGAGATTCACCCCGCAGGGCTGCGGTAGTGAGGCAGCCGCACAATTCACTGGGCCTCGACCAGCACGACCCGTCAGCGCCGGCGGGCGTTGAGCCGGGCGGCCTGGCGTGTCAGGTGGTCACGCTCGGCGAGGTTGGGTGCCTTGTGGGCCGCCTCGGCGTACAGCCGTGCCGCCGTCGCCAGGTCGCCGTCGCGCTCGTGGAGGTACGCCGCCACCGCGGCGTGGCGGGGAATGGGGTGTCCCCTGCTCGAAGAGCTCGGGGAGGAGGCGTCCAGCGCCGCGAGCGCCGCCAGGCCGGCGCGCGGTCCGTCGGCCTCCCCGACGGCGACCGCGCGGTTGAGCCGGACGACCGGGCTGTCGGTCAGGCGCGTGAGCTCGTCGTACCACTCGACGATCTGCACCCAGTCGGTCTCCTCGGCGGTGGGCGCGTCAGCGTGGAGTGCCGCGATGGCGGCCTGAGCCTGGAACTCGCCCAGCCGGTCGCGGGCGAGGGCCGCCTGAAGGATCCCGACGCCCTCGGCGATCAACGCAGTGTCCCACCGGCCGCGGTCCTGCTCGGCGAGCGGCACCAGGCTGCCGTCGGACGCGGTCCGGGCGGCACGCCGGGCGTGGTGGAGCAGCATGAGGGCGAGCAGCCCGGCCACCTCGGGGTGGTCGATGCGGGCCGCGAGCTGCCGGGTGAGCCGGATGGCCTCGGCGGCGAGGTCGACGTCGCCGGAGTAGCCCTCGTTGAAGACGAGGTAGAGGACGCGCAGCACGGTGGCGACGTCGCCGGGCCGGTCGAAGCGCACGCCGGAGACCGTGCGCTTGGCCCGGCTGATGCGCTGCGCCATGGTCGCCTCGGGCACCAGGTAGGCCTCGGCGATCTGGCGGGTGGTCAGCCCGCCGACGGCGCGCAGCGTGAGCGCGACCGCCGATGCCGGGGTCAGCGACGAGTGGGCGCACAGGAAGTAGAGCTGGAGCGTGTCGTCCACCGCGGGCGCCGGCCCGGGCGTCGGCTCCTCCTCGACGCGGTCCTCACGCCGGCGGCGGGCAGTGTCGGCACGCGTCGCGTCGAGGAACTTGCGCCAGGCCACGGTGACCAGCCAGCCCTTGGCATCCCGAATGGGGTCTTCCCCGCTCGAGCGAAGCCGAGAGTCCGGGGAAGGGCCGGCCGCCCAGACCCGGAGCGCCTCGACCAGAGCGTCCTGCACGGCGTCCTCGGCCGCCGCGAAGTTGGCTCCGCGGCGGACGAGGACGGTGAGCACGCTCGGCGTGAGGCTCCTGAGCAGGACCTCGTCCATCGGTGACGTCACTCCGTGATGGTGGGCGCCTCGGCCAGGAACGGGCGCACCTCCAGCCACTCGTGGATCGGCTTGCCGCCCGCCCCAGGGGCGGCCGACAGCTCCCCGGCCAGCTTGACGGCGCGCTCGTAGCTGTCGACGTCGATGATCATCCAGCCGGCGATGAGGTCCTTGGTCTCCGCGAACGGTCCGTCGGTGACCGGCGGGCGCCCCTCACCGTCGTAGCGGACCCACGCTCCCTCGGGGGCGAGCGCCTGGCCGTCGACGAACTCGCCTGTCTCCTCCAGCCGGGCCGCGAAGTCGTTCATGTACTGCACATGCGCCGAGATCTCCCCCGGGCTCCACTGGTCCATCGGCACGTCGTTGACCGAAGCCGGGGCGCCCCGGTAGTGCTTCAGCAGCAGGTACTTGGCCATGATGGTTCTCCTCGATGCTCGTGCGACCCATTGTGGTCGCGTTCACCCCGGGGACGGAGCCGATCGCCGGTTCTCGACATCGCCGTCAGATTTTTTTCGGCTCTCGTAGATGAGCCTGGGTGAGCCGTCTCGCAGTGTCCGGGTCCACGGCGTCGCGAGGGCGAGACGGAACAAGGCCTTCCAAGATCAGCAGCTACCGAGCAACTGAGTCAAGCGAAGGCCTCGCGTGTGTCACCGTACGTGTGGTCCTGGCGCGTCACGTGTGGTCCTGGTGCGTCACGTGTGGTCCTGGTGCGTCACGTGTGGTCCTGGCGCGTCGTGGTCCCCTCGCGCCGATGGACTGTTCGCGGGGTGGTCGCGCGGAGCTGGCGCTGCCCCGAGCCCTCGTGTCGCCGGGGGACCTGGACCGAGGAACACGACCTCGCGCCGCCGCGGGCCAAGCTCACCGGCCGGGCGGTGATGGGATCCCCTACTCGATCCCCCGCTCGAACGGAGCCGGAAGAGCCCGGCCACGAACCGCTCTCCCCTGCGGGCCCCGCACCGTCGCCGGGCCGTCGTGGCACGCGCAGCGGAAAACAGCGTGGCCGCGGCCTCAAGGCCGCGGCCACACCAAGCTCAGCACGGGGTGCTCAGGACTCCACCGGTGCTCAGGACTCCATCGGTCGGAAGGGGTCATTGTTCGCCACACCGCTTCCGGGCACCGTCGGCGCGGTCGGCGTGTGGTGCATGGGCGGCGGGAGCAGCGAGGGCATGTTCTCGGCCGAGATCGGGTCGGCAGCGGGTGCCGGGGTCACCGCAGGGGCGGGGACCGCCTCCACGGGGGGCTGCGGGGGAAGCGCGCGGACGGTGAAGCCGAGGCGCGTCAGCGCTCGCATCACCTCACCGGCACTGAAGTCGCGACGGTCCTGCCGGGTGATCAACTCCCCGACCTGCATGACGGGGTAGGTACGGCGGCCGATGATCACGGAAGCACCGGTGACGGGTTCCGGTTTGACCCCCTTCATCTTCTGCTGAACTTCACTGGCGAACAGGTCGAAGGGGAAGTGGGCGATGACACAGCGCACAGAGTCTCCTCGGGTTGGCGAAAGGCCGGAGGGATCACCGGCCCGGGAGCGGGTCAGTACTGATCAGTGGGAGAGGGCGAGAACGCCCAGGGCGTAGCCGTCCGGGTCGATCACGGGTGAGGTGCCGAGTTCCCTGGCACGCATCGCGCGTTCCGCTTCGTGGACCGAGGTGGCCGCCGCGATGAACGGGCCCCGGTCGTGAGCGATGTCATGCAGGCGGGTGCGGTCGGTGTACCAGGTGCCGCTGCGGTGGGCGGCGAGCTGAGCGGCGGTCACCAGGCCGGTGCAGCGGCCGTCCTCGTCACGGATGAGAAGGTGCGCGGCGCGCGCGCTGCTGAGAACGGAGAGCGCCACGTCGACGCTCATGTCACCGTGGGCCTGCGGTCCGGGTGTGGTCATGGCGTCGGCGGCGGTGGGCCCGGGGCAGCCTGCCTGCCGGGGCTGCGTCAATGTCTGAGTCAAAAGGCACCTTTCAGGCTGGGTGAGCCACGGTACTGGGCCTGGGGCCCGAGGGCCGGCTCCCGGGCCCGGCGGGCGGATCAGGCCGCGCCCTTGAAGGGGCGGCGGCCGTTGGGTGCCCGGCGGCGCCGGTTCTGCCCCGACGAGGAGCCTCGCGGGCCGCTCTCGGCGGGGGGCGGGGTGACGACGACGGGGATACCCGAGGGGGCCTGCGCACCGGTGATACGGCTCAGCTCGGCGCTGCCGGAGTGGACCTGGGTAGTCTGCGGGGTGATGCCCGCGCTGGCCAGCATCCGCGTCATGCCGCGCCGCTGCTCGGGCAGGACGAGGGTGACGACGGTGCCGGACTTGCCGGCGCGGGCGGTACGGCCGCCCCGGTGCAGGTAGTCCTTGTGATCGCTCGGCGGGTCGATGTTGACGACGAGGTCGAGGTCGGCGACGTGGATGCCACGGGCCGCGACGTTGGTGGCGACCAGCACCGTGGCGTGCCCGTTCTTGAACTGGTTGAGGGTGCGCGTGCGCTGGGGCTGGGACTTGCCGCCGTGCAGCGCCGCCGCCCGCACACCGCTCTTGAGCAGCCCTTGGGTGAGCCGGTCGACGGCGTGCTTGGTGTCCAGGAACATGAGCACCCGGCCGTCGCGGGCCGCGATCTCGGTCGCGGTGTCGTGCTTGTCGGCGCCGCGCACGTACAGCAGGTGGTGCTCCATCGTGGTGACCGCGCCCGCAGAGGGGTCGACGGAGTGGACCACGGGGTCGTGGAGATAGCGGCGGACCAGGCTGTCGACGTTGCGGTCCAGCGTGGCGGAGAACAGCATCCGCTGGCCTCCGGGGTCCACCATGTCCAGCAGCTCGGTGACCTGGGGCATGAAGCCCATGTCGGCCATCTGATCGGCCTCGTCCAGCACCGTCACGGCCACCCCGTCCAGTCGGCAGTCGCCGCGTCCCACCAGGTCCTTGAGCCGTCCCGGGGTCGCGACGACGACCTCGGCGCCGCCGCGCAGCGCCGACGCCTGGCGGCCGATGGACATGCCGCCGACCACGGTGGCCATGCGCAGCCTGACCGAGCGGGCGTAGGGGGTGAGCGCGTCGGTGACCTGCTGGGCCAGCTCCCGGGTGGGGACCAGCACCATGGCCAGCGGGCTGCGCGGCTCGGCGCGCTGTCCGGCCGTACGGGCCAGCAGCGCCAGTCCGAAGGCGAGGGTCTTCCCGGAGCCGGTACGTCCCCGGCCCAGCACGTCGCGGCCGGCGAGCGAGTTCGGCAAGGTGGCGGACTGGATCGGGAACGGCGTTGCCATGCCGAGGCCCGTGAGTGTCTTCAGCAGCGGCGCGGGCAGCTCCAACTCGTCGAACGCCTCGACGGCGGGCAGCGCGGGGGTGTGGGTGACCGGCGGCGCGAACTCTCCCTGAAGAGGCGTGGACCGACGTCCGCCCCAGCCGTTGGAGCGTCCTGAGCCGCCGGACGGACGGCTGCCGGAGGTCTGCGAGCGGGCGCCGTGGCGCGATCCGGCGGAGTCGCCCGTACGGGGCCGCCCGGCGCGTCCATTGGTGCGAGTAGTGCGGTTCATTGAGATAGAACCTTCCTCGATTCGGCACGTATCGAGGAAGTCCCACACGGCTTTGACAGCACGAATTGGGGTAATCGCAAGAACGAGCCAAGAAATGAGACGAGAAAACGGTCCGGCAGTTCATGGACAGGCGGCGTGGAGAATTCACGCGCCGCAATTCCATGGGCACTGTTGAGTCCGGGTCCCGCCCTCATCGTGGGGGTGGTGCGTCACGGCCTCCGGCCCTGTGGGCCCGCGAACGGCGGTGACATCAACCAAAAAGCAACGAGCTGGGGCCCGCATCCCGAGTCAGGGTGCGGGCCCCAGCTACGCCCTACGCGTCGGCGTCAGGCGGGAACGATGTTCTCCGCCTGCGGGCCCTTCTGGCCCTGCGTGACGTCGAAGCTCACCTTCTGGCCTTCCTGAAGCTCACGGAAGCCGGTGGCGTTGATGTTCGAGTAGTGAGCGAAGACGTCGGCGCCGCCGCCCTCCTGCTCGATGAAGCCGAAGCCCTTTTCCGCGTTGAACCACTTCACGGTGCCTGTAGCCATGACATATCCCCTTCGGGTGTTTCTCGGAATCTGCACTGTGCCGACTCCGCGCGTCGCCGCGATGATTGCCCCGTCCGGAGAAAATGCCGGAGTACAAAATTGCCCCCACGGCGATTTCGCCGTGTGAACATTTGAAGTCTTTGGGAACCACAACTGCAACTGCCGTCGAGCCTAACACGGTGGGACCGGTATTACGCAAGAGATGGCGCCGACGCGTAAAACGGTAACAATAAACCTGCCGCCCGGCGGAAAATTCTGTAGTTGTGGCAAGAGAAATTCAGTAGCGGAGCGTCCCGATCCGCTCCGGAGAGCAAGGGGCACAAGGCCTGGCTCCGGCCGGGCGCCCACACGGCGCTCCGGCGCCCTTACAGGGCGGGCGCGTACGTGGGGAGCGTGAGCGCCGAGTTGACCGCCCGCCCCTCGTCACCACTGGGCAGCGACGAGGAGGCGCGCAGCGCCGCGTTGCGCCGCGCCAGCTCCTCGGCCGTACGCGGGGCGACGCTGACCCCTCCCTTGCCCGCGAGCGCCTGGTTCAGTTCCACGAACCCGCGCGCGCCGTGCTCGTACGCCGCGAAGGCCGAGCGGTGGTCGGGGTTGGTGGCCAGTTCACCGGCGAGAACATAGGCACCGACGAGCGCGATGCTGGAGCCCTGCCCGGAGAAGAACGAGGGCGCGTGGGCTGCGTCGCCGACGAGGGCGACCCGGCCCTGGGACCACCGAGGCATATGTATCTGGCTGGCGACGTCGAAGAACAGGTCGTCGGCGGCGTGCATGGCGGCGACCATGCGCGGGATCTCCCACTGTTCCCCGGCGAAGACCGAGGCGACGAGATCCCGCTGCGCGCCGGGGTTCCGGAACGCCTCGAAGGGGGGCTCGGGACGGGTGAAGACCAAGAAGGCGTGCACCTGCTCGGCGTCCCCCGAGGCGTAGAGGGCCGCGGCCTTGCCCGGGACGTTCCAGAGCAGGGCTTCGTGCGAGAGCCCGAAGTGGTTCGGCATCGTGAAGCCGGCGAAGCAGTAGCCGAGGTAGCGGTGGTACTGCTCCTCGGGACCGAGGACGAGGCCCCTGGTGTGGGAGTGGAGTCCGTCGGCGCCGACGACGAGGTCGAAGGTGCGCTGCGCCCCGCCGCGGAAGACCACGTCCACGCCGCCTTCGTGGTCATGGAGGGTGGCGATGGAGTCGCCGAAGAGGAACTCGACCTCGTCGCGCACGGCTTCGTGAAGCAGGTCGGCCAGGTCCCCCCGGCCCACTTCCACGTCACGGCCTTCCACTCCCCCGGTGAGCACCTCGGGCCTGATGGAACCCAGGGCTGCGCCGTCGGCCCCCACGAAGGAGATCCTGCGGCTGTCGATGTGGGCGGCGCGGAGCTGGGGCAGCGCGCCCATCCGGTCGATGACGTCCAGCGCCGTGCCGCGGACGTCGATGGGGTACCCACCGCCGCGCACCGCGCTCGCCTTCTCCACGACGGTGACCTCGAAGCCGTACCGCTGGAGCCAGTAGGCCAGCGCGGGCCCCGCGATGCTGGCACCGGAGATGAGGACCTTCCGCTTCGACGACCTGTTCGGCGACCTGCTCATGAGCGCTCTCCTCTCGGACGGGCCGCAGAGTCGTTATCTGCGTACCTTAGGTACCTTTATTGGCGGCGCGGCAAGCCCCTGGCGAAGCCGCGCCAGGGCAAACTATATACCTAACTTAGCTATCTAAAAAGGAGAGGCGATGGACGCCCCGCAGCGGGAGCCAGAGCCGGCGCCGGAGTCGACTGCCGGAGAGAGCGTGGAAGAGGCCGCCGGCCGGGGAGGGACAGCTGCCCAGGAAGAAGCGGTCGACAGCGAGGAAGCGGACGGCCATGAGGGCGCCGACCCCCCATCCGATCTGCTCACGGGGCTGCTCCCCCGGCTGACGCAGCTCAGCGGCGTACTCAACCGGAGTCGCCTGACCGAGCACGCCATGAAGGCGGCCGGCCTCCCCCTGGAGCGGCCCGCGATGTCCGTGCTCGTAACGCTGCATCTCGCCGGGCAGCCGCTGCGGATCGGCGAGATCGCCACGCGGATGCAGGTCGTAGGGCCACACGTCACCCGACAGGTGAACGAGCTGACGCGGCGCGGGCTGGTCCGCCGCGTCACCGATCCCCTCGATCAGCGGGCCCGCCTGATCGAGGCCACTTCCGAGGGGTCTTCGGCGACCGACCGCTACCTGCGCGTCGTGCTCGGGTGGTTCGCCGAGGCCCTCGCCGACTGGCCCGACCAGGACCGGCAGGACCTCGGCCGGCTGCTCGGGCGCTTCGCCGATGATCTCTCCACCCACCTGGCAGCCCTCGCCGACGACCAGTCGGCTCACGAGTGAGACGCCCACGGCAAGGCGCTCGCCGACCGGATCTGCTACCACGCCGTGCCTCCAACGGCCCGCCCGTCCGCGCCCGTTACGCGGGCGGGCGTACCGCTGCCGTATGCGTGCTGCGGCGGCTCCGGTCTCCACGACGAGGCCGAAGCGGAAGGAGGCCAGAACGCGGGCGGCTGCTGAGCGGATGCGCGGCGGCCGGCTGAGGGGTGGTCGCGCGGCCCGTTGCGAGCGGGGGGCAGGCAGGTCTCCGCGCCCCCCTGCGTCAGAAAGCGGGAGGGCCCTGTTCGATCCGACGTAGCACGGGGGCGAGCCGGTAGAGGTCCTCGCCCGTCTGGAACTGTCGCTCGTCCCACCACGTGGCACCCGCGTCGGCCAGCGGGCCGATCAGGTCGCGCGCCTTGGCGGGGTCGGCGGGGGTGGCGCCGCCGAGGACGAGCTCGAAGGGGCTGTCGCCCTGGCCGTCGCGGTGCCGGCGCACGTAGGACACGAGGTCGCGCACCTCCTCCACCGGGGGGATGTCCCCGTGCTTGGCGGAGTTGAAAAGCGGGACCGCGCCGTCCCAGCGGGCGGCCCGACGCATCGGCGGGCGGTGCGGCCAGAAGCCCGCCACCCATACGGGCGGGCGGGGCCGCTGGACCGTGGCGGGCAGCAACGTCACGTCCCGGACCTCGTAGTGCCGGCCGTGATGGTTCACCTGCTCGCCGGTCCAGAAGCGGTTCAGCAGGTCCAGGCCCTCGTCCAGGCGTTCGGCGAGCACTACGGGGTCGGTCGGCTCGCCGAAGCTGCCGAACTCGTCCTCGACCGGCCCGCCCAGGCCCGCACCGAAGACGACCCTGCCGCCGCTGAGGGTGTCCAGGGTGGCCACCTGACGGGCCAGTTGCTGCGGGCGGCGCCGGGCGACCGGGGTGACCAGCGTGCCCAGCCTGATCCGGGAGGTCGCCAGCGCCGCCGCCGTCAACAGCATCCACGGGTCCCCGAAGGGCTGGCCCCGGCGCTTGCGCTTGTCGTGCACCACGTGGTCCCAGACGAAGAGCCCGTCCCAGCCCGCCTGCTCGGCCGCCGTGGCCACCGTTGCGACGGCCCTGGCGTCCGCGAAGTCTCCGAAGTTCGGAATGTTGACGGAAAAACGCATGTCCGCATCCTGCTCGGTCGCGGGAGAGACAGCAATCGAATAGAGGGCCGGACGGGTCAGGCCTCGGCGGGCTCGTCGTGGCCGGTCCGCGCGCTGCGCAGTTCCTCGTTGATACGCCGGGCCTCTTCGAGCTGGTCCTCAAGAATGATGATGCGGCAGGCGGCGTCGATCGGGGTTCCGTCGTCGACGAGTTCACGGGCGCGGGCCGCGATACGGAGCTGGTAGCGCGAGTAGCGGCGGTGGCCGCCCTCGGAGCGCAGGGGGACGATCAGCCGGGCCTCGCCGATGGCGCGGAGGAAGGCGGGGGTGGCGCCGATCATCTCGGCGGCGCGCCCCATGGTGTAGGCGGGATAGTCGTCATCGTCGAGCCGGTCGGCGGTGTTCTGTGGATTTTCTGGCGGCATTTGCACCTCTTCTGGGACGCGTCGAGGGGCCCCGGTGCCGAACGGCACCGGGGCCCCGAGGGGTTTCAACACCATCTGCCGGCGCCGAGCGCCAGCCTCTGAATACCGCATATCGGCATAAAAAGCCCATCATGCGGGGATCGCTGATGCGTGACCGGGGACCACCTTCCAATCCGGGGCCTGCGGTACCCGAGCGGATATACGCCGCGCCCGGGCGATCCTGATGGCGTCTGCTCCTCTCTGATTTCTGACCGTTTCTGAACGGCACTGCTGATCTGGCTTCGGTTGCGCGGGGCGGCCCCACTGGCCGCCTGGTCCGGCAGTCAGCGATGGGGCCCTCCTGCACTTCCCGGCCCCACAACTCCACTGCCGTGCCACATGCTTCCCGCGACAGTTCGTCCTCTGTCGCGCCTCTTTGACTCCGTTGGCTACGAGAAGAACTCTAGACCCAGACCTGGGCCATGTCTACTCCCGCCATGACAGATTTTAGTGCGTTCGAGGGTGAGGTTCTCCGTCCCGGCTGCTCACAGCCACTTACGGACGCCCACGGCCACTCATGGGTGCCCGCGTCCGCCAGCCATCCGGTTCACGACCGGCGGCACCCTCGGCCCGAACTGCCGGCCCCCATCGACATTTCCGGGCCGTTGTCAACCGTTGCTCTCCGCCAGGCTCACACTTAAGGTGACGTGTCTTCATCAAGCCTTCACCAATGCGGAGGCGCTGAAGCACGCACGCAACTCACAACGGGAGGTCCGAAATGCCCAGCACGCTGTTCGATCTCGACGTGGAGCTCGTGGAATCGGTCGAGGGCCAGGTGGCGCACCCTGATGCCGCCCGCGAACTCGACGAGAACGCCGCCCTGACCCCGACCACCATCAACACTTACGGCATAGGCGTCGCCATGTGCGTGCCGTGTTGCTGAGGTCCGGGCTGAGGCGCCGCTGAACTGAGGCGCCGCTGATCGGTCGCCGCCCGCCCCGTCCCATGGGCCCAGCCCGTGGCTCCGGGGCGGGCGGTGCCACGGCAGGTGGGGGAACGGGGAGTCAGTGCCGCAGAAGATCACAGCAGACCTCCAACCGGAACCGGGAGCAGACCTGGGAGCGGGTCCGGAACCGGGAGCGGACCCGGAGTCCGAACCCGAACGGGAACCGGGGCCGGAGCGGGAACCGGTCTTCCGCGCCGCGGCCTTCGGGATCGTACGGATGGCCGCGCTGCCGGTCACCCATCCCAGCGCCGCCCGCACGCTGACCAGCTACGACGACGGCCCGCACGACGTCAGCCGGACGCAGGGCACCCCCCGGGTCCGGGACCACCTGCTGGCGCTGGTCGAGGACCCGGTGGTCCGGGAGGCCATCGAGGTGTCGAGCGCGTCGCTGGCCGCCACGCTCGCCAAGGCCGAGGACGGCGCCCCCGTCCCCGATGCCAAGCTGCGGCGCGCCACGCTCGCCGTGACCCGCTATGTGCTGCGGATGACCGGCCGCCCCACCCCGTTCGGACTGCTGGCCGGTGTGCACACCGCGCGCCTGGGCGGGGAGACCTCCGTACGCACGGGATCCCTCCACCGGAAGCACGCGCGGCCTGACGCCGCTTGGCTGGATGAGATCGTGCGGGGGCTGCACCACGACGGCGAAGCGCGGGAGGCGCTGCTCGTCGTCGTCAACAATCTGTGCGCCGTGCGCGGCGACCGGCTCGTCCTCCCCTATGTCCGGGCGGCGCGGGGTGCGTCGTCCTCGGAGCCTGTGCCGCACGAGATGACGGTCGGGTACAGCCCCGTCGTCCGGGCCGCCGTCGAGGCCGCGCGCCGTCCGCTGTCGTTCGCGGCGCTGCGCGGCGCCGTCCAGGATTCCTTCCCCGAGGCGGGGCGGGAGGACGTCGAGCGGCTGCTCGTGGGGCTCCTCGACCGGGAGGTACTGCTCACCGATGCCGGGGCCCGTCAGGACAGGCCCGATCAGCTCGCCTACGTCAACTCCCGTCTCTCCGGCACGACTTCCGCCACGGCCGCCGGGCTGCGCCGGGTCGCGGGGCTGCTCGGCAGCTACGCGGAAGCCGCGCCGGGCGCGGGACGTGACACCTGGCGCGCCGCGCTCTCCGCGATGCGCGAGGTCCGCGCCACCTCCGCCGCCACCAGTGCCACCACCGGTGCCGCCACCTTCCGCGCCACCGGTACGGAAGCGGCGGGTGGGGCGGGGGACGACGGCGCGCATCCGCCCATCCACGTCGATCTGCGCGTCGACAGCGACGTCCGGCTGCCGTACGCGGTCGCCGACGAGGTGACCCGGGCCGCCGGTGTGCTGTGGCGGCTGGCGCCTGCCGAGGGGCAGTACGCGCATCTGACCGAGTACCACCGGGCGTTCCTCGACAGGTACGGCACCGACCGGCCCGTGCTCGTACGGGAGGTGCTGGATCCGCATCTCGGGCTGGGGGCACCGGCCGGATACCGGGTGCCGTCGAGCGATCGCGGGCCGTCGGATCCGGAGTCGGCAATGCCCTACTCCTCGGCGCGGGACGAAGCGCTGGGGCAGGCTGTGCACGAGGTGCTGACGGCGGGAACAGGGGCCGAACTGGTCCTGGATGAGCGGCTGCTCGCCCAGCTCGCGCCCGAGCAGAGCGGCGCGGCGCTGCCGCCCGGCTCGCTCGACCTGTGCGTACAGCCGCTGGCCCGTTCCGCGGCGGCGCTGGCCGCGGGGGACTTCCGGCTGGTGGTCGCCAACGGGTCGTACAGCGCCGGTGCGATGGCGGGCCGCTTCGCGCACCTGATCGACGCTGAGCGGGACCTTGCCGCGCTGCACAGCGAGGCGGACCGTGGGTCCGGCCGCGGGCCGGGTGGGCCGGTCGACGGGCCGGGTGGGCCGGTCGACGGGCCGGGCGGTCCTGGCGGTCCTGGTCCGGAAGCTCCGCTTCCTGTTCAGCTCTTCTTCCAGCCGCGCGGCGCACGCTCCAACAACGTCGCCCGCGTCCCCCGCCTGGCGGCCCACGCCGTCTGCGTCGGCTGCTTCCCCGACCCCGAGGACACTCCCGAACACGGCATCGGCTTGGACGACGTGGCCGTGGGCGCGACCGGGGAACGTCTGTTCCTCGTCCGCGCCTCCACCGGGCGCGAGATCTCGGTCCTGCGCCCCAGCATGCTCAACATCACGACCGAGGCCCCCAACACGGCCCGCTTCCTGGCCGGGGTCGGCATGAGCGGGCTGCGCCCGTGGGCGCCCTGGCAGTGGAGCAGGCTGGACGCGCTGCCCTGTCTGCCCCGGGTACGGCACGGCCGCACCGTCCTGTCGCCCGCGCGCTGGCGCCCCCCGCCCGAGCTGCGGGACAGGCGGCTGGACGAGAAGGACTGGCTGCGGGCGCTGGAGCGGTGGCGCGGGCGGTACGCGGTGCCCGACGTGCTGCGGGTGAGCGTCCTGGACCACCATCTCGACCTGGACCTGACGGCACCGGCGCACCAACAGCTCCTGCGTACCCAGTTGGTGGGCCGCTCGGTGCCGCTGGTGCAGGAATCGCCGCTGGCGGATCCCGCCGAGCTGGGCTGGTCGGGCGGATACGCCACGGAGGTCGTCGTGCCGCTGGTGCCCGTGCGTCCCCGCCCCGCCGCGCCGAGGGCGCCCCGCGCCGCCGCCTCGCGCGTACGGCACGCACCGGGCGGTGAGTGGCTGTACGCGAAGGTGTACGCGGCCAGGGACCGGCTGGACACGCTGCTCGTCCGGGAGCTGCCGCCACTGCTGGCGCGGGTGGAGGGGGACGTGGACCGCTGGTTCTTCCTGCGGTACGCCGATCCGGGCGCCCATCTGCGGCTACGGCTGCACGGCGAGCCCGGCGCGATCCGGGAGCGGGTGCTGCCGGCGCTGCACGAGTGGGCCGCGTCGGCCGCCGCTGAGGGCGCCATCCGCAAGCTGGTGCTCGACACCTACGAGCCGGAGACCGACCGGTACGGCGGCCCCGCCGCCCTCACCCCCGCCGAACGGCTCTTCCATGCCGACAGCCGCCTGGTGACCGCCCAGTTGGCGGCGCGGGCTCGCGGGCAACTGCCGGTGCCGCCCGAGACGCTCGCGGCCTTGAACCACGCGGCGCTGCTCGACGCGCTCGGCGACTGGGACTGGTGGAGCTGGGTGCTCGCCGCCTATCCGGCCGAGCTGGAGAACGAGATCCCGGCGGTGCGGCGACGGGCGGCCACCAAGCTCGCCCTCTCCTTCGACAACGGAAGCGTGGCCGACACCGGGAGCGGGACGGGCAGCGCGGGCGGCGGGACCGGGAGCGCGGGCGGCGGGACGGGCAGCGCGGGCGGGGAACTGGCCGTGCACCGCGCCGAGTTGACGCGAGCCGCGCGGGAGTACGGACGGGCACTCGGCCTCGGCTCGGGCCTGGTGCCTTCGCCGGAGCGGGGCTCGGCCGTGGCGGGCGTCCTGCACATGCACGCCAACCGGCTGCTCGGCATGGATCCCGGCGCCGAACGCCACTCGTACGGGCTGTTGCGCAGTGTCGTACGCGCCCGGGCCGGCCGGGCGGAGCACACATGAGCGAAATACGGACGGGCCCCGTCCCGGACACACGTGCGGAATTGCGCCGCGCCGCCGCCGGAGTCGTCGCCGAGGTCACCGCACGGTTGCGGGACCCGGAAGCGGTCGTGGCGGCGACCGTGGCGAACGGTACGCACGCCGAGGTCGACGACTCGCGCTCCCCCGTCTGGGAGCCGGGCTCGCTGAACCGGGGCTACCCGGCATTGGCGCTGCTGTACGCCGAACTCGGGCGAGGCGACGCGCCGGCCGGCGACCCGGCGGCGCACCGGGCCACCGCGCACCGCTATCTCGAACTCACGGCCGCCGCGACAAAACGCTCGCCCGTGCAGGGCGCGTTCTCGGGGGTCGGCGCGCTGGCGAGCGCGGTGCGGGCGGCGGCCGTGCACGACGGGGAGTACGCGTCGCTGCTGCACCGTACGGACGCACGCATGGCCGACTACGCCCACCGGCTGGCGGCGCTGCACACCTCGACGCGGGACGCGGGGGTGCCGACGTACCCGGCGGTCATCGACGTCCTCAGCGGTCTCAGCGGCATCGCCCGCTATCTGCTGCACCGGCGCACCCAGGACGACGCGCTCCGGGCGGCCCTCACCTCCCTCACCGCGCTCCGCGAACCCCTGCATGTCAAAGGGACCGAGGTACCGGGCTGGTGGTACGGGCCGACGAAGCGCACGCGGGTCGCCGAGGAATTCGACGACGGGCAGGCCAACTTCGGGCTCGCGCACGGCATCCCCGGCCCGCTCGCCCTCCTGTCGCTGGCCTGGCACGAGGGCGCACGGGTGCCGGGCCAGGCCGAGGCCATCGAGTCGATGGCCGAGTGGCTGCTGACCTGGCGCGAATGGGACGAGGCGGGACCGTACTGGACTCCCTACCTACCGCTGCGCTACTACGCCGACCGGCACGGCCATGAGACACCGCTTCCCGCCCGCCCCTCCTGGTGCTACGGCGCGCCGGGCACGGCCCGCGCACTCGGCATGGCGGGCCGCGCGCTCAGCCGTCCCGCGTGGACACGCGCCGGGGTCGAGACGGTGCGGGCCATGGTCCGGCGCCCGGTTGACCAGTGGGGCATCAACGACCACGCGCTGTGCCACGGCTGGTCGAGCGTGCTCCATCTGCTGACGCTGTGTGAGCTGGACCATCCCGAGGCGGGGCTCGGCGCCGCCGCCGACGAGGTCGCCGCCCGTCTGCTGCGGGGCTTCGAGCCCGACTCCCCCTTCGGATACCGCTACTTCCAGCCGGCGGCCGACCTGTACCTGGACATGCCGGGCCTCCTCGACGGCGCGGCCGGGATCGCCCTCGTCCTGCACGCGTACGCCAACGGCCGCCCCACGGCCAGTGGGTGGGACACCTTGCTGATGCTCAACTGAGCCACCTCGTCCGCATCCACGGATGGCCCGGCGAGGCCCCGCGTCGTCGCCCTGCTCCCGCACGGGTCGATCGCCACTCTTCCGGCGACGCAAGCCAGGCCGGGTGCGGCGCTAGGCGGCGCGGGGCGGGGTGAGCTGGGCCTGGCCGAACAGGAGCGCGTAGCCGGTGGGGAGTTGGGCGAGGGCGCGGGCCAGCAGGCCGGGGCCTGCCAGGCGGGCGAGGACGGCGAAGACGGTGCCGGTGTCCCAGCGGGTGGTGGCGGGAGAAGCATTGGTGCGGACGGCCAGGTCCTTCACGAAGCTCCAGCCGGTCAGCTTCTCCACGGCCGGCACCTGGGCCGTGAACACCTCCGCCGCCTCCTCGGGCAGTACGGCGGCCAGGTCGACGCGCTCGTCCCCGGTGAGCTGGCGGCCCAGCGCCGCCAGCACGTTGACGGTGACCTGCTCGGCCCGCTCCCGGGTGGGGTAGGCGCCGTCGTACCGCACCGTCTCCAACAGCCGGGTCCACGTCATGGACGGCTGCGACCGGCCCGTACCGCTCGCGTGGACCTTGTCCGTACCACTCTCTTGGATCATGAAAATGCGATGCCTTTCTCGTCGTTCGACAGACTCGGGAACAAGGGGTGAGGGGAAAGGTGCGGGAGAGGCGGAAGAGGAAGGAGGGGGAGATGGAGGCGGGGAGTAAACTCAGCCGGAGAACTGCTTGTTCTGCGGCTCCTGCTCGCTCTCCGTGGCGCCGCCGATCATGATCTTGCGGGGCTTGGCGCGCTCGGTGACGAGGATGCGCAGCGTGAGGAAGCCCGCTTCGCGGCCGGCGCGCATGTGCTCCGCGTCCGGGTGTCGGCGAGCAGCACGCGCCGGGACCAGACGCCCGACGGCCGCTCGGACAGCCCCGTCCACACGTTCCCGGCCTTGGGAACCGGTCGGCGCTCCGCCCTGACGGTCAGCGTGTTCCGCTCGACGGTGACGTCGATGGCGCCCTTGTCCAAGCCGGTCAACTGCTGGGCGCGGCGGTCGAGTTCGCTGAAGGGATCGGTGCGCATCAACATCTCGGACACCTCCGTGGGTTCAGGCAGTACCTGCCAATGCGCTCTATCTGGTTCTAGCACGTCATCGAATGGATGACAAATTGTTCGTCGTCGGGAAGGTGACACGTAGTATGTCGTTGAAAGGACGACATCAGCCCGGAGGAGCACACCCGTGGCCGAGCACACCCCCTCCCAGCAGGAGCGCCCCTCCCTCGGTGAGAGGCGCTCACAGAGCGCGAGTCCCGCCTCTTTCCTCACCGCCTCGACCGCGCTGGGCACCATCGACCAGGCCCTGCGCGCCGCCCGGACCCCGGCCCCCGGCCAGACCACCGGCCCCTCCGGAACCGCCGAATCCGCCGAGCCCCGGCAGGACGTCGAACAGGCCCTGGCCACGCTCCTCCTGCTGCGCGAAGTGCGCGAACAGCTGGCCGGATGGGAGACGGGGCTGATCGAAACAGCGCGTGAGGCAGGGGCCAGCTGGGCCGACCTCGCGGGCCCCCTCGGCGTCGCCAGCCGTCAGGCCGCCGAGCGCCGCTATCTGCGGCTGCGCCCCGGAGCCGCGGGCACCACGGGAGAAGAGCGCGTCAAGGCCGCCCGCGACCACCGCGCTGCCGACCGCACCGTCACCGCCTGGGCCCGCGAGCACGCGGCCGACCTGCGGCGCCTCGCGGGGCAGATCACCGCGCTGGACGATCTGCCGCCGGAGGCCCAGGCCCCCCTCGACAGCCTGACCCACGCCCTCGGTCACAGCGACGCCGCGCACCTGCTCCCGCCCCTCGCGGAAACCCGCACCCACCTGGGGGACGCGCACCCGGAGCTGGCCTCGCGCATCGACACCCTGACGCGGCGCACGGAGCGGCTGCGCCAGGACAGCAACGACCAGCGCGACGCCGCCGGCTGAAAGCTCAGCCCTCCGGCGGCACGAAGGCTCAGACCTCCGGCGACTGAATGCTCAGTCCTCGCCCTTGCCCTGGTCCTGGCCTTTGCTCCTGCCCATGCGCCTGTCCTTGTGATGGCTGCCCATGTGCTTGTCCTTGTGGCGGCCCCGGCCCCCGCTCCGGTCCTCGTCCGTCAGGGAGTCCTTCATGCCCGCCGCCTTGCCCTTGGCGCTCCCCATGGTGTCCTTGGCCTTGCCCTTGGTCTGGTCGGTGCGGCCCTCGCTTCGCTTGCGGTCATCACCGGTGATCTTGCCAACCATCTCCTTGGCCTTGCCCTTGAGCTTGTCGGCTGCGCCGCGCTGCTCACCCATGACGGCTCCTTAAGTGCGGGGAGGGACGGCACGTGTGGTGCCCGTCCCCTCCACGCTGCCGCAGGCCCGGCACGGGCGCATCCGGAGGCGGCCGGGAGCGTGAACCCGGGAGTTTGACTTCTGCGGCCTACGGCTAACTGTCCCGGATGCGATCTTTCCCGCCATACCGCAAGAAACCTACTGAAACAGCCCTCAAAGTCCTGGACTCTCTCGGGGACGCCACGGCCCTCGACGGCGTGATCGGACCCGTACGGCGCGCGGCACGGGCACTGCCCCTGGGGCGGGCCCGGGACGTACTCCACGGCCGGTGGCTGGGCCATCCGCTGCACCCCGCGCTGGTGCAGCTCCCCATGGGCGCCTGGCTCTCGGCTGCCGTGCTGGATCTGGCCCCCGGCCACCAGCGGGGCGCCCGCACCCTGGTGGGCGTCGGCCTCGCGGGTGCGGTCCCGGCGGCGCTGGCCGGATGGGTGGACTGGGCCGAGCAGCACGAGCAGCAGCTGCGCAGCGGCCTGGTGCACGCGGCCTCCAACGTGCTGGCGGTGGGGCTGTACGCCGGCTCCTGGACGGCGCGGGGCCGTGGACGTACGGGGTGGGGACGCGCGTTGGGCTTCGCCGGTCTGTCCGCGGCGGGGTGCGGCGCCCTCCTGGGCGGGCACCTCGCCTTCCGGCAGGCGTCCGGCGCCAACAAGGCCGAGCCGGTGCCGCACCTGCTCGAACCGGGCTGGTACGCGCTGGGGCCCGTGGCGGAGTTCCCGGCAGGTGAGGCGGTACGCAGGGAGCTGGGCGAGGTGCCGGTCATGGTGTTCCGGGAGCCCGAGGGGCGGGTGACGGTGCTCGCCGACCGGTGCAGCCACTCCTCCGGGCCGCTCTCCCAGGGGGAGGTGGCGGACGGCTGTGTGACCTGCCCGTGGCACGGCAGCGTCTTCCGTCTCTCGGACGGCTGGAACGTGGGAGGGCCCGCCACCTCCCCGCAGCCCGTGTTCGAGACCCGGGTGCGGGAGGACGGCACGCTGGAGGCCCGGATGCCGGGCGCCGGGTGACCCGCCACGCTGGAAGGGCCAAAGAGTCCGCCGTCCCCCTCGTCGGGCACCCGGGAGGACCACGCACTGGTCGCGGCCGTGGCACCGGTCGCCGCCCCTGGCCGCGACCAGTAGCCGGTGGCTCCCGCAGCCCCCGGGGCTCCCGGAGCCGGGTTCAGCTGCCAGGGCCGGTGAGGGCCTCGTCGACCTCCTGGAGGAAGTCGTCCAGGTCGTCGGGGGTCCGCGAGGTCACCAGCACCCACTCTTCGGCATCGTCGCTGACGACCGACTTGTCCACCCAACTGCCTCCCGCGTTGCGGATGTCCGTCTGGAGGGACGGGTACGAGGTCAGCGTCTTGCCGCCGACCACGCCCGCCTCGACCAGCGCCCACGCCCCGTGGCAGATGGCGGCGACCGGCCGGTGGGAGGTGGTGAAGGAGCGGACGGCGTCGATCGCCGACTCGTTCCGGCGCAGCGCGTCCGCGTTCAGGGTGCCGCCGGGGATGAGCAGCAGGTCGTAGCCGCCGGGGTCGGCGTCGGACAGGGTGAGCGTCGGCTCGGCTGTCTCGCCCGGGTCCTTGTCGCCGACGAGCGTCTTGACCGGCTCGGCGTGGGCGGCGGCGATGTCGACCTCCGCGCCACCCTCCCGCAGGTGACGTACGGGCACGAGAAGCTCGTCCTGCTCGACGCCGTAGTTGGTCACGATCACCAGCACCCGACGGCCGCTGAGGTCCTTGTCAGCCATGTCTCTTCCTCACTCGTTGCGACGCGCGCGCCTCCGCGCCGACGCGCCGCGACGCTTCGCGCTGTGGCTTCCGATTTCGGTCACCTGGGGTTCCCCGCTGTGCGGCGTCAAATCCGAAGTGCGACAAGTCGCTCAGACGCGGTCGGCCAGCTTCGACTTTCCGCTCTCCCTGGCGCAGTGGGCGCAGCAGAAGAACTGGCCGTCGGCCTGGAGCCCGTGCCCCAGGATCCGGCACTGGCAGTGGTCGCAAATGGGTGCAAGCTTCTGGGCGGCGCATTCGAGGCTGTCGAACGTGTGGCTGCCGCCGACCGTGCGCACTTCGAAGGACAGGTCGTAGTCG
Source organism: Streptomyces sp. NBC_01775 (assembly GCF_035917675.1). Classification (NCBI taxonomy): domain Bacteria; kingdom Bacillati; phylum Actinomycetota; class Actinomycetes; order Kitasatosporales; family Streptomycetaceae; genus Streptomyces; species Streptomyces sp. NBC_01775. The sequence continues at coordinate 7,911,034 of NZ_CP109104.1, read as the reverse complement.
TTGCCACAGACATCGCAGGTCGCCATGGTTTTCTCCTGTGCGGGGCAGCGGGGTGACAGAGCGCGGTGGATGCGCGTCAGAACAGCTGTGTAACCCCGGGTCACCGGCGGGAAAACGGAGCGCGGCGGAAACCGCCCGACTGGCGGCCCTCGGCTATCGCGCGGCCGGATAGGCGATGTAGTCCAGGATGTCGTGCCAGCGGGAGTGGGGGACCTCCAGCGCGGCGGGGTCGATCTCACGCATCCGCGCGGCCAGGCGGCGGGCGGCGCCCACGCAGTCCGCTTCGCCCTCCCCCTCTTCCTCTCCCTCGTCCGGCTCGAAGTCCTCGTCGTAGTGCGGACGTTCCTCCTCCAGCAGACAGAGGAAGCGGACGAAGGACGCCAGATCCGTGTTGAGCACGTAGGGCTCGTCGTGGTCCTGGGGGAACAGGACGAGGGCTCCGGTGCCGCTGTCGAGGGCGAAGTCCTCGTACGGGATCATGCCGATCAGGAGCCAGTTCTCCGCGCCGTCGGGCAGCCCGGGCCAGACCGTGCGCAGGTCCTCCTCGTAGCTGTCGCTCAGCCGCTTGTACTCGGGCTCGTCGCGCTCGATGAGGTCGAACCAGGGGGTGGGGCGTACGGGTATCCCGATGTTGCGGAGGAAGGCACGGCTGGGCTCGTGCCGGATACCCGCCAGGGCCCGCTCCGGCAGGGTGACCAGTTCCTCCGGACGGAACCGCCTTTCGAGCGTCTCCCGGTCGAGGGCTCGCGTCATGTTCTCCGGCTCCGCTTCACTTCATGTTCTCCGGTTCCGCTTCACATCGCTGTCCGGAGTGATCATACGGACGGGGCCGGGGCTACCCGAAGTGGTCATGGTCGGTGAGGATTTCGTCGAGGACGTGACGGTCCTCGGCGGCTCGTTCGGCGTCGGTGTCGAGGTGTTCGGCCAGGCAGATCAGGGCCTTCCACAGGCCCCACCCGCGAGCCCGCGCCCACATGGCGCCGTCCTGGCCGACGGCCGCGCGGAACGCCTCGCGGCTCTCGCCCGAGAACAGCGTCCAGGCGATCACCAGGTCGCAGGCGGGGTCGCCGACGCCGCAGGTCCCGAAGTCGAGGACGGCGGCCAGTTCGCCGTCCCGTACCAGCAGGTTGCCGTGGGCGATGTCGCCGTGGAACCACGTGGGGGGTCCCTGCCAGGCGGAGGCGAGAGCGGCGTCCCACACGGCGGCGGCCCGGGCGGTGTCGATCCGTCCCTCCAGCGCGGCCAGCGCGCGCCGGGTCTCACCGTCGTAGTGGCCCGGCGGCGCGCCCCGGTAGAAGCTGTGCGCCCCCGCACGCGGCCCGTCCGTCGCGTCCACCCGCTGGAGGGCCAGGACGAACTCCGCCACCCGGACGGCGAACCCCGGCAGGTCGTCAACGCGCTCGGGGCGGGCGGTCTCCCCGTCGAGCCACCCGCGCACCGACCAGCTGAAGGGGTACCCCTCCCCCGGCTCGCCCTTGGCCAGCACGGGCGGGACGGGCACCGGCAGCGCCGGGGCGAGGAGGGGCAGCCATCGGTCCTCCTTGTCGACTGCCGGGGCGTAGCCCTCGGCGGTGGGCAGCCGCACCGTCATCTCCTCGCCGAGCCGGTAGGTGCGGTTGTCCCACCCGTCGGCCTCGACCGGCCGGACCGGCAGCCCGCTCCAGCGCGGGAACTGTGCCGCGATCAGACGCTCGACCAGCTCCGCGTCGATTCCCGCGCGGCCGTCGCTGTAGGGGCTTTTGACCATCCAGGGATGGTGACCGGGCCGCCGCGGGTCCCGCAAACGGATATCCGACTCCAGGCAGCAGGATGTTGCCTCGGCAGCGGCTGTAGGCAACGATACGAAATCGCACGGACTTTTTCGGCATAATGGCTCATTCCGGGCGCGAAAAGGCGGGGCGCCTGCACGAGGACTGGTTCCGCGCCTCGCGTGCAACGGAAACACCGTGCACGGAAACACGAACAGAACAGCCCGGAACGAATTGGCCAGGTGACGCTCATGGTTGAGACGGCTTCGCATTCCCAGCAGCCCTCCGGCCACCACGGCAAAGCCGTCGGTATTTCCATCGCAGCCGCCGTCGGCGGCTTTCTCTTCGGTTTCGACTCCTCCGTCATCAACGGCGCTGTCGATGCCCTGGGAGCGCATTTCCGCCTCGGTTCGTTCCTGTCCGGGTTCGTCGTCTCCATTGCCCTGCTGGGCTGCGCCGTGGGCGCCTGGTACGCCGGGCGGCTGGCCGACGGCTGGGGGCGGCGCAATGTGATGCTGCTGGGCTCGGTGATGTTCCTCATCAGCTCCACGGGCTCCGCCTTCGCCTTCTCCGTGCCCGATCTGCTGGTGTGGCGGGTGATCGGCGGGCTGGGCATCGGCATCGCCTCCGTGATCGCCCCGGCCTACATCTCCGAGGTGGCCCCCGCCTCGGGCCGCGGCGCGCTCGGCTCGCTCCAGCAACTGGCCATCACCGTGGGCCAGCTGGTGGTGCTCAGCTCCAACAAGGGCCTGGCGGGCGCCGCCGGCGGCGCCTCGCACGAGCTGTGGTTCGGGATGCAGGCATGGCGCTGGATGTTCCTCGTCGGCGTCGTCCCCGCCCTGGTCTACGGAGGGCTGGCCCTGCTCATTCCCGAGTCCCCGCGCTATCTCGTCCTCACGGGGCAGTACGACCAGGCGGCCGGGGTGCTGGGCCGGGTGTCCGGAGAGGGCGATCCGCAGGCGAAGGTCAGCGAGATCAGGGAGACGCTGCACAAGGAGCACCGCAGCAGCTTCGCCGACATCCGGGGCGAGCAGTTCGGGCTGCATCCGCTGGTGTGGGTGGGCATCATCCTGGCCGCGTTCCAGCAGCTGGTCGGCATCAACGCGATCTTCTACTACTCCACGACGCTGTGGAAGTCGGTCGGCTTCAGCGAGTCCGACTCGTTCACCACCTCCGTGATCACCGCGGGGATCAACGTGGTGATGACGGTGGTCTCCATGTTCTTCGTCGACCGGGTCGGCCGGCGCCGGCTGCTGTCCATCGGCTCGACGGGCATGTTCTTGTCACTGCTGATGACCGCCGTCGCCTTCTCCCAGCAGGAGGGCAGCGGCACCGATGTGTCGCTGCCCCATCCCTACGGGCCGGTCGCGCTGATCGGGGCGAACGCCTTCGTCGTCTTCTTCGCGCTCTCCTGGGGCCCGATCATGTGGATCATGCTGGCGGAGATGTTCCCCAACCGGATGCGGGCCATGGCGCTGGCGATCGGGACCGCCTCCAACTGGATCTTCAACTTCATCGTCACCTTCTCCTTCGAGCCGATGACCCGCAAGGTCGGGCTGTCCTGGCTGTACGGGGCGTTCGCGTTCTTCGCGCTGCTGTCCTTCTTCTTCGTCCAGCGCAAGGTTCCCGAGACCAAACAGCGTTCGCTGGAGCAGATGACCGGCGAGACCCATCAGCGCCCCGGCCGCACCCCGGCCCCGTAGGCGCGGCGCTCACTCCTCGCACAGCGGCTGGGTGGCGCCCTGCTCATGGGCGTGGCCGAACTCGACCAGGAGCCGGTCGGCGTCGGTGAGCAGAACGCCGTGGCTCGGCCAGGCCGCGCCCTCGGCCTCATCGGCGAGCCGGCGGTGCTGCTCGCGGCCCCTCTCCAGGGTGTCGATGAGCGGGTCCTCGCCCTTCGCTCCCTCCTCTGCCTCCTCCATGGATTCCTGGAGCGAGCCGATCAGTCCGGCGGCACGGGAGAGCGTGGCCAGCAGCTCTCCGTAGGCGCGCAGGAAGTCCGCACTCGGACACACCGACGGGTCCTGCTCGCGTACGCGCAGCAGGCCGTAGGCGATGCTGCGGATCTGTTCGCCCGCCCTGCCCAGGGACTCCATCAGGGTGCGGTACCCGGCGAAGCTCCGCGGCACCGAGCGCGGGTGCAGCAGCCTGCGCGGGTTGAGGACGACGCTCTCGGCGCCGTGCTCGACGGCCTCGCGCGCCGAGGCGAGGGTGTCGTCCAGCTGGCGCGCGCGGTGCAGCCAGTCCTCCGCGGTCTCACTGTCGGGCAGCCCGTCGTCCAGACCGTCGGCCATGTCCTTGAGCAGCGTCTGGGTGGCGTTGGAAACCTCTTCGACGCCGCTTGCCGCCGTGCGGTAGCGCAGCGGGGGCAGGACGAACATGCTGATCCCTATACCGACACCGGCGCCCAGCAGCGCCATCATGATGATCTCCCACAGCATGGACTCGCGGGTGCCCAGGAGCGCGTTGTAGGCGAACACACCCGCGACGGAGACCTGAAGGCCCTGGCTGCCCAGCCGCTGCCAGCGGCCGAGGACCAGCGTGATGGCCAGCATCACCGCGAAGGCACCCGCGTTCTCCCCCAGCAGCGGCCCGACCAGGCCCGCCGCCACGACTCCCAGCACCACCGCGAGGACGTAGCGGAAGGACTGCATCAAGGAGCGGTAGGCGGTCGACTGCACCACCAGCAAGGCGGTGAACGGTGCGTAGGTGGGCTGAGGGGAGGCGATCACGTACTGGGCCAGTCCCCACGCCAGCACTCCGGCGGCGCCGCTCTTGAGCAGCAGCAGCGCGGTGTCCCGCTCGGGCCCCGGGCCGCTCCTCGCCCTGCCCAGGCTGTCCCGGATGCGCTGGGGAGCCCGGCTCCGCCACTGGTCCTTCCAGCTCACCGTGGCCTCACTCCTCTCGGTTCGTTCTCCGCGCGAACCCCGGTTCGTCCGCCGCGCGAACGAGTGCCACATGCGGGGCCGATCGCACCTACGACTTGCCGTACGGCGGAAATCCTGGGCGGTCGCCCCCGGCACACCCGCCTCGAACACGGATGAGAGCACCAAAAAGGGACGTAAGAGAGTACGGAGGAATCATGCCTGGCGAGCCGTCACATCTCGGGGAGCCCTGGGCGGGCCGCGCCAGCCGGTGCCGCCGGAGCGCTCGGTGGAGCCGGCCCGCTCCGGGGAGCCGCCGAAGTAGGCGGTCGGGGTGGTGCCGAGGGCGCGGTGGAACATCGCGGTGAAGGCGCTGGGGGTGGCGTACCCGACCGCGCCCGCGACGGCCGTGACCGGCTCGCCGCGAGCGAGCAGCGTGACCGCGTGGACGAGGCGGGACTGCTGCACCCAGTGGGCCAGGCTCATCCCGGTGGCGTCGGGGAACCTGCGCTGGAGACTGCGCGGGCTCATACGGGCACGGGCCGCGGCGCGCGGCGTCGTCCACGGGGCGGCCGGCTCCCGCCGGATCTCGGCGCAGAGGGCGGCGAGCTGAGGGTCCTCGGGCGCGGGCAGACGCAGTGCCGGTACGGGGTGCGGGGCCAGCTCGAGCAGGAGCAGCTCCATCACCTTCCCGTCGCGGCCCTCCGTGTCGTACTCGACCGGCAGCCGGGTCGCCTCGTCCATGAGTTCGCGCAGCAGGGGCGGGACGGAGACGACGGTCGGGTGTGCGGGCAGGTGGCCCGCCGAGGCGGGCTCGATGTAGAGGGTGCGCATGGCGACGGCTCCGGCGCAGGTCATCGCGTGGGTGAGGCCCGCCGGGAGCCAGGCGCCCCGGGTCGCGGGAACGACCCAGACGCCGTGGTCGGTGGCGACGGTGATCGCGCCGGAGGTGCCGTAGATCAGCTGGGCGCGCCGGTGGCGGTGTGCGGGAATGTGGTGCCCGTCGGGCAGGTTCCGGGCCATGGCGGCGACGGGCCTGGGCACGTCCTGGTAGTCGTCGCGATTCTCGCTCTTGCCGTACATGGCGCGTGTTCCCGGGGCTCTCGGTGCGGAGGGGCGTGCTGTCGCCGCCTCTGTCACGGTCCGACGGCGGGCCCCAAGCGGTGCAGCGGCTCAAGCGGCCTGAGACGGTTTGGCGCGGTTCCGACAGATGATGGCGGGACAGCGAAAGTATGCCACCGGCGGTCCGGCCTAGCGTCGGACCATGTGAACAAGACGCCCACTGGGAACAGAACGCCCGCCCGCACCGGAAACCGGCGCACTCGCCCCCGCCCCGCCCGTCCGCTCCGCACGCCGACGCTCATGCTGGCGACGGCCGCCGCCGTCACGGCCGCCAACGTCTACCTGAGCCAGCCCCTCCTGGCCTCCCTCGCCCGCTCGTTCGAGGCCGGGCCCGATCTCCTCGGGGCAGTCCCCATGGCCACGCAGCTGGGGTACGCGGCGGGCATCTTGCTGCTCGTCCCGGCCGGGGACAGCGGTGACCGGCGGCGGCTGATCCTCCGCCTGGGCGCGGCGTCCACCGTCGCGCTGGTCGCGTGCGCGTCGGCGCCCACGGTGCGGTGGCTGATCATGGCGAGCTTCGCGCTCGGCCTGCTCTCCCCCGTCCCGCAGTTGGTGGCGCCGCTCGCCGTCGCGCTGGCCGCGACAGGCGAAGACAGCGGGACCGGCGGGACCGGCGGCGGCAAGGGCGCGCGTGGCCGGGTCGTCGGCACCGTGCAAGGCGGGCTGCTGATCGGGGTGCTGGCCTCCCGCGCCTACTCGGGCGCGCTCGCCGAGGCGGTCGGGTGGCGGGGCGTGTACGTCTGCTCCGCCGCCTTGACCCTCACGCTCGTGTGCGCCCTGCGGCGGGCCCTGCCCGCTGCCCCGCCCGCCGGCGCCACGGGCTACCGCGCCTCGCTGGCCTCGCTGCCCCGGCTCGCCGCCCACCCGCTGGTGGCGCGGATCGTCGCATCCGGAGCGCTGGTGGGCATCGCGTTCGGCGCTTTCTGGACGGCGCTGACGTTCTTGCTGGAGCACGGCTTCCACTTCGGCTCCGCCGCGACCGGGCTGTTCGGCCTGGTGGCCGCGGCCAGCGCGCTCGCCTCTCCGTGGGCCGGGCGGGCGGCCGACCGGCTCGGGCGCCGGGGCGCACTGGCCGCGCTCATCGGGCTGGTGGCCGTGGGGTGGCTGCTCCTGCTGCCGGGCGGCACCGGGCTGTGGTGGCTGATCGCGGGCGTGATCGTGGTGGACGTGGGCGTCTGGGGCAGTCAGGCGGTGTGCCAGACCGTGCTGTTCACGCTGGACCCAACTGTGCACAGTCGCCTCAACACCCTCTACTTCACCTGCCGCTTCCTCGGGATCGCCCTCGGCTCGCTGGCCGGTTCGCTGGCGTGGGCGCACGGCGGCTGGACCACGGTGGTGGCCACCGGGACGGTCTGCACCCTGGCGGGCCTCGTGGTCGGTCTGCTGCCGGTACGCGACGTGTGAGCGGCCCCCCAGCCGCGCACGCCAGATCCGCGGCCCACCACTGAGGCCGCGGTGAACACGCGGGGCCCGGACCCGGCGGTGCGGGCCGGGCCCCGCCTTCCGGGCTCAGCGCTTGCCGCCCGCTTCCCGTGAAAGCTTGCCTGCCTTACCGGGGTTGGCGGGCTTCGCAGGCTTGCCGGCCTTGCCGGGTTCGGCATGCTTGCCTGCCTTGCCGGGGCTGCCGGGCCTCCCCATGGAGCGGGCCGGGAGGAAGTTGTAATAGTGGGAGCCGTCGCCCGCGTTGAGGAGACCGGCGAGGTGGTTGGCGCTGACGGTGTAGGTGGACGGCACGTTCGTGTAGTCGCCGCTCATATCGGCCGCCGGGTCGGTGACGGTGAGGTTGCCCGCCGCGTCGTAGCCGTGGACGGTCACATAGTGGCCCACGTTCCGGTCCGGGTAGGCCGAGTGCAGTTTGTTGTTCTCGGTGGACAGGACGTTGACCACCATGGCGTGGCCGCGGCTGCCGATCGTCGACTTGGCGTCGGTCAGGAGCTGCTTGGCCTTCTCCCCCTTGGAAGTGTCCTCGTCGAAGGCCCGGTTGACGTAGGGCTCGCCCAAGCCGCTGCCGCTGAGGGCCGTGTTCATCCCTTCGGTGACAGCCGTGATGGCGCGAGTCTCGGGCTCGAGGACTCCCGTCACCATCAAGTCGGCCAGGTTCTCCTGGGTCATCGGCTTGTCGACCCAGGTCGCGAGCGCCTGGCGCGACGAGGCCGGACCGCACCACCACGAGTGCTCCTCCTGGTACCAGGGCACGTCGAGCTGCTTGCCGGACGGAGCCGCCACCGGGTCCTTGCGGACACCGATCCCCTCCCGGGGGCTCGCCTTGGCCGCCCGAGGGCCTGACATGCGCTCACCCGGGTCCGCCTCACCGCACCCCGTCAGTGCCGCGGCCCCCAGAAGTGCCAGGACAGCGGCCCCGGCAACGGTGACCCTGGTGTCGCGCGCCCTTATTCGACGTCCCGTACCGTTCATAGCGACCTCCCCCGATGGCCCGCGCCTCGGTCGGTGCGGGCTCTGTCCTCAGAGTGGCCACTTCCGGCACGGAAGCATCGCTTCCTGGACTGTCCATGACAGGCTTGTGACCGGAAGTGACGGCACCGCCACACATGCGGCTGACGTCATACTCCTGTCACAGCAGGCCAGGGAGCGGTGACTTCCGGGGCAGTTGGGGAGCTAACCTTCGAAGGGCGGCTTCATTGACGGCGCGAAGCGGTCGAGGCAGGCGCAACGGGGGGAGGGACTGTCGATGTCGGATGCTCGGAACAGCTCCGAGGAGGACGGGACGCGAGGTCTGCGTCCCCGGCGGCTCGTCGAGGAGGCGGCCGGTTCTTCCGAGGAGCCCGGCCGCCGAGGGCCGGCCAGCGTACGGGCCCGCTGCACCGGGGCGCTGACCAGCACCTGGGCAGCGATTCGCCCCAGCCGCCGCAGGGCGACGGGGTACATCGCGATCTGCTCGGTCGGCGCGCTCCTCGGCACCTCGATCGCCGTCGGCTCCGGCAAGGCGGGCGCCGTGCCCGACCTGTCCGACATCGGCGCCTGGCTGACCAGCTCCCGCACCGGCGAGGCCGCGCACGCCAACGGGCTGACCGGCGACGTGGACGGCAAGGTCAAGCTGCCCGGCATGGGCGACCATCCGGTGTCGATCTCCCAGGACGGCAAAACCATCCTGGTGCTGGACAAGAAGACGGGGAAGGTAGTCCGCATCGACCCCTCCCAGCTGACCGCCGAGCAGTCCTCCCGCTACGCCTCCGGCCGCCTCCAGTTGGTGGCAGGCGGCTCGTACGCGTATCTCGTCGACCCCGTCAAGAGCACGGTGCAGCGCATCGACCCGGTCCGTACGACACCGGTCGGCGGCCCCGTCGACCTGGGTGCGGGCCCGCTGGGCAAGGCGGTCGCCGACTCCAAGGGGACGCTGTGGGTGCCGCAGCCCGCCAAGGGCCGCGTCGTGCCCGTCGTTCCCGGCAAGAAGGGCGGTCCGCGCACCAAGAAGGCCGACGGGATCAAGATCTCCGGCAAGAGCAAGCGCGCCTCGGCCCTGGCGATGACGCTGGCCGACGGCCGCCCGGTGGTGACCGACACCGAGGGCGGAACCGTCACGCTGCTGCACCGCAAGGGGCGCGGGCTGCGCTTCAAGCTGCCGCGCGACATCAGGAACGCGCCCCCGGGATCGGTGCTCGTACCGCCGTCGACGGCCGGTGACATCGTGCCCGTGCTGGCGCGCAAGTCCGGCCGTATGACGCTGGTCAACACCCGTACGGGCGCGCTGCTGACGGCTTCGGTGGGTGCGTCGAAGCACGAGTACGGCACCCCCCAGGTGCTCGGCTCGAAGGTGTACGTGCCCGACCACAGCAACGGCACCCTCCGGGTCTACGACACCGAGGCGGCGGCGATCGAGAAGCCCGTCAAAGTCACTGGCAAGCACGGCGAACTCAGCCTCTTCGTCCGCGACGGCCTGCTCTGGGTCAACGACGAGAACAACGCGACGGCGGTGGTGATCAACTCCAAGGGCGAGGTCAACCGCGTGCGCAAGTACCACGACGACGCGCCCTCGGGCCGCAAGCCCCGCGAGAACATCCCCGGCGACAGCGGCAACCGCAGCCCCGCACCGGGCCCGAACGCCCCCAACCCGGCGCCCGAAGGCCCCTCGGGACCCAACGGCCCGGGAGGCGACAACGACGGGCCCGACGGGCCCGGGTCGAAGCCGGGCGGCAAGCCCGGAGGGCGGGAGAAGCCGGGCAACCCCGCGCCGGGCAAGCCGGATCCGGGGCCCAAGCCGAAGCCCAAACCCGAGCCCGAACCGGAGAACCCCGACGACACCGCGAAGCCCGTGCCGCCCGGCACCCCGCAGGCACAGTCGGGCGCGGGTTTCATCACGGTCACCTTCTCCCCGTCGTCCGGGGTGAAGCCGACGGGCTACCGGCTCAAGGGCGCACCGGCGGGCGCCGAGGTGAAGCCCGGCAAGGTCGGCCCCGAGGGCCCGTTCACCTTCCAGGTGAACGGTGGGGAGTGCGGCAAGGAGTACACCTTCACCGTCGTCGCCGAGTTCTCCGACGGAGACACGAAGGAGTCCGGCCGCTCCGGGCCCACCCGTCCGTGCGTGGCACCCGGCGCTCCGCAGAACCTCGCGCGCTCCTTCCCGCAGGGCGGCCGGGGCATCAACCTGACCTGGGACAAGCCCGCCAACGCCGGGGCGAACGGGACGACTTACACGGTGTCGGGGGCCGGTGGGGCTCCGAAGCCGACGGACAAGACGGCACTCGACCTCAGAGGCCTGGCGAACAACAAGACCTACAACCTCTCCGTGGCCGCCGCCAACGCGGCGGGCTCCGGCGGCTCCACCGCCCTCACGGTCGATCTGTCCCAGCCGATGAACCTGGAGATCGCGGACAACGTGGCCGACGACACGGCCGTGGGTGTGCGCAGCCAGCCCAGCTCTTCCGCGGGCCAGCGCGTGGACAAGATTCCCCCCGGCGAGCTCCCGGCCATCAAGGTGATCTGCCAGCTGGAAGGGACGCCGGAGGTGCACGACACCTACGGCTGGAAGAGCAAGATCTGGGACCGCGTCGAGTGGAAGGGGCAGACCGCCTACGTGAGCGATCTGTGGGTGAGCACCAAGAATCATAAACAAGGCGAATTCTCACCGGAGGTCTGGCGATGCGACTAGAAAACAACGGTGGCGCCTCGACCGACTCGGTGGCGCTCCTGTCCCAGTGCTTCCACGCGCTGGGCGACAACATCGAACGTGTCGTCAAGGGCAAGCGGGAGACGGTGGAGCTGGCGCTCGTCTGCCTGTTCTCCGAGGGGCACCTGCTCATCGAGGACGTGCCGGGCACCGGCAAGACGACGCTGGCGCGCTGTCTCGCCGCCTCGCTGGAAGCCAGCTGGCACCGCGTGCAGTTCACGCCCGACCTGCTGCCCTCCGACATCACCGGCGTGACCATCTACCGGCAGAACACCGGCACGTTCGAGTTCCTGCCTGGCCCGGTCTTCGCGAACATCGTGCTCGGGGACGAGGTCAACCGTGCCTCCCCCAAGACCCAGTCCTCGATGCTGGAGGTCATGGAGGAGCGGCAGGTGACCGCTGACGGCACCACCCACCCGGTCCCCCGCCCCTTCATGGTGATCGCCACGCAGAACTCGGTGGACATGGGCGGCACCTACCCGCTGCCCGAGGCGCAGCTCGACCGGTTCCTGATGCGGGTCACCATCGGCTACCCCGACCACGCCTCGGAGGTGGCGGTGCTGTCGGGCGCCGCCTCCGAGACGAGCATCGGCCAGCTTCCGACGATCGCGACGGGCCGGCACATCTCTGAGTTCATCCAGGTCGCGCGGCAGATCCAGGTCGCCCCGCAGCTCTACGACTACCTGGTGCGAGTCGTGGCGGCCACCCGTGAGCTGCCCGAGGTCCGGCTCGGCGCGAGCCCCCGGGGCTCGGTGGCGCTGCTGCGCGCCGTACGGGTGCGGGCCGCGTCCCAGGGGCGGGCGTACGCGCTGCCGGAGGACGTGAAGGCGCTGGCGGGTCCGGTGCTCGCGCACCGGCTCATCCTCACTCCCGAGGCGGAGCTGAGCGGCAGCAGCGGCGCGGACGTCATCGCGGAGGCCCTGGCGACCGTCCCGGTACCGCAGGCGGGGGCCCAGCTCTGATGCTGTCGCCGACGGGTTGGGGGGCACTGGTCGGCGGCGCCGCGCTCACCGGCGCGGGGTACGGCTTCGGGTACGAGGAGGCGGCGATGCTCGGGTTCGCCTGTCTGCTCGGCGTGGTCGTGGCCCTGGTGTGGACCGCGCGCGGGCCCCGGCTGGCGGCCCGGCGGCGGGTCACGCCACGCAAGGTCGCACGCGGCGAGCGGGCGGACGGCTCGGTCACGCTCACCAACACCGGCAGCCGCACGCTTCGGGGGCTGCGTTTCACCGACATGTGCGGCGACACCCCGCTCGTCCTGGAGATTCCCTCGCTGGCTGCCGGTGAGGAGCACACCGCGCTGTACGCGCTGCCCACCGAGCGGCGCGGCAGGATTCCGCTCGGGCCGCTGCGGCTGGAGCGCGCCGATCCGCTCGGACTGGCCCGTCGGGTAAGGGTGTTCGCCCCGGCCGAGGGGGGCACGGACACGCTGCTGGTGCGGCCCCGGGTCTGTCTGCTGCCGGTGCTGCCCTCGGGGAAGGCCCACCATGTGGAGGGGCCGACCTCGGACACGGCGGACGAGGGTTCGCTGACCTTCCACGCGCTGCGCGAGTACGTCCTGGGCGACGATCTGCGCCGGGTGCACTGGCGCTCCAGCGCGCGCACCGGAACGCTGATGGTCAAGCAGCTCGTGGACGTCTCCCTGCCGCACACCACGGTCGTGCTCGACACCCGGGCCGTGGCGTACCGCACCGAGGACGACTTCGAACTGGCGGTGGACAGCGCCGCTTCCGTCGCGTTCGCCGCCGCGCGCTCGCACTTCCCCGTGACTCTCCTCGGTGACGCGGGCCCGATCCTGCGCACCGACGGCGGCGGCGGCAACGACGCCGACGCGCTGCTGGACCGGCTCGCGCTGGTGCGGCGCTCGGCCAGGACATCGGCCGCTGCGGCCTTCGACGACCTGGAGCGCTCGCGCGCCAGCGGCACGCTGGTGGTGATCAGCGGCACCGAGGACGCGACGGGGCTGACGGCGCTGGACCGCGTGCGGCGGCGCTTCGACCGGACCGTGCTGGTGCGCGCCGGCGCCGACGCGCACGTACCCGAAGGCCCCGAGCGCAGAGCCCTGGGTACCGACGTGCCCCAGCTGCATGTCTCCGCGCTGGACGCGCTGCTCGCGGGCTGGCGGTGGGAGGCCGTCCGATGAGTACCAGCCCGCGCGCCACAGCGCTTCCCGGGCAGCGTCCCGCCACCTACGACGGCCCGTCGTGGGCACCGCCCCGCCCGGCGGCACCCGGCTCCGCCTCCTCCCCCCGTCCCGTCGGGCCTCCTGACAGCTCCGACGGCGGACCCGGCGCGGGCGGCGGTCCCGCCACCTCGGCCGCCTCAGCACGGCGTCCCCTCTCGCGGGCCCGGCGGCTGTGGTCGCTGCTGCCGGTCGCCGGGCTGGTGGCGAGCTGCGGTCTGGGCTTCCACCGGGTCTTCGGCACCGGCGCCCTCGTGCCCGTGGTGCCGGTCGCCGTGCTCGTCCCGATGGCCCTGTCCACGGGGCTGCTGCTGCTCCAGAGCCGCAAGGGGCGCCCGGCACCGCTGTGGCCCTCGCTGGTGCTCGGCGCCGTGGCCTGGCTGGTCGTGGCGTGCGCGACGCTGTTCCGGAGCACGGGAGGGGGGCTGCCGACGGGCGGCGCGGTGGCCGAGTCCTGGTCGGCGCTGCTGGATTCGCCGCACGCGATCCTCACCACGATCCTCCCGGCGCCCACCGGGCCCGACTTCCTCGTCCTGCCGCACGCGGTGGTGTGGCTGGCGTCGCTGACCGCCACCGAGCTGGCGCTGCGCACCCGCGGGCCGCTGCTGCCCGCCCTGCCGCCGGTGCTGGCCTTCGGTTTCCCGCTGGTGCTGGGCGCCGACGGGCCCGGCACCAACCGGCCGGCCGCCGTGGGCCTGGTCGCCTGTGCGGCGCTGCTCGTGCTGCTGCGCTCCCCCTCGGCGCGGCGAAGTGCCGTGCGGACGCTGGCCGGTGGCCTGCCCGTGATCGCCGTCCTCGCGCTCGCCGCGGCCCTGCTGGGCCCCCGGCTGCCGGGGCTGGACACGCGCGAACCGTACGATCTGCGCCACCAGGTGAAGCCGCCGACCGTGCACCCGCAGAGCACCAGCCCGCTCGACCAGGTCCCCGCCTGGCTCCAGCGCCCCGAGACGCGGCTGTTCACCGTCCGCGCCCCCGGCGGCCACAACTGGCGGCTCGCCGTCCTGGACAGGTACGACGGCGTCAAGTGGACCTCCGGTGCCGAACTGGCCCGCTCGGGAGGGCGCGTGCCGCCCGAGCCGGGCGCCGATCCGGGGCGCACGCGGCGCGTCGAGCAGAAGTTCACCCTTCAGGGCCTGCCCGGCATGTGGCTGCCCGCCGCCGACCGGCCCGCGTCGGTCACCTCGGTGCGCGGCGGCAAAGCCGGGCAGGACAAGAACGGACAGACCAAGGACGGCAAGGACGCCAAGGACAGCGAGAATCTCGTCGTCGACCCGGCCGGCGGCGTCGTGGCGACGGGCGCCGGCGGGGCCACCGGCACCGAGGTCAACTCCGGGCTGTCGTACACCGCCGTGTCCCAGGAGCCGGTGTACGACGTCAAGCGCCTCCAGTACGCGGCGGCGCCCGGCGGCCGGTACACCAGCCTGCCGCGCACCGACGCGGCGGGAAAGCCGATCGCCTCGTTCAAGACGTTCACGAAGCTGGCCGCCACGGCGACGGCCGGCAGCAGCTACCCGTATCAGCAGGCGACCCGGCTGGCGGCCTGGCTGCGCGAGCGCTACCGCTACGACCCCAAGTCCGTGCCCGGACACGCCTACCGCAACCTGGAGTTCTTCCTCACCACCGGCAAGCACGGCACCTCCGAGCAGTTCGCCGCCGCCTTCGCCGTCATGGCCCGTTCGCTGGGGCTGCCCACTCGGGTCACGGTCGGCTTCCGTCCGGGAGAGGCGAAGGACGGCGGGAAGGGCAAGGCGGCCGGGACCCGGCAGGTGACCGGGCGGGACGCGCTCGCCTGGCCCGAGGTGAGGTTCAAGGGCATCGGCTGGGTGCCGTTCTACCCCACCCCCGGACAGGCGTCGAAGGACCGCTCCTCGGTGCCGCCCGCGGGCCAGCCCAAGAAGCGGGAGAAGGCGGACCGGGACGCGGCCGAGCAGCCCCGTCCCTCCGTGCCGCCGAAGCAGAAGGACAGCGACAAGAAGAGCGACAGTCAGGACGCGGCCTCCGGCACCGGAGGCGGACTGCCCGCCTGGGTCTACGCCCCGCTCGCGGTGCTGCTCCTGGCAGCGGCCTACTGCCTGTTCGCGGCCTGGATGCCCTACCGCAGGCGCAGCAGACGCCGGGGGGCACGCGATCCGGGGCAGCGCGTGCTCGGCGCGTGGCGGCAGATCGTCGACCGCCTCACCGAGATCGGGCTGCCCGCCACCGCGGCCCACACCGCGACGGAGGTGGCGGCCTTCGGCACCGAGCGGGTCGGCGGCGTCGGCAGCGACCAACTTCCCGCGCTCGCCCGGCTGGTGAACGAGGTCGACTACGGGGGGCGCGTGCCCGACAGCGCGGCGGCCGACGCCGCCTGGCGACACTGCGACGCCGTCGAAGAAGTCGTGTTGCGCTCGGTGCCACGCCGGGCCCGGGTCCGCAGGGCGCTGCATCCGCGCACCCTGCTCCGCCAGCTACGTCACAGAGGTGAGAGTCCGTGAACGGGAACCCGAGCTGGGGCGGCCCCCGGGCGGACGACGGAGTCGCGGCGAGCGCCCCCGACCTCCCCCCGCCCACGCTTCCCGCGCTGCCGGACGGCTACCGCGCCCAACGGGTGCTGGGCACCGGCCGGCACTCCACCGCCGTGCTGTGCCGGGAGGAGTCCTCGGCGCGTGACCTCGTCGTCAAGGTGCTCCTGCCCGTCGTCCAGGACGGCGCGCGGCGGCTGGCGGCGCACTCCGAGCTGCTGGCGGCCGGTGCCGCCGCCAAGCACCCGTGTGCCGTCACCGTCGAGGACGCGGGCTTCACCGGTGCCGGACAGCTCTACCTGATCGAGCGGTTGTGCCCCGGCGGCAGCGCGGCGGCCAGGCTGGCCGCCTCCGGAGCCATGTCCGTCGAGGACGTCCTGGTGGCCGGCATACGGCTGGCGCTCGCGCTGCACTCCTCGCACCTCGCCGGGGTGCTGCACCTGGATGTGCGCCCCGCCAACATTCTCTACGACGACGGGGGCGGTGCCCTGCTCGCCGACCACGCGGTGGGCCGGGTCCTCCAGCGCGCCGCGCCGGACACGGGCGCGGTCTTCGACCCGGCGTACACGGCACGGGAGTTGTTCGGCTGGGAGGCCCCGGGCCCCGCGGCCGACGTCTACGCCCTGGGCGCCACGCTCTACGCCCTCCTCGCCGGGGAGCCCGCGCACGCGGAGGCGGCGCGCCGGGGGCCGGCCGCCGTGTACGAGCAGGTCCTCAAGGGCGGGGTGCCGCGCCCGGAGCGGCACGATGTGCCCGAGCCGCTGCTCGTGCTGCTGCACCGGATGATGGCACCGCACCCGGAGGGCCGCCCGCCGCTGACCGAGGTGCACCGGATCCTGCGGACCCTGCTGCCGGTCTCCTGCGCCTCGCGGGTTCCCGATCTCCAGCCGGAGCCGGAGCCGGAGACCCCGCCGCCGGGCTGGGATCCGGCCGACGACGCGCTGACCGAGCCGCCGCCGGAGACCGACGAGGACCCCGACTCGGAGGAGGCGGTCGCGCGGCGCCGCCGCAACCGCAACCGGCTGGTCGCGGCGTCGAGCGCGCTGCTGCTGGTCGGCGGCGCCGTGCTGGCGCTGTTCCTGGTCCGCGCCGCGAACACCTCCGAGGACGCCAAGGCAGCGCGCGACCGTCCCAAGGGCGATCAGCGCTCGGCCCATCCCCTGCCGAAGGGGCAGTTGCCCGCGTTCCAGGCGCAGCGGATCAGCGTCAACCGCGTCGGCGAACAGGTCCAGGTGGCCTGGAGTCCCCCGAAGAAGGCGCAGCCGGTCTACGGGTACGCCGTCGCGGCGCAGACACCCGACGGCGAGCCGCTGAAGGTGAAGAACACGGGCGCGGACGAGCCGAGCGTCGTCTTCAGCGCGTCGGCGGCGAGGCCCGACACCTGTTACGTGGTGACGTCGCTGGTGCAGACCGCCGACGGCAGCGTGGGGCTGGCGGCGGCGGAGACGGTGTGCGGTGGGAAGAAGGAGCAGGGCGGCGGGTCGAGCCCCACCCCTGAGTCCCCGGCGCCGTCCGGCTGAGCGTTCGGGGGCCCTCACTTCGGGAGGTCCCCGGACCTTCGGAGGGGCCCCGGGGCACTTCGGGTATCCCCGGGCCCGTGCGGGCCCGGGGATACCCGAGGGGTCCTACCGGGGCCCGTCCGGCGGGTTCGCCGCCCCCGTGGTTCCGCCGGCGGCGCCGGCTGCCACATCGACCTTGTGGTCGAAGGTGTCGCCGTCGTTCTCGGCCGTCGAGTCCGACCAGTCGGTGAGGGCCTGGAGCTTGCCCTGGAAGACGGCGTTGGGGTCGCCGTTGGACGCCTGAGCCTCCGTCTCGGCCTCCTCGCGGAGCTGGTCGTAGGACTTGAGCGTGCCGTCCTGGTTGAGGCACTCCGCGGGCGGCGGGGGCTCTACCGGATAGCCGGCCTCGTAGAGGTACTTCGTCATGTCGAAGCGCTGCATCCGGTCGTAGTTCGCGTACGGCGCGGCCATCTGCTTCTCGTGAGAGTTCTCCTCGTCCCCCTCGACCCAGGAGTCGGCGCCCTTGCCGATCATGAACTTCGCCGCCTTCCACGAGTACTCGCCGACCTTGGAGGCGAAGGGCACCTCGTCGAGGCCCAGCATGAAGATGTCCTTGAAGACCCCGCGGACGGCCTCCTCCTGCTCGTCCATGTCCTTGCCCGCGGCGACCTCCGCGCGGTATTCGGCGCCCGCGAGGGCACCGAAGGCCCCGGCGACCCGGGACATCTGGTCGGGGTCGGACTCTCCGGCCAGCACCGCGTCGGCGTCGATCTGCGCCGCTCCCCTGATGGCCTCCTCGCTGAAGGCCCCGGCCGCGATGTCGAAGGTGTCGGTCGCCTCGTCGCTGTCGGCGAACGTCGTCAGGAACTGCTCGGTGTCCCCCGGGCTGAGGAAGAACGACGGGTTGATGCCGGGCAGCTCCGTGAAGTTGGGCGGCTCCTGCTGGCTGGATTCGCGGTACGTGGCGTCCTCGGTGCGGGCGCCGGTGGCCATCTCGTGGATGTAGGAGGCGGCGAGGTTGGCCATGGAGTCCTTCATGCTCCACGGGGTGTCCTTGCCCTTGTCCCCCATGAAGACCATGGTCTCGAACGCGAACTGGGCCGCGCCGGGGCTGTGCTGGCCAGGCTGTTCGGTGCCCACGCCGGAGCCGGACTCCATGGCGCGGCCCAGCGCGTCGGCCACGTCGTCGCCCGTGCCGTGGCCGGCCGCGTAGTCGGTGAACTGGCCGAAGGCCTCCGTGTAGCTGCCCGGGTGCATGCCCCACAGCACGTTGCGAGCGGCGATGGAGTCCTTGCCCAGCAGGTTGAGGGCGAGCGCGACATTGTCCTCGGACAGGCCGAGCGAGGACGCCAACGTGCCAAAGCCGCCACGCCAGTCGGTGCTGTCCGGATCCTTGGCGAAGTCGTCGAGGGCGAGGTTCTCCGCGGCGGTCTCGATGAATTCGGTGGGAAAGTGGCCGTACTGGAGCAGCGCGAGGCGGCTCCACGCGTCCGACGGGTACTCCGAGGGGGCGAGCAGCATCTCCTCGACCTGGTCGAACCCGGGCGTCGCCAGGTACTCGGCGCTGACCGCCGTGCCCAGCGCGCGGCTGAAGGTCTCCAGGTCCTCGGCTCCCGTGGTGCTGCCCGACTGGGCCATCAGATCGGGCAGTATCCCCAGCTTGTTCTCGCCGAGCCCGGCGAAGAAGGCGGCGGCCACCTCCGGGTCGTTGATGTAGGGGGCCAGGTCCTCGGCGATGTCGTGGATCTCCTCGGCGCCGGCCTGGTCGACGGTGTCGATGTTGTTCAGCCGCGCTGCCAGCTCCCTGCCCTTGCGCTGGGCCTCCTCCAGCGACATGAGCGTGTCCGGGATCTGGACCATGGTCCGGTTCGGGTCCGGGGCGTTCTGCTCGATGGCCACCGCGAGGTCGAAGCGCCGCTTGAGCATGGGCAGCTGGCCCTCCACCCAGGAGCTGATGCCGCCGAGGCTGGTGAGCGCCCCGGTGTCGACCCCGAGTGCGGAGAACCGGTTGACCCAGGATGCCTGGGCGCCGCCCAGCGACTCCACGGCCCCGTCCAGCGAACTGATCATCGTGTTGAGCCGGCCGGGGTCGATACCGCTGAAACAGCTCGACCCGTACCCGCCGTCTGGTTCAGTCACCAGATGTCCCCCTTCGTCCTCAGATCATCTTCCGGTAGGCCCGGGCATCACTCAGCGGGATCTCCTCGGGTGTGACGCTCAGTTGGGCGTCCACCGCTGCGAGCACCTCGTCCGCGAGCCGGTGCACGTCGGTCTTGCGGCCCTCGACCTCGGCGCCGAAGATCTCGGCCGTCGGGCCCTCCCAGACTCCCCCCTCCCCCATGTCCTGCGCGGCACGGTCCAGCGCGCCGGCGATGGTCTCCTGCTGGAGCACCACATCGTCCCGAAGGAGTTCGAGGTCGGCCCTGATCGGGCTCGGTACCAGGTTGTCCGCGGGCTGGCTCACGCTTCCCCCTTGCTTTGTTCATCCCCGTCGCCGCTGCCTGTCCCCGCAGTACACGGCGCTGCCTAAATCGTAGGTCGAACTGTGAGCAAGGTGCGGCTTGTTGCATGTTGTTGCATGATTGCCGCAGAGCACATCGGTTCAACGGTTCACAGAGCCGAGGCCCCGGGGGACTTCAGTGGAACTGCGACTCACCGCCATCGACCCCGTGCGAGAGCGCCGCGCGGACCTTCTCGTGGACGCGGAGCCCGACGATCCGGTCGGTTCCGTGGCACGGGAGATCTCCCGCCGGCTGGGCGTGCCGCCGCCCGGCGGCGGAGCTGCGAAGAACGGCGGCAAGGCCGGGGCGAACGGCGCCGAAGCCCCCGACGGGCAGGCGCCGCCGCTGCACATCAACGGCTTCCGGCTCGATCCCGCGCTGCCGTTGGCCGAGTCACCGGTCCGTGACGGCGTGCTGGTCTCCGTCGGCGCACCACAGGCGTGCCCGCCGCCCGAGGCGCAGGGGACTGTCGAGGTGCGGGTCGTCGGCGGGCCCGACGCGGGCGGGGTACACCGGCTGGGCCCGGGCGTGGCCGTCGTCGGAAGCGGACCCGACGCCTGGATCCGGCCCGCGGACACGACGCTGCCGCGGTCCGCCTGCGAGGTCGACGTCGCCGTGGACGGCGGGGTGACGCTGCACCCGGCGTTCGGCAGCAGCGTGACGCTGGACGGCCGCCCGGTCGAGGGGCCCACGGTCTGGCGGCGCGGGAGCGTCGTCGCCGCGGGCCACACGCTGCTGGAGCTGCGCGCCCCGTCCTTCCCCGACACCGCGCTCAAGCCCTCCCAGGACGGCACGGGCCTCGACTACAACCGCCCGCCGCGCATCACGCCCGCGCCGCGCAAGACGAAGTTCCAGCTGCCCACCCGGCCCAAGCAGTCGGAGGCCAGGCCGCTGCCCTGGGTCGTCGCGCTGGCGCCGCTGGCCGCCGCCGTCGCCATGGTGATGCTGCTGGGCAGCATGATCTACCTGATCATGGCGGTGCTGACGCCCGTCTCGCTGCTGACCCACCACTTCTACGACCGCAAACACGGCAAGAAGTCCTACCGTCGGATGCGCGTCGAGTACGGACAGCACAAGGTCTCCATCGAGTACCAGGTGCGCAGGGCCATGGCCGAGGAGACGGCGGCCCGCCGCGTGGCCTGCCCCGACCCGGCCGAGCTGTATCTCGCGGCCACGGGCCCCGGCCAGCGCCTGTGGGAGCGGCGGCTGGAGGACGAGGATCATGGGATGCTCCGCGTCGGCACCGGCACCCTGCCCTCCGAGGTGGAGCTGACCGACCCCAACCAGCAGGAGCACCGGCGCTCCGAGCCGCTCGGCCTCACGGACGTACCGGTCTCCGTCCCGCTGCGCACCCACGGCGTCCTCGGGGTGGCCGGGCGCGGTGAGCTGCCCCGCTCCATCGGGCGCTGGCTGGTCGCGCAGGCCGCGGCACTGCACAGCCCGGCCGATCTGACGGTGTGTGTGCTCACGGAGTCCTCGGGGCGTGAGAGCTGGGAGTGGGTGCGCTGGCTGCCGCACGCCCGGGGCCGGGAGGAGCACGGCGCGGTCGCGCTGCTGGGCACCGACGTGGAGAGCGTGGCCCGCCGCATCAGCGAGCTGCTGGCCACCCTCGGCGCCCGTCAGGAGGCCGGGCGCGAGCAGGGTCCGGGCGGCGAGCGAAAGTGGCGTGGCCCGTCGGTGCTGGTGGTGCTGGACGGTTCGCGCAAGCTTCGGGCGCTGCCGGGGCTGACCCAGCTGCTGCGCGAGGGGCCGCGCTTCGGGATCCACCTCGTCTGCCTGGACGCGGACCGCAGCCTGCTTCCCGAGGAGTGCCACGCGCTCGTGGAGGAGGACCACTTCGGGCTGCTCCAGGTCTCGCAGGTGGGTGCGGAGCCGGTGGAGTCGGTGCGCCCCGACTGTGTCTCCCCCGCGTGGTGCGAGACGCTGGCCCGCGCCATGGCGCCGGTGCGGGACGTGAGCGAGAAGGAGGCGGGTGCGCTGCCCGACTCCTGCCGACTGCTCGACCTGCTGGGTCTGGAGCCGCCGTCGGCGGCCGGGGTGGGTGCGCGGTGGGCGGCGGGCGGCCGTTCGACCGCCGCCGTCATCGGCGAGTCCTTCGACGGCCCGTTCAGCATCGACCTCGTACGGGACGGGCCGCACGGGCTGGTCGCCGGGACGACCGGCTCGGGCAAGTCGGAGCTGCTCCAGACACTGGTGGCCTCGCTCGCGGTGGCCAACCGGCCCGACGCGATGAACTTCGTCCTGGTCGACTACAAGGGCGGCGCCGCGTTCAAGGGCTGCGAGCAGTTGCCGCACACCGTCGGCATGGTGACCGACCTGGACTCCCACCTGGTGGAGCGCGCCCTGCTCTCGCTCAGCGCCGAACTGCGGCGCCGGGAGCGGGTGCTGGAGGCGGCGGGCGTGAACGACCTGGAGAACCACATCCTGGCCACGCGCCGCGACCCGTCGCTCAAGCCGCTCCCCCGGCTGCTCATCGTGGTGGACGAGTTCGCCTCGATGGCCAGGGAGCTGCCGGACTTCGTCACCGGGCTGGTCAACATCGCCCAGCGAGGCCGGTCGCTGGGCATCCATCTCATCCTGGCGACGCAGCGGCCCAGCGGCGTGGTGTCACCGGAGATCCGCGCCAACACCAACTTGCGGATCGCGCTGCGGGTCACCGACAACGCGGAGAGCCAGGACGTGATCGACGCGCCCGACTCCTCCCTCATCTCCAAGAACACCCCGGGCCGCGCCCTGGTCCGGCTGGGCGCTTCCTCGCTGCTGCCCTTCCAGTCGGGCCGCGTCGGAGGCCGCAGGCCCGAGGCGGCGGTCACGGCCGAGCCATGGGCGGCGCTCGTGGAGTGGGAGGGCCTCGGCCGCCCGGCGCCCGCGCGCCCCCGGCCGCCGGGGCGGTCCGAGGACGATCCGCTGACGGATCTGGCGCTGCTGGTGGAGTCGGTCAACGAGACCGCCACCGCCATGGGCTTCGAGGAGCCGTACCGCCCCTGGCTGGAACCGCTGGAGGACCTGGTGACGGTGGCGGGCCTGCCCGGTGTCGAGCACCGCCCGCACGGGGACGTCCAGCCGGCCGTCTTCGGGGTGACCGACGTACCGGCCCGGCAGTCCCGGGTCCCGCTGGCCCTCGACCTGGTGGACGGGGATCATCTGCTGCTGGTGGGCGGTCCGCGCTCGGGCCGCTCCACCACGCTGCGCACGATCGCCGGGTCCCTGGCGGCCTCGTCGTCGCCGGGCGACGTCCACCTGTACGGCGTCGACTGCGGCTCCAACGCGCTGGCGCCGCTGGCCGAGTTGCCCCACTGCGGCGGCATCGTCACCCGGAGCCAGACCGACCGGCTCACCCGCCTGCTCGGCCGGCTGCACGCCGAAGTCTCCCGGCGCCAGCAACTCCTGGCGCGCACGGGCGTGACGGGCGTCGCCGAGCAGCGGGCCACGGCCGCCACACCGCAGGAGCGGCTGCCGTGGATGGTGCTTCTGCTGGACGGCTGGGAGAGCTACACCGCCGCTTTCGAGGCGTACGACTACGGCAAGCTCATCGACTCCATGACACAGCTGTTCCGCGAAGGCCCTTCGGTGGGCCTGCGGGTGGTGATGACCGCGGGGCGGAGCGGGCTCGCGGGCACCGTCTCCTCGTCGTTCGGCGACCGGCTGATCCTGCGGCTGGCCGATCCCAACGACTACAACACGGCCGGTATGGCGCCCCGGGACGTGCCCTCCCACCTCCCGCCGGGGCGGGCCCTCAAGCCGGGTGACGACGGGGTGCTGGAGAGCCAGATCGCGCTTTTGGCCTCCGACGCCTCGGGCCAGGCCCAGGTCCAGGCCCTGCGCGACATCGCCACCACGGCGGCCGAGACGTACGGCCGCCCGCCGCGCGGGCTGCGTCCCATCCGTGTGGACGCGCTGCCGGCCCGGGCCACGGAGCGCGAGGCGCTGGCGCTCGACCCGGACTTCGTGCCGCCCTCGTCGATGTGGGCGCTCGTGGGCGTGGGCGGGGACGAGCTGGCTCCGGTAGGGGTGGACCTCACCCAGCACGGGCCCGGCTTCGTCATCGCCGGACCGCCCAAGTCCGGCCGCTCCACGGCGCTGCTGTCCGCCGCGCGCTCGCTGCTGCGCGCGGGGCTGCCGCTGGTCGTGATCACCCCCAAGCGCTCCCCGCTGCGCGAGCTGGCGGGGGCGCCCGGGGTGCTGGGGCTGCTCCAGGACACCTCGGCCGCCGCCGAGTTGCAGGAGGTGCTCACCCGCGCCGCCGGGGAGCGGTACGCGGTGGTCGTCGACGACGCCGAGCTGGTGTACGACACCCCGCTGGACGCGGTGCTGGAGTCGGTGGTGCGCACCGGCGTGGACGGTGACCACGCGGTGCTGGCCGCCGGGACGACCGACACCCTCACCGCGCAGTACCGGGGCTTCGTGAAGCAGTCACGGCGCTCGCGCAGCGGCATGCTGCTGTCCCCGCAGAACAACTCGGACGGCGAGCTGCTGTCCATCCGGCTGCCCCGCACCAACAGCGCGGGGGCGCCGGGACGCGGGCTGCTGGTCCTCAGCGGCGACACGATGCCGGTGCAGGCGGTCACCGAGGCGTAGCCGGGCCGCCCCGTCCGGACCGGGGCGGCCCCGCCGGAAGGCGGAAACGGGAGGCGGGCCGCAGCCCTGTCGGCTGCGGCCCGCTTCCCGCGTCCTGGCGCAGTGGCCAGTTGGTGTGACGCTGCGGTCAGTTGGTGACCTGATCGATGTTGTCGGCGTTGGTCCTGGCCGCGCGGCCGGCCTCCTGCAACGTCTCCACGAACCGGTCGAACGTCGGCTTGAGGCCCTCCCACTCGGTGCGGAAACTGTCCGCCTTGTTACCCGTCCAGTAGCCCCCACTGTCGGTGCAGGCCGTCTGAAGGCTGGTAATCACTCCCTGAAGCTGCGTCGCGTCCCCGTCGAACTTCGTCGCCAGCTCGCGCAGCCGTGCCAGATCGGCACCGTTCATCGTCATAGAAGCCTCCCCGTTCAGTCTTTGACAGCTTGCCGAAACCGTAACGCACCAACGTCCGGAAGGTACCCGCGTCTTGTCACGCTTCAGCCCCGCTGCCGTTACGGACCTGCCGTGGGCCGTGGTGGGCTCGCCGGGTGTCGTACTCTCGGTGCAGACCCCGGGCAGGCGTGCCGCGCCCGTCAGCCGGAACCATGGATCAGCACCCGGCTCTCCTCCAGCCCGGCCTCCGCCAGGAAGGCGGTCAGCGCATCCGCCGGGTCCACCCCGGTGGGGTTTCCCGTCTGCTCGTTGCCGGCGACCAGGAAGTAGCCGGGTTTCGGCGCGTTCTCGACCTCGCGGACCAGCCCGGCGAGGGTGCCGTCCGCGAGCCGGAACACGAAACTGTTCCAGGGGCCGAGGTCGTCCCAGGTGATGTCGGGATCCCCCCAGCGCTGGACGGCTTCCTCCGTCGTCAGGTCGAGATAGGCGGCCTGTACGACGCGGAGCAGCAGAGCAGCGTCGACGCGCTCCATCGTCATCTCACCTCCGTGACGAACACCGGGATGCGGGCGAAGTCCTCACCATTGTGGAAGACGTGGCCCACGCCCTCGCCCCCCCAGATCCCAGGTTGCGTAACCGGATCTGTAGGAAATTCCTGTTGGCTGGGATGAAGTGTAGAACTCGAAACTGCCGGCTCCCGCATCCGGCGGGATGGGACCGACATGTGCCTGCGCCGCCTCCACCTGGGCGTTACGCGGCACCCGTCCCCACAACTCACTGCTGTCCACCACCTGCTGTGCCACGTCGGGAGTCTGCGTCGGGGAGCCCTTCCGGTGGAAGGGGCCGTGCAGGGTGGCAAGCTCGCCGATGTCCGGGCGGCCCGGTGGCAGGGCCAGGGGCTCCCTGGGCGGCTCGGGAGCGGGTGCGTCGTTCCCGCCGCCCTTGCCGAACAGTCCCTTGAGCCGGTCCTTCAGGCTCGGCCCGCACTTGGGCGCGAGTCCGAGGACGTCGGTGACGGCGTGCGGATTGTGGACATAGGTTGGGCGCCGGGGCGAGGCCGAGCGGGTCGCTGGTGACGGTCGGCCGGCCCGGCTCGTCGCGGATGAGGGTGGCCGTGGAGGCGTCCGGGCGCGTGACTGTCGCCACGCGGCCCGCCTCGTCGTAGCTGAGGGTAGCCGTCCTGCCCAGCGCGTCCGTGTGCGACAGCGGTCTTGTTGTGTGCGTCGCGCTCGATACGGGTGCGGTTGCCCAGTGGGTCGATCTGACCGCTCGTCGTCGTACTCGAACCGCAGCGGAAGACCTGATGAATTGGTGACTTCGGTCAGGTCACCCTCGGTGTAGCCGTAACGCTTGACCGTGCTGTCGGGCCCGTCCGTGTGTCCGAGAAGCAGCGCCGTGACGCGCTCGTCCTCGACCGTCAGTTTCACCTCGTAGCCGCCGCTGTGGACGAGCCGCGTCGGCGTGCCCGTCTCCGCGTCGTACTCGAAGGTGATGCTGTGCCCTGCACGGTCGGTGAGCTGCGCGATCCGCGCTTCGCCGTCCACGCCGGTGCTTTCCTCGGCAGCGGCACCCTCCGGTGGGTCGAAGTGGTGTCAGGGCTGGTGGTTCCCGACCAAAAGATCTTTCAGGGGATTCCGGTTCAAGTGCCGTCGTCCGCTCTGCGGGGCCCGGCCACTCCCGCCCTTACGGGGTGCAGGCCTCGGCGATCGACAGGCTGTTCTCGTAGAGGTGGTGCCGGGTGACCCGGCCTTCCTCGACGGTGAGGTGCAGTGCGAACGGGCCCGCGAAAGACTTTCCCGTCGCGCGTACCGTCCCCGACACATGCCCCGTCAAGACGGCGTCGGTGCCGTCGACGAGGAAGGTGTCGACGGAGGCGCGCGCGTCCTCCGGAACGGTGTACTCCATCAACTCCGTGACCTGGGCGGCGCATTCGGCGGCGGTGGAGCGCGGCCGGATCCAGGGGACGACGGGGTTCTCGGCGAGCAGCCAGTCGACCTCGTCGGCGAAGAGTTCCACGAGCCGCCCGGTGTCCCCGGCCATCCGGGCGGCCAGGAACTTCCGCACGACGGTCCGGGTGGCGTCGGCGGGGGAATTCGCCGCGGTGGATGAACTCGCCGTGGTGTCGCTGGACTTGCTCGCCTTGGCGTCACTGGACTTGACGGACATGGCGCTCTCCTCGCGGCTGCGGCCGGATCCCGGCGGGGGTTCCCGGCGGTGTGCTTGATCCTGCCGGGGAAGGGGAGAGCGGTCGATTACTCCAGGAGTAATCAGCGGCCAGCAGCGATGGGGCACCTTCCTCGGGCCACGATCACGCACTGCGCTGCCACCACAGAGGTCGAGCCAGAACGGCTGAAGCGCTCGGTCACGGGAGGGCCGGAGCGAGGCGTTTGACTTCGCGCAGGGTGGGGGTGGTTTCCAGGTTCTGGATGCCCGGCAGGGGGCCGATCCGCCGGTCGATGTAGTCGTACAGGTCGGCGGGCGTGCGGAAGACGCCGCTGGCCACGAGGTTGGACGTGCCCGTGATGGCGGCGGCGAAGGCGATGGCTGGATGTCCCGCGAGGGTCTCACCGACGGTGCGCAGGTGGGCGGGTGCCACATTGAGCCAGATCTGGGTGCTCATGTGGTAGCCGAGGAGTTGGGGGTCGAAGTCGACGGAGAGGTCCAAAGCGTCTTCGCCGCGCAGCCGTTCGAGGTGGCGCTGGACACTGGAGGGTGACCGGCCGGTGGCCTTGCTGAGCTCGGGCAAGGTGGCGCGCCCGTCCCGGGCCAGCTCGGCGAACAAGGTGCGGTCGGTGGCGTCCAGGGACAGAGGGCTGACGCGGGTGCCGGAATCCACCGCGTCCGCCGGGGTGACGGCGGAATCCACCGCGGGGGTGGCGGGGCGGAAGCGGGTGGCGTGCCAGGTGCTGGTGGCGCCGACGAAGGTGCGCATCATGCAGTGGGCGCTCACCGAGAGCACATGGGGCGTGCGCGGCAGTTTGTGCAGCAGCAGGGCGTTGCGCTCGTCCGAAGTGCGCGTGTTGACGGCGCAGTAGAGCTCGGTGCCGCCGGAGGCGAGGGTCACCCAGCTGGTGTCGGGGCGGCGGGCCAGCGCGTCGGCGATGGTGCCGGCCGCGTCGGGGGTGCAGCGCAGCCGCAGCAGCCAGCGGACGAGCCCCAGCCGGGTGGGGTTGGGCCGGCCGACGATACGCAGCCCCAGGCCGCGCAGGCGCTGGTAGCGGCGTGCGACGGTGCGCTCGGAGACGCCCAGGCGGCGGGCGAGGTGACTGAAGGGGGCCCGGCCGTCGAACTGGAGGGCCTCCAGCAGGTCCTGGTCGAGAGCGTCCAGGTCGACTGAATCCACCGCGATGCCTCGCTTCTGTGCCGGAATCTTCCAGGCCGCAGGATATGCCTTGGGACCCGCGCGGCGCGGACAGGAAGGTGGGCGCTTCCTTCCCTTCCTCTCCCTGTGGGGGTTCTTGTCATGCGTATCTGGGGGCCGTTGGCCGCCCTCTGTCTGGGCACGTTCATGCTGCTCATCGACGTCACGATCGTGCTGGTCGCGCTGCCGTCCATGTCCGCTTCCCTCGGCTCGTCCCTGTCACAGCTCCAGTGGGTCGCCGACGGCTACGCGCTCGCGGTGGCCGCGGCACTGCTGGGCGCGGGCATGGTGGCCGACCGGCACGGGCGGCGCCGGGTCTACACGGTGGGGCTGGTCGTGTTCGCGGTGGCCTCGGTGGCCTGCGCGCTGTCACCGGGCATGGAGTGGCTGATCGCCGCCCGCCTGGTGCAGGGCGTGGGCGCCGCGGCGATGTTCACCACCACCTTGTCCCTGATCAGTACCCTGTACTCGGGGCGCCGGCTGGGGCTGGCCTTCGGCGTCTGGGCGGCGGTGGCCTCCAGCGCCTCCGCGCTGGGCCCGGTCCTGGGCGGGCTGCTCACCCAGGCTCTGGACTGGCGGTGGATCTTCTACGTCAACATCCCCGTCACCCTCCTCGCCCTGGCGATGACCTTCCGGTTCGTCCCGCGCTCCACGCCGGACCGGACTGCCGCCCGGCGCCTGGATGTTCCCGGGGTCGCGCTGTGCGCACTCGGTGCGGGCGGGCTCGTGTACGCGCTGACCGCCTCGCATGCCGGGGGCTGGATCTCGGCGGGGACGCTGGTGCCGCTGGGCATGGCGCTGGTGGCGTTCGCGGCCTTCGTCGCCGTGCAGCGCCGCAGCACGCATCCGCTGCTGGACCTGTCCTTGTTCCGCCGTCCGGCGTTCACCGCCGCGATGATCACGATCGCGCTCGGCGAGGGCACGGTGTACGGAATCCTGCCGTACACCTCGCTGTGGTTGCAGTCCGTTCAGCAGCTCTCCCCCATCGGCGCCGGGCTGGTCGTGCTGCCGCACGCCGTGGCCGCCGGGCTGGTGGCGGTGCTGTGCGGGCGGTGGATGCCCAAGCCCTCGCCCCGGCTGGGCGCCGGTCTGGGACTGCTGCTGGCCGGGCTCGGGACGGGGCTGGAGGGCTTTCTGGGCCCGGGGTCCGGCTGGCCGGTGCTGGTGGGCGGGCTGGCGCTGAGCGGGGTCGGCATGGGGCTGGTCTTCCAGGTGGCGGCCTCCCTCGCCCTCGGCTCGGTGCCCGCCGGGCGCGCCGGGATGGCGTCCGGTGCCTACAGCACGTGCGAACAGCTCGGCTATGCCGTCGGCGTCGCCGTCTTCGGCTCCCTCGCGGTCTCCGCCATGAGCTGTTCGCTGGACGGCGAGGCCGCCGACCCGGAGGCCACGGCGCGGACTCTCTCCGGCGGCGGGGCCGACACGCTGCTCGCCGCCGTACCCGCCGGAGAGCGGGCCTCCTTCGAGCACACCCTGCACGCGGTCTTCGCCACCGGCCACAACACGCTCGCCCTGACCGCCGGCGCGCTGTCGGTGGCCGGTGCGGCGCTCGTGCTCTGGCTGACCCGCCGGCCGAAGGCCGCCGAGCCGGTTCCGGGGCCGGCGCCCGAGCCGGTGCGGGCCCCGCACTGACCGCCTGACCGACCGAGGCCCCGCGCCCGCCCGTTCGGGCCCGGGTCAGCGCCCTCAGATCAGGCCGGGGTCGGATCCCTCAGACCTGGGCCGGAAAGTCGAAGCGCACGCTGGTCAGCTCTTCCGACACCTCCCACAGGCGGCGGCCGGTCCCGGGATCGGCCGCCGCCGGGGAGAGCTCCACCCGGGTCGGTCCGCCGCGCAACTCGCCCGGACCGTCCGGCCCGATGAACTGGCCGCCCGCCACGTCCTGAGCGGTCGCCGCGTACAGCTGTGGCAGTGCGCCCCGGGCCGGGGTCTGGGCGAACAGCGGGTTGCCGATGCGGCCGAGCACCACGCGCCACAGGCCGGTCGGACCGTTCTTCTGCAAGTTGGTGGCGGTGTAGCCGGGGTGGGCGAGCACACTGCGTACGGGGCTGCCCGCCTCGGTCAGCCGCCGGTGGAGCTCGTGGCCGAAGACGGCGTTGGCGAGCTTCGACTGGTTGTAATAGGTCATGGGCCGGTAGCGGCGCTCGCCGTGCAGGTCGTCGAAGAAGAGGCGCCCTTGCCGGTGGTTGACCGAACTGACGGTGACCACACGAGGATCGCGCCCGGCGGTCAGCAGGTCCAGCAGCAGCCCGGTGAGCGCGAAGTGGCCGAGGTGGTTGCAGGCGAGCTGCAACTCGTGGCCCTGCGCACTCAGCGAGCGGGGCGGTGCCATCACCCCGGCGTTGTTGACGAGTACGTCCAGGCGGGTCCGGTCCGCGCGCAACCGCTCGGCGAAGGACCGGACCGACGCGAGGTCCGCCAGGTCGAGGTGGCGCACCTCCAGATCGGCGTCGGGCTGTTCGGCGGTGAGGTCCGCGACCGCCCGGCAGCCCTTCTCCTCGTCGCGTACCGCGAGGATCACGTGCCCGCCACGGCGGGCGAGTGCCCGGGCGGTGGCCAGGCCGAGACCGCTGGCGGCCCCGGTGACGACGAACACCCGCGTCCTCTGGTCCGGTATCTGCTCCGCGCTCCAGCGCTGCTGTGGCTTCATGTGGCACATATTGCTGACGATGGCACACAGTGTCAACACGATCCTGAGTGCCATACGCGGCATGGCGTGTAGGATTGCCGTGTGAGTACCCGCCCTGAAGTCAGCCTGGCCCAGCGCAAGCGTCAGCTCGTCTCGGACGAACTGACCGAGGCAGCGCTGCAATTGCTCGCGTCGAAAGGCTACGAAGCGGTCACCGTCGACGAGATCGTGAGCGCCGCCGGAGTATCGCGGCGGACCTTCTTCCGGTACTTCGCGTCCAAGGAGGACGTGGTCGTCCGGTTCCTGACGGACATGGGCGCCGGTATGCGGGCCGAGTTGGCGGCCCGCCCCGCCGGGGAGCCGCCCTCCGTGGCGCTGCCGCATGCCGTCCGCGTCCCCCTCGCCACCTGCGCCGAGCACGGGGACAGAGCGCTGCGGGTGGTGCGGCTGATCCTGCGGACGCCCGCCTTGCACGCGCACTTCCTGGAGCGTCAGGTGCGATGGCGCGACGATCTGGCGGAGGAGTTGGCACACCGTCTGGGGCTCGCGAGCGACACCGATCTGTATCCGCGCCTGGCGGCCGGGACGGCGCTGACCGCCTTCGGCACGGTGCTGGAGCGGTGGAGCGGCAGCGACGGCGCCCTGGACCCCGCCGAACTGACCGACCGCGCCTTCGCCGTCATCGCCCCGGCACTGGACGCCGTCGTACGGTAAGCCCCGGCGCGGGGCGAAGAGGGCCGGCGGGGGCGGCGGGGATCCGGCCGGTGGCCGCCCGGTGCCGGGTTACCGCTCCGGGGTGATCAGCCGCAGGTCGGCGCCCGCGGCGCGGATGCCCTGGGCCGCGGGCTCGGTGAGCGCGGCGTCGGTGAGGACGGTGTCGAAGGCGCTGAGCGCCGCGACCTTGTACATGCCGAAGGTGCCGTATTTCGAGGAGCCCGCCACCAGCACCGACTGGGAGGCGGCGGCCATGGCGGCCTGCTTGACCTCCACCTTCGCCTCGGACGGAGTGGTCACCCCGCGCAGCAGGTCCCAGGAGCTGGTGCTGATGAAGGCGAGGTCGAAGGCCAGTTGGCGGATGGTGGCCGCCGCCAGCCGGCCGACGCTGGAGTGGTTGTCGGGCTCCACCTGACCGCCGACGTGGATGACGGTCACCTGGCGGGCCGGGAAGAGGCGTTCGACGGCTCCGAAGTCGTTGGTGACGACCGTGAGCCCCTCGCGCTCCGTCAGGTGCGGCACCATCGCCAGCAGCGTGGTGCCCGCGTCCAGGTAGACGGTCATCCCGTCGTGGACCAGCTCCGCCGCCGCCCCGGCCATCGCGCGCTTCTCCGGCTGCTCGACCTGGGACTTGGCCTGGAAACTGGGCTCGGAGTGGAGCTGGTTGGCGATCCGCACCCCGCCGGGGACGGAGAAGACCAGGCCCTGGCTTTCCAGTTCGGCGATGTCCCGGCGAACCGTCATGTGCGAGACGCCGAAGAGCTGGGTGATCTGCTGAACGCTGAGCACGCCCTCGCGGCGCAGGTGCTTCACCAGGAGTTCGCGTCGCTGGTCTGGGATGAGCGGTGGCTCTTCCGAGGAGGCCATGCTGCGTTTCTCCGTCCTGATCCGTCGTTCGCGGCCCGCCCGCGATGCCGTTCGCGGGCCCGCCCGCAGCCCTCATCTTGCCCGAATCGCACGTCCGGATCTCAGCCCACCGCTCCTCAGCCCACCACCGTGCTCAGCAGCAGGATGCCCCCGAGGCTCAGCACGGACTGGAGCGAGAGCATCAGCGTCCAGGTGCGGAACGTCTGGGCGATGCTGAGCTGGAAGTACTCCTTGAACAGCCAGAACCCCGAGTCGTTCACATGGGAGAGCATCACCGCTCCCGAGGCCGTGGCCAGCACCAGCAGCTCCGGGGAGAGCCCGGGGTAGGCGCCGACGAGCGGGGCCACGATGCCGGTCGCCGCCGCTGTCGCCACCGTCGCCGAGCCCAGGCAGATGCGCAGCAGCGCCGCGACGCCCCAGGCGAGGATCAGCGGGGGTATCGACCAGTCGACCGCGTAGTGCGAGATGACGTCGTCGACGCCGGTGGCCGACAGCATCTCCTTCAGGGCGCCGCCCGCGCCGAGGATCAGGATGATGGCGCCGACGGGGCCCAGGCCCTTTCCCGCCATCTTCTGGAGCTGGCCCAGCCCGAATCCCGAGCGGACCCCCAGCGCGAAGAAGGCGAAGACGACCGCCGCGATCAGCGACAGGACGGGGGTGTCGCACGCCTCGAAGAGGGTGTATGCCCATGTTCCTTCGGTGGCCACGGCGGTGCCCAGGGTGCCGGTGAGCATCAGCGCGGCGGGCAGCAGCACCGTGATCAGCGCCAGGGTCAGCGAGACGGGGCGTCGGGCGTCCTCGGGCGCGGGTCCGGGGTCGGGTACGGGGCCCTTGCCCAGGTCGGGCGCCGGGCCGAACCAGCGTGCGGCCACCCGCGTCAGCAGCGGACCGGTGACGATCGCCAGGGGGACGGCGATGATCAGCCCGTAGAGCAGGGTGAGACCCGTGCTGGCGTGATACGCCTGCACGGCCAGGGTGGGTGCGGGGTGCGGGGGCAGCAGACCGTGCGAGACGTAGAGTCCGGCGGCCATGGGGAGCCCGACGAACAGCAGGTGGGAGCCGGTGCGCTGGGCGACCGCGTAGACCAGCGGTACGAGCATCACGAAGCTGACGTCGAAGAGGTGCGGCATCCCGATCAGCAGGGCCGCGGCGGCGATGGCGGTCGGGATCCACTTCACCGGGCGGGTGCCGATGAAGGCCGTGGCGATCTTGTCTGCGCCGCCGGAGCCCAGCAGGATCCCGCCGAGGATCGTGCCGAGGCCGATGACGGGTCCGGTGCCGCTGAGAGCGTCGCCGAAGCCGCTCTCGAAGTGCTCGACGGTCTTTGTGGGCGAGAGGCCGTTGGCGAAGCCGAGACCGAGGGCGCTGATGGCGAGGGCCAGGAACGGGTGCAGCTTGCACTTGGTGATCAGCAGCACGAGGACGGCGATGGCCGCGGCGGCGAGCAGCAGATGCTGGATGTCCGCGCTCATGACCGGCGCTCCGAGAGGCGTGCGGCCGGCCGGGGCTCGGCGGGGCGTGCGGCGCGGCCCGCTTCCCAGGCGGCACGCAGGCCGGTGTCGTAGTCCTCGATGTCGTCGAGGGTGAGCAGCGCGCCCTGGGCGACATCGCGCCGCAGCCGGGCGTTCCCGGCGAGGTAGAGCGGGGCCACGTCGGGGGGTGCGTCCTCGTCACCCAGCAGTACGGCGCGCACGCCGGTCACGTCGTGGTGGTGGCCGACGGTGGTCAGCGGGCTGCCTGCGGGCAGGTCGCGCTCGGCGCGGCCCGCGAGGACGGCGACGCCACGCGGATCGGTGCCGCCGGAGGGGCGGTGGTGCAGGACGGCGGAGAGCAGCGAGAGGGGCGTCTCGACACCCATGAGGTGGTAGGGCAGATAGACCGCCGCGTGCCGCCCGTCGCGGCTGACGACATGGCCCTTGGCCGCGAGCGTGCGCCAGGTCTCCGGGTCGTGGGTGCGGACGACGACGAAGACGCCGCCCGCGAAGGACGCCTCGCCGGGCAGCCGTAGCGCGGTGAACACGTCGACGGCGCCGGGACGGTGCAGTACTCCGCCGTCCTCGCGCGGGGCGTAGACGTCGGCCAGTTCGGCGACGCGGGCCACGGGGTAGTGCAGCGCCTCGGTGTCGGGGCGGAAGCCGGTGGCGTTGGCGACGACGGCCATCTCGCAGTAGTCGGCCGTGGCGCCGGTGGGCAGCGCGGCGACGGCCTCGGCGCGGGCTTCCAGGGTGGCCCGTATGTCCTCCCCGAGCTGGAGGAGGCCGGCCAGGCCGGGGGCCGGCACGGTGGTGTCGAGCTGGGTGACCGTCCCGGCCTCCGGGTCGAGGACGAGGTCGTACTCGGTGGACTTGCCGATCGCGACGATCTCCAGGCCGAGGGTCTCGGCCCAGGTGACCAGGCCGATCAGGTTGGCGGGCTGATCGCCGTCGGCGGTGGTGTACACGAGGCCCCGCTCCTGGGCCAGTTCGGCAAGGTGGAGCCCGGCGACGGAGTCGACCTCCTTGCTGACCATGGCGACGTGCCGCCCGGACAGCAGCGCTTCCCTGGCCATCGCGTAGCCGTGCGCGGGGCTGCCGGTGGCCTCGACCAGGATGTCCCACTCCGCGGCACCCAGGAGCCCGGCGTCCGCGATGAGCGCGATCCGTCCGGCGCGGGTGGCCTCCGTGACGGCTGCCGCGTCGGGGCATACGGCCAACTCGTCCTCGGCGTAGCCCAGTTCGCGGCACACCTCGCGCAGCCGTGCCACGTCCACGTCGCACAGGGCGACGGGGTGGAGGCGGGCCAGGTGCCGGGTCTGGGCGAGCAGGGTGCGGGCGAAGCCGCCGCCCGCACCCGAGAGCGCGTAGCGGACGGGTCGGTCGCCGGTGTCGGCGAAGAGGTGGTGCACGTTCATGGGGCTCCTCGGCGGGTGCTCGGTGCGGCGGTGACGGCGGCTCTCCGCGCCGGGCCCACACCGATTAACAGAAACTAAGCCTCGCTTAACATTAGAGTCAATACTGGTAACATAACTTCACATGCACCGTACGTAGGTGCAGCTCACAGGGGTTATCGCCACCGGCGCGACGGCCCCGCCCGTACGCGAACTGGAGGGCCGATGCCGATCCTTGGGGCCATCGCCGACGACTTCACCGGCGCGACAGACCTCGCCACGATGCTGGTCGCCCGGGGTTTCCGTACCGAGGTGACCGTCGGCCCGCCGGACCCGGCCGCCCTGCGCGCCGCAGGCGAGGGCCCCTCGGGCGTGGACGCGGTCGTCGTCGCCCTCAAGTCGCGCACCGCACCCGTGGAGACGGCGGTGCGCGACTCGGTCAGCGCCTTGCGGGCCCTGCGCGCGGCCGGCTGCGCGCGCTTCTACTTCAAGTACTGCTCCACCTTCGACTCCACCCCGCAGGGCAACATCGGCCCCGTCACCGACGCGCTGCTCGACGAGCTGGGCGAGCGGCACACGGTGGTCGTCCCCTCCTTCCCCGCCACGGGGCGCACCGTCTACCGCTCGCGGCTCTTCGTCCACGACGACCTCCTGGACGAGAGCCCGATGCGCGACCACCCCCTCACACCGATGCACGACGCCCACCTCGGCCGCCTGCTGGCCCCGCAGACCCGGCGGGCCGTGCACGCCCTCCCCCACGAGACGGTGCGCGCCGGTGCCGCCGCCGTCCGCGCGGTGCTGGCGGAGCCCGCGTGCCAGAACGGGCTGATCGTCGCCGACGCCACCACCGACGACGACCTGCGCGTCCTGGCCGCCGCCACGGACGAGCTGCCGCTGGTCACCGGCGCCGCCGGGCTCGCGCTCGGGCTGACGGGCCCGCGCCCGGACGCGGAGTCGGCGCGGGCCCGCGCCGCCGAGGCGGGCCCCTCGGCCCGGGGCGCCGTGCTGTCCGGCAGCGCCTCGGCGGCCACCCGCGCACAGGTCGCCCACGGCCGCGCGCACCTGCCGCACCGCAAGCTCGACCTCGGCGCGCTGCGCGACGACTTCGAGGCGGCCGTGGCCGCGCTCACCGGGTTCGCCGTCCACTGCTGGCGAGACGATCCGTCGCACCCGCCCCTGATCTACGCCGTCGGCGAGGAGAGCGACGTCGAACGGTCGGCACCCGGCGCGGATGACGGCGGCTCACCGGCGGAGCTGGTGGAGCGCGCGCTCGCCCGCTGTGCGGTCGGCCTGGTGCGCGCGGGGGCGACCCGGCTGCTCGTGGCGGGCGGGGAGACCTCGGGCGCCGTGGTCACCGCACTCGGCATCCATACGCTGCGGATGGGCGCCCCGCTGGGGCCCGGCGTCTCCTGGGCGACGGCGGAGCCGCGGGCCCGGGAGGGGACGCAGCCCGGAGCGGGGACGCGAGCCGACGCGGGGGGAGTCGGCACGGGGGCACAGGCCGGGGAAGGCCCGGCGCGGAGGATCGACCTCGCGTTGAAATCCGGCAACTTCGGGGCGACCGACCTGTTCACCTCGGCCTGGGACGCGCTGGCATGAACGGCATACGTGACGAACTCGCGGCGGCGGGCGCACACTTGGCGGGCCTCGGGCTGAGCCCCGGCTCCTCGGGCAACCTCAGCGTCCGCGACGGCGACCGCGTCCTGCTCACCCCGACGGGCACCGATCTCGCCGCGCTCGACGCCGGCGCGCTCAGCGAACTCACGCCGGACGGGACGCACGTGGCGGGCCCGCGCCCCTCGAAGGAGTTCCCGCTGCACACCGCCTTCTACCGGCGGGACCCCGCGCTGAGAGCCGTCGTCCACCTGCACTCCCGGCACGCGACGGCCGTCAGCTGTCTGCCGCCGTGGTCCGCACGGAGCGCGCTGCCCCCGCTGACGCCGTACTTCGTCATGCGGGTCGGCCAGACGCCGCTGATCCCGTACGCGGAGCCGGGCGACCCGGACCAGGCCCTCCTGGTGGAGCGGCTCGGCTTCGGCTTCCACGCCGCACTGCTCCAGAACCACGGCCCCGTGGCCGCCGGCACCTCGATGAAGGCGGCCGTGGACGCCGCCGTGGAGTTGGAGGAGGCAGCCGCCCTCCTGATCCTGCTCGCCGGGACCCGGCCGAACCCGCTGGAGGACGCGCGGGCCCGCGAGCTCGCCCGGCGCTACGGAACGCACTGGGACGCCTGCGACGCGGGAGACGGCACAGTCTGAGACGGGCCGGAAACGGTGCCGCACCGCCTCAACTCGCGCCGCGTCGAGGGCGGGTGGGTGGGTACCCGGCGGGCGGGAGCGACCAGCTCGCGACGTGCGGGCCGGGCTCCGGAGAACGAAAGAAATGGAACGGCAGAAGGAGTGGACATCCCATGGGGATCACCTTCCGCAAGAGCTTCCGGATCCTGCCGGGGGTCCGGATGAACGTCAACCGCAAGTCGGTGTCCTTCACCACGGGCGGCCGGGGCCCGCGCAGGACCTACAGCTCCACAGGCCGCCGAACCACGTCGATGGATCTGCCCGGGCCCTTCGGCTACCGGAAGACCCGAAGCAGCCGATCGCACAAGGGGCGCAGCCACAGGCACTGAGCCCGCCCACGGACACTGAGCCCTGAGCCCGCTTCGGAGGCGGGCTCGGGGCTCAGTGCGGCGGCCGGGCAGCGGGCAGCGCGCGGCGGCCGGGCCGTCGTACACCGCCCCCGTGCGGCGGACCAGCTTTCGCCGGTCCGCCGCACGGGGGCAGCTCTTCGCGTGCCGCAGCCCGTGTGCCGCAGCGGTGTCTCACATCCGCAGCAGCCGCTGGGTGTTGTCGCGGTACTGCTGGAGGGCACGGCGCAGCTCCTCCGTACCGGACTCGCCCTGCTGGTCGTGCCAGCCCGACCTGAGGAAGCGCCGCAACTCCGCGAGGGTCTCGGTCAGTTGGTTCGCCGCTTCCTCGAACGCCTCGTCGGCCTCCCGCACGGCTGCGCGCGGGTCTTCGACGAAGGTGCTGACCGCGTGCTGGAGGCGCAGGTCCAGCTGCTCGCTCCGTCCCTCCGGGAGCAGCCGCTCTGTCTTGAGGGACGTCCCCGCGGGGGCGGGCGGCGCGGCCGGGGCCCCCTTGCCTCGCCCGGGTGCGGGGCCTGTCCGGCCGCTCGCTCCCGAAGTTCCCGCCGGGGGCTGGGGTACGGGAGGAGGCGTGGGAGGCAGGGGCGCGGTCCTGGGGCGTTCGGCGTCGGCCGTCATCGGGCTTCGCCCCCCTTCATCGGGTAGCCCGGCGTCCAGCGAGCTCGGCCGCCGCGGCCGGACTCGCGTCCGCGTCCCGCAGCGGACGTCGGCTCGTGCTTGTCGTGCGTGCGGCCGATGCCACGGGTGTGTCCGAGTCCGCGCCCGTGCGTCGTGCCGTCGTGGTGCGGGGTGGCCAGCACCTCGAACAGGCCACGCGCCTCCAGGAAGGCCGCGCGCATCTCCTCGGTGTTCTCACCGCGCAGCGCCTCGTGGACGCGCAGGTATCCGTGCACGTGGTGGGCGTGGTGCACCGACAGCGCGTCGATGCGCTCCTCGAACGTGACGTTCGGCGGGTAGCCGCGGTCGGTGGACAGCTGGGCCAGCAGCACGTCCGCCTCGTTCAGCGCCGCGGGCGGCGACTCCACGAAGTGCTCCTGAACCGCGGTCCAGCGCTCGGCGTACCGCTCCTGCGCGCCGGGTACCAGCGGCTTCTCCTTCAGCGAGCCATAACGCCGCAGCCGGTCGTTCAGCTCGCGCCTGGCGGCCTTGGTGTCGCCGTTGTGGCGAGCCACGGCACGGTCGTACTCGGGTCCGAAGCGCCGCTTCACGCCCGGCCCCCCGACGCCCGCACCCTGCGTGAAGCGGAGGGCCAGGCCGAGGGCGACGGCCAGGATCACGACGAGACCGACGATGAGCAAGATGGTGAACATGTCCGCCCTCTCCGGCTCCCGGCACGTCGCGCGGTCCGTCACGGTCCGTCGCGCATGTGGCGGGAGCCGATCTGATGGGTCGTTGAGCCCCGGCTCCGGGGCCCGGCGGCGGTCGGGTAGCCCGCCCCAACGCCCGTAAACGCCCCGCGTGATGGACATCGCCCCCTGGTCTCCGATCCTTGCCCTGTCACCCCAGTCGTGGTACCACAGACGTAGCACCACCACAGCCGTGGTGGATACGGGCGACCGGAGCGGGGGAAGCCGCATGGGCGGGACAGCGGTGGTCGTGGGTGCGGGAGTGGGCGGGCTGGCCACGGCGATCGGGCTGCGGCGGGCCGGATGGCAGGTCTCGGTGCGGGAGCGGCGCGAGGGACCCGAGCGGTACGGCACGGCGTTCGGTATCCACCCCACCGCACAGTCCGCTCTCGAACGGCTGGGCGTGGGCGAGGCCTTCCATGCCCGCGCGGTGCCCTACCGGGGCGCGCGCATCCGCACCCCGGCGGGCGCCGTGCTGGCGAGCCTGCCGCTGGAGCGGATCGAGCGGAAGGCGGGCCGCCCCGAAGTGCTCATCTCGCGGCCGTACTTGATCGACGCGCTGCTGGCGGAGCTGGAGCGGTTCGGCGACGTACCTCTCGCCTTCGGGGACCGGGCCGAGACCGCCGAGGATGTGGACAAGCTGCTCGCGGGGCACGATCTGGTCGTGGGCGCCGACGGCCTGCGCAGCACGGTGCGCACGGCCCGGTTCGGGGAGCACAGCACGCCCCGCCACGTCGGCACCGTCGCCTGGATCGGCGTCGCGGACCTCGAGAGCGGCGTCCACGGCGAGACGTGGGGTAAGGGCCGCTTCTTCGGCATGACGCCCATCGAGCCCGGCCGCACCAACTGGTACGCCACGGTGCCCGCCGCCGGTCCGGACAGCGCGGACGGTCCGGACAGCGCGGACGAGGTGCGCGCCTACTTCGACGGCTGGCACGACCCGATCCCGCGCATCCTCCGCGAGACCGACCCGGCCACCTGGATCCGCTACGAGATGCGGCACCTGTACCCCGCGCTGCCGGCCTTCGTCACCGAGGGACGGATCGCACTGGTCGGCGACGCGGCGCACGCCATGACACCCAACCTGGGCCAGGGCGCGTGCACCGCACTCCTGGACGCCGAGGCCCTGAGCCGCGCGATCGCCGGGCGGACCGGGCAGGGCGCAGCCGGGCTGGGCGCAGCCCTGCGGGCCTACGACGCCGAGCGGCGGCGCAGCGCCCAGCGTGTGGCCCTCGGGTCACGCACCCTGCACCGCTTCATGTCCGCAGAACGCACCCGACTGCGCGACTCGCTGGTACGCGCGCTGCCCGCGTAAAGGCGCCGCCTGCGGACGGTCATCGTCAAGGCGTGCAGGCCCCACGCTGAATGCCGACCTCACCGCCCTCGACGCCTCCCGTGCCAGGCCCGGACCCCCGGGCTGCGGAGCGTCTCGTGAGCCGCCACCGCGCCCAGGCCCTGGACCCCAGCTCAGCGGGTGCAGCCCTCCTTCTTCTTCTCGCCGGGGAGCCACGCCTTGACGAAGCGCTCGGTCGCCGCACGGCGCTCCTCCTCCCCGTCGCCCTTCACGGTGTGGAGGGAGAACGTGAACGTGAGGGCGTCGGACCTGTTCTTGGAGCCCTCCCGGCACGCCGTACTTCCCAGGCTCTTGCCGTCCCGCACCTCGGCCCAGCCGGAGAAGGGGGGATTCTTGATGTACCGGGGGTGGTCCTCGGTGGATCCCTTACGGTCCACACTCGGCATCTCATAGAGCGTGATGTAGAGCCCGTCCCCGCCATCGACGGTCACGTCGCAGCGCACGAAGTGCCGGTCGATGTGCTCACGCCGCTCCCGCTTCTGTTCGAGCTTCTCGCCATCCGGCAGCAGCGGGTCGAGCACACCCTTGGAGACCTTCACCCCGCAGATGTCACGCGGCAGGTCGTACTCCCGGCCCGCACACCCCGAGACGGCCGGGAGGAGAAGGGCCACGGCGGCAAGCGGCAGGAGCACACGCCGTGCGGCGTGCCTGACGCTTCCCACGCTCAACGGGTGCAGCCACCCTTCTTCTTGTCCCGGGGCACGAACGCCTTCGCGAATCGCAGGATGTCCTTACGGGAGAGGCGTGGAGAAGACGACTGCTCTTTCCCATCACGGAAGTCGAAAAGATACGAGCGCGAATCCGCGCGGCTGCTCTTGCAGGGCGTGGACAGGTGGAGCTCGTCGTCACCCTGCACTGCCCAGTGCACATCCGGCAGGTGCACGGACCGGGAATCGTGCAACGTCTTCCGGGACACGCGCTTGTCGCCGTCGGTCAGCGGCTTGTCGAGCTCCGTCCTCCGAAGCGAGAGCATGGCGCTCCCGTCGATGGACACCGCACATGTGATGACCGTGTCGTTGCCGTCGGACAGGTCCCGGGGCGGCGACTGCTTCAGCTCCTTTCCGTCAGGAAGCAGCGGTTCGATCGCCTCCTTCGGGATCTTCGTCCCGCAGAACTGCTTGGGGATCGTGTATTCCCTGCCACCGCCCCCGGAGCAGGCCGTGAGGACGAGGACGAGTGCGGAGGCGAGCGGGACGAAGGCCCCTCGCGCGACGTGCCTGGTTCCGGTCATTTCCTACGGGGTTCCTCTGTACCGCTTCGCATCGCCTATCCCGTCCTGTGCCGCGGCGTTGATCTCTGCCAGCGCACCGTGATTCTTCGAGTAGTCGTCCCTCTCCTTCGCCCAGTCCCGGTTGGTCTCGTACCATTCGTCCTTGAGTGCTTCGAGGCGCTTGTCCTGGAGCGCGGCGACGTCACTGCTGTCCTTGCTTCCGTCCTCCTGGATGCGGAGGGTCTCGTCCTCGACCAGCGCCTTGCTGATCGCGAACGCGGCGTGGTCGATGTGCCCGCCCACCGTCGGCGGCAGCCAGGGCGAGGCGGCGGTGGCGGCCGTGCCCACCACCAAATAGCCGCCCATGCCCTTCGCACCCCACCCCAGGTCTTTGAGCTCCTGCGCTGTCTTGTCACCGATGGCCCGGGTCCGGGCCTCTTCCAGGAACCCGACCGTGCGGCCCGACCGGTCCAGGCTATCTCGGGGCTTCGACTCCTCCGTGTCCTCTGTCGTCTCGTGGATGTCCTGCATCATGGCCCTGTCCATGGCCTGGTTGAGCACCTGGTAGCTGTCCGGATCGCGGGAGATCTGTTTGGTGACCTCCAACATGTCATTCCGGTCAAGCCGCCACTCCTCGCTTGTCCCGCCCATCGTCAAGTGCGCGTCCTCGCCGTGGTTGCCCAGCAGCCTGGCCATGTCGTCGCGGATGGCGGTCGGCATGTCGTCACCCTTGTCGGCCAGCCGGGACAGCACGCCCTCCAGCACCTGCTTGTGCTCCGGGCGGTGCTCGACGTACTCGGCCGCCGGGTCGTCCGGGTTCATGCCACTGCCAGCGGCGAAGAGGGCGTCGCCCAGGGCCTCGCGGGAGAGGAGCTTCTTGTCCGGGTCGGCGCCGTCGGAGTCGAGTTTGTCCTCGTCGTAGTAGGCGCGCTCCTTCAGGAGATAGTCCGCCTTGTCCCCGTTGTTGAAGACCGCCGTCGAGGCGTCGGGGTTGTGGCTGAGGGCCTTGAGGTAGCCCGTCATGGGGTCGTTACCCCGGGAATTGTCGTTGGAGTGGTCCAGGTCGGTGCCCGGCGCCATCAGGCCCCATGCCTCCGGGCCCTTGCCCTTGCCGCGCTCGAACTTGAGCATCTCGTCGCCGTACCGGTCCAGGAAGCCCTTGTCGAACTGACCCTTGCCCATGAGGTTGCTCATGACCTGGAAGCCGTACGCCTTGGACATGATGCCGGGGTGCCCGAACTCCTTGGTGCCGGCCTTGATGACCTCGTCCTCCCAGGCCTGCATGCCCGGCGTGTTCTGGCGGGTGGCGTTGGCCAGGGTCATGCTCAGGTTGTCCTGGACGTGGCCCAGCAGTTCGGCCCTGGCGCCCGTTGGGGTGTCGCCCTTGCCGGGGTCGGCGAGCGAGCGCCAGAACTGGAGGGTGCCCTCGCCCCCCATGACCTGGCTGAACGTGGTGGTGAACGCGGGGTTGTCGCGCTGGTTGCGGAGCGCCTCGTTGAACTTCTTGAGCTGCGGCTCGGTGAGCTTCTCGGGATGGTTGCCGAGGTCGTGGAGCTTCTTCGTCCAGTACGCGGCGTCCTCCTCGCCCTGCCGCGCGTCGGCGGCCTTCAGGCTGCCCGCGTTCTGGCTGCTGAACTCGTGCTTCCGCTTCGCTATCGCTCGCAGCTCGCGGGCCGCGATGCGGTCCGATTCCGCCGCGTCCCACAGCACGCGTTCGATCCGCTTCGCGGCGGCGTCGAGCTGCTCCTGCGTCGGCTTCTCGGCCTTGGCCGTCCCGTCGGACTCGACCGCCGTGCCTTGTGCGTTGATGTGGATGTGCTGCTTCTTGACGTCCTCGATGACGGTCTCAAGGTCTTCCTTGTGCTTCGTGAACTTCTTGTGCGCGGATTCGAGAATGCCCAGGACGTCCCCGGCCTCCGCCGCCATCTCGGTCATCTCGACCGCGGTCCTGGAGACGAATTGCTGGGTGACGGCCGCGTTCTCGCCCGCCCAGTCCGCGCCGCGCGCCGCGCCGCTCAGCCCGGCGGCCGACACCTCGCCCTTGCTCTTGCCCTTGTCGCCCCCGCCGCCGTCCCCGTCGGCGATCGTCCTGAGCCTGCGGACCATCTCGCGCCAGTCGGTCACCGCCGTGTTGAGCTTGCCCAGCCGCAGATCGCGCAGTTCGCGCACCGTGAGCATGTCGGCCTTCGCGCCCATCCCCGTGTCCCGCCTTCCGGTGTGCCTCAGTCCTTCTGCATCCACTTGTCGAGCTTCGCGATGGACGACACCTCGCCCTGGACGTGGGCCTCGTCCTTGTTGTGCTGCGCCTTGGTGTAGTCGAGGTGGTTGGAGATCCGGGCGCACGCGTCCTTGAGCGTGGTCACCTTGGTGGTCCACGCGTCGTGCAGCTCGGTGAGTGCGGAGCCCATGTCCAGGCCGTCGTTGAAGAGCTCGATGGAGGCGTCGAACGTCGCCGGGCGCGCGTGGTCGGCGTCGACGCGAATCCGTTCGCGCAGGTCGTACGCCATGTTGCCGAGGGCGCCCAGGGAGTCGTTGTTCACGACGAGGTTGGGCCCGCCCTTGACGGAGGAGGGGTACCCCCCGCGCGGGCCGCTGTCCGCTCCGCCGCCGCCGGATGTGGGGCCGTTCAGTTGCGTGTGCGTCGAGCCCTGTCCCGACGCCGAGGACTTCAGTTGCTCCCACTCTTCCCAGGCCATCTGCCGTTCCTCCCGTGTACACACAGCTCACAGATGCAAGCCTCTCAACGTAGGGGTGCATGCGTGGGACTGGCAACTGCGAATGGGAGAGGGCGTGTTGACGATCCGGCTGAGCCGATTCTGATGGCTCTTGCCGGTCGGGGCTGGGCCGGGGCACGCG
The DNA here is from genome assembly GCF_035917675.1 of Streptomyces sp. NBC_01775. NCBI lineage: Bacteria > Bacillati > Actinomycetota > Actinomycetes > Kitasatosporales > Streptomycetaceae > Streptomyces > Streptomyces sp. NBC_01775. The sequence goes on along the minus strand of NZ_CP109104.1, from coordinate 7,866,700 downwards.
TCAGGCATAGAGACGCCCAGACGCCAGGGCACGGGCCCCGTCCGCTCACGCCCGGCCGGGCCACATGGTGAGCATGGGGAGAAGGGGACGGGGGGGGTGAGCGGGGCCCGGCTGGCGCGGCGTGTCCGACCGCAAGCGGTGGTGACCGGACCGAGCCCTACGGCAGTTGCCAGGAGACCCCGTCCGGGGTGTCGAGCCACAGCGTGTGCTCCGGACCCTGCACAGTGAGGCCGTAACGCTCAACTCCCGGCTGCCCGGCTCGTTCCCAGTCACGCAGGAGGGAAAGCCGCTCGTCCCACAGGTTGCGGTTGTGCGGACCGTCGTGGTCGATGCGGGCCTCCTCGTCGCACACGGTCATGCGGGCCCATGCTCCGGATGCCGGGTGATGGATGACGTGGACCGTCGCCCTGCCGGTATCGGTAGCCGAGGTTGGCCACGATGGCCCCGCCCGGAGCGAGCTGGTCGAGCCATGCCGCCGGGATGCGGGGTAGGCCGCAGGTGGCGATGACGCGAGTGATCGGGGCGCGGAGTTCTTCGATCGACCCGTACTGCCAGTTGGGGTTCACGTCGCACAGGTGCCACACCCCGGCATGACTAACGAGGAAGTCCAGTGCGGCGTAGCGGAATCCGTAGGAATCCATGAGTGCCCGGACGCCACGGGCGACCTCGGCAGACACGTCGCACACGGTGTGGGTGCAGGCGTCGTAGTCCCGGCTGAACTCCTCCCGCGCCGCTTCGGAATGGGTGTGGTCTCCAAGCGAAGAGCTGATCACCGTCGAGGGACGCACTTACGGGGGTCGAGGCCGACCCCCTGGGCGAGTTCCAGCACGTCGTACACATTGAACGCCCTGCCGAGGATCTTCCCGTCTACGCGGACGCACCGCCCGCCCTCGGTGTCGGGCGGGCACACCACGATCTTCGGTGTCATACCTCCACCGTGCGCCGGGCGAGCGCGCCCCGCATCCTGGTCAGGCGGACTTGCTTCCGTCTGTCGCTGTCATGCTCGCCTGCGGTCGGCTGAAGATCAAACGCTTCAAGGTACCGCCGTAGGCTGCTCTCGATGATTACCACCATCGTCTTCGATGCCGGCGAGACCCTCACCCGCGACGACCGCCACTGGGGACGCTGGGCCGACTGGCTCGGCGTCCCTCGACACACGCTCTCAGCGCTGGTGGGGGCCGTCGTCGCCCAGGGAAGAGACAACGCCGACGCAGTCCGGCTCCTCCGCCCGGGGATCGACCTGAGGGCAGAGCGCGCGGCAATGGAACAAGCCGGGGTCACCGAGCATCTGGACGACTCCGACCTGTACGGCGACGTACGCTCCGGTCTCACCGCCCTCCGTAAGGCCGGGTACGCGATCCACATCGCGGGCAACCAGACCGTCCGAGCCGGCGAACTCCTGCGCGCCCTCGATCTTCCTGCCGACAGCGTCTCAACATCCGCCGAGTGGGGCATCGCCAAGCCCGACCCCGGTTTCTTCGAGCGCGTCCTCCAGACAACTGGTACCGACCCGTCAGCGACGCTGTACGTGGGCGACCATCCGGCGAACGACATCGTCCCCGCGCGCGCGGCCGGGCTGCGCGCGTGCCTGATCCGCCGAGGGCCGTGGGGCCACCTCTGGAGCGACGATCCCAACGTCACCCCTGACTGGAAAATCGACGGCATCCTCGAACTACGCGACCTGCTCGGATGTAGACACACGTGACCGCCTCGCCGAAGCTCGCGCTCCGGTGAGGCGATGGCGCTACCGTTCCATGTGGCAGCACGGAACGGAGACCCCATCTTGCCCGCAGACCCTCGGCACGACGTTGGTCAGAACATCGCCACCCTCCGTCGCCTGCGTAACAGGACACAGCAGGAACTCGCGGACACGTCCGGGGTCTCGTACCACATGGTGCGGTCGGTCGAGCGTGGCGCCCGCGCCCCGAGTGAACACGTGCTCGACGCTCTGGCCGCTGCCTTGGCGGTCGATCCGTCCCGGCTCCTCGGGCACCGGGCCCGCTCGGACTCCCGGGTACACGAGGAACTGCCCGTTCTGTCGCGGGCGATTGCGACGTATGACGTGCCCGAGGACGGCCCGGTACGGGCGCTGCCTGAGTTGCACTCGGCGGTGTCCGAAGCGGTCTCCTGGCGGGTGGGGGCGCAGTACCTGCGGATCTCCCGCCAGATCCCGACACTGCTGGGTGAGCTGTCACGGGCTCTGCATGCCGCTTCAGGAACGGAGCGTGTGGAAGTGGCGCGGCTACTGGTCGCGGCGTACCGGTCGGCGGATGCCGTCGCGTACAAGTTCGGCGAACGGGATCTGTCCGCCCGGCTGGTGGAGTTGATGCGGTGGGCGGCCCCGGCCGCCGAGGACCCTCTGCTGGATGCCGCTGTGGCGTACGTGCGGACGGAGACTTTCTTCGCAGCACGCGCTCACGATTCCGGGCTGCGTGCACTGGAGCATGCGTTGGATGCAGCGCCCGCTCCCGACACGGGGCCGAGCAAAGTGGCTCGGGGTGCCTTGCACATGCGTGCGGCAGTCATCGCGGGGCGTGCCGGGCGGGCAGACTCGGCCGCCCTGCACCTGGATGAGGCGCATCGGTTGGGTGACGAAGTGCCCGAGGGCGTGTATGAGGGGACGGCGTTCGGCCCCTCCTCGGTGCGTATCCATGAGGTATCGGTCGCCGTCTCGCTTGGCGATGCCCATCTCCAGCGGGCGCTGGACATCGCTCACGAGTGGGCGCCGCCTCCTGAGCTTCCCGCAGAGCGACGCTCCGGTTTCTACATCGAGGTCGCGCGGGCCCAGTTGTGGGCCGGCCTGCGGGATGATGCGTTCGAGTCGCTGAAAGTGGCGCGTCGCTTCGCGCCGCAGCACACGCGCGAGCATCCCTGGGTGCGGGAAGATGTCGCCACCTTGCGGCGAATCAAGCGGGCTGACCGCGAGGACCTGTCCAATTTCGCGGGCTGGTGCCAGGCGGCCTGACCATAGGGTGACGTGACTGCTACACGTTGTAGCACTTGTGGCGGTCTCCAGGCGTCAGCATCTGCATGTCCGTATCCGACAGGCAGAGGGGACTGGCATGAGTCAGGTCGTGCCTTCTGTGCCCGTGGTGGCACAGCAGACGGTGAGTATCGCCCGTCTGCATGGGGAAGCGCGCATCGCTTGCGGTGCGGTTACCGGGACAGTGAGCGGGGGCACCGTCTCCGCTCAGGACGCGTATCTGGCGGACGAGTCGACGGCCAGCACAAGCCCGCCCCGGCCTGCGTGGGTGGGCCGCGTGCAGATGCCGCTCGACGGCGACCGGGCCCGCATGGTCACGGCCCGGGGTGCCGAGTGGACCGCCCGCACCGCCGACCTCCGCCCGGCCACGGACGTCGAGCGCACTGCTTACGACGCCGAGCGCCGCCCGAGCCCGGGGGTGCGGTGGTGAGCACCATGACGATCCGCGTCTCCCGCGACACCGGCCGCACCTGGGACGAGCGCACCGTTGGCACGACCAAGCCGCCGCCACTGGCCTGGAGCATGCGCTGGCCCCCGTGCCGCTGCCCCCTCGGCCCGCGCTGCCCCGAGGCGGGTGACCGTAATGGCACGTGACGTGGGCGTGTTCGTCCGCGCGGCCCGCAAGGCGGCCAACCGGTGTGAGCGCTGCGGGCAGGCCCGGCGTGTCACCGCACGCGAGGACCCGCAGCTCAAAGCGCTGGCGTGGATCGTCCTCACCGGATACTGCGCCTGCCCGGCCCCACAGGGGGCCGACCGGTGACCGCCGACCCGAGCGCCCCGCGCGCGGACGGCCAGGTGCTCCCCTGTGCCCTGTGCACCGACTACCAGCAGATGATCCGCTCCGCCAAGAACCGCGACGAACCCGACCTCGCAGAGATCCACGAACACGTTCTGGCTCTCCACCAGAAGGCCAAGCACTCGTGAACCGCCGACACCAAGAGGCCCTGTACCTGCTCGCTCTCACCGCTCTGGTGCTGGCGCTCACCACTCGGCGAACGAGCCGTCCGGGTGGCGCCATACCGGGTTGTGCCAGCTGTCGGCCCTGCCGTCGGCCTTCCGTACGGCGCGCTCGTCGATCGTCACTCCCAGGCCAGGTGCCGTGGGGCGCAGCAGGTGGCCCTCGTGGAAGCGGAAGACCTCGCGGTCGAGGACGTAGTCCAGCAGCTCGGTGCCGGTGTTGTAGTGGATGCCGATCGACTGCTCCTGTATGAGGAAGTTGGGGGTGCAGAAGGCCAGTTGGAGGCTGGCCGCGAGCGCGAGCGGGCCGAGGGGGCAGTGTGGCGCGACGGCCACGTCCCAGGTCTCGGCGAGCGAGGCGATGCGCCGCGACTCGGAGATGCCGCCCGCGTGCGAGAGGTCGGGCTGGAGGACGGCGACGCCCGCCTGGAGCGCGGGCAGCACCTCCGTACGGGAGAACAGCCGCTCGCCGGTGGCCACGGGCACCCCCGAGGCGGCCGTCACCCGGGCGAGGAGATGGGTGTACTCGGGCAGCACGGGCTCTTCCACGAACATGGGCCCGTACGGCTCCAGCGCCCTGACGGCCCGGATCGCGCCGGCCACCGAGAAGCGGCCGTGGAGGTCGACGGCGAAGTCGCCGCCGGGGCCCAGCTCTTCGCGTGCGGCCTCGGCGCGGGCCGCGACCTCGTTCAGGTCCGCGAGGTTCGGCAGCCGGTCCATGCGCCCTGAGCCGTTCATCTTGACCGCGGTGAAGCCCGCCGCCACCTGCTGGGCGATCTGGTCCCGCACCTCCCCCGGCTCGTCACCGCCGACCCAGCAGTAGGCGCGGGCCCGCTCCCGTACGGGCCCGCCGAGAAGCTGGTGCACCGGGGCGCCGTACGCCTTGCCCGCGATGTCCCACAGCGCCTGGTCGAGCCCGGCGACGGCGGAGGAGAGGACGGGGCCGCCCCGGTAGAAGGAGCCCTTGGTCATCAGCTGCCAGTGGTCCTCGATCCGCAGCGGGTCGGCGCCCACGAGGAACTGCTCCGCCAGCTCGCGCACGGCCGTGCGGACGGTGTCCGCACGGCCTTCCACGACGGGCTCGCCCCAGCCGACCAGGCCCTCGTCCGTCTCGATCCGGCAGAAGAGCCAGCGCGGCGGCACGGCGAAGGTCTCGACCCGGGTGATCTGCACGTTGCTACTCCTTGACGCTGCCCTCGGTCAGGCCTGTCCGCCAGTAGCGCTGGAGGACGAGCATCGCGACCGCGAGGGGGATGACGGAGACGAAGGCGCCTCCGATGGTGTACTGGTTCAGCTCGGGGAACCGGTCGGCGGCCTCTTTCCAGGTGACCAGGCCCAGCGTGATGGGGTACTTGCTGTCGTCCGAGAGCATGACCAGGGGCAGGAAGTAGTTGTTCCAGATGTGTACGAACTGGAACAGGAAGACGGTCACCAGCGCCGGGGTCATGATGCGCAGCACCAGCGTGAAGAAGATCCGCTCCTCCCCCGCGCCGTCCACCCTGGCCGCCTCCAGCACGGTGTCGGGCACCGCGGATTCGGCGTAGATGCGGCACAGGTACACGCCGAAGGGGCTGACGACACTGGGGATGAGGACGCCCCAGTAGGTGTTGGTGAGGCCGAACTTGCTGAACATCAGGTACAGCGGCAGCGCCAGCGCGCTCGACGGCAGCAGCACCCCGGCCAGCACGAACTTGAAGACGGCCTCCCGGCCGCGGAAGCGGTACTTGGCCAGGGCGAATCCGGCGGCGGCCGACAGGAGGGTGGCCAAGGCGGCGCCGACACCCGCGTACAGCAGGGAGTTGAGCGCCCAGCGCAGATAGATGTGGTCGTTGTAGGTGAAGACGTTGCCGAGGTTGTGCCACAGCTGCGGGGCGTCGAACCAGAAGCCGAAGCTGCCGTAGAGGCTGCCGTTCGACTTGGTGGCGGCGACGACCAGCCAGTAGACGGGCACGAGGAAGTACAGCGCGGCGATCGCGAGGACCGCGACGAGCACGATACGGCCGGGCCGCGGTGCGCGACGACGGCGCACGGCGGGGGCCGGGCGCGCCTGCTCACCCTCGTCGGCGGGGGGCGTGGTGCCCGTGGGAGTCGTGGTGACGCTCACCGCTCACTCCTCTGCTTGCGGGTGACGAGGCTGAGGAAGCCGAAGGACAAGGCCATCGCCACGACGGCGAGGATCACCGACTTCGCCGCGGCCATGTACACGTTGGCGTTGGCGAAGGCGTCGAAGTACGCGCTGAGGTTCGGGGTGTAGTCGTTGGTGACGGCGGGCGCCATCTTCTTCAGCACCAGCGGCTCGGCGAACAGCTGCATGGTGCCGATGATGGAGAAGACGCAGGTCAGGACGAGCGCGGGGCGCACCAGCGGGATCTTGATACGCAGCGCGGTCTGCCAGGGCCCGGCCCCGTCGATCTTCGCGGCCTCGTACAGCTCCTGCGGGATCGACTTGAGCTGGGCAACGATGATCAGCATGTTGTACCCCGCGAACTCCCAGATGACGATGTTCGCGATGGACCACAGGATGTTGTCGTAACCGAGGAAGTCGGGCTGGAAGCCGAGCGAGCCCAGCATGTCGGTGATCGGGCTGACCCCGGGGACGTACAGGAAGCCCCACAAGATGGTGGCGATGACGCCGGGGATGCCGTACGGCAGGAAGTAGGTGGCCCGAAGCAGGCCCGCCCACCGGTTGGAGACCTGGTCGAGGAGGAGGGCCAGGACGAGCGCGAGGAGCAGCATCACCGGCACCTGCACGATGCCGAAGATCAGCACCCGGCCGAAGCCCTCCAGGAACGAGGTCTGCTGGAGGGCGAGGGAGTAGTTCTCGAACCCGGCGAAGCCGACGGTGGGCTTGCCGAAGCCCATCGGTCCGGTGCGTTCGATCTTGAGCATGCTCTGGTAGACCGCGTAGAGGATCGGCAGGATCATCGCGAACAGATAGACCGCGAGGAACGGGCCGAGGAAGCGCCACGCCTTGCGGTCGGGACGGGCGCGACGACGGCGCGGGGCGGCCGGGGCCGTGGGAGCGGCCGGGGCGGCGGTGGCGGAGGAGGCGGACTTCGCGGTGCCGGGCTGCGACGGGATCGTCATGACGCGCTCCTCGCCTTCAGCCCTTTGGCCTTGAGGTCGTCCACGAATTTCTCCTGCGCGTCCCTGAGCGCGTCCTGGACGCTGCCGTGCCCGGCGACGACCCGGCCGATGTTGTCCTGGATGTGCGCGAAGGACTGTGTGGTGGTCGGGGAGAAGCGCCAGGAGGTGTCCACGTTCCGGTCGGACACCTGGAAGACCTCGTTGTAGCGCTGGCCGCCGAAGAAGGGATCCGGCTTGCCCAGCGCCGACTTCTTCAGGTCGATCCTGGCCGCCGGCCAGCCGTATCCGGCGGCGACGAGCAGGTCGATGCTCGCGGGGTCGGTGTTGAGCCAGTGCGCGAACTTCAGCGCCTCCACGGGGTGGCGGGAGCCTTGGAGGATCGCGGTGGAGGAGCCGCCCCAGTTGGCGGAGGCGTGCTCCCCCGCCTGCCACTGCGGCAGCTCGGCCACCCGCCATTTTCCCTTGGTGCCGGGGGCGTTGCCGCGTACCAGCGCGTCCTGCCACTGGGCGCCGAGCCAGCTGGCGAGCTGGCCGGTCTGAAGGCCCTTGAAGAAGGCGGACTGCGAGTCCTGGATCGGGGCGAGGAGCTTGTCGCGCAGCATGCCGTCCCAGAAGGCGGCGACCTCCATGGACTCCTTGCCGGTCAGGTCGACAACCCAGGTGTCGTCCTCGACGCGGACCCAGTGCGCGCCGCGCTGCCAGGGGAAAGAGGAGAACCACTGGGCGTTGGCGGGCGGGAAGGCGGTGATGAGGGAGCCGCCGCCGCGCTTCTTGATCTTCACGGCGGCCTCGCGGAAGGCCTCCCAGGTCCTGGGGACCTCCACGTCCCATTTCTCGTACAGGTCCTTGCGGTAGAAGTAGCCCATGGGGCCGGAGGCCTGCGGCATGGCGTGGGTCCGGCCGGCGAAGACGCCCTGCTTCCACTGCCAGTCGACGTAGCTGTCCTTGAGCTTGTCGGCCCCGTATTCGCTGAGGTCGGTGAGGCCGTTGGCGAGCATGAATTCCGGCAGCGCCCAGTACTCGATCTGCGCCAGGTCGGGCGGATCGCCCGCCTTGAGGCTGGAGTGCATCTTCTGGTAGCCGCCCGAGGTGTTGGCGGGCACGGTCTGCACGTCGACCTGGATGTCGGGGTGGTGTTTGTTCCACAGCGCGGCGGCCTTCTGGAGCGGGACCCAGGTCCAGAAGACGAGCCGGACCTTCTGACCGGGTCTGCGCCGGGTGGCCGTCGTCATACGGGCGGCGCCCGCCGACTCGCCGCAGGCGGCGAGCGCGGGGGTGGCGGTGGCCGCCGCGGCGCCCCATGCCAGGACTTTCCTTCGGGTGGGCATCTGACCTCCTTGTCAGTGCGCGGGTGCCGCTGCCGGCGGCTCGCGTGGGTGCCGCCCCGGGGGAAGGTCTGTCCGCGGCGGCGCGCGGCCGGTACGGGCCGGCCGGGCACAGCGTCAGTGCCGCACCACAGCCACTCCGCGAGCGGGGAGGGTGAGGCTGGTGATCTCCTCGGCCGGGTCGCCGAGCAGGTCGCGTCCCGGAGCCGGCAGCACGATCCGGGCCGCGACCTCGCCGTGGTTGAGCAGGAACAGGAAACGGCCGCCCGCGCCTTCGCGGACGGTGGCCTGAACGCCTTCGGGCAGCCCGTCGACCACGGGCGCGGCACCGGCGTCCTCGCGCACCCGGTCCATCAGCGCGCGTGTCGTCATGGCGTCCAGGCGCGTCCCCGCGTACCAGGCCACCCCGTCGCCGTACGCGTGCCGGGTGACGGCCGGTCGTCCGGCCAGCTCGCCGTCGCCGAACTCGGCCACGGCGGCGGCCCCTTCGAGGTCGATCGCCTCGGACCACAGGTCGCCGCCGCCGAATTCGTCGCCCGGCCCCTCGTCAAGTGCGCCGCGCAACGCGAGGCGCTGCCCCTCCGCCAGCGGCCAGAACTCCTCGACACGCAGGCCCAGCACCTCCCGCAGCGGCGCGGGGTAGCCGCCCGGGTGGACGCGGTCGCACTCGTCGGAGATGCCGGTGAAGTAGGAGACCAGCAGATGGCCGCCGCCGCGCACATACGCGGTCAGCGCGGCGCCGGTCGCCTCGCTCGTCAGGTACAGGTTGGGGACGACCACCAGCTTGTACGCCGTCAGATCCCGGTCGGGCGGGACGATGTCGCAGGGGACGCCCGCTTCGAACAGCGGCTTGTAGTGGCGCAGCAGCGTCTCCTTCTGGCTGAGCGCCGAGGACGGGTGAGAGCTCTGCTCCAGCGCCCACCAGCTGTTCCAGTCGATGACGAGCGCGACCTGGGGCGCGGGCCGGGTGCCGGCGAGCTGCGGTACGGAGCCCAGCTCCCGGCCCAGCTCGCACACCTCGCGGAAGACGCGGGTGCCGGTGCCGCCGTGCGGCACCATCGCGGAGTGGAACTTCTCGGCACCGCCCAGGGATTGCCGCCACTGGAAGTAGAGCACCGCGTCGGCGCCCTGCGCGACGGCCTGCCAGCTCCACAGCCGCATCTTCCCGGCCGGTTTGGGGCTGTTGCGGGCCCGCCAGTTGACGGCGCTGGGGGCCTGCTCCATCAGCATCCACGGGCGCCCGGCACCGGCTGAGCGGGTGACGTCGAAGGCGGCACCGGCCTCGAGGTGGGTCTCGCTGTCGAAGGGTTCCTGGTAGAAGTCCAGCGACTGCACGTCCTCGTGCGGGGCCCAGGCGTAGGGGTCCACCGGCTTGTGGTGCGGCATGTGGTTGGTGGTGATGGGCAGCCCTGGGGTGACGCGGCGCAGCACCTCCTTCTCGGCGAGGTAGCACTGGAGGAGCGCGTCGTCGCTGAAGCGCGCGTAGTCCAGCACCTGGGCCGGGTTGGGGTGGGTGGGGGTTGTACGGGGCGGCAGGATCTGCTCGAAGGTGTCGTAGCGCTGCGACCAGAAGGTGGTGGCCCAGGCGGTGTTGAGGCCCCCGACGGTGCCGTAGCGCTCGCGCAGCCAGCGGCGGAAGTCGGCGGCCGACACGTCGCAGTGGCAGACGGGATTGCTGCATCCGTATTCGTTGCCGATGTGCCAGGTGTCCAGCGCGGGGTGGTCCGCGTAGCGGATGGCGAGCTGCTCGACGAGGCGGACGGCGTGCTCGCGGTAGACCGGGCTGGAGGGGCAGTAGTGCTGCCGCGAGCCCGGCCACTTGCGGACGCCCTCGGCGGTCTGCGGGAGGATCTCGGGGTGCAGCTCGCTCAGCCAGGGCGGCGGCGAAGCGGTCATGGTGGCGAGGCAGACGCGGATCCCGGCGTCGCCGAGGTTGTCCATGACGCGGTCGAACCAGCCGAAGTCCCAGGCACCGGGCCGGGGTTCGACGCGTGCCCAGGAGAAGATCCCGGCCGTGACCATGGAGACCCCGGCCTCCTTCATCAGCCGGATGTCCTCGGCCCAGACCTCCTCGGGCCAGTGGTCGGGGTTGTAGTCGCCGCCGAAGTGGATGCGGCCGGTGTCTGCGGTCATGGGTGCTTCGCCCCTCACGACGAGTTCGCTGATGACGCCGCACCGTACAAGAACTCCTTTTTTATTAATAGTTGTTGACGGGCTTCTTTTGACGACCCAGGCTCCTGCCATGAGCGCACAGATCCCGAGGAACGCACAGATCCCGAGGTTCGCCGGTCAATGCGCCGTCGTGACCGGCGCGGCGGCGGGCATCGGCGCCGCCACGGCCCACCGGCTGGCCGCCGAGGGCGCGGCCGTCGTGGTCGCCGACATCGACGCGGCCGGCGCCGCCGCCGTCGCCGAGGCGGTGCGGGCCGACGGCGGGAGGGCCGCTTCCCTGGCCGCCGACGTGGCGACGGAGGAGGGCTGGGCCCGCGTCCTTCGCGCGGCGGACGGCTTCGGCCCGGTCTCCGTCCTCGTCTCCAACGCGGTGAAGGTCGAGGTCGCACCGGCGCACGAGACCGCCACCGACTCCTGGCAGCGGCAGCTCGACGTGGGGCTGACCGCCGCCTTCCTCGGCGTCCGCGCCTGTCTGCCCGGCCTGCGCGCGCACGACCTCCCGGGTGCGGTCGTCCTCGTCTCCTCCGTCCACGCCCGCCACGGCATCCCCGGACACCCCGCCTACGCCGCGGCCAAGGGCGGCCTGCTCTCGCTCAGCAGCCAGCTCGCCGTGGAGTACGGGCCTCGGGTACGGGTCAACGCCGTGCTGCCGGGGCCCGTGCTGACCCGGCTGTGGGACAGGGTCCCCGAGGAGGAGCGCAGGGCCAGCGCCGAGCAGACGACGGCCCGGCGGCTGGGCGACCCGTCCGAGGTGGCCGCCGCCATCGCCTTCCTGGCCGCACCGGAAGCCTCGTACGTCAGCGGAACGAGCCTGGTCGTGGACGGTGGCTGGAGCGTCGTAAAGTCGTCGGCCTGACGGGGCGGGTGTCCGGGTCGGTCGTGCGGCCGTCACGCAGCTGTCAGGCTGCCGTCGTACAGAAGGGAAGGTGTGGCCGGTGGCCAGGTACGCGCGCCGGGGAATCCACGGCCAGACCGTGGAGGCCATCGCGCACCAGGTGCTCGCCGGTGGGCTCGCCGAGGGCGCCACGCTCGATCTCGCCGCGCTCCAGGAGGAGCTGGGCGTCAGCCTGACCGCGCTGCGCGAGTCGTTGAAGGTGCTGGCGGCCAAGGGCATGGTCGACGCCCGGCAGAAGCGCGGCACCTTCATACGCCCCCGCTCGGACTGGAACCTGCTGGACGCCGACGTGCTGCGCTGGCAGTTCCAGTCCTCGGCCACCGCCTCCTCCGACGCCGGGCCGCCGCTGCTGCGCGACCTGGACGAGGTGCGCGGCATCGTCGAGCCCGCGTCGGTGCGGCTGGCGGCGGAGCGCCGGACGGACGCCGATCTGGCCGCGCTGGACGGGGCGCTGTCGGCGATGGGCGCGGCGGACAACGGCGCTCCGGAGGCGGTCGAGGCGGACCTCGCCTTCCACCGCGCCCTGCTGGCCGCCTCCCACAACGAGCTGCTGGAGCGCATGGAGATGGTCATCTCCACCGGTCTGGCGGCCCGGGACCGGCTGGTCCACGGCCCCGGCCATCACCCGGAGGACCCGGTTCCCAGCCACCGCGCGGTCCTGGAGGCCGTACGCGGCCAGGACCCGGACGCGGCGGAGGCGGCCATGCGCGCCCTGCTCCACCAGGCCGCCCAGGACCTGGCCGAGCTGCGGGACTTCTAGGGCGTCTCGTTTGGATCTGGGGCTTCTCGTCCGGGCCCTGCCGGGCTCGCGCCTTCGTCAGCGCGTGCTGGCTCCCGGCTCCGGTTCCGCCGCCCCTCCGACGACCTTCCCGGGGTTGAAGAGGCCGAGCGGGTCGAGCGTGTCCTTGAGCGCCTGCTGCACCGCGCAGACCTCGGGCCCCAGTTCGCTGCGCATCCCGCCGCGCTTGAGGAGGCCGACGCCGTGTTCCCCGGTGACGGTGCCGCCCAGCGCGACGGCCTCGGTGAGCAGTTCCTCGAAGGCCGCCTGCGCGGCGCGCCGGGCCGCGTCGTCGCCGGGCGGGGTGATCAGCAGGGGGTGGAGGTTGCCGTCGCCCGCGTGCGCGATGGTGGCGACGCGGACGCCGTGCCGCTTGCCGATCTCCTCGGTGCGGGCCAGCATCGCGGGCACCGCCGAGCGCGGCACGCACACGTCCTCGGTCAGTACGGGCCCCAGCCGCTCCAGCGCGGGGTAGGCGAGCCTGCGCACCTCGAAGAGCGCCTCCGCCTCGATCTCGTCGGTGGAGCGCTCCGCCCACAGCGCCCCGGCCTCGCTGAACGCGTGCGCCACGGCCGCCGCTTCGTCGGTCCCCGCCTGGCCGGGGTCGTCCACCCGGGCCAGCAGCAGGGCGGCGGCGCCCGCTTCGATGCCCAGGTGTTTCCAGTCCTCTACGGCCTCCATGCAGGCGCGGTCCAGCAGTTCCAGCGCGGCCGGGCGCAGCCCGCGCCGGGTGCACAGGGCGACGGCCTCGCCCGCCGCCACCAGGCTGTCGAAGGCGCCGACCACGGTGTGCGGGGGCTCGCGCAGGGCGGGCCGCAGCCGCACGGTGATCTCGGTGAGGACGCCCAGCGTCCCCTCGGAGCCGACGAGCAGCCCGGTCAGGTCGTAGCCGCTGACGCCCTTGGTGGTGCGCCGTCCGACCCGTACGGCGGTGCCGTACTCCCCCGCCGGGCCGCCCATGACGGCTTCGAGGCCGAGGACGTAGTCGCGGGTGACGCCGTACTTCAGGCAGCACAGCCCGCCGGCGTTGGTGGCGACGTTGCCGCCGATGGTGGACCAGGGCGCGCTGGCGGGGTCCGGCGGATACCACAGGCCGCGCTCAGCGACGGCGGCCTTGAGGTCGTTGTTGACGACGCCGGGCTGGACGACGGCGAGCAGGTTGTCCTCGTCGATCTCCAGGATCCGGTTCATCCGGGACAGGTCGAGCACGAGGCAGCCGTCGGTGGCGTTGGCCCCGCCCGACAGTCCGGTACCCGCACCGCGGGTGACCACCGGAACGCGCAGCGCGGCGCAGGCCCGCACCGCCGCCCGGACCTCCTCGGTGGAGGCGGCGCGCAGGGCTGCCAGGGGGCTGCCCGCCTCGGCCCACTCGGCGTCGTCGGCGCTGAGCGCGGCCAGCACGTCGGGGTCGGTGATCAGGTTGCTGTCCGGAAGTGCTGCGGTCAGCGCCTCGCGGACCCCGGCGGTCGTCATGGCGTCCTCCTTCACGTCTCCGCCACTCATGCTCTCCCACGGCCCGCGGCGCGGTGACGCCGGGTCGGACCAGGTCATGGGCGGGGCAGGAGGCGGGACGGGAAGCGGGACGAGAGGCGGGGCGCCCTCCTGACATTCGTCAGGTACCCCTTCGGCTCCGCTGTTCCTAGTGTGTGAATCACGGCGAGGGAAAGGCGCGCCGGGGCCCCGGAACCATCATCGGTGGGGCTCCGCACCGCGCACGGAGTTCGCCTGGGGTTCGCCGGGTCGAAAGTCCCGCGCGCACCGGATGTGCCACCACACGTCCGGAGTGTGGGCTCGGCGGGCTGTTCGGGGGACATGGGGGACGGGGGAACCGCAAGCATGCGCCAGGTCTCGGGGGAGCCGGCGCGTGCGCGGGTCCTCCCGCCCCCCGTGGGAGCCGGCCGCACCGGTCGCGGCGCTCCCTGCGGGGCATTCCGCGCGGTCAGCGCGAGTACTCCTTCAGGTAGCGCTTGACGCGGTTCACGTGGGGGCGGAGGCGTTCGGGGACGCCCCTCTCCTCGATGACCGTGCGCGAACTGGTGCGGTATCCGGCCGCCATGAAGCCGGGCAGGTCCTCGCGCAGGCCCTTCTTCTTGAACTGCTGGTCCATCCAGCACACGTAGTTGGACATGGCCGAGATCGCGTCGGGCGGGGACATGTAGTCCTTGTCGCCGTCGTGGTCACCGTCGGCTGCCCACCCCTTGAAGACGGACGGCGTCCACATCGCGATGCCGTACTCGTCGGTCTCGGGGCGCTTCGCCTTGGCGTCGAAGCCGCTCTCCGCCTTGAGCATCGCCGCGAGCAGCGCCGGGGTGACCTCCTCGTCCGCGCACAGCCGGGCGGCGCGGGTGATCGTCGGCCGCAAGGAGCGCGGTACGTCGGACTTGGCCGGGAGGGCGCCGGCCACCGGGCTCGACGAGGCGGTGGCCTTGGACTCGGGCTTGCTCTCGGGAGCTGCCGTACCGTCCCCCAAAAGGGCACCGGCCACGGCGGCGGCGCCCACCACGGGCACGCCGATGGCCGCCGCCAGCACGGCGAGACGACGGCGGCGGGCCCCTGACGGCTGCGGTCCGGCGCCCTCGGGTCCGGCACCCTCGCCCGCCGTGTCCCCTCCGGCGTCCTCCCCGGGCCGTCCTTCCTCACCTGTCGGCGGTCTGTCCCGCAACGCGCCGGCTCTGGCGGCCAGTTCCGCCGCTCCGAGGGCTGCGCGGGAGCCGTGGTCGGGACGTAGACAGTCCGCGATCAGCTCGTGCCAGGGCGCGGGGACGCCGTTGTCGAGGCGGAGTTCGGCGCTGCCGCGCGCGTACGCCTGCGCGGCCAGGGCGCGGGCGCGGGCCGTGCCGCCGGGGAAGGGGTGCGCTCCGCCGGTGAGCACCTGGTGTGCCAGCACGCCGAAGGCCCAGATGTCCGCCGTGGGGCGGACGACGCTGCGGCCTCCCTCCCGGTCCGACCACCATTCGGGCGGCACATGGTCGAGCGAGCCCAGCGGGGGGACGTAGGCGTGGGTGCCGTCCAGCTCGGCGGTCAGCCCGAAGTCGGCCAGCCAGACCCGCCCTTCGGGGGCGAGCAGGACGTTGCCTGGCTTGAGGTCGCCGTGCACCCAGCCCCGCTCGTGGATGTGGGCCAGCCCCGCGGCGACCCCGGCGAGGACGCGGGCCGCTTCGGGTACGGGACCGGTGCTGCCCGATCCCGTGGGGCCGGAGCCGCCCGATCCCGTGGATCCGCCGGTCAGCAGCTCCTGGAGGCTGTTCTCGGCGCGGTCCATGACCAGCGCGGTGACGCCCTCCAGCTCCGGGCGGTCGGGGTCGTGGAGCGTCAGCGCCGCGCGGGTGCGTACGACGTTCGGGTGATCGGCTTCCAGGCTGAAGCGCACCTCGCGCTGGACGAGCTGTTCCATCGCCTCGCGCTGGCCCGGCGGCAGCAGGTGGGTCGGCAGGAACTTGACGGCCGCAGGGCCGCCCGCCTCGTCCTCGGCGGCGTACACCACGCCCCAGCTTCCGGCGCCGAGCCGGTCGGTCAGCGTCCACTCCCCCACCCGGTATCCGGCGGGCAGGTCGAGCCGTGCGGTGGCCTCATCCATCGCCGCGCCCCTCCCCCGTGCGCAGGAGAGCGAGGTGTTCCTCGCGCACCAGGTCGAAGCGCAGGGCGAGCGCGACGAGTTCGGCCCGCTTGCGGCTGGTGCCGGCCGGGCGCTCCTCGGTGTCCTCGCGCAGCCGCAGCTTCACCGTGGCCAGATACTCGATGTGGTAGTTGACCGCCGAGCGCGTCAGGTCCTCGCAGCCTTCCAGGGGTCGCAGCCGGTCGAGGACTTCGCCGACACCGGGGATCGCGCCGCTGGAGGGGTCCCTGAGCCGGGGCTCGCACAGGGCGAGCAGGACGAGGAAGTACTTCGAGGTCTGGTCCAGGGCGAACGGGCTCTGGGTCGGCTCGCCCGCGCGGAAGCCGAGTCCGGCGTCCAGGTACGCGTGCTCGGGCGCGAACACCTTGAACGAGGCGGCGCCTTCGCGGGAGGGCAGCACCACCCGGGAGAACTCGAACGGCACGGGGGCGCCCAGCCGTCCCGGCGGGACCTTGATGTGCTCCCCCGCGCCCTCCATGTTCTCCACCACGTAGGTGACGTGCCCGCTGTAGTTGGACAGCCGCCAGTAGTCCTCAGCTGCGGTGATCTGGCCCGCGTGGCGGGAGACCCCGGGGTCGGAGAGCGCGACCTCCACCGGGCTGCCGGGCTCGCCCCGCCCGAACTCGGCCGTCTCCCCCGGGCCCAGGTGGAGCAGGCGGGGCCGGTCGGCGGGAGCGTCCTCGAACTGCCCTTCCTTTTCGGGCAGTTGCACGATGACCGTGTCCATGGTGATCCTCCCCCCTCGGCCGCGGGCATCCTATATCGACCCTGACATCTGTCAGGTACCGCTTCGTTCCCTGCCATGGGATCATGCGCTGCTTTTCGGCCGGAGGACGGGCGCGAGCGCCGTCTCCGGCGCGGTGGCCGCGGCGCGGTGGAGACCTGTCACGCCGGGAGCCGTCGCCGCGGTGACGTCGGCCGCCGCGTCGTCGGTGAACAGGCGGTGTTCCGGCGGCATTTGGGCGTGCCGCGCGGCGATCCGGCAGGTCTCGGCGTCCGGTTCGGCCACGCCGGCCAGGGCGCCGCTGACGAGGTGGCCGGCGAGATCGGCCAGGGCGCGGCGGACGGACCGCGTCCACTCGGCCTCGATGATCCGGCCGAGAAGGAGCGGTCCGGCGTGCCCGCTGCCTGCTTCAGTCCGTGCGCAGGGTGAGGGGAAGCCGTGTGAGGGCGTGGGAGCGGAAGGAGGTCCGCCAGACCAGCCGCTCGGGCGCGACGGCGGGGCGCAGTCCGGGGAAGCGGCCGAGCAGGGTCTCCAGCGCGAGGTCGGTCTCCATGCGGGCCAGGGGCGCGCCGAGACAGTAGTGCACGCCCTGGCCGAGGGCGAGGTGGGCGTTGTCGGTGCGGCGGATGTCCAGCTCGTCGGGCCGGTCGTAGCGGGCGGGGTCGCGGTTGGCGGAGGCCAGGCACAGCAGGACGGTGTCGCCCGCGGGGATGGTGAAGCCCCCGTACTCGACCTCTTCCCTCGGGAAGCGCCGGATGGCGGTGAGGTTCGGGTGCGCGAGACGCAGCAGTTCCTCGACGGCGCCGGTGCGCAGCGCGGGCTCTTCCCTGAGCGCCGCGAGCTGGCCGGGGTCGCGCAGCAGGGCGAGGATCCCGGCGCTGAGCGTGTGCTGGACGTTCTCGATACCGGCGCCGAGGACGAGGAAGGCGAGGGAACACAGCTCGTCCTCGGAGAGCCGGTCGCCCTCGTCCCTGGCCTGGATGAGCCCGGAGAGCAGGTCGTCACCCGGTGCCGCTCTGCGCCGGTCCACCAGGGAGCGCAGGAAGCCGTGCATCGAGGTGATCGCCCCGGCGACCGCGCGCGGGTCCTCCAGGGCGAGCATCGTGGTCACCCACGAGGCGAAGGGGCGCCGGTCGGCCTCGGGGACGTCGAAGAGGTCGGAGATGACGGTCAGCGGCAGCGGGGTCGCGAAGTCGTGGACGAAGTCGGCCTCCTGGCCCGCCTCGAAGCGCGCGGCGAGGTCGTCCGCGAGGCGGTCGACGACGGCCTGGACGCCGCCGCGCAGACTCTCGGTGCGGCGGGGCGTGAAGCCCTGCGAGACCAGGCGCCGCAGCCGTAGGTGGTCGGCCTGGTCCATGTTGAGGAGGTTGGCGTCGAGCGCGGGCGGGAGGGAGAAGCCCTGGTAGCCCTCCCGGGCGTGGGCCTTGTCGACGGACAGCCGGGTGTCGGCCAGCCCCGCGCGTACGTCCTCGTCGCGGGTGACGAGCCACGCCGGCGACCCGTCCGGCAGGGCCACCCTGTGTACGGGCGCCTCTTCCCTGAGCTTGGCATACACCGCGTGGGGCATGGCGCGGAACGCCTCGTCGAAAGGCTGCGGCAGTGCGGTCATCTCGTGTCTCCGTCGGACGGCCCTGGTGGCACGGCCATCATGGCCCATTCGGCCGCCCGGAGTCGCCGGGGCCGGACAAGGGGCCGCCCGGGGGCTCCCGTTCGGCCCGTCAGCGTCCGAAGGACGCCGTGGGGAAGCGGTCCCACACGCGGTGCGTGGCCAGCAGGCCGGTCACCCGCGCCAGGACGGCGCCCGGGTCGTCGCCGACGACGATGCCGGGCAGGCCGTCCGGGCAGCCCGCCGCGCTCAGCACGTCGCCGCCTCCGCCCCAGCCGCCCAGCGCCTTGGCATGCCGGTACGCCTCGGACAACAGGAGCAGCACGCGCGGGTCGGTGGCCTCGCTGACGAGTCCCTGACCCGCCTTCACATCGCGTGCCCCGTACGCGTCGACGCCCTCGGCGGGGACGCCCGCGACCAGGAGGGCGTCGAACTCGATGGAGCGGGCGTTGGCGAAGGTGCGCTGGACGACCACGGGCTCGGCGCCGCCGCCCGTCAGCTCTCCGCCGTGCGGGGCGACCACCAGCGGGACCATGCCGCTCTCCAGGATCGAGCCGCGCAGCTGGGCGAGGAGGGCCGGGCCGCTGTTCTCGTCGGCGATGATGCCGACGACCCGGCCGTCGACGGGCCAGGAGTCGCCGAGCTGGGAGAGCGCGGGGCTGGGCTCGACCTGGGCGAGCGGTGCGGAGGGCTCCGGCGCGGGCATGCCGAGGCCGGCGGCGACGTGGGAGCACAGCTCGGGGTCGATGTCGGCCAGCACGCGCAGGTTGCGCTCCTTGACGGTGTTCTCGTAGCACTTGCTCAGCTCGAAGGTGTACGCGGCGATCACGTGCTCGCGCTCGACCGGGGTGAGGCTGAGCCAGAAGCGGCGGGGCTGGCTGGTGTGGTCGTCGAAGGAGGCGGGGGCCTCGCGCACCTTGGGCGCCTGCGGGCCCACGGCCAATGGCACCTCCACGTAACCGCCCTCGGCGGCGCCGGCCTGGAAGGGGCAGCCGCCGTCCAGGGAGTTGGGGTGGTAAGGAGCGACCCCGGAGTGGACGGCCGTCTGGTGCATGCCGTCGCGCAGCATGTCGTTGACGGGCGTGTGGGGCCTGTTGATCGGGAGCTGGGCGAAGTTGGGCCCGCCCAGTCTGCTGATCTGGGTGTCCAGGTAGGAGAACAGCCGTCCGGTCAGCAGCGGGTCGTCGGTGATGTCGATGCCGGGCACGAGGTGGCCGGGGTGGAAGGCGACCTGTTCCGTCTCGGCGAAGTAGTTGGACGGGTTGGCGGTCAGCGTCATCAGCCCGATGGGCCGCACCGGCGCCCACTCCTCGGGGACGATCTTGGTGGGGTCGAGCAGGTCGACCCCCTCGAAGGTCTGGTCCGGGGTGTCGGGGAACGTCTGGATGCCCAGCTCCCACTCCGGGTAGGCGCCGGCCTCGATGGCGTCGGCCAGGTCGCGCCGGTGGAAGTCGGGGTCGACCCCGTTCGCGATCTGGGCCTCCTCCCACACCAGCGAGTGCACCCCGGCCCTGGGCTTCCAGTGGAACTTCACGAGCGTGGTGGCGCCCTGCTCGTTGACCAGCCGGAAGGTGTGGATGCCGAATCCCTCCATCATCCGGTACGAGCGCGGGATGCCCCGGTCGGACATGTTCCAGATGGTGTGGTGGGTGGCCTCGGTGTGCAGGGAGACGAAGTCCCAGAAGGTGTCGTGGGCGCTTTGGGCCTGCGGGATCTCCCGGTCGGGGTGCGGCTTGCCCGCGTGGATGACGTCGGGGAACTTGATGGCGTCCTGGATGAAGAAGACGGGGATGTTGTTCCCGACGAGGTCGAAGGTGCCCTGCGAGGTGGAGAACTTCGTCGCGAAGCCGCGGGTGTCGCGCACCGTGTCGGCGGAGCCGCGGGAGCCGAGCACCGTGGAGAAACGTACGAAGACCGGGGTCTCGATGTCCTTGCCGAGGAAGGCCGCCTTGGTGACGGCGGAGGCCGTGCCGTAGCCCCGGAAGACCCCGTGCGCCGCGGCACCCCGCGCGTGCACCACCCGCTCGGGAATCCGCTCGTGGTCGAAGTGGGTGATCTTCTCCCGCAGATGGTGGTCCTGGAGCAGGACGGGCCCGCGCTCACCGGCCTTGAGGGAGTGGTCGGTGTCCGGCAGCCGCAGCCCCTGAGCGGTGGTCAGATACGCGCCCGCCTGTGCCCGTACCCCGGGGTCGGCGTCGGCCGGGGACCCGGTGGGTGAGTAGACCTCGGGGCCGGACTGGTCCTGCTTGGGCGGCAGCGGCTCGCACGGAGTGGTCGGCTCGTCCATCCGCGGGACCTCCGGTCCCGGGCGTCCCGGGATGCGGGGTCCGTCGGCTGACTCGTACTCGTGCGGCGGGCGCGCCATGGTTCCTCCGGCTGCGGGGGTGGGGGTCCCGGCAGGGATAACCCTCGCCGCGCGGAGCGAAACGGGGCGGCGGGGAAGAGCCCGCCGATGGGTGGCAGCACGCACGCCACCGTGCGGCGGAAAGAGGCGGACGAGCCGGGATTTTCTTGGTCCAGACTTATTGACGAGAGGCGGCCTCGACTTCGGGTCTTGACCTCGGCTTTTCCTTTTGACTGGGGCCGGTCGACCATCGGGGCGGACTCTCCCCGCGTCGCGGGAATTGTTCCCGCCGGCGCCGTCGACCCGAGCCGCGGAAACCCTCCTCGGCCTTTTCCACGGTCGAAGGACTTGGAGTGACGGAAACCCCCGACCCGCCGGCCACTCCCTTGGCATGCCCTGCCACCAGGGATCTTGCGTGCCCGGAGGAGACGAGGCCGTGCCGCGCTCTATCTCTGGTTGGAGGAGGTGTTCATCCCAGAGCCGGAGGACCGCACACCGCCGCGGCCATAGTCTCGATCACATCAGGAACGCGGCGGCAACCAACAGCCGAAGCAACGGAATGGTTCCGCACGGCGATTGAACAAATACAGGCACCGGTCTTCACGGTGACATTTCCACGGAGGATTCTCATGTCCAAGCGCGTCGTTGTTTCGTCAGTCATCGGTGCCGTCGCTGTCGGCGGTATCGCCATCGGGGGCGTCGCGGTGGCCACCTCCCCCGCCGAACTGACCGTGGACAACAGCTCGGCCCGCTACACCGCCCCCACCTCCGAGGCCGAGGGCTCGCTCACCTTCACAGCGGAGGTGACCGACGACTCGGGAGCGCGCGGCCTCAAGGTCCTGGCCTGGCCCAAGAGTTCGGACCTCAAGCCCAAGGAGAAGGAAATGGCGGACGCCGAGAACGCCACGTGCAAGAAGTCCTCGGAGGAGACGTACAAGTGCTCCTACGTCCTCAAGGTCACCTCCAAGGACGCCGCCGAACTGGCCAAGGGCACCTGGCACGTCTCCGCCCTGGCGAAGGCCAAGGACGGGGACACGGTCTTCGTGCCCAAGGCCGCGTCCTTCAAGGTCACGCGCTGACCGGCGACGCGCTCAGGCCGCGGCGCGAGGAGTGCGGGTGCGCTCCTCCTCCTCGATCTCCTCGCGTACGCGGCGGCAGGCCGAGGCCAGCAGGCGGGAGACGTGCATCTGGGAGACACCCAGTCTGCGGGCGATCTGCGTCTGCGTCTGTTCCCGGAAGAAGCGCAGGTAGAGCAGGAGTTGTTCGCGCTCGGGCATCCGGCACAGCACGGCCCTGACCGCCTCGCGGTCCACGACGTGGTCGTAGCCGCTCTCGTCCGCGCTCAGGGTGTCCATCAGACAGATCGTGCCGTCGGCCGAACCCTCGGCCCCGCTGCCCGTCTCCGGGGAGACGGGGGCGTCGAGCGAGAGGGAGTTGAAGCACTGGAGGGCCTCCATGCCCGCGAGGGTGTCCTCCTCGGACAGCCCGGCGTGGGCGGCGAGTTCGGCCACGGTGGGTGAGTGGCCGGAAGCGGTCAGCTCCAGCTCGCGCAGGCTCGCCCGGACCCGGTTGCGCAGGTCCTGCACTCTGCGCGGGACGTGGATCTCCCACATGTTGTCGCGGAAGTGGCGCTTCAGCTCGCCGTAGATGGTGGGGATGGCGAAGGTCTCGAAGGCGTTGCCGCGTGCGGGGTCGTAGCGCTCCACCGACTTCACCAGCGCGAGGGCCGCGACCTGCTCCAGGTCCTCCAGCGACTCGCCCCGGTTGCGGAACTTGCGCGCCAGCCGGTGCGCCATCGGGAGCCAGGCGGTCACCACACACTCCTGGAGGTGCCGGCGCTCGGGGCCCTCGGGCAGCTTGACCAGTTCCTCGAAGTCCGCAGCCGTGTCCGGCGCGTCGTGATGGGTACGGCGGGGGGCCTGCTTCTTGTTCGTACGAAGCTCGGTGCTGCTCATGGTCTGCTCACTCCCGCGTCTCACATCGGGTGCTGTGCAAGACAGGAAGAAGCGGATTCCCGGTGCCGCTTCCAGCAGGATTCACACTGTCGTGCCACCCCGATCAGGGGCGTGATTTCACCGTGACACACTCCACAACGAAGGGCATCCTCGCAGCTCACAGTGGTTGTCCCGCTGTATTCCCCCGCTCTACGCCGGGTAGCCGAAAGGCGTTTGCCGAAGATCGAAGCGGGCACCCGCTCGCGGGTACGGCGGCGCCTGCCGCTTCGGTGAGCGAAAGCAG
Organism: Streptomyces sp. NBC_01775; assembly: GCF_035917675.1. Lineage (NCBI taxonomy): Bacteria > Bacillati > Actinomycetota > Actinomycetes > Kitasatosporales > Streptomycetaceae > Streptomyces > Streptomyces sp. NBC_01775. The sequence continues at coordinate 7,843,975 of NZ_CP109104.1, read as the reverse complement.
AGGTGGAGAGAGATGGCCGCACGTCCCGGTGCGCCCTGCTGGGTCAGTCTGACGACTCACGACCGGCGCGCCACGGAGGAGTTCTACGGCGCGGTGCTGGGCTGGTCCTTCGAGGACGGCACCCTCGCCCCCGAATTCCGGGTGGCCACGGAGGAGGGCGAGCCGGTGGCCGGGATCAGCGAGGCCGAGGCCGCACGCAGACTGCCGGTGCGCTGGACGGTGTTCTTCCTGGCCGAGGACGCGGACAAGAGCGCCGAGCGGATCGCGGAGCGGGGCGCGACGGTGGCGGTGGGGCCGCTGGACTTCGGCGGAGGGCGCGCCGTGCTGGCCGCCGACCCCTCGGGCGCCTCGTTCGGCCTGTGGCAGGGGGTGACCCCTCGGCACTGGGTCATCGGCACCGGCCAGGCGCCCGCCGCGCTGGAACTGCACGCCCCCGAGGACGGCTCGGCCGCCCTCTTCTACGGCTCGGTCTTCGGCTGGCCGGAGCCGGAGGACGGCCTCGACTGGCGGTTCGCCACGCTGCGCGACGACGCGGTCGCGGGCGACCCCGATCCGGCGAAGCGGCCCCGCTGGGAGGTCACGTTCCGGACCGCCGACCTGGACGACGCCGTGGCCGCCGCCACCGGGCGCGGCGGCACGGTGCTGACTCCCCCGCGCGAGACGGCCGACGGCCGCCGCGCCGCTCTGAGCGATCCTCACGGGGCCCTGTTCTCCCTCGTCGAGGCGTGAGGGGGCGTCCCCGAAGGGGCGAGCCCCAAAGGGGCGCGAGGAACTGCGCGACCAGCCTGGGGGTACCTCCCTGCTCGAAGAGCTTGGGGGAGCTCCCGCACTCTGCCAAGCACAGGCAGGGGCACCCCGTGCTCAGCACCAGGAAAAGGCAACAAAAAGACCCGCCGGGCACGCCGTAGCGCCGTGCCCGCCCGGCGACGGGCTAAAGCTCCAGTACCCAGCCGAGGAAGTAGACGACGAAGACCGCGACCACCAGGCCGATGACGATCAGGGGCGCGGTGCGCCAGCCCTTCGTCGGGTTGTGAGTGTCGCGCGGTCCCGCGTCCGGGGTGCTGCCTTCGGCGGGCGGGGTCTCGCCGGGCGGGACCCCGCCCCCTCGCTCCAGGCCGGGCGTGGTGTCGGGGTCCGGATCGGCATGCGGCTCATTCATGCCCCTCGGGTGGACCGCGCGGTCCCCTCCTACACATCTCCGGACCGGGGCCCCATATCCCGCCGCTCCTCGCTAGACTGTTCGGGGATTCGATCAGTTGTTGAAATATCGAACAGGGAGGGTGGTATGGGACGGCTCGTGCCCGCGGTGACGCGGGCCCTGGACATCCTGGAGCTGTTTTTGGAGGGGGACGGCACGCTCTCGGCGCCCGACATCGTGCGCCGCCTCCAGCTCCCCCGCACCACCGTGCACGAGCTGGTCAGCACCCTCACGGCCCGCTCCTACCTGGTGGCGGCGCCCGGCAGGCCCGGCTACTACCGGCTCGGCGTGCGCCCCTACCAGCTCGGCAGCCGCTACGCCGAGCAGCTCGACCTGGCGGCCGAGGGCCAGCAGGTCGCCCGCACGGTGGCCGAGACCTGCGAGGAGACGGTGCACGTGGCGATCCTGGAGGAGGCCGACGTCATCTACGTCGCCAAGGTCGACTCCACCCAGGCGGTGCGCATGGTCTCGGCCGCCGGACGGCGGCTGCCCGCGCACTGCACCGCCGTCGGCAAGATGCTGCTGGCCTCCCTGCCCGAGGGGGAGCTGGCCGCACGCCTCCCCGACGGCGCCCCGCTGCGGGCGATGACCGACAACAGCGTCACCGATCCGGTCCGGTTGCGCGGCGTGCTGTCCGGGATCCGGGAGCGCGGCGTCGCCGTGGAGGAGAGCGAGTCGAACCCGGACGTGAGCTGTGTGGCCGCGCCGGTGCGGAACCGCTCGGGGCAGGTGGTGGCAGCCCTGTCGATCTCCGTACCGCTGATCCGCTGGAGCGACGAGCGCCTCCCCGAGCTGGAGGAGCTGGCGGCGAAGGGCGCGGCACGGCTGTCCGAACGGCTCGGGCACAGGGGGAACCGGTGAGACGCGCGAGGGCCGAGACGGCGGTACGCGCGGATGCCACGCTGGGCGAGGGCCCGACCTGGGACTCCGCGGGCGAGCGGCTGATATGGGTCGACATCCTCGGCTCCCGGGTGCACACCTTCGCCCCGGCATCCGGCTGGCGCACGGTCATGACGACGGAGCAGCACGTGGGTGCCGCCAAGCCGCGCGCGGGCGGCGGCCTGGTCGTCAACCTCCGGGACGGCGTGGGGCTCTACGGCCCCGGCGGCGGCTTCGGCTGGCTGCGTCACGACCCGGTGCCGGGCCGCCGGGGCAACGACGCCGCCATAGCTCCCGACGGCACGCTGTGGGCGGGCACGATGCGCTACGACGAGGCCCCGGGCGGTGGCACCCTGGCCCGGCTGAGCGCGGACGGAACGGCGCACACGGTGCTGGAGTCGGTGGCCGTCAGCAACGGCACGGGCTGGAGCCCCGACGGGCGACGGCTGTACTACATCGACAGCCCCACCCGCAGGATCGATGTCTTCGACGTCCGCGAGGACGGGCTGGTGGCCAACAGGCGCCCGCTGGCCGAGATCGAGGAGGGCGCGGGCCTCCCCGACGGGCTGACCGTGGACGCGTACGGCTGTGTGTGGGTGGCGCTGTGGGACGGCGCGGCGGTGCGCCGCTACACCCCGTCCGGGGCGCTGGACCGGATCGTGGAGCTGCCCGTACGGCGGCCCACGGCCTGCGCCTTCGGCGGCACCGGGCTCGGTGACCTGTACGTCACCACGGCCCGCGCCGGGCTGGCCGCGCCGTCGCCGCAGGACGGTTCGCTGCTGGTGCTGCCCGGCGCAGGGCAGGGACTGCCGCAGCCCGCCTTCGCGGGCTGAGGCAGTCCCTGCCCCCATCCTCCGGTCAGCGACCGGCCCTGCGCTTGTTCCACACGTCGAAGCCCACGGCGGCCAGCAGCACCAGGCCCTTGATGACCTGCTGGTAGTCGGTGCCGATGCCGACCAGCGACATGCCGTTGTTGAGCACGCCGAGGACCAGTCCGCCGATGACGGCTCCCATGACCGTGCCGACGCCGCCGCTCATCGAGGCGCCGCCGATGAACGAGGCGGCGATGGCCTCCAGCTCGAAGTTGAGGCCCGCCTGCGGGGTGCCCGAGTTGAGCCGGGCCGCGTAGACGCAGCCCGCGAGCGCGGCAAGTACGCCCATGTTGACGAAGACGAGGAAGGTGACGCGCCGGTCCCGGACGCCGGACAGCTTGGCCGCCGCCTTGTTCCCGCCGAGCGCGTACACATGGCGTCCGACCACCGCGTTGCGCATGACGTAGCCGAGGCCGATCAGCAGCCCGCACATCACCAGCATGACGACGGGCACGCCGTGGAAGCTGGCCAGGGTGAGGGTGAAGGCGATGACGGCCGCGGAGATGGCCACACACTTGGCGATCCACAGCCCGAGGGGCGGCACGTCCAGTGCGTAGGCCAACTGCCGGTTGCGGTCGCGGCGTTCGCGCAGCAGCAGAAGGACCAGCGCCACCAGGCCGATGACCAGCGTCGGGTTGTGGTACTGCGTGTAGGGGCCCATTTCGGGGATGAAGCCCTTGGCCAAGTTCTGGAAGCCGCCGGGGAAGGGAGAGAGTGACTGGCCCTCCAGCACGATCTGCGTCAGGCCGCGGAAGAGCAGCATGCCCGCCAGGGTCACGATGAACGAGGGGATGCCGACGTAGGCGATGAAGAAGCCCTGCCAGGCCCCGGCGACCGCGCCGATCAGCAGCGCCAGCACCAGCGCGAGCACCCAGGGCATGTCGTGTTTGACCATCATGACGGCGGACATGGCGCCGACGAAGGCGACCAGGGAGCCGACGGACAGGTCGATGTGCCCGGCGATGATGACGATCATCATGCCCATGGCCAGGATGAGGATGTAGCCGTTCTGCTGAATCAGGTTGGAGACGTTGTTGGGCAGCAGCAGCGTGCCGTCGGTCCATATCTGGAACAGCACGACGATGAAGACGAGCGCCGTGAGCATGCCGTACTGGCGCATGTGGGTGCGCATGTTGCCCAGCAGCACGGCCCACGCCGAGCGGGCCGCCTCGGGCACGACGGGTACGGTGTCCTTGGGTGGGGTGGAGGTGGTGGTCATGGCGGGCCTCAGCTTCTGTTCATGGTCATGTGGCGCATCAGGACTTCCTGGGTGGCGTCGGCACGGGCGACCTCACCGGTCAGCCGGCCCTCCGACATCGTGTAGATCCGGTCGCACATGCCGAGCAGCTCCGGCAGTTCCGAGGAGATGAACAGCACGGCCTTTCCCTGCGCGGCGAGCTGGTCGATGACGGCGTAGATCTCGAACTTCGCGCCCACATCGATGCCGCGGGTCGGCTCGTCCAGGATCAGCACTCCAGGGTCGGCGTGTATCCATCTGCTGAGCACGACCTTCTGCTGGTTGCCGCCGGAGAGCTTGCCGACCTGCTCCTCGACCGAGGGCGCCTTGATGTTCATCGAGGTGCGGTAGCGCTCGGATACGGACCGCTCGTGGTGCTCGTCGACGACACCGCGCCGCGTCATACCGGCCAGGGAGGCCAGCGAGACGTTGCGGTTGATGGTGTCGATCAGGTTGAGCCCGTAGCGCTTGCGGTCCTCGGTGACGTAGGCGATGCCCGCCTCGATGGCGGCCGGCACCGTCTTGGTGTGCACCTCGTGGCCGTCGACCCGTACGCTGCCGCCCTCGTACAGCCCGTAGGAGCGGCCGAACAGGGACATGGCCAGCTCGGTGCGGCCCGCGCCCATCAGCCCCGCGATGCCGACGATCTCCCCGCGCCGCACGGTCAGGGACGCGTCGTCCACGACCTTGCGCTGGTGGTCGACGGGGTGGCGCACCGTCCAGCCCGACACCTCCAGGGCGACGCCCTGATCGCCCTCGAAGGGGGTGCGCTCGGGGAAGCGGTGGTCCAGGTCGCGGCCGACCATGCCGCGGATGAGGCGTTCCTCGGACAGCTCGGCGTCCTGTTCCGGGGTCTCGCGGACCGTGAGCGTCTCGACGGTCCTGCCGTCCCGCAAGATGGTGACGCGGTCGGCGACCCGCCGGATCTCGCCCAGCTTGTGGGAGATGAGGATGCAGGCGATCCCCTGCGCGCGCAGCTCCAGGATCAAGCTCAGCAACTGCGCGCTGTCCTCGTCGTTGAGGGCCGCGGTCGGCTCGTCGAGGATCAGCAGCTTCACCTCCTTCGAAAGCGCCTTGGCGATCTCCACGAGCTGCTGTTTGCCGACGCCGATGTCGGCCACGGGGGTCTGCGGCTTCTCCCGGAGTCCGACGCGTTTCAGCAGGCTCGCCGCCTCGCCCATCGTGTCGTTCCAGTTCACGAAGGCACGGCCGCCGCCGGTGCGCTCGTTGCCGAGGAAGATGTTCTCGGCGATGGACAGGAACGGGACCAGGGCCAGCTCCTGGTGGATGATCACGATGCCCCGGCGTTCGCTGGCACGGATGTCCTTGAAGGCCACCGGCTCGCCCTGGAAGCCGATCTCGCCCTCGTAGTCGCCGTGCGGGTACACGCCGCTGAGCACCTTCATCAGGGTCGACTTGCCCGCGCCGTTCTCGCCGCAGACCGCGTGGATCTCCCCGGGGCGCACGGTGAGGTTCACCCCGGACAGCGCCTTGACCCCGGGGAAGGTCTTGGTGATGCCGCGCATCTCCAGGACGGGCCGCTCCTGGGCCTCTTCCACGGCACTCACTTGAGCTGTCCCGCCGTGAAGTAGCCCTCGTCGACGAGGAGCTGGGTGTTCTTCTTGTCGACGGAGACCGGCTTGAGCAGGTAGGCGGGGACGACCTTCTTTCCGTTGTCGTAGTCGGTGGTGTTGTTGACCTCGGGCTTCTTGCCGGTGAGGACGGCGTCGCCCATCTGGACGGCCTGCTTGGCGAGCTTGCGGGTGTCCTTGAAGACGGTCTGGGTCTGCTCGCCCGAGACGATCGACTTGACCGAGGCCAGCTCGGCGTCCTGGCCCGTGACGACGGGCAGCGGGTGCCGCTTGGAGCCGTATCCGGCGCTCTTGAGCGCGGAGATGATGCCGATGGAGATCCCGTCGTAGGGCGAGAGGACGGCGTCCACATCAGTGTTGCCGTAGCTCTTGCTGATCAGGTCGTCCATGCGCTTCTGGGCCGTGCCTCCGTCCCAGCGCAGGGTGGTGGCCTGGTTCATCTTGGTCTGCTTGCTGCGCACGACGAGCTGGCCCGACTTCATGTACGGCTTGAGTTTCTTCATCGCGCCGTTCCAGAAGTACTTGGTGTTGTTGTCGTCGGGCGAGCCGGCGAACAGCTCGATGGTGTGGCTCTCGTCGGCCTTGTCGTCGGGCTTCTTCAGCTTGAGCCGGTCGAGGATGTACTGCCCTTGCAGCTCACCGACCCGCTCGTTGTCGAAGGACGCGTAGTAGTCGACGTTCTTGGTGCCCAGGATGAGCCGGTCGTAGGAGATGACCCGGACGCCCGCGTCCTGGGCCTGCTTGAGGACGTCGGTGAGGGCCGATCCGTCGACTGCCGCGATGACGAGGAGCCGGTGCCCCTTGGTGATCATGTTCTCGATCTGGGCGACCTGGTTCTCCACCTTGTCGTCGCCGTACTGGAGGTCGGTCTTGTACCCGGCCTTCTTGAACTGCTTGACCATGTTCTTGCCGTCGGCTATCCAGCGCTCGGAGGACTTGGTGGGCATGGCCACGCCGATGGTGCCGCCCTTGCCCTTCTCGGGCTGGTAGCGGCTGCCGCCGCGGGCCTCCTGGCCGCAGCCGGCCAGTGCCGCGGTGAGCGTGACGGCCAGCGCGGCGCAGGCTGCGATCCGTACGCCGCGGGTGCGCGGGGGATTGCGCATGGGCTCAGTTTCCTTCGGACTCGGTTGCGGGGAAGCGGTGCAGGGCGCCGGGAAGCCGCGCCCCGAGGGGTGACATGCCGCCGTCGGCGCCGTGCCGGGCCAGCAGGTCCAGGGCGAGCCGCCCGCGCCGGACGCGCTCGCGCGCGGTGTCCAGCACGGTGTCGCGCAGGTGGCGGCCCGAGGGGTAGAGGCCGGGCGCCTTGGCCAGGCCGAACTTGAGGTACAGCGGCGCGCCCCGCCGGATCAGCTCGGCGACCTCGTACATCCGCACATAGCCGCCGAGATCGTCCGGCGCCTCGATGTACATGTCCATGGGCGCGGCGCTGACCTTGCGGATCTCGGTGAGGTGAGCGAGCGTCAGGTCGCTGGGCACGTTCAGCGAGTCGGCGCCGAGCCGCTCGTGGACGGCGTACGAGGCGGGGTTGACGGGCCCGACCAGCGCGGAGACCTTGAGCGTGGTGTCGGCGGGGAGGATGCCGGCGGCGCGCGCCCTGTGCAGCGTCCACAGCACGCCCTCGTCGGCGACGAGGAGGCAGCGCACTCCCAGTTCCGTGGCGCGCAGCGCGTCCTCGACACAGCCGGCGAGCGCGTCGTGGCCCCGGGCCCGCAGCCCGCCGCCGCGCGAGTCGGTACGGGCGGAGGCGCCGGTGTCCCAGGTGCCGCGCGGGCCGGTGAACAGGCACAGCTCGATGTCGCGTTCGGCGCTCGCCTCGGTCATCTCCGTGATCTCGGCGTCGGTGAGCATCCACACGCCGCTGCCCTGGCTGACGCGGTGCAGCGGTACGTCCAGCCGCGCCGACTCCTTGAGGACGGCGGCCAGCGCCTCGGGGCCCTCGACGGAGGGGACCTCGGTGCGCCACCGGCCGCCGTCGGGAAAGGCGTGCGGGGAGGAGTCGGCGGGGTCGGGCTCCGGCGCGGCGAGACCGAGCGCGCCGAGCGCGGGTTCGCCGGGACGCCGGGAGGCGGGCACGGCGGCGGGGGCGGACGGGGCGGCGACAGTGGACGGGGCCGGTGCGGGGTCGGGCGGCGGCATGGGGCTCCTTTGGTGCGTGGATGCGCGGTCTTGCGGTTCTCGGGCGGTCCGGTATCCGAACGCGGTCCGGTACGGGGCGCGTACGACGGCCACGCGGTGCGCGGCGGACGTGTGGTGCGCCGGTGGTCAGGGGTGCAGCAGGACCTTGCCGACGGCGGGATCGCCGCTGCCGGTCAGGGTGAGGGCCTGTTCGTATTCCGTGAGCGGCAGACGGTGGGTGACCAGCGGGAGCGGTGCGAGCAGCCCGGCGGTGAAGGCGCGGACGGCGTGCGCCCAGGCGGCGGGCGGCGCGCCGAAGACGGTGCGCACCTCGGTCTGCCGTACGACGAGTTCGGCCGGGTCGAGCCCCTCGGCGCCGGGCGCGGGCAAGCCGGTCAGCACCAGGCGCCCGCCCCGGCGCAGCAGCCCGGCGGCGGCGCGCGCGGCGGTCGCGGACCCGGCGGCCTCCACCACCACGTCGTAGCCGCCGAGGCCGGCCGCCGCCTCGGGCGTGCGGTAGTCGGTGGCGCCGAACTCCGCTGCCAGCGTGGCGCGTTCGGCGTCCAGGCCGACCATCAGCAGCGCGGCGGGCGAGGCGGTCCGCAGCAGCTGGGCGGCGAGCAGGCCGAGGGTCCCGGCGCCGACGACGGCCACCTTGTCCCCCGCGCGTATGTCCGCCTTCAGCACGGCGGCGGCCACACAGGCGGCGGGCTCCAGCAGCGCGGCGGCGGTCAGGTCGGCCGCGTCGTCGAGCAGATGCAGCAGCCGGGCCGGGAGAGTGAGGGTGGGCGCCATGGCACCGGGCTGGGTGAAGCCGGTCTCCTCGTACCCGGCGGCGCACAGCGTGGTGTCGCCCGCGTGGCAGCGCTCGCACACCTGGCAGTTGCGGAAGCCCGCGCCGACTGCCTTACGGCCGACGAGCGCGGCGGGCACGCCCTCGCCCGCCCCGGCCACCGTCCCCGACCACTCGTGGCCCGGCGTGACGGGATAGCGGACGTACCCCTCGGGGCGGTTGCCCTGGTAGACCTCGCGGTCGCTGCCGCACACCCCGGCGGCGTGCACCCGCACGAGCACCTCCCCGGGACCCGGCGGGCGCGGGGTGTGGTCCACGAGCCGGAAGGCCCCGGGCCCGTCGAGGACGACGGCCTGCCCGGTGGTCACGCCGTTCTGGCCGGTGGCCGTGCCGACCTGCTCCGTGGTCATGCCGTCGCCCCGGGCTTGCGGGTCTCCCAGCCCTCGGCCCACAGGTCGAAGTGGGCGCGCTGCTGGGGGAATTCGGCCGCGGCCTCGACGTCCAGCTCGACGCCGAGCCCGGGTGCGTCGGAGAGGGTGAAGCAGCCGGTGGCGGGGTCGACCTGCGGCGCGCCCTTGACGACCTTCTTGATCTCGGCGTCCGCGAAGTCGTTGAAGTGCTCCAGGACCTTGAAGTTCGTGGTGGTGAAGCCGACTTGGAGCGTGGCGGCGGTGAGCACCGGGCCGCCCACGTTGTGCGGGGCCACCAGCGTGTAGTGGGTCTCGGCGGTGGCGGCGAGCTTGCGGGTCTCCAGGATGCCGCCGATGTGGCCGACGTCGGGCTGGATGATGTCGGCCGCCTGGCTCTCGAACAGCTCGCGGAACTCGATCCGGTCATGGATGCGCTCACCGGTGGCCACGGGTATGTCCACCTTGGCCGCGACCTTGGCGAGGGCCTTGAGGTTCTCCGGCGGCACGGGCTCCTCCAGCCAGGCGGGGCGGAAGGGCGCCATCTCGTGGGCGAGCCGCACGGCGGTGGCCGGGGCGAAGCGGCCGTGCATCTCCAGCATCAGCTCCGCCGAGGGCCCGATGGCGTCGCGCACGGCCTCGATGAGCGAGACGGCGTAGAGCGTGTCCTCCTGGGAGAGTTCGAGGTGACCGGTGCCGAACGGGTCGATCTTCAAGGCGCGGTAGCCGCGGGCCACGACCTCCTTGGCGGCCCGGTGGTACGCCTCCGGGGTGCGCTCGGTGGTGTACCAGCCGTTGGCGTACGCCTTGACGGTGTCGTTGACCCGGCCGCCGAGCAACTGCCAGACCGGCACGCCCAGCGCCTTGCCCTTGATGTCCCAGCAGGCCATCTCCACGCAGGCGATGCCGGACATCACGATTTCCCCGGCCCGCCCGTAGTCGCCGTACTTCATGCGGCGCACCAGGTCCTCGACGGCGAAGGGGTCGGAGCCGGCGATGTGGTTGGCCTCCGCCTCGCGCAGGTAGCCGACCAGCGCGTCGGTGTGCCCGAGCATCCGGGTCTCCCCCACCCCCGTGAGCCCTTCGTCGGTGTGCACCTGGACGTAGGTCAGGTTCCGCCAAGGCGTGCCGACCACATGGGTGGTGATGCCGGTGATGCGCACGAGAGCCGCTCCCTGTTGTTCGATATTTCGAAACCCGTTCGAAATGGCGTTGCGACATTATGGAGCGCGATGACGGGGTGTCAATGGGCGGTACGTACCTTCTCGTCCGTGAGCTGCTCCCCGGCCGCCACGCGGGTGATGTTGCGCGCCATGCCGCCGAAGACGAGAGCGTGGAAAGGCGAGACGCCCCACCAGTACAGGTGCCCCAGCAGCCCGTGCGGATGGAACAGGGCGCGCTGCCGGTAGCGCACACCTCCCTTGCCCCCCTTGCCTCCCTCACCCCTCTCGTCGTCGTCGCACTCGACGGACATCTCCAGCCAGGCGAGCCCCGGCAGCCGCATCTCGGCGCGCAGCCGCAGCAGCCGTCCGGGCCGGACCTCCTCCACCCGCCAGAAGTCCAGCGAGTCCCCCACCCGCAGGTGCGCCGCGTCCCGCCGGCCCCGGCTCAGCCCGACCCCGCCCACCAGCCGGTCCAGCCAGCCGCGCACCGCCCAGGCCAGCGGGAAGGAGTACCAGCCGTTGCGCCCGCCGATGCCCTCCACGACGCGCCACAGCGCCTCCGGTGAGGCGTTCACCGTCCGCTCCCGGCAGTCCTCGTACAGGCTGCCGCCGGCCCAGTCCGGGTCGGTGGGCAGCGGGTCGCTCGGCGCGCCGGGTACGGAGGCCGACGACCACCGGGTGGGCACGCTCGCCTCCCCGATCCGGCGCAGGGCCAGCCTCAGTCCGGCGTCGAACGGCAGCGGGAGCCCGTCCGGGTCGGGGACGTACCGCGCGATGTCGTGCTCCTGGCAGACCATCTCGTGGCGCAGCGACTCGGCCAGGGGCTGCGCGATCGACGGGGGCACGGGGGTGACCAGTCCGATCCAGTAGCTGGAGAGGCCGGGGGTCAGCAGGGGCACGCGCAGGATCAGCCGCCGGGGCAGCTCGGCGGCTTCCGCGTAGCGGCGCATCATCGCGGCGTAGGTCAGCACCTCGGGTCCGCCGATGTCGAAGGCCCTGCTCACCTCCTGGGGCATCCGCGCGCTGCCCACCAGATAGCGCAGCACGTCCCGTACGGCGATCGGCTGCGTGTGGGTCGACACCCAGCTCGGGGCGACCATCACCGGCAGGCGCTCGGTGAGGTAGCGCAGCATCTCGAAGGACGCGGACCCGGAGCCGATGATGACGGCCGCGCGCAGCACCGTGGTGGGCACGCCCGACTCCAGCAGGATGCGGCCGACCTCGGCGCGGGAGCGCAGGTGCGGGGAGAGCCGTTCCTCGGGGACCCCGGGCGGGGTGAGCCCGCCCAGGTAGACGATCCGCCGCACGCCGGCCGCGCGGGCCGCCTCGCCGAAGGTGCGGGCGGCTTCCCGGTCGGTCTTCTCGAACCCGCGTCCGGAGCCGAGCGCGTGCACCAGGTAGTAGGCGACGTCGATGTCCCGCATCGCCGGGTGGAGCGAGTCCGCGTCGGTGACGTCGCCGCGCACCCGCTCCACCCGGTCCGACCAGGGATGGTCCCGCAGCTTCTCGGGCGAGCGGGCCAGACAGCGCACCTGGTGCCCGGCATCCAGCAGCTCGGGCACCAGCCGCCCGCCGATGTAGCCGGTGCCCCCGGTGACCAGGCACCGCAGCCCGCCCCCACTGCCGTCCCCGCCGTCTCCACTGCTGCTGCCGCTGCTGCCGCTGCCCATGGGGCCCGCTCCTCCGCTCACCGGCGCTCACCCGCCGCTGTGGATTGCCGTCGCCCCTATCTCCGCACACCGACGGCTCTCCCGCCGGGCTCCGGGCCCGCACCGGCGTGCCGGGGCAGGAGCCGGGCGGCGCCCAGCCGTTGGGGCGGACCCGGGCCTTGGAGCGGGTAGGTGTGGCCGACCAAGTTGCGCAGGTCGTGGCCCCACAGCGGCCTCCCGGGCCCGGCACCCGGGCCGCCCCTGCCCCGGGCCGGGGCAGGTTGTGGGGCAGGGGCGGAGTGAGGCGGCCCCCGGAGCGCGGTCCCGGGCTTCCAGGCTCGGGGGCTCACGGACTCAGGGGTAGGAGACGACCTTGGAGGGCACGGTGTCCGAGCCGGAGGTGGCGGCGCCGGTGTCGTTGATGACGTGGTCGTACTGGCCGTGCCCGCTCAGGGAGACGACGAGCAGACCGTGGAACTTCACCCCCGGCGTGTTCGGCGCGGCGAAGCCGCGCGCCTGGCGGATGCTCGGGTCGACGTTGTAGTAGCAGTAGCTGCCCATCCCCCAGCCCTCGTGGGTGCGCACCGAGTCGGCGACCTTGTAGGCGGCGAAGCCCTTGGTGCCTCCGTTGTCGATGGCACCCTGGTTGGGCGCGTCGTACGCCTTCTCGTTCTGGAAGAAGACCGTGCGCCCGCGCTCGCCGTTCCACTGCACGTCGTACTTGTTGAAGTGCTCGACGAACAGGCCCGTGGCCAGGACGTCGTCGCCGTTGACGACCACGCCGTAGTCGGCGCGGTTGGTCTCCCAGCCGACGCCGTCGCCGTGGTCGGCCCGCCAGACCCAGGTGTGGTCGACGACCGTGTGGTTGCTGTTGACGACCATGCTGGTGGTGGCCTTGCCGGGACCCGCGCCGCCGATCCGGATGAAGACGTCCTGCACGGTGACCGGGTTGCCCGCGTGGTCGGCGGAGGCGCCCTCGGGGCCGACCTCCAGCAGCGTTTCGGACTTGGCGGGCCCGGCGTCGATGAGGAACCCGGCCAGCCGTACGCCGTCCACGTCGGCGACCCGCAGCGCTGTGACACCGTTGTCGGGAATGAGCGTGGCGTAGCCGAGGCCGAGGACGACGGTGCCGGCGCGCTTGACCTCGACCGTCTTGTCCAGGTGGTAGACGCCGGGTGTCAGCAGCAGGTTGAGGCCCTGGTCGAGCGCCTGGTTGATGGTCGTCGCCGTCGCGCCCTCCTTGACGACGTAGAACTCGCTCAGCGGCAGCGACTCGCCGCGCGGGGTGCCGTTGCCCCACGTCACGCCCGAGGCGTCGCGGCGCAGCTCGGGCAGGAAGACGCGGTAGTCGTCCGCGCCCCCGCCGCCGAGATACAGGAACGGCTTCTCGCGGGAGACGGGTGTGGTGTTCAAGGTGGTGTAGAGCGGCTCGGGGAAGCTCTGCCCGGGGGCGCCCTGGACCCCGGAGAAGACCATGTTCCACACGGCGTTGAGCCAGCCGCCCACGGAGCTGTCGCGGGTGTACCACTGCTGCTGGGAGTAGGGGCCGACGGTGCCGTCGATCCGGCTGTCGGCGATGTAGCCGCCGCTGGCCCAGCCGTAGCCGTCGGGCGAGAGGTTGAGACCGCCGCGGATGTGCATCCGGCGGAAGGGCGCGGCCTGGGCGACGGCCCAGCGGTTGGTGCCGTTGACGGGGGTGAGGGCGAGGTTCTCCGCGGAGCGCCAGAAGTTCTGCGTGGCGTTGCCGTCGAACCAGCCGGCGTCCACGGTCACATCGCCGTTGATCGAGGTGTCGTCGGGCGAGAGCCCGAGGCCCGCGATGGAGGTGTAGAAGCCGAGCTGCGCGTTGAGGCCGCTGTAGGAGCCGGGGCGGAAGAAGAAGGCGTAGCGGCCGGTGCCGAACTGCGCGGACTCCTGCTTGCGGAAGATCTCGTCCAGCTTGCCCTGGATGCCGGGCGTGGAGGGGTCGAAGACGATGACGTTCGGGCCGAGGTCGCCGCCGCCGGGGACGGCGCGGGGCGCGGCGGACGGTCTCGCCGACGCCTGTCCGGTGGGGAGCGCGGCCAGCGCGGGGGCCGCGCCGGCGGCGGCCAGCGCGCCGAGGACCGTGCGCCGTGCGGGTCTGGAGCCGGGGCTGTCAGGAGCGGGTGTGGGGGGTACGGGCATGGCGACTCTCCTGGTCTCCTGGTTCAGAAAATGAACGGGTGAAGGTGCAGAGAGCGCTCTCTTGTGAGGGATGCTTCTTTGATGTGAACATGCTGTCAAGAGATACGGCCGAACTTCCCGGCAGCGTGCGGGCGTTGAGGGTTCACAGGTTGTCGGGACTCTCGGCACCCCGGCACCGGTGCGCACCGGCCGCGCGGCGGCGTTGCGGGCCGGTCGAATGGGTGGCCCCCGTCCATACTGGACGGCGATACGGGCGGGAAACCGGGGGCGACACGGCGACACCGAGCGGAAGGGAAGACCATTGCTCATCGACCTCACCGGAAAAACGGCCCTGGTCACAGGGTCGACCCAGGGCATCGGGGCCGCCATCGCGACGGGGCTGGCCCGCTCCGGGGCCCGGGTCGCGGTCAACGGCCGCAGTGAGCGGTCCGTGGGTGAGGCGGTGGAGCGGCTCGGCGCCGAGTGCGAGGGCGCCGTCTTCCTCGCGGCGCCGGGCGACATCTCCACGGACGAGGGCTGTGCTGCCGTACTGGAGGCCGTGCCGGGCACCGACATCCTCGTCAACAACCTGGGCGTCTTCGGCGCCAGGCCGGCGCTGGACATCGAGGACGCGGAGTGGCGCCGCTACTTCGAGGTCAATGTGCTGACCGCCGTCCGGATGACGCGGGCCTATCTGCCGGGCATGAAGGGCAACGCCTGGGGCCGGATCCTGAACATCGCCAGCGACTCCGCCGTCGTCATCCCGGCCGAGATGATCCACTACGGCATGTCCAAGACCGCCCTGCTGGGGATCTCGCGCGGCTTCGCCAAGGAGGCGGCGGGCACCGGAGTGACCGTCAACTCCGTGATCGCGGGGCCCACGCACACCGGCGGCGTCGAGGACTTCGTCCACGAACTGGTCGACAGCGCGCTGCCGTGGGAGGAGGCGCAGCGCGCCTTCATGCGGGAGCACCGCCCGCAGTCGCTCATCCAGCGGCTGATCGAGCCCGAGGAGATCGCCAACATGGTCGTCTACCTCAGCTCACCACTCGCCTCGGCCACCACGGGCGGCGCGCTGCGCGTCGACGGCGGCTATGTGGACTCGATCCTGCCCTGACCGGCCCGCCGCCCGCTCCATGAAGGAGCAGCCCACCCGGTCAGCCCCGGCCCGCCTCGGTGTGCAGCCCGAGGGCCTGGACCAGTTCCTGCACGTTGGTGTAGTGGGCGTCCGCCGGGAGGCCGGCGGCCAGGTCGAGGAGACGTTCGGGTGCATGTTCGGACCGCAGGGCGTCCAGGACCGCCTCGCGGTCCGTCGGGTACAGGTGCCTGCCGAGATATGTCGCGATCTCGGAGCGCAGCTCCACGTCGCGGGGCGTCATCCCGGCGGGGGTGCCGCCCGTGCGCAGGGCCTGGGGGTCACGGGTGGGCTCGGGCTGATCCTCGCCGGAGGGCTCCATCTCGCGTCCCTCCATGCGGTTCGAACGAAGATCGCCCTGAAGCCGCTTCTTGGCCTCGTCGTCCTGGATCGGGCCGTTCTTGTCGTTCTCCTGCATGTCGCTCTCCTTATTAGGTGCTGAGGAGACAGAAGGAGGCGCCCTTGGGGTCCCGGAGCGTCGCTGTCCGGCCCAGAGGTGCTGCCCGGGGCGGCGAGACGGTCTCGCCGCCCTCCCGTTCCGCGGCGCTCACCGCCGCGTCAAGATCGGGTACCCGGAAGTACGGCTCCCATCGCGACCGGATCCGGGGATCCGGCGGCGCTTCCAGCGAGCCGCCCCGCACCCCCGCGACAGGGTGGCCCTCGACCCGGATGACGATCTCCTCGTACTCCTCCTCGTAGGTGACCCCGTGGCGGGGATCGCCCATCCAGTCGAAGATCTCGCCGTAGAAGACCGCGGCGGCGAAGGCGTCCCGGGTGTGCAGCTGGAGCCAGGCGGGGGCCCTGCCCGAGCCGACCGCCCAGGAGGCGGGACGTTCGCCCTGCCACAGCCCGAACGGTGCGCCCGCCTGGTCGGCGGCGATGACGGCGCGCCCGCCGCCGGTGCGCAGCGGGCCGACCGCGACGGTCGCGCCGCGCTCGGCGATGCGCTCGGCCACGAGGTCGGCGTCCCGCACATGGAAGTACACGGTCCAGCGCTCGGACCCCTGGTCGGCACCGGCCGACAGCTCGCTCACGCCCGCGACCGGCTGCCCGTCGACCGTGGCGACCCGGGAGTCGGGCCCGTCGGACGACGGCTCGAAGCTCCAGCTCAGCACGGGTCCGTAGAAGTCCTCGGCGGCCCGTGGATCGGGAGTCATCAAACTCACCCAGCAGGGCACTCCACCGACCGAAGCCATCCGTCCGCCTTCCCGCCGCACCGAGCCGTTGTCCACGCCCTACTCAGGGTACATTTCTGGGGAATCCTGGCATAACGGACGAGGTGACGAGCGACGGCCGCTGCCCGCTCCCCCCGGGGTGACGGGCGGGGCGGGCGGCGGCGCGAAAAGGCGGTGACGGGCCGCGCACCTCCCGGCACACTGTGCCGATGGACAGTGCGAACGAGGCGCTCGGGCTCCCCCGCGAGGCACGGACGCTCATCGTCAGCGCCGACGACTTCGGGATGTACGAGGAGGTCAACGAAGCGGTCGTACGGGCCTTCGAAGACGGCATCGTCAGCTCCTGCGGGCTGATGCCGCCGTGCCCTGCCGCCGAGGAGGCCATGGCGATGCTGCGCGCCCGGCCGCACCTCCCGTTCGGCATCCATCTGACTCTCCTGTGCGACACCCCGGCGCGGCCGTGGGGCCCGCTGACCGCCCGGGAGCGGGTGCCCTCACTCCTGGACGGCCGGGGCGCGCTCTTCACCCCCGACCGGCTGCCCGAGCTGCTCGCACAGGCTCGGCCGGAAGAGGCCGAGACCGAGTTCCGCGCGCAGCTCGACGCGGTGGCCGCCGCCGGGCTGACACCCACCCACCTCGACTGGCACTGCCTGGCCGACGGCGGCCGGCCCGACATCTTCGACCTGACCCTCGCCCTGGCCGACGAGCACGGACTGGCCGTGCGGGCCTGGCTGCCGTCCTCCCACGAGAGGCTGGGCCGCCGAGGACTGACCTCGGTCGAGCACGACTTCGTGGACAGCTTCACGCTCGACCCGGCAACGAAAGAGGCCCGGTGCGAAGAGCTGCTGCGCACGCTGCCTCCGGGCCTGAGCGAGTGGGCCGTGCACCCCGGACTGGACACCCCCGAGGCCCGCTCCCTCGACCCGGACGGCTGGCACGTCCGCAGCACGGACCTCGCCCATGTGACCTCACCCCGGGCCCGTGAACTGCTGGACGAGGAGGGCATCGTGGTGACCGACTACGCGGCGGTGTCGCGGGCCTGGGAGCGAGTACGCACCTCGGAGCGGGCACGCGCCTCGCAGTGAGGAGCTGTACGCCGGGCCGAGCGAGGCCCCCCACCTGGCACCTGCCCGCGTCGCGTGCCTCCTCGTGCCTCACAGACCGCGTGCCTCGCAGACCGTGCGTCACAGGTCGCGCAACTGGGCGTCGAGGGCGCGCTCGGTGGGGGTCAACGGGACTTCGGGGCACAGCCGTTCGGGGTGCGGCACTCCGGGAGCGCGGCTGGGCGAGTGCGGGGAATCCGGGGCGCCGCGGGGCGGCTGGTGCGGGCCCACATGCACCCAGGTGCCGCCGAACAGCACGAGCGCGTCCCACAGGCCGTTGATCCAGCGGCGGCCGAACGGCCTTCCGGAGCGGGCCACTTCGAGTCTCCTTCACACGGTCGGTTCGCCGAGTCGCGTTTCCGCGAAGCGGAAAGCCCCGCTCCCCACGGGGGATGGGAGCGGGGCTTCGGACGGCGCCGTGTATGCGGCGCCGTCCAGCTCGGGCAGCTTCCGACAGCGTGCGCAGTAAACATATACTGCACCCTCACCCGTTGGGAAGAGTCCACGCCCCTTTGTTCTGAATGTCCCTGCTCACAACCCTGCGGCCACAGCCGCTTCGGTGCTCGCTCCCCCGGTCTCCGGGGCCTCCTCCGGCTCGGTGAGCAGGTCGGCCAGGTGTCCCGCGATCGCCTGCACGGTCGGCTTCTGCCACAGCAGGGTCGCGGGCAGCTTGTGCCCGAACCGCTTCTCCAGCCGCCGCCTGACCATGATCGTCAGCACGGAGTCCAGCCCCTGCTCCACCAGTGACCTGCGCGGGTCGAGGTCGTCCGGCGGGAGCTTCATCTCCAGCGCGATCTGCGCTCCCACCTCCTCGGTCAGGCACGCGGCCAGCTGTTCGGGAGACAGCTCGGACCACACGGGGGCCGCGTCCCCCTCCACGTGCTGCGCCTCCTCCTCGAAGGTGAGGTCCGCCAGTACGGGCGGCAGCGCACGGCCGTCCTCGGACCTCGGCGGGAACGTGCGCACGGCCGTGTAAGCGCCGGGGCCGAGGCGCCGCGCGGCGTCCCACACCTCCCACACCTCCGCGGCCGGTACCGCCCCCACACCCCGCTCCCGGAGCGCCTCTTCGGTGGCCCGGGGGCGCAACCGGCTGAGGCAGAGGGTCACATCACGCGTGTCCAGCGCCGCGCGGTGTGCGGCCAGCGCCTCCAGGAAGCCGGCCGCCGCTCCCTCGCCGGGCTCTCCGGGCAGCCCGAGCAGCGGGCCGCACGAGGAGGACAGCAGCAGGAAGTCCAGCGAGCCGGGCGGGAAGAGCCGGTGCACCAGCCAGGCCCCCGCGAGGGCGGGAGCCATGTCCGCCACGGACGGCAAGGTGTGCACCACGCCGCGCACCGGGGGCAGTTCGAGCGCGTCGAGGCGCCGTCCGACCTCCTCGGGGCCGTCAGCTCCGGCGTTCAGCGGCAATGCGCGCACCGTGACCCCCGAGGCTTCCAGCTCCCGGACGGCGCCGATCCGCAGGCGCGTTGCCGCGTCGGCGGCCTTCTCCCAGGCCGGACGGGGCGGCAGGTGCTCCGGGCCGGCCAGCACCAGCCTGCGAGCGCCCCGTTCCGCCAGCCGCCGCGCCGCCTCCAGCCCCTCGGGGGTGAGCCCCCCGGTCACCAGGTAGGTGCCGTCGGCGCGGCACTCCAGGGCGCTGTCCCCCAACTCCCCCTCGGCGCACGTGAGCCGGGCGGTCAGGGCCTGGCCCTCGCCCAGCACCGTCACGCTGTCGGGGGCTCCGGAGACGAGGAGCGCGGCCACCGTCGCGGCGGTGGCCTCAGCGGTGGCGTCAGGCGTGGCCTCGGATGTGGCGGCGGTGGCGGACGAGCCGTCGGCCGCGTCGATGACGCCGCCCCACACGTCCGGGTACTCGGCCGCCAGGGCGCGGCCCAGTCCGGCCGACGCGGAGTGGACGAGGCTCGCCTCGTCGCTTCCGTCCAGCAGGCCCGAGGTCAGCAGCCACAGCCGGGGCGAGGCGGCACCGGGCTCCCGGCTCAGCCGGCGGGCCGTGGCCAGCAGGGTCTCGGCGGCGCCCAGTGCGGCCTCGTCGGGGGCGCCGCCGGGCCCCGGTTCGGCGATCAGCAGCACATCCGCCCCGGCCGCCAGCGATTCCGACGGGATGCCGTCGGCACCGGAAGCGGCCGTCACACAGCCGCGTCCGGCCGCGCTCCAGCGCTTGCGCAGGGCGTCGGCGAGGGCGGGCCGTGCCTCGTGCGCCCCGGCGAGGACGAGGTCGCGGACGGGCTCGGCGGGCTGGGGCTGTTCGGCGACGGGTCGCCAGGCGAGGGTGTGCACGAGCCGGGCCGGGTCGGCGACGGCGGACTCCTCCTGCCCGATGACGGCGTAGACGAGGCCCTTCACATGCGCGACAGGAGCGCCCGAGGTGTCGCGGACGAGTACGTCCACGGCGTCCTCGCTCCCGGCCCGGACGGCGATCTCGACGACCACCGTCTCGGGAGGGGCCCCGAGGGTGGATATCTCGCCCGCCTCGACGACCATGCGCAGCACCGGGTCTCCCGGATACGTGACGGGCGCCAGCGTCATCACGGCGTCCAGGACCGGGGCCCAGCCGGGCGTGGCGCCCTCGTCCCGGGCACAGCGCACGCGCCCCCTCAACCGCCCCTCGCCGCGCCGCAGTTCCTCGACGGTCCAGGTGAACCCGGTGGAGGGCACGCCGACGGCGCTGAGCCGCTGGTGGACCAGGCCGTTGTCCACGAGCGGAAGGCTCGCGGCTTCGGCGGCGGACTCAAGGCGCTCAGGGGCCTCGGTGACCTCCGTGAGGGGCGCCGGGGCCGTACTCGCCTCCGGTGCCAGCTCCGCCTCGGCGTGGGTGAGCCACACCGTGCCGGGTGCCTCGTCCTCGGGGCAGGCGCGCGAGGCGAGCCGCAGTGCCGTCCCCTCGCGCAGGATCTGCACCTCGCGGCGCGCGCCCGTCATCAAGGGCTGACGCATCGTCAAAGCGGTGAGGACCGGTGCGGTGGCCGGGTCGTCGCTGACGGTGCGGAAGAACGACTCGACCATGACGGCTGCCGGGACGATCTCGACGCCGTTGATGGTGTGGCTGCCCGGGTAGGGCCGGTTGTCGTCGTCCAGGGTGGTGCGCCACAGCTGGATCCCGCTGCCCGCGACGGTCGTCGCCGCGCCCAGGAGGGTGCGGGTGTCGGGGTCGTGCTGGAAGGCGGCACCCGAGGCGCCGTAGCGCGGGTCGCGCCAGTGGCTGCGGTGCTGCCAGGCCATGGTGGGCACGTCCAGGAGGCCGCCGGAGGGCTGGAGGCGGGACCAGTCGACGGTGCGGCCGTGGCAGTGCGCCGCGCCGATCGCCGTCAGCAACGCCTGTCGTTCGGGCCTGTTGCGGCGCAGGGTGCCGCCGACGAAGGCGTCCTCGATCCCGCGCTCGGAGAGCGTCTCGCTGACCGAGTGGGTCACCACCGGGTGCGGGGAGATCTCCAGGAAGGCGCGGTAGCCGTCCTCGGCGGCGGCGGTGACCGCGGCGGCCAAGCGTACGGGACTGCGCAGGTTCGCCGCCCAGTAGGCCCCGTCGAGCACGGGGTGGCTGCGGGGGTCGGCGAGCGCGGTGGTGTAGGCGGGCAGTTGGGCGCTGCCGGTGTCCAGGCCGGTCGCGGCGGCGGCCAGTTCGTCCAGCAGCGGGTCCATGTGGGCGCTGTGGAAGGCCACGTCGGAGGCGACCTTGCGGACGACGACGCCCTCGGCCTGCCAGGCGGAGACGACGTCGGCGACGGCGTCGGGGTCGCCCGCGATCACCGTGGAGACCGGGGAGGAGGCGATGGCGGGCCCGACCCGGCTGTTCCCGTCCAGCCGGCGTGCGGCCTCCTCGAAGGTGAGCCCGGCCATCGCCATGGCGCCCTTGCCGGCGACCCGCCGCAGCAGCAGCGAGCGGCGGCAGATGAGCCGCCCGCCGTCCTGGAGGCTGAGCGCGCCGCTGGTCACGGCGGCGGCGATCTCTCCGACGGAGTGCCCGATCACCGCGTCCGGCTGGACACCGTAGGAGCGCCACACGGCGGCGAGGCCGACCTGGGTGGCGAAGATCATGCACTGGATCCGGTCGACGGTGCCGAAGTCGCCCTCGGTCAGGGCCTGGCGGGGCGAGAAGCCGATCTCCTGACGGAAGATCGGCTCCAGCGTGTCGATGACCTCGGCGAACGGCGGCTCGGTGGCGAGCAGTTCGCGGCCCATGCCCTCCCACTGGGAGCCGTGCCCGGAGAAGACCCAGACAAGCCCCTTGCCGGGCTCGGTGAGCGGCTCGCCGGTGGTCAGCCCGTCGGCCTGTTCGTCGGCGGCCAGCGCGCGCAGGGCCGCGGTCAGCTCCTGACGCCCTTCGGCGGCCAGCGCGGCGCGGTGGCCCAGCGGGGAGCGGCGGTGGGCGAGGGTGTGGCCGAGCGAGCGCAGCAGCGTCCGTTCCGCTTCGTCGTCCGGGGCATCGCCGCCGGTTGCCTCGGGGCGCTCCAGCCGGTCGGCGAGTGCGGCGGCCTGCCGGCGCAGCGCGGGCGCCGAGCCGGCCGAGAGCGGGTAGAGGCCGTGGGTCCGCCCGGCGGTCGCGGCGTCCGGCTGCCCGGCCGGGACAGGGTCGGGGGCGGGCGGCTCTTCGAGGACGACGTGGGCGATGGTGCCGCCGTAGCCGAAGCCGGAGACGCCCGCGCGGCGCGGGTGGTCCCGCTCGGGCCAGGGCTCGGCCCTGGTGACGACGCGCAGCCCGGTGCTCTCCCAGGGGATCTCCGTGTTGAGGCCGGTGACCAGCGGGTTGCCGGGGATGTGGCCGTGGGCGAGTGCGAGGGTGGCCTTGATGAGTCCGGCGACTCCGGCGGCGCCCTCCAGGTGCCCGATGTTCGCCTTGACGGAGCCGATGAGGCAGGGCGCCTCGCCGGGCCGGCCGGTGCCGTAGACGGCGCCGATGGCGGAGGCTTCCATGGGGTCGCCGAGTTGGGTGCCGGTGCCGTGCGCCTCCACGTAGTCGACGGTGCCGGGCGCCAGGCCGGCCTGGTCGCAGGCCCGGGCCATCACGTACTCCTGCGCGGTGCCGCAGGGGGCCATGATGCCGTTGGTGTAGCCGTCCTGGTTGACGGCGCTGCCCCGGACGACGGCCAGGACGCGGTCGCCGTCAGCGCGGGCCCGCTCCAGCGGCTTGAGGACGAGGACGCCACAGCCCTCTCCCCTGCCGTAGCCGTCGCCGGAGGCGTCGAACGCCTTGGAGCGCCCGTCGGGGGCGAGGGCCCCGGCCAGGTCCAGGGTCAGCGTCTCGCCGGGCGAGATGACGAGGTTGACCCCGCCGACCAGCGCGATGCTGCTCTCCCCGAGCCGGAGGCTCTGGCAGGCCAGGTGGAGAGCGACCAGCGAGGCGGAACAGGCGGTGTCCACCGCGAGGCTGGGGCCGCGCAGGTCGAGCAGATGGGAGACGCGGTTGGCCGTGGCGCAGCGGGCGGCGCCGATGCCGCTCCAGGCGTCCATGTGCGTCAGGTCTTCCAGCAGGAAGCGCCGGTAGTCGTCGGTGCAGGCGCCCACGAAGACCCCGGCGTCGGTACCGGCCAGGGCGCGGGGCGGGATCCCGGCGTGTTCGAGGGCCTCCCAGACCACCTCGACGAGGATCCGCTGCTGCGGGTCCATCAGTTCCGCCTCGCGGGGCGAGATCCCGAAGAACTCGGCGTCGAACTGGTCGATGCCCTCCAGGAAGCTGCCCTTGCGCAGCGCGCGGCGCAGCACCGTGCTGTATTCGGGGCCCAGTTCCTCGTAGGGGCGCCAGCGTTCGGGGGGCACCTCGCCCGCGGTGTTGCGGTTGTCGAGGAGGAGCTGCCAGAACGCCTCGGGGGTGTCGGCCTCGCCCGGGAAGCGGCAGCCGATGCCGATCACCGCCACGGGCTCGGCTCCCGCCTGGGGCGTGGCCCCCGCACCGGGCGCCGCTGCCGCCTGCTGTCCGTCGACCATCGACGTCATTCCTTTCGGTTCTCGGACGCCCGGTGCCGGGCGTGGGTCATTCCGCCCAGGGCGGTGCGCTGAGCACCTTCACGACGGCACACGAGAGGGTGACCCCGGGGCCGGTGCCGAGCAGCAGCATGTGGTCGCCGGCGCCGAGCCGGCCGGTGGTCACCAGGTGGTCCAGCGACAGGATCTGGTCGCTGGCCCCGCAGTGGCCGATGGTGCGGCCGAACTCCCAGGTGGACTTCTCCAGCGGCAGGTCAAGGGGCACCATGCAGCGCTGTTCGACGATGTCGCGGGCGTAGTTCATGAAGGCGACCCGGGTGAGGTCGGCGACGGTGAGGCCCGCGTCCTCCAGCGTGGCGTCGATGACCTCGGTGAGCCGCTGCTGGATCGTGAAGAGGGCGAGGGTTCCGCCGCCGCCGGCCCTGGACTGCTGCCGGTATTCCTCGTTGCGCCTGCCGAAGTCGAGTCCTCGGCCGTCGAGGATGCCCGGCGGGAAGAGCGGTTCGGCCCCCCGGTGCAGTTCCTCGGCCTCGGGCACCGTCGCGGAGCGGACGGCCAGGAGCTGGGCGAAGCCCTCGTCCTTGGTGAGGACGAGGGCGCTGGCGGCGTCTCCGCAGATGTAGCCGGGGCCCATGCGCCAGCGGTCGGTCATGGGGGTGCCGTAGTTGTCGGCGGCGACCAGCAGCGCGGCCCGCCGCCCTGGCTCGGCCCGCAGGTGGCCGACGGCGAGTTCGAGCGCGCTGAACATGCCGTTGCAGCCCAGGTGGATCTCCGAGGCCGTCAGGTCGCCGCCGGTCAGGTGCCGCTGGAGGTAGGAGTGGGGCAGCCAGCCTTCGGGCCCCTGGTGCCAGGTGGCCACGTACAGCAGCAGATCGAGGTCGCTGGGGCGGCGTCCGCAGCGTTTGAAGGCGTGCTGCGCGGCGTAGAGCGCCATCTCGGGGGCCGGGGTGTCACCGGCGACGGCGGCGCCCTCCAGCTCGTGGAGTTCGGCCTCCAGCTCCGGATACAGGCCCTGGGCCACGGCTTGTTCGACGCTGACCGTCTCGGGCAGATAGGTGCCCAGGCCGCTGATGAAAAGGTCGGATACGCGCATGGCGGGGTGTCCTTCGCGGGCGGGCGTGGCTATTTGATTCCGGCGATCAGCGCGTGCTGGAAGCCCACGCCGTCGTGGCGCTCGGTGCGGGAGAATCCGGCGTCCGCGAGACAGCGGCGCACGTCCTGGCCGGAGTAGACCATGCCTTCGCCGGTGGCGATCGCGAGGAAGTACGCGGACATGAACGCGGCCGAGAGCGGCCCTGTGTTGTCGTCGTCGGAGACGAAGCTGTAGACGAGGACGGCACCGCCGGGCGGCAGCGCGCGGTGGCACTTGCGCAGCAGCTCGGTGTTGCGCTCCAGCGACCAGCTCTCGAACAGGTGGCTGAAGAGGACGGCGTCGGCGCCCTCGGGCAGCGGGTCGGCGAACAGGTCGCCCGCGTGGGTGTGCACGCGGTCCTCCAGCCCGGCGTCCTTGATGTTGCGGGCGGCCAGGCCGAGGGCCTCGTCGAGGTCGAAGACGGTGACCTTCAGGTGCGGGTGGGCGCGGGCGAGCGTGAGGGCGTTGGTGGCCTCGCCGCCGCCCACGTCGATGACGTGCCGCACGGATGAGAAGTCGTAGGTCTCGGCCACCAGCGGGAACGTCTTGCTGGAGGCGTCGCCCATGTTCTCGTAGTAGACCCGCTGGACCTCGGGATGGGCGGCGAGCCGGTCGTAGAGGGTGGGGCCGCTGCCCGCCAGGTGGCGCAGGCCGACGTTGGTGTCCTGGCGCACGGACTCCAGCAGGTCGCCGATGCCGGGGTTGGTGACGTGGCGCTGCATCTCCACGCGCGGGCCCAGGTAGTTGGGGCTGCCGCGCAGCAGACAGCGGCGGGCGAGGGGTGCGTTGCGGTAGGTGTCGCCCTCCTTGTGGACGAGCCGGAGCGAGGCCAGGCCGAGCAGCAGCACCCGCGCGGCGTGCTCCTCGGTGCCCAGGGCTCCGGCCACCCCGGCCAGATCGAGGCCTCCCGGCTTCTCCAGGTGCCCGAACAGGTCGAGTTCGAGCCCGGTGCGCAGGAATTCGAAGGCGGTCGTCCCGTGGATGACGGTGTGGAGAAGCTCGATGTCCTCGATCACGTCCGGCTCTCCTTCGTCGCGGCCGGAGCCGGAGGGACGGCGCAGACGGCGGCGGCGAGGTGCCGTACGTCCTGGAAGGTGTCGCTGTCGATGGCGGAGGAGGGCAGGCCGACGCCCAGCTCGCTTCTGATGAAGTTCAGCAGGCGCGCCGCGTTGAGCGAGTCGAGCACGCCCAGTTCGAGCAGTTTGGTGTCCTCGTCGAAACTCTCGCGGAATTCCTCGGGAATGAACCGCTCGCGCATGAAGGCGATCAGTTTCCCGGCCACGGCGCTTTCGGTTGCGGTGTCTGCCATGAGGCTCCTACGGCTGTCCGGAATGAGGGGCCGAAGGGCCCGCGACGGGATCACTGTTCGCCATGCGCCTTAAGAGCGGCTAACGCTTCTCTTTCGCAGCCGGGAGCGCTGATTCGCGACCGGGGTCACGAGCGCGAGCACTGTTTTCACTCCCGGCTGCGCGGTACTGGCGTCGGCACAGGCTGAGACAAGTGAGCCTTAAGAATCGCCGTGAAGACTTCGAGGGGTTCTGCGAACCCATGGCCCGAAAGAGGAGGCGGCGGTGCGGATCCGCGACGTTTATGTAGAAAGCCTCGGCACGTTTCTGCCCGAGCCGGTGAGTGTCGGCGAAGCCGTCGCACAGGGCTGGTACCCGGCCGAGGAGGCGGCGGCCGGAGGCTGGCTCTCAGCGGGGGTCGCCGGGGACATCGAGGCGCCGGAGATGGGGCTGCGCGCCGCCCGACAGGCGTTCGACCGCTCGGCGCTGACCCCCGGATCGATCGACCTGCTGCTCTACCCGGACTGCTGGCACCAGGGCCCGGAAGGCTGGCATCCGCAATACCACCTCCAGCGGCAGCTGGCGATGGACGACGCGCTGGCGGTGGAGCTGAAGCACGGATGTACGGGCATGTTCAGCGCGCTGCGCCTGGCCGTCAGCCACCTCGCGGCCGGCGCGGACGACGCGGCGGCACTGCTGGTGACCAGCGACAACTACGGCACGCCGCTGCTGGATCGCTGGCGCCAGAGCGCCGAGTTCATCATGGGTGACGGTGCCTGCGCGCTGACGCTCACCCAGGGGCCGGGCTTCGCCGAGCTGGTCTCGCTGACCATGTCGACCATCCCGGAGGCCGAGGAGCTGCACCGCTGCGGCGAGCCGCTCTTCCCCCCGACGGTGACCACGGGCCGGCCGCTGAACTTCGCCTCCCGGATCGACGCGTTCAAGCAGAAGGTCGTGACGGAAGGTCTGGGCTCACTCGCCCTGTTCAAGATCCAGAAGACGCTGGTCGACTGTGTCGGCCAGGCGCTGGAGGAGGCCGGGACGACGCTGGACGAGGTCGCCTGGGTGATGCCCAACAACGCCTCCAAGGAGCAGACCGAGGTGGGCTTCCTGACCGCGCTCGGCCTCCCGCTGTCCCGCTCCACCTGGGAGTACGGGCGCACCATCGGCCACACCGGCGCCGGGGACCAGTTCTTCTCCCTGGCGCATCTGCTGTCCACGGGGCAGCTGTCGGCGGGCGATCACGTGCTGATGTTCGGCGTCGCGCCGGGCGTCACCATTTCCGCCGCCGTCTTCAAGATCAACGACATTCCGGACTGGGCCCGACGCTGAGAGCCCGGCCTCTTTCCCCCCACCACCAACTGCGTCACGCAGGTGTTCAGAAAGGCGTCGGATGGACAACAACAAGGAATCCTGGGCGCAGCAGATCCGTGAGTGCCGGGCGTGCGGTTCCACGGACTGGCAGAACGTCGTCTCGCTCGGCCAAGTGCCTTTGGCGAACGGATTTCTGGAGCAGGGGCTTTCCTACGAGGACGAGCCCCGCTTCCCCCTCGCAGTGGTCTCCTGCCGCGACTGCCGGCTGCTGAGCCTCACCCATGTCGTCGATCCGGCCGTGCTCTTCCGGGAGTATCTGTACGTCACCTCCCCCTCGGACACGATGAGGCGGCACATGCGCCGCGTCGCCGACCTGTGCGAGGAGCGCTTCGGCATTCCGGCCGGCTCTCTCGTGGTCGAAATGGGAAGCAACACGGGCGAACAGCTCGCCGCGTTCCAGGACGACCGTATGCGGGTCCTGGGTGTGGACCCGGCGCGCGCCTTGGCGGCCGTCGCCACCGAGCGGGGCGTCCCCACCCTCCCGGACTTCTTCTCCGCCACGAGCGGGGAGCGGATCAGGGAGGAGCACGGCCCGGCCAGGCTGGTGCTGGGCCGCCATGTCTTCGCGCACATCGACGACATCGCCGATGTCGCGGCCGGCGTGCGGCGCCTCCTGCGGTCCGACGGGGTCTTCGCCATCGAGGTGCCGTACGCGCTGGACATGCTGGAGCGGAACGAGTTCGACACCATCTACCACGAGCACCTGTCGTACTTCATGGTCGACACCCTGGCCACCTTCTTCGCCCGGCACGGCCTGCGCGTGGTGGACGTCGAACACCTGGGCGTGCACGGCGGCTCGATCCTGGTCTTCGTCGGCCACCAGGACGGCCCCTGGCCCACGCGCCCGGTGGTCGACCAGATGCGGGAGAAGGAGCAGCGCGCGGGGCTCCACGAGGACGCGATGTACACCGGCTTCGCGCAGACCGTGGAAGAGACCCGCCACACGCTGACCCGGCTCGTGGGCGAGCTGCGGGCCGAGGGCAGGACCATCGCGGGCTACGGCGCCCCGGCCAAGGGCAACACCCTGCTTACCACTTGCGGCTTGAGCAACGACCAGGTGGAATTCTGCACGGACACCACCGAACTCAAGCAGGGCAAGGTACTGCCCGGCACCCATGTGCCGGTGCGTTCCCCCGCGTACGGCGAGGAACACCCGCCGGACTACTACTTGCTGCTGGCTTGGAATTACTCGGAGGAGATCCTCCGCAAGGAGCGGGACTACCTGGAGTCGGGCGGCCGGTTCATCGTGCCCATCCCACGTCCCCGGGTCGTGACCGCCCGCTCGGCGAACTGAGCGAGCCCGCCAACGGGCGGGCCGTCCACCAACGGCGGCAACGGAGTAGTCGTGCGCGTCCTTTTCCTTCCGGTGGCTCTGCCGAGCCACTACTACGCGATGGTTCCGCTCGCCTGGGCGCTGCGCCTGGCCGGGCACGAGGTACGCATAGCGGGGCGTCCCTCGCTGCTGGAGGCCATCGGCGCCTCCGGCCTGACGGCGGTCCCGGTTTCCGGCTCCGAAGAGGCGCTGCCGGGCATCCGGGAGTCGGTCGAGGAGCTGCGCAGGGAGACCGGCAAGAACTTCACCGACTTCGGCACCCTGGAGGCGATGCCCCCGGAGGTGGAGCGCAGGTTCCTTCAGACGCGCCAGGCCGCGCTGGCGAACACCACGGCCGAAGTGGCCGATGACCTGGTCGGGTTCGCGCGCACCTGGCGGCCCGACCTGGTCGTCAGCGACCCGGTGATGCTGGCCGGAGCGCTGGTCGCCGGGGCGGTGGACGTCCCGCTGGTGCACCACATGTGGGGCCCGCTGCCGTCCACGGCCACACACTGGCCGGGCTGTGGGCTGCCGGTGGCGGAGTGGCCCGCTGCGCTGCACGCGCTGTTCGACAGGTTCGGCGTCGAGGCGCGTGCCTCGTACGCGGTGGCCACCGTCGACCCGTGCCCGCCGGGCCTGGGCACGGTGCCCGTACCCGACCGGCTCGGCATGCGCCACATCCCCTACAACGGGCCCGGCAGCACGCCGGACTGGCTGCGCGAGCCCGCCGAGCGGCCCCGGGTGTGCGTCTCGTGGAGCATGTCCCACACGGCGACCTCGGGCGAGCGCGCCTACCCGGCGGCGGCCGTGGCCCAGGCGCTGAGCGAGGCGGGAGCCGAGGTGGTGGCGACCGTCAAGGCCAGCGACCGGGACAGCTTCGGCCCGGTGCCCGAGGGGGTGCGGGTGGTGGAGGAGCTGCCATTACACCTGGTGATCCCCTCCTGCGCCGCCGCTGTCAACCACGGCGGCACCGGCACGGTGCTGACCATCGCCGCCTGCGGGGTACCGCAGGTGCTGCTGCCGCTGGACCCGGTACACAACGTCAACGCCGACTGGCTCGCGGCGGCGGGCGCCGGAATCCGGCACGCGTCGCGGCCCGTCGAGCCCGAGCGGATCGCGGCATCCGTCGCGGACATGCTCGCGGACGGGAGCTGGCGGCGGGCCGCGCTCGCGGTGCGCGACGAGATCGCCGCTCAGCCCGGCCCCGCCGATGTGGTGCGGACGCTGGAGAAGCTGGCCGGGAACCGGAGGTCGTCGTGAAGGCGCTCGTGCTCGCGGGCGGCCACGGCACCCGGCTGCGCCCCTTCAGCCACAGCACTCCCAAGCAGCTCGTCCCCGTCGCCAACAGGCCCGTGCTCTTCCACGCCCTGGATGCCCTGCGCGCGGCGGGCGTGACGCACACCTGCCTCATCGTCGCCGGGCACGGGGGCCCCATACGGGAGGCGGTGGGCGACGGGTCGGACTTCGGGATGGCGGTGGACTTCCTGTCCCAGGACGCACCGCGCGGGCTGGCGCACTGCGTGCTGCTCGCACGCCCCTTCCTGGGCGACGACGACTTCGTGATGTACCTGGGCGACAACGTTTTCGCCGACGGCATCGCGCCGCACCTGGCGGCCTTCCACGCGGACTCGCCCGCGGCCCAGCTGGTGGTGAGCAAGGTCGAGGACCCCTCCCAGTACGGCATCGCCGAGCTGGACGAGACCGGCCGGGTCACCGCCCTGTGGGAGAAGCCCTCCGACCCGCGCGGCGACATGGCAGTGACGGGCGCCTACGTGTTCACCTCCGCCATCCACGAGGCGGTCGCCGCCATCGGGCCGAGCGCCCGCGGCGAGCTGGAGATCACCGACGCCGTCCAGTGGCTGGTCGGCCAGGGCCACACCGTGCGGGCCAAGCCGTACACCGGCTACTGGAAGGACACCGGGACCCTGGCCGACCTCCTGGACTGCAACCGGGTCCTGCTGGCGGGCCTCGGCTCCCGGCTGAGCGGCACCGTCGACGCGGACTCGCGGCTGTCCGGGCCCGTGGTCGTCGAGGAGGGCGCCGTGGTGCGCCGCTCGCGTGTGGAGGGGCCGGCCGTCATCGGCGCCGGCACGCTGGTCGAGGACAGCCACGTGGCCCCGTACACCGCCCTCGGGCCCGGGTGCCGGCTGCGCGGTGCGGGGGTCGGCGATTCCATCCTCATGGCGGGCGCCTCCGTGGAGGGCATTCGCGACTTGCGCGGGTCGATCATCGGCAAATCTGGTGAGGTGCGGAGGGGCACCCGGGAAGCGGCGCCCCACCGATTGTTGATCGGTGACGACAGCAGAATCGAGATAACGGCATGAGGTTCTTTGTCACGGGCGGAGCGGGCTTCATCGGCTCCCACTATGTGCGCGAGCTGCTCGCCGACCGCCTGCCCGGCACCACCGGCGCCCAGGTGACCGTGCTGGACAAGCTGACGTACGCGGGAAACCTGGCCAACCTGCCCGACGGGCACCCCGGGCTCACCTTCGTACGCGGCGACATCTGCGACGGAGAGCTGCTGCGCGAGCTGCTGCCCGGCCACGACATCGTGGTCCACTTCGCGGCCGAGTCGCACGTGGACCGGTCGCTGGACAGCGCGGCGGCGTTCATGACGACCAATGTGATGGGCACTCAGACGCTGCTGGACGCCTGCCGCGTCGCCGGGGTGCGCCGCGTGGTGCACGTGTCCACCGACGAGGTCTACGGCTCGGTGCCGCACGGCTCCTCGACCGAGCGCTCCTTGCTGGAGCCCAACTCGCCCTACGCCGCCTCCAAGGCGTCCAGCGACCTGGTGGCCCGCGTCCACTGGCGCACGCACGGCCTGGAGATCTCCGTAACGCGCTGCTCCAACAACTACGGCCCGTACCAGTTCGTGGAAAAGCTGATCCCGCTGTTCATCACCAACCTGCTGGACGGCAAGGACGTACCGCTGTACGGCGACGGCCATCACGTGCGCGAGTGGCTGCACGTGGACGACCACTGCCGCGCGGTCCACCGGGTGGCCGTGGACGGGCGCGCCGGAGAGATCTACAACATCGGCGGCGGCACCGAGCTGACCAACGCCGAGCTGACGGAGCGGCTGCTGAAGCTGTGCGGGGCCGACGAGGACCGGGTGCGGCACGTGTCGGACCGCAAGGCCCACGACGAGCGCTACTCCGTCGACGTCAGCAAGATCACCGGGGAGCTGGGCTGGGAGCCCCGCACCCCGTTCCCGGACGGCCTCTCGGACGTCGTGGACTGGTACCGGCAGCACCGCGGCTGGTGGGAGCCGCTGGTCAAGGGCCGCGCCGAGCGGACTGCCGCCCGGTGACCCGCACCGGCCCCACCGCGCACTTCCCCGCGCGCTCCCCCGATCCCTACGCGCACTCCCCCAACCCGAAGGCGCACTCCCCCGGCCCGGACCCAGGCATACCGGACCCAGGCATTCCGGCTCCAGGCATTCCGGCTCCAGGCATTCCAGGCCTGAAAGCAGACACCTCAGAGAGGAGGGGCTTACCCATGCCCCGCACACCGATGTTCAGCGAGCCCCTCCATGTGGGCCGGCCCAATGTGGGCGACCGGGCCCGCCTGCTGGAGCGCATCAACGGCGCGCTCGACCGGCTGTGGCTGAGCAACAACGGCCCATTGGTCCAGGAGTTGGAAGAGCGCGTCGCCTCGATCACCGGAGCCCGTCACTGTGTCGCCGTCGCCAACGCGACCACCGGCATCCAACTGGCCGCGCGGGCGTGCGGGATCAGACAGGGCCAGGAAGTGATCGTGCCCGCCTTCACCTGGATCGCCAGCCCGCACGCGCTGGAGTGGGCGGGGCTGGTACCGGTCTTCTGCGACGTGGACGAGGAGACGGCGACCGCCGATCCGCAGAGCGTCGAGGAGCTGATCGGCCCGCGCACCGGCGGCATCCTGGGCGTGCACGTCTACGGGCGGCCCTGCCGGGTGACGGAGCTGGCGAAGGTGGCCGAACGGCACGGGCTGCCGCTGCTGTTCGACGCGGCGCACGCTTTCGGGAGCACCTACCAGCAGCAGCCGCTGGGAGGGTTCGGGTCGGCCGAGATCTTCAGCTTCCACGCGACGAAATACATCAACAGCTTCGAGGGCGGGGCACTGGTCACCAACGACGACGAGGTGGCCGAGCGGGTGCGCGCCATGCGCAACCTGGGGCTCAGCCCGGACCGCGACATCGTCTCGGCGGGCACCAACGGGCGGATGAGCGAGATCTCCGCCGCGATGGGCCTGGTGTCGATGGACATCATGGACGACCTGATCGAGGTCAACATGCGCAACGAGCGGTGGTACCGCGAGGGGCTGGCCGGGCTGCCGGGCGTCACCGTCCGGGCGCAGGCCCCCAAGGAACGGGCCAACCATCAGTATCTGGTGCTGGAGATCGACGCGGCGCTCTCGGGCGTGCACCGCGACACCGTGCACGAGACGCTCTACGCCCACAACGTCTACTCGCGCCGCTACTTCTATCCCGGCTGCCACCAGAGCGAGCCCTACGTGCGCGACCCCGCCGTCCACGCTCCCGTCCCGCTGCCGCACACCGAGGCGCTGAGCGCCCGGGCGCTGGCGCTGCCGACCGGCAGTGCCGTGGGCGAGGCCGAGGTCGCCGGGGTCTGCGAGATCATCCGCGCGACGGTCACCGCGTAGGCCGTACGCCGAAAGGGGCGGGGGAGGCCGGCGCCTCCCCCGCCCCTTTCCGTACGCTCCCAGCGCCCGGGGGCCGTCCGCCGTCAGGCGCTTGCGGCTCCCGGGGCCGTGGGTGCCGCCGCCGCACCTTCCTTCGGCTTCTTGCGGCCCGCGACCTGGCTGGGCATCAGCAGCGCCAGGAGCGCGGCGAAGGCGGCGAAGCCCAGTGCCCACCAGAAGGTGCGCCCGTAGGCGCCCGCCAGCCCGTCCGGAGTGACCCGGCCGCTCTCGGCGAGCTGGGTGATACGCGACTGGGCCACGATCAGCAGGACGGCGGCGCCGAAGGAGGAGCCGACCTGCATGATGATGCGGTTCGTCGCGCTGGCCCGCGGAATGGCCATCGGCGGCACGTCGCGGACGGCGCTGGCCATGGCGGGCACCATCACGCCGCCCATGCCGGCGCCGCTGAAGACGAGCGCCACTCCGAGCATGGCCTCGTTGGAGTCGGCGTTCAGCTGGGTGTAGACGGCGCTGCCCACGGCGGTGAGTGCCAGCCCGCCGATGACCAGCAGCCGGGGCGAGAGCCGGTCGGCCAGCCAGCCGGCCGCCGTCATCGACAGCGCCATGCCGGCGCCCAGCGGGATGAGCTGGAGCCCGGTCTCCATGGGGGTGTGCCCGCGCACCTGCTGGTAGTAGAGCGGCAGGACGCCCATCGCGCCGAACAGTGCGACGGAGGCGAAGAACAGCACGGAGGTGGAGGAGGTGAAGCTGCGGATCTTCATCATCCGCAGGTCGAGGATGGGGTTCTCGGCGCGCAGCGCGTGGAAGGCGAAGACGCCCAGCAGCGCGACGCCGATGACCAGCGGGACGATCGAGTGGGCGTCGGCGAACGTGCCGCGCTTACCGGCCTCGGCCAGCCCGTAGACCACGACGGCGCAGGCGGGCGAGAGCAGGAGCAGCCCGACGATGTCGAGCCGGCTGGAGGCGGCGGCCCTCCTGGTGGGCATGACGCGCCAGGCGAGCACGATCGCGACCAGGCAGATGGGGACGTTGATGTAGAAGATCCAGCGCCAGTCGGCGTCGCTGACGATCCAGCCGCCGACCACCGGGCCCAGGACGGGCCCCAGCGCGGTGGGGATGCCCATCACGCTCATGACGCGGCCCAGCCGCGAGGGCCCGGCCTCCTGGGCGAGGATCGCCATGCCCAGCGGCATGATCATGCCGCCGCCGAGGCCCTGGATGACGCGGAAGACGATCAGGCTCTCGACGGACCAGGCCATGCCGCACAGCACGCTGCCGAGGATGAACATCGACAGACAGGCCAGCCAGGTGGTGCGGGCGCCGAAGCGCTCCAGGGCCCAGCCGGAGGGTGCCATGACAGCGGCCATGGCCAGCAGATAGCCGGTGGCCACCCACTGGATGGTGACCAAGGTGGTGTCGAACTCCTTGAGCCACGTGTTGAACGCGATGTTGGTCATCGTCGCGTCCATCTGGATCATGATCGCGCCCAGGGCGACGGCGATCATGAGTTTGAGCAGGGCCGGCGGGATCCGCCGGTCGTGCTCCTGCTGGGATTCGGATGCCACTGCCATCGTCCGGACCTCGGATTCTGTCGCTGCGGTGCTGCGACGTCTGTGCGGTAAAAATTTACTTACAGTGCTGTGAACAAGGCCGCGGGCCTGGGCCCGCGGCCTGACGGAGGGCTATTTGGGTCCTGTCATACCGTCCAGAAGCTGGCCGAGCGCCCTGTCGCGCGCCGCCCCCGAGTCGAAGCCGATGTTGGCCTCCTGCCGGGCCTGGAAGCCCCTGCCCGACATGACCAGGGCTCCGACCAGCGCGCTCATCGCCATGCCGTGCGCGACCTCGAAAGGACAGTCGGCGCGGAAGACTCCCTCGGCCTGTCCGCGCTCGTACAGCTCCCGCAGCCCCGACGGCAGGGCGTCCAGGGGCGGTGCGGGCAGGGTCTGCCAGCCGTCGAGCGCCTCGTGCAGCCACAGCCCCACCAGCACGGGCTTGCTGTGCAGCGTCTCGGCGAAGGCCGCGAGGGCCGTCCGCATCCCCTCGTA
Organism: Streptomyces sp. NBC_01775; assembly: GCF_035917675.1. Classification (NCBI taxonomy): domain Bacteria; kingdom Bacillati; phylum Actinomycetota; class Actinomycetes; order Kitasatosporales; family Streptomycetaceae; genus Streptomyces; species Streptomyces sp. NBC_01775. The sequence goes on along the minus strand of NZ_CP109104.1, from coordinate 7,808,803 downwards.
GGGCTCCAGGGTGACCGCCTTCTCCACCGCCGGGTGCCAGCTGTCCCGCCACTCCTGCATCTGATCGACAAGGACCGCCTTGTAGAGCCCCTTCTTGCTGCCGAAGTGGTGATAGATCATGCGCTCGTTGACCCCGGCGCGCTGGACGATCGCCTGGATGCGCGTACCCCGCGCTCCGTAGCGTGCGAACTCCTCCGCTGCCGCTGCCAAGAGCGACTCCCTGCTGCCTGCCATGCGGTAAATACTTACAGAACTGCCGGGAGAGGTGCAAGCCACACGGGGTCCCGGGGGACGGATAGGTTGACCTTCCACGAAGGCAGTCGTCCCTTCCGGAGGCAGGACATGGACTACCGAAAGCTCAAGGTCGAGGGCGCGGTGGAATTTTCGCCCCGGAAATTCGCCGACTCCCGCGGGCATTTCGCGGCCCAGCTTCAGCGCCCCGTCTTCCAGGAGGCCGTCGGCCGGCCCCCCTTCGACGTCGCCCAGGTGAACCTGAGCCGCTCCCACCGGGGCGCCCTGCGCGGTATTCATTTCACGTCCGTGCCGCCCGGCGCGGCGAAATACGTGTACTGCGCGCACGGCGCGGCCCTCGACATCGTCCTCGACACCCGCGTCGGCTCCCCCACCTTCGGGGAGTGGGATCTGGTGCGCATAGACGCGGAGAACGCGCGCGCCGTCCATGTGCCCGTGGGCGTCGGGCACGGGTTCCTGGCGCTGGAGGACGAGACCGTCGTCACCTATCTGGTGTCCGCCGACTACGCGCCCGAGCACGAGCACACCCTCAGCCCGCTCGACCCCGGACTCGGCCTCCCCCTGCCGCCGGAGGTCGAGCCCCTCGTCTCCGACCGGGACCGGGAGGCGCCGACACTCCAGGAGGCACTCGCGGGCGGCCTGCTGCCGGATTACGAGAGCGCGCGGCGCGACTAGGGACACTCGGCGAGGTGACGGTCCAGGGCCGTCTTGTAGTAGTCCGGGCCGAAGCCGAGGTCCTCGACCATGGGCAGCAGCCGCCGCAGCTTCTGCGTCGAGAGCAGGCAGATGGACGCGTCGCCCTCCACGATCTGCCGCTCGGTGATGGTCTTGCCCAGGCGCAGCGCGATGTGCTCGATGAGGTCCTCGGACGGCACGGTCGCACCGGAGGCGACATTGACCACCTCCTGGCTGATGCCCTCGGCCAGGAGGCCGTCGACGACGGTGACCGCGTCCGCCACATGGATGATGTCGCGAGAGGCGCCCCGGTGGATACGGACCTTGCCCGAACGCACGGCCCGCACGAGTGAGGGGATCAGCTGGTGGTCGGCCTGGCGGGGGCCGAAGGCGTGGCTGAGGCGGACGATGAGGTGCCGCACGCCGGTGGAACGGATGACCGTCTCCAGCAGCAGCTTGTTCCTGCCGTGTGAATTCCCGGGAAAGACCGGGTCGTCCTCTTTGCCTTCGCTTCCGCGCGCCGCGTCGTACATTCCCGCGCTGCCCGTCGAGAAGTAGAGCAGGAGCCGGCCCTCCTTCTCGCAGCGCCGGATCGTCTCGTAGACCAGATCCGCCTCGCGCTGGTACTCGTCCGCGCTCACCCCGCCCACCCGGGAGACCCCCGAGGCCAGGGCGACGACGCCGGGGTGGCGTGCCGCTATCGCCTCCAGGTTCTGTGCGATGAACCCACGGCCGATGATCTCCATGCTCGTCCTCTCCGCAGTGTGTGACACCATTTTCCGGGACCGGCCCCGGTGTTGGGCGCGGCCGGCCCGGTCTTCAGCCCGACTGGCCCCGATCCCGGCGCCGTTGGCCCCGGTGATCCGCGCTGTTCTCAGCGCGGCCGGCCCGAGGCGGCGATGCCCTCCAGCGCCCGGACCGTCTCGGCCGGTTCCGGCTGCGCCTCGTTCTCCGCGCGCAGGGCGTTCGCCGCGCTGCGCCAGCGGTCCTCGGCCAGCAAGGTGCCCACGCTGCGCGCGATGTCCGAAGCGTCCACGGGCCGGGCCCGGTGCGCGACTCCGGCGCCCACGGCCGCGATCCGCTCGGCGTTGACGACGTGTACCGGGTCGTGCGGCATCATCACCTGCGGCACGCCGTACGCGGCCACCGTCAGCGAGGTGCCGCCGCCGCCGTGGTTGACGGCGGCGGCGCAGGTCGGCAGGAGGAGCTGGAGCGGCAGTTCGGCCACCACCCGCACCCCCGCGGGCACCGGCCCGAAGCGCTGCCGGTCGGTGGCCTTGACCGTGGCCACGACCTCGACGCCGCCGAGGGCGTGCAGGGCCTCGGCGGTGGCAGCCGCCGGGTAGTCCGCCTCCCCCGAGGTCGCGGTGTGGGACATGCTCCACGAGACACAGACCCGGGGCAGCGCGGCCGGCTCCAGCAGCCAGGGCGGCACCGCGCCCGGCCCGTTGTACGGGACGTAGCGCATGCCGATCCTGCCGCGCACCGGCTGGGTCTGGAGACTGGGCGGGCAGGGATCGACGGTCGCGGCGGCCGGGTCGGCGCGGGGCTCGACGCCGAACGCGGCGTACAGCTCGTGGAGTTCGGCGGGCCACTCCTCCACCGGCAGCCCGTTGCCCAGCGAGTGCCCGGCGGCGGGCGGCAGCGGGCCCGACAGGTGTCGCAGCAAGGGCGCCCCGGCCGTCGCCGCGGCCAGCGCCGCCGCGAACGCGACCGGGTCACCGACGACCAGGTGGGGCCGCCAGGTGCGGGCGAAGGCCACGAGATCGTCGGCCATGTGCGCGGCGTTGGCGACCAGCGCGGACCGCCGCGAATCCCGCAGCTCGCGGCGCACCTCCTCGGGCACGGAGCCCAGGTCGCCGAAGTCGGCGAGGGACCTGCCCGTCCGGCGGCGCACCGCCTCGCTGGACTCGCGGATGCCGCCGAGGGTGTCGTAGGAGCCGCCGACGGCCACGGCCGGCAGCCCGGACGCCTCCACCGTGCCGCGCAGCTGCGGCGGCCCGACGACCCGCACCTCGTGGCCCGCCGTTCGCAGCGCCCAGGCGAGGGGCACCATCGCGTAGAAATGGCCCGCGGCGGCCAAAGGAACGAAGAGTACGCGCACATCCACTCCACTGTCGCCCGTCGATAAGCGGTCGCGTCGGCTCCGCGGGGGAACGACGGAATACGCCGACAGAGCGAACCATTCAATGCCAGCACACGCCGCTAGCCCGCACATAAATCCCGGCATGCATTTCCCTAAAGCCCGCGGTGCTTTAGAGCCTGGCAAGCAGCCCGTTAGCTGCCCCGGCGAGGCTCGCAATTCGGTACAGGAATGTCTTCGAACGGCCTCCCGGGAACCTCGCTGTCCGGTCCCGGGAGGCCGTGGGGTAGGGGAGGTCAGCCCGCAACGATGGGTAGTCACCGCGCGCTTGAAGCCTCAGCACCACGTGATCCGGCGGCACTACGCGACCCGGCCACGCCACGCGATCCGGCCGCGCCACGCGATCCGGCCACGCCTGAAGAGCCGCCCTTCGAGGTCGCGATCGTCGGGCTGTCCTGCCGGCTGCCGTCGGCACCCGGCCCGGCCGCCTACTGGCGGCTCCTCCAGCGGGGCGAGAGCGCGATCTCGGACACGCTGGGCACCCGGGCCGGTGGTCCGGGTGCCCGCGTCCGCCACGGCGGGCTGCTGGAGAGCGTGGACGGCTTCGACGCGGACTTCTTCGGCATCTCACCCCGCGAAGCCGAGGGAATGGACCCGCAGCAGCGGCTGATGCTCGAACTCGGCTGGGAGGCGCTGGAGGACGCCGCGCTCGTCCCCGGAGCGCTGCGGGAGAGCCGGACCGGGGTGTTCCTCGGCGTCATGACCGACGACTACGCGAACCTGCTGGCGCGGCACGGGCGTTCCTCCCTCAGCCACCACGCGCTCGCCGGGACCGCACGCGGCATCCTGGCCAACCGCGTCTCCTACGCCCTCGGGCTGCGCGGCCCCAGCCTGACCGTCGACGCGGCGCAGTCCTCTTCGCTGGTCGCGGTGCACATGGCCTGCGAGAGCCTGCGCACGGGCGAGTCGACGCTGGCGCTCGCGGGCGGCGTGAACCTCATCATCGGCCCGGACAGCACCGCCAGGACCCACCGCTTCGGCGGCCTGTCCCCCGACGGCCGCTGCTACACCTTCGACGCACGCGCCAACGGCTACGTACGCGGAGAGGGCGGCGGCCTCGTCGTCCTCAAACCGCTCGACCGGGCGGTGGCCGACGGCGACCGTGTGTACTGCGTCATCCGGGGCAGCGCCGTCAACAACGACGGCGCCACCGACGGCCTGACCGTGCCGCACCCGGCCGGCCAGGAGGACGTGCTGCGCCGGGCACTCCGGCGGGCGCGTACGGCACCGGCCGAGGTGCAGTACGTCGAACTCCACGGCACGGGAACGCCGGTGGGCGACCCGGTCGAGGCCGCGGCGCTCGGGGCCGCGTACGGCGACGGGCGGGCCGAGGGCGAGGGCAATGCTGGGGTGCCGGAGCGCGATGCCGGGGCCCGCGGGGGCGATGCCGGGGCCCGCGGGGGCGATGCCGGGGCCCGCGGGGGCGATGTCGGGGCGCTGCGGGTCGGCTCCGCGAAGACCAATATCGGCCACCTGGAGGGCGCCGCGGGCATCGCGGGGCTCCTCAAGGCCGCGCTCAGCATCCGCCACCGGCAGCTTCCCGCGAGCCTCAACTTCGACGCGCCGCCTCCCGGCATCCCGCTGGAAGAGCTGGGGCTGCGCGTGCAGACCGCCACGGGCGACTGGCCGCGTGCCGACGAGCCGCTGACGGCGGGCGTCAGCTCCTTCGGCATGGGCGGCACCAACTGTCACGTCATCCTGTCGGAGGCTCCGGCGGAGGTCTCGGAGGCCTCCGCCGGAGCCTCCGAGGGGAGCGGGGACGCGGACCCTGTGGTGCCGTGGCTGCTGTCCGCGCGGTCCCCCGCCGCGCTGCGCGCGCAGGCCGAGCGGCTGCGCGACCACCTCGCCGGAGAGACCGGCACCCCCGACGCCGATGCCGACACCGACACCCGCACTGACGCTGACACCAACGCGGACGGGACGGGTTCACCGGATGGGGCCGGGACGGACATACGTGCGGTGGGCTGGTCCCTGGCGACCACCCGGACCGCCTTCGAGCACCGTGCCGTGCTGCTGGGCCGTGACCGCGCCGAGCTGACGGCGGGCCTCGACGCCCTCCTGTCGGGTGAGCCCTCCGGCAACCTCGTGACGGGCCGTTGTGACGAGGCAGGCGGCGGCATCGCCGTCCTGTTCACCGGTCAGGGCAGCCAGTACCCCGGCATGGGACGCGAGCTGTACGCCCAACTGCCTTACTTCGCCGCACAGTTCGACGAGGTGTGCGCGGCCCTGGACCGGCGGCTCGGGCGGGAGCTGTCCCTGCGCGAGGTCGTCTTCGCCGAGGAGGGCACCCCCGAGGCGGAGCTGCTGCACCGCACCTCCTACACCCAGCCCGCGCTCTTCGCCCTGGAGACCGCGCTCTTCCGCCTCTACGCCCACTGGGGGCTACGCGCGGACCACTTGATCGGCCACTCCGTCGGCGAACTGACCGCCGCGCACGTCGCCGGCGTCCTCTCGCTGGAGGACGCGGCCACGCTCGTGGCCGCGCGCGGACGGCTGATGGAGGCGCTGCCCCCGGGCGGCGCGATGCTCTCGGTCGAGGCCACCGAAGCGGAGGTCCTGGAGACCCTGGCCCCGGCACGCGTGTCGCTCGCCGCCGTCAACGGCCCCGCCTCGGTGGTCGTCTCGGGTGCGGAGGAGGCCGTCTCCGAGCTGGAGGCGCTGTGGCGGGAGCGGGGGCGCAAGGTCAAGCGGCTGCGCGTCAGCCACGCCTTCCACTCGCACCTGATGGAGCCCGCGCTGGAGGAGTTCGGCCGCGTCGCCCGCGAGCTGACGTACCACGCGCCCACGATCCCCGTCGTCTCCAACGTGACCGGACGCGCCGCGACGGCGGCCGAGCTGTGCGACCCGGACTACTGGGTGCGCCATGTGCGACAGGCGGTGCGGTTCGCCGACGGCATCGCGACGCTGCGGGAGCTGGGCGCGGCCTGCTACCTCGAACTCGGCCCCGGCGGCGTGCTGACCGGGATGGCCGGGGACTGTCTGGCGTCGGGTGCCGGGGACGTCCTGGCCTCGCGGGCAGCGGGCGTCCTGGCCTCGCGGACAGGGGGCGCGGTTGACGGTGGCGCCGATGCCGGCCCCGTACTGATCTCGACCCTCAGTACGCGGCGCGCCGACCCGGAGGCCGTCCTCACCGCGCTGGCCCGCGCACACGCGTGGGGCGCCGAGGCCGACTGGAGCGCGGTGCTCGGTGGTGCGGGCCGCAGGGTGGCGCTGCCCACGTACGCCTTCCAGCGCACCCGCCATTGGCCCACGGGCCTCGGCCTCGAGGGTGAGGTGGACGGGAACGAGAACGTGGGCGTGGACGGGGGTGCGGTGGGCGGTTCTGACGCCGCTGTCCCGGAGGCCATGGCGGACGGCGCGGACGAGTCGGGGGACGCCCCCGGGACGACTCCGTGGCGCAGGCGGGTGGCGAGCCTCGGGGGGCCCGAGCGGCAGCACGCGGTGCTGGATCTGCTGCGCACCACGGCGGCCCTCGTCCTCGGACACGTCACGGCGGAGTCCGTCGACGCCCGGCGGACGTTCAAGGAACAGGGCTTCGACTCGGTCTCCGCCGTGGAGCTGCGCGACCGGCTGGCCACCGCCACCGGACTGCGGCTGCCCGCCGCGCTCACCTTCAGCTACCCGACACCGGACGTCCTCGCTGAGCACCTGTGCGCCGAGCTGACGGCCGCCGCAGGGGGCCACGGCGAGGGCGGTGCCGATCCGCGGACCGGGCGCGTCACATCGAGGGGAGAGCGCTTCGAGGGCGCTGGCGACGAGCCGCTCGCCATCGTCGGCATGGCCTGCCGTTACCCGGGCGGGGTCGGCTCACCGGAAGACCTGTGGCAGCTCGTCGCGCAGGGCACGGACGCCGTCGGCCCGTTCCCGACGAACCGGGGCTGGGACCTGGACGCGCTCTACGATCCCGACCCCGAGACCCACGGGACCTCGTACGTACGGCACGGCGGCTTCCTGTACGACGCCGACCTGTTCGACCCCGCCTTCTTCGGCATCAGCCCGCGCGAGGCGACCGCGATGGACCCGCAGCAGCGGCTGCTGCTGGAGGTCTCCTGGGAGGCGCTGGAGCGCGCGGGCATCGCTCCCGAGACGCTGCGGGACCGTCCGGCCGGGGTGTTCGTCGGCGCCACCGCGCAGGAGTACGGACCCCGCCTGCACGAGGCCCCCGAAGGGCTGGCCGGTCATCTGCTGACCGGCAGCACCTCCAGCGTCGCCTCCGGACGCATCGCCTACACGCTGGGCCTGCGCGGACCGGCCGTCACCGTGGACACCGCGTGCTCGTCCTCCCTGGTCGCGCTCCACCTCGCCGGTCAGGCGCTGCGCGACGGCGAGTGCTCACTGGCGCTGGCCGGGGGCGCGATGGTCATGTCAGGGCCCGGCATGTTCGTGGAGTTCAGCCGCCAGCGCGGGCTGGCCCCCGACGGGCGCTGCAAAGCCTTCGCCGCCGGCGCCGACGGCACCGGCTGGGCCGAGGGCGCGGGCATGGTGCTGCTCGAACGGCTCTCCGACGCACGCCGCAACGGGCACCCCGTCCTCGCCCTCCTCAAGGGCTCGGCCATCAACCAGGACGGCGCCAGCAACGGACTGACAGCGCCCAACGGGCTGTCGCAGCAGCAGGTCATCCACCAGGCCCTGGACAGCGCGGGGCTCGCCGCCGCCCACGTCGACATGGTCGAGGCCCACGGCACCGGGACAGCCCTCGGCGACCCCATCGAGGCGGAAGCACTGCTCGCCACCTACGGCCGGGCCCACTCGGCCGAACGCCCCCTGTGGCTGGGCTCGCTCAAGTCGAACATCGGGCACGCGCAGGCAGCCGCCGGCGTCGGCGGCGTCATCAAATCGGTGATGGCCCTCCGGCACGGTGAACTCCCGCGCACGCTGCACGTGGACGAGCCGTCGCCGCATGTCGACTGGGCGGATGGCGCCGTCTCCCTCCTGACCGAGGCCCGGCCGTGGCCCGCCCTGGAGGATGAGCGACCGCGCCGCGCGGCGGTGTCCTCGTTCGGGATCAGCGGGACGAACGCCCATGTGATCCTGGAAGCCGCACCCCCGCCTGCTTCGGCACCGGACGAGTCGGGCGAGAGCCCGGCTGTCCCTTGGCTGTTGTCGGGCAAGAGTGAGGGTGCGCTGCGGGACCAGGCGGCACGCCTGGCCTCCTTCGTGACGGAGCGGCCCGAGGTCGAGGTCGCGGAGATCGGGCGTGCGTTGGCGGCCTCGCGTACGCATCACGCGTACCGGGCGGGGGTCGTCAGCCAGGAGCGCGGCGAGCTGCTCGAGGCGCTGGACGCGCTGGCTCAGGGGTTGCCGCATGCGGCGCTGGTGGAGGGGGTTGCCTCGCCGGATACCGGCAAGACGGTGTTCGTCTTTCCCGGTCAGGGCTCGCAATGGGCCGGGATGGGCGTTGGTCTGCTGGATTCCTCGCCGGTCTTCGCCGCGAGTTTGCGGCAGTGCGCGGATGCCTTGAGCACGTACGTGGACTGGGACCTGTTCGACGTCCTCCACGAGCGGGCCGGAGCACCGGGGTTCGATCGGGTGGATGTGGTCCAGCCCGCACTGTTCGCGCTCATGGTCTCGCTCGCCCGGGTGTGGGAATCCCACGGCATCCGGGCCGACGCCGTCATCGGACACTCACAGGGCGAGATCGCCGCCGCGCATGTTGCCGGGGCACTCAGCCTGGATGACGCGGCGCGGATCGTGTGCCTGCGCAGTCAGGCACTGGTCACCCTCGCGGGGACAGGTGGCATGGCCTCGATTCCCTTGAGCGCCGAGAAGACCGCCGCACGGCTCGCCTCGTACCCAGGGCTGTATGTCGCCGCGCACAACGGGCCCGAAAGCACCGTGATTTCAGGCGACGCCAGCGCGCTCGCCGAAATGGTCGCCGCCTGCCAGAGCGAGGGCATCCGCGCCCGCACCATCGACGTCGACTACGCCAGCCACTCCCCCCACATCGAAAACCTCAACCACATCACCCAACTCCTGGAAGGGATCACACCCCGCCCCGCCCAGATCCCCTTCTACTCCACCCTCACCGGCACCCGACTCGACACCACCCAACTGACAGCGGACTACTGGTACCGCAACCTGCGCCACCCCGTCCTCCTCGAGCAGACCCTCCGCCTCCTCCACGAGGAAGGCCACCACACCTACATCGAGACCAGCCCCCACCCCGTCCTCACCACCCCCATCCAAGACACCACCGGAACCGCCACCGTCCTCGGCACACTCCGACGCAACGACGCCACACCCACCCGCCTGCTCACCACCCTCACCCAAGCCCACACCCACGGACACACCCCCACCACCTGGACCACCACCCAAGACGCCCCCCTCACGCTAGACCTCACACCCGACCTCCCCACCTACCCCTTCCAGCGTCAGTCCTACTGGCTCACCGCCGCCCCGCGCACCGATCTCCGGGGATCCGGGCTCGCGGCGGCGGGGCATCCGCTGCTCGGTGCTGCGGTGGAGTTGGCGGAGGGCGATGGGGTGGTGCTCACGGGGAGGTTGTCCGTGCAGGAGCACCCGTGGCTGAAGGACCATGCGGTCGGCAGGGTGGCCGTTCTGCCGGGGACTGCGTTCCTCGAACTCGTGCTGCGGGCCGCTGCTCAGGCGGGCTGCGGGCACGTGGAGGATCTGACGCTGGAGGCCGCCTTGCCGCTGCCGGCGAGCGGCGGCGTCGTCCTCCAGGTCAGGATGGGCGCGGACGACGCGTCCGGGCGCCGTTCCGTCAGCGTGCACGCGCGGCCGGAGACCGTCGAGGACACGCTCGACGAGGTCCCCTGGACCCGGCACGCACAGGGCTGGGTGACGCCCCTCGACACAAGCACCGGCGAAGAAGCGGAATCGGCGTCCGCGTCGGCGTCCGCGGCCTGGCCTCCGGCCGGTGCGACGCGTCTCCCGGTCGAGGGACTTTACGAGCGGCTCGCCGACGAGGGGTACACCTACGGCCCGGCCTTCCAAGGGCTGGCAGCCGCGTGGCAGCACGGCTCCGACGTCTACGCGGAAGTCCGACTGGACGAGGAACAGCGGGCGGCGGCAGGGGAGTTCGGGGTGCATCCCGCCCTGCTCGACTCCGCGCTGCACGCGCTCGCGCTGGGGGACGGCCCGCTGCGGGCCGACGGCGAGGGCGGCATCTGGCTCCCGTTCTCGTGGAGCGGGGTGTCGCTGCGCGCGACGGGGATGACGTCCGCCTACGTCCGGTGGTCGCCGCTCGCGGACGGTGCGGTCTCGTTGACCATCGCCGATGGTTCGGGATCCCCGCTGGTCAGCGTCGCGCAGCTGGCGCTGCGGCCGGTACGCCTCGACAGCATCCGTCCCGACGGCCTCGGGGAGCCGGGTCGCCTCGTCGCGGGCGGGAGCACCGGAAACGGTGCGCTCTTTCAGCTCGACTGGTCGCGCCTGCCGGACGTGACGCCTGCCCCGGCCCCCGCGTCGGCGGCGCTGCTCGGGGCGGCGGACGGGGCCGGGCTCGGCTCCACGGACGGGGCCGGGCGCGGGCTCGGGACGGCGGACGGGGTCGGGACGGCGGCTGCCGGGACGGTCCGGTACGCGGATCTGACCGCGCTCCAGCGGGCGCTCGCCTCCGGCGCCGATGTGCCCGAGGTGGTCGTCGCGCCGATCGCGCTCGCGGGAAGCCCGAACTCGCTCTCGGCTGATACGCCCCCGGACGGCGGCAACCAGGATGTGTCGGCGCCGCCCATGGGCGAGGCCGCCCGTCACGCCGTCCACGCCGCGCTCGCGCTGGCTCGCGAATGGCTCGCCGACGAGGCGCTGGCCGCCTCACGACTCGTTCTCGTCACGCGCGGCGCCGTCGCGGTGGGCCAGGTCGTCGGCCCCGGCCCGGCGGGCACCGACCCGGTCGACGCCGACCCGATGGGCCCCGACCCGGTCGGCGCTGCGGTGTGGGGGCTGATCCGTACGGCGCAGAGCGAGAATCCGGGACGGTTCACGCTGGTAGACGTCGACGAGAGCGAGGCGTCCGCCGACGCGCTGCTGACCGTGGCGGTGACGCCCCGCGACGAGACTCAGCTCGCTTTGCGCGAGGGCGCGGCATACGCCCCGCGCCTCGTCCCCTTCATCCCCTTCGTGCCCACGCCTCCCTCCGGGGACGCGGAGGCGGAGGCGCCCGCGGAGGCAGACGCAGAGGCAGACGCGGAAGGCGGCGTACCCGAGCTGCTGCCGCGTCCCGAGGGCACGGTGCTGATCACGGGCGGCACCGGCACGCTGGGCGGGCTGCTCGCCCGCCACCTGGTCGCCGAGCACGGAGCGCGTCACCTGCTGCTGACCAGCCGACGCGGACCCGACGCACCCGGCGCCCGCGAACTCGAAACCGAACTCACCGCCCTGGGCGCCCACGTCACCCTCGCCGCCTGCGACGCCGCCGACCGCGACGCCCTCACCACCCTCCTCACCTCGATCCCGGACCAGCACCCGCTGACCGCCGTCATCCACACCGCCGGCGCGCTCGACGACGGGGTGCTCACCGCGCTGTCTCCCGAGCGGATCGACGCGGTGATGCGGCCCAAGGCGGACGCCGCCTGGAACCTCCACGAGCTGACGGCCGGGGCGGACCTGGACGCGTTCGTCCTCTACTCGTCGGTGATGGGCACGCTCGGTGGAGCGGGGCAGGCCAACTACGCCGCCGCCAACACCTTCCTCGACGCGCTCGCCCAGCACCGCCGCGCGCGCGGTCTGCGCGCGACCTCGCTCGCGTGGGGGCTGTGGGCCGAGGGCACCGGCATGACCACGCATTTGGACGGTACGGACCTCGCACGCATGACCCGCGGCGGGGTGGCACCGCTCAGCAACGCGCTGGGACTCGCGCTGTTCGACGCCGTACAGGGGCTGCCGGCGGGAGCCACGGGAAAGCCGCTGACACCTCCCGTCGTCGTCCCCGCCCGCCTCAGCGCCGCCTCGCTGCGCGCGCAGGCCGAAGCGGGCTCGCTGCCGTGTGTGCTGCGCGGCCTGGTGCGCGCCCCGCTGCGGCGCGTGGTGGCGCACGACGCGGCAGAATCCTCGGCCTCGCCCTCGTCCTGGGCGGATCGGCTCGCCGGGCTGGACGACGGCGAGCAGCATCAGCTCCTGCTCGACCTCGTACGCGGTCACGTGTCCGCCGTCCTCGGACACGCACAGACAGGCCGCGACGACGAACGCCCCTTCAAGGAGCTGGGTTTCGACTCACTTACGGCGGTCGAACTCCGCAATCGCCTCAACACGGCGACAGGGCTGCGACTGACCGCCACCCTCGTCTTCGACCACCCGACCCCGGCAGCCCTGGCCCGGCATCTGCGCGAGCAGCTGGCGGGCGGCGAGAAGGCCGTGCGCGGCGTGGTGCCTCGTACGGGGGGCGGGTACGCGGATGAGCCGATCGCGATCGTCGGCATGGCCTGCCGCTACCCCGGCGGGATCACCTCGCCCGACGACCTGTGGCGACTGGTGTCGGAAGGACGCGAAGGCATCGGCGGCTTCCCCGAGGGGCGGGGCTGGGACCTCGACGCCCTGTACGACCCCGACCCCGAGCACCCCGGTACGAGTTACACCCGACGCGGCGGCTTCCTCCATAACGCCCACCACTTCGACCCCGACTTCTTCGGCATGAGCCCCCGCGAAGCCCTCGCCACCGACCCCCAACAACGACTCCTGCTGGAGACCACCTGGGAAGCCCTCGAGAACGCCGGGATCCTGCCCTCCTCACTGCGCGGCAGCCGCACCGGCGTCTACACCGGAATCATGTACGGCGACTACGGCGGCCGGCTCCAGCAGGCACCCGAGGAGTTGGAGGGGTACCTCCGCAACGGCAGCCACGGCAGTGTCGCCTCCGGACGGGTGTCGTACACATTCGGCTTCGAAGGGCCGGCGGTCACGGTCGACACGGCGTGCTCGTCGTCGCTGGTCGCCCTGCACATGGCCGCCCAGGCACTACGCGGCGGCGAATGCGACATGGCTCTCGCGGGCGGCGCGACCGTCATGGCGACGCCTGCCACCTTTATCGAGTTCAGCCGACAGCGGGGCCTGTCGGAGGACGGCCGCTGCAAATCCTTCGCGGCAGCAGCTGACGGCACCGGATTCTCGGAAGGCGTCGGCCTGCTGCTCGTCGAGCGACTCTCGGACGCCCAGGCGAAGGGCCATCCAGTGCTGGCCGTCCTGCGCGGCTCGGCCGTCAACCAGGACGGCGCCAGCAACGGACTCACCGCACCCAACGGACCCTCACAGCAACGCGTTATCAACGCCGCCCTGACCGGAGCGGGGCTCGCCGCCGCTGATGTCGACGCCGTGGAAGCGCATGGGACGGGCACCACGCTGGGCGATCCCATCGAGGCCCAGGCGCTGTTGGCGGCGTACGGGCAGGAGCGGGACTCGGAAAAGCCCTTGTGGCTGGGCTCGATCAAGTCCAACCTCGGCCACACCCAGGCGGCGGCCGGGGTCGCCAGCGTGATCAAGATGGTGCAGGCCATGCGGCACGGGAGCCTGCCGGAGACCTTGCACGTCGATGAGCCCTCACCCCACGTGGACTGGTCCAGCGGCGCCGTCTCCCTCCTGACCGAGACCCGGCCGTGGCCGGAGTTGGACCGGCCCCGTCGCGCGGGCGTCTCCTCGTTCGGAGTGAGCGGGACGAACGCCCACGTGATCCTGGAGGCGGCACCCGTCCCGGAACAGTACGACGATGCTGGCAAAGCCCCCGTCGATGTCGTCCCGGTGCTGCTGTCCGCCAAGAACCAGGACGCGCTGCGGGGGCAAGCCGCCCAACTGGCCGCGTTCCTCAACGAACGGCCCGAGGTCGAGGTCGCGGAGATCGGGCGTGCGTTGGCGGCCTCGCGTACGCATCACGCGTACCGGGCGGGGGTCGTCAGCCAGGAGCGCGGCGAGCTGCTGGAGGCGCTGGACGCGCTGGCTCAGGGGTTGCCGCATGCGGCGCTGGTGGAGGGGGTTGCCTCGCCCGACCCGGGCAAGACGGTGTTCGTCTTTCCCGGTCAGGGCTCGCAATGGGCCGGGATGGGCGTTGGTCTGCTGGAATCGTCGCCGGTCTTCGCCGCGAGTTTGCGGGAGTGCGCGGATGCTTTGAGCGCGTACGTGGACTGGGACCTGTTCGACGTCCTGCACGAGCGGGCCGGGGCACCGGGGTTCGATCGGGTGGATGTGGTCCAGCCCGCACTGTTCGCGCTCATGGTCTCGCTCGCCCGGGTGTGGGAATCCCACGGCATCCGGGCCGACGCGGTCATCGGACACTCACAGGGCGAGATCGCCGCCGCGCACATCGCCGGAGCGCTCAGCCTGGACGACGCCGCGCGGATCGTGTGCCTGCGCAGCCAAGCACTGATCACCCTCACGGGAAGCGGCGGCATGGCCTCGATTCCCCTGAGCGCCGAGAAGACCGCCGCACGGCTGATCCCGTACCCGGGGCTGTATGTCGCCGCGCACAACGGGCCCGAAAGCACCGTGATTTCAGGCGACGCCAGCGCGCTCGCCGAAATGGTCGCCGCCTGCAAAAACGAGGGCATCCGCGCCCGCACCATCGACGTCGACTACGCCAGCCACTCCCCCCACATCGAAGATCTCCGCCCTGCCTTGCACAAGGCCCTCAAGACCCTCACACCCCGCCCCGCCCAGATCCCCTTCTACTCCACCCTCACCGGCACCCGACTCGACACCACAGAACTGACAGCCGACTACTGGTACCGCAACCTGCGCCACCCCGTCCTCCTCGAACAAACCCTCCGCCTCCTCCACGAGGACGGCCACCACACCTACATCGAAACCAGCCCCCACCCCGTCCTCACCACACCCACCCAAGACACCACCGGAACCGCCAACGTCCTCGGCACACTCCGACGCAACGACGCCACACCCACCCGCCTGCTCACCACCCTCACCCAAGCCCACACCCACGGACACACCCCCACCACCTGGACCACCACACCACCCACCACAAACCACCCCCACCTCGACCTCCCCACCTACCCCTTCCAACACCAGCCCTACTGGCTCGCTCCGCAGGTTGTCGGTGCCACGGATGTGGCGTCCGCCGGGCTGGACGCGTCCAGCCATCCTCTCCTCGGCGCCGCTGTCCAACTTCCGGACGGGAGCGCCCTGTTCACCGGGAGCATCTCTCTCGTCGATCACCCGTGGCTCGGCGACCACGCGGTGTACGAGCAGCCGCTGCTCCCGGGTGCCGCGTTCGCCGACCTGGCGCTGTACGCGGGTGACCGCACGGGGTGCGGTCACCTCGAAGAGCTGACGCTGCACGCGCCGCTGCCCCTGTCGGAGCAGGCCGCCGTTCAGCTCCAGGTCCTCGTCGGCCCGTCCGAGGGGGAGGAGGGCGGACGGCGCGCCTTGACCGTCCGATCACGGCCGCGTATCGGCCGTACCAACGGGGTCGATGACGGCGGTCTGGGCGGCTGGAGCCAGGAAGGCGACTGGACGCAACACGCCACCGGGACGCTCGCACCCAACGCACCGACAACCGCTGCCGGAGCCACGGGCCCGTACGCCCGCCCGTCCGCTCACTCATTCACCCAGCAGTGGCCGCCGGCGGGAGCCGTGCGCCTCGACACGGACGCGCTGTACGACACGTTGGCCGCGCGTGGCCTCGACTACGGTCCCGCCTTCCAGGGGCTCGGCGCCGCGTGGCGCGTCGGCGACGCCATCTACGCGGAGGTCACACTCCCCCAGGACGCCGAGACCGCCGAGAGCGCCCGGACCGCCCAGACCACCGCCAAGGCCCACGGCGCGGTGACCAGCCGGACCGAGGCCCGCGAGCACGCGCTGCATCCCGCGCTTCTCGACGCCGCGCTGCACACCCTCTTTCTCGGTCCGCAGGGCTCGTCCGCAGCAGGGGAGGACGACGGGGCGACCGGAGTGGTGCCCCTGCCGTTCTCCTGGTCAGGAGTGACGCTGAGCGCGACCGGCGCCTCCGCGCTGCGGGTCCGGCTGTCGCCCATCGGCGAGGGGACGGGCACGGTGTCTCTGGAGCTGACCGATGTCGCGGGTCACCCCGTCGCGACGGTCGAGACGCTGACCACGCGTCCCCTCGCCCGCGACCAGCTCGTACGCTCCGCCCGACGCCAGGACACCCTCTTCGACCTGACCTGGCCGCTCCTCGCGCCGTCGGACGAGGGCGCCGGGGAGACCGGGGAGGCCGGGGAGACCGGGGAGGCGGCGTCAGCGGGACGGCTGACGTCGGCCGTCGTCCTCGAACGCGAGGCATCGGGCACGGGGGTTGGCGACTTCGACACGTACGGCTTCCCAAGCCTGACCGCCGGGTTCTCCAGCCTGGCCGCCTTGCGGGAATCCCTTGAGGACGACGGGGGCGGTGACGGGCCCCGCCCGGATGTCGTTCTGCTGCCGTTCTCCCCAGCCGACCCCGTCGACCCTGTCGGCCCCTTCGGCCCCATCACTCCCGTCGATCCCGTCGATCCCGCTTTCGAGACCCGCCGCGCGACGACCTATCTGCTCGCGCTGCTGAAGGACTGGCTGTCCGACGACCGCTGCGCCGACATACGGCTGGCGGTGCTGACGCGGGGTGCTGTGGCCACCGAGTCCAGCGAGCCGGTCCACGACCTCGCCGGGGCCGCGCTGTGGGGACTCGTCCGCAGCGCGCAGACGGAGCACCCAGGGCGGTTCCAGATTGTCGACCACGACGGTACGGAAGCGTCCCGGGCCGCACTCGCCCAGGCCGTGGCGACAGGCGAGCCCCAGCTCGCACTGCGGGACGGCGCCCTGCACGTACCCCGGTTGCGCAAGTCCGAGGCGACAGCGTGGAAGGAGTCCGCAGCGGCTCGGGAAGGGGAAGGGAGGGCAGCTGCACGGGAGTTCGCCCTGCGTCCGGACGGCACGGTGCTGATCACGGGCGGGACCGGCACGCTGGGCGGGCTGCTCGCCCGCCACCTGGTCGCCGAGCACGGTGTGCGTCACCTGTTGCTGACCAGTCGACGCGGACCGGACGCACCCGGCGCCCGCGAGCTGGAAGCCGAACTGCTCGCCCACGGCGCCCACGTCACCCTCGCCGCCTGCGACGCCGCCGACCGCGACGCCCTCGCCGCCCTCGTCGCGTCGATCCCGGACCAGCACCCGCTGACCGCCGTCATCCACACCGCCGGAGTACTGGACGACGCCACACTCACCTCCCTCACCCCCGAACAGCTCGCCACCGTCCTGCGGCCGAAGGTCGACGCCGCCTGGAACCTCCACCAACTGACGGCAGACGCCGACCTGGACGCGTTCGTCCTCTACTCCTCCGCCGCCGGCACCCTCGGCAACCCCGGACAAGCCAACTACGCAGCCGCCAACACCTTCCTCGACGCACTCGCCCACCACCGCCACACCCAAGGACTCCCCGCCACCTCCCTCGCCTGGGGACTCTGGGAAGACACCAGCGGACTCACCAACCATCTGGACCACACCGATCAGGCACGTCTCGCGCGTAACGGGCTGAGTCCTCTCACGGCTTCGGACGGCATGGCAGCCTGGGAGACGGCGGTCCGCGCCGGCGCGCCGGCCTGCACGGCCGCGCGCTTTCACCTTCCCGCGCTGCGCGCCCAGGCGGAGGCAGGCACCCTCTCCCCCGTCCTACGCGGCCTCGTCCGCACTCCGCTGCGCCGCACCGCCGCTGCCCGGGGTGGTGCGAACGCCTCGTGGGCCGAGCGCTTGGCGGAACTGGAGCCGAACGAGCAGCGCCAACTGCTGCTGGATGTGGTGCGTACGCACGTGGCGGCTGTCCTCGGGCACACGCGGGCGGCGAGTGGCACGGACGAACGCCCCTTCAAGGAGCTGGGTTTCGACTCGTTGACGGCGGTCGAACTCCGCAACCGCCTCAACACGGCAACGGGGCTGCGACTGACCGCCACCCTCGTCTTCGACCACCCGACCCCGGCAGCCCTGGCCGACCATCTCCTCGCCCAGATCAATGGTTCGACCGGCCCGCAGAGGGCGGCTCTCACCCCGAGGACGAGGACGACCGGCGCGGGTGAGCCGATCGCGATCGTCGGTATGGCCTGCCGCTACCCCGGCGGGATCACCTCGCCCGACGACCTGTGGCGACTGGTGTCGGAAGGACGCGAAGGCATCGGCGGCTTCCCCGAGGGGCGGGGCTGGGACCTCGCCACCCTGTACGACCCCGACCCCGAGCACCCCGGTACGAGTTACACCCGACGCGGCGGCTTCCTCCACGACGCCCACCACTTCGACCCCGACTTCTTCGGCATGAGCCCCCGCGAAGCCCTGGCGACGGACCCACAGCAGCGGCTCCTGCTGGAGGCAACCTGGGAAGCCCTCGAGAACGCCGGGATCCTGCCCTCGTCCCTGCGCGGCAGCCGCACCGGCGTCTACACCGGAATCATGTACAACGACTACGGCGGACGACTCAGCCACCACATCCCCCAGGAGCTGGAGGGATACATCGGCAACGGCAGCAGCGGGGGCGTCGTCTCCGGCCGTATCGCCTACACCTACGGCCTTGAGGGGCCGGCGGTGACGATTGACACGGCATGCTCGTCGTCGCTGGTCGCCCTGCACATGGCCGCCCAGGCACTACGCAACGACGAGTGCGACATGGCCGTCGCCGGCGGCGCCACCGTCATGGCCACACCAACAACCTTCATCGAATTCAGCCGACAGCGGGGCCTCTCGGAGGACGGCCGCTGCAAATCCTTCGCCGCAGCAGCTGACGGCACCGGATTCTCAGAAGGCGTCGGCCTACTACTCGTCGAACGCCTCTCGGACGCCCAGGCGAAGGGCCACCCAGTACTCGCCGTCCTCCGCGGCTCCGCCATCAACCAGGACGGCGCCAGCAACGGACTCACCGCACCCAACGGACCCTCACAACAACGCGTCATCAACGCCGCCCTGACCGGAGCGGGGCTCGCCGCCGCCGACATCGACGCCGTGGAAGCGCATGGGACGGGCACCACGCTGGGCGATCCCATCGAGGCCCAAGCACTCCTCGCCACCTACGGCCAAGAACGGCCCGAGGAGCGTCCATTGTGGCTGGGCTCGATCAAGTCCAACCTCGGCCACACCCAGGCGGCGGCCGGGGTCGCGGGCGTCATCAAGATGGTCCAGGCCCTCCGGCACGGCGAGCTCCCGCGCACGCTGCACGTGGACGAACCGTCGCCGCATGTCGACTGGACGGATGGCGCCGTCTCCCTCCTGACCGAGGCCCGGCCGTGGCCCGCCCTGGAGGATGAGCGACCGCGCCGCGCGGCGGTGTCCTCGTTCGGGATCAGCGGGACGAACGCCCATGTGATCCTGGAAGCCGCCCAGGACACACCCGTCGAGGAACACCCCGAACCTCCCAACCTCCCCCTGCTCCTGTCCGCCAAGAACCAGGACGCACTACGCCAACAAGCCGCCCAACTCGCCACGTTCCTCAACGAACGGCCCGAGGTCGAGGTCGCGGAGATCGGACGCGCGTTGGCGGCCTCGCGCACGCATCACGCGTACCGGGCGGGGGTCGTCAGCCAGGAGCGCGGCGAGCTGCTCGAGGCGCTGGACGCGCTGGCTCAGGGGTTGCCGCATGCGGCGCTGGTGGAGGGGGTTGCCTCGCCGGATACCGGCAAGACGGTGTTCGTCTTTCCCGGTCAGGGCTCGCAATGGGCCGGGATGGGCGTTGGTCTGCTGGATTCCTCGCCGGTCTTCGCCGCGAGTTTGCGGCAGTGCGCGGATGCCTTGAGCACGTACGTGGACTGGGACCTGTTCGATGTCCTGTATGAGCGGGCCGGGGCACCGGGGTTCGATCGGGTGGATGTGGTCCAGCCCGCACTGTTCGCGCTGATGGTGTCGCTGGCGCGGGTGTGGGAATCCCACGGCATTCGGGCCGACGCGGTCATCGGACACTCACAGGGGGAGATCGCCGCCGCGCACATCGCCGGAGCGCTCAGCCTTGATGACGCCGCGCGGATCGTGTGCCTGCGCAGTCAGGCACTGGTCACCCTCGCGGGAAGCGGCGGCATGGCCTCGATCCCCTTGAGCGCGGAAGAGACCAGCGCCCGGGTGGCGGACTACCCAGGGCTGCATGTCGCCGCGCACAACGGGCCCGAAAGCACCGTCATTTCAGGCGACGCCAGCGCGCTCGCCGAAATGGTCGCCGCCTGCAAAAACGAGGGCATCCGCGCCCGCACCATCGACGTCGACTACGCCAGCCACTCCCCCCACATCGAAAACCTCAACCACATCACCCAACTGCTGGAGGGGATCACACCCCGCCCCGCCCAGATCCCCTTCTACTCCACCCTCACCGGCACCCGACTCGACACCACCCAACTGACAGCGGACTACTGGTACCGCAACCTGCGCCACCCCGTCCTCCTCGAGCAGACCCTCCGCCTCCTCAACGAGGACGGCCACCACACCTACATCGAAACCAGCCCCCACCCCGTCCTCACCACCCCCACCCAAGACACCAACCCCCACACCACCGTCCTCGGCACACTCCGACGCAACGACGCCACACCCACCCGCCTCACCACCACCCTCACCCAAGCCCACACCCACGGACACACCCCCACCACCTGGACCACCACCCAAGACACCACACCAACCCACACCCTCACACCCAACCTCCCCACCTACCCCTTCCAACACCAGCCCTACTGGCTCCACACCCCGCAAGCCGCCACCACGAGCGGGTGGGCGGGGGCGCTGGGGATGGTGGAGGTCGGGCATCCGCTGCTGGGGGCGGCGTCGCATCTGCCGGACGGCGGTCATTTGTTCACCGGCAACATCTCCCTCACCGCGCATCCGTGGCTCGCGGACCACGCCGTGCATGGCACGGTCCTGCTTCCGGGGGCGGCGTTCGCCGATCTGGCGCTGTATGCCGCGACATACACGGACAGCCCACACCTGGAAGAGCTGACCTTGCAGGCTCCGCTCGTCCTGGCCGAGGAGGGTGCCGTCAGTCTGCACCTCCTTCTCGGTGCTCCGGACGAGGTGACGCGGCGTCGCTCCGTTACCGTGCACTCCCGTCCGGAGGGCGTCGCCGAGGGCGACGACACCGCGGCACGTGGCTGGACCTGCCACGCGACAGGCGTGCTCGCTCCGGCACCGGCGCCCAGCACGGAGCCCGTCCCGGACGCCCTCCTCCCCCACGCCCCGTGGCCGCCCGCCAACGCCACGCCTCTCGAAACCGCTGACTTCTACCAGACACTCGCCGGGCACGGACTCGACTACGGTCCCCTCTTCCAGGGGCTCGGTGCGGCGTGGCGGCTGGGCGACGACATCTACGCCGAGGTCGGTCTGCCCGCCACGGAGGACGAGGTCTCCGCAGCCGCGGTCACAGCCACAACCGGAAGCACGGCCGCAGCCTCAGCCGGCCACCCGCTCCATCCGGCACTGCTCGACGCGGCGTTGCACACGGCGTTCCTTGCCGCATCCGGGCCGCTGGACCTGGATGGGGGGCAAGTGGCGCTCCCGTTCGCGTGGTCGGGGGTCACGCTGCATGCCACGGGTGCCTCGGCCCTGCGGGTGCGGCTGACACCCGACGGGCCGGAAGGTCTGGCCCTGGCGATGAGCGACGAGGCAGGAGAGCCCGTGCTCACCGTTCGGGGGCTCACCGCGCGCCCCATCACCGCGGACCAGCTGGCGGCGGTCGCCCGTCGGGGGGCGCGACGGCTCGCCCTGCATCAGCTCGCCTGGTCGCCGCTCACCCCGGCGTCCGCCCCGCCGCACACCTCGCCGTTCACCCCGGCCTCCGGGGACGCCGCCGACCCGGCGCCGGACACCACCCGCTGGGCGCTGCTCGCCAACACCGAGGCCAGCACGGAGGCCGACACCGACGCCAACGCCCACACCCACGCCATGTTCGCCGAGCCCCAGCTCGGCGGCGGCGCACTCGACGTCCCCGTCCACCCCGACCTGGCTGCCCTCCGAAACACAGCCTCTTCCGTCGCCGTCCCCGAGATCGTCCTCGCCCCGTTCGGCACCACGCGTACCGAGGACGACGACCCGGCGACGGCCGCGCGTGCGCTCGCACAACAAGCGCTCGCACTGATGCAGGAGTGGCTGGCCGAGGGGCATGCGGGGGACGCGCGGCTGGTGTTCCTGACCCGTGGTGCCGTGGCCGTTTCCGAGGACGAGCCCCTGGCCGACCTGCCCGGCGCCGCCCTGTGGGGACTCGTACGCAGTGCGCAGACCGAGAACCCCGACCACTTCCAGATCGTCGACCACGACGGCGCCCCGGAATCCTTCGCGGCGCTGGCTGCGGCGATCGCCTCACGCGAACCCCAACTAGCCCTCCGGCAAGGTGAGTTGGCTGTACCGAGACTGACGAAGGCTCCAGCACTCGGCGCTACCGACGGCCACGGCACCGCCCCCGTGACAGGCGGCACCGTCATCAGGACAACCGGCCCCGGCTCAGGCGGCACCGTCCTCATCACCGGCGGCACCGGCGCCCTCGGCGGGCTCACCGCCCGGCACCTGGTGGCGGAGCACGGGGTGCGGCGTCTGCTGCTGACCAGTCGCAGTGGGCTGAACGCGCCCGGAGCCACGGAGCTGGCGGCCGAACTCACGGCGGCGGGTGCGGAGGTGACCGTCGCCGCCTGCGACGCGGCCGACCGCGACGCGCTCACCGCACTCCTGACCACCATCCCCGACGCACACCCCCTCACCGCCGTCTTCCACACGGCCGGTGTGCTGGACGATGCCACGCTCACCTCTCTCACTCCGAAGCAGCTGGCGACCGTCATGCGGCCCAAGGCGGACGCCGCCTGGAACCTCCACGAGCTGACGGCAGACGCCGACCTGGACGCGTTCGTCCTCTACTCCTCCGCCGCCGGCACCCTCGGCAACCCCGGACAAGCCAACTACGCAGCCGCCAACACCTTCCTCGACGCACTCGCCCACCACCGCCACACACATGGTCTGTGCGCGACCTCTCTCGCCTGGGGTCCGTGGCAGCGGACCAGCGCGCTGACCTCGAACCTCACCGGTACCGACCAGGCACGGATCACGCGCAACGGGCTGCTGCCGCTGTCCGACGACGACGGGATGGCGCTCTGCGAACAGGCGCTCACCTCCGGGCTCCCCGCCACCACGGCCGTACGGTTCAGCCCGTCCGCCCTCCGGGGTGGGGACGTGCCGCCGGTGCTGCGCGGGCTCGTCCGGGCTCCGGCGCGCCGAAGCACCGGTGTAACCGGCGTCGGCACGGGCTCCCGTACGGACGGGGGCGGCGCGGAGACAGCGGGCGCGCTGCGGCAGCGGCTGACGGGGCTCGCCCCGGAGGCTCAGCGTGACGTGCTGCTGGAGTCGGTGCGGCTGACCGCCGCGGCGGTGCTCGGGCACGGCTCTCCTGAACGTATCGAGGCCGAACGCGGTTTCCTCGACATGGGTTTCGACTCCCTGACCGCCGTGGAATTGCGCAACCATCTCGCGACGGCCACCGGAATGCGTTTCCCGGCGACTCTCGTCTTCGACCATCCGACGCCCAACGCGCTCGCCACATTCCTCCAGTCGGAATGCGGCCCGGTCGACCCAGCGACCGGCCCGGCCCATCCGGGCGGACCGGCCGGCCCGGACGGGCGTCGCGCGGCACTTGCGGGGATCGACTCTCTCGAATCCTCGCTCTCCGCCCTCTCCTCGGACGACCGCGGCGCGGTCTCCACACGGCTGCGCGGCATCCTGCTGCGGCTGTCGGGGCCCGAGAGCACCGCCGACGCCGAGATGTCCGCTGTGACCAGCAAGTTCGAGGCTGCGGACGACGACGAGATGTTCGCCTTCATCGACAACGAACTCGGTCTCTCCTGATGCCCGCCCCGTCGAAGGAATTTCCTCACATGAACACCGAGAACACCGAGAACGCCGAGAAGACCGGGAAGACCGAGCACAGGCTCCGCGATTACCTCAAGCGCGTCACCGCCGAACTCCACGAAACGCGCCAGCGCCTCGTGGACGCCGAGTCGGGCACCGCCGAACCACTCGCCATCGTCTCGATGGGCTGCCGCTATCCGGGAGGTGTGCGCTCGCCCGAGGAATTGTGGCGGCTGCTTGCCGAGGGCCGGGACGCGATTTCCGGGTTCCCGACCGAACGCGGCTGGAACGTCGAGACGCTGTACGACCCCGCCCCGGACGCCGAAGGGAAGAGCTCCGTCCGCGAAGGCGGATTCCTCCACGAGGCCGACCGCTTCGACCCCGACTTCTTCGGCATCAGCCCCCGCGAGGCCCAGGCCATCGATCCGCAGCAGCGACTCCTGCTGGAGACCACCTGGGAGACTCTGGAGAACGCGGGCATCGTTCCCTCCTCCCTGCGCGGCAGCCGCACCGGGGTCTACACCGGGATCATGTACGGGGAGTACGGCACACGCATGCTGCGCCGGGTCTCCGCCGACTTCGAGGCGTACATCGGGACCGGCAGCGCCTACAGCGTCGCCTCCGGCCGGGTCGCCTACACCTACGGCTTCGAGGGCCCGGCCGTCAGCGTGGACACGGCCTGCTCGTCCTCGCTGGTGGCGCTCCACCTGGCCGCGCAGGCGCTGCGCAACGGCGAGTGCGACCTGGCGCTGGCCGGCGGGGTGACGGTGATGGCCACGCCGATGGCGTTCATCGAGTTCAGCCGACAGCGCGGGCTGGCGGCCGACGCGCGCTGCAAGCCGTTCGCCGCGGGCGCCGACGGCACCAGCCTCAGCGAGGGCGTGGGCCTGCTCCTGCTCGAACGGCTCTCGGACGCCGAGGCCAACGGGCACCAGGTGCTGGCGGTCCTCCGCGGCTCCGCGATCAACCAGGACGGTACGAGCAGCCAGCTGACGGCGCCCAACGGGCCCTCCCAACAGCGCGTCATCCGGGCCGCACTCGCCGACGCGGGGCTCACCGCCGCCGACATCGACGCGGTCGAAGCCCACGGCACCGGCACCAGCCTCGGCGACCCGATCGAGGCCCAGGCGCTGCTGGCGACCTACGGCCAGGAGCGGCCCGAGGACCGTCCGCTGTGGCTGGGCTCCGTCAAGTCCAACCTCGGGCACACCCAAGCGGCGGCCGGTGTCGCGGGCGTCATCAAGATGGTCCAGGCCCTCCGGCACGGCGAACTGCCGCGCACGCTGCACCTGAAGGAGCCGTCGCCGCAGGTGGACTGGGACAGCGGCGCCGTCTCCCTGCTGAGCGACCCGGCGCCCTGGCCCGAAACGGGACGGGCACGCCGGGCCGCCGTGTCCTCCTTCGGGATCAGCGGCACCAACGCCCACGTCATCCTGGAGGCACCGCCCGCGCCTGCATCGGCGACAGAGGAGAGCAGCGAGGCCGAGTCCCCCGCCCTCCCGTGGCTGGTGTCGGGCAAGAGCGAGGGTGCGCTACGGGGGCAGGCGGCGCAGCTGGCCGCCTTCGTCAGCGAGCGGCCCGAGGTGGGGGTCGCGGAGATCGGCCGGGCCCTGGCGGCCACGCGTACGCATCACCCATACCGTGCGGGACTCGTCAGCCTCGGCGAGGACCGCACGGAGCTGCTCGCCGCGCTTCATTCCCTGGCGCGGGGTGAGGAGTCCCCTGCTGTGGTGCAGGGTGTCGCATCGGAAGCGGGGAAGATCGCGTTCGTGTTCGCGGGGCAGGGCTCACAACGAGCCGGAATGGGCGCCGGGCTCTACAAAACCCACCCCGTATTCGCCCACGCACTGGACGAGGTGTGCGCCCACTTCGACCCCCACCTCCAACACCCCCTCCGCGACATCATGTTCGCGGCCGAAGACGACGCCCTGGCGCCACTGCTGCACCAGACCCAGTACACCCAACCCGCACTCTTCGCCCTCGGCACAGCCCTCCACCACCTCTACCTCCACCACGGCATCAAACCCCACTACCTGGCCGGACACTCCATCGGCGAACTCACCGCAGCCCACGCAGCAGGCATCCTCACCCTCACCGACGCCACCACCCTCGTCGCCACCCGCGCACGACTCCTCCAAAACCTCCCACCCGGCGGAGCCATGCTCACCCTCCACGCCACCGAAAAAGACGTCCTCGAAACCCTCGACCCACAACGCGTATCACTCGCCGCCGTCAACGCCCCCACCTCCACCGTCATCTCCGGAGACGAACAAGCCATCCAAGAGCTCGCCACCCTCTGGACCGAACGCGGACACAAAACCAAACGCCTCCACGTCAGCCACGCCTTCCACTCCCACCTCATGCAACCCGCACTCGAAGAATTCCACCGCACCGCAGCACAACTGACCTACCACGAACCCCACACCCCCATCATCTCCAACACCACCGGCGACCTCGCCACCACAACCCAACTACGCGACCCCGACTACTGGACCCAGCACATCCGCCAACCCGTCCGCTGGGCCGACACCACCACCACCCTCCACACCCACCACGTCACCACCCACCTCGAACTCGGACCCGACACCACCCTCACCACCCTCAACCACCACAACCTCGACACCACACCCAACCCACCCACCCTCCTCCCAACCCTCCACCCCCACCAACCCGAACCCACCACCCTCACCCACACCCTCACCACCCTCCACACCCACGGACACACACCCACAACCTGGACCACCACCCAAGACCCAACCCCAACCACCACACCCAACCTCCCCACCTACCCCTTCCAACACCAGCCCTACTGGCTCCATCCGAAGGTGACCTCCTCCGATGTGGCCTCCGCCGGGCTGGGCACTGCCGGACATCCATTGCTGGGGGCTGAGGCTCAACTGGCGGACGGCAGCCACCTGTTCACCGGGCGACTCGACCTCTCCGAGCACTCCTGGCTGGCCGACCACGCCGTGTATGGCACGCCGCTGCTCCCCGGCACCGCGCTTCTCGACCTCGCCCTCCACGCCGCCGCGCGGTGCGGTTGCGACCGGGTGGCGGAGCTGACCCTCCAAGCGCCGCTGCCGCTCCCGGAAGAGGGAGCCGTACAGCTCCAGCTCCTCGTCGGACCGCCCGATGAGGAGGGAAGCCGCGCCCTGTCCCTCCACTCCCGGCCCTCCCGCCCTGGCCCCGACGCCGACGCTGACGCCGCTGCCGCTGCCGACGACGAAGCCCCGTGGACGTGCCACGCCAGTGGCACTCTGACCCTGGCGTCCGAGCCGCTCACCGTCCCGTCGGCCGGAACGGCTGACGCGTCGTGGCCGCCCGAGGGGGCCACGCCCGTCGCGCTGGACGGTTTCTACGAGGGACTGGCCGCCACCGGTCTCGACTACGGTCCGGCCTTCCGTGGACTCACGGCCGCCTGGCGCCACGGCGACGATCTCTACGCCGACATCACCCTCCCCGAACCCCTCACACCCGACGCCCCCGCCCATCTCATCCACCCCGCACTCCTCGACGCCGCCCTCCACCCCCTCACCCTCCTCACCCCCGACCACCCCGCCCACGACCGCCCCACACCTGTCGAAAAGGGCGCGCTGCGGCTGCCGTTCTCGTGGACGGATGTGTCGGTGCACGCCGTCGGCGCCTCGGTGCTGCGGGTGCGGATCCGGCCGGAGGGCGAGAGCCGGGTGGCGCTCAGCCTCAGCGATGCCGCCGGGGCTCCCGTCGCCGAGATCGGCGCACTGGACGTACGGCCGTTGGACGAGGAGGGCTTCGCCGCCGCGCTGGCCCGTGCGGGTGGCGCGGAGAGTGCCGGGAGGGGAGGCGGGCCGCGCGGGCTGCACCAGCTGACGTGGGCACCCGTGGCCGTTCCGGAGGACGCCGCAGACCGGGCACCGCGCCACATCGCGCTCATCAGCGATCCAGTGCGGGCGACCGAGGGAGGCGAGACGGCAGAGACGGTCCGGAAGGGCGAGACGGCAGAGTGGGCCGAGCTGGTCGACGGTCTTCCGCCCGAGGCGACCGTCACCGCGTACGCCGATCTCGCGGCGCTCGCCGACGCGCTCGACAGCGGCGCGTGCGCGGTGCCCGACATGGTGCTGGTGCGTCCCACCACCACGACGGCTCCGGCTCCCGGTACGGGTACGGCTCCGGCTCCGGCTCCGGCTCCCGGTACGGGTACAGGTACGGGTACAGGTACGGGTAACGATCAGGCCGTGGCC
This sequence comes from Streptomyces sp. NBC_01775, assembly GCF_035917675.1. NCBI lineage: Bacteria > Bacillati > Actinomycetota > Actinomycetes > Kitasatosporales > Streptomycetaceae > Streptomyces > Streptomyces sp. NBC_01775. Next base: position 7,780,780 of record NZ_CP109104.1, on the reverse strand, counting down.
GTGCACGCCGCCGCTCACGAGGTGCTCGCGCTGGTGCAGGAGTGGCTGGCGGGCCCGCGGTTCGCGGACTCGCTGCTGACCGTCGTCACCCGGCGGGCCGTCGCCGCACGCGGCGGGGAGCGGCCGGAGGATCTGGCCGCGGCCTCGCTGTGGGGGCTGCTGCGCTCCGCGCAGGTGGAGAATCCGGGCCGGATCGCCGTCGCCGACCTCGACGGGCGCGCGGGCTGGGTGCTGCCGCTGCTGGCCGTTCCCGCGCTGGCCGCAGCGGGCGAGGCGCAACTCGCGGTGCGAGACGGCGAGTTGCTGGTCCCCCGGTTGGCCGGCGGCAGGGAGGGACCGGCGGGTGCGCTGGCGGTGCCGTCCGGAGGGGACGCCTGGCGGCTGGATGTGTCCTCGGCCGGTTCCCTCGACCGCCTCGTCCTGACCACCTCGTCCCAGGCCACGGACGAGCTGGCGCCCGGAGAGGTGCGGGTGGCCGTGCGGGCGGCGGGCTTGAACTTCCGGGACGTACTGATCGCGCTGGGCATGTATCCGGGCGCCGAGGTGATCGGCGGTGAGGGTGCCGGGGTGGTCACCGAGGTCGGTGCCGAGGTCTCCGCGCTGCGCGTGGGCGACCGTGTCATGGGGCTGTTCCACGGCTCCATGGGCCCGGTCGCGGTGACCGATCACCGGCTGCTCGTACGGATGCCGAAGGGCTGGTCGTTCACCCAGGCCGCCGCCGCGCCGGTGGTGTTCCTGACCGCGTTCTACGGGCTGGCCGACCTCGGTCAACTGACCCGTGGACAACGGTTGTTGGTGCACGCGGCGACCGGTGGGGTCGGTATGGCCGCCACACAGCTGGCCCGCCACTGGGGCGCCGAGGTCTACGCCACGGCCAGCCCGCCCAAGTGGGACACCCTGCGGGCAATGGGGTTCGACGACACCCACATCGCCAACTCCCGCACCCTCGACTTCGAACACCACATCCTGACCGCCACCCAAGGGCAGGGCGTCGATATCGTCCTCGACTCCCTCGCCGGCGACTTCGTCGACGCCTCCCTCCGCCTCCTCCCCCACGGCGGCCACTTCCTCGAAATGGGCAAGACCGACATCCGCCAACCCGCAGACATCGCCGCCACCCACCCCGGCGTGACCTACCGGGCGTTCGACATGGCGGACGCGGGCCCCGACCGAATCCAGGAGATGCTGCGCGAGCTGCTCGCGCTCTTCGAGAGCGGGGCGCTGAGCCCGTTGCCGGTCACGGCGTTCGACGTGCGTCAGGCGCCCGCCGCCTTCCGTCACCTGAGTCAGGCCCGGCACACCGGCAAGGTCGTCCTCACCCTCCCCCAGCCCCTCGACCCCGACGGCACCGTCCTCATCACCGGCGGCACCGGCACCCTCGGCGCCCTCACCGCCCGCCACCTCGTCACGCGGTACGGCGCCCGGCGTCTCGTCCTCACCAGCAGGAACGGGCCGGAAGCACCCGGCGCCGCCGATCTCCAGGCCGAACTCACCGCACTCGGCGCCGAGACCACCGTCGCCGCCTGCGACGCCGCCGACCGCGACGCACTCGCCGCACTCCTGACCACCATCCCCGACACACACCCCCTCACCGCCGTCTTCCACGCCGCCGGGGTGAGCGACGACGGGATCCTGACGGCCCTGTCGCCGGAGCGGATGGACGGCGTACTGCGGCCGAAGGTGGACGCGGCCTGGAACCTCCACGAACTGACCGCCGACACCGACCTCTCCGCCTTCGTCCTCTACTCCTCCATCGCCGGCACCCTCGGCAACCCCGGACAAGCCAACTACGCAGCCGCCAACACCTTCCTCGACACCCTCGCCCACCACCGCCACACCCAAGGACTCCCCGCCACCTCCCTCGCCTGGGGACTCTGGCAACAAGCCAGCGGGCTGACGGAAGGGCTCAGCGAGGCCGACCGGGCGCGTATCGCACGCGGCGGGCTGCTGGCGCTGTCCGACGAGGAAGGGCTCGCGCTCTTCGACGCGGCGCTGGACCTGGGCCTTCCCCACGTGGTCCCGGCGGTGTTCGACCCCGCGGTGCTCGACTCGGCGCTGCTGCCGGACGGCGCGGAGGCCGCGACACCCGCGGTGCTGCGCGGGCTGCGCCGTCGCACGGTGCGGCGGGCCGCGAGTGGGGCGCCGTCCCGGGGCAGCACGTCCCCGGGCGACGCGTCCTCGGGCCACGCTTCGCCGGGCGACATGTGGCGGGAGCGGCTGGCGGGGGTGACGCGGGGCGAGCAGGTCGGTGCGCTGGTGGAGCTGGTGCGCGGGCAGGCCGCCGCCGTGCTGGGCCACCCGGACACGACAGCTCTGGGCGGCGAACGGGCCTTCAAGGACGCCGGATTCGACTCGCTGACGGCCGTCGAACTGCGCAACCGGCTGAATACGGCGACCGGCCTGCGGCTGCCCGCCTCCCTGCTGTTCGACCACCCGACCCCGGCCGCCCTCGCCGAGCACCTGCGCACCGAGCTGGCGCCCGAGGAAGCCGATGTGACGGTGGCGGCGCTGGCGGATCTGGAGCGGCTGGAGTCCGCCGTCCTCACGGCCGGTCCCGACGAGGAGGCCAGGGCGCTGCTCGCCGCTCAGCTCAAGGAGTTCCTCGGCAAGCTGACGGCCATCCCGTCCACCGGCGGCCCCGGGGGCGCCAACGGTGCGAACGGCTCGCACAGCGCGGACGACCCCGACGACATCGCGGACCGGATCGACACGGCATCCGACGACGACCTCTTCGACTTCATCGACAACGCGCTCTGACAGCGCCCCGCCCTCGCCCACTCCCCCTACGCCGCTGAGCCCCGAAACTCCTAAGCCCCCAAGCCCCTACCCGCCCTCTCCACAAAGGCAGGAACACACATGACCAGCACGCCGCACAGCGTGGACGGCTTTCCGACCGCGCGCCGTTGCCCGTTCGACCCGCCGTCCGCCTTCGCCGCGCTGCGCGCCGAACGTCCGATCGTCCGCATGGCCTACCCCGGCGGAAGCGACGGCTGGCTCGTGACCGGCTACGCGCTCTCCCGCGACGCCCTCACCCACCCGGCCCTCAGTGCCCGCCACGAACTGCGGGCCTCCCCCATCCCGATGCCGCTCACCCCGGCGGCGGCGCCGCCCGGCGTCTTCATCGGCATGGACGCCCCCGAGCACACCCGCTACCGGGGTCCGCTCAACCGCCACTTCACGGTGCGCCGCGTGCGCAAGCTGGAGCCGGCCATCGAACAGGCGACGGCCGAGAGAATCTCGGCCCTGGAGGCCCTGGAAGGCGCCGGCTCTCCCGCCGATCTGATGGCCGAGTTCGCGATGCCGATTCCCGTGCAGGTCATCTCCGAACTGCTCGGCTCCACCGACGAGATCACCGACGAGATCCAGCGGCTGCGCGCCACCACCCTCGACCGGGGCAGCCCCTCCGTCGACGCTGCCGCCGCCGTCGGCGCCACCAACGCGCGCATGACGGACCTGGTGCGCCTGCGCCGGGCCAGCCCCTCCGACGACCTGCTGAGCGTGCTGATCACCGACGGTGACCTCAACGACGAGGAGCTGGCGGGACTGGCGATGATGATGCTGATCGCCGGGCACGAGACCACCGCCAACATGATCGCGATGGCCATCTACCTGCTGCTGAGCGACGAGGCGCTGCGCGTGGCGGTCCTGGGCCTGTCGGACCCGTACGACACCCGGGGGGCGGAGCTGTCCGACGACATGGTCAACGAGCTGCTGCGCCATCTGTCGGTGACCCAGTTCGTGAGCCGGGCCGCGACCGAGGACCTGGAGCTGGGCGGGGTGCGCATCAGCGCGGGCGAGACCGTCACGGTCTCCCTCTCGGCCGCCAACCGCGACCCCGAACAGTTCGACGACCCCGAGACGTTCCGCACCGAAGGCCCCGTCAACAGCCACATCGCCTTCGGGCACGGCCTGCACCAGTGCATCGGCCACAACCTCGCGCGATCCGAGATGAAGATCGCCATACCCGCGCTCTTCCGCGCCTTCCCCAGGCTCCAACTGGCGGGCAAGGAAGCGGAGTTCGGCACCCGCGAGGGCTTCACCATCCACGGTGTGGACCGGCTGCCGGTCACCTGGTGACGTTCCACCTTCACTTCCGTACTCCACGACACTCCACGACTTACTGACGACGGATTCCGAGGTCGACGGCAGACGATGAACGAGGACAAGCTCCGCGGATACCTGAAGAGGGTCACCTCCGACCTGCACCAAGCCCAAAAGCGCATCGGCGAGTTCGAGGCCAAGAGCCACGAGCCGATCGCCATTGTCGGAATGGGCTGCCGCTTCCCCGGTGACGTGCGCTCGCCCGACGATCTGTGGCGCCTGCTCTCCGAGTCCCGTACGACGGACTCCCCCTTCCCCGGAAACCGGGGCTGGGACGTTGAGGGGCTCTACGACCCGGATCCGGACGCGCACGGCAAGACCTACGCGGTACGCGGGCACTTCCTCCACGACGCCGACGAGTTCGACGCCGACTTCTTCGGCATCAGCCCCCGCGAGGCGCGAGCCATGGACCCGCAGCAGCGGCTGCTGCTGGAGACTTCCTGGCAGGCGCTGGAGCACGCGGGCATCGTCCCCGGCGACCTGCACGGCAGCAGCACCGGCGTCTTCACGGGCGCGGCGGCCGTGGAGTACGCGTCGCTGCGGCGCGGCGGCCCCGAGTCCACGGACGGCTATCTGCTGACCGGCAACCTCAGCAGCGTCGCCTCCGGCCGTATCGCCTACACCTTCGGCTTCGAGGGCCCGGCCGTCACCGTGGACACGGCCTGCTCGTCGTCGCTGGTCACCGTGCACATGGCCGTGCAGGCGCTGCGTAGCGGCGAGTGCGCCACCGCGCTGGCGGGCGGCGCGACGGTCATGCCGCACGCGGGTGTCTTCGTGGAGTTCAGCCGGCAGCGCGGCCTCGCGCCGGACGGCCGCTGCAAGCCCTTCGCCGCGTCCGCCGACGGCACGGCCTGGGGCGAGGGCGTCGGCATGCTCGTCCTTGAACGCCTGTCCGACGCACGCCGCCTGGGCCACCGCGTCCTGGCCGTCATCCGCGGCTCGGCCGTCAACCAGGACGGCGCCAGCAACGGACTCACCGCGCCCAACGGGCCCTCACAGCAGCGCGTCATCCGGGCCGCCCTCGCCAACGCGGAGCTGCCCGAGAGCGGCATCGACGCCGTCGAGGCCCACGGCACCGGCACCAGCCTCGGCGACCCCATCGAGGCCCAGGCGCTACTCGCCACCTACGGCCGCAACCGGCCCGCCGAGCGCCCGCTGTGGCTGGGCTCGCTCAAGTCGAACATCGGCCACACCCAGGTCGCGGCCGGTGTCGCGGGCGTCATCAAGATGGTCCTCGCGCTGCGCCACGGCGTTCTGCCGTCCACGCTGCACGTGGACGAGCCGTCACAGCATGTGGACTGGTCCAGCGGCGCCCTCGCCCTGCTGACCGAGTCCCGGCCCTGGCCCGAGAGCGACCGCCCCCGGCGCGGCGCCGTCTCCGCCTTCGGGATCAGCGGGACGAACGCACACGTGATCCTGGAGGCGGTGCCGGGCGATCCGGGCGATGCCGCTGCGACAGCGGACGACGATGCGTCAGCGGAGGACGACGCGGCCGGTACGGAGGAAGGCCCGGCCGGTGCGGAGTCCGGTGTTCCCTGGCTGTTGTCGGGCAAGAGCGAGAGCGCGCTGCGGGAGCAGGCAGTACGGCTGAGCGCCTTCGTGAAGGAGCGGCCCGAACTGGACCTCGCCGGGGCCGCGCGGGCGTTGGCGAGCACGCGTACCCACCACGCCTACCGAGCGGGGGTGGTGAGCCAGGGACGAGAGGAACTGCTCGCCGCGCTCGATGCGTTGGCGCGAGGAGAGTCGGTCGCGGGACTGGTGGAAGGGGCTGCCTCGCCCGACCCGGGCAAGACGGTGTTCGTCTTTCCCGGTCAGGGCTCGCAATGGGCCGGGATGGGCGTTGGTCTGCTGGATTCCTCGCCGGTCTTCGCCGCGAGTTTGCGGCAGTGCGCGGATGCCTTGAGCGCGTACGTGGACTGGGACCTGTTCGACGTCCTGCACGAGCGGGCCGGGGCACCGGGGTTCGAGCGGGTGGATGTGGTCCAGCCCGCGTTGTTCGCGCTCATGGTCTCGCTGGCGCGGGTGTGGGAATCCCACGGCATTCGGGCCGACGCGGTCATCGGACACTCACAGGGCGAGATCGCCGCCGCGCACATCGCCGGAGCGCTCAGCCTGGATGACGCCGCGCGGATCGTGTGCCTGCGCAGTCAGGCCCTGGTCACCCTCACGGGAAGCGGCGGCATGGCCTCGATTCCCCTGAGCGCGGAAGAGACCAGCGCCCGGGTGGCGGACTACCCAGGGCTGCATGTCGCCGCGCACAACGGGCCCGAAAGCACCGTGATTTCAGGCGACGCCGGTGCACTGACGGAGATGGTCGCCGCCTGCAAAAACGAGGGCATCCGCGCCCGCACCATCGACGTCGACTACGCCAGCCACTCCCCCCACATCGAAAACCTCAACCACATCACCCAACTCCTGGAAGGGATCACACCCAGTCCTGCCGAGATCCCCTTCTACTCCACCCTCACCGGCACCCGACTCGACACCACCCAACTGACCGCCGACTACTGGTACCGCAACCTCCGCCACCCCGTCCTCCTCGAACAAACCCTCCGCCTCCTCAACGAGGACGGCCACCACACCTACATCGAAACCAGCCCCCACCCCGTCCTCACCACCCCCATCCAAGACACCAACCCCCACACCACCGTCCTCGGCACACTCCGACGCAACGACGCCACACCCACCCGCCTGCTCACCACCCTCACCCAAGCCCACACCCACGGACACACCCCCACCACCTGGACCACCACCCAAGACACCACAAACCACCCCCACCTCGACCTCCCCACCTACCCCTTCCAGCCGCAACGGTTCTGGATCGCGGAGCCGTCGGCGGCGAGTGACACCTCGGCGCTGGGGCTCGGTGCGACCGGTCACGCGCTGCTGGGGGCCGTGACGGAGTTGCCGGACGGGAGTCACCTCTTCACCGGGGGGCTGTCTCTCCGTACGCATCCCTGGCTGGCGGAGCACGCCGTCGGCGGCGAGCGCGGGGGCACGGTGCTGCTGCCCGGCACGGCCTTCGTGGAGCTGGCGCTGCACGCGGGCGGCGAGTTGGGGTGCGCGCGCGTCGAGGAACTGACCCTGGACGCGCCACTCGTCCTGCCGCCGCTCGGTAGCACGCAACTCCAGCTCACTGTGGGGGCGCCGGATGAGGCGGGCGGCCGGGCGGTTCACTTCCGTTCGCGGGCTGAGCGCGCGGACGAGGACGCGCCCGACGGGGACGGTTGGACCTCCCACGCCACGGGCCGTCTCACTCCGGCGGAGTCGAGCGCGCTGGAGGGTACGGCGTCCTGGGCGCGGGTGTGGCCTCCGCCGCAGGCCGAGGAGTACGACGTCGACGAGCTGTACGCGCATCTCACCGACCTGGGCTATGCCTACGGTCCTCTCTTCCAGGGCCTGAGCACGGCCTGGCGGGCGGCGGACGGAACCGTGTACGCCGACGTCCGCCTACCGGAGGGCGCGGAAGCGGATCGCGACGGGTTCCTTCTGCATCCGGCGCTCTTCGACGCGGCCCTCCACCCCGGAGCGCTCGCCGGGGCCGGCCGGGAGGGCACCTCGGACGGAGACCCGGAGGGCACCTCCGGTGGCGGTCGCGCGTCGGACGCGGAGGCCGACGCGCTGCGGCTTCCGTACGAGTGGCGCGGCGTGACGCTGCATGCCTCGGGCGCCGAGACGTTGCGGCTGCGGATGACCCGCCCCTCTGCCGGCACTCTGACGCTCGACCTCGCGAGCGGCGGCGTTACGGAGGACGGCGGGGAGGGCGGCGCTGCGGGTGCGCCCGTGGCCTCCGTCGAGGCGCTGGTGACGCGGCCGGTCAGCGTCGAGCAGCTCGTGGGCTCCGGGCGCGGACGTCGCAGCGCGGGCTACCGGCTCGAATGGGCGCCGATGACGGCCCCCGGCCACGGCGGCGTCTCTCCCACGGCCGGAGGTGACTACCGGGCGGTGATCGGTGACGACCGGGCCGTGATCGGTGACGACTGGGCGGTGATCGGTAGCGACTGGGCCCTGATCGGTGGCGGCGACAGGCTCACCACGTCCACGTCCCGCGCGGCTTCCGCCTCCGCTTCGCACCCGGCCTCTTCCCACCCGGCCTCCGCGTCCCGTCAGGCCGTCGGTGAGGAGGACGGCGGCGGGACGGCCGTCTATGCCGACCTCGCGGAGCTGCGCGCCGCAATGGTGGAGCGCGGTGCCGTGTACGGAACGGTGCTCGTGCCGTGCTCCTCGTTCCCGAACGAGGGGGCGGCGACTGCGGACTCACCCGGTGACGGCGACGCCGCCCGCGCGGCGCACACCCTGACGCGGCACGCGCTCGCGCTGCTCCAGGACTGGCTGGCGCTGGAGAACGAGGCCGCGCCCGGGTCGGCTTCCGAGTCCGCTTCCGAGTCCGAGTCCGTTGCCCAGCCTGTTTCCTCGTCCGCTTCCGAGGCCCGGCTGGTGTTGCTGACCCGGCGTGCGGTCGCGACCACGCCGGACCAGCCGATGGTGGACCCGTCGGCCGCCGCGCTGTGGGGGCTGGTCCGCAGCGCGCAGGCCGAGAACCCCGGGCGCATCCAACTCGTGGACACCGACGGCACGGACGCCTCGCGCGAGGCCCTGGCGGACGCCGTCGCCACGGGCGAGCCGCAGCTCGCGCTGCGCGCGGGAAGCGCCTACGTTCCACGTTTGGTGCGCGTCGCTCTCCCGGCCTCGACGCCGGCGCCGTCCGCGACCTCTGCCACGTCCGACGCGTCCACCACGTCCGACACGCCCTCTGATGCTGCTGCCACCCCGGCCGCGCTGAGCCCGGACGGCACCGTACTGATCACGGGCGGCACCGGCACCCTCGGCGGCCTCGCCGCCCGCCACCTGGTGACGGAGCACGGTGTTCGTCACCTGTTGCTGACCAGTCGACGCGGACCGGACGCACCCGGCGCCCGCGAGCTGGAAGCCGAACTGCTCGCCCACGGCGCCCACGTCACCCTCGCCGCCTGCGACGCCGCCGACCGCGACGCCCTCGCCGCCCTCGTCGCGTCGATCCCGGACCAGCACCCGCTGACCGCCGTCATCCACACCGCCGGAGTACTGGACGACGCCACACTCACCTCCCTCACCCCCGAACAACTCACCACCGTCCTCCAACCCAAGGTCGACGCCGCCTGGAACCTCCACCAACTGACGGCAGACACCGACCTGGACGCGTTCGTCCTCTACTCCTCCGCCGCCGGCACCCTCGGCAACCCCGGACAAGCCAACTACGCAGCCGCCAACACCTTCCTCGACGCACTCGCCCACCACCGCCACACCCAAGGACTCCCCGCCACCTCCCTCGCCTGGGGACTCTGGGCGCACAGCAGCGGGCTGACCGCACATCTGGAGGGCGGCGAGCAGACACGTCTCGCGCGAGGTGGCGTTCTGCCGCTGTCGTCGGAGGAAGGCATGGCGCTGTTCGACGGCGCCCTCGGCACTCTCGGCTCCGGGGGCAGCGATCTTGGAGACAGCGCTGTCGTGCTGGCGAAGTTCGACAACAAGGCGCTGCGTGCCGAGGCCGAGGCGGGTTCGCTGCCGCCGGTGCTGCGCGGGGTGGTGCGCACCCCTGTTCGGCGCGTCACGGCGGGCGGGGGCGCGAGCTCCTGGCCGGAGCGGCTCGCGGGCCTGCCGGAGGCTCAGCAGGAGAAGCTCCTGCTGGAGTTGGTGCGCGGCCAGGTGGCAACGGTGCTGGGGCACGCCGATCCCCAGGGCGTCGCGTCCGACCAGGCATTCCAGGGGCTGGGTTTCGACTCGTTGACGGCGGTCGAACTCCGCAACCGCCTCAACACGGCGACAGGGCTGCGACTGACCGCCACCCTCGTCTTCGACCACCCGACCCCGGCAGCCCTGGCCCGGCATCTGCGCGAGCAGCTGGCGGGCGGCGAGAAGGCCGTGCGCGGCGTGGTGCCTCGTACGGGGGGCGGGTACGCGGATGAGCCGATCGCGATCGTCGGCATGGCCTGCCGCTACCCCGGCGGGATCACCTCGCCGGACGACCTGTGGCGACTGGTGTCAGAAGGACGCGAGGGCATCGGCGGCTTCCCCGAGGGGCGGGGCTGGGACCTCGAGTCACTGTATGACCCCGACCCCGAGCACTCCGGTACGAGTTACACCCGACGCGGCGGCTTCCTCCATAACGCCCACCACTTCGACCCCGACTTCTTCGGCATGAGCCCCCGCGAAGCCCTCGCCACCGACCCCCAACAACGACTCCTGCTGGAGACCACCTGGGAAGCCCTGGAAAACGCCAGGATCCTTCCCTCCTCACTACGCGGCAGCCGCACCGGCGTCTACACCGGAATCATGTACAACGACTACGGCGGACGCATTCAGCGGGCGCCCGAGGAGTTGGAGGGCTATCTCGGCAACGGCAGCGCCTTCAGCGTCGCCAGCGGCCGTATCGCCTACACCTATGGGTTCGAGGGCCCGGCCGTGAGCGTGGACACGGCGTGCTCGTCGTCGCTGGTCGCCCTGCACATGGCCGCCCAGGCACTACGCGGCGGCGAGTGCGACATGGCCGTCGCCGGCGGGGTGACGGTGATGGCCACCCCGGGGCTGTTCGTCGAGTTCAGCCGTCAGCGCGGGCTGTCGGAGGACGGCCGGTGCAAGTCCTTCGCCGCCACGGCCGACGGCGCGGGCTTCTCGGAGGGCGTGGGCCTACTGCTGGTCGAACGGCTCTCGGACGCACGGGCGAAGGGCCACCCGGTACTCGCGGTCGTACGCGGTTCCGCCGTCAACCAGGACGGCGCCAGCAACGGACTCACCGCACCCAACGGACCCTCACAACAGCGCGTCATCCGCGACGCCCTGGCCGGAGCGGGGCTCAGCGCCGCTGATGTCGACGCCGTGGAAGCGCATGGGACGGGCACCACGCTGGGCGATCCCATCGAGGCCCAGGCATTGCTGGCGACCTACGGCCAGGAACGGGACCCGGAAAAGCCCTTGTGGCTGGGCTCGATCAAGTCCAACCTCGGGCACACCCAGGCGGCGGCCGGGGTCGCGGGCGTCATCAAGATGGTCCAGGCCCTCCGGCACGGTGAACTCCCGCGCACGCTGCACGTGGACGAGCCGTCGCCGCACGTGGACTGGGACAGCGGCGCCGTCACCCTCCTGACCCGTAACCAACCCTGGCCCCAGGACGAACGGCCCGGCCGCGCCGCCGTCTCCTCCTTCGGCATCAGCGGCACCAACGCCCACGTGATCCTGGAGGCGGCACCCGCGCCCGAGCAGAACGATGCTGGTGGAGCCCCCGTCGATGTCGTCCCGGTGCTGCTGTCCGCCAAGAACCAGGACGCGCTGAGGGGGCAAGCCGCCCAACTGGCCGCGTTCCTCAACGAACGGCCCGAGGTCGAGGTCGCCGAGATCGGACGCGCGTTGGCGGCCTCGCGCACGCATCACACGTACCGGGCGGGGGTGGTGAGTGAAGAGCGCGGCGAGCTGCTGGAGGCGCTCAGTGCTCTGGCGCAGGGGTTGCCGCATGCGGCGCTGGTGGAGGGGGTTGCCTCGCCCGACCCGGGCAAGACGGTGTTCGTCTTTCCCGGTCAGGGCTCGCAATGGGCCGGGATGGGCATCGGCCTGCTGGATTCCTCGCCGGTCTTCGCCGCGAGTTTGCGGCAGTGCGCGGATGCCTTGAGCACGTACGTGGACTGGGACCTGTTCGATGTCCTGTATGAGCGGGCCGGGGCACCGGGGTTCGAGCGGGTGGATGTGGTCCAGCCCGCGTTGTTCGCGCTGATGGTGTCGCTGGCGCGGGTGTGGGAATCCCACGGCATTCGGGCCGACGCGGTCATCGGACACTCACAGGGGGAGATCGCCGCCGCGCACATCGCCGGAGCGCTCAGCCTTGATGACGCGGCGCGGGTTGTCTGCCTGCGCAGCCAAGCCCTGGTCACCCTCGCGGGGACAGGTGGCATGGCCTCGATTCCCTTGAGCGCCGAGAAGACCGCCGCACGGCTCACTCCGTACCCGGGGCTGTATGTCGCCGCGCACAACGGGCCCGAAAGCACCGTGATTTCAGGCGACGCCAGCGCGCTCGCCGAAATGGTCGCCGCCTGCCAGAGCGAGGGCATCCGCGCCCGCACCATCGACGTCGACTACGCCAGCCACTCCCCCCACATCGAAAACCTCAACCACATCACCCAACTCCTGGAAGGGATCACACCCCGCCCCGCCCAGATCCCCTTCTACTCCACCCTCACCGGCACCCAACTCGACACCACCCAACTGACAGCCGACTACTGGTACCGCAACCTGCGCCACCCCGTCCTCCTCGAACAAACCCTCCGCCTCCTCCACGAGGACGGCCACCACACCTACATCGAAACCAGCCCCCACCCCGTCCTCACCACCCCCACCCAAGACACCAACCCCCACACCACCGTCCTCGGCACACTCCGACGCAACGACGCCACCCCCACCCGCCTGCTCACCACCCTCACCCAAGCCCACACCCACGGACACACCCCCACCACCTGGACCACCACCCAAGACACCCCCCTCACGCTCGACCTCACACCCGACCTCCCCACCTACCCCTTCCAACACCAGCCCTACTGGCTGACGGCGCCCAGCGCCCAGGATGTTGCCGCTGCCGGGCTGGACCCCGCAGGGCATCCGTTGCTCTCAGCGGTCGCCGAACTTCCGGACGGGAGCGCCCTGTTCACGGGCAGCCTCTCCCTCGCCACGCACCCGTGGCTGAGTGAGCACGTCGTGCACGAGGCGGCGTTGCTGCCCGGGGCCGCCTTCGCGGATCTCGCGCTGCATGTGGGCGCGCAGTCGGGGTGCGGGCGTCTGGAGGAGCTGACGTTGGAGGCGCCGTTCGTCCTGCCCGAGCATGGCGCTCTGCGTCTCCAGGTCGTCCTCGGTGCGGCCGACGAGGAAGGGCGGCGTGCGCTCACCGTGCGCTCCCGGCCCCACACCTCGGGCGGCGACGACGCGCTGCCATGGACCGCGCACGCGACCGGGACCCTGGCCGCCACCCCGGCCACCGTCAGCACCACCGCTCCCGTCCCCGCCCACGCTCCGGCCGCCTGGCCGCCCCCGCAGGCACAACGGCTCGACACGGACGACCTCTACGCCCAGCTGGCCGACCACGGCCTCGTCTACGGTCCCCTCTTCCAGGGGCTGCGGGCGGCGTGGCGGCAAGGCGGGACGGTGTACGCCGAGATCAGCCTGCCGGACGGGACCGACACCGCCCTCTACGGCATCCACCCCGCTCTCCTCGACGCGGCGCTGCACACGGCGTTCCTCGCGAACGGCACGGACGGGCTCCTGTCGAACGGTACGGACGGGCTCCTGTCGGACGGCGTCCTGCTGCCCTTCTCCTGGGGCGAGGTCACCTTGCACAGCGGCTGCGCCACCACGCTCCGCGCCCAGCTGTCGGTCACAGAGGAGGGCACTCTCGCTCTCGCGGTCAGCGACCCGGAGGGCAGCCCTGTCCTCACGGTCGGTTCCCTCACCACCCGTCCGGTGACTCCCGAGCAGCTGGCGCACGCCACCGCCCCGCGCAGCCTGCTCCACCACCTCACCTGGCGGCCGTTCGCGCTGCCGGACGGCCCCGAGCCGGTGTCGTCCGACAGCGGAGGCACACGATGGGCGGCCCTGGGGCACGATCTCGCGGTGTCGGGGCCTGACTGGCTCGCTGTCCTGCCCGCTTACGACGAGGTCGGCACGCTCCATGAGGCGCTCGCCGACGGCACCCTCCCCGCGCCGGAAGCGGTGCTCGCACCCTGCGTGTCACGGCTGCTCGAGGCCCCCGGCGACACCTCGACGGACGGACTCCGGGCGCTGACGGAACAGGTGGAAGGCGCGGAACAGACGACCCAAGCGGAACGGGCGCCGAGCGACCACGCCGCCGACGCGACACATGCCCTGACCGAGCACGCGCTGCGCCTCGTACAGGACTGGCTCGCGCACGACGAGATCCCCGTCCCCAGCGAGGCGGCCACCGGCGAGGCAGCCACCGGCGAGGCAGCCACCCGCGAGGCGGCTTCCGGCCTGGCGGCAGACCCCGAGGAAGCGGCAGACCCCGGCATCGCCACAGACCCCGGCATGGCGACCGAGCCGGCGCGCCTCGTCCTGCTGACGCGGGGCGCTGTCGCCGCCGCGCCCGAGGAGTCGCCGCTCGATCTGCCCGCGTCGGCCGTGTGGGGACTGGTCCGCAGCGCGCAGTCGGAGCACCCCGGGCGTATCCAGCTGATCGATGTCGACGGCACGGAGGCCTCGTTCGCCGCGCTGCCCGCCCTCGTCGCATCGGGCGAGCCGCAACTGGCCGTCCGTGCGGGACGCGCCTGCGTGCCGCGTGTGACCAGGGCGACCGGCCGCCCGGCCGCGGACGAGGCCGGATTCGCGCCCGCGCCCGCGCTCGCGCTCGCGGGAACCGTCCTCGTGACGGGCGGGACCGGGACCCTCGGCGGGCTCACCGCCCGCCACCTGGTGACGGAGCACGGAGCGCGTCACCTGCTGCTGACCAGCCGACGCGGACCCGACGCACCCGGCGCCCGCGAACTCGAAACCGAACTCACCGCCCTGGGGGCCCACGTAACCCTCGCGGCCTGCGACGCCGCCGACCGGGACGCCCTCGCCGCCCTCGTCGCGTCGATCCCGGACCAGCACCCGCTGACCGCCGTCATCCACACCGCCGGAGTACTGGACGACGCCACACTCACCTCCCTCACCCCCGAACAACTCACCACCGTCCTCCAACCCAAGGTCGACGCCGCCTGGAACCTCCACGAGCTGACGGCAGACGCCGACCTGGACGCGTTCGTCCTCTACTCCTCCGCCGCCGGGACGCTGGGCAGCCCGGGGCAGGCCAACTACGCCGCCGCCAACGCGTTCCTCGACGCACTCGCCCACCAACGTCGGGCCCAGGGGCTCCCCGCTACCTCCGTCGCGTGGGGGCTGTGGGAGCAGGGCAGCGGCCTCACCGGCAGTCTCGACGGCAGCGAGATCTCCCGTATGACCCGTGGCGGGCTGACGCCTCTCGCCACACGGGACGCGCTGCGCGCCCTGGACGAAGCGATGGTGTGCGCCGCTCCGACGGCGGTCGGAGCGGGTTTCCATGCCCCGTCGCTGCGTGCGCAGGCGGAGTCCGGGACGCTGCCCCCTGTGCTGCGCGAGCTGGTGCGCGTGCCGGTCCGCCGGGCGGCGGGCGGCGGCGCGGGGCAAGGAGCGGGCGGCTGGGCACAGCGTCTCTCGGGTATGGACGAGGCGGAACGGGAAAGCACCGTGCTGGAGCTGGTGCGCAGTCACACCGCTGCGGTGCTCGGACACGCGGAGGCCCGAAATGTTGCCGCTGACCAGGCATTCCAGGACTTGGGTTTCGACTCGTTGACGGCGGTCGAACTCCGCAACCGCCTCAACACGGCAACGGGGCTGCGACTGACCGCCACCCTCGTCTTCGACCACCCGACCCCGACCGCCCTGGCCCAGCACCTCCTCACCCAGCTCACGGGCACGATCGCCCCACGGAAGGTGGCCCTCACCCCGAGGGCCACGAGCACCGATGAGCCGATCGCGATCGTCGGTATGGCCTGCCGCTATCCGGGCGGGATCACCTCGCCGGACGACCTGTGGCGACTGGTGTCGGAAGGACGCGAGGGCATCGGCGGCTTCCCCGAAGAACGCGGCTGGGACCTCGCCACCCTGTACGACCCCGACCCCGAGCACCCCGGAACCAGCTACACCCGACGCGGCGGCTTCCTCCATAACGCCCACCACTTCGACCCCGACTTCTTCGGCATGAGCCCCCGCGAAGCCCTCGCCACCGACCCCCAACAACGACTCCTGCTGGAGACCACCTGGGAAGCCCTCGAGAACGCCGGGATCCTGCCCTCCTCACTACGCGGCAGCCGCACCGGCGTCTACACCGGAATCATGTACAACGACTACGGCGGACGACTCAGCCACCACATCCCCCAGGAATTCGAGGGATACATCGGCAACGGCAGCAGCGGAGGCGTCGTCTCCGGACGGGTGTCGTACACATTCGGCTTCGAAGGACCGGCAGTCACGGTCGACACCGCCTGCTCGTCGTCACTGGTCGCCCTGCACATGGCCGCCCAAGCACTACGCGGCGGCGAATGCGACATGGCTCTCGCGGGCGGCGCCACCGTCATGGCCACACCAACAACCTTCATCGAATTCAGCCGACAGCGGGGCCTCTCGGAGGACGGCCGCTGCAAATCCTTCGCCGCAGCAGCTGACGGCACCGGATTCTCAGAAGGCGTCGGCCTACTACTCGTCGAACGCCTCTCGGACGCCCAGGCGAAGGGCCACCCAGTACTCGCCGTCCTCCGCGGCTCCGCCATCAACCAGGACGGCGCCAGCAACGGACTCACCGCACCCAACGGACCCTCACAACAACGCGTCATCCACACCGCACTCGCCGCCGCCGAGCTCACCCCCGCCGACATCGACGCCGTGGAAGCGCACGGCACCGGCACCACCCTCGGCGACCCCATCGAAGCCCAAGCACTCCTCGCCACCTACGGCCAAGAACGGCCCGAGGAGCGTCCATTGTGGCTCGGCTCCATCAAATCCAACCTCGGCCACACCCAAGCAGCAGCCGGCGTCGCGGGCGTCATCAAAATGGTCCAGGCCCTCCGCCACGGTGAACTCCCGCGCACGCTCCACGCGGACGAACCCTCACCACACGTGGACTGGAGCAGCGGCGCCGTCAGCCTCCTGACCCAGAACCAACCCTGGCCCGAGAAAGAACAGCCCCGCCGCGCCGCTGTCTCGTCCTTCGGCATCAGCGGCACCAACGCCCACGTCATCCTGGAAGCCGCCCAGGACACACCCGTCGAGGAACACCCCGAAACCCCCAACCTCCCCCTGCTCCTGTCCGCCAAGAACCAGGACGCGCTGAGGGGACAGGCCGCCCAACTCGCCACGTTCCTCAACGAACGGCCCGAGGCCCGGATCGCGGAGATCGGGCGGGCCCTTGCCACCACCCGTACGCAGCACGCACACCGTGCAGGCGTCGTGGCGGACGGGTACGACGAGGCACTCGCCGCGCTTCACTCCCTGGCGCGGGGTGAGGAGTCCCCTGCCGTAGTGCAGGGTGTCGCATCGGAAGCGGGGAAGATCGCGTTCGTGTTCGCGGGGCAGGGCTCACAACGCGCCGGAATGGGCGCCGGGCTCTACAACACCCACCCCGCCTTCGCCCACGCACTGGACGAGGTGTGCGCCCACTTCGACCCCCACCTCCAACACCCCCTCCGCGACATCATGTTCGCCCCCGAAGACGACGCCCTGGCGCCACTGCTGCACCAGACCCAGTACACCCAACCCGCACTCTTCGCCCTCGGCACCGCCCTCCACCACCTCTACCTCCACCACGGCATCAAACCCCACTACCTGGCCGGACACTCCATCGGCGAACTCACCGCAGCCCACGCAGCCGGCATCCTCACCCTCACCGACGCCACCACCCTCGTCGCCACCCGCGCACGACTCCTCCAAAACCTCCCACCCGGCGGAGCCATGCTCACCCTCCACGCCACCGAAAAAGACGTCCTCGAAACCCTCGACCCACAACGCGTATCACTCGCCGCCGTCAACGCCCCCACCTCCACCGTCATCTCCGGAGACGAACAAGCCATCCAAGAGCTCGCCACCCTCTGGACCGAACGCGGACACAAAACCAAACGACTCCACGTCAGCCACGCCTTCCACTCCCACCTCATGCAACCCGCACTCGAAGAATTCCACCGCACCGCAGCACAACTGACCTACCACGAACCCCACACCCCCATCATCTCCAACACCACCGGCGACCTCGCCACCACAACCCAACTACGCGACCCCGACTACTGGACCCAGCACATCCGCCAACCCGTCCGCTGGGCCGACACCACCACCACCCTCCACACCCACCACGTCACCACCCACCTCGAACTCGGACCCGACACCACCCTCACCACCCTCAACCACCACAACCTCGACACCACACCCAACCCACCCACCCTCCTCCCAACCCTCCACCCCCACCAACCCGAACCCACCACCCTCACCCACACCCTCACCACCCTCCACACCCACGGACACACACCCACAACCTGGACCACCACCCAAGACCCAACCCCAACCACCACACCCAACCTCCCCACCTACCCCTTCCAACACCAGCCCTACTGGCTCCACAGCCCCCGGCCGACTTCGGGGGTGGCGTCTGCCGGACTCCAAGCCTCGGGGCACCCGCTGCTCGGCGCGGGCACCCAACTCCCGGACGGGAGCCACCTGTTCACCGGCAGCCTCTCTCTGGCCGCACACCCCTGGCTGGCCGACCACGCCGTGTACGGCACGCCGCTGCTCCCCGGTGCCGCCCTTCTCGACCTCGCCCTCCACGCCGCCGCGCACACCGGCAGCGCTCATGTGCGGGAGCTGACGCTGCACGCGCCGCTCGCGCTTCCCGAGCAGGGCGCCGTCCAGGTGCAGGTGCACCTCGGGCCTGCGGCGGTGGAGGAGGACGGTGCACGGACGCTCGCGGTTCACTCCCGCCCGGACCCCGCACCCGGGGACGAGGACGATCTGCCGTGGACCCGCCACGCGCAGGGGACCCTCGTCACGGCGTCCGACCGAGCGGCGACGCCTGTCGCCACGCCCTCGAACTGGCCCCCCACCGGGGCGGACCCGGTGGAACCCGAGGCGCTCTACGAGCAGTTCGCGGCGGACGGTCTCGACTACGGTCCGGCCTTCCGAGGGCTCACGGCCGCCTGGCGCGACGGCGACAACATCTACGCCGACATCGCCCTCCCCGAAGCCCTCACGTCCAACACCGCCACATCCGACGCCCTCACCCCCGCCCACGTCATCCACCCCGCACTCCTCGACGCCGCCCTCCACCCCCTCACCCTCCTCACCTCAAGCCACCCCACCCCCGAGCATCCGACCGCGCGCGAGGATGGCGCGGTGCGAGTTCCGTACGAGTGGACGGAGGTCACCGCGCACACGGCCGGGGCCGGGGCCGGCGCGGTCACCGCGTTGCGGGCGCACCTGCGGCGTACGCCGGACGGCGCGGCCTCGGTGGTCCTCACGGACCCCGAGGGTGAGCCGGTACTGAGCGGCACGCTGGTGGTGCGGGAGATGCGGCCCGAGCAGCTGCGCGCGGGCCTGGGCGGACGCCGTAACACGCTGTACGAGCTGAACTGGGTGCCCGTCGCCGAGCCCGCCCAGGAGGACGGGGGCCGTCTCGTCCTCCTGGGCGAGGGCCCCGCCGTGGACGGGGCAGCGGCGGCGTACGCCGACCTCATGGCGTTGGCCCGTGCACTGGAGGAGGACGGCGAGCCCGTCCCCGGCACGGTGGTCGTCGGGCACCGGCCGGGCGAGCAGCCGCAGACCCCGCAATCCGAACGGGCCCCGCACGACCTGCTGCCCACCGAGCCCGACACCTACGGCGTCGTCCACACGTACCTGACACTCCTTCAACAGTGGCTCGCGGACGAGCAGTTCGTGGAGGCACGGCTCGCGATCGTCACCGAGGGTGCCGTCGCCGCCGAGCGCGGGGAGGAGGTGCCGTCGCTGGCCTCGGCTGCCGTCTGGGGGCTGCTGCGCTCCGCGCAGAGCGAGAACCCGGGGCGCTTCACGCTGGTCGACACCGACGGGCTGCCCGCCTCCCGAGCCGCGCTCCCGACCGCGCTGAACTGCGGCGAACCGCAGGTGGCGCTCAGGGACGGGGTGGTGCACGTGCCCCGGCTCGCCCCGGCAGCGGGCGCCGGTACCGATGGCGGGACCAGTGGCGGAGCCGGGGCCGGGGCCGGTGGCGGAGCCGAAGCCGAAGCGACGGACGGCGATGGGCACAGCTCCTCCTACCGCGATTCCATCGACCCCCTCGATCCGGCCGGAACCGTGCTGGTCACCGGCGGCACGGGTGCGCTGGGCCGTCTCGTGGCGCGGCACCTCGTGGCGGCGCACGGCGTGCGCCATCTGGTGCTGGCCAGCCGCAGCGGGGCCGCGGCCGAAGGCGCGGAGGAGCTGCGCGCCGAACTGGCCACGGCGGGCGCCGAGGTGCGGATGGCGGCCTGTGACGTGGCGGACGCGGAGGCGCTGGGCGCGCTGCTCGCCGACGTACCCGCGGCGCACCCGCTGACCGGCGTCTTCCACACCGCAGGCGTCCTGGACGATGCCACGGTGGGGTCGCTGACGTCCGAACAGTTGCGGAGCGTGCTGCGCCCGAAGGCCGACGCCGCGTGGAATCTGCACGCGCTGACGGCGAAGGCGGACCTGGCGGCGTTCGTGCTGTTCTCCTCCGCAGCGGGCACGCTCGGCGGGCCGGGGCAGGCCAACTACGCCGCCGCCAACACCTTCCTCGACGCCCTCGCCCACCACCGCCAGGCCCAAGGGCTGCCCGCGCTCTCGCTGGCCTGGGGCCCGTGGGAGCAGTCGGCGGACGGGATGGCCGCGACGTTGACCGGCGCCGATGAGCGGCGGATGGCGCGTAACGGGCTGGCTCCGCTGCCGTCCGAGGAGTGCCTGTCCCTCCTGGACGCCGCGCTCCGGCTGCCCGGCCGCGCGACGCTGGTTCCGGTCCGGCTGCGGCTGCCCGCCCTGCGCGCGCTGGCGGGAGAAGGGCTGTTGCCGCCGGTGCTGCGCGGGCTCGTACGGACTCCGGCGCCGTCGATGGGCGGGACTCTCCGGGGCGGCGGGGCCGGCGGGCTGCGGCAGTCCCTGCTCGGCCGGCTCAAGGACCACGGCGAGGCAGAACGGGACGTTGTCCTGCTGGAGTTCGTGCGCTCCCAGATCGGCTCGGTGCTGGGGCACGGCTCGCCCGACGCGGTCGACCCCGACCAGGGGCTCATGGCCATGGGCTTCGACTCGCTCACCGCCGTCGAACTGCGCAACCGGCTCAAGGCGGCGACCGAGCTGCGCCTGCCCGCCACTCTCGTGTTCGACTACCCGACGCCCTCCGCGCTGGCCCGCTATCTGCGGGAGGAGCTGGAACCCCAGCTGCCGCACCCAGGCGGAGCGGGGAAGGGGGACGGTGACACGGACGCGGAGGAGATCCGCCGCGCTCTCGGCTCCATCCCCGTCGAGCGGCTGCGCGAGGCGGGACTCATCGAACCCCTGCTGCGACTGGCCGACCCCGGCCAGGCTGCCAAGGACGGCGGAGCCGGTGCGGACGGCGCGGATGACGCGGACGGCGGGGGCGACGGCCAGGAGCGGGTCGACACCATCAGGGAGGCCGATGTCGCCGACCTGATCGCGATCGCGCTCTCGGGCAGCGGGACCAACAACGGAACCAACGACGAGTCATGAGCGAGGGGTTGCGGCAGGTACCAGGCATCCAGCGGACAGTGCTGGTCTCTGCCCTGGACTGCCGCAACCCGTCTTTGCGTCGCTCTCGTGACAGTGCCCTGTGACAACCGGGAGGAGCGGACTTTCTCGGCGCCACGTCAGCGGGACGAACCCTCGCCGGGCGAGGACCGGTCAGCGATAGCAGACCGGCATGATGGTCTTGCTGTCGTCGCACGTCGGCCGCCGACCGCATCGTCGACCCCCACCGCGCCGGGCACCACTGGCTACGAACTCTGTGTTCTCGACGAACACCAGGTCCGGCCTGGGCAGGAAACGGCTCAGACGACCAAGACCCGGCGCCCGCGCGTGTGCCCGGCTTGGCTGTCGGCGTGCGCGGCCGGGGCCTCGGCGAGTGTGTACGACTTCTCGACCGGGATGTGGAGCTTCCCCCGCGAGATGAGGCCGGCGGCCTCGGCGAGCGCTGCCGCCTTGTCCCCGGACACGCCGGAGAATCGGACACCGAACTCCGACGCACCGAGATCGCCGATGGTGATCACCTTCTGCGGGTCCCCGGTCAGCTCGACGAGTTCGCGGATCACACCCGAGCCGGCCAGGTCGAGGGCCGCGTCGACCTGGCCGAGCTGCCGCACCCGCTCGACCCAGCCCTCGCCGTACGTCGTGGCGAGGGCACCCAGGCTGCGCAGATAGTCCTGGTTCGCGGCTCCGGCCGTGCCGATCACCGTGATGCCGCGCTCGCGGGCGATCTGTAGCACCGCCGATCCGACTCCCCCGGACGCACCGCTGACGAGCAGCGTCTGCCCGGGCTGCACACCGACCTCGCGGATGATGCGCAGCGCGGTCTCCACCACGGAGGGGTACCCGGCCGCCTCTTCGAACGTCAGCCCCTCCGGCATACGGGCCCAGGCCCACAGCACGGCGAACTCGGCATAGGTGTTCGATCCTCTGCCGAACACGTGGTCGCCGACCTCGATCCCTTCGACGCCCTCGCCGACCTCGTCCACCACCCCGGAGGCGTCCTGCCCGATTCCGGCGGGCAACTCGATCGGCTGGTGCACCGTACGGCGCTCTTTCTGGAACTGGCCTTCACGGATCCTCCAGTCGACGGGGTTCACGCCCGCCGCCCGCACCGTGATGCGTACCTGGCCGGGGCCCGCGTGGGGCTCCTCGGCGTCTACGAGTTGCAGAACGTCCGGACCGCCGAACTCGGCGAAGCTCACTCTCTTCATGCCGTCGAACATAACACTAACGGTTAGTTTTTAAAAACGGTTACGCTTTTGCACCTGGTAGCATCAGGGCATGACCGTGCCGTCCGGACGCCGTGAGCGCAAGAAGGCCGCGACCCGCCAGAAGATCGCCGACACCGCCCTGCGGCTCTTCCTGGAACGCGGGTACGACGCGGTGGGCATCCGTGACGTGGCCGCTGAGGCCGACGTGGCCGTCACCACGCTCTTCTCCCACTTCGCCTCGAAAGAGGCCCTGGTGTTCGAGCAGGACGAGAACTTCGAGCAACGCCTCACCCAGGCGGTCACCGGCCGGGCGCCGCACGAGCCGCTCATCCCCGCGCTACGCCGCGAGATCCAGGCCCTGGTGCGGCACTGCTCGGCGGACAGCGCCGCCCCGATCTGGCGCATGGTCGACGCCTCGCCTGACCTGCGGGAGTACGAGGAGTCGATGAGGCTGCGCCACGCGGAGTCACTGGCGACGGCCATCGCCGCCGATCCCGACCTGTCCCGGACCACAACAGCCTGCCGGACGATCGCGAGGTTCGCGATCGACGCCCATTCACTGGCCCGCGAGGCGGCCGATCCGGAGGCCGCGGTGGACGAGATCTTCCGGATGATCGAGGCGGCCTGGGAGGTCACCCACCCCTCTCGACGCGCGTGAGGAACTGTTCCTCCAGGTAGGACAGGGGCCGGTCGTGGGTGGCGCGGCGGATGATGCTGCGACGGCTGGTGGCGCCCAGTTGGACCGCGATGGCGAACAGTTGGGCCGCGGTGGCGAACAGCCGTGGCCGCAGCCGGCGGGGTTCCCCAGGCGCGGCTTGCCCGTCAGAGGGGGCATGGGCATGCGGGATCAACCGCCGGACCGGGAAGCGATGGCGCCGGAGACGCGGCGTCTCCGGCACCGACAAGGCGGCATCACCGGTCAGACCGGTGATGCCGCCCCACCATCAGCCGGGAGAGCCGCCGTGATCGCACGGTCGGTCCCCGCGGGGAAGACCTGCCGGAGCGCCGAGTTGCGCGCCGCAACGAGGGGCCCTGAGCTGCGGAGGCCCGCCGGATCTCAGGCCATCGCGAAGACCGTGTGGTAATGCGGGGGACGCTGCTGGGGATCCTTGATGGTGAGCGTCATGAAGCCCTGCTTTCCCGCGTAACGGCCGGTCTTGCCGACCACACGGAATACCTGGGTGAGGCCGTGCAGAATCGCCGTACCGTCGATCACTCCGGTGGTCTCGAAAGTGCCGTCCTCGAATTCCGTGACGCTCTTGTGGTGCTGCCAGATGTGCGGTTCCTTGGCCAGCATCACAGCCGTTCCCGTGACCGTTCCCACGCGTTTTCCGTCGCTGTCGAAGAATCCGTCCACGTAGTCACCGGAATCCGTGGAGCCGTTCTTGCTGCCCTCGTTGATGGCGAGCTTCTCGATCACTTCGGTGAGCCCGTCCACGATGACGCACTTGTCCAGCACCTCGTCGACCGGGTCGACGCCGGGCGTGAAGATGCCCGCAGCCAGCGCGGCGGCGAGTGCCAATTGCCGGGGCTCCAACGCGCTTGCCATCGGCATCTCGCCCTGGAAGGCCAGCTTTCCCGAGTCCAGAGCCTCCTGTGCGACGGGGCCCGCTCCCCCGGAGCCGCCCTCCGCGTTCTGTGTTTCCCGGTCCACTGCGGTCATTCTCAGCTCCTGAAGGTCGGCTGTGGCAGTCCGTACGCGTCAGTTGAGTTCGGTTCTCAGCAGCACGCACTCGGCGCAACACCTTCACGCGCCCGCCTAAAGGCCCGCTAATCCCGTCCTTCTTCAGTCACGCGCGCTCCCGGTTCTGTCACCGGAGGCGACCACGGCACGGGGCTCGGCTCAAGCACATCCGAAAAGCACAGGGTTAGGGCAGCTTTAGCACCGTGGCCAACGATGACGTGGCGGACGACGGATCTGTCGATGCGGAGAAAGGCTGCGGTAACAGCGGATGGCGCATCTCGAAACGGTGAACTCATGACGGCCGCCGGGGATACTGGCAATAAGGTCGTCGAGGCCCTGCGGGCATCGCTTCTGGAGAACGAGCGGCTCAAGCAGGAGACCGATCGGCTCAAGCAGGACGCCAGGCAGGCCGCCGAGCGGGCCCGGGCCCCGGAGCCGATCGCCCTGGTCGGCATGGCCTGCCGCTTCCCGGGCGGGGTCGCCTCGCCCGAGGACCTGTGGGAGCTGGTGTCCGAGGGCCGCGACGCGGTGTCCGCCTTCCCCTCCGAGCGTGGCTGGGACACCGAGGCGCTCTACGACCCCGACCCGGACCGCGAGGGCAGGAGCTACACCCGCGAGGGCGGCTTCCTGCACGAGGCCCACGAGTTCGACCCCGGCTTCTTCGGCATCAGCCCTCGCGAGGCACTGACCATCGACCCGCAGCAGCGGCTCTTGCTGGAGACCACGTGGGAGGCGCTGGAGCGCGCGGGGATCCGCCCGCACTCCCTGCGCGGCAGCCGGACCGGAGTGTTCGCCGGGGTCATGTACAACGACTACGGCGCGCGGCTCCAGCCCGCGCCGCCCGGCTTCGAGGGCTACATCAGCACCGGAAGCTCCGGCAGCGTGGCCTCGGGACGCATCGCCTACACCTACGGCTTCGAGGGCCCGGCCGTCAGCGTGGACACGGCCTGCTCGTCCTCGCTGGTGGCGCTCCACCTGGCCGTCCAGGCGCTGCGCGACGGCGAGTGCGACCTGGCGCTGGCCGGCGGGGTGACGGTGATGTCCTCGCCGATGGCGTTCATCGAGTTCAGCCGACAGCGCGGCCTGTCCCCGGACGGGCGTTGCCGGGCCTTCGCCGCCGGTGCCGACGGGGTCGGGTGGGGCGAGGGTGTGGGCCTGCTGCTGGCCGAACGGCTCTCGGACGCGGAGGCCAACGGGCACCGTGTGCTGGCCCTGGTCCGTGGCTCGGCCGTGAACCAGGACGGTACGAGCAGCCAGCTGACGGCGCCCAACGGGCCCTCCCAACAGCGCGTCATCCGGGCGGCGTTGCGTGGTGCGGGTCTGGCCGCGTCCGACATCGACGCCGTCGAGGCCCACGGCACCGGCACCACGCTGGGCGACCCGATCGAGGCCCAGGCGCTGCTGGCGACCTACGGCCAGGAGCGGCCCGAGGACCGTCCGCTGTGGCTGGGCTCCGTCAAGTCCAACCTCGGGCACACCCAAGCGGCGGCCGGTGTCGCGGGCGTCATCAAGATGGTCCAGGCGATACGGCACGGTCACCTGCCCCGCACGCTGCACATCGACACGCCCTCACCGCACGTGGACTGGGACAGCGGCGCCGTCTCCCTGCTGAGCGACCCGGTGCCCTGGCCCGAAACGGGACGGGCACGCCGGGCCGCCGTGTCGTCCTTCGGGATCAGCGGCACCAACGCCCACGTCATCCTGGAGGCACCACCCGCGCCTGCCACTGCGGCAGAGGAGCGAGTGGCGCGTGGGGCTCTTGCGGGGCGCGAGGAGCGCGTCGTGCCGTGGGTGCTCTCGGCAAAGAGCGAGGGAGCGCTACGCCAACAGGCCGGACGCCTGGCCGACTTCGTCGCCACGCACCCCGAGCTGGACGCGGCGGCCATCGGGCACGCCCTGGCGACGACCCGTACGCACCACGCCGAGCGCGTCGGTATCGCGGTGTCCCACGGGAAGGAAGCGGTGGCCGCGCTGCGGAGCCTGGCCGATGGGCACGACCCCGAGCCGGAGGTCCTCGCCCGGGGGACGGCACGTACGCCGGGGAAGATCGCGTTCGTGTTCGCGGGGCAGGGCTCACAACGCGCCGGAATGGGCGCCGGACTCTACAACACCCACCCCGTATTCGCCCACGCACTGGACGAGGTGTGCGCCCACTTCGACCCCCACCTCCAACACCCCCTCCGCGACATCATGTTCGCCCCCGAAGACGACGCCCTGGCGCCACTGCTGCACCAGACCCAGTACACCCAACCCGCACTCTTCGCCCTCGGCACCGCCCTCCACCACCTCTACCTCCACCACGGCATCAAACCCCACTACCTGGCCGGACACTCCATCGGCGAACTCACCGCAGCCCACGCAGCTAAGCATCCTCACCCTCACCGACGCCACCACCCTCGTCGCCACCCGCGCACGACTCCTCCAAAACCTCCCACCCGGCGGAGCCATGCTCACCCTCCACGCCACCGAAAAAGACGTCCTCGAAACCCTCGACCCACAACGCGTATCACTCGCCGCCGTCAACGCCCCCACCTCCACCGTCATCTCCGGAGACGAACAAGCCATCCAAGAGCTCGCCACCCTCTGGACCGAACGCGGACACAAAACCAAACGACTCCACGTCAGCCACGCCTTCCACTCCCACCTCATGCAACCCGCACTCGAAGAATTCCACCGCACCGCAGCACAACTGACCTACCACGAACCCCACACCCCCATCATCTCCAACACCACCGGAGACCTCGCCACCACAACCCAACTACGCGACCCCGACTACTGGACCCAGCACATCCGCCAACCCGTCCGCTGGGCCGACACCACCACCACCCTCCACACCCACCACGTCACCACCCACCTCGAACTCGGACCCGACACCACCCTCACCACCCTCAACCACCACAACCTCGACACCACACCCAACCCACCCACCCTCCTCCCAACCCTCCACCCCCACCAACCCGAACCCACCACCCTCACCCACACCCTCACCACCCTCCACACCCACGGACACACACCCGACTGGGAGACCCTGTTCCTCGACCCCCCGGACGCGCCGGTCGAGCTGCCGACGTATGCCTTTGAGCATCAGCCGTACTGGCTGCACGCGCAGGCTCGGACGGCGGACGTCGTCTCGGCCGGGTTGGCGGCGACGGGGCATCCGTTGCTGTCGACCGTGATCGAGGCCCCCGGTGGGCAGGGCACGCTCTTCTCCGGGCGGGTGTCGCTCGCGGGTCAGCCCTGGCTCGGTGAGCACCTGGTCGGGGACACGGCGGTGCTGCCCGCATCCGCGTGTGTGGACATGGCGTTGCGGGCGGCGGCCCATGTGGGCTGCGACCGTGTGGACTCCCTGACCGTGCACGTGCCGCCGGCCATCAGCGAGGAACGTGCGGTCCAACTCCGGCTGGCAGTCGAGTCTTTGGACGACGTGGGGCGTCACCCGTTCACGCTGCACACCCGGCCGGAGAGTGACGAGCCGGGCGAGCCCTGGACGCGCTGCGCGTCCGGCGCGCTCTCCGCCGCCACGTCGGACGGGGGCCGGGACAAGGACGGAGACGGAGACGCGGGGAACGGCGGCGCGTGGCCGCCCGTGGGCGCCCAGCCCGTCGAGGTGGCCGGGCTCTATCACCAGTTGCTCGCCGCCGGGTTGGCGCACGGACCGCTGTTCCAGGGCGTACGCGCGGCCTGGCGGCGGGGGGAGGAGCTGTACGCCGAGGTCGACCTTCCCCAGGAGACGGCCGATTCGGCAGCGGCCGGGGCTGCCGGTCCCACCGGATCCGCCGGGTCCGCCGCCGGGTTCGGCCTGCACCCCGCACTGTTCGACGCCGCGCTGCACCCGCTGCTCCTCGGCTCGCTCGACACCCTCGGGACGACGAGCCCCACGACGGAACCCACGACGGATCCCACGACAGCTGCCGGCGGCGAGCCCGCCGTACCGCTGCCGCGCGTCCTGCGCGGGGTGGCGCTGCACGCCTCGGGCGCGACGGCGCTGCGCGTACGGCTCGTCGGCACGGGCGAGGGCAGTGCCTCGGTCACCCTCACGGACACCGAGGGCGCGCCGGTGGCGACCGTCGAGGAGGTGGCACTGGGCGCGTTCCCGACTGCCCGGCTGCGTGCCGACGCGGACGGCACGTCGCAGGCGCTCTTCCACGTGGAGTGGCGCCCCGTCCCCTTCCCCTCCCCTTCGTCCTCGTCCCCGTCCTCGCCCGGGTCCTGGGCGCTGCTGGGTGAGGAGGGGGCATGGGCCCGGGGGACGACCGCTGGGGCCGCCGCGTACGCGGACCTGGCCGCGCTGCGGGACGCGGTGGACGCGGGCGCTTCGCCGCCCCCCATCGTCGTGACCGCGCCGTACGGACGCACGGACGCGAGCCGGAACGAAGCCAACGACGCGGACGCGGACGACCTGCGGGACAACCCCGCCACGCGTGTGCGTCCCCTCCTCTCGCAGCTGCTCGGTCTGGCACAGGAGTGGCTGGGCGACGAGCGGTTCGCGAGCTCAACCCTGGTCGTGGTGACGCGCGGCGCCGTGCTGCCCGACCCGGACTCGGGTGGGACGCCCGACCCGGCGGCAGCCGCCGCATGGGGCCTGCTGCGGTCGGCGCAGACCGAGAATCCGGGCCGGTTCGTGCTGCTCGACATCGACCGCGATGGCGCGCCGGCCTCCGTCATACCCGCTGCCGTGGCCACCGGTGAGACCCAACTCGCCCTGCGCGAGGGAGCTTTCACCGCCCCCCGGCTCGCGCGCCTCCCGCGGGAGGACTCCGGGGACCAGTCGGCACCCCCTTCGCTGAGCCCTTCGTTCGACCCCGAAGGCACCGTGCTGATCACGGGCGGCACCGGGGGTGTCGGCAGCCTGCTGGCCGGGCATCTGGTGGCGGCGCACGGCGTACGTCATCTGCTGCTCACCAGCCGGCGCGGTCCCGCAGCGGACGGCGCGGACGGGCTGTGCGAGGAACTGCGCGGGCAGGGCGCCGAGGTGCGGGTCGTCGCGTGTGACGCGGCCGACCGTGCCGCGCTGGAGGCGCTGCTCGGCACGATCCCCTCGGAGCATCCGCTCACCGCCGTCGTACACGCCGCCGGCATTCTGGACGACGGCACGCTGCCGTCGCTGGACGAGGCACGGCTGGAGCGGGTCCTGCGGCCGAAGGCCGACGCCGCCTGGAACCTGCACGAGCTGACCGCCGCGACGGACCTGTCGGCCTTCATGCTGTTCTCGTCCGTCGCCGGGACGCTCGGCAACCCGGGCCAGGCCAACTACGCCGCTGCCAACACCTTCCTCGACGCGCTCGCCCAGCACCGGCGCGCGCGGGGGCTGCCCGCGCTGTCGCTGGCCTGGGGCCTGTGGGAAGAGGGCGGGGGCATGGGCGAGCGGCTCGATGACGCCGAAGCGGCGCGGCTGGCCCGCAACGGCGTCCGGCCACTGCCCGCCGCACGCGCCCTCGCACTCTTCGACGCCGCACTGGAGGCGACACCGGTCGCCCCAGGATCACCGGCCTCGCCGGACTCGCCGGGCGCACCGCTGAACGCGCCACCCGGCAGCGGGCGCGCCCTGCTCGTACCGGCCGATCTGGACCTGGCGGCGCTGCGGGCGCGCGCCGCCGAGACCGCCGAAAGCGGGGCGGGCGGCGCGGACGGCGAGGCGTTGCCGGCGATCCTGCGCGGCCTCGTCCACGTACCCGCGCGGCGCACCGGCTCCGGCGGTCCCTCGCTCGCCCAGCGGCTCGCCCGGTTGCCCGAAGGGGAGCGGCGGGCGGCGCTGCTGGACTTCGCGCGCGGCCAGATCGCCTCGGTGCTGGGGCACTCCTCCGCGCAGGACATCCACCCCGAACGCGCCTTCCAGGAGCTGGGTTTCGACTCACTGGCGGCGATCCGGCTGCGCAACCGGCTGACGGCGGCAACCGGGCTCCGGGTCCCCTCGACGGTCATCTTCGACCACCCGACACCCGCGGCGCTGGCCACGTACCTGCTGACCCGCGTCCTGCCCGAGGACCCCTTGGCCGCGGTACCCGCCTCGGCCGAACTGCGTGCGCTGGAGGAGGCGTTGCAACAAGCGCCGGACACGCTGGAGTCCCGGCTGCTGATCGCCAAACGGCTCCGGTCGCTGCTGTGGCGGCTGGACGGCACCCCTTCGGACCCCGCGCACGCCTCCGCCGAGGGGCCCACCGAGGGGTACGCGGAGGACCTGCGCACGGTGAGCGACGACGAACTCTTCGACGTGCTCGACAACGAACTCGGCATTTCCTGACCCCTTCCCTCAACCATCCCTCGAACCGATACCTGAGCGTTTCCTGAACTCGGCATTTCCGCATTGGTGAAGTCTGAAATTGGTGAAGTCTGATGAATTCTGATTCCGCTGGCAGCACCACGGTGAATGACGAGAGGCTGCGCGACTATCTGAGGCGGGCGACCGCCGATCTGCGGCAGGCACACCGTCGGCTGCGGGAGGCCGAGGACAAGGAGCACGAGCCGCTCGCCATCGTGGGGATGAGCTGCCGTTTCCCCGGCGGCTCCGACTCCCCCGAGCAGCTGTGGGAGCTGTTGGCCGAGGGGCGCGAAGCGGTGTCGGAATTCCCGAAGGACCGGGGCTGGGACACCGATGCCCTCTTCGACCCCGACCCCGACAGCGTCGGAAAGACCTACACCCGCGAGGGCTCTTTCCTCGACGATGTGGCCTCGTTCGACGCCGACTTCTTCGGTGTCAGCCCCCGCGAGGCCTTGGCCATGGACCCCCAGCAGCGGCTGCTCCTGGAAAGCGCGTGGGAGACCCTGGAGCGCGCCGGAATCCTGCCGTCGGCGCTGCGCGGCAGCGATACGGGAGTTTTCGTCGGCACCAACGGCCAGGACTACGCGCGGAATTTCCTCGGCTCGCAGGAAAGCGTCGAGGGCTATTTGGCCACGGGCACCTCCGCCAGCGCCGTCTCGGGCAGGCTGGCGTACTCCTTCGGCTTCGAGGGCCCGGCCGTCACCGTGGACACGGCCTGCTCCGCCTCGCTCGTCGCGCTCCATCTGGCAGCGCGCGCCCTGCGCCAGCGCGAATGCTCGCTCGCGTTCGCCGGCGGGGTGACGGTGATGTCGACCCCGGCGGGCTTTGTCGAGTTCAGCCGCCAGCGCGGCCTGTCCGCCGACGGGCGCTGCCGCGCCTTCGCGGCCTCGGCCGACGGCACCGCATGGGGCGAAGGGCTCGGCCTGCTGCTGGTGGAGCGCCTCTCGGACGCCCAGCGCAACGGGCACCGCATCCTGGCCGTCCTGCGCGGCTCGGCCGTCAACCAGGACGGCGCCAGCAACGGGCTCACCGCGCCCAACGGGCCCGCACAGCAGCGCGTCATCGAACAGGCCCTCGCCGACGCCCGGCTCACCCCCGACCAGGTCGACGCCGTGGAGGCCCACGGCACCGGCACCACCCTCGGCGACCCCATCGAGGCCCAGGCGCTGCTGGCGACCTACGGCCAGGAGCGGCCCGAGGACCGTCCCCTGTGGCTCGGCTCCGTCAAGTCCAACATCGGCCACACCCAGGCGGCGGCCGGGGTCGCGGGCGTCATCAAGATGATCGAGGCCATGCGGCACGGCGTCCTCCCCGAGTCGCTGCACATCGACGAGCCCAGCGACCATGTGGACTGGTCCGCCGGCCGCGTCGCCCTCCTCGACAGGGCGACCCCCTGGCCGGAGTTGGACCGGCCCCGTCGCGCGGGCGTCTCCTCGTTCGGAGTGAGCGGCACGAACGCCCACGTGATCCTGGAGGCCGCACCCGAGCGGGCGGACACTCCGGAGGAAGGACCCGACGCGGGCGCCGGACACCCCGCCGTCCCATGGCTGCTGTCCGGCAAGACGGAGAGCGCGCTGCGGGAACAGGCGGCACGTCTGGCCGCCTACGTGAAGGAACGGCCCGGACTGGACCTCGCCGAGGCCGCACGGGCGTTGGCCGCCTCGCGCACGCACCACCTGTACCGGGCGGGGGTCATCAGCCAGGAGCGGGAAGAACTGCTGGCCGGGCTGGAGTCCCTCGGGCAGGGGATGCCGCATGCGTCGGTGGTGGAGGGGGCTGCCTCGCCCGACCCGGGCAAGACGGTGTTCGTCTTTCCCGGTCAGGGCTCGCAATGGGCCGGGATGGGCATCGGCCTGCTGGATTCCTCGCCGGTCTTCGCCGCGAGTTTGCGGGAGTGCGCGGATGCCTTGAGCACGTACGTGGACTGGGACCTGTTCGATGTCCTGCATGAGCGGGCCGGGGCACCGGGGTTCGAGCGGGTCGATGTCGTCCAGCCCGCGTTGTTCGCGCTCATGGTCTCCCTGGCGCGGGTGTGGGAATCCCACGGCATTCGGGCCGACGCGGTCATCGGACACTCACAGGGCGAGATCGCCGCCGCGCATGTTGCCGGAGCGCTCAGCCTGGATGACGCCGCGCGGATCGTGTGCCTGCGCAGCCAAGCCCTGGTCACCCTCACGGGAAGCGGCGGCATGGCCTCGATCCCCCTGAGCGCCGAGGAGACCGCCGCACGGCTCGCCCCGTACCCGGGGCTGCACGTCGCCGCGCACAACGGGCCCGAAAGCACCGTGATTTCAGGCGACGCCAGCGCGCTCGCCGAAATGGTCGCCGCCTGCAAAAACGAGGGCATCCGCGCCCGCACCATCGACGTCGACTACGCCAGCCACTCCCCCCACATCGAAGATCTCCGCCCGGCCTTGCACAAGGCCCTCAAGACCCTCACACCCCGCCCCGCCCAGATCCCCTTCTACTCCACCCTCACCGGCACCCAACTCGACACCACCCAACTGACAGCCGACTACTGGTACCGCAACCTGCGCCACCCCGTCCTCCTCGAACAAACCCTCCGCCTCCTCAACGAGGACGGCCACCACACCTACATCGAAACCAGCCCCCACCCCGTCCTCACCACCCCCATCCAAGACACCAACCCCCACACCACCGTCCTCGGCACACTCCGACGCAACGAAGCCACCCCCACCCGCCTGCTCACCACCCTCACCCAAGCCCACACCCACGGACACACCCCCACCACCTGGACCACCACCCAAGACACCACAAACCACCCCCACCTCGACCTCCCCACCTACCCCTTCGACCGGCAGCGGTTCTGGCCCGAGGCGGCCGGGTTCGCGGGGGATCTGCGGAGTGCGGGGCTGCTGTCGGCGGACCATCCGCTGTTGGCGGCGGGTACGGAGTTGGCGAACGGCGAGGGCCATCTGTTCTCCGGGCGGCTCTCGCTCGCCAGCCACCCGTGGCTCGCCGATCACGAGGTGATGGACAGCGCGTTGCTGCCGGGTACGGCCTTCGTGGAGCTGGCGCTGCACGCGGCCCACCACACCGGTTGTGACCGGATCGACGAGCTGACGCTCGAAGCCCCGTTGGTCCTGCCCGAGCACGGTGCCGTACAGCTCCAGGTGGTCGTGGGCTCCGGGGAGGAGAACGGGGAGCGGGCCGTCTCCCTGCACGCGCGCCCCGAGCCGGCGGACGACGAGGACGAGGCCGAGCCGTGGGTCTGCCACGCGACCGGCGTCCTCGCCCCGACGTCGGCGACGGGCCAGGAGGAGCCCGACGTCCCTGCGGACGCGGACGACTCCCGCCTCCCCGAGGGGGCGACGCCGCTCGAAACGGACGAGATCTACGCGCACTTCGCCGCGCTGGGCGTGCGCTACGGGCCGACGTTCCAGGGGCTGCGGGCCGCCTGGCGGTACGGCGAGGAGGTCTTCGCCGAGGTGGAATTGCCGGACGCCGGGCAGGCCGAGCGGTTCGCGCTGCATCCCGCGCTGCTGGACGCCGCGCTGCACGCGACGGCCCTCCTCGACGGCGACACCGACGCCGACACCGGCAAGGACGGCAGCGAGCGCGCGGCGCGGCTGCCGTTCGCCTGGCGGGGCGTGACCGTCCACGCCGTCGGGGCCTCCGCCGTGCGCGTACGGCTGACGCCGCTGCCGGAAGAGGGCACGGTCTCGCTCGCGCTGACCGGCCTCGACGGTGCGCCTGTGGCGACGGTCGAAGCGCTGACCGGGCGTCCCGTGGACCGGGAACGGCTCGCCTCCCCGCAGGCGGGACAGCACGCCGACGCGCTCCACCAGGTCGACTGGCAGCGGATCGAGACGGCGCAGCAGATCGAGACGGCGCCGCACCAGGCGGACGGGGCGGCGGACAGCGGCGAGTGGGCCCTGGTCGGCCGTGTGCCCGCCGAACTCTCCGCACTCTCCTCGTTCTCTGCGGAGCTGGGAGTGGGGGTACGCAGCTACCCGGACCTGGCACATCTCTTCCGCGCCCTGGACGCCGGGGCCCCGGTACCGGGGACGGTGCTCGCACCGCTCGACTGCGGCGCAGGCGGGCCGACGGCGCCGGGGCAGGAGCAGCAGGAGCACAGTTCGGACGCGGCAGCCGCGGACTCCTCCATGGTGGCCCGCGCACACGGTGCCACGCGCGCCGCCCACGCGCTGGTGCGGGAATGGCTGGCGGACGAGCGGGTGGCCGGGGCCCGGCTGGCGGTGCTGACGCGCGAGGCCGTCGCCGTGCTGCCGGGCGAGCGCGTCGCCGACCCGGCCGCCGCCACCGGCTGGGGCTTCGTACGGGTGGCGCAGAGCGAGCACCCGGGGCGCGTACAGGTCGTGGACGTCGACGGCGCGGCCGAGTCCGTACGCGGTCTGCCGAGCGCGCTGGCCTGCGGCGAGCCGCAGTTGGCGGTGCGCGGCGGGGCCGCGTACGCGCCCCGGCTGGTTCGCGCCGCCGGAGAGTCCGTGCTGGTGCCGCCCTCGGACACCACCGCGTGGCGGCTGGACCTCACCGAGCCCGGCACGCTGGACCGGCTGACGTTCGCCCGGCACGAGGAGAAGCTGCGCCCGCTGGGCCGTGGCGAGGTGCGGGTGGCGGTACGGGCGGCGGGGATGAACTTCCGGGACGTGCTCATCGCGCTCGGGGTCTATCCGGGGCAGGCGGTGGTGGGCGGTGAGGCCGCCGGTGTGGTCACGGAGACGGGCCCGGGCGTGCCCGGTCTGGCGCCGGGTGACCGGGTGATGGGCATCTTCGACGACGGGGCGATGGCCCCGCTCGCGGTGACCGATCACCGGCTGCTCGTACGGATGCCGAAGGGATGGTCGTTCACCCAGGCCGCCGCCGCGCCCATCGTCTTCCTGACGGCGTACTACGGACTGGCGGATCTGGCCCGACTGGCGCCCGGACAGCGCCTGTTGGTGCACGCGGCGACCGGTGGGGTCGGTATGGCCGCCACACAGCTGGCCCGCCACTGGGGCGCCGAGGTCTACGCCACGGCCAGCCCGCCCAAGTGGGACACCCTGCGGGCGATGGGGTTCGACGACGCCCACATCGCCAACTCCCGCACCCTCGACTTCGAACACCACATCCTGACCGCCACCGAAGGGCAGGGCGTCGATATCGTCCTCGACTCCCTCGCCGGCGACTTCGTCGACGCCTCCCTCCGCCTCCTCCCCCGCGGCGGCCACTTCCTCGAAATGGGCAAGACCGACATCCGCCAACCCGCAGACATCGCCGCCACCCACCCCGGCGTGACCTACCGGGCGTTCGAGATGTTCGAGCCGGGCGCCGACCGTATTCAACAGATGCTGCGGGAGCTGGTGGCGCTGTGTGAGAGCGGGGTGCTGAGCCCGTTGCCGGTCACGGCGTTCGACGTACGTGAGGCGCCGACGGCGTTCCGTCACCTGAGTCAGGCCCGGCACACCGGCAAGGTCGTCCTCACCCTCCCCCAGCCCCTCGACCCCGACGGCACCGTCCTCATCACCGGCGGCACCGGCACCCTCGGCGCCCTGACGGCACGTCACCTGGTGGCCGAGCACGGCGTGCGGCACCTGCTGCTGACCAGCCGACGGGGCGCGACAGCCGACGGAGCCGACGCGCTGCGGGACGAACTCACCGCACTCGGTGCCGAGACCACCGTCGCCGCCTGCGACGCCGCCGACCGCGACGCACTCGCCGCACTCCTGACCACCATCCCCGACACACACCCCCTCACCGCCGTCTTCCACGCCGCCGGGATCACGGACGACGCGGCCGTCACGACGCTCACAGCCGATCAGCTGGAGCCGGTGCTGCGGCCGAAGGTGGACGCCGCCTGGAACCTCCACGAACTGACCGCCGACACCGACCTCGCCGCCTTCGTCCTCTACTCCTCCGTCGCCGGCACCCTCGGCAACCCCGGACAAGCCAACTACGCAGCCGCCAACACCTTCCTCGACACCCTCGCCCACCACCGCCACACCCAAGGACTCCCCGCCACCTCCCTCGCCTGGGGACTCTGGGAGCAGGCCAGCGGCATCACGGCGAAGCTGTTCGAGGAGGACAGGGCGAGGACGAGCCGCAGCATGCTGGTGCCGCTGTCCGACGAGGAGGGGCTGGCGCTGCTGAGCGGCGCGGTCACGCCGGCCCAGCCGACGCTGGTGCCCGCGCGGTTCCACGTCAAGACGCTGCGGGCGCTGGCCGACGCCGAGGGGCTGCCGCCCATGGTGCGCGGCATGGCCCGGCGTACCGTACGCCGGAACCGGGCCGCGGCGGGCGCCTCGTCGGCGCTGGGCAGGCAGCTCGCGGGGCGTTCGGCCGCCGAGCAGCAGCGGGTGCTGCTGGACCTGGTGCGCGGGCACATCGGCGCGGTGCTGGGCCACGCGTCCGTGGAGGCGGTCGATCCCGAACGGCCCTTCCAGGAGCTGGGATTCGACTCGCTGACCGCCGTCGAGCTGCGCAACCGGCTGAACGCGGCGACCGGCCTGCGGCTGCCCGCCACCGTCATCTTCGACCACCCGACGACGGCCGCACTCGCCGCGCACCTGCTGGAGCAGGTCGGCGGCGCGGCCACGGCGGGGGCGACGGTCCGGACCGTCGCGGGGAGCGGGGCGCGTACGGCGGACGAGCCGATCGCCATCGTCGGCATGGCCTGCCGCTACCCGGGCGGGGTGGTCTCCCCCGAGGACCTGTGGGAGCTGGTGGCCGGTGCGCGGGACGCCATCGACGACTTTCCCGAGGACCGGGGCTGGGACCTGGAGGGGCTCTACCACCCCGATCCGGACCACCCCGGCACCACGTATGTGACGCGCGGCGGATTCATCGAAGCCGACCGCTTCGACGCCGAGTTCTTCGCCATGAGCCCCCGCGAGGCCCTCGCCACCGACCCGCAGCAACGGTTGCTGCTGGAGACGGCGTGGGAGGCGCTGGAGCGTGCGGGAGTCGTACCGGAGTCGCTGCGCGGCAGCCGTACGGGCACGTTCGTGGGGATGGCCGACCATCACTACGCGGTCAGCGCCGCCGGTCCCTCGCACGACGCGCTGGAGGGGTATCTGCTCACGGGGGCGACCAGCAGCGTCGCCTCGGGCCGTATCGCCTACGCGCTCGGCCTGGAGGGGCCGGCGATCACGCTGGACACCGCCTGCTCCTCGTCGCTGGTCTCGCTCCATCTGGCCTGCCAGTCGCTGCGCAACGACGAGTGCGACCTGGCGCTGACGGGCGGGGTGACGGTGATGTCGGCGCCCGGGGTCTTCACCGGGTTCAGCAGGCAACGGGGGCTCTCGCCGGACGGGCGGTGCAAGCCGTTCGCGGCTGCGGCCGACGGTACGGGCTTCTCCGAGGGCGTGGGCATGCTGCTCGTCGAGCGCCTCTCGGACGCGCGGGCGAAGGGGCATCAGGTGCTCGCGGTCGTCCGCGGCTCCGCCGTCAACCAGGACGGCGCCAGCAACGGACTCACCGCTCCCAACGGGCCCTCCCAGCAGCGGGTGATCCGTGCCGCGCTGGCCGGCGCGAAGCTGGGCCCGGCCGACGTCGACGCCGTGGAGGCCCACGGCACCGGCACCAGCCTGGGCGACCCCATCGAGGCGGGGGCGCTGCTGGCGACGTACGGGCAGGAGCGGCCCGAGGACCGGCCGCTGTGGCTCGGCTCCGTCAAGTCCAACCTCGGGCACACCCAGCAGGCCGCCGGGGTGGCCGGGGTGATCAAGATGGTGGAGTCGCTGCGGCACGGGAGCCTGCCGCGCTCCTTGCACATCGACGCGCCCTCCCCGCACGTCGAGTGGGCGGAGGGCGCCGTCGCGCTGCTGACCGAGCACACGCCCTGGCCCGAGGTGCCGGGGCGGCCCCGGCGCGCGGGGATCTCCTCGTTCGGCATCAGCGGGACGAACGCCCACGTCATCCTGGAGGCGGCGCCGGAGGCGGCGCCGGAGGCGGAAGCCGCCGCCACGGAATCGGACTCCGGCTCGGACCCGGGCCCGGGTGCCGCGCCGGAGGGCGAGGGGGCCGCGTGGCCCGTTCCGTGGCTGCTGTCCGCCAAGACCGAGCCCGCACTGCGCGAACAGGCCGCGAAGCTGGCCGGGTTCGCCGCCCGCAGCGAGGGCGTGTCCCTCGCAGGGGTCGCCCACACGCTGGCCACAGCGCGCACGCACCACCCCCACCGCGCGGCCGTGGTCGGCCGCACCCTGCCGGACCTGCTGGACGGCCTCGGCGCGCTCTCCTCGGGCGAGCCGCACAGCGCGCTCGTCCAGGGCACGGCAGCCGCCGACCCGGGCGGCACCGTCTTCGTATTCCCCGGACAGGGCTCGCAGTGGGCCGGAATGGGCCTGGACCTGTACGCGGCCTCGGCGGTCTTCCGCGAACGGCTGGACGCGTGCGCCGAGGCGCTGGAGCCGCACACCGGCTGGTCACTGCTGGACGTACTGCGCGCCGGTGCGGACGCGCCCTCGCTGGAGCGGGTGGACGTGGTGCAACCCGCGCTGTTCGCCGTGATGGTCTCCCTCGCCGAGGTGTGGCGGGCCGCCGGATTGCGGCCCGACGCCGTCGTCGGACACTCGCAGGGAGAGATCGCCGCCGCCTGTGTCGCGGGCGGGCTGTCGCTGGAGGACGCGGCACGCGTGGTGGCCCTGCGCAGCAGGGCGCTGCGCGCGCTGGCGGGCTCGGGCGGCATGGCCTCGGTCCCGCTGGGCGCCGACGCGGTGGAAGAACTGCTGGCCGACCGGCCCGGCACGCTGAGCGTGGCCTCCGTCAACGGCCCGGACTCCACCGTCGTCTCCGGCGACCGGGACGCGCTGGCCGAGCTGGTCGCGCGCTGCCAGGCGGACGGCGTACGCGCCCGCACCATCGACGTCGACTACGCCTCCCACTCGCACCATGTCGAGGCGATTCGCGAGGAGTTGCTGGAGAGCCTGGCGCCGCTCGCGCCGCGCTCGGCCGAGGTGCCCTTCTACTCCACCGTCACCGGCGGTGAGCTGGATACGGCCGGGCTCGACGCGGAGTACTGGTACCGGAACCTGCGCGAGCAGGTGCGGTTCGGCCCTGTCACCGGCGCGCTGCTGGAGTCGGGGCACCGGCTGTTCGTGGAGGCGAGCCCGCACCCCGTGCTCACGCTGGGCGTCGAGCAGAGCTGTGCGGCCCAGGGGGTGGCGGCCACGGTCCTCGGCACGCTGCGCCGGGAACAGGACGGCCCGCGTGAGCTGCTGGCCGCCTGCGTCCGCGCCCATGCGCACGGCGCGCGGCCGGACTGGGCCCGGGTGCTGCCCGCGCACCCGGGCGGGCTCGCCCCGGTGGCCCCGCCGGCCCCGTTGCCCACGTACGCCTTCCAGCGGCAGCGGTTCTGGCTGGAGCCGACGGCGCCCGGCGCGGCGGCGGGCGGCTCGGGCCACCGGATGCTGGGGACGACCGTGCCGCTGGCGGGCGAGGACGGCTGTGTGCTGACGGGCAGGATCGCGCTGCGTACGCACCCGTGGCTCGCGGAGCACACGGTCGCCGACACCGCCGTACTGCCGGGCGCCGCCTATGTCGAACTGGCGGCCCAGGCAGCGCGCGAGACGGGCTGCGACCAGCTGGAAGACCTCACCCTGCTCGCCCCGCTGGTGGTGCCGGAGCGGGGCGCGGTCGAGCTTCAGGTCGCGGTCGGCGCGCCCGACGCGCACGGACGGCGCCCCGTGGCGGTGTTCGGCCGTCCGGAGGCCGGGTCGGCCGGCGGCAGGGAGGACACGGCACCGGCGGAGTGGGAACGCCACGCCACGGGCACGCTGGCGGCGGGCCCGACGCCGGACGACGGCGCACCGGAGGGGTGGCCGACGGCGGGCGTGTGGCCGCCCGAGGGAGCCGAGCCGGTCGACGTCGGCGCGGTCTACGACATGTTCGTCGCCACCGGTGTCGCCCACGGCCCCGCCTTCCAGGGACTGCGCGCGGCCTGGCGGGACGGCGCGGACCTGTACGCCGAGGTGGACCTGCCCGAGGACGCCGACGTGGCGGGCTATGCCCTGCACCCGGCGCTTCTCGACGCGGCGCTGCACCCCTTGGTGCTCGCCCGCACGGGAGCCGGGGACCGGGAAGAGGCGCAGACAGCATGGCTGCCGTTCGCCTGGACCGGGGTGTCCCTGGCCGGGCTCGGCGGTGAACACCGGGCGCTGCGCGTGCGGTTGACACCGGTCGGCGAGGACGGCGTACGCCTGTGGCTCGCCGACCCGTCCGGCGCGCCGGTCGCCCACGTGGGCTCCCTCCGCCTGCGCCCCCTCAGCACGGAGCGGCTGCGCACCGACCGGCTCTCCCCCACCGAGGCTCTGTGGCAACTGGCCTGGCCCGCCGCCGCGCTGCCTTCCGGCCCGCCTGCCCCGGGTGCCCCGGGTGCCGACGTGTCCGCCCGGTGGGCGGCGCTGGGAGCCGTTCCCGCGCTGCCAGGCGGCCCGGAGGTGACGGAGTGGCCCGACCTGGCGACGCTTCTCGCCTCGACGGGAGAGGACACGTCGCTGCCCGAGGTACTGCTGGTCAACGCCGCCACGCCGGGCCCGGACCCCGCGCCCGGCGGCGCCACCCCCGCGCAGACGGCCCGGACCGGGGCCGCCCGGCTGCTGGAGCTGCTGCGCCAGTGGCTGGCCGAAGACCGGTGCACGCACACCCGCCTGGTCGTCCTCACCCAGGGGGCGGTCCCGGCGGACCCGCACGATCCTGCGGCACCGCCCCTCGACCTGGCGGCGGCAGCGCAATGGGGGCTGCTGCGCAGCGCCCAGTCGGAGAACCCGGGGCGCATCCAGCTCCTCGACCACGACGGAAGGCCGGAGTCGCTGGCGGCGCTGGCCGGCGTCGTCGCCGGACGGCTGCCGCAGGCCGCGCTGCGCGCCGGACAGGCGCGGGTGCCACGGCTGCGCCGGGCCGAAGCCGCGGCGGACGGCGCGCACTTCGCGCTCGATCCGGAGGGCACCGTGCTGATCACCGGTGGCACGGGCACCCTCGGCGGGCACGTGGCGCGGCACCTGGTGACCGAACACGGCGCGCGGCACCTGCTGCTGGCCGGCCGCAGGGGTCCCGATGCGGAAGGCGCGCTGGAGCTGGAGGCCGAACTGATCGCGCACGGCGCCGAGGTGACGATCGCCGCGTGCGACGCGGCCGACCGCCAGGCGCTGGCCGGGCTGCTGGCGGACGTGCCCGCCGCGCACCCGCTCACCGCCGTCGTGCACGCGGCCGGAACGCTCGACGACGCGACCGTCACCTCGCTCACTCCCGAGCGGCTGGCCACCGTCATGCGTCCCAAGGCGGACGCGGCGTGGAATCTGCACGAGCTGACGGCGGAGGCGGAGCTGGCGGCGTTCGTGCTGTTCTCCTCGACCGCCGGCACCCTCGGCAGCCCCGGGCAGGCCAACTACGCCGCGGCCAACACCTTCCTCGACGCACTCGCCCACCACCGCCACACCCGAGGACTCCCCGCCACCTCCCTCGCCTGGGGACTCTGGGCGCACAGCAGCGGGCTGACCGCACATCTGGAGGGCGCGGGCCAGGCCCGGCTGGCCCGTAAC
Source organism: Streptomyces sp. NBC_01775 (assembly GCF_035917675.1). Classification (NCBI taxonomy): domain Bacteria; kingdom Bacillati; phylum Actinomycetota; class Actinomycetes; order Kitasatosporales; family Streptomycetaceae; genus Streptomyces; species Streptomyces sp. NBC_01775. Next base: position 7,738,744 of record NZ_CP109104.1, on the reverse strand, counting down.
GGGCTCGTGCCGCTGCCGACCGACGAGGCGCTGGGGCTGCTGGACGCGGCGCTGCTGCGGCCCGGGGCCGCGCTGTTGCTGCCGGCGCGGCTGGACATGCGTCCGCTGCGCTCGCAGGCGTCCGCCGGGCTGCTGCCCGCGATCCTGAGCGACGTCGTGCGGGTCCCGGCCCGCAGGGCGCACGCGGACAGCGGGCCCTCGCTGGCACAGCGCCTGACCGGGCGGCCCGAGGAGGAGCAGCACCGCCTCGTGCTGGAGACCGTGCGCGGTCACATCGCCGCCGTCCTCGGCCACGGCTCTCCCGAGGACATCGACAGCGGGCGGGCGTTCCAGGAGCTGGGCTTCGACTCGCTGACCGCCGTCGAGCTGCGCAACCGGCTGGGCACGGCCACCGGCCTGACCCTGCGGGCGACGCTGGTCTTCGACTACCCGACGGCGGACGCGCTCGCGGCGTATCTGCGCGCCCAGTTGGCGCCCTCCCCCGCCGACGCCTCGGACACGGTGCTGCGGGACCTGGACCGGCTGGAGGAGGCGCTCACCGCGCTGCCGCCCGCCGGCGAGGGCAGCGAGGCGGTGGCGCGGCGGCTGCGGGTCCTCATGGCGAAGTGGAACGAGGCGCGCTCCACGCCGGCCGCCCCGGGCGCTGAGGGCGCCGGGGACGGCGCCGCGGCCGAGGAGAGCGTGACGGACCGGATCCAGGCGGCGTCTGCCGAAGAGGTCCTGGACTTCATCGACAAGGAGCTGAAGGGGGCCTGAGATGACGGACCAAGACAAGATCGTCGAGTATCTGAAGTGGGTCACGGCCGATCTGCACGAAACACGGCAACGGCTGGACGAGAGCCGGCAGCGGCTGGCGGAGGCCGAGTCGGGGCAGCAGGAGCCGGTGGCGATCGTGGCCATGAGCTGCCGCTACCCGGGCGGCGTGCGCGGCCCGGAGGACCTGTGGCGGCTGGTGCGGGACGGTACCGACGCGGTGGCCGGCTTCCCCACGGGCCGGGGCTGGGACCTGGAGGGGATCTACGATCCCGACCCCGAGCGGACCGGCACCTCGTACGCCAACGAGGGCGGGTTCCTCTACGACGCGGACCGCTTCGACGCCGCGTTCTTCGGCATCAGCCCCCGCGAGGCGCTGGCCATCGACCCGCAGCAGCGGTTGTTGCTGGAGACGGCGTGGGAGGCCGTCGAACGCGCGTCGATCGTGCCGGAATCGCTGCGCGGCAGCCGCACCGGGGTGTTCGCCGGAGTGATGTACGACGACTACGCGGCACGCCTGTACCCGAACCCGCCCGAGGGATTCGAGGGCTACCTGGGCAACGGCAGCGCCACCAGCGTCGCTTCGGGCCGCGTCGCCTACACGCTGGGCCTGGAGGGTCCGGCGGTCACCGTCGACACGGCGTGCTCGTCCTCGCTGGTGACGCTGCACCTGGCGGCGCACGCGCTGCGGCGCGGCGAGTGCTCGCTGGCGCTGGCGGGCGGGGTCACGGTGATGGCGACGCCCAGCGTCTTCGTCGAGTTCAGCAGGCAGCGCGGGCTCGCCCCCGACGGGCGGTGCAAGTCGTTCGCCGCGGCGGCCGACGGCACCGGCTGGGGCGAGGGCGTCGGGCTGGTGCTGCTGGAGAAGCTTTCGGACGCGCGGGCCAACGGGCACCCCGTGCTGGCCGTCATCCGCGGCAGCGCCATCAACCAGGACGGCGCCAGCAACGGGCTGACCGCGCCCAACGGGCCCTCACAGGAGCGGCTCATCCACCAAGCCCTCGACAGCGCCGCGCTGACGCCCGCCGACATCGACGCCGTCGAGGCGCACGGCACCGGCACCACCCTGGGTGACCCCATCGAGGCGCAAGCGCTGCTGTCCGCCTACGGCACGCGGCGCCCCGCCGGCCGGCCGCTGTGGCTCGGCTCGGTCAAGTCCAACCTGGGCCACACCCAGGCAGCCGCCGGGGTCGCGGGCGTCATCAAGATGGTGCAGGCCATGCGGCACGGTGTGCTGCCCAGGACGCTGCACGTGGACGAGCCCTCCCCGCACGTCGACTGGTCGGCGGGACACGTCCGCCTGCTCACCGAGAACACTCCCTGGCCCGAGACGGGGCGCCCGCGCCGGGCCGGCGTCTCCTCGTTCGGCATCAGCGGCACCAACGCGCACCTCCTGCTGGAGGCGCCCCCGGAGCCCGCCGAAGCCGCAGCCGCCCCCGGCGCACCCGGGGACGCCGTAACGGCTCAAGGCCCGCTGCCGTGGCTGCTCTCGGCCCGGACCGGGCCCGCGCTGCGGGACCAGGCGGCCCGGCTGCGCGCCCACTTGGGCGAGCACCCGGGTGCGGAGGCCACCGAGGTCGCCCGCGCGCTGGCCACCACGCGCTCCCACTTCCCGCACCGCGCGGCGGTCATCGGCGCGGACACGCCCGCGCTGCTGTCCGGGCTCGACGCGCTGGCCGACGGCGCGCCCAGCGCCTCCGTCGTCCGCGACACGGCGGGCGGCGCGAACGGGCGGCTGGCGTTCCTGTTCTCGGGCCAGGGCAGTCAACGGCCGGGCATGGGGCACGAGCTGTACCAGATGTTCCCGGTGTACGCCGAGGCGTTCGACGCGGTGTGCGCCCACCTGGACCCGCACCTGGACCGGCCGTTGCGCGAGGTCGTCTTCGCGGACAAGGGCACGCCCGGCAGCGCCCTGCTGGACCAGACCCGCTACACACAGCCCGCGCTGTTCGCGCTGGAGACCGCGCTCTTCCGGCTGGTCACCTCCTGGGGGCTGCGGCCCGACCTGCTCGGCGGTCACTCGGTCGGCGAGCTGACGGCCGCCCACGCCGCCGGTGTTCTCTCCCTCGCCGACGCCTGCACCCTGGTCGCGGCCCGCGCCCGGCTGATGCAGCAGGCCGAGGGGCGGGGCACGATGGTGTCGGTACGCGCGGGCGAGCAGGAGGTCCTCGCGTCGCTGGAAGGCAGGACGGACCGGGTCGCCGTCGCGGCGGTCAACGGGCCGCACTCCTGCGTCCTGTCCGGTGACGAGGACGCCGTGCTGGAGCTGGCCGCCGAGTGGAAGGAGCGCGGGCGCCGCACCCGGCAGCTCCAGGTCAGCCACGCCTTCCACTCGCCGCACATGGAACCGGTGCTGGAGGAGTTCCGTCAGGTCGCGGCGGCGCTGACGTTCTCGCCCGCACAGATCCCCGTGGTCTCCAACCTGACCGGGCAGCGGGCCACGGACGAGGAGCTGTCCTCGCCCGGCTACTGGTCCGCGCACATCCGCCGCACCGTCCGCTTCCTCGACGGGATCCGCACCCTTCGGGACCAGGGCGTCACCCGCTACCTGGAGCTGGGCCCCGACCCCGTGCTGACGGCCATGGCCCAGGAGTGCCTGGCGGAGGCCGAGGGCGACGGCTCCGGCTCCGGCTCCGGCTCCGGCTCCGGCTCCGGCAAGGGCACCGGTAAGGGCACCGGTAAGGGCTCCGGTGGGGCGACGCTGGTGCCGCTGCTGCGTGCCCGACGGCCCGAGGCCCGTACGGCACTGACGGCGCTGGCCCAGCTGCATGTCTCCGGGCACCCCGTGGACTGGCCGGGCTGGTTCGGGGGCCCGGCGCCGCGACCGGTGGAACTGCCGGTGGAGCTGCCGGTGGAGCTGCCGGTGTACGCGTTTCAGCACAAGAGCTACTGGCTGGAGCGCACCTCGGGCCCGGCCGAGCCCGGCTCCGCCGCCGCCCGGTCCGGAGCCCTGGCCGACGCCCCGTTCTGGCAGGCCGTCGACGGCGCGGACCCCGGCGGCCTCGCCGAGCTGCTCCAGCTCCCCGACGAACAGCGGCAGGCGCTGCGCGCCGTGCTGCCCGGCCTCAAGGCGTGGCGGCAGCGGGAGACATGGGGCTACCGCACCTCCTGGCAGCACCTGGGCGAGGCCCCGGCGCAGCCGCTGAAGGGCACCTGGCTGGTGCTCGTGCGCGAGGGACTGGTGCAGGACCGGTTCACGGAGGAGGCGTCCGAGGCGCTGGAGAAGCGCGGCGCGCGCGTGCTGCGCGTCGGCGTCCCGACGGACGGCGCGATGGCGCCGGAGGCGGGCGCGGACGCGGAATCGGGGGCGGAATCGGGGGCGGAGGCGGAGGGGGCTCGGAGCGCCCTTGCGGCATCGCTCGCACAGGAGTTGGGCTCCGGCGCGGGCGGAATCAGCGGCGTGCTCTCGCTGCTGGCGCTCGGCGCCGACGGGCAGCCGGATCCCTCGGCGGAGGGCATGGAGGGCACCGACACGCTTTCCTTCGCGCTGACCTCGGCGCTGCCCGCCGCGCTGGCGGCGGCATCCGTGCGGGCGCCGGTGTGGGCCGTGACGCGAGGCGCCGTACAGACCGGGGAGAACGATCCGGTGAGCTGCCCGGCGCACGCACCGCTGTGGGGCCTGGGCCACCTGCTGGCCCGCGCCCACCCGGACACCTGGGGCGGCCTGGTCGACCTGCCGCCGGACGTGGATCCCCGCGTCATGGAACGTACGGCGCAGCTGCTGGCCGAGGCGGGCGGCGAGGACCAGTTGGCGGTCCGGGCCGCGTACACCGCGGCCCGCAGGCTGCTGCGCACACCCCTCGCGGGGGCGTCGGGCGACAAGGACCGGCAGCCACGCGGCGCCGTCCTGGTGACCGGCACCCACACCGCGACCGGGGCGCACGCGGCGCGCCGGCTGGCCAGGCAGGGCGCCGGCGTCCTGCTGCTCGCGGGCACCGAACCGGCCGTCAGCCCCGAAGTCACCGCGCTGCGCGAGGAGTTGGCGGCGCTGGGGGCCCGTACGGAGTACGCGGTGGCCGATCCCGCGGCGGAGGGCGACCGTCCCGCGCTGGCCGGGCTGTTGGACGGTGCGCTGGGTGGGGCCCGGGGAGACGGGGAGCACGCGGACCCAGCCACGGACGCGACCTGCGCCGCGTCGACGGGCGCCGCGTCGACGGGCGTCGCGTTGACGGGCGTCGTTCACGTCGCTGTCCCGGACGACGCCTCCGCCTCCGTGGCGGCGGCGGGGGCCGCCGTGGCGCGTCAGACCGCTGCCGTGCGAGCCCTGGAGGAGCTGACCCGCCCGGCAGCGCTCACGGAGTTCATCACGCTGACGTGCTCGGCCGACCCGTTCGGCGGGCCCGTACCGGCCGCGCTGGAGGGCCTGGCCCGGCAGCGGCGCGCGGCGGGGCTGCCCGCACTCGCCGTCACCTGGGGTCCGACCGAAGACGGGACCCACGAGGCCGAGGGGGGCCGCCCGGACACGGGACTCCCCGGCATCGGGCGCACCTCCCCCGCGCTGGCCATGGGCGTGCTCGCCCGTGCCGAGGCGCCGGGCGGCGACGCGGCCGTCACCGTGGCCTCCGTCGACTGGGAGCCCTTCCTCGCGGGGCTGCCCGCCGAGCGGCAGCACCCGATGTTCCGGGCGCTGCCCGAGGCCCGTGCCGCCACCCCGGGAGCCCCGGGCGACCCGGCGGGGGAGGCGAGGGACGCGCGGCTGCGCGCCCTGCTGCGGGAGGCGTCCGAGGCCGAACGGCTGCCGCTCCTCCAGGACGCGGTGCGCGAGCACGCGGCGGCCGTCCTCGGCCTGACGGGTCCCGAGGAGGTCGAGCCCGACCGGGACTTCTTCGAGCTGGGGCTGACCTCGTTCGCCGCGCTCGAACTCAGCTCCCGGCTGCGGCCCCTCGGGGTGGAGCCCGCACCGGCGGCGGTCTTCGACCACCCCAGCGCCGCAGCGCTCGCCGAGCACCTACGCGCCGAGCTCCACCCATGACCGGCCCGCCCCCGGCCGCCCTCGACTCCCCTGCCTCCCCCGCCTCCGTGACCACGTCCACCGCTTCCGTGACGACTTCCACCGAGACCGTGCCGCACATCGAAGGAGCTGTTCCATGAACAACCTGGTCGCCATCGCGGGCGCGGGTCCCGCCGGGCTGATGCTCGCGTGCGAGCTGCGTACGGCGGGTGTGCCCACCGTCGTCTTCGACCCGCTGCCCGAGCCGCGCCGCGCCGCGCCGGGGGTGGCCATCAACCCGGCCGTCGTCGAACTCCTCGACCAGCGGGGGGTGATGGACGCGCTGCGCGCGGACGGTATGGAGTTCCGGCAGGCGTTCTTCGCCCACCTCGCGCTGGATCCCACCAAGCTGCCCGAGGAGCGCGCCTACAACTTCGCCGTGCCGCAGCAGCAGGTCGAGCGGCGGTTGGAGGAGCACGCGCTCAAGCTGGGCGCGGACATCCGGCGCGGCTACCGGATCACGGATCTGGAGCAGGACGAGGAGGGCGTCACCCTCACCGTGGCGGACCCCGAGGGCGCCCGCCACACCGAGCGGTGCGGCTATCTGGCCGGGTGCGACGGGGCGGGCAGCACGGTGCGGGAACTGGTGAACGTGGGCTTCCCGGGCCAGGACTCGCCGTTCTACGGGATCGTCGCCGACCTGGACATGACCGAGGAACTGTTCCCGCATCTGGGCGCCCGGCAGTACGACGAGGGGCTGTTCACCGTGACACCCACGGGCCCCGCCACGCTGCGGGTGATGACGGGCGAGCTGGGCCGCACCCCTGCGGACCCGGACGCCGAGCCGACGCCGGAGGAGCTGCGGGAGCGCGCGCGGCACATCACCGGTGCCGACCTCGCGCTGGAGAGCCCGCACTGGCTCGCCCGCTGGTTCCACATCACCCGGCTCGCGGACCGCTACCGGACGGGCCGGGTCTTCCTGGTGGGCGAGGCCGCGCATGTGCACTTCCCGCTGGGCGGCCAGGCGTTGAGCACCACCATCGAGGACGCGGTCGACCTGGGCTGGAAGCTGGCCGCCGCCGTCCACGGCTGGGCACCCGAGGGGCTGCTGGACACCTACCACGCCGAGCGGCACCCCGTCGGCGCCCGCGCCTGCCGCACCACGCTCGCCCAGACGGCGCTGATGCACCCCATGGACCGGATCGCGCCGGTGCGCGAACTGCTGGCCGAGCTGATCGGCTTCGACGACGTCAACGCCCATCTGGTCCGGCTGGCGGGCGCGCTGGATGTCACGTATCCCCTCGGCGGGGACGGCGCGCAGGCGCACCCGCTGACGGGCCGGCGCCTCGGTGACGTGGTGCTGGAGACGCCGGAGGGCGAGCGCGGCCTGGCCGAGCTGCTGCGGCCGGGGCGTGGCGTGGTGGTGGACCTGTCGGGCGGGCTGCTGGGCCCCCGGGGCACCGAGGGCTGGCAAGGCCGCGTGGACGTGGTGATGGCGGAGCCCTCCGCGGGCATCGGCGCCACGGGGCTGCTGCTGCGGCCCGACGGGCGGGTGGCGTGGGCGACCGACGACAGCGACGACAAGGGGCTGCGGGCCGCGCTGGAGCGGTGGTTCGGGCAGCCCGGGGGCGGCGAAGGCCGGGTCTAGGCCCGCTTCAGAGCACTGCCCGACCCTGGAGATCCGCTCCCTTGGAAGGAACCGGCATGGACGAGCCCGACATCCACATCCTCTCGGTCGGCACCGCGCTGCCAGGCGCCCCCGTCGACAACGCGACGCTGGCCGACCGCTTCAACATGCCCTCGGTGTGGGAGCTGTGGATCGACTCCTTCATCGGCACCCGCACCCGGCACTTCGCCCTCGACCTGGAGACCGGCACCATCCGCTACTCGCTGGCGGACCTGGGCGAGACGGCGGCGGCCAAGGCCCTCCAGGAGGCGGGGCTGCGCGCCTCGGACGTGGACGTGATGGTGCTGGGCACCGCCTCGCCCGACATGCTGATGCCCGCGACGGTGAACCTCATAGCCGACCGGCTGGGCATCAACGACGTGCCGACCTACCAGCTCCAGTCCGGGTGCAGCGGGGCGGTGCAGGCGCTGGACGTGGCGCACAAGATGCTGCTGTCGGGCCACTACCGCAACGCGCTGGTGCTGGGCGCCGAGAACTGCGCCAAGCACATCGACCTGTCCATGGACGCGGCCTCGCTGCCCACCTCCGAGCAGGTCAACGGGGTGCTGTTCGGGGACGGCGCGGGCGCCATGGTGCTCAGCACCGAGCCCCGGCCGGGCACGGCCGTCCTGCGCCACGTCTTCTTGCGGCTGGTGGGTCTGGGCCGGGAGCCGGGGCAGACCGTGGAGTGGTTCGGCCGCGGTGACCGCGGCTCGGACCGCCAGCCGATCAGCGAGGACTACAAGGCCATCGAGGAGTCGGTGCCCTCGATGGCGGCCGAGACCCTGGAGGAGATGCTGGACATGCTGGACTGGAAGGAGACCGACATCGACTATCTCCTGCCGCCCCAGCTCTCGGGCACCATGACCGAGAAGATCACCGAGCGGCTGGACGTACCCGGCGCCCAGGAGATCAGCTGTGTGGTCGACATCGGCAACACCGGCAACGCGCTGCCCTTCTTCCAGCTGGAGCGCGCGCTGCCCCGGATGACCACCGGGGACCGCACGGTCGGCATCGCCATCGAGTCCAGCAAATGGATCAAGGCGGGCTTCGCGCTGGAGGTGTGCTGACCGGCATGGGCACCACCGCATCCACAGCCGGGCCCCAGCCCGGAGCCGAGCCCGGAGCCGAGCCCGGGGCCGGGGCCGGGGCCGGGGCCGAGCCCGGAGCCGGGCCGGGCGCCGCCGCGGGAGCCGGGGCCGGGGCCCCGGCGTCGCCCGCCGCCGCGCTCCGCGCGCTCCACACCGCCGGACGGCTGGCCGAGGAGTATCCGCGCGTCAAGGAGCTGCTCGCCACGGCGACCGGGCCCGAACTGGCCGCCGCCGGACAGCTCCTGGCCCGCCTAGATCCGCACCAGGTCACCGCGGCGCACTCCCAGGTCCCCGCGCTGACCGTGGCCGTCACCGGGCACGGCACCCTCTCGGGCCTGCTGCCGGCGCTCACCGGGGAGCTGGCCCGGCACGGCGTCCTGCTGCGGCCCCACACGACGGACTTCGACAGCTACGTCTTCGAGCTGGGCGACCCCGCCAGTGAGCTGTACGCCTGCGCACCGGACCTGGTCTGCTGCGTGCTCGACCCCGGTGTGGTCTTCGACGAGGTGCCGGCGCCGTGGCTGCCCGAGGACGTCGAACGGGTCCTGCGCCGGAAGCTGGACCTGATCGAGGGTCTGGCCCAGCGCTTCGGCGAGAGCTGCGGCGGCACCCTCGTTCTCAACACGCTTCCGCTGCCGAGGCGTTACGCGGCGCAGCTGGTGAGCCTGCGGGCCCGCGCCCGGCTGGGCGTGGTCTGGCGCGAGGCGGGGGCGCGGCTGCTGCGGCTGGCCGAGACGTACCCGTCCGTGCTGGTGGTCGACCTGGACCCGCTGCTCGCCGAGGAGGGCGCCGCCGCCGACACCCGGCTGAGCGTCTATGCCAAGGCGCACCTGTCCCCCGCTCTGCTGGCCCGGTACGCGCGGGAGATCGGCCATCTGGCCCGGCATCTGACGGGCCGCACGAAGAAGGTGCTCGCTCTGGACCTGGACAACACGGTCTGGGGCGGTGTGCTGGGCGAGGACGGCCCCGACGGCATCGAGGTCGAGGCGGCGGACAGCTATCGGGGCGCGGCCTTCCACGCCTTCCAGCAGGTCGCCCACCAGCTCGGCTCCCAGGGGGTGTTGCTGGTGGCGGCGAGCAAGAACGACCCCGAGCCGGTGCGCGAGGTGCTGCGCGGCCATCCGGGGATGCTGCTGCGCGAGGAGGACTTCGTACGGGTGGCGGCGAGCTGGCGGCCCAAGCCCGAGGCGCTCCAGGAGACCGCGACCGCGCTCGGCCTGGGCGTCGACAGCTTCGTCTTCGTGGACGACAGCCCCTACGAGTGCGGCCTGGTGCGGCACGCGCTGCCCGAGGTGACGGTGGTGCCGGTCGACGACGAGCCCGCGCTGCACCTGGAGAAGCTGCTGCGCGACGGCTGGTTCGACGTACGCGAGGTGACCGACGACGACCGCGGCCGGGCCGTGCGCTACCGCGAGGAGCTGGTGCGCAAGGACTTCCTGGACACCTTCGACTCCCTCGGGGACTATCTGCGCGAGCTGCGGGTGAGCGTGCGGGTGGCGCGGGCCCGGCCCGAGAACCCCGAGTACGCCGCAGATACGGCGCGGATCTCGCAGCTGACGCTGCGCACCAATCAGTTCCACCTGACCACGCGCCGCCTCCAGCCCGCCCAGGTGCGGGAGCTGTGCGCCGGGGAGGACACGCGGGTGCTCAGCGTGCGCTCCGGGGACCGCTTCGGGGACAACGGGCTGGTCGGCGCGGTCTTTCTGCGCCGCGCCGGGCACACCGTCCACATCGACAACTTCCTGCTGAGCTGCCGGGTGTTCGCCCGGGGCATCGAGCAGGCGTGTCTGGCCTCGGTGCTGCGGCAGGCCCGCAGGGAGGGCGCGCAGGAGGTGGTTGGCGTCTACCGCAAGAGCGCCAAGAACGCGAAGGTCGCCGACTTCTACGTACGCAACGGCTTCACACCCGTCGAGGACGACGGCACCTCGGCCACCTTCCGGCGGGCGCTGGACACCCTCGAGGATCCGCCCCCGCACATCCGGTTGACCGAGCGGTACGAGGACCGCGAGCCCGACGACGGCTTCGGCCATGACCCCGAAAGCGACCCCGAAAGGAACGCGCCGTGACGACATTCGAGGACTTCATGGCCCTCGTCAGGACCGAGGTGGGGCTGCCGCTCGCCGACGAGGACGCGCACCTGCCCTTCGACCAGCTGCCCGAGTGGGACTCTCTGCTGCTGGTGACCCTGCTGTCCGCGCTGGAGCGCGCCACGGGGCGGCGGGTGTCCCTGCCGGACGTGCTGGAAGCCACCTGTCTGCACGACATCTACGCGCTGGTGGCGGTGCCGGCGTGAGCGCGGCCGAGGGCGCGCGGAGCGTCCCCGCGGCCCGGCAGCGCCGCCACACCCTGTACTTCCTGGACGAGATCAAGGCGTTCGCGCCGGTCTTCCTCGACACGGAGGTGGACATGAGCGCGGTGCGCGCGCACGGTGCCGCCTCGGTGGCGGCCGGGCTGCGGGAGCGGCCGTACTCGACGGTGGCGTACGTCCTGCACGCCGCGGCGCGTGTGCTGGCCCGGCATCCGGAGGCCAACGCGGCGATACGCGGCCGTCGGCGGCCCCGGGTGGCGCGCTACGCGTCGGTGGCGGGGAAGGTGACGCTGGACAAGACGCTGGAGGGGCGCCGGGTGGTGCTCTCCGCTGTCCTCCCCGGACTGGAGAGCCAGGGGCTCGCGGACATCCAGCGGCAGATCGACCACTACCGGCACGGGGACCCGGACACCATGGGGGAGTTCGCCGCCGTGCGTACCCTGCACCGGCTGCCCTGGCCGCTGGGCCCGCTGGCCTACCGGCTGGGGACCCGTCCGCTGGCGCGCCGCGCCGGCACCAACGGCACGTTCGCGGTGACCTCGCTGGGGCACCGCCCGGTCAACGGCTTCTACTCGGTGGGCGGCACGACCCTCACCTTCGGCCTGGGCCGGGTCGCGGAGCGGCCCGTGGTGCGGGACGGGAAGCTGGCGACGGCACCGCTGCTGCCGCTGAGCATGACCTTCGACCACCGCGTCATCGACGGCGCGGAGGCGGCCGACGTGCTGGGCGAACTCAAGGACGCGCTGGAGGAGTTCGCAGCGACGGCGGACGAGGACCAGCGCGCTGAGGAGGAGGGCGCCGGGTCCGGGCACACCGGGGACGGGCACACCGGGGCCGGTGCGGTGCCGGAGCGGGCCGGGGAGCGGGTGACGCCGTGAACGACCTCGCCGAGCTGAAGGAGTTCGTGGTCGTGCACGCGCGCGGCCAGCGGATCCCCGACCACCAACAGCTGCTGGACCGTATCCACACCGACGAGGGCGGCGGCCCGGGGTCGTGGGCGGGCGAGTGGAGCGCGGCGGGGCGGCGCCTGATCGAGCGGGACATGCCGCTGGAGGCCTGCCGCTACTTCGCCATGGCGCGCTTCCCCTTCGTCGACGGGCCCGCGCGGCAGGAGGCGCAGAACGCCTGTGTGGACGCCTTCGACCGCTGGCGCTCGGCCCGGCCGGAACTGGGCATCGAGAGCCTGGAGGTCGAACTGCCCGGGGGCCGGATGCGCTGCTGGGCGACGGGGCTGGATGCCGCCGACCCCCGCCCGCTGCTGGTGATCACAGGCGGCATCGTCTCCGTCAAGGAGCTGTGGGCGCCGGTGCTCACCTCGGTGCGGCACCTGGGGATGGCGGCGATCGTCGCCGAGCTGCCGGGCATCGGCGAGAACCCGCTGCGCTACGGGCCGAAGAGTTCCCGGATGCTGTCGTGGCTGCTCGACGCCGTCGCGGACCGGGCCGAGGTGGCGCGCACATACGCGCTGGCGCTGAGCTTCAGCGGGCACCTGGCGCTGAGTTGCGCCGCCGAGGACTCCCGCATCCGGGGTGTCGTGACGGCGGGCGCGCCGGTGAGCGCCTTCTTCCAGGACCGCGAGTGGCAGCGCACGGTGCCCCGCGTCACCGTGGACACCCTGGCCCACCTGCGCGGCATCGACTCCCACGACCGGGGCGAAGTGCTGGGCTCCATGGGGGAGTTCGCACTCGACGGTGCGCTGCTGGAGGGGCTGCGGATCCCGGTGCGCTGTGTGGTCAGCGGCCGGGACGAGATCATTCCGGCGGCGGACCCGGCCGCGCTGGAGCGCCATGTGCGCGATGTGGGGCTGCTGACGATCGACGATGTGCACGGCTCGCCCGCCCATACGGCCGAGACCCGCATGTGGTGCGTACGGGCGCTCGTGCGGATGCGTGGCCTGCGAGGGCCGAAGGCCGCCGCGGTGGACCTGGCCTGGCGGGGAATGTGGGCGCGCCGCCGGCTGGGCGGGGCGCTGGGCCGGGGACAGAGCCGCTGAGGAGCGGCAGCGCGCCCCGAAGGGGCGCGGGGAACTGCTCCCCCAGCCTCCGGCCGGGAGGTGCCCCCACCAGCCACAACAGACTCGCAGACGACGCACCGGACTCTCAGCGGAGCGCTGTCCGCACGGCCCGCGTGCGTCCCGTGCACGGGGCCTGCCGTGGCCTGGGATCAGGCCGGTGCGGCGTGGAAGTCCAGCCGGTCGTCCGCCGCCAGGATCGCGTGGTGCAGGTTCCTGAGCGCTCGGCAGGGTTCCACGGCCAGCTCGTCGTGCAGGAGGCTGCGCGCCGTCTGGTAGACCCGCAGCGCGTCGGCCTGGCGCTCCGAGCGGTAGAGCGCCAGCATCAGCTGCCGGTAGAACGCCTCCCGCAGGGGGTGTTCCACTGTCAGCGAGTAGAGCCTGCCGACCATTTCACGGTGCCGGCCCACCTCCAGATACAGGTCGGCGAGCATCTCCAGGCACTCCAGCCGCGTCTCGGCCAGCCACGCGACGAAGCCCCCGATGACCGCGCCGCTGCGCAGGTCGCCGAAGACGGCGCCCCGCCACAGCGACAAGGCGGCCTCCAGGGTCTCCAGCGCTTCCTCGTGGTGCCGCTCGCGGGCGAGCGTGCGCCCCTTGGCGGCCAGGTGCAGGAAGGACTGGAAGTCGATCTCGTCCGTGCCCCGGTGCAGCAGGTAGCCGGTGGGGCGGGTGACCACGGGGTTGTCGGGCCGGTGATCCCTGCTGAGGAACTTGCGCAGCTGGGAGATGTAGACGTGCAGCCCTGCCGTGGCGCGCCGGGGGATCTGGTCGCCCCAGACCTCGTTGATGAGCTGTTCGGAGGTGACGACCTGGTCGGCCTTGATCAGCAGGACGGCCAGTACGGTCTCGATCTTCCGGGCTCCGATGACGGACGTGTGGTCGCCGTCGATCACGCGCAGGGGCCCCAGTGTCTCGTACTTCACGAGCTGCTCCCTTCGAACTCCCAGGCCGGGAAGGTCTGCCGGAGGGCGGCGGTGACCGTCCCGGTGATCTCCGGCCACTGCTCGCTGAGGTAGAAGTGGCCGCCGGGCAGCACCCGCAGGGCGAACGGCCCGGTGGTGTGCTCGCGCCAGGCCTCCGCGTCGTCGGTCCCGACCTTGGGGTCGGCGTCCCCGACGAGGGCGGTGACGGGGCAGGAGAGCGCGGTTCCGGGGGTGTGCGCGTAGGTCTCGATGGCCCGGTAGTCGTTCCTGGTGGCGGTCAGGACGGCGGCCTTCAGCTCCTCGTCGTCCAGAAGCCTGCGGTCGGTGCCGCCGACCCGGAGCAGTTCGGCCAGGATCCCTTCGTCGTCGCGGCGGTGTACGTCACCGAGTACGCCCCGCGACGGCGCGGAGCGGCCCGAGGCGAAGAGCCATACGGGTGGGGGTGTACCGCGCCGCTCGCACCGGCTGGCGACCTCGTAGGCCAGGACCGCGCCCATGCTGTGGCCGAAGAAGGCGAAGGGCCGGTCGGTCCAGCCGCCCAGCGCCTCGTGGACGCGGTCGGCGAGTTCGGTGATGGTCTCGACGTGCGGTTCCTGGCGCCGGTCCTGGCGGCCCGGGTATTGCACGGCGAGCACTTCCACGCCGGGCGCGAGGCCCTGTGCCATGGGGAAGTAGTAACTCGCCGACCCGCCGGCGTGCGGAAAGCACACCAGCCTCACGCGACTCTCGGGGCAGACGCGAAACCTTCTGACCCACCTGTCCCTTTCCTCTGCGGATACCGTCACGATGTGCTCCTCCCCGTTGTGCGCTGAAATTCCCCGTGAGCGCTGAACACTATTCGGCGATCTTCGTCCGCATCGTCCACCGGAAGACGACCGGCGCGTTTCCTTCACGCTCGGTTTCCGACGTCACGAGTTCGAAGTGTTCGTAACCGCCACGGTGGGCGATCTTCACTATCCCGTCATTAATGAGAGCTTGACGGATCCTTGTCGTCTGCGGGATTTCGATGGGACCTCCTGTGAGCTGCACCTCGACTGCGGACTCCTCCGAGGCTTCTCGGTGTATTCCGGCCATGCAAACACCCTCCGTCCGGGGCATTGACGTATTTACCCCGATACTCACGTACCCCCCACGGTGCGAGGAACCCGTAACCACCCCCCTATGGATCAAGCGGCCCCCTAGGGGCCCCGATTGCCGCGCAGAAGCGGACCCAAAGCGTCCGTAAAGAGAGTTCCGGGATACGAGACGGTACGGTCGAGGCACTGGACCGGGGCGAAGCGGACCCCCTATCCGAAGGAAACGGAATCATTGCGTCAGCACGCACTGTGGACGCGCCCAGCACGAGGGGTGCAGAATGCGGTGCTTCGGGAGCCGGAAAGGGGAACGGCACGTGATTGCACGCCCGTTACTGCCGTCCTCCGTGCGAGGCGCGGAGTCCACCGGCGCCTGCCCCGAAGGGGGCGCGCCGGTGAACGACGGGCTCTGCCCCGAGGGGGAACGCACCCTCCGGGGAGCGGGCGAGCGGCGTAGGGCGGACTTCCGGGGCGGCCGGGCGTGCGCCCGCGCGGCACCGGCCGCACTGGACATCCCCCCTGTGCCCCTTCCGCGCGACCACGGGGGATCACCCCTGTGGCCTGCGGGCTTGACCGGCAGCATCACCCACTGTCAGGGATACCGCGCCGCGATCGCGGCCGGGACGGCTGACTTCAGCGCGCTCGGAATCGACGCCGAGGCACACCGGGCGCTGCCCCGTGGGGTGCTCGACCGGATCGTCTCGGGCCCCGCGGAGCGCGAGCGGCTGCGCGAACTGGGCGCCGCCCGGCCCGGCGCGCACTGGAAAACCGTCCTGTTCAGCGCCAAGGAGGCGCTCTACAAGACCTGGTGGCCGCTGACGCGCGAACCGCTCGACTTCGACGGGATGACGGTGTTCCCCACAAGCGGAACGGCCGGCGACAGCGGCTCCTTCACCGCGAGCCCGTGGCCGCCCGGCCCCGGGAGCCCGCCCTTGCACGGCCGCTGGCTGATTCGAAAAGAGATGATTCTCACCGCCTTGGCCCTCTCCGCCAGATATGACCTCAACCCACAGTTCACACCACCCGCCCGGTTCTGAAACATACTGTCAGCAATGGTGGTTGGCTGAGGGGCTATCTTGGGATACGTACAGTCACGTGCCATACTCACAGAAGCGGGCCAGGACTACACGGGGGTGAAGCACTGCCGCAGCAGAACCGCATTCCCTTTCTAGGCGTCATGAGCCACGAATGCGTGAAGCAGAGGGGTGCGCCGGAACGGCCGCGCCGAGCCGCGAACCCCCCACTGCCTCGCCAAGGTAGAAGCAACCGGGCTGTGAACTTCGCATGCCCGGATGACGACGGGGACACTTGGGAGAACGGTGGAAAGGAATAGGGAGTTCGAACTTTTAAGGTCACATTTCTCGAAGTGCCTGGATGGGAACGGCGCTGTCATCGTGGTCAGCGGCTCGGTCGCCTCGGGAAAGACGACACTACTGCACTCCTTCGGAGAAACCGCGGTCGAAGAAGGCGCCGTCTTCCTCGACGCCACGGCTTCCCGATCGGAACAGGACCAGCCCCTCAGCGTGATCGGGCAATTGCTGCACAGCGCCACGCCCTCCCAGGGCGAGGCGGAGCGCCACAAGCGGCTTCTGGTCCACGCCGTTTCCACGGCGGAACCCCCCGCATTTCTGCCACCCCCGGGCAGAGGCGGTGCCGATGTACGGGCGCGGCGTGAGCTGGCCAACATATTTTTCGAGAGGGCCCAGTCGGCGCCGCTCATCATCGGGGTCGACGACGCGCATTACATGGACCAGCACTCCCTGGAGTGCCTGCTCTTTCTCATCCGGCGCCTGCGGTCCTCGCGCATTCTGCTCGTCCTCAACGAGAGCAGCCGCGTCCCGCAGGGCTATCAGTGGTTCCAGGCCGAGGTCTCACGGCAGCCCTTCACCCGCATCGTGCGGATGAATCCGCTGTCACGGCGCGACGTCTCCCACATGGTCGCCGCCGCGCTCGGCGAACAGCAGGCCGACCAGTTCGCCGGTGTCTGGCACCACATCAGCGGCGGCAACCCCCTGCTGATGCGCGCGCTGCTGGAGGACCACCAGGCGGCGACCCGCGACCCGCTGCTGGAAGCGCCCCCGGGCCCCGCGTTCCACCAGGCGGTCTCCAACTGCATGCACCGGTGCGGGGACGCCGTGCTGGCCGTCGCGCAGGGCCTGGCGGTGCTCGCGGACGGCGATCCGACCTCAGCACTGGAGGAGATCCTGGGCGAGAGCCACGCCACGGTCGCGCAGAGCGTCGACGTCCTCAACTCCGCGGGGCTGCTGGAGGGCACCGGATTCCGCCACAAGGCGACCCGCTCCGCCGTCCTGGACACCCTCTCCCCCGGCGTGCGCTCCCGGCTGCACGCGCACGCCGCACGGCAGCTGCACACGCTGGGCGCCAGCGCCGTCGCCCAGGCCCGCCATCTGATCGCCGGGGACCCGGTCAGCGAGCCATGGATGACCACGACCCTGCTGGAGGCCGCCGACCAGGCCGTGGACGAGGGCCAGGTGTATCTGGCGGCCGACTGCCTGCGGCTCGCGCAGGAGGGGTGCACCGACGAGCGGATGCTCGCCGCGGTCAAGGCGGCCCTCGTGCACGTCGAGTGGTCGCTCGATCCGGCCGTCGCCGGGCGCTACCTTCCGGAGCTGACGCGCGCGGTGTGGCAGCACAAGCTGGCCATGCCCGCCGTCCTCTCGGTGATCTCCCAGTTGGTGTGGGCGGGCGACATCGAGCAGGCCAAGGAGATCTTCGACGCCGTCGAGCGGGGCGACATCGGCACCCAGCTGCCGGACGCGGGCGACGAGGAAGCGCTGACGCTCACCCACGCCTGGATGTGCTGCGCGTTCCCCGACCTGCTGGGCAGACTGCCCTCCGCCGAGGGCGCGCGGCCCCGGAACACCACCAGCATGGCGGCCCTGGCCGTCGGCGCCGTACTGAAGGGCGAGGCGGACGGGTCCCTCGTCCTCGAGGCAGAGGAGGTCCTCCAGCGCTCCCGCCTCAACGGCCGTTCCCTCGGCCCGGCGGCGGCGGCCCTGGCGGCGCTGGTCCTCAGCGGACGGCTGCGCACGGCGGCGCACTGGTGCGACGCGCTTCTCCAGGAGGCGACCGAGCGCAACGCGCCCATGTGGCGCGCCCTCCTGCTGGCCACCAGGGCGCACGTGGACATGCGCTGGGGGATGCTGGACGCGGCGGAGCGCTCCGCGCAGGTCGCCTTGGACATCGCGCCGCCCGGCGGCTGGGGGGTGCTGCTCGGGCTGCCGCTGGCCAGCCTGGTCTCCGCGATGGTCGCCAAGGGCCGGTGCCGGGAGGCGGAGAAGTATCTGCGGGTCCCGGTCCCGGCGGCGATGTTCCAGACGCCGTTCGGCCTGGACTATCTCCAGGCACGCGCCCAGTACTTCGCCGCTGTCGGGCAGACCTCGGCCGCGCTGGGGGATGTGCACACGTGCGGCGAGCTGATGGACAAGTGGAACCTGGAGCTGCCCTCGCTCGTACCGTGGCGGGTGCGCGCCGCCGAGCTGTCCTTGGAACTGGGCCGGGTTCAAGAATCCCGCGACCAGGCCCAGGAGCAGCTGGCGCGGCTGCGCCCGGAGGACTACCGCGCCCGCGGCATGGCGCTGCGGGTGCTCGCCGCCTCCAGCGCCCCCGAGCAGCGCCTGCCGCTGCTGCGGGAGTCGGCGGAGCTGCTGGTGAAGTCGGGAGACTGCTACGAGCAGGCTCGCACCATGACCGCGCTCAAGCGCATGTGCCAGGAGTTGGGCTGGCTGGAGCAGGCACGCAAGCTGGAGAGCAGGATCGCCGAGCTCTCCTCGAAGTACGGCTTCGTGCCTCCGGCGGAGGTGCCCGAGCGGGAGGAGAGCCTGGCGACCCTGGCCGCGCCGCCCTCGCTGGCGCCGTCGTTCACGCCCTCGCACGACGACCAGGAACTCGTCCAGGATCTCACCGAAGCGGAGCTGCGCGTTGCCGTGCTGGCCGCCCAACGGCACACCAACACCCAGATCGCGAAGACCCTCTTCATCACCGTCAGCACGGTGGAACAGCACCTGACCCGGGTCTACCGCAAGCTGCGCGTGAGCAACAGGGCCGACCTGTCGCTGGAGTTGCTGCTCAGATCCGTCGACCACCCCTGAGCACGCCCGGCAGCTCATGCGTGCCCGGCACCGGGGGGAGCCCGAAGGGGCGCGGGGAACTGCGCGACCGGCCCAGAACACGCCCGCAGTCTGCCGAGCACAGCCAGGGGCAGCCCTTGCTCAGCACCAGGAAAGAGGAGGGTCGGGCCCGCCGCGAGGGCGGGCCCGGCCCTCCGCGCGGGCTCAGCGCCCGAGCTGGAACGTGGCGATCTCCCAGGGGCGGAGCGCGACGGTGACGGTGCCGGCGTCCACGGCCACGGCCTCGCCCGCGTTGCCGAGCAGATCCGCGCGGAAGGCGGCCCGCAGCCCCGGCAGCGCGAGGCATGCCGTCGTATCCGTGGGCGTCTGGGCCACGACCCGTACCTCCAGGCGGCCCTCACGCTCGCGCACCGAGCTGAGGACGACTCCCGCACCCGCGACCCGGAGCCCCTCGGTGGAGCCGGGCAGCGGCGTCGCGGACGGCGCCGTGCCGGGCAGCACGGCCAGCGGGTGGCGGAAGGACTCGGCCGCCGCGTGCACGCCGGACTCGTGCCACTGCCCCGCGTACGGCAGCAGCGCGAAGGAGACCGTGCGCAGCCCCCGGCACTGGGCCTGCGGGGTGGCGAACTCGCCGCCGGCGGGCTCGTCCCGCCACACGTGCCGGTTGCGGGACATCCGCCCGGTCGGGCGCAGCAAGGTGAGCGCCACCTCGGCGCCGTCAGAGACGAGTTCGTACTCGGTGGCGTGCTCCAGCAACACGGCGGCGCCGCCCGCCGCCACGAACGCGGAGGCGGGGAAGGTCGGCAGCGGCTCCTCGCCGAAGCCGCCCTCGGACGTCAGCCCGCGCTCGACCACCGCGAACTGGCCCTCGCCGTAGGACTTCTCGGCGCGGCGCGGCAGCGGCACGTGCAGGCGGACGCGGTGGTCGTCGCTGCGGTTCTCGAAGGAGACGGCCAGGCGCACGAAGCGCTCACCCGCGCGCAGTTCGAGGCGGGTGGTGACGGTGGTCGGCTCGGCCCGGGCCGTGCGTCCGTCGGCGGCGAAGTCCCCCGCCGACGGCCAGCCGTAGCGGCGTGCGACCTCGTAGGCGGCGACCAGCGGTCCTTCGGCGACGAGGCGCACGGTGACCTCGTCCGGCCGGTCGACCAGGACGTCGTGGTCCGGCGGCGCGTAGTTGTAGGTGTCGCCGAGGTCGCCGCCGTCCACGACACGTCCGGCGCCGGTCAGCTCCACGCCCTCGGGAGTGCGCGCCGCGAAGGTGCCGTCCTCGGCGATCTCCACGCTCAGCAGCCCGTTGCCGAGGGTGCCGTCGGCGGCGTGCACGGCGTGCGCGGGCGCGGGGGCCTGGCCCTCGGCAGCGCGTACGGCGGTGTGGCCCAGCGCGGGGGCCTCCACCAGCGCGGCCACCCGCTGCCGGGGTTCGGCCTCGATGACGACGCGCCACTCGCCCTCGGCCCCGGCGAGTGCGGCCTTGACCTCGGCGATGTCGAAGCGCAGCTCGCTCTTGCGCGCCACGGTGAAGTGCAGCACCCGCGTCTGAGGGTCGGCGTGCCAGTCGGTGATCTCCTGGCCGTACAGCTCGATGCCGTGGACGCGCGCGAGGACCGTGGCCAGCCGCTCGGCGGCGAACGTGTCGTCCGCCAGGAGGGTCGGCGCCGCCGAGATCCGCTGCGCGGGGAACGCGCGGCCCTCCGCCGTGGTGACGTGGACGGGGCCGTCGCCCGCGACGTCCAGCTCCACCAGGTCGGTGCGCTCCTCGGGCGTCGGGTTGAGCAGCACCTGCGCGTCGTGCGGGGTCCGTGCGGCGAGCTGTTTGCCGACCATGTCCCGCACCGCCAGGCCGAGTTGCTCGGCCTCGGCGATACGCGCCGCGACCTGCTGCGCGGTCTCGTCGCAGCCGCAGCCGGTGACCGAGTCGTGGCAGGAGACCTCGATGAGGCGGTGCCAGGCCATGTCGAGGAAGCGCTGGGCCGCCCCGTCGAACCAGAGCGCGGCCAGCGGCTCGGCGTAGCGCTCCACGGCGCGCTCGGCGCGGGCCATGGCCTGCTTGAGCGGGGCGCGTACGGAGAAGACGCCGGGCAGGATGTTGGCCCGCGCGTGGCTGCGCAGCTCTCCCCGGACGGCGCGCAGGCCCTCGACGGTGGTGGGCTGCGCGCCGAAGTACTCGGCCATGGTGGCCAGCCGCAGCGTGACCCCGCTGTCGGTGGCGTTGTGCCGCTCCAGCAGGTCGGCCAGGTCGGCGGCGGGCGCGGTGTGGTCGGAGCCGTACATGGCCAGGATCGGGGAGCCGTCGGGCCGCCAGGGGCGCAGCTTGGCGGCGATGGCGGTGGCGCGCTCGGCGACCTGTTCGGGGTCGTCGAAGAGTCCGGCGGCGCTGCCGTAGCCGCCCGCGGCGAGGTATTCGGTGCGGACAGCCGTCCCGTCGGGCGCCGTCCAGGCGAAGGCGTGGCTGTCGACCTCGGCGGGCACGCCCCGCCATACGCAGGCGTGCTCGATACCGGCGCCGCGCAGGATCTGCGGCATCTGGGCGCAGTGCCCGAACATGTCCGGCAGGTAGCCGACGCGCAGCGAGGCGCCCATCTCCTGGCTGCGGCGCAGGCCGAGTTCGAGGTTGCGGACGATGTTCTCGCCCGAGCACAGGAATTCGTCCAGCAGGATCTGCCAGGGTCCGACCGCGAGCCGCCCGGACTTGACCAGCGAGGTCAGCCGCTCGCGCTGCTCGGGGCGCACCTCCAGGTAGTCGTCCACGGCGACGGCCTGCCCGTCGAGGGTGAAGCGCTGGCGCGGGTCGTTCTCCATGCGCTCCAGCACCTCGTCCAGCAGCCCGATCAGCTGGAGGCGGAACTGCTGGAAGGGGAGGTACCACTCCCGGTCCCAGTGGGTGTGCGGGACGATGACGAGCTCGTCGGGGGCCGCGGGGGTCTCGGCGGACGCCGGGGAATGGGCGGGCGCGGGGTGCGCGGCGGACGCCGAGGGCGCGGGCGCGTGGGACTTCATCTGGACTCCTTCGTGGATACTCCCGCCTTCAGGCGGGTGAGAGGTCAAACGGTTGCTGCCTCTCCCTCGCGGGTGGGGGCCCCCGGCCGGAGGCTGGGGGAGGGACAGGGGCCGGCACAACTCACGTGCACAGCGCGAGGACCTCACACGCGGAGGTCTCAAGACGGTGTGGCCCCTCCCCCGCCGGAAGCCGGACGCAGCCCCCTCGCACGACGGTGCGCCCCCCGTCGGGCCGCACCAACACCGTCCCGTCCGCCTCCAAAGCGAGCACCTCATCCCCGTACCGCAGCAGCAGCGCCCCCGCGTCCGGCCCCGCCGACACCGCGGTGCGCCCCGCGCGGAGCCCGTCGAGGAGGGCCGGCACCTCGGCGGACTCGGCGAGGATCCAGGTGGTGGGCGCCCCGAGGGGGCGGCCGTCGTCGGGGCGGTGGAAGTCGCTGCCGCCGAGCGGGATCACGTCGTCGCGATCGCCGCTCCAGGCCCGCGCCCAGGCCAGCGGCGCCCCGTGGCGCCGGTCGGTCCATGAGTGGTGCCAGATCTCCGCGTGCCGTGGCCGGGGCCCGGCGAACGGGAGTTCCCAGGCGCAGTCGTCGGCGAGGGGGTGGTTGACGGAGAGGACTCCGCCGCCTGCCTCTGCCTGCGCCAGCCACTCCCCCGCGGGGGCGCGGAAGTCGATCCAGCCGGTGTCGCCGAAGACGTTGGCGTGGCCGAGGTCGGTGGTGACCTCCTGGCCGGGCAGCAGCGTGATGCCCTGGCGGGCCGAGGCGGCGGGCAGCCAGGGGTGGTGGCTGGTGGTGTTGTGGTCGGTGACGGCGAGGAAGTCCAGGCCCTCGGCGGCGGCGCGGCGGGCGAGTTCGTCGAGGGTGAGGGAGCCGTCGCTGTGGAGGGTGTGGGCGTGCAGGTCGCCCGCGAACCACCGCGCGCCGTCCGCGCCGCCCGGGCCGTTCACGTCGCCCGCGCCGTTCACGTCGCCCGCGCCGTTCAGGGGCGGCAGCGCGCGCCGGGGGCGCCGCGAGGTGGCGGGTACGGGCGTGGGCAGGGCCTCGTCGGGCGGTGAGGGGGCGGGCCCGGCCAGGGTCTTGGCCCGCAGCTCGTAGGCCAGCCCCTGGGGCGGCACCCGGTGCAGCCGCATCAGGACGCGCCAGGTGCCGGGGGTGAGCGGGCCTGGCAGGTAGCCGGGCGTGGCCCACTCCTCGGTGACGGTGAAGGTGTCGCGGGCGCCGCCGGACCAGCCGCGGAACTCCCCGTCGGGGCCGAGGAGTCCGAGGTCGAGGACGCCGGCGCGGCGCTCGTAGGACAGGGTGACGCTCAGCGCGCCGGTGCCGGGCGGCAGCTCGAAGGGCAGCTCGCGCAGCACCGCCTCGGCGCGCTGTTCCATCGTCCAGGTGCCCCGGTGGGCCTGTTCACGCACGGTCACGCGGGCACCGCTTCCCCGGCCGTCACCAGGTCTCCGTCGCGGTAGAGCAGGGCGCGGTCGGCACGGGGCACGGCCCGGCCGCGTCCGCCGACGGCCGGTTCGTGGTCCTCGGGGACGACGACCTGCACGGTGGTGTCGTTCTCGCACTCCAGAGTGACGAGCTGAGCGCTGCCGAGGTTCTCCACGACGGAGACGGTGCCTTCCAGGGCGCCTTCGGTGGCGCTGTCGGTCCAGCGCAGGTACTCGGGCCGGATGCCGTAGACGACCTTGTCCCCCTCGCGCACGCCGTCGGCCGCCTCCTCGGGGACGGGCAGTTCGGTGCCGCATACCCGTACGGCGGGCCCTTCGACGACCTCGGCCGCCAGGAGGTTCATCGGAGTGGAGCCGATGAAGGAGGCGACGAAGGTGCTGACGGGGCGGCGGAAGACCTCCGTAGGGGTGCCGATCTGGCGCAGTTCGCCGCCTTCCATGACGGCGATACGGTCGGCCATGGCGAGGGCCTCGGCCTGGTCGTGGGTGACGAAGACGGTGGTGACGCCGAGTTCGCGCTGGAGCTTCTTGAGGAAGGTGCGGGCCTCGAGCCGCATGCGCGCGTCGAGGTTGGACAGCGGCTCGTCGAAGAGGAAGACCTTCGGGTGGCAGGCCATGGCGCGGGCGAGCGCGGCGCGCTGCTGCTGTCCGCCGGAGAGCTGTCCGGGGCGGCGTTCGGCGAGGTGGCCGAGGCCGAGTTCCTCTGCGGTCTCCTGGGCCTTGGCGGCGCGTTCGGCCTTGCCGACCTTCTTGATCTTCAGGGGGTAGGCGATGTTTTCGTTGACGGTCATGTGCGGGAAGAGCGCGTAGTCCTGGAAGACCATGGCGATATCGCGCTCGCCGGGCGGGAGCGTGGTCACCTCGCGCTCGCCGATGCGGATGGCGCCGCCGCTGGCCGCCTCCAGTCCGGCGATGGTGCGCAGCAGGGTGGACTTGCCGCAGCCGGAGGGGCCCAGCAGCGCGAAGAACTCCCCGTCGCGCACGGTCAGGTCGAGGTCGTTGAGCGCCCGCACTCCGCCGGGGTAGACCTTGGCGAGCCGGTTCAGGGTGATGTCTGCCATCAGCCTTTGATCCCTCCGTGGAAGCGGAATCCGTAGCGGCGGCTGACGAAGAGGAACATCAGCACGACCGGCAGCGAGTAGAGCAGTGAGAAGGTCGAGATGAGGGCGAGGTCGGGCTGGCCACCCTCGGTGTAGAAGGTGTACATGACCACAGCCGCCGGGGACTTGTCGGGCGAGCGCAGCAGCAGGAACGGAATGAGGAAGTTCCCCCACACCTGGGCCACCGTCCACACGCCGACCGTGGCGAGTCCCGGCCGTACGACGGGCACGACGATGTCCTTCATGACGCGCAGCGGCGAGGCGCCGAAGACCCGCGCGGACTCCTCGTAGGAGCGCGGGGTGGTGTCCATGAAGTCCTTGAGGATGAAGATCGCCGCGGGCAGCAGCCCGCCGGTGAGGACGAGGATGACGCCGAGGTAGGAGTCGACGAGGTTGAGTTCGGCGGCCAGCAGGAAGATCGGCACCATCGCCGCCGTGCCGGTGACGATGGAGGAGAGCAGCAGCAGCGCGTAGAGCAGCCCGTCCCTGCCGCGGATATGGACGCGGCTGAGCGCGTAGGCGGCCAGCGCGGACAGGCCGACGACGAGGACGGCGCTGCCGATGGCCAGGATCAGGGAGCTGGCCAGCGAGTTGACGGCGTTGGGGTTGTTCCACAGCCGCTCGAAGTTGTCGAGGGTGAAGTCGGGCAGCGAGGCGGTGATGCCGGGGTGCTTGTCGAACGGCGCGCTGGCCAGCCACAGCAGCGGCAGCGCGAAGAAGGCCAGCGCGAGGGCGACCAGGAGGTAGACGCCGACGCCGCGCAGCAGGTCGCGGACGGGGTTGCCGGTCTGTCTCATGCCGTCTCCTCCTTGGTGGCCTTGTCGGGTGCCGTCTTGCGGCCGGACTTCTTCTTCTGGCCGAGCAGCCGCAGATAGATGACGGCGACGACGAGGTTGATCAGCAGCATCAGGAAGGAGATCGCGGCGCCGTAGCCGAGCTGCCCGCTGCCGAGGGCCGTCTTGTAGATGTAGACAGGCAGCGTCTCGGTCTGACCGTTGGGCCCGCCCGCGGTGATGAGGAAGGGGGTGAAGTCGTTGAACGTCCACAGGCTGATCAGCAGCAGGTTGGTCAGCACGTGGCCGCGGATGCGCGGGAAGACGACGTCACGCAGCTGCTGCCAGCCGTTGGCCCCGGCCAACCGCGCGGTCTCCAGCTGGGAGGCGGGCACGTTCCCGAGCGCGGCGCTGTAGAGCATCATCGAGAAGGCGCTGCCGCGCCAGACGTTGTAGACGATGATCGACAGCATCGGGTGGTCGAGCAGCCAGGCCGCGCCCGGGGTGTGCAGCAGCGCGTTGAGCGTGCCGCCGTCCCGGTCGAGGAAGGCGATCCACAAGAACGCGACGACCGAGCTGGGCAGGATCCACGAGAGCATCACCAGCGCTTCGAGCAGGCCCTTGACCCAGCCCTTGCGCTCACGCATCCACCAGGCGAGCGCGAAGCCGAGCCCGGCCTGGCCGATGACGGCGGAGCCCAGGACGAACAACAGGGTCAGCCAGAGCGAGTTGAGGAAGCCGCTGTCGCCGAGCGCCTTGGTGATGTTGTCGAACCCGACGAAGCTGGGGTCGATGGCGGGTATGCCGGTCAGCCGGTAGTCGGTGGCGCCCAGGTAGAGGGTCCAGACGGCGGGCAGCACCAGGAAGAGCGCGATGAGCACCAGCGCGGGTGCGACGAACGCGGCGGCCCTGCGCCGTCCGAGTCCGGCCGCGTCGCGCTCGGGCTCCCGCTCCGGGGGGCCTTCGCCGTGCGGGCCGCCCGCCGCCGCCTTCAAGGCGGACTCGGACTCAGCTGATGAGGCGGTCGTTGCCACCGAGCACCTCCTGAAGCTCCTTGCGGTAGGCCGCCGCCGTGTGGTCGGGGTTCTTGCCCGCGACGACCTGGGCCGTCGCCTCCTGGAGCGCGAGGGAGATCTCCGGGTACGCGGCGAGCCCCGGCCGGAAGGTGGTGACGGGCATCGCCTTGTCGGCGCAGAAGCGCAGCATGGGGTCCTTGTCGAGGACCACGTCGTTCACGTCGTCCCGCTCCGTGATCATCGCGCTGTCCCCCAGCCGGGCACGCAGCGCCGCCGCCGAGTGGAGCGCCCCCAGCAGCTCGAACGCCTGCTGCGGGTGGCGGGTGTGGGGGTTGAGCACATGGACGGCCCCTCCCGAGAGGCTGACGTAGTCGCGCCCCGCGAGTCCCTCACCGCGCGCACGGGCCGGGAAGAGCGCGTAGCCGACATCGTTGTCACGCCGCTTCATCGGCGAAGTGCCGGTCTTCGGGGAGATCACGTCGCGCCAGAAGTAGTCCCCTTCGGCGAGGATGCCCAGCTTGCCGCCGGCGAACTTCTCGAAGGACTTGTCCCGGCCTTTGGCCTCCTGCTGGAGCCTGGGGTCGCCGAGGCCGTGGGCGTAGATGTCGCGGTAGAACCTCAGCACGGCCCGCAGTTGGGGAGTGTCGCCGTACCAGCGATCCCCCTTGCTGACCTGGCCTCCGGCACCCGCCAGCAGCGGGAGCACGCCCTGCATGGTGGTGGCCTCGCCCATGGCGGTGCCCGCGTTGATCTGGAGCGGGGTGACGCCGGGGAGCCGCTTGAGCTTGCGGGCCGCGTCGAGGATGTCCTGCCAGCTTCGCGGCTGCCAGTCCTCGGGCAGGCCGGCGCGGCGGAAGAGCGGCTTGTGGAAGTACAGGACGCGCGCGTCGGTGCCCGCGGGTATGCCGTAGAGCTGTCCCTCGAAGCGGGCCAGGGAGCGCACCTTCGCGCTGATCTGCCGCCACCCCTCCCAGCGGGCCGCGCCCGGACCCACCACGGCGCGCAGCGGCTTGATGTACTCGGCCTGGGCGAACTCGCCGACCCAGATGCCGTCGAGCGACATGATGTCGGGGCCCGCGTGCGCCTTCAGGTCGAGTGCGAGCTTGGTCTTGTACTGCTCGTCATCGACGCCGCTGGGCACGAACTCCGCCCGGACGTCCACGCCTTTGGCCCGCTGCTGCCGTACGAAGCGGGGGATCACCCACTTCTTGATCCAGTCCGCCTCGTCGGCGTTCTTGCCGCCCGAGACGGCGTTGGTGGCGACGGTGAGCGCCACTTCACCGTCCGAGCCCTCGCCCCCGCGAGGATCGAGCGGGCTTCCGCATCCTGCGAGAGCCGCCGACCCACCCCCGAGGACGGCAGCGGTCAACGCGGTACGCCGCGCGATGCCTCCCATCCAGGCCCCTCCTTGCGCCAGAGATCGTGGCGGAAGATTTACACGCTGCCCGGATGACGTAAAGAGCTGTTGTCCTTACCTTTACATCACGACCCGGAGCCGCGCCGGCCGTCCAGGGCCTCTCGTTGGGATCTTCACGGGCTGGTGCTGGTCGGCGATGACCGGGCAGCACGTCGGGTCTGGAGCCGTGGCTGGCGCGCGACCGGCTTGTTCTGATGAAGTTCGATCTTGAAGTGGTGAGGATCGCCTGGCAGCTGTGCCGGCTGCACCGCACCGGCATGACGGCGAGCGGGAGCGTCGGCATGTGCCGGACTGCTGCCGGTGCCGGGCGGACGGCTCGGCGGTACGGCCTTCCCCGCGCCGCGCCTCACCCTCCCGTACAGCATTCGCCACCGAGTCCACGACTCCATGAGGAAACCACCGCTGATGACCCACGCCTTCACTGCCGCAGCCGCCCCGGGCGCGCTTCCGATCCTCGGCCATGGCTGGGCGCTGCTGCGGCGCCCGCTCGACTTCACCGGCTCTCTCGCCGGTCATGGTGATCTGGTGACGATCCGGCTGGGTCCGCTGCGCGCGTACGTCCCGTGCCATCCGGAGCTGTTGTGGCAGGTCCTGACGGATGACCGTACGTTCGACAAGGGCGGCTGGATGTATGACAAAGCGCGCGCGCTGGCGGGCAACGGCCTGCCGCTGTGTCCCCACCAGGATCATCTTCGGCAGCGCCGGCTGATGCAGCCGGGTTTCCATCGCAGCAGGCTGGAGCGGTACAGCGAGGTCATGGCGGACGAGATCACCGCCATGACGGCCTCTTGGCGGGACACCCCGGTCATCGATGCCTTCCCCGCACTGTTCGACATGGCACTGCGTACGGTCAGCCGCACGCTGTTCCGTACCAGCGTTGACCCCGGCTCGGTGGAGAAGTTCCGGCGCAGCATGGCAACCGCGATGGGTAGTTTCCTGCCACGGCTGATGCTGCCACGGTGCCTTGAAAAGCTCCCGCTGCCCATAGTCCGTCGCCTCCGGCAAGTGATGCAGGATCTCCTGCACGCCCGCGACACCCTCATGGCCGAGAGCGCTCATGGCCGGGGCGAGGACGGCGGCATCCTCTCCGCCATGATCGCCGCCCGGCAGGAGGAGGGCTACGACTGGCTGTCCGACGCGGACATCGATGAGCAGGTCCTCCCGCTGCTCATCGCCGGCTCGGACACCGTCGCGGCATCACTGGCCTGGACCCTGCACCTCCTGGCCCAGCACCCCGACGCCGAGCGCCGGGTCCACGAAGAGGTGGACGAGGTACTCGACGGCAGGCCGGCGCAGTGGAGCGATGTGGCCCGACTTCCCTATACCTCCCGCGTACTGACCGAGGCGCTCCGCCTCTATCCCCCCGCCTGGCTGCTCACGCGGGTGACCACCGCCCCCACCCGGCTGGGCGGGCACGTACTGCGCCCCGGAAGCACGGTCGTCTTCAGCAGTGCCGCGGTGCACCGGCACCCCCACTTCTACGCGGATCCTGACGTGTTCGACCCCGACCGCTGGCTGCCGCACCACGCCGGCCACCTTCCCCGCGGCGCGTACCTGCCCTTCGGCGCAGGATCACGCAAATGCATCGGAGACCGCTACGGCACAGTCGAAGCCACCCTCGCCCTCGCGACCATCACCCACCGGTGGCAACTGCGCAGCGCGCCGGGATCCGATTCGCGTCCGGCTCCGCACAGCGCCATCCTGCACCCGCGCCGCCTCCTCCTACGGGCACGGCCACGGCAACGCACCGCATGAAGCGGAGTACCGCCCGATCCGCGTTGGACGTTGGGCGTTGGACGTTGGACGTTGGGCCAAGACCGGGTCCTACATGGTCAGTTCGGGGAGTCGTTTGTAGCGGCAGAGGGCGGCTGCCAGCCCGCTCGGACTGCGAAGGCCCCCACGGTCTTCGGCCCCGAAGTTCCGTCCGTCAGCACGCCGACAGGCCCTCATGAACGACCAAGTCCGGCCAACCGTTTCGGCGTTGGCGGTGGACATTCGAAGATCTCGAATCATGTTTACAGGCTGTTGTCCGGGGAGGTTGACTCCTTGCCGGTCCAGGGGTGAGGCGCCGGGACAGTCGTTGAGCCATCACGCGCCGATCCTCATCCCAGGGCGGGAGTTGGCGTCTGGCGGCGTCGACGGACACAGCCCTCATCA
Source organism: Streptomyces sp. NBC_01775 (assembly GCF_035917675.1). Lineage (NCBI taxonomy): Bacteria > Bacillati > Actinomycetota > Actinomycetes > Kitasatosporales > Streptomycetaceae > Streptomyces > Streptomyces sp. NBC_01775. Next base: position 7,708,988 of record NZ_CP109104.1, on the reverse strand, counting down.
GGGGGCCCGGCACAGAGCGGGGATCACATCATGACAGCCACCCAGGCGATCGATCAGTACGCCCACCTGGACAGCCTGTTCGCAGGGGGCGCAGCTACTGGGAGCAGCGCCGAGAAAAGCTCGTCGCTGCCGCTGCTGGAGTACAGCGGTGAGGGGCACAGCCCTCTGTGGCCGCTGTGGTACTGCCGCGACGACCACGTCGGGCCTCTCGGCTGCGGCCCGGAGCACCACTCCTTCCTCCAGCCGACCGACACGATCACCGGCGCCGCCACGGCGGCGGAGCCGGGCACACAGGGCGCCGGGGTTCACTGACCCGCGCAGCCCTCACGCTCCTGTCACGGACCGAGCGTGACGGTCCGCGAGGTCTCCCGGATCCTGCCCACTGCGCTCCGGTACCCGCCCGTGCGGCACGGTGACCTGCTGGCGTCGCACGCCTGCCCCGGTGACCTCGTCCTGGTCATCGACGGCGTCTTCCACTCCGCTGCGCCGGTACGGCACAAGGAGATCCTGTGGCTGCTCGCCCGGGGCGTGGCCGTGGCGGGAGCGGCGAGCATGGGAGCGCTGCGCGCGGCCGAGTTGTACCCGTACGGCATGCGTGGTGTCGGGCGGATCTTCGCGATGTACCAGGAGGGGACGATCGACAGTGGGTCTCCCGGTACCGCGCACGGAGTTCCCAGGGAGCCGCCGCCGAGAGGGTCCCGCTCGCGGCCGAGCTTCAGCACCAGCAGCTCTACGACCCCCACTTCCCTGCCCGGTGGCGGCACTTCGTCCTCACCTGGATCGCGGGGATGCCCGAACAGACCAAGTCGGCCGGACCTGCCGAGCCGGCCCAGTCCGCCGAGCCGACCGCACGGCGGGCCCTGACCGCCGCCCGCCTGCGGGGCCTTGCTCCGGGCACCCTCACCTCCCACCAGGTCGCGCAGTGGTTGGCTTCCGGCGAGAGCGAGCTGCCCGACCCGGCGGAACAGCTCCTCCGGATGCTCGTCCGCTCGTCCCGCCTCAGTGCGGCGGGGGCCGCGCGGTTCACCGATCCGGAGCGGGCCGCGGGACTGCTCGACGGCGACATCGACAGCGCCTCGGCGGTGCGCGCGGCCTGGCGGCTCAACGAAGCCGTCGCCGCCTCCGCTCCGCACCGTTCGGTCCATCGGCTCCGCACCGACCTGCTGATCGGGCATCTCGCTGACCAGTGGTGTGTACCGCCAGGTGATCGCCGCGCGCTGGCGGGGGCAGCCGGCGACCGGGGGTTCGTCGACGTGGCCGAAGCGGTCGAGGCGGCTCGCGCCTTCTACCTGCACGCCTCGGACAGGGTGGACGTCTGACACCGCCGGCCACCGATAGGCAGATCAGGAGGCTGTCAGGCGGCTGACGAAAGCAGCAGCTCACAAGCCTGGTTGCCGCGCTGGTCGGGCTGAGAGCACTCAAACGAGGGCCCAAAGGTGGAACCGGTGCTCTGTTACCAACAGCGGAAGGTGAAGGGCTTCTGGTGAGCGAACATCTGCCGGACGGCTCGGGGCTGAGGTTGTCTCAGGGGCTCACCTGTACTGTCCGGCGCTTCTACCGGACCCATCTTCGCCGTCTGACTCACCAGCCTGGTCGGGCTGCTTCTCGTCGGTTCCGGCGGAGTCCGAGCCGCTGCCGCAACCACCGCTGTCACCGTCCGGTGACCCCGGGCACAGGTATGACCGGCCGTCACCCGCAGCGCCGCCGACTGAACGGCCGGCCGGCGGCGGGTCATCGGCTCCCAGTGAGTCGCCGCCACCCCGCTGTTCGCCGGGGTCCGCAGCGCCCAACTCGTCACCATCGGACGCCGCCGCATCCTCCGCATCGCAGCACATTGACCCTGGACCGAGGTGATCACGGACGCTCTCGACCGGCTGCACGCCCTGTCGAACCCGGCTGACCCGTACCTTCCCGTCCCTACGAGCAGCACCACTCCACCGGAGCCGGCCCCTGGCGCCCGTGCAGTTGGGGCACGCACGTGCCTGGATCGGCGACCGCGAAGAAGCCGTCGTGCGGTCCATGGAATCCACCGGAGGGCACCTCCGGCCGCCGAGAGTGGTCGTGTCACTCCTAGGTTGAGGTCACCCAGGTGGAGCGCTGCCTGGAAGGAGCCGCCGGATCACCCCACGGTGGGGACATGACCTTCTCTTCCTCATCGGCCTCGGCCGTATCCACACGTTCCGCTCCCGCCTCCGCGTCCGCCGCCGAACCCGGTCATCCCCTCGCCGGGCGGGTGGCCGTGGTGACCGGGGCCACCAGCGGTATCGGCGCCGCCACCGCCCGGCGGCTGTCCCTCGGCGGCGCCTGCGTCGCCCTGCTGGGCCGCCGCGAGGACAGGCTCATGGAGCTGGCCGACGAACTGCGTCCGGCCGCTTCCGGCCAGATCCTGCCGGTGGCCGTGGATCTCGCGGACCCCCAGGCCCTCGCCGGGGCGGCGGCGTCCGTGCGCTCCGGTCTCGGCGGGGTCGACCTCGTCGTCGCCAACGCCGGCGCGATGCTGGGCGCGCCCTTCGAAACCGCCGACACCGCCGAGTGGGACCGCATGATCGACGTCAATCTGCGCGGACTGCTGCTCACCGGCCGCGCCTTCGCCGACGACCTGCTCACCGCGGCGGAGAGCGGCCCTGCCGACCTCGTGCACATCGGTTCCATCGGCGGCCACAGCCTCTACCCCAACTGGTCCGTCTACTGCGCCACCAAGGCCGCGGTCGCCCACCTGACCCGCAACCTGCGAGCCGAACTCGGACCGCGCGACGTACGGGTGCACAACATCGAGCCCGGCGTCACGGCTACCGAGCTGGGAGACGACATGCTCAACCAAGACATGCATTCCGCCCTGGCGCGGATGCGCACCGGCCTGCGCCCGCTGTCCGCCGAGGACATCGCCGAGTCCGTCGCCTTCACCGTCACGGCACCGGCGAATGTGAACATCGCCGAGATGGTCGTGGTCCCCGTGCAACTCGGCTGACACAGGCACCCGCCCCGACGGGAGAGCGCGCCCTTGCCGAGGGCGGTCTCGTGGCCGCGGTCTCCCGGCACGGTGTACGGGACGGCGGTGGCCGTCCCGTACACCAAAGGTCCCGCGCTTACGCGGCGCCGCCGCGGCGACGGGGTCAGGGACGCTGGGCGAAGGTGTGCACCAGGCGGTCCGTCATGGCCGGCCACTCCGTCGTCGCGCGACCGAGCCGGCGGCTCGACTCCCGCACCGAGCGGCTCTCGTACTCCCAGCCGAGCGCGTCCAGTTGGTCCTCCACGGAGCGCTTCTCGCCCTCGGGCACCAGCGAGGTCATGTCTACGCCGAGCGCCTCGGAGGTCTCCCGGAAAACCCGATCCCGTACGGACTCGTTCATCTCGTGTGCCTGCTCCAGCGCGACCCGGCTGCCGGGGGCCGACAGCCGGTCGATCTCCTTGAACAGCCGCTCCTCCGCCCTCGGCGGCAGATACGGCAGCAGGCCCTCGGCGAGCCACGCGGTCGGCCGCGAGGCGTCGAATCCCGCTGCTTCCAGGGCAGTTGCCCAATCGTCCCGCAGATCGACCGGGACCGCCCGGTGGGCGCAGCCGGGGCGAGCGCCCTCCTCCTGGAGGACGCGCAGCTTGAAGTCGAGGACCAGCGGCTGGTCCAGCTCGAAGCAGCGGGTGCCATCCGGCCACTCCAGCCGGAAGGCCCGGGTGTCCAGCCCGGAGGCGAGGATGACAGCCTGGCGGACGCCGTCACGGGCGGCGCCGAGGAAGAAGTCGTCGAAGACCCGGGAGCGCACCCCCACATATTCCGTCATCGCCGCCCACATGCCCCCGGGGTCCGCGTGCTCCCGCAGTCCCTCCGGCGTCAGCGGGACCGGCGTCGGCGGCTCGGCCCGGGTGACGAAGCGCGCGGCGTACGGATCGGTGATCAGCGCGTCCGGACGCTTGGATTCCAGGGCTCTTCCGGCGGCGACCAGGAGGGCGGTCATGCCCACTCCGGAAACGATGTCCCACTGCTGCTGATCGGTGTTCACCGGTATACCTCCATGGCTCCCCCGAGGCAGATTCACACAGTGCTCAGGAGCGCACGTACGGTGGCGCCCGCCCCGCACGTTACAAGATGGTAGCCGCAGGCAACCAGTGGTTTCGGGGCCCGGTGAACCCCTTTGGGTAAGGCTTTGCCGGTGTGTGAACGTGTGCCCGTGCTGCGGTCGTCGGGTTCTCGCCGTCGCGGCGGAAGGAGCCGTACTCGTCATCGCGGCAGGGCCGCAGGCGCGGTCCGGTCAGCGGCGTGCCAGGCGCCGCTCGCCGCTCGCGCCGGGGGTGTAGTGGAGCCTGTAGTAGCCGAAGACAGCCGCCTCGTCCTCGGCGGGCAGCACACCGTCCGTGCCGATCGAAGGGGCGCCCTTGACCTGGCTCTTGGGGAACCCGACCTTCACATAGCCAGGCCCCACCGACGCGCCCGCCAGCGGGACGAAGGCCAGGCGATGACGGGTGGGCACGCCTACGGTCACCGTGGCGAAGGAGGGCTGGTCGGAGGCCGTGTCCACGTAGACCGACTCCAGCGAGCCGATCCTGTGTCCGTCCTCGTCGACCACGTCGTGGCCGCGCCACTCCCGGATGTCATCCGGTTCGAACATCTCTGCCTCCACGGATGGGCTTCTCCCATCGTGACACCGTTGCCGCCGCGCCGCTCTTTCGTGTGAGCGCGAGCGCGCGGGCGCATCCCGGCGGGGGCGCGGGGCAGTGAAGGGGGGCCCAGCACACAGCTCGGGCAGTAGCCAGAGAAAGAGGAAGTCCTCATGCGTCTGCGCCACACTGTGGCCGCCGGTCTCGGCGCCGTAGCGCTCGCTCTGTCCGTCGCCGCTCCGGCAGGGGCCGCCACCGGCGAGTTCTCCTACACGTACGAGACACCGGGGGGCCCGCAGCGGGCGATCCTGGCGGACCCGCCCAGCCGTGAGTGCGTGACCCTGCCGGGGGTGGCGGAGTGGACGCCGCCGGCCCACTCCCCCAGGAACCACACCGACTCCACCGCCGTGGTCTTCACCGGCCCGGACTGCACCGGTGACCACTTCAGCCTGCGCCCCCACACCGGCCACGGCTCCGAGCGGCTGAAGGTGCGCTCGGTCCTCTTCTCCTGACCGACGGCGGCCCGCGCCGCCATTCCGACTCGGCCCGCCACCCCGGCCCGGCCGCCATTCCAGCCCACGGCGGGCGCCACGGCGCCCGCCTTTCCCTTGCCACCCAAGGCCCGCCACAGCTCCAACCCACTGCCCCAACCGCCCTACGGTGACCAGGACTTACGTGGCCCGTACGGGGTCTGGCCCGGCCCGATTCCCGCTGGTACGGTCCTGATCCGCTCGCTGCCCACTGCCGCACGCCCCACGTCCACCCGGAGGGCGCGTATGGAGACGAACCGGAGCGCCCGGCGCCGCGCTGCCGCACTCCGCACCACCGCACGCCACACCGCACGCCCCACGATGGCCGCCGCCCTGCTCGCCGTGCTCGCCCTGCTGGTCAGCGCCTGCGGGGCCCTCACGCCGGGCAGCGAGGCCGACTCCGGCAGGCCGCGGACCGTGCCCCGCTCCACCGTTGTGCCGGACGAGGACGTCACGCTGAAGCTCACGTTCGCGGACGCGCCCGTCATGGTCGACGCGCTGATCGTGGCCTTCCACAAGAAGCACCCGAACATCACGGTCGAGCCCTCGTACACCCAGTTCGCCGACTATGTGAAGAGCATCAAGCTCACCATGGCCTCCGACAGCGCGCCCGACCTCGCCCAGTTCGCCGTCGGCATGGACGACATCGCGGCGCGCGGCGACATCCTGGACCTGGCGCCCTACCGCGACGCGTACGGCTGGCGCGCGAAGTTCCCGGCCGCCAACCTCGACCAGCTCACCGGCTCCGGCAAGCGCGCCGCCTCGGGCAAGCACCTGTACGGGGTGCCGGCGGGGCTGTCGATGACGGGGATCTACTACAACAAGGAGCTGGCGAAGAAGGCGGGCATCACGCATCCGCCGCGCACGCTGGCGGAGTTCGAGGGCCAGCTCGCCGCCGCCAAGAAGGCCGGGACGACCCCGCTGGGCGTGGGCGCTCTCGACTCCGGCGGGCTCCACCTGTGGGCCGCGCTGGTCAACAGCATGATGCCGCCCAAGGACTACCGCGACTGGGTCAAGGGCACCCCGGGCGCCACGATCAAGACCAAGGGCACCCTCGCGGCGACGAAGAAGCTGGCCGAGTGGAGCCGCAAGGGCTACTTCGACGACTCGGCCAACGGCACGGCTCAGGTCGATTCCACCGGCCAGTTCACCCGGGGCGAGAGCGTCTTCCTGATCAACGGGAACTGGGCGGCGGGCACGCTCGCCGAGGCCATGGGGAAGAAGGCCGGGTTCTTCCTGATGCCCGGCACCCGGCCGCACGCGCGCGCCGTCGCCTCCGGCTTCAGCGTCTCCTACGCCATCTCCTCGCGCACCAGGCACCCACGGGCGGCCGGTGCCTTCCTGGACTTCCTCGGCTCGCGAGAGGCCGCGAAGATCGTCAGCGCGAACGGGTTCCTGCCGCCCGACGAGAAGGCCGTCCCGATACCCAAGGGCGTACTCGGCGAGGTCGCCCGCGCCCACCGGCGGGTCACCGCCGACAACGGCATCAACCACTTCCCCGACTTCACGGCGCCCAACATGCTCGACCCGCTCCGCTCCGGGGTGCAGAAGCTCATCGCCGGCCGCGTCACGCCGTCGGCGTACCTCGATTCGCTCCAGGAGGTCTGGGCGGGCCGGCACACCGAGTAGGCAGCACACCAGGTAGGCAGCACACCGAGCAGCAGCCCCCGAAGCAGGTGCGGACACAGGTCAGGGTCAGGTGAGGACACAGGTGAAGGCCATGTCGCGTTCGACGTCGCGCCGCGCGCACCGCCGCCGCGCGTGGCGCGGTTACCTCTACGTGCTCCCGGCGCTCGCGGTCTATCTGGTGTTCGCCGTGTTCCCGGCGCTGCACACCGCCTACCTCTCGTTCTTCGACTGGGACGGGGTGTCGCTGGGCAGTTGGGCGGGGCTCGACAACTACCGGGATGTCTTCGCCGACCCCGCGCTGCGTGGCTCGGTCGTCAACGCGCTGGTCCTGGTGGTCTTCTTCTCGTTCCTGCCGATCCTCGCGGGCCTGGCGATGACCGGTCTGCTGGCCCTCCCCAGGACTTCGTCCGGGGGTGCCCCCGACCGGCGGCCCGGGATGGGCGCCTTCCGGCTGCTGTTCATGCTCCCGCAGGTCGTTCCGCTGGTCGCCGTGGGAGTGACCTGGCGCTGGCTGTACGGGGACGACGGGCTCATCAACGAGACGCTGGGCGGCATCGGGCTCGGCGGCTGGTCCCGGGCCTGGCTGGGCGACTTCGACTGGGCGCTGATCGCGGTCGGCGTCGTGGGCACCTGGGTGCTCAGCGGGCTGTGCATGATGCTCTTCCTCAGCGGCGTGCAGAAGATCGACTCGGAGCTGTACGAGGCGGCGCGGCTGGACGGGGCAGGGCCTGTACGGGAGTTCGTCTCGGTCACGCTGCCCCAGCTGCGCGGGGAGCTGGCCGTCGCGCTGACGGTCACCACGGTCGCCGCGCTGGCCAGCTTCGACATCGTGTACGTCACCACCGGCGGCGGGCCCGGTGAGGAGACGACGGTGCCGGGGCTGCTCGTCTACCGGCTGGCCTTCTCCGACGGCAAGGTCGGCCTGGCCTCGGCACTCGGCGTCGTCCTCAGCCTGCTGATCCTCGTACTCGTGTACGTCATCAACCGACTGTCGAGGTCCGATTCATGAACACCGCCTCCCGGACCACGTCGCGTACGGAGCGCCTGTCGGGTTACGCGCTGCTGACCGTGCTGGCGGTCGCGGTGATCATCCCGTTCCTCAGCGTCTTCCTCGCCTCCATGCAGCCTTCGGGTGAGCCGGTGGTCGGCATGGCCTGGCCGGAGCACTGGAGTCTGGACAACTACCGGCAGGCGTGGTCGGTCGCCGGGTTCTCCGACCTGATGCGCTCCAGCCTGCTCATCGCCGTCGGGGTGGTGCCCGCCTCGCTGGTGCTGGCGGGTCTGGCGGGGTACGCGCTGGGCACGATGCGGCTGCCGGGCGGCAACGCGGTGGCGGCGCTGTTCATCGCGGGGCTGACCATCCCGGTCGAACTGATCGTGGTGCCGCTCTCCTTCGACCTGCGCGGGGTCGGACTCACGGACTCCTACTGGGGCGTCATCCTGGTGGAGATCGCGCTGTTCATGCCGTTCAGCGTGTTCTGGATGCGCACCCACTTCCGTACGACGCCGCCCTCGCTGGTGGAGGCGGCGCGCATCGACGGCGCCTCGTCGTGGACGATCCTCTTCCGGGTGCTGCTGCCGCTGGCCAGGCCCTCGTTGACGACGCTGGGTGTGCTGGTGTTCATGTGGTCGTGGAACCAGTTCCTGCTGGTGCTGGTGCTCATCCAGGACGCGACCAAGCGGACGGCACCGGCGGGGCTCGGCTTCTTCGTGGGGCAGAACAACACGGATGTGCCGATGCTGGCCGCCGGGACCATCATCGTGATGCTGCCCATCACCCTGGTCTACCTGCTCTTCCAGCGCAGCTTCGTCTCCGGGCTGCTCCAGGGCGCGTTCAAGGGATAGCGCTGTGCGCGTGCAGCGGCTCAGCGCCGTGAGCACGCGCCTCCTCGCGGAGTTCACCTGGGGTTAACCTCTTGCGTCATGATCCGTTACATCTCATAGGCGACTATGGAAGACACCGACGGACAGGCCCCGCGAACCCGCGACGTGAGGAGTTGCATGCGCCGCAGCGTGACCGCCGTGCGTACGTGTGCCTACGTCGTCGCGCTGGTGCTGGGCCTCCTGCTGACGGTCGGTGACGCCGGCGCGCACCAGGCATGGGCCGCCGACCGGTCCGGCTCCGTCGCGCAGAAGAGCGTGACACCGCAGGAGAGTGTGACACCCCTCGCGGACGAGGGCGAGCACGGCGAGGACGACTGCCACACGCGCCGCACACCCCGCTCCTCCCGCACCCTGGCCACGCCCTCCTGGTCCGGCCCGCCCCAGCGGCCCCTGGACTGCCGCTGGACGGCCCCGCCCGCGCCCCACAGCGCCGGTGCGCTCCCGGAGACGGGGAGCGCCGGCATGCCCTGGCGCAGATCCGTCGAGGTTCCCGTACTCCACCAGGTCTTCCTGCACTGACATCTCACGAGCAGCCGCGCGACCGCAACACGCCGACTCCTCGTGAGGTACACCGCATGAAACCCCTCTTTCCGCATGTCCGCGCACGGCTCGGTCCCCTCCGGGATCCGGCCACGCTGCGTGCTGACATCACCGCGTCCCTCGTCGTCTTCCTCGTCGCGCTCCCCCTGTGCGTGGGTGTCGCCGTCGCCTCCGGCGTACCGGCCGAACTCGGCCTGATCACCGGCATCGTGGGCGGCCTGGTCACCGGTTTCCTGCCCGGCAGCAGCCTCCAGGTCAGCGGCCCGGCCGCGGGCTTGACGGTTCTGGTGTACGAGGCCGTGAAGACCCACGGCCTCAGTGGCCTGGGTGTGCTCGTGCTCGCCGCCGGGCTCCTCCAGCTCACGATGGGCGCCCTGCGGCTGGGCCGTTGGTTCCGTGCGATCTCGGTCTCCGTCGTCCAGGGCATGCTCGCCGGAATCGGCCTGGTGCTGATCGCCGGGCAGCTCTACGCGCTCGCCGACGCCAAGGCGCCCAGCAGCGGCCCCGACAAGCTCCTCGGCCTCGGTGGCCTCGCCCTGGACGCCCTCAGCGACGGCAAGGCGCTGACCGCCCTCGGCATCGGAACCGCGACGGTGCTGGTGCTGGTGCTGTGGCCGAAGTGGCGTGCCGGGGCACGGGTGCTGCCCGCGCCGCTGGCTGCCGTACTGCTGGCGACGGCGGCCACCGCCGGGTTCGGACTGCCCGTGGCCCGCGTCGAGGTGCAGGGCCTCCTCGCCTCCGTACAGCCCCCGGGGCTCGACGACTTCAGCGGGCTCGCCACGGTCGGCATGCTCGGCACGGTGCTGGCCTTCACGCTGATCGCCTCCGCCGAGTCGCTGTTCAGCGCGGCGGCCGTCGACCAGCTGCACGACGGCTCGCGCACCAACTACGACAAGGAGCTGATGGCCCAGGGCGCGGGCAACACCGTGTGCGGCGTGCTGGGCGCGCTGCCGATGACCGCCGTGATCGTGCGCAGCTCCGCGAACGTCTCGGCGGGTGCCAAGACGAAGGTCTCCCGGGTGCTGCACGGGCTGTGGCTGCTGGTGTTCGCCGCCGCGTTCCCCGCCGCGCTGGAGCTGATCCCCGTCTCGGCGCTGGCCGGTGTGCTGGTGCACGCGGGCTGGAAGCTGATCCCCGTCAAGGCCCTGGGGCCGATGTGGCGCGAGCACCGGGCCGAGGCCGTTGTCCTGATCGCCACGGCGCTGGCGATCGTGGTGACGGACATGTTCCAGGGTGTGCTGCTGGGCCTGCTGATGGCCGTGATCAAGACCGCCTGGGAGACCTCGCACGTGCACGTGGAGACCGAGGACCCCGGCGAGGGGCAGCCGCTGCACGTCATGGTGCTGGGCAACGCCACCTTCCTGCGGCTGCCCAAGCTCCAGGACCAATTGGACGCGATGCCCGCCGACCGCCACGTGGAGCTGCGCCTGGAGGGTCTGCGGCACATGGACCACGCGTGCGGTCTGGCGCTGTCCACCTGGGAGGAGCAGCACAACAAGGCGGCCGGACGGGCCGCGACCAGGTCTGCCGAAAAGAGCGAGGACGCTGCAAGCCTGGTCGGATGACCCGGCTCGGGGGCGGCGCGGCGCCGTGACGGGCAAGGGACAGGGCATCGGTGGGCGTCGCCCGGCGCCCCAGCGTCGCCCCGTCCCACCCGGACGACGTCGCCCTGTCCCACCCGGACGTCGCCTCGTCCCACCCGGACGTCGCCTCGTCCCGCTCTGGCGTTGCCCCGTCGCGGCCGGGGGCCGTCTCGCCGATACTTGGTAGATGCGCGTTGCGGTGATGACGGCGGGTTCGCGGGGCGACGTCGCCCCCTACACGGGGCTCGCACACGGTCTGGCTCGGGCGGGGCACGAGGTCACCCTCGCCACACACGGCTCGTTCCGCCCGCTGGTGGCGGCGACGGGGGTCGGCTTCCGCCCGCTGCCGGTCGACCCCCGGGCCGTGCTGGAGTCCGAGCAGGGCCGGGGGCTGCACGACAGCACCACGGGCGCGGGCAAGATACTGCGGCTGATGAGCATCGCGCGGACGGTGGTGGGCGAGCTGGCGGCCGAGCTGGTGCACGTGGCGCGGGACAGCGACGTGCTGCTGCTGTCCAGCTCGCTGGCGCCGCTCGGGTACGCCATTGGGCAGGGCCTGGGCATCCCCAGCATGGGCGCCTATCTCCAGCCGCTCCACCCGACCGGTGCCTTCGGCCCCTCGGTGATCGGCACCCGCTCCTTCGGCCCGGCGGGCAACCGGCTGGCGGCGCGCGCGGTGAACGCCGGCGTGGACGGCATCTTCACCAGCACGCTGCGCACGACCGTACGGCAGTTGCTCGACCTCCCCCACGGCTCGGCCCGCGCGACCCGGCACGCGGCGAGGGAGCGCCGGCTGTGGCCGGTGCACCACGGCTTCAGCCCGCTGATCGTGCCTCGCCCCCGCGACTGGCGGCCCGGATTGACGGTGAGCGGCTACTGGTGGCCCTACGATCCGCCGGACGCCGAACTCCCGGCGCGGGTACGGGCCTTCCTCGACGCGGGCCCGCCACCGGTCTTCGTCGGCCTCGGGAGCGCGACCGTGCCCCACCCGGCCCGCACGAGCGCCCTGGTGGTGCGCGCGCTGCGCGCGGCGGGACTGCGCGGGGTGATCCAGCGCGGCTGGGCCGGACTGCGCGCCGACGAGGGCGTCGACGCGGGCGCCGAGGACATGCTCACCGTCGACGATGTGCCGCACGCCCTCCTCTTCCCGAGGATGGCGGCCGTCGTCCATCACTGCGGCGCGGGCACGACGGGCGCGGGGCTGCGCGCGGGAGTGCCCGCGGTGCCGGTTCCGGTGCAGTTCGACGCGGGCTTCTGGGCCGCACGACTCGTCGCACTCGGCGTCGCGCCCACCGCCGTCCCGCTCCGGCAGCTCACCGCCGACCGGCTGGCGGCAGCCCTGGCCGCCGCCGTCCGCAACCCCGTCTACGGGCGCCGGGCCGAGCGCGTGGCGACCCGGCTGCGGGCCGAGGACGGCGTAGGGGCAGTCGTGACCGCCCTCAACAACCTGGCAGCCGCCCCGCCACCCGGCGCGCGGGCGGCTGACAGCGCGCGGCCCGCACCGCGAGGCCAGGGTGGAGAACGATGATCAGGCCGCCCCGCCCCCTCTCCACCCCATGAGGGGACCCGTGCGCCGCTCGTGCGGCTCAACTCCGCCTGGAAGATGACCCGTTCGAGTCCTTCCCGGGACTGATGTGCCGCGCGGGGTGCGGGAGGGATCGTCGGCGGCGTGCTGGAAGACACCTTTCTGCGAGTCGCCGGGGAGTCCGTGACCCACCGGAGCGGGGGCGGGCCGTGCTGAGGAACGCGCCGCGGGCCCGTTCCTCAGCTCCCAGGGGCTGGGCAACGTGCCGGCGCTGAAGACCGTCCCGCAATACCTCCCCGACCAGGCGGGGATGGTGCTCATGCACCTGGTCGGCCCGCAGGACGACCCGCGCTTCAGTCACGACTACGGCCCCGGGGGCGCGCTCGCGATTCTGTCGGCATGGACGGCCGCCGCCCTCCTCGGCGGCTACCTGGCACTGCGCCGCCGCGACGCCTGAGCCGCCACGGCCCTCGGCCTCCGGTGCCACGCCCCTCGACTTCCGGGCGGATACCGCCACTCGGACTTCCGGGCTCCCGGCCTCCCGTCCGGTTCCCCCTCGGTGCGCGACCATGGAAGGGGTCGTAGAGCGAGGGGAGGCGGCGGATGGCCGAAGGGCGTACGCAGTGGCGGTGGTGGGTCGTACCGCTACTGGCGCTGATCGTATGGGGTATGGCGCGGGACGGGGACGACGCGAAAGGGGAGCGGGCAAGCCCCTCGCACCGCTCCTCGGACCGGCCCTCCTCCGATGCGCGGCCGTCCGACAAGCCGACCGGTGCGCCGGACGACTCGCCCTCCGCCGGGTCCCGCAAGGGGAGTTACGAACCCGCGCGGTACGCCCGACAGGTCCGCACGCACGCGCGGGAGGCGGGGATCAGCCCGCGGCTGCTGATGGCGATCCTCTACAACGAGGCCTACAAACCGCACGATCCCGAACTGGAGCGGTCCTGGCAGCGGTTCAAGCCGGACGCCGCGTTCGGCATCGCCAACATGCACCGGACGGCCTTCGACGAGACCAAGCGCGGCAAGGACTTCGCCTCCCGCTCGTGGGAGGAGCTGCCGGATGACCGCGATCTGGCACTCAAGGCGGCGGCCTGGCATCTGCACGACCTGGCGGCGCAGCTCGGACCGGACAGCGGCGGAGCCGGCAGCGGCGGCAGCGGCGGGGGTCTCAGCCGGGACGAGCTGCTGGCGCTGGGCTACAACGCCGGGTCAGGCAACATGCAGGCGTTCGCGCGCGGGGTGAAGCCAGGCAGCATGGCCCAGTCGTATCTGGACAAACTGCGCGGCAACTGGGCCAAGGCGGGCCGGGCCGTGGGCGGTTGAACACCCAGGCACCACCGTCCTCACACCGCATGACCGGAACCTGGCCGCGGCGTACTGCGACCGGCTCGTGCGCTGTCGCCGTCGCCGTCGCCGACGGTGGCCCGCGGTCCACCGGGTTGCAGCGTCGACCGAGGGGGTCAGCCGCCCTCGAGGCTGGTGTCCATGCGCTGGGTGCCGATGACGGCGAGGAGTTGAAGGGCCGGTCGGGCGAGGTGCCGGGGTCGGCCGTGTAGATGATGACCTGCTGGTCCTGTTCGGGGGACGAGTGGGGCGTCGCAGTTCAGCTCCAGGTGCCGCCGAACCCGACGAGCCGGCGCAGGCCGCCGCCTGGCTGCTCAGCGACCGCGCCTCCTTCGTCACTGGCGTCAGCGTCATCCTGCCCGTGGATGGCGGCATGAGCGCGTGAGAAGCGGCGTCAGGGTTGCACGGTGGGCCGGACGACGATCTCGCTGACGTCGATGCCGACGGGCTGCTCGATCGCGTAACCGATCGCGGATGCGATGGCGGAGGGCGGGATGGCGATCTCGTCGCGCTGCTGGGCAGCCGCCGCCGCTGCTTCGGGGCTCGCCCCCTTGCCCACGCCCTCGGTGTTGGTGAACCCCGGCGAGACGAGGGTGACTCGCAGGTGCGGCCCCGACTCCTGCCGCAGGCCCTCGGTCAGCACCTTCACCGCCGTCTTGGTGGCCGCGTAGACGGCCTGGGGAGATTTCACGACGTAGGCCGCAGTGGAGGCGACGTTGACGAACTGGCCGGAGCCCTGCCGCCGGAAGACGGGAAGTGCCGCCCCGATCCCGTTCAGCAGGCCGGTGACATGCGTGGCGACCATGGCGTCCCAGTCGTCCTGGCGCAACTCGTCAAACGGTGACACCGCCATCGTGCCGGCGTTGGAGACCAGGACATCGAGCCGGCCGTACCGGTCGACCGCCGTGTCCGTCAGGCGCTTGAGGTCCTCGCGGCGCGTCACGTCGATGACGACCCCGACGGCCGAGCCGCCCTGCGCCGTGATCTGGTCCACCACCGCGTTCAGCCGGTCCTCCCGTCGGGCCCCGAGCACAAGCCGGGCCCCTTTCCCGGCGAGCCAGGTCGCCGTCGCCGCTCCGATGCCGCTGCTGGCACCTGTGATCGCTACGACCTTGCCCTCGGTACCTGACATGATCAACGTCCCTCCAAGGAGGATGTGCGCAGGTCAGCCCATGACCTACAGTGAAAGTGGGGAAGCCGCCACTTACGTCAGGCTAAGTGGGCATGCCTCCATTTAGCAAGTTGAAGGGAACCGGAGAGGAGAATGACGACCACTGATGGCCGACAGTGCACAACGCCCATTGCGAGCTGACGCACGGCGTAACAGAGACAAGATCCTCGCGGCTGCGGTGCGCGCGTTCGCCGAGGAAGGGCTGGACACGCACCTGGAGCGCATCGCCAAAGAGGCGGGCGTGGGCAGCGCAACCCTGTACCGCAACTTCCCCACCCGGGAGGCTCTGATCGAGGCGGTCTACCGCAACGAGGTGGCCCAGCTGTGCGACGCCGTCCCCCAGTTGCTCGCCTCGAAGCCGCCCTACGAAGCCCTGCGCGCTTGGACACGCCTCTTCCTGGACTACGTCACCGCCAAATTCGGCATGGCCGACGCCTTGCGTGCCATCGCCGCGGCGGGAAGCAACCCCTACGGCCACAGTCGGGACATGATCCAGGCCGCCATCACCGCCCTGATGGACGCGTGTGCAACCGCCGGAACGATTCGCACCGACATCAGCCCCACCGACATGGGTGCCGCCCTCGAAGGCATCGCCCGCACCTCGGCGAGCCCCGAACAACGACAGCAAGCCGAACGCCTGCTCGACCTCACCCTGGACGGTCTGAAGGCCCGTTCGTGAGGGGGTGGTTCCGCGTGGGAGCGGAAGAAGAGCTGCTCACCCGGGCCTGCTCCCAGCGCGATCCGCCGACACGATCTGCCGGTCCCCGCCCTGATAGCCCCGGTCCGCGAAGCAGGTGATGTCCGCGTTGGTCGGTGCGTCGAGAGTGCCGTGGGTGCGGGCGGCGCTCTGGTCGTGCGTCGAGCCGGGCAGGGCCGGCGAGGCCCACCGCGGACGACCGGGCGGGTCGGTGATCACCTGGATGTTCATGCCGTGCCGCTGGTACTTCCCCGGGTGGAACGGTCGGTCGGCGGCGATACGGTCGATCGGCGGCAGCGTCTCGTCCAGGATCACGTACGCCGGCCGCTTCGCCCGCCGTATCGCGGCGGGCAGGCTCTCGGCGAGCGCGGCGAGGGACGTCGACGGTCTCATGGACGTGGCGGTACACGGTTGCCAGGCCGATGCCGAACCCGGCGGCGAGCCGGGTGCAGGTGTCACCGCAGCGTGGACGGGCGAGGGCAAGGAGGGCCTGCCGTCCCGGCGTCAGGCACCGCCAGCGGCTGCCGATCCGCTGCCGGCGGACGCCGAGTTGCCGGGCGAGGAAGCGTAAGGCCGAGCTGGACAAAGGCGTCTCTATCTGCTCGGCCGTGCGCTGGGCGAGGATCCGGGCGCGGAACCCGCGCCCGGCGACGGCGTGTTCGCGTATCGGCTGACGAACTCGCGGATCTCCCGGGCGACAAGCTCGGGAGACTCGTAAGGGGCGAGATGTCCCGCGTCCGACAGGAAGACCAGCCGGCCTCCGGGCATCGCACGGACGTCGGCGATCAACTTGTCCTGCGGGGCGATGGTGTCTCGGCCGCCGATGACGTAGCACGCCGGCACGGCGATCCCGGACAGCTCCTCGAACATGCTCGTGTAAGCACCGCCACCGGTTCCGAGCCAGCTGCGCCAGAACTGCTCTGTGACAGCACTCGTCATCGTGCGCACGACATCGGTCGTCTTGCTCGGCTCCAGCGAGATGGCCCCAATGGCCTGCGTTATGGCTTCGACGTCACGGAAGGACTTGTGGAACCCTTCGATGACTGGATCGCCCGCCTCGGTACCGCCCGCGTTCCACGGCATGAGCGCCATGACCGCGACTACCTGGCCGGGCCGGTTCAGAGCGATCCGCACACTGAGCGCGCCACCGAAGGAGAGACCGACGAGGGCGAAGCGTTCGAGGCCGAGCTGATCACAAGCATCGATCACCGTGTCGGCGATCCGGGCGAGGCTCGATCCGTCGGCAGGCGCATGGAGGGAGCCCGCGTGGCCCGGCAGGTCCATGAGAACGAGGCGATAGCCGTCGAGTAGGGGTGCCACCTCGGACCAGCACTTGAGCGAGCACCCGAGTCCGGGCAGCAGAACGATAGCGTCCGGCCCGTTTCCCCACTCCTCGTAGTGGATACCGTTGTCCGTCTTCGGCATGAGATTCCTCCGTGTGTCACGTGATCCGGGCTGTCGTCGGTCGCCGCGCGAGCGGGTGTCACGCCGCTACACCAGCGACAGGCTCACGCGAAGTGAGGCGAGCAGGCCCACCACCTCGGAGAGCCCGGTGGCAGTGCCGAAGACGTAGAAGTCCGGGCGAACCAGCACGGCCACGACACCGGACTCCTTGAGCCAGTTACTCAGCGCCTCGCCCTCTTCCTGGACCCCCTCGGCGCCAACCACCACGGACCGCAGCCCGATCGCGCGCTTGAGTTCCGAGACGGCCGCGGCCGTCGCCGCGTCCGGTTCGACCAAGCTGAGCAGGGTGAACCCGCGGCCAAGCACGTCGTCGGACCGCCCGGTCTTCCCGCTGCTCGTACGCAGAAGGGGCTGTACGGCCAAGTGGCCGGCCAGCGGTTGTCCGTCTCGGAAGCCTGCGCCGACAGGCGGCTCGAACGGTGGCGGAAGCTCGGTCGCCGACCGCATCTCCTCACGACGTTGCGCCGCACGAACGGGGTCGGTCTCGCAGACGACGGTCCCTACCCGCACCGACTCTTCGATGTAGTCGATGACCTGTGGCCTTCTCGAGAGCGTGTACAGGTCCAGCAGCTTCGGGTCCGCGGCGCCGGTCAGTACGAGGTCGAGCATCCAGCCGAGGGTTGCGGCGTCCCGGATACCAGAGCTCATGCCCTGTCCGAGGAATGGCGGCATGACGTGAGCAGCGTCACCGGCAAGCAGGACCGACCGGTGGCGGAACGTGTCGGCGACGATGGATCGGAACTGGTAGACGGTCTGCCGGATCACCTCCCCCTCCTGCGGGCCGATCCAGGGCCTGAGCAACTCCCGGACACGTTCCGGCTTCACCATCTCGGTGGGATCGTCGCCCTCGACGAGCATGAACTCCCAGCGGAAGTACCGCTGAGCCACCCGGCCCATGTGGTTCGGCCTCGCGGGGTCGAGTACCTGGCCGGTGTCCGGGATGTCCAGGGTCGGGGCGCCGGGCCGAGGCCGGACGTCGACGACCAGCCAGTCGCCCCGGAAACCGAGATCTTCCGTTGGAATGCCGCAGAGCGTGCGTACCGCGCTGTTGGCGCCGTCCGCCCCGACCACAAAGCGAGCGGTGACGACGCTGCCGTCCGCCAACGTCACCACCACGTGGTCGGCTTCCTGGCGCAGGCCGACCAGCTCCGCACCGAAACGAACGTCCACCGTGGCTGCTCCGCGGACTGCCGCGTCCAGAAGATCCTCGAGTTCCGGCTGGTAGAAGTGGTACGACGCGTCCCAGCCGGAGGGGGCGGCCCATTCCCTTGGCAGACGAGAAATCACGCTTCCGTCGGGATCGAGGAATTCATACACACGAGCTGGTTCGGCAATGCGCCGTACCTCGTCGGCAATTCCCAAAGACTGAAAGACGCGCATGATTTCGTGGTCGAAGTGTCCGGCTCGTGGCGTCTCGTAGCGCCCGACCCGCCGTTCGCACACCAGTACGCGGTGCCCCGACGCGCCCAGTAGAGCAGCCAGGGTCTGACCGACCGGGCCGTACCCGATGACGAGGACATCCGCATCCACGGCATCCTGCGTGATCGTGGATGTACGGGGTTCATCGGCAAGCTTCATGTGTCCCAACCCTTCGCTTGCGCCGGAGCGTTGTGCGTGCCGGAGATCGCCTCAGGTGGCGTCGATGTCCAGTACGACCCGGCCGCGGGCGCGGCTGTCCGCGTGGAGCATCCGCCAGGCGTCGGCGGCCTGCTCCAGCGGGAAGGAGCGATTCACGGGGACGGACAACTTGCCGGACTCGGCGAGCGCAGCCACCTCCGTCAGCTCGTCGGCGCTCGCGCGTGCCCACACCAATTGGCCACCCTGTTCGGGAGCGGTGATGTCGGCCACGGAGGCGACCCGCGCGGGATCCTTCAAGACCTTCTGCGAGACGGCCACCGCGTCCCCGCCGTAGAAGTCGAGCGCCGCGTCGACGCCCTCCGGCGCGAGCTCGCGCACCCGATCGGCCAGTCCTTCTCCGTAGGTGATGGGTGTGGCGCCGAGTTCACGCAGGTAGCCGTGGTTGCGCTCGCTGGCGGTGCCGATGACGTGTGCGCCCCGGATGGCGGCGATCTGCACGGCGAGCGAGCCGACCCCACCTGCGGCCCCGTGGATCAGGACGGTGTCGCCCTCGCCGATGCTGATGCGTTTGATGGCCTGGTAAGCCGTCAGCCCGTTCAGCGGCAGACACGCCGAACGCAGCCAGTCCCAGGACGCCGGCTTGCGTGCCAGCGTGCGGACCGGGGCTGAAACCAGTTCGGCGTAGGCGCCGTTCTGCGCCCAGTCCTTGAGGACGAAGCCGATCACCTCGTCGCCGATCTCGAACTCGGTGGCGCCGAAACCGCGAGCCTCGATGACGCCGGCCATCTCGAAGCCCGGGATGAGGGGAAAGTGGGTCACCATGATGCCGTCGAGATTGCCGACGGCGATCTTTTCGTCGGCTGGGTTCACTCCGGCTGCCTTGACCCGGACCAGGAATTCCCCGGGCGCGACCGCCGGCGTCGACTGCTCAATGATCTCCAGGGCGTCCGCGTCGCCGTAGTGCTGGAGGGCGATTGCTTTCATGCTTTCCTCAATGATTCTGTGAACTGTTCGGAATCGGGTGTTGGATTTTTCTGGGTCACCCACGGCAGAGCTGGGCACGGAACCAGTCACAGACAAACTCCGTGCGCTCGGCCGAGTGGTTGTACATGGTGTGGTCGCCGTCGTCCCAGACCCGCAGGGTGGGATGCGCCGACAGGTCGAGGAACACCTTCTGCTGGTCGAGGCTGACCAGCGGGTCGTTGCCGCCGTGCAGCACGAGCATCGCGGCGCTCGTGTGGTCGACCGCCGGGTCGAGCCACAGGGTGCGGAAGACGGCCGCGGCGGCTTCGTCGGTGTCGACGCCCAGGAGCGCCCGCGATTGTTCGCGTGCGGTCCGGAACGGCAGTGGCTCCGGCTTCGCGGTGGCCCCGTTGACGCAGCACGCGCCGAAGCGGCTGTCGTGCACCGCGGCGCGGGCGGCGAGCAGTCCACCGAAGCTGTTTCCCCACACCCCGTACCGGCCGTCGTAGCCGGTACGGGCACGCACGGCGTCGAGGGCAGCGCTGAAAGCTCGGTCGACGGTCCCGTCGAGGTGGAGTCCGCCGGCCATGCGCGTATCACCCTGGCCCGGTGTTTCGAGCAGGACAGCGGACAGTCCCCGTCGGACCAGGGCTTCGGCCTGCTGATGGAAGGCCGGGCCCCAACCGCTCTGCCCGCCGACAATGACCACCGTGGGGCCGGGGCGAGCGCCGGAGCGACTCACGAACCAGGCGGTGCAGTGGCTCTGCCGGAAGGGGATCGACAGCCGCTCCACGCGCGACTCGGTGTCGAGTTCGGCCGCGGCCTGGTAGGCCCGGGTGAGCCGGACGTAGAGCGCGCGTTTGGCCGGGTGGTCGGTGTTGAAAGCCATCTGCGCGAAGATCAGGGAGGCCGTCGCCCGGCGATAGCACGCGACCGCGGTCTCGACATCACCGCGGTCGGCGGTCGCCTCCGCGCGGGTCGACTGCGCCTCGGCCAGGCGAGTCGCGACCTCGTGCCACGGTTCCGAGACGGCCGCGTTGGCCAGGTGGACGGCGTCTCCGTGGTCCATGCCGTAATCGAGCATTCGGGACATCGGCATGGCACGCAGCAACGCGGCCCGAAGCTTGGCCGGGTCCTCCACCGATACGGGAGTGTCCATCAGAGCGCGGCTTCGTCGGTGAAGCGCGGTCGTGTTCCGTCCTCCTGCGCTGTCGCGCCCCGGGTTCGCAACGGAATGACCGGCGCCGCCTCGGTGACGGTATTGCGCAACTCGCCGAGACCTTCGATCGCCGCGACGACCTCGTCGCCCGGCTGCAACCAGGGGTAGGTCGCCGAGTCGTGAGTGCGGGAGAGTTCCAGGACGCAGCCGGTGCCGCAGGTGCCGGAGCCGATCACATCGCCGGGCCTCACTTCGGCGCCGCGGGAGGCGTAGGCGATCATTTCGCCGAACGACCAGTGGATGTCAGACCACAGGGCGCGGGAGTAGGGGGCGCCGTTGACCGTGCAGGTCATTTCGAGACGGTATCCGTTGCCCTCGCGGAAGTCGGCGATCTCGTCCGGGGTCACGAAGTACGGGCCGAGGCTCGTGGCGGTGTCCTTGCCTTTCACCGGCCCCATCGACAGCTTCATCTCCCGCTGCTGAACGTCCCGGCCGCTCCAGTCGTTGAGCACGCAGTAACCGGCGATGGTGTGTTCGGCGTCCTGGACGGTCAGGTCCCGGCCGCCGCGCCCCACCACCGCGGCGACCTCCAGCTCGAAGTCGAAACGCTCCGCACCCGGCGTCATCGGCACCGGGCCGCAGCCCATCACGGCGTAGGGGTTGGAGAAGTAGAAGACGGGCAGCTCGTACCAGTCCGGTTCCATCTCGAGGCCCCGCCAGGCGCGCCCTGCCCGGACATGCTGTTCGAAGGCGTAGAAGTCGCGGACGGTCGGAGGCGTCGCGATCGGCGACAGAGGAACGATGTCCGGCAGCGGCACGGTCGCGCCGCGTCGGAGCGCGGTCCGTCCGGCCGCGAGCAACTCGGCCTCGCCGGCCTCGATGAGAGGCAGCAGGTCTGCCGGACCGTCGATGACCCGGACCAGGTCACCGTCCACCACGCCGACGCGTGCGGACGGCCCGTCCGCGTAGCGAACGAACTTCACCGCCTTACCTCCTTGTCTGCGGCGCCATCGGCTGCCACCGCTTGTTCGCGCGTCCAGGCGCGATAACTTTCCTCGGTGAAACCCGTCGCGCCGTAGCGCTCGACCGAAGCCCGGATGGCGTCCAGCAGTTCCTCGGGATCGGTCTCGATGTCGATGTGCTCGACGAAGGGCTGACGTGCCGCGAGCCCGGTCTGCCAGTAGACCTCGCACCGGTTGCCCTCCGGGTCGTAGAAGTAGACGCCGACGGCATTGCCGTGCGAGACGATCATGTCGAGCCGGACGTCGTGCTCCCGGAAACGCCGATGGAAGCCGAGGACGTCCTCGAAGCGCGCGCACCGGAACGACACCTGCTGGATGAGTTTGCTGCCGACCGGCGCGTCCCGCCCCTCGGCCAGGAGCAGTTCGTGATGTTCGGTGTCCGGCCGGGCGGACAGGAACCAGATGCCCAGCCGCTCGTCATGGTCGGTGACCGTCAGTCCGAGCACGCCGGTGTAGAACGCCAGCTGCCGACCCACGTCGTGACAGCGCAGGCCCACATGGCCGAGTTCCGCGACGGACGGCGTTGAGGGCGTCACGCCGCTCCTCCTGGAGAGTGTTCTGCTGGGCAGATCATGTTCTGCAAGGTAACCCGGCTCCGGTGCGCAGTCAATGGTGATGTGTTCTGCTAGACGGATGATGGTCTTCTCAGCAGAACGTAAGACGGGCGGCACATTGGTGGAACGGTGGCCACGGTGGCGACTCCGGCCGGCGAGAAGGACCCCCCAACCCGCTCGCGGAAGTGCTCGGAGGCGGCTCGGGTGCCCCCGGCGGCGCCGTAACGTGCCGCCAACAAGCTGCGGACCGCTTCGCGAGATCCGCCGAGACGCGCAGACGCCGGGGAGGACTGCGACTATTCTGGCTGGCGAAATGTAGTTCAATCACCAGAACAGTCGTAGTGGCGACGGCGGGATGGAGGGGTTGTGGCAGTGTCAGCCGCCTACCCTGTGGAATCGATCGACAACGCGGCGCGGATCCTGCTGATGCTGGTGGACAAGCCGTCGTTGCGAGTCGCAGACGTGTCCGCCGAGCTGGGGGTGGCCAGGTCGACCGCCCATCGGATGCTGACCACCCTGCAGGCCCGCGACCTGCTCCGCCAGGACGCCCAGACCAAGGGCTACGGACCTGGGCCCGCTCTGGCCAGGCTCGGTATCGCCGTGATGGGGGCAGTCTCCCTCCGCGACGAAGCGCGTCTCCTGCTGGAAAAGCTCGTCGAAGACACCTCCGAGACCGCGCATCTGCTCGTACTGGAAGGCACAGAGACCGTCTTCATCGAAGGTGTGGAGAGCCAGCAGGTGATCCGTGCCGGGCTGCGTACCGGGCAGCGAGGCCAGGCGCACGCGTCTGCCGCAGGGAAAGCTCTGCTCGCCGAGCTTTCCCGCGAAGAGTTGCGGCGCCGCTATCCGGGCGCGCGGCTGCGAGGCGGAACCGAGCACGCGGTAAGCACACGCCGGGCGCTCGAGGCCGAGCTCGAGAAGGTAAGGGAGACCGGCTATGCCACCAACATGGAGGAAAGCGAACGGGACCTCTGCGCGGTGGCCGCCCCGGTACGGAACCGGCAGGGCGTGGCCTGCGGTGCGCTGTCTGTATCCGGCCCGGCGAGGCGGACCGACGCCAAACTCGCCCTCCTCAGCGGCGCTGTCATCGCCGCCGCCACCGAACTCGGCACGCGGCTCGGTTAGGGCGCAGCCTGAGCCCTTCGTCCTGGTGGGGGGTGCTGTACCGGAACACGACGTGCTGGTGGTTCCGGCTATCAATAGTCGCGCAATAGGTGCCGCAAAGACGGCTCGATGTGCCACATTGTTCGGCTCGGCCCACCGGAGCAGACGACAGGTCTTTCCGCGACCATCGCGGTCACACCGCGCACCGCCCCACCTGGTTACCGGGTTGCCTATAGGCAACCCCTTTAGAGGTCATCTCATTTGGCCAGTCTGCGGTAGCAGATGAGGGTGCAGGCGATGCTGGTGAAGGCGAGGAAGTGTTCGGCTTTGCGCTCGTAGCGACGGTGGAGGCGTCGGCAGCCGGCCAACCAGGACATGGTGCGCTCGATGGTCCAGCGATGGCGGCCCAGTCGCTGTGAGGGCTCGATTCCCTTGCGCGCGATGCGGTGGGTGATGCCGCGCTCGCGTAACCAGCGTCGCAGGTGGGAGTAGTCGTAGCCCTTGTCCGCGTGGAGCTTGCCCGGTCGGCGGCGCCGGGGGCCGCGGCGGGAGCAGATCGGCGGTATGCCCTTGACCAGAGGGATCAGTGCCTGGCTGTCGTGCAGGTTCGCCCCTGAGATCCCGATCGACAGGGGCAGACCGGTCCGCTCGGTGATCAAGTGGATCTTCGAGCCGTACTTACCCCGGTCGACAGGATTCGGACCTGTCAGGTCCCCCTTTTCAGGGCGCGCATGTTCACCGAGTCGACCGCGCATCGGGACCAGTCCAGGTCACCGCGAGAGCCGAGTTCGTCGAGGACCAGGCGGTGGAGCTTCGCCCACACTCTGGCCTTCGACCATTCAGTGAAGCGGCGGTGGACCGTGGCACCGGACGGCCCAAAAGACGCTGCGGGCACCTGCTGCCAGGTACAGCCGGACGTCGCCACGAACACGATTGCGGCCAGCACTTCCCGGTCGCCGTGCCGACGACGGCCACCACCCTGCGGCCTTGCCGGTACCTCCGGCACCACTCGCTGGAACAACTCCCACAACTCATCCGGCACCAGCCGCTCAACGATCCCCACCACGACCGACAGACTACCGACCCAGCCAAATGAGATGACCTCTTAGCACCTGCTCACTTTTCGTCTTTGCCTCTCAACCGCTCCCGGACCTACGGTGAAACAGCTCGACGAAGCGAGATACGCTCCGCGATTCTCCGAAATTGGCGCCCGGTGCACTGTGCCGGAGGGGAAGCGGAGGCCGAGTTCGTTCCGGCGCAGGGTCACCAGCCGGGTCTTCCCGCTGATGTGCGTGGACGTGATGCCCGCGAGCGGGAGGCGCTTCACCTACGGCGGTGTGGAGGTGGCGAGCATCGGCGGCTTCCTGCTTGTCGCGGGCACCGACGAGGCCCTCGCCCCGTTCCGGGACGTCCAGAACACCGTGCTCGTCGACGACCTGGATGGGGTGCGGGCCCTGAAAGCGCGCGGCGGAGAGATCCTCTCGGGCCCGAACCAGGTGCCGAACGCCTACGGCAAACTCCGGTCTGCTTGCGGGTCTTTCTCTTGCGCGAGTGCGGGACCGGGCTCCGGCGGAGCCGTCAGCACACGGGCGTAGTTGGCCATCGAGCGCTGGTAGCGCGGCAGATGGGGGGCCAGCGACAGCAGAAGGAGCGAGACTCCCTCACGGGCCTGGCCCAGGTCCGTGAGGGCGAGGGCCAAGGTGGCGCGTACGGCGTCGTCGAGCGGGTCGGATCCGGCCTCCAGCTCCGCCCGCAGCAGGGCGACACTCTCCTGCGGATGGCCGAGGTTACGCAGCGAGCTGGCCAGCTGGATGACCGCGCGGCGGCGGCGCTCGCCTGTCAGCCCGATGCGCAGCGCCTCGCGGTAGAGGGGTACGGCACGGTCCGGATGCCCCGTCGAGTCGAACGAAGAGGCCCGCTCGAAGTCGGCGACGGCGCTGCCGGGTGGCAGTTCGGCGGCCAGTTCCTCGATGACGGCGCGGAAGCCGCTGCCGCCCCGCGCGTCGGTGATCTCGTCGATTGTCGCCCACGTGTCGGCGACGTGTGCTTCCCAGTCGGCCGTGGCCCGCTCGTCCATGACCGGAGCTTCACACACGGTGGCCCACTTCTGCTACCGCGTTCTGGTACCCCGTTCCGCGTCCGGCTGCCGCCGCTGGCACCAGCCGCAGTGGTGCGGCGGCGCTCGTCGTACTGGCCGACGCGCCGGGACTGAGCGTGACCGAGCTGGGCCGCCGCGTCGGCCTCAGCCAACCCGCCACGACCCGCATGGCCGAGGGGCTGGAGGGGCACGGCCTGCTGCGCAGAGAGAGCTCGTGGGCCAACTGGGCGGGTCTGCACCTGACCGGCCTGGGCGTCCAGGCGGCCCGCAGCCTGCTCGTGGCGCGCCAGCAGGTACTCAACGACGCCGTCGAGACACTGGAAGAGCGCGAACGGGCGCAGCTCGACGCGCTGTTGGGCAAGCTCCTCGCGCACCTGTGCCAGGAGCCGGGCGACGCCGACCGGCTGTGCCGGCTGTGCGACCGCGTCGCGTGCGTGGCCAGGGTGAGATCTGCCCGGTCGGCGAGGCGGACCGGCAGCGGTGCGCCGCGACGGGCCACGGCACGGAGGGGGACGGCACCGCGGACGACGGAGCGGCGGGGGACGGCACGGCAGACGGTGACTCGGGGCGCGATGACTCGGCGCGCGCCGACGGCGGTGGGCGCGCCGATGGCGGTGCGCGCGCCGATGGCGGTGCGCGCGCCGATGGCGGTGCGCGCGCCGAGTCCGTATGAGTGCCGACGCATTCGCCCTGGCCGCCGCGCTGTGCTACTGCTGGCGGTGGCCGTGCTGCGCGAGCGGCTCTCGCGGCCCCAGGTGGCGGGGCTGGTGTGCGCGGGGGGGGGCTCGATCGCGCTCATTTCCCTGCGCTGACGACCCGCTCGCCCGGCCGCTCCCCCGCCCCCGGCCGCTCCCCCACCACTTGCCGCCGCTCCGATCCGGCGGTCGCACCGGATGGAGAGGGCGGAGACGGCGGAAAGGCCACGGTGACGGCCAGGCCGCCCTCGGGACCGGGGACGGTGGTGATGACGGCGCCGTGGGCTGCGGCGACCGCCGCCACTATGGACAGGCCGAGCCCGTGGCCCTCGCCCGCGCCACGCCGACCCAGCCGTTGGAAAGGCTGGTAGAGCACGGGGATGCGGTCCTGGGGTATCGCCTCACCGCTGTTGGCCACGTGCAGATAGGGGCGGCCCGCGCTGGTGCCGGTCGACACGTGGATCCAGCCGTCCTCGGGGGTGTAGCGCTGGGTGTTCTCCACCAGGTTG
Organism: Streptomyces sp. NBC_01775; assembly: GCF_035917675.1. Lineage (NCBI taxonomy): Bacteria > Bacillati > Actinomycetota > Actinomycetes > Kitasatosporales > Streptomycetaceae > Streptomyces > Streptomyces sp. NBC_01775. Next base: position 7,682,349 of record NZ_CP109104.1, on the reverse strand, counting down.
GTCGCCAGCCGCTCGACGAGCGCCGCGTCGCCGTGGGTGGGCGCCGGCGCCAGCGCGACGCCGGCGCGGGGCTCCTCCCGGTCGCGCAGCACGAGTCGGGTGACGGCCGCCAGATCCACCGGGCCGCTGCGCTTCGGGTCGAGACCCCGCTGGCTGCTGGCCAGCGTCAACAGCGCCTCGATCAGCCGCTCTTGGCTCTCTCCCGCCGCCAGCACCCGGGTGCAGACCTCCCGCAGCGCCGCCGCTTCGGCGTCCGGCTCGGCTAGGGCCACCTCGATGGTGGCGCGCTGGAGGGTGAGGGGGGTGCGCAGCTCGTGGGAGGCGTTGGCGACAAAGCGCTTCTGCGCCTCGAACGCGGCGTCCAGCCGGGACAGCAGCCCGTCGAAGGTGTCGCCCAGCTCCTTGAGTTCGTCGGCGGGCCCGGTGACCGCGAGCCGTTCGTGGAGGTTGCGCTCGGAGATCCGGCGCGCCTTGTCGGCCATGGTGCGCACGGGGCGCAGCACCCGGCCCGCCATGAACCAGCCCAGCGCGACCGACACGCCGGTCATACCGGCCAGCGCGACGCCCGACTCGGTGAGCAGGGTGCGCAGTTCGGCGGAGCGGCGCTCGCTGACCACGTGCGCGATCTGCGTCTGCGTACGGTCCCGGCCGTCATGCAGGGGATCCTCCGCACGCCAGGCGGTGATCCTGGTGTTCTTGTTGGCGGGGCTGCTGGCCACCAGCAGGTAGGTGGAGCCGAGCAGGGCGATGCCCGAGACGAGGAAGAGCGCGCCGTACATCAGCGTCAGCCGCAGCCGGGCCGACCAGCGAATACGGCCTCGCGGCCGGGCGGGCTCAGATGCGGTAGCCGGCATGCGGCACCGTCTCGATCACGGGCGGCTCGCCCAGCTTGCGCCGCAGCCGGCTGACGGTGACCTTCACGGTGTTGGTGAACGGGTCGGCCGACTGGTCCCAGGCGCGCTCCAGCAGTTCCTCGGCGGAGACGACGGCTCCGCGCGCGGACAACAGCAGTTCCAGGACCGCCAGTTCCTTCGGCGACAGGTCGAGGCGGCGCCCGGCTCTGCGGGCCTGCCGCTCGGCGGGGACCAGGGTGAGGTCGCCATGGGTGAGCACGGGCGGGACGGCGGGCTGGGAGCGCCGGGCCAGCGCTCTGACGCGCGCGATGAGTTCGGCGAAGGCGAACGGCTTGGCGAGGTAGTCGTCCGCGCCGAGGCCGAGGCCGTCCACCCGGTCCTCGATGGTGGAGGCCGCCGTGAGCATCAGCAATCGGGAGCGGCTCCCTTCGCGGCTGAGGGCACGGCACACCTCGTCGCCGTGCAGCCGGGGCAGGTCGCGGTCGAGCACGATGACGTCGTAGTCGTGCACCGTCGCCTCTTCCATGGCCTGTTCCCCGTCGAAGGCGAGATCGACGGCCATCCCGTCGCGGCGCAGCCCCGTGGCCACGGTCTCGGCCAGCTCCCGGTGATCTTCCACGATCAGCACTCGCATGACGTCAGGATGCGGCACGCGGCATAACAGCGGCGTAACACCGTCCGTTCCCGTGGTGTAACCCTCCGCCGCGTAGAACTCGGTTCCATGTTCATCACACGCAGCTCCACATCCCTCGCACAAAGGCGACCCCTTGGGCGCGCCCTTCCCGCCGCCGCGATGCTGCTGGCAGGCGTGCTGCTCACCGGATGCGGCGGAGACTCGTCCGCCGACACCGGCAAGAAGAGCGGCACCGGCAGCGGCGGCGGAACCGGCGGCAGCGCCAAGGGCGGCCAGGCGGGCAAGGCATTCGACAAGGCACTGGAGTACTCGCGGTGCATGCGGGACAACGGGGTCAAGGACTTCCCCGACCCGAAGCAGGAGAGCGGCGGCGGCGTCCGGATCGGCGGCTCCGGCGCCAAGCTGGACCGCGACTCGCCCGAGTTCGAGAAGGCCGAGCAGGCGTGCCGCGACAAGGCGCCGCAGATGGACGGCGGCAAGGGCAAGCCGCTGGACTCCGCGAAGGTCGCCGCGTGGGCCAAGTGCATGCGCGAGCACGGCCTGGACGACTTCCCCGACCCCGAGATCAACGGCAGCGCCATGCAGCTCGACATGGCGGACAGCGGCATCAGGCCGAACGCCAAGCCTTTCCAGGACGCCCAGAAGGCGTGCCGGAGCAAGTACCCGGGCGGCGGGATCATCATGAAGGGCGGCGGGCCCAAGTGACGCTCCACGAGGAGTCCGCCTCCGGCGGCCGGAGCCCGCGCCCCGGCGCCCACGACACCCGCGACGCCCACGACGCCCACGACGCCCACGACGCCCACGACAACGGCGTAGTGACCGACCAGGCGCACGGGCCCGGTGGACCGGCCGGTACCGGCGACGGGACGGTACGCACGGACACTGACAGAGACGGGCCGGTACACACCGACGAGGACCAAGCGGGCGGCGAGGACATCGCGCGGCCCGTGGAGACCCGGCGCCGCCGCCCGCTGCGCGCCTCGCTGCTCGCGCTCGCCGCCGTCACGGCGGTGGGCGCCGCGGGGGTGGCGGCCACCGGCGCCTTCGGCGGAGAGGGCGATACCGCCAAGACGCCCCGCACCACCGGCCCGAAGGCGACAGCGAAGGTGGAGCGCACCACGCTCACCCGTACCGAGACCGTGGACGGCACGCTCGGCTTCGGCACTCCGACGACCGTCCAGCAGGCGGGCACCGGCTCCGGCTCGGAATCGGGCTCCGGCTCGGGGTCCGAGGCCGGGTCCTCGGAAAGCGGGGGCCGGCAGGGCGCCGGCCAGTCCTCCCGGAACGGCGGCAGCGGCACACAGGACGAGGACAGCGGCATCGTCACCTGGCTGCCCGAGGAGGGCGACACCCTCTCCCGGGGAGACACGGTCTACAGCGTCGACGAGCGGAAGGTCCCGTTGCTCTACGGCTCCAAGCCGCTCTACCGCACGCTGCGCGGCGGCACCGAGGGCGACGACGTCAAGACGCTGGAGGCGAACCTCGCCAAGCTCGGCTACACGGGCTTCACCGCCGACGACGAGTTCACCAGCGGCACGGCCGAGGCCGTACGCGACTGGCAGGACGACATGAACCGCACGGAGACCGGCGAGGTCGAGCCCGGGGACGCCGTGGTGGCCCCGGGGGCCCGCCGGGTCGCCGAGCAGAAGACCTCGCCCGGCGCGCTGGCCGGCGGCGAGGCGCTGACCTGGACCGGTACCGGCCGGATCGTCACCGTCGATCTGGAGGCCGGTCTTGAGGATCTCGTCAAGAAGGGCACCAAGGCGTCGATCGGGCTGCCGGACGGCGGCAGCGCAGAGGCCGAGGTGACCGACATCGGCACCCCCACGAGCACGGACGCCTCCGGCTCCTCGGGCAGCGGTTCCGAGGGGGGCGAGAGCGAGGGCGGTGCCGAGGAGGCGACACTGCCGGTCGAGCTGAAGGTCGGCTCCCAGCGCAAGCTCGGCCGCTACCAGGCGGCTTCGGTCGATGTGCGGCTCAAGGCCGAGTCCCGCGAGGACGTGCTCGCGGTGCCCGTCAACGCCCTGCTGGCCCAGCAGGGCGGCGGCTACGCGGTGGAGGTCACCGGCGCCGACGGGACCACCCGCCGCAAGCCGGTGACGCTGGGCATGTTCGCCGACGGAAAGGTGGAGGTGTCCGGCAAGGGCATCAAGGAGGGGCTGGACGTGGGGGTGCCCCGGTGAGCATCGCACGCACATCGATCCCGCACGCCGCTGCCTTCCCCCCGTACGCCCAGGACACCCAGGACACCCGGCCCGCCGCGAGCGGCGCGGACGGCCCGGCGCCGGTGGTCGAGCTGACCGGCGTCTCCCAGCGGTACGGGGACGTCACGGCACTCAGCGACGCCGACCTCACCATCGCGCGCGGCGAACTGATCGCCATCGTCGGCCCTTCGGGCTCCGGCAAGTCCACGCTGCTCAACATCATGGGTACCCTCAGCCGCCCCTCGGGCGGGACGGTGCGCGTCGACGGGCACGACGTGGCGAAGCTCTCCGACCGTGAGCTCTCGGCGCTGCGGGCCGGCACGGTCGGCTTCGTCTTCCAGCAGTTCCACCTCTCCCCCGGCGTCTCAGCGCTGGACAGCGTCGCCGACGGGCTGCTCTACAGCGGCCGGCCGCGCGCCGACCGGAGGCGCGCCGCCGAAGTGGCCCTGCGCCGGGTCGGCCTGGGCCACCGGCTCTTCCACGAGCCCCACCAGCTGTCCGGCGGCGAGAAGCAGCGGGTGGCCATCGCCCGCGCCGTGGCCGGCGGCCCGTCCCCGGCCTCCGGGCAGGCGGGCCCCCGGCTGCTGCTGGCCGACGAGCCCACCGGCGCGCTCGACTCGCGCTCGGGTGCCGCCGTCCTCGAACTGCTGCATGAGCTGCACCGCGCGGGCACGACGGTGGCCGTCATCACGCACGACCGGGACATCGCGGCCTCCCTGCCGCGCGAAGTACGGCTGTGGGACGGGCGCATCGAGTACGACTCGGCCGCCCCCACCACGTCAGGGAGCGGGCGATGACCGACCGCACGCCGGGCCACGCGCCGCGCGCCGCCGGGCCCACCCCTCGTGCCGCCAGGATGGGCCCGGCCGATGTGCTGCGGGTGGGCGGCTCCGGGCTGCGCTCCCGGCCGATGCGGGTGTTCCTCTCGGCGCTGGGCATCGCCATCGGCATCGCCGCGATGGTGGGCGTGGTGGGCATCTCCACCTCCAGCACCGAGGACCTCAACCGGCGGCTGGCCGCGCTGGGCACAAACCTGCTCACCGTCACACCCGGCCAGTCCTTTTCCGGGGAGGACGCCCATCTGCCCAAGAGCGCGGTGGACATGATCGGCAACCTGCCGGACGTCGAGTCGGTCTCGGCGGTGGGCAAGACGGACGCCAAGGTCTTCCGCAACGACCGGATACCCGAGGAGGAGACCGGCGGCCTGTCCGTGGTCGCCGCGCGCACCGACCTGCCCGAGGCGGTCGGCGGCGAGGTCGCGGCGGGACGCTGGCTGAACGCGGCCAACTCCCGCTACCCAGCCGTGGTGCTGGGCCCCAGGGCCGCCCAGCAGCTGGGCATCCACGAACTGAAGTCCGGCACGCAGGTGTGGCTCGGCGGGCGCTGGTTCAGCGTCGTGGGAATCATGGCGCCCAACGAGCTGGCTCCCGACCTGGACGCCGGCGCCCTGGTGGGCTGGGGCGTCGCGGGCGAGTACCTCGGCTTCGACGGCTACCCCACCACCGTGCACACCCGCGCCAAGGAGACGGCCGTCAGCGAGGTCCAGGAGATCCTGGGCCCGACGGCCAACCCCGAGCGCCCCAACGAGGTGACCGTCTCCCGGCCCTCGGACGCGCTCGCCGCCAAGCAGGCCACCGACGACGCCCTCAGCGGACTCCTGCTGGGACTGGGCGCCGTCGCCCTGCTGGTCGGCGGTGTGGGGGTCGCCAACACCATGGTGATCTCGGTGCTGGAGCGGCGCTCGGAGATCGGGCTGCGGCGCGCGCTGGGCGCCACCCGGGGACAGATCCGCACCCAGTTCGTGTGCGAGTCCCAACTGCTCTCCTCGCTGGGCGGGTTGGGCGGGGTACTGATCGGCATCTGCGTCACCGCGGGCTATGCCGCCTACCAGGGCTGGCCGGCCGTCGTGCCGGCCTGGGCCATGGCGGGCGGTGTGGGTGCCACGCTGCTCATCGGGGGGCTGGCGGGCTTCTATCCCGCCGTCAGAGCGGCGCGGCTGCCTCCTACGGAGGCACTGGCCGCCACGTGACCCGTGGCGGCGGCGCCCCGGGGTCCGTGGGGGACCCCGGGGCTTCCCCCGTCCGGGAGCAGCGCCGGACAAATGAGGTGAGCGGGCGCGGCTCTCCTGTTACGGTCTGCCGCATGAAGCGCGCCGCAGCACTGACGAGGACGCCGGAGGCTGTCCCGGCGCGCTGATCGATGTCCATCGAAGCCCCGGGGCGAGTGCCCCGGGGCTTCGTCATGGCCCGGGCTCCCGCTCACGAGGCACCGATCGAAGTGATCGCGCTGATCGCACCGATCGCCCACAGTGAGGAGACCACCGTGCATGACCACCGCAGGCTCGGCCGCGAGCTGGAGCTGTTCGACACCGACCCGCTCATCGGCGCCGGGCTGCCCTACTGGCTGCCCGAAGGGGCCGCCGTGCGGCACGCGCTGGAGGAGTACATCCGTGCGGCCGAACGCGGCGCCGGGTACGAGCACGTGTACTCGCCGGTGCTGGGCAAACGGGAGCTGTACGAGATCTCCGGGCACTGGTCGCACTACCGCCAGGACATGTTCCCTCCCATGGACGTGGGCGCCGAGCAGGTCGTACTCCGCCCCAGCCTGTGTCCGCACCACGCGGTGATCTACCGCTCCCGCTCCCACAGCTACCGCGAGCTCCCTTACCGTATCGCCGAGTTGGGCGGCATGTTCCGCTCGGAGCTGTCCGGGGTGCTGGGCGGGCTCACCCGCGTCAGGGCCATCCAGCTCAACGACGCGCACGTCTTCTGCACCCCGGACCAGATCGCCCAGGAGGCGCGGGGCGCGCTGGAGATGATCCGTGACGCCTACCGTGCGCTCGGCATCGCACCCGCCCGCTACCGCCTCTCGCTCCCGGGCGCGGATGCCGGCAACAGCGGCAGCGGGAAGTACGTGGCCGACCCGGAGTTGTGGGAGCGGGCCACCGCGGTGCTGGCCGAAGTCCTGGACGGCGCGGGACTGCCCTATGAGGCCGTCGAGGGCGAGGCCGCGTTCTACGGGCCCAAGATCGACGTGCAGATCGTGGACAGCGCGGGCCGGGAGTCCACCCTCTCCACCGTGCAGGTCGACTTCCACCAGCCCGAGCAGTTCGGGCTGCGCTACATCGGCGCCGACGGCGCCAAACACCGGCCCGTCATGGTCCACCGTGCCGTCGTCGGCAGCGTGGAGCGGGCCGTCGCCCACCTCCTGGAGGTGCACGGCGGCGCCTTCCCCGCCTGGCTGGCGCCCACCCAACTGGTGGTCCTCCCGCTCTCCGCGGACCAGGTGTCCGACGCCGAGTCGGTGGCGGCGCGCGGCGCTCGCGAAGGGCTGCGCGTCAAGGTGGCAGGGCCGGAACGAGGCAGCCTCGGTGCCCGGATCCGGCAGGCGCGACTGGTGCCGTACCAGGCGGTCATCGGTCCCAAGGAGGCCGCGGAGGACCGCGTCGCCCTCCGGTTGCGCGACGGCCGCCGCCTCGACCCGCTCCCCGCGGACGAGGCGCTCACCCGGATCAGCGCCCTTGTCGCCGCTCACAGCCCGCAGTTGTGGGCGGCGGAGGCGTAGCCCAGGCCCGGGTGGCGCTGCTGTGGGCGGCGGTCCTGGCCGCCGTCGGCTTTCGGCGCCCTCAATACCGGCGAAGCGTCCGAGGACGCTGACTCTTTGCCGGGGATCGAGTCCCACAAGGCGTTCGACCTCATCGACGAGCGGTTCCCGGGCGCCGAGGCCGGCGGAAGCGCCCGGGCCGGCCGTGGGCACCGCGGGCTCCGCGGTCGTCTTCGCCCACCGGTCCGGCCTCGCGCAGGCCCCGCACTGACCTTGCGCGGGGCCCGCACCGAATCGCCGGACGGGCTCGTGGTGAACCCGTCCGGCGATCGTGGGACACGCCTCTCGGCCCCTAGGGCCGAAAACTACCGGTCACAGGTGAGAGAACCGTTCGCGGCGCCCTCGATCAGAGCCTGGTGGGCCGCCTTGAGACGGGCCACATCGGGCTTGGTGACCTCCCGGTCATACGTCAGGAGCCCGTTCAACTCGCCCTCCAGATCGGTAATCTGGGTGTAGACGGCCCCGCTGCTCCCGTCACACGCGGCGAACTGTTCGACCTCCTTGAGTTTGGTGAGGTACTCGTCGGTGTACTTCTCCTTCTCGACGCCGACGTAGGTGTGCCGTACGGGCCACGCGTGGCCCGGTACGGCGAGGCCGAGCCCGCCGTACTCCCCGCTGACGAGCGCCCGTTTCCCGTCGGCCTTGGGCAGTTGCGCGCTGGGATAGCCGTGCGCGTCGGAGATGTCGCCGTTGCCCCCGTCGACGGCACCGCAGCAGTTGTGGCCGCTCATGTTGTTGACGAGGCGCGAGGGGTCGAGGCCCTTCGCGTAGTCGGCGATACGGGCCTGGTCGTACTGGCCCCAGCCCTCGTTGAAGGTGACCCACATGATCACCGACGGGTGGCTGTCGTGCTGCTCGATCATGCGCTTCATCTCGTGCTCGTACTGCGCGCGTGCGGGCTTGTCGGGGGTGCGTCCGTTGGCCATCGCGGGCATGTCCTGCCAGACCAGCAGGCCCAGCTTGTCCGCGTGGTAGAACCAGCGGTCGGGCTCGACCTTGATGTGCTTGCGCACGGAGTTGAAGCCCATCTTCTTGTGGGCCTCCAGGTCGTAGGCGAGGGCGTCGTCGGTCGGCGGGGTGTGCAGGCCCTCGGGCCAGAAGCCCTGGTCGAGGGTGGCCATGGAGAAGACCGGCTTGCCGTTGAGGACCATGCGCTGCTTGCCGTCGATCGTCTTGACGGCGATCTCGCGCATGCCGAAGTAGCTCTCGACGGTGTCGGCGGTGCGGCCCTTGCCGACGGTGACCTTCAGTTCGTAGAGGTGCGGGTCATCGGGCGACCACAGGTGCGGGTCGGGCACGGGCACGTCGAAGGGCTTGCTGCCGCTGCCGGTCGCGCGGCCGACCTCCTTCTTGCCGTTGTAGGCGACCGCCGTCACCGGTACTCCGTCACGGACGCCGCGCGCGGCCGTGGTGACCTTCTCGCCGCCGATGTCGGGCGTCGTCTTCACGTCGGTGGTGTGGTCGGCGGCGACGGGTTCCATCCAGACGGTCTGCCAGATGCCGGAGGAGGGCGTGTACCAGATGCCCTCGGGGCTCAGGCGCTGCTTGCCCATCGGGGGGTTCTCGCCGCTCTCGGAGTCGGTGGGGTCGTACACCCCGACGACGACCTCCTGGTCACGGCCGGGCTTGAGCGCGTCGGTGACATCCGCGGTGAAGCGGTCGTAGCCGCCCTCGTGGTCCGCGACGCGCTTGCCGTTGACGTAGACGGTGGCGTGCCAGTCGACGGCGTCGAAGTTGAGGTTCAGCCGCTTGCCGGAGCCGACCTGCCAGCCCTTCGGAACGCTGAACGAGCGCTTGTACCACATGCGTTCCTCGTGCCGCTCGACGCCGGAGAGCTGGGATTCGACCGGATAGGGCACCAGGATCTTCTCGTCCAGCTTGCGGTGCTTGCCGACCGGCGGCTTCTCGCCCTCCTCGGCTCCGGCGAACTGCCAGGTGCCGTTGAGGTTCTTCCACTGGTCGCGCTCGAGCTGCGGGCGCGGGTACTCGGGCAGAGCGTTGTCCGGGCGGACGTCCTTGGCCCATCGGGTCTTGAGCTGGTAGGTCGAGCGGTTGTCGCCCGAGGTCCAGAAGTCGCCGACGGCCTTGCCGTCCGCGCTGGTCAATCCGCCCTCACCGTCGTAGCGGATGTCGGCGCTGCCGCCCTGGCCGACCACCGGCTCCGTCAGCGCGACCAGCAGCTTGGTGGGGTCGCGCGGGTCGAGACGCGCGTCGCCCACCGGCCACTCGGCGCCGCCGATGACCGCCTTGAAGTGGTCACGGAAGCCGGCGGGGGGTGCGGCGAGGCGCTGGGAGAAGCCCAGTTCCAGGGTGCGCCCGGACTTCTGGACGTGGACGGCGCCGGGGCCGTCGTAGTCGAAGTCCTCGGGCAGGGCGTACGCGGACTGCGGGATGGCGGTCTTCTTGCCGCCGGGCGGGGTCCAGCGCACATGGAGGTTGGAGCCGCCCACCTCCTCGAAGTGCTCGACCTTAACGTCGTAGGAGGTGCCGGCCTTCAGCTCGACGGGGGCGGAGTTCTGCTCCTTGTCCCAGTCGCCGACCCAGTGGTCGATGACGAGCTTGTCGCCGACCCACATGCGGAAGCCGTTGTCACCCGTGATGTGGAAGGTGTGCTGGCCGGTCTTCTCCGGAGTGAGCTTGCCGGTCCAGCGGACGCTGGTGTGGTCGGCCTGGCCGGTGCGCTCCTTGAGGCGCGGCTCCAGGTCGTTGAAGTCGAGGGAGGGGTCGAAGGCGGTGGCCTTCAGGGTGTCGAAGTCGTAGGCGCCGGGCTTCGACTGGGTCCAGTACTCGCCCTTCAGACCGTGCGGCGCCGAGGCGTCCGGGGCTGCGGCGGCCTTCGGGGGTGCCGCCGCCGTAGCCGAGGGGCTCGAACCCAGCACGGTGGCGAGGAGAGCGAAGAGAGCGAAGGCGGCGGTGATCGCCGCCGGCCAGGTGGGTGCGCGTCTCACGGAACCTCCGGATGAGGTGTGCACGAGGTGGGAGCGACTCTGCCCTTGGGGTGATCCGTCTTGTATAACGTTGGAAACCAGGGGCAGTTGGCATAACAGCATGCCTGCCGCCCCCTGTCCAGGTGCGTGACAGCAGCAGGATCCCAAGGGAAGCGGTGGCCCAGGTGCGGGTGAGTCTCAAGGACGTGGCGGAACAGGCCGGAGTGTCGATCAAGACGGTCTCAAACGTCGTGAACAAATACGAGCACGTCACACCGGCCACCCGGGAGAAGGTGCAGGCCGCCATCGACGCACTCGGCTACCGGCCCAACCTCACGGCCCGCCACCTGCGCAAAGGGCGTACCGGCATCATCGCCCTGGCCGTTCCCGAGCTGGGCAACCCGTACTTCGCCGAGCTGGCCGGCGCCGTCGTCGACACGGCTGCCGAGCACGACTACACCGTCCTCCTCGACCACACCCAGGGCCGCCGCGAGCGCGAGCTGCTGGTCACCCAGGGCTTCCGCGCCCGGGTCATCGACGGGCTGATCCTCAACCCGCTGGAGCTGGAGCCGGAGGATCTGGCCTCGCGCACCGACGACGCACCGCTCGTCCTCATCGGCGAGCGCCGCTACGACCTGCCCTACGACCACATCGCCATCGACAACATCGCGGCGGCCCGCGCCGCCGTGCGCCACCTGCTGGACATCGGCCGGCGCCGTATCGCCTTCCTGGGCGCACGCGGCGACCGCCACAGCCACCCGGCCCACCTGCGCCTGCTGGGCTGGCAGGCGGAGTTGGCGGCCTCCGGCGTCACCGCCGACGACGCGCTGATCGCCCCGGTCGAGGGCTGGGACCGGGCCGACGGCGCCACCGCGATGGCCGCCCTGCTGGACGCCGGGCGACAGCCGGACGCGGTGTTCGCCTACAACGACCTCATCGCGATCGGGGCGATGCGGGTGATGTCCGAGCGGGGGCTACGGGTGCCGCAGGACGTGGCCGTCGTCGGCTTCGACGACCTGACGGAGGGCCGCTACGGTGCGGTGACGCTCACCACCGTGGCCCCGGACAAACGGGCGATCGCCCGCATGGCGGTGGAGTCGATCGTCAACCGCCTGTCGGGAGGACCCGACGGGGAAGCCCCCGGCGGCGCCCCCCGCCAACTCCAGCCGGGATTCGCGCTGTTGGAGCGGGAGAGCACGGTGGGGCGAACGGTCGGCTGAGCGGGCCCCTGCCCCTCCCCCGGCCTCCGGCGGCCGGGCGTCGCCGCCCGGGATCGAGCCCAGTTCGCGCAGCGGGAACCAGACCTTGAGAAGGGTCCGGCCCCCACGGCCGGCCGGACCAACAGAAGACGCGTCACCGGTCAAGGCGGTGACCGGTGACGCTTCGGCCAGACCTGCACCGTCCTGTCCTGCGTAGCGTCAAACCGGACACCGAGGCGAGATCACTCACGGGAGAGCCTCAGCCGTTCACCAGTTCCGCAAGGGCTTGAACCGTGTCGGCGTCGATCCACCAAGGAAGGTGACGGAGGGCGATGCGCGTGGCGTCGGCAGTCCGCGCGGCTGACGGGGAGCCGGGCTCAGTCAGCCAGTCCCCCAAGGCGACGGCCCAGGCTTCTGTCGGATACGGGCAGACGCCAAGGGAGGAGGCCAACTCCGAGCGTGCCCGTACAAGTTGCCGTACAGAGTATTTACACGCGCCGTTCCAACGATGTAAAAACCCCACCATGAAGCCGCTCGCAAGACGCCTCACAGCGACAACAGCGCTCCTCACCACTCTCGCCCTCTCGCTCGGCTGTGCCAAGTCCGAGGACGACAACGACAAGTCCTCCGCGAGCTCAGGCGGCGGCAAGGACAGCGGCCAGGTGGCGGCCGAGCCCGCCAAGGGCGCCAAGACCTGCACCCTGGCCGCCTACGGCGGCAAGAAGACCGACCTCAAGAACGCCACCGTCGGCTTCTCGCAGTCGGAGAAGGAAGCCAACCCGTTCCGTATCGCGGAGACCGCCTCCATCAAGGCGGAGGCCAAGAAGCGCGGGGTCAAGCTGCTGACGGCCAACGCGCAGTCGCAGTTCTCCAAGCAGATCAGCGACGTGCAGGACCTGATATCCAAGGGCGCGGACCTGCTGGTCATCGCGCCGCTCAACTCCGACGGCTGGGAGCCGGTCCTCAAGCAGGCGGCGGCCAAGAACATCCCGATCGTCACCGTGGACCGGAAGATCAACGCCAAGGCGTGCAAGGACTACGTCAGCTTCATCGGCTCGGACTTCGTCCAGCAGGGCCGCCGCGCCGCCGACCAGATGATCAAGGCAACCGGCGGCAAGGGCGAGGTCGCCATCCTCCTCGGCGCGCCCGGCAACAACGTCACCACCGAGCGCACCAAGGGCTTCTCCGAGCGGATAAAGCAGAAGGCACCTGGCCTCAAGGTCGTCTTCAAGCAGACCGGCGAGTTCGCGCGGGAGAAGGGCCAGCAGGTCACCGAGCAGCTCATCCAGTCCAAGCCCGGCATCGACGGGATCTACGCGGAGAACGACGAGATGGGCCTCGGCGCCGTCAACGCACTGAAGGGCGCGGGCAAGAAGGCGGGCGACGTCAAGATCGTGACCGTGGACGGCACCCGCAACGCCGTGCAGGGCATCGTCGACAAGTGGATCTACGGCGTCGTGGAGTCCAACCCCCGCTTCGGGCCGCTGGCCTTCCAGACGCTGGACGACTTCACCCAGGGCAAGAAGGTCGGCCAGGACATCGTCATCAAGGACAGCGCCTACACCCCCGCCAACGCGGAGCGGGACCTGAGCAAGGCGTTTTGATGCACGCGGTGACGCACGCGCTCTCGGTCCACGGCCTGACCAAACGCTTCCCCGGCGTACTGGCCCTCGACAGCGTCGACTTCGGCGTGGCACCCGGCGAGGTGCACGCGCTGATCGGCGAGAACGGGGCGGGGAAGTCGACGCTGATCAAGGTGCTGACCGGGGTGTACGCCCCGGACGAGGGCGAGGTCCGGCACGGTGGCGAGCGCGTGGAGTTCGCCACCCCGCTGGCCGCGCAGCGCGCCGGGATCTCCACGATCTACCAGGAGGTCAACCTCGTCCCGCTGATGAGCGTGGCCCGCAATCTCTACCTGGGCCGCGAGCCGCGCTCCCGCCTGGGCCTCATCGACTTCGCCCGGATGCACCGCGAGGCGGCCGAGACGCTGCGCGAGTACGGCGTCCGCGCTGATGTGCGCCGTCCGCTGGGCGAACTCGGCGTCGGGGCACAGCAGATGGTGGCTCTGGCCCGCGCCGTGTCCGTCGACGCGCGCGTGGTGATCATGGACGAGCCGACCTCGTCGCTGGAGCCGCGGGAGGTGGAGACCCTCTTCGGCGTCATCCGGCGGCTGCGGGAGCAGGGCGTGGCCGTGGTCTACGTCAGCCACCGGCTGGATGAGCTGTACGCGGTGTGCGACACGGTCACGGTGCTGCGCGACGGGCGCCGGGTGCACACCGGTCCGCTGGCCGAACTGGAGCGGCTGCGGCTGGTGTCGCTGATGCTGGGCCGGGAGATCGGCGAGGTGCGGGCCGAGGGGACCACGAAGTTCGGTGGCGAGCACGAGGCGGCGGCCCTGGAGCCGGTGTTGCGGGCCGAAGGGCTCAGCGTGCCGCACCAGTTGCACGGCGTCTCCTTCGAGGTGCGCCCCGGCGAGGTGGTCGGCCTCGGCGGTCTGCTCGGGTCGGGCCGCACCGAGACGGTCAAGGCGCTCTCGGGGGCGCTCGCGCTCAGCGGGGGCCGTGTCACGGTGGCAGGCGCCCCGCTGCGCTCCGGGTCGCCGTCCGCCGCCATTCGCGCCGGGGTCTCGCTGCTGCCCGAGGACCGCAAGACCGAGGGCATCGTGCCGGGCCTCTCCGTACGGGAGAACATCGCGCTGGCGGTGCTCCCCCGGCTCTCGCGGGGCGGCCTGGTCTCCGAGGCGCGGATCGACGCGCTGGTGGAGACGTTCATGAAGCGGCTGCGCATCAAGGCGTCCTCGCCCCGTCAGAAGGCGGGCGAGCTGTCCGGCGGCAACCAGCAAAAAGTGCTGCTCGCCCGCTGGCTGGCCACCGAGCCCAAGGTGCTGCTGCTGGACGAGCCGACCCGGGGCATCGACGTGGGTGCCAAGGCCGAGGTGCAAAAGCTCATCGACGAGCTGGCGGACAACGGCCTGGGCGTGCTGCTGATCTCCTCCGACCTGGAGGAGCTGATCGAGGGCTCCGACCGTGTGGTGGTGCTCAGGGACGGCGCCGTCGTCGGCGAGCTGTCCGGCGACGAGGTCACCGAGGACCGGCTGATGGAGGCGATCGCCGCGGCAGCGGAGGAAACAGCCGGCGCGGCGGAGGACACGCCGGAGAGAACGCCGGAGAGCAGCGACCGGGAGCCGTCCGACCGGCCGACCGAGGAGGCACCGCATGGCTGAGGTCGCTGTCCGCCGTACGGGACCCGACCGGGCCGCCGTCACCGCCTGGCTCCAGGCGTACGGCGTCTACGCGGGCGTCGCCGTACTGCTGGTGTTCAACGTCGCCTTCACCGAACACTTCCTGTCCGCAGAGAACTTCCGCACCCAGGCCGTGCAGGTCGCCCCCATCCTGATCGTCGCGCTCGGCATGGCGCTGGCCATCGGCTCCGAGGGCATCGACTTGTCCGTCGGCTCCGTGATGGCCCTCTCCACCTCGCTGGTGGCCCTCTACCTCGGCTACGGGCCATGGGTCGCGCTGCTGACGGCGGTGGTCGGCGGGGTGGTCGTGGGCCTGGTCAACGGCTCGCTGATCGCCTTCGTCGGAGTGCAGCCGATCGTGGCGACGCTGGCGCTGATGGTCGGCGGCCGGGGCCTCGCGCTGGTGCTGCTGCCGCAGTTGAAGGACGTACGCGACCCCGGCATGCGCGCGCTGGGCTCCGGCGATCTGCTGGGTGTGCCGTATCCCGCGCTGATCGCGCTGCTGCTGGTGGTGCTGGTGGGCTTCACGGTGCGGCGTACGACGTTCGGCCGGCAGCTGCTGGCCATCGGCGACAGCCGCCCGGCCGCACGGCTGTCCGGGCTGCCGGTGCGGCGTGTGCTGATCTGTGTGTACATCTGCTCCGGGGTGCTCGCGGCCATCGCCGGATATCTGGCCACGGCCCGGCTCCAGGCCAGCGACCCCACCTCGCTGGGCACGCTGATGGAGCTGTCCGCGATCACGGCCGTCGTCGTGGGCGGGACCCCGCTGAGCGGCGGGCGGGTGCGCATCGGCGGGACCGTGGCGGGCGCCGTGCTGATCCAGTTGCTGACGGCCACGCTCATCAAGCACGATCTGCCGCCCTCCTGGACGCAGCTGGCGCAGGCCGTGGTCATCGTGCTCGCGGTCTACGCGGCACGCGAGAGGGGGAAGCGGTGAGCGCCACGAACACCCAGGACCGCTCGGACAGTACGCCGAGGCCGAGCCCGACCGGCGACGGGCCGCCCACCCCCGTGCCCGGCCCCGGCAAGGGGCCTGACGGCGGAAAGGGGCGCGGCGGCGCCCGCGCCGAGCGGCTGAGTGCCCTCGCGCAACGGCACGGCGCGCTGGTGGCGCTGGTGCTGACGGTGCTGATCGCCTCGCTGTCGTTCGACTCGTTCGCCGGCGCCGACAACCTGGAGAACGTCGCCGTCTCGGCGGCGTTCCTCGCGATCGTCGCGCTCGGCATGACGTTCGTGATCGTCTCGGGCGGCATCGACCTGTCGGTCGGCTCGGTGTTCGTCCTCGGCGGCGTGCTGGCCGCGTGGGGCTCGCGGCACGGCCCGGTGGTCGCCCTGCTGCTGCCGCTCGCGGTGTGCGGGGCGATCGGGCTGGTCAACGGGCTGCTGATCGCCCGGGTGCGGCTGGCCCCGTTCATCGTCACGCTCGCCGCGATGCTCGGCGCGCGCGGGATCATGCTGAACATCACCGACGAGGGGGCCGACACCTTCCTGGTCGCCAAGGACTCGCTCTTCGCCGATCTGGGCCGGGAGAAGCTACTGGGCCTCGGCGTCCCGGTGTGGATCACCCTGGTGCTGTTCGGGCTGGGCGGCCTGCTGCTGCGCCGCACCCGCTTCGGGCAGAACGTCTACGCGGTGGGCGGCAACGAGGACGCCGCCTCCTTGATGGGCACCTCCGTCGTCCGTACGAAGGTGTCCGTCTACGTCCTGTCGGGGCTGCTCGCCGGGCTGGCCGGGGCGCTGAACGCGGCGTGGCTCGCCTCGGGCGTCACCATCCTGGGGCAGGGCATGGAGCTGGAGGCGATCTCCGCGGTCGTCATCGGCGGCACGCTGCTGACCGGCGGCATGGGCTTCGTGAGCGGATCGCTGGTCGGCGTGCTGCTGCTGAAGGTCATCCAGAACGTCATCAACCAGATCGGCTCCCTGGACTCCGCCTACCAGCAGGTCGTCAGCGGCGCCTTCCTCGTGCTCGTCGTGGTCGTACAGACCTGGCTGGGACGACGGCGCAAGGCGCGGCTCTCCTCGCCGCACTGAGGCGGGGCTCTCAACTGTCCGCGGGGCCCGGCGCCATGCGTCGCCGGGCCCCGCCCTCACACCCGTACGCCGCGCTCGCGCAGCCAGCGCACCGGGTCGACGCCCGAGCCCATGTTCGGGGTGACCCGCACCTCGAAGTGCAGATGCGGGCCCGTGGAGTTGCCGGTGCTGCCCGACAGCCCGATGAGCTCGCCCGTCGCCACCTCCTGGCCCCGCCGCACGTGGATACGCGACAGGTGCGCGTACTGCGTGTAGTAGCCGCCGGGGTGGCGGATGACGATCTGGTTCCCGAAAGCGTCACCGCAACTCGTGGACACGACCGTGCCCTTGCCCACGGCGTGTACGGGTGTGCCGGTCGGCACCGCGAAGTCCTGCCCGGTGTGGCTGTGCGCCCATCGCTTGCCCGACGAGGCGAAGCCCGCGGAAAGCACGTAGTCGGATACCGGCGTCACCCACTGTTTGCCGCTCCCGGCGCTCTTGGCGCGGTTGCCCGAGGGCGGTGAGTACGCGCAGCCGCCGGGCGCGGCGGCGGGCATGACGGCGGGCACGGCGACGGCGGGAGGGGCCGGCGCCGTGCGGGTCACCGGGCCCACGGCCCGCGCGACGCGGGCCGCGCGCATCCGGTGGAGCCGCCGCTTGGCCAGCGCGAGCCGCACCTCGACGGTGTGCTTGGCCCGCTCCTGCCGCGCCTCGTTCGCCTTCAGCCTGCGCAGTACGGTCCTGCCGAGCGCGCTGTTCCGCTCCAGCCGGTGCTGCGTCGTCCTCGTGGCGCGCAGCAGCCGCGCGAACGCGCGGTCGCCCTGGCGCTGGGCACGGAGCTTTTCGAGCAGGCTGTCGGGCGAGCGGCTCGTCAGCAGCTGGGTCCCCGGGCTCCAACCACCCTGCTGGTACTGGCTGCGGGCGACGATCCCGAGCTGGAGGTGCTGCCGGCGCAGCCGCTTCTTGCCACGGCTGACGGCTCGCTGGGTCCTGGCGACCGCCGACCGCTGCCGGTCCGCCTTACGGTGCGCGTGCTCGAAGCGCGCCGAGGCGGCGGTGGCTTCGCGGTAGAGCACGGCGATCCGGTCGGGCACCGGCAGCGCGGCCTCGGTGGGCCCGGGGCGGGACCGAGCCGTCGCGCCCGGCTGCGGCAGCCCGCCGGCCAGCACCACGGCGCACAGCAGCGCGGCTGTGCGAGCCGCCACCCGTCTCCTTCGTACGACCTGACTCATGGCACGCATCGTCCTGCCCCGACGCGCGATGGCGCTGCGGCGCGCTGACGCCTTGAGCCAATCGCCGCAGCGGCTCATCCCCGAGAAGGGCGACACGGGGCGCCGCTTGCTCCCGCCGCCTGCTCCCGCCACTTGCTCCCGCCGCAACGGCGCTCAGCCACCGACAGCCTGACCGGCGGTGCCCACCGGGCGGGCGCGCGCCCGCTCGGCACCGCCGAATACCGCCGCCTCGCGTCCCGCCGTCGCGACGGAGAAAGGAGCGGCGTCTCCGCAACGCAGCGCCCAACGAGGGCGAGCGGATCCGATGAGCTCAACGCACCGGGCCGGTCAGGCAGTCGGCAGACCACGCGGTGAGGCGGTCGGAGAGCGGGGACCCGCTGTCCAGCACGCGGCGGGCAGCGTGTCGTCGGGTGTCATGTGACCATCATGCGATGGGCATACCGGCGACAGCGCCCCAAGAGTCCGGCGGTCAGCGGCTGAAGTCGGGGCCCGAGAAGTCGGGTGCCGAGAAGTCGGGGCTGGAGTAGCGGCGGGGCGGGGGCGGCTCCGTGGGCGCGGACGAGGCGTCCGGCGCCGGACCGCGGGTCTCCCACCGGGCCAGCAGGTCCTGGAGGAAGGGCAGCATGCCGCGCTCCAGCAGCGCGGACCGCCAGTCCTTCCTGGCCTGTTCGAGCTCTCCGGCACGCCCGTGACTGCGCTTGGCCGCCGCACGGTTGCGCAGCGCCGTCAGCAGGATGCCGACCATGCCGGCTGCCAGCGCGAGGGCGGCGAGTGCGGCGCCCGCCCAGCCGGTGCTGACCAGGGAGCCGGCCAGCTCCCGCTGCGTACCGGTCAGCCGCAGGCCGTAGCCGAGCAACAGGAAGATCGCCGCAGCGGTGCCGGAGATGGCCGGGGTCAGCACGGCGAGCGCGGCGGGCAGGCCCTGCCCGCGCGCTCCGGAGGGCCGGGTCAGCCGGGCGGCACGCTTGTCGGCGCCGGTGCGCAGCCGGAGATACGCGGCGTACTCCACGCGTGCCGCCGAGACAATCCCGTCGGCGGCGTCCCGAGCACGCGCACGCAGTTCCATGGCCGTCGCGGCCCCCGCCGAAGAGGCACGCAGCGCCTGGCGGACGTGATCGATTTCCAGAGCTTCGTGCAGCACGCGCTCGAAGTCCGGCCTGTCGCGCTTGTGGAGGCGGAGGGGGTCGGTACGACTGGTCACGGTGGCGTTCCCCACGGGTCTCAACTGCGGGTGGGCAAGGGCGATGAGCAGGGACGAGGCGACTACGGATGCGGCGCGGCGCGAGGAGGCGCGGCGCAGTACGGGGGGGGCGCGGGGAGGCAGGGCACGGGTCGGGCGGCGCCTCGCCGCTCCTGTCGCTGCCCCGACTCCCCCAGCAGGACCCCGAGTGCACCAGCGGGAAGACCCCCCGCCTGGTGCTTGGGGCAGCAGACAGCCCATCCGACAGCGCTCGGGCTCCCCCAACGGCCCACTGGAAGGGGCCTGGGGGCGTGTCGCCAGCGCTAGTCCCCTACCGGCGGCCCGGCGGACACCCGGCACCCTGGTACGCCCCGGTCACACCCCAACGCCCGCCCCGCGCCCGTCGGGTGCCAGGCAGGGCCGGGCGACAGCTCGCAGCTCAGACGGGGCGGGCGGGCACCACATCGACTCCTCCCGCGCCTCCGGCGCGCGTCCGCGCCACGCCGCTCCGCGCCGGGGCCCCTCAGACGTTGACGCCGAAGTCCTGGGCGATGCCCGCGAGTCCGGAGGCGTAGCCCTGGCCCACGGCGCGGAACTTCCACTCGCCGCCGTGCCGGTACAGCTCGCCGAAGACCATGGCGGTCTCGGTGGCGGCGTCCTCGCTCAGGTCGTAGCGGGCCAGTTCGGCGCCGCCGGACTGGTTGACGACGCGGATGAACGCGTTGCTGACCTGGCCGAAGTTCTGGCTGCGGCGCTCGGCGTCGTGAATGGAGACGGGGAAGACGATCTTGTTGATCTCGACCGGGACGGCGGCGAGGTTGACCTTGAGGGTCTCGTCGTCGCCCTCGCCCTCGCCCGTGAGGTTGTCGCCGGTGTGCTCGACCGAACCGTCCGGGCTGGTGAGGTTGTTGTAGAACACGAAGTGCTGGTCGGAGAGGACCTTGCCGGACGCGTCGCACAGCAGGGCGCTCGCGTCCAGGTCGTAGTCGGTGCCGGTCGTCGTACGGACGTCCCAGCCGAGGCCGACAAGCACAGCCGTCAGGCCAGGCGCCTCCTTGCTCAGCGAGACGTTGCCGCCCTTGGCGAGTGAAACTCCCACGGTGTCCTCCCGGATGAGTGTGTCGGTTGACCGATTCCCTTGAATCTACAGGACTGTAGAACCAAGCGGACGGCCGGTACCGGCATCGGCACCGGCATCGGAGGCGGCACCGCCATCGGGGTCGGCACCGTCGCCCCGGTCGGCTCCGTCACCCGCCGCGCCACCGGGCCGCAGCAGCACCCACGCCTGCGCCGTCGCGACAACAAGCAAGCCCGCGCCGACGATCCCGGTGAGCTGTACACCCCCGGCGAAGGCGTCCCGCGCGGCACCGGCCAGCGAACGGCCCGCCGCCCCACCCGTTTCGGCGGCCTGGCGCAGCGCGTTCGCGAACGTCTCCCGCGCGCTGCCCATCACCTCGGAGGACACGCCCTCGACCGGGTCGAGACCCACGCGGTACGCGGAGGACAGCACGCTGCCCAGGACCGCCACACCCAGCGCGCCGCCCAGTTCGATGCCGGTCTCGGACACCGCGGAGGCGGCACCCGCGCGTTCGGGCGGCACGGTGGAGAGCACGATGCTGTTGGTCAGCGTCATCACCGTGCCGGCGCCCAGGCTGATGAGGCAGAAGGCGACGGTGATCACGGCGACGCCATGCCCCAGCGGAAGCGCCGTCATCACGGCGTAGCCGAGCGCCGCCGTGGCGAGACCTCCGGCGACCAGCCGGCGCAGCCCGGCCCGCTGGGCCGCGGCGGCGGCGAAGAAGCCGGAGGCCACCGAGAGCGCGGCGCCCGGCAGCAGCAGGAGCCCGCCGCGCAGCGGGGAGAGCCCTTCGGAGAGCTGGAGGAACTGCGGTATGAAGAAGAGCGATCCGGCCATCACGAAGACCACCAGCACATTGGTGACGATCGCGGCCGAGAAGGTACGGATCCTGAACAGGGAGATGTCGATGAGCGGATCAGCGAGCGTGCGCTGGCGCCGTACGAATACGTAGCCGAAGAGCAGTCCGACGACGAGGAACGGCAGCGCCTTCAGCTCGTCGCCGTGCGCGAAGATCTTGATGGCGTAGACGACGGGCAGCACCGTCAGCAAGGTCAGCGCGGCGCTCAGCAGATCGAAGCGGCCCGGCGAGGGGTCACGCGCCTCGGGCACCAGCAGCGGCAGCCCTATCAGCGCGAGCACCACGATCGGCACGTTGATCAGAAAGACGGAGCCCCACCAGAAGTGCTCCAGCAGCACCCCTCCGACGACGGGCCCGAGCGCGGAGCCCGCGCTGAAGGCCGAGCCCCAGGCGGCGACTGCGACGAGCCGCTGCCGCTCCTCGCGGAACATGTTGCGCAGGAGCGAGAGCGTCGAGGGCATCAGCGTCGCACCGGCGACGCCCAGCAGGACGCGCGCGGCGATCAGCCCGGCGGCGCTGGGCGCGTAGGCGGCGAGCACCGAGGCGGCACCGAAGCCGGCGCAGCCGGTCATCAGCAGCTTGCGGCGGCCGACGCGGTCGCCGAGCGTGCCCATGGTCACCAGCAGTCCGGCGAGCACGAACGAGTAGATGTCCACGAGCCACAGCAGTTGGCTGCTCGACGGAGCGAGGTCCGCACTCAGCGCGGGGATCGCGAAGCCGAGGACGGTGAGGTCGACCGCGATCAGGAGTACGGGCAGCGTGAGGACCACCAGCCCCGCCCACTCACGCGCGCCGGCCTTCGCTGCCACGTCGGCCACGTCGGTCGCGTCGGTCGCGTCGGTCGCGTCGGTCGCGTCGCGTACGTTGTGCGCCATGTCGCAGCGCCTCCCCTCCACCGGGTGCGGGTCACGCCCCCGGCATTTGTGTACGGGCGTACATAAATCTGTGTACTAGAGTACACAAATCGCGCCGGGGCCGCGCCTCGTTTCTTTCCCGGCGCCGCGGAGAGCGCCCGGAGAATCCACCCGGGGAACCGCCCAGAGAACCGGAAGAGCCGAGAGAGCCCGGAGATACGGAGTGCCGATGGGAGCCAAGCGCGGACCGGCCGACCCCGAGCGCCGGGAGCGGATCATGGCCGCCACCGAGCGGCTCCTGCTGGAGCAGGGCATCGCGGGGGTCAGCCATCGCGCGGTGGCCCGTGAGGCGGAGGTACCGCTCGGGTCGACGACGTACTACTTCGCCACCCTCGACGATCTGCTGGACGCCGCGACCCGGCGGCTGAGCGAGCGCTACGCGGACTGGCTGCACTCCTGGGGCGAGGAGCTGGGCGAGGTGTCGCCGGCCGGTCTCGTGGATGCGCTCGCCGACCTGGTCGAGGACCAACTGCGCCACGCGCGCGAGGAGTTGATCGTCAGCTACGAGCTGCTGACGGCCGCGATGCGACGGCCCGAACTGCGCGCCTCGGCCCTGCTGTACGCGGAGACCGAGCGCGCGGTCCTGGCGCGGCACACGGACGAGCAGACCGCCATCGCACTCGTCCGAGTGCTCGACGGCCTGCTCGCCCAGTCGCTCGCCGCGGCGCGCCCGCCCACCCGCGCGGACATCACGGGCCCGCTCGCCGCGCTGCTCACCCCACGGAACTGAACAACCCGCCTCACGGAAGGGCCGGTCGGCTCACTCTCGTGCTGGGTCCCGGCCGTCTCGCTTTCGCCATGGATGGCGTTCCTTCCTCTGAGGCGTCAACAGGGACCCTGCATTGATGAATCCATCAACACTCAAGTCGTTGTTTTTCCCCGCCAAGTTGCGTCCGTCCTAGCCGAGTTGCGTCCGTCCTCGCCGAGTTGCTCCCGTCCGCCTCAAAGCTGCTCCAGCCATCCCACGAGGAGGCCGTTGACCTCCTCCGGCCGCTCCTGCTGCACCCAGTGACCGCACCCGGGCAGGAGGTGCGAGCCCCGCAGGCCCGGCAGGGTCCGGGGGAACGCCTCGATCGCCGGGGCCAGCCAGGTCGTCGAGGAGTCCAGTTCGCCGCCCACGAACAGCGAGGGCACGCCGATGGGCGCCCCGTCCCAGGCAGCCAGGTCCGCCCAGTCGCGGTCGACGTTGCGGTAGCGGTTGAGCGCGCCGGTCAGGCCCGTACGCTCGAACTCCCCGGCGTACACGTCCAGTTCGGCCTCGCTCAGCCACCCGGGCAGCCGCCCGCCGACGAACCGGTCGGCCATCCGGGCGCCCTCCGGCACGAAGTACGGGCTGCCGCCGTAAGCCTCGGCCCCGGCCCCGGTGTCGGCCGAGAGGCTCGCGTAGAAGCCCGCGAGCCAGCCGCGCACATCGGCCTCGATCTCCGCCTCGGCCCGGCCCGGCTGCTGGAAGTAGCTGACGTAAAACTCCTCAGTTCCGCCGAGCGCGGCGAACGCCTCGGTGGGCCGTATCCCCCCGCGCGGCGCGTAGGGGACACCGAGCAGGCCGACGGCGGTGAAGACATCGGGGCGCAGCAGTGCGCTGTTCGCGGCGATCGTGGCGCCCCAGTCGTGCCCCACAACGGTCGCGGTGCGCTCCCCCAGCGCGTGGACGACTCCCACGTTGTCGGCGACATGGGCCAGCATCCGGTAGTCGGAGACGGCCCCTGGCTTGGAGGAGCGCCCGTAGCCGCGTACGTCCACGGCGACGGCGCGGTATCCGGCTGCCGCGAGCGCGGGCAGCTGGTGGCGCCAGGAGTACCACCCCTCGGGGAAGCCGTGGACGAGCAGCACCAGCGGCCCTGTGCCCTGCTCGACCAGGTGGATCCGGCCGCCAGGCACCTCGGCCAGCCGGTGCAGGCCGCCCGGCGGGGCAGCGGGAGGGGAGGCGGACAAGGCACCGGAAAGGGGCTCGGGACGCGCGGAACGGGGCCCGGGACCGGGCGCGGGGATGGGTCCTGAAGGGGGCTGTGGCATGACGCTCTCCTGGGTGCTCAGGCGTGCCGTGCGGCCCTCGGGCCCGCACGCCCCGAGCCTCCGGCAGCGGGTCGCCCCCGGCCAAGGAAGCTTGCCGGTCCGGCAAATGACGCGCTCCCCCGCCGGGCTGCGGGCGCCCCCGAGGGGGCTTGGGCGCGCACCCGGGGTTGCGTTGAGCGCCGGGCGGGGCTTGGACAAAGTGCTGTCCGCAACTGGACTTCTGCGCACGTGTCTTGACCGTGAGCTGTCAGGGGGGATCAATAGCCCTGTCCACGTCAACACGCGCGTCCCGGCAGACATGCCCCCCACGGGGAACGGCGCGCCCTGTCCGCCGGGAGGGCCCATGACGCACACCGGAATACGCACGGCCGCGATCGCGGTGGCCGCTGCCGCCGTCCTCACCTCGCTCACCGGGTGCGGCTCCGACGGCGGGGACGGCAAGACCCTGACGTACTGGTCGATGTGGACGGAGAACGAGCCGCAGGCGGCCGTGCTCAAGTCGGCGATCAAGGACTTCACCAAGGACACCGGCATCAAGGTGAACGTCCAGTGGCAGGGCCGCACCGTCATGGAGAAGCTGGCGCCCACCCTCACCACGGGCAAGGTGCCCGACCTGGTCGACCAGTCCGACGACAAGCTCTACCCCACCCTGGTCCAGTCGGGCCGCGCCAAGGACCTCTCGGGCGTCTTCGACAAGCCCGCGACGGGCGAGAAGGGCAAGCTGTCCTCGAAGCTGAAGATGAGCTACCTGGGCTACCTGCGCAAGCAGCCCGACGGCGGCAACAAGTGGCTGGTCCCCTACGAGGTCACCTCCGTCAACCTCTGGTACAACGCGGCCGACAAGGACGTGAAGCCGCCCAGGACCTGGGACGAGCTGCTGGATGTCTGCGCCAAGCTGAAGTCCAAGGGCCGCGCCTGCGTCTCGGCGGACGGCGACCAGCCGGTCTACATCATCTGGTGGCTGGACTACCTGGCCGACCGCATCGGCGGGGACGGCGTCATGAAGAAGGCCATCACCGACAAGTCCGGGAAGGGCTGGGACGACCCCGCGGTCAAGGAGGCGGCGGAGAAGATCCGCGAGCTGGTCGACAAGGGCTACCTCCTCAAGGGCTACGACGCCAGCAAGTACCCCGAGCAGCAAAACCGCTGGGCCCAGGGCAAGGCCGCCTTCAACCTGAACGGGAGCTGGCTGCCCACCGAGACCAAGAAGTTCGCCAAGGAGGGCTTCGACTACAAGGCCGCGCCCTTCCCCTCCGCCGTCCCCGACAAGGGCGGCAAGCGGAACGCCACGGATGTGCGGCTGTTCGGCTTCGCCGTGCCCAAGCAGGCCAAGAACGCCTCGGCGGCCGAGAAGTTCATCTCCTACTTCCTGGCGAAGAAGCGGCTGTCCGGCATCGCGGCCAAGGCGGGCAACATCACCCCGCGCCCCGACATCGAGGCGCCCGCGATCCTCCAGGACGTCAAGGAGCAGGTGGAGTCCACCCCCTCGCGCGAGCAGCTCCCCGGCTCGGTGACCTCCTACACCGACAAGGCGCTCTACCCCGCCTACAAGGACCTGTTCTTCGGCAAGGCGGACGCGGACCGGTTCGTGGCCGAGGTGAAGAAGCTGCACACCTCCTACGTCAAGGCGCAGCGCTGATGGCCGTACTCACGGCCGGGCGGCGCGAGCACGGCCCCCCGGTGCGGGGCGCCGCGCGGGACACCCCGCTGGCGATCAAACGGCGGCGCCTGTTCTGGCCGTTCGTTGCGCCCTCGCTCACCTTCCTCGCGGTCTTCTACATCGGGCCGCTGCTGTTCGGGATCTGGACCAGCTTCCACAAGTGGGACGGCTACTCCGCCATGGAGTGGAACGGCCTGGGCAGCTACCGCACGCTGGTCGACGACCCGTTCTTCCGCACGTCGATGCTGAACACGTTCAAGATCCTCGTGTTCGTCGGCGTCGCCGTCTTCGTGCTGGCGTTCGCGCTGACGATGGTGCTGCGGGAGATGGCGGGCAGGCGGTTCGTGCGCGCCGTGATCTTCTTCCCGCACATCGTCAACGCCATGGTGTTCGGAGTGCTGGCCGGCTTCCTGTTCAACCCGGGCGGCCTGGTCAACTCCGCGCTGTCCTGGCTGGGGGTGGACGACCCGCCCAAGTGGCTGGGCAGCGACAACGTCTTCCTGCTGATCATGGCCACGATGGTGTGCACCTCCACCGGCTTCTACGTCGCCATCCTCATGGCCGCCGTCGACAACATCCCCGCGTATCTCTACGAGGACGCCGAGCTGGCCGGTGCCGGCGCGTTCCGGAAGTTCTGGCACATCACACTGCCGCTGAGCTGGGACGTGGTGACCGTGTGCGCGGTGCTGTGGACGATCAGCTCGGTGAAGGTCTTCGAGCTGGTGCTCGTCTTCGGCGGCACCTTCACCACCAGCGGGCCGCCCATCGAGACCTGGACGAGCGCCCTGTACATCTACCGCAACGCGTTCACCGGCGACCACATCCCACAGTTCGGGGTCGTCTGCGCGGCCGGCATCACCAGTCTGGTGCTGGTGGCGGTCTTCACCGCGTTGCTGCGCCGCCTGATGCGCCGCGATCCCGTCGAGTTCTGAGGTGAGCCAAGGTGACAGCCAAGGTGACAACCCCCCTCATGGACCCCGCCCCGCCGCCGCCCCTCACGGCGGACGGGGGCCGCGCGCCCCGCCGGCGGCGGGCCCGCGTCGGTCCGGCCCGCGCCCTCGGCATCGGCCTGATCTGGCTGTTCGTCGCGGTGAGCCTGCTGCTGCTGATGTGGATGCTGCTGACGTCGCTGCGGGACTCGCGCGCGATCTTCGACCGGCCGTGGGCGCTGCCCGACCCGTTCAAGCTTTCCAACTACACCACGGCCTTCGACTCCGGCTTCGGCCGTGCCGCGCTCAACAGCGTGCTGGTCAGCGGTTCGGCCGCGCTGGTCTCGGTGCTTCTGGCGGCCCCGGCGGCCTACGCGCTCAGCCGCCGGCTGAACCGGCTGGCGGGCCCGCTGACGATGCTGTTCGTGCTGGGCCTGGGCGTGCCGGGGCAGGTGCTGCTGATCCCGGTGTTCTTCATGCTCACCGAGGTGAACATGGTGGACACGCTGCCCGGACTGTTCCTGGTGTACGTCGGCATCGCGATGCCGTTCACCGTCTTCCTCCTGACCGGCTTCTTCCGTTCCCTGCCCGGCGAACTGGAGGAGGCCGCCGCGCTGGACGGCGCCTCGCCGGCCCGGACCTTCTGGCAGATAGTCCTTCCCCTGGCCCGCTCCGGGCTCATCACCGCGTTCATTCTCCAGCTCATCAACAATTGGAACGAGACGCTGTTCGCGCTCTCCCTGATGCAGAGCAACGACAACTTCACGCTGCCGCTGGTACTGGCCCGCTTCATCGGTGAGCAGCAGTACAAGGGGGCCGACTGGGGCGGAATGTTCGCCGGACTGTGCCTGATCGTGGCACCGATGCTGATCATGTACGCGTGGCTGTCCCGCCGGATCATCACGGGGATGACGCTGGGGATCGGCAAATGAGCTCGGGATCGGCAAGATGGAGCCGGACCGGCGGAACAGCCCGGGGATCGACGTCTCAACTCGCCTGCCGCGCCACCAGTTGCCACCAGTTTTCGGCAGGTGTCCACCGCCAACCGGTATCACGGAGAGCGAGAGCCCTTTCAATGCTCGCTCGCACGCGTAGCTCCCGCTCTTTCGGGTCGTGATATTCAACGGACGCGGTCGACTGGGACGTGTGCTTACGGTAGATCTCCCCGGGCTGCTCTTGAACCCACCCGGAAGACACGGCCTCACATGCCAGCAAGGTGGCCGCGTCCTCGAACGCGGGAATCGCCGGCCAGCCCCCTACCGCGCGCACGAGGGCGGTGTGAGCCGTCATGGTCGTCCCCATCACGGGAAGTTCTCCCTCGATCAACGAATCGAGAAGAAACCCGTCCGGAAGGAGGCCGGGAGCTGGATCGTTCGGCCCCTCCTTGAGCTCCCCGTCCGGGAGGAGGTCGAGGCACGGAGAGACACACCAGCCGATCCCGGGACGGTCCAGGAGCACGTCAATGTCCCGCGCCAACACATCGGCGTCCGGGAGAAGGTCATCAGCGTCCAGCGTGCGCACGAGGGATCCGCGGGCCCGGGGCAGGGCCACGGTCCGGGCCCGCGCAGCGCCACCCGCGCGCCCGTTCCCCTTCGAGACCCAGGGAAGGTCGGGAACTCCGCGCAGGGGCTCACCTGTCCGACCGTCTTCCTGGACAACCCACTCAAGACTCCACCCGGCAGGGAGCTTCTGGGATGCCAGGCTTTCGAACGTCTCCAGGATGAACCCGTCTCCGCCCACGTGAACTGGAGTGATGACGGATATAACCCGCTCCTGGGCCATTTCTCCTACCTTTCAAGAGGGAACCCCGCGCCGGGCACGTGCCGCTGGTGGCGGTGACGGTGGCAGTGACCGCCTGTGCCACCGTCAAGTTCCTCCGACGATTGAGGCGAACATACGGGCCCAGTCCCCGAATTCAGCAGCCAGGTCATCGCACTGCCGCGTCCCGGGCGGCGCGTGATTGCGCTTTCAGCCAGTTTGTTCACCCACGCCGGCCCTCGTCGGTCGGTCCTCGTGGGTCGGGCCTCGTGGGTCGGGCCTCGTGGGTCGGTCCTCGTGGGTCGGTCCTCGGCGGTGCCGGGCGAGCCCGGGTCCGCAGAGCGACTACGCAGGCGTGCGGGCACCGGTTCAGCAGAGGTGCTTCCCGTGCATGAAGCGCGCCGCCGCCGTCTGCTGTCAGTGGGGCCCGAAAGCCACGAGGTCACGCAAGTTGGAGAAGACGGTTGGTCGCGGACGGACGAGAGCTGGGGAAGCCACCCACCGACAACGGGGATGGCCGCTTGGCCATGAAGGCCCTCAGTCGGGTGCCTCGATTCGCGTGAAGGTGACCCTCTCCTCGTGATCGATAACGATCACGGCAACACTGCCAGGATCACGGCAAATGATGGCCACGTCATCCGATGCCGGATACCAAAGGTCGTCAATAACATCGGCAAACGCCCCATAGGAGGCGCGGGCGGCGAGCCCGTCTGCCAGCCAGACGCACAGCGCTTCCGCATCGGTGGTCACAGGCTGTGCGAGTAGCCAGCTCCGCAGGTCCTCCGAGAGGAAGCGGGAGACGTCAGCGACAGCTCCAGCCTTCCGCTGGATCTCTGGTACCTGCGCCAAGGTGCCACCCAGAAGATCGACTGCTTCTTCGAAGGCTGACGGGCTCGATGAGGCTCCGATCTTCGCAAGAGTCTCTTTGAGGTGAGGAGGCATCCCCCGGTTTCCCTCCACTATGTTCCCTGCGGAGGGCCCGTCAGGGCACCCACCCGATATGACGTGACCAGATGTCGATACGTCTTCGGGGAACCCCTCATACCCAAAGACGCCGCCCTCACCTGTCTTTCCTTCGGCCAGTCCCGATAGTTGATGTGGCGGGCAAGGTTACCGATCCGCCACCCGCGCATTTGTCGGCAGACTGTTCCCCGACGACCGTGCCCGCTCCTTCGCCAGGAAGGGCTGAGAGCCGGGGGTCACTCGTCAGGTACCGAGCGCCTACGGATGGTAGTAGCGGAAGCAGTGGTCGTGGAGACCAGTTTCGGGGTCATGGCATGGGCCCGGAAAGCGGACGGACGCGGGGGCCGACCTTGTCTCGGGAACAGGCCACGGTGCGGCGGCCTCACGGACAATGGACGTTTGACCGGCGGTGGGCCCTTTTAGTCGGCTTGCTCCCGTTTCTTGCGGTCCGGCGAGAACCGGTCCCAACGCTGTGCCGATCGGCTCCACGGGATTCCTTTGAGGAGGGATGCGAACTTCACAGCCTGTTCCCAGGAAATCGGGTGCTCAAGCCTTCGGAATTCTTCCTCGTTTCTCGAAGAGCGCACCTCGATAAAATACTGGTCCTCCCTGCCTGTACCTCCGCCTCGTTCCCATGTGGCCGGCATAATAGTGATTACGGCCCGGTCGGCGAGCGTCAGGCGGGTTGCCGTTACGGCTGGCTCTCCGTCCTCTTCGCAGAGGAGTTGCTCTGCACCGGGTTCAGACTCTCCCATCAAGTAGACCTCCCACTGGTGCGCCTCCTCGCACTGCATTCGCCACCACGCACTCATTGCACTCCATAGGCCACTGGACCAGTAGTAAAGATGTGCCTTCTTGTTTACGCGAGGGCCCCAGATGTTTACGCGGGGAGGCGCTTTGCCGTCTTTCCCAAAGTCGTACCCGAGGAAGTCGTCGCGCCGGCCGATGGTCCCATCCACGCTACCGAGCACGAAAAGGGGGAGCCGGCCGCGACCTGATCCGGCTGAGCGTGAACGAGATCCGCCGCCTGCTGAGCAGATGCGCCCACGCCTCCCGGCACGAAGCCGGTCACATCCTGCACTGGTCACGCCGGCGCCGACGCCATCAACACCGCACCCGTCTCAGCCACTATCGCCGCCGAGGCCACCGGCCCCCGTAACCGGCTGCGGTAGCGGGCCGCGGGTGCGGCCCTATTCCGGTGGCGGGCGGGGCACCACTCGGGCATGATCGCGCGCATGGCCTCAACGGTGACGAACATAGCGATCGACTGTGCGAACGCCTACCAACTGGCGCAGTTCTGGAGCGATGTGACCGGACATCCGCTGGATCCCGAGGACGAACCGGGTGACGACGAGACAGAGGTCATGCTGCCCGGCGGTCCGGCTTTGCACTTCAACGAGGTTCCAGAGCCGAAGCCGGCCAAGAACAGGCTTCATCTGTGCCTGCGCCCGGACACCTCGCGGGACGCAGAGGTGGAGCGGCTGCTGAAGCTGGGCGCCTCCCTGGTCGCCGATCGCCGCAAGCCCGACGGCTGGGGCTGGGTCGTTCTCGCCGATCCGGAGGGCAACGAGTTCTGCATATTGCTGGCCGAACCCGAGCGGGCAGCATTGTCCTCGTGACCTCAGCACTTGCTCAAGCCCCGAGACAAGTGGCGCCGCGGTACTAGTTGTTCTGTCCACGGAGGTTGGTGACAGCGATCACCGGTAGGTGATCTTGAAATGGGTGAGGGCCTTCTGGCCCGGTGTGGATTGCGACATCTGCACCGGCGACCAGAAAGGCCCTCATGCCGCACCGACGCACCCCTGACCGAGACCGGGCGCCTGCGGCTGGCCCGCTGTGTGGTCGAGGACGGCTGGCCACTGCGCAGGGCGGCCGAACGGTTCAACGTCTCGGTCACCACGGCTCAGCGGTGGGCGAACCGCTGCCGAGCCGGTGGCCCCGCCGCCATGACCGACCGTTCCTGCCGCCCTGGCCGTAGCCCACGCCGGACCCCGACACGCATCGAGCGGCGCATCATCAAAGTCCGCGTCCTGCGCCGCTGGGGCCCGGACCGGATCGCGGGCCTGCTGCGTCTGGTGCCCTCGACCGTGCACCGCGTCCTGACCCGCTACGGCATCAGCCGCCTCGCCCATTGCGACCGGGCCACCGGCCGGGTGATACGCCGCTACGAACGCGACCGCCCAGGCGAACTGGTCCACGTCGACATCAAGAAACCGGGCAACATCCCCGAGGGGCCCGTAGCTCTCGAAGGCGCCGCACTGCCCGTTCGGATAGCCCGACTCCGTCGTTGCCCGCGAGCCGCCGTGTCATCGCGCATCGGGCGCCAAAGGCTCCCGCAGGGAAGGCCGTTAAGGTGATCGGATGGATGTCGGTGCGGTGCTGATCGCGGTCGCCGGTGTCGGGGGGGGGGGACGCTCGGGGGCGCGCTGCTCACCCAGCGCGGTGCCGACCGGGCCAAGCGACGTGAGCTGGAGATGACCCACGCTTTCGAGGAGGCCCGCGAGCACCGCGAGCTGCGGCGCAGCTGCTATACGGAGCTTCACAGGGACGCGCGGCAGTTTTCCACAGCACTCAGCCGTCACCTGTACGTCATGCGGGACCGTACGGCCGAGGCCGAGGATATTCGGGCGTTGGAAGAAACCAAGGACACTTACCGCGACCGCTGGTCGGAGGCATTGATGATCGCTTCTGACACTGTGATCCCTTCGGCTCACGACGTGAACGAGGCACTGACCCTCGTCTACGGACAGGTCAAACGCCTGGAGCAGGGAAACCCGCGGCCGGGTGAGACCCTACGATCAGCGGCTGAAGCGCAACATTCGCTCTGGTCCCTGATCGACGCCATGAGGGAGTCCATGCGCAGTGATCTCGGCGTAACTGACGACCCGCACTCGGTCATCCCGAATCGCGAGCAGGTTGAGGCTGTGCGTCGTGATTTTGGCGTGGCTGAGGAGACACGAAGGTGATCTCATACCACCCTGTTCAAGCTTGGGTGAGTGTGAGGCCTGACCGCGCTCACGGCGGTGGGGAACGACCAGGCCGGTGCCCCGGTACCCATCGTCCGCGATGACGGTGGCGTTGCCGACGGCGTCCTTCGCGCCGGACAGCCCCACGCCTTGATCGCCCGAGGTGGTCGATGATGCGGCCGGCGGCCGACTTCGAGACACCGGAAAGCGAGGCGAGTTGCCGCAGTGTCAGGTTCGTCCGCCAGTACGCGGCGACCAGCGGGATCCGGTCCTCCAGCGACAGGCTCCACGGTCGTCCTCTGCGGACCGCATCTGCGCCTCCGCGGCGCAGCGGTGATCGGCTTGCTGAACCGAAGCGGGCTCAGCCCGGTGAACGGGGCTGTCCAGGACGGGGCCGGACTCAGGGCTGCGTAGCCGCGCGGCAACAGGCTTGGCGCGGCGCCCTCAAGGCCCTGCGAGAGGGTCATCGGCATGCCGTTCTCTCGCCGTAACGGCTGGCGGCTGGCGGCTGGCGGCTGGCGGCCGAGTTCCGGGAGGGCGGGGGTTACGTCGCGGCGGGCTCTGCCCGGATCGGTTCAGGGGCGCAGTGGACGCGGCGGTAGGCCAGTGGGGACAGGCCGAGGTGGGTGTGGAAGTGCTTGCGCAGCGCGACCGGGTCCCCGAAGCCGCAGGCGGTGGCGATCCGCTCGACGGTCAGGTCGCTGGACTCCAGCAGGCGGCGCGCCTGGCTCAGTCGGCTTTGCACCAGCCACTGGAGGGGGCTCGTGCCCACCTCGGCGCGGAACCGCCGGGTGAATGTGCGCTCGCTCATGTGCGCGTGGCGGGCCATTTCCTTGAGCGTGACGGGTTCGGTCAGCCGGTTCAGTGCCCACTGGCGGGTGGCCGAGGTGGAACGGTCGACGTCCTTCGGCACCGGGTGCTCGATGAACTGTGCCTGCCCGCCCTCGCGCCATGGAGCCACCACGCATCGTCGCGCCGCGGCGCCGGCCACGGTCGCGCCGTGGTCCCTGCGGACCAGGTGGAGGAACAGGTCGATGCCGGCCGCCCCGCCGGCAGCGGTCAGGATGCGTCCGTTGTCGACGAACAGCACGTCCGGGTCGACCTCGACATCGGGGAACAGCCGCGCGAACTGGCCGCACAGCGCCCAGTGGGTGGTGGCCCGCAGTCCGTCCAGCAGGCCGCCCGCCGCGAGCAGGAACGCCGAGGTGCACAGGCTGACGATGCGGGTCAGCGGCCGGATCCGGGCGAGCGCCGCGGCGACCTCACCGGGCAGCTGCCCGGTGGCGAGCAGGTGCTCCTCGGGTTCTTGGGTGGCGATCACCACGGTGTCCGCACTCTCCAGGAGCGACTCGTCGTTGTCGACGATGATCCGGAAGCCCCCGTTCGTGCGGACCGGCCGGCCGCCGAGCGAGCAGGTGGTCACGGAATAGAGCCGTGCCCCGGTCGGGTCGAGAGCCTCGTCGAGTACCCGGGACGCGATGCCCAGGTCCATCGGCAGGACCCCGTCCAGGGCGAGAACGACAACACGATGCGGCATGGCTGGAATGGTACGACAGGTGGCTGTCCAGCCACTCACGGCGGCCCTGAGCGTCGGCGAGGGTTGTCCGTGCCTGGGCTCCTGGCGCCGGGCTGAAGAACGTACGAAGCAAAGACGAACGAGGAGAGCATGAGCGAGCCAACGATGCGCGCCGTCACCGTCAAGGAGTTCGGCGGACCGGAAGTGCTGAGCGCCGGCCGGGTCGCGCGCCCCGAGCCGCTGCCGACCGAGGTGCTGGTGCGTGTGCACGCGGCCGGGGTCAATCCGGTGGACTGGAAGACCCGCGCGGGTCACGGTATGGCCGGGCTTCAGACGCTGCCGCTGATCCTCGGCTGGGACGTCTCCGGCGTCGTCGAGGAGGTCGGCTTCGGTGTCACCACGCTCGCACCCGGCGACGAGGTCTACGCCATGCCGTGGTTCCCGCGCCCGGCGGGCGGTTACGCGGAGTTCGTCACCGCGCCGTCCCGCCAGTTCGCCCGCAAGCCGGCCGCACTCTCACATGTCGAGGCCGCGGCCCTGCCGCTCGCGGCGCTCACCGCGTGGCAGGCCCTGGTCGACACGGCGGGCGTCACCGGCGGGCAGCGGGTGCTGGTGCACGCCGCGGCCGGTGGCGTGGGGCACTTGGCGGTGCAGTTCGCCAAGCACCTCGGCGCGGAGGTGATCGCGACCGCCCGCGAGCCCCGGCATGCCTGGCTCAAGGAGCTGGGTGCGGACGAGACGATCGACTACACCCGGCAGCGGTTCGAGGAGGTCACCGGCAAGGTCGATGTCGTCATCGACCTGATCGGCGCCGCGGACGACGCCGACGTGCGGTCGGTGTCGGTGACCCGGCCCGGCGGACTGGTCGTCTCCATCCCGGGCGGCGTCTCGGACGGCTTGGCCGCCGCGGCCGGGCAGACGGGTGTGCGCACCAGCCCGCTGCTGGTCGAGCCGGACGCCGCCGCTCTGAGTGCCATCGCCGGCCTGGTCGACTCCGGCGCGGTCCGGGTCGAGGTCGAGCGCACCTTCGCCCTGGAGCAGGCCGCCGAGGCGCACCGGCTGGGTGAGACCAACCGCACCCGCGGCAAGCTCGTGCTGAAGGTGGCGCAGTGACGTCGACGACCGCACTCGTGATCGGGGGCACCGGGACCATGGGGGCCCGGGTCGTCCGGGCCCTCGCCGCACGGACCGGCACCGTCGTGCGGGTGCTGACGCGGAACCCGTCCTCGGAGCGGGCCCGTGCCCTGGTCGAGAACACTCCCGGTGACGTTCGGCCCATCCGCGGTGACCTGGACGACGAGCAGTCCCTGATGGCCGCCTTCCGAGGTGTCGACCAGGTCTTCTGCAACACCGACTTCTTCGCCACGGCCAGCCCCCAGCAGGAGTACGCCCAGGGGCTGCGGGCGCTGCGCGCGGCGCGACAGGCCGGGGTGGACCGGTTCGTCTGGTCATCACTGGACAACGCCGCCATCCTCACCGACGGGCGGATCCCGGTCCCGCACTACGACGCGAAGGCCGCTGTGGAGGCCCACATCGCGCTGCACCGCTCCGAAGAGGCCATGCGGCAGGAGACCGACGGCTGGTACTCGCGGCATGTGGCCGTCCTGGTGACGGCACCGTACTTCGAGAACCTGTACGGCCTGGCGCCGCAGCGGACCCGGCTGCCCGACGGACGCGAGGGCCTCCTGTTCGCCCTGCCGCTCGGCGAGGACGGCCGCTGGCCCCTGATCGCGCTCGACGACATCGCCTTCTTCGCCCGTCACCTGCTCGACCACTGGGACGACTGGGGCGGCCGGACCCTGCGCATCGCCGCCGACGCCCTCACCGGTGACCAGATCGCGGCGGCGTTCGAGAAGACGACCGGCGTGCCGAGTGCCTACCAGGCGGTGGACCTCGACGAGTTCAGCCGCTCCCTACCGGGGGTCGGCCACGACTTGGCCGCGATGTTCGCGTTCTTCCAGGACCGTGACCTTCTCTCCCAGGACCGGGACCCGCAGGCCCTGCGCGCCCTGCACCCCGAGCTCGCCAACTTCACCGACTGGCTGACCACCACCGGGTGGGACGGCACCGCCGGGGGATGACAACGCCGCGGGGACCCCGGCGCACGCGAATCCGCGCCGGGGCCGGGGTCAACGGGCCGGCCGAAGGGGTCAGCCAAACCCACCGCTGCCGAACGAGCCGCTCTTGCCGGGCTCCCACGTCTTGCGGTGCGGGGGCTCGCCGGGGTGGCTCTCCCGGTCGCCCTGGTCGTGCACTCCCACGTGGGGAAGACGGCGCTCGCCATCGCGAGGCATCTCGTCGGGTTCGCGGTTCTCCATGATCTCGTCCGTCGGCCCTTCCTTGGGCAGGTGCGGCTGGGAGTCGGGGTCGGGCGGCACCTCTCGGTTGCGGATCCGGATACCCAGCCAGACCGCGCCGATCAGTGCCGCGACCAGGACGATTCCTATCGCGAAGGGCGCGATGCCCACCAGATGATCGTGGGCCGCGAGGTCGGTGGCAGCCAGGGTGACGTCCATGTTCATGTGCTCAGCCCCTTCGGCTCGCGGAGTCACCCCTCGGGGTTTCCCTCCCCACGCCGGAGAAACCCGAGCGCCTTACGCCGGGAAACCGAGCGCGCCCACAGCCCGCCGAGCCCCGGCAGCAGGGGTTCGGCCATGGCCGAGAAGGTGGCCGGCCAGATACCGGACCGGCAAAACGGCGTCACCGGTCAAGGCGGTGACCGATTGAAGGCTCCACCAGACGTGCCCCCGTCCGGGGCGTCGCCGAGCTGCCGCGTCGACGATTCGGAAGTCGCCGTGATCCAGACCCCGCCTCACCCCTCCGGACGGCGCCC
Source organism: Streptomyces sp. NBC_01775 (assembly GCF_035917675.1). Taxonomy (NCBI): domain Bacteria; kingdom Bacillati; phylum Actinomycetota; class Actinomycetes; order Kitasatosporales; family Streptomycetaceae; genus Streptomyces; species Streptomyces sp. NBC_01775. Next base: position 7,645,773 of record NZ_CP109104.1, on the reverse strand, counting down.
GGCGCTCCTGATCCTCGACGGGGCTCAGTCCCTGGTGGATCTCGACGGGGCTCAGTCCCGGGTGGATGCCGCCTCGCGGCCGTTGACGGCGATCATGCCGGGGATGCTCATCAGCTCCCCCACCAGTTCGGGCACCGAGCCGCGCCCCGCGACCGCGAGCGTGAGCTGTATCCGCTGGGGCTGCTCCGTCGCCGGGCCGGCCCCGCCCGGACCGGCCTTGCCGGGGCCCGCCTCGCCCGGCATGCCCTCCTCCGGGTGCGCCGCGTCGGTCTCGGTGACCGCGAAACCGTGCTCCGTACACCGGGTCAGGGCGCTGCGCAGCACCCCGCGCCCCTCCTCGTAGGTCAGCCGCAGCCGGCCGGGGTCGCCGTCCGGGAGGTGTTCGCCCAGCTTGGTGAAGCCCCAGACGGTGAGGAAGTGCATGGCCACCACAGCGACGGCCAGCAGGGGGAGGCCCGCGCCGCACGCCATACCGACGGCGGCCGAGACCCACACGATGGCCGCCGTGGTGAGGCCGCGCACCACATCGCGGCGCAGGAAGATGACGCCGCCGCCGAGGAAGCCGACGCCGGAGACGACCTGCGCCGCGATGCGTGACGGGTCGAAGGAGACGTCCTCCATGCCCATCAGGTCGGCGAAGCCGTACTTGCTGACGAGCATGAAAAGAGCGGCCCCGAGCCCCACGAGTGCGTGGGTGCGCAGGCCCGCGCTCTTGCGTCTGGCCCGTCTCTCCAGGCCGATGATCGAGGTCAGGACGAAGGCCAGGGCCAGATCCGCGAGTTGCGGCCAGCCCTGGCCCATCGAGGAGTAGAACGCGTCGGGCATAGGGAGGATCTACGAACTCTGATCGGTGGGCAGGAGGGTACCCAGCGGGCCGAGATCCAGGTTCAGATCCTCGGGGGTCAGCCCGAAGCGTTCTCGGAGGAGTTCCATCCGGTCCTCCAGCAGCATGAGGGTCATGCCGATCCGCTCCTCCTGGTCGTCGGTCAGGTCTCCGACCTCTACTCGGCGCAGGGCCTGCCGCTCCACGAGCTGCCGCAGCAGCTCGACGATGGTCAGCACCAGCGCCGCGAGATCGCGCTCCACCGTATCCGGGTCGAAGTCCAGGCGGCGTGTCACAGGGGCTCCCCTCCTTCCCAGGGCGAGGGCACGCGCTCGTTGACCGAGGCGATCAGGGCGCGCAGGTCGATCCGTACGAGATCGACGTCGGCGATGCCCAGGGTGAGGCTGCCGGTCACCACAACTCCCGTGCCCAGCAGCCGGTCCAGCAGGTCGACGAGGGAGACCTCGCGCCGCGCCAGCGGCTCCTGTGTGTCATAGGAGGTGACGTGGCGCGACGCGTGGGGCTCCGGCTGAGCGGCACTCACCGTGCCGCTCCCTCCGTCTTCTCTTCGGCGGGTCGTTCGATGGTGCGGTCGCGTTCGCCCGCGTGACCGCGTTCGTCGGCGCGGTCGGCCGCCGCGAAGGAGTACGGCGCCCACGGGCCGGTCAGCTCGACGCGGACGTTGGGGTCGTGCGCGCCGAGTTGTTCGACGCGGGAGACGAAGTCCTCGGAGCGCTCGCGGGGCACGAGATAGGCGGCGTTGAGGAGGTTCTGGCCCGGAACCTTCGAGAGCTTCGGGTTCTGCGCGGGGTAGACCCGCACCTCCTCCGCCTGTCCGGAGAGCGCGGAGTGGAGGCTTCGGCCGAGCTGTTCGGCCTCCTGAAGCGCGTTCTCACGCGCTGTGACCTGGTGTCGGCGGCGGCGCAGATAGTCGCGTCCGCTCGTCGGCCCCGGCCGCTCGCCGCTGCCCCGCGCGCCCCCTGATGCCGGGGCTGCGGGAGCGGCGGCGGGCGTCTCGGGCGCGCTCGCGTAGACCTTCACGCCCCACTCGACGCGGCCCTCCAGCCGCCGCAGCGTCGCCTCGAACTCTTCCCGGCCCTCCGCGAGGGCTCGCCGTACGCCGTCCTCGTCGTGGTAGACGGTGGCCAGGCGCAGCGGGAGCGGGCAGGTGAGGCCGGTGAGCGCGTCGACGACCGCCTGGTGGGCGCGGGCGGTGTCCGCGAGCCAGTCGAGGTCCTCCAGATGGGCGCGCAGCGGCTCTTCGGCGAAGTCGGCCTCGGGGACCAGGCTCACCACGGCCGCCAGTCCGGCGTGTTCGACGGTGAAGGGCGTCGTGCCGCCCACGCCTCGCAGGTCCTCGGGCAGCGGGCCGTCCAGGGGCGCGGTCACGGCGTAGACGTAGCGCAGCTCCGCTCTGGTGTCATCGCTCGTGGCGCTGTTCATGAGGACTGCCCTCCAGTTCGGCGATGCGGTTGCGCAGGTGCTCGTTCTCCGCGTTCAGTTCGCGGTGACGGGCGTTCGAGCTGAGTGCGGGATCCGACTCCCACCAGTCGATGCCCATCTCCTTGGCCTTGTCGACGGAGGCGACGATCAGCCGGAGCTTGATGGTGAGCAGCTCGATGTCGAGCAGGTTGATCTTGATGTCGCCGGCGATGACGATGCCCTTGTCCAGGACGCGTTCGAGGATGTCGGCGAGGTTGGACCCGCCGCCGCTCTCGTACCTCTCGGGGAGCCTGCTGGGCGTGGTCATCGGCGCTCACCCGCCTCGGCGTACTCCTCTTCCGGCTCCTCCTCCGGCTCCTCGTCTTCCTCGTCGAGCTCGTCGGCGTCTTCCTCGTCGAGCTCCTCGGGCTCGTCCGGCTCGTCCTCCTCATCGGGCTCGTCCACGAGTTCCGCGTCCTCGACGTACTCGTCGTCGGCCTCGTCGGTGTCGGCCTCGTCGGTGTCGGCCTCGTCGTCGTCGGCAGCGTCCGCTTCGGCCTCGTCGGTGTCCTCTTCGGAGCGGGGCTCCTCGGACTCCTCCGCTTCGGCGTCCACCGCTTCGCCGTCCTCGGGGGCCTCGTCGCCCTCTTCCTCGGCGACCGCGTCCTCGTGGGTGGTCACGACCTCGCCGTCGCGGATCTCACCGCGCCAGCCCTCGTCGGCCTCGCCCTTCATGGAGATGTGCCGGGCGAAGTGCTTGAGGTCCAGGCGTGCCCTGCGGCCCTGTGCGCGCCATATGTTGCCGGTCTTCTCGAAGAGGCCCTTGGGGTAGTACTCGATGACGAGCACGACCCGGGTGAGGGTCGGGGCCAGTTCGTGGAAGGTCACCACGCCCTTGGTGCTGCCCTTGGCGCCTTCGGACGTCCAGGAGATCCGCTGGTCAGGCACCTGTTCCGTGGTGCTCGCCCGCCAGCTGCGGTTGGACCAGAAGATCTTCAGCTTCCAGTCCGAGCTGGTGTCGTCGGCCACCGTGACGTCCTTGACGCCCTTGGTGAAGGAGCTGAAGTCCTGCAACTGCGTCCACTGGTCGTACGCGTCGCGCAGGGGCACCCCCACGTCCACGTGCTCCAGGATGACGACGGGCTTCTGGCCGCCGCCCTTCTTCCGCTTGCCGCCGCCCTGGAAGGCGCTCTTGACGCCCTCCACCGCCTTGTCCTTCAGCTGCGAGGCGCCGGCCTCAAGGGCCCCGCGCACGGGGCCCTTGCCCTCGACGACCTTGCGACCGCTCTCCAGAGCGAGCTTGGCGAAGCCGGGGCTGCGGCCCTCGGCGACGTCGGTGAGCTTGCCCGTGGTCTGCCCGAGCTTGCGGCCCACTCCCATGAGCAGCTTCTCCGCCTCGGCCATGGCCAGGTCACGCGCCACCGACTTGAGGCGGTCCGCCGCCTCGGAATCGAGCCCGCCCAGCACCTTGCCGCTGCCGCTGCCGTTGCCGCTGTCGGCCCTGGTGTCAGCCACTGTCCCGGCCTCCCTTCGCACGGGCCGTCTTCTGCGCCGTCGACCGTGAGGAGGACGACGACCGCGAAGGCGAGGCCGGCTTGGCGGCGGAGGACTTCTTGGCGGGGGCCTTGTTCGCGGGCTGCTTCTTGGCCGGGCGCTTGGCCTGCCCGCCCTCCGCCCGCTTGCCGCCGGAGGCCGTACGTCCGGAAGAGGGGCGCTCGGAAGACGTGCGCTCGGAGGACGACCCCCCGGAGGCTCGCCCGGAAGACTCCGTCTTCTTCGGCGACCTGGCGGTCTTCGCGGCGGACGCGGTCCCGCGCTTGGCGGAACCGGCGGCGCCGCGCGCCGTGCCGGTGGCCTTCTCAGCGGTGTCCTCGGCGGTGTCCTTCGCCGAGTCCGCGGTGTCCTTGGCCGTGTCCTTGGCCGCGCCGCCCGCCTCCTTGGCCGTATCGGCCGCGCCCGAGAGCTGGTCGCGCACATCGAGGGTGCGCTCGTGCAGACGGTCGGCCAGCGCGTTGACCTGGCGGTTGACCAGGGCGCCTGTCGCCGCCCTGCCCGTTCCCCGCAGGTCCTCGCGCAGCTGGTCGCCCAGCTCCTTGAACTGCGGGTTCTGGGCCAGCTGTTCCGAGGCGAAGGTGGCGAGGGCGCGCGGGCTGAGTTGCAGCCGCTTGCCGGCCACCATCGTGGCGATGGCGAAGGCGAACTTGGCCTTCTTCGTCCGGCCGAGGACATATCCTCCGCCGACCGCCAGCGCCATGGTCAGTCTGTTGTTCATGTCCATGGGTTCCTGTTCTCCAGCCGGGCGAGGAGCTCGTCCTCGCGCCGGTCGAATTCGTCCTCGTCGATCTCGCCCGCGAGCAGTTTCTGCTCCAGAGCGGCGAGTTCGCGCTGGACCGTGGCGGGGTCGCGGTACTGCCGCTCCGCTTCCTCCTGGACCTGGCGCAGCACCCAGGCGGTGCCCCGGAAGGGGGCGGCGGGCAGCAGCAGCAATTCGCTGATAAGCCCCATGAGGTGTTCCCGTCAGCCTGCCGCGAATCCGCTGGCGTCCGCTGTCGCACCGGTCTTCTCAACGAAGCTGTACGGCGGCAGCGGGCCGCTGACCCGCAGGTCGAGTTGGGGTTCGGAGGTGCCCAGTTCCTCGACGGCGGCCAGCAGCTCGCCGGCTGCTTCCTTGTCGACGAGGAAGGACAGGTTGGCCAGCCAGCCGCTGCTCTCGGGGCCCTCGCTGATATCGGCGGCGAGCGGCTCCAGCGCCCTGCGCAAGGTGGCGCCGTCGACGGCTTCCCTGGCCTGGACGGCGTTGGCGACCATCTCGCCCAGCCGCAGCCGGTCCTCGTAGCTGCCGCCTCCGGCGGCGCGGTTGGCCTCGCTGAGCGCGCGCAGATCGGGCTGGTCGGCCATGACGCGGTGCAGTACGGCCTCGTCGTCGTGGACGGCCTTGATGTTGTACTCGGCCTTGCCCTCCAGCGCGTCGAGGCGCTCACGGAAGTGCTCGGCCCGCTCGGCGAGGACCGAGGTGACCTTCTCGTCGTCCTCGGAGACGCTGCCGAAACGCATGGGCAGCACGGTGGCCTCCGCGCCGGCCTGGGCGAGCACCTGCTGGTGCGCGAGCAGTTCCCTGCGCTTGGGCTTGAGGCCGTCGGGCGCCTCGCTGACGACGGCCACCAGGCCGCCCTCCTTCAGGACGCGCACGGGCCGCGGCGGGTCCCCCACGCCGGTCAGGCCGTCGGGAATGCTGGGGCTGGGGGTCCTGGCGATGCCGTAGACGTAGGTGCTCACTCCCGCTCCTCCTTCTTCCGCGAGCCGGCGCGCCGCCGGGTGCCGGACTCCTCGGACTCCTCGCGGGCCTGGCGGTAGGCGTCGGACACGGTCTCCGCGGCTCCGGTCAGTGCGCCTTTGGTCTTGCCCTTGGCGCCGGACTCGGTGACCTGGCCCACGATGTCGGGCAGCCCCGGGTCCTTGTTACGGCCGGATTCGAGGTCGAGCCGGTTGCACGCCTCGGCGAAGCGCAGATATGTGTCGACGCTCGCCACGACGACCCGGATGTCGATCTTCAGGATCTCGATACCGACGAGAGACACACGCACGAACGCGTCGATGACGAGGCCCCTGTCGAGGACCAGTTCCAGCACGTCGTAGAGATTGCCGGAACCGCCGCCTTGCTGCTGTGCCGGAGCGACAGTCATGAGGCGATGCCTCCTTCGCTACTAGTCGTTGCAGCTCGAACGCGGCATCGGGTAGCCGTCAGCTGTCCGGGCAAACCAGTCGCTTCCGCAGCCGCTCAGGCACAGGCCGGACGCCGGGTCGGGCCCCGGGCCCGGGCGCTGGTCGGACCCCGGCGGACCCCGGTCGGACCCCGGTCGGACCCCGGGCCGGGCGCCAGGTCGGACGCCGAGCCGCGCGCTGGGCCGGGTGCCGGGACGTCGTCCCCTACGCCTTGGTGGTCAGCCAGTCGCGGACCCGGTCCACGACGCCGGGCCCAGGGTCGAGGGCCTGGCGCTTGGCCTCCCGCGCGCCCGCGCCCAGCTCCAGGCGCTCCCGGTGGCTGAGGGCCGCGTGCAGCCGGGGGAAGACCTCGCCCTCCTCGGTCGCGACGTGTTCCTGGATCCAGTTCATGAGCGCGCTCATGTCCCGGTCGAAGGCGGGCGAGCGGGGGTCGGCGCCCTCCAGCGCCTCCAGCGTCCGCTCCACCTCGGCGCGGCGGGCGAGCGCCGCGTCGACGAGGCGATCGCCGCCGGACAGCCTGCGCCGGATGACGGGGTGCAGCCTGCGCTCCTCCGCCGCCGCGTGCCGTACCAGCCCGGCGACGAGCTGCTCGGCCAGCAGCCTGCGGCGCTCGGGATCACCGGTCGCCTCGTACGCGGCGAAGAGACGCTCGCACTCTCGGTGGTCGTCCATGAGCAGTTCCAGCACATCCTGCTTGTGCGCCATCTCTTCTCCTCCGTCTGCCGTTTCGTCTCCTCCGCCCCCGTTTCGCACTGCGGGGCGCGGGGACCCGTGTTCGAATCGAATGTGGAGGTGATCGCAGGTGCAGAAGACCGAGGGCACCACGCACGACCGGAACGACCGCCGACGGGGCGGCAGAACCGTGGTCGTCTCAGGGAACGTGAGCCACGGCCGGGGACGTCCGGACGGACCGATGGGCTACGGCCCGCGCCGGTCCGCCGACGAGAACGATCCCGAGCCGCACATCTTCCGCGGCGAGGACTGATCCCACGACAGCGGCGGGGCCCGACCCCGGCCGCCGCGTTCTCAGCCGCGACGCTCTCAGCCGCCCCCTCTGCGCCCCTCTGCGCCGCCACGCGGCGCACGGGCGCCCGTCACTCCCGCATCGCTCCCGACTCCCGCATCGCACCAGCCCAGCTCAGCCCAGCCCGGCTCAGCTCAGCGCCGCGCCAGCGGGAGGCGGAGCCGCGCCAGCGGGAGGCGGAGCCGCGCCAGCGGGAGGCGGCCCGTCACCATGAAGAGGTGACGGACCCGGTCCAGCGCGGCGACGCCGAGTGCCGCCAGGCCCACCTGTACAAACAGCTGACCCCAGGCGGCGCCCTCGGTTCCGGTGAGGCCCAGGCCCCGGGCGACCCCCAGGCCGCCGAGCGCCGCGCCGATGCCGATGAGGAAGGTCATCGGCAGCCCAATGTGCTGTCGGCCGGGCAGCACCCCACGTCCCAGCGCCCCGATGAGGGTCCCCACGATCAGAGCGCTCAGGATGTCTGACAAGTCCATCGGTTCTCCTTCCAGCCCCTCCCCGGTACCCGTGACCCGGCGGTTCAGTCCGCGCGGATCGGGGCACCCGGGCGGTTCGCCGAAGTTCCCCGCAGCAAGGAGAGGGAGGAGCACCGGGATGAGCGACCGGGAGTCGAACGGCACGAGCGCGAAGCCGGAGAGCACGAGCACGCGGAACGGCAAGCCCGGGTCCAGCAGCCGCAGTACCCGCACACGCACCCGCGGCACCGGTGCCGGCACCGGCACCAAATCCGGCACCGGAAGCGGAAGCCGGAGCAAGAGCCCTCAGCCTGCGGCCGAGGAGCCCGCCGAGCAGCCCGCCCCCAAGAAGCCCGGCGCGGCACAGGTGCTGAGGTCGGCCCAGGACACGCTGGAGGCGCTCACCGGCCTGGAATCCGAGTCGGTCTCCTCGGTCATCAGAGGCGACGACGGAGGCTGGACCCTGCACGTGGAGGTCGTGGAGCTGCGCCGGCTGCCGGACAGCACCAGCATGCTCGGCTCGTACGAGGTGACGCTGGACGAGGACGGCGAGCTGACCGGCTACCGCAGGCTGCACCGCTACGAGCGCGGAAAGGCCGACCCGAAGTGAGTGGCAGGAGACCGCCGGAGCCCGGCCCCGGGCGCACAAGGGCCACACCCAGCACGACCACGCCCAGCACGACCTCGGCGTGCTGGGCGTGGCGCGTTGCGAGTGCCCCGAGAACGGGGGCGCAACCGTCGCGGCCGGAACTCGTCAAGGTGGCGTCAGCCAAGAGGCAGCTCCGGTGGAATGTCCCTAATGTCAACGTCATGAAGGGGCTGTCCGGCAACCGGTCATGGCACGGCAGGCAAGCACGGCGCGACGGGCGAGCGCCGCACGGCGGACAAGCGCGGCACGACCGTCGGGTGAGCGACGTCCGCTGGGCCGCGCAAGTGCGCTGGGCGGTCGGCGCGGGGACGTTCCTGCTCGTCTCGCTGCTGATCGTCGACCACCTCTACGGCCGCCTCACCTGGCAGCGTGCCGCGCTGTGGGCGGGGCTCTCCCTGCTGCTGTGCGTGGTGTTGGTCCCGCCCCGCGTGACGGCCGGGCCCGGCTGGCTGGCCGCCCGCGACGTGTGGGGCGAGCGCCGGGTGCGTACCGACCGGATGGTGGCGCTGGACTGGCAGCAGGGCGCGGCGGGCAGCACGGGCCGGATCGTCCTGCGGGACGCCGAGGGGACGCGGCTGGAGCTGGACCTGGCTGTGCTGACGGCGACGCCGGCGATCTGGCTCCGGCTGGAGGAGGGCGCTCGCCGCGCCCAGCGTGCCGGCACCCTCGTGCGAGGCGCACCGGTCCTCGCGCGCCTCGCGCAGCGCGTGGAGCAGGAGGCCGCGCGCGCCGTCTTCACCGCTTCGGGCCTGTCCGGCCGCTCCCGCGGGAACTCGGCCGCGCCGGGGCAGCCCCGCTGACGGCAAGCCCCCTCGCGGCCGGGACCGGCCCGCGGCAGGACCCGGCCCGCGCCTGCACCTGCACCCGCGCCCACGCCCGTACCCGCGCTCTCAGGCCACGTGCAGCGCCAGGATCGTCGCGTCGTCCTCCGCCTCGGGGCCCAGCAGCGTCTCCACCAGGCAGTCGGTCACCGTCTCCGCGTCGTCGCCCCGGGTCGCGCAGTACCGCACAGCGCTCAGCAGCGCCGCCACTCCCGCGTCGATGTCCATGCCCCTGCGCTCGATGACGCCGTCGGTGTAGATGAGCAGCATGTCGCCGGAGCGCAGCTGGGTGGAGTTGACCGGGTACGTCGCCTCCGGGGTGACGCCGAACATCACCCCGTGCTCCGCCTTCAGCACCGTCGGCTCGCCGTCGCGCACCAGGACGGGCGAGGGGTGCCCGGCGCTGGCCCAGCGCAGGACACGGGTCTCCGGGTCGAGATGGCCCAGGACCGCCGTGGCCGTGGTGTCGATCCCGGCGTAGTAGACGACCTCTCCCAGCGCCGTCGCCAGCTCTCCCGCGTCGCCGTCGGTGTAGGCGAGCCCGGCCAGCGCCGAGCGCTGCTGCACGGCTCTGCTGGCGGCCTCCACCCCGTGCCCGGAGGCGTCGCCGACGGCCAGCAGCACGCGCCCGTCGGGCAGTTCCCGGCACTTGTACCAGTCGCCGCCGACCCCGGATTCGGAGGCCACATAGGCGGCGCTCACCGACAGCCAGCTCGGCTTGAGCGCGGCAAGGGGCGGGGTGAGGGCGTGCCGGAAGGTCTCCGAGACGCGGCGCTCGGCCGCCGCCTCCTGGCGCAGCCGCTCGGCGTCGCTGAGCGCGGCGCGCAGGCGCTCGTCCTGCTCGGTGATGTCCCGCGCGGCCAGGAGCACGGACTCGGGCGGCTTCGCCCCCGGCGGCTGGGCCGAGCCGATCCAGCGCACCCTGCGGTCCCTGTCCCGGCCGTGGATGGTGATCTCCCGGTCGGAGACCTCCCCGCCCTCCAGAAGGACGCGCACATCGTCGGCGAAGCCGGGCACGTCGTCGGTCTCCAGCATCCTGCCGATGGTCATGATGTCGGAGGCGATCTCCCGGGCCGGGGCGACCGTCCGCGCCGCCCGGTCCACGCTCCGCGCGTCGCCCGGCTCGACGCCCTCAGACGGCGGCACGGTGAGGCCCAGCAGCTCGCGCAGCCCCTGGGACCACTGCACCCGCCCCGCGACCAGGTCCCACTCCACCCAGCCCGTGCGGCTGCTCTCCTGGATGCGACGGCTGATCCGGGCCTCGCCGACCGGCTCCCAGTTGGTCAGCAGCAGCCCCTCGGTCCCCAGCAGGGTCACCGTGCCGCGCAGCCGGGCGTGCTGGAGGGTGCCGTCGAGGACGTCGACGTAGTCGATGGTGCCGGTGCTGACGGGGCCGCCCTTGGCCAGGGCCGCGTGATAGGCGTCGTACATCCCGCTCGTACGGGCGCCGGGGCGGGTCTCGGAGAGGGGACGGCCCAGGAAGTCCTCGGTCGTGCGCTCCTGGCCGCTTGTCCCGCGCTCCTGGTTGTTCAGCTGGATGTGGTTGGCGGCGACGACGATGAAGTCGCGCACCGTGCCGTCGGGCGCGTAGTCGGGCCGCAGCACGGTCGAGCTGCCGCGCAGCACGCCCAGGACGTCGGGGATCCACGGCGGGAGGCCGGGCAGCGCGACGGCCTCGCGGGGCTGGTCGGTGCCGGTGTCGTCGTGGGCGAAGGGACCGCTGCCGGAGTGAGCGGAGTCCGGCACGCTCCCGGTGGCCGGAGCCGGGTGGTGCTCCGCCCCTTCGGCGACGCGCTCGCGCGCCCGGATCCGGGCCAGGGCCGCGGTGCGCAGGGCCAGGCAGTCCAGCTCGCGCAGGGCGTCGTCACGCGCCTTCGCGTGCGTCTGCGAGGAGTCCTGGGGTTGCCCGGGGGCGGGGGCCGGAGAGTTCATATAGGGGCATTCTGGGGCGTATGGCGGCAGTTCGCCGCGCGGGAGCCGCCGCGGGTGCGGCGGGCGGCCCTTACGGGCAGGTACTGGTGCTCACGGCCTTCGGCCGGTGGGCCCTGCGGCCCTGCCCGCTCGCCTACAGTCGAGACATGACGGCAGACGAGGGATCGGTGCGGGTCGACAGCTGGATCTGGTCCGTGCGGCTGACGAAGACCCGCTCCCAGGCGGCGACGGCGGCGCGCGGCGGACACGTCAAGGTCAACGGCGAGAGCGCCAAGGCGGCGCACCCCGTCCGGGTGGGCGACGAGGTGCGCGTACGGCAGGCGGGCCGAGAGCGGATCCTGGTCGTACGCAAGCTGATCAAGAAGCGGGTGGGTGCCCCGGCGGCGGCCGAGTGCTATGTCGACAACAGCCCGCCGCCCCCGCCCCGCGTCGAGATCCCCGTGGTCGCGCAGCGCGAGCGGGGTGCCGGGCGCCCCACCAAGCGCGAGCGCCGGGAGCTGGACCGGCTGCGCGAGGGTCACTGACTCACCCGTACGGACCACTCTCCCTCGCCCGGCTCGCTCACGGCTCATTCCATCAAGAACACCTGCTCCATGGGCGCCCACCACTGGCCCTCGGCGGCCTCGGGCACCGGCTCCTGGCAGGGGTCGGTCAGCTCCCACCACGCCTGGGTCGCCGGGTCGGCCGCTATAGCGGCGAGGTCGGCCTCCAGGTCGTCACCGTGGTACTCGAAATAGCTGAAGAGCCGGTCGCCGAGCAGGTGGATCGAGTAGTTGGCCACCCCGCTCGCCCGCAGCCGCGCCAGCACGGGGCCGGGCACGGCCCGGTGCAATTCGACGTACTCCGCCAGCCGTTCGGGACGGACCCGGATCACCTGAGCCACCCGCCGCATACGCCTCACCCTTCCGCCGCGCTCCCTTGACGGCCGGCAGCGTACCGGGGGCGTCAGCCATCGGCCTCCTTGATGCGCTCGGCGATCACGGCGGCCTGCACCCGGCGGCCGACGCCCAGCTTGGAGAGGATGGAGGAGATCCGGTTCTTGACGGTCTTCTCCGCGAGGAAGAGCCGCTCGCCGATCTGCCGGTTGGTCAGCCCCTCCCCGATCAGCTCCAGCACCTCCCGCTCGCGCGGCGAGAGCCTGGCCAGCTCGGGCGGCGCCGACTGGTGCTCGCGCGCCCGGATCCGCGACATGACCCGGGATGTGGCGCGCGGGTCGAGGAGCGAGGTGCCCGAGGCGACCGTACGGATCGCGGTGACCAGGTCCGCGCCCTTGATCTGCTTGAGCACATAGCCGGCCGCGCCCGCCATGATCGCGTCGAAGAGCGCCTCGTCGTCGTCGAAGGAGGTCAGCATCAGACACACCAGCTCCGGCATGCGGGCCCGCAGCTCGCGGCACACCTCGATGCCCGCCTGATCGCCGCCCTCGTCGGAGCCGCCGAGGCGCACATCGAGCACCGCCACCTCGGGGCGCAGCGCGGGCGCCCTCGCGATGGCTTGGCGCGCGTCGGCGGCCTCGCCCACGATGTCCATGTCCGGCTCGGCCTCCAGGAGATCGCGCAGCCCTCTGCGCACCACCTCGTGGTCGTCGAGCAGGAAGACACGGATGGGGTGGTGAGCGGATGCGTCACCGTGGGTGTCGGGGTCCGGCACTGAGCCTCCTCAGAACGCCTTCCCAGACTGAAGTACACACACTCCGTCAAGAAAGGGCCGTTCGGCACCTCCACGCGCGAGACCGCCCGCGCGCCGTCGTCCGTGTTGCCGTCAACACCCACTGTACGGAGGGGGTTCGGCCGTAGAATGCGTACCTGGGTGCGAGCGCGCCCGGCTGTCGTACGGAGGTCGCATGACGGACTCGGCCGACCACGGGCAGCACCGCCCCTACCGGGGGGAGTTACCCCACTTCCGGCTGGACGAGCTGCTCGATGAGCTCCAGACGCGGCTTGATGCCGCGCGCACCACGCAGGACCGGATGCACAGCCTCCTGGAGGCCGTCCTCAGCGTCGGGAGGGAGCTGGATCTGGCACAGGTGCTGCGCCGCATCGTGGAGGCGGCCCTCGCCCTGACCAACGCGGAGTACGGCGCGCTGGGCGTCATCGGCGACCGGCAGCGGCTGTCGAACTTCCTGCCCGTCGGCATCCCGGACGAGCTGGCCGAACAGATCGGGCCGCTGCCCTCGGGCCACGGCATCCTGGGCGAGCTGATCCGGCACCCCGAGCCGCTGCGGCTGACGGACCTGGCCGCGCACCCGGCCAGCCACGGCTTCCCCGCCAACCACCCGCCGATGCACAGCTTCCTGGGTGTGCCGGTGCGGGTGCGCGACGAGGTCTTCGGCAATCTCTACCTGACCGAGAAGCGCGGCGGCGCCGACTTCGACGCGGACGACGAGGCCGTCGTCACCACCCTGGCCGTCGCCGCGGGCGTCGCGGTCGACAACGCGCGCCTGTACGCGGAGAGCCGCCGCCGCGAGCAGTGGCTGGAGGCGCTGGGCGAGATCACCAGGTCGCTGCTGAGCGGCGCCTCCTCCGGCGAGGTGCTGCGGCTGATCGCCTGGGGGGCGCTGGAGGTCTCCCAGTCCGACTCGGCGTGTGTGCTGCTGCCCGATCCGCTCACCGACGCGCTGCGGGTGGACGTGGCGGTCGGCGAGCTGTCGAAGGAGATGACCGGGCTGGTCGTCGCCTACGACAACACCCTTCCGGGGCTGGCCGCGCGCACCGGCGAGTCCGCGGTGACGCCGGACATCATGAACGACCCGCGCACCCACGCCTTTCCCGGCGTGGAGAACGCACACGGGCCCGCCGTCGCCGTGCCGCTGCTGGCGCAGAAGCACTCTCCCGGCGCGCTGCGGCTGAGCAGACTCAAGGGGAAGCCGCCGTTCGACGACACGGAGGTGGGCCTCCTGTCCGACTTCGCGGCCCAGGCCGCACTGGCGCTCGAACTGGCCCAGCACAGGTCGGAGTCGGAGCAGCTCGCCCTGCTCCACGACCGGGACCGCATCGCCCGCGATCTGCACGACCTGGCGATCCAGCGGCTGTTCGCGACGGGCATGACGCTCCAGAGCGCGGCGCGGCTGATCGACCGTCCCGAGGCGGCCGAGCGGGTGGGCCGCGCGGTCGACGACCTGGACGAGACGATCAAGATCATCCGCTCGACCATCTTCGCGCTGCGCTCCTCCGACGACGGCCGCGATCCCTCGCGCGTCAGCCTGCGCAGAACCATGGCCAAGGCCGTCAGCGACACCGCCGAGCAGCTGGGCTTCATGCCCGCGCTGCGTATGGAAGGCCCCGTGGACACGAACGTGCCGCCCGAGGCGGCCGAGCATGTGCGTGCGGTGCTCGGCGAGGCGCTGAGCAACATCGTGCGGCACGCACACGCGCGCCGCGTCGATGTGACGCTGAACGTCGACGACGACATCACCTTGTCGATCACCGACGACGGCCTGGGCATCGGCGAGAGCACCCACTCGGGGGGCCTGGACAACATGCGCTCCCGGGCGGAACTCCTCGGCGGCGGCCTCACCGTGGGCGGGAGCGGGGGCGGGGCTGCCCCGCAGGAGAGCGCCCCGCACGAGAGCGCCCCGCACGAGAGTGGCACCAACTCTTCGCCCGGGGCGGCCAAGGGCACCCGCATTGTGTGGCGCGTTCCCCTGCCCCACGAAAAGGACCAGGAAAGAGAGCAGTGAAAGATCCGCCGGACGGACCATAGGCTCGGCACATGACGGTCGTGGACTTCTGGTTCGATCCCTCCTGCCCGTACACGTGGCTCACCTCGCGCTGGATCCGCGAGGTGGAGCGGGTGCGGGAGGTGGAGGTGCGCTGGCGCGTGATGAGCCTCTCGGTGCTGAACGAGCACCTCGACGAGGACCCCGAGGGCGACACCGAGGGCTATCTGTGGATGCCGGTGCGGGTGTGCGCCGCCGTGGCCGAGGAACACGGACAGCGGGCGCTCGGCGACTTCTTCACCGCGTTCGGCACCCGGGTGCACACCCGGAGCGACTGGGACTGGGGCAGGGTGCTGCCCGAGGCCCTGGCGGAGGCCGGCCTCCCCGCGGGGCTCGCGGACGCGGCGGGCTCGGAGCGGTACGACGCGGCGGTGCGCGCCTCGCACGCGGAGGGCATCGGCCTGGTCGGCACGGAGGTGGGCACGCCCGTCCTCGCGGTGAGCGGCCAAGGCGGGGAGCGCACCGCGTTCTTCGGACCGTGTGTCTCGCCCACCCCCTGCGGGGAGACTGCGGGCAGGCTGTGGGACGGGGCGCTGCTGATGGCCGGGGTGGAGCAGTTCTACGAGTTCCGGCGCGCCGCTTCGCCGCTCGACTTCCGGGAGTGCGAGGCCGCGGGCCGCCGCGGGTGAGGTGAGGGGTGCGGGATGGGTGTTCGGACGCTGACCTTCGTCGTGGGCACGGGCCGCAGCGGCTCCACGGCACTCTCCCGCGTCCTGCGCGAGCACCCCGGCGTGCTGAGCCTCAACGAGCTGGGCGCCACCGCCATGGGGTCCACGACGCTGGGTGAGGAGCCGCTGTCGGGGCGGGAGTTCTGGGCGCGGGTGACCGAGCCCAACCGGGTCTTCGACAGCATGATCCGCAGCGGCGCGGCACTGCCCGAGTTCCTCTACAACCGCTCCCCCGGGCGTTATTCGGCGGAGACGACCGGCATCCCCGCGCTCAGCCTCATGGCGCTGCCCCACCTCACCGACGACCCGGACGCGCTGCTGGACGCGCTGGAGCCGCGGGTCACGGGCTGGCCCGTACGCCCGGGACCGCGGCACTGGGAGGCGCTGTTCGACACGCTGGCCGAGCATGGGGGCAGCGCGCGGGCGGCCGTCGAGCGCTCGGGGTATTCGACGGGCAGTGTTCCGCCGCTGCGCCGTGCCTTCCCGAACGCGCGCTTCGTCCATCTCTTCCGCGACGGACCCGACTGCGCGCTGTCCATGAGCCGCCACCCCGGATACCGCTTCATCACCCAGCTGCTGGAGATGGCCGAACTCGCCGGTGTGGCCTCGCCGTCCGAGCTGACGCCCGAGCGGGTGGCGGCGCTGCCGCCGCACCTGTCGGCGCTGCTGGCGGACCGCTTCGATCCGGCGCTGGTCCTGGAGCGGCCCATGCCGGTGACACGCTTCGGCACGCTGTGGTCGCGGCTGGTGGCCGAGGGCGCCGAGAACCTGCGCGAGCTGCCGGAGGAGGCGCGTACGACGCTGTCCTACGAACGGCTGCTGGACGCGCCGTACGACGAACTCACCCGACTCGCCCGTTTCTTGGACGTGGAACCCCTGCCGCGCTGGCTGGATACGGGCGCCGCGATGCTGGACGGCTCCCGGCGCGGCGCGGCACTGGGACTCCCGTCCCGGGAGCTGGCCGCGCTGCGCGAGAGCTGCGCCCCGGGCATGCGGGCCCTGGGGCTGGGGGCCGTGGGCTGAGCTGGGCTGGGCTGGGCTGAGCCTGCGGACGCTGTGCCCCGTCAATGAGGGAGCACGGTGCCCCGCCAAAGCTACGCCCCGTCGAGCAAGGGGCGCGCGCCGCACGGCCCCCGGTCCTGTCAGGCCGCGAGACCGGCCGTGCAGAAGTCCGCTGCCGTCACCCGGCGCAGGGCGCCCCGGATGCCTTTGGGCACGGCTGGCGCGGGGACGGTGAGGACGGGGCAGCGGGCGTGGGCCAGTACGCGGCGGACCGTCCGGCCGACGGTTCCACGGCCCCTTCCGGTGTGGCGGACGCCCAGCACCAGCCGGTCGCCGGGCCGGTCGGCCGCCTCGCTCAGCGCCCGCCACGGCGTGTCCCGTACGACGCGCTTGTGCACGTCGGCCCCGGGCGGCGCGCCGCCGAATGCCTCCTCGAAGGCGCGCTCGAGCCGGGCGTGCGCCTCCCGCTGCCAGTGCCGTGCCCAGGCCCTGTCGGGTCGGCGCAGATAGGCGTGCTCCCCCTCGGGCGGCTCCCAGGCGATGACGGCCAGCAGGGTGTCGCCGGTGCGGCGGGCCTCCTCGGCGGCTTGGCGCAGCCCGGCCAGGCTCGTCAGCGAGCCGCTCACTCCGACGACCAGACGGCCTCGCCCCGTACGGGAGTTGGCGCGGCAGCCGTGCTCGTCCGGTCTTGGCCTGTGGGTGCCTCCTGATGCGTTCACCGTGTCCCCTCTCGTGCGGGCCGATCGCCTCTCGTGCGGGCCGATCGACCGACTGGAACACGACAGTGCCTGCGGATCGGCCCCACTCAACAGAGCCAATCCGGGGAATGTGGCTTGGCTGACCGGCCTTGGGCCGGAGGCGGACGGGCAAGCGCACGGCCGCGCGCCCCGGAGACACCAACTCACGTGTCTCCGGGGCGCGTTTTCCCTTCCTGCCGTGCTCCGGGCACTACCGGGGCGGGCGGTACGGGTCAGAAGGTGAGCTTCCAGGAGTTGAGTGTGCCGGCGTCGGTGCGGTAGATGTCGGCGACGCGGAGCTTCCAGGCGCCCGTCGCCTTCTCCGAGGAGGCGTTGACGGTGTAGGTGGCCTTCACGTCGTCGGCCGAGTCGGTGGTGCTGGTGTTCTTCACCCGGTAGGCGGAGCCGTCGGGCGCGATCAGATCGATGCGCAGGTCACCCCGGTAGGGGTGGGTGATGTCGACGTCCACCTTGAGGGTGCTGGGCGCGTTGCCGTCCCGGGTGACGCTGATCGGGGACTCGACGGTGCCCGGATCGGGGATGTCGTAGGCGTCGGTGTTCTCGTACCCGTCACCGGGGCCGGGCCCACCGGGGCGGGAGCCGACGTTGACGGCCGCCCAGGCGTTGGCGACGGCGGTGTACTGCGCGCTGCTCTGCCCGAAGAGGTCGGCGGCGGCGGAGAGCGTGGTGGTGCGCGCCCCCGCGTAGTTGGTGTTCGAGGTCATCTTCTCGCTGAGCGCCTTGAACCAGATCTTCTCGGCGTCCTTGATGCCGATGCCGGTGACCGGGAGGTTGTCGTAGGTCGGCGAGTCGTACTTGACGCCGTTGATCTCCTTGGCCCCGCTGCCCTCGCTGAGCAGGTAGAAGAAGTGGTTCGCGACACCCGACGAGTAGTGCACGTCGACGCCGCCGATGCCCGAGTACCAGCTGTCCTTGGACTGGCCGTCCTTGCTGGGCTTGTCCATGTAGCGCAGCGGGGTGCCGTTGCCCCGGATGTCGATCTTCTCGCCGACGAGATAGTCCCCCACGTCGTTGGGGTTGTTGGCGTTGAACTCGACGGCCGCGGCGAAGATGTCCGAGGTGCCCTCGTTCAGGCCGCCGGACTCGCCGCTGTAGACCAGCTTGGCCGTGGCGGCCGTGACCCCGTGCGTCATCTCGTGCGCGGCCACGTCGATGGAGGTCAGCGGCTTTTGATTGCCGTCGCCGTCGCCGTAGGTCATGCAGAAGCAGGAGTCCTGCCAGAAGGCGTTGACGTAGTTGCTGCTGTAGTGCACCCGCGAGTACGCGCCGACGCCGTCGCCGCGTATGCCCGAACGGCCGTGCACGTTCTTGTAGTAGTCCCAGGTGAGGGCCGCCCCGTAGTGCGCGTCGACGCCCGCGGTCTGAGCGTTGGAGGGAGTCCCGTCGCCCCAGACGTCGTCGGCGTCGGTGAACAGCGTCCCGGTGCCGGAGGTGCCGCGGTTGAGGTTGTACGTCTTGTGCCCGCCGCGCCCGGTGTCGTTCATGCTGTACGACCCGGCGGAGCCCGAGGTACCGAGGGTGACCTTGCCGCTGTACTGGCTGTTGCCGGTGCCGTTGTGCACGCCCTGGTACGAGAACAGCTTCTTGCCGCTGTTCGCGTCGGTGATCGTGTGCAGCTCGTTGGGCGTGCCGTCCTTCTGTTTGCCGCCGGCGACGGTCTCCCAGGCCAGCACGGGCTTTCCCTGCGCCGCCCAGACGACCTTGCGGGGCTCGGCCGCCTCCTTCTTCAGGGCCGGCGCCTTCTCGGCCGCCTTGGTCGTGGCGACCTGGATCCTGGCCTTCGTCGCCTTGTCGACGCCCTCGATCTTGCCGCTCTTGGTCTCGTGAACGACCATGTCGCCGCCCAGCACGGGCAGCCCGTCGTAGGTCCGCTCGTAGCGGGTGTGCACGGAGCCGTCCGCGTTCTTCACGACATCACGCGGCTTGAGCTGCTCCTTCGCACCGAGCTTCAGCGCCTGCGCGGTCTCGGCCCTCGTGTCGCTCGCCGTCTTCAGCAGACCGGCCCGCTGCGGTGCGGAGAGCTTCACGGGAAGCTCTCCGGCGTCCGGCTTGCCGAGCTTGCTCGCATCCGGCCCCGCCGAGGCGGTGCCGCTCTGCATGCCCACCGTGACCATCGCGGTCACGGCGACCAGCGCACCACCGACGGTGGCACGTCTTCGGGGGGTGATTCTCTTACGCACGTTGAACTCCTTCTGCGAGAGATGGCAGAACTGGTGGAGCTGTGCACGTGTGGGAGGAAGTCACCGAAGGGCGGCGCATGTTGGGCATGGGGGGCGCGGCACTTCGGCGTGCTGAACGATGGCACCAGCGGACCGAAGTGTCAGGTGCCTGACAGCAAGTTGGCCAGAAGTCGTCCGTTGACCCCGATTCCGTGTCCGCTCACCGAACGAGTGGGCTACCGCGGGTGGGCTACCGCCCTCGCCCCCGCTTTCGCCGCTCCGCCTTTGGTGGTCCGCCCTTGCTCTCAGCCCTCGCCCTCGCTGACGGTTTGCCGGCACTCCGCTCCCCCGCTTTCGTCAGAGAATCGCGCCAGGGCGCTCGTCCTCAAACGCCGGACGGGCTTGATCCACCCCGCTTCCGCCAGAGAGCCACACCACGCGCTCGTCCTCAAACGCCGGACCGGCTTGACGTTCGCTCAGCCGACCGCGCGGGACGCCGCGCGGCCTGCTGTCCGCCCGGAGAAGAGGCAGCCGCCGAGGAAGGTGCCCTCCAGGGAGCGGTAGCCGTGGACGCCGCCGCCGCCGAACCCGGCCGCCTCCCCCGCCGCGTAGACGCCCTCCATTGGAGCGCCGCCCTCTGTCAGCACGCGCGACGACAGGTCCGTCTCCAGCCCGCCCAGCGTCTTGCGCGTAAGGATGTTGAGCCGCACGGCCACCAGCGGGCCCGCCGCGGGGTCGAGGAGGCGGTGCGGGGAGGCGACGCGGATCAGCCGGTCGCCGAGATAGCGGCGAGCCCCGTGGATCGCCGTCACCTGGGAGTCCTTGCTGAAGGGGTTGCGGATCTCCCGGTCCCGCGCGGCCACTTCACCCCGCAGCGCGTCCGCGTCGATCAGCTTGTCCCCCGTCAGCTCGTTCATCCGCCGCGCCAAAGTGGCCAGATCTCGCTCGATCAGGAAGTCCGCGCCGTGCTCCATGAAGGCCCGCACCGGGCCGGGGGCCCCGCCGCGCGCCCGGCCGAGCACCTCGCGCACCGAGCGGCCCGTCAGGTCCGGGTTCTGCTCGGAGCCGGAGAGGGTGAACTCCTTCTCGATGATCTTCTGGTTGAGCAGGAACCAGGTGTAGCCGTGTCCCGTGTGCATGATGTGGTCGAGCGTGCCCAGGGTGTCGAACCCGGGGAAGAGCGGCACGGGCAGCCGCTTGCCCGTGGCGTCGAGCCAGAGCGAGGAGGGTCCCGGCAGGATGCGGATGCCGTGCCGCGCCCAGATCGGATTCCAGTTCTCGATGCCCTCGGTGTAGTGCCACATGCGGTCGCGGTTGATGAGGCGTCCGCCCGCGCTCTCGGCGATGCCGAGCATCAGCCCGTCCACGTGCGCCGGCACGCCCGAGAGCAGCTTCTCGGGCGGAGTACCCAGCCGCTCGGGCCAGTTGGCGCGCACCAGTTCGTGGTTGCCGCCGATGCCGCCGGAGGTGACGATCACGGCCTGGGCGCGCAGTTCGAAGGAGTCGACCGCCTCCCGGCTGCTGGCCGTGCCGCGCCGCGCGTCGCTGGCGGCCAGCACCTCGCCGCTGACGGTGTCGACGGCGCCGCCCGTACGGGACAGCCCGGTGACGCGGTGCCGGAACCGCAGCTCGACCAGGCCGCGCGCGACGCCCGCTCGCACCCGTCGCTCGAAGGGCTCGACCAGCCCGGGCCCGGTGCCCCAGGTGATGTGGAAGCGCGGCACGGAGTTGCCGTGCCCGGACGCCTCGTAGCCGCCGCGCTCGGCCCAGCCCACGACGGGGAAGAACTTCACGCCCTGCGAGCGCAGCCAGGCGCGCTTCTCGCCGGAGGCGAAGTCGACGTAGGCCTCGGCCCAGCGGCGCGGCCAGTGGTCCTCGGGACGGTCGAAGGCGGCAGTGCCCTGCCAGTCCTGCCAGGCGAGTTCACGGCTGTCCTTGACGCGCATCCGGCGCTGTTCGGGCGAGTCGACGAAGAAGAGCCCGCCGAAGGACCAGTGCGCCTGGCCGCCGAGGGATTGCTCGGGCTCCTGGTCGAGGAGGATCACCCGGCGTCCTGCCTCGGCCAGTTCGGCCGTGGCGGCCAGGCCGGCGAGCCCGGCTCCGATCACGATCACATCGGCGTCGTACGCCATGCACCCCACCCTCTCGCGACGGACAGCGCTGGACAGCACCGGGCAGCACTGGTTACTGATGACCGGAGAGTAACCTCCCGCTCCGGCCGCCGGCACCCCCCGCGCCCCGTGGTGTTTGGATGAGCCCATGACGGATCAGGAACGGCAGACGGATCAGGAGCGGCAGCCGCCGCGTTCGGCCGACGAACTGCTGGACATCGTGGACGAGCAGGACCGGGTCGTCGGACAGCGGCTGCGCGGAGAGGTGTACGAGAGGCGGCTGCGGCACCGCAGCACCTCCATCCGCGTACGGGACGGCGAGGGACGGATCTTCGTCCACCGCCGCACCCCCACAAAGCTGATCTTCCCCTCGATGTACGACGTGGTGGTCGGCGGCGTCGTCGGCGCCGGGGAGGACTACGACACGGCAGCACTGCGGGAGGCCGAGGAAGAGCTGGGGGTCAGCGGGCTGCCCATGCCGGAGCGGCGGCTGAAGTTCCTCTTCGAGACGCCCGATTACTCCTGGTTTCTCCAGGTGTACGAGGTCGTGTGCACGCTGCCCGTCCAGCCGCAGGCGGAGGAGGTCACCTGGTGGGACTTCCTGCCCGAGGAGGAGCTGGAGCGCAGGCTGCCCGGCTGGGACGTGGTCCCCGACGGCCTGGAGTGTCACCGCCGGCTCAACACCCGCTGACCGTTCGCCGACCGGCCGCTGACCCCCTGCCGACCGGCCGCCGCCCGCCCACTGGGGCCCCGTCGCAGGTCACGGCGTACGGTGGAGCAATGTTCACCCGGCTCACCGAGACCCTGGGGCTGTGGTTCGCCCCCCAGCGGATCAGGGAGGAGGGCAGCACGCCCGACTACCGCTTCTCGCTGGCGAACGAGCGGACCTTCCTCGCCTGGATAAGGACCGCGCTGGCGCTGGTCGCGGGCGGCATCGCGGTGGACCAGTTCCTCACGGACCTGCGCTGGGGCGTGCGCACCACCATCGCGATCGTGCTGCTGGCCGGGGCCGTGTTGTGCGCGCTCCGCGCCGTGAACCACTGGGTGCGCTGCGAGCGCGCCATGCGCCGGGGCGAGGACCTGCCCGCCTCCCGCTTCCCCGTGCTGCTGGCACTGGGCACGGCCGGGGCCGCGCTGCTGGTGGTCGTCGTCGTGTCGATGGGCTGGGCCGGCCTGTGACCCACCGGCACGGGGAGCCGGAACCCGGCAATCCGGTCCGGGACCCGGGCGCCCAGCCGGAGCGGACATGGTTCGCCTGGCGGCGCACCACGCTTGCCTTCGCGGTCGCCGCCGCGCTGGCGGCCCGCTCGGCGCTGCGGGACGGTACGACCGTCGCCGTCCTGGCCGCCTGCCTCGGAGCGCTGGCCTGGCTGGCCATGCTCATGACCGCACACCGCCGCATCGGCGCCCTCTCCAGCGCGCGTCCCGCGGCCATGGGGGCGCGGGAGCTGGGCGGCGTGCTGCTGCCGGTCCTGGTGCTGATCGTCGTAGGAGTGATGACGCTGTGAACGATCCACGCGCGGAGGCGGCCGGGTCCGGGCCGGGACGAGGGCCGGGGCCGGAGTCGGGGTCGGGGCCGCTGGTGGTCGTGATGGGGGTCTCCGGCTCCGGAAAGAGCACTGTGGGCGAGCTGCTGGCGCCCCGGTTGGGCGTGCCGTTCGCGGACGCCGACTCCTTCCACCCGCGAAGGAACATCGAGAAGATGTCGGCGGGCACCCCGCTGACCGACGAGGACCGCGCCCCCTGGCTGGCGTCGATGGCCGACTGGCTGGCCCAGCACACGGAAAGCGGCGCCGTCCTGGTGTGCTCGGCCCTCAAGCGCCGCTACCGCGACCGCCTGCGGCAGGCTTCCTCACGGCTGTTCTTCCTCCACCTGGACGGCTCCTACGAGTTGATCGCCGGCCGGCTGGGGAAGCGCGAGGGGCACTTCATGCCGGCCGGCTTGCTGCGGTCCCAGTTCGAGGCGCTGGAGCGGCTGGAGGCGGACGAGGCGGGTGCGGTGGTGCCGGTCGACGGCACCGTGGACCAGACGACGGCCCGAGCGCGGGCCCTGGCGGGCGGCGCCCCTCGCGGATAGGGCTGGCGCCTGTCCCGCCGCGAGGCGCGTCGGAGTGCTTCCCCTTCCCGCCACGACGGTGCGTCTGCGCGACATCGTGATCGGCGGTCCGGTCCCGGCGGTGCGGGCGGGTACGGCACCGCCGGGCAGGTTGGACGGGGCGCTCGCCGTCGCGGCGGGAAGAGGGACGGGAGGGGTGGCCGAAAGTCGGGGGACGTTCGGTCTGGACTCCATACCGACTAGTCGGCATGATCGGAGCGACCGACGCAGAGGAGCGCGCACGATGAGCGAACAGAACCCGCCCGGCCTCGACCTGGCACGGCTGGCCGAGTACCTGGAGCGTGAGCGTCCCGGGCTGGTCCAGGGCCCGTTGCGGGCCGAGGTCGTGCAGGGGGGCCGCTCGAATCTGACGTACCGCGTCACCGACGGCACCGGCCGCTGGGTGGTGCGCAGGCCACCGCTGGGCCACGTCCTGGCGACCGCGCACGACATGGGCCGCGAGCACCGGGTCATCAGCGCCCTGCGTGACACGGACGTACCCGTGCCGGGGACGGTGCTGCTGTGCGAGGACCCCGAGGTCATCGGCGCCCCCTTCTACGTGATGGAGCACGTGGCGGGCACGCCGTACCGCACGGCCGCTCAGCTGGCGCCGCTGGGCGCCGAGCGCACCCGGAGCATCGTCCTCGCACTGCCCGACACACTCGTCGCCCTGCACGCGGTGGATCCGGAGGCCGTGGGCCTGGGCGACTTCGGGCGGCCCGAGGGGTTCCTGGAGCGTCAGCTGCGGCGCTGGAGCAAGCAGTTGGAGGCGTCCCGCAGCAGGGAGCTGGCCGGCATCGACGCGCTGCGCGCCGCGCTCGGTGAGGCGCTGCCCGACTCCCCGCGCCCCACAGTGGTGCACGGCGACTACCGGCTGGACAACGTGCTGGTGGACGCGGACGACCGGATCGCGGCCGTGCTCGACTGGGAGATGTCCACGCTGGGCGACCCGCTGACCGACCTGGGCCTGCTGGCGATGTACAGCGAGCAGCAGGACGCGCCGGACTCCCCCGTCAGCACGACCAGCGGCGCGCCGGGACACCCCCCGGCGGCGGAGCTGATCGAGCGCTACGCGCGGGCCTCGGGCCGGGACGTGTCCCGGATCAACTGGTACACGGCGTTCGCCTATTTCAAGCTCGCCGTGATCCTGGAGGGCATCCACTACCGCTTCACGCTCGGCCAGACCGTCGGCGCGGGCTTCGACCGGATCGGCTCCCTCGTTCCGGTCTTCATCGACAACGGACTCACCACCCTGCGGAAAGGCTGAGGCAGCACATGGACTTCGCATTCGACGCGCGCACCGAAGAGCTGCGCGAGAAGCTGTCGGCCTTCATGGCGGAGCACTTGCGCCCCGCGGAGCGCGTGTCGCACGAGCAGCGGGCCGAGCTGGAGTCACCCTGGCAGACGCCCCGGGTGGTGGACGAGCTGAAGGCCGAGGCGCGCAAGCAGGGCCTGTGGAACCTCTTCCTGCCGGACCCGGAGTACGGCGCGGGCCTCACCAACCTCCAGTACGCGCCCCTCGCCGAGATCACAGGGCACAGCCCCCAGCTCGCGCCCACGGCCCTCAACTGCGCGGCGCCCGACACCGGGAACATGGAGGTGCTGGCCCAGTTCGGCTCGCCCGAGCAGCGCGAGCGGTGGCTGAAGCCGCTGCTGGACGGGGAGATCCGCTCGGCGTTCGCGATGACCGAGCCCGAGGTGGCCTCCTCGGACGCGACGAACATCGGCACACGCATCCGGCGGGAGGGCGACAGCTACGTCATCACCGGCCGCAAGTGGTACATCTCCGGGGCGATGAACCCGGACTGCCGGATCTTCATCGTCATGGGCAAGACCGACCCGGACGGGGCAGATGTGCGGCGCCAGCAGTCGATGGTGCTCGTCCCGAGGGATACTCCCGGTGTCGAGATCCGGCGTGCGATGTCCGTGTACGGCTACGAGGACCACTACCACGGCGGCCACGCGGAGGTCGTCTTCGACGAGGTGCGCGTGCCCGTCTCGAATCTCGTCGGCGAGGAGGGCGGCGGCTTCGCCATCGCCCAGGCCCGGTTGGGGCCCGGCCGCATCCACCACTGCATGCGGCTCATCGGCATGGCCGAGCGGGCGATCGAGCTGATGTGCCGACGGGCGCTGGGCCGAACGGCGTTCGGCAAGCCGCTCGCTCAGCAGGGCGTGGTCCACGGGTGGATCGCGGATGCCCGTGTTCAGGTCGAGCAGCTGCGGCTGCTCGTGCTGAAGACGGCCTGGCTGATGGACACGGTGGGCAACCGGGGCGCGCACACCGAGATCCAGGCCATCAAGATCGCGACCCCGCGCGCGGTGGTCGGCATCCTTGACGACGCGGTCCAGCTTCATGGTGCGGGTGGCGTCTCCCAGGACTTCCCGCTGGCGGAGCTCTGGGCCGCGGCGCGGACGCTGCGCCTGGCTGACGGGCCTGATGAGGTTCATCAGCGTTCGCTGGCACGGCGTGAGTTGCGGCGGTACGCCTGATTCTTTCCGCGTTCCGGGAGGGGGCTTCTCCATGGCGTTCCGGAAGGTCACGCCATGGGACCGCCTGTCCGCAGACGCCACAACACACCCGTCAACTCACCATGTCCCGCCACAAGATCGGTGATCAGGATGGTGCCGGGTGGGATTCACTCCGGTCCGGCACGAACAAGCTCAGCCGATAGGTGGTCGGCTGCGCCCGTCGCCCACAGAGCGTGTCGATCCTGGTCAGCCTCCAGTCGATCCGTCGCTCCGCGGAACGCGGACGGCGCAGGTGAGCACGCAGCTCCGACGCGTCCTGAGTCTCGAACAGCAGCTCCCAGTGGCCTGTGCCAGGAGTGGTGTGAGTGGTGGCCCGCGGACTCACGTCCTGCTGCTGGCGCTTCCTCTTTCGCTGTCCCGGCACCGGCCCAGCATCGCCCGCCCGGTGTCACCTCAGCAAGGCCGTTGCTCCGGGCCTGGTCCACAGCTGCTGATCTTCTGTCAGACAGGCTCCAGGGCCACCGGGCACGGCGTCACCTTGCTCTGCGCCCTGGCAGGGCCGGCCGCCCGGCCACGCCAAAACCCCCTAAGCGTGAGGCCAGTGGCCTGGGCGGGGCCCCGGGGGCGGGCCGGCGGCGCCCGGGGCCCACTGCGGTGGAGGAGCCCACATGGCGGCGAGCCGGCGGCGGTGGCGGCCACGCCGGACAGCCGTGATGACGCTGATGCCCACGGCTGCCGCCGTCGCGGCGAAGAAGAGGCCGATCGCCGCGAAGATGCCGCCCACCGTGGCCCCCACCTGGGGCTTGTCCCCCAACGCGAATTCCGCCTGCTGCTCCGAGATGCAGGTGAGCGTGTAGTCGCCGCTGTCGGCGGGCTTCACCTCGAAGACGCGGTCCCAGGTGCGGGACCCGACGGTGATCCGGATCGTGCTGTCCGGCTGGGTCATCGACCCGGACTCCATCTTCGGGATACGGCAGTCGACCCGGCCCTTCCGGGGCTGGGAGACGTAGATCGCCTTGGTCTCCCCCTCGGTGAAGCTGAACGTCTCCGAGCTGCCGCCGGAGAAGCTCCGGCCGGTGTCGACCGAGTCCACCGTGTCCTTCACCGTCACCACGATGACGGCGGCACCGGCACCGGCCAGCACGAGCGCCAGCACCCCGGCGACCACGTACCAGACGCGCCGTGGCCGCACGTCCCCCGCCGGGACCTGCGAGGGATTGAGCGGCGGGCCGCCGCCGTACGGCGTTCCTGTCTGGGACTCCATCCCCACAATGTCGCACGGCGCTGTCACCGCGAGTGAGGGTGGGGCCTCGGGCTACGCGGCGACCCGGACGGTCCTGGCCGCTGTGGAGCGGACACCGGGCCGCCGTCATCCGCTCCCGACCACCGGTCGCCGCCAGGCGACGGGCGTGGTGGGCCTCCCGTCGCGTGGCCGGCCCCTGCGCTCCCGTGCGGTTGCCGAACAGCGGGTGCTGGGGAGTGTCTTCAAAGTAGCGTCGTCCGCCGGGCAGACGGGACTTCGAAGACACGACCTAGGGGGACTCCTCCGTGGGGACCACGACGACGCGGCCTGTGGTCACCCCGTCGAACACCCGCTGCACCGCGTCCGCGGTCCCGTCCAGCGGGGTGCGCTCGCTCACCAGCGGGCGGATGGACCCCGAGGCGGCAAGCCGGGAGAGCTCCTCGTGGCAGGCGACGATCGCGGCGGGCTCGCGCTGGGCGTAGAGGCCCCAATGCAGGCCGAGGATCGAGTAGTTCTTGACCAGGGCGTGGTTGAGGCCGGGTGTCGGCACCGCGCCGCTGGCGAAGCCGACCACGACGATGCGGCCCTCGAAGGCGACGCACTTGACCGACTTGGCGTAGGCGTCCCCGCCCACCGGGTCGTAGACCACGTCCGCGCCCCGGCCGCCGGTGGCCTCCTTGACGGCGGCGACGACGTCGTCGGAGCGGCGGTCGACCACCACGTCGCAGCCCAGTTCGCGGGCGACCTCGGCCTTCGCCGGGCCGCCGACCACGCCGATCACCCTGGCGCCCGCGGCTTTCCCCAACTGGACGGCGGCGCTGCCGACCCCGCCCGCGGCGGCGTGCACCAGCAGGGTCTCGCCTTCACGCAGGGCCGCGCGACGGTGCAGGCCGAACCAGCCGGTCTGGTAGCCGATGTGGAGCGCGGCGGCCTCCGCGTCGTCGAGCGCGGAGGGCGCGGGCAGCGCCGTCTGTTCGCTGATGACGGTCAGCTCGCCGAAGGCGCCGACGG
The DNA here is from genome assembly GCF_035917675.1 of Streptomyces sp. NBC_01775. Lineage (NCBI taxonomy): Bacteria > Bacillati > Actinomycetota > Actinomycetes > Kitasatosporales > Streptomycetaceae > Streptomyces > Streptomyces sp. NBC_01775. The sequence goes on along the minus strand of NZ_CP109104.1, from coordinate 7,617,693 downwards.
GCAGCACGGGCTGGCCGAGGACGCGTTCGCCCGCGCGCGGCCCGGACACGATCTCGCCGCACAGCTCGACGCCAGGGGTGAAGGGGAGCGGTGGCCGGATCTGGTACTCGCCACGGCAGAGCATGGCGTCGGGGTAGTTGACGTTGGCGGCGAGCACCTTCACCAGGAGCTGGCCCGGGGCCGGTTCGGGCTCGGGTATCTCCTCCAGCCGCATCACGTCGCGCGGTTCGCCGTTGGTGTGGACGCGCCATGCCTTCACGAAAAGTCCCTTCCTGGAGCTACGGGCGGCGGGCTGGAGCCAGGGCTAGGGGCGCAGCGCGCGCAGCAGCAGGTCGGCGAGGTGTTCGGCGACCTCCTGCGGCGTGAGGCGCCCCCCGGGGCGGTACCAGCTGCTGAGGTGGTGCACGGAGCCGAAGTGGTAGTCGACCACCAGGTCGGCGGGGGTGGCGGTGCTGAAGACGCCGCTGTGCTGGCCCTCTTCCACGAGCGCGCGGAACCGCTCGTGGTAGCGGCGGCGCTCCGCGCGCACCTGCTTCTGCTTCTCCGGGGAGAGCTGGTGCATGGAACGGAAGAAAATCATGGCGTCGTCGAAGTTGTCGATGGTGGTGACGACGACATCGACGGCTGCCTCGTGGAGCCGCTGCTCAACGGGGGCCTCGCGGTCCGCGAACGCGTCGAGCCGCTCCGTCTGGAGGCGCAGCAGCCGCCCGTAGATCTCGTGCAGCAGGTCGTCCTTGGAGCCGAAGTAGTGGTAGAGCGCGCCCTTGGTGACGCCCGCCGCCTCGACGATCTCCTGGACGGACGTACGGTCGTAGCCCTGCTCGGCGAACAGGCGGGTGGCGGCGGCCAGCAGGCGCTGCGGCACGGGTGCCGGGGTGTCGCCCGAGCCGTCATGGCCCACCGTTCCCGCCGCGCCCCGATGCGCCGGACGTCCCGCACCGTCCCTGGCCGCCATGACTGCCACCTGCCTCTCGCTCATCGCTCGTTCACGCGCTTCCCCGGCGGGAACGCAGCTCCCGCCGCAAGATCTTCCCACTGGTGGTCTTGGGCAGGTCGGAGAGGATCTGGACCTCGCGCGGGTATTTGTAGGCCGCCAGCCGCTCCTCGCAGTGGGCGGCCAGTTCGTGCGGGGTCGCCCCGGTGCCCTCGCGCAGGCTGACGTAGGCCTTGACCGTCTCGCCCCGGTAGCTGTCGGGCACTCCGACGACGGCGGCCTCCCGGACGGCCGGGTGAGCGTAGAGCACGTCCTCGACCTCGCGGGGCCAGACCTTGAAGCCGGAGGCGTTGATCATGTCCTTCTTGCGGTCGACGACGTAGAGCCAGCCGTTCTCGTCCATGAATCCGATGTCGCCGGTGCGCAGTTCACCGCCGGGCAGGGCCGCGGCCGTCTCCTCGGGCCGGCGCCAGTAGCCGGGGACGACCTGCGGGCCGCGTACGGCGATCTCGCCGTGCGCGCCGAAGGGCACCGGCTCGCCCCGCTCGTCCAGGACCCGGACGACGGTGTCGGGTCCTGGCACGCCGACGGCCAGGGTGCCGGAGGCCGGGTCGACGGGCGCCTCCTTTCCGGGCGGCACCGAGGCGCAGGGGGCGGTGCACTCGGTCAGTCCGTAGCCGTTGCCGATGTAGGGGCCGAAGGCGGCGCGGAACTTCTCCACCAGCGCGGGCGGCAGCGGCGCCCCGCCCGAGGAGATGTGCGCGAACGAGGCGAAGTGCTCGCGGGTCACATCCGGGTGCGCGGCCAGCGCCATGAACGCCGTGGAGGGGCCGACGGTGTAGGCGGGCCGGTGCTCCAGGAAGGCGTCCAGGACGACGCCGGCCTCGAAGCGGTAGGCCAGCGCGAGCGTGCCCTTGTTGGCGATGGAGCCCGCGAGCTGGACGACCATGCCGGTGATGTGGAACAGCGGCGCCAGCGCGAAGACACACCCGCCCGCGGGCACCTGCCCGGCCATGTGCTGCCGCTCGGCGTTGAAGGCGATGTTCGCGTGGGTGTTCATGGCGCCCTTGGGGCTGCCGCTGGTGCCCGAGGTGTAGCTGATCAGCGCGATGTCGTCGGCGGTCGGCTCACGGCCCGCGGGCGCGGGACGGCCACCGCGCGCGGCGGCGAGCAGGTCCTCGGCGTCGTCGGCCGGCGCGGCGCGTTCGAAGCCCAGCACGCGCTGGTCGTCGCGCGTTTGCAGGTCCCGTTCGCAGGCGGTCAGCACGGTGTGCACCCCGGTTCCGGCGGCCGTCTCGCGCAGGTACGACTCCCAGGCCCGGTCGGAGCACACCAGCGCGGACACCCCGGCGTCCTTCAGGACGTGGGCTACCTCGCCACGCTTGTACATGGGGTTGACAGGCACGACCGTCGCGCCCGCCTTCCACGCACCGAGCAGCGCCAGCACGAAGTGCGGGGTGTTCTGGAGCATCAGCGCCACCCGGTCGCCGCGCTCCAGGCCGAGGGCCGCCAGGTGGGCCGCGATGCCGTCGCTCAGCGAGTCGGTCCCGGCGTAGGTGAGCCGCCCGTCGAAGTAGGCGAGCGCGGTGCGCTCGGGCACCTCGCGGGCCGCCTCGCGGAAGGCGTGCAGGATGGTCTCCGGCGGGGTGACGGGGGCGCGCTGGGCCGGGCTGAGCTGGGCGAGCCAGGGCTTGTCCTCGTACGTCAGGTGCGATGCGGCCGTCATGCGCGCCCCTCTCGCTCGCCTTCCCCGCTCTCCCCGCTCTCCCCGCTCTCCCCGCTCCCCCCGGTGCCTCTGCTGCCCCCGCTGCCGGGAGAGGTGCGGTGCTCGACCTTCTGCTGGAGGTGGTTCATGGCGCTGAGCCAGGTGTCGGGGTCGTCGGCGCGCGCGGAGTAGTGGCCCGCGGTGCTCGGGTGCGGGAGGACGAGGAAGCGCTCTTCGGCGAGCGCGGCGAACAGCGCGTCGGCGACGGCCTCCGGCGCGATGGCGCCGGGCTTGAGCACCACGTCCCCGGCCACACCGGTGCTCGCGAGCATGTCGGTGCGCACTCCCTCGGGGCAGATGGCGTGGACGTCGATGCCCCGGTGCCGGTAGGTGAGCGACATCCACTCGGCGAAGGCGAGCGCCGCGTGCTTGGTGACGCTGTAGGGCGCTGAACCGACCATGCTGAGCAGCCCGGCGGCAGAGACGGTGGAGACGAAGCGGCCCCGCCCGCGCTCCAGCCAGTGCGGGATCAGCTCCCGCGCGGCCCGCACGTGCGCCATGACGTTGAGGTCCCAGGCGGCGCCCCAGACCGCGTCCGGGGCCTCGGGGCCGCCCTCGGTGCCGATGCCGGCGTTGGCGCAGAAGGTGTCGACGGTGCCGCCGAGGGCCTCGCGTGCGACGGTCACGATGCCGGAGGCATCACCGGGGACGGCGACGCCGCCGATCTCCTCGGCGACCGCGCGGGCAGCGACCGGGTCGATGTCGTTGACGGCGACCCTGGCGCCCTCGGCCGCGAACCGGCGGGCGAGGGCCGCCCCTATGCCGCCGCCCGCACCTGTGACGACGACGGCGCTGTCGCGCAGTGACTCCATCCGCTGCCCCTTTGCCTGATCCGCTGGTCTCGATGATCTGCCGGCCGTGTTCGTTCCGCCGAGCAGACTAACCAGTCGGTATGTCGTGGCGGAAGGGGCGGGCCGCACCTTCCGCGGGCGTTCGGGAACGGCAGCGGGCGAGGGCTCGTTCCCCTGGTGTGTGCGGCGCGCGGCGTCGTGTACGCGTGACAGGCGGGTATCCCGGAAGCGGCTGCGGCCGATGGGACATACATGCGTCCTCTGGAGGAATAGAGGGCCACATCCGGGGTATTCCGCCACGCCATAGCAAGCTGCGCGCACCCCGCGCGAAAAAAGCATCGCCGGAGAGGGATCCAAAGCGAGGGGCTGTACGTCACATCCCCGACGACTCGGGTCCTCTCCGCCGGAGGTGGGATGATTGGCCGGTTTCAGAGCGCTCGCCCAACAAGTTCGTGACCCAGAGAGAGAGCCGTCCCAGCGTCGGCAGGCTCTCCGCAAATGCCTGGAGCGGTTCGCGCCATACGGCCACCGCGCCACGTGGCACCACCTGTGCCGCAACGCCGGGTTCCATCCCGACGACCGCGAGCCCGACCCCGCGCTGCTCGTCGCCGCGCTGGAGGAGCTGGAGGAGGCCCGCGCGGTCTGGCTCGTCTACGAATCCGAAGTGGCCGCGCGCCGCAGACGGGAGAAGCGCAAGGGGATCAGACAGCCCACAGCGCTCGACGAGTGGCACCGCATGACATGGGGCGGCAGGTCGCTGATGCGCTGCGATCCCGCCCAGCCGCCCACGCCGAGGCTGGCCGAGGTGCTGCGCCGCATGATCAAGGTGATGGACGCGGAGGACGCGTGTACGTCCCGCCGTGAGGTCCGCACGGAAGTGCGCACCGACACCGGCAGGCGCGAGGCGCGCAACGCGCACCGCCAGAAAGGGAGTTCCCGGCTGGGCTGGGGAGCCGCACTCCCCTCCCAGGGCTGACCTGACCTCGCGCCGGATCCACGGCCCGCGACCAAGGCCTGGGGCCGGCGCCCCGCCGGGGTGCCGGTGCGAGGATGCGCCGTACGACCGGTCGAGGCCCGCACGGGCGCGAGGGAGTGGACGGCACGATGGGGAAGTCCCAACTGCACGATCTGACGGCGACCGAGCAGGCGGCAGCGGTACGGGCGGGCACCGTCTCACCCGTGGAGCTGACCGAGCACTGTCTGGACCGGATGGACCAGCTCGACGCCGAAGTGGGCGCTTTCCTCACCGTCACGCCCGAACTGGCGCGCCGACAGGCCGCGGCGGCTGAGCGCGAGGCGCTGGCCGCGCGCCGTGAGGGACGGCCGCTGCCCGTGCTGCACGGCGTTCCGGTGCCGGTCAAGGACCTCAACAACGTCGCGGGCGTCCGACGCGATCCTCTCCCCCACCCTGGCCCAGCCCCCGCGGCCGGTGGGCGGCCTGCGCGACGACGCCGACCCGCGCGCCGAGTTCGAGGCGAGCAGCCGCTTCACCCCGTTCACGCCGCTGTACAACGCGACGGGCCAGCCCGCGGTCTCCCTGCCCCTGCACTGGAGCCCGGAGGGCCTGCCCATCGGCGTGATGCTGGGCGGACGCTACGGCGAGGACAGCCTGTTGCTGTCCTTGTCGGCGCAGCTGGAGGCGGCCCGGCCGTGGCACGCGCGGCGGCCCGCCCTGTGGTGACGGCTGGCGCCGGAGGGGCCGGGGCTGGCATGCTGACAGCCGAGCGAGACTGAGCAATCGCTTATTCGGCACCGATGCATCAGGCACAACGCATTCGGCGGCAAGGCATTCGACACCAAGGCATCCCGCCCGCACAGGGCGGGCGCATACCGCGTGGGAGGTTGTTCGCATGGCGGAACCCCGGGTCTTCACCTCGGCCGATGAGCTGCGCGAGGCCATCGGCCAGGAACTGGGCACCAGCGACTGGCTGGAGATCGACCAAAAGCGGATCGACCTCTTCGCCGAGGCCACGGGCGACCACCAGTGGATCCATGTCGACCCGGCACGGGCCGCGGAGGGTCCCTTCGGCACCACCATCGCGCACGGCTATCTGACGCTGTCCCTGCTGCCCGCCCTCGTCCCGCAGATCATGCGCGTCGAGGGCATGCGGATGGGCGTCAACTACGGCGTGAACAAGGTCCGCTTCCCCTCCCCCGTGCCCGTCGGCTCCCGGCTGCGCGCCCGCGCGACGCTGGCCGACGTCACGACGGCCTCCGACGGAGGCGTGCAGGTCACCGCGCAGGTGAGCGTCGAGAGCGAGGGCGGGAGCAAGCCGGTGTGCGTGGTGGAGAGCCTGAGCCGCTACTACTGGTAGCCGCCGCTCTCGTCCCGGCAGCCCGCCATGCGCAGGGCGAGACCGGCGTACAGCTCGCCGATCTCGTCCGGCGTCCTGCGGCCCTCCGGGCTGAACCAGCGGGCCACGTCGATGCACAGCGACATCACGGCCAGCGTCGTGCCCCGGATGTCCTCGACCGCGAACTGACCCGCGGCCACGCCCTCCTGGAGCACCTCGCGCAGGATCTCCTCGCTGCGGCGGCGCAGCGCCACGATCTCCGTGTAGTGCTCCTCGCCCAGCGCCGCCAGCTCGTACTGCACCACGCGGGCCGTGGTGTGGTACTCGGCGTGCCAGCGGACGAAGGCGCGGACGGCGCGGGCGAGGCGCTCGGCGCTGTCCGCCGCGCCCGCGACGGCCTCCTCCAGCACCGCGACGGACCGCTCGTGCCCCACCTTGCTGATGTGGAAGAGCAGCTCTTCCTTGGTCTTGTAGTGGATGTAGAGCGCAGCCGGGCTCATTCCGGCGCGGCCGGCGATATCGCGGGTGGTCGTCGCGTGGAAGCCGCGCTCGGCGAACGCCTGGACGGCGCCCAGGAGCAGCCTGCGTGCGGCGTCCGGGGTGACACCCCCGAACGACTCATCGGTCTCGACCGTCATCCCGTCACCTTACCTTGCGACTGAGCGCCCGCTTAGCCGTCCTGGAATGCCGGTCACGGCACTAGGCGGGGAGGGGCTCAGAACACCACCAACGTGCGGCCCCCACGGCCCGCGCGCATGGCCTCGAACGCGCCCTCGACGCCCGCCAAGGGCACCCTCTCGGTCACGAGCGCCCCCAGATTCAGCCGCCCCTCCCGCACATGCTCCGCGAGCACGGGAACATCGTGTGCGGGGTCCGAATCGCCGTAGACACAGCCGCGCAGCGTCCGCGCGAAGTGGAAGACCTCCAGCGCGGAGAAGGACACCCGGTCGTCCTTGCCGCCGATGCCCACGACGGTCGTGCGCCCACCCCGCCGGGTGGAATCCCAGGCCGCGCGGACCGACTCCGCGCGGCCCACGCACTCGACGGCCACGTCCGCGCCGAACCCGCCCTCGGTGAGCGCCCGCACGGACTTGGCCGTCCTCTCGGAGGCGACGACGTAGTCCGTCGCTCCGGCCGACCGCGCCAGCCCCTCCTTCTCCTCGGTGACGTCCACCGCGATGATCTGCCCGGCCCCGGCCAGCCGCGCGGACTGGAGCGTCGCGAGGCCGACCCCGCCGACGCCGTGGACGACGACGGACTCGCCGGGCCGCACCTGGGCGCTGTGGTGCACGGCGCCGTAGCCGGTGAGCATCGCGCAGCCCAGCAGCGCGGCGTCCTCCAGCGGCACTCCGTCCGGCAGCGCGAGGACCGCGCGCTCGGGGACGACCGTCTCCTCGGCGAAGGCCGCCACGCTCAGTCCGGGGTAGAGCCCGTCGCCGCTGCGGGTGCTGGCGTAGGGGACGGTCGTCGCCTCGTTGGCGCGGGTGCACAGCCAGGGCTCGGACAGCCGCGCGCAGAAGTGGCACTCGCCGCAGGAGGGCGCCCAGTTGAGGACGACGCGGTCGCCGGGCCTCGCCGCCGTGACGCCCTCGCCGACGGCGACGACCGTGCCGGCTCCCTCGTGACCGAGCACCGCGGGGACGGGCTGGCGCAGGGTGCCGTTGGCGAGGGAGAGGTCGGAGTGGCAGACCCCGGCGGCGGCCAGCCGCACCCGCACCTGGCCGGGGCCCGGCTCGGGAAGCGTGATCGAGGTGACTTCCAGCGGTGCCGAGACGGCGGGCAGTACGGCTGCGCGGACCATTGGGGGCTCCAAGGGGGACACGAAGGGAGCGGGGCTCAGAACTGGAGGGACTTGGTCTGGAGGTACTCCTCCAGACCGTGGGTGCCCAGCTCGCGCCCGACGCCGGACTGCTTGTAGCCGCCGAACGGTGCGAGGGGGTTGAAGCGTCCGCCGTTGATGTCGACCTGGCCGGTCTCCATCCGGCGCGCGAAGGCGACCGCCTCGTCCTCGTCCTCGGACCACACCGCGCCCGCGAGTCCGTAGACGGTGCCGTTGGCGATGCGCAGCGCGTCCTCGGTGTCCTGGTACTTCAGGATGGACAGGACGGGGCCGAAGATCTCCTCCTGCGCGATGGTCATCTCCGGTGTGACGTCGGCGAAGACAGTGGGGCGTACGTAGTGCCCGCTCTCGTGGCCCTCGGGCGGCTCGGTGCCGCCGGTGACGAGGCGGGCGCCCTCCTCCTGGCCGCGCGCGATGTAGCCCGTGACGCGCTCGTGCTGCTTGGCGTTGACGAGGGGCCCGACGCGGGTGGCCTCGTCCCGGGGGTCGCCGGTGACGTACTTGGCGGTGGCCTCGGCGGCGAGCCGTACGGCCTCGTCGTAGCGGCCGGCGTCCACCAGCATCCGGGTCCAGGCGCTGCACGTCTGGCCGGAGTTGGACATCACGTTGGCGACGCCCACCTTGACGGCCTTGGCCAGGTCGGCGCCGGGCAGGATCACGTTCGCGGACTTGCCGCCGAGTTCGAGCGCGACGCGCTTGACGCCGCCCGCCGCCACGGCTGCCACGCGGCGGCCGACGGCGGTGGAGCCGGTGAAGGACAGCAGGTCGATGCCCTCGTGCTCGGCCAGGGCCTGCCCGGCCACCGGTCCGAGCCCGGTGACGAGGTTGAACACCCCGGCGGGCACGCCCGCTTCGTGTACGGCCTCGGCGAACAGCTGGGCGACCAGCGGGGTGTCCTCGGCGGGCTTGAGGACGACGGTGCAGCCCGCGGCCAGCGCGGGCGCGGCCTTGGCGACGATCTGGTGAAGCGGGTAGTTCCAGGGCGTGATGGCGCCGACGACCCCGACGGGCTCGCGCAGCACCCGCGAGTTGCCGATCTCCTCCTCGAAGGTGAACTCCGCGGCCAGTTCGGCGTAGCTGCCGCACACCGCGATCGGCGCGGCGGCGTGCACCTTCCGCGACAGGCCGAGCGGCGAGCCGAGTTCGCCGGTGACGGTCTCGGCGATCTCGTCGCGGCGGGCGATGAGGATCTCCTGGAGCGCGCCGAGGCGGGCGGCCCGCTCGGTGGAGGGCGTGGCCGCCCAGCCGGGGAAGGCGGCACGGGCGGCGCGTACGGCCGCGTCGATGTCCTCGCCGTCGCCGGCCGGGACGGTCGCCAGGGCCGTTCCGTCCGCGGGGTTGGTGACCTCGATCGTGCCGGTGCCCCGCGCGGGGCACCACGCGCCGTCGATGTACATGCCGTCGTGTGCCTTCATGGGGGCAAACCTACTGTCGGGTCATCAAGGGTGTCAGCACGGCGTCGAGGTGCGGTGGATCTCACTCACAGGATGCCGAACAACAGCCCCGCGCCGAGGACGACGAGCGAGGTGAGCGTGGCCCACTTGACGGTGAACCTGGTGTGGTCGCCGAATTCGACCTTGGCCATCCCGATGAGGACATAGACGGCGGGGACCAGCGGGCTCGACATGTGGAGCACCTGTCCGACGAGCGAGGCGCGGGCGATCTCGACGGCGCTGACGCCGTGCGCGCCGCCCGCCTCGGCGAGGATCGGCACGATGCCGAAGTAGAAGCCGTCGTTGGACATGAAGTACGTGAAGGGAATGCTGAGTACCGCGGTCACGACGCTCATGTAGGGGCCGAGGCCGTCGGGCAGCGCGCTGACGAGGTTGCGGGCCATGTCCTCGACCATGCCGGTGCCGGTCAGGACGCCGGTGAAGACGGCGGCGGCGAAGACCATCCCGGAGACGTTCAGGACGTTGTCGGCGTGCGCGGCGATCCGGGCCTTCTGGTCCTTCATGTGCGGGAAGTTGACGGTGAGCGCGATGGCGGCGCCGAGCAGGAAGAGCACCGGGATCGGCAGCAGCTGGGTGATCAGCGTCGTCAGCAGGGCCACCGTCAGCGCGGCGTTGAACCAGAACAGCTTGGGGCGCAGGGTGGCGCGGTGCGGGTCGAGCCCGCCGGCTTCACCGGCCGGGTCCTCGACGGCTCGCCCGTGCGGACCGCCTGCCGCGCGCTCGTCCGGGCCGTCCGTGACGCCGTCTCCGGCGCCGCCCGCGCTCCGGGGAGCGGGGATCCCGCCGGGCAGTGCGTCACTGCCGCCGCGCGCACCCGCCGTACGGCCGCCGGCACCCGCCAAGGCGGCCTCCCGCTCGGTCTCCTCCGCTGCTTCCGCCTTCCGGAGGATCCGCCCGGACTCCTCGCCCGCTCCCTCGGAGCCTTCGGGCCCGTCGAGCGTCAGCGTGCCCAGCCGTTTGCGCTCGCGCAGGCCCAGGATCCAGGCCAGGAAGAAGACGAAGACCAGCCCGCAGGCCAGCGCCGGGATCATCGGGACGAAGACGTCGCTGGGGTCGAGCTTGAGCGCGGTCGCCACCCGGGCGGTGGGGCCGCCCCACGGCACGGTGTTCATGACGCCGTTCGCGGTGGCCGCGATGCCCGTCATCACCAGCACGCTCATCTTCAGCCTGCGGTAGAGCGGCAGCATCGCGGAGACGGTGATCATGAACGTGGTGGAGCCGTCGCCGTCCAGCGAGACCACCGCGGCGAGCACGGCCGTGCCGATCACCACGCGCATCGGGTCGGCCTTGCAGAAGCGCAGGATGCCCCGGACGATCGGGTCGAAGAGGCCGACGTCGATCATCACGCCGAAATAGATGATGGCGAACATCAGCATCGCCGCCGTCGGCGCGAGCTCCCCGATGCCCTTGAGGACGTAGTCCCCGAGGCTGGTGGCCTGCCCCGCCAGGACGCAGAAGAGCGCGGGAATGAGGACCAGGGCCGCCAGGGGCGACATCCGCTTCATCATGATCAGCGTCAGAAATGTCGCGATCATGAGGAAGCCGAGAAGAGTGAGCATGGGGATCTACCTCTGCGTTCGCCGTTGAACTCCGCCCCCCGTGTGCGGCGGTCCGGATGACCGTAGGCGCCCCCCGAAGGCCGCCACAAGACGTCCAGCCGTGAACAATATGAGCAAAACCCCAGCTCAGCGCGGTGTCACCGCGCGGCTCCGCACTGCACGGGCACCGGCTCCCCGCCCCACGCGGGTCGGCTCCCCCCTGCGCGCGCGTTGCTTCGTTGACGGAGGCAACAACTATTCCTATGGTCCTGCACAGGAATCCTTTATGCGGCGGGAGTTGGCGATGGGCCAGGGCACCAACAGCACGAGCGCCATGGAGCAGGGGACACGGGAGCGGGCACGCAAGGCGGCGGAGGGACTCACTCACCTGTCGGGATTCGGCAACGAGCACAGCAGCGAGGCCGTCCCAGGAGCGCTCCCGGTGGGCCGCAACGCCCCGCAGCGCGCCCCCCTGGGCCTGTACGCGGAGCAGCTGAGCGGCAGCGCCTTCACCGAGCCGCGCGCCCGCAACCGCCGCTCATGGCTGTACCGCATCCGCCCCTCGGCGGCGCACCCGCGCTTCGTACGGGCCGACAACGGCTCCTTGGCCGCCGCCCCGTTCACCGGCACCGAGCCCGACCCCAACCGGCTGCGCTGGGGCCCCCTGCCCGAGCCCCCGGCCGGCACCGATTTCCTCGCCGGGCTGTGGACCCTGGGCGGCAACGGCGATGTCACCCAGCGCACGGGTATGGCCGTGCACCTGTACGTGGCCGATGCCGCGATGACCGACCGGGTCTTCAGCGACGCGGACGGCGAGCTGCTGATCGTCCCGGAGCACGGCGGGCTGCTGCTGCGCACCGAGTTCGGGCTGCTGCGCGCGGAGCCGGGCCAGGTGGCGCTGATCCCGCGCGGGGTGCGCTTCCGCGTGGAGCTGCTGGAGGAGTCGGCGCGCGGCTACGTCTGCGAGAACTACGGCAGCCCCTTCGTCCTCCCCGACCTGGGCCCCATCGGTGCCAACGGGCTGGCCAACGCCCGCGACTTCCTGGCCCCGACAGCCGCCTACGAGGAGGTGGACCGCCCGGTGGAGGTGGTCAGCAAGTACTGCGGAAACCTCTGGAAGGCCGTCTACGACCACTCGCCGCTGGACGTGGTCGCCTGGCACGGCAACCACGTGCCCTACGTCTACGACCTGCGGCGCTTCAATGTGCTCGGCAGCATCAGCTACGACCACCCGGACCCCTCGATCTTCACGGTCCTCACCTCGCCCTCGGACACCCCGGGGCTGGCGGGCGTGGACTTCGTGGTCTTCGCGCCCCGCTGGCTGGTCGGCGAGGACACCTTCCGCCCGCCGTACTTCCACCGGAACGTGATGAGCGAGTACATGGGCCTGATCGAGGGTGCCTATGATGCCAAGGCCGGTGGCGAGGGAGGGTTCGTTCCCGGTGGGGGCTCGCTGCACAACATGATGTCGGCGCACGGGCCCGACAGGGAGACCTTCGAGCGGGCCTCGGCGGCCGAACTGGCGCCGCAGAAGATCGACGACGGACTCGCCTTCATGTTCGAGACACGCTGGCCCGTCTCCCTCACCAAGCAGGCCCTCGCCGCCGAGCACCTCCAGTCCGACTACGACGCGGTGTGGCAGGGGCTTGAGCGTCATTTCGAGCGGCCCCAGCGGAGGTGACTTTGTCCCTGTTCACACCGGATCCGGTCGAGCTGAACCGGAAGCTCCCGCTCTGGTATCAGGTGTCCCAGTCTCTGCGCGCGTCCATACTCGGGCGCCCCACCGGGGCTCCCGACCGGCTGCCGCCGGAGGACCAGTTGGCGGGGCACTACGGGGTGAGCGTCTTGACCATGCGCCAGGCCCTCAAGGAGCTGGAGTCGGAAGGGCTGATCAGCCGGCACCGCAGGCGCGGCACCTTCATCGAGCCGGACGTGCGCCGCGCGCGTCCGGTGCGGCTGCTGGGCTCGGTCGACACGATCGTGGCCCAGCAGTCCGGGGAGCCGACCACCTTGCTGGGGTACGGACCCGAGCCGGTGCCCGCCGAGCTGGCCGGGCACTTCCCCGGGGAGCCCGAGGCGGTGGCCTACCGCAGGCTGCGCCGGGACAAGGAGAGCGGGGAGCCGACCAACTGGGCGGTGAACCTCATCCGTTCAGATGTGGCGAAACTCATCGACCCGGAGGACCTGCGGCGCGGCTGGCCGATGACCAAGGTGCTGAGGGACGGGGTGGGGGTGCGCATCAGCCGGATCACCGACACGGTCGAGGCGCGGCTGGCCGAGCCGGAGACCGCCCGGCTGCTGGAAGTGCCGCTGCTGAGCCCGATCCTGCACTACACGGGGGTGACCTACGACGGGGAGGGCCAGGTGGTGGATGTCGTACGCATCCGGTATCGGGGGGATCGCTTCGCCTTCTCCGTCACGCTGGAGAACGTGACGGACTGAAGCAGACCGAACGGCCGCCGGGACCGTCCCCTCACAGTCCGGCGGCCGGATTCAGCCGCGTCCGCCGAAGATCGTCCGGCGCAGCTTGCGCAGCGGTGCGAACAGCGAAACGCGCGCGCTCCGGCTCTTCGTCCGGCTCCGTGTGGCGTCGCGCTGTGTGATCTCTCGCATCAGCGTCGTCGCCTCCTCCGTCTCGACCTGCGGGACGGCGGGCCCGGCGAGCACGGAGAGATGCCGGTCGAGACGCGAACTTGTCGCGCTCGTACCGCATTTGATCGCAGGCACTCGCGCCCTGCTGCTCACTGTTATCTGTTCCATGTCACTCCCCACCCGTACGAGGGCACCCGCTCCGGGCAGAGTAACCCTATCTCCCGACTACGACACGCGTGTATCCCGGTCACGGGATTCACCTGCCCCACAAGCCCGTTGACGAACACCGTACGAGGAGACAGCATGCGGCGCACGTTCGGGGTACGGGGCAAGAACGGACATAAACCCCCCGGATCGGGGTTGTATCCGAGGTGTGACCGAAGGACGGCCGTCGACCCGTCATGTGTCGGCCACAGTCCCGGCGGGCGCTTGACGCCCTCGTGCGGCTACGTCAGATTGAATACGCGATATGCGCATCCTGCGCTTCGGGGGCATTCCGGGGGGGATCAGCCGCCATGCAGATCACGCAGCTCATCCAGCGCTCACGTGATATTTCCGCACCATCCGCACAAAAAGAGCAATCCGCGCCGTCCGCGCCACCGTCAGGGACCGCCCCGTCCGCACCTCCAACAGAGACCGCCCCGTCCGCGTCGCCGCAAGAGCCGGTGCCGCGCGCGCCGTCCGGGCACGAGGGCGCCGAGGGCGGCGAGGATTCGTGGGCGCTCCTCGCCGGTGCGGCCGTGGCCGTCGGAGGCGTGGGGGCGCTGCTGGCGCTCGCCGATGTCGACTCGGTCCTGCGTGCCCCCTTCACGCTGTTCTTCCTGCTGGTGGCCCCGGCGGCGGCCATCGCCGCGGCGCTGCCCCGGCTCGATCCGCTCAGCCGCACCGTCATCGCGGTCATCGGCGCCATGGCCGTCGACCTGCTGGTGGCCGAGGTGATGATCGCGGCCCGGCTGTGGTCCTCGCGCGGCGGGGTGCTGGCGATCGGGGCGCTGAGCGTGGCCGTACTGCTGGTGTCGCTGGCCCGGCACCGGGGCACCGGCGGCCGAATGAACCGGGGCGGCTGATGGACATCCAGGTGTGCCGGCCGGGAGAGCTGACCGCGGCAGACCGGGCGACGTGGACCTCGTTGCAGGCCAAGGCCCATCTGCACGGCGCACCTCAGCTGGCGAACCCGTTCCTGTCGCCCGAGTTCACGCTCGCGCTGGGCCGCTGCCGCTCCGGGGTGCGCATCGCCGTCGTGCGGGAGGGCGACGGGGAGCCAGCCGCCTTCCTGCCCTTCCAACGCGGTCCGCTGGGCGTGGGCCGTGCGGTGGGGCTGGGGCTCTCGGACTGCCAGGGCGTCGTGCACCGGCCGGGCTTCGAGTGGGACCCCGCCGAGCTGCTGCGCGCCTGCGGGCTCGCGATGTGGGAGTTCGACCACCTCGCCGAAGGCCAGCCGGGACTGGCCGCCGGGATCTCCGGCTCGTACGCCTCGCCGGTGATCGGTCTGGACCAGGGCTTCGAGGCGTACCTGGCGCAACTGCGCGCCCGCTCCCCCAAATTCGTGCGCACCCTCCGCTACAAGGAGCGCAAGATGGGGCGCACCGCCGGCGCCGTGCGCTATGTGCACGACGAGCGCGACCCGGCGATGCTGAGCACTCTCATGGCGTGGAAGTCCGCGCAGTACCGCCGCACGGGGCGCAGCGACCGCTTCGCGCGGGCCTGGATCGTACGGTTGGCCGAGCACCTCTTCCACAGCCGCACCGACCGCTTCGCCGGGCAGCTCTCGGTGCTCTACGCCGGTGACAGGCCCGCGGCGGCGCACTTCGGGTTGCGCAGCGACCGGGTGCACACCTGCTGGTTCCCCGCCTACGACCCGGAGTTCGCGCGCTTTTCCCCCGGGCTGGTCATGCATCTGCTGATGGCCGAGGGCGCGGCGGCCGACGGGGTCTCGTACGTGGATCTGGGACGGGGTCACAAGGAGTACAAGGACCTGCTCAAGACCCGGGAGGTCACGGTGCACGAGGGGTGGGTGACCCGGCGCCATCCGGTGGCGCTCGGCCACCGCGCGCGCCGTGCGCCCGTGCGCGCGCTTCGAAACGCGGTGCTCGCCAGGCCGGAGCTGTTCGAGCCCGCGGACAGGCTGCTCAAAGCGGCGGGATCGCTGCGTTCGGCCGGAAAGAACGAGAAGACCTCGGCGGACGGGCCAAGGGAGGTGGGGTCGTAATCCGATAGCGAATCGGGAATCATTTCCCGGGTATTGCTATGGGTGACCAATAATCAATACCGTCTTACATCCACCCGCATCACCCCACACCAGTGGGGACCGCCGCCGACGGCTTCAGGGGAGGGCCAGGAACGTCGGGGACGGAGGGGTGCGGGGCGCGGTTGGGGGGTGCCGTTGCCCGGAATGCCGTACGCCTTGAGGGGGGCGGCGACGCCGGGATACGGGCCGCGCGGGAAGTGACGTATGCCAGCGCTCCGCACCATGGAGCAAACCCCCCTTTCGAACCGGACACGTGCAGGACCACCGGGCTTCGCCGCGGTCCACCGGACGAGAGGGAACAGACTCATGACGTTTGTCGTGCGGCCATTATTCGAAAAGGCGTCCGGAAAGGGGCCCGAGGAGGACCCCGGAAAAGCGCCCGAGAATACTTCCGGAACAGCGCTCGAACGGGAATCCGAAGAAACCCGGCACATCTATCGCGCGGTCTCCTCACACCTGGCGATCACGCCACTCGTCAGCGTCGTCATCCCGGCGATGAACGAGGCCGAGAACCTTCCGTACGTCTTCAAGTCCCTGCCCGAGTGGATCCACGAGGTGGTGCTGGTCGACGGCGATTCCACGGACGACACGGTCGAGGTCGCGCGCGAGCTGTGGCCGGACGTCAAGGTCGTCGAGCAGCTCGGCAAGGGCAAGGGGGACGCGCTGATCAGCGGGTTCGCCGCCTGCACGGGCGAGATCGTGGTCATGGTGGACGCGGACGGCTCGGCCGACGGCGCGGAGATCGTCAGCTATGTGTCGGCGCTGGTGGGCGGCGCCGACTTCGCCAAGGGCTCGCGCTTTTCCAACGGCGGCGGCACCGACGACATGACGCCGGTGCGCAAGCTGGGAAACCGCGTGCTCACCAGCCTCGTCAACCGCAAGTTCGGCGCCCGCTACACCGACCTGTGCTACGGCTACAACGCCTTCTGGCGGCACTGCCTGGACCACATCGAGCTGGACTGCGCCGGCTTCGAGGTCGAGACGCTGATGAACATCCGGGTGGTGCGCGCGGGGCTGCGGGTACAGGAGATACCGAGCCACGAGTACGAGCGCATCCACGGCGTCAGCAATCTGCGCGCGGTCCGCGACGGGCTGCGCGTCCTGCGGGTGATCCTGCGCGAGCGTGGCGGCAGACGCGGTACGACACCCGTGGCGGTGCGTGCCGCCACACTGCGGGAGGGGTTGTGACGAAGCACCGGCCGGCCGGTCCCGCGGGGACCTCGGCGGCCGAGGGCGCCGGCGCGCTCTCGGTGTCCGTGGTGATCTGCGCCTACACCGTGGACCGCTGGGACGACACGCTCGCCGCCGTCGCCTCGGTGCGGGCGCAGTCGTACCCGGCCGCCGAGATTCTGCTGGTCGTCGACCACAACCCGGCGCTGCTGACCCGGCTCACTGCCGTGTACACCACCGTGCCCGGGGTGCGGGTGCTGGCCAACGCCGGTCCGCGCGGGCTGTCGGCGGGGCGCAACACCGGAATCGTCGCGTCCAAGGGCGAGATCATCGCCTTCCTCGACGACGACGCGGTGGCCGAACGTCACTGGCTGCGGCACTTCGTGCGGGCCTACGAGGATCCCCTCGTGCTGGCCGTCGGCGGCAGGACCGAGCCGGTCTGGGCCTCCGGCCGCCGCCCGGCGTGGTTCCCCGAGGAGTTCGACTGGGTGGTCGGCTGTATGTACCGGGGCCACCCGCCGGGGCAGGTGCGGGTACGCAATGTGCTGGGCGGCAACGCCTCGTTCCGGCGTACCGCCTTCGACGCCGTCGGCGGCTTCGCCACCGGCATCGGCCGCGACGGCGACCGGCTGCCCCTCGGGTGCGAGGAGACGGAGCTGTGCATCCGGCTGGGGCAGGCCCGCAAGGACGCGGTGCTGCTCATCGACGACCGTGCCGTCATCCACCACCAGGTGCCCGCCTCCCGCGAGCGGCTGGGCTATCTGCGCACCCGCGCCTTCGCCGAGGGCGTCTCCAAGGCGCACATCTCGCGCCTGGTGGGCGCGCAGGACGGGCTGCGGACCGAACGGGCCTACGTCCTGCGCGCTTTGACCTCCGGAGTCGCCCGGGGCGCGGCCGACTTCCTGCGCGGCCGTCCCGGGGGCGCGGGCCGCGCGGGCGCGATCGTCCTCGGAACGGGAGCGGCGGCTGCCGGGTACGCGGCGGAGTCGCTGCGCGGAAGCGCCAAGGTCCCGGCTGCCCTGACAGCGGCCGGGAGCGGCAGGGCCCCGGCCCTGACAGCGGCGAGGACCGGCCGGCCGTCGGGTCGGCCGCCCGCGGCTGATCCGGCGGCGCACCGGCCGGTCCCGGTGCTGATGTACCACGCCGTCTCGGACACTCCGTCCAGGGCGGCCAGGGCGCTGTCCGTCACTCCGGCGGCCTTCGCCGGGCAGATGGCGCTCCTGGAGGCGCGCGGCTTCACCCCGCTCACCACGGCGGAGCTGTGCGGGGCGTGGCGCGCCGGTGGCGCCCTTCCGGCGCGCCCTGTGCTGGTCACGTTCGACGACGGGTACGAGGGCGTGTATGAGCACGCCCTCCCGGTGCTCGCCGGACACGGCTTCCGGGCAAGCCTGTTCGTCTCCAGCGGCTGGCTGCGCGGCGCGCACCACACGGGCGGGGCCCTGGATCGCATGCTCGGCTGGGACCAGGTGCGCGCGCTGGCGGCGGCGGGCGTGGAGATCGGCGGGCACAGTCACACCCATCCGCAGCTCGATCAGCTCGCCGACGGCCCGCTGCGGCACGAGATCGCGTACTGCCGCGAGCTGATCGCGGCGGAGACGGGCACCGCACCCGTGTCGTTCGCGTACCCGTACGGGTACTCCAGCAGACGGGTGCGGCAGGCCGTGCGGGAGGCCGGGTTCGGCCAGTCGCTGGCCGTCAACAACGCGCCGGCCAGCAGGAGTCAGAGCCCGTTCGCGCTGACCCGGCTGACGGTCCGGCGCACCACGGGCATCGAGGAGTTCGCGCGGATGGTCGAAGGGCGGTCGATCGGCCGGGACTTCGCGCGGGACCGGGTGCTGGGCAAGGGCTACGCGGTGGTGCGCCGCACGCGCCGCGCCGCCGTCACGGTGGCCGCGAGTGCGCGGGGATCCGGAGGTCGGCCGACGACGTGACCGACACCACCTCCCAGGCTCGGGGCGCCACCACGGGCGCTCCGGGCCGGACACAGCGGACGGGCGCACCGAGCGCCTCCCCGGGCACCGGCACCGGCACCGGCACCGGAAGCGAGGGGGGCGGCGGAGCGGGCGGCAGCCAGCTCTTCAAGAACGCCTACGCGCTGATGATCAACACCGGTATCTCGGCCGTCCTGGGCCTCGGATACTGGGTGGTGGCCGCCCGCTACTACTCCGAGGAAGCGGTCGGCCAGGGCTCGGCGGCGATCGCGGCGATGAAGTTCCTCGCGGGACTGACCGCCGTGACACTGATGGGCGCGCTGGCCCGCTTCATCCCGGTGGCGGGGCGGACGACGGCGCGGCTCATCTTCCGTACGTACGCGGCCAGTTCGGTGCTGGTGGCGCTCGCCGCGTTGGTGTTCTTGCTGACGCTGGGCTGGTGGGGCCCGTCCTACGGCTTTCTGCGCGGGACGCTGCCGGGCCTCGGCTTCGTGCTCGCGGTGGTCGCCTGGTCGCTGCTGACCCTCCAGGACGGGGTGCTGACCGGGCTGCGCAGTGCCCGCTGGGTGCCGGTGGGCAACACCGTCTTCTCCACGGTCAAGCTGGCGCTGCTGGTGGGGCTGGCCACGGTCGTCCCCACGGCGGGCGTGTTCGCCTCCTGGGCGCTGGCCATCGCCTTGTCGACGGTCCCGCTGGGCTGGCTGGTCTTCCGGCGGCTGGTGCCCCGCCATGTGAAAGCCACCCAGGAGCGGGCGCGGCCCGCGTCGCTGCGCGAGATGGGGCGCTTCCTGGCGGGCGACTACACCGGCTCGCTCTTCTCGCTCGCCGTCGTCTACCTCGTACCGGTGATCGTCGCCTCGCAGGTCAGCTCCAGCGACAACGCGTACTTCTACATCACCACCACCATCGGCGGCACCATCAACCTCCTCGCCCTCAACATGGGCGCCTCGCTCACCGTCGAGGGCTCGCACAGCCCGGCGCGGATCGCGGACAACTGCCGTGCCGCGCTGCGCCGGATGGCGCGCATCATGCTGCCGGTGTGCGGCGGGCTGTTCCTGTTCGCGCCGCAGATCCTGCGCGTCTTCGGCAAGGGCTACGCGGAGGCCGCCACTCCGCTGCTGCGCTACTACGCGGTGGGGGCCGTGCTGCGCGTGGTGATCGAGACGTACTACGCGGTGCTGCGCGCCCAGAGCCGCACCTCCGGGCTCGCCTATCTGCAAGGGCTCCTGTGTGTCCTGGTGCTGGGGCTGACGGTCGGGCTGCTGCCCCACCTGGGCCTGACGGGGGCGGGGATCGCGGAGGCGGGCAGCCTGCTGCTGATCGCGGTGATCGCGGGCTGGAAGCTCCGCGGCATCCTGCGCGCGAACCCGCCGGGCGCCGCGGACGCCCCGTACCCGGCCGGGGACGCGGCGGAGGAGGAGCCCGACGACGCGGCAGCCGGTTACCGGGCGGACGAGGACACGGCGGCCGGTTACCCGGCGGTCGAGTACGCGCCGGACGGCACCGGCACCGGCACCGGCACCCGCACCGGCACGGAGGCGGCCCCGCCCGAGGACGCCGTACGGCGGAGGCCGAGCTGGGCGCGGGACACCGACGAGCCGACGCTCCATCTGCGCCCGGACCTGGAGCACTTGGACCGGCACCCGAGCGTCACCCCGCCCCGGGGCATCCCGGCGGCCGAGCCCGTACGGGAGCGCAAGCCGCGGTCGGAGCCGACGTCGCAGCCGGAGCCGCAGCGGGGGGCGGAGCTCCAGCCGGAGCCGGAGCCGACGTCCCAGCCGGAGCCGGAGCCGCGTGGTCCGGACACTCCCCGCGGCTCGCTCACCGGTCCCGGCGAGCCGTCAGCCCCCGTGCGCGGGCCCCGGTGGGTGCCGGTCGCCGCGCTGTGGCTGCTGCTGGGCGCCGCGCCGGCGGCGTACTGGCTGCCGCTGTCCGGGCTGGGCGAGGCCGACCTGGCGGGGATGGGCGGTCTGGGCCTGGTCACCGTCCTGCCGACGGCGACGCTGCTGGGGGCGGGGCTGCTGGTGTGCGCCTTCGCCGGGGCGCTGTGGCTGCCGGGGCAGCACAAGGCGCTGCTGCTCACCGCGCTGCTGCTGACGGTCGTCTCCCTGCACGCGGTGCCCGCCGTGCTGGAGGGCGCGCCGCGCTTCCCCACGGCCTGGCAGCACCTGGGCTTCGTCGACCTCATCGAACGCACCGGCACGGCGGTGCCCGACCTGGACGCGCGCTGGAGCTGGCCCGGCTTCTTCGCCGGGGCCGCCTTCCTGGCCCAGGCCGCGGGCGTGGACGACCTGTCAGGGCTGCTGCGCTGGTGGCCCACCCTGATCCAGCTCGCGTATCTCGCGCCGCTGGCGCTGCTGTTGCGGGCGGTGCGGGCCGGGTGGCGGGCCAAGTGGTGCGCGGTGTGGTTCTTCGCGCTGTCGGGCTGGGTCGGCCAGGACTACTTCTCGCCCCAGGGCTTCACCTTCCTGTTCTATCTGCTGTTCGTGGCGCTGCTGCTGGTGTGGTTCCGCGAGCCCAGGCTGCTGCGCGGACGGCGCGGCCCCGGTGAGGCGGACACCGGGCAGGAGGTGGACAGGGGCCAGCGGGCGGTGATCCTCGCCGTGCTGATGGCGCTCTTCCTCGCCTCCGTCGCGGGGCACCAGCTGACCCCGTTCGTGATGCTGGGCGTGCTGACGGGGCTGGTGCTGGTGCGGCGCTGCACCCTGGCGGGGCTGCCGCTGCTGTGCGCCGTGCTGCTGACCGTGTGGATCGGCTTCCTGGCCGAGCCGTACTGGTCGGGGCACTTCGAAGAACTGTTCGGTGGAGTGGGCGGGGTCGGCGGCAATGTGTCCTCCTCCGTCTCCGGGCGCATCGAGGGCGGCAGCGAGACGCACAAGCTGGTGCTGTACGCGCGGGTCGCGCTGGCGGGCGGCACCCTGGGGCTGGCCGCCTTCGGGCTGCTGCGCAGGCTGCGGGGCGGCCTCTCGGACAGGGCGCTGGTGGTGCTGACCGCCGTGCCGTTCCTCGCGTTCGGCGCGCAGTCCTACGGCGGCGAAGTCGCGCTGCGGGTCTTCCTGTTCGCCGCCCCGGCCGCGTGTGTGCTGGGCGCGCTGGGCCTGTTCCCGCGCGCCTCCAGCCGTACGCCCTCCGGCACCCGGCGGCCCTCCTGGCTCGCGCCCTTGTCCGCGCTGTTGGTGGGCCTGGTGCTGATGGGCGGGTTCCTGGTGGTGCGCTGGGGCAACGAGTCGTTCGAGCGGGTGCGCGCGGGCGAGGTCGCGGCGATGGACTACCTCTACGCGCACGACAGGCCCACCGCGCGCCTGCTGTGGCCGAGCAACGACCCCGTCAACGATGTGACGCCCGCGCTGCCGTGGGGGGCGCGGGACATGGAACGGGTGGAGTACGTGCCCTTCCCGGCCGCTCCGGAGCCCTCCGGAAAGGGCGCGGCGGCCATGGTCGAGGCGCTGCGGGAGGCCGGGCCCAACTCCTATCTGGTGCTCAACGAGAGCCAGTCGGAGTATCTGCGGCTGGATTCCGGATACCCGGCCGACTGGCAGCGCCGTACGGCCTCCTCGCTCGACGCGCGCCCGGAGCTGCGGACCGTGCTGCGCAACGGGGACGCGGCGCTGTACGCCCTGCGGCCGGGAGCCGCAGGCGCCAAGCGCGCCGAGCCGCCCGATCCCGGACCGCCCGGCCCCCGCGTCACCTGGACCTCGTGGACGGTGATGGGTGCGATGGCAGCCGGCCTGCTGGTGCTGTTGCTGATGTCCCGGGAGGTCGTACGGGTCATGGCGCCGCCCGGGGAACGCAAACTCGCCTGGCTCCAGAGCACGTTCTGGTTCGGTCTGCCTCTGGTGATGCTGCTGCTCGCGTCGTTGATCCAGCGCTTCGTGACGCTGGCGTAAGGGCGGGGTCGGGGCCCGGGGCAGGCCGGGCAGGAGGCCGGTGCGGGCCGGGGCGGGACGAGGGCCGGGCCCTCACCGGGCGAGCCAGCGGACCTCGTACGGCTTCAGCTTCACGGTGTCCCCCGCCACCCGCACGGACACCGGACCGGGGCGGGTGTTGACGGCCAGCGCCCGCTCGTCGTCGCCGAGCGTGCGGACGGCGGCGGCGTCAGCGCCCCGTACCCGCACCTTCTTCCAGCGCGTGCCGGGCGGGAACTCCTTCTGGAAGCGGGCCAGCAGCCGCATCATCGGCAGTTCGCCGCCGCCGTCCGCCAACTGCGTACCGCGCCACAGGCAGCCCGCGCACGCCCGGCCCGTGTTCTGCGGGTTCCAGTAGAAGGCGGCGTCCGTGCCGCCCCGCGCGAGCGCGGCCAGCGCGGACGCCTGCACGGCCAGGCGGTGCCGCTCGCTCCAGCCGTCGCGCTCGTCGTTCTCGTCGCCGACCTCGGCGTACCACTCCGCCCACCACAACGGCAGGCCCGTCTCCTCGCGCATCCATTCGCTGACGGCGGTCAGCTTGTCCGTGGCGGCGAACTCATCAGGCACCAGCCGGTCGTCGGCGGTGTAGCTGGAGCCGTCGACCACCGCGAAGTCGGCGCCCCTCTTGTGCCGGTTCCAGTAGCGGACCGCGTCCAGCGCGCGCCGGTCGAGTGCGCCCCACGGGCCGGTGACCTTGGACGCGTTGTGGCTGGCCTTGCCGACGCTGTCCATGACGACGTAGGGGCCGCCGACCAGGTTGCGCGGCGAGGCCTTCTTCAGCTGCGCGTGGACGAGGTTGTAGAGGCGGGTGTAGCCCTCGTAGTCCCACCGGTCGGCGCCGTCGTCCCAGAAGCCCTTCAGCTCGTTCCACACCATGAAGTGCTGCACATCGGGATAGCGGCGGGCGATCACGCCCGCCAGCTCGGCGAAGTCGTCGTAGTGCTGGGGCGAGGGCGCCGTCTCCAGCTCGGACCAGTCCGTGCTGCCCTGCCGGCCGCCCTTTTTCATCCAGTCCGGTGCGCAGCACAGGGTGATCACGGGGGTCACGCCGCTGCGGCGCATCAGCTCCACCCGCTTGTCGAGGGCCTCGAAGTCGTAGCGGCCCGGCGAGGGCTCCGGGTTGTCGGCGCCCCAGCCCATGATGTGCTGGTTCTGTGCCAGACCCGTGCGCTTCAGCAGCGCCGCCGCGCGCTCACGGGCCGCCTTGCCGCCCTCGTCGGCGCTGGTCTTGGTGTGGGTGAAGCCCCAGCCCAGCTCGGTGCCGGGGTCCTCGTCACGCGGTGGGGGGCTGCCGTACACGCCCGGACCGCTCTTGGCCGCGCCCGAGTCGCCGGGTGGGAAACCGCACATCGCGAGCGCCAGCGCGAGGGCCACGACACCCGCCCCGACCAGGCCCGTCAGCCGCCAGCGCGCCACGTTCATCGCCGCCGGGCCGCCACTGTGCCGGCCCGGAATCCCGCCCCTGCCCCGCCCCATGCGCCCACCCCGGTCCCAGAGTACGGTGCGAGGTGCCCGCTTTGGGAGGTTGCGACCTGCCGGGGCGGGGCACGCCTTCGGCGTGGAAACCCGTGTGCGCGTGCGGGCCCCCATGCCGGATCATGGCCGTCATGTGTGCCGACAGCCGCCCCGACGACAGGAGCGAGATCCTGGCTTCCGAGACCCCCACCCCGCCTGAGCTGGTGCTTCCGCCCCGGCTTGCCATCGACGACAGCGACTCCACCACCGACATCATCGACGCGCTCTTCCTGGGCCGCTTCACCATGGGCGAGCAGCCCTACGCGCGCAGCCACACCGTGGACCGCGTCAAGAAGGGCTGCACCCTGCTGCCGCCGAACGCCAGCGTGCTGCGCGAGGCGAAGGACGACAACTCCGGTTCCGTCCTCGCCGAGGGCGAGGGCTGGACGGTACGGGTGTCGCGCTGGAGCCAGGGCGCGGAGGTGACGGTGACGGCGATCACCGACGAGCTGGCCGAGCAGCGGCTGAAGCAGGCCGTCGACGGTGCGGAGGACGAGCCGGAGCCCCAGGAGGACCAGGTCTCCATGGGCTTTTGGTACCACTCCCCCATGCGCGGCCCGCGCCGCACCTCCCGCACGATCAGCGCGGGCGCGTGGGAGGACGTGCGGGAGAACTACACGGCGCCGGTGGCCACGGCCATGGACGAGCTGATGAAGGTCACACCCGACGAGATCTCCGGCCGCCTCCTCCTGCTGCACGGGCCGCCCGGCACGGGCAAGACCTCCGCGCTGCGCACGCTCGCGCGCTCGTGGAGCGACTGGTGCCAGGTCGACTGTGTGCTCGACCCCGAGCACCTGTTCAACAACATCGGCTATCTGATGGACATCGCCATCGGCGCGGACGACTCCGACCCGGAGTCCGGGCGCTGGCGGCTGCTGCTCCTGGAGGACTGCGACGAGCTGATCAGGGGCGAGGCGAAGTACGCGGCGGGTCAGGCACTCTCGCGGCTGCTGAACCTCACCGACGGGCTGCTGGGGCAGGGCCGCAACGTGCTGGTCGGCGTCACCACCAACGAGGACCTGGAGCGGCTGCACCCGGCCGTCGTACGGCCCGGGCGGTGCCTCGCCCGGATCGAGGTCGGCTCCCTCACCCACGAGGAGGCCACGGCCTGGCTCGGCACGGACGACGGCATCGGCCGCGAGGGCACGACACTCGCGGAGCTGTACGCCCTCAAGAAGGGCAAGTCCCCCGCGCACGTCCCCTCGCAGGAGCGCGCGGGCTCGGGCCTCTACCTCTGAACGACTCCCCACCGGCGGGACGACAACCATCGGTGGGGGTCGTGGGTCTGTCTCTACGACAGTTCACTCACGGGGGAAGGCACACATCCATGCGCACATTCACCGTCCGCCGGGCCACAGCCGGCGCGACCGCCGTCACCGCAGCCGTATCCGTGGCCCTGCTCGCCGCGGGCCCCGCCATGGCGGCCCCGGCACCGGGCTTCCTCCAGCCCGGAGACCTGCCGCCGCACGCGACCTCGCCCTGGTACGCGGGCAAGGTCACCCAGGGGCTTCCCGACCCGGAGCCCTTCTGTCTGGCGGGCGCGATCCCGGCCGGGGCCGACACCTACCACCGGTCCTTCCACACGGACATGGACGCCGGCGCCGAGCAGGTCGCCGTCACCGCCGAGTCGCCCGCCGCGGCGGGCAAGCTGGCCGCGAAGCTGGAGGCGCGCGTCGCGAACTGCGCCGCCGACTGGCTGCGGTCCAACCCTGGCGGGCTGGCCTCCTGGGACGACTACGGGAAGGTCGCCGCGGGCGACAGCGCCCACGTCTACGGTGTGCACGTCGCGCCTCCCGAGTCGGAGCACAACGTCAGCCTGTTCGCGGTCGTCCGCAAGGGCAAGAAGGTGACAGCGGTCCGCTGGTCCGAGATGGGTACCCTCCCCCAAGCCCCCCTGGCGGCCTTCCGCACGACGACCAAGCAGGCCGCCACCCGCCTGTAGCCCTCTTCTTCCCACCGCACTGGGGACTACGTCCCCTCTTCTTCCGCCGCGACGGTGAGCGCCCCCAACCTCTTTTCCACCGCAACGGCGCGCACCCCAACGCCGCTGCCCGGCGGTGCCAAACCGGCCGCACAGGCCGGAGCGGCACCGCCGGAAACGTCGAATCCAATCGCTCACCGCCGCGGCGGGAAAGGTGGGGCGGACAAAGGGTGAGGCGGGGAACCGACGCCGTCAGGCGTCATCCGTGGCGCGGAGAGCCTCCGTCACCGCGGACAGCGCGGAGGTCTCGTCAACGCCCAGGCGCCGCGCGCGACGCGCGAAAGCCATCGCCGCGTCGGCGAGCTCACGGACGGCCGCGTCCCCCACCGCGGCGACAAACGTCCCGTTGCGGCCCCGCGTCTCGATGACCCCGTCGGCCTCCAAGGCCCGGTACGCCTTGGCGACGGTGTTCGCCGCGAGGCCCAGCTCTTCCGCGAGGCCGCGCACCGTGGGCAGTTTGTAGCCGGTGGGCAGCTCGCCGCCCCGCGCCAGTTCGGCGATCCGCGCGCGGACTTGTTCGTACGGCGCCTCCGGCGAGGCGGCGTCGACGGTGATGCTCAAGACGTTCGGGGCCACGGGACCTCCGGGTAAGCGGGCGGGCAACGGGCCGATTCTCCCCCAGCCGCCGGAAGGCCACCGGGAGGCGGCGGAAATCCGGAGACGGCACCCCAGGGGGCGCCGTAACCTCGCGCCCCATGACACCAACTGTGCGGACCTTCCGCCCCGAGGACGCGGAGGCCGTCGCCGCGATCCGCCGTACCGCCGTGCCGTATCTCGTCTGCACCGCCGAGGCCCTGCTGTGGCAGGTGACGCACGCACCGCTGAGCCAACGGCTGCGCTGGCTCGTCGCCGAGGAGGCGGAGGACGCGGACGGCACGCTCACGGGCTGCGCGGACGCGGGCCTGGTCGCGGGCAGCACAAAGCCGGGGCAAGCCTTCCTGCACACGGCGGTGCTCCCGGACGCGGCCGGCGCGGGCGCGGGATCAGCGCTGGCGGCGGCTGGTGAGGCGTATCTGACGGCGCTGAGGGCCCGCAGGGTGCACGCCTGGGTCACGGACACCCCCCGCGCCTGCGGCTTCGCCGAGCGCCGGGGCTACGTCCGCTCCCGGCTGGCCCGCTTCCTCGGGCTGGATCTGCGGCACGCGACGCTCCCGGAGGTGCCCGGCACCCTGCCCGACGGTCTCGCGCTGTGCACCGCGGCGGACCTGGGGAAGGACCTGCGTCCGCTGTACGAGGCGGACATCGAGTGCTCGGCCGACGAGCCGGGCGACGTGAGCACGGGCACGATGCCGTACGAGGAGTGGCTGCGCCTCAACTGGCAGCGGCCGGACTGGGATCCGGAGCTGAGCGGCGTCGTCATGGCGGGCGACGAGGTCGCCGCGTACAGCGTGGCGCAGACGGACGGGATCGACCGGTACTGGTCGGGGATGACGGGCACCCGGCGCGCGTACCGGGGGCGGGGGCTGGCGCGGCTCGCCAAGGTGGCGGCGTTGCGGCGCGCACGCGCGGCGGGGTACGCCCACGCGTTCACCGGCAACGACGCGACGAACGCCCCGATGCTCGCGGTCAACCGGCGCCTCGGTTACACGGAGGCGGGCGCGGAGTGGCGCTACGTCAAGGAGCTGTGAGCCCGGCGCCGGGTGCCCCGAAGGGGCGCGATGCTGTGTCATATATGCGGCTCCGCCGCGTGGGCGCGACCAGCCTGGGGGTACCTCCCTGCTCGAAGAGCTTGGGGGAACACCTGCGCCCTGCGGAACACAGGCAGGGGCACCCCCTGCTCAGCACCAGGAATGAGGGCAACGCAAAGATCCGTTGGACAGGCCGTATTCCGGCACCAGGCCCGGCACCCGCGCCGGAGGGCTCAGTCGTCGACGCACTTGGGGTACTTCGCGCCTCGGTTGCAGTCGTGGTAGTCGTACTTGCTGACCCGGAACTTCTTGTCCTTGCCGCCCTTCTTCGGTTCCACGACCAGGTAGAACTTCTTCCCGTCCTTCACCTTGTCGGTGACTTTCCCGGCCGGGCCCGCGTCGAAGTCCTGGGCACATCCGGTCAGGACGAGGGCGGCGAGGGCGAGGGCGGCCAGGAAGAGGCGACGCATGACGTGCTCCGTTCAAAGGGGGGACGGCACGCAAGCATAAGGGCTGGTCCGGGGGTTGCTGCCCCCGGCCCGTCCCCCCTCACAACGCTGAGCGGTTCCCCGTGTCGACGGGCCGCGTCGCGTCCGCGGCCTGGCGCGCGTGCGCGCGGATCTGGTCGGTGGTGAGCGCGTAGCCGGTGCCCGCGTCGCTGGTGGAGCGGGCGAAGACGAGCCCGTAGACGCGTCCTTCGGGGGTCAGCAGCGGTCCGCCCGAGTTCCCCGGGCGGACCTGGGAGCGTATGGCATAGATGTCGCGGGTGGTCAGCGAGGTGCCGTAGATGTCCTGGCCGCGTGCGGTGGTGCGGTCGGCGACGGCTGCGGCGCGCAGGTCGAGGCCGCCGTTTTCCGGGTATCCGGCGACGACGCCCTGATCGCCCCGCGCGGCGTCGCCCGCGAAGCGGAGTACAGGGGCTCGCAGCCCGGGGACGTTGAGGACGGCGATGTCCTTGTCGGCGTCGAAGAGCACGACCTTGGCCGCGTAGGGGCGGCCGGTGCCGCCGACACGCACGGTCGGCTCGTCCACGCCGGCGACGACGTGCGCGTTGGTCATCACATGGCCGCGCGCGTAGACGAAGCCGCTGCCTTCCTGACCCTGCTGGCCGCCCTCGACGTTGGCGACGCCCTCGACCTTGACGGTGCTGCGCTGGGCCGCCGCCGTCGCGGCGCGGGTGACGGAGTCGCCGGAGGGCTCGGGCACCGAGCCGCCGGGCTCGTGCTCGAAGGGGTTGAAGACCTGGGGGAAGCCGGCGGTGGTGAGTGCTCCGGTGGCGCGGTTGAACCAGGTCGCCGCGCCGCCCGGCATCCGCTCGTGGACGGTCTCCAGCGCGGCCGAGCCCCGTATGGCCTGGTTGAGGGCGGGGGACGGGGAGGCGGACAGCACGCTGGCCGCCATCCAGCCGACGACGAACACGGCGATGACGTTGACGACCGCGCCGCCCGCGCCGTCGGCCCAGCGCACCGGGCGCCAGCGCATCGCGCGGCGCAGCCGCCAGGCGAGCTGGGAGGCGAGCGCGTGCCCGCCGAGCGCCGGCAACAGCACGGTCAGCATGGCGAGGACCGTGGCCGAGGTGGTGCCCCTCTCGACGAGGTCGAGAACGAAGGGCAGCAGCCAGACGCCGATGGCGGCGCCGCCGACGAAACCGGCCAGGGCGAGGAGCCCGGCGACGAGCCCTCTGCGGTATCCGGATCCGGCGAAGGCGAGTGCCGCGAGAATCAGGAGCAGATCCAGCAGGTTCATGGCCTATGCCCCCTCTCGCTGTTCTCGCTGCTCGCTTCGGTGTTTGAGGGAGAAAACGCACAACCCCTCCCTCTCGGTTCCGTCTGTGACAGACCGCACGCACCCTGTTGTGCAGGTTCAGACCAATCGCTACCGTCAGGGCGGCTGGAGCGCGCGCACCCCCCGAGTGCGCCCCGCGTACGGCAGTTCACCCGTGTTCCGAGCTCGCCATACGCGGTCCACACCGACGTAGGAGTCGACACTCATGCACACCCCCCACGCAACGCTGCACGACGCCTCCTCCCCGATCCCCGTCCCTTCCGCCTCCCCCGACCCGACAACCCCGCACCCGGCGCAGGCGTCACGGTCGTCGCAGCACGGTTACGACGCCGGGCTGCTGACCCTCCGGCTGGTGCTCGGCCTGGCCATGGCGGCGCACGGCGCCCAGAAGCTGTTCGGCTGGTTCGGCGGCCACGGGCTCGACGGAACGGCTCGGTCCTTCACCGCGATGGGATATCCCTCCGGGCGCACCATGGCCCTGGTCGCCGGCCTCACCGAGACGCTGGGCGGGCTCGGACTCGCGGTCGGCCTGCTGACCCCGCTCGCCGGCGCCGCTGTGCTCGGCACCATGGTCAACGCCTTCACCGTCACCTGGGACGGCAGCTTCTTCGCGCCGGAGGGCGTGGAGTACGCGGTGGTGCTCGCCGCCGGCGCGGCCTGCCTCACCCTGACCGGCCCCGGCCGGTACGCGGCCGACCACCTGCTGCCCGTCCTGCGCGACCACCGCCTCGCCCACGGCCTGGCGGCGCTGGCCCTCGCCCTGGCGACCGCCTGCGCGGTCTTGCTGACGCGCGCCTGAGCCACGGCGCGCGCCCACCCGCACGCACTCGCGCCCACCCGCACCGCCGCGCGTCGTGCGGCCCGGCCACCTCGCGTGACCCGGGCCGCACGACGCGACCGGAACCTGCCCGGGACCCGCCCTGACCCCCGCCCGGAGCCCGTCACCTCGCACGCGGCCAGCTGACGCCACATCACCTCGCCCGCCGTCACCTCGCGCGCTGCCGGAACGTACGGCGGTAGGCGGCCGGGGTCGTGCCCAGCCCGCGGCGGAAGTGCTGCCGCAGCCCGTCGCCGGTGCCCAGCCCGCTGCGCGCGGCGACCGCGTCGACGGGCAGGTCGGAACACTCCCCCCGCACTGGCGTCTGGGCCTGTCCGGCATGGCGGCGATCGGGGTCACCTACGGCTTCGCGCGCTACGGCTACGGGCTCTGTCTCCCCGAGTTCCGGCGGGAGTTCGGGCTGTCGGTCTCGCGCGTCGGGCTGATCGGCAGCGCCTCCTACCTCGGCTGTCTCGCCGCCCTGCTGCTGGTCGGCGGGCTGGTGGCGCGCTTCGGTCCCCGGCCGCTGGTGGTGACCGGCGGACTGGCCGCGACGCTGGGTACCGGCATGGTGGCCCTCGCGCCCGGGCCCGGGACACTGACGGCCGGGCTCGTACTGGCGGGCAGCAGCTCCGGCTTCGCCTGGGCGCCGTACTCGGACGCGGTCGACCGGATGGTGCCGCGACGGCTGCGGGAGCGGGTGACCGGGGCGATCGCGACCGGCACCGCGTTCGGAGTCCTCGTCGCGGGCCCCCTCACGCTGGCCACGCGGGGCGCGGGGTGGCGGTACGCGTGGCTGACGTTCGCGGCGCTCTCCCTGCTCACCACGCTGGCCAACGCCCGCGTGCTGCCGAGCGGCCCGCACGTGCCGCATGTGCCGCATGTGCCGCACGGCGGAGTGGATCGGGGGCCGACCTCTCTGCGGCCCCTGGCGCGGGCAGAAACCGAGGCCCACGCCGCCGGACGAACGGGCTCACAGCCCCCGTCTCCGGCCCCGGCCCCGGCCCCGGCCCCGGCCCCGGCCTCGGCCTCGGCCCCCGCGCCGACGCACGGCGCGGAGCCGGGGTTGCGCGTGCGGGCACCCACGTCGGCACCGGCCCAACCGCGCCCGCTTCTCCTCCAGTTCGCGCGGCGGGCCGCCGTTCCGCTGTTCGCCACCGCGCTGCTGTACGGGCTGGTCGGGGCGGTCTACTGGGCGTTCGCGGTGGAGGCTGTCGCCTCGGCCGCCGGGGCGGAGAGCGTACTGACGCCGCTGTTCTGGACGCTGATGGGCCTCGCGGGGACAGCGGGCGTGCTGACCGGGCATGCCATCGGGCGCTTCGGGCTGCGCCGGGTGCACGCCGGGCTGTTCGCCGGGATCGGCGCCGCCGTCGCGCTGCTGGGGCTGGCGCCGGGCTCGCTGCCCGCCGTGCTGGTCTCGGCAGTGCTGTACGGGCCGTGTTTCATGGCCGGTTCGGGGCTGCTGGCCGTGTGGAGTCACCAGGTCTTTCCCGAGCAGCCCGCGACGGGCTTCAGCGGCACCGTCTTCTTCCTCGGCCTGGGCACCCTGGCGGGCCCGGCCGTGGCGGGGGCCGTCGCGGCAGCGTGGGGGCTGCGCTTCGCGCTCGTCGCCACGGCGGCACTCTGCGCACTCGCGCTCGCCATGCGGCCGGATCCTGTGCGGGCTCTTAGGCCGGCCTTAAAGCAGCCATAAGGATCACCCTGACCCAGGCTGGACAGGCGAAACGGGGCCTCGGCAGGGCTAGCGTGCTGATCACCGGGTCGGGTTCACGGCGCGCTGCCGGGGAGGACGGCACGCCGTGGGCCCGCCCCGCACCCCCACACAATCCGGCATCCCCGCGCACCACTTCGACGTCCCCCGTGACCAAGGAGACCTCCACCATGACTGTTCGCCGTAAGACCGCCGGCATCGCGGCCTTGGGCTTCGCCCCGCTCGTGCTCACCATGGTGTCCGCAGGACCCGCCGCCGCGCACGGATCCATGTCCGACCCCGTCAGCCGGATCTCGACCTGCTTCGCCGAAGGGCCGGAGAGCCCCAAGTCGGAAGCCTGCAAGGCCGCGTTGCAGGCGAGCGGGCCGCAGGCGTTCTACGACTGGAACGAGGTCAACATCCCCGACGCGGCGGGCAAGCACAAGGAGATCATTCCCGACGGGAAGCTGTGCAGCGCGGGCCGCGACAAGTACAAGGGCCTCGACCTGCCGCGCGCCGACTGGCCCGCCTCGGAGATGAAGGAGGGCAAGCACACCTTCAGCTACAAGGCGACGGCCCCGCACAAGGGCACCATCGATCTCTACATCACCAAGGACGGCTACGACCCGGCCAAGCCGCTGAAGTGGTCCGACCTGGAGGAAAAGCCTTTCGCGTCGGTGACGAACCCGACGCTGAAGGACGGCAGTTACGTCTTCGACGGCACCGTGCCGAAGAAGTCGGGCCGCCACCTGATCTACAGCACCTGGCAGCGCTCGGACAGTCCGGAGGCGTTCTACACCTGCTCGGACGTCACCTTCGGCGGTGAGGCACCGGGCGACACCCCGCCCGAGACCGCCGCCCCCGCGCCCGCCGCCCCCGGTGAGGAGCAGATCGTCGAGGGACTGAAGAAGTCGACCGTGGACCACCAGGGCCACGGCGGCAAGCACCCCACCTCGCACGCCAACCCCACGGTGGAACCCAGCTCCGGGAACCCCACGGAGGATGCCAACGCGCCCGATCCCAAGGGCGGTTCGGAAAAGGCGAAACTCGCCGAGACCGGCGGTGAGAGCAATACGGCCCCGCTGGCGATCGGCGGTGCCGCGATCGTCGCGGCCGGTGCGGGTCTGCTGATCGCCACCTCCCGCCGCCGCGCCGCCAAGTACCGCGGCTGACCCGGCGCCCCAGCCGCTGACCTGGCGCTCCGGCCACTGACCCGGCGCCCCGGCCGCTACCAGAGGTGGCCGTTGCCGCCGAACCCGCCGCCGTCTCCCTCCTTTGTCTTCATCTCAGGGGGAGGCGGCGGCGCTGTCGTACGCTCTTTCGTACACGACGAAAGGCGGGGGGCGTTCATGGGACAGGAATCGTCAGCTGTCACCGACGGCATGGTCGAGGTCACCACCGAAGAGGAGCTGCGCGCCCTCATCGGCGAGCCCACCGTCCACGCGCTGCACAAGTCACGCGCCAGGCTCCATCACCTCGACCGCGAGTGGCTGGCCCACTCGCCGTTCTGCCTCGTGGCCACCTCGGCGGCCGACGGCAGCTGCGACGTCTCCCCCAAGGGCGACCCGCCCGGGTTCACGAAGATCCTCGACGACCGTACGCTCGCGCTGCCCGAACGGCCCGGCAACAAGCGGGTGGACGGCTTCCGCAACATCCTGTCCAACCCGCACGTGGGCCTCATCTACTTCCTGCCGGGCCGTGGCGACACGCTGCGCGTCAACGGGCGGGCCCGCCTGGTGCGCGAGGCGCCGTTCTTCGACGAGATGGTGGTCCGGCGCAACCGGCCCAAGCTGGCGCTGGTGGTGGAGATCGACGAGGTCTTCCACCACTGTTCCAAGGCTTTCCTGCGCTCGCGCACCTGGGAGCCGGAGACCTGGCAGCCGGACGCGGTACCGAACCGCGCCCGGCTCGCCAAGGCACTCGACCGCTCCGACGCCTCCCTGGAGTTCCTGGAGGAGTACTACGGCGCGAAGTACGCCGAGAAGATCTACACGGAAGGCTGAGTCACCGGCGCGGCCCTCGCCCCCCGGACCGCAGGTGTCCCGCCCGCTCCCGGGACCGCAGGTGTCCCGCCCACTCCCGGGGGCACAGTGCCCCGCTCATGACACGCAGGTCGTCGGGCTGGCGTGGGCGGGGTCCAGCGCGTTCGCCGTCTCGTGGAAGGCCATCCGGTCGGCGAGCGCGATGGCGAGATGCTCGGAGACGTTGACGGGGCACAGGTCCTGGAGCGTCACGTTCTTGACACCCGGGCCGTCCAGGAACTGGGACTTGTAGGGCGTGACGACCTCGTCGTACTTGGTGGCGATGACGGTGTACTTCACGCCGGGCACCGTGTCGCCGCCCGCGTTCAGCTTCTTGAGGAAGTCGGAGCCCTCCATCTGCTGAAGCAGCGCGGGGCCGATGTCGCCGACGACGTCGCCGACCGGCGGGAACTGGTCGGCGAGCTTGCTCAGCCCGCTCAAGGTGGTGCCGTGGTTGCTGGGTGCGATGCCGACCAGCGCGTTCACCTTTTCGGCTCCGCCGCCGAACTTGAGGTACTGACGGGGCATCATGCCGCCCTGTGAGTGGCCCACGAGATCGACCTTCTGGGTACCGGTGGCCTGGCGCACCTTGTCGACGTAGGTACCGAGCTGCTTGGCGGACTCCTCGATGGGGCCGAGTCCGTGGAAGAAGGGTTTGCCGGGCAGCTGCCCGTAGTCGAGGGAGAAGACGCAGTAGCCGCGCTCGACCAGGTAGGGGGCGAGGCCCACCCAGTTGTCGACGGAGTTCCCGAAGGTGCCGTGCACCAGGACGACGGGGCGGGGGTGGGCCGTCGAGGGCTTGCAGGAGTAGTCGTTCCAGCCGCCGGCGGCCCGCGTGTCGGTGGGCGCCGCTGTGGCGGTCGCGGTGACGGGCAGTGCGGCCACGACGACCGTCATGGCCACGACGGCGGCGGGTCTGCGTACGCGCTGTGCTGACGACGCTGACAGCTTCAGCTTCATGTCCGGCTCCTCGCGCTGTGAGGGTTGGGGTTGGAGCGGAGTTGTTGAACGGCCGTCAACTTACGCGCGAGTAAGCAGGCTTGACCAGTATCCGCGCTGAACGAATTCAGTGCCGGTGCGCACCCGCGCCGCCCACGTCCTCGTGGCCGCCCGCCCCCTCCTCGCCGCCTCCGTCACCCTTGCCTTCCGCCGCGTCACCCTTGGCTGCCGCGTCGCCCTTGCCGCCCGCGTGCACCGTGAAGGCGGCCGTGCGGACCTTGCCGTCGTGCTTGAAGTCCAGGAAGAGCCGGTACGCGCCGGCGCTCGGCGCCGTCGTGGTGAAGGAGATTTCCGGACCCGGGCGCGTCCGGCCGTCGCCGGGCTCCCCGTTCGGATGAACGTGCAGATAGCCCAGGTCACCGGAGCGCAGCGCCACCAGGTGGCCGTACGCGGCGAGATAGGGCTGGAGGTCGGTGACGGGCTTGCCGCCCTTGGAGACCTTGAGCTTCAGCTCGCGCGCCTTGCCGGGCTCCAGCCCGCCGTCGAGGCGGGCCTCGTACCCGTCGACGGTGGCCGTGCGGGCGGGCACGGGCAGGCTCTCGGGGTGGTAGCGGCCCGCCACGGCCAGGTCGGCGCCGAGCGTGCGGCCCTTCGCCTCCTTGGCGTCCGGGGTGAAGTCCGCGAACAGGCGGTAGCCCCCCGCCCTGGGCAGGTTGACGGCCGTGCTCCAGGTGCCGTCGGCGGAGCGCTTCGGGTGCAGGTGCCGGAAGGTGGACAGGTCCCGGGAGGCGACGATGAGGTGCAGCTCCTTGTCGTGCTCCTTCTTGTACGCGGTGACCTTCTTGCCCTCGGTGTCGCGCACGGTGAAGCGCAGCTCCTCCTTCTTGCCCGCCTGGACGCGCGGGGTCTTCAACTCCAGCGCGTACCCCCGCTCCGTGAGCGCGAGGCCCCCCGGCCGGGCGGCGCCCGCCGCCTCCGCGTTCCCGTCCGGCCCGTGGCCGCCGTGCGCACCGGCGCCCTTGCCGCCGTGCGACCCACCCCCGTCGCCCCCTGCCCCGCCGCTCTCCTCGCCGTGCGCGCCGTGCCGTGCCACGGACTCGGGCTCGGCGTCGGTGCCCAGGGGGCCGAGCCCCTTGCCCGCGCCGTAGGCGGTGCCGAACGTGGCGGCGAGCGCGGTACCGAAGGCTGCGATCTTGACTGCGGTGTTCATGGTGCCCCCTTGGACGGATCTTCCCCAGCGTGCCGCCCCGGACGGGGCGAACCCACAGCACAAGATACCCCTAGGGGGTAGCAATTCAAGCCCTGGAGCGCCTTGCGTTCAATAGGGGGTGGGGGTATACATGATCCCGGCGCTACCGATACCCCCGAAGGGTATGACACAGTAGTGGCCGCGACACCCTTGTCCAGGAGGAGCGATGACGACCACCACCACTCAGGACGCCGGACGCACCGGCGGTGCCGAGGTCGAGCTGGCGATCGGCGGGATGACCTGCGCCTCGTGCGCCGCCCGCGTCGAGAAGAAGCTCAACCGCATGGACGGGGTCACCGCTTCCGTCAACTACGCGACGGAGAAGGCGAAGGTCAGCTACGAGGGCGGGGTCGCGGTCGACGATCTGATCGCCACCGTCGAGGCCACCGGCTACACGGCCGCCCCTCCGGCCCCCGCCCGCACGGGGACGGACGACGAAGCGGCGGGTGAGGGCAGCGGCGAGGAGGAGGACGACGGCGAGCTCACGCCACTGCGGCAGCGGCTGACGGGCTCCACCGTCCTGGCCGTACCGGTGATCGCGATGGCGATGATCCCGGCTCTCCAGTTCGACTACTGGCAGTGGCTCTCGCTCACGCTCGCGGCGCCCGTCGTGGTCTGGGGCGCCTGGCCCTTCCACCGCGCGGCCTGGGTCAACGCCCGGCACGGCGCGGCCACGATGGACACCCTGATCTCGGTCGGCACCTCGGCGGCGATGCTGTGGTCCCTGTGGGCGCTGTTCTTCGGCACGGCGGGCGAGCCGGGGATGACGCACCCCTTCGAGCTGTCGATCGCGCGCACGGACGGCGCCGGCAACATCTATCTGGAGGCCGCCGCCGGGGTCACCGCCTTCATCCTGGCGGGCCGCTACTTCGAGGCACGCTCCAAGCGCCGCGCGGGCGCGGCCCTCCGGGCGCTGCTGGAGCTGGGCGCCAAGGAGGTGACCGTCCTGCGGGATGGGCGCGAGGTGCTCATCCGCACCGAGGAGCTGGCCGTCGGCGACCGCTTCGTCGTACGCCCCGGCGAGAAGATCGCCACCGACGGCACGGTGGCCGAGGGCAGCTCGGCCGTCGACGCCTCGATGCTGACGGGTGAGTCCGTGCCCGTCGAGGTCACCACCGGTGACCCGGTCACGGGCGCCACCCTCAACGCGGGCGGGCGGCTGGTGGTCCAGGCCACCCGCGTCGGCTCCGACACACAGCTCGCGCGGATGGCGAAACTGGTCGAGGACGCCCAGAACGGCAAGGCCGCGGCCCAGCGGCTGGCCGACCGCGTCTCCGCGGTCTTCGTGCCGGTGGTGATCGCGCTCGCGCTCGGCACCCTCGGCTTCTGGCTGGGCAGCGGGGCCGGGCTGACGGCGGCGTTCACCGCCGCCGTCGCCGTACTGATCATCGCCTGCCCCTGCGCGCTGGGCCTGGCCACCCCGACCGCGCTGATGGTCGGCACCGGCCGCGGCGCCCAGCTCGGCATCCTGATCAAGGGCCCGGAGGTGCTGGAGAACACCCGCAGGGCCGACACCATAGTGCTCGACAAGACCGGCACCGTGACGAGCGGCGAGATGACCCTGCTGGCCGTCCACGTGGCGGACGGGGCCGAGGGCGCCACCGAGGAAGAGGTCCTGCGGCTGGCGGGCGCGCTGGAGGGCGCCTCGGAGCACCCCATCGCCCGGGCGGTGGCCAAGGGCGCGACCCAGCGGTACGGCGCCCTGCCCGCCCCCGAGGACTTCGCCAATGTCCCCGGGCTCGGCGTCCAGGGCATCGTCGAGGGGCACGCGGTGCTGGTCGGGCGCGAGAAGCTGCTCAGGGACCGGGCGATGGAACTGCCCGCCGAACTGGCGCAGGCCAAGGCGGCGGCCGAGCAGGCGGGGCGCACCGCCATCGCGGTGGCCTGGGACGGGACGGCCCGCGCCGTCCTGGAGGTCGCCGACGCCATCAAGCCGACCAGCGCCGAGGCCGTCCGGCGGCTGCGCGGCCTGGGCCTGCGGCCCGTGCTGCTGACCGGCGACCACCGTGCCGTGGCCGAGACGGTTGCCGCCGAGGTCGGCATCGACGCCGAGGACGTGATCGCCGAGGTCATGCCCGAGGACAAGGTCAGCGTCGTCAAGAAGCTTCAGGACGAGGGGCGTTCGGTGGCCATGGTCGGCGACGGCGTCAACGACGCCGCAGCGCTCGCCCAGGCCGACCTGGGGCTCGCGATGGGCACCGGCACGGACGCGGCGATCGAGGCGGGCGACCTCACCCTTGTACGCGGTGACCTGCGGGCCGCCGCCGACGCGATCCGGCTCGCACGCAAGACGCTGGGCACGATCCGGTCCAACCTCTTCTGGGCGTTCGCCTACAACGTCGCGGCCCTGCCGCTCGCCGCCGCCGGGCTGCTGAACCCGATGATCGCGGGAGCCGCGATGGCCTTCTCCTCGGTCTTCGTCGTCGGCAACAGCCTGCGCCTGCGGAGGTTCCGCACCGCGGCGTGACGGGCGCGAGGCCCGCCGCCGTGGCCGGGCTGCCAGGGCGGCGAGCCCGTGCGTCGTGCGCTACGGCTTGTACGGGATCCGGACCCAGCGGCGAGGCGGGCCCGTCAACGGCGCCGCGTCGGTCAAGGCCATACCCGCCATGGCGCAGGCGTAGGCGAGGGGCGCGGCGCAGTGGGGGGCGTTCTCGCCGCTCTCCCAGAAGCGGAAGCGGTAGAACTCGGGCGGGTCCCCCTCGAAGGGCCGGAGGCCGATCTCCTCGTGCTTCTTCTCCTTCCCGTCCCGCGCGAGCGTCCCGAACGTGCCGCCCTTGGGGTTGAAGTAGACGCCGTAGGCGACGGTGCCCGGGGAGATCTTCTTCAGGAAGCGGGCGTCCTCGGGGACGTATCCCATCGGCTGGGTGATGACACAGCCGCCCTCCACCCCGGTGACTCCGACCCAGTACTGGCTCTCCTCGTGGTCTCCGGGGTCGAAGCCGCCGGGGCCCGTGCCGTGCGGGCCCGGCTCGCGGTTCAGGTCGAGCACCGGGCACGTCGCGGGGTCGGAGCCCAGCTTGCGGAGGATGTCCTCCTCGCTGTCCCCCGCCACGAACGCGAAGCCGGCACCTTCCGTGTGCTCAACCGCGCGGAAGACCTCGATGAGCCGGTCTGCCTCGGCCTGCGCCGCGCGCTCCTCCTCGGTGAGCGGCACGGTCCCCGGCAGGCTCTCGAAGAGCGGGGCGAGCACGGGATGGGTGAGCGCCAGCCGGCCCGGGGTCCACCCGTCCATACAGGGCCGCCAGGCATCGGCGCCCGCCGCCAGCAGCGTCTCGCACATCTCGGGCGCGCTCTCGCAGACCGCCTCCCACAGCGGAGTCACCCCCTCTTCGTCGGGGGCGTCCACCTGTGCGCCGTGCCGCACCAGTTCGGTCAGCACCTCAGCGGGGGCACCCCTCTCCACCGCGTAGTGCAGCAGGGTGCGCCCCTCATCGTCCTCGGCCTCGCCCGCCCAGTGGGGGTCGGCACCGGCGTCGAGCCGTACGCGTACGAGACGCGGATCGCTCCAGCCGTCCGGGGGCATCCCGTCCCAGTCGGGGCGCGGATCGTAGCGGTGCGGGTCGGGCTCCGGGTCCGGGTCCGGGTCCGCCCGCGCGAACAGCCGCCGGAGCGGGCCCGTCAGAAGATCCTCGGGCGCGGGGGCCAGGATGTCGTCGGGCCCGGCGCTGACCAAGCCGAAGGAGACGGTCTCACCGGCCTCCGCGTTCGGGTCCGGGTCCGCCTCCGCCTCCGTGTTCTGGCCCGCTTCCGGGTCCGGGTCCGGGTCGGGCACGGGGGTGCCCAGTCCGGGCCATATCTCCAGCGCCTCGGAGGCGGCGGCGCGTATCTCCGCCGCGTCCAGGTCCGTCCGGGTCTCGGGCACGCCCTGGCCGGGCCACTCGATCACCAGCGTCAACGGCCCCTCGGGCGGCAGCGCGGAGAGCAGGAGGTCCACCTCGGTCCTGAAGCCGCCGCCGTGCCCGCCGTGGCTGGTCAGGGTGTACGGCCGCCCTCTGCCGCGCGGAGGGGGCCACGGGTCGCCGTCCATCGTCGTCACCCTCAGCCCGTCCCCGAGCAGCAGCCCGGCTCTGAGCCCGCCCGCGCGTTCGCGCTCTGGACGGAAGCCGAAACCCCTTGTCTCCATGCGGCGGAGAAAGGCGACCAGATGGAGCGTCACCGCGCCCGGCCACACGGACAGGCCGGTGAGCATCACCCGCGCGTGCGGACCCGCGCCGGCATGTGTACGGCGCGGCAGCACGGCGGGCAGATACCAGTCCTCCGGCGGACGGTCGGACAGTGACTCCGGTGTGGGAGGCCCCAGTTCGAGCACGCGGGGCGGCTCCTTCCCCGGCTCTTCCTCCACGACGAGATCGTCAAAGAAACCCATGTCCGCATGCTGGCACGGGCCCCTGACAGCGCACCGTCGCACCGGGTGGCCGCTTCGGCCTTCGGCCGCGCTTCAGGCCGCCGCTCTCCCCCACCCCCCGGCCGGGCGTGCCGCGTCCGCGCCGAAGCGGTGGCGGGCGCGGTCGGCCGCCGCCTCCGCGCGCCGGGCCTTCTCGTCCCGCGCCTCGAACGAGAGCTGATGCGTGGCCAGTTCGGCCGCCGTCAGCTCCTCGACACGCAGCGCCAGCCCCCGCACCCGGGCCCGCTGGAGGCCCAGCGCGTCGTGCAGGGCATAGGCCGTGGCGGCCAAAGTCGGGGTGTGCGCGGTGGGTTCGGCCAGCCTTCGGGTCCGGGTGGTGGCCGAGCGGTCGGCGTAGCGGACGGTGAGGCTCAGGCCTCGCGCCACCTGCCGTTCCGTACGCATCCGGAAGCCCAGTTCGTCGGCGAGCGTGAGCAGCGCCCGCCGCCGCTGTCCCGCGTCCAGTTCGTCGTGGCCGAAGCGGTGCTCCGCTCCGGCCGAGCGCGCCGGCGCTGTAGGGGTCACCGGCGTGGGGTCGATGCCGCGCGCCCACTCGTGCACCCGGCGCCCCGGTACGGCGCCGAGGATGCGCTGGAGCGTGGCGGGCGGCGCTGCCGCGACCCGGCCTACGCTGTCGAGGCCGTACGAGCACAGCGTCCGGGCCGTGGCGGGGCCGACCCCGTGCAGCGCGGCGACGGGCCTGCGGTCGAGGAACCCGGCCGCCTCCTCGGGCCGCACCTCGCGTACCCGCCCGGACTCCGGCGGCCCGGCGGTCGCGGCCATCCGGGCGAGCAGCGGGCTGGCGGCCACCCCGACGGCGCAGTCGGTGCCGTGCAGGGCGAGCGCGCGCAGCCGTACGAGCTGGGCGAGGCCCACCGCGTCTCGCCCGAAGTACCGCAGCGCGCCGCGGACATCGGCGAGCGCGGCCTCCGGCGGCTGCGGCTGGACGACGGGGGTGATGTCGGTGAGGAGCGCGAGCAGCGCCTCGTAGCGCTCGGGGTGTTCGCGCACGCGGGCGCCGAAGTGGACGTACAGCACGTGCGGTTCGTGCTCCGGGGCCGCACCGTCCGGTCCCGTCCGTCCCGTCCGGCCGTTCATCCCGCGCTCCCCGTGCTGGAGTGCCACATCTTGCGGAGCGCCTTGGGCGAGCCGGCGGACTCGCCGGCCGGGCGCAGGTCGGCCCAGGGGTGCATCTCGTAGCCGGGTGCGACCTCGATGGTGCGTTCCGGGGCCGGTCCGTCCTCGGGGTCCGCGGGCGCCTCCGGGGGTTCCGCCAGCCGGGCCGCGACCGCCTCCAGGCCGCCCTCGCGGCGCAGTTCGACCAGTTCGGCCAGGTCCCAGGCGGCCGAGCCGACGACGCTGAGGCTGCGCGGCCCGCGCCGCTGGACCACGCCGCGCACCAGCAGCAGCCAGGAGTGGAAGACGGTGTGGGCGCACGCCTCGTGGGAGTCCTCGAAGAAGGCGAGGTCGGACAGGCCCGTGCCGTCGTCCAGCGTGGTGAAGATGACGCGCCGGCCCGAGGCGAGCGGCGGGGTCTGGGTGGCCGCCTTGGCGCCCGCGATCAGTACGGTCTCGCCGTGCCGGGCCGAGCGCAGGGTGCGCGCCGAGTGCGCGCCCAACTCCCGCAGAAAGGCGGTGTGATCGGCCATCAGGTGCCGGGAGGCGTCCATGCCGAGGACGCCGAGTTCGGCGCCGAGCCTCTCGTCCCCGTCCAGGTCGGGCAGGTGTACGGGCTCGGCCTCCTGCGCCCCGGTCCCCTTCTCCCCGCCCCTGCCGCTCCCGGCATCCCTGTCGTCCCCGGCGCCCCCGCCGTTCCCGCCCTCGCCCAGCGCGAGCTGGCCCTCCCGTGCCCCCTTCGCGCGCTGGGCGCGGTGCAGTTCGGCGATGTGCAACAGCAGGTCGCGCCGGTTGCCGCCGGGCGCGAAGGCGTCCAGCGCCCCGACCTGGGCGAGGCGTTCGGCCACCGGGCGGGGCGGGCGGGCCCGCTGCCAGAAGTCGGCGAGTGAACCGTAGGGCCGGCCCGCCTCGACCCGCGCGGCGTCGGCCTCGCTGATGCCCTGCACGTCACAGAGCGCGAGGCGGAGTCCCCACAATCCAGAATCAGACTCCAGTTCGATCTGATAGGAAGCCGACGACCGGTTCACATCCAGCGGCAGCACCGGAACCCCGCGGCGCCGCGCGTCCGCCAGCAGCAGCCGCTTGGGGTACATCCCGGGGTCGTGTTCGAGGATCCCGGCGTAGAAGGCGGCGGGCCGGTGCGTCTTGAGCCAGGCCGACTGGTAGGTCGGCACCGCGAAGGCCACCGCGTGCGCCTTGCAGAAGCCGTACGAGCCGAAGGACTCCACGATCTCCCAGGACCGCTCGATCACTTCGGGCGCGTAGCCCCGGCGGCCGGCGGCGCGCTCGAACCAGAGCTTCGCCGCCGCGCGCTTCTCGTCGTCCTTCAGCACCCGGCGCACCTCGTCGGCCCGGCCCCGGTCGCACCCGGTCAGCATCGAGAGGATCCGGATGACCTGCTCGTGGAAGATCGCCACCCCGTAGGTCTCGCGCAGCGCGGGCTCCAGGTCTTCGTGCGGGAGCCGCATCCGGCGCCGCCCGTGCCGGGCCTCGATGAAGGGCCGGACCATGTCGGCGCCCACAGGGCCGGGGCGGAAGAGGGAGATGTCGACCACCAGATCGTGGAAGTTCTCCGGCTGGAGCCGGCCGATCAGATCGCGCTGGCCCGGCGACTCGATCTGGAAGCAGCCCAGGGTCTCCGAGGCGCGGATCAGCTCGTAGGTGGCGGGGTCGCCCGCCGGGACCGCGTCCAGGTCGAGCCGCTCGCCGGAGGCCCGTTCGATCTCGGCGACCGCGTGCGCCATCGCCGACTGGAGCCGTACCCCCAGTACGTCCAGCTTGAGCAGGCCCAGGTCCTCCACGTCCTCCTTGTCGAACTGCGCCATCGCGAAGCCTTCGCCGCTGGTGGGCACGACGGGCGTACGGGCCCGCAGCGAGGAGTCCGACAGCAGCACCCCGCACGGGTGCATGGCGACCCCGCGCGGCAGCCCGTCCAGCGCCTCGACCAGCTCCCAGAAGTGCTCCCCGTGCGCACCGGGGCCGCCGGTCTCCCGCAGTTCCCGTAGCTCCCTCAGCTCCGGCAGCTCGGCCAGCGCCGCGCGCGCGTCCCGCGCCCTGATGTGCGGGAACGCCTTGGCGAGGCGGCCGACCTCGTCGGGGTCCATGCCCAGCGCCGCGCCCACGTCCCGGATGGCGTGCCGCACCCGGTAGGTCTCCGGCATGGCGACGGTCGCCACCCGCTCCTCGCCGAAGCGTTCGAAGATGGCGCGGTAGACCTCCAGCCGCCGCGCCGATTCCACGTCGACGTCGATGTCGGGGAGCACGGCGCGGCGCGGGGAGAGGAAGCGCTCCATCAGCAGCCCGTGCTCGACGGGGTCGGCGTGCGCGATGTTCAGCAGGTGGTTGACGAGGGATCCGGCGCCCGAACCGCGCGCGGTGACCCGTATCCCCAGCTCCCGTACGTCCTCGACGATCCGCGCGACGGTCAGGAAGTACGAGGAGTAGCCGAGGCTCTCGATGACGGCCAGCTCGTCCTCCAGCCGGCGCCAGCGCTTGCCCTCCCGCTCGTACCCGCGCGAGACCATTCCCGCCGCGCAGCGGGAGCGCAGCGCGCGCTCGGCCGTGTGGCCGCCGGTCCCGGCCAGCCAGGGCTCGGGGAAGTGCACCCGGCCGATACCCAGGTCCTCCTCCGGGTCCATGCGGCAGCCGGCCGCGGTCTCCTCGGTGAGGGCGAGCAGCCGGAGCGCGGTGTTGTGGCGGTATCCGGCCGCCTCGGCGATCCGCTGGGCGGCCTCCGCCATCCCGTCCGGCCCCTTCAGCCAGCGCTCGCCGTTGTCGAGCCCCTTGCGCGGGTCGACGGGCACCAGGCGGCGGGCCGCGTCGAGCACATCGGCGACCTCGATGGCGTCGGCCCGCGCGGGGTCGGCGTAGCGCACGGCGTTGGTCAACACGGGCTTGACGCCCTCCTGCGCTGCCAGGCCCAGCGCCCTGGCGGCCTCGCGCAGCGGGCCGGAGGCGGTGACCGCCAGCCG
This sequence comes from Streptomyces sp. NBC_01775, assembly GCF_035917675.1. Classification (NCBI taxonomy): domain Bacteria; kingdom Bacillati; phylum Actinomycetota; class Actinomycetes; order Kitasatosporales; family Streptomycetaceae; genus Streptomyces; species Streptomyces sp. NBC_01775. The sequence continues at coordinate 7,573,134 of NZ_CP109104.1, read as the reverse complement.
GAGCGCGTCGCCGTAGATCTCGCGCCACTCCCCCAGCAGCGCGGCGGCGCGGTCGGGGCGCCCGGCGGCAAGGGCGCGGCCGACGTCGGAGTCGGCGCCGAGCAGCACGGTCACCGCCTCGCCGCGCAGCGCCTCCCAGGGCAGCAGCGGTTTCCCGTCGGCGTCCGCGTGTGCGGCGGTGACCATCCGGCACAGCTCGGCCCAGCCGTGGGCGCCGTCCCGGGCGAGGAAGACGGCACGCTGTGCCGATTCATCGACAAAGGCCCCACCTCTGACAGGGGTGCGGCGGCGGACGCCGGGCCGTTCCCCGCCCCGCGCCGCGCGCTCCCCGACGGCCAGCTCGACCCCGTACACGGGCCGCACCCCCGCCCGCGCCGTCGCTTTCGCGAACCGTACGGCACCCGCGAGCGTGTCCCGGTCGGTCAGCGCGACCGCCTCCATCCCCCGCTCGGCCGCCCGCTCGGCGAGGGCCTCGGGGTGCGAGGCGCCGTAGCGCATCGAGAAGCCGGAGGCGACGTGCAGATGCGTGAATCCGGGCATCCCGGAGAACTCGGCCACCGGCGCACACCTCCTGCCACTTCCGCACCCCCCTCTTCTGCTGTCCCGGCTCCACCATAGACCAGATTTCGAACTACTATTCGAATGAAGGGGTGGGAAGGATCACCGCAGGTCAGCACCAGACGGGAGCCACCGCACCCGGAGGAGAGCCACCGCGCCAGACGGGAGCCGCCGCGCCTCAACCGTCGGCGGCGAGCCGGTCCAGCCACTCCCGCAGCAGCTGCCGCTCCGCGCCGCTGAGCGTCGTCTGTTCGGGCAGCACGGCACGCAAGGCACGGGCGGCACCGGCCGGGCCCGCGTCCCGCACAGCCGGCTCCTGGCTGGTGACGGCGGTGACCATGGACTCCCGCAGGGCGGTCAACAGGGCCGGAGGGCGCCGGCCCTCCGGCAGCGACAGCCAGGTGAGCACGGCGCCGCGCGCCGTGGCATGGATGATCACGACCGCGAGTTCCTCGTCGACCCTCAGCCAGCCGCCTTCGGCGAGGCGCCGGATACGGCCCCTCAAGATCTCCATACCCGCCTTGAAGGCGGCGGACGTGGCACCCGCGGGTTCGCTGTACATCAGCGTGTACAGCGCGGGATGAGCCAGCCCGAACTCGACCGCCAGGTCCCAGCCCGCCCTCAGATCCTCGATCGGGTCCTGCGGGGCGGAGTCGATGCGCTTGGCCGCGAGAAACGCGGCGAAGCCGTGCTCGGCCACCGCTTCGAGCAGTCCGTCCTTATCGCCGAACAGCCGGTAGATGGCCGGCGGCTGAAGACCTGCCGCGACCGCCACCGCGCGGGTGGTGACCGCGTCGCCGCCCTCGCGCTCCAGCAGGTCGACAGCGGCCTCGATGATCCGCTGCCGGGTCTGCTCGCGGCCCGTGGGGGCGGCGGTATCGGGTTCGGCGGCGGCAGCGCCGCTCCTGCTGCGTGAACGAGGTGGCATGCATCAACGATATAGCCCGAACGGTTCCATCGTTAGTAACACTGTTATGCTAAACATGATTACATCGGAAACAGATCGGGAGTGAGTCATGATCATCGTGACCGGAGCCACCGGACAGCTCGGACGCCAGATCGTCGAGAGGCTGCTGACCCGCAGGCCGGCCGACCAGGTCGGCGTCAGCGTCCGCGACCCGCGAAAAGCACAGGCGCTCGCCGACCAGGGGGTACGGGTGCGGCACGGCAGCTTCACCGACGCCGCCGGCCTCGGGCATGCCTTCGAGGGCGCCTCCCAGGTGCTCATCGTCTCTGTCGACAAGGTGGGCGAAGAGGCCGTGCGGCAGCACCGCGCCGCGATCGACGCGGCCGTCGCGGCGGGTGCCCGCCGCATCCTCTACACCAGCCATATGGGGGCCGACGCCTCGTCGCGCTTCCAGCCCTGCCGCGACCACGCCGCCACCGAGGAAGCGCTACGCGCCTCGGGTGTGCCGTTCACGTCGCTGCGCAACGGCTTCTACGCCGCAAGCGCGGTGCGGTTCCTCGGTCCCGCCCTGGAATCCGGCCAGGTCGCACTCCCCGCGGACGGGCCGGTCAGCTGGACCGCGCACGCCGACCTCGCCGACGCAGCCGCCGCCGTCCTGGCCGACGAAGGCCGCTTCGACGGCCCCACGCCGCCGCTCACCGCGGCGCGGGCGCTCACCTTCGACGACATCGCCGCCCTCGCCACCGAGGTGACGGGCCGCACCATCAAGAGGATCACCGCGCCGGAGGACCAGTTCCGGAAGCAGCTGGGGGAGCGGGGCGTCCCCGACAATGCGGTGGAGCAGCTGCTGGGCATGTTCGCCGCCGGCCGCGCCGGCGAATTCGCCGCCGTCGACCCGACACTCTCCACCCTGCTCGGCCGCGCCCCCCTCACCCTGGACGCGGTGCTGCGCGAACAGCCGGCCGGCGACTGAGCTCGGTCGCCGGGTTCTCCTACAGCTCCGTTCAACCGCGTTCTTCTACAGCTCCATCCGGAGAGTCACCCGGTCCAGCCCGGGGCCGTCGTAGTCCGGGAGCGGGTCCGAGGCGGTGAAGCCGAGGGCGGTGTGGAAGGCGACGGAGCGGGTGTTGACCGGGGAGGTGATGGCCTTGACCACCGTGCGGCCGTCGGCGCGGGCCCGCGCGAAGAAGCGCTCGTACAGGTCACGGGCCAGGCCCGTCTTACGTCTGGCCGGTGCGACGCCGGTGAAGTGGATGTAGGCGCAGTCGGGGTCCGAGGGCGAGAGGAAGCCGACGACGAAGCCCGCCAGGCTCCCGTCCGGCCCCTCCGCGACGAGGCTCGTCGCATGGAAGTGGTCCAGGAAGACCCGGGTGAGATCGCGGGAGGCGGGGCGGCCCCACCAGTCGTCGACGACGGCGACGAGGGTGTCGTAGTCCTCGGGCCGCGCGGCGCGGACGGTGTACGGGAGTGCGGCACTGGTACTCATGGGTCGGCACGCTACAACTCCCGTACACCACCCGGCGGGGCCCGCCGTCCACCGCCCTCACATGTGGGTGCCACCGTCGATGCGCAGCTCGGTGCCCGTGATGAAGGCTCCGTCGTCGGAGGCGAGCATCGCGATGGCGCCCGCGACGGTCTCCGGGCCCGCGAAGCCCTTCCCGAGGACGGGGGTCAGCTTCCCGAACAAGCTGAAGTCGGCGTCGTCCGGCAGCCCGGGGTCACGGGTCATGCCGGAGGCTATGGAGCCCGGTGCGACACAGACCGCGCGCAGCCCCCGCTTGCCGTACTCGGCGGCGATGGCGTGGGTGAAGGACTGGATGCCACCCTTGGTCGCGGCGTAGGCGGCCATGTAGGGGTGCGCGAAACTCGCCGAGGTCGAGCTGAAGTTGACGATCACGCCCTGGCCGGTGGCCAGCAGCGCGGGCAGGGCCTGCCGGGTCACCAGGAAGGTACCGGTGAGGTTGACGCCGATGATCCGGTTCCAGAACTCCAGCGTCATCGTCTCGGTGTGCCTGGAGTCCAGGATCCCGGCGGCGTTGACCAGGACATCCAGACCACCGAGCCCTTCGAGAGCCCCGCCGACGCCTTCCCGTACGGACTCCTCGTCGGATATGTCGACGGTGACCGTGGACAGCCGGGCCACGGCGCCCGCCTCGGCCGCCTGTGCGCGGGTCTTCTCCAGCCCGGCCTCGACGATGTCGGCGGCCGCGACCGTGCCGCCCTCGGCCAGGATCCGCGCCACGGTGGCCTGGCCGATGCCGGAGCCACCGCCGGTGATGAGGACCTTGCGCCCTTCGAAGCGATTCGTCTCGGAGCGGTCCGTCTCGGAGCGGTTCATGAGGGGCTCCGTTTCTGTGGGGACCCGGGCCCCGTGGCCCGGGTTTGCCACCGTACGCCCACTTGGCACAACATGCCAGGACGGCGCAGCGTGCATCACGCGCACTGACGCGACGTACCCTTCCCCCATGGCCGCAGCGTCCCCATCCTCCGCTTCCCCCTCGTCCGGACCCCTCTCCCGGCCGTCCTCCCGCCCCTCCCTCACCGAGCGCCGCAAGACGGAGACCGAGCGGGAGATCGCCCGGCATGCCGCCGAGCTGTTCTCCGAGCGCGGCGCCGCCGGTGTCACCGCCGAGGGCATCGCCCGGGCGGCCGGGATCTCCCTGCGCACCTTCTACCGCTACTTCCGCACCAAGGAGGAAGCCGTCACCCCGCTGCTGACCGGCGGGGTGCGCCAGTGGCTCGCCGACCTCGCGGCGGCGCCCGGCGACCTGTCCGTCGAGGCGGCGCTGGAGCGCGCCGTCCGCGCGGCGCTCACCCCCGGCGGCCCGCACGCGACGGCCCAGGCCGAGGCCCTCCTCAGCACCCGGGGCCTGCTGCGCGCCGTGCCGGGCGATCCCGCCCTGCGCTCGGTGTGGCTGCGGGTGCACGCGGAGACCGAGGAGGCGCTGGTCCCGGTACTGACGAGGCTGGCGCGCGAGGGCACCGACCCCCTCGACCTGCGGCTGACGGCGGCTGCCGCCAACACGGCGATGCGGATCGCGATGGAGACCTGGGCCACGGACGAGGTGCCCCCCGACGACCCCGAGCGGGGTCCGGCGGCGCTCGCCGTACGCTGTCTGCGAGGGCTGACAGCGGGCCTGCGTACGCCCCGCGCCCAGGGGGACCACTCCGCACGGCCCCCGAAGCCCTGACCCACCCCGGCTGTGACCCAAATCAAAGGATTGGTGCCCCGTACCCGGCTGGGGGCAGGGTAGGGGCCAAACGGGACAAGCACAGACCAGCGCGGCCGGACAAGGACCGGGCCGCGCGATCAGCAGAAGGAGCCCCATGAAGATCGGGATCGTCGGAGCCACGGGCCAGGTCGGCAGCGTGATGCGCGAGATCTTGGCGGAGCGGGATTTCCCGGTCGACGAGCTGCGGCTGTTCGCCTCGGCGCGCTCGGCCGGTCGGACGATCCCGTGGAAGGGCGGTGACGTCACGGTCGAGGACGCGGCGACGGCCGACTACTCGGGCCTGGACATCGTCCTGTTCTCCGCCGGCGGCGCGACCTCGAAGGCGATCGCCGAGAGCGTCGCGGCCCAGGGGCCCGTCGTCATCGACAACTCCTCGGCCTGGCGCATGGACCCGGACGTACCGCTCGTGGTCTCCGAGGTGAACCCCGAGGCGGCCCTCCGGCGCCCCAAGGGCATCATCGCCAACCCCAACTGCACCACCATGGCGGCCATGCCGGTGCTGCGCCCGCTGCACGACGAGGCGGGGCTGGTGGCGCTGGTCGTCTCGACGTACCAGGCGGTCTCCGGCAGCGGCCTGGCCGGCGTCGCCGAACTGGACGGCCAGGCACGCAAGGCGGTCGAGGGCGACGCGACACGGCTGACGTTCGACGGCGAGGCCGTCGACTTCCCGGCGCCCGACAAGTTCAAGCGGCCGATCGCCTTCAACGTCCTGCCGCTGGCCGGCTCGATCGTCGAGGACGGGCTGGGCGAGACGGACGAGGAGCACAAGCTCCGCAACGAGAGCCGCAAGATCCTGGCCGTCCCCGAGCTGAAGGTCTCCGGCACCTGCGTCCGCGTGCCCGTCTTCACCGGTCACTCGCTCCAGATCAACGCCCGCTTCGCGCGCCCCCTCGACCCCGAGCGGGCGGCCCGCCTGCTGGCCTCGGCGCCGGGTGTCGCGCTCTCGGAGATCCCCACCCCGCTCCAGGCGGCGGGCAAGGACTCCAGCTACGTGGGCCGGATCCGCAGCGACGAGACGGTGGAGAACGGCCTGTCGCTGTTCCTGTCGAACGACAACCTCCGCAAGGGCGCGGCACTGAACGCCGTACAGATCGCGGAGCTGGTGGCGGCCGAGAAGAGCTGATACCCACTCCCCCTCCGGGGCACGAAACCCACGGAACCCCCCGGACACCGTCCGGGGGGTTCCGCTGTGGGGGTTGTGGGGCCCACCTCACGGGTGGACCCGCTGCCGGCCTCACATGGTGCGGACTCAGCCGATCTCGGCGCCCAACGCGTCCAGCGCGGCCGGCACCGGCTGGAAGTAGGTCTCGCCACCCGAGGAACAGTCACCGCTGCCGCCGGAGGTGAGGCCCACCGCCTTGTCGCCCGCGAAGAGCGAGCCGCCGCTGTCACCGGGCTCGGCGCAGACGTCGGTCTGGATCAGCCCGTCGACGGTGCCCTCCGGGTAGGTGACGGAGGCGTCCACGGCCTTGACCGAGCCGTCGTGCACCTGGGTGGTGCTGCCGCTGCGGGTGACCTTCTGGCCGACCTCGGCGTCGGCGGCGCCGGAGATGGCCTGTGTGCCGCCGTCGTAGAGGTTGACCTCGCTCGGGTGGTCGGTGTCGCCGGTGTACATGGCGATGCCGTAGTCGTTGCCGGGGAACTTGCCGTCGCCGCTCTCGGCGATGGGCTCGCCGCCCTGGCTGTCGGACCACGCGGAGATCGCCGTGGTGCAGTGCCCCGCGGTCAGGAAGCCGGCCTTGCCGCCCACGGTGACGTTGAAGCCGAGCGAGCAGCGGCCTCCGTCGCCCCAGATGGCGTCGCCACCGGCGATCTTGGTGGTGAACTTGCCGTTGGTGCGCTTGAGTTCCGCCTTGCCGCCCTGCTCCTTGATCTGCCGCTTGAGCTGGGCGAGCTTCTCGCCCTTGACCGTCTTGTCGGCGGTGATGACGACCTTGTTGGTCTTGACGTCGACCGCGCGGGCGGTGCCCGTGACGTTCTTCTTGGTCAGGGTGTCCTTGACCGAGTCCAGCTGGGCCAGCGAGTGCTTGACGACTCTGGCCTGGGCGCCGGCGGCCTCGACCTTCTTCTTGGCGTCGCTGTCGGTGACGTTCACGACGAGCTTCTTGGCCTTGGCGTCGTAGTAGGCGCCCGCGTCGCCCTTGAGGTCCGAGGTGAGCTTCGAGGCGAGCTGTGAAGCCGAGGACTGCGACAGGCTCTTGAGGGCGGGGGTGTCAGGCGAGGCGTTGGCGGTCGTGACCGTGAGCGTGCCGGCGGCGAGTGCGGCGACTCCGGCGCCGGCGATGATGACGCGCCGCTTGGATATCCGACGGTGTGACAACTGAGAACCTCCAGTGGGGGGTTGGGCCGCCCGAGGATGGGGCGGTCCAGGAGGAAGTACGGACACGGGCCTCTTACCCACGAGGCCGTCGCGTCCATGCCAACTCGCCGCCGAGTATTGCGAGCGCGCCGGTTGACTCACAAGACTCAGATCGCGTCACCCGACCGGAAGTTCGGGAGCGGGGTCAAGGGGCCGAACGTCCCGTCCTCTCGCACGTCGTCCCACCATACGGACACGCGTAGCGACGTCGCGTGTTCCCGCCGTAAGGATTAGTCCTGTCTGGTAATCGCTCCTCAGCGGCCAGATTCCGGCGGCAAATCAGGCAGTTCGACGGAAGCTTTCCCTTCCACCGCACGCTCCCGCTCACGCGCCGCGGACGTGTCCGGCGCGGCTCCGCCCGGCGCGGGGGCCTCCGGCGCGGCTCCGCCCGGCGCGGAGCTCTCCACGGGCGGGACCGCGGACGCGCGCGGCCGGCCGCTCCTCGCGCGGGCCCTCCAGGAAGCGGAGCAGCTCGACGGGGAAGGGCAGTACCAGCGTGGAGTTCTTCTCCGTCGCCACCGAGGCCACCGTCTGCAACAGCCTCAGCTGGAGCGCGGCGGGGGTGTCCGCCATCTGCTCGGCCGCCTCGGCGAGCTTCTTGGAGGCTTCCAGTTCCGCGTCGGCGTTGATGATCCGGGCTCTGCGGTCGCGCTGGGCCTCCGCCTGACGGGCCATCGAGCGCTTCATCGTCTCCGGCAGCGAGACGTCCTTGATCTCGACACGGTCCACGGTCACGCCCCACTCGACGGCGGGGCTGTCGGTCATCAGCTCCAGGCCCTGGTTGAGCTTCTCGCGGCTGGAGAGCAGGTCGTCCAGCTCGCTCTTGCCGATGATGGAGCGCAGCGAGGTCTGGGCCATCTGACTCACCGCGAAGCGGTAGTCCTCCACGTGCACGATCGCCTGCGCCGGATCGACGACGCGGAAGTAGACCACGGCATCCACCCGCACCGTGACGTTGTCGCGGGTGATGCCCTCCTGGCCGGGCACCGGCGCCGTGATGATCTGCATGCTGACCTTCTGGAGGCGGTCGACCCCCGGCAGGATCATCGTGAACCCCGGACTCTTGACCTCGGGCCGCAGCCGGCCGAGCCGGAAGACCAGGCCGCGTTCGTACTGCCGGACCACACGCGCCGCCGCGAGGACGTAGAGCGCCCCCAGGGAGAGTCCTGTCGCCACCAGCTCCACGACCATGACGGCCTCCTGCCGACGCACGCGGCGCGGGGGCGAACCCCGGGATGTTCAGGGAGATTTCCGGGGGAATGCAGTAGAGAGGTATCCCTCACCGTAACCGGGACAGGTCACCCGGTCGAGACCCGCTGCGCGCCTGCCCGCGCACGCCGTGGGACGTGCGCGGGCAAGCAGTACGGGTGGTGCCGAAGTACGCGTCAGGGTCAGTAGATGCTGACGCCGTAGGCGCTGAGCGCTTCGGGGACCGGCTGGAAGAAGGTCGTGCCTCCGCTGGAGCAGTTGCCGCTGCCGCCCGAGGTCAGGCCCAGTGCGGTGCTGCCGGAGTAGAGGGGCCCGCCGCTGTCGCCGGGCTCGGCGCAGACGGTGGTGCGGATCAGCCCGTTGACGATGTCGCCGCCGCCGTAGTTGACGGTCGCGTTGAGCGCGGTGACCTGTCCGCTGTGGGTGCCGGTGGTGCTGCCGCGCCGGGTGACCGTCTGGCCGACGGAGGCGTTGCCCGCGCCGGTGATCTCGACGTTGCCGACCGTTCCCGGATGGGCGATGGCGGAGTTGCTGTAGCGCACCAAGCCGTAGTCGTTGCCCGGGAAGCTGGAGCCGGCCGTGGGGCCGATGAGGGTGGTGAGCCCGGAGTTGGTGTACCAGTTGCCCGCGCCGTCGGTGCAGTGACCGGCGGTCAGGAAGTAGTAGGTGCTGCCGCTGCGGACGTTGAAGCCCACCGAGCAGCGCCAGCCTGCCTGCGCGTAGATCGGGTCGCCGCCCGACAGCAATTTCTTGAACGTGCCCTTGGTGCGCTCGATGTCCAGCGCTCCCGCACTGCTGCCCGCTTCGCGCTTGATGCTGGTCAGTTCGGACTTCGAGACGCGGCTGTCCGCGGTCACGACCAGCCTGTTGCTCTTCTTGTCGACGTGCCAGGCGGTGCCTGCCACGTCGGCCGAGCGCACGGCGTCGCTTGCGTCGCCGAGCTGGCTCGCGGTGTAGGTGTGGGGAGACGGAGCTTCGGCGGACGCCGTCGCGGGCACCATGAGCGCCCCGGCCGCCGCCATGCCGGACGCGACGGCGATCAGCCGGTTACGTCTGCGGCGTGCCGAGGTGTCGCTGGCTGTAGTGCGCTTGAACGTCACTTTTCCTCCCGATCAGGGAAAATCAAGCGTGCTCCTGACAAACGCTGCATGGAGTATTCACAGTGATTTTCCGGAATCGCAAGGCCCGCTTTCGGACTCCTAGGGTCCAGATCCCGCCGGGGGAGCCTCAGTTGTCACAGCCGCGTCTTGCGCCCCGCGGCTCCCGGCTTCGCCCTCTCAGGACCGCCCCGGAAGTTCTTCCACTGTTCCCCTCGCGTGTGCCGGAAGTCATACCGGTCAATCCGCGAGTGTCCGGAATGCTCCCAACGGACGGGTGTAGAGCGTGAGGCGATCCCTCACTCGGATGTCCCTGAAGGCCACCCATCCGGCGGGAACGGGGCAATACGCCTCATCTTGCGCTCCGTCACCCGCCGCACAGGGCAAGATTCCTGATCGAGCGCCACATGTTCTGCACCAGAAACGTCACGAATACCGTGCGGGATGGGTATCCGCTTGGCGCATCATCAGCATCATGGACGACCATAGGGGTTGCGGACCCGCGGCGGAGAGCTGAGAACAAGTGGGACCCGCGCGAGGAGAGGAGGCGTCCATGGGATCGGTGCGCAAGGCGAGTGCCTGGCTGGGCCTCGTCGACGACAGCGAGATGCGTTACTACGACTACGCCGACGGGCCGGAAGACGGGCCGTCCGAAGGGCCGGAGCCCTCAGACGCCGCCCGTGAGTCGTGGGTGACGGACCCCAGAGTCCGCGTCACGGCGGAAACGGCACAGGATCAGGGGACCAAGATCGCGACGGTCACCCCGGACTGCTTCCGGGATGCCCGGGGCATCGGTGAGCTGTTCCGGGACGGCGTTCCGGTCATCGTCAACCTCACGGCGATGGAGTCCGCCGACGCCAAGCGCGTCGTCGACTTCGCCGCGGGGCTGACCTTCGGACTGCGGGGGTCCATCGAACGAGTGGCGACCCGCGTCTTCCTGCTCACTCCCAACGACTACAAGATCGTCAGCAACGAGGACCGCCGCGACCCTGGCGGCTTCTTCAACCAGAGTTAGCGCGAGGGTGTGGGGCGCCGTGCCCCACACCCTCCGCTGCTCCGGGGGGCCGAAGGGTCAGCCCCGGAAGGCATCGTGGCCCGTCAGGGCCTTGCCGAGCACCAATTGGTGCATCTCGACCGTGCCCTCATAGGTGAGCACGGACTCCAGGTTGGTCGCGTGCCGCATCACGGGGTATTCGAGCGAGATCCCGTTGGCGCCCAGGATCGTACGGGCCGTGCGGCAGATCTCGATCGCCTCGCGGGTGTTGTTGAGCTTCCCGAAGCTGACCTGCTCGGGCCGCAGCCGTCCCGCGTCCATCCGCGTCCCCAGGTGGTGGGCCAGCAGCACGCCCTTGTGCAGCTCGACGGCCATGTCCGCGAGCTTCGCCTGGGTGAGCTGGAAGCCCGCCAGCGGCCTGCCGAACTGCTCGCGCTCCTTCGCGTAGCCGAGCGCGGCCTCGAAGCAGGAGCGGGCAGCGCCCATAGAGCCCCACACGATGCCGTAGCGGGCGTGGCTCAGACAGCTGAGCGGGCCGCGCAGCCCGCCGCCTTCCGGCAACACCGCGTCGGCCGGCAGCCGCACCTCGTCCAGGACCAGCTCGCTGGTGACCGAGGCGCGCAGCGACCACTTGTGCCGGATCTCCGGCGCCGAGAAGCCGGGGCTGTCGGTGGGGACGACGAAGCCGCGGATGCCGTCGTCGGTGCGGGCCCACACCACGGCCACCCCCGCGACCGAGCCGTTGGTGATCCACATCTTGCGGCCCGTCAGCACCCAGTCCGAGCCCTCGCGTTTGGCGTAGGTGCGCATCCCGCCGGGGTCCGAGCCGTGGTCCGGCTCGGTCAGGCCGAAGCAGCCGATGACCTCGCCGGAGGCCATCCGGGGCAGCCAGGTGCTCTTTTGCTCCTCGCTGCCGAAGCGGTGGATGGCGTACATCGCCAGGGAGCCCTGCACCGAGACCAGGGAGCGGATGCCCGAGTCGGCGGCCTCCAGCTCCAGACAGGCCAGCCCGTACTGCACGGCGCTGGCGCCCGCGCAGCCGTAGCCGGAGAGCTGCATCCCCAGCGCGCCGATGCCGCCCAGCTCGCGGGCCAGCTCGCGGACGCCGGGCAGCTCGCCGCGCTCGTACCAGTCGGCGATACCGGGCAGGACGCGGTCGGCGGCCCAGGAGCGCACGGTCTCGCGCACGGCACGGTCCTCGTCGCTGAGCAGGTCGTCGATCCCCAGCGGGTCGTGCGCGTCGAACGCTGACTTCGCTGACGTCGGGCTCATGGCAGGCGCCTCCGGCGGTGGAACGATCACGGATACGCGCCTGACGCTACGACCGGGTAATGCCCCTCGACAAGAGGCTCCCCGTGCCGCTGTCCTGCTCCTTCGGCCCGCCGGAGCACTCTTCGTCGCCGCGCCCCTGGGTGCCTTCCATGTGGCGGGGCAGCCGCAGCGCCGCCACCGCGCCGAGCAGCAGCAAGCCCGCGCTGACCAGCAGCGTCACATGCAGTCCGGAGACGAAGGAGGCGCGGGCCGCCTCCCGCAGCGCGTGGCCGGCCGGGCCGTCCAAGTGGGCGGCGACCTCGTACGCCTCGCCCAGCGAGTTGCTGGCGTCGGCGCTGGCCGCGTCCGACACCCCGGAATGGCCCGCGACGCCGCGCACGCCCGGTCCGTAGGCGGCGTTCATGACGCTGCCGAGCAGGGCGATGCCCATGCCGGCGCCGAGCTGGTAGGCGGTCTCGCCGACGGCGGCGGCACCGCCCGACTGCTCGGGGGGTGCCTCGCTCAGCATCGACTCGTAGCAGCCGAACAAGGTGGTCTCCAGGCCGAAGCCCAGCAGCACGAAGCCGCCGATGAGGAGGCCCGGCCTGTCCTGCTCGTCCAGTCCCGTCAGGCACAGCACGGCCACGGCCGTGACCAGGAAGCCGAGCGCCACCATCGTGCGCGGCCCCAGCAGGGCCAGCAGCCGGGAGCCGACGAGGCCTGCGGCGATGGCGGCGACGGACAGCGGCAGCAGCCGCATCCCGGTCTGGAGCGGGGAGAGCCCCAGCACGAGCTGGAGGTACTGCGCGGCGATCAGCGCGAGACCGACCAGCGCCAGCACCGTCAGCACGATGCAGCCGACCGAGGTACCGAAGGCGGCGCGGGTCAGGGTGCCGAAGTCGATCAGCGGGTGGGGGCGCCTGCGCTGGCGGCGTACGAACACCACCAGCAGGGCGGCACCGGCCAGCAGCGGCAGCCAGGTGCCCGCCGAGTACAGCTCGCCGCCGCCGGCGCGCTTGACCCCGAAGATCGCCCCGCACAGTCCGGCGGCTGCCAGGACCGCGCCGAGCACGTCCCAGGGGCCCTCGCCCCCGCTGACGGACTCGGGCAGCAGCCAGCGGCCCAGCGGCAGGCCGGCGGCCATCAGCGGAATGTTGATCAGGAAGACCGAGCCCCACCAGAAGTGCTCCAGCAGCAGCCCGCCCACCAGCGGGCCGACAGCGGCGCCCACCGCCGCCACCGCGCTCCAGATGCCGACGGCCAGCGCGCGCTCGCGGCGGTCGGGGAAGACCTGCCGCAGTATCGACAGCGTCGCCGGCATGATCATGGCGCCGCCGACGCCGAGCAGCGCACGAGCCCCGATCAGTACGCCGGCGGACTGCGCGTAGGCGGCCACGCCGGAGGCCACGGCGAAGAGCGCGTACCCGAACAGCAGCACCCGGCGGCGGCCCACCCGGTCGCCGAGGGTGCCGAAGAGGATGAGCAGCGAGGCACACATGAGCGGGTAGGCGTCGACGATCCACAGCAGCTGGGCCGAGCCGGGCCGCAGGTCCTCGGACACGGCGGGCACGGCGACGTGCAGCACGGTGGCGTCGACGGCCACCAGGAACAGGCTCGAGCAGAGGACGACGAGCACGGTCCAGCGGTTGGCGCTCCCGCCCGCATGGCGCGGGTCCGCTCCGTGCCCGGGGACGTCCGCCGCCTCTCGCGATGCGGCCGTGGTCGTCCCGGTCATGTACGCACCTCCTCTTGCTCTCGCACCCGCGGGCCGTTCGGGGAGTGGGCAAGGCCACCAGGAGACCGGGCGGCCGGTCGATTTTCGGCCCGTTGCAGAGGGGCGAGTGGCCGTTAGCGTACGCGAGCCGACGCGTTCGTCTATCGTGCCCCCGTCCAACGGACGGACGTCCCGGCGTTCGTATGCCCGGGATGCGCGCGGCTATGACTGCGTAGACGGCGGTGCTTCGCCCCGGTATCGGGAGGCGGGAAGCGGTGGCCAATAATCTCCGGATGACCGACCTCGCCGCCTCCGGCTCCCCCCACGCCGATACCGGCACCCGCGCGGGCGCCCCGCGCCGCGCCGCGCCCGCGCTGCTGGCGTTCGCGGGGGTGCGGCTGCTGGGCCTGCTGGTGCTGGCGGCCTGGGGCACGTCGGTCGAGAGCGCGCACCAGCTGCTGACGCGGCGCTGGGATTCCCTCTGGTACACGCGGGTCGCCGACGGCTGGTACGGCTACGAGGTCAGGCTGCCGGACGGCGGGGTGCACTCGGACCTGGCGTTCTTTCCGCTGCTCCCGGGCCTGGAGCGACTGTTCGCGGAGATCTCGCCGCTCTCTCCCGCCGACGCCGGGATGCTGGTGAGCTGGATCTCCTCGCTGGCCACCGCGTGGGCGCTCTACTTGACCGGGGAGCGGCTGTACGGGCGGTCCGCCGGAATCTGTCTGGCCGTGCTGTGGGCGGCGCTGCCGGTCGGCATCGTGCAGTCGATGGCCTACAGCGAGTCACTGTTCACCGCGCTGGCCGCCTGGTCGCTGTACGCGGTGTTGACGGGCCGCTGGGTGTGGGCCGGGACGCTGGCGGCACTGGCGGGGCTGACCCGTCCGGTGGGCGCCGCCGTGGTGGCCGCGGTGTGGATCGCGGCGCTGGCGGGCCTGTGGCGGGAGCGGCGCCGGCCGACGGTGCGGATGACGCTGGGGCTGGCACTGGCACCGCTGGGCTGGTTCGGGTACTTCGTATGGGTGGGAGTCCGGACCGGCAGTGTCACTGGATATCTGGACATTCAGGGGCAGTGGGGAAACGGCTTCGACGGGGGCTGGGCGTTTCTCGGATTCATCGGGAAAAACCTGACAGGAACGGTCATCGGCGGCCTCGGCCTGATAGCCGGCGTGGCGCTGGTGATCTGGCTGTACGTGCTGTGCGTACGACAGCGGCAGCCCCTGCCGCTGCTGGTGTACGCGGGCATCGTGCTGGTGCTCGCACTGTGCGCCAAGGGCTACTTCGGGTCCAAGCCACGGCTGTTGATGCCCGCCTTCCCGCTGCTGCTGCCGCTTGCCGCGGCGCTGGCGCGGTGGCGGCCCTCGCGGGCGGCGCTGCTGCTGGGCCGGATCGCGGTGTTGTCGGCCGCGTACGGCGCGTGGTGGCTGCACGGCTCGGGGCCGCCGTGAGCCGTTGCCCGGTGAAAACACCAGGCCGGCAGGGGAAATGCGGAAATGCTCCTCAACGGCCGTGTGACCGAAGTCGCTTCGCAGTCACTTCCCGGCAATGAAGGAGCCGCCGAATCGACCCGACATAAACTTCACCTAAGCGAGTGCGGGGCACTTTTGCACATCACATCGGCATCACGAAGAGCCCGCCATCGCCGAAGGCACTCTTCACGCGCGGTAATCTCGATTGAGTGCGTACCGACCGAATCTTCTCCAGGCTGGAGCAGGAGCCTCACCGCCCCTGCGGCCCGGCCCCGCGGATGAGCCGGATCCGGCTGGGTCTGTTCAGCACCACGGTCGCCTTCTATGTGGCCATCGTGGTCGCGGTTCTGGGCTCGACCTGGCTCGTCCAGCTCGACTGGCAGGTCATGCTCTTCCGCCCGTACAAGCAGTGGCCCGAGATCCACGGGTTCCTGGACGCCTTCGTGGTGCTGGGACAACGCGGGCCGACGGCTGTGCTGGTGGCCGCATGGCTGGGCTGGCGCTCCTGGCGGCAGCGCACGCTGCGCCCGCTGCTCGCGCTGGGCTTCTCGCTGCTGCTGCTCAACACGACGGTCGGTGCCGTCAAGATCGGCCTGGGGCGCCTCGGGCCACACTACGCGACCTCCATCGGCTCGCCCGAACTCTTCGCCGGCGGCGATATATTCCCTTCGGGCCACACCGCCAACGGCGTGGTGACCTGGGGAATCCTCGCCTATCTGGCCACGACGCCGCTCGCCCGGCGATGGCTGTCCGTCGTCGGCGCCGTCTTCGCGCTCGGTGTCGGCGCCACCACCGTCTATCTCGGTACGCACTGGGTCAGCGATGTGCTGCTGGGCTGGGCCGCCGGGCTGCTGATCCTGCTGGGTCTGCCCTGGTGCGAGCCGGCCATCGCCCGTGCGGAGGCGCTGATCTTCGCGCTGCGTGAACGGTTCCTCACCGCCGGGTCCCCGCTGGCCCCCAAGCAGGCGCCGGCGCCGCCCGTCACGGCACGGCAGGCCCTGGTCACCCCGCGCACCGTTCCCGCGCAGGAGACCGCCACGGGTGCGCGTACGCCGGTGCCGCGCAGCACCGAGGAGGCACGCGCCGCGGACACCGTGGGGGCGGGCGCCGGACGCGGGGGCTCCTCGTCCTCCTCGGGCAGCCCCTGGGCCTCCTCGCGGCGCTACTGACCGCGACCGCCGCGGCTTTGGAGCCACGACGGCACCGGTGACGTCCGGGCGAGGAAGCCGGTACGCACAGCCCTTCCTCACCCGGTCCCACCTGTCCCGCCCGCTGCGGGCTCAGCGGGCACTGGAGTTCGGTCTTCCAGCAGCGGAGTTCAGCCCTTCCAGCAGCGCACCACCTGCTCGTCCTGGACCGCGAGGTTGATCCGCCCGGAGAGGTACTCCATGGTGACGAGCGCGTCCGGCGCCAGTTGACGCACGGTGGTCCAGCCTTGCTCCCGGGCACGCCGTTCGGCGTCCTGGGGGCTCATGCCCACGTAGGTCTCAGGGTCGTCGTCGGACAGTTGAGGGTCCGGTGTTTCGGGTGCCATGCGGCCACCGTAGGCGCGGGGAGTGACGGCCGGAAGTCTTGGCCTGTCTGCGGCCGAGTCACGCTTGTGTCACAACGCTCGGTGCACGATCCGGCGTTGCACGCGTCACTCGTACGTGGCTGTTCCCCAGCAGTAATTTCACCGGCTCCGCATTCCGGATTACGACCTGGAAATAGCGGGACGACCACCCGAGGCACAAATTCCGGAACGGCGCCCCAAGGACACCTTAAGACAGTCGGAAGAGCTGCTGAAGAACTGCTCGCCGCCGCCCAATTCCCCTTCCGCGTACGGCGCCTGCCAGGAGCCGCGCCCACGGAAGAGCCGACGCCGGACGGTGGTCGCGGGGCGGGCTGCCCGCGCCCTCCCGTGCACCAGAGGGCTGAAAGTCATCGGCGCGCACCCTCGCGCCCACCCGTGCCCTGCCGCATCATGGCCTGTGCCCGGACGGCAGGCACGGCCTGACGCAGCGCCCGGACGCATCGCCGTATGGACGGAAGCGAGGGGGCAGCATGGCGACGGACACCGCCCAGGTGACGGAGGAGGGAGGCGGCGCCGCCCCGCGCGTACGCCGCCCCGGGGCGCTGATGGTGGACTGGCTGACGACCACCGACCACAAGAAGATCGGCCACCTCTACCTCATCACCTCCTTCGCCTTCTTCCTGGTCGGCGGGGTGCTGGCGCTGCTGATGCGCGCCGAACTGGCCCGCCCGGGGCTTCAGTTGATGACGAACGAGGAGTTCAACCAGGCGTTCACGATGCACGGCACGATCATGCTGCTGCTCTTCGCCACGCCGACGTTCGCGGGCTTCGCCAACGAGATCATGCCGCTTCAGATCGGCTCGCCCGATGTGGCCTTCCCCCGGCTCAACATGCTGTCGTACTGGCTGTTCCTCTTCGGCGGGCTGATCGTGCTGGGCTCCTTGCTCGTGCCGACCGGGCCGGCCTCCTTCGGCTGGTTCGCCTACGCGCCGCTCAACTCCCTGACGCGCTCCCCCGGGGTGGGCGCGGACCTGTGGATCATGGGGCTGGCCCTGGCGGGCTTCGGGACGATCCTGGGCTCCGTGAACTTCCTGACGACCATCATCGGGATGCGCGCCCCGGGCATGACGATGTTCCGGCTGCCGGTCTTCACCTGGAACACCCTGTTCACCTCGATCCTCGTGCTGGTCGCCTTCCCCGTGCTGGCGGCGGCGCTGCTGTGCCTGGAGGCGGACCGCAGGTTCGGGGCGATGGTCTTCGCCCCGGAGAACGGGGGCGCGCTGCTGTGGCAGCACCTGTTCTGGTTCTTCGGGCATCCGGAGGTCTACATCATCGCGCTGCCGTTCTTCGGCATCATCACCGAGATCATCCCCGTCTTCTCCCGGAAGCCGATCTTCGGCTATGTGATGCTCGTCGGCGCCACGATGGCCATCACCGGGCTGTCCGTGGTGGTGTGGGCGCACCACATGTTCGCCACGGGTGCCGTGCTGCTGCCGTTCTTCGCCTTCATGTCGTTCCTGATCGCGGTGCCCACGGGAGTGAAGTTCTTCAACTGGATCGGCACGATGTGGCACGGCTCGGTCTCCTTCGAGACCCCCATGCTGTGGTCGGTCGGCTTCCTGGTCAGCTTCCTGTTCGGCGGTCTGACCGGCGTGCTGCTCGCCGCGCCGCCGCTGGACTTCCACGTGACGGACTCGTACTTCGTGGTGGCGCACTTCCACTACGTGGTCTTCGGCACCGTCGTGTTCGCGACGTTCGCAGGCTTCTACTTCTGGTGGCCCAAGTTCACGGGGAAGATGCTCGACGAGCGGCTCGGGAAGATCCACTTCTGGACGCTGTTCACCGGCTTCCACCTCACCTTCCTGGTGCAGCACTGGCTGGGCGTGGAGGGCATGCCCCGGCGGTACGCGGACTACCTGGCGGCCGACGGGTTCACCGCGCTGAACACCCTCTCCTCCATCGGCGCCTTCCTGCTGGGCATGTCCACGCTGCCGTTCCTCTACAACGTGTGGAAGACCCACAAGTACGGCAAGCGGATCGAGCTGGAGGACCCGTGGGGCTACGGGCGGTCGCTGGAGTGGGCTACCTCGTCCCCGCCGCCGCGCCACAACTTCGTGACCATGCCGCGCATCCGCTCCGAGTCCCCCGCCTTCGACCTGCACCACCCGGAGATCGTCACGACGTTGGAGAACCAGCTGGAGAGGGCCCGTTCCGAGCCCGCTCCACAGAGCGGGCCAGCCGGTCCCGCAGCCGGCTGACGTACTCGGTCAGCTCCTCGGGCTCGCGCACCTCGAACTCGACGCCGAGCATCAGCACATGCACGAGGATCCCCTCCAGCGAGGGCGCGCCGGACCGCAGCAGACAGGTGTGCTCGTCGACGGCCTCCAGGGTGCCGCTGGAGAGCGAGATGTACTCGGCGGCCCGCTCCATGGGGGTGTGCAGCAGCACGGTGGCCCGGGCGGGGTAGACCCGGTTGGAGACCCCCTCGGACACCCAGGCGGCCAGGTCCTCGGCGGGCGGGGTGCGCGGGGTGAAGCGCGGGCCGTGCGGCGGGGTGAGGGTGATCCGGTCGGCCCGGAAGGTGCGCCAGTCCTCGCGGTCCAGGTCCCAGCCGACCAGGTACCAGCGGCGGTGGGTGGTCACCAGCCGGTGCGGCTCGACGCGGCGGCGGGAGGAGGCGCCGCCGTGGGCCTCGTACTCGAAGCGGAGCCGCTCGTGGTCGCGGCAGGCGTGCGCCAGCTCGGTGAGGACCTCGGCGCCGACCCCCGGGCCGCGGTATTCGCGTTGCATCGGCACCGTGTACTCGGTGAGCGCGCCAACCCGGCGGCGCAGCCGGTGCGGCAGCACCTGTTCGAGCTTGGCGAGGGCGCGGGCCGAGGACTCGGCTATGCCCTCGATCGCGCCGCCGGCCGCGCCGCGCAGCCCGACGGCGACGGCCACCGCCTCCTCGTCGTCCAGCAGCAGCGGCGGCAGTTCGGCTCCGGCGCCGAGCTGGTAGCCGCCCGCCGTCCCGCTCGTGGAGTGAACGGGGTAGCCCAGCTCGCGCAGCCGGTCGACGTCCCTGCGCACGGTGCGCGGGCTGACGCCGAGCCGGTCCGCGAGAGCGCCTCCCGACCAGTCGCGGTGGGTCTGCAACAGTGAGAGCAGCCGTAGCAGCCGCGCCGAGGTCTCCAGCATGCGGTCGAGTCTCGCAGCCCTCGCGGACAGCTAGTGTCCTCGGTCGACCCTTACAGCGAGGTCGTTGTTGAGGGTGTAGTACGGCTTCGCGGTCACCGCCCCCCTGCGCGGCTCGGGGACTTCGGGCTGCTCGCCGTCCGCCGAGGTGCTGTCGGCCGTGGTGCCGTCCGCCGTGGCGGCCTGTTCTCCTTCCGGGGGCGGGGTGAGGGAGCAGGCGGGGAAGGTGAAGATCCGCTTCTTGTCCGGGATGTCGTCCAGGATGCGGGCCACCCGCACGGCCTTCGCACCTGCGGCGGGCCGCAGCCACAGATCCCACAGCTGGTGCTCCGCCAGCGGCGAGTAGGGCAGCACGGCGGTGAAGTCCTCCCCGTCGGAGGCGACTTCCGCCGGTACGGGAGGGTCCTCGCCCCTGCGCGGCCACGCCTCCAGCCGTGCCGTCGGGGTGACCTCGGCACCGTAGAGACGCCCGCGCAGCGCCAGCCCGCCGTCCATGACCCGCAGCGATCCGGCCTCGGCGTGCGGCCAGCGCAGCCAGGAGCGGACGCTGAGGTTGCCGTGCTCGGTGGAGTAGGGGATGCGCACTCCGAGCCAGGTGCGGCCCTCGCTCGGTGTGCGGTCGACCAGCGAGCGCAGGTCGTTGACACCTGGCGACAGCCGCCGCGGCCCCTGGCCCTCCAGCGCGAGGAAGACGTTCCAGCGGCCTTCGGTGAGCTGCATGGTGCTGGGCAGCGCGGCACGCAGGACGAGGTCGTCGCCGGTGCCGGGGGTGGCCGTGGCGTCCGTCGTGGCTGTGGCGTCCGTCCCGGCCGCCGTGTCCGCCGCGTTCTCCAGGGGCATCAGGGGCAGCCGCACCTCCTCGATCTCCCCCGAGGGGCCCGGACGGCGGCGCAGCAGCAGGCCGGGATCCTTGTCTGCGACGCTCGCGGGCAATCGGACGTCGAAGGTGAGGCCGCCCGCTATGTCGGCCGTGCAGTCTGCGGTGGGGCCGCGCTGCCCCTGCTGCCTGCGGCGCACGGGTTCGCCGGGGGTCGCGGGCCGGGCGCCGTCCCTGGTCCTACGTGTCCCCGGCACTGTGCCGGGCCCGGTGAGGGGTCGCGCGGGCCCCGCGGTCGGGACGGTCTCGGTGGTGCTGCCGTTCATGCTGTGCGTCCTCCCTGAAGCGCCCCGTGAGCCGTGTCCCTGAGGGCGTCCTTGACGGCATAGGCTCCGCTGAGGAGCGAGCCGCGCGTGCGGTGCAGGCCGCGGGTACCGCGGCCGGTCAGCTCCCGCATCAGGGATTCGTAGCGCGCTCCCACCCGCGAGGGGTCGAAGCGCGCGGCGTCGGTCAGGGCCGCCCGGCCCATGCGCCGGCGCATTCCGTCGTCGTTGATGAGGCCCAGCAGCGCCTCGGCGACGGCACTCTCGTCGCCCGTGGGCACCAGGCGGCCGTCCACTCCGGAGCGGATGATCTCGCCGGGCCCGTGCGGGCAGTCGGTGGCCACGACGGGCAGCCCGCAGCGCATGGCCTCGACGATGGTCATGCCGAACGACTCCAGGCTGGAAGTGACGGCGGCGATGGAGCCCTTGGCCCACTCGGGCTCGATGGGGTGCGTGGGTCCCATGAGGAAGACGTGGTTGTAGAGGCCGAGTTCGTTGATGAGGGCGCGCAGGACGGGCCGCTCGCGTCCGCCGCCGTATATCCGCAGCCGCCAGTCGGGGCGCTCGGCCACCACCTTCGCGAAGGAGCGGATGAGCACGTCGTAGCGCTTGGCCGGGGCGAGACGGCCGGCGGCGACGACCCATTTGCTGCTGCCGTCGGACGGGGTGACGCCGGGCTCGGGCACGCTGTTGGGTACGGCCTCTATCCGTACGCCCGGCAGCCGCAGCCTGTTGCGGTAGTCGGCGGCGTCGGCCTCGGTGACGGTGGTCAGCGCGTCGAGGCGGGGATAGGCGCTGCGCAGCACGAGCTTGAGCCGACGGGAGTGGGTGGCGAGTGTGAGGTGCTCCTGACCCATGCGGACCGGTCCGCGGCGGGTCTGGCGCGCGATATGGGTGTTGAGGCCGGGGCGGGTGCCGATGACGATGTCGGCCTCGGTGCTGCCCAGGTGTTCCCCGATGAGGCGGTCGGTCAGCGCGCTGTACATCGGGTACTTCCCGTCCTCCGGCGGGAAGATCTCGGCGGGCCGTGTGTGCTCGCCGCCCTCTCCGGCCTCGGCACGCACGTCGCGGACGTCCACGAGGTGCCGGAGCCTCACCCCCGGCCCCGGATCGAACACCGGCCGGTCCCGGCTGCGGAACACCGATACCACCTCGACCTCGTGGTGTTCCGCGAGGCTCCGGGCGAGGTTATAAGTAGTACGCACCGTTCCCCCGATGGCGTACCCATTGTGGAGTAAGAACGAAATGTGCATTTTCCCCGAGTCCCACGAAAACCTCGCGGTCAGTCCCCCTCTGTCCGCCTGTCACCTTCCTAGACGGATTTCAGCACGCAAGGGTTGGATGGACGGAGCATCTTATTTCAGAAACGTGCCCGAACGGTTTCGCTATTGTGATGGAGAGTTGGGAATTTTTCCTACTTCCGACTCGTCCTCGCCTGCCTCTGGCCTCCGGTGGCGCGCTCAGGGGCGGTAGCCGATTTGCGGCACGGTGAAGCAGGTGTCCGTCATGTCGCGACTCTGCCCCTGTCGGCCCCTGCCGGCCCTTGCCGTCCCGCCAGCGCGCGACGGACAGACAGGTGCGCCGCTCCTTCGGCGGTCGGGCACGGTGCCCGAAGGTCACGGGAAGCAGCAGTCCGCGCGTCGCATAGGGCCTGCCCCTCTCCATGAAGCGCTCCACACACGGACGGGTGAGCCGGTCGCCGCACGATTTCGCCGCGTCGCTGAACCACATCGCCGCGGCCCACCCTTCGAACTGCCGCGGGGAGAGCCGCTCGCGGCCGGCTTCCGTGCGCTTCATCGCCTTCCTGTTGGTGACCTTGGCGGTCAGCCGCACCCCGGGCCCCGTCGATCGCCTCGCACAACTGCGCGTTGCCGTGGGTTTCCATGGCGTCGAAGGTGACGAGATCGACCTTCTGCGCGCGCAGATCGGCGGCGACGGCGCGGAAGTTCGGCAGCGCGAAGTCGCCCTGCTCCTCGATCACGTCATAACCCTCCTCCTTCAGGCCCCGCGTGACAAGCCTGGCGTAACCCGTCGAAGCGGACTGGTCGTAGGAGACGACGGCGGCCTTGCTCGCCCCCTGCTCCCGCTTGAAACAGCGGTAGACCTCGGTGCCGCCGTGCACCTTCCCGCCCCAGCCGGGCCGCCGTCCGTCGCGCGGCGCGAGACTGCCGTAGATGCCGTACAGATGCGGATAGGTGTCGTACGCGGGACCGACGGGCCGGCCGCCGATGTCCCGCACCCCCGCCTCGGAGACCCGCTTGGCGCCCGCGTAATCCAGCGAGGCTCCGGCGACGAGCGCGAACACCCGCTTCGCTGGGTCCTTGTCCAGCAGCCGCTGTACACACTCCTTGCTGCCCACGCCGCTGCCGCCGTCGTCACAGGTGACGACCTCCACCTTGCGGCCGTTGAGGCCGCCCCGGGCGTTGAGCCGGTCGAAGTAGGCGCGGGCCCCGGCGCTGCGCCTGTTCGAGCTGGAGCACCTCGGCGAAGCCCGTCGCCGGGCTGGACACGGCCACGCTGCGCCGTCTTGAGCTGGCCCGCGCCCTCGCGACGGACCCGCACACTGGCGGGCAGGAGCAGCGGCTGCCCGCGCCCACCCCGCCGCCCGACGGGGCCACCACGGCGGTCTACGAGCCGGGCAGGGGTGCGGTGGTCTTCAGCGGTGAAGCGGGCGAACGGCGACGGCCCCGCCAGGCGCTGTGACCTGACGGGGCCGCTGATGCCTCGCGGGTTCGCGGACTCACGAACTCGCGGATTCACGAACTCGCAGACCCACGGGCTCGCAGACCCATGGGTTCACGGGTCAGACGTGAAGACGCTGTCCGGGCATGATGAGGTCCGGGTCGCCCCCGACGAGGCTCTGGTTCGCGGAGTAGAGGGCGCGCCAGCTCTTGTGGTGCGCCTTCGCGATCGAGCCGAGGGTGTCACCGGCCTTGACGGTGTAGTTGCCGGAGCCGCGCTCGGAGCCACGGTTGGCGCGCGTGGCGGCCCGCTCGTCGGTCTTCGGCTGCGCGGCCTTCGGCTTGGCCTGTGGCTTGGGCTGCGCCTGCTGCGGGGCGGGTGCGGCGCCGGCCTTCGGCGGGGTGCCGGAAGCTCCGGCCTTGGCCGAGCAGTTCGGCCACGCTCCCCAGCCCTGTGCCCGCTGCACCTTGGTGGCGACGGCGATCTGCTGCGCCTTGCTGGCCTCGTCGGCGGTCGGCGCGTACGCCCCGCCGCCGTGTGCCCGCCAGGTGCCGGCGGAGAACTGGAGCCCGCCGTAGTAGCCGTTGCCGGTGTTGATCTGCCAGTTCCCACCGCTCTCGCACTGGGCGATGCGGTCCCACACTCCGTCGTTCGGCGCCGCCGAGGCCGTAGGGGCGGTGGCGGCGAGCAGCGCGAACGGGGCGGCGATACCGGCACCCGCGAGCACCGCTGCTGTACGACGTTTGGACAAAGGAAACCCTCTCCACGAACCCAGGAACCCCCGTTGTTCTCCCCCGAGCGGATGACGGCGTTGGCACATCTGGCGCCCGCACTCTGATCCGCCTGTCCCAGGTGGTGCTCGGTGCACCGCGAGGAATGTATGGAGGCTCTCGCCCGACTTTCAACCGGATCCTTGTCGTTCCAGGCCAGTTGCCGGTTACTCGCTATAACGGCGACTTCAGGACACCCCACATAGCAGCCCAAACAGGGCAGTACCTCCCCGGCTCCGCCGGGATCTGTGACCGGCGTCACCGGTCGAACTCGCGTGCCCCCTCCATTTGTTGACGGAGCGTGAGCTGTTCGGCCTGTCAGGTGACCGCATGCGTCCGACCCGGGGACCTCGCGGCCACGGACGCGTGACCGTCACCACAGATCGCCCGTTGTCCACACGAACAGGAACCGAAAGCCAGGAGCCTCCGTGTCCCCCATGCTCGATGTCAGCGACGCCGTACGCGCCGAGATCGGTGAAGCAGAAGCCGACAGGCTGCTCGCCGGAGAGAACGCCCCGGGAAACTACGACTGCACCTCGTGCCGCACCCCGGGCCACACCAGCCAGGAGCGGACCAGCACCGTGCTGTTCGTCGGCGAGGAGACGGCCGTCCTCGCCTTCGCCCACGCCACCTGCATCCCCTCCCAGGTGGTGACCGTCTCCGAGGACCAGCTCCAGGGGGCCGTACGCACCATCGCGGCAAACGAAGCGAACGGAGCCGCACAGGTTCCCGCCCCCTCCGCCGCCCCGTCCCTGGCGCCGGCCACTCCGATCGCACCCCCCGCACCGGCCGCGTCCCCCGCGCCCGCCACGGCCGAATCCGGGCCGCGTCAGGCGGTCCTGGGCGTCACCTGCGGCCAGGTCCTCATCCAGGACTCCCTGTACCCGGCCATCGTCGTCGAGCCCACGGGCCCGATCGCGCGCCCCGGCTCCGAGGGGCCCGGTGACGACTTCCTGCCGCTGCTGATCGAGCAGGGCTTCATGCCCGTCACGGATGTCGCGCGCCGCCCCTCGCCGGTCGCCGGCTGGTCGGTGCTGCTCGCCATGGGACAGCTCCACGCCATCCTCCAGCCCCCGCCCGGACCCGGCGGGCAGCCCGTCGCGTGGTGGCAGGCGCACCAGCCGCTCGCGGTCACCGACGGCTATCGCATGGCGGCGGCCAAGAGCCACACGGTGATGGTCTACGCGGCGCCCGCCGGCTCCATCGGCCAGCAGCCCCGCGAGGACCTGCTGCGCGAGGCGCTGGAGAAGGCGGCGACCCGTGGCGTGCTGGTGGCCGCCGCGATGCCGCTCGCCGGCACCTGAGCCGCACCGGCCCCGAAGCGACGTCGGACCGGCGGCGGGGCGGCACACAGGGGCCACTTCGCGAACGCGCGGCGGACTGTGCGATCAGGTCATTCGACGCACGGGGCCGCATCCGCCGCGCCGCCGGTTCGTTGGGCAGTCGTGCAGCCTTACGAACCTCTCCGCGCCCAGAACATCCACCTCAACCAGGGCCAGATCCCCGGTATGCGGCCCCCGCGAGGTGCCTCGCCCGACGGCTCGGGCACCCCCATCTACGACTCCCTCTACGCCGAGTGGCGCAGGCTCTTCAAGGCCCTGCCCGGCGACCGTTCGGGCGAGGAGGAACTGCGCTTCGAGGGGTTCGGCACGGTGCACGGCACGGGGACGGGCGCCTGGGGCGGCCACGAGCCGTCGGCGGCCTCCTGGCACACCTCTTCCTGGCACGTCCCCGCGCTCCCCCCGGCCCCGCGCAACGGCCACCACTGAGGGGCCGGGGCAACGGCCGCCGCCGGGGCCCCGCTTCGGCGCCTACTTCTTGCGTCCGCGCTTCTCCCGCACCCGCACCGAGATCTGGATCGGGGTGCCCTCGAAGCCGAACTCCTCGCGCAGCCGCCGCTCCACGAAGCGGCGGTATCCGGCCTCCAGGAAGCCCGAGGCGAACAGCACGAACCGGGGCGGCTTGGTGCCCGCCTGGGTGCCGAAGAGGATGCGCGGCTGCTTGCCTCCCCTCACCGGGTGCGGGTGCGAGGCGACGATCTCGCCGAGGAAGGAGTTCAGCTTCCCCGTCGGCACCCGCGTCTCCCAGCCTGCCAGCGCGGTTTCGATCGCGGGGACCAGCTTCTCCATGTGCCGCCCGGTGCGCGCCGAGACGTTGACCCGGGGTGCCCAGCGCACCTGTACGAGGTCGCGCTCGATCTCCCGCTCCAGGTAGAAGCGGCGCTCCTCATCCAGCGTGTCCCACTTGTTGTAGGCCAGCACCACCGCGCGGCCCGAATCGACGGCCATGGTGATGATGCGCAGGTCCTGAACGCTGATCGACTCGCTCACGTCGACCAGCACCACCGCGACCTCGGCCTTCTCCAGCGCGGCTGCCGTGCGCAGCGAGGCGTAGTAGTCGGCGCCCTCGGTCATGTGGACGCGCCGCCTGATGCCCGCCGTGTCGACGAACTTCCAGGTCTTGCCGCCGAGTTCGATCAGCTCGTCGACCGGGTCGCGGGTGGTGCCCGCCGTCTCGTCGACCACGACGCGGTCCTCGCCCGCCACCTTGTTCAGCAGCGAGGACTTGCCGACGTTGGGGCGGCCGATGAGCGCGACCCGGCGGGGACCGCCCAGCACGGCACCGAAGGACTGCTCCGGCGCCTCCGGGAGGGACTTGAGGACCTCGTCCAGCATGTCGCCGGTGCCGCGCCCGTGCAGCGCCGAGACGGGGTGCGGCTCGCCGAGGCCGAGCGCCCACAAGTAGGTGGCGTCGGCCTCGCCGGAGGGGCCGTCGACCTTGTTGGCGCACAGCACCACGGGCTTGCCCGCGCGGCGCAACAGCTTGACGACGGCCTCGTCGGTGTCGGTCGCGCCGACGGTGGCGTCCACGACGAAGATGACGGCGTCGGCCGCCTCGACGGCGAACTCCGCCTGTGCCGCGACGGACGCGTCGATGCCGAGCACGTCCTGCTCCCAGCCCCCGGTATCCACCAGCTTGAAGCGGCGGCCCGCCCACTCCGCCTCGTAGGTGACCCGGTCCCGGGTGACGCCGGGGCGGTCCTCGACAACGGCTTCGCGGCGGCCGATGATGCGGTTCACCAGCGTCGACTTGCCGACATTCGGGCGGCCGACGACCGCGAGGACGGGCAGCGGCCCGTGCCCGGCCTCGCCGAGCGCGCCCTCCACGTCCTCCGGGTCGAAGCCTTCTTCCGCCGCCAGCTCCATGAACTCGGCGAACTCGGCGTCACCCAGCTCACCGTGCCCGTGCTCGTGGCCGTCGTCGGCGGGGTGCATCTGGTCGTTCATGACGTCTCGTCCTGTCATTCTGCGTTCAGGTCTGGGGTGGGTGCGGCCTTCGGCCCTGCGGTGCCCGGACCGGCCGTGGGCGGCCGGTTCAGCCGCCGGCCTCGGCGCCCGCGCCGGTGGGCCTGCCCGTGAGCCGCCTGGCCTCGCTCAGATGCCCGGTGAGCCGCTCCTGGAGCTGCACCGTCGCCTCGTCCAGGGCCTTCCTGGTGCGGCGCCCGCTCCCGTCGCCGACGGTGAAGGGGTCACCGAAGACCACGTCGACCCGGCTGCGCAGCGGCGGCAGTGCCCGTATCACCCGGCTGGAGCGCTCCGCGCTGCCCAGCACCGCGACGGGCACGACGGGTGCGCCCGAGCGGAGCGCGAAGTAGGCGAGGCCCGAGCGCAGGGAGGCGAAGTCGCCCTCGCCCCGCGTGCCTTCGGGAAAGATGCCGAGCACTCCGCCGCGCTCCAGCACGCCCAGCGCGTTGCCTATGGCCGTGCGGTCGGCGGAGCTGCGGTCGACCTTGAGCTGGCCGATGCCGCGCAGGAACGGATCCAGCGGGCCGATGAACGCCTCCTGCTTGATCAGGAAGTGCACCGGCCGGGGCGCCGTACCCATCAGCATGGGTCCGTCGATGTTGTGCGAATGGTTGACCGCGAGGATGACGGGCCCGCTCGGCGGCATCCGCCAGGCACCCAGCACGCGAGGCTTCCACATGCCGTACATGAGCCCGATGCCGATACGGCGCCCGACCGTGGCTCCCCGCTCGCCGGGGACGGAGTCGGAATCTGTCACCTGGCAGCCTTCTCCATCCGCCCGGCCTTGTCCGCCGCCGCCTTCTCGACGAGGGTGACCACGCACTCGATGACCTGCTCCAGGGTCAGCTCGGTGGTGTCCACCTCGACGGCGTCGTCGGCCTTCTTCAGGGGCGAGGTCTTCCGGCTGGAGTCGGCCTTGTCGCGCTCGGTCAGCGCCTGCTGGGTGGTGGCCAGGTCGGCGGTGGCCTCGCCGTCGGTGGCCTTCAGCTCCCCGCTGCGGCGGGCGGCGCGCGCCTCGGGCGAGGCGGTGAGGAAGACCTTCAGGTCGGCGTCGGGCAGCACGGTTGTGCCGATGTCGCGGCCCTCGACGACGATGCCCGCCACCGCGCCCTCGGGCAGGTCCGTCCCGGCGGCGATGGTCCGCTGGAGCTCGGTGATGAGGGCCCGGACCTCGGGCACCGCGCTGACGGCGCTGACGGCGGCCGTGACCTCCTCGGAGCGGATGGGAGCCGAGGCGTCGGCGCCGTCGGCGGAGATGGCGGGGGCCTGCGGATCGGTGCCGGAGACGATGACGGGCTTGCCCGCGGCAGCGGCGATCTCGCCCGGGTCGTTCACGTCGATGCCGTTGCTCAGCATCCACCAGGTCATCGCGCGGTACTGCGCGCCGGTGTCGAGGTAGCGCAGCCCCAGGCGGGCCGCGACGGCCTTGGAGGTGCTGGACTTGCCCGTGCCGGAGGGGCCGTCGATGGCGACAATCACTGCTGCCGGGGTTGCAGACACGGTGGTGGGCACCTTTCGTGAATCTCGGGGTTCTCGGAGCACGGCGCGTGGAAACTCGGAAACTCGGGAATACCGCCACGGCGAGCAGGGCTCCCGCACAAGGCTACCGGCTCCCCCACGGGGCCCGTCCGCCCTACTGCTGGCGCAGCGACCAGCCGCGCTCGCGCAGGGCCTTCTCGAGTGGGCGCACCGCGCCGGGCACCACCATGAGCTGCACATAACCGGCCTGCTGGCCGGTGGCGTGCTCGATGCGTACGTCCTCGATGTTGACCCCGGCGACTCCGGCGTCCGCGAAGATCCGCGCCAGCTCCCCGGGCTGGTCGCTGATCAGCACGATCACCGCCTCGTAGGCGGTGGGTGCCTGGCCGTGCTTGCCCGGGACCCGGGCCCGGCCCGCGTTGCCCCGGCGCAGCAGCGCCTCGACGCCTCCGGCGCCCGAGGTGCGCTTGGACTCGTCGGCCGAGTCCAGCTCCCGCAGCGCCCGTACGGTGCCCTCCAGGTCGGAGGCGACCTCGGCGAGGACGTCGGCGACGGGGCCGGGGTTCGCCGAGAGGATGTCCACCCACATCGCGGGGTCGGAGCCCGCGATCCGGGTCACGTCACGGATGCCCTGCCCGCACAGCCGTACGTCCGTCTCGGCGGCGTTCTCCAGCCGGGCGGCGACCAGGCTGGAGAGCAGCTGCGGGGTGTGCGAGACGAGCGCGACGGCCCTGTCGTGCGCGTCGGCGTCCATCACCACGGGCACGGCCCCGCACAGCGCGATCAGCTCCAGCGCGAGGTTGAGCACCTCCGTGTCGGTGCCCGGGGTGGGCGTGAGCACCCACGGCCTGCCCTCGAACAGGTCGGCGGTGGCCGCGAGCGGGCCCGACTGCTCCCGGCCCGACATCGGGTGACTGCCCAGGTAGGTGGTCAGGTCCCCGCCGCGCTCGGCCACCTCACGGCGCGGTCCGCCCTTGACGCTGCCCACGTCGATGACCCCCCGGGCCAGGCCGCGCCGCTGGACGTCGCAGACGGCGGCGGCGACGTGGGCCGGGGGCACGGCGACGATCGCCAGGTCCACCGGCTCCGCCGGCTCGCCCTCGGTTCCCGCGCCCAGCGAGGCCGCCGTACGGACCTGCTCGTGGTCACGGTCGGCCAGGTGGACCCGCACGCCGCGCGCCGAGAGGGCGAGCGCGGCGGAGGTGCCGATGAGTCCCGTGCCGATCACGAGGGCTGTGCGCATTACTGGGCGATGTCCTTGCGGAGTGCGGCGGCTGCGCCGAGGTAGACGTGGTTGACGGCGGCCCTGGGCAGCTCGGTCTCTGTGTGAGCCAGGATACGGACCACCCGGGGCATCGCGCCCGCGATCTCCAGCTCCTGGGCGCAGATCAGCGGGACGTCCACGATGCCCAGCTTGCGGGCCGCCGCCGCGGGAAAGTCGCTGTGCAGGTCGGGGGTGGCCGTGAACCAGATGCTGATCAGGTCGTCGGCGGACAGCGCGTTGCGCTCCAGCACCGTGGTGAGCAGCTCGGAGACCCGCTCGTTCATGTGCTCCGCCTCGTCCCGGTCCAGCTGGACGGCTCCACGGACCGCGCGTACCGCTCGTCCTGCCACCTGTCGCTCCCCTCCGCGCCGCCGTGTGGCCGCGCCGCTGCCTGGCCTGTCTGCCGCGCCAGGGTAGGTACCGCGCACGCGCGGATGTGCGGGCCGCCCGCCCAGTGAGACGGTACAAGGGAGACATGATCTTCCATGTGGTCCCGCTCGACGACTGGCTGCTGGCCCCGGACCGCCCGTACTCGCCGCGCGTGCTGGCGGAGGGCGGCTTCATCCCGTGCACGGCGTACGAGTCGCAGGCCCTGGCCATCGCCGACACCCGCTTCCGGGAGGCCGTGGGCCCCGTCATGACACTGATGATCGACGAGCACCGGCTGGACGCCCGGCTGCGCTGGGAGCCCTCGCCCCAGATCTACGGCCGGATCAACCGCTCGGCCGTCGCGGGCATGCTGGAGGTCGAACGCGATCACGAGGGCAGAGCGCTGGCCCTGGCCGTATGGTCCTGAGCCGGTCCCTGCCCCCGCCGCCGCGGACGGGCCGGCCCTACAGGCCGACCTCGTTCATCAGCATGCCGACCTCCGTGTTGGTCATACGGCGCAGCCAGCCGGACTTCTGGTCGCCCAGGGCGATGGGGCCGAAGCGGGTGCGGACGAGCTTGTCGACCGGGAAGCCCGCCTCGGCGAGCATCCGGCGCACGATGTGCTTGCGGCCCTCGTGCAGGGTGACCTCGACCAGGTAGTTCTTGCCGGTGTTCTCCACGACCTTGAAGTGGTCGGCCCGCGCGAACCCGTCCTCCAGCCGGATGCCGTCCTTCAGCCGCTTGCCCAGGTCGCGCGGCAGGGGCCCCTGGATGGCGGCGAGGTAGGTCTTGGTGACGCCGTAGCGGGGGTGGGTGAGGCGGTGGGCCACCTCGCCGTGGTTGGTGAGCAGGATGAGGCCCTCGGTCTCGGTGTCGAGCCGGCCCACGTGGAAGAGCCGGGTCTCCCGGTTCTGGACGTAGTCGCCCAGGCACTGGCGGCCCTCCGGGTCCTCCATGGAGGCCACGACGCCCGCGGGCTTGTTGAGCGCGAAGAAGACGTAGGACTGGGCCGCGATGGTCAGCCCGTCGACCTTGATCTCGTCCTTGGTGGGGTCCACGCGCAGGCCCTGTTCGAGGATGACCTCGCCGTTGACCTCGACCCTGGCCTGCTCGACCAGGTCCTCACAGGCGCGCCGCGAGCCCATGCCGGCCCGGGCCAGCACCTTCTGGAGGCGCTCGCCCTCCACCTCGCCGAACGTCTTGGGGAGCTTGACCGGCGGCTTGGTGTGCCGCGCACGGTTGCGCTCCTCGATCTGCGCCTCGTACTCGCGGGGGCGTGCGGGCGCCGAGGCGTTGCGGGAGCGGGCCTTGGGGGCGCCGCTCTTGGTCACGTCCTTGCGTACGTTGCCGCCGCCCCTGGCGCCGGGCTTGCCCGCGCCGGGTGCCTTGCCGGAGGCGGGCTTGCCCGCACCGGGCTTGCCCGTGCCCGGCTTACCGGTGCCGGGCCGTCCGGCGGCGGGGCGGCCGGTGCCCGGCTTGCCTCCCGTCCTGCCCTCGGGCCTGGGCTTGCCCCCGGTGCCTCCGGTGGACCCGGAGGACCCGGCGCCCGTGGGCCTGCCGCCGCCCTGGCCGCCCCCCTGGCCGCCTCCCGGCTGGTTGTAGCGGCGCTCCTCGGGGCGGGGCTGGCCGGTCCCCCGGCGCCCCTTCTGGGCCCCTTGCCGGGAGCCGGGGGCTCCTTGCCCGCCGCGGGCTCCTTGTCCGCGGCCTCCCTGGGCGCCGCCGCTCTGGCCGCCGCCCTGCTTGCCGTTGCGGTTTCCGCCGGTGTTCCTGCCGCTGCTTCGCATCAATGATCCGTCTGGGAGTCGCTGGAAAGGTCGTCTACGTCGAACGACGGCATGCTCTCCTGAGTCTCCCCCTCGACGGCCGCCGCCTCCGGAAGGAAGGGTGCCAGCTCCGGAAGCTCGTCCAGGCCGCGCAGGCCCATCCGCTCCAGGAAGTAATGCGTCGTCCTGTAAAGGATCGCACCTGTCTCGGGTTCTGTGCCCGCCTCCTCCACCAGACCGCGCTGGAGCAGGGTGCGCATCACGCCGTCGCAGTTCACGCCGCGTACGGCGGAGACCCGCGAGCGGCTGACCGGCTGCCGGTAGGCGACGACCGCGAGCGTCTCCAGCGCCGCCTGGGTCAGCCGCGCCTGCTGGCCGTCCAGCACGAAGCGCTCGACCGCGTCCGCGTAGTCGCCCCGGGTGTAGAAACGCCAGCCCCCGGCCACCAGCCGCAGCTCGAAGCCCCGGCCCTGCGCTGTGTACTCGTCGGCCAGCTCGCGCAGCGCGTCGGAGACCTCGCGGGGGCGCCGCTCCAGCACCTTGGCCAGGTGCTCGGGGGTCGCGGGCTCGTCCACGACCATCAAGACGGCCTCCAGGGCCGGCTTCAGCTCCAGCTCGGCGATGCCCGAGGCCCCGGCCGGCGGCCCGGACCCGGCCTCGGGCCCGCCCTCCGGCTCCAGCTCGGCTTCCTGGGGCTCCCGGCGCTCCCCGGGCGGCGCCTCGGCCGCGGCCTCCTGCACCTCGTAGGTGTCCTCGCTCACGTCGGTCTCACTCATCCCCGGGCTCCCCTGGCTCCTGGTCGAACTCGTCGGTCACCAGCGGTTCGGTGCCCGCGGCGCCGCTCCATGTGACGAGCAGCGCGCCCAGCGCCTCGTCCTGCTCCAGCCCCACGGCCCGCTCCCGGTACAGCTCCAGCAGCGCCAGGAAGCGGGCGACGACGGTGAGGGTGTCCGGGGCGTCAGCGGCCAGCTCCTGGAAGGTGACCTCGCCGCGCTCCCGCAGCCGGGCCACCACGATCTCGGCCTGTTCGCGGACGCTGACGAGCGGGGCGTGGATGTGCTCGACGTAGACCTGCGGCTTGGGCTTGGGCCGCATCGCCTTCACCGCGAGCTTGGCGAAGCCCTCCAGACCGATACTGAGCGCCACCTCGGGCAGCAGCTCGGCGTGGTGCGGCTCCAGCCCGACGGTGCGCGGGAACCGGCGGGACTCCTCCTCCAGGCGGCCCGCGAAGATCTGGGCGATCTCCTTGTAGGCGCGGTACTGCAACAGCCGCGCGAACAGCAGGTCCCTGGCCTCCAGCAGCGCCAGGTCCGCCTCGTCCTCCACCTCGGCCTGCGGCAGCAGCCGGGCGGCCTTCAGGTCGAGCAAGGTGGCGGCGACGACGAGGAACTCCGTCGTCTGGTCGAGGTCCCACGCGGGCCCCATGGCTCGGATGTGCACCATGAACTCGTCGGTGACCTTGGAGAGCGCTACTTCGGTGACATCCAGCTTGTGCTTGGAGATGAGCTGGAGGAGGAGGTCGAAGGGGCCCTCGAAGTTGTCGAGCACGACCCGGAAGCGCCCGTCGTCGGCCTCCTGCGGCTCCTCGTCGTCCCGCACCGACTCCTGCGGCTCCTCGGCCGTTACGGGCTGTTCGGGCTCCGGAGGCTCAACCTGCACGGACGGCGCGGGCTCTTCGGCGCTCTCGGTCCCGCCGGCCTCCTCGGTCGTCCCGGCTGCCTCGTCGGCCGTCTCGTTCGCGGGAACGACACCGGGCCCCCGCCCCAGCGTTCGGCGGGAGCCCCGGTGGGCGAGTGTGTCGTCAGGACTGGGCATCGCAGGCAGCGTACTGGCAAGCCCCTCAGCGCCCGCGCAACCGCCGTACGAGAATGCTCGCGTCCCCGCGCGATTCCAGGTCCGCCAGCACCACGGCGACCGCCTCCCGCACTATGCGCCCCCTGTCGACGGCGAGTCCGTGCTCGCCGCGCAGCACGAGCCGCGCGTGCTCCAGGTCCATCAGCTCCTCGGCGGAGACATAGACCGTGATCTTCTCGTCGTGCCGCTCGCGCCCGCTGGGGCGCCGGTTGGCCGCGCGGCCCCCGCGCCTCGACGGCGCGGCGGACGACGAAGCAGCCGTCGCCTGACGCCCCTTGGCGGAGCCGCGCTGCGAGGTGCGCTCCTGGCCGCTCTGGTCGCGCTGCTGGGGCGGGGCGGGCTGCTCCGCCGTGGCGGCGCGGCGCTCACGCCCGGCGTGCTCGCCGCCGGCGCCGGGCGCCGCCTCGCCCTCGGCCTCGTCCGTCGCCGCGTACTCGGAGTGCCCGGCGTCGGGCTCGGGTTCGGAGGCGGGGGCCGGCACCTTGGGCGTGTGCGCCTGCGCGGGGGACGGCGCCGACGGCGCGCTCTCGCCGTTCACCTGACCGCCCTGTCCGGGCGGCCCCTGCTGGGGAGCCGACGACTGCACGGCGGATCCCCCGGTCGTACGGAACAGTTCGTCGGCTGCCGGCAGACTCACTCGGCGTGGCACCGGGCGAGCACCTCCCTGGCGAGCTGACGATAGGCGGCGGCACCGACCGAGTTGGAGGCGTAGGTCGTGATCGGCTCGCCCGCGACCGTGGTCTCGGGGAAGCGGACGGTACGCCCGATGACCGTGTGGTAGACGTTTTCGTCGAACGCCTCCACCACGCGCGCGAGGACTTCCCTGCTGTGCACGGTGCGCGAGTCGTACATCGTCGCGAGGATCCCGTCCAGCTCCAGCTGGGGGTTGAGCCGCTCCTGGACCTTCTCGATCGTCTCGGTGAGCAGCGCGACCCCGCGCAGCGCGAAGAACTCGCACTCCAGCGGAACGATCACCTTGTGCGCCGCTGTGAGCGCGTTGACGGTGAGCAGACCGAGCGAGGGCTGGCAGTCGATGACGATGAAGTCGTAGTCGTTCAGCAGCGGGCCCAGGGCGCGCTGGAGTGTCGACTCGCGGGCGACCTCGCTGACGAGCTGCACCTCGGCTGCCGACAGGTCGATATTGCTGGGCAGCAGGTCCATTCCCGCGACCGCCGTCTTCAGCAGCACCTCGTCGGGCGCGAGACCGCGCTCCATCAGGAGGTTGTAGACGGTCAGGTCCAGCTCCATCGGGTTGACCCCGAGGCCGACCGACAGGGCGCCTTGCGGGTCGAAGTCGACAAGCAGCACGCGGCGTCCGTACTCCGCGAGAGCGGCGCCCAGGTTGATGGTCGAGGTCGTCTTGCCGACCCCGCCCTTCTGGTTGCACATCGCGATGATCTTCGCCGGGCCGTGCTCGTTCACGGGACCGGGGATCGGGAAGTACGGCAGGGGCCGCCCCGTGGGGCCGATGCGCTCACGGCGCTGGCGGGCCGCGTCGGGCGCGAGGGTGGCGGCGTACTCCGGATCGGGTTCGTATTCCGCGTCCGGGTCGTAGAAGTGCCCCTCGGGCAGTTCGCCGTAGTTGGGGTCGTAATGAGGATCACTGTAGTCGGCGAAACGCTCGGCGGACTGACCGTTCGTAGCGTCGCCGGCCGTGGCGTTCACGTGGTGGCCGTCCATGTTCTGGTGGGCTGTCATGCGGGGGGTCGGGGTCTGGTGGGCTGCGAAGGTGCGGACAGCGACGGAGCCGACACCCTCGGGCGCTGTGGGATTCGAGGACCCCTGGCCTCGTACAGGCGCTCCTGGTTGACCACCCCCGGGAGAAAATGTCGACTCGTTCACAAGTCGTCCTACCTCCTTGGTGACCAGGAAATTTCTAGACAGGTCAGCGTGACACCATGCCGACGGTTGGCGACTCTATGGCGTGTCGGCGGTCCGCAGCAACACAATCCGCCGGAGACGGCACGATGTGTCGGTAACCGAGCACCTGTATGTCAAGAGGCCACGAGTGTTCTCGAAGCGGGTTCCGGGGTGCGCAAAAAGGTTAGACGGTTACGTTAGCGGCGAGTTGAGAGCCACGCATGGCGACACGACGACATCACCGGCCGGACCCTTCCTTCAAGGTCCGGCCGGTGACGTGACGTTGCCGACGTTGACGTCACGGGTTGACCCCGCGACGGCTCGCCGGACTCAGCCCAGCAGCTCGGTGATGTCGCGCACGGCGAGACCGTGTGCCTCGGCCACGGGCCCGTAAGTGACCTCGCCGTCGTGGGTGTTGAGGCCCCTGGCCAGCGCCGCGTCCCGGCGCAGCGCCTCGCGCCAGCCACGGTTGGCCAGCTCGACGATGTAGGGAAGGGTCGCGTTCGTCAGCGCGTGTGTCGAGGTGTTGGGCACCGCGCCGGGCATGTTGGCGACGCAGTAGAAGACCGAATCGTGGACACGGAAGGTCGGCTCGGCGTGCGTCGTCGGGCGCGAGTCCTCGAAGCAGCCGCCCTGGTCGATCGCGATGTCGACAAGCACACTTCCCGGCTTCATCCGCGACACCAGCTCGTTGCTCACGAGCTTCGGCGCCTTCGCGCCGGGGATCAGCACGGCACCGACGACCAGGTCGGCGTCCAGTACGGCGTGCTCGAGCTCGTAGGCGTTGGAGGCGACGGTCCGCACGCGGTTGCCGAAGATCCTGTCGGCCTCGCGGAGCTTGTTGACGTCCTTGTCCAGCAGCGTGACGTGGAAGCCGAGGCCGACCGCGATCTGGGTGGCGTTCCAGCCGGAGACCCCGCCGCCGATGACGACGGCACGGCCCGCGTTCACGCCGGGGACGCCGCCGGGCAGCACGCCTCGGCCGCCGGCCGAGGCCATCAGGTGGTAGGCCCCGACCTGCGGGGCGATGCGGCCGGCCACCTCGGACATCGGGGCGAGCAGGGGCAGCGCGCGGTTGGCCTGCTCGACCGTCTCGTAGGCGATGGCGGTCGTGGCGGACTCCAGCAGCGCGTCGGTGCACTCGCGGGAGGCGGCGAGGTGGAGGTAGGTGAAGAGCGTCTGGTCCTTGCGCAGCCGGTGGTACTCCTCGGCGACCGGCTCCTTGACCTTCAGCAGCAGGTCGGCCGTGGCCCAGACCTCGTCGGCGGTGCCGAGGAGGGTGGCACCGGCGGCGGTGTACTCGTCGTCGGGGATGGAGGAGCCCACTCCGGCGCCCCTCTCCACGACCACCTCGTGGCCGTTCCGCACCAGCTCGTTCACCCCGGCAGGGGTGATCGCCACACGGAACTCGTTGTTCTTGACCTCGCGGGGGATGCCGACCTTCACGTCGATCACGGTCCTTCACTCAGGGTGCAGAAAGCAGAAGAGGCCGGGTCGCGCATGCTCGGAGACACCCGGGGTGACCGCGGCTCGACCAGTCTAATGAAGGAAGCCGAGCTGTCCAGCCTTACAAAGCATCGACCTTTTCCGAGATTGCTATGCGTTTCGCAGGTCTAGACGCACTGTTGCGAAAGTGAGGGGCTCAGTGGCGCGCCTCGCCGCACTGGAGGGGTGCGGCCTCCGCTTCCGCTTGTGGCACGACGAGCCTCTCCCCCGCGCTGTCCGCGTCTTCCGCGCCTTCCGGATCGTGCGGGGCCGCCGGATCGTGCGGGGCCGCCGGAGTGCGGGCCGCCTCCTGGTCGTATGCCGCCTCGTCCGGGCGGTACGGCGGCTGGTCCTCGCGCAGCCTGCGGAAGGCCGCGGCGCGATGCGTCCGTGCCGCGGCCAGATCGCCGACCCGCTCACAGGTGTCGGCCAGCCGCTCCCGCAGCGCGCCCTCCAGCCGTACGTCGTCGGCGTCCCGCGCGGCATCCAGTGCCTGGCCGTAGGTGCGCAGCGCGTCGTACGGGCGGTCCGCCCGCTCCTGCACCCGGGCGGCCTCCGCCAGGGCGCGCGCGTTCTCGCCCGGCTCGCGCAGCCTGCGGAAGGCCGCGGCAGCGGCGCGCCAGGCGCGCAGAGCCTCCTCCCAGCGGCCCTCATGGGTGTGCACGGCCCCGATACGGCCGTGCAGCCGCGCCACGGCCTCACGGTCGGCCCGCCCGCCGCGGGTGAGCCGCAGCGCCAGCGCCCTGCCGTACCAGTCGGCGGCCCGCGCCCAGTCGGCCAGCACCGCGTAGGTGCCGGCCAGCGACTCCAGGGCGCGTGCCGTGGCGGCCTCGTCCCTGCCCTTGCGGGCCGCGTCCAGGGCTCTGCGGTAGCGGACGAGTGCCTCTTCCAGCCGGTCCGTGTGCGCGTCGAGGTCGCCGAGGTTGAGCAGCGCCGCCGCGCTCTCCCGGTGCAGCCCGCAGCGCTCGGAGACCGCGAGGACCAGCTCGTGCAGCCGGTACAGGTCGGGCGCGGCCTCGTCCGGCTCACGGTGTGCGTCGAAGGCGCGGGCCAGCGCGGAGACCAGCCGGCGCGCGAGGGTATCCAGCTCCCCGTCGCCCTCGGCCACGGCCATCCGGGTCGCGGCCAGCAGCGCGGGGCGCCGCTCCGCCAGCCAGACACGGGCCTCCTCCTGCCCGGCGAAGCGCAGCGCGCGGGGCATCCCCGCCATCCGCTTGCGTGCCTCGGAGCCGGACGGCTCGCACACCGCGCGGCACGCCTGGAGCCGCCGCACCGTGCGCTCCAGCATCCGGGCCCTCGCCAGCAGCGCCTCGGCGGGCCGCTCGTGCGCCGCCAGCTCCGCGCGCAGCAGCGGGTCGAGACAGCCGGGCACCTCGTAGCGCTCCCCGCCCAGCTCGCGCAGCAGGCCCAGCTGGACGAACTCCTCCAGCGCCTCGTGGGCCGCGGCGACCGAGCAGCCCGCCAGTGCGGAGGCCGTCTGCGGGTCGACGAATCCGGCGGGCGCGAGCGCCAGCAGCCGCAGCGTGCGCGCGTACGAGCGAGGCAGCGAGTCGACGACGAGCCGGAAGGTGCGCAGGAGCGGGACCGGCGTCCTGCGCCGGAGGGGCTTGCGATACCCCTGCTCCGCCTCCTCGTCGTCCTCCTCCGGCGGGCGGGACTGTTCGGGCAGCTCCGGCTGCTCGGGCAGCGCGGCGAGGCGCGTGCCCGCGTCGTGCACCGAGAGCTTGGGGCGGGCACCCAGCCAGCCGCCCATCAGCGCGAGCGCGGTGGGCAGGTCACCGCACGCCTCGGCCAGCGCCTCGGCGCTGCGCGGATCGACCGCGATGCGGGGCGCGGCGCCCGCGCGGCGGGCCAGCAGCTCGACGGCGGCGGCCCGGTCGAGGCCGCCCAGCGCGCAGGGCCGCACATCGGGCACGCCGGTCAGCGGGCCCGCGGCCACCGCGACGACGAGGCACTCCCTGCTGTCCGGCACCAGGTCGAGCACCTGGTCGGAATCGGCCACGTCGTCCAGGAGCAGCACGGTGGGGCCGCGTACGGCGAGGGCGGTGCGCACGGCCTCGGAGAGGTCCTCCTCATCGGCGCCGGGAGGCGGGGCGGCGGGGCGCCGGGCGCCTGCCGGAGTGCCCAGGCCGGCCAGCGCGGCGAGCAGGTCGCGGGCGGTGCGTTCGGTGGGGACGGGCAGCCCGCCGGGATCGGTGAGCCGGGCCCGCAGGACGCCGCCGGGATACCGGTCCTGGATCCTGCGGACGAACTCCTCGGCGAGGGCGGTGCGTCCGGAGCCGGGGGCTCCGGCGATCAGCAGGACGCGGCTGTGCGGGAGGGGATGGCCCGAAAGGGTGTGCAGGCCGACGCGTCCGATGTCCTCGCGCAGGGCGCGTAGTTCGCGGTCGCGGCCCGTGAAGGCGTGCCGGCCGGTCGCCGCTCCTGTGGGCTGCACCGCCTGATCTGTCACGGGCTACGCTCCCGTTCACCTGCGTGTGTGCGTACGAAGTGCTTTGAGCGTAGTTCACCGCGTAGCGTCCGCCCGGGACAATGGGTGCCGTGACCAGGCCGAAAATCACCACATCGGCTCATGGTGGCGCTGCCCCCGCACCCCCGGTCCTCAATCGCCGGACGGGCTGTTTTCACCCCGTCCGGCGATTGAGCACACGCGGACCTACCGCGAGTCGAAAGGGCGCGCGGGCCACGGAGCGTCAGCCCCCCGCAGGGCGCCCATGCCACCGCCGCCCGCCAAGGCAGCGCTCAGCGCGAGGGTGCCCACGACCAGGCAGTTGTTGTGCAGCTCGCCGGCCAGCGCGCCGCGCACCAGCTCGTCCAGCGGAACGCGGGCCTCTTCCATGTCGGCCTCCTCTTCGGAGACCTCGAAGCGCTCGCCCTCCGCCTCGGAGAGCTGACGGGCCAGGAAGATGCGTACGGCCTCGTCGCTGCCGCCGGGCGTGGTGTAGACGTCCACGAGGACGCGCCACTCCTCGGCCTTCACATGGGCCTCTTCGTACAGCTCGCGCTGGGCCGCGTGCAGCGGGTTCTCGCCGGGGACGTCCAGCAGCCCCGCGGGGATCTCCCACAGCTTCTCGCGGACCGGGTGGCGGTACTGGCTCAGGACCAGGACGCGGTCCTGGTCGTCGAGCGCGAGGATGGCGACCGAGCCGGGGTGCGTTTGGTAGTCGCGCCGCGCCACGGTGCCGTCGGGCATGACGACGTCGTCGGTGCGGACCCCGGTCTTGTTCCCCTGGAAGGGGGTGGCGGTCGCGGTGACCTGCCACTCCTCAGAAGTGTCGTAGATACGCGTGGCCATCTTCACTCCCCCTGCTGGCGCGCGACGGCCGCCTTGACCAGGCCGGCGAACAGCGGGTGCGGGCGCGTCGGACGGGAGCGCAGCTCGGGGTGGGCCTGAGTGGCGACCAGGTAGGGGTGCACCTCGCGCGGGTATTCGACGTACTCGACGAGCTTGCCGTCGGGCGACAGGCCCGAGAAGACGAGACCGGCGTTCTTCTCCAGCTCGGTGCGGTAGTGGTTGTTGACCTCGTAGCGGTGGCGGTGGCGCTCTTCCACATAGGGCTCGCCGTCGTACGCCTCCCGCACCAGGGAGCCCTCGGCGAGCTTGGCCGGGTACATGCCCAGCCGCATCGTGCCGCCCATGTCGCCCTCGCCGGCGA
The DNA here is from genome assembly GCF_035917675.1 of Streptomyces sp. NBC_01775. Taxonomy (NCBI): domain Bacteria; kingdom Bacillati; phylum Actinomycetota; class Actinomycetes; order Kitasatosporales; family Streptomycetaceae; genus Streptomyces; species Streptomyces sp. NBC_01775. The sequence continues at coordinate 7,532,032 of NZ_CP109104.1, read as the reverse complement.
CGATGTCGAGCTGCTCCTCCATGGTGGAGATGACCGGGTGCGCGGTGGCCTGGTCGAACTCGGTGGAGTTGGCGTCCTTGATGCCCGCCAGGTTGCGGGCGCCCTCGATGACGATGCACTGGAGGCCCAGGCACAGCCCCAGCAGCGGGATCTTGTTCTCGCGGGCGAAGGTGATGGCGCCGACCTTGCCCTCCACGCCCCGGTCGCCGAAGCCGCCGGGCACGCAGATCGCGTCGCAGTCGCCGAGCTGGCGCTTGGCGGCGTCGGGGGTGCGGCAGTCGTCGGAGGTGACCCACTTGATCTTGACCCGGGCGCGGTTGGCGAAGCCGCCGGCGCGCAGCGCCTCGGTGACCGAGAGATAGGCGTCGGGCAGGTCGATGTACTTGCCCACCAGCGCGACGGTGACCTCGTGGTCGGGCTCGTGCACCCGGCGCAGCAGGTCGTCCCACTGGGTCCAGTCCACGTCGCGGAAGGGCAGGTCCAGCTTGCGCACGACGTAGGCGTCCAGGCCCTCGGTGTGCAGGACCTTGGGGATGTCGTAGATCGAGCGGGCGTCCTTGCAGGCGACCACGGCGGCGTCGTCCACGTCGCACATCAGCCCGATCTTCCGCTTGATGGAGACGGGCACGTCGCGGTCGGCGCGCAGCACGATCGCGTCCGGCTGGATACCGATGTTGCGCAGCGCGGCGACCGAGTGCTGGGTGGGCTTGGTCTTCAGCTCGCCGGAGGGGCCGATGTAGGGCAGGAGCGAGATGTGGACGACGAAGACGTTGTCCCGGCCGACCTCGTGGCGCACCTGGCGGACGGCCTCCAGGAAGGGAAGCGACTCGATGTCGCCGACGGTGCCGCCGACCTCGGTGATGACGACGTCCACGTCGTCGGTGGCCATGCGCCGGATGCGGTGCTTGATCTCGTTGGTGATGTGCGGGATGACCTGGACGGTGTCGCCCAGGTACTCACCGCGCCGCTCCTTGGCGATCACGGAGGAGTAGACCTGGCCTGTGGTGACGTTGGCCGAGCCGTCCAGGTCGACGTCGAGGAAGCGCTCGTAGTGGCCGATGTCCAGATCGGTCTCGGCGCCGTCGTTGGTGACGAACACCTCACCGTGCTGGAAGGGGTTCATCGTGCCGGGGTCGACGTTGAGGTAGGGGTCGAGCTTCTGCATCGTGACCCGAAGTCCCCTGGCCTTGAGCAGAGCGCCCAGGCTGGAGGCGGTGAGCCCCTTGCCGAGCGAGGAGGCGACACCCCCGGTGACGAAGAGGTGCTTGGTCGTCATGGACGTAGGCGGCATGGCCAAGAGGGGGCTCCCGTGGTCGCTTGGTGGGGTGCGAAGAGGCATCCTGGCTTTGGTGCCTACAGTGCCTTCGCTGCGGTTCGGGGGGCCTTCGTGTCGAACACATCGCGTCCGTATGCCCACCGGTCCACGGGCTACCAGCGTAACAGTGCCGTCGGGGGGCCGCCGCTGCCCGTCTCCGCGCGACCCGTCGCCTTCCTCTCGCACACCCCAGGTGACGGCGGTGTCGCACCAGGTGAGGGCGGTAAGGAACCTCACCTAATCGGCGCAGCCGGAGTCAGCCGACCGTCGGGCGGAAGGGATCGCTGCGTCGTATCCTGCTCGGACACTTTGCCTGGGACAGGCAGAAAGACACAGGAATTCACAGGTCATCCAGCACGTCCCACGGGGGCGTCGCCGTAATTCGTTCGACTGGAGATGCACGTGGCTGGGCGCATCGAGGATTACGCACTCATCGGGGATATGCAGACCGCGGCCCTTGTCGGCAGAAACGGCACGGTCGACTGGCTATGTCTCCCCCGGTTCGACTCCCACGCGGTGTTCGCGGGACTGCTCGGCAACGAGGAGCACGGCTTCTGGCGGGTGGGACCCGCACACGCCGGCGGTGGCGATCCGCCGGTGGCCGACCGCCGCCGCTACCGGGGGGACTCCCTCGTTCTGGAATCCGAATGGGACACCCCCAGGGGGACCGTACGGATCATCGACTTCATGCCCCCTCGTGAGGATCACGCGCCCCAGCTGGTGCGGATCGTGGAGGGCGTCAGCGGGCGGGTGCGGATGCGCTCCTCGCTGCGGATGCGTTTCTCCTACGGCTGGGTCGTGCCGTGGGTGCACAAGGTGGGCCAGCGCACGGTGGCCGTCGCCGGGCCCGACTCGGTCTGGCTGGACACCGAGGCCGAGACCCACGGCAAGGACCTGACGACGTACTCCGACTTCACCGTCGGCCCCGGCGACCGGGTGGCGCTGACCATCAGCTGGCAGGCGTCGCACCGGGAGCCGCCGCAGCTTCCCGAGCCCGAGGAAGCGCTGCGGACCACCGAGGACTTCTGGCGCGAGTGGGTCGAGATGTGCACGTACCACGGCCCCTACCGGGAGGCCGTGGTCCGCTCGCTGATCACGCTCAAGGCGCTCACCTACGCGCCCACCGGCGGGATCGTCGCCGCGCCCACCACCTCGCTGCCCGAGGAGATCGGCGGCAGCCGCAACTGGGACTACCGCTTCACCTGGCTGCGGGACGCCGCCATCACCCTCTCCTCGCTGCTGCGCACCGGATACCGGGAGGAGGCGCGGGCCTGGCGCGAGTGGCTGCTGCGCGCGGTCGCGGGCGACCCGGAGAACCTCCAGATCATGTACGGCATCGCGGGTGAACGGGAGCTGGCCGAGGCGGAGTTGTCCTGGCTGCCCGGCTACGAGGGCTCCACGCCCGTGCGCGTCGGCAACGGCGCCGCCAACCAGCTTCAGATCGACGTGTACGGCGAGGTCACCGAGGCCCTGCACCTGGCGCACATGACGGGCCTGGCGCGCAACGACTACGCGCAGCTCCTCCAGCTCAAGCTCATCGGCTACCTGGAGAACCACTGGGACGAGCCGGACGAGGGCATCTGGGAAGTACGCGGCCCCAGGCGGCACTTCGTGCACTCGAAGGTGATGGCATGGGTCGCCGTCGACCGCACCGTCAAGCTGATCGAGGCCGGGGACGCGGACGGCCCGCTGGATCGCTGGCGCGACCTGCGCGACGAGATCCACCGCGAGGTGTGCGAGAAGGGCTACGACAAGGAACGGAACACCTTCACGCAGTCCTACGGCTCCAAGGAGCTGGACGCCTCGCTGCTGCTGATCCCGCAGATGGGCTTCCTCCCGCCGGACGACAAGCGCGTCATCGGCACCATCGAGGCCATCCAGCGCGAGCTGTCGACCGAGGACGGCTTCGTGCTGCGGTACCCCACCAGCAGCGAGGTGGGCGAGGACGGCGCGGCCCAGGAGAACGTGGACGGGCTCGCCGGTGAGGAAGGTGCCTTCCTGGCCTGCTCGTTCTGGCTCGCCGACGACCTGGCGATGATCGGCCGGGTGGACGAGGCCAGGAAGCTGTTCGAGAAGCTGCTGTCCCTGCGCAACGACCTGGGCCTACTGGCCGAGGAATGGGACTCGACGAGGCAGCGGCAGGTCGGCAACTTCCCGCAGGCGTTCAGCCACGTGCCGATGATCGACACGGCGCTGCGGCTGACGGCCTCGGGGGCCTACGGGGTCTGAGACCGGCTCCCGGGCCCGACAGGACGGGACGGCGCCCGGTGCGGAACTCGCACCGGGCGCCGTCGTATGTCCTCGGCCGGGTCAGTCGAAGGGCGTCAGGGTCAGCGTCATCTCGGTAGGGGCGCTGTCCTCGATGTAGGAGGCGAAGCCGGCGACGTCGTCGAAGGCGAAGCCGTATGCCTTGCCGTCCTCGGTGGCCTCGTGCATGGCCTTGACGTAGTGGTGCACGAGGTCGCCCTGGTAGAACTTCGACGGGTCCGTGGTGGGCTGCTCCGCTATCGCCGCCAGGGTGGTGCGGTTGAGCGCGGCGCCGAGGATCGCGGCGACCGGACCCGTGGTGCCGTCGTTGGGTGCGGCCAGTGCTCCGTCGCAGAAGAGCATGTCCTTGGTGGAAGGCTTGTCGAAGGAGACCGAGCCGGGTCCGGTGAAGGTGAACTTGCCGCCGCTGACCCGGCCGGTGAACGTGCCCGCGTTGGTGGTGACCTTCAGGTCCTTGCTCTCGTAGACGCGCCACACCTCGTCGATGTAGGGCGCGAAATGGTTCTCGTCGAACTTGCCGGCGCCCAGGCCGTGTCCGGGCGCGATCACGCGCTTGTCGTCGATGACCAGGTCACCGAAGCCCGGTGCGGCGCGGACCTGTTCGAACACCTTCTTCCGCGCGCCGGGCTTGAGGGCGCCGGTCGTCTGGTCCTTGGCGCCCTTGAGGTGGATGGACATCGGCACGCTGAACATGTCGACCATGGTGGTGTTGCAGTACATGGCGCCGGACTTGTGGGTGAACTCCGCGCAGTCGTGCACCACCGGGTAGTTCGGGTCCGACTCGACCCAGGCGGCCGGGTAGGCCAGTGCGGCGCCCTGACCGCCGTCCACCGCCTTGAACTTCAGCTTGTCGCCGCAGGCGACGTAGATGCGGCCGGACATCTCCGGCAGCTTGAGCGAGGTCTCCGTGCCGGTGAGGGGGATGGCGTAGTCGGTGAAGCCGTCGCCACCGTTGTCGGACAGTTCGACGGGCTTGAGCTCGCCCTCGGGGGTGACGCGGCACTGACGGGTGCCGTCGTTGCCGACGATGTAGACGAAGACCGCGTTGTTCTCGTACTTGCCGGTCTTGTTGACGATCTTCAGGGACAGTCCTGCGGCCCCTTCACCGGCGGTGTTCTTGGTGTCACCGGCGTTCGCTTGCGCGGCGATGTATCCGCCGACGGGGACGGCGACGGCGGCGGCTGCCGCGCTGCGGAGCAGGTTCCTACGGCTGAGCGGGCTCATTTGGCGCTACCTCCAGTAGTGGTTTCAACAGAGACGTGATCGACGAGCATCGAGGCGCCCGGCTTGGTGGTGTCCGTGGGGGTGGCCCGGCCGGCCTCGCGGTCGGGGAACGCACCGCCCATGGCGAGGTTGAGCAGGATGAAGTGGCCATGACCGGTGGCCTGCCGCCAGGCGTCGGCGCCCACCTGGTTCTCGGTGACGGTGTGGAAGAGCTTCCCGTCCTGGTACCAGCGCAGCTCCTCGGTGGCGCCGCTGCGGTCCAGTTCCACGGCGTACTCGTGGAAGCCGCTCTTGCAGGTGCCGCCGCACTCGGCGTGGTTGCCGAGGCCCTGGGTCTCGTTGCAGGGGCCGCCGGGGTTGACCCCGCAGTGCAGCACTCCGTGCGCGGCGGACTGGCCGTTGACGTTCTCCATGATGTCGAACTCGCCGACACCCGGCCAGTTTTGGTAGTTGCCCCGGTAGTCGGCGCCGAGGGTCCAGAAGGCGGGCCAGTAGCCGAGAGCCTCGTCACCGGAGACCTCGGGCATGCTCAGGCTCGCCTCGATGCGCATCGTGCCGCCCTCGGGGGCCGCGAAGTCGGTGCGCTGGGTCTCGATGCGTGCCGAGGTCCAGGCGTTGCCCTTCTTCTGCGCGGTGATCTTCAAATGGCCCTGGCCGTCCAGGCTGAGGTTGGACGGATCGGAGGTGTACTCCTGCACCTCGCCCGTGCCCCAGTTGCCGGGCCCGCCCGGATAACCGTGGCCGGTGTCGATGACCCAGTCCTTCGAGGACGGGAGGCTGCCCGCGGCCCCGTCGAAATCCGTGCGCCAGACCTCCTGGCGTGAACCGTCACCGCCGGCCGCGTCCGTCTCGGAGCCCGACGCCTGCACCGCCGGTACGACGGCCGCCGCGCCGGTCAGCACTAACGCGGACAGCAGGGTGAGAAGCCCGCGCCGGGGTTTCCCGGGCGGCTTCTTGGTGCGTCTCATATTGTTGCGCCTCTCGGTGTGGGGGGTTGAGAGCGCTCTCATGGTATGGACCTGCACATTGCCGATTGTTGGGGGGTAGCGTCAAGGGCCTACCGATGAAAAGGAGTTCACCGAGTGCTTCCGGACCGCGCGCCACGCCCCACTCTGGAGGCCGTGGCCGCGCACGCGGGCGTCTCCCGGGCCACCGTCTCCCGGGTGGTGAACGGGGGCCCCGGCGTCCGTGCCGAGGTGCGCGAACGCGTCCACAACTCCGTACGGGTGCTCGGCTACGCGCCCAACATCGCAGCCCGCAGCCTCGTCACGCGGCGCACGGGAGCGGTCGGCGTGGTGATAGCCGAACCCGAGAGCCGGGTGTTCTCCGACCCGTTCTTCTCCCGCCAACTACGCGGTATCAGCCGGGAGTTGGCCGCACACGACACCCAACTGCTGCTGATGCTCCAGGAACGCGCCGAGGACCACGACCGCATCAGCAGATATCTGACGGGCGGCCATGTGGACGGGGTGCTGATGTTCTCGCTGCACGGCCAGGGCCCGCCCCCCGGCGCGGAGGCCCTGGCGGCGGGCCTGCCCACCGTCTTCGGCGGGCGGCCCGGATGGCCGGGCGCGGCCGAGGACCCCGAGCTGGTGTACGTGGACGCGGACAACCGGGGCGGGGCCCGGCTGGCGACCGAGCATCTGCTGGGGCTCGGACGGCGCCGGCCGGCCGTGCTGACGGGGCCCCCGGACCAGACCTCGGCCCAGGACCGCCTGCACGGCTTCCACGACGCGCTCACGGCCGCGGGGCTGGCCCGTTCCGAAGCCCCGGTGGCCGACGGGGGCTTCACCGCGGAGGGCGGGGAGCACGCGATGGCGCGGCTCCTGGAGCGCGAGCCGGAGCTGGACGCGGTGTTCGCGGGATCCGACCTGATGGCGGTGGGTGCGCTGCGCGCGCTGCGCGCTTCCGGACGCCGGGTGCCCGAGGACGTGGCGGTGGCCGGCTTCGACGATCTGGACTCCGCCTCCTGGGCCGATCCCCCGCTGACGACGGTGCGGCAGGATGTCGAGGGCATGGGCCGGATCATGGCGCGGCTGGTGCTGCGGCAGATCGGCGGCGGGGCGGCGGGCGACGGGGAAGAGGGCACCGTCTCCCCCGTGATCACCGAGGCGCGGCTGGTGGTGCGGGAGTCGGCCTGAGAGGCCGGGGCCTCGTTGGCCTGCGGATCTGTGCGTTGCCCTCTTTCCCCGTGGCTGAGCAGGAGGTGCCCCCGGCTGTGCTTCGCAGGGTGCGGGCGAGTCATGGGCTGATCGCGCCCACACGGCGCAGCCGCATATATGACACAGCCTCGCGCCCCTTCGGGGCACGCCCTAGCCGGAGGCGGTGCCGCTGTCGGTCACCTCGTCGTAGACGCTGAGGACCTGCGTGACCGTGTCGTCCTCCGTCGGCCAAGTGGCGGCACGTGCCCGCCCCGCTGCGGCGAGCGCGGCGCGGTGAGCCGGGTCGCCGAGCAGCCGGACGACGGCGGAGGCGAGGGAGTCCGGGTCGCCGTAGGGCACCAGCACGGCCGCGTCGCCGACCAGTTCGGGAATGCCGCCGACCTCGGTGGCCACCAGCGGCACCCCCGTGCGCAGCGCCTCCTGGGCCGGCAGCGAGCGGCCCTCCCAGCGCGCCGACAGCAGCGCGATGTCGGCACCGGCCAGCAGCCGGAGCGCGTCGTCCCTGCGGCCGAGCAGCCGTACGGGCAGCGCCTCGCGCTCGATCCGTTCCTGGAGCGCCGCCCGCTCGGGGCCCTCACCGGCGATGGCGAGCAGGGGCTGCGGGTCGAGGCAGCGCCAGGCGCGGGAGGCGGTGAGCACCGTGTCGTAGCCCTGGCGGCGGTCGAGGCGGCCGACGGCGAAGAGCAGGGGCCGCCCGATGGCGCCGATGTCGGCGCGCGCCTTGTGCCGGAGCGCCTCCTCGCCATCGTCGTACTCGCCGGGGCCGGCTGGGCAGCCGGGGCCGCCGGTCATCGTTCCGGCAGCCGTGCCCGGGGGCCGGTCCGTGCGGCTGCCGCCCGGCAGCGGCGGAGGCTCGGGGGCGTGGGTGCCGGGTTCGGCCGATCCGCCCGGCAGGCTGCCCGGCGGACTTTCCGGCCGGCGGGGGCCCGGGAGGGCGACAGGCGCGAGCCGGGCGTCGCGGGCGCCGCTGCGGCGGGCCGCGTCGACCAGGTCGGTGGTGACTCCCAGGACGACGGAGGCGGCGCGTGCGACCCGCCGCCTGAGCAGCCGGACGAACAGCTCGCGCGCCGCCTCGACGCGCGTGCCGTGGTCCGTCTCGGCTCCGGTGCGCGGCGCGGTGTGCCAGGTGACGATCAGCGGCACTTCGTGCCGCCGCCTGCCGAGCGCCAGCGACGCCAGGAAGCCCGCGCGCAGCCCATGGGCGTGCACGAGGTCGGCGTCCGCGCACACGGCCCGCAGCACGGCGACCGCCTCCGGCTCGGTGCGGCCTCCGGTGGCGGCGAAGTGGGCGCCGGCCGCGGTGAAGGCGTGGCGCAGCTCGGAGTCCCGGGCGGCGGCGCAGACCGTGACCCGCACCCCTCGCGCGACCAGTCCCTCGGTGAGGGAGCGCACATGCGCCGACGTCCCCGCCGAGGGCGCGACGTCGCCGAACGGGGAGACGGCACCCCCCAGCACCTGGACGGCGTGCAGCGGCTCCCTGCCCACGGACGGCTGGTACGAGACGGTGCGGCTCAAGCTCACGGCAGGCGGGCTCCCTGAATCAGCTGTGGGGGACACGGGGTCTGCCCAGGATGCCAGTTGGCGGCGTGCCGTCGCACCGCAGTGCGGCTCCCGGGCCCCGCGTCGCGGAACCTGACAGGGCGTATCACTCACGTGGGTGACGGCGTGCGCGAGGGGCGCGAGCCGGATCACAGAGCGCGGGGGCCGGGTCAGGACGGGGCGCGAGGGCCAAGCCAGGACGAGGCGCTGAGGCCGGGTCGGAGCGAGGCCCGGTCGGGGTTCAGGTCGAGGCGCGCGCCGCCTCCAGCAGTTCCTCGGCGTGGGCCCGGGCCAGCTGTGAGTCCTCCTGGCCCGCGAGCATCCGGGACAGCTCGCGCACGCGGTCCTCGCCCTCCATGGCCTGCACTCCGCTTCGGGTGACCGAGCCGTCGTCGGTCTTCTCGACGACGAGGTGGCGGTCGGCGAACGCGGCCACCTGGGGCAGGTGGGTGACGACCACGACCTGCGCCGACCTGGCCAGCCGCGCCAGCCTGCGGCCGACCTCGACGGCCGCCTTGCCGCCGACGCCCGCGTCCACCTCGTCGAAGAGGTAGGTCGGCACCGGGTCGGAACCGGCGAAGACGACCTCGACCGCCAGCATCACCCGCGAAAGCTCGCCCCCGGAGGCGCCCTTGGCGATGGGACGGGGCTGTGCCCCGGGGTGCGGGGTCAGCAGCAGCTCGATCTCGTCGGTGCCGTGCGGGCCAAAGGCGAGGGTGCGGCCCTCGACCTCCAGACCTTCGGGGTCCTCGGTGTGCTTGAGCTCGAAGGAGACCCGGGCGTGCGGCATGGCCAGCTCGGACAGCTCCTCGGTGACCGCGTCGGCGAACCTCTTCGCGGCATCCGCGCGCGCCTCGGTGAGCGTACGGGCCATCGTGGCGAGTTCGCCGCGCAGCGTCCCGCGCTCGGCCTCCAGTTCGCCGATCCTGTCGTCGTCGCCCTCCAGCTCGGCGAGCCGCTGCGCGCTCTGTTCGGCCCACTCCAGCACGGCGGTGATGTCCTCGCCGTACTTGCGGGTGAGCTGGCCGAGCGCGGCGCGGCGCTCCTCGACGGCGGCGAGGCGCAGCGGGTCGGCGTCCAGGTCGTCGGCGTATCCGGCCAGCTCGCCCGCCACGTCGGACAGCAGGATGTGCACCTCGCCCAGGCGTTCGGCGAGGGTGGCGAGCGCCGGGTCGTGGGAGCGGACGCTCTCCAGCGCCCGGTGGGCGCCCGCGACGAGGGTGCCGGCGTCCACGGCCTCCAGGTCGGCCGGATCGCCGGCCAGCGCGCTGTGTGCCGTGGTGGCGGCCGAGGCCAGCGCCTCTGCGTGCCGCAGCCGTTCGGCCTCCGCCGCCAGCTCCGTGTCCTCGCCCGGCTGGGGCTCGGCGGCCTCGACCTCCTGGATGCCGAAGCGCAGCAGATCGGCCTCCTGCGCCCGCTCACGGGCGCGGGTGGTCAGCTCGGCCAGCTCGGCGGCGACGGTGCGCAGCCGGCGGTACGCCTCGCCGTAGGCGGTCAGGGGGGCGGCGACGGCGCCGCCCGCGTAGCGGTCCAGGGCCTCGCGCTGACGCGCGGCGCGCAGCAGGCCCTGCTGGTCGGTCTGGCCGTGCACGGCCACCAGGTCGTCGCTCAGTTCGGCCAGCAGCCCCACCGGCACGGAGCGCCCGCCGACGTGGGCGCGGGAGCGGCCCTCGGCCGAGATCGTGCGGCTGATCAGCAGCGCGCCCTCGTCCAGCTCGGCCCCGGCTTCCTCGGCACGGCGTGCGGCCGGGGCGTCGGGGGGCACGACGATCCTGCCTTCCACCACGGCCGACTTTGCCCCGACCCGTACGAGTGCCGGGTCCGCCCTTCCGCCGAGCAGCAGCCCGAGGCTCGTGACGACCATGGTTTTGCCCGCACCGGTCTCGCCGGTCACCGCGGTGAAGCCGGGGGACAGCTCGACGACGGCGTCGTCGATCACGCCCAGGGCTCTGATCCGCATCTCCTCCAACACGGATACGACCATACGAGGTTCCGTCGTGCTCCCCACACCCCTGGTCCGGGTGGTAGCCGGATCGTGGGGGACATACAGCCCCAGCACGCGGTAAACCGCCCCCTCACCCGGTGTCCCCTGCCCCGATCTCGCCCACGGCTCGACCTCGGCCTTCCCCCCGGCCCGGCCCGGCCTCCCTACGACTCGTCCGTCCCTACAGCGGTGCCCCGCGCCAGCCGGAGACCGGCAGGGCGAACTTCGCCACCAGCCGGTCGGTGAAGGAGGCGTGGTGGAGCCGCGCCAGCCGTACCGGCACGGCGCCGCGCCGCACCTCCACCCGGGCCCCGGCGGGCAGTTCGACGCTGCGCCGCCCGTCGGCCCACAGCACCCCGTGCGGCGTCTGCGGCTGCACCTCGACGGCCAGCACCGAGTCCGGCGCGGTGACCAGCGGCTTGGCGAACAGCGCGTGGGCGCTGATCGGCACCATCAGCAGCGCCTCCACCTCGGGCCACACCACGGGCCCGCCGGCGGAGAAGGCGTAGGCGGTGGAGCCGGTCGGGCTCGCGCAGACCACCCCGTCGCCGCCGAAGCTGGAGACCGGGCGGCCGTCGACCTCGATGACGACCTCCAGCATCCGCTCGCGGGCCGCCTTCTCGACGGACGCCTCGTTCAGCGCCCAGTCGGTGTGGACGATGTGACCGCCGGCGCCTGTGTTGCCCGCGGTACCCCCGCTGCGCACGAGGATGTCGAGGGTCATCCGCTCCTCGACCCCGTACGAGCGCGAGACGACGCCGTCCACCACCTTGTCCAGGTCGTCGCGCTCGGCCTCGGCGAGGAAGCCGACCCGGCCGAGGTTGACCCCGAGCATCGGCACCCCCGAAGCGCGCGCGAACTCCGCGCCGCGCAGCAGCGTCCCGTCGCCGCCGAGCACGACCAGCAGCTCGCAGCCCTCCGCCGCCTCCGCCGTGGCCGGGACGATCTCCACCAGATCGGGCAGCGGCAGGTCGACCGCCTCCTCGTCGAGCACGCGTACGCCGATCCCGCAGCGCAGCAGGCCTTGTACGACCAGCTCGGCGCTGCGTACGGCGGCCGGTCTTCCGGTGTGCGCGAGGAGGAAGACCGTGCGTTTCTCGCCCGTGGGCGCTTTCCCCTCGCTGTTCGTCACGGGCGCTGTCATCCGGCTCTCCTGGGTCACTTGGGCCCCTCCGCCACCGCTCGCTCGACTTCGGCCGGGTCGAGGTCGGGTGCCCCGGCCCGCAGCCACAGAAAGTATTCGACGTTTCCCGAGGGCCCGGGGAGCGGGCTCGCGGTGACACCCAGCGCACCCAGACCCAGCGAGGCCGCGTGGCCCGCGACCGTGCGTACGGCCTCGGCACGCAGCTGCGGGCTGCGGACGACTCCGCCGCTGCCCAGCCGTTCCCTGCCCACCTCGAACTGAGGTTTCACCATCAGCACGAGATCGGCATCCGGTGCCGCGCAGCGCACCAGCGCGGGCAGCACGAGGCCGAGGGGGATGAAGGACAGATCGCCCACCACGAGGTCGACGGGCTCGCCCCCGATGGCCTCCAGCGTCAGCTCCCGTACGTTGGTGCGGTCCTTGACCGTGACGCGGGGGTCGCTCTGGAGCGACCAGGCCAACTGGCCGTAGCCGACGTCCACCGCGACCACCTGCCCGGCTCCCGCGCGCAGCAGGACGTCGGTGAAGCCCCCGGTGGAGGCCCCGGCGTCCAGCGCGCGCCGGCCGGTGACCGTCAGACCTCGCGGGCCGAAGGCCGCCAGCGCTCCGGCGAGCTTGTGGCCGCCGCGCGAGACGTAGTCCGGGTCTCCGTCGTCGTCCTTGACCACGACGGCCGCGCTGGTCTCGACCTGGGTGGCGGACTTGGCCGCCGTATTGCCCCCGACCGTGACCCGGCCCGCGGCGATCAACTGACCGGCGTGCTCACGCGACCGTGCGAGGTTGCGGCGCACCAGCTCCGCGTCGAGTCGGCGTCGTGCCACGTGTCAGCTCCGGGGGGTGTGGGGGCGATCCAGCGCGGCCAACGTCTCGCGCAGACCGCGGTGGACATCTTCGTACACCTCCAGGTGACCGGACACAGCGAGGTGGTCGGCGTCCTCCAGGCGCCTCAGCTGAGCGTCGACCGGCGCGTGGCCGGTCGGGCGCACGCCGACTCCCAGGGGGCGCGGGCCGTCGTCCTCCCCGCCCTCCGACGCCTCGGCCACGGCTTCCGGTGTCCGGCCCACGGCTTCCGCCGCCTCGTCCCCACGCGCGTCCTCGCCCTCAGAGCCGGGCCCGTTCCGGGCCTCCTCCGGCCCCGCGGGGTGTGCGTACTGCTGCTCCACGACATGCGGTCTGACGTGCTGCTCGGCGTCTTGTCCGGGCCCGTGCCCCTGCTCGAACTCGCTCATGCCCCGACGCTACATCGGCGGTGTGACAGATCAGGGCGGCCACGTCAGCGCCTCGCGGCGGGCACGACCAGCGGAGTGCCGGTCTCCGGATCGTCGATGACGCGACAGGGCATTCCGAAGACGTCCTCGACCAGTTCGGCGGTCACCACCTCGTCCGGTACGCCCTCGGCGACGATCTCACCGTCGCGCATGGCGATGAGGTGGGTGGCGTAGCGCGCCGCGTGGTTGAGGTCGTGGAGTACGGCGACGAGGGTGCGGCCCTCCTCCTCGTGCAGGCGGGCGCACAGATCGAGGATCTCGATCTGGTGGGCGATGTCGAGGTAGGTGGTGGGCTCGTCCAGCAGCAACAGCTGCGTCTGCTGGGCGAGGGCCATCGCGATCCACACGCGCTGCCGCTGGCCGCCGGACAGCTCGTCCACGAAGCGGTCACCCAGGCCGTCGACCCCGGTGGCCGCCATGGACTCGTCGACGACCCGCTCGTCGTCGCGCGACCACTGCCGCAGCAGGCCCTGGTGCGGGTAACGGCCCCGGGCGACCAGGTCGGAGACGGTGATTCCGTCGGGGGCTATGGAGGTCTGGGGCAGCAGCCCGAGGGTGCGGGCGAGCGCCTTCGCCTGCATGCCGGCGATGTCGGCGCCGTCGAGCAGCACCTGGCCGTGTGCGGGCTTGAGCATCCGGGAGAGCGCGCGCAGCAGGGTGGACTTGCCACAGGCGTTGGGGCCGACCACGACGGTGAAGGACTGGTCCGGCACGCGGACGTCCAGGTCGCGCGCGATGGTGCGCTGATCGTAGGCGAGGGTGAGGCTCTGGCCGGTCAGCCGTGCGGAGGCGGCATCCGAGGCGGTCATGTTCCGCCCCGCTCCGGCCGGCGCCGTGCCCTTGTTCTCGGACGCCTCGCCCTTGAGCGCCGTGCCCTTGGGCGCCTCTTCCTTGAGCGCGTCCTTGGGGGCCGCACCCTGGGGCGCCTCGTCCTTGGGATCCTTGGGCGCCTCGTCCGTGGGCGCCGCGCCCGTCGCGCTCGTCGCGCTGTTCATCGTCGCTTCCGCCTCCGTGTTGTGCCTGTGCCTGTGGGTGTCGCTGTGGTGGCCGCTGCCCCTGGGGCCGTGCCGGTGGCTGTCGCTGTGCTGTCCGTCCACGGCCTCGCCGGTGCGCTGTCCGGACCCGCTCATATCCGTCCCGCCCTGCGCTCGGTGGCCAGCAGCCACACCAGATAGCCGCCGCCCAGCACACCGGTGATCACACCGACGGGCAACTGGTGCTCGCCGAAGGCGCGTTGTGCGACCAGGTCGGCGCACACCAGCAGCGCGGCACCCATGCACAGGGAGGGCAGGAGGTTGGGCCCCGGCGCCTTCGTCAGCCGTCGCGCCAACTGCGGCGCCGCCAGCGCCACGAAGGCGACAGGCCCCGCGGCGGCTGCCGAGAGCGCCACCAGCAGCACGCCCGCGACCAGCAGCACGAGCCGGGTGCGCTCCACGCGTACGCCGAGCGCGTAGGCCGCGTCGTCGCCCATCTCCATCATCCGCAAGGCGCGCGCGCACCCGAACAGCACCAGGGGCACGAGGACGACCATGCCGCACAGCAGCGGCGTGACGTTGCCCCAGCCGCGCCCGTCGAGGCTGCCGGTCATCCAGAGCACGGCCCGGGACGCCTCGGTGATCTGGGCGCGGGTGATCAGATAGCTGTTGACGCCGGTCAGGATGGCGGTGGCGCCGACTCCGATGAGCACCAGCCGGTAGCCGTGCATCCCGCGCTTCCAGGCAAGGGCGTAGATCAGTCCGCTGATGACCAGGGCGCCGATGACGGCACCGCCCGCCAGGAGCGCGCTGCCGCCGCCCGCGACGACGATGGCGACCAGGGCCCCGGTGGCGGCGCCGTTGCTGAAGCCGAGCATGTCGGGGCTGCCGAGCGGGTTGCGGACGACCGCCTGGAAGACCGCGCCGCACAGGCCCAGTGCCGCGCCGACGAGGAGCGCGGTGACGGTGCGGGGCAGCCGCAGTTCGTTGACGATGAACGCGTCGGCCGGGTCGCCCTGGCCGATCAGCGTGCGGATCACCTCGCCCGGCGCCATGGGGTACTCGCCGCTGCCTATGGCGAAGACGGCCGCGACGAGCGCGAGCAGGAGACAGGCGCCCCCCACCAGCACCGCGCGCGGGCGGTAGGTGACGGAGAGACCTCCGGCAGTTCGTATGACGCTCACGCGTGTGCCACCCTCCGCCGGCGTACGAAGTAGAGGAAGAAGGGACCGCCCAGCACCACCGTGACGATGCCGACCTGGAGTTCGCTGGGCCGCCCGATCACCCGGCCGAGCACGTCGGCGCCCAGCAGCAGGGCGGGGGCCAGGACGGCGCAGTAGGGCAGCATCCAGCGCTGGTCGGGCCCGGTCAGCGCCCGCACCATGTGCGGGACCATCAGCCCGACGAAGACGATCGGCCCGCAGGCGGCCGTGGCCGCGCCGCACAGCAGCGTGACGGCGACGATGGCTCCGGCGCGGGTCCTGGTGGGCCGGGAGCCGAGGGCGCGGGCCGCGTCGTCACCGAGCGCGAGCGCGTTCAGCGGGCGGGCCAGCGCCAGCGCGATGAGCCCCCCGGCGGCGATGAAGGGCAGCGCGCCGAGGACGGTGGAGCTCTCGGCGCGGGCGAGGGAGCCGACCAGCCAGAAGCGCATGCGGTCCAGCGAGGCGGTGTCCAGGAGCTGGACGGCGCTCACGTACGAGACGAGTGCCGCGTTGAGCGCCGTACCGGCGAGCGCGAGCCGGGCCGGGGTGGCGCCGCGTCCGCCGCCCACCGCGTAGACGAGCGCCGAGACGGCGGCGGCGCCGAGGAAGGCGAAGCCGATGTACCCGTTGTAGCCGCTGATCCCGAAGAAGGAGATCGCGGTGACGACGGCGGCTGCCGCGCCCGCGTTGATGCCCAGCAGCCCCGGGTCGGCCAGTGGGTTGCGGGTGAGGGCCTGCATCACGCCGCCCGCGAGACCGAGGGCGACACCGGCGAGCAGCCCGAGGAAGGTGCGCGGCAGGCGCATCTCGTGGACGACGGTGTAGGCCTTCGAGCCGCTGTCGAACAGCCCCGACCACGCCTCGCCGAGCGTGAGCTGGCGGGCGCCGACGGCGAGGCTGAGGAAGACGACGAGCAGCAACAGGAGCAGGGCGGCGATCAGGCCGGCGGCACGTGCGAGCGGGGGCCGAGCGCGTGCGGACTGTTCCTGACCGGTCGCCGAACCTCCGCGGACCTGGGGGGACTTGGTGAGGGTCACGTACGGGCTCCGGTCGGGGACCGGAAGAGCTGGCTTCCGGCCACTGGACAACAACGACTTTGGTTAGGTTAGCCTAACTGCGACTTCGACCCCCATGGTCGCCCCGTCAGCGCGTTGAGAGAAGGCCACTAAATGCCCAGCTCGTCCTCTATGCCCCGTCTTTCCCGTCGTGGTCTGCTGGCCGCGGGTGGTGCCGCAGGACTCAGCGCGCTGCTCGCCGCCTGCGGGAGCGAGGACTCCGGGTCCGGCTCGGGCGACTCCAAGGGCGACGGCTGGTCCTTCACCGACGGCCGCAAGAAGAAGGTCAGCCTCAAGGCCGTCCCCGACCGCATCGTCGCCTACACCGGCACCGCCGCCGCGCTGCACGACTACGGGGTCGGCGACAAGATCGTGGGCGTCTTCGGGCCGACCAAGAAGAAGAACGGCAAGCCGGACGTGATCGCGGGCGACCTGGACATCTCCAAGGTGGAGATCATCGGCAACGCCTTCGGCGAGTTCGACCTTGAGAAGTACGCCAAGGCCCGCCCCCAGCTGCTGGTCACCAACATGTACGTCAAGGACGCGCTCTGGTACGTCCCCGACGAGAGCAAGCAGAAGATCCTCAAGCTGGCCCCCGCGGTGGCCTTGACGACGGCCCAGGTCTCGATGCTGGAGCCGATCCAGCAGTTCGCGAAGCTCGCCGAGTCCCTCGGCGCCGATCTGAAGGCCAAGTCCGTAACCGAGGCCAAGGCCCGCTTCGAGAAGGCCTCCGAGCGGCTGCGCAAGGCCGCCAAGGGCGGCGTCCGCGTCATGGCCGCTGCCGCGGCCCCCGACCTGTTCTACGTCTCCGACCCCAACGCCAACGCCGACCTGAAGTACTTCAAGGACCTCGGCGTGGACTTCGTCGTCCCCGAGAAGCTCAGCAAGCAGGGCTTCTTCGAGGAGCTGAGCTGGGAGAACGCCGACAAGTACAAGGCGGACGTCATCATCTTGGACAGCCGCACCCAGTCCCTCCAGCCCCCGGCGCTCAAGTCGAAGCCCTCCTGGGGCGAGCTGCCCGCCGTCAAGGCCGACCAGGTCGGCGGCTGGATGGCCGAGCCCCGCTTCTCCTACGCGGGCGCGGCGCCGCTGGTCGAGGACCTCGCCAAGCTGATCGAGAAGGCCAAGAAGGTCCGCTGAGCCGCGCGGGCGTGCCCGCCTCGCACGGCACAGGGCACGCCAGCCCGCCCCGCACACACCACCCGCCGATACGTCCCATGCCGACACGTCCCCTACCGAGCAAACGCATCCGGGAGGAACAGACATGAGCACCACGGTCTCCGAGGCGCCCCCGACACCGGCCGCCGTCCCCTTCGAGTTCTTCGAGCTGCGCGTCCTGCGCACCCGCCGTCTGGGTCCGACCATGCAGCGGATCACCCTCGGCGGCGAACGGCTGGGGGCCTTCGCCTCGGGCGGACGGGACCAGCGCTTCAAACTGTTCCTCCCCCAGCCCGGCCAGGACACTCCCGTCGTGCCGACCACGGCGGGCGACAACTGGTTCCCCGAGTGGCGTGCCATGGACGAAAGCGTCCGGGCGATCATGCGCTCGTACACCGTGCGCGCCCTGCGTCACGGCAGCGAGTACGGCGGCCACGACGAACTGGACATCGACTTCGCACTCCACGGCGACATAGGCCCGGCCTCCCGCTGGGCACTCGGCGCACTGCCCGGGGACCGGGTGACGCTGCTCGGCCCGGTGGTCGAGGACAACGGCGGGGTCGACTTCCGGCCGCCGGAGG
Source organism: Streptomyces sp. NBC_01775 (assembly GCF_035917675.1). Classification (NCBI taxonomy): domain Bacteria; kingdom Bacillati; phylum Actinomycetota; class Actinomycetes; order Kitasatosporales; family Streptomycetaceae; genus Streptomyces; species Streptomyces sp. NBC_01775. The sequence goes on along the minus strand of NZ_CP109104.1, from coordinate 7,514,158 downwards.
GCACCGACTGGGTATTGCTGAACGGCGATGAGACCGCGCTGCCCGCCATCGGCGCCATCCTGGAGTGGCTGCCGGCCGGGATGCCCGTGCGCGTATTCGCCGAGGTGCCGCGCGCCGAGGACATCCAGGACCTGCCGACGGTCGCCGACGCGCGGATCACCTGGCTGGTCCGGGACGAGAGCGCCGGCTCGCGCGCCGAGACGGTGGTGGAAGCGGTCCGCGCGGCCGAACTTCCCCCGGGCACGCCCTACGCCTGGATCGCGGGCGAGGCGGGCACGGTCAAGGCGCTGCGCCGCCACCTGGTCAAGGAGCGCGCCTTCGACCGCCGCGCCGTCAAATTCACCGGCTACTGGCGGCTGGGCGCCACCGAGGAGCAGCTCGTCGCGGAGGCACTGGCCACCGCGGGCTGAGACAGCACCGGACCTTCTTCACCGGCCCCGGCGGGGGTCTCAACCGACCCCCGCCGGGCTCAACCGACCTCGGCGGGGCTCAAACCGACTCCCGCCGGGACTCATCTGGCCCGCAGGGCTCAGCCGACCCCGCGGGCTCTCCATGCCCCACCGGGTCTCACAAACCCAGCCGGGCCAGCGCCTTCTCCGTGTCCAGGGCGCACCCGTCCTCGCCGCCCGCCCTCCAGGCCGCGCCGCACAGTGCCCGGAGGCCGTCCAACGGGTCGCCGTCGCCGCTGAGTTCGAGCGCGTCCAGCCCCGCGACGGCCTCCCAGCCGCCGCAGCGGAACCCGGCGGAGGCGTCCCCGGTCACCTCCGGGTGCACCTCCAGAAGCCCACGCAGATCGCGCGCCACATAGGTGGGACGGTGCACGGGCGGTGCCGCCAGCAGCTGCGCACCGTCGGTCACCCCGGTCAGTACGAGCAGCGAATCCACGCGCCCCGCGTGCGCCCCCTCGATGTCGGTGTCCAGCCGGTCGCCGACGACCAACGGCCGCTGTGCGCCCGTCCGCAGAATGGACTCCCGGTGCATCGGCGGCAGCGGCTTACCCGCCACCACCGGCTCCGGCGGCTTGCGCATCCAGCGCGTGGCGATGCGGACGACCTCGACGGCGGCGCCGTTGCCCGGCGCGATACCGCGGTTGCTCGGAATGGTCAGATCCGTGTTCGAGGCGAACCAGGGCACGCCGCGCTGCACGGCGAGCGCCCCCTCCATCAGCCGCTCCCAGGCCATGTGGGGCCCGCCGTACCCCTGCACCACGGCGGCCGGGTCTTCGTCGGCCGAGGCGACGACCCTCAGCCCCCGCTCCTCCAGCGCGGCCGTCAGCCCCTCGGCGCCGATGGCGAGCACGGGCGCGCCCTCGGGGACCTGCCCCGCGATGAGCCGGGCGACGGCCTGCGCCGAGGTGATCACCTCGTCCGGGAGCGCCGGCACGCCCAGTTCGCTCAGGTGCGCGGCGACGGTGTCCGGGGTGCGGGCCGCGTTGTTGGTCACGTACGCCAGCCGCAGCCCGCTCTCGCGCGCCGCGCCCAGCGAGTCCACCGCGTGCGGCAGCGCCTCTCCCCCGGCGTACACCACCCCGTCCAGGTCGAGCAGCGCCGTGTCGTACGCCGCGTGCGGCGGACGCTCGGCGGCCTGCGGCACGTACCGCACCGAGGCCGCGTCCCGGCCGTACCGGTCCTTGCCGCCGTCGTCCAGGGAGTTGTGGTGCATGGTCTCGCTCCTCGCGGGTGCTTCACGGGGTCCGCGCGGGAACCGGCGCCCCGCGACGCCCCGATCCTCTCGCACACGCGGACGGGCCCCGCGACGGGCGGGTGGTGCGCCAAGCGGGCGTCACGACGCACCTCAGCGGCCTCACGACACACCACAGCGGCGCCGCGACGCACCACAGCGGCGCCGCGACGCACCAAGCGACCTCCAAGCTCTGCCCAAAGCTCGGTCAAAGCGGCGCCGCCGCTGCCCTGGACCCGACTCCCTGCGCCCCCCGTGCCCCGCTCCACGCGCGGCCCGATACGGGCATAACATGCACAGATGACCGCCGAGGGCCTGAGACTCACTCCGTTCCGGGGGCTGCGCTACGCGCCCGAGCGGGTCAGCAGCCTCGCCGCCGTGACCTCCCCGCCGTACGACGTGGTGGTCCGGCCCGACGGGCTGCGCCACCTGGAGACGGCAGATCCGTACAACATCGTCCGCCTGATCCTGCCGCAGGCGGCCGATCCCGCCACACGGCACCGTCAAGCGGGCGAGACGCTGCGCCGCTGGCGCGCCGACGGTGTCCTGGCGACCGACCCGGAGCCGGCGCTGTACGTCTACGAGCAGCGCAAGGGCGAGTTGCTCCAGCGCGGCATCATCGGCGCCCTGTGCCTCTCCCCGCCCGAGGACGGCATCGTCCTCCCGCACGAGGAGGTGATAGCTGAGGTCGTCGAGGACCGCGCAGCGTTGATGCGCGAGACCGCCGCTAATCCTGAGCCGCTGCTGCTCTCCTACCGCAGCCGCGGCACCCGCACCGGCACGACCGCCGTCATCGAGCGCGCGACGAGGCGCACCCCGCTGGTCGCCACCACGACGGAGGACGGCTTCGCACACCGCCTGTGGGCGGTCACGGACCCGGCCGAACTCGCCGAGGTGGACGCGGACCTGTCCGGATACCGCGCGCTGATCGCCGACGGCCACCACCGCTGGGCGACCTATCTGCGGCTGCGCGCCGAACACGCCGAAGCCGCCAGGCAGGCGGCACACGCCAGGCAGGCAGCGCACGCCAGACAATCCGCGCAGGCCGGGCAGGCCGGGCACGCGGTGGCCGCCGCGTCCGCGAACGGCTTCTCGCCGTGGAACTACGGCCTCGTCCTGCTGGTCGACACCGCTCGCTATCCGCTCCAGGTGCGCGCCATCCACCGCGTACTGCCCCGCCTCCCGCTCAAGCAGGCCCTCGATCTGCTCGACCGTGCGGACGGCGGCTTCCGCGTCCGCGCGCTGGAGGCACCCCTGGACGAGGCGTTGGAGGAGTTGGAGGACACTCCGGGCAACGCCTTCTTGCTGACCGAGGGCGAGGGCGTCTTCCATCTGCTCGACCGCCCCTCCCCCGCGCTGCTGGCCCGCACCCTGGACGGCGAACGCCCCGAGGCGTGGCGACGGCTGGACGCGGCGGTGCTGCACTCCGCCTTGCTCGACGGGATCCTCCATGTCCCCGACCACGCCGCGGACATCAGTTACATTCACCACACCGAGGCGGCGGTCGAACAGGCGAGGGCACACGGTGGTACGGCCGTCCTGATGCGGCCGGTCCGCGAGGAGACGGTGCGCGCGCTGGCCGAGCAGGGCGTCACGATGCCCCGTAAGTCCACGTCTTTCGGGCCAAAACCGGCCACGGGGCTCGTGTTGCGCACGATCGACAGCGCGGCGAACGGTGCGGCGAGCTGACCTGCGAGTCTCCTCCGTCTTCCACCCGCTTCCGGCGCTTTCCACGCGTTTCCGAGCGCTTCCTTTCGACCTGCCCCTCCGCTTTCTCCGCTTTTCACCACACCCGCGCACTCCTTTCACCTCCGTCCGGCGGAGGCCCCCTGCACGGCGACCGGCTGCCCTAGTTAGGCTAGCCTTACCTGACCGCGCAGTTCAGCGCGGTGCCCCGCCGCGTCAGGAGGAGAGTTCATGAGCAGCAGGTCGAACCTGCTCAACGACAGGACAGCGGAGCATTACCAGCGCTCCCTCACCCACGGGGTGGAGCGTGTGGCCGCGAAAATCGCGTCCACGGACCGGCCGTTCACCGGCATCACCCCCGCCGAACTCGCCCCGTCCATCTCCGCCATCGACCTCGACCAGCCCCTGGACACCCCACAGGCTGCTCTCGACGAACTGGAGAACGTCTACCTGCGCGACGCCGTCTACTTCCACCACCCCCGCTACCTCGCACACCTCAACTGCCCCGTGGTGATACCCGCCGTCCTCGGCGAGGCCGTACTCAGCGCCGTCAACTCCTCGCTGGACACCTGGGACCAGAGCGCCGGCGCCACCCTCATCGAGCGCCGTCTCGTCCGGTGGACCGCCGACCGCATCGGCTTCGGCCGGGCAGCGGACGGCATCTTCACCAGCGGCGGCACCCAGTCCAACCTCCAGGCGCTGCTCCTGGCCCGCGACGAGACCTGCCGCCTGGTGCGCAAGCACGCGAAGGACACCGAAACCGAGCTCAGCACCCCGCAGATCCTGCCGAAGCTGCGCATCCTCACCTCCGAGTGCAGCCACTTCAGCATCGAGAAGGCCGCCACCTTGCTGGGCCTGGGCGCCGAAGCCGTCCTCTCCGTGCCCTGCGACGAGGGCCGCCGCATGCGCCCGGCCGCGCTGGCCGAACAACTGGCGCGCTGCGAGCGCGAGGGCCAGGTGGTGATGGCCGTCGTCGCCACGGCGGGCACCACCGACTTCGGCAGCATCGACCCGCTCCCCGCGATCGCCGACCTGTGCGAGGCGTCCGGGGTGTGGATGCACGTCGACGCCGCCTACGGCTGCGGGCTCCTGGTCTCCCGGCGCCGCCCCATGCTGGAGGGCATCTCCCGCGCCGACTCGGTGACCGTCGACTACCACAAGTCGTTCTTCCAGCCCGTCAGCTCCAGCGCCGTACTCGTGAACGACGCCAGCACGCTGCGCCACGTCACCTACCACGCGGACTACCTCAACCCGGCCCACGCGGCCGAACGGGCCATCCCCAACCAGGTCGACAAGTCGATCCAGACCACGCGCCGCTTCGACGCGCTCAAGCTCTGGATGACCCTGCGCGTGATGGGCGCCGACAGCGTCGGTGAGCTGTTCGACGAGGTGGTCGACCGCGCCGCCGACGCCTGGAAACTGCTGGACGCCGACGAGCGCTTCGAGGTCGTCACCGAGCCCCAGCTCTCCACCCTCGTCTTCCGCTACGTCCCCCCGCTCCCCATGGACGAGGCCGGCGAAGCCCTGACCGACCAGGCCAACCTGCACGCCCGCGAGGCGCTGTTCGCCTCCGGTGACGCCATCGTCGCGGGCACCGTCGTCGACGGCCGCCACTACCTGAAGTTCACCCTGCTCAACCCCGAGACCTCGCTGGCGGACATCGCCGCGGTCCTCGAGCTCATCGCCGGCCACGCCGAGCAGCACCTGTCCGCCCACTCTCCCCTCAGCACCGCACACGCGTGCTGACCGACAGCTCACGGAGCCCCGACGTGACTGACTCCCCCCACCCATCCGACGGCGCCGTCCCCTCGCCGGTCCACGACTTCATCGCCATCGGCCTCGGCCCCTTCAATCTCGGCCTCGCCTGCCTCACCGAGCCGATACCCGACCTCAACGGCGTCTTCCTGGACGACAAGCCGGACTTCACCTGGCACCCGGGCATGCTCCTGGAGGACAGCACCCTCCAGACGCCGTTCCTGTCGGACCTGGTCACCCTCGCCGACCCGACCTCGCCGTACTCCTTCCTGAACTACCTCAAGGAATCCGGCAGGCTCTACTCGTTCTACATACGCGAGAGCTTCTATCCGCTCCGCGCCGAATTCAGCGACTACTGCCGCTGGGCCGCCAACCGCCTCGGCGACACCGTCCGCTTCGGCCATCGCGTCACCTCCGTCGAGTACGACGAGACCGAGGGCCTGTACACCGCCCACGCCGAGCACCTGCCCGACGGCGAACGCCGCGTCTTCCGCGCGCCGAAGCTCGTCCTGGGCACCGGCACCCCGCCGCACCTCCCCGACCCCGTCCAGGGCCTCGGCGGCGACCTGATCCACAACTCGCGCTATCTGGAGACCAAGGAAGCCCTCCAGGAGAAGGCCAGCATCACCCTCATCGGCAGCGGCCAGAGCGCGGCGGAGATCTACTACGACCTCCTCCAGGACATCGACAAGCGCGGCTACACCCTCACCTGGGCCACCCGCTCCCCGCGCTTCTTCCCCCTCGAATACACCAAGCTCACGCTGGAGATGACCTCCCCGGAGTACGTCGACTACTTCCACTCCCTCCCCGCGGACACGCGTGACCGCCTGGTCGCCTCGCAGAAGAACCTCTACAAGGGCATCAACTCCGAGCTGATCGACGCCATCTTCGACCTGCTCTACCAGAAGAACCGCGTCACGCCCTGCCCCACCCGCCTGATGACCAACACCTCGCTGACCGACGCGTCCTACGACGAGGACAGCGGCACCTACACCCTGGGCCTGCGCCAGGAGGAGCAAAAGCGCGACTTCGGCCTCACCACCGAGGGCCTGATCCTCGCGACCGGATACCGCTACGAGCGCCCCGCCTTCCTCGACCCCGTCGCCGACCGCATCGAGTGGGACGCCCGGGGCCGCTTCGCCGTTCGCCGCGACTACCGCATCGACAGCGCCGACAGCACCGGCGGCGAGATCTACGTCCAGAACGCCGAGCTGCACACCCACGGCTTCGCCGCCCCCGACCTGGGCATGGCCGCCTACCGCAACTCCTGCATCATCCGCGAGCTGCTCGGCCACGAGCACTACGCCGTCGAAAAGGCCATCGCCTTCCAGGAGTTCGCCGCCCCCATGGGCCTGGGGACAGAGCTGTGACCGGCAGCGAGGCGGTGCTCTTCCGCCGCACCGACGACAAGCTCGGCACCCTCGCCCTGCGTCCCGTGGACCCGCTCACCGACTCCGAGCTGCTGCACGGCTGGGTCACCCACCCGAAGTCGGCGTTCTACCTCCTCCAGGACGCCACGCTCCTGGATGTCGAGCGCGAGTTCATGAGCATCGCCGCCTCCCCCCATCACGACGCCTTCCTGGGCCTCCGCGAGGGAGAGCCCGCCTTCCTCATGGAGCGCTACGACCCGGTCCACGTGGAGCTGGCCGGGCTCTACCCGCACCAGGAGGGCGACATCGGGATGCACTTCCTCTGCGCCCCGACCGACACCCCTGTGCACGGCTTCACCCTCGCGGTGATCACCGCCGTCATGGAGATGCTCTTCTCCGACCCGGCGGTCCACCGCGTCGTCGTCGAACCCGACGTACGCAACACCGCCGTGCACGCCCTCAACGAGGCGGTCGGCTTCCACGTCGACTCCACCCTCACCAAGCCGGAGAAGGAAGCCCTGCTCAGCTTCTGCACCCGCGAGCAGTTCCTGACCGCCACAGGAGAGACCCCCGCATGACCCTCCCCCAAACCTCCCGCCCGCTCACCGCGCGCGAGTCCGTCTCCCACCTCACCCCCGAGCGCTGGGAGACCGCGACCCGCCTGCTGATCCGCAAGGCCCTCGCCGAATTCACCCACGAGCGCCTGCTGACGCCACAGCCCCTCGAAGGCACGGAGGACCGCTACGCGATCCGCTCCGACGACGGCGCCACCGAATACCGCTTCACCGCGCGCCGCTTCGCCCTCGACCACTGGCAGGTCGAGGCCGACAGCATCACCCGTCACCGCGACGGGGCCGAACTCCCCCTCGACGCCCTCGCCTTCATCACCGAGCTGCGCACCGCCCTCGGCCTGGGCGAGGGGATCCTCCCCGTCTACCTGGAGGAGATCAGCAGCACCCTGGCCAGCACCGCCTACAAACTGGCGGCTCCGCCCGTCAGCGCCACCCAGCTGGCCGGCTCCGGCTTCCAGGACATCGAGTCCGGCATGACCGAGGGCCACCCCTGCTTCATCGCCAACAACGGCCGCCTCGGCTTCGACATCGCCGAGTACCGCGCCTACGCCCCCGAGACCGGCGCCCCCGTGCGGCTCGTCTGGGTCGCGGCGCGCCGCGACCGCGCGACCTTCACCGCCTGCGCCGACATCAGCTACGACAAGCTGGTGCTGAGTGAACTGTCGGGCCCCACCCTGCGCCGCTTCTCGGCCGCGATGAGCGAACAGGGCCTGGACCTGGACGACTACTACCTCATCCCCGTCCACCCCTGGCAGTGGTGGAACAAGCTCTCGGTCACCTTCGCCGCCGAGGTCGCCCAGCGCCACCTGGTCTGCCTGGGCCACGGCGACGACGAACACCTCGCCCAGCAGTCCATCCGCACCTTCTACAACACCACCCACCCCACGAAGCACTACGTCAAAACGGCGCTCTCCGTCCTCAACATGGGCTTCCTGCGCGGCCTGTCCGCCTCGTACATGGAAGCGACCCCCGCTATCAACGACTGGCTGGCCGACCTGGTGGCGCGCGACGAGGTGCTCCGCTCCACCGGCCTGGGCGTCCTGCGCGAACGCGCCGCCGTCGGCTACCACCCCGCGCCCTACGAGGCAGCGGCACCCAAGGGCTCCCCGTATCTGAAGATGCTCGCGGCCCTGTGGCGCGAGAGCCCGGCGCCGTTCCTCAACGAGGGCGAGAAGCCCGCCACCATGGCCTCGCTGCTGCACGTCGACCGCGAGGGGAACTCCTTCGCCTCGGCCCTCATCGAACGCTCAGGCCTGGCCCCCGCCGACTGGCTCCGCCGCTACCTCGACACCTACCTCACCCCGCTGCTGCACTGCTTCTACGCCTACGACCTGGTGTTCATGCCGCACGGCGAGAACGTCATCCTCGTCCTGGACGAGAACGGCATCCCCCAGCGCGCCCTCTTCAAGGACCTGGCCGAGGAAATAGCCGTGATGAGCGCAGACGCCGACCTCCCCCCGGAGGTCGAACGCATCCGCGCCGACGTCCCCGAGGACATGAAGATCCTCTCCCTCTTCACCGACGTCTTCGACTGCTTCTTCCGCTTCCTCGCCCCCACCCTGGAAGCCGCGGGAACCCTGAACGAGACGGACTTCTGGGCCACCGTCGCCGACTGCGTCACCGCCTACCAGAAATCAGCCCCCCACCTGGCAGACCGCTTCGCCCGCTACGACCTGTTCGCCGACGGCTTCGCCCTCTCCTGCCTCAACCGCCTCCAACTGCGCAACAACCAGGAGATGGTAGACCTCCAGGACCCAGCCGGCGCCCTGCAACTGACCGGCACTCTCCAAAACCCCCTGGCCGCGCACAAATAACCAGCCCGCCGCCATAGCCCCCTCCGGCGTTTGAGGAGCGGGGGTCCGGGGGGCGGAGCCCCCGAAAGAAACGAGAAAGGGGAGGGGCAGGCGCACACACGACAAAGGGCGGGCCCCACCGTGGGCCCGCCCTTTATCAACGCGCGGAGGCCTCAGCCCTCGCGCTCACCATCCCCGTCCTCACCCTCATCCAGCGCATCGATGAACTCCACCCCGTCCAGCTCCGCAAGCCGATCAGACGCATCGGTCATCCCGTTCTGATCAGCCTCCAGCGCCTTGCCAAACCACTCCCGCGCCTCCCCCTCACGCCCAACCTCCAACAGCGCATCGGCATACGCATACCGAAGCCGCGCAGTCCAAGGCTGCACAGAGCTGGACGCCAACTCAGGACTCTGCAAAGTCACCACAGCCGCATCCGCCTGCCCCATGTCGCGGCGGGCCCCCGCCGCGACCAGCCGCATCTCGACCTGCCCCGCCTTGTCCAGCCGCTGTACCTCGGGCTCACCGGCCATGGCCAACGCCTTCTCCGGCCGCCCCATACCCCGCTCACAGTCAGCCATGACGGGCCACAAGTGCTGAAGCCCGGTCATCCGCCGCGCGGCCCGGAACTCCGCGAGCGCCTCCGCGTACTTCCCGACGCCGTACGCGGCGAACCCGGCGGCCTCCCGCACGGACGGCACCCGGGAGGCAAGCCGAAGCGCCACCTTCGCGTAGTCGTAGGCCCGCTCGGGCTCCTCGTCCAGCAGCCGCGCGACCATCACCAGGTTCTTCGCGACGTCCCCGGCCAGCGTCTTCGGCAGGCTCATCAGCTCCTGCTTGACTTCCTTGTCCAGCTCGTCACCGGTGACCTCCTCGTCGATCGGCAACCGCCGCAACGGCTCACGCTCCGGCCGATCCCGGTCCCCCCCACGCCGGAACCCACCCCCGCGGTTGTCATCCCGCCGGAACCCGCCACCACGGTTGTCGTCCCGACGGAACCCGCCACCACGGTTGTCATCCCGCCGGAAGCCACCCCCACGGTTGTCGTCCCGACGGAACCCGCCACCACGGTTGTCCCTACGGTCATCACGGCCACGCTCATCGCGCCCGCGACCACCGGCGCCCGGCCCGGAACCCCCGCTGCCCTGCCCGTAGGGCCGCCGCCCCCCACGCTCGTCATCACGCCGCGGACCACGCGCCCCCGGCGCCCGGTTGCCGCCGCCACGCTCGTCACGGTCATCCCGACGATACGGAGCCCGGTCCCGCCCCGAGTCATCCCGGCGAGGCCGATCCCCCCGGTAGCCACCACCACGGCTGTCCCGCCCGTCCCCCCGACGGTCATCACGAGGCCGCTCGGCCCGGCCCCGGTCGTCACGGGGCCGCTCGGCCCGAGGCCGCTCCCCCCGACCCCGGTCGTCACGAGGACGGTCGTCCCGCCGCCGATCATCACGGGGTCGATCGTCCCGGGGACGCTCATCACGACGAGGACGGTCATCACGAGGACGCTCGCTCCGAGGACGCTCATCACGACGAGGACGGTCATCACGAGGGAAGCCCTGCCCGCCACGCCCCCGGTCGCCGTCCCGGTTCCGGTCCCGCTCGTCACGACCCCGCTCATCGCGCCCACGATCGTCCCGACGGAACCCACCAGGACCACCCCGGCCGCTCCCGCCCCCCTCGTCACGTCGGCCACCGCGGCCGGCATCGTCACGTCGGGGTCCACGGGCGCGGTCATCACTCCTGCGCGGACCGGACTGACGCGGCCGACGCTCGGGGCGGTCGTCAGGCGAATTGGGGGACATCAGCGTGGCTCCTGTCTGCTGGGACTGCACAACAATTCTCGCGCAGCCGCTCCAACAACGCTTTTCGGAAATAAAAAAGGCCCTTGGCCTTCAGCGCATGCACGCTGAAGGCCAAGGGCCTCAAAGATTGTTCGGCGGTGTCCTACTCTCCCACACGCTCCCGCATGCAGTACCATCGGCGCTGTAAGGCTTAGCTTCCGGGTTCGGAATGAGACCGGGCGTTTCCCTCACGCTATGACCACCGAAACTCTATTCGGGTCACTCGGATCAATAAAATCCAAGTCCCAGAGTTCTAGCGAACAAGCACACTCTTCAATTGAATGCGGTTGTTGTCTCAGAACCTACACAGTGGACGCGAGCCTCTATGGACAAGCCCTCGGCCTATTAGTACCGGTCACCTCCACCCATTACTGGGCTTCCAGATCCGGCCTATCAACCCCGTCATCTCCAGGGAGCCTTAACCAATCAAGTTGGTGGGAGTCCTCATCTCGAAGCAGGCTTCCCGCTTAGATGCTTTCAGCGGTTATCCTTCCCGAACGTAGCCAACCAGCCATGCCCTTGGCAGAACAACTGGCACACCAGAGGTCCGTCCGTCCCGGTCCTCTCGTACTAGGGACAGCCCTTCTCAAGACTCCTACGCGCGCAGCGGATAGGGACCGAACTGTCTCACGACGTTCTAAACCCAGCTCGCGTACCGCTTTAATGGGCGAACAGCCCAACCCTTGGGACCGACTCCAGCCCCAGGATGCGACGAGCCGACATCGAGGTGCCAAACCATCCCGTCGATATGGACTCTTGGGGAAGATCAGCCTGTTATCCCCGGGGTACCTTTTATCCGTTGAGCGACGGCGCTTCCACAAGCCACCGCCGGATCACTAGTCCCGACTTTCGTCCCTGCTCGACCCGTCAGTCTCACAGTCAAGCTCCCTTGTGCACTTACACTCACCACCTGATTACCAACCAGGCTGAGGGAACCTTTGGGCGCCTCCGTTACCATTTAGGAGGCAACCGCCCCAGTTAAACTACCCACCAGACACTGTCCCCGATCCGGATCACGGACCCGGGTTAGACATCCAGCACGACCAGAGTGGTATTTCAACAACGACTCCACGAACACTGGCGTGTCCGCTTCACAGTCTCCCACCTATCCTACACAAGCCGAACCGAACACCAATATCAAGCTATAGTAAAGGTCCCGGGGTCTTTCCGTCCTGCTGCGCGAAACGAGCATCTTTACTCGTAATGCAATTTCACCGGGCCTATGGTTGAGACAGTCAAGAAGTCGTTACGCCATTCGTGCAGGTCGGAACTTACCCGACAAGGAATTTCGCTACCTTAGGATGGTTATAGTTACCACCGCCGTTTACTGGCGCTTAAGTTCTCAGCTTCACCACACCGAAATGTGACTAACCGGTCCCCTTAACGTTCCAGCACCGGGCAGGCGTCAGTCCGTATACCTCGCCTTACGGCTTCGCACGGACCTGTGTTTTTAGTAAACAGTCGCTTCTCGCTGGTCTCTGCGGCCACCCCCAGCTCAAGGAGTAAATCCCATCACCAGGCGTGGCCCCCCTTCTCCCGAAGTTACGGGGGCATTTTGCCGAGTTCCTTAACCATAGTTCACCCGAACGCCTCGGTATTCTCTACCAGACCACCTGAGTCGGTTTAGGGTACGGGCCGCCATGAAACTCGCTAGAGGCTTTTCTCGACAGCACAGGATCATCCACTTCACCACAATCGGCTCGGCATCAGGTCTCACCCCAAAAGTTGCGCGGATTTACCTACACAACGGGCTACACCCTTACCCCGGGACAACCACCGCCCGGGCTGGACTACCTCACTGCGTCACCCCATCACTCACCTACTACAAGCTTGGACCGTCGGCTCCACCACTCCCCTACACTCCGAAGAGCTCAGGGCGGCTTCACGGACTTAGCATCACCTGATTCAATGTTTGACGCTTCAAAGCGGGTACCGGAATATCAACCGGTTCTCCATCGACTACGCCTGTCGGCCTCGCCTTAGGTCCCGACTTACCCTGGGCAGATCAGCTTGACCCAGGAACCCTTAGTCAATCGGCGCACACGTTTCTCACGCATGTATCGCTACTCATGCCTGCATTCTCACTCGTGAACCGTCCACAACTCGTTTCCACGGCTGCTTCACCCGGCACACGACGCTCCCCTACCCATCACAGCGGGCGTTGACCCTCATGCTGCAATGACACGACGTCGGCGGTGTGCTTGAGCCCCGCTACATTATCGGCGCGGAATCACTTGACCAGTGAGCTATTACGCACTCTTTCAAGGATGGCTGCTTCTAAGCCAACCTCCTGGTTGTCTCTGCGACTCCACATCCTTTCCCACTTAGCACACGCTTAGGGGCCTTAGTCGATGCTCTGGGCTGTTTCCCTCTCGACCATGGAGCTTATCCCCCACAGTCTCACTGCCGCGCTCTCACTTACCGGCATTCGGAGTTTGGCTAAGGTCAGTAACCCGGTAGGGCCCATCGCCTATCCAGTGCTCTACCTCCGGCAAGAAACACACGACGCTGCACCTAAATGCATTTCGGGGAGAACCAGCTATCACGGAGTTTGATTGGCCTTTCACCCCTAACCACAGGTCATCCCCCAGGTTTTCAACCCTGGTGGGTTCGGGCCTCCACGACCTCTTACAGCCGCTTCACCCTGCCCATGGCTAGATCACTCCGCTTCGGGTCTTGAACACGCTACTCAACGCCCTATTCGGACTCGCTTTCGCTACGGCTCCCCCACACGGGTTAACCTCGCAACATGCCGCAAACTCGCAGGCTCATTCTTCAAAAGGCACGCAGTCACGACACCAAGTGCAAGCACTTGATGCGACGCTCCCACGGCTTGTAGGCACACGGTTTCAGGTACTATTTCACTCCGCTCCCGCGGTACTTTTCACCATTCCCTCACGGTACTATCCGCTATCGGTCACCAGGGAATATTTAGGCTTGACGGGTGGTCCCGCCAGATTCACACAGGATTTCTCGGGCCCCATGCTACTTGGGTGTTCCATAAACGAGTTGCTGACGTTTCAGCTACGGGGGTCTTACCCTCTACGCCGGGCCTTTCGCATGCCCTTCGCCTACACCAACAATTTCTGACTCGTCCAACAGCCGGCAGACCATTGAAATGAAATCCCACAACCCCGCATGCGCAACCCCTGCCGGGTCTCACACACATACGGTTTAGCCTCATCCGGTTTCGCTCACCACTACTCCCGGAATCACGGTTGTTTTCTCTTCCTACGGGTACTGAGATGTTTCACTTCCCCGCGTTCCCTCCACACCGCCTATACATTCAGCGGCGGGTGACAGCCCATGACGACTGCCGGGTTTCCCCATTCGGACACCCCCGGATCACAGCTCGGTTGACAGCTCCCCGGGGCCTATCGCGGCCTCCCACGTCCTTCATCGGTTCCTGGTGCCAAGGCATCCACCGTGCGCCCTTAAAAACTTGGCCACAGATGCTCGCGTCCACTGTGCAGTTCTCAAACAACAACCAGCCACCCACCACCCCGCCACATACGTGCGAGTTCACCGGGACCGGCACCGAAGACCCAGCCAAGCGGCCATGCCCTCAGACACCCAACAGCGCGCCCGGCACGACTCCCCCACCCACACCTTCCACACTCCGAAGAGCAGTACCAGCGCAAACAGTTGAACCGTGCCGAATAGTCAACGTTCCACCCATGAGCAACCACCGTCAGACACTCGCTGACGTTGTGGCCCCTGACTGCCTTGCGGCAGCAAGATGCTCCTTAGAAAGGAGGTGATCCAGCCGCACCTTCCGGTACGGCTACCTTGTTACGACTTCGTCCCAATCGCCAGTCCCACCTTCGACGATTCCCTCCCCACAAGGGGGTTGGGCCACCGGCTTCGGGTGTTACCGACTTTCGTGACGTGACGGGCGGTGTGTACAAGGCCCGGGAACGTATTCACCGCAGCAATGCTGATCTGCGATTACTAGCAACTCCGACTTCATGGGGTCGAGTTGCAGACCCCAATCCGAACTGAGACCGGCTTTTTGAGATTCGCTCCACCTCACGGCTTCGCAGCTCATTGTACCGGCCATTGTAGCACGTGTGCAGCCCAAGACATAAGGGGCATGATGACTTGACGTCGTCCCCACCTTCCTCCGAGTTGACCCCGGCAGTCTCCTGTGAGTCCCCGTCACCCCGAAAGGCACGCTGGCAACACAGAATGAGGGTTGCGCTCGTTGCGGGACTTAACCCAACATCTCACGACACGAGCTGACGACAGCCATGCACCACCTGTACACCGACCCAAAGGGGGACCCTGTCTCCAGGGTTTTCCGGCATATGTCAAGCCTTGGTAAGGTTCTTCGCGTTGCGTCGAATTAAGCCACATGCTCCGCTGCTTGTGCGGGCCCCCGTCAATTCCTTTGAGTTTTAGCCTTGCGGCCGTACTCCCCAGGCGGGGAACTTAATGCGTTAGCTGCGGCACCGACGACGTGGAATGTCGCCAACACCTAGTTCCCAACGTTTACGGCATGGACTACCAGGGTATCTAATCCTGTTCGCTCCCCATGCTTTCGCTCCTCAGCGTCAGTATCGGCCCAGAGATCCGCCTTCGCCACCGGTGTTCCTCCTGATATCTGCGCATTTCACCGCTACACCAGGAATTCCGATCTCCCCTACCGAACTCTAGCCTGCCCGTATCGAATGCAGACCCGGGGTTAAGCCCCGGGCTTTCACATCCGACGTGACAAGCCGCCTACGAGCTCTTTACGCCCAATAATTCCGGACAACGCTCGCACCCTACGTATTACCGCGGCTGCTGGCACGTAGTTAGCCGGTGCTTCTTCTGCAGGTACCGTCACTCTCGCTTCTTCCCTGCTGAAAGAGGTTTACAACCCGAAGGCCGTCATCCCTCACGCGGCGTCGCTGCATCAGGCTTTCGCCCATTGTGCAATATTCCCCACTGCTGCCTCCCGTAGGAGTCTGGGCCGTGTCTCAGTCCCAGTGTGGCCGGTCGCCCTCTCAGGCCGGCTACCCGTCGTCGCCTTGGTAGGCCATCACCCCACCAACAAGCTGATAGGCCGCGGGCTCATCCTGCACCGCCGGAGCTTTCCACACCCTTCCCATGCGGGAGGATGTCATATCCGGTATTAGACCCCGTTTCCAGGGCTTGTCCCAGAGTGCAGGGCAGATTGCCCACGTGTTACTCACCCGTTCGCCACTAATCCACCCCGAAAGGCTTCATCGTTCGACTTGCATGTGTTAAGCACGCCGCCAGCGTTCGTCCTGAGCCAGGATCAAACTCTCCGTGAATGTTTACTCGGCCAGCAGACGAATCCACCACCGGTACAACACCACGAGAGCGGAACCAGGAGAGGAATAATCCCCCGGTTCACAGCGTCCTCGCTGTGTATTTCTTCAAAGGAACCTCAACCCACCGGAAACCCGGTAGGTCGGGGTATCAACATATCTGGCGTTGACTTTTGGCACGCTGTTGAGTTCTCAAGGAACGGACGCTTCCTTTGGATTCCCTTCCGGGTTTCCTCCGGGCGCTTCCCTTTCGGTGTTCACTACGTTAGCGGGTTTTCCCCGAGACTCATAATCGAGTCAGTGGAAGTCGATTTTCGGCGTGCCGAAAACGACCCCGGTTCTGGGGTACGTCGTAGGTAGTGAGTGGCCGCTTCGGGGGCGCTTTCTTCAGACCTTCAGGTCCGTGGCAAGCCGTCCCGTTTCAAGCGACTCGAACTACATTAGGTCGCAGCCCGGGCCGCGTCAAGTCCTGGCTTGCGGTGCCTCGGCTTGTGTGGCCGATACGGGCTGACCGTTGGGTCGTCGCTCAGCCAGAAGCGCCAGGGGTGGTGGGCGCCGTCGCCACCGACGCCCGTGCGGGGGCCGCTGCGTATGGCGCTGGGAGGACCCGGTTCACCTGCGAGGACGCTGAGGGGAGCGCTCTGGTCGTGGGTGCACAGGTCGGTGCCGTCCAAGGTGCGGTCCACGGCGAGGGCTGTGGCCAGGCGGGCGGGGCCCTTGGCCAGTTCTGTGTCCTTGCGGGCCTTGGGGCGGCGCTGCCTGGCCTGTTCCTCTCCTCGCACCACCTCGCCCGCGCGCAGGAGCACACCGCTGGCGTGGCCCTCGGGACCGCAGACGAGGTTGAGGCTCCACCACATCCCGTAGATGAAGTAGACGTAGGCGTGCCCCGGGGGTCCGAACATGGACGCGTTGCGTGCTGTCTTGCCGCGATAGGCGTGGGAGCCCGGGTCGGCCTCGCCCGCGTACGCCTCGACCTCCGTGATGCGCAACTGCAGCCGGCCCTCGGGCGTCGTGCGTACCAGGGTGCGTCCCAGAAGGTCGGGGGCGACATCCAGGACGGGGCGGTCGAAGAAGCTGCGTGTTACATACCTGTGGCCGCCGGTCGTGCTGGGCTTGCGGTCTCGGCCTGCGATCATGCCGTCCGAGCGTACAAGAACGCGGTGCGTTCCCGGATGGGGAGGAAATCGGATGGGATTCAAGAAGCTGTTCGCAAGCATGGGCGTCGGCGGTGCGTCGGTCGACACCGTTCTGCACGAGCCGAACGCGCTGCCCGGAGGGGTGTTGCAGGGCGAGGTACGGATCCAGGGTGGCTCGGTGGCCCAGGAGATCGAGTCTCTGTCCGTCGGCCTTCAGGCACGGGTCGAGGTGGAGACGAACGACGGGGAGATGAAGCAGAACATCGAGTTCGGGCGGCAGCGGCTGGGCGGGTCGCTCACCCTTGAGGAGGGGGCCAGCCACGTGGTGCCGTTCGGGCTCGAGGTGCCTTGGGAGACGCCCATCACCACGTTCCTGGGGCAGCAGCTCGTGGGCATGGAGATCGGTGTGACAACCGAACTGTCGATCGCGCGGGCGCTGGACTCGTCCGACCTGGACCCGGTGAACATCCACCCGCTGCCGGCGCAGCAGGCGATTCTCGACGCTTTCGGTGCGCTGGGCTTCCGCTTCAAGTCGGCGGACATGGAGAAGGGGCGCATCCGTAATACGCGGCAGCAGCTGCCCTTCTACCAGGAGATCGAGTTCCACGCGCCGCAGCAGTACCGGGGGCTGAACCAGGTCGAGCTGTCGTTCGTGGCCGACTCCCGGGGCATGGACGTGGTGCTGGAGATGGACAAGAAGCCGGGGCTGTTCGCTGAGGGCAGTGACTCTTTCCGGGCGTTCCCGGTGGACTTCAACACCTTCGACCAGACGGACTGGACGGCCTACCTCAACCAGTGGCTGGCCGAGGTCGGCGGCAAGCGGAACTGGTTCTGATCCTCCGCTCCCCGGTCAGCCCAGGAGGACTGTGAGGGGGGTGTCGCGTACCGCCCAGAAGCCGACGGCGGCGGTGAAAACTTCGGCCGCCGCCGCGGCATCCTCCGGGTCGGCCAGCTCGAAGCTGGACCATCCGGTGGCGAGGATCAGGTATCCACGGGTCGTGCCCCACCAGCTCAGGTCGGTGAGGAGGTCGGCGAGCGCGTCCCAGTTGTGGCCGAAGTAGTCGGGCAGCTCCAGGCCGGCGGCGCAACGTTCCATGAACTCGCCCTTGTTCGTGGCGCCCGCCAGGTCCACCACGGCGTCGACCCAGCCCGCCGCCTCCGCCTGCATCAGGGCGTCGGGCCCCACCGAGGGGAGCCGGTAGACGCCGGGGGGTACCGAGGCGTCGAAGAGGCGGGGCAGGTCGGCTTGGGGCAGCTCGGGCAGTTCCACGGGGCTGGTCATGGTCGCACCACCGCTTCGGGGTCTCGTCGTGGTCACTCACCGGAGGGCGCTGACGGCCGAGCATGGGGCTGGAATGTACTGCGCGTGCCGCCGCACGACGCCATGGTGGCAAAGAGAGGCGGTCAGGATCGTTAGGCTGGCCGGTACAGCGATTCGCGTGACGAGGAGGTTCTGACGTGACCGACCAGCAACGGCGCCCGCTCCCCCATGATTTCCACCCTCCGGTGCCTTCGTTCCGGGTGACGAGTGATGACCTGGCGGACGGCGGCCATCTGGGTTCCGCACAGGTGTACGCGGAGGGTAACACCTCGCCCCAGCTGAGCTGGGAGGGCTTCCCCGAGGGGACGAAGAGCTTCGCCGTGACCTGCTTCGATCCCGATGCCCCGACCGGCAGCGGGTTCTGGCACTGGTCGGTGTTCGACATTCCGGTCTCGGTGACGGAGCTGCCCACGGGCGCCGGTACGGGGGACCTTAAGGGGCTCCCACAGGGGGCCGTACATGTCCGGAACGACTTCGGTACCAGGGATTTCGGCGGGGCCGCGCCGCCTCCGGGTGACGGACCGCACCGTTATGTCTTCACTGTGTACGCGGTCGGCAATGAGGAGCTGGGGCCCGACGCGGACGCCTCGCCGGCCGTCGTGGGCTTCAATCTGCGCTTCAAGACTCTGGCCAGGGGCCATCTGATCAGCGAATACGAGATCTCCGCGAGCTGAAACGGAGGGGCCGGGCGCCGGGCGGGTCCCGGTGGGATCGTCCGCGCCCTGCCTGATCTTCCATGTCCTGAAGCAGTCCTTGCCGAAGAATTCCGTTGCGCCGCGCCTTTCGCGCGGCGCAACGTGTGTAGGGGCAGTCGGCACCGCGTGCGGTACATCAACCGCGGCGGGGGCGGTCGTGCGCGTGTCAGCGCCGGTCGTCTGCCGGAGTCCGGCCGGGGGCCGGACGGCCGCGTCGGCTGCCTTTCACCTTTCGCTTTTGTCCGCCATTTCCGGCTTATGCCTTTCTTCCTTATGCCTTTCTTCCGTCCCTTCCTGTACGGTTGACCGCTCGACTGTTTCGCTCCTCTTCGGCTATTCGCGCCCCTCCATTACGGGGCCCTTCATCTGCCGTACAACGTAGGGAAATTGCGTTGTCGACCTGCGGAGACGAGGGCACAGTGGTGCCAGCCCGCCGCCGGAGCGGGCAGGCATATGGGAGGTGGTCGGGATGCGGGAGACCTTGGTCCTCAACGCGAGCTTCGAGCCGCTGTCGACGGTGTCGCTGCGGCGTGCGGTAGTGCTCGTGATGCGGGAAAAGGCCGTCGTCGAGCAGTCGCATCCCGGCCTGCGGGTGCGTGCGACAAATGTGGAGCTGCCGGTGCCCCAGGTGATCAGGCTTCGCCGGTACGTAAGAGTGCCCTTCCGACAACGGGCGCCGTGGTCGCGGCGGGGTGTCCTGATCAGGGACCAGCACCGGTGCGCGTACTGCGGACGCCGGGCGACCACGGTCGATCATCTGGTCCCCCGTTCGCACGGTGGCGGGGACACGTGGCTGAACACGGTGGCGGCGTGCGCGACGGACAATCACCGCAAGGCCGACCGTACGCCGGGGCAGGCGGGGATGAAGCTGCTGGTCAAGCCGTTCGAGCCGACTCCCGCCGATGCGCTGCTGCTCGCGCTGGGGCTCAAGGAGGGTGAGTCTCTGCCGGAGTGGCTGCCGCTGCCCTCCTCGCTGCCGGCATCGGCCTGAGCGGGCCCTTCGCTGTCGGGGAGCCGGTCTTACCCGTACGGGTGATCCGTATCGGGGGGGCGTTCAGTGCAGGAGCAGCTGGACGATGGCACAGACGCCGACCGCCACGATCACGGCTCTGAGGACTCCGGGGGCCAGCTTGCGTCCGATACGGGCGCCGAGCTGGCCCCCGAGTGCTGAACCGACGGCGATGAGCAGGACTGCGGTCCAGTCGAAATCGGCGACGAAGAGGAAGAAGACGGCGGCCGTGCCGTTGACGACGGCGCCGAGGACGTTCTTGACGGCGTTGACGCGCTGGAGGTCGTCGTTGATGAGCAGACCCATCAGCGCGAGGTAGATCACTCCCTGGGCGGCGCCGAAGTATCCGCCGTAGACGCTGGAGAGCAGGATGCCGCCCTGGAGGGGGAGGCCCCCGTGGGGGTGGGCTTCGGTGTTGTTGCGCTCGCGGCGACGGCGGACGGCCTCGGCCAGCTTCGGCTGGAGGATGACGAGGACCAGGGCGAGCGCGATCAGCGCCGGGACGATCATGTCGAAGGCGCTGGACGGCAGGTTGATCAGCAGGATCGCTCCGGTCAGCGCGCCGAGGAAGGCGACGGCGCTCAGGCGGAGGACGCGGGTGCGCTGGCCGCGCAGCTCCTTGCGGTATCCGATGGCTCCACTGACCGAACCGGGCACGATGCCCAGGGAGTTGGAGACGTTGGCGGTGACGGGAGGGAGGCCGACCGCCAGGAGCACGGGGAAGGTGATGAGCGTTCCGGAGCCGACGATGGTGTTGATGCCGCCGGCAGCGATGCCCGCCGCGCAGACCGCCAGTGCCTCCCAGATGCTCACGCGTCGCCCCTCGGTGATCGGTGTCAGTGCCACTGATCATGCCCGAGAGGCGACGGCGCCGCCGGTCCGGGGCCGGTGGGAGGCTCTTTCCGGCTCGGCTCAGGAGTCGAGCGGGGGCTGCTCGCGAGGGGGCTTGGTGACGCTCGGGGGGCTGGGCGGGCTGGGGACGCTGGGTGCGCTCGGGGTGCTGCCGCCGCCGGGGCGGAAGCCGTCGAGCGCGCCGCCGAGGCCCTTGAGGGCGTCGCCGATCTCGCTGGGCACGATCCAGAGCTTGTTGGCATCGCCCTCGGCGATCTTCGGCAGCATCTGGAGGTACTGGTAGGAGAGCAGCTTCTGGTCCGGGTCGCCCGCGTGGATGGACTCGAAGACCGTACGGATCGCCTGCGCCTCACCTTCCGCGCGCAGGGCGGCGGAGCGGGACTCACCTTCGGCGCGCAGGATCGCGGACTGCTTCTCACCTTCGGCGGTGAGGATCTGCGACTGGCGGACACCTTCGGCCTGGAGGATCGCGGCGCGCTTGTCACGGTCGGCGCGCATCTGCTTCTCCATCGAGTCCTGGATGGAGGTGGGCGGCTCGATGGCCTTCAGCTCGACGCGGTTGACGCGGATGCCCCACTTGCCGGTGGCCTCGTCGAGGACGCCGCGCAGGGCCGCGTTGATCTCCTCGCGGGAGGTCAGCGTCCGCTCCAGGTCCATGCCACCGATGATGTTGCGCAGCGTGGTGACGGTGAGCTGCTCGATCGCCTGGATGTAGCTAGCGACCTCGTACGTCGCGGCGCGGGCGTCGGTCACCTGGTAGTAGATGACGGTGTCGATGTTCACCACGAGGTTGTCCTGGGTGATCACCGGCTGCGGGGGGAAGGGGACGACCTGCTCACGCAGGTCGACGCGGTTGCGCACCGTGTCGATGAAGGGGACGACGATGTTGAGGCCGGCGTTGAGGGTGCGCGTGTAGCGTCCGAAGCGTTCGACGATCGCCGCGCTCGCCTGCGGGATGACCTGGATCGTCTTGATGAGTGCGATGAAGACAAGCACCACCAGGATGATCAGGACGATGATGATGGCGTCCATCGCCTTGCCCCCTGCATTCTTCAAGAAGGTTGCCGCGTATAAGAGTTGCCGCTCGTATGCGGTTGCTCACGCCATCACATCACGACGGCGGTCGCTCCGTCGATCTCGACCACATCCACCTGGCTTCCCGGCTCGTAGCTCTCCCCCGTGTCCAGCGCGCGTGCCGACCAGACCTCGCCGGCCAGCTTGATGCGTCCGCCCTGCCCGTCGACCTTCTCCAGCACCAGCGCCTGGCGGCCCTTGAGCGCCTCGACCCCGCTCGTCAGCGCCGGCCGCTCGGTGCGCGCACGGCGGGCGATGGGGCGTACAACCAGGATGAGCGCGACGGAGACGATTGCGAAGAGGGCGACCTGCGCCACGGGCCCCCCGCCGATTCCGGCGGTCACCGCTCCCGCGACCGCCCCCACCCCCAGCATCCCGAATTCGGGCATGGCGGTGATGATGAGCGGGATTCCCAGCGCTGCGGCGGCTACGAGCCACCAGACCCATGCGTCCACACGGCCATGGTAGGCGCGCGATCAGCGAAGCGGCAGGCCCTGTGCCGTCCAGCGGCCGTTGTTCTCCTCGACGACCAGCGGAAGTCCGAAGCAAAGAGACAAGTTCCGGGACGTCAGCTCGGTTTCGAGCGGGCCCGCTGCCAGCACCTGTCCCTGGCGGATCATCAGGACGTGGGTGAAGCCGGGAGCGATCTCCTCGACGTGGTGGGTGACCATGAGCATGGAGGGGGCGTACGGGTCGCGGGCGAGCCGTCCGAGGCGGCGCACGAGGTCCTCGCGCCCACCGAGGTCGAGCCCGGCGGCGGGCTCGTCGAGGAGGAGCAGCTCGGGGTCGGTCATCATGGCGCGGGCGATCAGGGTGCGCTTGCGCTCGCCCTCGGAGAGGGTGCCGAACTTGCGGTCGAGGTAGTCGGACATGCCGAGCCGGTCGAGGAAGGCGAGGGCGCGCTGCTCGTCGACCTTCTCGTAGCTCTCCTGCCAGTGGGCCGTCATGCCGTAGGCGGCGGTGAGCACGGTCTCCAGCACGGTCTGGCGGCGGGGCAGCTTCTCGGCCATGGCGATGCTGGCCATGCCGACGCGCGGGCGCAGCTCGAACACGTCGACGGCGCCGAGACGTTCACCGAGGACGGACGCGGTGCCGGAGGTCGGGAAGAGGTAGCTGGAGGCGAGGTTGAGCAGGGTGGTCTTGCCCGCGCCGTTGGGGCCGAGGATGACCCAGCGTTCGCCCTCCTTGACCGACCAGGAGACATCTTCCACCAGAGCACGTCCGTCGCGGACCACGGATACGTCCACCAGCTCCAGTACTTCGCTCATGAGCGCGTTGTCTCCTATTGCAGTCGCGTTTCAGTGCCTGTGGGCACATTCCCCAGGGGAAAACCTACGCCACCGTGTACGGCGTCCGTTCCCTAGGCTTGGTTCATGCTCAAGGAACCTCGCTCGGGGCGGTTGGCCGCCTGGGGAAACGCGCTGTTGGCCGGACTCGTCTCGCCCGATGAGGCGGTCGAGCGGATCGTGGAGGACGACACGCGGCACCGGATGCTGCTTCCGGAGCCGGATGCCGGCGAGGCGGGCCTGACGCTCGCACTTGGACGGCTGCGGGCGCTGGGCGCCTCGGGGCTGCGGGTGGCCCTGCCGGTGCCGGGGCACCCGCTGGGGCTCAGCGGCCCTCCGGAGTTCAACGCGCGGGCCGTGGAGGCCGAGGAGGCGGTGCTGGTGCACGGCGCGGCGCTGGGGCTGGTGCCCGCGGTGTACGAGTCGGGCCCGCCGGGCGGTGGTGCCGGGCCGGAGGACGTGCACACGGAGGTGGTGTGGGAGTGCCTGCCGGTGCGGGAGGCGCCGCCGGCGGATGTGCCGTCGCTGGGCGAGGCGGAGCGGGAGCTGGCGGAGGCGATGCGGGATGCCACCCAGGTGCTGACGCGGCTGGATGTGGCGGGCTCGGGGCCGGTGGCCGACGCGGCGCTGGAGGCGTACCGGGCACGGCTGGCGGCGGGCCGGCAGCTGCTGGCGCCGGGGTATCCGCCGCGTGCGGTGCGGGTGCTGGAGCTGGCGCAGCGGGTGGGTGCGCTGGTGTCGATCGCCTACGGGGACGGTGGTGACGGGAGGGCGCACGGCGGGGCGGTGAGCGCCGCTGAGATGGCCGCGCGCTCCGAGGCCTTGCGGCCCGTGGAGCGTACGGCGCGGCGTGCGCAGGTGGCGGCGTACAACGCGTACGCGGAGGAGATGGAGCGGCGGCAGGAGGAGGGGCTGCCCTGACATCCGGGGGCAGGCCTCCGGCCTTTGGCGCCCGCACGCCGGCGCCCGGCCCCCACGCGGCAGCAGCGGGGCCCGCGGACCTGGTGGTCCGCGGGCCCCGCTGAGGTGGGTGTGCCCGAACGCAGGCGGAATCAGAAGTTCTGCGCGTGGTTCCCGAAGACGGGGTTGAGCACGCCGATGACGCTGACCGAGTTGCCCGAGACGTTCGCCGGGATGTGCACCGGTGCCTGGACCAGGTTGCCGGAGCCGACACCCGGCGACTTGGTCGCGGAGCCGTTGGCGGCGGCACCGCCGTGGGCGAACGCGGAGCCGGTGGAGGCACCCGCCGCGACACCGGCGGCGGCGATGACCAGGGCGGCTTTCTTGACAGTTTTCATGGGAATCTTTCTGTGGAGTCTCGCGAACCCGGGCTGGGGGCTCGCACGTTGAGCAACGTGCCGGGGCGCCGTGCGCCGCCGGTCAGGGCCGTGGCCTCAGAAGTTGGCCGACTGGTTGCCGAAGGCCGGGTTGAGGACGCCGACGACGTTGACGCTGTTGCCCGTGGCGTTCACCGGGACGTGTACCGGGACCTGGACCAGGTTGCCGGAGACGACGCCGGGCGAGTGGGCCGCGGCGCCGTTGGCACCCGCGCCGCCGGTCGCGGAGGCGACGCCTGCTGTCACGGCGAGGATGCCACCGGCCGCCATGGTCACGGCGGCGGCCTTCTTCAGGTTCTTCACTGTGATGACCCTTCTAGCGGACTGCGCCGCGGCACACCGCCGCGGCACGCCATGGAGAACGGGTCATCCGCATAGAGGATGCGCCGAAAAGATGACGACCACACGACGGTATGAATCTCGGGCCGGACGGGAACCCTCCGGCGCGCTCGCTCCCGGCTGATCAGCCCGTCCCTCGTCGATCCGTCGATCCGTCAGCCCGTCAGCCCGTCAGCCCGTCAGCCCGTGCCGGACGGCCCACAGCGCCGCCTGGGTGCGGTCGGACAGGTCGAGTTTCATCAGGATGTTGGAGACGTGGGTCTTGACCGTCTTCTCCGAGAGCACGAGGGCGCGGGCGATCTCGCGGTTGGAGCGGCCGTCCGCTATCAGCCCGAGCACCTCCCGTTCGCGCTCGGTCAGTGAGGGACCTCGTCCGCTGCCGCCCTGGTCGTCGGACAGCAGCGCTCCGGCGACCTCGGGCTGGAGGAGCACATGGCCCGCGTGCACGGAACGGATGGCGCCGGCGAGTGCCTCGGGGTCGATGTCCTTGTAGACGTACCCGGCGGCGCCCGCGCGCAGGGCGGGGACGACGGTGCGCTGTTCGGTGAAGCTGGTGACGATGAGGACGCGTGCCTTGTTGTCGCGCTCGCGCAGCAGCCGGAGGGCGTCGATGCCGTCGGTGCCGGGCATCTTGACGTCCATCAGCACCACGTCGGGGCGCAGTTCCTCGGCGCGGGCCACGCCCTCGTCGCCGTCGGAGGCTTCGCCCACGACCTCGATGTCGTCCTGCACCTCCAAGAAGGTGCGCAGTCCTCGGCGTACGACCTGGTGATCGTCGACCAGCAGCACACGGATCGGGTCAGCCACCGGGCACCTCCATTTCGACAACGGTGCCCTTGGCGGGCTCCGACTGGACGGTCAGCCTGCCGCCCACACCCGCCGCCCTGTCCCGCATGGAGACGAGGCCGAGGTGGCGGCCCGAGCTGCGCACGGCGCCCGGGTCGAAGCCCGTGCCGTCGTCGGTGACGGCGAGGACGGCGCCGGGGCCGCGACGTACGAGGGCCAGCTCCACGTGCGCCGCGTCGGCGTGCCGCAGGGCGTTGTGCAGTGCCTCTTGTGCGACGCGCAGCAGGGCCTCTTCCTGGGCCGCGGGGAGGGCGCGTACGCCGTCGCACTCGAAGGTGACCTCGGCGGTGTGCGCGCGGTCGAGGACCTGGGCCTGGGTACGCAGGGTGGCGACGAGACCGTCCTCGTCCAGCGCGGCGGGGCGCATCTCGACGACGGCGGCGCGCAGCTCGTCCACGGCCTCGGCCGACAGCCGGGCGACCTCGTGCAGCTCCGCCTTGGCGCGGGCCGGGTCACGGTCGACGAGAGCGGCGGCGGCCTGGGCGGTGAGGCGGAGGGAGAAGAGCTTCTGGGAGACGGCGTCGTGCAGTTCGTGCCCGATGCGGGCGCGCTCGCCGGCGATGGTCAGCTCCCGGCTGCGCTCGTAGAGGCGGGCGTTGGTCAGCGCGATGGCGGCGTGCTGGGCGAGCCTGCGCAGGAGTTCCTCGTCGTCCTCGGTGAAGGCGCAGGGCCGCTCGTCGGCGGCGGGGCGCTCGGCCCGCTCGACGGCCTTGTACGCGGCGCGGCGGCCTGAGCAGCGGGGTTTGTTGGCGAGGAAGAGCGCGCCGAGGACCTCTTCGCCGTCGGCGATGGGCATGCCGAGGAAGTCGGCCATCTTCGGGTGCGCCGAGGGCCAGCCGCCGAAGCGCGGGTCCTTGCGGACATCGGCGAGGCGCTGCGGGGTGGCCTCGTGCAGCATCGCGGCGAGGATGCCGTGCTGGCGGGGCAACGGGCCGATGGCCTCCCACTCCTCCTCGCTCACGCCCGCGACGACGAACTGGGCGAAGCCGCCGTGGTCGTCCGGGACGCCGAGGGCTGCGTACTCGGCGCCGAGCAGTTCGCGGGCCGAGGTGACGATCGTCTGGAGGACGTCGCGCACCTCCAGCTGTCTGTTCATGGCGAGCAGTGCCGCGCTGACGGCGGCGAGCCCTGATCGGGGGACCATGCGGCTCACCGTACCGTCGGGGCCCGGAGCGGGAGATCGGGCAGGGGCCGGTCGACGGGCGGTCCGGTGGTCCTAGGACCGACGGCGGAGACGGCCCACGCTGTGAGGACCACCACAGGGCGGTCGGACTTCTACGAGGCCGCTTAGTGGAGTGAACCTTCCGGTGACGGGTGCGTATGGGCTTCCCCAGGCGCTGTCCCACGACGCGGCTTAGTAGCGGGCGCGCGTGGTGACCTTTGCCCCGCAAATTGCGTGTCGCTCAGAAATGTCGCACGCCGCAGAGGTCCGCGGTCCGCGAAACGAAAGAGGTCCGTCGCGTATGTCCGCTCCCGCCCCACGTCGGCGACACCGTCGGCCGCACCGCGTCAGCCGGCTGCAGAAGGTCACCGCTGTCACCGCTGTCGCAGCTGCGGGCGTCGCGGCGCTGACCCTCGGGTTCGGGACGGGGCAGGGCGGCGACGAGAGCGGCATGCCGGTGGCCTGGCAGACCGCGCGGCACAGCGTGGGTGAACAGCGCGCGAGTATCGGCCGGCAATCCGCGCACGCCGACGAGCGGGCCGAGACGGACGCGCAGCGGAGCGCTGCGGCGAAGCGGAAGGCGGCGGCGCGGGACGAGGCACCGGCCCGGAAGGCCGCCGAGGCTCGCAAGCGGGCCGCGAAAGCGCGTACGGCCGAGGCAGCGCGGAAGGCGAAGGCCGCAGAGCGGCGGCGGGAGGCGGCGGCCGAGGCGAGCCACTCGGCCGGGCGGAAGGCGCCCGCGCCCTCGTCGCCGTCAGCATCCTCGTCGCCGTCGTCGCCCTCGTCGTCGCCATCCTCCTCGCCGTCGCCGTCGCAGTCGTCCTCCCCGCCCTCCCCGTCCTCGTCGCCGACTTCCTCGCCGACTTCCTCGCCGTCGTCGTCGCCATCGTCGTCGCCATCGTCATCGTCGCCGTCCTCCCCGCCCTCCTCGTCCGCCGCATCGGACAGCGCGACGGCTCACCGGTGACGGGTTCGCAGCTCCCTACCTCTCGTGGGGACCGCGCCCGTGCCGACAGCGCGTACTGAGCACGGAAGGGCGGCTCCCCTGCTGTGAGGGGAGCCGCCCTTCCGTGCTCTACGGCGGAGCCGCGACCGCTTGCGCGGTCGCTCGCGAGGTTACTTGCGCATGATCTCCGGCTCGTGGCGGCGCAGCAGTCGGATGACGACGAAGCCGCACAGGATGCCCATCAGGACCAGGATGCCGACGTCGATCGTCCACTGGCTGAGGGTGTGCTCCCACAGCGGATCGGTGTTGGTCGGGTCCTTCTTGTCCTGCGGCATCATCCGGCCCAGCTCGATGGTGGTGCCCAGGCCCGCGATGGCCCACCGGGAAGGCATCAGCCAGGCGAACTGCTCCACGCCGGGGCTGTCGAAGAGCTTGAAGAGCACGCCGGTGAACACGACCTGGATGACGGCGAAGAGGACGAGCAGGATCATCGTCTTCTCGGAGGTCTTCACCAGCGAGGAGATGATCAGGCCGAACATCATCGAGGTGCCGCCCAGCGCGATCATGACCAGGGCCATCTCGAAGGCCGGGTTGTTCATGAGCAGGCCCTCGTCGGGCAGGTCGCGCGGGTAGAAGCCGACGACGCACATCAGCACGCCCTGGATGGCGGCGACCACGGCCAGGACGATGACCTTGGACATCAGGTACGCGGACCGGGACAGGCCGGTGGCCCGTTCCCGTTCGTAGATCACCCGTTCCTTGATCAGCTCACGTACCGAGTTCGCCGCACCGGAGAAACAGGCGCCGATGGCGAGGATCAGCAGGATCGGGCCCGCGTCGCGGTTGGTCTTCAGCGGTGGCGCCGTCAGGCCGTAGTCGGACGGCATCAGGGTGCTGACCAGGCCCAGGATGAGCGGTGTGACGAAGGACAGCACCAGGAAGGAGCGGTCGGCCGAGATCACCGAGACGTAGCGGCTGACGAGTGTCCACAACTGGGAGCCCCAGCTTTGCGGTTTCTGTAGTCTCGTCGGCTGCATCGCCTGCTGCTGTTGCAGCGCGTAGGGGTCCTGCTGCGGCTGGGCCGCGTCGATCTCGGCCGCGTACATCTGGTAGTGCTGCGAGCCTTGCCAGCGGCCCATCCAGTCGTACTCGCGGTAGTTCTCGAAGGCGGAGAAGACGTCGGCCCAGGAGTCGTAGCCGAAGAAGTTCAGCGCCTCCTCCGGCGGGCCGAAGTAGGCCACACCGCCGCCCGGGGCCATCACCAGCAGCTTGTCGCACAGGCGCAGCTCGGCCACGGAGTGGGTGACGACCAGGACCGTGCGGCCGTCGTCCGCCATGCCGCGCAGGAGCTGCATGACGTCGCGGTCCATGCCCGGGTCCAGGCCCGAGGTGGGCTCGTCCAGGAAGATCAGCGACGGCTTGGTGAGCAGCTCCAGGGCCACCGAGACGCGCTTGCGCTGGCCGCCGGAGAGCGAGGTGACGCGCTTGGTGGCGTGGATGTCGAGCTTCAGCTCGGCCAGCACCTCCTCCACCCGCGCGTTGCGCTCGGCCTCGGCGACGTCGCCGGGGAAGCGGAGCTTGGCCGCGTAGCGCAGCGCGGTGCGGACCTTCA
This sequence comes from Streptomyces sp. NBC_01775, assembly GCF_035917675.1. NCBI lineage: Bacteria > Bacillati > Actinomycetota > Actinomycetes > Kitasatosporales > Streptomycetaceae > Streptomyces > Streptomyces sp. NBC_01775. Next base: position 7,484,570 of record NZ_CP109104.1, on the reverse strand, counting down.
GCTCCTTGTGGAGGATGTCGTCCTGCGGAACGAGTCCGATGCGCTGGCGCAGCTCGGCGAACTGCTTGTACAGGTTCCGGTTGTCGTAGAGGACCTCGCCGACGTCGGCGGGGCGGTATCCGGTCAGCGCCCGCAGCAGCGTGGACTTGCCGGAGCCGGACGGGCCGATCACGCCGATCAGGGACTTCTCGGGGACGCCGAAGGTGACGTTGTTGAGGATCACCTTGCCGCCGTCCACCTTGACGGTGAGGTGGCGGGCCGAGAAGGAGACCTCGCCGGTGTCGACGAACTCCTCCAGGCGGTCGCCGACCAGCCGGAAGGTGGAGTGACCGATGCCGACGATGTCCTGCGGGGTGATGACCGCGGTGCCGGACTTGGGCATCGGCTGACCGTTGATGTACGTGCCGTTGTGGCTGCCCAGGTCGCGGATCTCGCAGCGCCCGTCGGGCGAGGAGTGGAACTCCGCGTGGTTCCGGGAGACCTGGAGGTCGGAGACGACCAGCTCGTTCTCCAGCGCACGGCCGATGCGCATCATGCGGCCGAGGGAGAGCTGGTGGAAGGTCGTCGGGCTGCGGTCACCCGCGGCGCCCTGCGGCGGGCCCTGCTGGGGCTGGGCGGGCTGGCCCGGGCCCTGGCCGCCGGGCATGCCGCCCATCGGGGGCATGCCGGGGCCGCCGCCCTGCTGCGGCATGTGCGGCTGCGCGGGCGGGTGCTGCTGGGCGTACTGCTGAGGCGGAGCCTGCTGCGGGGCCGCCTGCGGCGCGTACTGCTGCGGGGGCGCCTGCTGCATCTGCTGCGGCATGTGCGGCGCCTGCTGCTGCCAGCCGGGCTGCTGCTGAGGCTGGTGGGGCTGCTGACCCCAGCCGGGGCCACCGGGGCCGGGCTGCTGGGGCGCGGCCTGGTGGTGCTGCGCCGGTGCTGCTCCCTGGGCGCTGTAGTGGTCGGCGGCCGGTGCATGGCCGCCGGCAGCGCCGCCGGAGAAACCGAGCTGCGGACCGTCGGTGGCGTTGCCCAGGTGGACGTTCATCCCGGGGGCCAGCTCCAACTGCTGGATCCGCCGTCCCTGCACATAGGTGCCGTTCGTGCTGCCGTGGTCCTCAATGACCCAGCTGCGCCCTCCCCAGCGCACCGTGGCATGCCGCCAGGAAACCCTGGCGTCGTCGATCACCATGTCCCCCTGCGGATCACGGCCGAGGGTGTATGCCCTGGACGGGTCTAGCGTCCAGGTCTGTCCGTTCAATTCCAGTACGAGTTCCGGCACTCCATGCCCCACAAAGTTGTCCCCCGAGGTACCCCCTGCTCAGAGGGAGTCTAGGGATGGCGAACATCGTGGGGAACTATTCCAGGCCCGGGCGTCCGACAGGAAGCCGGGCCGGAAGACAGAGGCAAGGCTGTGACTGTTGCCGGGGGGTGAATCGGGCCTGGACAGCGGATGCTCACGCGGAACCGCACAGATCCTGAATGATGCTGACTGATGCGGACAGTCCATCGCTATCCGGGCGCCGGTCCGTCGCTCTTCCGTGTCCTTCCCCAGCCCCTTTCCCGCCCTTTCCCTCCCTCTTCCGCCCTTCCTGTGCCGTTCTTCTCGCGGGTATCCCCGTGGGTGTCCCAGCAGGTGGACAGGGGTGAAGAGGCGTGGGGCCCGGCGACGGTAATGTTGAGAGAACCATGAGCGCACCCCTGGACCCGCCTCCTTCGTACGCCGATACCCCGACGCTTCTCGTCAAGATCTTCGGCAAGGACCGGCCCGGCATCACCGCCGGCCTCTTCGACACCCTCGCGGCCTTCGCCGTGGAGGTCGTCGACATCGAGCAGCTCGTCACCCGTGGCCGCATCACGCTGTGCGCGCTGGTCACCTCCCCGACCACGGGGACGGGGACCGAAGGTGAGCTGCGCGCGACCGTGCACAGCTGGGCCGAGTCCGTGGGCATGACGGCGGAGATCATCTCCGGCACCGGCGACAACCGCCCGCGTGGCACAGGGCGTTCGCACGTCACCGTGCTGGGCCACCCGCTGACCGCCGAGTCGACCGCCTCCATAGCGGCCAGCATCACCGCGACCGGCGGCAACATCGACCGCATCTTCCGGCTCGCGAAATATCCCGTGCTCGCCGTGGAGTTCGACGTCTCGGGGACGGAGACGTCGCTGCTGCGCACCTCGCTGGCGCTGGAGGCGGCCAAGTACGGCGTGGATGTCGCCGTGGTCGCCTCGGGGCTCCAGCGGCGGGCCCAGCGGCTGGTGGTGATGGACGTGGACTCCACGCTCATCCAGGACGAGGTGATCGAGCTGTTCGCCGCCCACGCGGGCTGCGAGGCCGAGGTCGCCGAGGTGACGGCGCGCGCGATGCGCGGCGAGCTGGACTTCGAGCAGTCGCTGCACGCGCGGGTCGAACTGCTGGCCGGGCTGGACGCCTCGGTGGTCGACAAGGTCCGCGACGAGGTCCGGCTGACTCCCGGCGCGCGCACGCTGATCCGTACGCTCAAGCGGCTGGGCTACCAGGTGGGCGTCGTCTCCGGGGGCTTCACGCAGGTGACGGACGCGCTCAGGGACGAGCTGGGTCTGGACTTCGCCTCCGCCAACACGCTGGAGATAGTGGACGGCAAGCTGACGGGACGGGTCACCGGCGAGATCGTCGACCGCGCGGGCAAGGCCAGGCTGCTGCGGCGGTTCGCCGAGGAGGCCGGGGTGCCGCTGACGCAGACCGTCGCGATCGGCGACGGGGCCAACGACCTGGACATGCTGAACGCCGCGGGGCTCGGGGTGGCCTTCAACGCCAAGCCGGTGGTGCGCGAGAAGGCGCACACGGCGGTCAACGTGCCGTTCCTGGACACCGTGCTCTATCTCCTCGGGGTCACCCGCGAGGAGGTCGAGGCAGCCGACGTGGACGACGAGCCCGGCGCCACCCACGCCTGACCGCTCCCCCTCTGTCTGCCGCCGGCCTCTTTCTGCCGCCGGCCTCTCTCTGCCGCAGCGTTCGCGGCGGGACCGCCCTGTCCGCCGTGACGGCGCTCGGCGTCCGCCGTGACGGCGCTCGGCCGGGAACGACGTGTCCGGCGGTGCCGAGCCTGCCTGGACGGGCGAGTTCGGCACCGCCGGGGTCCGCCGCCGGGATCCTCCGTCGGGCCCTCACCGTCGCGATGGAGGTCGCGGCGGAGAAGGGCGCGAGGCGAAAAAGGAGAAGGGGACGGGGCGAAGAAGGGGCGGGAGGAGAGCCCTACTCGTGCGGGGCCCAGAACTCCGTCAGGTGGGTCCTGCCGGACTCGACGGACTTCCATGAACCCGTGTGCCGAAGCACCGCGACAGCCGCCGTGGGGAAGCCGCGGGAGATCCGCTCCTGCGCCTCCTGCTCAGCGGTGCCGACGAGCAGCTCGGCCACGGACTGCATTCCGGGGTTGTGGCCGATGACGAGCAAATCCGTTACCTCGTCCGGGGTTTCGTTGATCACTTCGATGATCTGGCCGGGAGGCGCGTCGTAGAGCCTGTCCTCGTACACCGTCTTGGGGCGGTGCGGGAGCTGGTGGACGACGAGCTTCCATGTCTCGCGGGTGCGGGTCGCTGTGGAACAGAGGGTGAGTTGCGGACTGAAGCCGTGCCCGGCGAGCCACTCGCCGGCCGCGGGGGCGTCCTGGCGGCCCCTCTCCGCGAGGGGGCGTTCGTGATCCGCCACCTGTGGCCAGTCGGCTTTGGCGTGCCGGAGAAGGACGATATTGCGGGGCACATCGACGCTCATGTTTCCCAGCTTCGCACGAAACGCGCTGACGGTCGCGGGGTGTTGGGGCAGCTCCCCGGCCCGGGTGACGGACGGTGATCCGGTGGGCACTCAGCCCAGCAATATGTCGCGCACCTGGGCGAAGAAGGCCAGGACGGGGCTCTGGTCGCGGTGCGTGGCCGCCCCTGCCTGGCCGCCGCCGACGAGCAGGACCATCAGCAGGGCGAAGCCGAGGGCGGGAAGCAGCAGGCCCCACCACGGCAGCCGGGTCTGTACCCCGCCGGCCGAGGTGCGCTTCCCGCTCTGGTCGCTCGTGAGGTGCGCGGGGGCCGTCATGAGGCTCGCCTCCGGATTCCGTGGTCTTCGCTCGTGCTCTTCGAAGGTCTCGTGCTCTTCGAAGGTACGGAGAAGCGAGGCGCGGGCCCATCGGGTAATCCACCCAGTTACCCCTGAGCTAGCCCCCCTAGGGGACGTAGTGCTAGCACTAAGCCGGGGGGCCGGCCGCCGGTCAGGGGCGCGATACCGACGGTTCAGGGTGCCGCGATGCTGGCGATCACGCCGATGACGACCGTGACGGCGATCATCGCGCCGAAGATCATGAGCAGCTTCTTCTGCGGGTTCGGCGGATGGGGTTCGAGAACGGGCATGTCAGTCAGTGTCGCACTCAGCGTCCGTCCTCGATGACCCGGTCCCGGCCCGCGAGCAGCCCCGTCGCCATCTGGGCCAGCATCAGCGCCGTCATCAGTATCAGCGGCACATTCCAGCCGCCGCTGAAGTCGTGCAGGGCTCCGACGAGGATCGGGCCGGGGATGGAAATGAGGTATCCGGTGCTCTGTGCGAAGGCGGACAGCTTGGCGACGCCGGTGTGCGAGCGGGAGCGCATGCCGATCATGGTGAGGGCCAGCGGGAAGGCGCAGTTGGAGATCCCGAGCACCAGGGCCCACGCCCAGGCACCCGCCGCCGGGGCCAGCCACAGCCCCGCGTAGCCGACCAGGCCGCAGCCGCCGAGTGCGAAGACCAGGGGCCCCTGGTGCCGCATCCGGGCCGCCATCTTCGGCAGCACGAAGGAGAGCGGGACGCCCATGCCCATGGTCACGGCGAGCATCAGCCCGGCGGCCGAGGCGGAGACGCCGGCGTCGCGGAAGATCTGCGGGAGCCACCCCATGGTGATGTAGGCGGCGGACGCCTGGAGTCCGAAGAAGACGCCGAGGGCCCACGCGGTGGGCGACTTGGCGATGCGCAGCGCGGGCTCCGCCGCCGTACCGGTGGCCGTCGGACCAGGCGTACCGGTGGCCGCCGGGCCAGGGTTCGCCGAGCCGGTGTCCGCCGGGCGGGAGGTGGCGCGGCTCTCGGTGCGGCTCCCCGTGCGGCTCTCGGTGCGCGCCTCGCCCTCCGCCGTCTCCTCGGGGACGGCCTCCTGCGCGGCATCGGACTCGGGGGAGCGTGCCGCGCGGGCGCGGCACACCACGGCCCAGGGGAGGACGGCGAGGACACCGAGCACGGCCCAGGCGCCGAGGCCGAGGCGCCAACTGCCGCCCAGCGCGTCGGTCATGGGCACGGTCACGGCCGCGGCGCCCGCGGTACCGAGGGCGAGGGCCATGGAGTAGAGCCCCGTCATGGAGCCGACGCGGTCGGGGAACCACTGCTTGACGATCACGGGCATCAGCACGTTGCTCACGGCGATACCCGCCAGCGCCAGCGCGGTCGCGGCCAGGAAGGTGCCGGTGCCGCCGGCGAAGGGCCGCAGGACAAGTCCGGCCGTGATCGCCACCATGCCGGCCAGCACCACGGCGGCGGGGCCCCGTCGCCGTGCGAGCCGGGGGGCGAGACCGCCGAAGACGGCGAAGCAGAGCGGGGGCACGGAGGTGAGCAGCCCGGCGACGGTGCCGCTCATGCCGAGACCGTCGCGCACTTCCTCCAGCAGCGGGCCGAGCCCGGATATCGCGGGTCGCAGGTTGAGCGCGGCGATCACAAGGCCCGCGACGAGGAGGCGGAACATCCAGGAAGAGAGCGCCGGTCCCCCGCCGGTCCGCCCCGCGCCCGTCCGCGCCGGCGGGGGCACCGGGGTGTCCGCGCCGTCCTGGGCGCCTGGCCCATGGGCCTCGCGGGCGGCGTCCGGGGTCTCCGGGCCGCGTTCGGGGGCGGTGCGGGTCCTGAGATCCCTGGATTCTGCACTGTCGTCTGCCGTGGCCATGCGCACCATCATAGAATCATGGGATGAATCGCGGCCAATCCGTTTCCCCGTCCGTCTCCCCGCCCGTGCTCTCCGCCCCCCAGCGCGCCCCGCTGGCCGACCAAGTGATCTCGACGCTGCGCCAGCAGATCACCTCGGGCCAGTGGCCCGTCGGCTGCCGTATCCCCACCGAGCCCGAGCTGGTGGAGCAGCTGGGTGTGGCCCGTAACACGGTGCGGGAGGCCGTGCGTGCCCTCGCGCACAACGGGCTGCTGGACATCCGGCAGGGCTCGGGCACCTACGTCGTGGCGACCAGCGAGCTGGCGGGCGTGATGCACCGCAGGTTCGAGGGCGCGGACCTGCACCACGTGGCGGAGCTGCGCTCCGCGCTGGAGACGGCGGGCGCGCGGCTGGCGGCGCGCCGGCGTACGGAGGCGGATCTGCGGCAGCTCGACGGGCTGCTGGCGCGGCGCGAGGCCGCGTGGGAATCGGGCGAGGTGAACCGCTTCATCGACGCGGACGGCAGCCTGCACCTGGGGGTGGTGTCCGCCTCGCACAACGAGGTGCTGACGGCGGTGTACGCGGACCTGGGCGAGGTGCTGCGCGCCTTCCTGCGCAAGGACGTGGGCGACGAACTGCGCGCCGAGGGCTACATGGACCACACGGGTCTGCTGGACGCGATCCGCGAGGGCGACCCCGAGGCCGCCTCGCGGGAGGCGGCCTCGCACACGGCGGAGTGGGGACACGGGCTGGAGCTGTAAGGAGACTGAACAGCCCGGGGCCGGGCGGGAGTTCGAAGGGGAACGGCCCGCCGCCCGCTCGACGGGAGGCGAGGGCCTCCGTACGGACGGGCAGCGGGCCGTGCGGGTCCCGGCGTCACCCGTCGCCGCGGCGAACCCCCGCGGCGACGGTCAACCGGATCAGGCGAGGTACGGCGGGCTCGCGGACGACACCGGCCACCCGCGTTCGCCGCCCCCCGCCGAACGGCGTTACGCGCCCATCATGTGCACGCCGCCATCGACGTGGACGATCTCACCCGTCGTGCGGGGGAAGAAGTCCGACAGCAGGGCGACGACACCGCGGCCCGCCGGGTCCGGGTCCGACAGCTCCCAGCCGATGGGGGCGCGGTGGTTCCACACGTCGGCCAGCTCCTCGAAGCCCGGAATGGACTTGGCCGCCATGGACTTGATCGGTCCGGCCGACACGAGGTTGCAGCGGATGCCCCGGGGCCCCAGGTCGCGCGCCAGGTAGCGGCTGGTGGACTCCAGGGCCGCCTTGGCCACGCCCATCCAGTCGTACTTCGGCCAGGCGATCTGCGCGTCGAAGGTGAGGCCGACGACCGAGCTGCCCTCGTGCATCAGCGGCAGGCAGGCCATGGTGAGGGACTTGAGCGAGTACGCCGAGACGTGTACGGCGGTGCTCACGTCCTCCCACGTGGCGCCGAGGAAGTCGAAGGCGCCCTGCGGGCCGAAGGCGATCGAGTGCACGATGCCGTCCACCCGCGCGTCGGCGCCCCAGTGCTCGCGGATCTTGTCGGCGAGCCCGTCCAGGTGCTCCTGGTTGCTGACGTCCAGCTCGATGACGGGCGCGGCCTCGGGCAGCCGCTTGGCGATGCGCTCGACCAGGGAGACGCGGCCGAACCCGGTGAGGATGACCTCGGCGCCCTGCTCCTGGGCGACCTTCGCGGCGTGGAAGGCGATCGACCCGTCGGTGATGACGCCGGTGACAAGGATCCGCTTGCCGGCGAGGATTCCGCTCATGTTCAGTGACCCATGCCCAATCCGCCGTCGACGGGAATGACGGCTCCGGTGATGTACGCGGCCTCGTCGGACGCCAGGAAGCGCACCGAGGAGGCGATCTCGTCGGGCTGCGCGTAGCGGCCCAGCGGCACCTGCTTGACGATGTCGGCGCGCTGTTCGTCGCTGAGCACGCGGGTCATGTCGGTGTCGACGAAACCGGGCGCCACGACGTTGCAGGTGATGTTGCGCGAGCCCAGCTCACGCGAGAGCGAGCGGGCGAACCCGACAAGACCGGCCTTGGAGGCGGCGTAGTTGGCCTGCCCCGCCTGGCCCATCAGCCCGACGACCGAGGAGATCAGCACGATGCGGCCCTTGCGGGCGCGCAGCATGGCGCGGGAGGCGCGCTTGACCACCCGGTAGGTGCCCGTGAGGTTGGTGTCGACGACGGAGGTGAAGTCCTCCTCGGACATCCGCAGCAGCAGCTGGTCGCGGGTGATCCCGGCGTTGGCGACGAGTACCTCGACCGCGCCCTGCTTCTCCTCGATCTCCTTGTAGGCCCGCTCCACCTGGTCCGGGTCGGTGATGTCGCACTTGACGCCGAGGAAGCCCTCGGGCGGCTCGCCGGAGCGGTAGGTGACGGCGACCTTGTCGCCTGCCTCGGCGAAGGCCCGGGCGATGGCGAGGCCGATCCCGCGGTTTCCCCCGGTCACGAGCACTGAGCGGCTCAAGTTGTGACCACCCTTTCTGCTTCTGCTTTCGTGGTCTGTCGCATAAGAGAACCTATCCGGCGGGAGTCCGCCGAGGGCACTCGGGCATGGACAGGGGCCCGCACGGCGTCCTGTGGGGTCCCTACAGAAAGCGGAGCGTGCTTCACTGCGAGGCGGTGGTCAGTCGTAATCGCTTGCCCGGCCGACGGGAGACGCCATGTGCCCTGCTCTGGATGAGACGTTCACCTCGCTGCCGCTGCGCTCCCTCGCGGACGCCGCGCTCTCGCGGGCCACGGCGCTGGGTGCCGCGCACGCCGACTTCCGGCTGGAGCGGGTGCGCACCGCCTCGCTGGAGCTGCGGGACGCGCGGACGGCGGGTGCGGCGGACACGACCACCAGCGGCCTGGCCGTACGCGTGGTGCACGACGGCTCCTGGGGGTTCGCCTCGGCGGCGGACCTGACGCGCGAGGAGGCGGCGGCCACGGCGGAGCGTGCCGTGGAGATGGCCCGGCTGGCGGCCTCGGCGCGCGCGCCGGAGGGGGCGTACGGGGCGCACGGGCGGGTGGAGCTGGCCGGGGAGCCCTCGCACGGCGAGCGCGAGTGGGTCTCCTCGTACGAGCGGGACCCGTTCGAGGTGCCGGACACGGAGAAGGTGGACCTGCTGGCCCGCCGGAGCAGAGCGCTGCTCTCGGCCGCCGGGGTGGCCCATGTGGACGCGGGGGTCTCCTCGGTGCGCGAGTGCAAGTTCTACGCGGACACGGCCGGGACCGTCACCACGCAGCAGCGGGTCCGGATCCAGCCGCGGCTGGCGGTGGTGGCGCAGGAGGGCCCCGGCGGGCTCGACACGATGCGGACGCTGGCGCCGCCCACCGCGCGCGGCTGGGAGTACCTCACGGGCACCGGCTGGGACTGGGCCGGCGAGCTGGAGCGGATGCCCGAGCTGCTCGCGGAGAAGCTGCGGGCGCCGAGCGTGGAGCCGGGCTCCTACGACCTGGTGGTGGATCCCTCCAACCTGTGGCTGACGATCCACGAGTCGGTCGGGCACGCTACGGAGCTCGACCGGGCCTTCGGCTTCGAGGCGGCGTACGCGGGCACCTCCTTCGCGACCCCGGACGGGCTTGGCTCGCTGCGCTACGGCTCCCCCGCGATGCGGATCACCGGCGACCGCACGGCCCCGCACGGGCTGGCGACCACGGGGTACGACGACGAGGGCGTGGCCGCGCAGAGCTGGGACCTGGTGCGGGAGGGCGTGCTGGCCGGCTACCAGCTCGACCGCCGTACCGCCGCGCTGGCGGGCCTCCCCCGGTCGAACGGCTGCGCCTTCGCCCAGTCCCCGGCGCATGTGCCGATGCAGCGGATGGCGAACGTGTCGCTGGCGCCCGCGCCCGAGGGGCCCTCGACCGAGGAGCTGATCGGCGGGGTGGAGCGCGGAATCTACGTGGTGGGCGACCGCTCGTGGTCGATCGACCAGCAGAGGTTCAATTTCCAGTTCACCGGCCAGCGCTTCTTCCGTATCGCGCACGGACGGCTGGCGGGACAGCTGCGCGATGTGGCGTACCAGGCGACGACCACCGACTTCTGGGGCTCGCTGGAGGCGGTCGGCGGGCCCGGGACGTATGTGCAGGGAGGCTCTTTCGTGTGCGGCAAGGGTCAGCCGGGCCAGGCGGCGCCCGTCTCGCACGGCTGTCCCTCGGCGCTCTTCCGCCGCGTCAATGTCCTCAACACCGCACAGGAGGCGGGCCGATGAGCCGTTACGGGCAAGCGGGCGGGGGCAGCGGCAGGGCGCCGGCGCCGTACGAGAGCGTGGAGCGGGCCCTGGGCCTCTCGCGTGCCGACGCCTGTGTGGTGATCGCCGAGGAGCACTCCACCGTCCACCTGCGCTGGGCGCGCAACACGCTGACGACCAACGGCGTCACCCGGGCCCGGACCGTCACCGTGATCGCGGTCTTCGGCGGGGCCCGGGGCGCGGCCTGCGGGGTGGTGTCCCGGAACGCGGCGACGCCCGAGGAACTGGAGGACCTGGTGCGCGCCGCCGAGGCGGCAGCTCGTGCGGCGGGCCCGGCCGAGGACGCGGTGCCGCTGGTGGAGGGGGTGCCGCCGGATCCGCGCTTCACCGCGCCCCCCGTCGTGACGTCCCCGTCGGTCTTCGGCACGCTGGCCCCCGCTCTCGGACGGGCGTTCGCCCGAGCCGGGGCGCGGGGGCGCGAGCTGTACGGCTACGCGCGGCACAGCGTGCTGTCCACCTACCTCGGCACCTCGACGGGGCTGCGGCTGCGCCACGACCAGCCCTCGGGCACCTTCACCCTGAACGCCAAGGCCCCAGCGCCCGACGGCACCACCGCATCCGCCTGGTCGGGCCACTCCACACGGGACTTCACCGAGCTGACGGAGGAGAGGCTCCAGGCGCTGGACGACCAGCTCGCCCGGCGGCTGGAGTGGTCGCGCCGCCGGGTGGAGCTTCCGGCGGGGCGCTACGAGACGCTGCTGCCGCCGACCGCCGTGGCCGATCTGCTCGTCTACCAGACATGGTCGTCCTCGGCGCGCAACGCGGCGGAGGGCCGAACCGTCTTCAGCGCCGAGCGGGGCGGCACCCGCGTCGGAGAGCGGCTCACGCGGCTGCCGCTGACGCTGCGCAGCGATCCGTGGGCGCCGGGCCTGGAGAGCGCGCCGTTCCTGGTGGCGTACGCCTCGGGCGGTGAGGCGCCGAGCGGCGGCGGTCCGGGCGGCGCCCCCGCCTCGGTCTTCGACAACGGGCTGCCGCTGGCCCCCACCGAGTGGATCAGGGAGGGCACGCTGACCCGGCTGCTCACCTCCCGGCACAGCGCCGCGCTCACCGGCCTGCCGCTCGCCCCCGCCGCCGGGAACCTGCTGCTGGAGTGCGCCGACGACGGCCGTCCCGCCGCCTCCTTGGAGGCCCCCTCGCTGGAAGCCCCCTCCCTGGAGGACATGGTGGCCGGGACCGAGCGCGGGCTGCTGCTGACGAGCCTGTGGTACGTCCGCGAGGTGGATCCCGCCTCTCTGCTGCTGACCGGGCTCACCCGCGACGGCGTACATCTGGTCGAGAACGGCGAGGTCACCGGCACGGTCAACAATTTCCGCTTCAACGAGTCCCCCGTCGACCTGCTCGCGCGGGCGACGGAGGCCGGCCGCGCCGAGCGCACCTTGTCCAGGGAGTGGGCGGAGTGGTTCCCCCTCACCTCCATGCCGCCGCTGCGGGTGCCGGACTTCAACATGAGTTCGGTCAGCCGGGGCGTCTGAGCGGGGGCGTCCGAGTGGGGGCGGTCGGCGCATAGACTTCGGGGGACCCCATCCGGATCCACCACACCAGGACAGTGACGTGACACGCCTCGGCGACTCCGTACAGCGCGCCAGTGAACTGCTGGCACAGGACCTCTCCTCCGACCAGACCGTCGAGCGGCTGCTCGCGGAGACGGGGTCACGGCGCTATCTGGACCTGAGCGACCTGCCCGCGAAGGAGCAGGCGGCGCTGATCGGGGCGCGCACGGTGGAGCTGCTGCCGTCGGTGGAGAAGCTGGCCGAGCGCATCGAAGAGCGCGCCGCACAGGGCCGGGGCCTGCACATCAAGCTGGGTATCGACCCGACGGCGGCCGATGTGCACCTGGGCCACGCGGTGCCGGTGATCGTGCTGAGCCGCTTCCAGCGCATGGGCCACGACGTCACGCTGATCATCGGGGACTTCACCGCGAAGATCGGCGACCCCTCGGGCCGTACGGCCGAGCGCCCCCCGCTGACCGACGAGGACATCGCCGAGAACCTGTCCGGGTACCGGGAGCAGGTGCGCCCCTTCTTCGACTTCGAGAAGGTGCGCTTCGTACACAACAGCGAGTGGCTGGGCTCCTTCACCCTGTCGCGGCTGCTCGGCCTGCTCTCCCAGGTGCCGGTCTCCTCGCTGCTCCAGCGCGACGACTTCCGCAACCGCCTCTCGGAGGGCTCGGGGCTGACGATGTCCGAGCTGCTCTACCCCATCGCCCAGGCCGTGGACTCGGCCGAGCTGCGCTGCGATGTGGAGCTGGGCGGCGTCGATCAGCTGCTCAACCTCCAGATGGGCCGCAGGGTGATGGAGGCGTACGGCCAGCAGCCGCAGCTCGTGGTCACCATGCCACTGGTCGAGGGCACCGACGGCTCGGGCGCAAAGATGTCCAAGTCCAAAGGCAATTACGTCGGTCTCGGCAGCGCGCCGGGCGAGGTCTTCGGCAAGATCATGTCGATCCCGGACCGGCTGATGGCGCCCTACCTGCGCGCCTGGACGGAGTGGACCGACCCGGAGATCGAGCGGGCGACGGCCCGCATCGAGGCCGGCTCGCTGCACCCGATGGACCTGAAGAAGATCCTCGCGGGCGAGGTCGTCGCGGCCCTGCACGGGGTGGCGTCGGCGATGGAGGCCCGCGCCGGATTCGTCGCGCAGTTCTCCAAGAAGTCCTTCGCCGATGTCGGCTCGCTGCCCTCGGTCGACGTGGCCGAGCACGGCGAGGAGGGCATCGCGGCGGTGATGACGAACGTGCTGGAGTTCACGCCCAGCGCCTCGGCCGCGCGCAGGATCGCCAAGCAGAACGGGCTGCGCCTCATCGTCGAGCGGGCGGGCGCCGAGCAGGAGGCCGTTGTGCTGCCCGAGGCCGACGCGCTGCGTCCGCTCGCCGAGGTCGTCCGCGAAAAAGTCACCGGTTCAGCCGGTGACGCCGCAGACGCGGTGTACCTGAAGGCGGGCCGGAAGGTCGCCGAAATCCGAGGGCTGTGACCGCTGACCGGCCGGAGCTTCCCCCGCACGGGGCACGGTTCCGGCCGGGCTACGCCCGCTGAAGGACCCCTGCACGGGACGCGGTACGCAGGCCGGGCGGTCTCCTCCGCCCGGCGCCCCGGTCTCGAAGCCGGCGGAGTCGAGGCGTAACGTGGAAGTGTCCGGATCCCTCTGTACGGCACATGGGGAACGGCAGGGCGAGCAGGTGGTGAATCGTGATGCGGAAGCGGCGCCAGGCGGAAGTTTTCCGGATCACCGGCGCGCGTCAGGGGCTCCAGGACGACGTCCGTGGCAGACAGCGCCGCTACGTGATCTCGATGCTGGTCCGTACCGCCGCTTTCCTGCTGACCGTGTTGTTGTGGAACGTGCAGCGGCCTTTGGCCGTTGTGACTCTGGTGCTCGGCGCGCTGCTCCCGTACGTCGCGGTGGTGATCGCCAACGCGGGCCGGGAGAACGTGCCTTCGCTGCCCTCCACGGTCCTCGCGAACCCGCCGCGCCCCATGCTGGACGCGCCGGAACCCGCCCCGGAAGCGGCGTCCCGCGCCTCGAACGGACCGTCGAGCGACCGCAGTTGATCTGGCTCTTCGTACAAAGCTCAAGAAAACCTCAGATCAATCATGCGGTTCCGGTGCACTGGGCCCGGTCACACATGCCATACTTCAGTTGCGCTCCGCATCCCCCGTCGGAGCGATGGACCGACGCCGGGCGGCTCCCCCCGTGGCTGCCCGGCGTCGCTTAATGTCCGGACCCTGGTGGATGATGGAGGGGTGATCCCCTCCGCCTCGCCCTCCGACGAGGGCCCCGAGACCCCCATCTGCTCCGCCAAGGGCTGCCGCGAGCCGGCCGTGTGGGTGCTCGCGTGGAACAACCCGAAGCTCCACACCCCCGAGCGCCGCAAGACGTGGCTGGCGTGCGAGGAACACCGTGAATACCTCTCGAAGTTCCTCGGAGCTCGCGGCTTTCTGAAGGACACCGTGCCGCTGACGGAGTGGGAATCAGCCGCCGATGGCTGACATGGGTCGCTGCGGCTGAACGAACGAGGGGTCGTCGATCCCGGCACCCGCCTTCTTGCCCCACATCGCCTTGCGCCACAGCCCGGCGATCTCGGCGTCGGTGGCTCCCGCCCGCAGGGCGCCGCGCAGGTCGGATTCCTCCGTCGCGAACAGACAGGTGCGTACCTGTCCGTCGGCCGTCAGCCGGGTGCGGTCGCAGGCGCGGCAGAAGGGGCGGGTGACCGAGGCGATGACGCCGACCCGCTGCGGACCGCCGTCCACCAGCCAGCGCTCGGCGGGGGCCGAGCCGCGCTCGTCCTCGCCTTCCGCGGTGAGCTGGAAGCGGGTGCGCAGCGACTCCAGGATGTCCCCCGCGGTGATCATGCCGTCGCGCTGCCAGCCGTGCTGCGCGTCCAGCGGCATCTGCTCGATGAAGCGCAGCTCGTAGTCCTCCTCCAGCGCCCAGGCCAGCAGGTCGGGGGCCTCCTGGTCGTTCAGCCCCGGCATCAGGACGGCGTTGACCTTCACCGGGGTGAGGCCGACCTTGCGGGCCGCGGCGAGGCCGCGCAGCACGTCCGCGTGACGCTTGCGGCGGGTCATGCGCTGGAAGGTCTCGGGGCTGAGGGTGTCCAGCGAGACGTTGACCCGGTCCAGACCCGCGTCGCGCAGCGCGGCGGCGGTGCGCTCCAGGCCGATGCCGTTGGTGGTCAGGGACATCCTGGGGCGCGGCGTAAGCGCGGCGCAGCGCTCGACGATGCCGGTCAGGCCCGGACGCAGGAGGGGCTCACCGCCGGTGAAGCGCACCTCGGTGACGCCCAGCTCGGTGACGGCCAGGCCGACCAGCCGGACGATCTCGTCGTCGGTGAGCAGCTCGGGTTTGGCCAGCCACTGGAGGCCCTCTTCGGGCATGCAGTACGTGCAGCGCAGGTTACAGCGGTCTGTCAGCGAGATGCGCAGGTCGGTGGCGACCCTGCGGTAGGTGTCGAGCAGCATGCTGACATCCCTCCCAGTTGCGTGATCTGCTTCGCAGCGTAAGTCACTGTTGTGACAATCGATAGCGCGCTCAGATCGGCCCTCGCAGGTGCGAGGGGCTGCCCCTGTGTCGGGTCGCAGGCGCCGCTTGGGGCTCCGCCCCTGGGTCCCCGTCTTGGGGCTTCGCCCCCTGGGCCCCTGGCCCCTGTGAGGGCTTCGCCCTCTGACCGATGGCCTCGCCGGCCGGGCGTTGGGGCGGCTCCGCCCCCGGCCGGGGGCTGGGGGCGGAGCCTCCCTGACGCCCGGCCGGCGAGGCCAAGGGGGTTTGGGGGCGAAGCCCCCAACAACGGCGGGTCAGAGGGGGCCGCCCCTCAGTGGGCCCCCGTCCCCGTCATGGAGCGAACCTCGAGCTCGGCGTACTTCTTGCCACCCGCCACCTCATCCTTCGAGAGAAGCGAGCCGACCCAGCCCAGCAAAAAGCCCAGCGGGATGGAGATCAGGCCCGGGTTCTCCAGGGGGAACCACGCGAAGTCGACGTCGGGGAACATCGAGGTCTCCTTGCCCGTGACCACCGGCGAGAAGAACACCAGCAGCACCGAGGAGATCAGCCCGCCGTAGATCGACCAGAGCGCGCCCGTGGTGGTGAAGCGCTTCCAGAAGAGGCTGTAGAGCAGCGTGGGCAGGTTCGCGGAGGCGGCCACCGCGAAGGCCAGCGCCACCAGGCCCGCGACGTTCAGCTTGCCCGCGAAGATGCCCAGCGCGACGGCGACGCCGCCGATGATGACGGCGGAGACGCGGGCCGCGCGCACCTCCTCCTTCTCGGTCGCCTGACCCTTGCGGATCACGTTGGCGTACAGGTCGTGCGCGAAGGACGAGGAGGAGGCGAGGGTGAGCCCGGCGACGACGGCGAGGATGGTGGCGAAGGCGACCGCCGAGATCATCGCCAGCAGGATGGCCCCTCCGTTCGAGTCGGCGCCGCCGCCGATCTCCTGGGCCAGCAGCGGGGCCGCCGTGTTGCCCGCGGCGTTGGAGTCGGTGATCGTCTTCGGGCTGAGCAGCGCTGCGGCGCCGAAGCCGAGCGCGATGGTCATCAGGTAGAAGACGCCGATGATGCCGATCGCCCAGTTCACCGACTTCCGCGCGGCCTTGGCCGTGGGCACGGTGTAGAAGCGGATGAGGATGTGCGGCAGTCCCGCGGTGCCCAGGACGAGGGCGATGCCCAGCGAGATGAAGTCGATCTTCGAGGTCGTGGTGACGCCGTACTTCAGTCCTGGCTCGAGGAACGACTTCCCCTTGCCGCTGTTCTCCGCCGCCGCGCCCAGGAGCGTGGAGAGGTTGTAGTTGAACTTGTGGAACACCAGGAACGTGATGATCAGGGTGCCGCCGATCAGCAGGCACGCCTTGATCATCTGGACCCAGGTGGTGCCCTTCATCCCGCCGATCGTCACGTAGAGGATCATGACGATGCCGACGAAGACGACGATCAGGTTCTTGCCCGTCTCACCGGTGATGCCGAGCAGCAGCGCGACCAGCGCTCCGGCGCCGACCATCTGGGCGAGCAGGTAGAAGATCGAGACGATGATCGTGGAGACGCCGGCCGCCGTGCGCACCGGGCGCTGGCGCATCCGGTAGGCGAGCACGTCGCCCATGGTGTAGCGGCCTGAGTTGCGCAGCGGCTCGGCGACCAGCAGCAGGGCGACGAGCCAGGCGACCAGGAAGCCGATGGAGTAGAGGAACCCGTCGTACCCGGCGAGGGCGATGGCGCCCGCGATACCCAGGAAGGACGCGGCCGACATGTAGTCGCCGGAGATGGCGAGGCCGTTCTGGAAGCCGGTGAAGGAGCGCCCGCCCGCGTAGAAGTCGGTGGCGTCCTTGGTCTTGCGGCCCGCCCACACGGTGACGGCCAAGGTGGCGACCACGAAGACGGAGAAGAGGCTGATGATCAGCGGGCGGTGTTCGCTCGCCCCCTCTGCCGCGAACTGCGCGGTGGGCGCCGCGAGCTGGTGGGTCAGGCTCATGCGTCGTCCTCCTTGCCGAGGGTCTCCGGCCGGCTGTCCTGCCGCTGGGCGTTCTCACCCTCCAGGCGGGCCTTGAGCGCCTCGGCCTTCGGGTCGAGCTTCGCGGCGGCGAACCGTGAGTACCACCAGGCGATGAGAAAGGTCGTCAGGAACTGTGCGAGACCGAAGACGAAGGCGACGTTGATGTTGCCGACGACCTCGGTGCCCATGAACCCGCCCGCGTAGTTCGAGAGCAGGACGTAGAGCAGGTACCAGACGATGAACGCGACGGTGAGCGGAAAGACGAACGAGCGGTAGCGGCTCCGGAGTTCGCCGAACTCGGCGCTCTGCTGCACGTCCGTGTAGTCCCGGCTGCCCGGCGGGCCGGAACTCGCGTGCTCTGGGGCGGTGTCCACAGTGACTCCAGACAAGAAACGTCGGTGGGGAACGGGAATGTGAGTGGGGAACGGGAGCGTGGGTGAGAAACGGGGCGGAGAGGGACGAACGGGAATGTGACGGAAGTCTCTCCAGTCATACAGTGCGCGCATCGTAGATCTTCCCTACGCGCAGCAACAGGGGGTGGTAGTTGAAACGCATAAGAGCGGCCCCAGAAGGCACCCGCTTCGGACGTTCTTCATCAATCCATTGCAGTTGTATGCCTCTCAGGGATAACTTCCGTCGTCTGTGAACAACTTCAGACGACATGGAGACCCCATGGATTCGAGACCTTCCAGACGACGGCGCATCCTCGCGCTGCCGTTGGGACTGGTGCTGACCGCGTCACTTGGCCTTGCGGGGGCCGCCGCGGCGAACGCGCAGAACGCCGGGGACGACGACGCGCCCAAGGCGAAGGCCGGCGAGAAGCTCAGCTACGTCGTCAACACCGAAACCGATCCGGGTACCGTCGAACGGGTCAAGAAGGAAATACGCAAGGCTGACGGCAAGGTCGTCACGGCGTACAAGAAAATCGGCGTCATCGTCGCCCACTCCACGAACCCGGAGTTCGGCCAGACGCTCCGCGCGGTCGACGGAGTCGACTCGGCCGGTGCCACCCGCACCGCCCCGCTCAAGGCCGCGACCACCACGGAGGTGGGCAAGCCCGTCTTCGTGAAGGCGCCCAAGGCGGCGGCGCTCGCCCAGGCGAAGGCCAAGGGACAGGAGCCGCTGGAGTCCCTCCAGTGGGACAAGCGGGCCATCAAGGCCGACAAGGCCGCCAAGGTCGATGAGGGCAGCAAGAAGGTCACGGTCGGCGTCATCGACACCGGCGTGGACGACACGCACCCGGACCTGAAGCCCAACTTCTCCGCCAAGCAGTCGGCGAACTGCGTCGGCGGCAAGCCGGATGCCTCGCCCGGGGCCTGGCGCCCCTACGACCCGGCCAACGACTACCACGGCACGCACGTCGCCGGCATCATCGCGGCGCCCCGCAACGGCGTCGGCGTCGCCGGTGCGGCACCCGGCGTGAAGGTCGCCGCCCTCAAGGTGAGCGAGCCCGACACCTCGCTGTTCTACAGCGAGGCCGTCGTCTGCGCGATGGTCTACGCGGCCGACCACGGCGTCCAGGTCACCAACAACAGCTACTACGTGGACCCGTGGCTCTACAACTGCGGCGACCAGGCCGACCAGAAGGCCATCGCCGACTCGGTGGGCCGCGCCATCAAGTACGCGCAGGGCAAGGGCGTCACGACGGTCAGCTCGGCGGGCAACTCCTCGCACGACCTCGCGTCGACCTCGATCGTCGACGACACCAGCCCGGACGACGGGACGCCGGTCAAGCGCACCGTCAACCCGGCGGTCTGCCCGGACGTGCCGACGATGCTCCCCGGCACGACCTCCGTCGGCTCCACCGGCCCGGAGAACCTGAAGTCGTACTACTCCAACTACGGCCTGAACCAGATCGACGTCACGGCCCCCGGCGGTGACCGCAGGTACCAGACCCCGGAGGAGCCCGCCAAGGACGGTGGCGTCCTGTCCACCATGCCTGACGGCGACTACGCCTACCTCCAGGGCACCTCGATGGCCGGCCCGCAGGTCGCGGGCGTGGCGGCGCTCATCAAGAGCACCCACCCCAAGGCCACGCCGCAGGAGGTCGCCTGGCG
Source organism: Streptomyces sp. NBC_01775 (assembly GCF_035917675.1). Lineage (NCBI taxonomy): Bacteria > Bacillati > Actinomycetota > Actinomycetes > Kitasatosporales > Streptomycetaceae > Streptomyces > Streptomyces sp. NBC_01775. The sequence goes on along the minus strand of NZ_CP109104.1, from coordinate 7,465,426 downwards.
TCTGAAGGGGCAGGCGCAGACCCTGCCGTGCCCGGACAATTACGACCCGGACGGCCAGGGCACCTATGCCGCCAAGTGCACGGGCGTGAAGGGCAACAACAGCTTCAACGGCCACGGTCTCGTGGACGCGCTCGCCGCCGTCACCAAGTGACGGACGCGGACCTCAGAGAGTTGAGCTGAGGGAGGGGCCGGGCCGCTTCGACGGCTCGGCCCCTTCCGCGTGCGTCCCTTCCGCGTGCGTCCCTTCCGCGTGTGCCTCTTCCGCGTGTGCCTCTTCCGCGCGCGTCCGCCGGGGGTTCCATCCGGGCCCCCGGAAGACGCGCCCCGCGCGCTCGCGCCAGTCCTCGGCCGCCCGGATGTCCCGTGCGATGGCCGCGTACTCGTGGGTGGCGACGCGCAGCGGGTTGAACGTCCCGATGTTCTTGGTCAGCCCGAAGACACACCCGTCGGTCTCCGGAACGAAAGAGCGGAACATCCGGTCCCAGACGATCAGGATTCCGCCGAAGTTGCGGTCGAGATAGCCGCCTTGCGAAGCATGGTGCACCCTGTGGTGCGAGGGCGTGTTGAAGACGAACTCGATCGGACGAGGCAGCTTTCCGATCCGTTCGGTGTGTACCCAGAACTGATAGACCAGGTTCGCCGAGGAGCAGAAGGCGAGCGCCGCGGGGTGGACGCCCAGCGCGATCATCGGCACGTAGAACGGCCACACCGTCCAGGTCGTCCACGGCTGGCGCAGCGCGGTGGTCAGGTTGAACTTCCGGCTGGAGTGGTGCACCACGTGGCAGGCCCACAGGATGCGGATCACGTGGTGGCCCCGGTGGGACCAGTAGTAGAAGAAGTCCTGCGCGAGCAGCATCAGGGGCAGCGTCCACCACAGGATCGGCACGCGCAGCGGTGTCAGTTCGTAGACCGCCGCGTACAGCGCGACGATCGGCACCTTCCACAGCGCGTCGAACACGAGGCTGCCCAGCCCCATGGCGATGCTCGTGGCGGCGTCCTTGGTCTCGTATCCGGCGGAGTCCTCGTCCGGGTGCAGGCGGTAGCTCACCATCTCCAGGACGGTGAGCAGCACGAAGGCGGGGATCGACCAGAGCACGACGTCGGGAAGGCTGGACGGCATGTCAGCAAGGTAAGCCGCCCCTGCGGGCCGCCGCTAGGGGTTGTTACCGAGGAGTATGCAGTCCTCGGCCGCTCGGAGTACGCGGTCCCCGGGCCGCTCAGCGGGGAGAGGCGAGGATCTGTACGCGGTGGCTGTCGTTGTCGGAGAGGAACGCTGCCAGCACCCGCGCCTCTTCGGCGACGGCGGTGCGGTCGGCTCGCGAGAAGCGGCACAACGGGGTGACCGTCACGGTGCCGGCCTCGACGCTCCAGGTCGCGGCGACCCTGCCGTCGACCAGCACGACGCGGGTGCCGGCTACCGACAGGCCGCGGTGGGCGTCGTCGACGATCCGGCCGCGGTCGTGATAGCCGAGGAGCGCGTTGTCGAACGCCGGCAGAAACCGCACCGGGGCGGGCGTGTCAGGGTCGGGGCGCGGGGCCTGGGGGAGGTCCAGCAGTTCCCGGCCTCGCTCGTCGCGGAAGGAGACCAGTTCCCCGCGTATCGCGTCGACGGCCGCGGGGAGCCCAGCGAGGCCGGACCAGGCGCGCAGATCGGCCGAGGCGGCGGGGCCGAACGCGGCCAGATAGCGCCGTACCAGCGCCTGCCCGACCGGATCGGAACCGTCCGGATCCGGCTGGTCGATCTCGCGTCCCAGCCAGGAGGCGAGCGGGACGTTGCGCACTCCTGCCTTCGTGCGCCAGAGCCCGCGCGGCGGCAGCTGTGCCATCGGGACGAGGGCGGCGACCAGCATCTCCCCCAGTGCCCGTGGCCCCGGCGCCGGCCAGCGCCCGGCGAGCGCCCGCCCCAGCTCGCTCATCGAGCGCGGCTCGCCGTCGGCCATCACCGCCCGGCCCGCCGCCGCGAGCTCATCGAGATCCACCCCGTCCAGCTCACGGCGGTAGACCCCGAGGACCCGTTGGCGCAGCATGGCGCCGTGGCGGGCCCGCCAGGCCAGGGCGTCGGCGGCGGTGACGAGGTGGACGGTGCGGCGCATGAGGTGGGTCCGCACCACGCTCCGCCCGGTCAGCAGGTCCGAGAGCGCTGTCGGGTCGAACGCGCGCAGCCGCGACCAGAGTCCGACGAAGGGCTCCTGCGGTTCCTGCGCCTGCATGCCGCCGAGGTGCGCGACGGCGTCGAGGACGGGAACGTCGGCGCGGTCGAGGAGCAGCTGCCGGGCGAGCGTCGCGCGGTTGAGCGCCCGGGTGCCGAGAACGGTCATCGGGCCACCGCCGCGCGCTCGCCGGCCGGGCACCGGCGTAGCGCGGCGCGGGTGAGGGTCACGCCGGCGGCATGGTTCCCCGGCGATAGGGGGCTGACCTGGAGCCCGGTCCGGCCCTGCGTGCGCGTCTTCACTGCTGCGTCCTTGCCTTGCAGTCGCGGCCGGGCGGCGGATGCCCGCCGCCCGGCTTATGGGTGATCAGGTTCGGGTGGTCGGACTCAGCTGGTCAGGACGCGTTGTACTCGCTGACGACGTCCAGGACCCAGGTGACGCCGAACCGGTCCTTCAGCATTCCGTACAGGGGCGCCCACTGCGCGGGCTCCAGCGGCTGGAGGACAGCCGCGCCGTCGGACAGCTTCTTCCAGTACGCGGTGATCTCTTCGGTCGTTTCGCCACGGAGCGAGACGAAGAAGGCGTTCTCGCCCTGGTTCCACGGCATGTCGGCGGGCACGTCGTAGGCCATCACGCGGAAGCCGCTGTCGGCGGCAACCTGACCCCACATCACCTGGTCCGCCCCGGCCGGCTCCTGGACGTTTCCGGCGTCCTTGTACGTGACCACGGCCACGTCCCCGCCGAATACCGACTGGTAGAACGTGAGTGCCTCGCGGGCGTCACCCCGGAAGTTCAGGTGGGTCACAGCGTTGACGGCCATGGCCGGCTCCTTGCTCTCGTTGTCTGGCACGCCGTCCGGCGCATCGCAACAGTCGCAAGGGAAGCGGCCAAGGTGTGGCCGCTTCTTGGGGCACCATCGGAGTCATGCCGAAGACCTCAGCCCGACTGCTCTCGCTGCTCTCGCTGCTCCAGGCGCGCCGGGACTGGCCGGGGGCGCTGCTGGCCGAGCGGCTGGAAATCAGCCCGCGCACCGTGCGCCGCGACGTCGACCGCCTGCGCGAACTCGGCTACCCCATCACGGCGGCCAAGGGGCCGGACGGTGGATACCGGCTCGACGCCGGCACGGAGCTGCCCCCGTTGCTGTTCGACGACGAGCAGGCCGTCGCACTCGCCGTCGCACTCCAGATCGCCGTCACCACCGGCGCCGGCATCGAGGAAGCCGCGGCACGCGCGCTGACCACCGTCCGGCAGGTCATGCCCGCCCGGCTGCGCCACCGCATCGACACCCTCCGGGTCACCGCCGTCGAGCGGCCCTCGGCGCGGCCGAACCCACAGGTCGACAGCGGCGTACTCATGACGCTCAGCGCCGCCGTCCACGCCTGTGAGGTGCTGCGCTTCGACTACGCACCCGTTTCCCCACCGGAAGCCGACGACGAGCGTGCCCCGGCTCCCCCGCGCCGGGTGCAGCCCCACCACCTCGTCACCTGGGGCGGTCGCTGGTACCTCGTCGCCTGGGACCTCGACCGCGACGACTGGCGCACCTTCCGCGCCGACCGGATCACCCCGCGCACCCCCACGGGCCCCCGCTTCACCCCGCGCGAAGTGCCCGGAGGCGAGGTGGCCGCCTTTATCGCCGACAGGTTCCAGGGCTCCGACGGCTCGGGTGACCGGCCCTGCCGCGGCGAGGTGATCCTCGACCTGCCGGCCGCCGCCGTGTCCCGCTACACCCCCGACGGAGTCGTCGAGGAGCTCGGCCCGGACCGCTGCCGGCTCGTTCTGGGGTCGTGGTCATGGCCCGGTCTGGCCGCCACCATCGGCAGGTTCGACGCCGGCATCGAGGTCGTCGGCCCGCCCGAACTCAAGGACGCCTTCGCGCACCTGGCCCGTCGCTTCGCCGACGCCGCGACCGACGGCCCCGCCGAGCTCGCCCCGCCGCCCTCGAGCCACTGAGCGACGCGCGCGCTCGGCTCCGGGCCGGGCCGGGCCGGGCCGGGCCGGGCAGGGCAGGGCAGGGACCGGTTCACCAGACGCGGACGCGGCCACCGGGTGCGAAGGCGGGGCTCGTCGCGTCGGACGGGACGTCCGTCAGCGGCTCGGCGACCTCCGCGACCGTCGGCCCGACACGGGCCGCGACCGGATCGAGCAGCCCGAGGTCGAAGCCGTACACGCCCGCCGCGTTGCCCCCCACCATCGCCGCGACCTCCTCCCGGGGCACGCCGGCGAAGGCCACCCGCAGCCCCTCCCGCGAGTAGGGACACGTCCCCTCGTCGTGCGGGTAGTCGCTCCCCCACATGATCTTGTCGAGGCCGATGCGCTCCCGCAGCGGCACCTCGTGCGGCCTCATGAAGCTGGCGCCGACGTAGCAGTTGGCGCGCCACACCTCGCTGGGGCCCTGGCCCATGGAAGCGGCGAGCCCCGCGCCGAACTTGGACTCGGCGGTGGCGGCGCGCGAGGCGGCGGAGACGAGGCGGCCGTGGTAGTAGTCCAGCATCTCCAGCACACCGGGGATCCACCCGGACCCCTGCTCGGTCAGCACGAGCCGGAGCGCGGGGTGACGCCGGAACGCGCCGCCGAAGATGAGGTGCCACAGGGCACGGTGCGAGAACCAGGTGGTCTCCACCATGAAGACCGCGCGCGCCGCCGGTTCCTCGCCCAGGGGCGGCGAGGCGGAGCCGCCGTGGTGGTTGACGGGCACGCCCAGCTCGGCGCAGACGGCCCACAGGGGGTCGTAGGCGTACGAGTACAGCTCGGGCACCCCGGACCCGGGCGGCGCTCCGGGCAGCAGGATGCCGCCGGTCAGCCCGTTCTCGTGGGCCCAGCGCACTTCCTTGACGGCCTCGTCGACGTCGTTGAGCAGGATCTGCGCGATGCCGGCGCGCCGTCCGGGTGCGAGCGCGCAGAAGTCGGCGAGCCACCGGTTGTGCGCGCGCAGCCCCGCCCAGCGCTGCGCGAACTCCTCGCGGGTGGGCACGGGCGCCATCAGGGAGGCGGCGGGGTAGAAGGGCGGGATGGTGTTGGGGAAGACGACCTCGGCGACGATGCCGTCCGCCTCCATCTCCGCCAGCCGCCGCTCGGAGTTCCAGTTGCGGTCGGCCGTGTCTGCCAGCAGATCCTCGTACGGGTTGACGTAGGTGGCGGCCCAGGCGTCGAACGCGTCGTGGTGCCGCTTTTCCAAGTAGGGCTTGTAGTCGAGGAGATCGGCTCCCGCGTGGCAGTCGGCGGAGATGACGGTGTAGCGGTCCTCACCGCTCTTGGTGTGTCCGTCGCCGCTCTTGGTGTGTCCGTCGCTGCTCATGGCCTGGCCGTCGCTGCCGGTGTGTCCATCGCTGCTCATGGCGTGTCCGTCCCTATGGCCGGGAAGTCGCTTCCGGTCAGCCAGTGGCGGCCCGTCTCGCGCGAGCGCCGCCAGGAGTCCTCGACGGGCCCCTGGTCCCCTGGCTGGCCCAGCTCGGCCGGTGAGGGCCCGATACGGCGGGCGAGCGGCGCCAGCGCCACGGTGTCGAAGCCGAAGACCTCGGCGGCCGATTCTCCGAGCATCCGGCGCGTCTCGGTGACGGGGATGTCGTGGAAGGTGCTCCGCAGCCATTCGCGGGTCCTGGGCCAGGTGCCCTCGGGGTGCGGAAAGTCGCTGCCCCACAGGATGTTGCCGACGCCGATCTCGTAGCGCTGGGCGAGTTCGCGCCGCTTGGTGTTGGTGGCACAGATGAAGACCTGGCGGTCGAGGTACTCGTGGGGCGGACGCTTCAGCTCGGCGAAGGGCGAGAGCTTCTTCCCTCCGTGCGCGCCCAGATAGAGACGGTCCATGAACCACAGGAGGTTGGGCAGCCACCAGCAGCCGGATTCCGCGACGCCGAACCGCAGCCCCGGATGGCGCTCGAAAACGCCGGACCACAGGAGGAACCACAAGGGGCGCGCCGGCCACCAGGTGACCTCGCTGACGTAGATGCCGAGGTGGTCGCCGTACTCGTGGCGCGGGGCGGCTCCGGAGTGGGTGACCACGGGCATCCGGGTCTCGGCCGCCGCCGCCCAGACGGGGTCGTAACGCCGGTCGTGGTAGGGCGCCTTGTCGACCCACATGGAGGGGATCATCAGCGCGCCGAGCCCGGATTCCTTCGCCCGGTGGATCTCCGCGACGACCGCGTCGGTCTCCCCCGTGACGGGCAGCAGCGCGACACCGCAGTGCCGTTCCGGATGCTGCGCGCAGAAGTCGGCGAGCCAGCGATTGTGTGCCTGGGCGCCCGCCATGCCCAGCGCGGGGTCCTGGTCCCCGGACAGGCCCAGGCCCACGCCGAAGGGCGCCGCCGTGCCGCTGTCGACCGCGTCGGCGTCGGGGAAGACGACCTCGCCCGCCACCCCGTCGCCGTCCAGCTCCTTGACGCGCTGTGCCGCGTCCCAGCCGCCGCGCAGCCCTTCCTCGTTGTCCTCGAACCACTTGCGCGCGAACGTCTCGTTCCGGATGCCCAGCCGGGTGGACTCCTCGACGCGCGCCTCGCGCTGCCCGAGGAACTCTTCGAAGGCGCGGTGGAACCGGCTGTCCAGATAGGGGCGGTACTCCTCGGTCGGCAGTCCGGCGTGGCAGTCCGAGGAGATGATCAGGTACGGGTCACGGGACTCCTGTTCGGGGTCACGGGACACCCGCGTGTCCGGGCCTCGCTCGTTCATGCCTGCTTCCCCCGATCCAGTACGAAGGTCTCCAAGTAGTCCGGGTTGGCGCGCTCCAGCATCGACCGGGCGCGGGCCCTGATCTGCGCGTCGCTGTGCTCACTGGGCGGGAGCATCCAGAAACGGTCCTCCTCGATGCCCGTCACGACCACGTCCGCGACGTCCTCGACGGGCGTGAAGCGCACCTCCTGGCCCGCCTCGCGCATCGCCGCCTCCCACTGGTCCAGGGAGCGGTAGGGCGTCTTGCGGGGACGGGTCTTGGCGTAGCGCTCGGGGCGGTTGCGGTAGGACTCCCACAGGCCCGTACGCAGCATGTGCGGGCCCGGGAAGAGCACGGAGGCGCTGACCTCCGCGCCCTCGGCCCGCAACTGGGCGTAGAGGGACTCGGTCATCGTGACGACTGCGGACTTGGTCACCGCGTACACCGAGGCGGTGGACAGCGGCGCGATACCGCCGTCGCCCGATGAGGTGTTGACGATGTGTCCGGGCTCGCCGGAGGCCAGCATCCGGGGCACGAAGGCCCGGATGCCGTGGAAGACTCCCCAGACGTTGACCGCGAACGCCCACTTCCAGTCGTTGATCTCGTGCTGCCACATGCGCCCCTCGGCTCCCGAGCCGACACCGGCGTTGTTGCACAGCACATGGACGGCGCCGAAGCTCTCCTGGACGGCCTCGGCCAGTTCCTCGACCGCCTCCGGCTCGCTCACATCGGTGAGGTGCGCCAGCACCCGCGCCCCGTTGTCCCGCAGCTCGTCCGCGGCCTTCTCCAGCGGCGCCCGCTCGACGTCGGCCAGGGCGACGTTCAGCCCCTCCGCCGCGAAGCGACGCGCCATCGCCAGCCCCACGCCGCTCGCGGCCCCGGTGACGACGGCGGTCTGTCCGGCCCGCAGCAGCATCAGAGGCTCCCCTCGGACGGCCCGTCCAGCGAGGGTCCGTCGGCCGGCGGCTCGACCGGCGACGGTTCGTCCGGCGGGGGCCCGTCCAGGACCTGCGCCGCGTCGTCGTAGCGCTGGTGCACGTACGGCAACAGGGCCTGGGCGCTGACGCGTTCGGCGACCCGGCCGCGCTGGTCGCTGGTCTTCTCCCCGAGCGTGATCTCCACCAGGCGCCGTACGGGCAGGTCGGCCACCGGGTCGTAGGGCGATTCGCGCAGGACGACCCGTCCGGTGACGGACTCCAGCCGGCGCACCTTCTCGTTGCGCAGACAGTGCACGAGGACGGGGTCGCCGTCGAAGCCCCGGCCGTCCACCCCGGGCAGGAATTTGAAGTAGAAGTCGAGCTTCTCGGCGGGCTCCGGCAGCGGCAGCGCGGCGCCGACCGTGCCGGTGACCTCGACGAAGGCGATCCCGTGCCGTGCCAGCCGCGCCCGGACCGAGCCTTCGGGGCCGCGCTCCAGCGTGACCTCGCCCAGCTTCTTGGGCTCGCCGAAGACCTCGCGCCCGCCGATGAGGGCCCGCTCATGGGTCATCGGCATCACCAGCGGATACCAGCCGGCGGCGCCCGCGTGCCGGGCCGCGACGGCTACCGAGCCGGCACCCAGCGGGTATCCGGGCAGGTCCACCTGGCTGATGGAGGCCCGCACCAGGGGCCGTTCGGCGGGCTTGAGGGGCGGCGGCAACACGGCCGCCACCACGTCGGGGTCGGTCTCCCAGACGGCCAGCACTCCGGTGGACCAGATGTCGGGGAGCTTCGCGCCCGCTTCCCTGGCCCGCCGGGTCTCCTCCTCGTCGCGCGGACCGTACCGTACGCGTGCCATGCGTACCTCCTTCGTCGGACGTGCGCGGTCCCGCTCGTCTGTAACGTTGTTACAGCGCGGGCCGCGAAGGGTAAAGGCATGCGCACGGTTCAGAACGGGAGGATCATGCCGAGCCCGCAGTCACGCGCCGCCCCGCCGCCGCGCCCCCGGCTGACGCGCGAGGCGGTTCTCGACGCGGCCTCCGGACTGGTCAGCCAGCACGGTCCGCAGGCCCTCACGATGCGCAAGCTGGCGGCCGAGCTGGGTACGGCCGTCACCTCGATCTACTGGCACGTCGGCAACCGCGAGTCGCTGCTGGAGGCCCTTGTCGAGTGCACCGTGCGGGAGTTGGGCGAGATCCGGCCACGCGGCAGCACCCCACAGGCGCGCGTCGTCTCCATCGCCCGCACGCTGCGCCGGGAGCTGCGCGCCCGCCCGCACCTGATCGCGATGGTGCACGAACGGGGCCTGACGGAGCGGATGTTCCTCTCGGCGCAGCGGGCGCTCGCGCAGGAAGCGCACGCCGCCGGGCTGCGCGGCGCGCGGGCGGCCGAGGCAGTGCGCTCCGTACAGTTCACGGTGATCGGTCATGTCCTGGTGGAGCGCAACCGCGAACGCGCGCCCACCCAGCGCCCCGGCGAGCCCGAGCTGTGGGAGCCGGCGGAGGCGAAGGCGGCGGACGACCCGGCGCTCGCCCGCGCCCTCGCCCGGCCGCCGGACCCCGAGAAGGTGTTCATGGCCTCGGTGCGAGCGCTCGTCGAGGGGCTGCTCGGGCCGCCCGATCCACCTCTTCCGCAGAGCCTTTGACGCCGTTGCCGCCTCCGCCGCCGGCGGCTCGCGGGCCCGGCGCCGGGCCCCGTGCGAGGTGCTGGGACGGGCCGTGGAGCGGGCGCGCCTCCGGCACTGTCAGTACCGACCCGTATTCTCTGTGACCATGCTCGAAGACCAGACGGCACGCCCCGACGGGATGTCGGAGCGCATCCCCGCTCAGCCCGGCGCCGACGCCCACCCGCCCCTGACATGGCCGGCGGGCTATCCGAACGGCTACGCGGTGGTGGACGTCGAGACCACGGGGCTCGCTCGCGACGACCGCATAGTGTCCGCTGCCGTCTACCGGCTGGACGCCAGAGGCGAGGTCGAGGACCAGTGGTACACCCCGGTCAACCCCCAGCGAGATCCGGGCCCCACCTGGATCCACGGGCTGACGGCCGAAGCCCTCGCCGACGCGCCGCTCTTCGGCGAGATCGCCGAGGAGTTCGCCGCGCGGCTGGCGGACCGCGTCCTGGTCGCGCACAACGCCCTGTTCGACTGGTCGATGATCGCCAGGGAGTACGCCAGGAGCAGCCGGGAGGCGCCGGTCCGCCAGCGCCTGTGCACCATCGCCCTGTCCAAGGAGCTTGCCCTCCCGCTGCCCAACTACAAGCTGGAGTCCCTCGCGGCGCACTACGGAGTCGTCCAGCAGCGCGCGCACCACGCGCTGGATGACGCCCGCGTGCTGGCCGAGGCGTTCCGCCCCAGCCTCCATCTGGCGGCGCGGCAGGAGGTGCGGCTGCCGCTGCTGACCTGCCAGCCGCTGAGCGAGTGGTCGGACGCCGTGGTGCCGCGCAGCCCGAGCGGCGGCGCGGGCGCGGGGTTCCGCTCCTCCAGCGGCGGCTACGGCACCTGGCGTCCCTCGCGCAAGCGCCCCGCCTGCCCCTACCCGAACCCGGGGCGGTACGCGCCGGAGGGGCCGCTGGTGCAGGGAATGCGCGTGGCGATCTCCGGGGACACCACCGTGGACCGCGAGCTGCTGGAGGACCGGGCGATCGCGGCGGGGCTGCACATCGCCTCCAGCGTCTCCCGCCTCACCAGTCTCCTGGTCACCAACCAGCCGGACTCCCCCACGTCCAAGGCCGCCAAGGCCCGTGCGTTCGGCACCCCGGTCATCGACGAGGCCGCGTTCAGCCAGCTCCTCCAGGACGTGGCCCCCGCACCGGAGGGCTGAGCGGCCTGCGGGTACCGTCAGTAGACGTGTACCGCTTCCTGTTGTCCCGGCAGTGGGTGATCCTCACCCTGCTCGGCCTTGTACTCATCCCCTCGATGATCAAGCTGGGCTTCTGGCAGCTCCACCGCCACGAGAGCCGGGTCGCGCGCAACGAGGAGGTCGCCGCGAGCCTGTCGGCAGCCACCGTTCCGGTCGGCACGCTCACCGACACCCGGGACGGGCCCGCCGACGACGACAAGTTCCGTACGGTCACCGCGCGCGGCACCTACGACGAGAAGCACGAGGTCGTCGTCCGGCACCGCACGGGCGCCGACGGCGACACGATCGGCTACTTCGTCGTCACCCCGCTCATCCGGAAGGACGGCCCGCCCCTCCTCGTCAACCGGGGCTGGATCAAGGCGGACCGCGATCTGACCGCCTTCCCCAGCGTCCCCCCGGCGCCCAAGGGTGAAGTCGCCGTCAAGGGCAGGCTCATGCCGGATGAGACGACCGGGGCCAGCGGCATCAAGGACACCAAGGGTCTGCCGGACCGCCAGGTGATGCTCATCAACAGCAAGCAGCAGGCCAAGGCGCTCGGCCGCCCCCTGCTCGGCGGCTTCGTCCAGCTCACCGCGACCGCCCCCAAGCCGCAGGGCCACCAGCCCGAGCTGCTCCCCGAACCCGACCACAGCGGCATCGGCCCGCACATGGCCTATGCCGTCCAGTGGTGGCTGTTCACCGGTGCGGTCCCGGTCGGCTGGGTCATCCTGGTCCGCCGCGAGGCACAAGAGCGCCGCAGGGCGGCTGCCGGGGGACCCGGCGAGGCGCCCGGGGGCAGTACCGCGCAGAGCGCGGAGCCCGCCGAGCCGACGGAGCCCAGCGCACCCGCCGAGGTGGACAAGCACGACAAGCACGCCGAGCCCGCCGATCCCACCGAAAGGCGCGGAGCCGCCGAGCCCGGCCCGCCGGCCGAAGCCGGCGAACCCACCGGGCCCGGCGAAAAGCGCGAAGCCACCCGTGGGGAGAGCTTCGCGAAGGAGCCGGAGCCGGTCACCGAATAGGCCTGTTCACGCACGCCTCTGGGCGCGCGCCCGTTTCCGGACCGCACCGGGGCTCCACCCGCGCGCGGGGCTGCGGCAGACTGCTCCCATGGATCTTGGACTGACAGACCGCGTCTTCGTCATCACCGGCGCCACCCGTGGCCTCGGTTTCGCCACCGCGTCCCAACTGCTCTCCGAGGGCGCGAAGGTGGTCATTTCGGGCCGTACCGAGAAGGGCGCCGAGGAGGCCGCCGCTCAGCTCGGCGTCGAGGCGTCGGGCGGCGAGGGCCGCGCGATCGGCGTCGCGGCCGACAACGCCGATCCGCAGACCCCGGCCCGGCTCATCGAGGCGGCCCGCAGCCGGTTCGGCCGCTTCGACGGCCTTCTGATCAGCGTCGGCGGGCCGACCGCCGGCGTCCCCGCCGACCAGCTGACCGACGAGCAGTGGCAGACGGCCTTCGACAGCGTCTTCCTCGGCGCCGTACGGCTGGCCCGCGCCGCGGCGGCCGAGCTGGAGGACGGCGGCGTGATCGGCTTCGTGCTCTCCGGCTCCGTGCACGAGCCGATCCCCGGCCTGACCCTCTCCAACGGACTGCGACCGGGCCTGGCCGGGTTCGCCAAGACGCTGGCGAGCGAGCTGGGCCCGCGCGGTATCCGGGTGCTGGGCCTGATGCCCGGCCGGATCGCCACGGAGCGGCTGGAATACCTCGACTCGCTCTCGGGCGACGGCGAGGCCGCGCGCGAGCGCAACTCCGCCGGCATCCCGCTGCGCCGCTACGGCACGCCCCAGGAGTTCGGCCGGACGGCCGCCTTCGTACTCTCGCCCGCCGCCTCGTACCTCACCGGTGTGATGCTCCCGGTGGACGGCGGTGCGCAGCACGGCTTCTGAGCGCCCGGCGGGAACGGTTTCCCTGAACACATGGCAGAAGATCTGAACATGTGACAGAAGCCGGACGTGCCCTCGCGATCGGGCACGTCGTACGTCAATTGACCCGCTCGGCGCGGTGCCGCGCGGCGCGCATTTTGACCTCGGCCGGCAGCGCGTCGAGCCCGGCCGAGACCGCGGCGTGCTCGATCGCCTCCGCGCGCAGCCGGTGTGCCTCGGGGCCCGGCCGCGCGTGCGCCGCCAGCACCAGGCCGATACGGGCCCGTGGCTGGGTCCGCCGGCCGGTCAGAGTGACCCTGGCCCGGTCCACCCCGGGCAGCGCCTCGGCCTCCGCCGCGATCACGTCCTCCATGGCGCGGCCCCGCAGCAGCGCTCCCCCGCCGTCGTAGCTGTCGACCAGCACCTCGCGAAGCCTGTGCCGCCGCAGCTGCGCCAGCAGCCACCACAGCGTCAGCACCAACAGCACCGCCAAGGCGGCGATGACGACCGGCCACCACCAGCCCTCGCCCCGCCACTTGGTGAGGTTGTGATCGCTCAGCAGCACATCGCCGCCGTGGGTCCACGGCCACCCGGACGGCATCGAGAAGCCCCAGCGGTGCGGCAGGTCCAGCCCTCCGCACAGCACGGCCAGACCCAGCGCGAGCAATACCAGCCCGGTCAGCGCGGTCAGTACCCGGTTCACGATCCGCAGCATCGCCCTCGCCTCACCGTTTCGCCGGTCGTCTCACATGGACGGAAAGGCCCGGCCGCCGGGCCAGGCCGAGCTGTTCGATGCCTTCTTCGAGCGCGGCGTCGAGGTCGGAGCGCACCTCGTCCAGGTCGCGGAAGTGGGCCTGCGCGTGCGCCTTGACCTTGTGCCGCTTGACCTTGATGCGTACGGACTGCACGCCCGAGACCTCCATGGCCCGGTCCCGCAGCACCAGCGCGGCGGCCGAGCGCTCCAGCCCCGCGCGCACCTGTGGCACATCGGGCCGCATCGTCAGCAGCGAGCGCTGCCCCGGGGTGAGGGCCAGCACGAGCAGCCACAGCCCGAGCGCGGCGGCCACGGCCGCACCGGCGAGCACGGCGGTGTCGTCCACACGGGTACTCGCCAGCTCGTCCGCGAGGGTGCGGCGCCAGGCCATGCCGGGCCGGCCGGTCCGCACGGAGACCACGTCGTACAGCAGTACGGCGATGCCCGCGAGCAGCAGCAGCGCGACCAGGGCCGCGGGCACGCGGCGCACCGACCAGAATCTGCCCGCCTTGCCCTGGTCCCCCTCGCCGGGCCCCGGCACATAGGCGGCGGAGGATTCCGTGTGCTCCAGCCCTGACCCCGCCGTCGGTGCCTTCTCCAGAGTCGCTCCGGGACCGGATCCAGCCGCGGCCCCGGCCCAGGACCCAGCTCCCGCTCCGGCTGGAGCCTCGTGTGGTTCACTCACGTCACCCTCCCCGGGACCTTGCCCTTGAGGTGCACCGAGTGCAGCCGCTCGACGTCGAGGGCGACGTCGGGCACCTCCATGCCGGCCAGTTCGCGTACCCGGAAGGCGACGCGGCGGCGTACGGCGCCGCACTGCGCGCCGATGTCCGAGGGATAGCCCAGCTCCAGCGCGACCCGCACCCGAGCCGACTGCTCGCGCACCGTGACCGTCGCCCGGGGCGCGGGGCGGGTGCCGTCCGGCAGCGCGCCGCCGCGCGCGCCCGCACCCCCCGCCCCGTCCGGCCCGCCGGCCTCCTCCGCTCCGCCACGCCCGTCCTGCCTGCCAGGCCCCTCCGGGCTGTCGCCGCGCAGGGCCTCGCGCGCGGCCTGGGCCGCGATCTTGGCGACCACGCGGTCGGCGATCCTGGTCGATCCGCGCTCGCCCGCCGGAACGTCCTCTCCGGTCACCGAGTCACCTACGGCGTTCGTCGTTCCGGCCGCGGAAGAAGTACCCCGGCTCCAGATCTCCGTCCAGGAACCTCCCCGCCACGAAGCCGACGGCGCCGAGCGCCGCCACCAGCAGGAAGGCACCGAAGCCGCCGAAATACCCGGCGAAGCCCAGCGCCATACCGGCGATCAAGCCGACAAGGGCCATGCTCATCGTGCGCTCCTTCGCTCGGTACCACGCCGGCCCGTGCGGCGCGGCTCACCTCGCCGGGGTCACCGGCCTCTACTGCAACTGCGGCCTGCCCTGGTCCTCTTCTTCATCGTCCTCCTCGTCGGGCAGCTTGACGTCGCTCACCGCGATATTGACCTCGACCACTTCGAGGCCCGTCATCCGCTCGACCGCGGAGATCACGTTCTCCCGCACGCTGCGGGCCACCTCGGCGATGGAGACGCCGTAGTCGATGACGATCTCCAGGTCCAGTGCCGTCTGCACCTCGCCGACCTCGGCCTTGACCCCGCGGGCGACGGACCTGCTCCCGCCGGGAACGCGATCGCGCACGGCGCCGAAGGTGCGTGCCATGCCGCCACCCATCGCGTGCACGCCGACCACGTCACGCGCCGCGAGACCGGCGATCTTCTCGACGACGCCGTCGGCGATCGTGGTGCGGCCACGGGAGGCGGGCGGCCCTCCCCCACGGCGCTGGGGCTCGGGTTTGGCGGCCGTGTCCGGGCCCTGCTTGGTGCTGACGGAGCGGTTGGACGTGCTGGTCTCGGACATCTCCTGCGCCCCTTTCGGAGGTTCGGAGCGGCCTGCCGCTCCCGCTGCCCACATTAAGCGTGCCCGGGCGGGGGTGCCCTGTGCACGCCCGGCCGAACGGGTGACGGGCGGGCGGTCCTCCGGTGCGGTGCGGAAAGGTGTGCGTCAGGCACCGAAGTTTCCGCGGCGCGGAGGAAATGGGGATCTCATGACAGCGGAGGCAGCGCAGGCAGCGGACCGGCTGACTCAGGCGGTCCGCCACCAGCTCGGGATCGGGCGGCTGCTGCCGCTGGGCGAGGCGGAGGACGGCGCGTGGGTCACCGAGGCGACGGCCGCTGCCGCGCTGCGTACGGCGGCCTCCGCCGCGGTGCCGGGCGTACGGCTGAGCGGGGTACGCCTGGGCCTCAGCGACGCGGCGGAGGCCGGCGACCCGGCGGTCCCGCCTCCGCCGAGCGCGCTTCCCTGGGGGCCGCTCGCCCTCACCGCCGACCTGGCCGTCCCCGCGGACCGGCCGGTGCCGGCGGTCGCGGACGACCTGCGGCACGCGCTGCTGGCGGCTGCGGAACGCGAGTGGGGGCTGCCGCTGAGGGCGGTGGACCTGCGGGTGGCGGAGCTGCTGGACGAGCCGTACGTGCCGGATGCCACGTCATCCGGCACGAGGGCAAGTGACGCTTCATCCGGTGCGCCGCCCTCGTCCGCTTCATCCGGTGCGCCGCCCGCCTCCGCCGCGTCCGGTGGCCTCGCGCACGAGGTGGCCTCGGCGGTGCTCGCGGTGGACGGTGTCGACCGGCTGGCCCCGGTGCTCGGCCCGCTCCTCGCCCTGTCCTCGGGCGGGACGCGCCCCCGCGCCGTACGCGTCACAGCCGCCGACGCAGAGGCAGCCACAGACGCAGCCCAGGGTGTGGACGCAGTCGGGAACGCGGAATCGGACGGCTCCCGCCACAGCGGCAGGCATGTGCTGATCCAGCTCGCGATCACTCCGGGCCACCGCGCGATCGGGGTGGCCCGGGCCGTGCGTACGGCGGCGCACCTGGCGCTGGCGGAAGGCGGCGACGGCCCGGCAACCGTAGCCGTGCTGATCACCGGGGTCGGCTCCGTCTGAGACGGCGAACGGCGAACGCCCGAGCGGTGGCGGGCGGCGGGGCGGCGGCCGGGGGTGTCTTGGGGATCGCGCCGAGTGCGCGGCGATCCGAACGGCGCCCTCTAGTCGCCGAGTCCAGCCAGGTCGCGCAGCCGCCGCGCCTGCGCGGCGCGCTCGGCGGCGCGCTGCTCGTCGTAGGTACGTGCCGTGGCGCCCGCCAGCAGCGCCTTGGTCTCCACGACGGCGTCGCGCGGCGACGCGAGGAGCGCCGCTGTCAGATCGGTGACGGCACCTTCCAGCTCGTGGGGGGCGACGACGAGGTTGGCCAGGCCGAGCCGATCGGCCTCCTCGGCGTGTACGAAACGGCCGGTGGCGCAGATCTCCAGCGCACGCGCGTAGCCGACCAGGCCCACCAGGGGGTGGGTGCCGGTCAGGTCGGGGACGAGCCCGAGGCTGGTCTCCCGCATGGCGAACTGCGCGTCCTCGGCACACACCCGCAGGTCACAGGCGAGCGCGAGCTGGAATCCGGCGCCGATGGCGTGACCCTGTACGGCCGCGACGCTGATGAGGTCGGGCCGCCGCCACCAGGTGAAAGCCTGCTGATATTCGGCGATGGCCGCATCGAGCTCCTCGTCGGAGCCGCGCGCGAGGTCCAGAAAGGACTGCTCGCCCTCGAAGCCCTCGGGCTCGAACGCCTGGCGGTCCAGCCCTGCGGAGAACGACTTGCCCTGGCCGCGCAGTACAACGACCCGTATCCCGCCGGGCAGCACCCGTCCCGCCTCGGCCAGTGCCCGCCACATCGCGGGCGACTGCGCGTTGCGCTTGGCCGGGTTGGCGAGCGTGACCGTGGCCACCTCGCCGTCGGCGGAGACGTGGACGCCGTCCTTGTCGAGCAGGGTCATCGAGCTTCCTCCGGTGGCTACTCCGCAGTTTTATTAACTGAAGAGTAACCACCGGGGAGGACGCTCGGAAGCCTCCTCAGGAGGAGGCCGCCTTCTTGCCCCGTGTCGCTCCGCCGCGACCACGCAGGGTCACGCCGGACTCACTGAGCATCCGGTGGACGAACCCGTAGGAGCGGCCCGTCTCTTCAGCCAGCGCCCTGATACTCGCTCCGGAGTCGTACTTTTTCTTGAGATCTGCCGCGAGCTTTTCGCGCGCGGAGCCGGTCACCCGGCTGCCCTTCTTCAGAGTCTCGGCCACCCGTGCCTCCTCATGGGAAGTGCGCTCTGTGACTCTCATGATCACCCCTCCTCCCACATCTGGCCACCCATTCGGCAAGGTCTTCACGGAGAGAGTGCACGCGCATACGCGCCCGCCACGGGCCGGAGGAGCCCCTTCCAGCGGGCGTCAGAGCGGGCGGCGACCTTCCCGGCGCACGACATCCGGCGGGAAGGGGCAGGTCAGCGACGCGCGAGGCACGCGCCCCATGATGCGGGAGGCGCATGCCACAGCCGCGTGCGCCCGGCGCCGGGCCGCGCCGGGGTACGAGCCGTACTCACTCAGATGAAGGATCAACCGTCGGCCGAATGATCCATAAGAGATGGATCAAGCAAGAGCGACGAGGTCGGCGTAGCCCTGACCCCACAGGTCCTCGACACCGTCGGGGAGCAGGATGATGCGCTCGGGCTCCAGTGCCTCGACCGCGCCCTCGTCGTGGGTGACCAGGACGATGGCGCCCGTGAAGGTGTGCAGCGCGCCGAGGATCTCCTCGCGGCTGGCCAGGTCGAGGTTGTTGGTGGGCTCGTCCAGCAACAGGACGTTCGCCGAGGAGACGACCAGCGTGGCCAGGGCCAAACGGGTCTTCTCGCCGCCGGAGAGCACGCCGGCCGGCTTGTCCACGTCGTCACCCGAGAACAGGAAGGAGCCGAGTGTCTTGCGGATGGCGACCAGGTCCATGTCGGGCGCGGAGGAGCGCATGTTCTCCAGGACGGTGCGCTCCGGATCCAGCGTCTCGTGCTCCTGCGCGTAGTAGCCCAGCTTCAGCCCGTGGCCGGGTACGACCTTGCCCGTGTCCGACTCCTCGACACCGGCCAGCAGCCGCAGCAGCGTCGTCTTGCCCGCGCCGTTGAGGCCGAGGATGACCACGCGGGAGCCCTTGTCGATGGCCAGGTCGACGCCGGTGAAGATCTCCAGCGAGCCGTAGGACTTCGACAGGTCCTCCGCCATCAGGGGCGTCCTGCCGCAGGGCGCGGGGTCGGGGAAGCGCAGCTTGGCGACCTTGTCGGACCTGCGCTCGCCCTCCAGCCCGGACAGCAGCTTCTCCGCCCTGCGGGCCATGTTCTTGGCCGCGACGGCCTTGGTGGCCTTGGCGCGCATCTTGTCGGCCTGGGAGTTGAGCGCGGAGGCCTTCTTCTCGGCGTTGGCCCGCTCGCGCCTGCGGCGCTTCTCGTCGTCCTCGCGCTGGGTGAGGTACTGCTTCCAGCCCATGTTGTAGATGTCGATGTGCGAGCGGTTGGCGTCCAGGTAGAAGACCTTGTTGACCACCGTCTCCACGAGGTCGGCATCGTGGGAGATCACGATCAGGCCGCCGCGGTAGGTCTTGAGGAAGTCCCGCAGCCAGACGATCGAGTCGGCATCGAGGTGGTTGGTCGGCTCGTCCAGCAGGAGCGTGTCTGCGTCGGAGAAGAGGATGCGGGCCAGCTCCACGCGGCGGCGCTGACCGCCGGAGAGGGTGTGCAGCGGCTGGCCGAGCACGCGGTCGGGCAGGCCGAGGCTGGCGGCGATGGTCGCGGCCTCCGCCTCGGCGGCGTAGCCGCCCTTGGTGAGGAACTCGGTCTCCAGGCGCTCGTACTTCTTCAGCGCCTTCTCGCGCGTGGCGCCCTGGCCGTTGGCGATCCGCTGCTCGTTCTCCTGCATCTTGCGGATCACCACATCGAGGTCACGCGCGGACAGGATGCGGTCGCGGGCGAGGATGTCGAGGTCTCCGGTGCGCGGGTCCTGCGGGAGATAGCCGACCTCGCCGGACCGGGCGATGCTGCCCGCCGTGGGGGTGCCCTCCCCGGCGAGGCACTTGGTGAGGGTCGTCTTGCCCGCGCCGTTGCGGCCCACGAGCCCGATGCGGTCGCCCTTGGCAACCCGGAAGGTTGCGGACTCGATGAGGACGCGGGCTCCGATGCGCAGCTCAAGGCCGGTGGCGGTGATCACTGAAAGGCTCCAAGGCGGGGAAGACGGGCGTACGTACGAAAGGTGCGGCGAAGAGGCGGAGAGCACCGCTGGACCTGCCGCGCGGCGCGTGGCGGCAGCGGGCTGGGGCACGCACGTCTAATGCACAAGGAGGTACGGCATACATCTCAGTCTAACGGCGGGGCGCAACCCGATTTCCCGGCGTCGCTTCCGGCGGCCCGTGCCCCGCGGCGGGGCCGCTCCGGTCAGCCCCCGTCCGGATTCCGGCCGCCGGGCGGAAAGATCGTCCCGAAGCGGTTCTCGTACTGTCCGGCCAGCCGGGCCCGCAGCTCCGTCAGCCGCCGGATGCGGCCGTCGAGGTCGTCAAGCCGGCGCTGGACGACCTCCAGGACCACCCCGCAGCCGGGTCCGGGCCCGGCGGCCGGGAAGCCCCGGAGGATGTCCGCCACGTCCTCGATGGTCAAGCCGGCCGCCAGCAGCCCCCGCACCACGCGCAGCCGGCTCAGCTCCCCGGAGCCGTACTCGCGGTGGCCCGAGGGCGCCCGCTGTGGAGTGAGCAGCCCGCGCTGCTCGTAGTAGCGCAGGGCGCGCGGGGTGACCCCCACCGCCGCGGCGGCGTCCCCGATACGCATGCCTGCCCTCTCCGCTCCGCCCGTCCCCGGGCCGCTCATCGCTCCGCCGGGCTCACACCTCCACCAGCACGGCACCGAGGTGACGGCCCTCCAGCAGCTCGCACAACGCGCGGGGGGCCTCCTGGATTCCGCTCACCCGGGCGTGCGGGTCGGTCAGCTTTCCCGAGCGCAGCCCTTCGGCGAACTCCCGCCGCCACAGCGGGAGCCGGTCCAGATGGTCGAAGCCCCGGATGCCGCGCAGGGTGAGGGCCTTGGCCGGCAGGCTGAAGGAGTCGAGAGTCAGCGAGGCCGACAGTCCGCCGCTCACCTGGGTCGAGAGCGAGCCCAGGACGCAGACGCGGGCCCCGTGCCGGGCGACGGCGAGCGCTGCCGCCAACTGCTCGCCGCCCACGTTGTCGAGGACCGCGTCGACACCGTCGGGGGCCGCCTCGCGAAGCTGGTCCTCGATGGAGGTTCCGCTCCCCCGGAGCACGACGGCGTCGTAGCCCAGTTCTCCGGTGAGGACCCCGGCCTTGTGCGGCGACCCGGTGCTGCCGATCACCCGGGCAGCGCCACGCAGCCGGGCGAACTGCCCGGCGAGCGAGCCGACTCCGCCCGCCGCGCCGCTGACGAACACGGTGTCCCCCGGGCGCACCTCGGCGCCGTGCACGACGCCGAGCCAGGCCGTGAAGCCCTGGGACAGGTGCGCCGCCAGGTCGGGCAGCGCCTCGGGGCCCTCGGTGGCGACCAGTTCGGCCTCGGCCGGGTCCACGGCCGCGTACTCCCGCCAGCCGTAGCCGTGCGCGACGAGGTCCCCGACCTTCGACGCCCCGGGGACGGTCCCCCGGGGGCTGGTTCACGGGGACGCTAAAACCTGCCGTGCGCGTCAAGTGCAAGCCCGCCGGGGCCGGCTACTCCCCGCCGGTGTGCACCTGGAAGGCGGCCCGGCGTACGGCCTTGGCGAGCGCCGGGTCGGGGTGGGCGGCGGCGAGGGCGACCAGG
This sequence comes from Streptomyces sp. NBC_01775, assembly GCF_035917675.1. NCBI lineage: Bacteria > Bacillati > Actinomycetota > Actinomycetes > Kitasatosporales > Streptomycetaceae > Streptomyces > Streptomyces sp. NBC_01775. The sequence goes on along the minus strand of NZ_CP109104.1, from coordinate 7,444,573 downwards.
ACCTGCACGGTGCGGGGATGGCCGGTGGCGCGGACGTCCGCCAGGAGCCTGGGGACCGAGCCCTGGACGGCGGTGCCCAGGTGGTCGACCAGGAGCTGTTCCTCGCCGTGGTCGGTGACGGCTGCGGCGGTGTCCACCCACAGCCAGGTGGCCTCCTCGCGGGTGAGCACACCTGGTGCGCCGCCCGCCAGGTCCTCGGGGTCGGTGCCGGCCTGCTCGGCGAGCCAGAGCAGGGCGTAGGGGCGCAGGGTCGGCTCACCCGCCGACTCGTTGACCGCCTCTTCCGCCGGGGCTCCCACCACGCGCAGCGCCTCGAAGGCCAGGCCGCGGATGAGCGCGTCCTCGCCCCGCGCGGCCTCCAGCAGTTCGGTGACGGCGGGGCCGGTGGGGCGGGCCGCCAGCCAGGCGCGGTACTCGTCGCGGGCGGGGCCCGGCGTCATCCGGGCGCAGCCGCGCAGCATCTCCTCGGCGGAGCGCTCGATGTTGCCCGCCGGGCTCTGGGCCGCGACGCAGATCTGCTCCAGCTTCGTCCACACCGCCCAGTTGCCGAGCGGGGTCAGCACGGCCGAGCCCTGGCGTACGCCGGTCTCCTCGTCGGGGCAGCGGGTGAGGGCGCCCACGGCGGACAGGCCGTCCAGTGCCCAGTCGAGCAGCCCCGGCAGGGCCACTCCCACAGCCTGGCCGGCGTCGGGATGGCGTTCGGCGCGCAGTTCGGCGATGCGCTGGGCGAGCAGGTCGTGCAGCAGCGTGAAGGTGACGGGGCCTCCGGACAGGTGCATCACGGAGAGGAACTGCGGGGCCGCCTCGACGATCTCGGCGACCAGGCCCTGCTCGTGCGGCAGTGGCGGGGGGTGGGCGAGCGACCAGGCGTCGAAGAGGGCGACCCAGCCGCGCAGTACGGCGCTGTCGTCGCGGTCCCAGGCCCGCAGCCGCCAGCCGGCGCGCGCCGTGCCGTCGCCGTGCAGCTCGCTCAGCCCGGCGAGCCTGGCCCGGTCCCAGTGGGTGCGCACCAGCGGCACACTCATGCGCAGCGCTGCCGCTGCCCGTTCGGCCTCGGGGCCGGCCTGGGGCGGCAGGCCCGTACGGGCGGCCCAGCGGGCGACGCGGACGGCGTCGGCGAGGGAGGCGCGGGCGTGCCGGGCGAGCTGCTCGCGCGGAAGCACACCGTCCGGGGGCCGGGGCGTGCTGCGCGAGCGCCGGGTGCTCACAGTGCGCCTGGCTGCGGCGACAGGCTGCTGAGGGACGAGGCGGAGCCGGTTGTCTCGCGGTGTACGGGACGACGTCACAGGAGCAGTCTTCACGGTGTGCCGGGGAAACCCAAACCTGGGGTGCCGTTTCCGGTCGTTCACGCGGCGTTCGCCCGGCACGGTGCCCGGTGTGCGGGGGTTTCGCGGGGTGCGGGCCGGCCCGACGGGGGTCACATGAGGGGGGTGATGAAGCGGCGGACCGTTTCCTCGTAGTCGTGGGGGTCGACGTTCCACATCGCGGCGTGCGGGGCCTTGGTGACCCGGTGCAGGGTGATCAGGTCCTCCCTGCTGTCGGCCAGCGCACGGGAGCTGTCCCAGGGGGCGATGGTGTCGTCGGGACCGTGCAGCAGCAAAGTGGGCACGCGCAGCCGTGCGGGGTCGGCCACGGCCGCGAGCTGCCCCTCGGGCAGGCCCGTGCGCCCCTGGACGGCCCGGATGACGAGCGGCAGCACGGCGCGGGGAGTGCCGCGCGTCCCGGCGAGGGCGCGCAGGGTGCGCTGCCAGTCGAGCACCGGCGAGTCGAGCACGAGGCCGGAAATACGCTCGCGCAGCGAGGAGTTGAGGGCCGCGTGCAGGGCCATCGTGGCGCCGCTGGACCAGCCGTGCAGGATGACGCGGCGGGCGCCGTACCGCACGGCGTACCGGATGGCGGCGTCCAGGTCGCGCCACTCGGTGTCCCCGAGGTGACTGATGCCGTCCAGCGGTCCCGGCGCGCCGGGGTCGCCCCGGTAGGCGATGTCGAGCACGGGCATGCGCTGGCGGCGGTAGAAGGGGAACACGACCATGGGGTGCTCGCGGGTGGCGCCGAGGCCGTGCACCGTGATGACCCAGGTGTTCCGGTCGCCGGGCAGGAACCAGGCGGGCAGCGTGCCGAGTTCGCCGGGGATTTCGACCTCGGCGTAGTCCAGCCCGAGGGCCTCACCCGGGTCTCCGATGTGCACCTGGGGGGTGAGACGCACGGTGCTGCCCGTCGTCAGCTGACCGCGGCTGATGCGGTCCAGTTCGCGGACGACGACATGGACGTGGGCCTGCTCGGCCTCGCTGTCCAGGACCCGCCCGACGACGGCGTGGGTGCCCCGGCCGGTGAGCCCGTAGACCCCGGGCAGGTGGGCCGCCAGCGACCGGGTGACGGCGACCTTGCCATCGCCGTGGGAGTGCACGGTCAGCCGGGTGCCCTCGAAGCCGGCGGGGGGCGGGCCCGTGCCGTCCGGCCTGCGGTGTGGGGGCCGGAGGGCGGCATCGGCGGCGTACCGTCCGGCCGCCAGGGCGGCCGTGCCGGCACCGAGCACGGAGGTGGCGGCCACGGCCACCGTTCGCAGACGCATCCCCTCCAGTGTCGACGGGATCGGATCCGGGGGCCAGTGGGCGGTCCCGGGCGGGTGACGCGTACCGCGGCGGCCCGAGGCGGCCTGCGCGGCGCCCGAGGCGGGGCGGCCGGGAGGGCGGCGCGCGCCACTGACATACGCGCGGCGCGCGCAGAGACAGGGCGTACCACTGCCGACGCGCCTGTGCGCCATGCGGTGGCGGTGGGTGACGGGCCGGAGGAGAACGGACTCCGCCGCCGTGGACCGGCACGGGTTTCACGACCGAGCGGACGCCCTACTTCAGGAGTAATGGGTTGATAAAGCCCAGCACGAGGAGTGATGGACGCGGCGGGCACTCCGAGTCGTTCACCGCGAGTGCGCCGTTGACGGATGATCAGCCGTGTCCACCGGGCGGCGCGACGCGTTCTGCATATGTCATACCTCCAGCGAAGTCGCCGTATTACGGAGCTTTACAGCCGTAGTAACGGGACTAGACGGAATAACCCGCCTTAAGCGCTTCAGCCGGAGAAAGGCAATCTGTCGCACTCGTACATCAGGCCTCGTCGGCAGGGGATTTGTCATGTACCGAACTATCGTGGAACGCCTGGGCACGTGCCGCCATCCGGCGGTACGCCGGCTGCGCGCACTGACCCTCACCGCCGCCGCGCTCGCCCTCACCGGGACCACGCTCGCCGAGGCTCCCGGACCGGCGGAGGCCACCGGCAGGCCCAGGGGTCACGACGTCTCCTCGCACCAGGGGGACGTGGACTGGACACGTGCACGCGCGAACGGCGCACGCTTCGTCTACGTCAAGGCCACCGAGGGCACCACCTACCGCAGCCCGTACTTCCGGCAGCAGTACGACGGCGCGAGATCAGCCGGCATCCTGCGCGGCGCCTACCACTTCGCGCGCGCCGACAAGTCGTCAGGAAGGAAGCAGGCCGCCTACTTCGTACGCCACGGCGGCGCCTGGCACCGCGACGGCGCGACGCTGCCGCCCGCCGTCGACCTGGAGGCCGCCTACGGCAAGACCTGTCACGGGATCAGCCCCGCCCAAATGCGTGACTGGATTCATTCCTTCAGCAAAGAGACGCTACGGCTGACGGGGCGTCACCCGGCCCTCTACACCTCGACCCGGTGGTGGCGGACCTGCACCGGCAACACCCCGGCCTTCGCCGCGAAACATCCACTGTGGCTGGCCGACTGGAACAACAGGGCCGGACCGCTGCCCGGAGGATGGCACACGCGCACCGTCTGGCAGTACGCCGACAAGGGTCGGCTGCCCGGCGACCAGGACCTCTTCAACGGCACGATGTCCCAGCTCAGAAAGTACGCCCGAGGCTGAGAGACTGGTCTCTCTGACGGCTTCGGAAGGGGAGAGATCGGACGCTCACAACAGGCATCGGGGGGTGACACTTCGATGCCCGCCCCAGTTCACCTTCCGTTCATCCACCGTCTTTACGTTCACGATGTCACTGCCCTCCGAACTGATTGTGCCTGGTGAATGGAACACATCACGCTTCTCATCGGGATCGTGATCGTCACGGCCTTGGTGTTCGACTTCACGAACGGCTTCCACGACACGGCCAACGCCATGGCCACCACCATCTCCACGGGGGCACTGGCTCCTAGGGCCGCGGTGGCGATGTCGGCGGTCCTCAACCTCGTCGGCGCTTTCCTGTCCGTCGAGGTGGCCAAGACAATTTCCTCCGGAATCATCGATGAAGGATCCGGCATCCGGCCCGAAGTGATCTTCGCCGGGCTGGTCGGCGCGATCATCTGGAACCTGCTGACCTGGCTGGCCGGCCTCCCCTCCAGTTCCTCGCACGCGCTGATGGGCGGGCTGATCGGCGCGACGGTCGCCTCGGTCGGCCTGGGCGCCGTGAACGGCGACGTCGTCGTCATGAAGGTGCTCATCCCCGCACTCGCCGCGCCGCTCGTCGCGGGCATCGCCTCCCTGTGCGCCACCCGGCTGACCTACCGCGTCGCCCGGAACGCCGACGAGGGGCAGACCGCCAAGGGCTACCGCGCGGGGCAGATCACCTCCGCCGCACTCGTCTCCCTCGCGCACGGCACCAACGACGCACAGAAGACCATGGGTGTCATCACCCTGGCCCTCGTCACCGGTGGCGCCCTGGCTCCCGGCTCCGACCCGCCCGTGTGGGTGATCGGCTCGGCCGGCCTGGCCATCGCGGCGGGCACCTACCTCGGCGGCTGGCGCATCATCCGCACCATGGGCAGGGGCATCACCGACATCGCGCCGCCGCAGGGCTTCGCGGCGCAGACCAGCGCGGCGGCCACCATTCTGGCCTCCTCGCACATCGGCTTCTCCCTCTCCACCACGCACGTGTGCTCCGGTGCCGTCATGGGTTCCGGCATCGGCCGCAAGGGCGGCGTCGTGCGGTGGTCGACGGCGGGCCGGATGGTCGTCGGCTGGGCGCTGACACTGCCCGCCGCGGCGCTGGTCGCCGCGGGCGCCGCCTTCCTCGCCGACCAGGGCGACTGGGGCGTGACGCTGGTCGCGGTGCTCACGCTCGCGATCTGCGGCACCATCTGGGCCCGCTCGCGCCGCGAGCCGGTCGACCACACCAACGTCAACGACGTCAGCCCGGCGACGGCCTCGGCAGAGCCGGCGTCCGAGTCCGAGCCCGAGCCGGAGCCGGCCGGGGTGGTCACCACCGCCATGCAGGTGGTGGCACCGCCCCCGCCGCCCGCCGGTGTGGGCACCACCACGGCGGCCGAGGAACGGGCGCAGCCCGGAACAGCGCGGACCGGTAATCGTCCCGCCTCGGCGACGAGTCTCGGCTAGGCAGGAAGGAAGACGACATGAGCATCGACTGGGCCGCACTCGGCCAGGTCTTCGGAGTCAGTCTGATCGCCACCGTCGGACTCGTCGGAGTCTTCACGCTGGGCATCGTCGGACACTCCTCCCGTGGCGACGCCGCGGGAGGAGGCCCCACAGCCCTGGCCCGTACCGGCGCCTACGCCTGCTACGCGCTGTGCCTGGCGGCGGTCGCCTTGGGGATCTACGTCATCGCGGCGTAGGCCCTCCCCGCCTCGGGGCAACAGCACAGACCTGCCTGGGGCAACAGCACAGAATCCGAGGCAGCGGTCCGGCCGGGGCGTCACCACTGGCGCCCCGGCCGGACCGCTGTGCCGTCGTGGGGTCATGGGCGGCGATCGCGTCACGTCGGAGCTGACGCGCGGCCGGGCCGGAGGGCGTGACCCGCGTACGACGGCACGCTCCGGCGCGCCCGTGGTGTGTCTGCTCACACAACCTCCTCGCAGGTCAAGGGCGAGTTGACGGGGTCACACTCGCGTGGTGGACTTCCGGTGCCAAACGGCGGCATGGAGAGGAAGCCGGTGCGAATCCGGCGCGGTCCCGCCACTGTCACCGGGGAGCGCACCCAGAAAGCCACGGCCCCGCACGGGCTGGAAGGCGGGGTCTGCGCGGATCCGGGAAGCCAGGAGACTCTCGTCGCCGGTCGAGTCGAGCCAGGGCGCGGACCCTGAGTGAGGACCAACACCATGCGTGGCTCAGCCGCCGTTTCCGTTCCTGCCGCGAGCGCGGCACCACACGCCTGCGGGCGGCCACGCGCCGCCGCTGCCGGGTCCCGGTCCCTTCGAGGCGCCACGGCACGCTGACGATGCGGCCTTCCGACGCCCATGTGTGGGGCGCTGCCCTCGGGTTCGCCGCCGACGCCCTGTTCGGCGACCCCCGGCGCGGGCACCCAGTGGCCGCCTTCGGCCGGGCCGCCGGTGCCGCCGAGCGGCTGATGTGGCGGGACGACCGAGCCACGGGCGCGCTCTACACCGCGCTGTGTGCGGGCGGTGCCACGGTCTTCGGGGGCGCGCTCGCCGGAGTTGGCAGGAGCGCCAGACGCGTCGGGCGCGCCGAAGAGGCGATATCCGGGCTGCGGGGCGCGGCACCCGTCGTGGTGACAGCGCTGGCGACCTGGACCGCGCTCGGGGGGACCGGCCTCGCACGCGAGGCGCGCGCCGTGGGCTCCGCGCTGGAGTCCGGCGACCTGGAACTGGCCCGCGAGTTGCTGCCCGCGCTGTGCGGGCGCGATCCGCAGGAGCTGGACGCGGCGGCGGTGGCGCGCGCCGTGGTCGAGTCGGTCGCGGAGAACACCTCGGACGCGGTGGTGGGCGCCCTCGTGTGGGGCGCGCTGGCGGGAGTTCCGGGGCTGACCGGGTTCCGCGCGGTGAACACACTGGACGCGATGGTCGGCCACCGTTCCCGGCGGCACCGCAGGTTCGGCTGGGCGTCGGCCCGCCTGGACGACGTGGCGGGCTGGCCCGGCGCACGGCTGACCGCCGCACTGGCCGCGCTCGCCGGGCCGGACCCGCGCGGCGCCGTACGGGCGTGGCGTACCGACGCGCACCGTCACCCCAGCCCCAACGCGGGCCCCGTGGAAGCCTCGTTCGCCGGGGCGCTGGGGCTGCGGCTGGGCGGCACGCTCTCGTACGGCGGCCGTACCGAACACCGTCCCGTGCTCAACTCCCCCGGGCGCACCGTCCGTGCGGCGGACATCGGCCGTGCCGTACGGCTCTCCCGGCGGGTCGGGCTGCTGGCGCTCGCGACCACCGCACTGACGGGGGCCGCGGTACGCCGCGTCCGCGAGAGGAGGACGCGATGAGCGCCAGGGGCGGACGTACCGGCGGCGGGCTGCTGATCGCGGGGACGACCTCGGACGCGGGCAAGAGCGTGGTGACGGCGGGCATCTGCCGCTGGCTGGCCCGCAAGGGCATGCGTGTCGCCCCGTTCAAGGCACAGAACATGTCCCTGAACTCCTTCGTCACCCGCGACGGCGCGGAGATCGGCCGCGCCCAGGCCATGCAGGCGGCGGCGGCCCGGGTCGAGCCCAGCGCGCTGATGAACCCCGTCCTGCTGAAGCCGGGCGGTGACCGCACCAGCCAGGTCGTCCTGATGGGCAAAGCCGTCGGCGAGATGTCCGCCAAGGGCTACTTCGGGGAGTACGGGCGCCGCGAGAACCTGCTGGAGCCCGTCGTCGCTTCCCTGGAGGAGCTGCGCCGGACACACGACGCGGTGATCTGCGAGGGCGCGGGCAGCCCCGCCGAGATCAATCTGCGCCGCAGCGACATCGTGAACATGGGCCTCGCCCGCGCGGCGCGGCTGCCCGTGCTGGTCGTCGGCGACATCGACCGGGGCGGCGTCTTCGCCTCCCTGTTCGGGACGACGGCACTGCTGGCGCCGGAGGACCAGGCGCTGCTGGCCGGCTACCTCGTCAACAAGTTCCGGGGCGACGTGCGACTGCTGGAGCCGGGCCTGGAGATGCTGCGGAAGCTGACGGGCCGGCCGTCCTTCGGAGTCCTGCCCTTTCAGCACGGGCTGGGCATCGACGAGGAGGACGGCCTGCGCCTGTCGCTGCGCGGGACCGTGCGCGAGGCGGAGAGCGCGCCGCCGCACGGCGGCGACGTACTGCGGGTCGCGGTCCTTCCGGTGCCGCTGATGTCGAACTTCACCGACGTGGACGCGCTGGCCGCCGAGCCCGGCGTCGTGGTGCGCTTCAGCGACCGTCCCGAAGAACTGGCCGACGCGGACCTGGTGGTGGTGCCCGGCACGCGGGGCACCGTCAAGGCGCTCGGCTGGCTGCGGGAACGGGGCCTGGCCGGTGCGCTGGCCCGGCGCGCCGCCGAAGGCCGCCCGGTGCTGGGCATCTGTGGCGGCTACCAGCTGCTCGGCGAGCGCATCGAGGACGAGGTCGAATCGCGCGCCGGAACCGTCGAGGGGCTCGGGCTGCTGCCCGTCCACGTGCGGTTCCACCAGGAGAAGACGCTGGCCCGCCCGGAGGGCACGGCGCTGGGTGAGCGGGCCGAGGGCTACGAGATCCACCACGGGGTGGCCGAGGTGAGCGGCGGCACGCCCTTCCTCGACGGCTGCCGCTTCGGCGCCGTATGGGGTACGCACTGGCACGGCTCGCTGGAGTCGGACGGCTTCCGGCGCGCTTTCCTGCGCCGCGTCGCGGCGGACGCGGGCCGCGACTTCGTGCCCGCGCCCGGCACCTGTTTCGCCGCGCTGCGCGAGGAACAGCTCGACCGGCTCGGCGACCTGATCGAGGAGCACGCGGACACGGACGCGCTGCTGCGGCTCATCGAGGAGGGGGCCCCGGTGGGGCTGCCGTTCGTCCCGCCGGGGGCACCGTGAGGACGCCGGGCCCCAAGGCCGCACCGGCCCCACCGGCCGCACAGGAACTCAAGATCCGACCGCACCTCAATGAAAGGACAGTCGCGTGAGCACCCCCTACCCGTTCACCGCCATCGTGGGCATGCGGGACCTCCAGCTCGCCCTGCTCCTCAACGCGGTCTCCCCGCAGGTCGGCGGAGTCCTCGTACGCGGCGAGAAAGGGACGGCGAAGTCCACGGCGGTGCGCGCGCTGGCGACGCTGATGCCGCACGTCGACGTCGTACCCGGCTGCCGCTTCTCCTGCGACCCCGCCGCACCGGATCCCGGCTGCCCGGACGGGCCGCACGAGAGCGCGGATGCGGGCGAGGCGCGGCCGGCGCGGATGGTGGAGCTGCCGGTCGGCGCCTCGGAGGACCGGCTCGTGGGGGCGCTCGACATCGAACGGGCCCTGTCGGAGGGCGTGAAGGCGTTCGAGCCGGGGCTGCTCGCGGACGCGCACCGCGGCGTGCTGTACGTCGACGAGGTCAACCTGCTCCACGACCATTTGGTCGACCTGCTGCTGGACGCGGCGGCGATGGGCGCCTCGTACGTGGAGCGCGAGGGCGTCTCCGTACGGCACGCGGCGCGCTTCTTGCTCGTCGGCACGATGAACCCCGAAGAGGGCGAGCTGCGCCCGCAGTTGCTGGACAGGTTCGGGCTGACCGTCGAGGTGGCGGCCTCGCGTGAGACGGACGAGCGGGTGGAGGTCATACGCCGGCGGCTCGCCTACGACGACGGCCCGGAGGAGTTCGCGGGGCGCTGGGCGGGCGAGGAGCAGACGATGCGCGAGCGGATCGCCGCGGCGCGCGCCCTGCTCCCGAAGGTGCGGCTGGAGGATGCCGCGCTGCGGCAGATCGCCGCCACGTGCGCCGCGTTCGAGGTGGACGGCATGCGTGCCGACCTGGTGATGGCGCGTACGGCGACCGCGCTGGCGGCCTGGGCGGGACGCACCGAGGTGGAGGCGGAGGACGTACGCCAGGCGGCGCTGCTCGCGCTGCCGCACAGGCGTCGGCGAAATCCTTTCGACGCGCCCGGTCTGGACGAGGACAAGCTCGACCAGACGCTGGAGGAGAACGATGAGAACAGCGCACCGGATGAAGGCCCGGAACCGGACGGACCGGATGAGGACCCGGAACCGGACGGACCGGATGGCGGGCCGGAACCGGACGGTCCGGAGGGCGGCCCCGACGGCGGCGGGCTCCCGGAAGGGCCTGCCGACCCGCCCGCCGATCCGCCCGCCGGGGAGCCGTCCGTGCCCGAGCAGGCGCCGCCCGGACAGACAGCGCCCGAGCAGTCCGGCGAGGAGCCGGAGCCCGCTCCGGGCGCACCGGCTCAGGAGAAGGCCGCGACCGGACCCGGCGAGCCGTTCAAGACGCGTACCCTCACCGTCCCCGGGCTGGGCGAGGGCGCGGCGGGGCGCAGGTCGCGGGCGCGAACCGCGCACGGCCGTACGACGGGCGCCCGGCGTCCGCGCGGGACGCTGACCAAGCTGCATCTGGCCGCGACCGTGCAGGCCGCGGCACCGCACCAGCGGGCGCGGGGCCGCACCGGCAGCGGGCTGGTGCTGCGCGGGGACGATCTGCGTGAGGCCGTCCGGGAGGGCAGGGAGGGCAACCTCGTCCTGTTCGTCGTGGACGCCTCCGGCTCGATGGCCGCGCGGCAGCGGATGGGCGCCGTCAAGGGCGCGGTGCTCTCCCTCCTGCTGGACGCCTACCAGCGGCGCGACAAGGTCGGCATGGTCACCTTCCGGCGCGGCGAGGCGGAGGTCGCGCTGCCGCCGACCTCGTCCGTGGAGGCGGCGGCGGCCCGGCTGGAGTCACTGCCGACCGGCGGGCGTACCCCGCTGGCCGCGGGGCTGCTGCGGGCCCGTGAGGTGCTGCGGGTCGAGCGGATGCGCGATCCGGCGCGCCGCGCGCTGCTGGTGACGGTGACCGACGGGCGGGCCACCGGCGGGCCGGAGCCCGTGGTGCGCGCCCGGCAGGCCGCGCGGCTGCTGGCCGCCGAGGGCACCGCCTCGGTGGTCGTGGACTGCGAGGCGGGGCACGTACGGCTCGGCCTGGCGCGGGAGCTGGCCGGGGAGCTGGGCGGCACCGCCGTCACACTGGAGGAGCTGCGCGCCGATACCGTCTCGGAACTCGTACGCCACACCACGGACTCACGGAGGGCCGCGTAATGCCGAAGGGACAGCCGAGCGTCGTACCCGAGGACGGCCTCACCACGCGTCAGCGCCGCAACAGGCCGCTGGTCGCGGTGCACACCGGCGTCGGCAAGGGAAAGTCGACGGCCGCCTTCGGGCTGGCGCTGCGCGCCTGGAACCAGGGCTGGCCGATCGGGGTGTTCCAGTTCGTCAAGTCCGCGAAGTGGAAGGTCGGCGAGGAGCGGGCGCTGCGTGTGCTCGGTGACTCGGGCGAGGGCGGCACCGTGGACTGGCACAAGATGGGCGAGGGCTGGTCGTGGATCCAGCGCAGTACCCAGGACGAGATGAGCAGCGAGGCAGCGGCCCGCGAGGGCTGGGAGCAGGTCAAGCGGGACCTGGCGGCGGAGACCTACCGGCTGCTGGTGCTGGACGAGTTCGCCTACCCGATACACTGGGGCTGGGTCGATGTGGCGGAGGTCGTCTCCGTGCTGCACGACCGGCCGGGACAGCAGCATGTGGTCATCACCGGTCGCAACGCGCCCGAAGCGCTCATCGAGGCCGCCGATCTGGTCACCGACATGTCCAAGGTCAAGCACCCCATGGACGCGGGCCAGAAGGGCCAGCGGGGCATCGAGTGGTGAGGCCCGCGTGATCCGCGTGCCGCGCCTGGTCATCGCCGCGCCCTCCTCCGGGAGCGGCAAGACGACGGTGGCCACGGGCCTGATGGCCGCCTTCGCCGCGCGGGGCCTGGACGTCTCCCCGCACAAGGTCGGCCCCGACTACATCGACCCGGGCTACCACGCGCTCGCCACGGGACGTCCGGGCCGCAATCTGGACGCGTACCTGTGCGGCCCCGAGCGGATCGCGCCGCTGTTCGGGCACGGTGCCGCCGGTGCCGATCTGGCCGTCGTGGAGGGCGTGATGGGCCTGTACGACGGCGCGGCCGGGCAGGGCGAGACGGCGTCCACCGCGCACGTCGCCAAGCTGCTGCGGGCGCCCGTGGTACTGGTCGTGGACGCCTCCTCGCAGTCCCGCTCGGTGGCCGCGCTGGTGCACGGCTTCGCCTCCTGGGACCCGGAGGTGCGGGTGGCGGGCGTGGTGCTGAACAAGGTGGGCTCCGACCGGCACGAGGAGCTGCTGCGGGAGGCGCTGGAGGGCTCCGGCGTGCCGGTGCTGGGCGCTTTGCGCCGTACGAAGGTGGTGCGCGCTCCCTCGCGGCACCTGGGTCTGGTGCCGGTCGCCGAACGGCGGGCCGAGGCCGTCGAGTCGGTGGCCGCCCTCGCCGAACGGGTGCGCGAGGGCTGCGACCTGGACGCGCTGCTGGCCCTGGCCCGCGAGGCGCCGCCGCTGGCGGCACCCGCCTGGGACCCGGTGGCCGAGACCGACGGCTCAGCGCTGCCTTCCGGCAACGCGGCGCCCCGGATCGCCCTGGCGAGCGGGCCGGCCTTCACGTTCTCGTACGCGGAGCACGCCGAGCTGCTGCGTGCTGCGGGCGCCGAGGTCGTCGGCTTCGACCCGCTGCGTGACGAGGCGCTGCCGACGGGTACGTCGGGCCTGGTCATCGGCGGGGGCTTCCCCGAGGTGTACGCGCCCGAGCTGTCGGCGAACGAGCCCCTGCGCAAGGAGGTCGGCACCTTCACCGGCCCGGTGGCGGCCGAGTGCGCCGGGCTGCTGTACCTGGCGCAGGAGTTGGACGGCCGGCCCATGTGCGGGGTACTGGCGGCCTCGGGCCGGATGGCGGAGCGGCTGACGCTGGGGTACCGGGAGGCGGTTGCCGTCGCGGACAGCGCGCTGGCACCAGCGGGCACTCGGGTGCGCGGGCACGAGTTCCACCGCACGGTGCTGGAGCCGGGCACCGGCGAGGTCCCCGCCTGGGGGCTGGTGCGCCCCGAACGGCGCACCGAGGGCTTCGTCCAGGGCAACGTGCACGCCTCGTACCTGCACGTCCACTGGGCCGCCGCGCCGCAGATGGTACGCCGCTTCGTGGCGGGCGCGACGTGAGCGGGCGCGACGTGAGCGGGCGCGACGTGAGCGACGGCGACGTGAGCGGGCGCGCAAGCGCCGCCGGGCGGCGAGTCACCATCGGCGTGGGCGCCTGCCAGGGCGTGCCGCCCGGGGAGGTGCTGGAACTCGTGCGGGACGTGCTGGCGGGCGCCGGGCTGACGGAGCGGGACGTCACGGCGCTGGCGACCGTCACGGCGCGGGCCCAGGAGCCCGGGCTCCTGGCGGTGGCCGAACGGCTGACGGTGCCCCTGCTGGCCTACGACGCCACAGCCCTGGCCCGCGTCCAGGTGCCCCACCCCTCGGACTTCTCCCGCACGGCCCTGGGCACGCCCTCGGTCGCGGAGGCGGCGGCGCTGCTGGCGGCGGGCGCGGACCGGATGCTGCTCACCCCGAAGACCAAGTCCCGCCCGCCGCACGGCGCTCCCGTACGCGCCACGGCGGCCCTCGCACTCGGCGCACCGGACGCGCGCCGTGCGGCGGACGCGCGCCGCACGGAGACATCAGCGGACCCGCATCACACGGAGACGTCATGAGCGCGCACGGTCCGGATCTGCGGCACCACGGGGATGTGGAGGTCCGGGGAGCGGGAGCAGGGCTGGTGGATCTCGCCGTCAACGTCCGTACCGGCACTCCGCCGGCGTGGCTCAGGACGCGGCTGGCCGACTCGTTGGCGACGCTGGCCGCGTATCCGGATGAAGGCTCGGCCCGAGGGGCCGTCGCCCGGCGGCACGGGCTGACGGAGGACCGGGTGCTGTTGACGGCTGGGGCCGCCGAGGCGTTCGTTCTGGTGGCCCGGGCGCTTTCCGCACGGCATCCGGTGGTCGTGCACCCGCAGTTCACCGAGCCCGAGGCCGCGCTGCGGGACGCCGGGCACACGGTCGGGCGGGTGCTGCTGCGCGCCGAGGACGGGTTCCGGCTGACGTCCGGCGCCGTTCCGGATGAAGCGGATCTGATCGTGGTGGGCAACCCCACCAACCCGACCTCCGTCCTGCATCCGGCCGCCTCCCTGGCGGCGCTCGCCCGGGAGGGGCGCACGCTGGTCGTGGACGAGGCGTTCATGGACGCGGTGCCGGGCGAACACGCTTCGCTGGTACCGCTTCTGGACCAGCTGCCGGGGCGGACGGTGGTGCTGCGCAGCCTCACCAAGACGTGGGGGCTGGCCGGGCTGCGCATCGGCTATGTGCTGGCCGACCCCGCCACTGTGCGCGCGCTGGCGTACCACCAGCCGCTGTGGCCGGTCTCCACGCCGGCGCTGACGGCGGCCGAGGCGTGCAGCACCCCGGAAGCGCTCGCCGAAGCGGAGGCGGCGGCGAAGCGGTTCACCGACGACCGCGCGTATCTGAGCGCCCGGCTGGCGGCCTTCCGTGAAGCCGGGCTGCGGGAGGCCACCCCCGATCCGGAGGGGCCCTTCCTGTTGGTGCGGCATCCGGAGGCGGGTGCCGCACGGGAGCGGCTGCGGGAGCTGGGCTTCGCCGTGCGGCGCGGGGACACCTTCCCCGGCCTTGGCCCGCAGTGGTTCCGGATGGCCGTTCGTGACCGGATGACGACCGATCAGTTCGTCGACGCGCTCCACCGGGCCCTTGAGCGAACCTGACCGACCGCTGACACGTTCCGACCGCCCCCGGCCCCCGCTTACCGTTCGCCACCGAGGAGGTACCCGTGTCCGCCACCCTGATGAGGCACCCCGGCACCGTATTGACCGACCACGTCTTCTCCGTCCCCCTGGACCACAGCCGTCCGGACGGCGAGCGGATCGAGGTGTACGCGCGCGAGGTGGTGGCGGCCGGGAAGGAGCACGAGGACCTGCCGTGGCTGCTGTTCCTCCAGGGCGGCCCCGGCCACGGCTCGCCCCGCCCGCTGGGCCCGGAATCCTGGCTGGGCGTCGCGCTGCGCCACTACCGGGTGCTGCTCCTCGACCAGCGGGGCACCGGCCGCTCCACGCCCGTGAACCGGCAGTCCCTCGCGCTGCGCGGCGGCGCGGAGGAGCAGGCCGCCTACCTGGCCCACTTCCGCGCCGACGCGATCGTCCGGGACGCGGAGGCCGCACGCCGGAGCCTGCTGGGTGAGCGGGGGAAGTGGTCGACGCTGGGCCAGAGTTTCGGCGGCTTCTGCACGCTCGCCTATCTCTCCCACGCACCGGAGGGTCTCAAGGAGTGCTTCGTGACCGGCGGCCTGCCCGGTCTGCGCGTCGGCGCCGAAGACGTCTACCGCGCCGCCTACCCGAGGGTCGCCGCCAAGAACGCCGCCCATTACTCCCGCTATCCGCAGGACGTGGAAGCCGTGCACCGGATTGTGGAGCATCTGGCCGGCCGTGAGGTGCGGCTGCCGGACGGGAGCCCGCTGACCGTCGAGCGGTTCCAGACCCTGGGCATGCTGCTGGGCCAGGGCAGCGGCTCGGATGCCCTGCATTATCTGCTGGAGGACCCCTGGATCCGTGGCGTGGCGGGAGCGGAGCTGTCCGACACGTTCCTGGAGGCTGTGCGGGCGCGGATCTCACTGGCGGACAGCCCCCTGTTCGCGGCGCTGCACGAGCCGGTCTACGCCCAGCGCTCGGTGAGTTCACTCGGCACCCGCTGGGCGGCAGAGCGGGTCCGCGGCGAGTTCCCCGCCTTCGACGCGCGCCGGGCGCTGGCGGCCGGGGAGCCGGTCGGGCTGACCGGCGAGATGATCTACCCCTGGATGTTCGACACCGACCCGGCGCTGCTCCCGCTGCGTGAGGCGGCGCAGCTGCTGGCGGAGCGCGGGGACTGGCCGGACCTGTACGACACGGACCGGCTGGCGGCCAACGAGGTGCCGGTGTACGCGGCGGTCTACCACGACGACATGTACGTCGACAGGAAGCACTCGCTGGCCACCGCGCGCGCCGTGCCCCGGGTGCGCACGTGGGTGACCAACGAGTGGGAGCACGACGGGCTGCGCGTGAGCCAGGGCAAGGTCCTGGAGCGGCTGACGGGGATGGCGCGCGGCGAGGTGTGAAGCGCGGGGCGAGGTGTGAAGCGCGGGGCGCGAGGCGCGGGCCCCGCATCTGGGCGCCAAAGGGGCGCGGTGCGGTGTCATATACGCGGCTCCGCCGCGATGGGGGTCCCCCCTGTTCGAGCACAGCCGAGAACCCGGGGGACCGACCAGCCTGGGGGTACCTCCCTGCTCGAAGAGCTTGGGGGAACACCCGCAGACGGCACACCCGCAGACGCCGAACCGCACTCCCCACGGAGCACTCAGGGGCGGGCCGAGCGCCACTCCCGGACCGCGCTCTCCACGTCGAACGGCACGAGCCGGTGCGGGGGGCCGTCCGGGGGCCGCCGGACGGCCTCGGCGATCTTCGCGTTGATCTCGGTGAGGATCGCGCGCACCTGGGCCTCCGAGGTCGCCTCGGCGGCCTTCTCGCGGGCCTCCTGCGCCTCCTTGCGGAGCGCGAGGGAGGGCGGCACGTAGGAGAGGTTCTCGTCGCGCATCTTGCGCTCGACCCACCACTGCTCGGTGTAGGGCTTGTCGATGCTGGGCAGCGGCTTGCCGGCGCCGGGCAGATTCGCGAACTCGCCGCGCTCCTCGGCCTCCCGGATCTGGCGGTCGGCCCAGGTCTCGAAGCTGATGCCTGGGGGCTTGCGTTCGGTCATGGCACGTCCTCTCAGGTAGTGGCCTGGTCCGGCAAGGGCGCTCGCCCCCCAGTTTCGCAAGCGCACCCCGCCCAGGGACAGAAGCCCCCCGGTGCTCCCCTCAAGTGCCGGCGGCCGGGATCCTCAGTGCCGGCGGCCGGGACCGTCAGTACCGGCGGCCGGGACCCTCAGTGCTGGTGGGCCGGGACCGCGCAGGCGCCGTCCTCGCACACCGGTGCGCTCTCGGATGCCTGGACCTGGACGAGGCCGCCACCCGCCGCGTGGGCCTGCTCCAGCGCCTGGGTGAAGACCTCGGCGGGCTGGCCCCCGGAGACACCGAAGCGGCGGTCCAGCACGAAGAAGGGCACGCCCGTCGCGCCGAGCGCCGAGGCCTCACGCTCGTCGGCGCGTACGTCGTCCGCGTACGCCTCCTCGTCGGCGAGCACCCCGCGGACCTCCGCCTCCTCCAGCCCTGCCGAGGCGGCGACGGCGACGACGGTCTCCGTGTCGCCCAGCGGCAGCAGGTCGGCGAAGTTGGCCCGGTAGAAGGCCTCCAGCAGCGCCGTGTGCGCCTCGGGGCCGCGCTTCTTGGCGTGGTGCAGCAGCCGGTGCAGGCCGAAGGTGGAGCCGTTCATCAGGCGCCCGGACGCGTACCCGAGGCCCTCACCGCGCGCGGTCTGCGCCACGCGCGCTTCCGCCGCCTCGGCCTCGTCGGGCGAGAGCCCGTACTTGTCTGCCAGGAGCTGGATGACGGGCAGCCCGGTGGGCTCCCCCGCGTTCGGGTCCAGTTCGAAGGAGCGGTGCACCACCTCGACCTCGTCGCGGTGCGCGAAGGCCGCCAGGCCCTTCTCGAAGCGGGCCTTTCCGATGTAGCACCAGGGGCAGGCGATGTCGGACCAGATCTCTACACGCATGACCGGACCAACCGTCCGTACACGGGCGCTATTCCCCGCCCGCCGCGGGGTCGTTGATCCCCGCCTCCTCCTCGATCTCCGCCACCCCGCGTGCCACGCCGAGGGCGACCGCGTCCTGGGGGCGCAGCCGCAGGGCCTCGGCGGTCTCCGGTACGCGTTCGGGGCCGCGCTTGAGGATGGCGGCGGCCGGCTCGGGGGCGATCACGGAGAAGTAGCTGTCGGGAGTGACCCACAGCCTGCCGGGCGCGGCCAGCGCGAGGGCGCCGCCGGAGCCGCCCTCGCCGATGAGCAGCGAGGTGACCGGAACGCTCGCCTCAGCGACGGCGGCGAACACCTCCGCGATGGCGGGCCCCGCCCCGGCCCGCTCGTCCTCGGCCCCGTTGGCGGCGCCGGGGGTGTCGATGAGGGTGAGGACGGGGAGGCCGAGCCGGTCCGCCATCCGGATGAGCCGGGAAGCGGCGCGGTATCCGGACGGCAGGGTCGCGGTCCCGCACTGTGCGACGTAGGCGACCGCGCGGCCCTCCCGCAGCCCGAAGCCGCACAGCGTGCCCGGGTCCGCTCCCCCGCAGCGGTCGCCGCTGATCTCCCGGCGGGTGTCGAAGTAGGCGTCCAGATACGCGGCGGCGCGCGGCCTGCCGGAGGAACGGGCCCGTGCGACCGCCTCCGGGCCGCTCCCCGGGAGCGCGCCGTCACCACCGTTTCCGGTCAGCGCGTACGGGACCGGGGCGGGTTCCGGAGAACGGGTGCCGCCCGTGAGCAGGGCCAGCCACTCGGCGACCGCGCCGCCCAGGCGCGCGGGCGGCACGATCTGGTCGAGGTGCCCCGCCGCGTACTGGCCCTCGACGGTGTAGGCGGCGGGATCGGCGTCCGGGGGCCGCACCCGGGAGCCCGCGAACGCGGCCTGGGCACCGGGGAGTCCGAGCACCACGTCGGCGCCCGCCGCGAGGGTGGCCCAGCCGCCGCCGGTGGACGGATCGCGGACGACGGCGAGCTGGGGAAGGCCCGCACGCCGCGTCAGCGCGGTCTGCCGTGCCACGCGCTGGAGCTGGCTGAGCGCCCGCATCCCCTCCTGCATACGGCTGCCGCCCGTGGCGACGAGGGTGACGACGGGCAGGCCCAGTTCGCGCGCTTTCAGGTGGGCGGCCTCGATCCGGTCGCCGGTGCGCTCTCCGAGCGAGCCCCCGAGGAAGCCGAACTCGAAAGAGATCAGCACCGCTTGCACACCGCCCGCCGCACCTGTGCCGCCCCCCGGGGCAGCGCGGCCCTCCGGGGCAGCGCCGCCCGCAATGCCGGTGCCGCACACGACGGACTCGCTCTCGCCGGTGCGCAGCGCGGCCCGCGCCCTGGCCTCGTCGTAGCCGGGCCAGCCGAGCGGCCCGTCGGCCTGGTCCGCCCCGGGAGTCCCTCTCTCCGGAGCAGTCTCAAGGGCCGGAGCCAACGGCTCCGCCGACGCGAACTCCCTGAAGTCGCGCACCACCTGGGCGAGTGCGCCGCGCGCCGAGTGGCTGTCCGGGTCCGTGGTTTCGCTGGGGCTCATACGTCCAGGCTGCGGCACCCGGCGCCCCGCTGTCAGCCCAGCCGTGCCGCGCGGGCCAGCAGATAGCGCCGTTCGGGCAGGCTGAGGGTCAGCTCCGCCGCGGCGGAGTACGCCGCACGCGCCGCTTCCCGGTCGCCCGCGCGCTCCAGCAGATGGGCACGTACGGCGCCGAGCCTGTGGTGGCGTTCCATGGCCGGCTCGTCCTCCAGCGCCGCGAGCATGCTGAGGCCGACCCGGGGACCGTGCACCATGGCGGCGGCAACGGCGTGGTTGAGGGTCACGACGGGGCCGGGTGCGACGCGCTCCAACAGCCCGTAGAGGGCGAGGATCTGCGGCCAGTCGGTGTCCTGGGCCGAGGCCGCCTCGTCGTGCACGGCGGCGATGGCGGCCTGGAGCTGGTAGGAGCCGACGGGCTTGTGGGACAGCGCCTCGGTGACCAGCGCGAGCCCCTCGGTGACGGCCCCCCGGTCCCACAGCGTCCTGTCCTGCTCGTCCAGCGGCACCAGGGACCCGTCGGGCCTGGAGCGGGCCGCGCGGCGCGCGTCGGTCAGCAGCATCAGTGCGAGCAGCCCGGTCACCTCGCCGTTCGCGGGCAGGAGCGCGCGCAGGGCGCGGGTGAGCCGGATGGCCTCCCCCGCGAGTTCGTGCCGCTGGAGGCTGCTGCCCGCCGTGGCGGTGTAGCCCTCGTTGAAGATGAGGTACAGCACGTGCAGGACGTCGCCCAGCCGCTCGGCGCGCTCCCTCTCCCCGGGCGGGACGAAGCGCGCGCCCGCCTCCTTGATGCGCCGCTTCGCGCGGCTGACGCGCTGGGCCATGGTCGCCTCGGGCACCAGGTAGGCGCGGGCGATCTCGGCGGTGGTCAGGCCGCCGACCGCACGCAGGGTGAGCGCGGTGCGCGCCTCGTGGCCGAGCACCGGATGGCAGCACAGGAACAGCAGCGTGAGGGTGTCGTCCTTGGAGGGTGCACGGCTCTCACCGGGCGGGGGCGCGAGGAGCTCGTCGCGGGGCGCGCTGGCGGCCACTCGCTCCTCGCGGCGTCTGCGGGCCTCCTCGGCGCGCAGGATGTCCGTCAGCCGGCGCGAGGCCACCCGGATGAGCCAGCCGAGCGGATTCTGGGGCCGCCCACCGGAACCGCCGGCTCCCCCGGCCCCACCGGCCTCACTGACCTCACCAGCCTCACCAGCCCCACCAGCCCCACCAGCAGGGTCTCCGTCGGCGTCCCACTGTCGTGCGGCGGCCAGCAGGGCCTCCTGGACGGCGTCCTCAGCCGCGTCGAAGTGGCCGTAGCGGCGTACGAGCGCGCCGAGGACCTGCGGCGCCAGACGGCGCAGCAGGTCCTCGGTCGCGGCGGTCGCGGGCATGCCCTGTCCGCTCCTCGGGTCGGGTCGGGTCTTCGCATCCGGCCCGCTTCCCGGGCAGCGGGTCTCACATCTCGGATCCGCCGCCCTCCTGGACGGGCTGGACGACGATGGGCGGGTCGACCACGCCCTCGGGAACGGGGCAGGAGTACGCCTTGGCGGCGATCTCGATGGCACGTTCCTCGCTGGCGACATCCAAGATCCAGTATCCGGCCAGCACCTCCTTGGACTCGCCGTAGGGGCCGTCGGAGACGAGGGGCTTGCCGTCCTTGGCGGTGACCAGCTTGGCCTCGGAGGGGGCGCTCAGACCATTCGCGTCGACCAGCTCGCCGGATTCGGCCAGCTCGTCGTTGAGGGCCCCCATGTGCGCGAACATCGCCCGCATGTCCGCCTCGGTCCAGACCGAGGAGCCCCCCTTGCCGCTCATGGAGTCGTAGGTGGCCTGGTCGCCCATGATCATCAGCATGTACTTCATGGTCCACTCTCCCGGGTCTTCCTGGCGCCCCCGGTGGGCGCCTTCACGGGTACGTCGGAGCCGGCGGCGCGCTCTCGACAGGTCCCGGGAAAAAACTTTCACACCGTCTCCCCCACGTCTGCCGGACGGCCACACTCGCGGGGTTCCCAGCGGTTCACGACACCACTCGTCCACGCAGCACCACGTGCCGCGGCGCCACCAGAGCCCCCACGTCCGCGCGGGGATCGGCCTCGCAGACGACGAGATCCGCGGGGGCGCCCTCGGTGAGGCCGGGGCGGCCGAGCCAGTCGCGGGCCCGCCAGGCCGTGGCGGAGAGCGCGTCCAGGGGCGGGATTCCGGCCTTGACCAGTTCGGCGACCTCCTGACCCACGAGCCCGTGCGGCACCGAGCCGCCGGCGTCCGTGCCGGTGAAGACGGGGATGCCGGCTTCCCAGGCGGCGCGCACGGTCTCGTAGCGCCGTGCGTGCAGCTCGCGCATGTGTGCCGACCAGCGGGGGAACCTCGCCTCGCCGCCGTCGGCGAGGTGGGGGAAGGTCGCGATGTTGACGAGCGTGGGCACGATGGCGACGCCGCGCTCGGCGAAGAGCGGGATGGTGTCCTCGGTCAGGCCCGTCGCGTGCTCGACGCAGTCGATACCCGCCTCGACCAGATCGCGCAAGGAGTCCTCCGCGAAGCAGTGCGCGGTGACACGTGCGCCTTCCTCGTGTGCGGCTGCTATCGCCTCCTCGATGGCCCAGCGCGGCCAGCAGGAGGTCAGGTCGCCCTCTTCCCGGTCGATCCAGTCCCCGACGAGCTTGACCCAGCCGTCACCCCGGCGGGCTTCCCTGCGTACGTAGGCGGCCAGGTCGCCCGGCTCGATCTCGTGGGCGTAGTTGCGGATGTAACGGCGAGTGCGGGCGATGTGGCGCCCGGCGCGGATGATGCGGGGCAGGTCGGCGCGCTCGTCGATCCAGCGGGTGTCGGAGGGCGAGCCCGCGTCACGCAGCAGCAGCGCGCCCGCCTCACGGTCGGTGAGGGCCTGCTTCTCACTGGTGATGTCGTCGACGGGGCCATGGGTGTCGAGCCCCACGTGGCAGTGGGCGTCGACCAGGCCGGGCAGCGCCCAGCCCTCCAGCGTCCGGGGCCCGGGATCGGAGCCGCGCGGTGGCGCGGGCCGCTCGTAGGTGATCCGGCCGTCCACGACCCACAGCTCGCCCCGTACGTCCTCGGGCCCCGCCAGCACCCGCCCCTTGATGTGCAGACTCGCGTCACGCTCGCTCATGGACGGAACTGTACGAGCGGGCCGGGGGACATCCGAAGCCTGGTGAACATCCGAAACCCCGAAAAGGGGGACGCGCCCTTGCGCACTGGATTAGGATGCAATTCAGGCGCATTTCCAGGCGCAGGTTCCCGTATTCTTCTGCCCGCTTTCCGTCACCTCAAACACTAAGTTTTCACGGGACCTCGATCCCGCAATTCGGACGCAACTCGTCGTCGTTACGTCACTGTGACGGACTCCACAGCTGGTCTGCTATACCCGGACAAATCCGCTTAATTGAGGGCCAGAAACGGGAGCGCTGCGCGCCTGCGCGCCCCTGCGCGATAACACAATGCACCCCCCTCACGTAACCCCTCACCCCCGTGCAGTTTCGGATTCTGCTGGGTAAATTGAATCCGCATGACCGCCGCACAAGCAGACCATGCACGTGCCCATAGCGATTTCTTGGAAATGCCGGAGGGACTGAAGCTCGACACGCCTCGTGTGGAGGACGGAGTCGCGATTTGGCGCATCGCCCGTGACTCCAGGACCCTCGACCTCAACTCCTCGTACAGCTACCTGCTGTGGTGCCGCGACTTCGCGGCCACCTCGGTCGTCGCCCGCGACGGCGGCGGCGAGCCGGTCGGCTTCATCACCGGCTACGTCCGCCCCCAGCAGCCCGCCACCCTCGTCGTCTGGCAGGTCGCCGTCGACGAGACGGCCCAGGGCCGGGGGCTCGCAGCCGCGATGCTCGACGGGCTGACGCTCCGCGTCGCCGAGGAGTCCGGTATCGACAGCGTCGAGACCACGGTCACCCCGGACAACACCCCCTCCAACCGGCTGTTCGCCTCCTACGGCCGGCGCCACTCGGCAGCGGTCGCCAAAGAGGTGCTCTTCGACGCCGGCCTGTTCCCCGAGGACGGGCACGAGCCGGAGGTGCTGTACCGGATAGGCCCGGTCGTGTTTCCCGGCGCCGCGGCGCGGCGCTGACGTACACGGCCCATCCGCACGCGGGTACGGCACCGTTGCCGGCCCACCCCCCGAAGACTTTCTTTCTCACGCAACTCACTCCCAGGAGCAAGCTGTGACCATCACCCAGCCGGACCTCAGCGTCTTCGAGACCGTCGAGTCGGAGGTGCGCAGTTACTGCCGCGCCTGGCCCACCATCTTCGACCGGGCCCAGGGCGCCCACATGTACGACGAGGACGGGCACACCTACCTCGACTTCTTCGCCGGAGCGGGCACGCTCAACTACGGCCACAACAACCCCGTTCTCAAACGAGCCCTCCTGGACTACCTGGAGCGGGACGGGGTCGTGCACGGCCTGGACATGAGCACCAGCGCCAAACGGGCCTTCCTGGAGACGTTCTCCGAGACGGTCCTCAAGCCGCGCGGAATGAACCACAAGGTGATGTTCCCGGGCCCGACCGGCACCAACGCCGTGGAGGCCGCGCTCAAGCTGGCCCGCAAGGTCAAGGGCCGCGAGTCGATCGTCTCGTTCACCAACGCCTTCCACGGCATGTCGCTGGGCTCGCTCGCGGTCACCGGCAACGCCTTCAAGCGCGCCGGGGCCGGTATCCCGCTGGTGCACGGCACTCCGATGCCGTTCGACGACTACCTCAACGGCGCCACCGAGGACTTCATCTGGTTCGAGCGGCTGCTGGAGGACCAGGGCTCCGGGCTCAACAAGCCGGCCGCCGTGATCGTGGAGACCGTGCAGGGCGAGGGCGGCATCAACGTCGCCCGCGCCGAGTGGCTCCGCGCGCTCTCCGACCTGTGCAAGCGGCACGACATGCTGCTCATCGTCGACGACATCCAGATGGGCTGCGGCCGAACGGGTGCTTTCTTCTCCTTCGAGGAGGCGGGCATCGAGCCGGACATCATCACGCTGTCGAAGTCCATCGGCGGCTACGGCCTGCCCCTGGCGCTCACGCTGTTCAAGCCGGAGCTGGACGTCTGGGAGCCGGGCGAGCACAACGGCACCTTCCGCGGCAACAACCCGGCCTTCGTGACGGCCACCGTCGCCCTCCAGACCTACTGGGCCGACGGCCAGATGGAGAAGCAGACCCTGGCGCGCGGCGAGCAGGTCGAGGCCGCGCTCAAGGCCATCGCCGAGGAGCACACCGCCGAAATCGCCGATTTCCGGGGCCGCGGCCTGGTGTGGGGCCTGGAGTTCCACAACAAGAGCCTCGCCAACGCCGTGGCGCGCCGCGCCTTCGACCTGGGCATGCTCATCGAGACCTCGGGTCCGCAGAGCGAGGTCGTCAAACTGCTGCCCTCGCTGACCATCACCCCCGAGGAGCTGGACGAGGGTCTGCGCATCCTCGCGCGCGCTGTGCGCGAAACCGTCTAGCGCACGCCTGACACGGCCCGTCCCGGGTAACCCGGGACGGGCCGGTTCCGTAATGACCGCCCCACGGGGCAGGACGAGAGAAAGGCACCATCAGACCGTGATCGTTCGTTCCTTCAAGGACATCGAAGGCACCGACCGCCACGTCAAGGCGGCTTCGGGCACATGGGAGAGCAAGCGCATCGTGCTCGCCAAGGAGCGCGTGGGCTTCTCCCTGCACGAGACGACACTCTACGCAGGCACGGAGACGTCAATGTGGTATGCCAACCACATCGAGGCCGTAC
This sequence comes from Streptomyces sp. NBC_01775, assembly GCF_035917675.1. NCBI lineage: Bacteria > Bacillati > Actinomycetota > Actinomycetes > Kitasatosporales > Streptomycetaceae > Streptomyces > Streptomyces sp. NBC_01775. The sequence continues at coordinate 7,419,943 of NZ_CP109104.1, read as the reverse complement.
TCTGCGTTGAGGGCGAGGCAGAACTCACCAACGAGGAAACCGGCGAGAAGCACTGGATCTCTCCCGGCACGATGTACCTCCTCGACGGGCACGAGAAGCACACGATGCGCCCCAAGACCGACTTCCGGTGCGTGTGTGTCTTCAACCCGCCTGTCACAGGCCGGGAGGACCACGACGAGAACGGCGTCTACCCGCTGCTCACCGAGCCCGACGAGGGCTGAGCCACAGTTCCCAGCCGGGCCGCGGACCGGCAGTGCCGGTCCGCTCCTGCTGTTTCGCCCACTGGACAGGGCCGTACGAGAGGAGAGGAAGGCACCACCATGACCATCGCACCCGAGCGCACCGCCGACCTGTACCCGACTCGCGGAACCACCGAGGTGGCCACCCCGCGGATGAACCCCGTCGTGTGGTCCGAACCGGGTACTCCAGGGCCCATCAGGGCCACGGACCTGGCGGGCTTCGAGCGGGACGGGTTCCTCGCGATCGACGAGCTGATCACCTCCGACGAGGTGGACGCCCTGCGCGCGGAACTGGAACGGCTCACCTCGGATCCGGAGATCCGCTCCGACAAACGCTCGATCGTCGAGCCGAAGTCGGAGGAGATCCGGACCGTGTTCGAGGTGCACAAGATCAGCGAGGTCTTCGCACGGCTCGTGCGGGACCCGCGTGTGGTGGGCAGGGCGCGGCAGATCCTGGGCTCGGACGTCTACGTCCACCAGTCCCGGATCAACGTCAAGCCGGGCTTCGGCGCCACAGGTTTCTACTGGCATTCGGACTTCGAGACCTGGCACGCGGAAGACGGTCTGGCGAACATGCGGACCGTGTCGGTCTCGATCGCGCTGACCGAGAACTACGACACCAACGGCGGCTTGATGATCATGCCGGGGTCGCACAAGACCTTCCTCGGCTGTGCGGGTGAGACGCCGAAGGACAACTACAAGAAGTCGCTGCAGATGCAGGACGCGGGGATTCCGTCCGACGAGTCCCTGACCAAGTTCGCCGACGCACACGGCATCAAGCTGTTCACGGGCAAGGCCGGCTCGGCGACCTGGTTCGACTGCAACTGCATGCACGGAAGCGGTGACAACATCACTCCGTACCCACGGAGCAATGTCTTCATCGTCTTCAACAGCGTGGAGAACGAAGCGGTGGAACCCTTCGCCGCACCCGTCCGCCGTCCCGAGTACATCGGGGCACGGGACTTCACTCCCGTGAAGTAATACGGCCGGAACACCCAGGGGCGGGGCGCACGGCGCACCCGCCCCTCCGGCTTGCTCGGCCGGGGCTGCTCCGGCCGGAGCCGGGGCAAGGTCACTCGCGGTGGCCGTCGACCCGTCGCGGCAGCTTCAGCGGGTTCTCGTCGCGCAGCTCCAGCGGCAGCAGCGGCTGGGGGGTGTCCTGGTAGGCGACGGGCCGCAGCCACCGCTCGACGGCGGTCGCCCCGACCGAGGTGGAGGTCGACGTCGTCGCGGGGTACGGCCCGCCGTGGTGCTGCGCCGTGGTGACCGCCACGCCCGTGGGCCAGCCGTTGACCAGCACGCGCCCCGCCAGCGGCGTCAGCCGCGCGAGCAGGGCCGCGGCCGATCCGCCCGCGCCCGTGGCCTCCGCCGCGCCGAGGTGCACGGTGGCCGTGAGGCTTCCGGGAAGCCGTCCGAGCACCTCTTCGACCTCGGCCTCGTCGCCGTAGCGCACGGCGACGGTCACCGGCCCGAAGCACTCCTCCAGCAGCAGTTCGTGCCCGTCACCGAGCGCGTCCGCCGTGACGGTGAGCAGCCCTGGCCGCACCGCACGGCCGTCGTCGCCGGTGCCGGGGGTGACGGGGGTCTCGACGTGGTCGAGGGCCGAGCGGGCCGCGACCCCGTCGAGGAACGCCTCGCGCATCCGGTCGTCGAGCAGGTGCCCGGGGGCCGCTCCGTGCAGGCGTTCGGTGAGCGTGCCGAGCATCCGGTCGCCGGCGTCGCCCTCGGGGACGAAGACGAGGCCGGGCTTGACGCAGAACTGGCCCGTGCCCAGCGTCACCGAGCCGCCCAGGCCCTCACCGATCTCCTCGGCGCGCTCGGCGACGGCGGCCGGGGTGACCACGACGGGGTTGAGGGAGCCGAGTTCCCCGTGGAAGGGAATGGGGCGGGGGCGGGCCGCCGCCGCGTCGTACAGGGCCCGGCCGCCGCGTACGGAGCCGGTGAACCCGGCGGCGGCGACCAGTGGGTGCCGCACCAGTTCGACCCCGGCGTCGAAGCCGTGCACGACGCTGACCACGTCCTCGGGAAGCCCGGTCTCGACGGCGGCAGCACGCAGCGCGTCCCCGCACAGTGCCGAGGTCGCGGGGTGGTCGGGGTGGGCCTTGACGACGACGGGGCAGCCGGCGGCGAGCGCGCTGGCGGTGTCACCGCCGGGAACGGAGAAGGCGAGGGGGAAGTTGGAGGCCGCGTAGACGGCGACGACGCCGATCGGGACCCGGTAGCGGCGCAGGTCGGGCCGGGGCGGGGTGAGGGTGGCGTCGGCGTGGTCGACGATGACGCCGAGGTAGCCGCCGTCCTCGACCTCGTCGGCGAAGGCGCGCAGCTGTCCGGTGGTGCGCCCGAGTTCGCCGGACAGCCGGGGCTCGCCCAGCGCGCTCTCGGCGTCGGCCGTGGCCACGATCTTCTCCCGCCCGGCCTCCAGCCGGTCGGCGGCGGCGCGCAGGAAGGCGGCGCGCGCCCCACGGTCGGCGAGCGCGGGCAGCGCGGCGTGCGCGGCCTGTACGGCGGCGTCCACGTCGGGGGCCGTGGCCTCGTCGGTGACCTGCTCCCGCCGCTTCCCGGTCCGGGGGTCAACGCTCCACACTGGTACTGCTGCTGCCACGGGAGTCCTCCTGCGAGATCCGGCCCCCACAGCGATCCCTGTTCGGTATGCTGAACAAAGTCTCTGTAGGTGAATTCAGCAGGGACTCTAGGGCTGTACGAACAGAGGGGTCAAGGTCGATGTCGGGTACCGAGGCGGGGGGTTCGCAGGTCAAATCGGCCGTGCGGACGGTGGAGTTGCTGGAGTTCTTCGCGGGGCGGCCCGGAATGCACGCCCTCGCCACCGTCCAGGAGGCGGTCGGCTACCCGAAGTCGAGCCTCTACATGCTGCTGCGCACGCTGGTCGACCTCGGCTGGGTGGAGACTGACGCGACGGGCACGCGCTACGGGATCGGCGTACGGGCGCTGCTGGTCGGCACCTCCTACATCGACGGCGACGAGGTGGTGGCCGCGGCCCGGCCCACCCTCGACCGGCTCTCCGACGACACCACCGAGACGATCCACCTGGCGCGGCTGGACGGGACCAACGTCGTCTATCTGGCCACCCGCCAGTCGCAGCACTATCTGCGGCCCTTCACCCGCGTCGGGCGGCGGCTGCCCGCGCACTCGACCTCGCTCGGCAAGGCACTGCTGGCCACGCACTCGGACGAGCAGGTGCGCAAGATGCTGCCGGAGAGCCTGGCGCAGCTCACGGAGCACACCCTCACCGACCGCGAGAAGCTCATCGAGGAGCTGCACCTGGTACGGGAGCAGGGCTACGCGGTCGACCGGGAGGAGAACACGCTGGGGCTGCGCTGCTTCGGCATCGCCGTCCCGTACCGCACGCCGGCCCGCGACGCGATCAGCTGCTCGGTGCCGGTGGCCCGGCTGACCCCGGCGCACGAGCAGATGATCAAGGACGCGCTCTTCGACGCGAAGGACCGTCTGATGCACGCCACCCGGAGGCTGTGAGCGCCACGGGCAGCCGATCCCCGGCGCGGAACCTTTGCTTCCGATTAGCGCACTGATCCAATCCCGGCATGCGGACCACATATCGGAAGACGCGGACCACATACCGGAAGGCCGGGCGCCCGAGCCGTAGAGCCACCGTTTTGAGCTGCGGCCTCGCCCTCGCGGGCGGTGCGCTGCTGCTCCCGTCGGCAGCGGCGTCATCGGCGCCCGCACGGTCCCCGGCGCCACCCTCGGCATCGGCGTCCCCCTCGGCCCCGACATCGGCTTCGGCTTCGGCTTCGGCTTCGGCCCAGCCGGTGCGGGTGCTGTCCTGGAACATCCGGCACGGCGGCGAGGACAGGGTCCTCGGGGGCCGCAAGAACCTGCGGCTGCTCCTCGACCAGGTCGTCGCCCTGAAGCCCGACGTCTTCTTCGCCGTCGAGACCTACGGCTCGGGCGACGCCGTCCGCCGTGCGCTCACCGAGCGCGCGGGCAAGGGGACCTACCGCGCGGTGCAGGTCACCGGGGGCGGGCAGGGGCCGAACAAGGACAACTTGTGGATCTTCACCCGCTACAACGTGGTGAAGGTCTTCCCCGAACCGCGCAGACGCGTCGCCGCCACCGGCTTCAACACGGGCGGGGCACGCGTGGCCCTGCCGAACGGCAGACGGCTCAACCTCGTCGACACCTGGCTGTCCTTCTCGCGCCCCTGGATCGGGAACATGGTGAACAACAACGCCAAGGCCGCCAAGGCGGGCCGCCCCCTGCTCCACACCCGGGCACAGGTCGCAGCCGCCGAGCGGCACAGGCAGAGCCCGCAGCTGCGGAACATCCTCAGCCACCAGCTCCCGTTCATGCTCGAGGGTGACCACTCGCCCGTGCTGATGGCGGGCGACCTCAACACCGTCCCCGCCTCCGACTGGTCGGCGGAATGGGCGCGCTGCCCGCGCCACTACGGGCTCTCCTATGCCCTGCGGACCACCCGGATGATCACCGACGCGGGCTTCCGCGACACCTACCGCGCGGCCCACCCGAACGTGTGCACACACCCGGGCAGCACCTGGAGCCCGCTCAAGCGGCATCACCGGGTCACTCCCGAGCGCATCGACTACATCTTCGCCAAGGGCCGGGGCCTGCGCGTGAACCGGTCCTTCACCGTCGACAAGCGCCTCCCCTCCCACCCCGCGGGGCAGTTCTACTCCGACCACGGCGCGGTCGTCACCGACCTGGCGGTGGCGCCGCGCTGAGCATCCGGCGGCAGCTCGGTGGATGAGGAGCGGCTCAGCGGATGAGGAACGGCTCAGCGGGTGTGAAGGCGCTGAACGGATGAGGAGCGGCTGACGGGATGAGGCGGTCTCCGCCGCGGGGCGGAGGCACTTCCTCACCGGGCAGGACGTGCCGCCGCGCCCGTGCCGGAAGCGTGGTCTCCATGACGAAAGCGAAGACGTGTCTGGCGCTCCTGACCGCCGTGGCGTGCCTCCCGTATCTCACTCTGAAAGTCATCTGGCTGTGCGGCGGCCGGGCGGGCATCCCCGAGGGCAGCCCCCTCCTGGACGGCGGCACCACCTTGTGGACCGTCAACGCGCTGACCGTCGCCATGGACGCCACGGTCATCCTTTTGGTCCTCGCCCTCATCCGCCCGTGGGGCCGACGGCTTCCGGCCGCCTGGCTGCTGCTCCCCCTGTGGTGCGCCTGCGGGCTGCTGGGCCCGATCGTGGTCGCCTTCCCGGTGCAGCAGCTCTACGCGGCGCTCAGCGGCGGGCCGGGCACCGGGCAGGCGTCCGGTGCGGACGGGAGCCGCATGGCGGCGAGCGATCTGCTGGACGGCTGGGTGTGGACGCTGGTCTACACCGGCTTCCTGGCCCAGGCGGTCACCCTGAGCGCCCTGTTCGTGCTCCACGTACGCGACCGCTGGGGCACCCTCCTGCGCGCCCGGCTGAGCGAGTTGCCGCTGCCGTCGCGGGGACGCGGGGTGCGGCGGGGCTGGTTCGCGCTCGGCGCACTGGCGGCGCTGATACCCGCCGTCATGCACGCGATGTGGGCGCTGGGCTCGCAGGCCGGGCTGAGCGGGACGAGCGCGGCACGGAGCGGTTCGGACAGCCGGATCACGAACGCGGCGTTCTTGTTCTTCGCGCTCCTCGCCGTCGCGGGAGCCGCGCGGCTGGCGGGCTCCCGCGCCGAAGGGCGCCGGGGCGGGGCCCGGCTGTGGGGCCCGCTGGCCGCCGCCTGGGCCGGCTCGGGCACCCTGGCGTGCTGGGGTGGCTGGCTGTTGATGGGCGCGCTGTCCGCTGCGGGCAAGCCGGCGGGCCAGCGGGCGACCGCCGCCATGGAGGGCGTCTACTCCGTGCAGGCCCTCGCGGGGTTGCTGATCGCCGGGCTCGCCACACAGGTGCTGGTGCTCCGGGCCCGTGCGCTGCCTGCCGGCGGAGGGCAGGACGCGACGGTGACGGCACTGGAGGGAACAGCGCTGGAGGCGACGGCACGGGAGGAGACGGCGCCCGCGGCCTCGCGGGTGTGAGGGCGGCGGGGCGGCCGGGGGCAGGGGCGGCAGCGGTGAGGCGGCGCGTACGCCGTTACGCTGCCTCATCGCGGCGCGGAGAAGGAACGGGGGAGGCTGTGACCGGGCGGGAGCGGGAAACTGTGACCGGGCGGGAGCGGGTGCGGCGGCTGGGGCTGCGCTGGGTGCATCTGCTCCAGGGCGGTGCGCTGCTGACCCCGTTCTTCCTGCTGGTGATGGTCGGCCTCGGCATCGCGTGGCCCGGCGAGGCGACGGCCTTCGGGCAGTCGTACGGCTGGCAGTTCGCGGGGTTCGGGCTGGCGCTGCCGCTGGCGGCGGTGGCCGGGCTGCTGCCGTCCCTGCGGACCCTGGAGACGGCCTCGGTCCGCGCCCTGTGCGGGGTGCGGGCGGGCGCGCTGGCCACCGGACCCGCCCGCACCTGGGCGGCACGGCGGCGCTCGGCCGCCTGGTTCACGCTCCACGCGGGCCTGGGCGCCCTCGTCAGCGGCGCGTCACTGGCGACCCCGCCCATGGCCCTCGTCCTCCTGGCCTTTCCCTTCGTCCCCGGGCTGCGGGAGAGGGACTGGAACTGGCCGTGGGACCACGAGGGTGCCGCGCTGTGGGCAGCGCCGGTCGCCGGATTCGCCCTGCTGGCGGGCCTGTTGGCACTGGTGTACGGCGCGGGGGCGCTGCTGGCCCGGTGCGCGCCTGCTCTGTTGGGGCCCACCCCCGCCGACCGGCTGGCGGCGGCCGAGCGCCGTGCCGCGGACCTGGCGGCGCGCAACAGGCTGGCGCGCGAGCTGCACGACTCGGTGGGGCACGCGCTCAGCGCCGTCTCGCTCCAGGCGAGCGCGGCGCGCAGGGTGCTGGAGACGGACGCGGGCTTCGTACGCGAGGCGCTGGCCTCGATCGAGGAGACCAGCCGGGGCGCGGTGGCCGAACTGGACGCGGTACTCGGCGTGCTGCGCGAGGACCAGGACGCCCGCTCGGAAGACGACGGGCACTCCACCGCACCCACCCTGGCCACGGGACTCGAGGGCCTGCTCGCCCGTACCCGCGCGACCGGCACCGAGGTGGACGTCACCGTCGACGCCGCGCTGGAGCCGCTGGCGCTCCTGGGGGTCGAGATGTCCGCCGCCGCCTTCCGCGTGCTCCAGGAGGGTCTGAGCAACGCGCTGCGGCACGCGCCAGGTGTGCCCGTACACGTGCGGCTGGAGCGCCACCGCTCCCCGGAGCGCGAGCTGTTGATCCTCTTCATGGAGAACCGGATGGCTGACGCGGATCCCCCTCCGCGCCGTCCGTCCGGGGGACGCGGGCTCGCGGGCCTCGCGGAGCGCGCCGCGCTGCTGGACGGCGTGGCGCACGCGGGGGCCGAGGACGGCGTATGGCGGCTGACGGCGCGGCTGCCGCTGGAGACGAGAACCACGAGACCGGAGAGCACCTCATGAATGCCGACCCCGTCCCCGCGCTGCGGGTCGTCCTCGCGGACGATGAGCGCATGGTCCGCACGGCGCTGCGCGCGATCCTGACGGCGGAGCCCGGGTTCGAGGTGGTGGGCGAGGCGGCGGGCGGCGGCGAGGCCGTCTCCCTCGTGCGCGAACTGCGCCCCGACGTGGTGCTGATGGATGTGCGGATGCCCGAGATCGACGGCCTCCGCGCCACCGAGCGGATCCTGGCCACCCTGGGCGAGGCGGCCCCGCGCATCCTGATCCTGACCACTTTCGAGAACGACTCGTACGTCTACGACGCGCTGCGCGCCGGAGCACACGGCTTTCTCCTCAAGCGCACGACGGCCGAGGACCTGGTGGCGGGAGTGCGGGTGGTGGCGCGCGGCGAATCACTGCTGTTTCCCGCCGCCGTGCGGGCGCTGGCGGCGCGGCACGCCCGCTCCCGGCGCGCCGAGGCGCTCTCCGCACGGCTGACCGCACGCGAGGCGGACGTCCTGCGGCTGATGGCCGAGGGGCTGACCAACGCCGAGATCGCGGCGCGCACCGGCGTGGGTACCGCGACCGCGAAGACGCATGTGGCCGCCGTGCTCACCAAGCTCGGCGCGCGGGACAGGACCCAGGCCGTGATCATGGCGTACGAGCACGGTTTTGTGACGCCCGGCTGAGCGGCGTCCGGCCGCGTCGCCTCCGGCCGCGTCCGAACTGGTCACTCCCGCTGAGTCACGCCGGCCGAGCGCTGTCTGCCGGACCGCGTAGCCACGCCCGCCCCCGTGATGCGGGCGTTGCTACGCGGTGTGGCAGACGGCCTCGATGTTGTTGCCGTCCGGGTCGCGGACGAACGCGCCGTAGTACGCCTCGTGGTACTCGGGCCACAGCCGCGGCGCGTGCAGACCCTCGGCGCCCGCCTCGAGGGCGGCGGCGTAGAACGCGTCGACGGTGGCGCGGTCGGCCGCCGCGAAGGCGATGTGCACCTCGCGCGCCGGCGCCCGGTCGCTGGTGGGAACCAGCCACAGCGGGTGTCCGGTCACACCGAAGCTGACGTTCTGGCCGAACTGCTTCTTGCGCTCACCGCCGAGCGGGGCGAGCACGGCGTCGTAGAAGGCGGCGCTTGCGGCGACGTCGCGTACCTGGATGGCGATGTGATCGAGCATGTCCCCAGGCTTCCACCGCAAGGGCACGGATGTCGCCCGCATTTCACCGCGCCGCCCGCGAGCCGGCCGGTGAATCCGCCGACGGGTGGCCGTTCAGCCTTGGAAGGGCACCTCGCAGTGGTCGGAGAAGCCCTGCCCCGTCAGGCCGAAGGCGCTGTTGGTGCGCGAGCGCATGTTCTCGACGGCGACCGTCATGGTCAGCTCCACGAACGCTTTCTCGCCGAGCCGACCCAGCAGCCGCTCCGCCAGTTCGTCCGGCACGCGCGGCGGGGTGTCGGTCATGGCCTCCGCGTATTCCATGACGTCCAGCTCCATGGCGCTGAAGATCTCACGGTGCTCGCGCCACCGGGGCACGTGCTGGACGCGCTCCATGGGCAGGCCCATCTCCTCGGCCGACCAGTGACCGAAGTCCATGCACCACGTGCACTCGATGCGCGCGGCCGAGGCCATGAGCGCGAGCTGCTTGAGGCCGGGATCGAGGGCCTTCCAGCGCTCCGTGCCGACCTCGAAGATCCCCCCGACGAGCAGCACCCCGGGGTGGTGCCCCGCGGCCAGTACGGGCTCAATCACCGTGCCGAACTTGCGGCGCGAATACCACGAGACCAGCCGTAGGACGAGGCTGCGCGGCGGGTCGAGTGAGATGCGGGGCATGATCGTTCCTCCGGGTCGAGAGCGTTCCGTTCACGGACACCGGCCTGACGGGAGGACCGTTCGCCGGCGCACACGGGTACGACGGACGGCGGCCCGGACGTTGTGACATCGGCGCACTCTCCCGCTCCCGGACGCGTCCCGGAGCGTGGCAGGTCCAGGACTCGGGCGGGGTACGCTGCGCTCCTACGACAACCCCGGCTCGCACCGGGTGATGAGCGCCGACAACGCCGAGCAGCTCGGGTCCGCCATGGAGACGGTGGTCGACAAGGGCACCGGCAGCAACGCGAAGACCGACGGCGCCACCGTCGGCGGCAAGACGGGCACGGCCCAGCACGGCGTGGACAACAGCGGTACGCCGTACGCCTGGTTCACCTCGTACGCCAAGAGCGACTCGGGCAAGAAGGTCGCCGTGGCGTGATGGTCGAGGACTCGGACGCGACCCGCGCGGAGGTCAGCGGCAACGGCCTGGCGGCTCCCATCGCGAAGAAGATGGTGAAGGCCGCCCTACGCTGATCCCGGCTCGCGCCGGAGGCCGCCCGCCCACGGTGCCGGGGCCTCCACCTCCGCCTCCGCGTCCGCCTCCGCCGCAGCGGCGAACAACCACTACGGCGGAGCCCGGCGGTGCCCCGCACACCCCAGCCCGGCAAGCAGGCACGGCACCGCCGAACACGAGCATCGTGGCCGGGCACCATGGCGGCGGAACGTGGGGGGGCGACCCACACCGCGGGACGTGAACGCCGTGGCGGGGCCTCGCGGCGGAAAGAGCGCGGAGAAGCGGCCTGGCCTCAGCGCAGCTGACGAAGCGCCGCGGCGGCGGTCTCCAGGTCGGGTACCGAGGCGAGGCCCGCGTGGTAGAGGCGCAGTTCGTGCGCGCCGAGCGAGCGCGCGTGCGCGGCGTCGTCGGCGAGGGTGCCGGGCGAGCCGCCCATACCGGAGACGACGGTGAAGTTGGCGGCGAGCGTCGTCGTGCCACCCGCGTGCGCGGCGAAAGGCCCCAGCGCGTCGGCCCGTTCGTCCGCCCCCGGTGCGCCGCCGGGACAGGGGACGACCACCCCGTCGGCGTGCGCGAGCACATCGGCGGGTTCGGTGCCCGCGTTGGCCCCGGTGCGGTGGAGGGCCGGATCGGCGTGGAGCAGGACCCGGAAGTCCGCCGCGCCGCCGGAGGGGCCCCGTGCCGCCTCCTCCCGTACCGCGGCGACCGCCTCGCGCTGGAGGCGGCGCGCCGCTCCGCCGCGCCAGGTCGCGAACAGCGCGGCGCTTTCGGTGCCGAGGAGCGCGCGGAGAGCGGCGCGCTCCCCCGCCCTCCCGCCCGGCCCCGGGGCGGGGCGGGAGCGTTCACCGCGCCACAGCGGCTCCAGCGCGGCGATGACGGTACGGCGCAGCCGCCCGGGGTCCGCACCGAGTCCGGCGTACCCCTCCTCGCACACCTCGCAGAAGCACAGGGACATCAGCGCAGCGCCCACCCCGTCCAGCGGCACTCCCGCGACCTTGTCGTGGGCGTGCAGGTGCGCGAAGCCGTACCAGCCGCAGGACTCCAGCTCGGTGCCTCGCGTGCCGGTGCCGTGCCGTACGGCCGCCTCGGCCGCGAGGGCGACCGCGTAGGAGCGCACCTCGGGACGCGCCACGCACGGCGCCCAGGGGTAGCGGTCGCCGTAGGCGTTGCGGACGCTGGTGTGCGGAAAGTCCTCGCCCAGGCGGGAGTTGTGCGCGAGGACCACCCAGGAGTGGACATCGAGTCCGGCGCCGGTCAGCGCGCGGGCGGCCTCGGCGTAGGGCCCGCCGGGGTCCTCGCTCGGCAGCCAGTCCTGGGTGTACGGACGGGGCGCGCCGGCCGTCCAGCGATGCGCCTCGGGCGGATAGAGGACGGCGGAGTGCCGGGCGGTGACGACGCGGTGACGCGGGTGGCGTGGGGTGAGGGCGCGGGTGGAGTGGTAGGCGGAGGCGAGTGTGACCTGCTGGACGCCGAGCGCCGCGAGCCGGCCGGGCGCCTCGGGGTCGCCGACGATGTCCCAGGGGTAGACGAAGGCGGAGGCGCGCATCAGCGGCCGGCCCCGACCAGTTCCAGGCCGCGCTCGATCAGCGCGGCCAGCTCCTTCACATGTGCGGGCGAGGGTTCGGACAGCGGCGGGCGCACCTCGCCCACGTCCAGGCCGCGCAGCCGCACGCCCGCCTTGACCAGCGAAACGGCGTATCCCTTGCCCTGGTTGCGCAGTTCGACCAGCGGTACGTAGAAGCCGTCGAGCAGTTCGTGGACGGTGGCGTCGTCGCCGGAGTCGAGCGCCGCGTGGAAGGCGAGCGCGATCTCGGGCGCGAAGCAGAAGACGGCGGAGGAGTAGAGGGTCACGCCGAGGACCCGGTAGGCGAGCTCGGTCAGTTCGGCGGTGGGCAGGCCGTTGAAGTAGCGGAAGTCCCGCTCCAGGCCCGCGCCGCGCACGGCGGTGATGATGCGTTGCATCAGGTCGGCGTCGCCGTACCCGTCCTTGAGCCCGACGATGCCGGGATGGCGGGCCAGCTCGACGACGGTGCGGGGGGTGAAGACGGCGTTGTCGCGCTGGTAGACGACGAGGTCCAGGGAGGTGGCCTCGGCCAGCGTGGTGTAGTGCCGCAGCAGCCCATCCTGGTCGGGCACGACGAGGTACGGCGGCATCGCCAGCAGACCGTCGGCACCCGCCTCTTCGGCGAGTGCGGCGAACTCGGCGGCCAGCGCCGTGCCGTAGCCCACGCCCGCCACGACAGGTGCCCTGCCCTCCGCCTCCTCGACGGCGACCGCCACGCAGTCGCGGAACTCCTCCGGCGCGAGCGCGTGGAACTCGCCCGTGCCGCAGCAGGCGAAAACGGCTCCCGCGCCCGCCTCGATGCCGTTGCGCACATGCGCGCGGAACACGTCGAGGTCGACGGAGCCGTCCGGCGCGAAGGCGGTGACGGGGAAGAAGAGCAGCCCGCCGAGCCGCTCGGCGAGCGGACGCACGGAGGCGGACGAGGGCTGGGACGAGGGCATGCGGCGCTCCTTGGAGGGTCGGGTCACGCCTGACGGCGACAGACAAGTGCACACGCTGCCATTCCCCGCCGTGCACGTTTCTGATCTGCGTCCATATTCCTGAACAAATGCCACGCTAAGGCAGCGCATCTGCGCCGGTCAAGGCCGAAGTCGGTTACCGGGGACCGGATTTCACCACTCCACCGGGCCAGCCGGACCCGGCGCCGCTCCCTTGACGCCGGAGGGGGCACTCCTTAGCGTTTTCCCATATATGTGAATGCCATTTACAGATGGAGACCCTGCCGATGCCCGCACCCCGCACCGTCCTGCTCACAGGCGCCGCCGGCGGCGTCGGCACGCTGATGCGCGAGCTGCTGCCGTCCTACGGGTACGAGCTGCGGCTGCTCGATCTGCGCCCGGTCCAGGACGAGCCCGGCTCGCTCGCCGTGGATCTGGCCACCGCGGACAGCGAGACACTCCGCGCCGCCGTGCGCGGCGTGGACGCGGTCATCCATCTGGCGGGCATCTCGCTGGAGTCCTCGTTCGAGAAGATCCTCGCCGCCAACATCCGCGGCACCCACGCGCTGTACGAGGCCGCCCGTGCCGAGGGCGTGCGCCGGATCGTCTTCGCCTCCTCCAACCATGTGGTCGGCTTCACGCCCGTGCCCGAGGAGGGCGCGCCCCGCGTCCCCGTGGAAGCGCCGCGCCGCCCCGACACCTTCTACGGCCTCTCCAAGTCCTTCGGCGAGGATCTCGCGCAGCTCTACTGGAACCTGCACGGCATCGAGACGGTCTCGGTGCGCATCGGCTCCTGCTTCCCCGAGCCGACCTCGGTGCGGATGCTGTCGATGTGGATGAGCCCCGCCGACGGCGCCCGGCTCTTCCACGCGGCGCTGACGGCCGAGAACGTCGGCCACACAGTCGTCTACGGCTCCTCCGCCAACACCCGCCTGTGGTGGGACCTGACCTCGGCGCGCGCGCTGGGGTACGAGCCGCGCGACGATTCGGAGCCGTACGCCGCCAAACTGATCGAACAGCACGGCGAGTTGGACACCTCCAACCCGGACCAGGCGCACTTGGGCGGCCACTTCTGCACCCACCCGCCGCAGTGGCCCCACTGACGGCCCGACGGGGCACCTGAAGGGGCCTTCAGGCGTACGGGGCATGATGGGACCGCAACCGATCAGCCACGGGGAGGCCCCTTCGTATGCCCACCACGCAGCTCACCCACCTGACCCTGCTCGCCGACTCCGGCTCGTCCTCGGGCTCGGACACGCTCTCGGACCTGGCTCACTCCGGCGTGGTGAGCTGGATCATCCTGGGTCTGATCGCGGGCGGCATCGCCAAGATCCTGCTGCCGGGGCGCGATCCCGGCGGCGTGGTCGGCACCGTACTCATCGGGATCGCGGGCGCCTTCCTCGGCGGCTGGCTCTCGGCCACCTTCCTGGACCGCCCGATAGACAACAACTTTGTCGATCCGAGCCTCTGGGTCGCCGCCATCGCGGGCTCCTTGGTACTCCTGATCGTCTATCGTCTCCTCTTCGGCCACTCCCGTGACCGCCGCTGAACCTTGATCGGCCGGACAACCGACAGGATGAAGTGGTAGAAACGCGGAGAAACCTTTACGTACCACAGCGAGAGGAGGCGCTCATGTCATCCAAGCGTCGCCGTAAGAAGAAGGCCCGCCGCGGCAACGCCGCCAACCACGGCCGGCGTCCGCAGTCCTGAACTGAACGGGCCACCCGAACCACCCGGGTCTCCCGCGTGCCCCGCGCACGGGGAGACCCGGGCGGTTTTGGCAAGAGGGCGGTCCTGGCGAGAGAGCCGCACCGTCACGGGGGATTCCGGCGGTCAACCGCCCGCCGCGTCCGCCCCCGTTCACGTCGCCCGCGTGGGTGACCCGTCACGCTCCGTCTCGTTGAACGGGCGTGAGCACTCAACTCTTCACCCGCCCCCTCGCCGGAGCCACTCTGGCCGCCGCTGCCCTCGCCCTCCCGCTGCTGGCCCCGCACTCCGCCGCCGCCGGCCCGCGAGGCCCCCAGCACTCCCGGCCCTCCCACGGCGTCTTCCTGACCGTCTCGGGCTCCGAGCACACCTGGGTCCGCGGGGTGACGCTGGATTGCGAACCGGCACCGCACGGACACCACCCCCACGCCGTCGAGGCGTGCGCGGCGCTGGACCGGGCCGGGGGCGACCTCGACGCCCTGTCGGGTGACCACGGCCCCTGCACCAAGGAGTACGACCCGGTGACGGTGAGCGCACAGGGCACCCACCGGGGCCGACCCGTGAGCTGGCAGAAGACCTTCCCCAACGCCTGCACCCTGCACGCGGCCACCGGCCCCGTCTTCGACTTCTGAAGCCCACGGGGCCTGAAGCCCGCCAGTCCTGTAGCGCGCCGGCCTCCGGACCTCCCGCCGAGGGCGGGCCCGCCGCCATGGTGTGGGGTGTGGGCCCGCCCTCTCGCGTCGGCGGAAGCTCACGGCGCTACGGGATGTTCACAGCGCTACGGGCTCACAGCGCCTACGGGCTTCACAGCGCGGCGGCTCCCGGCTTGACCATCCCGCGCACCGTGCGTGAGTCGACATACTCACCGAGGGCCGTCATGTCCCACTCGCCGGTGAACTGCCGTACGAACTTGGCCATGAGGACACCGGTGCGCGGCTCGGAGTGGGTCAGGTCGAAGCGCACCAGCTCGGCGCCGGAGCCGTCGAGCAGCCGGCAGTACGCCTTGGCGACGTCGGTGAACTTCTGGCCCGAGAACGAGTTCACCGTAAAGACCAGGCCCGTGACCTGCGGGGGCAGATCGCCGAGGTGGACGGTGATGACCTCGTCGTCCCCCGAACCCTCGCCCGTGAGGTTGTCGCCCGAGTGCTGGATGACACCGCCCAGGATGGCGAGCTTGCCGAAGTAACAGGAGTCGATCTTCTTGCGGTTGGCGTCGTAGGCGATCACCGAGGCGTCCAGGTCGATGTCCTGGGGCCGCCTGCCCGCGCGGAAGGCGGGCTCCCAGCCGAGGCCCATCCGGACCGAACTGAGCAGCGGCTGACCGCCCTTGACCAGGGAAACCGTCTGATTCTTCTGGAGGCTGACCTTCCCCTTGTCCAGATTGATCTTCCCTGCCGGCGCCGGCGCCGCGGGGGGCGCCGAAGGAGCCGTCGGAGCGGAGGGGGCAGAGGGAGCGGAGGGAGCCGCCGCGACCGGCGGCGCGGAGGGAACGGGCGCGGAGGGAGCGGGAGGCGCAGCCGGGGCTGCGGGGGCCGATGGGGCGGAGGCGGCGGGCGGCGGCTCCTCCACGTTCACCCCGAAGTCCGAAGCGATCCCGCCCAGGCCGTTGGCGTACCCCTGGCCCACGGCGCGCACCTTCCACGCGTCGTTCCTGCGGTACAGCTCCACCACCAGCAAGGCCGTCTCCGTGCCGAGTTGGGGTGGGGTGAAGGTGGCGAGCACCGCGTTCGTCGCGGCGTCGCGGACCGTGGCCGTGGGCTCCGTGCCGGCGAAGGTGGCACCGCTGTCCAGGCTCGCGGTGACGACGACCTTCGCGATGTCGGCGGGAACTGCCCCGGTCTCCACGGTGATGGAGTCAGCGGCACCGGTGCTGTGGGTCACTCCGGGCGCGCTCGGCTGGTTGTAGAAGACGAAATCGTCGTCCGAACGCACCTTGCCCTCGGGGCCCAGCAGCAGGGCCGAGATGTCGAGCTTGGTGGGTGCGGTCACATCCACCGCCACGCGCTGCGCGGTCAGCGGAAGATTGGAGCCGGGAGTCATTGCCGTCATGTCGGGGGTAACGACCGGCCACGCTTTGCGGTTCCTTTGCCGAGGTCCCCGTTCCGGTTGCCTGGGTCTCCGCTCGGGCTGCCCGGGTCCCCGTTCCGGCGCGGGGCCGTACCGTCGCGGCCACCACTCCGCCCACGCACACCAGCATGCCCAACGCGGCGCCCACCCCTGGGGCGTCGCCGAACATGAAGTACGCCCACAGCACGGTCGTCGGCGGCGTGAGGTAGATCAGCGCGCTGGTGCGGGTGACACCGTCGCGGCGCAGGCTCATCCAGTAGAAGCCGTAGCCGCCGACGGTGGACAGCACCAGGACCCAGGCGACGGCGAGCCAGAAACCGCCGGAGGAGGCGGGCGGCGCGGCGTGCCCCAGCGCGCCCGCCACCGCGGAGAAGACGAGCGCGCTCACCACGCAGTGCAGCGGCAGCGCGTCGGCGGCGGGCAGCGGATGGTGCGCGCGGCGCTCCAGGAAGCTGGCTGCTAGCAGCCCCGCCATGCCCGCGAACGGCAGCGCGTACGCCCACGGCGGGGCCGCGCCCTGCGCCGCGAGGTCGTCCCGTACGACGAGCGCGACGCCGCCCAGTCCGGTCAGGAGCCCGGCCCACTGGCGGCGCGAGACCTGTTCGCCGAGCAGCCGCCCGGCCAGCGCTCCGGCGGCCAGCGGCTGGAGCGCGGCTATCAGCGCGGAGGTCCCCGAGGGCACCCCCAGGCCGACGGCCCAGACGATGGAGCCGAGGTAGACACCCTGGGAGAGGAGCCCGATCGCGGACTGTTCGGCGAGCGCGCGTGCGGGCAGCCTGCGCCGCCGCAGCAGCAGCCAGGCTCCGCCCAGCAGCGCGCCCGCGACGAGGAACCGCCACATCAAGAGCGTGTCGGCGCCGGTCTCGCGGGTGCCGAGTTCGGCGCCGATGAAGCCGGAACTCCACATGACGACAAGACCGGCGGACACGCCTGTCGAGACGAGCGCCCCGGAGGAGCGGGCGGCTGCCGATACGGGTGCGGGTGCGGGTGCGGCTGACATGGGACCTCCTGACGACGAGGGACAGCGCGGTAGACCGATCTGTTTACCCGTGCTCGTAGTAGAGTGAACTAGACAGATCGGTTTACTGCAAGGAGGCCGTGCCGCAAGGAAGCCGGACAACGCCGGTGCGAACGGCAAGGAAGACGAGCGAAAGGGCGGGCGAGGAAGGTGAGCGAAGTGAGCGCGGTGCCACCGGATGAACTGACCCCAGGCGCGCGGAAGATCCTCGACGCGGCGGCCACACTCTTCTACGAACGCGGCATCACCGCCGTCGGCGTCGACCTGATCGCCAAAGAGGCGGGCGTCACCAAGAAGACGCTCTACGACCGCTTCGGCGGCAAGGACGCGCTGATCGCGGCGTATCTGCGCGAACGCGACCAGCGCTGGCGCGCCTGGCTCACCGAGTGGGTGGACGGGTACGACGGCGGGCCGCGCGGGCGGGTGCTGACCACCTTGGACGCGCTGGCCGAGTGGATGCTCCGGCGCAATCCGCGCGGCTGCGGCTTCGTCAACGCCGCCGCCGAACTGCCCGACCCCGCGCATCCGGGGCGGCAGGTGATCACGGAGCAGAAGCGCTGGCTGCGCGGCTATCTGTACGAGCTGGGCGCGGCTGCCGGGGTCACGGACCCGGGCCGGGCCGGCCGCCTCGCCGACGAGCTGACGCTGCTGCACGAGGGCGTCATGGTGCTGCGCGGGATCGGCGTGGTCGACGACCCGGTCGGCGCGGCCCGCGCGATGGCCGAGGCCGCGCTGGACCGCGCGACGGCCACATGACGTCCGCGTGAGGGCTGCGTGAGGACCGCGTGAGGGCCGATCGACGGGACGGTCCCGGCCAGGGCAGCGTCCGCCCGTTTGGATCTTCGCGGGTCCGCGAGAATCCGAACGAGCGGCCCTAGACTTCGGCGCGCCTGCGGGCCAGCAGCTGGAGGCTCTCGGCGGTGTGGCCGTTGAGCGTGGGGAACGTGCCGGTGCGCTCCTCTGCGATGCCGAAGCCGTGGTCGTCCAGGAGCGTGCGCAGGTGGTCGGGGGTGTGATGCCGGAAGAATCCGCCGTCGGGCGTGGTGAACGTGCCGTACGGACGCAGCGGCGCGGTGGCCGCTTCGCGGTAGCACGCGTAACGGCTCACGTTGCGCTCGTCGCTCTGGAGCGGCACCTCGCTGACGTACAGCACTCCCCCGGGCTTGATCACTCGCGCCAGCTCCGCCACGGTCACGCGCTGTGCGGCGTCGTCGGGGATGCAGGTGAGGACGGCGAACAGCAGCGCGGCATCGTATGACCCGTCCCTGTCCGGCAGGGGCAGTTCGGACTGATGGCGCAGCGCGAGCCGGGGGCTCTCGCGCAGTCCGCGCTCGATCATGGCCCGCGCCGGGTCGACGCCGACGACCCGCTCGTATCCGAGCGCCGTGAGCCGTGCCGTGAGGCGGCCGTATCCGCACCCGTAGTCCAGGACGCGGGCGTCCCGGGGGACGTAGGCGGCCAGCAGCCCGGGGTCGAGCGCGTGGGTGAACGTCTTCGTCGCACCGTCGGCTTCCCAGAAGCCGTGTACATCAGGGCGAACAGCAGCCATGGCCAGACGGTACCCCCTGGGGGCGCCCGGGGCTCCGAAATGCGGCGGGGGCCACGCTGGCGCAGCCTGGGGGTATGAATCCGCCCATTGTCGTCGTACACCCGCCGTTGCCCGAGGGGGGCCGCCGTGTCACCGCGCACGGCGAGACCCTGGGTACGGCGTATGGGCTGACCGACCTCATCGAGTACCTCCGCCGGGCGGGCCTCGACATCGCCACGGTCGACCTCTACGACGACGAGGTCATCGACTGGCGGGGCGGCAACCACGAGATCTGGGGCCGCGACGTGGAGTGACCCGCCGCCCCGGTGGGACCCTGCCCGTTTCACGGCACGGAGCCCGGGCAGGCGCTCGGTGATCACTCCCAGGCCGGGAACGGAGCGGGAACGGAAGCGGGAGCGGGCCGGGGCCGGGAGCGGAGGGGCGGAACGTGGGGGCGCAAGGGCACGAAGAAGGGCGGGCGGGCTTCCCCTGGCTGTGGCTGGCACCCGGGATCCTGGTGCTGGCGGGCCTCACGGTCTGGGGGATCATGGTGTATCCGCAACTGCCGGGCCGGGTGCCGCAGCATCTGGGCAGCGACGGGGTCGACTCGTACGCCGCCAAGTCGGTCGGCAGCGTGTTCGTGCCCGTCTTCCTCCACGCCGGCGTCCTCGCCGTCATGAGCGCGACGGCCCTGCTCACCCTGCGCGTGCGGCCGGAGTCCGAACTCGCCCCGGGCGAGCGGGTGTCCAGCCTGGTCAACCGGCCGCGCACCCGGCGCGGTGCGCGGCGCGCGGCGAAGGCGCAGCTGTTCCTCGCGTGCTGTGTGGGAATGGGACTCGCCGTCGCCTGCACGCTGATGTGGCGCACGGACCCGCTCGGCGAGCAGGGCGAGAACGTCACCCTGCCGCTGCTGCTCACCATGCTGCCCCTCCTCGCCGGCACCCTCGCGGTCCTCGCGACCGCCGTCCTGGACCGCCGGGGCAGGGGCCGGGACCGGGACGGCCAGGGCGCGCGGACCGGCCGACCGGCCGGCCGGAAACGGACCGGATGAGATCTTGCGGTGCGCGCTTCAGTGCGGCTGCGCTTTGGCCAGGAGCGTGGCCAGGGATGGACCAGGGCCACATCGCCCGTGCCTTCGAGGGGATGCGGACGCATCCGGACGCCGCGGCGACGTTCGAGGCGCTGGCCGAGGCCGTCGAAAGCGAGCAGGTCCGCTTCCTGGACAGCGGCCCTTCGATCCGCGCTGAGCGGCCCCGGGGGGACCGGCTTCAGGAACGGGCCTCCCTCTCCCGGAGCGTCTGAAGCTGTCGGCTGGTGGAGATCAGCTCCTGTGCCTCCTGCTCGGAGCCGACCATGGGCTGCGAGCCGCGCAGCGGGACCCCGGCGCTCTCCGGCATGAAGTGCACAGCGACCAGGCCGATCAGCCCGCTGACGATCAGATGGCAGCCGGGCACCAGGCTGTTGTCCATCAGGTGCACCAGCCCCTCGGTGAACAGCGGTGTCGTGCCGCCGAAGGCGGCGACCGAGAAGTTGAAGCCGATGCCCATCGCGGCGTAGCGCACGCTGGCCGGGAAGAGCGCGGGCAGTGTCGCGGCGGACGGTGCAGCGAAACCGGCCCGGTCCGCTCGATCGTACGGAGCGGATCCCGGAACCGGGTCGCCGGACTCGCCGGTCCGCATGCGCCGCCAGGACCTGGTCATACGCGGGGGACGGAACACCCGCACACCCGAACCGGAATGCCACCTCGCCCGCACGAAAGAGCCGCCTCGCCCGCACGAACCGGAACGGCCGCCCGGCGGGTGCGCGGCGGGCGGCCGTTCCGGTCTGTCAGCGTGGGCGGGGCATCAGCCCTGTCAGCGCGGACGGGCCTCCGCCCTGTCAGCGTGGGCAGGTCGTCAGCAGACCCCGTCGCCCGGCTTGGGGTTGCCCAGGCCGAAGTACGGGCGCAGCCGCAGCCCGGCCCAGGTGCCGCCGAGCGCGACGGCGCCCCAGATCCAGCCGTGCAGGCTGCCGGAGGCGATCCCGGCCAGGTAGGCGCCGATGTTGCATCCTCCGGCGAGCCGCGCACCGATCCCCATCAGTACTCCGCCGAGCACGGCGGCGACGGCCGTACGCCACGGCACGCCCCGGTGCAGCGTCCAGACGCCACCCGCCGCGGCGGCGACCGCGGCACCGATCATGATGCCGAGGTCGGTGAGGCTGGTCTTGTCGGCCAGCACGGGCCCGGCGAGCTGCTGGGCGTTCTTCGGGTCCTGCCAGAACGCCCAGCTCTCGGGCGAACCGCCCAGCGCTCCCACGAGCTTGGAGCCCCACAGCGCGAAGGCGCTGGTGATGCCCCAGGCGCCGCCCGACACCAGCAGCACCGCCCCGCCGAGCACCGCGAGCACCAGCGCACCGGCGGCCAGCGGCCAGGAGCCGCGCACCACCCGGGCGAGGGTGCCGCGCGCGGACGGCGGCGCGCCCACCGGCGGCGGGTTGCGCCGCGACTGCACCCGGCGCGAGATGAGGACGACGGCCGCGAGCGCCACCAGCGTCACGGCCAGCGAACCGCCCCAGCCGAGGTGGTCGGAGAAGACGACCGGGTCGAATGCGGGGAGGTCGCCCCACAGCCCGTACTGCCACGCGGCGAGGGTCGAGCCGACGATGAAGCCACCGAGGGTCAGCACGATGGTGCTCTGGCCCGAGCCGACGGCGAAGAGCGTGCCGGAGGCGCAGGCGCCGCCGAGCTGCATGCCGACGGCGAAGAGGAAGGCCCCGACCAGCAGTCCGGCGCCCAGCGGCCCGGCACTGGGCGCCGGCACGGAGCCGAACAGCCCGGTGCCGGTGCCGATGATCAGCGCGAAGAGTGTGGCCGTCGTCCCGAGCAGCAGCGCGTGCGCGCGCAGCCCGGTGCCGTTGCCGACGGCGATCAACTGCCGCCAGGCGGAGGTGAATCCGAACCGGGAGTGGAAGAGGCCCACTCCCAGGCCGATGCCGAGCAGCAGCAGTACGCCGGGCTTGGTGCCGTGCGCCGCCCAGACGTAGCCGGTCAGGGCGAGCCCGATGACCAGCGCGACGGCGAGCGGCAGCCACCGCACGGCGGGCGCGGGCGCCGCCTCGGGCGCGGGGGCGCTGGTGGGTGAGGGCGGCAGCAGCCCGGTGCGGACCGGCGGCTGCGCCTCGGCGGGTGGAGCGGTCGTCACGAGGACCTCCGTGCGGGGTACGGGAGGAAACGCCGGGGAGGCGAGGCGGACAGGGACGGGCGGTACGCCGCGCCGTGCGGCGGCAGCGTACGAGGGGCCGCCGCACGGGGCACGGCACGCGAGGCAGGGAACCGGGCCACCCGGGCCCCGCCCGGATCCGCCAGGACCGGCCGACAGGCACGGGGCGGCCGGGAGACGGGGGGAGACGGCGGGGAAGGAGGTGGCGGGTCCGGAAGGCGCGGCGCGGCGGCGTCAGCGGGGACAGAGCGCGTCGTCGACGCTCCACGCGGTGGCCGCGAAGAGCGTGAGCGCGAGCGCCCGCAGGCGCGCAGGTCCGAACATGCGTGCAACGGTAATCGAGGCACCGGAATCCACACCTCCACGTCTCATGCAGCGAGATGTGGATTTGAGATACGGAGGGGTCACAAAGGGGACGCGGTGGGATACAGGGGGGACGGGGGGAGGGCCCCACAGGCCGCCGGCGGTCACCCCGAGGGCCTGGAGAGCGGCCGGTCCCCGGCTTAGGCTCGGTTCCGTTCCGTTCCGGGCCGTCGCGTCCGTTCCGGGCCGTCGCGTCCGCTCCGGTCCGACGCGCCACCCGCCCTCACCCGCTCCCGCCTCGGAGGCCGATTCGTGAGCAGCTCTTCCGTCCGCACCGAACGCGCCGGTGCCGTCACCACCGTGGTGCTCTCGCGCCCGGAGGCGCGTAACGCCGTGGACGGACCGACGGGGGCCGCGCTCGCCGACGCGTTCCGGGCCTTCGAGGCCGATCGCGGCGCGAGCGCGGCGGTGCTGTGGGGCGAGGGCGGGACGTTCTGCGCGGGCGCCGACCTGAAGGCCATGGGCACCGAGCGCGGCAACCGCCTCTCGCCGGAGGGCGACGGACCCATGGGACCCACGCGGCTCAAGCTCACCAAACCGGTGATCGCCGCCGTCAGCGGGTACGCCGTCGCGGGCGGACTGGAGCTGGCGCTGTGGTGCGACCTTCGGGTGGCCGAGGAGGACGCGGTGTTCGGCGTCTTCTGCCGCCGCTGGGGGGTGCCCCTCATCGACGGCGGTACGGTGCGCCTCCCCCGGCTGATCGGCGCGGGGCGCGCCGCCGACATGGTGCTGACGGGACGTCCCGTGGACGCCGCCGAGGCGTACGGCATCGGGCTGGCCAACCGGGTGGTGCCGCGCGGCGAGGCGCGCGCGGCGGCCGAGGAGCTGGCCGCGTCACTGGCGCGCTTCCCGCAGACCTGTCTGCGCACCGATCTGGCCTCCCTGCGCGGCCAGCAGGGGCTGCCGGAGCGGCAGGCGATGGTCAACGAGTTCGCGCACAGCCAGGACGCGCTGACCGAGGCGCGGGAGGGCGCGGCCCGCTTCGCCGCGGGCGAGGGCAGGCACGGCGATTTCAGCGGCACCGGCGGGCCGCCGCCCGACGAGAGCTGAGCCCTCCGCGAAGCTGTGACTGCCGCGCGGTTCCTTGAACACTCACCGCCCTCCCTCCGGCTCGCACCGGCGGGAGGGCGGCCCTGCGTCAAGGCCCCTGTCGGGACTGCCAGGACGTGTCAGCGGGAGCGGGCCTTGAAGGCGGCCTTGCGCGCGGCCTTGGCGACCTGCTTGTCCGGGTGCACGCGGCCCATCGCCTCCAGCACCTCGCCGGTCGCCGGGTGGTCGACGCGCCATGCCTTCTCGAAGAAGCCCGCGTGCTGGTCCACCAGCCCGCGCACCAGGTCCTGGAGCTCCTCCGGCTCCCCCGCCGTGGCGAGCTGGGCCGCGATCGTGTCGACGGTCAGCCAGAAGACCATCTCCTCGTCGGGCTGCGGCACGTCCGCCGCGCCGCGCTCCGCCAGCCACACCCGCGCCAGGCCGCCGAGCTGCCGGTCATCCAGCACCTCGCGCAGCGCGGACTCGGCCTCGGGGCCGGCCAGCGAGAGGGCCTGCTGGCACGCCAGCCTGCGCACGGGACCTTCGTCGTCGCCGCCGCGCGCCGCGGCCAGCAGCTCGCGGGCCGCGCCCGCCGTCCCGCCGCCCTCGGGCCGTCCGGCGCGCTCGGCGAACCACGTCTCGATCTCGCTGCGCGCGTTGTCCTCGGTGTAGACGGGGAGTGCCGCGAGGAGCACATCAGCGCCGGATCCGGCCAGATCGCCGACGGCGGGTACGTCCAGACCGGCCTCCCGCATCCGCTCGCGCACCCCGTGCAGCCCGAGCGGGGTCAGCCGCACCATTCCGTAGCGCGAGACGTCCTCGTCGTCCAGGTCGCCGCCCAACTGTTCGGCTTCCAGGGCCTCTTCGGCCTCTCCTGCCTCGCGGGTGAGCGCCTCGTCCACCGGCTGGTACTCCACCAGTCCGGTCGGCTCCAGCATCCGGAACTGCTCGTCCAGCCGCATCATCGCCGTGGAGACCTCTTCGAGCACCTCGTCGGTGGGCTCGTCCATGCCCTCCGGGACGATCATCGAGGCGGCGAGGACCGGCAGCGGCACCATCGAGCCCGCGGCGACGGCGGCGTCCGTGGCGGTCAGCAGATAGAGGTTGCCGAGAGCGCTGTCGAGGAAGTCGGCCTCCTCCTCCGGGTTCCAGTCCACGGAGTCGAGGTCGATGGCGTCCGGGTCGATCTGGCCGTCCTGGCCGATGGCGTTCTCGATGCCGCCGAGCAGCTCTTCGAAGCTGGGGGTCGCGGCGTCGGCGAGCACCGTCTCCAAGCCGTTCTGCCAGACCTCGAGGATCTCCGCGGGGGTCGGGGCGCCCGCCTCGGCGCCGCCGCCGGTGAGCCCGGCCATCTCCTCGTCCGGGGTGGCCACGCCGACCGGCTCGTCGCTGGAGGGCGAGGCGTCGTCGCCGCCCGCCGCCTGCTCGTCCTCGTCCTCGTCGATGACCAGCAGCCCGGTGTCCACCGCGAAGTTCCACGCGTCGGCCGCCAGCGCGGGCGCGTCCTCGCCGTCCGCCAGACCCAGGTGCGCAGCGGCCTGTTTGAGCTGCTCGGACAGCAGCTCGCCGCCCGCTCCGACCGGGATGCCCGCGCCCTCGGGCTCGCCCGCGCGCGCCCAGCGGGTGAGCTCCACCGCGCGCGCCAGGAGCGGCGCGGCCAGCGCGTCCCGTGCCAGTTCGGCATCGGAGGGCAGCCGTACAGGCGGCATGGTGGGACGGTCGTCACCGGTCATGTGCGCGTTCATCTCCTACGAGTCCTACGGGTTCTCGGGGCGGTGCAAGGCCCCCAGCGTAGACGGGTTCTGTCCCCGGCTGCCCGAATCGTGCACCCGCCATGTAACAGGAGGGCGGCGGGGCGCTCTCGCGCCATGTCACGTCCTTGACAACCGCCGTTTCCCCGCCAGACTTTACGCGCGTAGAGAATGCCGTCCAGCCACCCGGCGCTGCCGGTGCGCGCCCCACGCCCACGGCGCACGCACCGCCTCCGCGCCCCGGCGCGCCGCTCGGCGCAGCCTGCCCCACCCAGCACCGCTCGCTCCGCCCAGCACCGCACCACCACCCGCCCAGCACCGCACAGCAACGCCCCAAGGGCCCGAACTCCGGAGGCTTTCCGTGCCGTCCCGACCGACACGGGGTGCGACGCTCACCGTCGCCGCCGTCTGCTCCACCCTGCTGGTCCTGCCGTCCTCCGCCGGAGCCGAGGATTCCGGCGCAGAGGTACGCATCCACGACATCCAGGGCGCCACCCGACTGTCCCCCTACGCGGGCCGCGAGGTCGCCGGTGTGCCCGGAATCGTCACGGGCGTACGCGACTTCGGCTCCGCGCGCGGCTTCTGGCTCCAGGACGCCGACCCCGACGACGACCCGGCCACCAGCGAGGGGATCTTCGTCTACACCGGCAAGAAGAGCCCCGGCGTCGCCGTCGGGGACAAGCTGACGGTCTCCGGCGAGGTCAGCGAGTTCTACCCGGGCGGCAAGGAGGCCGGCGGCCAGTCCGTCACCCAGCTCACCGGCGCCACCTGGAAGTCCGCGCCGGACAGTGCCACGGGCGAAGGGCGCCGCGCGAAGAGCGAGGAGCGCCGCGCGAAGCTGCCCGCCGCCTTCCGGCTGACCCCGCACAGCGTCCCCCGCGCCTACGCCCCCGAGGCGGGCGGCGACAGCATCGAGAAGCGCGCCCTGCGCCCCTCCCGCTACGCGCTGGACCGCTACGAGGCGCTGGAGGGCATGCGCGTCTCGGCGCGCGGCGCACGGGTCACGGGCCCGACCTCCGCCTACGACGACCTGTGGGTCACCACCGACCCGCGCCAGCGCCCCACCCCGCGCGGCGGCACCCTCTACGGCTCGTACGGGGATCAGAACGGCGCCCGGATGAAGGTCTCCTCGCTCCTCCCGCCCGACGAGCACCCCTTCCCACGGGCCGACGTCGGCGACGGGCTGGCCGGGAAGACCGAAGGGCCCCTGGACTACGAGCAGTTCGGCGGCTACACGCTGCGCGCCACCACGCTGGGCACCCACCAGGACCGGGACCTGAAGCGCGAGCGGACCAGGGCACAGCGCGCGGACGAACTGGCGGTGGCCACCTACAACGTCGAGAACCTCTCCCCCAAGACCGACCCGGCCAAGTTCGACCGGCTGGCCGAGGGGCTGGTGACCAACCTGTCCTCGCCCGACATCGTCACCGTCGAGGAGGTCCAGGACGACACCGGCCCCGACGACGACGGCACGGTCAGCGCGGGCAAGACCCTCGACAAGCTCACCGAGGCGGTCCGCAAGGCGGGCGGGCCCTCCTACAAGTGGCGCCAGATCGACCCGGGCGACAAGCAGGACGGCGGCCAGCCGGGCGGCAACATCCGCGTCGCGTTCCTCTACAACCCCGAGCGGGTCTCCTTCACCGACCGGCCCGGCGGCGACGCGACCACCCCCGTCGAGGTCGTCGGGAAGGGCGGCAAGCCCGCGCTGTCGGCCTCACCGGGGCGGATCGCCCCGCAGGACCCGGCGTGGAAGGCCAGCCGCAAGCCGCTGGCCGGTGAGTTCCGCTTCCGGGGCCGCCCGGTGTTCGTCGTCGCCAACCACTTCAGCTCCAAGGGCGGTGGCGACCTGGACGGCGACGAGCCGATGGAGGGCCGCTTCCAGCCGCCGACCCGGCACTCGGAGCCGCAGCGTGTGGAGCAGGCGAAGCTGCTCAACTCCTTCGCGCGGGACGTGCGTGCCAAGGACCGGGACGCGCTGATCGTCGCGGGCGGCGACTTCAACGACTTCCCGTTCTCGCCCTCCCTGGACGCGCTGCGCTCCGGCAACGCGTTGACCAGCCCCATGAATCAGCTGCCGGAGAACGAGCGCTACGGCTACGTCTTCAACGGCAACTCCCAGAGCCTGGATCACCTGCTGACCAGCCCGGGGGCGCGGCGTCCCGACTACGACATCGTCCACATCAACGCGGAGTTCGCCGACCAGTCCAGCGACCACGACCCGTCGGTCGTGCGGATACCGCTGCGCTGAGGCGGGAGTTCAACGCTCCGCCGTACACGGAGCCTCGCGGACGCGCCGGCGGCTCAGGGCCGGGTGGAGGCGCCGCCCCCGGATGCGGGCGGCGCTCCGTACGGATCCCCGGGCGGCGGACCGTACGGGCCTCCCGAGGGCGCTCCGTACGGGCCCGCAGGCGGCGGTCCGTACGGGGACGCCGTACGGCCGTCGGCCCCCGGCGCCTGGCCGTACGGCTGCGGCGCGGCCTGCCCCTGCGCGGGCCCGCCCTGTCCGGGGGCCTGCGGGTCCGGCCCGCGCTCCCCCAGCAGGTCCCGGACCAGCAGCGCGGCACCGGCGACCGCGCCCGGCATGAGGAAGACGGCCGCGACGGGCACCAGGAAGCACAGCACCAGCGGCACCCCGAAGCCCAGCGCGAGGGCCTTGCGCCGGCGCAGCATCCGTAGCCGCTCCCGCACCGGGATGCCCCGGCGCTGCATGGCGACCGAGGACAGCTCAAGGGAGAGGAAGAAGCCGGATACGCAGAACCCGAGGACCGGGATGATCGTCTGACCGACGAAGGGCACAAAGCCGAGGAGGAACAGCGGCACCGTGAACAGCAGCGTGCGCCACAGCACGAACAGGCTGTCGCGCAACGCGGTCCACAGCTCCTGCCACAGCGGCAGGTCCCGGCCCGGCGGGAGTCCGCCCTCGCTCTCCTCGACCTTCTCCGAAAGCTTCTCGTAGAAGGGCTCGCCGACCAGCAGCGTGACGGCGGCGAAGGTGACGACCGCCAGCATCAGCACCCCGCCCCACAGCAGCGCCGCGAAGACCCCGCGCAGCGTCCCCCGCCAGGCCGAGCTCCAGTCGTCGGCGAAGGGCGTGGCCCAGGTGACGATGTCGTCCGTCCAAAAGCCCAACACCGTGAGGACGACGGCGTAGAGGGCGAGGGTGACCAGCGCGGGCAGCAGCCCGAACCCGAACCACCGTCCGTGCCCCAGCACCCACCGCTGGCCCCGCCCCAAGTACCGCATTCCGGCCACAAGATCGCGCATGCCCGTAAGCCTATGGCCTACGGGCATGCGCGGGGGGCCGGGGTGGACCGGCCGGAACTCAGTTGTGACTGTGCAGGGCCTCGTTCAGGCCGCCCCAGGAGCCGGTGCGCTGGAGCGCCTCCACGGAGCCGGTCACCGAGTTGCGGCGGAAGAGCAGGTTGTTGGCGCCGGACAGCTCCAGAGCCTTGACGATCTTCCCGTCGGGCAGGGAGACGCGGGTGCCCGCCGTGACGTAGAGCCCGGCCTCCACCACGGAGTCGTCGCCCAGCGAAATGCCGATGCCCGCCTCGGCACCGATCAGGCAGCGCTGTCCGATGGAGATGGTCTGCTTGCCGCCGCCGGAGAGCGTGCCCATGATCGAGGCGCCGCCGCCCAGGTCCGTGCCGTCGCCCAGGACCACGCCCGCGCTGATGCGGCCCTCAACCATGGAGGTGCCCAGTGTGCCGGCGTTGAAGTTGCAGAAGCCCTCGTGCATGACGGTGGTGCCCTCGGCCAGGTGGGCGCCCAGGCGCACCCGGTCGGCGTCGCCGATACGCACGCCCTTGGGCGCGACGTAGTCGGTCATCCTCGGGAACTTGTCGACACTGGTGACGCTCAGGTGGGTGCCGGAGGCGCGCGCGTTGAGGCGCGCCTGCTCCAGGTTGTCGACGGCCACAGGGCCGAGGCTGGTCCAGGCGACGTTCGCCAGGTGCCCGAAGATCCCGTCCAGGCTCTGCCCGTGGGGGCGGACGAGGCGGTGGCTGAGCAGGTGCAGCCGGAGATAGACGTCGTGCGCGTCCAGCGGCTTGTCGTCCAGGGAGGCGACGACCGTACGGACGGCGATGATCTCGACCCCGCGGCGCGGGTCGGGCCCCATCGCCTGCGGCGCGGCCTCTCCCAGCAGCGCGGCGGCGCGCTCGGCGCTCAGCCGCTCGGTTCCGGCGGGGCCCGGCTCGGTGGTCAGCTCGGGGCTGGGGAACCAGGTGTCGAGTACGCTCCCGTCGGCCGTGACGGTGGCGAGCCCGGCGGCGACGGCGCCGGTGGTGCGAGTGGTGGGTGCGTCGGTCATGCCTGGAACGCTATCCGGATCCGGGCCGCGATGACGAACCGGTCCGCTGTGCGATCAGGCGGCCTCGGCGGCGGCCTTGGCCGCGGTCCGGCCTGCCGGTCGGCAGCGGCCTGGGTCAGCCGATGACCCGGGCGAGCGCGGCCCGGACCTCCGTACGGTCGAAGGGCCGGGCGGTGAGCAGGAACTGGAGCAGCAGCCCGTCGATCAGCGCCGCCAGCGCCCGCGCTGTGGCGGGGTCGGCGGTGTGGCGGCCGACCACCTCGACCCAGTCGTCGATCCAGGCCGCAGCCACCGGCTGGAGGGGCGGGCGGCGCAGCGCGCCCAGATACAGCTCGTACTCCAGCCGGATCCGCCCGTGCGCGCCCGAGGTGTACTCCTCCAGGATCCGCGTGACCGCGTCCAGCAGCGGCTCGTCGCCCGACAGCTCACGCTCCCAGCTCTCGATCGCGGACTGCGGCCCGCAGTTGACCTGTTCCAGCGCCGCGACGAGCAGATCGTCCAGGCTCGCGAAGTGGTACGTCGTGGAGCCGAGCGGCACATCGGCCTCGGCCGCGACCGAGCGGTGGCTCAGCGCCGTGATGCCTTTCAGCTCCACGATCCTGATCGCGGCGTCGATGATGCGCTGCCGCCGCTCGGGGTCGTACCGCCGTGCCATCAATGCGCTCCTCCCAGGTTCAGCACCACAACCCCCGCGATCACCAGCAACAGCCCGAGGATCTTCGCCATGGTGACGGCCTCGCCGATGAACACCATCCCGATCATCGCCACCACTGCCGTCCCCGCGCCGGACCAGATCGCGTAGGCGGTGCCCACGGACATGGATTTCAGCGTATGCGCGAGCAGCAGGAACGCCACCACGTACCCCACCCCGGTGATCAGCGAGGGCCACAGCTTGCTGAAGCCGTCGCTGTACTTCATCGAGGTCGTCGCCAGAATCTCGGCGAAAATCGCGCCTGCGAGCGTCACGTACATCATGCGTACGAGCGTACACAACGTTGCGTACGCCTGTACATATAATCCGGTTCCCGGAGCACCACCAGGACCTGCCCTCCCCCTGCCCGATGTCCGGCTTCCGGGCCCCGAGCCCGAGGTTGGTGCAGCAAAACGGCCATGCCCGCCAGCATGGCTGGCGGGCATGGCCGTTACGAGGCGGTTTTCCCGGCGGTGTGATCAGCTCCGGGACGGCGCGATCAGCGCGGCGGCTCAGACGTTGAAGCCCAGCGCCCTGAGCTGCTCGCGGCCGTCGTCGGTGATCTTGTCCGGACCCCACGGGGGCATCCAGACCCAGTTGATCTTGAGCTCGTTGACGATGCCCTCGGTCGCGGACACTGCCTGGTCCTCGATGACGTCGGTCAGCGGGCAGGCCGCCGACGTGAGCGTCATGTCGATGGTCGCGATGTTCGCGTCATCGATGTGAACCCCGTAGATCAGGCCGAGGTTGACGACGTCGATACCCAGTTCCGGGTCGACGACGTCCATCAGCGCCTCGCGGACCTCGTCCTCGCTCGCGGGCTTGGTGGTCGTCTCGGTCATGATGTCGTCTCCTTGGTCGGCTCACCGAATGCCTGCGCCGTGGCGTCCTTCCAGGCCATCCAGCTCAGCAGGGCGCACTTCACCCGCGCCGGGTACTTCGAGACCCCGGCGAACGCCACAGCGTCCTCCAGCAGGTCCTCCATGGTGTCGTCCGGCTCAAGCTGGCCCCTGGACTGCATCAGCTCCAGGAAGCTCTCCTGGATCTGACGGGCCTCACCCAGCTCCTTGCCGACCAGCAGCTCGTTCAGCACCGAGGCGCTGGCCTGGCTGATGGAGCAGCCCTGACCCTCGTACGACACATCCTTGATCGTGTCGCCGTCGTAGCGCACCCGCAAGGTGATCTCGTCCCCGCACGTCGGGTTGACGTGGTGCACCTCGGCGTCGCCTTCGCGCAGGCCACGTCCGTGCGGATGCTTGTAGTGGTCCAGGATCACTTCCTGGTACATGGAGTCCAGCTTCACCGACAGCCCCTAAGCGAAGAAATTCCGTACGTGCTCCAGCCCGTCCGCCAAGGCGTCCACCTCGGCGGGAGTGGAGTACAGATAGAACGACGCTCGCGTGGTCGCGGGAATTCCGTACCGCAGGCAGACGGGCCGAGCGCAGTGGTGTCCGACACGGACCGCGATGCCCTGCTCGTCCAGGACCTGACCGACGTCGTGCGGGTGGATGTCACCGAGCGTGAAGGAGATCGTCGCACCCCGGTCCTCGGCCGTGGGGGGGCCGATGATCCGCAGGTCCGGGATCTCCTGGAGCTTGCGCACCGCGTACTCGGTCAGCGCCTGCTCGTGTGTGTGGATCCGCTCCATGCCGATCGCCGTGAGGTAATCCACAGCGGCGCCCAGACCGACCGCCTGGGCGATCGGCGGCGTGCCGGCCTCGAACTTGTGCGGCGCGGGCGCGTACGTCGACGAGTGCATCGAAACGGTCTCGATCATCTCGCCGCCGCCGAGGAACGGCGGAAGGTCGTTGAGCAGCTCCTGCCGCCCCCACAGCACGCCGATGCCTGTGGGCCCGCACATCTTGTGCCCGGTGAAGGCCACGAAGTCGGCCTGGAGCGCCTGGACGTCCAGCACCATGTGCGGCGCGGCCTGCGAGGCGTCCACCACGACCAGCGCGCCCACCTCCTGGGCCCGGCGCACGATGGCCTCGATGGGGTTGAAGGTGCCCATGATGTTGGAGACCAGCGTGAGCGAGACGACCTTGGTGCGCTCGGTGATCAGCTGATCGATCCCGTTCAGGTCGAGCCGGCCCTCGTCGGTCAGCCCGAACCACTTCAGCTTCGCGCCCGTGCGCTGCGACAGCAGCTGCCACGGCACGATGTTGGAGTGGTGCTCCATCTCCGTGATGACGATCTCGGTGTCGCGCTCGACGCGGTAGGGCTCATCGGCCCAGCCGAGCATGTTCGCCACGAGGTTCAGCGACTCCGAGGCGTTCTTGGTGAAGATCACCTCGTCGCGGCTGGGCGCGTTGATGAACGCGGCGACCTTGTCGCGCGCGCCCTCGTACAGCGCCGTGGCCTCCTCGGCGAGCACATGCACCCCGCGGTGCACGTTCGCGTTGTGCCGCTCGTAGTAGTCGGCCAGCGCGTCCAGCACCTGGGTCGGCTTCTGCGAGGTCGCGGCGTTGTCCAGGTAGATCAGCTTCTGGCCGTCGTGCACCTGGCGATCCAGGATCGGGAAATCCTTACGGATCGCCTCGGTGTCGAGCAGCCCCGGAAGCGACTGGGAGGAAGCTGTCACGCAGTGGCACCACCCTTCACGTACTCCTCGTAGCCCTCTTCCTCCAGCTTGTCCGCCAGCTCGGCGCCGCCGGACTCGGCGATGCGGCCCTTGGCGAAGACGTGCACGAAGTCGGGCTTGATGTAGCGCAGGATGCGCGTGTAGTGGGTGATCAGCAGGGTGCCGACCTCACCGGTCTCGTGGACGCGGTTGACGCCCTCGGAGACCACGCGCAGGGCGTCGACGTCGAGGCCGGAGTCGGTCTCGTCGAGGATCGCGATCTTCGGCCGGAGCAGCTCCAGCTGGAGGATCTCGTGGCGCTTCTTCTCACCGCCGGAGAAGCCCTCGTTGACGTTGCGCTCGGCGAACTTCGGGTCGATGGAGAGCCGCTCCATGGCCTCCTTGACCTCCTTGACCCAGGTACGCAGCTTGGGTGCCTCGCCGCGCACGGCGGTGGCGGAGGTACGCAGGAAGTTGGAGACGGAGACTCCGGGAACCTCGACCGGGTACTGCATGGCGAGGAAGACACCGGCGCGGGCGCGCTCGTCGACGGACATCTCCAGGACGTCCTCGCCGTCGAGCTTCACGGAGCCGCTGGTGACGGTGTACTTCGGGTGACCGGCCAGGGAGTACGCGAGCGTGGACTTGCCGGAGCCGTTCGGGCCCATGATCGCGTGCGTCTCGCCCTGCTTCATGCTCAGGTCGACGCCGCGCAGGATCTCGGTGGGGCCGCCTTCGGTTTCGACGGAGACGTGCAGGTCGTTGATCTCAAGCGTTGCCATGGGGACTTCAGGACTCCTGTGTGACGGAGACGAGAACATCGTCCCCTTCGATCTTTACGGGGTATACGGGGACCGGCCGGGTGGCGGGCAGCCCGGAGGGCTTGCCGGTCCGCAGGTCGAAGCGCGAGCCGTGCAGCCAGCACTCGATGGTGCAATCCTCCACCTCGCCCTCGGAGAGCGAGACGTTGGCGTGCGAGCAGATGTCGTTGATCGCGAACACCCCCTCCTCCGTGCGGACGACGGAGACCGGGACGCCGCCCAGCTCCACCCGCACCGGGGTGTCCTCCTCAAGGTCGCTCAGCGCCGTGGCGCGCACGAAGCTCTCCTCGCTCATGAGACCGACGCCTCCAGCTCGGTCTCGATCCGCGTGATGAGCCGCTCCTCCAGGTCGGGCAGCCCGATCTGCTGAACGAGCTCGGCGAAGAAGCCGCGTACGACCAGCCGGCGCGCCTCGCGCTCGGAGATGCCGCGCGCCATCAGGTAGAACAGCTGCTCGTCGTCGAACCGGCCGGTCGCCGAGGCGTGGCCGGCGCCGACGATCTCGCCGGTCTCGATCTCCAGGTTGGGCACCGAGTCGACGCGGGCGCCGTCGGTGAGCACCAGGTTGCGGTTCAGCTCGTAGGTGTCGGTGCCGGTGGCACCCGCCTGGATGAGCACGTCACCGATCCACACCGCGTGCGCGTCCTCGCCCTGGAGCGCGCCCTTGTACGCCACGTTGCTGCGGCAGTTGGGCGTGTCGTGGTCGACGAGGAGACGGTGCTCCTGGTGCTGGCCGCTGTCGGTGAAGTACAGGCCGTACAGCTCGGCCTCGCCGCCGGGGCCGCCGTAGCTGACGCGCGGGCTGAGCCGGACGACGTCGCCGCCGAAGGTGACCACGACCGACTTGAACGTCGCGTCGCGGCCCACCAGCGCGTTGTGCTGCGAGCAGTGCACCGCGCTGTCGTCCCAGTCCTGCACGGAGACGACGGTGAGCTTGGCGCCGTCACCGAGGACGAACTCGACGTTGGCCGAGCGCACGGTGTCACCGGTGTGGTCGATGACGATGACGGCCTCGGCGAAGGCGCCGATGTCGAAGACGGTGTGCCCGTAGGTGACCCCGCCCTCGCCGTGCAGGCTGACCCGCACCGGCTCGGCCAGGACCGCGTCCTTGGGCACGGTGATGACCGACGCCTTCTCGAAGGCGGAGAACGCCTGGGCCGCGACCCGGTCGACCGGCTTGCCGGCCCGGCCGACGCGCGCGTCGTCCCGGGAGACCGTCTCGACGGTGACGCCGTCGGGCGCCGACACCTCGGTCTTGACCGAGCCGGACGCCTGCGCCGTACCGTCGTGCAGGCCCTTCAGCCGCTCCAGAGGAGTGAACCGCCACTCCTCCTCGCGGCCGTGCGGCACCGGGAAGTCCGCCACGTCGAAGGACGGCGGCGCGCTCATCCTCGTGGCGGTGGTGGACTCCGCGGCCACCGCGATCGCTCCGGTGGTGTTCGAACCGACCGATAGGGGTCCCCCCTGGACCGGAGCTTGTCGGAGGTCCTCGGAGGAGTTCTGGGCCTCAGCCATGGCTGTCGTGTTGCTCGCTTTCTTCGCTCAAAAGGGGTTGGGGTGCGTGGTGCGGCCGGGGGTCAGCCCACCGCCCCTTCCATCTGGAGCTCGATCAACCGGTTCAGCTCCAGCGCGTACTCCATGGGCAGCTCCTTGGCGATCGGCTCGACGAAGCCGCGCACGATCATCGCCATCGCCTCGTCCTCGGACAGACCGCGGCTCATCAGGTAGAAGAGCTGGTCGTCGCTCACCTTGGAGACCGTGGCCTCGTGGCCCATCGTCACGTCGTCCTCGCGGACGTCGACGTAGGGGTAGGTGTCGGAGCGCGAGATGGTGTCCACCAGCAGCGCGTCGCACAGCACGTTGGACTTCGAGCCCTCCGCGCCCTCGCCGATCTCGATCAGACCGCGGTAGGAGGTACGGCCACCGCCGCGGGCCACCGACTTGGAGACGATGTTGGAGGAGGTGCGGGGCGCCATGTGCACCATCTTGGCGCCGGCGTCCTGGTGCTGGCCCTCGCCGGCGAAGGCGACGGACAGCGTCTCGCCCTTGGCGTGCTCACCCATGAGGTAGACCGCCGGGTACTTCATCGTCACCTTGGAGCCGAGGTTGCCGTCGACCCACTCCATCGTGGCGCCCTCGTAGGCGACGGCACGCTTGGTGACCAGGTTGTAGACGTTGTTCGACCAGTTCTGGATCGTCGTGTAGCGGCAACGGCCGCCCTTCTTGACGATGATCTCGACGACGGCCGAGTGCAGCGAGTCCGAGTCGTAGATCGGCGCGGTGCAGCCCTCGACGTAGTGCACGTACGCGTCCTCGTCGACGATGATCAGCGTCCGCTCGAACTGGCCCATGTTCTCGGTGTTGATCCGGAAGTAGGCCTGGAGCGGGATGTCGACGTGCACGCCCGGCGGGACGTAGATGAAGGAGCCGCCGGACCACACCGCGGTGTTCAGCGCGGCGAACTTGTTGTCACCGGCCGGGATGACGGTGCCGAAGTGCTCCTGGAACAGCTCCGGGTGCTCACGCAGGGCCGTGTCGGTGTCCAGGAAGAGGACACCCTTCTCCTCCAGGTCCTCGCGGATCTGGTGGTAGACGACCTCGGACTCGTACTGCGCGGCGACACCGGCGACCAGGCGCTGCTTCTCCGCCTCGGGGATGCCGAGCTTGTCGTAGGTGTTCTTGATGTCCTCGGGGAGGTCCTCCCAGGACTGGGCCTGCTTCTCCGTGGACCGTACGAAGTACTTGATGTTGTCGAAGTCGATGCCCGACAGGTCCGAGCCCCAGTTCGGCATGGGCTTCTTCTGGAAGAGCTTGTGGCCCTTGAGCCGCAGCTTCAGCATCCAGTCGGGCTCGTTCTTCTTGCCGGAGATGTCGCGGACGACGTCCTCGGACAGGCCCCGCTTGGCTGCGGCGCCCGCGGCGTCGGAGTCGGCCCAGCCGTACTCGTACTTGCCCAGCCCGTCGAGCTCGGGGTGAGCAGTCTCTGTAGGAGCGGTCATGCGGGGTTCCTCCCGGCCTGGTTCGCTTTGGTGGCGTTGCTGGTGGTGCTGGCGTTGCTGGTCTTCGAGGGGCTTGCTGAGCTCGCCGAGGGCTTCGGCTGCGCTCCGGGAATGAAGGTGGTGCACACCCCGTCCCCGTGGGCGATGGTCGCCAGGCGCTGGACGTGGGTTCCGAGCAGACGGGAGAAGACCTCGGTCTCCGCCTCGCAGAGCTGCGGGAACTGCTCGGCGGTGTGCGCCACCGGGCAGTGGTGCTGGCACAGCTGCTCGCCCGCCTGGGCGGGCGCGGCGCGCGCCGTGGCAGCGTACCCGTCCTGCGTCAAGGCCTCGGCCAGCGCCCTGGTGCGGTCTTCGGGCGCGGCGCTCTCCAGCGCCGCGTGGTACTTCTCGGCCTGTGCCGCGATCCGGGCGCGGGCGAAGGCCGCCACTGCGGCCTCTCCGACCTCGCCTCCTCCGGCGGTCTGGGCGATCCACCGGAGGGCGTCGGCCGCGAGCTGGTCGTATGCCTGGTCGAAGGCGTCCCGGCCGCAGTCCGTCAGGGCGAAGACCTTGGCGGGGCGGCCCCTGCCCCGGGAGCCGTAGACCCGCTTCTCACGGGGCTCCACGACACCCTCGGCCGCGAGCGCGTCCAGATGCCTGCGGACGGCCGCCTGGGTCAGCTCCAGGCGCAGCGCCAGCTCGGCCGCTGTGGACGGGCCGTGGTCGAGAATGGAGCGGGCGACCCTGTCCCTCGTGCCGTTCTGTTCATCCTGGGGCGCGGGCACGGCTGAGCCGCCGGTGGCCTGTGCGGCCATCGTGCGGTCCTCCCGAGCCTCGTCCCTCTTTTTCACAACGCCATTGTTGCTTAATTCCGGCGGACCCGGCAAGCGGTGCCCATGACCAGCCGCAATGGGGTG
Organism: Streptomyces sp. NBC_01775; assembly: GCF_035917675.1. Taxonomy (NCBI): domain Bacteria; kingdom Bacillati; phylum Actinomycetota; class Actinomycetes; order Kitasatosporales; family Streptomycetaceae; genus Streptomyces; species Streptomyces sp. NBC_01775. Next base: position 7,382,549 of record NZ_CP109104.1, on the reverse strand, counting down.
TATCACGTAAGGCAGACCTAAGTAGCAGACCTGGCGGTCGGCCGCCCCGGCCCCGGCCCCGGGGAAGGAGCCGGCGTACGGCTCCTTAGACTGCCTGGCATGCGAAGTTCAGCGGCTGTGGAGGTCGCCGGGCTGGTGAAGAGGTACGGAAGCAAGACCGCCGTCGACGCACTCGACCTGACCGTCGCGCGCGGCACCGTCACCGCCTTCCTGGGCCCCAATGGAGCGGGTAAGACCACCACCATCGAGACCTGCGAGGGCTACCGGCGCCCGGATGCCGGGACCGTGCGGGTCCTCGGCCTCGACCCGGTCACTCAGGGCTCCGAGCTGCGCCCCCGTATCGGGGTGATGCTCCAAAGCGGCGGAATCTACCCCACGGCCCGTGCGGAGGAGACGCTCCGCCACATGGCGACCCTGCACGCGCACCCGCTGGAGGTGCCCGCGCTGATCGAACGGCTCGGGCTGGGCAGCTGCGGCCGTACGCCCTACCGCAGGCTCTCCGGCGGCCAGCAGCAGCGGCTCGCGCTCGCACTGGCCCTGGTCGGCCGCCCCGAGCTGGTCTTCCTGGACGAGCCGACGGCGGGTCTGGACCCCCAGGCCCGGCACGCCACCTGGGACCTGGTGCGCGACCTGCGCGCGGACGGCGTGACGGTGCTGCTGACCACGCACCACATGGAGGAGGCCGAGGAGCTGTCCGACGACGTGGCGATCGTCGACGGCGGCAAGGTCATCGCCCAGGGCTCGCCCGAGGAGCTGTGCAAGGGCGGCGCGGAGAACACCCTGCGCTTCGGAGGCCGGCCCGGCCTCGACCTCAACTCCCTGCTGAAGGCCCTCCCTTCCGGGACCGCGGCGATCGAGCTGAGCCCGGGAAGCTACCGCCTGACCGGCACGGTCGACCCCCAACTGCTCGCAACCGTCACCTCCTGGTGCGCGCAGAACGGCGTCCTGCCCGACCGCATCTCGGTGGAGCGCCGAACCCTTGAGGACGTCTTCCTGGAGCTGACGGGGAAGGAGCTGCGGTCATGAGGCGGTACGCCTGCCCCGGCCGGGGGTCCGGGGGTCGCCCCCCGGGGAAACGCAGCCTGGAGCTGACGGGGAAGGAGCTGCGGTCATGAGGCGGTACGCCTGCCCCGGCCGGGGGTCCGGGGGTCGCCCCCCGGGGAAACGCAGCCTGGAGCTGACGGGGAAGGAGCTGCGGTCATGAGCGCTCACGGGACGTACGCACCCGCGCCCGGCGCCGCGCCGCTGGGGCGAATGGTGCGGGCACAGGCGACGCTGGAGACGCGGACGCTGCTGCGCAACGGCGAGCAGCTGCTGCTGACCGTCATCATCCCGACGCTGCTGCTGGTGCTCTTCGGCGCCGTCGACATCGTCGACACCGGCAAGGGCTCACGGGTCGACTTCCTGGCGCCCGGCATCCTGGCGCTGGCCGTGCTGTCCACGGCCTTCACCGGACAGGCCATCTCCACCGGCTTCGAGCGCCGCTACGGCGTGCTGAAGCGGCTGGGCGCCTCCCCGCTGCCCCGCTGGGGCCTGATGACGGCGAAGACCTGCTCCGTCCTGGTCATCGAGGTGCTCCAGGTGGCGTTGCTGAGCGTCGTCGCCTTCGCGCTGGGCTGGTCGCCGCACGGGAATCCGGCCACGGTGGTGCTCCTGCTCCTGCTGGGCACGGCGACCTTCTCCGGGCTCGGCCTGCTCATGGCGGGGACGCTGAAGGCCGAGGCGACCCTCGCGGGCGCCAACCTCCTCTTCATCCTGCTGCTGGTCGGCGGCGGCGTCGTCGTCCCGCTGGACAAGTTCCCCGGCCCCGCACAGGACGTGCTGCACCTGCTGCCCATCTCCGCGCTCTCGGACGGGCTGCGCGACGTGCTCCAGCACGGCGCCGGCGTTCCGTGGGGCGACCTGGCGATCCTGGCGGTCTGGGCCGTGCTCGGCCTGGGCACCGCCGCGCGCTTCTTCAAGTGGGAGTAGCAGCTCAAGTGGGAGTAGCCCGGCTTCAAGTGACAGTAACCCGGGCTCACGTGGGAGCAAGTCCGGGCTCCGCAGGGGAAAGGCGTTCCGGCGGGCCCCTCGTGAAAGCGCGCACAAGCGGCGCCCTACGATGTCTCCGTGCCGAATCTGCTCGAAGTCGTACGTAACCCCATCGCGTACATCGCCGCGCGCTGGACGCCCACGCAGCGCACTCTCCAGCGCGCGGCCTCCTCCGCGCTCTTGATGAGTGTCTTCATCGTGCTGACGGGCGGGGCCGTGCGGCTCACCGGCTCGGGGCTGGGATGCGAGACGTGGCCCAAGTGCAGCAGCGAGAGCCTGACGGCCACCTCGGAGATGGGCATCCACGGCGCGATCGAATTCAGCAACCGGATGCTGACGTGGGTGCTCTCGGCCGCCGTCGGCTGGACGATCATCGCGGTGCGCTCCGCCAAGCCGGCGCGCCGGGGCCTCAGCAAGCTCGCCTGGTCGCAGTTCTGGCTGGTGATGAGCAACGGCGTGGTCGGCGGGATCACCGTGCTCACCGAGCTGAACCCCTACACCGTCGCCGGGCACTTCCTGGCGGCCATGGCGTTGCTGACCGTCACCGCCTTGACCTGGATGCGCGTCCGCGAGGGCGACACCCCGCCCAGGCCGCTGGTCGGCAAGCCGGTCAAGAAGCTGGCGGCCGTGCTGGTCGTCTTCTCGGGCCTCCTCGTCGCCGCGGGCACCGTCGTCACCGGCGCGGGGCCGCACGCGGGCGACAGCAGCGAGGTCCCGCGCATGCCCATCGAGGTGAAGCTGGCCGCGCAGACGCACGGCGCCTTCGCCTGGATCGTGATCGTGCTGACGCTGGCGCTGTGGTTCGTCCTGCGCGCCGTCGACGCGCCCGCCGGGCCCCGGCGGGCCACCCGCACCTTCCTGCTCGTCCTGCTCGCGCAGGGCGTCATCGGCTACGTCCAGTACTTCACTGACATGCCGGAGGTCCTCGTCGCGCTGCACCTGCTGGGCTCGACGGTGGTGTGGGTCGGCGCACTGCGCGTGCTGATGTCGATGCGGGAGCGCGGGCTGCCACAGACCGCGAAGGCGACCGTACCGGCGCCCGCCGTCGGCCAGGAGCGATCCGATGTACCGGATGCCGCGGAAAAGCCCGTCGAACCGGATGCAGCGGAAGTTCCCGAAGCACCGGATGCCTCACCCGCTCACAGCCGGTAGAGCCGGCGTGCGTTCCCGTGAGCGATCCGTCCGGCGATTCGGACGGCGTCCACGCGGGAGCACACCCCCTCGCGCGTCCACCCTGACAGCAGCCGCTCCATCTCCGCGGTGAAGGCACGCGCCCGCACGACGTACAGCTCGGGAAGCGTGCGGGCGCCGGAGGAGAAGAGCAGCTTGCCGAAGGGGGCCTCGGCCAGCGTCCCGGCCGGGCAGGGCCCCACATCCGCGTACACGTGCGGGAAGACAGCGGCCAGCCGCGCGGCGGCCCTGTGGTGCGGGGCCCGGGGCAGCAGGACCACCTCCGGTCCGCGTCCCGCCGTCGCCCGCAGAAAGCGGGCCAGCGGCCCTGGATCGTCGCAGCGCAGCTGCACGGCCCGCCCCGTGACGAGCGCGCTCCACACCAGATGGCGCAGCAGCGCGGGCTCCCCGCTCGGCGCTCCCCCGGCGGGTCTCGTCCGCAGCCATCTGCCCGCCGCCCGGTGCACCTCCTGCGGGCCGGGCGGCTCGCCCTCCAGGAAGGCCGCCTCACAGAGAAAGGCCACGGCCCGCTCCGCCGCCCCGTACAGGGCCTCGGCGGCGTTGGCGACGAAGCCGCGCACGGTCCCCGACGTATCGGCGACCTGCGCGGCCAGCGCCTCCAGCCGGACGCTTTCGCCCACCCGCGTGCCGGAGGCGGCGGCCAGTTCCCCCGGCGAGCACAGCCCCCCGTCCGCGTCCTCATCCGGTGCGGCGCGTTCTCCCGTCGCCCAGCCTTCACCCGGTGCGCGGCCCTCATCCGGTGCGCGGCCCTCATCCGGTGCGCCACCGGAATCCGCCATCAGGAAGCAGCCGATTCCGCTACCCCGCAGCAGTGCCCGGGAGGCGGCGTAGGCCCCCAGCTCGCGGCGCCGTGCCAGATACCGGACCGGCGAGCAGTGCGGCTCCAGGCCGAGCAGCGGCGGGCACCAGCGGCGCAGCGCGAGCCCGTGCGGGCTGTCGTAGAAGGTGCCGTGCACCGGTGTGCCGCAGCGGGTGGCCGCCGCCAGCCGGGTCTCGAAGGTCCGCAGCCCCAGCTCTGTGTGCACTACACCGCGGGCGTACTGGTCGATGATCGGTCCGCGGAGGAACGGTGCCCGAGAGAGCGCTTCCCGTGAGACAGCAGCCATCCGCCCTCCTCTCCCCCGCTGGTTAACGTCCGAAGGTCGCTCAGGTCGCGGTCGCGGGCCGGAGCCGGGCCGCAGCCGTACGGGGAGCTCGGGCCCCTCGCCTGTTCGCTTACCCGCCGGTAGCATCAGCGTCATGGCAGCAGACAACAGCAGGCGGGCGGCCCGGCTCGCCAAGCAGATCAGCGCCTTCGCCGGGCGGCACGGCGGCAGCGCCGAGGGACAGATCGCCTATGTGGGCGAGGCCGGTTTCCGTATCGTCCTGGTCGGTGCGGACGGCGGCTGGGGCGACCTGATGGCCCCGTCCCGCGATGTCGCCGAGGACGCCGCGGAGCGGGCCGGGATCGCGCTCAAGGAGAACTTCGACAGCGAGCTGGCCGAGCGGGTGCGCACCGGCCCCTACGAGTGGGAGCGGATGGCCGGCGTCCAGATCGGCGGCCCCGCGAACCCTGCGAATCCCACGAACCTCGCAAACCCGGCGAGCACATAGCACCCCGCAGGACGGCACCACGCACTCCGGCCCCTGCCCGCGCCGAGCGGGAGGGGCCGGAGTGCGTGTGTACGCGGGGTCGGGTTCGCGAGGCCGTGTACGCGAGGGCCGTTTACGTGAAGGTCGTGTGCGAGAAAGCGTGTACGCGAGGCCGTGCGTGCCGCGAAGCGCGGTGCGGGGCTCAGCGCAGGAAGGGGTCGACCGCCACGGCGATGAAGACCAGCGAGACGTAGGTGATCGACCAGTGGAAGAGCCGCATCTCCTTGAGCTTGGCCCCGGTCAGCCCCGCACGGGCGCGCGAGCGCAGCGCGTGCGCCTCCCAGAGCCACAGCCCGCCCGCCAGGACCGCGACCAGCGGGTAGAACCAGCCGACGTAGCCCAGCGGCCACAGCAGCAGGGAGACGAGCACCATCACCCAGCTGTAGACGACGATCTGGGTGGCGACGGTGACGTTGCTGGCGATGGCCGGCAGCATCGGCACTCCGGCCCGCTGGTAGTCCTCCTTGACCTTCATGGACAGCGGCCAGTAGTGCGGCGGCGTCCAGAAGAAGATCACCAGGAAGAGGATGACGGCCGCCCAGCTGACGTCGTTCGTGACCGAGGACCAGCCGATGAGGACGGGCATGCAGCCCGCGATGCCGCCCCAGACGATGTTCTGGGAGGTGCGCCGCTTGAGGATCATCGTGTAGACGACGACGTAGAAGAGGAGCGCGCCCAACGCCAGTGCCGCGGACAGCCAGTTGACCAGCAGCCCGAACAGCAGGGTGGAGACGATGGCGAGGCTGATGCCGAAGACCAGGCACTCGCGCGGACTGACCATTCCGGTGACCAGGGGGCGCTGCTCGGTGCGGTGCATCAGCGCGTCGATGTCCCGGTCGATGTACATGTTCAGCGCGCTGGCGCCGCCCGCGGACAGATAACCGCCGAGGCAGGTGATCAGCACGAGCTTGAGGTCGGGGACACCTTGCGCCGCGAGGAACATGACCGGGATGGTGGTCATGAGGAGCAACTCGATGATCCGCGGCTTGGTCAGCTCGATGAACGCCTTCACGCGGGCCCCGAACGGCCGGTGGCCGCTGCTGTCCAGCGCCCCCGCTGGACGGGTTTCGACGGCCGTCACGGACACCTCTGATCGCCTCATAAGGAACCAGCGAGCTGTCGGGCCCGTGCCGCACGAAATGTGCAGGCCCGGCCAAGCTCGCGCGTACCAAGCCACTTTAGACGTTGGCGATACATCGCCTGTCATGGGGGGTCGCTCGTGTTGGCTTCCTTCGCCATCCGGCAGACGGTCCGTGTTCGGTGGACGGTCCGTGTTCGACAGGCGGAACGGGGGCACACGCGGCAGCCTGGAGAGGCGTGCCGTGCCCGGCACGGCCAACCGGTGGGAATAGCACATTTCCTTCCCTCGTTTTCCTGGATGGCGGCCCAGGCGCGGGAGGCGACCGGACAGTGAACACGCGAAAAGCCGCACGTCCCGGCAGAGGTACGCTCGACACCGCCCGGTGAGCGCACACACCGGCCATCGAACATGTGGAGAGGAGCCCTGACGCAGGGTGAGCACCAAGCCGACCACCACAGATCTTGAGTGGACCGATCTGGACCAGCAGGCCGTGGACACCGTGAGAGTCCTGGCCATGGATTCCGTGCAGAAGGTCGGCAACGGCCATCCCGGTACGGCCATGAGCCTGGCTCCCGTCGCGTACCTGCTCTACCAGAAGCTGATGCGCCACGATCCGACCGATCCGGAGTGGAAGGGGCGCGACCGCTTCGTCCTCTCCGCCGGGCACTCCAGCCTCACCCAGTACATCCAGCTCTTCCTCGCCGGCTACGGCCTGGAGCTGGATGACCTGAAGGCGTTCCGCACCTGGGGCAGCCGCACCCCCGGCCACCCCGAGTACGGCCACACCGTCGGCGTGGAGACGACGACGGGGCCGCTGGGCCAGGGCGTCGCAAACGCCGTGGGCATGGCGATGGCCGCCCGCTACGAGCGTGGGCTGTTCGACCCCGAGGCCCCGACCGGCGAGTCGCCGTTCGACCACACGGTCTGGGTCGTCGCCGGTGACGGCGACCTGGAGGAGGGCATCTCCTCCGAGGCGTCCTCGCTCGCGGGCCACCAGAAGCTCGGCAACCTCGTCGTGCTGTGGGACGACAACCACATCTCGATCGAGGGCGACACCGAGACCGCCATCTCCGAGGACACGCTTCTGCGCTACGAGGCGTACGGCTGGCACGTGCAGCGCGTCGAGCAGCTGGAGAACGGCGACCTGGACCCGAAGGCGCTCTACCAGGCGCTGAAGGCGGCGCGGGCCGAGACGGAGCGCCCCTCGTTCATCGCGGCGCGCTCCATCATCGCCTGGCCGGCCCCCCACGCCCAGAACACCGAGGCGGCACACGGCTCGGCGCTGGGCGAGGACGAGGTCGCGGCCACCAAGAAGGTGCTGGGCTTCGACCCGGAGAAGCACTTCTTCATCTCCGACGAGGTCATGGCCCACGTGCGCAAGGCCGGTGACCGGGGCCGCGAGGCGCACGCCGCGTGGGACAAGCGGCTCGACGAGTGGCGCGCCGCCAACCCGCAGCGCGCCGTCGAGTTCGACCGGATCAGCGCCGGCCGCCTGCCCGACGGCTGGGAAGAGGCACTGCCTTCCTTCCCCGCCGGCGAGTCGGTCGCCACCCGCAAGGCATCCGGCAGCGTCCTCAAGGCGCTCGGCCCGGTCGTCCCCGAACTGTGGGGCGGCTCCGCCGACCTCGCGGGCTCGAACAACACCACGTTCGCCGACACCTCCTTCCTCCCGGAGGGCAACCCGCTGCCCGGCGCCGACCGCTACGGCCGTACGGTCCACTGGGGCATCCGCGAGCACGCCATGGGCTCGACCATGAACGGCATCGCGCTGCACGGCAACACGCGTATCTACGGCGGCACCTTCCTGGTGTTCTCCGACTACATGCGCCCGGCCGTGCGCCTGGCCGCGCTGATGAAGGCGCCCGTCACCTACGTGTGGACGCACGACTCCATCGGCCTGGGCGAGGACGGCCCCACGCACCAGCCGGTCGAGCACCTCTCGGCCCTGCGCGCCATCCCCGGCCTGAACATCGTGCGCCCCGCCGACGCCAATGAGACGGCGACGGTCTGGGCGGAGATCCTGCGCCGCCACGACAAGAAGCCGGCCCCGCACGGCATCGCGCTCACCCGTCAGGGAGTGCCGACGTACGAGTCCAACCCGGCGGCGTCCAGGGGCGGTTACGTCCTGTTCGACGCCGAGGGCGGCAACGCGCAGGTCGTCCTCATCGGTACCGGTTCCGAGGTGCAGCTCGCCGTCGAGGCGCGCGAGCGGCTCCAGGCGCAGGGTGTGCCCACCCGCGTGGTGTCCATGCCGTGTGTCGAGTGGTTCGAGGAGCAGGAGCAGTCCTACCGCGACAGCGTGATCCCGCCCGCCGTCAAGGCGCGGGTCGCCGTCGAGGCGGGCGTGGGCCTGACCTGGCACCGCTACGTGGGCGAGGCCGGCCGGATCGTGTCGCTGGAGCACTTCGGCGCCTCGGCCGACGGCAAGGACCTCTTCCGCGAGTTCGGCCTCACCGTCGAGGCCGTACAGCTGGCGGCGAAGGAGTCGCTGGCAGACGCGGCACGGTGACCGCGCCGCGGGCGCCGGCTCCGTCGTCGACGGGCCGGTGCCGGCGGCACAACAGAAAGCTTCAACGAGCACAGGAGATGCAAACCCCATGACAGACGCACTCAAGCGCCTCTCCGACGAAGGCGTCGCGATCTGGCTGGACGACCTGTCGCGCAAGCGCATCACGTCGGGCGGCCTCGGCGAGCTGATCGACGAGCAGCACGTGGTGGGTGTCACCACCAACCCGTCGATCTTCCAGAAGGCCATCTCGGCCGGTGACGGCTACGAGCAGCAGGTGGCCGATCTGGCGGCGCGCCGGGTCTCCGTCGAAGAGGCCCTCCGCATGATCACCACGGCGGACGTCCGGGACGCGGCCGACGTGCTGCGCCCGGTCTTCGACGCCACCGACGGCAAGGACGGACGGGTCTCCATCGAGGTCGACCCGCGCCTGGCGCACAACACCCGCGCCACGGTGGCCGAGGCCCGGCAGCTGGCGTGGCTGGTGGACCGTCCGAACACCTTCATCAAGATCCCGGCGACCGAGGCGGGCCTGCCGGCGATCACCGAGACCATCGGCAAGGGCATCAGCGTCAACGTCACGCTGATCTTCTCCCTGGAGCGCTACCGCGCCGTGATGGACGCCTACCTGGCGGGCCTGGAGAAGGCCAAGGCCCTGGGCCTGGATCTCTCGCAGATCCACTCGGTGGCCTCGTTCTTCGTCTCCCGCGTGGACTCCGAGATCGACAAGCGGCTCGCCGCCGTCGGCACGGACCAGGCCAAGCAGCTGAAGAGCAAGTCGGCCATCGCCAACGCCCGGCTCGCCTACCAGGCGTACGAGCAGGTCATCGCCTCCGACCGCTGGCAGGAGCTGGAGCGCTCCGGCGCCAACCAGCAGCGCCCCCTGTGGGCCTCCACCGGCGTGAAGGACCCGGAGCTGCCGGACACGCTCTACGTCACGGAGCTGGTGGCGCCGAACACGGTCAACACCATGCCGGAGGCCACGCTGGAGGCCACCGCCGACCACGGCGAGATCGCCGGTGACGCGGTCCGCGGCACCTACGAGGAGGCGCAGGCCGTTCTGGACGGCATCGCCAAGCTCGGCATCTCCTACGACGACGTCGTGAAGGTGCTGGAGGACGAGGGCGTGCAGAAGTTCGAGGACGCCTGGAACGACCTGCTGAAGTCCACCGAGGCCGAGCTTCAGCGCCTCGCCCCGAAGGAGGCGTAAGCGAATTGAGCAGCGCAGCCAACCCGCTGCGTGACGCCCAGGACCGTCGGCTCCCGCGTATCGCGGGGCCGTCGGGTCTGGTCATCTTTGGCGTCACGGGTGATTTGTCACGTAAAAAGCTGATGCCTGCCGTCTACGATCTCGCCAACCGCGGCCTTCTCCCCCCGGGGTTCTCCCTCGTGGGCTTCGCCCGGCGCGACTGGGAGGACGAGGACTTCGCACAGGTCGTGCACGACGCCGTCAAGGAGCACGCGCGCACCACCTTCCGCGAGGAGGTCTGGCAGCAGCTCGCCGAGGGCATGCGCTTCGTGTCGGGCGAGTTCCACGACGACCACGCCTTCGAGACGCTCAAGGCCACCATCGACGAGCTGGACAAGTCGCGCGGCACCGGCGGCAACTTCGCCTTCTACCTCTCTGTGCCGCCCAAGTTCTTCCCCACCGTCGTCTCCCAGCTCAAGAAGCACGGGCTGTCCGACTCCGGCCCCGACTCCTGGCGCCGCGCCGTCATCGAGAAGCCGTTCGGGCACGACCTGAAGTCCGCGCAGGACCTGAACTCCGTCGTCCACGAGGTGTTCAAGCCTGCCGAGGTCTTCCGCATCGACCACTACCTCGGCAAGGAGACGGTCCAGAACATCCTGGCCGTCCGCTTCGCCAACACGATGTTCGAGCCGCTGTGGAACCGCGGCTACGTCGACCACGTACAGATCACCATGGCCGAGGACATCGGCATCGGCGGTCGCGCCGGATACTACGACGGCATCGGCTCGGCCCGTGACGTCATCCAGAACCACCTCCTCCAGCTCCTCGCCCTGACCGCCATGGAGGAGCCCACCTCCTTCGACGCCAAGGCGCTGCTGACCGAGAAGCTGAAGGTCCTCAACTCCGTGCGGCTGCCCAAGGATCTGGGCAAGCACACGGTGCGCGGCCAGTACGCCGCGGGCTGGCAGGGCGGCGAGAAGGTGCCCGGCTACCTCGACGAGGACGGCATCGACCCCAAGTCGAAGACCGACACCTACGCGGCGGTCAAGCTGGAGATCGACAATCGCCGCTGGGCAGGCGTCCCCTTCTATCTGCGCACGGGCAAGCGTCTGGGCCGCCGCGTCACCGAGATCGCCGTCATGTTCCAGCGGGCGCCGCACTCCCCCTTCGACGCCACCGAAACCCAGGAGCTGGGTCAGAACGCGCTGGTCATCCGCGTCCAGCCGGACGAGGGCGTCACGATCCGCTTCGGCTCCAAGGTGCCCGGCACCCAGATGGAGATCCGCGACGTGACCATGGACTTCGCCTACGGCGAGTCCTTCACCGAGTCCAGCCCCGAGGCGTACGAACGCCTCCTCCTCGACGTCCTGCTGGGCGACGCGAACCTCTTCCCGCGGCACCAGGAGGTCGAGCGTTCCTGGGAGATCCTCGACCCCGTCGAGGAGTACTGGGACAAGCACGGCAAGCCCGAGCAGTACCCCGCCGGGACCTGGGGGCCCCAGGCAGCCGACGAGATGCTCGCACGCGACGGACGGAGCTGGCGCCGGCCATGAACATCGACCTCACGGACACCACGTCCAGCCGCATCAACGCCGAACTGGTCAAGGCGCGCCGATCCCTCGGCTCACCGGCCACCGGCATGGTGCTCACCCTTGTCATCGTCACCGACGAAGGCAACCACTACGACGCGCTCAAGGCCGCCAGCGGCGCCTCCAGGGAGCACCCCTCGCGCATCCTCGTCGTGGTGCGCCGCCCCGGGCGCTCACCCCGCGACCGGGCACAGCACCGCCTCGACGCCGAGGTCCGCGTCGGCACCGACGCCCGCGAGGCGGGCTCCGGCGAGACGGTCATCCTTCGCCTGCACGGCGAACTCGCCTCGCACTCCCACAGCGTCGTCCTGCCGCTGCTGCTGCCGGACGCGCCGGTGGTCGTGTGGTGGCCGGAGAACGCCCCCGAGAACCCGGCCGAGGACGCCCTGGGCAAGCTCGCCCAGCGCCGCATCACCGACGCGGCGGCCACCGAGGACCCGGTCGGCGCGCTCAGTCTGCGCGCCTCCACCTACGCGCCCGGTGACACGGACCTGTCCTGGACCCGCATCACTCCCTGGCGCAGCATGCTGGCCGCCTCGCTGGACCAGAAGCACTCCACGCTGCACTCGGCGGTGATCGAGGGCGAGGAGTACAACCCCTCCAGCGAACTGCTCGCGCTGTGGCTGGCCGAGCGGCTGCGGATCCCCGTCGAGCGGCGCATCTCCGAGGGCCCCGGCATCACCGCCGTCCGCCTGGAGACCGCCGACGGCCAGATCTGTCTGGACCGCGCCAACGGCGCCCTCGCGGAACTGGCCGTCCCCGGCCAGCCCGACCGGCACGTCGCCCTCCAGCGGCGCACCACGGCCGAGCTGATCGCCGAAGAGCTGCGGCGGCTCGACCCGGACGAGGCGTACGCGGAAGCTGTGAGCTTCGGCGTCAACAAGCTCGCGGCGCCCGACCCGGCGCACCCGACCCCGACCGCACCCGCGCCGGCACCGGCTGCGACTGCGACTGCGACTGCGACTGCGACTGCCCAGGGCGGCGGGGACGGGGACGGGGACGGGAAGACGGGGAAGAGCAAGCCCCCGGCGAAGAAGACCGCGTCGGCGTCGTCCGCCGGCCCCTCGAAGAAGGCGGCACCGTCCGCAAGCTCCTCGAAGAAGGCGGCACCGTCCGCGAGCTCCTCGAAGAAGGCGGCACCGTCCGCGAGCTCCTCGCAGAAGGCGGCGGACAAGTGACCGCAGCCCCCGAGGTCTTCGTACACCACGACAAGGAGGAGCTGGCCGAGGCCGCCGCCGCGCGCCTGATCACCCGCGTCGCCGACGCGCAGGCCGCACGGGGCGCGGCCTCCGTCGTCCTCACCGGAGGCCGCAACGGCAACGCGCTGCTGGCGGCCCTCGCCGCGTCAGGCGCCCGGGGCGCCATCGACTGGTCCCGCCTGGACCTGTGGTGGGGCGACGAGCGGTTCCTCCCCGAGGGGCACCCGGACCGCAACCACACCCAGGCCCGCGAGGCCCTGCTCGACGCCGTCCCGCTCGACCCCGCGCGGGTCCACGTCATGCCGCCCTCGGACGGCCCCTACAGCGGGGACGTGGAGGCGGCGGCCGAGGCGTACGCGGCCGAACTGGCCGCGGCGGCCCGACGGGGGGACCAGGCGAGGGCTCCCATGGTCCCCGCCTTCGACGTCCTCCTGCTGGGCGTGGGGCCCGACACCCACGTCGCCTCGCTCTTCCCCGAACACCCGGCGCTGCGCGAGACGGAGCGGACGGCGGTCGGCGTCCACGGCGCGCCCAAGCCGCCGCCCACCCGGATCTCCCTCACGCTCCCCGCGATCCGGGCCGCCTCCGAGGTGTGGCTGCTCGCGGCGGGCGAGGACAAGGCCGACGCGGTCGCCCTCGCCCTCTCGGGCCCGGGCGAACTCCAGGCCCCCGCGGCGGCGGCCCGAGGCCGCGACCGCACCCTCTGGCTCCTGGACGAGCCGGCCGCCGCCAAACACCACCCCTGACCCCGGCCCCCGGCTCACGCCGGGGGCTTCTTTCCTTTACACGGCAACCGCGCTTCGACCTTGGCCATGGCGGCTTGAACGAGCTTGCCGAGCGGCTCACGCGCCTCGTCCCAGTCCTGGGCGAACTTGTAGGCGTTCACGCTGATGTCGAGGTGGAACCGGTCTGGGCCACCACTTTTGGCAGGGGAGCACTTGAGCACCGCCGCAGCGCCACCGCGTCGTGTCGCCGCTCCGAATCTGCCCGGGTAAGGCCGCGGGTCGGCTCCGGAATAGCGTGCTAGAGCCGCCATGGGGTCAGCGGGTAGCGCCTTTTCATCGCTGCGCCGCCAGTCGCCACTGACATCCACAGCGATGTTTCCGTCCACGAAATAGCGACACCCCTGCGAGCTGCGCTCTTCGCGGTCCCCCCATCGTCTGTTGTACTCAGCCTCGATCCGCTCTCCGGGGGCAAAGACCGGCGCGTACTTCTTCACCGAGAGGTCGAGCCCACAGAAGCTCTCGGGCAACGCGTAGTTCCGCTGCTGCTCATCACCACAACCTGCCAAGGGGACGCAGAACACCGCAAGTGCGATGCCGACGCTAATCGATCGGTTCCGTCGAGCCATGCGCCCTCTCTGTCCCCGCCCCTTCGGCGAAGGAACTGCCCGCCTGTCCTGCGACAGCGCTACTGGCAGCTTTGAGAATGTTCGGCTCCATCCCCGCGTCGGCTCCTGCATGTTCTGCCATTTCCTTGGTGCTCTTGACCGTCTGGTCGCCTCCACTCACGAACCCGTGCTTGGCCTCTTCCTGTGAGTCTGCGAACTCGCTGGGGGCGTCCTTCTTGATGTGCTCCATCACCAACTCGTTCAGGTCCTCCTGGAGCCACCCCACAGGGGTGGCCGCCGCTGAGCCGCCTGCGGTGGGTTCCAAGGCCGTGCCGGTGCCGAGCCCCACGAGGCGGTTGACCCACTTGCTGCCCTCGTCGGCCCGCTCGTTGAACTCGCGGACCTCCACGACCTTGTCCTCGTACAGCGCGTCAGCCTTCGCCTCGCTGAGGATGCCGAGAACCTTCGCGCCGCTTCGAACGGCGTGCTGGCCCTCCAGCGCGGCATCGCTCTTGTCGGTGCCGGGCGGCAAGGCGCCCAGGGCGCTGTCCAGACGCCCGGCCGTGTACGCGTGCTGGGAGGCGGCAATGGCGCCGTACGCGTGGGGATCGCGCGCGACCGCGCCCAGGAAGCCGTGGAGTTCGCCCGCGCTGAAGCCGGCGCGCGCCCCGGCGACGGGAAAATCGTCGCGGTACATGGTCCGCTGCACGTCGGCGGGATAGTCGGCGGTCATCCGGCCGAGCGCGGGCCGGAGGTCCTGGAAGTCGCCGTCCTTCTGGAGGAGCGAGGGCTCGCTTCCGAAGAGACGTACGGCCTCCCGCATGACGCCGGCGTTCGACGCGGAGTGGTGGGCGGACGGCTCCGGCTCGGCGCCGGGCGCCCGACCGGTGGCTCCGGCCTCCAACGCCGCCTCGAACCCGGAGTGGGTGTCCGCGTCCGCCACGTCGTGGTCCCGCACCTCCGCCCCGTCCAGGAAGCGCGAGGTGTCGATGACGTGCCAGTCCCGGTCGTTGACCAGGTAGTCCAGCCGGTCGTTTCCCCCGCCGGAGCGGGGGTCGAGATACGCGGCGGCGGTGGGCGGGTCCTCGCTCATGAGGCCGAGGACTCCGTCCATGGGGTCGTTGGCGAACCAGCCGCCGTGCCGGCCGGCGTACCGGCGCTCCTGGTCCCAGAGGTCCGGCTCCTTCTCCTCGGCGGCGCGGATGCCGTCGCCGAGGTCGAACAGCAGCTGTGGCGCGTAGTCGTCACCGCGCCGCATCAGTGTCACCAGGCTCTGGTAGCCGCGCACTTCGCGCTGAGGGTCGGTCGTCTCGTTCGCGGCATCCGCGTCGAAGGCGCGTACGCCGACACGCCGCATGCCCTCGCGCCAGCTGCGGTAGAAGGCGCCGTCCCGCCCGTGCAGCCAGTCGCGGAACCGGTCCGCGTAGGGCTCCGAGCCGAGGGCGAGCTTCTTGCCGGCGGCGTCGCGGAAGACGGGCACTCTCGTGGCGGTGGCGAGCGAGGTCGCGAGGCCCCCTTCCAGGTCTCCGTACACGGCGCGCCGGGCCGCGTCGCCCTGGTGGGAGAGCAGGGCGAGGCGGTTGGCCGCCTCGATGGTCCCGGCCGGGCCGAGGGAGTTCAGCATCGTACGGGCGTACTCGCGATCCTCTCCGTTCTCGCGCGCGAGGAAGGCCAGCTCGCGCAGCTCCCCCGCGCTGAGGTTCTCTCCTCCGGCGAGCTTTCGGTAGAGCTCGGTCGCTCGGCCGGCGTTCACCGCCCCGGCGTCGCCCTTCAGCGCGCTGTTGAAGCCGTCGGGCAGACCGCGGTCGCCGTCCGAGGGGCTGGCTTTCAGCGCGAGTCTCAGGTTGTGGTCGGCGTCCTGGGTGTCTTTGACGGCTCGGGCGATCCGGCCGGTCCAGGCGCGTTCCGCCTCTTCACGGGCCAGGTGATCCCGGGCGTAGGCCTCGGCCTTGTCCTCATCCAGACTGGCGAGGTCCACCGTGCAGTGGCCGGTCGCGGAGACGGTCATGCCGACGCCTTCCGCCTGGTCACGCAGGCGCTCCACGTGCCGCTTGTGCTGGTGGAGGGTCCGGTACGCCTCGTCCAGCAGTTTGCCGACCGCCCGGGCCTCGTCGCGTGCCCCTGCGAACTCCTGGAGCGTGACCCGCGCCTGGGACCGATACGAGCCGGCGGCCAGCCCCTGCCAGCTGTCGCTGTCGACGGCGGCTTTGACGTGGTCGCGGTACTGGCCGTGGAGCGTCGCGTAGCGGTCGCCCATGTCCGTCCACGCCTGGGCGGCCGTCTTCAGCACGCCCAGGTCGGTGTTGACGATGGTTTCGTAGCCGACGCTCACTCGGCTGCCTCCCGGTCCCTCACAGGTCCTCCAGGCGGCTGCGTACCGAGGGCCGGGGGCTGCCCCACGCCTGGCCGGAGAGGGTGTGGGCGGTGAGTGTGTCCTGGCATCCGAACACGAAGCCCGCGTCGAGGAGTGCGGCCATCTCACCGCGCAGCCTGGCCTCCAACTGCTTCTGGTGGTGCTTCCACTCCCTCTCGCGGTGGGTGAGGCCCGCCTGGATCTCCCAGCCGCGCAGACCGGCCTGCGGGGAGAAGGTGGCCGGGCCGGAGCGGCCCGGGGCCCAGGGAATCGCGGCGGGTCCTGCCGCCGCCTGGGTCTCGGTTTCGGCCAGGGCGCCGGCCGCGCGTACGTCGGGGCCGAGGTGGTGTTCGATGTACCGGGCCGCGTGCCTCTTCGCCACTTCCGAGTGCTTGAGGACGTCGTTCAACGCCCCCGTCCCCGCCCCCGCCTGTCCCTCGTCCATCTCGCCCCCACCGCACCGGCACCACTCGTAGCCACCACCTGGGCACGGACGGTATCTCACGGGAAGCAGGCGTCCCCGGCTGCTCGAAGGGCCGGCCCCGGCAGGGCAGGGGACGCGCTACGGCCGCCCACCCGAAAGAGCGAACCGCGCACAAGAGAGGGGGCGAGGCCCTCGGCCTCGCCCCCTCTCGGGACCGCACAGGATTCAGCGTCCGCGCAGCGATCGATAGCGCTCGACCAGCGCCGAGGTCGACGCGTCCAGCCCCGCCACCTCCGCGCCCTCCGTCAGCGCCGGCTCCAGGCGCTTGGCGAGGACCTTGCCCAGCTCGACGCCCCACTGGTCGAAGGAGTCGATGTTCCAGATGGCGCCCTGGACGAAGACCTTGTGCTCGTAGAGGGCGATGAGCTGGCCCAGCACCGAGGGGGACAGCTCGTCGGCGAGGATCGTCGTGGTGGGGCGGTTGCCCGGGAAGGTGCGGTGCGGGACCTGGGCCTCGGAGACGCCCTCGGCCCGCACCTCTTCCTCGGACTTGCCGAAGGCGAGGGCCTGGCCCTGGGCGAAGAGGTTGGCCATCAGCAGGTCGTGCTGGTCGCGCAGCGCGCCCAGCTCGGCGATGGGTTCCGCGAAGCCGATCAGATCGGCGGGGATCATCTTGGTGCCCTGATGCAGCAACTGGTAGTACGCGTGCTGCCCGTTGGTGCCGGGTGTGCCCCAGACGACGGGGCCCGTCTCCCAGTTGACGGGCCGGCCCTCCCGGTCGGTCGACTTCCCGTTCGACTCCATGTCGAGCTGCTGGAGATAGGCGGTGAACCGGGAGAGATAGTGGCTGTAGGGCAGCACGGCGTGCGACTGCGCGTCGTGGAAGTTGCCGTACCAGACGCCCAGCAGCCCCAGCAGCAGCGGGGCGTTGGCCTCCGGCGGTGCTGTGCGGAAATGCTCGTCGACGAGGTGGAAGCCGGCGAGCATCCCCCCGAACTGGTCGTAGCCGATGGCCACCATGAGCGAGAGCCCGATGGCCGAGTCGTACGAGTAGCGCCCGCCGACCCAGTCCCAGAACTCGAACATGTTGTCCGTGTTGATGCCGAACTCGGCGACCTTCCCGGCGTTGGTGGAGACCGCGACGAAGTGCTTGGCCACCGCGTCCGTGTCGCCGCCGAGGCCGTCCAGCAGCCAGGCGCGCGCCGCCTTGGCGTTGGTGATGGTCTCGATCGTGGTGAAGGTCTTGGAGGCGACGATGAAAAGGGTCTCGGCGGGGTCGAGGTCGCGGACGGCCTCGTGCAGATCGGCGCCGTCGACGTTGGAGACGAAGCGGAAGTCCAGGTGCCGTGCGGTGTACGGCCGCAGGGCCTCGTACGCCATCGCGGGGCCGAGGTCGGAGCCGCCGATGCCGATATTGACGACGGTCTTGATGCGCTTGCCGGTGTGCCCGCGCCAGTGGCCCTCGCGGACCTTGCCGGCGAACGTCCCCATCTTGATGAGCACCTGGTGCACCTTGGGCATCACGTTCTCCCCGTCGACCCGCACGGTGGCGGACTCGGGGGTGCGCAGCGCGGTGTGCAGCACCGCGCGGTCCTCCGTGATGTTGATCTTCTCGCCGTCGAACATCGCGTCCCGCAGCCGGGACACCCCGGCGGACTCGGCCAACTGCTGGAGCAGGCGCAAGGTCTCGTCGGTGACCAGGTGCTTGGAATAGTCGAGGTACAGATCGCCGACCCGCACGGTGTAACGCTCGGCGCGGCCGGGATCGTCCGCGAACAGCCGTCGCAGATGCGTCTGGCCGAACTCCTCGCGGTGCTTGGACAGCGCGTGCCACTCGGGCATCTGGTCGAGCCGGGTGCGGCCTTCAGCGTTCATCAGCGAAATCAGCCCATTCCTCTCGTAACGATCCCCACCACCTCCAACCTAGACGATGGACGGCTCGGTCGCGCACCGCCCCTGCGGCGTGCGACCGAGCCGTCCATCGGTCGGTGCTGTATGCGTACTCGCTGCCTGTTCACCGCGTGGGGGACGAGGACGAAGCGCGTACGCGTCCTGGGTACGTACGGGTCCGGGACGGGCCTTGGCGATCTCAGATCTCACCCCGCAGCTTGGCGAGCGCCTCGGCGAGAATGGCCTCGCCGTCCGCGTCGCTGCGCCGCTCCCTGACGTAGGCGAGATGCGTCTTGTACGGCTCCGTGCGCGGCGGGTCCGGGGGATTGTCCCGGTCCTTCCCGGCTGGGAAGCCACAGCGCGGGCAGTCCCAGGTCTCCGGGATCTGTGCGTCGCTGGCGAAGCTCGGCTGGGTCTCGTGCCTGTTGGAGCACCAGAAGGAGATCCGGAGGCGGGGCGCAGACTCGCCTCGCTCGGCCTCCCCCATCGGCCCCGCTCCGACCCGGCTTCCCCGGATCGCGTTGCCACTTGCCACGGTCGTAACTCCCTGCCTCACGGTGCTGCGGAGCATCGAAGAGCAGCTCCGCTGCGGGCGCCCTAGTGTACGTAGGGCCCAACGCGCGTCCAGTGACCAGAGTTACTGCGTCGGTACCGGACGCGAGTCCTCATGATAGGCAGGGGGTACGACACCCTGTCAGCTCTCCTGCAAGCGTCAGCTCTTGAACTTCATCAAGAGGCCGAGTACGACGATGACGGCGAACCACGCCACAGCGACCACGACGGTGATCCGGTCGAGGTTACGCTCGGCTACCGAGGAGCCACCGACGGAGGACTGCATGCCTCCGCCGAACATGTCGGAGAGGCCGCCGCCCTTTCCTTTGTGCATCAGCACCAGCATCAACAGCAGGGCACTGAAGACGATAAGGGCGATTTGGAACCCCATGACCACGGCTGGACCAACTCTCTCGGATCGTGGCTGGACACTATGGATGACGACTACAGCTTATGAACGCTTACGGGGCCGGACAGCCGGCCCGGCCCCGTAAGACTACGACGAGCTCACACCCGCCGTCACACTCACTGATCAGCTCTGCCGGTCGCTTCTGCGTTCATCGCTGATCACGGCCGTGCCTTCACTGATCACGACTACGTCTTCACTGATCACGACTGCGTCTTCACTGATCACGGAAGCGGACGATCTTGACGAACTCCTCCGCGTCCAGCGCGGCGCCGCCGACCAGGGCTCCGTCGATGTCGGGCTGCGCCATGATCTTGGCGACGTTGCCCGCCTTGACCGAGCCGCCGTACTGGATGCGCACCTTCTGCGCGGTCTCCTCGTCGTACAGCTCCGCCAGCCGGCCACGGATCGCGCCGCAGACCTCCTGCGCGTCCTCCTCGCCGCAGACCTTGCCGGTGCCGATGGCCCACACGGGCTCGTAGGCGACCACGATCTCGGCGGCGGACTCGGCCTTGACGTCCTTGAGGGCGCCGTCGAGCTGCGCGAGGGTGTGGCTGACGTGGCCGGCTGCCTCACGGACCTCCAGCTCCTCGCCGACGCAGAGGATGGGGGTCAGGCCGTACTTGAAGGCGGCCTTCACCTTGGCGTTGACCACGGGCTCGTCCTCGCCGTGGTACTGGCGGCGCTCCGAGTGACCGATGGTGACGTAGGTGCAGCTCAGCTTGGCCAGCATCGGCGCGGAGATCTCGCCGGTGTAGGCACCGGAGTCGTGCGCCGAGACATCCTGGGCGCCGTACTTGATCTTCAGCTTGTCGCCGTCGATCAGTGTCTGGACGGAGCGCAGGTCGGTGTAGGGCGGCAGGACCGCGACCTCCACGGCCTCGTAGTCCTTCTCCGTCAGCGCGAAGGCGAGCTTCTGGACGTGGGCGATGGCCTCAAGGTGGTTGAGGTTCATCTTCCAGTTGCCCGCCATCAGCGGAGTGCGGCCCCGGGGGGAATCTGTCACGGTGATCTAGTCCTCCAGTGCGGCGAGGCCAGGAAGCGTCTTGCCCTCGAGGTATTCGAGGCTGGCGCCACCGCCGGTCGAAATGTGTCCGAACGCGTTTTCGTCGAAGCCCAGTTGGCGCACAGCCGCGGCGCTGTCGCCGCCGCCCACGACCGTGAAGGCGGAGGAGTCGAGCAGGGCCTGCGCGACCGCCCTGGTGCCCTCGGCGTAGTCCGGGTGCTCGAAGACGCCCATCGGCCCGTTCCAGAAGACCGTCGCCGCGTCGGCGAGCTTCGCCGCGTAGAGCTTACGGCTCTCGGGGCCGATGTCCAGGCCCATCAGGCCGGCGGGGATCTCCTCGGCGGAGACCGTCGTCGGGTCGGAGGGTGCCTTGGTCTTCAGGTCGGGGAACTGCGCCGCCGCGACCACGTCCACCGGCAGCACGAACTCCACGCCCAGCTCCTTGGCGCGGTCCAGGTAGCCCTTGACGGTGGGGACCTGGTCGTCCTGGAGGAGCGAGTCTCCGGTGCCGTAGCCCTGTGCCTTGAGGAAGGTGTAGGCCATGCCGCCGCCGATGAGGATGCGGTCGGCCTTCTGCATCAGGTGATCGATGACCCCGAGCTTGTCGGAGACCTTGGCGCCGCCGAGCACCACCGCGTAGGGGCGCTTGACGTCCTCGGTGAGCTTCTTGAGGACGCCGACCTCGGTGGCGATCAGATACCCGGCGACGTGCGGGAGCCGTGCGGGCAGGTCGTAGACGGAGGCGTGCTTGCGGTGCACGGCACCGAACCCGTCGCCGACGTACGTGTCGGCGAGGCCCGCCAACTCATCGGCGAAGGCGCCGCGTTCGCCGTCGTCCTTGCTGGTCTCGCCCGGGTTGAAGCGGAGGTTCTCCAGCAGCGTGACCCCGCCGTCGGCCATGGCGCCGACGGTGGCCTTCGCGCTGTCCCCCACCGTGTCCGCAGCGAACGCGACCCCGCCCGAGGCGGTGTCGCCGAGCAGCTCACCGAGCCGCCGCGCGACGGGTGCGAGCGAGAACTGCGGGTCCGGGGCGCCCTTGGGGCGGCCCAGGTGCGAGGCCACGACCACCCGCGCGCCGGCGGCGGCGAGCTTGCTGATCGTGGGGACGACGGCACGGATACGGCCGTCGTCGGTGATGTGCTGGCCGTCGAGCGGGACGTTGAGGTCGGCGCGGACGAATACCCGCTTGCCGGAGACGCCTTCGCCGACCAGTTCGTCGATCGTCTTCATGGATGGCTCCTGCTTGGGGACCCCGGGGCCTCCCCCGGGGGATGCAGCATGGGGACAGGGCTCGTGCACAGCGCACGAGCCCTGTCGTTCACCTCGTGCTGCCCGGAGTCAGAGACGGGCGCCGACGTAGGTGGTGAGGTCGACGAGACGGTTGGAGTAGCCCCACTCGTTGTCGTACCAACCAATGATCTTGACCTGGTTGCCGTCGACCATCGTCAGCGCGGAGTCGAAGGTGCACGACGGCGGCTGGTTGACGATGTCCGAGGAGACGATCTCGTCCTCGGTGTACTCGATGATGCCCTTGAGCTGGCCATCGGCGGCCTTCTTGAAGGCGGCGTTGACCTCGTCGCGGGTGGTCTCGCGCTTCAGCTCGATCACCAGGTCGGTGACGGAGCCGGTGGGGACCGGCACGCGCATGGCGATGCCGTCCAGGCGGCCCTTGAGCTGCGGGAGGACCAGCGCGGTGGCCTTGGCGGCACCCGTGGTGGTCGGGATGATGTTCTCGGCGGCGGCACGCGCCCGGCGCAGGTCCTTGTGCGGGAAGTCCAGGATGCGCTGGTCGTTGGTGTAGGCGTGCACGGTCGTCATCATGCCGCGCTCGATGCCGAAGCTCTCGTCCATGACCTTGGCCATCGGCGCCACACAGTTGGTGGTACACGAGGCGTTGGAGATGACGTCGTGGCTGGCGGCGTCGTACTTGTCCTCGTTGACGCCCATCACGATGGTGATGTCCTCGTTCTTGGCCGGGGCCGAGATGAGGACCTTCTTCGCGCCGGCGGCGAGGTGCTTGGCCGCGTCGTCACGCTTGGTGAAAATGCCGGTCGACTCGATGACGATGTCGGCGCCCAGCTCGCCCCACGGGAGCTTCGCCGGGTCCTTCTCCGCCATGGTCTTGAAGGTCTGCTTGCCGACGCTGATGGTGTCGTCGGTGTGGCTGACCTCCTGCTTCAGACGGCCCAGGATGCTGTCGTACTTCAGCAGGTGCACCAGGGTCGCGTTGTCGGTCAGGTCGTTGACACCGACGATCTCGATGTCCGCACCCTGGTCCAGCAGCGCGCGGAAGTAGTTACGACCGATGCGGCCAAAGCCGTTGATGCCTACGCGGATCGTCACGAAACCGATCTCCTCGCTGGGTACGCCGGTGAGGACACCGGCGAGTGCTGTATGGGATGTCCCCGACCGCGTCCGACCCTACCTCTCCATCGGGGTGGGGCTCACATCGGCCGGGCGGGTCGGGCCGGGGCCTCAGCCGACCATTTCCTCGCTCAGATTTGTCTCGGTACCGGCGATGCCGAGGTCCTGTGCGCGCTTGTCCGCCATGGCCAGCAGGCGCCGGATCCGGCCTGCGACCGCGTCCTTGGTCAGGGGCGGGTCGGCGAGCGCGCCCAGCTCTTCCAGCGAGGCCTGCTTGTGCTCCATGCGCAGCCGGCCGGCCGCGGCCAGGTGCTCGGGCACCTCGTCGCCCAGGATCTCCAGCGCCCGCTGCACGCGGGCACCGGCGGCGACGGCGGCGCGGGCCGAGCGGCGCAGATTGGCGTCGTCGAAATTGGCGAGCCGGTTGGCGGTGGCGCGCACCTCGCGGCGCATGCGCCGCTCCTCCCACGCCAGCACCGAGTCGTGCGCGCCGAGGCGCGTGAGCAGCGCGCCGATCGCGTCGCCGTCCCGGACGACGACGCGGTCCACGCCGCGCACCTCGCGGGCCTTGGCCGGGATCTGGAGCCTGCGCGCCGCGCCGACCAGCGCCAGCGCCGCCTCGGGGCCGGGGCAGGTGACCTCCAGGGAGGAGCTGCGGCCCGGCTCGGTCAGCGAGCCGTGCGCCAGGAAGGCCCCGCGCCAGGCGGCCTCCGCGTCGCAGGTGGCCCCCGAGACCACCTGCGGGGGCAGACCCCGGATGGGGCGGCCCCGCCCGTCCACCAGACCGGTCTGCCGGGCGAGCTGATCGCCGCCGGCGACCACCCTTACGACGTACCGGCTGTTACGGCGCAGCCCGCTCGGTGCCATCACCACCAGGTCGGAGGCGTGCCCGAAGATCTCCAGAATGTCCTTGCGCAGGCGCCGGGCCGCGATGCCCGTGTCCAGCTCCGCCTCGATCACGATCCGCCCGCTCACCAGGTGCAGACCCCCGGCGAAGCGCAGGATCGACGAGACCTCTGACTTCCGGCAGCAGGTCCGGGTGACGGGAAGCCGGGAGATCTCGTCCTTCACCGCAGGCGTCATCGCCATGGGCCGATCCTTCCATGCATCCGAAAAATACGGTCGTACGCGGCGGCCAGCAGCTCCGGATCGTGCTTCGGAGCACGGTCAGGCGCCGCTACCGGAGCCAGCTCGACCTTTCCGCCGAGTTGTTCGGCGGCCTCGCTGAGAGAGTCCTGGTCCGGCACGGCGTCCTGGTCGGCCAGCACCACGTCGAAGGCGAGTTTAGGTGCGTGTCGGGCCAAAACCTCCAAATGACGCTGCGGGGAAAAACCATCCGTTTCTCCGGGCTGCGGCGCGAGGTTGAGTGAGAGGACCTTGCGGGCCTTGGTCTCGGTGAGCGCGCCCAGCAGGTCAGGGACCAGCAAGTGGGGGATGACGGAGGAGAACCAGGAGCCGGGCCCCAGCACCACCCAGTCGGCGTCCAGCACGGCGCGTACCGCCTCGGGCACGGCCGGCGGGTCGTGCGGCTCCAGGTGGACTTCGCGCACCTCACCACGGGTGAGCGCGACAGTGGCCTGGCCGCGGACGGTGGACAGCTCGTCGGGGCGCGCGGGGTCGTGCCCGCGCACGCGGGCGCGCAGCTCCAGCGGAACGGCGGACATCGGCAGCACCCTGCCGTGCGCGCCGAGCAGCTTGCCGACCAGATCGAGGGCCTGGACGTGGTCGCCCAATTGTTCCCACAGGGCGACGATCAGCAGGTTGCCGACCGCGTGTTCGTGCAGTTCGCCCCTGCTTTCGAAGCGGTGCTGGATGACCTCTGCCCAGGTGCGGCCCCACTCGTCGTCCCCGCACAGCGCGGCGAGCGCCTTGCGCAGGTCGCCGGGCGGCAGCACGCCCAGCTCGTCACGGAGCCGGCCGCTGGAGCCGCCGTCGTCGGCGACGGTGACCACGGCGGTGAGGTCTCCGGTGATGCGGCGCAGCGCGGTGAGGGAGGCCGACAGGCCCATGCCACCGCCGAGGGCCACCACCTTGGGGGTCTTCCCCAGCTTTCCCTGCTTTCCCGTCGAGCCGCGCAGCGAGCCACGCGGGCCGACGAGGTGCCGGAGTGTCCTACGGGGCATGTGCGTCACTCACGCCCCATGTCCCGGTGCACCACGACCGTCTCCACGCCCTCGTCGGACAGCCTGCGGGCCACCTTCTCGGACATGGCGACGCTGCGGTGCTTACCGCCCGTACACCCCACGGCGACGGTGACGTACCGCTTGCCCTCTCTGCGGTATCCGGCGGCGATGAGCTGGAGCAACTCGGTGTAGCGGTCCAGGAACTCCTTGGCACCGGGCTGGTTGAAGACGTAGTTGGAGACCTCTTCGCTGGTGCCGGTGTAGGGGCGCAGCTCGGGGACCCAGTGCGGGTTGGGGAGGAAGCGGCAGTCCACGACGAGGTCGGCGTCCACGGGCAGGCCGTACTTGTAGCCGAACGACATGACGGTGGCGCGCAGTTCGGGCTCCTCGTCGCCGGCGAACTGGGCGTCCAGCTTGGCGCGCAGCTCGTGGACGTTGAGCCCCGAGGTGTCGATCACCAGGTCGGCGTCGCCGCGGAGCTCGCGCAGCAGGTCGCGCTCGGCGGCGATGCCGTCGACGATGCGCCCGTCGCCCTGGAGGGGGTGCGGGCGGCGCACCGACTCGAAGCGGCGCACGAGGGCGTCGTCGGACGCTTCGAGGAAGACGATGCGGCGGGCGACGTTGTAGGCCGCGAGATCGGCCAGCGAGCCCTTGAGGTTGTCGAAGAAGTTACGGCCCCGTACGTCGACGACGACCGCGATGCGGGCCACATTCCCCTGGGACCTGGCGCCCAGCTCGACCATGGTCGGGATCAGCTCGGGCGGGAGGTTGTCGACCACGAACCATCCGAGGTCCTCCAGGCACTTGGCCGCGGTGCTGCGGCCGGCGCCGGACATCCCGGAGATGATCACCAGCTCCGGGATCGTCGCGCCTGCCGCAGTGTCCGGATCGGCCGGCTCGGCCGGTTTGAGCGTACTCACCACTGCTCCGTCTCCGCGCTGCTCGCGTTCCGCGCTCATGCTGTCATCCCCCGCCGGTTTCCGTCCGGCCGGTCACACCGGCCTTTGTCCGCTTCTTCGATCTTCTTGGTGCTTGTTCACTCTTCTTCAACAATCTCACCGGTCGCGGTATTCACCGCGGGGGCCGAGGGCGCGGAGCCGGCCAGCGCCGCGGCGACCGTCTCGGCGGTCTTGCGGCCGATCCCCGGGACCTGGGAAATCTCCTCGACCCTGGCGGCCCGCAGCTTCTTCATCGAGCCGAAGTGCTTGAGCAGGGCCTTCTTGCGGGTCTCCCCCAGCCCCTGGACGTCGTCCAGCGGGCTGCTGCGCAGCCGCTTGCCGCGCTTGCCCCGCTGGTAGCGGATGGCGAACCTGTGCGCCTCGTCACGGACCCGTTGCAGCAGGTACAGGCCCTCGCTGGTGCGCGGCAGGACGACGGGGTCGCTCTCGCCGGGGACCCAGACCTCCTCCAGCCGCTTGGCCAGGCCGCAGATGGCGACATCGTCGATACCCAGCTCGTCCAGCGCCGCCTGGGCCGCCGCGACCTGCGGCCGGCCGCCGTCGACCACCACGAGCTGCGGGGGGTAGGCGAACTTCTTGGGCCGCCCGTCCTCATCCCGCCCGGCGCCCCGGGCGGGCGGGCCGTCGGCGCCAGCGCCCTCGGGAGCGGGCCCGTCGAGAGCGGGGCCGTCGGCGGCGGGGACAGGCTCGGGCGCTGGACCCGTCTCCAGCTCGCCGCCCAGCTCCTCCTCGGGCCACTCGCCGGTCTTCTGCTTCTCCAGGAGATAGCGGCGGAAGCGCCGGCTGATGACCTCGTGCATGGCGCGGACGTCGTCCTGGCCCGCGAAAGACTTGATCTGGAAGCGGCGGTACTCGCTCTTGCGGGCCAGGCCGTCCTCGAATACGACCATGGAGGCCACCACGTCGTCGCCCTGGAGGTGGGAGATGTCGAAGCACTCGATGCGCAACGGCGCCGAGTCCAGGTCGAGGGCCTCGGCGATCTCCTCCAGGGCGCGGGAGCGGGTGGTCAGGTCCGAGGCGCGCTTGGTCTTGTGCAGCACGAGTGCCTGCTCGGCGTTGCGACGCACCGTGTCCATCAGGGCACGCTTGTCGCCCCGCTGCGGGATGCGCAGGCTCACATGGGAGCCCCGGCGCTCGGCCAGCCATTGCGCTATCGGCTCGGCCGGTTCCGGCAGCGCGGGGACCAGCACCTCCTTGGGCACGCCGCCGCTGCCGCTGCTGCCCTCGGCGTCGCCGCGCTCCTCGCCGTAGAGCTGCTGGAGCGCGTGCTCGACCAGCTCGGGGGTGCCGATCTCCTCGACCTTGTCGGTGACCCAGCCACGCTGGCCGCGTACGCGCCCACCGCGTACGTGGAAGATCTGGACGGCGGCCTCCAGCTCGTCCTCCGCGACGGCGATCAGGTCGGCGTCGGTCGCGTCGGTGAGCACCACCGCGTTCTTCTCCATCGCGCGGCGCAGCGCGTCGATGTCGTCCCTGAGCCTGGCCGCCTTCTCGTACTCCATCTCCTCGGCGGCCTGTTGCATCTCGCGCTCCAGGCGGCGCAGCTGGGAGCCGGTGTGACCGGCCATGAAGTCGCAGAACTCCTCGGCCAGTTGACGGTGGTCCTCGGGGCTGATGCGGCCCACGCAGGGCGCCGAGCACTTGCCGATGTAGCCGAGCAGGCAGGGGCGGCCGATCTGCGCCGAGCGCTTGAAGACCCCGGCGGAGCAGGTGCGTACGGGGAAGACCCGCAGCATCAGGTCGACCGTCTCGCGGATGGCCCATGCCTGGCCGTAGGGGCCGAAGTAGCGCACGCCCTTCTTCTTGGGGCCGCGCATCACCTGGACGCGGGGAAACTCCTCGTTCATCGTCACGGCGAGCGACGGATAGCTCTTGTCGTCGCGGTACTTGACGTTGAAGCGGGGGTCGTACTCCTGGATCCAGGTGTATTCGAGCTGGAGCGCCTCGACCTCGGTGGAGACGACCGTCCACTCCACGGAAGCGGCTGTCGTCACCATCGTGCGGGTGCGGGGGTGCAGCCCGGCGAGGTCCTGGAAGTAGTTGTTCAGCCGCTGGCGCAGGCTCTTGGCCTTGCCTACGTAGATCACTCTGCGGTGCTCGTCACGGAAGCGGTAGACCCCGGGTGAGTCGGGGATCTCTCCCGGTTTGGGACGGTAGCTGGTGGGGTCTGCCATGACGCACACCCTACTGGCGCGGGGTGACAGCCTTCAGCGCCATCCGACGCGCAGCGCCGTGGTCACATCCAGCGGGCAGCGGCCCGCCTGTGCGGCGAGCAGCCCGGCGCCTTCCGGGCCGCGGGTGTAGACCGGCTCGCCCGCGCTGACCCAGCGTCGCCAGGCCCCGGCGTAGGCCGTGACGAGCCCCCGGTTGGCGCCGGCCGCGCCGGGAACGGCGTGGTGGACCACGGCGTCGGCCGTCGCCCTGCGGCCCGCCGCCCGGAGGCCGGCAAGCGGGCCGCCCGCGCGGACGAGGTAGCGGGGCATCAGATAACGCGGGTCAGCCACCGGGGAGATGACCTCGTCCAGCGCCGTCGCGTAGCGCTCGGAGTCCGCAAGGGAGACCCCGTCGAGCCGGATGCCGTACGCGCCCGTGCCGTCGGGCTCGATCCGAACGGCCGCCGCGCCGACGGGCAGGCATCCGGCCGCGTGCAGCCCGTCGGCCACGGCGAGGGCGAGCGCGGGCAGCACGGGTTCGGCGCTCGCGGCGCGGAGCGCGCGCAGCCCGCTGACCGTCCGTCCCGCCGCGTAGGCGGCCCAGCCGGCCAGTACCCCCGACACCAGACCCGTCTGCCCGCCGCCCGCCACCGCGCCGAGCGGACCCGCCAGCAGCGCGGCCGTGGTGGTGACCGCCGGGGTGGCCCGGCCGAGCGGAACGCGGGGCACGAGTCCGCGCGGCCCTGGCACGGCGTCCGGCGGGGCGGGCGCGGGCCCGTCCGGGGTCAGGGGGCGCGCCGACGGGGTGCGCCCGTGCCGGGTCACCCGGACGGTGTGGACGAGGCTGTCCTCGTACGGGGTGCCGACCCGCCACAGCGCGCGTACGCTCGCCCGGTCCGCCTCGATCCGGTCGAGCATCCGGGCGTTGAGCCGGGCGAACTCCCCGGGCGGGGGCGGCGCGTACGGGGAGAGGCCCGGATGGACGTGGGCCACTCCCGTCATCACCTCCCCTGTCGCCGTGACGCCCGGGTAGCCCTCGTGCTTGCGCACGAAGCGGTCCCAGTCGGCGTTGCCGCGCGGGTGTCCCGGCGCGACACACACCACCGACCAGGTGTGCGCGCACTTGTCCGGCCAGCCCGGGTCGGTGCGCAGGGCCCGGCCCCGGGTCTGGACGACGGCGGTCGCCGTGGTGGCCTCGCTGAGGTCGACCAGCGTGTTCACGCCGCGCGCGTCCCAGCCCTCCCCCAGCAGGGCCCGGGTGCCGACGAGGGCGCGGGTGCCGCCGCTCTCCAGGAAGCGGGTGGCCAGGGGGACCCAGCGGCGGCTGGTCCAGTTGCCCGCCAGTTCGGTGAGAGTCCCGGCCGGGTCATCCGGGCTCTCCGGACCGTCCGGACCCTCCGGTTCCGGCCCGGACGGGACCAGGCGCAGTCTCAGGTCCGGCTCCGCCTCCGCGCAGAAGCGGGCGAAGCGCGCGGCCGTGGCGCGGGACGCGGCCACCGTGCGCCCCGTCACCAGCAGCGGGGAGAGCGCGCTGGTGCGAGGGTCGGCGGCGAGTTCGGCCAGCACGAGCCGCGCCGAGCCGGCCTGTTCGTCGAGCACCCCGTCCAGCCGTGCGGGCAAGGTCGCCGTCGCGCGCTCGTGGTCGCACACGACGACGGCCCGCAGCCGGGCGTCCAGCGCGGCGGCCTCGGCGGCGAGGATCTCGCGTACGGCGCCGGTCTTGGCCGCGCTGCGCGCGAGCACCCGGTCGACGGCGGAGCGCCCGGCGCGGATGCCGCGCGCGGTGAGCCGGTGTCCGACCGAGGGCAGCGCGGCCCGTACGGCCGCCACGGCGCGGGCGTCCCGGGGGTCCGCGCTGTCGCCGAGGCAGTGCCGTACCCAGTCGTCCAGCAGCCGCACCCAGTCCGCGGCGTCGGGCGCCCGCCGGTGCTCCTCGCGCAGCCGGGCGCCCTCCGGCAGGGCGAGCAGGCCGTGGTGGTGGAGGCGCAGCGCGGCTGCGGCGAGCTGCGGCTGCTCGCGCTCGAAGCGGCGCCAGGGCAGCGGGGGCCCCTCGGCACCCTCGAACCGGCGATGCACCACCCGGGCGTCGTGCCAGGCCAGAAACGGTACGGAGGCGAAGGCGGGGTCGAGCAGACGGGTGGTCAGCTCGGTGAAGCGCTCCGCCTCGGCGTCGATCCAGTCGGTCTCGGCCGGGGTCGGCTCGGTCAGCCAGGCGAGTTCGGCGTACGGGGCCAGGTAGCCGTCGCGGACGGCGGCGGGCAGGGAGGGGCCGCGTACCGCGGGGCCGAACAGCTCGGTGACCAGTGCCGTCTGGGCGGGGCTGAGCCGCTCGGGCGGGGTCGCGGTGAGGCCGATGACGGTGACGTCGGGCAGCTCACGCAGCAGTTCGGCCAGCAACTCGCCCCAGGTGTCGAGGAGATGATGGCACTCGTCCAGCAGCAGGGTGAGGTCTCCGGCAGCCCGCAGCCGGCCGACCAGCTCCCGCCCCTGAGAGCGCAGCCGCCGCAGGTGGGGGCGGGCGGAGCCGTCGCCGGGTCCGCCCTCCTCCGCGATCTCGGCCTCGGGGTCGAAGGTCGCCAGGGACTGGTAGGTCAGCGCCGTGAGGGGAGACGTCAGCGAACGGTCGGTGCCGGCGGGCTCGGGCGCGGGGCGGAAGGCGGCCCACTCCCGCAGCCACTGGGCCTGGATGGCGGTGTTGGGCCCGAAAACGACGGCGCGGCGCCCCAGCCGCCGGGCCGCCTCAAGCCCGGTGAGCGTCTTGCCCATGCCGGGCGGCAGCACGAGCCAGGCACGGCGGCGGCCGGCGGCGAACACCCGCTCCAGCTCGTCCAGCGCCGCGCGCTGCGGACCGCGCAGCGGCACGGGCGGACGCGCGGCGGCCATTTCCGCGTACCCGCGCCCCATGTCCCGCTCCCCGCGACGACCGCTGCCCGTCGGCTCTTGCGCCCGCTGCCCGTTGCGCCTTACGACCGCTCCCCCGGTCGCGCCTCCCGCCCGCTTCCGCTACCAGCCGCGCTCGCGCCACTCCCCCAGGTGGGGGCGCTCGGCGCCGAGGGTGGTGTCGTCACCGTGCCCGGGGTACACCCAGGTCTCGTCGGGCAGTTGCGCGAACAGCTTGCTCTCCACGTCGTCGATCAGGCTGACGAAAGCGTCCGCGTCCCCGAAGGTGTTTCCCACGCCGCCGGGGAAGAGGCAGTCTCCGGTGAACAGGTGCGGGTGGCCCTGGGGGTCGTCGTAGACCAGGGCGATGGAGCCGGGGGTGTGCCCGGTCAGGTGACGGGCCGTCAGCTCCACCTCGCCCACCCGCAGCGTCTGTCCGTCGTCGACCGGCACGTCGGTCGGCACGGGGATCCCCTCGGCGTCGTACCGGCCCGCGAAGGTACGGGCGCCGGTGGCGGCGACGATCTCGGCGAGCGCCTGCCAGTGGTCGCCGTGCCGGTGGGTGGTGACCACGGAGGCGATACCGTCCTCACCGATGAGCCGCAGCAGGGTCTCCGGCTCGTTCGCCGCGTCGATCAGCAGCTGCTCGCCGGTGGCCCGGCAGCGCAACAGGTACGCGTTGTTCTCCATGGGGCCGACGGCCGCCTTGGAGATCATCAGCTCCGGCAGCTCGTGCACGTCCGCGGGTCCGCCGACCCTCACCACTCCGCTGTAAGGCATGCACCCACCCTAGGGCGTCTTCCCCCTAGAGCGCGGGCAGCGGAGGCAGGGAGCCGCTCGCCGAGAGTCCGCTTCCGGTGGTGCGTCCGGTCAGCCAGCCGACCAGCGCGACCGGGCCGCCGACCACCACCAGGAGGCCCTCCTCGCCGGCCTCCCGCGCGCCGGTGCGCCAGGTCCTGCCGTCCTCGGCGCGCAGTTCGACCGCGACGGGCACGTCGGGGTGACCGAGGAAGCGGCCGGCCATGTTGGTCAGCTCCCGGTCGAGGAAGGAGCCGGGCAGGTCCTCCAGCTTGTATCCGATGCCCATGTCGACGTGGTGCAGCTCGACCTCGATCCAGCGGCGGAAGGGGAGGGAGGAGGCGAGGTCCGTCACACCGTTGCGCAGGGTGACGGTGCGGGCCCAGTCCTCCTCGCCGAGCGAGGCGAAGGCGCTCTCCAGGCGGGAGGCGCTGGTGCGCACGTCGTCGACCTGGTCGTCCAGGGTGCGGGGCGCGCCACGCTCGATGTCGGCGTCGCGGGCCTCGGCGCTCGCGTACATGGGCTTGCCCGCCAGGACGTTGACGAGCGCGTCGGCGTTGCGCGCGAGGTGGGCCAGCACGTGGCCGCGGGTCCAGCCGGGCAGCTGGGAGGGCTCGGCGATCGCGGACGGGTCGAGTTTGACGGTGGCGCTCAGCAGGTGCTCGGTCGCGGTCCGTACGAGTTCGGCGTCGTGCGTGGGCGTCGTCATGATCCAAAGCTAATCCGGCCACTCCTTCGAGTGGAAGATGGCAAGACCCGGCCGCAATTCGAAAGCACGTGCTATAGGCTCTGGGAGGCTCCTGTCCCGGAAGCGAACGACACTCCGGCCGGCGCCGTCCTACTCTTGGTCGGGGATCCCCGCGCCGCCGCGGGTCCCGCTTCTCACATGAAAGGTGCCAACCGGCGTGGCCGACCGTCTTCTCGTCCGTGGCGCTCGCGAGCACAATCTCCGGAACGTCTCGATCGATCTCCCCCGCGACTCCCTCATCGTCTTCACCGGTCTGTCCGGCTCGGGGAAGTCCTCGCTCGCCTTCGACACGATCTTCGCGGAGGGACAGCGTCGCTACGTGGAGTCGCTCTCCGCATACGCACGGCAGTTCCTCGGGCAGATGGACAAGCCCGACGTCGACTTCATCGAGGGCCTCTCCCCCGCCGTCTCGATCGACCAGAAGTCGACCTCGCGCAACCCGCGCTCGACGGTCGGCACGATCACCGAGGTCTACGACTACCTGCGGCTGCTCTACGCCCGTATCGGCAAGCCGCACTGCCCGGTCTGCGGGCGCCCGATCTCCCGGCAGTCGCCGCAGGCCATCGTCGACAAGGTCCTCGACCTGGAGGAGGGCAGCCGCTTCCAGGTGCTCTCCCCGCTGGTGCGCGAGCGCAAGGGCGAGTTCGTCGACCTGTTCAACGAGCTACAGGCCAAGGGCTACAGCCGCGCCCGGGTCGACGGGCAGACCATCCAGCTGTCCGAGCCGCCCAAGCTCAAGAAGCAGGAGAAGCACACGATCGAGGTGGTCGTCGACCGCCTCACGGTCAAGAGCAGCGCCAAGCGGCGGCTGACGGACTCGGTGGAGACCGCGCTCGGGCTCTCCGGCGGCATGATCATCCTCGACTTCGTCGACCTGGACGAGGACGACCCGCAGCGCGAGCGGATGTACTCCGAGCACCTGTACTGCCCGCAGGACGACCTGTCGTTCGAGGAGCTGGAGCCGCGCTCGTTCTCCTTCAACTCCCCCTTCGGCGCCTGCCAGGTGTGCACCGGCATCGGCACCCGGATGGAGGTGGACCCCGAGCTGATCGTCCCCGACGAGGACAAGTCGCTGGACGAGGGCGCCATCCACCCCTGGTCGCACGGCCACACGAAGGACTACTTCGCCCGCCTGATCAACGCGCTGGCCGACGCGCTCGGGTTCCGTACGGACATCCCCTGGGCGGGCCTTCCGGCGCGCGCCAAGAAGGCGCTGCTGCACGGCCACAAGACGCAGGTCGAGGTGCGCTACCGCAACCGCTACGGCCGCGAGCGCGCCTACACCACGGCGTTCGAGGGCGCGGTGCCCTTCGTGAAGCGGCGGCACTCGGAGGCGGAGACCGACAGCAGCCGGGAGCGCTTCGAGGGCTACATGCGCGAGGTGAACTGCCCGGCGTGCGAGGGCACCCGCCTCAAGCCGCTGATCCTGGCGGTCACGGTGCAGGGGAAGTCCATCGCGGAGGTCTCCGCGATGTCGATCACCGAGTGCGCCGACTTCCTGCGCGACATGAAGCTGACCGGGCGCGAGAAGACGATCGCCGAGCGGGTGCTGAAGGAGGTCAACGAGCGGCTGCGCTTCCTGGTCGACGTCGGCCTGGACTATCTGACGCTCAACCGCGCCGCGGGCACCCTCTCCGGCGGCGAGGCCCAGCGCATCCGGCTCGCCACCCAGATCGGCTCCGGGCTCGTGGGCGTGCTCTACGTCCTGGACGAGCCCTCCATCGGCCTGCACCAGCGCGACAACCACCGGCTGATCGAAACCCTGGTGCGACTGCGCGACCTGGGCAACACCCTGATCGTCGTCGAGCACGACGAGGACACCATCAAGGCATCCGACTGGGTCGTGGACATCGGCCCCGGCGCCGGGGAGCACGGCGGCAAGGTCGTGCACAGCGGCCCGTTGAAGGAGCTGCTGAGCAACCCGGAGTCGGTGACGGGCGACTACCTCTCCGGCAAGCGCCAGATCCCGACCCCCGACGTGCGCAGGCCCGTGGACCCCTCGCGTCACCTGACCGTGCGGGGCGCCCGGGAGAACAACCTGCGGGACATCGACGTGTCCTTCCCGCTCGGTGTGCTGACGGCCGTCACCGGCGTCTCCGGCTCCGGCAAGTCGACGCTGGTCAACGACATCCTCTACACGCACCTGGCGCGGGAGCTGAACGGCGCCAAGTCCGTGCCCGGCAGGCACACCCGCGTCGAGGGCGACGACCTGGTCGACAAGGTGGTGCATGTCGACCAGTCGCCCATCGGCCGTACGCCGCGCTCCAACCCCGCGACGTACACCGGCGTCTTCGACCATGTGCGCAAGCTCTTCGCGGAGACGACCGAGGCGAAGGTCCGCGGCTACCAGCAGGGCCGGTTCTCCTTCAACGTCAAGGGCGGCCGGTGCGAGAACTGCTCCGGCGACGGCACCATCAAGATCGAGATGAACTTCCTGCCGGACGTGTACGTCCCCTGCGAGGTCTGCCACGGCGCGCGCTACAACCGGGAGACCCTGGAGGTGCACTACAAGGGCAAGAACATCGCCGAGGTCCTGGACATGCCGATCGAGCAGGCCCTGGACTTCTTCGAGGCGGTGCCCGGCATCGCCCGCCACCTGCGCACCCTCAACGACGTCGGCCTCGGCTACGTCCGCCTGGGGCAGTCGGCGCCGACCCTCTCGGGCGGCGAGGCCCAGCGGGTGAAGCTCGCCAGCGAGTTGCAGAAGCGCTCGACGGGCCGCACGGTCTACGTCCTGGACGAGCCGACGACGGGCCTGCACTTCGATGACATCCGCAAGCTCATCGGCGTCCTGGAGGGCCTGGTCGACAAGGGCAACTCGGTGATGGTCATCGAGCACAACCTCGACGTGATCAAGACGGCCGACTGGGTCGTGGACATGGGCCCCGAGGGTGGCAGCGGCGGCGGCCTCGTCATCGCGGAGGGCACCCCCGAGCAGGTGGCGGCCATCCCCGCCAGCCACACCGGGAAATTCCTGCGCGACGTGCTGGGAGACCGTGTCAGCGATGCCACCCCGGTGAAGGGCGGCGGCCGGAAGCCGGCGGCCGGCTCCGCCAAGAAGGCCCCGGCGAAGGGCACCACGGCGAGCGCCGCGAAGAAGGTGCCGGCCAAGAAGGCAGCCGCACGCAAGCAGTGAGGCACCGGGCCTGCCGGTCTTGAGGGCGGGCCCCGCCTCTGCCGGCCCTTCCGCCCCTGCCGCGACCGCCGATATGGCGGTCCGCGACCGGGTCGGGAGGGCGGAAGAGGACGTAGAGTACGGCACGTGACAAGCACTGATCCGCAGGCCACGCGCCGTACCGTCCTGTGCGGGGCCGCCCTTGCCGCGCTCGGCCTCACCACCGCCGCTTGCGGTGACGACTCGGGCGGCGGAAGCGGCGGGTCCAGCAGCTCGGAGACCCCCGACAAGCCCGTCGACCTCGGCGAGGCGGGCGCCGTCCCGGTGGGCGGCGCCAAGCTGTACCACGAGGAGAAGCTGCTCGTGTCACAGCCGAAGAAGGGCGAGTTCAAGGCGTTCAGCACCGTGTGCACCCACAAGGGCAGCATTCTGGACGACATTCAAAAGGGCGAGGCCGTGTGCCCGCTGCACGGCAGCCGTTTCCACGTGGACACGGGGAAGGTCGCCAAGGGCCCGGCCACCAAGCCGCTGCCCTCCGTTCCCGTCAAGGAGAGCGACGGGAAGCTCACCGCGGGCTGACGTGGCGCTGAGGGGCCTGGGCGTCCTCCGGGCCGGGCTCGGCCAGTCCCTCGCCCCACCCCAGGCCCTCGCCACGCGCCCCGATGGTGCGCCCGCCGCACCGAAGCCACCCTCCGGGGGCGGTCGTATCGACGGCGCACGCCGTATCGACGGGTAGCGACCTGAGCCCTGTCGGCGCGTACGTACGGAGCACGGCCGGCGGCCGTCGGCATTCATCGCGACCGGTGACGACAGACCCGGTACGCCGCCATGGGTGCGAAGAAGGCGCCCGGCGGCACGGTCCTCCACGAGCCGCAGATCGACGCGTGGTACGTCCAGGAGAGGACGCGTGCGCTGCCCCCTCGATCCGGAGCCCGTGAGGCGGTCGGTCAGGAGGGGACCAGCCTGCGTGCCTGCCAGGAGCGGGTGCCCGCCGGGTACGCCGACAAGCTGCCGGGCTCGGCGTACGACAGGAAGGGGCTGGCTGGTGACTTCGGCCCGAACGCACATCCCAAGAGCGGGGACGGCGCACGGGGAGCCGGTGCGACGACCGCGGGTTCCGGCGGGCTCGCCATGGCGGCGGCAGCGGGCGTGACATGGCTGATCCGGCGATGGAGGGGAGCGGCGCCCGCCTCTGCGGCAGCGGCGGCACACGCCCCAGCGACGTCCATGGGTACTCCGGCGTCCACGTGCACTCCGGCGTCCCCAACCACTCCGGCGTCCCCACGTACTCCGGCGCCCGCGGCCCGGCTTCCCGTCGGGCCCCGGACCGTCCCGTAAGGGTTGAGACGAATGGGGCCGTACGGGCGGATGTTTCCCTCGATTTCGCTACAACCCTCTGGTGTAGACCGGTCCCTCTTGGGACGCTGTGCGGCACTCTGCGCAGAAAGCACGGAGAACACTGGTGTTTGTGGGGGACGTTGTGAGACAAGTCCACGCACGCGCACGACGGTCGCCGAACCGTTCGCCCCGAAGACTCCTCGCCCGGTCGCTGCTTCCGGCAGCGGCCGTTTCCGCGCTCCTGGCCGGTCTCCTGCCGGCCGGCGCGGCGCTGGCCTCCCCCGGAGCCGAACCGCCCCCGGGGAGCGCACAGACGCGTCCCCGGTCGAGCGCCGACGGGGACGGCATGGAGCTGTCGCGCACCACCCGTCCTGTCGCGCCCGGAGCCGAACTCACCTCGTTCGAGAGGCTGGAGTCGGACAAATGGCTCCGGGCCGACGCGCTCAGTCTCCGGCTGGGCAGCGGCAAGAAGGGGGCGACGGCCGACTATCTCTCCTCCGGCAAGGTGTCCGAGCGCAAGCCCGTCAGCGAGCTGGCCAAGGCCCACGACCCGGGCAAGGGACGGCGTACGGTCGCGGCCTTCAACGCCGACTTCTTCGACATCAACGAGACAGGCGCGCCGCTCGGTCCCGGAGTGCGCGACGGGCGGCCCGCCCACTCCCCCGCGCCGGGCACCTCGGAGGCGGTCGGCGTCGGCCCCGAGGCGGCCGGCCGCGTGCTGGACCTGTACTTCGAGGGAACGCTCACCCTCCCCGGCGGCACGGTGCGGCTCGACGGGCGCGACGCCGCCAACGTCCCCGAAGACGGCATCGGCCTGTACGACGCGCAGTGGGGCGAGGCCG
Source organism: Streptomyces sp. NBC_01775 (assembly GCF_035917675.1). Classification (NCBI taxonomy): domain Bacteria; kingdom Bacillati; phylum Actinomycetota; class Actinomycetes; order Kitasatosporales; family Streptomycetaceae; genus Streptomyces; species Streptomyces sp. NBC_01775. Next base: position 7,344,850 of record NZ_CP109104.1, on the reverse strand, counting down.
ACCGCGAACTGACGGTCGATCAGGCGTCCGACACCACAGAGGTGACCGTCGAGGACGGCAAGGTGACCTCCGTGTCCGAGAAGCCGGGCAAGGGACCCGTACCCGAAGGAGTGACCGTCTTGCTCGGGCGCGGCGAAGGCGCGGAGCGGCTGGCGGCGCTGCACACCGGTGATCCGGTGTCGGTGGAGTACCGCGTACGCACCGACGACGGCTCGCCCGTACCCCGTACGGCAGTCGGCGGACGCGGACTGCTGGTGGTGGACGGCGCGGCGCAGGACTGGGAAGGCCGGCCGAACAACCCGGCCGCTCCCCGCACAGCGGTCGGCTTCTCCAAGGACGGCGGCACCATGCACGTCCTCACCGTCGACGGCCGGCAGGCGTCCTCGGGCGGAGTGACGCTGACCGAGCTGGCCTTGATGATGAAGAAGCTGGGCGCCTACAACGCCCTCAACCTCGACGGCGGCGGCTCCTCCACGCTCCTGGCGCGCGAGCCGGGCTCCGACGGGCTGCGCCTGGAGAACTCGCCCTCCGACGGCGAGGAGCGGGAGGTTCCCAACGGGCTGGCGCTGACGGCACCCGAGGGATCGGGGCGGCTGTCCGGATTCCGGGTGAAAACGGCGACCGACCCGGAGAAGGCCCCTACCGCCGACAACGTTCCGGGCGGGCATCCGGAGCGCGTCTTCCCCGGGCTCACCAGAAAACTGACCGCCGCCGGATACGACGAGACCTACGGCCCCGCCACCGGAGCGCCCCGCCCCGGATGGGTCTCGACCCGGCCTGCCGTTGGCCGGAGCGACGCGAGCGGCGTCTTCCACGCGCACCGCACCGGCAGCACCAAAGTCATGGCGCGCAGCGGGCCGGCCAAGGGAGCGACGGAGCTGAAGGTGCTCGGGAGGCTGGCACGGGTCCGGCCCACCACCGACCGGGTCGGGCTCCAGGACAGCGGCGCGACGGCCTCGTTCGGCCTGGTCGGCTACGACGCGCAGGGGAACAGCGCTCCGGTGGAGCCCTCGGACGCGCGGCTGGACTACGACCGTTCGCACTTCGAGGTCACCCCGGACAAGGACGCCGCCACCGGCGCGTTCACGGTCAAGGCCCGCCCGGGGCAGGAGTCCGCTTCCGGGGTCCTGACCGTCACGGTGGACGGCCGCACCACGCACCTCGCCCTGACCGTCGGCCTGCGCGAGCAGAAGGTCGCGGACTTCGACGACGCGTCCGGATGGACCTTCAGCGCGGCCCGCGCCACCGGCTCGGTCACCCCCGAGCCTTCGGGCAAGGAGGGCGGCGGCCTCAAGCTCGGCTACGACTTCACCCAGTCGACGGCCACCCGCGCCGCCTACGTCAACCCGCCCTCGGCGCGCGGCGTCGCCGGGCAGCCGAAGAGCTTCACCATGTGGATAAGAGGCGACGGCTCCGGCGCCTGGCCCTCCCTCCATCTCAAGGACGCCGTGGGTACCGACCAGGTGCTGCGCGGCCCTGTGATCGACTGGCGGGACTGGCGGCAGATCACCTTCGAGGTGCCGGACGGCGTCGCCTATCCCCTCAAGCTGCACCGCATCTACCTCGCCGAGACCCGCCCCACCGCGCAGTACACCGGCGAGGTGGTACTGGACGAACTGGTGGCGCGCACCCCGCCGGATGTGGACCTGCCGCCCGCCGGGCGCCCGCACGATCCGCTGATCTCCACGGCCTCGGACACGGCGGGGCGCGACTGGCGGTTCGCCGTGATGTCGGACGCCCAGTTCGTGGCGCGCGCCCCGGACAGCGACCTCGTGCGCCAGGCGCGCCGCACGCTGCGGGAGATCCGCGCCGCGCGGCCGGACTTCCTCGTCGTCAACGGGGACCTGGTCGACGAGGGCTCGCCGGAGGATCTGAAGTTCGCCCGCAAAGTGCTGACGGAGGAGCTGGGTGATGCCGTCGACTGGTACTACGTGCCGGGCAACCACGAGGTGATGGGCGGCTCCATCAGCAACTTCGTCAACGAGTTCGGCCCGGCCCGGCGCACCTTCGACCACCGGGGCACCCGCTTCATCACGCTGGACACCTCCTCGCTGACGGTGCGGGGCGGCGGATACGAGCAGTTCCGGGAGCTGCGGCGGCAGTTGGACGACGCCGCCAAGGACAGCGGCGTCAGCTCCGTGGCCGTCATCCAGCATGTGCCGCCACGCGACCCGACAGCGCAGCAGGCCAGCAGGCTCACCGACCGCCGGGAGGCCGATCTGCTGGAGGACTGGCTGGCCGGCTTCCGCTCCCGCACCGGCAAGGGCGCGGTGCTGGTCGGCAGCCATGTCGGGGTCTTCGACGCCTCCCGCGTGGACGGCGTCCCGTATCTGGTGAACGGCAACTCGGGCAAGGCGCCCGCCTCACCGCCGGACGAGGGCGGCTTCACCGGGTGGTCCCTGCTGGGCATCGACGCGGGCAGGCCGCCGCGTGACGGCGACTGGATCTCCGTGCAGACCCGCGCCCATGTGGACGGGCTGTCGATGGAGGCGCCCGCGCGTATCCGGGTGGGCGGCCGGGCCGAGGCCTCGGCGACGGTGACGCAGGGCACCGGGTCCGATGCCCGGCGCATCCCGGTGGACTGGCCGGTGAGCGCCGACTGGCCCGGCTCACCGGGGCTGTGTGTGAAGGGCACGGTGCCCAGGGGGCGCTGTGTGGCGTCGTACGACCCGGACAGCGGCACCCTCTCGGGCAACAGACCCGGGAAGGTCACACTTTCGGTGACCGTCAACGGGACCCGCGCCGCCCGCGAGGTGACCGTCGCCCGCTGACGCCGTCGACGGACTCCCGGCCCCGCCCCCTACCGGAAGGAGTGGCGGGGCGGGGCCGGGAGGTGCGGGGCGCTCAGGAGTCGACGTCGGCCTTGCGTCCGGCGCCGGCCTCGCTTCCGGTGTCGGCGTCACTTCCGGAGTTGGCGTCACTTCCGGCGTCGGCGTCCTGCTCCTCGCCGGCGGTCTCCTGCTGCTCCTGGGCCTGCTGGGACTCCTGCTTCTTGGAGGCCATCAACGAGGTGATGGTGGTGACGACCAGCACGGCGCAGATGACGCCGAGCGAGACCGGGATGCTGACCACCGGGACGTGCACTCCCGTCTCGTGCAGCGCGTGCAGCACCAGTTTGACGCCGATGAAGCCGAGGATCACCGAGAGCCCGTAGGACAGGTGGACCAGCTTCTTCAGCAGACCGCCGATGAGGAAGTACAGCTGACGCAGGCCCATCAGCGCGAAGGCGTTCGCGGTGAAGACGATGTACGGGTCCTGGGTCAGGCCGAAGATCGCGGGGATGGAGTCCACCGCGAACAGGAGGTCCGTCGTGCCGATCGCGAGCATCACGATCAGCATCGGCGTCATCAGCCGCTTGCCGTTCTCGACGATGAACAACTTGGTGCCGTGGTACTTGTCCGTGGACGGGAAGCGCCGCTCGACCGCCTTCAGCAGGCGGTTCTCCTCCCAGTCCTCGTCTTCCTCGCTCGAGCGCGCCTCCTGGATCAGCTTCCACGCGGTCCAGATGAGGAAGGCGCCGAAGATGAAGAAGACCCACGAGAAGCTCGAGATGATCGCGGCACCCGCAGCGATGAAGATGCCGCGCAGCACCAGCGCTATCAGGACACCCACCATCAGCACCCGCTGCTGGTAGATCGAGGGCACCGAGAACTTCGCCATGATCAGGACGAAGACGAACAGGTTGTCGACGCTGAGCGACTTCTCCGTGATGAAGCCCGCGAAGAACTCGCCGGACGCTTGGCCGTTGCCGGTGAGCAGCAGGCCGACTCCGAAGAGCGCGGCCAGCACGACCCAGACGGTGGTCCAGATCCCCGCCTCCTTGAGGGAGACGTCATGCGGTTTTCGGCCACCGATGAAGAAGTCGGCGGCGATGAGGGCGCAGAGACCGACGATGGTCAGCGCCCAGATGGTCATGGAGACGTCCACAAAATCCTCCGGCTTGGCTACGAGCATGGGCCGGAGGTCTCTTCCACCCTGGTCTCGCCGCCCAAGGCGGACCGGGCCGGCGCCCCGGGACCGTCCTGCCGGTCCGTACTGACGGGGTCACCGCGTGGCTGGGAATACTCCCCTCCGTTGAAAGAAAGAGTAAAGCAATCCCATATAAAGGCAAAGTGAGCGTCCAGGACGTGGACCGACGGCCCGAGCGGCCCCGGGGAACAAGACGTTCGGGCGGAACTCAGCCCCCGTAGGACTGGCGCGCGGCCACGATCCGGCGCAGCACCAGCGGCAGCACCTGGCTGCCGCTGGGCGCCAGCGGCGGCTCGTACGTCCACGCGTGCCCGACCCAGGGGTCGGCCAGGTGGTCGTCGGGCACCGGCGTCAGCCGCATCAGGGAGCGCCACAGGGGGTCGAGCACGGGCCCGTACCCGCGGGCCTCGTCGCGGTCCGCGACCATCATCAGACCCACCCCGACCGAGGGGCCCTCGTCCGCCAAGTAACGGAGCTGGGTGACGGCGCGGTCGTCGAAGCCGTGCGGGAAGTCGTGGACGATCAGCAGCTGGTCGCCGATGTCGAGGTCGTCGGGCAGGGCGTCGGTGGCGCCGCTGCGCACAGCCATCTGCACCAGGTCCACGCGCTGGGTCAGCCGCTCCAGCACGGCGGAGACACCCGCCGCTCCCACGGCGGGAGGCTCGTGCAGCGCACCGGATTCCACCAGCGGGGCGAGCGCACCGGATGCCGAGCCCGCCGGGTCGATGACGTGCACCGAGAACTCGCCCGCCGGATGAACGGCGATAAGGCGGGCCGCCAGCGCCGTCGCCGTCTGCGCCGCGAGCTGCCGCACCTCGTCGCCATGGGCGAGGCCCTCGCTGCCGGAGGAGCGTCCGCTGTCGATCCACAGGCCACGGTCCAGCGGGAGCCGCAACAGCATGGGGATGCGCAGCCCCGAGCCCTCCGGAAGGCTGAGGTCGCCCACACGCAGGGCCATCGGGCGCTCGGTGGGCGGCTGGTACGCCTGCCAGACGGGGTTGTCCCAGCGGGCCAGCGCGGGCGGGAGCGCGGGCTCGACCACCTGCGATTCGGCCACCAGCTGGTCGATGTCCCGGTCGAGCACAGTCTGTGCCTGCGCGACAAGGCTGCTGTGCTTGGCCCTGGCCTCGCTGCGGGCCGCGTCGGCCACGGGGCCGACGCGGGTGCGCGGGTCGTCCAGCACCTTCTCCAGCTCGCGCTCCATCCGGGAGTCGGCGAAGTCGACGGCGGAGCGGTAGGCCGCGACGGTGCGGGCGAGGTCCTCGAACATGCCCCACACCTGGTTGTAGAGCCGCTCCTCCATCGACCAGCCGGGCGCGTCCCCGGCGACGGGCTGCCCCTCGGCGCCGTCCGGCTGGGGCTGGGGCTGGGGCTTCGGGGTGGCGGCGCGGCGCGGGTGCTGGTAGTTGACCGGGCCGCCGGCCGGGGCCGGGGTCTGGTTGCCGGCGGCCGGGCTCGGGGTAGCGGCCGGACCCGGAGGGCCGGCGGCCGTGCCGCCGACGGGGGCCGTGCCCGCGCCCGCCGCACCCGCCGCGCTCGTCGCACCGGCCGTGCTCACGCCGGTGGCCGTGCCGGCCTCCTGCTGCTGTGCGGAGCCTTCCGGACGGCGTGTGGGCCGTCCGGGCGGGGGCGCTATCGAGCGGGCCATTCCGGCGGCCACAGCCTCGTTGATCTCGTCGGCGAGCTGCCGCGCCTCGGGCAGGCCCTGGTCGCCGAGCATCGCGGCGAGCCCCTCGGCGTACCCCTGGCCGACGGCGCGCACCTTCCACGCGTCCTGCTTGCGGTACAGCTCCAGCGTGACGACGGCGGACTCGGCGCTCAGCCCTTCGACGGTGTAGCTGGCGATCTCCTCACCGTCCAGGCCGGTGACGGCGACGAAGGGCGTGGCCAGCCCCGCGAAGCTGGTGGGCCCGCCGACTCCGGCGGGCAGGGCCAGCAGGACGTTGACCCGGTGCGCGTCCTCGGGCAGCGCCGCCAGGTCGACGGCGAGGCGGTGCACTGCGGCGGCCTGGCGGGAGACCTCAAGCCCGGGCAGCTGCGGCTCGGCCGGGTGTGCGAACCATCCGGTGTCACGCATCCGTCCCTGCTCGTCGTTGAGCGTCGCCCCGGCGATGACCGGGGTGCCCGCCGACACCCGGATCTCCACCCGGGTCACGGGCAGCAGGTGGTTTTGCCCCCTGACCAGCTCGGCCGTCATTCTCGCGCCCCCCATGTCGCACTGCCTCTGTGGACCGGCAGGTCGGTCCCTGCCGGTCGCGGCCCGCGCGGTCCGTACGGCCGGGCCGGTCACTCACCTCACCTCGGGGCCCGCGCGGCCCCGTCCCACAGCCTCAGAGCTTCGGCAGGATCACCGGGATCAGGTCCTGGAAGGTGCGGCCGTTGGCGGCGTCGCCGATGGCTGTCATCTGCCAGCCGCTGCCCTGGCGGTGCACCTTGGCCATGATCTGCGCCGTGTAGTCGCCGCCGCCGGTGAGGGTGTAGCGGGCGATCTCCTGACCGTTGGTCTCATCCACGATGCGGCAGAAGGCGTTCTCGACCTCGGCGAAGGTCTGCCCGGTGAAGGAGTTGACCGTGAAGACGATCTGGTCGATGTGGACGGGGACGCGCTGGAGGTCGACCATGATCGCCTCGTCGTCGCCGCCCTGGCCCGCGCCGCCCACCAGGTTGTCGCCGGTGTGCTTGACGGAGCCGTCGTCGCTGACCAGGTGACGGAAGAAGACGACGTCGACCGGCTGCTTGTCGGCGAAGAGCACCGCCGAGGCGTCGAGGTCGATCTCCTTGGTGCGCTTCCCGAAGAGCCCCCGGCGCGGTGCGGCCTGCCAGCCGAGCCCCATCCGTACGGCGGTCAGGGTGCCTCCGTCACTCTTCTGGAGGCTGATCGCCTGGCCCTTGGACAAGTTGACCGACACGTGCGTCCCCTCTCGACAGCGTGACCGCCACGGACCGGCGGCCACCACGCGCAGAACCCTACGCAAGACGGGTGACGGCCAGGTCGGGCGGCGACTTCTTTGTGTCGTTCTTGCAACACTCCGCAGGTCTGGCGGCCCCTCGCCTGCCAGTGCGCTACTTCAGCCCCGCCTCCTTCATCTGGCGCAGCTCCTTCTTCAACTCGCCCACCTCGTCACGCAGTCGGGCGGCGACCTCGAACTGTAGCTCCGCCGCCGCGGCGCGCATACGTTCGGTCAGCTCCTCGATGGTCTCGGCGAGGTCGGCGGCGGGCCGGTCGGTCAGCTCGCCGGCCTTGGCCTTGCCCTTGGCCGGGGTGGGGGCCTTGCCCTTGGCCGCCTTGCCGCCCTTGCCCGTCTCGTCCCGCTGGCGGTAGCCCGTATCCAGCAGCGCCTCGGTGTCGATCTCCTCGCGGACGATGTCCGCGACGATGTCGCCGATCTTCTTGCGCAGCGGCTCGGGATCGATGCCGTGCTCTTCGTTGTAGGCGGTCTGCTTCTCGCGGCGGCGGTTGGTCTCCTCGATGGCCCGCTCCATACCCGGGGTGATCTTGTCCGCGTACATGTGCACCTGGCCGGAGACGTTGCGAGCCGCGCGGCCGATCGTCTGGATCAGGGAGGTGCCCGAGCGCAGGAAGCCCTCCTTGTCCGCGTCGAGGATCGCCACCAGGGAGACCTCGGGCAGGTCGAGGCCCTCACGCAGGAGGTTGATGCCCACCAGGACGTCGTACTCCCCGGAGCGCAGCTCGCGCAGCAGCTCGATACGTCGCAGGGTGTCCACGTCGCTGTGCAGATAGCGGACCTGAATGCCCAGCTCGACGAAATAGTCGGTCAGATCCTCGGCCATCTTCTTGGTCAGCGTGGTGACCAGCACCCGTTCGTTGCGCTCCTCGCGGGCGCGGATCTCGTGCACCAGGTCGTCGATCTGACCGTCGGTCGGCTTGACGACGACCTCCGGGTCGATGAGCCCGGTGGGGCGGATGACCTGCTCGACAAAGCCGTCGGAGCGGGCCAACTCGTAGGGGCCCGGGGTCGCGGACAGATACACCGTCTGCTCGATGCGCTCCAGGAACTCCTCCCACTTCAGCGGGCGGTTGTCCATCGCCGAGGGCAGCCGGAAGCCGTGGTCGATCAGGGTGCGCTTACGCGCCGCGTCGCCCTCGTACATCGCGCCGATCTGCGGGACCGTCTGGTGGGACTCGTCGATGACCAGCAGGAAGTCGTCCGGGAAGTAGTCCAGCAGGGTGTGGGGCGCTGTGCCGGGGTCGCGGCCGTCGATGTGCCGCGAGTAGTTCTCGATGCCCGAGCAGGTGCCGATCTGGCGCATCATCTCGATGTCGTAGGTCGTGCGCATGCGCAGCCGCTGGGCCTCCAGGAGCTTGCCCTGCTTCTCCATCGAGGTGAGCGTCTCGGTCAGCTCGGCCTCGATGGCGTTGATCGCGCGCTCCATGCGCTCAGGACCGGCCACGTAGTGCGAGGCCGGGAAGACGTACAGCTCCTGGTCGTCGGAGATCACCTCGCCGGTGAGGGGGTGGAGCGTGGAGAGGGCCTCGATCTCGTCACCGAACATCTCGATGCGGACGGCCAGCTCCTCGTAGACCGGGAAGATCTCGATGGTGTCGCCCCGGACGCGGAAGGTGCCCCTCGTGAAGGACACGTCGTTGCGTGTGTACTGGATGTCGACGAAACGGCGCAGCAGCTGGTCCCTGTCGAACTCCTCGCCGACCTTGAGCGGCACCATCCGGTCGACGTATTCCTGCGGGGTGCCCAGGCCGTAGATGCAGGAGACGGAGGCGACCACCACCACGTCACGCCGCGTGAGCAGGGAATTGGTGGCGCTGTGGCGGAGGCGCTCCACCTCCTCGTTGATCGAGGAGTCCTTCTCGATGTAGGTGTCCGTCTGGGGGACGTACGCCTCTGGCTGGTAGTAGTCGTAATAGGAGACGAAATACTCCACCGCGTTGTTCGGCAGCAGCTCGCGGAATTCGTTGGCCAGCTGGGCGGCGAGCGTCTTGTTGGGTGCCATCACCAGGGTCGGACGCTGGAGCTTCTCGATCATCCATGCGGTCGTCGCCGACTTGCCCGTACCGGTTGCGCCGAGCAGTACGACGTCCTTCTCCCCGCCCGTGACGCGCTGGGCGAGCTCGGCGATGGCGGTCGGCTGGTCGCCGCTTGGCTGATAGGGGCTGACGACCTCGAAAGGCGCCACCTTGCGTTCGATCTCGGTGTTGGGCCGCATGCAAACCACCGTACGACTCACCACTGACAATGGGCGTCCACGCCCAAACAATCCCCGGGTGGCAGATAACCGCCATTTTGTCCTGCCGCAGGTCAGCGGCTCGGACGTTCCGCGTTCAGCTCCGCGCCACTTTGCCCCCGCTTGTTTGTATTGCGCATCGGGAACTGTCATCGCAGTCCGTGCACAGACAGAAGCGAGGAGTCCCGCATGTCGATACGCCCACTGACTGCGACCGCCACCACTGCCGGTGCGCTGCTGGGTATGAGCGCGCTCTTCCTCACCGTCACCCCGACCGCCACGGCGGCCGAAAACACCGCGGCACCGACGAGATCCGGCCAGGCGCCGGGGGCGGCGGCCGGCACAGCCCAGCGCGACCCCCTCCCGGTGGCGCACCGGGGAGCGTCCGCCTACGCGCCGGAGAACACGCTCGCCGCCGTCGACAAGGCCCGCCAGCTCGGCATCGAGTGGGTCGAGAACGATGTGCAGCGCACCAAGGACGGCGAGCTGGTCGTCATACACGACACGACGCTCTCCCGTACGACGGACGTCGAACAGCGCTTCCCCGACCGCGCCCCCTGGAACGTCTCCGACTTCACGGCCAAGGAGATCAAGTCGCTGGACGCCGGGAGCTGGTTCAGCAAGGAATTCGAGGGCGAGAAGATCCCCACCCTGGACGAGTACCTCGCGCGGGTCACCAAGAACGGCCAGGAGCTGCTCCTGGAGCTGAAAGCACCCGAGCTCTACCCGGGCATCGAGCGCCAGACGCTCGGCGAGCTGCGGCAGAAGGGCTGGCTCAACCGGCACCACACCAAGAACAAGCTGATAATCCAGAGCTTCAACGCCGACGCCGTCGCGGCGGTCCACCAGGACAAGCCCGAGGTCAAGACGGGCTTCCTGGGCACGCCGAAGGTGAGCGAGCTGGAGTCCTACGCGAAGTTCGCGGACCAGATAAACCCGACCCACACCGACGTCAGCAAGGAGTACGTGGACGCCGTCCACGACGTCAAGGGCCCCCACCACCGCCGGCTGGAGGTGTTCACCTGGACGGTGAACGACGCGGAGACCGCGAAGAAGGTCGCCGGGGCGGGTGTGGACGGCATCATCTCCAACAAGCCGGACGTGGTCCGGGACGCGGCGAAGGACTCCGCGGCCCCGGCGAACTGAGCCCCGACGAGCCGAGCCGGCGCTGTCAGTGGCCCGCTCTAGTCTGCGGGTATGACTGACGCGCCGGTGGAGCCGGTGAACGAGACGCCCGGTGCGGTGTCCTGCGCCTGGACGGTGCGGGACACCCCCATCGGCCCGCTGCTGCTGGCGGCCACCGGAGAGGGTCTGGTCAACGTCGTCTTCCATGCGCGGGGACACGTTCTCGACCAGGCCCTCGCGCGGCTCTCGGGCCGCTTCGAAGACACCTCACCCCTCGACGGGGCGGCACCCGCCGAGGCCCCGCCCTCGTCGCCCGCCGCGCACCTGGACAGCGTGGGAAGAGAGCTGACCGGCTACTTCGACGGGGCGGCCGTCCCCTTCACGGTCCCGCTGGACTGGTCGCTGACCGGCGGGTTCCACGAGCGGGTGCTGCGCGAGCTGGCCGAATCGGTGCCGTACGGCACGACCGTCGGATATCAGGATCTCGCCGTCCGGGTCGGGGAGCCCGGCGCGGCCCGCGCGGTGGGCGTCGCCATGGGGGCCAACCCGCTGCCGGTCGTCGTCCCCTGCCACCGCGTCCTGGAGAGCTCAGGCGGCATAGGCGGCTTCGGGGGCGGTCTGGAGACCAAGCGCACGCTGCTGACGCTGGAGGGGGTGCTGCCGGAGCCGCTCTTCTGAGGCGCGGGCGCCTGGCTTCATGGCGCGTCAAACCCATGGTGGGACAGGCCCGCTCCTGCCACACTGCGCGACGTGACCGACATCAGTGACTCAGCCGACGCACCTGACACACCCGGCGGCGACCCTGGGGACATACCCGAGGGCGGCATGGCCGGGCCCCTTCCCGACGGCATATCCGACCCCCTCCCCGCCGGAGGTCTGGCGGCGGTGCGACGCCGGGTCCAGAGCACGCTCGTGGTCAGCCAGATCCTCGGGGGCCTCGGGGTCGCCACAGCCGTCGCGCTGGCCCCGATGCTGGCCGAGGACATCGGCGGGTCCGAGGCGGTCGCGGGCCTCGCCTCCACGGCCTCGGTGATCGGGACAGCGCTGCTCTCGTTGCCCTTCGCCGCGCTCATGGCCAGGCACGGCCGACGGATGGGCCTGACCACGGCGTACGCGGTGGCCGCCCTGGGCGGGCTCGTCGTCGTGGCAGCCGCGACGGCGGGGAGCTTCCCGCTGCTGCTGGTGGGGATGGCGGCGTTCGGCGCGGGAAACTCCGCGAACCTCCAGGCGCGGTTCGCCGCCGCCGACCTGGCAGAGCCCGCTCACCGCGCGCGAGCGATCTCGACGGTCGTGTGGGCGACCACCATCGGCGCCGTGCTGGGGCCGAACATCGCGGCTCCCGCCGGGAAGTCCGTCGCCTGGCTGGGGGTGCCCGAAGCTGCGGGTCCCTTCCTGTGGGGCACGGGCGTCTTCCTGGTGGCGGGGCTGCTGATGCACATGATGCTGCGGCCCGACCCACTGCTGACGGCGCGCGCCCTGGCCCGTGCGGGCGGCACCGAGGAGGGCTCTGGAGGCGAGCGGTCGCTGCGCGCGGGGCTGGCCGCGGTCACCGCCTCCCCCTCCGCGCGCGTGGCGCTGACCGCCATCGCCGGTACGCACACCGTCATGGTGTCGGTGATGGTGATGACGCCTGTCGACCTGGGCGGGCACGGCGCCGGAGTGGAGCTGATCGGGCTGGTGATCAGCGGGCACATCATGGGCATGTACGCGTTCTCACCGCTCATGGGGACTCTCGCGGACCGCGTCGGACGGCTCAGCGTGATTCTGGCGGGCGTGGCACTGCTGGCCTGTGCGACGGCGCTGGCGGGCACGGCGAACGGCCATCACGCGCAGTCCGCCGCGGGGCTGTTCCTGCTCGGCCTCGGCTGGTCGGCCGGGCTGGTGGCGGGATCGGCGCTGCTCACCGACTCGGTGCCACAGCCCGCACGCGCCGCCGTACAGGGCCTCTCGGACCTGATCATGAACTCCGCCGCGGGGATCGGCGGGGCCCTCTCCGGGCTGGTCGTCGCCCAGGCCGGCTACGGCTGGCTGAACGTCCTGGCCGCGGCGACGCTGGTGCCGGTGGCCGCGCTGACGCTGCTGTCCGTGGTGCGGCGACGGAAGTGACGGGTGGCGCGGCCGGGGGCACCCACCACCTCCCGCTCTCCCCGCCTCCCGCGTACCCCGTTCCCCACCTCACTCGGGTCCGCCGCCCGCCTTCCTCGGTTCCTCGTTCCGTCGGCTCCGTCGGCTCCGTCGGCTCCTCGGCTCCGTCGGTCCTTCAGCAAGGGTGCAGTTCGAAGGCGACCGCCCGGCGGCCTCCGTAGCTCTGGCCGTACATGTCCAGCGCGCGGTTCACGATCGAGCGTGCGTAGGTCTCCGGGTCCTCGTCGGTGAGCGCGGTGATGTAGGCGTGGTGCTCCAGCAGCGAGGCGAGGCCCTTGCGTGCCGCCTCCTCGCCGACCTCCACGGCGTGGGTCACGGCGGGCGAGGCGGCCACGGCCACCCACCGGACGCCGCCCCACGGCTGGACGCCGTCCTTCTTCAGCTGTTCGGTGAAGATCCAGCGGTTGCCCGCGTCCCCGACGGCATCCAGTACGGAGCGGCCCAGCGCACGGTGGTCGGGGGTGTTCCAGGGGCTGCCGGGGGCGCCGCCCCAGGTGTCGCGGTGGTTCACCGTGATGACCAGTTCGGGCCGGGCGGCGCGGATGACGGACGCGATGTCCGAACGCAGCGCGGGGCCCTCTTGCAGGACCCCGTCGCGGTGGTCCAGGAACCGCACGTCGGTGACGCCGACGGCGGCGGCGCTCGCGCGCTGCTCGTCCTCGCGCACCCGTGCGGCCTCGGCGGGATCCATGCTGTCGATGCCCGCTTCTCCCCTGGTCGCGAGGAGATAGCTGATCTGTTTGCCGCGCGCTGTCCACTCCGCGATGCCGGCGGCCACGCCGTACTCCAGGTCGTCGGGGTGGGCCACGACCGCCAGAGCCCGGGTCCAGCCCTCGGGCATCGCCGCGAGCTGGGGGCTCGTACGCGCTCCCGCTCCCGCGTCCGGGCCGGGCGCGGCCCCTTCGCCGGGGGCGCCTCCTTCGCCGGGCGCAGCCGCGTCGTCCGCTGTTGCAGCCATCGGTCTCACCCCTCGTAGCGGCGCGCTGAACACGCCGGTCGGCGGCTGTACGGGCCCGTACCCGTACGGGTCTGTGCGGTCTCAACGACGCCGGGAGAACGCGGTGTTCCCACTGGTGTTCACGCGCGGTGATCCTTCAGCGTTCGAACGGCGTCCACTCCAGCTTCTCACCGGAGCCCTCCCCCGGCCTGCTGCCCCAGCCACGCTTGCCGTCGCGCTGCACCATCGGGTCAAGGCTCACGAAAAGGCCGACGAACAGCAGCAACAGGACGGGACCGATGAGGATCGGCATCACGGTGGCGATGGCGGAGGTGCCGTCCACGGCGGCGTCGGTGTCGTGGGAGTGGACGGAGACCGCGCGCATCGCGGTGAAGTGCATGCCGCAGACGGCCACCCCCATGATCATCGCGGCGCCCAGGGCCGCGCCGAGGACCTTCACGGACGTGGCGAACCACAAGGCTGCCGTCGCGGCGACCACGGCGATCGCGATGGAGAGCAGGACGGTCGGCAGGTCGTAGACGAGGCTGCCTGGCATGCGCATGCTCGCCATCCCGAGGTAGTGCATGGCGGCGACGCCCAGTCCGGTGATGACGCCGCCGCCGAGCAGGGCCGGCACTGTGCGTCCCCGGTGTCCGACGAGGAAGACCCCGGCCCCGACGACGGCCACCGCGACGGCCAGACTCGCGTAGGTGGTGAGGAGGTCGTACTGGATCTCGACTCCGCGTGCGGTGAAGCCCATCATCGCGATGAAGTGCATGGTGAAGATGCCGGTGCCGATCGCGAGCGAGCCCAGCAGCAGCCACCCGGCGCGCTCGGAGCCGGTCGGGGCCCCGCCGCGCAGGCCCAGCGCGCGCACCGTGCATCTGAGTCCCAGCGCACTGCCCAGACACGCCATCCCGTAGGCCAGAACGGGTGTCACCAGTCCGTAGGAAAAACTGTCGACCGGCACACCGGCTGCGCTCTGCATGATCTGTCCCCCTGAGCGGCCCCCGCGTGCGGCGAAGGGGCCTGTTTTTCGGTCCCTGTATGAGCGGAGTGACCGGCGGGCCGCGAACCTGAAGTCCGTCACTCCGCGCACACACATGAATGCCGTCCGATCCTATGGACCGGGTGCTCAGGGGAAGAGGTCTCGCACCAAGCTCAGTACCGGGTACGCCTTTTGACGGAACCTCGCGTCAACACGATGACGGAGCCGGTCAACACCCGGGGATCCGGCGGGTGTCAGCGCCAGCCGTACACCTGCTGGAGACGGTGCACGACGGCCTGGAAGCGGGCGCGGTCCAGGGCGCATGCCTCGCGGCGCATGCCGCCGGGTCGCAGGCGCAGCACCCGGTCGATCCCGACCCAGGAGTCCCGGCCCTCGCGGTCCCACGGACCCGAGCCGAGCGGCAGCCACTCCTGGTCGCCGTGGTGTTCACGGGAGGTGAGTTGTACGGCGAGGACGACCCCTTGCCGGCTCCCGCCCCCGCGCTCCGGCTGCTCCCCGCCGCCCTCGCGCGCGACGATCAGGACCGGCCTGTCCTTGCCCCTGCCGTCGCCCTCCTCGTAGGGCACCCACGTCCATACGATCTCGCCGGGATCCGGGTCGCCGTCCGGGTCGGGCGCGTATGCCGTCCGTACGGGGCCAACAGAGCGGGGGTCGACCTCGACGGTCGCGCTGGGGCCGTACCGCCCGGGAAAACCCTCTTCATCCGGAGCACCGCCGAATCCCGCGGCATCCTGTCCTTCGTCGCGCACATGACTCATGGGCTCAAGTTATCGTCCGCCTTCCGCTCCTCGAATTCCCCTTGAACCGGGCGCCTGGGGGAAGGGAAGGAGTCGACTGCCGCGACGAGCCGGAAGGCGGGGCACCCTCATGCCTCACGACGCCACTTCCCACGGCGGACCGCGCGCCCGCGCACGCGCCGGTTCCCGCGCCCGCCAGGGGCTCTCCTCTCCGGAGCGGCTGCGGCACACGCTGCTGCACCCGGCGCGCCTGGCCCCCTACGCACGGCGGATGATGCGGGACTGGTGGCTGCGGCGCGGCGCGCACGGCGACCACATCACCTTCTACCGGGGTGTGATGCGCTCGGACGTGGCCCGGAATCCGAACGCGGCCGTGGGCACCCCCACCCAGGAACGCTGGGAGGCAGTGGGCGAGTTGCAGTTCAGCTACCTGCGGTCGCACGGACTTCAGCCCTCGCACCGGCTGCTGGAGATCGGATGCGGGAATCTGCGCGCCGGATGGCGGTTCATCGACTACCTCGCGCCGGGGCACTACTACGGCCTCGACATCTCACCCGACATCCTGTTCGCGGCCCAGCGGGTGCTGGCCTCGCGCGGACTCCAGGGGAAGCTGCCGCACCTGACGCTCGTGGACGACATGCGTCTGGCACACCTCCCGGAGGGGCACTTCGACATGGCGCACGCGCACAGCGTCTTCTCGCACTCCCCACCGCAGGTGATCGAGGAGTGCCTCAGCCACATCCCCCGCGTCCTGAAGCCGGGCGGATTCTTCGACTTCACGTACAACAGGACGGACGGCGAGGAACACCACGTCCTGCACGAGGACTTCTACTACCGGCCCGCCACGCTCATCGCGCTCGCCGAGTCCCAGGGGCTGCTGGCCGCGACGATGGACGACTGGGACGAACTGCCGCACCGGCAGTCGAAGATCCGCGCCACGCTGCCCCGCGCCTACGTCCGCGACGGGGAGTGAGCCGGCGGCGCCGGCGGCTGTTCCGCCAGCCGGCGGCGGACGCTCTCCGCGCGCGGGCCGCCGACGGTCTCGTGGATCTCCAGAGCCCGCAGCAGCCGCTCGCGCGCCTCCTGGGCGCGCCCCGCGCGCTGGTCGAGCCCGGCCCAGTCCTCAAGCGCCCGCGCCTCATAGTGGGCCGCCTGGTTTTCACGCAGCATCCGGACAGCGTTCTCGTACGCCTCCTGAGCGGCGTCCTGCTCGCCCTGCGCGTCGTACACCCGTCCCAGCGCCGCGAGGGCACGGCCCGCCGTTCGGTCGTCCTCCAACTCGCGCAAGCGCTGGTGGGCGTCCTCCAGCAGGGTCCGGGCCTGGCCGAGTTCACCGGCCACACTCAGCGCCTGGCCGAGGTAGTAGTCGACGACGGCGGTGGCCCTGTCCTGGCCGGCCTGCTCGTTGAGCGCGAGGGCACGCTCGTAGGCGGCTATGGCGCGACGGGGTTCGCGGGCCAGCCAGTAGTGGCCGTCGGCGACGTGCACACCGGCGCGCAGCTGCCGGTCGTCCGCCAGGCCGGCGAGCGCGAGCGCGCTGTCCAGCTCGGCGCGCGCCCGTCCCTCTTCCCCCGCGTCCAGCAAGGGACGCGAGAGCAGGGCCCGGAGCCGGGCCTCGGCCTCCGGCTCCCCCTCGGTGACGGCTGCCTCGATGCCCAGGTCGCAGCAGACCCGCCAGTCGTCCACATGACGGTGGTGCAGGTAGAGCGCGGTGAGGGATTCGGCAAGCTGCCACACCTGCCGGGCCATGCCGCCGTGTTCGGCGGCGGCGCGCAGTACGGCGAGCGCGTCCCGGCGCTCGGCGGCCAGCCAGGCGAGTGCGGCGCGCCGCCGGGCGGCGCGGTCCCTGCCGGGCGCGTCGAACGGGTCGAAGGCGCCGGGGCGGTGGGCCGCTTCGCCGCCGACCCGCAGCCGGGCCGCACCCAGCACGGCCAGGTCCGCGAAGGCGGCACCGGTGACGTAGTAGTCGACGCAGCGCTCCAGCACCGCCTCGCGCTCCTGCTCGCTCTCCTCGTGCAGAGCGCACTCGCGGGCGTGCGGGCGCGCTGCCTCGGGAAGGCGGTAGCGGCCGGCCTCCTCGTCCCACTCCAGGAGTGCGGCGTCCTCCAACGTGTCGAGGAGGTCCTCGGTGGTCTCGGGCGCGGCTCCCGCCACGCAGACGGCGATCCCGATGTCGAGGCTGGGCCCGGGGAACAGCCCGAGCAGCCGGTAGAGCCTGGCCTGCTCAGCGGTGAGGCCCGAATACGCGACGGACAGAGCTGCGGTCACGGTGCGTTCCCCTTGCATCGACGCGGCGGGAGCGCGCGGGCGGCCCTGCCCCGGCCCCGGATCGCCACCCGCCGTGGGTGGATGCCCACCGTACGACGGGGCCGGGGGGCAACGGCGCTACTTACGCGCTTGTGCTCTGGGGCCGTCGTCCTGCGCGTTCCCCCGGTGGTGCCCTACGCGTACGGGTCGCCGCTTACGCGTACGGGTTGCCGCCCTGCTGCTGGCCCGGGTTGCCGTAGTAAGGGCCAGGCTGGTCCTGCGGGGCCTGGGGAGCCTGCGGGGCCCGGGGGTCGTTGTAGTACGGGCCGGGCTGCTGGGGTTGTTGCGGCTGCTGGGGCTGCTGGTAGCCGGGGTGGCCCTGCGGCTGCTGCTGCGGCTGGTAGCCGGGCTGCGGCTGCTGATAGCCCGGCTGTGCCTGCGGCTGCTGGGGTGCCTGCGGCTGCTGGTGGGGCTGCTGCGGGGCGTAGGGCTGCTGCTGCGGCTGAGGCGCGTAGCCCTGCTGGGGCTGCGGGGCGTAACCCTGCTGGGGCGGGGGCGCGTAACCCTGCGGGCCCTGCGGACCCGGGGTGCCACCGACGACGGCGAGCAGTTCCTCCAGCTCGTTGCGCCACATGCGGTGGACGTTGACGCGGACGGGCTTGGCCGAGTCCGGCAGGGTCATGTGGAAGAAGCTCCACAAGGGGTTGAGCTGAATCTCGCCGAAGAGCGGGCGCGCCTGGTCGCGGGGGATCGCGTGCACGATTTCCTTCGGCTTCTGCGAAAACCTGGCCATACGGTGCAAAAGCAGGGCCTGATCTGTGATCGTGATGAAGTAGTACTTGATCAGAAACTGTCCGACCAGGCCCAGAAATCCGACACTGAGCCACGGATTGGGACCCGCGACGGTCATTACGGAGACCAACGGGCGGTCGCCCGGAGCCTGTTGAGCGATGGCCTCGGCCACCTGTTTCTTCATCGTCGCCTTACGAAAGGCCATCGGGCCACTCCTCGCTCCGTACGCTCTGCGCGTCCTCGGTGTCGTCTGCGCGCTGCCCAGCCCGATGGCTGTCCCAGCGTCCGGCGCAGCGTACTCGGCGAAGGTGACACGAGAGCGTCGGGGGCCGCCAGCCGGGGCCGGGCGTGGGCCGAGTCACAGTCAGGGACAAGATCAGGAACCTAACTTGTCAATGAGCGGTCACGGGCGGTCAAAGGACACCCGACCCCGGGGTGGAGCCAGGCCGCGAGACGAACAGCCGCTCTGCCGCGCGCGTAAGTCGCTCTCCTGCGCGTGCGAAGTGCACGTCCTCCGTAAATCGCTCGGAAGCAGCGCAGTTTTCAGCCATGGACGTCCACAACAATGGCTATTTCAAAGAGTGTTGGGCGCGCGTTCAAAGAGTGTTGGGCGCGCGCCGAAAAATTCAGCAAGATCCTTGTCCAACGGTCTCCGGTTCTCCGGCGGAGACCGGAGAGAAGAGCTGAGCGGACGAACCGATCAAAAGGGGAGTACCGATAGGCAGAATATGGCTGGTGACAGGCGCGGGCAGCGGCTTCGGGAGGGCGATCACGCGAGCCGCCGTGGTCGCCGGCGACACCGTCGTCGCGACAGCACGCCGCACCACGGCGCTGGACGGCCTCGTCGCCGCCCACCCCGGCCAGGTCGACGCCGTCCGGCTCGACGTGACCGACACCGAAGGCATCGAGGCGACGGTCTCCGACGTGGTCGCCCGGCACGGCCGGATCGACATCCTGGTCAACAACGCGGGGCGCGCTCACGTCGGAGCCGTCGAGGAGACCACAGACGCCGAGCTGCGTGCCCTGTTCGACGTGCACGTCTTCGACCCCGCCGCGCTCAGCCGCACCGTACTGCCGCACATGCGCGCCCGGCGCTCCGGCGCGATAGTGCAGCTCAGCAGCATGGGCGCTCAGATGTCCTTCCCCGGCCTCGGGGCGTACAGCGCGAGAAGTTCGCGCTGGAGGGGATGTCCGAGGCGCTGGTGGACTCACGCCCTACGGGATCAAGTGCTGGTGGTGGAGCCCGGTACGTTCAGGACCGGACTCTTCCGCGCCAGAAGCACGAGCGAGGAGACCGGCCCCTACGCGGAGACCGTCGGACCGACCCGGCGCATGACCGAGTCGAACGACGGCACGGCGCCCGGCGATCCGGACAAGGCCGCCGCCGCGATCCTCACCGCGCTGAACGCCGAACACACCCCGCTCCGGCTTCCGCTCGGGGGGAGACGCCGTCAACGCCATCCTCAGCCATGCGGACAGCGTGCGCGAGGAGATCGGCGCCTGGGAGAAGGTCGCACGGGCCACCGATCTCGACACGTGAGCGCCCGGCGCTCGGCGCGCTCCATACGGCGGACGGCGGACGGGGACGGCGGGCTTAGGCTACCCCTCCCCAAGCGCCGCCGACATGGCGGTCAACGGATCGGCGGCGGACGGGCCTTCGGGCCACCACTCACCGTCCTCGCTGTCCGCGCGGTAGGGGTACCAGCGGCCGTCCGGACCATAGCGGAGCTGAAGGAGGCGGGTGGTGTGGGTGAGGTGGTTACGGCGGATGGACACGGATATCCCGGCGGCGGCCAGGATGCTGCGGGCCCGGTCGAAGTCACCGGCGGGCGGATCCCAGTCCTCCTCCAGCACGGTGAGCCCCGCCGCCTCGCCCTGCCGCCACGCCGCCGCGGCCCGCGCCAGCTCCGGCGCGGTGCACCCCGCCGTGCGGGCGAGGCCGGCGAATAGGGGGGAGAGGGTGCGGCGGCCGGTCAGCCGGGGGTGAGTGGCCGCGAGCCGGATGATGTCGTGCTCCATCGACAGTTCGGTCAGCGGGTCCGCGCTTGGGGCAGTGGGTGCGGTGCGTGCGGGGGGTGCGGGGGGTGCGGGGGGTGCGGTGCGTGCGGTGAGTGCCCGGTGCGCGCGGGTTGCCGCGTCCATCGCCAGGAACGCGAGGCCGTCCGGGCTGGGCCCGCCCGGAACGTCGGGGAACGGGCCGGGTTCCCCGGGCCCCTCCAGCGCGGGCAGCGGCTCGGGCAACGGGGGCCGTACGGAGGCGGCAAGCGCCTCCGTGGCCGGCACGAAGCCCCCACCGGACCGCAGGACGGGAGCCGGAGAGGCCTCGCCTCCCTCCCCCTGACCCGGCTCCCCGGCCCCGGACCCGGGGCCGCTCTCCTCCGCGTCCCGCGAACGCGCACCTCGCCCGTCCTCACGTGCCGCACCGGTGCCTGGCCCCGCCGCACCCGTGCCCACCGCGCCCGAACGCGCGCTCGCACCCCCCGCACCAACACCCGCGCCCCCACCACGCGCACGCCTCGCAGCCATCCGCGCCACCTGCGCAGCGGCAGCCCCGGCATCCGTCACACCAGAACGCGACCCCGCCACACCACCGCCCTCGTCCTTGCCGACCGCCCGCGCACGCGCTCCCGCCTGACTCGCGCTCGCTCCCGACGCGCCTCCATCTGTTTCCGCGTTCCCGGTACGCGCGCGCCTCGCAGCCGCCCGCGCCGCCTCCTTGCCCGTGCCGGCCGTACCGGCGCTCGGGTCCGAATCCGCCTCGCCACTGCGTGCGGAAGCTTCCGCCCCGGCACACGTGTCCCCCGCCTCTTCGCGCCCCGCACCGGCAGGTGACTCCGCCACACCGGCGTCCCCGCCCGTGCCCGGCGTCCCGGCCCGCGCGCCTCGCACACCCCCCGAACCCCGCGGGCCCTCCGCGCTCGTGCGCGTCGCACGCGGGTTTCGTGAGCTCCACGGGCTCCGCAAGCTCCGTGGGTCCGCCTCGCCGTGGGCCTGCCCGTGGCGGCGCGCGCGGCGGTGCAGGCGGGTCTGGACGTCGGGCTTCGGCATTCCCCGGGCCAGCAGGAGGGTGAAGGGGTCGGCGTCCAACTGGGCCGCCACCTCGTAGCAGAGGGCCGCTACGTGTTTGCAGGGGCGGCCTCTGTCGGGGCAGGTGCAGGTGGGGAGCAGGTCGCCGGGGCCGGGGAGGAGGCGGGCGCCGGCGGCTTCGGCCTGGGTTGCCACCTCGTGGGGGACCTCACCGTCCAACAGCGCGGCCACCCACGCCGGCTGCTCCGCCGCCGTGTCCAGGAAGGTGTCCCACTGCGCCGGCGTCAGCACGGGCAGCCGCAGCTCGGCGCGGTACGGGCGGGGCCGGCTGCCGTACACGTACGCGGTGATCCGTCCGCGCTCCACGCGCACTCCGGCCACTCCTCCGTCGCGCGCGTAGGCGCGCCCCCGCTCCAGGCGTGCCGTATCCAGCGCGGTCTCCTCCAGCGCGCGCACCCACGCCTCGCCCCACCGCCCGAGCGGGGACTCCGGGCCGCTCACGGCTCTCTCCGCAGCGAGACGAGGTCGGCGAGCTGCGCGTCCGACAGCTCTGTCAGCGCGGCCTCGCCGCCGCTGAGCACCGCGTCGGCCAACTGCCGTTTGGAATGGAGGAGTTGCGCGATGCGGTCCTCCACGGTGCCCTCCGTGAGGAGTCTGTGCACCTGTACGGGCTGGGTCTGGCCGATGCGGTAGGCGCGGTCGGTGGCCTGCTCCTCGACCGCAGGGTTCCACCAGCGGTCGTAGTGGATCACGTGACCGGCCCGGGTCAGGTTCAGGCCCGTGCCCGCCGCCTTGAGGGACAGCAGGAAGACGGGGATCTCGCCCGACTGGAAGCGGTCCACCATCTCCTCGCGCTGTGCCACGGGCGTGCCGCCGTGCAGGAGCTGGGTCGTCGTGCCGCGCTCGCCCAGATGCGCGGCGAGGAGGCGGGCCATCTCCACGTACTGCGTGAAGACCAGCACCGAGCTGTCCTCGGCGAGGATCGTCTCCAGCAGTTCGTCGAGGAGTTCGAGCTTGCCGGAGCGGCCGGGGTGCGCGGTCGCGACCTCGCGCGCACGGCCTCCGGCGGCCTCGCGCAGATACTGCGCCGGATGGTTGCAGATCTGTTTGAGCGCCGTCAGCAGCTTCATCACCAGGCCGCGCCGCGCGATGCCTTCGGCCGCCTCGATCTCCGCGAGCGTCTCGCGCACCACCGCCTCGTAGAGCGACGCCTGCTCGCGGCTGAGCGCGACCGGATGGTCGGTCTCGGTCTTGGGCGGCAGCTCGGGGACGATGCCGGGGTCGGACTTCTTACGGCGCAGCAGGAACGGGCTGACGAGGCGCGCGAGCCGCCGCGTCGCCTCCGGATCCTCACCGCCCTCGACAGCGCGCGCGTGCCGGGCACGGAACGTCTTGAGCGGGCCGAGCAGCCCCGGCGTCGTCCAGTCCAGCAGTGCCCACAGCTCGGAGAGGTTGTTCTCGACGGGGGTGCCGGTCAGGGCGACGCGGGCGGCGGACGGGAGGGTGCGCAGGGCACGGGCCGTGGCGGAGCGCGCGTTCTTGACGTGCTGGGCTTCGTCGGCGACGGCCAGGCCCCAGCGGCGCCCGGCCAGTTCGGCGGCGCTGGTGCGCATCGTCGCGTAGGTCGTGAGGACGAATCCGCCGTCCGTGCCCTCGTCCGCCTCCTCGGCCCCGGCGTCTCTCCCGCCCTCGGCGTCTCTCCCGCCCCCGGCGTGCTCTTCCTCGCGCCGGGGCAGCCCCTCCAGGCTGCGGCCGGGCCCGTGGTATCGGCGTACGGGGACGCCGGGTGCGAAACGGGTGATCTCCCGCTGCCAGTTGCCCAGCAGGGAGGCCGGGCATACGACCAGCGTCGGCGCCGTCTCGCCCCGTTCGGCGCGCCGCAGGTGGAGCGCGATGAGGGTGACGGTCTTGCCCAGGCCCATGTCGTCCGCCAGGCAGCCGCCGAGTCCGAGCGAGGTCATCAGGTCGAGCCAGGCGAGCCCCTGATGTTGGTAGCCGCGCAGCGTCGCACGGAGTGCCTCGGGAGGCAGCTCCGCCTCCCCGTCGTTCTCCCCGCCGTGCTTCATCCGGTCGGTGAGACGGTCCCGGAGCGCGGCCAGCGCTCCCGTCGGCACGGCCGCCACCCGCTCGCCGTCCACCTCCGCCTCGCCCGACAGCGCGGCGGCGAGCGCGGCTCCGGGCTGGAGCAGGCCGAGGTGCCGTTTACGCGCCTTGCGCACCAGCTCCGGGTCGACCAGCACCCATTGGTCGCGCAGCCGCACCAGCGGGCGGTGCGCCTCGGCCAGCTCGTCCATCTCGCCCTCGGTGAGCGGGTCTCCTTCGAGGGCGAGCTGCCAGCGGAATTCAAGGAGGTGCTCCTCCTTGAAGAAGCCGAAGCCGTCGGCGGCCGAGCCGGGCGCCTGCCGCCGTGGCCCGACGACGGCGGTCGCGCCGAGCTCGCGCGCGAGGGTGCGCGGCCAGTGCACGGCGACGTCCGCCGCCGCCAGCTCGCGCGCGGTGCGGCCCAGCAGGTCGTTCAGCTCTTCCTCGGAGAGCGGGAGGACATCGGGTACCGGCCGCTCCAGCAGGCGCCCCAGCGGCGGCCAGACGCGGGCCGCGCGGCGGATGGCCAACAGGGTGTCCGCCCGGGCGCGCGGGCCGAGATGTCCGGCCTCGCCCCGCCACAACTCGCCGACGTCCGCGACGAGCGTGGCGTCCTCGACGCTGTGCGCCTGGACGAGCGCGGCGGCACGCGGCGGCGGCCCCGAACCGCTGCCCGGGCCCTCCGGCCCGCTGCCGGCGCCCGCCTCCCGTTCCTCGTCCGTGCCGGTGTCGAACAGCCCGCGCGGCGACAGGTCCAGCCGCAGGGAGATCCGGATGCCCGCGTCGTTCCCCGCCGCGACCTCGGCCTCCCACTCGCGCACCCGCGGATACCGCTCCGAGAGCCGCTGCGGCTCCCGCGCGGCGAACGCGGATCCCGCGACGGAGGGCCCGGCGGGCGTACGGGGCAGCGTGTCGGCGACGGCGTCCAGGAACGCGCGTACGAGCCCCTCGGCCTCCGGCACCCGAGGCCCGGCCTCATCGAGCGCCCCGGCCCCGCCCGCCGTCGCACTCGAGGTCGCACCACCACCCGATGTCGCACCCCCGCCCTCGGAAGGCAGCGGCGCCGGCACCGCGTGGCCCTCCCCGGGCATCGCGGCGGCGATCGCTCTCAGGTGCGCGGCATCCGTCTCGTCAAGAGGCCCCGCCCGCCACACATCCGTGTCTCCCTCGCCCACCGAGGGCACCAGCCGCCCTTGCGCGACCAGGCGAAGGCCGTGCAGGGCGGCGGCGCCCCAGCAGGCGGCGGACGGGTGGGCCCCCGGGGCGGTGCGCGCCCGCATCAGCAGGGGCAGCGCCTCCCGCACCGTCAGCATCCGGGCGGGCACCTCCCGCTGTCGTACGCCGCGCCCCTGCGGCCGTACAACGGTCAGTTCGCCCAGCTCCCCCGGCTCCCCCTCCTGAGACACCTCGGCCCCGTCCGCGCTCCAGAACGCCAGCCGCCCTTCCCGGGGCACCTCCCCGGGAAGGAACACCACGGCGCACCGCAGGAGATCCGCACCGCTCCCCTGCCCCATACGCGCCACCACTCCCTGTTCACCACCGGCCACCCAGGCCGCCTCGCGGATCATCCACCCGCAAGCGAGTCTAGGAGCGCCCAGTGACAATCCCCTCCGACGATCAAGGCATATGCAGGTCAGGTGCGGCATCACCCACCCGAAGCCCCTCCCCCGAAGCCACGCATCGGCAAGGAGTTCACTCAGGCCGTCGGGCTCCCGGTCGCCCTTCCCCGGACGCGTCCCGGCCGCTGGCGTCCCGACCCACGGCGTCCCGGCCCACCGCGTCCCGGCCGACCGTGTCCCGACCCTCCGCGTCCCGGCCGATGGCCGTCCAGCCGATGACGGGCCCGGGGTAGCCGCGCAGGGCTCGCCAGATGTACGACCAGATCCGTGACGGCTTCGCGGTGGAGGAGGCCGACGCGGTCCAGGTCGTCACCCCCGGCGGCGGAGCCGGTGTGAGCCCGTACGCCGCCGACCTGTCCCGCATCGACGGCGTCGTACGGGTCGACTCCGCCGCGGGCTCCTACTCCGGCGGCGAGCGCGCACCGGCGCCGCGGGGCGCCTCGTTCACCGCGAAGGACGGCGGTGGCGGGCGGCTGACCGTCATCCCCTCCTCCGACCGGCTGGAGTCCGATCCCGGCGGCCTGGTCGGCGACGTCCGCGCGGTGAAGGCGCCGTTCGACGTGGAGGCCGGCGGCTACCCGGCCGAACTCACCGACTACCGCGACGGGGTGACCAGCAGACTTCCCCTGATCGCCGCGCTGATCGTGCTGGTGACGTTCGTCGTGCTGTTCGTCATGACCGGCAGCGTGATCGCGCCCCTGAAGGCGTCCGTGCTCAACATGCTCAGCCTGAGCGTGATGTTCGGCGCGCTCGTCTTCGTCTTCCAGGACGGGAATCTGGCAGGGCTGCTCGGATTCACGCCCACGGGGACGATCGAGCCGAGTATCCCGATCCTGATGTTCTGCATCGCCTACGGGCTGTCCATGGACTACGAGGTGTTCCTGCTCTCCCGCATCAAAGAGGAGTACGACCGCACCGGCGACGCGGCCGGCTCCGTCCCGCTCGGTATCGCCCGCAGCGCGCCCCTGGTCACCTCGGCCGCCGCCATCTTGGCGGTGTCCTTCGCGGGCTACGCGACCGGCGGTGTCGTCTTCCTCAAACAGCTCGGGGTCGGCATGGCCCTGGCGGTCCTCGTGGACGCCACCCTCATCAGGGGTGTGCTCGTACCGGCCTTCATGCGCCTGGCGGGCCGCGCCAACTGGTGGGCCCCGGCACCGATGCGCCGTCTCCACCGCCGCATCGGCCTCGCCGAACATCCCCGCACCCCCGCGACGGGACACCGCACCGGCACCGCGCCCGGCCGGGGCCGGCGTCAGGGACACGGCCCAGGACACGGCCAAGGCCACCGCTCAGCCGACCTCCGCCAGGCCGAAGTCCGCACCCGAGATGGCGGCCAGGGCCGTGGCGATGCGGTGCAGCGGGGCCCGCAGGGCCGCCAGTTCGGCGCGCAGTTCGGCGGCGTGCTGCCAGGCGGCCTCGTGGTCCAGCGGGCTGGACCCGTCCGGGCGCTGGGCCTCGTAGGCGGACAGGCGCGGGTGCCAGGTGGACAGGAACGGGCGCAGGGTGCCGTTCAGCAGCTCGTGCGCGAGGGACTGCACCGTAGGAGCCGTCGGCTCGGGCGCGTCGCCGGACGAGCCCGAGCCCTCGCTCCCGGCGCCCCCGCCGGCCCGGCTCTCGGCGAGGCTGATGCTGTACTCGCGCAGCGTGCCGCGCGTGAACGCGAACAGCGCGTGCAGCGACGCCAGCGCCTCGCGCAGGCTGCCCGTGCCGGGGGCCAGTTCCTGGACGCCGATCCGGGTGACCAGCTCGACCTGGATGTCGAAGGCGGCCATCCGCTCGGATTCGCTGGGGGTGTCCCCCGTGGTGCCTGCCATGTGCCGTGCCTTCCTCCGGTCATCGGAGACCCTCAGCGTAGCCGTGCGCCAGTGCCCGTGACCGGATGCTCCATGAAGAGTGCGCAGCATCGCGTGCCGCAGTGCCTCGGTACGGTCGGGGGCGGGGTCGTGGTGCCGCCAGGCGTGGGCGGTCACGGGGTGGACGTGCCAGACCGCGCCGTCGGTGTGTGAGGGCGGCACGAAGTGGTCGGGCTCGGCCGGGCCCTGCGCGGGTTCGTGCGAACGGGCCGGCTCGTGCGAACGGGCCGACAGGATGCTGCGTACGCGCAGTTCCGCCAGTCCCACGGCCGTGCGGCGGCGGGCGACCACTGACGGCACCGGGTCCGCCGCGGCCAACGCCGTCGCCACGTCCTCCTCGGCCAGCGGCAGCGGCGAGAGGGCGACGGCGCAGCGCAGGACGTCCATGGCCTCGTCCCCGGCGCTCAGCGCGTCGCGCAGCAGGGAGGCGGTGAACGGTTCCTGCGTGCCGCCGCCGAGGGCGTCCAGCAGGGAGTCACCCGGCGCGTACAGGCGTGAGACGAGGGCGCGCGCGCTCTGACCCGCGCGCACGGCATCCCCCAGCAGCGCCAGCGCGCCGGGGTGTCCGCCGGCCTCGACGGCGAGTACGGGCGAGCCCGCCAGCTCGGCGGCGTGCTCCGTATCGAGGGGCCGCAGGTCGACCGGGGCCGCGAGCGCACCGTAGGCCCGGCTGCGGGTGGTGAACAGCGTGCGCCCCAGCGGGTGGGGAGCCGCGAAGGCGGCGGCCTGCGCCAGGGTGAGCCCACCCGGGAGCCCGTCGACGACGAAGAGGAAGGGCGCGCCCGCTGCCTCGAAGTGCCTGTACAGGTCGCGGGTGTCCAGCCGCCGCTCCAGCCGCCGCAGTTCCGCCTCGTAGCCGCGCTCGTCCGAGGCGTCCAGCCAGCAGACGCCGCCGGGGAAGGCGGCGCCGAAGCGCTGTGCGTACTCGCGCGCCAGCAGCGACTTGCCGATGCCGCCCAGGCCCCGGATCTGCACCGCGCGCGCCGCCGGGCTGCCGGTCACCAGGGGCGCCGCGTGCGCGTGCAGCGCGCTGTGGACCCGCCACAGTTCCGGCAGCCGTCCCAGGAAGCGGGGCGCGGCCGTGGGGCGGGGGTCGGGCAGCCAGCGCGGCAGCGCGGTGTCCTGGCGGGCCTCGTCCCACCCGGCGAGCCGCATGGGCGCGTGCAGCCGCGCCAAGTGGGCCTGGACGTCCGCGACGAGCGCCCCCGTGGCCCCGGTTCCGCCCGGGGGCGGCCAGGGCCAGTGGCGGGCGTCGCGCAGCTCCACGGGGTGGATGTGGCCGGTGCCCCGCTCAGGGTTGACGACCATGACCCGGGCGCGCGGGTCGCCCTCGCCCAGCCCGGCCAGATAGGCGGCGGTCAGCTCCCACTGGCACGCCTCGCGCTCCGGATACTCGCGCGAATAGAAGGCGAGCAGCGCGTAGGAGCGGGCCAGTTCCGTGCGGATCGTCCGGCTGATGCCGGAAAACCCGGCCACACCCGCTTCGTCCGTGAAGACCTTCAGCCCGGCACCGCGCAGGGCCTCCAGCAACGGCCGTACGCGCTCCGCGTCACCGCGGCTGTAGCTGAAGAAGACGTCCCACACGGCGTCTTACCCTACTGTGGTCGATCGGGGAGGGAGCCATGAGCCGAAGGCAGCAAGGTGGCAGGAAGCCGGCACGGATGCCGGGGCCGACGCAGGTCAGCGCGCGGCTGGCACTTCCGTTCCTCGGAGAGATCTCCGGTGTGTGGGAGCCGGCGGACGCGGAGCGGCGCGCTTCGTGGGAGCTGTATCTGGAGCTGGCCAGCCGCGTCTCCGTGGTCGAACTGGACCGCGAGCAGGGGCTGCTGCGCGAGGCGATCTCCTCGCTCTACTCCCTTTTCGGCACCACCCGTGACATCCTGCGCCGCTACGGCCCCGAGGTCGCGCCACCGCTCCAGCCGGGCCATGTGAGCTTCGGCGTCCTGGCGATGACGACGCTCAACCGCGTGCTGCGCCCCCTGCTGACGCGCTGGCACCCCCGGCTGGCCGCCTACGAGTCCCAGCGCCCCCAGGGCACCGATCCGGTGGCCTACGAGCGGGCCTGGGAGCACGCGGAGCAGCTGCGCTCCGACATCGCGGCCGTGCGCGAGGCGCTGCTGTCGCTGGCGCTCACGCTCCAGCAGGTCGCGGGCGTCGGCGACCTGATCCGCCTGGACGCGCCCTTACCACCGCAGCCTCCCGTACCACCGCAGTCTCCGCCGCCGTCCGAGGACGGCTGAGTTCCGGGCATGCCACTCCCCGCTCCGGCCCTGCCGGCGCTCCGGACCCGCCGACGACCCCGGTCAGCCCGGGTTGATGCCGCCGTGGATGTCGCGGGCCTGGATGACGGGGCCGTTGACCTGGGCGGGGCCGGAGATCGTGTTGTGCACCTCGGAACGCTCGGCGTGCAGCGCCGGAGCGTGCCGCTCCGCCCAGCCACGCAGCAGCGCGGCGAACTCCTCGTCCGCGCGCGCCTGGTCGGCCAGCCGCCCGGTGAGCACCCGCACCTGATCCGCGTCCCCGGGATCGACGGACGTCAGCTCACCGGCAGCGCCCCGCGCCTCGCCCGCCGCGCCGCCCTCGCCCACGGCGCCCCGGCCGGTGACCCGCCGCGCGAGGGAGAGCAGGGACTCCCACGCGGACTGCCCCGCGGCGGTGGCGGCACCCCCTGCGGCGGAAGCGGCAGCGGTCGTCGCGAGAGCGAGTGCGGCTTCAACGTCCATGCGGCATACGGTAGATCTGTGGGCGCGGCTCCCGCCAGGGCGCCCTCGCGGTACCGTCGGCCAGTATGGAAGCAGACTCCCGGCGCCCTCTCCTGCTGCTGGATGTCGACGGCCCGCTCAATCCGTTCGCGGCGCGGCTGCCGCTGAGCCCGCGCGGCTATCGCACCCACCGGCTGCTGCCGCCCAGCTACGTAGCACGGCGGGAGGCCGCCGGAAAGGACACCAAGCCTCTCAGGGTCCGGCTGAACGCCGCACACGGAGCGATTCTGCGGGGCCTGGACTACGAGTTGGTGTGGGCCACGGCGTGGGCTGCCGAGGCCAACGAGTTCATCGGGCCGGTGCTGGGGCTGCCGCGGCTGCCCGTGATCGAGTGGCCGAAAGAGTTCATCCCGGAGCTGGACGGGCTGCTGTGGAAGACCCGGCACGTGGTCGAGTGGGCGTCCGGCCGCCCGTTCGCCTGGGTGGACGACGCGCTCACGCCGAGGGAGCGCAGATTCGTCACCGCGCACCACCCGGGCCCCGCGCTGCTCCACCACGTGGACGCCCGGCGCGGCCTGCGCGCCGCGGACTTCGCGGCGCTCGCCCGCTGGGCCGCGGAGCGGGAGCGCGGGGCCTGAAGGTGTGGGGCGGGCAGGGGGTTCCGTCGGAGCGGTTCAGTTGCCCAGATCCGTGGTGCCGGGAGCCGGGGGCTCGAAGGAGTCGAAGCCGGCGGCCTCGACGAAGTCCGGGCGCGGGTCGAGCGCGGCGGCGAGCTTGAAGTGCCCCCGGGCCTCGTCCCCGCGGGAGCAGCGCTGAAGCGTGCGCGCCAGCGCGAAGTGCGCGAACGCGTTGTCCGGCTCGCGCTCCAGCACCCATTGGAACTCCTGCTCGGCGGACTGGAGCCGGGCCTCGAGAAAGTAGGCGCGGGCACGCAGCAGCCGGGCCGCCGTGTGCTGGGGGTGCGCCTCGATCACCCCGTCGAGGAGGTTGACCGCACCGCGCGCGTCGCGCGCCTCGAGCAGCTGCTCAGCCGCGCGGAACTGGATGATGTTCGTCTCGGGGCTGGTCACGGGCACCGCCCTTCTCTTCGGGTCGTCGCAGTGCACAACAGCACACCGAGTCGCAGCATTCCCGACGGCTCCCCCTCTGAAGCCCGGAAAGCCGCCCTCAGCCGCTCAGCCGCTTCCACGCCTCGCGCACCTGCGGCTCCAGCTCTTCCAGCGGGCCGTCGTTGTCGATCACGACATCGGCGACGGCCAGCCGCTCCTCGCGGGTGGCCTGAGCGGCCATCCGGGCGCGCGCCTCGCCTTCGTCCATCCCGCGCAGCCGCACCAGCCGATCGAGCCGGGTCTGCGGGGAGGCGTCGACGACGATCACCTCGTCGTAGAGCGGCGCGAGCCCGTTCTCCACGAGCAGCGGCACATCGTGCACCACCACGCCAGCCTCGCCCGCCGCGCGCTCCAGCTCCGCCGAGCGCTGCCCCACCAGCGGGTGGACGATCGCGTTCAGCGCGGCGAGGCGCTCCGTGTCGGAGAAGACGAGCGAGCCCAGCCGGGGCCGGTCGAGTGTGCCGTCGGGCGCCAGCATGTCCTCCCCGAACTCCGCGACGATCGCCGCGAGCCCGGGCGTCCCGGGCGCCACGACCTCCCGGGAGATCACGTCCGCGTCGATGACGACCGCGCCGTACTCCCCCAGCAGCCGCGAGACCTCGCTCTTGCCGGCGCCGATCCCGCCTGTCAGACCCACCTTGACCATAAGGGCCACGCTATACGCCGCGCGCCCGCGTCGGGCTTCCGCTCCCGTCAGCTCCCGCGCTGCCCGCCGGGGCCACCCTCGCCCTCCCGGTCGGCGAGGAACTGCTCGAAGACGGCGCCCAGTTCGTCGGCGGACGGCAGCTCGGTGGGCTCCGCGACCAGGTTGCCGCGCGTCTCGGCGCCGGCGACCGCGTCGTACTGCTGCTCCAGGCCGCGTACGACCGACACCAGGTCCTCGTCGCCCTCGGCGAGCTGCCGCTCGATCTCGTTCTGCGTCCGCAGCGCCTCGGTGCGCAGCGCGTGCGCGACGTCGGGCAGGACGAGGCCGGTCGCAGAGGTGATCGCCTCGGTGACGATCAGCGCGGCGTCCGGATATGTGGACCGCGCGATGTAGTGGGGCACGTGCGCGGCGACGCCGAGCACGTCGTGCCCGCCCTCGGAAAGCCGCAGCTCGGTCAGCCCCGACGCGCTGCCGGGCACCTGCGCCTCCTCGAAGACGGACCGCTGCCCCGGCACCAGCTCCGTGCGGTTGCCGTGCGGCGTCAGGCCGACCGGACGGGTGTGCGGGACGCCCATCGGGATCCCGTGGAAGGTGACGGAGAGCCGGGCCTGCACGCGCTCGACGATCTCCAGGACGGCGGCCGAGAACCGCTCCCACTCGTTGTCCGGCTCCGGGCCCGCGAGCAGGAGGAACGGCGCGTCCGTGGCGTCCCGCATCAGGCGCAGCTCAAGGCGTGGCCTCTCGTAGGAGACCCACTGGTCACGGCGGAACGTCATCATCGGGCGGCGCGCGCGGTAGTCGATGAGCCGGTCGACGTCGAAGCGCGCGACCGTGACGGAGGGCTGACTCTCCAGCAGCCGCTCCACGATCTGCTCTCCGGTGTCGCCGGCGTCCATGAAGCCTTCGAAGTGGTAAAGCATCACCAGCCCGGCACTGTCCGGCTCGTCGACGATCGCGTCGACGGCCTCCAGCCCGGTCTGGTCCCACGCGTACAAACCCTGCGGATCCACTGATTCACGCTCCTCTGGCATACATACGCTCAACGCCCGCCGCCCGCCCGTCATTCCCGCCTCTGCCGTGCGCCGTACGCGACGACATGGCGCCCCCGATGTGACCACCCGGGATGGCGGTGCGCCGCCGCTGCGGCGCGGAATCAGGGCTGCCGTTCGGATCGGGCCGGATCAGGTAGCGGTGCCGGACACCGCGAGCCCGGCAAGATCCGGACGAGAGGCCCAAGGGGTCGCGAAAATGGGCGAGGCCCGCACTCCCTGGGGAGTGCGGGCCTCGTCGCGGGCTTGAGCCCGGGGTCAGGAGTTAGCTCTGACCACCGGCAAGCTTCTCGCGGAGGGCGGCGAGTGCCTCGTCGGAGGCCAGCGCGCCGCTGTCCTCCTCCGAACCCTCGGACGAGTAGGAGCCGCCGCCACCACCCTGGCCGCCGCCACCGCCGCCCTGCGGCGCCGGAGCGCTGGTGGAGGTCGCACCCTCCGCCGCAGCCTGCTCGTCGGCCTCGCGGGACTTGATGACCTGGGCCTGGTGCTGCTCGAAGCGGGACTGCGCCTCGGCGTACTGGTTCTCCCACGCCTCGCGCTGGGTCTCGAAGCCCTCGAGCCAGTCGTTGGTCTCGGGGTCGAAGCCCTCGGGGTAGATGTAGTTGCCCTGGTCGTCGTAGGACGCCGCCATGCCGTAGAGCGTGGGGTCGAACTCGACGGCCGACGGGTCGGCGCCGAACGACTCGTTCGCCTGCTTCAGCGAGAGGCTGATGCGGCGACGCTCCAGGTCGATGTCGATGACCTTGACGAAGATCTCGTCGTTGACCTGGACGACCTGCTCCGGGATCTCCACGTGGCGCTCGGCCAGCTCGGAGATGTGGACCAGACCCTCGATGCCCTCGTCGACGCGGACGAACGCACCGAACGGCACCAGCTTGGTGACCTTGCCGGGGACGACCTGGCCGATCTGGTGGGTCCGGGCGAACTGCTGCCACGGGTCTTCCTGGGTCGCCTTGAGCGACAGGGAGACGCGCTCGCGGTCCATGTCGACGTCCAGGACCTCGACCGTGACCTCCTGGCCGACCTCGACAACCTCGGAGGGGTGGTCGATGTGCTTCCAGGACAGCTCGGAGACGTGCACCAGTCCGTCGACGCCACCCAGGTCCACGAAGGCACCGAAGTTGACGATGGAGGAGACGACGCCGGAGCGCACCTGGCCCTTCTGGAGGGTGGTGAGGAAGGTCTGGCGGACCTCGCTCTGCGTCTGCTCCAGCCAGGCACGGCGGGACAGGACCACGTTGTTGCGGTTCTTGTCCAGCTCGATGATCTTGGCTTCGAGCTCCTTGCCGACGTACGGCTGAAGGTCGCGGACGCGGCGCATCTCGACGAGAGAGGCCGGCAGGAAGCCGCGGAGGCCGATGTCGAGGATGAGACCACCCTTGACGACCTCGATGACGGTACCGGTGACGATGCCGTCCTCTTCCTTGATCTTCTCGATGGTGCCCCAGGCACGCTCGTACTGAGCGCGCTTCTTCGAGAGGATCAGGCGGCCTTCCTTGTCCTCCTTCTGGAGAACCAGGGCCTCGATCTCGTCGCCGACGGCCACGACCTCGTTCGGGTCGACGTCATGCTTGATCGACAGCTCTCGGGAAGGGATGACACCTTCGGTCTTATAACCGATATCGAGCAGGACCTCGTCCCGGTCGACCTTCACGATGACGCCGTCGACGATGTCGCCGTCGTTGAAGTACTTGATCGTCTCGTCGATCGCGGCGAGGAATTCTTCCTCGGAACCGATGTCGTTTACCGCAACCTGCGGAGTGGTGGCGGAGGTCTCGGTGCTGCTCGTCATGTGGTTAACGGTCTCCGGTACGGACATTGAGTCGTAGGTACTGCTACGCCGAGAGCCCTTGATTCGCACCACATGCAAGTCAGCCGGACAGCCTTGAGAGACAGGAAACCCGAGGGGACATACAACCGATGCGAGCGCGGCCTGCTCCGTCTGAGGCGCACAGGCCCGCAGCGCAACTTGTAGCATACGGGGGCCGCTGGGCATGGTCAATGCGCGAAAGAGCACACCTGGGATGGAACGGCCCATACCCGGCACAACTCGCCGCTTCGCATGGTCAGATGGCCTTCGCCCGGCGCGCTCCGGAGATCATCTTCGGTGTCCTGCCGGGTCCGGCAGCGGACATCAACGAGAGTACGGCGACAGACGCTATGGAACAAAAGCACGATGTGGGCGGGGGCGTCCAGCCCGTCGCACACCACGGCGCGGCGTCCGGCCATGGCGGGGCAGACGGGCACGGCACGGACGGCCAGGGAGGCGGCGGAGTGGACGAGCAGGCGGTGGCCATGCGGCGGCCCGCCGGGGGCGGCGAGAGCAGCCACGCGAACCGCGGCTGGTGGGACCGCAACGCCGACGAGTACCAGAACGATCACGGCGATTTCCTGGGTGATGCCCGTTTCGTCTGGGGGCCGGAGGGCCTGGACGAGGCCGAGGCCGGGCTGCTCGGGCCCACTGCCGGGCTGCGTGGCCTCGACGTCCTGGAGGTGGGCGCCGGCGCGGCCCAGTGCTCGCGCTGGCTGGCCGCCCAGGGCGCGCGGCCCGTCGCGCTCGACCTCTCCCACCGCCAGCTCCAGCACGCCCTGCGGATCGGCGACGGATCCGGCGGTGACCTGGGGTTTCCGCTGATCGAGGCGGACGCGCGGGCGCTGCCCTTCGCCGACTCCTCCTTCGATCTGGCCTGCTCGGCTTACGGCGCGATCCCGTTCGTCGCCGACCCCGAGCGGGTCTTCACCGAGGTCCGGCGGGTGCTGCGGCCCGGTGGGCGCTGGGTCTTCTCCCTCACCCACCCCCTGCGCTGGTCCTTCGACGACGAGCCCGGTCCCGAGGGGCTCACCGCGCTGGGCTCCTACTTCGACCGGATGCCGTACGTCGAGCAGGACGAGCAGGGGCGCACGGTGTATGTGGAGCACCACCGGACCCTGGGCGACCGGGTGCGGGAGCTGGTGGGCGCCGGCTTCCGGCTGGACGATCTCGTCGAACCAGAATGGCCGGAATGGAACCAGCAGGTCTGGGGCGGCTGGTCCCCGCTGCGGGGCCGACTCATCCCCGGGACCGCGATCTTCGTCTGCACCCGGCCGGAGTGACCGCGTCGGTGCCGAGAACGGACGATCAGTGCTGAGAACGGACGAGCTGGCGCGGCTGCCCATCGGGGAGGCGCTGCCACGGGTGCGCGAGGCGCTGCGGGGCAGTGGGGCAGCCGTGGTGCACGCCCCTCCCGGTACCGGCAAGACCACCTTGATCCCGCTCGCCCTGGCGGGCCTGCTCGACGACGGCGCCGCCGCGCGCACCGTTCTGGTCGCCGAGCCGCGCCGGATGGCGGCCCGCTCGGCGGCGCGCCGGATGGCCTGGCTGCTGGGTGAACAGCCCGGGGACAGCGTCGGCTTCACCGTGCGCGGTGAGCGCCGTGCGGGACCGCGGACCCGGGTGGAGGTCGTCACCACCGGGGTACTGCTGCAACGCCTCCAGCGCGACCAGGAGTTGCCCGGCGTGGACGTGGTCCTCATGGACGAGTGCCACGAGCGCCATCTGGACGCCGATACGGCGCTCGCCTTCCTGCTGGACGTACGCGCCACGCTCCGCCCCGACCTGCGGCTGATCGCCGCTTCCGCCACGCAGGACAGCGAGGCGTGGGCGCGGCTGCTGTCGGCACCGGTCGTCCACGGCAGCGGGACGAGCCACCCGGTGGACGTGCGGCATGCCCCGCCGCCGTCCGGGGTGCGGCCCGCGCACGGGACCTGGGTGGACCCGGCGCTGTTGCGCCATGTCGCCGCGACGGTGCGTGAGGCGCTGGAGACGGTGCCGGAGGGCGACGTGCTGTGCTTCCTGCCCGGTGTCGGCGAGATCAACAGGGTCGGCGCGCTGCTGACGGACGTGGCGGCTCTGGGTGCGGAGGTATTGCAGCTGCACGGACGCGCCCCGGCCGCGGTGCAGGACACGGTGCTGCGGGGCGGGGGCGGGAACGGGAACGGGGACGGGAATCCTCGCAGGCGGCGGGTGATCCTCTCGACCGCCGTCGCCGAGTCGAGCCTGACGGTGCCCGGTGTGCGGGTCGTGGTCGACTCGGGGCTCGCGCGGGAGCCGCGGATGGACCACGCGCGGGGTCTGGGCTCGCTGGCGACGGTACGGGTCTCCCGTGCGGGCGCCGACCAGCGGGCGGGCCGGGCCGGGCGCGAGGCGCCGGGGGTCACCTTCCGGTGCTGGCCCCAGGGCGAGGACACGGGGCGGCCCAAGGAGCCCTCCCCCGAGATCGCTGTCGCCGATCTGACGGCCTTCGCGCTTCAGGCCGCCTGCTGGGGCGACCCGGGGGCCGCGAGCCTGGCTCTGCTGGACGCGCCGCCGCAGGGCGCGATGGCGGCGGCCCACGCCACGCTGCGCGCCGTCGGTGCGCTGGACGGCGCGGGGCGGGTGACAGCACGGGGCGCCCGGATGGCACGTCTCGGACTGCACCCCCGGCTGGCCCGTGCGCTGCTGGACGGGGCGGCGGCCGTGGGTCCCCAACTGGCGGCGGAAACCGTGGCGTTGCTGAGCGAGGAGCCGCCGCGCGAGTACGGCGACGACGCGGCCGAGGCACTGCGGCGGGCCCGCGCGCGGCGCGGTGGCGACCCGTACGGGGCGCGCTGGGTGGCGGAGGTACGGCGGCTGCGGGCGCTGCTGGGCGCGGAGGGCGGCCGGCAGGAGGGCGGCCCGGGGGAAGGAGCCGGCCGTGGGCGGTTCCTCAGCGACGACGAGGCCGTGGGCATGGTCGTCGCGCTGGCCCAGCCCGAGCGTATCGGGCGGGCGCGGAGCGGGACCTCGTATCTGATGGTCGCCGGGACCCGGGCCGAGCTGGGCCGGGACAGCGCACTGCGGGGCACGCCCTGGCTGGCCGTCGCCGTCGCCGACCGGCCGGCGGGCGCCGCCTCGGCCCGGGTGCGGCTCGCGGTCGCCGTCGACGAACGGACGGCGCTGGAGGCGGCGGGCGCGCTGCACGAGCTCCGCGAGGAGGTGCGATGGGACGCCGCACGCGGGGACGAGGGGGATGTCGTGGCGCAGGAGGTGGAGTCGCTCGGCGCCGTGCGGCTTGCCGTGCGCGCGCTGCCCCGCCCCGCGCCGGAACGGCTGTGGGCCGCCGCGCTGGAGGGACTGCGCCAGTCCGGCCTCGGACTGCTGCGCTGGACGGAGAGCGCCGTATCGCTGCGGCGCCGGCTGGGATTCCTCCACCATGAGCTGGGCGAGCCCTGGCCCGACGTCTCCGACGAGGCGCTGCTGGAGCGGGCCGAGGAGTGGCTGGGCACGGTGCGGTCCCGCGCCGGCCTCGCCCGGATCGACGCCGCCGCGATGCTGTCGGGGCTGCTGCCCTGGGCGTCCGGTGAGGCGGCGCGGCTGGAGGAGCTGGCGCCGGAGCGGATCGAGGTCCCCTCGGGGTCCCGCGTCCGGGTCGACTATGAGCAGCACCCTCCGGTGCTGGCCGTGAAGGTCCAGGAGATGTTCGGCGCGCGCGAGACACCACGGCTCGCGGGCGGGCGGGTGGCGGTGCGCGTGCATCTCCTCTCCCCGGCCGGGCGCCCGGCGGCGGTCACCTCCGACCTCGCCTCCTTCTGGGAGAACGGGTATCCGTCGGTGCGCGCGGGTCTGCGCGGGCGCTACCCGAAGCATCCGTGGCCGGAGGACCCGGCCTCGGCGGAGGCGACGCGGCATACGAAGGCGAAGCAGGCGGCGCGGGAGCGGGGGGCTTCAGGAAGCTGAGGACCCCCGCTCCCTCCCCCGGCTCTGTCACACCTGAAGCCGGTGTCTGCCGGGCGGACCGGCCGGGCGGCCGTCCCCGGCAATCCCGCCGTCCCCGCCGTCCCCGTCGTCCCCGTCCGCGCCCGGGGCCGCACCGGAGGCGGCGCGGCCTCGGCCCCTGGCCTCCAGCGTGAGGGAGAGAGCCAGCAAAGCGCCGCCGAGGACGAGGAAGCCCCAGGGCAGATACGTCGTCATCGCCAGGACGAGCCGGCGCTGGGAGGAGACCAGGTCGACCGTCGCGTCCTGGTAGTCGGGGCGCATCTTGACGTGCCCGGCGAAGGCGGTCAGCGGCTTCTTGCCGGGCTTGCCCGTCCAGCGCATCTGCTCCTTGTGGATCTCCTGGCCGTCGACGGGTGCGCCGGTGGTCGGCTCGACCCAGAACATCCGCTTGGTGGTGTACCAGCGCTCCATTCCGGCCTGCTTGACGACCTCGGGGGTCGCGCCCATGGGCAGCTTCTTGGGGACCTTCACCTTGGTCCAGGGGATGTCCTGCTCGAAGTAGTAGACCTCCAGGCCGCGGACGGTGCGGGTGCCCTTGTAGTGGATGGGGGCCGAGGTGCGGGTCTGGAAGTCGAAGTACTCGTAGTCGCGCTTCTCGGTGAGGAAGGGCCACTTGTACTCGATGCCCTCGCGGCGCACCCGGTCGCCGTCGACATGTTCGCCGGAGGCGTGCACGGGCTCCTGGGAGTGGGCGTCGAAGATGTAGCGCTCGGGGATCTGGGAGACCATCTTGCCCTTGGGATCGGCCACGTAGCTGAGCGAGTCCCAGACGACCACGTCGCGCCCTGTGCGGTCCTTGACCTTCTCGGCCTCTTTCACGTTGCCCTTGAGGGTCTGCACGATGCTGACCTTGTCGACCTTCTTGGACTTCATCGTGGCGTAGTCGAGGAGGGTGGCGTTCTTCGCCTCCAGGACCATGTCCTGATATTGGCTGGGCGGGATCTTCGCCAGGCGCGGGAAGGCGTACCAGCGGATCAGGGGCGAGAGCGCCGCGAAGAACACCGCCAGCGCCAGGAGGACGAGGCTCGCTTTCCTGCGCATGCTGCCTCCTGCTTATGGGTGCTGGGGAACGGTGGTGTGCAGCGGCTTCTTCGAGGTCTCGCCCGGCGGTGCGCCGACGGCGGTGATCGTGAGGACGAGCGCGAGGGCCGCGGCCAGGCCGATGACGGCCGCGATGAGGGCTCGCATACGGGGCCTCCCGGGGGTGGGCACGCGAGCCCTCCCGGGGGCAGGGACACGCGAACTGATGCTCCGTCAGTTGCCGGGGCACGGTAGCAAGCGCCGCGCTTGATGGGAACGCCTTGGGACGCGTCAGCGTGATGGGTGCCCGCGCCCCGTGTCGGGCCGGCGCGAGGGTGACCGCGCGATTGGGGGTGGCCCCTTACTGGGAGCCCGGCTCGGCGCGTGGCCCTGCGGCCGGGCATGAGCCGTCTCGGCTGGGCGCCGTTGCGGCTGGGGCTGGGGCTTGGACTGGGGCTGGGGCTGGGGCTGGGGCTGGGGCTGGGGCTGGGGCTGGGGCTGGGGCTGGGAGAGGGTGCGCACGCACACGCCGTCGCCCCCGGTACGGAGCACCGGGGGCGACACGAGAAGGGAGGGGTCAGCCCTTGATGGTGAGTTTTACCTCCAGCTTGGCGCCGCCTGTGGCGGTGAGGGTGAGGGTATAGGTGCCGGGGGTCGCGTCAGCGTAGAGCGGGGGGAGCTTCAGGATGCCGTTGGCATCGGTCTTGAGGCCCTGAAGGGTACGCAGAGGCTTTCCGTCGGCGTCCTTGAAGAAGGGGCCCTTCGACATGTCGGCCAAGGCCGCGGTCACCGCGACGCCCGCCGCCGCCTTGCCGCCTCGCGTGGCCTTGACCTCGACCGCGTTCGCGAAGGTCCCGTTCTTCTCGGCCTCCAGCGCCGCGTCGCCCGTGCGGGCCAGCGCCTCCGCCCTCGGTGCGGTCACCGAGGCGGCGAAGTCGACGGTGCCCAGACCCTTGCCCGGGG
Source organism: Streptomyces sp. NBC_01775 (assembly GCF_035917675.1). Classification (NCBI taxonomy): domain Bacteria; kingdom Bacillati; phylum Actinomycetota; class Actinomycetes; order Kitasatosporales; family Streptomycetaceae; genus Streptomyces; species Streptomyces sp. NBC_01775. Next base: position 7,304,844 of record NZ_CP109104.1, on the reverse strand, counting down.
CCGAGGCGCGCACCGTGAAGGAGCCGGTCTCGCCGCCCGCGCTCAGCGCGGGGGCCGTGGCGACGCCGGCGGAGTTCGTGGCGACGGCCACGCTCTTGATGCCGCCCGCGAAGCTCGCTCCGGTCTCACCACGGATCTCGAAGCGGACGTGGACACCCTTGACGCCCTTGCCGCTGGACGTCGCGGCCTTGACCTGGGGCCGCTTGGCGAAGCTCTCGCCCGCCGCCGCGGTGAGGTCCTTGGCGCCGACGCGCTTGAGGGAGGAGGGGGCCGTCGGCTTGGGGCTCGGACTCGGGCTGTGGCTGCCGCCGCCTTGGCCACCCCCGCCGCCGGAGCCGCCGTTGGAGCCGCCCTTGCCGGGCTTGCTGTGACCGGACCCGCCCTTGCTTCCCCCGCCCTTGCCGCCCTTGCCGCCGCTACCGCTTCCGCCGCGTTCGGCGGAGCCCTGCGAGGACCTGTCACCCGAGCCGCCCGCTCCGGGCGAGGTCGGCAAAGCGCCCTCGCCGTCGGGCACCGAGTGGGTGCCCTTGCGGTAGTAGTCGAACCAGGAGAGGACCGTACGCAGGTAGTCGTTCGAGTGGTTGTAGCTGAGGATCGCCCGGTCCAGGTCGGCCTTGACCGCCAGGTCACGGCCGTCCGCGCACAGGTATTCGCCCGCTGCCAGTGCTGCGTCGTAGACGTTGTTGGGGTCCTTGCGGCCGTCGCCGTTGCCGTCGGCGCCCCACCGGCTCCAGGTGGAGGGTATGAACTGCATGGGCCCGACGGCGCGGTCGTACTCGGCGTCGTCGTCCCACTTGCCGCCGTCGGTGTCCTTGATGCTGGCGAAGCCCTGGCCGTTGAGCACCGGGCCCAGGATGGGCCGCAGCGTCGTACCTTTCTCGTCGACGGCGCCGCCGCGCGCCTGGCCGGACTCGACCTTGCCTATGGCGGCAAGGACCTCCCAGCGCAGCCCGCAGCCGGTCGAGGACGAGGCGAGCGACTTGGCGGCCTTCTTGTAGGCGTCCAACACCGAGGCCGGTATGCCCGATTCGTCGCCTGCGCTGCCGGGGGCGTCGCCGCCGGGCGGGTTGGGGGTCTCCAGCGGCGGCAGCTCGGTGTGGTACGAGTCGTCGCCGGTAGAGCCGTCCTGGGCCGTGTCCGAGTGGCCCTTTTTCCCGTCCTGTTTTCCGCCCGGCTCCACGCCGGGTGCCTGGGACGCGGTCAGCGCCGCCATGACGATGGCGGCCACCGCCGTTCCGCCCAGTCCGCGGCGGAGCCTCTTGCCGCCGAACGCCCTGCGCCGCCTGTTCGTGGCGCCCTGTCTCATTGCTGCGTGCCTGCCCCGGTACCGCACCATAAGTGAGTCCCGTCCTCTCCCCTGGGGACGCAATCAACGTGACCTTACGGCAACTACACGTCCCAAGTCAGCGGGCACCGGCCACTTGCGACGCTTCTGACCCGCTTTTCGGGCCGGTTTCCCCAGCATTTGCCCAGGTGTCACCCCAACTCCCCCCGCCCGTACGCCGATCCGCCCGTGGGTGGCCCCGGCGGGGGCCGCCCACGGGCGGATCAGTACGAAGGAACTCGCCGCGAAGGAGGCCGACGCGGCGGAATTCGGCGCGACAAGTACGACGGAGGCGGCGGCGTCAGTGCGCGGCGGACTCCCAGTCCTGGCCGACGCCGACCGACACGTCCAGCGGAGCGCGCAGGCTGACGGCCGCGGACATCTCGGCGCGCACCAGCTTCTCGACCTGCTCGCGCTCGCCCGGTGCGATCTCCAGCACGATTTCGTCGTGGACCTGGAGCAGCATCCGCGAGCGCAGGCCCGCCGTGCGGATGGCCGCGTCGACCTTGAGCATGGCGACCTTGACGATGTCCGCCGCGGTGCCCTGGATCGGCGCGTTCAGTGCCATGCGCTCGGCCATCTCGCGGCGCTGCCGGTTGTCGCTGGTCAGGTCGGGCAGATAGCGGCGACGGCCCATGATCGTGTGGGTGTAGCCGATGGCGCGGGCCTCCTCCACCGCGTTCTGGAGGTAGTCCCGGACCCCTCCGAAGCGCTCGAAGAAGGTGTCCATCAGCTTGCGCGCCTCATCCGGGGTGATGCCCAGCTGCTGGGAGAGACCGAAGGCGGACAGACCGTAGGCCAGGCCGTAGGACATCGCCTTGATCTTGCGGCGCATCTCCGGGTCGACGGCGGACTTCTCCACCCCGAAGACCTGCGCGGCGACGGTGGTGTGCAGATCCTCGCCGGTGGTGAACGCCTCGATGAGGCCCGCGTCCTCGGACAGGTGCGCCATCACCCGCAGCTCGATCTGGCTGTAGTCCGCCGTCATCAGCGACTCGTAGCCCTCCCCGACGCGGAAGCCGCGGCGGATGGCCCGGCCCTCGTCGGTGCGCACGGGGATGTTCTGGAGGTTCGGGTCCGTGGAGGAGAGCCGGCCGGTGGCGGCCACCGTCTGGTTGAACGAGGTGTGGATACGGCCGTCGGGCGCGATGGTCTTGATCAGGCCCTCGACGGTGGTGCGCAGCTTCTGCTGCTCGCGGTAACGCAGCATGATCACCGGCAGCTCGTGCTCGGTCTGCCCGGCGAGCCACGCCAGCGCGTCCGCGTCCGTCGTGTAGCCCGTCTTGGTCTTCTTCGTCTTGGGCAGGCCCAGCTCACCGAAGAGGACCTCCTGGAGCTGCTTGGGCGAGCCGAGGTTGAACTCGTGGCCCACCGAGGAGTGCGCCTCGCTCACCGCCTGCTGCACGGCGTCCGCGAACTGCTGCTCCAGGCCCGTCAGCCACTCACGGTCCGCGCAGATACCGGCCCGCTCCATACGGGCCAGCACCTCGGAGGTCGGCAGCTCCAGGTCGCGCAGCATCTCCGCGGCGCCGACCTGCTCCAGGCGCTCCTCGAAGGCGACCCCCAGGTCGAGAATGGTGCGGGCCTTGACCATCAGCGCGTCCGCCTCGGCCTGCTCGTCCACCCCCAGCGCGAGCTGCCCGTCCGCCTCGGCCGCGGGGCCCAGCTCACGGCCCAGGTACTCCACGGACAGCGCGTCGAGCGCGAAGGAGCGGCGGCCCGGCTTGTCGAGGTAGGCGGCCAGCGCGGTGTCCGTCCACACGCCTCCCACGCTCCAGCCGTGCTCGGCGAAGACTCGCTGCACGGACTTGGCGTCGTGCATGACCTTGCGCTTGCCGGTGTCGGCGAGCCAGGCGGCGAACGCCTTGTCGTCGTCCTCGGACAGCTGCGCCGGGTCGAACCACACGGCGGGGCCGGTCGCGGTGGCCAGCGCGACCTCGCTCACGCTGCCGCTGCCCAGCTTCCACACGTCGACCGTGACCACGCCCAGCGTGCCGCCCCCGTGCTCGGCCAGCCACGGGCCGAGGGCTCCGGGCTCCACGAGCGTGCCGTCGACCTCGACGCCCTCGGCCACCGCGGGCGCCTCCTCCTCCGTGGCGTTGCCCGGGTCCACGGCGAAGAGGCGGTCGCGGAAGTTCTGGTGGCGGAACTCCAGCGCGTCCAGGATCACGCCCAGGGCGTCTCTGTCGTACGGGGCCCGGATCAGGTCCTCGGGGCGGTCGGACAGCTCGACGTCGCGCACCAGCTCGGTCAGCCGCCGGTTGAGCTGGACGGCCTCCAGGTGGTCGCGGAGGTTCTGGCCCGCCTTGCCCTTGACCTCCTCGGCGCGGTCGGCCAGCTCGGCGAAGGAGCCGAACTCCCTGATCCACTTCGCGGCGGTCTTCTCCCCGACACCGGGGATGCCCGGGAGGTTGTCCGAGGGGTCGCCGCGCAGCGCGGCGTAGTCAGGATACTGCGCCGGAGTCAGGCCGTACTTCTCCTCGACCTTCTCCGGGGTGTAGCGCGTCAGCTCGGAGACGCCCTTGGTCGGGTACAGCACCGTGATGTTGTCGGTGATCAGCTGGAAGGCGTCGCGGTCACCGGTGACGATGGAGACCTGGAAGCCCTCCTCCTCCGCCTCGGTGGCCAGCGTGGCGATCACGTCGTCGGCCTCGAAGCCGTCCACGGCGTAGCGGCGCACCTTCATGGCGTCGAGCAGCTCGCCGATCAGCTCGACCTGCCCCTTGAACTCGTCCGGGCTCTTGGACCTGTTCGCCTTGTACTCGGAGAACTGCTCGGAGCGCCAGGTCTTGCGGGAGACGTCGAAGGCGACGGCGAAGTGCGTGGGTGCCTCGTCGCGCAGTGTGTTCGCCAGCATCGAGGTGAAGCCGTAGATCGCGTTCGTCGGCTGACCCGTGACGGTGTTGAAGTTCTCCGCGGGCAGCGCGAAGAAGGCGCGGTACGCCAGGGAATGTCCGTCCATGAGCAGGAGGCGAGGCTGCGCCTCGCCGCTCGCCGTCTTGGGTGCGTGCTTCGTCGTCTTCGCTGCTGCCTTCTTAGCCACGTGGCGATCCTCGCATGTGGCTCTGACATTGTGGGTACGGCGGCGCGGGGCAGGGGCTCGCACCGGTGTGGCCGGGGGTTCGTCGCCCTGTGCGGGCCGGTGGTGGGGCTGTGCCCACCCTGCGCCCTTGGCCCGGACTGCCCACGGCGGCCTGTTGATGGCACCATCGGAATCATGACGCGTAAGCCCCCCTCCTCCGATCCCGTTCAGGACGCGCCCGAGGTCGGGGTGCCGGAGCACGCCGCGGCCGGGTTGACCGCCGTTGGGCATTCGCTGCGCATCGCGCGGCAGCAGATGGGGGTGAAGCGCACAGCGCTGACGCTGTTGCGCGTCAACCAGAAGGACGGCTTCGACTGTCCGGGGTGCGCATGGCCGGAGGGTGACAAGCGGCACACGGCGGAGTTTTGCGAGAACGGTGCCAAGGCGGTCGCCGAGGAGGCGACCACCCATCGGGTCACCAGGGACTTCTTCGCCGGGCATCCGGTCGACGACCTGGCGCGGCGCTCCGGATACTGGCTCGGCCAGCAGGGCCGGCTCACCGAGCCGATGTTCCTGCCCGAGGGCGGCGAGCACTACGAGCCGATCACCTGGGAGCGGGCCTTCGCGCTGGTCGCCGAGGAACTGGGGGCGCTCGCCTCACCGGATGAAGCGGTCTTCTACACCTCCGGGCGTACCAGCAACGAGGCGGCGTTCCTCTATCAGCTCTTCGCCCGCGAGTACGGCACGAACAACCTGCCCGACTGCTCCAACATGTGCCACGAGTCCTCCGGCTCCGCGCTGAGCGAGACCCTCGGAGTCGGCAAGGGCAGCGTGCTGCTGGAGGACCTGCACGAGGCCGATCTGATCATCGTCGCCGGGCAGAATCCGGGCACCAACCATCCGCGCATGCTTTCCGCGCTGGAGAAGGCCAAGGCGGGCGGCGCCCGGATCATCACCGTCAACCCGCTGCCCGAGGCGGGGATGGAGCGGTTCAAGAACCCGCAGACGCCCAGGGGACTGGCCGCCGGGGGCACCGCGCTGACCGACCTTTTCCTCCAGATCCGCATCGGCGGGGACCAGGCGCTCTTCCGCACGCTCAACCGGATGCTCCTGGAGCACGAGGGAGCCGTCGACGAGGAGTTCGTCCGGGAGTACACGCACGGCTTCGAGGACTTCGCGGGGGCCGCGCGGGCCGCCGACTGGGACGAGACGCTGACGGCGACCGGCCTGGAGCGCGCCGAGATCGAGCGCGCCCTGGAGATGGTGCTGGCCTCCCGCCGCACCGTCGTGTGCTGGGCGATGGGCCTGACCCAGCACAAGCACTCGGTGCCCACCATCCGGGAGGTCGTCAACTTCCTGCTGCTGCGCGGCAACGTCGGCAGGCCGGGCGCCGGAGTGTGCCCGGTGCGCGGGCACAGCAACGTGCAGGGCGACCGCACCATGGGCATCTTCGAGCGCCCCGCGCCCGCCTTCCTGGACGCGCTGGAGAAGGAGTTCGGCTTCGCACCGCCGCGCGAGCACGGCTTCGACGTCGTACGCGCCATCCGGGCGCTGCGCGACGGGCAGGCCAAGGTCTTCTTCGCGATGGGCGGCAACTTCGTGTCCGCCTCCCCCGACACGGAGGTGACCGAGGCCGCGATGCGCAGGGCACGGCTGACGGTGCACGTGTCCACCAAGCTCAACCGGTCGCACTGCGTGACCGGCGCGCGGGCGCTGATCCTGCCGACGCTGGGCAGGACCGAGCTCGACACGCAGTCCGGCGGCGATCAGTTCGTGACCGTTGAGGACTCCATGGGCATGGTGCACGCCTCCCGCGGAAGGCTGGCCCCCGCCGGCCCCCACCTGCTGTCCGAGCCCGCCATCGTCGCCCGCCTGGCCCGCGCCGTGCTCGGTCCCGGCAGCGCCACCCCCTGGGAGGACTTCGAGGGGGACTACGCCCTCATCCGGGACCGCATCGCCCGCGTCATCCCCGGTTTCGAGGACTTCAACGCACGGGTGGCCCACCCCGGAGGGTTCACGCTGCCGCACGCGCCGCGCGACGAGCGGCGCTTCCCCACCACCACGGGCAAGGCCAACTTCACGGCGGCTCCCATCGAGTATCCGAAGCTGCCCGAGGGCCGCCTGCTGTTGCAGACTCTGCGCTCGCACGACCAGTACAACACCACGATCTACGGCCTGGACGACCGCTATCGCGGTATCAAGAACGGCCGCCGCGTGGTGCTCGTCCGGCCGGAGGACGCACAGGCGCTCGGGCTGGACGACGGCGCCTACGCGGATCTCACCAGCGAGTGGAGCGACGGGGTGGAGCGGGTCGCACGCGGCTTCCGTGTCGTCCACTACCCGACCGCGCGCGGCTGCGCCGCCGCCTACTACCCGGAGACCAACGTGCTGGTCCCGCTGGACGCCACGGCCGACACGAGCAACACCCCGGCCAGCAAGTCCGTGGTGATCAGGCTCACCCCCTCGGGCGAGGGAGATCCGCTCGTCTGAACCTAAGCTCGAAGCGGACGACGACAAAGGACGATCGGAGCCGCGGGCATGGGTGAGCAGACCACGACCAAGTTCCCCCAGGAGATCCTGGACCAGTGGGCGGGCTCCGGGCTCGACCTGCCGGCGCTGTTCTCCGCCGGGCACCTGGGCGAGCGCATGGGCCTCCAGGTCGTGGAAGCCTCCCCCGAGCGCGTCGTCGGCACCCTCCCCGTCGAGGGCAACACCCAGCCCTACGGACTGCTGCACGGCGGCGCCTCCGCCGTGCTGGCCGAGACGCTCGGCTCGGTCGGCGCGATGCTGCACGGCGGCCCCGGCAAGGCCGCCGTGGGCGTCGACCTCAACTGCACGCACCACAGGGGCCCGCGCTCCGGGCTGGTCACCGGCGTGGCCACCCCCGCGCACCGGGGCCGCACGATGGCCACGTACGAGATCGCCATCACCGACGAGGACGGCAAGCGGGTCTGCTCGGCCCGGCTCTCCTGCCTCCTGCGCGACGCGTAGCCGGCAATCCGGCCGGCTTCCTCACGAACGCGGCGGCAAAGCCCGTCCCGGATTCCGCCGAACCCTCACCGTCGTGGTCGGGCACCGGTGCGGCGGGAAAGAACGCGGGCCCGTCACGGCGGGGAGAGCGGCGGGTCCCGCTGCCGCGGACACCGGTGCGGCGCGCGCCATTGCGCAAGCGCGGGGATTCGCTAGCTTCCCCCGCACGGGGGGAGATACTCAGCGGCGGCGGCGAAGGACCTCGCCTGCGGGAGCGCTGGGGAACGCTCCCGCGCCGCGTGCGCCGTCTCGTCCTCGCAGCCGCCCTGCTCACCTGCTCGTCGCGGGCGCCGGATACGCACTCACCGTGCGCCCCGGACCTCCGCAGGCCCGCGCCGCGCACAAGGTGCCCTACCCCGCGCAGAGCACCCGCGTCACCTTCGTACGCGTCCTGGACGTGGACGAACACCGGCGCACCTTCCGGGTCGAACTGCGCGCCAGGACCGACGATCCCGTCCTGATCCAGCGCGTCACCCAGAACTACGCCGCACTCGACATGACCCTCACACCGTCACAACCGGTCAGGGTCCGGCCCGGAACGCCCCGGCGGCTGTGGCTTCATGCCCGGGTGCTCTCCTGCCGGGACCTGCCGATGGCGGCCCGGCTCCCCTTCTTCGAAGTAACCCTGCGTAACGCGCGCGCCACTCAAGATCTCAGCTTCATCCCCGGTGATCATTACGCGCGGTCACTCACCCGCGTCTTCCGTACGGTATGCGGACCCTCTCCGCGACCCTCCGCGGACACCCCTTGAACCAACTGCGGCTTCGCCACGAGAAACGTGTCCGCTACGTCCCCGTCATACAAGGGAAGTTGAGGGACACCTTCGGACAGGACTGCTGACTGTGTGACGGTCATAACAAGAAAGTCACATCCTCTCCCGCCCCTCTGCCCGACTTCAGTCCATCGCCATAGAGTCACCGCCAGTCACCGCGCCGCCGGGCGTGCACGACGAGCACCGATCTGTACCCCTCGTACGGCCCGGCGCGCGATACGGCCACTCACCACGAGGGCCGCGCCTTGGGAAAGGACTGATCGTGCGTCACCGTTCCTTGCTCATACTCACCACCACCGTCACGGTGGGAGCTCTCACCCTGTCCGCGTGCGGATCGCGCGACGACAAGGGCGGCAGCGGCGACAGCGGCGAGAAGACCACTGTCACCATCGGGCTCGACGCCCCGCTGACCGGTGACCTGTCCGCACTGGGCCAGGGCATCAAGAACTCCTCCGACCTCGCCGTCAAGACAGCCAACAAGAACGAAGAGGTCAAGGGCGTCACCTTCAAGCTGGAGCCGCTCGACGACCAGGCCCAGGCGGGCACCGGCCAGCAGAACGCCACCAAGCTCGTCGGCAACCAGGACGTCTACGGCGTAGTGGGTCCGCTCAACTCGAACGTCGGCCAGTCCATGCAGAAGGTCTTCGGCAACGCCAACCTGGTCCAGGTCTCCCCCGCCAACACCGCCCCGCAGCTCTCCCAGGGCCCCGACTGGCAGTCCGGCAAGAAGAAGCGGCTGTTCGACACCTACTTCCGCACCTCCACCACCGACGCGGTGCAGGGCCCCTACGCGGCCCAGTACCTGTACAACGAGCGGAAGTTCAAGAAGGCCTACGTCATCGACGACAAGAAGACGTACGGCGCCGGCCTGGCCGCGACTTTCAGCGACGAGTTCAAGAAGCTCGGCGGCAAGGTCGTCGGCAGCGACCACATCAACCCCGAGGACCGCGACTTCTCCGCCGTGGCCACCAAGGTCGCCAAGTCCAAGGCCGACTTCGTCTACCTCGGCATGGAGTACCCCGCGGGCGCCCCGCTCTCCGCGCAGATCAAGAAGGCGGGCGGCACCCTGCCGACCGTCGGCGGCGACGCGCTCTACAGCCCCGAGTACATCAAGCTGCACAAGAAGAAGTCCGAGGGCGACATGGCCACCTCGGTCGGCGCTCCGCTGGAGACCCTCGACACGGCCAAGAGGTTCATCAAGAACTACAAGAGCGAGGGCTACAAGGCCTTCTACGACGCCTACGGCGGCTACTCCTACGACAGCACCTGGGCCATCATCCAGGCGGTCAAGGCCGTCGTGGAGAAGAACGACGGCAAGCTGCCCGAGGGCGACGACGGCCGCAAGCAGGTCACCGAGGCCATGAAGAACGTCAAGTTCAGCGGTGTCACCGGTGATGTCGCCTTCGACCAGTACGGCGACACCACCAACAAGCAGCTCTCCGTCTACGAGGTCAAGGGCGGCAAGCACAAGCCCGTACAGACCGGCCCCTTCCAGGGAAGCTGACCCCCCTCCCCACCCGCCCCAACCAAATCTCACTGCCGCGCGGGGGCGCCCCAAGCGCCCCCGCGCAGCCGTATCTGACACATCCCCGGAGGACACCCGGTGCAAGATCTGCCGGATCAGCTGGCGAACGGCCTCGCACTCGGCGCGTTGTACGGTCTCATCGCGATCGGGTACACGATGGTCTACGGCATCGTCCAGCTCATCAACTTCGCCCACGGCGAGATATTCATGATCGGCGGCTTCGGCGCGCTGACCGCCTACCTGTGGCTGCCCGACGGCACAGGACTCACCATCGCCCTGCCCCTCATGATCCTTCTCGGCGTCGTCTGCGCCACGCTCGTCGGCGTCGGCGCCGAACGCTTCGCCTACCGGCCGCTGCGCGGAGGACCACGGCTCTCCCCGCTGATCACCGCGATCGGCCTCTCCCTCGCGCTCCAGCAGGCCGTCTGGTCCTTCTACCCCGACGCCAAGAAGGCCCGCCCCTTCCCGCAGTTCACCGGCGCCGACTTCGACCTCGGCTTCGTCACTCTCTCCCGCGAAGACCTGTTCATCTACATCTCGGCACCCGTGTGCATGATCGCGCTCGGCCTCTTCGTCGCCAAGACCCGCACCGGCCGCGCCATGCAGGCCACTTCGCAGGACCCCGACACCGCGAAGCTGATGGGCATCAACACCGACCGCATCATCGTCATGGCCTTCGCCATCGGCGCCGCCTTCGCCGCCGTCGCCGCCATCGCACAGGGCTTCAAGACCGGCGAAGTGAGCTTCCGCATGGGCTTCATCGCGGGACTCAAAGCCTTCACCGCCGCCGTCCTCGGCGGCATCGGCAACATCTACGGCGCCATGGTCGGCGGCCTCGTCCTCGGCGTCGCCGAGGCCATGGCCACCGCCTACATCGGAAACATCCCCGGAATGGAACAGTTCGGCGGCGGATCGTGGAAGGACGTATGGGCCTTCATCCTGCTCATCCTGGTCCTGCTGCTACGACCCCAGGGGCTTCTCGGCGAACGCCTCGCGGATCGGGCGTGATATCCATGACCACCGACCACACCACCGAAGCGGACACCACCGCCCCCCGCACCTCCACAGCGGGCGCACCACCCCTGCCCCTCAGCCCCGACCCGTACACCAGCCGCAAACTCGGCCGGATCCTCGTCGGCGCCGGCGCCGTCATCTCCTTCGCCAGCACCATGCTCGCCTGGACATGGACGGCCGAATTCCCCGGCGACCTGACGGTCGCCTTCTACCCGGCCGGGCTCCAGCTCCTCACCGTCGCCGCCTCCATCCTCACCGCCACACTCCTGCTGGCCGGGGCCGGAGTACGCGGACTGCGCTGGCTCACCCCCGGCGGCAAACACAGCGCGCTGCTGCTGATGACGCTGGCCAACCTCGCCGCCACCTGGTACACAGCAGGCGCCATCGCCGTCGAACTCGGCGGCCTCGCCAACTTCGAACCCGGCATGTGGATCGGAGTCGCCGGCACCCTCCTCGCCCTCGTCGGAGCGCTCGCCCTCCCCACCGACCTGCCCCCGGCCGACCCCGGCCTCACCGAAGAGCGCAGCAACCCGTGGAAGCGGCTCGTCCACGCCCTCAAGGCACCCGCGCCCGGCGCCCCGGCGCCCCTCCCCGGCTGGGCCGAGATCCTGGTCATCTGCGCGTCCTGCGCCCTGGGCCTGTACGTCTTCGCCTACGGCATCGAGGCCGAGGACGGACCGCCGTTCATCGGCTTCCTCCTCCTGGTCGCCTTCGCCGCACCCGCGCTCGGCAGGGCCGGACTGACCCGACGGCTGTCCGCCATCGCGGCCAAGCACCGCAACGTCACCCTGGCCGCCGCCTTCGTCGCCGCACTGCTCTTCCCCATCACCCAGAGCAACGAGGCCTACACCAACATCGCCGTCAGCGTGCTGATCTTCGCGACCGTCGCGCTCGGCCTCAACATGGTCGTCGGCCTCGCCGGCATCCTCGACCTCGGCTACGTCGCGTTCCTCGGCGTCGGCGCCTACACCGCCGCACTCGTCTCCGGAGCCGACACCTCCCCACTCGGGTTCCATGTGCCCTTCTGGGCCGCCGTCCTCCTCGGCGCCGGCGTCGCCCTCGTCTTCGGCCTGATCATCGGCTTCCCCTCGCTGCGGCTGCACGGCGACTACCTCGCCATCGTCACCCTCGGCTTCGGTGAGATCTTCCGCATCTCCGTACAGAACCTCGACGGCGACTCCGGCCCCAACGTCACCAACGGGCCCAACGGCGTCCCCAACATCCCCGACCTGGAGATCTTCGGCTTCAACCTCGGCGAGCCACACACCATCCTCGGCTTCGAACTGGGCAGATTCGCCAACTACTACCTGCTCATGCTGGTGTTCACCGCCATCGTCGTCACCATCTTCCGACGCTCCGACAACTCCCGTATCGGCCGCGCCTGGATCGCCATCCGCGAGGACGAGACCGCCGCCCGCGCCATGGGCGTCAACGCCTTCCGGCTCAAACTGATGGCCTTCGCACTCGGCGCCACCCTGGCCGGCATGGCCGGCACGGTACTGGCCCACGTCGAGTTCTCGGTCAACCCCGAGTCCTACAAATTCGTCCACACCGCCCCGCCCAACTCCGCGTTCCTCCTCATCGCCGTCATCCTCGGCGGCATGGGCACCGTCACCGGCCCCCTCATCGGCGCGGCCCTGCTCTACCTCATCCCGGCCAAGCTCCAGTTCATGGCCGACTACCAGCTGCTGCTCTTCGGCATCGCCCTCATCCTCCTGATGCGCTTCCGGCCCGAAGGACTCATCGCCGACCGCCGCAAACAGCTGGAATTCCACGAAACGGGACAGCTCGACGTCCCCACGGCAACGACCCCCGGCCTCAGCAAGACGGAGGCATGAGAAGAGATGACGACCACCACCAAGACCGCGGACGCCACCGCGCCCGGAGCCGCGAGCGGCACCGTGCTCGACGCCTCCGGAGTCACCATGCGCTTCGGCGGCCTCACCGCCGTACGCGGCGTCGACCTGAAGGTCAACGCCGGGGAAATCCTGGGCCTCATCGGCCCCAACGGCGCCGGCAAGACCACCTTCTTCAACTGCCTCACCGGCCTCTACATCCCCACTGAGGGCGTCGTCCGCTACAAAGGCACCGTCCTGCCCCACCGCTCCCACCTGGTCACCCAGGCCGGCATCGCCCGCACCTTCCAGAACATCCGGCTCTTCGCCAACATGACCGTCCTGGAAAACGTGCTGGTCGGCCGCCACACCCGCACCAGCGAGGGCCTCTTCTCCGCACTCCTGCGCGGCCCCGGCTTCCGCCGCGCCGAACGCGAATCCGAAGAGCGCGCCATGGAACTGCTGCGCTTCACCGGCCTGGAGGACAAGCGCGAACACCTCGCCCGCAACCTCCCCTACGGCGAACAGCGCAAGCTGGAGATCGCCCGCGCCCTCGCCAGCGAACCCGGGCTCCTCCTGCTCGACGAGCCCACCGCCGGCATGACCGCCAGCGAGACCACCGCCACCCGCGAACTCGTACTGGCCGTCCGGCAACAGGGCACCGCCGTGCTCGTCATCGAGCACGACATGCGCTTCATCTTCAACCTCTGCGACCGCGTCGCCGTCCTCGTCCAGGGAGAGAAACTGGTCGAGGGCACCCCCGAGACCGTGCAGAACGACGAGCGCGTCATCGCCGCCTACCTGGGCACACCCTTCGAAGGCGAACCCGGAGAGGCCGAGGCCGCCGAGGTCCAGGCTGCCGAAGCACACTCCCAAGAAGAAGCGCACGCACAGCAGGACACCCGCCCGCAGCAGGACACACACTCGCGGGAAGCGCGCTCGCAGGAAGGGGACGAGGACTGATGGCCCTGCTCGAAGTCGAGGACCTCCGCGTCGCCTACGGCAAGATCGAGGCCGTCAAAGGCATCTCGTTCTCCGTCGAGGCCGGCGAGGTCGTCACCCTCATCGGCACCAACGGCGCCGGCAAGACCACCACCCTGCGCACCCTCTCCGGCCTGCTCAAACCGCTCGCCGGAAAGATCACCTTCGACGGACAGGTGCTCAACGGGGTCGGCGCACACAAGATCGTCTCCATGGGCCTGGCCCACTCCCCCGAAGGCCGCAGGATCTTCCCCCGGCTCAGCATCGAGGAAAACCTCCAGCTCGGCGCGTTCCTCCGCAAGGACGGCGACGCCGTCACCCGGGACATCAACAGCGCCTACGAGCGCTTCCCCATCCTCGGCGAACGCCGCCGACAAGCCGCCGGCACCCTCTCCGGCGGCGAGCAGCAGATGCTCGCCATGGGGCGCGCGCTGATGTCCCAGCCCAAGCTCCTGATGCTGGACGAGCCTTCCATGGGACTCTCGCCGATCATGATGCAGAAGATCATGTCGACGATCAGCGAGCTGAAGGCACAGGGCACCACGATCCTGCTCGTCGAGCAGAACGCCCAGGCCGCGCTGTCACTGGCCGATCACGGCCACGTGATGGAGATCGGCACCATCTCCCTGTCGGGCACCGGCGAAGAGCTGCTGCACGACGAGTCGGTACGCAAGGCGTACCTCGGGGAGGACTGAGACGGCGCACGGCGCGGACGGGCACCCGTGGGCCCGCCCGCGCCGTGCGCGCCGCCTCGGTCCGAGACCGCCGGCCTCTACTGTTCCTTCGGCTTCTTGCGCTCCTCGCCGTCGGCGATGACCGCCTCGGCGACCTGCTGCATCGAGAGCCTGCGGTCCATCGACGTCTTCTGGATCCAGCGGAAGGCCGCCGGCTCCGTCAGCCCGTACTGGGTCTGCAACACGCTCTTGGCCCTGTCGACCAGCTTGCGCGTCTCCAGCCGCTGGGAGAGGTCGGCGACCTCCGACTCCAGCGCCTTCAGCTCCGTGAACCGCGAGACCGCCATCTCGATCGCCGGCACCACGTCACTCTTGCTGAACGGCTTCACCAGATACGCCATCGCGCCCGCGTCCCGGGCGCGCTCGACCAGCTCGCGCTGGGAGAACGCGGTCAGCATCAGCACCGGCGCGATGCTCTCCTCGGCGATCTTCTCCGCTGCGGAGATGCCATCGAGGACCGGCATCTTCACATCGAGAATGCACAGGTCAGGGCGGTGCTCGCGGGCCAGCTCGACGGCGGCCTGCCCGTCCCCGGCCTCGCCGACGACGGTGTAGCCCTCCTCCTCCAGCATCTCCTTGAGGTCCATGCGGATCAGCGCCTCGTCCTCCGCGATCACGACCCGGGTCGTGGCCGGAGGCACATGCTCACCACCACTTGTCTCAGCGCCCGCCTCGATGGGCTCGGCACTCTCTGCACTCTCAGACTCGGGGACGTCCGCGGCGCTCACTGGGCTCCTCGTTTACGCAAAGGTGGGAGGTACGAGCCTACCCAGGTCCTGTAAAGTAGTGGCCCAGCGGGTGGGCGTTAGCCTTAGATTCTACCGGCCCCGGTAGCCCAATTGGCATGAGGCAATGGATTCAAAACCCATACAGTGTCGGTTCGAGTCCGACCCGGGGCACTTGACCTTCGATTCCAAGGTCACAACCGATACGCGCTGACTTCGCCACATCGGGCGAACGAGCCTTCGATACGCCTCGCGATCCGCATGGGTCATCGAATCCTGTGCCCATGTACGAGATCGCCACCCGCGAGCGCGCCCTCGCCCTGGTCACCCAGGGGCGCAGCCTCAATTCCGTGAGCAAGGAGACCGGCATCTCCCGCTGGTCGCTCCGTTCCTGGCAGCAGCGGCTGCACCCGCTGTCCCCGAAGAGCACCTGCCCCCGCTGCTCGTCCCCTCCCCGGTCGCCCGAGGACCCCAGCGCCTACAGCTATCTGCTGGGCCTCTACCTTGGCGACGGCTGCGTCAGCCGCCTGGCCCGCACCTACACGCTCCGCGTCTCGTGCGCGGACGCCTGGCCCGGGCTCATCGAAGAGTGCGAGCGCGCCATACGCGCCGTACGGCCGGACAATAGCGTCAACCGCGTCCAGGCTCCGGGCTGTGTGGCCGTCACCGCTTATTCCAACCACTGGCCCTGCCTCTTTCCCCAGCACGGCCCCGGCAAGAAGCACGAGCGCCGGATCGTACTGGAGCCCTGGCAGCGGGAGATCGTGGACGCGCATCCATGGGAACTGGTCCGGGGCCTGGTGCACTCCGACGGGTGCCGGATCACCAACTGGACGACGAAAACGGTCGGCGGCATCCGGAGGCGCTACGAGTATCCGAGGTACTTCTTCACCAACAAGTCCGTCGACATCGCGCGGCTCTATGGCAAGACGCTCGGCACCCTTGGCATCGAGTGGACCAGCAGCCGCAGTCGCAAGGGCGCCTACACGCTCTCCGTCGCCCGCAAACCCTCCGTAGCAATGATGGACCGCCACATCGGGCCCAAGCACTGAGCGGCCCCGAGCAGCGATTGGATCCCGCGCCCGATCGGGGCCCAAGCACCGATCGGGACACGAGCGTTGACGCCCTGATGCGCCCATAAGTGACGTACGGCACTATGGCGCGCATGTCCGTGTTGACGCGCGAGGACGCGCAGAGCCGAGCCCAGGTTCTCCAGGTGCAGCAGTATGCGGTCGATCTCGATCTGACGCGTGGGGAGGACGTCTTCGGGTCCACGACCGTCGTGCGGTTCGCCGTGCGAGAGGCGGGGGCGGACACGTTCGTCGAGGTGCGGCCGGTCACGCTGGTGGCGGCCGAGCTCGACGGGGTGGCGATCGACCCCGGCGAGCTGCGCGAGGGCCGGCTGCCGCTGCGCCGGCTCGCGGAGGGGGAGCACGAGCTGCGTGTCGAGGCGGAGATGCCGTACTCGCGGGTGGGCGAGGGCATGCACCGCTTCACGGATCCCGAGGACGGCCGGACGTATGTGTACACGATGTGCTGCATGTCGGACGCGCCGCTGGTGTTCGCCTGCTTCGACCAGCCGGATCTGAAGGCGGAGTTCCGGGTGACGGTGACCGCGCCCGAGGACTGGACGGTGCTGGGGAACGGGGTGGCCAAGCGGGCGGGCGGCGGGCGTTGGGAGTGCGCGCCGACCCCGCCGATCAGTACGTATCTGATGGCGGTGACGGCGGGTCCGTTCCACTCGGTGCGCACGGAGCACGCGGGGCTGCCGTTCGGGCTGCATGTGCGCAAGTCGCTGGGAGCGTATCTGGAGGCGGACGCGGCGGAGTTGCTGGACATCACGCGCCGCTGTTTCGACCGGTACCACGAGATCTTCGACGAGCCGTATCCGTTCGACTCCTACGACCAGGCGTTCGTGCCGGAGTTCAGCTCGGGTGCGATGGAGAATCCGGGGCTGGTGACCTTCCGGGACGAGTTCATCCACCGCTCGGCGGTCACGGACACCGAGCGGCAGACGCGCGGCATGGTGATCGCGCACGAGATGGCGCACATGTGGTTCGGCGATCTGGTGACGCTGCGCTGGTGGGACGACATCTGGCTGAACGAGTCGTTCGCGGAGTACATGGGCTATCAGGTGCTGAGCGAGGCGACGCGGTTCACGGATACGTGGACGGACTTCGCGGTGTCCCGCAAGAGCTGGGGCTATGACGCGGATGAGCGGCACTCGACGCATCCGGTGGCGCCGGCTTCGGAGGCGGTGCCGGACACGACGGCGGCGCGGCAGAACTTCGACGGGATCTCCTACGCCAAGGGTGCCTCGGCGCTGCGTCAGCTGGTGGCGTGGCTGGGTGAGAAGAGCTTCCTGGCGGGGATCAACGGCCATTTCGCGCGGCACCGTTTCGGCAATGCGACGCTGGCCGATTTCGTGGACTCGCTGGCGCGGGCCTCGGACCGGGATGTGCGGGCGTGGGCGGAGAGCTGGCTGCGGACGACGGGTGTGGACACGCTGGTGCCGCGGGTCGGGGAGTCGGCGGAGCGGCGGTGGTATGTGGATCTTGAGCATCGGGGCAGCAGGCCGCATCGGCTGGCGTTGGGGCTGTACGACAAGGCGCCGGCGGATGAGCGGCGGCTGGTGCTTCGGGAGCGTCTGGAGCGGGACGTACCGGCCGGGGGTGGCCGGCTGACGGTGACGCTGGAGGGCCCGCGGCCGGATCTGGTGCTGGTCAACGACCTGGATCTGACATATGCGAAGGTCCGGCTGGACCGGGTCTCGTGGGAGACGGTGTGTGCGTCGTTGTCGGGGCTGCCGGGGCAGTTGTCGCGTTCGGTGGTGTGGAACGCGGCTCGGGACATGGTGCGTGACGGGGAGCTGTCGCCGCTGGAGTACGTGCGGGTGGCGCGGGAGCATCTGCCGCTGGAGACGGACAACGCGGTGGTGCAGGGTGTGCTGGCGTTCGCGCGTGGTCAGGTGGCGGATCGTTTTCTGGAGCCGGACGCGCGTGCGGAGGCGCTGGGGCTGATCTCGCAGGTGTGCGGGGAGTTGCTGGAGCGTACGCGGGAGTCGGCTTCGGGGGGCGCGGGTTCGGGGGGTTCGGGTTCGGGGGGTTCGGGTTCGGGGGGTTCGGGTTCGGGGGGTTCGGACGCGGGGCTGCGGCTGACGGCGGTGCGGTACTTCATCGACGGTGCGACGGAGGCCGGGGAGCTGGCGGCGTGGCGTGCGGCCGGTGAGGTGCCGGGTGGGCCGGTGCTGGACGCGGAGTTGGGCTGGCGGCTGTTGTTGCGGTTGTCGGTGCTGGGGGCCGTGGGGCTTGAGGAGATCGAGGAGGCGCGGGCCGCCGATCGGAGTGCGACGGGTGAGGAGGGTGCGGCTCGCTGTCTGGCGGCCTTGCCGAGTGCGTCGGGGAAGGCGGTGGCCTGGGAGGCGATGTTCGGTCCTGGGGACGCGCTGTCGAACTATCTGTTCACGGCGACGGCTCAGGGGTTCTGGCAGCCGGAGCAGGCGGCGTTGCTGGAGGAGTACGCGGCGCGGTTTTTCGAGGACGCGGTTCGGGTGGCGGCGCGTCGTGGTCCTTCGATGGCGGAGGTGGTGGGGCGTCACGCGTTCCCTGTGACGTGGGTGGACGGGGGGATGCTGGCGCGGGGTGAGGCGTGTCTGGCTTCGAAGTCCCCGGTGCCGGCGCTGCGGCGTCGCGTGGCGGACCATCTGGATGATCTGCGGCGGGCGTTGCGGGTGCGGGAGGCCGCTGCGGGGTGAGGCCGGGCGGGGTGCCGGTGAGGTGGCGGATGGAGGGGGCCTCCTGTCCCTTCAGGATGGAGGGCTGCTGTTCCGGTGGCGGGTGGGGCTCTTGTCTCCCTATCAGATCTGCCGGGGTGCTTCCGTACGGCAGTACCACCTTTGGGCGAACAAGCGCGGAGATCGTCTGGGGGTGTGCGGGCGGCGATTAGGTTAGGGCCGCCTAACCGCCCGTGGTCGTGCCGTTCCGGTCGTTTTCGGCTGTTCCGGTCACCGTGTAGGAGAGAGCCCGCCCATGTCTGCGTTCGCCGTCGATGAATCCGAGGATGCCGGTTCGCCGGCGGGCGGGGCCGCGGGTCCCGCTGTCTTGCGCCCGCTGCTGGAGACGGTGCTGGACGCGCTCGCGTCGGGTGCCGCCCGGCGTGGGGGCCCGCTGCCCACGGGTGGTCCGGGCGTGGTCGCCGAGGAGGTGCGGGCCGCGGTCGGTGCCGTGCTGCCGGAGCGCGGTGTTGGTGCGCACGAGGCGCTGGACACGTTGGTCGGCGCGATGGCGCGGGGTGCGGCGGATCCTGCGGAGCCGCTGTGTGCCGCGCATCTGCACTGCCCGCCGCTGGCGGTGGCGGCTGCCGCCGATGTGGCGGCCAGTGCGCTGAATCCGTCGATGGACTCGTGGGACCAGGCGCCGGCCGCTTCCGAGCTGGAGGCGCTGGTGTGCGGGGCGTTGGGGCGGCTGGTGTACCCGGTGCCGCCGCCCCGGTCCGGGGTGTCCGGTGCCGGGGCACCGGGTGCGGGGGCGGGTCAGGGCCCGGACGCGTTGGTGACGACGGGCGGCACGGAGGCGAATCAGCTGGCGGTGCTGCTGGCGAGGGAGCGCGCGCGGCCGGACGGGGCTGAGCGCGCGGTGCGGGTGGTGTGCGGTGCCAACGCGCATCACAGTGTGCACCGTGCGGCGTGGCTGCTGGGGCTGGAGCCGCCGTTGGTGGTGCGGGCGCCGCGCGGGGTGCTGGATCCGGTGGCGCTGGAGGAGGCGCTGGCCGGTCTGGGCGGGGTGCCTTCGCTGGTGGTGGCGACGGCGGGGACGACGGACACGGGTGAGGTGGATCCGCTGCCGGAGGTCGGCGGGGTGGCGGCCCGGCACGGTGCGCGCTGGCATGTGGACGCGGCCTATGGGGGTCCGCTGCTGTTCAGCGAGCGGCTGCGGGGGCGGCTGGCGGGGGTGGAGCGCGCGGACAGTGTGACGTTCGATCTGCACAAGCTGGGCTGGCAGCCGGTGGCGGCGGGGTTCTTGGCGGTGCCGGACGGCGAAGCGCTGCGTCCGCTGGATCACCGCGCGGACTATCTCAACGCGGATGACGACATCGAGGCGGGCCTGCCGGATCTGCTGGGGCGTTCGCTGCGGACGACGCGGCGGCCGGATGTGCTGAAGGTGGCGGTGACGCTGCGGGCGCTGGGCCGTGCGGGGGTGGCGGAGCTGGTGGAGCGTACGTGTGAGGTGGCGGGTCTGCTGGCGGATCTGGTGGTGCGGGACGGGCGGTTCGAGCTGTTCGCCCGGCCCGCGCTCTCGACGGTGCTGTTCCGTCCGGCGGGGGCCGGGGACGTGGTGGTGGCGCAGGTGCGGCGGCGGCTGCTGGAGCGGGGGCTGGCGGTGTTGGGGCGGGCGTCGACGCAGGGTGGATTGTGGCTGAAGGCCACGCTGTTGAACCCCTGGGTGCGGGAGGCGGAGCTGGCCGCGCTGCTGAAGCTCGTGGCCGAACTGGCGGATGAAGCGGTAGCGGAGGGAGCAGGCGCGTGAGGGACACGGAAGCGGCGGAAGCGAATCCGGGCACGGCGCCCGGGCCGACGGCAGCGACGGCGACGGTGGGGCCGGGTGCGGCCGGGGGTGAGGCGGAGCCGCTGGATCTGGCGGGGGTGGGCATCGGCCCGTTCAACCTCTCGCTGGCCGCGCTGGGGCAGGGCGTGCCGGGGCTGCGTGCCGCCTTCTACGAGCAGCGGCCGGACTTCCGCTGGCACCCGGGGCTGATGATCGAGGGTGCGACGCTTCAGGTGCCGTTCCTGGCGGACCTGGTGACGCTGGCCGATCCGGCGAATCCGTGGTCGTTCCTGCGGTTCCTGCGGGAGCGCGGGCGGCTGTTCCCGTTCTATTTCGCGGAGCGGTTCCACATGGAGCGTGCGGAGTACGACGCGTACTGCCGGTGGGTGAGCGAGGGGCTGGAGGGGCTGTGTTTCGGGCATCAGGTGGACGCGGTGCGCTGGAATCCGGAGCGACGGCTGTTCGAGGTGGACTTCACGCAGCTCGGGGCGCGGGGCGAGGCGGAGGCGCTGGGCAGGTCGTATGCGCGGAATCTGGTGCTGGGCATCGGTACGGCGCCGTATGTGCCCGAGCCGCTGCGTCCGCTGGCGGAGTCGCCGTCGGTGCCGGTGATCCACTCCGGGGACTATCTGGCGCACCGGGAACGGCTGTTGGAGGCCGGGCATGTGACGGTGGTGGGTTCGGGTCAGTCGGGTGCCGAGGTGTTCTTGGATCTGCTGCGGCGGCGTCCGCACGGGAGTGAGGGGCTGCACTGGCTGACGCGGAGCGGCGCGTTCGCGCCGATGGAGTACAGCAAGCTGGGGCTGGAGCATTTCACCCCGGATTACACGCGCTATTTCCACGGGTTGCCGGAGCGGGTGCGCGACCGGTTGCTGCCTCAGCAGTGGCAGCTGCACAAGGCGGTGGACCACGAGACGCTGGCTTCGGTGCACGAGGAGCTGTACCGCAGGACGCTGGACGGGGGCTGGCCGGACGCGGTGTTGATGCCGGGGGTGCGGGTGCGGACGGCGGGGCGGCTGGGCACGACGCGGCTGGAGCTGCACCTGGAGCACGCGGACCAGGAGGAGCGCGACAGGCTGGCGACGGACGCGGTGGTGCTGGCGACGGGGTACCGGGAGCGGTCGGCGGACGGGATGCTGGCGGCGCTGGATCCGTATCTGCGCCGGGACGCCTCTCAACGGCTGTGTGTGGACGAGGACTTCAAGCTGGCGCTGGACAGCTCGGTGACGGGGTCGGTGTTCGTGCAGAACGCGGAGCGGCACACGCACGGGGTGGGCGCTCCCGATCTGGGGCTGGCGGCGCACCGCAGTGCGGTGATCCTGAACGCGCTGCGGGGCGAGGAGGTGTATCCGCTGCCTCGTCGTACGGCGTTCACCAGCTTCGGGCTGCGGGAGGCCCGTTCGGGTGCCGGGGTGTCAGAGAGGTCTGCGAAAGTGGGCGTATGACGACACCGCCGCTGCCTCCGCCGCCTCCTCCGTTCGTGACCTCCGGGGAGCCCGAATTCGAGTCCGCTTCCGAGTCCGGGTCCGCCCCCGCGCACGGCGCGGTTCCCTACGGGACGCCGGACGCTCCCCGGGTGGCGGTGCGGGGTGAGGCGGTGCTGGAATTCGACCCGGAGATCGCGCGGGTGTGGGTGACGGTCAGTGCGCGTGGTACGGACCGGCGGGCGGCGCTGGAGGATCTGACGAGCCGCAACGCGCGGGCGCTGGAGCTGCTGAAGGGCTATGGCGAAGCCGTGGAGAAGCTGGAGACCGGCAGCTTCAGTGTGCAGCCCGAGCTGACGGACAAGGGCCGCCGGGAGCGGGTGCACGCGTATCACGGGCGGGTGCGGCTGACGGCGGTGGTTCAGGACTTCACGGTGCTGGGTGAGCTGACGACGCGGCTGGCTGATCTGGAGCTGACGAAGGTGGAGGGCCCGTGGTGGGCGCTGCGGCCGGGTTCGGTCGCGCACCGTACGGCGCGGCAGCAGGCGGTGCGGGAGGCGGTGACCAGGGCGCGGGAGTACGCCGAGGCGCTGGGTGCCTCGCTGGTGGCGCTGGTGGAGCTGGCGGATCTGGGCGCGGAGAACAGCGGGGGGCCGCCGATGCCGGCGGCGCCGGGCGGGCTGGGGCGAGCCGGGTACGGGGGCGGTTCGCCGGAGGCGACTCCGCTCGCGCTGGAGCCGCAGCGGCAGACGGTGCGCGCGCATGTGAACGCCCGATTCGTGATGAGCCGTCCGGCGCTGGGCTGAGCGCGGGGGCCGTTCCCCTGAGCGCGGGGGCCGTTTCCGGGCGGCGGCGCGGGGGCCGTCCCCGGGCCGCCCGGAAGCACGTTCTGCGCTCATCAGAGCGACTGGGTGCGCAGTTTATTAGTTGGCCAATGTCCTTTCGGTGAAAGGGGGTTGGCCAATTGGCGGGCGAGGGCGCTCTACGCACGGGTACGTCGTAGGCTCGGACCATGCGCCGAGCAAAGATCGTCAGCACTTTGGGACCGTCCACCGACTCGTACGAGCAGATCAAGGTGCTTGTAGAAGCCGGAATGGACGTCGCCCGCCTCAACATGAGTCACGGCACGCACGCGGATCACGAAGAGCGTTACCACCGGGTGCGCGCCGCCTCGGAGGAGACGAAGCGCAGCGTCGGCGTGCTCGCGGACCTTCAAGGCCCGAAGATCCGGCTCGGCCGTTTCCGGGAAGGCCCTGTATTGCTTGAACGGGGCGACGAGTTCTCCATCACCGTCGAGGAGTGCGAGGGCGACCGCTCGGTCTGCGGCACCACTTACGAGGGTCTGGCGGCGGATGTCACCAAGGGTGAGCGGATCCTGGTGGACGACGGCCGGGTCACCCTGGAGGTGACCGGCGTCGAGGGCTCCGTCGTCCGCACGATGGTCATCGAGGGCGGCATGGTCTCCGACAACAAGGGCCTCAACCTGCCCGGCGTGGCCGTCTCGGTGCCCGCGCTGTCGGAGAAGGACGTGGAGGACCTGCGCTGGGCGCTGCGCACGGGTGCCGACGTCATCGCCCTGTCGTTCGTGCGCAGCGGGCACGACGTCAAGGAGGTCCACCGCATCATGGCGGAGGAGGGCAGGAAGCTGCCCGTCATCGCCAAGCTGGAGAAGCCGCAGGCGGTGGAGAACCTGGAGTCCATCGTGGACGCCTTCGACGGGATAATGGTCGCGCGCGGCGACCTGGGCGTAGAGATGCCGCTGGAGCAGGTGCCGCTGGTGCAGAAGCGTGCCATCAAGTTGTGCAGGCGCAATGCCAAGCCGGTGATCGTGGCGACGCAGATGCTGGAGTCGATGATCGACGCCTCGCGCCCCACCCGCGCCGAAGCCTCGGACGTGGCCAACGCGGTCATGGACGGCACGGACGCGGTGATGCTCTCGGGCGAGACCAGCGTGGGCAAGTACCCCACGGAGACGGTGCGGACGATGAGCAGGATCGTCTCGGCGGCCGAGGAGGAGATGCTCGCCAAGGGTCTGCCGCCGCTGACGCAGAGCAGCAAGCCGCGGACCCAGGGCGGGGCCGTGGCGAGGGCCGCGGCGGAGATGGGGGACTTCCTCGGTGCGAAGTACCTCGTCGCCTTCACCCAGTCCGGGGACACGGTGCGGCGGCTCTCGCGCTACCGCTCCCCCATCCCCGTCCTGGCCTTCACGCCCGACGCGGCGACCCGCTCCCAGCTCAATCTGACCTGGGGTGTGGAGTCTTTCCTCGGTCCCATGGTGCAGAGCACCGACGAGATGGTGGACCAGGTCGATGAGCTGCTGCTGAAGCTGGGGCGGTGCGACAAGGGAGACCTCGTGATCATCACGGCGGGGTCCCCGCCCGGCGTCCCCGGCTCGACCAACCTGGTGCGGGTGCACCACCTGGGCGAGGAGGACGGGTAGCGGACGATCGACAGCGGTCTCGGGACTTCGCGTATTTGCCGCAACCCCATTGCACTCCGCTGCAATTCTGCAATGGGTTACAGTTTTTCGGCGATGGGCGTTCGCCGACGACGAGGAGCTGCGGCATGGTCACACCGGACACCACTCACGAGGCCGCCGTACAGCGCGCCAACGCGGCGCTGGAGACCTACGCCTTCTCCCCCGACGGCTGGCGCCGTCCCCCGGGCGAGACCCTGCGGCAGCTCCTCGGCGACCTGATGCACTGGTGCGAGGACACCCAGCGCGACTTCGACGCCGCGCTGGAGGCCGCCCGCGGCGGCCCTCGGCGTTGCGGGGCGAGCGCTCCACGGTGACGCGGGCGAGGCCCCGCCCTCGGGCCCAGCCGCACACCGCGTTGCCATGGTCATCGGGCCCCGCGATGACGTAGCCATGGCCGGCCTCTTTGATCCTCAGCCGTCGATGCCGCCGTAGCGACGCCCGCAGTCCGCGCGCTCAACCGCTGCCCCCATCGGCGCTGCCCATGGGGTAGCGCTCTTGGATCAGGCGCTTGAGGTTCTCCCGGGCGGTGTCCAGTTGGGTGGTGGTGTCGGCCGTCTCCTGGATCAGGCGGTCCAGATCGACGTCGGCGATCCCTCGCTTGAGGGCCTTGTCGATCGTGTCGCGGTGTGCGGTCACCCAGTCGGCGCGGGATTCCACCGCGCTCTCGAACTCGTCGAGCAGGTCGGCGCACGTGTCCGGCGGATCTTTCAGTTGCCCTCTTTCCTGGTGCTGAGCAGGGGCTGCCCCTGGCTGTGCTGTGCAGAGTGCGGGTGTTTTGGGCTGGGCGCGCAGTTCCCCGCACCCCTTCGGGGCGCCCGGCACCGGGCGTGCATGATCCGCCCCCGCCCCCCAAGCAGTCCATCGGCCCACGGGCCGGAAACGGACAACTGGCGACTGGCGACTGGCGACTGGCGACTGGCGACTGGCGACTGGCGACTGGCGTGACACTCCCTTGTGCGGTCGGCCTTCGGGTGGCACCCGGAGTCTCCCCGGGTGCCACCCGAAGGCCGAGCGCACGGCCACACCGTGCACGAGCACCCGTCAGTACATCCACAACGTGCACTGGATCCGCAGGAGTGCGGGCCCGTGGCCGCCCCGGCGGAGGCCCCGGCCGCGCGACGCGGGATTTACATCCCGGTAGGGGTTCCCATTTCGCAACCAGGATTGCAGAATGCCGAAAAGCAATTGCACTTGCAGAGTGCGACTCGATCTGGGAGCAGGGGCGTGGCACACAACGACGAGGGTCCCGATGGCGCTGACGCTCAGTGGCTGGGCGATGCCTTGCCCCGCGTGCGCCTGTCCAAGGCACAGGCACGCGTGGTGGACGTGATCACCCGGAACCCTCATGTGGCCTCCTACGCGGAGATCGGCGAGATCGCTCAACGGGCCGACGTCAACAGCTCCACCGTTGTGCGGGCCGCCCAGACCCTGGGGTACCGGGGCTGGCCGGACCTCCAGCGCGAGCTGCGGGCCCGCTACCTGGTGCTGATCTCCACCGAGGACACCCTTGCCGAGCACGGTGAGCACCGCAGCCCGCTGCACGACGCCCTCACGCACGACATCGACAATCTGCGCCAGACGCTGGATCACAACACCGCCGCCGATGCGGAGGCGAGCATCGCCACCCTGGCCTCGGCCAAGTCGATCCTCGTGATCGGCGTCGGATCCTTCGCGGGTCCGGCCAGCGTCATGGCCCATCTCGGTTCCACCATGGGCTACCCGATCTCGCTGGAGAACCGGAGCGGGGTGCACTTGGCCAGCGCCGTCAACAGCCTTGGCCCAGGCGACGCCCTCATAGTCGTCAACATGTGGAGGTCGATGAAACAGGTCATCGCCGCCGCAGAAGCCGCCCACACAGCAGGTGCGGCGGTGGTGGCCATCACGGACATGCGCCGAGGCCGACTGGCCACCAGCGTGGCCGACCACCTGCTGATCGTTCCCTCGGAAGGCATCTCCTTCTTCCAGTCCGTCACCGCGGCCACCTCGGTGGTCTACGGCCTGCTGGCAGGAATGCAGGCGGCCCGGCCAGAACGCAGCCGGGCTGCCATCCGCCGCACCCAACAACTGTGGAAGGACCTGGACATCTACCTGGAGTAGAGCCACCCGTAGCCGCCCGCGGCCCGCCGGTGAGGCGGAACCGCTGAGCCCCGCGCCACCAGGCACCGGCTTATGCGCTGCTCCGCCAAGCCCCCATCCCCCACGCCTTCCCCCACGCCCAAACCCCCATGGCCGCTCCCGTACTTCAGTCCCGGGGGCCAGGCCCCGCACGTTCCCTCGCCCGGCGCTGCCCAGCCGGCGCGGCACAACAAGGCTGATGTGCCCGGCGCAGGCTGACGAAGACCCACCTGCGCCCAAGGCCATCCGTCCCTCCCGACCGCGGAAATCCCGCCTGGCCGGGACACGACACCGCCCCACCGCACGGGCGTCGCCTCCCCGCACACCAGAACACCCTTGACTCCCGTCCCCCCCCCCGTCTCCTCACTCCTCGACAGGAGCTCTGATGGACAAGCACATCGCCGTCGTCGGCCTCGGCTCGATGGGCGGCGCCATGGCCTCCACCCTGCACCGGGCAGGCTGGCAGGTTTCCGGCTTCGACCCCTCGCCCGCTGCGCGCTCCGCCGCCCGAACAGCCGGCATCCACATCGTGGACGACGTCGCGGACCTGGCCGGCACGTCTTACGTCGTCCTCTCGCTGCCCTCTGCCCGCGTGGTCGAAGCGACGGTGCCCGTGCTGCTCTCGCGACCGGGCACCACCGCCATCGTCGACACCACGACATCAGAGCCCGCCACGAGCGCCTCCCTCGCCTCCCTGGCCGCGGACCACGGCGCAGCCTTCGTCGACGCACCCGTCTCCGGCGGGCGCGACGGGGCCATGGCGGGCCGGCTCACCGCCTTCGTCGGCGCCACGGAGGAGGACCTCGATGTGGCCCGGCCCGTGCTCGATGCCTTGACCGGCGGCCAGTATCAGCACCTCGGCGCCCCCGGCTCCGGCAACGTGGTCAAACTGCTCAACAACGTCCTGGCCGCTGCCAACCTGGTCTCCGTGGGGGAGGCCCTCGGCATCGCCAAGGCCCACGGCGTGGATCCCATCGTGGCGGCCACCGGCATCAGCGGCGCCTCCGGAGGCAGCAAGGTCTCGGCTGCCATGTACCCGGACTGGGTACTGACCGGCACTTACGACTCCGGCTTCTCCCTCGGGCTCATGGCCCGTGACACCGCCCTGGCCCTCGAAATCGCCGCCCAGCGGGGCGAGCGGCCAGGACTCCTGGCCGCGGCGAACCAGCGCTGGCAGGAGGCCCTGACCGCCCTCGGCCCTGCAGCCGACTTCACCGAGATAGCCCGCACCGTCGCCCCCTCTCTCTCCCGCGAAGGAACCCCCGCAGCATGAGCACCCGCAGCATGAGCACCGCAACCACCGCGTTCTCCGCTCGCGCAGCTGTGGACGCTGTTTTCCCCCAGGGTCTCGGAACCTTCCTCGACGGTCACATCGTCACCGGCAGTGGCGAGGACATCACCCTCACCGCCGCCGCCACCGGCGAGGCGTTCGCCAGCTTCAGCGATCCCGCATCCGAGGGGGCCAGGGCCGTCCTGGCCAGCGCCGTCCGCGGAGCCACGGCTTGGGGGGCGACGGACGCCTTCGAGCGGGCGGTGATCCTTCGCAACGTCTCGCGCAGCATCGCCGAGCACGCCGAGGAACTTGCCCTCCTGGAGTCCACCACCACCGGAAAGCCCCTACGGGACACCCGGGCCGAGGCGGCCAAAGTCGCCGAGATGTTCGGCTACTACGCCGGCTGGGCGGACAAGCTCACGGGCCAGACCATTCCTGTCCCGGGCGACTGGCACACCTACACCGAGCGTGTCCCCTGGGGGGTGGTGGTTGCCATCACCCCGTGGAACGCACCCTTGTTCACGGCGGGTTGGAACGCGGCGGCCCCCCTGGCGGCCGGTAACGCCGTCGTCGTCAAACCCAGCGAGTTCACCCCCGTCTCCACGCTCCGGCTGGCCGAGTTGGCGCACCAGGCCGGACTGCCGGACGGCGCGTTCAACGTGGCCGCCGGGCTCGGCGCCACCGTCGGTGCCGCGCTGACCAGCGATCCGCGCGTCGGAAAGGTCTCCTTCATCGGTTCGGTGGCCACGGGCCGCCTGGTGGCGGTCGCGGCGGCGGAGGCCGGGATCCCCACCGTCCTCGAACTCGGGGGTAAGAGCGCCAACATCGTTTTCGCCGACGCGGATCTGGACAGGGCCGCCGACGGCGCCATAGCCGCCGTCTTCTCCGGTGCGGGACAGTCCTGCGTGGCCGGCTCACGTCTGCTGATCGAGCGCGGTATCCACGCCGAATTCGTGGAGCGCGTGGCAGAGCGGGCGGCACGGTTGCGCCTCGGCGACCCCCTCGACCCCGCCACTGAGGTCGGCCCGATCATCACAGCACCGCAGTTCGCCACCGTGGCCTCCCTCATCGAGGCAGGAATAAAGGACGGCGGTCGCCTGGTCACCGACGCACAGCTGCCCGCTGACCTGACCAGCTCCGCGCTGGCCGGCGGTCACTGGGTCATGCCGACCCTGCTGGACGGAGTCACCCCCGCCAACCGGCTGGAGACGACGGAGGTCTTCGGCCCCGTGGTCGGGGCCGACGCCTTCGACACCGAAGCGGAGGCGATCGAGCGGGCCAACGGGACAGCTTTCGGCCTTGCCGGCGCGGTCTGGACCGGTGACGTCTCCCGCGCCCATCACGTGGCGCGCTCCGTGAAGGCCGGCACCTTCTGGGTCAACGCCTACAAGACGATCCACGTCGCCGTCCCCTTCGGAGGCTTCGGCGACTCCGGTCACGGCCGGTCCTCCGGCCCGGGCGTGCTGGACGAGTACACGCAGACCAAGGCCGTCTGGGTGCCCACCAGGGCCGCCGGCGCGCCCTTCCCGTCGCTGAGCTACTGAGGCAGGCGCGATGAACCCGACGATCCTCGCAGCCGGCCCCGGCCGGCTGAAGACAGACCTCGCCACCGGCGTAGAGCGCGGCAGGGGCCGCGTGCTCGCGCTCTCCCGCTCCCTCTTCGAGGCAGCTCTCGCACTGGCCTGGACCGTCATCGACGCGGCCACCGCCCCCGAGCAGCGGAAACGGTTCATCGCGGGGCCTACCGCCGGAATCTCGCACAGGAAGCAGCAGTGACATGAGCAACCACACCGCCCCGGCCGAGCCCAGAACCAAGTATCCCCGGCAGACACTGCCCATCGCCGCCCTGGCACTGGTGATCACACTGATTGTCCAGTTCATCGGCCAGCACGACATCAACGTGGGTATCGGATCCATCATCATCTTTCCGATGGTGTGGGGCCTCATCCTGGGCCTGCTGGTATCCCTCCAGAAGTTCAAGCCCCTGGGCCTCGACCTCCAGAAGGCAGCCGCGGCCCTGGTCGGCGTCTCCGTACTGCTGCTCGTGGCCCGGCTGGCGTTCAACATCGGACCGAGCCTGCCCACCCTGGGCAAGGCCGGCCCGGCTCTGTTGCTTCAGGAGACCGGACACCTCATGGGGACGATAGTCCTGGCCCTGCCACTGGCCGTGCTGCTGCGCATGGGCAAGGCCACGGTAGGCGCGACCTTCTCCCTCGACCGTGAGCCCTCCTTCGCGATGGTCTCGGAGAAGTACGGGGCGGACTCGGATCAGTACCGCGGCGTGCTGGCGATGTACGTCTTCGGCACTCTTTTCGGCGCCATGTTCATCACGCTCCTGACCTCCCTCGTGGCGAACTGGCGCATTTTCGATCCGCTCGCCATGGCCATGGGCTCGGGTGTCGGCTCGGGCTCCATGATGGCGGCGTCCTCGGCGAGCATCGTGGCCGCACATCCCTCCGACCAGGAGGCCATCCTCGGGATGGCCGCGGTGTCCAACCTCATCACCACTGTCCTGGGCGTCTACGTCGGGATCTACATCGCGCTGCCGCTGGCCGACAGGTTCTATCGCCTTCTCACCCGCCGCGAACCCCCCGTCGCCGCGGCTGAGCCGGGTACAGGAGCGGAGGACGCCGCCGCTGCCGGACCGCCCGCCCCTTCCCAGCAGGACGACATCGCGGTCAACCGTGCGTTCAGAGAGCAGGTAGCACAGGTCTCGTCCGAGGTGAGGCTGCCGCTCTGGCTCTCTCTCGGGGTACTCACCGTGCTGGGTATCGGCACCGCCTCGGTGACCGCCAAGACCCTCAGCTGGCAGATCATCGGCGGTTACGGGGTGCTGCTGGCCCTTGTGCTGCTCGGGCTCTTCCTGGCCAGAGTTACCCGGAAGATCTCGTCCATCGTCTGGATCACGACCATAGGCGCTTTTGTTTCCAGCCCTTGGTTCTTCGGGGCCAGAACGCTGAACTCGCTGGTGAGCTCAGTGGACTTCCTCTCCATCGCCACGATCATGCTGACCCTGGCAGGTCTCTCTCTGGGCAAGGACATCCCGCTGCTGCGACGCATCGGCTGGAAGATCATCCCGGTCGGCCTGGTCGCGATCACGGCGTCGTTCCTCCTCTCCACCCTGATCGCGGAGTTCAGCCTCGGCTTCTGGGGCTGACCGTTGCTTTGATCCTCAGTGGATTTCAGCCATCCGGGCCTTTCGGCCCGGATGGTCCGTCACATCACCAAAGCGTGAGGGCTTCGGCTTGAGTACGGTCTCTCCCTTCTGTCTGCCGCTGGTGCGGCAGGGTTGCGCCACCTGCCCGCCCGTCCCGGCCTTGCGGCTGGGGCGGGTGGTGCGGGTCTTCCGGTCGGCTCCACGAGGTTTCGGCGCTTGCGCGCCCTGGTCTCCAGCCACTCCGGTACCAGTGGTTACGGCTGCCGCGAGGGCGGCGGACCTCGCCGAATCCGGCGTCAGCGATCCTGCGTGCGAGGCCCCGGTTGCGGAGCATCCCGGCGACGTTGAGGTCTTCGACCACGACCGTGCCGTACTCGGCCGTCACA
Source organism: Streptomyces sp. NBC_01775 (assembly GCF_035917675.1). Classification (NCBI taxonomy): domain Bacteria; kingdom Bacillati; phylum Actinomycetota; class Actinomycetes; order Kitasatosporales; family Streptomycetaceae; genus Streptomyces; species Streptomyces sp. NBC_01775. Next base: position 7,273,505 of record NZ_CP109104.1, on the reverse strand, counting down.
GTGGTGGAGAGCTTGTGCGGGGCGTCGGCGCGCAGGTTCGCCACCCGGTGGTGTCCCCGGTTGCGCTGGGTGTCGTTCACCTCCTTCCTGCTATGCCGTAGGTGAGCGCCGCCGCCAGGACGGCGACGACGAGCATGTACAGGGCCTGGGCGCGGCGGCTCACGGGTGCTTGGCCTTCTGGTGGAGAGCGAGAACGCACTCGTGGATCTGCGCGAGGTCGGGCTCGTCGCGGCTCTTGGCGGAGCGGATCATCTGCTCGTGGTCGGCGTACAGACGGCAGATGCGCGGATCCTGCCGCCATCGCGATCGTGCGGCTCGTCCGCGGCGGCCGTCACCGGTCGGTCGCCTGCTCGGGTGTGCGGGCGCAGTAGCCGCTCACTGGTGGACTGTCGGTATTCGAGGGTTGCACTATTCGCCGTAGAGCGAGCAGTTCCGTACCCGGCTCGGTCACGTCAGTGGTGAAAGGTGTAAAGGCTCTTGCCGAACGGGCGCTGTCTGCGCGAAGACGCCGGATCAAGAAGAAGACCGGCCTCTTGCGGTGAACCCGCGCCGGCCGCCCGCGCTCCGGTGCGGGCCTTCGCCCTCTGCCACCGCGCCGTACGGCCCCCTCCTGGCAGCGGCAATCCCGCGCGGCAGCCGCCGCAGACCGGCCCGTCAGAGGTCAGGGCGTTGACCCGGCGTACGCGTCCGCAACGGCAGCAGGTCTGAGTGTTCTTGGGCGCACAGGTCTGGCAGAGGCTGGTGCCGTCGGGCAGGCGCCGGTATCATTTAAGGTCCCGGTCGTCACCCAGCCGGCGCTTCAGCGAAGTCTCCAGGAGCTGGTTCCGGTACTCGTCAGAGACGCCCATGCAGATGGCCGTCGTAGAGGCGTGGGTATGTCCCACCCGCTCTTGAACGAAGCGGGCAGGGTAGCCGAACTCGGTCAGATGCGTGATGTAGCTGTGGCGCAGACAGTGCAGGTCGAGGTCCTCATCCAGGCCGGCGTCCTGGCGTGCCGTCACGAACGCCTGGTTGATCGAGCGCGGAGACATGTGGCCGACCCGCTCGGTCACCCACAAGGCCGGGTGCCGGTCCGGCGAGAGCCGCGGGCGAATCTCGTGCACCCACTCGTCGAGGACGTCGACTACCCAGTTCATCTCGGGGACCAGAAGCACGGTCCGTCGCTTCGGCGGTGTGCCCTTGGAGGACTTCCCGTACCGGACGGCCATGCTGCCGGCCTGCCCGAACTGTGGCGCCTTCCTATGACGTCGCAGATCCACCAGGTCGACCTTCGAGGACTCGGTCCGCCGGGTGCCGTAGGCATAGATCGTCTTGAGTGCGGCAGCATCACGCAGTGCGGTGAGGGTGCTCTTGCGGCCCTGCCCGTGAATGCGGCGAGGTCGGGCATCGGCAGCGTCGAACAGCGCCTGGACCTCGTCGTAGGTCAGAGGCCGACGCCGGGGATCGCCCTCGTACTCCACCGAGTCAAGACAGAGCTGCCTTCGTGGAAGATCACCTGCGGTGACAGGCCGAACCGTTCCTGACAGGTCTCCACCCACCCGTACCGGCGGTCCAGCAAGTACTCCAAGAACAGCTCGATCACCACCTCGTAAGACCGAGCCGTAGACAACTGGATCGGCTTGGCCCCGCTGCGAAGGTGGACGATGAACGTCTCGCCATCGGCGGGAGTCCACTGCCACGGGTACAACCCCGTGAACTCCTCGAACCGTTGAAGAAGACGCAGCCGGGGCTGGATCGTCGACGCCTGGAGAAACCGCGCGGACTGCTGCCGAGCCCATCCCTCCTTCATCGCAGAGGAAACCGCCGGCTCCGGGTCCAGAAGGACAACGTTCGGAGCCAGGGCAAGACGCACCGAACCGGGTGCCTCAGCGACCATGCCCGCAGTTGCATCAAACGCATCATTGTTGCGTCCAAGTCCAGCGGTGCTGGTCGGCTGCCGAAGGATGCTCAGCAGGCCCCTCCCGTCACATCACTGCTGGTAGAACCGCTCTGCGCCAGCTGCTCGTGGTGGCGGATCACTTCAGCGATGATGAAGGTGAGGAGTTTCTCCGCGAACGCCGGATCCAGCTTGGCGTCCTGGGCCAGCTCGCGCAGCCGGGCGATCTGGCGGGCCTCGCGCGCCGGGTCCGCCGGGGGCAGTTCGTGGTCGGCCTTGAGCCGGCCCACGCGCTGGGTGCACTTGAAGCGCTCGGCGAGCATGTGCACCACGGCCGCGTCGATGTTGTCGATGCTGTCGCGCAGCCCGGCCAGCTCCGCGCGTACGGCCTCGTCGACCTGGTCGGCCTGGTCCGGCTGGTGCCTCTGGTCCGGCTGCTGCGTCTGGTCGGTCTCGCTGCGCTTCATCGCCCGGTGCCTGTTCGTTCGTGAGCTGTTCGTCGTGGGGCGTACGACCCTATCCGGCATCGCCTCCGGCCCGGCGCTGGGCCGTCGCGAGATACGCGAGGTCCTTGTCGCCGTGTCCGGCGGCTACGGCGCCGTCGGCCAGGGCCTGGGCCGCGCGGAGCACTCCGGTGTCCAGCCCCGCGGCTTGTGCGGTGTGGGCGATGTGGCCCATGGCCGAGGCCGCGGAGGAGACGGCCGAGAAGGGCTGGGTGTAGTCGCCCTTGTCGAGGCGTTCGGCGAAGTCGTCGATCATCCAGGGCAGGATCGCGACGATGCCATGGGCGAAGGGCGCCAGGTCGCGGGCCTCGATCTGCTCGGACCCGGCGAGCGCGAGCGCGTGGGCGTAGCCGCTGAGGGAGGTCCAGAAGAAGTCGAGCAGCGCCACGTCGTAGGCCGCCGCACGGCCTGGATCCTCGCCGAGGTGGGTGGCGGTGCCCGCCAGCGCTTCCAGGGTCGCGCGGTGCGCCTCGTACACCGGGCGCGGGCCGCTGTAGAGGTAGACGGCGTCGGGGGTGCCGATGGTGGTCGTCGGGGTCATGATGGCGCCGTCCAGGTAGGCCACGTCGTGTCGCGCGGCCCAGTCGGCCATCTCGCGGGCGCGGGCGGGCGCGTCGGCGGTCACATTGATCAGGGTGCGGCCGGCGAGGCTCGCCGCAGCGGGTTCGAGAACGGCCCGCACGGCGTCGTAGTTGAGCACACAGATGAGCACCAGCTCGCCTGCGGCGACGGCTTCGGCCGGGGTGGCGGCGAGTGTCGCGCCCTTCTCGACCAGGGGCCTGGCCTTGGCGGGCGTGCGGTTCCACACGGTGGTGGGGTGTCCGGCGGCCAGGAACGCCCCGGCGAGCGCCTGCCCCATGGGCCCCGCGCCGAGGACGGTGACGGGGGTGGTGGTCGGGTTCTTCGGCGCGGATCCGGTCGGGTTCTTCGGTGCGGGGCCGGTCGGGTTCTTCGGTGCGGGGCCGGTCGGGTTCTTCGGTGTGTTCATGCCCGTACGGTGCCGGGCGGGCCGCACGGAACGCTGACGGTCCGCGCACGGTGGGCTGTCGGTGGGCACGGCTACCGTTGACGGCATGCGATTCGGGGTGCTCGGTCCGCTGGAGGTGTGGCGGGCCGACGGGGATGCGGCAGCGGCCAGAACGGCGGCGGAGGTGGCAGCGCCGGAGGAGCCGGACGCGGCGCCGGGTCCGGGGCAGATGTGGGTGCCGGGGCCGGGGCCGGCATGGGTGCCGGTGTCCGTGCCGGAGGTGAAGGTGCGCACGCTGCTCGCGCGGCTGCTGGTGGCCGAGGGGCGAGTGGTGCCCGACGACGCGCTTGTCGACGCGCTGTGGGGCGAACGGCTCCCCGCCGACCCCGCCAACTCGCTCCAGACGAAGGTCTCCCAGCTCCGGCGCGCCCTGGAGCGTACGCGGGGCGAGGCCCGCACGCTCGTCGTCCGCCGGGCGCCCGGCTATCTGCTGCGGGTCGCCCCCGACGCCGTGGACACCGGGCGCTTCCGGGAGCTGGCGCGGCGCGCCCGCGCCGCTGGAGAGCCGGGGCTCAGGGCCGAGCTGTTCGGCCGGGCTCTGGAGCTGTGGCGCGGGGAGGCGTTCGCGGACTTCGCGGCGGAGGCGTTCGCGCGCGGCGCCGCCGCCCGGCTGGAGGAGGAGCGGCTGGCGGCGCTGGAGGAGTGGGCGCACGCCAGGCTGGCGCTGGGCGAGCACACGCAGCTGGCCGGGGAGCTGGCCGCGCTCGTGGCCCGGTATCCGCTGCGGGAGCGGCTGCGCGGCGCGTGGATCCTGGCTCTGTACCGCGCGGGGCGCCAGAGCGAGGCGCTGGCCGCGTACGAGGAGATCCGCACCCTGCTCGCGGATGAGCTGGGGGTGGACCCGGGGCCTGAACTGGCCGCGCTGCACCTGTCGGTGCTCAAGCAGGCCCCCGCACTGGACGCGGTCGTCCCGGCCGCCCGCCCGCTGACGAACCTGCCGGAGCCGCCGGACGAGTTGGTCGGCCGTGAGCGGGAGGCCGCCGCCGTGGCGGAACTGCTGGGCGACGGGCGGCTGGTGACCCTCACCGGACCCGGCGGCGTGGGCAAGACCCGGCTGGCGCTGGCGGTGGCACGGCGCGCCGCGGGGCTGGACGACGCCGGGGGCGAGGCCCGGGAGGGAGCCCGGCGCGGGGGGTTCGCCGACGGCGTGTGGCTGGTGGAGCTGGCCGCGTACGACAGCCGGGTGGCCGAGGCCGTGCTCGGGGTCCTGGGCGTGCGCGACGAGACGGGCTCGCCGCCGGAGGAGCGGCTGGCCCAGGTGCTGCGGGAGCGGCGCACGCTGCTGGTGCTGGACAACTGCGAGCGGGTGGTCGGCGAGGTCGCGGCGCTGGTTGCCGGGCTGTTGCGTACGGCACCCGGGCTGCGGCTGCTGGTCACCAGCCAGGAGCCGCTCGCCCTGCCCGGCGAGGCGGTCCTGCCGGTCGGCCCGCTGCACGAGCGGGACGCGCTACGGCTGTTCGCCGCCCGCGCGACGGCGGCGGGCGGCGGGGGGCTGGCACATCTGGCGGGCCCGTACTCCGTAAGCGATCCGTATTACCCGGCACACTCGGGTGATACGGGTGATATGGGTGATCCAGGAGTGCCCGGTGCGCCGGGAGGCGTGGGTGCGCTGGGAGGCGTGGGTGCGCTGGGAGGCGTGGGTGCGCCGGGAGGCGTGGGTGCGCCGGGTGGCCTGTGGGACTCGGACGGCTCGGACAAGGACCGCGTGGCGGAAGCGGCGCTGGCGGTGTGCCGGCGGCTGGACGGGCTCCCGCTGGCGCTGGAGCTGGCGGCGACACGGGTGCGTGCCCTGGGCGTGGCGGAGTTGGCCGCCCGGCTCGATGACCGCTTCCGGATACTGGGCGGCGCCCGGCGCGGCATCCCGGCGCGCCAGCGCACCCTGCGCGCGGCGCTCGACTGGAGCTGGGAGCTGCTGGACGGCGCCGAGCGCACCGTCCTGCGACGCCTGGCCGTGCACGCCGACGGCTGCACGCTGGCCTCGGCGGAGGCCGTGTGCGCCGACGGGGCCGACACGGGGGCCGACGAGGGCGGAGTGGGGGCCGACGGCGGCGGGGTGGGCGAGGGCGAAGTGCTGGACGTGCTGGCCCGGCTGGTCGACCGCTCGCTCGTGGTCCCGGTCGAGACGGCGTACGGGCGGCGCTACCGCCTGCTGGAATCCGTCGGGGCCTACGCGCGCGAGCGGCTGGCGGCGGCCGGGGAGGAAGAGCGCGTACGGGAGCGGCAGCTGCGGCACTTCACCGTGTTCGCCGAGCGTGCGGCGGCGGGGTTGCGCGGCGCCGGTCAGCGGCGCTGTCTGGGCACGCTGGACGCCGAGGCGGCGAACCTGCGGGCCGCGCTGGAGACGGCGTCGGCGGCGGGCGCCAAGGAGCAGGCTCTGCGGCTGGTGACGGCACTGACGTGGTACTGGTTCCTGCGCGGGCGCACGAGCGAGGCCCGGTGCTCCCTGCGCGGGGCGCTGGCGCTGCCGGCCGCGGGGAAGGGCCCCGGCTCCGACCCCGGGACCGGCCCTGGCCCCGGGACCGGCTCCGAGGGGCTGCGGGCCACCGCGCGGGCGCTGTGCACGGGTATCGAGTTCCTGACGGGTGTCCTGGAGGGTTCGGGGTCCTCCGACGCCGTACGCGAGGCGCTCGCCGGACCGTTCGCCGACGAAGGGGCGCGGGCGGAGGCGCTGTTGTTCCTGGCCGTGTCCGCGTGGTGCGCGGGGGACCTGCCGCTGAGCGAGGAGCTGACGGCGCTGGTGCTGGCGGACCCGCCGGGCCCGTGGGGCGAGGGGGTCGCCCTCGGCATGCGGGCCCGGCAGGCGCTGCTGCGGGGCGATTTGGCGACCGCGGGGCGGGAGGGGCGACGGTGCCAGGAGCGCTTCCGTTCGCTCGGAGACCGGTGGGGAGAGCTCCAGGCGCTCGAATCGCTGTCCTCGCTCGCCGAGATCGAGGGTGACTACGCGCGGGCGCGCGGGCTCATCCAGGAGGGGCTCCGGGCTGCCGAGGAGCTTCAGCTGTGGCCCGAGGTCACGGAGTGGCTGACGGGTCTGGGGCGGATGGAAATGCTGGCCGGCGAGCACGCGCGGGCGGCCGAACTCCACGAGCGGGCCCGGACACTGGCCGTACGGCAGGGGCACACCACCGGGCAGGTGCACGCGGAGATCGGGCTGGGTCTGACGGCGCGGCGGGCGGGTGACCTGGATACGGCCGAGCCGTATCTGCTGCGGATGCTGGAGTGGCACCGGCGTGCCGACTTCGACCCGGGCACGGCGCTGCTGCTGGCCGAGCTGGGCTTCGTGGCCGAGCTGCGCGGCGACGGCCGGCGGGCGCTGGCCCTCCACACCGAGGGGCTGGAGGTGGCCCGCCGGGTGGGCGACCCGCGCGGGATCGCGCTGGCGCTGGAAGGCCTTGCCGCCGCGCACTCGGCGCTGGGCGCCCTTCAGGAGGCGGCGCGGCTGCTGGCCGAGGCCGACGGGGCGCGCCGCTCGGTGGGTGCCCCGCTGCCGGCCGCCGAGCGCGCCGATGTCGCGCGCGTCCTCGCCCGTCTTCCGCCGGGGCTCGCCCGCGCGCGGACGTCAGTCCCGGTCAGTGACGGCTGATCGTGGGCGGCTGATCGTCGGCGGGTGGTCGGGGTGGGGGACGCGGTGGGCGTAGCCGCCGGGGACGGTGCGGGACTGCTGGGCGCGGAAGTGGATCGGCGGGGTGCCCACCCGGCGGGTGAACAGACGGGAGAAGTAGGCCGGGTCGTCGTAGCCGACGCGTCGGGCGACGGTGGAGACGGGCAGGTCGGTCGCGGCGAGCAGTTCCTTGGCGCGGCCGAGGCGTATCCCGAGCAGGTAGTCCTTGGGGCTGCATCCGGCGCTACGGCGTACGGCGGTGCGCAGTTCGGCGGCGGTCATCCCGTGCCGGGCCGCGTGTTCGGCGACCGACAGCGGCAAGAAGGAGTCGCGGGCCAGCGCCTCCAGGACGGGTGCGCCGTCGGCCGTCGTGTCGGCCCGCGTACGGCGCAGCGCGACGAGGAGTTCGTGGACGGCGGCTGCCGCCTCGACCTCCAGCAGCGGGTTGCCGGGCCGCGCCGCGCGGGTGATGCGGGCGACGGCGGCACGGGCCGGGCCCGCGTCGGTGAGCGGGACGAGGGGGCGGCCGGGCTCGACGCAGCCCAGTTCGGTGTAGGCGGTCACGGCGGAGCCGGTGAAGTCGACGAAGCTCTCGTCCCAGCCCTCGTCGGGGTCGGCGCCGAAGTGGTGCGGGACGCCGGGGGTGATCCACAGCAGCGCGGGGGCCACCACCTCGTGCCGCCGCCCGGTGGGGTCGTCGGGGTGGATGTACCAGCCGCGTCCTCCGCTGATGACGACGGCGACGTGGTGGTCGAGGGTGCGCGGGCCCACGGCGGGAAGCGCGCCGTGCTGCATCCCGACACCCAGGCAGACCAGGCCGAGGCGGTGGTGGACGGGGCCGGGAGTGAAATACCGCATCCAGGTCCGGTACTTCTGCTCGCCCACCGCGCGTGCTCCCCTCGGTTCAGCCGGCTTCGGCCCTGAAGCGTCGAGGGGAGCAGCGTACGGTGATCACCTGGCCGGGGTCACCGCCTCTGACCGGGACGAGGGCCGGGACGAGATCCGGGCCGGGCGGTCAGTCGCGGGGAGCGCGGGTGCGCTTGCGGTAGCCGTCCAGGACGTCCTGGCGGAGCAGGTAGCCGAAGCCCGCCGACTCCAGTCGCATGCCGAGCTGGGCCTCGCCGGTGCCGAGTGCGGCGGCGGTGCGGGCCAAGTGCCAGTCATGGGCTGCCAGTTGGTCGAGGAGGTGGCCGCGTCTGACCTGATTCTCGGAGAGCCGGAACGTCTTGAGGTAGGCCAGGCGCCCGGCCCGGTCGGTGATGGTCTCGCCGATGTGGTTCTCCCGCTTGGGGCGGAAGGACGGCAGGAAGCGGGAGAGGGTGAAGCGGCCCAGCCCCTGTACCCGCTGCCAGGTGGCCGCTTCCTCCAGCAGTCCGGCGGCCATCGTGCCGTCGTGGAACCGCGCCCACGCGGACTCCTGCCCGGCCGCCGCCGCGCGCAGCTGGGCGAGCGTGCGGATGCCCGCGCCGTCGATCCGGGCCCGGAACTCCGGCACGGGGGCGCTCAGCGTCGCGTAGTGGTGGATGAGTTCGCCGTACAGGTCGAGCAGCAGCGTGGGGTGCAGCGCGCGGTAGTCGCCCGGGTGGGGGACGACGAAGGCGGCGGCGAGCGCGTCGGCGACGTAGACCATGACGCCGCACTGCCCGGGGTGGATCTCGAACACCCGCAGCGCGTCGGCCAGTCCGCGCACCTGCGCTCCCGTGTACGCCTCCTCCTCGCGGGGCGACAGTCCCCGGCGCACGGCACGCTGCGACCACTCTTCCCACACGATCGAGGGGCCGCCGAAGTGCAGGGCCAGATAGCCCTCCAGGGCGAGATGCAGCGGGAGGAAGCGCAGCCGGTCCTTCGCCTCGCGCCGGGCAAGCCGCCGGTGGACGCGTACGCCCATGGCGGCGGGCGGAGGCGTCTCGGGGCCGGCGGCGAGCTGGGTGCCGTAGGCGGCTGCCGGGGCGTCCGGCCGGCCGGGGGCGGGGGTGCCGTCATGGGTCCAGTGGGCGACGAAGCCGTGCGGGATGTAGGAGGTGTAGGTGTGTCCGCGCCCCAGGTCCACGGTCCCGGGGCCCGGCACGTCCCCTTCGCCGGGCCCGTACGCGCGAGCGTGCAGGCGCAGGTCCTCGATCGGCTCGCGCCGTACCAGCGGGACGAGCCGCACGCCGCCCCATACCTGCGAGGGGCGGGTCTCCAGGCCCGTCAGATCGGGTGCGCTCCTCACGTCCGCTCTCCCTCCATGAGCATCCGCCCCTCCATGAGCATCCGCCCCTCCGTCGGCGGCTGCCCCTCCCCCAGCAGCCGGGCGGCGCGCGTGTGCAGGTGGGCCCGGAGCTCGGCCAGGCCCGATCCGCCCTCCGCGAACTGCGCCAGCTCCACGAGCGCGGGCAGGTCCTCGGCGTCCCTGATCCCGGCCGTGGGCACGGTGGGCGCCAGCCGTCGTACGTCGAAGTCGTCGGCGTCGTAGACGGGGTTGAGGTGCACGACGCGGGTGGCGCGTGCCGGGTCGAGGCGGGTGCGCCATACGCGCAGCACCTCCGAGGCGAGCCCCGGCGGCGCGTTGTCCCAGCCGTCGGAGACGATCACCAGGCGGGCGGGCGCGGTCTCCAGCGCGTCCAGGATCCGGGTGCCCAGCGGGGTCGGCCCGTAGGGGCGCGCCAGCAGCGCGTCCGTTCGGCCGGAGGTCCACAGCGGGGTGTAGGAGGTGGCCAGGGACGCCAGCAGGTGGTGGCAGGCGAGCGCGACCGCGAGGGGGCGGCGCGGCTTGTGGCCGGAGCCGGCGGCGGAAAAGCTGTCGTCCAGGACGGCGGCGACCGTGCCCCAGCGTCCGCGCTCGGCGCCCGCGACGCGGTCGGCCGCGCTCCGCAGGATCTGCGTCAGTTCGGCGCGGCGGGCGGTGCGCTCCTCCCCCGGCAGCGAGAGCACGTAGGAGGCGAGGCGGGTGAGCGGCATCCGGGCCAGCCGGGCCGCGTCGGCGCGTACGGCCTCGGCGCCGTGGCCACGTGCGGACTCCTGGAGGCGCAGGGTCTCCAGCCGGGTCATGCGCGGGGCGATCCGCTCCAGGAACGCGGCACGGGGTATCTCCTGCCGGGCGGCGAACCCCTCGGCCACGGTGTAGGGCAGCTCGTACAGCGCCGATCGCTCGTAGTGCGCCCTGCGCCAGGTCTCCAGAAGCGGCGTCGCGTAGTGGGGGCGCTCGCGCCAGGCGAAGAGGAAGTCGCCCAGCTCGTCGCCGAGGGGGCGCCCGGCGCCGATGCCGGCGGGGGACAGCCGCGCGTGGCGCAGCGCGCACTGGAGCCCTGCGCGGTATTTGACGGCGTCGAGGGCCAGGTCGGGGCGGGCGGCGAGCCAGTCGCGGACGAGGGCGCGGGTGCGGCGGTTGTTGACCTTGGCACGGCGCAGGGCGCGGAAGAGCCCGTACGCGCGCTGGGGCGGGAGCGCCGCCAGGCGGCGGGCGATCAGCCGCCCCTCGGTGCGGCGCTGCTCGGGGGTGGCCTCGGCGGCGCTCTGGAGGAGATGGCGGATGATCAGGACGGCGTTGTGATCGTTGATCTCCAGTGCGAGGACGGCCGCGTACAGGTCCCGGTAGTTGCCGAGCATGTAGGCGTGCAGGAAGTCCAGGGACAGGCGCTGCTCGTGTGCCTCGGTACGGAATTCGCGCTGGCCGGTGGAGGTGATCGCGGCGTTGACGAACCGCAGTACGTCGTCGGTGGCGATGAGGTCGCCGTACGTCTCCAACTCCGCCCCCGGTGCTTGTCCCCCGCTGCTGTCCCCATCGCCCCCCGTGGTGGGGGTGCCGGCCGGGGTGTGGGGGCACGAACTGCGAATCATTGCTGTACAGGCAGGGTCCGGAAGTCGCGCCGGAGTCCCGCGGCCGGCACGGCGACGATAACAGCGCGGCCCGCACGGGCTCCCCCGGTTTTCCCAGGCGGACCTCCCCGTTCTTCCGGTCGGGGGCGGCGGCGTGAGGGTCGAGGAGCGCGGAGTTATCGTGACGGTAACCGCGTGGGTGGGGGTGGGTGCATGGGCGACTCCGGGACGGATCCCGTGGAGCGGGGGTTTCCGCATCTGGAGACGGTGCGTGAGGCGATCACGGCGCTGTACCGGCGGATGTCGACGGAGACGATCCGCACCTTCGACACCAGCGTGGCTCCCGGCGATGTGGCGTTCGCCGACGCCGACGACCTGCATCTGGGCGTCCAGCGCGTGGCCGGCGTGATGGTGCGGCACCTGCGGCTGCCCGAGGCGCGGGTGATCGTCACCTTCCGCGAGATGACCCACGCCGCCAACGTGGAGCTGGCGGCGGGGCCCGAGTACTTCGTGGAGCTGAACTCCCGCTTCAAGACGCACCGCCGTGACATCGGCGCCGCACTCGCGCACGAGGTGATGCACGTCTATCTGCACCGCCTCGGCCTGGCCTTCGCCGGCACGCGGGACAACGAGATCCTCACCGACACGGCCACCGCCTATCTGGGCGCCGGCTGGCTGCTGCTGGACGCCTTCCGGCAGGACTCGCTGTCCTCGCAGAAGCTGGGCTACCTCACCCCGGAGGAGTTCGGCTACGTCCTGGCCAAGCGGGCCCGCGTCTTCGGTGAGGACCCGGCGATCTGGTTCACCAGTCCGCAGGCGTACGAGGCGTACGTACGGGGCAGCGAGCTGGCGGGCCGTGACGAGGAGCGCCCGCCGCTGGCCGGTTCGCACGGGGCGGGCCGCCGCCGCTACGCCAAGGACCGCCGCTACGCCCAGGTCCACCTCTCCCCCGGCTCCCCGCCGCTGGGCAACGACATCTACGCCTTCGAGCACCGCTCCCCGCTGCGGGTCTCCTTCTCCTGTCCGACCTGCCGGCAGCGCATCCGCGTCCCGGTGCGCGGTCGGGTCCGCGCGCGCTGCGGGCTGTGCGGCACGGTGCTGGAGTGCGACACCTGACGCCTGATTCCTGATGCCGGGTGCCTGACTCCTGACTTTTGACGCCTGGTTCCTGACGCCCGAGCCGTCGCCGCTTCGGTGCTGTCGCTGTCCGGCCTACGAATCCACGGTGACGGCGCGCTCGGGGATGCCGAAGATCTCGGCGAACACGGACAGCATCAGGTCGGCGCCCTTCATCTCGGCGGTGGCGGCGGCGTCCAGTACGCCCATCTCCGGGGAGTAGGTGGCCCCGCGCTCGGGGCCGAGCGGAAGCGCCATCGCGGGGGCGCCGGGCGTGTGAGTGGCCAGTTCGCCCTCGCCCGTGATCAGGGCGCGGAGGTTGGCGGCCACCACCCCGGCGTGTTCGTTCGCGGCCTTGGCGGTCTTGGCCTCGGGGACGGCGGTGATGTCGCCGAGGGCGAACAGCCGTTCCTGACCGGCCAGGCGCAGCTCCGGGGTGACCAGGAGGTGCCCGTCGGCCCGGCGGGCGGTGGCGGCGAGTGCCTCGTCGAGGTAGCCGGTGGCGGGGACGACTCCGTGGCAGCGGAGCCACAGGTCGGCGCCGAGCGAGTGACCGCCCTCGGTGCGCACGGTGAAGGGCTGAAAGGTGCCCGGCTCGGTGGGCGGCGGTCCGCTCAGCGCGGTGCCGAGCAGCACCTCGATACCGAGGCCGGCGAGCTCGTCGCGTACCCGTGCGCGGAAGGCGTCGGGGAAGCCGGGCAGCAGCTCGGCGGCGGGGTCGGTCACCGTGACGCGCTTGCCGGGCCACGCCGCCCTGATCTCCCCGGCCAGCTCCAGCCCCACCGGGCCCGCGCCGAGCAGCAGCACATGCGCGCTGGCGGCGAGCGCCTCGCGGACGGTGTGGAGGCGGGCCTTGGCCGCCGCGCTGTCGTCGGTGTCGAACTTCGCGGGGAACGGGTATCCCGAACCGGTCGCCAGCACGGTGTAGTCGGCGGTGATCCGCTCGCCGTCGGCGAGGGTGACGGCGGTGGCGTCCACGTGCACGGCCCGGCCGCGCCGGACGGTGCCCCGGGGGAGCAGCCGGTCGTACGGGAGGAAGAGGCGGTCGGCCCAGTCGGGGTCGACCAGGCCGCGCAGCGCGGCGACGTTGTGCACAAAGGAGTCCTTGGCCTCGACCAGGACCACGTCGGCGATCTCGTCGAGCGCCTTGGCCACGGCGGTGCCGCCGTAGCCGCCACCGATGACGGCCACGGTGGGACGGGCGGAGGGGCCGGGGTGCGAAGAGCCGTTGTGCGAAGAGCCGTTGTGCGGGGACATGGGTCGCTCCCATTTAGTTCGTAGTACGCACTGTTTGCTATACGAAGGAGAGTAGTTCGCACTCCAAACAACCGTCAACTAGACTCCGGAGCAGGGACGGGAAGGGAGCCCGGCATGACGGAGACAACGAGGGCGGCGGACAGGGCCGGGGCGGCGGAGACGGCCGGGACGGCGCGGGCAACGGGAAGGGGCTCGCGTGCGGCCCGGCGCAAGGCGGTGCCCGCGCCGGAGATCGCCACCTCGCTCGTACGGCTCTCCCACCTCGTGGACCACGTCTTCGCCGACGTCTGCCGGGACTTCGACCTCACTCAGCAGCAGGCACAGCTGCTGTGCATGCTGATCGACGGCCCCGTGGGCATGACCGAGCTGAGCCGTCTGCTGCACGTGGAGAAGTCGAGCCTGACCGGCCTGGTGGACCGGGTGGAGCGGCGCGGTCTGGTCGAGCGGGTCCGCGCCGACAACGACCGCCGCGCCTTCCGGATCGCTCTGACCGCGCCAGGCGCCGAGCTGGCCGACGACTCGCACGCCGCCATGTGCGCCCGGCTCGAAGCGCTGGGCCAGGAGCTGGGCCAGCGGGAGCGGGAGACGCTGAACAGCGGCATCAGCTGCGTCCTCGCCGCGCACACGGCCGAGACCGGACGCCCCTGGGACCGTACGGAATGACACCCCCGGAGCGGCGCGGAAGGGTGCGACGGCCGGGCATGCGCTCCTGACGTCCCCTGTTTCCCCCCGCGTCTCGCTTCAACGTCTTCCTTCCCGCGCACGATGGCGTACGTTCGCTCTATGAGTCCTTCGATCGCCACCAACACGCGCGTCGGCCTCGCCGAGCTGCTCGATTTCGTACGGCCCCGGCACCGCGCCATCCTGCTGACCCAGCGCGAGGACGGGGCCCCGCAGGCTTCGCCGCTCACCTGCGGCGTGGACAGCGCGGGCAACATCGTCATCTCGACCTATCCCGAACGCGCCAAGACGCACAACGCGCGCCGCAGCTCTCAGGTGAGCGTGCTCGTGCTGTCCGACGAGTGGAACGGGCCATGGGTGCAGATCGACGGCGAGGCCGAGGTGCTGGACGTGCCCGAGTCCGTGGAGCCGCTGGTCGAGTACTTCCGCTCGATCTCGGGCGAGCACCCCGACTGGGACGAGTACCGGCAGGCCATGGTCAAACAGGGCAAGTCGCTGATCCGGGTGGCCCCGCGCCGCTGGGGCCCGATCGCCACGGGCGGCTTCCCGGCACGGCTCGCACCGTAGCCCTCGCGGGTCCGGGGCCCACCGGGGTTCACCCACAGGGATTCATACGGCACTCCATGACCTCACCACCGCGCTCCGAGCTTCTCCCGGCATAGTCCGGAGCAGAACATGAGCCTGCCCCCACCTGGCGAGCCGACCGGGGGTGAGCGCCGCAACGGGGATGGTGTGCGTGGGAGTCGCTCCCCCTTGCGGCGGCCCCGTCGGCCGGTGACGGGCAGGCTCCTGTTTCTTCGCCTGTTTCTTCGCCTGTTGTCGCGTCTGTTGCCGCGACTGTTTCCGCGGCGCTCCTCGCCTTCTTCGCCTTACTCGGGCTTCTCTGGCTTCTCGGGCTCCTCTGGCTTCTCGCCGCCCTTCCGGGGCTTCCGCGACCGGCGCCGGGTGTTCCCGGCGCCGGCGCGCATCGCCGTCAGCGGGCGTTGAAGTACTTCGCTTCGGGGTGGTGGATGACGATCGCGTCGGTGGACTGTTCGGGGTGGAGCTGGAACTCCTCGGACAGTTCGACCCCGATGCGTCCGGGCTGGAGCAGGTCGGCGATCTTGGCGCGGTCCTCCAGGTTCGGGCAGGCGCCGTAGCCCAGCGAGAAGCGGGCACCCCGGTACTGGAGGGCGAACATGTCCGCCATCGCGTCGGGATCCTCACCGGCGTAACCCAGCTCGGAGCGGACTCTGGCGTGCCAGTACTCCGCGAGGGCCTCCGCGAGCTGGACGGACAGGCCGTGCAGCTCCAGATAGTCCCGGTAGGCGTCGGCGGCGAACAGCTCGGCCGTCCTGCCGCCGATCTTCGAGCCGACGGTGACCACTTGAAGCCCGACGACGTCGGTTTCGCCGGATTCCTCGGAGCGGAAGAAGTCGGCCAGGCACAGGCGGCGTCCCCGGCGCTGGCGGGGGAAGGTGAAGCGGGTGCGCTCGGAGCCGTCCTCGTTGAGCAGGATGAGGTCATCGCCCTTGGAGTGGCAGGGGAAGTAGCCGTAGACCACGGCCGACTCCAGCAGGTTTTGCGACTGGAGCTGATCCAGCCACCCGCGAAGGCGCGGCCGTCCCTCCGTCTCCACCAGTTCCTCGTAGGAGGGCCCGTCACCCTTGCGGGACTCCTTCAGCCCCCACTGCCCCTTGAACAGGGCACCTTCATCGACCCACGAGGCGTACTCCTTGAGGCCGATCCCTTTGACCACCCGCGTGCCCCAGAACGGGGGCGCCGGGACGGCGTTGTCGGTGGCAACGTCCGAGCGGATCGAGCCCTCGCCGGGCTCCGGCTCCGGGAGAGGGAGGTCGCGCTTGGCCACGCGGCGCTGCTTCAGCTGGGGAAGCGCCGCTCCGGGGACGCCGCGCTTCACTCCCATGAGGGCGTCCATGAGGCTCAGCCCTTCGAAGGCGTCCTTGGCGTAGCGGACCTCGCCCTCGTAGACCTCGTGCAGATCCTGCTCGACATAGGCACGGGTCAGGGCAGCGCCACCGAGAATGACGGGGAAATCAGCCGCCATCTTGCGCTGGTTCAGCTCCTCCAGGTTCTCCTTCATGATCACCGTGGACTTCACCAACAGCCCCGACATCCCGATCACATCCGCCTTGTTCTCCTCAGCGGCCTCCAAAATCGCCGAAACAGGCTGCTTGATACCGAGATTGACAACGGTGTAGCCGTTGTTGGACAAAATGATGTCCACGAGATTCTTACCGATGTCATGGACGTCACCGCGCACGGTGGCCAGCACGATCGTGCCCTTGCCGTCATCGTCGGTCTTCTCCATGTGCGGCTCCAGATAGGCCACCGCCGTCTTCATGATCTCGGCGGACTGGAGCACGAACGGAAGCTGCATCTGCCCGGAGCCGAACAGCTCGCCCACGACCTTCATCCCGGCCAGCAGCGTGTCGTTGACGATCGCCAGCGCCGGCCGCGACTCCAGCGCCTCATCCAGGTCGGCCTCCAGGCCGTTCTTCTCCCCGTCGATCACGCGCCGCTGCAACCGCTCGTCCAACGGGAGGGCCGCCAGTTCCTCGGCCTTGCCCTCCTTCATCGTTTTCGCCGTCGCGCCCTCGAACAACTCCATGAGTTTCTGGAGCGGATCGTAGCCCTCGGCTCGCCGGTCGTAGATGAGGTCGAGCGCGGTGCTGACCTGTTCCTCCTCCAGACGGGCGATCGGGAGGATCTTGCTGGCGTGCACGATCGCCGAATCCAGGCCCGCCTTCACACACTCGTCCAGGAACACCGAATTCAACACGAGGCGCGCGGCCGGATTCAGCCCGAAGGAGATGTTCGACAGGCCCAGGGTCGTCTGTACCTCCGGGTGACGGCGCTTCAGCTCGCGGATCGCCTCGATGGTGTGGAGACCGTCCTTGCGCGACTCCTCCTGACCGGTACAGATCGTGAAGGTCAGCGTGTCGATGAGGATGTCGCACTCACGGATACCGTAATCGCCGGTCAAATCCGCGATCAGCCGCTCTGCGACGGCGACCTTGTGCTCGACCGTGCGCGCCTGGCCCTCCTCGTCGATCGTCAGGGCGATCAGTGCCGCACCGTGTTCGCCGGCCAGTTCGGTGACCTTGGCGAACCGGGAGGCGGGGCCGTCGCCGTCCTCGTAGTTGACGGAGTTGATGACGGCACGGCCACCGAGGCATTCCAGCCCCGCCTGGATCACGTCGACCTCGGTCGAGTCCAGCACGATGGGGAGGGTCGCAGCGGTGGCGAAGCGCCCGGCCAGCTCCTTCATGTCGGCCACACCGTCGCGGCCGACGTAGTCGACGCACAGGTCGAGCATGTGGGCGCCTTCACGGATCTGGTTGCGGGCCATCTCCACGCAGTCGTCCCAGCGGCCCTCCAGCATGGCTTCCCGGAACTTCTTCGACCCGTTCGCGTTCGTCCGCTCACCGATCGCCATGTGCGAGTTGTCCTGCCGGAACGGCACCGCCTGGTAGAGCGAGGCGGCACCCGGCTCGGGCTGCGGTGTGCGCTCGGTCGGCTGGGCCCCGCGCACCCGCTCGACCAGCTGCCGCAGGTGCTCGGGCGTGGTGCCGCAGCAGCCGCCCACCAGCGAGAGCCCGTAATCCCGCACAAAACCCTCATGCGCATCCGCCAGCTCCCCCGGAGTCAACGGATAATGCGCACCGTCCTTCCCCAGCACCGGCAGCCCCGCATTCGGCATGCACGACACCGGAATACGCGAATGCCGCGCCAGATAACGCAGATGCTCACTCATCTCCGCCGGACCCGTCGCGCAATTCAGCCCGATCATGTCGATACCCAACGGCTCCAACGCCGTCAACGCCGCACCGATCTCCGAACCCAGCAGCATCGTCCCGGTCGTCTCCACCGTCACCGACACCAGCAACGGCAAACCCACCCCCACCGCATCCAACGCCCGCCGCGCACCGATCACCGACGCCTTCGTCTGCAACAGATCCTGCGTCGTCTCCACCAGCAGCGCATCCGCACCCCCCGCGATCATCCCCTCCGCATTCTCCTGATACGCGTCCCGCAACACCCCGTACGGCGCATGCCCCAACGTCGGCAGCTTCGTCCCCGGCCCCATCGACCCCAGCACCCACCGCACCCGCCCGTCACCGGACTCGAACTCCTCCGCCACCTCCCGCGCGATCGCCACCCCCGTCTCCGAAAGCTCGAAGATCCGCCCAGCGATGTCGTACTCCCCCAGCGCCGCATGATTCGCACCAAAGGTATTCGTCTCCACACAGTCCACACCCGCGGCGAAATACTCCCGATGCACCGCACGAATAATGTCCGGACGCGTCACATTCAAAATCTCGTTACAGCCCTCAAGCTGCTGAAAATCATCCAACGACGGATCCTGCGCCTGAATCATCGTCCCCATCGCCCCGTCAGCCACCACCACACGCGAGGCAAAAGCCTCCCGCAAGGCATCAGCCCGGGACAGTTTCCGGGCGGTCACCGCAGGGCCTTCAGGTGCGGGGCGAGCGCGTCGGCGGCGGGGGCGCCATAGGCGTCGCGCAGGCGGCCGAGGAAGGTGTCGCGGCGCAGGTCGTAGGTCTGCGTGCCGGTGGTCTCCAAGACGGTGGTGGCCAGCGCCGCGCCCAGCCGCGCCGACTGCTCGTGGCCCAGGTCCCAGGCGAGGCCGGCGAGGAAACCGGCGCGGAAGGCGTCGCCCGCTCCGGTGGGTTCGAGGGTGCCGGAGGGCGGAACGGCCGGTACGTCGAGCGGGCGCACGCCTGCCTGTTCGATGTGCACGCCGTCCGCGCCGCGCGTGGTGACCCAGGTGCCGACCCGGCCGAGGATCTGCTGCTCCGTCCAGCCGGTGCGCTCCTGGAGGAGCACGGATTCGTACGCGTTGGTGAACAGGTACGCGGGCCCTGCCAGCAGCGCGCGGACGCCCTCCCGGTCCAGGACGGCGAGCTGCTGGGAGATGTCGGCGGCGAACGGGATTCCGAGACCGACGCATTCGCGGGTGTGCCGGAGCATCGCCTCGGGGTCGTCGGGCGAGATGACGACGAGGTCGAACCCGCCGGTACGCGCGGCGACCTCGCGCAGGGAGATCTCGCGGGCCTCGCTCATGGCTCCGGGGTAGAAGGAGCCGATCTGGTTGTGGTCGGCGTCGGTGGTGCACACGAAGCGCGCGGTGTGGCGGTCGGCGCTGACGTGCACGGAGTCGGTGTCGACGCCGTGCTCCTTGAGCCAGAGCTGGTAGTCGGCCCAGTCGGTGCCCGCGGCGCCGACCAGCACCGGGGACAGGCCGAACCCGCCCAGCCCGAAGGCGATGTTGGCCGCGACACCGCCGCGCCGTATCTCCAGCTCCTCCACGAGGAAGGAGAGCGACACCTTGTCCAGGCTGTCGGCGAGGAGTTGATCGGCGAAGCGGCCGGGGAAGGTCATCAGGTGGTCCGTGGCGATCGAACCGGTCACCGCGATACGCACGTTGCTCGCGGAACGCTCTGTGCTCTCGGGGGCTGTCGGGGTTTCAGGATTCGTGGGGCTCACGGTGCTCTCCTCGGGGCGGTCCTCGTGCGTACGCCGCTGCGGCGTACCCGGCGTGCGTACGCCGCAGCGGCGTACCGGCCGTGCGGTCAGGCGGTGTCGTCACCGGTCCCGGGCGGTGCGGCGCTGCGGGCGCCGAACCACTCGATCCAGTTCATCGCGAAGAACACATCGCCGGAGATCTTCAGCCGGCCGCTGACGAAGGCGTCCGTGCCCTTCAGTTCGCCGACCGCCAGCGCCACCAGGTCGTGCAGGGCGAGGCCGATGGTGGCGTTCGGCGTGCGCTCCAGCGACGCCGAGGTGGTGCAGGTGCCCGCCTCGACGCTGACGTAGCGGTGCCGCACCCCCAGCGGGGTGTTGATCTCGTAGTGGAAGACCCCCGCGCCGCCCCGCGCGCGCCCGGCGCTGAAGCAGGCGCGGAACCACTCGAAGACCAGGTCGAGCAGGGCTTCGGTGCCGTCCCTGCCCTCTTCGACACCGTCGCTGCCCTCGGTGCCCTCGTGGCCCTCGTCGCCCTCCCAGTTGTCGGCGCCCTCGCTGCTGCCGCTGCTGCCACCGTTGTCGCTGCCGTCACCGCTGTCGCTGCCGTCGCCCTCCGGAGCCTCGGCGGCGCGGGAGCGGGCGAGCGTGCGCAGGCGCAGGAGCATCGCTTCCCTGGCCGTCACGACGAGGCGCCCTTCGTGACCGGCGCCGTAACCGGCTTCGTGGTGTGCTCGATCACCACGGACGCGTCCTTGCCGCCGTCGCCCGCCTCGTTGACGCGCGCGAAGCACTCACGTACGGAGTCGAGGACGGGCAGTGGGACGCCGGCCGCCACCGCGTCGCCCAGGGCGAGGCGCAGGTCCTTCTCCATGAGCGTGGAGCGGAAGAACGCGGGCTCGTAGGCACCCTTGCGCATCAGTTCGGCGCGGAAGCGCATCACGATCGAGCTGAACCCGCTCTCCGCGATGGAGGACAGCAGCTTGTCGCGGTCGAGCCCGGCCGCGACACCGTAGGCGACGGCCTCGGCGAGGGAGGCGACCTGGGCGCCCAGCAGCAGGTTGAAGATGAGCTTGAGGGTGGCCGCCGTACCCGGCGCGCCGAGGTGGACGACCTGCGCGCCAAGGGTGTCGAGGACGTCGGCCACACCGGCGATGTCGTCCTCCTCGCCGCTGGTGTAGACGCGGAGCTTGCCCTCGCGGGCCTGGAAGGGGTTGCCGACGACGCATGCCTCGACCCGTCGCAGGCCGGTGCGGGCGAGGCGCTCGGCGCACTCGCGGGCGTAGGCGGGCGAGACGGTGGAGGTGTCGATGACGACGGCCCCGGGCGCCAGGACCTCGGCCACCTGTCCGAACAGCACGTCCTCGACGGCCGCCTCGTCGGCGAGGCTCAGCAGGACGACGGAGCGGCCCTTGGCGGCCTCCGCCGCGCTCGCGGCCACGGTCGCGCCCGCCTCGGCGAGGGGTTCGGCCCTGGACGGGGTGCGGTTGTGGACGGTGAGGGTGCGCCCGGCGTCCAGGAGGCGGTGTGCCATGCCGCCGCCCATGTTGCCCAGGCCGATGAAGGCGAGGTGGCCGTCGTCGCTGTCGCCGTCGCCCTCCAGCAACTGGGCGGACGTGGGCTGCGGCCCCGGCGTCGGGGAAGGGGACGAACTCGGCGTGGGCGGCAGTTCGTACACCGTCTGGGTGAGGATCATCTCGCCGCCCCTGCGGTATGGCGCGAGCCTGCGCCGGTTCTCCACGTGCGCCTCGCTCAGCTCGAAGGAGCGGAACGACGGCTCGTCGGCCCAGTCGGTGATGACGTAGTACACGCTCTCGTCCTCGACCGAACGCACCAGCGTCTGGCCTCTGTTGGCGGGCTCGCGGGCGATGCCCGTGCCGACGTCCCGCCAGGTGCGTTCGAACTCCCGCCGCCTGTCCGGATCGATCTCCATCCGCAACATGACGCGGAAGGGGGGCCGGGAGGGAGCTTCCATGGTGTCCGCCTCCAATGCGTGGGAATCCGCTCCACGGTCACCACCCGCGCTCGACATCCGATCGAGGCACGCTCCGGGCCCTCCCCCACGCACGGGTTCCAAGCCCTGCCCGACCCGCCGTTCCTGCTCACTCCCCGGGGGCGGCCCGGTGTCGGTCGGCCGCTCCCCCACGGTGGGTGAGCGCGAACACCGCGCAGGCGAGGGCGCAGACCGCCGCCGACAGCGGCAGCGCCCCTCCGGCGCCGGCGGCGAAGGCCGCGCCCATGAGGGCCACACCGAGGGTGGCCCCGACCTGGCGTACGGCGTTGAGCAGGCCGCCCGCAGCGGGTGCGGGCCGGGGGTGTCCCGGTGATGCGTGCCTGGGCCGAGCACGGGCTCGGCATCACGCTGCTGCCCGGGTTCGCGGTCGCCGACAATCTCCGCTCCGGCGCCCCGGCCCGGCCGGCCCTGCCGCTGCCGGACCTCAGCCTGCGGCTCATGTGGCGGGCCGACCGCGAGTCCTCGCCCGGCGTACGCGACCTCCGGTACGCGGCGGCCGGCGCCGACCAGGGCGGCTCCACCGCGCTCCGACTCTTCCCCTAGCCCGCTGGGTCACCGTCTGGGCGGCAAGGACACCCCGCCCGCTCCGGACTGCGGGCGGGGGCTGGGCTGACGAAGGGGCTGGGGCCGCGATGCGCGTACTGTTCACCACCTGGGCCTGGCCCTCTCACCTGTACGCGCTCGTTCCGCTCGCCTGGGCCTGCCGGAGCGCGGGCCACGAGGTGCTGGTCGTCAGCCAGCCGGAGCTGCTGGGGCAGATCGGGTCGACGGGGCTGCCGGGGGCCGCCGTCGGCAAGGACGTGGACGGCGTGGGCATGGTGCGCGGCTATGTGCTGCCCAGCGCCGACGACCCGACCGGCGACAAGCGGGCGCCGCGCGGCGGCAAAGGCCCGCGCGCGCTGCGGATGTTCACGGCGCACGCCGACTCCATGGTGGACGGCGTCACCGGGACGGCCCGCCGCTGGGGCGCCGATCTGGTGGTGTACGAGCCGACGGCGCTGGCGGGCCCGCTCGCGGCTGCCGCGGCCGGAGTGCCGGCCGTACGGCTGCTGTACGGCACCGACCTGATGGCGCGGGCCCGGGGCCTGCTGCCGGAGGCCCTGGCGCCGCTGGCCGAGCGGGTGGGGGTGGACCCGGCGGGCTACGACCCGTTCGGCGCGGTGACGATCGACCCGTGTCCGCCCGGCTTCCAGGTGCCCTCGGAGCATCCGGTGCTGCCGATGCGCTACGTCCCGTTCAACGGGCCCGGCGGACCGCCCGATCCGCCGCTGCCGCCGCCCGGCCGCGGGCGCCGGCGGATCGTCGTCACCTGGGGGCACACGATGGCGCGGCTGGACCCGGAGCTGTTCCTGGCCGGGCACGCCGCGCGGGCGCTGGCCACGCTGCCGGGCACCGAGACGGTGCTGGCGGTCACCTCCGCGCAGCGCCCCCTGCTGGGCACGCTGCCCGAGGGGGTGCGCGTCGTCGAGGACGCGCCGCTGCACTCGCTGCTGGACGGCGCCGACCTGGTGGTGGCGCACGGCGGCGCCGGGACGGTGCTGACCTCGCTGCGCGCTGGGCTTCCGCTGCTGCTGGTGCCCCAACTGCCCGACCACGCCGGCCACTCGGCGCGCGTGGTGGCCACCGGCGCCGGCGGGGTGCTGACACGGGACGAGGCGAGCGCGGCGCGGCTGCGCGAGGAGGCGGCCCGGCTGCTGGACGCGAAGGAGGGCGCGGCCCCGCGCGAGGCGGCGCGCGCGCTGCGGGACGGCATGCTGGAGCGGCCCGCTCCGGCCTCGGTCGTGGGAGAGCTGGAGGAGCGGGTGGTCGCATGTGCGGCATAGCGGGCTGGGTCGACTACGCCCGGGACCTGAGCGAGGACGCCGCGGCCGTCCGCACCATGGTCGGCACCCTCGCCAACCGGGGCCCCGACGACGAGGCGGTGTGGACCGACGGCGACATCGCGCTCGGCCACCGCAGGCTGGCGGTCATCGACGTCGCCGACAGCACCCAGCCGATGACGGCCGTCGAGGACGGCCGCACCCTGGCGGTGCTGGCGCACAACGGCGAGATCTACAACTACCGCGAGCTGCGGGCCGAACTGACCTCCCGGGGGCACCGGTTCCGTACGGCAGGGGACACCGAGGTCGTGCTGCGCGCCTATCTGGAGTGGGGCGAGCGGTGCGCCGAGCACCTGGACGGGATGTTCGCGTTCGCCGTGTGGGACCCGCGCCGACGCGAACTGCTGCTCGTCAGGGACCGGTTGGGCATCAAGCCGCTGTACTACGCCCGGACACCGCACGGTCTGCTCTTCGGCTCCGAGCCCAAGGCGCTGCTGGCGCACCCCTCGCTGGAGTGCGTGGTGGACGCCGAGGGCCTGGCCGAGCTGCTGGCCTACATCGCCACCCCGGGGCACGCCGTCTACCGGGGCATGCGGGAGCTGCCCGCCGGGCACGTCGCCGTGCTGCGCCCGGGGCCCGGCGGCGCCGCGCTGAGCGAGTCGCGGTACTGGGCGCTGCCCCAGCACGAGCACCCCGACGACCTGGAGACCACCGTCGCGACCGTGCGCGGACTGCTCCAGGAGTCGGTGGCCGGGCATCTGCTGGCCGATGTGCCGCTGTGCACGCTGCTGTCGGGCGGGGTGGACTCCAGCGCGATCGCCGCGTTCGCGGCGCGCTCGCTGGGCGACGGGAGCCGGCCGCGCACGTTCGCCGTGGACTTCGAGGGGCACACCGAGCGCTTCCGCAAGGACTTCTGGCACGAGGACCCGGACGCGCCCTACGCCGTGGAGGTCGCCCGGCACGTGGGCGCCGACCACGAACCGGTGGTGCTGCGCACCTCCGACCTGGCCGACCCGGTGGTGGACGCGGCGGCCCTGCGCTCCCAGGATCTGCCCCGGCCGATCCCCGACATGGACCGCTCGCTGTATCTGCTGCTGCGCGCCGTGCGGCAGCGCTCGACGGTCGCGCTGATGGGCGAGGTCGCCGACGAACTCTTCGGCGGCTACCAGTCCTTCCGCGACCCGACGCTGGTGGACACCGCGAACTTCCCCTGGGTGACGATGGGTTTGCGGGTCGCGCCGCACGGGATGAGCACGGGTCTGCTGGACCCGGGCCTGCTGCGGAAGATCGACGTACCCGGATACTCGGCGCAGCGCTGGTCGGAGACCGTCGGCGAGGTCCCGGACCTGCCGGGTGAGGCGGAGACCGAGCGGGTCATGCGGCGGGTGGGGTACGCGCATCTGACGCGCTGGCTGCCGCTGCTGCTCTCGCGCGACGACCGGCTGAGCATGGCGGTGGGCCTGGAGCTGCGGGTGCCCTACTGCGACCACCGGCTGGTGGAGTACGTGCACAACATCCCGTGGGCGATGAAGACGGCGGACGGCCGGGAGAAGAGCGTGCTGCGCTCGGCCGTGGCCGACCTGCTGCCCGCCTCGGTGACCCAGCGCCGCAAGTCGCCCTTCCCCATCACCCAGGACCCGCGCTACGGGCAGGTGCTGCGCGAGCGCTTCAACGCGGTCGTCGCGGACCCGGCGTCTCCGGTGCGTCCGCTGCTGGACGGGCCGGCGTGCGCGGAGCTGGCGGGCGAGGACCGGCCGGTCGCCGTGGACGGGTGGGGCGAGCGCCGCAACGTCGAGATGGTCCTCCAGCTCGACGCCTGGCTGCGGCACTACCGGGTGCGGCTGGATCTGTGAGACGTGAGACGTCAGGGAAGGACGAGCGATGCTTCAGGAGGAACTGAAGGCGCTGGCCGAGCCGGTGCTGGAGAAGGTGAAGGCCCACCCGTTCTGGGCGGGGCTGCGGGACGGCTCGCTGCCGGGTGAGGCGCTGGCCCACTTCGTCGAGCAGGACACCGGGCACCTGCTGCCCGCCTACGCGCGGGCGCTGGCCCGTACGGCCGCCGCGGCCGAACAGGACGCGCACACGGCGCTGCTGGGCCGTTCGATCACCGGCACGCTGGAGGCGCGGGACCGGCTGCGCGGCAAGTACGCCGAACTGGCCGAAGGGCTGGGGCTGCCCGGGCCCGCGGACCCGGTGCCGGAGGCGGGGCCCGCCACCCACGCGCACTGCGCCTTCTTCAACGCCGCCTCCGCCGCCTCCTTCGCGGCCGGGGTGGGGGCGCTGCTGCCGATGGTGTGGTTCAACTTCCAGGTCTCGAACGACCTGCTGGAGCGGCACACCCCCGGCTCCCGCTACGCGAAGTGGATCGAGGCGTACCACCCCGGCGAGGGCTACGGCTACGCGGTGCGGGCCTTCATGGGCCTGGCCGACGAGATCGGCGAGACGGCCACACCGGCCGAACGCGCCCGGCTGGTGGGGCACTTCGGGTCCGGGATCCGCCACGAGTGGGCCTTCGCCGAGGCCGCCTGGTCCCGCCCCGGCTGGCCCGTATGACGGCTCGCACGGCGATTCGTACGACCGCCCGCACGACGCCCCGGCACACATCGCGACCGCACCACCCCGACCGGAAGGGACAACCGTGAGCACTCAGACCCCGCCCAGGTACCCGTTCGCCTGGACCCCGCCCATGCAGGTGCCCGAGGCCCTCAAGCATGTGCACGGCAGCTCCGCGATGGAGGTGACGCTGCCGAGCGGGGACACGGCGACGCTGGTGACCCGTTACAAGGACGTGCGCGCCCTGTTCGCCGACAAGCGGCTGTCGCGCAACATCGCGCGGCCGGACTGCGCGCGGATCTCCAAGGACAACGACCTGTTCATGGACCCGGAGATCGACCCGGACCCGCCCAAGCACACCCAGGTGCGCTCGCTGGTCACCAAGGCGTTCACAGCCCGCCGTATCGAGGCGCTGCGCCCCTACGTCCAGGAGGTCGCCGACGGGCTGCTGGACGAGATGGCCGCCGGTCCGCGGCCCGTCGAGCTGAACGAGGCGCTGGCGTTCCCGCTGCCGATCATGGTGATCTGCAAGCTGCTGGGCGTACCGCCCGAGGACCGCGACCAGTTCCGCGAGTACGTCGACGGCTTCTTGTCGGTCACCAAGATGCCGCCCGAGCAGGTCGGCCAGTGCCGGCAGAACCTGTGGAAGTACCTGGGCGACCTGATCGACGCCAAGCGCGAGAAGCCGGGCGACGACCTGGTGAGCGAGCTGATCCGGGTCACCGACGAGGAGGACAACCGGCTCAACGACCACGAGCTGCACTTCTGGTGCCAGGGGCTGCTGATCGCCGGGTATGTGACGACGGCCAGCCAGATCGGCACCGGCACGGCCGTGCTGCTGTACCACCCGGAGCTGGTGCGCGAGATCCAGGCCGACTGGTCGCTGGTGCCCTCCACCGTCGAGGAGCTGCTGCGCACCCAGATCATGGGCTCGTCGGTGGGCACCATGCGCTACGCGGTGGAGGACATCCCCCTCTCGGACGGCACCGTCATCAAGACGGGTACGAGCGTGCTGCTGTCGGAGGAGGGCGCCAACATGGACCCGGAGGTCTTCGACAAGCCCTTCGAGCTGGACATCAAGCGGCAGGACAACCACCACATGACGTTCGGCGCCGGCATCCACTACTGCGTGGGCGCCGCGCTGGCCCGCATGGAGCTCCAGGTCGCGACGGAATCGCTGCTGCGCCGCTTCCCCGACATCAAACTGGCCGTGCCCGCCGACGAACTGCCCAGGGCGCTGGGCGGATTCATGGAGGGCTTCACCGAGATACCCGTGGAGTGGTGAGCATGCTCCGTGTGACGGCGAACCCGGACACCTGCGCGGTCAGCAGCCTGTGCGTGTACCGCCTGCCGGGGGTGTTCGACCAGGACGACGACGGGCTGGTCGTCGTCCTGGACGAGACGCCCGACGCCGAGCTGCACGAGGAGGTGCGGCGGGCCGCGCGCGGCTGCCCCACCAAGTCCATCCACGTGGCCGAACACTGACCGACGGCCGGTCCGTCCGCCTCCCCGCGCCAGGGACCGGCCGCACACGGAAGGGCCCCCGACCTCTGTCGGGGGCCCTTCCGTGCGGTGCGCCGGGATCAGGCCAGATAGCCGCCGTCGATGGTGAGGACGGTGCCGGTGACGAAAGAGGCCGCCGGACCGGCGAGGAAGACGACACCCGCGGCGATCTCCTCCGGCCTTCCGAAGCGGCCCATCGCGTTGGCGGCACGCTGGACGTCCGCGAAGGGGCCGTCGTCGGGGTTCATGTCGGTGGCCACCGAGCCCGGCTGGACGACGTTGACGGTGATGCCCCGGGGTGCCAGGTCGCGCGCCGCTCCCTTGCTGTAGCCGATGACCGCGGCCTTGGTGGCGGCGTAGTCGGCGACGCCGGGGAAGCCCGCGCGGCTGGAGAGGTGGGAGCCGACGGTGACGACGCGCCCGCCGTCACCGAGGTGGCGGGCCGCGGCGCGGACGGCGGCGCCGACCCCGGCCACGTTGGCGGTCAACTGCCGGTCGAAGGCGGCCTGGTCGCGGTCCGGGTCCACCAGGACGCCGGTGGTGTAGTGGGCCGCGTTGTTGACGAGGATGTCGAGTCGCCCGAAGTCGGCGACGACGGTGTCCACCAGGCCGGTGACCTGCTGGGAATCGGCCTGGTCGGCCTCGTATGCGGCGGCCTGGGAGCCGGTGGCCCTGATGTCCGCCACCACCTCTTCGGCCCGGTCCGGGGAGGAGAGGTAGCTGACCGCCACCGCGGCGCCCTCAGCGGCCAGGGCGCGGGCGGTGGCCGCGCCGATACCCCGCGATCCGCCGGTCACCAGCGCGACCCTGCCCTCAAGCGCGCTGCCTGTCCTGGCCCCCATGGCGACTCCTCGCATACAGAATAGTTATAGCTCGAATAATGCGAGCTATAACTATCATGATTCGAAACAGCCGCGCTAGGATGGCCGTCATGACGAGGGAGCCCGGCGGGGAGCCGGAGGACGCGGAGCGGGAGGAGGAGCGGATCCAGCGCGAGGTGTGCCGGCTGGCCCACCGCTTCACCCAGCGGCTCGACACCCATGTGCGCCGAGTGGCCGAGGAGTTCGGCCTCACCGCATCCCAGGTGGTCGCGCTGCGTGAGCTGTCCGAGCCGATCACCGCGCGGACCCTCGCGGGCCGCATGCTCTGCGAACCCTCCAACGCGACGTTCGTGCTCGACAGGCTGGAGGGTCAGGGCCTGATCGAGCGCCGGCCCCACCCCACGGACCGCCGCGCCAAACAGATCGCGCTGACCCCCGAGGGCCTGCGCTGCCGGGAGCGGGTACTGGCCCGCATGAGCGAGCGATCCCCCCTCGCGCCACTGGCGAGCGCTCAACGCGAGCAGCTCTGCGAGCTGTTGGGCGCCCTGGTCGAGGACAGCTGAGGACGCACACACGGCCTCTCCCCGCCGCCACGGCGCGGACGCTTTCCGTGCACAGGACTGGGGCCCCGAAAGCTTTCGGGGCCCCAGTCGCAGGGCGTGCCCAGCACCAGGAAGGACGGCAACCGAAAGACCGCCCGACAGGACCGGCCGCGGGCCGGTTCAGCTCCGGGTGGAGACGTGCTCCCCTTCCCGCTCATCGGCGCCGGGCTGGGCGGGCAGTGCGGCACGCGGGGCCGCCTCGCTCAGCTTGTCGCCCTCGATGTCGACGTTGGGCAGCGCCCGTGCCAGCCACCCGGGCAGCCACCAGGCGCGCTTGCCCAGCAGGCTGAGCACGGCGGGCACGAGCGCCATGCGCACCACGAAGGCGTCGAAGAAGACGGCGACGGCCAGGCCGAACCCGATCATCTTGACCATGGCCTCGCTGGATCCGATGAACCCGGCGAAGACCGCGATCATGATGACGGCGGCGGCGGTGACCACGCGCGCCCCGTGCCGGAACCCGGTGACGATGGCCTCGCCCGGCGACTCCCCGTGCACATACGCCTCGCGCATCCGGGTCACGAGGAAGACCTCGTAGTCCATGGCGAGGCCGAAGACCACCCCCACCATGAAGATCGGCATCATCGACATCACAGGGCCGGTCTGCTCGACCCCGAACAGGCCTCCGAGCCAGCCCCACTGGAAGACCGCGACCACGGCACCCAGTGCGGCCACGACGGACAGCAGGAAGCCGAGCGCGGCCTTCAGCGGCACCAGCACCGAGCGGAAGACGACCATCAGCAGCAGGAACGCCAGGCCCACCACCAGTGCGAGGTAGGGCAGCAGCGCGTCGTTGAGCTTCTGGGACACGTCGATGTTCATCGCCGTCGCGCCGGTGACCAGGACGTTGGCTCCCGTGTCGGCACGCAGGTCGGCGCCGGTGTCCCGGATGGAGTGCACCAGCTCCTCGGTCTGCGCCGAGGAGGGCTTGGAGTCCGGGACGACGGTCACCATCGCGGTGTCGCCCGCCTTGTTGAACTTCGGCGGCGTGCTGGTGGCGATGCCGTCCAGCCGGGAGATCTCCCGCACGGTGCGGTTCACGGCGGACTGCGGGTCATCGCTGCCCTGCGCGTCGACGGCGAGCATCAGCGGACCGTTGAACCCCGGCCCGAAGCCGTCCGACAGCAGGTCGTACGCCTTGCGCTGGGTGGTGCTCGTGGGCTGGGAGCCGTCGTCGGGCAGGCCCAGTTCGAGCGAGGTCGCGGGAACGGCGATGACGCCGAGGCCGAGCACGCCCATCAGCAGCACCGCGACCGGGCGCCGCTGCACGAACCGCGCCCACCGGGTCCCGGCGTTCTCCTTGCCCCCGCCCCCCTTCTCGGCGCCCTCCTTCTCGGCGTCGGCCGCCTTGCGGGCCTTGCGGCCCATCACCCGCTTGCCCGCGAAGCCCATCAGCGCGGGGACGAGGGTGAGCGCGACGAGCACGGCGATCGCGACGGTCCCGGCCGCGGCGATCCCCATCTTGGTGAGCATCGGGATGTTGACGACGGCCAGCCCGACCAGCGCGATGACGACGGTCAGCCCGGCGAAGACCACGGCGGAGCCCGCCGTGCCCACGGCCCGCCCGGCGGCGTCCGCCCGCTCGCGTCCCTCGGCGAGTTCGGCGCGGTAGCGGGAGAGGACGAACAGGGCGTAGTCGATACCGACCGCCAGGCCGATCATCATCGCCAGGATGGAGGTCGTGCTGCCCAGGTCCATCACAGTGGCCAGCGCGGTGATGCTGGAGACGCCGATGCCCACGCCGATCAGCGCGGTCAGCAGCGGCAGCCCCGCGGCGACGAGCGAGCCGAAGGTGATGACCAGCACGACGGCGGCGACGGCCACGCCGATGATCTCGCCGGAGCCGGTCTCCGGGACGGCGGTCAGGGCGTCGCCGCCGACCTCCACCGTCATCCCGCTGTCACGGGCCTTCTCGCCGGTCTTCTCCAGCGCCGTGCGGCTGTCGTCGGTCAGCTCCATCGAGCTGACGTCGTAGGAGACCGAGACGTAGGCGGTCGAGCCGTCCTTGCTGATGGCCTTGGCCATGAACGGGTCGGCGACGCTCGCCACCTGCTCCGAGCCGGACTTCAGGTCGGTGACGACGCGGTGGATGTCGGCCTTGTTCCCGGGGTCGGTGATCTTCTCACCGCCCGGGGCCTTGAAGACGACGCGCGCTGTGGCGCCGTCGGCCTTGGCGCCGGGGAAGCGGTCTTCCAGCAGGTCGAACGCCTTCTGCGCCTCCGTGCCGGGGACCGAGAACGCGGTGGCGGTCGCCGTCGGCGCGCTGGCAGCCGCCGCCCCGGCTATGCCGAGCAGCACCACCCACAGCAGGGCGACGAGGCCGCGCCGCCGGAAGGCGAACCGGCCCAGCTTGTACAGATACGTGGCCACGAGGTCGGACTCCAGTCGTGGTGGAAGGCCCTCCTACGGGACGCGGCACACACCTCTGGGCGCACGGGACCCGCGGAAGGGGAGGGAAGTGAGGAAGGTGAAGAGGTGGAGAGGGGTGCCGGTGTCAGGCGCGGAGGGCGGGCAGCACGACAGCGTCGAAGTAGGTGACCAGGAATTCCTGGGTCACCGGCTTCTCCTCGATCAGATCGCCGGTGATCAGCGCGCCGAGAAGCATGTGCGGTACGAGGTCCATCGCGGGGTTGCCGGCCCGGATCTCGCCTCTGTCCACGGCCCGGTCCAGCAGGACCCGCAGATCGGCCAGACCCGGTTCGATCAGCAGCTCGCGCAGCGCCTTGAGCAGTTCGGGGTTGTCGTGCGCGGCCCGGCCGACACCCCGCATGAGGGCGGCGTCCTGCTCGATCCGGCAGTCGTCGAAGCCGCTCATGATGATCCCCATGAGATCGCCGCGCAGGGATCCGGTGTCGACACCGGAGGGCTCGGGCCCGGGCTTGCCGTGCTTGAGCGCCCGCGCGACCAGCTCGGGCTTGCTGCCCCACTGGCGGTAGAGGGTGGCCTTGCTGGAGTGCGTGCTGGCGGCGACGGCGTCCATCGTCAGCGCGTCGTAGCCCACCTCGCGCAGCAGCCGCAGCACGGTCTCGTAGAGCTCCGCCTCGCGCTCCGGGGTGATTCTGCTACGCCGCGTCGTTGCCACGCACCACATTCTCGCACCTCCAGCGGTACGAAACGGTTTCGTACCGCTTACGACCATACCCCAAGCGAAACGGTTTCGTTTCGCTTGGGGTATCCGCTTGGCGCGGCCGGCCCACCGGACGGCACCGGCAGCCGGGCAGCGGCCCGGAGGCCTTCCCGGTCGCCGGGCTATCTTGCTCGGACAAAGGACCGCTTTCTGAGAACAGCCCAGCGTCACCGTTATCACCCTCAGCTACTTGTCAGTCCGTCGTAGCTTCGGAGAGATGGGCCGTCTCGTCAGCCCAACAGGGCGTCGCAGGCAAGGAGTTGAGTATGGGAGCACAGGACGCGCAGGGCACGGCCAAGAGGCTGCGGGCGATCAGCGACGAGGTGTCGGACCGTTTCTACGAGCGGGCCGACGTGGTGCGGACGCTGGTGGTGACGCTGCTGGCCGGGCAGCACTCGTTGGTGCTCGGCCCGCCCGGAACGGCGAAGTCCGCGATGGCCCGGGAGCTCACGGGCAGGGTCGAGGGGGCGGCCTACTGGGAGATCCTCCTGTCGAAGTTCACCACGCCGACGAGGATGTTCGGCCCCATCGACGTCGCCGCGCTGACCCGGGGTGAGTACCGCCAGGTCTACGACGGCCGCGCCACGACCGCGCACGTCGCGTTCATCGACGAGATTTTCAAGTGCTCCACGGCGGCACTGAACGAGACGCTGGGCTACCTCAACGAGCGGATCTACCACCCCGAGAGCGGCGGCGAGCCGATCCGCTGCCCCCTGATCGGGGCCATCACGGCGAGCAACGAACTGCCCGCCGGGGAGGATTCGGCCGCGATCTACGACCGGCTGCTGGTGCGGATCGAGGTCGGGTACCTGGCGGACCCCTCGAACTTCGCCGCGCTGGTCCGCTCCGCCGCCGGCCGCCCGGCGGCACCGGCACGGACCACCATCGAGCTGGCCGCGTTACTGCACGCCGTGACCGAAGCCGTCCCGGCCGTGGACGTCCCCGACGTGATCGTGGACGCGGTGTGTACGCTGCGGGCCGCCCTGCGCCACAAGGAACTCATCGCCTCCGACCGCCGCTGGCGGCAGGCGGTGGGCCTGCTCCAGGCATCCGCGTACCTCGACGGCCGCCCGGCGGTCGCCGAGACCGACTTGTCGGTGCTGACTCACGTGCTGTGGGACTCCCCCGCCGAACGCCCCACCGTCGAGCGCGAGGTGCTGCAACTGGTCAACCCCGACGCCAAGGAGGCACTGGACCTGGCCGACGCCGTCGAGGAGCTGGAGGCCCAGCTCGACGCCATGGCCGGGCAGTCCCGCGAGGCGCTGAGCGAGTGGGTCATCAAGAACGCCCACAACAAGCTCGCCAGGGCCGGGAAGCGGCTGGAGAAGCTGCGCGAGGAGGCCGCGGGCGCCGGCCGCTCCACCGCCGCCATCGACCGGGTCACCGGCCGCCATCGCGCCGTCCGCGCCCGCGTTCTCACCGAGGCCCTCGGCGTGGACGCGAGCATGGTGCAGGCCCAGTTCTGAACGCCGGGGGATCAGGACCATGGGCAGGACACCGAGCAAGCTGGGCGAGCTGGCGAGCGGGGCCGGGAAGTGGCTGGCCCTGGCCGACGCGGCGCCAGAGCGGCACACCACGGCCGTGGTCGCGGACCGGTTCGAACAGATCGCATGGCGCGACACCTACGGGCAGTCGGCCGGACTGCGTGAGCTGGCCGAGGAGCTGAACGAGCGCTACGACTGCACCACCGACCTCCTGGCCGACACGTTCCTGGCCGCCTACAAGGCCGGCCCGCGGTTGCGCGAGCGCGCGGAGATGGACCCCTCGCGGCTGGTCAACCACCAGGTCATCACCGCGCTGGTGGAGTCGCTGGAGTTCGCCGAGCTGCGCCGGGAGACCGCCGGGGACCCCTACGCCGCCGCCATGGCCGTGCTCGCCCAGGCCGCCGCGCTGCGCCGGATGCTGGAGCGCTCCCGGGATGCCCAGGAACAGGCCGAGCAGGCGAAGAAGGCTCAGCAGGCCGCCGAAGGCGCGGCGACCGCCGTGGGTGAGGCGCTCCAGCAGGCCGCCGACGGGGCGGAGGGTTCCGATGGGGACGGCACCGTGCCGGCCCCGGCCGCCGACGCCGTCCAACAGGCGATCGAGACCGCTCAGACGGCCGAGGCCGCCGCGCAGCAGGCCGCCCAGGCCGCCGCGCAGGCCCTCGCGGCGGCGGCGCCCGGCATCGGTGCCGCCGCGCGGAACGCGGCGGCGAAGGCCGCCGGGGCCGCGCGGGAGGAGGCCGCGCTGATGCGGGCGTGGGGAGTCGATTCCGGCGAGCTGGAGCGGATGCCGTTCGACCAGCGCGCCCGGCTCGCCGAGCGGCTGCGCACCAGCCGTCTCGCACAGTGGGCCGAACTGATCGGCCGTTTCCGGCAGATGGCCGGCGGTGAGCGCGCCCGCAGGGTGGAGAACGCCGCCGGTGAGCTGATCGGCGTCACGCTCGGCAATGACCTCTCCCGCGTCATCCCCTCCGAGCTGGCCAACCTCGGCCTGCCCGAGCTGCGTGCGGTGTTCGCCGCGCGCTACGCCGCCGGGGAGCTGATGCTCTACGACGGCCAGGGAGAGCAGACCACCGGCCGGGGCGCCGTCATCGCGTGCGTGGACACCTCACACTCCATGTACGAGGCAGGGCCCGGCGGAGTCACCAGGGAGGCGTGGGCCAAGGCGTGCGCCCTCGCGCTGCTCGATCAGGCCCGCCACGCGGGGCGTGACTTCGTCGGCATCCTGTTCTCCGCCGCCGACAAGCTCCAGGTCTTCCGCTTCCCGGCCGGCCGGCCCGCCGACGTCGCCCAGGTGCTCGACTTCGCGGAGACCTTCCTCGGCGGCGGCACCAGCTACCAGACGCCCCTGACAGCGGCCGGCGAACTGCTGGAGGAGGAGTTCAACGACACCGCCCGCGCGCGCGGCGACATCGTGATGCTCACCGACGACGAATGCGGCGTCACCGAGGAATGGATGCGCGGCTGGAACGGCGCCAAACGCCTGCTGGGCTTCCGCGTCTTCGGCGTGGCCATCGGCGCCCCGCCCGCCGCCGAAGCCGGCTCGGTCCTGGACGCCCTGTGCGACAACCTCCGCTCCATCGAGGACCTCGGCGACGTCCACGCCGCCGCCGACCTCTTCCGCGTGATCTGACCCGGCGTCCGCCGCCGCGGACATGCGGGGAGGGGCCGCCGTACGGCCCCTCCCCTCGCGCTGTGCCCTGCTCCGTCCGAGCCGGCGGCGCCGGCTCAGCTCCTCGTGTACAGCGCGCGTACCGCCTCCGTCAGCGCCGCCTCCGGGGCGTCGGCGGCCCCCTCCGCGCGCCAGGCGACGAAGCCGTCCGGGCGGACGAGGAGGGCGCCGTCGGCGGCGATGCCGTGCTTCTTGGCGACGCCGTTGCCGGGTGCCGTCAGCTCCGCGTCCGGGCCGCCGACACGGTGTGCGTCCACCCGGACGCCCGTGGCCGCCGAGACCGCGCGGGCCGCGTCGATCCACGCCTGGCCGCCCTCCGCTGTGAGCACGACCGGCGCCCGCCCGTACAGGTCGAGCGAGGAGATCCGCTCCCCCGCCCGGTCCAGCTCGATGTGCGGGGCACGCGTGCCCGGCTCGCCGCTCAGGTGCTGCGGCGGGACCGGCGGGCCCTCGCCGTAGCGGTAGCCGAAGACGGTGGTGCCGTACGCCTCGGCCGGGTCGGGGCCCTCGCCCTCCCCTTCCCCGTCGGGCCCGGTGCGCTCCTGCATCATGCCGAGGGCCTGCTGGAGGGTCATCCAGGCGACGGGGTGGCGCTCGGTCTGGTAGGTGTCCAGCAGTTCGGGACCGGACTCGCCGTCGATGACGGCGGCCAGCTTCCAGGCCAGGTTGCCCGCGTCCTGGATGCCGAGGCTGGCGCCGAACCCACCGGTGGGCGGCACCAGATGGGCCGCGTCGCCGACCAGGAAGGCGCGGCCCCTGCGGTAGTCACGGGCGACCTGGGCGCCGATGATGAAGCTCAGCCACTTGGCGCCGCCCGCCGGGAGCTGCGGAATGATCCGCACGTCCAGGTCGGGCTGGCCGATGGCTGCCCGGACGAGGCCGATCGCCTGCTCCTCGGTGACGGTCTCCAGCGTCTCCCCCTCCGGCATGGCGGTGGCGAAGATCCAGCGCGTCCGGCCGTCGTGCGCGAACAAGATGGTGGAGGGCGCCGGCTTGTCGAAGTAGCAGACGCCGACGTCACGGCCCCTGGCCGCCTGGCTCAGATCGGCCTCGAAGAGCACCGAGAGGGTGGTGGCGAACTCGCCGGGCCCGTCGGTCCCGATGCCGAGCCGCTCGCGGATCGGGCTGCGGCTGCCGTCGGCGGCCACCAGGTACTCGGCGCGCACCGTGCGCTCCTCGCCCGTGGTGATGTCCCGGAGCACGGCGGTGACCCCGGCCCCCTCCCCCTCGTCGGACTGCTCGAAGGAGACCAGCTCGGTGGAGAAGGCGAGTTCGGCCCCGAGCTCGGCGGCGCGGTCGCGCAGCAGGTGCTCCAGCCGGTCCTGGTCGATCGGCGCCCACTCGCACGGGCTGACCCCGCCGCTGGGGTCGGGCTGGTCGGTGGGTCCGCTGAACATCTCGGGGCCCGCGAGGGTTTCGGCGCGGATCATCAGCAGCTTGCTGAAGTCGGTGGCGAGGCTGGCCTCGGACCAGATCGGCCCCTCCAGACCGACCTGGCGGTAGAGCTCCACCGTCCGGGGGTTGACGCCGCGCGAGCGCGGGTGGCTGAGGGTGTCGGGGTGGCGTTCCACGACGAGGGCGCGGATGCCGTGCCAGCCGAGGAACACGGCCATGGACAGCCCCGTGACCGCGCCGCCGACGATGAGGACCTGCGGCTCCTGTGAGGTCTTGCTCATGGGGTACGGACTCCTTGTGTGGGACCGGCGGCGGCTCAGGGGGCCTTGCGGCAGATCACGATCGTGTCGTAGTCGCTCAGCGGCAGCGTCTCGGTGGAGGCGAAGCCGGCACGCTCGGCGTGCGCGACGACCTCGGAGACGGGGTATTCGGAGCCGCCGTCGGTGACCAGCAGCATGTCCAGGCTGATGACGAGGTTCTCGACGTGGTCGGGCTCGTCGTCCAGCATCCGGTCGTAGATGAGCAGCGCGCCGCCGGGGTTGACGGAGTGGAAGGCCTTGGCGACCAGGTCGCCGCGCTGCTGCTCGTCCCAGTCGTGCAGCACGTGTCCGAGCGTGACGACGTCGGCGCTGGGCAGCGGGTCGGTGAAGAAGCTGCCGCCGTGGAAGGTGAGCTTGCCGGTCAGCCCGCAGGAGGCGATTTGCTCCTCGAACAGCGGCTCCATGGGCGGCAGGTCGAAGACGTGTCCGGCCAGGTGCGGCTGGGCCTTGACGATGATGGAGCACAGGTTGCCGCGGGCGCCGCCGATGTCGAGGACGGACTCGTAGCCGCTCCAGTCGAACTTCTCCACCAGCTCGGGGCCCACCACGTGGGTCAGCGCGTCCATCATGCCGACGAACTGGCGCAGGATGTGCGGGTTCTTGGTGACCTCTTCGAAGTCGCTGCCGGACTGCTGCTGACCGGTGCGCAGCGCCTCGGACAGCTTGCCCCAGGCCGGGTAGAGGTTGCGGTTCGAGCGCTCCAGGAAGCCGCCGACGTAGGTCTTGGCGCCCCGCACCAGATAGGTGCCGGGGCCCTCCGCGTTGCCGTACCTGCCACCCTCCTCCCGAGTGAGCAGGCCGAGCGCGGCCAGCAGGTTGAGCCAGTCGCTCAGGCCTCGGCCGTGCAGCCCCAGCTCCTTGCGGATCTCCTCCTGGGTGGCGGGACCCTTCTCGTTCAAGGTGGTGAACAGGCCCAGTTCGACTGCGGTCAGCAGCGCCTTCGCGTCGCAGAACGCGTTGCTCAGCCGGATGATTCCGGCCGGGGTGCTGACATCCAGGCTGGTGTGCGTCATGCGCAGGACTCCATCCTTCCGAAACGGCCGTGGCCAGGCGCCAGTGCCGCTTGCGGGAGGGTCACACCGGAGAGTTGAGCGCCCCTCGAACGGTGCTGGGGAGTGCGCCCTGGCCCGGTCCTCAGCCCTTGCGGAGAGCGTTCCCCGCCACATCTCCAGCAGCCCTCAAGAGGCCGGGGCTATTCATCTGGGGTGCCGAAACCGGCGGCGTGGAACCAGCCGCCCAGCCCATTCAGAGGGGACATGCATGTATGACGTCGACTTCCCGGCCCTTGCAGGACCGAGATTGTTGACTCGGCCGGAAGGGCGTTGATTGCAAGTGGAGCGCCGCCGGCTGCGACGTGGTCCCCTGCGTCCGGAACTACCTTGCGGTGGTTCTGGGGCGGTTGACTGCGCCCCGCTTCCACACAGCCTCGGCCCGGTGGGCGATGTTGCGGGAGCCTCCCCCAAGCTCTCAACTTCGTTCGAGCAGGGAGGTGCCCCCATGGTCCGCGTGCAGCACTGCTCCGCAGGAGCGGCAGGCGAACCGTGCTTGGGACACCCGGTTGGTTCGGTGGGTGTGCCGGCACTCAGAGCACTGGCGGGAGGTGTTGCGCGGGTCGACGAAGACCACGGGCACTCCTACCCGCCTGGCTTTGTACTCGACGAAGGCGCCGAGTTGGGCGAAGGCCCACGAGTGCAGTCGGGACCGCTGAACTTTCCTGGCCGTGACCCTCTGCCGGATGCCGGACAGGTCTTCCAGTCCGATGCCCCGGGAGGTGCGTTCAGCGGTATGGACGAGCTTCTTGGCGATGATGTGGTTGCGCTGGGTGGTGTATCGGGCCTCGCGGCCCCGGAGACGCTTCAGGCGCCGCTTGGCGGACTTGGTGCGCTTGGTCCGCAACTTCTTGCGCACGTCGCGATGGTGGCGACGGTAGCGGCTGACCCGACGCCCGGACATGATCCGGCCGTCCGACGTGGTGGCGATATTGACGATTCCCAAGTCAACCCCAAGGAAGCCGTCCGGCTCATAAGCGAGCGGCTCGGAGACGTCAATGGTGGCGATCAGGAAGAACATCCCTTCTCGCATCATCAGATCAGACTCCCCGCTGCGCGAGGCAAGCAGCTCCAGCGCCCGCTCGGAGCCCACGAACGGGATGCCCTTCAACCGTCCGGTGACGGTCCAGATCGACACCGTTCGCTGATCCAGGTTCCACGTCAGGATCCGGTCGTCATACGGCTGCGCGGCATCCTCGCGGAAGACGATTGGCTTGGTCTCCGCCCTCTGCCGACGCTTCACCTCCTGCGAGCCGAGGTTCCCGGCTTTGATATTCGCCTTCAAGGTGGCGTAGGCATCGACCACCTTCTTGATCACGCGCACAGCGGGCTGCGCGGCGAGATCGAAGGTGTCCTTGACCTCGTAATACACCGCCTGCTGCAACGCGTTGCGCCTGAACAGACCCTTGGCGTGCGCCGTCTCGGAAACCCAGGTGGCAGCCCGGTTACAGGAACGCAGGGTCGCCGCCAGCGCGTCCGGTTCATACACGGACGCAGGCAGCAACTTCACCCGCACGGCGATCTTCACAAAAACACACTAGCTCACCATTGGAGATAAACGTGCCGTCCAAACACAGCGAAGACAACTCCGCCTCAGCACAACTCCGCTCCGAAGGAGCCATTCCTTCCGAGGCTGAAATCCCGGAAGGAATGTCTGAACAGCAGGTGAAGATCCCGGTCCTGATCGTGGGCGGTGGTCCCGTCGGACTGTCCACCGCGCTCTTCAGCGGCCGACGGGGAGTCCGCACGATGCTGCTGGAGAAGCGGGACAGCACCTCCATGCTTCCCCGGGCCCCCGGCCTCCAGGCCCGCACGATGGAACTGTTCCGCGCCGCCGGCCTGGGCAAGGAGATCCGCGCGCTGGAGAAGGGGAACTCGCACGCCTACTTCGAAGGCGGGATCATCAAGGTCGACACCTTCTCCGACATCGACAACGCCGAGCTGCTGGAGGCGCCCTCGCTGGACGGCCCGACCGTCAGCCCCGAGCGGGTCATGGGCTGCGGCCAGGACCGCTACGAGAAGGTGCTGGTCGCCAAGGCACGGGAGTACGGCGCCGACGTACGGTTCAACACCCGACTGCTCTCCTTCGAGGCCGACGACGAGGGCGTGACCGCCATCGCCGAGGAGGCCTCGACGGGCAAGCGCCTGACCATCCGCGCCGACTACCTCGTGGGCGCGGACGGAGCGGGCAGCCGCATCCGCCAGGCCCTCGGGGTCGAACGCGTGGGCCGCGGCACCGTCTTCAACGCGCTGAGCATCTACTTCCGGGCGCCCGAGCTGGAG
Organism: Streptomyces sp. NBC_01775; assembly: GCF_035917675.1. Classification (NCBI taxonomy): domain Bacteria; kingdom Bacillati; phylum Actinomycetota; class Actinomycetes; order Kitasatosporales; family Streptomycetaceae; genus Streptomyces; species Streptomyces sp. NBC_01775. The sequence continues at coordinate 7,233,522 of NZ_CP109104.1, read as the reverse complement.
ACGCTGCTCAAGGACCGCAAGTTCATCCTGTGCTACGCCTCGGCCGGGGGCTCCCTGATGGGCCTGTCCCGGCTGCACGGCTGCGACCCGTGGCTGGCGGCGCCCATCTACTTCCCGGAGAAGGGCGAGAAGCCCGAGGACTTCACCGACGACCGATGCGTGGAGATCGTGCGCCAGGCGGCCGGCAAGGACATCGACGTCGAGATCATGGACAAGGTGCCGTGGCAGGGCGCCCAGCTGGTCTCCGAGACCTTCCGCGTCAACCGGGTCTTCCTGGCGGGCGACGCCGCGCATGTGCACCCCCCGGCCGGCGGGTTCGGCGCCAACACCGGCATCCACGACGCGCACAACCTGTCGTGGAAGCTGGCCGCCGTGCTGCACGGCTGGGGCACCGACGAACTGCTGGACACCTACGACGCCGAGCGCCGGCCGCTGGGCACGGCGATGTCCGAGCAGGCGCTGGTGCGCAACCGCATCCGCCACGGCTACGCCACCGAGCAGGACCGTCAGGACTTCGTCGACGACGTGATCATCACGCTCGGCTACCGCTACCGCTCCTCGTCCATCGTGGGCGCGCCGCAGAGCAAGGTCCTCACCCCCGACCTGGAGCTGACCGGCGAGCCGGGCACCCGCGCCCCGCACGTGTGGCTGACCCGGCAGAGGGGGGACACCGAGGAGACGATCTCGGCGATCGACCTGTTCTGGGACGACTTCGTGCTGCTGCACGGCCCCGAGGGCGGCGGCTGGGCGAAGGCGGCTGTCAAGGCGGCGGAGAAGCTGGGCGTTCCGCTGGTCACCCACGCCGTCGGGCCGGACGAGGAGCTGCGGCCGACCGAGCGCGACTGGGCCGAGGTGTACGGGGTCGGCCCGCAGGGCGCGGTGCTGGTGCGGCCCGACGCGTTCGTCTCCTGGCGCTCGGAGGGCGGCGCGGCCGACCCTGACACGCTGCTGGAGAGCGTGCTGGCCCGCGCCTCGGCGATCTCCCCCGCGGCGATCACCCCTGCCGGCGACTCCGCCTCCTGAGCCCCGAGCCTGTGAGAGGAGCGCGATGAGTGAGAACGTGACGGCCGAGGCCGGGCGGGTGCTCGGCCAGGCGATGGCCTTCCAGCCGGCGAAGCTGGTGCTGGCCGGGGTCGAGGTCGGCCTGTTCGGCACGCTGGCCGAGGGGCCGCTCCCCGAGGAACGGCTGAGGGAGCGGCTGGGGCTCCAGCCGCGCGGCTGCGACCACTTCCTCGCGGCGCTGGCCGAACTCGGCTTCCTGGAGCGCACACCGGACGGCTCGTGGGCCAACTCGCGGATCTCCGCCCAGCTGCTGGTACCCGGGGACCCGGCGTCGCTCAGCGGCTTTCTGCGGCTGGCCGACCGGGTGATGTACCCGGCGTGGGACAAGCTGGCGGAGGGGCTGCGCACGGGCGCTCCGCAGGCGGCCACGTACACCGGCGAGGACATGTTCGGCGAGCTGTACGACAGCGAGGAGAAGAAGGACGGGCTGGTCGGCATGGCCGAGGACGCCAGCCGCCCGCTGATCCCCGCGCTCACCGAGGTCTTCGACTGGAGGTCGTACCAGTCCGTGCTGGAGCTGGGCGGCTGCCGGGGCAATGTGCTGGCCGGTCTGGTGCGCGCCCATCCGCACCTGGACGCCCAGGTGTTCGACCTTCCGCAGCTGAAGGGGGACTTCGACGCGCACATCGCGTCCCTGGGCATGACCGGCGAACTCGGCTTCCACGGCGGTGACTTCTTCGCCGGGCCGCTGCCGGAGGCGGACGTGCTGATGCTGGGGCACGCGCTGGTGGACTGGAACGACGAACAGCGCGGTCGGCTCGTCAAGAACGCCTTCGCCGGGGTGCGCCCCGGTGGGGCCTTCCTCGTCTGGGACCCGGTGATCGTGCGGGAGGAGGAGAGCTACCTGCGCAATCTGCTGCGCAGCCTCAACCTTCAGCTGATGACCCCGCACGGAAAGGGCTACACCCTGGAACAGTGCACCGCCTGGATGCGGGACGCGGGCTTCGCCCGTGTGGAACACCGCTCGCTGGGCCACGATGTGACGCTGGTGATCGCGCACAAGGCCCCGTAGGGGGCCCGGTCAGGTGCCGGAGGGGCTGGATTTCAGCCCCTCCGAAGGCACCTCCCGGCCGAAGGCTGGGGGAGGGAAGGGTGGGGCAGGGGCACAGCTCCTTGCCGTCACTCCACGGTCAGGACCAACTTCCCGTCCAGCCCGCCCGCCTCGCCCCTGCGGTGGGCCTCCGCCGCCTCCGCGAGGGGGTACGGGGCGTGCAACGGCACATCGAGGGCCCCGCGCCGGTACAGCGCAAGGGCGAGTTCGAGCGCGGGCCCCGTCCGGTCGGCGTCGGGACCGCCGCCGGAAAAGAGCGCGCCGTGCTCCTGCGCGGCTGCGGGATCGGCGAGGGTGAGCACCCGCGTGCCGTCCTCCGCCAGCGCGACCGAGTCCCCCAGGACATCGGCGCCCGAGGCGTCCAGGACGGCGTCGACCCCGTGCGGCGCCACGGCCCGTACGCGGTCGGCCCAGCCCTCGCCGTAGGTGACGGGTTCCGCGCCCAGGGCGGTGAGGCGGTCGTGCGCGGCTTCGCCCGCCGTGCCGATGACCCGCGCTCCGCGCTCCAGCGCGAAATGGACCGCCAGGTTCCCGACGACCCCCGCGGCACCGTGGACGAGCACGGTCTCCCCCGGGCCCACGTTCAGCTCCTCCAGGGCGCGGTAGGCGGCCTCGGCGGCCACGGGGAGCGCTGCCGCACGGCGCGCGTCCAGGTCCTCGGGCCGGTGCACCAGGGCCCCGGCGTCGGCGATCACATGGGTGGCGTAGGCGTGCGGGGCGCGGCCGAAGACCTCGTCGCCCACCTGAAGGCCCGAGACCCCGTCACCGGTCTCCTCGACGGTGCCGGCCACTTCGAACCCGGGGATCCAGGGGAGTTCGAGGGGCATGAAGGCCGCCATCGCCCCGCTGCGCAGCTTCCAGTCCAGCGGGTTGACCCCCGCTTCGCGCACGGCCACCCGCACCTGGGTGGGGTCGGGCTCGGGGATGTCGATACTGGTGGGCTTGAGGACGTCGGGGCCGCCGTACGCGGCGAAGGCGATCGCCTCGGGCATGGGGAGCACCTGCTTTCGTTCCGGTGGGCGCTGCTCCCGGCCGGCTCGCGGCCATGGTGGCTCGTTGCCGTGGCCGCTGGGTGCCGGTGACGGGGGCCGTCCCCGCCGCGTTCCCTCACCCGGGCCCGTCCATGCCCGCCGCGTCGTCCATGCCCTCCGCGTCGTGCAGGCGCTCCGCGTGGCGCTGCTGGATCTCACTGCTGCGGCGGACGAAGTCCAGGAGGAGTTCCAGCTCGGCCAGGGAGTAGCGGCGCAGCAGCGCGGCACCGTCGGCGGCGAGGGGGCCGTAGAGGGTGTCGGCGTCGGTGCGTACCCGGGAGGTCGCGCGGATCACGGATTTGCGGCGGTCGGCGGGGTCGGGGTCGCGGGTGAGGTAGCCGAGCCGGGCCAGCCGGTCGAGCATCGCGGTGACGCTGCCGGTGGTCAGGCCCAGCGCGGCGCCCAGCTCGCTGGGGGTCGCGCTCTCGCGCTGGGTGAGGACGTCGAGGCAGTGCAGGTCGGTGCGGTTGACGCCGAGGCGCGCCGCGGTGGCGGCGTCGACCGCGTCGGTGGCGCTCTGGAGCACGCGGACCTCCGCGCCGAGCAGCTCGCGAAGTTCCTCTTCCTTTTCACTTGACATACAAGTATCTCGACTCTCAAACTAAAGACAACGGCTTACCTTGATAATCAAGGTAGCCGACTCTCAAGATAATTCCAAGATCGGGCCGTACCTCTCGGTTGTTGCCCGGGTTCCCGGAAGGAACGCTGCGTTGAGCAACCAGCACACCCACACCGACTCCGACACCCGCACCCACTCCGACGCCCAGCCCGGCACCGGAGCCGTCGAAGAGACCGAAGCCGTCGAAGCCTTCTACACCAGCGTCAAGCGGCTCGGCCACTGGACGCGGGCTCGCCGCATCGACGTGCGCACGCGCCGCTCCACCGTCCATCTCGACCTGCGCTCCGTCCAGTTGCCCACCGACGGCATCGAGCTGCGGCTGTCGTGCGAGCGCACGATGCTCAAGCTGCTGCTCCCCCAGGACGCCGCCCTGGACGAGCGGGAGCTGACGCTGGAGGGCCGCAGCACCGTCAAGGACCGCGAGCGCCACGCCCCGCACGCCGGACGGCTCATCACGCTGACCGGCATCCTGCGGCGCAGCGAGATACGGGTGGCGCGCGGCGGGGTCGCCACCCTCAGCGCGATGTTCTCGCGCGAGTTCCTCGACGACTGCCGCACCGCCCACCGCCAGGGCACCTCGCCGGTGCTCCCCGACCCCGGGGAGGTGTACGCGGCTCCCAAGGAGGCCGCGAGCACGCCCCGCTGATCCCTCATCAGCACCTCGAGCGCGTCCCCCTACGCTGCCGCCGACGCTGCCGGACTCCGCCCGGCGGCCGTGAGAGCAGCGCAGGGGGCGCACTCATGACACCCGATCAGATCCAGTCCCTCTTCATCGGACTCGCCGCCATCCTGGCCCTCAGCCGACTGCTGGGCGCGGCGGCCCGAAAGCTGGGGCAGCCGCCCGTGGTCGGCGAGATCCTCGCCGGCATCCTCGTCGGCCCGACCCTCTTCAACGGTGCGCTGGCCGAACACCTCTTCCCGGCCGACATCCGGCCGATGCTCGCGGCCCTGGCCAATCTCGGCCTCGTGCTGTTCATGTTCGTCATCGGCTACGAGCTGGACCTCTCGCGGCTGCGCGGCAAGGAACGGGTGGCCGCCAGCGTCTCCCTGTGCTCCGTGCTGGCGCCCTTCACGCTGGGCGGGCTGCTCGCGCTCCACCTGGCCGGACGGCACGCCCCGGCGAGCCACACCGGCTTCGTCCTGTTCCTCGGCGCCGCCATGTCGGTCACCGCGTTCCCCGTGCTGGCGCGCATCCTGGCCGACAGCGGCCTGGGCCGCACCAGGGTCGGCGGCATCGCGCTGGCCAGCGCCGCCATCGACGACATCGTCGCCTGGTCGCTGCTGGCCGTCGTCGTCACCGTCTCGGGCGGTACGGGCCAGTGGAAGATGTTCTTCGCGCCGGTCTACATCGCGGTGATGCTGCTGCTCGTACGGCCCGGACTGCGCAAGCTGTTCGCCGCGCGGCCCGGCAAGCGCGCCGGGTGGGACGGCTGGGCGCACGAGCATGTGACGGCCGATCAGCTCATCGTCGTCCTCGGCGGCCTGCTGCTGTCGTGCCTGGCGACCGAGTGGATGGGCGCGCACTTCGTCTTCGGCGCCTTCCTGTTCGGCGTGATGATGCCGCGCGACACCTCACGGCGGATCCAGCACCAGGTCACCGACCGGTTCGAGTATCTGACCAGGCTCCTGCTGCTGCCCGCCTTCTTCGTGGTGGCGGGACTTCAGGTGGACCTGTCCAAGACCGGCATGCGCGGCCTGGGCGAGCTGGGCCTGATCCTGCTGACGGCCATCACCGGCAAGTTCGCCGGCGCCTACGCGGGCGCGCGGCTCAACAGGGTGCCCACGGTGCAGAGCGGAGTGCTGGCCACCCTCATGAACACCCGCGGCCTCACCGAGCTGGTCATCCTCACCGTCGGCCTGCAACTGGGCGTCATCAGCTCCGACCTGTACGCCCTGATGGTCGTCATGGCACTCGTCACCACGGCCATGGCGGGCCCGCTGCTCCAGCTCATGGGCCGCCGCGGTGGAGGCGCGGAGGCACTGGGCGACTTCGAGTTCACCGAGCGCGGCCCTACGAAGAAGACCCCTGACCCCGCCGCCCGCCGCGCTCCCTCACCTCGCCGCGACGAGGAGCACCCCGCACGGCGGTGAGTCCCCCGCCTCCTCGCCGGGCGCACCCCGCCCCTCCCACCCCGAACCCCCACCTCAGCGTGGCCGCTGTTGCTCCGAGAGCCATGCCCATGGCCCGGGCGGCCGGACCTCTCCGCAGGTGGGGGCCGGAGCCGGTCAGGCGTGGAAGGCCCCGAAGCGGGTGGCAAGGCCCCGGAGATCGGGTGTCGTACGGCCGGACAGCAGCAGGCCGGACACGAGGGCTTGGACGGCGGGGCGTGCGTGTGTCTCCTGAGGGGCGCAGCGTTCGGCTGCCAGAAGGCTGGTAACGCACGCGTCCCGGTGCCCCCACCGGTGGTGGGCGTGGGCCATGTCCGTATACAGGCGAGCGCGTCGCTCGGTGCTGGGCAGCGCGGCTGGGTCGATGGCGTGTGCTGCGGCCAGAGCCCGGGCCGGGTCCCCCACGCTGTTCTCAGCCGAGACGAGATGCAGCTGCACAGTGGCGGGGCTGAAGCCGCCAAGATCTCTCAACTGGATGTCGCCGAGGCTGGAGGCGAGGGCGGCAGCTTCAGCGGTGAATTCCCGCATGCCGACGGGGTCTCCGTTCCAGGCGGCGGTGTAGGCGGCGGACTGCACCAGCAGTCCCCGCAGCGCGGTGCCCGGTGCGCCCGCCTCGCGCAGCTCGGGCGCGTCGGCCGCGTTGAGTGCGAGGGTGAGCGCTTGGTCGTGCCACCCGGCTTTACGGGCAAGGACGGCGAGTTGGCGTGCCGACTCGGCGACGACGAGTGGCTCCCCGGCTGCTGCCGCCAACTGCCGAGCACGGTCGGCGGCCATCCACCCCAGTTGCTGCTCGTCCAGCTTGATCAGGAGCCGGGTCGCGAGGAGATACCCGCGGCCCAGCAGGGCGTGGTCCGTAGTGGAGGCCGCGTGGGCGGTGGTGATGAGGCGCGGCAAGCGTACGGCGAGGCTGGCGTACCCGCAGGTGCGGTAATCGCGGTGCGCGTGGTCGAGTTCGGCGGCCAAGTGAGCGGAGTCCTGGGCGGACGTCGAGCTGTCGAGTCCGAGCATCGCGTCCCGTAGCCGTGCGACGAGGACTTCGCCCAGCTGAGCCTCACTGGCCTGGGCGGGGGTGTCGTCGACGGGTAGAGCTCCGGCGCTCGCCGCTACGGCAGCGCTGCCTGCGAGAAACTGCCGACGTCTCACGCTCTCACCGTCCTCCCTGCCTCTCAGCGTAGGCACGGGGATGCGGGGATAGGGGACGGTTAGCTCATCGTGTCGGCCCGACAGGGTGTCAAGGAGGGGCCCCAGAGAACGGGGTGGAATGCCGAGAGCGTCGGCGAAGCGGCGGAGGCCCTCGACCGTCATCGGAGAGAGTCCGCGTTCCAGGCGGGAGAGTTGCGCGGCCGAGTACCCGGTCTTCTGTCCCAGTTGCTCCAGCGTGACGCCCTGCTCCCGCCTGATACGGCGGACCAGTTGGCCCGGAGCTTCGTGCTCGGCCGATGGAGTAGACCGTAAGCGAATCACCGATCGCATCGGTACCCCCTGGGTCGTGCTTCCGGAGCACCCAATCCTAGGAGCTGAAAACGTGATCGCAGTCACTTTTGCATGAGATGCAAAAGCTGTGCGCGCCGGCCAGACGCGCCTCCCTCTCCCTCCCTGAATGGGGCCCAATCGATGTGGCGCCCCCACTCAAACTGCGGTGCGGCGCCTCCCCCTACCGCAACAGGAGGCAACGTGACCGACACGTATCTGTCAGAGCTGGCTGGGCGAACTGTCCTGGTGACCGGAGGCGCCGGATTGATCGGCAGCCGCGTCACTGCTCAACTGCGCAAGCTGGGGGCGCATCCCCGCGTGCTGTGCGCGCTGGACCCCTACCCTCCTCACACTTATCGGGACGTCTTCGACGTCGACCTCGACAGCCCTGATGCCATCGAGGGAAGCGTCACTGATCGAGCCGCCGTGGCGCGTGCTGTCGATGGGGCCGACTACGTCATCCACGCGGCGGCTCTAGCCGATGTGGCGGCCTGTACGCGCCATCCGCACAACGCGCTCGCAGCCAACATCACCGGTACGCAGACCGTGTTGGACGCTGCCGCTGCCAGTGACCAGCTGCGTCGGTTCGTGTTCGTCTCCTCCGCCAGCGTCTACGGCAACGGCGAACCAGACAACTCCCCCCGATGTGCAGAGCTGCGTTCGATGCGGCAACTGCTGGAGTCCGTCTACGGGCAGGCCCCCACCCTGTTCACCGAGGAGTCGCCGTTGCGGCCCGTCTCGGTCTACGGGAGCACGAAGGCGTGGGGCGAGACACAGACCCGGCTGATCCTGAGCGCGGTCGGCGTCTCACACACCGTCGTACGCTGCTTCTCCGTCTACGGAGAACCCCAGATCGTCAAACAGAACAGCCATTCGTGGATGGTCGCCTGGTTCGCTGCGCGCGCCGCTCTGGGATTGCCGCTGCACCTGCACGGCGGCGGTCGGCAGATTCGCGACCTGGTACATGTCGACGACGTGGCTGCCGCAACGGTGCGCAGCCTGGTTGCACCGCGCGCCCACAACGAGACGATCAATATCGGGACAGGTACTCCCATCAGTGTGCGCACCGTGGCCGGCTTGATCGCCGAAACTTCCCCGGCACCCAACTGCTGGAGACGCCGATGCCGCCCGGTGACCCGCTGGGCGGCTACGCCTCGCCTCACCGGCTGGCCGCAACGCTGGAGTGGAAGCCGTCCATCACTGTCGCCGAGGGCGTGGCCCGCTACGTGCGGTGGCTGGGTAGGACCCCGGACGCGGTGCCGGACTGGCTGCGCAGCGAGCAGGCCGCCGCTTTCTAGAGCACCGGAGGGCGGCCGAGGCGGGTCATACGCCAGACCGTGGCCCACCGCATCGGCCGACGCGGCGGGCAGGGAGTGCGCACCCCCTCGGTAAAGCCTCCCCACCACGCCCGAAGGCCGCCCCAAGAGCGGGTGCGGAGAAGGGTCAGAAGGGTCCCCATGCGCCCAGGTAGGCCGGGACGAGCGGTGCGGGCAGGTGGCGTTTGGCCAGCCATACCCGGTTGCGGGCGACCATGCGGTGAAAGACCGCGTGCCGGGTCGGCGAGGTCCACGGGTGCTGAAGCACCAGGGCGGGCTCGTAGAGCACCTTCCATCCCGCGTCCAGGGCGCGCCAGGCCAGATCGGTTTCCTCGTGGGCATAGAAAAAGGCATCCGGCCAGCCGCCGGTCTGCTCCAGCATCCGGGCCGAGAGCGCGTGCCCACCGCCGAGGAAGGTGGTGACCAGTCCACCGCGCATCGGGTCACCGGCCCGCAGCCGTGGCACATGGCGCCGCTGGGTACGGCCGCGCTCATCACAGATACGGAAGCTGACGATGCCCAGTTGTTCATCCTGCTCGTAGAGGCCGACCAAGCGGGTGAAGACATCCGGGCTGATCAGCAGGCCATCATCGTCCAGGTCCACCACCAGATCGACGTCCCCGAACTCCGCCAGACGGGCGAGCGCCGCGTTCCGGCCGCCGGCCACGCCCAGGTTCTCCGTCAGTTCGAGACCGGTCACCCCGTCGGGCAGCGGCGGCGGCGCCCCGTTCCCGATTACCACGATCCGCTGCGCAGGCGTCTTCTGCACCGCAACCGACTCCAGCAGCTCCATTAGTTCGGCTGGTCGGTTACCCATCGTCAAGATGGCGACGCCGATGCGCGGACTACTCACAGATGAACGCTCCGTTCCTCGGGACTGACGCAGATGCTAACGATCCGGGCGACGGAGCCACCGTGAGAAAGAGGTCTTCATGCCCCAGCTACGTATCGGCGACTACGTCACCGCACCCCGCTCCGGGATGCTCGCTGACACCCCGTATGCCGACATGGGCGATGCAGAGTTGGCTGACTTCCTGGCGGCGTGGGAGGAGTGGCATTGCCGCGCGCTCGCGCGATTCCCCCATCCTCACCGCATCCACCCCACTGCCGAGATCCATCGAACGGCCCTCATCGGAGAGGACGTCATCATTGGGCCTGGCGTGCGGGTGTGGGAGTTCTCCACCGTACGGTCCGGCTCGGTACTCAGCGCGGGAGTCAGTGTCGGCTTCAACTGCGAAGTGACACGGTCGTTCCTCGGTGAAGGCACAATTCTCGGGCACCGCATCGGCCTCAATCGCACCCTCGTCGGTGACCAGGCGCATCTCTCCGCCAACGTCACCGTCGCCGCGATCAGCATGTGGAGCCCTCACCTGTCCATGCCCGAGCGCGAAATTCGTTTCCGGGCACCCGGCGGGATCTACCGCTGTGGAACGCCCCGCTTCGGGGCACTCCTCGGCGACGGCGTCCAGACAGGCAACAACGTCAGCCTGGGTCCGGGGCTTGCGGTCGGGCGAGAGTCTCGCATCGCCAGCGGCGTCACCCTGGCCGGACGCACCCTCCCGGAGCGCAGCACCGTGACCGCGCCGCACACCGCCGAAGCACACGTGCGTCAGCGACGGAGGTAGCCCGCAGGGACAGCCGCGCCGCGGGGACAGCCGCATGCGGCAACGCTGAACGCCCGTCCCAGCGCGGACGGGCGTTCAGTGGCCGGCGAGCCTCAGGGCAAGGCCGCCTCGGCGAGGAGATCGAGCTGGGCCGGGTCGGCGGTGCAGGGGAAGACCAGCAGCTCGTCGCAGCCGGCCTCGGCGTAGGCGGCGGTCGTCTCGCGGAGCGAGCCCGCGTCGGTGATGACGGCCTTCGCGGCCATCTCGGCCTTGGGCCCGATGAAGGCGTAGTAGGCGCGCAGATAGCTCTCCGCCGTGCGGGCCGCACCGGGGCCCAGGCAGGCGTAGACGAGCGCGACCAGCCGCGGGCTGTCGGTGCGGCCCTCCGCTTGCCAGGCGGCGCGGGCCTGTGCCGCCAGATCCGCGTAGCCGGTGGCCGAACTGCCGCCCGCTATCCAGCCGTTGGCGTGCCGGGCGGCGCGGCGCATCGCGGCGGGGGTGTGGCCGCCGACGATGATCTCCGGCCCGGCGCCGCCGGGCCGGGGGCCGATCCCCGCGACGCCGGTGTCCGTCTCCTTGCCGTCCCAGATGCCGCGCAGCTCGGTCAGCATCGCGTCCAGGCGGCGGCCCCGGTCCGCGTAGGTGGCGCCCGTCGCTTGGAAGTCGTCCTCGCGTCCGCCTGCCGCCGCCCCTACCACCAGCCGTCCGCCGGAGATCTCGTGAATCGTGGCGAGCTGTTTGGCCAGCAGCGGGGTGCCCGGCCGGTAGGCCGCCAGCAGGATCGTCGTCGCGAGCTTGATCCGTTGGGTGACGGCAGCCGCGGCGGCGAGCGAGGTGAGGGGTTCGTAGTTGTCGTAGACGAGGCGGTCGAGCACGCCCAGGGTGGAAAAGCCGTGCTCCTCCGCGCGCCTGGCCCACTCCACGAGGCGCTGCCCGTCGATGTCGGGCACGGTGGTGGGCAGGCCCACTCCGATCTCCACGGTGGTCTCCTTACGGCGTCAGGGAGTCAGGCCGCCCTTTTGCGGGCGATCAGCAGGGTGTTGCCCAGCGGGAGCGGGCGGCTGGTCACATCGGTGAATCCGGCCTGCTCCATCCAGCCCGCGCAGTGGTCCGGGTGGTATCCGGCGCCCGCCGGGGTCATCACGAGCATGTGGAGGCTGGCGATCAGCGAGGCCAGTTCGGGCTTGTCGCCGTTCATGGGGTCGTAGACGAGCAGCGCGCCGCCGTCGTGGACGGCTGTGTACGCCTTCTCGATCAGCGTGCGGCGCTCGTCGCGGGAGAAGTCCGCGAGGACGTGGCCGATGACGACGACGTCGGCGGGCGGCAGCGGGTCGCTGAAGAAGTCGCCGCCGGCGAAGGTGATCCGTTCGGCGACGCCCAGTCCGGCGGCGTGCTCGGCGCAGGGTTCGGCGTTCTGCGGACGGTCGAAAACGGTGCCGGTCAGCCCGGGGCGCGCACGCAGGATCTGGCCTGTCAGGTTGCCCCGGGCGCCGCCCACGTCGGTGAGGGTCGTGTACCCGGACCAGTCGAGCGCGTCCAGCAGGTGCGGGATCAGGGGCTGGCTGAGCGAGTCCTGCATGGCCAGGAACATCCGGCGGGCCTGCGGGTCGCTCAGCATCGCCTCGAAGTCGCCCTCGGCCTGCGGCTGTCCGCTGCGCAGCGCCTCGGTCAGCCGTCCCCAGGCCGGGTAGAGGACGAAGTTGGCGCCCTCCAGGAAGCCTCCCTGGTAGCCGGGGCCGCGCACCAGATGGCGCTGGGCCGCCTCGCTGTTGCGGTAGCGGCCGTGCTGCCGCTCCAGGAGCCCGGCGGCGGTGAGCGCGTCGAAGAAGTCGGAGGCGGCACGCGGGTGGAGGCTGAGCGCGGCGCGCAGTTCCTCGGCCTCGGCCGTGCCGTCGGCGGTCTCGGCCAGCGCGGTGAACACGCCCAGTTCCAGAGCGCTCAGCAGCAGCTTGGCGGAGGCGAAGCCCAGGCCGAACGCGGCGATGCCGAAGGGGTCGTTGGGGTCGCTCGTACCTCCCGCGGCCCGGGGGGCGCGGGGGTCGGCCCCCGGGCCGGTGAGCGGCCCGGGGGCGGGGGTGGTCGCCGATGTCATGCGTGGTCGCCATCCTTGCCGGTGGAAGGAGAGGTCTTGCCGGTGGAAGGAGAGGTCTTGCCGGTGGAAGGAGAGGTCTTGCCGGTGGTGGGCCCGGGGCCGTCCTCCGACGCCGCCGCCGCCTCCGCCGCCGTCTCGGGCGCCAGACCGCGGGCGACCGAGTGCCGGCGCAGGGCGAGCGTGCCGCCGACCGACAGCGCCAGTACGGCGAGCAGCAGGTAGTAGAGGGCCTCGGGAATGACGTCGATCAGTCGCACCAGGCCGCTGCCCGCGCCGCCGCCGAGCGCGGCGAACAGCCACAGCAGGCCGAGCATGTGCGCGATGAAGCGGCGCGGCAGCACGTCGGCGACGGCCGCGATGCCGACGGCGGCGACGATGAGTTCGCCGCAGGCGTGCATCAGATAGACCACCAGCAGCCACAGCGGGGAGACCTTCTCCTCGCCCGAGGCCAGCCCGGCCGCGCCCGCCATGACCAGGAAGCTGACGCCGGTCAGCAGCAGCCCGGCGGAGAACTTCGCGGGCACCCCGGCCCGGCCGCCCCCGTGCTTGAGCAGGAACCAGGCGAAGACCGGGGCCAGGACGAGGATGAACAGCGGAGTCGCCGACTGGAGCCAGCTGACCGGGACCTCGAAGCCGAGCACCTCGCGGTCGGTTGAGTGCTTGGCGAACAGCGTCAGCGAGGAGCCGTCCTGGGCGATCAGCGACCAGAACAGCGTCGAGCCGAGGAAGATCCACAAGAAGGAGCGGAGTCTCCTGCGGTCGCCCCCGGACAGCTCGCGGCTGCGGTAGAGCACGGTGTAGGCGACGACCGGGGCGATGATCGTGATCATGCCGACGAGCGCGATGCCGCTGGCCGGGTTCAGCCCGCCGCCCGCGGCCATGCCGGTCAGCAGCAAGGCGACCACCGCGAGGGCTGCGCCGCTCAGCCGCTTGGCGCGGCGCGCCTCGGGCTCGTCCAGCGGGCGGCCCGGCTTGGCGCCGATGCCCTGGAACTGGTGCTGGGCCAGGGCGACCTGGACGGTGCCGATGAGCATGGCGGTGCCGGAGACGGCGAAGCCGAGCCGCCAGTCGACGCGCTCGCCGAGGAATCCGGCGATCAGCGGCGAGGTCAGGGCGCTGACCTGGATGCCGACGTAGATCAGCGAGATGCCCGCCTCCCGGCGCCCGCTGTCCTTGAACATCAAGTTGAGCATGGCCTGGTGGTTGGGCTTGTAGAGGCCCATGCCGACGGCCAGCAGGATCAGCGCGACAGGGGTGAGCCACAGCAGCGGCGTCGCCAGCGCGAAGTGTCCGACGGTGGTGACGGCGGCGCCGAGGACCAGTGTGCGGCGCGGCCCCAGCACGCGGTCGGCCACCCAGCCGCCGGGCAGGCACAGCATGAAGGCGAGCCCGATCCAGGCGCCGAACAGCGCCGCGGCGTCCGCCTTGGCCAGCCCGAGCCCGCCCTCGTCACGGGGAGCGACGGCGAACAGGACGAGGATCGCCTGCATCCCGAAGAACCCGAAGCGCTCCCACAGGTCGCTCATGAACAGGGTGCGGAACCAGTTCGGCCACGGCCGCAGGGAGCCCGACCCCTGCGGGGACGGGGACGAGGGGGACGACGGCGGCGGGGAGGGGGAGGAAGGCGGGGACGGGGGGTGAGTGGCTGTCATGCGGCGGGGCCTCCCTCGGCGCGGGCCAGGTGCAGGCGGGGACGGAAGGACAGGTAGAGGCCGCCGACGGCGTTCTGCTCGCTCATGGGGGCCTGCTTCTGCTCGTGCACCTTGTTGAGGTTGGCCAGCGGGTTCGGGTCGCCGCTCTCGGCACCGTTGAGGTGCGCGTGCACGCTGGCGTACACGTCCTGCGCGTCCTCCATGTCGGCGAGGCCGGTGATGATGCGGTCGAAGGCGTCCTGGAGGTTGAGGCCGTCGCGCTGGGACTGGGTGAGCTTCTGCGCGTTGTAGAAGTGGTGCTCCTTGCCGCGGTAGCTCTCGTAGAACACCGAGACCAGCACCAGCAGCCGCTCGTAGGCGTGCCGGTAGACGGTGTTGAAGAACCCCCACGCCTCCTTCTCCTCGACCTCGCCCCGGATGACGCTGGTGAGCGTGGCGCTGGCGAGCATGGCGCTGTAGGTGGCCAGGTGCACTCCGGTGGACAGCAGCGGGTCCAGGAAGCAGGCCGCGTCGCCGCACATCAGGTAGCCGGGCTTGCCGAAGTTCTCGGCGGTGTAGGAATAGTCCTGCTCGACCTTCATACCGGCGACCTGCTCGGCGCCGCCCAGCAGCTTCTGCACGACGGGGCACTCGTCCAGCACCTGGTCGTAGACCTCCTGGATGCCGCCGAGGCGGTTCTTCTTCTCGTTGAAGATGTCCCGGCCGGTCACCAGGCCGATGCTGGTGGTGCCGTCGTGCAGCGGGATGACCCAGAACCAGCCGTCGGGCGCCGAGCACACGGCGATGGCGCCCCGGGGGCCCCGGTCGAGCGGCTTGACGCCCTTCCAGTACGTCCAGGCGGCGACGTTGCGGAAGATCTCGTGGTACTCGCGGTTCTTGACGTGCTTGGCCGCCAGCACGCCGCCGCGCCCCGAGGCGTCGATGACGTAGTCGAAGCTGATCCGCCCGCCGCGCGAGGGGTCCTTGGTGCCGGCCCACAGGGCGGCGACGGGCCGCTCGCCGTCGAACTCCAGCTCCTTGACGCTGACGTTCTCCACGACCTCGACGCCCAGGCTCTCGGCATGCCGCAGCAGCAGCTCGTCGAACTCGGAGCGGATGACCTGCCAGGCGTTGGTGCCGTCGTTGCCGAGGCTGTCGAACTTCACCTCCCACTCCTCCGGCCCCCAGAAGAAGTAGGCGCCGCCCTTGGGCTGGAAGCCGTGGGCCTGCACCTTGTCCCAGACGCCGAGCAGCTCCAGGATCGGCCGGCACGAGGGGAGGATCGACTCACCGATGTGGTAGCGGGGGAACTGGTCGCGCTCCAGCAGCGTGACCTCGAAGCCCTCCTTGGCCAGCAGTCCCGCCGCCGTCGATCCGGCGGGCCCTCCCCCGATGACGAGGATCTGGGTGGAACCACGCATGAACTTCTCCAATCCTCCGGGGTCCTGGACAGGTCGGTCTCCGGGTCGGACCCACCGGGGCACCGTCCACCCGGGTGCCGGAGAAGCGGTGGAGAGATCCTCGATGCCGCGGCGCGGGCCGCATGGCGCGCCTGTGGAGCGGCTCCCTGCCTTGAGAGCCGCTGTCTCCGGCCCCGGAGACAGACGCGGTAAGGGGGCGAGACGCGGTAAGGGGGGCGCGCCGCCCGGCGCGCCCCCCTCACGCGCGGGGCCGTTTCCGTGGGGAGCCGCTTCCGTGCGGGCCCGTCACCGCGCCGACGTGACCCTCTCGTCCCAGTCCACCCGGTAGGAGTAGACGGGCAGGGTCGCCTTCACGCCGAGCTTGAGGAAGAAGGGCAGGACCAGGTCGCGGACGGTGCGCTGGAGGCCGTTGGTGGCGGCCTTCTGGTTCCCGGTCTTGCGGCCCTCCTTGATGATCTTCTCGACACGCTCCTTGCGCAGCCCCTGGAAGGCGGCGAAGGCCGTCTTCACGTCCGGCAGGTCGCGCAGGCACTTGGCGAGCACGATGGAGTCCTCCATTGCCATCGAGGCACCCTGGCCGACGTGCGGCGAGGTGGCGTGTGCGGCGTCGCCGACGAGACAGACGCGGCCCTTGTACCAGGTGGGGATGGAGGGCATGTCGTAGATGGGGTAGCCGAGGATGCCGTCCTGGGTGTCCTGGATGAGCTGGGGCACGGGGGCGTGGTCCTTGCGGTGCTTGTCCAGCAGCCGGCGCTGCCAGACCTCGTGGGAGACGGCCTCGACCTCCCCGCGGCCCGGTTCGTGCGCCTGGTGGTAGTTCTCGAACCAGTAGATCTCCCCGCCGGGCGTGGTCTGGTGGCCGAAGAAGCCGTCCAGGCAGAACGACATCCGCATGGTGCCGTCCTCCGGTGCCCCGTGGGCGGAGTGCGTGTATCCGGCGGTGCCGATCACGCCCGTGTAGGCGGGCTTCGGCGCGTCGGGCAGCACGCTGTAGCGGGTCTTGGAGTGGATGCCGTCGCAGCCGACGAGGAAGTCGCCCTCGGCGGTGCTGCCGTCGCGGAACCGTACGACGACACCGCCGCCGTCGGGGCTCTCGGTGACGCTCTCGAAGAACTTGCCGAACTCGATGGTGATGCCGCGCTCCAGCGCGGCCTCGCGCAGCGCCTTGTTGAGCAGGCCGCGCTTGAGCAGCAGCGTCTCGGCCGGGTTCTCTCCGAGCTGCTTGCCGCGGTGGTTCAGGAAGGCGGTGCTGGTGGTCGGGGAACCGTACTTCTCGACGTTCTCACGGATGCCCAGGGTCTCCAGGACGGCGAGTCCGTTGGGGGCGAGGTTGAGGAAGGCACCCACGTCGTCGCGCGGGTCCTCGCTCGCCTCGTGGATGACCGCTTCGACGCCGATCCGCTGGAGGAAGAGAGCCAGCACGGGCCCGGCGATTCCGCAGCCGATCAGCAGCGCCCTGCGCGGACCCGGCCCGGTGCTCAGCGGTCCTGGCGCTTCTCCGTTACCCATGGTCGTCCTCGCTTGTCGTCAGACCGGGCAGCGCTTCTGCCGCAGTGCCCGGAGAGTACGAAGGCGCGCTTGCGGACCGCTCGAACGTGTGGCCTGCGAGGCGCAGTCGTGGCTCGGGAGACTCAGTGGTGGCCGCGTTGGCCCAGTGGTGGCCGCGTTGGCTCAGTGGTGGCCGCCGGGCACCCGGCGCGGCGCCGAGCGCTCGGTTCCCGGCTTGACGACGGTGAACTGACCCATCATTCCCTGGTCCTCGTGCTTGAGCATGTGGCAGTGGAACATGTACGGCGTGCCGGGGTCGGTGTACTCAGGCATCGGCACGGCCAGCCGCACGGTCTTCTGCGAAGGCAGATAGACGGTGTCCTTGAGGCCGCGCAACCGTTCGGGGGTCGGCTCGCCGCCGTAGCCGATGACGCTGAAACTCGTGCCGTGCACATGGAAGGAGTGCGGGGTGCCGTCTATGGCCTGGACGTCCCACACCTCGACGGCCTTGGCGGGGGCGACCTGGTCGATACGGTTCATGTCCATGGTGCGGCCGTTGATCTGGAAGCCGGACAGCTCGAAATCCCGGCGGTGCGCGGAGCTGGGTTCCTTGATCGCCTGGGGCGCGCCGGACAGTTTCGCCGGCAGTTCGGCAGACCGGCGCAGCTTCTTCGCGGCACGTAACTGGAGCAGGTCGAAGGTGTCCTCGCCGCCGTCCAGCCGCCCGCTGGGGAAGCCCACGCCCAGGTCGGGCGCGTAGCTGCGCAGCACTACGCGGTCGCCCGGCTCGAAGGGCACCACGATCTCGGCACGCTCGGCCGGCGAGAGCTGGAGGCGCCGCAGCTGGACCGGGGCAGGCACGAGGCCGCTCTCCTGGGCGACGAGGTGGAAGGAACGGCCGTCGGTGAAGCCGAGGTTGTAGACGCGCGCGTTGGACGCGTTCAGCACCCGCAGCCGCAGCAGTGTGGTGGCGACGTTCAAATGGGGGTTGTAGGTGCCGTTGACGAAGATCTTGTCGCCCAGGACGCCGCTCGTGCCGACGCCGGAGATTTCCTCCCGGAACGAGGTTCCCTTCAGCGAGAAGGAACCGTCGTCCTGGAAGGCCCGGTCCTGAAGGATCAGCGGCACGTCGTCCACGCCGTAGGTCTTCGGGAGGCCGGAGTCCTCGGAGTGCTCGTCCTCCAGGATGAACATCCCCGCGATGCCGCGTGTGGCGTGGTCGGCGGTCTCCCCGTGCGGGTGGGGGTGGTACCAGAGCGTCGCCGCCGGCTGGTCGACGCGCCATGTCGGCCGCCACACCCCGCCGGGCGATACGGCCTGGTGCGGGCCACCGTCCATGTCGGCGGGCAGATGCATGCCGTGCCAGTGCAGGGAGGTGGTCTCGGGCAGGCCGTTGCTGAACGTCACCGAGACCGTGTCCTCGCGCCTGGCCCGCAGCGTCGGGCCGAGGAAGGCCCCGTTGACGCCCCAGGTGGGGGTCTTCTTGCCGGGGAGGAGCGTGCTGGTGCCCGGACGGGCCTTCAGCTCGAAGTGCCGCCTGCCACGCGCGTCCTTGTCGGGTTCGAGCAGCCGGGGAATGGCGACGCGGTTGGAGAAGTCCAGCTCCCCGACGTTGGAGAGCTTGCGGTCGCGGTAGACGAGCGTGAAGTTCAGGCCGTACGCGCCACCGGTCAGCGCCCCCAGGCCGAGCACCGAGCCCGCGGTGATCAGGACCCGGCGCCGGATCACCCCGCGGCGCCTGCGCACCGGCGGCCCGCCTCCAGAGTCGGCATGCTCGCCGGTGCCGGCCGGGTCCGGTCCTGTGCGGTCATCGGTCACGCGGTGTGGCTGGTCGGTCATCGCCTCATCATGCCGGAGCGCACTCAACGAATGCTGGTGTCCGGCCAGTTGATGTTCATACGCGCCGGCGGGCTGCCGGCGGCTACGCGCGTACCGCTGCGAGGTCCAGCGTCGCTCCACCGGAGCCCGGCATCCTGCCGCGGCCGTGCGCGGCCGGCCGCGGCGACGAAGCCGGGCGGCACGACGAAGCCCAGCACGACGAAACGGAAGGCGATCCCATGACTGGCGTCTCCAGGACCGCTCTGGTCACCGGCGGCAACCGCGGCATCGGGCACGCCGTCGCGACGCTTCTGCACACGCGCGGCCACCGCGTGGTCATCACGGCGCGCGACGGCGCCGAGGCACGGTCCGTGGCCCGGGAGCTGGGCGAGGGGGCGACGGCCGCCGCGCTGGACGTCACCGACCCGGACTCCGTCGCGAAGCTGGCGGCCGAGGCCGGGGAGGTGGACATCCTGGTCAACAACGCCGGGGTGCAGCTCGACTGGGGCGTGCGGCCGACCCGGGCGGACCTCGCGCTGGTCGACCGTACGCTGAACGTCAATCTCCTGGGCGCGTGGCGGATGGCCGGTGCCTTGGTGCCGGGCATGGTGCGCAGGGGCTGGGGCCGAGTGGTCAACATCTCCAGCGGCACCGGCTCGTTCACCCTCGGCATCGCCGACGCCTGCCCCGCCTACTCGGTCTCCAAGGTGTCCCTCAACGCGCTGACGGTGATGCTCGCGCAGGAGACCGAGGGCACCGGGGTGCTCGTGAACGCGATCAACCCGGGTCTCGTCCGCACCCGCATGCGGCCCGACGCGCCGCAGACGCCGCGGGAGGCGGCCGAGCACATCGTGCGCGCGGCGACGCTGCCGGACGACGGGCCCTCGGGGGTCTTCCTCCGCCGGGACGCCGTCATCGGCTGGTAGTCCCCCGGCCACGCCCCCGCCACCGGCGGCCCACGACCACGTCCCCAGACATCTTCGAGTGCGGATGGTTACTCCTGGGGCGGCCAGTGCATCCCACCCCTCCAGCGGAGGTATTCCCAGTGATCAACGGCGTGAACAAGATCTTCATCTTCGTGGACGACCAAGACAAGGCCAAGGAGTTCTGGACCCAGAAGATGGGCTTCGGGCTACACCTGGACTCGGAGGAATGCCCGGGCGCGGGGTGGGTCGAGGTGGTGACGCCGGACAAGCGCGCCATCCTCATCCTGGCGCAGCGCCCCGAGGGCATGCCCAGCACCGCGGGGCAGCGCTCGCACACGGCGTTCTACTGCGACGACATCCACAAGACGGTCGCCGAACTGCGGTCGCGTGGCGTCGAGATCGCGGAGGACATCAGTGAGCAGCACTGGGGTCTGTCCGCGGACTTCAAGGACTCCCTCGGCACCCTCTTCAACATCGGCGAGCGCACCCCCGAGGTCCAGCCGCCCCCGCCCTCGAACGACTAGTGCCGTGACCGGCGATGTTTGCCCGGACGGAGCGTCGTCCGGTGCGTGCGATCGCAAGGCGGCCGGAAGTCCTTGATCGGGGTCTCCCCTGCTCTGGGGGCACCTCCGGCCGAAGGCTGGGGGAGGCGGGAGCCCACCACGGCCGTGTCCGGCGGAATACGCGACGGCCGTACCCGGAGTACGCGGTGTGCGAACCACACCGCGTACTCCCCTATCCACCAGGTACGGGAAAGAGGTATCCAACGTGACAGGGGACGAGATCCGGGCGGGCCAGCCCACGCTGTTCACCGGGGACATCGAGGCCATGGCCGCCTTCTACCGCACCATCGGCTTCGTCGAGACATACCGGTTCCCGACCAAGGAGGAGCCGGTCTTCATCACGCTCAAGTGGAGCGCCTTCCACATCACCCTGGCCGACGAGACGGCCGTACGCCGGTCGACAGGGCTGCCCGGCCTGGGCGGCTCGGGCGGCCACCGCTTCGACATCACCGTCATCGTCGAGGACGTCGACAAGACGGTGGGCGCGCTGCGGGAGGCGGGCGCGCCCGTCGTGCTGGACCCGCGCGACCAGCCCTGGGGCGACCGGCACGCCTATGTGACCGATCCCGAGGGCAACTACGTGCAGATCACCACGCACAGCAACCACGACCACGGGTGGAGCGGCACCTGAGTCGTTCCCCTCGCGCTCAAGCCAGGTTCAAGGGCCGACTGCGATCCTGGCCGGTGATTCCGGTCACATCGTTGCGACCTTCCGCGCGAACGACCATCCCCGAAGGGAGCCAGGTGTGACCACGTCAGGTCCGCGCCCGCGGCAACAACAGCATGCACCCACCATCGACTACCCCTTGGGCGAGCCCACGCGGCTCGACCTGCACCCCGGCTACGCCTCGCTGCTCGCCGAAGCGCCGATGATCCGGGTGAACATGCCGCACGGCGGTACCGCCTGGCTGGCGACCGGGTACGAAGCGGTGCGCGAGGTGATGTCCTCGCCCGCCGTCAGCCGCGCGGCGGCGGCGGAGAACCCCGGGATACCGAGGCTGCTGCCCGAACCCCCGCCGGCCGGGACGATCATGACCATCGACCCGCCCGAACACTCCCGGCTGCGCCGGCTGGTCAGCAAGGCGTTCACGGCCCGCCGCGTGGAGGCCATGCGCCCGCGCATCCAGAAGGCCGTGGACGAGCTGCTGGACGGCATGGCCCGGGACGGTGCCCCGGCCGACCTGGTGCGGCATCTGGCCGTGCCGCTGCCGGTGCGGGTGATCTGCGAGATCATGGGCGTTCCCGTGGAGGACGAGAAGCACTTCCGGGCCTTCACCGAGGGAATCATGGGCACCACGGCCTTCGACTCGGACGAGGTCAAGGCCGCCATGGGGAGCTTCTTCGGCTACTTCGCGCAGTTGATCGCCGAGCGCCGCGCCAACCCCACCGACGACTTGCTCGGCGCGCTGGTGACCGCACGGGACGACGAGGACAGCCTGAGCGAGCAGGAGCTGGTGTGGCTCGGGGTGGCGCTGCTGATCGGCGGCCACGAGACGACGCTCAACCAGATCACCAACTTCGCCTATGTGCTCCTGGGTGAGCCCGAGCGCGCGCAGGAGCTGCGGGAGCACCCCGAGCTGATGCCGCGCGCCGTGGAAGAACTGCTGCGGTACGTCCCCACGGGTGCGGGCTCGGCGTTCGCCAGCCTGGTGACCGAGGACACCGTGCTGCACGGGGTGCCGGTCGCCGCCGGCGAGGCCGTGATCGTCGACCTGGGCGCGGCCAACCGCGACCCGGCGGCCTTCGGCCACCCCGACGAGCTGGACTTCCACCGCGAGACCAACCACCACCTGGCGATGGGGCACGGCGCGCACTTCTGTCTGGGCGCCCAACTGGCCAGGATGGAACTCCAGATCGCGTTGGGCACCTTGCTGGACCGCTTCCCGGGACTGCGCCTCGCCGTGCCGGAGGAGGGCCTGAGCTGGCGCTCGGGATCGCTGATACGCGGTCTGGAGGAGCTGCCCGTCGCCTGGTGACAACGCGCCCGACTCCCCAGCACCCCGCGCCCCGTTCCTGAACCGCACCTCACGGACCCCGACAGCACACCACCTCACAGCACCGACAGTGCGGAGCTTCTATGACCACCACAGCGGACAATTCGGTGACCTCGACGGCCGGGCCGTATCCCAAGCGCTGGCTGGCGCTGGGGATACTGCTCGCTGCGGCCTTCATGGACCTGCTCGACGTCACGATCGTCAATATCGCGTTACCCGACATCCGGAGCGATCTGAGCGCCGGGTACGCGGCCTCTCAATGGGTGGTGACGGCCTACACCCTGGCGTTCGGACTCGGCCTGATCACCGGCGGCCGGATGGGCGACCGCTACGGGCGCAAGCGGCTCTTCCTGCTGGGCATCGCTCTGTTCACCCTCTCCTCGCTGGTGTGCGGCATCGCCCCCAACGTCGAGGCGCTGGTGACCGCGCGTGCTGTGCAGGGCGTCGCCTCGGCGCTGATGGTGCCGCAGATCATGGCGACGGTCTACGCGATCTTCCCGGCGAACGAGCGCGGCGGAGCGAGCGGCGCGTACGGCGCGGTCACCGGGCTGGCTGCCGTGGCAGGACCTCTGCTGGGCGGCGTGTTCGTGGCGTACGACGTGTTCGGGCTCGGCTGGCGCGCTGTGTTCCTCGTCAACGTGCCGATCGGGGTGGCCGCGCTGTTCGCGGCGTATGTACTGGTGCCGGAGACGAAGTCGGACTTCCCGCTGCGGATGGACCTGCTCGGCGTGCTGCTGGTGAGCGCGAGCCTGCTGCTCCTGCTGTATCCGCTCGTGCAGGGACGTACCAGCGGGTGGCCGGCCTGGATGATCGCGGCGATGGTCGCGGCGCCACTCGTGATGCTGGTCTACGCGCTGCACGCGCGGGCCAAGGAGCGGCGCGACCACTCCTCGCTGGTGCCGCTGCGGCTGTTCCGGCAGCCGGGGTTCAGCGCCGGCACGGTGGTGCTGTTCGTCTTCGACGCCACGATGATCGGCTTCTTCCTGGCGATCTCCCTCACCCTCCAGATCGGCCTGGGCTACAGCGCCATGCGCACCGGTCTGCTGTTCCTGCCGTGGGCCATCGGCGCCGCCCTCACCTCGGGTGCCGC
This sequence comes from Streptomyces sp. NBC_01775, assembly GCF_035917675.1. Taxonomy (NCBI): domain Bacteria; kingdom Bacillati; phylum Actinomycetota; class Actinomycetes; order Kitasatosporales; family Streptomycetaceae; genus Streptomyces; species Streptomyces sp. NBC_01775. The sequence goes on along the minus strand of NZ_CP109104.1, from coordinate 7,210,234 downwards.
CGACGGGCTGGTGGGGAAGCTGGGACGGCATCTGCTCACCACGGGCGCGCTGGTGATGGCGGGCGGCATGCTGTGGTTCGCGCTGGTGCTGGAACCGGGCGCGAGCTGGTGGGAGCTGGCCCCCGGCCTCTTCCTCGCGGGCCTCGGCATGGGCGGGGTGATCGGCCCCGCCTTCACGGTCGCGGGCGCACACGTCGAGGGCCGGGACGCCGGGGCGGCGGCCGGTTCACTGAGCGCGGCCGTGCAGCTCGGCAACGCGACAGGCGCGGCGCTGCTGGGCGTGCTGCTGTTCTCGCCGCTCGCCTCCGCCGCGGGCGGCGCGTTCGACGGGAACGAGCACGAGCTGCGCAGCAAGCTGTCCGCCGCCGGCGCACCGGCCGCCGAAGTCCGGGAGATCTCGGCCCGGCTGCGGCCCTGCTTCCTCGACTACGCGGCGGAGGAGAACCCGGACAACCAGCCGAAGAGCTGCGCCCAGGTGTGGGAGAAGGCCGGGCGTGACCCCGCGGTGAAGAAGGCCGTGGACACGGTGGTCGCGGACAGCCGCGCGGAGATGTTCACCGACACCTTCGGGAAGTTCGTGTGGTTCACCGTCGGCGGTCTCGTGGTCGTCGCCCTGCTGGCCCAGTCCATGCCGCGCGAGGTACGCGGCTACGAGAGCTGGGGCGAAGAAGAGCAGGAAGACGGTCAGGCGGAGCCCAAGAGCTGAGCCATGTGCCCGGACACGACCGGAGCCCCCGCCTTGACCGGGCGGGGGCTCCGGTCGTGTCCGGGGAGATGGGGGCGAACGGGGTGGCCCCGGTCGCCCCCGGCGCTGCCGGCCCCGGTCCGGCCGCCGGACACGGCCTAAAGCCTGCTGCGAGTCCGGGTCGGCATTCTCCTGGCACGGTCCGCCTGCCCCCTCCCCCGGGACTCCCGGGAGGAGGGGCGGGACCGTCCTCAGACCGGGAGATGATCGACGTGCTCGATGGAGCTTTCGTTACCGACCACATGCGTGCCCTGGCCGTCCATCTGGTCGCGGTCAAGCCGAGCCTCCGGATGGAGGAGATCGCGCCCGAGTCCTCGCTGACCGAGGACCTCGGCTTCGACTCGATGAACCTGGAGGCTTTGGGGCGCAGGATCCGGGAGGCATACCCGGACTTCGACCTGATGCACTGGCTCGATCAGACCTTCGCGTCCGAGTCGGACAGCGTCGGCTCGATGGCCGAGTCGCTGGCCGCCTCCGAGCCCGCGGCGCTGCCGGGCCGGGTTCCGTATGTCTAGCGGCGGAGCGGGCCGCACCGGCGGCCGTACCGGTCCCACCGACTACGTAGCGCTGGCCCGGGAGCTGGCGCCCCGGTTCGCCGAGCGCGCCGCCGCGCACGACGCCGACTCCAGCTTCCCGCACGAGAACCTCGCCGAGCTGGTCTCCAGCGGATACACCGCCATGACCGTGCCCGAGGAGTACGGCGGCGCCGGCGCGAGCCTGGCCGAGCTGTGCCGGTCGCAGCGCGTGCTGGCGGCGGGCTGCGCCTCGACGGCGTTCTCGGTGAACATGCACGTCCACGGCCTCGCGATGATCGCCAACCTGGGCGGCGAGAGCGCCGAGCGCGCCTGCCGCCAGGTCGCCGAGGGCGCCGTGATCGCCGGGGGTTTCAGCGAGCCGGGCGTGGGCGGCAACTGGTGGCATCCGACCACCAAGGCCGAGCCGGTGGAGGGCGGTTACGTCCTCAACGGGCGCAAGGGCTTCTTCACCGGGTTCCCCGGCGCCACCCATCTGTTCCTCTCCGCGGCCACCACCGACGACCGGGGGCTGCCGCAGCCCATGGCCTTCCTGATCCCCAAACCCGAGCGCGGCGTGCGGGTCACGGCCGAGTGGGACGCGGCGGGCATGCGCGCCACCGGCAGCCACTCGCTGGCCCTGGAGGACCTGTTCGTCGAGGAGAAGTGGTCGATCGGCGAACGGGGCACCTTGCCACTGCTGTTCATGAACGGGGTGCACTGGGCCTGGTGCAGCTTCGCCTCCTGCTTCGTCGGCATCGCGCGCGGCGCGCTGGAGCACGTGGTCGCCACCCAGCGCAAGCGGGTCATCAGCGTCATCGGCAAGCCCAACGCCCATCTGCCGGGCATCCAGTTCAAGGTGGCGGAGATGGCCACCAAGCTGGCGACGGCCGAGGCGTATCTGGAGGCGGCGATCCACGCCGACCACGAGACCGCCGACCCGCTGGGCCACTACATCGACATGAGCGTCATGAAGTTCACCGTCACCCGCCTCGCGCACGAGGTGGTGACCTTGGCCATGCAGGTGCAGGGCGGCTCCGGGCTGGCCTCGGCCGATCCGCTCCAGCGCATGTACCGGGACGTGGTCGCCGGGCTGCTGGTGCCGCCCGCCTCCGATGTCGTCCTGGAGTGGGCCGGCAAACAGGCCCTGGACGTACCGCTGTTCGCCGAGCCCCGGTGGGCGGGGGCGGCGCCGTGACCGCGACCGTGAGGAAGGGACCAGTGGGGATGAGCAACGCCGAAGCCGCCGAAGCGACCGGGACCGAGCCCTGGACCCGGCGCACCGAGGAGGCGGCGCAGCTCGCGGCCACCTTCGGCAAGCGCCGCACCGACGCGGGCGAGCACGACCGCACCGGCGGTGGCGGACGCGAGGCCGACAGCGCGCGGATCACCGAGAACCTCGCCGAGCTGACCGCCGCGCTCGGCCCGGACCTGGGCCTTACCACCGGCACCCTGGTGCGCACCTGCGCGCTGCTGCGGATCGTGGCGGGCGGGTGCGGGCCGACGGCCTTCGCGCTGGCGGCCCGCCTCGCCTCGACGGGTGAGCACGGCAACGGCGTGGGCGGCGTCAGCGGGAGGGCCGCGCGCCTGGGCGATCACGCCGAGGCCGCGGTGCTGCTCGGGCTGGCCGAGCGCGCCTACGCACTGGCCGTCGCCGACCTCAAGGAGCGCTCGACCGGAGCGGAACAAGACACTCCGCCGCCGGCGCTGCTGCCCGGCACCCAGTTCGCCGTCGCCAGGATGCGCGCGGCGCTCGCCGCGACCACCGCGCTGCTGGAGCACTGCGCGCGGGCCGAGGACGAGGGCGGGCAGCACACCACCCGGGCCGACAGCTCCGTACCCCGGGTGCAGGCCGCTGCCGCCGCCGAGCAGGTCGTCTCCGCCGCGTACGAGCGGGTGCGCGGGCACGGCGGCGAGGCGGAGCGGAGCATCGCCCGGATCTGGCAGGATCTGAAGACCGGGCCCCGTACCCGCGCGGATTCCCCCGGCGCGCACGACGCCTACGACGCCGACACCGCGGCCGAGCTGATCGGCAAGGCCGCGTTCGGGATCGACCCGGCCGAGACGCCGAGGTGGCTGTGATGGCCGCGACCGGCAGGCATCTGAGCGCCCTGGACCCGTCCTCGGCGGCGATCGACAACGACTACTACTCCGAGATCGGCGACTCGTGGTGGGACCCGGAGGGTCCGCTGCGGGCGCTGCACGACATGAACCCGGCGCGGGTGCGGTACTTCGACACCACCGTGCGCGCCCGCCTGGGCGAGGACAGGTCCGCCGTCCGCGTCCTGGACATCGGCTGCGGCGGCGGGCTGATGAGCGAGCGGCTGGCCGAACTGGGCTACACCGTGACCGGACTCGACCTGTCCGAGGGCTCCGTGGAGACCGCGCGCGCCCACGCGCGGACCACCGGCGTCGAGGTGACCTACCGGGTGGGCTCGGCCTACGAGCTGCCCGCCGAGGACGGCAGCCTGGACGCGGTGCTGCTCTCGGACGTGCTGGAGCATCTGCACGACCTGCCCGGCGCCGTCGCCGAGTGCGCCCGGGTGCTGCGTCCGGGCGGGGTGCTGGTCTTCGACACCATCAACCGCACGGCCGCCAGCTATCTGATGGCCATCCTCGTGCTGGAACGGCTGTTGAAGATCATCCATCCGGGCACCCACAACTGGCGGATGTTCATCCGCCCCCGCGAACTGCACGCCGTCCTCGCGCGGCACGGGCTGACGCCGGCCAGGCCGCGCGGCCTGGCCCCCACGGCGCCCCGCCACCGGCTGCTGGCCGCGATCGCGCGCCGTCGCCCGCTGGGCGAGTTCGGGCCGACCTCCTCGACGGCGGTCAGCTACATCGGCCACGCGGTGAAGTCCGGCCCGGCCGGCTCCGGATCCGCCGCCACCAGCACCGACAAGCCCAGGAGGGCACAGCCATGACGTGGGTCCGATCAGCCAGCGACAAGAGCGTGACCGTGCGCTGCGGCAGGGAGCGGCTGCGCACGCTGCTGGGCGATGTGACCGGCTGCGGCCGGCTGATGCCGGGTGTGGAGTCGCTGGAGCGTGTCGAAGGCGGCGGGGCCGCCGAGGAGGTCTACCACTACCGCCTGGCCACCGTCTCCAACGGTGCCGTCACCTTCACCCCAGAGTACGAGGCACGCTTCGACACCTCGGACCCCGACGCGATCACCTGGGAGCCGCACGGGGAACACAACTTCCGCTCCTGGGGCACCTTCCACATCGAGGACGGCGCCGGGGAGGGCGAGCAGCGGGTGCGCATCGAGACCCGTACCGAGGCGTCGGTGGACGTGGCGCCCGTGGTCGTCGTCCTCATCGAGCCGTTCGCGCAGAAGGAGACCGACGAGGCCACCGAGGGATTCCTGGAAGCGATCAAGGAAGCCGCGGAGCAGCAGAGAGCGGGAGTGTCATGACGGCCACGGCGGCGCGCATCGTCGGCCTCGCCCCTGCCTCGGTCGGCGAGCCGGTCGGCCAGCAGGAGATGTTCGACGCCTTCTACCGCGAGCTGTACAAGGAAGTCCCCGAGGCCGAGAGCCTGTTCCTCAACACCCAGGTCCGCGAGCGCTACATGGCCTGGCCGCCGCACAAGAACTACGCGGACGGGTTCCCCAGCATGCGCGAGCGCATGGCCGCCTGGGAGGAGCACGCCTTCGCGATGGGCCGGGACTCGGTCGCCGCCGTGTTCGACGGGGCCGCCGGTACGGTCGCCCCGGCGGATGTGGGCAGCTACACCTTCGTCAGCTGCACCGGCTACGCGGGCCCGACCCCGGAGATGCTGCTGGCCAAGGAGTTCGGGCTGCGCGAGGATCTGCGGCGCACCTTCGTCGGCCACATGGGCTGCTACGCCGCCTTCAACGGCATCAAGGTGGCGCTGGACTCGCTGACGGCCCGGCCGGACGAGCTGGCCATGGTCACCTGCGCCGAGGTCTGCTCCGTCCATCTGCGGCCGGAGGTGACCAAGGAACAGGTCGTCGTGCACGGCCTGTTCGGGGACGCCGCGGCCACCGTGCTGCTGGCCGCCGCCGACGCCGGCGAGCCGCCCGCCACCTCCGGACCCCTGATCCTGGGCACGCACACCGAGACGCACCCGGAGAGCTTCCGGGCCATGACCTGGAAGGTGATGGACGACGCGTTCCGGATGACCCTGTCGCCGTATGTGCCGCTGTATCTGTCGGAGACCATCGGGCCCTTCGTCCAGCGGCTGCTGGAGCCGCGCGGGCTGAGCACCGAGGACATCGCGTACTGGGGCATCCACCCCGGCGGGCCGAAGATCATCGACTTCATCGGGGAGCGGCTGGGGCTGCCTGCCGAGGTGCTGCGGCCCTCGCTGGACGTCCTCGGCTCGCGGGGCAACTGCTCCTCCCCCACCGTGCTGCTGATCCTCGACCACCTGATGCGCGACCTGCGCCCCGCGCCCGGCGAGTACGGCGTCTTCATGGCCTTCGGCCCCGGTCTGACCATGGAGTCCGCGCTGATCAGGTTCTGAGCGCGGCTCCCCTCGTATCCGCAACAGACGAAAGCGGTGTCCGATGACGACACGTGAATCCCCCAGCATTCAGGACCTGGTCGCCGATCTGCTCACCCAGCAGTGGGTGACCGACCTGTTCACCGAGCTGTCCGAGCGGCAGCGGGAGTCCCTCGCCGTCTCCGGGCAGGTGCGGGAGAAGTCGGTGTCCTCGCACGCCTTCTGGCCCTTCCACGCACCCCAGTTCCCGCTGGTCACCGAGGAGGCGCGGGGCAGCAGGATCACGGATGTGGACGGCAACACCTATCTGGACAGCCACCTGGGCTTCGGCGCCCAGGCGCTGTTCGGGCACAACCCGCCCCGCGTGGTCGAGGCCGTGCGCGACCTGCTGGGGCGCTCGACGGGCAACGGCTATCTGCACCCCGTCGAGCAGCGCCTGGCCACCCTGCTGGGCGAGTTCGTGCCGCACTGCGAGCGGTTCGCCTTCCTCAACTCCGGCACCGACGCCACGGCCGCCGCGATCCGGCTCACCCGCGCCCACACGGGCCGCCGCATGGTCGCCAAGTTCGAGGGCTCGCTGCACGGCGTGCACGACATCGCCGCGCACAACACGGCCTTCTGGTACCACGGCCACCCGGTGGAGCCCTTCCCCGAGATCGGCGAGCACGGGGTGGCGCCGCTGCCCGCGCTGACCGGGGTGGCGCCCGCGCCCCCGTCCGAGCTGCTGATCCTGCCCAACGACGCCGAGGCCGCGCTCGCGCTGATCGAACGGCACCGCGAGGACCTGGCGTGCGTGCTGGGCGAGGCGGTCTCCTCCTCGTACCCCTACGCCGAGCACACCGTGCCGCTGATCCGGCAGGTCGCCGAGCGCTGCAAGGCGCTGCGCGTGCCGTTCGTGCTGGACGAGGTGCTGACCGGCTTCCGCTACGGGCCCTCCGGCGCCGCCGGGTACTTCGGCATCCCCGCCGACCTGTACTGCTACGGCAAGGTCGTCACCGGGCTCGGGCTGCCGCTGTCGGTGCTGGGCGGCCGGGCCGAGCTGCTGGAGCACATGACGACCTCGGGCCTGGCGCTGACCGACCTGGGCCGCAAGACGTGCGTACAGACCACGCACGCCGGCAACCACCTGTCGCTGGCCGCCTCCTACGCCTCGCTGAGCCTGCTGCACGAGCAGGGCGACGCGTACTACGCGCGCACCCGCGCCAAGGTGGAGCTGATCCGCACCCGTCTTGCGGACTTCCGCGCCGAGACGGGGATCCCGCTGCGGCTGCTGGGCTTCGGCGACTTCATCGGCTCGTTCGGCTTCACCGCCGAGGAGTCCTACGACGACTACCGCGCCTTCGCCGAGGCGGTCAACCCGATCGGGCTGTTCCTGCTGACGCTGATGCTGCGCCGCCGCGGCGTCTACACGCTGAGCCTGCCGATGCTGTTCACCGGCGACGTGCACAGCGACGCGGACATCGACGAGATCTCCGGCGCCGTCATCGACTCGGCGCGGGAGCTGGCCAAGCACGACTTCCCGTTCGTACTGCCCTGAGCGCGCCGCGTCCGGGCACTCCGTCCGGGCGCCGGGCCGCCTGTTGTCCTTTCGAGAGTGGACGGACCTTCCTATGACGACTTCCGAGATTCCCCGGTCCAAGACCGCCGAAAGCGCCGCCGACCTCGCGACCGAGCTGCTGTCCCAGCCGTGGGTGGGCGAGCTGCTCACCGAGCTGGCCGAGCGGCAGCGCGGCTCGGCGGAGCTGGCGGGGCGCGCGGGGGCGCTGGCCTCCTCCAGCCACGCCTTCCTGCCCTTCCACGCACCCCAGTTCCCGCCCGCCGTGGTGCGCGCCGAAGGCAGCCGCATCACCGACGTCGACGGCAACACCTACCTGGACATGCACGTGGGCTTCGGCGGCCAGTCCCTCTTCGGGCACAACCCGCGGCCCGTACTGGACGCCGTACGCGAGGAGCTGACCAGCGGCAACACCGGCAACGGCTACCTCAACCGGGTCGAGACCGAACTGGCCGAGCTGCTGGGCGAGTTCCTGCCGCACTGTGAGAAGTTCGCCTTCCTCAACTCCGGCACCGACGCCACGGGCGCCGCGATCCGGCTGGCCAGGGCGCACACCGGCAGGCAACTGGTGGCCAAGTTCGAGGGCTGCTGGCACGGCGTCCACGATGTCGCCGCGCACAACACCTCGTTCCTGGCGCACGGCACCCCCGGCCTGGCGCCCTTCCCCGCCGTGCGGGACGACGGCAGCGTGCGGCCCGCCTCCGCCTTCGCGGGGGCCGCCCCCGCCGACGTCCTGGTGCTGCCCCACCACGCGCCGACCGCGCTCGCCCTGATCGAGCGGCACCGGCACGAGCTGGCGTGCGTGATCGCCGACCCGGCCTGCCAGTCGTTCCCGTACACCGAGCACACCATCCCCGAGCTGCGCGAGGTCTCCGAGCGCTGCCGCACCCTGAACGTGCCGTTCGTGCTGGACGAGGTGCTGACCGGCTTCCGCTTCGGGCCCGGCGGGGCAGCCGCGCGCTTCGGGCTGCACGCCGACCTGATCGCCTACGGCAAGGTGACCTCCGGGCTCGGCCTCTCGCTGGCCGTGCTGGGCGGCCGGGCCGAGCTGCTGGACATCATGCGCACCTCGGGCCTGTCGGCGGGCGACATCGGCACCAAGACCTTCCTGGTCAACACCCACTCGGGCAACCACCTGGCGCTGGCGGCCTCGCTCTCCTCGCTGCGGCTGCTGAAGGAGGCGGGGCCCGCCTTCTACGAGCGGATCAACGCCAAGGCCGGCCGGCTCCAGGGCGCGCTGGCCGGGTTCCGGGAGCGCACCGGCATTCCCCTGCGGCTGCTGGGCTTCGGCGAGTACTGCGGCACGTTCGGCTTCGTGGCCGAGGAGAGCTACGCCGACTACCGCGAGTTCGCCTCCGCCGTGAACGCGCTCGGCTCGTTCCTGCTGACCCTGCTGCTGCGGCGCAGGGGTGTCTTCACGCTGAGCATGCCGATGATCTACCTCGGCGACGCGCACTCCGAGGCCGACATCGACGAGCTGACGGCCGCCGTCACCGGCTCCGCGCAGGAGCTGGAGACCCACGGCTTCCCGTTCGTCCTGCCCTGACCGACCATCGACGAGCCACCGCCGGAGCGGATATGACAAGCACGACCAGTACCCGAGCAGCAGTGCATCCCGACCGGCGGGAGTGGCGGCCCGACCCCACCCCCGCCCGGCTGACCGGCGCGCGCACCCTGGCCGCCGCGCTGGTGGACCGTGCGGCGCGCGAGCCGGACGCCGTCGCCTACTACCTGCCCGAGGCGTCCGAGGCGCCCGCGGACGGCGAGTCCCCCGAGGACGCCGAACGGATGACCGTGGGGCAGCTTCACGAGCGCGCCCACGCGGCGGGCGCGGCGCTCGCCGCCGCCGGGCTCGGCCGCGGGGACCGGGTCATCATGTGCCTGGACACCTCGCCCGAACTGGTGGCCGCGCTCTACGGCGCCGCGCTGCTGGGCGCCGTGCCGATGCTGGCCGAGCCGCCGCTGACGGTGGGCCGCCGCAAGCTGTGGCTGGACCGGGTGACCCACATGGTCGAGGTCGCCGGGCCCACCGCCGTCGTCTGCGACGAGATGCTGCGCGAGGCGGCCGTCGAGGCCCTGGCGCCGCTCGGACTCGCCGTCGTCTGCCCGCCGTTCACCGAGGGCCAGGTCGCGGAGCCCGCGGTGGACGCCGATCCCGAGGAGCTGGCCCTGATCCAGTTCAGCTCTGGCACCACCTCCTCGGCCAAGGGCATCATGCTCAGCCACCGCGGCATGTTCGCCGCCGCGCGCTCCATCGGCGAGGGCATCCCCTACCGGCGCGGCGACATCATGATCAGCTGGCTGCCGCTCCACCACGACATGGGCATGGTCGGCGGGCTGCTGTCCACGTTCCTGCACGACCTGCCCTCGGCGCTGTTCCGCCCGCTGTCCTTCGCGACGAGGCCGCAGCTTTGGCTGCGCACCATCCACCGCTACCGCGGCACCGTCTCCCCGGCGCCCAACTTCGCCTACCGGCTGGTCGCCTCCACCGCGCACCGCATGGACCTGGCCGGGCTCGACCTGAGCTGCTGGCGCTCGGCCTTCAACGGCGCCGAGGTCGTGGAGGCCGGCACCATGCGGGACTTCACCCGCGCGATGCTGCCGCACGGCTTCCGGCCCGAGAGCATGCGGCCCTGCTACGGCATGGCCGAGCTGGGCCTCGCGGCCTCCTTCGCGCCCGTCGACTCGCTGCCCCGCGTCGAGGTGCTCTCCCGCACCGCCATGGCCGACCGGGGTGTGGCGGTGCCGCCGCTGTCCGGGCAGGACGCGCAGGAGTACGTCTCCTCCGGTCTGGCCGTGCCCGGCATCCGCATACGGATCACCGACGACGGGGGCCGCGAGCTGCCCGAGGGCCACTCGGGTGCGGTCCAGGTGGCCAGCGACTCGATGATGACGGGCTACTACGGCATGCCCGAGCGCACAGCCGAGGACCTGTGCGAGGGCTGGCTCAACACCGGCGACCTGGGCTTCCGCCTGGACGGCGAGCTGTTCGTGACCGGCCGCTCGAAGGACCTCATCATCATCGCCGGCGGCAACCACCAGCCGCAGCCGCTGGAGCTGGCCGCCACCACGGTGGAGGGCGTGCGCCCCGGCGGGGTCGCCGCCGTCGGCGTCCTGGACCCCGTGCAGGGCACCGAGCGGCTGGTGCTGGTCGTCGAATCCCGGCTGCACGCCGACCCGGAGGAGGCGGCCCTGCTGGGCAAACGCGTCGAGCAGGCCGTCAGCCGCGCCACCGGACTGCTGCCCGCCGAGGTCGTCGTCGTCCCCCGCAAGACACTGCCCAAGACGCCCAGCGGCAAGGCGCAGCGACCGCTGCTCGCCCGGATGCTGGCGGAGGGGACGCTGCCGTGAGCGGCCCCGAACTCGCCCTGCTGGGCGGTTCGCTGCGCCCCGGCTCCTTCAGCGTGCAGGTGCTGCGGGTGTGCGCCGAGCTGGCCGCCCGGCAGGGCGCGCACGTCACCGTGCTGCCGGCGCCCCAGCTCGGACTGCCGCTGTACGAGCCGGGCTGCGAGCACCGCACCGAGGACGCGCGGCGGCTGCTGGCCGCCGTGCGCCGCGCCGACGGCCTGATCGTCGCCACCCCCGTCTACCACGGCGGCATGTCAGGGCTGCTCAAGAACTCCCTCGACTATCTGGAGGACCTCGCCGGCGACGCGCCCGCCTACCTGGACGGGCGCGCCGCGGGCGCCGTGGCCGTCGGCTGGAGCGAACACGGCGCCGCCCACGCCGTCGCGGAGGTCCGCAACGCCATCATGTGCCTGCGGGGCTGGGTGACGCCGATGAGCGTGACCGTCAACTCGGCGGACATGGCCCCCACCGAGGACGCCGTCTGGTCCTCGGCCCGCACCCTCCGACGCTTGGAGATCATGGTCGGCCAGGTGACGGAATTCGCCTCCCGCACGGCTGCGTTGACCCGCGCCTGACGGAAATTGCGAGAACAGGAATACACAGCAATCGCCGGGCGGGCCCGTCACGGGTCCGCCCGGCGCTTGTCGCGCGCCGGGGCTCACCCCGCCTTGGTGGCGCGGAAGACGCCGTAGCGCATCACGTTCTTGTCGTAGGCCTGCTTCATCAGCGGGACGGAGTTCAGGAAGCGGAAGGTGTTGAACCCCTTCGCCTTGATGAGGTCGCGGACCACGCGGGGGTCGCGGACGACGGGCTTGACGATGTCCGCCGAGAGCTTCCAGGTGGCGCGGACGTGGTCGGTCCAGTCGGCGGTCTCGACGTCGGTGAGGCCCAGTTCCGCGCAGAGCTTCGCGTAGTGGTCGAGGGGGAGCACGAAGGAGATCGCGAAGTCGCGGTAGAGCCTGCGCAGCAGGCGGACCTCGGCCGGGGCGAGACGGTCGTCGCGCGAGCACCAGGTGGCGACGGCGAGGGTGCCGCCGGGTTTGAGGACGCGCCGGCACTCGGCGAGGAACGCCTTCTTGTCGGGCATCAGCTCGCAGCTCTCCATGGCCCAGACGGCGTCGAAGGTCTCGTCGTCGTAGTCGGTGGCCATGGCGTCCATCAGCCGGAAGCGGACGCGGTCCGCGACCCCGGCCGCGGTGGCCTTCTCCTGGGCACGGCCGACCTGTTCCTCGCTGAGGGTGATGCCGTCGACCTGGCAGCCGTGCCCGGTGGCGAGCAGCCGCGCGGAGGCGCCGATGCCGCAGCCGGCGTCGAGGACACGGGCGCCCTCGGGGAGCCGGGCGAAGGCGGTCAGTTCGCGGGTGGTGCGCTCCTGGGCCCGGTGGCGGGGGACGTCGGGGCGGTCGAGGTCCCAGTAGCCGTGGTGGATGTGTTCGCCCCACAGCTGCTCGTACAGGTCGATGAGCTTGTCGTAGTGCTCGCGTACGGCGTCGTGAAGTTCCTCCACGGAACCGGAGAGCGATAGTCCGGTATCGGTTGCCGGGGTGTTCACAGCTTCACCTCTTCGCTGGGGTTCGCCGGGTTGGACGGGGGCCGCGGCTCCGGCGCCGGACCGCCGGAGGGTGCGGAGGACGCTGCGGGCACCCGGCCCCACACGCGCGGGCCGAGCAGGTTCAAGGCGGCGGGCATCACCAGCAGCCGGATCACCAGGGCGTCGAGGACGACGGCGAGCGCCAGTCCGAGGCCGAGCTGCTGCACGACGCTGATCTTCGCCGCGAGGAAGGAGACAAAGACCGCCACCATGATCACGGCGGCCCCGTTGACCAGCCCCGCGGTGTTGCGCATGCCCTCGGTGACGGCGCTCCTGTGGTCGGGCACCAGCAGGTACCGCTCCCGCATGCGGGCGATCATGATGACCATGTAGTCCATGCTCAGCCCGAACATGATGGCGAAGAGCAGCACCGGCGTGGTGCTGTCGATGCGCTGGCCCAGCGCACCCTGGCTGATGAGGGTGAGCAGCCCCAGGCCGGCGCCGACCACCATGGCGTTCAGCACCAGCGCCAGCAGCGGCAGCCGCCAGGAGCGGAAGGCCCGGGTCAGCAGCGCGAGGGTGATGAGCGCGACGGCGCCCAGGATGGCGGGGAGCGCGCCGATCAGCGCGTCGTCGAAGTCCACGCCGTGCGCTGTCGCCCCCGTCACCTTCGTGTCCAGCCCCGGCACGACCTCGGCGCCGGGCAGCGCGTCGCGCAGATCGCGGACCAGGTCGTGGGCGCCGTCGCTGTCGGGCTCGTCCTTGGCGACGACCACGACGCGGCTGACGTAGCGCCCGTCCTGGTGGGACCACAGCCCCTCGAAGGCGGCACGGGCCTCGCGCGGCAGGCCGGCGAACCGCCCGGCGGCGGCGGCTTCCTGGGCCGTCCTGGGCAGTCCGAGGGTCGTGACGGCCCGCACCGAGCCGGCCCCGGCCAGCCCCTCGGCCCGTTTCGCCGCCTTGTCGACCGCCGCCAGCAGCTCGCCGGGCGAGGTGCCGCGCGGTGCGGTCAAGACGGCCTGGAGCGGGAAGAGGTCCTGGGAGTCCAGGTCCTTCTGGAGCCGTTCGATGCCCTGCCGGGACTCGGCGTCCTCGGGCAGGATCGAGGCGCTGGCCACCGGCGCCTGGAGGCGGACGTTCAGTATGGGCAGCGACAGCGCGGTGAAGACCACGACGGAGATCAGCAGCAGCGGCAGCGGCCTGCGGTGCAGCCGGGCCAGCGGCCCTGGTGCGTCCTTCGCGGCGCGCGCCCTGCGGGGCTTGAGCGAGGCCCAGTTGATGCGCGGGCCCAGCAGCCGGAGCACGGCGGGCAGCAGCGTCATGGAGATGGCCAGCGCGATCAGGGTGACCACGATCCCGGCGAGCGCGATGCTGGTGAACACCATCATGCGCGGGATGAGCAGCGCCAGCAGCGCCACCACGACGGCCAGCCCGCTGAAGCGCACGGCATGGCCCGCGGTGCGCATCGCGGTCTCCAGCGCGGCCTGTGGTTCGGCGCTGTCGGCCAGTTCGTCGCGGTAGCGCTTGATGATGAACAGGCAGTAGTCCACCGAGACGGCCAGGCCGATGATGGTGACCGCGTTCATGAACAGCACCGAGAGGTCGGTGACCTGGGCCAGCAGCGTGCCGGCCGCCATGGCGACCACGAGCGCGACCCCGGCCAGCACGATAGGCACCAGCATGGAGCCGACCGAGCGGAAGACCAGCAGCAGCACGATGATCAGCAGCGGGAAGGCGATCAGCTCGGCGGTGACGGTGTCCTTCTCGGACTGCACGCTCATGTCGTAGTCGAGGGCCTGCTCGCCGGTGACCTTGACACTGACCCCGCGCTCCCCCAGCGCCGCGTCCAGCCGCTCGCGCAGGCCGTCGATCTCGCCCTGCACCGTGGTGGCGTCCGCGTCGAAGCCGAGCTGGAGGAAGGTGGTGTGCCGGTCCTTTGACAGCCAGGCGGACTGCTGCCGGTAGTCCTGGACGGAGGTGACCTTCGGGGAGCCCTCGGCCAGCCGCGCCGCCTCGGGCACGGCGCGGGTCACCTCGCCGTCCGGGTCGTGCAACACCGCCTGGAGGGTCTCCTCCGGTTCGTGGAAGTCCCGCTCCAGTGCCTGCTGTCCCTTGCGGTCCTCACCGCGCGGGTTCTCGAAGCCGCCGGCCTTCAGGGCGCCGGTCAGGCCCATCATCAAGGGTGTGCAGAGCGCCGCCAGCACCAGCCAGACGGCGATCACCGTGCGGGGCCGCCTGATCGCGACGCGGATGACGGATTCCATCACGGCTCCCTGCGGTCGGGGGACTGTCCATGCTTCCCTCTCCGGCTCAAGCGCGCCTTGAGCGGCGGAGGGCCGGCTTCTCAGCCCCGGTTGTCGAGTCAGTCCCGGTTGTCGAGTCAGCCCCGGTTGTCGAGGAAGGAGGTGATGTGCCTGCCCTCGCGGAAGACGCGGTCGTTGAGGATGTCGCGCAGCAGCGGCACGGTGGTGTGCACACCGGGACCGCTGATGCGGAACTCGCCCAGCGCCCGGTCCATCCGGTCCAGCGCCTCGTCCCGTTCGGGCGCCCAGCAGATGACCTTGGCGAGCAGCGAGTCGTACTGCGGGGGCACCTTCCACCCGGCCCGCCCGTGGGTGTCCACCCGGACGAAGGGGCCGCCCGGGGGGACGAACTCCTCCAGGGTGCCGGGCGCGGGGGCGAAGTCGCGTGCGGGATCCTCCGCGTTGACGCGGCACTCGACGGCGACCCCGCGGGGCACCAGATCCTCCTGGCCCATGCGCAGCGCTTCACCGGCGGCGACGCGGATCTGTTCGCGCACCAGGTCGATGCCGTAGACGGCCTCGGTGACCGGGTGTTCGACCTGGATGCGGCAGTTCATCTCCATGAAGGAGAAGCCCTCGTCGTGCACCAGGAACTCGAAGGTGCCGGCTCCGGTGTAGCCGATGGCGCGGGCGCCGCGCACGGCGGCGCGGGCCATGGCCGATCTCAGCTGCGGGTGCAGTCCGGGTCCTGGGCTCTCCTCGATGAGCTTCTGGTGCCGCCGCTGGACGGAGCAGTCCCGCTCGCCCAGGTGCAGCACGGTGCCGTGCCCGTCGGCGAGGACCTGCACCTCGATGTGCCGGGCGCTGTCGCAATACCGCTCCATGTAGACGCGGTTGTCGCCGAAGATGGCCTGCGCGGTGGCGCGGGTCTGCCGGTAGGCCGGCAGCAGGTCGGTGGCGTGGCGCACCACGGTCATGCCGCGTCCGCCGCCGCCCGCCACGGCCTTGATGATCAGCGGGTAGCCGATCCTGGTGGCCAGGTCGGTGGCCTCGGTGGCGCTGTCGACGGTGCCGGGGCTGCCGGGCAGCACGGGCAGCCCGGCGTCGGTCATCAGCGCCCTGGCCTCGGCCTTGTCGCCGAGCCGGGCCAGCACTTCGGGGCGCGGCCCGATGAAGGTGAGCCCGTTCTCGGCGCAGATCTCAGCGAAGTCCGGGTCCTCGGACAGGAATCCGTAGCCCGGGTGCACCGCGTCGGCCCCGGCGCGCAGCGCCGCCTCGATGACGGCCGGGGCCGACAAGTACGACTTGCGGGGCGCGCCGGGGCCGATCTGCACGGCGGCGTCGGCGTCCCGTACGTGGCTGCTGTCGCGGTCGGCCGTGGAGTGGACGGCGACGGTGCGGATGCCCATCTCCCGGCAGGTGCGCATGACGCGTATCGCTATCTCGCCCCGGTTGGCCACCAGGACGGTGCCGAATCCCACGGTCAGGCCCCCTCGTCCACGTCGGTGAGGTCGGGGTCGATGAGCACCAGCGGCTCGCCGTACTCGACCGGCTCCCCGTCGCCGACCAGCACTTCGACGACCCGCCCTGGGCGCGTGGCCTCCAGCGGGTTCATCAGCTTCATCGCCTCGATGATGCCGAGCTGCTGGCCCGTCTCGACCCGGTCGCCGGGCTGGACGAAGGGCGGGGCGCCGGGCGACGGGGCCGCGTAGAAGGTGCCCACCAGCGGGGCGCACTCGCGGTGGCCCTCGAACACGGTCTGGACCTCGGCCCCGGCGCCCCCCGCCGCGCCGGCCCCGCCCAGGTACTGCCCCGCGGGCGCCGGGGCGCCGGGGGTCTCCTGGCTGTCCCACTCGACCTCGATGCTGGCGGCGCCCAGCGCGATGCGTACCCTGCGCGGCCTGTCGGGGCCCACGCGCACGACCTCGGCGATGCTCCGGCAGATATCGGTAAGGGCGAGGCCACTGTTGTCGTAGTCCAGCCCGGCGAGCGCGTCGTCGGACTGGGCGCGCGGACTTTCCTTGGTCAGCTCGTTCATGAGTGTCTCTCCGTAGTACCTGCCGTTGCCGTTTCCGTTGCGTCCGTTGCCCCCTTGCATGTCCCGTCCCCTTCTAGGTCTCCGCGAGGCCGAAGGATCGGAAGCGGCGCCTCCGCGCCGGCACCGGGCTCACGGTTGAGCCCTCCACATCCGGCGCGGAGCGCAATTCGCGCAGGGCGACGACGACGGCGCGGCGCACCGCGTCGCTCATCGTCGTGGTGTCGGTGTGACCGCCGCCCTCGGGTTCGGGGATCACCCCGTCGACGACGCCGAGCCGTAGCAACGAGGCGGCGTCCAGGGCGAGTTCGTCGGCGGCCACGGCGGCTTCCGTCGCGTTCTTCCACAAGATCGCGGCGCAGCCCTCCGGGCTGATCACCGAGTAGGTCGCGTTCGCGCAGATCAGCACCCGGTCGGCGACGCCGAGTGCCAGCGCGCCACCGCTGCCGCCCTCCCCGGTGACCACGGCGACGACTGGCACGGGCAGCGAGCCCATCAGCCGCAGGTTCTCCGCGATGGCACCGGACTGCCCCGTCTCCTCGGCCGTGATGCCCGGGTAGGCGCCGGGGGTGTCGATGAGGGTGACGACGGGCAGGCGCAGCTTGGCCGCCAGCCGCATCAGCCGGGCGGCCTTGCGGTACCCGGCCGGCGAGGGCATGCCGAAGTTGCGGCGGACGAGTTCGGCGGTGGTGTGGCCCTTCTGGTGCCCGATGACCATCACCGGCAGGTCGTCCAGCCGGCCGATGCCGCCGACGATCGCCGCGCACTCCTCACCCGCGCGGTCCCCGGTCAGCTCCACGAAGCCGTCCAGCCAGTAGCCGATGTGCTCCAGCGTGGTGGGCCGCTCCGCCTCGCGGGCGAGCTGGACGCAGTCCCAGGCGGGGAGTTGGTCCAGGAGCTGGCTGTCGCGGACGACGGGGTCGGACTCGCCGCCGCCCCACTCGGGCCCCGGCGTGTCGGCGACGGCCAGCAGCCGGGCCAGCTTGGGCCGCAGTTCGCTGCGCTCCCACACGCCGTCCACCAGCCCGTGGTCGCGCAGGAATTCCGCGGTCTGGAAGCCTTCGGGCAGCTTCTGCCGGATGGTCTGCTCGATGACGCGCGGCCCCGCGAAGCCCATGCGGGCGCCCGGTTCGGCGACCACCACGTCGGAGAGCGTGGCGAAGGAGGCCGCCACTCCGCCGTAGGTCGGGTCGGTGACCAGGGTGACGGTCAGCAGCCCGGCCTCGTCCAGCTCGGCCAGCGCGTTGCTGGTCTTGGCCATCTGCATCAGCGACAGCGCGCCCTCCTGCATCCGGGCTCCGCCGGAGGCGGTGACGAGGAGGAGGGGGGTACGGTCGCGCAGCGCGGTCTCGGCCGCCGTGGTGACGGCCTCGCCCGCGGCGACGCCGAGGCTGCCGCCGAAGAAGCGGAAGTCCATGACGGCGGCCGTCAGTGGACGGTTCTCGATGCGGCCCCTGACCGCCAGGACGGCGTCCTGCTGGCCCGTCTTGTGGCGGGCCTGCGTCAGGCGCTCCGCGTAGGGGCGCTGGTCGACGAAGTCCAGCGGGTTGATCTGGGTCTCCGGTACGTCGAGGGGGACGACGCTGCCCTCGTCGAAGAGCTGCGCGATGCGCGCGGGCGCGTCCAGTCGCGCGTGTGTCCCGCACTCGGGGCACACGTTCAGCAGGCGTTTGTAACGCTTGCCGTAGACGAGGGAGCGGCAGTTCGTGCATGAGACCCACGAGGGTTGTTCCGCCGCTGTCGGTGGGCCTTTCAGCTTTGCGGGGGTCGTCATCTGTGCTCCTGGTTGGCTGAGTTCGGCACCGCCGGTCCGCGCCGAGGGGTACGCGCCGTCGCGGCGGAAAGGGAGCGCGGCGCTGAGGAAGAGGGGCGGCGGAAGGAGGGGCGGCGGAGAAATGTGGGGCCCTCAGTACTCGGCCTCGACCTCGTAGATGCCGAACGGCACCTTCAGCCGCGTATCGCGGTACGGCCGCAGCGGGGCCGTGTCGTCCTTGTGGGCCGTGCCCTCCTCCCACTCGCGGAAGGCCGCCATTCCGGTCCAGCGGCTCACGACGACGAGCGCGCTCGGGTCGGCGGGTGAGCGCAGCAGCTCGTTGCCGAGCATGCCGGGCACCCCCGCCATCCGCTTGCTGACCAGGTGGTACGCCTCGCGTACCGCGGCCAGCTGCTCCTCGTCGTGTGCCGCCTGGTAGACCAGCACCCGGACTTCACCGGGCATGTGCCCCGCCTGCCGTGCCCGCCGTGCCCGCCGTGCCATCGATGTGTGCGACCACGTGCATGGTGTTGAAGGAGCCCTGGGAGCGGTAGGGGTGCAGGCGCTCGCGGTGGGCGAGGTGGGCTTCGCTGGTCTCGAAGGCGCGGAAGCCGGGCTCGTCCACCCAGTCGCTGACGATGTAGTAGACGGCCTCCTCGTCGGTGGACTTGGCCAGCCACTGGCCCAGGCAGGCGGGGTGGCCGGTGACGGCCTCGGTGCTGCCCTGCCAGACCTTCTCGAAGTCGGCCTCCATACCGGGGTTGATCTGCATCCGCAGCTGCACCCGGTAGGCGCCCTTGGTGTTGGTGCTCATCAGGAGATCCCTCCGTCCACGCCGATGGTGGCGCCGGTGACATAACGCGACAGGTCGCTGGCCAGCCAGAGGATGGCGCCCGCCACCTCGTCGGGGGTGCCGAGCCTGCCGAGCGCGGTCTTGGCGCTGTACCGCTCGATCATGAGTTTCTGCTGGTCCTCGGGCATCTTGTGCAGGTTCTCCGTCTCGACGACGCCGAGCGCGACGATGTTGAACCGGATGCCCTTGCCGCCGAACTCCTTGGCCAGGGAGCGGTTCAGGCCGACGAGTGCGGCCTTGGTCGCGGTGTAGTGGGAGCGCAGCGGGATGCCCGCCTCGACGGCCTTGGAGCCGATGCTGATGACCGAGGAGCCCTCGCCCAGCAGCGGCAGCGCGCCCTGGGTGACCAGGTGGACGCCGGTCAGGTTGGTGTCCACGATCCGCCGCCACTCCGCCAGGGGGAGTTCGGCGTAGGGGATGTGGCTGATGGCGCCGGCGTTGTTGACGACGACATCGAGGCGGCCCCAGCGGGTGCGGGCCTCGGCGAGAAGAGCGCCCACGCTGTGGGGGTCGGAGACGTCGGCGCACACGACGTGGTGGTCGCCGTCGGTCTCCTTGAGCGCGGTCTCCAGTGAGGCCACCGCCTCGCTCTCGTTCTGATAGCAGGTCAGCACATCGGCACCGGCCTCGGCCAGGGCGAGCGCGATGCCCCGGCCCACGCCCCTGGTTCCGCCGGTGACCAGGGCCTTCTTGCCCTTGAGGCCGAGATCCATGAGTATTCCTCCAAGTGAGTCGGGGGTCTCCGGGTGAATGTGTCTGTCGGGAGCTTGCGTCACAGCAGGATCGTGAGGGCCGCGCAGTTGGCGACCAGTGCGAGCACGGTCAGCGCACTGCGGCGCTGGTTCCAGGCACCCCAGCGCCATCGCGGGTCGCGGTCGGCGAAGTCGGGCGGCAGGTCGTCCGGGTCGAGGTTCCGCACCCATTTGTTGACGGGCACGTTCTTGGTGAGCGAGATGGTGACGGTGGCCGCCGCCAGCACGGCGCCCGCGACGAACAGCGCGCGGGCCGCCGCGCCCGGACTGATCACCGCCAGCCAGATGTCGCCGGCCAGGGTGCCCAGCAGACAGATGGGCATGGCGGGGTCGTAGCGGGTGGCGAAGAACGCGTGCGCGTGCACGTAGCGGTCCGCCGGGAGCGCGGCCAGCAGCGGCCAGCCGCCGAGCTGGGTGCCGAAGAGGACCCCGGCGGCCAGCCCGTTGAACAGCACCACCAGGGGAGCGAGATACGCGATCACCGCTTCCCCGCAGCGGCTGCCTCGACCTTCTCCTTGATGAGCTTCATCTGGACCAAGGTGTTGCGGTTGAGGTGCTCGGTCATGCCGTCGTCGGTGACGGGGGCCGCTTCCTTCATGTGGAAGTCCTGGACCCAGCGCATCTTGACGCCGTCGCCCTCGGACACGTACTCCCAGTGGATGTTCATGTACTCGAAGGGCCCGGTCTCCACCCGGTGGGCGTTCACCTCGCGCCGCACCGGGTCGGGCAGGCGCTTGGAGACCCAGCTCCAGGCGTTGCCGTCCTCGTCGGGGTGCATCGTGAGCCGGAAGGTGATCCCCTTGTCGTTCTCCTCCAGCACCTCGACGGCGGCGTACTCGCTGAACAGCTGGGGCCAGGACTTGAGGTCGTTGGTCATGTCCCAGACCAGGTCCATGGGTGCGTCGATGACGATGCTGTTGTCGGTGTGGCCGGCCATGTCGTCTCCTCTCACTTCTCGCTGTGTTCCGGGAATTCGCTGAGTTCCGGGGATTCGCTGTGTGCCAGGAAGTCGTCGGGTGCCGGGAATCCGTGGTGTCCCAGCACGAGCGCCGCGTTGAAGCCGCCGTAGCCCCGCGCCACGACCAGCGCGGTGCGCAGCTCCTGGCGGCGCGGCTCGCCCAGCACGAGGTCGATCTCGTAGCCGGGCGCGGGCCCGGAGGGTCCTACGGTGTGCGGGACGACCTGGTCGCGCAGCGCGAGCAGCGCCGTCGCGGCGTCCAGGGCCGCTCCCCCGCCGTAGAGCCGCCCGGTCAGGGTCTTGGGCGCGGTGACGGGCACGGCGCGCGGCCCGAACACCTCGGCGAGCGCGGCGGCCTCGGCCCGGTCGGCCTCGGGCACGCCGAGCGCGTCGGCGAACACCACGTCCACCTGGCCGGGTTCGAGGCCGGCGTCGGCGAGCGCCGCGCGGACCGTACGGGCCAGCGCGGGGGCCCGGTCGGAGTCCGGCGGGGGGTCGAAGCCGGCGGCGTAGCCCAGGACACGGCCGTAGACGTGGGCGCCGCGTGCCTCGGCGGCGTCGGCGTCCTCGACGACGAGCAGCGCGCCGCCCTCACCGGGCAGGTAGCCGCCGGCCTCGCTGTCGAAGGGCAGGTAGGCGCGTGCCGGGTCCTGCACGGTGGACAGCTGTCCGGTGGTGAGCTGGGCCGTCAGCCCGTAGGGGCACAGCGAGGCGTCGGTGCCGCCGGTCATCACCAGCTTGGCGCCGGTACGGATCAGCCTGCGGGACTGGCCGATGGCGTCCAGCCCGCCGGCCTGTTCGCAGCACAGCACCCCGCAGGGGCCGCGCAGCCCGTGCCGGATGGAGACCTGTCCGGTGGTGGCCGCGTAGAACCAGGCGATGGACTGGTAGGCGCCGACCCAGTCGGGGCTGTGCTGGTAGAGGTTCTCCATCTCGTGCTGCCCGAATTCGGTGCCGCCGGAGGAGCTGGCGGTGACCACGGCCAGTTCGTACTCGGGCAGTTCGGCCGGGTGCACCCCGGCGTCGGCCAGGGCCGCCTCGGCGGCGGCCAGGCCCAGGTGGGTCCAGCGGTCGGTCTGCTGGATGAGCCTGCTGGGCACCCGCTCCTTGGCGGAGAAGCCTGGCACCTGGCCCGCGAGCCGCACCGGGTAGGACGAGGGGTCGAACAACGTGATGCGGCCGATGGCGGAGGTGCCGTCCAGGACCGCACGCCAGTGGGCCGCGGTGTCGCCGCCGGTCGGTGCCACGATGCCCAGCCCGGTGACGACCGGGGCGCGTACGGCGGTGGTGACCCCGGTGGCGGAACGCGGCGCGGGCTCGGTGACGGCGCTCATGCGGCGTTCGCCTCCCTCTCGTGGTCCACGACGCCCGGCCTGGCCAACGCCGTGGCGCTCTGGAACCCGCCGAAGCCGCTGCCGACGCTGAGGACCACGTCCATGGCGTGCTCGCGCGCGGTCAGCGGCACGTAGTCCAGGTCGCACTCGGGATCGGCCTCGCGCAGGTTGGCGGTCGGCGGGACGACCTGCCGGTCGAGTGCCAGGGCGCAGGCGGCGACCTCGATGGAGCCGATGGCGCCCAGCGAGTGGCCCACCATGGACTTGATCGAGCTGACCGGGACGCGGTAGGCGTGCTCCCCGAGGCTGCGCTTGAAGGCGGCGGTCTCGTGCCGGTCGTTCTGCTTGGTGCCGGAGCCGTGCGCGTTGATGTAGTCGACGGCTGTGGGGTCGAGCCGGGCGCGGTCCAGGCAGACCTTGATGGCCTCGGCCATCTCGCGCCCGTTGGCCTTGAGCCCGGTCATGTGGAAGGCGTTGCTGCGGCCCGCGTAGCCGACGATCTCGCCGTAGATCCGCGCCCCGCGCGCCTCGGCGGCCGACTTCTCCTCCAGCACCAGCACGGCCGCGCCCTCGCCGAGGACGAATCCGTCGCGCCCGGCGTCGAAGGGGCGGGAGGCGTGCTCGGGATCGTCGTTGTTGGGCGAGGTGGCCTTGATGGCGTCGAAGCAGGCGGAGGTGATCGGGGAGAGCGGGGCGTCGGTCGCCCCCGCGAGCACCACGTCGCTGGTGCCCTCCTCGATGAGCTGCACGCCGTGCCCGATGGAGTCCAGGCCCGAGGTGCAGCCGGTGGAGATCAGCGCCACGGGTCCCTCGGCGCCGACCTCCCAGGCGACCTCGACGGCGAGCGTGGAGGGCACCATGTAGCCGTACAGGTGCGGGACTCCGTAGGTGTGGTCGACCAGCCAGTGCTTGCCCCCGTCGGAGAGCAGGACGTACTCCTCCTCCAGGCCCATGGTGCAGCCCACGGCGCTGCCGAGGCTCACTCCGGTGCGCGCGGGGTCGGCGGCGGCGAAGTCGTAGCCGCTGTCCTCGACGGCCTCCCGCGCGCTGACCACGGCGAACTGGGCCGCGCGGTCCATGCGCCGGATCTGGCGGGGGCCCAGCCCGGCGGCCACCGGGTCGAAGTCGACCTCGGCCGCCATCTGGGAGCGGAAGGACGTCGGATCGAACAGCGAGATGCGGCGGGTGGCGGTGCGCCCGTCCGACAGCAGCTTCCAGAACGCCTCTCGTCCCACGCCGCCGGGGGCGACCACGCCGACTCCGGTGATGACGGCCCTACGGCTCACGAGGCACCGCCGACCGCGGGGTTGGGCTGCTCGGGCCTGCTGACCTTCTCGGTGTCCACGTGCCCCAGGTCGGGCCGGGGCGCCAGCGGGGACAGGTGAAAGGCGGCGTGCGCGGTCTCCGTGCCGGTGTTCACCAGCCGGTGCCGTACGCCGATGGGTATCAGCAGCGAGTCGCCGGGGCCGAGCGGGACGGCCTGGCCGTCCATCGTCATCTCCAGCTGCCCCGTGACGAGGTGCAGGAACTCCTCCGAGTACGGGTGGTAGTGCTCGGTGACGTGCTCGCCCGGCGCCAGGGTGAGCACCCCGCCGAAACCGCTGGTGCATCCGGTGGTCTTCGGGCTGAGCGTGGTCCTGATGTCGCCGCCGCGCCGGGTGTTGGCCTCGACGTCGTCGGCGTGCACCCGGACGGTGCGCGTGATCTCGGTGGTCACTGACCCCGCCTCCTGATCCCTGGTTCTCGGCTGGCTTCTCGCGGGTCCGCGGCGCTGAGCACCGTCGCAGCCACACCTACAAACCCGCTCAAGCCGCCGTTGACGGAGCCTGCGGGGGCGGGAGAGCGCACCAGCCGCCTTCGAGCGGGCGACTAGCGGCCTGGGTGCGAATGGCGGGGCCGGACCTCGGCCCGGCTGCCGTCAAGGCCGGCTGCCACCAATGCCCCGCTGCCGCCATGAGGAGGAGCGTCCATGCCGTTCGCCGCCATCACCTACGACATCAAGCCCGGCTACGAGAAGGAGATCACCGAGATCTTCACCGGCTTCCGCAGGGTCGGCTCGCCCGTGGTCAAGGGCGAGGGCGGCGAGGAGGCGGCACGCATCCTGTCCACGGCCGTCTTCATCCGCGACGACACGATGGTCCGGGTCATCGAGTACGAGGGCGACCTGGACGTCATCGCCCGCCACATGGCGACCCAGCCGGGGGTCGAGGAGGTGGAGGCGAAGCTGGCCCCGTACCTGACCAGGCCCCGCGACACCGACACCGTCGAGGGCTTCGTGGCCACCTTCCGGCGCAGCCTGCTGACCTGCATGGCGCAGATGTCGGTCCGGGACAAGTAAGCCTCCGGCCGGGCGCCCAAAGGAGCGCGGGGAACTGCGCGACCAGCCACGACGGACTCGCACCCTGCAAAGCACAGCCAGGGGCACCCCCTGCTCAGCACCCTCGTCCGCCTCCGAAAGGAGCAATCCGTGCTCACCCGCAGAAACGTGCTCCGTGCCGGCGCCGCCGCCGGTGTCCTGTCCACCGTCCCGGCGAGCCTGGTCATCGGCGGGCGCTCCGGTGTCGCACGCGCCGCCGAGTCGCCGTTCAGGGTGCCGCTGAAGGTGCGGACACCGCTGCGGCCGACCCGGCTGGCGGGCCACGACTTCTACCGGCTCACCACCCGCGAGGCGGACGTCACGCTGCTGCCGGGCACCAGGACCCGCATCCGCTCCTTCAACGGCGTGATGAGCCCGCTGATCGTGGCCAGACGCGGCAGGCCCGTCGTCATCGAGCAGATCAACTCGCTCAACGTGCCCTTCTCCATGCACCTGCACGGCGGCCACGTCCCCGGGGGCTCGGACGGCCACCCCGAGAACGAGGTGAAGCCCGGCGGGAAGCGGATCTTCCGCTACCCGAACCAGCAGCGCGCCTCCACCTTGTGGATCCACGACCACTCGCACCACTCGCACGCGGAGAACATCTACCGCGGCCTGGCCGCCACCTATGTCCTCACCGACGACTTCGAGGACCGGCTGCCGCTGCCCAAGGGGCGCTACGACGTGCCGCTCCAGCTGCGGGACGCCAAGTTCGGCGAGAACGGGGCGCTGGATTGGGACCTGCACGACTTCGAGGGCCGCCACACCCTCCTGGTCAACGGCTCACCCCGCCCCTACTTCGAGGTGGCGGCGCGCAAGTACCGGCTGCGGCTGGTCAACACCTCCAACGAGCGGCTCTTCCTGCTCCAGCTCGGTGACGGCGAGGAGTTCACCCACATCGGCACGGACGGCGGCCTGCTGCCGGCGCCCGTCCCCACCCGGACGCTCCAGCTGTGGCCCGGCGAGCGCCACGAGATCGTCGTGGACTTCGGCCGCTACGCGGTGGGCAGGAAGCTGGTGCTCAACAACACCTACCCGTACGAGGGCGAGGCCCCCGAGGTCATGCGCTTCGACGTGGTGCGCACCGCGCCCGACCCGAGCAGCGTCCCCGCCACCCTGCGGTCCGTCCCGGACCTGGGGACCTCCGCTGTGGAGCGGGAGTTCACCCTCTCCTTCAACGCCCGGACGGGCGAGCACCTCATCAACAACAAGCCGTTCGACACCGACCGGGTCGACATCCGGCCCCGGCTGAACGTCACCGAGACGTGGCGGATCACCAACGCCGACACCCAGTTCGGCATCCCCCACTCGCTGCATCCCCACCTGGACGCTTTCCGCATCCTGGACCGCAACGGCGAACCGCCCGCGGCGGGCGAAGCCGGTCTCAAGGACACCATCACCGTCATGGCCGGCGAGAGCGCCCGGGTCCAGCTCCGGTTCACGGACTACACGGGGCGGTTCATGTACCACTGCCACATGCTGGGGCATCTCCAGATGGGGATGATGGGGCAGATGGAGATCGGTCGCTGAGTGCCCCGGCCGCCGAAGAATCGCGCGTAGTGGCCTTCCGTTGGAGACCGACGCCGGCATCTCCCGACGGTCGGGATCGTCACTCTGCGGCGGTCCGGCCGGTATACCAGTCGTGGATCCGCCCGCCTGTGCAGAAGGTCGCCTCGGCGTGGCTGCGGATGTGTTGCAGGGCCAGGTCCAGGTACTTCAGCCGGTGTGGCGCGCCCATGATGTAGGGGTGGACGACCAGTGCCATGACGCGCGCGGAGCCGTCGGCGCGGGCGTCGGCGAGGAGCTGATCGAACTGGTCGACGGCACGGCGCCGGTACTCGTCGGCGGCGTGGTGCTGGATGAGCATCATCGCCACGTCGTTGCACTCCTGTGTGTAGGGCACGTTGACGATGGGAGTGGTGCGGGTGCGCAGTTGGGTCGGCTGGTCGTCCAGCACCCAGTCGCAGACGTACTCGTAGCCCTCTTCGGCCAACAGGTCGGGGGTCTCCCAGGTCTCGGTGAGACCTGGGCCGAGCCAGCCGCGGGGCGGCTTGCCCGCTGCGGTGGTGATCGCGTCGCGGGTGCGCTGGATGTCGAGCCGCTCGTCGGGCACCTTCTGCATGTTCTTCTGTGTGAAGCCGTGGCCGATGAACTCCCACCGGCGCCGGAGGGCGGCCTCGGTGATCTGCGGGTAGGCGGTGATCGCGGAGCCGTTGACGGCGAGGACCGCGGGGATGCCGTGCTGGTCGATCACCCGGAGCATCCGCCAGAATCCGACTCGGTTGCCGTACTCGTGCCAGGCCCAGTTCGGTACGTCCGGCGAGGGCACCCCGCCGGCCGGCGGGGAGAGTACGGTGCGCGGCATCGGCTCGGTGTCCGACCACTCCTCGATGTTGACGATGAGCCAGACGGCTACGCGTGCCCCGTCCGGAAGGTGCAGGGCAGCGCGCCCCTCGACGGGGTCGTAGTCGATCCGCTCGGTGGGCTTCATGCCGGCGTTACCGGGCATCGTGGTGACTCCCGTTCTCGGTGATGGTGACGGACAGCGGTGCGAGGCCGCTGACTTCGGCGCGGACGACGTCCCCCGGGACGAGCGAGTCGACGCCGGCGGGTGTGCCGGTGTAGACAAGGTCGCCGGCGCGGAGCCGGTAGTCGGTGGACAGGTGAGCGATGATCTCGGCGACGTTCCAGATCATCAGCGCGAGCGGGGTGCGCTGGCGGACCTCGCCGTTGACCGCGAGCCGCAGTTCGGCCGTGGCGAGGTCGCCCGCCGACTCGCGGGGGGTGATCGGCCCGCACGGCGCGGAGGCGTCGAATGCCTTGCCGGCCTCCCAGGAGATCCGCCGCTCCCGGCAGTCACGCTGACGGTCGCGGCGGGTCAGGTCGATACCGGCCGCGAAGCCGAACACCAGCTCCAGCGCCTGCGCCGCAGGTACGTCGACGCCCTCGGCGCCGATCGCCACGACGAGTTCGCCCTCGAACTGGAAGTCGGAGGTGCGGGGCGGGTAGGGCACCGGGGTGTCGCCGCCGACGACCGCGTCAGCCGGCTTCTGGAAGAAGAACGGGTCGTCCCGCTCGTCGCCCTCGCGCATCTCGCGGACGTGGTCGACGTAGTTGCGGCCGACACAGTAGACCCGGCGCACGGGGAAACGCTCGGCGATTCCGGAGACGGGCACCGACACGGTCGGTGGCGTGAACAGCAGCGTCATGAGAACTCCGATCGGGCTGTGGTGCTGAACAGGGCCGGGCGCAGCAGCAGGGCGAGCAGCGCGCCGGCCAGGGAGAAGCCGGTGATCTGCACGAGTCCGGCACCGGTCCACCCGAGGGCGGCCACGAACCGGCTGAAGACCCAGCCGGAGACGCCGGCGGCAACGTAGACGCAGGTGATGAACATGCCCGAGCCATGTCCCGCGATGGCGGGTTGAACGGACTTCACCAGCAGGCCGGCGAGGGCGACGTACGCCCCGCCGCTGGCGAACAGCCCGAACAGGAACGAGAGCACGGCCTGCCAGGCCGGATCGTGCGGGCCGAGGAACAGCGCGGCTGCCGCCGCGGCGGCCAGCGTGTTCATCGAGCCGAGGCAGACGCGCGGGTCGACCCGGTCGGTGAGCCAGCCGCCGAGTGGCGAGGCGAACGCGGCCAGCCCGGACAGCCCGACGGCGAGACCGGCCTGGCCCGAGGTGAAGCCGAGTTCGTCGCGAAGGTAGGTCGCGTAGAGGCCGATGTAGGCGAAGTCGGCGAGACCGAACAGCACGGTGATGGCGGCGAGCAGCATCGGATTCCATCTCAGGACCGAACGGGACCCGCCGACAGTGTGCTCCCGCGTCTGCTCGCCGGTCGCCTCGGTGAACCGGCGCGGCACGAAGAAGACCACCGCGATGGTCACGAGCAGGCCCAGCGCGCCGAACGCGAACATCGGCGCGTGCCATGTGCCGTAATGGTCCAGGAGAGCGGTTGCCGCCACGGGCCCGACGACCGAGCCGGTGGCGAACGCCATGTTCACGGCCCCGATCGCCAGTCCCCGGTGACGTGGGAAGGCTCCTGCGGCGACGGTCAGTATCGCGGCCAGTTGCAGCGCTTCACCGACACCGGAGAGCACCCGCCAGACCAGCATGTCGGCGAAGCCGGTGCTGAAGACCGTCAGCACGGTCGCGGCGGAGAAGGCGGCGGTGCCGATGACGACGAGCAACTTGCGGCCGAAGCGGGCGAGTGCGATTCCGGCGGGTATGCCGACGATCCCCATTCCCAGGGCGAAGATCGTGGACTGCAAGCCGGACTGGTCGAGGCTGAATCCGTATTCCTGCCGGACCTCGGAGAGCAGGACGGGGAAGACCATCCGGTCCATCGCGTTCACCGAGTACGCCAGCAGGAGCAGTCCGTACATGGCGACAGCGGGGGCGCCCACGACGGCGGGGGGCGCGGGCCGGGCCGATGCCGCACTGATGGTCATCCGTGCACCGCCGGATCGTTGTCGCCGCGGGAGAACTGTGGCTGTGCGGGAGGAGCTGCCATGGAAGACCTCATTTCCAGTCACCGGCGGCACGGGCCCGCGCGACGAGCACGTCGCGGCGGTCATCGGCGCCGGAGATCGCGGCTCGCGCCGAGGGCTGGGTGAGCCGGCCCCGGTCGAGCAGTACCCGGCCGTCGACGACGACCGTGACGATGTCGGTGGCTCGGCCCTGCCGGACCAGCGCCTCGGCCGGGTCGCCCGACGGCAGGAGGTTGGGGGTGCGGGCGTCGACCAGCAGCAGGTCGGCCCGTTTGCCGGGGGTGATCGACCCGGTCACGTCGCCGAGGCCGAGGTCCTGCGCGCCCTCGAGCGTTGCCATCTGCAACAGCCGGCGCGGCGTGACCTCGGACGACCCGGTTCGGGCGGCTTCGACGGCCTCCACGGTGCGCAGCGTCGTGAACACATCAGGTGCGGTCGGCATGGCCAGGGTGTCCGTCGACAACGACACGGGCACCCCAGCCTTGAACAACTCGCTGAACAGGGGGAAGCCCATGGTGCGCAGCTCCGTGATCGGGCTGAGCGACACGCGCGTGCCGGTGGCGGCCAGCGCGGCGACGTCGGGCGGCGAGGCGTGGACGGCGTGCACGATCTGCACGTCGGGTCCGAGCAGGTCCTCGTCGGCGAGCCGGGTGAGGCCGCAGGAACGGCAGCCCTCCTCGCGCAGGCAGCGGTCACAGTGCATGGTGATCGGCAGGCCCAGCTCACGGGCGGCTCCCCATTCGCTCCGGCAGACCCGGGCCGGCGTGCGGTAGGGGCCGCGCAGCGCCACACCGAAGTCCAGCAGGCCGTCGAGCCGCTCGGCGGGCCAGCGCGCGGAGAAGCGCCGGAGGTCGTCGAGGTCCATCGACTCGTCGGCCGGGGTGGAGTCGCGCGGTCCGTACGAGAACCGGCCGCGGACGCCGGCATGGAGCTGGGCGCTGACGTTGACATCAGCGTCCTCGGGCGAGCGGACGTTGTGATCCCAGTTGTGCACGGTGGAGATGCCGGCGGTGACCGCCTCGGCGAGAGCGAACCGGGCGGCCCAGTAGAAGTCCTCAAGGTCGTGGTGCGGGCCGAGCGCGCGCTTGACGGCGAAGTAGTCGCGGCCGGGCGCGTCGCTGACGGAGCCGCGCAGCAGGCTGTTCCACAGGTGCCAGTGCGTGTCGACGAAGCCGGGCAACGCGATGAGTCCGCTCCCGTCGATCACCGTGGCGCCGGGTGGGGTGGCCGCGTGCGCGTCGGCGGTGACCGAGGTGATCACGCCATCGGTCACGATCACCGTCGCGTGCTCAAGGTCGCCCAGTCGCGGGTCCATCGTGACCGCAGTGACGCCGGCCAGGACCAGCTCCTGACGCTCGGGCAGGTCTTCGGATTCAGGAAACATGCAAGCTCACTTCCAGTGCTGTGGCGACACCCACACCCCACACGGCGACCGCCCGGCGCAGTGCCGACGGCGATATGCGCCGCGCGGCCCACACGCCCAGTCGGCCGCCGACGAGTCCGGTGACGGCCAGGAGCAGGGCAGGGCCCCAGGCCACCGAGGTGAGAGCGACGAACGCGAGAGCGGACACCGACCCGACGATGAGCGAGAGCACGCCCTTGAGGGCGTTGAGTCGATGTGTCGTGCCGGTCAGGAACACGCCGAGGACCGCCAGCATGACGATGCCGAGCCCTGCGACGAAGAAGCCGCCGTAGAAGGCCACCACGAACTGCGAGGACAGCAGTCCGATCCGGTTCGGCCCGGCACCGCGCCGCGCTGCCAAGGCGGCGAGCCGGGGTTGCGCGGCGAGCATCACGGCGGACGCGAGAACCAGCCACGGCACGACGGCGCGGAACACCTCGTCGCTCACCGCGAGCAAGGTGAGCGCCCCGCCGATCGCGCCGGGCACCCCGACCAGGGCGAGTCTGCCGACTTGCCGGCCCTGGCCTGCCAGCTCGGCCCGGTAGCCGAGCGAGCCGCCGAGGTAGCCAGGCAGGGCCGCGACAGAGTTGGTGACGTTCGCCGTGACCGGCGGGACACCCACGGCCACCAGCACGGGGAAAGAGATCATCGAGCCCCCGCCTGCCACCGCGTTCACAGCGCCGGCCAGCAGGCCGACCACGGCCAGGAGCCCGAGCTCCCACAGATCGGTCACCGCCACGTCCACCACCTCCCTTCCGCAGGGAAGGTATGCATTGCATGCAATGCATGTCAACGAGTGATCCATGATCGGACGCACTCTTTGCATGCAACGTATGCCCTGTATGCTCTGACCCGTGGAACACATCGGATCGCTTTCCAACCCGGCGGCGAGCAGCGCCGACACCGTGTATCTGACGTTGCGCCGACGCTTCGCCGAAGGGGAGCTCGCACCGGCCGAGCGGCTCACCGAGGCCGCCTTGGCGCATGAGCTCGGAGTGAGCCGCACGCCGGTGCGCGAGGCACTGGGCCGGCTACAGGCGGACGGTCTCGTCGTACCCATGGCGCGCGGTGTCGCGGTAGCGACGCTCAGCAGCGCCGAGATCGAGCAGCTCTACGATCTGCGCGCCGCGCTGGAAGGGCTCGCCGCGGCCCAGACCGCCCGCCTGCAAGCAGCCGGGCAGATCGCGCCTGCGCACCTCCGCACCATCGAGAAGGCCGCGGAGGAAGTGGAGCGAGCGGTCGCGGAGGGCGACGCGAAGCAATCGGCACGGGCCAACCTGGCCTTCCACCGGGCATTCGGCCAAGCTCCCGGCAACGTCTTCCTGACGGATGCGCTGCACCGGGTGTGGGACCGCATCGCGATCTCCACGGTGTCGAACCTCTCCGACGGAGAGTGGGCGCGCACCGTACTCACCCAGCACCACGAAATATGCCAAGCCATGATCGCTGGAGACGAGGACGCCGCCCGCCGCGCCGCGGAGGAGCACATCCTGTCGGCGATGCGCGTCTACAGCGACGCCCACGGCCGGGGGTGACCGGCTGCCGGCCCAGGCGCGGCCCTTGCGCGCCTGCGGCCTCGTCGCCGAGCCAGAGCCCGGACTGAAGGCCGGGACGTGAACGGCGCGTCCCGGCCCGCGGCCTTGCTGGTTCTGCGGATTCCTCAGCGCTGCGGGTCGATTCCCACGGAGTGGAGCACCTTCCCGTCGATGTCGCGCAGCCGTACGGTCATGACCTCGGACGAGCCGTCGATGTCGACCTCGCCGAAGTACTGGTAGCCGTACGCCGGATTGTTGCGCTCCGCGTCCGGCGCGAGGGCCTGGAAGCGCACCTGGGGGCCGAACGTGCCGTCGAGCCTGTTGGGCTGGGTGTGCGGCACGGGTCTCTGGGCCCATTGCTGCTGGCGCCACCGTATGACCAGTACGAATGACGACCTTGTGGTCCGGCTCAAGGCGGACGGGCCCACAAACGGGAAAGGGCCGGGCAGGGGCTCTCTAAAGGACCGCGACCCCGACGGCGTTGAGCAAAAGCGCCAGCACGGCAAGCACGGTCCGCAGCAAATGCCACCGCCGCCACAACGGCCGCGGGTCCTCCCAGTCGGCGGGCAGGACCTCCGGGTCCTCAACCGCCTTCACCCGCCGATTGATCGGCACATTGGCCAGGTGGGAGACGGCGGAAACGCCGAGCAGCAGCACCGAGGCGACGGCAAAAAGAGTCCGCGCGCCCACCCCGTCGGCCACGACGGCCAGCGCGACGGCAAGCCCCGTCGACGACAGGACGACGACCGGCATCGTGGGATCCCAGTTGCGCCCCAGCAACTTGTGCGCGTACACATACGTTCCCGTCGGCATCGCGAAGAGCGCGGGCAGCACGCTCAGCGCCACGGCGAAGAGCACCCCCGCCGTGACGCCGCTGCCGAGGAGCACGGCGGTACCGAGCACCTCGTCCACGCTCATCGCCTCAGGCCCCCGCGGGGTGGGTGTCGACGGTGAGCTGCGCGATCGACCGCATCGTCGCGTCGCGGAAGTACGCCGCGAAGGCCGCGGGCGAGGAGGTGTCGCGCTCCTCGGAGAGGTAGGGCTGGAGCTTCTCCTCCAGCACGTGCACCCCCTTCTGCGTGGCCATGTGCTTGCCGACGGCGGCGAAGTCGCCCTCGTAGTGGATGACGCGCACCATCACGTCGTCCTTGATGAACACGCCGGTGCCAAGCAGCCGCCCGGCCGCCTGGCCGTCGTCGCCGGGCAGTTCGGGGGTGTCGACGCGCTTGAAAGCGGCGAAGATCTCCGCGATCTCCTCCTCGTGGCCGGGCTTGACCCGGTATGTGATCGCCGCGTACGGCATCAGATTCCTCCATCGACTGTGATCGTGGCCCCGGTGACATAGCGGGAGGCGTCGCCCGCGAGGTAGAGGACGGCGCCGGCCACGTCGGCGGGGCTGCCGAGCCGGCCCAGCGCGGTCATACCGGCGAGGCGCTCGACGAGCTGGGGCGGCAGCCCGCCGCCGGGCTCGGTCTCGGTGACGCCGGGCGCCACCGTGTTGACGCGGATCCCGCGCGCTCCGACCTCCTTGCACAGCGCACGGCCGAAGCCGACGAGTGCCGCCTTGGAGGCGGAGTAGTGGACGCCGAAGGCCCGGCCGCGCAGCGCGACCGAGGCGCCGACGTTGATGACGGAGGCGCCGTCGGCGAGCAGGTCGAGCGTCGCGCGGGTGACGAGGTAGGCCGAGGTGACGTTGCTGTCGATCAGCCGGTGCCACTCGGCCTCGTCCAGGTCGGCGAACTTGCTGTGCCCGTCGACGCCGACGTTGTTGACCAGGACGTCCAGGCCCTCCAGGTGGGTGCCGCACGCCTCGGCCAGGCGCTCGGCTCCCTCCTTGGTGCTCACGTCGGCGCGCACCAGGTGGTGCTCGGCGCCGCTCGCGCTCAGCTCGTCCGCCAGCGTGCGGGCGTCCTCACCCGTGGTGCGGTGTGCCACCACCAGTCGGGAGCCCGCGGCGGCGAAGGCGAGGGCCGTGGCCCGGCCGATGCCGCGGGTGCCGCCGGTTACCAGGACCCGCTTGCCCGCCAGCCCTGGACCCGGCACGGTTGCCTGGGCCTCGCCGGCGCTCATGCCGCCTCGGGCAGACTCGCGTTGATCATTTTGAGCAGCAGCCGGGGCGTCTCCGCCTCGACGACGGCGTCGTCGGACAGCTCGACGCCGTACTCCCGCTTGATGACGCCGGTCACCTGGAGCAGCGCCAGGGAGTCGTATCCCAGGTCGATGAAGGGCACGTCGAGTGCGTCCTCGGCGGTCAGGTCGACCCCTTCGGACTCACCGGCGCACTCGAGCAGCTTGTCGGCCAGCTCGCGCTGGGTGAACTCGCTCACTGGATCCTCCCTCCCTCTTTCGTCCAGACGTAGAACGGGTTGGCCATCGCGTCCTTGGGCTCCTGCCAGTTCGGGTCGTAGGGCGACACGCACTGCGCGAGGCGGGTGTTGATGTCGTCGTAGAGCGGGTGGCTGCGGGCGCGGTAGAGGTTGGGGGTGATGTCCTCGTCGGCCTCGACGAGGTGGAAGTACAGGTCGTGGAACGTGAAGAGCGTCCGCCGCGAGACGCCCACCATGTGGGGCAGTTCGCTCGCGTCCGACTCCTGGAAGATGCTGGCGATGGAGTCGGCCTTGCCTGGCTCCATCCGCGCCACGATGAGCGTCCGGTGCGCCACCGTCGGCCTCCTTCGGGAAAGGGCTGGGAGAAGTCCGCATCTGGCGGGCTGCGCGCAGCGTGCCAGCGGCCTCTACAGCCCCGCTCGATCCGGCTGCGGGTTCCGCTCGATCCAAGTGCCCACGGCCCCGCCCGACGCTGGGGCGGCGCTCAGCGCAGCGGGCCGGTGATCACGGAGCGGCGCAGGGCCGCCTCCTGGGAGAGCAGCAGCGGCCTGCCGATGATCCTGCCGTCGCGGCGCACGGCGCTGGCGCGCGCTCCGTAGCCGCCGAAGGGCTGGTTGCCGTCCTTGGCGTCCAGCGCCGTGGCGTTGCGGGTGAGGACCGCGGTGCCCAGCGTCTCGCCGGTCAGCCGGGGTTCGCCGAGCGCGGAGGCGTACATGCCGCGCTCCAGCTCCTCGGGCGCCCGCGCCCACTCGCGCAGCATCTCGGGGTCCTCGTAGGGCACGACGCAGAAGACGGGCGCGAGCAGCTCGGGCGGGTGGAAGGCGGCGTCCTCGTCGAAGACGAGCAGCGAGGGCTCCACCAGCATCCGTTCGGGGTCGGCCGTACCGCCCGCGACGAGACAGCCGGCGTGCTCGGCCAGGAACGCGGCCGTGCGCTCCACCGCTTCCGGGTGCACGAGCGAGGTGAGCACGGCGTCCGGCCAGCTGCGGGCGCCGACGGTGAGTACGGACAGCTCCGCGCGCAGCTGTTCGACCAGCGCGTCGAGCCGCAGCCGGTGCACGAAGAGCACGTCGGGGCACAGCGCGTCCTGGCCGGAGTTGTGGAGCCGGGTGCGCAGGACCGTCCGGCAGGCCGCCGAAGGGTCGGTGCGAGGGCCGACGATCAGCGGGTTGGGGCCCGATCCGGCGAGGAGGACGAGGGGGCTCTCGCCGACGTCGGCCATCAGCTGCCGGGCACTGTCGTGGCCGCCGGTGACGACCACCGCGTCGGACTCGGCGCACACGGGCCCGAAGGCGGCGGCGGAGGCGTCGGACAGCCGGATGCGCGCGGCCAGGTCCGGCGGGAGCTTGCGGGTGATCGCCTTGTGCAGCCCGTAGGCGGTGTCGCGGATGTGCGCCGAGGGACGGATGACGACCTCGTCGCAGTACAGCGCGGGCACCAGGCCGTGGAGCACGTAGGAGTACAGGACGTTGTCCGGCGGGAGGATGACCGAGAGCCGGTTCAGCTGTGGCGGGCAGTTGCGCGCCAGCTCCCAGGGGGCGCCCGACAGCGTGCCGACGGAGCGCAGCAGTTCGTCGCGGGCGCTGCTGTAGGTGGCGACCCGGGTCAGCACGGCCAGCAGCTCGTCGCGGCACCCGAGCAGCACGGAGGCGGCCTTCATGGCTCTTTCGTGTGCCGCTTCGAGGTCGGGCCAGGCACGGGTGAAGGACTCCAGCACGGGCATGGACGGCTGGCTCATCGGGAGGCTCCTCGCACGCGGGCGGTCTCAACTCGTCCTTGAGCCCGCCGGGTTAGGTTTTTCTGCCCCTCCGCAGAAAAACCCGGCGCCGACCGGGAGTTGTTCCCAGAATAATCAGCCCGGCGACTCATTGTCCAGCGCTCGCAGCGGAAGCGAAAGGAAAAGGGAAAGGGAACAATCGCAGACGGAATACGGAAAGAATTCTGGTGACGCTCTTTCCGGCCATTTCCGTGCCCCGCGCGCCGTTTCCCTTCGCATTGCCCCTTCCCGCTCCGCGCCAGGACGGCGGAGCCGAGAAGCAGAAGGCAGACGACCATGACGCTCGCCCATACCCCCGGCCGCGCCGGGACGGCTTCCGGGCCGCCCGTGCCGGCGCAGACCCCTGAGCCGGTGAGGGCCGAAGAGGCTCCGCTGGTGCGCCACTGGGAGACCGTGCGCCTGGCTGTGCGCACCGCCATGCGCACGCTGCACGAGCGCGGCGCGGCGCCGCCCGACGCGGGTGCCGACGACACCGCGCTGCCTCAACTGGACGGCCCCATGCGGGAGTTCCTCGCGGCCTCCGCCGCGTCCGTGGTGCGGCTGCCGGACTACAGGTCGGCCCGGCTGCACCTGCTGGACCTGCGCCGCCACCCCGCCTCGCGTACCGCCGACACCCAGGGCGCGCTGGTGACGGTCGCCCGCGCCGTCCAGCACATCCGCAGCACCGGCGAGCCCGTCACCCTGCTCGCGCCCTCCTCCGGCAACGGGGCCACAGCGCTGCGGGACGCGGTGTTGCGCGCCCAGTTGTGCGGGCTGGCCGGGCCCGACCAGCTCCGCGCCGTCTGCCTGGTGCCCGCACGCTCCCGCGACAAGGTGGGGGGCTCCACGCTCGACGAGCACCCGGAGCTGCGGCGCCGAAACCCGCTGGTCGTCTACCACGGCTCGGAGCCGGCCGGCGTGCGGGGACTGGCCCGGGACTACCACCAGGCGCACACCACCTGGCTGCGCGTCCGGACCGGCGGCGCGCTGTGGTGGGGCGCCCACCCCGCCGACCACCGGGCCGCCGCCACGGTACGAGCCCTGCTGGAGCGGGAGTCGCTGCCGCCCGCGCCGCCTCGAGGCCGCGTCCACGCACAGGCCGTCGCCACCGCCACCGGATTGCTGGGGCACCAGCTGGGCACCACGCTGGCGGAGCCCGAAGACGGCCCGGCGCCGCGCTACTTCATGGTGCAGCACCCGCGCACCCCGGGCCTGGTGCTGCACGCGCTGACCGGCTCGTTCTCCCGCGACGGGCTGCCCTCCTACACCTGGGACCGGACCCGTCGCCTCCACCAGCAGCGGGAGGACCCGCACTTCCCGCGCACGACGTACGCGCCGGAGGAGGAAGTCGACCCCACGTTCTATGTGCGCTTCCCGGACACGGCCGCGGAGATGACGGCCGCAGTACGGGCGGGCGGGGGCGGCGGCATCGTCGTCTCGCGCTACGAGT
This sequence comes from Streptomyces sp. NBC_01775, assembly GCF_035917675.1. NCBI lineage: Bacteria > Bacillati > Actinomycetota > Actinomycetes > Kitasatosporales > Streptomycetaceae > Streptomyces > Streptomyces sp. NBC_01775. The sequence continues at coordinate 7,172,833 of NZ_CP109104.1, read as the reverse complement.
GCCTGGCCCGCTACCCGTCGGTGCGCGCGATGCTGCGCCCCGCCGGTATCGAGCTGCCCGAGGACCCCGGCCGGCTGCGGGAGTGGGCGCTGGTGATGGCGATGACGGGGGTGCTGAACGCGGTGGACCGAGGGCTGCTGGAGTCGCCCGAGGTACTGGTGCACGGCACCGGCTGTTACAGCGAGGACGAGCTCACCCCGCTGCCCGCCGCGCACGCGCGCTACGCGGACTCCGCGGGCGAGCTGCACACCGTCGTGGCCGCCGCCGTCGACCCGGACGGGCGGCACTGATGACAGCTCCGGCGCGGGGCGCCCACCCCTTCTTCCACGCCCCCCGGCGGCCCGCGCCCTCCCTGGCGCGCACCCACTCCGCAGCCGAGGTGGCCGCCGGGCTGCGCGGTGAACTGGCGGGGCTGGGTGTGGAGTTGGCGGGCGCGCTGCCCGCCCAGCCGTTCGTGCTGCCCCGGCGCTCCTACGACGAGCTGTTCGTCGTCGGCAAGGTGCTGCTGGGGCTGGTGCGCAGGGCCGTGCTCTCGCTGGGCCCGACCTGGCCGGAACGGCTGGTGGCGCTGGGCGCCGATCCGGCCGACCATCCGCTGTTCTCCGGGCTGGACAACACCGAGACCGACTACTGCGCGATGATGGCCCGCGCCGACATCGTCGTCGGCGAGGCGGGCCCGCAACTGCTCGGGTTCGACGTCGGCGACGCGTTCGGCGGCCCCCATGAGACCCACGCCTTCACCCGCGTATGGCGGCGCACCCACACCGAGGACGGGCGGCCCCCGTTCACCGGGCACGACCCGCTGGCGGCACGCGCCGCAGCGTTCGAGGACGTGTGCACCCGCAGGGGCCTGCCCCGCGCGCTGGCGGTCATCGCGCCGCCGGGCGGGACGGCACGGCCCGGGGACGGCCGCTTCCCCGACCGCTTCCCCGGCCACCTACCCGAACGCCTTCCCGAACGGGATCTGGAGCACTTCCGCGCGCGCGGCTTCGAGGCCGCGCTCTTCGCGCCCGAGGAGCTGCCCGGTGCGCTGGGCCGCCCCGGCAAGCTGCGCTATCCGCTGGGCCTGCGCGCCTTCGCGCCCGGCGACCGGTCCCAGGGCGGCGCGCGGGTGGAGCCCGTACGGGCCGCGCAGCGGGCGGGGCTGCTTCTCCTGCCGCCGCAGAGCGGCGGGCTGCTGGACAACAAGAAGGCGCTGGCGCTGGTGTCCGAGGGCCTGCCCTGGATGACGCGGGGCGAGCGCGGCCTGGTGGACCGCTGGCTGCCGTGGACGCGGATCAGCGTGGCGGGCCGTACCCGGTGGCACGGCACCGAACAGGAGCTGCCGGGGCTGCTGTGGGGCGAGCGCGAGCGGTTCGTGCTCAAGAGCGCCGTGCGCGCGGCGGGCCGCCCGCCGCTGGTGGGCCGCGAGTGCGGCGCGCGGGTATGGGCGGCGGCCGTGGAGCGCGCCTTCCGGGAGGGCGACAGTGTGGTTCAGGAGTACGTCGAACCGGCGGGCACGCTCGTGGAGCTGACCGACGGGGACACCACCTGGATGTCCCGGCTCGCCCCGGTGCTCAGCCCGATGCTGTTCGGCGGCCGGCCCGGCGGCTGCTGGGTCCGCAGCCGTCTGGAGGACGGCGCCACGTCGCAGAACGCGGTGCTTGCCTGGACGCGGGACGCCGGCCGCTAGGGCACCCGGACGCCCTATGCGCTCCGTGGGGAGTGCCGCGGGGTGCCGTCGTTCGGCTGCGACCTCGTCGTGGCTGGTCGCGCAGTTCCCCGCGCCCCTTCGGGGCACGTGCGGCGGCGCCAGGGTGCCGTCGTTCGGCTGCGGCTGCTCCCCCAAGCTCTTCGAGCAGGGAGGTACCCCCAGGCTGGTCGCGCCCGCGCGGCGGCGCCGCATGTGACACAGCCCCGAGCCCCTTCGGGGCACGAGCGAACCGCGTGGGACTTCAGCAAAACCGTTCAGTGGCTGCCACGGAGCGCCCGCAGCGGCCCTCCGCTGCCGCTGAAGCCGGTCTCCGGTGCGATACGGGTCAGCTCCAGCTCGACCGATGAGTCCAGCACGGCGCACTGGAGCCGCTGGAGGTCGGGCGAGGGGTCCAGGCCCAGTTCCCGCGAGAGCACGCCCCGCAGCCGCTGGTAGACCTCCAGCGCGTTGCCGCGCCTGCCCGAGCGGTAGAGGGCGAGCATCAGCTGTGCCTGCACGCCCTCGTGCATGGGGTGCTGCGCTGCCAGGCCGGACAGTTCGCCGACCAGCTCGTGGTGTCTGCCCAGGGTGAGGTCGACCTCGATGCGCTGGTTGAGGATGCCCAGCCGGGACTCCTCCAGCCTGGTGGCCTCGATCTCCAGGAGGGGCCCGCACTGCACGTCCACGAGCGCGGGTCCGCGCCACAGCTCCAGGGCCCGGCGGAAGGAGGAGGAGGCGCCCACGAAGTCGCCCGCCTCCAGCGCCCGGTGTCCGGCGCCCGAGAGGCGTTCGAACTCCGACACGTCGACCATGCCGCCCTGGGTGTCCAGCAGATAGCCGCCGGACTCGGTCACCAGAACGCTCTTGGCGCCGTTCGGCAGGTCGGCGGGCAGGCGGTCGCCCAGCGCCGCGGCGATCAGGTTGCGCAGTTGGAGCACATAGGTCTGGAGCGTGGTCTGCACGCTGCGCGGCGGGGACTCGCCCCACAGCTCCTCCACCAGTGAGGCCACGGAGACCACCTGGTCCGGATAGAGCGCGAGCAGCGCCAGCACCTTTCTCGGTTTGACCGCGGTCGGGACGACGGAGACCCCCGATTGGACGACCCTGCACGGCCCCAGCACGCTGATGTCCATCTCCTGCTCCCTTCGGTTCACTTCGCACTACACGGATAAATGGCTTATCCGCGCCTTGTTGGTGCTGTGTCTGCCGTCGGCGTTGATGTCGTCGGCCCTGTGCATCTCGCTGTGTACCTCGTTGTCGCTGTCGTTGCCGTTGTCGTTGCCGTTGTCGTTGTCGTTGTTCGCGGGCCGCGGGTGCGGCCGGGTGCGGTGGCGCAGTTCGGCGGCGAGCAGTTCGGGCAACACGGCCTCCCGGACGAAGAAGTGACCACCGGGGACGGTGTGCAGCGCGAAGGGGCCGCTGGTGTAGCGGCGCCATTCCGCGACGGCGGACGCCGTGGCGACCTCGTCCTCGGTTCCGGCGAAGGCGTGCACCGGGCACGTCAGCCGCTCCCCCGCGCCCTCGCGCAGACTCGCCGCCAGGTGAAGGTCATCGCGCGTGGTCGACAGCAGCGTGCTCAGCCAGCGCGGGCGCTCGAACAGGTAGGAGGGCAGGGTGCCGTAACGGTTCAGCGCGGCCAGCAGGCCCTCGTCCGACAGGCTCCTGTGCTCGGTCAGCGGGGTCGGCAGGTGCGGCGGCGGGCAGGCGCCGAGCCCGACCAGCGCGGGCCCGCGCTGCCCGGTGCGCTGCCGGTACTGGGCGAAGCGGTAGGCGACCAGCGCGCCGAGGCTGTGCCCGTAGAAGGCGTACGGCTCTTCCAGCAGCGGGCCCAGGTGGGTGTCGAGTTCGTCCAGGAGGAGCGGCCCCTCGGTGATGCGGGGCTCGCGCAGGCGGGTCTCCCGGCCGGGCAGCCGCACCGGCAGGACGTGCACGTCGGGGGTGAACTCGCGCTTCCAGCGGGCGAAGGTGAGCGCTCCGGCACCGGCGTGGTGGAAGCAGAAGAGACGCAGTGGCGCGCCGGGGTGTCCGGCCTCGCCCGCCCTTCGGCCGGGAGCCACGCCCAGATACGCGTTCATGCCCTCCCCCTTCCTGCCGGCCCGGACCCGGACCGGCGTCGTTGAGGGCCCGATCCTCACGATCGACGCTGGACGACGGCTTGAAGGGAGGTGGACCCGGCGCAGGAGGTGCCCTGAGCCGTCGCCCGCCGCGCGCCGGGGCGGGCGCCGGGGCGCCGCCGCCCCCGGCGCGGATGGTTCAACCGCGCGCCGCCCGGCGGGTGATCACCGCGCGCCGCCGGCGACCGGCCCTGGCCCTCACCCTGCGATCCCGGCCGCCTCGCCGGCCCCGGCGGGGTCGCTCCAGGCGCTGAGCGCGTCCTCGCCACGGAGAATTGCCTGGTGGAGACGGTCGAGACGGGGGGAGGGCTCCAGGCCCAGCTCCTCGACCAGGGTGCCGCGCAGCCGTTTGAAGGCGATGAGGGCGTCCGAGGACCGGCCGTCCTGGTGAAAGGCGATCATCAGCAGCGCGTGGAGGTTCTCGTAGAGCGGGTAGCGACCGCGCAGCGCGCACAGTTCGCCGAGCACTTCGCGGTGCCGGCCGAGCCGAAGGTCGGCGGCGATGCGCCGCTCGATGGCGCCCAGCCTGCTCTCCTCCAGCCTGGTGACCTCGATGGCCAGGTGCTTTCCGTGCGGCAGATCGGCGAGCGCCGGTCCCCGCCACAGGGCGAGCGCGGAGGTCAGCAGGTGGGACGCCTTGGCCATGTCGCCCGTCTCGAAGGCGGAGTGACCCGCACGGGTCAGCCGCTCGAACTCCAGGGCGTCGACGTCGGATTCGGCGACCTCCAGCTGGTAGCCGCCGTGCCGGGTGGCCAGGATGTCCTTGTCGCCGGGCACGTCCCGGCCGCCGGGCCCCGCGCCGTCTCCGGCGGGCTCGCCCAGTGCGGTGCGGAGCCTGCGGCGCAGCTGGAGGATGTACGTCTGGAGTGTGGTGGGCGCGCTGCGTGGGGGATTCGCGCCCCAGACCTCTTCCATGAGGTCGGGCACCGGCACGATGTGCCGGCTGTTCAGGGCGAGCAGGGCCAGGATCTGCCGCGGTTTGGCCGCGCTCGGCACGATCGAGGCTCCTGCCGTCTCAGCGTGCAGAGTTCCCAGCACCCTGATGTGCATGTGGTGCCTCCCGTTGGCTGTCAGGCCGCACCCGGTCCGCATCCCCGCGACCGGGTCCGACGGGCCCCAGGGGAGAGACCCGTTCAGGAGAATCCCATCCGCTCCACGGGTGCGACAGTGAGTAACTCACGATCTTGGGGCGGATATCGCGGCAGAGTCGACCATGAATTCTTCACATGGAGGTTCATGACCCCTCCACTGGCCCTTCACTTGTGTGCCCGATCACACTGCTGATGCGCCACCGACCCTCACGATCGGGCCATTCCCCACATCAGACGGTTACACAGGGTTCCCCACACGACGGGAGAAGTCACGATGTCAGGTCACGCACTCTCCAAGGTCACCGTCAACCGCCCGCAGCCCGGGACCGGCTCCGTCGACCAGGACTGGCGTTTCGCCGAACTGACCGCGCAGTGCTACCTCGACCCGACGCTGGCCGTACGCTACGCCGTCGAACCGCACGGCGTGCTCGCGGAGTTCGGCATCCGTACCGACGAACACACCCCGATCCCCGCCCTGCCTGCCGACACCGGCGGCGAGCTGACGATCACCAGCCTCGACCCGCACGACCCCGTGCTGGTCGCCCCCCGCCTCACCGGGTCACAGGTCTGCCGGGTCTCCGACGATCCCCGCGACCTTGCCCCCGTCCGGCGCGACACCCTCCGGTGAATCGGTGGATGCCGCGCTCTCCCGGGTGGCCTTCCGACGCCACCTGACCCCCGTCGTGGTGCCCGGAGACGCGACCTACCTCGTCTCCGAGCAGGGCGTCACCGCCATCGGCAGTGAAGCCGTCGCCGTGCTGGCCCCGTTGCTGGACGGCAGCCGGGACCTCGCGGCGCTGGTCAGGGACGCCAGAGGAAAGCTGAGCCCCGCCGTGCTGGGGGGCCTGCTCGCCCAGCTGACCAGGGCGGGTCTCGTGGACCGCTTCGCCCCGCCCCCGCAGGGCGCCTCCCAGGACGCGGAAGCGGCGTTCTGGGAGTGCGCCGGACTGCACGGGGACCGGGCACGCGAGGAGATGGCCTCGGCCCGTGTCCTGCTCAAGGACCTGACGGCCGGGGCCGGCGCGGGGGGAGCACAGGCGCTCACCGCCGCCGGACTGACCGTCGACGAGGGCGGGGGCCATACGCTCACCGTCGTCCTGTGCGACGACTACCTCTCCCCCGACCTGGCCGGAATCGACCGGGAGCAGCGGCTGGCGGGCACGCCGTGGCTGCTGGCCAAGCCCTCGGGGGTCACCGCGTGGATAGGGCCCGTCTTCCAGCCGGCCGCGGGGGCCTGCTGGCAGTGTCTGTCCCACCGGGTGCGCCACCACCGGCAATCGGAGCTGTATCTGGGCGAGGCCCTCGGCATGGCGGCCCCGCCCACCCCGCCCCGCGCGGCGACCGGCGCCAGCCATGCGACGGCGCTGCACATGGTGGCGCTCCAGGCGTCGAAGTGGCTGGCCGGATTCCGGCACGAGAGCCAGCACGCCGTGTGCACGCTGGACAGCTTGTGTCTGGTCACCAAGCAGCACCGCGTGGAGCGCCGTCCGCAGTGCGCGGAGTGCGGCGATCCGCTGCTGGTCACCAAGCAGGTGCGGCGCCCCGTACGCCTCACCTCGCGCCCCAAGCTCGAACAGGGCGGCGGCGGGCACCGGGCGCTGCCGTCCCGGCAGATCCTGGAGCGGTACGAGTATCTGGTGGGCGAGGTCACCGGGGTGGTGCACACGCTGCGGCGCGATCCGCGCTGCCCCGAGTTCCTCAACTCCTATCTGTCGGGCTCGAATCCGGCGGTCGTCGGCCGTGGCCTGCGCGGACTGCGGCACGCGCTGCGCGCGCAGAGCGGCGGCAAGGGCGTCAGCGAACTGGACGCGAAGGTGGGGGCGCTGTGTGAGGCGCTGGAGCGGTATTCGGCCACCTATCACGGGGACGAGCCGCGCACGGCCGCGCGGCTGAGCGACCTCGGCACGCGGGCCGTGCACCCGAACCAGTGCCAGCTCTACCACGAGCGGCAGTTCACCGACCGGCTGCGCTGGAACGGGGCGCACCCGGCGTTCCAGTACGTGTGCGATCCGCTGGACGAGGACGCCGTCATCGACTGGACCCCGGTGTGGTCGGTGACCCATGGCACGCACCGCATGCTGCCGACCGGAATGCTGTACTACTCGGCGCCGGGGCCCTCCGGGGCCTGCTACGTGCGGGCCGACTCCAACGGGAACGCGGCGGGCGCCAGTTTGGAGGACGCCGTGCTCCAGGGCTTCTTCGAGCTGGTGGAGCGGGACGCGGTGGCCCTGTGGTGGTACAACCGCTCGCGGGTGCCGGGCCTGGATCTGGACTCGTTCGCCGACCCGTGGCTGACCGCGACGCGGGAGCAGCACGGGCGGCTGGGGCGCGAGATATGGGCGCTCGACCTGACCTCGGACCTGGGGGTGCCGGTTGTCGCCGCGCTCTCCCGGATCACCGAAGGGCCGCGCGAGGACATCGCGTTCGGCTTCGGCGCTCACTTCGACCCGGGGGTCGCGATGCGCCGTGCCGTGACGGAGCTGAACCAGCTGCTGCCCGGCATGCTGGACGCGCGGACCACGGCCGAGGACCCCGAGCTGCTCGACTGGTGCACGCGAAGAACGGTGGCCAACCAGCCCTATCTGCTGCCGGATCCGGAGGCTCCGGCCCGGGTGTGCGGGGACTTCCCCTACACCCCGCGCGAGGATCTGCTCGATGACGTTCTCACCGCCGAGGCGCTGGTGCGTGCGCGGGGGATGGAGCTGTTGGTGCTGGACCAGACCCGGCCCGACCTCGGGATTCCCGTCGTCAAGGTGATGGTGCCCGGACTCCGGCACTTCTGGGCACGCTTCGCGGATGGCAGGCTGTACGACGTACCGGTGCAACTCGGCCGTCAGCCGGCGCCGACTCCGTACGACGGCCTCAATCCGATCCCGGTCTTTGTCTAGTAATGGCGCTAACGGTCGGCGACAGCGCGCCTACTATCCGGGCAAGGGGCGGCAAGGCCACGGGGAGACGCACGGTGGGGAAGGCGAAGCAAGCACGCAACGGACCGCTGTGGAGCAGACGCGCCTACGACGCGGTCCTGGGATCGCGGCAGCGGGACCTTGATGGCCCCGACACCCGCTCGGCCTCGCGTATAGCGCTGATCCTGCTGGTGGTGACGCTGTGCGGCTTTCTCAGTTCGGCGACCCTCCACCTGCTGACCATCGGCGGTTCCCTCCTACAGGTCCTGGGGGGAGCCGCCGCCCTCATCGGCCTGTTCGTCACTCAGATCATGCGCTCGGCGCCGCGGGTCACCCCGCTGCGCCGGAGGCAGGTCCACACCCTGCTGTGGGTGCAGGCCGTACTGGTGTACGCGCCGGTGGCACTGATGGGGGCCTCGTGGGTGAGCCTGCCGGGGCTGCTGGCCGGCTCGGTGCTGCTGTCCTTACGACGCCCGTGGTCGTGGGTGCTCACGCTCGCCGTCTGGGGCAGCGTCTTCTGGCTGACGTCGCTGTACGGCTTCAGCGGTATGGAAGGCGTCTACATCGGGGTCTCCAGCATGACCACGACGGCGATGGTGGTCGGGCTGACGCTGCTCTCGCAGATGGTGATGCGGCTGCGCGCGGCCCAGCAGGAGATCGCCCGGCTGGCCGTCGAGCAGGAACGGCTGCGCTTCGCCCGGGACCTGCACGACCTGCTGGGCTACAGCCTCTCGGCGATCACGCTGCGCAGCGAGCTGGCGCACCGGCTGGTGGACGGCGACCCGGTGCGGGCGAAGAACGAGGTGACCTCGGTGCTGGAGGTCTCCCGGCAGGCACTGGCCGATGTGCGGGCCGTGGCGCGCAGCTACCGCAACATCTCGCTGCCCGCCGAAGTCTCCTCCGCCGTCTCGGTGTTCGAGGCGGCCGGGATCGAGGCCGAGGTGGACACCTCGCTGAATCGGATACCCGAGGCGGTGGGCACGGTCCTGGCGACCGTGCTGCGGGAGGGGGTCACCAACATCCTGCGGCACAGCAAGGTACGCAAGTGCGTGATCACGGTGAGCGGTGACGCGGGCTGCGCGGTGCTGCGGCTGGTGAACGACGGGGTGCAACCGCGCCCCGATCCGGCGGACCCGACGACTCCGGCGCCGGACACCGAAGGCGGCAGTGGCATAGGGAACCTGTCGGCGCGGGTCGGCGCGATCGGCGGCACGCTGAGCGCGCGGGAGGCCGACGACGGCTGCTTCCACCTGGAGGCACGTGTTCCGCTGACTCCCTCCTCCCGTCCCGGCGACCCCGGGGCCCACGCGCGGCTGTCCAGCGCGGTGTAGCGGTGCGCGCGGGCCGGCCGCGCGTTGAGCGCGGTGCGACGCCGGGCCCTACAGCCAGCCCTGTTCGCGGGCTATGCGCAGGGCGTCGACGCGGTTGCGCGCGCCGAGCTTGATGACGATCGTCGTCAGGTAGTTGCGCACGGTCCCCACCGACAGGAAGAGCCGCCCGGCGATGTCGGCGGCCTCGGCGCCCTCGGCGGCCAGCCGCAGGACCTCGGTCTCGCGCGCGGTGAGCGGGTTCTCCCGTGCCGACCAGGCGTCCAGGGCGAGTTCGGGGTCGATGACCCGCTCACCGACGTGGATCCGGCGGATGGCGTCGGAGAGCTTGCTGGGCGGGGCGTCCTTGAGCAGGAAGCCGGAGACGTGGGCCTCCAGGGCGCGGCGCAGGTTGCCGGGCTGGCCCAGGCTGGTGAGGATCAGGGTGCGGCAGGACGGCAGCTTCTCGTGCACCTCGGCGGCGGCCGTGAGCCCGTCCATGCCGGGCAGGTCGATATCGATGACGGCGACGTCGGGGCGGTGCGCGAAGACAGTGGGCAGGATGTCGCCGCCGGAGTCGACTTCGGCGACGATCTCGATGTCGCTCTCGATGTCGAGCAGCGCGACCAGGGCGCCGCGGACCATGTGCATGTCCTCGGCGAGCACCACTGAGATCATCGTCGAGTTCCCCCGCGGACTCGGCCGGTCTGTCGTGTGACAGTTCGGGAGGTGACAATACCGCCTCAAGTCCCCGCCAACACCGGCTTGACCACAACCCGAGGCCAAGGCCCAACAGTGTGTTCATGTCGCAGGATTCCACCCGTACGCCCTCCAGCACGCCGTCCGACCGCGCCGTCCCCGCCCCCCGCCGCTATCCGCCGCCCCGCGAGACGGCCACGGAGGTGCCGCGCGCGTACGCCCGGCTGCGCGCGGAGTCACCGGTCTGCCCGGTGACGCTGCCGAGCGGGGATACGGGGCACCTGGTCAGCCGTTACGAGGACGTACGCGCCGTGCTCGCGGACCCGCGCTGCTCGCGCGCGGCGACCGTGCTGCCCGAGGCGCCGAAGCTGACGGCCGTCCCGTTCGACGCGGGCGGGCTGTTCACCATGGACCCGCCCGAGCACACCCGGCTGCGCGCCCTGGTCTCCCGCGCCTTCACCCCGCGCCGGGTGGCGGGCATGCGGCCCGGGCTCGCGGAACTGGCCGGGAAACTGGCGGACGCGATGGAGGCGGCGGGCGCCCCCGCCGACCTGAACGAGACCTTCGCCTTCCCCTTCCCCGTCGCGGTCATCTGCGAGCTGCTCGGCATCCCCTACGCCGACCGGGAGCGCTTCCGCACCTGGTCGGACGCGGTCTTGTCGCTGACGGCGCACACCCCGGAACAGATGCGGCAGCACAAAGGCGCGCTGCTGGCCTACCTCCAGGACCTGGTGACCGAGAAGCGGCGCGAGCCGGGCGAGGACCTGCTGAGCGCGCTGGTCGTCGTACGGGACGACCTGGGCGGGCTGAGCGAGCACGAACTGCTCACCATGGCGATGACGTTGCTGATCGCGGGCCACGAGACCACGGCCGGGGTGCTGGGCGCCTCGGTCTTCACGCTGCTGCGGCACCCGGAGCGGATGGGGCTCGTCCCCGGCACGGACGCGGGGCTGGCCGCGCTGACGGAGGAGCTGCTGCGGGTCAACCCGATCGGTGACGGCGGCCCGCTGCGGGTCACCACGGCACCGCTCGATGTCGCGGGGACGACGCTGCCCGCCAACAGCGCCGTCGTCGCCTCCATCTGCTCGGCCAACCGGGACGGCGACCGCTTCCCGGAACCCGACCGCTTCGACCCGGAGCGCTTCGGCCCCGAGCGCTCCGGGCCGGCAGACGCCGAGGAAACCGCCTCGGTCTCCCACCTGGCCTTCGGCTACGGCCCGCACTACTGCCTGGGCGCGCCACTGGCCAGAGCCGAACTCCAGATCGCCCTGCGCACCCTGGCCACCCGCTTCCCCACCCTGCGGCTGGCGATCCCCGCCGAGGAGATCACCATGCACACCGGCCTGCTGGTCAACCGGCTCACCTCGCTACCGGTCACCTGGTGAGCCCCCTGCTCAGCCGCGGAGCCGCCCGCTTTGACGCCCGCGACGAAGTCCGCGAACGCGGCAGCGGGAAGCCGAGGACAGGGCCCTCCGGGGCCTTGCCGTCCCGCATGGGAACGAGGCCGCCACGGCCTCCTCGTGGAGCCGTTTGAACGTGCCGTCCGTCGCGAACACTTCGTCCAGCGAGGACGGAAGCCCGGCCGGAATCGGCCCCAAGCACGTCTCCACGCGGGAGATCGTGCTCTTGGACGTGCGAGCAATCAGCGCCAACTGACGCTGATTCAACGGGGGTTCGGGATAAAGCTCCCGTGCGCTCCGGCACTCCTCGGCGAACACCCTGCGCGGGTCCCGAGCGTCCCCCGCACCCTTGACAACCACGGCGCGCCCCTCATGCGCCGTTTCTTCCCCCACCACTCCCCCTGACCGTAGGTGTGGTCATGCGTCACAACGGTGCGGTTTCCGACGGTCGGCGGCATGCGCATATGCCCACGTGACCAACGCCCAGGTCGGGCGCCGAAACCCTCCTCACATTAGCGGGCCCCACTCCAGTGTTGTCACTGGTGGACCGCGGAGCGTGACAAGAGCGGGTGGCATCCGCTGGATGCGCCGGCCGACGCATCAACCATTCATGCAGGCAGCGGAGGAGAGAGGCCACATGGGAGTGGAGTTGACCGAGGAGGAGCAGCCCGGACCGGTGCTGGAGCCGGTGCCGGTCCCCGGCTGCGACGTCTGCGAACTGTTAGCCCAGGACCGGGACCGTGCCCGGGTGAAGGGGCACGGTCTGACGGTCCGCAGCTGCAACGCCGTGATCGCGGGACATCCGCACGGACGGGAGAACCGCGCAGCGGCCGGGGAAAGGACCCGACGGTGAGCAAGCCACCCCACCTCCGCCGGGCGACCGGCACCGCGCGCGGGGGAAGCATCGTGGACAAGGACCGCCGCGCGGAGTCCGCGCAGGCCGACCGCCGCGCCGACCTCCTGGAGCGCATGCGCCAACGCGCCGGCACCCTACCAACGGGGGAGAAAGACCGGCCAAGCGGCCGTTGAGGGGAATTGAGGAATCCTCGGCACCGACCCGAAAGTGCTTGGCGGAATGGCGGTACACCACGGCATGAATAACGTGCTCGCAGCTCCGAGAATTACGCACGGACTGAAGGCAACAGGAGGCCCCCGCGGACCCGTACGAGCCCGGCACGGCGCCCGGTGAGCCGGAAACGGCGCCTCCGACAACGCCCATCGACACGCCAGGCGCCGTCACGACCCGGCGTGACCCGCACCGTTGAAGATCTCCAGTGAATGCGGTGAACCAGCTGAGACGGGAGCCCGTTAGTGAGGAGTGAGTTGGCTCCGATGTTGCAGTCGGATAAGCGCTGTTCGGTAAAATGGAGGGAGCTGTTATGCCGACGCCCGAGCCAGAGGATGACCGGAATAACGCGCGCAGAGTGATTGCGTATTTCAGCCCTGGCGGCCCGGGGGCAGGGTCACCGAATCTAGTGCCAAAACAGTCACAATACGCAAATTCGGAAGAAGAGTATCTTACGAGGATGTGGCTGGCCAACCTCGCCAGGGATGGGCGTTCGGTGGGGCCGTTGACGAAGGCCGCGCTGGAAAACCCAGGCGGTTTCACGATGGTGCCGACGGGCCCGAACGAGTGGAAGCTGCACCCCCGCACCCCGAACGCAGCACAGCGGCCCGCGCCTGTAGCCAGTCAGCAGAAGGCCCTCATGCAGCCCGACCAGCCCTTCGCGCCTCTCAACACCGGGCCTGCGGCTCCTCACCCGCACCTCGGGCTCCCCGGCATGCAGGTGGGCGGCCGGCCGTAAGCCGTGGCGCCGTCCGCCGGCCATTGCCCCGGCGAAGGCGGCCGGTGGCTCAGATGCACGCCGACCACGCCGGTAGCCCCTGGACCCGGGGCCCGGTTCCCCGGCGGGACCACGGGTGGGATGCTCGCCGCGAAGCGGCGCGCGCGCCGTCGCCCACCTCGTCGTACCAGGAGCAGAGCGTGTCCGAACGTGACAGCACCGAGTCCGCCCCGTCCCCCGGGGACGAGGGTCCCGCACTGATCGACGGGCCCGCGCTGGCCCGGCTGCTGCCGGTCGGGGACGCCGTGGCGGCGCTGCGCGCGGCCCTGCGGGGCGCGCTCGACGTCGCCGCGACCCCGCCCCGGTCCCGGGTGCCGCTGAGCGGCGGGCAACTGCTGGTGATGCCGGCGGAGTTCGCCGGGCACGCCGGGGTGAAGCTCGCCGGGGTGGTCCCCGGCAACCGCGCGCGGGGGCTGCCGTCCATCACCGGGACCTACCTCCTGATGGACGCGCCCACCCTGCGCCCACTGGCCGTGCTGGACGGACCGGCGCTGACCCTGCTGCGCACCTCGGCGGTCTCCGCGCTGGCTGTCGACCACCTCGCCGCACGCGACGCCGGGCGCCTGGTGCTCTTCGGTACCGGCCCGCAGGCGTTCGCACACGCGGTCGCGCTGCACCATGTGCGGCCGTTGACCTCCGTGGAGGTCGTGGGGCGCGATCCGGAGCGGGTGCGGAGCCTGGTGGAGCGCTGTGCGGAGATCGGGCTGACCGCCAGTGCCGCCGCGCCGGAGGCGGTCGCCGGTGCCGACATCGTCGCCTGCTGCACCGCCTCCCCCACGCCCCTGTTCGACGGCGCGGCCCTGGCACCGCACGTCACGGTGGTCGCCATGGGCTCCCACACCACCGACGCACGGGAGGTGGACACCGTCACGGTCGCGTCCTCGACGGTGGTCGTCGAGGACGTGGCGACCGCGCTGCGGGAGGCGGGAGACGTGGCGATCCCCCTGGACGAGGGCGCGCTGACAGCCGGGGCGCTGGTCCCGCTCCAGGAGGTGGTGTGCGGGGAGCGGACGGTGGACCGCACCCGTCCACGGCTGTTCAAGGGCACCGGCATGGCCTGGCAGGATCTGGTGGTCGCGGCTGCGGCGGAGCGGAACCGGGCGGGCGACTGAGCGGGCGGCGGGGCCCGTTCACGGGGGCCGGGTTCGCTCCCGCCGGGACGGCCCCCGTCAGGGCTCTCAGTCGCCCTTCAGGGTGTACTTGCAGCCCTTGGTGCTGGTACCGCCCGCGCTCTCGGCGACCTTCTTGCCGTCGACCTCGATGGCGCACGACGGATACACGTACCGGCCGTCGGGGCCCGGCACCGCCTGCGGTGTGACGTACAGCGGCACTCCGAGCTTCAACTGGGCGCCCTTGAGCTTGACCTGGAGCGTCTTCTTCCAGGGCAGTGTCACCTTCTCGAAGTGGTTGGTGTCCGCCATCCAGCTGATCTGCGGGGTGCCCTTGCCCTTGGCCTCCAGGGTCACCTCGTGGGTCTCGGGCGGCGCCCACTTGTCCTTCTTCACGGACTTCTGCTTGTCCGACGCGGACGTCCCGCTGTGGCTCTTCACCGACCCGCTGTCCAGGACACCGCATCCGGCCAGCAGAACCGCTGTCATGACCAGTGCCGCTCCACCGACCGCCTTGCGCATCTGGCTCCCCCTTACGAGAAGTTCACCCCGCTGGTCGAGCGGGGGCACGGCGGGAGTGATGATAGCGACACAGCCGGTTAACGGCAGCAACTTACGTGCAAGCAAACGGAATTAGTCTCACCGGCGGGAGCCGTCCGCCGTACGGGGGCCGTAGCCCCACGCCCGGTCCACGCCGATGTGGGCCAGCCATCCGCAGCCCGCCGCACACAGCTCACGGCTGCGAAGAAGCCGGGCGGCGCCCAGCAGGACCAGGGGGATGCCGGGCGAGTGGAGGACGTTGTACGGGCGTACCGCGTAGCGGGGCAGCGGGTCGAAGGTGGGGGCCGAGGCGATGCCGTAGAGCAGAGCAGCGTCGGGGAGGAGGGCGCAGGTCCACAGCAGCCGGCTGCGAGACCCCCCGGCGCGGGCCCCCGCGCACAGCGCCGCCACGCCGACGGCCGCACTCAGGGTGCGGCCCGTCGGGTGGCGCCAGGTCCAGCCGTTCACAACCGCACCCGCCCGCCGCGCGTTCCGGGCCGGCTCCCCGCGAGCCCCAGCACCGCACGCCGCACCGGGTGCACGCCCAGGCCGCGCAGGGCCGAGCCCAGCAGCGTGGCGCGCACCCGCGGCAGGTGGGCCGGGGCGCCGTGTTCGTCGTCCAGGACCAGCAGTTCGCACCGCGCGCCGGGGTCGCGCGCGAGGAGGGCCGCGTCGCTGAGCGGGACGACCTCGTCCCGCAGCGCGGCGATGTAGGTGACGGGCAGTTCCCGCAGCGCCGCCACCTCGGACGGCTCCAGCGCCCACTCCCCCAGCGAGGCCGGCACTCCGGCGGCCGGGGCCGGGTGGCCGGTGAGGTGGGCCAGGGTCCGGGTGGTGGTCGTGGGCACCGTGCGCTGCCAGTCCTGGTCGCGGAAGAAGTGCCGTACGGGCGCGCCGACGGTGGAGACCCCCACGAGCCGGGGGTCCGTGAGCGCGGCGCGCAGCGCGAGGTGTCCGCCGAAGCTGAGCGCCACGGCGTGGGTGCGCCCCACGTCGGCGTGGCGCGCGAGCCGGTCGAGGAGCGCGGAGAACATGGCCGGGCTGTCGGTGCCGTAGCGCAGCGTGTTCTCGCCCACGCCGGGCAGTTCGGTGACGGCGATGGCGGTGCCCAGCGCGGCGGCGCGTGCCAGCAGCGGCGCCCACTGCTCCTTGACGGAGACGATGCCGCCGCACACCACGATCAGCGGGCGGGGCGCTGCGGTGGAGAGCCCCGCCGTCCAGGCGGCGAACGTGCCCGCCCCGCCCGGGAGTTCGACCTCTACGCGGCCGATGCCGGGGTAGGTGGTGCGCCACCGGTCG
Organism: Streptomyces sp. NBC_01775; assembly: GCF_035917675.1. Taxonomy (NCBI): domain Bacteria; kingdom Bacillati; phylum Actinomycetota; class Actinomycetes; order Kitasatosporales; family Streptomycetaceae; genus Streptomyces; species Streptomyces sp. NBC_01775. Next base: position 7,156,852 of record NZ_CP109104.1, on the reverse strand, counting down.
AAGGAGCGTACGCACAGCCGCTGCGCCCGCTCACCCGCCGGGCCCGTCGCGTAGGGGAAGCGGGCCAGCGCGTAGTGGCGCGCGGCGTCCAGATGCCGGCCGCGTGCGGCGAGCGCGTCGCCCGCACGGCTCCAGACGGCCGGCCAGGAGTCGGGCCCCTCGTCCGCCGCGGAGCCGATCCGCGCCAGCAGGGCGCGGCAGCGCCGGCGGGGGATGCCCTGGGCGCGGGCGTGCAGGGGTGCCAGGGCGCGCAGTTCGGCCAGGCTCGGCTGTGGGCTCATACGGGCTCGGCCTCCCTGGGGCCGCCGGCGGCGGCTTCGGTGCGCGTCAGGGGCCGCCGGCCCGGGAAGTAGGCGGGGGCCAGCACCCTGCGCTGGAGCGCGGGGCTGGAGTTGACGGCGCGGTAGACGGTTCTGCGCAGCACGGCCGCCGCCGGTGCGGCCAGGGTGAACATCCGCTCCTGGCGCAGCTGTAGGGCCCGCGAGCGTGCCACGTCGCCCTTCCGACCGCGCTGGAAGGCCTCCAGCACGCCGGCCGGCGCACGCACGCCGGCCGGGGTAGGCGCACCGCCGCTCCCCAGCGCCTCCGCGACCAAGGGTGCGAGCGCGACGGCGTCGGCCAGGGCGTGGTTGACGCCCTGGCCGAGGATGGGCGAGAGGGTGTGCGCGGCGTCGCCGATGAGGACGAGGCCTGGCACCCACCAGCGCGCTACCTCGGTGGTGAAGATGTCCAGCAGCGCGGTGTCCGACCAGGTGCGCAGCCCCTCGCGGGCCGCCTCGGCGGCCTCCGGCGCCAGCTTCGCCAGCCGTTCGCGGAGCACGCCGGGCCCGGCGCCGCCCGAACGCAGCTCGCGCAGGCCGCCCTTGGGGATGTTGAGGCCGACCCGTACGGTCCCGTCGGTGCTGGGCAGGAACAGCCCGTGGCTGCCCCGGCTGATGCGCACCCGGTAGGCGCGGCGGTCCCAGGCTTCGGGGAAGGGCAGCTTCAGCCAGATCACGTCCCGCTCCAGCGGGGTGCGCCGGGCGTGCGCGTCGAGCCCGGCCATCCGGCGTACGGCGCTGTAGCGCCCGTCGGCGCCCACGGTCAGCGCCGCCCTGATCTCGACGGGCCCCTCGGGGGTCCCGGCGCGTACGCCTGTGACGGCCCCGTCCTTCCTGAGCAGGCCGACGGCGGTGGCGGGCTCCAGCACGGCGCACCGTCCGGCTCCCGGGCCGCGCACCGGTTCGGCGAGCGCGGACAGCAAGGCGGGCTGGGCGAGTTCGACGGGGTGGCGGTAGGCGTAGGGGAAGCCGGCGAAGCGTACGTCCAGCACCTTCCGCCCGGCGTCCTGGATCTCCAGCCGGTCGACGCGGTGCGCGGCCTCCCGTACGCGGCCGAGCACGCCGAGTCCGTCCAGCAGCCGCACCCCGTCCGGTGAGACGGACTCGCCCCGGAAGGAGGGCCCGGCGCTCTTGGCCGGGTCGCGCTTCTCCAGGAGGACGACATCGCGGCCCAGCCGGGTCAGCGCCCGCGCGAGGGCCCGGCCGCCGGGCCCGCCGCCGACGACGCACACCTCGGTCTCCGTCCTCGTCGCGCGCCCGCCTCCCGGCGGTGTCTCAGCGCTCATCTGCTGCCGCCTCCCGTGCCCCGTCGGACACCAGGGCCTCGATCAGCCCGGCATCGAGCATGGTGGCCGCCGCCGTGTCGCTGGTGTCGCCGAAGCCGGCGTCGAACAGGGCGACGCTGACCGTGTAGGCGCGGTCCACCAGGCAGGTGTGGAAGGTCCATTCGTCGCCGGTGCCGGGCGCCCCGTCCGGCCTCAGCACCTGCACATTGCGGTCCTGGGGGCCGAAGCCGAACTCGGTGAAGCGGAAGCGCATGCCCTGGCCGATGGCCTTGCTGTACGCCTCCTTCAGCGTCCACAGCCGCACCAGCGCCGCGTTGCGCCGCTCCTCGGCGATCTGCGCGAGGGTGCGGCTCTCATGCGGCGTACACACCTGGTTCTCCGTGCCCAGGCCCAGCATGGGGCGGTCCTTGGCCTCGGCGTCCACGCCGATCCAGCCGCGCCGGGTGAGGCCGACGAGCAGCAGGTCCTCGGTGTGGCTGAGGCTGATGTCGATCTGGTCGAGGCCGCGCACGTAGGGGCGTCCGCCGGGCTTGTAGGCCAGCTCGACCGATTCCAAAGACGCTTCGACGACCGCGCAGGCCACATGCTTGAGCAGCAGTCTGGACGCCACGAAACGGGAGCGGACCTGATGGTGGGTCATCGACTGGAAGCGGGCGTAGTCGCGGCCGAGCACCGGACGCAGCCCCGGATCGTCCAGGTCGGGCGGCAGCCAGTCCCCAAGCCGCGCGTGCACGACGACGCTGCCGTGCCGCTCGACGGCTTCACGGACCCGTTCCCAGGGCCCCTCGGGTCCGCTCATCCGCACCGGCCTGGCGAACGCCGCCGTCCGCTGGCTCGTCGCAGGGCCCAGGAAGATCGCCATGCCAGCCCTCCAGCCGCATCACCACACCATCGAGTACGTCCGCCGCTGCGGCTCCGTCGAGCACCCTGTGATCAAAGGTCAGTCCCAGGCGCATGACGGGTGCGCTCAGCACCCGCCCCGCACGGGCCACCGGCCGCTCGCTCACCCGGGTCGCGCAGAAGGTGACCGCCGTCCCGCCGTAGGAGTGGAAGACGTCCACCGCGCGGTGGCCCAGCGAGCTGACCGCGAAGGTGCCCATGCGCCGGGCCCGCGCCTTCGGGCCCCGCACCCCGTACCGGAAGGCCAGCTCGCCCAGCGGCGGCGGCAGTCCGCACAGCACCCGCACCGCCTCCGCGCCCGGCAGCCGGGCCGGGTCGGCAGCGCGGCAGTGGTCGACCAGCTCCTGGATCCGGGCCAGGGGCAGGGTGTCCACCTCCGGCAGGACGACGGTGCGTACGGCGCGCCCGCCGCCGGGGCCCGCCGCGTCCAGCGCGAGCTTGGCGCCGACCCCGGGACCCGGCAGCGGCACCGTGCGCGGGCGCAGCACCCCGGCCGCGAGCGCGCGGGCCTCCGGGTGGCCGGCCAGCACGCGGGCCGCGGCGTGCAGCAGGTAGGAGACGTAGGAGTAGCGGTGCCCCGAGATGCGGGCCGCCCCGCGGTGTTCCGTCACACGGGTCATGTCGATGTCCGCGCCCAGGTGGACGGGCGAGGCGGTGCGGGCCCAGCGCAGGAAGTAGCGGGTGTGCCGCCGGGAGCGGGAGTCGGTTGGGACGACTGCCGTGCCGTCCCGGGGGCTCATGTGCCCACCGCCACGGCCCAGATGTCGCGCAGGCTGCGCGCCTGGAGCACCTCCGCGACCGGTACGGGTCTGCCCAGCTCCTGTTCGAGGAGCGCGACCAGGCGCAGCAGCTGCACCGAGTCCCAGGCGGCCAGTCCGGCCAGCTCGGCCCCGGCGTCCTGCGGTGCGAGCGCCGTGCCGAGGTGCGTGTTGGCGAGTTCGATCAGGTCCTCGACGGTGTGCATGTCTCCACCTCCGCTTCGGTGAGCCGTAGCCGCAGCCGCACATGGGCGGGCACGGGTGTGACGCGCTCCAGCGCGTGCCGGAAGCACAGGCTCCCCCCGTCCGCCGCCGCGCCTGGGCGGGGTACGGGCGCGAAGCCGTGGTCCGGGTAGAGCGTGCGCAGCGCCCCGTTGGCGCGGGTGGGGCGCCACAGGGCGTGCACGGCGGGCAGCCCCGCAGCGCGCGCCGCGTACAGCAGGCCGCTGAGGAGGGCCTCCTCGATGCCCCGGCCAAGGATCCGGCAGCTGAGCACCAGGTTGTCCAGGTGCAGCCCGGTGGCGTCGACGCGGCCGAAGACGGCGCCGATCACGCCCTCGTCGCCGAACCTGTCGGCCGCGCGTACGGCCAGCGCCAGCGTGCCGGGCCCGTCGGCGAGCTGCCGCACCTGCGCCGTGGTCAGCCGGGTGCCGGTGAGGTTGAACCGGTTGGTGCGCAGGCTGAGCTGGGCCAGCCGGGCGCTCTCGTGCTCCCGCGCGGGCGAGACCTCTGCCCGGATGCCGAGGCCGGCGAGGAAGGCCTGGTGGCCGGTGGTGTCGGAGGAGCCGTCCATGAAGCGCTCACGCCGCTCGCGCTGGGCGTAGCGCGCGGGGCGCAGGCGGTCCTCCTCGGTGAGCGTGGGGGTGTCGAACCAGCCGTCGGCCAGCAGGTGTTCGGTGTGCAGCGCGGGCTCGGCGTCCAACGGGACGACGGCGGCCCCTGGCACCCCGGCACGTACGGTCTCCCGCTCGAAGGGCGTGTCGTCGGCGAAGACGACGGCCTCGGGGGCGATGCCCAGCCGTGCGGCGATGGTGTGCACGCCCTCCGCCTTGGACCCCCAGTCGGCGACGACCGTCACGAAGTCTTCGGCACCCAGCGGGAATTCGGGGTGCTCGGCGAGCGCGCGGGCCACCGGGGCCGGGTCGTTCTTGCTGCACACGGCGAGCAGCACACCCTGGGAGGCGAGTTGGCGCACGGCGCGCTGGAAGGCGCCGAAGGCGGCGCCCCGCAGGCTGCCGGAGGCGCTGACGCCCTCGGGGCCCTCCTCGGCGAGCACCCCGTCCCACAGGGTGCCGTCCAGGTCGAGGACGAGGCACTTCTTGGCGCCGCCCCGCAGCGCCCGCAGCAGATGGCCGGCCTCGCGCGCGTAGGCGGCCAGCAGCCCGGCGGTGCAGTGCGCGTCGGCGTAGGCGCCCATGCGGGGGTCGTCGGCGCGGATCCCCGCGGCCAGGAGCGGTTCGAGGTCGAGGACGGCCAGCCCTTCGGCGGGGGTGGACATGTAGAGCAGGTCGGCGTTGAACTCCCGCCACAGTCCGCCGAGTTCGGCGCGCTGGGCCAGCCCGGTGAGCTGGTGGGTGAAGCGGCGCAGCAGCGGCACGGTGTTGAGCACCAGCGTGGCGCCGGACGGTGCGTGCGCGGCGTGTGCGGCGGCCAGCTCGGCCAGCAGCGCGCGCTGCCGCGCGGCGGCCACGGTCACCTCGATCGGCAGCCAGGGCTCGGCGACCTTCTCCCACACGGTGAGCGGGTCCAGGACGCACAAGGTCAGCTCGGGCGCGTGCGCGTACAGCGCGGAGCGCGGGTCGGCCAGCTCGCGGGCGTAGCCGCCCCCGCACACCAGGGTGCGCAGCAGCATTCCGTGCCGCGCCGCCTCTCCGGTGAGCGCGGGCACCAGCTCCCCGACGGTGCCCCGGCCCGTGACGGCGACCCGCACCACGGGGGTGCCGGGGTGCGCGGCGAGCACCTCGTCGGGGTCGAGCCGGGCGAGCGCCCGCCCGGCGAAGTCCAGCTCGTGCGCGGGTGCCCCGTCCAGCAGTCCGCGCACCTGCGGGTACGCGGCGACAAGCTCGCCCGCCGCGTGGAGGGCGCGCAGGGAGCCGGCCGGGGAGGGCACGCTGTCAGGCATGGGGCGCCTCCACTGTGAAGCCGGCCTTTATCCACTTGCTGGACTCGATGGCGATGCCGAGGGCGCGCTGCCCGGGGTGGATCCGGGCGAGCAGCCGCTCCAGTTGCAGGAAGACGAGCGCGTTCCCGTTGTTGCCCGTCTCCGCGACACAGGAGACGTCCTGCCACTCGAGGCCGTGGCTCAGCTCCCTCGTGATCCGCTGGGTCATCCTGCCGTTGAGCTGCGGCGGAAGGAGATGGTCGACGCTGTCGGGCGGCCAGCCGCACGCGTCGAGCAGCTCGTCGCGCACCTCGAGGGCCATGACGGGCACCCGGTCTTCGACCGCCTTGTAGTCCTCGGTGGCGGCGGGCCGGTAGGGCTCCAGGTCGGCGGCGCCGAACCACTCCACGCGCTGCCCCGGCGGCAGTCCCAGCCCGTCGAGGCGGTGCGTGACGTGGGTGAGTGTGGCCCGGGTACGGGGGCCCGGCGCCGCGCCGACGAGGGCCGCGCCCGCGCCGTCCCCGAACAGCACGTAGTTGACCAGCGCGCCCGGCGGCAGCCGGCGGAAGTCCTGCCGCAGGTCGAGGTGTTTGGTGCACACGTCCCCCCCGACGACCAGCCCGGGGCCGCCGCCTCCCGTGCCCTCGGCGAGCAGCGCGCGGGCGAGCGCGAGCGCCTGCACGGCGCCGCTGCACCCGGACTGGAGCTGGTAGGCGGGCGTGCCGCCGATGCCGAGGCGGTCGGCGAGCAGCGCCGCCGTGGTGGGCATCAGCGCGTCGGGGGTCGCGGTGGCCAGTACGAGGAAGCCGATGTCGTCCGGCTCCACCCCGGCGTCGGCCAGCGCCCGGTCGGCGGCGTCGGTGCACAGGTCCTCCAGGGTCCAGCGGACGTGCCCGCCCTCCAGGTCGACGGCGAAGTGCCGGGTCCTGGTGCCGATGAACGTCTCCACCCACTCCGAGGCGATGCCCAGCCTGCTGGAGAGCGCCTCGTTGTCCACGGGTTCGCCGGGCAGCGCCGTGCCCACCCCCAGCAGGTACAGGGGGATGCCGCGGCGCGCGGTGCCAAGGGGGGACATCAGACGGCCGCCGGTGCCAGCAGGCCGCGCACGTAGTCGGCGAGGGATCCGATGCTCACCAGGCTGGAGAGCATCTCGGGCAGCGACAGCTCGCCCAGCTCGGGAAAGCGCGTCTCCAGCCGGTACTTCAGCTCCATGAGCATCACCGAGTCGAATCCCAGGTCGTCGTAGAAGCGCAGGTCCTCATCGAGTTCGCCCGCCTCACCCCCGACGATCTGCGCCACCACCTCGCGCACGCGGGCCTGTACGTGCGCCGGTGGGGCGCCTTCCTTGGCGAGGATGAGGGGGCCGGGGCCGGGGCCGGCCGGGGAGCCGTTGCCGTTGGTGCCGCTGCGGGAGCCGTTGCCGTGGGCTTGGGCCTGCGAGCCGGTGCCGTTCCCGTTGGCCTGAGAACCGTTCCCGTTCCCGTTCCCGTTGCCGTGCCCGTTCGCGTGCCCGTGCCCGTGCGCCGCTTCGTCCGCCGTCGCCGGGTCGTAGGCCATCGTGGGCGGCTGCCGCCAGGAGCGCCAGCGGGTGGAGAAGAGGTGTGCGGGCATCCGCACGGTGCGGCGGTCGCCGGGTGCGTACAGCTCCTCCCACTCGGGGTCGAGCCCGTCCTGGTAGAGGCGGGCCAGGATCTCGGCGGGCTGGCGCAGGTCCGAGGCGGCGTCGCGGCACACGGGCAGGGCCGGGATGCCGCGCGCGGCGGAGATCCTGCGCAGCAGCCCCGACAGCACGGGCTTGGGGCCGATCTCCACGATGTGGGTGGGCGGTTCGGGCCCCGAGCACAGCGAGCCGACCGCGTCCTCGAACCGCACCGTCGCCGGGATCTGCGCGGTCCAGTAGGCGGCGTCCAGCGGGGTGCCCTCCGCCGGCGGCCCGCCGTGCACCGTCGAGTGGAACGGCAGCCGGGGCACCGCGCCGGGCACCCGGGAGGCGGCGCGCGCGAAGCGGCCGAGCATCGGCTCCATCAGCGGCGAGTGGAAGGCGTGCGAGACGGTCAGCGGGGTGCAGCCGAACCCGCCGCGCTCCAGTTCCGCACGCAGCCGCGTCAGCGCCGCCAGGTCACCCGAGAGCACGGTGGCGCCCGGCGCGTTGACGGCGGCGACGGAGGTCAGCGGCTCCCGCTCCACCAGCGCCACGGCCTCCCGTACCCGGGCCCGGGTCGCCAGCATGCCGCCGCCCTCGGGCAGCGCCTCCATGAACGCGCCGCGCAGCGCGACCAGCCGTGCGGCGCCCGCCAGATCCAGCGCGCCCGCCGTCACCGCGGCGGCGAACTCCCCGATGCTGTGCCCGATCACGGCGGCGGGCCGCACACCCAGCTCGCACAGGGTCATGGCCAGCGCGTACTCGACGGCGAAGAGCGCGGGCTGGGTGGTTCCGGTGCGGTGCACGCGAGGGCTGCCGCCGAGGATCAGCTCAACCACCGGCTCGACGGTGTAGGGCCGCAGAGCCTCCGACGCCTCGTCGAGGAAGCGGCGGTAGAGCGGCGAGGCGGCGTACAGCCCCGCCGTCATCCCCGGGTACTGCGCACCCTGCCCGGTGAACGCGAAGGCCACGGAGGGCTCTTCGGCCGGGGCCGGCACGTCCGTCTCGGCCCCGGCTCCCGCGCGCAGCGCCGCCGCCAGCTCCTCGGGCGCCCCGGCGACGGCCGCGAAGCGGCAGGGCTGCGCGGCACGCACGCGGTTGCTCGTACGGCACAGCGCCGCCAGGTCGCGCGCCGGGGTGCCCGCGACGGCCTCCGCCTGCGCTGCGAGGTTGTCGCGCAGGGCCTCGGGGGTGTCGGCGGAGAGGGTGAACACCGCGACGGGGCCGGGCTGTTGCTCCGCGGAAGGTTCAGGTTCCGGCGCGGATTCCGACGCGTGCGCGGTCGCGGGCTCGGCGGCGGGCGCGGGCGCCGGGCCGAGGACGAGGTGCGCGTTGGTGCCGCCCATGCCGAAGCTGGAGACCCCGACACGGCACCCGGCGCCCTCCGCCGCCAGGTCCAGCGGCGCGGCGACCAGCTCCATGCTCCGCTTGGCCAGCGCGAGCCGGTCGTTCTCCTTGCCCACCGCCGGGCCCGGGGGCACGGTGCCCTCGCGCAGCGCCAGGACGGCCTTGATCAGGCCCGCCATGCCGGACGCGCCCTCGGTGTGCCCGATGGCGGCCTTGACGGAGCCGAGGGCCAGGGGCCGCTCGCGCGGGCCGCGCCGGGCGCCGAGCGCGTCGTCGAGGGCGAGGACCTCGATGAGGTCGCCGAGCGCCGTGCCGGTGCCGTGCGCCTCGACGTAGCGGACCTGGGCGGGCCGGACACCGGCGCGCTCGCGGGCCGCCGTGATCACGTCGCGCTGGGAGGCGCGGTGCGGGGCCATGATGCCGTTGCTGCGCCCGTCCTGGTTGACCGCGCTGCCGTGGATGACGGCGTGCACGGGGTCCCCGTCGCGCAGCGCGTCGGCCAGCCGCCGCAGCGCCACCACGCCGATGCCCTCACCGCGCCCGATGCCGTCGGCCTCCGCCGCGAACGGCTTGCAGCGCCCGTCGGGGGCGGCCAGCCCGGACTGGCGGTAGATCTGGTCGAGCGCGGTGCCGATGACGAGGTTCACGCCGCCCGCCAGCGCCAGGTCGCACTCCTCGGTCAGCAGCGCGTTGCAGGCCAGGTGCACGGCCACCAGCGAGGAGGAGCACGCGGTGTCCACGGTCATGCTGGGCCCGCGCAGGTCGAGTTGGTAGGCGAGGCGGTTGGCCAGCATCGCGCGCCCGCTGCCGGTGCCGGTGCGGGGGGTGATGCCGGCGGGGTCGGCCAGGGCGAGTCTGGCCCAGTCGTCGGACATGGCCCCGACGTAGGTGCCCGTCCTGGTGCCCGCCAGGCGTGGCGGCGGCAGCCCGGAGTCCTCGACGGCCCGCCAGGTGCACTGGAGCAACAGCCGCTGCTGGGGGTCCATGGCGGTGGCCTCGGCGGTGGCGATGCCGAAGAAGCCGGGGTCGAAGGCGTCCGCGTCACCGAGGAAGGCGCCGACGGCGCCGCCCCGGAAGCGGGAGGTGGGCGGCTCGCCGACGGTGTCCTGGTCGCCGGTCAGCAGCCGCCAGTAGCCCTCGGGGCCGGCCGCGCCGGGAAAGGCGCAGTCGAGGCCGACGACGGCGACGGCGCGTGGGCCCGCCGCGCGGGGGTCGGGGTGCGGCACGGTCACACCTCCCGGGCGCGTGACGCGCCGCCGCTCGGGCCCCGGACCGCGTCCACGGCCCGGCCCGCGTCCCCGCCCTCAGCCCCGTCCCCGCCCCCGTCCCCCACCTGGCCCGCGCCGGCGGACTGCGCGGCAGCGGACTCCGCGGTGAGATGGCGGGCGAGGGCCTCGACAGTGGGGTGGTCCCAGGCGACGGTCGGCTCCAGGCAGAGCCCGAACTCCTCCTCGATGTCGCCGTAGAGGCTGAGCGCGGCGACGGAGTCGAGGCCGTACTCGGCGAAGGGCGTCCGCGGGTCGATTCCGTGCACGGGGCGCTGGAGGAACTCGCTGAGCCGGGCGGCCAGCCAGTCCGCGAACTCGCGCTCCCCGAAACCGCCACGTCCCCGCTCGGGGGCCTGGGGCCGGGTGCCTCCGTGGTCGGGGGGCTGGGCCCCGGTGGAATGCAGCACCATGTGATGCTCCTCAGCAGCGTGTCGACGGCGCGGGTGCCGTCAGCCGGCTATCGGGGTGTCGTAGAGGTCGTAGCTGCGAGCCTCGTGGTAGCGCGCGAGCACCTCGTCCAGCAGCTTCTCCTCCCAGCCTTCGGGCAGCTTCGGCAAGGGGCGTCCGAGGCGCTTGCCGAGCCGGGTGAGGGCGACGGCGAGCCAGCAGGGGTCGGCGAGGAAGCCGGAGGAGCTGTCCTGCTCCTCTCCCTGGTGGCGCCAGACGCCCAGGCAGGCCGCCGCCGCCAGCAGCAGCGCGTAGCGGTCGGCGATGGCGTAGGCGCGCGGACTGGCCAGCACGGTGCGGTCCTTGGCCGGCATGGCGGCGCACTCCCGCTGGAGGCTGCGCAGCTCCTCCTCCATCTCGTGGGCCAGCGCGACCAGCGTCTCTGTGTACCCGGCGTACCCGGCGGATTCGGCGGATGCGCCGCTGCGCTCCCCGCACTCCTCGGCGAGCGCCTGTGCGGCCCCGGTCAGCGAGCAGGCGAGCCCGTCCGTCCCGGCCGCCAGGCCCAGCCGGGCCGGGTCCAGGGGCGGCAGCGGGTCGCGGATGCGGAACAGGCCCCGGGGCGCGGGCTCGCCCCGGAACCAGGCGGTACGGGCCAGACGGGGCAGCTGCGGGATGATCGTGGCCTGGCAGGCGGCGGTGCCCGCGTGGCCGAGGCTGATCATCGGCAGGTCCCGTACGTGCTTCTGGAAGGCGCCGTACTCCCCGCCGCGCACATAGAAGTTGGCGCCGAGCACGATCGACAGGTCGTAGGTGGCCTCGGTCAGCAGCTTGGGCAGCAGGTACTTCACGGCCGCCGCGTACACGCTGGTCTCACCCGGCAGCAGATGCACGGCACGGGTGGCGGCCAGCGCGAGGCAGTCGCAGATCAGCAGGTCGGTGAAGGCGCCGATGAGGGTGGCGCGGGCGTGCGGGATCTCCAGGACCGAGCGGTTGTACAGCTGCCGGTCCAGGGCGAAGCTGACGGCGGTGCGCAGCGCGGTGTCGCCGCCGCCGAGGATCATGGACGGCACGACGCTGCGGGTGATCTGGAAGGAGCGCAGGGCGAGTTCGACGCCGTCGCCCAGCTCGCCGACCAGCGCGTCGGCCTCGACGGGGCAGTCGGTGAACTCGATGCCCGCGTTCTGGCAGCCCCGTACGCCGACGGTCGCGTAGCGCGGCAGGTAGCGCAGCCGGCCTTCCGGCAGCCGGTCCTTCTCGATGAGCAGCACGGAGTGGCTGCGGCTGCCGGCCGCCTCGTCGGTGCGGCTGAAGAGGACCAGCGCCTCGGCGCGCACGACGTTGTTGATGACCTGCTTGGTGCCGTCGAGCACGAAGCCGTCGGGGGTGGGGGTGGCCCGGAACTCGTTGCGGACGAAGTCGTTGCCGTGTGCCAGCTCGTGGTAGGCGATGGCCAGCCGCCCGCCGCCCAGCAGCAGTTCGGCGACCCGGCGCCGCTGTTCGGGGGTGCCCGCGGCCCAGACGGCGACGGCGGCGAGGAAGGAGGTGGCGCCGTAGCCGAGCCCGAGGCTGGCGTCCCTGCGGAAGACGCCGCGCAGCACCCGGCCCATGGTGTCCACGCGCTCCAGCCTGCCGCCCCACTCGGTGGGGACGAACTCGGCGTTGAGCCCGAACCCGGTGAGCGCGTCCTCGGCTTCGGCGAGCAGTTCACCGCGCTCGTCGGCGGCCAGCAGCGCGGTGAGTCCGAGGGGGTTGTCCGGGTCGGAGGGGTCGCCGAAGCGGCGCTCCAGGTCGGCGACCCGGTGCCGGATGCGCGCTTCTTCCTCGGTCGGCGTCAGCATGGCGGTCCCTCTGCTATGCGGCACGGGAGCAAAGAGAACAGCTCCCCGGCCGCGTACTGTTCGGCCATCCGTTCCAGCAGCCGCTCGTACAACGGCTCCCTCACCTCCTCCTGGGCCCCCAGGGGCTGCGGCAGCGGTCCCGTGCTCCCGGGCACAGCGTCCTCCAGCCGGCTCAAGAGCCGGTCCAAAACCGCTTCCAGCCAGACGGGCCCGCCCCGGGCGAGGGGCGGGTTGTGCAGCCACAGGCCCAGGGCGCAGGCGGCGGCGAAGCAGGCGCTGTAGCCGCGGGCGAGGTCGAAGCTCTCCACGGGGGCGCCGCCGGGCAGCAGCCGGGCCGCGCCCATCCGCGCGTGCAGCTCGCGGGACGCGGCGCTGAACGTACGGGCCTGCCGGGCAGCGAGGGCGAGCCCGTCGTCGTGCGTGGCGGCCTTCTCCAGCGCCGCCGCGCTCGCGGGCAGCGCGGCCGTCGGGGTGCTCCCGTGGCGCACCAGCAGGCTGAGCCTCTCGGGCCGCAGGTCGGGCAGCGGCTCGCCCAGTCCGAAGGTGGCCCGCTGCTCGGGCCCTTCCGGCCGGGGCAGGACCGAGCCCCGGGCGAGGGTGCGGAACTGCGCGGTGAGCGCGTACAGGTTGACCATCGTGTTGCCGTCGAAGATGCCCACGATGCGGTGGTCGCGCTCCAGCTTCTGGAAGCGGCCGTGCGCGTGGTGGTCGCTGAGGAAGGAGCGGGCGCCCAGCACGCCGCGCAGCCGCCCGAGCAGGGCGTCCACGACAGTGGGTACGAGGTACTTGGCGACGGCGGAGGTCACGCTCAGCTCGCCGGGCAGGGTGTGGATGCTGCGCGCCGCCACGGTGCTCAGGGCCTCGGCGGCGAGCAGGTCGGCGTAGCTCTCGGCGAGCGTGCGCCGGGCCATGGGCAGGTCCAGCAGCCTGCGCCCGTACAGCTCGCGCCCGGCGGCGAAGCCGTAGGCCAGCCGCAGCCCGTGGTCGGCGGCGCCGAGGGAGAGCGCGGTGCACAGGGAGCGGGTGATCTGGAGGGACTTGAGGACGGTCTCGGGGCCCTCGCCCTCCTGGCCGACGAGGCAGTCGTGGCCCACGGGGGCCTGGTCGAAGGCGATCCCGCTGATGTCGGCGCCGCGGATGCCCAGCGTGCGCACCTTGGGCAGGGTGCGGTAGGTGCCGGCGGGCAGCTCGTCCTTGTCGACGAGCAGCAGGCTGAAGCCGCGCGGCCCGCCCTCGGCCCTGGTGCGGGCCAGCAGGCACAGCAGGCGGCCCCGGGTGGCGTTGTTGATCAGCCACTTCTCGCCGGTGATGCGGTAGCCGTCGGGGGCGTGCTCGGCGACGACCTCGCCGGCCATCAGGTCGCTGCCGTGGGTGCGTTCGGTCAGTCCGAGCGAGACGGGCTCACCGGCGCGCACCAGTTCGGCCAGCCGGTCGGCGCCCGCGCGGTCCTCGGCCACCCAGATGCACACGGCGCCGAGGAAGGTCTTGCCGTGCCCGACGGCGGTCGTCAGGTCGCGCCGGGCCAGGGTGCGGACGATCTCCAGGAGCTGGGGCAGCCCGGTCAGGGCGCCGCCGTACTGCGCGGGCACGTAGTAGTGCTGGACGCCGAGCCGGTCCAGGGCCGCGCAGGCCGCGGCCGGGAACTCCTCGGCGGCGTCCTCGCGCGCCGCGGTGGCGTAGCTGAGCGGCCCGGCCTCGTCGGTGGGGTCGCCCAGCCGCCCCTCGAGGCGCTCGGCCAGCGGCCAGCGGTCGGCCGCCGGGCGCCCGCCCCCTTCGGCGCCCGCGGACCCGCCGGTACGCCCGGCCTCCGCCGCCCGCCCGGCACCCCCCGCCCCGCCGGCCCGCTTCGTCGGCCCGGCCCGCTTCGTCTCCCGGGCGGCGGCCTGTTCACGCAGCACCCTCACGCAGGCTCCCCGGTGCCGGACCCGTTGCCGTACGTGAGGGGGCGGGCCGCGGCCCGCTCGGGGCCGGGCCCGCCACCCCGCGTGGCCTTGGGCGCGCCGGCCGCCGCCTCCACCAGCTTGCGCACGTCGGGCGCGACGACCTCGTGCAGGGGCTGGATCTGGCCCTCCAGGAACATGCGGCGCATGGCGCGGCGCTGGAGCTTGCCGCTGGTGGTTCTGCGCACGGTGCCGGGGCGTACGAGCAGCACGTTCTCGGCCGCGACCTCGAACTCCTTGGCCACGCACTTCTGCACGGCCGCCGCCAGCGAGGCCAGCTCCGCGTCGAAGTCCCTGCTGGTGCGCACCTCCTGGACGACGACCACGTGGTCGCGGTCGGACTCGACGGCGAAGGCGGCGCTGGAGCCGAACAGGGCGCTGACGCGCTGCACGCTGCGCTCGATGTCCTGCGGGTAGAGGTTGCGGCCCGCGATGATCATGACGTCCTTGAGCCGCCCGGTGACGAACAGTTCGCCGCCGTCCAGCACGCCCAGGTCGCCGGTGCGCAAGAAGCCCGTGCTGCCGTCGCTGGTGGTGGCGCGGAAGGCGTGGGTGTTCTCCAGCGGCCTGTTCCAGTAGCCGTGGCCCACGCTGTCGCCGCGCACCCACACCTCGCCGACCCGGCCCGACGGCAACTGCGCGTGGCTCTCGGGGTCGACGACGCGCACCTCGCAGCCGTGCGGCATGCCGGAGCTGACCAGGGTGCGCCCCGCCGCGCCCGTGCGCACCTCACGCATCCGGTGGTGCTCCAGTTCCCCGGCGTCCACGGTGCGCTCCCTGGCGGGCTCGCCCGGGACGCCGCCGGTCACCAGGAGGGTGGCCTCGGCGAGTCCGTAGCAGGGGTAGAAGGCCGAGCGCCGGAAGCCCGCGGGCGCGAACCGCTGCGCGAAGGCGTCCATGGTCTCGGCGCGTACCGGCTCGGCACCGTTGACGGCGGTCTCCCAGCGGGAGAGGTCGAGCTGGTCGATCTGCTCGTCCCTGATCCGCCGCAGGCACAGCTCGTAGCCGAGGTTGGGGCCGCCGCCGGTGGTGATGCCGTACGTGTCGACCATGCTCAGCCAGCGGGCCGGGCGCTTGACGAAGGTGATCGGGCTCATCAGCACGCCCCGGCTTCCCAGCCACAGCGGGTGCAGCAGATGGCCCGCCAGGCCCATGTCGTGGTGGAAGGGCAGCCAGCCCCCGACGACCGAGTCCGGCCCGGTGCGCATGGCCTGGTGGATGGCCTGCTGGTTGGCGAGCATGTTGCGGTGGGTGACCATCACACCCTTGGGCTCGCTCACCGAGCCCGAGGTGTACTGGAGGTAGGCCACGTCGTCGGGGTAGAGCCCCGGATCGTGCCAGCCCGTCTCCGCGCCCTCGGACCCGGCGGCGCGCCCCGCGCGGTCCGTGGCCAGGCACACCACCTCGGAGTGGCCGATGTTGGCCAGCAGTTGCGAGACGGAGGAGGCGTTGGCGGAGTCCGTCATCAGATAGCTGACGGCGGCGTCCCTGACGATGTTCGCCACGCGCTCGACGTTCTGCCGGGCGCCGCTGGGAGGCGGCGCGGGAACGGCCACCGCACCGGCCAGGAGACAGCCGAGAAAGCTGCTGGCGAACTCCTGCCCGTCGGTGTGCAGGATGAGCACCCGCTGCCCGTGACAGCCGCGCTCCTGGAGCCAGGCGGCCAGCCGCAGCGCGCGGCGGCCCAGTTCGCCGTATGTGAGAGAGTCGGCCTCAAGCCGCTCGCCGTCAGGGGCGGCCTTGACGAACTGGTAGGCCGTCTCGCCGGACAGCTCCTCCATCCGTTGTAACGCGAGCTCGGTGAAGTTCCTGGGCATAGCCATCATCGCCCCCAAATCCCCGTTGGCGGCCCGCCGTGGGGCGGGGCCACTTCAGGACGACCACGAACTCGTCATCCATGGCCAGAGCTTGACCCCGTTCTCTCAAGTCCTCCTCTATTCCACGTGGACCTTGTCGAACGAGAGGGCTGTACCTGCTCGCTCGGCTCCCGCTCGCGCTCCCACTCGTGCTCCCGCCCGCTCGTGTAGGGCACGACCCACAGCTGCCCGTACGTCGAGAGAGCCCTCCACACCACACCCAGCGCCTTGCGGACCCACACCATTCGGACCTCCCGGGGACGACGTCCACCGAGGGTGGGGCCGGCCGCTCGACAACCGCTCTAGGACAGCGCGGCAGCGCGGAGGTAGAAGGTCCTGGCCGCCTCGATGGCGCCTGACGCGTCGAGACATCGACGACCTGTTCAGCGACGTCGCGGTAGCGCCCTACAGCGCCGACAGCAGCCGCCCCATGCTGCCGCCGATCGGGTTCAGCGACGAGCTGGCGTACCCCTCGTCGGCGCGCTGAGCCGCTCAACCGGGCGGGGAGGGGCTGAGCCGCTCAACCGGGCGGGGAGAGCGGGCCCTCCAGGCGCAGCGCGGCGTCTATCAGGGGGACGTGGCTGAATGCCTGGGGGAAGTTGCCGACCTGGCGGCGGCGTACGGTGTCCCACTCCTCCGCGAGCAGCCCCACATCGTTGCGCAGCGCGAGCAGCCGCTCGAACAGGCGGCGGCCCTCCGCGGCGCGGCCGATGAGGGCGAGGTCGTGCGCCAGCCAGAACGAGCAGGCCAGGAACACCCCTTCCCCGCCGGGCAGCCCGTCCCCCGCGAGCTGGGCGCCGCCCGCCTCGCCGGAGCCTTCCGCGACGGGGTAGCGCCGCACGAAGCCGTCCTCGCACAGCTCGCGTTGCACCGCCTCGACGGTGCCGATGACGCGGGGGTCGTCCGGCGGCAGGAAGCCCACCTGGGGGATCAGCAGCAGTGAGGCGTCCAGCTCCCGGGAGCCGTAGGACTGGGTGAAGGTGTTGCGGTCCGCGTCGTAGCCCTTGGCGCACACCTCCTTGTGGACCTCCTCCCGCAGCGCCCGCCACCTGGCGACGGGCCCCTCCAGCCCGAGCCGGGAGAGCCTGCGCACGGTGCGGTCGGCGGCCACCCAGGTCATCACCTTGGAGTGGGTGAAGTGGCGCCTGGGGCCGCGCACTTCCCAGATGCCCTCGTCCGGCTCCCGCCAGTTGGACTCCAGGTAGTTCATGAGCTTCATCTGGAGGATGTGGGTGCTGTCGTCCCGGGTCAGGCCCGAGGTCTGGCCGAGCCACAGCGCGTCCACCACCTCGCCGTACACATCCAGCTGGAGCTGCGCGGCGGCCCCGTTGCCGATGCGTACGGGGCGCGATCCGGCGTAGCCGGGCAGCCAGGGAAGTTCGGCCTCGGACAGCTCGCGCTCCCCCGCGACGCCGTACATGATCTGGAGGTTCTGCGCGTCGCCCGCCACGGCGCGCAGCAGCCACTCGCGCCAGCGGCGGGCCTCCTCCCGGTATCCGGTGCGCAGCAGCGCGCCCAGCGTGATGGCCGCGTCCCGCAGCCAGGTGTAGCGGTAGTCCCAGTTGCGCACGCCGCCGATCTCCTCGGGAAGCGAGGTGGTGGGCGCGGCGACGATGCCGCCGGTGGGCGCGTAGGTGAGGGCCTTGAGGGTGATGAGGGAGCGCATCACGGCCTCCCGCCAGGGGCCTGTGTAGCTGCACTGGTCGGTCCAGCCCGCCCAGAACCTCTCGGTGCCGCGCAGCAGTTCGTCCGCGTCGGGCCGGGGCGGGGGCGGCAGGTGGGAGGGCTGCCAGCTGAGGGTGAGCGCGACGCGCGCACCCGCTGCGACGGTGAAGTCGGCATGGGTCGTCAGGTCGCTGCCGTAGGTCTCCACCTCGGTGTCCAGCCACAGCGAGTCGGGCCCGGCGACCGCGACCGTGCGGTCGGGCAGCCCGGGGCCGCACTCGCGCTGTACCCACGGCACGATACGGCCGTAGCTGAAGCGCATCCGCAGCGCGGAGCTGATCCGCACCCGCCCCGAGACGCCCTCCACGATCCGCACCAGACAGGGCGCGGCGTCCTCGCGGGGCGGCATGAAGTCCGTCACGCGTACGGTCCCTTCGGGCGTGACCCACTCCGACTCCAGCACCAGCGAGTCGCCCCGGTAGCGGCGCCGGGTGGCCGCCGCTCTTCCGCCGGGTCCGGCGGGCCCGCCGGACCCGGCGGGCGCCAGCCGCCAGAAGCCGTGTTCGCCCGTGCCGAGCAGCCCGGCGAACACGGCCGGCGAGTCGAAGCGTGGCAGGCACAGCCAGTCGACGGAGCCGTCCCTGGAGACCAGGGCCGCGGTCTGCATGTCCCCGATCAGCGCGTAGTCCTCGATGAGCGTCGCCACCCGGCCTCCGCCTCCCCGACTCCCCGGCACCCGCTTCCCGGCACTTGCTTCCCGGCACCCCGAACGCAACGGCTGGGGCCGTCACCAGCACAGACGGAGGCTATGGAGCGCCGCTCAAGGGACGCTGGGGGCGGGGGACGATGGGACCGGGCTCAGGACATAGGGGGGCCTGGTGAGGGTGTGGCCATCGGAGGACTGCGGCTCTGCACTGCTGAAGAAGCACGACAGCGCGGCAGCGTACGGTGGCGACGTGGCAAACGAAGACCTGGGGAAGACCCTGCGTCGCTTGCGCCGTCTGGCCGCCCTGACGCAAGAGGAGCTGGCTGAGCGCTGCGGTGTGTCCGTCGATGTGATCCGCCAGCTCGAACAGCGGCGGAAACACTCGGCGCGCCTCCCCACGCTGCACGCGCTGGCCAACGGTCTCGGCGTGGAACTGACCACGCTCCTGGGCGACCCGCCTGCGGTCTCCTCCACAAGCGAGAACGACGGACCACGCTTCGTGGCCGTACGCCGCGCCATCATGCCCGTGCTCTGGGGAGCGGAGCCGGAGCCGCCAGGCCCCGGCTTCTCGCTGGGCCGTCTCCGTGAGCAGATCGCGGACGGCTGGACGCAGTACCACGCCGCTGAGTTCGACACGGTGATGAAGGCGCTGCCGGACTTGCTCTCGGATGGGCGCACCGCCACGGCCTCGGGCAACGACGACGACCGCAGGGCCGGTTTCGCGGCCCTGGGCAAGGCGCTTCAGCTCGCCGGACACGTTGCCGTGCGCATGGGCAAGACGGACCTCGCCCTGACGAGCCTGGAACGCGCCATAGACGCTGCGGGACAGTCCTCCGATCCGCTGCTTCTGCCGATGATCGTCAACTCCACGGCGTGGACCTATCAGCGACAAGGCCGCCTGGAGGACGCGTTGAGCATCGCCCTCCGTACCGCCGACGGCATGGTGAACGCAGGCCGTGACGAGACAGCCGACGGCCTGAAGGTGTGGGGCGCACTGACCATGAGCGCTGCCACGTCGGCCGCTCGAAGCGGCGACTACGAGCGCGCGGCGGCGATGATGGAGACGGCGGAGAAGGAAGCCGCCCGCGTCTCGAGGCTGCCTGACGGTACCGACAACCGCATGGTCAGCGTCTTCAGCCCGTCGTCGGTCCGCATCGAACGCGTCCGTCTCGCCGTTCAGTACGGCCACCCGGAGGACGCCTTGGCGCTGGCCAAGGGCATGCGACTGAGCAAGGACACCCCACCCTCCTGGCGGACGTGGCTTCTGCTGGACGTGGCCCGGGCCCACACAGATACCGGGGACGCTGCCGGGGCAGTGAAGACCCTGGAGTCCCTGCGCCGGGTGGCGCCGACGTGGATGCAGCACCACACATTGGCCGTGGCCATCGTGCGCGACCTGTGGGCGCTCCCCCATCATCCGCCGGGACTCCGGCCGTTGGCAGAGTTTCTGGGTATCAGCGAATAGCGTGCCGAAAGTAGGACGTTGCGCCCCTGTCAGCATTTCTGGCGTGTCGCTTACATGAGCGGACAGCGCCCCGGCGACCGCGCGAACGGTCCCGGGGCTTGGCCGATCTGAGAGAGCAGACCGACATGCCGCAACCTACAACGCGGGCGCGTCCGACCAGCTACCCCGGGTATAGCGAAACCCTCCCCCGCGAGCCGGAGAGCGCCGCCACCGCGCGCCGCTTGCTGCGAGTCGCGCTCGCCGTCTGGGGTCTGCACGACCTGGCAGAGGACGGCACCCTGATCGTCTCCGAGCTGGTGTCCAACGCCGTCCAGCACGCTCGGAGAGAATCCATCCGGCTCACCGTCGATCGACCCGGGACAACCCGGGTGTGCATCGGTGTCGTGGACTTCTCGAAGGTGCCCCCTGCACCCAAGGAATATGACGCCGAGGACGAGGGCGGCCGTGGCCTCGCGCTCGTGAACGAGCTGGCCGACCGCTGGGGCACCGAACTGCTGCCATGGGGCAAGCGGGTGTGGGCGGAATGCGCCTTGGAGGCGTCTGAATGTATCCCCGGTTCAGCCGGGAGGGATTTGGAGGACATCCCTGGGTCGAATGACTCACCTGGAGTCGAAAGGCGAAGGGGACCGTAGCATGTCAGGAAATGCTGCCCGGCGACAGGCTCTCCCGTCGGCCGGGCGGACAGGTTGCTCTTGGTCGACAACCCATCTACCCGGAGCTCCACCCCTTCCCGCACGCGGGCCCTGTCAACTCGGCTTGAACACAGCATGGTTGGCGAAGCCTCACGCACCGCTTCTCCCACACGGGTACCGATGGCAGACCCAGTTGTGCGCGAGCACGGTCGGTGAGTTCCTGCACCAGCGCTGTCTTGGCTCGCGCATACTCACCCGGTCCTGTACCGGCGACGACCGTCCGCTTGAGCTGCGCGTATCGGGTCGCGTCCTCGGGATGGGCGCGCAGGTAGTCCCGGAAGATCCGCTGGTTCCGGGCAGGCCAACTCTCCAGGGTCACCACGTGCAGGATATGACTGCGGACCCCGGCATCTGCTCGGACGTACAGCAGCCGGTCAGTCATCCCGTTGTCGTGCGGGCGGAAGCCGAGGTCGGCGAGCGCCGCCTGGTGGGGTGCGGCGTGTGTGAGGTCGTGGACGGCGGCCATCAGGTCGATGACGGGCTTGGCCGCCAGCCCCGGGACAGCGGTCGAGCCGATGTGCTCGATCTCCACGAACAGCCCAGGTATCGCCGCCTGGAGAGCATCGATGGCGGTAGCAGCCTGCCTGGGCCAGCTCGGGTCATAGTCTGCTACGTGGATGCCGCTGGGCTCTGACACGGCCGTCATCCTGGTCAACGCACGCTGCGATGTCCACCCGTGCAGTCACCGCCGAAGGTTGCGCTGCATTGCGGGTCGGCCGTGGAGTCTTGTGCGACAAGTCGTGCCGACGGCAGCGAACTTTGTTGGAGCGCGAGAGCAATCTGGCGTTCGCGCATATGACGACAGGCGTTGTCGACACCGCGCAGAGGAAGCGAGCCGTCGCAGCAATTGGCGCTCATTGTGAGGGCGTTGTCGGTGTGTTCGAGGTGGAGCGTGTAGCTGGGTGTGTGCTGCTTCGGCCACCGCCCACCGTCATCAACCAGATCGAGGCATAGCCGGGCACGAGGAACACCGCGAACGCGATCGCCACCAGTGTTCGTTGAACCTTCGAACCCCGCGCCGATCCGCTCCCGCTCGACGCCCAGCGCGTACGCGGTCGCCGTACACCTCGTACCCGAAGCGGAGCGGGTGGCGGCGCGCTGGGGCGGGTCCCACGAGAGGACAGGCAACTCAGCGCAGGCCGAGGCAGGGTAGCCAGGTGCCACTGCCGCCGGTGGCCGTCAGCACGGCGGCCAGCGCGCCTCCCACCCCGGTGAGCAGCCCGGCCCGCTCCCGTCCCAGCGCGCGCAGCTCGTCCTCGGCGGCCAGCAGATGGTGCAGCATCCTGGAGCGCAGGGCGGTGGCGGCGGGCAGCGCGGCATGCCGGTGGAAGGCGTCCGCGACGGCCAGCACCCGAGCAGCGCCGTGACACAGTCCGAGCCGGTCGCCCGGGTGTTCGCCGAAGAGGTGGAAGCCCTCGTGGTAGCCGTCGGCCAACGACGTGAAGGCCTCGGCGGCCCACACTCCCGTCTCCCCGTCGCCCAGCACCTCGGCCGCGTCCCACAGCGCCCAGGCGACCCCGGGCGTGCCGTAGCACCACGCCTGCCGCGCGTTCGCGCCGGACAGCCGCGCGCCGCCGCCGGGCCCGGCACCGCTCCAGGTGCGGATGTCCCGCGCGTCCTGGTAGGACTCGCGCGTCAGCCAGCGGCAGGTGTTGGCCAGCGCGCCGGCCAGTTCGGGGCGCGGGCCCAGCCGCCGCACGGCGTCGCGTGGGGACTCTCGGTGCGCGGGGTCGTGGTGCTCGCGTTCCTGACGCCGACGCTCCTCGCGCTCGCGCTCCTGGTGCTCCCGCCGTGCGCGGTCGGCCCACCCCTCCAGCGCCTCGACGGCGACCCGTACCGCCATGGCCCGCGCCCGCGCCTGCGCCGCGGCGTCCGAACGGGCCGGCTGCGACATGGCGTTTCTCCCCGTGACGTCGGCTGCGCCGGTGCGGTGCGGCTTTCGGCTCAGCTGATGCGGTGCGGCGATGTGCGGAGGCCCGCCCCGATGTGGGGCCGGGGCGGACCTGTGAGGCACGGTGACGGTCAGCAGATCACCGCGGTGTTGCAGACCAGGACCGTGCACAGGTTGCTGCAAATGCCGCTGTTCATGGGGGCTTCCGGCAGGTCGCTCTCCGTGATCCTGGCGTCGAGGTCGTCGATGAGGGTGTCGAGGCTGAGTTCGGTCGCTTCGAGCGTGGCGGGCATGGTGCTCTCCTTTTCCCGTGTCAGTGCGGTTGTGGTGTCCGCCCCGGCGCACCGCCGTCTGGCGGCCGTGGGCCGGGGAGCTCGGGCACGCCGCGCCAGGCGGCGTGAGCCAGGGCCGCCAGCTCCGAGGCTGTGCGGTCGTGCGGGAGGCGAAGCAGCAACTCCCCTGCCACACCGTCGAATTCGGCGTGCCGTGTGCCGGGCCCGGCGCCCGTGCCGGGGCCACGGCGCCGGTCGCGAAGTGTCGTCGCACCCGGTCCCGACAGGGCCTCCTCGAAGATCAGGTCCTCGCCCGGAGTCGCCCGGCACAGCCGCTCCAGCGCCTGGAGCACGGGCAGCGCGGCGAGATCCGCGGGGAAGGGCTTGGCGGCGGGCTCCGGCCGTACGTAACCGAAGCGCGGCAGCCGGGCCGAACGGCGCAGCCTGGCGAGCGCCGCGACCTTGGCCGCCTCCGGCTCGCCCGGCCGCCACAGCGCGGCCCGGGGGACGCGCCACTGCGCGGGGCTGACGACCAGCACTCCGCCGACCGTCAGCCGGGGCACACGCGGCGCCTCGGGGAACGCGGCGGCGAGACCGTCCAGTTGTACCGCGTACGAGGTGGCTGGGTGCCCCGCGGCGGTCAGCAGCCGCAGGAGCCCGTCGTAGGGGGGTGCCGGGGTGCGGGTGGCGTGGTGCACAGGAAGAACCCGCACCCCGTCGGCCTCCGCGATCAACGCGTCGCCCTCACTGCGCAAGGTGAGACGGTCGAGCGGGAGGTATCGTCCGGCCGCAGGAAGACCGGAACGCGGGCCGGGGCGAGGGCTGATGCCGGGGCCGGGGCCGACGGTGCTGGCCCCTGCCGGGGCGGGGGCCGGAGCGCCGGAACAGGGCGCGGTGTCGCCGTAGTAGAGCGCGGTGTTGGGGTCGCCGGTGCACCAGGAGGTGAGCGCCGGACGGCGTACGGCGTTGGCGGCGGACTCGGCAAGCGGCGGCAGCAGCACTTCGACGAAGCGGACGCCGGCGGCCCGTTCGAAGGCCGCCAGGAAGTCGCGGTGGACGGCGGCGTTGGCGTACATGGGGACACCGGACATCGCGGGAGGCTCCGGGCCCGTGGGCCGCGCCGTGTTCGGGGCCGTCCCGTGCAGCGCGGCCAGGGCGTCGGCGAAGCGCGCGTCCACCGTCCCGGCGGGCGAGACGGTCTCCAGCACGGCGAGGAGACCGGCGTCCGCGTACGGGCCGGTGCCCGCGTACAGGCCGGTTCCCGCGTACGGGCCGCCACTCGCGTGCGGCTCGGCGCCCCCGTTCAAGCCCGCGCCCGCGCCCGCACCCGCGTGCGGCCCGGCCTGCGGGAGGGGCCGCAGCAGACAGTCCGTCGGCCAGGCTTCCCGTACGCCAGGGACCTCCGGCGCGCCCAGCGCGTCCAGCAACGTGGCGTCCAGGTCGACCTGTTCCTCGTCCAGCCGCGCGCCGATGTGGGCCAGCAGGCGGGCATACCCGGAGTCGGATGTACGCGCGGGCTCCCACCCGCTGTAACGGGCCCGCCCGCGCGGGCCGGGCGCCGGAGCGCCGTCCCCGGGGAGATGTTCAGCCATGATCTGTACGACGGAACGGGGTTCCGGGCCGATCGACGCGGCCTCCTCCCACTCCCGCCACCGGGCGGACGCAGGTCTGTCCCGCGTCCTCAGCCCCGCGACCCGCCGGGCGAGCCCCACCCCTTCGGCGACCCGCGCCACGGCTCCCCCGTCCAGGACGGCCCCCGGCTCCAACCGCCGGTACGAGTCCAGAAACCATCCCCGGGGCTCCCGTCGACCCCCGGTGACCAGAGGCGAAGACGGAGGAAGGGGTGAGGGTGAGGGTGAGGGCGGAACCGAGAGCAGGGACCGAGACCGGGACCGGGGAGCGGGCCGGGGCTGGGAATCAGGCTGAGGGTGGGGAACGGAGAGGGGATGGGAGGACAGTTGCCGGAAGGACGCCGACCCGGAGCTCCCCCCGGCAACTGTCCAGTCGAGCTGCCGGGCCTCGGGTCCCGCGCAGATCTGGAGGGCGCCCATGCGGTGCAGGTGGGCGAGGAAGGCGCGCAGTACGGTCCGCTCGGCGGAGGCGGCGAGCGACTCCTCCAGCCCGCCCAGGGAACACGGACCGGAGCGCAGCAGGGTGAGGACCGCCTCCAGCGGTGGAGTACGGCGCAGGGCGAGCCGACGCAACCGAGCGCCCTTGACAGCCGGGTCCACGACCCAGCAGTGGACGTGCCCTGTGCCGGGCTCACCCAAGAGGTGGTGCAACGGCGCGGGCGCGACCAGCGTCCCGGTACCGGCCGCGCGCAGATCCACGTTCCGCAGCTCCGCCCACAGCAGATGGACGTTCTCCGTCAGGCGCCCCGCGACCTCCCCCAACACCGGGCCACCACGAAGAAGCACCGCGCTCTCCCGGGGTCCCCCGCTTCCCTCGATTCCGGGTCCGGGCTCGGGTCCGGGTCCCCCAGGTCCGGGCCCGAATTCAAGTCCAGGCCCAGGCCCAGGTCCGGATTCGCTACGGACGGGCACGACGGCGAGCTGCCCGATCCAGTCGCGCGGGGTCGTCTTCGCGGCGGCCCGGCCCAGCGCCCGCCACAGATAACCGGTCCCCTTGCGCTGCCGCTTGCCCCCCCACGGCTCCCCCGCCGCCGCACGCCGAGCCAGGTCAGCCACGACGCGGGGCGAGGCCCGCGCCACGAAGTCCCGCAGCACGGGGTCCGAGCGGAACAGCGTCACCAGCAGCGTCCCGACCCGCTCGCGCTCGGCGGCGATGTCGCGCTCGAAGCGCTCGCGCGCCTCGCTCAACGAGGCGGCGGCGCGGCATAGTTCGTCAAGCTCGCGCGCCATCGCGGGCGCCAGCGGCGCGACCCCCTCCCGCACCACGCGCCGCGCGCCCGCTCCCTCGGGCACGCCACCCGCGTGCAGCGTACGGCGCAGCGCGAGCACGGCCCGCCGGTCCTCGACGGCCAGCCGTTCATCGGGCACGACCTCCTCGCCGAGCCGCACCCCCAACTCCCGTGCCCACCCCGCGAGCTCCCCCTCCTCGTCACCGAGCTCCAGAGCCCGCTCAAACACGCTCTCGTTCCCCACAGCCCCCCAAACCCCCACCCCGACCCCACCAGCTCGAACCAACCCCAAAGCCCCAACCGTCCCCCTTCCCCCACCGCTGCCCGCCCCACGGCCACTCCCGAGGGCAACCTCGCAGGAGACGTGCGATACGACTGGACCAAAGTCAGACGGAGCGCTCCCACACGCACACGAGGCACCCGGACCGGACGAGGTCGAGGCACCCGAACCGGGCGAGGTCAACGCGCCAGAGCCAGGCGAGGTCGAAGCGCCAGAGCCGGCCACGGTCGACGCGCCAGAGCCAGGTACCAACGAGGCACCCGAGCCGGACACCGACGGCTCGCCCGAGCCGAGCACAGGCGACCCGCCCGAGGCAGGCGCGGAGGACGCACCCCGACCAGGCAGGGTCCGCCCCGACAGGGACCCCGTCCGCACCCCGAGGCGGGCCTCAACTCCGTGCGACGGCATACCGGCACCCCTCGTCGGCGAGCGCGTCCGTCAGCAGGCTCTGCCGGGCCAGGGAGACCAGTCCGCGGTTCCAGTGGAAGACGGTGAAGTACGCGGCGGCCACGCGGGGGCCGACGGTGGCCTCGCCCGCCTCGAAGTAACCGGTGCGCCAGCTGTCCGCCGCCAGCAGCGCCGCCTCTGCGTGACGGGCGAGGGCCGCCCTCCGCTCGGACGGAAAGCCCTTCAGCGCGTCCTCCCGCGTCGTACGCCAGTGCGCGACGATGCCCTGGGCCGCGCGCTGCCGCGTGGCCCGGTCCGCGGTGCCGACGGCGGCGGGGCGGACACCGCGGCCCGCCTGGGCGCGAACGGCCTCCCACACCCCTCGGTGCTCCCACCCGACGATGCCGAGGCCGGTGAAGACCTCCCGCAGCATGAGCATCGAATGCCGCCAGCCCGTCAACTGGCCTTCCCTCCCTGGATGGTGAAGGTGGTGGTCCAGCCAGGCGAGCGAGTCGAGGGTGAACAGATCGTGCACGTACGTCATGGAAGCGTGCCCACCGAACAGATAGTGCTCGGGCTCATAGACGACGCACACCGGCGCCTCGCTCAGCCCTTCACAGCGCGCGAACCGGCGCACCAGCCCGGAACGCAACGGCTCCACCTCGCCCGCCGGAGCCTCGAAGCGCACGCGGATTCCGGGCTCTTTGTGCATGAAGAAGAAATTCCGCGCACGTTCCGCGCCAAGGAATTCGCGTGCCGTCGCGGAGAGTTCGCCGTAGAGGAAATGGCGGGCCCCGGCACCCGACTCCAGCCGTAGGTTGAGCTGCACCCACGCCGCGGACCGCCCGGTGTCCCGCACCGCGGCGAGGCCCCCGGCGAGAAAGAGCCGACCGCGTGCACGGGCGTCACGAAGCCGCTCCGCGAGAAGATCGTCGGACTTCGTCAATTCCCGCCCCCTTCATGGAAATTGCATCACAAAGAGGGACTTCCCAGTATTAGGTTGAATGAAGAACGAATGCGGGTTCTTCATATAATGGACGGGTGTGCGCCGGTGCACGGCGAGGGTCACCCGACTCCGACTCAGCCGACCACGTGATACCCGAAACCCCCAGCCCGCCCCCGCCCTCTGAAAACAAGGGCCGCAAAAACAGAGATCCGAAACATGGACCACGAAAATGGACCCTAGACTCCAGCCGCAGTTCGTGATCTCGATGGTGAGGGCGCCGAGGAGACAGGTGGCCAGTGCGATCATCTGGACGAGATCGACCACGCCATCGGGGGGCGTTGTCCGCCTACTCGAGTTCACCGAGACGCACGTAGGGCATCCTCGATCTCGCTGAGCTTCGCGGAGGACAGGACGGCTGCCCGCTCGATCAGGTCGTCCCGGGACATGGTGGTCAGCCACGTGCAGGGGGTGAAGCCAGGACGCGGGAGTGCGAACCGCAGTACGCCTTCAAAGGGCAGTCCTTCCATGGCGCCTACTTGCACTTCGACGCCCAGACCGCTGATGTCGACGCCCGCCGGCGCGACGACCTGCATCGCCCGGATCCCGGCCGCGTCGTCTGCCGACAGCAGTACGACCAGCCGCCGCTCGTCGAACTCGACCCACCAGACTTCGCCACGCTGCACATGTCCTCCTGACACAGGACGGCAGACGAACGCTGCACGACCCTGACGCGCTGTGGAGACGGGTGCGGCCACCGTTGACCATCGGTGTGTGAAGACAAACGATCATGCGGTGGCCGCAGGTCACAGCTTAGACCCTGCCCGCTGGCAGGAGGCGTTCGAGGGCCGGATGAGCCGGATCGCAGGCCGGTTCACGCGAGTCGAACCCCGGCGCAGGGCCGGACGGTTGGTGCTCGGGTTGCTGTCGGACCTGCCGCGTATGAACTGCTGGTCCATCGCCGAGTGGTCCGGGGAGGCCACCCCGGACGGCATGCAACACCTGCTCGGGCGGGCCAAGTGGGACGCCGACCAGGTCCGCGACGACGTACGCGGCTACGTGGTGGAGCACCTGCACGACGACCAGGCGGTTCTGGTGGTCGACGAGACCGGCGACGTGAAGAAGGGCACCGGCACGGTCGGCGTCCAGCGCCAGTACACCGGCACCGCGGGCAGGATCGAGAACGCCCGAGGGCCATCGACTACACCTGCTGGCTGCGGCCTGTCTCGAACACGCCACGGAGTTGGAGCCAGAGGTCCGAAGCGCAGTACAGCAGCGAGCTGCGGCACTGGTCCCTCCCCGGTCGGGGGAGCAGGCGCGCGCCCT
Source organism: Streptomyces sp. NBC_01775 (assembly GCF_035917675.1). Classification (NCBI taxonomy): domain Bacteria; kingdom Bacillati; phylum Actinomycetota; class Actinomycetes; order Kitasatosporales; family Streptomycetaceae; genus Streptomyces; species Streptomyces sp. NBC_01775. Next base: position 7,128,719 of record NZ_CP109104.1, on the reverse strand, counting down.
GTCCGGCGTCGGGCCGTTCATTCTGGAGCTGTTGCCCGGCCCCGAGGGCTCTCGGCCGATGAGGCGTTTCTTACCGTCGTCTGCGCGATCCGTATTGCGACGGACGCCGCAATTCCCGTACTTGCCCAGTACCGCGGCCTCCTCGACACGCGTGTCCAGACCGAGCTCGTTCATGCCTGGAGCCGATTCGACACCACTCGCTACGCAGAGGAGGTCATTGCCCACCTGAACGACGACGCCCTGTACTTTCCCGTATCCAACGCCGAGGAACCACACGCCCTGATGCGGCTGGATGTCAGCTCGCTGGCCAAGTCGAATTCGCTGCGGGCTGCAAGTCCCGTCCGAGGTAACCCTCACCGGCGCCGAGCTGTTGCCGTCTCACGTGAGAATCGTGTCGGACGACTAAGTTCCTAATCTTCCCCCACGACTCCGGAGCCTGTGATAGGGCGCGAGCTGCGGGCCGAGATGGTCGATGATCCGGTCGGCCGCCGACTTCGAGACGCCGAAAACGGCGCGAGCTGGCGCATCATCAAGGTCGTGCGCCAGTACGCCGCCACCAGCAGGATGCGGTCCTCCAGCGGAAGCTCCAGGGTCAGCCGCGATCCCCGTCGGTCGTGGCCTCACGGCGTACCGCGGCCACCAGCTTGCCGAGGCAGCGCGGGCTCAGCCCGGTGAATGGGGCTGTCCAGGACGGCTCCGACGCCGTGATCACACCAGCCACATCAAGATCATCTCATCCGTGACCAGCTGTTACGGGATAACCTTTAGAGCTTGAGTTTTAACCTCATCAGGCCGGTTTGCCGACCCCGTCTCCGTGGTGTGCACGGCCGGTTCTGCCCGGCTCAGGCAGGTGACGAGAGGTTCTGAAACGGCATGGGGCCGTCGGGCTGTCCTGCAGGTGTTCCGTAATCTCTTCCTCCGGGCCCGAGGTGTGTGCGGCTCCGGACGGGTTCCGCTGGAGCGAGGAGCCGAGCGAGGTTCACAACTCAGGTTGAAGCTTCCCGAGCAGCTCCGCGACAAGGTCGCGGACGTACGCCTCATCCGTACCGGGGATCGAGAAGACCACCCGGAAGTAAAGCGGGGCAACGATCCGATCCAGAACCCGCTCCAGGGGCGGGGGCGCGTCGCCGCGCTCCCGCGCCGTGTCGAGGACAGGTCGGAAGCGCTCGCTGACCCTGCGCAGACACTCACGCAGTCCGTCGTGCCGCTCGTCGACGTCAGGCGCGACCTCGGCGCGGAAGAACGCGATGCCACCGGGCAGGGAGAGCTCCGCCAGCGTCCAGGCCGCCTGGTTCTCCAGGTCGGTGCGCAGGTCGCCGACGAGCGGGGGCGCGCCGGCGTCGCCGCGGTGCTTGGCGACGTCGGCCAGAAGCGCGGCGACCGTGCCCCAACGCCGGTAGAGACTGCTGGAGTTTACCCCTGCGCGCTGGGCAACGGCGGGGAGGGTCACCTGGTCGGCGCCGCGCTCGGCCACCAGCGCGACCGCGGCACTGTGTACGGCGGTGCGGACGCGGGTGCTGCGACCTCCGGGCCGTTTCGTCGATGCTTCAGCGTTCACCCCTCCACTCTAAGGCAAAGAGTTGCGCTTTAGTGTGCCGCGTGCCTACAGTCGCGCTAAAGCGGAGATCGCCGCTTTAGCGATGTGAAGGGTATGCCATGTCCACCAACCAAGCCCCCCTCGATCTCGGTCGCAGCTTCCACCAGGCCCTCATCTCGGCCGACTGGGACGGCATCCGAGCCCTGCTGCACGACGACGCCACCTGGACCCTGCCTGGCGACAACACCATCTCCGGCACGGCCGACGGCGCCGACGCGGTGGTGGCGCGCGCTCAGAAGATCGCCTCGTACGGCCTCAACTTCGAGCTGCTGCACCTTCTGGTCAGCAGGGAGAACATGGCGCTCTCCCTGCACAACACCGCACGCCGGGAGGGCGCCGTGCTGGACGAACACCTGGCCACTGTCTGCCAGCTCCGCGACGGAAAGATCGCGAGCATCGAGACCTATCTCTCCGACGTGCCCGGGATGAACGCCTTCTTCGTCTGACGACTCCAAGCTTGGGTTCTGTTCGACCGGCTCCTCGCTCCAGCGCGACCATGCCTCGACTCTCTCGTCACCTGCCTGAGCCGGGCGGGATCGGCAGGTGATACTGCGGAGACGGGGCGAGCAAGTCGTCTGAGGTTAAAACTCAAGTTAGAGGCCGTGTTTTGAAAGATCGCCGTCCTTCGTGATGATCTTCGCGTGGGGCGGGGAAATCTGAGGGAATCCCGCGAGCCGCGATGAGTCCTGCGACGTCCGGCGGTCGTACTGTCGAACCCGTTACCGAGGAGGGCCTCAGATGCGCAACGTGGCCTATTCGATGAGCGTCTCACTTGACGGCTACATCGTCGGGCCGGACGGCGGCTTCGACTGGACGGCGCCCGACGAGGAGGTCTTTCGCTTCTGGATCGACGAGATTCGAGAGGTCGGCGTCCACCTGTTGGGACGACGGCTGTACGAGACGATGCTGTACTGGGAGACCGCCGACCAGGATCCATCGCTCGACGACTCAATGCTCGAGTGGGCCGCGCTCTGGAAGCCGCTCCCAAAGGTGGTGTTCTCCACCACGCTGTCGGCGGTGCAGGGCAATGCCCGCCTGGCCTCCGGCGGCCTGGCGGAGGAGATCGAGCGGTTGCGAGCCGAGCCGGGGGAGGGCGACATCGCGATCGGCGGCGCGACTCTCGCCGCCGAGGCCGCAGCGCTGGGTCTGATCGACGAGTACCGGGCCATGGTCTACCCGGTGCTGGTTGGCGGTGGCATTCCGTTCTTTCCCCAGCGCGAGCGCCGGGTGGATCTCGAACTCGTCGAGACTCGCACCTTCAACTCGAGAGTCGTCTACCTCCGCCACCGCGTGGCGCGCCAGGCCTTGCTTTAGAAGTTGCTGATGTGCTGGGTGGGCTGTTTGGGGAGGTCGCAGGCGGATGAGGACGGTGACCTCGAAGCGGGCTGCCAGTTTGTCGAACCGGGTGGCCACCGCGCGGTGTTGCGCTTCAACCGGTTGATGACGCACTCGACTGCGTGCCGGGCTTGTAGCCCGCAAGGTCGCAGGCCGGAGGCCGGAGGCCGTCCGCCGACCGTTCCTCGGCGTCTGTGGTGGCCGACCTGATCGGCCGGCTCCGGGATCGTGCAGCGGATCCCGGGACCGGGCAGCGGATCCCGCGCCTACGCAGAGTTGATCTCCCAGGTGATCAGCCCGGCCACGTCCGCCCGGTTTGCAGCCCGTCAGCACCACAACCCATGTCCCGTCCCACTGCCAGCGGCGGAACAGCCCGTAGACCGTCTGCCATGGTCCGTACTCGGCGGGCCGATCCCTCCGCGGGGCACCACTCCGCGCTCGCCGCCGGATCCCGTCGATCAACCGCCTCCGGCACACCGACGGCCGGCCCAGAAGCGGTCTCCCGCCAAGGCGCGGCCTACGACGGGGATAGGTCTGCCGGGACTCCCGAGCAGGGTGGCTGGTCTGCCGCAGAGCTGGTCTGCTGCGGGGGGCTGGTCGCCGGGAGGCTACCGCAGGGCGAGGGCGCTGAGCCCCGGCGCCGCCAGGGTCACCGCCTTCTTACGCGCCGTCTCCGCGACGGCGGCCTCACCCAACTCGTCCGCCAGCCGGGCCTGACCGAGCCAGTTGTAGGGGCTGCTGGGTCGCAGGTGCAGCCGTTCACTGAGCAGCATGCGGGCCAGCGCGAACCGCTTGGCGCGCAGCGACGCCTCAACCAGGGTGCGCTGTACGACATCCCGCTGGGCGTGGCTGCCGCCGAACGACTGAAGCCGGTGACGCAGCGGCAACAGCAGGTCAACGGCACGCCCGTACCGCCCCTGCGCGAACGCGATCAGCGCCCGGCACACCGGCAACCCGATCTCCCCGGTCATGGTGTGGTTGGTGACACCCGACCAGGGCCGGGCCGCCCACTCGGTGCGCTCGGCGACCAGTGCCTCAGCCTCGCGCAGCCGCCCCGCGCCGAGGTAGGCCATAACGGCGTGGGTGTCGTTGAAGGCGTAGTGCGGACCGTCGCCGCGCGCGGCCCACGCGTCGGCCAGCGGACCCCACCGCGTCCCGATGGCCTCGTGCGCCCCATCGAGATGCAACCGCCACAACAGCGCCGCCGCGTCCAGCAGTTCGAGGGCCAGCCCATCGGAGCCGGCGTGATGGAGGCTCGCGTCATAGATCTCCAGCGCACGGGCAGGGTCCCCGGCCTCCAGCGCGTAGAGGGCGTAGTGCCACCAGTTGTGCACCGCCATCATGTTGCCCGCGCCCCAGTCCTCGGTGCGGGCGTCGAGATAGCCGATCCCTTCGGCGAACCGCCCTTGCATCTCCAACGCGTGCACGACGGCGTGGACGCCCCACACGTCCCCGGCGTTCCGGGCGACGGCGGACAGCGCCACCTGCTCGGCCCGCGCGTACTGCCCCGACTCCTCCAGCCCGAACCCGAACATGCCCAGCAGCGGCCCGTAGTGCGGGTCCTCCTCGTCCCACACGGACAGGGCACCGGCGATGCGGTCGCGCAGCGAGCCCGCGTTCCCGGTGAAGAAGTCGATCTGGTGTCCGACAGCGAGCGCGAGGGTATCTCGCGGCCAGGAGACCGACAGCTCCCGCAGCAGCGCCCCGGCACGCTCGATGTCCCCCGCGAGCCACACCGATGCCACCTGGAGATGGGCCCGCTCGCGCGCGGTGAACGCGCTCTGCTCGGCTCCGGCCCGAAATCGCGCGAACTCCTCCCGCGCCACGGCCACCTGCGAAGCCTCCGTGCCCAACAGCCCCAGATAGGCCGCAAACGCATGCCCCATCGGGCCGCACGGTGCCACTTCGCGCAACGCACGTACGGATTCGGCAACATCACCCCGGAAGAACAGCAGCGAATCGACGGCCCCCTCATAGAGCCGGACCGCCTCGCTCTCCCCGCCTCCACAACTCATCTCCAACCCATGCCGATCCCGCCCCCCAGCCCCGACACCCGAAGCCGCCGCCGAGCCTGGCACCGGCGCCTGCGATGGGGCCGGGAGCGGGGATACGGACGGGCAGGCAGACGGGGGTGGGGTCGGGGGTGGGAGCAGAAGTGGAGTCGGGGACGGGGACGGGGACGGCAATGACGATGGGGACGGGGGCGACGCCGGAGCAGAGGTCGTGCCCGCACCCGCACCCGGGACCATGTCCGCACCCGGACTCGTCCCGCTCGGGCCCGAACGAGGGGCCACCCCCTCGGCCCGGCTATCCGGGGCTGGCCGCTCGGGGTGTTCAGTGCCCCGCGCGCCCGCGCCCTCCTCGCCCGCGCCCGCCGCGTCCTGTGAGCCCGCTGCGATCACTGCCGCTCCTCCCGCCGCCGCCATCACCCTGGGTGGCCTTCCCGCGCCGCTGCCCACCCATGTGCTGCACGGGCTCATGCTGCCCGGCCGAGTGACGGACGGGCCAGTGATCGGGCCGGGTGAGCCTGGCGGGCAACACAGTGGTGGAGTCACCGCGCGCAGCGGACAGTTGCGGCTGCGTCAGGAAAAGGCAGCCGGTGAGGTCGGCACCGCGCAGATCTGTATCCCGCAGATCCGCGCCCAGCAGGTCAGCCGTTCGCAGATCCGCGCCCCTGAGATCGGCGGCGATCAGCAGCGCGCCGCGCAGAGAGGCCCCACGCAGCCGGGCGCCCTTCATCCGGCTGCCCATCAGGTCGGCCCGCCGCAGATCCCGCCCCTTGAACGGTGCCCGCACCCGCTCACTGACCGCCTCCAGCACCACCCCGGCCCGCGCACGCAGCGCGTCCACATCGGTGGCACGCAGCGCGTCCGCGCTCCCGTCGACCAGCGCGTCGATCTCCTCCCGCAGCGCCCCGGCCTCCTCGGCGGCCTCCCCGTACGGTGCCGCCAGGTCGTCCCGGTGGTGCGGGCGGCGGCGCGGGGCGTGGTCGTGGTCGTCAGCCTGCCCGTGCCGCCCCTGCTCGGAAGCCTCGGTGAGGAGCCAGAGGAGCTCATGCAGCTGGCGCGTCACCCGGAAGACCGCGAACATCTCCGGGCCCGGTGCGAGGTCGGCACGCTGGGTGAGCCGTTGACCCGCGCCGTAGCAGTCGAAGACGGTGCACCCCTGGAATCCGCTCTCCCGCAGCCGGGAGTGGATCCCGCAACGGTGGTCCGCGGTCAGGTTCGCGCAGGGCCGGTCCGCAGGCTTGTTCACGGCGAAGTCCACTGAGGCGGTGAAGGGCAACGCCACGCAGCACAGCCCCGTACACCGCTCGCAGTCCGCCTTCAGACGCTCCATACTCTCGCTCACCCATTCAACCTACCCCGCCCCGAAAACGCCCCATCCGAACAGGAGCCGGGCCCGAGCCGGATCATCACGCGCTAGCCGACGCGGGCCGAGCGTCTCCTCCCGGCCGGCCCCCTCAGCAGGGTGTGGGCGGGAAGAACACTCGCGGCCAGGCCCAGCACCAGGCACCCACCCACGGCGCCGACCACCCAGGGCCAGGCCACCGTGGCCTCAACTGGTACGCCCAGGTTCTCGCGCAACCCCTGAACCATCCCCAGCAAGGCAGGTATGACCACCACCATCCCCAGCACCGCACCCAGCACCACCGCACAGACCGTCTCCCCGGCCACGGCCCTCAGCACCTGCCGGGAGGTGGCCCCTGACAGCCGGAGGATCCGCAGATCACCGGCCCGGTCAGCCGTGGCTGTCAGCAGCGTGGAGGCCACAGCTATCGCGGTGTATCCGGCCGTCATGGCGACCAGCATCAGTGTGAAGATCCACACCAGCCGGTCTTCCTCCGCTTCTGCCGAGGCGGCGTAGGTCTCCACCCGGACCTCGTGTGCCCCCAGCCCGCCCACCGGGCGCACCGGTGTGTCCCCGGTGGTGCGGTAGGCCACGTCCGCGAGCGCCGAGGGGTCGTGGGTGCGGACCAGTGCGCGCGGGAGAACCAGTTGGTAGGGCACTGCCTCGTCGCTCAACACCGCCGCCACGCGCAGCCGCTCCCTGCGGCCGTCCTCGAAGGTGAGCACCGCTCTGTGCCCCTGGCTCCACCCGTGCGCGGCGGCGACGGCCTTGGTCACCACGACGGTGCCGGCGTGCGGCGCCGGGTGGCCGTAGAGCCGCTGGAAACCGGAGGAGACACCTGCCGCGGTGAGCGGAGACCGCCGGCTGCCGCCGTAGACCGTGGTGGACAGCAGCGCGTTCTCCTGAAGCCCCGACCCGGCGGTCGCCGCGTCGGTAAGCCCCGGGGTGCCCTGCGGTGCGAGTGCGGCGCTCGCGTGGACGGAAGCCGCCTGCCGGTCGGTGTCCGCGGTTTCCGTCGTCTGTACCGTGCTGGTGATCAGCACGGCGAAGGTGACGGTGGCCAGCACCGGCGCGATGGTGGCGGAGGTGCGGCGGACAGCGGTGCGCATGTTCTCCCGCACCAGCAGTGCCGTCGCCCCTTTGCGGCTGCCCAGTGGGCGGGCGAGCGCCCCGACGACGGGGCGCACCAGCGCCGGAATGAGCAGGGTGAGCCCGGTGGTCAGGCCCATCGCTGTGCCCAGACCGAGCAGCACCATCGTGTCGCTGCCCGAGAAAGCCGTGCCCACGGCGCAGCCCACCCCGGCCGTGATCGCTGCCAGCCCGGAGATCCACCGTCTGCGGGTCATGGGCCGCTCGTCAACAGCGGCCTCCCGCATCGCTTCCAGAGGCGCCACTCGCGCCGCACGCCGCGACGCCGACCACGCTCCGGCCAGCGCGACGGCGGCACCCAGCAGGAGCGCCACGCACGGCACCCACCATCGGGCCTGCACGGCGAAGCCGTCCGGCTGGAGGCCCGCGTCCACCAGTACCCGAGCGGCCGAGGGCGCGAGCGCCAGTCCGGCGAGCGCACCAACCGCAGCGCCGAGCGCGCCCACCGTCAGCGCCTCCGCGCAGACCATCCGGCGCAGTTGTTTCGGAGTTGCTCCGATGGTGCGCAGCAGCCCGAACTCCCTGCGGCGCTGCGCCACTGTGAACGCGAAGGCCGAGGAGACGATGAAGACGGTCACGAAGGCGGACAGCGCGGCCATGGCGGTGAGGACCTGGGCGCCGATCCAGCGGGTCATCTCATCCTGCCGGGGCGCCAGTTTGTCGCGGTCCTCGCCGATGAGTACCTCTCCCCCACCTCCTGCGGCGCTCACGGCCCGCTCGGCAGCGGATGCGACGGCCGGGGCTGAGGCGCCCTGCTCCAGGGTGAGGCCGATGACGCGTATCCCGCCGGTCAGGTCAGTGGCGCAGGCATCGGTGACGTAATAGCCGGGCCCCTTCAGCGTGCCCGATACGGTGAAGCGCTGGGGGCCGCCGGCGGTGAGCACGGTGATGCGGTCGCCAGGGCCGTGACCGAGGGCACGGTCCAGGACGATGTCGTCGCGCGCCGAGGGTTCCTGGCCCTCGTGCAGTCCGTAGGAGGCGAGCGCGGCCGAGGACCATCCGTGGCCCTGCCGTTCGCCCGCGCCCTGCTTGATGCCTGGCAGTTGGGCATAGAAGGACCGGTCGGCGACGGCTGAGCGTACGCCGGGCAGCCCGGCCAGCTTCTGCCGCAGTTCCTTGGCGCGTGTGGGTGCCCAGGGCGGGTTCTCCGCGAACTGCGCCCCTGCCTGCTCCCCCGCCGGAGCGCGCACCAACACGGGTGCGCCTGCGAGGCGTTCGGGCACGCCAGTGCCACCGGACAGCAGGATCAGCGCGCTCATCGTCACAACGGCGACGCCCAGCGCGACAGCCACGAACGAGCCCAGGAAGGAGGCCCACCGCTCACGCACGGTCGCCAGACTGATCACGCTCGCACCGTCCCTCGGCCACCAGAACGCAAGGAGGCAGAGGTGGCTTCGGGCACCGGGGCGGCCCTGTCCTGAGCCGCCCCCTCCAGAGCGGCCATTTTCGCAGCGATGGCCTCCGCTCCCTCGCTGCCGCTCAGCTCGCTCACGGGTCTGCCGTCGGCGAGCAGCACCACACGATCCGCGTAGGCGGCGGCTGCCGGGTCGTGGGTGACCATCACCACCGTCTGGCTGTGCACATCGACGAGTTCACGCAGCAGCCGCAGCACGCCGCGCGAGGTGTGGGTGTCCAGCGCGCCGGTGGGCTCATCGGCGAAGAGCACGGCTGGACGCGTGATCACGGCACGGGCCAGCGCTACCCTCTGCTGCTGACCGCCGGACAGCTCGCTGAGCCGGTGCCCGGCGCGCTCGCCCAGACCGAAGCGTTCCAGAGCCGCGATCACCTCGCCGGACTCGGCACGGCGGCCGGCGAGCCGCAGTGGCAGCTCCACGTTCTGGGCAGCCGTCAAAGCGGAAACGAGGTTGAAGGCCTGGAAGACGAACCCGACCCGCTCGCGGCGCAGCAAGGTCAGTGCGTTCTCATCCAGACGCCCCAACTCCGTCCCGGCGACGAGTACTTCGCCTCGCGTGGGCCGTTCTATCCCTGCCGCGCAGTGCAGCAGCGTGGATTTGCCGGAGCCGGAGGGGCCCATGACGGCGGTCATCGTGCCGTGCGCGAAGTTGAGAGTGACGTTGTCGAGCGCGGTGACGGCACGTTCGCCCTCGCCGTACCGCGTGGTGACGCCGCGCAGCTCGACGGGCGGTACGAGGGCCTGGTCGGGAGCTCGCTCGGCGGCCTGCCCTGTGGTCTGTTCGGTCATGACTCCAGCAGACGACGCGAGACCCTCTCGGCACACCAGCCCTTGGGCTAGTCCTCGTACTACACCTGGCACTACTGCCCGGCCCCGCAGGTCGCGGCTACGGTCGTGTGGTGATCTCGCGAAATGTCCTGGAAGCCCTCAGCCACGCCCCGTTGCGCTTCCCACTCACCGTCTGGCCGTGGCGTGCGCTGGGCTATCTGCTGTCCGGCGGCACCCTTGCGGCTGCGGTGTATCTGACGGGGGCGGCGGTGCTGGCCGGGCCGTTCGGGAAGGTGACGGGTTCTCTGTGCGCGCTGCTGGCAGTGCTCTTCGGTGCCGCGCTCGCGGGCCCGCTGGAGCTACGCCGACTCTGCCTGGTCGACCGCGAGTTGCGCCGGGCCCGCGCGGACCGCAGAGCCTTCGGTTATGGCGCGGTGTCGGTGCTGGCCGTCGGCTGGGCCGACCTGGCGGTGGCGCTGGTCTCGATCGGCATCCCCGGCCTGCTGCTGCTCTCGCCTCTCCAACCGACAGCAACCACCTGGGAAAAGGTGACGGGACCCATTTCGGGCGCGATGCTGTTCCTCGTAGCGGCGTACCCGATAGGCGCCTGGGCAGGCATTCGTGGCTCGGTCGCGCGTGCTGTGCTGGCGCCGAGGGACGGCGAGCTGCGCGAGGTCGTGCGCTCCCGGGCTCGGCTGGTGGATGCCTTCGAGACGGAGCGCCGCCGCATCGAGCGCGATCTGCACGACGGGGCGCAGCAGCGGCTGGTGGCGCTCAACATGAGACTGGGCCTGGCGGAGCTGGACCTGCCCGCGAACAGCGTCGCGGCGAAGGAGGTCGGCGAGGCCCACAAGCTGGCCAGGGAAGCTCTGATCGAGCTGCGCGAATTGATCAGGAACGTGCACCCCCAGGTCCTCAGCGAGCGTGGCCTGCACGCGGCGGTACGGGACATCGCCGGACGCTCTCCCATACCCGTCGAGCTGGACATCGACCTCCCGGGGCGGCTGCCGACCACCGTGGAGACGACGGCCTTCTTCGTCGCGGCCGAAGCCTTGACCAACGCCGCCAAGCACAGCGGAGCCGCAGAGTGCCGGGTTTCGGCGCGGGTGCGGGACGGGGTGTTGCGGCTGGAGATCACGGACGACGGCGTGGGCGGCGCCGACCACGAGGCGGGCTCGGGCCTGACCGGGCTGGCCGACAGAATCGCCGCGGCCGACGGCAGAATGTTTCTGTCCAGCCCGCAAGGCGGACCCACCCTGGTGAGAGCGGAGATACCGTGCAGCCCGAACGTCCCCTCCGGATCGTGATCGCCGAGGACGGAGTGCTGCTGCGGGAGGGCATCGTCCAGTTGCTGCGGCGCTTCGGGCACGAGGTGCCGGCTGCGGTGGGCGAGGGGAACGCCCTGCTGGCGGCGGTGCGCGAGCACCGGCCCGATCTGGTGGTGGCGGACGTGCGAATGCCACCGGACTTCACCGACGAGGGCCTGCGCGCGGCCCGCGCCCTCCAGGAGGAGCAGCCGGAGCTGGCAGTGCTGGTGCTGAGCCAGTACGTCGAGCAGACCTTCGCCGAAGAGTTGCTGGAAGAGCGCTCCGGTGGGGCGGGGATGGGGTATCTGCTAAAGGAACGCATCGGCGACGTCGAGGAGTTCACCGACGCGATCACCCGTGTCGCCTCCGGAGCCACGGTCGTGGACCCGGAGGTGGTACGCCAGCTCTTCGCCCGCCGCCGCGCTCCCCTGGAGCGCCTTACCCCACGGGAGCGGGAGGTGCTGGCGCTCATGGCGGAGGGCCGGTCCAATGCGGCCATCGCCCGTCGCCTGTTCGTCACCGACGCGGCCGTCGCCAAGCACATCGCCAGCATCCTCCTCAAGCTGGACCTCCCGGCAGAGGCCCCCGACGACAACCGTCGGGTGTTGGCGGTGCTCACATATCTGCGGGCGTGAGGCAGCTACACGAAGGCGATCGGACAAGGAGGCAGGGGGGCCCGATTCGCCAACCTTACAGGAGGCAGAGCATGGTAAATGCCATGCGATATGCGCGATACTCCTCTTGACTGCCCGAAGGAGATGACGCCCGTCGGACCGCAGGACAGACGTTGGGGGTTCCTCCAGAACAGGCTGGCAATTGCTATAGACCAGGAGGTAGCGCGTTGCAGATGCGAGGGACCGCCGCTTACGTTGGCGCACATGCAGTCCTACACAATCGGTCAGGCGGCACGTCTCCTCGGGGTCAGCCCTGACACGGCACGCCGCTGGGCGGACGCGGGCCGGGTCACCACCCATCGCGACGAGAGCGGGCGCCGCCTCATCGACGGGCGGGATCTGGCCGCGTTCTCCGTCGAGATCGGCCAGAACAACGAGGACGACGAGGTCTCCTACACCTCGGCGCGCAACGCGTTCCCCGGCATCGTCACGGCAGTGAAGCTCGGCGACGTGGCCGCGCAGGTCGAGATCCAGGCGGGCCCCCACCGGCTGGTCTCGCTGCTGACGCGGGAGGCCGTCGAGGAGCTGGGGCTGGAGGTCGGCATGCAGGCCACGGCCCGCGTGAAGTCCACCAGCGTGCACATCGATACCCCCTGAGCCACTCCCCATCTCCTCAAGGCGACCCCCGCTCCCTGGACCGCGCCACGCCCCCGGTTCGACGTACCGGACCCGGAACCGGACCGACGTCGCTCCAGCCGCGGCCCCCGGACCGACGCCACCCGCCATCCATCACTCACCGCCCGCCACCGCCACCGCCACCCAGGCCCCGCGCCGCTCCCACCCCTCAGCCCCCAGCCCCCAGCGCCCGGCCCCGGGCTCCCAGCCCTCAGCCGCCCTCCCATCCACCCAGGCGGCCCCGCCCCCGGCAGGGTCACCGTCCGCTCTTTCTGGAGTCCCGCCCATGCCGACGACCCTCTTCACCCAGCGCCGCGCCCTCGCCGCTGTCGCCGCCGGTGCGCTTCTCGTATCGCTCGCTGCCTGCGGCAGTGACGACAAGGACGACACCGGCAAGGGCAAAGACCAGGGCAAGGGCGACAAGACCGAGCTGACCGTGCTCGGGGCCGCCTCCCTCACCGATGTGTTCACGGCGGCGGGCAAGGTCTACGAGAAGGAACACCCCGGCACGAAGGTGAAGTTCTCCTTCGCCGGGTCCCAGGAGCTGGCGGCCCAGGTCAAGCAGGGCGCCCCCGCCGACGCCCTGGTCACGGCCGACACCAAGACCATGGACGGGCTCAAGGGCGAGACGGGTAAGCCGGCCGTCATCGCCAAGAACCGGCTCGTCATCGCGACCGGCAAGGGCAACCCGAAGAAGGTCAAGGCCCTCAAGGACCTGACCGACAGCGAGCTGAAGGTCGTTCTCGCGGCCTCGCAGGTGCCGGTCGGCCGCTACAGCAAGCAGGTGCTGGACGCGCAGAAGCTGAAGGTCAAGCCGGTCTCCCAGGAGACGAACGTGCGCTCGGTCCTCAGCAAGGTCGAACTGGGCGAGGCCGACGCGGGCATCGTCTACAAGACGGACGCCGCCACCGCCCCCGACAAGGTCGACGCGGTGAGCATTCCGGACAGCCAGAACGCCGTCGCCTCCTACCCGGCGGCCACGCTCAAGCAGTCCAAGCACAGCAAGGAGGCCGCCTCGTTCGTGAAGTGGCTCAGCACGCCCAAGGCCCAGAAGATGCTGCGCAAGTCGGGCTTCCAGAAGCCGTGAGCCGCACGCCCCGACGCACCACCCCACACGCCCCGCACACGCCCCGTACGCCGATGCGCCTGCGCAAGCCGCAGGAAGCACGCAACCCCAACAGCCCCAGCAGCCCACACAACCTTCGCAGCCCTCGCAGACCCCACAGCCCCCGCAGCACTCGCGGGCCCCACAGCCCGCACACGCCCCGCAAGTCGCGTACCCGCGCGCCCGTGGCGCTCGCCGTCCCCGCGTTGCTGGCGGTCGCGTTCTTGCTGATGCCACTGCTGGGCATCCTCGCGCGTACGGAGTGGAGCGACCTCGGCTCCCATCTGACCAGCGACGGCGTCACCGAGGCGCTGCGGCTCTCGCTGCTGGTCTCCTTCTGCGCGCTGGCGCTCTCGCTGCTGCTGGGCGTGCCGCTGGCGTGGCTGCTGGCCCGGGTCAGCTTCCCGGGCAAGGCGCTGGTGCGCTCGCTGGTGCTGTTGCCGATGGTGCTGCCGCCCACCGTGGGCGGCGTCGCGCTGCTGCTGGGGTTCGGCCGCAGGGGGCTGCTGGGGCCGTGGCTGGAGTCGGCCTTCGGGATCGTACTGCCGTTCCACACCTCGGGAGCCGTGGTGGCGGCGACCTTCGTGGCGATGCCGTTCCTGGTGATCAGCCTGGAGGGCACGCTGGCTGGACTGCGCCCCGCCTACGAGGAGACAGCGGCCTCGCTGGGCGCCTCGCCGGTGCGGGTGTTCTTCACGGTGACGCTGCCGATGGTCGCGCCCGGCCTGGCCGCCGGCGCTGCGCTCACCTGGGCGCGTGCGCTGGGCGAGTTCGGGGCCACCATCACCTTCGCGGGGAACCTCCCGGGGACGACACAGACCCTTCCGCTCCAGGTCTATCTGCTCCTCCAGGAGCAGCCGGAGGCCGCGACATCCGTCTCCCTGCTGCTGCTCGTCATCGCCATGGCCGTACTCGTCGCGCTGCGCGGACGGTGGACCGGCGGGACGGCGCGCCCCGGCGGCGGGCGGCGAGCGGCCGTCCCGGAGGACGAACCCACCGCGCCCCTCCCCGACCCCACCGCATCTCACGCCGACTCCACCGAGCCCATCGCCAGTTCGGCCGACTCCAGCGCGCCCCGCGCCGATCCGGCCGCGTCCCTCACGCCCCCCGCCCGTTCACCCGAGCCCCTCGCCGGTTCAGGCGAGGCCTGCGCGCCCCTCACCGGCTCGACCGAGCCCGGGCCGCCCCTCGCCGAACCGCCCCCACCCGCCCGCTGGCCCCTCCACGCGCGAGTCAGCGGCTTCACGCAGCTGACGATGGACGCCGAGCCCGGGACCACCGTCGCCGTCGTCGGCCCCAACGGGGCGGGCAAGACCACCTTGCTGCGCGCCCTGCTCGGCCTCACCCCGCGCGCCGGAGCGGAGCTCACCCTTGGGGACACGGACGTCACAGCGCTGCCGCCGCACCGCCGTGGCGTCGCCTGGGTACCTCAGGACGGGGCGCTCTTCCCCCACCTGAGCGCGCTTTCCAACACCTCCTACGGTCTGCGCGCCCAGGGCATCTCCCGGGCCGAGGCACGCCGCGAGGCCGGGCGCTGGTTGCAGCGGCTCGGCGTAGGGCACCTGGGACACCGCAAACCCGCACAGCTGTCCGGCGGCCAGGCCCAACGTGTCGCGCTGGCCCGCGCACTGGCGGCGCGGCCCCGGTTGCTGCTCCTGGACGAGCCGCTCGCCGCGCTCGACCAGACGACGCGGGGGCAGGTGCGGCACACCCTGCGCCGCCACCTCGCCGGTTTCGGCGGCGTGTGTCTGATCGTCACGCACGACCCCGTGGAGGCGGTCTCGCTCGCCGGCCGCGTGCTCGTACTGGAGGAGGGCCGCGCCGTCCAGGACGCGCCGCCGGCCGAGGTCACGCGGCACCCCCGCTCACCGTGGGTGGCGCGGATGCTGGGCCGCAACGCGCTGCCGGGCACCGGAACGGGCGCCGCGGACGGCTCACTCACGCTGGCCGACGGCGGCACGTTGGTGGTCGCGGAGCCCGTCGAGGAGGGGGCACCGGTCCTGGCGGTCATCGCGCCGGAGGCGGTCGCCGTCCACCGGGAGCGCCCCGGCGGAAGCCCGCGCAATGTGTGGCCGGGGACGGTACGGGAGATCACCTCGGTCGGCAGCAGACTGCGGGTTCTGATCAGTCCCGGCCCGCCCGCCCGGGACGGAAAACCGGACCCGAGCGGGATACCGACCCCGGTCCGTGGCCCCGGCCTGGTGGCGGAGATCACCACTCAGGCTGCGGCGGAACTGGGCCTGGAGGACGGCGCCGAGGTCTTCACCAGCGTCAAGGCCACGGAGATCACCGTCGTGGCCATCTGACCTGACCACCACCGTGGCCATCAGGTCCCGGCGACCGTCAGGCCGCCAGGCCGCCAGGCCGCCAGATCCCGACGACCCGCAGGCCATCAGATCCCGGTGGCCGTCCAACCACCCTCTCCCTCTTCGCCCTCCGCCCCGTCACCTCTCTGACCCGTCACCGCTCTGACCGGTCACGCCTCCACCCCGTCGCCCCTCCGCCCCATCACCCCTCCGCGCCCGCACGTCACCCCTCCGCGGCCCGCACGTCACCCCTCCGCGGCCCGCGCGTCACCGCTCCGCGCCCGCGCGCCCCTCCAAAAGCGCCCAGGCCGCCAGCGCCGTGGCCAGTATCAGTCCCGCGCCCACCTCCATGCTCAGGTGCACCCCGGCCACGAAATCGTCGGCCGGGACCGCGAGGAAGGCGCCGAAGAGGGCGACACCCAGCGCGCCGCCCATCTGGCGGCTGGTGTTGAGGACCGCGGCGGCCGTACCCGCGCGAGCGGGCTCAACGCTTTCGAGCATCAGCGTCGTCAGCGCCGGGACGACCGTGGCGCCCGCGAAACCGACGGGCAGCATCAGCGCGATCATCGCCACGGTGGGCGTTCCCGCATCGGTGGCCGTGATCCCCAGCAGTCCCGCGGCCAGCACGAACTGGCCCGCCACGATGGAGGTACGCGGACCGACCCGCGCGGTGAGCCGGGGCGAGAGGAGGTTGAGCGCCGCCGTCGCCAGGGCCATCGGCACGAACATCAGCCCCGCCGACAGCGCCGACTGGCCGCGCGCCTGCTGGAAGTAGAGGCCGAAGACGAAGATGGCACCGTAAAAACTGGCGTTGACGGTGAAGCCGACCAGCACCGGCACCGCGACCGTGCGCCGCCGCAGCATCGTGAGCGGCACCATCGGGTCCCGGTGCCGGGCCTCCACCGCGACGAAGACCGCACCCGCCGCGAGCGCGACACCGGTCGCGGTGAGCACCAGCGGGTGGCCGTATCCGGCGTGTCCGCCCTCGATCACGGCGTACGTCAGCCCGGCCAGCGCCAGGACGGCCGCGCACTGGCCCGGCAGGTCGAAAGCGGCCTGACGGCGCGGCGAGCGCGCCACCCGGGCCAGCAGCACGACGCCGACCGCGCCGACCGGCACGTTGATGAGGAAGACGTAGCGCCAGTCCCACACGCTGGTCAGCAACCCGCCCAGCACCGGCCCGGCCGCCATGGCGACGGCGCCCCCCGCCGCCCAGACCGCGACGGCACGCGCCCGCCGGGCCGCGTCGTCGTACGCCTGCCGTATTAGCGCCAGGGAGGTCGGCATCATGACGGCAGCCGCCGCGCCCTGCACCACCCTGGCTCCGATCAGCACGCCCAGCGTCGGTGCGAGACCGCAGGCGAGGGAGGCCAGGATGAAGACCGCCAGGCCCCAGCCGTAGGCGCGGCGTGCGCCGATCCGGTCGGAGAGCGCGCCGGCCGAGAGCATGAGCGCGGCGAAGAACAGCGTGTAGCTGTCGACCACCCACTGGAGTCCGGACATGCCGCCGTCCAGGCTGTCGCCCATGGCGGGCAGCGCGACGTTCACGGCGGAGACGTCGAGGGTGATGACGACAAAGCCGATCAGCGCGGCGGCGACCGCGGCACCGGGCCCGCGCCCACGTCTGCGCTCCCGCCCGTCGCCGCCGGATTCGGCCGGCTTCGGGCTCGCGGAGCCTGTTCCGTCTGTCGTACGTCGTGCTGGGTTCGGGTCTGTCGTGGGGACAGGGCTCGGGTCTGTCGTGGGGACAGGGCTCGGGCCCGTTGCAGGGGCAGGGCTCGGGTCTGTCGTAGGGGCAGGGCTGGCGTGAGTTGTACGGGCTGGGCTCGGCATAGGACCCACCATGGTCCGGACGCCGCCCCTCCGGCAGACCGGGCCGTTCCAGGGAGTGACAGGGCCCCCCACGGCACCCCGTGCCACCCCGCTGCCTGCGACAATCGGCGGATGAGCCGGAGCAACGGGGTGAACGAAGGTACGGAGCTGGGCAGATTTCTGCGCGCCCGCCGCGCCCGGATAGGTCCCGAGGAGGCCGGTCTTCCGACCGGCACCGGCACGCGCCGTACGCCGGGCCTGCGCCGTGAGGAGCTGGCCACGCTGGCCGGGGTGAGCGTGGACTACTACACGCGGCTGGAGCGCGGGCGCGAGTCCCGGCCGAGTCCCCCCGTCATCGAAGCGCTGGGCAGCGCGCTCCAGCTCTCCGGGGAGGCGCTGGAGCGGCTGCGCGACCTGGCCCAGCTCGCCGCGCGCCACGGCGGCGCCCGGCTCCCCGTCGAGCGCTCGGTCCGCCCGTCCGTGATCCAGCTGCTGGAGAACCTGCGCCCCGGCCCCGCCTACGTGATCAGCCGCACCAACGACATCCTCGCCTTCAACCGGGGCGGGCTGCGGCTGCTCCCCGGGATCGAGGAGTGGCCGGCACGGCGGCGCAACGTCACCCGCTACATGTTCCTGCACCCGCAGGGCCGCACCCTGTTCGCGAACTGGGAGGAAATGGTGGGGCACAGCGTCGCCCACCTGCGCGCGGCAGCGGGCGCCGACCCCGACCAGCCCGAACTGGCCTCTCTGGTGGGCGAACTGCTGATGAAGAGCTCCGAGTTCGCCCGGGTGTGGGAGCGGTACGAGGTGCAAAGCCGCGGCGGCGGCGTCAAGCACTACCGGCACCCGGACGTGGGTTCCATGGTCCTCACCTACGAGGTGATGGCCCTCGCCCGGACCGACGGCCAGCGCCTGGTCGCCTACCAGGCGACGCCCGGAAGCCGGGACTACGACGCGATGCTGCTGCTCGACATGGCGGACCCGAAGGACGCGGACAAGTCCCACCCGGCCGGCTGCTGAGGACCGGACCGGGGCCGTCACCGGTCCTGCTCCGATCCCTCGGCGGCCCCGAGCCGCCTGAACGGACCCGAACCGCCTGAGCGGAACCGAACCCGAACCCCGCCTGAGCGGACCCGATCCCCCCTCAGCAGACCGGATCCGCCCTCAGCAGACCGCATCCGCCCTCAGCGCAACGGCTACTACGGCACCGTCCCCGCAGGCAGACTTCCGGCATGGAGACCGCCGAGTTCGTAGAAGTCCTGCGCGAAGAGGGCCGGCTGTTCGCCGACGCCGTCGAAAAAGCGGCGCCCGAAGCGCCCGTGACCGGCTGCCCCGGCTGGTCCGTCCGCGACCTGACCACCCATCTGGGCCGGGTGCACCGCTGGGCGCGAGGGTTCGTCGTGACGGGCCGGGTCACACGCGTACAGCTGCCGGACGTCCCCGAACTGGCGGACGACGCGCTGGCGCCCTGGCTGCGGGAGGGCCACGGCGCGCTGGTCGAGGCGCTGTTGGCCGCGCCGTCGGACCTGGAGTGCCTGACGTTCCTGCCCGCCCCCTCCCCGCTCGCGTTCTGGGCGCGGCGGCAGGCCCACGAGACGGCCGTGCACCGCGTGGACGCCGAGACCGCGCTCGGTGTCCCGCTCACCCCACTGGGGTCCGGCTTCGCCGCCGACGGCATCGACGAGCTGCTGTGCGGCTTCGCGCCGCGGATCAAGGTCCCGGAGGGCGCCGCCCGCACACCGCGCACGCTGGCGGTGCGCGCCACCGATGTGGACGGCGCCCTCTGGACGGTGCGCCTGGGAGAGCCGGGAGAGCGGCTCCGTGCCGAGAAGGCCACGGAGCCGCTCCCGGAGGCCGACCTGGTGTACGAGGGATCAGCGTCGGACCTCTACCTGACGCTCTGGAACCGCCTGCCGCTGACGACGGTCACCCTGCGGGGCAGCCTGGAGACGGCACAGCAGTGGCAGTCGATCCTCACTCCTTGATCCCCTCCCCGCCCACGGCAGCTCCCCGCGCGGGCTCAGCGGTCGCCCACGCGGGCTCAGCGGTCTCCCCCGCAGACTCGGAGCCCTCCCGCGCGGACTCGGCGCCCTCCCGCGCGGACTCGGCGACGCGGGGAACCGGGGCGGGGACCAGGATCCTGGCCACCCTCTTGGCCGGCTCCGTCAGGCCCGCCACCACGAAGGCCGCGGCCACCAGCAGAGCGCTGCCCCAGAGCGGACCCCGGTGGCCGAGGTCACCGCCGAGGGCCAGGCCACCCGTCCAGGGGCCCAGCGCGGCCCCCACGTTGAGTGCCGCGGTGGCGAAACCGCCGGCGAGCGTGGGCGCCTCAACGGCCGCGTACAGCACCTGCGAGATGAGCGTCGTCCCCACCGCGAACGACAGGATGCCCTGCGCCGGCACCAGGACGACGACAGCTACGGCGTTCTGGGAGGTGAGCGCGGAGAGTACCCATCCCGCGAGGAGCAGCGCCCCGCCGAGGAGCATCATCGGCAGCGGGCGGGAGTCCGCCATGCGCCCGCCGAGAGTGACGCCGAGGAACGAGCCGACACCGAAGAGCGCGAGCAGCGCGGGCACCCAGGCCGCGCCGAAGCCGGTGACCTCGGTGGCCAGCGGGGCGAGATAGGTGAGCGCGCAGAAGGTGGCGCCGTTGACCAGCGCGCCCAGCAGCATGGTGACCAGGAGGCGCGGCCCGCGCAGCGCGGCCAGTTCGCGGCGCACACCGACGGAGCGTTCCGCGACGGCCCCCGTCTCGGCCCCCGTGCCGGGTACGTCCACGGGCGACCGCAGGATGGCGAACACCGCCGGGACGGAGACGAGCGCGACGGCCCAGAACGCCGAGCGCCAGCCCCACACTTGTCCCAGCAGCGCGCCGGCGGGCACACCCGCGACGCAGGCGAGGGTGACGCCGCTCAACAGGACGGAGGTCGCACGCCCCTTGGCGTCGGGCGCGACCATTCCGGCCGCGGCCGTGAGGGCGACGGCGAGGAACCCGGCGTTGGCGAGCGCGCCCACCACGCGGGTGACGACGAGCACGGCGAAGCTGGTGGTGAGGGCTCCCAGCACATGGACCAGCAGGAAGGTGATCAGAAAACCGAGCAGCGCCCGGCGTCTGGGCCAGCGTCGGCTCAGCACCGCCATCAGCGGCGCGCCGACGATCATTCCCCCGGCGAACGCCGAGGTCAGCAGCCCGGCGGAGGAGAGGGACACCCCAAGGTCCCGGGCGAGGTCCGGGACGAGCCCGGACAGCATGAACTCCGAGGTCCCCTGCGCGAACACGGCAAGCGCGAGGACGTACAGCACAACTGGCATGGAAACTCCGCAATCCCTACGGATCGTCAAGGAATGCGGCAGGCGCACACGCGCGCACGCTCAGGAGCAGGCCCGCAGCGTACGGGCAGCAGAGCAAGCGGGCTTCGCCCAGGCAGGCCGGCACAGCACACGCGACTCACAGGGTTACGCGAGGAGAAGCCGTCCAGTCCGGCCACGCGGCGCACCACCGCATGGAAAACGACCTGCGTGACAGGCCGGGGTCGGGAACACAGCCCGTACTACGGCGATCCGATGGCCTCGGCAGACAGCACGAAAGGAGCCACCGGATGGCCGGTGGCTACCGTCTGGAAGCCTCGGGACTGGACACGTCGCGCAGCCAATCACGCCTCGCCACGGTCGTCCAAACGCTTTTCCGGTCGCTACAGTGCCCGTTGCCATGACGAACTCCACGCACGCCCTCTTCGACTTCATCGCCTACACCGCCCGCCTCCGCGAGGTGGAGCGGCACAACAACGCGACCGCCCTACGGAAGGAGTCGGTCGCCGAGCACTCCTGGCACCTGGCCCTGGTCAGCTGGGTGCTGCACACGGAGTTCGAGCGGGAGAGCGGGCTGTCGCTGGACCTGACCAGGATGCTGAAGCTGTGCCTGATGCACGACCTGGTCGAGATCGACGCGGGCGACCCCTCCGCCTGGGAGACGGACCCGGCGGACCCTGCGGGCCCGGCCGGAAAGGCTCAGCTGGAGGACGGCGTGGCCCACGACCGCTTCGGGGCGCTCCCCGCGCCGCTGGGGCGTGAACTGCTCGCGCTGTGGCGGGAGTACGAGGAAGGAGCGACCCCCGAGGCACGCCTCGTGCGGGGCGTCGACCGGCTGAACCCCGCGCTGATGCGGCTGCTCACCGGCCAGGGCTGGAGCGACGTCGGGGCGGACGCAGC
The DNA here is from genome assembly GCF_035917675.1 of Streptomyces sp. NBC_01775. Taxonomy (NCBI): domain Bacteria; kingdom Bacillati; phylum Actinomycetota; class Actinomycetes; order Kitasatosporales; family Streptomycetaceae; genus Streptomyces; species Streptomyces sp. NBC_01775. The sequence continues at coordinate 7,107,077 of NZ_CP109104.1, read as the reverse complement.
CGCGCTGGACCGGCTCCAACTGCCGCGCGTGACCGCGAGCGAGACGCTGACGGCGCTGTACGAGGAGGTACGGGAGACCGCTGTCGCCCGCGGCCTGCTTCCGCGCTAGGGGCCCTGTCTCTCCGATCATGATCGGAGCCGGATGAGGAGTGCGGCAGCGGTGCCGGGGCCGAGATGGACGTATCCGCGCTTGTCATAGCGGGTAGCCACGGCTCTGAATTGCTTGAGCTTGCCGTTGTGAGTCCGCCCGTTGTCCCGGCGGCGTTCGGGCAGCTCCCGCCACTGCACCCCGGTGCCCAGCCGGCGGGTGATCCCGTTGATCACCTGCCGGTGAGCAACCACCGGCCGCACCGGTGGTTGCTCACCGGCAAAAGCGGCACCAGCACCGCCCACTCGCCGTCCGTCAAATCCCCCGACTCAGCATGGCCGGCCCCAGAGTCTCCCTGCTCGCAGCGCTACGGCTATTCGATGACCGCGGTGGCTTCGACCTCGACCAGGAGGTCCGGTTCTCCCAGCGCCGCGACGCCCAGCAGGGTGATCGGCTTGACCGGGTCGATGCCCAGTTTCGCTGCCGCCCTGCCCACGCCCTCACCCAGCAGCGGCATCTTCTCGGGACTCCAGTCGACGACGTAGATGGTCAGCTTCGCCACGTCGTCGAAGGAGCCGCCGATCTCGGCCAGAGCGGTGCCGATGTTGAGATAGCACTGCTCGACCTGAGCGGCGAAGTCTCCTTGGCCCACGGGCCGGCCGTCGGCGTCGCGGGCGACCTGCCCCGCGAGGAACACCAGCTTCGATCCGGTGGCGACCGACAGCTGCCGGTAGACCTCGGGCTTCGGCAATCCCTCGGGATTGTGCAGCGTCACAGACATGAACGGCCTCTTCCTCGTGGCGTCAGGAGCAGCAAGATCAGCTCAGCACCCATCAAAGCATAGCGACGCTATGTATTGTGAGGCCATGGCAAGGACGAAAGATCCAGCGGTCCGCTCCCTGCTGCTCGACCGGGCCGCACAGATGCTGCGGACGAGGCAACCGGTCACACTGCGCACCCTGGTCGCCGGAACCGGCGTATCAACGATGGCTGTCTACACCTACTTCGGCGGCATGGACGGCCTCTGGAAGGCAATGCGCCAAGAAGGCTTCACACGCCTGGCCGCCCGACTCGCAGCCGTCAAGATGTCCGCCGACCCGGTACGAGACCTCGCCGCACTGGGCGCCGCCTACCTGGCCAACGCCCTGGAGAACCCTGACCTCTACCGCGTCATGTTCGACGCGGGCTTCGACCTCGAAGACACCGGCGCCGCCGACGAAACCCTGCACCGCCTCGTCCAGGCCATCGAACGGGCCAAGACGAAAAGCCGCTTCCGCGACGAGGTCGACCCGCTGGAACTGGCGACACAGAGCTGGACCATCGGCCACGGACTCGCTTCCCTCGTCGCCACAGGCCCCCTGCCGCGCCAGGCGCTCGCTCACGGCGCACCCATGCTGACCGCACTGTTCACCGGCGCAGGAGACGAACCCAACCGATGTCGCCGGTCGGTTGAGCACGGCTGGGGCCAGCCGGCCTGGGCCGACCCGGTCCGACTCTCGTGATCGGAGAGACAGGGCCTGGCCCACGACCGACCGGACGGCGTCCGCGAACGTCCGGCATCCACGACCGGCGCCGTCCCGCTTCCGCGCTGTCCGGGACACCTCCCGGGTATGCCGCTGACCTGCGAGAACAGCGAACCGGCTGTCCGGGACAGCGCGTTCCCCTTCCCCGCCCCCACGGCACACCACAGGATCTGACCAGGCCTGCGGGGCGGTCGGCCGTCCCTCACCGGCACGGGGGTGGGTGAGGGCAGGCCAGCCTCCCGGCGGACGGCACCCAGCAGCTCCGGGCGGACGTCACCCAGCGGCTCCCGGCAGACGTCAGTCGGCGGCGGACTCGATACGGAACAGCTGGTGGCGGCTCGGGGTACAGGGCTGAGCGACCGCCTCCGAGCCCTCTGCGGTGACGGGTCGGGCGATGCCGACGCAGCGACCGTCCTCGGTGCGCAGCGCGTAGACGTTCCGGCCCTTCGCGGGGGCGAGCCGGAAGACGTCGGCGCGGTCACAGGCGTCCCAGGGCTCCAGCAGATCCTTGCCGGGCCCCGTGGTGAGGATTTTGAGGCAGCCGGTGCCGAACTCGGGGTGGTCCCACTGGACGCGGTGGCGGGCGGTCCCGGAGGCCGGGGGCAGCTCGGTCGTCTGTGGCGCAGTCTGGTCGCAGGGCCGCTGGACGGCGACCTGTGAGCCGTAGCGCTTGTCCCGGACCTTGCCGTCGGTCAGGCACAGCCCCCGGGCGGTCACAGGGCGCAGCCGGACCGCGCCACGGGGCACGTCTTCGGCGGCGTGCGCCGGTCCGGCACCTGTCCCCTCGGAGGACTCCCCCGCGGCGTCCCCGGCAGGAGTGGTGTGGTCGGGCCGGGTCCCGGGCTCGTCGTCGCGCGTGCTGAGCACTCCCGCCGTGGCGGCGAGCAGGACGACAACGGCGGCCGGAACCAGCACGCGAGCCCTCCGGAGATGACCCCGGAGCCGGACGAGGGCCGTGCCGGATCCCGGCGCGGACGCGTCGCCCGAGCCACCCCCGACGACAGAACCACCCTCGACGACAGAGCCACCCCCGCCGCCGGCACCCGCGCCGTCGGCACCCGCACCCCCGGCACCGTCGCCGCCGGCCCCCTCGGCGGCTCTCTTGGCGACGGCTTCCCGCGTGCTGAGCCACACTGCCAAGTCCTTCTCGTTCCCGCAGGCCCGGACGAACGCGGCGAGCAGCTCCGGCCGGGGAAGCCTTCTGCCGCTGAGCATGTGGGAGAGCGTGCTGCGCGGAAGGTAGTCGCCGACCGCCGTGGCCCGCTCCTCCAACTGCCGCAGCGTCAGGCCCGATTCCCCCTTCAGCTGCCGCAGACGCTTCAGGAACGCGGGAACGTCCTGTATGTGCGGTAAGACAGACTTCCCTTCGGCATCCATGCCGTACCCCTACCAGAAGCCCGCCCCACCTGGCCACACGACGCCACCCGGCCCCGGCGCGGCCCGGGCGCCGCCGCACCCGGCCCGTCGCCGCACCCGGGCCGCCTCAACGCGTGCTGACCTCCCCGCCGTTGACGTTGATCACCTGCGCGGTGATGTTGCGGGCCGCCGGAGAGGCGAGGAAGGCGACGGCGCCCGCGATGTCGTCGGGCACGCCGGGGCGGCCGACAGCGGTGGCGGCGATGAGCGCGTCGCGGCGCTCGTCGGTCAGGAAGTCGCGGAAGAACTCGGTGTCCGCGATGTATCCGGGCGAGACGACGTTCGCCGTGACCCCCCGTCCGCCGAGCTGCTTGGCCAGGTCGATGTTCCAGGAGGCCAGGCCCGCCTTCGCGGCGCCGTAGGAACCGGATCCCTTGTCGGCGGCGATGGAGCCGATGTGGATGACGGCGCCGCCGTCGGCGAGGCGGTCCGACACGGCCCGGGTCGTCAGCGCCGCGCTCAGCAGGTTCGCGTCCAGGTTGGCCCGGAAGTCGCGCGCGTAGTCGGCCAGGTCCTCGCCGCCGGGGGCGTCGAAGTCGGTCTGGCCGCCCGCGTTGTTGACCAGTACGTCCAGCGTGCCGGGCAGCTCGGGCAGCAACCGCAGCAGTGCCTCGGGGTCCGTGTGGTCGCAGACCACGGCCCGGGCCCCGGTCTCCTTGGCCGCCGTCTCCAGCGGTCCGGGACGCCGACCCGTGATGACGACCTCGTCCCCGGCCGCGGCGAAGTGCCGCGCCACGGCGAGCCCGATCCCGGTGGCACCGCCGGTGACAAGAATGCCGCGTGACATAAGCTGTTCTCCTACTCCGTTCAGGCCTAAATTTAGATCTGAACGTAACATCCGCAGGAGGGGTCATGGCAAGCGATCACTATCCGCTGGAGAACGCGTCCGGCTATCCCGTACAGGAGATCGCGGACGCCTGGGAGCGCGAGCGCCCCGGCACCCCCGTCTCCTCGATCGGCATCGTCACCCCGATGTGGCGGCTGGCCAAGCTCCTGGGCGACGACCGCCGCAGGGTGCTGGCCCGCGCGGGAGTGGACGCCGCCACCCTCGACCTGCTCAGCGTGCTGCGCCGCTCCGGCGAGCCCTACACCCTCAGCACCCGCGAACTGGCCCGCCGCTCCCTCATCACCGCCGGCGCCATCTCCCAGCGCGTGGCCCGCGCCGAACGCGAGGGCCTGGTCACCCGCCGCCCGGGCGAGGGCCGCCCCCGCTCCGTCGAGGTCCGGCTCACCCCCGAGGGCCACGACCTGGTCGAATCCACCGTCGACCAGGTCCTCACCCGCGAGTCCGACCTCGTCTCCGGCCTGGACCCGGACCAGCAGACCCAACTCGCCCACCTCCTGCGCCTCCTCCTCCAGGACGTCCAGCACCGCCTTGGCGACAACCGCATCGTCCAGGTGGGAGAGCCGGACGACTGACTCCTGATACAGCCGGGCGGTCCAGCCGCGGCAGGAACCGGTCCGGGGTGAGTCCCGCGGGGTGCGGGACGGACCTGTGCGACGCTGAGCAGCGGCCAGGCGGCCGGAACGGTGGCGGGAAGCCAGGAGAGGCGGGAGCGGTCATGGCAGCAGAGGGTCAGGGGCACCGGATCGAGATCGAGCAGGGGAGCGACCGGGTGCGGGTGACGGTCGCCGGGCAGGTGCTGGCCGAGAGCAGCAGGCCGATGCTGCTCTCGGAGACCGGGTATCCGGTGCGCTACTACCTGCCGCCCGAGGACGTGCGCACCGATCTGCTGATCCCGTCCTCGACGCACACCGTCTGTCCGTTCAAGGGGACGGCCTCCTACTGGTCGCTGCCCGGCGGTCCGGAGGACGTCGCGTGGGCCTACCCCGAGCCGCTGCCGGCGGCAGCGGCGGTCAAGGACCACCTGTGCTTCGCCGACGTCGAGCTGGTGTAGCCCGGGGCGCGTAGGACGCACGCAGGACACGCGCGAGAAGCGCAAGAGGCACACACGCACGCGGCGCCCGCTTCTGTCCGGTCGGGGACAGCGGGCGCCGCGTCAGAATCCGTACTCCGTTGTACGGAAACCAGGGGGGGTACGGACGTACCAAGGGGGCGGGTCAGACCGTCAGGGAGCGGTCCGTGGGGCGGATGGGGGCGTGGAGGGTGCTGGGGGTGCCGGTGAGGCTGCGGTCGACGGCCTTGGCCGCCGAGCGGCCCTCGGCGATGGCCCAGACGATCAGCGACTGGCCCCGGCCCGCGTCACCGGCCACGTACACGCCGGGGACGTTGGTGGCGTAGTCCTCGTCGCGGGCCACGTTCCCCCGCGCGTCGAGCTCGACGCCGAACTGCTCGACCAGGCCGTTCTCCCGGTCGACGCCGGTGAAGCCCATCGCGAGGGTGACCAGCTGGGCGGGGATCTTCCGCTCGGTGCCCGGCTTGGGCTCCAGCTTCCCGTCCACCATCTCCACCTCGACCATGTGCAGCCACTGGACGTTGCCGTCCTCGTCGCCCTCGAAGTGCGTGGTGTTGACGGAGTACACGCGCTCGCCGCCCTCCTCGTGGGCGGAGGTCACCTTGTAGAGCATCGGGAAGGTCGGCCAGGGCTGGCCCGGGGACCTCTCCTCGCCCGGCTTGGGCATGATCTCCAGCTGGGTGACGGAGGCCGCGCCCTGGCGGTGTGCGGTGCCGACGCAGTCGGCGCCGGTGTCGCCGCCGCCGATCACGATCACGTGCTTGCCCTCGGCCGTGATGGGCGGGGCGACGAAGTCGCCCTCCTGCACCTTGTTGGACAGGGGCAGGTACTCCATCGCCTGGTGGATGCCGTTCAGCTCACGCCCCGGCACCGGCAGGTCGCGGGCCGTCGTGGCGCCCGCAGCGATGACGACGGCGTCGTACCGCTTGCGCAGCTTCTTCGCGTCGATGTCGCGCCCGATCTCCACACCCGTGCGGAACTTGGTGCCCTCCGCGCGCATCTGCTCGATACGGCGGTTGATGTGGCGCTTTTCCATCTTGAACTCGGGGATGCCGTAGCGCAGCAGCCCGCCGAGGCGGTCCGCGCGCTCGTACACCGCGACCGTGTGGCCTGCGCGGGTGAGCTGCTGGGCTGCGGCCAGGCCCGACGGACCCGAGCCGATCACCGCGACGGTCTTGCCCGACAGGCGCTCGGGCGGCTGCGGGGTGACGTCACCGCTCTCCCACGCCTTGTCGATGATCGAGACCTCGACGTTCTTGATGGTGACCGGCGGCTGGTTGATGCCCAGCACGCACGCGGACTCGCACGGCGCGGGGCACAGTCGTCCGGTGAACTCGGGGAAGTTGTTCGTCGCGTGCAGCCGCTCGGAGGCGGCGCTCCAGTCGCCCCGGTAGGCGTAGTCGTTCCACTCGGGGATGAGGTTGCCCAGCGGACAGCCGTTGTGACAGAAGGGGATGCCGCAGTCCATGCAGCGCCCGGCCTGCTTGCTGATGATGGGCAGCAGGGAGCCGGGGACGTAGACCTCGTTCCAGTCCTTGACCCGTTCCTCGACGGGGCGGGACTGCGCGACCTCGCGGTCAGTGGTCAAAAAGCCCTTGGGGTCAGCCATTGGTCGCCGCCTCCATCATCTTCTCGTGGGTCTCGGACTCGGTGAGCCCGGCCCGCTCGGCGGCGTCCTTGGCGGCGAGCACGGCCTTGTAGGTGGCGGGGAGGACCTTGCTGAAGCGGGCGAGCGCCCCCTCGGGTCCTTCCCAGTCGGCGAGGAGCTTGGCGGCCACGGTCGAGCCGGTCTCCTCCTGGTGGCGGCGCACGACCTCGTGCAGCCAGCGCTTGTCGTCGTCCGTCAGCTCCTCGACGGCCGGACGCAGCCCCGCGTTGACGTTCGCCAGGTCCAGGTCGATGACGTACGCGGCACCGCCGGACATCCCGGCGCCGAAGTTGCGGCCCGTGGTGCCCAGCACGACGGCCGCGCCGCCGGTCATGTACTCGCACCCATGGTCGCCCATGCCCTCGGCGACGACCAGCGCGCCCGAGTTGCGCACGCAGAAGCGCTCGCCGACACGTCCGCGCAGGAAGATCTCGCCGCCGGTCGCGCCGTAGGCGAGCGTGTTGCCGGCGATGGTGGAGAACTCCGCGAGGTGATCGGCACCCCGGTCCGGGCGGACGATCAGCCGGCCGCCGGACAGGCCCTTGCCGACGTAGTCGTTGGCGTCGCCCTCCAGGCGCAGGGTGACGCCCCGGGGGACGAAGGCGCCGAAGGACTGGCCGGCCGAGCCGGTGAAGGTGAGGTCGATCGTGTCGTCCGGCAGCCCGGCGCCGCCGAATTTCTTGGTGACCTCGTGGCCGAGCATCGTGCCGACGGTCCGGTTCACGTTGCGGATGGCGACCTGGGCGCGCACGGGCTGTGCGGCCTCGGCGGTGTCCGCGTGCAGCGCGTCGGCGGCCAGCTTGACGAGCTGGTTGTCGAGCGCCTTCTCCAGGCCGTGGTCCTGGCCGACGACCTGGTGGCGCACCGAGCCCTCGGGCAGCTCGGGGATGTGCAGCAGCGGCGCGAGATCGAAGCCCTGGGCCTTCCAGTGGTTGACGGCGCGCGAGGTGTCGAGCAGCTCGGCGTGCCCGATGGCCTCGTCCAGGGTGCGGAAGCCCAGCTCGGCCAGCAGCTCGCGCACCTCTTCCGCGATGAACTCGAAGAAGTTGACGACGTACTCGGCCTTGCCGTTGTAGCGGTCGCGCAGCACCGGGTTCTGGGTGGCGATGCCCACCGGGCAGGTGTCCAGGTGGCACACGCGCATCATCACGCAGCCGGAGACGACCAACGGGGCCGTGGCGAAGCCGAACTCCTCGGCGCCCAGCAGCGCGGCGATCACCACGTCGCGGCCGGTCTTGAGCTGACCGTCGGTCTGGACGACGATCCGGTCGCGCAGCCCGTTGAGCAGCAGCGTCTGCTGGGTCTCGGCCAGGCCCAGCTCCCAGGGGCCGCCCGCGTGCTTGAGCGAGGTGAGCGGGGAGGCGCCCGTTCCGCCGTCGTGCCCTGAGATCAGGACGACGTCCGCATGGGCCTTGCTGACGCCCGCCGCGACCGTGCCGACGCCGACCTCGGAGACCAGCTTCACGTGGATGCGGGCCTGCGGGTTGGCGTTCTTGAGGTCGTGGATGAGCTGGGCGAGGTCCTCGATGGAGTAGATGTCGTGGTGCGGCGGCGGCGAGATGAGGCCGACGCCGGGGGTGCTGTGCCGGGTCTTGGCGACCCACGGGTAGACCTTGTGGCCGGGCAGCTGGCCGCCCTCGCCGGGCTTGGCGCCCTGGGCCATCTTGATCTGGATGTCGTCGGAGTTGACGAGGTACTCGGAGGTGACGCCGAAGCGGCCGGAGGCGACCTGCTTGATCGAGGAGCGCCGCGCCGGGTCGTAGAGCCGCTCGGCGTCCTCGCCGCCCTCGCCGGTGTTGGACTTGCCGCCGAGCTGGTTCATGGCGATCGCCAGCGTCTCGTGGGCCTCCTGCGAGATGGAGCCGTAGGACATGGCGCCGGTGGAGAACCGCTTGACGATCTCGCTCGCGGGCTCGACCTCGTCCAGGGAGATGGGGTCCCGGCCGCTGTCGAAGCCGAAGAGTCCGCGCAGGGTCATCAGCCGCTCGGACTGCTCGTCCACGCGGGAGGTGTACTGCTTGAAGATGTCGTAGCGGCGCGAGCGCGTGGAGTGCTGGAGCCGGAAGACGGTGTCCGGGTCGAACAGGTGGGGCTCGCCCTCGCGGCGCCACTGGTACTCGCCGCCGATGTCGAGGGCGCGGTGGGCCGAGGCGATGCCGGAGGCGGGGTAGGCCTTGGTGTGCCGGGCCGCGACCTCCTTGGCGATGACCTCCAGGCCCGCGCCGCCGATCTTGGTGGTGGTGCCGTGGAAGTAGGTGTCGACGAACGCCTCGTCCAGGCCTACGGCCTCGAAGACCTGCGCGCCGCGGTAGGAGGCGACGGTGGAGATGCCCATCTTGGACATCACCTTCAGCACGCCCTTGCCCAGCGCGTAGATGAGGTTCTTGATGGCCTCCTCGGGGGCCATCTCCCCGGGGCCCGGCAAGAAGGTGCCGGCGCGGACCAGGTCCTCGACGGACTCCATGGCCAGGTAGGGGTTGACCGCGGCGGCGCCGTATCCGATGAGCAGCGCGACGTGGTGGACCTCGCGCACGTCGCCGGCCTCGATCAGCAGGCCGACCTGGGTGCGCTGCTTGGTGCGGATGAGGTGGTGGTGGACGGCGGAGGTGAGCAGCAGCGAGGGGATCGGCGCGTGCTCGGCATCCGAGTGGCGGTCCGACAAGACGATGAGCCGGGCTCCGGCCTCGATCGCGTCGTCGGCCTCCGCGCAGATCTCCTCGATGCGCGCCGCGAGGCCTTCCCCGCCTTCGGCGACCTTGTAGAGACCGGAGAGCGTGGCGGACTTGAAGCCCGGCAGGTCGCCGTCGGCGTTGATGTGGATGAGCTTGGCCAGCTCGTCGTTGTCGATGACGGGGAAGGGCAGGGTCACACTGCGACAGGTGGCGGCGCTCGGATCCAGGATGTTGCCCTGCGGGCCCAGCGGCGAGTGCAGCGAGGTGACCAGTTCCTCGCGGATCGCGTCCAGCGGCGGGTTGGTGACCTGCGCGAACAGCTGGGTGAAGTAGTCGAAGATCAGCCGGGGGCGCTCGGAGAGCGCGGCGATCGGCGAGTCCGTGCCCATCGAGCCGATCGGCTCGGCGCCGGCGCGGGCCATGGGCGCGAGCAGGACGCGCAGCTCTTCCTCGGTGTAGCCGAAGGTCTGCTGGCGGCGGGTGACCGAGGCGTGGGTGTGCACGATGTGTTCGCGCTCGGGAAGGTCGGCGAGCTTGATGAGGCCGGCGTCGAGCCACTCCTGGTAGGGCTGCTCGGCGGCGAGGCTCGACTTGATCTCGTCGTCCTCGATGATGCGGCGCTCGGCCGTGTCCACGAGGAACATGCGGCCGGGCTGGAGACGGCCCTTGCGCACGACGGTGGCCGGGTCGATGTCCAGGACGCCGACCTCGGAGGCCAGGACGACGAGGCCGTCGTCGGTGACCCAGTAACGGCCGGGGCGCAGACCGTTGCGGTCGAGAACCGCGCCGACCTGGGTGCCGTCGGTGAAGGTGACGCAGGCGGGGCCGTCCCAGGGCTCCATCATCGTGGAGTGGTACTGGTAGAAGGCGCGGCGCGCGGGGTCCATCGAGTCCTGCGACTCGGCGCTCTCCCAGGCTTCGGGCACCATCATCAGCACTGAGTGCGGAAGCGAACGGCCACCGAGGTGCAGAAGTTCGAGCACTTCGTCGAAGGTCGCCGAGTCCGAGGCCCCCGGAGTGTTGACCGGGAAGATCCGCTCCAGCGTCTGGTGGTCACCGCTGTGCTTATGGTCGGCAGAGCCGAACAATTCCGAGTTGAGCTGGGACTCGCGGGCGCGCATCCAGTTGCGGTTGCCCTGCACCGTGTTGATCTCGCCGTTGTGCGCGACGAAGCGGTACGGGTGGGCCAGCGGCCAGCTCGGGAAGGTGTTGGTGGAGAAGCGAGAGTGCACCAGCGCGATCGCGGTCGCGAAGCGGCGGTCGGACAGGTCGGGGAAGAAGGGCTCCAGCTGTCCGGTGGTGAGCATGCCCTTGTAGACGAGGGTGCGCGCGGACAGCGAGGGGAAGTAGACCCCGGCCTCGCGCTCGGCGCGCTTGCGCAGCACGAAGGCGAGCCGGTCCAGCGCGATACCGCTGTGGTCGCCCTCGGCCGCGGACACGAAGATCTGCCGGAAGGCGGGCATGGTGGCGCGGGCACCGGGGCCCAGCAGCTGCGGTGCGACGGGCACCTCACGCCAGCCGAGCACCCGCAGCCCTTCTTCGGACGCGAGCGTCTCAATGTGTGAGACGGCTGCGGTGGATGCCTCTTCCTCGGCCGGGAGGAAGGCGATCCCCACGGCGTAGGAGCCGGCCTCCGGCAATGCGAAGGGGACGTTCTCGCGGAGGAAGGTGTCCGGGACCTGGAGCAGGATGCCGGCGCCGTCGCCCGTGTCGGGGTCGGAGCCGGTCGCGCCCCGGTGTTCGAGGTTGCGGAGCACGGTGAGGGCCTTTTCCACCAGCGTGTGGCTGGCCTCACCGGTCAAGGTGGCCACGAAGCCGACACCGCAGGCGTCGTGCTCGTACCGGGGGTCGTACAGCCCCTGCTTGGCAGGTTGGTGGGCGGCCCAATCCGCTGTCGGCACAGCACGCATTGGCGTCTCCCGTCGTCTCGTGGCAGTGGAACGTACCGAGGGACGACGTTGGCCCTCCGTGGCAGAAAATTTTCACGCAGGTTACATGCTGGCCGACTTCCCGAAAAGTGGATACAGCAAGCTCAGCATGCGGACACGCACTGGGCTCGCGAGCACGGGGGAAGCGAACACGAAGGGGCCCTCATGGGGCCTGCGCGGGGAGCGGGGGTGGGGTGATCCCCCGGGGGATGAGCGGTTCTCTCAAGAGTCGCCCCGGCGTCATTGCCGGCGGCTTCACGGACTCCTGCCCAACAGTGCAACAGATGAAACCGTCGGGTAACACAGGGATCATGCACCTCATCCGGCCTTCGGCGCCGTGTCCCAGGTCACAGTGCGTGCGGCGGCACCTGGAAGAGCGCCCCGGCGCGGCTCAGGCCGAGGGCCGAATCCCGCCAGCGGGCCGGCTTCGCGGGGCCGCACACTGCTTCACATGCATGACAGCGACAGCACCCTGCTCAGCCACCTCACCACCGCTCACGCCGAGTGCGCAGCGCACCTGGATGCCGTACGCGCCGACTGGTGGACCCGGCCCACGCCCTGTGCCGAGTGGGACGTGCGCAAGCTCGCGGGGCACCTGGTCACCGGGAAGCTGCTCTACATCGCGCTGCTGCGCGGCGGCTCGGCCGACGGGTTCATGGCCGAGCTGGACCGGGATCCGCTCGGGGAGGACCCCGCGGCGGAGCACGGGCGGGCCTGCGCCCGGCTCTCGGCCGAGTTTCACGCGCCGGGCGCGCTCGACCGGGGGATCGACTATCCCTTCGGGCCGGTCGACGGGCGGCAGCTGCTCGGACTGATGATCGCGGAAACGCTGGTGCACACCTGGGATCTGGCGCGCGCGACGAGCGCCTCCGAACAGCTCGATCCCGGGCTCGTCGACTGGGTCGCCGGCAACGTCGGGTGGATCTACCGGGGGCTGTCGGAGGGCCCCCTCGTCCCGGGCAAGACCGACGCCTACTTCGCCGACCCGGCCACCGAGCCGTCGCCGCCCGGCGGGGACACCCCGCAAGGCCGCCTGCTCCGGCTCATGGGCAGGCGCCCGTAGGCAGACGGCCGTAGGCAGACACCCGTGAACAGGCGGCCAGAGCGGGGCGGGGCGCTCACCCCAGAAACACCGGCAGCGACTCCAGCTCGTTCTGGGTGAGCACCGGCCGGTTGCGGATCCGATCCGCGGGGACCGCCAGCCGCATGCCGGGGAAGCGGGTGAAGAGCGCGGGCAGCGCGATCGACGCCTCCAGCCGGGAGAGCGCCGCGCCCGGACAGATGTGGGGGCCGTGCCCGAAGGCCAGGTGCCGGACGGGGGCGCCGCCGCCCCGGCGGATGTCGAAGCTGTCCGCGTCCTCGCCGTGCTGCTCGCGGTCCCTGCCGATGGCGCGGTACGACATGACCACGCCCTCGCCCTCGCGCACGATGCGGTCGCCGACCTCGATGTTCTCCGTGGCGAACCGCATCAGCAGATGCGTGGAGGGCGACTCCCAGCGCAGGGTCTCCTCGATCACCGCGCCCCAGCCGAGCTCGCCGCCCAGCACGAGCTTGAGCTGGTCCGGATGGGTGAGCAGGGCCCGTACGGCGCACAGGATGAGGCCGACGGTGGTCTCGTGACCGGCGGCGACCATCGCCTCCAGGTTGCCGCGCACCTCCTCGGCCGTCAGCGGCTCTCCGCCCTCGTCGGCCAGGATGAGCGCGCTGGTCAGGTCGTCGCCGGGTGCCTCGGTCTTCTGGATGACCAGATCGTGATACAGCTCGTCCAGTTCCCGGAAGACGGCCAGCCGCTCGTCCTGCGGGGTCGTCGTCGAGAAGAACGCCTCGTACAGCTCGTGCAGCCGGGGTTCCAGCTCGGGGTCGACGCCCATCAGCATGCAGACGACCGACATCGGCAGCGGCTGGGCGAAGGCGGCCTTCAGGTCGACCGGCTCCCCCGGGGCGCGCCGGGCCATGCCGTCCAGCAGCCGTGCGGTGATGCGCTCGATGGCGGGCCTGCCGGCCTCCAGCCTGCGCGGGGTGATCGCCTGCGCCGTCTTCGCCCGCAGCCGCCGGTGCTCGGCGCCGTCGACGGTGAACATCGAGCGCCCCGAGTCGACCATGCCGATCAGCGGCCAGGTCTCGTTGATCTGCCCGCTCTGCCACAGGTTCCAGCGCCTGACGTCCTTCACCAGCCGGGTGTCGGTCAGCAGGCTGCGGGCCTCGGTGTGGGTGGTGACCGTCCACGCCTCGGCGCCCATCAGCTCGATCCGCGCCAGAGGCCCGGCCCCGCGCAGCACCTCCGTCTCCCGCGCGAGGTCCCCCACGAGCGGGTCGATCACCATCGGACACTCCCCCACGGCGCCGGGCACGGGCGCGACGGGGCACTCTCCGGCGGCGGGCTCACCGTGCGGCGCGGCGGGCTCACCCTGCGGCGCGGCGGGCCGGCCCTGCGGCGCGTCGGCGGACGGCCCCCGCGGCGTCGTGGACTCTCCCCGCGTCGCGGCCTGCTGTCCCTGCATCATCGTCCTCCGTGGGCGGAAGGGGTTGAGGTGAACTCGACCGGCAGCACCGTCATCCCGCGCAGGAACGGCGAGGGGCGGCGGGCCAGCGCCTGGGGCGGGACGGCCAGGTCGATGCCGGGCAGCCGGTCGAGCAGCACCTCGATGCCGGTCCTGGCGATGATCTCGGCGATCTCCTGCGCGGGGAACGGGCACTGGAACTCGCCGTGGCTGAAGGCGAAGTGGGCGAAGTTGCTGTTGCGCAGGCCGTCCGGGGAGCCGGGGACATGCGCCGCCGGATCGCCGTTGGCCCCCGCGAGGCCGAGCAGCAGCATGTCGCCCTCCGCGATGCGCTGCCCGCCCAGCCGGGTGTCCCGGGAGGCCCAGCGGCCGGCGAGGATCTGGGTGGGGGTGTCCTCCCACAGGACCTCGTTCATGGCCTCGGCGACGCTGTGCTGTCCGCCGCTCATGGAGGCGGCGAAGCGGTCGTCGGTGAGCATGAGGCGCACCGAGTTGCCGATCCAGTCGGCGGTGGTCAGATAACCGGCGGCGGTGATCGCCATCAGGTCGAAGGTGTACTCCTCGTCCGTGAATTCGGCCGGATACGTGACCATGTACGACACGACGTCGGCGCCCGGTGCCTGCTTCTTGTCCGCCACGAGCCGGCCCATCAGCGCCATCGCGTGCTCGAAGGCCCCGATCGCGTCGGCCCCGCCGTCCGCCATCGCGCCGAGCGAGGTGAGCAGCGCCTCGTCGTCGGACTCGGGGAAGCCGAGCATGCGCGCGAGGACGAGGATCGGCAGCGGCTTGGCGTACGCGGAGATGATCTCCGCCTCGCCCGTGGCGCAGAACCGGTCGATCAGCCCGTCGGCCGCCTGTTCCGTGTCCCGGCGCAGCTCCATGTGGCCGATCCGCTCCAACGCGCCCTGGACCATGGCCAGATGGCGGCGGTGCTCCTCGCCGACGGTGAAGTAGACCGAGGGCTGCCGGGTGCCGACCATCGGGCGCAGGGGCCAGTCCTCGGGGAGGGTTTCCCACTGGTTCCACAGCCCCGCGTCGCGGGGGAAGAGGATGGGATCGCCGGTGACCTGGTACATCTCCCGGTAGCCGATGACCAGCCAGGCGGGCACGTCGCCGGGGAGTGTCACCGGGACGACGGAGCCGTGATCGCGGCGCATGTCGCGGTAGACGGCCTCCAGGTCGGTGTGGAACCTCGGGCCCATGAGCGGCACCGGGGCCGCCCCGCGTGCGGGACAGCCGGGCGGCGGGACGGACGGTCCCGCTGCCTCGTGGGGCTGGCTGGTCACGATCGCTACTCCCCTGCGACGGGCGGCACTTGGCTTCCATATGGGTCAACTTCGGGTCAGCTTAGGGCTGTTGGGGATCGCTTGGTGGCCGTTCTCTTCCTTCACTCGTGGCGCTTTCTTTCACCTGGCAGGGCTTGCGCTTTTCACATGACAGGACTCTTGACAGACGGTGGACCTGACACCAATATCTGTAAACGTTTTCAGTCGCTGTAAAGGTTTACAGCCCACTACCGGATCCATCGCAAAGGGGCGATACGTGATGTCTGACGGCGGACCACCCACCGTCGTGTCGATCGCAGAGCGCGCGGGCGTCTCGATCGCCTCGGTGTCCCGGGTGCTCAACGGCGTGGGAGCGCGGCCCGAGACCGTACAGAAGGTCGAACAGGCAGCCACGGAGCTGGGCTACGTGCCCAACGCCGTCGCCCAGTCGCTCAAGGGCGGGCGCACCAAGCAGCTCACCTTCGCCATGCAGGACATCGGCAACCCGGTCTACGTCGCGATGGTCCGCGAGATCCAGGCCGTCGCCCGCGCCGCCGGCTACCGCCTGCTGCTGCACTCCACCGACGCCGTCATCGAGGACGAACTGGCCGTCGTGCGCAGCCTCAGCGACCGTACGAGCGACGGGCTGATCCTGTGCCCGATCCGCATCACGCCCGAGCACATCGAGGTGCTCACCGCGGCGGCCGGGCCCGTCGTCGTCATCGGCTCGCTCCCGGGCGACGTGCCCGTGGACGCCGTACAGGCCGACTCCATATCCGGCGCCCGGCTGGCCGTCGGGCACCTGGCCGAATCGGGGCGGCGGCGTATCGCCTTCATCAACGGCCCCGTGGACACCGTCCCCGGGCACAACCGCGGGCAGGGCTACCGCAAGGCGCTGGCCGACCACGGGATCGCGCCGGACCCAACACTGGAGCGCGCCACCTCCTTCGGGCTCGCCGCAGGCCGCGAGGCCATGCTCGACCTGCTGGACGCGGGGGCAGCGCCCGACGCCGTCTTCTGCGCCAACGACCAACTGGCCCTGGGCGCCGGGCAGGCCGCGCACGAGCGGGGGCTGCGCATCCCGGAGGACCTGGCCATCGCGGGCATGGACGACAGCGAACTGGCCCGCGCCTGCTGGCCGCCGCTGACCAGCGTCGACCTCGGCTCCGAGGAGCGGGGCCGCACCGCGGCCCGGATGCTGCTAGAACGGCTCGCGGGCGCCGGCCTCGACAGCACGCCGGCGCGCAGGACGACCACCACGCCCCGGCTCATGGTCCGCGGCTCCTCCTCGGCCCCCGCCACTCCCACCGCCCGCTCCATCCGATCCGCCCCGTCCGCACCGGCCGTCCCGGCCGCCTCGGCCGCCCCGGCCGAAGACACCGAACACGCCGGGCAGACCGAGGCGAGAGGGGCCACGGCATGAGCGCCGCCTCCGTCAGCGGGCGCGCGGGCTCCACCGCGCCCGACAGCATCCCCTCCCAGCGCGGCACCCCGCCCCCGAGAACCCCCGCCGAGCGCAAGCGGGTGCTGGGCCTGGACCGGGGCGCGTGGTTCCTGCTGCTGCCCGCGCTGATCCCGATACTCGTGCTGAGCGCGGGACCGCTGCTGTACGCGATCTCGCTGGCCTTCACCGACTCGCAGGCCGGGCGCACGGCGGCCACCCAGTTCGTGGGCGCCGAGAACTTCGCCGATCTGCGGCTGGATTCCCTGTTCTGGGAATCGTTCCGGATCGGCCTGGTGTGGGCCTTGTGCGTCACCGTCCTCCAGCTCCTGCTGGCGCTCGGGCTCGCGCTGCTGCTCAACCAGAACCTGCGCTTCCGCTGGCTGGCCCGCACCCTCGCGCTCGTCCCCTGGGCGATGCCCGAGGTCGTGGTCGGCATCATGTGGCGGCTCGTCTACCACCAGGACGCGGGCATCCTCAACAAGACGCTGCGGCAGGTCGGCCTCATCGGGAGCGCGGCGGACAACATCGACTGGCTGACGAACCTGTCCCTCGCGCTGCCCGCCGTGATCCTCGTCGGCGTATGGGCGGGCATGCCGCAGACCACCGTGGTGCTGCTGGCCGGGCTCCAGAACGTGCCGCAGGAGCTGACCGAGGCCGCACAGCTCGACGGCGCCGGGGTGTGGCGGCGTTTCGCCTCGGTGACCTGGCCCGCCGTCAAGCCGGTGGCGATCGCCATCACCGCGCTGAACTTCATCTGGAACTTCAACTCCTTCGGCCTGGTCTATGTGCTGACCCAGGGCGGGCCCGGCGGGCAGACCCGGTTGCCGATGCTCTTCGCCTACGAAGAAGCCTTCAAATACGGCCAGTTCGGCTACGCGGCGGCCATGGGCGTCGTGATGATCGCCGTCATCGCCGTGTTCCTCACCGTTTTCCTGCGCAAGCGCCTCAAGGAGGACCCGTCATGAGTGCGGCGACCGCTCCCACCGCTGCCCGTGCGGCGGCTCCCGGCCGGCTGCGGGCCCGGCGGTTCGCGGGCCGTGCGGGGCAGTATCTGGGCCTGCTGTGCTACCTGGTCTTCCTGGCCTTTCCGCTGGTGTGGCTGGTGTCGACCTCGTTCAAGTCCCCGCAGGAACTGGGCAGGATCGACCCGACCTGGATCCCCCAGCACCCCACACTCCAGAACTTCCGGGACGCGTTCGAGGCCCAGCCGCTGGCCCGCTCCGCGCTCAACAGCCTGACCGTCGCGGGCGGTGCCACCCTCATCTCGGTGGCCATCGCCGTGCCCGCCGCGTACGTGATGGTGCGCTACCGCTCCAAGGTCAGCAGCGCGGCCACCGGCTGGATCCTGGTCAGCCAGATGTTCCCGTTCGTGCTGGTCATCATCCCGCTGTTCCTGGTCCTGAAGAACATCCACCTGATCAACTCGCTGGGCGGGCTGATCATCGTCTACGTCGTGTGGAACCTGCCCTTCTCGCTGTGGATGCTCCAGGGCTACGTCAAGGCGGTGCCCGTCTCGCTGGAGGAGGCCGCGGCGATGGACGGGGCCGGCCGCTTCCGCATCCTGCGCAGCGTGGTCCTGCCGCTGCTGGCGCCGGGCCTGGTGGCGACGCTGATGTTCTCCTTCGTCACCGCCTGGAACGAGTTCTTCTTCGCCCTGGTGCTGCTCAAGTCTCCGGAGAATCAGACGATGTCCGTCATCCTCACCCGCTTCCTCGGCGCCGAGGGGGTCGCGGACCTGGGCCCGCTGGCCGCCGCCTCGGTGCTCGCGACGATCCCGAGCCTGCTGTTCTTCGCGCTGCTCCAGCGCCGGCTGGCGAGCGGCATGCTGGCAGGGGCGGTGAAGGGCTGATGCGGCACCCACGGTTCCCACGCGCGACGGCGCGGCCCGCACGAACCCTGCGCAAGGCGGCCTCCGGAGCGCTGGCCACCGCGCTGGCCGCGGCGCTGCTGGCCGGGTGCGGCGGCGGGGAGGGCGACAGCGACGGCACCGTCACCCTCGACTACTTCAGCCTGGCCTGGCAGAAGGAGTCCATCCAGGCCAACAAGGCACTGGTCGCGAGGTGGAACAAGACTCACGAGAAGATCAAGGTCCGCTATGTGCAGGGCCAGTGGGACACCGTCCACGACCAGCTGCTGACGTCCTTCGAGGGCGGCGAGGCCCCCGACATCATCCACGACGACGCCAGCGACCTGACGGACTTCGCCTACGGCGGCTACCTCGCCGATCTGCGCTCCTACCTGCCCGAGAAGTCGCGTACCCGGATCCCGCAGGCCAGCTGGAACTCGGTCACCATGAACGGCGGAGGGGTCTACGGCGTGCCCTTCCTCCAGGAACCCAAGGTCATCGTCGCCAACAAGAAGCTGCTGGAGCGCTCGGGGGTGCGCATCCCCACGGCCGCCCATCCGTGGACCTGGGACGAGTTCGAGAAGGTCTCCCGCAAGCTGACCCACGGCAAGGGCCGGGGCGGGCAGCCCGCGCGGTACGGCGCCGTATGGACGATGAAGGAGCCGGTCAAGCAGTCGGTCAACCTGTCGCTGTCCACCGGCGGGAGCATCTTCACCAAGAAGCGCACCGACGACGGCACCAAGAACGCCGTCCGCTTCGACGCACGCGACTCGGCCGTCAGCCGCCTGATCAACCGCCAGGTCAACAAGGACCACACGGCTCCCAGGAGCGGCCTGGGCATGGCCGGCTCCGACGCGCTGCCCGGCTTCTTCGCGGGCCGCTACGCGATGGTCCCGCTCAACTTCTCCTTCCGCCAGCAGGTGCAGCAGCAGGCGCCCGACGGCTTCGAGTGGACCGTACTGCCCATGCCACGGGGCGAGGGCCGGGGCCACAACGCCCAGGGCGTCGTCCCCCAGACCCTGTCCGTGGCCCAGGACAGCGCGCACAAGCAGGCCGCGGCCGACTTCATCTCCTACCTGACCCGACCCGATCACATGGCCGAACTCGCCAAGGGTGACTGGATCCTGCCCACCGGGAAGGAAGCCCTCAAGGACCCCGCGATCAACCGCCGGAAGGACGGCTGGCGGGCCGGGGTCGCGATCGCCAGAACCCTTCGGCCCTCACCGACCCTCGGCGTACGCGGCTACGCGGAGTGGTCCGACAAGGTCGCCACCCCGGCCTTCCAGCGGTACTACAACGCCGACACCGGCCTGGACTCGCTCAGCGACTCCCTCGTGGACGACGGAAACCTCATCCTCAACCGCTATCAACGCTGACGCCTGGACCGGCCCCCGCTCAGGGGGCCGGAGCACCACCGCACTACGAGGAAAGGCGCACGATGAGCGTCAATCAGGCGGCCCTGCCCCGGGAGCGGGCTCGCGGCGCCATGACGGGGCTGGCCGTGGGCGATGCCCTGGGCGCGCCCGCCGAGAACATGAAGCCCTCACAGATCCGCGAACGCTGGGGCCGCATCGAGGGCTTCGTCTCCGACGACCCGGCGGGCACCGACGACACCGAGTACGCCATCTTCTCCGGACTCCTCCTGGCCGAGCACGGCTCGGCCCTCACCGTCCAGCACGTGGAAGCCGCCTGGCACCGGTGGATCGCCGACCTGGACGAGGGCTCCTTCCGGGGCGCGGGCTTCAGCGAGCGCGGGACGCTGGAGAACCTGCGCAGGGGCCTGGCCGCGCCGATCTCGGCGCAGCACCGGCACGCCTGGAGCGACGGCCTCGCCATGCGCGCGGCGCCCTTCGGCGTGTTCGCCGCCGGACGCCCCGCCGAGGCCGCCCGGCTGGTGTCCATCGACGGCACGGTCAGCCACGAGGGCGAGGGCATCTACGGCGGGCGGGCCGTGGCCGCCGGGGTCGCGGCGGCGATGGTGAGCGACAGCCCGGCGGTCGTCGTCCAGGCGGCGCTGTCGGTCATCCCGGCGAACTCCTGGACCTCCCGCTCCCTCCAGCGCGCCGTCTCCGCGGCGCGCCGGGCGCCGATGCGGCCGGATGCGACACAGCTGAGCGTGGAGCGCGCCGTGCGCTCCTCCGTGGTCATCGGCGGCTACCCCTGGACCGACCTGGCGCCCGAGGCCATCGGGCTGGCCTTCGGGGCTTTCACCGCGGCGCGCGGCGACTTCAGGGCTTCGGTGCTGACCGCCGTGAACATGGGCCGTGACGCGGACACCACGGCGGCCGTCGCCGGCGCGCTGGCGGGCGCGCTGCGCGGCGAGCCGGCCATCCCCGCCGAGTGGGCCACCGCGATCCGGCCCGTACGCGGCACCTGTCTGCCCTCCATGGCCGGGCGGCACGTCCGCGAGATCGCCGACCGGCTCGCGCCGCCGGCCGGCACGGAAATCGCACCGTCCGGCAACACCGGACCCGCGCCGCCGGACGACACCGGGCACACGCCGCGCGGCGGCACACGGCCCGCACCGCCGGGCGGCACCAGGCACACGCCACCCGAGGACACCGGGCGCACACCGCCGAAAGGCACCACGCCCGCGCCGCTGAATCACGCACGGGATGCCTCATGAGCTGCACCATCATCGAACCCCACCGCCCCTCCCAGCCCGGCGACGGCGAACCCGGCCGCATCGAGGGACTGTTGCTCGGGCTGGCGGCGGGCGACGCGGCCGGCTGGCCCGCCGCCCGGCACAGGGCCGCCAGGATGCCCGACTGGACGCGGCGGCTGACCCGCGAACTCGACACCTTCGCCGAGCTGAACGCCACCACCACCCTGCCGGTGCCCATCGCGCTCAACCAGCCGCCCGAACCGCTGCGGCTGGGCCCCTCCGACGACGCGGAGTGGGCGGCCTTCACCGCGCACGCCGTCTTGTCCGCAGACACCGCGAACCACAGCGACCTGACCCCCGACCAGCGGGTGCGCGCCGCGCTGACCCTGGCGTGGAACGCGCTCGCCGACGAGGTGGCAGCCGCCGCCGAGCAGGCCGAGGAGATCGAGTCGGCCCAGATCCCGCTGCGCGCCCGTATCTCGGTGCGCGCGGGGCTGGGCAATCTGGCCGCCGGGCTGCGGCCCCCGGCCACCGGGCACGACAACCCGCACTACTTCGACGACGCGGCCTGTGTGCGCGCCACCGTCCTGGCGGTCGTACACCCCGGCGACCCCGGGGGCGCCGCCGATCTGGCCGAGTTCGACGCCCGCTACACCCAGGACGACGACGGGGTGTACGGGGCGCGCGCCATGGCGGCGGCCGTGGCCGTGGCGCTGGCCGGGGACGAGATCGGCGCCTGCGTGCGGGCCGCGCTGGCCCAGCTGCCCGAGGGCACCGAGATCCGGCGCAACGCGCTGCGGGCCATAGAGCTGGCACAGGTGGCGCTCAGCGACAGCGCGGGCCTGCCCGGCAGCGCCTTCGCGCTGGTGCCCGTGCTGGAGCACGAGATCGTCGACCACGTCTACAGCTACGGCATCGCCGCCGCCGAGACAGTGCCGGTCGCGCTCGCCGTGGCCACCGCGGCGCAGGGCGTGCTGAGCGAGGCCGTGCCGTCCGCCGCGTGCCTCACCCGGGTCGCCGACTCGGCGCCCGCGCTGACCGGGGCGCTGGCCGGCGCGCTCGGCGGCGCCGCCTCGCTGCCCCACTCCTGGCGGGAGGCCTGCCGGAAGCTGTCCGGCTGCTCCCTGCCCCAGTTCGCGGGCGCCGACCTGGTGGAGACCGCCGGGCGGCTGGCCGCACACCACCTCATCAACGCCTCTCCCGCCGTCCCGGAAGGACCCCTGAACTCATGAGTTCCCCCACAGCTCCCGCAGCGCGCCCCTCCCCCGACGGCGGTCCCTCGGGCGACAGCCTTTCCCTTGAGGACCGGACAGCGGGCTGCCTGGTCGGTGCCGCCGTCGGCGACGCGCTGGGCGGGCCCGTCGAGGGCTGGACCCCCGAGGCCATCGCCGAGCGGCACGGCGGCCGGGTGCGCGGCATCGTCGAGCCGTTCCACAAGGACGAGTGGCGCACCGCGCGCCCCATCGCGCCGTACCACAAGGGCGACGGGCACGTCACCGACGACACCCTCATGACGCACGCCCTGGTCCGCGTCTACGAGAAGGTCCGCGACCACCTGGACGCCTACGCCGTCGCCGAGCACCTGGTGCCCGACCTGATCGGCACGCCGCGCTGGATTCCCGAACTCGAGGCGGAGGCACTGCCGTTGCAGCGGATCTTCCTCGCGGAGAAGTGGCTGGTCGCCCGGCTGCACTACGGGCACGTCGACCCGCGCGAGGCCGGTTCGGGCAACATCGTCAACTGCGGTGCCGCGATGTACATGGCGCCCGTCGGCGCCGTCAACGCGGGGAATCCGGACGCGGCGTACGCGGAGGCGGTGGATGTGGCGGGCGCCCACCAGTCCTCCTACGGGCGGGAGGCCGCCGGGGTGCTGGCAGCCGCCGTCGCCGCCGCGTTCCGCCCGGGTGCCACGCCCGGGTCCGTCGTCGAGGAGGCCCTGCGGCTCGCCAAGGACGGCACCCGCGCGGCGATAGAGAGCGTGTGCGAGAGCGCGGCACGGTACGAGGACTTCGAGGAGGCGCTGAAGCCGCTGCGCGAGGCGGTGACCCCGTTCGACACCGTCGGCCCGGATTACCGGCAGCCCTCGCTGGGTGCCCGGCGGCCCTCGCGGCTGCACGCGATCGAGGAGCTGCCGATCGCGCTGGGCATGCTGCTGGTCGGCCGGGGCGACTTCCGGCACACGGTGCTCGGCTCGGTCAACTACGGCCGCGACTGCGACTCCATCGCCTCCATGAGCGGCGCGATCGTGGGCGCGCTGTACGGCGAGCGCGCCGTGCCCGCCGAGTGGAGCGGGACGGTCTCCGACGCCAGCAAGCTGGACCTGCACGCGCCCGCCGCCTCGCTCGCCGCCGTCGCCCGCGAGGTCTTCGCCCGCGACCTGGAGCGCCGCCGCGCCCACGAGACGGCCTTCACCGCGCTGACGGGTGCCGCCCGATGAGCGGCGGCACGACGAGTGACGGCACGACGAGTGACGGCACGACGGGTGGCGGCCCAACGGGCGGCGGCACGACGGGCAGTGGCGCGCGGCCCCCGCGAGACGGTGGCGCCCCGCTGCGCCTGACCTGGACGCAGCCGGAGGACCTGCTGGGCCACGAGCTGCGGCAGGCGGCGCAGGACGGGCGCGACGCGAGTGACATCGAGCGCCGCTGGCTGGCCGCCGGCGGGCACCCGGCGCCCGAGCGGGCCGGGGCCTCGTCCGCTCCCGCGAGCCCGGCGCTGCGCGCGACGGCCGAGCAGCTGCTGGACGAACTGACCGCGCTCGAATCTCCGTTGGAGCCCTACGAGCCCACGGACCTGGCCGCCGTCAAGGCGGCCTGCCCCGACTGGCCCACGGCGGCCGAAGTGCCCCGGGCCGGGCTGGAGGAGCGGCTGCACGCCGCCTGGCTGGGGCGCGCGGCCGGGTGCCTGCTGGGCAAGCCGGTGGAGAAGCTCACTGTGGAGGGCATCCGGGCGCTGGCCCGCTCCACGGACAACTGGCCGCTGACGGGCTACTTCACCGAGCGGGGCCTCGACCCGGCCGTCGCCGCCGCGTACCCGTGGAACCGTCGCTCGCGCACGACCTCGCTCGCCGAGAACATCGACGGGATGCCCGAGGACGACGACCTCAACTACCCGCTGCTGGCCCTCCTGTTGCTGGAGCGGCACGGGCCCGGCTTCAGCACCGGCGACGTGGCGAAGCTGTGGCTGGACGAGCTGCCGGCCGGGCGCACCTTCACGGCCGAGCGGGTCGCCTACCGCAACCTGCTCGCGGGTATCGAGCCGCCGCACACGGGCGCGTACCGCAACCCGTTCCGCGAGTGGATCGGCGCGCAGATCCGCGCCGACGTCTTCGGCTGGACCCACCCGGGCGACCCGGCGGGCGCCGCCGAGGCGGCCTGGCGGGACGCGGTCCTCACCCACACGGCGAACGGCGTGTACGGCGAGATGTTCACCGCGGCGGCGCTGGCCCGCGCGGCGGGCGGCGGCCCCGGCGTGGACGTGGACGCGTGCGTGGCGGCGGGCCTGTCGGTGGTGCCGCCCGGCTCGCGGTACG
Organism: Streptomyces sp. NBC_01775; assembly: GCF_035917675.1. Taxonomy (NCBI): domain Bacteria; kingdom Bacillati; phylum Actinomycetota; class Actinomycetes; order Kitasatosporales; family Streptomycetaceae; genus Streptomyces; species Streptomyces sp. NBC_01775. Next base: position 7,082,693 of record NZ_CP109104.1, on the reverse strand, counting down.
CCACCGCCGTCCGCACCGGCGTGGCGGCGGCCCGCGAGGCGGCGAACGCCTCCCTGGCCGGTTTCGAGCAGGTCGTCGACGGGCTCCACGCCGCGTACGGCGACCACCACTGGGTGCACGTGCTCCCGAACGCGGCCCTCCTCGCCGCCGCGGTCACCCATGCGGGCGGCGACTTCGACGGGGCGATCCGCCGGGTCGTCTCCGGCGGCTGGGACACCGACTCCAACGGCGCCACCGCCGGCTCCCTGACAGCGCTGCTCGCGGGCAGCCCGGCGGTCCTCCCCCGCCGCTGGACGGCGCCCTTGAAGAACCGCCTGTCGACAAGCGTCGGCGACATGAACGGGGTGGGCTTCGACGAGCTGGCAGCGCGTACGACCGCGCTGAGCACCGCTGCCGCCCGCGGGCCGGACCGGCCCGCCCTGCCGCCCCAGGCGGCAGACTGCCCCGATCCTGACGGCGCCCAGCCCGCCCTCACCGTCGTGGGCAGCGCCAACATGGACCTGGTCGCACAGGTGGCGAGCGCCCCCCGCCGGGGGGAAACCGTCGCGGGGCGCTCCTTCACGACCGTCCCGGGCGGCAAGGGCGCCAACCAGGCCATCGCGGCGACCCGTTCGGGCAGCGCGGTGTCGATGATCGGCGCCGTCGGCGACGACGCGTTCGGCGCCGGACTGCGCGAGGCCCTCGCCGCGTCCGGCGTGGACGTCACCGGGCTGCGTACCGCCGCTACGCCCACCGGCACCGCGCACATCGTCGTGGACGACGAGGGCGGCAACGCGATCGTCGTCGTACCCGGCGCCAACGCCACCGTCACGGCGCTGACCGAGGACGACGAGCGGCGGATCGCTCGAGCACAGGCTCTGCTCCTCCAGTTGGAGACCCCCCTCGAAGGGGTGCTGAGCGCGGCGCGCGCCGCCCACGCGCACGGGGTGCGCACCGTGCTGACCCCCGCTCCCGTCCCCGTCGAGCCGCTGCCGGACGAACTCCTCGGTCTCATCGACCTGTTGGTGCCCAACGAGCACGAGGCAGCGGCGCTCTCGGGCAAGGCGGACCCCCACGAGGCCGCCGCGGCCCTGCTGGAGCGGGTGCCGGAGGTCGTCGTCACCCTCGGCGCCGCCGGGAGCCTGTACGCGGCGCGGGGCGCCGAGCCGGTGACCGTGCCCGCCGTGCGGGTGCGGGCCGTGGACACGACGGCCGCGGGCGACACGTTCGTGGGCGCGCTGTGCACGGCGTACGCGGAGGGCCGCACCGTGCCGGAGGCGATGGCCTGGGCCTCGGCCGCCTCGGCGCTGGCCGTCCAGCGTCCGGGAGCCTCGTCCTCGATGCCGGACCGCACCGAGATCACCCAGTTCGCGACGAAGGAAGTCCCCGCATCATGAACGACACTCCTCAGCCCGCCCCCCTGGCGGGGCTGCGCGTTCTCGACCTCGCGACCCTCTTCGCCGGGCCGCTCTCCGCGACGATGCTCGGTGACTTCGGCGCCGAGGTGATCAAGGTGGAGCACCCGCGCAAGCCCGACCCGTCCCGCGGTCACGGTCCCAGCAAGGACGGAGTGGGCCTGTGGTGGAAGTTGCTGGGCCGCAACAAGAAGACGATCACGCTCGACCTGTCCTCGCCGGGCGGGCGCGAGGTGCTGCTGAAGCTCGCCGCCGGAGCCGACGTCATCGTGGAGAACTTCCGCCCCGGCACTCTGGAGAAGTGGGGCCTGGGCTGGGAGGAGCTGTCGGCCGCCAATCCCAGGCTGGTGCTGGCGCGGGTGACCGGCTTCGGGCAGACCGGCCCCTACGCGCACCGCCCCGGCTTCGGCACCCTCGCCGAGGCGATGAGCGGGTTCGCGGCGATCACCGGCGAGCCGGACGGGCCGCCCACACTGCCGCCGTTCGGGCTGGCCGACTCCATCGCGGCGCTGTCCACGGCGTACGCGGTGATGACGGCGCTGGCCGGGCGCGATCGCACCGGGCAGGGGCAGGTGGTGGACATGGCGATCATCGAGCCGATGCTGACGGTGCTCGGGCCCCAGCCCATCTGGTACGACCAGCTCGGCTACCTCCAGCCGCGCACCGGCAACCGCTCGGCCAACAACGCGCCACGCAACACCTACCGCACCGCCGACGGGCGCTGGCTGGCCGTCTCCACCTCGGCGCAGTCCATAGCCGAGCGCGTGCTGCGCCTGGTGGGCCGCCCCGACTTCCTGGACGAGCCGTGGTTCGCGACGGGCGCGGGCCGGGCCCGGCACGCGGACGAACTCGACGAGGCCGTCGGCGGCTGGATAGCGCGCCACGACCACGACGAGGTCGTCCGCGCCTTCGAGGAGGCCCAGGCCGCCGTCGCCCCCATCTACGACGTACGGGATGTGATGGCCGACGAGCAGTACCGCGCCCTGGGCTCGATCACCGAGGTCGAGGACGACGAACTCGGCACCGTGAAGATGCAGAACGTCCTCTTCCGGCTCTCCCGCACCCCCGGCGCCATCAAGTGGGCGGGCCGCCGGCACGGCGCCGACACCGACGAGGTCCTCGGCGAACTCGGCCTGTCCGCCGAGGAGATCGAAGCCCTGCGCGAGAAAGGTGCGCTATGAGCGCGACCACCGCCGTGAACACCTTTGTGACCTGGCTGTACGTACCGGGCGACCGCCCCGACGTGGTCGCCAAGGCGCTCCGCTCGGGCGCTGACGTGGTGCTGGTCGACCTGGAGGACGCGGTCGCGCCCGGCCGCAAGGCGTACGCGCGCGACGCCACGGCCGAACTGCTGGCCGACCCCGCGCCCGGCCCCGTTCCCGTCCACGTACGCGTCAACGCGCTGGACGGCCCGCTCGCCGAGCGGGAGATCCGCGCTCTCGCTCCCCTGCCCGGACTGGCCGGGCTGCGGCTGCCGAAGGTGACGGACCGCGCCGCGCTGCACCGGGTGGCCGCGTGGGCGGGCGCGGACGCGGGCGGGCGCGAGGCCGTTCCGCCGCTCTACGCGCTGTTGGAGTCCGCACTCGGTGTGGAGCGCGCCTTCGAGATCGCCACGGGGCACCCGGCGCTGCACGGGATCGCGCTCGGCGAGGCCGACCTGCGCGCCGACCTGGGCGTCGCCGCCGTCTCGGCGGCGTCAGGGCTGGGTTACGCGCGCGGTCGCGCGGTGGTCGCGGCCCGCGCGGCCGGGCTGGCGCCGCCGCCGCAGTCCGTGTACCCCGACGTACGGGACACCCAAGGCCTGGCCCGCTCCTGCGCCGAGGGGCGCGCCCTCGGCTTTCTCGGCCGGACGGCCATCCACCCCAGGCAGCTCGCGGTCATCGAGTCGGCGTACCGGCCCTCGCCGGAGGAGATCGACGCGGCCCGCGAGATCGTGACCGCGGCGGCGACGGACGCGGGTGCCCTCGCCCTGCCCGACGGCCGCTTCGTCGACCCGGCGGTCGTGGCGGAAGCGGAGCGCACACTGCGCCTGGCCGAGCGCCTTTGACGTCACCCCTGCCCCCAGCCTCCGGCCGGGGAGCGGTCAGCCCACCGTCACCCCGAACAGCGCGCCCAGCCCGTACGTGACCGCCGCCGCGGCGCCACCCAGCGCGAGTTGCCGCAGGCCGCTGTACCACCAGGCCCGGGCCGTGACCCGGGAGACGACAGCGCCGCACACGAAGAGCCCCACCAGCGCGAGCGCCACCGCGGGCCACAGCACGGTGACCCCGAACAGGTACGGCAGTACGGGCAGTACGGCTCCCAGGGAGAAGGACAGGAAGGAGGAGACGGCCGCGACCGTCGGGGAGGGAAGGTCGGCGGGGTCGATGCCCAGCTCCTCGCGGGCGTGTATCTCCAGCGCCTGCTCGGGGTCCCGGTGCAGCTGCCGGGCGACCTCCAGCGCGAGCGCGGTGTCCACGCCGCGCGACTCGTACAGCGCCGCGAGCTCCTTGACCTCCTCGCCGGGACTGCGCCGCAGCTCCCGCCGCTCCACCTCCAGCTCGGCCTGGACGAGCTCACGCTGGGAGGCGACGGAGGTGTACTCACCGGCGGCCATCGAGAAGGCTCCGGCCGCGAGTCCGGCCAGGCCCGCGATCACGATCGTCTGGGAGGAGGCGGCGCTGCCCGCGACGCCGGTCATCAGACCGAGGTTGGAGACCAGCCCGTCCATCGCGCCGAAGACGGCGGGGCGCAGCCAGCCGCCGTTGACGTCGCGGTGGGTGTGGTTGTCACGGTGTGCGACATGGGTCGGGTCTGAGACTCCAGCGTCGGACATGGCCGGTACGGCTCCTTCACTTCGGATGGCGCTCGCGCCCTCATCAGGCGCTTACGCACTTGCGCGCTTACGTTCGAAGAGTAGGCACGAACGCCTCTGCCCTGCCAGCAAGGAAGGCCGAACTTACCGCCCTGACCTGCGGTTTTACTGAACAGCCGCGACGGGGGCGGTCACTCGTCGTCGTGCTCGCCCGCCCGCAGCGCCTCTGCCAGCTCGTCGACGACGATGTGCTCCCGGTCCATGCGCCCGGTCCGGTAGGCGGCCCGCCCCACCATGTGCGTCGCCACCGGCGAGGTCAGCAGCTGGAAGAAGCCGACGAGTAGCAGAGTGCTCAGGTCGATGACGTTGCGCAGCCACAGCCCGGCGCCGATCAGGACGAGCAGCAGGCCCAGGGACTGCGGCTTGGTGGCGGCGTGCATGCGGGTGAGCACGTCGGGGAGCCGCAGGAGCCCGATCCCGGCCAGCAGGCACAGCGCGGCGCCGCCCAGCATGAACGCGGCGCCCACCCCGTCCGCCACCTCGGTCCACCTCATCGCGCCTCCCCCGTCCGGCCGCCCGCGGGACCGCTCTCCGCGCTGCCCGCCGCGCCGTTCGCCTCACCTGTCTCCTCGCTGTCGTCGACGTCCTCCGTGCCCGCCTCGTCGCGCAGGGCCATGAACCGGGCGACGCCGACGGAGCCGGTGAAGCCGAGGAAGGAGAGGACCAGCAGGGCGGGCAGGTAGAACGCGTTGTGCCGCACGGCCGTCTGGACGCCGATCCCGGCCATGACCACCGAGATCAGCGCGTCGAGCGCGACGGCGCGGTCCAGCGTGGTGGGGCCGAGCGCCAGCCGGAGGGTGAACATCAAGCCCGCGGCGAGCAGCAGTCCGGCGATCACGGCGAAGATCACCTCCACCGGCCGAACACCTCCTCGGCCGCTTCGGAGGCGCGGATCGCCGTCACATCGGCGGGCGTTCCGAACGCGCGGACCACGCGGGCCTCCAGCCGCAGCGCGTCCCGTCGCGCCCGCGCCCGCTCCGACTCCTTTCCGGCGCCGAGCACATGGAGGTAGAGCGTGCCCGACCTGCGGTGCACCTCCAGCACGGTGCTGCCGGGCACGGCGGAGACGGCCACCGCTGTGGCGGTGAGCATCAAGTCGCCGGGGCAGCGCATCTTGACGCCGAGCACCGCGCAGGGCGGCTTGCCGGGGGCGAGGATGTAGCGGTTGAGCCGCCAGCTGGAGATCACCATGTCCAGCGTGAACCGCGCCGCGAACAACAGGATCCCGACGGGGCGGGGGCGGGCCTGCTTCTCGATGGGCGGCAGCGGGAAGACCAGCACCACCAGCAGCGCGACGAGCACGCCGGTGACCACGTTCGCCGGGGTGAGCGTGCCCCACAGGAGCATCCACAGCAGAGTGAGGCCGAGCACCATCGGCCACTGCGTCGCCCGCAGCCTGCTGGCCTCGGGCAGTCGCTGAGGCGCCGTCATCCGTCCATCACCGCCTTCACATAGGGGGTACGAGCGATCAGTTCACCGGCGGCGCGGTCCGTCAGCCCGAACATCGGTCCGGCCAGCACGGTGAAGGCGAGCCCGAAGACCAGGAGCGCGAGGGTCGCGCCGGTCATGGTCACCGGCAGCACACTGCTGGTGGTGATCTCCTGGCCGCCGAAGGTCGCCGACACCCTGCGCCCCGCGAGCACCGTCGCGGCCCGCACGCCACCCCCACCACGGGCGCCACGCGTCTTGCGGGCCTCGGGGCCGTCCTGGGAGCCCGGCGTGTTCTGGGTACGGCGCGTGTCCTCGGGGCCCGGCCCGCCCGTCGTACCGTCCGCGCCCACGCAACTCCCCGCGTCCGCCGCCTCCCGCACCTCCCGCGCCTCCCGCTCCCCTTGCTCCCCCTCCTCCTCCGGGGACTCGCCCTCCGCCGTGTCCAGGACCGTGCCGACCACGCACATCTCGGGGGTCGCCGCGCGCCAGAAGGCCAGGTTCCACGCCTTGGTCAGGGCGTAGAGGGTGAGCAGGCTGGTGACCGTGCCGCCCCCGACCAGGACGTAGGCCAGCGCGCCCCCGTCGTCCACACCGGCCCGCAGCAGGCTGAGCTTGCCCAGGAACCCCGAAAGCGGCGGGACACCGGCCAGGTTCATCGCGGGGATGAAGAAGATGACGGCCAGCAGGGGCGAGAGCGTGGCGAGGCCGCCGAGGCTCTGGAGGTCGGTGGTACCGCTGCGCCGCTCGATGAGCCCGGCGGCGAGGAAGAGTGTGGTCTGCACGGTGATGTGGTGCGCGACGTAGAAGACGGCGCCGGCGATGCCGCCGTGCGAGGCGAGCGCGATCCCGAACACCATGTATCCCATGTGGCTGACGAGAGTGAACGACAGCAGCCGCTTGAGGTCGGTCTGGGCGACGGCGCCCAGGATGCCGACGAGCAGCGAGAGCAGCGCGACGACCATCAGCACGCCCCCGATCCGGTCGCCGGGGAAGAGCAGCGTCTGGGTGCGGAGCATGGCGTAGACGCCGACCTTGGTCAGCAACCCGGCGAACACGGCGGTCACCGGGGCCGGTGCGGTGGGATAGGAGTCGGGCAGCCACGCGGCGAGGGGGAAGACGGCGGCCTTGATGCCGAAGACGCCGAGCAGCGCGATCTGGATGACGGTGCTCACGCTCGCGGGCAACGCGTCCAGCCGCGCGGGCAGTTCGGCCATCGTGACGGTGCCGGTGGCGGCGTAGACCATGCCGACGGCCGCCATGAACAGCACGGAGGACAGCAGCGAGACGACGGCGTACGTCGCGCCCGCGCGGATCCGCGCGAGGGTGCCGCCGATGGTCAGCAGCACATAGCTGGCCGTCAGCATGATCTCGAAGCCGACGTACAGGTTGAACAGGTCCCCGGCCAGAAAGGTGTCCGAGACCCCGGCGACCAGCACCAGGTACGAGGGGTGGAAGACCGACAGCGGCGTCGTCTCGTCGTTGTCGGCCATGCCCTGGCCCACGGAGAAGACCAGCACGCACAGCGTGACCGCCGAGGAGATCACCAGCATCAGCGCGGAGAGCCGGTCGGCCACCAGCACGATGCCGACCGGCGGCGGCCAGCCGCCCGCGTACATCACCTGCGGCCCGTGCCGGTCGGCGGCGATCAGCAGCACCAGGGAGACGACGAGCACGGCCAGCAGCACGGCGGCACTGATGAAGCGCTGCACCCGCTCCAGCCGGGCCCCGATGGCCAGCTTCAGCCCGGCGGCACACAGCGGCAGGATCACCGGCAACGGCACCAGCGAGGAGGCGACAGCCGCCACGTCAGGCGGCTGCCCGCCGCCACTCACCGCCCGCACCCCGAGAACGCGGACCGGGGGTGCCCGCCACCCCTTCCCCGCCGCAACGGCGCGAAGCCCGACGCCGCGGACCGGCGGTGCCCGCCCCCTCCCCGCCGCAACAGCGCGCACCCCCACGACGCGGACCGGCGGTGCCGACCAACCCGGACCCGCCCGCCCGGCACCGCCGAACACGCCGTATGCGGAGCTCGCCGACGCGGCGGGAAAAAGAGCGCTCCGCCGCTCACCGGTCCGCGCCCAGGATCGTCTGCCACGGGTCGTCCTCCCCTTCGGTCTCCTCCGCCGTCTCCTCGGCCCGTGCCTGGCGCGTGCGGAAGGCGCGGGCCTCGGCGCGCGCCCGTCTGCGCATCTCGCGGTACTGGTCGCGAGCGTGGCCCAGCTTCTGGTAAGCGCTGTGCTCCAGCGCCTCCCGCTCCTCCTCGTCGTGCGCCAGCGTGCGGTACTCGTGGCGCCGTTCGCGGTAGGTGGCGCGCAGCCGCTCGCGCTCCTCGGCGTGCTCGGCACGCCGTACGACGCGGATGTCCTCGGTGTCGTCGGGCACGTCGTCGCTGCCGGACAGCTGCCAGGAGCGGTAGGCCATGGTCACCAGGAACGCGGTGAGCGCGAGGGTGATGACGATGGCGGTGAGGATGAACGCCTGCGGCAGCGGGTCGGCCACCTTCGCCGGGTCGGTGCCGGGGTACAGCAGCGCGGCCTCCCCCGCCGGGCCCGAGGTGGCCAGCACGAGGATGTTGACGCCGTTGCCGACGAGGACGGCGCCCAGCAGGATGCGGGTCAGGGGGCGGGTGAGCAGCAGGGCCGTGCCGGAGGCGAACAGCACTCCGCCGCAGACCACCAGGGCGAGCGTTCCCGTCATGTTCCCCGCTCCCCGCTCCGGGGCCCCGCCCCGTCCCCCGGGCCAGGGCCCCCCGGGGCCGGGCCCTCCGGGGGCCCGGACGGCTGTTCGTCCTGGCGGGCGCGAGCCCTCTTGTCGCGCTCGCGCTCCATGCGCCGGTCGATCTCGGAACCGAGGCTGCGCAGGACGTCCAGGACGACTCCGAGCACCAGCAGATACACACCGCTGTCGAACAGGACGGGGCTGGCCGCGTGGAACTTCCCGGCGAGCCAGAACTCGCCGTGCACCGTTCCCGAGGCCAGCACGCTGCCGCCGAGAAGGAGCCCGGCCAGCCCCGTCCCCGTCAGGATCAGCAGCCCCAGGCCGAGCAGGAATCCGGCGTCGACGGGTGCGGCGGCGGCCAGTTCCAGCCGTCCGCCCGCCAGATAGCGCACGGCCAGCGCCAGCCCGGCGACCAGGCCGGCGGTGAAGCCGCCGCCGGGCAGGTTCTCCGCGCAGAACAGCAGATAGAGCGAGAGCACCACGATCGGGTGGAAGACCAGCCGGGCCATCACCTCGAACATCACCGAGCGGCCCTCGGGAGCCAGCGTGACGCTCGCCGCGAGCCAGGTGCGCCGGGGCGCGACGGGCGAGTGGCGCGGGGCCTCGGCGGCGGTCTTGGCGGGAAGCTTCCACGCGTCCATGCGCCCGACGGTGTGCCGCGCCGACGCGTCGCCCAGCGCGACGCTCGCCGAGGCGGCGGCTCCTCCCCCCTCGCCCCCGGTGCCCTCGGATCCGGGCACCGGCAGCGCCACGGGCACCCGGGCCCGGCGGCGCAGGTAGACGAGGCTGGTGACGCCGATGGCGGCGACGGCCAGGACGGCGGACTCACCCATGGTGTCCCAGGCCCGCAGGTCGACCAGGGTGGTGGCGACGACGTTCTTGAGGCCGTCGTGGGCGGTCGCCTCCAGCAGCCGGGGCCCGGAGGGCGCGGCGACGCGCGCGGCGAGGGTGAGGTGGATCAGCCCGGCGACCAGTCCTCCGGCCGCGACGGAGAAGACCAGTTGCACCGCCCGCCGCACCCGCCACACCTGCGCCCCGTCGGGGAAGCGGGCGGGGAGCCTGCGCAGCACGAGCACGAAGACGATCAGCGAGACGGTCTCCACGGCGAACTGGGTCAGCGCCAGGTCCGCCGCCCCGTGCAGCACGTACAGCACTCCGGCGCCGTATCCGGTGACCCCCGCGAGCACGGCCGCCTTCAGCCGCTGCCTGGCCACCACGCACAGCACCCCGACAGCCGCGACGCCGAGCGCGACGACGAGCTGGGGAACGGAGTCGTACCAGCGCGGCGGCGGCAGGTCGGCCCAGGGCTTGCCCACCGCCAGCTGCACCCCCTCGAAGCCGAGCAGTACGACGAGCGCCGTGCCCAGGTACACAGGCAGCGAGCCGCGCTGTACGAGGCCGGTCAGCTGGAGCGAGACCCGCTCCAGGCTCCACAGGGAGCGGGCGAACACCTGGTCGCCGTCCACCTGCGAGAGCTTGTCGCCCAGCGCGGCGAGAGGGCGGCCCGCGAGGAAGATGACGGCTCCCAGCGCCCAGGCGACGGCGGAGAGCCCCAGCGCCGGGCCGAAGCCGTGCCACAGCGCGAGGTGGAAGCCCCCGTCCTCGGCGGGAAAGGTGTCGGCGTACCGGGCCAGCAGCGGATCGAGCCCCACCACACCGGGCCCGAGCCCCAGCCCGCACAGCGCGCACAGCGCGGGCGGCCAGAAGGTGAAGGCGCCGGTGCGGGTGCCCGGCGGCACGGTCACCGGCTCCAGCGGGGGTGAGCCGCCCTTGTGCGCGAAGGCCCCCCACATGAAGCGCAGCGTGTAGGCGGTGGTCAGCGCCGATCCCGCGACCACGGCCAGCAGCGCCCAATACTCGCCGGCCCCGCCGTGCGCGAGCCCCGAGACGGCCGCCTCCTTCGCGGCGAACCCGAGCAGCGGCGGCAGGCCCGCCATGGAGAGCCCGGCGAGGGTGGCGGCGGCGCACACCCACGGCAGCGAACGCCCCACTCCCGAGAGCCGGTTGAGGTCCCTGGTGCCGGTGGCGTCGTCGATGACGCCGACGATGAGGAAGAGCGGCGCCTTGAACAGCGCGTGCGCCAGGATCATCGCCGTACCCGCCAGCGCCGCGTCCCGGGTGCCGTCGCCGACGAGCAGGGTGAGGAAGCCCAGCTGGCTGACGGTGCCGAACGCCAGCAGCCGTTTCAGATCCGTCTCCCGCAGCGCCCGCCAGCCGCCCAGCAGCATGGTCGCGGCGCCCAGCGCCAGGACCAGCGTCCGCCAGGGCGCCACCGCGGCGAAGCCGGGTGCGAGCCGCGCGATCAGATAGACCCCGGCCTTGACCATGGCCGCGGCGTGCAGATACGCGGAGACGGGCGTCGGCGCGGCCATGGCCCCCGGCAGCCAGAAGCTGAACGGCCACACGGCGGACTTCGACAGCGCCCCGACCAGCACGAGCACCAGCCCGGCCGCGACGAGCCCCGAGGCGTCCGGCGGTTCGGCCAGCATCCGGGAGATCCGGTAGGTGCCGGCGGCGCGGCCCAGCATCAGGAAGCCGACGAGCATCACCAGCCCGCCGAAGGTGGTGACCAGCAGCGCCTGGAGTGCGGCGCGCCGGTTGGTCCTGCGTTCGGAGCCGTGGCCGATGAGCAGGAAGGAGAAGACCGTGGTGAGTTCCCACAGGACGTACAGCACGATCAGGTCGTCGGCGAGGATCAGCCCGAGCATGGCCCCGGCGAACGCGGTCAGCGCCCCCGCGAACTCCCCGAGGCGCCGCTCGCCGGGCGCGAAGTAGCCCGCGCAGTAGATCATCACCAGCGCGCCGATGCCGCCCGCGATGAGCACCATCAAGAGCGCGAGCGCGTCGCACCGCAGCGCGAGGCCGACACCGAGCGCCGGGATCCATGACCAGTGCTCGCTGAGCGCGCGCCCTCCCGCGACATCCCCCCAGCGCGCCGCCGCCCACCCCGCCGCCCCGGCCGGCGCCAGCGCGAGCAGCACGAAAGCCCGCGGGCCGAGCCACCGCACCAGCGGCCCGGCACCGCAGGCGCCCGCGAAGTGGACGACGATCAACCACAGCACGCACAGAGAATTGCACACACAAGGGCACAATTCGGACAGGCTGCTCTGGAACCGCTCCCGCCGGGAGCGCCGCACACCGTGGCTGCTGCCGAACGGGCACCGCCGGACCCCGGCGCCGGCTCACTCGCCGTCGCGGCGGGGACACATGTTCCGCCGCGACGGCACCGAGCTTCGACGTGGAGAGTCCGGCGGTCCTACGACAGCCTTGCGGGGACTACGACTTGGACCCGCCCACTGCCTTGTCACCGGACTTCGACCCCGAGTCGGAGGCGGACTCGGTGGCGGAGGCAGGCTTGGACTCGGGCTTGGACGCGGCCTTGGGCTCGGCCTTGGGAGCGGCCTTGGACTCGGCCTTGGACTCAGCCTTGGAGGCGTCTTCCGACGCCTGGTCCTCGCCGGAAGCGGAGACCGTCTTCCCCTTCGCGTCCGCGCCGGACTTCTCTTCGTCGCCCTCCCCGGCCGCGCCGGGGACCTCGGGCTCCACGACTTCCTCGCGACCGGGCCGCTTCTTCGCCGAGATCACGATGGCGGCGACAGCGGCGAGGAAGACGACGATCGCCGTCCAGTTGTTCAGCCGCATCCCGAACACGTGGTGCGCGTCGTCGACCCGCATGTACTCGATCCAGAAGCGCCCTACGGTGTACGCCGCGACATACAGCGCGAAGGCCCGGCCGTGGCCCAGCTTGAAGCGCCGGTCGGCCCAGATCACCAGCAGCGCGACGCCGACGCACCACAGCGACTCGTACAGGAAGGTCGGGTGGTACGTCGCCAGGTCCGGGCTGTCGACGGGCCGGTGCTCCGGGTCGATCTTGAGCGCCCAGGGCAGATCGGTGGCCCGCCCGTACAGCTCCTGGTTGAACCAGTTGCCCCAGCGGCCCAGGGCCTGCGCCAGCGCGACACCGGGGGCCACGGCGTCGGCCCAGGCGGGCAGCGGGATGCCGCGGCGGCGGCAGCCGATCCAGGCGCCGAGCGCGCCGAGCGCGATGGCACCCCAGATCCCGAGGCCGCCGTCCCAGATACGGAACGCGTCGACCCAGTTGCGTCCCTCACCGAAGTACAGCTGGTAGTCGGTGACGACATGGTAGAGCCGGCCGCCGATCAGGCCGAACGGCACGGCCCAGACAGCGATGTCGGCAACTGTGCCCGGCCGGCCACCGCGGGCGACCCACCGGCGCCCGCCGAGCCAGACCGCGGCGAAGACGCCGAGGATGATGCAGAGCGCGTAGCCGCGCAGCGGGAGCGGCCCGAGGTGAATCTCACCGGCCGAGGGACTGGGAATAAAGGCAAGGGTCTCCATGGCCCCCCCGACGCTACCGTGCCTGGACGCAACCTCGGCAATCAGGCCGCACAACGGCTCCATAACGTCCATCGCCGCACACCCCGCGTCAGCTCTTCCGCTCGACCATCTTCGTCAGCTCGTCGGGCGTCAGCGGGTGGGACTGGTCGCCGTAGACGTCCTTGCCGTCCAGCAATACGGTCGGCGTCGCCTGGTGCTTGGAGTCGCGGAAGTCGGCGTTGGAGCTCTTGACCCACTTGTTGTGCTTGCCGCTGGTCACGCACTTCCGGAAGGCCGCGCTGTCCAGCCCCTCGACCTTCCCGGCCAGTTGGAACAGCCGCTTGGTGCTGGCGAAGGCGTCGTTCTGCTCGGCGGGCTGATTCCGGTAGAGCACGTCGTGGTACTGGGAGAACTTCCCCTCGTCCCGGGCACAGGCAGCCGCGTTGGCCGCCTTCTTCGAGCCACTGCCGCCCATGTTGCCGTCGATGAGCGTGACCAAGTGGTAGTCGGCCTTGAGCTTGCCCGCCTTCTCCAGGCTCTTGATCGTGCCGCGGTAGGTGTTCTCGAACTGACCGCAGGCGGGGCAGCGGAAGTCCTCGTAGACGGTCAGCTTGGCGGGCGCGCTCGCCCGGCCCACGCTGATCGGCTTCGCCGACTCCCCGCCGTCCCCGCCGCCCGTCTGGCTGGCGACGGTCACCCCCACCACCGCGGCGACGACCAGCACCCCGACGACAACGGCGCCGACCTTGAGGGTACGGCGCCGCTTCTGCGCCGACTTGTGGCGCTCCTGCTCAACCCGCAGCCGCTCGCGGGCCGAGCGCCTGCCTTCACTGTTCTTCTGGCTCATCACACCCGGAGCCAACGAGACGGCCCCACGCACGCGCGCCCGCACCTGCCCCATTTCACCCAAAAAGGGGAGGCAGGGGCGCCGTTCCCGCACCCCGCTGTTGGTGCCCCGGAAGGGCTGATCGCAGCCCTTCCGGGGCGCGAAGGAGTCGGGGGAAGGAGCAGCGGCTAGGCCCTCCGGACGCCGGCCGCCAACTCGCCTGCGAGCGCCCGCACCTCGGCGAGCCCCGCCTCCAGGTCGTCGCCCGCGTCGAGCAGCCGCTTCACGAAGGCGGAGCCGACGATCACGCCGTCCGCGAACTGAGCGACCTGCGCGGCCTGTTCGGGGTTGGAGACCCCGAGCCCGACACACACCGGCAGCTCCGTCGTCGCGCGGGTGCGTTCGACCAGGTCGCGCGCCTCGCGCCCGACCGACTCCCGCGTCCCGGTGACGCCCATCAAGGAGGCGGCGTACACAAAGCCGCTGCCCGCCGCGGTGATCCGCGCGAGCCGCGCGTCCTGGCTGCTGGGCGCGACCACGAACACCGTCGCCAGCCCGGCCTGCTCCGCCGCCTTCCGCCAGCCCTCCGACTCCTCCACGGGGAGGTCGGGCAGGATGCACCCGGCCCCGCCCGCAGCGGCCAGCTCCTCGGCGAACCGCTCGGCGCCGTAGCGGTCGACGGGGTTCCAGTAGGTCATCACGAGCACCGGCTTCCCGGTGGCCGCGTGCGCCTCGCGGACGGTGCGGATAACGTCCGCGATCCGCACGCCGCCGCGCAGCGCGACGGTGTCGGCGGTCTGGATGACGGGCCCGTCCATGACCGGATCGCTGTGCGGCAGCCCGACCTCGACCACGTCGCAGCCGCTCTCCAGCAGCGCCGTGCAGGCGGCGATCCCGCCGTCCACGGTGGGGAATCCGGCCGGGAGATAGCCGACGAGCGCGGCCCGGTTCTCGGTCCGGGCGGTCGTGAGGGTCTTGTTCAGAAGTTCGACGTTGCCGCTCACTTGCTCTCCCCCTGCTCCCCGGCGCCCTGCCCGTCGTACAGGCCGAAATACCGCGCGGCCGTGTCCATGTCCTTGTCGCCGCGCCCCGACAGGTTGACCAGCACGAGGCCCTCGGGCCCCAGCTCCCTGCCGAGGTCGAGCGCGCCCGCGAGCGCGTGTGCGCTCTCGATGGCCGGAATGATGCCCTCGGTCTCCGACAGCAGCCGCAGCGCGCGCATCGCCGCGTCGTCGGTGACGGGGCGGTACTCGCCGCGCCCGCTGTCCTTCAGGTAGGCGTGCTCGGGGCCGATGCCCGGGTAGTCGAGCCCGGCGGAGATCGAGTACGGCTCGGTGATCTGGCCCTCGTCGTCCTGGAGGACGTAGGAGCGGGAGCCGTGCAGGATGCCCGGCTCGCCCGCCGTCAGCGTCGCCGCGTGCTCGCCCGAGTCCACCCCGTGGCCCGCCGCCTCGAAGCCGACCAGCCGCACGGACTCGTCGCCCAGGAAGGCGTGGAAGAGGCCGATCGCGTTGGAGCCGCCGCCGACACACGCGGCGACGGCGTCCGGCAGGCGGCCGGTCCGCTCCAGGATCTGGCGGCGCGCCTCGACGCCGATGACCCGGTGGAAGTCCCGCACCAGCTGCGGGAACGGGTGCGGGCCCGCGACGGTGCCGAACAGGTAGTGGGTGCGGTCCACGTTGGCGACCCAGTCGCGGAACGCCTCGTTGATGGCGTCCTTCAGCGTCCTGCTGCCCGAGGTCACCGGGATGACCTCGGCGCCGAGCATGCGCATGCGCGCGACGTTGAGCGCCTGGCGCTCGGTGTCGATCTCGCCCATGTAGATGGTGCATTCGAGCCCGAACAGGGCGCACGCGGTGGCCGTGGCCACGCCGTGCTGGCCGGCGCCGGTCTCCGCGATGACGCGGGGCTTGCCCATGCGCTTGGTCAGCAGGGCCTGGCCCAGCACGTTGTTGATCTTGTGCGAGCCGGTGTGGTTGAGGTCCTCCCGCTTGAGGAAGACCCGGGCCCCGCCCGCCTCCCGCGCGAAGCGGGGCACCTCTGTGAGGGCGCTGGGGCGGCCCGTGTAGTTGACGAGCAGCTCATCGAGCTCCGCGGCGAAGGCGGGGTCCGCCTTCGCCTTCTCGTACTCGGCCGCCACCTCGTCGACGGCGGCGACCAGGGCCTCGGGGATGAACTTGCCGCCGAACGCGCCGAAGTATCCGGCGCCGCTGGGGCTCTTGCCTTCGGGGTCGGGAATGAAGTAGTCGGATGACATGCCGACAGTGCTCCTTGGGTGTGGGCGTACGCGATGACCTTGGCCCCTGCCGATTCTCAGCCCCTGTGGGGGCAGAGCCCGCTAGGCGGAACGGGAAGGGGCGGGGAGGGGGAAACTCAACGCCATCGCGAGCCACGCACCACGCCCGGCTCACACCCGATGTGGTACCGAACCGCCCGCCCCCGCACGCGCCGCGCGGGCGCCCCGCACCCGCGGGGCCGGCACCCACGTGCCAGCCCCGCGTGGGCGAGAGAACACATCTTGGGGGCGGACATGGAGCGTCAGCCCCGCCCGTGGCGGAGGGCCGGGTGCGCCCCCGCGGCGACGAGGTCGGCGACCGCGCCCTTGGGGTCCTTGCCGGTGACGAGCGACTCCCCGACCAGCACGGCGTCGGCCCCGTCGTTCGCGTAGGCGATCAGGTCGTGCGGCCCCCGCACCCCGGACTCGGCGATCTTCACGATGTGGTCGGGGATCTCGGGCGCGATCCGCGTGAAGTTGCCCCGGTCGACCTCCAGGGTCTTCAGGTTGCGCGCGTTCACCCCGACGATCTTCGCCCCGGCTGCCACCGCCCGCTCGGCCTCCTCCTCGTCGTGCACCTCGACCAGCGGGGTCAGCCCGATGGACTCGGCACGCTCGATCAGGGAGACGAGCGCCTCCTGCTCCAGCGCGGAGACGATCAGCAAGATGACGTCGGCGCCGTGCGCGCGGGCCTCCCAGAGCTGGTAGGAGGAGAAGATGAAGTCCTTGCGCAGGACGGGGATGTCGACCCGGGCGCGGACGGCCTCCAGGTCGGCGAGCGAACCGCCGAAGCGGCGCCGCTCGGTGAGGACGGAGATGACGGCGGCGCCGCCCGCCTCGTAGTCGGCGGCGAGCCCCGCCGGGTCGGCGATGGCGGCGAGCGCGCCCTTGGAGGGGCTGGAGCGCTTGACCTCGCAGATCACCTGCACCCCGGCCGAGCCGTCGCCCTTGAGGGCGGCGAGCCCGTCCTTGGCCGGGGGCGCCTGGGCAGCGCGCTCCTTGAGTTCGTCGAGGCTGACGCGCGCCTGCCGCTGGGCGAGGTCTTCCCGCACGCCTTCGATGATCTCGTCGAGCACACTCACCGAGCGGCCCCCTTCTTGGCTGGGTGCTGACCCCCACGAACGCTGCGGGGGATGGTCAGGTACGGCACTGCGATGGTATCCGCCGAGGGACGGAGGCCTCGCATCCGGTTGACTTTAATCCCACATAGCGGGACAAATCGCCAGGGCGGTGATCCCGTGAGCACGCTCCGGTCAGGGGACCAGTGCCGTACCGAGGGGCGTGTTCCGGACAACCGTGAACGCGAGGAGCAGGGCGCCCGCCGCCCACCCGTGCCAGGCGGTGAGCCGTACCGGAAAGGCGTAGCCCGCGCCGCGCACCGCGCGGGTGAACCAGTGGATCCAGAAGGCGGCGAAGGCCGCGAACAACAGCACCGCCGCCGCGTTGGCGCCCAGCGCGGCGGCGAGGTCGCCGTGGGCCACGGCGTGAGCGCTGCGCAGCCCGCCGCAGGCCGGGCAGTACAGGCCCGTGACGCTCAGGAAGGGGCAGACGGGGTAGTGGCCGGGGCGGCCGGGGTCGACGGCGGCCACATACACGAAGGCCGCGCCCACCCCGGCGAGAGTACCGAGAGGCGCGGCCGTACGCGGCACCGCGTGACGCAGCCGGTGCCGCACCGTCGTGGCGTTCCGCCGTTCGGTCAGGAGTGCGCCTTGGCGTGGGCCTGCTTGTGGGCCTGGAACTCCGCAGCGGTCAGACCCTTTGCCTTCTTCTGGCCCAGCCCCGCGGCGCGCATGAGGCCGCCGACCACGCCGCCCACCAGGGTCAGGACCACTCCGGCGACCACACCGAGGGGCTGCGCCATCACCATGAAGACCGAGCCCACACAGAAACCGGCGAAGACGATGATCACGCCGGTCCACGCGGCCGGGGTGTGTCCGTGGCTGTGCGCCATGAATGCTCCTTGATGAGTCACAACGTGAGATGGGGCCACCCGGCCCGCTCAGCGCCCATTCTCCCCCTTGGGCGCCCGCGCCCCGGCACGGGGGTCGCCCGTACGGGCAGCGTGCCGTCGGGCTGGCGGGTCTCGGGCCGGCCAGGAGAGCGTTCCGGGGCCAGCGGCCGGAAGCGCGGCCCGGAGCACCGGCCGGGGCTGCTTCGCGTCAGCCGGCGTCAGGCGGTGCCGTGGGTGGGGTCCTCGCCGCGGTCGAGCGCCTTCCACAGGTCCTCGGGCCGGTCGGGGTCGAAGCGCTGCGGCCGGGCGGCGCGCTGCCGCAGCGGGGCGCGCTCGTAGCGGGCGCTGCCGGACATGGACGGCCAGACGCGGCTGTAGCGCAGCGCCAGCAGCCCCGCGACCAGCAACAGCGCGCCGCCGACCGCCGAGACGTAGGGCCAGACGGTCAGCTCGACGGCGCCCACGGTGCTGCCCGCCAGGCCACTGGTCTTGGCTGCCTGCTCGCTCAGCGCACCGGTGTCGTCCGCGCCGATCAGCGCCGAGGCGATGACCCCGGCGCCGCACAGCGTGAGCAGCACGGCGACGATGAAGCGGGTGGCGCGGCGTACGGCGAAGACGGCCACGAGCGCGGCGAGGCCGACCAGCCCGAGCGCGCTGGGCAGCCCCGTGACATCGCCGCCCTTGGCCTGCACGGGCACCCGGCCCTGCGCGAACTCGGCGGTCGACTCGCTCCAGATCTGCCCTGCGGCGACCAGCGCGAGCGCGGCGCCCACCGCGCCGCACAGCAGCGCGATACCGAGCGCGGTGCGGGGCGCGCGCGAGCGTGCCGGGGCCGGCGCGTCAGCGCCCTCGGCGCCGTGCGCGCCGTCCGCGTCGGGAGCGGGGGTTGAGGAAGTCACCCCTCCACGCTACCGCCCCCTGGGCCTACGCCCCCTGGGGAGGTGCCCCCAGCCGTTCGGCGGTATGGACGGCGCGCAGCACCGCCGCGGCCTTGTTGGCGCACTCGGTGTCCTCGGAGACGGGCTCGGAGTCGGCGACGACACCCGCGCCTGCCTGGACGTACGCGGTGCCGTCGCGCAGCAGCGCGGTGCGGATGGCGATGGCGGTGTCGGAGTCGCCGGCGAAGTCGAGATATCCGACACATCCCCCGTAGACGCCGCGGCGGGTTGGCTCCAGCTCCTCGATGATCTGGAGTGCGCGCGGCTTGGGCGCGCCCGAGAGGGTGCCCGCGGGAAAGCAGGCGGTCAGCGCGTCGAAGGCGGTACTGCCCTGTGCGAGCCGGCCGGTGACGGTCGAGACGATGTGCATCACGTGGCTGTAGCGCTCGATGGACATGAAGTCCACGACCTCCACGCTGCCGGGCTCGCACACCCGCCCGAGGTCGTTGCGCCCCAGGTCCACGAGCATCAGGTGCTCGGCGCGCTCCTTGGGGTCGGCGAGCAACTCCTCGGCCAGCGCGTTGTCCTGGTGCGGGGTGGCGCCGCGCGGCCGGGTGCCCGCGATGGGGTGCATCATCGCGCGCCCGTCCTCGACCTTGACCAGCGCCTCGGGGCTGGAGCCGACGATGTCGAAGTCGTCGAAGCGCAGCAGGTACATGTACGGGCTGGGGTTGGTGGCGCGCAGCACGCGGTAGACGTCGAGCGCGCTCGCCGCACAGGGCGTCTCGAACCGCTGCGAGGGCACCACCTGGAACGCCTCACCGGCGCGGATACGCTCCTTGATGTCCTCGACCCAGCCCTGGTAGGTCGCGCCCGCTGACCGGGCCAGGGCGTCGGGGAGTTCGGAGGCCGGCAGCGTCACCGGCGGCACCGGCGCGGGCCGGGCGAGGTCGGCGGCCATCGCGTCCAGGCGGCGTACGGCGTCCGCGTACGCCTCGTCCACGCCGGTGTCCAGGTCGTTGTGGTTGATCGCGTTGGCGATGAGCAGGACCGTGCCGTCCCGGTGGTCCAGGACGGCAAGGTCGGAGGTGAGCAGCATCGTCAGCTCGGGAAGCCGCAGGTCATCGACGGTGTCGCTGTCGCGTCCGACCTTCTCCAGGCGCTGGACGATGTCGTATCCGAGGTAGCCGACCATGCCGCCGGTGAAGGGCGGCAGCTCCGCGCTGTGGTGCAGGTCGCGCGGGGTGTGCAGGGCCTCGACGGTCGCGCGCAGCGCGTCGAGGGGGTCGCCGTCGGTGGGGACGCCGACGGGAGGGGTGCCCAGCCAGTGCGCCCGGCCGTCCTCGACGGTCAGCGCGGCGTCGCTGCGCACGCCGATGAAGGAGTAGCGCGACCAGGTGCGGCCGTTCTCGGCCGACTCCAGCAAGAAGGTGCGGGGACGTTCGGCCGCCAGCTTCCGGTAGAGGGCGATGGGGGTGTCGCCGTCCGCCAGCACCCGGCGGGTCACGGGGATGACCCGCCGGTCCTTGGCGAGCGTACGGAATGCGTCGAGGTCGGGCGCGCAGATCATGGCTCGTCACCCTACTTGGCCCCGGTCCCTCCCCCAGCCTCCGGAAGAAACGGTGAAGGGGCGGGGCAAGGGCCTGATCAGCCGCCGAGCGTCAGCTCGTCCTCGTCGAAGCAGGTGCGGGCACCGGTGTGGCAGGCCGCACCCACCTGGTCGACCTTCACGAGCACCGTGTCCGCGTCGCAGTCGAGCGCGACGGACTTGACCCACTGCACGTGCCCGGACGTGTCCCCCTTCACCCAGTACTCGCGCCTGCTCCGGCTCCAGTACGTCGCCCGCCCGGAGGTGAGCGTGCGGCGGAGTGCCTCGTCGTCCATCCACCCGAGCATCAGCACCTCCCCGCTGTCGTACTGCTGGGCGATCGCGGGGATGAGGCCGTTGGCGTCGCGCTTGAGGCGGGCGGCGACGGCTGGGTCGAGGGGTGTCTCCTGGGGCATGCCCCCATTCTCCCGCACCCGGCGCGGTACGGGACAAACACATCCCGCACACAACCGGACACACCCGCGCACTCGACCCGTCCGCGCCGTACGCTTGCCGCATGTCGACCCATGCCAAGCGAGAACGTCTGCTGCTCGCAGATCTGTTGGAGACCCACGGTCCCGATGCCCCGACCCTGTGCGAGGGGTGGGCGACCAGGGACCTCGCCGCGCATCTCGTCGTACGGGAGCACCGCTCGGACGCGGCGGGCGGACTCCTGATCAAGCCGCTCCAGTCCCGGCTGGCGCGCGTGCAGGCCGAGTTCGTCGCCAAGCCCTACGACGAGCTGGTCCGGTTGGTCCGTTCCGGGCCGCCGAAGATGTCACCGTTCGCGCTCAAGCAGGTGGACGAGGCGGCGAACACGGTGGAGTTCTTCGTCCATGGCGAGGACGTACGCCGTGCGCAGCCGGACTGGTCACCGCGCGAGCTGGACCCGGTCTTCGAGGACGCCCTGTGGCACCGGCTGGAGCGGAGCGCTCGGATGAGCGGGCGCAAGGCTCCGGTGGGGCTGGTGCTGCGGCGGCCCAACGGGCAGACGGCCGTGGCGAACCGTGGCACCCCGGTGGTGACCGTCGTCGGCGCGCCGTCCGAGCTGCTGCTGTTCGCCTTCGGACGGCAGGAGCAGGCGGATGTCGAGCTGGACGGCGAGAAGC
The DNA here is from genome assembly GCF_035917675.1 of Streptomyces sp. NBC_01775. Classification (NCBI taxonomy): domain Bacteria; kingdom Bacillati; phylum Actinomycetota; class Actinomycetes; order Kitasatosporales; family Streptomycetaceae; genus Streptomyces; species Streptomyces sp. NBC_01775. The sequence continues at coordinate 7,061,331 of NZ_CP109104.1, read as the reverse complement.
CGGCCATCACCCGCCTCCTGGAGGCGAAGCTGGGGCTGTAGGTCCCCGGCCCCGCCCCCGACGAGTCCCCCCGAGAGCACCCCGAGGTGCCTCGGGCAGGGCTCGGGGCGCCGTCAGGGTCTTCCCGGATGGAGGCGGGGCCGCGGCGCCGGGAGGGTGGAGGCATGACTTCGACGCCGCTCTCCCCCAGCCGCAGGACACTGCTCGCCGGTGTGGCCTCCGGCGCCGCGCTCGCCGCCGTCGGCGCGCCGGTCGCCGCCCACGCCTCCCGTGACGGAGGCGCGGGGACGCTCCCGCCGCCGGACACCCGGGCGCTGCGCGCCGCGATCGACGACCTGAAGCACCCTGCGGCAAGCGGCGCCCAGCTGCGCGTGAGCGGCTCGGCAGGGCGCTGGTACGGCACCTCCGGGGTGTCCGACCCGGCGACCGGGCGGCCCATCGGGCTCAACGACAAGGTGCGCGCGGGCAGCGTCACCAAGGCGTTCGTGGCCACCGTCGTCCTCCAGCTCGCCGACGAGGGACGGCTGCGGCTGGAGTCGCCGGTGCGGCACTATCTGCCGAAGCTGCTGCCCGAGAGCTTCGGCGCGATCACTGTGGCGCAGCTCCTCAACCACACCAGTGGCCTGCCCGACCACATCGGGCTGCCGGAGATGAAGACCACCGAGCAGGTGCTGCGGCACCGCTTCGACCGGTGGACGCCCCCGCAGGTCGTCGCGACGGTCACCCGCGGCCCGCTGAAGTTCACCCCGGGCACCAAGCAGGAGTACCGGGGCATCAACTACGTCCTGGCCGCACTCGTCATCGAGCAGGTGGTGGGGCGGCTGTACGGGACGGAGATCCGGCACCGGCTGCTGCGCCCGCTGCGGCTGGGCCACACCTCCTTCCCCTCGGCGGACGGGAACGACCGCCGGATCCACGGGCCGCATGTGCACGCCTGCCTGGAGGCGGCGGACGGGTCGCTGGTGGATGTGACGGAGTTCGACATGTCCCGCAGCCACGCGGACGGCGAGATCATCTCCAGCACCGGCGATATGCACCGCTTCATGGCCGCGCTGTTCTCCGGGGCGCTGTTGCCCGAGCGGCAGCTCCAGAAGATGTTCACGCTGCCCCCGAAGCACGTGAAGATGCTCGACGGCAGCCCCGCCCGCTACAGCACCGGGCTCCAGACGGCCACGGTGGGCGGCGTCACCTGGTGGGGCAAGACCGGCCAGCAGGAGGGCTACGCGAGCGGGATGTTCGCCACCCGCGACCAGCGGCGCCAGCTGGTCTGGTCGTTCAGCCCGACGCAGACGGGCGCCGACCCGTCCGCCATGAGCCAGCGGATCGTGGCGGCGGCGAGCGGGGTGCCGGGGAGCTGATCCGCCCGAGGGCGATCGCCAGCCGCTCGGTGGCGTCAGACGCTTGATGCCGTCAGACGCTCGGTGGCGTCAGACGCTCGGTGCCGTCAGCCGTTCGGTCAGGATGCGCTGGAGTTCGCGGGCCGCGCGGGGCGGCGAGACGTCGCCCCGGTGCGCCACCGAGATGGTGCGGTGCAGGCCCGGCGCGGCGAAGCGGGTGATCCGCAGGCCCGAGCGCGCCGCGACCATGCTGGGCACGACCGCCAGGCCGAGTCCCGCGCGGACGAAGCCGAGGACCGCGTCCATCTCGCCGCCCTCGATGCCGAAGACCGGCTCGAAGCCCTCCTCCCGGCAGGCGGCGACGGTCAGCTCGCGCAGGTCGTAGCCGCGCCGGAACATCGCCAGCGGGCGGTCGCGCAGGTCCTCGACCCGGATGCGGGCGCGGCGTACGGGGGCGGGTTCCTCGGGGGGCGAGACCACGACCAGTTCCTCGTGCAGCAGCTCGGAGGTCGTCAGCGCGGGGCCCCCGGCGAGCGGGGTGATGATCAGGGCCAGGTCCAGCTCGCCGTCGGCCAGCACCCGCACCAGGTCCTGGGAGCCGTCCTCGTGCACCACCAGGTCGACGCCGGGATAGCGGTCGTGGAAGGCCCGCAGCACATCGGGGACCAGGCTGGCGCACAGGCTGGGCGGGGCACCGAGCCGCACCCGGCCGCGCCGCAGCTGGGCCACCTCCTGCACCTCGCGGCGCGCCGTCTCGGTGTCGGCCAGCACCCGGCGGGCCAGCGGCAGCAGGGCTTCGCCGGCGTCGGTGAGCGAGATGTGACCGCGCGCCCTGTGGAACAGCTCGGCGCCCAACTCCCGCTCCAGCGCCCTGATCTGCTGGGACAGCGAGGGTTGCGCCACATGCTCGCGCTGTGCCGCGCGGGTGAAGTGGCGGGTGTCGGCGACGGCTGCGAAATAGCGGAGCTGCTGGAGCTGCATGCGGACAGCATAGACAGCTGATAGCGGTGCTCTATCGAAAGCAGCACTTCTATGTCTTGGACTGATGCATCCCCGGCTCCCTACCGTCGGGGCCATGGCGACGGCAACGCGCACCCCGCGGTCCTCCCGCACCCGCCCCCCGGCAGGGCGCCCCTCGGCGGGCGGCCCCTCTGCCGGGCCCGGCAGGCGCCGGGGCCTTCTGCGCACCCTGTGGGGCTCGACGATCGGCAAGAAAGCGGTCATGGCGGTCAGCGGCCTGATGATGCTGATCTACCTGGTCGTGCACATGTTCGCGAACCTGAAGGTGTTCTTCGGGCCCGCCGAGATGAACGGCTACGCGCACTGGCTGCGCACCTTCGGCAGCCCCGTGCTCCACTACGAGTGGTTCCTGTGGATCGCCCGCGTGGTCCTGCTGGCCGCCGTCGTCCTGCACGGGGTCAGCGCCTACCAGCTCAGCAGGCGGGACCTCGCGGCCCGCCCCGTGAAGTACCGGCGCCGCCGCACCGACTACGCGACCCGCACCATGCGCTGGGGCGGCATCATCCTCGCGCTGTTCATCGTCTGGCACGTGCTGGACCTGACGACCGGCACCGTCAACCCGCGCGGCCAGTCCGGGCACCCGTACGAGAACATCGTGGCCGGCTTCCAGAACTGGTACGCCAACGTCATCTACATCGTCGCCATGCTCGCCGTCGGACTGCACGTGAGGCACGGCTTCTGGAGCGCGGCGCAGACCCTCGGGGTGACCCGTCCCGGTGCGGCGCGGCTGCTCAAGGGCGGGGCCGATGTGCTCGCGGTGGTCCTCACCGCCGGCTTCCTGTCCGTACCCATCGGCGTCATGACGGGAGTGGTGAACTGACATGGGCACCCCGGCTGAAGATCTGCACCGAGCTGAAGTCCTCCACCGGTACGAGAGCTACACCACGGGCGAGCCGCTCGCCGACACCCGGGCACCGGGCGGCCCGGTGGCCGAGCGCTGGAACCGGCGCCGCTTCGAGGCCAAGCTGGTCAACCCGGCCAACCGGCGCAAGCACACCGTCATCGTCGTCGGCACCGGCCTGGCGGGCGGCTCGGCGGGCGCGACGCTGGCCGAACAGGGCTACCACGTCGTGCAGTTCTGCTACCAGGACTCCCCGCGCCGCGCCCACTCCGTCGCGGCACAGGGCGGCATCAACGCGGCGAAGAACTACCGCAACGACGGCGACTCGGTGCACCGCCTCTTCTACGACACCGTCAAGGGCGGCGACTTCCGCTCCCGCGAGTCCAACGTGCACCGGCTGGCGGAGATCTCCACCGGCATCATCGACCAGTGCGTCGCCCAGGGCGTGCCCTTCGCCCGCGAGTACGGCGGCCTGCTGGACACCCGCTCCTTCGGCGGCGTCCAGGTCTCGCGCACCTTCTACGCGCGCGGCCAGACGGGCCAGCAGCTCCTGCTGGGCGCCTACCAGGCGCTCTCGCGGCAGATCGCCGTCGGCAACGTGGAGATGCACCCGCGCACCGAGATGCTGGACCTGATCGTCATCGACGGGCGGGCCCGCGGCATCGTCGCCCGGGACCTGCTGACCGGACGGATCGACACCTACCTCGCCGACGCCGTCGTCCTGGCGACCGGCGGCTACGGCAACGTCTTCTACCTGTCCACCAACGCCAAGAACTCCAACGCGACCGCGATCTGGCGCGCCCATCGCAGGGGCGCCCACTTCGCCAACCCCTGCTTCACCCAGATCCACCCCACCTGCATCCCGCGCTCGGGCGACCACCAGTCGAAGCTGACGCTGATGAGCGAGTCGCTGCGCAACGACGGCCGCATCTGGGTGCCCGAGCAGGCGGGCGACACCCGCGCCCCGCAGGACATCCCCGAGGGCGAGCGGGACTACTACCTGGAGCGGCAATACCCCTCCTTCGGCAACCTCGTCCCCCGCGACATCGCCTCGCGCGCCGCCAAGAACGTGTGCGACGAGGGACGCGGCGTGGGTCCGGGCGGGGAGGGGGTCTACCTCGACTTCGCCGACGCGCTGGAGCGCCTGGGCCGGGCGGCGGTCCAGGAGAAGTACGGCAACCTCTTCGAGATGTACGAGCGCATCACCGCCGAGGACCCGTACACCCGGCCCATGCGCATCTACCCGGCGATCCACTACACGATGGGCGGCCTCTGGGTCGACTACGACCTCCAGACCACCGTTCCCGGGCTGTTCGCGATCGGCGAGGCCAACTTCTCCGACCACGGCGCCAACCGGCTGGGCGCCTCAGCGCTCATGCAGGGCCTGGCCGACGGCTACTTCGTACTGCCCGCCACCTTGGGCGACTACCTCGCGCGTCACCCGGCCACCGGCCACGACGCCGCCGACCCCGACCACCCGGCGGTACGCGAGGCGGTCTCCGCCGTCACCGGTCGGCTCGACACGCTGCTGTCCACCGACGGTGACCGCACCCCCGACTCCTTCCACCGCGAGCTGGGCGAGCTGCTGTGGAACGAGTGCGGGATGTCGCGCGACGAGTCGGGGCTGCGCAAGGCGCTGGACCGCATCCCCGAGCTGCGCGCCGAGTTCTGGGAGCGGGTGAAGGTGCCCGGCTCCGGCGAGGCGCTCAACCAGTCGCTGGAGAAGGCCAACCGGGTCGCCGACCACCTGGAGCTGGCCGAGCTGATGTGCCTGGACGCGCTGCACCGCACCGAATCCTGCGGCGGTCACTTCCGTCAGGAGTCCCGCACCCCGGACGGCGAGGCGGCGCGCCGGGACGAGGAGTTCTCCTACGCCGCCGCCTGGGAGTTCACCGGCCCCGGCGAGGCACCCGTGCTGCACAAGGAAGCCCTCGACTTCGAGTACGTCCACCCCACCCAGCGGAGCTACACGTGAGTGACCCGAGCCCCAACCCAAGCCCCAGCATGAGGCTGACCCTGCGGATCTGGCGCCAGCCGGACGCCTCCGCCGAGGGCGGGATGCGGACGTACGAGATCGAGGACATCTCTCCCGACATGTCGTTCCTGGAGATGCTCGACACGCTCAACGAGACCCTCATCCTGCGCGGCGAGGAGCCGGTGGCCTTCGACCACGACTGCCGCGAGGGCATCTGCGGGGCCTGCGGCATGGTCATCAACGGCCAGGCGCACGGCCCCGAGCGCACCACCGCCTGCCAGCTGCACATGCGGCACTTCTCGGACGGCGACACCATCGACATCGAGCCGTGGCGGGCCGCGGCCTTCCCCGTCGTACGGGACCTGATGGTGGACCGCTCCGCGTTCGACCGGGTGATCGGCGCGGGCGGCTACATCACCGTGCCCACCGGCAGCGCGCCGGAGGCGCACGCGACGGCGGTGCCCAAACCGGCCGCCGACAACGCCTTCACGCACGCCGAGTGCATCGGCTGCGGCGCCTGCGTGGCAGCCTGCCCCAACGGCTCCGCGATGCTCTTCACCTCAGCCAAGGTCAACCACCTGGCCTCGCTGCCGCAGGGCGCCCCGGAGCGCGAGAGCCGGGTGCTGGACATGGTGGACCAGATGGACGCGGAGGGCTTCGGCGGCTGCACCCTGACGGGCGCGTGCGCGACGGCCTGCCCCAAGGGCATCCCGATGCCGTCGATCGCGGCGATGAACAGGGAGTACCTGCGCGCCGCTGCCAAGCGCTGAAGACGGCGCCCGAGCGCCCAAGACGTGATCAGACCGTCTTCAGGGCTGCGTCGATCCACTCGCGCCAGGGCGAACGGCGGTTGCCGTGCGGGTGCTTGACGACGATGTCGCCCAGCGCCGCCGTGCCCGTCACCAGCAGCCGGGGCGCTCCCTCGGGTACCGGGCGCGGCTGTCTGCGGTCGCGCACGTCGCCCGCCAGTCGCCGGCACTCCACCCGCACCTCGACGCTCTCGGGCACGATCAGGACCACATCGCCGGCCAGCGCCTTCGCCATCACGCGCAGCGGGCCGGAAGACGGCATCCGGGTACGGGTGAGGTCCAAGGTGAGATCGCCGAGCAGGGCCTGCGCCTCGATGCCGCCGGAGGGGCCGGGAGCCGGGGCCTCCTGGGTGACGTCGCCGACGCCCGCGCGGTAGACACCGCTTCCGCTCCCCTTTCCGGCGCTCCCCGGGGACACCGGGGACACCGGGGACACCGGAGGCGGCAGGTCGGCGGCCACCCGCTCCAACTCGTCCCGGTAGCGGGCCAGGTAGGCCGCCTCACAGCGGTCGGCCAGCTCCTCCAGAGTGAGCCGGCCCTCTGCCGTCGCCTCGCTCAGCCGCTCCACGGCCGCCTCGCGCTCGGCGTCGGACGCCCGCGTACGGCCCTCCTCCCCGTCGCGCCCGTACCCGTTCTGCGGGGGCTGTGCGGACATGGCGCCACCTCCTCACAGCCCAGGGGACCACGCGGCGCGTACCCGGGGCCTCGGCGTACCGGACGAGATCGCCGACGGGACCCGTACATCGAAAGGCGCAGCCGCCCGCCTAGGCTGAGCCCGTGCCCGCAACCCGTAGCCGTACCCACCTCCGCGCCCGCTCCCAGGGCCCCACCCTCCGTGAGCTGGCAGTCCAGGCGCTGTCCTCCGTCGAGCACGGCTACGACCTGCTCGCGCCGAAGTTCGACCACACCTCGTACCGCACCCCGGACGCTGTCCTGGATGCGACAGCCCGCGCCCTCAAGGGACTCGGCCCGTTCGCGAACGGGCTCGACCTGTGCTGCGGTACCGGCGCGGGCACCCGCGTCCTCCGCGAGGTCTGCGCGGACGAGACAGTGGGCGTCGACTTCAGCGCGGGCATGCTCGCCGAGGCCGCCGCGAGCGGCCCCGACGGCCGGGAGCGGCCCGACGGCGGCGAGCGGCCCGCGCTGAGCTGGGTGCGCGGCGACGCTCACGCGCTGCCCTTCGGGCGGGGCGTCTTCGACCTGGCCGTCAGCTTCGGCGCCCACGGGCACTTTCTGCCCGAGGAGCGCCCGCGTCTGTTCGCGCAGGTGCGGGCGGTACTGCGGCCCGGTGGCCTGTTCGCGTTCCCCCTGGCGGCGCCGCCCCGGCCGGGCACCCGCGCCTACTGGTCGCTGCTCGGGTTCGACAGCGCGATGCGGGTGCGGAACGCGGTGTGGCGCCCGCCGTTCGTCATGTACTACCGCACCTGGCCGCTGGCCGACGTCCGCCGCGAGCTGCGCGCGGCCGGCTTCGGTGTCACGCTGCACCCCCTGCCGGAGCTGGGCCTGCGCCCGGACGGATCCCCCCGCTGCCGCCTGGTGGTGGGCACCCGGCTGCCGGACTAGCCCCGTACGGGCGGTCGGGGAGGGACCGGACCAGCTCCGTACGGGCGGGCGGGAGTTGTTCGCGAGGAACCCGGCACCGGAAGCGCGGGTGTGTGTTTCACTGCCCGGATGCAGACGAAGATCGACAGCCCCTGGGGCATCAGCGTCTACGGCGCCGCCAGTGTGAACGCCACTCCCGACACCGTGCGGCTGCGCATCGCCGTCGACCGCACCAAGGACACGCCCGCTCAGGCGTTCAGCTCGGCCCGCGAGGGCGTCACCGCGCTGCGGCAGACCTTCCGCCGGTACGGCATACCCGAGGAAGCCGTCTCCTCCTCGCGGCTGGGCCTGCGCACCGAATGGGAGGGCTACAACGCGAACCGCACGTTCCAGGGCTACCGCTGCCAGGCCGACTTCTCGGTGACCCTGACCGACATGGACTCGCTGGAGCAGCTCCTCGTGGACGCCGTCGAGGCGGGCGCCAACCGCGTGGACGGGGTGGACTTCGACGTGCGCGACAAGCCCGCGCTGCGGGCCCGCGCCCGCAAGGAGGCGGTGCGCGCCGCACGCGGCAAGGCCGAGTTGTACGCGGAGGCGGCGGGCGTGACGCTCGGCGCGGTCGTCCACATCGAGGACGTCGACCCGGAGGGCCCGCTCGCCTCCCGCTACCGGGGCCACGGCGGCTACGAACCCGCTTCCGAGGGTGACCTCGCCCCGGGCCAGGTCAGCGTCCAGGGCGCGGTGCTGCTGGGCTTCTCCCTCGCCTGAGCAGGGATCCGGATGCCCCGGCCGCCCCGGGGCATCCGGCTCAGCGCACCGGGTGCCCGGCCTCGCGCAGCGTCTGCTTGACCTGGCCGACGCGCAGGTCACCGAAGTGGAAGACGGAGGCGGCCAGCACCGCGTCGGCGCCCGCTTCGATGGCGGGCGGGAAGTGCGCCAGCTCCCCGGCGCCGCCGGAGGCGATCACAGGGGTGGTGACGTGCTTGCGGACCGCGGCGATCATCTCCGTGTCGTAGCCGTCCTTGGTGCCGTCCGCGTCCATGGAGTTGAGCAGGATCTCCCCGGCCCCCAACTCGGCGGCGCGGTGCGCCCACTCGACGGCGTCGATGCCGGCGCCGCGCCGCCCGCCGTGCGTGGTGACCTCGAAGCCGCCGCCCTCGGCCGTGCGCCGCGCGTCCACGGACAGGACGAGCACCTGTCTGCCGAACCGCTCCGCGATCTCCCGGATCAGCTCGGGCCTGGCGATGGCCGCCGTGTTGACCCCCACCTTGTCGGCGCCGGCGCGCAGCAGCTTGTCGACGTCCTCCGTCGTACGCACGCCGCCGCCGACCGTGAGCGGGATGAAGACCTGCTCGGCGGTGCGGCGCACCACGTCGTAGGTCGTCTCACGGTCGCCCGAGGAGGCGGTGATGTCGAGGAAGGTCAGCTCGTCGGCGCCCTCCGCGTCGTACACCTTCGCCATCTCCACCGGGTCCCCGGCGTCGCGCAGGTTCTGGAAGTTGACGCCCTTGACGACCCGGCCGCCGTCCACGTCCAGGCAGGGAATGACTCGGACCGCCAGGGTCATGCGGTGTCTGCTCCTTCTGCGTCTCTGTACGCCTCGACCTCGACCTCCACGACCAGGCTGGGGTCGATGAAGCCGGAGACGATGATCATCGAAGCGGCCGGGCGGACCGCGTCGAACAGTTCCTTGTGGGCGCGGCCGACCTCCTCCACGTCCCGTGCGTGGGTGACGTACATCCGCGTACGCACCACGCTGTCGGCGCCGAGCCCGAGCCCCTTCAGCGCCTCCAGCGCGACTCCGAAGGCGTTGAGGGCCTGCTCATAAGGGCCTCCCTCGGTGACCACTCCGTCGACCACCGAGGTGCAACCGGCCACCAGCACCAGGCCGTTGGGCAGCTCCACGGCGCGGGAGTAGCCGTAGGTCTCCTCCCAGGGAACATCGGACGCAACCCGGTGTATACCGCTCATCAGCCAACCGCCTCCAACGCCTCTTCCAAGGTGAACGCCTTGGCGTAAAGGGCCTTGCCGACGATGGCACCCTCGACACCCTCCGGTACCAGGGTCGCGATCGCCCGCAGATCGTCAAGGGATGAGACTCCCCCGCTGGCCACCACCGGCCGGTCGGTGGCCGCGCACACGTTGCGCAGCAGCTCCAGGTTGGGGCCCTGGAGGGTCCCGTCCTTGGCGATGTCGGTCACGACGTAGCGGGCGCAGCCCTCCTCGTCGAGCCGGGCGAGGGTCTCGTACAGGTCGCCGCCGTCGCGAGTCCAGCCGCGTCCGCGCAGCGTGGTGCCGCGTACGTCCAGGCCGACGGCGATCTGCTCGCCGTGCTCGGCGATGACCTTGGCGACCCACTCGGGGGTCTCCAGCGCGGCGGTGCCCAGGTTGACCCGGGTGCAGCCGGTGGCGAGCGCGGCGGCCAGCGAGGCGTCGTCGCGGATACCGCCGGACAGCTCGACCTTGAGGTCCATGGCGGCGGCGACCTCGGCGATGCGCTGCCGGTTGTCGCCGGTGCCGAACGCGGCGTCCAGGTCCACCAGATGCAGCCACTCGGCGCCCGCGCGCTGCCATGCCAGCGCGGCGTCCATCGGGTCTCCGTAGGAGGTCTCGGAGCCGGACTCGCCGTGCACGAGGCGCACGGCCTGGCCGTCACGGACGTCCACGGCGGGGAGGAGTTCGAGCTTACTCAAAGGGTTCCGATCCAATTGGAGAGGAGTTGCGCTCCGGCGTCGCCGGACTTCTCGGGGTGGAACTGCGTGGCCCACAGCGGGCCGTTCTCCACGGCGGAGACGAACGGCTGCCCGTGCGTCGTCCAGCTCACGACAGGTGCCCGCATCGCGGAGTTGCCCGACTCCAGCTCCCAGTCGTGCACGGCGTAGGAGTGCACGAAGTAGTAGCGCTCGTCGGCGGGCAGGCCCGCGAAGAGCTGGGAGCCGGCGGGCGCCTGGACGGTGTTCCAGCCCATGTGCGGGACGACCTCCGCCCTGAGCGGGCCGACGGTGCCCGGCCACTCGTCCATGCCCTCGGCCTCGTCGCCGTGTTCGATGCCGCGCGCGAAGAGGATCTGCATCCCGACGCAGATCCCCAGGACGGGGCGCCCGCCCGCCAGCCGGCGGCCGATGACCCAGTCGCCGCGCGCGGCGCGCAGGCCCTCGACGCAGGCGGCGAAGGCGCCCACACCGGGGACCAGCAGGCCGTCCGCGGCCATCGCCTTGTCGTAGTCGCGGGTGATCTCGACCTCGGCGCCCGCGCGTTCGAGGGCGCGCTCGCCGGAGCGTACGTTCCCGAAGCCGTAGTCGAAGACGACGACCTTCTTCTTGTTCCCGGCGCTCATGACCACCACTCCAGCCGCAGGATTCCGGCCAGCAGCGCCAGCGCGGAGCCGAGTCCCAGCAGCACGATCACGCCGGTGGGCAGCTTCTGCTTCCAGAAGGAGACCGCGCCGCCGGCCAGGAAGAGCCCGACGAAGATGAGAATCGCCGAAAGGCCACTCACAGCGCGCCCTTGGTGGAGGGGATGCCGGTCTGGCGGGGGTCGATCTCGCTGGCGTACCGCAGAGCGCGGGCCAGGGCCTTGAACTGGCACTCCACGACGTGGTGCGCGTTGCGCCCGTAGGGGACGTGGACGTGCAGCGCGACCTGGGCCTGGGCGACGAAGGACTCCAGGATGTGGCGGGTCATCGTCGTGTCGTAGGCCCCGATCATCGGCGCCAGGCCCTCGGGTTCGGTGTGCACCAGGTACGGGCGGCCCGACAGGTCTACGGTGACCTGGGCCAGCGACTCGTCCAGCGGCACCGAGGCGTTGGCGAACCGCACGATGCCGCGCTTGTCGCCGAGCGCCTGCTTGAAGGCGGCGCCCAGCGCCAGCGAGGTGTCCTCGATGGTGTGGTGGCTGTCGATGTGCAGGTCGCCCTCGGTCTTGACCGTGAGGTCGAACAGGCCGTGGCGGCCGAGCTGGTCGAGCATGTGGTCGTAGAAGCCCACACCTGTCGACACATCGACCTTGCCGGCGCCGTCGAGATCGATCTCGACCACCACCGAGGTCTCCTTCGTGGTGCGCTCCACGCGGCCCTTGCGCGTCATCAGTCGCTCTTCTCCTTCAGTTCCTTCGTCACGGCTCGCACCGCGTCGAGGAACACGTCGTTCTCCTCCGGCGTCCCCGCCGACACCCGCAGCCAGCCGGGCACTCCGTTGTCCCGGACCAGGACACCCCGCGCCAGCAGCGCCTCCCACACGGCGTGCGAGCCGGCGGCGCCGTCGAAGCGGCCGAACTGGACGAAGTTCGCGTCGGACTCGGTGACCTGGCAGCCGATGGACCGCAGCTCGCTCACCAGCCTGTCGCGCTCGGTCTTGAGCTGCTCGACGTAGCCGAGCAGCGTATCGGTGTGCTCCAGCGCGGCCAGCGCCGTGGCCTGGGTGACGGCCGAGAGGTGGTACGGCAGCCGGACGAGCTGGACGGCGTCGACCACGGCGGGCGCGGCGGCCAGATAGCCCAGCCGCAGCCCGGCGGCGCCGAACGCCTTGGACATGGTGCGCGAGAGCACCAGAGCCGGCCGCCCCTCGATGAGCGGCAGCAGCGAGGGGTGGTGCGAGAACTCGCCGTACGCCTCGTCCACCACCACCAGCGCACCGTGTTCATGGCGGCCTGAGCGGGCCGCCTGCGCGGCCTCGTACAGCGCCAGCACCGTCTCCTCCGAGACGGCGGTGCCCGTGGGGTTGTTGGGCGAGCAGATGAACACCACGTCGGGGCGGTGCTCGGCGATGGCGCGGCGGGCGGCCTCGACGTCGATGGTGAAGTCCTCGTTGCGCGGCCCGGAGATCCAGCCGGTGCCGGTGCCGCGCGCCAGGAGCGCGTGCATCGAGTACGAGGGGTCGAAGCCCAGCGCGGTGCGGCCGGGGCCGCCGAACGCCTGGAGGAGCTGCTGGAGCACCTCGTTGGACCCGTTGGCGGCCCACACCTGCTCGCGGCCGACGGTGTGCCCGGCCGTGCGCGAGAGATAGTCCGCGAGCCGGGTGCGCAGCTCGACCGCGTCCCGGTCCGGGTAGCGGTTCAGCCCGCGCGCCGCCTCGGCGACCCGCTCGGCGATGCGCTCGACCAGTTCCTCGGGCAGCGGGTAGGGGTTCTCGTTCGTGTTGAGCCGCACGGGCACGTCGAGCTGGGGCGCGCCGTACGGGGACTTGCCGCGCAGCTCGTCCCGGATGGGGAGCTCGTCCAGGGTGCTGGGAGTGCTCACAGGCTTTCCGGCACCTCCCACCCGAACCTCGCCCGCAGTGCGTCGCCGTGTGCCGGCAGGTCCTCCGCGTCGGCGAGGGTCACCACGTGGTGGGTGACCTCGGCGAGCGCTTCCTTGGTGTAGTCCACGACGTGGATGCCGCGCAGGAAGGACTGCACCGACAGCCCCGAGGAGTGGCAGGCGCAGCCGCCGGTGGGCAGCACGTGGTTGGAGCCGGCCGCGTAGTCGCCGAGCGAGACCGGGGCGTAGGGGCCGACGAAGACGGCGCCCGCGTTGCGCACCCGGGCCGCCCAGGACGCGGCGTCCTCGGTCTGGATCTCCAGGTGCTCGGCGGCGTAGGCGTTGACGACGGCGAGGCCGTGCTCCAGCGAGTCGACCAGGACGATGCCGGACTGCCGTCCGCCCAGCGCCTCGGCGATGCGTTCGCTGTGCTTGGTGGCGGGCACCTGCGTCTTCAGCTCGGCCTCGACCGCCTCGGCCAGCGCCTCGGAGGGCGTGACCAGGACGGCGGCGGCCACCACGTCGTGCTCGGCCTGGCTGATCAGGTCGGCTGCCACGTGGACGGCGTCGGCGGTGTCGTCGGCGAGGATCGCGATCTCGGTCGGGCCCGCCTCGGAGTCGATGCCGATGACGCCCTTGAGGAGGCGCTTGGCGGCGGCGACGTAGATGTTGCCCGGCCCCGTCACCAGTTGGACGGGGGCGCACTCCTCGGTGCCGTACGCGAACATGGCGACGGCCTGGGCCCCGCCGGCCGCGTAGACCTCGTCGACGCCCAGCAGGGCGCAGGCCGCGAGGATCGTGGGGTGCGGGAGGCCGTCGAAGTCGGGCTGCGGCGGCGAGGAGACGGCCAGCGCCTCGACGCCGGCCTCCTGCGCGGGCACCACGTTCATCACGACCGACGAGGGGTAGACGGCCCGGCCGCCCGGCACGTAGAGGCCCACCCGCTCGACGGGCACCCAGCGCTCGGTGACGGTGCCGCCCGGGACGACCCGCACCGTCGAGTCGGTGCGCCGCTGGTCACGGTGGACGAGGCGGGCACGGCGGATGGACTCCTCCAGCGCCGCGCGTACGGCGGGGTCCAGCTCCTCCAGCGCCCTGCTCAGCGCCTCGGCGGGCACCCGCAGGCGCTCCAGCCGTACGCCGTCGAACTTCTCCGTGGCCTCGATCACAGCGGCTGTGCCACGATGCCGTACGTCCTCGCACAGGGGCCGCACCTTCTCCAGGGCGGCTTCGACGTCCAGCTCGGCACGGGGCAGCAGGTCGCGGTCGGTCCCGGTCGCCGCCGGCACTGAGGCCGGGCCGGCGGACGCGGAACCACGCAGATCGATTCGGGAGATCACACACCCAAGTCTCTCAGACCCGTCCGGCGCTCCGGCCGCCCGTATCAGAGGCTGATACGGGTCACACCAGACGATCGTCGCCTCGCGCGTTCATCCGGTCACGGAGCGGGAATGGGAAGCGGTACGACCACCGCATTCGAACATGACCAGCACATCGATGAAGTCGAGGGGGAGGAAGCGTGAGCGAGCCAGTGGACACTGGTGAGCCGCCTCCGGGTTTGCAGCTGACCACTGCGGAGTGGGGGCTGTGGCAGGCGTTCCGCAACGGCAGCGAGCACGATCTGCGCAGCCGGGAGCCCGAACTGGACGACCCGAACGGAGATCATCTGTGGGGCCCCGAGCGCTCCGTACGCGCCCGGATCATCGCGCTCCTGCTGCTGCACGGCCCGCCCGCGCTGCTGGGCCGGGTCGCCTCGCTCCACCTGACCGGCGCGTACGTCACCGGCTGCCTCGACATGGCCGGCGGCGTGGTCGAGCCCTACTTCGAGCTGCGCCAGTGCCGCTTCGAGCAGGAGGTGCGGCTGCCGGAGGCGCGGGTGAACACCGCGCGCTTCGTTGACTGCTACCTGCCCCGGCTGGAGGCCGCGCGGCTGACGACCGAGGGCGATCTGCACCTGCCCCGGTGCAGCCTGCCCGAGGGCATCAAGCTGACGGACGCCACCATCGGCACGGACCTGCTGCTCAACGAGGCGACGGTCGGCAGCGGGCGCAGGACCCGCGCCATCGCCGCGGACGGGATCACCGTCTCCCAGGAGCTTCAGGCCAGCTTGCTGGTCACCGACGGCCAGGTGAGCCTGCGCGGCGCGACGGTCGGCAGCTCGCTGCACATGTTCGGCACCGTGCTGCGCAACCCGCGGGGCCGCTTCGCGCTGTACGCGCCGCAGATGACCGTGGAGCAGGTCGCCAGCTTCGCCGACGCGGGCCGTGGCAGCGCCCCGCAGATCTACGCCACCACGCCACCGACCGGCACCCGCTACGACCTGGCCTCGGCCGCCGGCGGACCCCGTGCCGACGCGGGCGTGGGCGCCCGCTGGCGCACCAAGCACTTCGAGTGCACGGGCGGGATCGTGCTGGACGACGGACGGTTCGGCTCCTCGCTGGTGATCGAGAACGCCCGGCTGGAGATGCAGCGCGACCAGGAGCTGTCACTGCGCCGCATCACCACCCCGGAGCTGTCCTTCACCCCGCAGCTGCCCGAGCGCGGCCTGGTGGTGCTGTCGGGGGCCAGCGTCGAGAAGCTGATGGACAGGGCGTCGAGCTGGCCGCGCGACCACCGGCTGTGGATGGCGGGTTTCACCTACCTGCACGCCATCCCCAAGGAGGGCCACTTCAACGTCCGCGAGCGCCTCCAGTGGGTCACGGCGGCGACGGCGGAGTACGCGCCCGAGCCGTATGAGCAGCTCTCGGCGATGTACCGCAACAGCGGCGAGGACACCAACGCGCGCATCGTGCTGCTGGCCAAGCAGCGCCGCCGCCGCGAGACGCTGCCGCTGCCCGGCAAGCTGTGGGGCGTCATCCAGGACTGGACGGTCGCCTACGGCTACCGCCCCGGGCAGGCCGCGCTGTGGATGGCCGTGCTGTGGCTGACCGGCTCGCTGCTGTTCGACGCGCACCGGCCGCCCGCGCTCAAGGGCGACGAGGCCCCGCAGTGGAACGCGGCGCTGTACACGCTGGATCTGCTGCTGCCCGTCATCACCTTCGGCCAGGACCTCTCGTGGGATCCGGTGGGGGTCTACCAGTGGATCGCGGCGGTGATGATCCTGCTCGGCTGGGTCCTCGCCACCACCGTCGCCGCAGGGGCCACACGGCTGTTGCGGCGCCAGTAGGGCGCACCGGGCCGCGAAGGGGCGCCCGGAGGCTTTAGGCTTACCGGTTGTGACGACCGCGCTCCCGCTCTTCCCGCTCAACTCGGTGCTGTTCCCTGGCCTGGTGCTGCCGCTGAACATCTTCGAGGCGCGGTACCGCGCGCTCATGCGTGACCTGCTGGAACTGCCCGAGGATGCGCCCCGCCGGTTCGGCGTCGTAGCCATCCGGGACGGCCGTGAGGTGGCGCCCACCGCCACCGGGATGCCGGACTCGGTGCCGCCGCCGGGCGCCGACCCCACGGCCGGGTTCGGGCCCGACCCGATCAAGTCGTTCTACACGGTGGGCTGTGTGGCCGACGCCTCCACCATCCGCGAGCGCACCGGCGGCGCCCCCGAGGCCGCGGACGCGCCGCAGGAGGGCACCACGGGCGCCGATGCCCGTACGAGCACGAGCGGCTACGAGGTCATGGCCACCGGCACCACCCGCTTCCGCCTGCTGTCGGTGGACGCCTCCGGGCCGTATCTGACCGGGGAGATCGAGGAGTTGCCCGAAGAGGAGGGCGACGGCGCCGGAGCGCTGGCCTCCGGGGTGCTGCGGGCCTTCCGCGCGTACCAGAAGCGGCTGGCCGGCGCCCGCGAGCGGACGATCGCGGCGGGCCAGGACCAGGACCTGCCGGACGACCCCTCCGTGGTGTCCTACCTGGTGGCCGCGGCGACCGTGCTGGACACCCCCGCCAAGCAGCGGCTCCTCCAGGCGCCGGACACGGCCACACGGCTCGCGGACGAGCTGAAGGTGCTGCGCCGCGAGACCTCGGTCATCGGCAAGCTCCCCTCGCTCCCTGCGGCGGATCTGACCCGCAAGCCGACCAGCCCCAACTGAGGCCGCGCACCCGAGGCGGCCGAGGCGTCCCGGGCGAAGCCGAGGCG
Source organism: Streptomyces sp. NBC_01775 (assembly GCF_035917675.1). Lineage (NCBI taxonomy): Bacteria > Bacillati > Actinomycetota > Actinomycetes > Kitasatosporales > Streptomycetaceae > Streptomyces > Streptomyces sp. NBC_01775. The sequence continues at coordinate 7,044,499 of NZ_CP109104.1, read as the reverse complement.
TCCCGGGCGAACGGGGCGGCCCGGCGGCCGACCGGAACATCCCGGCGAACGAGACATCCCCGGCGGACAAGGCAGCGAACGTTGGCGAAGAAGAGCAAGCAGAAGTCGGGCTCCGCGACCCCCGCGATCGTCGCCGCGAGCGGGGCCGGTGTGGAGTTCACCACCCACGCCTACGAGCACGACCCGGCCGCGCCCTCCTACGGCCTGGAGGCGGCCGAGGCTCTCGGGGTGGCGCCCGAGCAGGTCTTCAAGACCCTCGTCGCCGAGGTGGACGGCGCCCTGACGGTGGCGGTCGTGCCGGTGTCCGCCTCGCTCGACCTGAAGGCGCTGGCCTCCGCCGTGGGCGGCAAGCGCGCCACGATGGCCGATCCGGCGGCGGCCGAGCGCACCACGGGCTATGTGCGCGGCGGCATCTCCCCGCTGGGACAGCGCAAGAAGCTGCCCACGGTGCTGGACGCTTCGGCCACCGAGCAGGCGACGGTGTGTGTCTCGGCGGGCCGCCGCGGCCTGGAGATCGAGCTGGCCCCGGGGGACCTGGCGGCCCTCACCGACGCCACAGTGGCCCCCGTCGCCCGCACGTAGGGCCTGGCGGAGCCCCAAAGGGGCGCGAGGAACTGCGCGACCAGCCACGACGAACTGGCACTCTGCCAAGCACAGGCAGCCGCAGCCCCTGCTCAGCACCAGGCAAGAGGGCACCGGAAAGATCCGCCGGACAGGGCGTGGCCGACGTCCCGCCCGCAGCCGGTGACGGACCGGTGCGGCGGGGCTTCCCAGCTTCGCCGTACGGCGCTACGACTGACCCATGTCGAAGCGCACCCGCAAGCGGAAGTGGCGGATCAAGAAGCGACGCGCCAACCACGGGAGACGGCCCGCCTGATCCCGACCCGGGCCGGATCCGGTCCAGGGCTCACCACAGGGGCTGCTCGGGCTCCGGATCCGGATCGCGGGGGCCGAAGAACCCTGTCAGCACGAGGTGGACGACGATGGCGGCCAGCGGCCAGGCCAGGAGCGCTCCCTTGGCCTGGAGCTTGAGCGGCGCGTCGAACGTCGCGTTCTTGCCCGCCGCCTTCGCCGCGGCGACCAGGTCCGTCTCGGGCCCGAGCCAGACGCCGACCCGCCACGCCAGCAGCGACCCGAGCAGTCCGCCCACGGTCAGGCCGACGACGAGGCCGACGCCGCCCTTCTTGCGGCACAGGAAGACGACGATCCCGGCCACCAGGCCGAAGGCGAGGCCGAGCAGCGTGAAGGTGCCGTCGGCGCCGACGGACTCCTCGCCCTCGGGGTCCTTGAGATAGACGGCCTTGCCGTCCGTGAACAGCGGCACGCGGGGCGCCAGCCACAGCCACAACAGCCCCAGCAGCACGCCGACGACGGCGACCGCCACGGCGCACACCACGCCGTCCCGCAGCTCCCGCCGCACGAGCAGCCCGTCGCCGTGTCCGAAGCCGCTGCCGTGGCCCTGGTCCGCCCCGCCCGGGTAGGAAATCGGCGGCGGGGCCGAGGGGCCGGCGCCCTCGGGCCCTCCGGGCACGCCGTCCACGGGGGACGACGCCGAGGACGGCGACGAGTGCGAGGGATCCGGATTGTGTGAGGAGGGCGTCGGTACGGTCACTCCGCCATCGTGCCAGGCCCCCGCCAGGGCTCGGGCCCCGACCCTCTCAGCGGGTGGCCGCCCAGCGGTAGGCGCGGGTGGCGACGGCGAGCGAGAGCACGCCGACGGCGGCGCAGACGCCCAGGTCGAGGACGACCTCGCCCCAGTCGGGCCGGGCGGCGAACGTGTGGGCGAAGGCCTCCACGCCGTAGGTGGACGGCAGCAGATCACGCACCCACTGGACGGGCAGCGGCATGCCCCCGGCCGGCAGTACACCCAGGAGCAGCGCCGCCGACATGCCCAACTGGCCGCCCAGCGTCGCCAGTTCGGGGCGTGGCGCGAGCAGTCCGAGTGCCGCGCCCAGCCCGGCGAGCGCGGCGCCGGCCAGCGGGATCACGGCGATCAGCACCCACAGTCCGCCCATCGGCAGCTGGAAGAGCAGGCTTCCCGCGACCGCCGTCACCGCCACGCCCGGCACGGTGAAGGAGGCGTACGCGGCGGCGGCGCCCAGCACGACGGAGGCGGCGGGCACCGGCAGCGTGGCGTAGTGGTCCAGGCCTCCGCTGGCCCGGAGCTGGCCGAAGTACTGGGCCAGCAGGTTGAGCGCGACGAAGGCGACCACGAGCACGCTCGACCCGGCGACGACGGCCCGCGCCTCGTCGCCCCCGTCCACGACACCGCGCATGAGGACCATGATCCCGAGCGACTGGAAGGTGGCCACGAACAGCAGGGGGATCCTCGCCACCCGGGCCCGGGAGAGCTGCGCGCGGTAGACGGCGCACAGCGAGGGCCACAGCCTCGCCCTGGGGGCCAGCGGGGCAGCGTCCCTGCCGTCCCGGCTGTTCCGGCTGCCCTGGCTGTTCTGGCTGTTCTGGCTGTCCTGAAGGGCCGCGCTCGTGGCCGCCGCGCCCCGCGTGCGCGCCCGCACGCCGGACGGCGCCTCCACGACCGCCGTGCCTCTCTCCGCCGCCGTACTCACCCGACTCCGCCCCTCACCCGGTCCCGCGCCCTGGCGCGGTGGGACGCCTTCACGCCGCCGCGCACCCTCGCTCCGTCCTGCGCCGGCGCGCTGTCACGCGCCGTCACGCCGTCGTACGCCTTCCTGTCGTCGCGCGCCCTCACGCCTTCACCAGGCCCTCGGCGCCGTCCTTGCCCGCCGCGCGTCCGCCCAGGGCCACGTAGACGTCCTCCAGGCTGGGTGTCGCCAGCCGGAAGTCGTCGAGCGCCGCGAAGGCAGGTCCCTCGGTGACCAGCGCCACCGCCTCCCTGGCCTCCTCGGGCGAGAGCCGCAGCGTCCAGCGGCGGCCGGTCACCCCGGCGCCCGCGGCGAGCGCGGCGACCTCCGGGATCCCCAGGGGCGCGCGCTCGCGCCAGACCAGCTCCAGGCGCACCTCGTCGCCGACCTTCGCCTTCAGCCCGCCGGGGCTGTCACAGGCGATGACCCGGCCCCGGTCGAGGACGGCGACCCGGTCGAGGACGGTCTCCGCCTCGATCACGTTGTGCGTCACCAGCAGCACCGTCGTCCCGCACTCGGCCCGCCTACGGTCGACGGCGGCCCATACGGCGCGGCGCGCGTGCGGGTCCATGCCCGTGGTCGGCTCGTCCAGGACCAACAGCGGCCGGTCGCCCACCAGGGCCGAGGCCACACACGCCAGGCGCCGCTGGCCGCCGGAGAGCTTCTTGAGCGGCCGTCCCGCCAGATCCTCCAGTCCCAGTTCGCCCAGCACCTCGTCGCGGGCGGTGCGTGCCGCCGCCGTCTCCATGCCGCGCAGCCGCGCGGTGGTCTCGGCGGCCAGCGCCACCGACAGCTCGTCCAGCGCGCTCGACTCCTGGCCCAGGTAGGCCAGCAGCCGGGCGGCGCGCTCCGGATGGCGCACCACGTCGTGGCCGAGGACCTCGACGGACCCGGCGTCGGGGCGCAGCAACCCGGTGAGCTGGCGTACGAGGGTGGACTTGCCGGCGCCGTTCGGCCCGAGGAGGCCGAAGATCTCGCCCTGGCGCACATCGAGGCTGATGGCGTCGCTGGCGCGGATGGCGGGCGCCGCCGCGGTGCCGCGCCGGGCGCGAACGGAAGGGTAGGTCTTGACCAGGCCCTCGACGCGCACGGCGCGTGCGGCGGCCCGCTTCGGTGTCTCCACACTGTCCACCGAGCTGTCCACCGCCTGCCGAGTGCCCGTTCTCACGAACTATGAGGGTACGCGTCCGGCTTCGCGTACCTGAGTCTGGGCCCTGTCAGTCACCCGCCGGGGCGTGTTCCGCGGAGGAGCCGGTGCGCGCGTCGACCTCGCGCCAGAACCCGGCGCGGATCGCGTAGCGGTCGTGCTCGTCGATCTGGTCGTCCTTGTGCGCGAGCAGCCCGAACCTGGCGGCATAGCGCAGCAGTTCGCCGTCGATGCGGTGCGGGATGCGCGGGTACTCACCGGAGAGCTGTCCGAGATGGCCGCCGGTGGTGAGCCGCTCGATCCAGCGCCGCGCGAAGACCTGGCCGACCTCGAAGGGGTCGCCGCTGACGGCGGTGATGTCCTCCTCGCGGTCGGCCCAGCGCTGCTCGGCGGTGGTGAGCTGGGCGAGCATCGGCAGCGACGCCGTCTCGGGCGCCTCGCCGGTGGCCGCGCGCTCGACCCAGCCCCGGTCGGAGGACCAGCGCAAGGTGGCGCCCGGCGGCCCGGCGGTGGCGCCGACCCCGGGGCCCGGACGTCCCAGCCCCGCCAGGTCCTTGGGGGTGGGCACCCCGGCGCCCTCGGTGCGTTGCGCGGAGGTGCCGTGGGCGCCTCTCGCGGCGGGTGACTCGTCCTCGCCCGCGCCCTCCTTGCCCCCGGCTCCGGGGCCGGGGCGGGCGCCGGTGACCGTGCCCGTGCCGTCGTCCGGTGCCGAGTGCGAGCCCGCGGGCGTGGCCGGACGGCCGGGGGGCTGCGGGGGCCGAGCCGGACCGTGCTGGACGCCGTCGCCGTTCTTGGCGGTCTCGGGAAGGGGCGCGGACAAGATCGCGGCGATCTCGGGGCGGGGCACGGGCGCCGGCGAGCAGACGCCGGTGAGGTCCTTGGCGTGGACGACCGGCGTGATCCAGGTGCGGTCGAGGACGCGGCGCTCGTCGGCCTCGGCGACCAGGTCCTCGGACTGGTTGTAGTCGCCGTCGGCGGCCTGGACGGCCCACAGATGGACGGCGACGCCGTGCTCCTTGGCGGACATCAGCCCGGGCAGGAGGTCGCCGTCGCCGGTGACGAGCACGATGTCGGAGCAGGCGCGGTTGCGGGCCAGTTCGGTCAGTTCGGCGTGCATGGCGGCGTCCACGCCCTTCTGTGCCCAGCGGCCGTCGCTGCGGGTCAGGGCGCCCAGGCGCACCGTGACCCGGGGCATCACGCGCAGCCTGCGGTGCTCGGGCTGGGGCACGCGGTCGGGCGCTCCGTCGAACCAGTAGATCCGCAGCAGCGAGCGCTCGGTGTCGGCCTCGGCCTGTCGGCGCAGGGCCTGGATCAGCCCGGCGTGATCGACGGTGATACGGGAGCGGGTCGGCTCCCCTGCCAGCAAGCTGGCGGCGGCGCCCAGCAGGTAGCCGGCGTCCACAAGCACGACGCAGCGGTCCACGACGTTCCACCCACTCTCGGTCATGACGTACAGCCGAGGCTGTGCCCTCGCGTGCCGGCCGTTTTTCCCGTTTATTCCCCGTGTCTTTCGAGTCTGCCCGACCGCGCGGGGGTTATCAGCCCGAACTCGATCATCGGCGTGGCGTCCCCGTCGACACCGAGCACGTTACGGGCACGGAGCGGGCGCAGCTGCCTACATACGGTAACTACCCGAAATGCGCGCTATGTCCGAGCGTGTAAGGCTGGTCGCGGCCAATTGTCCAGCGCGTCCCCAGGAGGCGATCATGGCCAAGAACAAGAGCAAGCGCGACAAGCAGCGACAGGACCGGTCGGCCGAGGAGCAGACCCAGCAGCGCGAGCAGGGCAAGGGCTCGACGGCCGACCAGCGCATCGCCAGCCCGGCGGACGTAGCCCGCAAGGGCCGCGAGCGCCGCTTCGGCCACAACTAGTGCCCCTCCCGGCAAGCTTTGCCCCGTCGCGGCACTAGTCGCTACGCGGTCCCACCAATTTCCCGGCCGCGACGGCGCGTCCCACGACGGACGTGACCGGCCGTGCCGGACCCGTCGCAACCGGTGGAAGCACCAAGGGGTGAGGGCGCCCGGCATCGGGCGCCCTCACTCATGTCGGCTCGACGCAGGCGTCAGCCCGCGAGGCAGGCGGGCCCCAGCAGCTCCTTCAGGTCTCCGAACAACGCGGGATCCGGCGTCACCCGGTGCCGGTCCAGCCGGAGCACCGTCGTCTTGCGGGCGCCCTGCAACCGCACCCGCACCTCGCTCGCCCCCCGGTGCTGCGTCAGTACGTATCCCAGCTTCTCGACCAGGGGCGGGGTGATCTTCACCGTGGGGATGGTGATGGTGACCGGCGCGTTCGAGGACGCCTCGCTCAGGTCGGGGATCATCAGCTCCATCGCGACCAGCCGGGGCACGTCCTCGCGCTTGTCCAGCCGGCCCTTGACGAAGACCACGGCGTCCTCGACCAGTTGGGTGGAGACGAGCTGGTAGGTGGCGGGGAAGAACATGCAGTCGATGGAGCCGGCCAGGTCCTCGACGGTGGCGATCGCCCAGGCGTTGCCCTGCTTGGTCATCTTGCGCTGGAGGCCGGAGATGATGCCGCCGATGGTGGTGATGGAGCCGTCCGAGTAGTCGCCCCCGGTGAGCTGGGCGATGGCCGCGTCCGCCTTGTCGTTGAGGACGTGCTCCAGGCCGAAGAGGGGGTGGTCGGAGACGTACAGGCCGAGCATCTCGCGCTCCTGGGCCAGCAGATAGGTCTTCTCCCACTCCTCCTCGGAGAACTGCACGTCCAGCCCGAAGCCGGGGCCCGAGTCCGCCGCGTCGTCCCCGCCGAGGTCGCCGAAGAGGTCGAACTGGCCCTCGGCCTCCTTCCGCTTGACCTGGACGACGTTGTCGATCATCGGCTCGAACTGGGCGGTCAGGCCCTTGCGGGTGTGGCCCAGCTCGTCGAAGGCGCCGGCCTTGATCAGGGACTCGACCGTGCGCTTGTTGCAGACGACGGCCTCGACCTTGTCCAGGAAGTCGGGGAAGGAGGTGTACTTCCCCTTCGCCTTGCGACACTTCACGATCGAGTCGACCACGTTCTGGCCGACGTTCCTGACCGCGGTGAGACCGAAGACGATCGTGGAGTCGTCCTTCGAGGTGAAGTTCGCCTCCGACTCGTTCACGTTCGGCGGCTGGACCTGGATGCCCATCTTGCGGCACTCGTTGAGATAGACCGCCGACTTGTCCTTGTCGTCGCGCACCGAGGTGAGCAGGGCCGACATGTACTCGGCTGGGTAGTTGGCCTTCAGATACGCGGTCCAGTAGGTGACCAGACCGTACGCGGAGGAGTGCGCCTTGTTGAACGCGTACCCGGCGAACGGCACCAGCACGTCCCACACGGCCTGGACGGCCGCGTCGGAGTAGTTCCGCTCGCGCATGCCCTTCTGGAAGTTCACGAACTCCTTGTCGAGAACCTCCTTCTTCTTCTTGCCCATCGCACGCCGGAGAAGGTCGGCCTGCCCCAGCGAGTATCCGGCCAGCACCTGGGCGGCCTTCTGCACCTGCTCCTGGTAGACGATCAGGCCGTGGGTGATGTCGAGGACGTCCTTGAGGGGCTCCTCCAGCTCCGGGTGGATCGGAGTGATCTCCTGCTGGCCGTTCTTGCGCAGGGCGTAGTTGATGTGCGAGTTCATGCCCATCGGGCCCGGGCGGTACAGCGCCGAGACCGCGGAGATGTCCTCGAAGTGGTCGGGCTTCATCATGCGCAGCAGGGAGCGCATGGGACCGCCGTCGAACTGGAAGACGCCCAGGGTGTCGCCCCGGCACAGCAGCTCGAACGTCTTGGCGTCGTCCAGCGGCAGATCGAGGAGCTTGAGGTCGACGTCCTTGTTCTTGCGGATCATCTTGACCGCGTCGTCCATGATCGTGAGGTTGCGCAGCCCCAGGAAGTCCATCTTCAGCAGGCCGAGCGACTCACAGCTGGGGTAGTCCCACTGCGTGACGACCGTGCCGTCGTTCTTCGGCGAGAAGATCGGGGCGTGGTCGATGACCGGCTCGCTGGACATGATCACGCCGGCGGCGTGCATGCCCATCTGGCGCACCAGGCCCTCGATGCCCATGGCCGAGTCGATGACCTTCTTGACGTCCGGCTCGTTCTCGTACATCGCCCGGACCTCGCCCGCCTCGCTGTAGCGCGGGTGCTTGGAGTCGGTGATGCCGGAGAGCGGGATGCCCTTGCCGAGCACATCGGCGGGCATGGCCTTGGTGATGCGGTCACCCATCGCGTACGGGTAGCCGAGCACGCGGGAGGCGTCCTTGATGGCGGCCTTGGCCTTGATGGTGCCGTAGGTGCCGATCATGGCGACCTTGTCGGAGCCGTACTTCTCCGTGACGTAGCGGATCACGTCACCGCGCCTGCGCTCGTCGAAGTCGATGTCGACATCCGGCATGGAGATGCGCTCGGGGTTGAGGAACCGCTCGAAGATCAGCCCGTGGGTGACGGGGTCGAGGTCGGTGATGCCCATGGCGTACGACACGATCGAGCCGGCCGCCGAGCCACGCCCCGGGCCCACCGCGATGCCGTTGTCCTTGGCCCACATGATGAAGTCGGCGACCACGAGGAAGTACCCCGGGAAGCCCATGTCGATGATGACCTTCATCTCGTAGTCCGCCAGCTCCTGGCGGTCCTGCGGGACGCCGCCGGGATAGCGGCGGTCCATACCGCGCCGCACCTCCTCCCGGAACCAGGACACCTCGTCGAAGCCCTCGGGCACGTCGAACTTCGGCATCAGGTTCTTCGGCTCGAACATGCCCTCCGTCTCGACCCGCTGGGCGATCAGGAGCTGGGTGTTGCGGCAGCCCTCCTGCCAGGCGTCCGAGGAGTCGATGGCGTACATCTCCTCGGCCGACTTCAGGTAGTAGCCCGAGCCGTCGAAGCTGAAGCGGTCCGGGTCGGAGAGATTGCTGCCGGTCTGGATGCACAGCAGGGTGTCGTGCGCCGCGGACTCGCTCGCGTACGTGTAGTGCGAGTCGTTGGTGACCACGAACGGGGCGTCGATCTTGCGGGCGATGCGCTCCAGACCGTCCCGTGCCCGCTTGTCGATCTGGATGTCGTGGTCCATCAGCTCGACGAAGAAGTTCTCCTTGCCGAAGATGTCCTGGTATTCCCCCGCCGCCTGGAGGGCCTCGTCCTCCATCCCCAGGCGGATCTTGGTGCTGACCTCGCCGGAGGGGCAGCCCGTGGTGGCCATCAGCCCGTCCGCGTACTCGGCCAGCAGCTCGCGGTCCATCCGGGGCTTACGGAAGAAGCCCTCCAGGCTGGCCCGGGACTGGGCTCGGAAGAGGTTGTGCAGCCCTGTCGCGTTGCGCGCCCACATCGTCATGTGGGTGTAGGCGCCGTTGCCGGAGACGTCGTCGCGCTTCTGGTGGGGGGTGCCCCACTTGACCGGGCGGGTGTTCCTGCGGTGGTCGGGGGCCAGATACGCCTCGATGCCGATGACCGGCGTGACGCCCGCGTCCTTCGCGGAATGGAAGAAGTCGTAGGCCCCGTGGAGATTGCCGTGGTCGGTCATCGCGATATGCGACATGCCCATCTCGTTGCAGGCGTTGAACATGTCCTTGAGCCTCGCCGCTCCGTCGAGCAGCGAATACTGCGTGTGCACATGCAGATGCGTGAAGGGCTGCTCACTCACGACGAAGGCCACCTCCGGGCGCGGATCTTCAGGGCGAGTGAGGAGTCTACGACCCGCCACTGACAACAGCCGGACGCCCGCAGCCCGAGGCCCCCGTCGCACCCGATGCCCGCCGCACCCCGGGCCCCCGACGCGCCCGGCCCCCGACGCGAGAGCCCACGCCGGGGGCCCGGCGGGCCCTGGCACCACCGCGGGGCGGCGTACGTTAGGCACCCGTAAAGCCTCTCGGACACCGAACGCACAACGGAGCTCACACATGACCAAGGCAGGCCCGGACCAGGAACGCGGCGAGACCATCCTCCAGGTCTTCGACACCGCCTTCGGTGACCTCCTCGCCGCCGACCCGGCGGCCTTCCAGACGAAGTTCCGCAAGATGGCCGCCTCGGCCTTCGCCTTCTACCGCGGCACGGCCTGCCTCTTCTACGCGGACCTCACCGCCCCCGAGGGCCCCTACGGGACGAGGTCGCGGGACACGGACCGCTTCCAGGACGAGCGTACGAGCCGGGTGTGGATACACGGCGATCTGCACGCCGAGAACTTCGGCACGTACATGAACGCAAACGGTCACCTGCTGTTCAACGTCAACGACTTCGACGAGGCGTACGTCGGTCCCTTCACGTGGGACCTCAAGCGCTTCAGCGCCTCCGTCGCGCTGCTCGGACACAGCAAGGCGCTCAGCGACGAGCAGATCACCTCGCTGGTCACCACCTACGCCGCCGCCTACCGCGACCGCATCCGCGCCCTGGCATCCGGTGCGCCGGAGACCGAGCCGCCGGCACTCACCCTGGAGACCGCGCGCGGCCCCGTGCTCGCCGCGCTGCGCGCCGCCCGGGCCAACACCCGCTTCGGGCTGCTGAGCACCATGACCGAGATCCGCGACTGGGAGCGCCGCTTCACCTCCGGCGGCGGCTCCATAGAGCTGGACAAGGACACCCGGGCCACCGTCCTGGACGCCTTCGACGCCTATCTGGAGACCCTCCCGCGCGGCGAGGGCCGCGAGCGGCACGGCGCCCACCGGGTCAAGGACGTGGTGGGACGGCGCGGCATCGGCATCGGCAGCGCCGGCCTGCCCTCGTACAACATCCTGCTGGAGGGTCACAGCGACGCGCTGGAGAACGACCTGGTCATCTACATGAAGCAGGCCCAGACTCCGGCCGTCTCCCGGCACATCACCGACCAGGCCGTGCGCGACTACTTCCAGCACGAGGGCCACCGCACGGTCATCTCGCAGCGCGCCCTCCAGTCGCACGCCGACCCCTGGCTGGGGTGGACGGAGCTGAACGGCGCGGGCCAGCTGGTGGCCGAGGTCTCCCCCTACGCCGTCGACCTGGACTGGAGCGATCTGTCGGACCCCCACGAGATCGCGCAGGTCACAGCCGACCTGGGCCGGGCGACGGCCACCATGCACGCGGCGGCCGACGAGGCGGAGAGCGGGCACAGCCTGGTGCCGTTCTCGACCGAGCGCGCCATCGACGCGGCCATCTCCGCCGACGAGGACGGCTTCGCCGAGATGCTGGTCGACTTCGCGCACTCCTACGGCTCCACCGCCCGCCGGGACCACCAGATCTTCGTCGACCTGTTCCGCAACGGCCGGATCGCGGGGGTGTAGCCGAATACGGGGCGTACGGGAGAATTCACGGGCTGCCATCCCACGAGTTCGGGCCCTTTAGGGACCGCTTACGCGGACCCATGGCAGACTCGGGCCGCGATAGGCATGCGGCAGGACTGCCCCGGCAGGCCGGCCCGCCGGGACCCGCTCGGCCGAACGCGCCCCGGCGCGGCACTCGGCCGATCGGCCGGCATTCGATCACACGGCTAGGGGACGCAGGGCATGGGAGCGGCAGGCATACGGACAGCGAGGGCGGCGGTCTTCACCGCGCTCTGCGTCACGCTGTCCGCCGGCGCTCATGTCCTGCTGTCCGGCTCGCCCGTACCGCTGCCGCCCCTCGTCGCGATCTCGGCGGGCGTCTTCCTGCTGGCCTTCGCGCTGGCGGGCCGGGAGCGCGGCTTCACCCGGATCGCCTCACTGCTGATCCCGCTGGAGCTGGCCGCCGACACGGTCTTCACCACCGGCCAGCACGCCTGTTACGGCCGCGCCGGAGGCCCCGTCGCCGGGCCGCTGCGCTCGGTCGGCTTCGACCTGCTGTGCGGCGGCGGCAGCGTCGGCACCCCGCTGGCCCGGATGGCGGCGCGCGGTGGCGAGGCCGGCGCACTCCCGGTGGGCGCGCACGGCGCGCTGGCGCCCGCCGTGCCCTGGCTGCTGCTGGCCGCGCACATCTGTGTGGGGCTGCTGGCCGCCGCCTGGCTGCGGCGCGGCGAGGCCGCGCTGGCCGGGCTGCTGCGCGCCGTCGCGGCCACGGCCTTCCGCCCGCTGCGGCTGGCGGTCGCCGTCTGCCACACCTCTCCCGGCGCCACGGGCCCCGCCCCGGCGCCGCGGACACCGTCGGTGCGCACACCCGCCGCGCTGCCGCTGCTGACGCACTCCGTGCACCGTCGCGGTCCGCCCGCGCTCGCCGTTCCCGCGGTCTGAGCACGGTCCGAATTCGCGTACGCAGCAACGGAGAAGAACAGTCATGAGCAAGCGCAACAACCAGGAAGCCAAGCGCGCCGCCCGCGAGCGGCTGCGCGCCGAGCGGGAGAAGCAGGCCAAGAAGGAGCGCACCCGGCGGCAACTCCTCGTCGGAGTGTCCGTGGTGGCGGTGCTCGCGGTGGTGGGCGGCATCGGGGTCGCCGTCGCGAAGATGAACGACAAGGACTCCAGCGGCGAGGACATGGCCGTCACCACCGGCGGCGCCAAGGCCAAGAAGACCATCGACGTCTACGAGGACCTGCGCTGCCCGGCGTGCGCGCAGTTCGAGCAGACGATGGGCGCGGCCCTCCAGAAGGGCGCCGACGACGGCAAGTACAAGCTGCGCATCCACCTCGGCTCGATCATCGACGACAACATGGGCGGCAAGGGCTCCAAGAACGCGGCCCGCGCGCTGGGGGCCGCCAAGGCCGTGAACGTCGACGCGTTCACCGAATACCACAAGCTCCTGTACTCCAAGAAGTTCCACCCGCCGGAGCAGGACGACAAGTTCGCCGACAACAAGTACCTGCTCAAGGTGGCGGACGAGGTGGACGCGCTCAAGAACAACGCCAAGTTCCAGAAGGCCGTCAAGGGCAAGAAGTACAACAAGTGGGCCAAGGACATGATCGCCAGCTTCAACGGCGCCGAGATCCAGGGCACCCCCACCATCAAGATCGACGGCAAGAAGACCGAGCCGCAGGAACTGGCGAGCCAGCTCGACAAGATGGGCGTCAAGCTGGACGCCGGCAAGGACAAGAAGCAGTAGCCGGGGCGCACGCGACGCACCGCTGACCGGCAGGCCGGAATTCTTCCGGCCTGCCGGTCGGCGTTCTCCGCCCGAAGCCTGTCGGCGGGCGCCGGGGCCACCCGTAGGCTGATCCCATGACCGGGCGCACACATGGATACCGCGGACAGATCGTCGATGGGCGCTTCGAGTTGCTGGAGCGGCTCGGCGCAGGTGGGATGGGCACCGTATGGCGGGCCCGGGACAGCGCGTTGCACCGCGAGGTGGCGCTCAAGGAGGTCCGTCCCCCCGCCGCCGAACCCGGGGAGCTGCCCGAGGGCGAGGGCGGGGAGCCGTCCGGGAGTGCGCGTGCGCGGCGCGAGCGGGTGCTGCGCGAGGCCCGCGCGCTGGCCCGGCTCAGCCACCCCCATGTGGTGACGATCTATCAGATCGCGGACGAGGGCCCGTATCCGTGGCTGGTGATGGAGCTGGTTCGCGGCCCCTCCCTTGAGCAGCGGCTCGCAGAGGGCCCGCTGGCGCCGCACGAGGCGGCCAGGGTCGGCCGCGAGGTGCTGGCCGCACTGCGCACCTCGCACGCCGCCGGCATCCAGCACCGCGATGTGAAGCCGGGCAACGTACTGCTGCGCGAAGACGGTTCTGCGGTGCTCACCGATTTCGGCATCGCCGCGCTCCAGGGCTCGACGAGCGTGACGGCCACCGGTGAGTTCCTGGGCTCCCCCGAGTACATCGCACCCGAGCGGATCAGGGGCATCGACGACGACCCGTCGAGCGACCTGTGGTCACTGGCGCTGACGCTGTACGTGTGCACCGAGGGGCACAACCCGATGCGCCGCGCGAACACCCTGGCCACGCTGGCCGCCGTACTGGACGACCCGGTGCCGCCGCCGGTGCGCAGCGGCGCGCTCGGCCCGGTGCTGGAGAGCGTGCTGGTACGGGACAGCGGGGCCCGGCCCGGCGCCGAGCAGCTCGCGGAGTTGCTGGCCGATGTCGCGGAGGGCCGGGCGCCCGTGCCGCACCTGCCGACGCAGCCGGCGATGGCCGTACAGGCGCCCGTGCAGACCCATCCCGCGACCCTGGCCGGGTCCCAGCCCCTTCAGCCCCTGACCGGGTCCCAGGCCCTTCAGGCCGGGCCCGCCACGGGCGGATACGGGCAGCCTCCGGGCGCGTTCGGCACCCCGCCCGCACCGCACCAGCCGAACGACGGCAGGAAACGGCGCCGCCGGATGGTGCTCACCGTGGTGGGCGCCGTCGTAGCCGCAGCGCTGCTCATCACAGGCGGCACCTATCTGGCGAAGGGGAACGGTGGCCCGGACAACGCGGCCGACGGCGGCCGGACGAGCGGCAACGAGCCGAAACAGCCCACGAAGGGCAATCCGGGGGGCCATCGCCCCGTGCCCAACAACGCCTGGGTGGCGCAGCTCGGATCAATCGCCAAGTCGAGGGGCATCAAGGCCCGGGATGATATGGCCGCCGAGCTGAACCGCGAGAACGACGACGTGCGCTGGGTCGACGGCGACCGGTTCGCCTCGCTGAAGCCCGGATACTGGACGTTCTACAGCTCCGGCCCCTCCGACGGCTTCCCCAACGGCCACGCCGCCGCCAAATGGTGCGCCACGAAGGACCTGTCCGACGGCGGCCAGTGCTTCGGCCGCTACGTCAGCCACGCCGCCGCGGACCGCAACTTCATCTGCACCCCGAGCAAGGGCCAGGGCCAGGTCCGGGGCACCGGCCGCTGCGAGCGCTGAGGCCCCCGGACCGGCTCCGCGCCTGGTCCCTCACCGGCGTCGCCAAGCTCGCCCTGCAACGTCTCCAAGCTCGCCCTACAGCACTCGCCCTACAGCGTCTCCAAGAAGGCCAGCGCGGTCTGCCAGGTGCGCTCGGCCGCCTCCTCGTCGTAGTCGTCCAGCTCGGCGTGGGTGTAGAGGTGCCCCGCCGCGGGGTAGCGGTGGACCTCCGCGTCGGCGCCCGCCCGGCCCATGCGCAGGTACCACGCCGTCAGCCAGTCGTGCGGCTCGAAGGGGTCCGGGTCGGCCACGTGCAGCTGGACCGGCAGCTCGTCCACGGCGGCGTCTTCGGCGATGTCGGAGGTGCCGGAGAACAGCAGCAGACCCCGTGCCTTCGCGTCCGCCAGCGCGAGGTTCTGCGCGACGGCCGCGCCGAAGGAGAAGCCCGCGTAGACCAGCCCGCGCTCGGAGAGCGGCGCCGCCGCGGCGATCGCGCGCCGCAGCACCTCGTCGCGGTCGAACTCCTCGCGCAGCTTCATGCCCTCCTCGACGGAGGCCGCCGTGCGCCCGTCGAACAGGTCGAGGGTGTGCACCTCGTGCCCGCCCTCGCGCAGCCGGTCGGCTGCGGAGCGTACATCGGCCGTCAGTCCGCACACGGAGTGGAACAGAACGATCGTTACCGGTGCCACTGATGTCACATCCTTCACAATGAGCCCCTGGCGAGTCCCCTGGAGCCGGTCCCTCCATATGGTGCCAGGTACGGTCATCGGTGGCCCCGGGCGGCCCTGATGAGGTCGCCGTCCCCGAGAGCCCCGATGAGTCCCGAGGAGAGAGACGACCATGGAGAACGTCCTGCGGCCGGTCATCGTGTTCGGCGGCGCGATCGTGATCTCGTACGTGCTCGCCTGGGCCGTCGACCGGCTGCTGGTGCGCCTCGACGTCCGGCACCCCGAGACCCCGATGTGGGAGCTGCTCCGGCGAGGTCGCGTACCGCTTCAGGCCGTGCTGTTCGTCGCGCTGGTCAGCGGCTTCTTCGACCACACCCACCTGGCCAAGGACCACAGGAAGGGCGTGGACCTGTGGCTGACGATCATCTTGATCTGCGCCTCGGCCTGGCTGATCCTGCGGCTCGTCGCGGCCGTCACGGAGACGCTGGCCTCGCGCTACGCGGGCTCCACCCACGATCCGGCGCGCGGCAGGCGGGTGCGCACCCAGCTCACGCTGATCCAGCGGATGGTCACGGCCGTGGTCACGGTCATCGCGGTCTCCGCCGTGCTGCTCCAGTTCCCCGGCATGAAGACGTTCGGCACCTCGATGCTGGCCTCGGCCGGTGTGCTGGGCATCGTCGCCGGTATCGCGGCCCAGTCCACGCTGGGCAACCTGTTCGCCGGGCTGTCGATCGCCTTCGGCGACATGGTGCGCATCGGGGACGAGGTGGTGGTGGACGGCGAGTCGGGCACGGTGGACGAGATCACCGTCTCCTACCTCGTCCTGCTCACCTGGGACGAGCGCCGCATCACCATGCCGGTCTCCTACTTCACCAGCAAGCCGTTCGAGAACTGGTCCCGCGGCGGCCCCCAGCAGACCGGCACCGTCTTCCTCCAGCTCGACCACTGCGCGCCCGTCGAGGAGCTGCGGGCCAAGACGGAGGAGCTGGTGCGGGCCAGCGACGAGTGGGACGGCCGGAGCTGGAGCCTGGTGGTGACCGACAGCACGCCCAGCACGATCGAGGTACGCGTCGCGGTGACCGCGCGCTCCTCGGACGACTTGTGGACCCTGCGGTGCGCACTGCGCGAGCAGCTGTTCACCTGGCTCAAGCACCACCACCCCGAGGCGCTGCCGCGCATCCGCGTCAACCAGCCGGAGGAAAAGCAGGTCTGAGCCGGAATGGCCCCTCCAGGGCAGCTGCCAGGTCACCCGGGCCGAGCGCTGCCAGGTCACCCCGGGCAGAGCGCCACCAGGCCGCCCGGAGCGAGCGCAAGGAGGCCGCACCGGGCGAGCTGCTGAGAGCTCCGGCTCACCGCACCTGCGGCGGCTCGGGCACCGGGTAGCTGCGCAGGTCGAGCTGGTGGAGTACGCGGTCCACCACTTCGGGGTCCACGCCCGGCTCGCCCCGGGCCGCCAGCACCTCGTGCCGGGCCGCCGACAGCAGCTCGCCCTGGAGCCTGCGCATCTTCTGGAGCCGGGCCACGCGCTGGCTGTGCGCGGCCCGCCGCTCGTCGCTCACGATGTCCGGCGAGATCCGTGCTCCGACGTCCCAGGTCCTGCGGAGCAGCGCCTCGGAGACCTCCTCGGGAAGATCCTCGACCTCTTCGATCTCCTTCAGCCGCCGACGCCCCGCCTTGGCGACCCGTACGGCCAGCTGCCGCTCCAGCTCCCGCTCGGCGGCGCTGTCCACCTGGACGTTCAGCCGCTTGACCAGCCACGGGAGCGTCAGTCCCTGGAAGATGAGGGTGACGATCACCACGGCGAAGGCAATGAAGATGATCGCCTCACGGCCGGGGAAGTGACCGCCGCCGGCCTCGGGCTCCACCGCCAGCGGCACGGCGAGCGCCAGCGCGACCGAGGCCACCCCGCGCATTCCCGACCACCACACGACGACCGTCTCGCGCCAGTTGCGCGGGATGTCCTCGTCCAGGTCCTTCTTCTTGTGCAGGCGCTGCGCCAGCCAGGCGGTCGGCAGCAGCCACAGCAGCCGGACGATCACCACGACGCCGACCACGGCGAGCGCTGCGGGCAGCAGGTGCTGCCACTCGTGGCGCACGGTCCCGAAGATGGTGTGCAGCTCCAGGCCGATCAGCCCGAAGGCGATCCCGGTCACCAGCGTGTCCACGATCGACCAGAAGGTCTGCCCCGCCAGCCGCCCCTGCACGTCGTCGGCGTCCACGGCGTGCCCGGAGGCGAGGTAGAGCGCGGTGGTCAGTACGGCCAGGACGCCGGAGCCCAGCAGTTCCTCGGCCAGCACGTAGGAGGCGAACGGCACCAGCAGCGTCAGGCCGGTCTGGAGCGTGGCGTCCCCCAGGTAGGTCATCAGCTTGTTGGCCACCCAGCCCAGCCCGAGCCCCACGGCCACGGCCACCACGGCGGACAACACCAGCTCGCCCGCCGCGTGGGGCAGCGAGAAGGTCCCGGTCACGGCAGCGGCTATGGCCACGTGGTAGAGGGTGATCGCGGTGACGTCGTTGAACAGGCCCTCGCCCTCCAGCGCGGACACCAGCCGCCGGGGCAGCCCGACGTTGCCCGCGACGGCGGTGGCGGCGACCGGGTCGGGCGGCGCCACCAGCGCGCCCAGCGCCACGGCGCCCGCCACTCCCAGGCCCGGCACCAGCGCGTTGGCGACGGCGGCGACCACGGCGGTCGTCACGAAGACGAGCGCCACCGCCATCAGGAAGATCGGCCGTTTGTTCGCCGCGAACTGCCGCCAGGACGTCCGCTGGGCCGCGGCGTAGATCAGCGGCGGCAGCACCAGCGGCAGGATGAACTCCGGCGGCAGCGAGACGTTCGGGATGGACGGGATCAGCGCCAGGACCCCGCCGAAGATGGTCATCAGCACGGGCGCGGGCAACCCGAGCTTGTCCCCCAGCGGAACCATCAGAACAGCGGCCAGCAGCAGTGCGAAGAAGAGTGCGAGCTGGTCCATGAATCAGGCGCTCTCCCCACGCACCGTATCCAGCGCCCGCTGGAGGTCCTCCGGGTAGGCGCTCTCGTATTCGACCCACTCGCCGTCGCCCGGATGTTCGAAGCCCAGCCGTACGGCGTGCAGCCACTGCCGCTCCAGCTTCAGCCGCTTGGCCAGCTTCGGGTCGGCACCGTAGGTGAGGTCCCCGGCGCAGGGGTGGCGGTGCGCGGCCATGTGCACCCGGATCTGGTGGGTGCGCCCGGTCTCCAGCTTGATGTCGAGCAGGCTGGCGGCGCGGAACGCCTCGATCAGGTCGTAGTGGGTCACCGACGGCTTGCCCTCGGCGATGACCGCCCACTTGTAGTCGTGCTGCGGGTGGCGCCCGATGGGCGCGTCGATGGTGCCGCTGAGCGGGTCGGGGTGGCCCTGGACGAGCGCGTGGTAGCGCTTGTCGACGGTGCGCTCCCGGAACTGCTGCTTGAGCAGGGTGTAGGCCCGTTCGGACTTGGCGACGACCATCAGCCCCGAGGTGCCCACATCCAGCCGGTGCACGATGCCCTGGCGCTCGGCGGCGCCCGAGGTGGCGATGGTGTACCCGGCCGCGGCCAGCCCGCCGATGACGGTCGGGCCGCTCCAGCCGGGGCTCGGGTGCGCGGCCACCCCGACGGGCTTGTTGATCACCACGATGTCGCTGTCGTCATGGACGATCTCCATGCCCTCGACCGGCTCCGCGACGATCCGTACGGGCTGTGGCTGCCCCGGCATCTCGACTTCGATCCACGCACCGCCCTGGACCCGGTCGGACTTGCCCGCGGGCTCTCCGTCCAGCGACACCTTCCCGCCGGAGGCCAGCTCGGCCGCTTTGGTACGCGAGAAACCGAACATGCGGGCGAGCGCGGCATCGACGCGCTCGCCTTCAAGGCCGTCCGGTACGGGCAGGGTGCGGGTCTCAGGAAGCGTGCTCACCTGATCGAGTATGCAGGACATCCCCCTTCGACCCTCACCCGCGCGGCCCACCCCGGAGTGCGACGCCCCCTCACCCGCACGACGGTGTGACTACGCCCCGGGGGAGAGCGAGGAAAGCGGAGGGACGCCGAATGACGCCGCGCAGAACACCGCAGGAGCCACCGCGAGGCCCTCGGCACCGCCATCCGCGCTCCCCCCGGCGCCCCCGTCCGGCAGCACCCGCGCGCCGCCCCGCCGCACACCGCCCCGCTCTCGCCGTTGCCACGGCCCTCGCCACGGCCTGCCTCACCCTCGCACCCGTCAACGTGGCGGCGGCCGAGGGCATAGCGGGCCCCTGCGCCATAGCCGCCGGGTCCGGCACCGACGAGGGGCCCCTCGGCCCGGCCTACGTCCACCCGCAGGGCCACAAGCGGGCCCTCATGCTGATGGTCGACTTCAGCGACCTGCCCGCCACCACCCGGGCCACCGACCGCGCGGGGTTCTTCTCCGGATACGGCGACCGCTTCTTGAACCGGGCCTCCTTCGGCAAGTACCGCCTCGACGTCCAGCCCAGTGACGACTGGATACGCATGCCCCGGCCCTGGGCCTCCTACCGGATCACCCGCGGCATACCCACCAGCGTGATGCGCGGCTACGTCCAGGACGCGCTGGACGCCGCCGAGCGGCAGGGCACCGACGTGAAGGGCGCTGACCTGGTCTTCGTCGTCGCCGACACCAATATCCCCGCGGCGCCGACCGTCTCACAGGCCCACACCTTCGAAGGCCTGCGGGCGGGCGGCACCCGAGTCGGCGGAGCGGCCCTGATATTCGGCCGCGCGGACGACGCGGCCCTGTGGCAGCGTGGCAACTTCGTCCACGAGGCCAACCACCTCTACGGGCTCCCCGACCTCTACAACGTCGCCGAGGGCGCCTCGGTCGAGTACGCGGGCGGCTGGGACACCATGAGCATGGCCGGGATCTCCGACCTGCTCGGCTGGCACAAGTGGAAGTTCGGCTGGCTCTCCCGTGCCCGCGTCAACTGCGTCACCGCACCGGGCACCACCGAGCACACCCTCTCCCCCATCAGCGACGAGGGCGCCAACATCGCCGTCATCCGGACGGGCCGGCACCGCGCGATCGTCGCCGAGGCCCGCTCCCGCTCGGGACTCGACCGGGACATCTGCGCGGAGGGAGTACTCCTGTACACCGTCGATTCGCGCGTCCCCACCGGCGAGGGCCCCGTCCGCGTCGTCGACTCCCGGCCCCGCAGCAGCGGCGGCATGGACTGCGCCGACCGGCTGCCGAGCGAGCTGGCCGAGATGTCGGACGCCCCGTTCGCGCCCGGGGAGAGCCACACCTTCCGGGACGGCGTACGGGTCGAGGTCCACCAGGCCGACGGCTCCGGCTACCGCGTCCTGCTCCACATGCCCGGCGAACACCACGCGGACGGCGGCCACTCACGCTGAGAAGCGGCGCCGGACCGAAAAATCGGCGGACCGAGGGACGGTGCCGGACCGAGAACCGGCCGGTCAGTCCCGGTGGACGGTCCCGTCAGGGTCGAGGCCGCGGAAGGACAGCAGCACGATCAGGATGCCGCCGCACACGATCGCCGAGTCCGCGAGGTTGAAGACCGCGAAGTACTTGGGCGCGATGAAGTCGACCACCGCGCCCTGGAAGACGCCGGGCGAGCGGAAGATCCGGTCGGTCAGATTCCCGCAGGCACCCCCCAGCAGCAGCCCGAGCGCGATCGCCCACGGGGTGCTGTAGAGCTTGCGCGCGATCCTCACGATCACGATGACGACGACGGCGGCGATCACCGTCAGCAAGATGGTCAGCGCCTCGCCGATGCCGAAGGCCGCCCCCGGATTGCGGATCACGTTCAGCCGCAGCCAGGAGCCGATCAGGTCGATCGGCGCGTGGTCCTCCAACCGCGCGACGACGATCAGCTTGCTGACCAGATCCAGCACGAAGGCAAGACCGGCGACCGCGACCAGCACACTGATCCGGCGCTTGCGCTCGCCGGCCGCCGGAACGTCCTCAGCGCTCTCCCCCTCGGTGCCCTCGGCACCCGAGGTGCCGTCCTTGCCGTCCGCACCGTCATCGGGCGTGCCGATGGGCCGCTCCACCTCAGTCACGCCTTGAGGGTACGGCACACACGTACGGCACGGTTCACCGGTGGTCAGCGGCGCTCCTGCTTCTGTTTGCACTCAACGCACAGCGTGGCCCGGGGGAACGCCTGCATTCTGGCCTTTCCGATCGGTTTGCCACAGTTTTCGCACAGCCCGTAGGTCCCGGCGTCCAGCCGCTCCAGCGCCCGCTCGGTCTGGTAGAGCATCTCGCGCGCGTTGGCGGCCAGCGACATCTCGTGCTCGCGCGTGATGTTCTTGGTCCCGGTGTCGGCGTCGTCGTCCCCCGCGCCGTCCCCCGAGTCCCGCATCAGACCGTTGAGCGCCTCCTCGGAGCTCGTGATCTCCGCGCGGAGCCGTTCGACCTCCGCGTGCAGCCCCGCGCGGGCCTCCTCGACCTCATCCGCCGTCCAGGGATCCTCGCCCGGACGTACCGCCAGTTCGCCGGGGGGCACCGGCTCTCCGGCGTTCCGTGCCGGGGGCACCGCCTCGGCCTTCGCCGCCGCCGGAGTCTTCTTCGCAGCCACCGTTTTGGCTCCCGTCGTCTTCTTCGCCGCCGTCTGCTTCCGGGCCGGCTTCGCTTTCTGTGACGCCGAAGCAGCCTCCGGCGCCCGACCCGGCTCCTCCACCCGAGCTGTCGCTTCGGACTGCGCCGTCCCTTCGGACGTCGCCGCCCCCTCCGCCTCGGCGGCCTTCTTGGCCGGAGCCTTCTTGGCCGCCGTCTTCTTCGCCACCGCCTTCTTGGCCGGTGCCGCCCTGGCTGCGGTCTTCTTGGCCGGTGCCGCCTCGCCGGGGACCTTCTTCGCTTCCGCGGCCTTGTGTGTGGTCTTCTTTGCTGCCGTCTTCTTCGCGGCGCTCTCTCTCGCCACCATGACCGCGGCCCCTTCACATTTTGTGATCTTGCTCGCGAAACGTGTCCGGAACGATAAATCGACTTCAGGCGCTCGGCAACGGGGCACGCCGGTCTGCAAGCGTTGTGCCCCGCCCGGCCGCCCGAAAACCGCTCCGCCGCGGCCCGCGAAGCCCCGTACACTGGGGGCGGCGAGAGGCTATGAAGGGGACGAGTAGCGTCCGTGTGCGGCCAGGAGCGACCCGGGGACGGTGGAAGCCCGGGGGCGAGCGCGATGTGAAGATCACCCCGGAGCCGCCGGAAGAAAGCTCCCCGGAGCGAGTAGACCCGGCAGCGCCGTCCCAATGAGGGGGCGGAGGGCACAGCCCACCGCCAAGGAGGGTGGTACCGCGGGTCCGCTGCCGGAAGGGCAGCCGCCTCGTCCCTCCGACGGAAGACGAAGACCAGCATCTTCTCGATGTCCGCCGGAGGAAGCCCCGACGATGCAATACAACCAGGTGCCCGCCCAGGTCGACCTACCAGCGCTGGAGCGCGCGGTGCTCGACTTCTGGAGCGAGAGCAAGGTGTTCGCCCGCAGCCTCGAACAGTCCGAGGGCCGCCCCGAATGGGTCTTCTACGAGGGCCCGCCCACCGCCAACGGCATGCCCGGCGCCCACCACATCGAAGCCCGGGTCTTCAAGGACGTCTTCCCCCGCTTCCGCACCATGCGCGGCTACCACGTGGCGCGCAAGGCCGGCTGGGACTGCCACGGCCTCCCGGTGGAGCTGGCGGTCGAGAAGGAGCTGGGCTTCAACGGCAAGCAGGACATCGAGAACTACGGCATCGCGGAGTTCAACGCCAAGTGCCGCGAGTCGGTGACCCGGCACACCGACGCCTTCGCCGAGCTGACGACCAGGATGGGCTACTGGGTCGATCTGGACGACGCCTACCGCACGATGAACCCCGAGTACATCGAGTCGGTCTGGTGGTCGCTGAAGGAGATCTTCAACAAGGGCCTGCTCGTCCAGTCCCACCGCGTCGCGCCCTGGTGCCCCCGCTGCGGCACCGGCCTGTCCGACCACGAGCTGGCGCAGGGCTACGAGACGGTCGTCGACCCCTCCGTCTATGTCACCATGCCGCTGACCTCCGGCCCACTGGCGGGCGAGGCGTCCTTGATGATCTGGACGACCACGACCTGGACGCTGGTGGCCAACCTCGCGGTGGCCGTGCACCCGGACGTCACCTACGTCGTCGCCACCGACGGCACCGACAAGATTGTCGTGGCCGAGCCGCTGGTGGAGCAGGCACTCGGCGAGGGCTGGCACGCCACCGGGCAGCGCTTCACCGGAGCGGAGATGAAGGGCTGGAGCTACCAGCGCCCGTTCGACCTGGTCGACATCCCCGGCGCCCACTTCGTCGTCAACGACACCTATGTGACCACCGAGGACGGCACCGGCATGGTGCACATCGCGCCCTTCGGTGAGGACGACTTCCGGGTGGCCCGTGCCAACGGCATCGAGGTGGTCGTCCCCGTCCGCCCCGACGGCACCTTCGAGGCGGACGTTCCCCTCGTCGGAGGCCAGTTCTTCAAGAAGGCCGACGAGGACCTCGTCGCCGACCTGGACGCACGCGGCCTGCTGTTCCGGCACGTGGCCTACGAGCACAGCTACCCGCACTGCTGGCGCTGCCACACGGCCCTCATCTACTACCCGCAGCCCTCCTGGTACATCCGTACGACCCAGATCAAGGAAGCTCTCCTGCGGGAGAACGAGGCGACGAACTGGTTCCCCGACTCGGTCAAGAACGGCCGCTTCGGAGACTGGCTGGACAACAACGTCGACTGGGCCCTGAGCCGCAACCGCTACTGGGGCACCCCGCTGCCCATCTGGCGCTGCGAGGAGAGCCACCTCACCTGTGTCGGCTCCCTGACCGAGCTGAGCGAGCTGAGCGGCACCGACCAGTCGGCCCTGGACCCGCACCGCCCGTACATCGACGCGGTCACCTTCGCCTGCCCCCAGGACGGCTGCGAGCTGACGGCCCACCGCGTCCCCGAGGTCATCGACGCCTGGTACGACTCGGGCTCGATGCCCTTCGCGCAGTGGGGCTACCCGTACAAGAACAAGGAGCTGTTCGAGGGGCGCTACCCGGCCCAGTTCATCTCCGAGGCCATCGACCAGACCCGCGGCTGGTTCTACACGCTGATGGCGGTCGGCACCCTGGTCTTCGACAAGTCCTCCTTCGAGAACGTCGTCTGCCTCGGCCACATCCTCGCCGAGGACGGCCGCAAGATGTCCAAGCACCTGGGCAACACCCTGGAGCCCATCCCGCTCATGGATCAGCACGGCGCCGACGCGGTGCGCTGGTTCATGGCGGCCGGCGGCTCACCCTGGGCGGCCCGCCGGGTGGGCCACGGCACCATCCAGGAGGTCGTCCGCAAGACCCTGCTGACGTACTGGAACACGGTCGCCTTCCAGGCCCTCTACGCCCGTACGTCCGACTGGGCCCCCTCCGGGTCCGACCCGGCGCCGGGCAAGCGCCCGCTGCTGGACCGCTGGCTGCTGAGCGAGCTGCACGCCCTGGTGGACCAGGTCACCATCGCGCTGGACGGCTACGACACCCAGCGCGCCGGCAAGCTGCTGTCCACCTTCGTGGACGACCTGTCCAACTGGTACGTACGCCGCTCCCGCCGCCGCTTCTGGCAGGGCGACCCCGCCGCGCTGCGCACGCTGCACGAGGTGGTCGAGACGGTCACCAAGCTGATGGCCCCCCTGACCCCCTTCATCACCGAGCGCGTGTGGCAGGACCTGATCGTTCCCGTCACCCCCGGCGCCCCCGACTCGGTCCACCTGGCCGCCTGGCCCGAGGCCGACCTCGGCAAGATCGACCCGGAGCTGTCCCAGGACATGCTGCTGGTGCGCCGCCTGGTCGAGCTGGGCCGCGCGAGCCGCGCGGAATCCGGCTTCAAGACCCGCCAGCCACTGACCCGCGCGCTGATCGCGGCCCAGGGCTTCGAGACCCTCTCCCCGGAGATGCGGACCCAGATCACCGAGGAGCTGAACGTCGCGGAGCTGGCCTCCCTCACGGAAGCCTCCGCCGGTCCGGCGGACGGCGGCTCGCTGGTGGACACCACGGCGAAGGGCAACTTCCGCGCGCTGGGCCGCCGCTTCGGCAAGAACACCCAGGCCGTCGCCAAGGCCATCGCCGAGGCGGACGCGGCGGCGCTCTCCGTCGCCCTGCGCGAGAACACCGCGACGGTCGAGGTGGACGGCGAGACGGTGCCGCTGTCCCCCGAGGAGGTCATCATCACCGAAACGCCCCGCGAGGGCTGGTCGGTGGCCTCCGACCCGGGCGCCACGGTCGCTCTCGACCTGGAGATCACTCCCGAGCTGCGGCGCACGGGCCTGGCCCGCGACGCCATCCGCCTCATCCAGGAGGCCCGCAAGAACTCGGGCCTGGATGTGGCCGACCGCATCACGCTGCGCTGGCAGTCGGCCGACGAGGAAGTCACCCAGGCGCTGTCCGAGCACACGGCCCTCATCGCCGAGGAGGTCCTGGCCGCGGACTTCACCCAGGGCTCCCCGGAAGAGCTGGAAGGCCCCACCTTCGAGGACGAGCCCCTCTCCCTGAAGTTCCGCCTCCGCAAGCAGTAGCAGGCCCCCCGGGGACGGGGAGCCAAAAACGGGCCGGGCCCGAGAGCGAGAAGCTCTCGGGCCCGGCCCGTGAAGAAGCGACAGCGTCAGCTGTCATCCTCGTCGATGAGGAAGCCCCTCATCGGCGAAGGCGCCTGCTGCGCCGGCTGCGGCCCGCCCTGGGGCCGCACGGGAGCCATCGGCTGCGTCATCGCGGGCGACATCTGCTGCTGCCCGCCATAGGACTGCTGCCCGCCCTGGGTGTGCGGAGCACCCGCCGGGCCACCGTGGCCGCCCATGGAGTGCCCGTTGCCGCCCATGGACTGGTGTCCTCCCATGGACCCGGCGCCGGCCGCACCGGCCCCCGCGGGAGCCCCCGCACCGGCCGTGGCCATCGAGGGCGACGGCGGCAGCGAGGCGGTCGCGGGAGTCCGCGGCGGAGCGAGCGAGTCGTCCGCCTGGTTCTCCAGCTGACGCAGCTGGCTCTCCAGGTACGACTTCAGCCGCGTGCGGTACTCACGCTCGAAGCCGCGCAGGTCTTCGACCTTGCGCTCCAGCGTGGCGCGAGCGGACTCCAGCGAGCCCATCGCCACGCGGTGCTTCTCCTGTGCGTCCCGCTCCAGCGCGTCGGCCTTGGCCCGGGCGTCGCGCTCCAGACCCTCGGCGCGGCTGCGCGCCTCGCCGACGATCTTGTTGGCCTCCGAACGGGCCTCCGCGATCGCCTGGTCGGCGGTCTGCTGCGCCAGCGACAGCACGCGTGCGGCGCTGTCGTTGTTCTGGCCGGGCATCTGGGGCGGACCACCCTGCGGGCCGCCGGGACCACCGGGGCCGCCAGGCCCACCGGGACCGCCAGGTCCCATGGGGCCGCCCTGCTGGGGGTGACCACCGGGGACCATCGGGCCGCCCTGCTGGGGGCCGGGACCACCGGGCCCACCCGGGCCACCGGGACCGGCGGGCAGCTGCGGCTGGCCACCGGGAAGCTGCGGCGGACCGCCCATGCCCTGCTGCTGGGGCGGGACGGGCTGCGGTCCAGATATGGCGGCGGGCACAGGAGCCCCGCCTTGCTGCTGCTGCCGGTCCTGAGGTTCAGGAGGCTTTCGCATCCCGCCCTGTTGCTGGTTCTGGGCGGCTGCGCGAGTCGCCGCTGCCAGCTTGGCACGCAGGTCTTCGTTCTCCCGCAGCAGACGGGTCAGCTCTGCTTCGACCTCATCGAGGAAGGCATCGACCTCGTCCTCGTCATAGCCTTCACGGAGACGGACGGTCGTGAACTGCTTGTTCCGCACGTCCTCGGGGGTCAGGGGCATCTCTTCACCTCAACGTAAGTCGTCGGCATATCGGCAAGACCATTTCGATCGTTCACAGCCTGGCCACGACGTTGATCAGGATGTAGACGATGATCATGAGCACGAAGAAGGACAGGTCGAGCGCCACGCCCCCGAAGCGCAGCGGTGGGATGAACCGCCGCAGAAGCTTGAGTGGCGGATCGGTAACAGTGTAGGTGGCCTCCAGAACGACCACCATCGCCTTGCCGGGTTGCCATGAGCGGGCGAACTGAAAGACGTAGTCCATCACCAGCCGGAAGATCAGCACGAGCAGGAAGCAGTACAGCGCGATTTGGACCACGTCCACTGCGGTTCTCATCTACGCGTCCCTCTCCCCTGGGTGCTACGTGCGGCCTCACGGCCTCTTCCTAGGTCCTGCGTCTCAGCTCTGGTTGAAGAACCCGCCCTCTGCGATGCGGGCCTTGTCCTCCGCCGTGACATCGACGTTAGCAGGAGACAGCAGGAACACCTTCTGCGTCACCCGCTCGATACTGCCGTGCAGACCGAAGACCAGACCAGCCGCAAAGTCGACAAGTCGCTTCGCATCGGTGTCGTCCATCTCCGTCAGATTCATGATCACCGGAGTGCCCTCACGGAAGTGTTCCCCGATGGTACGGGCCTCGTTGTAGGTCCGGGGGTGCAGCGTGGTGATCCGGTACGGCTCCCGCTCGGACACAACTTTGGGCATGATCACCGGTGCGCTCTTCTCCACGTTCTGGCGTTCAGGTGTGATGGATGACACCGGAGCAATTCTCCCGGGTCGTCCGCTTTCGGCAGCAACCGCCACAGACGGTTCCTGCTCCCGCTCACGCTGTGCCGGGGGGTGAACGACCCTCACCGGCTCGTCGGGTTCGGTCTTCTGGAGGGAGTGGTGCGACTGTTCCGACGGGTACCTCCGACGGTCCCGCTCGGGCTCGGGCTCGGGCTCGAACTCGTCGTCGGGGTCGAATCCCCGGCCGTCGTACCCATCGTCCTCCACGAGGCCGAGGTAGACCGCCATCTTGCGCATCGCGCCGGCCATTCTCT
This sequence comes from Streptomyces sp. NBC_01775, assembly GCF_035917675.1. Classification (NCBI taxonomy): domain Bacteria; kingdom Bacillati; phylum Actinomycetota; class Actinomycetes; order Kitasatosporales; family Streptomycetaceae; genus Streptomyces; species Streptomyces sp. NBC_01775. The sequence continues at coordinate 7,016,604 of NZ_CP109104.1, read as the reverse complement.
GCGTCCTCCGCTCTGTGGTGGATCGACTCCGTCACCGTCACCGGTGGCCCTGGATCCACGCAGCCTCTCCGACCGGTCTTTCCCGGCGGAAATGACCATATATTCTGCTGTGGTCCAACTTGTTTGGCGACGTTACCCGAGCCGGGGTCGCTCTCCGAGCACCGCGCTGCCGACGCGCACATGTGTCGCACCGGCCTGCACCGCCTCTTCGAGATCCGAGCTCATCCCAGCCGAAACCATGGTGGCAGCAGGATGCGCCGCTCGCAGGCTGGTTGAGATTTCCCCCAGCTGCTCGAAAGCCCCGCCGGGACGGCCCGAGAAGGGCCCTTCCAGCGGAGCCACCGCCATCACTCCGTCCAGCCGCAGCCCTTGGGCACCGGCCACCGCCTCCGCCAGCGCCGCCACCCCGTCGGGCGCCGTACCGCCCCGCGCGGCGACCGAACCTGACTCCGCGTCAAAAGCCACCTGGATCAGACACCCCAGCTCGCGCTCGGCGCGCACCGCGGCGACCGAGAGCGCCGAGACGAGCCGGACACGGTCCACAGAGTGCACGAAATCGGCATAACCAGCCACCGAACGGGCTTTGTTGGTCTGGAGCTGTCCCACGAAGTGCCACGTGAGCGGCAGGTCCGCACAGGCCGCCGCCTTGGGCGCCGCGTCCTGGTCCCGGTTCTCCGCGACATGCCGCACCCCCAGCTCGGCCAGCAGCCGTACGTCACCGGCGGGGTAGGTCTTGGGGACCACGACGAGAGTCACGTCCTCGCGCTTACGCCCCGCCGCGAGACAAGCGCTCCCGATGCGCTCCTCCACCCGGGCGAGGTTCTCGCTCAGCTCCGCCTTGCGAGCCGCCTCGGGGGGCTCCGGCGCCGCTTCAGCTGTCACGGCTCATTCCCCCTCGATCCAGACATAACTCGCAAGCCTCCCAGTGGCCTTGTCCCGCCGGTACGAGAAGTGATCAGCCGATTCCAGGGTGCATACGGAAGACTGTTCCCATCTTGTGACACCCGCTTGGGCGAGCTGAGCGCGCACTCCGGCGGCCATGTCGACGGCCGGAGTCCCCTGCCGGGTCGTCGCGTACGCCTCGGGAACAACGGCTGCGACCTCGGCGCGCATCGCCTCGGGCACCTCGTAGCACCGGCCGCACACGGCAGGCCCTGTTCGGGCGACGATCCGCTCCGGGCGGGCACCCAGCTTCGTCATGGCCTCCACCGTCGCGCCCGTCACCCCCGCCAGCACCCCGGGCCGCCCGGCGTGCGCCGCACCGGCGACACCCGCCACGGAGTCGGCCAGCAGCACCGGAGTGCAGTCGGCGGTGAGTACGGCGAGCGCGAGCCCGCGCCGCGCCGTCACCACTCCGTCGACCGCCGGTGCGTCCGCGCCGAACGGGGCGTCCACGACGGCGACATCGCGCCCGTGGACCTGGTTCATCCACACCACTTCGCCGGGTGGCAGTCCGAGCGCACGCGCGCTGCGCAGCCGGTTGGTCCGTACGGCCTCGGGGTCGTCGCCGACGGCGCCGCCCAGATTCAGCTCCTCATACGGAGCGGCGCTCACCCCGCCCCACCTGTCGGTGAAGGCGAAGTGGGCGCCGCTGACCGTCTCTTGCCTCGCTATCACTTCGGAAGGCCCGGCATCACTTCAGGAAGTCCGGCACGTCCAGCTCTTCCGCCTGGCTGTCCGTGTACGGACGGGCCGGCGGCACCTGCGGGGTGGTGGCCGGGGGCGGCGGCACCTCGCCGACGGGCGCGGGCTCGGCACGGAGCGGCTTGTCCTCCTCGCGCGGGGTGAGCGCGCCCAGGCCGCCGAACGAGGGCCGCTCGGGCTCGGGCTCGGAGGGCTCGTCCTTGTACGCGGACGAGGAGGGCGCGGAGGAGCCGAGTGCCTTCTCGCCCTTCTTGGACGGCGGCTGGCCGCCGTCGAAGCCCGCCGCGATGACGGTGACACGGACCTCGTCGCCGAGCGCGTCGTCGATCACCGCGCCGAAGATGATGTTCGCCTCGGGGTGTGCCGCCTCGCTCACGAGCTGGGCCGCCTCGTTGATCTCGAACAGACCGAGGTCCGAGCCGCCCGAGATGGACAGCAGCACGCCTCGTGCTCCGTCGATGGACGCCTCCAGCAGTGGGGAGGAGATCGCCATCTCGGCAGCGGCCACCGCGCGGTCGTCGCCACGGGCCGAGCCGATGCCCATCAGCGCGGAGCCCGCCTCGGACATCACGGACTTGACGTCGGCGAAGTCGAGGTTGATGAGGCCGGGGGTGGTGATGAGATCGGTGATGCCCTGCACGCCGGAGAGCAGTACCTGGTCGGCCGACTTGAACGCGTCGAGCACGCTCACCTGACGGTCGGAGATGGACAGCAGCCTGTCGTTCGGAATGACGATCAGGGTGTCGACCTCGTCGCGCAGGCCGGCGATGCCGTCCTCCGCCTGGTTGGCGCGACGGCGCCCCTCGAAGGTGAACGGGCGGGTGACGACGCCGATCGTGAGGGCGCCGAGCGAGCGGGCGATGTTCGCCACGACCGGGGCGCCACCGGTGCCGGTGCCGCCGCCCTCACCCGCGGTCACGAAGACCATGTCGGCCCCCTTGAGGACCTCCTCGATCTCCTCGCGGTGATCCTCGGCGGCCTTGCGGCCGACATCCGGGTTCGCGCCTGCGCCGAGGCCGCGAGTCAGCTCGCGGCCCACATCGAGCTTGACGTCGGCGTCGCTCATCAACAGGGCTTGCGCGTCAGTGTTGATCGCGATGAACTCGACGCCCTTGAGACCGACCTCGATCATCCGGTTGATGGCATTCACGCCACCGCCGCCAATACCGACGACCTTGATGACTGCGAGGTAGTTCTGCGGTGCTGCCACGTCGAAGGCCTCTCGCCTCGAGTTACGTATCCCTGTGGGGCGGTTCGAACGCCGACCCGAACCCTAAGTCTGAAGTTTAGGGTTACCAGTGCCTGTCTTACTTGGACTCTTCGCAACGGACACTAAGTCGACAAGTGGTGGGTGTTCAACGAACACGCCGAACCTCCCGTTTTTCTTTTCACCCTATGTGATCAGGCCAAGCAGTAGCCATCCAGGGTGCTCACCAGCACGTATGCGCGTCAACTGACACGGCCCACCCAAATGGTGAGAGCACCCCAACGCCGGGGGCGGGTCCGCGGCGCGGGGATGACTTCCGGGTGGAGCGCGTGGGAAGACGGGGTGTCAACTGTCCGATGCCGCCGGGGCGCTGGGAACGGAGACGTCGAAGTGCTCCGCTCCCTTGGCGGCTTTCATCAGGGCGCTGAGGCTCTTGGCCTTCGCCTTGCCGCGCTCGGCACTCCCCCATCGCACCTCTCGGTCCCCGGTCAGCTCCATCGTGATGTTGTCATAGGAACGGACCCGCACGGTGCGGGTGTCCCGGCGTACGGAATACGGGAGTGCCTCGGTCGCGCGCCCGGCTTCTCTGCGAAGGCGGGCCGGGGAGAAGTGCGCCGCGCGTGAGCCGCGGTCCAGCACGAGAAGCGGAACCCCCTTCGGGGGCTTCACGACGGTGGCGAACCGGACGCCCCGCCGGTCCACTTCGACGTACTTTCCCGCGCTCTCCATGACCAGATGTGGCCGCCTTTCGGTCACGGTGAGCACGACGCCGTGCGGCCAGGAGCGTTCGGCCGTCACTTCGCGGACGCGCGGCAGCGCGGATCGCACGCGGCGCTGTACCGCCGCCTTGTCCACCGTCACAAGCGGAGCGCCCTTCGAGACGGCGGCGGCACGCACGATCTCCTTCTTGTGGAGCACACTGTTGCCCTGGACCCCGATCTGCTCGACCCGCAGCCAGGGTGAGCCGTACAGCGCCCAGGTGACGAAGCCGCCGAGGAGGGCGGCCAGGACGAGGACGAGCAGCACGACGAGCCGTCGCGGCAGGCGGGTCCACCGTGAGTCCCGGCCCCCGGGCGGGTCGCCGGGCTCCGTGCGGGTGCCGGGGCGGGCGCTGTCGCGCACGCCCCGGCCGGTGGTCCTCTCCGGTCCTGCGGCGTCGGTCGCCTCGGTCGCTCTGGCAGCTTTGACGCCTCTTGCCACGGGACCACCCTGCTCTCTCTCCGCCGCCGCTCCGCGCCCGCGCCGGGTCAGCCCTGGCCGCGTGCGGCGATCGCCTCGTACACCATTCCGACCAGCAGCTCGTCGGCGTCCGGGCGGCCGAACTCGGCCGCCGCCCGCGACATGCCGGTCAGCCGCTGCGGGTCGGCGAGGACCGGGAGCACGTTGCTCTGGATCCACTCCGGCGTCAGCTCCGCGTCGTCGACGAGCAGTCCGCCGCCCGCCTTGACGACCGGCTGGGCGTTCAGCCGCTGTTCGCCGTTGCCGATGGGCAGTGGGACGTAGGCGGCGGGCAGCCCGACGGCCGACAGCTCCGCTACGGTCATCGCGCCCGCGCGGCAGAGCATCATGTCGGCCGCCGCGTACGCGAGGTCCATCCGGTCCAGATAAGATACCGGCACATACGGCGGCATTCCGGGCATGTGGTCCACGTGGGGGAGTTCGTTCTTGGGACCGACGGCGTGCAGGATCTGGATACCGGCGCGCTGGAGGTGCGGGACGGCCTGCTGGACGACCTCGTTGAGGCGGCGCGCCCCCTGCGAGCCGCCGGAGACGAGCAGCGTGGGCAGGTTCGGCGACAGCCCGAACGCGGCGCGTGCCTCGGGGCGTACGGCGCCGCGGTTGAGCGTCGCGATGGCGCGGCGCAGCGGGATGCCGATGTAGCGGGCACCGCGCAGCTTGCTGTCGGGGGTGGAGACGGCGACGGAATAGGCGTAGCGCGAGCCGATCTTGTTGGCGAGGCCGGGGCGGGCGTTGGCCTCGTGGACCACGATGGGCACCCCGACGCGCTTGGCGGCCAGATAGGCGGGCAGCGCCACATAGCCGCCGAAGCCGACCACGCAGTCCGCCTTGGTGCGCTCCAGAACCTGCTCGGCCGCCTTGATGGTGCCGCGCAGCCGACCGGGCACGGTGATCAGCTCGGGGGTGGGCTTACGGGGCAGCGGGACCGCTGGGATCAGCTCCAGTTCGTAGCCGCGCTCCGGCACGAGCCGCGTCTCCAGTCCGCGCTCCGTACCGAGCGCCGTGATCCCCACGGTCGGGTCCTGCCTGCGCAGGGCGTCCGCGAGGGCGAGCGCGGGCTCGATATGGCCGGCGGTCCCCCCACCGGCGAGTACGACGTGCACGCTGATTCACCGCTCTCCGGACGGCGGCCGTGAAGCGCGCCGTCTCATCGTCTTCTCTCTCTTCCGGCGGGGAGCGCCCCCCGGGATTCGCAGCACCCCTGCCGGCCCTCCCCCTGACGTGCGCTGCCGCAAGGCGGGCTGCCGCACGGCCAGGGCAGCGCGCGCCGCCGGGTCGCTGCGCGCGAAAGCGATCAGCAGTCCGACGGCGAACATCGTCGGCAGCAGGGCGGATCCCCCGTAGGAGAACAGCGGGAGCGGGACACCGGCGATCGGCAGCAGACCGAGCACCGCACCTACGTTGATCACTGCCTGGGCAGTGATCCAGGTGGTCACGCCTCCCGCGGCATACCTCACGAAGGGGTCCTCCGTGCGTCCGGCCACGCGGATACCCGCATAGCCTAGAGCCGCGAAGAGAGTGAGCACCGACAGTGTCCCCGCCAGACCGAGTTCCTCCCCGGTCACGGCGAAGATGAAGTCGGTGTGCGGTTCAGGAAGTTGACCCCATTTTTCCACACTCGCACCGAGCCCGGAACCGAACCAGCCCCCCGAGGCCAGCGCATAGATGCCGTGCACGGCCTGCCAGCACTGGTCGTCCGCGCCGGGGTCGGTGGCGCCGATGCAGGCGAGCCGGGACATCCGGTTCGGGTTGGATGTGATGAGAAACGCACCCACGGTCAGCGCTACCGCGAGCACGCCGGCGAACAGCCGGGTGGGAGCGCCCGCCAGCCACAGCAGTCCGAACAGGACGGCCGTGAGGATGATGGCGGTGCCCATGTCGCCGCCCAGCATGATCAGCCCGAGCAGCAGCAGCGCCATGGGCACCAGCGGCACCAGCATGTGCTTCCACTGCGTGAGCATCTTCTTCTCGCCCTTGCGGGCGAGCAGGTCGGCGCCCCACAGGACGAGCGCGAGCTTGGCGAACTCGCTGGGCTGGAGCTGGAAGGGGCCGCCCAGATAGATCCAGTTCTGGTTGCCGTTCACCTCCTGCCCTATGCCGGGGACCTGGACGAGGCACATCAGGAAGACGGAGGCGATCAGCAGCGGATAGGCAAGCGCCCGGTGCAGCCGTACGGGCATCCGCATGGCGGCGAACAGCAAGACGGTGCCCAGGAGGGCGGCCACCAGCTGTTTGCGGAAGAAGTAGGTGGAGGCCAGGCCCGACTGGAGGGCCTGGATCTGGGAGGCGGAGAAGACCATCACGAGGCCGAGCACGGTGATGAGCAGGCTGCCGCCGAGAATCAGGTAGTAGGCCGTCAGCGGCCGGTCCCAGGTGCGCTTGGCGCGCTCGAAGAGCCGCTGCGGTCCGGAGGGGCCCCGAGGCGTACCGAGGCGCCGGGGCGGACGCACGGGCGCGGGCCGGCCGCTCGCGCGCCGTGCCGTGGGCGGTTTGGCGGATCGCGCCGTCATCCGTTTCCCCTCCGTCTCACCCGCGTCCTCGGTCGGCGGGGACTGCGGGGCTACTCCTCGCTGTGGCCTTCGGCGGACGCGAGTGCTCTGACCGCCTCGGCGAACGCGTCACCCCGCGCGTTGTAGTTGACGAACATGTCCATGGAGGCGCACGCGGGGGCAAGCAGTACGGTATCGCCCGGACGCGCCAGGGACTTCGCCGCGCGGACGGCCTCCGCCATCGCCCCAGTGTCGGTGCGGTCCAGGTCGGTGACCGGCACATCAGGGGCGTGTCGCGCCAGCGCTTCCCTGATCAGGTGCCGGTCGGCGCCCATCAGCACGACGCCGCGCAGCCGGGGCGCCGAGGCGGCGACCAGCTCGTCGAAGGACGCGCCCTTGGCGAGGCCGCCCGCGATCCACACGATCGGGTCGTAGGCGGCGAGGGAGGCTTCGGCCGCGTGGGTGTTGGTGGCCTTGGAGTCGTCCACCCACGCGACGCCGCCGGTGTCGGCGACGTGGGTGATGCGGTGGGCGTCCGGGGTGAAGGCCCGCAGCCCGTCGCGTACGGCGGTGGCCTGGACGCCGAAGGCGCGGGCCAGGGCCGCCGCCGCCAGGGCGTTGGCGATGTTGTGCGGGGCCGCCGGGCGTACGTCACCGGTCTCGGCCAGCTCCTGGGCCTGCTGGTGCCGGGCGGGCACGAAAGCGCGGTCGACCAGGACGCCGTCCACCACGCCCAGTTGGGAGGGAGCGGGGGCGCCGAGGGTGAAGCCGATGGCGCGGGCGCCCTCGACGACGTCGGCGGCGCGCACGAGGTCCTCGGTCCGGGGGCCGGCACTCTCGTCGGAGGGGGCGTCGTCGGCGTTGTAGACGCAGGCGACCTGGTTGCCCTCGTAGATCCGGCCCTTGTCGGCGGCGTACGCCTCCATCGAGCCGTGCCAGTCGAGGTGGTCGGGGGCGAGGTTGAGTACGGCGGCGGAGTGCGGGCGCAGGCTGGGCGCCCAGTGGAGCTGGTAGCTGGACAGCTCGACTGCCAGCACGTCGAGCCCGGTGTAGGGCTCCTGCTCCAGGACGACGTCGATGAGGGAGACGCCGATGTTGCCGACGGCCGCCGTGCGCAGTCCGGCCGCGCGCAGGATGCTGGCGAGCATCTGGACGGTGGTGGTCTTGCCGTTGGTGCCGGTCACCGCGAGCCAGGGCGGGCTCTCGGGGCCGCGCAGCCGCCACGCCAGCTCGACATCGCCCCACACGGGCACGCCGGCCTCGGCCGCCGCCTGGAACAGCGGGCTGTCGGGCTTGAAGCCGGGCGTGGTGACGATCAGATCCGTGCCCGGAGGCAGGGTGCGGTCGTCTCCGAGCCGTACCGTGATCCCCAGGGCCTCCAGCTCGGCGGCCTGGCGGCGCGGGCCCTCTCCGTCACCGCCGTTGACCGCTGTGACGCGGGCGCCGAGGCCGTGCAGCGCCTTGGCCGCCGGCATCCCGCTGACGCCGAGCCCGGCGACGGTCACCCGGCGGCCCGCAAGCTCCTTGAGGTCCTGGAAGTCCGTACCGTCCGCGGTGCTCAATTGCTCGCCGCCCAGCCCGCGTAGAAGATGCCGACGCCGACGATGGCGCACATGCCCTGGATGATCCAGAAGCGGACCACCACAAGGACTTCCGACCACCCCTTGAGTTCGAAGTGGTGCTGGAGCGGCGCCATCTTGAAGACGCGCTTACCGGTGAGCCGGAAGGAGCCGACCTGGATGACGACGGACATGGTGATCAGGACGAAGAGGCCGCCGAGGATGGCCAGCAGCAGCTCGGTGCGCGAGCAGATCGCCAGACCCGCGAGCGCGCCGCCCAGGGCGAGGGAGCCGGTGTCACCCATGAAGATCTTGGCGGGCGACGTGTTCCACCACAGGAAGCCGAAACAGGCGCCCATCAAGGCCGCCGCGACGACGGCGAGGTCGAGTGGATCTCGTACCTCGTAGCATCCGGGGCCCGCGGTGGCGATGTGGGCGCAGGATTCCTGGTACTCCCACACGCAGATGAAGACGTAGGCGCCGAAGACCATCACCGAGGCGCCGGTGGCCAGCCCGTCCAGACCGTCCGTCAGGTTCACGCCGTTGGACATCGCCAGGATCATGAACAGCGCCCAGACCACGAAGATGACCGGCGGCAGTGCCCAGCCGAAGTCCTGGGTGAAGGAGAGCTTGCTGGAGGCCGGGGTCAGCTTGCGCGCGTCCTCGAAGCTGAGCGCGAGGACCGCGAAGGCGATGCCGACGATGAGCTGGCCCGACATCTTCGCCTTGGCGCGCAGGCCGAGGCTGCGCTGCTTGACGATCTTGATGTAGTCGTCCAGGAAGCCGACCAGGCCCATGCCGGCGAACAGGAAGAGCACCAGGACGCCGGAGAAGGAGGGCGGCTCACCCGTGATCAGCTTGGTGAGCACATAGGCGAGCAGGGTCGCCAGGATGAAGGCGATACCGCCCATGGTGGGGGTGCCGCGCTTGCTGTGGTGGTTCTGCGGGCCGTCGTCGCGGATGAACTGGCCGTAGCCCCTGGACGCCAGCAGCTTGATCAGCAGCGGGGTCCCGATCAGGGACAGGAACAGTCCGATGACCCCGGAGATAAGGATCTGCCTCATCGGGCGGCGCCCCCGTCGCCGGAGTTCGCACTCTCGTCAAGGAGAGCGGCAGCCACCTTCTCCAGGCCGACCGAACGGGAAGCCTTCACCAGTACGACATCCCCCGCGCGCAGTTCCCCGCGCAACAGGTCGACGGCTGCCTCAGCGCCGGACACGTGCACCGACTCCTCACCCCACGAACCCTCGTTCTTGGCGCCCATGTCGAGCCAGGCGGCCTCCCGGCCACCGACCGCCACGAGCTTGCTGACGTTGAGCCGGACGGCGAGCCGCCCGATCGCGTCGTGCTCGGCGAACGTATCGTCGCCCAGCTCGGCCATCTTGCCCAGCACCGCCCAGGTCCGGCCCCCCCTGGCCTTCGCTGCCTCCCCCATGGTGGAGAGCGCACGCAGCGCGGCCCGCACGGAGTCGGGATTGGCGTTGTAGGCGTCATTGACGACCGTGACACCGTCGGCGCGCTCGGTGACCTCCATCCGCCAACGCGACAGCGTGCCGGCTGAGGAGAGCGCCTCGGCGATGTCCCCGGCGGGCATGCCGAGTTGGTGGGCGACGGCCGCCGCGGCGAGCGCGTTCGACACGTGGTGCTCACCGTACAGCCGCATGGTCACGTCACCGCACCCGGTAGGGGTGTGAAGGGAGAAAGCGGGGGTGCCGTGCTCCGTGAGTCGGACGTTTTCAGCGCGAACGTCCGCTTCGGGATCTTCGCCGAAGAGGAGGACGGCGGCGCTGGTGCGCGCCGCCATGGCGCGGACGTTCGGGTCGTCGGCGTTCAGCACCGCGACCCCGCCGTCCCGGGCCGCCGGCAGCGTCTCCACCATCTCGCCCTTGGCCTGGGCGATCTGCTCCCGGCCGCCGAACTCTCCTATGTGCGCGGTGCCCACGTTCAGCACCACGCCGATCCGCGGCGGCGTCAGCTCGGTGAGGTATCGGATGTGGCCGATGCCCCGGGCGCCCATCTCCAGCACGAGGTGCCGGGTGCTCTCGTCCGCGCGCAGCGCGGTCAGGGGCAGCCCGATCTCGTTGTTGAGGGAGCCCGGCGTCCAGACCGTCGGCCCCAGCCGCTCCAGGAGCTGGGCGATCAGGTCCTTGGTGCTCGTCTTGCCGCTGGAGCCGGTCAGCGCGATGACCTGGGTACCGAGCGCGTGGACGGAATGGCGGGCGAGGGCGCCGAGGGCGGTGGTGACGTCGTCCACGACGATCGCGGGGACGCCGACGGGCCGGGTGGCGAGCACGGCGACAGCGCCGGAGGCGACGGCGCCCTCGGCGAAGTCGTGGCCGTCGACGTGCTCACCGTCGAAGGCCGCGAAAAGCGTGCCGGGGCCTGCCTCCCGGGAGTCGATCACCACAGGCCCGGTGATCCGCGCTTCCGGGTCCGTTATGTCGTGTTGCCGTCCGCCGGTGATGGCGGCGATCTCTGCGAAGGAGAGGGGGATCATCGATTTTGGTTGTCTGTCCGGTCTGGTGTCTCGGCTGTCCCGGCCTTCTCGGCCGCGGCGGAGGTGCGGTCGTGCGGTGCGGAGGGTACGAGGGCGGCACGGTGTGCCGTGCGCTCCTGGATGGCCCTGCGCAGCACGTCCTTGTCGTCGAAGGGGCGGACCACGCCCGCGATGTCCTGGCCCTGCTCGTGGCCCTTGCCCAGCACCAGGAGGGAGTCGCCCGGCTGGGCGTGGGCCACGGCCGCGGCGATGGCGGCTGCCCTGTCCTCCTCGACCAGCACGGTGCCGCGCTCGTAGGCGGGAACCTCGGCGGCCCCGGCGAGCATCGTGGCGAGGATCGCGAGGGGGTCCTCGGAGCGGGGGTTGTCGGAGGTGAGGATCGCCGTGTCGGCGAGGCGGGCGAGGGCCGCGCCCATGGCGAGGCGCTTGTGCGGATCGCGGTCGCCGCCGCAGCCGAGCACCGCGTGCACCTGGCCCTCGGTGACCTTGCGGATCGCGTAGAGGACGGACTCCACGGCGTCGGGTTTGTGTGCGTAGTCCACGATCGCGAGGTAGTCCTGGTCCGCGTCCACCCGCTCCAGGCGCCCGGGGACGCCGGGCACGGCGCCGATGCCCTCAGCGGCGGTGTACGGGTCGATCCCGGCGGCGACCAGCGCGGTCAGCGCGGCGAGCGCGTTGGCCACGTTGAACGGCCCGGCCAGGGGCGCGCTCGCGGGCACGGACTGGCCCTGGGGCCCCACGGCGGTGAAGGTCGAGCCGAGCGGGCCGATCTCCACGTCCTGGGCGCGCCAGTCGGCGTCGGGGTGGCCCTCGGCGGAGAAGGAGGTGACGGGGAAGCCTTCGTCCCTCAGCTCGGTCAGCAGCCGGGAGCCGTACTCGTCGTCGACGTTGACCACTCCGGCGCGGGAGCGTGCCGTGGTGAACAGCTGCCGCTTGGCCTGGAAGTAGTCCTCCATGTCCGGGTGGAAGTCGAGGTGTTCGGGGCTGAGGTTGTTGAACACCGCGATGTCGAAGACGCAGCCGTCGACCCGGCCGAGGACCAGTGCGTGGCTGGAGACCTCCATGGCGACCGCGCGGACGCCGCGCTCGCGCATCACCGCGAACAGCGCCTGGAGGTCGGTGGCTTCGGGGGTGGTGCGCTCGGACTTGATGCGCTCGTCGCCGATCCGGGACTCGACAGTGCCGATCAGCCCGGTCAGCGCGTGGCCCGCCTGCCCGCCGCCATCCTCCAGCAGCCCCTTCTCCGCCGCCTTCCGCAGCCCGCCGTCGATGAGGTAGGCGGTCGTGGTCTTGCCGGAGGTACCGGTGATGCCGATCTGGAGCAGATCCTGGCCGGGCACCCCGTAGATCGCCGCGGCGAGTTCGCCCATCCGGCCGCGCGGGTCGGGCACCGTCAGCACCGGCAGGCCCGTGGCGGCGGCGCGCTCGGCGCCGCCCGGGTCGGTGAGGACGGCGACGGCGCCCAGGCTCTGGGCCTGCGCCACGAAGTCCGCGCCGTGCAGCCGGGCCCCCGGCAGCGCCGCGTAGATGTCGCCGGGGCGCACCGCGCGGGAGTCGTGGGTGATGCCGGTGGCGGACGCCTCGTCAGCGGCACCGCTCAGCAGGGCGCCGGGGTCGTCGGCATCCAGCCGTCGGGCCAGCTCCGCGAGCGGGACGGGCGTGACCCGCTCGGGGCGGGGCGGCCCAGGGTAGGACTCGGGGGAGGTCTGATCAGCTTGTGGCACGGCGGTGAGCGTACCGGGCGCGGCGCCCGGGTCGCGAAGCGAGGGGCGCGGCGGGCCCTGATCCGGCTGAGGGTTGTACCCGTTCTCAGTGATCGTTCTCACGTGGCGCACCGGTCAGCCGTTCCGCTTGTGCCCCGCGAGCACCGGGAGCCGTGCAGGGCCGGCCCCGGTCGGCGGGATCTGGAGGGTCTTGAGGGCGAACTTCATGACCTTCTTGTAGACCGGGCCGCACACGTCGCTGCCGAAGTAGCTGCCCTTCTTCGGGTTCTGGACGGCGCAGTAGACGGTGAGTCTGGGCTTGTCGGCGGGCGCGAACCCGGCGAAGGAGGAGGTGTAGCCGTGGTAGCGGCCGGTCTTCGGGTCCACCCGGTTGGCCGTACCCGTCTTCCCCGCGACGCGGTAGCCGGGGATCCTGGCGGTGGTACCGGTGCCCTCCATGTCGTCCACGACCGACTCCAGCATCCGCGAGAGGGTCTTGGCGGTCTTCTCGCTCACCACCCGGCGCTTGTCGGGCCGTTTGGCCGCGGTGTAGCGGCCGTCGGGCCCGGTGGTGCCGCGTACGAGCGTGGGAGCGATCCGTTCGCCGCCGTTGGCGATGGTGGAGTAGATGGAGGCGGCCTGTACGGCGTTGAGGGACAGGCCCTGGCCGAAGGGGATCGTGTACTGCTGGGAGGAGCCCCACTTGCCGGGCTTCTCCAGCAGGCCGTCGGTCTCACCGGGGAAGCCGAGTCCGGTGGGCCTGCCGATGCCGAAGTCGTGCATGTAGCCGTGGAGCACTTTGTTGGCCTCGCGCTGGGTGCGGCCGAGCTGCTCGGTGGCGAGGATGGTGCCGATGTTGCTGGACTTGGCCAGCACGCCGTTGAGCGTGAGGTGCCAGGTGGGGTGGTCGACGTCGTCGGCGAAGGAGCGGTCGGCGCGCTTGAGCCGGTTGGGCACGGTCACGGCGGTGCCGGGGGTTGCCTTCTTCTCCTCCAGCACAGCGGCCATGGACATGAGCTTGCTGGTGGAGCCGGGCTCGTAGGCGTCCTGGAGCGCCGCGTTGCCGAAGGAGTCCACCTTCGAGCGGGAGATGTCGTTCGGGTCGAAGCCGGGCGCACTGGCCATGCCGAGCAGCTGCCCGGTCCTGGTGTCCTGGACGATGACGTAGCCGCTGTCGGCGTGGGACTTGTTGATCTGCTCGGTGATCGTCTGCTGGGCCGACCACTGGATGTCCCGGTCGAGCGTCAGCTCTATGTCGGAGCCCGGCCTGGCCGCCTGTTCGCGCACGCCCGCCGTGGGGACCTGACGGCCGCCCGACTGGGCGTAGGTGATTTTGCCGTCCTCGCCCGAGAGATCCTTGTTGAGCAGGGCCTCGACGCCGGCTCCGCCCTTGCCCTCGGAGTTGACGAAGCCGAGGACGGAGGAGGCCAGCTCCTTGTTCGGGTAGACGCGCTTGGCGTGCTTCTCCTGGTAGATGCCCGCGAGCACGTTGGGCTTCCCGCCCTGGGGGTCGGCGGCTGCCTTCTCGGCCAGCTTGGCCTTGAGCTTCTTGATCTGGCGCCAGGTCTTGGGGGTCTGCTGGCGGGCGAGCAGCACATAGCGGGTGTCGCGTCGGGAGAGCTTTTCGGCCACCTCGGAGCGCTTCTTCCCGATGAGCGGCGCGAGGATCTTCGCCGCCTGCTCCGGGGCGTCCTTGATCTTGGTCTGCTTCGAGGTGAAGAGATAGGGGTCGGCCGTGATGTCGTAGGCGTCGACCGTGGCCGCCAGCGCCGAGCCGTCGCGCGCCGCGATGGTGCCGCGCTCGGCGGCCAGCGGGACGGTCATGTAGCGGTTGACGGCGGCCTTCTCGGCGTACGCGTCGGCATCGACCGCCTGCACCTGGAGCAGCCGCACCGTGAAGGCCAGTATGACGAGCGTGAGCCCGACCGCGACCAGCCGCAGCCGGGGGCGCGGGTTGGCCAGCCGCAGCGGGGCACCGCCACCGCCCTGCGGGGGCCTGGGGCCGCCGGTGCGGGAGGGTCCCGGACCGCGGGGTGCGCGGGAGGGTCCGGGCCTGGCGGGGCGGGGTACCCGGCGCGGGTCGCGGGAGCGCCCGGCCTCCTGGCCGCGCCCTCCCCCGCCTCCCTGGGCCTGGCCGCGCCCGGTGGGCAGCCGGCCGCCTCCGGGGTTCTTGCCCGCGCTCTTGCCGGTGCTCTGGCGGGCACCGCGGCCCGGCTCACGGGGACGCTCACTCACGGGCCCACCTGCTTGCTGTCGAGCTTGCCGCGGACGGTGCCGTCGGGGTTGAGGAAGACGGGGTTGCCGCCGGGCACCAGACCCATCCCGCGGGCACGTTTCTCCAGCTGGGCCGGGGCCGAGTAGCCGTCGACCTGCTGCTGGAGCTCTTGTTGCTGGTCCGTCAGCTCCTCGGTCTGCTTCTCCAGCCTGCTCAGCTTGAAGGATCCCTTGTTGAGCGAGGCGTTCAGCAGCAGCAGGCCCAGCAGGCCGGTGCCGAGCAGCAGGACCACCAGCAGGACGAAGGGGGTACGCGCAGCTGTCGAGTTCCCGGCGGGCACCAGCCTGGCCAGGCGCGCGAGGCGCTGCTGTGCGGCCATGTGGACTAGCTCGCCTCCCTGATGCGCTGGACCGCGCGGAGCCGGGCGGGGGCGGCACGGCGGTTCTCGGCGATCTCCTCGTCGGAGGGCAGCTCGGCGCCGCGCGTCAGCAGCCGCAGCCGGGGCTGGTACTGCTCGGGGACGACGGGCAGCCCCGGAGGCGCGGAGTTGGTGGAGCCGACCGCGAACACCTTCTTGACCAGCCGGTCCTCCAGCGAGTGGTAGGCGAGGACGGCCATCCTGCCGCTGACGGCGAGCGCGTCCAGCGCGCTGGGCAGCGCCCGCTCCAGGACGGCCAGCTCGCCGTTGACCTCGATGCGCAGCGCCTGGAAGGTGCGCTTGGCGGGGTTGCCCCCGGTGCGCTTGGCGGCCTGCGGCAGCGCGTCACGGATCAGGTCGCCTCGACGATCCGCTTGGCCTGCTTCTCCTCGCCGTAGGCGCGCAGGATGCGCACCAGCTCACCCGGTGCGTAGGTGTTGAGGACCTCGGCGGCGCTCGGGCCCGTCGTCTGGTCCATGCGCATGTCCAGCGGCGCGTCCTGCGCGTAGGCGAAGCCCCGTTCGGCCTCGTCGAGCTGGAGGGAGGAGACGCCGAGGTCGAAGAGGACGCCCTGGACGCGGGGGACGGCCAGGCGCTCCAGGACCTCGGGGAGTTCGTCGTAGACCGCGTGGACGAGCGTGGCGCGGTCGCCGTAGGGGGCCAGCCGCTCCCCCGCCAGCTCCAGGGCGGCCGGGTCGCGGTCCAGGCCGATGAGCCGCGCCGCGGGGAAGGTGGACAGCAGGGCCTCGCTGTGGCCGCCGAGGCCGAGGGTGCAGTCGACAACGGTGGCGCCGGGCTCGGCGAGGGCGGGTGCGAGCAGGTCCAGGGTGCGCCGGAGCATGACCGGGCTGTGGAGTTCGCCGATGGGCCGCTCGTTGGTGGTCATGTGCCCTCTCAGATCTGGCGGGCACTGGTGCACATGCTCCTTGGTCCCCGCCCGCTCGAAGGGGAGTGGCCCGCCTCCGCCACGATGTGGGCGTCGGAGGACCGGGAGCGGGAGGAGGCCGAGCCGCACGTGCGCGCCCGCGCACGCGAGGGGAATCGGGGGTCCTTGGGGAGAGTTCGCCTCCCACTTCGCGTCACTTTAGTCCACTCGTCCCCTCGGTCAACTACGGGACGAGGCGCGTCACGGCAGCGGCTGACATCCGGGTCACGGGGGTGATGTCCGCCGGATGGGGGAGGCTCGTGTGGCGCTTGTGGGTTACCTCACATCACTCCCCGCTGCCCGTTTTCGCCGGTCTCTGAGCAGGCCTTATTCATCTTGGGCGTCTAACGTCGTACTCATGTCGATATCCGCACCTCAGCCGAAGCCCGCCCCCTCCGGGAACGGCTCCCGTCCGGACCAGGACGGCTCTGCCACCACCGTCATCGATCAGCTCGTCGCGGCGAACCGGACCTACGCCGAGGAGTTCAGCGACCCCGGAATGGACGCCCGCCCCGTGCGGCGCGTCGCGATCGTCGCGTGCATGGACGCGCGCTTGGACCTGCACGAAGCGCTCGGCCTGGAGCTGGGTGACTGTCACACCATCCGCAACGCCGGAGGCGTCGTCACCGACGACATCATCCGCTCCCTCACCATCAGCCAGCGCGCCCTCGGCACCCGTTCCGTGGTGCTCATCCACCACAGCGGCTGCGGGCTGCTCAACCTCACCGAGGAATTCCGGCACGAGCTGGAACTGGAAGTGGGCCAGCGGCCGTCCTGGGCTGTCGAGTCCTTCAAGGATCTCGACCAGGATGTGCGCCAGTCGATGGAGCGCGTTCGGACCTCGCCGTTCCTCCCGCACAGGGACGATGTACGCGGCTTCGTCTTCGATGTGACGACGGGTCTGCTGCGCGAGATCGACCCGGCGTGACCCAGGGATGACCCCGGGAGAGTGACGAACGGCCCTGTCGCCGTGAAGAATGCGTGAGAGCGGCACAGCAGAACTCGCGAAAGCACTACAGCCGCAGCGGGTACACGTACAGCGGGGATGGGGCCGAGGAGGGCCGGTGACGACCTATGACGAGCGGGCGAACCTTAGCGAGCTGAGCACCACAGCGGGCGAGGTACGCCGCTCCATCGAGTCGGTGATCGAGGGGAAACCCGAGGCCGTCCGGCTCTCGCTCACCGTCCTTCTGGCGGAGGGCCACCTTCTGATCGAGGATGTGCCCGGCGTCGGCAAGACCATGCTCGCCAAGGCGCTGGCCCGGTCCATCGACTGCACGGTGCGGCGCATCCAGTTCACCCCCGACCTGCTGCCCTCCGACATCACCGGGGTCAGCGTCTACGACCAGCAGCGCAAGGACTTCGAGTTCAAGCCCGGCGCCGTCTTCGCGCAGATCGTGATCGGTGACGAGATCAACCGCGCGTCGCCCAAGACGCAGTCGGCGCTGCTGGAGTCCATGGAGGAGCGGCAGGTCACCATCGACGGGCAGACCTACGAGCTGCCCGACCCCTTCATGGTCGTCGCCACCCAGAACCCGGTGGAGATGGAGGGCACCTATCCGCTGCCCGAGGCCCAGCGGGACCGCTTCATGGCGCGGGTCTCCATCGGGTACCCCAGTCCGGCCGCCGAGCTGGAGATGCTCGATGTGCACGGCGGGGCCTCCCCGCTGGAGGACCTCCAGCCGGTGGCGCACGCCCACGAGATCGTCAAGCTGATCGACACGGTGCGCGGGGTGCATGTGTCCGACGCCGTGCGGCGGTACGCCGTCGAGCTGGTCACGGCCACCCGCTCCCACCCCGATCTGCGGCTGGGTGCCTCGCCGCGGGCGACGCTGCATCTGCTGCGGGCCTCGAAGGCGTCGGCCGCGCTGGCGGGCCGGGAGTTCGCGCTGCCGGACGATGTGCAGGCGCTGGCCGTGCCGGTGCTGGCGCACCGGCTGCTGCCCACCGCACAGGCCCAGTTGAACCGCCGTACGTCCGAGCAGGTCGTCGGGGAGATCGTCCAGCGCGTCCCCGTACCCGCCATGGGCCCGCCCCCGGCGGCCCCGGGCATGCCGGGTGCGCCGGGTGTGCCGGGCGGCTCGCCCAACCCGTACGCGCAGCCCGGCCACCCGGGGCAACCGGGGCAACCGCAGACCGGACAGCCCCGGGGCTACTGATGGCCTTCGGACCGGCACCCGCCGCACCGCCCGCACCGGGCGCGGGGCCGGGCACCGGACCCGGTGGCCCAGCGGGCCATCCCGGTCATCCCGCCCCTCCGGGCCAGGCCGGCCCGGGTGGCACCGGGGAGGAGAGCAGAGGCTCGCTGCGTACGGCGTTCGGCGGGCTGACCACGCGCGGCAGGTCCTTCCTGGCCGCCGGAGTGGCCGCCGCGATCTGCGCCTACGCGCTGGGCCAGGAGGAGCTGCTGCGGGTCGGGATGCTGCTGGCGGCCCTGCCGCTGGTGTGCGTCCTGGTGCTGCACCGCACCCGCTACCGGGTCGCGGGCTCCCGGCGGCTGTCGCCCTCGCGGGTTCCGGCCCGCTCGGAGGCCCGCGTCCACCTGCGGGTCGACAATGTCTCACGGCTGCCCACGGGGCTGCTCATGCTCCAGGACCGCGTCCCCTACGTGCTGGGGCCCCGCCCCCGCTTCGTGCTGGACAAGGTCGAGCCGGGCGGTCGCCGCGAGGTCTCCTACCGGGTGCGCTCCGATCTGCGCGGGCTCTATCCGCTCGGGCCGCTCCAGCTGCGGCTGACGGACCCGTTCGGCATGTGCGAGCTGACGCGCTCCTTCAGCACGTTCGACACGCTCACCGTCGTACCGCCAGTGGAGCCGCTGCCGCCCGCGCGGCTGTCGGGCGAGACGAGCGGCTACGGGGAGGGCCGGCAGCGCTCGCTGGCGCTGGCCGGTGACGACGATGTGATCCCGCGCGGCTACCGGCACGGCGACGACCTGCGCCGCGTCCACTGGCGTTCGACCGCGCGCTACGGCGAGCTGATGGTGCGCCGCGAGGAGCAGCCGCAGCAGGCCCGCTGCACCGTCCTGCTGGACACCCGCCACACCGGTTACGCGGGCTCGGGGCCCGACTCCGCGTTCGAGTGGGCGGTCGCCGGGGCCGCTTCGGTCTGTCTGCATCTGCTGGAGCGCGGTTACTCCGTACGGCTGCTGACCGACACCGGTGCCATGGTGCCGGGCCCCGAGAGCGGCGGCTTCCTCGCCGACACCTCGGACACCGCCGGACTGCTCCTCGACACGCTCGCCGTCGTCGGACACTCCGCCGAACCGAACCTGGCGGGCGCCTTCAACGCCCTGCGCGGCGGCACGGCGGGCACCGAGGGGCTGCTGGTGGCGTTCCTCGGCGCGCTCGACGAGGAACAGGCGGCCACGGTGGGCCGCATGCGGCAGCGCTCGCACCGCGCTGTGGCGTTTCAGTCGTCCTCGGCACCCGCCGTCGCGACGCAGCCCGGTCCGGAGGGCGCCGGCGAGGGCGTGGCGACGGGCGCGGGACAGCCTGGGCAGCCGGGGCAGGAGGCCGCGCTGCGCGCCCTGCGCGAGGCCGGGTGGACGGCGCTGCCGGGCGGGCCCGGCGTGCCGGTCTCCACGCTGTGGCGCGAGGCGGACAACACGACCGTGCGGGGTGGAGAGCGATGAGCGGAAGAGGAAGGCTCGCCTTCTGCGCGGCGCTGGCGACCATCGCCGCGGCCTGCGCGCTGCTGCCACTGGTGGACCCGGCCACCTGGCTGTTGCAGGCCGCACTGCTGGTGGCGGTGCAGACCGGGGTGGGCGCCGCGGCACGCCGGGTGCCCCTCCCCAGGCCGGTGACGACGCTGCTGCAGCTCCTCGTCTCGCTGCTGCTGCTCACCGTCGTCTTCGCCCGGGAGTCCGCGCCGGGCGGCTTCGTCCCGACCCCGGACGTCTTCCAGCACTTCGGGGCGCTGCTGACGCAGGGCACCCAGGATGTGAGCCGGTTCGCCATACCCGCGCCGGTCACCGACGGGATCCGGCTGATGCTGGTCGGCGGGGTGCTGGTGATCGGGCTGCTGGTCGACACGGTCGCGGTCACCTTCCGCAGCGCGGCCCCGGCCGGGCTGCCGCTGCTGGCGCTGTACTCGGTGGCCGCCGGGCTCTCCCAGGGCGGTGCGCGCTGGCTGTGGTTCCTGTGCGCGGCGGGCGGCTATCTGCTGCTCCTGCTGGCGGAAGGGCGCGAGCGGCTGTCGCAGTGGGGGCGCATGTTCGCCGACAAGTCCCGCCCCGGCTCGGCCCCGTACCAGCCCGGTGCCGTCGGCGGCCCCGCCGTCGCCCCCGTGCGTACGGGGCGGCGGATCGGCGCGCTGGCGCTGGGGATCTCGCTCGTGGTGCCCGCCCTCCTGCCCTCCCTCAGCGGCGGGCTGCTGGACGGGGCGGGCGGCAACGGCGGGCGCCGGGGCGAGGGCGGCGGGGGCACGGTCTCGGCCGTCAACCCGCTCGTCGCGCTCCAGGACAGCCTCAACCAGCCGGAGAACCGTACGGCCCTCACCTACAAGACGAACGTCGAGGACACCCAAGAGCTGTACATGCGCATCGTCGCGCTGGACAAGTTCGACGGCTCCGCGTGGAAGCCCTCCGAGCGCCGCATCGGCGAGATCCCGGACCCGATGCCGACGCCCGCGGGACTGGCGCCGGACGTGCGGACGACGAAGATCCGCAGCACCGTCCAGGCGAGCGACTGGTACGCGCAGGACTGGCTGCCCATGCCGTACCCCGCCGACAGGGTGCGCATCAACGGAAAGTGGCGCTTCGAGCCGGAGGGCCGCACCCTCGTCGGCTACCAGGGCCAGAACACGCGTGGCGCCCGCTACGACGTCGAGAGCCTGCTGGTCCGGCCGACCTCCGACCAGCTCCGGAACGCCCCCGCGCCGCCTGCCGACTTGAAGCGGGAGTACACCGAGGTCCCGGACTCGCTGCCGGACGTGGTGGACGCCACGGCCCGCAAGGTCACCAGCGGCGCCAAGGACAACTACGACCGCGCCGTGATGCTCCAGGAGTGGTTCACGGAAAAGGGCGGCTTCAGCTACGACACCCAGGTGCAGGCGGGCAGCGGTACGGCCGCGATCGCCAAGTTCCTGGAGACGAAGGAGGGGTTTTGCATCCACTTCTCCTTCGCCATGGCCTCGATGGCCCGCACCCTGGGCATCCCCGCCCGGGTCGCGGTGGGCTTCACCCCAGGGACCGCGCGCGGCGACGGGAAGATGGAGGTCGGGCTCCAGGACGCGCACGCCTGGCCCGAGCTGTACTTCGAGGGCGTGGGCTGGACCCGCTTCGAGCCCACCCCGACGCGGGGCACGACCCCCTCGTACGCCCAGCCCGACTCCCCCGACGCCGACCAGAACCCCGCCGAGCGGCTCCCCGACCGGGGCGAGAACGCCTCGCCCACACCGAGCCCCTCCCGGTCGGCCACCTGTACGGCCGAGGAGAAGCGTGCCGACCCCGGCTGCGGCGCCGCGGCGCCGGGCTCCGGCTCGGGGCAGGGGGGCGACGGGCCGCCCGTGGGCACGATCGCGGCGATCACAGCCGCAGCGTCGGTGGTGCTGGGGGTGCCCCTGTTGCCGATGCTGCTGCGGGTACGGAAGCGGTCCCGCCGGCTGCGGCCCCGCGCGCCGGACGATCCCGAGGCGGCGGTGGCGGGCGTGCTGGACGCCTGGCAGGAGCTGATCGACACCGGCTGGGACCACGGCGTCGTCCCCGAGGACTCGGCGACCCCGCGCAAGGCCGCCGAGCGGCTGGCCCGCATCGGTGAGCTGAAGCCGGACGCGGCCGAGGCCGCGCGGCGGCTCGCCCTCGCGGTCGAGCAGGTGCTGTACGCGCCGGAGCCGCGTGTCTCGACGGGCCTCGCCGAGGATGTCCTCCGCGTACGCGGCGGCCTTCGTGAGGCCGCACCGCGGGGGATCCGGCTGCGCGCGCTTCTCCTGCCGCCGTCGACGGCACGCCTCCTGTGGTCGGCGTCCCGGCGTCTCGCCGCCCTCCGGGCGAGGTGGCGCGGAGCCTGGAGACTCCGCTTCGCGAAGTGAGGGGCCGGCCCCTTTTCCCCCGCCGCGAGGGTGGGACGGTGCCCCTTCCTTTCCCGCCGCGAGGGCGGGGCGGTGCCCTCTTTCCCGCCGCGAGGGCGGGGCGGTGCCCTCTTTCCCGCCGCGACGGCGGGACGCGAAACGGCGCAGACCGGCGGTGCCGCACCGGCGCGCGCCGGTGCGGCACCGCCGAGCACGTAGCCGGTGGCTGAGCGCCGTCGCGGCGGGAAGAAGGGTGCCCCCGCAGCGAGGGCCCGAGCCCGCCGTCCCGGCGGGGAAAAGGGGCGTCCGGCACCGCCGAGCACGTAGCCGGCGGCCGAGCGCCGTCGCGGCGGGAAGGGGGGCCGAAGTCGTAGCCGGTGGCTGAGCGCCGTCGTGGCGGGGAGGGGGGCGACATGGGTGTGGCCCCCGGTTGGGGGCCACGGGTGGGGCTGTGGGGGTGCCGGAGCGCGCGGTCAGCCCTCGTCGCGGCGGCGTTGCCACCGCTCCTCGATGCGGTTCATCATCGACCGGCGGGCCCTGGGCTGCTGTCTGCCGGACTGCCGCTTGCCACTGCCTTCGGCACCCGGACCGCTCTGTGCCGCTTGGCCCTCGCCCTGCTGCTCGCCCGCTTTCGGGGCTTTCCGCCAGCTGGTCACCGCGAGCACAGCGCACCCGAGCATCACGAGGAAGCCCACCACGCTGATCCAGATCTGCTGAGCGACCATCCCGGCCATGAGGAGCGCGATACCCACCAGAAAGCCCGCGACCGCTTGATAGACCCGCCTGCGGGTGTACCGGCGCAGCTCACTTCCTTCGAGCGCTGTCGCGAACTTGGGATCTTCGGCGTACAGCGCTCGCTCCATCTGCTCGAGCATGCGCTGCTCGTGCTCAGAGAGCGGCACGGAGTCCTCCTACTCGTCGGTCGCGGGGGCGACCGGATGCGACCCTTAAAGGATAGGCAGGGAATCGCCCCCGTGAAACCCGCCCCTCTACGCCAATTCCTCCCACCAAGCCCGACATGCCGGACGGTGGCGCTGAGCGACGTGTTCCGTACATTCCCTCGCCGCCTTTCCGCCATGCCGGACGGTGTGCCTCGATCATACGGCGCGTAGCTGATGATCGGGCGGGCGAGAGCCAGCCGGGCGGCCCGTGACCGGGACGATCAGCCCTGGTGGGCCCCCGCGGCCCGGGGCGGGACCTCGGCGAGAACGTGGAGCTGGCCGGCGATCGACTGGAAGTCCGGCAGCTCGGCCGCGGCGGCCTCCAGCCTGGTGAGCGCCTCCTGTGCGTCCGTTCCGGTGTCCACCAGGGCGCCGGGGACCAGGTCGGCGAAGATCCGTACGCCGTGGACGGAGACGACCTCCAGGCCGGTGCCCGTGACCAGGGCCGTGAGCTGTTCGGGGGTGAAGCGGCGGGGCATCGGGTCGCTCTCGCCCCACCGGCCGTCGGCCGAGGTGAGGGCCTGGCGTGCTTCGGCGAAGTGTCCGGCCAGCGCCCGCGCGAGCACGGCTCCACCGAGCCCGGAGGCCAGGACGCTGAGCGTGCCGCCATCCGGGCGCAGGGCCGCGACCGCGTTGCGCACGCCCTCCGCCGGGTCGTCGACGTACTCCAGGACGCCGTGGCAGAGCACGGCGTCGTAGGCGCCGCGCTCCGCGACGTCGAAGAGGCCGTGGGCGTCGCCCTGCACGCCGCGCACCCGGTCGGCGACGCCGGCCTCCGCCGCGCGGCGCTCCAGCGCGAACAGGGCGTTGGGGCTGGGGTCGACGACGGTGACGCGGTGGCCGAGGCGGGCGACGGGCACGGCGAAGTTGCCGGTGCCGCCGCCGGTGTCGAGGACCTCCAGCTCGGTGCGGTCAGACAGCTTGACGCGCTGGTCGAGGGCTCCTCGCAGGACGTCCCAGACCACGGCGGTACGGAGGGTTGCGCTGGGGCGGGACATGCGGCTGCTCCTCGGCTCAGTGACGGGCACTCCCACCCTATTGCCTCGGGGCCCGCCCGGGCCGCCCGGTGGGCGCCCCGGCGCACGCCCCTGGACGGCCCCTGCGCACCGTCCCCGACCTGCGGGGTGTGCTCATCCCGCGCGGCGGTCGGGAGGCGGGTGCCGGGTGAGCTGCTCGTCGCCGGGGGCGACGCGCGGCTGCGGGAGCGCGGGCTGGGAGACGAGCATGCGCTCGACCAGGCGCAGGAACATCCCGGCGTCCCGGACCAGCCCGTCGGCCTCGTGCCAGCTCGCGGCGCCCTTGATGCCCGCTTCGGCGCGGGCTCTGCGCTGGGCTCCGGAGGCGAACAGCGCGCTCCACTCGGCCAGTTCGGGTGCGACCTCGGGCAGCACCTCCCAGGCGCTGCGGATGCCGGCGCGTCGGGTGCGGCGGGGCGGGGCGCCGCGCCTGCGGGCGGGCTCCAGCTCGGGTCTGCCGCGTACGGCGAGGACGGCGGCGGCGGTGCGCAGGGCCGCGAGGTGGGCCGTGGCATAGCGCTCGTTGGCGGTCTCCATGGCCTGCGCCTCGTCCAGGCCGTGCTGGGCCTGGGCGAGCAGGTCTAGCGCGGCGGGCGGTGCGGTGGCTCTGCGGAGCACCGGGTGGATGTCGGGCACCTGGTCGGTACGGCTCGCGGGCTGCGCTGTCGGCTGCGGGGGCGCCGGGTGCGCACCCCGAGAAGGTCGCATCACGTGAATCAACCTCCCGTCGGCGGTTGCCGGTTCAGAAGAATCGGCCGTATGTGCACATCGTGACGCATGCCACTGACAATCCGTGCTGACCTGCGCAAACACCGCACCTGACAGCTCCACGCCAGGGGCTGCTTGACCCAGGCGGCACGGCGTGCTGCATACTTTGAACTGACCGGTCAGTTCAAAGAAGGAGAGGCCCGTGACACAGGGTCGGGGAGCCGCCGTCTCGGCGGAGAACTTCGGACTTCAGGGGCCGCGCGGCCGGATCTTCGGCGGCGTCACCTTCGCCGCCGGGCCCGGCTCGCTCATCGCGCTGGCGGGGCCCTCCGGCTCCGGGCGCACCTGTCTGCTGCTCTCGCTCACCGGCCGGATGAAGGCGGACGAGGGCCATGCGAAGGTCGCCGGGCACCCGCTGCCCAAGCGCCTGTCGGCCGTGCGCCGCGTCAGCGCCCTGGGCCCCGTCCCCGGCGTCAACGACCTCGACCCCGCGCTGACCGTCACCGAGCAGCTGCGCGAACGCGTCCTGCTCCAGCGCCGGTTCGGCAACCCGGTGCGCTCCTTGCTGCGCCCGCGCGCCGAGCGCGCCGCCGCGAGCCGCGCCCGCCTGGAGGCCGCGCTGGAGGCGGCAGGCCTCGATCTGGACGCCCTGCCCAGGGGCGGGCGCACGCCGGTGCGGGAGCTGGAGCGCCCCGCCGGGCTGCGGCTCTCGCTGGCGCTCGCGCTGCTGGGCGAGCCGCGGCTGCTGGCCGTCGACGACCTGGATCTGAAGCTGTCGGAGGAGGAACGCGCCGCGGCCTGGGCGCGGTTGCGCTCGGTCGCGGACGCCGGGACGACGGTGCTGGCGGTGTGCAGCGAGCCGCCGCCCGACGATCTGGGCGCGGTGGTGGTCCGCACGGAGGCCGAGGCGCCGGGCGGTCAGGGCGCGGACGAGAGCGGGGGCGAAGGGGCCGGGCCCGGCGAGGACGGCCCGGAGGGCGCGAGTGGCCGGGACGACATGAACGGAAAGGGAGGGGCGGCCGATGCGCTCGCCGAAGCTAGCCGCGCTTGAGCTGAAGCGGTTCGGGAGGGGGCGGCTGCCGCGCGCCGCGATGGCCGCGATGCTGCTGCTGCCGCTGCTGTACGGGGCGCTGTACCTGTGGTCCTTCTGGGACCCCTACGACCGCCTGGACAAGGTTCCGGTCGCCCTGGTGAACAGCGACCAGGGCGCCACCGTCAAGGGCGAGAAGGTGGCGGCCGGCGACTCCATCGTGAAGGGGCTGCACGACAGCGACTCCTTCGACTGGCACGAGACGAGCGCGGCCGACGCGCGCAAGGGGGTCGAGGACGGGCGCTACTACCTGTCGCTGACCGTGCCCTCCGACTTCAGCAAGCGGGTCTCCTCCAGCTCCGGCGACTCTCCCGAGACCGGCGCGCTGAAGGTGCGGGCCAACGACGCCAACAACTACATCGTCGGGCAGATATCCCGCAGCGTCTTCTCCGAGGTGCGCGCCGCCGCCTCCAGCAAGGTCTCGCGCGGCTTCTACGACAAGATCTACATGTCCTTCTCGACGCTGCACGGCAAGACGGCCAAGGCCGCGAAGGGCGCCGACGACCTGGGCGACGGCATCGGCAAGGCCGAGAAGGGTGCCGGCAAGCTGAAGAGCGGCCTCGGCGACGCGGAGGACGGCAGCGGCAGCCTCAAGAGCGGCACGGCCCGGCTGCACAAGGGCGCGGGCTCCCTCAAGAAGGGCTCGGGCAAGGTCGCCAAGGGCACCCAGAAGCTGGCCGACAAGGTCAACGGCGCCGCCAATGACGTCCGGCCCTTCCTCAAGGAGCACAGCGGCGAGATCGGCAAGGCCGCACGTGGTGTCGCCCGAACGAGCAAGACGCTCAAGGAGAACCTGGACAAGCTGCCCGGAGCGGCCCGGCGGGCGCAGACCGACTCGCGGGAGGCGGCCGACACCCTCTCGACGCTGTACGAGGCACGCTGCGGCAAGGGCGCACCGTCCAAGGGCGCCCCGACGGCCCCGGCCGCCTCACCCGGCGCGCCCTCGCCCGGCTCGTCCGCTCCGGGCGCCGGGACCGGCGCCGCTCCCGGCCAGGCGTCCTCGGCCAAGCCCCGGCCGCCCGCCAAACCCGGCCCCGACAGCTCCTGCGCCGACCTGAAGAAGGCGGTCGACGCGGCCGAGCGGTCCGCCGGCGTGGCCGATGACGTGAACGGCTTCGTCAAGAACCGCAAGAACCTCGCCGAGCTGGGCGGCCATCTCGACGACCTCGACAAGAAGGCGACCCTCCTCGCCCGGCGTGCCCCGCACCTCCAGCAGGACATGGACAAGGCGGTGCACCAGATCAACACCCTCAACAAGGGCGCCCACCAGGTCTCCAAGGGCGCGGGCACCCTCCACTCCGGGCTCGGCACCGCCAAGAGCGGGGCCGCCGAACTCGACACCGGCCTGGGCAAACTCACCGACGGCGCCGGCTCGCTGAAGGGCGGCATGGTCAAACTCGCCGACGGCTCGGGCAAGCTGGCCGGGGGGCTGCACGACGGGGCCGGGCAGATCCCCGACTACGGCAAGAAGGAGCGCTCCGACCGCACCGGCGTCATGGCCGACCCGGTGGGACTCAACTCCGGCAAGGCCCACACCGCGCCCAACTACGGCACCGGATTCGCCCCGTACTTCATCCCGCTCTCACTCTGGGTCGGCGCGATGATCGCGTACATGCTGCTCCAGCCGCTCAACAAGCGGGCGCTGGCGGCCGGTGCGCCGTCCTGGCGGATCGCGCTGGCGGGCTGGCTGCCGGTGGCCGCGATCGGGGTCGCCCAGGTGGCCGCGCTGATGAGCGTGCTGCACTGGGGGCTGGGCCTGGAGATGGCGCGCGGTGCGGGCACGGTGGGCTTCCTGCTGCTGGTCACGGCGTGCTTCACCAGCATCGTGCAGTTCCTCAACGCCCGCTTCGGGCCCGCCGGGCGGATCCTCGTACTGGCGATGCTGATGCTCCAGCTGACCTCGGCCGGCGGCACCTACCCGATCCAGACCAGCCCCGGGTTCTTCAACGCGCTGCACCCGTTCTTGCCGATGAGCTACGTCGTGGAAGGGCTGCGGCACCTGATCACCGGCGGGGAGCTGTGGCCGGTGTGGCGGGCGTGCGCGGTGCTGTCCGCCTTCACGGTGGGCGCCCTGGCGCTGACCGCGGTCACCGCGCGCCGTAAGCAGGTGTGGACGCTGGACCGGCTGCGCCCGGAGATCTCGTTGTGAGGCGTACGGACA
Source organism: Streptomyces sp. NBC_01775 (assembly GCF_035917675.1). Lineage (NCBI taxonomy): Bacteria > Bacillati > Actinomycetota > Actinomycetes > Kitasatosporales > Streptomycetaceae > Streptomyces > Streptomyces sp. NBC_01775. The sequence goes on along the minus strand of NZ_CP109104.1, from coordinate 6,988,786 downwards.
ACTCGTTGTCGGGAGACCCATGATCCGAGTGGAGAATGACCGCATGACGAGTGCCCGTACTCCTTCACGCAGCCGCAGTGCCACCCGGGACAAGCTCTTCCAGGCGGCCGTCACCCTCATCGCCGAGCAGGGCTTCTCCTCCACGACGGTGGAGGAGATCGCCGAGCGCGCGGGGGTCGCGAAGGGCACGGTCTACTACAACTTCGCCAGCAAGACCGAGCTGTTCGAGGAGCTGCTGCGGCACGGCGTCGAACTGCTCACCGCCGACCTGCGGGAGGCCGCCGTCCGGACCGCCGGGAACGACGGCACCAGGGTGGACGCGCTGGACGCGATGATCCGCGCCGGGCTGCTGTTCATCGACCGCTACCCCGCCTTCACCCAGCTGTACGTCGCGGAGCTGTGGCGTACCAACCGCGCCTGGAACGACACCTTGATGGTGGTGCGCAAGCAGGCCGTCGCCGTGGTGGAGGACGTGCTGCGCGCGGGTGTGGCCGAGGGCGAGCTGAGCGAGGACATCGACATCCAGCTCACGGCGGCGGCGCTGGTGGGGATGGTGCTGGTGGCGGCGCTGGACTGGAAGGCGTTCCAGCCCGAGCGCTCGCTGGAGGACGTGCACGGCGCACTGTCCCTGCTGTTGCAGGGGCGGGTGGGGGGCCGGGGCCGGTCCCGGTGACCCACGGCCACCGCGCGGCGGCGTGGGGTCCGCCGCGCGTGGCCGCGAAGCGGCCTGGTCTACCGGAACCGGCCGTCCTGCCCCCCTTGTCCCCCGGTCGTGCCGTGGACCCCGGGCACGCACCCGGGCTCCCGGCTCGTTCCCCCGGATCCCCCTGTTCCGGAAGGGTCGTCAGCACCGCTCCGCAGCCCCGTGCCGGCGGTATCGGTGCCGCGCCCCTTCCGTGCCGACAACTCTGCCGTCCGCGCAGGTCGGGGCCCATCCGTGCGGCTACTCAACCGGGGGCCTGAGTAGCTGTACCTAGCAGTAGGCCCCCGTACGGAGCACGCCGTCCGCGCCGCACACCGGGCGCTGACCCGGCCGGTGCTCCGGCCGGTGCTCCGTGCACTGCCCCGGCCGGTGATCCGGAGGGTGACCGCCGCTCGCTAGAGTCGCTCCTCATGGCACGTATCGCGGTGATCGGCGCGGGAATGGGCGCGATGGCGGCGGCTGCGCGACTGGCTGTGGCCGGGCACGAGGTCGTCGTCCACGAGCGCACGGACACCTATGGAGGCGCCCTACGGCGCTATGAGCGGGAGGGCTTCGCCTTCGACACGGGGCCGGGGCTGCTGCACCTGCCCGCCGTCCACCGAGACCTGTTCGTCAAGACCGGCCGCGAACGGCTGGAGGACAGCGTGGAGTTGACGGAGGTCCCGGTCACCGCGCACCACATCTTCCCCGAGGGCGGCTTCCCCGGCCCCGACTTCCCCAGCGGCTCCGTCACGCTGCCGAACGCCTCGCGCGGCAAGGTCGTCGACGCGCTGGACGAGGCGCTCGGCGCAGGTGCGGGCGAGCGGTGGGCCGGGGTGCTGACCAGGGGGCGGGAGGCGTGGGAGGCCGTACGCCGGCCGCTGCTGGAGGAGCCTTTGCGCGAGGAGCCCGCCTCGCGGGCGGCGCTCTCGCGCGACGGCGCCTATCCGGCGCTCCGCAGGAAGGGCCTGCTGCGGCGGCGTCCGCCGACGCTCGCCGAGGTGGCGGCCGACGAGCTGCGCGACCCGCGGCTGGCGGCCGTGCTGGGCTCCTACGCCTGGGCACACGGACTGGATCCGGCCCGGACCCCGGCGGAGGCCGCCGTGCTGGCCTACATCGAGGACACCTTCGGCACCTGGTACGTACGCGGCGGCATGCGCGCGCTGGCCGACGCGCTCCACGAGCGGTGCCGCCGGCGCCGGGTCACCTTCCGCTTCGGCAGCGGCGTGGCCCGGGTGCGCGAGAAGGACGGGCGGGCCGTCGGCCTGGAGCTGGACGACGGGGAGAGCGTCGAGGCGGACGCGGTGGTCGCGGGCGGCGGGCCCGTGGCGCGCCAGGGCGCGGCGGAGGGGAGCACTCCGGGGATGGCCCGGCTCACCGTGCTGCTGGCGCTGCGCGGCGCGCGCCCCGAGGGCACCCCGCACCGCACGGTCGTGCACAGCGCGCACGGCGCAGCCCGGCCGCTGACCGTACTGCGGCCCGACGACCCCACGCTGCGGCCGGAGGGCGCGTACGAATCGGCCGTGCTGTCCTTCCCGGTGCCGGTGGGCTCGGTGCGCTCCGAGGAGGAGGCCCGGCGGCTCGCGGAAGAGCTGCTGGCCTCGGCCGACGAGGCCGGGCTGGGGCTGAGCGGGCGCCTGCTGTGGCACGAGGTGCGCACGCCCGCCGACAACGAGGCGGAGACCGGTGCGCCCGGCGGACTGGTGCCCCCGCCGTCGCTACCGGGCGCGGGCGGCGCGTTCCTGCGCCCCGCCAACCGGACGGCGCTGGAGGGCCTTTACGCGGTGGGCGGCTGGTCCCATCCCGGCGGCGGGCTGCCCGCCGCGGGGATGACCGGCGCGATGGCCGCCGGGCTCTTCCAGGACCCCGACTGGCGCGGCTCAAGCTGAGGTTGCGGGGGTTTTACGGGAGCAGATCCCCCCGCGGCGGCTCAGCGGCTCAGTACGTCCCGTGGCGGTCGTTGTAGTAGCCCTGCGGGTACTGCTGGTACGTCTCGTCCGAGTAGCCGTAGGGCACGGGCGGCTGCTCGGGGGGCGGGGGCGGCGTCGCGCCCGCGTCGCGCTGCTGGGGGACCCACACACCGCCGGGCGGGGTCTCGGGGACGTCTGCGTAGTCGGTGTAGTACGACGGCTGCTGCTGGGGCGGCTGCCCCTGCGTCGGATAGCCGTAGCCGCCGTAGCCGTCGTCGGAGCCGGCGGGGTAATCGCCGCCGCCGTAGCCGTTGTTGAAGTTCCCGCCGTTGAAGTCCCCGTTGCCATAGCCCCCGTTGAGGTGATCGCCGCTGCCGTAGTCGCCGTATCCGTAGTCGTAGGACGGCTGTTGCTGCTGTGCGGCGGCGGGGACGGGCGCCGGCTCGCCCTGGTGGTCGTAGCCGAGGTAGGGGTCCGCGTACGCGGCGTACTGCTGGGGCTCGGCCTGGTAGTGGGCCGGGGCCTGGAGGGACGCGTCCTGGTAGGGGGACGGCTCCTGGAAGGACGGATCCTGGTGCGGGGTCTGGAGGTCGCCGTAGGCGTACGCCTGGGTCTCCTCGGCGGCGCCGTAGCCCTGGTACTCAGGGGCGGGCTGGTTGTTCTCCGCGTGGTATCCGGCGTTGCCGTAATCGTCGACCGGGTCGGGGACCGGGACGGTGCCGGGGGCGTAGGTCTGGAGGTCGGAGACCTCCAGGGAGGGGTCGGCCGCCCTCCCCCCGCCGGTGCGGCGCCGCCGGCTGGAGCCCGGCCGTCCGCCGATGGCCCAGCCGGTGGAGAAGCCTTGCCGGTAGGAGAGGGTCACAAAGGTCTGGCCCGTGGCGAAGGCCGCGATGCCGATGCCGATCACGACCACCGAGGGCAGGACGGCCCCCACCACGACGCCGAGGAAGCCCACGAAGGCCAGCAGCCGGTAGCGGAGCCGGGCCTTGAACTGGAACAGCACCTCGCCCAGCAGCCACAGCGCCACAATGCCGAACGCGATATAGAGGACCGTCCAGCCCATCTACGCCCCTCTTCCCGCTGCTCGCCGCATTCGGGGCGGCAGTCGGCTCAGTGCCTCGCGCGGAGGCCGAGATTCTGGTGGATTTCCAGCGTCGCCGTGGAGTGGTTGAGCGTAATGAAGTGGAGCCCGGGGACGCCCTCGGCCATCAGCCTCGCACACAACTCCGTGGCGTATTCAATCCCGACCGAGCGTACAGCCGCGGGATCGTCCTGGACCGCCTGGAGGCGCTCTGCCATCTCCCGCGGGATGGTCGCGTTGCTGAGCTGCGCGAACCGCTCGATCTGCCGCACGTTCGTGACGGGCATGATCTCCGGGATGATGGGCGTTTGGCAACCGGCGGCCACGGCCTTGTCCCGCAGCCGCAGATAGTCCTCGGCCTGGAAGAACATCTGAGTGATCGCGTAATCCGCGCCGGACCTGCACTTGTTCACGAAGTGCCGGATGTCCGTTTCCCAGTCGTCCGAGCGCGGGTGCATCTCGGGGAAGGCCGCGACACCGACGCAGAAGTCTCCCGACTCCTTGATCAGCTCGACGAGTTCGGAGGCGTAGCTGATCCCCTCCGGGTGCTTGACCCAGTCCCCCAGCGGGTCGCCGGGCGGGTCGCCCCGGATGGCGAGCACGTTGCGGATGCCCGCGTCGGCGTACTGCCCGATGACGTTGCGCAGCTCGGCCCGCGAGTGGTTCACGGCGGTGAGGTGCGCCACGGGGGTCAGCGTGGTCTCGGTGGCGATGCGCTCGGTGTTGCGTACGGTGCCCTCACGGGAGGAGCCGCCCGCGCCGTAGGTCACCGACACGAACGTCGGTGAGACCGCTTCGATCCGGCGCAGCGCGTCCCACAAGGTCCGCTCGCCCTTTTCGGTCTTCGGTGCGAAAAACTCGAAGGAGAAGGACTGCTCTCCGCTCGCGAGCAGCTCACGCACGGTCGGCGGACGGTCTGTCCTGGGAGCTGAGATACCGATGGCCATATGTGCAGGCTAGCGGCCTGGCCTGCAGAGTGGCTCAACATGGAGACGTTAAGGGATGATCTGCCCGTTTCCTGGATGGCTGATGTCCACCCTGTGGACAGGGCGGCCACACCGTGTTACGAGGAGGCCCCTTCCGGGTCCGCAAGGGCAGCCTCGCGCAGCCGCTTCGCCAGCCCGGCCGCCGCCGCGCCCGGGTCGTCCGCCTCGGTGAGGGCGCGGACCACGACCACCCTGCGGGCGCCCGCATCCAGCACCTGGTCCAGATTGCCCGCGTCGATCCCGCCGATCGCGAACCACGGACGGGCGGCCGGATCGCCATGGGTACGTGACGCGGTGTGACGGACCAGATCCAGCCCCGGTGCGGGGCGGCCCGGCTTGGTGGGCGTCGGCCAGCAGGGGCCGGTGCAGAAGTAGTCGACGCCGGGCTCGCGCAGCGCCGCGTCCGCCTCGGCCGCCGCGTGGGTGGAGCGGCCGATGAGCACGTCCTCGCCCAGCAGGGCGCGGGCCGCGGGCACGGGGAGGTCGCCCTGGCCCAGGTGCAGGACGTCGGAGTCGGCGGCATGCGCCACATCGGCGCGGTCGTTGACCGCCAGGAGCGCACCGTGCCTGCGGCACGCCTCGGCGAAGACGGCGAGATGCTCCAGCTCCTCGGCCGCCTCCATGCCCTTGTCGCGCAGCTGGACGATGTCGACGCCGCCGGCCAGGACGGCGTCGAGGAACTCGGGGAGGTCGCCTTGCTCCTCACGTGCGCCGGTGCACAGATACAGCCGTGCGCCGCTGAGCCGCTCGCGGGCGGTGGCGGGCGTGCCGCTGGACATGGTGCGTTCCCCCAAGCAGGGGTGCATGGGCCGCACGCGGCCCATGCACCCGGTGGATGTGCGGTTTCGTGGTGCTGGCGTGCTGGTGTGCTGCTGGGTCCCGGCGGAGGGGCTCGCCGTCCGGTCCGGGGCCCGCGCGCTCAGACGGCGAGGGCCTGGGCGCGGCGCTTCACTTCCGTCCCCCGGTTCTCCCGCAGGGCCGACACGGGCGAGCCCGGCAGGGTCTCGTCCTCGGTGAACAGCCACTCCAGCATCTCTTCGTCACTGAACCCGTCGTCCTTCAGGAGCGTGATGGTGCCGGCCAGGCCCTTCACGATTCTGCCTTCGCCGATGAAGGCGGCAGGCACCTGAAGCACCCTGTTCCCCGAGTCGGCCGTGCGCCGCACCGCGAGGAGCTGGCCCTCCTTCACGAGCTGCCGGACGCGGGTCACTTCCACGCCGAGCTTCTCGGCTGCGTCGGGAAGAGTGAGCCAGGTGGGGACGAGAGCATCGGTCTTTGCGTCAATCTCGGTCACGGGTTCCAGAGTGCCATCCCGCGCTGACAGCCACTAGCGCGCCGCCCTCTTCAGAGCGACGGAAGGGTCCGCCACCAGGGCCTTGTCCACCCGTGTGCCCTGCTGGACCAGCTTGCGTCCCTGCGCCAGATCGCGGGGCCGTCCCACGGCCAGCAGCGCGGCCGGCCGGTCCTCGCGCAGCCAGCACACCGACCAGGCGGCGCCATCGGGGGTGCCGCGCCAGATCAGCTCGTCGTCCTCGTCGTGGTGTCCGACGTACTGCACGAAGCGGCCGAACTGCTCCGACCAGAAGTAGGGCACCGGGTCGTAGTCGACGCGCTCGGCCGCGCCGTCCGCGTGTCCCTCGGCCACCAGATTCGCGGCGACCGTGCGCGGCCCCTGGAGCGCGTTGTCCCAGTGGTGCACCAGCAGGCGCTTGCCGTAGCGGGCGGAGGGGAAGGAGGCGCAGTCGCCCACGGCGTGGACGTCGGGCACGGAGGTGCGCAGCCGGGCGTCGGCCACCACGGCCCCGTTGTCGTCCAGCGCGATGCCCGAGCCCGCCAGCCAGCCGGTGGCGGGCCGGGCGCCGATGCCGACGACGACCGCGTCGGCGGGCAGCCGGGTCCCGTCGGCGAGACGCACCTCGCCCCGTCCGCCGGTGGCCACACGGGCGCCGGTGCGCAGTGTCGCGCCCGCCTCCTCGTACCAGGCGCGCATCGGCTCGGAGACCTCGGCGGGCAGCGCGCCGGGCAGCGGTCTGTCCGCCGCCTCCACGACGGTGACGGGGCAGCCGCGCTCGCGCGCCGCCGTGGCGAACTCAGCTCCGATCCAGCCGGCCCCGACGACGACGATCTCGCCGCCCGCCGCCAGCACGGGCCGCAGCCGGCGCGCGTCGTCCAGGGTGCGCAGCAGGTGCACGCCGGGGGCGCCCTCGCTGCCGGGGAGCGCGAGGGGCTCGGCGCCGGTGGCCAGGACGAGGCGGTCGTAGTGGACGGGGCCCGCGTCGGTCTCCAGCAGCCGCTCGGCGGGACGCAGCCCGGTGACGGTCCTGCCCAGCTCCAGCTCGATGCCCAGCGCTTCGAAGTCGACCTCCAGGAGCGGGATCTCGTCCTCCTCGCCCTGGCCGAGCAGGACGGCCTTGGACAGCGGCGGCCTGTCGTACGGGAGGTGCGGCTCGGCGCCCACGATCCGTACCGGGCCGGGCCAGCCGTGCTCGCGCAGTTGCACGGCGGTCTGCACACCCGCCATCCCGGCGCCGACGATCACGGCCCGCTGCTGCTCTTGGCTCTCGCTCACCCGATCACTGTATGACGGTCCGCCCACGGGCCCGCTCGGCCGGGTCCGGGGGCTCGCGGCGCCTCCGGCCCCGGTCCGCGGAACCTGCAACTCCCCTTTACCGGCGGGCGGAGCACGGCAGTAGGCTGGGCCCCGCACATCCGGCAATACGCGGGAGCCCGGCGCACCGGGCTGAGAGGGAGGCTGCCGCGGCCTCCGACCGTCCGAACCTGATCCGGGTCATTCCGGCGAAGGGAGCAGCGGCATCCCCATGCGTGCCACGACATCCAGCACCCGGCCCCGCGCGGGCGCCCCTCCGGCCGACGTGGCTGTCCTCGGCGGCGGCATCATCGGGCTCGTCACCGCCTGGCGCGCGGCCCGGCGCGGGCTGCGCGTCACCGTCGTCGACCCCGAACCCGGCGGCGGGGCCGCGCGGGTGGCGGCCGGAATGCTCGCCGCCGTGACCGAGCTGCACTACGGCGAGGAGACGCTGCTGGCCCTCAACCTGGCCTCCGCCGCCCGCTATCCGGACTTCGTGGCCGAGCTGGAGGAAGCCGCGGGGCTGCCGACCGGATACCGCGCGTGCGGCACCCTCGCGGTCGCCCTGGACGCCGACGACCGCGCGCACCTGCGGGAGCTGCACGCGCTCCAGCAGCGGTGCGGCCTGGACTCGCAGTGGCTGACCGGGCGCGAGTGCCGCCGCCTGGAGCCCTGGCTGGCCCCCTCCGTAAGCGGCGGGGCACGGGTGGACGGCGACCACCAGATCGACCCGCGCCGGCTGGCGGCAGCGCTGCTGCTCGCCTGCGAGCGGGCGGGGGTCACCTTCCGGCGCGCGCGGGCCCTGCGGCTGCTCACCGCGCGAGACCGCGCGACGGGGGTCGCGCTGGAGGACGGCACCGAGCTGCCGGCCGGGCAGACCGTGGTGGCGCTGGGCTCGCGCAGCGGACAGCTGGCGGGCGTGCCGCCCGAGCTGCTGCCGCCGGTGCGCCCGGTGAAGGGCCAGGTGCTGCGGCTCCGGATGCCGGGTGAGTACGGCGCCGACCCGGGCGGCCCCGGCGAGGGCTCCGGCTTCGGCAGGGGCTCCGGATCCGCCGCCCACGGCCCGCTCCTCTCCCGCACGGTCCGGGCCGTGGTGCGCGGTGGGGCGCTCTATCTGGTCCCACGCGGGAACGGCGAGCTGGTCATCGGCGCCACCAGCGAGGAGCTGGGCTGGGACACCACCGTGACCGCGGGCGGCGTGTACGAGCTGCTGCGGGACGCGCACGAACTGGTGCCCGGCATCACCGAGCTGCCGCTGGCCGAGACCAGCGCGGGGCTGCGGCCCGCCTCCCCCGACAACGCGCCCCTGCTCGGCCCCACCGCGCTGGCGGGGCTCCACCTGGCCACCGGTCACTACCGCAACGGCGTGCTGCTCACCCCCGTCACCGGCGAGGTCATGGCCGAGCTGCTGACCTCCGGTGAGCTGCCCGGACAAGCGCGCCCCTTCACCCCCCAGCGCTTCTCTCACCCCCAGGAGCAGCCCGCATGACGTCCTCAGCAGCGGCGGCGCACGTGACCGTCTCCGTCAACGGTGCGGCCCGCGCCGTCCCCGCCGGCCTCACCCTCGACCAGCTCGTGGCCACCCTCACCACGGCGCCCTCCGGCGTCGCGGCGGCCGTCAACGAGGGGGTCGTCCCCCGGGGGCAGTGGGCCGGGACCCGCCTCGGCGAGGGCGACCGTGTGGAAGTTCTGACCGCAGTCCAGGGAGGCTGAGCACAGCGATGGCCGACGATCCGCTGACCATGGGCGACACCACCTTCACCGCACGGCTGATCATGGGCACCGGCGGCGCCCCCAGCCTGGAGGTCCTGGAGCGGGCGCTGCTCGCCTCGGGCACCGAGCTGACCACCGTGGCCATGCGCCGCCTCGACCCGGGTGTGCAGGGCTCGGTCCTCTCGCTGCTGGACAAGCACGGCATCCGCGTCCTGCCGAACACGGCGGGCTGCTACACCGCCGGCGAGGCGGTGCTCACCGCCCGGCTGGCCCGCGAGGCACTGGGCACGGACTGGGTGAAGCTGGAGGTCATCGCCGACGAGCGCACCTTGCTGCCCGACCCCGTCGAGCTGCTGGACGCCGCCGAGACGCTGGTGGACGACGGCTTCACGGTGCTGCCGTACACCAACGACGACCCGGTGCTCGCGCGCAAGCTGGAGGACGTGGGCTGCGCCGCGATCATGCCGCTGGGCTCACCCATCGGCTCCGGGCTCGGCATCCGGAACCCGCACAACTTCCAGCTGATCACCGAGCGGGCCCGGGTGCCCGTGGTGCTGGACGCGGGCGCCGGCACAGCCTCGGACGTGGCGCTCGCCATGGAGCTGGGCTGTGCGGCGGTGATGCTGGCCTCGGCGGTCACCCGGGCCCAGGAGCCGGTGCTCATGGCTGAGGGCATGCGCCACGCGGTCGAGGCCGGGCGCCTCGCGTATCGCGCGGGGCGCATCCCCCGGCGGCACTTCGCCGAGGCGTCGTCGCCTGCCGCCGGGGTCGCCGCGCTGGATCCGGAGCGGCCGGCGTTCGGCTGAGGTGCCCGGGGACGGGCTTTTCACAGCCCGTCCGGCCCTTGAGGACAAAGGGATGTCACCGTTCGGATGCGGTCCAGGCGTAACTCCACCACCGAGCGGCCCGGGCCCCAAACGTCCTCGTAGACTCTGCGCAATGGACACCACCCTCAAGGACCCGCTGGTGGGTCAGGTTCTCGATGGCCGGTACCGCATCGACGCGCGGGTGGCCGTCGGCGGTATGGCGACGGTCTACCGCGCGATGGACACCCGTCTGGACCGCGTGCTGGCCCTGAAGGTGATGCACACCTCTCTGTCCACGGACGAGACGTTCGTGACGCGCTTCATCCGGGAGGCCAAGTCCGCGGCGCGCCTGGCGCACCAGAACGTGGTGGGGGTCTTCGACCAGGGCACGGACGGTACGTACGTCTATCTGGCGATGGAGTACGTCTCCGGGTGCACCCTGCGGGACGTGCTGCGGGACCGCGGCGCGCTCCAGCCCCGCGCGGCGCTGGACGTCCTGGAGCCCGTGCTGGCGGCCCTGGGGGCCGCGCACCGGGCGGGGCTCGTGCACCGGGACATGAAGCCGGAGAACGTCCTCATAGGGGACGACGGCCGGGTGAAGGTCGCCGACTTCGGGCTCGTGCGGGCCGTGGACAGCCAGACGTCCGCGACGACCGACTCGATCCTGGGCACCGTCTCCTACCTCGCGCCGGAGCAGATCGAGGACGGTACGGCGGATACGCGTACGGATCTGTACGCGTGCGGCGTGATGTTCTACGAGATGCTGACCGGCGCCAAGCCGCACTCGGGCGGAACGCCGGCGCAGGTGCTCTACCAGCACCTGAACAAGGACATGCCGCTGCCCTCGGAGTCCGTTCCCGGCATGGCTGCGGCGCTGGACGGGCTGGTCGCCCGCGCCGCTGCCCGCTCTCCGGAGGACCGGCCCGACGACGCGGTGGCGCTGCTGTCGGAGACCCGCGCCGTCCGCGCGGCTTTGACCGACACCCAGCTGGACGCGGTGCCGCCCCAGGCCAAGGAGCAGACGGCGAACGCGGCCGGCGACGCCGAGCCCGGCGACGCCGACGACGCTCACGATGAAGCATCCGGTGCGCTCTCCGGAGCGGCTTCCGGTGAAGCATCCGGTGCGACGGTCAATGACGCGGCGCACGGCGGGAGCGCCGGGGACGCGGCCGAGACGTATGTGATCCCCCGCCCGGCACCGGCCGAGCCCCCTCCTGCCGACCCCAGGGCGGCCGGTGCGGCGACGGGAGCGGGGCCGGTTCCGGACGCGGCGCTGCTGGATCGCACCACGCGGCTCTCCGCGCCCCCGCTGGTGCCGCCCGTCGTGCCCCAGGGGTCCGACAGCGAGGGCGGTGACGGCGAGGTCATGGGGTCCGTCGGCGGCCCCGGCCGCAGGCGCAGGCCGCGCTGGGGGGTGCTGGCCGCGGCGGGAGTGGTGCTCGCGGCGCTGCTCGGCACGGGCATCTGGTACATCAACTCCGGCCAGTTCATCAAGACGCCGCCCGTGCTGGACAAGACCCAGCCCCAGGCCACGAAGGTGCTGGAGGACGCCGGGCTCGACGTGAACGTCGACCGCGACTACAGCGAGCGGGTCAAGCGCGGCCATGTGATCGGCACCGATCCGGATCCGGGCGAGCGCGTCCGCAAATCCGGCAGCGTCACGCTCACCGTCTCGCGCGGGCCCAAGGTCGTGAAGGTCCCCGACCTGAAGGGCACGCCGCTCTCCGACGCCCGCCGCAAGCTGAAGGACGCGGGCCTGGAGCCGGGCGTGGTCAAGCGCCGCTTCGACGAGGAGACCGCGCAGGGCTCCGTCGTCTCCACCGACCCGTCATCCGGTGACGAGCGCCGCCCAGGGGCCGCCGTGGCCCTCACGGTCTCCAAGGGCGAGCCGATCGACATCCCCGACGTGGTCGGGGACGAGGAGGCGGACGCGGCGGACGCGCTGCGCTCGGAGGGCCTGAAGGTCCGTATCGCGGCCAAGCGGGTCTTCTCCGAGGAGGACAAGGGCTCCGTCGCCCGCCAGTCCCCCAAGGAGGGGGCGCGGGCCGCCAAGGGCGACACGGTCACGCTGACCCTCTCCAAGGGCCCCGACATGGTCGAGGTGCCCGATGTGGAGGACAGCAGCGAGGACGATGCCCGGCAGAAGCTGGAGCAGGCGGGCTTCTCCGTCACGGTGCGCCGGGTCTTCTTCGGAGACTCGGTCTTCAACCAGTCCCCCGACAGCGGCGAGAAGGCCCCCCGGGGCTCAGAGGTCACCATCTGGCTCCGCTGACCCCGCCCGTCCCCTGGACGCCGATCCGCCCGCCCTTTGAGCGGGAGGCCCGGATTGCCTCATCCACGTGCTCGACCGGTCACCGTCGGCTCTTCGCCGGCGGTGACCTGCGTTTTCAGGAGCCGAGACGCGGCATGTCCGTCAAGGGCGAATAGTAGCGAAACCTGCACACAAAGCGCGCAGAGCCGGTAACCGTTTGTCGCAAAACCCCCCGCCACATGTGAGCCCGCACATAGGACGCACGTCACCTACGAAAGAAATTAGTGGGGACGACAACTCCCGGCGACCTGGAAAGCAAGGATTTGGGAAGCATGAGCGGAGACCCCACCCACGAATTGGGGTAGTACGTCACATCATTGATTTCCCAAAACGGACCCTTTAACAATTGCCGACGTCGCACGGCGCCGTGAAACAGAACTCGGCGTTTCCACCGGCTTCCCTGCCTCTGCGACGCCAGCGATGGAAAGGTCCGTTCTCCTTATGCCCAGCATCACCGGCTTCACGCTCAGTCCCAAGGCCAAGAAGATTTCCACGATCGGCATCGGCACCGCGGGCGCCGCGGCTCTCGCCCTGACGGTCATCCCCGGCACCGCCGCGCACGGCGACTCCAGCCAGGCTTCGGCCAAGAAGATCTCGGCCCAGGACACCGCGTTCAGCTCCACCTCCTCCTCGGTCCTGCCCAAGCAGGGCAAGGACCTGACCGGCCAGAGCAGCTCCAGCCTCCTCCAGCTCCCCAAGGACGGCAAGAAGGTCGAGAGCGCCGCCAACGCGACCACGACGGCGCAGGCCACCCAGGCCAAGAAGGCCGCCGAGGCGAAGGCGGCGGCAGCCAAGGCCGCGGCCACCAAGAAGGCGCAGGCCGAGGCGAAGGCCGCCAAGGAGCGCGCCGCCAAGCAGGCCGCCAGCCGGTCCGCCAAGCGCGCCGCGGCGCCCACCTACCCGAACAACCTGGACGGCTGGATCCGCGAGGCCCGCGCGATCATGGCCAAGCACGGCATCCCCGGCTCCTACGAGGGCATCAAGCGCAACATCATCCGCGAGTCGGGCGGCGACCCGAAGGCGCAGAACAACTGGGACATCAACGCCCAGAACGGTGTGCCTTCCAAGGGCCTGCTCCAGACCATCCAGCCGACCTTCAACGCATACCACGTGGACGGCACCTCCACGGACATGACCGACCCGGTCGCGAACATCGTCGCCGCCTGCAACTACGCGGCCGACCGGTACGGTTCGATGGACAACGTCAACTCGGCATACTGAGTTCGGCATACTGAGCGGTGTGACCACGAACGAGAAGCAGCGCGCACGCAATCCCATTGGCGGCCATGTTCCCGTAGCCGGGGGCCTGGCCGCCAATGGCATTTCCTATGCCGCCGACATCGGCGCCGAGACCGTCCAGGTCTTCGTCGCCAATCCGCGCGGCTGGGCCACCTCCCCCGGAAATGCGAAGCAGGACGCGGAATTCCAGGAAGCGTGCGCCGAGCAGGAGCTGCCCGCCTATATCCACGCGCCTTATCTCATCAATTTCGGCTCGCACAACGAGGAGACGGCCGCCAAGTCCGTCTCCTCGTTGCGGCATTCACTCCGCCGCGGCCGGGCCATCGGCGCCCGGGGAGTCGTCGTGCACACCGGATCGGCGACCGGCGGCCGGGCGCGGGAGGCCGCGCTCGCCCAGGCGCGTGAACTGATGCTCCCGCTGCTGGAGGAACTGACCCACGACGAGGATCCCTGGCTGCTGCTGGAGCCGACGGCCGGGCAGGGCGCCTCGCTCTGCTCCCAAGTGGCGGACCTGGGCCCCTACTTCGACGTACTGGAGCGCCATCCGCGCCTCGGGGTGTGCCTCGACACCTGCCACGTCTTCGCCGCCGGGCACGATCTGGCGGCCCCCGGCGGGGTGCGGCGCACGCTGGACGAGCTGGAGTCGGTCATAGGCCCGGGACGGCTGCGGCTGATCCACGCCAACGACTCCAAGGACGTCGCAGGCGCGCGCAAGGACCGGCACGCGAACATCGGCTCCGGCCACATCGGCGCCGACCCCTTCAAGGACCTGTTCCGCCACCCCCTGACGGCGGGGGTGCCGCTGGTGATCGAGACGCCCGGCGGCAAGACGGGGCACGCGGCGGACGTGGAGCAGCTGAAGAAGCTTCGCTCTCTTTCCCGGTGCTGAGCAGGGGCTGCCCCTGACTGTGCTTGGCAGAGTGCGGTCCGCTTCGGGCTGGGCGCGCAGTTCCCCGCGCCCCTTCGGGGCTCGCCTGACCCGTGGAATACCCCGAGGGGGTATAGCGTTGCGCGGGACGACGGCAGGATCCGCTCCCTTCCCGGCGAGGTGTCGACGATGACGCAGCACCCCCACGGCCACCACGACGGCCACACCGAGCACAGGGGCCATGGCCCGGTCTCCTGGGCCATGGCCGCGCGGGCCACGCTGCACTGCCTGACCGGCTGCGCGCTGGGCGAGGTGCTGGGCATGGTGATCGGCACGGCCCTGGCCTGGCACAACGCGCCCACGATGGCCGTGGCGATCGTCCTGGCCTTCGCCTTCGGCTACAGCTTCACCATGGCAGCCGTGCTGCGCGCGGGCCTGGATCTGAGGGCCGCCTTCAAGGTGGCGCTCGCCGCCGACACGGTCTCCATCCTGGTCATGGAGCTGATCGACAACGGCGTGGTGCTGGTGGTCCCGGGCGCCATGGACGCCCAGCTGTCGGAGTGGCTGTTCTGGCTCGCGCTGGCCCTCGCGTTCGCGCTCGCGTTCGTGGCCACCACCCCGGTCAACCGCTGGCTGATCGGCAAGGGCAAGGGCCACGCGGTGGTCCACCAGTACCACTGACCGCGCGGCGGCCCACAGCGTACGGCCGCCGGCGTGCGCCGGAGCCCGGGGCTACAGCTCGGGGCCGTCTCCCGGCTCCTCCTGGTAGGAGTAGCGCTGCTCCTGCCAGGGGTCGCCGATGTTGTGGTAGCCGCGCTCCTCCCAGAACCCGCGGCGGTCGGCCGTCATGTACTCGATACCCCTGACCCACTTGGGGCCCTTCCAGGCGTACAGATGGGGTACGACCAGCCGGACGGGGAATCCGTGCTCGGCCGTGAGCAGCTCGCCTGCCCCGTGGGTGGCGAAGACGGCGTTCTCAGCCGCGAAGTCGGACAGCCGCAGGTTGGAGCTGAAGCCGTACTCGGCCCACACCATCACATGGGTGACCTCGGGGGCCGGGGGCGCCAGCTCAAGGACCGTACGGGCGCGTACGCCGCCCCACTCGGCGCCCAGCATGCTGAACTTCGCGACACAGTGGAGGTCGGCCAGCACCGTTTCGTACGGCAGGGCCGAGAACTGCTCGTGGTCCCAGCAGTGCTTGTCGCCGTCCGCCGTGGCGCCGAAGACCCGGAAATCCCACCGCTCGGGCTTGAACTTCGGGACGGGGCCGTAGTGCGTGACCGGCCAGCCTCGCTGGAGCCGCTGCCCGGGCGGAAGCTCCTGTTGCTCCCCTTCGCGGCTTTGCGGCTGACCCATGCCCCCATGGTGACAGACCCCGGGCACTGGTCTTGACCGCCCCTGAGCCCCGCTCCGGGGCGGGCCGCTGCGGAAGGCGGAGCCGCAGCTCACGACCGTGAATTCGGGCAAATTCGGTAAGCCTGCACTTACTGGACCTGGTCGCGGGCGCGGTGCGAGGATGCGCCCTGCGCGCGCACCTCTCTGCTCCGTCGCACGACGATCCATGTGTTCACGCCCCCTGGAAGGAGCCCGCCACCATGCAGGGCGACCCCGAGGTCATCGAGTTCCTCAATGAGCAGCTCACCGCCGAGCTGACCGCGATCAACCAGTACTTCCTGCACGCGAAGATGCAGGATCACCTGGGCTACACGAAGCTCGCCGCGTACACCCGCGCCGAATCCTTCGACGAGATGCGGCACGCGGAGCGGCTGACCGACCGCATCCTGTTCCTGGACGGCCTGCCGAACTACCAGCGGCTCTTCCATGTGCGGGTCGGACAGACAGTCACCGAGATGTTCAAGGCGGACCGGCAGATCGAGGTCGAGGCGATCGACCGGCTGCGGCGCGGCGTCGAGCTGATGCGGGCCAAGGGCGACATCACCTCCGCAAACATCTTCGAGGACATCCTGGCGGACGAGGAGCACCACATCGACTACCTCGACACCCAGCTCGAACTGGTCGAGAAGCTGGGAGAGGCGCTCTACATCGCCCAGCAGATCGAGCAGAAGGCGCCCGACGAGACCTGATGAGATCGCGCCGCAGGGGGCGCGCAAGCGGGACGCGGGAGGGCGGTGGGGCTACGCCGCCACCCGGGCCGCGGCCGGTGTCTCCGCGGGCTCCGGCTTCAGCTCGGCCAGCTCCGCCCCGCTGCTCGGCGCCGATCCCGTCAGCGCCGTCTCGCCCCGCTCCATGGCCGCCCGCCGGGGGCACTGGCCGCGCCCGAGGATGCCCTGGATACTGCGGACGCAGGAGCCGCAGTCCGTGCCGGCCTTGCTCGCGGAGGCAATCTGGCGCGGGGTGCACGCCCCCGCGTCCGCGTGCTCGCGCACCTGCTCCTCGGTGATGCCGAAGCATGAGCAGACGTACACGCGGTTCACCTCCGCTTCCGGTCCGGTCAGTCGTTCTGAGGTTAACCTAACCTTACCCGGCGGAACGTGTCCACATACACGTAGTGGGGCCCGCGTCACAAGGGTGACGCGGGCCCCACTAGTGCGAAACTCACTGGTCGCGGTACATCTCCGCGACGAGGAACGCCAGGTCGAGCGACTGGCTGCGGTTCAGGCGCGGGTCGCAGGCCGTCTCGTAGCGCTGGTGCAGGTCGTCGACGAAGATCTCGTCGCCGCCGCCCACGCACTCGGTCACATCGTCGCCCGTCAGCTCCATGTGGATGCCGCCGGGGTGGGTGCCCAGGCCCTTGTGGACCTCGAAGAAGCCCTTGACCTCGTCCAGCACGTCGTCGAAGCGCCGGGTCTTGTGCCCGCTGGCCGCCTCGAAGGTGTTGCCGTGCATCGGGTCGCAGACCCAGGCGACCTGCGCGCCGGAGGCTGTGACCTTCTCCACCAGCTCCGGCAGCCGGTCCCGGATCTTGTCGGCGCCCATCCGCGTGATGAACGTCAGACGGCCGGGCTCGCGGTCCGGGTCGAGCCGCTCGATGAGCGCGAGCGCCTCCTCCGAGGTCGTCGTCGGGCCGAGCTTGACGCCGACCGGGTTGCGGACCCGGGAGGCGAACTCGATGTGCGCGCCGTCCAGCTGGCGGGTGCGCTCGCCGATCCAGATCATGTGCCCGGAGACGTCGTAGAGGTTGCCGCTGCGCGAGTCGACGCGGGTGAGCGCCGATTCGTAGTCGAGCAGCAGCGCCTCGTGCGAGGAGTAGAACTCGACCGTCTTGAGCTCTTCGGGATCGGTGCCGCAGGCGTGCATGAACTTCATCGCCTGGTCGATCTCGCGGGCCAGCGCCTCGTAGCGCTGCCCGGAGGGGC
The DNA here is from genome assembly GCF_035917675.1 of Streptomyces sp. NBC_01775. Classification (NCBI taxonomy): domain Bacteria; kingdom Bacillati; phylum Actinomycetota; class Actinomycetes; order Kitasatosporales; family Streptomycetaceae; genus Streptomyces; species Streptomyces sp. NBC_01775. Next base: position 6,971,286 of record NZ_CP109104.1, on the reverse strand, counting down.
TCGACTTGACGAAATCCTGGTTCCAGGCGTGGACCTGGCGCAGGTCGGCGTAGCCGCCGGTGGTGAAGGCGCGCACCAGGTTCAGCGTGGAGGCCGAGGCGTGGTACATCCGCTTCAGCCGCTCGGGGTCCGGCCTGCGGGTCTCCTCGGTGAACTCGAAGCCGTTGACCGAGTCGCCCCGGTAGACCGGCAGGGTCACCCCGTCGCGGGTCTCGGTCGGCTTGGAGCGGGGCTTGCTGTACTGACCCGCGATCCGGCCGACCTTGACGACGGGCACGGAGCCCGCGTAGGTCAGCACCGCGCCCATCTGGAGGAGCGTCTTCAGCTTGTTGCGGATGTGCTCGGCGCTGACCTGGTCGAACGCCTCCGCGCAGTCGCCGCCCTGGAGCAGGAACGCCTCGCCGCGCGCGACCGAACCCAGCCGGGCACGCAACTGGTCGCACTCGCCCGCGAAGACGAGCGGCGGATAGGACTCCAGCTCCGCGAGGGCGTCGCGCAGAGCCTGGTGGTCCGGCCAGTCGGGCTGCTGCGCTGCGGGCAGATCTCGCCAGGTGTGGTCAGCGGCTTCGGGGTGGGCGTTCACAGTCACGCGTCCAAGGTTACGGCGTCGCCGCGGGTACCCGTCCCCCTGACCGGCATGCGAGATCAGGCTCACGGCACGCGAGGCCCGGCTCACGGCAGGTGGATGCCGGCGCCGGGCCCCAGCGGCAGGTCGGCCAGATAGAAGATGCCCAGGACGGCGAGCCAGGCGGCGAGGAAGGGCACGGTGAAGACGGCCAGCCGGGAGAGCAGGGTGCCCAGCTGTGCCTGGGGCTCGTAGCGGCGCAGCAGCGCGAGCGCGAGGAACAGGTACGGGTTCATCGGCGTGATCATCTGGGTCGCGGAGTCGCCGATGCGGAAGGCCGCCTGGGTCACCGCGGGCTCCAGGCCCAGCAGCATGAACGTCGGCACGAAGACCGGCGCCATCAGGGACCACAGCGCCGAGCCGGAGGTGATGAACAGGTTGAGGACGCAGACCAGCAGGACGAACAGCAACAGTCCGGTGAAGCCGGTCAGCCCGGCGGCCTTGAGCAGCGAGGCGCCCTTGACGGCCAGCAGGGTGCCGGCGTTGGACCACTCGAAGAGCCCGATCACCTGGCTGATCACGAAGATCAGGACGATGTAGCCGGACATTCCGGTGACCGACTGGGCCATGATCTTCGGGACGTCGTCGGCGCTGCGCAGCGTCCGCACGGTGACGCCGTAGACCGCGCCGCCCAGCAGGAACGCCACGAACAGGATCGGCACCACCCCGTCGAGCACCGGCGAGGGGACGAGCGCGCCGCCCTCACCGCGCAGCGGGCTGCCGGGTATCAGCCAGGCGGTCACCACGGCCGCCCCGTAGAGGGCGACGGACAGCAGCGCGAACAGCAGTCCGCGCTTCTCCCGCGCGCTGACGGCGGTGCTGACCCCGGCGGCCTGCGCGGCTCCGGGCACAGCGGCGCCGGACTTCGGCGCTTCGCCGTCCTTGCCCGGGTCCGCGCCGGTGCCCTGGTCCGCGCCGGTGCCCGGCGCCGCTGCCTCGTCCGTGTCCGGGTCGGTGACCCCGTCGCCCGTGGGTTCGGGCAGCCGGGGCTCCAGGACGCGACTGGTCAAGAAGCCGCCGAGGAGGGCGAGGAGGACGCTGGCTGTCGAGGTGTAGAAGTAGTTGACCAGGATGTGGGTCTCGACCCCGCCGACGTCGGGCAGCACGGCGGCTGCCTTCTCGGTGATGCCGACGTAGAGCGCGTCCAGGGCGCCGATGGTGAAGCCCGCCGCGTATCCGGCGCACACGCAGGCGAATGCGCCGATGAGTCCGGCGACCGGGTTGCGGCCCGCGGCCTTGAAGGCGAGCGCGGCCAGCGGCGGGATCACGATGATGGCGATGTCGCTCATCAGGTGGGCCTGGCAGGCGATGAAGGCGACCGCGTAGGGCAGCAGCCGGGCGGGCGCGCGGGCGATGGAGATGCGGACGGCGGCCTCCAGCAGCCCCGTCCGCTCCGCGACGCCGACGGCCATCATCATCAGCAGCACCGTGCCCAGCGAGGGGAAGCCGGTGAAGTTGGGTATCAGGTTGGCCAGCAGCCATCTGATGCCCTCGCCCGTGAGGAGGCCGTGCACCTGGAGCGTCTTGTCGGCGCCCGGCACCCGTACGGTCACCCCGGCGGCGGCCAGCACGGTCGTGGTCACCGCGAGGAGGGCGAAGAGCGCGGTGAACAGGTAGAAGGGGTGCGGCAGCCGGTTGCCGCCGCGCTCGATCAGCCCCAGCATCCGGTCCAGCAGGGCGCCCCCGGGGGCGGTGGCGGCGGGGGTGGTGCGGGTCGTCTTGGCCATCGTCGTGTCCTCTACTCGCCGGGCGCCGGGGACGGCGGGCCGGGCACGGCGGACGGCGCCCCGGCGGGCAGCACGTCGGCGGGCAGTTCGTCGGGCAGCAGGCTCTTGCGCACGGTGCCGCGCTGGAGGACGGCGACGACGCGGGCCGGGTCGGCGAGCAGCGAGATGTCCGCCAGCGGATCGCCGTCGCACACCACCAGGTCCGCGTCCTTGCCCGCCGTCAGGGTGCCGATCCGTTCGGAGAGGCCGAGGAGCTCCGCCGCGCTGCTGGTGCCCGCCGTGATGGCGGCCAGCGGGGACATGCCGAGGGCGACCAGGTGGGTCAGCTCGCGCAGATTGCGACCGTGCGGGCACATCGCGGCGTCGGTGCCCATCGCGATCCGTACGCCGTCGGCGATGGCGGCGGCGATGTTCTCCTTGGTGATGCCGGACCAGCGGATCTTCTTCTCGTAGTGGTACGGCTCCATGGTCGACTTGTCGATACCGTCGAAGACCGTGGAGAGGGTCGGTACGACGAAGGTGCCGCGCTCGCCGGCCAGTTCGCGGGCCCGCGCGTCCAGCCCGTAGCCGTGCTCGACGCTGGTCACACCGCCCCGGACGGCGTTGAGGATGCCCGCCGTGCCCTGGGCGTGTGCCGCGACGGGGCGTCCGCCGTGCCGGGAGACCTCGTCGACGACGGTGCGGATCTCCTCCTCGCTCAGGCCCTCGTCGTCGGGCTGGTCGTGGGGGCTGCCCATGCCGCCGGTCGCGCACAGCTTGATGACGTCGGCGCCCTCGCGCAGCAGCCGGCGCACTCCGATCCGCACCTGGTCGGGGGTGTCCACGATCTCGCCGATGCCGTCGCTGAGGTCCAGGCCGCACGGGGTGCTGAAGTCGGCGTGGCCGCCGGTGTGGCCCATGATCCGTACGGCGGTGTGGAGGCGGGGCCCGGCGGTCAGCCCCTCGGCCTGCGCCGTGCGGAACCCGGCCGGGATACCGCCCAGGTCGCGGGCCGTGGTGACGCCCGCGTCGAGCGTCTTGCGCATCCGCTCGGCGGTGCGGAAGACCCGCAGGGTCGGGTCCTCCTGGAAGCGGCGGGCCACATCGGCGGGGGACCCGGCGCCGAAGTGGACGTGGGTGTCGATGAAGCCCGGCAGCACGGTACGGCCCCGCAGGTCGACGGTGCGCACACCGGGCGCCGTGCCGGGCTCGCCCGCGGCGCGCCCGGCGTAGGCGAGGGTGCCGTCCTCGTCGATGTGGATCACACCGTCGTCCACGGGCAGCGCACCGGTGCCGTCGATGAGGCGGGCGCCGACGATCCTGAGAGCGGCAGTGGTCACGGAGGGCTCCTTGGGTGGGCGATCTGAGGACGGGACTGAGCTGGAGATACGGTCAGTTATCTGTATGACAGAGCTGTGAAATCGCCGGAAGATGTCATCCGCGCTCAACAGCCGCAGGATTCGGAAAGGGCTTACAGATGCAGGGATCTGCCGCCGGTGCCGCGAGTGGGGGCGATCTCGACGAGCTGGACCGGGCGCTCGTCCACGCCCTCCAGATCAGGCCCCGGGCGCCCTGGTCGCTGATCGGCCCGGTGCTGGGCGTCGACCCGGTCACCGCGGCCCGCCGCTGGAAGCGGCTGAGCGCGGAGGGGATCGCCTGGGTCGACGGCTACCTCTCCCCCGCGTACGACCACGCCGTGCACGCGCACGTCGAGATCGTCACCGACGGCGCGCTCCTGGCCGGGATCGCGACGGTCCTCGCCGACGATCCGGAGGTCCTGAGCCTCAAGCAGACCTCGGGCTCGCGCGATCTGCTGGCGATCGTCGTCGCGCGCGACCTGGGGCGGCTGGTGGACTACGTCACCGAGCGGGTGTGCCGCGTCCCCGGCGTCCGCACGACCCGCATCCACGTGATCACGATGGCGCCGTTCGAGGGCAACAAATGGCGGCTGCGGGCGCTCACCCCCGCGCAGCGGGCCCGGCTGACGGAGCCCGAGCGGGAGCGGACGGCGGCACCTGTGGGGCAGCTGAGTCCGCTCGATCACCGGATCGCCGTGGCGCTGGGCCGGGACGGGCGCCTGCCGCTCAACGAGCTGGCCGCGCACACCGGCACCAGCGTGGCCACCGTGCGGCGCAGGCTCCGGACACTGGTCGACAGCGGGCGGCTGTCCATGCGGTGCACGGTGGCCCGGCCGCTGTCGGGCTACCCCGTCTCGGCGGTCTACTTCGCCTCCGTCCCGGCCGAACACCTGGACGCCGCGACGCGCGCCCTGCGGACCCTGCCCGAGCTGCGGCTGTGCACGGTCACGGCGGGGCCGCACAACCTGATCCTCGACATGTGGCTGCGTGCCCTGCCGGATGTGCACGCGCTGGAGGTCCACCTAGCCCGGGAGCTGAGCGGGCTCTCGCTGCGGGTGAACGAGCGCGCCGTGGTGCTGCGTACGGTCAAGCACGTCGGCCGGGTGCTGGACAGACGGGGCTTCGGGGTGAAGGCGGTGCCGATGGACCTCGGGCAGGACGCGGGGCCGCACGCGAGCGCGACGGCCCCCGGGGAGGACGCGAGCGCGCCGGTCCCCGGAGCGGAGTAGCCGTCCAGCCGCCCAGCCGTCCGCCGAGGGGCCACGCCCGCCAGGGCATCCGCTATGGTGGCCCGCATGCACACGCTGTCGACCATGAACTGGTGGTGGCCCGCTTCCCAGGCGGCCCACCCCGACGCGCGTATGCACTGAGCACGCTCAGACCACCGCGACAGGCCGCCCGAGGGGCGGCCTTTTTCGTGTGTGCGGCCGTTCCTCTCCCGTATCGAGACGGAAGGAACCGCCCCATGTCCCGTCCCATGTCCCGCCCCACCCCCGTCCCCACCCGCGACGACGCCCCGCCCGCTTCCCAGCCCTCACCCCGCGCGCTGATCGAGGCGCTGGCCCGCGACGAAGCCCCGCCCTTCGCGCTGCTGCGCAGGTCCGGGCCCGGCCGGGACCCGGAGACCGTCGAGGTGCTGACCGGCCCCGTGCGCGAGGTGGAGCGGCTCGCCGACATCCCCGTCAGCCTGGAGGGCGAAGCGGGGGCGCTCGCGCTGGTGCCGTTCCGCCAGATCCAGGAGCGCGGCTTCGGCGCGCGCGACGACGGCACTCCCCTGTCGGTGCTGCTGCCCCAGGAGCGGCACGAACTGCCGCTGGACGCCGCGCTGGAGGCGCTGCCCGGCCACCGGGTGCACGTCGAAGAGGGCGCGTTCGACGTGGCGGACGGCGCCTACGAGGAGATCGTGCGCCGGGTCGTGGCGGACGAGATCGGCGCGGGCGAGGGCGCCAACTTCGTCATCCGGCGCGATTACGAGGGCCGTATCCCCGGCTTCTCCCGCGCCGACGCGCTGGCGCTCTTCGGCCGCCTGCTGCGCGGGGAGCAGGGCGCCTACTGGACGTTCGTCGTGCACACCGGCGAGCGCGTGCTGGTGGGCGCGAGTCCCGAGGCGCATGTACGCATGAGCGGGGGCACCGTCGTGATGAACCCCATCAGCGGCACCTACCGCTATCCCCCGCAGGGTCCGGACGTGGCGGGGCTGCTGGATTTCCTGGCCGACCGCAAGGAGAGCGAGGAGCTGTCCATGGTGGTCGACGAGGAACTGAAGATGATGTGCACCGTCGGCGACGAGGGCGGGGTCGTGGTCGGGCCCCGGCTCAAGGAGATGGCGCACCTGGCGCACACCGAGTACGAGCTGCGCGGGCGCAGCACCCTGGATGTGCGCGAGGTGCTGCGCGAGACGATGTTCGCCGCGACCGTCACCGGCTCGCCCGTGGAGAACGCCTGCCGGGTGATCGAGCGCCACGAGCCGCGCGGGCGGGGCTACTACGCGGGCGCGCTGGCGCTGATCGGGCACGACTCGGGCGGCGCCCAGACGCTCGACTCCCCCATCCTCATCCGCACGGCCGACATCGACGCGGCCAGTGGCAGGCTGCGCGTCTCCGTCGGTGCCACGCTCGTACGGGCGTCCGACCCGGCGAGCGAGGTCGCCGAGACCCATGCGAAGGCCGCCGGTGTGCTGACCGCGCTGGGCGTACGGGAAGCACCGGCGCGGCCCTCGGGCGGGCCGCGCCCGAAGCTGGCCGACGACCCCCGGGTGCAGGCCGCTCTGGAGGGGCGGCGCGCGGGGCTGGCCCCGTTCTGGCTGCGGATGCGGGTGGGTCAGCGGCCCGTACGCGGGGCAGCAGCCGGGGTGGGGACGGGTGCCGGGGCCGGCCCGGAGGCCGCGGCTCCGGGGCGCGAGGTGCTGGTCGTGGACGGCGAGGACACCTTCACCTCGATGCTGGCCCATCTGCTGCGCTCGACGGGGCACGCCGTGCGGGTGCGGCGCTATGACGAACCGGACCTGTACGAGACCGCGTTGTCCCACGCGGGCCCGGTCGTGCTGGGACCGGGGCCAGGCGACCCGCGCGAGGGTGCCGACCCCAAGATGCGCTTCTTGCGCGGGCTGGCCGCCGCGCTGGTGCGCGCCCGGCGGCAGCCGCTGCTGGGCGTCTGCCTCGGCCACGAGCTGCTCGCCGCCGAGCTGGGTGTGGACCTGGTGCGCAAGGAAAAGCCGTACCAGGGCGCGCAGGAGCGGATCGACCTGTTCGGACGGCCCGAGACGGTCGGCTTCTACAACTCCTACACCGCCCGCTGCGACGAGGAGACCGCCGGCGAACTCGCCCTGCACGGCGTGGAGCTGAGCAGGGACCCGGTCACCGGCGAGGTGCACGCGCTGCGCGGGCCAGGCTTCGCGGGGGTGCAGTTCCACCCCGAATCGGTGCTGACGCTGGACGGGGTGAACGTCACCGCGCGGCTGCTGGCCACGCTCGACGACCCGGTCCCGGCTGCCCCGCCCGGTCCGACTGCCCCGCTCCTGCCCGACCTGGACTGACCAGGACGTTCGCGTGGGTGCGACGGCCGGCCAGATCCTCGGCGCAGCTGACGGTGGTGTCGAGGATCCGGCCGCCGCGTCACGCGTGAGTACGCCGTGTACGGGTCAGCCGCCGAGGACGCGCAGCGAGCCCCACAGCGCCACGACGGCCAGCGCCAGCGCGGGCGGCACCGTCAGCAGCCCGAGCCGGGTGAACTCGCGCAGCCCGACGGAGTGGTTGTGCTGGTGCAGGGTGCGCCGCCACAGCAAGGTGGCCAGGGAGCCGGCGTAGGTGACGTTGGGGCCGATGTTCACCCCCAGGAGGACGGCCAGCACGGCACCGGCACCGGTCGGCTCCACCAGCGGCAGCAGCACCAGCACGGCGGGCAGGTTGTTGATCACGTTCGCGAGGACAGCCGCCAGCGCGGCGGTCCCCAGCAGCGCGGGCAGGCTCGCCCCGTCGGGCACCAGCGCCCCCAGCCAGTCGGAGAGCCCGTTGTCCACGACGGCCCGGACCACCACGGCCAGCGCGAGCACGAACGCCAGGAACGGCACGCCGACCGAGGTGAGCACGGCGCGCGGCGAGGTGCGTCCGCGCACCATCGCCCGCACGCCCAGGACGAGCGCGCCCGCCGCCGCGGCCCAGACCGGCTCCAGCCCGGCCACGGAGGTGAGCACGAAGCCCGCGAGGGTGGCCAGGACGGTGACCAGCGCGAACAGGGGGACGTCAACGGGCCCGCCGACCTCGCCGGAGCCCCGTACGCGCGCGTTCTCGGCCTCGGTCTCGTCCTCGTCGGCGTCGGCGTCCCCGGCCCGCTCGTGCCTCTTGTGCCGCTCCCCGTGGCTCCGCTCCCCGACCTGGTCATACCGGTCCGGGTCCACCAGGTCGGCGGCGAAGAAGCGGCGGAAGACGGCGTACTCGACGGCGATCGCCGCCACCCACGGCAGCGCCATCAGCCCCGCGAACCGGCTGAAGCTCAGCCCGCTGGCCGCCAGCGCGAGGAGGTTGGTGAGGTTGGAGACCGGCAGCAGCAGCGAGGCGCTGTTCGACAGGTGGGTGCAGGCGTAGACGTGCGGCTTCGCCGGCACGCCCAGCCGGGCGGCCGTCGCGAAGACGACCGGGGTGAGCAGCACGACCGTGGTGTCCAGACTGAGGACCGCGGTGGTGACGGAGGCGAGGACGAAGACGGCGGCCAGCAGCCGCCGGGGCCGCTCGCGGGTGCGGCGCGCGGCGATACGGGCCATCCACAGACCGCAGGCGTGGAACAGGCCCTCGTCGGCGCAGAGCCGGGCGAGCACCAGCACCGCGGCCAGGAAACCGAGGACCGGGCCGAGCAGGGCGGCCTCGTCCGCCACATGGTCGAGACTGACCGCTCCGGTGGCGATCACCAGCGCCGCGGCGGGCACCGCGACGATGGCTTCCGGCAAGCGGGGCGGGCGGGCCACCGCCCAGACGAGGACGGCGAGCAGGAGTGCGACGGAGAGGGCTTCGGCCTGGATGCTGTTCATGGGCCCCCCGAGTATCGCCCCTTGGGACCACCAGATCGCCGGAGGGGCTGCGAACAGCCCCTCCGGCGACGGGGAGAAGGGGGCGGCGGGGCTCAGCGAACCAGAGGCGGCTCGGCCCGAACCGGCGGGCTCAGCCGAAGAACACGCCCGCCTCTTCGTAGAGGGAGGGGTCGACGGTCTTGAGCTTCTCGGTGGCCTTGGCGAGCGGCACACGGACGATGTCGGTGCCCCGCAGGGCGACCATCGAGCCCCACGCCTCGTCCCGCACGGCGTCGATGGCGTGCAGCCCGAAGCGGGTGGCCAGCCAGCGGTCGAAGGCCGTGGGAGTGCCACCGCGCTGGACGTGCCCGAGCACGGTCGTACGTGCCTCCTTGCCGGTGCGGGCCTCGATCTCCTTGGCCAGCCATTCGCCGACGCCGGAGAGCCTGACGTGCCCGAAGGAGTCGGTCGAGCCGTCCTTGAGGACCGCCTCACCGTCCTTGGGCATCGCACCCTCGGCGACGACGACGATCGGGGCGTAGCTCGCCTTGAAGCGGGAGGCGACCCAGCCGCAGACCTCGTCGACGTCGAAGCGCTGCTCGGGGATGAGGATGCAGTTGGCGCCGCCCGCCAGGCCCGAGTGCAGGGCGATCCAGCCCGCGTGCCGGCCCATCACCTCCACCACCAGCACCCGCATGTGGGACTCGGCGGTGGTGTGCAGCCGGTCGATGGCCTCGGTGGCGACGGTGACGGCGGTGTTGAACCCGAAGGTGTAGTCGGTGGCCGACAGGTCGTTGTCGATCGTCTTGGGGACGCCGACGCACCGGATGCCGTGCTCGTCGGTCAGTCGCGCCGCGACGCCGAGCGTGTCCTCGCCGCCGATGGCGATCAGCGCGTCGACCTCGTGCTTGGCGAGGTTGTCCTTGATCAGGCGGACGCCGTTCTCCTCCTTGAAGGGGTTCGTGCGCGAGGAGCCGAGGATGGTGCCGCCGCGCGGCAGCATGCCGCGCACCGCCGAGATGTCGAGCCGGGTGGTGTCCCCCTCCAGGGGGCCCCGCCAGCCGTCCCGGAACCCGACGAAGTCATAGCCGTAACGCTGAACTCCCTTGCGGACCACAGCCCGCATGACCGCATTGAGACCGGGGCAGTCGCCGCCGCCGGTCAGCACTCCGACCCGCATGGGATCTCCCTTCTCCGCGTGGACGCGCCTGGACGCGACGCCGTGACGCACGGCGCAACAACCGCCACGCTAACGGTGATCCACGTCACAAGGGATGTGCCGGGAGGCGGATTCCCTTGCGACATCGGGGAATTGGGAGCCGGACGGTCACTCGTACGAGGGACACACGTGCCCCTCGCGAGGTCGACCGCGCGGTCACTCGCCGTCGAGGCCGCGCTCGATGGCGTAGCGCACCAGCTCGACGCGGTTGTGCAACTGGAGCTTGCCCAGGGTGTTCTGGACGTGGTTCTGCACGGTGCGGTGCGAGATGACCAGCCGCTCGGCGATCTGCTTGTAGCTCAGCCCCTTGGCGACGAGCCGCAGGACCTCGGTCTCGCGCTCGGTCAGCTTCGGGACGTCGGGGCTCTCCTGCGCGGCGGGCACCGGGTCGGCCGCCAGCCTGCGGTACTCACCCAGGACGAGGCCGGCCAGGCCGGGGGTGAAGACCGGGTCGCCCAGCGCCGTGCGGCGCACCGCGTCCAGCAGCTCCTCGGGGCCGGCCGACTTCACCAGGTATCCCGTGGCCCCGGACTTCACGGCCTCCAGCACGTCGGCGTGCTCGCCGCTCGCGGAGAGCACCAGCACCCGCAGCGAGGCGCCGGGACCGACCAGCTCGCGGCACACCTCCACGCCGGGCTTGCCGGGCAGGTTCAGGTCCAGCACCAGCACGTCGGGGGAGGTGGCGAGGGCCCTGCGCACCGCCTGGTGGCCGTCGCTCGCCGTGGCGACGACCTCGAACCCGGCCTCGGCCAGATCGCGGGCGACCGCGTCGCGCCACATCGGATGGTCGTCCACGACCATCACCCGCACGCTCTGAGGGCGGACGCCGTCCGGCGCGTCCCCGCTCGCCGGCTCGCTCTGCGCGGCCTGTCCGTTCACCGGCTCGCCGTTCGCTTCACTGGTCATTCTTGGGCACCCTCAATTCCACTTCCGTCCCCTGCCCCGGGACCGACACCAGCTCCGCCGTGCCGCCCAGGTCCCGCAGGCGTCCCCGGATGGACAGCGCGACGCCCATCCGGCCCTCCGCCTCCGCGTCCGCCAGCCGCCCCGCCGGAATGCCGGGGCCGTCGTCCCGGACGGTCACGATCACGGAATCCGGCTCGTCCTCCAGCAGGATCCACGCGCGGGCTTCCTGGCCCGCTTCGCCGCACGCGTGCTTGCGCACATTGTCCAGGGCGGCGCTGACAGCCGCCGTCAGTTCCGTGGCCACCCGTGCGGGCAGCAGTACGGGCGCCCCGGGCTCGGCGTAGGAGACCCGCGCCGCGGCGTGCGAGGAGAGGAGCGCGCGGACGTCGCACAGCGCGCTGTCGGCCTCGCCGTCGGTCTCGCCGATTGGATCGAGCGTGAGGAGAGCGTCGGGGACGGACCCGGAGCCCGGCTCCGCGCCGCCAGGTTCCGCGGCATCCGGTGCGCCGGAACCGGGGCCGGTGCCCCTGCCCGCGCCGGGCGGATGTGGTGCGGCATCCGGTGCGCCGTTCGCCGCGGGGGCCGGGCGCTGCCGCGGCACCACCCCGCTGGAGACCAGGGCGCGCAGCGCGACCTCCTGCTCCCCCGCCATGCGGCCCAGTTCGGCCGCCTCCCCGCCGATGGTGCTGCCCCTGCGCTGCACCATCGCCAGCACCTGGAGAACGCTGTCGTGGATGTCGCGGGCGAGCCGCTCGCGCTCCCTGGTCGCCGCCTCGATCTGGAGGGCGCGGGCCAGGGTGCGTTCACTGGCGCGGGCCACCTCGATCACATAGCCGATGGCGATGCTGGCGACGCACACGAGCAGCACGTTGTGGAAGGTCGAGCGGGTGACCATGCCGCGTTCGATGATGTTGGCGATCCCCACCAGCACCGAGACGCCCGCCGCCCACCGCCAGCCGCCCTTGAGCGCGAAGGCCAGCACGGGGCCCGCCACCCATATGGACGGCAGCGTGGGGCCGACGTGGTCGTGGGCGTCGATGTACGGGGAGAGCAGGATCCCGGCGATACCGAAGGCGATGTCGGTGACGAGGAAGGGCAGCGTGCAGCGGGCGGCCGAGCCGACGTTGCGCAGCGTGGCGAACGTCCAGGTGGTGAGGAGCAGCAGAAAGACCAGCCCCGGCACCGGAGCGCTGTACTCGTCGTAGCTCCAGGCGAAGACGCCGAGGGCGTAGAGAGCGGCCAGGATGCGGTATCCGGTCAGCGCGTTCCACAGCGGCTGCTCCACGGACATCTTCTTCACGGCCACGTCTTCCCCCCTGACTCCACCGGCCTGTCCTCCACCGGCCTGACTTCACCGGCCCCTGCGGCTCTTACGGCCTGCCCCGGGCCGCGCCCGTACGAAGAGCGCTCCTACGCGGCCCTGTTGCCGTTCTCACCCTGGGGCGGCGACGATTCGCCCGCGGCGTTCCCGGACGCCGTCGCGGCCTTCTCGGCCCTGGCTGCCTTCTCGGCCTTCTCCGCCTTCTCCGCCTCGGCGATCTGCCGCTTGGCCGCCGTCGCGTAGATGTCGACGTACTCCTGGCCGGAGAGCTTCAAGATGGCGTACATGACCTCGTCGGTGACCGCGCGCTGGATGAACCTGTCGTTGTCCATGCCGTGGTAGCGGCTGAAGTCGAGCGGGGTGCCGATCCGGATGCCGGGCCGCATCAGCTTGGGCACCACCTTGCCGGGCGGCTGGATCTTCTCCGTGTCGATCATCGCCACCGGGATCACCGGCGCCCCCGAACGCAGCGCGAGCCGCGCCAGGCCACCGGGCTTGCCCCGGTAGAGGCGGCCGTCGGGCGAGCGGGTGCCCTCGGGGTAGATGCCGAACAGCTCCCCGCGCTCCAGCACTTCGAGGCCGCTTCTGATGGCGGCCTCGCCCGCGCCCCGCACACCCGAGCGGTCGACGGGGAGCTGGCCGACGCCCTTGAAGAACGCGGCCGTCAGCTTGCCCTTCACGCCCGGCGAGGTGAAGTACTCCGCCTTGGCGATAAAGGTGACCTTGCGGTCGAGGACGGCGGGCAGGAAGAAGGAGTCCGAGAACGACAAGTGGTTGCTCGCGAGGATCGCGGGCCCCTCCTCGGGCACGTTCTCCAGACCCTCGACCCAGGGCCGGAACGCGAGCTTGAGCGTGCTGCCGACCGACAGCTTCATCGCGCCGTAGAACAACCTGGACCTCCTCCATCGGACGCCTTCGACCCTATCTCGCCCCGAAGGGACCCACTCCCCGGAGTGGCGGGTCCCTTCCCGCCCACTCGTGCCCCCTGCTCCGGCCCCCTCGGCACTGCCGGAGTCGTCGGCGACGAATTAGGGTGGCAGCACCCCTGCCGGCCGTGCGCCCCGTCCTCCGACGGAGCCGACGGACCCGGCGGCCACCGACGAGCCGATCCGCCCACCGCGTCACCCGCCGAGCCCCTGGAGGCCCACCGTGTCGCCCTTCCTCCCCGGAGCCGAGCCCTTCCACCGCGACGGATCATCGACCGGGGTGCTGCTCTGTCACGGCTTCACGGGATCGCCCCACTCCCTGCGCCCCTGGGCCGAGTATCTGGCGGAGCGCGGGCTGACCGTCTCGCTCCCGCTGCTGCCCGGGCACGGCACCCGCTGGGAGGACCTGGCCCTCACCAGCTGGGAGGACTGGTACGCCACGGTGGACCGGGAGCTGCGGCTGCTCAGCGAGCGCTGCGACCACGTCTTCGTCTGCGGCCTGTCCATGGGCGGCGCCCTCGCGTTGCGGCTGGCCGCGCTGCACGGGCACGCGGTGAGCGGGGTCGTCGTCGTGAACCCGGCGGCGGCCTTCCCCCGGGCGCAGGGGTTCGCGCTCCCCGCCGGGCGCTTCCTGCTCCGCTCGGTGCGGGGCATCACGGACGACATCGCCAAGGAGAACCGCACGGAGCTGGGGTACGACCGGGTGCCGACCCGGGCCGCGTACGCGCTGCGCAACCTCTTCCGCGTCGTCCACAAGGATCTGCCGAAGGTGACGCAGCCGCTGCTGCTCCTGCGCAGCAGGACGGACCATGTGGTGCCCTCCTCGGACTCCGCGCTGGTCCTGAGCCGCGTCTCGTCCACCGACGTGACCGAGACGGTGCTGGAGCGAAGTTTCCACGTCGCCACCCTGGATCATGACGCGGAACGGATCTTCGCCGATTCCCACGGTTTCATCGACCGGCTCGTGGCACGCGAGCCGCTCCCCGCGAAGGACAGCCAGTGACGGAGCGTGACCCGGGCCCGGACCGTGACCCGGACGAGGGCGAGGCGCGCCACGGCCCCTCTCTCCCACCCGAGGAGGAGGCCGCGTGGGCGGCGATCGTCGCCGCGTACGGGCCGGAGCCGGCCGACGACGACGCCCCGGAGGCGGAGACGGAGGCGGGCCCCTCCGAGGCCGCCCGTGACCGCGAGCCGCCCCCCGCCGACGAGTCGGACGGAGACATGCTCACCAAGCCCCGGCAGGCGCCGGACGCGGAGCCTCCGGTGCGCAGCTTCACCGTCTACGCGGCGGGCACCGCCCCCCGCGACTGGGAGGCGGACGACGACGAGGACGAGGGGCACTTCGTGCCGCCCGAGCCGCCGCCGCTGCCCCAGGCGGACACGACGACGAAGTTCGCGTGGCTCGCGGTGCTGGGCGGGCCGCTGCTGCTCTTCGGAGCGATCCTGCTCCAGGCCGACCTGACCTGGTGGATCGTCACGCTCGGCGTGGGCGGGTTCCTCGGCGGCTTCGCCACGCTTGTCGCACGGATGCGCGACGGACGCGACGAGGACGACGGGGACGACCCTGGCCGGGGCGCCGTGGTGTGAGCCGGGTCCTCAGACGCCGGGCGGGCTGTTCACAGCCCCTCCGGCGCCCCGGCCGGGGGCACTCGCAGGGCCGCCAGGACCGGTAGGTGGTCGGTCGCCGTGCGGAGGTCGGCGGGGGTGACGCCCGGGAGACCGGCCGGGACGCCCGCGCCGAGGAGGCGTACGCCCTTCGTGGCGAAGACCGCGTCGATGCGCTGTACGGGATCCGCCGCCGGTGACGTCATTTCCCTGCCCCACGGCGCGGTCCGCCAGGCGTCCTGGAGGCCGTCGGCCAGGAGGCGGAAGGTCCGGCCGTCGGGGCGGTCGTTGAGGTCGCCCGCGGCGACGGCGAACTCCCCCAGGCTCCCGAGCTGTTCGAGCAGCGCCCGGCCCTGCGCGTACCGCTCGCGCGCCTGGAGGCTGAGGTGGAAGCTGACCACCCCGAGCCGCGCGGCGGCCCCGAAGCGCAGGACAGCGGTGGCGAACCCGCGCTGGTGCAGCCCGGGTGTGCGCGGCAGCAGCACATCCTCGGCATGCTCGACGGTCGGCCGCAGCGAGGCCAGGATCATGGGCCCGGCGGCGGTCGCGCCCCCGGCGACGTACGTCAGGTCGGTCCTGCGGCCCAGCCACGAGGCGTACTTGCGCCAGCGGAAGAAGCGGGGCGCCTCCTGCACACACACGACGTCGGGGGCGCAGGCCCGGATGACCCGGACGAGCGCCTCCCGGTCGTCGCGCAGTGAGCGGACGTTGTAACTGAGCAGCCTGACCACGGCCGAGCCGTCGGGCTCGGTGCCGGAGGGGGGCAGGTCGGCCGGACCGGCCGATTCGCGTGTCATCAGCGCCCGCCGGTGTGTTCAGCCCTGGCGGGCGAGGTCCGCCACACCCACGAGGCCCGCCTTGCCGCCGAGTTGGGCGGCGAGGACCTCGGCGTGCGGGCGCCAGCGGCTGCCGACGAGCCAGCGCCGGAAGGACTTGCGGATGGGGTCGAGCACCAGCTCGCCCTCGTCGGAGACCCCGCCGCCGACGATGAAGGCGCCCGGGTCGAACAGCGAGGCGAGGTCGGCGAGCCCGGCTCCGGCCCAGCGGGCCAGCTCGCGGAAGGAGTCGATGGCCACGGCGTCGCCCTGGCGGGCCGCCTCGCTGATGTGCTTGCCCTCGATGCCCTCGGAGGTGCCGTCGCCGAGGCCGAGCAGGATGCTCGCGCTGTCGGGGGTGGCGGTGGCGCGCTGCTGGGCGTAGCGCAGGAGCGCGCGCCCGGAGGCGTACTGCTCCCAGCAGCCCTGGTTGCCGCAGCCGCACAGCAGCCCGTCGGGCACCATCCGGATGTGGCCGAACTCCGCTGCCACGCCGAAGCGCCCGCGGTGGAGCTTGCCGCCGATGATGGTGCCGCCGCCCAGGCCGGTGCCGATGGTGATGCAGACGACGTCCTCGTGGCCGGTGCCCACGCCGAACTTGTACTCGCCCCAGGCCGCCGCGTTGGCATCGTTCTCGATCACGACGGGGAGGTCGATGCGCTGTTCGACCTTGTCCTTGAGCGGCTCGTGGCGCCAGGACAGGTTGGGCGTGAACAGCACGTTGGCGCGCTTGTCGTCGACGTAACCGGGAGCCCCGATGCCCACGGCGTCCACCTGGTATTCCGCACTCGCCTGGCGAACCGCGTCGGCGATGGCGTCTATCACAGCGTCCGGGGTGGAAGGCGTCGGCACCTTGCTCGTTTCGAGGATCGTGCCTTCTTCGTCGACAACGCCGGCCGCAATCTTGGTGCCGCCGATGTCGACCCCGATAGTGAGTCCCATGTGTCCCTCGGTCATCCGGTGTGATCCCCGCCGCCGACAACCGTACCGGAGCGCTCCCACGCGCTGGGCACGGTCCGGCTTGTGGCGGATCGTCCCGGCGCTGAGGCGCCGCCGGTGGGAGCGGGGTCAGGCGCCGGTGCGCGGCCCTTCCGACCCGCCGCCGGGGCTTTCGTCCCCGCGGTTTTCCTCGCCGCTCCTGGCGTCGTCCGTGGGCTCGTCCTGCGCGTCGAGCACGACACGCTCGTCCGGCCCGGCCTGCCCGCCCTGTTCGTCCGCGCCGGTCCGGTCGTCCAGGTCGATCCGCTCGGTGCCGGCGGCGGGCGGTGCCGCGTTCGCGTCCTTGGGCTCGCTCCAGCGGCGCTCGGACTCCTGGACGACGGAGCGGTAGGCGGCGAGCAGTTCGCCGCCGGCCGCCGCGAGGTGGTCGAAGAGCTGCGGGTTGCGCTCGACCACGGGCTCGATGGTGGCCTTGGCCTGGGCGAACAACTGCTGGGCCACGCCCTGGGCCGCCGCCGTGCCCACCGCTCCGAAGAGGGGCTTGCCCAGCTCGGTGACCTTGTCGGTGACGGCGTCGGCCAGCCTCCGCAGCTCTTCGGCCGCACTGGTGGGCGGCGGCCCGTACTCCGCGCGGCGGCGGGCCTTCTCGGCTGCCAGGTCCTCCTCGCAGGCGGTGGCCCAGGCGTCGGGGTCCGGTGCTGCCGCGGGGCCCGGCGCGTGCGCGGAGTACTCGGCGGACACTGCGGGCGAGCCGGACGGGGCGCTGGAGTCAGGGCGCTCGGCGTCGTCGCTCATGGCGGGCTCCTACGGGCGAGGGTGAGTGCTGGGGCGTGCGGTTCATCGGGCCGGCCGGGCGGAGCGCCCGGGGTCCGGTTACCTTCCGACGTTACCGGAACGGGGGCACGGCGTTGAGAGGCGACGGATTCCCCTTCGGCGGCCTGGATTCCGTTCGTGCGGGAACCGGGATTCCGCTTTCTCCCGGGCCTGGGTTCCGCTTCTGCGGGATCCTGGCTTCCGCTTCGATTCCGCTTCGATTCCGTTTCGCCGGATCGGGGCCGGTCCGAGCCGTGGGCCGGTGGCGGGCGGCGCGTGCGCGTGCCAGGGCGTCCGGCTCACTGGCCCCCGTCGCCGGACCCGGGCCACAGGCCGGGGTCGGGGGTGAAGCGCACCCGCAGCGCCCCGCCGTTGAGGGCCGCGCCCGAGACGCGGCAGCGGCGCAGCGCGGAGGGCAGAGCGAGCACGCGCCGGTAGGGGCCGACGCCCACCGTCAACTCGTCGCCCCGGCGCACCAGTTCCAGCTCTTCCCTGGTCGCGCCGGGGAGGGGCAGGTGCCACACCAGTTTGCCGTCCTCGGTGAGCCGGTCCTCGACCCAGCCGTGCGCGACGTCGGTGCCGGGCCCGCCCTCCCGGGGCTGCGGCACGGGGGCCGCGGGTGCGGCGTCCGTGGGGGCGGTCGCGCGCGCTCCGGAACGGGCGCCTGGACCGGCCGCGCCCGTGACGGCGGTACGGGCGGCGTTCGCGAGGGCCACCAGGTCCTCGGGACCGCGCGGGTCGCGTCCCAGGTGCGGGAGTTCGCAGAGCGGTATGGATTCCGCTTCGCACTTCTCGCGCAGTTCCTTGAGCGCGGCCTGCTGCTGCCCCGCCAGCCCGGCGAGCCAGGCGTCGGCGGAGCCGACGGGCAGCAGCCTGTTGGCGACCACGGATTCCAGCTCCAGCCCGTGCAGCCGCAACCCGGCGCCCGCCGTGCGCAGCGCCCCGGCGGCCAGCGGTCCCGGCTCGGTGACCAGCCTGACGACGGTCGCGGGCGACTCCACAGCCCGCTGGACCTCGGCCAGTTCGGCGGACCAGCGCGTCGAGGCGTCGTAGAGCCACTGCTCGGGCATGGGGACGCCGGCGAGCTGGGCGAGCACGGGGCGCAGGGCGCGGGCGGCCTGGCGCTCGTGCGGGACGAGCCGGCGCAGGTAGCGGCGCAACTGCTCGGGCAGCGCCAGCAGGTTGAGCCCGTCGGGGGTGGGCGGCATGTCGACCACCACGATGTCCCAGGCGCTCTCCCCCACGCTGCCTTCCGGGCGATCCGCGCCTCCCGCGCCTCCGTCCGGCCCCGCCGTGGCGTGTGCGGTGCGCAGGGCGCGCAGGAGGGCGAAGGCGCCCGCGCCGGGCAGCTCCGTCAGCTCGTCCTCGTCCAGGGGCGCGGCGCCCAGCAGGTCGAGCGCGGCCTTGCCACGCTGCTGGAGTTCGACGGCCTGGACGCGGAACTCCTCCCCGGAGTCGATACGCAGCAGCCACAGACCGGGCACGGCGGCGACCTGCTCGGGCGCGCGCCGGTGAGAACTCGCGGCATCCGGTGCGCCGGCGGAACTCGCGGCATCCGGTGCGGCAGAACGGGACGCGGCATCCGGTGCGCCGGAACCGGGCGCGGCATTCGGCACGCCCGTGGACGTGCTCCCCTCGCCCTCGGCGCCGAGCAGCGCGGCCAGACGCGGGGCGGACTCGGCACTCAGCAGCAGCGTGCGGTGGCCCTGTCCCGCGGCGGCGCAGGCCGTTGCCGCCGCCACGGTCGTACGGCCGGCCCCGCCGGCGCCGGTGACCAGTACGGTCTGTGGCCGCCCGTCGCCGGTCAGCTCTCGGCCCCGCCGCTTCCGGCCGAGGCGCCGCCCGCCTCGACGCGCTTCTTCAGACCGTCCAGCGCGCGGTCGATGATGACCTTCTCGGCCTTGCGCTTGATCATCCCGAGCATGGGGATCTTCACGTCGACCGTGAGCTGGTACATGACCTCGGTCCGCTCGCCGCCGTCGACCGGCGTGAGGCGGTAGACGCCGTCCAGGGAGCGCAGCATCTGGGACTTCACCAGTGACCAGCGCACCTCGTTGACGTCGCGCACGTCGGGGTCACCGATCCACTCGTAGGCGAGGGTGTGCTCGTCCTTGATGGCGCCGGCGTCCAGCAGCAGCCGCACCTGCTCGGCGCGGCCCTTCTCGTCCTGGCCGAGTACCTCGGCCTCCTTCACCTCGCCCGCCCACTCGGGGTAGCGCGGAAAGTCCGAGATCACCTTCATCACAGCCTCGGGTGCTGCGTCGACGGTGATGCTGGAGCTGGTGTGTTCCGCCATCGCCATGGCCCTCCGATGTGCCCGATTCGGTGCGCCCGCCGGTGGCGCGGAGCGTCTGCGGTGGAAGGCTACCCCGCGTCCGGAAGTGCCGGTGCGCTGCGGGTCACCACTCCAGCACCCAGGGGGTCCCGGTGGCGTTGAAATGGCCCACGTTGACGCACTCCGTGGCGCCTATGCGCATGCGCTGGGCCAGCGGCTGGTGGACGTGGCCGAAGAGGTGGTAGCGGGGCCGCACCGTGTGGATGGCCGCCAGCAGGTCCGGGCTGCCGCGCTCGAAGCGGCGCGCGACGATGTCGTAGCACAACTCGGGCACGTCGGGCGGAATATGCGTACACAGGACATCGACCTCGCCGAGTGCGGCGATCTTGGCCGCGTAGGTCTCGTCGTCGATCTCGAACGGGGTGCGCATGGGCGTGCGCAGGCCGCCGCCGACGAAGCCGAAGCGCAGGCCGCCGATCTCGACGGCCTCACCGTCCAGCACGGTCGTACCCGGGCCCGCGTACTCGGGCCACAGCTGCGGCATGTCCACGTTGCCGAAGGTGGCGTACGTGGGCTCCGGGAAGGCGGCGAACAGCTCGGCGTACTGCGCGCGCACCGCGGCCTCCGTCGCCGCCTCACGGTCGAGCCCCGTCCACAGCCGGCGCGACAGCTCGCGGGCCTCTGCGAAGCGGCGGGCGGTGCGCAGCGCCACGATCCGGTCGGCGTTCTCCTGACCGAACAGCTCGGGGAAGATGCCGCGCGAGTGGTCGGCGTAGTCCAGGAAGAGGATGAGATCTCCCAGGCAGACCAGCGCGTCGGCGCCGTCACCCGCCTTCGCGAGGTCCTCGCTGTTGCCGTGTACGTCGCTCACTACGTGGACTCGCATGCGCTCCACCCTAGATCGCCACGGCGCGGGCCGGGAGAGCCCGTCAACCCACCCGAGATCGCCCGGAAACCGGTTGTACGTCCGGCCTCCACGCTCTCTACCCGTCATCGCCTCCGTGTCCCCGAACGCCTCGACTAGGCTGCATATCAGCCATCCACCGCGTGTGACGCACGAGACATCTCGGCGCCACCCTCTATCCCGACGCCCATACCGATGGGTAACGTCCGGGCCGTCATTCCCGGGATCCACGTCGATCTTGGACCGAGCCAATGGAGGCCGCCCCTCGACGGCCCCGCCTTTGGTGCCGACGAGGAGCAGCAGTCTTGCGCGAGTTCAGCCTTCCGGCCCTCTACGAAGTCCCCGCCGACGGCAACCTGACGGACCTCATCCGCCGGAACGCGGCTCAGCAGCCGGACCTCCCCGTCATCGGACGCAAGCGCGGCGGGCAGTGGGAGGACCTCACGGCGGCGGACTTCCTCACCGAGGTGCAGACGACGGCCAAGGGGCTGATCGCCTCCGGTGTCGAGCCGGGCGACCGGGTCGGCCTGCTCTCGCGCACCCGCTACGAGTGGACGCTGCTGGACTTCGCCATCTGGAGCGCCGGTGGCGTCACCGTCCCCGTCTACGAGACCAGCTCGCCCGAGCAGATCTCCTGGATCCTCGGAGACTCGGGCGCCGTGGCCTGTGTGGTGGAGACCGAAGACCACGCCGCGGCCGTGGAGTCCGTACGCGACCGGCTGCCCACGCTCCGCGAGGTCTGGCAGATCGAGCCCGGCCGGGAGACCGGCGGGCCCGAGCAGGAGACGGAGGGGGCCGTCGCCCTGCTGACCGCGCTCGGCGAGCCGATCAGCGACGCGACGGTCGAGGAGCGCAGCTCCGTGGCGGGCGCCGACTCCCCGGCGACCATCGTCTACACCTCCGGCACCACAGGCCGCCCCAAGGGCTGTGTGCTCACCCACCGCAGCTTCTTCGCCGAGTGCGGCAACGTGGTCGAGCGGCTGCGGCCGATGTTCCGCCCCGGTGAGGGCTCGGTGCTGCTCTTCTTGCCGGTGGCGCACGTCTTCGGGCGCCTGGTGGAGGTGGCGGCCGTGATGGCGCCCATCAAGCTCGGCCATGTCTCGGACCTCAAGAAGCTCACCGACGAGCTGGGCGCCTTCCGGCCCACCATGGTGCTGGGGGTGCCGCGCGTCTTCGAGAAGGTCTTCAACTCCGCGCGTGCCCAGGCCGTCGCGGGCGGCAAGGGCAAGATCTTCGACAAGGCGGCCGAGGTCGCCGGCGCGTACAGCCGCGCGCTGGACGAGCCCGCCGGGCCCTCGCTCAGGCTCAAGGTGCAGCACAAGGTCTTCGACAAGCTCGTCTACAGCAAGCTGCGCGCCGTCCTGGGCGGCAGGGCCACCCACGCCATCTCCGGAGGCGCCCCGCTCGGCGAGCGCCTGGGCCACTTCTTCCGGGGCGTGGGCTTCACGGTGCTGGAGGGCTACGGGCTGACCGAGTCCTGCGCCGCCACGGCCTTCAACCCCTTCGAGCGTCAGAAGGTCGGCACCGTCGGACAGCCGCTGCCCGGCTCCGTCGTCCGGATCGCCGACGACGGCGAGGTCCTCCTGCACGGCGAGCACCTGTTCACCGGATACTGGAACAACTCCCAGGCCACCGACGAGGCCCTCGCCGATGGCTGGTTCCATACGGGCGACCTCGGCACCCTTGACGTGGACGGCTTTCTCACCATCACGGGCCGCAAGAAGGAGATCCTGGTGACCGCGGGCGGCAAGAACGTCGCGCCCGCCGTGATCGAGGACCGCATCCGCTCGCACGCCCTGGTCGCCGAGTGCATGGTCGTCGGCGACGGCCGCCCCTTCGTCGGCGCCCTGCTGACCGTCGACGAGGAGTTCCTGCCGCGCTGGGCCGAGGAGCACGGCAAGCAGGAGCTGACCCACGAGCAGCTGCTGGCGGACGCCGAGCTGCTGGCCGAGCTGCAAGGCGCGGTGGACGACGGCAACAAGGCGGTCTCCAAGGCCGAGTCGGTGCGGAAGTTCCGCGTGCTGCGGCACCAGTTCACCGAGGAGTCGGGCCACATCACCCCGTCGCTGAAGCTCAAACGCGGTGTGGTCGCCAAGGACTTCGCGGACGAGATCGAGGCCATCTACACCGCGTAGACGTCGTAGCCCGGGGTGCCGTACGTGGGGGTGGCGTACACGGGGTTGCCGTTCGCGGAGCTGCCGTACACGGGGTTGCCGTTCGCGGAGCTGCCGTACACGGGGTTGCCGTTCGCGGAGCTGCCGTCTGCGCGGCTCACCCGGCGTGGGGCTCAACCCAGCGCCCAGGCCCCACCCCGGCGCGTCGGCTCACAGCAGTTCGCGCAGCTTCTCGGCCAGCAGGTCCCAGCGCCACCGCTCCTCCACCCACCGGCGGCCACGCCCGCCCATGCGGGCCCGCAGCTGGGGGTCGCGCAGCAGCTCGGTCACGCGCTCCGCCGCCTGCTCGGGGCTGCCGCCGCGCACGACCCAACCCGTCTCCCCGTCCAGCACCGCGTCCGGCGCACCGCCCGAGTCCCCCGCGACGACGGGCAATCCGGTGGCCGACGCCTCCAGGTACACGATGCCGAGCCCCTCCACGTCCAGGCCGCGGCGCCGGGTGCGGCAGGGCATCGCGAAGACGTCTCCCGCCCCGTAGTGCGCGGGCAGCTC
Source organism: Streptomyces sp. NBC_01775 (assembly GCF_035917675.1). Taxonomy (NCBI): domain Bacteria; kingdom Bacillati; phylum Actinomycetota; class Actinomycetes; order Kitasatosporales; family Streptomycetaceae; genus Streptomyces; species Streptomyces sp. NBC_01775. Next base: position 6,948,206 of record NZ_CP109104.1, on the reverse strand, counting down.
GGCCCAGGGCACGGCCCCGGTGAAGCGCACCGCGTCGCCCAGCTCCAGGGAGGCGGCCAGCTTCTCCAGGTCTTCGCGGTAAGGGCCGCCGCCGACGATCAGCAGCACGGCGTCGGGCACCGTCGCCAGCACCCGGGGCATGGCCTCGATGAGGGTGTCCTGTCCCTTGCGCCGTACGAGCCGGGAGACGCACACGATCACCGGCCGCTCCGTCAGGCCGAGCCGGGCGCGCACCGCGTCGCCGCCGGAGGCGGGGTGGAAGGTCTTCTCGTCGACCCCGGGCGGCAGTTGCGTCATACGCCCCGCCGCCTCGGGTGTGAGGGCCGCTGCGATCCGGGAGCGGGTGTACTCGCCGAGATAGGTGAGGGTGTCGGTGCCCTCGCCGATCCTGCGCAGCAGCTGACGGGCGGCCGGAAGCTGCGCCCAGCCCGCCTCGTGCCCGTGCGTGGTGGCCACGACGCGCTCGGCCCCGGCCTTGCGCAGCGCGGGTGCCATCAGCCCGAGCGGGGCAGCGGCCCCGAACCACACGGAGCGGCAGCCGTGTTCGCGCAGCAGCTCCACGGCGCGCCGCGTCACCCGGGGCGTCGGCAGCAGCATCGTCGTACGATCCCGTACGACTTCGAACGGCTGCTCGGCGTCGAACGCGGCCGTGGCCTCCGCACCCTCCGTGCCGCGCTTCCAGGTGGAGGCGTAGACGACGACCTCGGAGGGGTCCAGACGCAGCGCCATGCTGTGCAGGAATGCCTGGATCCCGCCGGGGCGTGGCGGAAAGTCATTGGTGACGATCAAGGTCTTGCGCATCGCCGCCGACAGTACCCCGAGCGGCAGGCACCCGGGCCGGTACGGGCGGCGGGCGGCGCTCCTGATGGCCCTCATACGGGACGGACGGCATGATGGCCTCGCGGTCGAACAACGGACGGACTGAGAGGACACCTGTGCGGGGCGAGGCGAGGACGACCGGCGGCGTTGCCGTGCCCCTGCTGGCCTGGGCGGTGACGCGGACGGCGCTGCTGCTGTACGTCTTCAAGGTGTTCTCGCTGCCCGGCGGGCTGGACGTGACCACCGACGTCTCGGTGATCTACCACGGCTGGTTCACCCAGCTGAGCGCCGGCTCCTTCCCCACCGACGATGTGACCTGGCAGTATCCGCCCGCCGCCGCGCTCGCCATCCTCTCCCCCGGGCTGCTGACCGGCCTCGGCCTCCTCAGCTACGCCGCCGCTTTCTTCATGCTCGCCTGCGCCGCCGACGCGGCCGTGCTCGCCCTGTTGCTGTACGCCTCCCGGGCGCGGGCGCGGGCCCCCGCCGACGGGGCGCGGCGGGCCGGGGTGTGGGTGTGGATCGTGGGGGTTCCGCTGCTGGGCCCGACGGCCTACGCGCGCTACGACCTGATGGTCACCGCACTCGCCGTGGCCGCCCTGCTGGCCGCTGCCCGGCATCCGCGTGCCGCGGGGGCGTTGGCGGGGCTCGGCGCGATGGTGAAGGTGTGGCCCGTGCTGTTGCTGCTCGGCACCCCGCGCGGCCGGGTCACCCGCACCGTGTGGCTGAGCGCCCTGCTGACGGCCGCCGTGGTGGTGACGCTGTTCACGGCGACGATGCCGGGCGCGCTGGACTTCGTGACGGCGCAGGGCGGCCGGGGCACGGAGGTGGAGTCGCTCGGCGCGCTGGTGCTGCACGTGGCACGGCACTTCGGCTGGGAGGGCCAGGTGCTGCTGAACTACGGCTCGATGGAGTTCGTGGGGCCCCATGTGCGGCTGGTCAGCGATGCGGCGCTGGTGCTGACCGTGCTGGGGTTCGGATGGCTGCTGCTGTGGCGGCTGCGGGCCAGGGAGTGGACGCGGAGCACTCCCGCTGACGCTGCCTTCGCCGCTGTGCTGATCTTCACCACCACGAGCCGCGTCCTCAGCCCGCAGTACCTGATCTGGCTGGTCGGGCTCGCGGCCGTGTGCCTGACGCTGCGCGCCAGCCGACAGGCGCTGCCCGCCGCCCTGGTGCTGGCCGCGACGGGGCTGACGCTGCTGGAGTTCCCCATCTGGTTCACACACGTCGTCATGAGCGACGGCCCGGGAGTCCTGGTGCTCGGGGCGCGCAACGGGCTGCTGGTGGCGGCCTCCCTCCTGGCCTGCGCCCGGCTGTGGCGCTCGACGGTCACCGAACCGCGCCTGCGGGACGAGGACGAAGACGCGGGCTCGGATTCGCGCTCGGACGGCTCGGATTCGGGCTCGGGCTCGGGGGGTTCGGGCTCGGGCTCGGACGGGTCGGGCCCGGAGGCTGACGGCGACGGAGGTGCCTCCCGCGCGCACTCCCCGTCCGGGGACCGGCTGCTCACCTGGTAAAGGTCAGCCCTGGTAGCCGTCAGCCCTGGTAGCCGTCAGCGGCCGAGTTCCCGGATGACGTAAGCGCGCCAGCGGGCGGTGAACTCCTTCCGGCCGACGTCCAATACAGCGCGCAGGGCGGCGTCCGTGCCGGGCCGCTTCCCCCCGTTCTCCCGGCCGGCCCGCTTGTAGAGCGCCGTCAGCCGGTCCGCTCCCCACTGCTCGGCGATCATCCGGCAGGCCAGCCAGCCCCCTTCGTAGGCGCGGGCGAGCCGCGCGGGGTCGTTGCCGAAGCGGAAGTCGTCGTCGCCGGGGAGCGCGCGCAGCACGGAGTCCGCGCCGTGGCCCCCACTCGTGTCCGCGACCGCGCGGGCGAGTTCGGGTGCCGCCTGAAGGGGCGTCTGGTCCGACTCGCGGTATCCGGCCCAGTCGGCCAGCCCCTCGGACAGCCACAGCGGGGTGGCGGCCGTGGTCCGCTCGCGGGTGGCGACGTGCGTGGCCTCGTGGGTCAGGACGACTTGACGGCCCTCCTCGCTGAGCACGTCGTAGGCGTCCGGGTTGACGAGAACGCGGTCGGGGGGCGCGTCCTTCGCACCCGGGGCCCCGCCCGCCTCGCCGGTGGTGACCGCGGCGATGCCCTCGTACGAGGCGGCGGGCGTGTCCAGCAGCCGGGCCATCGACTTCAGGGACGCGGGCGCCTCCAGGACCAGGCGGCGCGACCACCCGTCCGGCCAGGCGCGGCCGACGGCGGGCACGGCGCGGTCGGCGGCCCGGGCGAGCGAGCGCAGCGTGGTGCGCCGGTGCCCGACGCCCAGCACCAGGCTGTGCGCGCCCTTCACCACGGACAGCGTGCCCTGCTCCCACACATGAACGGCACTGCCGGATGCCTCGGCCGAGACGCGCCAGGTGCCGTCGCGCCGGATGAAGCGCAGGCGCTCGGTGGAGGCGGTGGTGACCCGGTCGTACCCCCGCAGGCGGTAACGCAGCAGGGCCTCGACGGTGGCCCGGCCCCTACCGGCGGGGGTCACCTTGGCGACCTCGTAGGACCAAGTGGCCAGCGGCAGTCGGCGCAGGTTGTGGAAGACCCGCTGCCGCTCGGTGCGGTAGGTGTGCGCGCGGGGGTCGAGGGTGGCGAGGTAGCCGCGCTCGTCGCCCTTGCGGACGGCGGCGGCCTGGTGTGCCAGCACCGCCTGGAAGACGGCGTGCCCGGGGCCGTTCCGGCCCGTGGCGCCGCACGCGGCGAAGCCGGTGAGCCCCAAGAGAAGGGCGAGTGCGAGCATTCCGCTCAGCACTCGCCCCCGGCGCCCTGTGTGCGGGCGCGGACGATGCTCGCTCCGGCCGTCCCCGCCGTCCCGGCCCTCTCGTCCCTGCGTGCCCACGCGTCGATCGTACGTGCGCGGATGCGGAGGGGGACGAGCGCACGGACGGGGACGAGCGTGGGAGGGACGGGGACAGGGCCGGGACAGCGGCGGGCGGGGCGGCGATGGGGGGGCGGCGGCCGGGTCAGGGTCTGGTGACGGAGGAGACGGGCATCATGCCGACCGGGTCGTAGCGCACCGCCGCGCCCGGGTGGGGGGCGTGCACGACCTGGCCGCCGCCCACGTACATCCCGACGTGGCTGGCGTCGTCGCGGTAGACCACCAGGTCTCCAGGGCGGGCCTGGCTGAGCGGGACCTGCCGGCCGGCGGAGCGCTGGGCCTGGGAGGTGCGCGGGATGGACGTGCCCGCCTGGCCGTACGCCCACTGTGTGAGGCCCGAGCAGTCGAAGGCGCCGGGCCCCGTCGCGCCCCAGGCGTACGGCTTGCCCACGGCAGACCTGGCCGCGGCGACCGCTTCGGCCGCCCGCCCCGAGGAAGCCTTCATGCCGGAGCCGGGGGCGGCGCCCCCGGGGGCCTTCTTGCGGTCGCCGCCGCGCGAGGCGCGCTCGCGCTTGGCGCGCTCGTCGGGGGTGAGCCGGTTCAGCAGCCGCTGGGCGGCGCCCAGCTTCTTCTGGACGTTCCGCTTCTGGGCCTTGAGCGCGCTTTGGAGGCTGTCGAGCTGCTCCAGCTTCCCGGACGCCTCGCTGCGCTGCTGGGCGAGGACGCGCTGAGCCGTGCGGAGCTGGCGGAGCTTGACCAGCTGGCGGCTGCCGATGCGGTCGAGGGTCGCGGCCTTGTCGAGAAAGCCGTCCGGGTCCTCGGTGAGCATCAGCGCCACGGTCGGATCGATGCCGCCGCCGCGGTACTGCGCCCCGGCGAGGGCGGAGAGGGCGTCGCGCATGCGGTTGACCTTGGACTGGCCGCGTGCGACGGCGTCTTGGGTGTGCTCGACCTGGCGGCGCAGCTTGCCCGTGCGCTCGGCGACCGCGTTGTACTTCTCCGTCGCGCCCTCCGCCTGCTCGTAGAGCCGGTCGATGCGGGCGTTGACGGTGGCGGACGACGGCTTGTGGTCGGCGGGCTCGGCGCCCGCCGGTGCCGCTGGGGCGAGCGCGGATGCCGCGCCCGCCGCCGCTGCCGAGACCACGGTGACCCGGGTGGGCCAGCCGCGTCCGGGCTGCGGGGTACGTCGAGGGGACCGGTGCGATGCCACTGGAGGAGGCGGTCCTTCCGCTAGGCGAAGTTGCGCCCGCAGAATGTAGCCGCGTCCTTACAGAGGGTCCAAGGACCGCGCCTCGTCGGCGAATCGGCACGGTCCCTGTGCAAGTGGCCTACGGTGCAGGTCACCGGCCGGATTCGAAGGTCATCCGCACCCGGCCGGTTTCACCCGGAAGAACGACGTTTACCTCTCATCACACTGCCTGGTGATCAGGCGGAAACCCGCCGGAAGTTCAGGCCCGCACGCGGTAGTTCAGACCCGCACGCCGTACATGAACGGCATGTTGTTGATCGACTCGAAGCGCACGTTGGCACCCGGCTTGGGCGCGTGCAGCACCTGGCCGTTGCCCGCGTAGAGGCCGATGTGGTGCAGGTCGTCGTAGAACATCACCAGGTCGCCGACCTTGAGCTGGCTCTGGCTGGGGATCCTGGTGCCCGCGCTCGCCTGCGCCTGGGAGGTACGCGGCAGGGAGACGCCCGCCTGCTTGTACGCCCAGGAGGTCAGCCCGGAGCAGTCGAAGGAGCTGGGACCGGTGGCGCCCCACACGTAGGGCGAGCCGATCTTGGTCTTGGCGGCGGCGAAGGCGGCGCCCGCGCGCCCGGATCCCTTCGAGTTGCCCAGATCCGCCCGGTCGCTGGAGGCGCGGTCGGCGCGCTTCTGCTTGGCGGCGATCTTCGCGCGCTCCTTGGCACTCATGGAGTTGAGGAGCGACTGGGCCTTGGAGAGCTTGCCCTGGATCTTGCTCTTCTTGTCGCCCAGCTCCTTGCGGGTGCTGGCGAGGTCCTTCAGCTTGCCGGAGGCTTCCTTGCGCTGCTGGGCGAGGGTGCGCTGCTTGGCCTGGATCTTCTTGAGCGCCGAGGCCTGCTTGGTGCTCAACTGGTCCATGGCCGAGGCCCGGTCCAGGTAGTTGTCCGGGTCGGAGGAGAGGAAGAGCTGCACGGACGGGTCGATGGCGCCCGAGCGGTACTGCGCCGTGGCCATCGAACCGAGCTTGTTGCGCATCTTGTTGAGGTCACCCTGACCGCGCGCGACGCTGCCTTGGAGGTTCTCAACCTGCGTCTGGAGCTTGCTCTGCTTCTCCTTGGCGCCGTTGTACTTCTCGGTGGCCGCCTCGGCGTCCTCGTAGAGCTTGTCGACCTTCTCCTTGACGTCCTTCTTGGAGGACTGCGGATCGGCGTGGGCCGCCTGGGAGGTGAGGGCGACGGCTGCCGCTGCGGTCACCGTGAGGACGCTGACGCGTGTGCGGCTCGGCTGCTTGGGACGACGGTGGGACGCCACTGGGGCGAGCTCCTTCTTCCTCAGCCGCCTGCCGGTCGGTCACTTCCGGCTCCGCGTTCACTGCGACTGGGCGGTCTCAACTCGGCGGAACAAGGCGGTCCTCCGCTGTCACCCCGGGTAGGTGATCAACCGAGCGAAGGTTCGAGGCCAGACACTAGCCATGCCCATTGATCGGATCAAATCCCTCAGAGAAAAAGGCGCCCCACAAGCGCATTCTTTACTCAACACCCACAGCCAGCGAGCACGGGCTCACGGAGCGCTAACCGTGCAGGCTCCTACCGGCTCCCGTGCGCTCCAGTTGTGCGGCTCCGGTGCGGATTTCGCGCGGGCCTCGTCACGAGCTCCGGCGCGGGCCCCGGCGCGGGGTCGATCTCAGGTGCGCGCAAGGCGCTTGAGGAGCAGCGTGGAAGCGACCGGCCGGGCGCCCGCCGCGGCGCAGCCGTCGGCGACCTCGCGGTCGGAGGAGACCACCACCACGGGACGGCCCGGGGGTTCGGCGCGCACCAGACGGCGGATCAGCTCATCCGCGGTCTGCTTCGGCTTGGAGAACAGCACCCGCACCCCGCGCGGCGGCGCGAGCAGCACCGGCGCGGCCAGCTCGGCGCCGTCGAAGACACAGGTGGCCTCGGCCCCCGACTGGGCCGCCAGCACGGCGAGTCCGCCCAGCAGCCGCAGCCGCTGCTTCTCCAGCGGCAGCGCCGGATAGCCGGTCTTGGTGACGTTGTAGCCGTCCACCACCAGGTGGGCCTGCGGGAGCGCGAGGAGTTGGTCGAGCAGCGCGGGGTCGGTCTCCGAAAGGGCTCGCGCGGCCACGTCCTTGGGGGACATCCTGCCGGGCTCGACCGCCTCGACCGTATCCGCCGGGCGGCTCTCGGACGGCGGGAGCGCCAGCTCGCGGCGCAGCCCCTGCGCGGCGTCCAGCACGGTGTCGAGCAGCAGCTTCACGCGCATGTCCTCGACGCTGCGGCCCTCGCGCGCCGCGCGCCGGCCGGACTCCAGCGCCGTTTCGGCCTCGGCCAGGCGGGCCTTCAGCCGGCGGACCTCGCTGTCGGCCGCCGTCTTCTCCGCGCTCGCCGCGCCGCGTGCCGCCTCCAGCTCGCTCCGGAGCTTGCGCTGGGCCGCCTCGCCGCGGCGTACGTCGGCCTGGGCGCTGCGCAGCTTGCGCTGGGTGCCGTCGAGTTCCTTGCGCAGTGCCTCCAGCTCGCGCCGGCCGCGCTCCCCCTCGTCGCGGGCCGCTCCCCTGGCCTGGTCCAGCTCCTCGCGCAGCCGCGTCAGCTCCCGCTGGGCCTCCTCGCCCGCGCGCTCCGCCTGGGCGCGCTGGGCCTCCTCGCCCGCGGCGGCCACGAGCTTGGCCCAGCCCGCCGGACGCAGCACATAGGCCGCCGCCGCCACGTCCACCGGGTCGGCGGCGGGCGGCGGCGTTCCCTCGTCGAGTGCGGCCGACAACTCGGGAACCTGTTCTCGCAGCCGGGCGCCGATGCGCTGGCGGAAGGCGGCGTCGCTCTCCAGGGCAGCCGCCATGGCGTTGCCGCCGAACTTGGCGCGGCGCTGGGGGGTGAAGCGGGCGTACTGCCGCAACGGGGCGGGGAGTTCCGCGATGGTCAGCCCGCCGAGTGCCTCACCGGTGAAGGCGACGACCCTGTGCCGCACCTTCTCCGGCAGCGGCCGATCCAGCCCTTCCTCGCGGGGCTGCTCCTCCTCACGGGCCTGGTCCTCGCCGGGGGCCCGGCCATCCTCGCTCGAGGTGTCTTCCCCGGGCGGGGCGGGGGCCGCTCCCGCCTGGGCAGCCGAGGCCGACTGCTCGCGGTCACCACCCGTCCGTTCCACCACCGGTCACACCTGCCGTTCCTGAGTCCTCAGACCTCTGCGCTCGGCCGGTCCACCAGCTCGATCTGGTCCACCGCGTTGCACCAGCGGCAGCGCACGGACTCGATGCTCTCACTGAGCACCTCCCGCTCCTCCACCTTCGGCGCACCGGCCAGGTCCAGATGGACGTACTCCACCACCTTGCTGGAGCGCGTCACGTCGAACCGGGTCAGATTGCCGCACAGGGTGCAGCGCCAGCGGGTCTCGGCCGTGGGCGTGGGGACCGCCATCGTCTCGCCTCGTCTCATCGTTGGATCGCCCGGTCGGCTTCCGGGGACCGGGGCGACTTCGTACGGCACGTCGCGGACATGCAGCGCGGGCTCTCTTCCCTTAAACCCTACGGCCTGCGGACCGCCGCGTGTGTCGGGGAGTACGGGCCGACACCCAGCCGTCATGATCCGGGCCATGGACGCCACGGACCGCGCTGACGCGACGCCCCAGGACCGCGACCCGCACGGCGGCCACGGCCCGCACGAGGGGGCGCGGCCCCTGATGACCTACGCCCTCATCGGCTCCTGCTGCCTGATCTTCCTGACCGGGCCCGCCTCCGGCCTCGTCCGTTCCTACGGCACGGGTGCGGCGCTGCGCGAGGCCCAGTCGGACTACTTCAGCCGGTGGGGGGTGGTGCCCCACACGCTGCTGAGCGGCGCGCTCCGGCCGTTGACGGCGCCGCTGACCGCGCTGTTCCTGCACGGCAACTGGCTGCATCTGCTCGGCAACCTGCTCTTCTTGTTCGTCTTCGGCGGGCTGGTCGAGCGGCGGATGGGAGCGGCGCGCTTCGCGCTGTTCTACGCGGCCACCGGCTATGCCGCGATGCTCTGCTACGCGGCGGCACACCCCGGGTCCGCCGAGACGCTGGTGGGCGCCTCGGGGGCGATCTCCGCCGTCCTCGGAGCCTTTCTCTACCTCTTTCCCCGCGCCCGGGTCACCAGCGTCTTCCCCTTCCTCTTCTTCCTGCCACTGCGCTTCCCCGCCTGGGCCGTCCTGCTGTTCTGGCTGACGCTCCAGTGGCTGGCCGCGCGGCAGGACGGGGACGGTCCCGGCGTCGCGTACCTGGCTCATGTGGTCGGCTTCGCCCTCGGCTTCCTCTACGCCTGGCTGAGATACCGCCGGGCTAAGGTGACGGGGCCAACCCCGGCGTCAGAGGGAGAGACCCAGCCGTGATCACTTCGATCGTGCTCATCAAGACCAGCACCGACCGCATCCCCGAGATCGCCGAGCAGATCGCCGCTCTGGAGGGTGTCAGCGAGGTCTACTCGGTGACGGGTGCGCACGATCTGATCGCCATGGTCCGGGTGGCCCGCCACGACGACCTGGCGGAGGTGATCCCGGGCCGGATCAGCAAGGTGCCGGGGGTGGAGTCGACGGAGACCCACATCGCCTTCCGTACGTACTCGCAACACGACCTGGAGTCGGCCTTCGCCATCGGCCTGGACTCCTGAGCAGCCCCGCTCTCTGAGCACCTTGGTTCCTGAGCGGCCTTGACTCCTTGATGAAGGTTTCCTCATCCGGGCTTCATCCCGGGGGCGGGGTGCGCCGGGCAGCCTTCCCCGTATGGCCTTCTCCCACCGCATAGCGACTCTCGCCGCGGTGGTGGCGATCCCGCTGGGCATCGCCGTCACCAGTTACGCGCTCACCGACAGCCCGGACCCTCCCGAGCCGCCCGCGAAGGTCGAGCTGGAGAGCGAGGGACCGTCCGGCACCTCCTCGCCCGGCACGCCGGGCAAGCCCTCGGGCTCCGCCTCCCGGCCGCCCGGCGACGAGACGGTGCCCCGTCCGCCCGCCACCGACGAGCCGCCGGCCACCGACGATGCGAGCGACGATGACGGAACCGACGGCAACGACGACCGGGGCGACGACAAGAACGAGCGGGACGACGACGGTCCGGGCGACGACGGGTGAGGAGCCGCGGGGTCCGGGCCCGGCGAGGTCCACGGCACCGACCTGGATATCGGCGCGGGTCCGCATCCTGCTGTGGCTGCTGGCCGTCATGGCCGTGGCGCTCGGAGCGGTGGCCACCACCACCCGCTCGATCCTCGTCCGGGACGTGGAACACCGCGTGACGCGGCTGCTGGAGCAGGAGACCGGGGAGTTCGCCAACTTCGTACGGCGCGGCCGGGACCCGGAGACCGGGCGGCCCTTCACCGACGCCAGACGGCTGCTTCAGGTCTTCTTGGAGCGGCAGTACTCCGACCCCGACGAGGAGTTGCTCGGCGTGGTGCGCGGCAAGGTCATCCGGCAGGGCCGCGACATCCCCTCCGCCCTGCCGCTGCACCGGGACAAGGCGGCGCTGCGCCGTATCGTCTCCGGCGAGGCGCGCAGCGGCACCCTGCACAGGGCGCAGGGCGAGGTGCGCTGGGCGCGGGTGACCATCGAGCCGGGCGGCGGCGCACCGTCGGGCACCTTCGTGACGGCGCTCCACATCGACCGCGAACAGGCCGGGCCCGAGACGGTCTTCCGCGTCCTGCTGGCCATATCCGGCGTCGCACTGCTGCTGACCTGCGGCATCGGCTGGGCGGTCGCGGGCCGCATCCTGGCGCCCGTACGGCTGGTGCGCACGACGGCCGCACAGCTGACCGAGCAGGACCTGACGCGGCGCATCCCGGTGCGCGGCCGGGACGACATCTCGGCGCTGGCCGAGACCTTCAACGCCATGCTGGACCGGCTGGAGCGGGCCTTCGCCGGGCAGCGGCAGTTCGTGGACGACGCGGGGCACGAACTGCGCACCCCCATCACCATCGTCCGCGGCCACCTGGAGCTGATGGGCGACGGGCCCGAGGAGCGCGAGGAGACCGTACGGGTGGTCACCGACGAGCTGGACCGGATGAGCCGCATCGTCGAGGACCTGCTGCTGCTCGCCAAGGCCGAGCGGCCCGACTTCGTCACGCCCGAACCGGTGGAGCTGGCCGAGCTGACGGCGGACGTCTTCGTCAAGGCGCGCACCCTGGCCGAGCGCGACTGGCAGCTCGCACAGGTGGCCGAGGGCACGGTGCTGCTCGACCCGCAGCGGGTCACCCAGGCGATGGTGCAGCTCGCCCAGAACGCCGTGCAGCACACCGCGCCCGGCGCCCCCGTACGGATCGGCTCGCGGCGCCGCCCCGAGGAGGGCGCGGTGGAGCTGTACGTCGCGGACAGCGGGCCCGGGGTCAGCCCCCAGGACGCCGAGGTGATCTTCGAGCGGTTCCGCAGAGGCACCGCGCGGCGCGGCTCGCGGGGCAGCGGCGCGGGGCTGGGCCTCTCGATCGTCAAGGCCATCGCCGAGGGACACCCCGGCGGCCGGGTCGCCGCGCGGACGACCGACGGCGGCGGCGCCACCTTCGTCCTCCTCCTCCCGGACCACGCACGGGACGAGGCGGCGGACGGCGCCTCACGGGACGGCGCACACCGGACTCCAGGGGAGGAGCCATGAACCGGATTCTGATCGTGGAGGACGAGGCAAGGATCGCCGCGTTCGTCGAGAAGGGGCTGCGGGCCAGCGGCTTCACCACGACGGTGGCCGCCGACGGTGACACGGCCTACCACTACGCCCGCAGCGGCGGCTTCGACCTGGTCGTCCTCGACATCGGGCTGCCGGGCAAGGACGGGTTCACCGTGCTGCGGGAGCTGCGCGAGGCGCGGGTGACGGTCCCCGTGATCGTGCTGACAGCGCGGGACTCGGTGCGGGACACCGTCGCCGGGCTGGAGGGCGGCGCCGACGACTGGATGACCAAGCCGTTCCGCTTCGAGGAACTGCTCGCCCGGGTGCGGCTGCGGCTGCGTACGGCGGCGCGGGTGCCGGAGGTCACCGTGCTGCGCAGCGGAGAGCTGTCGCTGGACCTGCGCACCCGCAGAGCCCGCGCGGGCGGGCGCACGGTGGACCTGACGGCTCGTGAGTTCGTGCTGCTGGAGCTGTTCCTGCGCCATCCCGGGCAGGTGCTGGCGCGCGAGCAGATCCTCTCGCACGTGTGGGGCTACGACTTCGACCCCGGCTCGAACATCGTGGACGTGTATGTCCGGGCCCTGCGCAAGAAGCTGGGCGCCGAGCGGGTGGAGACGGTGCGGGGTATGGGATACCGGCTGCCGTAGGGGCTGGGCCGCCTTCGTGAGGGCCTGCGCGACGCCCCCTTCGTGAGGGCCCGCATGAAGTCGCCTTCATAACGCGCTCATTGGGGGCTCATACCCGGGCCGAAGACTCCTGTCCATGACAGCAGCGGCGCTCACTCTCCGGCAGGCGGTCCCCCTCTGTGTTCTCTGCGGGGCGCTGAGCGTGTGCGCGCTGCTCGCGGTGCCCGGCAACTTCGCCGGGCTGGGCGGGGACGCGCGGATCACGCTGGCCGTCTTCGTACTGGCGACCTGCGCGTGGATCGGCACCCCGATCGACGACACCTATATCGCGCTCGGCGCGGGGCTGGCGCTGGCCGCCACCGGTGTCATCTCCTCCGACACCCTCTTCGGCACCCTGGGCGACGCGACGGTGTGGCTGCTGATCTGCGCCTTCGTCCTCGCAGCCGCCGTCTCCCGGACAGGGCTGGCGGCGCGGGCCGCCGCGTTCCTGGTCAGCGGGGCGCGCTCGGTGCGGCAGCTGGTGCATCTGACGACGGCCGCGCTGGTGGTGAGCGCCTTCGCGATACCGGCGACCTCCGGCCGGGCCGCGCTGGCGCTGCCGGTCTTCCTCGCGCTGGCCGCCGTGCTGCGGGAGCGCCGCCGGCTGGTGGTGATGCTCGCGCTGCTGTTCCCCACCGTCATCCTGCTGTCGGCCGTGGCGACGCTGATCGGCGCGGGCGCGCATCTGATCACGGTCAGCGTGCTGTGGGAGTCGGCGGGCGAGCATGTCGGCTTCACCCAGTGGCTGCTGCTGGGGCTGCCGCTGGCCATCGCGTCCTCCCATCTGACGGCCGAGGCCGTGCTGTTGACGACCACGCGCCGCGCGGAGCGGCGCGGTGACGTCCGTATCACGGTCGAGGACATCCAGCGGCACTCGGAGGCCACCGTCACCGGGCCGCTCTCCCCGCCGGAGGCCAGGGCGGCGCTGCTACTGGTCACCGTCGTCGCGCTGTGGTGCAGCGAGCCGCTGCACGGGATCTCGCCCGCGCTGGTCGCGCTGACCGGCGCCGTGGTGGCCGCCTCACCCGCGCTGGGGACGGTGGGGCTGAGGGACGCGCTGAAGACGGTGCCGTGGTCGCTGCTGCTGTTCATGGCGGCGACCATGGCGATGGGACTCGCACTGTCCGACTCCGGCGCCGCGAGATGGCTGGTCAGCGGGCTGCCGGGCGGGGCCGCCGTGCCGCCGTGGGCGTTCCTCGCCGCCGTCGTGGTGGTGAGTACGGGGGCACATCTGCTGCTCCAGTCGCGCTCGGCGCGCTCCAGTGTGCTGGTGCCGCTGGTGGTGGCCGCTGCGGCGGGCGCCGGGGTCAACCCGGTCTCCGCCGCGCTCGCCTCGACCGCCGCCGCCGGTTTCTGCCACACGCTGCCCGCCTCCGCCAAGCCGGTGGCGCTCTTCGCCGAGGTGCCCGGCGCCCCCGCGCACACGCCGACGTACACACCGCGTGACCTGCTGCGGCTGTCGGCCGTGCTGGCGCCGCTGACGGCCCTGCTCGTACTCGCCTTCGCCCTCGCGGTCTGGCCACTGCTGGGCGTGCCCGTGCGGTGAGTCGCGCCTGCCTCTTCCCCGCCCCCGGCCCGTCCGGCCTTCCCCTCCCCCTTCCCCTCCCCCTTCCCCTTTCCCTCTCCCTGGAGTATCTGATGCCGTATCACTTCACGCTGGCCCCCAGCGGTTTCAAGGAGTCGCTGTCCGCCCGGCAGGCCGCCGAGTCCATGGCCGAGGGCATCCGCCGGGTCACCCCGGAGGCCACGCTCGACCTGATCCCGCTGGTGGACGGCGGCGAGGGTACGGCCGAGGCGCTGGCCCTCGCCACGGGCGGCCGGCTGCTGCCCCATGCGGCCACCGGTCCGGTCGGCGACCCGGTGCGGACGCACTTCGCGCTGCTGGGCCCGGCGGGCGGCCCCTCCCCGGGACCGACCCTGCCGACCTCCCTGCCGACCGCGGTGGTGGAGATGGCGGCCGTCGCCGGGCTGTCCCTCGTTCCCCCGAACCGCCGCGACCCGGGCACGACGACGACCTACGGGGTCGGGGAGCTGATCGGCGCGGCGCTGGACGCGGGGGCGCGACGCGTGCTCGTCGGCTGCGGCGACTCGGGCACCTCCGACGGCGGCGCGGGCGCGCTCCAGGCCCTCGGCGCGCGGCTGCTGGACGCGGCCGGCGCGGAGCTGCCGCGCGGCGGGCACGCCCTCGCCCTGCTGGACCGTATCGACCCCTCGGGCCTCGACCCGAGGCTGCGGGACACCGAACTCCTGGTCGCCTGCAACCCGTTCAACGTGCTGTGCGGGCCCTCCGGGGTCGCCCGCGTCTACGGCCCCCAGAAGGGCGCGACCCCCGCCCAGGTCGAGTCGCTGGCAGAGGGGCTGGACCGCTGGGCGGACGTACTGGAGCGGGACGTACGAGGACGACCCGCACAGCGGGAGGCCGAGCCGCGTACGGACCTGCGTACGGATTCACCTCCGGAGCCTCGTACGGACCTGCGTACGGCGCCGGGGACGGGAGCCTCCGGCGGCCTGGGCGCCGGCCTGGCCGCGCTCGGCGCACGGCTGCTGCCCCGCTTCGAGGTCCTGCTCGACCGCCTCGACCTGGATGCCCGGCTGGCCCGCGCCGATCTCGTCCTCACCGCCGAGGGCTCCCTCGACAGTCAGACGGCACGCGGCAAGGTCCCCGCCGAAGTGGCCCGCCGCGCGAAGGCGTTCGGCAAGCCCGTACTCGCGCTGGCCGGGACCCTGGGCGAGGGCGCCCACGAGACCCGCGCCACCGGCATCGACGCCTACGGCTCCATACTCCCCGCCCCGCTGGGCCTGGCCGAGGCCCTCACCCACGCGCCCGCGTATCTGGCCGACGCCACCGAACACGCCCTCCGCATGGTCCTACTGGGCACCCGCCTCCAGCCCCGCCCTCCTCATCCCCCTCGTCCCCCTCAGCCCTTCGCCGGCCTGCTGTCGAACCGGGCGGCCACGGCGGCGGAGGAACCGGTCCCGGAGGGAATCGGGTGGTCCTGGGCCGGAACGAGTCGGTAGCTTCGGGGGATGAGTGGGAGCGGGGCGGCGAGGACGAGTGTGCTGTGGCGGCCGGTGGGGCCCGTTGAGCTGGCACTGGTGCGGGAGTCGGGGTGGCGGGAGTGGCCGGCCCGGTTGCCGGAGCAGCCGATCTTCTATCCCGTTCTCAACGAGGACTACGCGGTGCGGATCGCACGGGACTGGAACGTCAAGCACGACGGGGCCGGCTTCGTGACGCGGTTCGAGGTGGAGTCGGAGTTCCTGAAGCGGTACCCCGTCCAGCAGGCGGGCGGGCGGACGATTCTGGAGCTGTGGGTGCCGGCCGAGGAGCTGGCGGAGTTCAACGCGCACATCGTCGGGCCGATCCAGGTGGTGCACGAGTTCCGGTGACGCGGGCTCCGGTGACGCGGGCTCCGGCGGCATGAGTTCCGGTGGGGCGGCGGCGGGAGGGCGTCGCCGCTACGCGCGCAGCTCGCGCAAGCCGTGCTCCAGCAGGGCGAAGGCGTGCTCGGCGTCGTCGACGGCCCCGGCGTAGCGCTCGCCTGCGGGCTCGCCGTAGGCCAGGGCTGTTCGGCTCGGGCCACGCCGTGCTGCTCGACCTCGCCGGTGTCGTCCCGGCGGGTCTCCGGCTCCCGGCCTCGGTCGACCTCGTCCGCGCCACCTGCCCCGACGGGGCCGGGAAGACGCGCGAACCGGGCGCCGCCGCCCTGCTCTTCCGTCCCGACGGCTACGTCTGCTGGGCCGCCGACGGCCCCGAGGACGACGCCGCCGCCTCCCGGAACACCCTGCTCCCCGCGATCAACGCGAGCCTGACGACTGCCTGATACGGCCTGCTACGGCCACCCCCCGGTGCGCCGGGGGGCTCAGTCCCGTACGCCCATCCCCGCCAGGAAGGCCGCGCCCGCCGGGGTCAGGCGGGTCTCGCTCCACACCAGGCGTTCCTCGCGGCGGGGGCCGTCGCGCACGGGCAGCACGCACAGGCCCGAGAGCTGGGAGACGAAGGTGGCGGGCAGCAGCGCGATGCCCATGCCGTTGCGGACGAGGGCCGCGAGGAACTCCCAGTGGGAGACCTCGAAGGCCACATCGTGGTGCAGTCCGGCGGCGGCGAAGGTCTCCTCGGTCTGGGCGCGGGCGTTGCTGCCCGCGGCGAAGTCGACAAAGGCCTCCTCCGCCAGCCGCGCCAGCTCCAGCGGCTTCCCCGCGCGCCCCGCGCCCTCCCGGGCCAGCGGGTGGTCGGGGGCGACCACGACGACGTGCCGGTCCTGGACCAGCGTGTGGCTCCTGACGCCCTTCGCGCGGAAGGCGGGGGTCACTCCGAGGAACGCCAGGTCCAGGGTGCCGCCGCGTACCTCCTCGACCAGGTCCTCGCTGCGCCGCGAGGTGAGTCTGATGCGCACCTGCGGATAGCGGTCGTGGAAGTCGCGGAGCGCGCGCGGCACATCGACGGAGGCGATGGTGCTGATGGCGCCCAGGGCGAGGGTGCCGCGGATCTCGCCGGTGGCCGCCGCGACCTCGGCCGCGGCGCGTTCGGCGGCCTCCAGGGACTGGCGGGCCGCCGGGAGGAACGCCTCGCCCGCGGGGGTGAGCCGCACCTGGCGGCTGTTGCGCTCGAACAGCCGCGCCCCCAGCTCCTTCTCCAGCTTGGCGATCTGGTGGCTGAGCGCCGACTGGACGACGAGGCAGCGCTCTGCGGCGCGCGTGAAGCCGCCGGTCTCCGCGACGGCGACGACGTAGCGGAGCTGCTGGAGTTCCATGCGCCCAGCGTACGAGACCCATCTCGTTCCACGATCGCTGGGATGACAAGGATGTGTTGGACTCATTGATATCCCGGGCAGCAGCCTGAGCACATGATGGATTCGGCACCACCTCACGCCGCACCACCCGATGCCCCGCTCCCCCTCCGGGAACCGGCGGACCGCGCGCCGCGCCGGGGCCTCCTCCTGCTGATGGCCACGGCCACCGGACTCTCCTGCGCGGGCAACTACTTCGCGCAGCCCCTCCTCGACCTGATCACCCGCGACCTGCACATCAGCAGCACCCTGGCGGGTCTGATCGTGACCGCCTCCCAACTCGGGTACGCGCTGGGCCTGCTGCTGATCGTCCCGCTCGGCGACGTGCTCGACCGGCGCCGCCTCGCGGTGACCCTGATGGCGGCGACCGCGCTCTTCCTCGCACTGACGGCCGCCGCGCCCAACGGCCCCGCGCTGCTGGCGGGAACCGTCGCGGTGGCGCTGACGGCGGTGGGCGCACAGGTCGTCGTCGGCTACGCGGCGGCGCTGGTGCCGGACGCGGCGCGCGGTCAGGCGGTGGCGACCGTGATGTCCGGCATCCTGCTGGGCGGGCTGCTCGCCCGCACCGTCTCCGGCGCGCTGGCCACGCTCGGCGGCTGGCGCACCGTGTACTGGGTCAGCGCGATACCCGTGGCGGTGATGGCACTGCTGCTGCACCGCTTCTTGCCGCGCGTCCGCCCGACGGCCCGGCTTTCCTACCCGGCCCTGCTGCGCTCGTCCTTCTCCCTGCTGCGCGAGGTACCGCTGCTGCGCCGGCGCTCGGCACTCAGCGCCCTCGCCTTCGCCTCCTACAGCGGCCAGATCACCGCGGTGACCTTCCTGCTCGCCCGCCCGCCCTTCGGCTGGTCGGAGGGGGAGATCGGGCTGGTGGGACTCCTCGGCGTCATCGGCGTGCTGGCGATGACCTTCGCGGGACGGCTCAACGACCGCGGCTACGTCCAGCACGTGACCGGCTTCGGCATCCTCACGCTCGGCGGCGGCTGGCTGCTGATGCTCGCCGGAGAACGCTCCCTGCCGTGGCTGGCGCTCGGCGTGGTGGCGCTGAACATCGGCCAGCAGGCGGTGCTCAACAGCAGCCAGACCGTGCTGTACGCGCTGCGCCCCGAGGCCCGGAACCGCCTCAACTCCGTCTTCATGACCAGCTTCTTCATCGGCGGCGCCACCGGTTCGGCCCTGACGGCCGTGATCTGGGCGCGCGGCGGCTGGAGCGGAGTGTGCGCCCTGGGAGCCGCGCTGGCGGCGGGCGCGCTGGCGCTGTGGGCACTGGAACGGATCGCCGCGGCGCGCGCCTGAGCCACGCGGCCGAACCGTGACGGCATATACATCAAGAGCTATATCGACACAGGGAGTTGAGCGGCATGACACTGCGCATCGCGGTCTTCGGAGCTGCGGGCAACGTCGGCAGCCGGGTCGTCACCGAGGCGCTCGCCCGGGGCCACGAGGTCACGGCGGTCGTCCGCGACCCCGTCCGCTTCCCCGCCCTGCACCCCTCGGCCGCGCACCGGGTGGGCGACGCGGCCGACGCCGGTGACGTGGCGGCGCTGAGCGACGGACACGACCTGGTCGTCGGCGCCACCCGCCCGGCGCCGGGCAACGAGGACGGGCTGACCATGGCCGCCCGGGGCCTGCTCGCGGGGACCGGCGCCACCGGCGTACGGCTGCTGCTCGTCGGCGGAGCCGGCAGCCTGACCGTGCCCGGCACGGGCGGCACGGTCCGCGCCGCCGACGACCCGCGCTTCGTGCCCCCGCAGTGGCGGGCGATCGCCCGCGCCTGCGACAAGCAGCTCGCCATCTGCCTGCATCACGCGCCGCCCCAGGCGGACTGGGCGTATCTGAGCCCGCCCGCGCTGCTGGAGCCCGGCACGCGCACGGGCCGCTACCGCCTCGGCGGGGACGAGCTCCTCCTGGACGCCGAGGGCCGCTCCGCGATCTCCATGGAGGACCTGGCGGTCGCCCTGGTGGACGAGGCGGAGCGGCCCGAGCACCACAGGGCCCGCTTCACGGTGGCCTACTGAACCCCGTGCCCCGGACCCCTGGGGGCAGAGCCGCGCTCAGGCAGCCACGTCCTGCGGGACGCAGCGGCCGTCCTCCGTACGGTAGTTCCAGCGCGCGCCGTCGCGGACCAGCTGCCGTACGGCGGCGACGAAGCGGTCCACGTGCTCGTCGGGGGTCCCGGCGCCGAAGCTGACGCGGATCGCGTTCAGCGAGCGCTCGCCGGGAGCCGCCTCCGGGGCGCCGCACTCGCCGGGGGTGTCCCCCTGCTGGCCGAGGAGGGTGCGCAGCAGCGGGTGGGCGCAGAAGAGGCCGTCGCGCACCCCGATGCCGTGCTCGGCCGAGAGCGCGGCGGCGAAGTGCGAGCTGTTCCAGCCCTCGACGACGAAGGAGAGCACCCCGACCTGGTCGGCGCCCTCTCCGAAGAGGGAGAGGACGGTGACCTCGGGCACGTCGGCGAGCCCCGCGCGCAGCTTGGCCAGCAGCTCCTCCTCGCGGGCCACCAGGCTGTCGAACCCGGCCTCGGTCAGGGCGCGGCAGGCCGAGGCGAGGGCGTAGGCGCCGATCACGTTGGGCGAACCGGCCTCGTGCCGCGCGGCGTTGGTGTGCCACTCCACGTCGACCCCGCCGTCGGTACGCCGCTCCACCCGGCGGCTGGCGCCGCCGCCCGCGAGGTAGGGCTCGGCCTCGCGCAGCCAGTCGGCCCGGCCCGCGAGCACCCCGGCGCCGAAGGGCGCGTACAGCTTGTGTCCGGAGAGGGCCACCCAGTCGACCTCCAGCTCCCCCAGGTCCACGGGCCGGTGCGGGGCGAGCTGCGCGGCGTCCAGCACGATGCGGGCCCCGTGCCGGTGCGCGGCACGCGCCAGCTCGCGCACCGGCCAGACCTCGCCGGTGACGTTGGAGGCGCCGGTGACGCACACCAGCTTGGGGCCGGCGGGCGCGCCGTGCAGCGCGGACTCCAAGGTGGCGACGGCCTGCTCGGGCGAGCGGGGCGCGTCCAGGTAGGTCACGTCGTGGCTGCGCCACGGCAGCAGTGAGGCGTGGTGCTCGGTCTCGAACACGAACACCCGGGTACCGGCCGGGAGCACGGCCGAGAGCAGGTTGAGGGAGTCGGTGGTGGCGCGGGTGAAGACGACCTGGTCGCCCTCCCGGCAGCCGAGGAACTCGGCGACGGCCTGCCTGCTCTGCTCGAACAGCTCGGTGGAGAGCTGGGAGAGGTAGCCGGCACCCCGGTGGACGCTGCCGTAGTACGGCGCGTAGGCGGCGATGTCGTCCCACACCCGCTGGAGCGCCGGGGCGCTGGCGGCGTAGTCGAGCGCGGCGTAGGTCACCTCGCCACCGGTCACCAGCGGGACGCGCACATCGCGGCCGAGGACGGCGAGGGGGGAGCCATGGGCGGCCGGGGCGGCGGGAGTGTTCGGGGCGTCCGGGGCGTCCGGGGCGGCGGAACAGGAGCCGCCGGGGGCCTCGACGGAGGAAGAAACCGGGGCAAAAGCACTGGCGAAGGACATGAGGTCTCCCATGAGCAGAGCGCGCGCACGGCGGAAACACGTACGGCGGTGAAGGTGAAGGTGGCGACGACTGCCGGAGGTACCGGCGATACGGATACCGGAGGTACGGAACCGGGGAAGGGGCCGAAGAGCCGGACCGGGAACGGTCCGACGGCCCTATCGCATTCGCTGGCTCACAGAAGACTCCCTCGTAGACCAGGGACCCTGGAATGAGGGACCCGCGCTTGCCGCGGACCTTGCTGTCCTACGGCCTGGTCATCACCCGGGGCACCCCGCCACGGACGGAGGGTTGCCGGACAGCGGGCCGGGGCCTTGATCGCTGTCGCTCGTGACCTGGTCGAGGAGTATGCCACAGCCCCCTGATCCCGCACACGGCCCCGTCCGCATGCCGGACAGGGCCCCTCGGGCCCATGACTCGTCGGACATCACCCCTGACGCCCAGCCCTTGACGCCCGCACTCGGACCCACACGCGCTTGCCCCCAGCGGTCGGCACATAGCCGAAGCCCTCAGCCATCTCGCGCCGACGCAAGCTCGGATCCGAGCTCAAGGCACTCCGCGAAGCAGCTGGCATCCCGGTCGACCGAGCAGCGAAGCGCATCCACGGCGACAACACGAAGATGAGCCGCCTGGAGACAGGCCGCCAGCGCATCACGCGCCTGGAGTTGGAGGCGCTGCTGGAGCTGTACGGGGTGAAGGACGCGCGCCTGCGCGAGGGGCTGACGGCCCTCTCAATCGAGGCACATAAGCGCAGTTGGTGGCGCCAGTACGGGGAGATGCTGGACCCCAGCTTCCAAGAGGCCCTGAGCATGGAGAGCGACGCGGAGCAGATCTGCGTGTTCGATCCGCAGCTCATCCCGGGACTCCTTCAGACGAGGGCATATGCGGCCACCGTAATCAGCCAGCTTCCTCCCCAACTGATCGACACAGAGGTCGAATCGCACGTGTCGGTTCGTCTGGCGCGGCAGGAAATTCTCGCGAGAGAGCGACCGCCGCACTACGTCTGCGTGGTGACGGAAAGCGCGCTGCGCCAGGAGATCGGGGGCCGGAAGGTCATGGCGGAGCAGCTATGGCATCTGACGAAAGTGAGTAAGCCGCCGCGTCGCACGATCCAGGTGCTGCCCTACGCCCAAGGCGTGCATCTGGGCTTGATGGGCGGATTCCTCATCTACTCGTATCCCGAACCCATGGACCTGGATGTGGTGAACGTAGAGTATTTGGATGGCGCTCTATACCTTGAGGACGATGCGCCGGTCAAGCGCTACAGGATGGCGTTTGACCAAATCCGGTCATCAGCTCTGTCCACGCGTCAGTCCATGAATCTGATCTCCGACATCGCGAGAGATCTCGACTCAGAGTGAAGGACCAAGGATCATGCTGCGACACATCACCGACGGCACCTGGTACACGTCCTCCTACACCAGCAATGCTGGCGCCAACTGCGTGGAGTGCCGACACCTCGGCGCAGCCACCGTCGCGGTCCGCGACTCCAAGAACCGCTCGCTCGGAGCATTCCACTGCGGTGCCGACGCCTGGACCGCGTTCATCAGCGCCCTCAAGGGCGCGGAGGCGCAACCGCAGGCGGCGCGAACTCACGTGTAGGGCAACCGAATTCAGCTTGAGTCATGAGGGCTGAGCCACTCAGCCGCACTCACCCCGCTACGCGGCCCGCCCGGCGCGAGCCACCCGCTCGGTCTCGGTGACGCGGCGCGCCAGCGTCTCCAGTACCGAGGGGTGGGCCGCGAGCGGCGCCGCCACCGTGTCGGCGCCGCTGGCCGCGAGGCGTTCGGCGAAGACGCCGGGGGCCAGCAGCCAGGTGGCGACGGCCACCCGGCGGGCGCCCGACGCGCGCAGCCGGGCGACCGTCGCGGCGACGGAGGGCTCGGCGGTGGCGGCCCAGGCGACGGGCACCGGGCGGTGCAGCAGGCGGCCCAGGAGCCCGGCCATGGTGTGCGCCTCGGCGCGGGCCTCTGGGTCGCTGGAGCCGGCGGCGGCGAGCACGACGCTGTCCCCCTCGCGTACGTCCGCCGCTGCGAGACGGTCGGCCAGCGCGGGCAGGAGCGCGGGATCGGCGCCCAGCGCGGGGGTCGCCAGCACCTCGGCGGCGCCCGCGCGGCGGACCTGTGCGGGGATGTCGGCCCGTACGTGGTAGCCGGACGCGAGGAAGGCGGGGACGAGGGTGACCGGTCCCGCGCGGCGCGCCAGCGCCTCGGTGACGGTGGGCCCGCGCACATCCGCGTACGCCACCTCCACCGGCCGCCGCAGCCGGGCCGCGAGGCCGCGCGCCAGCTCCCGTGCCGTCCGGGTGCCCTCGGCGCTGCGTGTGCCGTGCGCGACGAGCAGCACCTCGGCCCGGCCCCCGCCCCTGTCCTTGCCTCCGTGCCCGTACCCCTGCCCGTCCCGTTCTCCGCGCGGGGCGGTGCGCGCGAGTGCCGTCATGAACCCGTCTCCCCCGTCTCTCCTGTCTCCCGCATGTCTCCCTCGTCCGGCTCGCAGGCCGCCGCCGGGTCGAGCGCGATGCGGTAGCCCCGCTTGACCACCGTCTGCACCACGGCGGGCGCCCCGAGCGCCGTGCGCAGGCGGCCGACGGCGGACTCGACAGCGTGCTCGTCCTTGCCGCCGCCCGGCAGCGCGGGCAGCAGGTCGGTGGTGGAGAGCACCTGTCCCGGGCGGCGGGCCAGAGCGCGCAGGACGGCCATGGGACCCGGACTCACCGGCCGCAGCTCGCCGTCCAGCACGGCGGCGGTGCCGCGCACCTGGAGGGTGTGCCCGGCGGCGGGCAGGGTGGGCGCGGCGGCGGGCAGGCTGTCGCAGAGCCTGCGGACGAGGGCGCCGGTGCGGAAGCGGTCGGGCCAGTAGGCGGGGATGTCGCGGGCGAGCAGCGGCGCGGCGGTGACGGGGCCGACGCAGGCGACCTGGGTGCGCTCCCGCAGCGCGCGGGTCAGCGCCTCGCTCTTGCCGTGCTCCTCGGCGCGGGCGTAGAGCCCGGCGGCGGCCAGGGCGCTGGTGAAGGTGACGGCGTCGATGCCGTCCGCCAGCAGGGCGTCGAGGAGACGGTCGAGGGGGGCGGGGTCGGCGGGTCCGGTCCAGCGGTAGACCGGCACCGGTACGACCTCGGCGCCCGCGCCGCGCAGCGCGTCGATGAAGTCCCGCAGCGGTTCGCCGTGGAGCTGGACGGCGATCCGCAGCCCGGCCAGGTCGTCGCGGTCCAGCAGGCGTTCGAGGACCTCGGTGGAGGACTCCGAGGCCGGGGACCACGCCTCGCGCAGCCCGGCGGCGCGGATGGCGCCGCACGCCTTGGGGCCCCGGGCCAGCAGTTCGCCGGCGGCCAGCGCCCCGCGCAGCGCCTCGCCCTCGCCCCAGCCGTCCGCGGCCTCCATCCAGCCGCGGAAGCCGATGCCGGTGGTGGCGACGGCCACGTCCGGTGGGCGGGCCACCAGTTCCTTGGTGGCGTCGCGCAGTTCGACGTCGTCCGCCAGCGGGATGATGCGCAGCGCGGGCGCGTGGACGACCTCGGCGCCGCGCCGCTCCAGCAGCGCGCCCAGCTCCTCGGCCCGGCGCGCGGCGGTGACCGCGACGGTGAACCCCGCCAGCGGGGGAACGGATCCCGTGCGGTTCCGCG
The DNA here is from genome assembly GCF_035917675.1 of Streptomyces sp. NBC_01775. NCBI lineage: Bacteria > Bacillati > Actinomycetota > Actinomycetes > Kitasatosporales > Streptomycetaceae > Streptomyces > Streptomyces sp. NBC_01775. The sequence continues at coordinate 6,924,183 of NZ_CP109104.1, read as the reverse complement.
ACGGGTCAGGTGCCGACACCGCGTCTCCTCTCAGCTGTAGCTTGCGTTCATCCTCGCCCGACCAGCGTTTCCACCGTGTTTCGCCGGGCCGAGACCTCGATCATTCCGCTGGTCAGCCGCACTTCGTGGACGGGGAGCCGGACGGTCTCGTCGTCCAGGCAGCGGCCGGTCGCCAGCTCGAAGGCCTCCTTGCCGAGGGGCCCGGTGACCACCGGGACGCCCTCGCGGTCGCCGACGATGCCGTGGCAGATGACGGGTGCCCCGCTGAAGGGGTCCAGATTCCCGACCGCGTACACCTCGCCGGTGTACAGCCGGAAGAGGGCGGCGGCGCTGCCGTCCGGCAGCAGCGCGGCGCGGCCCTGCTCGACGGGGAGGGCGTCCAGCGGGCAGACGGCGGACCAGTCCGTGCTGGAGCTGATGGGGCTGACAGCGATGGTCGACATGATGGTCACCTTCCGGCTCGTTCGGACAGCGGTGGTCAGTGGGTGCTCGCGCCCTCGGCGGACAGCTTCGGCATGCCGAGGGAGACCGGGCCGGGGACGGGCTGGTCCCGCTCGACGGCGAAGGAGATCGCCGGGTCGGGGGTTTCGGGGGCGTTGACGAAGGAGGTGAAGCGGGCCAGCTTCGCGGGGTCCTCCAGGACGCCGCGCCACTCGTCGTGGTAGTCGGCGACGTGCCGTTCCATGGCGGCGTCGAGTTCGGCGCAGATGCCGAGCGAGTCGTCCATGATGACGGCCCGCAGGTGGTCGAGGCCGCCCTCCAGGCTCTCCAGCCAGGCGGCGGTGCGCTGGAGGCGGTCGGCGGTGCGGATGTAGAACGTCAGGAAGCGGTCGATGGTGCGCACCAGCGTGGCGTGGTCGAGGTCGGAGGCGAGGAGTTCGGCATGCCGGGGGGTGAAGCCGCCGTTGCCGCCGACGTAGAGGTTCCAGCCCTGCTCCGTCGCGATGATGCCGAAGTCCTTGCTGCGGGCCTCCGCGCACTCCCGAGCGCAGCCGGAGACGCCCGCCTTCAGCTTGTGCGGGGCGCGCAGGCCCCGGTAGCGCAGCTCCAGTTCGATGGCGAGGCCGACCGAGTCCTGTACGCCGTAGCGGCACCAGGTGGAGCCCACGCAGGACTTCACCGTGCGGAGGGCCTTGCCGTAGGCGTGCCCCGACTCGAAGCCGGCGTCGGTGAGCCGGCGCCAGATGGCGGGGAGCTGTTCGAGGCGGGCGCCGAGCAGGTCGATGCGCTGACCGCCAGTGATCTTGGTGTAGAGGCCGAAGTCGCGGGCCACCTCGCCGAGCACGATGAGGCGGGCCGGAGTGATCTCGCCGCCGGGGACGCGGGGCACGACGGAGTACGTTCCGTTGCGCTGCATATTGGCCAGGTGGCGGTCGTTGGTGTCCTGGAGGCCGCCGCGTTCGCCGTCGAGGATGTGGGTGCCGCTGTCGCGCGAGGCGAGGATCGCGGCGACGGCGGGCTTGCACACGTCGCAGCCGCGCCCGCGCCCGTGCTCGGCCACCAGCTGCGAGAAAGTGGTGATGCCGGTGGCCGCGACGATCTCGAACAGCTCGGCCCGCGAGTGGTCGAAGTGCTCGCACAGCGCCTTGGACTGCTCGACGCCCGCCGCCTCCAGGATCTGCTTGAGCGCGGGTACGCACGAGCCGCAGCCGGTGCCGGCCTTGGTGCAGGACTTGAGCGCGGGAACGTCGGCGCAGCCCTGTCCGGTGATGGCCTCGGTCAGCGCGCCCTTGGTGACGGCGTGGCAGCTACAGATCTGCGCGCTGTCCGGCAGCCCGGCCACCCCTCCCCCGGCGGCCGTACCGCCCGCGGACTCGGGGGCGAGCAGCGTCGCCGGGTCGGTGGGCAGCGCGCTGCCCACCAGCGGCCTGAGCAGCGGGTAGGCGGACGCGTCGCCGACGAGGATGCCGCCGAGCAGCGTCTTGGCGTCGTCGGAGACGACGAGCTTGCCGTAGGTGGCGGCGACGGGGTCGTTGAGGACGACCTCCAGCGCGCCGGGCGTGGCGGCCAGCGCGTCGCCGAACGAGGCGACGTCCACACCTAGCAGCTTGAGCTGGGTGGAGGTGTCGGCGCCCGGGAAGTTGGCCGCGCCGCCGAGCAGCCGGTCGGCGACGGTCTCGGCCATCGCGTAGCCGGGTGCGACCAGGCCGAGGGTCCGGCCCTCGCTCTCCACGCAGGCGACCTCGCCGACGGCCCACACGTGCGGGTCCGTCACCGAGCGGCAGGCGTCGTCGACGGCCACGCCGCCGCGCTCCCCCACGCGCAGCCCGGCCTCGCGCGCCAGCTCGTCGGCGGGCCGCACGCCCGCGGCGAAGACGACGAGGTCGGTCTCCACCCGGGTGCCGTCGGCGAGTTCGACGGCGACGGCCGCGCCCGTCGCGGGGTCGGTCACCACGCGCTCGGTGGCGACGCCGGTGTGCACCCGTACGCCCAGGTCCTCGACCATGCGGCCGAGCAGCGCGCCGCCGCCTTCGTCGAGCTGGACGGCCATCAGGTGCGGCGCCAGCTCCACCACGTGCGGGGTCACGCCCAGCAGCCGCAGCGCGTTGGCGGCCTCCAGCCCCAGCAGCCCGCCGCCGACCACGACGCCGCGCCCGCTGGTGTTGGCGGCGGCGGCGGCGCGGAGGGCTTCGATGTCGTCCAGCGTGCGGTAGACGAGACAGCCGGGCGCGGTGCTGCCGGGCAGCGGCGGCACGAACGGCCGCGAGCCGGTGGCCAGCACGAGCGCGTCGTAGGGCAGGCGCGCGCCGGATGCCGTGGTCACGGTGCGCGCGTCCCGGTCCAGCGCGGTGGCCGGGTCGCCCAGCCGTACCTCGACGCGGTCCTCGTCGAGGCCGGACAGCCGCAGGGTCTCCTCGTCGGCGCCGTCGAAGCAGGTGGAGAGGGCGACGCGGTCGTAGGCGGGGCGGGACTCCTCGGCCAGCACGGTGATGTGCCAGTCGCCGTCCCCGTCACGGGAGGTGAGGGCCTCGACCAGCCGGTGCCCGACCATGCCGAGGCCGACGACGACGAGCCTGCGGGGGCCGGCGGCGGAGTCAGGAGTGGGAGTGGAGTGCACGGGGCTCACCTCGGGTGGGTCGGGGTCGGGGACGGGGACGACTGCGAAGGGTCTGTCTCGGCGAGCCAGGCCGCGAGTTTCTCGACGGTGGGGCGGCAGCTGCCGCAGCCGGTGGTGGCGCGGGTCGAGTCGGCCAGCTCGCGCGGTGAGCGCGCCCCGGCGTGCCAGGCGGAGCGCAGCGCTCCCTTGGTGACGCCGTTGCAGCGGCACACCAGCCCGTGGTCGGGCAGCGACTCGGGGCCGCCCGACACCTCGGGCGGCAGGGCCCGGCCCAGCATGAGGGCGAGCCGGTCGGAGGGGGCCGGGGCGCCCCGGTCGAAGAGCTGGACGAGCCCGGCGGCGGCGTCCGGCAGGCCGAGCAGGATGGCTCCGGTGACGCGGTCGCCGTGCAGGACGAGCTTGGCGTAGCGCTCTCTGGACGGGTCCTCCAGGCGCAGGACCTCGGGCGCGCGCTCCGCCTCCGGCCCGTCCTGGGTCGCGGATCCTCCTGGTGTCGAGGACCCGCCCGGGGCCGCGGATCCGCGCGGGTCCTGCGGGGCCGCCGGTCCGGGAAGCAGCGGGGCCGCCTCGTCGGAGACCGGCGCCGCCGCCTCGTGCGGCTCGGCGAACGGGTCGCCCAGACAGGCGAGTTCGATGCCTGCGGCCTTCAGCCGGGTCACCCTGGGGGTGCCGACGTAGCGCGCCTGCGGGTTGTCGCCGGTCAGCAGCGCCGCGAGCGTGGCGGCCTGCTCCCAGCCGGGCTGGACGAGCCCCGGGTCGGCGTCGGCGCAGTCGCCGAGCGCGTACACGTCGGGGTCGGAGGTGGTCAGCGCGTCATCGACGGCGATGCCCGCAGGGCCGACCGCCAGCCCGCACTCCTGCGCGAGCGCCGTGCGCGGCCGTGCGCCGGTGCTCAGCAGCAGCCCGGCGGCGGGTACGACGCTGCCGTCCGCGAGGTGCAGCCCCTCCTCGGGCACCCAGGCCGTCGCCGCGACGCCCAGCCGCTGGGCGATTCCCGTGCGGAGCAGCGAGCGCGCGAGCACCCGGCCCGCGGGCGCGTCCAGCTGGCGGTCCATGACGTGGGTCGCCTGATGTACGACGGTCACCCCGACGCCGCGCGCCACCAGGGCGCGGGCCGCCTCCAGGCCGAGGATGCCGCCGCCGAGGACGGCCATGGGCGCGCCCCGGGCACGGGCGCGGTGGGCGAGACGGCGCAGCCTGCGCGCGTCGGCGAGGGTGCGCAGCGCCGAGACGTCGCGGGCCGGGGCGCCGTCGTCCCGGCGCAGTCCGGGCAGCGGGGGGATGTTGGCGTGGGCGCCGGTGGCCAGCACGAGCCTGTCGTAGGGGAGTTGGTGCCCGTCCGCGGTGGTCACGGTGCGCTCCGCCCGGTCGACGCGCGTGACGGTGGTGCCCCCGCGCACCCCGCCGGGAGCCGCTTTCCGTGCTTCATCCGGTGCGAGGGGTTTTCCGCCTTCATCCGGTGCGAAGGAATTTCCGTCCTCATCCGGTGCGAGGTCCGCCTCGGTCAGGGACCCGGCTATCAGACCGGGCAGCAGCACCCGGTTGTAGCCGCCGGTCGGCTCGTCGCCCACGATCGTGAGCCGTACCCGTACGCCTCCCGGGTCACGGCGACGCACCTCCTGGGCCAGCCGGTGCCCGACCATCCCGTTGCCGACGACCACGACCTCCAGCGCCCGGCTCACGGGGACACCGCCCGCGGGTGGTCCGCGCCCCGGTCGTCCGCTCCCCGGTCCCCGGCTCCGGCGGGCTCCAGCCGTACGGCGCACAGCTTGAACTCGGGCATCCGGCTGACCGGGTCGAGCGCCGGGTTGGTGAGCGCGTTGGCCGTGCCCGTCCCCGCGTAGTGGAAGGGGAGGAAGACGGTGTCGGTGCGCAGCGTGGGGACGCAGCGGGTGCGGGCCAGCACGCTGCCGCGCCGCGAGACCACGCGCGCCTGGTCGCCGTCCGCGAGTCCGGCGCGGCGCGCCGTGTCGGGGTGCACCTCCACATAGGCGCCGGGCGCCGCAGCCGCCAGTTCGGGCACCCGGCGGGTCTGCGCGCCCGACTGGTAGTGCTGGAGCTCGCGCCCGGTCGTGGCGTAGAGCGGGTGTGCCGCGTCGGGGAGTTCGGCGGCCTCACGGTGCTCCACGGGCAGGAAGCGGGCCTTCCCCTCCGGGTGGGCGAAGCGGTCGAGGAAGAGGTGGGGGGTGCCGGAGCCGCGCTGCCCGCGCGGCGCCGGCCAGTGCACGGCCTCCCCCGCGTCCAGCGCCTCGGGGCGCACACCGGAGTAGTCGGCGGTGCCGCCCTCGGAGGCCCGCCGCAGCTCCTCGAAGACCTCGGCGTGGTCGACGGGGAACTCCGCGCCGCCTCGCCCGAGGCGCACCGCGAGCCCGTGGAGCACCTCCAGGTCCGTGCGGACCCCGGGCGGCGGCGCCTGGGCGCGGTGGCGCCGCAGCACCCGGCCCTCCAGGCTGGTCATCGTCCCCGACTCCTCGGCCCACATCGTCACGGGCAGGACCACATCGGCGAGTTCGGCGGTCTCCGAGCGCACGAAGTCGGCGACGACGAGCAGGTCGAGGGCGCGCAGCCGCTCCACGGCGCGGCGCGAACGGGGCGCGGAGACGGCCGGGTTGGAGCCCATCACCAGCAGCGCCGAGGGCCCGTCGGGGGTGCCGAGCGCGTCCAGCAGCTCCCACGCGCTGCGGCCGGGGCCTGGCAGCGACTCCTCGGGGACGTCCCACACACTGGCGATGTGGGCGCGCGCCGCGGGGTCGGAGATGTGCCGGTATCCGGGCAGCTGGTCGGCCTTCTGGCCGTGTTCCCTGCCGCCTTGCCCATTGCCCTGTCCCGTCAGGCACCCGTACCCGGAGCCGGGGGTGCCCGGCAGGCCCAGCGCGAGCGCGAGGTTGATCCAGGCGGCGACGGTGTCCACGCCCTTGCTGTGCTGTTCGGCGCCGCGCCCGGTGAGGATGTGGGCCCGGTGGGCACCGGCCAGCACGCCCACCGCCTTGCGCAGGTCGGCGGCGGCGACCCCGGTCAGCCGCTCGGTGCGCTCCGGCCACCACCGCGCGGCGCACCGGCGTGCCTCGTCCCACCCGGTGGTCCGCTCCCGCCGGTAGGCGACGCGCCCGGGGGCTTCCAGGTGACCGTCGACGAGCGCGACATGGAGCAGCCCCAGCGCGAGCGCCAGGTCGGTGCCGGGCGCGGGCTGGAGGTGCAGGCCGCCGCCGTCGAGCGCCGCCTGCGCGGTGGCGGTGCGGCGCGGGTCGACGACGATGAGCCGGGCGGGATCCAGGTGTCCCATCAGCGGCGGCATCGTCTCGGCCGGGTTGGCGCCCACGAGGACGACGGCCTCGGAGGCGTCCAGATCGGTGACGGGGAAGGGCAGTCCGCGGTCGAGCCCGAACGCCCTGTTCCCCGCGGCTGCCGCCGAGGACATGCAGAACCGTCCGTTGTAGTCGATCTGCGAGGTGCCCAGCGCGACGCGGGCGAACTTCCCCAGCGCGTACGCCTTCTCGTTGGTGAGCCCTCCGCTGCCGAAGACGGCGACGGCGTCCGGCCCCCGGCTGTCGCGCGCCCGCTCCATGCCCCGCGCCACCAGGTCGAGTGCCTCGTCCCAGCCCGCCTCGCGCAGCGCCCCCGACGCGTCCCGCACCAGCGGGGTGGTGAGCCGCTCGGGCGAGGTGAGCAGCGAGGCCGAGGTCCAGCCCTTCTGGCAGAGCCCGCCCGCGTTGGTGGGGAAGTCGCGCGGCGTGACGTCGAGCGTGCCCGGGGTGCCGCCCGGCGTGAGGGTCATGGCGCACTGGAGGGCGCAGTAGGGACAGTGTGTGGCGGTGCCTTCGCTCAAGGGGTCACGCTCCCGGACCGGCGGCGGAGGTTCCGGCCGGGTCCAGCCGGGTGTCGGCGTCCTGCCCGGTCCCGTCCCGGTCGGCCCCGGTACGCCCGGCCCCGCTCCGCGCCTCCGCTTCACGGTCGGCGGGTGTCCCCGCCACGGGACGTCGCAGATACACCCAGCACGTCACGGCCAGGCACAGCACGTAGAACGCCAGGAAGGCGGCGATCGCGGGCCCCGCGTCCCCCGCCGCCTGGTACGACTGCCGGAAGGCGAGGTTGATGCCGACGCCGCCCAGCGCGCCGACCGCGCCGGAGATCGCGATGACCGCGCCCGCGCGCCGCCGGCTCTCGGCCCGCGCCTCCTGCGGGTCCCGCCCGGCCTCCACGGCGCTCTCGGCCCGCGCCGCGTAGATGGCGGGGATCATCTTGTACGTCGAGCCGTTGCCGAGCCCCGTCAGCACGAACAGGGCGATGAAGGCGGCGACGAATCCGGCGAACGACCCCGCCGCCGAGGCGGCCAGCGCTCCCGCGCCGCACAGCGCCATCGCGGCGAACGCCCCCGCCGTCACCCGCGCCCCGCCCCACCGGTCGGCCAGCCGCCCGCCCAGCGGCCGGGCCAGCGAGCCCAGCAGGGGCCCCAGCACGGCCAGCACCGCGGCCTGCACGGGTGTGCGGCCGAAGTCGTTCTGGAGGACGAGGCCGAACGCGAAGCCGAAGCCGATGAACGAGCCGAACGTCCCCACGTACAGCAGGGAGACGATCCAGCAGTGCGGGTCGCGGACGGCGGCGCGGTAGGAGGAGTAGTCGGTGCGCGCGGTCGCGAGGTTGTCCATGTGCCGGTGCGCCAGCAGCGCGGCGAGCGCCAGCGCGGGAACGAGCAGCAGCGGCACTGCCTCCGGGTGCGCGGCCCCCACCGTGGCGAGGACGAGCAGCCCCAGGAGCTGCACCGAGGCGACGCCCAGGTTGCCGCCCCCGGCGTTGAGCCCGAGCGCCCAGCCCTTCTCCCTCTCGGGGAAGAAGTGGTTGATGTTGACCATGGACGAGGCGAAGTTGCCGCCTCCCAGCCCGGCCAGCGCCGCGCACCCCAGCAGCGCCCACAGCGGGGTCTCGGGGCGCCGCATCAGCACGGCGGCCAGCACGGTGGGCACCAGCAGGGCGACGGCGCTGCACACCGTCCAGGTGCGCCCGCCCACCCGTGTGACGGCGAACCCGTACGGCAGCCGCAGCACGGCCCCCACCAGCGAGACCACCGAGACGAGCAGGAACTTGTCGTCCGCCGACAGCGCGAAGCCGGTCTCCGGCGTCATGAACAACACCAGGACCGACCACAGGCTCCACACGGCGAAGCCGGTGTGCTCGGCGAAGACGGAGAGCCACAGGTTGCGCCGCGCCGTGCGCCGCCCTTCCCGGGCCCAGAAGCCGGGGTCCTCGGGCTCCCAGTGGTTGATCCACGGTGCCCTGCCGGTCCGCCGCTCCCGGCGGCTGGTCCATCCTGCTGTCACGTCGCGCCTCCTGGTGCTGTGGTGCGGTGTGCGGAGGGCTGACGCTACTGACCTGCCGTTTCCTTACCGTGTCGGTGCGTAACGCGCACGAAAGCTCTCGTTCACTTCGCCCCCTCGCGCGGTGTGAGGACTTCCGCGCGGGCCCGCAGAGCGGCCAGGCCGGCCGCGATGGCCGGCTGGGGATGGCTGCCCTTGCGCACGCAGGTCAGGACCCGCCGGAACGGGGGCGGAGTGCCCTGCACCGGCACCCGGACGACCTGCGGGTAGGCGGCCACCGACATCAGCCGCGGTACGAGGCACACGCCCAGCCCATGCCCGATCATGGAGAGCACAGCGGGCCACTCGTCGGAGTGGTGGACCCGGCGCGGGGCGAACCCGGCCGCCGCGCACAGGGCCTGGATCAGCCGGTCCTGGTCGTGGTGCGGGGAGATCCAGTCCTCGGTGGCCGCCGCCGCCAGATCGACGGGCTCCGGACCTGCCAGCGGATGGCCGACGGGTACGACGAGGTCCAGGAAGTCGTCCAGGAGCGGCTGTTGATCGAAGCGCGGATCGTCGGCGGGCGGGCTGTCGGGCAGCGGCGTGAGCACCGCGATGTCGGACTGGCCCGCCAGCAGCCGCTGATAGCTCTCATAGGTGTCGCTCTCGTGGATGAGGACCCGGACGGGCGGGTCGGCCTGCCGCAGGTCGCCGGCCGTGGGCACGAGGAGGGAGGCGACGCTGGTGGTGAAGCCCTCCATCCGCAGCGTCGGGTGGCGCCCGCCGCCGTGCGCGGCCAGGTCGGCGCGGGCCTGCTCCCACTGCGCGTGCAGGATGTCGGCGTGGCCGAGCAGCACCCGGCCCGCCGGGGTGAGCCGCAGGAGCCGCCCGTCCTGTCGCAGCAGTTCGGCGTCCACCTGCTGGGCGAGCTGGCGCAGTTGCTGGGAGACGGCCGAGGGCGACAGGTGCAAGGCGCGCGCCGCGGCCGTCACGGTGCCCTCGGAGTGCAGGACACGGAGCGTCTGGAGGAGCCGCAAGTCAATCATGCGGTAATTCAAAACGATTCCCTGCGGAAAGATGCGATGGACGTGCACGTCGGCTGCCGGTGACGCTGTCCGCATGGACAACCACCGCAGTGAGAACAGTGGCCGCTGTGCCGCGTGCGGCTGGCCGCTGCGCGACCCGTACACCGTCGTCTCCCGCCACCCCGTCACCGAGGGAGTCATCGTCTACACCCGCTGCGCCTGCGGAACCCTCCGCGGGTGGCTGGAGCGCGCCGGAGGTGGCGAGCGCCTGGTCGTCGGCGGTCGCAGCACCGTACGCGACGACGACCGCCCACGGCGGGCCCCTGATGACCTCCCGGACTGAGCCCGCCGGGTACCGGACCCGGCTCACGGCACCCGCTCCCCTGCTCGTCCTCGCGAGCGTCGTCAGCGTCCAGACGGGGCAGGCGCTGGGCAAAGGGCTGTTCGGCGCCGCCGGGGGGCCGCTCGCCACAGCGGCGCTGCGGCTGGGGCTGGCCGCGCTGGTGCTGCTGGCCCTGTGGCGGCCCCGGCTGCCGGACGACCGCTCCGGCGCGCTGCTCATCCTGGCGTTCGGCACGGCGATCGCCGGGATGAACCTCTCCTACCTCGCGATGGACCGCCTGCCGCTGGGCGTCGCGATGACCCTCCAGCTCTCGGGCCCGCTCACCGTTGCCCTGCTGATGTCCCGCCGGTGGACGGACGCGGCCTGGGGCGCCCTGGCAGCGGCCGGGATCACGCTGTTCGCCCTCCCGGGCGCGGGAGCGGGCGCGCTGTCGCCCGCCGGGGTGGCCTGGGCGGTGGCCTCGGCCGTGGCGATGGGCTCGTACCTGCTGCTGAGCCGGCGCACCGGGGCCCGGATGTCCGGCGGCGGCCCGCTGGCCCTCGCGGTGTGCTGGGCCGCGCTGCTGACGCTGCCCTTCGGGCTGGCCGAGGCAGGTCCCCGGGTGACGGAGCCCCGCGTGCTGGCGGCCGGGCTGGGGGTGGCGGTGCTGTCCGCCGTCGTCCCCTACTCCCTGGAACTGGCCGCGCTGCGCCGCCTTCCCGCCCGCGTCGTCGGGGTGCTCCAGAGCCTGGAGCCGGTCGCCGCGGCCTGCGCGGGGCTCGTGCTGCTCGGCGAGCGGCTGACGCCGCTCCAGTGGCTGGCGGTCTGCTGCGTCACCCTCGCGTCAGCGGGTGCGGTCAGGAGCGCGGTGTCGCGGCCTTCCGGGGCCGAGGCTCTGGTGGGATCGGAGAAATCGCCCACCGCCCGATGAGTTCCGGGTCCGGGGCGGGTCTGTACACACAGGCTTCGCACCCCTTCCGACGACCAGGAGGTCGCGCCATGCAGCAGCCGCAGAAGATCAAGACATTCCTCTGGTTCGACACCCAGGCCCAGGAGGCGGCGGAGTTCTACGTCTCCCTGTTCGACAACTCCAGGATCCTGGAGACGAGCCGCTACACGGAGACCGGCCCCGGCGAGACCGGCTCGGTGATGACCGTCTTGTTCGAGCTGGCGGGCCAGCAGTACGTCGCGCTCAACGGCGGCCCGGTGTTCTCCTTCACCGAGGCCATCTCGCTCCAGGTCGACTGCGACTCGCAGGAGGAGGTCGACTCCCTGTGGGAGAAGCTCACAGCGGACGGCGGCCAGGAGAACGACTGCGGATGGCTCAAGGACAAGTACGGGCTGTCCTGGCAGATCGTCCCCCGACGGCTCATGGAGCTGATCAGCGACCCGGACCGGGCCAAGGCCGCCGCCGTCATGGCGGCCATGCTCACGATGAAGAAGCTCGACCTCCCGGCCCTGGAGGCCGCGGCCAAGCAGTGAGCCCCACCCGGACGGCACCGCCCGCCGCGTCCGGCACCCCGGCCGCCTGCCCCGCGCACCGCATCACTGCGGAACGCGGGCAGGCGGGGCAGCCGGGGCACACAGGGCGCGCGGCAGGGGCCGCGCCGCCGTCACCGCTTGGTGCTGGCCGCGACCCACCGCTCCAGCGCGGCCAGCGCCGCCCCCGAGTCGAGGGACTCGGCCGCCCGCCGCATCCCGTCGCCGATCTGCTCGGTGAGCGGGGCGTCCGTCGGCGCGAGCGCCACGAAGGCAGCCGCGGAGTTGAGGAGCACCGCGTCCCGTACGGGCCCGTGTTCCCCCTCCAGCAGCCGGCGGGCCACATCGGCGTTGTACGCGGCGTCGGCGCCGCGCAGCGCCTCTACGGGCACCAGCTCGATCCCCACATCACGCGGGTCGAAGCTCTCCTCCCGCACGGCCCCATCGCGTACGACCCACACCGTCGAGGTGGCCGTGGTGGTCAGCTCGTCCAGGCCGTCGTCCCCGCGGAAGACGAGCGCGCTGCTGCCCCGCTCGGCGAGCACTCCCGCGAGGATCGGCGCCATCCGGGCGTCCGCGACGCCGGTCGCCTGCGCCCGCACCCGCGCGGGGTTGGTGAGCGGGCCGAGGAAGTTGAACGGGGTGGCGATCCCCAGCCCGGCCCGCGCGGCGGCGACATGGCGCAGCGACGGGTGGAACTTGATCGCGAAGCAGAAGGTGATCCCCGCCTCGGCCGCCACCTCGGCGACCCGCTGCGGCGTCAGCTCCAGGTTCACGCCCAGCTTCCCCAGGACGTCCGAAGCGCCGCTGGCGCTGGAGGAGGCCCGGTTGCCGTGCTTGACGACCTTCACGCCGGTGCCCGCGACGACGATCGAGGACATCGTCGAGATGTTGACCGTCTTGGCCATGTCCCCGCCGGTCCCGACGATGTCGACGGAGGGGCCGGGGATGTCCACGGTGAACGCGTGCTCGTACATCGCCCGCACCAGTCCGGAGATCTCCTGCACCGTCTCGCCCTTGGCGCGCAGGGCCACGGCGAAGCCCGCGATCTGCACGTCGGTGGCCTCGCCGCTCATGATCCGGTCCATCGCCCAGGCCGTGGCGTCCGCGCTCAGGTCCTCGCCCTTCACCAGCGCGCTCAGCACGTCCGGCCAGGTACGCGCCGCCATGGTGTCGCCTCCGGCGGGGGTAGCAGCGCTCATGGGAACCACTTCCTGGCAGTAGACCGATCGGGGTCTCGCCACCCTATCGACTTTCCCCGGAGCGGCCCCGTCACCGATACCGGCCGGACAACGCCGGAGGGGCCCGCGGGGAACAACCCCGCGAGCCCCTCCGGTTGTGGTGGCTTCAGCCAAGCGCAAGCGCCTCAGTGGTGGCCGTGGCCACTCTCGATCTCGCGGTACTCCTCCCGCGTGGGCTTGGGAATCTGCCCCGCCTCGCCGAAGTACCCCTTCGAGAGCCGGGCCCGCATCTTCTGGCCCCGCGAGAGCTTCCGCTCGACGCCGTTCTCGTCGGTCTCCGCCCCGATCTCGGCCGGCTTGTACTGCTCGTGCGCCGTGAGCGTGTGCAGCTGCTCCTGCGAGAGCGGCTCGTGGATCTCCACGAACTCACCGTGCGGCAGCCGCTTGATGGTGCCGCTCTCCCGCCCGTGCAGCACCTTGGCGTGGTCCCTGCGCTGAAGGCCGAGACAGATGCGCTTCGTGATGATGAAGACCACGACCGGTACGACGAAGAAGCCGATCCGGACGAACCATGAGATGGCGTTGAGCGACAAGTGGAAGTGGGTGGCCCACAGGTCGTTACCGCCGCCCACCAGGCACACGAAGTACCACGCGATCCAGGCCACACCGAACGCGGTACGCGTCGGCGCGTTCCGCGGCCGGTCCGCGATGTGGTGCTCGCGCTTGTCGCCGGTCACCCACGACTCGATGAACGGATAGACCGCGAGGGCACCCAGCACCACCGGCAGGAGCAGCAGCGGGATGAGTACGCCTATCACCAGCGTGTGACCCCACAGGTTGATCTCCCACCCCGGCATGACCCGGACCAGGCCCTCTGTGAAGCCCATGTACCAGTCGGGCTGCGCGTTCGTGGACACGTGGTCGGGCCGGTAGGGGCCCAGCACCCAGATCGGGTTGATCGTGAAGAGCGCCGAGATGGCCGCGATCACACCGAAGACCAGGAAGAAGAAGCCTCCGGCCTTGGCCATGTAGACCGGCAGCAGCGGCATGCCGACGACGTTCTTGTTGGTCCGTCCGGGGCCCGCGAACTGCGTGTGCTTGTGGTAGAAGACCAGGATCAGGTGCGCCACCAGCAAGCCCAGCATGATGCCGGGCAACAGCAGGATGTGGACCGAGTAGAACCGCGCCACGAAGTCGTGCCCGGGGAACTCCCCGCCGAACAGGAACATCGAGAGGTACGTGCCGACGATCGGCACGGACAGGATCGCGCCCTCCATGAAGCGGACGCCGGTGCCGGACAGCAGGTCGTCCGGGAGCGAGTAGCCGGTGAAGCCGGTGAACATGCCCAGCACGAACAGCAGGAAGCCGAACAGCCAGTTGACCTCGCGCGGCTTGCGGAAGGCGCCGGTGAAGAAGACGCGCATCATGTGCACGAACATCGCCGCGAGGAAGATCAGCGCCGCCCAGTGGTGGATCTGCCGTACGAGCAGACCGCCGCGCACGTCGAAGCTGATGTCCAGCGTCGAGGCGAACGCCTCGGACATCAGGACACCCTGCATCGGCACATAGGAACCGTGGTACTCCACCTCGTTCATCGACGGGTGGAAGAACAGCGTCAGATAGACGCCGGTCAGGATGATGATGATGAAGCTGTAGAGCGCGACCTCACCCAGCATGAAGGACCAGTGGTCCGGGAAGATCTTGCGCATGTTGGCCTTGGCCAGGCTGTAGATGCCCAGCCGTCCGTCGGCCCAGTCGGCGACCCGCTCACCCGCGGGTGCCTTCTTCTTGCCCTCGGCAGCCGCGCTGCCCCGGGTATCGGTTGCAGTACTCATCCGCGCTCCCAGAAGGCCGGACCGACGGGCTCCGCGAAGTCGCCCTGCGCTTCGAGGAAGCCGTCCTTGTTGACGCTGATCTTGAGCTGCGGCAGCCGGTGGCCGGCCGGACCGAAGAGCACCCGCGCACCGTCGGACAGATCGAACGTCGACTGATGGCAGGGGCAGAGCACATGGTGGGTCTGCTGCTCGTAGAGGCTGACCGGGCAGCCGACGTGCGTGCAGATCTTCGAGAAGGCGACGATCCCCTCGTGGGACCAGTCCAGCTCGCGCTTGTCCTTGATGTCCTTCGGCTCCAGCCGGACGATCATCAGGGCCGCCTTGGCGATCTCCTCCTGGAACTCCTCGTCGTGCACCTCCAGGCCCTCCGGCTTGGCGAAGGCCAGCGAGCCGACCGCGATGTCCTCGGGACGCAGCGGCTCGTTGGTGTTCTCGTTGACGAGCAGCTTGCCCTTCTTCCACAGCGTGTGCCGCAGCTTGTCCTCGGGCAGCGGGCCCAGGTCGCGCAGCAGGACGACGCCGGAGAGCGGCACCAGGGCCATGGCTCCGAACATCGTGTTGCGGATGAGCTTCCTGCGCCCGAAGGCCGACTCCTTCGCGCCCTGCTTGAAGTCCGCGAGGACCTTCTCGCGCACCTCCGGCTCGGCCGCGACGGCGTGCCGCTCGTCGACCATCTCCTCGTCGGACATCAGCGTGCGGGCCCAGTGGACCGCGCCGGCACCGATGCAGAAGAGGGCCACGCCGAGGGTGAGCCCCAGCGCGAGGTTCAGCGCGCTGATGTGCCCGAGCGGCCAGACATAAACGATCTTGTCGATCGGGAAGGCCACGAAGGAGGCGATGAAGGCCACCGTGGCCAGCATGGACAGCGTGAAGAGGAAGGCGACGGCACGCTCGGAGCGCTTGGCCGCCCGCTCGTCGATGTCCTGGATGCGGTGCTCATGGGGGGGCAGGCCGGGATCCGCGAACGGATCGTCCTTGACCGCTACCGCGCCATGGGCTTCTTCCTGCGCACTGGGCAGGTTCTCGTCTGACACGTTCTCGTGTGGTCCAGTCTGGCTACTCATGACTTCTTGGCCTTTGCGGTCCGCGCGGCGACCCAGACAGCGGTGGCGATCAGCGCGCCGAGACCGAAGACCCAGGCGAACAGGCCCTCACTGACGGGGCCGAAGCCACCGAGCTTGAACCCGCCGGGGCTCTCCGACTTGTCGCTGTTGACCTCCTTCACGTACGCGACGATGTCCCGCTTGTCCTTCTCGGGGAGCGCACCGTCGGTGAAGGAGGGCATGTTCTGGGGGCCGGTCTGCATGGCCTCGTAGATGTGCTTCTCATCGACGTCTGCCAGGTCCGGGGCGAACTTGCCGTGGGTGAGCGCGCCGCCCTCACCGGTGAAGTTGTGGCACTGCGAGCAGTTGTTGCGGAAGAGTTCACCGCCCTTGGCGACATCCGCCCCGCTCGGGTCGTACATCTTCTTGTTGGGCTGGCTCGGACCGGAGCCCAGTGAGGCGACGTACGCGGCGAGCTGGTTCGTCTCGTCCTGGTCGTAGATCTTCTTCTTCTTGGGCACCTGGGCGCCCGGCTGCTGGGCCGGCATGCGGCCGGTGCCGACCTGGAAGTCCACCGCCGCGGCTCCGACGCCGACCAGGCTCGGACCGTCACTGGTCCCCTGGCCGCCGGTTCCGTGGCAGCTGGAGCAGCCGGTGGCGTAGAGCTTCTTGCCCTCCTCGATGGCGAGGGACTGACTCGACTCCTGCTCGGCCTTGGCCTCACCCGCAGGAGCGAACGCGGTGTACAGCCCCCCGGTGGCCGCCAGCGCGAAGAGTAGAACGACGAGCGCCGCCAGCGGATGGCGCCGTCGTGCGGAGAGCTTTTTCACGGATTACCCCGGTGTCAGGATCTTCTGCGTCGATGCTGGGTCTGGACGTATGTCCGTGTGTCGCGGTACGGCGCCCGGCCGGGCCGCGGCCCGAACGGTTACCTGATCAGGTAGATCGTGGCGAAAAGGCCGATCCAGACGACATCGACGAAGTGCCAGTAGTAGGACACGACGATGGCAGCGGTGGCCTGGTGGTGCGTGAACCGCTTGGCCGCGTAGGTCCGCCCCAGGACGAACAGGAAGGCGATGAGCCCGCCCGTCACGTGCATCCCGTGGAACCCGGTGGTCAGGTAGAACACCGATCCGTACGGACTCGAGGAGAGCGACGTGCCCTCCTTCACCAGCTCCGTGTATTCGAAGACCTGGCCGCCGATAAAGATCGCACCCATGATGAAGGTGACGATGAACCACGCCCGGAGCTTCTTCACGTCCCCACGTTCGGCGGCGAACACGCCGAGCTGACACGTCAGGGAGGAAAGCACCAGGATCGTGGTGTTCGTCGCCGAGAAGGGAAGGTTCAGCGCCTCTGCGTGCTCCTTCCAGTAGTCGGCGCCCGTCACCGATCGCAGGGTGAAGTACATCGCGAAGAGGGCCGCGAAGAACATCAGCTCGGAACTCAGCCAAATGATGGTTCCGACACTGGTGAGGTTCGGCCGGTTGACCGACGGGTGCGCGTGCCCGGTTTCTACTGCTGTTGCTGTCGCCACGACCGACATTATGTCGGTCGCTTATCCCGGCCTCACTTCGGGGGGTCCCGTTCGGTGTGTCCGGCCCGTGCGCGCCGCCCTGTCCTGCTCATATGGCGCAGCATCGAGCCCGTGCGAAGCAGTGTTGACGGTGCGTCGGAAGGAGTAGCATCCCAGCGGCGCCACCTGTCTCCCCACGGTGACACCAGCGAACCACCCGATCCGAACGCGGAGGAACAATGCAGCCGACCGCCACGGTGCTGGTCTACAGCGACGACGCCAACACCCGCGAGCAGGTCCGGCTCGCAGCGGGCCGCAGGCCCGCGTCCGACGTGCCCTCGGTCGAGTACCTGGAGTGCGCCACCTTGCCCGCGGTCCTGGAGGCCCTCCAGGAGCGGCACATCGACGTGTGCGTGCTGGACGGCGAGACCGCTCCGGCCGGCGGCATGGGCGTGTGCCGGCAGATCAAGGACGAGATCTTCGAGTGCCCGCCCGTGCTGCTGCTGATCGGCCGCCCCCAGGACGCCTGGCTGGCGACCTGGAGCAGGGCCGAGGCCACGGTCTCGCACCCCGTGGACCCGGTGGCGCTGGCCGGAGCGCTGGCGGGCCTGCTGCGCGACGGCACCGAGGGCCGGCTGACCCCGGCCTGAGCCCCGCCGCCGGACGACGGCAGCCCCAGAAACACCGGGTCCGGGACGCGCGCGGCGTCCCGGACCCGTGCTGTGCGGAACTGCTCACTTTTCGCGGAGCCGCTCACACCTTCGAGTGCGGCTCACACCTGGGGCCGCAGCCGCGCGGCGTCGGCGGGGCCGCTGCCCTCGTGCTTGCCGGGGTCCACGGTGCTGCCCTTGCGCCACTGCTTCCAGCCCATGTTCCAGTCCCCGAAGCCGTTGCCGAAGGGCGCCATGCTCTCGCCCGCCGTGTTGACGTGCTGGACTATGTCGCCCTGGCGGACGTTGTCGAAGAACCAGCGCGCGTTTCCGCTGCTCATGCCGGTGCAGCCGTGGCTGGTGTTCGAGACGCCCTGGGAGCCGACCGACCAGGGGGCGCCGTGCACGTACTCGCCGCTGTTGGTGAGCCGGGTGGCCCAGTAGACCGGCAGGTCGTAGAAGTCGGAGGCGCCGATGCTGGCGCTCGTCATCCGTACGAATGACTCCTTGGCGAGGATCACCTTGATGCCGTTGCGGGTCTCGTAGCCCGCCTTGCCCGTGGTGATCGGCATGGAGTGGACGGTCCTGCCGTTCTTCTTGACGTTCATCACCAGCGACGAGGCGTCGGCTATCGCCTCTATCCTGTCGCCCGTCTTCATCCGAACGGGTGCGGCAGAGCCGCCGTAGAGCCCCTTGCGCACCTTCAGCCCCTTGAGCGCAGAGGTGAGCGTGATGGAGGCGTGCGCGGGCCAGTAGGAGCGGGGGCGGAAGTGCAGCTCCTTGCTGTCCACCCAGTGCCAGGAGCCCTCCACGTGAGGCCTGGACTTGACCCGCAGTGCGCGCTCGATGATCTCGCGCTGTTTCGGGTTCTTGACGCGGCGGCTGAGTTCCGCCGTGAGGGGCTGCCCGACGCCATAGGTGCCGTTGTCCGGGCCCAGTTTGACGTCGAGGTGCTTGCCCTGGGGCTTGGTCTCGAAGTGCAGCGTGCGGCGCCCTGGGGCGCCTTCGTCGTTCTCGGTGCTGACCTGGAGGTCGTAGCGCACGCCGGCGGCCAGCGGGCCGGTGCTGCGCCAGTGCTTGCTGTCGGCCGACAGGTCGCCGGGCAGTACACGCCCGGCCGCGTCGGTGGCGAACACGTCGGTGATCTTGTCCGCGCCGCCCTCGGCGGTGACATCGAGCGGCTTTTCGGGGTCGACGTCGTGGCTGTCGGCACCGGCACTGACGGCCACGGCGTCCGTGGCGTCGTAGGGAGAGGAGGCGAGCGGGTCCGAGCTGGTGCTGCCGCTGGTGCCGCAGGCGGCGAGCCCCACGGTCAGGGGCGCCAGCAGCATGGCGCAGCTCTTCACCAGCCGGCGCCTGTTCCGTCCGGCGGGGGATATGGAGGTGCTGGGGATCCCGGGGGTCAGGGCCCCGGGAATCGGGGAATCCGGCCTGTTACTCATGGGCCCAAAATATGAATAATCGTCAACTCGGGCCTGCTGAGTACATACAAATGGGTCGACCCCCCGGAGTGTCGGGGGGTCGACCCTTGCTTTTTCGCCGCCGAGGTGCCTACTGGGTGCGGTTCTCCCCGTGGTAGTACTCGAAGACCCAGCCGAAGAGGCCGATCAGCAGCAGCGGCGCCGAAACGTACACGAGCCACCAGCCCAGGGCCACGCCCAGGAAGGCGAAGGCGCCACCCAGGCCCAGCAGCAGCGGCTGCCAGCTGTGGGGGCTGAAGAAGCCCAGCTCACCGGCGTCGTCCGCGACGTCTGCCTGCTTGTTGTCCTGCGCCCCGGTGTCCACCCGGCGCGCGGTGAACGCCAGGTAGTAGCCGATCATCACCGAGAGGCCGAAGGCCAGGAAGAGACCCGTGGTGCCCACGGGCTCCTTCGACCACAGGCCGTAGATGATGGCCACCGCCAGGAGGAACAGCGCCAGCCCAAGGAACATCTTGCCCTGGATCTTCACTTCCCGGCCTCCTTGCTGCCGGCCAGCGCCTTCTCGTCCGAGTCCACGTTCTCGATCTGGTCGAGGGCGGAGATCTCAGGGTGATGCAGCTCGAAGGCGGGGGATTCGGAGCGGATACGCGGCAGCGTGAGGAAGTTGTGCCGCGGCGGCGGGCAGCTGGTCGCCCATTCGAGTGAGCGGCCGTAGCCCCACGGGTCGTCGACCTCGACCTTCTTGCCGTACTTGTGCGTCTTCCAGACGTTGTAGAAGAACGGCAGCATCGACAGGCCGAGCAGGAACGAGCTGATCGTGGAGACGGTGTTCAGCGCGGTGAAGCCGTCGGCCGCCAGGTAGTCGGCGTACCGGCGCGGCATGCCCTCGGCGCCCAGCCAGTGCTGGACGAGGAAGGTGCCGTGGAAGCCGACGAACAGGGTCCAGAAGGTGATCTTCCCGAGCCGTTCGTCCAGCATCTTGCCCGTGAACTTCGGCCACCAGAAGTGGAATCCGGCGAACATCGCGAAGACCACGGTGCCGAAGACGACGTAGTGGAAGTGCGCGACGACGAAGTACGAGTCCGAGACGTGGAAGTCCATCGGCGGCGAGGCCAGGATGACGCCGGTCAGACCGCCGAACAGGAAGGTGATCAGGAAGCCGACGGTCCACAGCATCGGTGTCTCGAAGGACAACGATCCCTTCCACATGGTGCCGATCCAGTTGAAGAACTTCACACCGGTCGGCACCGCGATCAAGAAGGTCATGAACGAGAAGAACGGCAAGAGCACGCCGCCTGTGACGTACATGTGGTGCGCCCAGACCGTCACCGAGAGACCGGCGATGGAAACGGTGGCGGCGATCAGTCCGATGTAGCCGAACATCGGCTTGCGGCTGAAGACCGGAATGACTTCGGAGACGATGCCGAAGAACGGCAGCGCGATGATGTACACCTCTGGATGGCCGAAGAACCAGAAGAGGTGTTGCCACAGCAACGCTCCTCCGTTTCCGGCGTCGAAGACATGCGCCCCGAATTTTCGGTCCGCCTCCAAGGCGAACAGCGCGGCGGCCAGGACCGGGAAGGCCAGCAGCACCAGCACACCGGTGAGCAGCACGTTCCAGGTGAAGATCGGCATCCGGAACATCGTCATGCCCGGAGCGCGCATGCAGATGATCGTGGTGATGAAGTTGACCGAACCGAGGATCGTGCCGAAGCCGGAGAGGGCCAGACCCATGATCCACATGTCGGCGCCGACGCCGGGCGACCTGACCGCGTCCGAGAGCGGCGAGTAGGCGAACCAGCCGAAGTCGGCGGCGCCCTGCGGGGTGATGAAGCCGCCGACGGCGATGATCGAGCCGAAGAGGTAGAGCCAGTACGCGAACATGTTCAGCCGCGGGAAGGCCACATCGGGAGAACCGATCTGGAGCGGCATGATCCAGTTCGCGAAGCCGTTGAACAGCGGAGTGGCGAACATCAGCAGCATGATCGTGCCATGCATGGTGAACGCCTGGTTGAACTGTTCGTTCGACAGGAGCTGCATACCCGGACGGGCCAGCTCGGCGCGCATGAAGAGCGCCATGACGCCGCCGATGATGAAGAACACGAACGACGTGATCAGGTACAGGCTGCCGATGACCTTGTGGTCCGTCGTCGTCAGCCACGAGACGACGACGTTTCCGGGGCTCTTACGGCGTACCGGCGGTGCTGCCTCTGCCGTGGCTGTGGCGGCACCCTGGGGTTCGTTGAGGATGCTCACGGGTTATTCGTCTCCGCATTCTTGGCGTCGCCGATACTGGCGGTACCCGCCGGGATGTATCCGGTCTGGCCCTTCTTCGCCAGAGCCTCCAGGTGCTTTTGGTAGCGCTCCGGGGAGACGACCTTCACGTTGAAGAGCATCCGGGAGTGGTCGACGCCGCACAGCTCGGCACACTTGCCCATGAAGGTGCCCTCCTTGTTGGGGGTCACCTCGAAGCGGTTGACATGGCCCGGGATGACGTCCTGCTTCATGAGGAACGGCACGACCCAGAAGGAGTGGATGACGTCGCGGGAGGTCAGGATGAACTGGACCTTCTCGCCCTTGGGCAGCCACAGCGTCGGACCCGGGTTGTTGTTCTGCGGGTTCCGCTCAGCGGGGGTGCCTGCGTCGTAGACGCCCTCGGCGCCCTTGGGGAAGCCCTTGGCCATCCGGTCCGGGATGGCCTTCAGCTCCTTGTCCAGGGCATGGTCGGTGTTGACGTCCGTCTTGGCGTCGCCGTCCACGTCCTCGACGTAGTTGAAGCCCCAGCTCCACTGGTAGCCGACGACGTTGACCACGTGCGTGGGCTTCTTCGATGTCGCCAGAAGCTTGGTCTCATCGCGCGCGGTGAAGTAGAAGAGCACCGCCACGATGATGATCGGGACCACCGTGTACAGCGCCTCGATGGGCATGTTGTACCGGGTCTGCGGAGGGATCTCGACCTTGGACCGCGTCCGCCGGTGGAAGATGACGCTCCACAGGATCAGGCCCCACACCAGCACGCCCACGGCGAGCGCAGCCGCCCAGGAGCCCTGCCACAGGGAGAGGATCCGCGGAGCCTCGTCCGTTACCGGGGTGGGCATTCCGAGGCGGGGGAAGTCCTTTGATGTGCAACCGGTCGCGGTCGCCAGGACCAGGCCCGCGGCCAGCGCCTGCTGCAGCTTCCGCCGCATCGGGCGCCGCGACGAGCGGTCGGAGCCGTTGGGACTCACGTAGCGCCTTCCCGAGAGTCTCGGCCCGCGTCGGTCGGGCGCGGCCCTCTGAGTGGTCGGGCGCCGGCCCATGCGCGGGCAGGGGTTTGATGTTTATGCGGACCAAACCCTAGCCGACGCCATTTGGGGTCGCGCGGGGAGGGGGCGTAACGCGCCGCGTCCCACCCCAATGGGGTGGAATGCCGCCTCGGCACCGGACTTCTGACGCTTCGGAGGCTGTCCGCCAGCGCCTCGGCGGACGTCTTCGAAGCCCGGAAAGCCCACCTGTAAAGGTAGCGTGCGGGAGTGTCCTCATTCGATGCCGCTTCTTCTCTGCCGCTCCATCCCGTCGCCCGTCAGGCGCTGCTGGCCGCGCTGGACGAGGGGTGGGCCGATCCCGCGCGACCCCACCGCGAGGGCAGGCGGGCGCGCATGCTGCTGGACGCGGCGCGCGAGAGCGCGGCCGAGATGCTCGACTGCCGTCCCGACGAGCTGTCCTTCGCCGCCTCGGGTACGCACGCGCTCCACACCGGCATCGCCGGGGCACTCGCCGGGCGGCACAGGGTGGGGCGCGGACTGGTCGTCTCCGCGGTCGAACACTCTGCCGTACTGCACGCCGCCGAGGCCCACGAGCGGGCCGGCGGCTCGGTGCGCGAGGTGACCGTCGACCGTACGGGGCGCGTGGACGCACAGGAGTACCAGGAGGCGCTCGGCAAGGAAAGTGCGCTGGCCTGTCTCCAGTCCGCGAACCACGAGGTGGGGACCGTACAGCCGGTCGAGGAGACCGCCGCCGTCTGCGCCGAGGCGGGGGTGCCGCTGCTGGTGGACGCCGCGCAGTCGCTGCCCTGGGGCCCGGCGCCCGACGGCTGGTCGCTGCTGACCGCGAGCGCCCACAAGTGGGGCGGGCCCGCGGGGGTGGGGCTGCTCGCGATCCGCAAGGGGGTGCGCTTCGCGGCGCCCGGACCGGCAGACGAGCGCGAGACCGGGCGGGCCTCCGGCTTCGAGAACATCCCCGCGATCGTCGCCGCCGCGGCCTCGCTGCGCGCCGTACGAGCCGAGGCGGAGACCGAGGGGGCGCGGCTGCGGGCCATGATCGACCGGATCAGGGCGCGGGTGCCCGCGCTGGTGCCGGACACGGAGGTCGTCGGCGATCCGGTGCTGCGGCTGCCGCACCTGGTGACGTTCTCCTGTCTCTACGCCGATGGAGAGGCACTGCTGCACGCGCTGGACGTGGCGGGCTTCTCGGTCTCCTCCGGCTCCTCGTGCACCTCCAGCACCCTGACCCCCAGCCATGTGCTGCGGGCGATGGGAGTGCTGTCGGAGGGGAACGTGCGGGTCTCCCTGCCGCCGGGGACGGCGGAGTCCGACGTGGAGGGGTTCCTTTCGGCGCTGCCCGGGGTGGTGCAAGGGGTGCGGGCCCAGCTGGGAGCCGCACCCTCCCCTTCCCCTTCTTCCGCTTCCCCTTCTTCCGCCGAGCCGTCCGCGCCGGATGCGGCATCCACCCCCGACACGGCGTCCGCCACGGATGCCGCGTCCACCCCCGATGCCGCGTCCGCCCCGGATGCCGACCCCACCCCGGACGTCGGCGCGCTTACCGTCGATGCCCTGGGCAAGCGGTGCCCGGTACCGGTGATCGAGCTGGCCAAGGTGATCGAGCAGGTGCCGCCCGGAGGCGTGGTGACGGTGCTCGCCGACGACGAGGCGGCGAAGCTGGACATTCCGGCCTGGTGCGGGATGACGGGGCACGTGCTGGTCGAAGCCACCGGCACCACGTTCCGGGTACGCCGGGTCGAAGCGGCGAGCTAGTGTCCCTCCCGGCGAGCTTTGCCCCGTCGCGCCGCCCGGCACGCACTCCCCCAAGCTCTCCGAGCAGGGGGTGCCCCCAGCGGCGTTGGCCAAAAGCCCTGGTAGCTCCTTCCCCAGGCTCTCAACTTCTCCCCCGGCCTTCGGCCGGGAGGTGCCCCCAGAGCAGGGGAGACCCCGATCAAGGACTTCCGGCCGCCTTGCGATCGCACGCTCCCCCACGCTCGGCCCCGCTCGCGCGGGCGGTGCCCC
The DNA here is from genome assembly GCF_035917675.1 of Streptomyces sp. NBC_01775. Classification (NCBI taxonomy): domain Bacteria; kingdom Bacillati; phylum Actinomycetota; class Actinomycetes; order Kitasatosporales; family Streptomycetaceae; genus Streptomyces; species Streptomyces sp. NBC_01775. The sequence goes on along the minus strand of NZ_CP109104.1, from coordinate 6,900,101 downwards.
CACGACGACGCTCCTTGACGGGCAAACATTGCCGGTCACGGCACTAGCGAGCACGTCCTCCCGCCGGGCCAGCTCGCTCGAGCCTGTCCGGCGGGAGGACGAAGAAGGGGCCGGCCTCAGCCCAGGTGGGCCTGGACCTCGGTGGCCGCGTCATGGCCGTAGGCCTTGGTGAAGCGCTCCATGAAGTGGACCCGCGTGAGCTCGTACTCCTGGGTGCCCACCGTCTCGATGACGAGGGTCGCGAGCATGCAGCCGACCTGTGCCGCGCGCTCCAGCCCGACGCCCCAGGTCAGGCCGGAGAGGAAGCCCGCGCGGAAGGCGTCGCCGACGCCGGTCGGATCGGCCTTGGTGCGCTCCTCCGCGCAGCCGACGTGGATGGACTCCTCACCCGCGCGGTCTATGCGCGCCCCGTTCTTGCCGAGGGTGGTGACACGGGTGCCGACCTTCTGGAGGACCTCCTCGTCGCTCCAGCCGGTCTTGGCCTCGATCAGTTCCTTCTCGTACTCGTTCGAGAACAGGTAGGTGGCACCCTCGGTCAGCTCACGGATGCCTTCGCCGTCCATGCGGGCGATCTGCTGCGAGTAGTCGGCCGCGAAGGGGATGCCCCGCGTCCGGCACTCCTCGGTGTGGCGGATCATGCCCTCGGGGTCGTCGGCGCCGATGAGGACGAGGTCCAGGGGGCCGACCCGGTCGACCACGTGCTGGAGCTCGATGTGCCGGGCCTCGCTCATGGCGCCCGTGTAGAAGGAGCCGATCTGGTTGGCGTCCGCGTCGGTGGTGCAGACGAAGCGCGCGGTGTGCAGCACCTCGGAGATCCTGACCGAGGCGGTGTCCACGCCGTGGCGTTCGAGCCAGACGCGGTATTCCTCGAAGTCCTCTCCCGCGGCGCCGACAAGGACCGGCCGCGCGCCCAGCTGGCCCATGCCGAACGCGATGTTGGCCCCGACACCGCCGCGGCGGATGTCGAGCTTGTCGACGAGGAAGGAGAGCGAGACCGTGTGCAGCTGGTCGGCGACCAGCTGGTCGGAGAAACGCCCCGGGAAGGTCATCAGGTGGTCGTTTGCGATAGAGCCGCTCACTGCGATACGCACGACGAATTCTGCTCCTGAGAGACATTGAGGTACCCCGTACGCGCAGCGCACAGGGGGAGGGCGTGCTTCACGCTACCCGCTGGACCTCCGGACTCGAACAGGGCAAAACTACCAAATAGTAGGGTCTTCCGGGCAGTGCGTCCGATGCGTAGCGTCGACCCTATGAGGAAAACGGCGACTTCAGCGTCCGAGCCCGAGTCGATGGAGCAACTGCGCGGCGACTGCGCCCGGATGGCTCCGCACTGGACCGCCCAGCGGGCCCCGCGGGACGACGGACGGCCTGTTCCGCCACAGGTGTTGCACGGGGTGAGCGTGCCTTCACGGTCCGCACGACTCCTGGATGGTATGTCCGAATACGGCGACTGAACGGGCCGCGGGGAACCACACGCTCCCTGACTCCGTCCAACCTCCGTGCCCGCATGACGGACGGACCTCATGGACGCGTGGAGCCAAAGGAGTTTTCGGTGAGTACAGACCAGTCCCCCGAGCCCGAGGACCGGCCCGGCCCCCGGAGCCGCCGGCGGCAGCCGGTGATCCTCTCCGTGGCCGCCGCGGTCCTGTTGGCCGGCGGTGGTGGTGCGTACTGGGCGTCCACCGCCGCCTCCGATTCCGGAGACGACGCTTCGGCGGGTGGCCCCCCGAAGCTGTCCCTCGACGGCGAGGCCGCGTCGGCCAGTGAGAGCCGGGGCATCGCGGCCGGTGAGCCGATGGGCCCGCGTGCGTACCGCGCCGAGGGCGAGCTGCCGAAGGGGCCCGACAAGGCCGCCGTCCGCCACACGGGCCACCGGGTCGGCAAGTCCGAGATGGCCGAGCTGGCCAAGGCGCTGAAGATCAAGGGCAGTCCGAAGGTGACGGACGGCCGCTGGCAGGTCGGCGGGGAGAAGCGGGGCAAGGGTCCCAAGCTGGCCGCCGAGCGCGGCGCCTCGGGCGGCGCGTGGACGTACATGGGCGCGGGCACGGTCCCGCTCGACACAGAGGTCGACAGCGCCCCCTCGCCGTCGGGCAAGCCCGTTCCCGAGGACAAGGCGAAGGACGCGGTGCGCCCGGTCCTGAAGGCCCTGGACCTCAAGGACGCCTCGCTCAAGGCCGGTCCCGCGGTGGGCGGCACGCGCACGGTGACCGTCTCCCCGAAGGTCGACGGGCTGCCGACACAGGGCTGGGACAGCACCTTCGTGGTCGGCGCGAACGGCAAGATCACTCGCGGGCAGGGCAATTGGAACGAGACCCGCAAGGGCACGGCATACCCCGTGCTCAGCGCGGACGCGACGCTCGACGAGATGAACAAGGTGAGCCAGTCCTCCGGCGGACACGGCCCGCGGCCCTCCTGCGCCAAGCAGTCCGGCGAGGGCGCGACCGACTGCGCGCCGGCCAAGGGCGGCAAGGTGCCGAAGCGCGAGAGCCCGAAGGGCAAGGACCGGAACGAGCCGTCCAAGGTGAGCGGGGCCGCCTTCGGCCTCTCGCTGGAGCGCTCGCACGGCAAGCCCGTGCTCGTGCCCGCGTGGATCTTCGACGTGAAGCGGCCCGGCGGGGGCGGAGATCTGAAGGTGACGCATCCCGCCGTCGAGCCGAAGTTCCTCAAGTCCACGCCCAGCGGCGAGGATCCGGCCGCTCCGGGCAGCGGGGCCGAGCAGTCGGCGCCGCCGCAGGTCGAGCGGCCCGCCTCTCCGCCCTCCGGCCCCTCGACGGGTGAGGGGGACATGGGCACCGGCGGCGGCAAGGCCGGCACACAGGCGGCCGAGTCGTACAAGGCCGACGGGCGCACCCTCACGGTGCGCTTCTGGGGCGGCGTGTGCGACGACTACAAGGCCACGGCCGACGAGTCGGGCTCTTCGGTGAAGGTCACGGTCAAGCCGGAGAAGAAGAAGGGCGACAAGAAGGTCTGCGTCAAGATCGCCAAGCGGCAGAGTGTCGAGGTCCAGCTCGACAAGGCCCTGGGCGACCGCAAGGTCGTGGACGGGCGGGACGGCCGCAAGCTGCCCCGCAAGTAAACGTCTGTTCGCACCGGCCGGTCGTCACCGGCCGCTGAGGGCACACCCCGACGGGCGCTCTCGGTGCGAACGGACGACAAGGGCGGCGGGCCCCTGGTGGGGGGAGTCCGCCGCCCTTGTCCTGTGCCGGGTGCGTACGGGTGCGGGGCGCCGGGCGCCCGCCGCACGCTGCCGCGCCGGCCGCCTGGCCGACGCGGGGGGCATCAGTTGAAAGAGTCGCCGCAGGCGCAGGAGCCGGTGGCGTTGGGGTTGTCGATCGTGAAGCCCTGCTTCTCGATGGTGTCGACGAAGTCGATGGAGGCGCCGCCGAGGTAGGGGGCGCTCATCCGGTCGGTGACGACCTTGACGCCGTCGAAGTCCTTGACCACGTCGCCGTCGAGCGAACGCTCGTCGAAGAAGAGCTGATACCGCAGGCCCGAGCAGCCACCCGGCTGGACGGCGACGCGCAACGCCAGGTCGTCACGGCCCTCCTGCTCCAGCAGGGTCTTGACCTTCTCGGCTGCGGCGTCGGACAGGATGATGCCCTCGCTTACAGCGGTCTCGTCCGAAACGGACATCTGCTTCTCTCCCGGGTTGGTACGGACTGCTCTCTTACCGTCGGGACAACCGACGGCTTCCCTGATTCATTCCAGGACCGAGTGGTCACTTCATGCTCGCACACCGCCCGAGGGGGTGGGAATGCGTCACATCGACATGATCCCCATCGTCAAACTGACGTGAAGCCGCTATGATAGATCGCGTCACTTAGACGAGAAGCCCGCCGTGTGCGGCTTCCGTATGGCGCTACAGAAAGGGTGGGTCCTGTGAGTACCGCCCAGCCGCTGGACGTACAGCCGACCCCGCTCGCACTGCTGCTGCTCGGCCGTGAGGCCGATCCGAAGAGCGAGCGGGGAGTGGAGTGCCCCGGCGATCTCCCCTCCCCCTCCGACCCCGACCTGGTGGCCCGCGCACGCGCCGCCAAGGAGCAGCTCGGCGACCGCGTCTTCGTGCTCGGCCACCACTACCAGCGCGACGAGGTCATCGAGTTCGCCGATGTGACCGGCGACTCCTTCAAGCTGGCCAGAGACGCGGCGGCGCGCCCCGAGGCGGAGTACATCGTCTTCTGCGGCGTGCACTTCATGGCCGAGTCCGCCGACATCCTCACCTCCCCGGCCCAGCAGGTCGTGCTCCCCGACCTGGCGGCGGGCTGCTCCATGGCCGACATGGCGACGGCCGAGCAGGTCGCCGAGTGCTGGGACGTGCTGACCGAGGCGGGCGTGGCCGATGTCACCGTACCCGTCTCGTACATGAACTCCTCGGCGGACATCAAGGCGTTCACCGGCCGGCACGGCGGCACGATCTGCACCTCCTCCAACGCCGGGCGCGCGCTGGAGTGGGCGTTCCAGGAGGGCGAGAAGGTCCTCTTCCTGCCCGACCAGCACCTGGGGCGGAACACCGCGGTGCGCGAAATGGGCATGACGCTGGAGGACTGCGTCGTCTACAACCCGCACAAGCCAGGCGGCGGGCTCACGCCCCAGCAGCTGCGCGACGCCAGAATGATCCTGTGGCGGGGCCACTGCTCGGTGCACGGCCGCTTCTCGCTGGAATCGGTGCGCGAGGTCCGCGAGCGGATCCCCGGTGTCAATGTGCTGGTCCACCCCGAGTGCAAGCACGAGGTCGTCTCCGCCGCCGACCAGGTGGGCTCGACGGAGTACATCATCAAGGCCCTGGAAGCGGCCCCGCCCGGCTCCAAGTGGGCGATCGGCACGGAGCTGAACCTCGTTCGGCGGCTGGCCAACCGCTTCGCCGCCGAGTCCGAGGGCGGCAAGGAGATCGTCTTCCTCGACCGCACGGTCTGCTTCTGCTCGACGATGAACCGGATCGACCTGCCGCATCTGGTGTGGGCCCTGGAGTCCCTCGCCCAGGGCACGATGGTCAACCGGATCGAGGTCGACGCCGAGACCGAGAAGTACGCCAAGCTCGCTCTGGAACGGATGCTGGCGCTGCCGTAGCCTGCGGCGAATGCTGCTGCGACCAGTCAGGGAGACCGAGGAAGACGCGGAGACGGTACGGGTGGTGGCGGAGGCGTCCTTCGGGGCCTCCCACGTTCTGAAGGGCGACGCACCCTCGGACCCGCCCTCGGCCGAACACCTGGCGCGGGGCCGGGAGAAGGTCCAGCACCTCGTGCTCACGGACCCCGCGGGGAGCTGGATCGCCGAGGACGACACGGGGCAGGCCGTAGGGGCTGCCCAGTCCCTCATCCGCGAGGGCACCTGGGGGCTCGCACTGCTCGTCGTCCTGCCCGGCGCACAGGGAAAAGGCGTGGGCAACGCCCTGCTGCGCCGGACGATGGAGTACGGGCGAGGCTGCCTGCGGGGCATCATCTGCTGCTCCCGGCACCCCGCCGCCGCGCGGGTGTACCGGCAGGCGGGCTTCGAGCTGCATCCGACCATCCGGATGCGGGGCGTGGTCGACCGGGCCCGGCTCGGGACGCCGGAGGGCGCGGCGGTCGAGGGATCGGCGCGGGACCGCGACCTGCTCGACTCCGTCGACCGGCGGCTGCGGGGCGGGGCCCACGGGCCCGACCACGACTTCTTGATGCGGCACCACCGGCTGGTCGTCGCGGACGATCTCGCGGGGAGCGGGTATTGCTATGTGAGTGAGCGAGGACAGGTGGAGCTTCTCGCCGCCACCTCGCGGCGGTTGGCCACCCGGGTGCTGAGCGCCGCGCTGTTGGGGGTGGACGAGGGGGTGGTGGCTGAGGTGCATGACGTTACTGCCGGACAGCAGTGGGCTGTTGACGTGGGGCTCGCCGCGGGGATGGAGCTTCGCGCCGAGGGGTTCGTTTGCTATCGGGGCCTTCGGCCTCCCGCGCCGTACATACCGTCGGGCGCGTTCTTGTGAGCCGCGCCGACGCGTTCTTATGAGCCGCGCCGGCGCGGTTCTTTGACGGGAGCCGGGGTCCGGTCGTGGCCCCCCACGGGTGCGACCGGACCCCGGCGGTTCAGGAGGTGGCGGGGGCTTCCGCCGCCTCGGGTTCGCGGGGCGACGGGGGTGCCTCGTCCTTCCCCTTGCCCCCTCGTTTGGCGGCCTTCTTGGCCGCCCGGCGCTCCTTGCGCAGCTCGACCATCGCGTAGAGCGTCGGCACCAGCAGCAAGGTCAGCAGGGTTGAGGTGACCAGGCCGCCGATGACGACGACCGCCAGGGGCTGGGATATGAAGCCGCCGTCGCCGGTGACCGCGAGTGCCATCGGCGTCAGGGCGCAGATCGTGGCGAGCGCGGTCATCAGGATGGGCCGCAGCCGGTGCCTGCCACCCTCGATGACGGCGTCGATGACGCCGTACCCCTGGCTGCGGTACTGATTGATCAGGTCGATCAGCACGATCGCGTTGGTCACCACGATGCCGATGAGCATCAGCATGCCGATCATCGCCGGGACGCCCATCGGGGTGCCGGTGAGGATCAGCAGGCCGAACGCGCCGGTGGCGGCGAAGGGGATCGAGACCAGCAGGATCAGCGGCTGGATCAGCGAGCGGAACGTCGCGACCAGCAGCATGAAGACGATCGCGATGGCCGCCAGCATGGCCAGCCCCAGCGAGCTGAACGCCTCGTCCTGGTCCTGCGAGAGGCCGCCGATCTCGGCGGTGGCGCCCTTGGGCAGGTCCAGCGAGTCGATCTCCGACTGGAGCTTGGTGCTGACCGCGCCGGTGTTCTCCCCGGTCGGCTTCGCCGTGACCGTCGCCGCGCGGGCGCCGTCGATCCGGGTCATCTGGACCGGGCCGTTGACCGTGCGGACATCGGCGACCTTGCCCAGCGTGACCTTGCCGAGCGGCAGCTTCTTCAAAGCCGCGACCGTCTCGGCGGGCTCCGGCGAGCGGACGACGACATCGCGCTCGGTGTCGTCCAGGATCGCCTTGCCGGACTTGGTGCCGCTGACCGCCTGGGTGACGGCCTGGCCGATCGCGGCGTCGTTCAGCCCGTAGCGGGCGGCGGAGTCCTTCGCCGTGACCGAGACGCGCGGCACGGACTGGGACAGGTCGGACTGCACGTCGGTGACGCCGTCCAGCTTGTCGACCTTGGCCCGCACCTGCTCGGACGCCTTCTCCAGCACCTGGGCGTCGCCGGCCTTGACGACCACGCTCAGGTCCTGGCTGCCGAAGCCGTCACCGGCGCTGACGGTGGTGTCGCCGACGGAGGAGCCGAGCTTGTCGAGCCCGTCGTGCACGGCGTCCTCGACCTTGGCGCTGTCGGCGGTCTCCTCCAGCTTGAGCTGGTACGACGCCTGGTTGGTGTTCGTGCTGCCGCCGAAGGCCGCCATCAGCCCGGCGGAGCCGACGGTGACCTGGTAGTCCTCGACCCCGTCGATGCCTGAGATCATCTTCTCGACCTTCTCGGCCTGCTTGTCGGCCGCGCCCAGGCTGCTGCCGGGGGGCAGCTCCTGGCTGATCGAGAGCTGCTGGGTCTCGCCCTGGTCGAAGAAGTTGGTCTTCAGCAGCGACGCCATGCCGAAGGTGCCGATGAGCACCGCCGCGGCGATCACCAAGCTGGTGAGGCGGCGCCGGGTGGCGAACCGCAGCACCGGCACGTACAGCCGCTGGAGCGGGCTGCGCGACTCCTTCTCCTCGGACTTGCGGCGCTGCTCCTCGGGGGCGAGACCCCGGAGGGACTTGGGTGCGCGCAGGAACCAGTACGAGAGCACCGGCACGACCGTCAGCGACACCAGCAGCGAGGCCAGCAGGGCGACCGTGATGGTGAGGGAGAAGCCGCCGAACAGCGCGCCCACCATGCCGCCGACGAACGCCATCGGGAGGAAGACGGCCACCGTCGTCAGCGTGGAGGCGGTGATCGCGCCGGAGACCTCCTTGACGGCGTCGAGGATGGCGGTGGTGCGTTCCTTGCCGTATGCCAGGTGCCGCTTGATGTTCTCCAGCACCACGATCGAGTCGTCGACGACCCGGCCGATGGCGATGGTCAAGGCGCCCAGCGTCAGCATGTTGAGGGACAGGTCCCGCGACCACAGCACGATCAGTGTCAGCACCACGGACAGCGGGATGGAGACCGCCGTCACCAGCGTGGAGCGCAGCGACAGCAGGAAGACGAGGATCACCACGACGGCGAAGACCAGGCCCAGCGCGCCCTCGGTGGTCAGGGAGCTGATGGACTTGGAGACCTGCGGGCCCTGGTCGGACACGACGGTGAGCTTGGCGCCCTTGCCCAGGTCGTCGCGGAGCTGGGGCAGCTTGTCCTTGACCTCGTCGGAGATGTCGACGGCGCTGCCGTCGGTGTCCATGGTCAGCGAGACGGACAAGCTGCGGTGCCCGTTGGTGCGGGTGAGGGAGGTGGCCTGGTCGGGGGCCTGCCGGACCTCGGCGACGTCACCGACGCTGACCGGGTCCCCGCCCCCGCCCTTGGCGGGGATGCGCAGCCCCTCGATCTGCTTGAGCGAGGTGAAGCCGTTGCCGACCTGGACGGTCTTGCTCTTGCCGTCCTCGGCGAAGGAGCCGGCCGGGACCGAAGCGCCGCCCGATTGGAGGGCCTTGGACAGATCGGCCGGGGACAGCCGCGCCTTGGCCAGCTTCTTGGTGTCGGGGGTGACGGCGACGACCTGGTCCTGCACACCGTCGACGGTGACCTGGCTGACGCCCTTGATGTCCTTGAGGACCGGGATGACGGAGCTGTCCAGCGCGTCGGAGAGGGACTGCTGGTCCCGCCCGTCGGCAGAGGCGGCGAGGACGACGGTCGGGATGTCGTCGGTGCCACCGGCCACGACCTGCGGGTCGACTCCGTCCGGCAGCGTGGCGCGGGTGCGGTTCACGGCCTGCTGGACATCGGCGATGGTCTGCTCGGACTTGTCGCCGTAGTCGAACTGGGCCATGACGACCGCGGAGCCCTCGCTCGCCGTCGAGTTGACGCTCGTGATGCCGTCGACGCCCTGGATGTTGTCTTCCAGGGGCTCCACGACCTGCTTCTCGACCACGTCGGGCGAGGCACCCTGGTACGGCGCGATGACCGAGACCATGGGCAGGTCGATGGAGGGCAGGAGTTGTTGTTTGAGCTGGGGGACGGCGATGGCGCCGAAGGCGACGGCGATGAGCGCCATCAGCCCTATCAGCCCACGCTGAAGGAGGCTGAGGCGGGACAGCCAGGACATGGGAGCCAGGTCTCTCTCTCGGGAAGGGGTGGTGCCGGTGTCGCCGCTGTACGGGCATTTACGGGCAGACACCTGTGCCGCCTACACCCTGACCCACCGGAGACACGGAGTTGTCCGCCCCAGGTCCCCTTCTCCCCGCGCCGCGTACTGCGGGCGGAGTACGTCAGCCTCCACCCGAGGGCCGCACGAGCCCGCTCTCGTACGCCGCCACGACCAACTGGGCCCGGTCGCGGGCGCCGAGCTTGGACATGGTGCGGTTGACGTGCGTCTTGATCGTCAGCGGGCTGACGTCGAGGCGCTCGGCTATCTCGTCGTTGGACAGACCGGCGCCGACCTGCGCGAGCACCTCGCGCTCCCGGCCGGTCAGCGCGTTGAGACGGGCGGCCCCGGCCCCGTCCGTGCCGTCGTACCCGTCGGGGCCACCTTGGGCGAGGAACCGGGCGATGAGGCCCTTGGTCGCCACCGGCGACAGCAGTGCCTCACCCTTGGCGGCCGTGCGGATCGCGGAGAGCAGTTCGCCCGGCTCTGCGCCCTTGCCGAGGAAGCCGGAGGCCCCGGCGCGCAGCGAGCCGACGACGTAGTCGTCGACCTCGAAGGTGGTGAGGATGACGACCTTGACGTGGTCGAGCGCGGGGTCGGCGCTGATGGCGCGGGTCGCGGCGAGGCCGTCGGTGCCGGGCATGCGGATGTCCATCAGCACCACATCGGCGCCGAGTTCGCGCACCACCGCGACCGCCTCCGCCCCGTCGGCCGCCTCGCCGACGACCTCCATGTCGGGCTCGGAGTCGACCAGCACCCGGAACGCGCTGCGCAACAGCGCCTGGTCGTCGGCGAGTACGACACGGATCATGCGGGGGTCTCCTCACGGCGCGCTGCGGTCTCCAGCGGCAACCGTACGTGGACCCGGAAGCCGCCACCGGGCAGCGGTCCGGTCTCGCACTCGCCGTGCAGGGCCGCGGCCCGCTCGCGCATGCCGACCAGCCCGTGGCCCCCCGCCCCGGGCTCGCCCGGCTCGGGATCGCCCGTGTCGTCGCCGCCCTGGGCCGCGTGCCCGGCTCCGTCGTCGACGACGGTGATCTCCAGGGCGCCGTCCGCCCGGCCGATGCCGACCTCGGCGTGCGCCCCGCTGCCCACGTGCTTCTGGACGTTGGTGAGCGCCTCCTGGACGACGCGGTAGGCGGTCAGGTCCACGGCCGAGGACAGCTTCTGCCCGTCCTCGCCGGGCGGAGGCGCGGACAGGTCAACGGACAGCCCGGCCCGGCGGAAGCCGGCCACGAGGTCGTCCAGCACGGCGAGCCCGGGGGCAGGTTCGGTGGGCGCGGCGCTCTCCCCGGACTGGCGCAGCAGCCCGACGGTGGTCTGTAGCTCCCCCAGCGCGTGCCTGCTGGCCTCGCGCACATGAGCGAGGGCTTGTTTGGCCTGGTCAGGGCGCTGGTCCATGACGTGCGAGGCGACGCCGGCCTGGACGTTGACCAGCGCGATGTGGTGGGCGACCACGTCGTGGAGCTCGCGGGCGATGCGCATCCGCTCCTCGGCGACGCGCCGCCTGGCCTCCTCCTCGCGGGTGCGCTCGGCCCGCTCGGCGCGCTCGCGTATGGCGGCGACGAAGGCCCGTCTGTTGCGCACGGCCTCGCCGACGGCGGCGGCCAGCCCCGTCCAGGCGAGGATGCCGAGGTTCTCCTGCGCGTACCAGGGACGGGCCCCGAAGAGCATGCCGGCGCCGGTGAGCACCACGACGGTGGTGGCGCCGACGCGCCAGCCGGTGGTGCGGCCCGTGGTGTTGGTGAAGGTGTAGAGCGCGATGACCGCGGCGAAGACGAGGGTGGTCTGGCGGCCGGAGTTGGCGGCCGTGCCGGTGTCGACGACGAGGGCGATGACCGAGATCAGGCTGGTGAGCATCAGCACCGGCAGCGGTGCCCGGCGGCGCAGCGTCAGCACCCCGCAGGCGAGCGCGGCCAGCAGCACCGTCTGGCCGTTGATCCCGCGCTCGGCGAAGTGGGGGGAGGCGTTGGGCCCGTGCGGCTCGGTGGCGGCGCTGAGGAGGATGCAGCCGAACGTGCCCATGGCGAGCAGAACGTCGACTGCGTGGGGATGTGCGCGGAGTCGCTCGCGGATCTCGCGGAGTGTCACAGCAGGCACCGTATGCCCGGCTCTCTTGAAATCTGCCGCTGTCCCGCTTCTCCGGGGGCCCGGCGAGGCCCGGCCCCCGGAGAAGCGGCACAAGGGTCTAACCCGGAATGAGTCCTTCGTCGGTGAGCATCTCCCGCACCTCTTCGAGGGACGCCTCGGGTGCGGGAAGGATCAGCTCGGAAGGTTCGAGGGCGTCGTCGGGAAGGGGAGAGCCCAGCCGGCGCACCGCGTCCAGCAGGGCGCCGAGCGTGCGGCGGAAGCCCGCCTCGTCACCGCTCTCCATCTCGGCGAGCAGCTCGTCATCCAGCTTGTTCAGCTCGGCGAAGTGGCTGTCGTCCAGCTTCACCTGGCCTTCACCCATGATCCTTACGATCATGCCGGTCTCCTTCGCGGGCTCGCGGATCACTCCTTGCTGAACTTAGGCGTGTCCTGCGGCTGCTGTGCTCCCGACTGGCCCGTCTGGCCCTGCTGGTCGCCGCCCTCGATGGCCTGCTGGCCGCCGGAGGGGCCGCCTGCCAGCTCCGCCTTCATCCGCTGGAGCTCCAGCTCCACGTCCGTGCCGCCGGAGAGGCGGTCCAGCTCGGCGGTGATGTCGTCCTTGGCCATGCCGGACTGGTCGTCCAGCGCGCCGGAGGCGAGCAGCTCGTCGATCGCGCCGGAGCGGGCCTGGAGCTGTGCCGTCTTGTCCTCGGCCCGCTGGATGGCCATGCCGACGTCGCCCATCTCCTCGGAGATGCCGGAGAACGCCTCGCCGATCCGGGTCTGGGCCTGGGCCGCGGTGTAGGTGGCCTTGATGGTCTCCTTCTTCGTGCGGAAGGCGTCCACCTTGGCCTGGAGGCGCTGTGCCGCGAGGGTCAGCTTCTCCTCCTCGCCCTGGAGCGTCTGATGCTGCCCTTCCAGATCGGTGACCTGCTGCTGGAGGGCCGCCCTGCGGGAGAGCGCCTCCCGGGCCAGGTCCTCACGGCCGAGGGCGAGGGCCTTCTTGCCCTGGTCCTCCAGCTTGGTGGACTGCCCCTGGAGCTGGGTCATCTGTAGCTCCAGACGCTTACGGGAGGTGGCGACGTCGGCCACACCCCGGCGCACTTTCTGAAGCAGTTCCAGTTGCTTCTGGTAGGAGTAGTCAAGCGTTTCGCGCGGGTCCTCAGCCCGGTCCAGGGCCTTGTTGGCCTTCGCGCGGAAGATCATCCCCATACGCTTCATGACACCGCTCATGGGCCTCGCGCGCCCCCTTCGTAACGGACTCAAGCCCTCGGCACATATACAGACCCCAGAGTACGGGGCCTTGTTCCATTACCGCACCGTTCAAGCGTGGATACGCTCCTCCTGTAGGACGATCAGGAGCGTGACCTCTCCGGCGCAGGGAGTAGGCGGCGCTCAGCAGTGAGGACCGGTGTTGCGGGATCGTGCCCCCAGGGACTGGGGCCCACTCCTGACCACACCGTACTCTTGAAGAGTGTTCCGAAGCCGTTCGAAAGAAGGTCATGCCGCGTCACCCCAGGTGAGCGCGGCCGAGACCAAACAGCCCCGCGACCCTGAGGCACCCAAGGGCCGCCCCACCCCCAAGCGCAGCGAGGCCCGGGGGCCACGGCGCTCCGTCGCCTCGACGCCGATGAACCGCAAGGACGCCGTCAAGCGTCAGCGGGAGGCCAGGCGTGCCGACATGGCGAAGCAGCGCGAAGCGCTGGCCAGCGGCGATGAGCGCTATCTGCCTGCCCGCGACAAGGGCCCGGTACGGCGCCTGGCGCGGGATTTCGTGGACGCGCGATTCAGCGTGGCGGAGTTCTTCCTGCCCATGGCCGTGGTCATCCTCGTGCTGAGCATGCTCCCCTCGCTCCAGCTCAAGAACATCTCGCTGCTGCTGTGGCTCGTGGTGATCGTGCTGATCATCGTGGACTCGGTCGGCGTGACCGTACGTCTCAAGAGGCGGATCCGGGAGCGCTACCCCGACGAGCCCAGGCGCGGCGCCGTCGCCTACGCACTGATGCGGACCCTCCAGATGCGCCGGATGCGCCTGCCCAAGCCGCAGGTCGCACGCGGCGAGAAGCCCTGATCCGGCAGGAGCTGGTCGCCCGGCAGCTCGATGAGCGGATCGCCGCTCACTTCGAGGTGGGGCGGCGGCTCCGGGTGCTCGACATCGGACTGGGCGAGGGCAACCAGGCCCTGCGGCTCCTCCGCGCGGGACACCAGGTCACCGGCCTGGAGTCCGACCCGACGCTGCTCGCCCACGTGCGGGGCTCGCTGGAGCGGCAGCCGGAGGGCATACGCGAGCGGTTCCGGGTCGTGCCGGGGAGCGGCCAGGACACAGGGGCACACTTTCTTCCCGGCACGTTCGACGTGGTGCTGTGCCACGACGTCCTGGACCAGGCCCGCGATCCCGACAGCACGCTGGCCGGGCTCGCCCGGGTCCTGGACGCGGGCGGGCTGCTCTCGCTGGTGATCCCGAACGTGACGGCGCGGGCGATGCGCCCCGGGCTGGCCGGAGACTGGGAGGGCGCGCTGGAGTCCCTGACCGGACCGGCCGCCGAGGGGGCCGAGGGGCAGGACCAGCAGGACCGCTTCTTGCGGCTGGAGTCGCTGACGTCGTTCCTGACGCGCATCGGAGTGCCGCTGGTGCAGTGGTACGGCGTGGGGGTCTTCTCGTCGGACGAACCGTCCGGCGCCGGGGGACCCGCCGAGGTGCCCGACGGCACGGAGGCCTCCGTGGCCGCGGAGATCCCGGCGGCCCGGTCGGACGCCGAGGAGCGGGCCGGGCGCACGGACCCCTACCGCGCGGTGGCGGCCTCGCTGCACCTGTGCGGGGTGCGCGGCTGACACGGCTGCGACGGGGCGCGCCTCACCCGTGACGGGGGCGCGGCTCATACGGCCGTCGCCGGTCTGACGGGTGACGTGTGACGGGTGTCCGGGTGCGCGGCTGGGGCAGCCGCGCACCCGGGTGGCCGATCCGGTCAGCTGGCGGGGATCTGGAACTCGGGGGGCTCGCGGAGCTCTATGTCGGCCACCTCGATGCCCCGCTCCTGCGCGAGGTGGGCCAGTGTCCGCGTGCGGGCCTCTTCGGGGGCCTCGGTGTCGATGAAGGCGCCCAGCCATTCCCCCGTACGCCGGTTGTAGGCGAGGCGGCGGGAGGCGGCGCCGCTGCTGATGGTGCCTGTCTCCTCCACGGCGAAGTCCGTGCCGAGCGCCGCCTTGGTCACATGGGCGGCGCAGGCGTCCATGAACCGGGGGCTGGGGCGCTCCTCACCGCCGTAGAAGAAGGCTTCGATGACATCGGGGCCGCGTACCGACCTCTCGGCGAAGATCCCCGCCTTCCGCATCGTCGCCAGAGTCTCGTCCCGCTTGCCCGCCGGGCCGCGCAGGACCACGAATACCGCGCCACGTACGTTCATGGGAACCGAGCGTATCGGCCCGCGCGACGTTTTCCGCACCGCGTCGGGCGGCGTTCCCCGCCCAACGTACGGAGGGGAAACGGGAGTTGAAAGCCGGACAAACCAGGGTACGGGAGACACTGGCCCCACGGGACCCGTACGGCTGACGGACCCGCGGAGCTGACAGAGCGGGCGGCTGACGGACCACCGCGGGCCGCCGGACCGGGCCGGCTCACAGACGCGCGGCTGCCGGAGCGCGCGGCTCACAGACGCGCGACTGACGGCCCGGGGCTCAGTCGACGGCGCCCGTGCCCTCGGCGACCTCCGTCTCCTCGCCGCCCGAGGTCTCGGCGTGCAGGCTCATGGGGCCGTAGACGGTGGTGGCGTCCTCCAGGAGGGTCACCTGATCGGCGCCTCCGTCCAGCAGTTCCTTCCACACCTCGCCGATCCACGACTCCGCGTCCCCCTGAGTGGGGAACTCCTCGGGCTGGACCGCCGGTTCCGTCTCCGAGCCGTCGGACTTCTCGAACCGCCACGTCCACGCCATCAGTGCCTCCCGAGATCGCCGGTTGCTCCCGGAAGCCTAAGCGCTCCGCTGGAAGTCCGGTACGCCGTCTGCGGGAGCTCCCCCGAGCTCTTCGAGCAGGGAGGTGCCCCCGGACTTGTCGTTCCCCCATCGCGGCGGAGCCGCATGTGACACGGTCCCGCACCCCTTCGGGGCGCTCCCGAACCGCACCTGACTTCCCCGCGCCCGCTTCAGTCCCCTGTGCGCACGCGGCGGCGGGTCGCGAGACGATCGTGAGGTGGAACTCACTCTGCTCGGCACCGGCGAGCCCGCCGGACTCCCCCGGCCCGACTGCCCCTGCGCGCGCTGCGCCGCCGCGACCGGCGCGGAGGCGCGGGCCGCCACGGCGCTGCTGGTCGACGGCACCCTGCTGCTCGACCTGACCCCGGGGCCCGCCTTCGCCGCCGCGCGGGCCGGGCAGTCGCTCAGCGGCGTACGCCAGGTGCTGCTCTCCCACCCGCACGACGGACCCGCGCTGGAGGTCCCCGTCGGGCTGCCCGCGCCCGTGCGGGTCCCGGACCGGCAGGAGCTGGCGCTCATCAGCGGGCACCGGGTGCGGGCCATGGCACTGGACTCGCCGGGCACCGGCTACCAGGTGACCGGGCCCGGCGGGGAGCGGCTGCTGTACCTGCCGCCGGGCACGGCACTGGCCGGGGCCGGGGAGACGGGCCGGCACATCCCGTCGTACGACATGGTGCTGCTGGACGTCCTCGGGCGGCCGGACGCGCTGGCCCGGCTGCGCGCGGCGGGCTCCGTCGGCCCGGCCACGGACGTGCTGGCCGTCCACCTCGGGCACGACGGCGTACCGGGCCCCGAGCTGCACCGCCGGCTGGCCGCCGCCGGGGCCCGCGCGGTGCCGGACGGCACGACGCTCAGCGTCGGCGCCTACCACGCGGTCCCCGACGTCCCGCGCCGCACCCTCGTGCTGGGCGGGGCGCGCTCGGGCAAGTCGGTGGAGGCGGAGCGGCGGCTGGCGGCGTTCCCCGGCGTGGTGTACGTGGCCACCAGCGGCAGCCGCGACGGGGACCCGGAGTGGGGCGACCGGGTGGCCGAGCACCGCGACCGGCGCCCGGCGTCCTGGCGCACCGAGGAGACGTGCGACCTGGTGCCGCTGCTGGCGGCGGACGGGCCGCCGCTGCTGATCGACTGTCTGTCGCTGTGGCTGACACACGTGATGGACGAGGTCGAGGCGTGGGACGACACGCTGTGGACCAAGGGCGGCGCGGACCGGCTGAAGGAGCGGGTCGGCGCGCTGACGGAGGCGGTACGGGGCACGCGGCGGCGGATCGTGGCCGTCAGCAACGAGGTGGGCTCCGGGGTGGTGCCCGCCACCCCCGCCGGGCGGCGCTTCCGCGACGAACTGGGCCGTCTCAACGCCGCGTTCGCCGCCGAGTGCGAGCACGTGCTGCTCACCGTCGGGGGCATCGCCACCCCGCTGCGCTGAGCGCTCCTGCCCGGGGGCGCCGGGCGACGGCGGGCCGGCACCGGGGGTGATGAAGGCCGCCGGGGCGTCACGTACGCTCAGCCACCATGAGTGAGCGCCTGGACCTGGACGACTTCTCCGACCTCATCGAGCGACCCCACGGCGGTTTGCGCCAGGAGGCCGAGGAGCGCCGGACGCTGACCGGGCTGCCCCCGCAAGCGCTGGGGCGGCTGGACGAGTTGGGCGAGTGGCTCGGCTCGGCGCAGGCCCAGGTGCCGGTGCGGCCGGTGACCGCTCCCCGGCTGGTGGTGTTCGCGGGCGACCACGGTGTGGCCGGGCTGGGCGTCTCCACCCACGCCGGGGGCACCGCCGTCGAACTGGTGCGGGAGACACTGGAGGGCGCCTCGCCCGCCGCCGTGCTCGCGCGGCGCTTCGAGGTGCCGGTGCGCGTGGTGGACATGGCGCTGGACTGCGACCCGGGCGAGCTGCCCGCCGAGGTGACCCGGCACCGGGTGCGCCGCTCCTCGGGCCGGCTGGACATCGAGGACGCGCTCACGCCCGAGGAGGCCGAGGAGGCGTTCCGCGCGGGAATGGCCGTCGCCGACGAGGAGGCCGACGCGGGCACGGACCTGGTGGTGCTCGGCGACCTGAGCGTGGGCGGCACCACGGCGGCCGGGACGCTGATCGCCGCGCTGTGCGGCACGGACGCCTCGGTGGTGACCGGGCGCGGCGGGGGCGGCATCGACGACCTGACGTGGATGCGCAAGTGCGCCGCGATCCGGGACGGGCTGCGCAGGGCCAGGCCGGTGCTGGGCGACCAGCTCCAGCTGCTGGCGACCGTGGGCGGCGCCGACCTGACCGCGACGACGGGCTTCTTGCTCCAGTCGGCCGTGCGGCACACGCCGGTCATCCTGGACGGGGTGGTCTCGGCGGCGTGCGCGCTGGTGGGCCAGCGGGTCGCGTTCCGGGCGCCGGACTGGTGGCTGGCGGGGCAGAGCACAGGCGAGCCCGCGCAGGCCAAGGCGCTGGACCGGATGGCCGTCGACCCGCTGCTCGACCAGGGCATCGCGGTGGGTGGCGGCACCGGGGCGCTGCTGGCGCTCCCGCTGGTGCGTGCGGCGGCGGCGCTGGCCGCCGAACTGCCCGTCCGGGAGGCGGACAAGGACGACGACGGGAGCGGGGACGGCGCGGCAGCGGAGAACACGGCGGCGGGACCCTCGGACGGCGGCCGGGGCGCCGTGGACGCCACCTGAGATCCACGGACGGGACGCGAGGGCGCGCCGATGGCGCCGACGACGCCCTGACGACGCTTTCGGCGCGCTGACGGAAACTTCCGGCGCGCGGACAGCTCCGTACGCTCGCCGGCGGGTCGGCACACCGGGGTGCACCAGGGCGTACGGCGGCGCACCGACCTACCGTCCGTTTCACTCCTTACGTCGCATATGCTCCCCCGCATGGGAGAGCCCTCGTCCGCGCACCCGGGCCCGCGCGAGTACGCCTCGGCCTTCGTCATCTGGTATCTGCGGGCCGCCACCGTCGTCAACCTGCTCGGCGCGGTCTGGATCTCCTTCGGCCGTGACCTGAAGCGGCACAACGACGGCGACTTCTTCACCCCGCACCTGGTGGCGCCCGGGTTCACGGGCGCGCTGTTCGTGGCGGTGCTGGCCGTCACCATGCGGCGGCGCAAGCGCGCGGCGTGGATCCTCAACCTCGCCATGGGCGCGCTGGTCCTGGCGCTCTACACGGCCGTGATGGCGACCTTCCCCGAACTGCGGGCGCACGCCTTCGACTGGCTCTCGTGGTCGCTCACCGCGCTGTTCGTGCTCTGTCTGCTGGTCGGCCGCCGGGAATTCCCCGCCAAGGGCGACCGCGCCAACCCCCGGCTGGCGCTGGCCGTCGCCTTCGGCGGGCTGCTGGTGACCACCGCGCTGGCCACCCTCCTGGTCACCGTCACCAACCAGTCCCCCGTCGACGCCCGCTCGGACCTGGGCAGCCGGTTGGCGTACGCGGTGGGGCGGCTCGTCTTCATCGCCGGCACCGAGGACCGGGCGGACGGCATCGCCATCCCCGGCTGGGTCGACGTGTTCATCAACGTCATGGCCGCGCTGCTGCTCCTGCTCGTCCTGCTGGCCGCCTTCCGCTCGCGCCGCGCGACCCAGCCGATGACCGCCGAGGACGAGGAGCGGCTGCGGCTGCTGCTGGAGCGGCACGGCGAGCGCGACTCCCTCGGCTACTTCGCGCTGCGCCGCGACAAGAGCGTCATCTGGTCCCCCACCGGAAAGGCCGCCGTCACCTACCGCGTCCTCGGCGGCGTCTCCCTCGCCTCCGCCGACCCCATCGGCGACCCCGAAGCCTGGCCCGGCGCCATCGACGCCTGGCTCACCGAGGCCGAGGAGCACGCCTGGGCGCCCGCCGTGATGGGCGCCGGCGAGATCGCGGGCACCATCTACTCCCGGCACGGTCTGGCCGCGCTCGAACTCGGCGACGAAGCGATCGTGGAGACCGCGGACTTCACCCTGGAGGGCCGCGCGATACGGGCCGTGCGCCAGGCGTACAACCGGGTGCGGCGCGCCGGCTACCAGGCGCGGATCCGGCGTCACCAGGACATCCCGCCCGCAGAGATGGCCCGGCTGATGCGTCGCGCCGAACAGTGGCGCGACAGTGAGACCGAGCGCGGGTTCTCCATGGCGCTCGGCCGGCTCGGCGACCCCGCCGACGGGCGGTGCGTGATGGTCGAGTGCCGCGACTCCCAAGGCGCCCTGCGCGCCCTGCTCTCGTTCGTG
This sequence comes from Streptomyces sp. NBC_01775, assembly GCF_035917675.1. Lineage (NCBI taxonomy): Bacteria > Bacillati > Actinomycetota > Actinomycetes > Kitasatosporales > Streptomycetaceae > Streptomyces > Streptomyces sp. NBC_01775. The sequence goes on along the minus strand of NZ_CP109104.1, from coordinate 6,880,629 downwards.
CCCTGGGGCCGCGAAGGGCTGTCGCTGGACCTGATGCGCAGGGACCGCGAAGCGGAGAACGGGCTGATGGAGTTCGCCGTCCTGGAACTGATCCGGCGCGCCCACGAGGTGAGCGTCACCCAGATCTCGCTGAACTTCGCCATGTTCCGCTCCGTGTTCGAACGCGGGGCGCAGCTGGGCGCCGGGCCCGTGCTGCGGCTGTGGCGCTCGCTGCTGAGCTTCTTCTCGCGCTGGTGGCAGATCGAGTCGCTCTACCGCGCCAACGTGAAGTACCGGCCCGTGTGGGAGCCGCGCTTCATCCTGTTCGCCAAGAGCAGCGAGCTGCCCAGGATCGGCTTCGCCGGCGCGGTGGCCGAGGGCTTCTTGGACATTCCCGTGGTCTCCCGCTGCATGCGGCGCACCCGGTGAACGCCCGGCTGAGCACGCGGTGAGCGCCCGGTGAGCGGCCCGGTGAGCGCCCGCGTCCGGGCGCGGGCCCGGACGCGGGAGGCCGTACGGCGCGAGTGGCTGCCGCTGTACCGGGACGTCCACGACGCGCTGGCCGCGCGCAAGGCGGCGGCCCTGCCCCTCACCCTCGCCTGCCTGTGTCTGACCCTCGCCTTCCAGCTGTGGCAGGACACCGGCGCCGGGGCGCACGCCCTGGTGCACCGGCTCGGCGGGATCTCGGCGGGGCTGCCCTGGTGGGAGGCGCTGGCCCGCACCCCGCTCTCGCTGTTCGTCCCGGCCGCCGACCTGCCGCTGTGGGGCGCGCTGGTACAGGTGCTCTTCCTCTTCGCCGTCGCGGAGACCACCGTGGGGCCCGCGCGCACGCTCGCCGTCGCCTACCTCGGCACGCTCGCCGGAACGTGGTACGCACGACTGGGCACCGCGCTCGGGCCCGGCTTCCCCGTCCTGGGGCTGCCCGCCGACACCGCCGGCATCCACGACACCGGCCCCTCGGCCGCCGTCGTGGCGCTGGCCGCGTATGTGGCCTGGTGCTACCGCGCCTGGCTCACCTGTGTACTGGTGGTATTGGCGATGGCCGCCGAGTACGTGCTGATGCCGAACCTCGCCGCGCGCGAACACCTGGCCGCCGTCGGCGTGGTGCTGGCGCTGTGCGCGCTGCGGGTGCTGCGCCCTCCCCGCAGGCTGCGGCCAGGGCCCGGGTAGCCTGCGTCCTCGTGAACAGCTCCCCGCCCGACGCCGAGCGCGCCTCGCTCGCCGACGGCGTGCGGTTCGCCTTCGGCACGCTGACGCTGCTGCCCGTACGGGTCGCCCGCTGGGACCGTCCCGCCGCGCGGCGCGGAATGGAGTGCGCGCCGCTGGCCGGGCTCGTGGTGGGGCTCGCCGCCTCGGCCGTCGGCGCCCTGCTGCTGGTGTGCGGGGTCTCCGCACTGCTCGCCGGGGTCGCGACGGTGGCGGTGCCCGCCGTACTCACCCGGGGCCTGCACCTGGACGGGCTCGCCGATGTCGCCGACGGGCTGGGCAGCGGCAAGCCCGCCGAAGAGGCCCTGCGGATCATGAAACGATCCGACATCGGCCCGTTCGGCGTCGTCACCCTCGTGCTGGTGCTGCTGGGGCAGGCCGCGGCGCTCGCCTCGCTCTACGACCGGGGCTGGGCCGTGGGCGCCGCGGGTGGCGCGGTGGCCGCGCTCGTCTCCCGCACAGCACTGACCCTCGCCTCGCGGGAGGGGGTGCCGGCCGCCCGGAGCGGAGGGCTGGGCGCCGCCGTCGCCGGAACGGTGCCCCGTTCCGGCGCGCTCCTGGTGGCGGGCGCCGTCGTTGTCCTCGCCGCCGCGAGCGGGCTTCCGGGACCGGGCGCGGCACTTGGGGCCGGGGCCGCCGCCGTGCTGGGGCTGGGGGCTGCCGAACTGCTGCTGCGGCACTGTGTCCGCCGGTTCGGCGGGGTGACCGGCGATGTCTTCGGCGCGCTCGCCGAGACCGCGGCGACGGCCGCACTCGTCGCCCTGACCGTTCTGTGACCGTTTGTTGCCGGCCGCGTTGTCCGCCGCGACGGCGGGACACGGAACGGAGGTGACGGGCGGCGCCGAACCCGCACCCGCCAACCACGCGATGGGTACCGTCAGTTGGGCACCGCCCGGGCCACACAGTCCCGCAGCCCTGCCTCCGCGGCGGACGGAAAGAAGGACGCGACGCCCACCGATAGAGCGGGCAGAGGCGGGCATACGATGCCGGAAGCGTCCGAAGCCGTTGGCGTATGCCCTTCGGCCACTTCAAGGAAGAAGGTCACTCCCACCGTGTCAGCACTGACTCTCAGCACCTCGTCCGCGGCGACACTGCGCGCGGACGCTGTCGTCGTCGGTATCGCCAAGGTCCCGTCCTCGGACAAGGCCGCCAAGGCCACCGTCGTGGTCGCCCCGGGCGGCGAGGCCGTGGACAAGGCGTTCGGCGGCAAGCTCGCCACGACGCTGGAGACCCTCGGGGCCGGCGGCGGCGAGGGGGAGGTCACCAAGCTCCCGGCACCGGCCGATGGCCTGAAATCCCCCGTCGTCGTGGCCGTCGGCCTCGGCGAGGCGCCGGACAAGAAGGGCACGTACGAGCCCGAGACGCTGCGCCGGGCCGCCGGTGCCGCGGCCCGCGCGCTGGCCGGGACGAAGAAGGCCGCCTTCGCGCTGCCCGCCGAGGACGCCCGGTCCGTCGCCGCCGTCGCCGAGGGCGCGCTGCTGGGCGCGTACTCCTTCACCTCCTACCGGGGCAAGGAGGACAAGGCGCAGAAAACGCAGAAGGCGAAGGGCGCGGGCAAGGACTCCTCGGCGCCGCTGGCCGAGGTCGCCCTCGTCGGCGCGAAGCCGCGCGACAAGGCGCACAAGGCCGCCGTCGACCGCGCGCTCGTGCTCGCCGAAGAGGTGCACCGCGCCCGCGACCTGATCAACACCCCCGCCAACGACCTGCACCCCAAGTCCTTCGCGGCGCACACCCGCACCGCCGCCAAGGAGCACGGCCTCACCGTAGAGGTGCTGGACGAGAAGGCGCTGGTCAAGGGCGGCTACGGCGGCATCCTCGGGGTCGGCGGCGGCTCCGCGCAGCCGCCGCGGCTGGTCCGCATCGGCTACACCCACCCGAAGGCCAAGAAGTCCGTGGCGCTGGTGGGCAAGGGCATCACCTACGACTCGGGCGGCATCTCCCTCAAGCCCGCGGGCCACAACGAGACGATGAAGTGCGACATGAGCGGCGCCGCCGCCGTCTTCTCCGCCGTCGTCGCCGCGGCCCGCCTGGGCCTGAAGGCCAACGTCACCGGCTGGCTGGCGCTGGCCGAGAACATGCCCTCGGGCTCGGCCACCCGCCCCGGCGACGTGCTGACGATGTACAGCGGCAAGACCGTCGAGGTGCTCAACACCGACGCCGAGGGCCGGCTGGTGCTGGCGGACGCGCTGACCCGCGCCTGCGAGGAGAAGCCGGACGCCATCGTGGACGTGGCGACCCTCACCGGCGCGATGGTGCTCGCGCTGGGCCACCGCACCTTCGGGATCATGGCCAACGACGACACCTTCCGTACCGCTGTGCACGAGACGGCCGGGGAAGCCGGCGAGGCCGCCTGGCCGATGCCGCTGCTCCCCCACCTGCGCAAGAGCATGGACTCGACGATCGCCGACATCGCCAACATGGGCGAGCGCATGGGCGGCGGCCTGGTCGCCGGGCTGTTCCTGAAGGAGTTCGTCCCCGAGGGCACGGCCTGGGCGCACCTGGACATCGCGGGTCCGGCCTTCAACGAGTCGGCGCCGTTCGGCTACACACCCAAGGGCGGCACCGGCTCCGCCGTGCGTACCCTGGTGCGGCTCGTGGAGCGCACTGCCGACGGCGAGACCGTGTGACGCCCGGCTGACGGAGCGTACGCACACCCGGCCGCGCGATCGACCGCGGTCACAACCGGCAGGTCCACGGCCCCGTTCGCCCTCGGCGATCGGGGCCGTGGACCGGGGGCCCTACTTTCAGGTAGTGGGGCCCCGCGTCCCGGTTTCCCTCAACAAGTGCGAAGATGGTTTCCCGGCAGGACAGGGCCCCGCGCGGCTTGGCAGCAGCCGATCCGCAGACCAGGGCCGAGCAGACAAAGCAGCGGCCGAACCTCAAGCCGCCCGGTCACAGGAGACCGGTTACGGCGTACCCATGCATGGAGGACGTGACGTGGCGAACGACGCCAGCACCGTTTTCGACCTAGTGATCCTCGGAGGCGGTAGCGGTGGCTATGCCGCTGCCTTTCGCGCCGCTCAGCTCGGTCTGGATGTCGCCCTCATCGAGAAGGACAAGGTAGGCGGCACCTGCCTGCACCGGGGCTGCATCCCGACCAAGGCCCTGCTGCACGCCGGCGAGATCGCCGACCAGTCGCGGGAGAGCGCCGAGTTCGGTGTCAAGAGCTCCTTCGAGGGCATCGACATGGCCGGTGTGCACAAGTACAAGGACGGCGTGATCTCCGGGCTCTACAAGGGCCTCCAGGGACTCGTCTCCTCCCGCAAGGTGACGTACGTGGAGGGCACCGGGCGCCTGTCGTCGCCGACCTCCGTCGACGTCAACGGGCAGCGCTACGAGGGCCGGCACATCCTGCTGGCGACCGGCTCGGTGCCCAAGTCCCTGCCGGGTCTGACCATCGACCACGAGCGCGTCATCAGCTCCGACGACGCGCTGGTCATGGACCGGGTCCCGAAGAACGCGATCATCCTGGGCGGCGGCGTCATCGGCGTCGAGTTCGCCTCCGTGTGGAAGTCCTTCGGCACGGACGTCACCGTGATCGAGGGCCTCAAGCACCTGGTGCCGGTCGAGGACGAGAACAGCTCCAAGCTCCTGGAGCGGGCCTTCCGCAAGCGGGGCATAAAGTTCAACCTCGGTACCTTCTTCGACAAGGCCGAGTACACAGCGGACGGCGTCAAGGTCACCCTGGCCGACGGCAAGGAGTTCGAGGCCGAGGTGCTGCTGGTCGCCATCGGCCGCGGCCCCGTCTCGGAGGGCCTGGGCTACGAGGAGGCCGGGGTCGCCATGGACCGCGGCTTCGTCACCGTCGACGAGTACTGCCGCACCAGCGTGCCGACGATCTCGGCGGTCGGTGACCTCATCCCGACCCTCCAGCTCGCGCACGTCGGCTTCGCCGAGGGCATCCTCGTCGCCGAGCGGCTCGCCGGCCTGAACCCGGTGCCGGTGGACTACGCCGGGGTGCCGCGGGTGACCTACTGCAACCCCGAGGTGGCCTCCGTGGGCCTCACCGAGGAGCAGGCCAAGGAGCGGTACGGCACGGACAAGATCGTCACGCTCAAGTACAACCTCGCGGGCAACGGCCGGAGCAAGATCTTGAAGACCACGGGCGAGGTCAAGCTCGTCCAGGTCCGCGACGGTGCCGTGGTCGGCGTCCACATGGTCGGTGACCGTATGGGTGAGCAGGTCGGCGAGGCCCAGCTCATCTACAACTGGGAGGCGCTGCCCGCCGAGGTGGCCCAGCTCATCCACGCCCACCCGACGCAGACGGAGGCACTCGGCGAGGCGCATCTCGCGCTGGCCGGGAAGCCGCTGCACTCCCACGACTGATCACCGAGTCCGTCAGGGCGCGACCCATCCGCACAGCTTTTAAGGAGCACCAGAAACCATGGCGGTTTCCGTAACCCTGCCGGCGCTCGGCGAGAGCGTCACCGAGGGCACCGTCACCCGCTGGCTGAAGGCCGAGGGTGAGCACATCGAGGCCGACGAGCCGCTGCTCGAGGTCTCCACCGACAAGGTCGACACCGAGATCCCCGCCCCCGCTTCCGGGACGCTGGCCTCCATCAAGGTGGCCGAGGACGAGACGGTGGAGGTCGGCGCCGAGCTGGCCGTCATCGACGACGGCTCCGGCGCCCCCGCGGCGGCTGCCCCGGCCGCCGAGCCCGCGCAGGAGGCTCCGGCCGCCGAGCCGCAGGCCGCCCCGGAGCCGCAGGCCCAGCCCGAGCCCGCGGCTGCCCCGGCGCCCGCCGCCGGTTCGGCCGAGGGCACCGATGTGGTCCTGCCCGCGCTGGGCGAGTCCGTCACCGAGGGCACCGTCACCCGCTGGCTGAAGCAGGTCGGCGAGGAGGTGGCCGAGGACGAGCCGCTGCTGGAGGTGTCCACCGACAAGGTCGACACCGAGATCCCGGCTCCGGCCGCCGGCACGCTGCTGGAGATCGTGGTCGGCGAGGACGAGACGGCCGAGGTCGGCGCGAAGCTGGCCGTCATCGGCGCGGCCGGTGCCGCACCGGCGCAGGCCGAGGCCCCCGCCCAGCCCGCCCCGGCCCCGGCCCCGCAGCAGGCAGCGCCCGCGCAGGAGCAGCCCGCTCCCGCGCAGCCCGCCGCGCCGCAGACGCCGCCGGAGCCCACCCCGGCACAGCCGGCGCCCGCCCAGCCGGCCGCTCCCGCGCAGCCCGCTCCGGCGGCCACCGCACCCGCCGCTCCCGCCGCCCCGGCCCCGGCCACGGCGCCCGAGAGCGACGGCGCCTACGTCACCCCGCTGGTGCGCAAGCTGGCGGCCGAGCAGGGTGTGAACCTCTCCTCGGTGCGCGGCACCGGTGTCGGCGGCCGTATCCGCAAGCAGGACGTCATCGCGGCGGCCGAGTCCGCCAAGCAGGCCCCCGCGGCGGCCCCGGCCGTCTCCTCGGCACCGAAGTCGCCGAAGCTGGAGCCGTCGCCGCTGCGCGGTCAGACGGTCAAGATGCCGCGGATCCGCAAGCTCATCGCGGACAACATGATGAAGGCGCTGCACAACCAGGCGCAGCTGTCCACCGTGGTCGAGGTGGACGTCACCCGCGTGATGAAGCTGCGGGCCCGCGCCAAGGACGGCTTCGCGGCGCGCGAGGGCGTCAAGCTCTCCCCGATGCCGTTCTTCGTGCAGGCGGCGGCGGAGGCGCTCAAGGCGCACCCGTCGGTCAACGCGCGGCTGAACGACGACGGCACCATCACGTACCACGACGTGGAGAACGTCGGTATCGCGGTGGACTCGGAAAAGGGCCTGATGGTCCCGGTCATCAAGGAGGCCGGGAACCTCAACCTGGCGGGCATCGCCCGCAAGACCGCCGAGCTGGCCCAGAAGGTCCGCGAGGGCGGCCTGGGCCCGGACGACATGTCCGGCGGCACGTTCACGATCAGCAACACCGGGTCGCGGGGCGCGCTCTTCGACACGATCATCGTGAACTACCCGCAGGTGGCCGAGCTGGGCATCGGTGCGACGGTGCGCCGTCCGATGGTCATCAACCACCCGGACCTGGGTGAGACCATCGCGATCCGCGACATGGTCTACCTGACGCTGTCCTACGACCACCAGCTGGTCGACGGCGCCGACGCCGCGCGCTACCTGGCGGACGTCAAGGCCCGCCTGGAGGCCGGCGAGTTCGAGGGCGAGCTGGGCCTGTAGCCCCGCCGCTCCGCCGCACGCGACGGTGCCCCCGCTCTTTCGAGGGCGGGGGCACCGTCGCGTGCGGGGCCGGGCGATCCGGCCTCCGGGGCGCCCGCGCGTCCGGGGCGCGTCAGCACGTGGGGCGGTAGGGGACATCGTGGAGGGTGGCGTGCCATTGGGCGCGGGTGAGGCCGCCGGCGGCGCGGGCGCAGACCCGGGAGACGACGCGTTCGGGAGCGACGGTGTAGCGGCGTACGCCGGTACGGGCGCCCGCCACGCGCAGGGTGCCGCCGTCGGGCGAGAAGGCGAGCGCGGCGACCTTGTCCCGGCCGGTGGGCAGGGGGCCGCCGAGCGGCTGGTGGGCGGTGGTGTCCCACAGGCGTACCGTGCCGTCTCCCCCGCCGACCGCGAGCGTGCGCCCGTCCGGTGAGAAGGCCAGGGCCGCGACGGGCTCGGGCCGTCCGGCGCCGTCGCCCGTTCCACCGTTCTCGCGGTCGGTCCCGGCAAGCAGGCCGAGACTGCGGCGGGCCCGCCCGTCCCACAGCGTGACCCGGCCCGAGTCGTCACCGGCCGCCAGGAGACGGCCGTCGGGGCTGAAGACCACGGAGTTGGTCTGGTCCTGGGTGAGGGCCCGCCGGGCGACCTTGCCGGTGGCGGGCGAGAAGCGCTGGCCGTGGTTGGTGACCACCAGCCCGCCTCCGGGACGTACGGCCAGCGCCTCGCCGCCCGCCCGCCGCAGGACGCGCGTACGGCGGTGGCTGCGGAGGTCCCACATCTCCACCCGCTCCTTGTCGGGGGTGCGGGAGACCAGCAGGGAGCGGCCGTCGGGGGTGAAGGCCAGGCCGTTGAGGTCGTTGCTCAGGGCCCGCTCGTGCCGGGGCGGTCGGAGGCGGAACCGGTCGCTCACACGCCGCCGGGTGTCCCACAGCCCGATCCGGTCCGTCACCCCGCCATCGGGCGTCCACTCGCTGGTGCCGTAGGCGAGGGCGGCGCCCTTGCCGCGGAAGGCCATCACGGGGGTGCTGCAAGCCGCGTCGCTCCCGGTGCCGCCCTCGTCGAGTGCCTCCGTGTCGCGGTGACAGGGCAGGTCGGGCAGGCGCGCGCGGAGGGCGCCCGTGTGGCCGTCGCGAAGCTGGAAGCGGGCGTGCGGCGGCCTCAGCCGCGCCGTGAGGAGGTGGCGGCTGTCGGGGCTGAAGAGCGCGTGGCCGACGGCTTCGTCGTCCCAGTGCGTACGGTGCGTCCCCGCGAGGGAGAGGGTGCGTACGGACTGGCCCGTCATCCCGCTCAGATAGCGGACGACGCCCTGCTCGGTGTCCACACTCAGCCCGCTCACGTACTCGCTGACCAGCGGATAGCTCAGGACGGGGCGGCGGGAGACGCCGGGGCGCCACACGAGTATCCGCTCGGAGTCGGTGGCGACCAGCAGCTTCCCGTCGTCGCTGAGCCGCGCTTCGGTCAAACGGCGCTGGGAGGCGAGCGCGCGGGAGCGGCCCGTGGCCAGGTCCCAGGAGCGGATGCCGCTGCTGTCCAGGCCGACCAGGCTGCGGTCGCCGGGGGTGAAGGTGACCAGCTGGGAGCGGCACACGGCGCGGCGGGCGCGCGCGCTCCAGCCGTCGAGCGGCAGCTCCTTGTCGCCGCCCGCACGGGTGCGGTCCAGGTGCCACAGCTCCAGGGGATCGCCGTCGGGGCACACGGCCACGCGGTTCCCGTCGCGGCTGACGGCGGTGGTGGCCGACTGCTCGTCCTCCACCTCGCGCTCGAAGACCTTGCGGCGGCGGTGCACGTCCCACAGCTGGGCGCTCATCCGCTCGCTGAGGGGGGCCAGATCCTCGCTGACCTGGAGGAGCTTCCCGTCGGGGCTGAAGCCCTCGGGGGTGCCCTTGACGCCGTGCAGCGGGTGGGGGGCGCCGCCGTCGGTGGGGCGGACGGTGACGGTGGACTCCTCGTCCGAGGTGGCCAGGGTGTCGCCGTCCGAGGAGAGGACCGCCTCGATGGCCGTCCCCGGGTCGGGCTCCTCGCGGGGGCCCTCGGTGCTGTGGAGCCTGCGGTGCCCGGCGACGTCCCAGCGGTTGAGCCTGCCGCCCCCGGCGCTGACGAGGGTGCGCCCGTCGGCGCTGAGGAGGCGCTCGGTCCCGGCGCCGGCGCCGCTGGGCAGGGTGAGGGCTTCCTCCTCCGGCTGGGAGAGCGCGCCGAGCAGCGCGGAGCGCGTCTCGGGGGTGTCGGCGAGGCGCCAGGCGGCGACGCTGAGCCGCATCGCGTGCACCGGGTCGGACATGCGCATGCTGTCGGCGACGGCCGCGATCCTGCGGGCCTCGGCCTCGGTGTGCTGGCGGGTGTTGGTGCGGGTCTGCTGCCAGGCGATGACGCCGGCGAGCAGGGCGAGGGTCATCAGCATGCACACCGCGACGGCGCCGCCGCCTCTGCGTCGCCTCTCGCGGAGCCTGGCGCCCTGGCTCGCGGCGAGGAAGTCCCGCTCCAGGAGCGTGAGCCCGGGGTCGTAGACGTCCCGCGGCCTGCCGGAACGTTCGAGTCCGGCCGGTCCGCGGACGAACTGCTCGGTGGCCTCCGCGAGCCTGCTGCCCCGGTAGAGCGCCCCGGGGTCGCGCTCCAGCTCCTCCCAGCCGTGCGCGGCCTCGGTGAGCCTGCGGTGGGCGCGCAGCCGTTCGCGGTCCGCCTCGATCCAGCCGCGCAGCCGGGGCCAGGAGGTGATGAGGGCCTCGTGCGCGAGGTCGACGGTGTCGTTGTCGAGGGTCAGCAGCCGGGCGGCGGCGAGGCGTTCGAGGACGTGCCCGGTGTCGCCGTCCGCCTGGGCCGGCTCCAGCTCGGCGCGGGCCGCGGGGCGGCGGGTGTCCTGCGCGCCTTCGCCCGGCGCGATGAGCCGCAGCAGGATGCGCCTCGCGAGGACGGCCTGGTGGGAGGAGAGCTGGGTGTAGACGTCCTCGGCGGTCTGGGCGACGGCGCCGTGCACGCCGCCCGCCGCCTCGTACGCCTCCAGCGTCAGCGCGCGGCTTTTGCGGCGGCGCCAGGTCTCCAGCAGCGCGTGCGAGAGCAGCGGCAGCGCGCCGGGCTCGCCCTCCGCCTCGCGCAGGAGGCGGGCGGTCAGCGCGCGTTCGACGATCAGCCCCTGCGCGGCGGCGGGCCGTACGACGGCGGCGCGCAGCTCTGCCGGACTCATGGGCCCGACGAGCAGACCGGCGTCGCGCAGCGCGGCGGTCAGGCCCCGGTGTTCGGCGCAGCGCCCGTAGAAGTCGGCGCGTACGGCGATCACGACGCGCAGCCGCGAGGAGGGGTCGCGGGCCCTCAGCAGCAGGTCGAGGAAGCAGGCGCGCTCGGCGGGGTCGTGGCAGAGGGTGAAGACCTCCTCGAACTGGTCGACGAGCACCCAGGTCTCACCGCCCCCGTCGCCCTCCCCCGCGCTGTCGGTGCCCCCCGCGCTGCCGTCGTCGCCTGCGCTGTCGTCCTCGCCTGCGCTGCCGGTGTCCCCCGCGCTGCCGGTGTCGCTCTCCGCCGGGGCGCAGGCCGTCGCGTGGGTGCGTGCCGGGTGCTCGCCGGGGGTGAGGATGCGCACCGCGGCCGGGCGCGGGCCGCCGGACTCGTCGCCGGCGCGCAGCCGGGGTATGAGCCCGGCGCGCAGCAGCGAGGACTTACCGCTGCCCGAGGGCCCGAAGACGGCGGCGAACCGCTTGTCGCCCACCAGCTCCAGCAGCTCGGCGGTCAGGTCGTCGCGGCCGAAGAAGCGCTGGTGGTCGCCCGGTTCGAAGCGGGCGAGGCCCCGGTAGGGCGGATCCTGGGTGCCCGGCTCCTCCTCGTCGTCCCGTACGCGCGCCCGCTCCTCGGTCTCCTCCACGCAGGCGGCCCGCCAACGGCGCTCCCACTCGCCCGCGTCGCCGTCGCACGCGGTGACGTAGGCGAGCGTGACGGCCAACGACGGCAGCCGGTCGCCGGCCGCGGCCTGGGAGAGGGTGGTGACGGAGAACTCGCAGCGGTCCGCGAGCTGCCGGTAGGTGGGCCCGCCCGCCTCCTCGCGCAGCTTGCGCAACTCGTACGCGAACCGCTGCACCGGCCCCCCGGCAGGATCGACCGGTCGTTCCTTGCGCCCCACGCCTACCCCCTGTCCCCCGGGCCACGCTACGGGATTGTTCGCCCTGGTGAAACGGGGGTGCCGAACAACTGATCGTGGCCTGGAATCACTTGGGCAAGGCGACGGGGAACCCGTCGTGGAACGGCGATGCGAGGGGCCGACGATGACCGACGAGGGGGAAACAACGCCCACCGGGCCGGGGGGCCCGGAGGCGACCAGCCCGGACCCGGACCCGAGTTCGGGCGGCACGGGTGCGGGCGGCACGGGGGCCGCGGCGGAGCCCGGAGAGCCGGAAACGGGGAAGGCCGCGGACGCCGCAGCGGCGGAAGCGGAAGCCGCACCCATGGGTCGGGGGACCACCGGGCCGGCGGCCCCGGACACAAGCGGCACCGCCGCGGAGGCGGAGGCGGAGGCGCGGAGCGCTGGTGCGGGGAAGGCGGAGCAGGACACAGGAGGCTCCGCCCCCGACGCGGGGGCGGACGCGGTTGCCGGGGGCGCCCCCGCGTCGGCGGGGAACACCCCCGCCGACGCGGCCGAGAAGCCCAAACCGGGCCCCGGGGGTCCGCGCGGGGCGGATACCGGCCCGGAAACCCCGGCCCCGGCGAAGCCGGCCGCCGTCGAGACGGGCACCGGCGCGGGCAAGGAAGCCAAGACTCCAGGTACGAGCGACGCCGCTCGCCCGGGACCCGAGGAGCCCGCAGCCGAAACGGGCGCCGGCCACGCCACAGACACGGAGGCGAAGGACACAGGGGGTGTTCGCCCCGCCGTGGACGCGGACGACGACGCCGAGGCGGGTACCGGCTCCGACGTGGGCAAGGCGGCAGGCCACTCCGTGGGCACCGGGCGCGGGCGGCCGGGAGCCGGCGTCCGGGCCAAGGCTTCGCGGGCGGCTTCCGCGCGAGCGGGGGCCGCGCGAGCGGTGGGGGTGCGGCGGATGGTGTGGGGCGGGGCGTTGGCCCTTGTCGCCACCGCGGGGATGCTCGCCGTCACCCTTCCGATGAACGCCTCCGGGGACTCGGACGAGGCGCGGACCGCCGGCCGGGGCTCCGCGCTTCCGGGGAGCGTCCAGGGCGAGGGGCCGCCGGCGAAGGTGCAGGACGCTCCCGCGGCGAGCGGGAGCGGCCGGGGCCGGCAGCCGCTGACCGGCGACGAGCGCACCCGAGCGTGGAAGATCGCCCTGTCCGGGGGCCAGGGTCTGCGCGGCGCCGGTGAGGATGTGACCGGCAAGGCGGGGGCGCCGCAGCATGTGGCGACCGATCTGGCCGAGGACGAGGGGTCGGGTGGCGCCCGCACCGCCGAGGTCTATTTCTACGACTACGCCGACGACGCGCTGATCCACAAGAGCGTCGATCTGACCGCGTCGAAGGTCGCGCACTCCGAGAAGTCGCACGGCGCCCAGCCCCCGCCCGCCTGGGCGGAGGCCCACGAGGCGGCGGAGCTGCTGGTCAAGGATCCGCTGGGGGCCGGGCTGCGGGCCGACTACCGCGGGGAGACCGGCAAGGACCTCAAGAGCGCGGACCAACTGGGCACGCAGGGCCTGGGCTACGTGCCGCGCGAGGCGCGCGGCGACGCGCTCGCGAAGTGCGGGAAGCAGCGCTGTGTGCGGCTGTTCACACGGGTCGCGGGGGGCGGTCCGTGGATCGACACCCAGCGCTTCGTCATCAATCTCAGCGACCGGACCGTCCACCGGCTGACCGCCCGGTGACCGGCCAAGCGAACGGGAGAACGACCTTTATGCACAGCGGAAACAGACTCCGCCGCCCGGTGCTGGCGGCCTCCGTCCTGCTCGTCCTGCCCGCCGTCCCCGCGCTCGCCCCGGCGGCGCAGGCCGCGCAGACCGCGCCCGAGCGCGCGCGCACGGCACCGGCGGCAGCCGCCCAGGCGGCCAAGTGCGGTTCGGGCTCCGCCGTCGAGCAGAAGATGCGCGGTGGCGGCGTATGGCGGATGTGCTGGCACACGGACAGCACATCCGGGCTGGTGCTGGAGGACATCTCCTTCCAGCCCCGGCACGAGGCCAAGCCGATCACGATCCTCAAGAGCGCGAAGCTCGGCCAGATCCATGTGCCGTACGACAACGCGGCGGCGGAGTACAACGATGTGACCGACATGCAGCTCGGGGAGAGCGCGGAGGCGCTGCGGCCCAAGGACTGTCCGGGCGGGGTCCTGATGAAGATCCCCGGGGTGGACCCGGACACCGGCGAGACCAAGCAGGTCAACGGCTTGTGCGTCACCACCCAGGAGCGGGGCTTCGCCTTCCACGGCAACAGCGGGGACATCGGCGAGGAGCCCGGTAAGAAGGACGCCGAGCAGGGCCAGGACCTGGTCCTCTACACCGTCAACTCGGCGGGCTACTACCACTACATCAACCAGTGGAACTTCTCCGACGACGGCACCATCACCCCCAAGGCCGGCGCCACGGGCAACCTCTCGCCCAGTGACTACGACGCCTCGGACAAGCAGGGCTGGCCGGTGGGCAAGGGCAGCAAGGACCGGGCCACCAGCCACCACCACAACATCTTCTGGCGGCTCAACTTCAAGCCGGACGGCTCCTCGGACGCCAAGGTCGAGCAGTTCGACACCAAGTACGCGGGCAAGGGCCAGGAGGGCATTCCCACTTACCGCACCACCCGCAAGCGCCTCGCCAAGGAGACGGCGGGCAACACCGGTGCGAACGGGTCACGTTGGTGGCGGGTGGTGAGCGCCAAGGGCAAGAACGCGGACGGGCACCGGCGTTCCTGGGAGATCGTGCACCGCAACCAGGCGAAGTACACGGCGCGCGCCTTCACCAAGTACGACGTCTACTTCACGCGCTACAAGAAGTTCGAGCAGTACGCGAGCGACAACGCGCGCTTCGGCAGCCACCGTGCCGACGACGTCGGCAAGTTCACCAACGGTGAGGCGCTCAAGCACCCGGTCACCTGGGTCAACGTGGGCTTCCACCACATCGCGCGGGACGAGGACCAGACGCCGATGCCGGTGCACTGGCAGGGCTTCTCGGTCGCGCCCCGGGATGTGACGAGCATGAGCCCGCTGACGCCCGACCGGCTGCGCAAGCCGAAGTACAACGGGGAGCCGGAGGAGGCCGACGACTGAGCCGCCGGGTGAGGGATCCGCCGCCGCGCTACGGTGACGGATCCCTCACCCTGCGAAGTGGCACCGCGTGCCGTGGCAGGTCGTATCGTCTAGGGGCCCCACCCTCTCGCCGCGAGGAGCCTCCTCATGACCCCGCCCGTCGTCCAGTCGCTGCGCGAGCAGATCCGCGAGCACATCGTGGAGGGGATCGTCAGTGGCCGCTGGAAGCCGGGCGAGCGGATCGTGGAGCGCCGGATCGCCGTGGAACTCGAGGTCAGCCAGACGCCGGTGCGCGAGGCCCTGCGGGAGCTGGAGACGCTGCGGCTGATCGAGTCGGCGCCGAACAAGGGCGTACGGGTACGGGAGCTGTCGCCCGCCGATCTGGAGGAGATCTACCCCGTGCGGGCGGGTCTGGAGCAGATCGCGGCGGAGCTGGCGGCGCCCCGGCTGGCAGGTGACGCCTCGGCGCTGCGCCCGCACGTCGAGGCGCTGTACGAGGCCGACCGGCTCGGCGACGGGGAGGCGCAGGTGCGGCACACGGTGGCCTTCCACCGTGAGCTGGTGCGCGCGGCGGGCAACAGCGTGCTGCTGCACACCTGGGAAGGGCTGGGGATCGAGGTGTGGACCGCGCTGTCGATCCGCTGGCTGGGCACGGTGCAGCAGTCGTACGCGGAGGAGCACGAGGCGGTGCTGGCCGCCATCGAGCGGCGGGACCCGGCCATCGGGGCGCTGATCAAGGACCACGTGCTGGGGTGCGCCCCTGCTCCCCGGGCATAAGCCTCAAAGGCAACCAGAGGGCGTGGCACAGAGTGCCCGTTTTCGGGGCACGGAATGCCAATTTCGCTGAGCGGACGGTTTTTACTCGGACATCCTTTGATCGATCATCGATCACAGGCGTACAGTCCCTTCGTTGGGTGCCCCCTGTCCTGCCCGTCAGGGTCCGCGAACCCACCGCACAACGCCCTCGTGACCCGTCCGGGGGCCCCCAACGTCCGGAAGGTGGCCACCATGCCCGATCCCGTACGCCCGCCGTATCCGAGCGAGCTGGACCAGCTCCCGGACCGTGACCCCCAGGAGACCGGCGAGTGGCGCGAGTCGCTCGACGCGGTCACTGACCACGCGGGCGGCGACCGTGCCGCATACCTGGTGCGTCGCACCGTCGAGCACGCCCAGCACAGCGGTCTGAGCGTGCCCGGTCTGCTGGAGACGGACTACGTCAACACCATCCCCACCTCCGCCGAGCCGGACTTCCCGGGCGACGAGGCGATGGAGTCCCGCATCACCGCCTGGAACCGCTGGAACGCCGCCGCCATGGTCACCCGCGGCAGCCGCTACGGCCTCGGTGGCCACATAGCGACCTTCGCCTCGGCGGCCTGGCTCTACGAGACGGGCTTCCAGCACTTCTTCAAGGGGAAGGAAGGCGGCTCGGGCGACCAGCTGTACGTCCAGGGCCACGCCTCCCCCGGCGTCTACGCACGCGCCTTCCTCGACGGGCGGCTCGCCGAGGACCACCTCGACCGCTTCCGCCAGGAGGCCGGCGGCGAGGGCCTGCCCTCCTACCCGCACCCGCGCCGTCTGCCCTGGCTGTGGGAGTTCCCGACGGTCTCGATGGGCCTGGGCCCGATCTCCGCGATCTACCAGGCGCGGTTCAACCGCTACCTGACCAACCGGGGCATCAAGGACACCTCGACCTCCCACGTGTGGGCGTTCCTCGGTGACGGCGAGATGGACGAGCCCGAGTCGACCGCCGCCCTCGCCCTCGCCGGGCGTGAGCAGCTCGACAACGTCACCTTCGTCATCAACTGCAACCTCCAGCGGCTCGACGGCCCCGTCCGCGCGAACTTCAAGATCGTGCAGGAGCTGGAGGCCCAGTTCCGCGCCGCCGGCTGGAACGTGATCAAGTCGCTGTGGGGCTCGGCCTGGGACGAGGTCTTCGCGCTCGACACCACCGGCGCGCTCACCCGCCGCCTGCGCGAGGTGCCCGACGCGCAGTTCCAGACGTACGCCACCCGCGACGCCGCCTACATCCGCGAGCACTTCTTCGGGGCCTCCCCCGCGCTCGCGGAAATCGGCAAGCTGCTGACGGACGACAAGATCGCCGAGCTGTTCAAGACCTCCCGCGCCGGCCATGAGCCGCGCAAGGTCTACGCCGCCTACCGCGCGGCCGTCGAGCACAAGGGCGCCCCGACCGTGATCCTCGCCCAGACCGTCAAGGGCTGGACGCTGGGCCCCGGCTTCGAGTCGCGCAACGCCAACCACCAGATGAAGAAGCTCACCGGCAAGGAGTTCCGCGCGATGCGGGACCTGCTGGAGCTGCCCATCCCGGACAGCAAGCTCGACGGCGAACTGGTGCCCTACATCCACCCCGGCCCGGACTCCCCCGAGGTGCGCTACCTCCAGGAGCGCCGCGCCGAGCTGGGCGGCCCCGCCCCGGCCCGCAAGGTGCACCCGGTCGGCCTGCCCTCGCCCGCCGACAAACCCTTCGACGTGCTCAAGAAGGGCTCCGGCTCGCAGGAGATCGCCACCACGATGGCGCTGGTCCGGCTGGTCAAGGACCTGATGCGGGACAAGGAGACCGGCAAACGCTGGGTCCCGATCGTCCCCGACGAGGCCCGCACCTTCGGCATGGAGTCGCTCTTCCCGTCCGCCGGGATCTACTCCCCGCTGGGCCAGAACTACGACCCGGTCGACCGTGACCAGCTCCTGTACTACAAGGAGGCCAAGGACGGTCAGGTCCTCAACGAGGGGATCACCGAGGCGGGTTCGCTGGCCGACTTCACCGCCGCCGCGACGTCGTACGCCACCCACGGCGAGCCGATGATCCCGTTCTACATCTTCTACTCGATGTTCGGGTTCCAGCGCACCGCCGACCAGTTCTGGGCGCTCGCCGACCAGCTCGGCCGCGGCTTCGTGATCGGCGCCACGGCCGGCCGTACGACGATGACCGGCGAGGGCCTCCAGCACGCCGACGGCCACTCCCACCTGCTGGCCTCCACCAACCCGGCGGCCATCTCCTACGACCCGGCGTTCGCCTACGAGGTCGGCGTCATCGTCAAGGACGGCCTGCGCCGGATGTATGGTCCGGACGCGGAGGCGCAGGAGGACCTCTTCTACTACCTCACGGTCTACAACGAGACCAAGGTGCAGCCCGCCATGCCGGAGGGCGAGGGCGTTGAGGAGGGCATCCTCAAGGGCCTCTACCGCTTCCGCGGCGCGGAAGAGGCGGCGGCGGTGGCCCCCGCCTCCGACGACGCCCCCCGCATCCAGCTGCTGGCCTCGGGTACGGCCATCCACTGGATCCTGGAGGCGCAGCAGATCCTCGCCGACGAGTGGGGGGTCGCCGCCGATGTGTGGTCGGCGCCGTCCTGGACGGAGCTGCGGCGCGAGGCGTTGGAGTGCGACGCGGCGGCGCTGCGCGGCGAGGACTCGGTGCCGTATGTGACCCGCGCGCTTGAGGGCGCACCGGGGCCGGTGCTGGCCGTCAGCGACTGGATGCGGGCCGTGCCCGACCAGATCTCCCAGTGGGTCGAGCAGGACTGGTCGTCGCTGGGGACGGATGGCTTCGGCCTCTCCGACACCCGCGAGGCGGCCCGCCGCCACTTCGGCGTCGACGCCGAGTCCATTGTTGTCGCCTCGCTTTCTCGTTTGGCGCGGCGCGGTGATGTAAAGCCCGACGATGTTCGCCGGGCCGCCGAAAAGTACGGCCTGGCGTAGTCCGCTCGGGGCTCCGCCCCCTGGGGGCGAAGCCCCAAGACGGGGACCCAGGGGCGGAGCCCCGGCAAGAGGTCAGGGGAGAATCAGAGGCATGCGTGCCTCCCGCCTCATCAAGATGGTGCTGCTCCTGCAAGCACGCAGAGAGATGACCGCCGCAGAACTGGCAACAGAGCTGGAAGTCTCAGAGCGCACCGTCTCGCGCGACGTGATGGCCCTCTCAGAGGCGGGCGTACCCGTATACGCGGACCGGGGCCGCGCCGGCGGCTACCGCCTGGTGGGCGGGTACCGCACCCGCCTCACCGGCATGGGCCGCAGCGAGGCGGAGGCCCTGTTCCTGTCCGGTGTGCCCTCCGCCCTGCGCGACATGGGCCTGGACGACATCGCGTCAGCGGCAAAGCTGAAGGTCTCCGCCGCGCTGGACCCCTCCCTGCGCGACGTCCACGACAGCACCGCACAGCGCTTCCACCTGGACGCGCCGGGCTGGTGGCAGGCACCGAAGACGCCCCCGCTGCTGCCCGCGCTCGCGGACGCGGTCTGGTCGGACCGGCAGGCGGCCGTCCGCTACCGCCGCAAGGACGCCGAGGTCGAACGCGAGCTGGAGCCGTACGGGCTGGTGCTGAAGGCCGGGCATTGGTATCTCGCGGCCCGCGTCCGGGGAAGCGAGGGCGACCGGCGGGGGGACGCCTGGCGCGTCTACCGCGTCGACCGGTTCACCGAGGTCGCCGTCCGCGACGACCTCTTCACCCGGCAGGCCGACTTCGACCTGCCCGCGTTCTGGACGGAGCGCGCCACCGCTTTCGCCCGCGCCCTCCTGCGGACCGAGGTGACGCTACGGCTGTCGGAGGCGGGCGCGCGGCGGCTGCGCCATGTCACCGACAGCGCCGCCGCCGCCGAGGCGCTGGCCGCCGGCACCGTGGACGGACAGGGGCGTACGACGGTGCGGCTGCGGGTGGAGAACGAGGAGGTCGGCTACAGCCAACTCTTCGCGCTGGGGCCCGAGTGCGAGGTGCTGGCGCCGCCGTCGCTGCGTGCCCGCTTCGGGGAGGCGGCGCGGCGGACGGCGGCGCTGTACGCGGAAGGCCGCTCAGAGGACCGCGCGGAGGACCAGAGCTGACCGGTCACGGATCAGCGGTAGCCCGTCACATCCGCGGGCTTGCCGGGGTGCTGGATCTCGGTGATGTAGCGCCAGGCGTCCGGGGCCGAGCCGTCCACGTCGGTGAAGCCGTACACCTGGGCCAGGCCGCCGCTGGAGAGGGACTGGCCGTTGAAGCGGGCGAAGTCCGGGTCGCCGGCGAGTGCGGCGACGGCGCGGCCCACGAACACCGGGGTTTCGGAGATCGCGAAGTGCGGGTCGTGCGCGCAGCCGTCGCGCCAGTTCTCCTCGGTGACCTTGAAGTAGGTGTCGAGCATCGCCTCCGAGCGCAGCCAGCCGGGGGTCAGACAGACGGCGGTCGTGCCGTATTCCTTGGTCTCCTCGGCGAACGCGCGGGCCAGCCGCAGCGGCCCGGCCTTGGCGAGGTCGTAGTAGACGGGCTCGCGGTAGTGCTGGTTGTACTCCTCGGTGCCGTCGGTCACCTCGACCAGCAGCCCGCCGGGGCGCCGGTTCAGCAGCGGCAGCGCGTAGTGGGCGGTGATCAGGTGGCTGTCGATGCCGAGCCGCAGGATGCGCAGGCCGTCGGCCAGGTCGTGCTCCCAGATCTTCTTGCCGAACCCGACGAGCGGGTCGCCGCCCCACAGGTCGTTGACCAGGATGTCGAGCCCGCCCCGCTCCCGGTCGATGCGCGCGACCAGCTCGTCCACCTGTTCGGGCACAAGGTGGTCGACCACCGCGGCGATGCCCGTACCGCCGCTCTCCTTGCCCGCCTCGGTGGCCAGCTCGGCGGTCTCCTCGATCGTCTCGGTGGGCCTGCCGACCTCGCTGACCCGGCCGGCGCCGGTGCCCTGGCGGCCGTCCCCGCGCGTGGTGCGGCCCGTGGCGTAGACCGTGGCGCCCGCGCGGCACAGCTCGACGGCCATGGCTCGGCCCGCTCCCCTGGTCGCGCCCGCGACGAGCGCGACCTTCCCGGTGAGCGGCCCCCGTCCGGCTCCGTTCGCGTTCTTCGCGGTGTCCCGCTCACCGTGTGCGGCCTGTGCGTTCACTCGTAGCCCCTCCTCATCTGGTGCTTTCCGTCCGGAGGACCACGCTGACAGCGATACCCGTCAGCTTCTGTCCGGTATCGCGAACGGATCGCGGAAGCGCCCCGAACGGATCGCCGGCGTGCCGCGAACGGGTCGTCCCGGAAATCCCCTCCCGCTCCGCACATAACGACACAGCCGCATCTGGCGCACTCCACGTGCGTGGCGGGGCCACAGGCCCGATGCTGAGGGCGTGATGGACGAGACGGAGTTCTGGGAGCTGATCGACTCCACCCGCCGGGCCGCCGAGGGCGACCCGGAGGAGCAGGCCGACCTGCTCATCGAGCAGCTCACCCAGCTCGACCCGGACGCCGTGACGTTCTTCGCCCGCCACTTCGAGTCGCGCTACAACCGCGCCTACCAGTGGGATCTGTGGGCCGCGGCGTGGATCTTGCTGGACGGCGCGAGCGACGACGTCTTCGACGCGTTCCGCTGCTGGCTGATCGGGCAGGGACGGGAGGTCTTCGAGGGCGCGGCACACGACGCCGACGCGCTGGCCGAGCTGCTCGTGGAATTCGACCCGGAGCTGGACGGCGAGGCGGAGGACCTGGGCTTCGCAGCGGACGAGGCGTACGAGCAGCTCACCGGCACCGTACTGCCCGACCTCGGCCTCCCCGACCCGCCGCCCGACCCGGAGGGGATGGCCCTGAACATGGAGGACCCGGCCACGCTGGCCGAGCGCCTGCCGGAGCTGTGGGCGCGCTTCGGGGGCGACCGGTAGCCCGGCCTGTGATTCCGGCCCGCCCGGCTCCTCCCGCTCACTCCGGGCGTACGGACTCCAGGTAGCCGGCGCAGCGCGCGAGCAGGGAGATGAGCTGCTCGCGCTCCTCGTCGCTGAACTCCGCCGCCAGGCCCCGCTCCACGCGCACGGCCGCGGCGTCGCCTTCCTTCATCACCTCGGCACCCAGGTCGCTCAGCCGGGTCTCCAGCACGTTGCGGTGCCACTCGTGCGGGGTGCGGACGACCAGGCCGCGCTGCTCCAGGTTCTTCAGGATGGTGTTCATCGTCGGCGCCGTGACCCGGCACGCCCTGGCCAGTGCCGCCGCGGGAATGCCGGGGTTCTCCGCGAGCTGGAGCAGGGCCGCGTACTGAGGCACCGTCAGGCCGGCCGGCTTGAGCACGGCGTGCTTCGTCGCGTTGAGCGCGTTGGCCGCGCCCTTGATGTGCGAGCCCAGGCGCTCGGAGGCGGGCATGGAGGTCATCAGCGCATCGTAACGACCCGCGAGGAAGTAAGACTCTTGACGAGGATTAGAGTTCTAATTAACGTAAGTATATGTCCTACACGTACGGGCCTTATCGAGGCCCGGGTGCGGCTACAGGAGGCACACCATTTCCCGCCATCCCTCCCACGGGTCCGTCCGTGATCCCGCCCGTCACATCCGTCCGTACCGGCCCCGCGCCCTCGCGGTGCTCGCCGCCGTCACCGCGGCCACCGCGCTGACGGCGTTCACCGCTCCCCCGGCGTCCCACCTGCGCATATCCACCGCGTACGAACTGCCGGGCGACCGCGTCTACCCCGAGGGGATCGGCGCCGACCCCCGCTCGGACCGGCTGTACGCCGCCTCTTACGAGAACGGCGCGGTCTACCGCATGACTCCAGGCCACCGCGTCGCCGAGACCTTCCTGCCGCCGGGCGCCGACGGCCGGCACACCGCCAACGGCCTCAAGGTCGACCGGGCCGGGCGGCTGTGGGTCACCGACTCGACCTCGGGCGTCTTCGTCTACGACACCCGCACCCGCGAACTGCTCGCCCGCTTCGACGTACCGCGCGACGCCGGGAAGGACACGCGGGACCCCGCCTTCGTCAACGACGTCACGCTCACCCCCGACGGCTCCGCCTATCTGACGGACAGCACCCGCGGCGTCGTCTACCGCGTCACGTCCGGGCAGTTGGCGCACGTGAGGGCACACGGCGGACGGGGTGAGCTCGTGCCCCGTTTCGACCTGACCGGCCTGCTGCCCGAGGCCCCGCCGGGCGGGAAGCCCAGCGCCCTCAACGGCATCGTGGCCGGCCCCGGGGGCCGCTATCTGCTGACCGCCGACATGATCCACGGCGGCCTCTACCGCCTCGACCCCGCCACCGGCGAGGCGGAACGCGTCGCGCTGCGCGGCGGCGACCTGCGCAACGCGGACGGCCTGGAGGCGGCGGGCGGCAAGCTGTGGGCCGTCCACAACACCGACTACGCGCTCAGCCGCTGGCGCCTCGACCGCGACGGCACGGCGGCGCACCTGGAGCGCCGCGAGAGCGACCCCGCGCTCCAACTGCCCACCACGGTGGCCCGGGAGCACGGCACGCTGTATGTCGTCCGCTCCCAGTTCGACAAGGGCGGCCCGATGGGGCCCGGCACCCCTCAGACCCCGTTCACGGTGGCGGCCGTCAGGGGGCTGTGAGGCGGGCCGGAACACTCAGGAGCCGTACTGCCGGGTGTCGGGGTGCTCGATCAGCAGTGTGTGCGCGGGCTCGTCGGCGACGGGCCGGTGCCGCAGCCCACGCGGGACCACGAACAGCTCCCCGGCCCGCAGCGTCACGGGCTCGCGCCCCTCCAGCTCGATTCGGAAGGTGCCCTCCCAGCACAGGAACAGCTCGTCCTCGTCGTGATGGTGCCAGGGGAAGGCCCCCTCCAGCCGGGCGAGGCGCACCGCGGTCGTGTCGTTCACGAAGGCGAGGTTGTGCTGCTGGAAGGGACCGGGCAGGGCGGCTGCCGCCGCGTCCACGGAGACCGCGCCGGGTGCGGAGTGGTGCCGGGGCACCTCGTGTCGTGTCGTCATGGCCGTCATCCTCGCCGCGCCCGCCGGCCCCGCCCAGATCCAATGAGGCAGAATTGGTCCACCTATGGAACCAATGGAACTGGCCGAACGGCTGGGGCGGTGGTCCTCCGGACGCGGCCCGCTGCACGCCCTGCTCAGCTCGGCACTGCGACGCCTCATCGAGGAGGGCGAACTCCCCGCTGGCGCCCCGCTGCCGCCCGACCGCGCGCTGGCCGCCGCGCTCGCCGTGGCGCGGGGCACCGTCATCGCCGCTTACGAGACGCTGCGGGCGGAAGACCGCATCGAACGGCGCCAGGGCAGCGGCACCCGCGTCGCGGGGACGCCCGGCACCCCGCCGCAGGAGACCACCGCCCAGCCCGCGTTCCTGCACCTGATGGAGCCCAGGGACGGCGTCCTCATGCACGCCTGCGCCGCACCGCAGGCCCCGCCGCCCGAACTGGTCGACGCCTACTCCCGGATCCTGCCCCGGCTCGCCGCCACCACGGGGGACATCGGCTACCACCCGGCCGGGCACCCCGTACTGCGCGAGGCCGTGGCCGAGGACTACACCCGGCGCGGACTGCCCACCGGGCCGGACCAGATCATGGTCACCAACGGAGGGCAGCACGCTCTCGCCCTGCTCGCCCGCGCCCTGCTGACCCCAGGGGACCGGGTGCTGGTGGAGGCGCCCACCTACCCCGGCGCGCTGGAGGCGTTCCGTGAGGAGGCGGCCGTACCCCGCGCGCTGCCACCCGGCCTGGCGGGGTTCGCGGAGGCCGTCCGGGACCACCGTCCCGCCCTCGCCTACGCGGTGCCCACCTTCCACAACCCCACCGGCGCCACGCTCCCGCCCGCGGCCCGGCGCGCGCTCGCCGAGGCTGCCGCCGCCGACAGCGTCCCGCTGATCGACGACGAGGTCCTCGCGAGGCTGCCCTTCCCCGGCGAGGAAGTGCCCCCGCCCCTGGCCTCTCACGCGCCCGAAGGCACGGTGCTCTCGGTCGGTTCGCTCAGCAAGCTCGTCTGGGGCGGGCTGCGCGTCGGCTGGGTGCGGGCGACGCCGCAGACCGTCGCCCGGTTGGCGCGGCTGCGCGCGGTGCACGACATCGGCGGCAACATTCCGGCCCAGCTCGTCGCCGCCGAGCTGCTGCCCGCGCTGCCGCAGACCGACCCCGCCCGGGCGCGGGAGCGTGCGGCCGGCCACGACCGGCTGCGCGCCCAGCTCGCCCGCCATCTCCCCGACTGGGAGGCGCCGCCGGTGCGGGGAGGGCAGACCCTGTGGGTACGGCTGCCCCGAGGGGACGGGGCGGCCTTCGCACAGACGGCGCTGCGTCACGGTGTGGCCGTACTCCCAGGAGCCGGGCTCGACGCCGGCGGCGGCAGCCGGGAGTTCCTGCGGCTGCACTTCAGGCTGGACGAAGCGGAACTGGCCGAAGGCGTACGGCGGTTGGCGCGGGCCTGGCATGCCTACGACGACACCCGGCGCCCGACCGCCGCGCGGCCGGTGATGGCGGTCTAAGGTCGCCCCATGCGTATCGCCGTCACCGGTTCCACCGGGCTCATCGGGTCCGCGCTCACCCGCTCCCTGCGTGCCGAGGGGCACGACGTCCTGCGCCTCGTGCGGCGGCCCGCCGCAGCCGCCGACGAGGTCGAGTGGAGCCCCGTACGGCAGTACGTGGACACCACGGGGCTCGCCGGCTGCGAGGCCGTCGTCCACCTGGCGGGCGCGGGGGTGGGCGACCACCGCTGGACCGCCGCGTACAAGCGGGAGCTGCGCGACAGCCGGGTGCTCGGCACGACGGCGCTTGCCGAGGCCCTCGCCTCGCTCGACTCCCCGCCGCACACACTGATCGTCGGCACGGCCGTCGGTTACTACGGCGACACCGGTGACCGCGCCGTCGACGAGACGGCGGGTCCCGGCGAGGGGTTCCTCGCCGAGCTGTGCCAGGAGTGGGAGGCCTCGGCGCGGCCCGCGGAGGCGGCGGGCATCCGCACGGTGTACGGCCGTACGGGGCTGGTCGTGGCCCGCCGAGGGGGCGCGTGGGGACCGCTGTTCCCCCTCTTCCGCGCCGGGCTCGGCGGGCGGCTCGGGAACGGGCGCCAGTACTGGAGCCATATCGCGCTGCACGATCATGTGGCGGCGCTGAGGTTTCTGCTGGAGGAGCGGTCGCTCGCGGGCCCGGTGAACCTCACCGCGCCCGAGCCGGTCACCAACCGCGAGGCCACCAAGGCGATGGGGCGCGTGCTGCACCGCCCCACGCTCTTCGCGGTGCCCGCGCCCGTGCTGCGGGTCGCGCTGGGAGAGTTCGCCTCGGATGTGCTGGGCAGCCAGCGGGTGGTGCCGGCGGCGCTTCTCGGCGCCGGGTTCACTTTCGCGTTCCCCCGCCTCGACGACGCCATCCGCGCCGCGCTTGGCTGAGACCGCGCTTTTTCCTCCACCCACCAGCCCGTCACCCCGCCCGGTGCGCGGCGGTGGTGAGCGGCCCGACGGGCGGGTGGGTGGGTGGGCTCCGCGGCCCTCTCCTCTCCCCGTCCGGCGGACCGCAGGCTCCGGGTGTGCCCCAGGGCGCCCCCTCGCGCGACGTACCGCGGCGCGGTTCACGCACCGACGCTACAAGGCGGGTATGACGCGTGCTGCTTGGGGCATCAGGACGACAGCGCACGCACAACCGGACCCGCACCGCGCGTCGACGACGGGGAGGAACCGTGCTGATCAGCAGCGCACGCGCAGGCACAGGGCAGACAGAAGAGGGGGATGAGGGAGCGGATGCCGTCGGCCGGGGCGTAGCGGCGGATGTGGTGATCGTTGGTGCGGGGCTCGCGGGGCTTGCCGCCGCGCACCGGCTGACGAGTGCGGGGCTGCGCGTCGTGGTGCTGGAGGCGGCATCACGCGTAGGCGGCAGGCTGCGCACCGAGAGAGTGGAGGGCTACCGCCTCGACCGGGGGCCGGGCCTCCTCGGCCTGGACCAGGACGTCGACGCTTTCGCACGGCTGCCAGCGCTGGACCCGCTGGCACTGCGCCCGTTCGCACCGGGCGCCCTGCTGTACTCCGAGGGCCGCACCGTGCGCATCGCCTCGCAAGGCGCGGACCGGGACCCCCGGCCCGGCCGGACGGGACGTCCCAGCCGGCCCGACAGGCCCGCCAGGACCGACAGGTCCGACAGGTCCGACAGGTCCGACAGGAACACCGCCCACCTCAAGACCGGCACCTCCAAGGCGACCGGCGGAGCGGAGAAGGCGTCCCGTACGGGCGCGTCCCCGCGCACACGGCTCAACCGGCGCACAAGGGGCACACGGGGCGCATTCACGACGGCGCGCGCCCTCACCGGAGCGAGAAGCCGCGCCGACATGTCCGACGCGCTCGATCTGGCGCGGCTGCGCGCCGCGCTGGACCGCTACGCCGCGCTGCCGCCGCAGAGCCTGCTGGGGAAGCCCGAACTCCCCGCGATCCAGGCCCTGTCGGAGCGCGGGCTGCCCGTTCGTACGGTCGACTCGCTGGTGCGCCCACTGCTGACGGCGCTGCTGTCCGACCCGGACCTGACGACGTCCAGCCGCGTCGCGGACCTGACACTGCGCGGTTTCGCGCGCGGGGGGCTGTGCGTTCCGGCGGGTGGCCAGGGAGCGCTTCCCGAGCTGCTGGCAGCCGCTCTGCCCGCCGGTACGATCCGCACGGGCGTACGCGTCACCTCCGTGAGCACCCACTCGGTCGGGACGGACGGGCATGGCTCCCTCGCCTGCGAGGCGGTGCTGGTGGCGACGGGCGCCCGCTCGGCGGCCGAGCTGCTGCCGGGGCTGCGGGTGCCGGAGTTCCACCCGGTGACGGTCTTGCACCACGCGGTGGAGGAGCCGTTCCCGCTCGGTCAGCACGACCCGCACGGGGCGTCGTTCACCGTCTGCGCGGAGCGGGCGGAGCGCGTGGAACGTACCCAGCGCACTCAACGCGCCGCACGCGCGGAGGGCGGTGCCGGCTCCCTCCGCGAGGGACGGGGCGCTCCGGCCGGCGGCCTCGCGGCCGACGCGCACCCGGTCAGCCATACGTGGGTCGCCTCCGCCGTCGACCCCTCGCGGGCCGAGCCCGGCCGTACGCTCGTCACCTCCGTGGTGCTGGGCGAACAGACGGGCGAGCCCCTCGCGGCGCTGGACAAGGCGGCGCGGTACCAGCTGTCCGGGGTCTACGGCACCTGCACGGACCGCTGGGAACTGCTCGCCTCCTTCTACGACCAGGACGCGGTCCCCGCGATGCCGGCACCGCACGATCCGCGGCGGCCGGTGCGGGTGCTGGCCGGGCTGTATGTCTGCGGTGACCACAGGGACACCAGCACACCGCGCGGCGCGCTGCGTTCCGCGGAGCGTGCGACGGAGGAGATCCTGCGGGATTTCGGACGCCCCGTGGTGCCGGGAGACATCTCTGAGGAGGCTGCCGCCTGAATCGAACAAAGATCCCGAACTCCCCAATGACCAGCGGGTTTTGTCAGTGGAGCGGGGTAGAATAGGGGTAGTTACCAGGAAGCGCACCGACGTTCTGGAGGAGGCCGTCGATGACTGCTGTCCGTACCCGCACCTCTCGTTCGCACCCCCGCCCCACCGCACATCAACAGCCGTTGCCGAAGATGTCCACGCTGCCCGTCCTGCCGAAGAAACCGCTGCCGGCCGGGCGCCCCAGGGAGTGGTACGAGACCCACAACCGCCAGCTGAAGGCGATGCGTATCGCCATAGCGCTGCTCGACACCGGTGTCTACACCGCGGCTCGGGCGCACAACCACACGATCCGGTACACAGCCGAGTGCATCGGGGTCCATCCCCCGTCGCTCACCACCTGCCGCCTGGTGCGGGCCCTGCTCCCGTAGCGGCCGGGCGAACACCGGCCGAGACCAACACCGAGGCCCTCGCCCCGGGTGCGTTCAAGGACGCACCCGGGGCGAGGTCTTCCTCCGCGCCATGTGAGCCCGTCCGCTAGAGCGCCACCAACCGGGCAGCCGAGGTGCCCAGACCCGCCGGGCCGTCGAACGGCCAGCCGGGCGAGGCGTGGCGCCGCAGGTCGGCCTCGGTGTAGCGGCGGCAGTCGCGGTGCCACACGAGGATGCCCGACATCCAGTTCTCCAGCTCGCGCACATAGCCGTCGAGGGTGGCGCGCGCCTCGTCGTCCAGCCCGAAGTCGTCGTAGAGCACGGGGAATTCGTGCGCCGCGACGTGCTGGAACTGCCGCATGCGCGATTTCATCAGGTCGTCCACGATGCGCAGCGCCGTCGGGTAGTCGCAGTCGAAGAAGTTCCGTACGACGAGCAGCCCGTTGTGGACCTCCCCCTCGTACTCGATCTCCTTCTGGTACGAGAAGACGTCGTTGAGCAGACAGCAGTAGTCGGCCGCCGCGTTCTCCAGGGACTTCATGGGTCCGCTGCGGTAGATGTCCTGCGGGATCGTGTCCGGGTGGGCGAGGCGGCACAGGCTCATGGTGAGGTCGGACCCGAAGGTCATCCTGCGCATCTCGATGTAGTCGACGGGGTCGGGGATGCGGTTTTGCGCCTGGTTGTTCAGCTCCCACAGCCAGCTGTCGGTCATGACCTCGATGGTCCTGCGGAACTTGCGGCGCTTGTCCACGCCCATCGGGCCCGCCGTGCGCGCCCACAGGTCGGCCAGGGAGCGCTCCAGCGGACTCGTCGCGGGCGGCGCCGGCTCGCCCTCGACGGGCATGAACGCCGGGAGCCGGTCGGTGCACAGCTTGGCCCCGGCCAGGTCGCGGGTACGGCCGAAGCGGACCGGATAGTAGTCGTCGCCCCAGGTGCCCCAGGCCAGCCAGGCCGAGCTGAGGTCGAGCTGTTCGGAGGTGGCGTCGGGGTGGATGCCGGCCGCGCACAGCGGCAGGTCGTGGTCGCGGACCAGCCCCTCGTCCCACACCCGGCCGCCGGGGACGTCGGGCTGCGGGTCGAGCAGGCCCATCGCGCGCGACCACTCCACGACCCGCTCCCGGGCGCCGTCCAGGTGCGGGCTGAGCTTCGCGGTGAACGGCATGTCGAAGTCGGGCAGTCGGGAGGGGCCGGTGTACTCGTGCGGTACGTGTGTGAAGGCGCGTACGCGCCGGGCGTTGGCGCGGGCCATGGTGCCGGCGAGCCCGGCCGCCGAGGTCCCGAGCCCGGCGGGCTGGAGCGGCAGCGGTGAGGGGACGGCGTCCGCCTCCCGTCGCTCCGCCGCGCCGTTCATGTAGCGGCTGGAGCGCATGTGCCACTCGTGGCCGCCGGACTGCCAGTCCTGGAGTCCCTTGACGTACGCGGTGATGTCGGCGCACGCGGCCGGGTCCAGGCCCTTCTCCACGCACAGCGGGGGCACTTCGGTGAGCGCCGTGTGCTCGAACTGCTGGAGCCGGGAGGTGAGCAGGTCGTTGACGGCGTCGGCCGCCTCCTGGGTGGTGCAGTCCAGGAACGTCTCCAGTACGAGCACGCCGTTGGACAGCTCGCCCTCGTCCTGGATCTCACGCTGGTAGGAGAACAGGTCGTTGCGCAGGTGCACCGCGTCCGAGAAGGAGTCGCGCAGCACGCACAGGGGGCGCGAGCCGGCCACCTGGCCGGGGACCTCGGCGTGCGCGGCGAACTCCACCAGGCCCGCGGACCAGGGAGCGCCGCCGACCTTGCGGCGCATCTCGATGTACTCGACCGGATTGGGCACCCGGCCGATGTTGATGTTGGACAGCTCCCACAGCGACTCGTTGAGGAGGTTCTCGGTGCTCTCGGCGAAGCGGGCGCGCCAGCCGGCCGACATCGACGGCACCGTCCTGGCCCACAGGTCGGCCAGGCCCGCCTCGACGGGGTTGGCCGGCTCGGGCACCGGCGTCGTGTCGTCCAGCGGCATGAAGCGCGGCAGCCGGTCCAGATACGCCTTGCCGCCCTCGCGGTCCTGGGTGCGCTTGAACTCCTCCAGGAAGTGGTCGTCGAAGAAGAAGACCCACACGTACCAGTCGGTGACGAGGCTGAGGTCGGGGCCGGTGGCGTCGGGGTGCGTGTAGGAGCACAGCAGCGCGTAGTCGTGGTCCTCCAGATCCTGGGTCTCCCAGATCCCCGAGCCCTCCAGCATGCCCATCTCGCGGGCCCACTCGCGGGTGTGGGCGCGGGCCTCTTCGAGGTGGGGGTTGAGTCGGGCGGGGTACGGGACGTAGAAGTCGGGCAGTTCGAAGGGTTGCGACAACGTGCGGTTCCCCCCACTCGGGCGCGTCGGATTGCGGCCTCGGTCTACCCCGGTGTGTCGGGAGGCCACCCTTTTGCACCCGAAGGGGTGACGGTGCAGCGGTGCACGTTCGAACGGACCGGGCGCCAAAAGGTTTGGCGCATGGGCCTGTTGCGCTGGTACGTTCGCGAACGTGGCTAAGCTGAATCAGATCATCGCGGTCGAGAAGGGCGTCAAGTCCAAGGTTGCCCAGGACCTGGCGCAGGCGCAGCACGGGCTGGGGAAGGCCCAGATGCTGGCCGGTATCTCGCGTACGTACCAGCCGAAGGACGAGGAGGGCGAGCAGCTTCCTCCGGAGTCCACGCGGGTGCAGGTCAAGGCCGAGGATGTGCTGAAGGAAACCGCGAAGGTCTTGTCGCGGCTGTTCGATGTGACGGCGACGAAGGACTGGGCGAACCTCAGTGCCCGCGCGGACGTCGTCGTCGACGGGCACACCGTGCTGGCCGAGGTGCCGGTCTCCTACCTGCTCTTCCTGGAGAAGCAGTTGGGCGAGCTGGGCTCCTTCCTGCGCCGCCTGCCGATACTGGACGGCGCCGAGGCGTGGTCGCTCGACCCGTCCACGGACTGGTGGAAGACCGAGCAGGTGCGCACCGTCCGCACGAAGAAGGTGCCGCGCAACCACGTCAAGGCGGAGGCCACGGAGAAGCACCCGGCGCAGGTCGAGGTGTACTACGAGGACATACCCGTCGGATACTGGACGACGGTGAAGTTCTCGGGCGCCCTGCCCGCCCGGCGCGTGAACGAGCTGCTGGAGCGGCTGGACAAGCTGGCCGCCGCTGTGAAGTTCGCCCGTGAGGAGGCCAACGCCGCCGAGGTCACCGACAAGCGGGTCGGGGATGCCGTCTTCGGCTACCTCTTCGCCTGATCCGCCGTACTCTCCTGACCCGTGACGGACCCTTGTCCGTGACACAGACTCCCCGGGCCGGGCCCCAGCGTCGGGCCCGGGGTGCGCCAGGAGCGCAAAGCTGAAGCTGAAGCTGATGTCGTGAACCCCCGGTCACCCTGCCCGACGCAGGGGCCCGGTCAAGCTCAGACTCTCGCTCCAAGCTCAGCACCCGCCGCTCATCGCCCGGCAACCGGGGCGGTGACGACCTTGAGACGCCGGTTCGAACCCGGCCGGCCGTTCCACGTGCGGCCGTGGTGGAGTGGCTCCACGCAAGGACATCGCCTAACGATCCGCCCATGAACCGTCAGGGTGTGCGAACGAGCGGCAACCAGGACCCCGGGGCCGGGCAAAGCCCCGGGGTCCCTCTTGTGCTCCCGTTGGAGGCGCTGCACCGGGCCGCCAGGGCGGGGGCCTTCGGCGGCCTCACAGCCGTACCCCGCCGAAGCGGCCGAGGGCCTCGCGCTGCGCGGGGGTGAGGCGTTCGTTCCGGGCGGCGGCGGACCAGCCGCCGTCGGCCGCGCGGCCCACGGCGACCGGATCGGTGAGATCGGGCCGGCGTTCGGCGTCGTGCAGCGCGGCGATGACGCGTGGGCGGTGCCAGCCCAAAGCCGTGGCGAGCTGATCCGCCGTGAGGGGCGGGGCGGTGTGGACCAGCGCGGCGGCGACGGTGCGCACATCGGACACGGCCGCGTCGCCGGGGCCGCCGGCCATGTCGCCGCCGAGCCGTGCGAAGAGCACGCTCATGTCGCCCAGCCGGGCCCCGGCGGGGGTGCCGGGGCCGAGGGCCGCGGTCCCCTCCCGCGCCGCTTCCGCCCACAGCGTGGTCTTCCGGGCGCTCGTGGCCCATGCCCGGAGCCAGACCCCGTCGTCGACGACGTAGCGGTCACGCCGCCGCCGGTTGGGCCCGGTGGCGCCGGTGCCGCCGCTGACGCGTTCGCGGCGGATCACCTCCAGCCCCTCCAGGTACCCGACGGCCTTCGAGACCGAGGCGGCACTGACCCGTAGCCGCTCGACCAGTTCGGCGGCGGTGAGGGCGCCGGAGTCCGTGGTGACCAGGCAGGTGAGCACGCGCGCCGGCATGCGCGGGACGCCGGTACGGGTCAGCAGCGCGGCGAACCGCTCCCCGAAGGCGCGCACCGCGCCGGGGTCGCGCCCGTACCCGTCCGTCGTGCCGGCCGTGTCCTCCGCCGCGTCCCGCTGCGTGCCGGAGGGCGCGGATTCCGCGCCCCACCCCGTCTCCCGGCGCCTGCGGGCGCGGTGCGCCGTGGCGTGGTGGGCGTGGTCGGGACGGTAGCCGCCGGTGCCGCCGTTGCGGGCCACTTCCCGGCTGACGGTCGAGGTGGGCCTGTTGAGCCTGCGCGCGATCGCGGCGTACCCGAGCCCTTCGGCCAGCCCGGCCGCTATGCCCCGCCGGTCCTCGTACGTCAGCCGTCCCCCTGGCATCGGCGGCCACCCGCTTCCTGTCCGTTCCTGTCCGTCGGCCCGAAGGCGCCGGGTGTGCGTTCGCGCTCAGGCCATTGCAACACAGGGCCACAATTACGCGAATTGTGGCCGCTGAACGTCCGGGAAGCGTTGAGAGACGGCAAAACGCAACGTAGCTTCGCCGTGCACGACAGCCGCGTGCGACAGCCGCGCGCGACTTGGGCGCACCGCCGTGTGCCGCCGACGTGCACCACCGACGCGCACACCGGCGTGCGCGACCGACCGGACGGGGCAGGAGCCGATGACGACAAGTGAGGTCCAGCGCGTGCTCGACCGGGCCGTGAGCGAGGGCGGCGTCCCCGGCATCGTGGCGGAGATCCGCGACGGTGCGGAGCGCTGGTTCGGCACGGCCGGGACGGCCGACACGGCGACCGGCGCGCCACGGACGGCGGCCGAACGCTTCCGCGTCGGCAGCGTCACCAAGACCTTCGTCGCGACCGTGGCGCTGCGCCTGGCCGACGAAGGCCGGCTGAGCCTCGACGACACCGTCGAACAGTGGCTGCCGGGCCTGCTCCACGAGGGCGGCGGGAGCGCCACCCTCCGCCAGCTGCTCGGCCACACCAGCGGAATCTTCAACTACACCCAGGACCAGGAGGCCCTGAACCGCCGCGAGACCCACACCCCCGAGCAGCTCGTCGGCGTCGCCGCCGCCCACCCGCCCGTCTTCGCTCCGCCGGGCACGCACTGGGGCTACTCCAACACCAACTACGTCCTGGCCGGACTCATCATCGAGCGCGCCACCGGCGGCGCGCTGGCCGACGAGATCACCGGCCGCGTCGCCGGACCGCTGGGGCTGACCGGCACCTACCTGCCGAACGGTGACGACCCGGAGATACGCGGCCCGCACGCCCGCCACTACACAAAGCTGTTCGTCCCCGGCCCCGAGGCCCCCGTCCACGACGCGACGGAGCTGGACAGCTCCCTCTTCTGGGCGGCAGGGGGCATGATCTCCACCCTCGGCGACCTCAGCGCGTTCTTCCGAGCGCTGCTGGACGGGCAGGTGCTCCCGGCGGATTCCGGCCGTGAGATGTTCACCACCACCCCGACCCGGGACTGGATCCCGAACACCGCCTACGGCCTGGGCATCTCCTCCCTCACTCTGCCCTCGGGCCGCCGCCTGTGGGGCATGGGCGGGGCCCTGTTCGGCTCCTGGACCTACGTCTACGGTTCGCGGGACGGCACGCGCACCGTCGCCCTCAACGTCAACAGCGACTGGACCGAGGGGTGTTGGGAGGACCCCATCGGCATCTTCGACGACGTACTGCACGCCGCGTTCCGGCCCGCGGCACAC
Organism: Streptomyces sp. NBC_01775; assembly: GCF_035917675.1. NCBI lineage: Bacteria > Bacillati > Actinomycetota > Actinomycetes > Kitasatosporales > Streptomycetaceae > Streptomyces > Streptomyces sp. NBC_01775. The sequence goes on along the minus strand of NZ_CP109104.1, from coordinate 6,846,647 downwards.
ATGCCGTGACGGGATCCACGGCCGGGCCCCTGACCGGGCCGCTGACGGCTTCGCCGTCGCAGCCCTCGGCAGGCTTCCGCCCGCGCGTTCGCTGAACCCCTCCCATGGACAGAGCCGTGGCCTCCGTGGATACGATCGCCGCACTGCACAAGCACCGCGCAGAGGTACGGGGGGATACTCACGTGTTCGGAATAGTCAGGCCCTGCCAGCACCGCCTGTCCGAGGGGCTCAGGTCCGAGTGGATGGCACACCTGTGCGGGCTGTGTCTCACACTCCGCGGCGACCACGGGCAGTTCGCGCGGATCGTCACCAACTACGACGGGCTGCTGGTGTCGGTGCTGACCGACGCGCAGACGGGCCGCGCCGACGCCGACCGCCGCACCGCCGGGCCCTGCCCGCTGCGCGGCATGCGCACCGCCTCGGTGGCGCGGGGCGAGGGCGCGCGGCTGGCCGCCTCCGTCTCGCTCGTGCTCGCCTCGGCGAAGGTCCGCGACCACATCGCCGACGGCAACGGGATGCTGCGCCGCCGCCCCCTCGCCGCCGCCGCGCGCAAGATCGCGAAGGGCTGGGACCGGGCCGGTGCGCGCTCCGGCGGCACGCTGGGCTTCGACACGGCGGTGCTGGTCGACGCGGTCGACCGGCAGACCGGCATCGAGCTGCTCGCGGGCCCCGGCACCCCGCTGACGGCCGTGACCGAGCCGACGGAGACGGCAACTTCGGCGGCGTTCGCCCACACCGCGAAGCTGGCGGGACGGCCCGGCAACGCCGCGCCGCTCGCCGAGGCCGGACGGCTGTTCGGGCGCCTGGCGCATCTGCTGGACGCCGTGGAGGACCGCGCGGCGGACGCCGCCGAGGGCGCCTGGAACCCGCTCACCGCCACCGGCGCCACGCTCGCCGAGGCCCGTCGGCTGTGCGACGACGCGCTGCACGGCATCCGGCTCGCGCTGCGGGAGGTGGAGTTCACCGACCCGGCGCTGGCCCACGCGCTGCTGGTGCACGAGCTGCCCCGCTCGGTGGACCGCGCGTTCGGCACCACCACCTGCTCCCACCCGGGCCACGGCGCGGCGGACCCGCACCAGGGACAGCCCGGCGGCCCGTACCCGTACGGCCAGCCGCCTTACGGGCAGTCCCCGTACGGGCAGCCGCCTTACGGCCAGCAGCCGCCCTACGGGCAAGGGCCGCAGGGGCTCAACGGGCTTCAGCACCCGTACGCGGGCGACCAGGTGCCGCCCGGCGGCGCGGGCGGTGACGGCCACGGCGGCGGACCGGGCGGCCCCGGCGGCTCGGGACCCCACCTGCCGCACGGGCGGAAGCCACCGCGCGGATTCCTCGCCGGATGCGGCGCGTTCATGGGCCTGTGCTGCACCTGCAAGCTGTGCTGCGCCGAGGAGTACGAAGGTCCCTGGTCCCGCAAGAAGCGCGAGGGGTGCTGCCAGGACTGCGACTGCTGCGATTGCTGCGACAGTTGTGAGTGCTGTGAATGCTGCGGCTGTTGCGACTGCGGGGCTTGAAGGAGCCGCAGCGCCCGGCGGCGTCCCAGGGGGCCGACCGCCCCACCATCTGTAACCCCACGTAGCCCCGTGCTACGGCGAGTGTGCCCCGACCGATTGTGGGCACTCGCCGCAGGAGTCGCCGGGAGGGTTACATGGAAATATCCGTCGCGAGGGGACGTAGCCGCAGGAACGCACGCAAGGCGAAGGCCAATGCGCGGCCCGTGGTCGGGGGTGCGGCGCGGTCCGGGTTCGCGGCGCGGGGGGTCATCTATCTGCTGGTGGGGCTGCTGGCGCTCCAGGTCGCCTTCGAGGGAGGCAAGAAGGGCGGCGGACAGGCCGACAGGGGCGGGGCGCTGGAGGAGGTCGCGGGCAAGCCGTTCGGCGCGTTCCTGCTGTGGGCGCTGGGGCTCGGGCTGGCGGCGATGGCGCTGTGGCGGCTGTTCGAGGCGCTGTTCGGCGCCGCCGGGCCGGACGGGCAAAAGGTGCGCAAGCGGCTGCTGTCGGCGGCCCGCGCGGTCTTCTACGGGTTCGTCGCCTACTCGGTGCTCGCCTTCGCCGCCGGTGACGAGGGCAGCGGCAGCGGGTCGAGCGACAAGCAGTCGCAGGACGTGACGGCCAAGGCCCTCGATCTGCCGGGCGGGCAGTGGCTGGTGGGGATCGTGGCGGCCGGGATCGTCGTCGCGGGGGTGTGGATGGCGATCCGGGCACTGCTGCGCAAGTACCACGAACACCTGCGTATGGGCCAGATGTCCCGTGCCACCAAGCGGCTGGTGGACGGGACCGGGGTCGCGGGCGGGACGGCGCGCGGGCTGGTGTTCGCGGCTGCGGGCGCGTTCGCGGTACGTGCCGCCGTCGAGTACGAGCCGGACAAGGCCAAGGGCCTGGATGACACCCTGCGCTCCTTCACCGAAACCCCGGCGGGGCCGTGGCTGCTGGTGGCCGTGGCGCTGTGCCTCGCGCTGTTCGGGGTCTTCTCCTTCGCGGTCGCGCGCTGGCGCAAGGTGTGAGCGCGCCTGACGCCTGACGGGCGGGAAACGCGAAAGGTCCCGGGAGCGGCAGCCGTTCGGCGCTCCCGGGACCCTCGTCCCGCGGGCCGTGTGTGCGTACGCGTACGCACACACGGCCCGCGTATACGCGTCAGCTCAGCACGCCGAGCGCCTCGTTGAAGGTCTTCGAGGGGCGCATGACGGTGGCGGCCTTGGCCGAGTCCGGCTGGTAGTAGCCACCGATGTCGGCCGGGGAGCCCTGGACGGCCAGCAGCTCGTCGACGATGGTTCGCTCCTGCTCGGCCAGGGTCTGGGCGAGCGCGGAGAACGCCTGCGCGAGCTGCGTGTCCTCGGTCTGCTGGGCCAGCTCCTGGGCCCAGTACAGGGCGAGGTAGAAGTGGCTGCCGCGGTTGTCGATGCCGCCGAGCTTGCGGCTGGGCGACTTGTTCTCGTTCAGGAAGGTGCCCGTGGCGCGGTCGAGGGTGTCCGCGAGGATCTGGGCGCGTGCGTTGCCCGTCTTCTGCGCGAGGTGTTCGAAGCTGACCGCGAGCGCGAGGAACTCACCCAGGCTGTCCCAGCGCAGGTAGTTCTCCTTGACGAGCTGCTGCACGTGCTTGGGGGCCGAGCCGCCTGCGCCGGTCTCGAACAGCCCGCCGCCGTTGATCAGCGGGACGATCGAGAGCATCTTGGCGCTGGTGCCCAGCTCCAGGATCGGGAACAGGTCGGTCAGGTAGTCGCGGAGCACGTTGCCCGTGACGGAGATCGTGTCCTCGCCGCGGCGGATGCGCTCCAGGGAGAAGGCGATCGCGTCGACGGGCGACATGATCTCGATGCGCAGGCCCTCGGTGTCGTGCAGGGCGAGGTACTGCCGGACCTTGGCGATCAGGTTGGTGTCGTGCGCACGGCCCGCGTCCAGCCAGAAGACGGCCGGGTCGCCGGTGGCGCGGGCGCGGGAGACGGCCAGCTTGACCCAGTCCTGGATCGGGATGTCCTTGGTCTGGCACATCCGGAAGATGTCGCCCTCGCCGACGGCCTGCTCCAGCACGGCGTTGCCGGCGCCGTCCAGGACCCGCACCGTGCCGGTGGTGGGGATCTCGAAGGTCTTGTCGTGGCTGCCGTACTCCTCGGCCTTCTGCGCCATCAGACCGACGTTGGGGACCGAGCCCATGGTGGCCGGGTCGTAGGCGCCGTTGGCGCGGCAGTCCTCGATGACGGCCTGGTAGATGCCCGCGTAGCTGCTGTCGGGGATGACCGCGAGGGTGTCCTGCTCCTGGTCGTCCTTGTTCCACATGTGACCCGAGGTGCGGATCATCGCGGGCATGGACGCGTCGACGATGACGTCGCTGGGCACGTGCAGGTTGCTGATGCCGCGGTGCGAGTCGACCATCGCCAGGTCGGGGCCCTGGGCCAGCTCGCTGTCGAAGGACGCCTTGATCTCGGCGCCCTCCGGGTGCGACTCCAGGCCCTTGTAGATGCCGCCGAGCCCGTCGTTCGGCGTCAGGCCGGCGGCGGCGAGCTTGTCGCCGTACGCGGCGAACGTCTTGGGGAAGAAGGCGCGCACCGCGTGGCCGAAGATGATCGGGTCCGAGACCTTCATCATCGTCGCCTTCAGGTGCACGGAGAAGAGCACGTCCTCTTCCTTGGCACGGGCGACCTGCGCGGCGAGGAACTCCCGCAGCGCGGCGACGCGCATGACGGAGGCGTCCACGACCTCACCGGCCAGCACCGGCACCGACTCGCGCAGCACGGTGGTGCTGCCGTCGTCGCCGACCAGCTCGATGCGCAAGGTGGCGTCCTCGGCGAGGACGACGGACTTCTCCGTGGAGCGGAAGTCGTCGCCTTCCATGTGCGCGACGTTCGTCTTGGAGTCGGCCGACCAGGCGCCCATGCGGTGCGGGTTGGAGCGGGCGTAGTTCTTGACCGAGGCGGGCGCCCGCCGGTCGGAGTTGCCCTCGCGCAGCACCGGGTTCACGGCGCTGCCCTTGACCTTGTCGTAGCGGGCACGTACGTCCCGCTCCTCGTCGGTCTTCGGGTCGTCGGGGTAGTCCGGCAGCGCGTAGCCCTGCTCCTGGAGCTCGGCGATGGCGGCCTTGAGCTGAGGGATGGACGCCGAGATGTTCGGCAGCTTGATGATGTTGGCCTCGGGCGTCCTGGCCAGCTCGCCGAGCTGGGAGAGGGCGTCCTCGACGCGCTGCCCCTCTTCGAGGCGCTCGGGGAAGCCGGCGATGATCCGCCCGGCCAGCGAGATGTCGCGGCTCTCCACGGCGACACCCGCCGTGGAGGCGTATGCCTCGACCACGGGCAGGAACGAATACGTCGCCAGGGCCGGGGCCTCGTCAGTGTGCGTATAGATGATGGTCGAGTCAGTCACCGCTACTCCGCTTCGCGTCTACATCGTCTCGATATCAAGATATCTCGTAGCGCGGCCGGTGCGGACAGCACCCCGGCATCGGACCCTACGGCTTCGGAGCGGCGTGCACGCCGTGGAGGAGGACGAGGGTCTGTCCGTCCGCTGTCACCAGCCGGTGGCGACGGGCCCGCCACTTTCCCGCCACGGCCTCATCGGCGGCCAGGACGCGGGCCGTGCGCCCGCCGGGGAGGGACAGGCCGTCGCCCGGGGCCGCGCCGTCCAGCGCGGCGCGGAAGCGCTTCAGCTCCTCCCCCGCCCGCTCACGGGGCGGAACCTCGCCGTCGTGACCGTCGTGACCGTCGTGATCGTCGTGGTCGTGGCCGTGGCCGTCGTGGCCGTCGTGCGGCGCGCGCAACAGTGCCTCGGCCTGCGCGGCGAGGAGCTGTGCGTCCTGGACCTCCTGGCCGTAGCCACCCAGCCAGCCCTGGCCCAGCCCGGCCCCCAGCAGGCTGCCCGTCATCGAAGCGAGCGTGTCCGTGTCAGCGCCGGGCAGGTGCGCGGGTACGGCGAGGCCGTCCGCGGGGCTGTGCGCGTGCGCGGCGGCCAGGAGGACGGCGGCCACCGCGCACAGCGTGCCGGAGCCGCTGGTCTTCCGGCGGGTGAGCCCGTGCGCCTCCAGAAAGCGGGACGGCTCCCGCAGGGCACCGCTGTCCCCGCTGTCCCCGGCGCCCGGCTCGTCCCCGGCGCCCGGCTCGTCGCGGGCTCCCGGCTCGTCCCGGGCGACCTCCAGCAGGTCCGCCACCTCACGCACCGTCTCGTCCCACGCCCGCGCGTAGCCGGAGGGGAAGGCTTCGGCTGCCGCCGTGCGCCAGTCGGGGTCCAGGGACCGCCACACCGGCGCGCGCCACGCGTCGATCCCCTCGGCGACCGCCTCCGGCAGCCAGCCGTACGACGGCGGCGTCGGACGGCGCATGGCCGCCCACAGCGCGTACGCGTGCACCAGGGCGCCGACCAGCGCACGCGGATGTCCGTGCGTGGTGGCCGCGTCGCACACCACATCCTGGGCGAGGGCCTCGAACGGCCCGGCGTGATGGGCGATGACGTGCGGCGCGATCCGCATGGCGGCGCCGTTGGCCCCGGCCGCGAAGTACTTGGCGGCGTCGTCGGCCCGGCGTCCCCACGGGGCGCCGTGTGCCTCCCAGGCACGACAGGCGCGCTTGACGCTCGCTCCCGCGCCCCGTTCGTAGGCGGGGAAGAGGGGCCACTCCACCCGCTGGAGCCACCCGGGCCACGCCGCCCCGGCGGCGAGCCGGGCGCGGGCCACCGCGAGGATCATCTGGGTGTCGTCGCTGTACTCCCCCGGCGCCACCTCTTCCGTGAAGGGGCGGAAGCGGTTGCCCGCGACGCGCTCCCATGCGGGGAAGCTCGTGCCGGTCTCCTGCGGCGGGCGCACGGAGCGGGTGCGGTCCCGCCGCTCGTCCGGCCAGCCCAGCGCGTCCCCGACCGCCGCGCCGAGCAGCATGCCCCGGGCCCGGTCGCCCCACGGGTGCGGCCCGGCGCTCACGGGGTGGCTCCCCCGGCCGGGGCCGCTCCCTCGGCGGCCGGGACGAACCGCGTCTCCCCCACCCGGCTGCCCGCGCGCACCGCACCGCTCAGCGTGGGCGCGTCGAAGACCTCCGGTGCGACCGACAGCGGCGGCAGGAGGTGCCCCATCCCGAACTGCCGCGCGAGTGCGAAGTGGTCGAGAGCCGCCTGCTGTTCGGAGGGGAAGAGCACCTCGCGCACGGCGGAGAGCGGTATGGCACCGGAGATCTGTATCTCCGCCTGGTCGTCGGTGGGCCACCAGTCCGGGTGGCCGGGGCGGCGCACCCGCGTGGCGTTGCCCGTGACGGCGGGCGCGAACAGCGCGCCGAATCCCGCCGGCCCCTCGAGGGCACCGGCGCTGCCGTCCCGCGCGGAGTTGTACGGCGAGAACCGGGTGCCGGGCCGCGCCAGCAGTTCGGCACCGAAGGTCAGCACCACCCAGCCCGTGAAGTTCGCATCCCGGGCCGAAGCCCTGCCGTGGTACCAGACGTTGGGGTACTCGACGGACAGGAACAGGTGCCCCGGCGCGCCGTCGCGGCGCTCGCGGTCGACGGGCCGGTAGGCGTCCCCGCCCTGGCGCAGGTCGGCCACCGGCCGCAGCTCACCCGCTGCGAGGATGTGCGCCAGGTTTGCCGAGGGGGTCAGATGGCACAGCCGTGTGATGCCCCTGCGGCGTGCCTCGTCGAGGATCGCGTTCATGTGACGACCCTATGGAAGAGGTCTGACATCTCGTCCGGGAGCAGGTCGGTGAGCGGACCGGAGTGCAGCAGGAACAGATCGGTGCGGGCCCGGGTGAGGGCCACGTACAGCTGGCGCGCCTCCCTGGCCCGCGCCTCGACGGGGCCGTGGGCCGCCACCTCCTCCGGGTGGGGCAGTCTGTCGGCGTCGCACCGGGGCAGGATCACCGAGTCGAACTCCAGCCCCTTCGCGGCGGAGTATGTCCCGTAGCACAGCCCCGGCCCCTCGACCCAGCCCTCCAGGTGCCGGTCGAGCCGGCGTGCGGTGACCCGGGCGGCGCCGAACAGCCGCTCCAGCTCCCGCTCGTGCTCGCGGGTGCGCATGAGGACCCCCACCCGCTTGTACTCCGCGACCCGCGCGATGGCGACCCGCACGGCCATCCGGAGCTGTTCCGCCCTGCTCGCCGCCTGAAGGAGCGTGGGCGCCGGGCCGTTGACGGCGGGCCGTACCGGCTGGACGAGATCGGCCTCGTCGTCTTGGCCAGGGCCGGTCTCGTCCTGGCCCGGCTCCGCGCTCCGGCCCGGAGCGGTCTCGCCGCGAAAGTGCGGCATCCCCGCGACGGCCCGCGTCAGCGCCGCTATCTGCCTGGTGTTGCGGTAGTTGTTGACGAACTTCACGACCCCGGAGACCTCCAGGCCCACCGAACGCCACGACATGCGCCTGCCGTAGATCTGCTGTGCGTAGTCTCCGAAGAAAGTGAACGAGCCGTCGGCCGGAACCGCGGCGGCCAGGCTCCGGAGCATCTCGGGGGTGAAGTCCTGTCCCTCGTCCACGACGATGTGGCGGTAGTGCCGCTGCGACCGGTCGGCCGCCAGCTCCTCCGCCACGGCGGAGGCGAGGTCGTCCCAGTCGTGGTGGGAGCCTCGCGCGCGCCGGAGTTCGAGGTACGCCTCGTACACGTCGAAGACCACCTCCCGCTCGGCGGACCGGAGTCCGGAGCCCCGGCCGAACCGGCGGGTACGGCCATCGACGTAGGCGGCTCTCTCGTCGATGCCGTGGCCGGCGATCCAGCGCAGCTCGTCGAGGAAGAACCGCGTGGGACGCCGCGCGACGGGCTGGGTGGGATGGACGGGCCGCACAGCCGCCAACGCCCGTTCGACCAAGGCCGCCTTGTCCCCGCAGATGCTGACCGGCGTGGGTCTCCGCCCGTTGAGATAACCGCGCGCGAACTCGTGATAGGTCTCGATGCGCAGGCCGGGCGTCCCGCCCGCGACAGCGCGCAGGTGGTTGACCAGCGCTCGGTTGAAGGTGACGAGCAGCGTCGGCCCGCCGATGCCGGGCGCCCCCGCCAGGAAGTGGGCGCGGTGCACCGCCATGGTCGTCTTGCCGCTGCCCGCGGTGCCGAGGACGACGCAGTGGCCCTCGGTCTTGAGGAACACGACGTCCCGCTGGTGGCCCTTCGGCTCCGGCAGCTCGGGCCCCGCCGCCTTGGGGGACGCCGATGTACCCGATCGTGTACGGACGTTGGTGCCGGTGCGGGTGCTGTGGCCGGTGCCGGGGTTGATGCGGGTGCCGGTGCCCGGGTTGGTGCCGGTGCCTGGGATGGCCGAGGGGCGGTGCGCGGGGAAGCAGATGACGCAGGGCCCCCGCTTCTCCTGGACGTCGGCCAGGGGGATGTGCTGCGGGGCGTGGGTGTCCCTGCCGGAGCGAACGGCCTTGCGCTGCCCGTCGTACAGCGCCTCGCAGCCGGTCGTACGGTGGAAGACCGAGCCCCCTCGCGTGATGTAGACCCATGCCGACAGCCCCTTGGGGGCCGGGGCGCACACCGTGCACTGTCCGACCACCATCTCGTGCACACAACGCTCCTCCGCCATGCCCGTATCCTCCGGACCTCGGCGACGAGGGACAAGAGGGGATCACGCCGGAGCCCGGCCCCGGCCGACAGCCCGCCCCACCAGCCCCCACTACCAGCCCGGCACCACGAACACCCCCCATGTCACGAGCGGTACGACGATCACCAGGCTGAAGCCCCACATCATCAGACGGCGGAAGACGAGCTCGCGGTCCGCCTCCACGGCGTTCGCGGTGACGAGGGCGCCGCTGGTGGAGAAGGGGGAGGCGTCGACGACCGAGGAGGAGATCGCCAGCGCGGCGATGAGCGCCACCGCGCCCACCTCGCCGCTCAGCAGGAACGGCACGGCCAGCGGGATCAGGGCGCCCAGGATGCCGGTGGTGGAGGCGAACGCGGTGACGAGGGCCGCGATGAACAAGATGAGCAGGGCCGCCAGCAGCGGGGCGTCGATCGAGGTCACCTTGTCGCCGAGGTAGTCGATGGTGCCGATGCGCTCCATCAGGTTCACGTACGTCACGATGCCGCACACCAGCAGCACGGTCGTCCACGCGCACTTCTCCGCCGCGCCCTTCGCGGACTGCGGCGAGACGAGCGAGAGCACGACCGCCACGGTGAGCGCCATGAGTCCGACGTCGAGGTCGAAGAAGAGGGCGCCGACGACGACTCCGACGAGCCCGAGGAGCGTGAGCCCCCGCGAGAGGTCCAGCGGCGGGCTCCCGTCCCCGGGGCCGGAACCCGCCCCGTCGTCGGCGGCCGGACCGCCGACGGAGGCCGGGCCGCCATCCGTCGCGACGGCGCCAACCGGCCCGTCGGCGCCAACCCTCCCGGCGGCGCCAGCCATGGTTCCTGTGCCGCCCGTCGCGGGCGAGGCGTCGCCGGAAGCCGGTCCGTCGGCCGAAGGCTCGGTGCCCGGCACAGAGCCGCCGCCCAAGGTGGCCGCGGCAACCGGCCCGTTGGCGTCGAGCGGCTCCCGGCTGTCGGCCGGGGCGGGCGGCTCCACGAGCCCCGTGCCGGCCCTCGCCTCCGGGACGACCGCCGTCCCCGACGCGGCCGTCACCGTCGAAGCGGGCGTCACCCCCACGGCGGCGGTCTCACGCGGCTGCGACGGCGGCAGCGGAACCTCGCCGCGGCGGCCGAGCAATTCCCGTCCGCCGAACAGAAGAAAAGCGGCGGTGTTCAACAGGAGGTTGAACAGGAGGGAGTAGAGGAAAATCAGGCCGGGGCTTCCCGGGAGGTCGTTGCGGGCGACGACGCCGTTCGTGATGGTGCCGTAGACGCCGATGGGCGAGAATCCGCCCGCGCTGCCTCCGTTGATGATGAGGATTCCCATCAGGAGCGGGTTGATCCCGTAGCGCCGGGCGACGCTCATTCCGATGGGGGCGATGATTCCGACGGCGGCGGGAGTTACCGCGCCGACCCCGGCGAGCAGCGCCGTGACCAGGAACATCACCCAGGGCATGAGCGCGGCGCGGCCCCCGGTCGCTTTCATGCACATGTGGACGAGCCAGTCCACCGTGCCGTTGTTCCTGGCGATGGCGAACAGAAAGGTCACGCCGACCAGGACGACGAACAAGTCACCGGGGAATCCGGAGAAGATGTCGTCGGTCGACTGCGCCGCGAATGCCGTTCCCACCACGAAGGCGGCCACGAGAGCGAGCACTCCCATATGGACGTTGAACGTGGTCGCGACGAGGAATACCAGCACAATCCCGATGATGGAGATGACGTGATCTGACACGAGGCTTCCCTGCCTTCGGCCGATGGTCATGCGGTCCGGCTCGCGGGGCGGAGCGGGGCGAGGCGCAGTGGGGACCTCAGCACGCCGGCCCGCCGGTGCGCGGGCAGCGCTGAACGACCGCGCCCGCGCCGCAGCCGTGCGGTGCCCAGCGGGCAGCATGTATTCCGCGATGCGGAATACATCATTCACTCGGGGAAGTATTGAGACCTGCGTCACACCCCGTCAAGGGGTGTGCGGCGACGGGGCGTCACCGCGCCGTCTACCCCTACCCCCCGAGGACCCCACCTCACGCACCCCGCCCAGCGCGGAGCCGATCTCCGCCGCCGCCGCACACACCAACACACCGTGCTGGGCGCGGGTTTCGCTGGTCACACGACTGCTGGGCACGTTGATGCTGATGCTCGCGACGGGCTCTCCGGACCGTCCGACAACGGGCGCGGCGGCGGCCGAGACGTCCGTGCGCCACTCACCGTCGTTCGTCGCGTAGCCCCGCTTCCGGATGAGCGCCAACTCCGCGCGCAGCCGCTCCCGTTCGGTGATCGTGGTGCCGGTGAACCGGGTCAGGCCCTCGGCCAGATAGCGCTCGATGAACTCCGGCCCGCTGGCGGCCAGCACGGCCTTGCCGTTCGCCGAGGCGTGCAGCGGCAGGTTCTTGCCCAGCGGCAGGATGATGCGCACCGGCTGGGAGGTCTCCAGCCGCTCGATCAGCACGACCTTGCCGCCCTCCGGCACGGCCAGATGGACCGTCTCGTCGCAGCGCCCCCGCAGTTCTTCCATCACCGGCACCGCCACATCGCGCAGGCTCAGGTCTCCCGAGGTGCTGCGCCCGATGAGCAACGGCTTTGTCGTCAGCACCCAGCGGGTGGCGCCGGTGCCGTCCGAGGGGCGCAGCCAACCGGCGTCCTGGAGCGTCAACAGGGCCCGCTGGACGGTGCTCTTGGGGATCTCCAGGGCACGGGCGAGGTCGGCGACCCCGGCGGGCTGCCGCTCGGCGACCTCTTCCAGGACGCGCAGCGCGTTGCGGACGTTCTGCATCCGTTGACTCCCTCAGCCGGTCGCACCTATGCTCCGCCGTGCCATCGCACGACACATCGTGCCGTCAGGCGGCACAAAATTCAAGGGGGCTGGCTCCTTGACCCTGCACACCGGGACGCCGCACGCCGGGACCCCACGCGCCGGGGCGCCGCATGCCAAGACCCTGCACACCGGCCGTCATTTCCTCCAGATCCCCGGCCCGACGAACGTCCCCGACCAGGTGCTCCGCGCCCTCGCGGCACCCACCATCGACCACCGCGGGGCGGAGTTCGCCCAACTGACGCTGCGTCTGCTGGCCGAGCTCAAGCCGGTGTTCGGGACGACGGGACCCGTGGTGATCTACCCGTCCTCCGGCACCGGTGCCTGGGAGGCCGCACTCGTCAACACGCTCAGCCCCGGCGACCGCGTGCTGTGCTTCGAGACCGGGCACTTCGCGACGCTGTGGCAGCGGATGGCGGACGAACTCGGCCTGGACGTGGACCTCGTGCCGGGCGACTGGCGCCACGGCGCCGACCCCGAGACCCTCGCCCACAAGCTGGCGGCGGACACCGAACGCCTGATCAAAGCCGTGTGCGTCGTCCACAACGAGACCTCGACGGGTGTGACCAGCCGGATCCCCGAGATCCGGGGGGCGATCGACGCGAGCGGCCACCCCGCGCTGCTGCTCGTCGACACCATCTCCTCGCTCGGCTCGATCGACTACCGGCACGACGAGTGGGGCGTCGACGTGACGGTCGCCGGCTCGCAGAAGGGGCTCATGCTGCCCCCGGGCCTGAGCTTCAACGCCGTCAGCGAGAAGGCCCTCGCCGCCTCCCGCCGCGCGCACTCGCGCACGTCCTTCTGGGACTGGCAGCCCATGCTGGAGGCGAACCGGAACGGCTTCTTCCCGTACACCCCGGCGACCAACCTGCTCTACGGGCTCGACGAGGCACTCCGCATGCTCAACGCCGAGGGGCTGCCCGCCGTCTTCGCACGGCACGCCCGGCACGCGCGCGCCGCCCGGGCCGCCGTACGGGGCTGGGGCCTGGAGGTGCTGTGTGCCGACGAGCGCGAGCACTCCGGTTCGCTCACCGCGGTGCTGATGCCTCAAGGCCACGACGCGGACAAGGTCAGGGAGATCGTGCTGGACCGGTTCGACATGTCACTCGGTGCCGGGCTCGGCAAGCTGGCCGGACGCGTCTTCCGCATCGGCCACCTCGGACACCTGAGCGACCTGACCCTGGCGGGAACCCTCGCCGGGGTGCAGATGGGGCTGGAGCTGGCCGGAGTACCCGTCGACCAGGGCGGGTTGGCGGCGGCGCTGGACGTGCTGCGCGCGGAGTGACCGGGCACCACGTGACCGCGCACCTCGTGACCGCGCACGACGGACGGACCGCGCGCGGAGCGCCCCCAAAGGGCCCCGAGCCCCGAGCCCCGAACAGGCCCCCCGCCCCTCAAGGATCGGCGCATCCCGTAACCCTCCTCCCCCCAAGGCCAAGGGAGCACGCGCACATGACAGCGATCAGCACCGGCGCCGCCGCGGCGGGTGACAGCACCGAGCGCGCGGAGCGGGACGCCCCGCCCCCCGACGCCACCGCCGGGCTGGCGCACCGGCTGCACCGGGACCTCGACGGCGAGGTCCGCTTCGACGACTACACCCGCCATCTGTTCTCCCGCGACGCCAGCATGTACACGATCACGCCCGTCGGCGTCGTCTTCCCCCGGCACGTCGGGGACGTGCAGGCGGCGACGGCGGCGGCCCGGGAGTACGGCGTGCCGCTGGTGCCCCGGGGCGCGGGCACGAGCCTGGCCGGGCAGACGGTGGGGCCGGGCCTGGTCCTCGACCTGTCCCGCCACATGAACCGCATCGTGGAGATCGACGAGGGCGCCCGCACCGCGCTCGTGGAGACCGGCGTCGTCCAGGACCAGCTCAACCGCGCCGCCGCTCCGCTGGGCCTGATGTTCGGCCCCGACACCTCCACCAGCAACCGCGCCACCCTCGGCGGGATGATCGGCAACAACTCGGCGGGCAGCGGCTCCCTGCGGTACGGCATGACCATCGACCACGTACAGCAACTCGACGTGGTGCTCTCCGACGCCAGCCTCGCCCGCCTCGCCCCCGTGGGGGACGACGAGGTCGTGCGCCGGGCCCGCGAAACCACCCTGGAGGGCCGGCTCTACCGCGCGCTGCCCCGGATCCTGCTGGAGAACGCCAAGGCCGTCGCCGAGGACTTCCCCCCGTTCTGGCGGCGCGCCTGCGGCTACCGGCTCGACCGGCTGGCGCGCCAGGACGTCCCCTTCGACCTCGCCAAGTTCGTCGTCGGCTCGGAGGGCACCCTCGTTCTCGCCACCCGGGCCCTGGTCGACCTGGTACCCAAGCCTGCCAGGACGGTGATCGCCGTGGGCCACTTCACCTCGGTGGCCGCCGCCGTCGCCGCGACGGAGGACGCGCTGGAGTGCGACCCGGCCGCCGTCGAGCTGATGGACCGCACGATCCTGGACCTGTCGCGGCAGCGGATCGAGTACGCCTCCCTCGGCGCGCTGCTGGAGGGCGACCCGGACGCGCTGTTGTTCGTCAGCTTCACCGGCGACGACGAGCACGAGCTGACGGGGCGACTGGAGCGGCTCACCCGGCTGTGGGAGCGGCACGGGCACGGCTACCACACCCTCAAGGCCGTCACCCCGGCCCAGCAGTCGGCGCTGCTGAAGGTCCGCAAGTCCAGCCTTGGCCTGCTCATGGCGGCGAGCGAGGGCACCCGGCGCCCGCTGGCCTTCGTCGAGGACACCGCCGTCGACCCTGTCCATCTGGCCGACTACACCCGCCGGTTCAAGCAGGTGCTGGACCGGCACGGGCTGACCGCGGGCTTCTACGGCCACTGCTCGGTCGGCTGTCTGCACGTACGGCCCTTCGTGGACCTGGCCGACCCGGCACAGGAGCGCACCATGCGGGCGGTGGCGGAGGAGGTGAAGGACCTCGTCACCGAGTACGGCGGCGTCAACTCCAGCGAGCACGGCGACGGCCTGGCCCGCAGCGAGTTCAACCGGCAGATCTTCGGCGAGGACCTCTACGAGGCGATGCGCGAGGTCAAACGCGTCTTCGACCCGGACAACCTGATGAACCCGGGCAAGATCGTGGACGCGCCCTCGATGACGGAGAACCTGCGCGACGCCGCCCTGCCCGCGCCGGGCCCGCTGCGTACGCGGCTCTCGTTCGAGGTCGTCGGCGGGATGCGCGGCGCCGCCGACCGGTGCATGAACATCGGGCTGTGCCGCAAGAGCGGCAGCGGCGTCATGTGCCCGTCCTACATGGCCACCCGCAAGGAGGAGGACTCCACGCGCGGGCGGGCCGGCGCGCTGGTCAAGGCGCTGTCCGAGCCGGATCCGCGCACCGCGCTGGGCGACGAGCGGCTGCACGAGATCCTCGATCTGTGCCTGATGTGCAAGGCCTGCAAGAGCGAGTGCCCGCTCGGCGTCGACATGGCGACACTCAAGAGCGAGGCGCTCTCCCACCACCACGACCTGCACGGCACGCCGCTGCGCTCGCGCGTCTTCGGCGCCATCCGCCTGCTGAACCGGCTCGGCTCGGCGACCGCGCCGCTGTCCAACCTGCCGGGCCGGATCGCAGCCCTGCGCCGCCTGCTGGACCGCAGGCTGGGGATCGCACGCGAACGCCCCCTGCCGGTCTTCGCGCGCCGGAGCCTGACGCGGTGGTTCCGCGCGCGGGGACGACGATGGGACGTGCTGTGGCGAGACGGCCGACGGCGGGGAGGAGCGGCGCCCGCGACGACGAGGAGGCCCGCGCCCGCTTCCCAGGACGAAGGGGTATCCCCCCAGGGCGAACTCACCTTCCTGGCCGACTCGTTCACCACCTACACCGAACCGGCCATCGGCCGCGCGGCGATCGAACTGCTGGAGCACGCGGGCTGGCGCGTACGCCTGGAGAGCCGCGGCTGCTGCGGGCGGTCGAGCCTGTCCAAGGGCCTGGTGGACGACGCCCGCGCCAAGGCCGCCCACCTCGCCCGGCTGCTCACCGAGGAGAGCGCGCCCGGCTCCCCCGTCGTAGGGTGCGAGCCCTCCTGCCTGATGACGCTGCGCGACGAGCACAAGGCACTGCTCCCCGGCGACCCGGCCGTCCAGGACCTCGCGGGACGGGTCCGCCAGGTGGAGGAACTGCTGGTCGAGGCCATCGACGAGGGCCGCCTGCGCTTGCGCGACGACGTCTGGCCGGCGGGGCGGCGCGTGCTCTATCACGGCCACTGCCACCAGAAGGCCGAGGTCGGTACCGCCGCGACCGTCGCCCTGCTCTCCCGCATCCCCGGTGCGCAGGTGGAGGAGGTGGACGCCGGATGCTGCGGCATGGCGGGCTCGTTCGGCTTCGAGTCGGAGCACTACGACCTGTCCATGACCGTGGGCCAGGACCGCCTGTTCCCCGCCGTCAACGCCGAACCCCCCGACACGGTGATAGCCGCCACCGGCGTCTCCTGCCGCCAGCAGGTCCACCACGGCACCCACCGACGCGCCCGGCACCCGCTGGAGTTGGTGCGGGAGGTGGTGGAGCCGCGGTAGCCGGCACCGGGCGGTGAGCGGAGCCGCGGCCCCGCTGCCGCCCGGCCCGCGCCCTCCGCCGCTCCACTTCCTCGGCGGTCATCGGGGCCTGGATGTCCCCCCACGTCGCGGTCATCACCACGGAGTCGATCAGCCATCGGCCGCCGGCCCGCTCCAGTCCCCACCGGTAGTCGCCACCGAGCGTCCACAGCGAAGACCCGTGCGGGGTGGCGAGGCGGTGGGTGGCCTGGAAGGAGGCGGTGCGGACGGCGCGGTCCCCGTCGACCTGGACCAGCTGGTTGGCGATCAGATGCTGGGTGGCGTCGTATCCGCCGAGCGTCGCCGACCAGGCATCGACGATCTCCTGAGGAGTGAGCTGGACGGGCTCGCCGCCGTTGAGACTTGTGTAGTCGAGGTGCACCTTTCGGCGAACAGGCCGCGCAGAAGGGCCCATTCACGGCGGTCGGCGTGCACGGCCATCCGGGTGCAGGTCTCGACGACCTCGGTCCTGGTCCCGGACGGGGACGGCGCGGCGGCCTCAAGGGGCTCGGACATGACGGGGTGGTCTCCTGTCGGGGCGATGTGCGGGGTGGCCGGGGTACGGAGTGAAGGGTGGCCGGGGTGCGGGGTGCGGGGTGCGGGGTGCTCACAGCGTGCGGGCGAAGTGCTCGGCCGCCGCGTCCGAGGCGATGCCGACCTGCGGTGACTGGTCGTAGAAGTCGAACTGGACGCCCTCGGTCCAGATGACCTGGCCGGGGCCAGCGAGGCCGTCGTGGAAGCGGCGGGCGCCGTCCGGGACGGCGGCGTCCTCGCTGTGCACGAGCAGCACGGGCGCGGTCACCTTCGGGGCGATCGCGACGGCGTCGAAGTCCAGCCAGCCGGGCCAGGCCATGACGGCGAACCGGTTGGGCCACTGCGGGATTCCGCCGCGCTCCGGGTTGAGGTAGAAGTCGATGTCGAAGGGCATGGCCGCGTCCGGGTCGCTGCCGCTGACCACCGGCACGTAGGCGACCTCCCCGGTCTCCTCGTACCTGCGGCGGGCCTCGGCCGCCGCGGCCTTCTTCGCGTCGATGCCCTCCGGGCCGCCGTAGTTCTCCTCGCAGATACGGCGGTCGTGCAGCCACGGCGCCACCAGGGCGAGCGACCGCACCCTTGAATCCTCGGCGGCGAAGGCGCTCGCGTACATCGCGCCGGCGCACACCCCCAACGCTCCCAGTTGTCCGTCGCTCACCGCGGGATGCCCGGTCAGGAAGTCGGCCGCCGCGCGGATGTCCCGGATCTTCAGTTCCGGCGACTCGTAGTCGCGCGGCTCACCTGCCGATTCGCCGTATCCGGTGAAGTCGAAGGACAGGGCCGCGAAGCCGCGTCGGGCCAGCTGCTCGGCGTACCGGTCGGCCAGCTGTTCCTTGACGCTGGTCCAGGTGCCGGCGACCACGACGCCCGGCACCGGAGCGGCGTCGTCGGTACCCGTGAGGTCGGGCAGAAAGAGGTGACCGGTGAGCTTTGCCGCGTCGCCGGCGAAAGTCACATGTTCACGCAGAGGCATGTCGGGGCTCCCTCGAAGCAGGCAGGGGTACGGCATGTCGACGGTCGACCGCCGTGGGGTGAGCAGCTGGGGAGCCGCTGCCTCCGCACGCCGCGTAGGGGGCGGTAGGCACTACTCGCTCGCTGCCCTCGACACGCTGGCAGCTTGCGATCCGGGCAACAACCACGGATGTCTAAAGGCAGGTTGAGCGCGGCTAACCGCCGGTGCCAGGACTCCGGAAGCCCAAGGTGCGCTGCCCTGCCTGCCGAGAGCGGTGGCGGCGCGGCGGCAGGGCGTCGGCCGACGTCGGGGGAGCCATCCGGGAGCCGACCTGTTCCCCCTCATCCCCCTCATCCCCCTCATCCCGGAACCATCCGGGTCACATCGCGGTCACGCGGGGGTTTTCCCGGGGGCCGGGGTCCCGCCGCCCCCTCGGGTGGGGGCCGCGCCGGTACGGCGCTTCAGGACGCGGAACGCGACGAGGACCAGCACGCCACCGATGGCGAGGGCCAGGGCGGTCGAGGTGAGCTGAAGTACCCAGTAGTGGGAGAAGGGGTGGTAGTCGCGGTAGTAGCTGACGACGTCGAACTTGTCGTACGTGGCGTCGCACGAGAGCTGGTCGATGCCGCAGGGGTCGGGCAGCCGGTCACCGGTGGAGGTGAGGACGCCCTCGTCGACCGTCACTCCCACGCCTGCCGGAACGCCGGGCTCCAGGCCGCTGACGCGGGTCTCGCCGGGCCACAGATAGGGCAGCGCCAGGCGAAGGATGCCGAACACGCCTGCCGTGGCGACGACGGAGGTGATGAGCGCCGGTATGGCGCGGCGCCAGGCGAGCCCGGCCAGGGCGCCGGCGGCCAGGCCGACCAGGGCGAGGGCGACGATAGTGGGGCCGCCCGTGTAGAAGGTCGTCGGGTCGTACCAGCTCTTGGCGGTGCCGATGCGCCCCCGCCCGGCGGACCAGGCGAGGTGGTGCAGCCCGGCCGGCAGACCGGTGCCGACGGCGATGAGGGCGGCCGGGACGGCGAGTTTGTTGGCGAGCCAGCGGGCCGGGGACACCGACTGCGTCCAGGCCAGTCGGGCGGTGCCCGTCTCCAGCTCCCGGCCGATGAGCGTGGCGCCGGCCCAGGCGGCGACGAGGAAGGGGACGGCGAGGACGGCGACGGTGGCGTACTGGTAGACCGCTTTGTAGAGCAGGATCGCGGGCTGGTCGTAGGTGCACCGTGCCGCCGTTCCGCACGCGTCGTACTGCCGCCATCCCGCCGCGGCGGCGTCGGTGAGCGGGCCCCACAGCCACAGCAGCGCGGTCGAGACCACGACCACGATCCCTGCCCAGACGCACAGCGCCGACCGGTGCAGGCGCAGCAGCCACCGGGTCTGGCGGGGCGCGGCGGCAGGCTCCCGGGTGGGCGCGGAGTCAGGAGCGGGGTCAGGGCTGGGGGCGGTGGAGGCAAGGGCAGTCATGCGACCGTCTCCTGGGACGTGGCGGGGGTGCGTATGGAGGTGCTCAAGGGGGTGCTGGTGGGGTCCAGAGCCAGCGCGGGCGTCCCCGGGCTGCGCAGGTGTGCGAGAACCAGCTCCTCAAGGGAGGGCTCGCTGGTCTGCCAGTCACCGGGCAGGGGTCCCGCGGGCCGGATGAGGGCCGTGAGCTGGCGGCCGGTGGTACGGGACTCCACCACGGTGTTCGGGCCCAGGTCGCCGTCGGCACCGGTGGTGGTCTCACTCACGGGGCGGACGACGAGGCGGTGAGCGGCCAGCAGCTCGTCCTTGTCGCCCGCCAGGCGGACGCGGCCGTCGTCGACCAGCAGCAGGTAGTCGCAGCAGTCGTCCAACTCGGCCAGCACGTGCGAGGACATCACGATCGTGGTGCCGTGCCGGGCGGCCGTGGCCATCAGCACTCCCATCAACTCGTGCCGGGCGAGCGGGTCGAGGTCGGCCATCGGCTCGTCCAGCAGCAGCAGTTCGGGCACCTTGGCCAGGGCGACGGCGAGCACCACACGGGTCCGCTGGCCACCGGAGAGCGAGCGGATCTGCGCCTTGGGGTTCAGGTCACCGCCGGCCACGATCCGCTCCGCGGTGGCCGCGTCCCAGCGGCCCGGGTTGAGGTCGGCGCCCATGCGGAGCGTCTCGGCGACGGTGAGCCGCGGGTACAGCGGCTTGTCCTGGTCGACGAACCCGATGTGCGGCCGGGCGTCGGCCGGGTGCCCGCCGAGCACGGTGACGGTGCCCTCGTCGGGGGTCAACAGCCCGGCGGCGAGAGCGATCAGCGTCGACTTGCCCGCGCCGTTGGGTCCCACGAGCGCGCAGATCCGTCCGGCGGGCAGCCGGAACGCGCACTCGCGCAGCGCCCAGTCCCCGTGCCGTTGGAACCGCTTGCCGAGTCCGGTCGCCTCGATGGCGATCGTGGTCATCATCGGTCCTCTCTGGTGATCTCGAAGTGCTCGCCCAGCGCGGCGGTGAAGAGCGCGGCCACGTCGTCCCGCTCCAGCCCGGCGGCCCGGGCACGCTTCGTCCACTCGTCGAGTTCGGCCCGCAGCGGGGAGTCGCCCGGCGCGGTGCCGAGCGACCTGCGGACGAAGGTGCCGAGCCCGCGCCGCGCCTCGACCAGCCCCTCCCGCTCCAGCTCGCGGTAGGCCTTGAGCACGGTGTTCGGGTTGACGGCGAGAGCCTCCACCACCTCGCGAGCCGCGGGGAGCTTGTCACCGGGCTCCAGCATGCCGAGCCGCAAGGCTTGTTTGGTCTGCTGAACGATCTGGAGGTACGTGGCAACGCCGCTGCGCCGGTCGATGCGGTATTCGACCATCCGGTTACCCCCTTTCACTAATTAAGTAGTGAAAGGGTGAGCCACGGGAAGTGAGCTGTCAAGCGGGGGAGTTGTCAGCGCGGCGGGCTGTCGGCGCGGCGGGCTGTCGGCGCGGCGGGCTGTCGGGCGCCGACGCCGCGCGGGGGCGCCGAGTTCGCCGGTGCGACCGGCCTCAGCCCTTCGCGCCCAGTGGCAGTACCCGCGCAGGGGCGGACGAGGAGGAGCGTGGTGGCACCCGGCGTGGAACTCGCGAGCTGGCGCGGTGAGCCCGTCCCACCCGGGGAAGCGGGCCGCGCCGCCGCCGCACGACGGTCATGGGGTAACCGCGTCTTCCCGGCGAGCGGAGTGATTGGGGCACGCCCCGGTGCTGTTGTGACGGGCCGCACCAGGTCGAGCATGCCCCCGCACTCGTCCTGTCGCGCCCGTCCAGGACCAGTCGGGGCGGGGCCGCCCGGGGTCGAACACGACCAGAGTGCCGGGGGCCGGCCCCTACCACCCGGATCGGCCTCGACGGGCTGGGCGGGCAAGGACGTTCGAAGGGACAGGGGGCGCGGGGATCAGGTCCCGGACGGCGGGCGCCGCGGCCCCCCAGGACGCGGTTCATGGCCTCACCGCAGGTGCCGTACTCCGGGCCGACGCTGGCATGTCGGCCGGGGCGGCCGACCCGGAGTTCGGCGGCCCGCGCACATCACGGCCCATGTGGGACCAGTGGCGGTGTGGAGCTTGCGGCGGGCTGATCCGGCCCGGCCGCTGCGACCTCAGCGGCTTGCGCCTCCACGGCCCATGGCGTTGTTCCGGTTCGGATCTTGGCGAGACTGGTTGGTGGTCGCGCTGGAGCGCTGCTGCTGCCCGCCGGGGGCAGGGTTCCAAGCGGCAACTTCCGCTCGGGTCGGCGCCCGGCCCGTGTATCCGTGGCTACTACCAGGGGCGGAGCTGCTGAGGTTAGGGGCCGGCCCCCGGTAGGCAGGGTTGGGGGCGAAGGACTGGCGCCTAGTGGGCTGGTTAGGGTCGGGCTGGTCGGAAACGCGTTCACCGGCCGCGTGGTCCTGGTAACGGGGGGGGTCATACCCGGCCCCACCGTACTGGATGGCGCGATTCCGCTCCGCCGCGGAAAACTGATCGTACTGGCCGTAGTTCTGACTCGGTCCGCTCTGATTAGTGACGTAGTCAGGCGTGCCAGGAGGTTCCTGGTAGAAGCCGCCGGAACTGCTGCTACTGCTGCGTGAAGGGGGTGGCATTTCGTTTCCTCTCCGCGCGCTCTGAAGGCATCGAGCGCCCTGAAAAGGACTACGTAAGATCGCAGCGGGTGGTTCAACGGGTGATTCCCACACACACATCACGGTGAGCCAATCTCCAAGGAGATTGTGCCGGTTTCAACCACCGTCACCGAGAAGGACGGGCGGGCCACGTACGCCACACCACGCCAGGGCGTCACCACCCCGCCGCCGCGTCCAGGCGCGCAGGCCGCGTTCAGCTGCGGGCGCAGTCGGGGCACACGCCCCGATAGGTCATCTCGACATCGGAGACGGCGAACCCGTACCGCTCGGAGGCGGGCAGACCGGCCAGGGGGTCGCCGTCCGGGTGTACGTCGCGGATGGTGCCGCAGCGGGAGCACACCAGGTGATGGTGGGGCCGGTGGGCGTTCGGGTCGTAGCGCTTGGCACGGCCGTTGGTGGCCACCTCGATCACCTCGCCGAGCAGGACCAGCTCGCCAAGGGTGTTGTAGACGGTCGCGCGGGAGATCTCCGGCAGCCGGGCAGCCGCGCGTTCGAGCACGTCGTCCGCGGTGAGATGGACGTGCTCGCCGTCGAGCACCTCGGCGACGACCCGGCGCTGGGCGGTCAGCCGCCAGCCACGCCCGCGAAGCCGCTCCAGCAGGTCACTCATGGCCACCAGCCTAACCATCGTCCGACAACCGTCCGACAATCGTCTAAGAACGAAATGACGGGGTGGTAGTCGTATTGACTTGGACTTCGTCCATCGTAGGATCGGCTCCAGCTACAGCCAAGGGGCAGGACACGGGCAGGGCGCCGCAGGAGAAACCGCGTTGATGGTTCCTGATCCGTGGTCCGCCGTGTCCGGAAGGATTCCCATGTCCGAGAACCACGAGGCGATCGTCGTAGACGCAAAGACGGAGGACACAGGCGGCTGCCCGGTGGCACACGGGCGCGCTCCGCATCCGACTCAGGGTGGCGGCAACCGCCAGTGGTGGCCCGAGCGGCTGAACCTGAAGATCCTCGCCAAGAACCCCGCTGTGGCCAACCCGCTCGGCGAGGAGTTCGACTACGCCGAGGCATTCAAGGCCCTCGACCTCCCGGCCGTGAAGCGGGACATCGCGGAGGTGCTGACGTCCTCGCAGGACTGGTGGCCCGCCGACTTCGGCAACTACGGCCCGTTCATGATCCGGATGGCGTGGCACAGCGCCGGCACCTACCGCATCAGCGACGGCCGCGGCGGCGCCGGAGCCGGCCAGCAGCGCTTCGCCCCGCTCAACAGCTGGCCGGACAACGGGAACCTCGACAAGGCCCGCCGTCTGCTGTGGCCGGTCAAGAAGAAGTACGGCCAGGCACTCTCGTGGGCCGACCTCATGATCCTCACCGGCAACGTCGCCCTGGAGTCGATGGGTCTCAAGACCTTCGGATTCGCCGGCGGCCGTGAGGACGTGTGGGAGCCCGAGGAGGACGTCTACTGGGGCCCCGAGTCCATCTGGCTCGACGACCAGCGCTACACCGGGGACCGGGAGCTGGAAAACCCCCTCGGTGCGGTCCAGATGGGCCTCATATACGTCAACCCGGAGGGCCCGAACGGCACCCCGGACCCGATCGCCGCAGCGCGCGACATCCGTGAGACGTTCCGCCGGATGGCGATGAACGACGAGGAGACGGTCGCCCTGATCGCGGGCGGCCACACCTTCGGCAAGACCCACGGCGCGGGCCCGGCCGACGCCGTCGGCGCCGACCCCGAGGCCGCCTCGATCGAGGAGCAGGGCCTCGGCTGGCGGAACAGCCACGGCACCGGCAAGGGCGGTGACGCGATCACCAGCGGCCTTGAGGGCATCTGGACGGACACCCCGACGACGTGGGACAACAGCTTCTTCAAGATCCTGTTCGGCTACGAGTGGGAGCTGTTCAAGAGCCCGGCCGGCGCCCATCAGTGGCGGCCGAAGGACGGCGCCGGGGCGGGCAGCGTCCCCGATGCGCACGACGCGGCCAAGAGCCACGCCCCGACCATGCTGACGACCGACCTCTCGCTCCGGCTCGACCCGGCCTACGAGCAGATCTCGCGGCGCTTCATGGAGAACCACGACGAGTTCGCGGACGCTTTCGCGCGCGCCTGGTTCAAGCTGACCCACCGCGACATGGGCCCGCTCGTGCGCTACCTCGGCCCCGAGGTCCCCTCCGAAGAGCTGCTGTGGCAGGACCCGCTGCCCGAGCGGACGTACGAACTCGTCGACGCGGACGACATCGCCACCCTGAAGGGCCAGATCCTCGCCTCGGGCCCGTCGGTGTCCGAGCTGGTGTCCACCGCGTGGGCCTCGGCCTCGACCTTCCGCGGCAGTGACAAGCGCGGTGGCGCCAACGGCGCGCGCATCCGCCTGGAGCCGCAGCGCGAGTGGGAGGTCAACGCCCCCGAGCAGCTGGCGACGGTGCTGCGCGCCCTGGAAGGGATCCAGGAGTCCTTCAACTCCGCCCGCACGGACGGCAAGCAGATCTCCCTCGCCGACCTGATCGTGCTCGCCGGAGGTGCGGCGGTCGAGAAGGCGGCCAAGGACGCCGGGCTCGACATCGAGGTCCCGTTCACGCCGGGCCGGGTGGACGCCTCGCAGGAGCAGACCGACGCGGAGTCGTTCGCCGCGCTGGAGCCGACCGCCGATGGGTTCCGCAACTACCTCGGGAAGGGAAACCGGCTTCCGGCCGACCATCTGCTGCTCGACCGGGCGAACCTGCTGACCCTGAGCGCCCCCGAGATGACCGTCCTCGTGGGTGGCCTGCGCGTCCTGGGCGCCAACCACCAGCAGACGCCGCTCGGCGTCTTCACCACGGCACCTGGTTCGCTGACCAACGACTTCTTCGTCAACCTGCTCGACCTGGGCACCACGTGGCGGGCCACGTCCGAGGACGCGAACGCGTTCGAAGGCCGCGACGCCGCCACAGGCGAGGTCAAGTGGACCGGCAGCCGCGTCGACCTCCTCTTCGGCTCGAACTCCGAGCTGCGCGCGCTCGCGGAGGTCTACGCGAGCGACGACGCGAAGGAGAAGTTCGTGAACGACTTCGTCGCGGCGTGGCACAAGGTGATGAACCTCGACCGCTTCGACCTCGCCTGAGCACAACCTGACCCGACGCCCGGGGTTGGGCCCGGACCGGCCTGCCCGGCCCCGGGCCCAACCGCCTCCGGGCTTCCGTGGCCGAGGGCCGCCACCCCCGATACAGGGGGGCGGCCCTCACCGCCTTCCTGACCACCCACCGTCAGGGTTCAAGCGCCCTCACAGGTCGTCGCCCGACCCCGCGCCTCTAAGCCGTTCTCGATTGAAATTTAATAACCTGGTGCCTTGCCAGCATTTCGACACTGATATCGAAATTCTCGGCGGACTGGAAGGACTCCAAGATGTCCTTTTGGGCTGGTCGCGGATCTCCCCAGGTGCCGTAGAGCTTGCCTTCGCTCACGCAGATCGGATTGAGGTCACGCCGCACCACCGCCTCCCAGGTGGCCAATGCGACTCCCGGCGTGTGTGGAGCCCTGAAATCGTCCAGCACAACCACTCCCTGCGGGAGCAGGACATTGCGAGCCGTACCAATGTCTTCCGTGACGTGGTGGTACAAATGCGAGGCGTCGATATGCACGAAGCGGCATGAATCTGCGGCAACTTCTTCCGCCAGGACCGACGTGGGCGCTTCCAGAACTCGGGGAAGCTCGTCGTGAAATGAGAGGTAGTTTTTCTCAAAGACTTCCCGGGTGGCCAGGGGGTGGTACTCCGACACCTCCGCCCCGTTCGCCGCATCAGGGGCCGGCGAGTCGAACAGGTCGCACACCGTAAGCGATTCACCAGGTCGCAAGTGCTGACCGAGAAGAATTGCACTCTTCCCGACGTAAACCCCCATTTCCAGGAGATCGCCGCTCGCGTGAGGGTGAGTCAGAAACCATTCGAAGAGCTGTTGGTCGGTCCTGGAAAACCAACCCGGCACGTCATCGAGCGCCGGGGATAACTGCGCAGCGTCATCCGTAACGGTCATTCAAGTACCTCCCGCTAGTCATTCCGAGGAAGATTGCGGGTGTGCCACCCGCTAGCGCCTGTTGATACGCGCGCAAGCGGCCAACGGTTCACTCGGGTTTCACATGACCGCATGAATCTCGACGTCGAAGCTGGTGGGGAGCGGGTACTCATCATCAGCGCCCGGCTGTAACGCAGCGCTCTCCCACGCCCGGCAAGGGTGTGGACGCCTGAGCCCCGACCACGAGAAGGTGCCCGGCAAGAAGACCGCCCTCGACCGCGAGCGACACGGCGGCCCGGCGGCCCGGCGGCCCGGCGGAGAAAGTCCGCCACCTCCCTGAACCGCCCGGCAGCCGACCGTGCGCGCCCCCGAACACGTCGACGCCTCCGCCCCGGCCTCTCCCCCGAGCGCCAGACCCGCCTCACACACACGTGGGCCGCCCCTCCCCTGGCGAGAAGTGGCGGCCCACGGCCGATACGGCACAGGTCAAGCGGAAACCCGCTCCGACCTGCGGTGCCCCTTAAATGTCGAAGTACAGCTCGAACTCGTGCGGGTGGGGACGCAGCTGCATCGGGGCGATTTCGTTGGTGCGCTTGTAGTCGATCCAGGTCTCGATCAGGTCGGAGGTGAAGACGCCGCCGGCCTGGAGGTACTCGTTGTCGGACTCCAGCGCTTCAAGGACCGCCGGGAGCGAGGTGGGGACCTGGGAGACGTCGGCGTGCTCCTCGGGGGCCAGCTCGTAGAGGTCCTTGTCGATGGGCTCGGCGGGCTCGATCTTGTTCTTGACGCCGTCGAGGCCGGCCAGGAGGAGGGCCGAGAACGCCAGGTAGGGGTTCGAGGACGGGTCCGGGGCGCGGAACTCGACGCGCTTGGCCTTCGGGTTGGAGCCCGTGATCGGGATGCGCATGGCCGCGGAGCGGTTGCGCTGGGAGTAGACCAGGTTGACCGGGGCCTCGAAGCCGGGGACCAGGCGGTGGTAGGAGTTCACCGTCGGGTTGGTGAAGGCCAGCAGGGAGGGGGCGTGCTTCAGGATGCCGCCGATGTAGTAGCGGGCGGTGTCCGAGAGGCCCGCGTAGCCCTGCTCGTCGTAGAAGAGGGGATCGCCGCCCGCCCACAGGGACTGGTGGACGTGCATGCCGGAGCCGTTGTCGCCGAAGATCGGCTTGGGCATGAAGGTGGCGGTCTTGCCGTTGCGCCAGGCGGTGTTCTTGACGATGTACTTGAACAGCATCAGATCGTCGGCCGCGGCCAGCAGCGTGTTGAACTTGTAGTTGATCTCCGCCTGTCCGGCCGTGCCCACCTCGTGGTGCTGGCGCTCGACCTCCAGGCCCGCGCGGCCCAGTTCCAGGGAGATCTCGGCACGCAGGTCGGCGAAGTGGTCGACCGGCGGGGCGGGGAAGTAGCCGCCCTTGTAGCGGACCTTGTAGCCGCGGTTGGTGCCGTCCTCGAGGGCGCCGGTGTTCCATGCGCCGGCCTCGGAGTCGATCTCGTAGAAGGCGCCGTTCGCCCTCGTCTCGAAGCGGGCGCTGTCGAAGACGTAGAACTCCGCCTCGGGGCCGAAGAAGGCGGTGTCGGCGATGCCGGAGGAGGCGAGGTAGGCCTCGGCCTTCTTCGCCACGTTCCGCGGGTCACGGCTGTACTGCTCGCCGGTGATCGGGTCGTGGATGAAGAAGTTGATGTTGAGGTGCTTCTCGGAGCGGAACGGGTCGACGCGCGCGGTGGACAGGTCCGGGACCAGGGCCATGTCCGACTCGTGGATCGCCTGGAAGCCGCGGATCGACGAGCCGTCGAACATCAGGCTCTCGGTCGGGTCGAAAGACTCGGCCGGCACCGCGAAGTGCTGCATGACGCCCGGCAGGTCGCAGAAGCGGACGTCAATGAACTTGACGTCGTTGTCCGCGATGTATTTCTTGGCCTCGTCGGCGTTCTGGAACATCCAAGTCCTCCTACTCCCGCCGCGTCGGGACGGGCTTGCTCCGGGGCGCGGGCACAGTGCGAGGGGCGCGCCTGGTGACCGACCATAGGCAGGGGCCATTTCTCCAGCATGACCCGATTGTTTCGCCGATGTTAACCAGCTGGCGGCGGCCGAGAGCTCAGCTTGCGCGCCGCGCCGCGGCGGATCGAGTCCCGCGCCACGGCGGCACCGGCGCCGCGCCCTCGCCCGCTTCGTGCCCGTCCCGGCCCGGGACCGCCTCGTACCCAGGCTGCCTCGTACCCCGGCCGCCTTGCGCCCAGGCCGCCCCGTACCGGGACCGCCCCGTACCAGGGACCCGGGGGGCCACCGGTGGGGGAATACGGCGCGATACCGTTGACGGGTGGACAACAGGGAAGCAATCGGATCGTGGCTGTCCGGTCCCCGCGCTGCCGCGGAGGACATGGGAGCCGACTTCGGCTACCGCGGAAAGCGGCTCGGACTTCCCGAAGAGGGGCCCGGATCCGTCGCGTCGATCGGACGCAGGTTCGGCGCGATCTTCATCGACTGGGCGCTCTCGGCCCTGATCGGCTTCGCGCTGGCCGACCGCCGGATCGAGGCCACCAACAACTGGGCCTTGGCCGTCTTCTTGGTGATGAGCCTGCTGACCGTCGGAACGGTCGGCTCCACCCCCGGCAAGCGGCTGCTCGGCCTCCGCGTCGTCTCGCTGAACGGGCTCGGCAAGCTGCCGGTGTGGCGCACGCTGGTCCGCACCGTCCTGCTGGGGCTCGCCATCCCCGCGCTCATCTGGGACCGCGACAACCGCGGCCTGCACGACCAGCTCTCCGGCGCCGTCCAGGTGCGGATCTGACCCCGTGGACGAACAAAGCCCGTAGACGAACAAAGAGAGAGGGCGGGGGCCGCCGCTCGCGGGTCCCGCCCTCTTCCTCGTGCTTCCTCGTGCCGCTGGCTCGTGCTTCCTCGTGCCGCTGTTCTGCCGCTCCGTGGGCCTCAGCGGCCGTTCGGCCCCTTCGGCAGCTTCATCCCCTTGGGCATCGGGCCCTTCGGGATGGGCATGTTGCTCATCAGGTCGCCGAGTGCGCGCAGCCGGTCGTTGACCTGGGTCACCTGCGCGCCCTGGAGCACCCTGGGGAGCTTCATCATGCGGGTGCGCAGCTTCTTCAGCTCGACCTGGCCCTCCTCGTCGCCGACGACCAGCACGTGGACAGGTACGTCGCCGACGATGCGCGCCATCTTCTTCTTCTCCGAGGCCAGCAGGCCCCGCAGCCGGTTGGGGTTGCCCTCGCCGACCAGCACGATGCCCGCCTTGCCGACCGCCCGGTGGACGACGTCCTGGCTGCGGTTCATCGCCACGGCCGGGGTGACTTGCCAGCCCCGCTTGAAGTTCTCCAGCACGGCCGCCGCCGCTCCCACCTGGCCCTCCATCTGCCCGAAGGCCGCCCGCTCGGCGCGGCGGCCGAAGACGATCGCGCACGCGAGCAGTGCCAGGAGTACGCCCAGAATGCCCAGGTAGACCGGGTGGCCGATCAGGAAGCCGATCGCGAGGAGTACACCGAAGGTGACGAGCCCCACGCCGGCCAGGATCCAACCGATCTTCCGGTCCACGCGCCGGGTCATCTTGTACGTCTGAGCGATCTGCTTGAGCCGCCCAGGGTTCTCGGTGTTGTTGTCCTTCCTCGCCATGGGGGGAAGTTTACGGTGCGGGATGCCCCGCGGTCCCCTCGCCCCAGCCGTGCTCCCAGCAGCCCCGCCCCGTCCGGGCGGCCCCGTCCGGGCGGCCCCTCAGATGGCGGGGTTCGCCTTCGGCCGGGCCGCCGCGTCGAAGACCTGCTCCGCCTCGTGGCGGGCGCGGGCCCTGCGGCGGTCTTCCAGAACCGCCGTCCACGCGTTGCGGCGCGCTGTGTGCCGGCCGCCGGCGAGCAGGAAGTGCTCCAAGCCCTCCAGGGCGCGCAGGGTGGTCCGCACAGTGATCCCCTCCGTCTGTGATGTCGCGCGTGCTGTCGCGGTGCGTGGTTTCAGCGTCACGCCTCGGTGTTACCAGCGGATGACCGGAGGGTCAAAGTCCACGAAAGCCTGTGCGGCGAAGGTCACTCCCGGCCCGCCGCACGGCTCCCTTCCGTCACGCCAGAATCACGCCGCGTGTCCGTCCCGCCGGCCCCACCGGGACGCCTCTCACCCGGCACTCACCCGGCCGAGGTCGATATACGCGGCGGGGGCGTCCTCCGCCTCCGAGAGCGCGTCCTACGCCGCGGAGGTCGCGTCCTCCGCCGAGGTCGTGCCCTGGCGGGCGTCGATCGCCTGCTGGTAGAGGCGGCCCGCGCGGTACGAGGAGCGGACCAGAGGGCCGGACATCACGCCCGCGTAGCCGATCTCGTCGGCCTCCTCCTTCAGCTCCACGAACTCCTGCGGCTTGACCCAGCGCTCGACCGGGTGGTGACGGGGCGTGGGGCGCAGGTACTGGGTGATGGTGATCAGCTCGCAGCCCGCGTCGTGCAGGTTCTGGAGGGCCTCGCTGATCTCTTCGCGGGTCTCCCCCAGGCCGAGGATGAGGTTGGACTTGACGACGAGACCGGCCTCACGGGCCTTGGTGAGGACGTCGAGGGAGCGCTCGTAGCGGAAGCCGGGGCGGATGCGCTTGAAGATGCGCGGCACGGTCTCGACGTTGTGCGCCAGCACCTCGGGGCGCGAGGAGAAGACCTCGGCGAGCTGGTCGGGCTCGGCGTTGAAATCGGGGATGAGCAGCTCGACGCCGGTGTCGGGCATCAAGGCGTGGATCTGGCGGACCGTCTCGGCGTAGAGCCAGGCGCCGCCGTCGTCCAGGTCGTCGCGGGCCACGCCGGTGATGGTGGCGTAGCGCAGCTCCATCGTGCGGACCGACTCGGCGACACGGCGGGGCTCGTCGCGGTCCAGCTCGGCGGGTTTGCCGGTGTCGATCTGGCAGAAGTCGCAGCGCCTGGTGCACTGCTCGCCGCCGATCAGGAAGGTCGCCTCGCGGTCTTCCCAGCACTCGAAGATGTTCGGACAGCCGGCCTCCTGGCAGACCGTGTGCAGCCCCTCGCTCTTGACCAGGCTCTGGAGGGCGTTGTACTCGGGGCCCATTTTCGCCCGGGTCTTGATCCACTCGGGCTTGCGCTCGATGGGGGTCTGGCTGTTGCGGACCTCCAGGCGGAGCATCTTGCGACCGTCGGGTGCGACAGCGGACACGTCCGGCTCCCTACGTACTTTCGATTCAGCGGCGGGTATCAGCCTACGCCTGCGCTTTAAGGGGTCTCGTACGGGCTCAAGGGCGATGAGCCGCCCTCAGACCGCACGCGGCTCGGGGTCGGCCGACCCCGTGGGTGACACGGAGCCGACGGACCCCGTGCGTGACGCGGTGTCCGTCGACTCCGTGCGCGGCATGGGGTTCGCGGACTCCAGGACCTGGCGCAGGTGTTTCTCCATTACCGGAAGCACCTCGGCGACCGGAACATTCCTGCCCAGCTCGTTGGAGAGCGAGGTGACGCCCGCGTCACGGATACCGCAGGGGACAATCCGGTCGAAACCGGTGTTGTCGGGGTTGCAGTTCAACGAGAAGCCGTGCATGGTCACGCCCTTGGCGACACGGATGCCGATCTGGGCGAGCTTGCGGTCCTCGCCGCGCTGCCCCGCGTTGGAGGGCGCGTACTCGGGACCCATCAGGCGGGGGTCGTAGTCCTCCTGGTTGAGGCGCGGGTCGAAGTCCAGGGAGAGGCCGGGGAGCGCCGGGCGCTCGTCCACCGGGTCGCCCAGCACCCACACTCCGCTGCGGCCCTCCACCCGGGTCGTCTCCAGGCCGAGGTCGGCGCACGCGCGGATCATGGCCTCTTCCAGGCGGCGGACGTGCGCCACGACGTCCACGGGACGCGGCAGCTTCAGGATCGGGTAGCCGACGAGCTGACCGGGGCCGTGCCAGGTGATCTTGCCGCCGCGGTCCACGTCGACGACAGGAGTGCCGTCAAGCGGGCGCTCGTCATCGGTGGTGCGCCGGCCGGCGGTATAGACCGGGGGGTGCTCCAGCAGCAGACAGGTGTCGGGGATCTCGTCGGCGAAGCGCGCCGCGTGCACCCGGCGCTGCTCGTCCCACGCCTCCAGATATTCGACGGCGTCGGCGCCGAACCCCAGGTGGACGAACCGAAGTTCACTTTCAGGCTGGCTGCTCGCCAGGGGTTGCCCCATGCCGTTCCTCCTCCTACCGCCTCTCGGACCCGAGCGGATCCGCGCTCGCGCCCACCGCCACTGTACGGCCGGGGCGCACCGCCCCCGCAGGTGGCTGCCTCCTCACACGTACGGATGAATGCCCGACGAAGGGGGCGAACGGTGTGCGAGGGCCCGTTACATTCGCGCCGTTCCAGCAGGGCGCCCCGGCGTCTGCCGTAAGCCGCGAGGGCAGGAGACCGTAAACCTGATGACGATGGAACGACCTGGGGGTTCCGTGAGCGACGCGACCCAGTCATCCCAGCAGCGCATCCCCAACCGCCAGCTCGCCGCGCTGATCGCCGAGGCGGGCTTCTCCAACGCCGGACTCGCCAGGCGGGTGGATCAGCTCGGCCTGGAACACGGTCTTGACCTGCGCTACGACAAAACCTCGGTGACCCGCTGGCTGCGCGGACAGCAGCCGAGGGGCACGACC
Source organism: Streptomyces sp. NBC_01775 (assembly GCF_035917675.1). Lineage (NCBI taxonomy): Bacteria > Bacillati > Actinomycetota > Actinomycetes > Kitasatosporales > Streptomycetaceae > Streptomyces > Streptomyces sp. NBC_01775. The sequence continues at coordinate 6,814,291 of NZ_CP109104.1, read as the reverse complement.
CCCGCGCTGATCGCCGAGGTCTTCACCCGCCGGCTCGGCCGGCGGCTGACCGCCCAGGACCTCGGCCTGGACGCGTGCGCCCCGGTGTACGCGGGCCTTGAGTTCGCCGCGACCCCCGCCGAGGCGGTGGACATCGTCAGCGGCCTGTGGCGCAAGGACTCGGGCAGCCACGCCGAGCTGCGGAAGATCGCCTTCACCCCGGCGGGGCTCGTGGTTCCCAGCCGCGACTGGCTGATCGGCAGAGCCGATGAGCGGGTGGCGCGCGGTCCGGAACCCGACGGCCCCTCGGGTCATCCACCGGGGCTCGGTCACCCGCCGGGGCCCGGGCAGACGCCGGTGGGCGCGGGCGCCGGCACAGGTCCCGGCCACGGACATGGACACGGACACGCCGCAGGCCACGGCCACGGGCCGGGCCAGCCGCACGGGCAAGGCCCCGCGCTGGTGCACAGCGGCGGGGTGCGGGTGCCCGCGCAGACGCGGGTGGCGGGCCCCGGCATGGTGGCCCGGCCCGCGCTGTCGGCCGCGCGGCTCGACCGGGTCGAGCGTGGCCCGGGCCAGCGGGTCTCCGGCGGTGACGTGGCGGCGCTGCGCTCGGTCTGCGAGCTGTTCCGCGCGCTCGACCACGCCTACGGCGGCGGCCACGCCAGGCAGGCCCTGGTGCGGTATCTGGAGCACGAGGCCGAACCGATGCTGCGCGGCGTCTACGGCGAGCAGCTCGGGCGCCGGCTCTTCGGCGCCGCCGCCGACCTGACACGGCTGGCGGGCTGGACGTCGTACGACATCGCCGCGCACGGGCTCGCCCAGCGCTACTTCGTCCAGGCCCTACGGCTGACCCAGGCGGCCGGCGACCGCGCTTTCGGCAGCTACGTCCTCGTGACGATGAGCAGGCAGGCCGTCTACCTGGGGCACGGCCGCGAGGCGGTACAGCTCGCGCGGGTCGCGCAGCAGGGCGTGGGCGCCTCGGCGGCGCCCGTCGTCCAGGCGCTGCTGCACGCCGCCGAGGCGCGGGGCCACGGGGTGCTCGGCGAGGTACGGGCCTGCACCGCCTCGCTCGCACGGGCCGAGCGGGCGCTGGAGAGCGCACGGCCCGGGGAGGACGTCCCGCAGTGGGCACGCTTCTTCGACGAGGCGCAGCTCGCCGACGAGTTCGGCCACTGCCACCGCGACCTCCAGCAGTACCGCGCGGCGGCGCAGCACGCCGAGCGGTCGCTCCAGCTGCGGGGCGCGGGGTTCGCGCGCAGCAGGCTCTTTTGCCGGGTGGTGCTCGCCTCGGCCCGGCTGGGGCTGGGAGAGATCGAGCAGGCCTGCGCGCTGGGCGTCGAGGCGGCGCACCAGGCGGCGGAGATGCGCTCGGTGCGGGCGCACGAGTATGTACGGGACTTCGAGCGACGGCTGGAGCCCTACCGCGACGCGGCGCCGGTGCGGCAGTACCGGGAGAAGGTGTCGGCGCTCGTGTGAGACGGAGTCGGGGGATTCGTGGGGATTCGTGGGAGGGCGGATTCGGGGGGACGGATTCCTGGGGGTCGTGGGAGGCGGGATTCGTGGGGGCCTGTGTGAGGCAGTCCCGCGTCAGGCAGGCCTGTACGGGGCAGGCCCGCGTCAGGCGTTGGGTGGCCTCCCGTCGTCCGGATCACGTTCCCGGGACCTCGCTCCCCCCCTGGCCGACACCGTCGTCATCAGCAGGACAGTGGCGACGGTGGCGGCCAGGACGAGGAACGTGGTGGGAAGGCTGAGGGCGAGCGCCTGGGCCAGGACGCCGGTGAGCAGGGCTCCGGCGCCGAAGCCGCTGTCGTAGCCCATGTTCCAGACGGCACTGACGGTGCCGTGGTGCGCGGGGCCCGCGCGGTGGAACATCGCCACGAGGGTGTCGTTCTGGAGGGCGCCCATACCCAGGCCGAAGACGAGCCCGGCGGCGATGCCCACGGGGAGCGCCCGGCCCGCCGGGAGCGTGCCTACCGCCGCGAAGGCGGCCGTGCCGAGCGCGCAGGCCAACGCGGCGGGCGCCGCGAGCCGACCGGCGGCGCCCCGCCGGTCGCTCCACTCCCCCGCCGCCCAGCGGCCCACGATCAGCGCGAGGGAGACCGTGAGGAGCGCGGTGGGGGCCGTACCCGGTGCGGTGAGGGCGAGCGGCAGGAAGGACATGAGGCTGCCGAGCGCGCACACGGAGACGAACAGCAGCAGCCACGGGGTCGCGAGCGCGCGAAGGCCGGGGCGGGCACCCCCGGTGGTGTCCTCGCGGGGCGCGGCGCTCGCGTCCTCTCCTGGTTCGGCGACAGCGGTGTGGCCGGCGTTGGGGCCCGCATTGTGGTCGGCGTCGTGGCCGGCGTCGTGGCTGATGAGGGCGCTGAGCGGGGCCGCCAGTACGCCGAGCGCGGCCGTGGCGAGGAAGACGGGGCCAAAGCCGAACTCCGCCGCGCACCACACTGCCGGCGGCAGCAACGCGACGGCGGGCAGCCCGACCGCGACGCCGTACCAGCCGACGGCCCTCCCCCGCTGTGCGGGCGGCACCAGTTCGGCGACGAGCGCGCTGCCCGCGACGGTGACCATGCCGAAGCCGAGGCCGCGCACGGCGGAAAGCGCGAGCGTGAGGGGCAGCGCGGGCGAGAGGGCGTACGCGAAGGCGGGCAGGCCCATCGTCAGCGCCCCGGCGGTCAGCGCGTGGCGCGCGGGGAAGCGGCGCAGCACCCGGCCCATGGCGAGCTGCGCAGCGACGGTGGTGGCCATGGTGAGAGCGGTCGTCGCACCGGCGCCGCCGTGTCCACCGCCACCGTGTTCGGCCCACAGCGGGACTACGGAGAGCAGCGGGGACGAGTTGCCGAAGACCGCGGCGGTGGAGGCCAGGAGCAGCAGGAAGTCCCGGCTCGCGAGGCCGGTACGGGGGGTGGCGGGCGTGGCTGCGGCGTGTGCGTCGGCGGGGCGTGGGGCCGCAGGGGGTAGGGCGGCAGGGTGTGGGGCGGCGGGGCGTGGGGCGGCGGGTCCGGAACGGGTCGTGCGCATGGTCGAGTTGTAGGGCCGGAGAACCGATCGTGTCCAACGAAGATTTCCGATGTTCCCGATCGGATTCTTCGATGCGTGGCTACGCTCGCCGTATGGAACTGAAGCAGCTGGAGACGTTCCTCGTCGTCGCCCGGCATCTGCACTTCACACGTGCGGCACGGGAGCTGGGTTATGTGCAGTCCAGCGTGACGGCGCATGTGAAGGCCCTGGAGAACGAGCTGGGGGTCGCGCTGTTCGAGCGGCTCGGGCGGCGGGTGGTGCTGACCGGTCCGGGCCGCGAGCTGTGCACACACGCTCGGACCCTGCTGGGGCGGGCCGAACAGGCAGCGGAAGCGGTGCGCGGCGCGGGCGAGGACCCCGCGCGAATACGGGGCACGCTGCGGCTCGCCGCACCGGAGAGCCTGTGCGCGCACCATCTGCCGCCCGTACTCGGCGCCGTGCGCGAACGCTTTCCGCTGCTGCGGCTGGCCTTTCAGCCCGCGGCGCGCGGACCCCTGCTGGACGCCCTCGCCGAGGGCACCATCGACGCGGGCTTCCTCCAGGAGGAGGCGGTCAGCGCGCCGGGGGTGCACGCGGAGCGGATGCGGCGCGAGCCGCTGCGGCTCGTCGCACACCCGCGCCACCCGCTCGCGGCCCGCCGCCGGGTGGCAACCGGGGAACTCGCCCGGGAGACCGTGCTGTTGCTGGAGCCCGGCTGTGCCCAGCGGCTGGTGATGGACCGGGAACTGAGCCGGGCGGGGCTGCGCCCGCCGACGGTGGAGTTCTTCAGCGTGGAAGCGCTGCGGCGGTGTGCCGCAGCGGGCCTCGGGGTGGGGCTCGCGCCCGCCGCTTCGGTCGACGAGGAGATCGCGCGAGGCGAGCTGGCCGCTCTGGCGTGGGAGTGCGAGCCGGTGCTGGACGTCTTCTTCGTCCGCCACGAGGGGCGGCAGCCCGCCCCGGCAGTGCGCGAGCTTGCCGCTTTGGCCCGTCAGCACTGGGCCCCCTGCCCGGCTTGAGGCCCACACCGCTCTCCCCCGGGCCTGCCGGGCTTACAGCACCGGGACGCTGGGGATTTCCATGGTGACCATGGTGGGGCCGCCCGAGGGGCTGGTGACGGCGAGGATGCCGTCGAACTGGCCGAGGCGGCGTTGGACGCCCGCTATGCCGGAGCCCTTGGTGACATCGGCGCCGCCTTTGCCGTCGTCGGTGACGGCGATGCGGAGCATGCCGCCCGCGTCGTAGGTGTGGTGGACGTCGAGCCAGATCCGGCCGGCCTCCGCGTGCTTGACCGCGTTCGTGAGGACCTCGCTGATGGCGAAGTAGGCAGCCGTCTCCACGGGTTCGTCGAAGCGGCCCGGCAGGTCGATGTCCACCTCGACGGGCACCTGCATGCGCAGCGTGAGTGCCTCGGCCGCGTCGCCGAGGCCGCGCTCGGCCAGCACCGGCGGGTGGATGCCGCGCACCAGGTCGCGCAGCTCCGTCAGCGCCTCGGCCGAAGATTCTCTCGCCTGGCCGATCAGCTGCTTGGCCTTCGCCGGGTCGTGTTCGATGAGGGTTTCGATGGCGCCCAGGCTCATGCCCATGGCCACCATGCGGGCCTGCGCGCCGTCGTGGAGGTCGCGTTCGATGCGGCGCAGCTCGGCGGCCGAGGTGTCGACCGCGTCGTGCCGGGTCTCGTAGAGCCGCTCGACGCGCTGGGCGAGCAGGGCCTCCCGCGTGGGCGACAGGAAGGCGCGGGCGACCTGGAAGTGCGCCTTCACCAGGTGCTGGTTGACGCTCAGCGCGGTGAGCAGAAGGAAGGTGCCCAGCAGGGCGCACTGCACGGCGTCGCCGAAGTTCTCCACGTGGACGAAGCCGTACCAGTAGTCCCCGGCGACGGCGTGCCAGAGGCCGCAGAGCATCACCCAGCCCTCTATGCCGTAGAGGATCAGGGCGGGCGGGAGGAGTGCTATGGCGAACCCGACGGTGGCGTCGACGATCAGCCAGACCAGGTCCCGCCAGGTGGCCGGGTCCTTGAGCATGAGGACGCAGCGCTCGACGTGGCCCGTGACTCCGATGCGGCTCTGGGGCAGCAGGCGGTAGGGGGCCAGGAGCTTCACTCCCGCCCAGTCGCCCGCCAGCTGGCGCCGCCGGTTGGCGTGCATCCGCACGGCTTGCAGCACCCACGGGGTGGTGAAGAAGCCCACTCCCAGCAGGAGGAGGGCGAGGGACAGCACCGTGGTGATGAACAGCGCCAGGGAGCCGCCCAACGACAGGAACGCCAGCGCGACGCCGCGCGACGCGGCGAGCCCCGCGGACCATGGCCGCCCCCCGCGCGGGCCGGCGGTCTGCCAGGCCGAGCGCACGGCAGCCGGCACCGGGGGCGCCGCCCGCACTGTGCCTTCGCTTCTCGTCATCGTCCCGCTCATTTCATTCACCCCGGCCTGCCCCCGTACTCATGTGTCTGCTCTCCAGGCACGTTGCCAGTCTGCGGCGCCCGGCCCCGGCACCGCACTGGCCCGAGCTAGAGAACCCTGGGTGGACCTAGCACCACCCTCAGGACTCGCCCTGTCTTCCGGCGATCAGGGGGTTCAGCGGCTGGGACCGCGGCCCCCGGCTTTCTAGCGTTGTTCCCACGGCAAGAACAGCGTTTCGGTGCAAGAGGAACGTATTCGAACCAGGCGCATCGCGGGAAACGAAATAAGTCCCGGACAACGAGATATGGGGAGCGTCCATATGAGGGGCACGCGGGCAGCGCAGGACAGGCGGAGCCGGGAGGGGATGGCGGCCCGGCTGGGGGGCTGGAGCACCCGGCACCGCAAGACAGCGGTCATCGGCTGGCTGCTCTTCGTCGTGCTCACGGCGGCGCTGGGGGGCATGACGGGGCTGACCGAGCCCGCCGATTCCGAGCAGACCGTGCGGGATTCGGCGCGGGCCACCGTGATCCTGGAGGACGCCGGGATCAAAGAGCCCCCCGCCGAGTCGGTGATGGTCTCCAGCAAGGACAAGGGCGGGTGGAGAGCGGTCGCCGGGAAGGTGACCAGGGCGGTCGAGGACACCGGCCGCGTCAAGAACGTCCGCGAGCCGCTGCCATCGAAGGACGGCAGAGCAGCGCTGATCGGCTTCCAGATGCGCGGTGATCCCGAGTCGCAGGACAAGGGGCCGATCACCGAGGTGACGGAGGCGGTCGACAAGGTGCGCGACGCGCACAAGGGCGACGGCGTCCAGATACACCAGTACGGCGAAGCCAGCGCCATGAAGTGGCTGGACAAGATCCTCGGCGACGACTTCGCCAAGGCCGAGTGGACGGCCGTGCCACTGGCGCTCGGCATCCTGCTGGTCGCCTTCGGCGCGCTTGTGGCAGCGCTGCTGCCGGTGGCGCTCGCAGTCACCGCCTTCCTCGCGGCCAACGGCATCCTGGCGCTCATCAGCAGCCAACTCCATATCGACCCGACGACCAACTCCGTGATGCTGCTGATGGGCCTGGCCGTCGGCGTCGACTACTGCCTCTTCTACCTGCGCCGCGAGCGGGACGAACGCGCCGCGGGACGTGATCCGGAGACGGCGCTGCGGATAGCCGCCGCCACCAGCGGGCGTGCCGTGCTGGTGTCCGGGGTGACGGTGATGGTGGCGATGGCCGGGATGTTCCTGTCCGGGCTGCTGCTGTTCGAGGGCTTCGCCGTGGCCACCATTCTGGTGGTCTTCATCGCGATGCTCGGCTCGGTGACGATCCTGCCCGCGATGCTGTCGTGGCTCGGGGACCGGATCGACAAGGGCAAGATGCCCTTCCTCGGTGGCCGCAAGCGGGACCGTGAGCAGGGGCGGCGCAAGCCCTCCGGCCGGATCTCGGGCACGCTGCTGCGGCCGGTTCTGGCCGCGCCCGGCCTGTTCGCCGTCGCCGCCGCCGTAGCGATGCTGGTACTGGCCGCGCCCGCGCTCGGGATGAAGACGGAGCAACTGTCGCTGGACAAGCAGATGCCGAAGGAAGCCCCGCTGCGGGTCAGCGCCGAGAAGATCAACAAGAGCTTCCCCGGCGGCCCCGACCCGGCACGGGTCGTGCTCAAGTCGGACGACATCCGCTCCGCGAAGACCCGCCAGGCCCTCGCCGGCTTCCGCGAGAAGGTCACGCACGACAGCCACTTCGGCAAGGGCGTCGAGACGGCTGTGTACGCCAAGGACGACGTCGCGGTGATCGACGTACCGCTCGCGGGCAACGGCACCGACGCCACCTCGCTCGCCGCGCTCGACCGGCTGCGCGGCACGGTCGTGCCGGACACGCTGGGCCCGGTCGCGGCGTCGGGGCAGGTGTATGTGGCGGGCGAGCTGGCCAATTCGAAAGACTTCAACGACCAGCTCAGGGACGGCATCCTGCCGGTCTTCGTCTTCATCACCGTCGTCACCTTCATGCTGATGCTGATCTGCTTCCGCTCGGTGCCGATCGCGCTGGCCTCGATCGTGCTCAACCTGCTGTCGGTGGGCGCCGCGTACGGAGTGATGACGGCGGTCTTCCAGCACGGCTGGGGTGCCTCGCTGGTGGGGACGGACGCGGTCGGCGCGATCGAGTCGTGGATGCCGCTGTTCGTCCTGGTCGTCCTGTTCGGGCTGTCGATGGATTACCACGTCTTCGTCGTCTCCCGGATCCGCGAGGCACACGACCGGGGTGCCGGCACCCGCGAGGCCATACGCGAGGGCATCCAGGCGACAGCACCCGCTGTGACGGGCGCGGCCCTGATCATGGTCGCCGTCTTCTCGGTGTTCGCGACCCTGTCGATGCAGGACATGAAGCAGCTCGGGGTCGGCCTCGCGGTCGCCGTCCTGCTGGATGCCACCGTGGTGCGGATGGTGCTGCTGCCCGCCGTGATGATGCTGCTGGGCGAACAGAACTGGTACCTGCCCAAGTGGCTGGGGTGGCTGCCCCGTCTGGAGCACGGCGGAGCGCACGACGAGGCGGACGCGGGGGCCGGCATATCCGGTCCGGTGGGCCCCGGGGCCGATGTCCCGTCGCCGTCCCAGGGGTACGAGGCGGAGCCGATACAGGTGCGCTGAGAGGGGGCGCGTCCCGAGGAGGGCCGGGCTGGACTTCCGCCTGCGGGGCGGGGGTTCGGCCCGCTCGGCCACTCGCGGCGTGTGCGCCCACGCGCGCTGGCCGTGTTGTTCACCACCCCCGTCGAGCCGGTGGCCGTGGCCCTGCCCCTACCCCCGCCCGGGCCCGGCCGCCTCGTCCAGCGGTGAGCGCCAGCGGCCCAGGGCCCTGTCGTAGTGCAGGGGGCCGATCCGGAAGGCGGTGAGGTCCAGGCGCGTGAGCTGCGCGTATGCCTCCTCGGGGAGGTCCGCCTCCAGGACGATCCGCAGGCGGGTGCCGGGGTCCTGGAGCACGAGGGGGACGGCCTCACCGGCGTCGGTGCCGACGCCGACACCGACACCGTCCCGCGCGCTCGGGACCGCGCCCGAGCCCGCGTCCGCGTCCGCGCTCGCGCCGGGCCGGATGCGGGTGACCAGGGCCTTCAGCCCTCGGTAGGCGTCCGTGACGGCCTCGTTGCCCAGTCCGCTCAAGAACGCCTGGAGGGGGAGCGCCGCCAGCACGATCCACGTCAGCTCTTCGAGCCCTCGGTCTTCGAGGACCCGGCGGGTGGTCACGGCGTAGCCCGCGTCGCTGAAGTGCGCGCTCAGGGCGTGTGCGGCTTCGTCCGTCACCTCGCGGTCGACGAGCAGTTCGGCGCGCGGAAGCGCCGTTCGGACCGGTGGTGGCGCGTCGGCCATGCTGTACCTCTCCCTTTTGTGCCCTGTGGGCTTCTCGTGCCCTTCGTGGTCTGTGGGGCCCCTCGTGCCCCGCGTGCTCTGTGGGCCCCTCGTGCCCCGCGTGCCCTTCGTGCCCCGCGTGGTGTGCACCCCTCGCGCACCCCTAACGCACCCCTCCGCGCCGCCCTCGCGTGGACGGGCCGGGCAGACGGATCGTGGGGCGGCTCACTCGGGCGGTCTCCTACGCTGCCGTATCTCCTACGCTGCCGTCATGAGATTCGGACTGCTGGGCACCGGCCCCTGGGCCGACCGCACGCACGGGCCCGCCCTCGCGGCGCACGAGGACGTAGAACTGGTGGGCGTGTGGGGGCGCCGTCCCGATGCCGCCGAGGCCCAGGCCGCACGCCTGGGAACCCCGCCCTATGCGGACGCGGACGCGCTCTTCGCCGCCTGCGACGCGGTCGCCGTCGCGCTGCCGCCCGATGTACAGGCGCCGCTGGCCGTACGGGCCGCGGAGGCGGGTTGTCATCTGCTGCTGGACAAGCCCGTCGCCACGACGCCCGAGGCCGCGCGGGAGGTGACCGCCGCCGTCGAGCGGGCGGGGGTGGCCTCCGTCGTCTTCTTCACTCTCCACTTCAGCGACGTCACCGCGCGGTGGCTGCGGGAGCGGGCCGGGGAGGACGGCTGGCAGGTGGGGCGCGCGGACTGGCTCTCACCGGTGTTCGGCGGCGGGGAGTCGCCGTACGCGGCGTCGCCGTGGCGGCGGGAGAAGGGAGCGCTGTGGGACGTGGGGCCGCACGCGCTGTCCGTGCTGTTGCCGCTGCTCGGCGCCGTGGCCGGAGTCACGGCGGTAAGAGGGGGTGTGGGTGACACGGTGCACCTCGTGCTGCGGCACGAGTCCGGGGCGTCCAGCACTAGCACGCTCAGCCACTCTGTGACGCCGTCCGCCGCGGGGGTCACCGCTGAGGTCCGCGGTCCGGCGGGCGTGGCCGCCCTCCCATCCCGCGAGGAGGATCCCGCCACGGCCTTCGCCCACGCGGTGGACGCCCTCCTGAGCGCGGCCCGTTCCGGGACCCCGCACCCGTACGACGTCCACTTCGCGGAGACGGTCACCACGGTCCTTCACGAGGCGGAGTCCCAACTTCCCCCCGGCTTGAGCCTTTTCCGCCCCGGCGGCGCGCCCTCGTCGGCCCCTGCACAGACCTAGCACCCACCCAGCGGCCCCAGCAGCCTCGTCAGCCCTGTCGGGCTCCCAGCACAGGCCAAGGCCTCCGGCGCCGGCGCGGGCGGGGGCGGCGGGGCGCGCCGTCCGGTCCCTTCCTGGCGCGTGTCAGCCGAGCCGGGTGGCCGTGAGCGTGGTGGCGGGGAAAGTGGAGGAATGGGATATTTCCACGGTCAAAAGCGCGGCCTCCAGGAGGCGGGCCGCCGCTTCGGACTGGTGGGCGCTCGTTTCTGTGAGGAGTGATCCGCCGGGGGCGAGCCAGGCGGAGGCCTCGGCGGCGACCCGCCGCAGGAGGGCGAGGCCGTCGGGTCCGCCGTCCAGCGCGGCGCGCGGCTCGAAATCGCGGGCCTCGGACGGCAGGAGCGCCAGCTCGTCCGTCGGGACGTAGGGCACGTTCGCCGCCAGTACGTCGACGCGCCCCCGCAGTTCGCGGGGCAGCGCCGCGAACAGGTCACCCTCGTACACGCGCCCGTCCACGCGGGCGAGGTTGCGCCGGGCGCAGCCGACGGCGGCGGGGTCCAGATCGGCGGCGTACAGCTCGCCGCGCCCCCCGAGCGCGGCGAGCACCGCGGCGCCCACGGCCCCGCTCCCGCAGCACAGGTCCACCACCACGGCCGGCCTCCCCTCGGGCGCGGCGGCAGCGGCGCGGGCCACCAGAAACTCCGTACGGCGCCGGGGTACGAACACCCCGGCGCCCACCTCGACGCGCAGGCCGGCGAACTCCGCCCAGCCCAGGACGTGTTCGAGGGGGTGTCCGGCGACGCGCCGTTCGGTCATCGCGGCCAGCTCGGCCGGGGTGCGCGCCGTCTCGAACAGGAGCCGCGCCTCGTCCTCGGCGAAGACGCAGCCGGCGGCGCGCAGTTGGGTGATCAGTTCGGTTTTCGACACTCGTGCGGGATGGAGCGACATGAAGCCTTGGAGCCTTCCGGGGTCCTGGGACACTCCCGGGCTTGCCGACGGCCCCCGCTCACACGGAGAAGGGTGACCTTCGGGCACAGGGCGAGAGCGCCCCGCCTGCTACGGCGGTAATCGGTCCCACCTCCCTCTCCTCGTTCGCGTCGTGCTGCGTATCGAACATCCGTTGCCGGACGCGAACAATACCTTCGTCCCCGCACAGCCGCACCCCGTAAAGTCACGGCGCATGAGTGCCGACCGTGATCCTGAGCTGCCGGAACGCCTGTTACTGTCCGAGCGCGACGCGCTCGTGCCCCTGCTGCGGGCCGCGCCGGAGGCGGACTTCGCCCGTCCCACGGCCTGCCCGGACTGGGACGTACGCGAGGTCCTGGCGCACTGCTCCGCCGCGCTCGTACGGATCGTCGAGGGCCGGCTGGAGCCCGGCGTGTTCTCCGACGCCTCGAACGCGGCGGACGTCGCCGAGCGCGCCGACTGGTCTCCGGCCCAGGTCGTGGACGAGCTGGAGCGCGCGATGACGGAGGCGGGCCCCGTCATCGCGGGGCTCACACACGGCCTTCTGGACACCGTGGCGCTGGGCGAGTGGGTGCACGCGGGTGACGTACGAGACGCGTGGGGCCTGCCGGGTGCGTACGCCGACGCGTCGGGCGGAGACGCGCTGGCGCTCCTCACCGTGGCCGCCCGCACCCGGCGCGACACCCCACTGGTACGGGTCACGCTGAGCGACAGCTCCGCGGAGCCCTTCCCCCTGGGGAACCCGCGCGAGGGGCGCCCGCCCGCGGCCCTGTGCACCGACACCCCCACTCTCTTCCGTCTCTACGCGGACCGGCCGCTCCCCGATCCCGCCGCCTACGCCCTCTCCGGAGCCACGAAGGAAGAGCTGCACATCTACGCGTAGCCGGACCCGAAAGGGGTGGGGCACACCGGCGGGGAGGGCGGGCCCGCGCGGGCGCTACTCCGCGCGCGCCGACCGCTCGTAGATCAGCTCGCGCCCGTCCTCCTCGTCCCACTGCTCCCCGACGTGGGTGAAGCCGAAGGGCGCGAGTGTCGCGAGGGACGCCACGTTGTCGGGGGCGACGGTCGCGCGTACGACGCTTACGGAGGGGTCGGCGGCGGCGCGGCGCAGCAGTTCGGTGAGGGCCGCGCGGGCGTAGCCGCGACGGCGGTACGCGGGGACGGTGACGTAGCCGATCTCCACCATCCCCGCCTTGTCGGGCGGCCCGTGGAACCCGGCGTGCCCGACGACCGCCTCCCGCGTGCCCTGACCGCCGCTGTCCTCCACCCCGACGTCCACCCCGGCGTCCACCCCGACGTCCACCCCGACGAGGACCTGCCGTACGCACCACGCGGCGCCCTCGGGGTCCGCGGCCATCTGCGTGAGCCGGTAGCGCCACAGCCAGCGGGCGCGTTCGCTCACGAAGAGGTCCGGCAGGTCCAGCCCCACCGCGCGGGAGCCCGCGTCCAGTTCTCCGGCCGCCAGCGCTTCCATGGCCGTTCGGCCCAGTTCTTTGAATCGGGTTTCTGTCACTTCCGCATGATCGGCGCGCCCTGGGGAAGAGGCCACTCCTTTCCCGGGCTCAGCCCCGCTTCTCCGGGCTCAGCCCCGCTTCCCCGGGCTCAGCCCCGCTTCCCCGGGCTCAGCCCCGCCCCCGGCTCCCCGCCCCCTGTTCCCTCTCCCACCCCGCGCCCTCCCCCGCAGAAGCGCCGTCACGGAATCTCATCCTCCGTGTCGCGTTCCCGTCTTCGCTCCCCAAAAAGGCTTGGACACAAGGGCGTTGAGGGGATGGGATGACCCCGCAGTTCCTGTGACCAGGGATACGCGGGTCAACGGAGGGTACGGATGAGGCGCTCTCGCATGAGCTCCACGCACCTTCCTGGCCCCAGCACCGGGCCACGTACCGGACCCGCATCGGACCCGCGTACATCCCCCCAGCGTCCCCTTCCGGTGAAGGGGACGGAAAGCGAAGGGAAGAGCTCATCAAGCACTCGCGAGAAACCCCCGGTTCGCGCCCTGCCCACGGCAAGACCCCCGAAGAGATCACCGGCAAGACCCGCAGAAGAGGCGGGGCCACGCGCGCAGCCGCCGTCACCGCTCTCTCACTGGGGCTGGCCGCGGGCGTCATAGGTGCCACGGGCGCCACGGCCGCCTACGCGGGCGAGAGCACCGGCGCCGCGAAGGGCTCCGGGGACTCCGGATACGAGACGAAGATCATCGGTGGCAAGGAGTCCACCGAGAAGTACCCGTTCGTGGTCTCCCTTCAGAAGGAGCGGGACGGCAACCCGAACTCCCACGCGTGCGGCGGCACCCTGATCGCCCCCGACTGGGTCGCGACGGCCGCGCACTGCGTCTCCGCGGAGAAGGTGTACGACCCGAAGCTCTACCACGTGCGGGTCGGCTCCCTGGACCGTACTCAGGGCGGCACCGTCGTCGGCGTCAAGCAGTTCAAGGTGAACCCGGGCTGGACGTACCACGAGGACAGGGCGAGCGGCCAGGACATCGCGCTCATCCAGCTGTCCGAGAAGGTGAAGCAGAAGCCCGCGGCGCTGGCCGCCACGACGCCCGCCGCCGGGGACACCGTCAAGGCCACCGGCTGGGGCTACACCAAGGCCACCGACAACAACCCGGCCCAACTCCCGGTGAAGCACCAGGAGATCGACCTGCCGGTCCTCGCGCCCGACACCCCCAAGTGCGTCTCCAACCCGGAGGACGGGGACGCCTGGGGCATCGCGGAGGGCGACTTCTGCACCGACAACCCGGGCGGCAACGCCGGAACGTGCGGAGGCGACTCCGGCGCCGCGGCCCTGACCAAGGCGGCCGGGCGCTGGCAGCTCGCGGGCATCACCAGCCGCTCGGTCGGCGACTGCGCGACGACGCCCGACATCTACACGAGCGCCGCCGAGCAGCGCGACTGGATCAAGAGCGTCATCGGCTGACGCGTACCGGGTGGGAGCGGGCGCACACCCGAGTGTTGAGGGGTGTGCGCCCCTTCCCCGCCCACCTCGACGGGGCTCCCGCCGCCCGCCCTTCCCTCACCCCTTCCCCTCCGGGGGGACGGGCGGGCGCGGGGGCCCTCCCCCACTCGCGAGAACCCTCCCGCCCACGCGGACCTCCCGTTCACGCGGGGCCTCCCGCCCACGCGGGTACCGTGCACGGCATGGCGGAGGACGTTGCGGATCCGGGGGTCGGCGCGGGCAGCGCGACCCACTCCGGGCTCGTCGTGGTCGGCGGCGGACCGGCGGGCGTCGCGGCGGCGCTGATGGCGGCGAGCGTGGGCACGCGGGTCACGCTCATCGAGGCGGCGGAGCGGGTGGGCGGCAAGCCCTGGCACATCGACGCGCTCGAGAACGTACCCGGCGGCTGGCGCACGGGCCCGGCGCTCGCCGGAGCGATGGCCCAGGACATCGCCCGGCTGACAGCGACGGGACGCTGCATGGCCGTACGGGGCCGTGCGGTACGGGTCACCGCGCCGCACGGCGCCGAGCGGGCCCGGGTGACGCTCGACGACGGACGCGCGTACACCGGCGACGCGGTCGTCGTCGCGACGGGCGTCGAGTCCCTGGAGGCAACCGACGTGGCGTGGGTGGACGTGCCCGACGGAATGACGGTCCCGCAGCTGTGGCGCACGGGTCCCCGGCTCACCCACGCGCTGGTCCTGGGCGCGGACCGTCCCCTCGGCACCTGGCTGCGTGCCCACCCGGAGGCGGACGCGCGGCTGGAGGTGCTGTATCCCCCGGCGGACGCGTACAAGACCGCCGAACTGGCCGGCGATCCCCGCGTCCAGCTGCACGAAGTGCGTGAAGTGCGCGTGGTCCCGGTCAGCGGCGGGGGCGGGGCGCCGGGACATGAGGTGCGGGCGCACCTCGCGGACGGCACCACGGGGACGTTCGCGCCGCACCAGCTCCTCGTGAACGCCGGTTCACGCCCGGCAGCCCCCGAAGGTTCCCTGCACCGGGACGCGCACGGGTACTGTCCCCCGGACGCCCAGCCGCCCGGCCTCCACACCGCCGGCGATCTGCGCTCCCCCCGCCACCAGCGGATCACCACGGCCCACGGCTCCGGCGCCGCCGCCGCGCTGACCGCCCACTATCCGCCGCCCTCCGGGCCGTGACGCGTCAGCGCTCACCCGGTGGCCGTCAGCCCCGGTGGCCGTCAGCCCCCGTGGTCGTCAGCCCCCGGTGGTCGTCAGCCTTCCCCCAGCGGTCGGCCGTGGAAGTCGGCGAGGGCGGTGAACGCGGCCTTGGGCTCCCATGGCATGTCGGGGTAGGTGGTGCCGAGGCGGTCCTCGAAGACTTTGACGATGCCATAGCTGGCCAGGTCCAAGTCGTCACGGGGGTCGCCGTCGGGGCGGTGCACGTGGTCGTACAGCGCGAAGGTGAACACAAAGGTGCTGTCGATGCCGCCCGCGTCGAAGGCTTCCAGCAGCTCGCGCAGATAGGCGGCCTGACCGGCCTCGTCGCGGGCGTACTCACCCTTCAGCCGCAGAGGACCGGCGTCCTCGTCGTACTCGACGATCTCCAGACCGTGCGCGCCCCGCTCGCCCGCGCCGTGGTATCCGGCAGAGCCGAACTCCGTGATCGCGACCGGTTTTCCCCGCGCGGTGAGGTCATGGACGCCTTCGGCGAACCGGTCGGCGGTCTCGGCCGAGCGGTAGAGATCCAGGGAGACGATGTCGAAGGGTGCCCAGTCGACGCGCTCAAATGGCACGGCGGCGTAGGTCACCTTGCCGCCGAAGCGCTCGCGGACGAGTGCCACGGCCTTGCCGAGGAACTCGTTGACCCGTACGCCTACCTCGCCGATGTGCTCGCGCACGCTGTCCGTCCGGCTCAGCAGCGCCACCCGTTCCTCGGTGCTCTCGCCGGGCAGGAACCCCTTGTCCATCAAGCTCAGCTCGGCGCCGGCGACGAACACGACCTCGGCTCCCCGCTGCCTGAGCCGCTCCGCGCGCTCGGCGCAGTCGGCGAAAAGCTCCAGCATCTCCTCGGCGGTCAGCTCCAGGGGGTAGGGGGAGAACCAGACCTCCAGGCCCAGGTCGGCGGCGTACCCCGCCGCCAGCTCCACCCGTTCCGGGTCGCCGCCCATGACGCGGACGGCGTCGCAGCGCAGGTCGTCACGGATGATGCGCAGCTCGCGCCGGACCGTCTCCGGGTCGAAGAGCTTGCGGGAGCTCGCTCCGTTGCGGACGAAGCCGGTGTCGTAGCTGATGCCTCTGGCACGCATGCGTCATGTCCTCTGCTGACGACGGAATATTTAAGGTACGCACCGTACCGTAGTTGCCGCACTTCAGGCGTGGCAACCAAAATGGGAAGGTACTTTCAGTACCGCTTGCAGGAAGAGGCCATGACAGAGGATCCGAAGACGTCGTCAGGCGCCGGGCGGACGCGGCGACGCGGGGCCGCCCTGGAGGAGGCGATCTTGGGCGCGGCGGTGGACGAACTCACCGAGTCGGGATACGCCGGGCTGACGATGGACAAGGTCGCCACCCGTGCGGGCACCAACAAGAACGCGCTCTACCGCCGCTGGCCGAATCGCCTCGCGCTCGGCATCGCGGCCTATCGGCAGCTGACCACGACGGTCCAGCCCCCCGACACCGGCGAGCTGCGCGGCGACGTACTCGAACTGCTGCGCATGGCGAACCGCAACTGGAGCTCTCCCTACGGCGCCGTCCTGCGCGAGCTGCTCGCCGCCGCCGGCGGCACGCCGGAACTCCTGGCGCAGCTGCGGGAACAGCCCGGCGACACCGCGGCTGCCCCCTGGCTGACCGTCCTGGGGCGCGCGGTCGCCCGCGGTGAAGCAGCCCCCGAAGCGCTTCACCCGCGGGTCGCGACCGTGGCCATGGTCCTGCTGCGCAACGAATTCGTGGTGCGCGGGTACCCATCGGCGCCCGACGAGGTGCTCGTCGAGATCGTGGACGAGGTGTACCTGCCTCTGGTGCGGCACCGGGGGCCGGCCGCGGCGGGCTGAGGCATCCGCCCTACTCGCGGGGCTCGCCCTGCTCGCGGGGATCGGGGTCGGCGCGGGGCTCTGGGCGGGCGCGGAGGTGGGCGCGTTCGCCCTGGCTGCCGAACAGGCAGAGGAACTCGACCGGTTGGCCCTCGGCGGGTCCGAACCAGTGCGGTACGCGGGTGTCGAACTCGGCCGCTTCACCGGGTGGGAGCACCAGGTCGTGCTCGCCCAGGACGAGGCGCAGGCGCCCGTTGAGGACGTAGAGCCATTCGTAGCCCTCGTGGCTTCGGGGGTCGGGGTCGTTGGGGCGGTCGCCGGGCTGGATCACGAGCTTGTACGCCTGGATGCCGCCGGGGCGACGGGTCAGGGGCAGCATCGTCATGCCGTGGGAGGTGACCGGGCGCAGGTGGATGCGCGGGTCTCCGGTCGGCGGGGCGTCGACGAGTTCGTCGAGCGTGACGCCGTGGGCCTTGGCCAGGGGGAGCAGAAGTTCGAGATTCGGCCGGCGGGTGCCGGACTCCAGCCGGGACAGGGTGCTCACCGAGATATCGGTCGCCGCCGACAGCTCGGCCAGCGTGGTCTCGCGCCGCTGGCGCAGCGCGCGCAGCCGGGGGCCGACCGCGTCGAGCGCTTGTCCGAGGTCGTGGTCGTTGTCCATGCGACCCAGTTTGCCAGTCCGGCAAGTAAGTTTGCCGTTCGCGGCGGGGGCGCGCATGGTCGGTGTCCACACCGCGCCGCCGCCGGCGGGCGAGGAGGCGGAGCGGCTGGCCGCCCGTGGCATCCGTGTGGTGCGCGGCGAGGTGGCGTCCCTGGAGGTCGCGGAGGACCGCCTCGCGGGGGTGCGGCTGACCGACGGCACGGTCGTGCCGCGGGACGCGCTGGCGGTCGCGACGCGGATGGTGGCCCGCGGCGGCTTTCTGGCCGCGCTCGGGCTGCGCGCGGTGGAGCACCCCACCGGGGCCGGCGAGTACATCCCCTCCGACGCGGGGGGCCGCACCGATGTACCCGGGGTGTGGGTCGCCGGCAACGCCACCGACCTGATGGCGCAGGTCGGCGCGGCGGCGTCGGGCGGCGCCACGGCGGCGGGGCAGATCAACGCCGACCTGATCGAGGAGGAGACCCGCCAGGCAGTCGCCGCCCGCCGGCTGTGAGCCGGGGGCTGTGGGCCTGGGCCCACGGATGCGACGGAGCTTGCTCGGCACCACCGGGCCGATGCGGCGGGCTTGCGCCGTCGCGCCCGGGGAAATGGGGCCCCACCCCCGAAGCCTGGCACCGCCGGACCGGTGGCGTCGTGGCTCAGCGCCGCTGCGGCGGGAAGAGAGGGCCGCCGCCCCGAGGTGCGGCGCCGCTGCGGCGGGAAGAGAGGGGCCGCCGTCGGCAGGGTCTCGTTCTCGTTCGGGGGATGGGGCGGGGGCGGTAGATTCTTAGCGACCTGCCGCCATACGGCCCAGCCCGCTGCGAATTTGGAGTTTCCGTGCGTGTCGTGATCGCCGAGGACCTTTTCCTGCTTCGGGACGGGCTGGTGCGGATGCTGGAGGCGTTCGACTTCGAGATCGCCGCCGCGGTCGACAACGGGCCCGAGCTGAGCCGGGCCCTGGCCGAACTACAGCCCGACGTCGCCGTGGTGGACGTCAGGCTGCCGCCGTCGTTCAGCGACGAGGGGCTCCAGTGCGCGCTGGAGGCGCGCCGCAAGCGGCCGGGGCTGCCGGTGCTGGTGCTCTCCCAGCACGTCGAGCAGCTGTACGCGCGTGAGCTGCTCGCGGACGGCACGGGCGGCGTGGGCTATCTCCTCAAGGACCGGGTCTTCGACGCCGACCAGTTCATCGACGCGGTGCGCCGCGTGTCCGACGGCGGTACGGCCATGGATCCGCAGGTCATCCAGCAGTTGCTGACGCGCCGCTCGCAGGACAAGCCGCTGGGGAATCTGACCTCCAGGGAGAAGGAGGTCATGGAGCTGATGGCGCAGGGGCGGTCGAACGCGGCGATCGCGGCGCAGCTGTTCGTGACCGAGCGGGCCGTCGCCAAGCACACCTCCAACATCTTCGGAAAGCTCGACCTGCCGCCCTCGGACGACGACAACCGACGCGTACTCGCCGTACTCGCGTACCTCGACCGAGGCTGACCGAGTCGTTAGCGTGCCTCCCCGTACGTGTCTTTGGTCACTTACGGCAGTGGAGGCACCCTATGCACGAGCCGCACAAGAAGCACGAGCCGCACGGAAAACACACGACCCACCCCTTCAACAGGCGCGCCGTACTGGGCACAACGGGGGCGCTCGGCGCGGGTCTCGCGCTGGGGACGGGGTACATCCCAGCCATGGCAGCGGATGAAGCGCGCGCGGAGGGCACCGGCAGAGCGGGGGCCGACGCCACCAGACCGGCGGCCGAGGCGGTGCGGCGGCTGCTGCCCCGGCACAGCAGCCAGATCACGCTCCAGCTCATCGGCGGCCCCGAGCGGTTCAAGGTCACCGGGGGCGCGGGCCAGGTCCATGTGGCCGGTACGGGTCCGGTGGCGCTGCTGACGGGCGTGCACTGGTACCTGAAGTACAGCTGTGACGCGCATATCTCCTGGTCGGGCACCCAGCTGGAGCTGCCCGAGACCCTCCCGGCGCCGAGGTCACCGCACGCGCAGCGCGCCACCGTGGCGCACCGCTTCGCGCTCAACGACACCCACGACGGCTACACGGCGCCCTACGCCGACTGGGCCCACTGGGAGCGCTTCCTCGACGTCCTCGCACTGCACGGCTGCAACGAGGTGCTGGTCACCGCGGGCCAGGAGGCCGTCTACCACCGGCTGCTCCAGGGCTTCGGGTACAGCGAGGCCGAGGCCCGCGCCTGGATCCCGGCGCCGACCCATCAGCCCTGGTGGCTGTTGCAGAACATGGACCGCTACGGCGGGCCCGTCAGCGCGGCGCTGCTGAAGAAGCGCACCGAGCTGGGGCAGCGGATCGTGGCGCGGATGCGGGAGCTGGGAATGCGCCCGGTGCTGCCGGGCTACTTCGGCACCGTCCCCGCCGACTTCACCGAGCGCAACCCGGGCGGGCGCACCATCCCCCAGGGCACCTGGAACGGGCTGGCGCGTCCGCCGTGGCTGGATCCGCGTACGGCGGTCTTCCGTAAGGTGGCCGCCGCGTTCTACACGCACCAGCGGAAACTGTTCGGCGAGGCCGCCCACTTCAAGATGGACCTGCTCCACGAGGGCGGCGACCCGGGCGACGTGCCGGTGCCGGACGCGGCGCGCGCGGTGGAGAAGGCGCTTCAGACGGCGCGGCCGGGCGCCACCTGGGTGATTCTCGGCTGGCAGGAGAACCCGCGCAAAGAGCTGCTGGACGCGCTCGCGGACAAGCAGCGCATGCTCATCGTCGACGGCCTCTCGGACCTGGAGCGGGTCACCGACCGGGAGCAGGACTGGGGCGGGGTGCCGTACGCGTTCGGCACGATCCCCAACTTCGGCGGGCGCACCACGATCGGCGCCAAGACCCATATGTGGGCGGACCGCTTCACCACCTGGCGGGACAAGCCGGGGAGCAAGCTGGCCGGCACCTGCTACATGCCGGAGGCCACCCACCGCGACCCGGCGGCGGCCGAGCTGTTCAGCGAGCTGGCCTGGTGCGAGGAGGCCGTGGACCGCGAGAAGTGGTTCGCCGGGTACGCGCGGGCACGCTACGGCGGCGAGGACGCCAGGGCCCGCGAGGCGATGGCGGCACTGCGCGATACGGCGTACCGCATCAGCAGCACGGACGGGCGCCCGCACGACAGCGTCTTCGTCTCCCGTCCCGCGCTGACCGCCCGCTCGGGCACCTACTACGCCACCCACACCCCGGCCTTCGACATGCCGGGCTTCGACGCCGCCTTCGCCGGGCTGCTGGGCGTCGCCGAGAAGCTGCGCGGCAACGACGCGTACCGCTACGACCTCACCGACACCGGGCGGCAGGTTCTGGCCAATCGCTCCTGGATGCTCATCCCGCAGCTCCAGTCGGCCTATCAGCAGGGCGAGACGGCGACCTTCAAGCGGCTGGCCGCGCTGTGGCTGAAGCTGATGGAGCTGAGCGAGCAGATGTCCGGCGGGCACCGGGCGTTCCTGCTGGGGCCCTGGCTGGACGCGGCCAGGCGCTCGGCCTCCTCCGCCGACGAGCGCGCGAAGCTGGAGCGCACGGCGCGGGTACTGGTCACCACCTGGGCCGACCGGCCGACGGCCGACGGGGGCCATCTGGCCAACTACGCCAACCGCGACTGGCAGGGCCTGCTCGGCGACTTCCACCTGCCGCAGTGGAAGGCGTTCCTCGACGACGCGCAGGACGCGCTGGAACAAGGCCGCGACCTGAAGAAGTTCGACTGGTACGCGGTCGAGGATCCCTGGACGCGGGAGGCCAAGGACTATCCGATGCGGCCCGTCGGCGACGCGTACGGCATCGCCTCGCGGGTGCACGAGGTGCTCGCGAAGGCGCCGTACCAGGGCTCGCTGACCGTCACCGCCGAACCGCAGGCCGTCGAGCCGGGCGGCGACAGCACGCTGACCGCCACCTTCCGCAACGAGAACGGGCTGCGCGCGACCGGCGCCGTCGACCTCTCGCTGAGCGGCCTGGACGGCGCCCAGCCGCAGGACCCGACCTCGCTGCCGGGCGTCGGCCCTGGTGGCGAGGCGCGGGTGCGCTGGCGGGTGACCACGCCCGACCGGCCGCTGACCGACCCCTTGCAGCCGCTGTCGTACGACGTGAAGGTGCAGTACGGGCCCGAGGGGCAGGAGCGGGTGACCACCGGGCGCGGCGGCCGGCTCTTCCTGGCCGGGCCACTGCCCCCGGGGGTGCGTACGGTGACCACCAACGCGGCCGTGTTCGGGCAGGTGGACGGGCGGTACGCGATCAACGGGGCGGGGGCCGACCTGTGGAAGGCGACAGCGGAGTTCGGTGCCGTCTGGCGGCCCGGTGTGCTGGGTGAGGGCGCCTCGGTGACGGTGAAGGTCGTCTCGCAGGAGGACTCGGGTCCCTGGGCCCGCGCGGGCATCATCGCCCGCGACGACCTGGCGGACGCCAAGTCCGGCGGCTTCCTCAACCTGGCCGTGACCCCGGGCAACGGGGTGGTGCTGTCCTACGACACGGACAGCAACGGCACCCTGGACACCTACCGGCGCGTGACCGGCGTCAAGGCACCCGTCCTGCTGCGGCTCTCCCGCTCGGGCGGCTCTTTCAAAGGCGAACTGTCGACCGACAACGGCAAGACCTGGCGTACTGTCGCAACCGTCGCCGTCCCGGGCGCGTCAGCCAAGCTGGACGCCGGGTTGTTCATGACGGCGACAAACGGGGGCAGCGGCGCACGTGCGACGGTGGAGTTCGACGGCTGGGTGACGCACTAGGCGGCCCTGGCTCCCGGCGAGAAGTTCAGGGCAGAAGGCAGAGGATCGTGGCAGAGGACAGACCGCGTGCGGCGGTGCAGACACACGAGCTGATGCTCGCCCTCGTGCGGGGCCCGGCGCTCGCGCTGGTCTCCCTCCCCCTGTCGATCATGCTGTTCGTGCTGTCGGTCGTCTCGATCGTGCTGATCCCCGTGGGGGTCGGCGTGGTCACCACCCCGCTCGCCCAGGGCGGGGTGCGCGCCTACGCGAACCGCAGGCGGAAGCTGGTCGACAGGTGGGGCGGGCTGGGGGTGCCCGAGCCGTACCGACCCTTCCCGCTCGACCTGCGCAAGGGCATCGTCGGCCAGGTCGAGCGGTGCACGCTGCTGCTGAAGGACCCGGCGACCTGGCGGGACATGGCGTGGCTGCCCGCCGATATGACGGCCGGTTTCACCACCGCGCTGCTGCCGCCCATGCTCCCGCTCAACCACCGGCTCACCAAGGCGATGCTGGAGCCCACCCGCGAGATGCTGCTGGCCCGGCGGGTCGAGCAGCTGTATGAGACACGGCACGACGCGGTGGACTCCTCGGCCGCCGAACTGCGCCGTATCGAGCGGGATCTGCACGACGGCGCCCAGGCGCGGCTGGTCGCGATGGGCATGAGCCTGGGCACCATCGAGGCGCTGGTGGAGCGGGATCCGGTCCGCGCGAAGCAGATGATCGCGCAGGCCAGGGAGAACTCGGCGGAGGCACTGACCGAGCTGCGCGACCTGGTGCGCGGTATCCATCCGCCGGTGCTGGCCGAGCGGGGCCTGCCCGACGCGCTGCGGGCGCTGGCGCTGCGGATGCAGATGCCGGTGGCGGAGGACATCGAGCTGGCGGGGCGCTTCGAGGAACCGGTGGAATCCGCCGTCTACTTCGCCGTCAGCGAGATCCTCACCAACGCCGCCAAGCACGCGGCGGCCTCCCGGGTGTGGCTCGACGTGCTGTACGCGGAGACCTCGTCCGGCCCGATGATCCGGGTGACGGTCACCGACGACGGCAAGGGCGGGGCCTCCCTGGAGAAGGGCACCGGCATGCAGGGGGTGCAGCGGCGGCTCGCGCAGTTCGACGGCGTCCTCGCGCTCAACAGCCCGGAGGGCGGCCCCACCATGGTCACTCTGGAGGTCCCGGCTGTCCCGTTGGGTCCCTCCGAGGTGGTCCCCTCCGACCGCTCGGGCTGAGGCCGGCGGGCGCTCGGGCTGAGGCCCACGGGCGCTCGGGCTGAGGCCGGCGGGCGGGGCGCACGGCAGCGGTCGTGGTGACCGTAGGAACAATGGGTCGTTCAGACCAATGTGACTGCCCGGGAAGTGACTTCAGCGGCGGCTTCGTGGACACCGTCCAGCGCGGTGGACGTCGAGCAGGCCGAGGCCGCGCTCGTCGAGCACTACGCGAGACTCGTGCGCCTCGCCTATCTCGTCCTGCCCCCGAGGCTCGGCCGGCACCGGCGGGTGCTGGCGGCGCACGCGCTGACCCAGCGGGCGCTGCCCCACGGGCGCGTCTCGACCTCGCAGCTGCCGATCCCCGGACCCCGTACGGGAGTCCCCGGCTGGGTCAGGCCGGATCCGGCCTATGTGTGGCTGCGGCTGTGCGTGCTGCGCGCCGCGCTGGCGGCCCAGCGCCCGCGCAGGCTGGGCCCCTGCCGGCTGCGCGCGCTGCCGCTGCTGCCCGGGTTGCTGCCGTGGGTGCTGGGACTGCGGCTGTTCCCCCGCGTCGCCGGTGCCGACGAACTCACCCTGGACCACGCGCTGTCCAGGGTGTCGGCCGCGGGCCGGGCCGCGTACGTGCTGCGCGGGCTGGAGGGCCTGGCGGAGCCGGACATACGGCGGCTGCTGCGGGAGCTGCGGGTGCCGGATCCGGAGGGGGCGCTCGCGGAGGCGAACGCCCTCGAGACACCGGCGGGCAGCAAGGACGGCTCGCTGCTGGAGTCGGGGGAGTTCGACGCGTGCGCCCTCCACGCCCGGCCGACCGATCTGCTGCGCCGCCGCCAGCACAAGCGCGCGGCGCTCGCCGCCGGGTTCGCGGTGCTGGCGTGCCTGGGGCTGCTGGGCGCGCCCGGTGACTCGTGGGGCCCCGACAGCGCGGCGAGGCCGCCGTACGCGCGCAACGCCGAGGCGCAGCGCGCCCTCGATCCGGGCGCGCTGACGCGGGTGCGGCCCGGCGCGTGGCGGCGTGCCTCGCGTGCGGACTTCTCCGCGTGGCCGGCGCGCGGTCCGCTGCGCCGTGACGAGGCCCTGCTGGAGCGGGCGCTGGCCACCTGGGCGCACCCCGCCGGTGACGTACGGGTCTCCGCGGTGCGCGGCACCCCCGCGGGGCCGCCGGCGGGGCCGCCCCAACTGCTGTACGCGGGGCGGCTGGAGGGCATGGCGGTGGTGCTGCTGCACGACGGGCTGCGGGTCGCCCGGTACGCGGAGCCGCTGGACCGGGGGGAGACGGAGGAGGTGGGCGTCGCGCTGGATCTGGCCCGCACGGCGGGTGCCGGAGCGACCTCCTCCGG
Organism: Streptomyces sp. NBC_01775; assembly: GCF_035917675.1. Lineage (NCBI taxonomy): Bacteria > Bacillati > Actinomycetota > Actinomycetes > Kitasatosporales > Streptomycetaceae > Streptomyces > Streptomyces sp. NBC_01775. The sequence continues at coordinate 6,789,652 of NZ_CP109104.1, read as the reverse complement.
GGCGCTGGTCATCTCGCGCACCGAGGGCGAGGTGCGCTATCTGACGGCGCCGTGGGTGCGGACGGCGGCCGTGGTGGATCTGCTGGACCCGGCGGACAAGGGGAGCCGCGAACTGGCCAGGGACCGGGACGGGGTCACCGCGCGCATGCGCACCCCGGTGACCAACCCGCGCCGCTGCGAGAGCTGGCCGGGGGTGGCGCTGACCGGGAGCGAGGAGATCGCGCCGGAGGTCGAGCTCTACACGGATCTGGGCGAGCTGCCCCCGGCCCGGCTGACGGACGGCAAGAAGCGCGGGCCCGCCACGAGCGAGGCGGCGCGCACCCGGCTGGCCCGTACGGCGTGTCACTTCCCGGCCGTGCTGGCCGGCGGCGTGAAGTCCGTCAACTCCTGGGAGTTCGCGCGCCAGCGGCTGCCGGAGGGCGACGGCGAGGCTGCCTGGGTGTGCACCAGGGCGGGCACGTGGCGGGGTACGGGGGCCAGGGCGATAGCGCAGTTCCAGGCCCCCGCGCGCTCCCCCGGCAGGCCGGGGGCCGCGGCATCGCGCGCCGAGAACACCCCGGCGTGCGGGCCGCGCGGGCGGGCGGTGGTGACGGGGGTGCTGTGGAAGTCGAGCGAGGGGCACTGGTACGTGCTCGCCGCGAGCAGCTACGAGGTGTCCCGGGTGCGGGTGCGCGGCACGGGGTTGCGGCCCGGCGCCGGTGGCTCCGCCGCCGTGGGGAGCGGCACCCTGGCGGTGCCCGCCGGGCCCGGCGCGCGCGCTGAACTGTCGGGCGAGCGGGAGGATGGGAGCCGGGTCGCGCCCCTGCGCTGACGTGCCTGCGGCGTGTTCCGGCTGACCTTTCTGTCGCCCTCTTCCCTGGTGCTGAGCAGGGGCTGCCCCTGCCTGTGGTGTGCAGAGTGCGGGTGCTTTCGGTCTGGGCGCGCAGTTCCCCGCGCCCCTTCGGGCGCCCCCTGACCGGAAGAGAGCTTGCGCGAGCTCGGCTTTACGTCTCTCACAGGAAACTGACAGCAAGCCCCCCTACATTCCGCGTACATGACAGACTCTTCAGCCTCAGAGAACGCAGAGCGACGGTCCTTCCCCCTGGGCCGACGGAAACTTCTGATCGCCGGCGGCGCCACGGCGGTGGCCGCCGGACTGGGCGTCACCGCCAGATCGGCCACCTCCGCCAGCGCGGCCCCGGCCGCCGCGCCGGGCTCGGCCGGCGCCGCCGTCTGCTCCCTCACCAAAGAGGTGACCGAAGGCCCGTACTGGCTGGACGGCGCCCTCGTACGCGAGGACATCCGCGAGGACAAGACGGGCATCCCCCTGGAACTCACCCTCACCGTCGTGGACGAGGCCAACGACTGCGCCCCGCTCCCCAAGGCCCTGGTCGAGCTGTGGCACGCCGACGCGCTCGGCGAATACTCGGGTTTCGTCGGCCAGAACGGCCACGAGGAGCCGGACAACGGCACCTTCCTGCGCGGCGGCGTCCTCAGCGGCGAGAACGGCGTCGCGAAGCTCACCACGGTCTACCCCGGGTGGTACCGGGGCCGCTGCGTGCACATTCATCTCAAGGTGCACACGGATGTCGAGCTGACGGACGACGGCTCGTACAGCGGCGGCGAAGTGATCCACACAGGCCAGCTCTTCTTCGCCGAGGAGACCACGGAACAGGTGGCCGCGACCGACCCGTATCCGACGAACGAGACGGAGCGCGTCACCCTGGACGAGGACTCCATCTACGACGGCGGCGGAGCCACGTCCGGCCTCCTGACGCTGAAGGCGTTGGGCTCCACCCCGTCCGACGGCTACGCGGGCTCGCTGACCGTCGGGGTCAACAGCGCCGGGTGACCCTGCGGGACCGGCCCGGGTCCGCGTCATCGGCCCGGGCCGGCCTCTCCGCGTCTCTTACGCTGATCCCGTGAACAGGACAGAGCAGGAGCGCCGGGCGGGCGGACCCGTGCGGGTTCTCCTCGCGGACGACGAGGCGATGATCAGGGCCGGGGTGCGGGCCATCCTCGGCTCGGCGGGGGACATCGAGGTCGTCGCCGAGGCGGCCGACGGGCGCGAGGCGGTCGAGCTGACGCTGCGGCACCGCCCTGATGTGTGCCTGCTGGACATCAGGATGCCGAGGCTGGACGGACTGCGCGCCGCCGCCGAACTGCACCGTGCCTCGCCGGAGACGGCGGTGATGATGCTCACCACGTTCTCCGAGGACGAGTACATCGCGAGCGCGCTGGGCTCGGGCGCAGCCGGTTTCGTCCTCAAGTCCGGCGACCCGCACGAGCTGCTGGCGGGCATCCGCGCCGTGCACGAGGGCGGCGCCTACCTCTCCCCCGCCGTCGCGCGCAGGGTGATCTCCCACATGGACACCGCGCAGCTCGGCCGGCGCGCCACGGCCCGCTCGCGGATCGCGGGGCTCACCCCCCGCGAGCGGGACGTCCTCTCGCTGGTGGGGGCCGGGCTGTCCAACGCCGACATCGCGGGACGCCTGCACGTCGTCGAGGGCACGGTGAAGACGTACGTCAGTCAGATACTCGCCCGCCTGGACATGAAGAACCGCGTCCAGGCGGCGATCCTCGCCTACGAGGCGGGCCTGGTGGACGGGGCGGCCGACGCGGACGAAGCGGGCGACTCCGACGACGTGGGCGAACCGGCGTGAGGAGCGCGGAGCGGGCCGACGACGGCTGACCGTGGCACCGGACCACCACTTTCGACAGAGGTACCGGGCCCCGCGTTCGGCGATGCTCGGTGCATGCGCTTTCTCCTGCTGGCCGCTCTCGTCTGCGCGGCCCCGCTCGCCGCCGCCGTCCAACGGCACGGCCAGGACACCCTGACGGCGGCGGTGGCGGTGCCGCTGCTGGTGGTGGCGGCGCGGGTGTGCGGGCGGTGGCCGCTGGCCGGGGTGGCGGTGCCGGTCGCGATGGGGCTGGCCGCCAGCACCGAGCTGCTGGCGCCCGAGTACTGGCCCGCGCTGGCGGTGTTCGGCTACCTGGCCGGACAGCGGGTGGCGGCCCGCCCGGCGCTGTGGTTCCTCTCCGCCGTCGCCCTGGCGGGGCTGCCGCTGTGTGTGTTCGTCCAGCGGGAGCTGTGGGCGTGGCCCACCCAGTTGCTGACGCTGCTGCTGGCCACGGGCCTGCCGTGGATGCTGGGGCGCCACCGCAAGCAGTACACCGAGCTGGTGGGCACCGGCTGGCGGCTGGCCGGACAGCTGGAGCAGCAGCAGCGCACGGCTGCCGACCGGGCGCGGCTGCGCGAACGGGCCCGTATCGCCGGGGACATGCACGACTCGCTGGGCCATGACCTGACGCTGCTCGCCGTTCGGGCCGGGGCGCTCCAGGTCGACCCGGACCTCGACGCGGACCAACGGGCGGCGGCGGGCGAGCTGCGGGAGGCGGCAGCGGCGGCGACGGCGCGGCTGCGCGACATCATCGGCGTGCTGCGCGAGGACGGCGAGGAGGCGCCGACCGTTCCGCGCGCGGGGACGGTGCGGGAGGTCGTACAGGGCGCGCGGGCCAGCGGGCTGACGGTCACCCTGGCCGGCGGGGAGGCGGCGGACGGGCTGCCGCCGATGGCCCGGCACGCCGCGCACCGGGTCGTCCAGGAGGCGCTGACGAACGCGGCCAAGCACGCACCGGGCGCCGAGGTACGTGTCACGCTCGCGTACGCGGACGCCCGGTGCACGGTCACCGTCGCCAACGACCCGCCGTCGGACGCCGCGCCGGACACCGGGCGCGGACTGGCCTCGGGCGGCGCCGGACTGGTGGGGCTCGACGAGCGCGTACGGCTGGCGGGCGGCACGCTGCGCTCGGGCCCGACCGGCGAGGGCGGCTTCGAGGTCACCGCCGAACTCCCGGTCGCCGAACCGCCGGTGGGGGCGTCCGCAGCGCCGGAGCCCCCGGGAGAAGCCTTCCCGGTGAGCGCCGTGAACGCCGTACACGCCGTACACGAGGCGACGCCCGGCCTCGGCCCCGGCCCCGGGTCGAGCACCTCGGCCCGCGAACTGGCGCTGGCCAGGCAGCGCTTGCGGCGCAGCCTCACCCAGACGGTGCTGGCGCCGCTCGCGGTCGTCGTCGGCATCCTGCTGCTGTCGCTGCCGGTGAGCCTGGTCAGCTCCTCCTTGTCGGTGCTGGACGAGGACGCCTACGCGGGTCTGCGGCCCGGCACGCCGCGCGCGGAGGTGGAGGACCGGATGCCGATGTTCACCCGCGACGGCCCCCCGGACGCGGCGCCGCGCACCCCCGAGGGCCAGCGGTGCGTCTACTACAGCACGGCCCTCAACTCCGGCGACGCCTACCGGCTCTGCTTCGCCCGCGGCGCCCTCGCCGCCAAGTCCCGGGTGGGAAGGACCGGTTGAGCCCCGGCGTCCGGTCAGCCACCGGGCCCGGTCAGCCGGGGGCGTGCGCGGTGGAGCCGCGCACGACCAGTTCCGGCTGGAAGACGAACTCCGTGTCCCCCATCGGGCTGCCGCCCATCGGCTCCAGCAGCGCGTGCACGGCCGCCTTCGCCATGGCGCCCACCGGCTGGCGGACGGTGGTGAGCGGCGGATCGGTGAAGGCGTTCAGCTCCGAGTCGTCGTAGCCGACGACCGACACCTCGCGCGGCACCGCCAGCCCGCGCTGGCGGACTGCCCGGATGGCGCCCAGCGCCATCAGGTCGCTGCCGCACACGAGTCCGGTGCAGCCCGCGTCCAGCAGCGCACCGGCAGCCGCGTGCCCGCCCTCGACGGTGAACAGGGTGTGCTGGATACGGGGCGTCGCGCCCGCCGCTTCCATCGCCCGTGTGAAGCCCTCCACCTTGCGCCGGGTGGGCACGAAGCGCTCGGGCCCCACGGCCAGCCCGATGCTCCGGTGGCCCAGTTCACGCAGGTGCGCAACGGCCATCGTGGCCGCCGCCCGGTCGTCGGGGGAGACGAAGGGCGCGCTGATGTCGTCGTTGTAGCCGTTGACGAGGACGAACGGCACGCCCCGGCCCGCCAGTTTCGCGTAGCGGCCCGGATCCGCCGTCAGGTCGGCGTGCAGGCCCGACAAGAAGATGATCCCGGCGACGTCACGCTCCACGAACTGGCCGACCAGCTCGTCCTCGGTCGCCCCGCCCGGCAGCTGTGTCCCGAGCACGGGCGTGTAGCCGTATCCGGACAGGGACTGCTCGATGACCTGCGCGAACGCGGGGAAGATGGGGTTGGTCAGCTCCGGGATGACCAGCCCCACCAGGCCCGCGCTGCGCTGCCGGGAGCGCGCGGGGCGCTCGTACCCGAGCACGTCCAGCGCGGCCAGCACCCGCTGTCGGGTGGCGTGGGCAACGCCCGGCTTGCCGTTGAGGACGCGGCTGGCGGTGGCCTCGCTGACCTCGGCGTGCGCCGCGAGGTCGGCCAGCCGCGCCGGAGCGGGGCTCGTCATCCGCGCACCCACCAGGCGGTGGTGTCCCCCGGCAGCGTGGCGCCTCCGTCGAACGGGCCGCTGGCCAGCAGGAGTTCGCCGACGGGGAAGCCGAGGGCGGCGGGCCCGGTGCCGGTGTTGGCCGCGCACACGAAGCCGCCGCGCCGGAAGGCCAGCACGCCCTCGGGCGCCGGAAGCCACTCCAGCTCCTCGCCGTCGCCCAACTCGGGCCGTGCGCGGCGCAGCCGCAGCGCCGTGCGGTACAGCTCCAGCGTCGATTCCGGGTCACCGGTCTGGGCGGTGACGGACAGCGCGCCCCACCCCGCCGGCTGCGGCAGCCAGCTCCCGCCGCTGCCGAAGCCGTAGGAGCTGCCGCTCTCCTCCCACGGCAGCGGCACCCGGCACCCGTCCCGCAACCCCTCCTGTCCCGCCGCGCCCACCGGATCGGCCGTCCGGAAGAACGCGGGGTCCTGACGCACCTCGGCGGGCAGCTCCCGCACCTCGGGCAGGCCCAGCTCCTCGCCCTGGTAGACGTAGGCGGAGCCGGGCAGCGCGAGCATCAGCAGCGAGGCGGCGCGGCCCCTGGCGTGGCCGCCGCCCAGCCGGGTGCGGTGGCGTACGACGTCGTGGTTGGACAGCACCCAGGTCGCGGGGGCGCCGACGGCGCCGAGGGAGCCGAGCGACTCGTCGATGGCGGCACGCAGCGCCGCAGCGTCCCAACCGGTGTTGAGGTAGTGGAAGTTGAAGGCCTGGTGCAGCTCGTCGTCTCGCACGTACAGCGCCGTGCGCTCCGCGCTGGGCGTCCACGCCTCCGCCACGCCGATGCGCTGTCCGGGGTACTCGTCCAGGACGCGGCGCCACGAGCGGTAGATCTCGTGCACCCCGTCCTGGTCGAAGAACGGCAGCGTGGCGGTGCCCAGCAGCCGCAGTTGTCCCGTGTCGCCCATGTCGGGCAGCCCGGCGGCCTTGACCAGCCCGTGGGCGACGTCGATCCGGAAGCCGTCGACGCCCATGTCCAGCCAGAAGCGCAGCACGGAGCGGAACTCGTCCTGTACGGCGGGGTGTTCCCAGTTGAAGTCGGGCTGCTCGGGCGCGAACAGGTGCAGATACCAGTGCCGCTCCCCGCCCTCGGTACGCGTCCAGGCCGGCCCGCCGAAGATCGACTCCCAGTCGTTGGGCGGCTCGTCGCCCGAGGGCCCCTTCCCCGGCCGGAAGTGGTAGCGCTCGCGGGCGGCCGGATCCCCCGCCAGTGCGCGCCGGAACCACTCGTGCCGGTCGGAGGAGTGGTTGGGGACGACGTCCACGATGACGCGCAGGCCCAGGGCGTGCGCGTCACGGATGAGCGCGTCCGCGTCGTGCAGGGTGCCGAACATCGGGTCGATGGCGCGGTAGTCGGCCACGTCGTACCCCGCGTCGGCCTGCGGCGAGGCGTAGAACGGGCTGAGCCAGACGGCGTCCACACCCAGCTCCGCGAGATACGGCAGCCTCGCGCGGGCACCTTCCAGGTCGCCCATGCCATCACCGTTGCCGTCGGCGAACGAGCGCGGATAGATCTGGTAGATCACCGCGTCCCGCCACCAGTCGCCTGAGCGGGCCTCATTCACCGTGGTAGCCAGCCCGGTACGGGCCTCGGCCGATTCAGGGGCGCTGCTGTGCTGGTCCATGTGATCCTCATCGTTGTTCCGCCACTGGCCCGGCCCGGCAACGGAAAGAAGAAAGAGCGGAAAAACGTCAGGACTTCGTCGCACCCGCCGTCAGCCCCGACACCAAATGCCTTTGGGCGAAGCCGAAGACCACGGCTGCCGGAACGGCGATGATGACGGCAGCGGCAGTCATGGAACCCCAGTCGGACCCGTAACGGTTGACGAAGGTCTGGAGGCCGCCCGCCAGGGTGAGGTTCTCCTCGCCGGTCATGAAGGCGGTCGCGTAGGCGACCTCCGCCCACGCGGTCACGAAGGTGTAGAAGCCGGTCACCGCGAGACCGGGTTTGGCCAGCGGGAGGATGAGCCGCCAGAACGTCCCGAACGGGTTGAGCCCGTCCACCCTCCCGGACTCGTCGATATCGACGGGAATCGTGTCGAAGAAGCCCTTCATCATCCACGCACAGAACGGCACGGCCACCGTCAGATAGGTGACGATCAGACCCACGGGCTGATTGAGCAGCCCCAGCTTCGCCATCGTGTTGTAGAGCGGCACGATCAGCACGGCCATCGGGAACATCTGCGTGATGAGCAGCACCCACATCAGCGACCGCATCCCGGGAAAGCGAAACCGGCTGAGCGCATAACCAGTGGTCGCGGAAATAAAAACGCCGACAACGGTAGTGCCGCACACAACAATAACCGAATTGCCGAACCAGCTGAGAAAATGCGTGTCGGCGACAACATGCCGATAGTTTCCGAGGGTGAAGTCCTTGACCAGAGCGGCGGAGAAGGACTCGCTCGTGGGCTTGAACGAGGTCACCAGCAGCCACAGCGGCGGAAACAGCGCGCAGGCCGTGCCGAGCAGCAGCCCCGCGTGCAGTCCGATGGACGCCGCCGGCGTCCGCTTACGGGTGCGCATCGTCACCACACCTCTCCCTGACGGCGCAGCGCCCGCCGGTAGACGACCGTGAACAGCGAGAGCAGCAGCAAGATCAGCACGCCCCAGGCCGCCGAAGTGGCGAAGTCGCGCGGGCTGTTGACGAAGGAGAGCCGGAACGCGTACGTCACCAGGATCTCCGTGGAGTCCTCGGGGCCGCCCTTGGTGAGCAGGAAGATCACCGGGAACATGTTGAACGTCCAGATGGTGCTGAGCAGCACCACGGTGCTGCTGACCGTGCGCACGCCCGGCAGCGTGATGTTGCGGAAGCGCTGCCAGGGCCCCGCGCCGTCCATCTCCGCCGCCTCGTACAGCTCGCCGGGTATGGACTGGAGCGCGCCCAGCATGGCAACGATCATGAAGGGCACACCGAGCCAGACGTTCACCGCGACAACGGCGACCTTCGCCCACACCGGATCCCCCAGCCACGGCACCCCTTCGATGCCGCCACCGTCCAGGACCTTGTTGAGCAGCCCGTTCTTCTCATTGAAGAGCATCTTCCAGGCGAAGACCGACACAAAGGCGGGAATCCCCCAGGGAACGATCATCCCAACCCGATAGAAGGCACGCCCCTTCACCTTCCGGTTGAGCATGTTCGCAAGCGCGAGCCCCAGCAGGAAGGTCAGGCTCACACACCCGACCGTCCACAACGCGGTCCAGCCCAACCGATCCCAGAAGACACTGTCGGACAAGATGCGCTTGTAATTGTCAATCCCGGTGAATTCATAGGTCGCCGGAATATGGTTGACGCCGATCGTCCGCTCGACGTTGGCCTCGTCGGCGTCGGTCAGCGACAGATAGACACCGCGGCCGAGGGGGTATCCGATGATGAGGCCGATGACTATGGCGACGGGCGCCACCATGGTCCACGCGTACCAGTGTCTCGCCGACAGGGCGATGATCCGCTTCATATGTAGCCTTTCATTTCCCGTGAGGGCTTCGCCCCCTGACCCCCTTTTGAGGGCTTCGCCCTCTGACCGATGGCCTCGCCGGCCGGGCGTTGGGGCGGCTCCTCCCCCAGACTCCGTCCGGGGCCCCCACCCAACGGCCCCCCGCTAGAGGGGCGGAGCCCCCGTAGCGGGGGGCAGGTGGGGGGCGGAGCCGCCCCGCCGCCCGGCCGGCGAGGCCAAGGGGGTTTGGGCGAAGCCCCCAACAACGGCGAGGACCCAAGGGGCGAAGCCCCAAGAACGGGGCCCAAGGGGCGGAGCCCCGCCCTTACTTGTAACCCTTCAAGAGCTTGCGGAACTCATCCCCCGTCTTGCCCGCCGCCGCAGAAGGCGACTTACCCCCGGCCAACACCCCGTCAACCCCCACCCGAATAGGCTCGAACAACGAGTTGCCCTCGGCAATCCAAGGCCGCTGCACAGCCTTCTTCACGGCGGGCCGGAAGAACTCCACCATCTCGTTGTCCCGAACAGCGGACCGCTCATAAACAGACTTCCGCGTGGGCAACAACGAAAGCGACTCCGTGGTGCGGGCCTGCACCGAGGCACTGCTCATGTACTTCGCGAATTCCTGCGCCGCACGCATCCGCTTGGTCCCGGCGTAGACGGAGAGGTTCCAGCCACCCTGCGGAGACCCCTGCGCCTTACTGCCGGCAGGCACAGGCGCGACGCCGAGATTGTCCTTCTTCCCGCCCTTGAACTCCTCGCCCTCACGGGCGAGCGCGATGTCCCAGGGGCCGTCGATGATCATCGCGACCTTGCCCTCCTGGAATGCCTTGATGCCGTTCTCCTGGCCGTCACTGGAATCCGTGACGGCCGCCTTGGAGTCGACAAGGTCCTTCATGGTGGCGAACGCCTTGACGCCCGGCTTCTGGTCGACGGTGACCTTCTTCGCCTTGGCATCGAGCAGGTCGCCCCCCTCGCCGTACAGGTAAGGAAGGAACCAGTACGGATCGTCACCGCGCAGGTAGAGCGCGGTGGCCCCGGTCTTGTCCTTGATCTTCCTGGCGTCCTTCTTCAACCCCGCGAAGGACGTGGGAACCTTGACGCCCGCCTTCTTCAGCAGCCGCTTGTTGTAGAAGAGGCCGAGGGTGTCGGTGACCTGCGGCACCGCGTAGGTCTTGCCCTTGTAGCGGGTGGAGCCCGCCGCCGTCTTGAGGTAGTCGGACTCCTGGTCCAGCGCCGGCGTGCCATCCAGCGGAGCGAGGTAGCCCAGGCGGGCGAAGTCCGCGACCCAGGCGACCTCGGTGCGCATCACGTCGGGGGCACCGGAGTTGCCGCCGGCGGCGTTCTTGAACTTCTGGTTGGCGTCGCCGAAGTTGACGTGCACGTACTTCACATCGACCTTGGGGTGCTTCTTCTCGAAGTCCTCGGCGATCTTCTGGTACGTGGCCTTCTCGCCGTCGTTCGAGGTGTCCCAGAAGGTGACGGTGCCTTCGATCTTGCCGCTGGAGCCGTTGTCGTCTCCGTCCGAGCCACCGCAAGCCGTTGCCGCAAGAGCCAGTGCCGCTACCAGCGCGGTGGCGCCTATGCCACGCCGCATGTCGATCCCTCCGCAGGGTGAGAGCCCGCACCGCCCTGAACGGCGCCCGGCTGCGCAGGAACGTAACAGCGCTGCCACATCTCCGAAAGGTCTTGCGGTAAATTTCTGCAAGATACGCGGGCGGCTTCCGGAAGCCGAGTAACCCGGGAGTCGGGCTCCCCGTTGAGCCCTGGACCGTGCCCGCCGTGATTCCCCGACCCGCACCGGGTCCCGCCCGAGAGGGAAACCCGCATGACCCAGCACGCCGTCAGCTCTCTTCCCACGCCCGCCCCCACGCCCGCGCCGACCTCCACGCCCACGCCCGCACCCGCACCCGCCGGCCGGCCCTCCCCGGACACGCCGTCCCTCGGCTGGTGGCGCGACGCCGTCATCTACCAGGTGTACGTCCGCTCGTTCGCCGACAGCGACGGGGACGGCGTCGGCGACCTGCCCGGCGCCCGGCAGCGGCTGCCCTACCTGGCGGGGCTCGGCGTGGACGCGGTGTGGCTCACGCCGTTCTACGCCTCCCCGCAGGCCGACGGGGGCTACGACGTCTCCGACTACCGCGCCGTCGACCCCCGCTTCGGCGACCTGTCCGACGCCGAGGGCTTCATCACCGAGGCCCACGACCTGGGCCTGCGCGTCATCGTCGACATCGTGCCCAACCACACCTCCGACCAGCACGCCTGGTTCCGCGCCGCGCTCGCCGGCGACGAGGAGGCCCGCGCCCGCTACCACGTCCGGCACGGCCGGGGCGAGGGTCACCAACTGCCGCCGAACGACTGGGAGTCCGTCTTCGGCGGACCCGCCTGGAGCCGCCTGCCTGGAGACGAAGGGCTGTGGTACCTCCACCTCTTCGCCCCCGAACAGCCCGACCTGGACTGGGAGAACCCGCAGGTCCACGCGGAGTTCGACGCCGTCATCCGCTTCTGGCTCGACCTGGGCGTGGACGGCTTCCGTATCGACGTGGCACACGGCATGGTCAAGGCACCCGGGCTGCCCGACATCGGCCGCAAGGAGCAGGCCCGCATGATCGGCGCACAGCAGCTGCCGTTCTTCGACCAGGACGGCGTGCACGAGATCCACCGCTCCTGGCGCCGGCTGCTGGAGTCCTACGGCCCCGACCGCATCGGCGTCGCCGAGGCGTGGGCCCCCACCTCCGAACGCCTGGCACTGTACGTACGCCCCGACGAGCTGCACCAGGCGTTCAACTTCCAGTTCCTGCGCGCCGGCTGGGACGCGCGCGAGCTGCGCGAGGTGATCGAGGAGTCCATGGCCGCGACCACCCGCGTCGGTGCCCCGACGACCTGGGTGCTCTCCAACCACGACGTCGTACGCCACCGCACCCGCCTCGGCAGCCTGGCGCGCGCCCGCGCCGCCGCGCTGCTGATGCTCGCCCTGCCCGGCTCCGTCTACCTCTACCAGGGCGAGGAGCTGGGCCTGCCCGAGGTGACCGCGCTGCCCGACGAGGTGCGCCAGGACCCCGCGTTCTTCCGTGCCACCGGGGACCAGGCGGGCCAGGACGGGCTACGGGACGGCTGCCGGGTGCCGCTCCCCTGGAGCACCGAGGGCCCCTCCTGGGGCTTCGGACCGGGTGACAGCTGGCTGCCGCAACCCGCCGAGTGGCGCGGGCTGTCCGTACGGGCCCAGACCGGCGACCCGGACTCGACTCTGGAGCTGTACCGCACGGCGCTGCGGCTGCGCCGGCGCCTGCCGGGCCTGGGCGACAGTGCGATGGAGTGGCTGGCGGCGCCCGAGGGCGTGCTGGCGCTGTCGAGGCCGGGGCTGATGTGCGTGGTCAACACCCGTGACAGCGCGGTGGAGATGACGGTGCCCGGCCGGCTGCTGCTGTCCTCGACGCCGGGAGCCACGGACGAAGCAGCAGCACCGGACGCTCCGGGGAGCCCGGACGAAGCACCGAATACGGCACCAGCACCGGATGCGGCGGAGGCGCCCGGCGGCAGGCTGATTCCGGCGAATTCCTGCACATGGTGGGCAGCGTGATGCACTGCCGGTAAGGTCCAGTCCCGTGACCGCACGGCTAGCTGACATCGCAGCACAGGCGGGGGTCAGCGAAGCCACGGTCAGCCGGGTCCTCAACGGCAAGCCTGGCGTCGCTGCGGCCACCCGCGAATCCGTACTCGCCGCACTCGACGTGCTCGGGTACGAGCGTCCCGTCAAGCTGCGCCGCCGCAGTGAGGGCCTGGTCGGGCTGATCATCCCGGAGTTGGAGAACCCGATATTCCCCGCCTTCGCGCAGGTGATCGCGCAGGGCCTCACCCGGCAGGGATACACCCCGGTCCTCGCCACCCAGACCCCCGGCGGCTCCACCGAGGACGAGCTGACCGAGATGCTGGTGGACCGGGGTGTCGCCGGGATCATCTTCGTCTCCGGGCTGCACGCCGACACCACGGCGGACGTCGGACGCTATGAACGCCTGCACGCCCGGGGCGTGCCGTTCGTCCTCATCAACGGCTTCTCCCCCGGGGTGCGTGCCCCTTTCGTCTCCCCCGACGACCGGGCGGCCATGCGACTGGCGGTAACCCACCTGGTCTCGCTCGGGCACGAGCGCATCGGCCTGGCGCTGGGCCCCGAACGGTTCGTGCCCGTACAGCGCAAGATCGAGGGCTTCACGCAGACGATGCGCGAGCAGTTCGAGGGCGCCGACCCCGGCGAGCTGATCGAGCACTCCCTCTTCACCTTGGAGGGCGGTCAGGCCGCCGCGCTGACGCTGTTGGAGCGGGGCTGCACGGCCGTTGTGTGCGCCAGCGACATGATGGCGCTGGGCGCCATCCGCGCAGCCAGGCAACGTGGCCTGACCGTACCCGGCGAGGTGTCGGTGATCGGCTTCGACGACTCCCCGCTCATCGCCTTCACCGATCCGCCCCTCACCACGATCCGTCAGCCGGTGACCGCCATGGGCCAGGCGGCCGTGCGCGCGCTGCTGGAGGAAATCGGGGGCACCCCGGCTCCCCACAGCGAATTCGTCTTCCTTCCCGAACTCGTCGTACGGGGCTCCACCGCCTCCCGCGGCAAGCGTGGGACCTAGGTATTGGGGCAGATCAGACGTAGGGACGAGGCAATCGGCCCAAGACCCGACCGCAGGATGATCGGTCGGGTCCCCCCGTCTGGCAGACTGTCGCCTTATGGGGGTACCGACCACGAGGACCGAAGAAGACAGCCGGCAGGACGCCACCACGCAGGACGTCACCGAAGTCCCGGCGGAACCCACTCATACCCGCACGAGACTCAGTCCGCTGCAAAGGCTGCGCTCCCCTCGCCGCCCCCGCATCTGGTTCGAGATCGCCCTCATCGCGGTGAGCTACTGGACGTACTCCCTCATCCGTAACGCGGTCCCCGAGCAGCGGGCCGAGGCCCTGCGCAACGCGGACTGGATCTGGGACACGGAGCGGGCCCTGGGCATCGCCGTCGAACAGTCGGTCAACCACGCGGTCAGCGGGGTGACGTGGCTGATCATCTCGATGAACTACTACTACGCCACGCTGCACTTCATCGTGACCATCGGCGTGCTCGTGTGGCTCTTCCGCAGCCACCCGGGGCGGTACGCCGCCACGCGTCTGGTGCTGTTCGCCACCACGGGCACGGCCCTGCTGGGCTACTACCTCTTCCCGCTGGCCCCGCCCCGCCTGATGAACGGCGGGTACTTCATCGACACGGTGCAGGTGCACCAGACCTGGGGCTCGATGGCCTCGGGGAACCTGGCGCAGATGTCCAACCAGTACGCGGCAATGCCCTCGATGCACATCGGGTGGTCGGTGTGGTGCGGGATCACCATCGCGATGCTGGCCAAGCCGGTGTGGGCGAAGGTGGCGGGTGTCTTGTACCCGGTGACGACGCTGACGGTCATCGTCTGCACGGCCAACCACTTCTGGCTCGACGCGGTCGGCGGCCTGCTCTGCCTGAGCCTCGGCTTCGCCCTCTCCTACACCTGGTACGGCCGCCTCTCCTACCGCCTACCGAGGCTGGCGACGAGCCCCGCCTGATCGGGCAGGGGCCGATTCACTCCGCGTCGTAGAAGAGGCGGTCGACCACCCCACGGGCCCTCCGTGTCACCCGGCGGTAGTCGTCGAGCATCTCCCCCACGTGGCCGGGCTCATAGCCCAGGTACCGCCCCACGGCGCCCAGTTCCCTCGATTCCGAGGGAAATGTGTCGCCGGGCCGCCCCCGCACCAGCATCGCCGCGTTCCGCACCCGCGAGGCCAGCACCCACGCCTCGTCCAGGACGTGCGCGTCCGTCTCGTCCACGAGACCGGCCTCCAGCGCGGCGGCCAGCGCCACCCGGGTGCGGGTCGTCCGCAGGCCGGGCACCTGAGCCGCGTGCCGCATCTGCATGAGCTGGACCGTCCACTCGACGTCCGTCAGCCCGCCCCGGCCCAGCTTGGTGTGGGTGGTGGAGTCGGCGCCGCGCGGCAGGCGTTCGCTTTCCATGCGGGCCTTCAGCCGGCGGATCTCGCGTACGGCGTCCTCCTCCAGACCGCCCTCGGGGTAGCGCAGCGGCGCGATCAGCTCCATGAAGCGCCCGGCCAGTTCCTCGTCGCCCGCGACGTACTCGGCGCGCAGCAGCGCCTGGCTCTCCCAGACCATCGACCAGCGGCGGTAGTAGGCGGCGTAGGAGCCCAGCGAGCGGGCCAGCGCCCCCGTCTTGCCCTCGGGGCGCAGGTCGGCGTCTATGACCAGCGGCGGGTCGGCGGTGGGCAGCTGGAGGAGCCGGCGCATCTCGGTGGCGACGGCGAAGGCAGCCTTGCCTGCCTCGTGCTCGCTCACGCCGTCCCGGGGCTCGTGGACGAACAGCACATCGGCGTCGGAGCCGTAGCTCATCTCGTGGCCGCCGAAGCGGCCGAGGCCGATGACGGCGAAGCGGGTGGGCAGCTCGTCGCCCCACTGGGCGCGTACGGCGGCGCGCAGCGCTCCGGCGAGCGCCGCGGCGTTGATGTCGGTGAGCGCGTCGCCGACCCGGTCGAGGGATTCGGCCGGGTCCTGCGGCGCTACGCCCTCGGTGCCGTACGCGCCGATCAGGTCGCCGGCGGCCGTACGGAACAGCTCCCGGCGGCGCACCCCGCGAGCGGCGACGACGGCCCCTTCGGCGTCGACGGCCCGGCTGACGGCGGCCAGGGTCTCCTGGGTGAGGGCCAGGAGCGAGCGGGGCCGCAGCCCGCCCTCGTCGCCCAGCAGCGCGACGGCCTCGGGGGCGCGGAGCAGCAGGTCGGGGGCGAAGCGGCCGGCGGACAGGACGCGGGCGAGGTTCTCGGCCGCCGCGCCCTCGTCGCGCAGCAGCCGCAGGTACCAGGGCGTCTTGCCGAGCGCGTCGGAGACCTTGCGGAAGGCGAGCAGCCCGGCGTCGGGGTCAGCTGAGTCGGCGAACCAGCCCAGCAGCACCGGCAACAGGGTGCGCTGGATGGCGGCCTTGCGGCTGACCCCGGAGGCCAGGGCCTCCAGGTGGCGCAGCGCGGAGGCGGGGTCGGCATAGCCGAGGGCCTCCAGCCGCTGGCGGGCGGCCTGGGGGGAGAGCCGGACCTCACCCGCGTCGAGCTGGGCGACGGCGTCCAGCAGCGGTCGGTAGAACAGCTTCTCGTGCAGCCGCCGTACGGCGGCTGCGTGACGGCGCCAGGCCTTGTGCAGCTCGGTGACGGGCTCGCTGCGGTATCCCAGCGAGCGCCCCAGCCGCCGCTGGTCGGCCTCGGAATCGGGCATCAGGTGGGTGCGGCGCATCTTGTAGAGCTGGATGCGGTGCTCCATGGTGCGAAGGAAGCGGTAGGCGGCATCCAGCGCCGCCGAGTCCTGGCGGCCCACGTAGCCGCCGGCGGCCAGCGCGTCGAGTGCTTCGAGGGTGGTGGGGCTGCGCAGCGTGACGTCGCTGCGGCCGTGCACCAGTTGGAGGAGCTGGACGGCGAACTCGACGTCGCGCAGTCCGCCGGGCCCCAGCTTCAGCTCCCGCTCGACCTGCGCCGCGGGGATGCTGGCGACGACACGGCGGCGCATCTGCTGGACGTCGGTGACGAAGTTGTCCCGCTCGGAGGCCTGCCACACCATGGGCGAGACGGCGTCCACGTACTCGAAGCCCAGCACCGGGTCGCCCGCCATCGGACGGGCCTTGAGCAGCGCCTGGAACTCCCAGGTCTTGGCCCAGCGCTGGTAGTAGGCCAGGTGGCTGCTGAGGGTGCGCACGAGCGGCCCGTTGCGGCCCTCGGGGCGCAGGTTGGCGTCGACGGGCCAGATGGTGCCCTCGGCGGTGGTGTCGGAGCAGATGCGCATGAGGTGCGCGGCCAGCCTGTTGGCGGCCTTGAGCGCGGTTTCCTCGTCCGCGCCGTCGGTGGCTTCGGCGACGTAGATGACGTCCACGTCGGAGACGTAGTTCAGCTCATGGCCGCCGGCCTTGCCCATGCCGACGACGGCGAGCCGGCACACCGCCGCGTCCTCCGGCGCCTCGGCCTCGGCCAGCGCCAGGGCCGCGCGGAGCGTGGCGGTGGCCAGGTCGGCCAGCTCGGCCGCCGTCTCGGCGACGTCGCTGGTACCGCACACGTCGCGGGCCGCGATGGACAGCAGGGCGCGGCGATAGGCGACGCGCAGCGCGTCCGGCCCGTCGACGCCGCGCAGCGCCGCCTCGAACTCCTCCACCCCCGGGTGCAGGTCGGCGGACTCGTAGGTGACCAGCGCCTGCCAGTCGTACGGGTGACGGGCGAGGTGGTCGGCGAGCGCCGTGGAGGCACCGAGGACGCCGAGGAGCCGGTCGCGCAGGGGCTTGGCCGCCAGGAGGGTGTCGATGAGGGACTGGGCGTCCTTGTCGAGCGACTCGACGAGGCGGAGGAGGCCGAGGAGTGCGAGGTCGGGGTCGGCGGTGGCGCCGAGGGCGTCGAGGAAGAGGGTGTCCGCGCGGACGCGGTCCAGCTCGGGGGCGTCGAGCAGGCGTGCGGCGGCGTCCGGGTCCGTGAACCCGTGCCGCAGCAGTCGCCCGAACGTGCTGTTCCGCCTGCCGCCGTGTGTCACGCTCACTCCTTGTCTTTCCCCAATCCCTCCCCTTCCCGTTTCTTTCGGGGGCTTCGCCCCCGAACCCCCACTCCTCAAGCGCCGGAGGAGGGCTGAAATTCAGCCCTCCTCCGGCGACCGTTGAAGAGCTGAGGGGGCACCTCCCGGCCGGAGGCTGGGAGAGGGAAGGGGCGGGGCAGGGCAGGGGCAATCACAGCACGGGAAGGCTCTTGCGCAGCTCGAAAGCCGTCACCTCGCTGCGGTACTCCTCCCACTCCTGCTTCTTGTTCCGGAGGAAGAAGTCAAAAACGTGCTCCCCCAATGTCTGAGCGACCAGCTCACTCCGCTCCATGAGGCTGATCGCCTCGCCGAGGTTCTGCGGGAGCGGCTCGATGCCCATCGCGCGCCGCTCCGCGTCGGAGAGCGCCCAGACATCGTCGTCGGCACCGGGAGGAAGCTCGTAGCCCTCCTCGATGCCCTTGAGGCCGGCGGCCAGGAGGACCGCGTAGGCGAGGTAGGGGTTGGCGCCGGCGTCGAGGGAGCGCATCTCGATGCGGGTGGAGCCGGTCTTGCCGGGCTTGTACATGGGCACGCGGACCAGCGCGGAGCGGTTGTTGTGGCCCCAGCAGATGTAGGAGGGCGACTCGCCGCCCTCGCCCGCCGTGCGGTTCGCGCCGCCCCAGATGCGCTTGTAGGAGTTGACCCACTGGTTGGTGACGGCGGAGATCTCCCCGGCGTGCTGGAGCAGTCCGGCGATGAAGGAGCGGCCGACCTTGGAGAGCTGGTATTCGGCGCCGGACTCGTAGAACGCGTTGCGGTCGCCCTCGAAGAGCGAGAGGTGGGTGTGCATGCCGGAGCCGGGGTATTCGGAGAACGGCTTGGGCATGAAGGTGGCCTGCACCCCCTGCTCCAGTGCGACCTGCTTCATGACCAGGCGGAACGTCATGATGTTGTCGGCCGTCGACAGCGCGTCCGCGTAGCGCAGGTCGATCTCCTGCTGGCCGGGCGCCCCCTCGTGGTGGGAGAACTCCACGGAGATACCCATGGACTCCAGCATGGTGATGGCCTGGCGGCGGAAGTCCATGCCGACGTTCTGCGGGGTGTGGTCGAAGTAGCCGGAGGAGTCGGCGGGGACGGGGCGGGAGCCGTCCACCGGCTTGTCCTTGAGCAGGAAGAACTCGATCTCCGGGTGGATGTAGAAGGTGAACCCGAGGTCCGAGGTCTTGGCCAGGATCCGCTTGAGGACGTAGCGCGGGTCGGCGTAGGAGGGCGAGCCGTCCGGCATGAGGATGTCGCAGAACATGCGGGCGGTTCCGGGGGCCTCGGCCCGCCAGGGCAGTATCTGGAAGGTGCCGGGGTCGGGCTTGGCGATCATGTCGGACTCGTAGACGCGGGCGAAGCCCTCGATGGCGGAGCCGTCGAAGCCCATGCCCTCGTCGAACGCCTGCTCAAGTTCGGCGGGCGCGACAGCGACCGACTTCAGGAACCCGAGGACATCGGTGAACCAGAGTCGGACGAACCGGATGTCGCGCTCCTCCAGCGTCCGGAGGACGAATTCCTGCTGCTTGTCCATGGGCCTATCCTTGCAGGTCAGAGAGGTTCGCTCAGGTCGCCCGGCACTACGGGGCCATATCAGCATTCCACCACAGGGTTTCCGGGAGATTGCCGGTCCGAACTGATCGTTTCACAGGCGTCCCCGGCACGCCGGGGCGTCCCGCCCCCGGGTGGCGGGTACCGGTGCGGGGACGGGGGCCGGCGGCGACCGGGAATTCCTGGGGCTCCGGAAGCATTCACGGGAATGTAGTTCAACAGTCAACCAATCTTTCGACCCCATCCGCAGGAGGACGGCGAGCACCATGACGGCCACCCCCATCCAGTTCGGGATCTTCAGCGTCGGTGACGTCACGGCCGACCCCACGACGGGGCGGACCCCGACGGAGCACGAGCGGATCAAGGCGATGCTGACCATCGCCCGCAAGGCCGAGGAGGTCGGGCTCGACGTCTTCGCCACCGGCGAGCACCACAACCCGCCGTTCGTGCCCTCCTCCCCCACGACGATGCTCGGCTACCTGGCAGCCCGCACCGAGCGGCTGCTCCTGTCGACCGCGACCACGTTGATCACCACCAACGACCCGGTCAAGATCGCCGAGGACTTCGCGATGCTCCAGCACATCGCGGACGGCCGCGTCGACCTGATGATGGGCCGCGGGAACACCGGCCCGGTCTATCCCTGGTTCGGCCAGGACATCCGGCAGGGCATCCCGCTGGCGATCGAGAACTACGCCCTGCTCCACAAGCTCTGGACCGAGGACGTGGTGGACTGGGAGGGCCGCTTCCGCACGCCCCTCCAGGGCTTCACCGCCACCCCGCGCCCGCTGGAGGGCGTCCCGCCGTTCGTCTGGCACGGCTCGATCCGCAGCCCGGAGATCGCCGAGCAGGCCGCCTACTACGGCGACGGCTTCTTCGCCAACCACATCTTCTGGCCCACCGGCCACTTCCAGCGGCTGATCAACCTCTACCGCGACCGCTTCGAGCACTACGGCCACGGCACCCGCGAGCAGGCCTTCGTCGGGCTCGGCGGCCAGGTGTTCATGCGGCCCAACTCCCAGGACGCCGTACGCGAGTTCCGGCCGTACTTCGACAACGCGCCGGTCTACGGGCACGGCCCCAGCCTGGAGGAGTTCACCGACCAGACGCCGCTGACCGTCGGCAGCCCCCAGGAGGTCATCGAGAAGACCCTGACCTTCCGCGAGTCCTTCGGCGACTACCAGCGCCAGCTCTTCCTCATGGACCACGCGGGCCTCCCCCTCAAGACCGTCCTGGAACAGCTGGACATGCTGGGCGAGGAGGTCGTGCCGGTACTGCGGAAGGAGATGGCCGCCGGGCGTCCCGCCGGGACGGCGGACGCGCCCACGCACGCGGCGCGGGTCGCCGCGCGCGACGCCGAGGCCGACGCCGAGCAGGAGGGAGCTGCCGTATGACGTCCGTGAAGCCCGTACGTCCCGCACGTCTGGCCGTCGTCTCGGCCGGACTGAGCGAGCCGTCGTCCACCCGGCTGCTGGCCGACCGCCTGACGGAGGCGACACGGGTCGCGCTGGCGGACCGGGACACCGAGGCCGGAGCCACCGGGGCCGACGAGGCCACCGGGGCCGACGGCGTCGAGGTAGAGGTCGTCGAACTGCGGGACGTGGCAAGGGAGATAGCCAATGCTTTCGTCACCGGCCTGACCGGTGACGAGTTGCGGAGGGGGGTGGGGAAGGTGACGGAGGCTGACGGGCTGATAGCCGTCACACCGGTCTTCTCCGCCTCCTACAGCGGCCTGTTCAAGTCCTTCTTCGATGTCGTGGGGATGACGGACAACGACGCGTTGACCGGCAAGCCGACCCTGCTCGGCGCGACCGGCGGCTCCCCGCGCCACTCGCTGGTACTGGAGCACGCGATGCGCCCGCTGTTCACCTACCTGCGCGCGGTGACGGTGCCCACGGCGGTCTACGCGGCGACCGACGACTGGGCGGCGCCCGATGACGGGCTCACCCCGTCCCTCCCCCGCCGGGTCGCCCGCGCGGGCGGGGAGCTGGCGGGGCTGGTCGCGCCCCGTGCGGACACCCGGGCCGCGCCCTCCGACAGCCTCGAAGTGCTGCCGTTCGAGCAGCAGTTGTCCGCGCTGCGGGTGGAGAGGCCGTAGCGGCACGCTCACGGGTTGGCCTCGCCGGCCACCGGAAGTCACCGGCAGCCGGCGAGGCCGACCTGCGAGCACCGCCGCTGCTACGCGCTGAGAATCTCCGTGTTCTGGCAGGCGGTCAAGCGCCACCGCCCCTCGTCCTTCGCCATGACATAGAGCGGGCTGCCCGGGTTCCCGTCCGGCCGGCCGTCGGACGTCCAGTACTGCGCGTGCGCCCGGACGGCGGCGACATCAGACCGGATGAACAGCACGTCCACCACCTCGTATGTGACGGTCGCGTCCGTCATCGCCCCGGGGAGCACCTGCCGCGTGAAGGCCGCGATCTCGTCCCGACCGGTGAGGCGCTTGCCATGCCCGGTCGTCCAGACCGCGTCGGCCCGGAACAGCCCGATGAATTCCTCGGGCAGCTCGTGCCGCTGGGAGTGCTCAAGCGTGACAACCACCTGCTTGATCGCCTCAATCTCGGCATCCTGCTCTTGTCCGTCGAGGACCGTTGTATTCATGCGGCAGAGCATCGAACTTAAACCGGACGTTAAGTCAAGCCCTGTCGGCGGGCGAGCGGACGCGCCCAAGGGCTCACGAACTGGCCTTCCGAATTGTGCGGTTACGTCAGCAGAGCCTCTGAAGAGTCACACGTTTATCGGCCATCAGGCACCCTGACGGGTGAATGCGGGCATATCGGTGTTTCTGGTGACCATCGGTGAGCCATTCTCTCTCTCGCAGGCAGCACTCACCAAGGTGCTCCATACAAGAGGGGTCCACATGCGGGTTCGTTCAACAGCTCTGCGTTGTCTCTCCGTCGCCGCCGTCACCGCTGCAGCCGTCGCGGGCGGGGTGTCCGCCGGAGCGCAGGCCGCCGAAGCACCGGCAGCCAAGGCGCCCACCGCCGCGCACAACAGGGTGGTGCAGATCAAGACCTTCGCCAACAAGTGTCTTGACGTAGAGGGCGCCAGCCACGCCGACCGGGCGCGGATCATTCAGTACCACTGCACCGGGGGCCGCAACCAGCGGTTCGAGCTGCGGCACTCCGGCGGCGGCACGTACGAGATCCGGACCTTCGCAGGCAAGTGCCTGGACGTGGAGGGCGCCAGCCACTCCGACCACGCACGGATCATCCAGTACCGCTGCCACAACGGCGCCAACCAGAAGTTCCGCATCGTGGGCGTGGGCCACGGCCAGGTAGCCATCAAGACCTTCGCGAACAAGTACTTCGACGTGGAAGGCGCCAGCCACGCCGACCGGGCGCGGGTCATCCAGTACCACTGGAACGGCGGCGCCAACCAGAAGTTCCGCCTGGTCTGAGCCTGACGGCTCCTGACCCTCACACTCGTGGCCCGGTGCTCCGCACCGGGCCACAGGTGCTGGTCCTCAGCCGCCCGCCTGATGACCAGCGGCAGGCGGGGCCACCCGGATCAGCAAGCGGCGCTCTTCACGCCGCCCACGAAGGCCGCCCACGCGGCCCGCGAGAACACGACCGGCGCCCGGCCGATGTCCTTACTGTCCCGCACCGGAACGGCCCCGCTTTCGCGCATGAGATCCGGGGCCCACTCGACGCAGTTGCCGCCTTGCCCGTCGCTGTAGCTGGACTTGACCCACTGCGCTTCGTTCATGATCTTCCTTCACGCTTTCGATGCATGCGACGGAATTATCTGGGCTCAGCGCACAGGCGCGCAAGCGATCAAAGATCTCCACAGCATCAGCAACGGCGTCCTGCGTGTCGTACGTCTGCCCGGCCTGCGGACCCTCCACATACACACGCGGTGCGCTATCCGGAATCTCCGAGATGGCAAAAGGGGTACTGATCGCCACCTCCGCTTCGCTGTAGGGAAGCACTTGGACCGTTAGCCGCGGGTGTCGCCTCATCTCCCGGACAATGTGGGCGAGTTGTCCCACCATCACCGGGGCCGAGCCGACTTGCACCCGTAGGCATGCCTCGTGCAGGACCACAGATGCCCGCGGCACTCCCCCGACTCCACACGGCTCACATAGCTCTGCGTGTAGCCGGTGGCGGAGGCGAACGCCGTCTGGGAGATGCGGCGGGCCTGTCTCACTCGCCGGACGTCCTCACCGAGGCTCGGCGGGATACTCATTCCTGCTGGCTGCTTGCGCTTTTCCACCACGCTGACCTGCCCTAACTAGCCCCGCTCGCGCGCAACTTGCTGACGCACCCATGAGCAATTCCGCGCATAGCGCGTCCTTGTAGCGCCGTCCGTGTTGTTCTGACCACAGTGAGTCACAAGTAACTGGCGACAGCGACAGGCGGGAACGATGGAGCGACGACTGGACGTCCCCGACAGGGAGGAGCCGGGCCCCGCGCGGCGGGCGGCCTGCGAGGACTGCGAGGCCTGCGAGGCCTGCGAGGCCTGCGACTGGTACCACGCGCAGATCAACCGCGCGGCGGGTGACCCGAAACCACGCGCCGACCTCGAAGCGCTCTTCGGCGCACATGTGCGCCACAAGCACGCGCCGGCCGCACCGAGCGCGCGCGGCTTCCGGAGCGTGTGACATGTGGACCGTGGGCGAGTGCGCCCAGGACAGGAAGACCGGGAAGACCGGCGTGGTCGTCCAGGTGACCGGACCCGCACCCTTCATCTACCGGATCGTGCTGAGCGGGGGCGCCGAACCCCCGATCATGATCTACCGCTACGCCGACCAACTGCGGCGCGTGCCGCCGCCGCCGTCGTCGTCGTCGTCGGCGGCGGCGGCGGCGGCGACGACGACGACGACGACGACAACAACAACGGGTGACCCCGTTCGAGACGCGTCAAGAACGGCTGCCTCGCCGTATGGAACGCGTCAGCGCTTGAGCCAGGAGCTGTCTCCTCCCGTCTACCAAGGTGCGCAACGCATCGGAAGCATGCAGGTCAACCGAGGGAAAAATGACGCACTACGTCTCCTACAGACGACACATGACGGCAGCCGGCTTCGAGGGATTCGGGCTCGTCCTGCAACGGGCCGGTACCGTCACGAAGTATCTCAAGGTCTACGAGTCCGGGGCGGGGACGAACGGGACCGTAGGAATGAAGAGGGTTGTCTACGAGGTCCAGCGCTATCTGAAGGTCCACTGCTTCCCGGCGTCCAGGGCCGGCGCACTCAGGTCCACCCCGGCCGGAGCAGGCGCAGTGGTGCGAGGCGTTTCCCATTACGCGACGAAGTTCACTCCCATAGGCGCCGGCACCTATTACCCCCCTCTGCCCACACACCGACGGCAGGTCAACTTCCCCGAGGCGGCGCCAGACCAAAAGGCTCCGCGGCCCACACCCGAATCGCCGCACCACGGCCTTCGGAATCCCCTTGCCCCGGCCAGCGGCACCGCGATGTCCTACGCGGCTGCGATGCGCCGCACGGAGCATGAGAATCAAGGGCTTGCACGAGACGAGGAAGAAAGAGTCAGCGCTTCCGCCAAGGGCCGTCGATATTCCCGGACGCCGGGTCATGAATACGGCAGGCGCCACGCACTCTGACGTCGCTGCTGAACCTCTGCACAACCATTCGCCGAGTCGGTGACGAACCGGCCGGGCGTGCGGTGGGCCATGCTGTGTTCATGGCCCACCGCGACCCGGAAGCCGACGTTCAGCGGCTCCTCTACGAACTCTGCGTCGACCTCGGTTTTTGTCTCCCGCCGCAGGAGCAACGCCGCCTGCGGGAGGCACCGCCCGCCGACGCGGACAGCTTCACCGATGCCGTCTTCGAGGCGGAAGGGATGGACCCTGGCCTGCCTGAGCATGAGCAGCTGCGACAGCGAGTGCGGGAAAGCGTCGACCGGCACATGCGCAGCTGGAGCGATCCGCTGAGCGCGGACAGGCCGGATGACGCACCCGGTGAAACGGAAGCCTGATCAGCCGGCCACCGCGTGCAGTACGAGAATCGCCAGGTCGTCCTCGGTCGGCTCCGGGCCGAAGTCGTGCGTGGCCTGGCGTACCCGTTCCGCGACTGCCGTGGCGCCCATGCCGACGCAGCCGGCGAGGATCTCCGCCAGGCCGTCGTCGTCGTCCAACAGCCTGTCTCCGTTGCGGCGTTCGGTCACCCCGTCGGTCACCGTCAGCAGCGACTGGCCCGGCTCCAGATCGAAGGTGTAGGCCGCGAATTCGGTGGCCTCGTCGATGCCGAGCAGCATCTGCGGCTCCACCACCGGCGCCACCGCGCCGGTGGTGGACAGCTTCAGCGGAGGCGGATGTCCGGCGCTGGCAACGGTGCAATGCGCTCCGCCCGAGCGCTCCTCGGGCTCCAGCTCTCCATAGACAAGGGTCAAGAAGCGCGGCTGGGCGCTCTCGCCGCCCACGGCCACGGCCTCGGCGGCCTCCTCGGCCATGGCGGCGTTCAGCTTGCCGAGCACGGATTCGACACCGTGGCCCTCCCGGGCGAGCAGCCGCACCAGGTGGCGGGTGAGCCCCGTGACGGACATCGCCTCGGGGTCCTTGCCCTGGACGTCACCGAGCAGGAAGGACCAGCGGCCGTGGCCCAGGGGGAAGAGGTCGTAGAAGTCGCCGCCGACGGTCTGGCCCATGGCGTGCGGCTCGTAGACGATCGCCGTCTCCACGCCCGGAAGGTTGGCGAGCGAGAGCGGCAGCTGCTTGCGCTGGAGCGCGCTGCTGATGCTGGTCTGACGGGTGTACTGGCGGGCCGTGACGATCGCCTGAGCCACCCGGCGCGCGACGTCCTCCGCCGTCCGGGCGACGGAGCCCGTCATCTCCGTCGGGCCGGATCTGCCGATCACCAGCGAGCCCAGACAGGTGCCGCCCGCGACCAGGGAGAAGGCCAGCGCCGAACCGCCTCCCTGGGGCTCTTCGGCGTTCCCGGGCCAGGGCCAGGGCCAGGGGATGCCGACGGTGCGCAGGCCCGCGGGCGGCGGATCCGGTTCGAGGGCCGAGCGCAGCGCGTCGACCTCCCGCTCGTCGGAGTGCCAGACGCGGGACAGTCGCATCCCGCCGAGCTCCGTGGTCAGCCAGACCGCGCACCAGTCGGCCAGCCGCGGCACCAGCAGCTGGCCGGCGAGCGCCGCGACCATGTCCTCATCCAGCTGCCCGGCGAGCAGCTCGCTGGCCTCGGCCAGGAAGGCGCCGCCGTGGTCGGTCCACTCGGCCGTGCGGCGCCGGGCCGCCTGCCCGGAGGCGGGGTGGATCTCCGCGGCGTCCAGCTCGCGGTGCATGCTCTCGGTGAGCGAGCCCGAGGGCCTGGGCACCATCTCGGAGACGGCGATGCGGAACCAGACGACCTTCTCGGTACGCCGGTAGGTCACGCCCCAGGACTCGGCCAGCGATCCGACCAGCTGGAGGCCGAGACCCCGCCCGCCGGGGCGGCGGCCGGACGAGTCGCCGCTCACCCGGCCGGTGGGCTGCGCGTCGGCCACCTCGACCAGGACGGCGACGATCTCCACCGGGCCGCCTTCGGCCACCCCCTCCCCGGCCGCACCGCCCTCAGCCACCTCACCCTCGGTCACCCCGCCGTCCCGCGTCGCCCCGCCGTCCCGCGTTGCCCCACCGTCGCGTGAGGCAGCGCCCCGCGGGGGTCTCGGCTGCGTCGTCTCCACGTCGCAGGCGACCTCGATCCGGGTTCCGGCGTGCACGAGCGCGTTGGTGACCAGTTCGCTGACGAGGAGCACCGCGTCCTCGCTCAGGCGCTGGATCAGCCGCCCCGGCGTCGTGCTGGAGCGGCCGTGCTTCTCGATCTCCGTGCGTAGGAGGGCACGCGCCGCGGAGGGCGCGAGCTGGCTCGGGGGGAGGGCCCTCCGCGACACGGGATCGCTCAGGCCGACGGACGGCAGTCGCACAAGCCGCTCCTGATTCGAATGACCAGCGCTACACCTTTTATATTAGGATAAATGTGTACATCCAGGATGCCGAGGATGGGATGCCATGGATGCTCAGGGCGAGTCTGTGCGCGAGCGGGATCTCCGTCCGCTGCTCGGAGCGATGCGGTCGCTGAGCGACGGGGATTTCTCGGCGCGCGCGGGGGCCGAGAGCCCGGGCGTACTCGGTGAGATCGCTGGAATGTTCAACCAGATAGCCGCCCGTAACGAACATCTGGCCGCCGAGCTGAAGCGGGTCCGCCGCGAGGTGGCCAAGAACGGGCGGCTGGACGAGCGGGTCTCGGCCAGCCCGGGCCAGGGCACCTGGTCCACCAGCGTCGATGAGACGAACCAGCTGATCGAGGCTCTCGCGACCCCGGTGACCAGGGCGACCCACGTGCTGGAATCGGTTGCCGACGGGGACTTGACCCAGCACGTGGAGGGAGCCGGGCCCCAGCAGCGGCCCCAAGGCGACCTCGGACGCCTGGACAGGGGACTGAGCCGTCTCGTGGGCCAGCTCTCCATGTTCACCGGAGAGGTCACGCGCGTCGCCCGGGAGGTCGGCACCGAGGGCAACCTCGGCGGACGAGCGGACGTGGGGGAGCTGTCCGGCGACTGGCAGCGGGTGACCGAAGCCATCAACACCATGGCGGAGCGGCTCACCGCTCAGGTGCGTGACATCGCGGGGGTGACGACCGCGGTCGCCAACGGAGACCTGACCCAGAAGGTCATGGTGGAGACCTCCGGTGAGCTGCTCGAGCTGAAGCTCACCGTGAACACGATGGTCGACCAGCTCTCCGCGTTCGCCGACGAGGTCACCCGCGTCACCCAGGAGGTCGGCACCGAGGGCAACCTCGGCGGACAGGCCGAAGTGCGAGGGCTGTCGGGCGTGTGGCGGGACCTGACCGACAACGTCAACCTCATGGCCTCCAACCTGACCTCGCAGGTCCGCAACATCGCCCAGGTCTCCACGGCCGTCGCCCAGGGCGATCTCAGCCAGAAGATCACCGTCGACGCGAAAGGCGAGATCCTCCAGCTGATGAGCACGGTCAACACGACGGTGGACCAGCTCTCCGCGTTCGCCGACGAGGTCACCCGCGTCGCCCGCGAGGTCGGCACCGAAGGCAACCTCGGCGGACAAGCACAGGTGCGAGGCGTGTCCGGCGTCTGGCGGGACCTGACCGACAACGTCAACCTCATGGCCTCCAACCTGACGTCACAGGTCCGCAGCATCGCCCAGGTCGCCACCGCGGTCGCCGGGGGCGACCTCAGCCAGAAGATCACCGTCGACGCGAAAGGCGAGATCCTCCAGCTGAAGACGACCCTCAACACGATGGTGGACCAGCTCTCGGGCTTCGCCGACGAGGTCACCCGCGTCGCCCGCGAGGTCGGCACCGAGGGCAACCTCGGCGGACAGGCACAGGTCCGGGACGTGTCGGGGGTGTGGAAGGACCTCACCGACAGCGTCAACTCCATGGCGCTGAACCTGACATCGCAGGTCCGCAGCATCGCCCATGTGACCACGGCCGTGGCCAACGGAGACCTCTCCAAGAAGATCGACGTCGACGCACGCGGCGAGATCCTCGAACTGAAGGACACCGTCAACACCATGGTCCGCCAGCTGCGCGCCTTCTCCGCCGAGGTCACCCGCGTCGCCCGCGAGGTCGGCACCGAGGGCAACCTCGGCGGCCGGGCCGAGGTCCACGGGGTGTCCGGCCTGTGGAAGGACCTCACCGACAACGTGAACTTCATGACGTCGAACCTCACTTCGCAGGTCCGCAACATCGCCCAGGTCGCCACCGCCGTGGCCAACGGAGACCTCTCCAAGAAGATCGACGTCGACGCACGCGGCGAATTCCTGGAGCTGAAGACCACCCTCAACACCATGGTCGACACCCTCTCCTCCTTCTCCTCGGAGGTCACCCGCGTCGCGCGTGAGGTCGGCAGCGAGGGGCAGCTCGGCGGACAGGCCCGCGTCGAGGGCGTCTTCGGCACCTGGAAAGGGCTGACAACCAGCGTCAATCAGCTCGCCCTGAACCTCACCACGCAGGTCCGGGCGATCGCCGAGGTCGCCAGCGCCGTCACCCAGGGCGACATGTCCCGCTCGATCCAGGTGGACGCGCGCGGCGAGGTCGCCGAGCTGAAGGACAACGTCAACGTGATGGTGGCCAACCTGCGCGAGACCACCCGCACCAAGGACTGGCTGGAGTCCAACCTGACCCGCATCGCCGGGCTGATGCAGGGCCAGCGCGATCTGGTGGAGGTCGCCGATTTGATCCTGCGGGAGCTGACGCCGCTGGTGAACGCGCAGGCCGGGGCGTTCTTCCTGGTCGGCACCGGAGAGGGGCCGGGCGAGGAGCTGGAGTACATCGCCGGCTACGGCACCAGCGGGCGCGAGGACCCCGGCGGACCCGACTCCCCGCTGCGCGGGCTGATACGCCAGGCGGTCACGGAGAAGAAGTCCATCCTCATCGACGACGCCCCGCCCGACTACGTCAGGGTGGAGTCCGGACTGGGCTCCGCGCCCGCGGCCCACATCCTCATCCTGCCGATCCTCTTCGAGAACCGGGCACTCGGCGTGATCGAGGTCGCCTCGTTCAGCAAGTTCAACGAGATCTATCTGACGTTCATCGACCAGTTCGTACACACCATCGGCGTCTCGATCAACACGATCCTGGCCAACGCCCGCACGGAGGAGCTGCTCTCGGAGTCCCAGCGGCTCACCTCCGAACTGCGCCAGCGCTCCGACGAACTACAGCGGACCAACGCCGAACTCGAGGAGAAGGCCGCGCTGCTGGCCACGTCGTCGCGGTACAAGTCGGAGTTCCTGGCGAACATGTCGCACGAGTTGCGCACCCCGCTGAACTCGCTGCTGATACTCGCGCGACTGCTCGCGGACAACCCCGACGGGCGGCTCTCCGAGCAGGAGGTGGATTTCGCGAGCACCATCTACCGCTCCGGTTCGGACCTGCTTCAGCTCATCAACGACATCCTCGACCTGTCGAAGGTCGAAGCCGGGAGGATGGACGTACGGGCCAAGAAACTGCCGCTGACGAAGCTGCTGGACTACGTCCACGCGACGTTCGAGCCGATGACCACCGACCGCGGGCTGACCTTCGAGATCGTGGTGGGCGAGAACGTGCCGCGCGAGCTGCACTCGGACGAGCAGCGCATCCAGCAGGTGCTGCGCAACCTGCTGTCCAACGCCGTGAAGTTCACCGAATCCGGCGGTGTGGAACTGCGCGTGGAGCGCGCCTCCGGCGCGGACTTCCGCGAGCCGACGCTGCGCGAGGCCGAAGCCGTTCTCGCCTTCTCCGTGAAGGACACCGGAAGCGGTATCCCGCCGGACAAGCTCTCGGCGATCTTCGAAGCGTTCCAGCAGTCCGACGGCACCACCAGCCGCAGATACGGTGGCACCGGCCTCGGGCTGTCCATCAGCCGCGAGATCGCCGGACTGCTCGGCGGCCGTATCGACGTCGAGAGCACGGAGGGCGTGGGCTCGCGGTTCACGCTCTTCATTCCGTCGGTCTACCCCGGCAGTGCCCCCTCCCCCACGCCGGTGCCCGCGACGGCGACGCCGGACGTGAACCTCCACGAGCGCGGGGCCGGCGTCACCCCCGAACCGGTTGCGCCCGCCGCGCTGCCGGAGGGCGAAGGGCCGGAGCCCACCGAACCCACCGCGGCTCCGCCTTCCCCCGCCCCCCGGGTCGAGACGGTCGCACCCGAGAGGCCATCACTTGCCGAGCCGCCCCAGCGGATCGAGGGACACGAGCGCGCCTGGCCCGAGACGACGCAGCTCAAGCAGTGGCTCGGCGGACCGCGGGGTGAGGTCCTGGCGGGCAGCAACGTGCTCATCGTGGACGACGACATCCGCAACGTCTTCGCCCTGACGCACGTGCTGAGCCGCGTCGGGATCACCGTGAAATACGCCGAGAACGGCCGCGAAGGTCTTGAGGTCCTGGACCGTTCACCCGAGGTCGCGCTGGTCCTGATGGACATCATGATGCCCGAGATGAACGGCTACGAGGCGATTCAGAGCATCCGGAACACGCCTCGGCTGGCGGAACTGCCCGTCATCGCGCTCACCGCCAAGGCGATGTCCGGCGACAGCGAGAAGGCGCTGGAGAGCGGCGCGGACGCGTACATCTCCAAGCCGGTGAACCTCGATGAACTGTTGCAGGCCATGTACGACCTGCTCAGCACGGGTGCCGACGGCGGCGATGACGGCAGCGGCACCGACGACAACAGCAACGGCGAGAGCGGGGCACCATGACCGCGCCGGCGTCGGACAGGTCGAGCATTCTGATCGTCGACGACATGCAGGAGAACCTCGTCGCCCTGCAAGCCGTGCTGGGGCCTCTGGACCAGCATCTGGTGACCGCGCGCTCGGGCGAGGAGGCCCTGAAGGCGATGCTCCGTCAGGACTTCGCGCTCGTACTGCTCGATGTCCTGATGCCCGGAATGGACGGGTTCGAGACGGCGGGCAACATCAAGCGTCTCGACCAGACCAAGGATGTCCCCATCATCCTGCTGACCGGCACCGACCTGGACCCGGACTACGCCTACCGCGGCTACGCCCTGGGGGCCGCCGACTTCCTCGCCAAGCCCATCGACCCCTGGGTGCTGCGCACGAAGGTCAACGTCTTCCTCGATCTGGACCGCAAGAAGCGTCAGCTCGCCGCCCAGCCCGGCACCGAGCAGCTCGCCCACATCACCGAGCAGCTCCTCCGGATCGAGACGATGCTGCGCGACCGCGACACCTCAGACAGCCCCGAACTCTCCGCCCGCGTCGCCGAGTTGGAGCGCTCGATCCGCCGGCTGGAGGCGGGCGGCGACACCGGCCCCCGAAGCGAGGGCTGAACACGCGGGCTGGATCCGCGCTGAATGCGCGGGCTGAAGACACGGACTGACGCGAACGCGAGCTCACAACGCAACCGCGGCCCGGTGTGTGGGGCACCGGGCCGCGGCTGGGTCAGCGGATCAACTCAGTCGATCGTGCTTACTTGACGACGTTCAGCAGCAGGTTCGGGGAACCCTCGCCGGGGCTGCCGACGACGTCCTTGGAGGCGCCGTCGGTCAGGGCCTTGGAGACCGCGTCCGGCTTGGCGTCCTTGTGCCCCGCCAGGTAGACCGCGGCGGCGCCCGCGACGTGCGGGGAGGCCATCGAGGTGCCGGAGATGGTGTCGGTGGCGTCGTCGCCGGTGTTCCACGCGCCGGTGATGTCCACGCCAGGGGCGTAGAGGTCGACGACCTTGCCGTAGTTGGAGAACTCCGCCTGCGCGTCCTTGTTGTCCGTCGCGCCGACGGTGATGGCCTCGGGAACCCGCGCGGGTGAGCTCTCCCCGGCGTCCGAGGACTCGTTGCCGGCCGCCACCGCGAAGGAGACTCCGGCCTTGATGGAGTTCTGGACGGCAGTGTCCAGCGCCTCATCCGCTCCGCCGCCGAGGGACATGTTGGCCACCGAGGGCGCCTTGGCGTTCTTGGTGACCCAGTCGATGCCCGCGACGACACCCTCGGTGGTGCCCGAGCCCTGGTCGTCCAGGACGCGGACGGCGACGATGTTGGCCTTCTTGGCCACGCCGTGCGCCTCGCCCGCCACGGTGCTGGCGACGTGGGTGCCGTGGCCGTTGCCGTCCGTGGCGTCGTCGTCACCGTCGACCGCGTCGAAGCCGCTCTTGGCGCGGTCGCCGAAGTCCTTGTGCGTGGTGCGGACGCCGGTGTCGATGATGTAGGCGTTGACACCCTCACCCGCGCTGTCGGGGTAGGTGTACTTCTTGTCGAGCTTCAGCTCGGGGGTGTCGATGCGGTCCAGGCCCCAGGAGGGGGGGTCGGCCTGCTCGCCGGTGGCCTTGTGCTTCTGGTTCGCGAAGACCTTGTCGACCGCCGGGTCGGCGGCCAGCTTCTTGGCCTCGTCCTCGGACATCTTCGCCGAGTATCCGTTGAGCGCCGCGGTGAAGGTCCGCTTCACCTTGCCGCCGTGCTCGGCGATGACGGACTTGCCCTTCGCCGAGTCCGACTTGGTGCTCAGGGCGGACTTCTTCATCGTGACGATGTAGCTGCCCTTGACGGCCTTCGCCGAGTCGGCTCCGACGACCTTGGCCTCGGGGGGCGCCGCTGTCGCGGGAAGCGCCGATACCGAGCCGATGGCCGCGGCGGCCACTGCCGCCGATATGCCGAGAGCGACCTTCTTGCGCGTAACTGCCATGGGGAGGGTTCTCCTCGTGTGGGGGGTGCGCCTGTGGGGTGCGCATTCGAAACGCTACGCGCATTGACGCGGCCGAGACAAGAGATCCAAGTGCCGGGCACAGACGGGGCATTCGGCCTATCAGGCAACATTCACGGCGGTTCGGGCGACCCTTCGGGCGTGCGGGAGTGGGGAGTTGGGGTGACCCAGCCGAGGCTCGCGGCGCGCATCCCCAACTGGAAGCGCGTGGTCGCCCCCAGGCGCTCCATCAGCCCGTGCAGCCGCCGCTGGAACGTGCGGTAGCTGATGCCGAGCTGACGGGCCATCACCTGGTCGGTCATGCCCGTCGTCAGCAGCGCCAGCAGCTTGGCCTCGTCGGGCCCTGGCCCGTCCGGGGCGCCGTCGCGGTGGCCCGACAGATACTCGGAGATCGGCAGCGCCCGGCTCCACAGCACCTCGAAGAACTCGCACAGCACCTCCAGCAGCCCGGAGGGGTGGACGACGACGCTACTGGCCAGCTCGTTCGGCGCCGCACGCAGGGGTATCAAAGCGATGCGGTCGTCCGCGATCAGCATCTTCGTCGGGGTGTCCACCATGACCCGGGCGTCCTCACCCAGTTCGGCGGCGGCCCCGATGTCGGTGTCGAGCCGGTGGAAGGTGGCCAGCCCGTCGGTGTCGTAGATGACGCGGTAGCCGACCCCGCGCTGCATCATCTGCGCCTGCACCGGCATCATGCCGGTCTTGGGATCCAGCCGGTCCGGGTCGCTGTTGGCATACGGGGGCCGGTCGATGCCCCGTATCTCCTGCCGTGCGCTGCGTTGGAGCTGGTCGACCTGGCGGATGACCGCGGCGCGCCCCGTGACGATCTCCACCAGGTCGAGGGGGTCGCGGCCCACCGCGTTCACCCGGAACCGGGCGGCCAGCAGCTGGATGTGGCGGCGCGTGCGGTGGATCTCCTCCTCGCGGGCGAGGAGGAGCGATTCGAAGGCGATTTCCGGCGCCACCGGCAGGTAGCGCTCCTCGCCGCCCCGGTCGGCGGCGAACCGGCCGACGAGGCTGAGGTTCTCCAGGGAGGAGAGCGCCGCACGGACCCGCGCGGCGCTCAGATCCACGGCGGAGCGCAGCTCGGTGACGGTGACGGCGCCGTCGACCAGCGCCTCGTAGATCTGCTGCTGGACAGGGTCAAGATCCAGGGCATCCAACATGCTGGGCATCCTGTGCACGGTGGCGAGTTCGCGTCAATGACCGATCGCCGCCAGCGCCAGGCCAAATATCAAGGAACCCTCCGTAATCCCCCACTACCCGACAAGGTGCCCCTGAGCTGGCCACCAGCGGAGCCGTACGGCGTACGGAGATACCGGTGGAGGGCCCGGCGCCTCTCATAACGTCAGGGCGACGATTACACTCGGGCGGTGTGGCTCAACTACGTCTCGCCCTGAATCAGATCGACTCCACCGTCGGCGACCTGGAAGGCAACGCCGCCTCGGTGCTCCAGTGGACCCGGCACTCCGTGGAGCAAGGCGCGCACCTGGTCGCGTTCCCGGAAATGATGCTGACCGGCTATCCGGTCGAGGATCTGGCGCTGCGCCGCTCGTTCGTCAAGGCGAGCCGGGCGGCGCTGCGGGAGCTGGCCGGGCGGCTGGCCGAGGAGGGCTTCGGCGACGTACCCGTCGTCGTCGGCTATCTCGACCGCTGCGAGCAGGCCCAGCCCCGCTACGGCCAGCCGGCGGGCGCCCCGCAGAACGCGGCTGCGGTGCTGCACGGCGGCGAGGTCGTGCTGACCTTCGCCAAGCACCACCTGCCCAACTACGGCGTGTTCGACGAGTTCCGCTACTTCGTCCCCGGCGACAGCATGCCCGTCGTGCGGGTGCGCGGCGTCGATGTGGCACTGGCCATCTGCGAGGACCTGTGGCAGGACGGCGGCCGGGTGCCGGCGGCGCGCAGCGCGGGCGCGGGGCTGCTGCTGTCGATCAACGCTTCGCCCTACGAGCGGGACAAGCACGACACCCGCCTGGAGCTGGTGCGCAAGCGGGCGCAGGAGGCGGGCTGCACCACCGCGTATCTCGCGATGATCGGCGGCCAGGACGAGCTGGTCTTCGACGGCGACTCGATCGTCGTCGACGCGGACGGCCGGGTCGTGGCCCGCGCGCCGCAGTTCGAGCAGGGGTGCGTCGTCCTCGACCTGGAGCTGCCCGAGGCACCCGCGGCCCCGCCCTCGGGCGTGGTGGACGACGGGCTGCGCATCGACCACTTCGTCGTCTCCGCCGAGCCGCTGCCCGCCTACGAGCCGGAGGTCACCGGCAGCGAGGCACCGCGCCTGGAGAACGACGAGGAGATCTACACCGCGCTGGTGGTGGGCCTGCGCGCCTACGCCGCCAAGAACGGCTTCCGCTCGGTACTGATCGGCCTGTCCGGCGGGATCGACTCGGCGCTGACGGCCGCCATCGCCTGCGACGCGGTGGGCGCGCAGAACGTGTACGGCATCTCGATGCCCTCGCGCTACTCCTCGGACCACTCCAAGGGCGACGCCGCCGAGCTGGCCGAGCGCACCGGCCTCAACCTCCGCACGGTCGCGATCGAGCCGATGTTCGCCGCGTACATGGACGCGCTGGGGCTCACGGGCGTGGCCGAGGAGAACCTCCAGTCGCGGCTGCGCGGCACGCTGCTGATGTCGGTGTCCAACCAGGAGGGCCACATCGTGCTGGCCCCGGGCAACAAGTCGGAGCTGGCTGTGGGGTACTCCACCCTCTACGGCGACTCGGTGGGCGCGTACGGCCCGATCAAGGACGTCTACAAGACGAACATCTTCCGCCTCGCCAGGTGGCGCAACCGCGCTGCCGAGGAGCGGGGCCACACCCCGCCGATCCCGGAGGCGTCCATCACCAAGCCCCCCAGCGCGGAGCTGCGCCCGGGTCAGGTGGACACGGACTCGCTGCCCGACTACGACGTGCTGGACCGCGTCCTGAAGCTCTATGTGGACGGCGACCAGGGCGCCGCCGAGATCATCGAGGCCGGCTTCGAGGCGGAGACGGTGCACCGGATCCTGCGGATGACCGACCGCGCCGAGTACAAGCGCCGCCAGTACCCGCCGGGCACGAAGATCTCCCCGAAGGGCTTCGGCAAGGACCGCCGCCTGCCGATCACGAACGTGTGGCGCGAGGGCTGACGTACGACGCGGGCTGACGCGTGGCGCGAGGGCTGAGCACCACGCCGAGGACCCCGGCAGCCGGGACGTAGCCGAAGTGCCGTGAGTCCACGGTGCGTTCGGCATCGCCCCGGACGACGACGCTGCCGGCGGGCACCCGGTCGCCGGGGC
Source organism: Streptomyces sp. NBC_01775 (assembly GCF_035917675.1). Taxonomy (NCBI): domain Bacteria; kingdom Bacillati; phylum Actinomycetota; class Actinomycetes; order Kitasatosporales; family Streptomycetaceae; genus Streptomyces; species Streptomyces sp. NBC_01775. The sequence goes on along the minus strand of NZ_CP109104.1, from coordinate 6,753,294 downwards.
GTGCCGCGACCCGGTCGCGGACCTCGGCGGGCACGGGGTCGCCCGGCAGCGCTGTCACCCGCTTGACCAGCCAGCGCAGGTCCTCGGCGCCGCCCGTCCCGTTCGGATTGCGGAAGACGATCACGTCACCGGTGCGCAGGCGGGCCGTCTTCCTCAGCAGCAGCCGGGAGCCGTCGGCGAAGGTCGGGGCCATGCTGGAGCCGGTGACGCGGATCAGCAGCAGCTTGCGGCGAAGCAGCGCTCCGGCCGTCGCCGTCGCCGTCAGAAGCAGCGCTGAGGCGAGCGCCGTCGTGGAACTGCGCATCCCGTCTCCTCACCCCACCCGGGTGTCCTGGTAGCCCGCCGCCTGGAGGGTGAACAACGACGCGTACTGGCCTTCGGCGCCCATCAGCTCGTCGTGTGTGCCCGCCTCGGCGACCGCTCCGTCCGTCATGACGACGATCACGTCCGCGTCCCGCAGGGCGCTGAGCCGGTGCGAGATCAGCAGGCTCGTCCTGCCCTCCCGGTGCCGGCGCAGGGCCGCGTTGATCTCGTGCTCCGCCTGGGCGTCGAGGGCCGAACTTGGCTCGTCGAGGATCAGCAGGTCGGCGTCCGTGCGCAGCAGCGAGCGGGCCAGCGCGACCCGCTGCCACTGGCCGCCGGAGAGGGTGACGCCGGGCGACGCGTCGTAGTCGTCCACCTGCACCCGGCTCAGCAGCGTGCCGTACCCGTCGGGAAGGGAGCTCAGCTTCTCGTCGATGCCCGCCGCGCGCGCCACGGTCCGTACGGCGTCCCGGTCGTGGAGGCGGTCGAGGTCACCGACGCCGATGTTCTCCTGCGCCGTGAGGTCGTACGCCATGTAGTCCTGGAAGGTCACGCCGATGCGGCGGCGCAGCCTCGCGACGTCCAGGGTGCGGATGTCCGCGCCGTCCCACAGGATCGTCCCGCGCACGGGGTCGTAGAACCGGCACAGCAGCTTGACGAGCGTGCTCTTGCCCGCTCCGTTCCGCCCCACCAGGCCGACCGCCGTACCGGCTGTCAGGGTCAGGTTCACCCCGCGCAGCACCCAGGGGCCGGAGGGGTCGTAGCGGAACCACACGTCGCGCAGCTCGATGGTGTGGCGCAGCGCGGGGACGGGCTCGCCCCCGGAGCCGAGGTCGCTCCCGGAGCCGAGGTCGTCCGGGGTCTCCATCAGGTCGGTGTAGTGGCCGAAGAGGCGAATGCCCTCGACCGCCATACCGGCCTGCGTCACGATCCCGCCGAAGGTCGCCTGGATCCCGGCAGCCGCGGCGATGAAGAGGGTGACGTCGCCGACGGTGAACCGCCCGTGCGCGGCGCCGATCGCGACGACCACGGTCCCGAGTCCCGTCACGGCGGTGTTGAGCAGCGCGAAGCCGGACTGGACGAGCACGCCTCGGCGGGCGACGCGGAGTTCGGCGGAGGTCGCGTCGCCGAGGGCGGTGACCAGGCGGGTGTGCAGGAAGCCGCCGAGCCCGAACAGCCGGATCTCCTTGGCGGCGCGCGGGTCGGTGAGCAGGCCGCGGTAGAAGAGCCGGCGCCGGTACTTGCCGGAGACGATCTCCGAGACCTCCGCCTGGCGGCGGGCCTGGTGCAGCCGGGCGACGAACGCGGCGCCCCCGACCAGGAAGAGCAGTCCGACCATGGGCGGCCAGACGGCGAAGAGCACACCGGTGAAGCCGGTCACGGTGGCGACGGCCCGGACCGCGCTCTGGCTGAACATGGTGATGTTGTGCGGCGCGTCCTGCGACGCCTCCTGCGCGAGTCGCAGCCGGTCGTGGAACGCGGGACTCTCGAAGTGCCGCAGCCCGCGGAACTCGTTGACGCGGGCGAAGAGCCGGTCCTCGACGGTGACGACGAGGCGCTGCCGGACCACCTCGTCGAGGTATCCGGCCAGTTGCGTCAGTACGGCGGTGACCGCGCCGACCCCGGCGACGGCGAGCGCGAGAGCGGTGGCCCGGCCTGTGTCGGCGTCGCCGCCGTGGCCGATCTCGTCGAAGAGGAGCTTCCCGAACCAGGCGGCGAGCGCGGGCAGCAGCCCGGTGACCGCGGCCGTCCCGAACATCGCGGCGGCGCCCACCCGGGTGGCCTGGAACTGGAGCGCCAGGCAGGTGAGGGCGGCACGGAGCCGCAGCCGGGAGCGCGGGGGCGCGCCGGACGACGTCCCGGGCAGCCCTGACGACGCTTCGGGCAGCTCGGGCTCGGGCGGTGGCTGCTCATGCTCGGGTGGCGGCTGTTCCGGCTCGGGTGGTGGCTGCTCGGGCACCTTCGACACGGCTGTGGTCTTCCTCGCACGCTCGTGAGACCCGCTCGCGGGGAGCGCGCGGGGGGAAAGGAACGGGCTCTCGGGCGCCGCGGTGCGCCCGAGAGCCGTTCAGATCAACTGGACTGACGGAGCGTCAGCAGCGGTTGATGGTCTTGTCCGTGCAGTGGCCGTTGCAGTCGAGAGCGTACTTGTACCCGCTCTTGCAGCCGCAGTAGTTGCCGTGTTCCGGCACGCAAGCGCCCGCACGCTCCTCGCGCAGCACCATGCCGAGCAGCTTGTCGCTGAGCTTAGCGATCATGGGAGTTCCCCTTTCCCTGTCGCCTTGGATCTCAAGGCAGCGGAACGTTACGACGATCGATCTCTGTTGCGCTAGGGGGAATTGAGGTTGAAAGTTACAAGATTTTTTCTTGTTCCCTGAAGTGCCCTCGTGGGGTTAGATTGCCGATCGACATCGAACACACATGGGGGATGCCGTGGGCTATGTCCTGCTGGCCTGCCGCCTGTTGACCGGCGGCGTGTTCGCGGTCTCCGCCGTGAGCAAGCTGCGGTCGCGGGCCGCCTTCCGGGAGTTCGAGCGGGCGGCCAGAGAGCTGGGCGCACCCGCCGGCTCCCCCCGTCCGGCGGCGCTGGCCGTGGTCGCCGCCGAGGTGCTGGTGCCCCTCGGGCTCCTCGCACCGCCCGGCGGTCTGTCCGGTTTCATCCTCGCGGCCGGTCTGCTCGCCGTACTCAGCGCGGCACTCGTGCGGGCACTGCGGCGGAACGTCGCGACCGCGTGCGCCTGCTTCGGCTCGTCGTCGGCCCCGATCGGCCCGCGCCACCTGGTACGCAACGGGGCGCTGCTGGCCGTGGCGGCGCTGGGCGCGGGCCTCTCCGTGGCCGGGCCCGCGCTGCCCACGCACCCGGGCGGGCTCGCGCTCGCCGCCTTCGCGGCGCTGATCGGCGTGTTGCTGGTCGTCGGCACCGACGAGCTCGCAGCGCTGTTCGCGGACCCCGCGCCATCCGCCACCAGAGCCCCCGCAACCCCCAGAGCCACCAGGAGCCCCGATGCCGTTTCTGATCGCCGCCGTCGTGATTCTGGCGGCGCTGTGCCTGCTGAACCTGCTGCTCACCTTCGGCGTCGTCCGCAAGCTCCGGACCATGCGCGCTGACCCGCTCACCGGAGACGACCCGGGGCTCATGCTGCCGAACGGCTCCACGCTGCCGGACTTCACGGCGGAGAGCCTCGACGGCGAGACGGTCACCGGCGAGACCCTGCACAACGGGCTGATCGCGTTCCTCTCCACCACCTGCCCGGCCTGCAAGGAGCAGCTCCCCCATTACCTGAAGATCGCCGAGCAGCACCGGGCGCTCGGCAGGACGGTCGTCACCTTCGTCCACGGGGACGCGGCCGAGGCGCGTGCGATGGCCGAGCCCCTGCGGGAGGTGACCCACGTGGTGGTGGAGGACCCGGACGAGGGCCCCACCCGGGCGGCGTTCCAGGTGGAGGGCTATCCGGTGTTCGGCCTCGTCGATGCGGCGGGGACCGTGACCACGAGCAACATCAACCCCAGGAAGCTCCCCCTTCCGGCACCGGTCCCGGCCGGAGCGGCCGGCTAGTGCCGTGACCGGCAATGTTTGCCCGTCAAGGAGCGTCGTCCGGTACGTGCGATCGCAAGGCGGCCGGAAGCCCTTGATCGGCGTCTCCCCTGCTCTGGGGGCACCTCCCGACCGAAGGGCCGGGGGAGAAGCTGAGAGCTTGGGGAAGGAGCCACCAGGGCTTTTGGCCAACGCCGCTGGGGGCACCCCCTGCTCGGAGAGCTTGGGGGAGGCCGTGCCGGGCGGCGCGACGGGGAAAAGCTTGCCGGGAGGGGCACCAGCCACATACGCGAGCGCCCCGCCCTGACCGCTGTCGCGGCCGGGGCGGGGCGCCGCACGAGGGGCGGGACCCGGTCGGGTCAGGCGCCCGAGTGGACCTCTGCGGGGGCTTCGGCGCCTCGGGCCACCACCCGGGACTCCCCCCGGGCCATGGCACCGGCGGTCACCGCGATGCCCAGGCCCGCCAGGGCCAGCACCGCGCCGACCAGCGTGGGGGACATCCAGCCCCAGCCGGCGGCGATCACGACGCCGCCGAGCCACGCGCCGCCCGCGTTGGCGAGGTTGAACGCGGAGTGGTTGGAAGCCGAGGCGAGCGTCGGCGCCTTGGAGGCCGCGCGCATCACCAGCATCTGGACCGGTGTGGTGATCAGGAAGCCGACGGCTCCCAGCAGCCCCACCAGCACCAGCGCCGCCCACTTCACGGGTGCGGCGAAGTGGAAGACGACCATGAGCACGGCCATCCCGCCCAGCGCCGCGTACAGCGTCCGCCGCGGGGCGCGGTCGGTCAGCGGGCCCGCGACCAGCGTGCCCAGCGTCATGCCGATACCGAAGAGGGCGAGAACCCAGGTCACGGAGGTCTCGGCGAGTCCGGTGACCTCCGTCATCATCGACGCGAGGTAGCTGTAGACGGCGAAGACACCGCCGAAGCCGAAGACGGCGGTCAGCAGCCCGAGGACCACCTGGCGGTTGCCCAGGGCGCGCAGCTCGTGACGGACGCCGCCCTGGTGCTCCAGCGGGAGGCGGGGCACCAGCAGGGCGAGCGCGGTCATGGCGACCAGGCCGATGAGGGAGACGACCACGAAGGTGGCGCGCCAGCCGAGCTGCTGGCCCAGCGCGGTGCCGCCGGGGACACCGACGATGTTGGCGACGGTCAGCCCCAGGAACATCGTCGCCACAGCGCGGGCCGAGCGGCCCTCCCGTACGAGCCGGGCGGCGACCACCGCGCCGACCCCGAAGAACGCGCCGTGCGGCAGCCCCGCCAGCACGCGTCCGGCGAGCAGTGTGCCGAACCCGGGCGCGAGGGCCGAGGCAAGGTTGCCGACGGTGAAGACGCCCATCAACAGCAGCAGCATCGTCTTGCGCGGAATGCGGGCGCCGAACGCGGTGAGCAGCGGAGCGCCGAGGACGACACCGAGGGCGTACGCGGAGACGAGGTATCCGGCGGTCGGGACGGACGTGCCGAGATCGTCGGCGACGTTCGGCAGCAGGCCCATCATCACGAACTCAGTGGTGCCGATACCGAAGGCGCCCACGGCGAGTGCGAGCAGAGCCAGAGGCATGCGGAGAGACCTTTCGGACGCGTGCGGAAGCATGACGGAGTGCGGTGCTGAAACGAAATGCGGTACTGAACGGGCGGAACGGCAGGCGCGAGCGCGCCCGCGCTCAGCGCGGGGCAGGGCTGCGAGGACTGAGAAGGGGTGGAGGGCGACACTGCCCGTATGTTTTGCCGTAGAACAAAGTCTCGCAGCCAGATGTTCCAGGGCGCAAAACGAGGCGTTACCGGTCAGCGAACCCCCGGAGAGATCCGCTGAGCTCCGGCACGACCCGCCGGGGTCCGCCCAGGCCCGCGGGCTCTCCGGGGTCCGTCGAGGCCCGCCGGGGCCCGGGGCGCGTCACCGACACGGTGTGTACGGGCCCTCACAACGCGCGCGCACCCGCGTCGGCCGCGCTCAGTCCGTGAGGTTCACCTGCGCGGCGACCGGCAGGTGGTCGCTGCCCGTGGAGGGCAGGGTCCAGGCGGAGACGGGGGTGGCGCCCTTGACCATGATCTGGTCGATGCGGGCCATCGGGAACGAGGCGGGCCAGCTGAAGCCGAAGCCACTGCCCGCGGCACCCTGCGCCGAGCGCATCTGGGAGGTGATGGGGGCGAGGGCGCGGTCGTTCATGGTGCCGTTGAGGTCGCCGAGCAGGACCGCCCTGTCGGCCTTGTCCTTCTCTATGGCATCGCCGAGCGCCTGCGCGCTGCCGTCCCGCTGCCCGGCGGTGAAGCCCGCCCTGAACTGGACCCGGACGGAGGGCAGATGTGCCGCGTAGACGGCGATCTCGCCCTTGGGGGTCTCGACGGTGGCCCGCATGGCGCGCGGCCAGCCCATCTTGATGTCGACGGGGCGGATGTCCTTCATCGGGTACTTGCTCCACAGCCCGACCGTGCCGAGCAGCTTGTGGTGCGGGTGCGAGGAGGCCAGCCCCTTGCGGTAGGTCCCGGCCTGCTGCCCGGTGACCTCCTCCAGCGCGATGATGCCGGCGCCCGAGTGCGCGAGGGAGCGCGCGGTGCCCGTGGGGTCCGGGTTGTCCGCGTTGACGTTGTGGGTGAGGACGGTGATGTCACCGCCGGAGCCCGACTTGTCGTTGATCGACCCGCCGAACAGGTTCACCCACACCAGTGCCGGCAGCAGCAGCGCGAGCAGCGCCACGGGGGCGCGGCGCAGCAGGGCGAGACCCAGGAGGCCGATGATCAGCAGCCCGCCCCAGGGCAGGAACGTCTCCCACAGCGAGCCGACGTTCCCGATGGAGTTGGGGACCTCGGAGTGCAGGATGAAAGCCAGCCCGAGCAGGAGGGCGAGGACGGCGAGCACCCAGCCACGGCGCCACATCTCCCGGCCGCCCCAGCGGGAGCCGCCCGGGCGTCGGGTGCGGCCCGCGTACCGTGACAGAAATCCCGGCTTGCCGCCGTCGTCCACGGTGTGTGTGGCCTCCGCCGTATGCGCGCGCGCCATCGCCGTCCTCACTCGCCTGTACTGGTGACCGTTGCTGTCTGATCCGGTGTCCGATGAACGTTAGGGGATACCGGTTCTTATGCAGTTAAACCCTTCGGTCCAACTGTGGCTTTCGCCCTGAGCTGAGGGACGTGTACGGCAGCGCGGCGGGTTCCACACCCTTACCGCCTGTGACACAACACGTACATCGGGACGCGGCACGCGCGGCACCCCGCCCCACCTGCCCTTCGGCCCTTGACCGCAGACGCCGTTCAAGGCGCCGTCGGCAAACTGCCGGGGCAGTCCCTCGGGAAGATCCTCCCAGACGCGCAGGACGATACCGGTACATCGGGCCGGCGATCAGACCGGCGGGAGCCGACAGCTTGGGTTCGGCCGGTGCCGGAGCGCGGACGGCCGGGACGGCCCCCCGAGCGCACTACCGGCGACGGGGCGCGCGTGCCAGCATGGATGTGTGGATCCGGAGACGCCGTAGGGGCGCTTCGAGACGACAACACAGGAGTACACCCATGCAGCAGTCGACGCAGCCTGCCCGGAAACAGGACGAGGCGCCCACCGTGAGCGCCCTGTACGGAGGCAAGCGCAATCGCCGCGTGAGCGTGCGGGACCTCGCACTCGCCAAGGAGCGGGGCGAGAAGTGGCCCATGCTCACCGCCTACGACGCCATGACCGCCTCCGTCTTCGACGAGTCCGGCATCCCCGTGCTCCTCGTCGGAGACTCGATGGGCAACTGCCACCTCGGGTACGAGACCACCGTGCCCGTCACCATGGACCAGATCGCCATGCTGACGGCCGCCGTCGTACGGGGCACCAGCCACGCCCTGGTCGTCGCCGACCTGCCGTTCGGCGCGTACCAGGAAGGCACGATCCAGGCTCTGCGCAACGCCACCCGGCTCGTCAAGGAGGCCGGGGCCGGAGCGGTGAAGCTGGAGGGCGGCGAGCGCTCCGCCGACCAGATCCAGCTTCTGGTGCGCTCCGGCATCCCCGTCATGGCACACATCGGGCTGACCCCGCAGTCCGTGCACGCGATGGGCTACCGCGTACAGGGGCGCGGCGAGGAGGCCGCGGCGCAGCTGCTGCGGGACGCGAAGGCCGTGCAGGACGCGGGAGCCTTCGCCGTGGTCATGGAAATGGTGCCCGCGCCGGCCGCCGCGGAGGTCACCCGCTCGCTGCACGTGCCGACCGTCGGCATCGGAGCCGGGGCCGAGTGCGACGCGCAGGTCCTGGTCTGGACGGACATGGCCGGGCTCACCCCGGGAAAGCTGCCGCGCTTCGTGAAGCGGTACGCCGAGTTGCGGGGTGCCCTCGGCGACGCCGCGCGCGCCTTCGCCGAGGACGTCGCCTCCGGGGGGTTCCCGCAGGAGGAGCACTCTTTCCAGTGAGGGCGCCTGCCCCGAGTGCCCCTTGAGGGCGTAGAGCGACCGCCCGTAAGAGCCCCCGGGGGTGCCCCCCTTTCCCCAGTTCTCGCCCGGAGGTGCCGCCAGGGGGCTCTTGCGTGTAGGTGAGCTGTCGGTCTTTTGTCGGTGGGGACTGACACATTGTTCTCATGACGCGAGAGAAGACGACGAACGCGGTCGAGGTCCGTGGACTGATAAAGCACTTCGGGGAGACGAAGGCCGTCGACGGCATCGACCTGGATGTACGCGAAGGCACCGTCATGGGTGTGCTGGGGCCCAACGGGGCGGGCAAGACGACCCTCGTCAGGATGCTCTCCACCCTGCTGCGGCCCGACGGGGGCTCGGCGAAGGTCGCCGGGTACGACGTGGTGCGCCAGCCCCGCCAGCTGCGGCGCACCATAGGTCTCACCGGGCAGTACGCCTCGGTGGACGAGAAGCTTTCGGGCAGGGAGAACCTCTACATGATCGGGCGGCTGCTCGATCTGCCCCGCGCCGAGGCGCGCAAGCGCGCCGACGAGCTGCTGGAGCGGTTCTCCCTGACCGAGGCCGCCAAGCGGCCGGCCAGCAAGTACAGCGGCGGAATGCGCCGCAGGCTCGACCTGGCAGCCTCCATGATCGGCCGCCCCAGGGTGCTGTTTCTGGACGAGCCGACGACAGGCCTGGACCCCCGCACCCGCAACGAGGTGTGGGCCGAGGTGCACAACATCGTGGCGGACGGCAACACCGTGCTGCTCACGACGCAGTACATGGAGGAGGCCGAGCAGCTGGCCAAGGAGCTGACGGTCATCGACCGGGGCAAGATCATCGCCGAGGGCCGGGTGCCCGAGCTGAAGGCGAAGGTCGGCGGTCGCACGCTGGAGATCCGCCCCGCCGATCCGGGGGAGCTGAGCCGGATGGTCGGCGCCCTCGCCCAGGCGGGCCTCGACGGGATCGGGGGCGCCACGGCCGACGAAAAGGCGGGCGTCGTGAGCGTGCCGATCGTCAGCGACGAGCAGCTGACCGCCGTGGTGGGGCTGTTGGGCGAGCGCGGCTTCGCGATCGCCGACATCGCCACCCATCTGCCCAGCCTGGATGAGGTCTTCCTGGCTCTGACCGGCCAGAAGGCCACCCACAAGGACGACGAGAACGAGCTTGAGGAGGTCGCGGCGTGAGCACCGCCACCGTCAAAGCGCCCCGGTCCACCGGGGGATCCTCCGGGCAGGACACGGGCTCGAAGCCCGTGCCGCCCGGTACGGACGAGGGCCGGATCGGGCTGCGGGCCAACCTGCGGCACATCGGCGCACTCGTACGCCGCAACGCCTTGCAGATCAAGCAGGACCCCGAGTCGATGATGGACGCGCTGTTGATGCCCATCATCTTCACGCTGCTGTTCGTCTACGTCTTCGGCGGCGCCATCGGCGGCGGGGGCGGCGGCCGGGAGCAGTATGTGCAGTATCTGATCCCCGGCATGATGGGCATGATGGGCATGTCCATCGCGATGGCGGTGGGCACGGGCATCAACGAGGACTTCCGCAAGGGCGTGATGGACCGCTTCCGGTCCATGCCGATAGCCCGCTCCTCGGTGCTGATCGCCAAGTCGGTCGTCGAGGTCGGCCGGATGCTGGTGGCGATCGTGGTGCTGCTGAGCGTCGGCCTGCTGGTCGGCTTCGACGTGCACGGGCACTGGCTCGGCATGCTGGGCGCCATCGGTCTGACCGCGCTGTTCGGCGCCTCGCTGCTGTGGATCTTCATCCTTCTGGGGCTGACCATGAGCACGGCGCAGGCCGTGCAGGGGGTCTCCTTCCTGGTGCTGATGCCGATGCAGTTCGGCTCCTCGGTGTTCGTGCCGACCGGCACCATGCCCGGCTGGCTCAAGGCGTTCACCGACGTCAATCCGCTGACCCATGTGGCCAACTCGGCGCGCGGCCTGATGCTGGGCGAGGGCCCTGTGGCGAACCCGGTGATGTGGACGGTGATCTGGTCGGTCGGACTGACGCTGCTCACCGCGCCGCTGGCCATCTCCAAGTTCCGCAAGAAGACCTGACGGCCTGTCGGGCGACGGGAGTGGTGCGGGTCGCCGGTTTTCCGCCGGCCCGTCTCCCGTCGCCCTCTCCCGCTGTCACGGCGAGCACCGGAGAGAGACGCGAGCCGCCGGGTCAGGCGTCTTCCACCAGGGCGACGGCCTCGTCGAGGGAGAGGCCGCCGCCCGAGGCGTAGGCATGGGCGTACGCCTCCTCGGACAACACTTCCCGCACCGCCGCTTCGGCGGCCTCCCGCGACTCGCGCTCGACGGGATGCGGGAAGTGCCCCTCGGGCAGCGCGGAGAGGGTGTCGTAGGCGCCCAACAGCCGTGCGGCCGACGCGGGCTCGCCCAGGGAGGCCAGCGCCCGCGACGCGGTCACCAGTTGAGTGAGCGTCAGATGCGGGGCGATGGCCTGCGCTATCGGGTCGCGGGTCTTGCCGATGGCCTCCCGGACCGTGGCCATGGCCTCGTGCGGCCTGCCCTCCAGCGCGTACGTCCACCCCAGCATCCCCTGCACCATCCCGTGGAACATCTGAGGGGAGCGGTCCGCGAACTGTGCCTCCAGGGGCTTCAGTCTCTCCCTGGCCTGCTGGGTCTCCCCGGTGCGCGCCAGCCGCACGGCGAGCTGGACAGCGGCGAGGTTGGGCCCGTCACCGCCGAGGCGCTCGGCCTGCTCCGTCGCCTCCCACAGCAGCCGGTCGCCCTCCTCGGCCCGCTCGGGGTCGCCAAGCTCCACCAGCACCGCCCCCAGCCGGGACTTGAGCTGCGGGACCTGGCTGTGGGCGCCGAGCTGCTCGGCGCGCTCGATGGCGAGCCGGTAGTCGGCCGCGGCGGACGCGAACTCGCCGCGCGCGGTGAGCGATTCGCCCCGGCCCGACAGCGCCTCGGCCTCGCCCCAGGCGTCGCCTGCCTTACGGAAGATCTCCAGGCTCTCGGCCGCGTCCTGGCCCGCCCGCTCCCAGGTCGCGGAGCAGTCGCTGGTGAGTTTGGCGCGCAGCTGGAGGACGAACGCCAGCTCCCACTCGTAGCCCAGCTCGCGGCAGCTCTGGACGGTCCGGTCCGCCACCTCGCTCAGTCCCGCGAAGTTGCCGTTCATGATCCAGGCGAAGATCCACATACAGCCGGGAACACGGCAGGTCTGCGGCATCCCGAGGGTGTAGGTCCGCGAGATGTTGCGCAGCCGCTCTTGATGCTCGGGCGCCGCCATATCGACGACCCCGTCCTCCGAGTCGGCCAGCACCATCAGCCGCGCCCCGCGCCGGGCCTCCCACAGCATCTCCTCGCTCATGGGCGGCGGCGTGTCCGTGCACCGCTCGTGCAGCGCCGGCGCGGGCCGCACCGGGGAGGCGAAGGGATCGGGACCCAGCTCGGCGGCGGCACGGGTCCAGGTGCGGGCGTCGCTGCGGTGGTCGCGCAGCGACCAGAACCAGCCCATGGACAGGACCAGGCACAGCGCCTCGTGCTCCTCGTGCGCGGCGACCGCGCGGCGCAGCGCGGAGCGGATGTTGTCGTGCTCGCTCTCCAGCCGGTCGAGCCACACCGCCTGCTGGGGGCCGCGCAGCAGCGGGTCGGCCGTGCGGGCCAGTTCGCGGTAGGCCACCAGGTGGCGGCGCTCGGCGCGCTCCCGCTCACCGGGCACGGCGTCCAGCTTGCGCGCCGCGTACTCGCCGACCGTCTCCAGGAGCCGGTAGCGCATCCCGTCTCCACGGGAGTCGGGGACGGCCACCACCAGCGACTTGTCGACGAGCGAGCCGAGGAGCGCCGCGGTCTCGCCGTCGTCGCCCCCGGGAAGGTCGGCGCAGACCTCCTCGGCCTGCTCCAGACGGCAGCCGCCCGCGAAGACCGACAGCCGCCGCAACACCGCCCGTTCGGCCTCGCTCAGCAGCTCCCAGGACCAGTCCACGACGGCGCGCAGCGTCTGCTGCCGGGGCAATACGGTGCGGCTCCCGCTGGTCAGCAGCCGGAAGCGGTCATCGAGGCGGCGGGCGAGCTGAGCGGGGGTGAGCGAGCGCAGCCGGGCCGCCGCCAGCTCGATGGCCAGCGGCAGCCCGTCCAGGCGGCGGCAGATCTCGGCACACGCCTCGGGGTCCTCGCCGGTCCGGAAGCCGGGCCGCGCCGAGGCGCCCCGGTCGGCCAGCAGCTGGAGCGCGACGGGGTCGGGCAGTGGCTCGACAGGCCGTACGGACTCGCCGGGCACGCCCAGCGGCTCCCGGCTGGTGGCGAGCACCGTCACCCCGGGGCACTCCACGAGCAGGGTCTCCACGACCTTGGCCGCCGCGTCGATGACGTGCTCGCAGTTGTCCAGCACCAGCAGCATGCGGCGGTTGGCACACCGCTCGGCCAGCTGGGCCAGGGGGTCGGCGGCCGTGGGGTCGGTGGCGGCGCGCAGGCCCTCGGCGGTGGACCCGCGCAGCACCGTCTCGCGTCCGCCCAGCGCGGTCAGTACGGCCTCGGCGGTCTCCTGGTAGTGGTGCGGGTCGCGCACGGGCGCCAGTTCGGCCACCCACACGCCGTCCTCCCAGTCGGTGCCGGAGCGGCTGCGGGCGTCGGCCGCCGCCTCCAGGGACAGCCGCGTCTTGCCGGCACCACCCGGGCCGGTGAGGGTGACCAGGCGCGTGGTGCTCAGCTCGCCGCCGATGCCCCTGATCTCCTCGGCCCTGCCGACGAAGGAGGTCAGCCCGGCACGCAGGTTGCCGGGTGCCTGGCGTACGGAGCCCGGCCCACCCGGCTCGGGCGCCCGCGGTCCGCCTCCCTGCGGCTCGGGGCGCAGGGGCCCGGGTCTTGGCGGCTCAGGTCTTTGCGGCCCGGGTCGCAGGGGCCCGGGTCTCGGCGGCTCGGGTGTCTGCGGCTGGGTCAGCAACTCGGTGTGCAGGGCGCGCAGTTCGGGACCGGGGTCGATACCGAGGCGGTCGGCCAGCCGCACTCTGATGCCCTCGTACGCGTCCAGCGCCTCGGCGGCCCGGCCCGCGTCGCGCAGCGCCCGCAGCAAGAGGGCCTGGAGCGGCTCGTCCAGCGGGTGGCCGGAGGCGAGCTGCCGCACCACGGGCAGCACCGCCTCGGCCCGGCCCAGCGCCAGGTCCGCCTCCGCCCTGTCCCTGCGTGCCGTCAGCCGGCGGTCGGTGGCCCGCACGCCCGCCGCGCCGCCCCCGTCGGGCAGGTCGACCAGCGCGGGGCCGCGCCACAGCCCCAGCGCGTCGTCCAGCAGAGCCGCGGCCTTGTCCGCGTCGCCCTCGGCGAGCGCGGCGGCCCCCTCCCCCGCCAGCCGTTCGAAGCGGAAGAGGTCGATGTCGTCCCGCCCGGCCGCCAGGCGGTAGCCGCCGCCTTCGACGGAGCCGACGGCCTCCCGGCCCAGCGACCTGCGCAGCCTGCCGACCAGCGCCTGGAGCGCGGCCGTCTCGTCCGCCGGCGGCTCCTCGTCCTCGGCCCACACGGCGGCTGCCAGCGCGTCCGTGCGGACGGCGCGGCCCCCGGCGAGCGCGAGCGCGGTCAGCAGGGCACGCAGCCGCGCCCCGCCGACCGGCACCGGGGTGCCGTCCTCGCGGAACACCTGCGTGGTCCCCAGAACGCGAAACAGGTAGCGCACCCTCACATACTGCCAGCAGCCGCTCACCCGGCAGGCGGCGCGGCCTCCCGCAGGGCCCGTACCGCCGCGGCGACGGCGGGACGGCGCGAGACGCCCGCGCGCCAGACGGCGAACAGCCGCCGCGTCGGGGTCGGTTCCAGCGGGCGCAGCTCCACGCCGTCCGGCAGCGGGCCCCTCCCCATGCGGGGCAGCAGCGCGATGCCCAAACCGGCCGCCACCAGCTCGACCTGGGTGGCGTACTCGGCGATGTGGTAGCCCACTTCCGGCTCCTGCCCCACCGCGCGCAGCGTGCTGTACAGCCAGTCGTGGCAGACGGTGCCGGGCGGCTGGCACACCCAGCGGAAGCCCGCCAGATCCTCCAGTACGAGCGAGGCGCGGGCCGCCAGCGGATGCCCCGAGGGCACCAGCACCTCGCACCGGTCCTCCCCCACCGGCTCCCTGCACACCCCCTCGGGCGCGGGCATGGGCGCGATGTCCCAGTCGTGCGCGAGGGCGAGGTCCACCTCGCCCCTGGCCGCGAGGCCGACGGACAGATGCGGGTCGACCTCGCTCATGCTCAGGCCGAGATCCGGGTGTTCGGCGGAGAGCCGGGCCAGCACCCCGGGCATCAGGCCGCGTGCCGCGCTGGGGAAGGCGGCCAGCCGCAGCCGCCCGGCGGGCCGGCCCCTGCGCTCCTCCAGCGCGACCTCGGCCCGCTCGGCGAGGCCCAGCATCTCGCCCGCCGTGCGCACCAGCACCAGCGCGTCGTCGGTCAGCGCGATGCCCCGGCCCTGGCGCTCCAGCAAGGTGGCGCCGGTCTCCCGCTCCAGCTTGGCCACCTGCTGGGAGATCGCCGAAGGGGTGTAGCCGAGCGCCTGCGCGGCGCCCGCGACCGAGCCGTGCGTGTGGACCGCGTGCAGGGCACGCAACCTCCCCAGATCGAGCATCGCCGACCCCGTCCTCTCCCAGCGCGCACTTCGGCGCGGTCTCGCCCAGCGCCGTCCCGTCTCGGCATCGCCCCGCCTCGGCGTCGTCGCAGCGTCGTCTCACCCGGTGCCGCCCCGCCGCACTCTTCAGCGTTGCTGAATCCAACTATGCAGAAAGCATCGCTGGTGCTGAACAGTGGGGCCCGCCAGGATCGGACGCATGCGAATGCGTCCCCTCCATCTGTCCCTGGCCGTGCTGGTCGCCGCCCTGTGGGGCGCCAACTTCGTCGTGATCGAGATCGGGTTGCGGCACTTCCCGCCGCTGCTCTTCTCCGCCCTGCGCTTCCTGGTCGCCGCGCTGCCCGCCGTCTTCTTCGTCCGCCGCCCCCGGGTGGCCCTGCGCTGGATCGTGGCCGTCGGCGCGGTGCTGGGGGTCGCGAAGTTCGGGCTGTTGTTCATCGGGATGCAGCAGGGGATGCCCGCCGGGCTGTCCTCGCTGGTGCTCCAGGTGCAAGCGGTCTTCACGGCGGTGCTGGCCGCCGTGCTGCTGCGCGAACGGCTGGGCCGCACCCGGCTGTCCGGGATGGTCCTCGCCCTGACGGGGATAGCCGTGGCGGCCGTCGGTCAGGGTACGGCGGGGCCGCTGGGCGCCTTCGCACTGGTCATCGCGGCGGCGGCGTTCTGGGGACTGTCCAACGTGCTGACCCGTAAGGCCGCACCCCCCGACGCGCTCTCGTGGATGGTGTGGGTCAGCCTGGTGCCGCCGCTGCCGCTGTTCGCGCTCTCCCTGCTGTTCGAGGGGCCCTCCGCCGACCTCGCCGCGCTGCGCTCGCTCGACCTGAGCGGCCTGGGCACCCTCTTGTACGTCGGCTGGGTCACCACGTTGTTCGGCTTCGGCGTATGGGGCATGCTGCTGCGGCAGTACGACGCCTCGACGGTCGCGCCCTTCTCCCTGCTGGTGCCGGTCTTCGGAATGACATCGGCGGCGCTGCTCCTCGGGGAGGGGATCACGCTGCTGGACGGGGTCGCGGCGGCGCTGCTGATCGGCGGCGTCACCGTCGTCTCGCTGGCGGGACGCGGACCCTCCCGGGAGGTGGCACGCGGCCCTCAACAGGCAGCGCCGATGGCCACTCCCGCCGACGCCCCCACCCCGGCCGGCGGCCGGAGCTGACCCCGGCCGACGCATCTCGCGCCTCGGAGCGACGATTCACCCGACGTTCGACGCCTGACGCCCGACACTCGACGTTCGACGTTCGACGCCCCGCAGCTCCGGGCGTTCCCACGCGGGGCGTTCCCGCACGGGGCGTTGCGGTCCTGCGCGGGGCGCTCCTCACGCGCGGTGTTCCTCACACGGAGCACGAGGGGGGCGCGCCGTGTGCGGAAAGGCGCGGCGTGCGGGGAGGCGCGCGGCATCGAGGGCGGCGAGGTCGTCGCGGAGCCACTGCGGGGCCAGCGCGTAGGCGGCGTACTCACGGGCGTGCGGGAGGCAGGCATCGACGGTGCGGCCGGGCCCGGAACTGCCCTGCACCATCGCCACCGTCATGGCCTCCCGCACACGCCGGCCACAGCGCACGCAGTGGCCGGGCCGCACCAACCGCTCGACGGCATCGCCGCGTTCAGGCATCACCATGGGAGCCCCACCTCACGCCGGGTGGCCGCCGCCGGCAGCATCGGAGCAGGCACAAGTACCGGTGACCACGACCGGCCGGTAGCTGCCCTGCGCCACCTCGCTGCCGAAGACGCGCCGCTCTTGTCGACAGTGCGGACACCGGGTGGCCTCCGCTCGGGCCGCCTGTGTGATGGCGGCGACCGCTCTTTCCGCTCGCGTCGCGCTCGCGCTACTCGCCGCGGCGGCGGAACAGCCCGGACATCGGCACGGCGGCCAGGTCGTGGTCACCAGCGGGGTCCCGGCCCGGAACCTGCGCTGTCTGCCCCACGACCGGCCGGCGTCCCGGGAGACGCGGATCGTCATCACGCCCATGTCCGCGCCTCCCCTGTCCGGAGGGCCACCGGCCAGGCGAAGGCGCGGGTGGATCGCGGGAATGGGTGGCCGGCCTGAGCGGGCCCGGGCGGGGATTCCGTCGCCGGAGAATCGCTCGTTGTCTGCCGTGCTGTGACGTGCTCTGAACGCGCGATCCGGCTCATGCGGGCTCCATTTGCCTCAGGCGGACTCCGTCTGAAAGTTGAATACGGAAAGAAAGGCGCTGACGTTCAGCCGAACTCGCGCCGCGCGCCGCGCGAGTGCCGTCGCGGACCCCACGCAAGTGCCGTCGCGGGCCCCGTAAGCGCCATCGCACGCCGCACGAGTGCCGTCGCAGGCCACGCGAGTGCCGTCGCGGGCCCCGCCCCGGGGCGGGCTTGCCCAGCCGTCGGCCGGGCACGGGCGCGCCGTCTCGCAAACACCCGTACCGCGTGGGCAGTTCGCGGGGCATGCCCTCGGGCCGGTACGGTCTGGCCCCATGACCAGCGCATCCACCCACCCGGAGCACCACCGCATCAGCCCGGTCTTCCTCGGGCTCGTCGCGATCATGGCCATCTCCGGCTGGGCCGTGTGGTCCGGCTGGGCGGAGGTGACGGGCGTGTCCGTCTTCTTCTTCGTCGTCTCCAGCTGGATCGTCTCGCTCTGCCTGCACGAGTACGCGCACGCGCGCACCGCGCTGCGGGCCGGGGACCTGTCGGTCGGCGCGAAGGGCTACCTGACGCTCAACCCGCTGCGGTACACCCACGCGCTGCTCAGCATCGTGCTGCCAGTGATCTTCGTCATCATGGGCGGGATCGGGCTGCCGGGCGGCGCGGTCTATATCGAGCGGGGCCGGATCTCGGGCAAGTTGAAGCACAGCCTCATCTCGGCCTCGGGCCCGCTGACCAACGCGCTGTTCGCCGCGCTGCTGACCGCGCCGTTCCTGCTCGACGCCATGGGGGACGTGCCGGTCGCCTTCCGCTGCGCGCTGGCCTTCCTCGCGCTGCTCCAGGTGACGGCGGCGCTGCTGAACCTGCTGCCCGTGCCGGGGCTGGACGGGTTCGGCATCATCGAGCCTTGGCTGTCGGAGAAGGTGCGGCGCCAGGCAGAGCCGTTCTCCAACTTCGGGATCCTGATCGTCTTCGGCTGCCTGTGGATCCCGGAGATCAACGGCGCCTTCTGGACCGCCATCGACTCCCTGCTCCGCGTCCTGGGCGTCTCCGAGCTGGAGACCTTCCTCGGCCTCGAATACTTCCGCTTCTGGCAGGGCGAGCCGCAGAACGTCTTCGTGCCGTAGCCGGGGGCGTCTTCGTGCCGGTAACCGCGGGCGTCTTCGTCCCGTGGCGCCGTGAGGTGCGCGCGTGAGCGTCGTGGGGTGCGCGCGGGGGTGCCGTGAGGTGCGCGCGTGACTACTGCCGCGCGGTCCTCCGCCGGTGGTAGTACCAGGCCATGTTCGAGGTGAGGCCCGCCAGGAGGATCCAGACCACGCCGAGCCAGCTGCCGTACGCGAAGGAGACCACCGCCGCGACGACGGCGAGCAGGCAGATGACGGTGGCGTAGAGGGTGAGGCCCCTCGGGACGCGGGCTGGCATGGTCGGGCTCTCCACGGGATGGTCGGTGCGCCGGTGGGCGCGCTGGCTGCACGGTGTGCGGGTGCGGTGTGCGAGGGCCATTCTCCCTCACCCTGCCGGACCGGCGGCGCTCGCCCCGTCCGCCCCCTTCCCCTGTTCCTGCCCCTCCGGGCGCGTCTCCGCCCCGCGTGCCCCCTCCCCCCGTTCCTGCCCCTCCCGGCGTGCCTCCCGCCTCCCGTACATCACGTCGAAGAGTGCGACGACCAGCGCGGCGACGACGAAGCACAGCGCCGCCAACAGGCCGTAGTCCAGCGCCGTCGCCCAGTCGTGGCTGCTGGCCAGCCAGGCGAAGAAGACCGCGCCGACGGCCGCGACCCCCGCCGCCGACCCGATGCGCTGCCCGGTCTGGAGCACCCCGCCCGCCGCGCCGCCCTGGGCGATCGGTACGGACTGGAGCGCCAGGGTCTGGTTCGGGGAGATCACCAGCCCGGAGCCGAGCCCGGCCACCAGCATCGGCGGGGCCATCGCCCAGCCCACCGAGTGGTTCTGCACCTCGTGCACGGCCAGCCCCGCACCGCCGAGCCCGATCGCCACCAGCACCAGCCCGGCGGCGATCAGTGGCCGCCCGACCCGGATGACGAAGCGCCCGCCGACGGCCGCCGAGACCGCCGAGCCGACCGCGAACGGCGTCAGCGAGAGGCCCGCCTGGAGGGCGCTGTAGCGCATCCCGTTCTGGAGGAAGAGGGTGAAGACGAAGAAGATCGTAGTGAACCCCGCGAAGTAGAGCAGCCCCAGCAGCGCGCCCAGCGAGTACGAGCGGTCGGCGAACAGCCGCAGGTCCACCAGGGGCTCGCGCCCCGCGCGCAGATAGGACCGCTCCCACCGCAGGAACGCGAAGATCAGCAGCACCCCCACCGGCTCCAGCAGCCACTTTCCCGGCCCCTGCCACTGGCGCTCCTCCACCAGCGGCAGCATGATCGCGATGACCCCGGCGCCCAGCAGCAGCACCCCGAACGGGTCGAAGGACTCCCGCCGCGAGCTGTCGCGCTCCGCGCAGGCGGCGGGCACCAGGCGCAGTCCGAGACAGAAGGCCAGCACGCCGATGGGCAGGTTGACGAAGAACACCCAGCGCCAGCCCTCAGCGGCCCCGAACGCTTGGATGAGCAGCCCGCCCAGCAGCGGTCCGACCGCGGTGGAGATGCCGATGGTGGAGCCGAGCAGGCCGAACGCCTTGCCCCGCTCGGCGCCCCGGAAGAGCTGCTGGATCATGCCGGAGATCTGCGGCATCAACAGCCCGCCGCCGATGCCCTGGACGAGCCGCGCGATCACCAGCCAGCTCGGGTCCTGCGCCAGGCCGCAGACCACGGAGGCGACGGTGAACAGCACGAGGCCCGCGAAGAAGGCCGTACGCCGCCCGAGCGCGTCGCCCAGCCGGCCGGAGGGCACGAGTACGAGGCCGAAGGTGAGCGCGTAGCCGGAGACCACCCACGAGAGGGCGGACTCGGAGGCGCCCAGGCCCTTCTCGATGGCGGGCAGCGCCACGTTCACGATCGAGACGTCGAGCAGCGCCATGAAGCCGACGATCAGACAGACCGTGAGGGCCTTCCAGCGCCGGGGGTCGGGGACGTACTTCCCGGACGCCCCTGCCCGTGCGGCGGCGGACCCCGGCTCCGTTCCCATTCCGCGCCTCCTGGCGGCCCCGCCGCTCTGGCCGGACGCCGCTGTCCCATGATGGGCGGGCACGGCGCGGCGCGCATGCGGGGCGCCGTCAGCCGAGCGCGGCGCGCCGCCCCGTACGGCGCTGTGGTGCCGTCAGCCGTGTGCCTGGTCCGCCAGCTTCCCGGTCAGGTCCGTGACCTGCGTCTTGGTGAGCGCGGTCCTGTCCTCGCCGAGGGAGACGACCAGCGCGAGGTCGCCCTTGCCGTCGGCGGAGAGCCGTACGGAGGCGACGTTCCCGCTGGGGGTGAGCACGGGCTTGCCGGCGGGTGCCTTGGACGCCTCCGCGGCGTAGGCCTTCAGCTCCGTCATTGCCATGCCCGCGTCGTGCTGGACCTGCGGGAGCAGCACGCCGACGGCCGTCCCCTTGCCGACGCCGACGGTGAACACGTGCGCCTTCTCCTTGCCGATGCCGTAACCGCAGCTCACCAGCGCACCCTTGAACAGGGTCAGCGGCGCGCTCGGATCGCTCTTGTCCGCGGTCTCACCGCTGACGGTGCCCGCCCGGATCCGCTCCCCGATCCGGGCGGACTTCGCGGCGGCGGCCATGTCGAACGGCACCGGACAGGTCTCGCCGGGGTCGGCCGCCATCTCCTTGACCCTGCCGACGCTCAGGGGCGCGTGCGAGCCGTCGTCGGAGCGCGAGCCCGGGCCAGAAGCGGTGCCGGAGCCTGACCCGGTGCCGGAGCCCGCGCCGGAATGGGAGCCGGTACAGCTCGCCAGCACCCCCGCGATGACGGCCGCCACCACGTACCCCTTGTACTTCCGCTGCTCCCCCACCGCGCCCGTGCCCTCAGATGTCGGTGAGGCGGACGCCCGCGTGCGCCTTGTAACGGCGGTTGACGGAGATGAGGTTGGCGACCAGCGACTCCACCTGGTGCGCGTTGCGCAGCCGTCCGGCGAAGACCCCGCGCATCCCGGGGATGCGCCCCGCCAGCGCCTGCACGATCTCGCAGTCGGACCGCACCTCGCCGAGCACCATCACATCGGTCTCGATCTCGCTCACCTCGGGGTCGGAGAGCAACACCGCCGACAGGTGGTGGAAGGCGGCGGTCACCCGCGACTCGGGCAGCAGCGCGGCGGCCTGCTCGGCCGCGCTCCCCTCCTCGGGCACCAGCGCGTAGGCGCCCTTCTTGTCGAAGCCGAGCGGATTGACGCAGTCGACGACGAGCTTGCCCCGCAGCTCCTCGCGGAGCGACTCGACGGTCTTGTAGTGGCCCTCCCACGGCACCGCGATGATCACGATGTCGGAGTCCCGGGCGCACGCGGCGTTCTCCGCGCCCCGCACACCGTGGCCGAGCTCGTCGGCCGCCTGCTGGGCCCGCTCGGCGGCCCGCGAGCCGATGATCACCTGCTGCCCGGCCCGCGCGAGCCGGTAGGCGAGCCCGCGCCCCTGGTCCCCGGTACCACCGAGCACGCCGACGGTCAGCCCGGAGACATCGGGCAGCTCCCAGGGGTCCTTCTTGGGCGCGGCGGCCTTGGCGGCACCGCCTTCGGGGGCGGAAGAAGCAGGAGAAGTCATACGCCGCATCCTGCCACCCCGCCCCGCGACCCGCGCGGGGCGGGCGCAGTGAAGGTGAATCACGCCGTCTTCGGCTTCCTTTTGCAGTCGAGCTTCTTCATGACCTCACCCATGGCGTCCTGCGCCAGCTTGCCGAAGACCTTGTGGGCGCGGTCGGGGTCGTCGCTCAGCTGGGTGTCGTTGGCATGGATGTCGAGCAGAAGTCTACTGAACGACCTGTCCTCGTCCTCGGAAGGGCGTGGACAGTCCAGCGCCGCAACGGCGCCGGCCCGCCAGGTAGCCACGTCGTAACGCCCGGCATACTTCCTCGGCTTGGCCCCCGCCCGCTCCCGGACCACCGCGCGCGGGGTCGAGGGCTCGACCTGATCGTTCTTCTTGACCCAGTCACCCGAAACGGAAACAGTGGGCTTATCGTCCACGAAGTACCGGCACCCCTGCAATCTCACTTCAGGACTCCCCAGTTTTTCGAGGTTGTCATCACGCCTAATTTTACCGCCAGACCCAAAAAGCGTAGAGTAACTACGCTGCGGCAGTGAGAGCCCACAGAGATTATCGGGAATTGAGTATTCGCGCGGGGGGGGAGAACTGTCGCAGGAAACGAGCACCGTTGACGCGACGATCCAGAAGACGAGGAAGACAGCCCGCACCCATCCGGAACAGGGCCACCTCGCGGGGCGCTCAAATCTATCCACCGCCACCCGAACCCCCACGTGAGCGTACCGTTCCGGCTCCTTCCTGGAATTTGGCTTCGGCCTGCACTCTGGCGCCGTCCTGCGCGCTCCTGAGAAGAGGTTCGTCAAGGCCAGCCGCCTTCCCGATACTTTCAGCATAATCGCGGTAGAAGTCACGCGTGTTCTGTTGCGTCTGCGCGAAGGCATACCTACCTGCGGCGTCCGCCTTTTCCCCCTCCTCGGGTACATCCTTCTTGATATGCTCCATAACAGCAGTGTTGATATCTTCTTGCGCCCACCCAACAGGCGTGGACAGCACCGCACCCGGACCTTGCGGTCCGCCTCCGGAGTTCGCCGTTCCCAAACCCACGAATCGATTTACCCACTTGCTGGCCTCATCGGCTTTCTTGTTGAAGTCCCCAGCCTCGTCCACCTTGTCTTCGTACAAGGCATCCGCCTTAGCCTCGCTCATGACTCCTGACACGTAGGCACCCCCGGAAACCGCATCGCCCGCATAATCCCGGACATCACTCGCATCGGTCCCCGACGGAAGGTTGCCGATCACGTCCCGCAAGTGCTCGACGGTATACATCTGCTGCGAAGCCTTGACAACTCCGTGTGCGTAGGGATCTCGCCCGACCTGGTTTAGGTACTCATGAAGTGCAGGATTATCGAAGCGAGCGGCCTTGCCGTACACAGAAAACTCATCGTCCCCGGTAACCGAACGCTGCACATCGCCCGGGTAATCCGCGATCATCTCCCCGAGCGCGCGCCGGAAACCAACGAAGTCCCCGTCCTTGGCGATCGGCGAAACCTCACCGTCACCTGGCGGGCCACCGAAAACCCGTACCGCCTCCGTCATCACATGGGCGTTGGCCGCAGAATGGTCCGGAGGCGTGGAGCCGGCTACTGAATCAGGGAGCCGACCGGTGGCGCCCGCCTTGAGCGCGGCCTCGAATCCCTCCCGTGCGTTCTTGTCGACCTTGTCAAACTCGTCGCGGGACGCATTGTCGGCACCCACCGTGTCCACAACCTTCCAGTCCCGGTCCTTGACGAGGTATTCGAGACGATCGTTCCGTCCGTCCTTCCCGTCTGCGGGGTTCGGGTCGGAGGAGGGGTCCAGATAGCTGGCGGCAACGTCCGGATCTTTCGCCATGATGCCCAGAACACCGTCGTACGGGTCGTTCTCGAAAGGCCCCCCAGCGACGCCCTCCTCCCGCCGGTCCCAGATATTCGGGTCTTTCTCCTCCACCCCACGGATGTCGTCACCGAGGTCGTGCAGCATCTGCGGTGAGTACCCGTCACCGTGCTCCATCAGTGTGACCAGACTCTGATAGCCGCGCCCGCTGTAGGACGAACCCCCGATACCGCCCGCCTCCCTGGAGTCGAACGTCCACTCTGCGGCTCCAGCCTTCCGCATGTCCTTACGCCAGTTCTCGTAGAAGGATCCGTCTTCGCTACGCAGCCAAGCACGGTACTTCTTGGCGTACTCCGCCGAACCGACGGGAATCTCCTTCTTGCCATCGCGGAACGTCGGCATCCTGGTAGCCGTCACCAAAGATGTCGCCAAGGATTTTTCCATACCTAGGTACTGGGAGCGGTTACCCTTGTCCGTGCTGTACGCCAGTGCGTGCAGCTCGTTCTCTGCTTTGATCAGGCCATCGGGGCCGATAGAGTTGAGGAGAGTGCGGTTGAAACCCTTGTCGTCAGCGTTCGCCCGCATCATCACCTGAACATCGTGGCGTTCCTTGGCGGTCAGGCCAGCCCCGTCCTTCGTGCGGTCAAGACGAGAAACGAGGTCCGCTGTACGGTTGGCGGCGTATTTCTCCACATCGCCTACGGCCTTGCTGTTGAAGCCGTCGGCATCGCCCTTGCCGTCGGTGTCCGTAGCCGCAGCCTTGAGCGCCAACAGGTTCTCGTAGTCCACGTCGTCGACGTGCTTGACCGCCACCTCGATGCGGCGGTTCCAGGTCGCTTCCGCATCCATTCGACCGGGATTACGCAAGAGGCTCTGCACTTCCTCTTCCGGCATTCCCTCGGTGTCAATCGTACACTTGCCGTAATCGTCGACTTTCATGCCACCTTTGTGGGTGGCTTCGTGACGCACGCTCTTCAGGTGTTCCCTGGCCGCAGCCAACCTGTCGTGGGCATCGTCAAGAAGCTCCGCAATCTTCTGAGCCTGCTTCTTGGCTGCGGAGAACTCATGAAGCGTGGTGTCGGAGGAGATCCAGAAGGCCCCCGCAGATTCGCCTGCCCAGCCTTTGAGCTTGGCACGAACGTGGTCGCGGTAGTTGTCGCGCAGCTTTCCGCAGCCCTTGCTCATCGAGCGCCATTCCTTGGCCGTGGCGGTCAGTGCGGACAGGTCGGCCTTCATGATCTCGTGGTAAGTCAGTTCCATGGGAGCTTCCTCACAGATCGTTGAGTCGGCTTCCACCACCCGGGGAGATACGACTGAAGTCGTGGATCCTGTCCCCCTCCACTCCCTGGAAAACGGCCTTCGTACCGTGCAGCGCCGCGAGTTCACGCCGCAGGTGGTGTCCGATGTTCTGCCATGCCTCTTCCCACCGCTCCAGACAGAAGTCCAGCCCTTTCCTGGTGTCCCAGCCTCGCAGTACGCCCGGCGTCGTGTTGCTGCTGCCGAACACGTCGGTCGAAGCTGTCACCGCCTGGCCCCCCTTCTTCACCGCGGCCGGGCCCAAGTCCTCTTCGATGTAACTCGCGGCGGCACGCTTGTCGGCCGGGGTGACGACGAGGTCCGTGCCACGTTCGCCCTTTTCCCCCGAACCGGATGCCTCGTTAAGGTTCATTCGTACCGGCGCGCTGGATCGCGCTGCCTGGTCCTCGTACGTCACCGCCGTGCTCCCCTGTCATCCAGCACCCCTCGGACATGCGCCCCCGGTCCGTGCAGGCGTGCTTGCAGAAAGTTACCGAGCGGGAACTCTACCTTCGCCTGTCGTACCGGGGTCAACCACGCAACAGGCCGGGGAAAAGGGGCATGTGGCGCTCCGGTCAGTGCCGCTGCCGCGCCGCCTCGTACAAGACCGCTGTTCCCGCGTTGGCGGCGTTGAGGGAGCTGGCGGTGCCGTGCATGGGGATGCTGACCGTGCGGTCGCAGGCGGTGCGCCAGGCGGCGCTCAGGCCGGTGGTCTCGTTGCCGATCAGGAGGAGGACGGGGCCGGTCAGGTCGGCGTCGAAGAGGGGGGTGTCGCCGTGTTCGTCGGTGCCGATCACGGTGACGTCGTGGCCCTTCGAGGCGGCTCGGGACAGCCAGTCGGTGACCGCGTGGGGCGAGGGGACGCGGACCGTGGGCAGGGCGAAGAGCGAACCGGTGCCGGCCCGGACCGACTTGGGGTCGTACACGTCGGCCGCGTGGCCTGTGACGATGAGGCCGTCGGCGCCGAAGGCGTCGGCGGAGCGCAGCAGCGAGCCGATGTTGCCGGGGCTGGTGGGGCGGTCGAACAGGACGCCGAGGAAGTCGGGGCCGACCGGGATGCGGGACAGGTCGTCCGGCGGCATGCTCACCACCGCGATCAGCTCGGCGTCGGCGTCCTCCCGTTCGCTCAGCTCGGCCAGCAGCTCGGGCGCCATGGCGATGCGCTCTCCTGGCGCGCCGGAGGCCAGCAGGTCGCGGGCCCAGTCCGACAGGCGGCGGCCCGAGGCGTACAGCAGCGCGGTGGTGTGCCAGCCGTGTTCGAGGGCGAGAGTGACCGGGCGTACGCCCTGGACCAGGAACTCTCCCGCTCGCTGCCGCTTGTTGCGGTTGGTGAGAAGGGCCTGCCACTGCTGGAACCTGGCGTTGCGGGTGGTGATCTGGACGGTGCGCACGGGGTGAGGGTATCCGCCGTCGGGCGCGCCCCCTCGCGGGCATCAGGCCGCCGCACCGCCCTCAGCCCCCGTCACGCGACCCCGCGGAACTCCTCCACCGGGATCCGCCGGAAGGTGACCGTCTCGTACGCGCTGTCCGTGCCCGTCTCGTACAGCAGTCCGACGGTGTACTCGTCGACGCGCACGAGGTCGGAGTAGGCGGCGCGCCGCTCGTCCACGGTGTGTGCCGTGCGCCAGGTGACGCCGCCGTCGTCGCTGGCCCGTACCGCCATCCGGTGCCGGGTGGTGGGATGGGACGGTGCGGAGAACAACAGCACGTCGGGGTCGCGCAGCTGGAGGACGCTGCCCTGGACGACCGGGGCCACCAGGTCGGGCCGCGGCTCGAAGGGCGCGGCCAGGGTCTGGCCGCCGTCGGCCGAGCGCGCGTCGGCGCGGTGCGCGGGGACGTCGGAGTCGTTGCGGGTGTTGAAGTAGACGGTGCCGTCCGGGAGTTCGGCGGCGGTCGTCTCGTTGACGTTCACCCGGCCGTCGGGGGTGTCGTCCAGATAGCCGAGGCACCAGGTGACGCCGCCGTCGTCACTGAGCAGGTCGTGGCCCCCGTTGTAGCGGCCCTCGGTGCCGTCGTCACCCGGCTCGGTGGGCGGCAGGGAGTGGTTGGCCGGGACGACGACGCGGCCCGAGGAGAGCTGGAGGGCGTGCCCGGGGGTGGTGGCGTACCAGCGCCAGTCGGGGGCCTTCGCGGCCGAGGTGATCTCCTGCGGCTCGCTCCAGGTCAGCCCCGCGTCGTCGCTGAACCGCAGCCACACCCGGCGGCCGTCTTCCGCGCTCACCTCACCGCGCCGGATGCGGTCCTCGGTGGCGCCGGCCGCGCTGCGCACGAAGACCAGCAGCAGGCGCCCGTCGGCCAGCGCGACGGGCGAGGGGTTGCCCGCCGTGCCGTTCCCGTACTCGGCGACGACGGTGAGCGCACCCCAGGTCAGGCCGCCGTCCCCGGAGCGTTTGCAGACGATGTCGATGTTCCCGCTGTCCCCGGAGGAGTCCACGCGCCCCTCGGCGAACGCCACCACGGCGCCGTCCGGAGCGCGGACACAGGCGGGAATCCGGAAGCTGGCATAGCCCTCGCTTCCGGCACGGAACGGTACGGAGTTCTCATACGGCATCGAGCGGCCCCAACTGCCAGAGGTAGCACGTCCCTTGTCCTGTCACGCACGGTAAGAAGGGGGCGGCTGAGCGTCAAGGAACGGGGACATGAACCCCGCGCCACGAACGGGGGCGCCTGGATGAGACACCAACCCGGATCGGCCTCGGGCTCGGCCCGGGATCGACGTCGGGCGCGGCCCGGGGTCGGCCCGGGTTCGACGCCGGGATCGGCCCGGGGGTCAGCCCTTCCGGGTGCCCCTTTCGGGGGACCCGCACCCGTGAACCGGGGCCCGGAGCTGACGCCGGGACGACAATCCGTGAACATGGATGCCGTACAGGTCGCGGCGCTTCGAGAAGCGCTGGCGGGGAGTGAATGGCTGCGGGACACCCGGCGGTTCGGCGGTGCGCTGCGCTCCAGCGTGGGCGCGCACGGTGGGGGCACCTCCCGGCCGAAGGCCGGCGGCGGGCTGCTCGTCGTCGGCACCGCGACGTACGAGCCGTGGCACCTCGCCGCGCATCTGGACGACGAGGCCGCCTGGTCGGGCATGCCCGAGCTGGCGCCCACGCTGGTGCGGCACGCGGTGCCGCGCTCGGCGCCGGCGCACCTGTCGGTGGGGCTCGGGAGGATCGAGGCGGCGAGGCGCGGGGAGACGCTGCTGGTCGTCAGCGGGGCGCGGGGCACCGGAGGCGCGTTGCTGACCCGCCTCCATGACGCGCGGCGCGCGGGCGCCACGGTCTTCGCCCTCGCCTCCGCGGGCGCGGGCCCCGAGTTGGACCAGCTCGCCCATGAGAGCCTCACCGCCGACGCCGGGGAGGGGCTGGACCTTGAGGTGGTCCAGCACCTGGTGAGTGCGGCGGCGGGCGAGACGTACACCCCTCGCCGAGCGGGGGGTCGCTTCCGCGACCGCCTCTCCCGCCTGGCCGACCTCCTGACGGCACCCCCGCCCCCCACATGGTGAGCCCCCTCGTGCCGCCCAGGTCATTCCGCCGCTCTCTCCGTCGCTCTCTCCGCCGCGACGGCGCGCACCCACCCACGACCTGACCGGCGACGCCAAGCCCCCCGACGGCGCCGACCGGCCGTCGCGGCGGCCAGGGAGGCGGGGCTTCGGAACCGCTGTCCGGGAGCGGGGCGTCTCAGGCGGACGGGTTTTCGGGGAAAGGCGGAGAGTCGGCATGCGCATGCAGCGGGCCCTGCTGGTCAGCGCGGGGGTCGTCCTCGCCGTGGCACTGGCATGGGGGTGTCTCCTCTACGTTGAACGCACCGGCGGGGAGGGCCGGGTGAAGCACGGGGACGGCAGCGCACGCCTCACCCTTGGCGACGGCCGTCGCGTCTCGCTGAGCTACGGCGAACGGGGCCTTGTCGAGCGTCACCAGAGTGCCAGGGACGGTCCGTGGTCCAAGCCCCGGCTGCTCTACCGCACCAAGGAGCTCGACTGCGAGTCCCTCACTCTCGCCACCCACGGGGACACCGTCGCCGCTGCCGCCGACTACGGGTACGACTGCGGGGCGGGCGGCCCCCCGGACTATTCGATCGCCGCCGTCGCCACCACGGACGACCTCGACGGCTGGGACGTCAAGGTCGTCAAGTTCATCGACGGCTTCGATCATGTGCGCTTCTCGTCGAGCGGTAACCACGTCCGGTTCGACTACCCCACGGCGGAAGGTGGAGCCACCCTCAGCTGGCGGTCCTTTTGGGGCTTCAGCCAGCCGGACAGCTGAACGTCGGGGGCGGGCGGGCTCGGTAAGGTGGGGCGGACCGGTGGAAGGCGGGCGTGTGCGGGAGCATTCGGGGGTTCGGCGGGAGCGGGTGCTGGACGCCGTCCGCACGCGCGGCGAGGTCCGCATCGCCGAACTGGCCGCCGAGCTGGAGGTCTCGGTCGTCACCCTGCGCCGGGACGTCGAGGACCTGGCCCGCAAGGGCCAGCTGAAGCGGGGGCACGGCGTGGCCCGTTCGCTCTCCCCCGCCTCGACCGAGCCCGTCCCCTCCCAGCGCGCCCCCCACGCCACGGCGGTTGGGGGTACCTCCCTGCCAAGAGCCGGGGAAGGCACGACGGTCGGCCTCATCGTGCCCGAGCACCACTCGTACCTCTTCGGGGCCGTCAGCGGTGCCCGCGCCGCGCTGGAGGCGGCGGGCGTGCGGATGGCGATGCACATCGTCCAGCACGTGCCGGGCGCCGAACACGCGATGGCCCGTCAGGCGCTGGCCCAGGGCGCGAGCGGCCTGCTGATCGCGCCGCGCTGGCGCACCCCCGACTCCCCCGCGCTGGACGAGGAGTGGCTGGCGGAGCTGACCGTTCCCGCCGTCCTCATGGAGCGCCGCCCGGCCGCGGGCAGCCCGCTGCACGCGGCGGACGCGGTCGCGAGCGACCACTGGTACGGCGCGCATCTCGCGCTGGACCACCTCATCTCGCTGGGGCACCGCCGCATCGTGCTGGCGGCGCGCGACGACAGTCCGACGGCGCGTACGCTGCGTGCCGCGTTCGCGCAGATCGCGCGGGAGCGGCCGGAAGTGGAGGAGTGGGCGGTGGTGCTCAGTTCGGGCGCCGCCGCCGCGTCCGCGCCCGACCCGACCGGAGCCCCACAGGCCGCGCCGTTGGTGGATCTGTGCGCCGTACTGCGGGAGCACGGTGCGACCGCCGCCGTCCTGCACGCGGACGTGGACGCGCTGATGCTGGTCCAGCAGCTGCGCGCCGGCGGCGTACGGGTGCCGGAGGACTGCTCGGTGGTGGCGTACGACGACGTGGTGGCGGCGCTGGGCAGCCCGCCGCTGACGGCGGTCTCGCCGCCGACGGAGGAGATCGGCCGGGCGGCGGCCGAGCTGCTGCTGCGCCGCCTGGAGCACCCGAGAGGCGCGGCGCCCGAGGCGGTGCGCAGGGTCGAGCTGCTGCCGCGGCTGAAGATACGCGGCTCCGCCGTCGAGCTTGTCCCGGCGGCGGCCCGCCCCACCAGCTGACCCCTTCCCCTCCTGGCCCCTTCCCCCTCGCCAGGCTCGTTGCTCTCCTGACCACTCCCCCTCGGCACCGGCAGCCCCATCCCCCGCGCGGGGTCAACTCCCCGCCTCATACGATCGTTTGACCGTTTGAGTTTCTTCTGATCGCTCCATTGACCCTTTTCCGGGGGACGATCAGGATGCCGGTGTTCCCTCCACCCCAAGGAGGCACTCCACCGTGCACGGTCGTCGCACCCGCACCGCACTGGCCGTACGTACCGCACTTGCCGTCCTCCCCCTCCTCCTCACCGCGGCCTGCTCCGGCGGCGGTCCGGGTGTACGGGACGACGGCGGCGGGCCCGGCGGGCCCGTCCACATCACCTTCTGGTCGTCGCTGCGCGGCAGCCAGGAGGTGGTGGACGCGTACAACAAGAGCCAACAGCGCGTCCATGTCGACTTCGAGCAGGTGCCCTCGGGCCAGCAGGGCGGGTACGCCAAGCTGAGCAACGCGGCCCGCGCGGGCAACGCGCCCGACGTCGGCACCATCGAGTACCCGCAGGTGCCCGGCTTCGCCATGGACGGCGTGGCGCGGGACCTCACGCCGCTGATCAGCGACCGGCTGCGCGGCAAGCTGCTGCCGCAGGCCCTCGCCCTCACCACGTTCGAGGGCCGCGTCTTCAGCGTCCCGCAGGACGTCGAGCCGATGGTCTTCCTCTACCGGCGCGACCTGTTCGCCAAGCACCACATCCGGGTGCCGCGCACCTGGGCGGAGTTCGAGCGGGCGGCTCGCGCCGTCGAGCGGGCCGCGCCCGGCTCCCGTATCGCCACCTTCCCCACCGACGGCGGCCACCATCTGGCGGGCTTCGCCTGGCAGGCGGGGGCGCGCTGGTTCGACACCAAGGGCGGCACCTGGACCGTTTCCATGACGGACCGGCCCACCCGCAAGGTCACGGTCTGCTGGCAGCGGCTGATCGACAAGGGCCTGGTCTTCCTCAACCCCGTGGACACCCAGGCCGGTTCGGCGCAGGTCGGCCGGGGCGCGGTCTTCGGCAAGCTGACCGGCGCCTGGGACGCGGGCGGGATGATGGCGGCCCAGCCGGGCCAGAAGGGCAAGTGGGGCGTGGCCCCGCTGCCCCAGTGGGACCTCTCCAGGCCCCGGGTGGGCACGCACGGCGGCTCGACCTTCGCCATCACCAAGGACAGCCGGCACCCGAAGGAAGCCATGGACTTCATCGAGTGGCAGGTCTCCAGCCCGCAGGCGTGGCGCGCCCGGCTCTCCAGCGGCACAAGCAGTCAGTACCCGGCCGTCTCCGAGCTGGTGCCGGTGGCGCGCGAGGCCATGGACACCAGCTACTTCGGCGGTCAGGACATCTACGCCCTCTTCCGGCGCGAGGCGGCGCACATCTCGCGGCGCTGGACCTGGGGCCCGCGGATGACGGCGACGCTCAAGACCGTCCAGGACGGGCTGGCCCGCGCCGGGGACGGTGAGGGCACGGTCCTCGGCGCGCTGCGCGAGGGCCAGCGCTCCACGATGCCCGACCTCACCTCCCTCGGGCTGAACGCGCGGGAGGGATCCGAATGACCGCGACTCCCTCCCCCTCGCCTTCGCCCTCCCCGCTCCCCACGCCCGCCACCCCGGCCCACCCCGGCACCGGCATCGGCACCGGATCCGGCACCAGGCCCGGCGACCGCGCCGCGTCCCCGGCCGGCGCCGGGGACCGTACGCGGCGCAGGGCGCGGCGGCGGGAGCTGGGGGCGTGCGCCGCGCTGATGGCACCGTTCTTCGTGCTGCTGGTCGCCGTCTTCCTGGTGCCGGTGGGCGGTGCGGTGTGGCTGAGCTTCTTCAGCGACGACCAGCCGGGCCTCGGCTTCGGGCCCGAGCGCACCGTCTTCGCCGGGCTGCGCAGCTACGAGGCGGTGCTCTCGGACCCCACCTTCCTGGCCGGGCTGGGCACGGCGGCGCTCTACTGCCTGTGCTACATCCCGCTGATGGTGCTGTGCGCGCTGGCACTGGCGCTGCTGCTGGACTCGGGCGCCGTGCGGCTGCGCCGGACCGCGCAGCTGTCGCTGTTCCTGCCGCACGCGGTGCCCGGCATCATCGCCGCCGTCATCTGGCTCTACCTCTACACGCCGGGCCTGAGCCCGGTCGTCGACCTGCTCGGCAAGGCCGACATCAGCGTCGACTTCCTCGGCGTGCACACCGTCCTGCCGTCCATCGTCAACATCGCGATGTGGAGCAACCTCGGCTACAACGTCGTCATCTTCTACGCGGCGCTCCAGGCGGTGCCGCGCGAGGTGACCGAGGCGGCCGTCATGGACGGCGCGGGCCCGGTGCGCACCGCGCTCCAGGTGAAGGTCCCGCTGGTGCGGGGCTCGGGCGCGATGGTCACGATGTTCACCCTGATCTGGTCGCTCCAGCTGTTCACCGAACCGATGCTGCTGAGCCAGGCCACGCCGGTGGTGGGCAGCCGCTACACGCCGAGCATGTACATCTACGACGCGGCCTTCACCCGCAACAACTACGGCCTGGCCGCCGCCGCTTCGGTGGTCCTCCTCGTGGTGACCATCACCCTGTCCTACGGGCTCAGCCGCTGGAGCAACCGGTCGGCCCGTACGGCGAACGTGCCCGAGGAGGCCACCCGATGAGCGCGTCGCCGCCGACCCGCCGCCGTTCCGCTGCTTCGTCGTCAGCGCCCTCCTCGCGCTCCGGGGCGCGGGCGCTGCGGCCCGGGGTGCTCGGGAGGGGCGCGGTGAACGCGCTCGTCGGACTGTCCGTCCTCTACACGCTGCTGCCGGTGCTGTGGCTGCTGGCCGCTTCGTCGAAGACCCGCGACGCGCTCTTCCGCAGCGACCTGCTGTCGGCCGGGGACTTCTCCTTCACCGGCAATGTCTCGGCGCTGTTCGCCATGGAGGACGGCATCTACGGCCGCTGGTACGTCAACAGTCTGCTCTACGCCGTGGTGGGCGCGGCTCTCGGCGCGATGGTGAGCGTCGCGTGCGGGTACGCCTTCGACAAATACCGCTTCCGCCACAAGGAAAAGCTCTTCGGGCTGGTGCTCGCCGGGGTCATGGTGCCGCCCACCGTGCTGGCCCTCCCGCTGTATCTGATGGCCTCGAAAACGGGGCTGGTGAACACCTTCTGGTCGGTGTTCATCCCCGTCCTCTTCAATCCCTTCGGGGTGTATCTGGGCCGCGTCTTCAGCCAGGGCTATGTGCCCGACGAAGTTCTGGAAGCCGCCCGCGTGGACGGCGCCGGAGAACTGACCTCCTACTTCCGTGTGGCCCTGCGGATGCTGGGGCCCGGCCTGGTGACCGTCTTCCTGTTCCAGCTCACCGCGATCTGGAACAACTTCTTCCTGCCCATGGTGATGCTTTCCGACCAGTCGCTGTTTCCGGTCAGTCTGGGGCTTTACATCTGGAACAGCTCGGCGGTGGTGACCCCCGATTACTACCCCGCCGTCATCATGGGCTCCCTCCTGGCCGTTCTCCCCTTGATCGCCGCGTTCGTGATGCTCCAGCGCTATTGGAAGTCGGGGCTGACGGCGGGAAGCGTCAAGTGAACTGTTGTCCCTGCCCCGCCCCTTCCCCCCGCCCCTTCCCGAAATTCCTCAGTCGCCGGAATGGCTCCTCCTCAAGCGCCGGAGGGGCTACTTGCAGCCCCTCCGGGGCTTGAGGAGCGGGGGGTTCGGGGGGCAGCGCCCCCCGAAAGAACGGGAAGGCGGGGTCCCCCCGGCCGGAGGCTGGGGGAGGGGCAGGGGCCAAAACATGGACCGCAACCACCAGGAGCGAGATGCCCTCTTACGTACGCGCAGCCATCGCCATGGACAAAATCGCCGCGGACGCGGTCCTGAAGCCCGCCGCCAGGCGCCGGCTCGGCGAGGTCGTCGGCCTCGCCCCGGACATCCTCGACGACTTCACCACGGAGGCCGCCCGGCAGACCCTGGCGGAAGCCGAACTGCTCATCACCGGCTGGGGCTGCCCACTCCTGGACGCGGCGGCGCTGGAGCGCGCCCCGCGCCTGCGTGCCGTCGCCCACACGGCGGGCAGCACCCGTGGCCATCTCACCGAGGCGTGCTGGGCCCGAGGCATCGAGGTCTCCTCGGCGGCAGCCGCCAACGCGGCGCCGGTCGCGGAGTACACGCTCGCCATGATCCTGCTCGCGGGCAAGCAGGTGCTGGAGTCGGCCCGCGCGTACTCCCGCACCCGCACCCGCGAGCACTGGCTCCTGCCCGATCCGACGCTGGGCAACTACCGCCGCACGGTGGGCATCCTGAGCGCCTCCCTCGTCGGCCGCCGCGTCATCGAACTGCTGCGCCCGCACGATCTGGAGGTACTGCTGTACGACCCGTACGTGGACGACGCGGAGGCGGCGGCGCTGGGCGTGACCAAGGCGGCGCTCCCCGAGCTGTTCGCCGCCGCCGACGTGGTGAGCGTCCACACCCCGCTGCTGCCCGCCACCCGGGGCCTCGTCGGGGCCGGGCCGCTGGCCGCGATGCGGGAGGGGGCCACACTCATCAACACCGCGCGCGGCGCCGTCGTCGACCAGGCGGCGCTGACCGACGCGCTGGTGAGCGGCCGGATCCGGGCGGTGCTGGATGTGACGGAGCCGGAGGTGCTGCCGCGCGGCCATCCCCTGTGGGAGTGCGAGAACGTGCTGCTCACCCCGCACCTGGCGGGCTCGCAGGGCAACGAGCTGGACCGGCTGGCCGACCTGGCGGTCTCCGAGGTGCGCCGCTGGGCGGCGGGCGAGGGGTTCGCGTACGCGGTGCGCGGCGACCGGCGGGAGCTGCTCGCATGACCGCCGCACAGCCGCGAGGGCTGCGACTGCCGCCGTACGACCGGGAGTTGAGCCCGCACACCGGGTACACCCGCGCCCACTGGGAGGCGGCGGCCGACGGCATGCTGCGGGCTGCCTGGCGCTGGGCGACCCCGCGCGGCGCGCTGCTGGACCTGCCGGGCCGGGCCTCGGTCTCGGGGGTGCGCTCGGACGGCCTGGAGGGCTACGCGCGCACTTTCCTGGCGGCCGGGTTCCGGGTCGCGGGCGCTTCCGGGGCCGATCCGGGCGGGCTGCTGGAGCGCTACGCGGCGGGGCTGGCGGCGGGCACCCGTTCGCCGGGCCGCGAGGACGCCGAGTCGTGGCCGCTGATTCTCGACCACCCGGGCAGGGGCCAGCCCATGGTGGAGTCGGCGTCGGTGGCGCTCGGGCTGCGGCTGACGAGGCCGTGGCTGTGGGACCGGCTGGACGAGGGGGTGCGGGAGCGGGCGGAGGCGTGGCTGCGCGGCGCCCTGCGGCACACGCCCGCGCCCAACAACTGGTACCTCTTCCCGCTGACGGTGGCCGGGTTCCTGGAGTCGGTGGGGCGCGGGGACACGGAGACCGCAGCCGCGATCGAGCGGGGGCTGACGCTCCTGGAGGGCTGGTGGCGGGGCGAGGGCTGGTACGCGGACGGGGACGGGCGGGCCTTCGACCACTACAACGGCTGGGCGCTGCATCTGTATCCCGTGCTGCACGCCCAGCTGGCGGGCGACGCGGCCCTGTTGGCACGCTACGGGCCCCGGCTGCGGGAGCATCTGACCAGCTTCGGGCTGATGTTCGGGGCCGATGGGGCGCCGCTGTATTTCGGGCGCTCGCTGACCTACCGCTTCGCCGCCGGGGCCGCCGTCGCGCTCGGCGCGCTGACCGGTCACACGCCGCTGGCGCCCGGCGTCTCGCGGCGGCTGCTGAGCGGGGCGCTGCGCTACTTCCTGGACCGGGACGCGCTGGACGGCCGCGGGCTCCTGACTCTGGGCTGGCACGGCCCGCACGACGCCTCGCTCCAGGAGTACTCGGGCCCGGCCTCGCCGTACTGGGCGTCCAAGGGCTTCGCCGCGCTGCTCGTCCCGCCGGACGACCCGCTGTGGACGGCGCCCGAGGAGCCCGCGCCGAGCGAGGGCCCCGACCGGGCACTGGCGGTGGCGGGGCCCGGTCTGCTGCTCCAGAGCACCGGCGCCGACGGCCTCGTCCGGCTGCACAACCACGGCAGCGACCATGTGCGCCCCGGGCAGGGCGAGGCGCACGAGGACGAGGATCCGCTCTACGCGCGCTTCGCGTACTCGACGAGGACGGGCCCCACCGCGCGGGACAACGTCCCCGACAACCATCTCGCGCTCCAGCTGCCCGCCCGCCCCGGCGAGTGGAGCGTGCGGCGGCGTATCGAGCCGCTGGGCGCCGCCTCGGCGCCGGACGGCGCCTGGGGCTGGGCGGCCTCCCGGCACCGGCCGGTCTTCCCGCCGGGCGGGCCGCCGGCCCCGTCGCTGTGGGTGGAGAGCGTGACGGTGGTGCGCGGGAGGTGGGAGGTGCGGGTGCACCGCGTGGTGGGGGCACCGGAGGGCACACGGGTGCGGCTCACGGGCTGGGCCACGGCCCCGGACACCGCCACCGGATCTACCGGGCTTATCGGATCTACCGGGCTGGAGCCGCTGTACGGGCTGGCCGCGGCCGAGGCGATGCGGGCGCCGCACGGCACGGCGTTCACCCGCTGGGTCCGGGTCCCCGTACTGGAGGGCGAGGTGCGCGGACCCGGAGCCGGCGCCGTGTGCGCGGCGCTCGCCTGGCTGGGCGAGGCCGGGGAGGCGGGGCCTCGGGGCGGGGCGGAGGCGGCGCGTCCGGTCGTACGGGTGGCGGACGGCTCGCTCGACATCAGCTGGGCGGGAGGCGGCGTACGGCTCGCCTTCGACCCGCTCACCGTCGGGCGCGTCGGGCCAAGGTGACACGGGGGCGGGGCTGCGGGCCGGGGCCCCGGGGCGCCGCCGAACACGGCGGCTGCCCGCCACCGGAAGGTGACGGGCAGCCGGGGAGGCACCGCTGAGCTGGGCGACCGCTCGACCACCCAGTCACGCGCCGCTCAGGCGCGTGTTGCTCAGTACGGGCCGTTCACGTTGTCGATCGAACCGTACGTCTTGGCGGCGTAGTTGCACGCGGCGACGATGTTCGCGACGGGGTCGCGCTGGTCGTTGGCGGTGCCTTCGACGTGGTACGTGTCGAAGGTCGGCTTGATGACCTGCAGCAGGCCGATCGACGGCGTACCGTTCTGGGCGTTGATGTCCCAATTGTTCGAAATGTCGGGGTTGCCGCCGGACTCCCGCATGATGTTGCGGTGGATGCCCTCGTAGGTGCCGGGGATGCCGTGCTGCTTCATGACACCCAGGGCCTCCTTGATCCAGCCGTCCAGGTTGGTCGACTTCGTCTTCGGAGTCTGGGTCTGCGTCGTGCTGGACCGCTCGGCGGAGCGGTCGGCCCGCTCCGGCGCGCCCCGCTTCTCGGCGCCGGCGGAGGAGGAGGGAAGGGTGAGCTTCTGACCGGGGCGGATCAGGCCCGGGTCATCACCGACGGTCTTCCGGTTGGCGTCGTAGACGGCCTTCCAGCCGCCCTTGACGTCGCGGTCGGTGGCGATGCGGTACAGGCTGTCGCCGCCGACGACGACGTACGAGCCCGACGCGTCGGACCCCTCAGCCTTCGACTGCTGGGCGGCCTTGGACGCGGCCTGGGTCTGCGCGGCGCTGGAGTGCGCCTGGACCTTGGCCGCGGCAGGGGCGGAAGCGGCGTTCGCGCTGCCCGCGGTGAGCAGCGGGGCGGCGATTCCCGCACCACCGGCTGCGAGTACGACGGAAATACGGGAAACGCGACGGAAATTGAAGGGGTGACGCAGGCTGCGATGGCGGCCACGAGACATGGGGGATCCTCTCCTAGCGCCTGCGAGGTGAGCTGTCGGATTCGGGCTGGAGTGGCCCGGCCATATCCCGGCGCACGAGGGCGCAAAGGGCATGGCTTCACCCCTAGCCGGCCGCACTGTGCGACTCGGCGCTTACCTGGTTCCCCCGCTCCTGCCACATTCTCTCGTGTGTATTTCCCTCACCGGGCAGCAGGATTCGGCGCCCCGGCAGAGGAACTCCCGCCGCGCATAGGGCCGGGAGCGAGGACACAGAAACACAATGGATTTACCAGAGCAAGGCGCGGGATTTTGATCATTGGCACCCCGCAGAAATGATCATTGAATTTATCCACGCTATGCTGTGGATCATTTTCTGAGCGTGAGAGAGGAATAATGCGGCTCTTTTGAAGAGCCCGTAGAAATAGGCACTTTGGCGATGCGGTGACGCAGCACACTGCCCCTCGGGGCGCGCCGATGTGTTTCCGGCCACAGGAAGACCGAAGAGGCCGCCAACTCACCCCTATTCGGGCATTGCGCGACTATAGAGTCCAATGAGGGGCTTGTCCGACTGTGGGCGTTTTTCGTAATACGGTTGCCGCTCCCGGTCCGGCTGGGAAGGATGGCTCCTCGTGCTTCCTGACCTCTCCCCGTGGCGGGAGTCGCGCGACTTCCGGCTGCTGTGGACGGCAGGGCTGGTCACCGTCTTCGGCAGCTTCCTCACGTTCGTCGCCCTCCCCCTCCAGCTCAAAGAGCTGACCGGCTCGGCGGCGGCGGTGGGCGCGCTCGGCGCCGTGGAGCTGGTGCCGCTGATCGTCTTCGGGCTGTACGGGGGCGCCCTCGCCGACGCCGTGGACCGGCGCAAGCTGATCCTGTGGAGCGAGGCCGCGCTCGGGGCCGTGGCCGCCGGCCTGCTGCTCAACACGCTGCTGCCGCACCCGATGCTGTGGCCGCTGTACGCCGCCGCGGCCCTCACCAGCGCGCTGACCGGCGTCCAGCGCCCGGCGCTGGACGCCATCGTGCCGCGCATCGTCGCGCACGACCGGCTCAGCGCCGCCGCCGCGCTCAACGCGCTGCGCTGGCAGGTCGGCGGCGTCGCGGGCCCCGCGCTGGCGGGCCTGCTGCTGGCGTACGCGGGCATGGAGACGGCGTACGCCATCGACCTGGGCACCTTCGCGTTGTCCGTACTGCTCGGCCGCGGGGTGGCACCCTCACCGCCGGGACACGACGCGACGAAGCCCTCACTGAGCGGGATCTGGGAGGGCGCGCGCTACGCGTGGGGCCGCAAGGAGCTGCTGGGGACGTACGCGGTGGATGTGGCCGCGATGCTGTTCGCGTTCCCGATCGCGCTCTTCCCGTTCCTGGCCGACCAGTTGGACGCCCCGTGGGCGCTGGGGCTGATGTACGCGGCGCTGCCGTTCGGCTCGATGCTGGTGAGCGCCACCAGCGGCTGGTCCTCGCGGGTGCACCGGCACGGGCTGGCGGTGGTGCTGGCGGCGCTGGGGTGGGGCGCCGCGATGACGGCGGCCGGGCTTGTGCGGAACGTCTGGCTGGTGCTGCTGTTCCTGACGCTGTCGGGCGCCTTCGACATGGTCAGCGGGCTGTTCCGCACCACCATGTGGAACCAGACCATCCCCGACGAGCTGCGCGGCCGGCTCGCCGGGATCGAGCTGCTGTCCTTCTCGGCGGGCCCGCAACTGGGCCAGGTCCGCTCCGGCGGGGTCGCCTCGCTCACTTCGGTACGGATCTCCGTGTGGTCGGGCGGCCTGGCGTGCGTGGCCGCCGTCGGCCTGCTGGCCGCGGTACTGCCGAAGCTGCTGGCGTACGACGCCCGCACGAGCGAGGACGCACGCGCCGTACGGGAGGCGCGTACGAAGTCTCAGCCCTGAGCGGGTCCGTCCTCCTGGCCGCCCCGCGAGGGGCCATCGCGCCAGCGGGGGTCGCTCTCCCACTGGGAGGTGCGCTCCCGCGCGGTCTCCAGCGCGTGCTCGGCCTCCTCGCGACTGGCGTAGGGGCCCATGCGGTCCTTGCCCGGCGACTGCGGGCCCTCCTCGACCTGGCCGTCCTCGACGTTGAAGAACCACTCGCCGGGCCTGCCGACCGTCTTGCGCTTGAACAGAGCCATGGGCCCATGGTCGCGCACCCCGCGCGAGTGCGCAGCACCCCACAGCACCCGTCGGCACCCCGCAGCGGCCCGCCGAAGGCCGGACTAGACTCGCCGCCATGTCTGGCCAGTCTCTTCTTGCCCCCGGCACCCTCTCCCCGCCCCGGTCGGTGCCCGCCTCCATCCCGCGTCCCGAGTACGTCGGCAAGCCCGCGCCCACCCCCTACGACGGGCCCGAGGTGCAGGACGCCGAGACGGTGGAGAAGATGCGGATCGCGGGCCGGGTGGCGGCGCGCGCGATGGAGGAGGCCGCGAAGCACATCGCGCCCGGCGTCACCACCGACAAGCTGGACGAGGTGGCGCACGCGTACATGGTCGAGCACGGGGCCTACCCCTCGACGCTGGGCTACCGCGAGTTCCCCAAGTCGCTGTGCACCTCGGTCAACGAGGTCATCTGCCACGGCATCCCCGACTCGACGGTGCTGCGCGACGGCGACATCGTGAACCTGGATGTGACCGCGTACCTCGACGGCGTGCACGGCGACAACAACGCCACCTACCTGTGCGGCGAGGTCGACGAGGAGTCGCGGCTGCTGGTGGAGCGCACGCGGGAGTCCCTCACCCGTGCCATCAAGGCGGTCAAGCCGGGACGGCAGATCAACATCATCGGCCGGGTGATCGAGTCGTACGCCAAGCGCTTCGGCTACGGCGTCGTCCGCGACTTCACCGGCCACGGAATCAACAGGTCCTTCCACTCGGGCCTGATCGTCCCGCACTACGACGACCCCAGGGCGACGACCGTGATGCGCCCCGGGATGACCTTCACCATCGAGCCGATGCTGACCCTCGGTACCCACGAGTGGGACATGTGGGAGGACGGCTGGACGGTCGTCACGAAGGACAGGAAGCGGACGGCGCAGTTCGAGCACACGCTGGTGGTGACCGAGACGGGCGTGGAGATCCTGACGCTTCCGTAGCGGGCTCGCCGGGTACACGTTTCCCGACAGGGCGTCGGCAAACCCTTGACTTAGGTAAACCTAAGTAGCAGGATCAAGGCTATCGCGCCGCCCTGCCGGATCGCGTGTACCCGCCTCCGCACCCCCGGGAGCCAGATGTGACCTCGTCAGTGTCGGACACGGCCTTCTCCGCACTCATCCGCACCGCCTCCCGCGAGCAGCACGCCGAGGCCCATGACTCGGCCTTCATGAGCGAACTGCTCGGCGGCAAGCTCGGCCTGGACGCCTACACGCGCTACACCGAGCAGCTCTGGTTCATCTACCGCGCGCTGGAGGAGGCCGCCGCCACCCTGGAGGACGACCCGGTCGCGGGTCCCTTCGTCCGCGGTGAGCTCTTCCGGCTGCCGGCGCTGGAGCGGGACCTCACCCACCTCCACGGCGACGGCGCCTGGCGTGAGGCGCTCACTCCCCTTCCCACCACCTCCGCGTACGCGGACCGGATCGCCGTGGTGGCCCGCGACTGGCCCGCCGGCTATGTCGCCCACCACTACACCCGCTACCTCGGCGACCTCTCCGGCGGCCAGATCGTCCGCGGCACGGCGGAGAAGACCTGGGGCTTCGACCGCAAGGGCGACGGCGTCCGCTTCTACGTCTTCGACGCGATCTCCAACCCCGCCGCCTTCAAGCGCGAATACCGCGCGCTGCTGGACGCGCTCCCGTGCGACGACCTGGAGAAGCAGCGCGTCATCGAGGAGTGCAGGCGCGCCTTCGACCTGAACATCGCTGTCTTCCGCGACCTGGGGGCCCAGTTCCGGCTGAGCGCCTGAGCCCGGCCCTCACATCGCGCCCCCGGCGGGCTGAACGCCGCCGGGGGCCGTCGCGCCGGGGTGGTACCCGCGCCGGGCGAGGGCCCGGAGTTCACGGGTGAGGGTCCGGTCGGTCTCGGCCGCGGCCGACAGGACCCTCGCGACCCGCCGCTCGGCGGCGTCCAGCTGCGAACGGGGCACCGGAGAAGACGTCGCGCTCGACGCCCTGCCGTTGTCGTCGAGGCGGATGCCGTCCTCCGCCAGGCCGTCGAGCGCTCTTTCCAGGTCGGACTTGTGGCCGGTGAACGCCCGGTGGACGGACTGGAGGAGGCGCAGGACATCCGCCGCCTCCTCCACCAGGTCCGGAAGGCGGGCGGATGTCCTGGTGACGAAGCCCCGGACGGCCGTGGCGTTCTCCCCGGACCAGGCGGCGTCCCGTATCGCGGAGGCGTACGCGGCGGCCGAGGCGTCCGGCGTGCCCTTGCCCCCGCCGCCCCCTTCGGTCAGCTCACCGAGCCTGCGGTGCAGCGCCCTCCAGTCGGTGATCGCCGCGTCCAGCCCGGCCAGGCGCAGGTGCCGCAACTCCTGGACGGTCGGTGTGCCGGGCTTGGACATGTTCCGTCCTCCTACGTGAGCCGCTGGTCGAGTGTCGCGAGGGACGACATCGTGTCCTGGAACCTCGCCTCGTCCCTGGCGTGCTCCGCGCGGGTGTGGTCCAGGTGGTCGGAGACCTTGCCGTAGGCGTCCCGGAAGGCGTTGAGCTTCGTCTCCCACGCGTCGTCCAGCTCGGAGAGCGCGCCGCCCAGGCCCAGCCCCCCGGCGGACAGGTCGGCCGCCGCCTCCGAAATCGAGGACCTGGCATCCCGGCCGGCGGTGGCGAGCTGCCGTCGCAGGTCCTGGGCCATGTTCCCCAGGCGCCCCAACTCGTCGTCCCGCACGACGAGACCGGGACCGCCGGTGGAGTCGTCGCCGGGGGCGACCACGACAAATCCGCTCCACCACCACCCGCGCGCCCCTCCGCCGCCCCCATCGGCGGCGATGGGCGCGGTGGCGGCGGTCGTCTTCCCCTCCGCCCGCTCTCCTTCGTCCCAGGACTCCGGTGGATCTCCGCCGTACGGGCGGACACATGAGCAGGCGCACAGAGGCGGGTGGATGAACATCGCCGTCAACCTAGGGAGGGCGACCGGTCCTTGACAACCGAAGTCCGTGATCTCCCCTTCGTCCGCGCACTCTCACCACGCAAAAACCCTTTGTCTTCGCGGGTGCGTCGCAGCGCACAATGAGGGTCGGGACGCCGCGAGAATTGCGGGGTCCGGTCATTGTTTGCTTGTTTGCGGGGGAGTTGACTCGTCATGTCTCATACCGAGATGCCCGGAGCCCGGGTACCTATCCGGATGTGGGCGGACCCGTCCACGGTGGAGGAGGGTGCGCTCCAGCAGCTGCGGAACGTGGCGACGCTTCCCTGGATCAAGGGGCTCGCGGTGATGCCGGACGTGCACTACGGCAAGGGTGCGACGGTCGGCTCCGTCATCGCGATGCACGGGGCGGTCTGTCCGGCCGCCGTGGGCGTCGACATCGGCTGCGGCATGTCCGCCGTGCGGACCTCGCTCACCGCGAACGACCTGCCCGGTGACCTCTCGCGGCTCCGGTCCAAGATCGAGCAGGCCATTCCCGTCGGGCGGGGCATGCACGACGAGCCGGTGGAGCCGGGCGAGGTGCACGGGCTGCGGACCTCCGGCTGGGACGACTTCTGGTCGCGCTTCGACGGGGTGGCCGAGTCGGTGCGCTTCCGGCGGGAGCGGGCCCTCAAGCAGATGGCGTCGCTCGGCGGGGGCAACCACTTCATCGAGGTGTGCGTGGACACCACGGACGCCGTGTGGCTGATGCTGCACTCGGGCTCGCGGAACATCGGCAAGGAGCTGGCGGACTTCCACATCGGCGTCGCCCGAGACCTGCCGCACAACCAGGGCCTCGTCGACCGCGACCTGGCCGTCTTCGTCGCGGACACCCCGCAGATGGCGGCCTACCGCCACGACCTGTTCTGGGCGCAGGAGTACGCCAAGCACAACCGGGCGCTGATGATGGGCCTGCTCAAGAACGTAGTGCGCAAGGAGTTCAAGAAGGCGAAGCCCGTCTTCGAGGACACCATCTCCTGCCACCACAACTATGTCGCCGAGGAGCGCTACGACGGCATGGACCTGCTGGTCACCCGGAAGGGCGCGATCCGGGCCGGCGGCGGCGAGTTCGGGATCATCCCGGGCTCGATGGGCACCGGCTCGTACATCGTCAAGGGCCTGGGCAACGCGGCCTCCTTCAACTCCGCCTCGCACGGCGCCGGCCGGCGCATGAGCCGGAACGCGGCCAAGAAGCGCTTCTCGGAGCGCGACCTGGCCGAGCAGACGCAGGGCGTGGAGTGCCGTAAGGACTCCGGGGTGGTGGACGAGATTCCCGGCGCCTACAAGCCGATCGAGCGCGTGATCGACCAGCAGCGGGACCTGGTGGAGGTCGTCGCGAAGCTGAAGCAGGTCGTCTGCGTCAAGGGGTGATCCGGGGCGGCGGTACGGCGGCGGGCCGCTCACCGGGGTGCGACGCACCTTGGGCCGCGCCCGCCCCGTAGGTCCCGTCCGCTGTCTCCCTCGCGCGTCAGCCGGT
The DNA here is from genome assembly GCF_035917675.1 of Streptomyces sp. NBC_01775. Classification (NCBI taxonomy): domain Bacteria; kingdom Bacillati; phylum Actinomycetota; class Actinomycetes; order Kitasatosporales; family Streptomycetaceae; genus Streptomyces; species Streptomyces sp. NBC_01775. Next base: position 6,709,036 of record NZ_CP109104.1, on the reverse strand, counting down.
CAGTGGGCTGCGAGCACCAGCGCCAGGCCGATGAGCGCGGGCACGGTCTGTACGAAGAGGATCTTGCGGGCGGAGGTGGCTGCCCCGTACACACCGGCCACGGCCACGCAGGCAAGGAAGAACACCTTCGCCTGGAACCCCACAGGGTCGGCCGCCACCGCACCCCACACAAGACCGGCGGCCAGGAAGCCGTTGTACAGCCCCTGGTTGGCGGCGAGGGATTTCGTGGCGGTGGCGAACTCACTGGTCGTCCCGAACGTGGCCCGGGCCCGCGGGCCGGTCCACAGGAACATCTCCACGACGAGGATGTAAACGTGCAGGACAGCGATGGCCAACACCACGACGGTGGCTAAGATCGACATGCGCTCAGAATGACAGACCTGTCCCCGCGGACCTGTCCCGGCCCTGACGAGCGGAGGGACGCACAGGCATCAGCCAAGAGGTGCGGGAGCAGCCGGCAGTTGGCTGCCGGGGCGTCTCCTTCCGGAGCGTCTCCCTCCGGGCATCCCTCTCAGGCCGCCGCCACGTGCACGGCAGCGTCGTCGTCAGGGTCGGCGGCCCCTGCGGCGGGGCGGGCGGCGTCGCGCAGCGCGGCGCGTAGGCGGTCGCGTGCCGCGGCCTGGGCCGCGATGCGTGCCTCCAGCACGGCCAGCCGCTCGTAGGCGATGCGCAGGCCCTCTTGGGAAGGGGGCGCGGTGGCCATGTCGCCGTCCAGGCATGCCGTGAAGAACCCGGCGTCCTCCAGGGTCAGTCCGGCCTCCAGCAGGTAGCGGATGTTGCGTACGCGGACCTCGGCGGCCTCGTCGTAGACGCGGTAGCCGTTGTGCGCCCGGCGCGAAGTGAGCAGGCCCGCCTGCTCGTAGTGGCGCAGGGCCCGCGCCGTGGTCCCCGTCTGCTGTGCCAGCTCTCCGATGCGCACCCGCCCCGCCACCTCCGGCCCTCGGCCCTCTCACGCCCTCACGGGCTACGCCACCACGGCGCCCCCGTCGACCGGCAGGATAACGCCGGTGACGAACGACGCCTCCGGCGCCGCCAGCTGCCGAACGGCCCAGGCCACCTCCTGCGGCGTGCCCCGTCGGCCCAGCGGGGTGTGAGCGATCTGCCAGGCGCGGATGGCCTCGCTCTGCTCGGGGGTGAGGCCGCGGTGCGCGCCGATCGGCGTCTCGATGGCGCCGGGCGCGACGGCGGCGACGCGTACGCCGTGCGGGGCCAGGTCGACGGCCCAGCTGCGGGTGAGCAGTTCCAGGGCCGCTTTGGTCGCGGCGTAGACGGAGTTGCCGGGCCAGGCCCGCTGGCCCACGGACGTGCTGACGTTGACGATCACCCCGCCGCCGGGCGCGGCCTTGAGCGCGGGCAGCGCCGCCTGGGCGAGCAGCACGGGCGCTGTGAGGTTGGTGGCGAACTGGCTGTCGATCTCCGCGCGGGTGCAGTGCGCCAGGTCGCCGGAGCCCACGACGGCCGCGTTGTTGACCAGTACGTCGAGGCGTCCGGTGGCCTCCAGCGCGGCGGCGGTGATGCGGGCCGGGGCGTCCTCGTGGGTGATGTCGGCCGCGAGCGGGGTGATGGTGCCCGCGCCGGGCTCCGTGGCGGCCTCCGCGAGGGGGCTCTCGCGGCGCCCGACGGCGATCACGTGCGCCCCTTCGGCGGCGAAGGCCCGCGCGGTGGCCCGTCCGATGCCCGTACCGGCGCCGGTGACGACGACGGTCCTGGGGCGGGTGGGCGGTGCGGGCTGTATGGGCGGTGCGGGCGATGTGCTGTCCGGGGTGGTGGCGCTCTGCGGCGCGGTGGTGGCGTTCATGCGCCCATCGTTGGACCTTGCCGCCAACGTCAAGGTCAAGGCGAAGGGCAAGGCGAAGGGCACGGCCAGGCGAACATGGCCGTGCCCGCCGTCCCCCGGGTGGGCGGGGTGCGGCGGGCACGGCGTGGGAGAGCCGGACCGTCAGCTCTCGTTCGGGGAGAGCCGGACCATCAGCTCTCGTTCGGGGTGGCCGCGCCTCCCGTGCGGCGGCGGGCGGCGTAGACGGCGGCGCCGCCCAGCGCGGCCAGCGTCAGGGCGCCGCCCATGACGGAGGCCGAGGGCAGCCCTGTGCCGGTGGAGGCGAGCGCTCCGGAGTCGCCCGAGCCGCCGACCGTTCCGGCGCCGCCCACGGAGGCGGGCTCGGCGCCGCCCGAACCGGAACCGGAATCCGAGCCGCCATCGCCGGCGCCGGGCAGCTCGGCGTTCTCGTCGAGCGAGACGGCGGCGGTGACCGGGTCGAGCTTCTCGCCCTCCTCGTAGAAGCCGGCGAACGCCTTGGCGCCGTCCTCGGTGAGCGTGGCGGGGACGTCCTTGAGGGAGACGACGTCCTTCTCGGGGTCCAGGGCTCCGCTCTTGAGCTTGAGGCTCGCGACGCTGAGGCCGTCGTAGGTGGAGACCTTGCCGGACTCGCGGTCCTTGCTGCGGACATCGGCCACGAGGTTGCCCTTGGTGCCGGCGGCCTCGACCCGGAAGTGGGAGAGGGTCAGGTCGAGGGTGTAGGAGCCGCTCTCCTTGTGGCCGAGGAAGCGGACGCCGCCCTTGAAGGCGGCGTTCAGGTCGTCGGGCTGGTAGTCGCCGCTGCCCTTGGGGAAGCGGTAGCCGCTCTTGGTGGTCTTGGCGCCGTCGGACATCTCGATCTTGCCCTTGGCGATGGGGCCCTTGACGTACTTGCGGAAGGAAGCCTTGACGCCCCAGTCGAGGTTGCCGTCGGCGATCTCGCCGGAGGCGGGCTTCTCGTCCCCCGGCCCGGCCGAGCCGCCGCTGCTTCCGTCGGTGGTGCCCCCGTCGCCGGAGCCGCCGGACGTCGAGCCCGTGGAGGTCGAACCGCCGTTGCCCGAGCCCGCGTTGCCACCGTTGGCGGAGCCGCCCGCGGTGTTCGAGCCGTTGGCGCCGCCGCTGCTCGCCGGGGTGACGGCGAGGGAGGCCGGGTCGAGCTTCTCGCCCCCCGGGTAGTACTTGTCGAACGCCTCGGAGCCCGCTTCGGTGAGCGACGCGGGGATCCCGGCGAAGGTCATCTCGCCGCCCTCGCCGGTGCCCGGCTTGACGTCCGTGAGGTCGAGGGTGGCGAGCTCGACGTCGTCCTTGCTCTCCTCCGGCTTGCCGCTGCCGTCCTTGCCGGTGCCCTTGTCGACGTCGGCCGACAGGGAGCCGCTCTTGCCCTCGGTGACGACCTTGAGGTCGGACAGCTTGAGGTCCAGCTTCCCCTCGTGGCCGTAGAGGTGGACGCTGCCCTTGAAGGCGGTGGTGACGGCGTGCGTGCCCGTGTCGTAGGAGCCGGTGCCGTCGGTGAAGCGGAAGCTGCCGTCCTCATTGGTCTTCGCGCCGTCCGCGACGGTGATCTCGCCGTTGGCTATCGGCCCGGTGAGGTAGTCGCGGAAGGACTTCTTGATGCCCCAGTCCAGGGTGCCGTTCTTGAGCGGAATTCCGGCCGCGGCCTTCGCGTCCGAGGCCGCAGCGCCGGAGCCGGCGTCGGACAGCGCCGAGGCGGGCAGCGCGAAGGCGGTGGCGCCGAGCACCGTCGCCGTCGCCGCGGCCAGCGCGATGGCGCCGCCTCTCGAACGGGTGCGTTCAGTACGTGAATTGACGGTCATGGTCCGGATTCTCTCCTGAATAAGGGAAACGTGGGGAGGATGAGAGGGGTGTGGATCGTGAGGTCTGGGGGTCGGTCGGTCGGCCGAACCGATCAGCGATCAGCCGGAAGTGCGGCCGTGGGCCCGCCTCTTGCGTACGGCCACGAACGCCGCAGCCGCCGCGAGGAGTACGGCGACCCCCGCACCGGTGGCGATCAGCGGTGTCGAGGACGAGGCCGAGGAGGCGTCGGACCGTGCGGCGGCCTGCCGTGCCTTCTTCGGCCGTTCCGCCTTCGCGCCGGAGGACGGGGCGCCGCTGCCCAGGTCGGGCAGCGCGGGCAGTTCGGCCTTGTCGTCGAGGGCGACGGCGAGTGAGACCGGGTCCATCGTGGTGCCCTTGCCGTACATCCCGTTGAACGCCCTGGCGCCCTGTGCGGTCAGCTTCGCGGGTGCCTCGGTGACCTTGACCAGGTCGTCCTGGGGCTCAAGGGCCCGCTTCTTCGCGCGGAAGGTGATCAGGTCCCGCGCCTCGGCCGTCTTGCCCGTCTTGGCCGTCTTGCCGCCTTGCCGCACCTCGGCGGCGAGGGTGCCTTTGCCGTCCTCGACGCGGACGGTGACCTCGCGGAGGGAGAGGTCGAGCGCCTTGCCGGTGAAGTGGACGGCGCCGCTGAACTCCACGTCGAGAGTGCCCTTCTTCTCGTCGTACTTCCCCTTGCCGCGCGGGAAGCGGAAGAGGGCTCCGCCGTCCTGCGCGCCGCCGGTCAGCTTCCACTCGCCCTTGGCGATCGGGCCGGTGACGTACTCGCGGAAGGTCCGGCGTACACCCCAGTCGACGGCGGCGTCCTCGATCCGGCCCTTGCTCGCGCTCTTGCCGTCGCCGGAGCCCTTGCCGCCCTTCCCCTTCTTCTTCCCTTCGCCCTTCCCCTGGCCGGAGCCGCCGGAGGGTGCCTTGAGGTCGGCGGAGAGACTGACCGGGTCGAGCGGGGTGCCCGCCTTGTAGTAGCCCGCGAAGGACTTGGCGCCCTCGGCGGTGAGCCGGGCGGGGACGTGGGAGAGCGCGACGGGTCCCTTTCCGCCACGCATGTTCACGCCCTTCAGGCTGAGCGAGGCGAACGGCACCCGGGCGCGCTCGCTGACGGTGCCGGTGCCCTTGGCCTTGCTGCGGATGTCGGCGTAGAGAGTGCCGGAGCCGCCGGAGATACGGACGCCGGGGTTGCTGACGGTCAGGTCCAGCTCGTTGGTGCCGTTCGGTTCGCGGTGGCCGGTGAAGTGGACGCCGCCCCAGAACGAGGCGTTGAACGCGCCGGAATCGGGGTCGTAGTCGCCGTGCGCCGAGTGGAAGCGGAACTGGCTCTCGCCCGCCGTGGCCGCGCCGTTCGCCAGCGTGTAGCGGCCCTTGGCGATCGGGCCGGTGACGTAGGTCTGGAACGACGCCTTGATGCCCCAGTCCAGCCGGCCGCCGGAGACGGTCCGTTCGGCCCGCGCTGCCCGCATGGCCTGGGTTGTCCGTACGGACTGCGCTGCCCGTACGCCCCCTTCGGCCGCGTACGCGGGTGGTCCCGGCAGCGCCGGGAGGACGGCCACGAGGGCGGCCAGGGCGACGGCCGCGTGCGGGGCGCGTCGACGCCGCGCGCTGCGGCCTGCGTTGGCGCGTGGATACGGCATCGGAGCTTCTCCAGGGGACAGCCGGGCAGCCGGACAGCTGGACACCACCGGGGCTAGCGGTTCAGGTAAGGCTAACCTAAGCTATTCCGGATTGCGCCGGAACCCCTCCGGCCCCGGCATCCCCATCCGAAAGGCACAGACGTGCATCAACGACCCCGTGTGCTGGGGGCGTTCGCCGCCACGCTCGCCCTGGCGCTCGCCCTGTCCGGCTGCGGCGGCTCCGCCGGCACCGGTGCGGCGCGCTCGGGGACGGACGGCGGCAAGGGCGCCGCGCACTCCTCGGCCGACCGCGCCGAGCCCCTTTCGGGCCCGGCCCCGGCGCCCGCACTGCCCACGCGGGTGAAGTCGGCCGACGGGCACCGGGTGGAGGTGCGCAGCGCCGCGCGGATCGTGCCGCTGACCGGCTCGCTCTCGGAGATCGTCTACAGCCTCGGGCTCGGGAAGCGGGTCGTGGCCCGCGACATCACCACCACGTTCGCGCAGGCCAAGAAGCTGCCGGTCGTCACGCGCGCCCACGATGTGTCCGCCGAGAGCGTGTTGTCCCTCAAACCGACGCTCGTCCTCGCCGAGACCACCACGGGACCCGCCGAGGCGATCGGCCAGATCCGCGCCGCGGGCATCCCCGTCGTCGTGCTCAAGCCGGCCCAGAAGCTGGTGGATGCCGGCACCCGGATCGACGCGGTGGCCGCGGCGCTCGGCGTGCGCGAGGCGGGCGAGCGGCTGCGCGCCCGCACGGACAAACGCATCGACGCCGTACGTGAGAACCGCCCCGCCGGGGGCAAGCGCCCCCGCGTCGCCTTCCTCTATCTGCGCGGCTCGGCCTCCGTCCATCTGCTGGGCGGCGCCCGCTCCGGCGCCTCCTCCCTCATCGAGGCGGCGGGCGGCGTGGACGCGGGCAAGGAGTCGGGCCTGAAGAAGGACTTCACCCCGATCACGAGCGAGGCCCTCGCCAAGGCGGCGCCCGACGTGATCCTCGTGATGGCCAAGGGCCTTGAGTCGGTCGACGGCGTCGACGGCCTGCTCAAGATCCCCGGCGTCGCGGAGACCCCGGCCGGCCAGCAGCGTCGCATCGCCTCCATCGACGACGGCATCCTCCTCAGCTACGGCCCCCGCACGGACAAGGTCCTGACGGACCTGACCGGGCAACTCCACAAGGCCGGCACCTCATGAGCGCCCCGACCCACCCGGACGCCACGTCCGGCGCGGACGCCACGTCCGGCGCGGACGCCACGTCCGGCCCGGACGGGGCGTCCGGCGCGAAGACCGGCCCCGGCGCGGAGTCCACCCCCTCTCCGGTCGTCACCACTTCAGACGGTGACGCCATATCACCACCACCCGGGAGCACGGGCTCAGGGCGTCGGCCTCGTGCGCGGCGCGGTGTCGCCGCGGTGCTCACCGTCGCGCTGGCGGGCGCGCTGGGCGTGCTGGCACTCGTCTCGGCCGGGATCGGCGCCTACGAGATTCCCGTGGTGGATGTTCTCGGGTCGCTCGCGCACCGGGCCGGGGTGGGTGGGGCGCCGCTCGACCGGGTGGCGGAGAGCGTGCTGTGGAACGTGCGGCTGCCGCGGGTCGTGCTGGCGCTGCTCGTCGGGGCCTCGCTCGGGTGCGCGGGGGCGCTGATGCAGGGCGTGTTCGGGAACCCGCTGGCGGAGCCGGGGGTCATCGGCATCTCCGCCGGGGCCGCGGTGGGCGCCGTCGCCGCGATCTCGCTCGGGCTGAGCTTCTTCGGCAACTGGACGGTGACCGCCTGCGCGTTCGTGGCGGGGCTGGGCACCGTGCTGCTGGTGTACGCGCTGTCGCGCTCGGGCGGGCGCACGGAGGTCGTGACGCTCATCCTGACCGGCATCGCCGTCAACGCGTTCGCCGGTGCGCTCATCGGCCTGTTCGTCTTCTTCGCGGACAGCGCGCAGGTCACCCAGATCACCTTCTGGCAGCTCGGTTCGCTGGCGCAGGCGACCTGGCCCAAGGTGCTTGCTGTGCTGCCCTGCGCGCTCGCCGGGCTGCTGGCCGCGCCGTTCTACGCCCGCAAGCTCGACCTGCTGGCGCTGGGCGAGCGGCCCGCACGGCACCTGGGCGTCGACGTGGAGCGGCTGCGGATCGCGCTGGTGCTCGTCGTCGCGCTGCTGACGGCCGCCGCAGTCGCGGTCGCCGGCGTCATCACCTTCGTCGGGCTGCTCGTCCCGCATCTGCTGCGGATGGCGGCCGGGCCCGGACACCGGTTCCTGGTACCGGGCAGCGCGCTGGGCGGAGCCGTGGTGCTGGTCGCCGCCGACCTCGCGGCGCGCACGGTCGCCCAGCCCGCCGAGCTTCCGCTGGGCGTGCTGACGGCGCTGCTGGGCAGCCCGTTCTTCTTCTGGCTGCTGCGCAGGACGCGGCGCAAGCAGGGCGGCTGGGCGTAGCCCACGCCCACACCCCCGCACTCGCACTCGCACCCGCCCCAGCCCTCGCCCCCGACATCCAAGGGACTCTCACATGCCAGGACTTCCGGGCTTCCGCAGACAGCGCACGCTTCCCGCCGAGCCCCTCGCCCCGGGCGCACCGGCCGCCGCGGCGCGCGGCGCGTCCGTACGGCTGGCCGGCCGGACGGTGGTGGACGGGGTGGAGCTCTCCGTCGCGGCCGGGGAAGTGCTGGCCCTGGTCGGGCCGAACGGGGCGGGCAAGTCCACGCTGCTGGCCGCCCTCGCCGCCGATCTGCCCCTCTCCGGGGGAGAGATCGACATCGCGGGGCGCGCGGCGCACACGTGGACGCCCCGCGAACTGGCGACGCGCCGCGCCGTGCTCCCCCAGGCCGCCGCCCTGGCCTTCCCGTTCACCGTGGAGGAGGTCGTCCGCATGGGCCGCGCGCCCTGGACCGGCACCCCGCGCGAGGACGAGGACGAGGCGGCAGTCGCCGAGGCGATGGCCGCGACGGAGGTCACCGGGTTCGCCGGGCGCCCCTTCTCCGCGCTCTCCGGCGGCGAGCGCGCCCGCGTCGCGCTGGCCCGCGTGCTGGCGCAGCGCGCCCCGTTGCTGCTGCTGGACGAGCCGACGGCGGCGCTGGACCTGCGCCACCAGGAACTGGTCCTCGCCCTGTGCCGGGAGCGGGCCGCCGCGGGGGACGCGGTGGCGGTCGTCCTGCACGACCTGGGGCTGGCCGCCGCCTACGCGGACCGGGTCGCCGTCCTCGCCGACGGCCGTCTCACCGCTCACGGCCCACCGGCCGAAACCCTCACCCCCGACCGCCTCACCGAGGTCTACCGCCACCCGGTGGAGGTCCTCGACCACCCCCGTACGGGCGCCCCGCTGATCCTCCCGGCCAGGCCGGGCGCACCGCGCGGCCACGGCGGCTGAGCCGCGCTGGGACAGGCTCCTTTTCGGACGGCACGTTTCCGGCCATCGCCGTACGCCGGGCGTCCACACCTGCCGCAGGAGAGGGGAATCAGCCCTGCCGGTTGGCGGCCGGGGCAGGGCGAGGAACGGCACGGCAAGAGTCCGGGCTGCTCAGGATGGGGGCGCCGGGCCGCCGGTCGTTCGGCATCAAGCGTGATCATGGAGCCGCACGGCGAAACTTGGCCGGAAGCAGGGGGGACGAAGAAAGCACAGGAAGGGGATCTTCCTCGTTGAATCGCCCGGAATATACGCGCGCTGACATACAACCCTCACCACACTCTCCGCACTTCCGGCCGGAAAGTGAACGAATGGCGACGAGACCCGCTCAACTGTCTTAAGGTCAGGGCAATGTCGGCGCACCTCCCGTGGGGGCGGGAAGCTGTGCGCCGTGGGGGGATCCGCGTACCTGGGGGGGTTCATGCGGCGCGACTCTGCGTTCGTGTCCGATGCGGGGAGATCAGAAAGACCCGAGAGAGCGGAGCTGAGGGGTACAAGTGCGTCCGCACGGCGCGTCAGCCGCGCCAGCAGGGAGAAGTCCGTCTGGTACCGGCCCGTCGCACTCGCGGCGGACACGGTGGGGGCCACAGTGCCCGTCGCGCTCCTCTTCCAGCAGGCGGGCCGGCCGCACGCCCTGGCGGCCACCATCGCGGTCTGTGTGGCGTGGTTATGCGTGCTGACCGCACACCAGCGCTACGGGCTCCGCTTCCTGGGTGAGTCCCGGGGGCTGCTCACCACGCTGCACGACTGGCTCACGCTGGTCGGCCTGCTCGCCGTGGTCCGCGTGCTGACCAGCGAGAGCTCACCGCCCGCCGTCGCGCTGCTCGCGGTGACACCGGCGCCCGTACTGACGGCCCTGTGCCGCTCGCTGACGCACCGCCACCTCACCGCGCAGCGCCGTCAGGCGCGCGCCGTGCACCGGGCGCTGGTCGTCGGGGAGGCGCGCGCCGTCGACCGGGTGGTGGAACAGCTCGCCAGCCGTACGGACCACCCGTACGTCGTCATCGGCGCCGTGCCCGTCGGCGAGTCCGTGCCGCGCAGCGGCATCCCGGAGGCGGGGCAGCTCGCCGGGTCCGACCGCGGGGACGACGGACAGGCCGTGCTGGCCGCCGCTCGGCGCCACAGCGCGGAGACCGTGCTCGTCGCGCCCGGCTCGCTGCTGTACGGCGAGCGGCTGCGCGCCCTGTCGTGGACGGTGCACGACGCCGGATTGCCGCTGGTCATCGCCTCGGGGCTGGCCGATGTCGCCCTGCGCAGGGTGCGGCCCTCGACGGCCGCCGGGCTGCACCTGCTGCACGTGGACCCGCCGGTGCGGCGCGGCCCGCAGCTCGTGCTCAAGGCGGCGCTCGACCGCGCCGGCGCGGCGCTCGGACTCGCCCTGCTCGCCCCGCTGTTCGCGCTGCTCGCGCTGGCGGTGCGGATGGACTCGGACGGGCCCGCGCTCTACCGCCAGACCCGGGTGGGGCACCGGGGCCGGCCCTTCACCATGTGGAAGTTCCGCTCCATGGCCGTCGACGCCGACCGGCTGCGCACCCATCTCACCCCGTCGAACGACGTGGACGGGCCGCTGTTCAAGATGCGCGCCGACCCGCGCGTGACCCGCCTCGGCCGGCTGCTGCGGCGTACCTCGCTCGATGAGCTGCCGCAGCTCGTGAACGTGCTACGCGGGGAGATGTCCCTGGTGGGGCCCCGGCCGCCGCTGCCGGACGAGGTCGACGCCTACGAGGGACCCGCGCTGCGGCGGCTGCTGGTCAAGCCGGGGCTCACCGGGCCCTGGCAGGTCGGCGGCCGGTCCGACCTGTCCTGGGACGAGAGCCTGGCCCTGGACCTGCGCTACGCGGACAACTGGTCGCTGACGACCGACCTCGACCTGCTGGCCCGTACGTTCCGGGCCGTGGTGGACGGGCGGGGGGCGTACTGATGTCCGCGCTTCGGACACGCCGCGCCCGCCCGGCCGGCGCGCTACGCCTGGCCCCGCCACCAGTCGTAGGTGCGCGCGATGCCCTCCCGCAGCGGGATCTCCGGGCGGAAGCCCAGCTTGAACAGGCGGGAGACGTCCAGGAGTTTGCGCGGGGTGCCGTCCGGGCGGCTGGTGTCCCAGACGATGCCGCCGCCGAAGCCGACGACCTCGCGCACCGTTCCGGCGAGCGCCGCGATCGTCAGGTCCTCGCCGCACCCGACGTTGACCGGGGCTGCCTCGTCGTACTCCCGCAGCAGCAGGAGGCACGCCCGCGCCAGGTCGTCCACGTGCAGGAACTCCCGCCGGGGCGTTCCGCTCCCCCACAGCGTGACGTCCGCGCTCCCGTCGCGCTTCGCCTCGTGGAAGCGGCGGACGAGGGCGGGCAGAACGTGGGAGGTCTCCAGGTCGAAGTTGTCGCCGGGCCCGTAGAGGTTGGTGGGCATGGCGGAGATGTAGGAGCGGCCGTACTGCTCGCGATAGGCCCGCACCTGCGTGATGCCCGCGATCTTCGCCAGCGCGTACGGCTCGTTGGTCGCCTCCAGCGGGCCCGTGAGCAGGGCGTCCTCGGATATCGGCTGCGGGGCGTGCTTGGGGTAGATGCACGAGGACCCCAGGAACAGCAGCCTGCCGACCCCGGCGGCGTGCGCGCCCGCGACGACGCTGAGCTGGATGCGGAGGTTGTCCTCCAAGAAGGGCACGGGGAAGGTCTTGTTGGCCATGATCCCGCCGACCTTCGCCGCCGCGAGGACCACGGCGTCGGGCCGCTCGGCGCGCAGCCAGTGCTCGGTGCCGGCCGCGTCGCGCAGGTCGAGATCCGTGCGGTCGCGGGTGAGCACCTCGTAGCCCTCAGCGGTCAGCCTGCGGGCGACGGCGGAGCCGACGAGGCCCCGGTGACCGGCGACGAAGACCCGGGCACCGGACGGCAGCAGGAGCGCCGCACCCGGCTCGGTCGAGGTCGTAGGGGCGTGCGGAGCAGGCACGTTCTGAGGAGGCGTCATGTCTCCGGATTGTGCCAGTACGCACCCCTGTTCGCGGAGGTTGCCGACAAACGGAACGTAACGGCTCTCCATCCCTATCCGGCGGCACACTCACACTCATCGAACGGGGACGGCTCGTGACCAAGAGCGCACTGATCACCGGCATCACCGGCCAGGACGGCTCGTACCTGACCGAACTGCTGCTGGAGAAGGGCTACACGGTGCACGGCCTGGTGCGCCGCTCCTCGTCCTTCAACACGGCGCGCATAGACCACCTGTACGAGGAGCCGCACCAGCTGGAACGCTCCCTGGTGCTGCACCACGCCGACCTCGCCGACGGCGTCGCGCTCGTCAACCTGCTGCGCGACCTGCGCCCCGACGAGGTCTACAACCTGGGTGCCCAGTCCCATGTACGGGTCTCCTTCGACTCCCCCCTCTACACCGGGGACGTGACCGGAATGGGCACGGTCCGCCTGCTGGAGGCGATCCGGGCCAGCGGCATCGACACCCGCATCTACCAGGCGTCCTCCTCCGAGATGTTCGGCGCGGCACCGCCGCCGCAGAACGAGGCCACCGGCTTCCACCCGCGCAGCCCCTACGGCTGCGCGAAGGTCTTCAGCTACTGGTCGACAGTCAACTACCGCGAGGCGTACGGCCTGTTCGCCGTCAACGGCATCCTCTTCAACCACGAATCCCCCCGCCGCGGCGAGACCTTCGTGACCCGCAAGATCACCCGGGCCGTCGCCCGCATCCGGGCCGGGCTCCAGAAACACCTGTACTTGGGAAACCTGGACGCGGTACGGGACTGGGGATACGCCCCCGAATACGTCGAAGCGATGTGGCTCATGCTTCAGCACGAAATCCCCGACGACTATGTCGTGGCGACCGGAACCGCGGCGACAGTACGCGAATTCCTCGCCGCCTCCTTTTCCTCGGCGGACCTCGACTGGGCGGACCATGTGCGGTTCGACGCGAAATATGAGCGGCCCAGTGAGGTGGACGCGCTCATCGGCGACGCGGCGAAGGCCGAGTCGCGGCTCGGCTGGAAACCGCGCGTGATGTGGCCCGAGCTTGCTCGGATCATGGTCGAGGCGGACATTTCCGCGCTGGACGCGGAACTTGCGGGGTCGACCGTACGGGTCGACCGCCGTTGATCTTTCCCCAGCCCCGCCCCGTCAAAGAATCGCACTAATGCGCTCTTCCTCATCGCCGGACGGGCTGAAATTCAGCCCCTCCGGCGCTTGAGGAGATCGCACTACACCACAAATTGGGGGAGAAAGTGAAAAGAAAAAGCACCCTGCGCAAGGTCGCAGGGCTCGCGGCGGTGCTGGCCATGGCCGCCGCCACCTGGGGCGGCCCAGCCCTCACCGAGCGCGGAGCCCACAAGGCCGAGGCGCTCACGCCGCCCGTGGCGATGACGGCGGACGACCTGTCGACATGGCAGACGAACGGCGTCGTATGGGCCATGGCCCAGTCCGAGGGCGTCGTCTTCGCGGGCGGCACGTTCTCCGCGATCCGCCCGCCCGGCTCGGCGCCGGGGGACGACGAGCGCCAGGCCGTCAACTTCGCCGCGTTCAACGCGGCGACGGGCGAGCCGACCGACTGCCGTCTCAACTTCACGGTGGGCAGCGGCTCGGCCTCGGTGCGGGCGCTGGCCGTCTCCCCGGACGGCGACACCCTGTACGCGGGCGGCAACTTCGCCGCCGTCAACGGCACCAGCGTCAGCAGGGTCGCCGCGATCGACATCGAGTCCTGCACGGTCAAGCCGGGCTTCAGCCTGTCGGTGTCCTCGACCGTGCACGCGCTCGCCGTCACGGGCGACACCGTCTACATGGGCGGGGACTTCACCTCCGTCGAGGGGCAGGACCGCGGCAAGTTCGCGGCGGTCACCACCGGCGGGGACCTCAAGCCGTGGGAGGCGGACGCGGACCTGACGGGCCGGGCCGTGGAGGTGACGCCGGACGGGCAGAACGTCGTGCTCGGCGGCGACTTCGACCGCGTACGGGGCGCCGACTCGCACGCGCTGGCCGTGGTCGACGCGTCCTCCGGCGCGATCAAGCGCAGCTACCCGCGGTACTTCGTGCCCCGTGGCTCGGTGATCAAGGGCATCTACGTCGACGAGACCGGCATCTACACCGCCCACGAAGGCACGGGCGGCGGCGTCTTCGACGGACGGCTGGCGCTGAACCTCAGCGACTTCGGGCAGCGCTGGCGGGACACCTGTCTGGGCGCCACCCAGGATCTGACCGTCTACAAGAGCGTGCTCTACAGCAGCTCGCACGCGCACAACTGCCGCAGCATGGGCCAGTTCGGCGAGCTGAACGAACGCCAGCACCTGCTGGCGGAGTCGGTGAGCAACCCGACGCCACTGCTGGCGTGGTTCCCGGACACGGACGACGGCCCCTCGGGCGTCGAGCAGGTCGGGCCCCGCGTCATGGCCGTCTCCTCGCGCGGCGGCGCCGACTACATGTGGGTGGGCGGTGCGTTCTCCCGTATCCAGAGCAGTGGCAACAAGGCCCAGCAGGGCCTGATGCGCTTCACCACCGGGCCCGACACCCGGGCGCCGACCGTGCCCGAGTCGGTGACGGCGTCCAACCTCACCAACTCGGTGCGGGTGAGCTGGCCGGCCAGCACCGACCTGGACGACAGCAAGCTCACCTACCGCGTCTACCGCAACGGCTCCTCCGAGCCGGTGTACACCACCACGGCGAACTCCGTCTTCTGGAGCAGGCCGACGGTCAGCTTCACGGACACCGACGTGCGCGCCGGCACGACGTACTCGTACCGGGTCACGGCCAGTGACGCGGACGACGCCAACACCAGCGCCCGCTCCGAGGCCGTGTCGGTGACGCGGCCCGGCACCCCGACGGAGACGACCGTGGAGCGCGCGGCGAGCGCCGACGCGTACGTCAACGGCGCGGCGACCGGCAGCAACTACGGCACCCACCAGCAGCTGGCGGTGCGCGGCTCCTCGGCGTATCTGAGCTACCTGCGCTTCAGCGTGCCGTCCGCACCCAGCGGGATGGTCCTCAAGGCCGCCAAGCTCACCGTCACCACCAGCAGCGACCCGAACGCGGCGACGGCCGACACCGTCAACGTCGTACCGGTCACCGGCGACTGGTCGGAATCGGCGGTCACCTTCGCCAACCGGCCCGCGCTCGGCTCCGGCACGCTCGGCTCGCTCTCCGGCGCCTCGGACGGCAACACCGGCTATGACATCCCGCTGAGCACCAGCGGCGTGGGCGGCTCGGTGGGCAGCACGCTCGACGTCGCGCTGACGAGCCCCGGCACCGACAGCCTGTGGCTGTGGGCGCGGGAGAACGGGGGCACCGGTCCCCGGCTCATCCTGACCTTCGGGAAGCCGTGAGCACGCGCGGCCCCGTGAGCGCCGTGGCGGCCGTCGTCCTGACGGCCGCCGTGGTGCTCACCTCCGGATGCGGCGGCGGAGGCGGCGGGGACGACAAGGCGGGCAAGGGCACCAAGGGCGGCCACAGCGCCCCGCCCAGCGCCGCCACGTCGGCCTCCCCCGGCGACGACGGCAAGGGCGACGGCAAGGGCGACGAGGACAGCAAGGACGGCAAGGAGAGCAAGGAGGGCAAGAAGAACAGCGACCGGGCGGCCGGGGACAAGGGCACGCCCAAGCTGCCCCGTGCCCGGCTGACCCCGGCCACCGGCTCCTTCACCGGGAAGGAGAAGGACTACCTGGTCAAGCGGGTCTCCCAAGGTATGGATCCCGCGGCGGTCCTGGAGGCGGGCGAGACCGCGTGCGCCCGGATCCGCACGACGGCCAAGGCCAGCAAGAAGAACGCCATCAGCGCGCTGAGGACGGGCGAGATCGACAACGCGGTGCCCGCCGTGAAGCACCTGTGCCCGAAGTTCGCCCCGCTGCTCAAGGCCGCGGGCAAGGACTGACAGGCACAGAGCGCCCGAGGACACCTGTCAGGACACCCGCACGAACACCCACAAGGACGGAGAGGCCCAGCGTGGAAAAACTGCCGGTGGTCGTCGCGATCCCGACCAAGAACGAGGCCGAGAACATCGTGACGACCGTCCGGTCCGTCATCGACCACTTCGCGCACGTGGTCGTGGTCGACTCGGACAGCACGGACGACACCCGCGCGCTCGCCAAGGCGGAGGGCGCCGAAGTGGTGCCGTACACCTGGGACGGCGCCTACCCGAAGAAGAAGCAGTGGTGCCTGGATCATGTGTACCCGGACACCGACTGGCTGCTCTTCCTCGACGGGGACGAGACGCCCAGCCCCGAACTCCTCGTGGAGATACGCCGGATCTTCACCCCGGCACCCGGGCGGAAGGTGCGCCCCGCCGCCTTCGACATCCCGCTCGGATACTGGTTCGCGGGGCGCAGGCTGCGGCACGGCTACACCATCGTCAAGCGCGCCCTGCTGGACCGTACGCGCTGCCGCTTCCCCGAGCCCGACGACCTGGCGGCCCCCGGCATGGGCGAGCAGGAGGGCCACTACCAGCCGCTGGCCGACCCGGTGGTGCGGCTGGAGGCGCCCATCGAGCACCAGGACCTGGACCCGGTGCGCACCTGGTTCGAGCGGCACAACCGCTACTCGGACTGGGAGGCGTGGCTGGAGCACCACCCCGCCGTACGGGAGCAGATCCGGCAGGCCAAGACCCGGCAGGGCCGCCTCTTCCACCGTGCCCCGCTGAAGCCGCTGGTGTCCTTCGGCTACGCCTACGTCTACAAGCGGGGCTTCCTGGACGGCCGCGCCGGGCTGGACTACGCGCTGGCGATGAGCTTCTACCGCTGGCAGATCGGCCTCAAGACGCGCGAGCTGCGCTCCCCCTCGTCAGGCGGTGTCCCGCAAGAGCCCGCGCCCGCACCCGCGCTGTCGCCCGAGGGGGGCGAGGGCCGCTGACCCGCTCGTACACCCCGCGCAGCGTGTCCACGACCGCGTCGAGGGTGAAGCTGTCCTGGGCCAGCCGCCAGGCCGCCTCGGAGGCGGCGGCCGAGGCGGCCGGTTCCAGCAGCTCCAGTACGGCCCGGCCCACCCGTACCCCGTTCGCCGGATCGTCCGGCGCGCTGTCCACCAGCCGGCCGGCGCCGGAGGCCGCGATGTCGGGGGCAAGGCCGCTGGTGCGGGTGACCACCACGGGCAGACCGACCGACAGCGATTCCAGCACCGAGACGGAGAAGGCGTCCTTGACGGAGGGCAGTACGTACACGTCACTGGAGCGCAGCCGCTCCAGCACCCCCGCGTGGTCCAGCGCCCCGACGTACTCCAGCGCGTGCCCCACGCCCAGCGAACGGGCCAGCGCCAGCATGTCGTCGGCCAGCGCGCCGGTGTCCGGGCCCGCCATGACGAAGCGGGCGTGCGGATGCTTCTCCAGCACCGTCGGCATCGCCCCGACGAAGTCCTGTGGGCGCTTGCCCTCCTGGACCCGCGCGCAGTACAGCACGGTCGGCGGCCGTCCGGGCGGCGCCGGCTGCCGCGCGGGCTGCGGCTCGACGCCGTTGACGAGGCGGTACGCCGGTGCCATCGGCTCCGGCGCCACCACCGCGCGGGTCAACTCCCGCTCGGTGTCGGTCAGATGCAGCACCGCGTCGGCCCGCTTCAGCACCCACCGCAGCCCCAGCACATCCACGGCGCGCGCGACCCGGTTCCGGGTCGGGTCGATCATGCCGTGCGTCTGGAGCACCAGCGGACGGCCCAGCCGCGCGGCCAGCAACGCCATCGGGAGCGTGACCAGGTCCCGCATCAGATGCACATGGACGACGTCCGCCGAGCGCAGCAGCGCGGGGGCGCCCGCCAGCATCGCCGGGGAGGTGATGCCGCTCACCTCGAAGCGCGGCAGCACGTGCCGCGCCTGGAAGAGCCGCGCCGGAACGCCGTCCACCTCGCGCGGCAGCGGCCCTTCGGGGAACCCGTCCCCCAACGCGACCAGCGCGGCCTGCTCCCCGGCAGCGCGTAACCCCCCGCACAGATTGAGGGCGACCCTGGTGGGCCCCCCGAAGTCGTGCGTCGGCGTATGCAGCGTGACGATGTGCAGCGCCCTCATAGTGAGCCCCCCTCACAAGTGCGCCCTGCCCGGGCGCGTGGGGGAAACAGTAGCTGATATCACGAAATTCGACCCCGTTGCTTCTCCGTCCCGGGGGACGATGACGCGGAGAGGTCCGCGCACGTGAGCGGCCCGCGGAAGCCCCGGGGAGGGCAGGGGCGCAAGGCGGCCGTACTCAGCGCCATCGCCGACCAAGGCATCGCGGCGGCCACCAACATCGCCGTACTCATCGTCGCCGCCCGGCAGTCCACCGCGGCGGCCTTCGCCACCTTCTCCCTCGTCTACACAGTCTTCACGGTCCTGCTCGGCCTGACGGTCGCCTACGTCGGCCAGGCCCTCGTGCTGGAGAACGGCGCCCGCGCCACCGTGGCGCGGGCGTGCCGCTCGGCGGTGGCCTTCACCGCGACGGCCGCCACCGCCGTGGGACTGCCGGCGGCGACCGTGCTGTGGGCGGTGGGCGGGGAGACCACGACGGGCCTGGCGGCCCTCGGTCTGGTCCTGCCGGTCGTGCTCACCCAGGACACCACCCGCTACGCCTTCTCGACCCTCCGGCTGCCCCACCACGCGCTCGCCGCCGACCTGTTGCGGATGGCGGCCGTCATCCCGGCGCTCGCGGCGCAGCCGCACGGCGCGGGCGCGGCGCGGCTGATCGCCGTGTGGGGCCTGTCGGCGCTGCCCGCGCTGGCGCTGGCCCTGTGGCTGCTGCGCAGTCGCACCAGGGAGGCGGGCGACACCGGAGACGCGGCAGGGCCAGGCGCGAGCCGCTATCTGCGGCGGGGGCATCTGGGGCGCAGGTTCGCCGTGGAGTTCGGGGTCGGCAACGCGGGTACCCAGCTCGCCGTCGTCGGCCTCGGGCTGATCGCCAACCCGCTCGCCGTGGGCGCGCTGCGCGGCGCCACCACGCTCTACGGCCCCATGAACGTGCTGTTCAACGCCGCGACCGGCTTCGGCCCCCCGCTCTTGAACCGTCTCCGGGACCAACGCCGGGCCGCGCGGGCCGCGTTCACGGCGGGCGGCGTGCTCGCCGGGGTCGCCGCCGGGTGGACGACGGTGCTGGTGCTGCTGCCGGACCGCTACGGCCGGGCCCTGCTGGGCGAGACCTGGGGCCCGGCCTCGCACCTGCTGCCCGCCACCGGCAGCCAGTACGCGGCGATGGCGCTGGGCACCTGCGGGCTGCTGACACTGCGGGTGCTGCGGCCCCGCACCACCTTGCCGATCCAGCTGGTCTTCTCGCTGCTGTCGGTGGGCTGCATGCTGGGCGGCTACGCGCTCGGCGGGGTCCTGGGCGCCGCGTGGGGCCTGTGCCTGGGCTCGGCCGCCAAGTGCACGGCGAGCTGGCTGCGGGCCGCGCGGGTGCTGCGTACGCCGCGAGAACAGGACGGCGAACGGGAGCAGGACGGCGAAGCGGCCGACGGGAGCGAAGGGGGCGAAGGGATCGGCGGGAGCGAAGGGGGCGGCGGGGTCAGCGCGGCTGCGCGTCCCGGCCCCCGCGAAACGTCGTGACGAGCAGCACGCACACCACCGCGATGCCCACCCTGCCCATCCCCTGGAGCAGGGAGCCGCGCAACAGGATGAAGCTGTACCCGGCCACGAGCGGCACCACGACGGCCAGCACGCTGCCGGGCCCCTCCGACCCGCCGAGGCCCCCTGAGCCCCCGGAACCCCCGGAACCCCTCGCGTCCTGCGCGGCGTCTCGGGGAGCTTCCTCCTCCGTGCGCCGCGCGTAGCGGCGGTCCACGCGGGAGGCGGCGTAGCCCACCCCGGCGAAGCCCAGCGCCATGCCCAACGGGCCGAAATCCAGCCACAGTTCGGCCCACAGCGGGGAGGACAGGTTGGGATAGGGCATGCCCATCCACTCCCCCACCCGCGTCCCCGGATCGTGCGGCTTGCCCGTCCACACCGACCTCGGCACGAAGAACCCCACGGTCCCGGTGAGCTGCCTCCCGTAGCTGTGGCCCTCGCCCGAGCCGACGAAGGTGATGGTGTTGGCCAGCATGCCCGTCTGGTCGTAGTCCTTCATCGTCAGCGGCTCCAGCAGCGAGCCGCTGGGCTCGGGCCGGTCGGCGCCCTCCTCGTAGCGGAACTTGTCCGCGAACGGAAAGACCACCAGCGCGATCGCCACCCCCAGCGCGAGCGAGGCCCGGTACATCACCGGGCTGCGCGGAAAGGCCGTGAACAGCAGCGAGAACAACACGGTCAGGAACCAGTAACGCGGGTTGGACACCGGGTTGTTGACGATGGCGTTCAGCCCGAACATCGCCAGCCACAGCAGCCACACCAGCGGACTGCGGCGCGCGGCGCGCGAGGTGACCAGCCAGCGCGTGAGGAACAGCAGCGCCAGCAGCGCGGGCACGGTGCCGAACCCGCGCAGGAACGCGGAGCCCGCCTCGGAGGCGGCCTCGGCGCCCGCGCCCGCCGTCGCGCCCTCGACGCTCTCGCTGATCTCCTGCCGGTTGCTGAAGAAGACGGCGGGCCCGCCCAGCTGCACGACCAGCAGCCCGCTGCCCACGAGCGCCACGGCCACGAGGACGTACAGGCGCGGCCTGTGCACGGTCGCGGGCGTGCGGTGCCGCTCGTGCAGCCTGCTGCGCAGCGGCGGCCGGTGGCGCGCCAGCAGGGCACCCACGTCGAACGCGACGATCCCCGCCAGCACCAGCGCCGTCGCCAGCACGGTGTCGGCGCGGGGGCCCACCACGGGGGTGGGGGTGGCGTCCAGCACGGTCTGGGCGAGCGGGGCGACGCCCATGGCGATGTAGACGAACAGCCAGAACGCGCTCTGGATCAGACGGCGACGCGCCGTCAGCACCATCGCCGCCAGGCGGGTGCCGGCGTAGGCGCACGTGGCCAGCTGGAGCCAGTAGGCGGTGTCGTGCGGCCCCGGGCCCGGCGCGGTGGCGACCGCCCCGGGCAGCACGGCCACCAGGCCGATGACCAACGGCACGGTCAGCGCCCGCGACAACACCGCACGCGGCGCTGTCCTGGCCAGCCATGTGTCGGTAGCCGTCATTGTTGCCCCCGCGGGCTGAATTCAGCCCGTCTGGGGGCACCTCCCGGCCGAAGGCTGGGGGAGTTCGAGGACGAGCCTCTTCGGCGATTGAGGAGTTTCGGGAAGGGGAGGGGCAGGGGCAAGCCCATCGGTCACCGGTCCATCACACGGAGACCGACCGTCTCGTGAACGGGCTCCGCGCCCCGCGAGGGCCGAGCCCGCGAGGGCGACGACGGCGGCTCCAACGGCGAGGGCCCACCCTTGGGCTCGCTCCCGCCCCCGTGGGAGTGCAAAAGGGCGCCCAGCACCACACCCCCGGCGCCGACCACCAACTCCCGTGCCCGCACCAGCTCATCCCGCCGAACCTCCCGCGGATCGCACACGATCAGCACACAGTCGACCCGGTCGATCAGCGCGATGGCGTCGGCGTACGACAACACCGCGGGGGCCAGGACGACGAGGACCGAGTCGCCCTGGTCGGCGTGCGCGATGAGCTGGGTGGCGGCGGAAGAGGTGAGCGCGCGCGGCACCTTGCTGACGCGGTGTCCGGGCACGAGGTCGAAGACGCCGGACTCCCCGGCGTCGATCGGCACGCGCAGCCCGGCGGGCCAGCCGATGGTGCCGTGGCCGGGCGCGCGGGCCCAGCCCGGCTGGACGCCGTCGGCCTGCTGGAGCCGCTCGGTGAGCGAGGGCGTGCGCAGGTCGGCCTCGACGAGGAGCACGTCCTTGCCCATCTCGGCGAAGGAGGCGGAGAGGTTGACGGAGGTGGCGAGCGCCGAGGCGATGCTGCCGCGCGGCGAGACGACGAGGATCCGGCGGCGGCGCGCGAACGTCTCGTCGTAGGCGAGCCGGAAGGCGACCGAGCGGTACTCCTCGGCCAGCCGCCCGTCCACGAGCAGCGAGCCACGGCCGCCGCGCCCCCGGCCCTGTCCCCGGCCACGGCCCCCGTCACGGCCCCCGCCAGCGCGCCCCTTGCGCGAGAATCGCTCGAAGCGGCGCGGGCGCGGCAGCGTGCCCAGCACGGGCGCGTGGAGGGCGCGTACGACGTCGCCGGGGGTGCGCACCACCGGGTCGAAGACGAGGCGTACCCAGGCGGCGAGCAGCCCGAGGCCGATACCGACGGCGGCGCCGAGACCGAGCATCAGCGCGAGGCCGGGCCCGGCGGGCGCGGCGGGCGGGGTGGCCTTGGTGACGACCCGGCCGGGGGTGGTGTCCTGGGCGCGCAGGGTGCTGATGCTGCTGCTGAGCTCGGCGATGCTGGTGACGGCCGAGGCGTGCGCGGAGACGGTGCCGTCCAGAGCGCCTCGTTCGCCGGCTCCGGCGATCTCGTCGGCGAGCCGGTCGCGCTCCTTGACCAGGGGTTTGCGCTGCTTCTCGTAGGCGCGGACCGTGCGGTCGATGCTGGCGGCTGCGTCGTCCTGGCGGTTGTCGAGGTACGCCTCGGCGAAGGCGTTGGCGTTGCGTGCCGCCGTCTTCGGGTTCGCCGCGGTGTAGGCGAAGCGCAGCATCTGGGTCTCGGGCGGGTTGGTCACCTGGAGACCGGCGGCGAGCGTGGGGGCACCTCCCGGCCGGAGGCTGGGGGACGTGCCCGTGCTGGTCTTCAGGTCGTCGGCCGCGCGTTCGGCGACGACGCTGCTGAGCGCGGTGCGCCGCTCGGATCCCATGCTGATCTCACCGCGCGGCGCGTCCGGGCCCGCGGTGTCGGTCGACAGGGGCCGCACGGTGGTCTCGGTGGTCGCGGTGTAGGCGTCGCCTCCGCCGACGCCGAGCCAGCCGCCGCCCAGGACGCCCAGGAGCACACCGATGAGGATCAGCCAGCGGTAGTGCAGCAGCTGGCGGAACTGGTCGCGCAGCAGGTCGGGTTCGTCGTGGACGGGCGCGTGGACGGGTCGGGCCGCGTCCGGGGGTGCTCCGGCGCTCACGCTCATACGCGGGCTCCCCGGGGGCCGGAGGCATTCCGGCGGGCGGCGGTGGGCCGCGTCGGCGCCTCGTCCAGCGCCTCGTCCAGCAGCGCGGTGAGCCGGGCGAGTCCGGCGGCGCTGCCGAGGCGTTCGGTGGCGTAGGCGCGTCCCGTCTCGCCGAGCGCGGTGGCGTGTGCGGGGTCGGCGGCCAGGGCGCGGACGCCGTCGGCCAGCGCGCGCGGGTCCTCGGGCGGGACGAGCAGCGCGGCGCCGGCGCGGCGTAACTCCTCCGCCGTGCCGCCGCCTTCGGCGACCGAGGCGATCACGGGGCGGCCCGCGGCGAAGTAGGAGGTGAGCTTGGAGGGGACGCTCATGTCGAGCACGGAGGCGCGCTGGGTGACGGCCAGCACGTCGGCGGCTGCCAGCACGTCGGGGAACTCGGCCTCGGGCGCGGGGGGCATCAGTGTGGCGTTGGGCAGCGAGGCGGCCAGCGCCGCGAGCTGCCTGCGCTGGTTGCCGTCGCCCATGAGGACGACGCGCAGCGTGGTTTCGAGGCGTGCCGTCTCGACCAGCACCTCCAGGCCCTGCTTGAGGCCCATGTTGCCGGAGTGCAGCACGACGGTCTCGTCCTCGGCCCAGCCGAGGCGGGCGCGGGTCTCGGCGCGCGGGCGTGTGGGCCCGGCTATGTGGGACCAGTTGGGGACGGTGCGCACGCGGGAGCGGGGCACGCCCAGCGCGGTGACGCGCTCGACGAAGCTCTCGTGGATGACGCCGACCAGGGTGGCGGAGGCGAGCACCCGGCGCTCTACCGAGGCGGCGAGGGCCGCTGCCCGGTCGCCGCCCCGGATGCCGCTTTGCGCAGCCGCCGCGCCCATGAGGTCCTGGACGACGGGGATGAACGGCGCCCTCGCGGCGCGGGCCATGCGCGCGGCCAGCACCCCGCCCGCGAGGCTGGGCAGTTGGGCGACGACGATGTCGGGCGCTCCGCCGGTGCGCGGCGGCGCGAGCAGGCCGTGGCCCAGGATGGACGCCTCGTACAGCGCCCGGCGCAGTGCGCTCTGCCGGGCGGGGACGGTGTGCCGGCGGCGGTGTACGCGCACGCCGGCGCGGTCCTCGGTGACCCGCCAGCTGCCCCGGTAGGCCGGGTCGGTGCGCCAGGCGGGGTAGTGCGGCATACCGGCCAGCACATGGACGTCCAGGTCGTCCCTGGCCGCCCAGTGTTCGGCCAGCTGGGCGGCGTACGGGCCGATTCCGGCGCGCTCCGGAGCGTAGTTGGTCGACACGAGCACCAGACGGCGTGCGGGCACGCCGCTGCGATTCCCCATGGATCCCCCCATACGTCCCCCTTGATTCCCCTCGGGCAGCCTAACGCCTGTCGTACATCATTTCCCCAACATGTCCCTGTTTTCGCCTCGTTGTGATTGCATTCAGCGACGCGGCGGCCTGGGGAGGGCCGCCTCGCACAGTCACGGCTCATGCCCTGGGGGGACCTGTATGACCCGTACGACCCATACCGTCGGCTACGCGCCCGGCGCCTACGACCTGTTCCACGTCGGCCATCTGAACCTGCTGCGGCACGCCCGCGCGCGCTGCGACTACCTGGTGGCGGGCGTGGTCTCGGACGAGATGGCCGAGCGCGCCAAGGGCCGCCCGCCGGTGATTCCGCTGGTGGAGCGGCTACAGATCGTGCGCAGCATCCGCTTCGTGGACGGCGCGTTCGTGGAGACGGTGCCCGACAAGCTGGAGACATGGCAGCAGGTCCGGTTCGACGTCCTCTTCAAGGGCGACGACTGGCGGGGTACGCCCAAGGGCGAGCGGCTGGAGGCCGACTTCCGTACGGTGGGCGTGGAAGTCGTCTACTTCCCGTACACCGTGCATACCTCCAGCACTCAGCTGCGCCGCGTGCTGGACACGCTCGCGGCGCCCGAGCCCGTCAGCCGCGGGACAGCTCCCGGAACCATTTGACGCCGAACGCGACGGCGAAGAGCGCGTAGCAGACGAACAGCGCGGCATAGGCGGCCCGGAACAGCTCCGGGCCGCCCAGCAGCAAGAAGACGGCACAGAAGACGCCGTAGTCGACGGGCAGCAGCGCGAGGGCCCGCAGCCCGGAGGGGCCCGCGGCGCCGGTGCCGGGCGGCGGGACGGCGGGCCGGGGGCGAAGTTTGTCGGTGAGCAGCCCGCCGAAGAAGATCAGCACCGCGACGAGCTGGAAGCCGAGCGGCAGCAGCAGCCAGCCCTCGCCCGGGAGCGCGGCGAAGCGGTGGAAGGAGATCAGCACAGCGGAGTGCAGGGCCACGATCTTGGCGCAGTCCACGACGTGGTCCAGCCACTCCCCCGCCGGGCTGCCGCCGCCGCGCAGCCGCGCGAGCTGCCCGTCGGCCGAGTCGAGCGCGAAGCCGACGACGAGCGCGGCGTAGACGCACAGCCCGAGCGTCCAGGAGGGCCGCACCAGCGCGAGGGCCGCGACCCCCGCGAAGCTGAACGCCGCACTCAGGAGCGTGACCTGGTTGGGGCCGAGCCCGGCGCGGTGGGCCGCCGCCGCGAACACCCTGCCCAGGGGCCGGTTGATGTAGCGCGAGTAGAGCGAGACGCCCTTCGCCGTCTTCTGCGCGGCACGTAAGTCCCGCAGTGCTGTCCCGAATCCGTTCCGCTGCCCCATGAGGTTTCTCCATCGCCGCTCAGCCGCTTCGTACCCGTGGGCCCGACTTCGTCCCACCCGCCGCGCATACTGTGCCAGGCACCGCGCGGCGCGCCAGACCGCGCAGGGTAGGGTGCGTTCGCCGACTGACGGGGAGGGTGTTTCCAGGTGAAGGGGTTGAGGGCCCGCAAGGCCCCGCGCATACCGCTGGCCGCGCTGGTGACTACCGGGGCGCTGCTCGCCTCGCTCACCGGCTGTGTCACCGTGCACGGCGAGGCCGCGGTCGTCCCGGCCGTCAGCAAGAGCGAGGCGGCGAAGATCCTGAAGACCTTCACGGTCAAGAACAACCGGGCCAACACGGCGTACGACACGAAGCTGAACGCCTCGATCGAGACCGGCGCCCTCGGCGCCATCGACCAGGCGGGCCTCAAGTCGCGCAAGGAAGTGCGGCCCAAGGGCAACCCGGACTACCAGCGGCTGGAGCTGACCGACACCCGCTATCTGATCCCGAAGCAGGCGGGCTGGCCCAAGTTCTTCGTCACCGACTCCAGGAGCAACCGCAAGGGGAACGGCCGCTGGCTGTTCGTCTTCCAGCGCGACCGCGCGAACGGCCCGTGGAAGGCGTCCTACCTCGCGGTGGTGGACCCCGGTGCGGTGCCGGAGTTCGCACGGGACAAGGACGGCCATGTGAAGGCCGTACCGACCGGCGGCGCCTCCGGGCTGACGCTGTCACCGGACAAGCTGAGCAAGACCTACGCGCGCTACCTCCAGGAGGGCGCGGGCGACGACTTCGCCTCCGGGACGCACACCAACCAGCTGCGGGAGCGCCGCGTAAAGCTGACCAAGCGCACGGACGTGCGCAACGAGTTCGCCGAGCAGACGGCCGAGGCCCCGCAGTTCGCGCCGTTCGGGCTGCGGACGAAGGACGGCGGGGCGCTGACCTTCTTCACCTCGCGCCACCACCACAAGCAGACGCTGCCGCGCGGCTACCACCCGAAGATCAAGGACCCGCTGGTCAAGGCGCTGATGTCGGGCACGCCGAAGCAGTCGGTGACTTTCATGCGCGTCTCCGAACAGGCCGTGACGGTCCCGCCGAAGAAGTCCAACGGCAAGATCACCTTCCTGAGCCGCATCGAGGGCCTGACGGCGGCCCGAGGCAGCTAAGGTCGGCACCCGCCTCTTTCCCGCCGCGACGGCGGATGTCTTCCCCGCCGCGACACAGGCGCACCCCCACAAGGAGCCCGGCGGTGCCAAGCGCAGTTCAGGCTTCCCGCCACGACAGTGGATCTCTTTCCCGC
This sequence comes from Streptomyces sp. NBC_01775, assembly GCF_035917675.1. NCBI lineage: Bacteria > Bacillati > Actinomycetota > Actinomycetes > Kitasatosporales > Streptomycetaceae > Streptomyces > Streptomyces sp. NBC_01775. The sequence goes on along the minus strand of NZ_CP109104.1, from coordinate 6,682,630 downwards.
CGCTGGGGGCACCTCCCGGCCGACGGCTGGGGGAGGAGGCGCACCCCCGCACGAGGACCGGCGGTACCAGGCACAGCTCAAGCGGGCCCGGCAGCATGCCGGAACGCAGCAAGGGGGACAGCCAAGTGCGGGCCTCAGCACATAGAGCGCCCAAGCCAGCGCAGCGCTACCGCACGGGCCAGGGCGCGACCTCTTCCATGCCCTCGACGCTGATGGCGTACTCCGCGCAGGCGTCGGTCAGCGTCTCCAGGAGCACCAGCGGCTCGGGCAGCACCGCGCCGGGCTCGGGGGGACGCAGCCAGCGCACCCCGGTTTCGTCGTCGGGGTAGTCGGGCAGCCGGGCGGGCGGCAGCAGCACGTAGCTGCCCCGGCAGTGCCAGCGCAGCCCGGGGTGCTCGTCCATCGTCTCGGGGTGGCAGTCCAGCTCGCAGGGCCACCACTCGTCCTCGTCGTCCGGGGTGCCGCGCGTCGCGGTGAAGAACAGCATCCGGTCGTCCCCCACGAGCGCGACCGGGCCGAGGGCCGGCTCGCCGGGCTCGGCGGTCTTCTCCAGCTCTTCGAGGCGGGCCAGCGCGGCGTATCCGGCCTCGGTGGGGACGTCGAGCACGTCGTGGGAGCGGCCGGTGGCGGTGATGAAGTTCGCCTGCGGCTCGGTGTGCAGCCAGCGCTCGATCTGGGCGCGGTCGGTGGTGGCCTGGGTCTGCCAGGCGAAGGAGACGGGGTGCCGGCCGGGGGTGGGACAGCCGATGCGGACGCAGGAGCAGCCGTATCCGGACGGGTGGGCCGCGGGGGCCAGCGGGAACCCGGCCTCGGCCGCGGTGAGCAGGAGGGACTCGCGGTCGCGCGCGGCCTCGGCGAGCGCGGCGGGCCGGTCGCCGCGCGCGCCCCATCGGCGCGCCCCTTTGCCCTTGGCTGTGGAAGGCCGCGCGGCCTTCCGGCGCAACCACTGGGCGATCCTGCTCTCGCTTTCCATCTACCGCCTCACTCCGCGACAGGGAACCGTGAATACCGAGGGTACGCAGCTATGAGGCGCGCTGAGGCCGGAATCCACGGATCACGGATGTCTCTGCTCTATCCTGCGCTCCTTCCCGCGTGATCCGGTACGCGGGGTCCTTCGGGTCACTCCACCGTGCCACTCGTACGGACGTTCTGCCCGGCAAATCCTCATATGGCCATCTAGCTTGGTGGCCATGGTCACAAAGACGATTCTCGTCCCGCTGATCGCTCTGGCCCTCGCCCTCCCCGCGCCCCCCGCGCACGCCGTCTTCACGAACGGCTCGCTGCTCGACCGGCTCCCCCGGATCATCTACACGGCACACCGCGGCGGCGCCCTCGAAGTCCCCGAGAACAGCATGGAGGGGCTGGCCGCCACCTATGCCCGGCGCCGGACGTCGGTATTGGACGTGGACATTCGGAGGCTGCGGGACGGCACGCTCGTGGCCATGCACGACGCGACCCTCAACCGCACCACCAACCGGCGCGGACGGGTCGCGGCGCTGGATCGCGCGGGCTGGAACCGGGTGCGGCTGCGGCCCCCGCGCGGGCTGCCGGGCCACTGGCGGGCCGAGCGTCCGCCGACCGTCAAGAAGATCCTGAAGCGCTTCGGCGGGCGCACCGTGCTGTTGCTGGAGCTGAAGGATCCGGCGGGGCTGACGCGGTTGCACCGGATGCTGCGCAAGCGGAAGCTGACCCGTTCGGTGTTCTTGGAGACCAACAAGCTGCGCGTGGCCGCCAGAGCGCACCGGCTCGGGCTGCTGACGGCGGTGTGGCGCTCGGCCCGTCAGATGAAAGGCGACCATCCGGAGCGCTGGAAGCGGTACGTCACCATGCTGAGCGTCGATCACCGCACCCCGGCCCGGCACGCCCGCAAGGCCGTTCGGTCGAGCATCCGGTACGTGTGGTCACACACGGTCAACACCCGCGCGGCCCGCGACCGGGTGCTGCGACTGGGCTTCGACGGCATCGTCACGGACGTACCCGGCAGGCTGGCGAGCCACCGGCACGGGTGAGCGGCGGGGGGGGTGAGCGGTGCGAGCAGGCCGGGAGGGGTGCGAGCAGGCCGAAAGGCGCCGCCGGGGTCAGGGCGTGCTTCGCGGTACGAAGGCGCGCAGGCACATCTCGACCAGCCGGTCGGTGAATTCGTAGGTCAGCGGGCCCGAACGGGTGAGCCAGCGCTGCTGGAAGGGGCCGAGCAGCATCTCGACGGCCAGGTCCAGATCGAGGTCGGGGTCGACCTGGCCCGCCCGCCGGGCCGCCCGCAGCCGTGCGTCGTAGACCGCCAGCCCTGGCTCCTGGAGCCGCTCGACGAACTGCGCGGACAGCTCGGCGTCGGCGGCCGAGGCGACGGCCAGCGCACGGTAGGGCGCCTCGAAGGTGGCGTCGGTGAACTCGTCGACGGTGGCGCGCAGGACCGCTTTCAGGTCGGCCTCAAGGTCTCCGGTGTCGGGGATGCCCGCGGCGTACGCGTCGTCGTCGACCACCGCGGTGAGTGCGTCGAGCAGCACGGCGGCCTTGGAGGGCCACCAGCGGTAGATCGTCTGCTTGCCCACCCCGGCGCGGGCGGCGATGGCCTCGATGGTCAGCCGGTTGTACCCGACCTCGCCGACCAGCTCCATGCTGGCGTCGAGGATCGCCTTGAGGGAGCGCGCGCTGCGGCGCGCGGCGTTGGGGGGCTTGGCCTGGGACGCGGAAGACATGACACGAACTTAACAGGAGAGAGAGACGAGACGAATCGTCTTGACAGGACGGGAGACCTCGCGCATGCTGGCCGTACGACGAGCGAGACGAATCGTCTCGATACGCGTCGCACAGCGACCGGGAGCACGAGGAGAGGAGCCCCTCATGGGCAAGGGACGCGACGGAAACACGCTGGGCGTGGGCGGCACGCGCTCGCGGAAGTCGCACAAGGCACTGCGCGGCGGCAAGCAGGACAACGGCTACGGCCCCGGCGGCACCGCCGATCCGGCCGCCCAGAAGCGCGAACTCCTGCGCAAACTGCGGGAGTCCCGGGAGTGAGCGGCCCTCCCATCGGGGAGGTCACCGCAATCCACCCGAAAAGGCTCCTCACGGAGGACCATGGGCGCACCAGGCGCACCGACCCCGTGAGGAGCCTTCGTTGTACGCAGCCCGTCGCTATCTGATGTGCCCCCCGGCTCACTTCCGCGTCACCTACTCCATCAACCCGTGGATGGATCCCGGCAAGCCGGTGGATCTGCCGCTCGCGCTCGCGCAGTGGGAGGACCTGCGCGACCGCTACCGCGCACTCGGGCACACCGTCGAGCTCCTCGACCCCGTCCAGGGGCTGCCCGACATGGTCTACGCCGCCAACGGCGCCACCGTCGTCCAGGGCCGGGTCCTGGGCGCCCGGTTCGCGCATCCCGAGCGCGCCGACGAGGCGGCGGCGCACCGCGCGTGGTACCGCGCACACGGGTTCGGCGAGGTCACCGAGCCCGCGCACATCAACGAAGGCGAGGGCGACTTCGCCGTCACCGCGAAGTGGCTGCTGGCGGGGCGCGGCTTCCGCAGCAGCCCGCTCTCGCACGGGGAGGCCCAGGAGTTCTTCGGCCGTCCCGTCATCGGCCTCGACCTGGTCGACCCGCGCTACTACCACCTGGATACGGCGCTGTGCGTCCTCGACCCCGAGCGGGAGGACGTCATGTACCACCCGCCCGCCTTCTCCCCCGGCAGCCAGGCCGTCCTCGCCCGGCTGTTCCCCGGGGCGCTGCTGGCGGAAGAGCCGGACGCGGCGGCGCTGGGCCTCAACGCCGTCAGCGACGGCCACCACGTCCTGCTCCCGCAGGCCGCCGCCGGGCTCCTCGCCCCCCTGCGCGCCCGCGGCTACGACCCGATCCCCACCGACCTGACCGAACTCCTCAAGGGCGGCGGCAGCGTCAAGTGCGTGACGGCTGAACTGCGCGCCTGACAGTCGGCCGAGGGCCGCGGACGGTCCGCCGGACCCGCGGCCCGCTCGTGTGGGGCGGCGGGTCCTGCGGGACTCTCACTCTGCTTCGGCATCCCCGGATTCCATGGGCCAGGGGTCGCCCCAGGCGGTCTTGCGGGCCTCGCGGTAGAGGGGGCCCTCGCGTTTGGTGACGGTGCGGCGGGTGAGGGAGCCCTTCTCCTCGCACAGTTCCAGGAGGACCTGGCCCTTGCGGAGCTGGGGTTTGCGGATGATCCGGGCGGGCGCCGGGGTGCCCTCGGGGTCGCGAACCGCCGCTACGTAGCTGAACTTCTCGTCCTCGTAGGGCAGTTCGCCGCCCTTGACGCGGCGGTGCAGCGAGGAGCGGCTGACCCGGACGGAGAAGTGGCACCAGTCCTCGCCCGGAACTATCGGGCAGGCCGCGTCGTGGGGGCACGGCGCGAGGACCCGCAGCCCGGCGGCGATCAGGGCGCTACGGGCCTCGATGACGCGCGCGTATCCGTCCGGCGTCCCCGGCTCGACGAGGACGACCGCGTGCCGCGCCGCGCGCACCGCGGCGTCCACAGCCGCGCGCCGGTCGTCCTCGGCCAGCTCGCCCAGCACGTACGAGACGGTCACCAGGTCGGCGGGGGCCAGCTCGGCCGCGCCGCCGCGCAGCGAGCCGCGGCGCCACTCCGCCTCGGGCAGCGGTCCGGCCGGCGCGCGGGCTGCCAGCTCGCGCCCGAGGTCGAGCGCGGGCTCGGCCCAGTCGAGCACGAGCGTGGTGCGCGGCGCCTGCCACACCTCGGCCGCCGCCCAGGTGGCAGCGCCGGTGCCGCCGCCGACGTCCAGGTGACTGCCCGGCGTCCAGTCGGGGATCCGGTCGGCCAGCTCGCGCAGCGCGGCGGACGCGGCGGCGAAGGTGGCGGGCATGCGGTAGGCGGCGTACGCCGCGACGTCGGCGCGGTGCCGCAGCACGGGGGCCTCGGTGGGGGTGCGGCCCCGGTAGCTGGCGATCAGCCGCTCGACGGCGGCTGCCGCCTGCCGTGCGGGCAGGCCCTCGACGAGTGCGGCGAGGGCGCCGCGCAGTTCTTGCTCGATCACCATGACAGTTTAGAAAGCCTCCCCACCCACACGCGCCGCCCCGTTCCCCACCTCGTCCCCCGTCCGTGCCATCCCGCCGCCGTACGGCCATGACCTGCGACGACGGGGGAACAGCTGACGTTGAGGACGGCCAGGGCAGTGACGGCCGGACGATCGGCCCGCACGAGAGGGATCGGCCCGTACGAGAGGGAGGGCGAGGATGAGGCTGGAGCCGGAGGCAGCGAGGGAAGCGCGCAGGGCGGACCGCAGGAAGCTCCGGGTGACTGCCTCGCGCCAGGCCATGACATCGCAGGCGGAACGGGTCCGCAGCAGGGCGGCCTCGGCCTTCTTCCCACCAGGACCAGCCGGGCAGGAACCTCGCCCGGATTCCGCCCAGCCCGCCCGTAGGTGTTCAGAAATCTCTTTTCACAAGGGGGCGAAGTTCAGCGGCGAGAGCTTCGTCGTCCACGACCTGGGGCATCTTCTTCCTGTCGCCCAGGATGATTTGCGCCGGGCAGCCGTCGTCGGCCCCACTGAGGGTGAAGGACTTTATGAGCCGGCCGGTTCTGGCCTCGAACACTCGGAATGTATAGTCGGCCGGGAACACTTTCCTGGTCACGCCTTCATAGGGGCCGCACTCTCCGACGGCTGACTTTCCTGTCAGGCGCGGCCAGGACATGCAGACAGCCAGTTGTGCCTGTTTGAAGTCGGCCTCCATGGGTGCGGTCTCGAACACCCGAGGCTTGGTGCCGTACTCGTCGTGTGTGGAGGAGGCCCAGGACGACGGGAGGCCCGGAGGGTACGCCGGCCCGCTGACCTCCGGATCATCAGTGTCGTAGAGCGCGAAACCGATCATCTTGTGCGTGCCCGCGCCGTCGTACGGGGGGCTCGCGGCATAAAAGGGCACGCCGCCTCGGCAAGCTTTGTCGTGAGGTGTTATCACTGGCTGCTTGCGGGTTGGCCCTTTGGACTCTTTCGGCTTTGCAGATGAAGAGGTCGCGGCATGAGGATTGCGCTGCGGGTCGCCGGAGCAGGCGGTGAGCAATATCAGGGACAGAAATACCAAGAATGCTCGCCCGCGCATAGCCTCTCCTTTTGGTGCGAATTGACCGCGCTACCACGATCGGCAGCCTACCCACCCTGCACGGGACCGGTCCCGGTCCCCTTCTCGGAGCACCGAGCCGGGCCACCGCGTCGTGCACGACTGCTCACCACAACGGCCGCTCACAACACCGCGCGCGACAAACGGGTCGCCGCCATCGCGCGGGGGACGCTCCCGGCAGGGTGCCGCACGGGGTGGACGGTGTTGGCGAGCAGCATGAGGAAGGTATCGGTCACCGGGTCGAGCACCAGGCTGGTGCCGGTGAAGCCGGTGTGCCCGGCGGCCCGCCCCGCCGGGCCCGCCAGCTCTCCCATGAACCACCCGGCGCCGGTCTGGAAGCCCAGTCCCGGCGGGGCGAGCAGCATCGTCACGGACGAGGGCGCCAGGATGCGCGCGGGCCCGTAGGCGCCGCCCGAGAGCAGGGTGCGGCACAGTACGGCCAGGTCCCGGGCCGTGGAGAAGAGCCCGGCGTGCCCGGCGACCCCGGCCATGGCGTAGGCGTTCTCGTCGTGGACGCGCCCGTGGACCAGGCCCCGGTTGAGCTTGGCCCAGGGTCTGCGCTGGTCCTCGGTCGCGGCGATGCGCGCCCGCCAGCCGCGCGGCGGGTTGAAGCGGGTGCGGTCCATGCCCAGCGGCTTGGTGATGCCCTCGCGGACGAGGGTGTTCAGCGGCTGCCCGGTCACGCGCCACAGCACCCGCTCCAGCAGCAGCGGGTTGAGGTCGGAGTACAGGTAGGCGCTGCCCGGCTCGGTCAGCGGTTTCTCGGACCACAGCAGCGCGGTGTGCTCTGCGGTGTTGTGCTCGTAGAAGGGCAGCTCGGCGCGCAGCCCCGAGGTGTGGGTGAGCAGGTGGCGCACGGTGATGCCGTGGTCGGTCACCAGCCCGACGCGCGGGTCGGCGTAGATGACGGCTGGCGCGTCCAGGTCGAGAGTGCCGCGTTCGGCCTGCTGCACCGCGGCGATGGCGGTGAACAGCTTGGTGAGGGAGGCCACGTCGAAGACGGTGTCGGTGCGCATGGGCAGCCACTCGCTCGCCGGCAGCTCGACGCCGCGCCCGGTGTCGGGGTCGTAGGAGGCGTAGCGCAGCGCCCAGCCGGTGGCGTGCTCCACCGCGACGAAGGGGCCGCGCCCGGCCAGCACGACGGCGCCCGCGCACCAGCCGCTGCCGGGCAGCGCGTCGGTCTCGTCGGTGAGTGCCGCCAGGTGATCGCCATCGAGCCCGGCCTTCTCCTGGAAGCGGCGGCGTGCGGCGGCGCCGTCCAGGGAGGCCGCACTCCTCAGTCGCGTGCGCGCCATGGGCGGCAGAGTCCCACGAAGGCCAGCGCCGCGAGCAGCACCGCGCTGAGCTGTACAAGTGCCATCGGTACGGCCGTCCGTTCGCCCGCGACACCGACCAGCGGGGAGGCGAGGGCGCCGGCCAGGAACTGGGAGGTGCCCAGCAGCGCCGAGGCCGAGCCCGCCGCGTGCGGAGTGCGCATCAGGGCCTGGGTGTTGGCGTTGGGCATGATCAGGCCCATGCCGGACATCAGCGTGCACAGTCCGACGGCGAGCGGGGCGAGGCCCACCGTGCCGAAGGCCCCGGTGGTGATGAGCATCAGCGCGACGGCGGCGGCCCCGACCATGCACAGCCCGGATCCCAGGACCCGGTCCAGGGAGACCCTGCCGACGAGGACCTTGCCGTTGAGCTGGCCGAAGAGGACCAGGCCGATGGAGTTGACCATGAACAGCAGGCTGAAGGTCTGCGGCGAGGCCCCGTAGATCTCCTGGACGACGAAGGGCGAGGCGGCGACGTAGGAGAAGAGCGCGGCGGCGGCGAAGCTGGAGGCGACCAGATATCCGGCGAAGACCCGGTCGGCGAGGAGCCCGCGCATGGTGCGCAGCGCGTCGGCCAGCCCGCCGCTGTGCCGTGCGGCGGGCGGCAGGGTCTCGGGCAGCTTGCGCAGGACGACCAGGACGAGCAGCAGTCCGACGGCGGCGAGGATGAGGAAGACGCCGCGCCAGTCGGTGAAGCGCAGCACCTGGCCGCCGAGGACGGGCGCGAGGATCGGTGCCGCGCCGGAGATGAGCATCAGGGTGGAGAAGAAGCGGGCCATGGCGAGGCCGTCGTACAGGTCGCGGACGACGGCCCGCGCGATCACGACGCCCGCGGCTCCGGAGAGGCCCTGGACGAGCCGGAAGCCGGTGAGCGTACCGGCGGTGGGGGCCAGGGCGCAGGTGACCGAGGCGATCACGTAGCAGGTCATACCGATCAGCAGCGGCCTGCGGCGGCCGAAGCGGTCGCTCATGGGTCCGACGACGAGCTGGCCGACGGCGAGCCCGACCAGGCAGGCGGTGAGCGTGAGCTGCGCGCCTGCGGGGGGAACGTGCAGGGCGCCGCTGACCGCCGGGAGGGCCGGGAGGTACATGTCGATGGAGAGGGGCGGGAGCGCGGTGAGCCCGCCGAGTATGAGCGTGAGCAGCAGCCCCGTACGGCCGCGCGCGGTCAACTGCGGGGCGGCCGGGGTGACGTGGGCGGACTCGGTCCCGGTCCCGGTGCTCCGGCCGGGCTCCCTCCCCGGGGAGGATGCCGGTACCGCTGGGTGCGGGGATGCGGGCGGCCCCGCTGCGGGGTGTGCGCTCTTGCCGGGTGTCGCGGCCGGTTGCTGGGGGCCGGGGTTGGTCATGCACCTCTCCAGGAGATTGTCAGCGGCGTGGACATACTCCCAGGGATTCCCGCCCCGGCCCACACATTTGTTCCCCTTCGCCTGATGTTCAGGCGGGCTGAAGCCCTGGTTCACCGGCGAGCGAGACGAATGAGGTCGCCGTCCTGACGTCCGCTCCGGGACACCGTTCGGAACACTCGGCCGAGCACGGCTCCTGGCAACCGGACCCACCCCCGCTCAGCCCGTCCAAAAAACCATGGGTGCTGTTCCGGCGGGTGGTGCCGGCCGACGGTCTGCCGACGCTATCGGCCGGCGATCACCCGTAGAGCGAGCGGGCTCCCGGGCTGTTGCCCTTGAAGCGCTGGCCCATGGCGATCTCATCGCCCACTACCGACCAGACGGTCTCGTCGCCATGGAAGGGGAGCGGGTCGATGCTGCTCGTCTCCTCACGGATGCGATCGACCTCGCCGTCCAGGCGCTCGAAGCCGGCTTCCTCGTCGTTCTCGCCGTCCTCGTCGTCCTCGTGGCCGCTGAAGGTGAACTCCTCGAGCAGGCGCTGGAGCCGGAGGGTGACCTGGACGAGGGAGGAGACGTCCGCGTGGAGTTCGACCACGGTCTCCTCCTCGGAGTCGACGGCGTACACCTTGCCGGATACGGGGTCGAGGGCGAGGTGCGCGTTGAGCAGCCAGCCGATGACGGGCCAGTCACCCGCGCCCTCGGCGGCGTCCTCGAAGTCCTCGATGTCGACGACGTCCTGGACGAGGGGCAGCAGGCCGTCGTCCTCGTCGGGCTGACGCAGCAGGAGCGTCCCGGTGGGGACGCCGACGGCCTGCAGGAGGCGGGCGCCCTCGGTGTCCGCGGCGGCGGGCGGGAAGGCGGTGGCGGGCACGGTCGCGATCCGGTCCTCGCCGAAGATGCCGACGAGCTCGCTGCGGGTGACGTCGAAAAGCACTGCCGGAACTCCGAACTCGGCGGCGGAACGGGCGCCGTGGGACTCGTGGTGGATGGAGCGGTCACAACAACAGCGTTGCGGATCAAGGTGCTTCCGGCGACTCCGATTCCGCCCCGCCCCGCTCACCCGCCCCCTTACGGAACGAGCTTGTTGTCCGAGGGCAGTGCGCGCACGCCGCCCGCGTACGCTGCGCGCACGAGGCAGGATACGGACGGGGCGCAGGAGGCGCCGGCAGGCCGCCGGGAGGACGGGCGGGCGCCGCGGCCCCGGACGGCGCCCGCGGACGCCAAAAGACCGCCAGGCCGCTCCACCCGCGGCCCGGTGGACGCCTCCACACACCCGCTCGGCCCTCAACACCTCAGCTATACACCGAGATGCCCGGTTCACTGCTTTACGCAGCCTGTTCAGGCGCCTGCGTGGAGGTAGGAGGCCCATAGGAAAGGGACCTTGGTGCGGTCGAGCGTGCCCGGCAGGTCGTGTCCGTCCCGCAGGCCGCGCACCGCCTGGTGCAGGGCCCAGGCTGCCCGGCCGGTGCCGAGGGCTCCCGTGGGGGTGCGCAGGTGGGTATAGAAGGCGTCGGCGACAGCGACGGCGGTCTGGTCCCTGATCTCCCACAGAGTGCCCACTACGTGGGGGAATCCGGCGAGCTGGAAGGCGGACGTCAGGTGGATGGACTCATCGAGCAGCTCGACACTGTTGATGGCCGCGGTGTGGCAGGCGGACAGGTAGGCCAGCTGGGCGTGGTCGAGGCGGACGGGGGCGAGGCTGGCGACGGTGAACGGATCGGCTGCGTAGTCGTGGAGCAGGAGCAGGCTTTGGGAGGGGTCTGCGGGGTGGCTGGCACCGTGGCAGGCGAAGTGCGCGATCGAACAATCTGGCAGGTGGTTCAGAACGGTGGCCTTGGTGGGCGTGTCCGGAGCGGACCCGTCCCGGTCGGCACGGTCGGACTCACGGAGCAGGACGGTCCGCGGCAGGTGGCGCTGCACCACCTCCGCCTCGGCGTCGACGTAGCGCAGGCGGCCGTGGCCCGGCAGGCCGGGAGTAGTAGGCATGGTGACGAGCAGCCCTCGACCGCGCGCGTTCGAGGACGGGGACTGGCTTCCAAGGGTGCGGCGGGCATGGCGCAGGGCGCGGATGGTCGGCGTGTAGGAGGAGATCACCCGGTCCATGACGGTGCGACGGCGGGAGTCGCCGGCCGGGTCGGTGTGGTAGCCGGCGGCGTGCAGGGGCAGCAGCCCCAGCAAGCCGCCAGGTATCCACCACACCCGCGGCCAGTCGCTCTCCGTCGATGGCTGGCGGTGGTGGCCCAAGGCGTCGAGAACCGGTCCGGCCGCAGCGTCCCACAGCCACTGCAGGACTCCGGTCAGGACGTCCTGCGATTGACTCCGCTGCTCTTTGCTCTCGCCCGTGGCGGCGGCACCCAACGCCTGGTGGAAGGCGTTGATCTGCTCGGCCAGGGTTTCGGCGGTGAGATGGGGAAGTTCCAGGTGCGTGGTGCCGTCGCGGGTGAGCAGCAGGGCGTCGCTGCGGTGGACGCTGATGTTGAATACCACGACCGGCCCTTGGGCGGCCTCGGTGAGGAGTTCCTCGGTGGTGGGCGGCAGAGCGAACGACTCGAATCCCTTGAGTGAGCGGATCTCGGTCAGGGTCTGGGTGAAATCGCGGGCCAGCCGGTGGCGGTCGTGGACGGTGCCCTCCTGCGGTGACGCGAGGGTATCCGTATTCGTGATCGTCCCGATGGGAGAGACCCCGACGGGCTGGTCGAGTTGGTCGCGCAGACGAACGAACCGCGAGGCCAGGTCAGGGCGGCGGTCGTGGAGAGAGGCGACGTCGTCACGGGTGTCGAGCGCTTGGCTGTAAAGGACCGCCCGCCCTGCCTCGAGCAACCGTAGCGCTCGGGTTGCCCGTTCGAGTCGGCCCTGGCGGGGATCGGCCAGGGCGAGTGCGGCGGCGTCTCCGACCAGGCCGGCGAACCGACTGAGTGCATGCTGCTGATCGCTTCGTCCCAGCTGGCGTGGGGCCACTTCGGGCAGCAGCAGCACCGCGGCCTCCGCCGCGTCCGCTGCCCGCCCCTTGTCCGAACCCGCGACCAGCCCAGCCACAGCCCTTCCCGCATTGATGCGGACCGAAGGAGGGGCCGTAGCCGATTCGCACACTCCGGTATAAGCGGACACAGCACCATCCAGATCCGCCTCGCTCCGGGTGCGCGCAAACCTGGCCGCCAGCGTGAACCCGAGGTTGGTCAAGTATGTTGCCCGGTCCGGGTGGTCGGCGGGGGTGGCCTCCACCGCGGCCCGGAGCCGGTCGACGGCCTCATCCACATCCGCCCGATCCCCGGCCACCTCGAACCGCCACAGCAATGCCCGGCCCAAATTGGACAGGTATCTGCCGCGGTCCGAGTGGTCCGCGGGGGTGGCCTCCACCGCGGCCCGGAGCCGGTCGATGGCCTCAACCAGATCCGTCTCGCCCCCGGTCCGCCCGAACCTGTCTACCAGCGCCGTCCCGAGGTTGGACAAGTGTCTCGCCCGCGCCGCGTGGTCGACGGGAGTCGCCTGTACCGCGTCCCGCGCAACAGTAATGGCCTCATCCAGATCTGCCTGATCCCCGGCCCGCCCGAATCTGTCCCGCAGCGCCGTCCCGAGGTTGGACAAATACTTCGCCCGCTCGGGGTGGTCGGCGGGAGTGGCCTCCACCGCAGTCCGGAGGTGGTTGATGGCCTCATCCACATCCGCCCGATCCCCGGCCCGCCCGAATCTGTCCCGCAGCGCGGTCCCGAGGTTGGACAGGTATCGCGCCCGGTTGGGATTGCCAGGGGAAAGAGCCCTCAGCGTCTCCCTCCCCACAGCAATGGCTTCATCCAGATCCATCTCGTCCCCGGCCCGCCCGGATCTCTCCCGTAGTGCGACCCCGAGATTGGACAAACTTTTCGCCCGGTCCGAGTGGTCGGCGGGGGTGGCCTCCACCGCGGTCCGGAGCCGGTCGATGGCCTCGTCCAAGTCGGTATCGCCGCCGGCCCACTCGAACCGGGACAGCAGTGCGTTTCCCAGGTTGGACAGGCGCGTCTTCCGGTCGGGGTGATTGGCGGGAGTGGCCTCTACTGCCTTCCGCCCAACGGTGATGGATTCATCCAGACCTGTCCGATCCCCGGCCTGCTCGAATCTGTCCCGTAGTGCGACCCCGAGGTTGGACAGGTACACCGCCCGGTCCGGGTGGTCGGCGGGGGTGGCCTCCACCGTGGTGCGGAGGTGGTTGATGGCCTCATCCAGATCCGCCCGTCCCCCGGCCCGCCCGAAGCGGGCTTGTAGCGCGTGCCCGAGGTTGTTCTGGCATACCAACCGGTTGGGGTTGCCAGGGGGAAGAGCCCCCAGCGCCTCCCTCCCTACAGCGATGGCTTCGTCCAGATCCGTGTCGTCCCCGGCGCACTCGAAGCGGGCTTGTAGCGCGACCCCGAGGTTGGACAGGTACACCGCCCGGTCTGCGTGATCAGCGGAGGTGGCCTCCACCGCGCTCTGACCGCGATCGATGGCCTCATCCAGATCCGCCCGATCCCCCGCCCGCCCGAACCGGTCCGCCAGCGCGGCGCCGAGGTTGGACAGGTACCCCGCCCGGTCCGGGTGGCCGACGGGGGTGGCCTCCACCGCAGTCCGGAGGTGGTCGATGGCCTCATCCAGATCGGCCCGGTCCCCGGCCCGCCCAAACCGGTGCTGCAGCGCCATCCCGAGGCCCGACCGGTATCGCGCCTGGTTGGGGTGGTTGGCGGGAAGAGTCCGCAGTGCCTCCCGACCGGTACCGACGGCCTCGTCCGGGCTCGTCTCGTTACTGGCCCACTCGGATCTGGTTTGCAGTGCGTCTCGCAGGTTGGACATGTAGAGGGGGCGATCCGGATGGTTGGCGGGGGCGACCTCTACTGCGGCCTGGAGACGGTCGATGGCCTCATCCAGATTCCTCCGTCCCCCGGCCACCTCGAACCGCGACAGCAACGCGGTCCCGAGGTTGGACAGATACCTCGCCTTGTCCGGGTGGTCGGCAGGAAGGGCCCTCAGCGCCTCCCGCCCCACATCAATGGCCTCGTCCAGGCCGGACTCGTTCCTGTCCCGCTGTGATCCGACCCGCAGCACGGCCCCCAAATTGGACAGGTACACGGGGCGTTCGGGGTGGTCGGCGGGGGCAGCCGCCGCCGCGGCCCGGAGGTGGCCGATGGCGTCGACCAAATCCGTCTCGTCCTCGGTCCAGTCGAATCGGGCCCGCAGCGCGATCCCGAGGTTGGACACCAGTGTCGCCCGGTCGGGGTGGTCCGTGGGGGATGCCTCTACCGCAGCCTGAAGGAGGTCGACAGCTTCATCCAGATCCGCCATGTCCTCCCTACGCTCGAACCGTACCCGCAGCGCGTTTCCCAGGGTGGACAGGTATCTCGCCCGGTCGGAATGGTCGGCGGGCAGAGCCTTCAGTGCCTCCCGCCCCACAGTGATGGCCTCTACCAGATCCGCCTCGTTCCCGGCCCGACCGAAACGGACCTGCAGCGCGGTCCCCAGGTTGAACAGATACATGGGGCGCACGGGGTGGTCGGCGGGAATGGCGGGCGCAATGCGCCTCCACATGTCCACGACAGCAGTGAGCACGTCCGGGTCGGTCGAGGACAAGGCGTACTGGAACAAGGCCGCCGCGCGTGGTGCCGCGTTCCCGGCGAGGAGTGGCAGTAGAGGCTCGGGCAGGCCATCGTCACCCGCGAGGAAGCAGGGAGTGAAAGCTTCTACCGCGGCGACCAGGTCCGCACGGTCATCGCCTTCGGGCAGCGCCGAGTGCCGGAACCAGTGGAGCCAGCCGAGCATGCCCCAGGCCGTGAGGTCGTCGTCGTCGGGCGCAGCGCGGAGGAGTTCGGCGAGACGCTGGGCTTCGACGAGCGCCTGCGGTTCCTTCACCGAAGAGAAGTCGCCGGTGTCATCGACCCGTTCCAGCCGTGACCACACCGCGGCCAACAACTCCTCACGCACCCCACGCGCCCCCTTGCCCGCCCCGCGCTCCGTCACCATGCCCGTCCTGGCTGCGTGGGGTGGGCCCGGCATACGCTCTTGGTGCCGGTGCGGCAACCCAGCATGCAGACAGGGTAGTTCGTCCGACAGAGGGCTGACGGGCGAACAAATCAGACGGGGGTGATTCGTGACCGACGAACACGGAGACACGGCGGAACGACTCGCTGTGGTGTGTGAGTACCTGGACGAGATCCGCAGGGATCTGCGGTCAGGGCCGGGCGGGGGCGACACCGCTGTAGAACAAGTGCTGGCCGCCGTGCGGAACGGGGCTGATGCGGCCGACTCACTGGATGGGCTGCACGCGGTGCTGCAGGTCGGCGGCGACCCATGGGGCTTGAACGGCTACGCCGGCGACGGCTCAGGCACGCGTGGCTTGCAGCCGGCCGGCATCAGTCGGCCGAATCCGGGTGAGCACGTGTATGTGTGCCCGGCCGACCGGTGCACGCGGTATTGGTGGCTGCAGCAGGCAACCGCCCCGGTGCCGCATTGCCACATCAGCGGTACAGTCCTGCGCCGGAAACGGCTTTGACCCGGTGGGCGGGCTACTGACAGAGCTGGGCCGGAAACTCGCCGAGAGGTGGGTGTCCCTGCTGGTCCTGCCCGGCGCCCTCTACCTCGCCGTCGTCACCACTGCACCCACCCTCGGCCACACCCACCCTTTCGACCTGCCTCGCCTCGCCGACCAGCTCACGGCCTGGGCCAACCACCCCGCCACAGGCACAGGCGGTGGGCAGGCCATATTGCTGGTTGCGATGCTGGTCGGTGCCGCTGCGGCGGGACTTGCCGCCCAGGCCCTCGGTTCGCTGCTGGAACGGCTCTGGCTGGCCGCCGACTGGCCCGCCTGGCCGCCCCCCGTCCGTCAACTCGCCGCCTGGAACACTGCCCGCCGTCGCCGGATCTGGATCGCCGCCGCCCGTATCTGGCACCGGCACCGCGACGAAGCTGCCCGCGCCGTGACCCGCGGGCACCGGGCCGATCCCGCTGCCCGACTCGCCGCCGAACGCGCCATGACCCGCATCGCCCTCGAGGAGCCAACCCGCCCCACCTGGAGTGGCGACCGCCTCAACGCGGCGGCCGTCCGCCTCGAGCGCGACCACGGCATCGATCTGGCCACCACGTGGCCTCACCTGTGGCTCATCCTCCCCGAAGAGAGCCGCGCCGAAATCACTGCTGCCCGCCAAGCCCTCACCCGTGCCACCACCCTGGCTGCTTGGTCCCTGCTCTACCTTCCTCTCACCGCCTGGTGGTGGCCCGCCGTTCTCGTCACCACGACACTCGCCCTCACCGCGCAGTCCCGTACCCGCACGTCCACCGACACGTACGCCCTGCTCCTGGAAGCCTCCACCCGCCTCCACACCCGCGACCTTGCCGACCGCCTCGGCCTCGACACCACCGCCCCCCTCACCCTCGATGACACCGACACCCTCACCCGCTATCTGATGCCCACTCCACCGCCGCCCCCGCCCGAATAATGGCCCGCTGCCGCCTCGCCCGTCCTCCAAGTGCCGGCCGCGACGGTCTACTCCCCCTGGAGGCCAACGTGCAGTTCACGACCGTGATGGCCACGAAGATGCCCTACATCGGCCGCGGTTGAATCCACCCTGCCACGGCTGATCTACCCCCATGAACTGACGATTACCACCACATACGGACACTTCATGCACAGGTCTGACGTATCCGTCCTGTTCCCCGCTAACGTCTGCTTCCTCAGCTGCCATGGGGGGGACCATGACGTATCAGCAGCCGCAGGGGCCGTTCGCACCGCCACCGGAGGGGCCGCCGGGAATGCCGGGACCGCCGCCGAAGAAGCGCCGTCTCGGCCTGAAGATCACTCTCGGGGTCCTGGGCGCCTTCGTCGCCATCGGCGTCATCGCCTCGGTCAGCCAGGGCGACGGGAACGACTCGAAGAAGTCCGGCAAGGAGTCCAGCGCGGTCTCCGGGAAGCCCGCGGCCAAGCCCAAAGAGAAGGCGGAAAAGCCCAGGGCCGACAAGCCGGAAGCCAACAGGCCGAAGAAGGAGAACGCGAAGAAGGAGAAGGCGAAGCCCGCCGCGCAGCCGGGATCCCAGGCGGCGCGGTTCAAGGCATTCATCGCGAAGTCGGGCACGCCGCAGCAGAAGGCAGCCGCCGCGCACATCATCAATGTGCAGGGCGCCGACACCCACAGCGACATCATGGACGACGCCGAGGTCCACACCGACTACACCGGCGGGATGATGGGTTCGCACGCCGGTGACGGCAAGCTTCTGGCATCGGCGTTCGCCGACTGGAGGACCTCGGTCAACGGCCTGGTGACGGTCTACGACGCCGACGGGGAGATCCTCTCCAACGGCACCTTCTGATCCCGGGCCCCTGGGCCTCCGGGCGGCGGAAAGACGCCACCGGGGGCCAGGGGCTCTCCGGGGGCAAGGGGCCCCCGGCCGGGGAAGGCGCCTCCGGACGGCGGAAAGGGCGGACGAGTCGGCCTTTAAGCCGGGTTCTGTCTCCCGGGCACCTCGCGGTGGCCGGGGAGACGGCCATCCATCTAGGACCGGTGTTGCCACCGGCCTCGTGCGGTCTACCCGCGGACTCGGACGGGCCGCCCTCAAGCATCCGCGCAGGGCCACGTCGCCGCGGCCCCTCTTGACCTTGCTCCGGATGGGGTTTACCAAGCCGCCCAGGTCACCCTGGGCGCTGGTGGTCTCTTACACCACCGTTTCACCCTTACCGGGCGCCGTCCGAAGACGGGCCCGGCGGTCTGTTTTCTGTGGCACTGTCCCGCGGGTCACCCCGGGTGGGCGTTACCCACCATCCTGCCCTGTGGAGCCCGGACTTTCCTCGGCGAGGAGTGCGAGTGCACCCCCCGACGCGACCGCCCGGCCGGCTCGTCCGCCGTGCCCTCCATCGTACCGTCGGCGGAACACCCGCCGCGCACGGCTGTGGACTCCGCAGGGCCGCCCGGCGACCACGCCGGGCCGTCAGGGGCGGTGCCACAGATCGTCCGGGGTCAGCTCCGCCGGCGTGCGGTGGCCCGACAGTCCCAGGGTGAGGTCGAGGTCGGCCAGCAACGAGCGCAGCACATGCCGTACGCCGTCCTCGCCGCCGTGGGCCAGCCCGTACGCGAACGGGCGGCCGACCAGCACGGCGCGTGCGCCCAGCGCCAGGGCCTTGAGGACGTCGGCGCCGGTGCGGATGCCCGAGTCGAAGAGGACCTCGGTGTCCGTGCCCGTGCGCTCGACGGCGCGCACGATGCCGGGCAGCGCGTCCAAGGACGCCATCGCACCGTCGAGCTGCCGGCCGCCGTGGTTGGAGACGACGATCCCCTCCATCCCGGCCTCCGCCGCACGGCGCGCGTCGTCGGAGTGCTGGATGCCCTTGAGGACGATGGGCCCGTCCCAGTGCCGGCGCAGGAACGGCAGCCGGTCCCAGGACTTGTCCGTGCCGGTGAACATCGGCACCCAGCGCAGCACAGCCGCCTCCAGGTCCTCCTCCGGGGAGCGCTCCAGGCCCGCGCGGAAGGCCGGGTCGGAGAACGGGATCGCGGTGCCGACGCCCCGGATGAAGGGCAGATACGACTGGTCCAGGTCGTGGGGCCGCCAGGCCAGCGTCCAGGTGTCGAGGGTGACGACGAGAGTGGTGAAGCCCGCGCGCCGCGCCCTCTCCAGGATGCTGACGCACACGTCGTCGTCGTTGGGCCAGTACAGCTGGAACCAGCGCGGTCCCGCGCCGCTCGCCTCGGCAACCTGCTCGACGGTGTAGGAGGAGGCGGTCGACAGCGTCATCGTCAAGCCCAGCGAGGCGGCGGCGCGGGCTGTGGCCAGCTCGCCGTCCGGGTGCACGATCGACTGGACGCCCAGGGGCGCGAGCAGCACCGGCGCGGGCATGGTGGTGCCGAGGACGCGCGTACGCAGGTCGCGGTGGGTGGCGTCGGTGAGCATGCGCGGCACGAGGCGGCAGCGGTCGAACGCCTCGCGGTTGGCCCGGTGGGTGGCGCCGGATCCGGCCGAGCCCGCGACGTAGCCGAAGGCCCCGGCGTCCAGGTGACCGCGGGCCGAGGCGCCGAGCGCGGTCGCCTCCGTGGTGAACGGCGGGACGCGGCCTTCCAGCCCGTGCAGATAGATCTCGTTCTGGTAATTCGCGAAGTTCACCGGGGGCGGGGCGGGCGGCTGCTGCGGCTCGGTCACGGCGGTGGGCTCCTTCGGCATACGGTCGCGCGGCTGCCTGGACGTACGCCGCGCCGCGTCCCGCAGTCTGCTCCGCACCGGCCGCACGGACCACAGCCGGGACGGCGCGCCAGGGGTGATCTCCGCCTCAGCGCGCCCGTCCCGTCGCGGCTCAGCCGATGCGGGCCGCCGTGCCCGAGACGTGCACGCGGGGGTCCCCGGCGCGCAGGTCGACGGTCAGCTCGCCGGGCCGCCCCATGTCCTCGCCCTGGTGCAGGGTGAACCGCGACTCCTCCGGCACGATGCCCAGCTCGCGCGCGTACCCCCCGAAAGCCGCAGCAGCAGCGCCGGTGGCCGGGTCCTCGCGGACGCCTCCGACGGGGAAGGGGTCGCGCACATGGAAGACCCCGGCGGACTCGCGCCACACCAGCTGAAGCGTCGTCAGGCCGAGTCGCAGCATCAGCTCCTTCAGCCGCTCGAAGTCGTAGTCCAGCGCGCCCAGCCGCTCGCGGGAGGTGACGGCGAGCACCAGGTGGTCATTGCCGCCGAAAGCGATACGGGGCGGAATCTCGGGGTCCAGATCGCCCCGCGCCCACCCCAGCGCGGCCAGCGCCTCGGTGAGGTCCTTGTCCTCGACGGGCTCGCTGTGCGGCTCGACGCTGCTGAGCGTGGCCCGCGGCCCGCTCTCCCCGTCACCGCCCACGACGGTGACGGGGATCGGCCCGGCCGGGGTGAGGAACAGCAGCTCGCCGGGACCTATGCGCTCGCCCAGCGCCACGGCCGTCGCGATCGTGGCGTGCCCGCAGAAGGCGACCTCGGCCAGCGGGCTGAAGTACCGCGTGGTGAACGCCCGCCCCTCGGGCGCCCCTTCGGTCCCCTGCGGCGCGGGCGTCAGGAACGCCGTCTCCGAATAGCCGACTTCGGCGGCCACAGCCAGCCGCGCCGCGTCGTCGAGCGCGCTCGCGTCGAGCACGACCCCGGCGGGGTTGCCGCCGTCCGGATCGGCGGAGAAGGCGGTGTAGCGCAGGACCTCGGTCGGGGCAGCCGCCCTCATATTCGCGTTCATGCTCCAGCAACGGCTCCGCTCCCACGCTTGTTCCGCAACGGCTCGCCAATCTTCCGAGTGGACGAACAGGGGAGTCCTATGACCGGGGTCGTAGGCCGCTCAGCCGCGTGCTCGGTAGGCTGCCCAGCACTGCGGCCCGTGCGGGAAGGACGACGTGACCGAGCTTGATGCCTCCGGGCGGGGATTCGCCGTGCGGAACTCCGTGTCGCTGGGCGTGTTCATCGCGATCGCCGCGGATGCCCGGGTGTCGTTCACCGTTGTCGAGTTGGCCGGCCGCGGCATCACCGCGGACGCGACCGCGAGTCGTTGGGCGCTTGAGGCCGGAAAGCCTTCCCTGGACGGGTTCACGCTGGCGGACAGGCTCATTGAATTCGGCGAGTGGGAAGAGCGACTCGCCGGCCTGTGGCAGGCGTACGGACGGGGCGAGGTCGAGACGACGGACTTCGAGGCCCAACTGGCGCAGATCGTCACGGCCATGGAGAGGTGGCCGTAGTCCCCGAGGGTCCAGCAGAGGACTTCTCAAGCCGCCTTCGCCGGGTACTGGCCAAGGCGGCCCGGAAGCCTGTCGCGGCCGGGCCGCGCGATATCCATACCGGCGCGGACAAGCCGTGGACCGTTCAGCAGCCCGGTCGGATCGCGCGAATGCCGCGGACGGCGTTCACGGAAGAATTCACGGCGCTGGTCGGCTGCTCGACGGAATTCGCCTTCGGCAGCGTCTTCCGTCCCGGATACGGCATACCACCGGGCCGTCTCCGCACGATGCCGACGTCACACAGCGGCTCGACGAAGCTCGACGAAGCCCGATCAAGCCCCCAGAAGGTATTTTCAGCAGCATATGGTGGCTTTTTGGGCTTTTTGGGCCCGCTCACAGAGTGGACGCCTCCGGGAAGCACAAGCGCCGGACCTCCTTCCTCTTTTCCATCGGTGCGCGATACCCCTTGGGAAGGCGTGCACCATGCGCGATCCAGGACGGAGCCACCATGAACGACGGGCTGTCACCCGCCCCGGCGGGAGACCAGGACGCAGCCACCGGAGCGGAAAAGCCGGGCGAGGCGGAGGGCGGTTGGTACATCGCCGCCCGGTGTACCAACTGCGACGTCGCGCGTCAGCTTGCCCCTGACCTGATACGCGAGGCCACCGGCCGCTCCGAGATGATCCGGCAGCCGCGCGACAGGGCGGAGGCGCGGCAGCTGCACGCTGCCGCGTTCGCCTGTCCCACCCGGTCGGTCCGACGCATCGACCAGCGGCTCGACGGCGCCCTGGATCCCTTCCCCCTGGCCCTGGACGACGCTGTCCACCTGTGCGGACACAACTCCCCTCGCACGGCTGGGGCCAACTCCTATCTGCTGCGCCGGCCTTCCGGCACCATGATGATGATCGATACGCCGCGCTGGAGCAGCACGCTTGCCGCGCGGCACGAGGAGCTGGGCCCTGTCACCGATGTCCTGCTCACCCACCGGGACCATGCCGCGCACGGCCGCCGCTACGCCGACCGCTTCGGCGCCCGGCTGTGGATTCACGAGGGTGATCTCGACGCCGCGCCGGATGCCGACCGTGTCATGCGCGGCACGGATCCGGTCGAGGTCGGTGAGGGTGTGACTGCGCACCCGCTCCCAGGTCACACCCGGGGCAGCGTGCTCTACACCGCCGACGAGCGGTACTGCTTCAGCGGCGACAGCCTGTACTGGTCACGCGCGACGGCCGATCTGGAAGTGGCCGAGAGCGTCACCTGGTACTCGATCGAGGAATTGGCTGCCTCCTTGGCGCGAACCGCCGACCGGCTGCACTTCGAGTGGCTGCTGCCCGGACACGGCGACCGCAAGCGGCTCCCCGCCCGGGAGATGGCCGGACGAATGAAGCAGCTGACGTCCCGCGTCCAGCTGCTTCAGCCCAGGCCCATCGATTTCACCGCCATGCGCTACTGATGAATTCCTGCGGCGGCCGTCGCCCTCGCACCCCTGGGTCAGAACCCGCCTCCGCCGTCGAAGCCACCGCCGCCGCCGAAACCGCCGTCGGATCCGCCGAACGAGTCGTTGCTGCCGAATCCGCCGCCGTCGAAGCCGCCGTCGAAGCTGCCGTCTCCACCCCACGCCGTGCCCGCGCCCATGGACGAGCCGAGCAGGGTGCCGAAGAGCATGCCGGACATCATCGTCGTGCCGTAGGCGCCGAAGTACCCGCCCGCCCAGGGGCCGTACGCGGGGCCGGCCTGCCAGTAGGGGCGGCGGCCGGTCGCGGTCTCGACCTCGCGGGCCAGGGGGCTCTCCCCGTCGTCGAGGCGGGCCGCGTCGGCGGCGCAGACGGGGACGGAACGGGGCGCTCCGTCCTCCGGGCTCCACTCGCGGTCCTCGACCGAGGGGCCGTGCCGGGGGTCGAAGAAGCACGGTGCGCGGTGTTCCGGCAGGGGCTCGCCGGCGCGGCGGGCACGGAGCGTGGCGAGGGCGAACCGGCCCTGTTCGAGCGCGCTCGTCACCGCCTGGACATCGCGCGGGGCACGCACCCGGGCCATGGCGGACTTGGCCTCCTCGTAGGCGTCCAGGGCGGCGCCGTACTCGGAGACCATCGACGCGTTCTCCTCCTCCGAGGCGCCGCCCGGTGCGGCCGGGTCCAGTTCGAGGCGGTCGAGCTCCTCGCCGTAGGAGGTGACGTCCTCGTCGACGGTGGTCTTCACCCGCGCCAGTTCGGCGGCGGCCTCCTTGCGGACGCGCCGGGCGCTGCGGACGCCGAAGAACAGCGCGGTGGCCAGGCCGCCCAGCAGCAGCACGCCGATGACCAGCCCGCCCACCCCGGCAGAGCCGCCGCGCGAGCCGTTGTCGTCGGCGGGCGCCCGGCCCGAGCCGTTCTCGACGGCGGAGGCGGCCTCGCCCGCGAAGGTGCTCAGCGCGGCGGCGTCGGCGCCGTCCCCTTGCGCCTGCGCGGCGAGCGCCCGCGCCTTGCCGGCGTTCATCAGCGCACGGTCGGAGGCGGCGCCGAAATCGTCGCCGAGCAGGACGCCGTAGACGCCCGCGCGGCCCGTCGCCTCCCGGATGTCGGAGAGGATGGTCCGCTTGTTGTAGGCGGGGTCCTTGGGGAGGACGACGACGAAGACCGGCTCGCCCGCGGCGTCGATCCGCTTCGCGAGCGCGTTCTGATCGGACCTGCTCAGCCTGTCCCGGGCACTCTTGTCCACATAGACCGGCTGGGCGCGCAGCCCCTTCCCGATCTCCTCCGGAGTGGGCGGGCCGGGGGCCGCCTGCGCGGGAACGGCCGCGAAGAGCAGCGCGACGATCGCGCCGAGCAGCGTCAGCAGCACCGCGAGCGGGCGCCCGCCGCCCGGGCCGCGGCGGGACACGGGGGTCGCGACGTGAGGGCTCATACCGACATTGTCCGCCATGTGGAGCAAAAGGGACATGGCTCGGCAGGGCGAGTGACCCTCCCAGGGGGCCGGAGGCCCCGGGTTCCGGGGCCCGGGGCCCCTGGGATCCCTGGGCCCCGGGATCCAAGAGACCCGGACCCCAGGGCTCCTCCGGCGGATCGGCCGTCCGGGCGGATCAGTCGTCGAGGTCGACGCGGATCGACAGGAGGCTGGTGCCCACCGCGCGGACCACCGCGCTGTTGGAGCGCGGGAGCGCCTTGAGCCGGGCCTGGGCGTCGTCCTCGGGGAGCGGGTGCGCGGTGCCCGTGTACCACTGGCCCTTGAGGCGGACGCGCACGCGGGGGTCGGCCTTGATGTTGCGTACGTAGTTCGACTGGTCGCCGTGCTCGGAGACCAGCCAGAACTCCCCGCCGGTGCGGAGCCCGCCGACCGGGGTGCGGCGGGGCTCCCCGGAGACGCGGCCGGTGGTCTCCAGCAGGATCTGGCCCCGCGACCGTACGGTGACGGGGTTGAGGATCCGCCGCTGGAAGGCCGTGATGGCCCGGAACTTCGCCTCGCGATAGCGCGACATACGCCCTCTCCCTCTGCTTCGCTGCCCGTCGGCCACGTCAGCCCTGTCGGCTCCGCGGGCCCGGCCATGAACGGGGCGTCCGGGGCCAAGTGCCCCCGGACCGGGGGCACTTCAGCGTGCACCCCGGCCCCTTGGGCCTCACCGTAGCGGTGCCGTACTCGTTCAGTCGTCCGAATCGGCAAGCACGTCGGCGACCACGCAGCTCACATTGTCGGGGCCGCCCGCCCGGTTCGCGAGGGCGATCAGTTCGAGGGCCGTCCGCTCGGGGCCGGCGGCGGTGAGCAGGACGCGCCGTATCTCCTCCTGGGGCACGACCGAGGACAGCCCGTCGGAGCACAGCAGATAGCGGTCGCCCGGCTCCGCGTCGTGCAGCCGTACGTCGGGCACTCCGTCCCCTACGCCCAACGCCCGCTCCAGCACGGCCCGTTGAGGATGCGTGGCCGCCTCGGCGGGGTCGAGGCGGCCCTGGTCGACGAGGGACTGGACCAGCGTGTGGTCGTGGGTGAGCTGGGACAGCTCACCGGCGCGCAGCAGGAGCGCACGGGTGTCGCCGATGTGGATGAGGGCCTGGCGCGCGCCGGTGAACAGCAGCGCGGTCAAGGTGGTGCCCGCCTCCTCTCCCGGGGTGCCGCCGCCCGGCTTGCCGCCCGCCCCGTTGGGGCCGTTGGGAGCGTGGGGGCCGTGGGGGCTCTGGGCCGTGCGTACGGCGTGGGCGGCCCGTGCGAGCGCTTCGTCCAGGACGCCAAGCAGCTCGCGGGGCGGCTGGGGCCCCGCCTCCAGGGGGAGCAGCGCCTCGATCGCCGCGGCGGCGGCGCGGGCACCGCCCGATCCGTAACCGTCCGCGACGGCGAGCAGCCGGGGCCCGGCGTGCACGGCGTCCTGGTTGCTCCCGCGCACCCGCCCGGGGTCGGTCAGCGCGGCGTGCCGCAGCGTCAGGGGCGTCCGGGGCCCGGGGGCGGCCTCACGCGGGCTGCCGCCGTGGCCGTCGTCGCCCTCGTGGCCGCCATGGCTGCCGTGGCTGCTGTGGCTGTTGTGGCTGCTGTGGCTGCTGTGGCTGTCGTGGTCGCTGTGCGTCATGTTGTCGTGGTCCTTCCCCGCCAGATGGTCGATGAGGAGGGTGACCAGATCCCGCCGCGCGGCCGTCTCCGCCTCGACCTGCGCCCAGTAGGCGCGGACCTCTCCCGCCGCGGCCCTTGGCTCCTGCGCGCACACCTCGCGGATGCGCGCCAGCGGCATGCCGATACGGCGCAGCCAGGCGACGAGCCGGGCGCGCTCACGCTGTTCGGGCGCGTAGTAGCGGTATCCCGTCTCCGGGTCGACCCGCGCGGGGGGCAGCAGGCCCAGTTCGTCGTAGAGCCTGAGCGCCTTGGGCGACAGGCGTGTCGCCCGCGCGAAGGCCCCGATCGTCAGCCGTTCCATGCTGCCCATACGTCCCGCGACCCTCCTCATACCGGGCCCTTCGCCCGGCACCGACGATGCTGTGGCTTGCCCCAAGGACAAGGTCAACACCGGGCCCGGACGGGTGCCGAGAGGGGGTGGTGGCGGCCCCGCCGCGCTGTCGGCGGGGCCTTCCGTCCACACGCAGCCAGCATGTTGGATACGGATACGGCGAGTGTGGCAGCGGCCACTGACAATCCACGGCGGCCCGCGCGGGACCGCAGGTCAGAGGCGGTCAGGGGCGGTCACGGGCGGCCGACGGCTCCGCGCCGTTCCCGTTCCGGCTCCGCGAGCAGATACAGCCGCGC
The DNA here is from genome assembly GCF_035917675.1 of Streptomyces sp. NBC_01775. Classification (NCBI taxonomy): domain Bacteria; kingdom Bacillati; phylum Actinomycetota; class Actinomycetes; order Kitasatosporales; family Streptomycetaceae; genus Streptomyces; species Streptomyces sp. NBC_01775. The sequence goes on along the minus strand of NZ_CP109104.1, from coordinate 6,657,050 downwards.
CCACTGCCGCGCCGTCAGGGACTTGGGAAGGGCCGTCGGGCGCAGCCCCTGTTCACGCAGCCAGGTGTGGAGCCGGCGGCGGGACAGGCCGGGGGCCACGGCGGCGACGATCTCCGCGAGGCCCCGCCCCCTGCCGGTGTAGACGGCGTGGACGAAGTCCTGGTACGCGGCGCGATGTGCGGGCGGGAGAAGCGGCTCGGTGCGGCGGGTGAGGGTCATCAGCCCGCCGTCGACGCCCGGCCGCGGCCGGAACGCGGCGGCGGATACGCGCGCGACGAGCCCGAAGTCGCACCACGGCCACCACTGCGCCGTCATCATCGTCGCGCCGCCCACTCCCGCCCGGCGGCGGGCGACCTCCCACTGGACGAGGAAGACGCCGTCGGTCCAGCCCGGCACGCGCAGGATCTTGCGGAGCATCGCCGTCGTCAGGTGGAACGGCAGGTTGCCGACGAGGACATGAGGTGTGCGGGGAGTCGCGTAGCGCAGGAAGTCGGCGCCGACGACGGTGGTTGCGGCGTCCGTACGCCGGTCGAGCCGCGCGGCTCTGCGGCGGTCGATCTCCACGCAGATCAGCGGCCTGCCCAGCCGTTGCAGGGGCAGGGTCAGCGCGCCGTCGCCGCTGCCGATCTCAAGGATCGGCCCGCTGGTACGGGCCACGAGATCCACGAACGTGCGGATCGTGGCGGGGTCGTTGAGGAAGTTCTGGCCGAGCTCATGGCGGCCTTCGTGGTGCCTGGGCACAGTTTCTCCGCGGCTTCGGAAGGAGGAACCGGGCAGCACGAAGTCGCCGCCCGGCGCGTACACGCTGAAGCGGCGGAACTCTTCTCCGAACGGACGGGAGAGGCACCGCCGCTAGTGCCGTGACCGGCAGTGTTTGCCCGGAAGGAGCGTCGTCCGGTGCGTGCGATCGCAAGGCGGCCGGAAGCCCTTGATTGGGGTCTCCCCTGCTCGAACGAAGTTGAGAGCTTGGGGAAGGAGCTACCAGGGCTTTTGGCCAACGCGGCTGGGGGCACCCCCTGCTCGGAGAGCTCGGGGGAGTGCGTGCTGGGCGGCGCGACGGGGCAAAGCTTGCCGGGAGGGGCACTAGGAGCGGCGGATCCTCGTGAAAGCGGCTGCGGCTGCGCAGGCAGCGCACGCGGCGAAGGCACTCATGGGGCCGGACTGTAGCCGGGGCCTCCCGCCGGCCACCAGCCGATTTCGGGCAGGCGCCGGTGCGTGCGAAGGGCGCGGCCCCGGGGTTCCCGAGGCCGCGCCCTTGGGTGGCGTCGCTTCGTCCGTTTCTTTGGCGAGGGGGGTCAGCGGCCCATCAGGATGTCGTACGGGTCCTTCTGGGGCTTGGGGACGGTCTGTGTGTACGGCGCCTGGGTGTTCGCGTGGTGGGGGTACGCCGGGTTGGCGCTGTTGCCCTGGTTACGCCCCTGGTCGCGGCCCTGTCCGTGACCGTGGTCGGGGCAGGCCGTGGCGGTGCCCGCGCCGGCGAGCAGCGCGGTGGCGGTCAGTGCGACGGCGGCGAGGGCGGTGCGCTTGCGCATGCGATGCCTTTCTCGTTTCCCGCCCGCGTGGGGCGGGTCTCGTCTCTCGCCCGCGTGGGGCGGGTCGTGCCCGGAGGGGCAGGTCGGAACAGGTGCGGGCTGCCCAGGGCCCGCGCCGCGCATTCGGGACCCGGCGGCGCTTCACCCGTTGGGCCCTCACCCGAACGGGACGCGGCGGCGCCCGCACCCGGCAGGCGTCCGGCAGGCACCCGGCAAGCGCCCGGCAGGGAAAGCGGAGGCGCCGGGACGTGCCCCCTTCACCACCGTGCCCGGATGACGGTGCGCGCGGAGCGGACCCCCGCGGATGCGATGCCTTGGCCACAGGCGCACGCTGGGGGGTATGACTCCACCGATCGTCGTACACCCACCGTCGGGCAGCGGGGGGCGGCGCGTGACCGCGCATGCCGAGAGCCTCGGGTTCGCGCACAAGCCGGAGGACGTGTTCGAGTTTCTGCGGCGGGCAGGGCTCGATCCCTCGGACATCCAGCTCGACGACCCGAACCTCATCGAGTGGCGCGGCGGCGGCCCCGACGTCTGGAGTTGAACGGGCGAACGGCACACGGCAGCCAACGGCACAGGACAGCGAAGGGTCCGGGCCGGACGGCAGACACCCCGGCGGGACCTCACCCCGCCGGGGCGCGGGCACGGGCGGAGGCATGGGGCGGAGGCCCGGGACCGGAGGCAGGTGTGCGGCCGGTTCAGGCGCCGGAGTACCGTCGTGGGAGCCCCCCAGGGCCGCGAAGTGAGGAGCCTGACACACCATGCCGCCAAAGCCGTCAACGCAGCAGGACAACCGGACCGCGCTGATCGAAGACCTGATGGAGCGCTTCCCGCACATCCCGCGCGAGGCGGTGATCAAGGAGGACCTGCTCCGGGGCGGGATGGCCTTCGACGACTCGGCCCTGAGCGACTCCAGCGACTCCGCGTCCGGTGACGTCAAGCCGAAGTCGTACTTCATCTTCTCCTTCGACCACCGCACCTTGCCCGAGTTGGGTGAGGCCGCGCTGCGGCGCCCGCCGGAGGAGATCGTGCTGACCGGCGGCGCCTACGACCTGCGCCGCACCGTGGTGTCCGTCCGCGTGAACCCGGATTCGCCGTACCGCGTACGCGCGGGTGAGGACGGGTCCCTCGGGCTCTACCTCGACGGGACGCGCATCGCGGACGTCGGACTGCCCCCGATGCCGGAGTACTACCGGCACACGCTCGCCAACGGCAAGTCCGTGATGGAGGTGGCGCCCACCATCCAGTGGGGCTACCTGATCTATCTGACGGTCTTCCGGGTGTGCCAGTACTTCGGCGCCAAGGAGGAGTGCCAGTACTGCGACATCAACCACAATTGGCGCCAGCACAAGGCCGCCGGGCGCCCGTACACGGGAGTCAAGCCGGTCGAGGAGGTGCTGGAGGCGCTCCAGATCATCTCCGACCACGACACCCTCGGCGCCTCCCACGCCTACACCCTCACCGGCGGGTCGATCACCTCGCAGGTGCAGGGCAAGGACGAGGCCGACTTCTACGGGCAGTACGCCAAGGCCATCGAGGAGCGCTTCCCGGACCGCTGGACCGGCAAGGTCGTCGCACAGGCCCTGCCCAAGGACGACGTCAAGCGCTTCCACGACTACGGGATCAAGATCTACCACCCGAACTTCGAGGTGTGGGACAAGCGGCTCTTCCAGCTGCACTGCCCCGGCAAGGAGCGCTACGTCGGCCGCGAGGAGTGGCACCGCCGCATCCTCGACTCGGCGGACGTCTTCGGCGCCCGCAATGTGATCCCGAACTTCGTGGCGGGCATCGAGATGGCCGAGCCGTTCGGCTTCGGGACGGTGGACGAGGCCATCGCCTCCACCACCGAGGGCCTGGACTTCTTCATGTCGCACGGCATCACGCCCCGCTTCACCACCTGGTGCCCCGAGCCGACGACGCCGCTGGGCAGGACCAACCCGCAGGGCGCGCCGCTGGAGTACCACATCCGGATGCTGGACGCCTACCGCTCGGCGATGCAGCGGCACGGGCTGTCCTCGCCCCCCGGATACGGTCCGGCGGGCGCGGGGCGCGCGGTCTTCTCCGTCAGCTCCTTCATGGACACGCTGCCGTCGGAGGAGGGCGCGCCGGTCGCCTGAATCCGGGGCACTGACGCCTGAGCCTGCCGGATGCGGCGGGGCCGATGAGTTCTCCTCGTGGGGCGGGTCTCTTCCTGTGGAGGGAAGGGCCCGCCCTTCCGTACGCAGAGCGAGGAGACGAGACCCATGGCGAAGCTGACCCTGACCACGTTTCTGTCACTGGACGGTGTGATGCAGGGGCCCGGCGGCCCCGAGGAGGATCCGCGCGACGGATTCGACCTCGGCGGCTGGCTGGTGCCGTACGCCGACGAGGACATGGCGCGGCACGTGACCGAGTGGTTCGGCCGCGCGGGCGCCTTCTTGCTGGGGCGGGTGACCTACGAGATCTTCGCGGCGTACTGGCCGCAGGTCAGCGACGAGGAGGACCCGGTGATCGCCCGGCGCCTCAACGCGCTGCCCAAGTACGTCGCCACCACCACGCTGAACCACCTGGACTGGAAGGGCTCGACGCCGCTGGGCGCCGTCGCCGAGGACACGGTGGACGCCGTACGCAGGCTGAAGGAGCAGCCGGGCGACGAACTCCAGATCCACGGCAGCGGCGACCTGGCCCGGTCCCTGATGGAGCACGACCTGATCGACGAGTACCGCCTGCTCGTCTACCCCGTGGTCCTGGGCAGGGGCCGCCGGCTGTTCGCCGACGGCGCCGTGCCCACGGCCCTGCGCCTGCTGGAGTCGGACACGACCCCCGCAGGCGTGGCCGTGCACACCTACGCCCCCGACGGGCGGCCGACGTTCGGCACGATGTGACACGCACCGGGGGGATACGTGCCGAGGGAACACATGCCGAGGGGATACGTGCCGGGCCGCGATGGGTGAGCGGGGGCGTGGGGGTGCCTCCGCTCAACCGTCAGCGGCCGGTGGCGCCGTCCGTCTGTTCGCGGAGGATGTCCGCGTGGCCCGCGTGGCGGGCGGTTTCCTCGATCATGTGGACGAGCACCCAGCGCAGCGAGGGCGGCGCGGTCTCGCGGAGCGAGCGGACGCCGGGACGGGACAGGTCGTCGCAGTCCGCGACGATCTCGTCGGCCTTGCGGATCGCCTCCTGGTACGCGGCGATGAGTGTCCGTGCCGTCTCCCCCGGCGCCGGGGGCTCGCTGTCCTCGGCGGGCTCGCCCTCGCCTCGCCCGGCGTAGGCCCACTCGAACCAGTTCTGCTCCACCAGTGTCAGATGCTTGATCAGCCCGAGCAGGCTGGTGCCGGACGGAACGCCGGGGGTCAGCCCCACTTCGTCCGTCACGCCCGCGGCCTTGGCGATCACCGCTTCCCTCAGATAGCCGAGGAAGGCCCTCAGCGTCTCCTTCTCGCCGGCCTCCACCAGGGGCGGCCTCACGTCTCCTCGCGCGGAAAACCCGGTCACATCAGTCATGCCGCCGACTGTAACCGGAGAGTGCCGAATTGGGTGGCGGGTGCGGGAGGGGTGCTGGTTGGGTGCGGGGGTGACCCTTGCCCTTGATCCGATGCGCCGTGTCGAGACCTATCTGGATGCCGTGCCACGGGTCTCGGGCCGGGCGGAGGACTTCGGTCCGCTGACGCTGTACGTGGCCGACGAGGGCGCCCCGTTCCCGTACTACGCGCGGCCCACGGTGGGCGGCCCGGGTCACGCGCCCGGCCCTGACCAGGTGCGGCGGGTGCGCGAGCGGCAGCGCCGGCTGGGGGTGCCGGAGAGCTTCGAGTGGATAGGCGAACACAGCCCGGGGCTGCGCGCCGCCGCCGAGGCGACGGGGCTGCGGGTGTGGGAGCGGCCGTTGATGGTGCTGAACGCCGCCGACGCCGACGACGCCCACACCGACACCGCCCACACCGCCGCCGCCGACACCGACCCCGTCCGTGCGCCGGAGCGCCGGGAGGGCGGGGCGCGCGTGCTGGGGCCCGAGGATCCGGCGCTGCCGGGCGCGCTGGCCGTCCCGTATCTCGCGTTCGCGGAGCCACCGGGCGGGGAGCCGGGCACGGGGCCGAGCGAGGGGCCGGGCGGGGAGCCGGGCGGGGAACCTCCTGCAGGACCTCCCGGGAGCGGCAACGGGCTGCGGCTGGAGGACGCCGTGCGGCTGTACGTCACCCCGTGGGCGGTCGCCCGTGCCCGGGACCGTATCCGCGCCGGCCACACCGTCGTCGCCGCCGCGCTCGACGGCGCGGGAGTGCCCCTGTGCGCGGGCCAGTTGCTCCCTCTCGGCGGAACCACGGAGCTGGTCGGCATCGGCACCCTCCCCCGCGCGCGGCGGCGCGGGCTGGGCGCGGCCGTCACCGCCGCACTGGTCGCCGAGGCGCACCGGCTCGGTCTGACGACGGTCTTCCTGACGGCGAACGACGAGCGCGTCGCACAGCTCTACGCCCGGCACGGCTTCAGGACCGCCGCGACGGCGTGCTTCGCCCAACCGCCGCCTGCCGCACCGGACGTGGCCGTCGCACCGTGCACGGCCGTCGCACCGAACGCGCCCGCCTCCGGGGACGGCGCCTGGTGACCGCGCCCGGGTTACGTTCCCGACACTGTTCGCGCGCCGTGCGTTCCCTTCCTGTGTGCTGGTCCGGTACGCCTCACTCAGGGGCGGGGGAACACGGCACGGACACCCGCGGGTTGTCCCAGGCACGGCGGGAGCGGGAACGCGGATGACGGGGTTGACCGGGATGACGGGGATCAGGACGTACGGCGACGCCAAGGGCGCCGCGTGGGACGCGCTGAGTACGGGCCTGGAGGGCACGCTGCTGCGCCCCGGAGACCGCGACTACACGGCGGCCCGCAAGCTGTTCAACCCGCGTTTCGACACGCTGCGTCCGGCCGCCGTCGCCTACTGCGCGGGGCCCGGCGACATCGCCGAGTGCCTGGCCTTCGCGCGCGGCCACGGGATACCGGTGGCGGTCCGCAGCGGGGGACACTCCTACGCCGGCTGGTCCAGCGGCCGGGACAGGCTCGTCATCGACGTGCAGATGATGGCGAAGGTGACGGCCTCGGGGCGGGCCGCGACGGTTGGCGCGGGGGCCAAACTGATCGACGTGTACAGCGCGTTGAGCGCCCACAAGCGCACCATACCGGCGGGCACCTGTCCCACCGTCGGGGTCTCGGGGCTGGCTCTGGGCGGCGGCATCGGCGCCGTGTCGCGCGCCTACGGGCTGACGTCCGACAGCCTGACGGGCGCCCGGCTCGTCACCGCCGACGGCAGGCTGCGCGAGGTCGACGCGGACACGGACGGCGATCTGTTCTGGGCGCTGCGCGGCGCGGGCAACGCCCAGTTCGGCGTGGTCACGTCGCTGGACTTCCGCACCCATGTGGCGCCCTCGTGCGTGACGTTCTTCCTCCACTGGCCGTGGTCGACGGCGGCTGCCGTGCTGCGCGAGTGGCAGCGCTGGGCGCCGATGGCTCCGGAGGAGATATGGGCGAACCTCCATCTGACGGCACCGGCGGGCGGCAGACCGGGCAGCGTGCGGTTGGGCGGGCTGTCGCTGGGCGCCCGCCGCGAGCTGGAGAACCAGCTCGACCGGCTCGCGGGCCGTATCCGCGCCCCGGCCTCCGACGTGTCACTGCGGCGGCACTCGTTCATGGACGCCATGAAGGTGATGGGCGGCGTCTCGGGCTGGACCCTGGCCCAGGCCCACCAGCGCGGCACGCTGCCGGGCCGTACGAAGCGGGGGCGGGTGGTCCGCGAGTCGTACGCGGCGCGCTCGGACTTCTTCACCCGCGCGCTGCCGCCCGCCGGGGTCCGCGCGCTGCTCGCCCGTGTCGAGCGGCTGGCCGGACTGAGCGGCGGGGGCGCGGGGATGGTCGCGCTGGACGCGCTGGGCGGGGCCGTCAACCGGGTGCCACCGGACGCGACGGCCTTCGTGCACCGGGACGCGCGCTTCCTCGCGCAGTACCTCACCTCCTGGCCCGACCGGGCGCAGGCCGCCACGGTCGCGGGGCACCGCGAGTGGCTGGACGGCACGCACGCGGCGATGCGCGGCTGGGCCGGCGGAGGCGCCTACCAGAACTACGCGGACCCGGCGCTGCGTGACTGGCGACGGGCCTACTACGGAGCCAACGCCGAGCGGCTGGCGAAGGTGAAGGCCGCCTACGACCCGGAGCGGCTCTTCGCCACACCCCAGACACTGTGAGCCGCCACCGCTGTGAACCGCCGCCCCTCTGCTCCGCCGCGACGGTGAGACGCGGGACGGCGGTGCCGTATCCGCGGGTGGCGGTGGGTTCGGCACCGCCGATCACGCCGTAGAAGGGGAGCAGGCCGCCCCCTCCTTCCGCCGCGACGGTGAGACGCGGGACGGCGCGGGTCGGCGGTGCCATCCCCACCGCCACCGGTGAGTCCGGCACCGCCGGTCACGCCGTATGAGGTGCTCGCCGTCGCGGCGGGAAGGAAGCGTGCTCGCCGTCGCGGCGGGAAGAGCGGGCCCTTGCGGCCCGTACGCTGGCCCTCGCACCATCGTCGTACGTACCGAGGAGTTCCGCCGTGCTCGTGCTGTTGCCGCCGTCCGAGGGGAAGGCCGAGGGCGGCAGGGGCCGTCCGCTGGACCTGGAGTCGCTCTCGCTGCCGGGGCTGACACCGGCGCGCGAGCGGGTGCTGGACGAACTGGTCGACCTGTGCTCCGGGGCGTCCGAGGCCCCCGAAGACACGGACAAGGCCCGCGAGGTGCTGGGACTGAGCGAGGGGCTGCGCGGCGAGGTCGCCAAGAACGCGGCGCTGCGCACGGCGCCCGCGCGCCCCGCCGGGGAGATCTACACCGGCGTCCTCTACGACGCGCTCGGCCTGGCCTCGCTCAGCCCGGCGGCCAAGCGCCGCGCCGCACGCTCGCTGCTGGTCTTCTCCGCGCTGTGGGGCGCGGTCGGGATCAAGGACCGTATCCCCTCCTACCGGCTTTCGGGCAACGTGAAGCTGCCGGGCACGGGCTCCCTCGGCGCCTACTGGCGCGGCCCGCTGGAGTCGGCGTTGCCCGAGGCGGCGGGCGGCGGGCTGGTGCTGGACCTGCGCTCCTCGGCGTACGCGAACATGTGGAAGCCGAAGGGCGAACTCGCGCGGCGGACGGCCACGGTGCGGGTGCTCCAGTCGCAGTTGGTGGACGGCGTGGAGAAGCGCTCCGTCGTCAGCCACTTCAACAAGGCGACCAAGGGCCGCATCGTGCGTGCCCTGCTGGAGGAGGGCGCCGTGCCGAAGACGCCGGCCGCGCTGGCCGCGACGCTGCGCGGGCTGGGCCACACCGTGGAGGGCGACGAGGAGCCGGGCGCGACGGCGCTGGACGTCATCGTCACCGAGCTGTAGCCCGCGCAGCCCCCTCCGTATCGTCGCCGTTGCACACTCCGCAACGAGCGTTGCGGAGTGTGTGGCACGGGGGCAGGATACGAGGCATGACTTCCCCCGGCGCCCCCTCCCCTTCCGGCTCCCCCGGCCCCTCCGTGCTCGACCTCGCTCCCGTCGTCCCCGTCGTCGTTCTGGAGGACGCCGAGGACGCCGTGCCGCTCGCCCGCGCCCTGGTGGACGGCGGGCTGCCGGCGATCGAGGTGACGCTGCGGACCCCGGCGGCACCCGAGGCGATACGGGCCATCTCCGCCGAGGTCCCCGAGGCGGTCGTGGGCGCCGGGACCGTGCTCTGCGCCGACCACGTCCGTACGGCGGTCGAGGCGGGGGCGCGCTTCCTGGTCAGCCCCGGCTGGACGGACCCGCTGCTGGCCGCCCTGCGCGAGCCGGGCGTGCCGTTCCTGCCGGGTGTCTCCACGGTCTCGGAGGTGGTGGCGCTGCTGGAGCGCGGAGTGACGGAGATGAAGTTCTTCCCCGCCGAGGCCGCGGGCGGCATCCCCTATCTGAAGTCGCTGGCCTCTCCCCTGCCCCAGGCCCGCTTCTGCCCGACGGGCGGCATCAGCGCGGCGAACGCGCCCGTCTATCTCGCCCTGCCCAACGTCGCCTGTGTGGGCGGCACATGGATGCTGCCCGCCGACGCGCTCGCGGCCAAGGACTGGGACCGGGTCCGCGCCCTGGCGGCCGAGGCCTCGGCGGTGCGCACCACCGGATAGGTTGCGCACATGGCAACTGAGGAGACGGGTGGGCCGGCTGAGACGGCCTGCCCCTCATGCGGCGGGACACAGGTGCGCACGGTCGCCGAGGCGCGCGGCGGCAAGGGCGCCATGCGCAAGGAGTTGAACAGCAGGCTCGCCCCCGGCCCCGAGAAATCGGGGGACGGCTGCATCCATTTCCTCGAAGGCATGGTGATCACCGGCATCGGTGTGGCGCTCGCCTACACCGGCGTCGATCAGGGCAAGCCGCTCTACACGGCGGGCGGCGTGGCGCTGGCGGTGCTCGCCTTCATCGGCACGATCGCCGTCGTCCGCGGCGACAGCCGGGAGAAGTCCGCCGAGACGGCGGGCGAGAGCCTGGCGGCACGGGTGTGGGATCCGGCGCGCTACTGCTACGACTGCGAGACGGTCTTCTGCCCCGGCGGTACACCCTGGCAAGGGTCGCTGACACCGGAACAGTTCAAGAAACTCGTCTGGACCGAGGCGTGCTACCACCGCCAGCTCGGCCACGACAAGGCCGCCGACGCCGAAATACCGCCGGGGACCCTGCCCGGTTGAGGCGCGAAGTGACGTGAGCGCGCCGACAGCCGCCGTCAGTGCCGCAGGTGCGCCGTGTCGTTGAGGAGGCGCAGGGAGGCGTTGCCGTCCGCGTAGTAGGCCACGGCCGAGAGGGACGCGGCCGACAGCTCCATGCGGAACAGGGCCTCGGGCGGGGCCCCCAGGGCGAGGCGGACCAGCGTCTTGACGGGGGTCACGTGCGTGACGACCAGCACCGTGCGGCTCGCGTAGCGCGCGAGCAGCTTCTCGCGGGCCAGTGACACCCGCTCGGCAACCGTCCCGAACGACTCGCCGCCGCCCGTGGGCCGCGCGGCGGTGGAACTGAGCCACGCCTGAAGGTCTTCGGGGTGGCGCTCACGGACCTCGGCGAAGGTCAGGCCCTCCCAGTCGCCGAAGTCGGTCTCGCGCAGGCCCTCGTCCGTGCGGACGGGCAGGCCGAGGCGCTCGGCGACGGCGGCGGCCGTCTCCTGGCAGCGGCGCAGCGGGGAGGCGACGACGGCCTGGATGGTGCCGCGCGCGGCGAGCGCCTCGGCCACGGCGGCGGCCTGACGGCGTCCCACGGCGGAGAGTTCGGGATCGGAGCCGCCGCTGCCGGAGAAGCGCTTCTCGGGCGTCAGCGCGGTCTCGCCGTGCCGCAGCAGGACGAAGGTGGTGGGGGTGCCCATGTCGGCGCCCCAGCCCACGCGCGGCGCCGAAGCGACCGGCTCGGCGCCGGGGCCGGCCTCGGCCGCGACAGGCGCGGCAGGCGTGGCGGGTGCGGCGGACGAGGCGGGTGCAGCGGATGGGGCGGACGAGGCGGCCAGTTCGGCGCTGGAGGAGCCCGGGTCCCACCGCTCACCGCGCTTGCCCGCGTCCATGGCCTCGTTGGCGAGGCGGTCGGCGTGCTTGTTGTCCTCGCGCGGGATCCACTCGTAGGTGACGGCCTCCGGCGGGAAGACGGTCTTGGCCTCCGTGGCGAGAGGGCGCATGTCGGGGTGCTTGATCTTCCAGCGGCCCGACATCTGCTCGACCACGAGCTTGGAGTCCATGCGCACCAGAACGGCGGCATCCGGGTCCAGCTCGTGCGCGGCGCGCAGCCCCGCCAGCAGGCCGCGGTACTCGGCGACGTTGTTGGTCGCGTGCCCGATGAACTCCGCGGTCTCGCGGAGGGTTTCGCCGGTCGCGGAGTCCTTGACCACGGCCCCGTAACCGGCGGGGCCGGGGTTGCCCCGGGAGCCGCCGTCGGCCTCGACGACGAAGACGCGGCGTGCCGTCACAGACCGGACTCCGGGGTACGCACCAGGATGCGGCGGCAGTTCTCGCAGCGCACCACCTCGTCGGCCGGGGCCCCGCGCACGTCATTGACCTCGGTGATGTTCAGCTCCAGGCGGCAGCCCTCGCAGCGGCGCTGGTAGAGCTTGGCGGCGCCGACGCCGTTCTCGCGGTCGCGGATCTTGTCGTAGAGCTTGAGGAGGTCGTCGGGGATGGTGCCCGCGACGGTCTCGCGCTCCTTGCGCACCCGCTCCAGCTCGCTGTCGATCTCCTCGAGTGCCGTATCCCGGCGCGCGGTGGTCTCCTGGACGCGGGCTCCGACGGATTCGACGCGCCCGCCCAGTTCGACGGCGCGCTCCTGCGCGGACTCGTGGCGCTCCATGACCTCCAGGACGACATCCTCCAGGTCGCCCTGGCGCTTGGCGAGGGAGGCGATCTCGCTCTGGAGGCTCTCCAGGTCCTTGGAGTTGGTGACCATGCCCGAGTCCAGACGGCTCTGGTCGCGGGTCGCGCGCTGGCGGACCTGGTCGACGTCCTGCTCGGCCTTGGTCTGCTCGCGGGCGGTGTCGCTCACCTCGGTCTGTGCGGCCACGAGCAGGTCGCGCAGCTGGGCGAGGTCGGCCTCCAGCCGCTGGATCTCCTCGTGCTCGGGCAGGGTGGTGCGCTTGTGCGCGAGCTGTGTCAGGCGGGTGTCGAGGGCCTGGACGTCGAGCAGGCGGATCTGATCGGCGGGCGCGGCGTTCAGTTGGGGGCTCCCGGGGTGAAGTCGTGTTGGGAAAGGGAAGTGCGCTCGTTCGGTGCTGCGGCGCCTGTGCTGGTGCCTGTGCCTGTGCCGTCCAGCGAGGCGGCGTGCGCCGTCCACGGGTCGGTGACCGTGCGCGAGACAGAGGTGCGCAGGTCCCATCCTTCGCGCTCGGCGACGGCGTCGAGCTGCGCTGCGGCCTGTTCGCACCAGGGCCACTCGGTGGCGAAGTGGGCGGCGTCCAAGAGCGCGAGCGGGGATTGCTCACGGGCCTCGGAGGCGGGGTGATGGCGCAGGTCGGCGGTGAGGTAGGCGTCGACGCCGGAGGCGCGTACGGCGTCGAAGAGGCCGTCTCCCGAGCCGCCGGAGACGGCGACCGTACGCACCATCTGGTCGCGGTCGCCCGCCGCGCGGACGCCTTGCGCGGTGACCGGCAGCCGGGCTGCCGCCAGCTCCGCGAACTCGGCCAGCGGCAGCGGCCGGTCCAGCTCGCAGATCCGGCCGAGCCCGCGCCGCCCGTGGGGGTCGGTCGCGTCCGGCACCAGCGGGCGCAGCACGCGCAGCCCGAGGGCTCCGGCGAGCGCGTCCGAGACGCCGGGATCGGCGGTGTCGGCGTTGGTGTGGGCGACGTGCAGCGCGACCCCGTTGCTGATCAGGGTGTGGACGACCCGGCCCTTGAAGGTGTCGGCGGCCACGGTGGTGGTGCCGCGCAGATACAGCGGGTGGTGGGTGACCAGCAGCTCGGCCCCGGTGCTGACCGCCTCGTCGGCGATCTCCCGCACGGGATCGACGGCGAACAGGACCCTGCTGACACGGGCTTCCGGGTTGGGGACATCGCCGCAGACGGTGCCGACGGCGTCCCACTGCTCGGCGCGTTCGCGCGGCCACAGGGCGTCGAGCGCTGCGATGACTTCGGAGAGTGCGGGGTGTGCGGGCACGGGGGCAAGGCTACCTGCCCGGCCCGAGGTCACTCCCAGCCCGGTCGCCGCCCGCCGAGGCCGTCACTCAGGGCGCACAGGAGAGGGCGCGGCGGCGTTGAGGAGGTAGTTCTCCTTCCAGGTGAAGCCGGGGCGGATGGAGAAGACCGTGGGCGCGATGGCGGAGAGCTGCTTGTACTTGTCGGCCGCGCGCAGCTGGCTGCCCAGGATCAGGTCGGGCTTCAGCTTGGCGATGGCCTCCAGGTTGAGGTTGTTGATGGTGCCGACGTTCTGCGGGTGTCCGGCCGCCTTCTCGAGGTAGCCGGGTACGGCCTTGCCGCCCTCGGCCGGTCGGTGAGGGCCAGGGCGGCGGCGAGGGGGAGGGCGACAGCGGCGGCGGTGCGCCGGGCACCGCTGCTCGGGCGTAGAGGCATGTGACACTCCGTGCATCGTCGGGAGAGCCGGCGCCGACCCGGCACCACTTAGGCAACCCTTACCCAAGCCCACCCGGCCGGGGACGGCAAGCCGTACCCCCGTGGCCCCCACCATGGAAAACGCCCCCCAGCACAGCCCCGCACACCGCATCAGGCGAACCCCGAAGTCCGTCACCCTTACGTGTGAAGCGCCTCAACACGCGTTGTTCGACTGCGAGTACGACCCCTAGCTTCGTCACTGGAGGTGACCGAAGCATGGCTGTGAGTGTCACGCGCGTCATGAACGACAGCTTCACGGTCGCGGCGGACGGCTCGTACGCCGCCCGGCTCAGCTCCCGTGGTCCAGGACTCTGGTTTCCGGAGCGCTGGACACTCGGGGGGCCCGAGCCCTACGCGGTGCCGCTGCCCGTGGAGCAGCCCGAGGAAGCCGACAGCCCGGTGCTGCCGCTCGCCGACGGCCGGGTGCTCATCGCCCGCCGCACGGGAGGGGCGTACTGCATGTCGCTGCTGTACCCCTCGGGTCCCGACACCGGCGAGCTTCGGCTGGGGAGCGTCGAGACGGGCCGCCTCGTCCTGCTGCCGCCCGCGCCCTGCGGCACCCGCGCCTATGCGCTGACCCTCGCCCAGGACGAACGTTCCACCACCGTCTGGCTGGTGGCGGGCGGCTCCTCCGGGGGGCCGGAGCGCGTCGCCCAGCTGGAGGGCCGGTGCACGGGCGGCGCCTGGCTGGACCGCGAGGGCCGGCTGCTGGCCCTGGACCGCGAGGCGCCCGACGGCCGAACGGCGGAGACGGCCGGTCCTTCCGGCGCGGCGGGGCCTTCCGGCGCGGCGGGGCCTTCCAGCGTGGCGGGTGGGGCGCCGGTCAAGACGGTGGCCGTCGATCTCGGCAGAGGCGGCGAGGTCTCGCCGCTGCTCCAGATCGCCGAGGAGAGCAACGACCGGCTGCTGCTGGCCGATCCGGACAGCGGACTGCTGCTCGTCCGCTCGGACGCGCCCGGCGAGGACCGGCTGGGCTGGGGCGTGGTGGGCAGCCACCGGCCCATCCGCTTCCCCGAGGTGCTGCACCCGGCCGGTACGCGGCTGACGCCGATCGCCGTACAGCCACGGCAGACGCTGCTGCCCGAGTGCTGCGGGGTGGCGCTGCGCGTGGACGCGGGAGGGGGCACGTGGCTGGCCGTATGGCGGCCGGGGCTCAAGGAGTTGCGGCACATCGCGAGCCCGCCGGGCTGGCTGACGGGCAAGGGCCTGTGGACGGCCGCCGGCGACCTCCGCGTCCCGTACGCCACCGCGCACGACCCCTGCGGCCTGGCCACGATGCGGGCCCCCCTGACGGAGGCACCCGTCCCCGCACAGGCTCCCGTGCCTGACCCGCGCGCCGAACCGGGCCCGCGCGCCGAGCCGGGCCCAGGAGCGGGCGCCGGGCCGGACGCGGCCCCGGCTCCGGGCTCCGCACAGCCAGGTGTCCAGCCCGGGGCCGCGCAGCCCGCTCCGCCGCAGCGCCCGCAGTCGACGGCCCGCCCCACGTCGCCCGCGCAGTCACCTCCGTCCGGTCCGGTACCGTCGCCCCGTCCGGGGTCGCCGTCCGGCCCGGCGGCTCCCGCACCCCCTGCCGTGCCGCCTCCCGCTCCGCCCCAGCGGGATCCGCGTACCCGGGACGGCGACGTCACGGGTCTGCAACATCACGGTCACGGAGCACCGCCCTCCGGACGGTGGGATTCCGTAGCTCGGAGTGGAGTTTCCGCAGGCGGCGCCGCGTCGTTCGGGGCCCTGACTGGTTCGGTCTCGAAACCGGTGCCCCTCCAGCAGGCGCCGCTGACCAGCGGAACAGCGTGATCCGGCCACAAAACGGCGTGGGAGCCGTTCGACATCGTCGATAAACTCCGCTGGGTACGACGGCAGCAAGAGATTGACGGAGTGACGTTCACGATGTCCGACACCCAGACCGACGCGCCAAGCGACCAGCAGACGGCCGGCGAGGGAGACCACCGGGGGAAGCACCGGGGTGCGGCAGCCGCCGCCGAGGAGCAGCGGCAGACCGTACCCGCCCAGGGCCGCCACCGCCGTCCGGCCCAGTAGACCGCGCGGCAGACCGCGAAACCGCGCACACGCACACGCGCACCGGGGGGCTCGGCCTCGGCCCTCAGCCTTTCTTGAGGCCGAGCACCTCCCCCGCCGCGAAGCTCTCCTGCGGGGAGCGCTCGGCGAAGTACGGGGTCAGCCGCTCATCAAGCTCCTCGAAGGTGAACACCTCCTTGGCCGTGTCGAACTTGGCGGCCACCTTGGGCCGCTCCAGCAGCGCGACCATCCCGCCGTGCACCACCAGCAGCTGGCCGTTGACCTTCCCGGCTGCGGGCGAGGCGAGGTAGCCGACCAGCGGGGAGACGTGTTCGGGGGCCAGCGGGTCGACGCCGTCGGCCGGTACCTCGAAGCCCTGGAAGACGTCCTCGGTCATGCGGGTGCGCGCCCGGGGGCAGATGGCGTTGGCCGTCACCCCGTACTTCGCGAGCGCGCCCGCCGTCGAGGTGGTCAGCCCGACGATGCCGCCCTTGGCCGCCGCGTAGTTGGGCTGGCCCGGCGATCCGGCGACGAACGCCTCGGACGAGGTGTTGATGACGCGCCCGTAGACCGGCGCTCCCGTCGCCTTGGACCGCTCCCGCCAGTGGGCGGCGGCGAAGTGGGTGGTGTTGAAGTGGCCCTTGAGGTGCACGCGGATGACCGAGTCCCACTCGTCCTCGCTCATCGAGAAGACCATCCGGTCCCGCAGGATGCCGGCGTTGTTGACCACGATCTCCAGCGAACCGTAGGTGTCCAGCGCGAGCCGCACCAGCTCGTCCGCCTGCGCGAAGTCGGCAACGTCCCCCTGGTGCGCGACGGCCTCGCCACCTGCCGCACGGATCTCGGCGGCGACCTGCTCGGCGGGCGCGGCCGACGCCTCGCCGCTGCCGTCCCTTCCGGGCCGGCCGTAGTCGTTGACGACGACGCGCGCGCCCAGCCGCGCCAGCTCCAGCGCCTCGGCCCGCCCCAGGCCCCGCCCGGCGCCGGTGACGAGTGCGGTCTTCCCCTGGAGAGCCTGTAGACCCTGCACAGACATGGGTGTGTCCTCCCGGTTGCTCACGGTGGGGCGCTGTTTGCCGTGCGGCGCTGCTTGTTGTGCGGCGTTGCCAGCCGTGCGGCGCTAGAGGGTGATGCTGGTGCGGAGCGCCTCCCCCGAGCGCATCTGGTCGATCGCCTCGTTGATCTCGCTCAGCCGCACCCGGTGGGTGATCAGCCCCTCCAGGTCGATACGGCCCGCGCGCCACAGCGCTATCGCGCGGTCGTAGGAGCGCAGGACATCGCCGCCCCCGTAGAGGGAGGGCAGGATGCGCTTCTCGTCGAAGAACAGCTCGAACATGTTGAACTGCACCTGGTCGTCCATCGCCCCGGCGCCGACCACGCACAAGGTCCCGCCGCGCCGGGTCGCCTCGTAGGCGGCGCGGGCCGTCGCGGACTTGCCGACGACCTCGAAGACGTAGTCGAAGCCCTCGTCTCCGGTGAGCCGCCCCTTGGCGTCGGCGAGTCCCTCCGGCGCGACGGCCTCGGTGGCGCCGAAGCGGAGGGCCGCCTCGCGGCGGGCGGCCACGGGGTCGACGGCGACGATCTGAGCGGCGCCGCACGCCCGCGCGCCCTGGATGCTGCTGACGCCGACCCCGCCGCAGCCGATCACGGCCACCGACGAACCGGGCTCGACCTGCGCCGTGTTGAAGGCGGCGCCCAGCCCCGTGGTGACGCCGCAGCCGATGAGCGCGGCGATCTCGAACGGGACGTCGTCGGGGATCGGCGTCGCGCACGGCGCGTCGAGGACGACCTCCTCGGCGAAGGTGCCGGTCCCGGCGAAGCCGAACAGGTCCGTGCCGCCCGTCGTACGGCGGAAGTTGGGGGTGCCCGCGTTCATGAACCCGGCCAGGCACAGGTGGCTTTGGCCGCGACGGCACGAGGGGCAGTTGTTGCACGCCGGCAGCCAGCACACCAGCACCCGGTCCCCGGCCTTGACGTTGCTGACCCCCTCCCCCACCTCCAGCACCTCACCGGCGCCTTCGTGGCCCGGCACGAACGGGGCGGGCTGCGGCAGGACTCCGCTCATCGCGGACAGGTCGGAGTGGCACAGGCCGGTGGCCCGGATCCGCACCCGCACCTTCCCCGGCCCGAACCCGGCTGCCTCGATGTCCTCCAGCACCTCAAGCTTGTCCTGCCCGGTCTCCTGCAATACCGCTGCGCGCACGTTGACTCCTTCGGCTACGAAAGGCTTGGGGCAGTCTGCGGCCAGGGGCCGCAGGGTGGGCCAAGTCACCGGTCGGCGCCCGCCGGTCCGCACCACGACGGCGCGGGGGCGCCCTATGTGTGCGTCACGACACCGTCCCCCAACACCGGCGCGTCCTCCCGCTCGACGGCGGTAGCCGTCACCTGGAGGCGGCCAGGCGCTACGCGCCACACCCGCACGCGCAGCGTCTCGCCGGGGTACACCACCCCGGCAAACCGCACGCCGTACGAGGCGACCCGCGAGACGTCCCCCGCCAAGGCGTGGTCCACCACGGCCTTGAGCGCCATTCCGTACGAGCACAGCCCGTGGAGGATCGGCCGCTCGAATCCGGCCAGCCGGGCGAAGTCGGGGTCGGCGTGGAGCGGGTTCCAGTCGCCGGAGAGGCGATAGAGCAGCGCCTGCTCCTCCCGCACCCGCCGCTCGACCACGAAATCGGGCTGCCTGTCGGGGACGTCGAGGCGCCCGGAGGGCCCCCGGCTGCCGCCGAAGCCGCCTTCGCCGCGTACGAAGATCTGGGCCTCGCTGGTCCACAGCGGGCCCTCCTCGTCGGCGACGTCGGTGCGCAGGACGAGGATGGCGGCCTTGCCCTTGTCGTAGACGTCCGTGACCCGCGAGGTGGAGGTGGCGCGTCCGCTGACGGGGAGGGCGCGGTGGCTGTCCACGGACTGGGTGCCGTGCAGCACGGCGGCCAGGTCGACATCGATGCCCGGGGACGAGAGCCCGCCGACGACCCCCATGCCGGCGCCCGCGACGGTGGCGAAGCTGGGCAGGACGTGCAGCGCGCTCTCCAGGGTGTAGCGCAGCTCGGCGGGGTCGGTCGCGGGCACTCCCGCGCCCAGGCCCAGGTGGTAGAGCTGGACGTCCTTGTGGTCCCAGGAGATCTCCGTGCTGCGGGGCTCGGCGGCGAGCGCCTTGGCGACGTCAATGGGCATCGGGGCTGGGCTCCTTGGGTCCTCGGGGTGCCTTGTAGTCCTCGGGGTGCCTGTAGTCCTCGGGGTCTCGGGGTCTCGGGTGCTCGGGGTCTCGGCGGGCAGGGGCTGTGGGCCGCACGTGGGGGCGTGCGGTGAAGACCCCGGCCCGGCCGTCCGCACCGTCGGCCGGACCGGGGCCGCTTCCGACCGGTCAGGCGCGTGCCCGGCCCTTCGTGACAGGCAGACCGGGAATGAGAACACGTTCTAACCGATCGGCTACCTGTATAACGCACGCCCTCGCACATGGGAAGACCTGACACTGCGTCAGGCAGACCGTGCCCCTGAGCCTTCAAACAAGCGGTCCGTGCACGGTGGGCCTGAGCCACCCGACCGTCATCAGCGCCCAGGGCGGGGAGGTCGAACGGGGCTCGCTACGCGGGTGCGGTCGATGAGTTTGGAGGGCGATAGGAGTCTGATGGAGGACACCCGATCTCTGGAGGCTGCCCCATGGCTGAACCACACGTTCTGGAAACCCGGACAGCTCTGGAAAGGGCGATCCACGTCGAGCGGTCCGCGCTCGCTCAAGACCTCACCGGGCTCAGCGAGCCCCAGTGGGCGAAAGCATCACTGTGTGAACGCTGGACCGTGGAGGAGGTCGTAGCCCATCTGACGGCAGGTGCCAGCACGAGGATGTGGCGCTGGCTGCTGAGCATGCTGGCCGCTCGGTTCGACCCCGATCTGCACAACGACCGACGACTCGCAAAGCACCGTGGTGCTACACCTGAAGAGACCTTGCGGCGATTTCGCGAAATTGTCGACGGGCCTGCCGGGCCGACACGACATACTGCGGCCTGGCTGGGCGAAATAGTCGTCCACAGCGAGGACATCCGTCGGCCATTGGGTCTTGTGCGGACACCCCCGGTGGCCACGACGACCGCCGTGGCCCGGTTCTTCGCCAGCCGCGATTTCACCGTCGCGAGCAACACTGCAATCGCGGGCTTGCGGGTCGAGGCCACAGACGGACCGTTCACCACCGGCTCGGGGGATCTGCTCCGGGGGCCGACCCTCTCGCTGGTGATGGGGATGGCAGGCCGCGCAGCGGCCTGCGAGGACCTTGAGGGGGACGGTGCGGCAATCCTGCGCGCCCGACTGCGCTCAGGTTGAAGAACAAGCAATCGCTTGACGTTCTAACGTTGGGAGCCGGTTGCTCTCAGAGGCACGCCGCACTTACGTGCAGTCCGGTCTGGGGATCGGCTTCATCGTAGGAACGGTGAGGAGAGCGGCTCGTCAGCCCTCCGAAGGATCGTGCGCTGCATCATTGGATGGACGGCGCCGGGGTTTCGTCCCCTTCTTGTGGTGGGTGGGCCGGGCGTATGCCTCCCCGGTCGCAAGCTCGGGCGCTGAGCGCTGAGCGCTGAGCGCTGAGCGCTGAGCGCTGAGCGCTGAGCGCTGAGCGCCCGCAGCCCGTGACATTTGTCCCTGCCGACCCTCCACATTCGTATCTGCCGAGGCCAGGGGCGTGCTCCGTAGCGTCTTCACCATGACGACAGCGAGCCGGAACTCCACGGCCCTCAGACGCCCCGAGCGCTCCGGGCACCCCGAACAGCCCCCCGCCACCAGCGCGGTGGCCTGCACCCGGGTCGTGCGCACCTACGGCCCCGTGCGGGCCGTCGACGGGCTGGACCTCCACATCGGGCGCGGCGAGACCGTGGCGCTGCTCGGCCGCAACGGCGCGGGCAAGTCCACCACCTTGTCCATGCTGCTGGGCCTGCTGCCGCCCACCGAGGGCACCGTCTCCCTCTACGGGAGCGAGCCCGAGGCGGCTGTGCGCTCCGGACTGGTGGGCGCGATGCTCCAGGACGGGCGGCCCGTCCCCCGGGTCACCGTGCGCGAACTGGTCTCGTTCGTCGCCTCCACCTATCCGGCTCCGATGCCCGTCGAGGAGGCGCTGGAGCTGGCCGGGATCGCCTCCCTCGCCGCGCGCCGGATCGACCGGATCTCCGGCGGGCAGGCGCAGCGGGTGCGATTCGCCATCGCGCTGACGGGCAGCCCCGAGCTGATCGTCCTGGACGAGCCGACGGCGGCGCTGGACGTCGAGGCGCGCCGCGCCTTCTGGCAGTCGATGCGCGGCTACGCGGAGCGCGGCAACACGGTGCTGTTCTCCACCCACTACCTGGCGGAGGCCGAGGAGAACGCCGACCGGATAGTGGTGATCGACCGGGGCCGGGTCGTCGCCGACGGCAGCGGCGAGGAGATCCGGCGCGGCGCGGGCGGCGGCGCGCTCGTCGCCTTCGACCTGCCCACGGCGCCGGACGGCCTGCCGGGATCGGGGCCGGACGGACTGCCGGGGTCGGGGCCGGACGTGCCCGAGGAAGAACGGAGGCCGGACCTCGCGGGTCTGCCCGGTGTCGTCTCGGCCGAGGTGCGCGGCGGCCGGGCCCGGCTGCGTTCGGCCGACTCCGACGCGACGGTGCTCGCGCTGGCCGGGCTCGGGCTCGTACGCGGCCTGGAGGTGGCCCGGCCCAGCCTGGAGGACGCCTTCTTGGCGCTGACCTCGGGCCCGGGCACCTTTGACGGCTCGGACACGGCCATGGTGGAGCGGAAGGACGCGTGATGCGGGACTACATCCTCCTGGAGGTCCGCAGAACGCTGCGGGACAAGGGCTTTGTGATCTTCGGCATCGGAATGCCGGTGCTGATGTACGTGCTGTTCACCCACATCGGCGCCGCCTCGGGGGGACAGGACGACTGGCGGGTCGGCGTCATGGTCTCGATGGCCGCCTACGGCGCGCTGGGCGCGGCGCTCAGCTCGGGCAACGGCGTCGCCGAGGACAAGGCGCTCGGCTGGCTGCGCCAGCTGCGGATCACCCCGCTGAGCCCCACGAAGGCCGTGGTCGGCCGGGGCATCACCAGCTCGGTGACGGTGCTGCCGGCGATCGCCGCCGTTCTGCTGGTGGGCGCCGTCGTCAACGGGGTGCGGCTGGCGGCCTGGCAGTGGGTGGCCCTGGTGGTGCTGCTGTGGCTGGGCACCGCGCCCTTCACCCTGCTGGGCCTGGGCAACGGGTACCGCCTCAGCTCGCAGACCACCGGGCTGGTCAACACCGGCTGCACGCTGGGGCTCGCGCTGCTGGGCGGGCTGTGGTTCCCCTCGGTGGCCTTCCCCCGCCTGCTGCGGGAGCTGTCGGGCTGGACACCGGCCCACCGCTTCGCCGACCTGGGCTGGAGCGTCACCGAGGGCCACCTGCCGGGCCCGACGACGGTACTGGTGCTGCTCGCGTGGCTGGCGGCCTTCGGCTCCTATGCCGTGTACGCGTACCGTCGAGCGGCACGGGAGGTGTGAGCGGGCATGGACGTCACGTCGTGGATGAAGTGGGCCGAGAGTCCCACGAAGGCCGAGGAGCGCGCCTGCCGGACGGCCGAGCGCGCCAGGGAGCGGGCCGAGGTGGGCAAGGGGCCGGGCAAGTACACCTTCCTGCCCTGGCTGATCATGGGGGTGGGCGCGTTCTCCAACATCCTCCAGGGCAAGGCGGGCAACCCCTGGATCGGCGGCCTCGCGCTGCTGGCCTTCAACTCGCTCTACATCTTCGTCGTCTTCGCCGCCTTCGACCCCCGGCGCAAGGACACCACGGCGCCGCTGCTGGGCCTGGCGGGGCTGACCGCGGTCACCTTCGCCGTCGCGGTGGGCTACGGCGACACCTGGACGATGTTCTTCCCGCTGCTCTCCCTCGCCTCCGGCACCGTCCGGCAGCTGAGGGGCAAGCCGCTGGCGCTGTGGCTGATCGCGTTGAGCGGCGCCGCCGGCTGGATCACCGGCTGGAAGCACGGCGCCGGAAGTGACGGCTGGAGCGCCTGGGGCGTCGGCTACGGAACGTTCGTCTCCGGCATGGTCACGGCGGCCGTGCTCAGCCTCTTCGACACGGTCCGCCAGCTCGACGCGACCCGGCAGGAGCTGGCGCGGACGGCCGTCGAGAAGGAGCGGCTGCGCTTCTCCCGCGACCTGCACGACCTGCTGGGCCACACCCTCTCGGTGGTCGTGGTCAAGGCCGAGGCCGTGCGGCGGCTGGCCTCCCGCGACCTGGACGCCGCGCTGGGGCAGGCCGCCGACATCGAGGCGGTCGGCCGGCAGGCGCTGACCGAGATCCGCGAGGCGGTGACCGGATACCGCGAGGGCAGCCTCAGCACCGAGCTGGAGCGGGCGCGCTCGGTGCTGGAGGCCGCGGGCATGGAGCCGGTCGTCCGTCAGTCGGGGCCGCCGCTGGCGCCGCAGGCCGAGGCGCTGCTGGGCTGGGTCGTCCGCGAGACGGTCACCAACACCGTGCGGCACAGCGGGGCTTCGCGCTGCGAGATCGAGGTGCGGGCCGCCGATGACCGGGTGCGGCTGACGGTCACGGACGACGGGCGCGCCCCCGGACCTCGTCCCGTGGGGCCCGGTGGCCCCCATGAGGAGAACGTCGGCGGCGGGAACGGGCTGAAGGGACTGGCCGAACGACTGGCCGCCGCCGGAGGCACCCTGGACAGCGGACCCGATGGCCGGCGCGGCTTCCGGGTCGTGACCGAACTGCCCGTGGACACGGAGGATCCCATGCGCACACATGTCGGCACCGTTGAGGGGGCCGGCCGGTGATCAAGGTCCTACTCGCCGAGGACCAGGGCATGATGCGCGGCGCGCTCGCCCTGCTGCTCGGTCTGGAGGAGGACATGGAGGTCATCTCCCAGGTCGCCTCCGGCGACGAGATCGTGCCCGCCGCGCTGGAGGCGGAGCCGGACATCGCGCTCCTGGACATCGAGCTGCCCGGCCGCAGCGGTCTGGACGCCGCCGCCGAGCTGCGCGAGCGGCTGCCCTCGTGCGCCGTGCTGATCCTCACCACCTTCGGGCGGCCCGGCTATCTGCGCCGCGCGATGGAGGCGGGCGCCTCCGGGTTCCTCGTCAAGGACGGGCCCGTCGAGGAGCTGGCCGGGGCGATCCGGCGGGTGCTGGCGGGGGAACGGGTCATCGACCCGGCGCTGGCCGCCGCCGCGCTGAGTGCCGGGCCCAACCCGCTGACGCCGCGCGAGCGGGACGTGCTGTCCGCCGCGGCCGACGGCTCCACCGTCGCGGACATCGCCGGGCGGCTGCACCTGTCGCAGGCGACGGTGCGCAACTATCTGTCCGCGGCGATCGGCAAGACCTCCACCCGCAACCGGATGGAGGCCGTGCGCACGGCCCGCCAGAACGGCTGGCTGTAGTCCGGATCGGCCGACGGCAGCCCGGAACAGCTGGCCGCAGCGGCTCATTCGGGGTGGCTCATTCGGTGGCGCGGGCGGGCTCGGAGGCTGTCCCCTCGACGTCCCCGACCTCCCCGACCTCCCCGACCTCCCCGACCTCCCCGACAACGGTCTCCGGCTCCGTCCTCCGGGGCAGGGCGAAGAGCATGAACAGCACACTGGCCGCGAGCACGACGGCACCCGTGCGGAAGGCCGTGCCGTAGCCGTCCGCGAGCGCCACCGGGTTCTCGTGGCCGTCGGTCCGCGCCGCGGCGACCGTCGAGAGGACGGCCAGGCCCAGCGCGCCGCCCATCGTGCGCCCGGTGCCGAACAGCCCGGAGAGCAGACCCGCCTCGCCCGGGTCCTTCGTCGCGGTCGCGATCGTGGCCAGCGGGGTCGCGGCCAGCCCGGCGCCCAGCGCCATCAGCACCCCCGGGGCCAGGATCGTCGCCGCGTAGCCGCCGCCCGTGTGCACGGAGCTCTGCCACACGTAGCCGAGCCCGGCCATCGCCGTGCCGGTGACGGCGAGCGCGCGGTCTCCGATCCGCGCCATCAGATACGGGGCGGACTTGGAGCCCAGCACGATGCTCAGCGAGTGGGGAATCATCGCGAAGCCCGCCTGGAGCGGGGTGTAGTGGAGCACGTTCTGGGTGTAGAGGGACAGGAAGTACCACATGGCGAACGTCGCCAGGCCGTTGATGAAGATCGACGCGTTCGCGGAGGAGACCGCGCGGCGGCGGAAGAGCCGCAGCGGCACCAGCGGCTCGTGCGAGCGGGCCTCCACCGCGACGAACAGCCCCAGCATCGCCAGCCCGGCGAACAGCGGGCCCAGCGCACTCGGCGCCGTCCAGCCCGCCGTGTCCGTCCGCACGATCCCGTAGGCGACGGCGCCCAGGCCGAGGGTGACCAGCAGTGCGCCCGGCACGTCCAGCCGCCGCACCCTCGTCTCCCGGCTCTCGGTCAGCCACACGGCCGCCGCCACCAGCACGAGCGCCCCCACAGGGACGTTGATCAGCAGCACCCAGCGCCAGGACAGCGTGTCGGTGAGCACCCCGCCCACCAGCCCGCCCGCCGCGCCGCCCCCGGCGCCGACCGCCGACCAGGTCGCGACCGCCTTCGTCCGGGCGGATCCCTCCGGGACGGAGGTGGTCAACAAGGTGAGGGTGGCGGGCGCCAGAATCGCGGCGCCCATGCCCTGGACACCACGCGCGGCGAGCAGGTGCCAGGGCTCCTGCGCGAGGCCGCCGGCGAAGCTGGCGGCGGTGAACAGCGCCAGCCCCGTCAGGAACACCGCCTTCCGCCCGAACAGATCGGCGGCCCGGCCACCCAGCAGCATCAGGCCCGCGAAGGTGAGGGTGTAGGCGTTGAGGACCCACTGGAGCCCCGACTCCGAGAGGGCGAGGGTCCGGCGCATCGAGGGCAGGGCGACGTTGACGACGGAGACGTCGAGCACGACGAGGAACTGCCCGGCACACGCGGCGAGGACCACCGCCCACAGGCGGGCTTTTGACGAGGCGTCGAGCGTGCTGGGTATGCCGGTACCGGCGGAGGTCTGCGCCATGGCGACCATCGTCGCACCGCACCGCTGGAGGCTCTCTGGGGTTTTCCCGCCCTCGGCGCCCGCGCGTACCCAGGGCGCGGCTGAGCGCCCTATGGCGCGTATCGAGGCGTGATCAATGAGCACCGCAGCTTCCGGGGCGGGTGCCCGTCTGGGGTACGGGGCCGGCGATCTGCGGCTGCGCCGTGCGGGCGCGAGTGACCGGAAGCGATGCCGCAGGCAGGCAGCGGGACCCGAGGACCCCGGCCGTGTGCCATCCGGGACGGTGCGTCAGAGCATGGCGAGCCGGTCCACCAGCAGCTCCGTCCTGCGCTCGGTGTCCTCCGGCGGGAGCCGTCCCGCTCTGGTCAAGGTGGCCAGTCCGTGCAGGGACGCCCAGAACGTCTCGGTGAACAGCTCCGGGCGCACGCCGTCCCCGGCGACCTCGCTGAGGCACTCCAGCAGCGCGGCGAAGGCGTCCTTCAACGGTTCGGGGGTGTCCTCCTGCGCGTACGCCAGGCCGCCGTCGAGCTGGAACAGGGCGTCGTAGACCGCCGGATGGCGTTCGGCGAAGGCGAGGTAGGCACGGGCCAGCGCGGTGACCCGGGCGCGGGGGCCGTCGGCGGCGGCGGTCGCGGCCCGCATCGCCACTGCCATCTCGGCGGCGCCTTCGAGGGCGACGGCGCCGATGATCTCGCGCTTGCCGCGGAAGTGGCTGTAGAGGACGGGCTGGCTGTATTCGATGCGTTCGGCGAGCCGCCGGGTGGTGACCGCGTCCCAGCCCTGCTGCTCGGCGAGTTCGCGGGCCGTGGCCACGATGAGGCGCTCGCGGCTGACCCGTTCGCGCTGCTTGCGTTCCTGTACCGACATGATTCGATCCTAGCATCGCTAGACAATCGAGCGACAGAAGCTATAGCGTTGCGTCATCGTCTAGCAGCGCTAGATCCCAGGAGGGGTCATCATGCTCAATGCACTTGAGGTCGTCACCATCGTGGTCGTCGGCGTGATGGTGGGGGTGGAGTCCTCCGTCCCCCTCTTCAGCAACCCGATCCTCAACGCACTCCCCGGCGACAACGGCCTGCGTGGCCGCGTCCACGGGGCCCGACTGGGCGGCGCCGTGATGCCGTTCTGGTACATCGGCTCGCTCGTCCTCGTCGGGGTCTGGGCCGTCGCCGGATGGGACAACGACGGCACCGGCCTCGTCGTGACCGCCGGCGCGCTGCTGATCGTCAGCGTGCTCATGTCGATCCTGGTGCTCGTCCCGATCAACAACCGGGTCAAGACGTGGACCGCCGGCAGCCGGCCGGCCGGCTGGAAGGAGCAGATGAAGCGCTGGGACCGCTGGCACTACGTCCGCGTCGCCGTCATCATCGCCGCCTTCGCCTGCCTGGCGACCGCCCTCACCTGAGCCCGCGGGCCGGCGCGGCGCCGGTGGCGCACAATCCCCGCTCCCCGGGCGGCAGCGGGCCACCGAAATCCCGACGCCCGGGCATGCGGCTGCCGCTGAGAGTCCACACCTGCGATCCCGACAAGCTACGCCCCTCGATCACCTGCGCGGCTCTCGGCTCTGGTTCGGGTGAGGTCTTTGATCCAGATCACCGAGGCACGCAGGTGAAGCCCGGCGAGGTGGCTTTCCGGGGTCTTGCCGTAGCGCGTCGCGATGCCCCGCCACGCCTTCAGTTTGTTGATCAGACGCTCGACGGTGTTCCTCTCCTTGTGGAGCTCGGCGTCGTGGTCGACGGGGCGTCCCCCTTCGCGGCCCTTCAGCTTCCGGTTGGCGGCCTGGCCCCGTTTCTCCGGGATGACGGCCTTGATGCCCCGCCTGCGCAGGTGGGCGCGGTTGCCGCGGGAGGAGTACGCCTAATGGGAAGTGAAGGCCGGTGGAAGCTGACCTTCAGGGGCGCGAACCCTGCTCAGCACGGCGAGCGTGCGCCCTCCCGCCGCCCTCCCCTCAAATGTCACGGCCACGTAACACGACGAACCGGGCGTGAACTCCCGTGGCAGCGCCCGCATCTCACCTCGCAGTAACAACGGAAAGGAAAACATTCATGCTTCGCACACGGCGCTCACGTTTGATCGCCTCCTCTCTCGTGGCCGCCACCATGGGCCTGACTGTCGCCGGTTTCCAGGCGGGGGCGGCCGAGTCGTCCTCCTCGGACAGCACGGCGAAGGCCGGCAACGCCACCAAGGCAGAGGCCACCTGCCTGACCGACGCGACGACGCTGCTCGGCGATCTCGATGGTGACGGCAACCAGGACATGATCAGCAACCCTGGGCACACCGGCACCAAGATGACGATCCGGTGGGGCACCGACAGCGGCGGGTGGGGTGACAAGGTCGCTGTCAAGGACCTTCTCGGCGCGAAGAAGGGTGAGGTCGCGACAGCCGCCGTCGCCGACTTCCAGAACGACGGCACCCTGGACCTGGTCGTCAACATCGTCGAGCCGGCCGACGGCGACGACCCCAACAACGCGCGCCTCGCGGAATACCGCCCCGGCCCGGTCAACCGGACGGACCTGGGCTCCGCCGACTCCCGGCACTCCGACATCGGAGAGCACGGCGAGGCCAAGGAGCTTCGGGTCGCCAACTTCAACAAGGACGAGTACCCGGACCTCGCGATCCTCAACAACGGTGGGGACGGGCAGCTGGACCGGGACGTGCGCCTGTCGGAGTCGGACAACGGTCCGGGCGAATTCAACTACGACGACTTCCTGAAGTACGGCGAGGCCGGGGCGCTTTCCGACCCGCCGTCCATGCCCAGCGACGGCTGGAAGCAGTTCTACAAGCCCTGCGCGTAATTTCTTACCGGGTGCCGCCGCCGAGTCCCAGGACCGGCGGCGGCACTTCGGTATCGGCCCCCACGCACCCGAGCAAGCCCCCGCCCCACGCTTCAGCGGCCCTGTTCTCGTATAACTACGGCCAGGTGGTGTGTAGCTATCGGTTAGGCTCAGGGGTTCGTTTGGCTCGCTGGAACATCAGACGCCGATCGCCTGCTCGTCGTGCTCGCGCAGCATCCGCATGACGGTGGCGGGTGAGGGGTGCTGGCCCTACGTCGCTGGCCTCCAACTCCTCAGCGAGGTGGGGCGCCAGGCGGAAGCGGGCGGTGTGGTACTGGATGGCCACCATGCCCTTGCCGGTGCGGCAGGGCGAGCCCGCGGGGGCGGCGCAGGTGGACGTCGGGCAGTCGTGGGCTTCCACGCGCGTGAAGTCGTCGGTCACACACCGGAGCGTTTGATGAGGATGTTTCAGGCTTCCAGTCTTTTGCAACAACTCATGAAACATGGTCGCCGCAGGTGAGCGGCCGGGCAAGCGCCTGTTTCATGAGTGGTCACCTATGAAACGTGGGTCGTCAACTGGTCAGGTGATCGCGGCCCGCGCCCGGTGCCTGCGGACGGCGTCGCGGTTGGCGCAGCGCTGGGAGCAGTAGCGCTGTCGTCCGGTGCGCGAGGTGTCGGCGAAGGCCGTGTCACATTCAGCCGTCTCGCAGCGCCGTAGCCGGTGCATGCCCCGGCCCGCCAGATGGAATGCGGTGCCGACCGCGAACAGCGTGAACAGTACGGAGCCGAGCGGCTGTTGCGCGTCCCGATAGTGCAGATGCCAGTCGGCACCGGGGTGGGTGGTCAGCCGCGGGTAGGCGGCGGCCTCGGCCAGCATTCGGTTCAGCAGATCGGCGCGCTCCTGCTCCCCTGCGGCGTCGACGACCCTCTCCCAGGCGTCGAGTGCGGCCTGGGCGCGGCCGAGATCGTCCGCTGTTACCGGGCGCTCCATCATGAGCCCGGCGTCGCAGCAGCGGTCCGCCAGCTCATCCGCGCTCTCAGGCCGGCGGTTGGCCAGCTCCGCGGCCAGGTTCACCGCATCCTCGCCGTAAGGGTTGAGTAGCATAAGGCCATTACAACAGTATGGCCGGCGTGACACAACAAACCGCCGGACGCGCCGGATCCCAGGTCCGCGACCCGTGGCGCTATCGCTGGATCGTGCTGGGCATTGCCACCTTCACGCAGGCTGCGTCCGGCTTCTTCGTGGGCGGCCTCGGAGCGCTCAGCGTCCACCTTCAGCGCGCCCTGGACCTGAGTACGGCGCAACTGGGCCTGCTCGTCTCGGCGGCCCAGCTCGTGCCGTTGGCCGGGCTGCTGGTGGCGGGCGAGCTGCTGGACCGTTACAGCGAGCGCTGGGTGGTCGGGATCGGGGCCGGCGCGGTCGGGCTGGCTCTGGGCGCGGGGAGCCTGGCGCCGGGATACACGGCCCTGCTGGTCGCGCTGTTGGTGGTCGGCATGGGATACAGCACCGTCCAGCCGGGCGGGAGCAAGTCGGTGGCGTCTTGGTTCGGCACGTCACAGCGCGGCTTCGCCATGGGTATCCGGCAGGCTGGGCTGCCGCTGGGGGCGGCGCTCGCCTCGGCCGTACTCCCCCTCGTCGCCGCAGAGTTCGGCTGGCGGGCGACGCTGCTGACCGGCGGCTTTATCGCGTTGCTTGGAGCCGGCCTCTTCATGGGCTGCTACCGCCGGCCACCCACACTGCCCGCCCCGCAGGACAAGGAACCCTCGGACCGGCTCGCGGCACAGCTCCGCGCCCGGCTGCGCATGCTCCGTGAACCGTCCACGGTGAAGATCATGCTGTCGGGAACCAGCCTGATCTCGGTGCAGTACGGCGTGGGCATCCTGACGGTGCTCCACCTCCACCAGGCGTCATCGGTCGGCGCCGGGAAGGCGGCCCTGGTCCTGGTGGCCTCCCAGGGGGCGGGCGTTGCCGGCCGGATCTGCCTGGCGGCATGGAGCGACCGGAGCAGGTCCGGGCGCTATGCCATCGTGCTGGTCTGCATGGTCGCCGTGATCGCCGGGCTGGCCGTGCTGATGACACCGGCCGGGAGTGCACCGGTCGTCGCTTCCGGCGTCTTCGTCTGGCTCGGCTTCTTCGGCTTCGGCTGGTACGGCCCGTGGGTCGCCTACGTCACCGAAGCGGCTCCGCCGGGCAAGACCGGCTTCGCCCTGGGGCTGGCCATGTCCGTCAACCAGATCGCCATCGTTACGGTGCCGCCCGTGCTCGGCCTGCTGGTCGACCTCACCAGCAGCTTCACCCCGGCCTGGGCACTGCTGTCCCTGTTGACCGTCGTAGCCCTGGCGGTCACGGCCAAGGCGGAACTCCCCACCCGCCGACGCGTCTCAGACCACTGACCCTTCACATCAGGCGCAGCCCGGAGGCGCTGGACGACTTCTCCGCCCGCTCCGAGCGCCCAACTCTGTCCAGACCTCAATCAGGTCCTCCGGCTCCCAGTCCTGCCTCACGCCCCCGCCCCTTGCCCGCCGAGATCACTCGTTAAGCTCAACGAGCCGACTGGCAGCGGGAAACGAGGCCCGGACCGTTACTCAGCGCTGCACGCCACCTGGCCGTAGCTATACGAGAACAGGGCCTCAGCAGCCGTCCGACGACGCCGAGTCGGGGCACGGGATACTGCTCGTCGATGTGCTCGCCACCGCGTGGGGCAGCCGCGCCCGGCGGCGGGAAAACGGTCTGGTGCACCTGTGCGCCCACGCCTCGGCAGCCGGGGCCGTCAGTCCTCGCGGCTGTTCCGGAGTGAAGCCGCGCGCAGTGCCATCAGCTCCGGCGCGAGCACCGTGGCGGTGCGGCGGGTGACCTCGACCAGGCCGTCGCGGCGCAGCCGGGAGAGGGCGCGGTTGACCGTCACCCGGGTGGTTCCCAGCAGGTCGGCCAGTTCCTGCTGTGTACGCGGCAGTTCGACCCGCGCCTGGGCTGCTGCCGCGGTCCGCGCCAGCAGCCAGCTCGCCAATCTGGCCTCGACGGGCAAGGTGGCGGCGTCGGTGAAGCGCTCCTGGTGATGCCGGGCGTGGTCGGCGAGGAGGCGCAGTACGTGGGTGCGCACCGAGGGCGCATCGCCGACCAGCTCTTCGAACCGGGCTCGCGGCAGAGCGCGTACGGAGCAGGCGGTGACGCCGGTAAGGGTCGCCGTGTGTCCGCGGCCGTCGATCACGGCGACCTTGTCCAGCGCGCAGGGCCCGGCCCACTCACCGAAGCGGACGACCCGGCCGGTGGCTGTGCCGAGGGTGGCCGACACCCTGCCGTGCAGCAGCAGAAGGAGATGTTCCGCCGGATCGCCGGCCCCGCGCAGTACCTCTCCCGCTCGGTAGCGGCGAGGCGGCGAGTTCCGCCACAGCATGCGCAGCCGGGCTTCCGGCAATCCGGCCAGCAGCGGCACGGTGGCCAACGCCCGCCAGGGCGCCGGTGTATCGGCTGATACTGAACTCGTCACCGTCCGACCGTATCGTCCGCCGCATGATGATCCTTGAGCTGGCCTTCACCGCCTCCCCGGAGCGTCTCGCCGCACGTCCGGCGCACCGCTCGTTCCTCACCCGGCTCCACGAGGAGGGGCGGCTGCTCGCGGCGGGTCCGTGGGCGGACGACTCGGGCGCGCTGCTGGTGTTCGACGTCGGACCTGCGGAACTGGAGCGCGTCCTGGACGCCGATCCGTACTACCGCACACCGGGCGTCGAAGTGGCAGCCGTCCGGGAGTGGACACCGGTGGTCGGCTCCTTGAGCTGACAGGGCCCGAGCGTCCGGCGGCGGCCGACCCGGACGTGCGGGATTGTTACCGCGTCGGGAACCGGGTGCCCCAGGATTCCTCTTCCAGCAGGAGCCCGTTGGCCAGGTAGCTGATGGTTCGGTACCAGCCGGTCAGCACGAGGAGTTCGAGCAGCTGAGCGTCCTCGTAGTGAACGCGCAGGACGTCCCAGGCGGACTCGGAGAGCCGCGCCGTGTCGTGCAGTTCGTCGACCGCGTCGAGCAGTGCCGCATGGCGTGGCGGCCAGTCGGCGCCGGCTGCCGGATCGGTGTCGGCGGTCGCCCGGAGCTGTTCCGGGCTGAGTCCGGCCTGAGCGTCCGGCTCGACGAGCTGACCGGCGCCCGCCTCCTCACCCGGCACGGCGACGGCTACCACCTCACCCGGCTCGGCCAGGATCTCGTCGAGGCGCTGAGCCCACTGGACACCTGGAGCCGCCGATGGGCGCGGGAAATGGAAACCACCACGCCAGAAGAACCCGATGGCTGACACCGCCGCGGCACCGGATACGGGATCCCCTCACCGCCGCAGCAAGGTCACCACCGCCGCGCCGCCGAGGCCGATGTTGTGGGCCAGGCCCACCCGTGCGGCGTCGACCTGGCGGGGGCCCGCTTCGCCCCGGAGCTGCCACACGAGCTCCGCGCACTGGGCGATGCCCGTCGCGCCCAGGGGGTGTCCCTTGGAGATGAGGCCGCCGGAGGGGTTGACCACCCAGTCACCCCCATAGGTGGTGACGCCGGACTCCACCAGGGGGCCGGACTTGCCCTCGGGACACATGCCGAGCGCCTCGTAGGTGAGGAGCTCGTTGATGGAGAAGCAGTCGTGCAGCTCGATCACGTCGACGTCCTCGATGCCCAGGCCGCTGTCCTCGTAGACCCGGGTGGCCGCCGCACGGGACATCGGCCGGCCTACGACGTCGATACAGGAGCCCGAGGCGAAGGACTCGGCGGTGTCGGTCGTCATGGTCTGCGCCGCGATCTCCACGGCCCGCTCCGCCAGGCCGTGTTCGCGAACGAAGCGTTCCGAGGCGACGACGGCCGCCGCCGAGCCGTCGGAGGTCGGGGAGCACTGGAGTTTGGTGAGGGGGTCGTGGATGGTCCTGGCGGCGAGGATCTCCTCGCGTGTGTAGACGTCCTGGAACTGCGCGCGGGGGTTGGCCGCGGAGTGGCGGTGGTTCTTCTCGCCGACGGCGGCCAGCTGCGCGGCCGTGGTGCCGTACCGCTCCATGTGCTCGCGCGCCGCGTTGCCGAAGATCTGCGCGGTCGGCGGCGTCATCTCGAAGCCGTGCCGCGCCGCCATGACGCCGTAGTGCCGGGCGACCGGCGAGGTGGCGAAGTCGTCCTCAGCGGCTCCGCCGCGGGCCCCGCCCGAACCGGCGCCCAGCGCGCCCTTCTTCATCTTCTCGAACCCCAGCGCCAGCACACAGTCGTTGAGGCCCGAGGCCACGAACTGGCGGGCCATCATCAAGGCGGTGGAGCCGGTGGCGCAGTTGTTGTTGACGTTGTAGACGGGGATGCCGGTCAGGCCCAGCTCGTAGACGGCCCGCTGGGCCGCCGTGGACGCCTGGTAGCAGTAGCCGACGGGGGCCTGCTCGACCAGGTCGTAGGGGATTCCGGCGTCGGCGAGGGCCGCGCGGCCGGCCTCGCCCGCCATGTCCCAGTACTGCCACTCGCGCGCCTCGGGCTTCTCGAACTTCGTCATGCCTACGCCGACGATGAATGCCTTGCCTGTCATTGCGGTGCCTCCTGGAAAGCCGGAGTCCGAAGCCGGAGTCCGAAGCCGGAGTCCGAAGCGGGAGTCAGTCGATGAGGGGGCGGGGTCCGGGTCAGATGAGGGGGCGGGGCTCGGGGTCGCGGGGGAGGCCGAGCAGGCGTTCGGCCACCACGTTGAGCTGGACCTGGGTGGTGCCGCCCGCGATGGTCAGGCAGCGCGACATCAAGAAGCCGTGCACGGCCCGCTCCCCTTCGCCCTCGCACAGCGCGCCGCGCCAGCCCAGGAGTTCGAGGGCCAGCTCGGCCACGCGCTGCTGGTGCGGGGTCTGGATCAGCTTCCGTACGCTGGCGCCCGCACCCGGGTCGAGGCCTTCGACCTGCTGGAGGGTGGTGCGCAGGCCGATGCAGGCGAGGGCGTGCGCCTCGGCGGCCAGCGCCCCGATCCGCTCCCGTACGGTGTCGTCCACCGTGTCCAGCCGCCCGATGAGGGCCTCCAGGCCGGTGCTGAAGGTGAGCTGGTCGGCCATGTGGACGCGCTCGTTGCCCAGCGTGTGGCGGGCGACGCGCCAGCCGTCGCCGACCTCGCCGACGACCGCGTCGGCGGGCAGCGGCACATCGTCGAAGTAGACCTCGTTGAAGAGGGAATCGCCGGTGATCTCCTTGAGGGGGCGCACGTCGATGCCGGGGGTGTTCTTCATGTCGACGAGGAAGAAGGTCAGCCCCTCGTGCTTGGGCGCCGCCGGGTCGGTGCGGGCCAGCAGGATGCCCCAGTCCGACCACTGCGCCGCCGACGTCCACACCTTCTGCCCGTCGACCCGCCAGCCGCCGTCCTCACCGCGTACGGCACGTGTACGCAGCGACGCCAGGTCCGAGCCGGCGCCCGGCTCGGAGAACAGCTGGCACCACAGCACCTCGCCGCGCAGCGTGGGCGGCAGATGGCGGTCGCGCTGCTCGGGGGTGCCGTAGGCGATCAGCGAGGGCACCACCCAGGTGGCGATGCCCAGGTCGCTCACCTTCACTCCCGCGTCCGCCAGCTCCCGCTGCACGGCCAACTGCCGTACGGGGC
Source organism: Streptomyces sp. NBC_01775 (assembly GCF_035917675.1). Taxonomy (NCBI): domain Bacteria; kingdom Bacillati; phylum Actinomycetota; class Actinomycetes; order Kitasatosporales; family Streptomycetaceae; genus Streptomyces; species Streptomyces sp. NBC_01775. Next base: position 6,622,179 of record NZ_CP109104.1, on the reverse strand, counting down.
CCGCGCCGAGGCCGTACGGCTCGGGCAGGTGCGGCGCCGCGTACCCGGTGGGGGCCAGGGCGCGGCGCGCGGCGGCCGGGTCCAGGCCGCGCGCGGTGGCGGCGGCCTCGCGGGCCGCCGCGCGGTAGGGCTCGGCCTCCGGGGGCAGCTCCGTCGTCAGCTCGCGTCGGGCGCCGTCGGCGGCGAGCCGCGCGGCGCGCAGCCGGTGCGCGGCGCCGGTGCCGAGCAGCTGCCGCGCGACCACGGCCCTGCGCAGATACAGATGCGCGTCGTGCTCCCAGGTGAAGCCGATGCCGCCGAGGATCTGCACGCAGTCCTTGGCGCAGGTGTAGGCGGCCTCCAGCGCGGCGGAGGCGGCGAGCGCCGCCGTCAGCCCGCGCGCTTCAGCCGCCTTCAGGGCCCCCGCGCCGTCCTCGCGGGCCGCGCGGGCCGCGTCCCAGGTGAGGGCGCGGGCCTGCTCCAGCCGTACGAGCATGTCCGCGCACAGGTGCTTGACGGCCTGGAACTGGCCGATGGGGCGGCCGAACTGTTCGCGTACCTTGGCGTGTTCGGCCGCCGTGTCCAGCGCCCAGGCCGCCACCCCGCACGCCTCTGCCGCGTGCAGGGTGCGCGCGAGGTCGCGTACGAGCTGCCCGTCGGCCTCCAGGGCCCGCGCGGCGGGTACGGCGACGCCCTCGGCGGTCACCTGTGCCGTCGGCCGCAGCGGGTCGGCGCTCTCGTGGGCGCGTACCTGGAGGGCGGCGGCGTCGGCGGCCAGCCACACGGTGCCCGTCGCCGTCTCGGCGGCCAGCACCAGCAGGTCGGCCTGCGCCCCGGCCAGGACGGGCGGGGCGGCGCCGTCCAGCACATAGCTGTCGCCTTGGAGGACGGCGGTCAGCGAGCCGCTGTCCAGGGCGACGGCCGCGACGCGCTCGCCGGTCGCCAGTGCGCGGACCAACTCGGGCCGGGCACCGCCCGTGTGCAGCAGTTCGGCCGCCAGTACGTGCGGCAGGAACGGCCCGGGCAACGCCGCCGTACCGGTCTCCTCCAGCACGACGGCCAGGTCCAGCAGCGAGCCGCCCCCGCCACCCGCCGCCTCCGGCAGATGCAACCCGCACAGACCCTGCTGGGCGAGGCTCTCCCAGAAGGCGGGCGGCGACGGGTCCGGCGCCGCCTCCAGCAGCTTGCGCCGCTCCTCGGACGGCACGGCCCGCGCCGCCCACCCGCGCACGGACTCGGCCAACTCCCGCTGCTCATGCGTGATCCCGATGCCCATGCGGGGCACAGTAGAACACGTTCCACTACGAAGGAAGGCGTACGCCCCGCCTGGAGTGGCCCGCACGGGGCGGACGGGCCGCCTCACCGCGAGGAGGCGGCGGCCGGGACCCGCGCTGAGCCGAACTCACCGGCGGGTGCACCGCTACCGGCTGCCGGACCGCTCCGCCCGCTTCGCCCCCTCCACCTTTACGTCGCCGCAGCCGATGCGTTTGGCCTGGGCACGTACGTACGAGGGCAGCACGGAGACGGCCGGCGAGCGCCCGCTCAGGCTCGCGCGGGCCTGCGCGGTGAAGACGACCTGGCCCGTCTGGCAGGGGACCGTATAGACGGCGAGATCACCCGAAACGCTGCCGTAGCCGTCGCCCTTGAGGCGCTCCGTCCCCTCGCGCGCCAGCGGCTCGACGGCGTGTCCCAGCCCGGGGTCCTCGATGGTCGTCAGCCGCAGCCCGTCCGAGTCCGGCTCCCGTCCGACCTCGCAGGAGTGGACGACGCCCTCGCGGGTGGAGGTGGCCCGCATCCCATGGGAGTAACCCACCGAAGAGCGCGCCCACTCGGGCAGCCTCACACCCTTGAGACCGCACAGGTCCGCGTCGCCCTTCGGCGTCTTGTACGGCGCCAGTGGGGCGAGCTTTTCCGTGTCGGGGTCGGCGTAGCGCCCGGAGCAGCCGTGCTCGTCCATGACGCCGTTGGCCAGGTGCACCACCGCGCTCGCGAGCGCGGCACGGTAGGACCGCGCCTCGCGCGGGTTCTCCTGGCGGGTGTCGGGCCGGCCGGAGCTGAGCGAGACGACCGTCGGCGGATCGTCCTTCCTGCCGCCCTGGCAGGTCGCCGGAAGCGCCACCCAGGCCCGGGCCGGGGAGACCATGCCGGTGACCTCGCCACCGAGCGGCACCATCGCCGACGACAGGAACTCCTCCGGCCACTCCCGCCCGTCCTTGCCGTGGTACCTGTCGAGTTCCTTGACCTCCGCGGTGACCTCCCACTTCAGCTCGTCGTCCTGCCACCGCTGGATGCCGCACTGCGTGGCGCTGGTCTCGTCGGCGCCGAGGGCGTGGTCCAGCGGCATCTCCTGGGCGCGGATGTCGCCCTCGTCCGAGAAGAGCCCGTCCAGGTCGTCGGAGGACAGCGCGTTCCAGCACACGTTGTGGGGGACGAGGGGCAGTTCGCCGGCGCGCCAGGCCATGACGCCGGTGGCGAGCAGCGCCCCGACGAGCGCGCCGACGACCGCGGTGCCGGCCTTGCCCCGCGCCAGGCGGCGCACCCGGGCCCTGATGTCGGTCTCGTCCGGCATGTCGTCCCTCCGCCTGGGGTGTTCGTCGTGCGTGGCGGCGCTGTTCAGGGCCGCGCTGTTCAGGGCCGGGTCGTTCGTTGCCGGGTCGTTCATGACCGGGGTGCCACCGCGTCGCAGCCGATGCGCTCGGCCACGGAGTTCGCCGTACGGGCGAACACCTGACGGGCGCCGGGGCGGGCGATGCTCCGGAGTTCCTCGCCCAGGTTCATGTAGAAGACGGTGCGCTCGCCGCCGCACTCGGCGCTCAGCACCCCCTCGCGCCCGGCGACCTTCCCCTTGCCGCGCCAGCCCTTTCCGGGCGGGCCGTCGCCCGTCATGCCGGTGAACAGGGCCGCCAGGCGCGGCTGTTGCGCCATCACGAACTGGCCCGCGAAACCGGGCGCGCTCACGTCGGTCTCGTCATCCACCGAGCAGGTCTGGACGTCGTCCTCGACGGCGCCGACGCGCGGTCTGAGGTGGTCCTCCTCGCGCTCGGCGAAGTCGAAGCCGGGTATGCGGCAGGTGTCCTTGCCCGCGCCGCTCAGATCGTCCGTGCCGGAGTCGGCGACGGGTGCGTCGACGCGTATCGGTTCGTCGCCCGCGCAGCCCGCCTTCTCGGCGGCCGTGTTGGCGACGGCCACCAGGAGGCCGGCCACGTCCGATTCGGTGCCGACCAGGTGTGTCGTGCCCTGCATACCGTGCACGGTCACGGCGGTCGGCCTGCCGTCCCGGTCGCACGCCTTCGGCAGGACCAGGGCGCCGCCCTCTTCGCCCGCGAAGCCGGGCAGCCCGTCGGGCAGGGGTGCGGCCTTCGCGTCGAAGAAGTCGCTCAGCCATGAGCGGCGCTCGTCCGCCTCGCGCGGGACGGCGCCGAACTCGGCCGTGAGCCGCGAGACTTCCTCCGGCTCCGCCGAGGCGGTGTCCTGGTCGGTGCTGTCGTCGTAGTCGCTGTCCGCGTCGTCGTCGTAGTCGCTGGAGGAACTGTCGTCGGAGGAGTCGTCCGCGCTCTCGACGACCCGGACCGAGCAGGTCGCCCGCGCGGACGAGGAGGAGGGCGGGGCCGATTCCTTGCCGGAGCGTTCGTAGCCGTCGCCGGCGGCCCTGTCGCTCAGCGCGAACGGACCGCTGTCCTCCTGCCAGGCGCCCCAGCAGTAGCTCTCCTTGTCGAAGGGCCAGGTGTCCGTGGCCCAGGTCCCCAGTCCGGCCGCCGCCAGAACGGCGAGACAGACGACCGCCCCGATCCCCTTGCGGCGCCGCGTCAGCCGGGGACGGGCCGAGGCCCCCGGTGCGTTCCGGTCACCCCCGGCGGACGCGTCACCCCCGGCGGACGCGTCACGCTCGGCGGACGCGTCACCCTCGCCGTCCGAGTTGCCCCCGTTGTCCGCCGCTTCCGCCGCTTCCTTCGCTTCCTCACCGTCCGTCACAGACCCTCCCCCGAGATCGACAGCCCGGAGAGGGTACCTGCCGGGTTCCGGCGGCCGGACAGTAGGGCAGCATGGCGGGCGTTGGGACGAGAGGACGAGACACTGAGACGAGAGGAAGACCGGATGAGCCAGGCCACCGCCGCCCGGCCCGAACCCCGTACGCTCGCCGCCTTCGAGGCCGCGAAGGGGTTCATGCCGCTGGACGAAGGGCTCGCGCTGTACGCGGCAGCCGCCGAGGCCACGCGGCTCGGGCTGCCCCTGCTGGAGGTGGGCACCTACTGCGGGCGCTCCACCCTTCTGCTGGCCGACGCGGCACGCGCGGCGGGTGTGACGGCTCTCACGGTCGACCACCACCGGGGAAGCGAGGAGCAGCAGCCCGGCTGGGAGTATCACGACCCGGAGGTCGTGGACCCGGTGGTGGGGCGGATGGACACGCTGCCCACCTTCCGCCGGACGCTGCACGCGGCGGGGCTTGAGGACCACGTGGTGGCGCTGGTGGGGCGCTCGCCGCTGGTCGCGGCGGTGTGGGGCAGCCCGCTCGGCCTGGTGTTCATCGACGGCGGCCACACCGAGGAGCACGCCACCGCGGACTACGAGGGGTGGACGCCTCGGCTGGCGTCCGGGGGGCTGCTGGTGATCCATGACGTCTTTCCGGATCCGGCGGACGGCGGCCAGGCCCCGCACCACATTCACCAGCGGGCGCTGGCCTCGGGCGCGTACGCGCCGGAGTCGGCGACCGCTTCGCTACGGGTCCTGCGGCGCTTGTGAGGCGGCCCCCGTGCGGCTCATGGCGCCGAGAGGCTCTAGCATCTACGCCCGTGTCGAAGGGAAGTTTCGGGAGGCGGCCAAGGCCGCTGAGGCGGCGGGTGGCCGCCTCGGCGGTCGCACTCGTATGCGTGGGCGCGGCCGGGTGTTCGGTCCTCCCCGGCGGTGACGACGGCGGCCGGGGCACCCCCTCCCCCTCGGCGGCTTCGGGTAAAGGCACCGGGGACGACGGGAGCGGCAAGGGCGGCAAGAACGGCGGAGGTGCCGGGGGCGGCGGGGGGAAGGACGCCCCGAAGTCCGACGGTCCGGCGCTGCGCGGGCGGACCATCGTGATCGACCCCGGTCACAATCCCCACAATCGCGACCAGCCAGGCGAGATTTCCCGCCTCGTGGATATCGGCACGGCGAAGAAGGAATGCGACACCACGGGCACCGCGACCAATTCCGGTTACGCGGAGGCCGACTTCACCCTCGATCTCGCACGCCGGGTCCGCACGGCGCTCCAAGAGCACGGCGCGAAGGTGAAGTTCACCCATGACGGTGACGATCCGTACGGGCCCTGTGTGGATGAACGCGCGAATATCGGAAACCGGGCACAAGCGGACGCCGTCATTTCGCTCCATGCCGACGGGGCCCCCAGCGGCAGCCGCGGCTTTCATGTGATTCTTCCCGCATCCGTACACAAGGGCGAGGCGGACACCCGCCGGATCACGGATCCCTCCCGACGGCTGGGAACAAAGGTGCGGGACGCGTTCCGCGAGACCACGGGTGAACGTCCGGCCAACTATCTGGGCGATGGCAACGGTTTGGACACTCGTGGTGATCTGGGAGGTCTCAACCTCAGTACAGTCCCCAAAGTCTTCCTCGAATGCGGCAACATGCGGGATCCGCACGATGCCGATCTGCTCACCTCAGCGAAGTGGCGCGGAAAGGCCGCGCACGGGGTCGCCGACGGGATCACTTCTTTCCTCGCCGGGAAGCGAACCCAGAAGACCGGCCCGTAGTGTCATCCGTACGATGGGGTGCTCACCCCCGGCAGACCCAACCATGACCAGACCGATTAAGGACCCCACGTGAACATCCGCTCGCTCACGCGAGGCGACGGCGCGGTGATAGGAGCAGCGGTGCTGCTGTTCATCGCCTCGTTCCTCGAGTACTTCTCCGCCGATTGTGAAGGCTCGTACTGCGACAAGATCGACATGCCGAACGCCTGGGACACGGACAAGCTGACCATGGTCCTGGCCACGGTGTTCCTTCCCGCCATCCTCGGTGCCGCGGCACTTGCCGGTGGTCGCTTCCTGCCGGAGAACCGTAAGTTCGGTGCCCTCACCCTGCCCCAGTTCGGCGTCAGCCTGACGGTGGTCTCGGTGTGGGGCTGGTTCTGGGTGCTGGGGTCCTCCCCGGATGAGGCCAGCCTGGGTGCGGGCGCGATCATCGCGCTCTTCGGTGTCCTGATCGCCGCCGGCGCGGCCGTCCTCACGCCGGTGATCCCCTTCCTCGTCCTGCCGCTGGTGCCCGCCGGCGGCCCGCGTCCCGGCCCGTACGGGCAGCAGGGGCCGCAGGGCTACGGCTACCCGGGCGGGCCGCAGCCGGGCCCCTACGGCGGTCAGCCGGGTCAGCCGGGGCCGGGTCAGCCGTACGGGCAGCAGCCGGGTCAGCCGGGTCCGGGTGGACAGCCGGGTCCTGGCGGACAGCCGCAGGCCGGAGGCCCGCAGCCGGGTCAGCCCGGTCCGGCCGCCGGTGGCGCTCCCGACCCGAACTTCCAGCCGTTCTGGTTCGCCGTTCCGATGGCGCGCCCCCTCTTCGCCGAGGACGGCTCCCCGCAGCCCATCGCCGAACTGGCGCCGGGCACCTGGTACCTCGCGGTGGAGCAGCGCGGTCAGGCGCTGATCGCGCAGACCCAGGACGGACGCCGCGGCGTCCTCCAGGACACCTCGAACATCCAGCGCGGCTGAGACACCGGCACCGCCGGCCCACTCGCGCAGAGCACGGCCCCTCGCCCTTCCGGGCGGGGGGCCGTTGCCGTACGCTGCGGCGCGGCACCCGGTAACTGACGCGCCGTCAGTGGATCGCCGATCGCCCGGGGCCGTCAGCTGCTCACTGGGAGGAGGCGGGCCGATGCGGCTCGGTCTGGCGCTCGGATACTGGGGCCGGGGCCCCGACCCCCGGCACCTCGAACTCGCCCGCCAGGCCGAGGACCTGGGCTACCACTCGGTGTGGACCGCGGAGTCCTGGGGCTCCGACGCGTTCACCGCGCTCACCTGGATCGCCGCGCACACCTCCCGCATCCGCCTGGGCACCGCCGTCGCGCAGATGGCCGCCCGCACACCCACCGCCACCGCGATGCACGCGCTGACCCTGGACCACCTGTCCGGCGGCCGGATGCTGCTCGGCCTCGGGCTCTCCGGCCCGCAGGTCGTGGAGGGCTGGTACGGACGCCCGTTCCCCTCCTCGCCGCTGACCCTGACGCGCGAGTACGTGAACGTCGTACGCCAGGTCCTGCGCCGCGAGGGGCCGGTGAGACTGGAGGGGCGCTACCACTCGCACCCGTACACGGGCACGGACGGCACGGGGCTGGGCAAGCCGCTCAAGCCGATCACGCATCCGCTGCGGGGGGACCTGCCGGTGCTGCTCGGGGCCGAGGGCCCAAAGAACGTCGCCCAGACCGCGCGGATCGCGGACGGGTGGCTCCCGCTGTACTGGTCGCCCACCCGGGTCTCCGCCCACGAGGCCGCGCTGGCCGAGGCCCCGCCCGGCTTTCTCGTCGCGCCGATGGCACAGGCGCGGGTGTGCGACGACGTCGCGGAGGGACTGTTGCCGGTGAAGATGATGCTCGGCTTCTACATCGGGGGGATGGGCGCGAGCAAGGCGCGCGCGGAGCGCACGGTCAGGGGCGGTGGCCGGGAGACGGGTGGGCGGAATTTCCATGCGGAGCTGATGGCCCGCATGGGGTACGAGGAGGCCGCAGCGCGCATCCAGGCGCTGTTCGCCGAGGGGCGGAAGGAGGACGCGGTGCGGGCCGTGCCCGACGCGTTCGCGGATGAGATCTCGCTTGTGGGGCCTCGGGAGAGGATCGCGGAGAGGCTGGCCCTGTGGCGGGCCGGGCCTGTGACGGATCTGCTGGTGACGGCGCCGGATCCGCGGACGCTGCGGGTGCTGGCCGAGCTCAACGCGTGAGGGAGCCCCTGCTGAATTTCAGCCCGTCCGGGGGCTCCTCCCGGCCGGAGGCCGGGGGGGCTTGAGGACGAGCGCCCCAGCGCGATTCTTGGGCTGACGGCAGAAGACAGCGCGCGGCTAACAGCAGTCCGGGTCCAGCCCAGAAGGCAGGTCTTCCCCCTGGAAGACCTGGGCCGTCGCGTCGTCACCCCCCAGCGCGGCGACGGCCAGCAGCAAAGACCCCGCGGTCCAAGCGGTCCGCTCGCGGGGCCAGAACGCGTCGTCCTCGAAGACGTACCCCGTCCAGTACATGCCGTCCTCGGCGCGCAGGTGCTGGATCCATTTGAGGATGTCCAGCGCGCGGTCGGACTCCCCCACGACCCACAGGGCGAGGGCGAGTTCGGCGCTCTCGCCGCCGGTTACCCAGGGGTTGGGGACCACGCAGCGTACGCCCAGGCCGGGCACCACGAAGCGGTCCCAGCCGGCCTCGATGCGCTCCTTCGCCGCGGTGCCCCGCAGCGCGCCGCCGAGCACCGGGTAGTACCAGTCCATGGAGTAGCGGCTCTTGTCGAGGAACCGTTCGGGGTGGCGGCGCAGGGCGTGGCCGAGCCAGCCGACGGCCAGCTCCCAGTCGGGCTGCGGCTCCTCGCGGTGTTCGGCCAGCGCCAGCGCACAGCGCAGCGCCTGGTAGACGGAGGACGAACCGGTCAGCAGCGCGTCGGCGACGAGGGTGCCGTCGGACTCCTGTTTCCACCCGATCTGTCCGCCCGGCTGCTGGTGGCGCAGCACGAATTCGACGGCGGCCACCACCACCGGCCACATGCTGTCGAGGAACGCGTCGTCCCCGGTGGACAGGTAGTGGTGCCACACGCCCACGGCCACGTAGGCGCAGAAGTTGGTCTCGCGCGCCCTGTCGGTGGGCGCCGCCGCGTCCCCGTCGGCGTAGGCGGCGTACCAGGAGCCGTCGGGCAGCTGGTGGCGGGCCAGCCAGCGGTAGGCGGCCTCGGCGCGGGCCGACTCGCCCGCCGCGTCCAGCGCCATCGCGGCCTCGATGTGGTCCCACGGGTCGAGGTGGTGGCCGCGGAACCACGGTATGGCGCCGTCGGTGCGCTGGACGGCGGCCACCCCGGCCACGGTCAGCTCGGCCTGCTCGGCGGTCAGCACGCCGGGCAGCACCAGCCGCTCCGTCCGCTCCGGGCTGGTCACTTGACGGCCGCGGCGGGCAGGTGCGGCTTGGTCGCGTACGCCACGAAGCTCTTGCCGATCACCGGGTCGAGCGCCTGCTCGGCGAGGCGGGTGGCCAGGGGGCGCTTCATGATGTCCCACACCAGCAGCTTGTGATAGGCGCGCACCGGCAGCGGCGCCTGGTCACCGTCGCGGTCGACGCCGAACGCGCATTTGAGCCACCAGTAGGGCGAGTGCAGCCCGTGCGCGTGGTGGGAGCCGTAGGGGCGCAGCCCCGCCTCGCGCATCTTGGCGAGGAGTTCGGTGGCGCGGTAGATGCGGATGTGGCCGCCCTCGACCTCGTGGTATGCGTCGCTGAGCGCCCAGCAGACCTTCTCCGGGCCGTAGCGGGGAACGGTCACGGCGATACGGCCGCCCGGCTTGAGGACGCGGACCATCTCGGCGAGCACGCCCTTGTCGTCGGGGATGTGCTCCATGACCTCGGAGATGATGACGACGTCGAAGCTGTCGTCGGGGAACGGGAGCGCGAGCGCGTCCCCCTCCATGGCGGTCGCCGTCGCCCCCGTCGGCGCCTCACCGGCCTCTTCCATGGCGGCGAACCACTTGGCGACCTCGCGGATCTCTTCGGCGTTCTGGTCGAGCGCGACCACGCGCGCTCCGCGCCGGTAACACTCGAAAGCGTGCCGTCCTGCCCCGCATCCCAGATCGAGCACGCGATCGCCTGGGGCAAGCGGGAAACGGGAGAAGTCCACGGTCAGCACTGAAGGTCAGCCTTCCAGAACACAGCAACAGGGGCGGGGGCGGGGGGCGGGGGAAGCGGGGGCAGCGTCACCGGCTGTCGGCGACGGCGGGTACCGCGTCGGCGGGGGGCCGCACCACGGGTGAGCGCACGAACTGGGAGGACGGGGCACCCATCGCGGAGCGATACCGCTCGACCGTGCCGAGTGCCGCCCGCTCCCAGGTGAAGCGGGAGAGCACCCGCTCGCGCCCCGCCGCCCCCAGCCGGGCGCGCAACGGAGCGTCGTCCAGCAGCCGCAGCAGCCCGGCGGCCAGCGCCCCCGCGTCGCCCGGTGGCACGGCGAGACAGGTCTCCCCGTCGCGCCCCGCGACCTCGGGGATGGCGCCGCCGGTGGTGGCCAGCAGCGGGGTGCCGGTGGCCATGGCCTCGGCGGCGGGCAGCGAGAAGCCCTCGTACAGGGAGGGCACACAGGCGATCTGCGCCCCGCGCACCAGCGCGGCCAGCTCGGCGTCGCTGATGCCCTTGACGAACTCGACGGCGCCGCCCAGCCCGTGGGCGTCCATCGCGGCGGCGACCGGGCCCTCCTCGGGGCGCTTGCCGACGACCACGAGGTGCGCGTCGGGCCGCTCGGTGCGGACCTTCGCCAGCGCCTCGACCAGGTGCACCAGCCCCTTGAGGGGCACATCGGCGCTGGAGGTCGTCACGATGCGGCCCGGCACCTCGGACACGGCGGGGTCGGGCGAGAAGAGGCGGGTGTCGGCGCCGATGTGCACCACGTGGATGCGCTCCTCGCGCACGCCCAGGTCCTCGGCGATCTCCTGGCGCGAGGAGCCGGAGACGGTCAGCACGGAGGGCAGCCTGCGGGCGACGCGGCGCTGCATGCGCGTGAAGCCGTACCAGCGGCGTACCGAGGTGCGCCGCCGCCAGCCGTCGGCCGCCGCCAGCTCCAGGCGCCGGTCGACGGTGACGGGGTGGTGGATGGTGGTCACCAGCGGCGCTCCCAGGGCCCGGGGGCCGCCCAGGAGGCCGTAGCCGAGCGTCTGGTTGTCGTGGATGACGTCGAACTCGCCGCGCCGGGCCGCGAGATGGCGGCGGGCCCGCAGCGAGAAGGTCAGCGGCTCGGGGAAGCCGCCGGTCCACATCGTGCCGACCTCCAGCGCGTCGACCCAGTCGCGGTACTCGCCGCGCTTCGGGGTGCGGAAGGGGTCGGGCTGGCGGTACAGGTCGAGGCTGGGCAGTTCGGTGAGGGTGAGCCGGCCGGACGCGTCCGCCGTCTCGTCGAGCACCGGGTAGGGCTGGGCGCCGATGACCTCGACGGTGTGGCCGAGGCGGGCCAGTTCACGGGAGAGGTGGCGTACGTAGACGCCCTGACCGCCGCAGTAGGGATTGCCCTTGTAGGTCAGCAGCGCGATGCGCAGCGGGCGGTCGGTTACGGCCTCTGCGGTCACTCGCGGCCCCCTTCGTCACTGCGTCCCGCCGGAGCGTAGCCGCTCGCGCTAACCTAGAACAAGTTTCAGGATTGACCGGGACGAGGACCTCCCCGCGCATCTCGCCCCGCGCACTCAGAATTTACCGGCCGGTCACTTCGGCTGAGCCGCCGAAGCAGGTGATTCGCGCCACCCCTGCGGGCCCTGCAACAATGCACGGCTCCCTCGCAGGGCTCGCAACGCCATGGAAACGGGATCGATTACGCCTATGACGCCGAAGCCGACGCCGCCACAGTCCCCCAAGCCGCCTCGCTCCGCCTCCGCTCCGTCCGCCTCCTCCGCCTCGTCAGCTCCGTCCGCCTCAAGTACGCCGGCTGCGTCCGTGTCGTCCACGACGGGGGCCGCGTCCGGCTCCACGTCGGGATCCGCGTCGGGATCCGCGTCGGGGTCCGCGTCGGGGGGTCCGCCGCTGACCGAGCGGCAGGAGGCCCGGCGGCGGCGGATCCTGCACGCCAGCGCCCAGCTGGCCAGGCGGGGCGGCTTCGACGCGGTGCAGATGCGGGAGGTCGCCGAGATCTCCAACGTGGCGCTCGGCACGCTCTACCGCTACTTCCCCTCCAAGATCCACCTGCTGGTCGCCACCATGCAGGACCAGTTGCAGCACATGCACGAGACCCTGCACAAGCGCCCGCCCCAGGAGGAGGACTCCGCTGCGCGCGTCGCGGAGACCCTGATGCGGGCCTTCCGCGCGATGCAGCGCGAACCGCACCTGGCCGACGCGATGGTCCGCGCGCTGACATTCGCGGACCGCTCGGTCAGCCCGGAGGTCGACACGGTCTCGCGGCTGACGACCGCGATCATTCTGGACGCGATGGGCCTGGAGTCGGCCCCCACACCCGAACAGCTCTCCGCCGTCCGCGTCATCGAGCACACCTGGCACTCGGCGCTGATCACCTGGCTCTCGGGACGGGCCTCGATCGCCCAGGTGAAGATCGACATCGAGACGGTGTGCCACCTGATCGACGTGACCGCGCCAGGCCGGTAGACGCGCTTCAGGGGCGGGTGACCGGTGGAGGCGCCAGGATGTCCCGGGTGTCGAGCAGGTCGCTGAAGAACGTCTCGGGGCGCGTCTCCCGCGCGCGTTGACGCTCCTCGTCGCTGACGGGCACGGCGTTGAGGACCCGTACCGGCCCCACGCCGGTCTCGACGGTGGCCGGCTGTCCGGTGAGCCACGGCCCCGCGAGGAAGAGGGTGCGGCAGCCGGGGAACGCGGGCAGCTCGTCGTCGAACCCGACCAACTCGCCCCAGCCGAGCGGGTGGCCCCGCGTCCACGGGTAGGCCGCGAGGTTCGCGAGCCGGGTCGCGAGGCGGCCTTCGTCGGCGGGCGGGAGCGGTCCGCGCCGGAAGAGGCGCAGCTCGGCCCGCTCCTCGGGCGTGGGTACGGATGCGGGGCCGTCGACTGCCGGGCCGCCGGGTGCGGGCATGGGATGGGCCGCCATGCCTATCGTCGCGAACGCCGTGGTGGCCGTGTGTTCCTGGGCCCGGTGGACCATGACGTCGAGCCGGTCGACCGGGGGCGGGCCGTTCTCGAAGGTGTAGCCCTCGTCCTCTTCACCCCACTCTTCCCGCAGAGCTTGGAAGACGTCACGGAGTACGGCGGGCGCGGGCATGGCCAAGACCCTAGTGCGGCCGGCCCGTCGGAGCCGGGCCGGGGTACGGCCCCCGGCCACTGGACGGGCTTGCGCCTGGTCGGGGGCCGGTACGTGGAGGGGCCGGGTCCGGTCGGGGGCCGGTCCGGTCAGGGGCCGGCGGGGGTGAAGCGGACCGGGGTGCCCGGCGGGGCCTGCGCCGCGGCGCTCAGCGCCTCCGGGGGGACGACGCCGATCACGGGATAGCCGCCGGTCGTCGGATGGTCGGCGAGGAAGACGACGGGGCACCCTTCGGGCGGCACCTGCACGGCTCCCAGCGGCATCCCCTCACTGGCCAGTTCCCCCTCACGGGCCCGCACCAGCGCCGGGCCCTCCAGCCGCAGCCCGATCCGGTTGCTGGCGGCGGACACCCGGTAGGCACCGGTCACCAGCGTGCGGAGCGCGTCCGCCGTGAACCAGTCCTCGCGCGGCCCGAGGACGAAAGGCAGCACCAACTCGCGTGGCGGCGCCTCCCAGTGCGCCGCGTCGGGAACGGCTGCGGGAAGGGCGGTGGGAAGAGCCGCCCGTACCTCTCCCCCGACGCCGCCGCCAACGCCGACCCCGAGGGGGACGCGGTCGCCGAGGGGGACGCGGTCGCCGTCGCGCAGAGGCGCGGGTCCCAGCCCGGACAGCAGGTCGGTCGCCCGGCTGCCCAGCACGGGTTCGGCGTCCACTCCCCCGGCGAAGCCGATGTACGAGCGGACGCCGTGCGCGGCGGTGCCCACGTCGAGCAGGGCGCCTGCGGGCAGCCGCACCGGCTGCCCCCACGCGGTGGGACGACCGTCGACGGTGACGGGGCAGGGCGCCCCCGTCACCACGGCCGTCGCGCTCCGCAGCACGCGCACCGCGCACCCCGTGAGGGTCGTCTCCAGCGTGGCGGCGGTCTCCGCGTTGCCCAGCAGGCGGTTGGCGAGGCGGTGCGCGGCGAGGTCGAGCGCTCCGGAGCGGGGCACACCCAGGTGCGCGTAACCGGCGCGGCCGAGATCCTGGACGGTCGTGAGCGCGCCGGCCCGTACGGTCTCGAACCCGTCGGCGTTCACGGACGTGCCCCTTCGGAGTCGGGGTCGGAGTCGCGCGGAAGGAGAGAGGGGGCCTCGGACGGGTCGGACGGACGAGACGGACGGGACGGGTCGGACGGATCGCTCGGGACGAAGCGGACGCGGGTGCCGGGCGCCAGCAGCGCGGCGGGCGTACGCGAGGTGTCCCAGAGCACGGTCTCGGTCGCCGTCCCGATGAGCTGCCAGCCCCCGGGCGACGAGCGCGGGTAGATGCCGGTGTACGCACCGGCGAGCCCTACCGCACCGGCGGGCACCTTGGTACGCGGGTTGGACCGGCGCGGTACGTGGTGCCGTTCGTCCAGCCCCGTCAGATAGCCGAAGCCGGGCGCGAACCCGCAGAACGCGACGCGGAATTCGATGGCCGCGTGAATCCTCGCCACCTCGTCCTCCGCGACCCCCCACAGCGCCGCCACGTCGGGGATGTCGGGCCCGTCGTAGCGGACCGGGATCTCCACCACGGCACCGTCGCCCGAGGTGAGCGGCGGCACCCGCCAGCCGGGCAGCTCGGCCGCCAGCTTGCGGGCCCCCTCCGGCGTACCGAACCCGTCGAGCAGCACGGTCGTCGCCCCCGGCACGATCTCCCCCACGCCCGGCAGCACCCCCGCGGCCCTGCGCCGCAGCAACTCGGCGTGGAGCGCCTCGGTGGCCTCGGCGGACGCAAGCTCCACCAACAGCCCCCGCCGCCCCACGGGGTGCACCCGGGGCTGTCCCGACACCGACACCGATGCCGCTTCTGCTGCCTCTGCTCCCGCTGCTCCCTCTGCTCCCGCTGCCCTCTCGTCGGCCTCCGGCCGGGAGGCGGGGAGGGGAAGGCGTCGGTGTTCGGCTGAAGCCGCGAATTCGGCTTCCGCTCGGGCTCCGGGCGCTGTACCGGCCGTCCTCTCGTTCACGGCGCCGGTCACGCGAAGGCCCGGATCCTGACGCCGGCGGAGGTCAGTTCCTCGCGTACGCGGCGGGCCAGGCGGGCGGCGTCCGGGGTGTCGCCGTGTACGCACAGCGAGCGGGCCCGCGCGGTGAGGGTCATGCCGTCGGTGGCGACGACCTCGCCGTCCCTGGCCAGCCGCACCGAGCGCTTGATCACCTGCTCGGGGTCGGTCACCACAGCACCCTCCTCCGAGCGCGGTACCAAGGTGCCGTCGGGACGGTACGCGCGGTCGGCGAAAGCCTCCTCGACGGTGGGCAGCCCGGCCTCGGCAGCGGCGGCGAGCAGCCGGGAGCCCGGCAGCCCGAGCACCGGCAGCGGGCCCCCCGCTCCCGTCCCGGCGCCGGAGAGCCGTACGCCTTCCACGACGGCGGCGGCCTGCTCGTCGTCGCGCACGGTGCGGTTGTAGAGCGCGCCGTGCGGCTTGACGTAGGCGACGGCGGAGCCCGCCGCGCGGGCGAAGATCTCCAGGGCACCGATCTGGTAAGCCACTTCGGCGGCCAGTTCGGCGGCGGGCACGTCCATGGACCGGCGGCCGAAGCCCGCCAGATCGCGGTAGGAGACCTGCGCGCCGATGCGCACGCCGCGCTCGGCGGCCAGTGCGCAGACGCGGCGCATGGTGGCCGGGTCTCCCGCGTGGAAGCCGCAGGCGATGTTGGCGCTGCTGACAGAGGCGAGCAGCGCCTCGTCGTCGGTGAGCCGCCAGCGGCCGAAGCCTTCACCGAGGTCGGCGTTAAGGTCGATCATCTGGTCCATCACCAGCAACGTACGGGATTGTTCAACAATCCGGCAAGAGGGCCAGTACCCGATTTCCTTTCGCCCGCTTCTCGGCTTGACTGGGCCGGCACTCACCCGGAGGGAGATCACCGATGACCGCCGACACATCCCTCGCGCTGTCCGAACTGGCCGCCGACCGCGCCCTCCTCGGGCGCACGAGCACGGCCGAGCGCGTGGCGGCCATCCTGCGCGAACGTATCGCCCAGGGCTCCTTCCCGCCCGGCACCCGGCTGTCGGAGGAGCGGATCTGCGGTGCGCTGAGCGTCTCGCGCAACACCCTGCGAGAGGCGTTCCGGCTGCTGACCCACGAGCGTCTGCTCGTGCACCGGCTCAACCGGGGAACGTTCGTCCGGGTCCTCACCGCTGCGGACATCGCGGACATTTACCGCGTACGGCGGCTGGTGGAATGCGCGGCACTGCGCGGCCTGGGCGCCCCGCCCTACCGCGTCGAGGAGGTGCGCGCGGCCGTCACCGCCGGCGAGAGGGCGGCGGCGGACGGCCGGTGGGCGGACTGCTCGACCGCGAACATCCACTTCCACCAGGCGCTGGCCGGACTGGCGGGCAGCGCCCGCACCGACGACCTGATGCGCGGCGTGCTCGCCGAGCTGCGGCTGGCGTTCCACATCATGGACGACCCGCGCCGCTTCCACGAGCCGTACCTCACCCGCAACCAGCAGATTGTCCACACCCTGGAGGCGGGCGACGCGGGAGAGGCCGAGCGGCTGCTGGACTTCTACCTGGAGGATTCCCGGCGGCAGTTGATCGAGGCGTATCCGGAGCGGCCGGCGGACTGAGACGGACGGGACGCGGGCCCCTTCTTCCAGCCCACCAGCCCTCAGTCCTCCCCCGCAGGCCCCCCGCGAGCCCGCGAGGGGACGCGGCCCCTTCCCCCGTGACCAGCGCCAACAGTCCTCACGGGAGTGCCTCGGGTGCTGCGGGTGACAGCAGAGCCGCGAAGTGTTTGAGTGGAAATGTGAGGCCCGCGAGTGCCGTCGGAGACTCGGCGCCTCCCCAGCTCGTGAGCAGCGCGAACGGGGCCCGGGTCGGACGCGCGGGTGCCTCCCGTAGGAGGAAGTCGTATGACTGCCACCATGCATCGCGAAGCTGCCACCGTGAATCGCGAGGAGATCGAGGCCGACATCAGGCAGACTCTCGGCCTCGTTCCGCACTTCTTCCAGCTCATCCCGACCGAGCTGCTTGCACCTGAGTGGGAGATCTTCAAGAGGATCGAACTCGGCGAAACGCTGATCCCCAACATGTACAAGGAACTCATCGGCGTCGGTCTCCACGCCGAGACGAAGTGCCACTATTGCAGCCTTTTCCACACCGAGGCAGCAAAGTTGTTCGGCGCGACGGACGAGGAAATCCAGGAAGCCGTCCATTACGCGAAGGCCAGCCTGGGCTGGAGTGCCTACATCAACGGCATGCAAGAAGATTACGGCCAGTTCGCTGCCGAACTGAACCAGATCGTCGATTACGTACGGTCGCAGGCCTGACATGGAACTGGAGCGAGTGCGTTCGACGGTGCTCCGGGGCACGTTCCAGGTGTACGAGCTGGCGGCCCTGATGGCGGCGGTGCGCTACGTCACCAAGTCCGCGCCCCCGGAGGTGCCCGCCGAATCGCTCCAGCAGCTCCGCCAGCTGCTGGACGACTACGACCAGCAGGTCCGCACCCTCCCGGCGACGCATGCCACCGCACCACCTCGGGGCGGACACTAACGCCCCGTATCCCCCGTATGCGGAAACCCGAAAGCAATCCGCATCCTCCGATCAGGGAGGCGTCATGACATTCATGCAGGTCATCGACTGCAAAACAAGAAGAATTGATGAGCTGAACAGGCTGATGGACACCTGGGTCGAAGCGACCAGAGGCAAGCGGACGGCCACTCATTCGATAGTGGGCCGGGACCGCGCCGATTCCACACACGTGGTGGAGATCGTGGAATTCCCCTCGCACGAGGAGGCGGTGAAGAATTCACACCTGCCGGAGACCGACCGGATCTTCCGGGAGATGGTGGACCTGTGCGAGGGGGAGCCCTCGTTCACGGACCTCGACGTCATGCGGGACGAGCAGCTCAACAAGATCGTGGTCCGCGGTTTCTTCGAGGACGTGATCAACAAGGGGAACATCGACGCGGTGGACGCGATGTGCACATCCGACTACCGGGAGCACGACCCGGCCATGTCGTCCTACGACCTCGGGCTGGCACAGGCCAAGGCCGAGAACAAGGAGATCATGGCGGCGCTCCAGCCCGAACTCACCATCGAGAGCATGACGGCCGAGGGCGACACGGTGTGCGTACGGCTGTCCGTCAAGGGCCGGCACGTCGGCACGTTCGAGGGCGTGAAGGCCACCGGCAAGGAGTTCGCGGGCACCGGCCAGGTGACCTTCCGCTGCGAGGGCGGCAAGCTCGCGGAGAGCTGGTGGAACATGGACGAGCGCGGGCTGATGCAGCAGCTGGGTGCGCTCAAGAGCTGACCGCCCCCCACGAGGGGCGCTCAGGGGAGCGTCCCGAACGCCGCTGTCGCGACCCCCAGGGCTGCGACAGCGGCTGTTGCGACCCCCAGAGTGCGACACAGTGATCAACTGGCTGTGGCCAGGAGCTTGGCGAGACGCTCGGATCTCGCCGTCCCCCTCGGCCGGGGTTCCCCGGCCGAGGGTTTTGCGTGGGCGGGGAAGTGCCGGTTCGCGGGCCGACGCCCACGATCCGGCACGCCTCTTTGTCGCCGTAGCCCCGCCTTTGTCGCCGTAGCCCGCCGCATGAGCGGGAAGTGGCGCCGTCCGCTCAGCGGGTCGGCATCTTCCGTCCCTGCGGCCTCCGGCCCTCCCGGATCTGGTGGTCCATCGCATCCCGTGAGCCGGGGTGTTGCGACGACTGAGCCGGGGGTTGCGACGATCACCGGGACCGAAGCCGTGAGGGAGGTACGCCTCCGGCGTTCGGAAATGTGTACCCCCACCCTTGTCGAATCGTTGAACGATCCTCTAACCTCCGGTGGAATTCGCTTCACGGGAGCCGAGTCACTCACCGGGGCCAGTGGGACCACAGGACCACGAGAAGCCCCGGGTTTCGCAGGTCCAGGACCCTCCACCGGGCCGGGGCCGACCGGGCATCCCTGACGCTCCCCTTTCCCAGGCACAGAAGGCGGAGACGACATGATCGTTCTGCTCGGCGTCCTCGTGGTGATCCTCGGATTCGCGACGCGCCGCAATCCCCTGCTCGTGGTCGGGGTGGCGGGGATCGTCACCGGACTGCTGGGCAAGCTCTCCCCCGTCGAGATCCTGCGGACCTTCGGGGAAAGCTTCGCCACCAGCCGTTCGGTGACGATCTTCGCCATCACCCTCCCGGTCATCGGGCTCCTGGAACGCAACGGACTCCAGCAGCAGGCCCGCACCCTCATCGGGAAGCTCGGCACCAAGCTGACCACCGGCCGCTTCCTCACCCTCTACCTCCTGCTGCGGCAGCTGACGGCGGCCGTCGGCCTCCAGACCATCGGCGGCCCCGCGCAGAGCGTCCGCCCGATGATCGCGCCGATGGCCGAGGCCGCTGCCGAGCGGTCCAACGGCGGGCGCCCACTGCCGGAGAAGGTCCGCGAGAAGGTGCGTTCGCACGCGGCGGGCACCGACACGGTCGGGCTCTTCTTCGGCGAGGACTGCTTCCTCGCCATCGGCTCCATCCTGCTGATCACCGGCCTGGTCAACAGCACTTACCACACCCACCTGGAGCCGCTGCATCTCGCGCTGTGGGCGATACCCAGCGCCGTGTGCGCGCTCTTCATCCACGGCGGACGGCTGCTGCGGCTGGACCGTCAGCTGGAGCGGGACCTGGTGATGGCGAACGCGGAGATGGCCGTGGCACGTGAGGACGCGCAGGGCGGGGCCACGCAGGGCAAGGCCGCGCGGAACGAGGGCGCGCAGGGCGGGACCGCGAAGGGCGGGGCCGCGCAGGACGGGGCCGCGCAGGACGGGGCCGGTACGGAAGGCGGGGCGGCGAAGTGATCAAGTCCGAGTGGTTCTTCTGGCTCGTCGGTGCCGTCTTCCTCGTCATGGCGGCGCAGATGCTCGCCGACCGCACCAACCCCAGGCGGCACGGCACCGCCGCCTTCTGGGGCCTGCTGGGCGCCTGCTTCTTCTACAGCACCTGGGTCAACGAGAAGTCCGCGCCGGCCGAACCCCTGGGCGTGGCCGTCCTCGTCCTCATCTGCGTCGGCGGCTTCAACCTCACCGGAAAGGGCAAGCCCGACACCACCACCGAGAAGCAGCGCGTGCAGCTCGCCGCGCGCTTCGGCGGCAAGCTGTTCATCCCGGCGCTGACCATTCCGCTGGTGGCGATGGTGTGCGCCGTACTCGTCGCCAAGTGGAAGGTCGGCGGCACCCCGCTGCTGGAGAAGGGCAGCGAGACCATCCTCGGACTCGGCATCGGCGCCGTCATCGCGCTGGGCGTAGGCATGTGGGTGCTGCGCGAACGGCGGGTCAGCGTGCCGCTGCACGCGGGGCGCGGACTGCTGGAGTCCATGGGCTGGGCACTGCTGCTGCCGCAACTGCTGGCTGTCCTCGGCTCCATATTCCAGGCCGCCGGCGTCGGTACCCAGGTCCGCAAGATCACCGAGTCGATCCTGCCCGACGGCCAGAAGCTGGCCGCTGTCGCGCTCTACTGCGCGGGTATGTTCATCTTCACCGTGATCATGGGCAACGCCTTCGCGGCCTTCCCCGTCATGACCGCCGCCGTCGGCTGGCCCGTACTGGTCGAGCAGATGAACGGCAACGCGGCATGCGTCCTCGCCGTCGGCATGCTCGCCGGCTTCTGCGGCACGCTCTGCACGCCCATGGCCGCGAACTTCAACCTCGTACCGGCCGCGCTGCTCGAACTCAAGGATCAGTACGGGCCGATCAAGGCACAGGCCCCGTCGGCCGTGGCGCTGCTCGGCTGCAACATCGTCATCATCTACTTCTTCGCCTTTTAGCGCACGGGGCGCCGGGCGCGTGGGCGCGGGGCGCCGGGCGCGTGGACGCGGGGCGCCGGGCGCGTGGACGCGGGGCGCCGGGCGCGTGGACGCGGGGTGCCGGGCGCGTGGACGCGGGGTGCCGGGCGCGTGGGCCGCCGGCTGGAGCCGGCCGCCTCGGTGAGCGGAGGAACGGAACAGTGCACATGTCTTCACCAACCGACAAGGCCCTCTCCGGGCCGCTGAAAGTGCTGGTCACCGGCTTCGAACCGTTCGGGGGCGAGTCGTCCAACCCGTCCTGGGAGGTCGCCGCTCTCCTGGCGGCCGAACCGCCCGCCGGGCTCGACATCACCGCCGTCGAGCTGAGCTGCGTCTTCGGCAAGGCGCTCACGGAGTTGCGCGCCGCGCTCGCCTCGGCCGCTCCCGACCTGGTCGTCTGCCTGGGCCAGGCGGGCGGACGCGCGGACCTCACCGTCGAGCGGATCGCGATCAACGTCGACGACGCCCGCATCCCGGACAACGCCGGGCACCAGCCCGTGGACGAGCCCGTCGTCGCCGACGGCCCCGCCGCCTACTTCTCCTCGCTCCCGATCAAGGCGTGCGTCGCGGCGGCCCGGGCGGCGGGGATACCCGCCTCGGTCTCCCAGACGGCCGGCACCTTCGTGTGCAACCACGTCTTCTACGGCCTCGCCCACCTGCTGGCCACCGAACACCCGGGCATAAGGGGCGGCTTCGTCCACGTGCCCTACACCCCGCAGCAGATCGCGGCCGGACGCTCCGCCCAGCCGTCGCTCTCCCCGCGCGACGCCGCCACCGGGATCGCCGCGCTCCTCACTGCGGCGGCCCGCACGACGCACGACATCCACGAAACGGGAGGGGCGACACATTGAGCACGTCACAGGATGAGGCCGGCCGTACGGGGGCGGGCGTGGCCCCCGAGGAGGGGGCACCGGGGTTGCCCCGCGCAAACGGCGTGCGCGACGCCGCGAGCGCCACGGCCCTCACCACCCGCGCGCCCCTCTTCGCCGAACTCGCCCTCGCCAACATCACCCGCGAATACCCCAACGCCCCCGCCCACCTCATCGCCGGCCCCGCCGAACTGGTGCCGCCTCGCACGTATCACCCCGCGTTCTACGGCGCCTACGACTGGCACTCCTCCGTCCACATGCACTGGCTCCTGATCCGCCTCCTGCGCCTGCCGCCCCCTTCGGACGCGGACGGTACGCAGCGGCAGTGGCGCGAGGCCGCGATCCGCGTACTGGACACCCACCTGACCCCCGAAGCCCTCGCCCAGGAGGCTGCCTACCTCCGCGCCCACCCCTCCTTCGAACGCCCCTACGGCTGGGCCTGGCTCCTGGCGCTCACAAACGAGAGCACCGCTCTGAGTTCGGAGCACCCCGCGGCAGGCCAGCCGCCGCTCCACGACGAGAGCGCCGCTCTCGCTCCGGAGCACCCCAGCGCCGCCCACCCCCCGCTCACAACCGAGAGCACCGCTCTCCCCGCGTCGGCGCGGCGTTGGAGCGAGGCGCTCGCGCCCGCCGCGGCGGCGGTCGCGGAGCTCGTGCTCGGCTGGCTGCCGAAGGCGACGTATCCCGTACGGCACGGAACGCACGCCAACAGCGCGTTCTCGCTGGGCCTCATCCTCGACAGTGCCGAACGCGCGGGGCAGGCGCGGCTCCTGGAGCCCGTGAGGGCGAAGGTGCGGGAGTGGTACGTGCCGGAACATGGCGCTGCCGTGCGCTGGGAGCCCTCGGGGCAGGACTTTCTGTCTCCCGTGCTGTGTGAGGCGGATGTGGTGCGGCGGGTGCTGCCGCAGGCGGAGTTCACCGAGTGGCTGAGCCGGTTCCTGCCCGAACTCGACGAGGCCGCCCACCTCGACAAGGGCGACGAAGAGGGCGAGGGCGGGGGTGCCGGCTTCATGCCGCCGCCCCGCGTCTCGGACGCGGCGGACCCGCAAATCGGTCACCTCTTCGGGCTCTGCCTCAGCCGGGCCGCCGCGCTGCGCGACCTCGCCGGCGCGCTTCCGCCCGGTGATCCGCGTATCGCCGTCCTCACCGCCTCGGCCGGGGCGAACCTCGACGCGGCCCTGTCCGCGACCGCCTCGGGCGACTTCACCACCGACCACTGGCTGGCGACGTTCGCCACGCTCGCCCTCGACGGCGGAGTCGCCGCACGGTAGGACCCGGCACCCGGCACCCGGGCACCCGGCACCCGACACCCGGCACAAGCACCTGGTGCCAGGCGTGCTCTCAGGGCACCAGCGGGCGGACCTGTTCGGCTGCGAAGCGTACGAAAGCCTCGGGGTCGGGCTCGTCCGCCGTGGGCTGGAGGACGACCGTGTCCGCGCCCGCTTCGGCCACGCGCTGGACGGCCTTGGCGACGGTGGCGGCGTCTCCGGCGACGCCGAGTTCGAGGGCCGGCTCGTGGGAGTTCGCGGTGGCGAGGCCCTCGCGTTCGAGTTCGGCACGCAGCCGGGACGTGGCGTCCGGGCCCGTGGCGGTGTGGAGGTAGACGACGACCGTGTGGTGGCCGGTGCGTCCGGCCGCCGCGCGTCCCTCGTCGATGAGGCGCCGCGCGGCGCGTACGTCTTCGAGCGCGCTGCTCGCGTCCAGCACCGTGCCGTCGGCGGCCTCGCCGGCCAGCCGCAGCGAGCGCGGCCCACGCGCACCGGCCAGCACCGCGGCACCCGCGTAGGGGCCGGCCGCCGCGCCCGTGCCACCCGCCCCGTTCGCGTTCCCGGCCCCGTTCGCGACCCCGGTCCCGGCCCCGTCCCCGTTTGCGACCCCGGCCTCGTTCGCGACCCCGGCCCCGTTCGCGGCATCGCCGTCCACCGCGGGCGGCCAGTCCAGGGCGACGGCGTCGAGCTTCACGTACCGCCCCTCCACGGACACACGTTCGCCGCGCAGCAGCGCCCGCATCGCGTCCAGGTGTTCGCGCAGCAGCGTCACGGGCGACTCCGCGCGGGCGCCGACCTGCCCCATCCAGTCCTGGACCCCGTGGCCGAGGCCCACGGCGAAGCGGCCGGGGAAGAGACGGCGGAGGGTGGCGGTCTCCATGGTCGTCAGCGCGACGTTGCGCAAGGGGACGGGCAGCAGGCCGACGCCGACCCGCAGCCGTTCGGTCCACGCGAGGGCGGCCGAGGCGGTGGCGATGCCGCTCTCCAGGAAGCAGTCCTCCCACAGCCACAGTTCCTCCAGGCCCGCCTGGTCGGCGGCGCGGACGACGCCCCGCAGCCGTTCGGGAGCCAACTGGGGCCGGAACACAACGCCAAGAGCAGTCATACGCCTGTTCCTACCCGCCTCCTTCCGTGCGGACAATCGCTTTTCGGGGCGTCGCTCCCGGAATCACCCGCACGCGGCCCAGGAGCCCAGAGAGCTCGTTCATCCGGTTCGCCCGACGGGCTCGTTCATCCGGCAGGTCATCCGGCAGGCACAACCAGCGGGCGGGCGCGGCGCGGCCAACGGGCGGACAGGGCGGACGGACGGGGCGGACGGACGGGGCGGGTTCAGTCGTCGGGGGGAAAGACCTGCTCGCCCGTCTCCGCGAGCGTGATGACGATGGCTTCGACGGGGCAGCTCTCCGCGGCGGCGAGCACCGTCTCGGAGGGGTCCCGGTCCGGGGTGACGGGGTGGGACTGGCGTGCGCCGTCCAGCCGGAAGTCCTCCGGCGCCCCTCCCACACACATGCCCGAGCCGATGCAGACATCCCGGTCCACCTCGACGTGCCAACGGTCACCCATGGCGCCCCCTCACGCGTCCGCCGGGAGGTGAATCATCTTGTGCTCCAGATATTCGCCGTAACCCTCGGGACCGAACTCCCTCCCGATTCCTGAATTCTTGTAGCCTCCGAAGGGGCCGAGCATGTCGAGACTGAAGGTGTTGACGGAGTAGGTGCCGGTGCGCACGCGGCGGGCGACGTCGATGCCGCGCTCGGTGTCCGCCGTCCACACGCTGCCGGAGAGGCCGTAGTCGGAGTCGTTGGCGATGCGCACGGCCTCCGCCTCGTCCTCGTAGGGCAGGAGGCAGATGACGGGACCGAAGATCTCCTCGCGGGCGACGCGCATGGAGTTGTCGACATCGCCGAACAGGGTGGGCTCCACGTACCAGCCGGTGGGCATCGACTCCGGCCTGCCGCCGCCGGCGAGGACCTTTGCGCCCTCCTCCTGGCCGAGCGCGATGTAGTCGAGGGAGCGACGGCGCTGGCGGTCGGCGACGAGGGGGCCGATCTCGGTGCTCGGGTCGAGCGGGTCGCCGACGGTGAGTGCGTCGGCGGCGGCCTTGAAGCGCTCCGCGATCTCCTCGTAGCGCGAGCGCGGGGCGAGGATGCGGGTCTGGGCCACGCAGGCCTGCCCGTTGATCATCCAGGCGAACGGGGTGATGCCCGCGACGGCCGCGTCCAGGTCGGCGTCCGGCAGGATGACGGCGGCGGATTTGCCGCCCAACTCCAGTGTCACGCGCGTCAGCTGGCGGGCCGCGACCTCCATCACGCGCTTGCCGGCCGCCACGGAGCCGGTGAAGGAGACCTTGTCGACGCCGGGGTGCCCGACGAGGTATTCGCTGACCTCGCGGTCGGCGGGCAGGATCGAGAGCACGCCTTCCGGCAGCCCGGCCTCGGTGGCGATCTCGGCCAGCAGGTAGGCGTCCAGCGGGGTTTCGGGCGAGACCTTCAAAATGGCCGAGCATCCGGTCAGCAGCGCGGGCGCGAGCTTCGCCGCCGCCGTGAACTGCGGGACGTTCCACGGCACCACGCCCGCGACCACACCCACCGGCTCCCGCCGCACCAGCAGCGGGCCGAGCACGCCCGCCCTGCGCTCCTCGTAAGGGAAGTCGGCGGCGACCTTCAGTGCCGAGTCCCACACCATCATCGCCGCCAGGGACTGGACCATCACGCCGGAGGTGTAGGGCGTGCCGTTCTGCGCGCTGATGAGCCGGGCGAACTCCTCGCTGCGCACCGCGAACGCGTCCTTGATACGGGTGACGACCTCGATCCGCTCCTGGAGGCTGCGCCCGGCCCACACCCCGGAGTCGAAGGCGTCACGTGCGGCGCGCACGGCGCGGTCGACGTCCTCACGGGAGGCGTGCGGCACACGCCCGATGGGCTGTTCGGTGTGCGGCGAGATCACCTCGATGGTGTCCTTGCCGAGAGGGTCGGTCAGCGTGCCGCCGATGTAGAGCTGATGGTGTTCGGCATACGCGACGCCGGGGTGGCCCGAGTCGTCCGCGTGGCCCGTGTGGTCTACATGCTCCGTGTGGTCCGTGTGCTCCGTGTGGTCCGTCATGGCCCTGCCTGCCTGCCTCTCCCGCTCCCGCTGTGCGGGTCTCTCCGGATTCGGGCAACTTCGCGGTCTGTGACGCCCGACACTCTCCTGACAGTGCATCAGAACTAGTACCAGTTCTAGTTCTAGGGAACAATGCCTCTGCCGGCGCCGCCGTCGGCAGGCCGCGCGCACCGACCGGGGGAGCCGCCACAGATGACGAACGCACCGCAGGTCACCGACCACGGCGGCGGGATCTGGAGCATCCCCGTCCCCATACCGGACAACCCGCTGGGCCACACCCTCGTCCACGTCCTCGACACCGACGCGGGCCCCGTCCTGATCGACACCGGCTGGGATGACCCCGACTCCTGGCAGACACTCGCCGACGGGCTCACCGCGTGCGGCACCTCGGTCGCGGAGCTGCACGGCGTACTCGTCACCCACCACCACCCCGACCACCACGGCCTCTCGGCGCGCGTACGGGAGGAGTCCGGCGCGTGGATCGCCATGCACGCCGCCGACGCCGCCATCGTGCGCCGCACCCGCAGCTCGAACTCCCGACAGTGGATGAGCTACCTCGCCGAGAAACTGGCCGCGGCCGGGGCACCCGACGCGCACACAGCGCCGCTGCGCACGGCGCTGGCGGAGGGACGCACCCGTTCGCTGCCCGGCTCGCGCGCCGCGCTGCCGGACCGCGACATCGAGCCCAACGCGCTGCTGCCCCTGCGGGGGCGGCGGCTGCGAGCGATCTGGACGCCGGGACACACCCCAGGGCACGTGTGCCTGCACCTGGAGGAGCGGCACCCGGGCCGGCGCGGCAGCAGCGGGGCCGGGGCCGGGGCCGGCGCCGGGACTGGGGCTGGGGCTGGGGCTGGGGCTGGGGCTGGGGGCGAACGGGCCGGAAGCGGGCGGCTGTTCTCCGGCGACCACCTGCTGCCGACGATCAGCCCGCACATCGGCCTGTACGAGGACCCCAACAGCGACGAGATCACCGACCCGCTCGGCGACTACCTCGACTCTCTCGAACGGGTCGCCAGACTGCGGCCCGCCGAGGTGCTGCCCGCACACCAGTACGCGTTCTCGGACACGGAGGGCCGGGTCGAACAACTGATTGCTCACCATGCAGAGCGCCTCTCCGATTTGAGAGCACTGCTCTCGCAACGCGCGCTCACCCCCTGGCAGCTGGCCGAGACGATGCAGTGGAACCGCCCCTGGGAACAGATCCCCTACGGCTCGCGCAACATCGCCGTGTCCGAAGCCGAGGCGCACCTGCGCCGCCTGGTCAAGCTCGGCCACGCCGAGCCCGTCCCCGGCACCGAGCCGCTCACCTACCGCGCGACGGACTGACGGGTCCCGCACGACGGACCTACAGGCCGACCCCTTCTGCCGACCTTCGGCTGTCGGTAGTCGGCCTTCGGCTCTCGGCTCTCGGCTCTCGACTCTCGGCTCTCGGCTGTCGACCACCGGCCGGGGCGGGGAGCAGGCGGGGCCGGGAGCAGGCGGGGGGTGGAGAGGCCGCCGCCGGGGCCGTCCGCGCGCTCGGGCTACAGTGGCGGACAGACAAACGACGCCTCCGACCGGGGGAAGCCGGTGCGAATCCGGCGCTGACCCGCAACCGTGAGCGGACCGCCGCACCGCCGCCCGTACCCGTCGTACGGACAGCGGTACGGCGTCCGCGAGCCGGAGCACCCGGGCCGAGGCGGGCTCCCATGACCGACCCGCCGCACCGCCGCCGTACAACCGCACCACGCGCGACGTACGCAGCACGACACGTACGCCGCACATCAAGTACGCAGCACGCCACGTGCGCAGACGTACGGCGACAGCGCGCCGGGCCGGCCACCGGCACCGTCGAGGTATACGGAGCCGAGCCCGGTGCGCCGCTGCGCGGGATTCCGCGCGACGGGGCGGCCGTGCACGGCTGCGGTCCGCTCCCGTCCCGAAAGGCACCCGCATGTCACCGCGCCGCCGCCACTGCGCCACGGCCCTTGCCGCCGCCACCGTGCTCTGCGCGACAGCCGCACCCGTGGCATCCGCGCAACCGTCCACGGCCGCAGCTTCGACCACTTCTGCCTCCTCCTCCGCCGCTTCCGCCACTTCCATCGCCTCCACCTCCACCTCCGCCAGGTCTGCCAAGTCGACCAAAGCGGGCAAATTGCCGGACGGGCTCTACGGCAAGGCGGATCCGAAGTACGACGGCGTGTGGCGGCAGTCCATGGCGCTGCTGGCGCTGGACGGGGCCGGGGCCGTCCCGGCGAAGAAGGCGGTGGACTGGCTGGCCGACCAGCAGTGCGACGACGGCTCCTTCGCCGCATACCGCGCCGACGCCAAGGCCACGTGCGACCCGAAGAAGACGTCCCCCGACATCAACGCCACCACGCTCGCCGTCCAGGCGCTCGCCGCCGCGGGCGGGCGTGGCGCGGCCGTCGGCAAGGCCGTGGACTGGCTGAAGGCGGCGCAGAACAAGGACGGCGGCTGGGGCTACGCGCCCGGCAGCCCCTCGGACGCCAACTCCACGTCCCTCGCCATCGGCGCCTTGCACGCAGCGGGCGAGAACCCGAAGCGGATCACCACCGACGGCGAAACACCGTTCGACGCGCTGCTGTCCTTCCAGCTCACTTGCGGCACGAAGGGGATCAAGGACGCCCAAGGCGCGCAGGGCGCCTTCGCCTACCAGCCCGACAAGAAGGACCGGCTCGCCCCGAACGACGACGCCACGGCCGCCGCCTCCCTCGCCGGCCTGGGCGACGGCATCCTGGTCAAGCCGCTGGACAAGGACCGTAAGAGCGCGCCCGTGACGCCACTGAAGTGCGCGACGGGAGGAGAGGGCGCCGACGAAAAGGGAGAAGGCGGAAAGGGAGAAGCCAGCAAGGGAGAGGGTGCCGACGGCGAGGGAGGCGCGACGGACGACCCCAAGCAGGCAGCGGGCGCCGGAGCCGCGTACCTCGCCTCCACCCTGAAGAAGAACGGGGGCCACTTCAACACCGTGCTCCCCGGCTCCAAGAAGGAGCAGCCCGACTACGCGAACACCGCGGACGCCGTCGTCGCCCTGGCCGCCGGCGGCCACCGCACCGAGGCCAACGCCTCCTTGAAGTGGCTGGCGGACAACCTCGACAAGTGGGACAAGGCCAAGAGCGACCCCGCCGCCATCAGCTCTCTCATGCTGGCCTCCCGCGCCACCGGCGGCGACCCCACCAAGCTCGGCAGCACCAACCTCCTCACCCGCCTCAACAAGACGGGCCCGGCGCCCGCCCAGATGCCCGACTCCGACAGGCCCGACAGCTCTGGCGACTCCGGCAAGGACGACGGCACCACCATCCCCGTCTGGGCGTTCATCATCGTCGGCCTCGCCGTCGGCGCGGGCTTCGGCATCCTCCTGAGCGGTCGCCGCAAGAGGCAGCAGCTGTGAGAGCACTCCGCCCGGCAACGGTGCCCCGGCCCGCCCTACTCCTGGCCCCGGCCTTCACCCTCTTCCTCGCCCTCACCTTCTTCTCCGCCACGGCACAGACGGGCACGGCACAGGCGGCAACGGCACAAGCGGCAACGGCTCAGACGGGCACGGCGCAGACAGGAACAGCGCGGGCGGCAACGGCACAGAGCGGCTACCGCTACTGGTCCTTCTGGCAGCAGAAGGACAACGGGTCCTGGTCATACGCGATCCAGGGCCCCGCCGTCCTCCGCCCCGACGACGGTGAAATCCTCGGCTTCCGCTTCGCCCTCAGCGAGGACTCCCGCGACGCCGAACAACCGCGCGGCACCACCGACTTCACCGACGCCTGCGCGCACACCCCCAAGAAGTCCGGCACCAAGCGCGTGGCCATCCGCATCGACTTCGGCACCCCCGCCGACGCCCCCAAGGGTGAGCCCAAGTCCCCGCCCAAGCCCCGCACCGAGTGCGTCCGCGTCGACGACACCGCGTCCGCCGCCGACGCCCTCGCCGCCGTAGCAACCCCTCTCCGCTACAACTCCGAGTCCCTCCTCTGCGGCATCAGCCGCTATCCCACCCAGGGCTGCGGCGAACAGGCCGAGAGCGGGGAGAGGAACGGGGAGGAGAGCGGCAACGGGGGCAACGGAGGCACCGGCGACAAGGGGGAGGCCGGTGGCAAAAGTGACGCCAGTGACGCCAGTGGAGGTGGGGACAGCGGTGGCGACAGCGCCCTGTCCACCGGCCTCGGTGTGATCGCAGGCATCGCAACCGTAGCCGTACTCGGCGCCGCAGCCCTCTGGCAGGCCCGCCGTCGAAGGCCCTGACATGCACCCCCGCTCCACGACGAGAGCACTGCTCACAGATCGGCGGGCCCGATGGTCCCGCTCCAAAACAAGAGCACCGCTCTCGAAAAGGGCGCCGCTCTCCACGCGGAGCACTGCTCTCCACCCCGGCGCATGGTGGCTCTGGGCGCTCGGCCTGGCCACGGCCGCGTCCCGCACCACCAACCCCCTCCTCCTCGCCCTGTTGATCGTGGTGGCGGGTTACGTCGTCGCCGTCCGGCGTACCGACGCCCCCTGGGCACGCTCCTATGCGGCATTTCTGAAGCTGGGCATCCTCGTCCTGGTCATCCGTCTCGTCTTCGCCTTCTTCCTGGGCTCCCCCATCCCGGGCAGCCATGTGATCGCCGAGCTGCCCGAGGTGCCGCTGCCCAAGTGGGCGCAGGGCGTGCGGATCGGGGGGCGGGTCACGGCCGAGGGCATGGTCTTCGCGCTGTACGACGGCCTCAAGCTGGCCACGCTCCTCATCTGCGTAGGCGCGGCCAACTCGCTGGCCAACCCGGCGCGCCTGCTCAAGACCCTTCCCGGTGCGCTCTACGAGGCGGGGGTGGCGGTGGTGGTGGCCATGACGTTCGCGCCGAACCTCGTCGCGGACGTCCGGCGACTACGCGCCGCACGACGGCTCCGAGGGCGCGGGGATCGCGGTCTGCGCGGAGTGCTACAGGTCGGACTCCCCGTGCTGGAGGGCGCGTTGGAGCGTTCGGTCGCGCTCGCGGCGGCCATGGACGCCCGCGGCTACGGCCGTACGGCGCAGGTGCCGCCCGCCATCCGGCATACGACCACCGCCCTGACCCTCGGCGGACTGCTGGGGGTGTGCGCGGGGACCTACGGGCTGCTGGCCGCCGAGGGCGCCGGTTTCGGACTGCCCGTTCT
Source organism: Streptomyces sp. NBC_01775 (assembly GCF_035917675.1). Taxonomy (NCBI): domain Bacteria; kingdom Bacillati; phylum Actinomycetota; class Actinomycetes; order Kitasatosporales; family Streptomycetaceae; genus Streptomyces; species Streptomyces sp. NBC_01775. The sequence goes on along the minus strand of NZ_CP109104.1, from coordinate 6,591,174 downwards.
GCTCGCCGGACTCGCACTGGCGCTCGCCGGGCTGTGGCTGGGTGGCAGGCGGGCGACCCGTACGCGTTACCGCCCCGACCGCTGGGGCGTACGCGCCTGGCTTGTCTCCGCTTCGGGCGCCGCCGTCGCCGCGCTCATGATCATGGCGGCCGGGCCCTACCCGGAGGCCCTCCACCCTCCGGCGGTACCCCTCACCGCCCCCGCCTTCCCCTTGTGGCCGGCGGCGGCCCTCCTCCTCGGCCTCCTCCCCGCCTTCGTGGCCCCGTCGCCCACACCCCCAGCCGCTCGCGCGCCCGCACCAGGCTCGTCAGCCCAGGGCCGGGGCGGACAGCCAGGACAATCCGCACAATCCGCCCCACCAGCACAGCCGGGGCAACCGCGGCACGAGAGGGGCACGCGGGGATCCGTTCCCCGCGCCCGGGTATCCACCCCTCGCCGGGGGCCGGAGGCACTCCGAGGCCGACAGCATGATGAGGAGCCCTCACAGTGATCACTTTCGACCATGTCACGGTCACCTACGAGGACACCGCCCGCGACACCTCACGCACCCCAAAGCCACCGAGCCCAGCCCTCTCGGCGAACCGGGCTAACCCAGCGAACCCGGCGCACACGGCACCCCTCGCCCCCGCTCTCCCCCTCGTCGACGCGCACATCCCCGAAGGGGAGCTGTGCTTGCTGATCGGCCCCAGCGGAGCCGGGAAGTCCACGCTGCTGGGAACCGTTTCGGGGCTCGTCCCCCACTTCACCGGTGGCACGCTGCACGGCAAGGTGACCGTCGCCGGACGTGACACCCGAACCCACAAACCCCGCGAACTCGCCGACGTCGTCGGCACCGTGGGCCAGGACCCCCTCGCTCACTTCGTCACGGACACCGTCGAGGACGAGCTGGCCTACGGCATGGAGTCCCTCGGCCTCCCGCCGGGAACGATGCGCCGCCGCGTTGAGGAGACCCTCGACCTCCTCGGCCTCAACGAACTGCGCGACCGCCCCATCGCCACCCTCTCGGGCGGCCAGCAACAGCGCGTGGCCATCGGCTCCGTGCTCACTCCGCACCCCAAGGTCCTCGTCCTGGACGAGCCGACCTCGGCGCTGGACCCGCCCGCCGCCGAAGAGGTACTGGCCGTCCTGCAACGGCTGGTCCACGACCTGGGCACCACCGTCCTGATGGCCGAACACCGGCTGGAGCGCGTGGTGCAGTACGCCGACCAGGTCCTGCTGCTCCCTTCCCCCTCCTCGGGGGGCTCCCCTCCCTCCCCCACTTCTCCCCCTGCCGCCCGGCTCGGTGAGCCCGCGGCGCTGTTGGCCGTGTCGCCCGTGCAGCCGCCCGTGGTCGAGCTGGGGCAACTCGCGGGCTGGGACCCGCTGCCGCTGTCCGTACGGGACGCCCGGCGGAGGAGCGCGCCCCTCAGGGAGCACCTGGCAGCACGCACCCCTCGAACCCCCGGCGGACCCAGCGCACCCCCTCCCACACCCACACCCACACCCGCACCCGCACCCGCTACGGCACGTCCGGCTCCCGCGAAGGGCGCTCTGGAGGGGGCGGTGCTTGCCGAGGTCTCGCGGCTCACACTGGTCCGCGACCGCGTCACCGCCCTCCACGAGGTGACGCTCACCTTCAGCGCCGGCGAGACGGTGGCTCTCATGGGCCGCAACGGGGCGGGCAAATCCACGCTGCTGAACACCCTCGTGGGGATGCACCGGCCCACCTCCGGCCAGATCAACGTCGGCGGAAAGGCCCCGCACCGCACCCGGCCCGCCGAGCTTCTGCGTCACGCCGGACTCGTGCCGCAGGAGCCACGTGATCTGCTCTACGCCGACACCGTCGCCCGCGAGTGCCAGTCCGCCGACGCGGACGCGGATGCCGTTCCCGGCACCTGCCGCGCGCTGGTCTCACGTCTGCTTCCGGATATACCTGACACCACTCACCCCCGCGATCTGTCCGAGGGCCAGCGTCTCGCCCTCGCACTGTCGATCATCCTTACCGCCCGGCCACCGCTCCTGCTTCTGGACGAGCCCACCCGAGGACTGGACTACGCGGCCAAAGCGCGGCTGGTCACGCTGCTCCGCGAACTCGCCGCCGAAGGCCACGCCGTCGTGCTGGCCACCCACGACGTCGAACTCGTCGCGGAGATCGCGCACCGCGTGGTCATCCTCGCCCAGGGCGAGCCCGTCGCGGACGGGCCCACCGAAGAGGTTGTCACCTCCTCCCCCGCCTACTCCCCGCAGATCTCCAAGATCCTCGCTCCACAGCCCTGGCTGACCGTCAGCCAGGTGAGGGAGGCACTGTGACCTCTTCCCCTCCCGTTTCGCTTCCTTCTCCCTCCGCCGTCAAAGCCATTCGTCTAGGCCCCCGGTCCATCGCCGCGCTGGCACTCACCAGTGCGGCGGGAATCGTCGCGTTCGCATGGCCGCTGCTGGCTGACGAGACCTCCGGTCTGGCGCACTCCCAGGACGCGCCCTGGCTCTTCGCCGCACTTCTCCCCCTTCTGCTGGCAGTCGCCGTGGCGACCGTCTCCGACACCGGGCTCGATGCCAAAGCCGTTGCGATGCTGGGCGTTCTGGCCGCTGCCGGCGCCGCGTTGCGACCGCTGGGTGCGGGCACCGCTGGGCTGGAGCCGATGTTCTTTCTGATGGTGCTGTCAGGCCGAGTGCTGGGGCCCGGCTTCGGATTCGTATTGGGTGCGCTGTCGATGTTCGCCGGGGCACTGCTCACCGGCGGGGTCGGCCCCTGGATGCCGTTCCAGATGCTCGCCATGGGCTGGGTGTCCATGGGAGCCGGGCTGCTGCCCGCGCCCGCCACTTTGCGGGGGCGCCGCGAACTCCTTCTGCTGGCCGCCTACGGAGCTGTCTCCTCCCTGCTCTACGGGGCGATCATGAACCTTCAGGGGTGGCCGTACATCGCGGGGCTGGGGTCCGGTATCTCGTTCGTGCCGGGCGACTCCCTGCACGAGAACCTTCCCCGTTTCCTCGCCTACGTCCTGGCCACATCGCTCGGGTGGGACGTCCCCCGGGCGCTGCTCACCATCGTGCTGACCTTCGCGCTGGGCGGCAGCGTTCTGCGAGCGCTGCGCCGGGCCACCCGCCGCGCCGCTTTCGACGCCTCGCCCGCCTTCGATGCCTTGCCCGCTTTCGACGCCTCCTCCGCCTCGGAGCCCGCGACGGACGGGCCCGCCAACCGGGGCGGAGCGGCTACCGGACGGCAGGATCCCGGGAGCAGCAGCGTGTAAGAGGGTGGCCCCAATAGGGGGAGGGGCACCCCGTATGGAGGGGCAAGTCACGAGGCAGCGGCGCCGGGCATAACGCGGGCGGCAGCTGGCGAGCAGAGACAGCGACCAGCAATCAGCAAGCCGCTGTTGGCACGTCAGCCGTTAACGGCTGACGAGGCGCCGTGATGTGCGTCAGGCGGCTGCGGGTATCCACAGAGGCTCGGCCAGGCGCCGGGACCGCGGTACGGGCGGTCCGGCCCAGCACGGTGCGCCGACGAAGGCCGGGGCCGCAAGCAGCCCGGCCTTCGTCGGGTCGCCCAAGCGTGTCCAGCGCGTTGCTCCGTGCTTGGCCATGCTCAGTCCCCCGTTCGATCCCCGTTATGGATGCAGAGAACGATCGTTCTCGCTTCCAAGGAGACCGTATCGTAGAGAACGATAGTTCTCAAGGCCTGGGGAGAGCGGGGAACGATGGAAGCCGAAACAACGGTCGAAACACGGGTGTTGAGCGCTGCTGACGCGCTCTTCTACCAACACGGCGTGCAGGCGGTGGGGATGGACCGCATCCGTGATGCCTCCGGTGTCTCGCTCAAGCGGATCTACCAGTGCTTCCCGTCCAAGGGGGCCCTGGTGGAGGCGTATCTGAGGCGCCGTGACCGCTGGGCGCGCACGGCGCTGGAGGAACACGTGGCGCGCCACGTGGACTCCGAGGAACGGCTGCTGGCGGTCTTCGACTGGCTCCACGACTGGTTCGAGGGGCCCGACTTCCACGGCTGCGCCTTCATAAACGCCTTCGGTGAACTGGGCTCCGGCTCCCAGGGGGTGGCCGATGCCGTACGGGATCACAAAGCGGCCGTGCACCAGTATCTGAGCGACCTCGTACACGAGACCGGCGCCGCCGAACCCGACGGGCTGGCGGCGCAGTTGGTCCTCCTGCTCGACGGCGCCATGAGCACCGCGTCCATTACCGACTCCCCCGCCCCTGCCCGCCAGGCGCGCGCCGCCGCCCGGACCCTGCTGAGCGGAGCGACCCTGATGGGAGCCGGTCATGGGTGACAGCGCGCCCCGAAGGGCGAGAGCCCGGGGAATGCCCCCGACAAGAGCCGCCGAGACAAGGTCCGCCGGAGCAAGGTCTCATGGAGCGAGGGCGGATCAGGGCGCCCCGCAGCGTGGGCACGCGCAGTCCGGCAGCCGGGCCGACCCGTTCTGCGGCGGCACATCCTTCCGCGGGCTGATCACGATGACCGGACCGTATGTGCGTCCGCCGTCGCGCGAGACCCGCATCGTCATCCGCGAACGGTCTGCGCCGCTCTCCCGTACGCTCCAGCCGCGCCCGTCGCCGCGGGCCGTCTCCCGCTTCCACGCCTTCACTCGCCGCGTCTCCTCCTCGTCCACCTGGCGGTTCGTCCCGCACGTTCCGGACCCGTAGATATCTGTCCCGGTGTGCGCCACATGAACGCGTCGCGACGAGTTTGACCCGCTCCCGCCAGGGTTCGCGGTCCTGCCCTGCCCAGCCCGGCGCCGACGGCTACCTGCTCGACTTCCCCGACCTGCGGGCGCCGGTGCCGCGGGTGAGGCGGTAGGCGAGGAAAACCACAAGTGCGAGCGCCACGGCGGCCAGAACGCCCTTGGAGTAGAGGGAGACGATGTCGGTGACCTCCTGCCAGCGCTCGCCCAGTGCGTAACCGGCGAAGACGAACAGAGAGTTCCATATCAGGCTGCCCAGGGTCGTCAGGCCGACGAAGGCAGGGAGCGGCATGCGTTCGACGCCCGCGGGGACGGAGATCATGCTGCGGAAGATGGGGATCATCCGCCCGAAGAAGACAGCTTTGGTGCCGTGCTTGACGAACCACCGCTCCGTCTTCTCGATGTCGGAAGCCTTCACCAGGGGTATGCGGTTGGCGAGCGCGACGGTGCGGTCACGGCCGAGGAGCGCGCCGACGGCGTAGAGGGCGAGGGCGCCGACGAGAGAGCCCACGGTGGTCCAGATGAGGACGGCGACGATGCTGAGACTGCCCTTGCTGGCGGTGAATCCGGCGAGTGGCAGGATGACTTCGCTGGGCAGTGGCGGAAAGAGGTTTTCCAGGGCGATGGCGAGCCCGGCGCCGGGCGCGCCGAGCGACTCCATGAGCCCGGCGGCCCAGCCGGCGACACCGCCGAGACTGGGCTCGTCGGAGGCCGGCGCGGCGGAGGAGGCGGATGCGAGAGCGATCATGCTTAAAAGGTAAGAGCGTCTCCGCTGCTTCCGTAATCCAGGCCGCCCCCGTAGACCGTGCGGTTTCCCGCAGTACGCACCGCCGCACGTGACGACTAGCGTGATCCCGCATGCGTACCACTCAGCACCTTCGGTCGAGAGCCGGTCGGCCGCGGGCCAGTCGGTCGCGGTCCGGTTGGTCACGTAATGGCTCGTCGTCGGCCCGCTGGTGGCGCGCCCGCTGGCCGCGTACCGCCGTCGGCCTCCTCCTCGGTTCCGTGACCGCGCTGGGCACGTGCGGGTTTCTTCTCGTGGCTGCCGCGTGGCCACGCGCGAGGGCGTCCGCACACCGGCTGGCGGAGGTGGAAAGACGCCGTATCGCGCGCTGTTACGACGTCGAGCTGGGCTCGGTACCAGGGCGTGCCGGCCGTGTGATGGTGTATCTGGCGCTGCGCACCGGGCCAGGTTTGCTGGGTGCCGCGGTGCTGGTGGCGGTCACTCTGGGGGTGCTGTCGGCGTCCTTCTTGGTGTGGGGCTGGTTCGTGCTGGCGCGGCTGGACAATCCCGGCGATGTGCTGCTGTCCGCCTGCGGTGGGCTGTTCCTGCTGTTTCTCGCGGTACAGGGCGTGTACGGGGTGGCTTTGTGGGAGACGGCGCTGACGCGGCGTTTTCTGGGGCCGGACGGGCGGGAGGTGCTGGAGCGGCGGATCGGGGAGCTGGCGGCGACCCGGGCGGGGGTGGTGGAGGCGGTGCACGAGGAACGGCGCCGTATCGAGCGGGATCTGCACGACGGTGTGCAGCAGCGGCTGGTCGCGCTCGCGCTGGTGCTGGGCCGCGCGCGGCGCGCGACGGCACAGCCGGACAAGTCGGCGGCGCTGCTGCGGCAAGCTCACGAGGAGTCCCAACTGGTGCTGGCGGAACTGCGGGAGGTGGCCTGGCGGGTGTATCCGGCGATGCTGGACGAAGGAGGACTGCGGGCCGCCCTGGAGACGGTGGCGGAGCGCGCGGTAGCGGGAGGTGTGCCGGTGACGCTGGCTGTGGAGCTGCCGGTCGAGCCGCCGCCGACGGTGCGCGCGGTGGCGTATTTCGTCGCGGCCGAGGCGGTGACCAACGCGGTCAAGCACGCGGGGGCGACCCACGTCGAGGTGGAGGTGGCGGTGACCGGGGACGGGGCTGCCGCCGTGGTCTCGGACGGTGACAGCATGGCGGCCCAGACCGAACCCCGCGCGGGTGCCGGGGCCAGCGCCGCAGCCGGGTCCCACGCAGTGACCGCGGCTCACGCCGGGGCCGGGACCCTTCCTGGAGCCGGGACCACCCGTCCCGTGGCCGAGGCTCGCTCAGGAGCCGGCCATCACCCCGGAGCCGGAGTCCGCACCAGCCCCGGGCCCCGCCCGGATCCCGGCCGGCCAGAACCCGGCCCCCGCTCCGAGGCCGTGAGCGCCGCGTCCGCCGCCGCCACCGCCGGGCTGACGGTCTCGGTCCGGGATGACGGGTGCGGGGGTGCGGACGCGACGGGCAGTGGGCTGCTGGGGCTGGCGCGGCGGGTTGCCGCGCTGGACGGCCGGTTCACGGTCGCCTCCCCGGCAGGCGGGCCCACGGTGATCACCGCGGAGCTGCCGTGCGCGTGATGCTGGCCGACGATTCGACGCTGCTGCGAGAGGGCCTCGCACGGCTCCTGGCGGACGAGGGACACGAAGTGACGGCTTCGGTGGGGGACGCGGAGACCCTGATTGCGGCGGTGGACCGCGATCCGCCACAGGTGGCGGTGGTGGATGTGCGGATGCCGCCGTCCCACACGGACGAGGGGCTGCGCGCCGCGCTGGAGATCCGCTCGCGCTGGCCCCGCACGGGCGTTCTCGTGCTTTCGCAGTACGTCGAACGCCGTTACGCCGCTGAGCTGTTGTCCTCACCCGAGGGCGGCGTGGGCTATCTGCTGAAGGACCGGATCGCGCAGGTCGACGAGTTCCTCGACGCTCTGGAGCGTGTGGGGTCGGGCCGTACCGCGCTGGACCCGGAGGTGGTGCGGCGGCTGTTGTCCGAGCGGTTGTCGCCGCGCGAGCACGACGTGATGGCCGCCATGGCCGAGGGGCACACCAACGCGGCCATCGCCGGGCGGCTGCATCTGTCGCTCAGCGCGGTCGAGAAGTACGCGAACGCGGTCTTCACAAAGCTGGGCGTGCCCGCCTCCGCCGGATACAGCCGCCGCGTGCTGGCGGTACTGCGCTATCTGGACCTCAACCGGTGACCGGTCCTCACCGGCGGCCCCTCGCCAAAGCCTTGGCCAAAAGCCCTCACCACCAGCACCCACCAGCCCCGCCAGCACCTTCTTCAGCAGCCCCTCCAACGGCCCGACCAGCCGCCCCCTGGCTCAACCCCAGCCAATGAATGGTCTGTACCAATCCTGTCCGGAGTCGTATTCTCTCCGCGCCGGATGTCGGTCGTCGCGTTCAGGAGGATGCACGTGCACAGAAGACGTACGCCGGGACTGCTCGTTGTCGTACTGGCCACGCTGGTCGGGCTTCTGGCGAGCACCGGGGGTGCCACGGCCGAGGAAGGCCGCCACCGCCCGGGGCACGCACAGCACTCACAGCACGCCCAGCCCGGCCACCCGCACCACCCCGGCGAGCACAGCACCCCCGGCAACCACGGCGAGCGATTCGTGGTGAGTGAGCGGCAGTTCGAGCGGATGTTCCCCGAGCGGGATCCGTTCTTCACCTACGAGGGGCTCATCGAGGCGACGAAGACGTACCCGCGCTTCGCCCGCACCGGACCACGTGCCGTGCGGGCGCGGGAGGCCGCCGCGTTCCTGGCGAACGTCAGCCACGAGACGGGCGCGCTGCGCTACGTCACCACACAGGTGCCCCCGGCCGACACCTGCGACGAGACCAAGCCGTACGGCTGTCCCGCAGGGGAGGCCGCCTACTACGGGCGCGGCGCGATCATGCTGAGCTGGAACTTCAACTACAAGGCGGCCGGGGACGCCCTCGGCCTCGACCTGCTGGGCAATCCCTCGCTCGTCGAGAAGGACCCGAAGGTCGCCTGGGCCACCGCGCTTTGGTACTGGAACACGCAGAAGGGCCCGGGCACGATGACCGGCCACCACGCGATGGTGCGCGGCTACGGCTTCGGGGAGACGATCCGCTCGCTGAACGGGCCCAACGAGTGCGGCGGCGCCAACCCGGACCAGATGCGGCACCGCGTGGAGCTGTACATCGGCTTCACCCACGAACTCCGCACCCGGCCCGGCTACGGGCTCACCTGCTAGTGCCGTGACCGGCAATGTTTGCCCGTCAAGAAGCGTCGTCCGGTACGTGCGATCGCAAGGCGGCCGGAAGCCCTTGATCGGGGTCCCCCCTGCCCTGGGAGCGCCTCCCGGCCGAAGGCCGGGGGAGAAGCTGAGAACTTGAGGAAGGATCTACCAGAGCTTTTGGCCAACACCGCTGGGGGCACCCCCCTGCTCGGAGAGCTTGGGGGAGTGCATGCCGGACGACGCGACAGGGCAAAGCTTGCCGGGAGGAGCACTAGGGAACCACGCCCCCGCCCATCCACCGAGCGCCCCCTCGCAGCCCCCTCACAACCTCTGCAAGATGGTGGCCGTCGACAGCGCGCCGCCCGCGCACATCGTGATGAGGGCGAACTCCTTGTCATGCCGCTCCAGTTCGTGCAGCGCCGTCGTGATCAGGCGGGCGCCCGTCGCCCCCACGGGGTGGCCGAGGGCGATGGCCCCGCCGTTCACATTCACCTTCTCCAGATCCTGTTCGAAGACCTGTGCCCAGGACAGCACGACGGAGGCGAACGCCTCGTTGACCTCCACGAGGTCGATGTCCTTGAGTGACATCCCGGCCTTGCCGAGCACCGCGCGGGTGGCGTCGATCGGCCCGTCGAGATGGAAGTGCGGGTCGGCGCCGACCAGTGCCTGCGCGACGATCCTGGCGCGGGGCCGCAGCTTGAGCGCCCTGGCCATGCGCTTGGAGGCCCACATGACGGCGGCGGCGCCGTCGGAGATCTGCGAGGAGTTGCCCGCGGTGTGCACGGCCGCCGGCATGACGGGCTTGAGCCCGGCCAGCCCTTCCATGGTCGTGTCCCGCAGCCCCTCGTCGCGGTCGACGAGGCGCCACATGCCCTGGCCCGCCGCCTGTTCCTCCTCCGTGGTGGGGACCTGGACGGCGAACGTCTCGCGCTTGTAGCGCTCCTCGGCCCAGGCGGTGGCGGCGCGTTCCTGGGACAGGAGGCCGAGGGAGTCGACGCGCTCGCGAGTGAGCCCGCGCGCCCGCGCGATGCGCTCCGCGGCCTCGAACTGGTTGGGCAGGTCGACGTTCCACTCGTCCGGCCAGGGCTTCCCGGGGCCGTGCTTGGAGCCGCTGCCCAGCGGCACGCGGGACATGGCCTCGACGCCGCAGCCGATGCCGACGTCGATGACACCGGCGGCGACCATGTTGGCGACCATGTGGTTGGCCTGCTGGGAGGAGCCGCACTGGCAGTCGACGGTGGTCGCGGCCGTCTCGTAGGGGAGCCCGACTGCCAGCCAGGCGTTGCGGGCCGGGTTCATGGACTGCTCACCCGCATGGGTGACGGTGCCGCCGACGATCTGCTCGACGCAGTCGGCGTGTATGCCCGTGCGGCCGAGGAGTTCGCGGTAGGTCTCCCCCAGCAGGTAGGCGGGGTGCAGATTCGCGAGCGCGCCTGCGCGCTTGCCGATGGGAGTGCGTACCGCTTCGACGATGACGGGTTCGGCGGCCATGAGTCGTCCTCTCCAGCCCAACTAGTACGCGTTCTAGTTCTTGAAACAGTCTTATGAGCCCGCGCCCGCCGCGCAAGGGGCGTGCATGAGTCCGGCACACCTTCCGCACGCAAGAACTGCCGCCGTGACCCTTGCCACTTGTAGAACCCGTTACTACCTTCGGGGCAATTCTGATGGGCCGTCAGACATGGAGTGGAGCTGCCGATGTCCTCCTGCCCCGCGCTGCCCGACGGGTTCGACTTCACCGACCCGGATGTCTACGAACAGCGCGTACCCGTACCGGAGTTCGCCCTCCTGCGGGAGACAGCCCCGGTGTGGTGGAACCAGCAGCCGCACGGCGCGGCCGGCTTCGGGGACGAGGGTTACTGGGTGGTGACACGGCACGCCGACGTCAAGGAGGTCTCCGTCCACCCGGAGATCTACTCCTCCAACACCAACACCGCCGTCATCCGGTTCAACGACCGCATGACCCGCGACCAGATAGACGTCCAGAAGCTGATCATGCTGAACATGGACCCGCCCGAGCACACCCGGGTCCGCCAGATCGTGCAGCGCGGCTTCACGCCCCGGGCCATCCGCGCCCTGGAAGACACGCTGCGCCGACGCGCGGCCAAGATCGTCGAGGGCGCCAAGGAACGCGGCAGCGGGGACTTCGTCACCGACATCGCCGTCGAACTCCCCCTCCAGGCCATCGCCGAGCTGATCGGCGTCCCGCAGGAGGACCGCTCCCGCATCTTCGACTGGTCGAACAAGATGGTCGCCTACGACGACCCCGAGTACGCCATCACCGAGGAGATCGGCGCCCAGTCGGCCGCCGAGCTGGTCTCCTACGCGATGACCATGGCCGAGACGCGCAAGGAGTGCCCCGCCAAGGACATCGTCAGCCAGCTCGTCGCGGCGGAGGGCGAGGGCAACCTCAACTCCGACGAGTTCGGCTTCTTCGTGATCCTCCTGGCCGTCGCGGGCAACGAGACCACCCGCAACGCCATCAGCCACGGCATGCACGCCTTCCTCACCCACCCCGGCCAGTGGGAACTCTTCCGGCGCGAGCGGCCCCAGACCACGGCGGAGGAGATCGTCCGCTGGGCCACACCTGTGGTCTCCTTCCAGCGCACCGCCACCCAGGACACCGAGCTGGGCGGACAGAAGATCTCCGCCGGACAGCGCGTCGGGATCTTCTATTCCTCCGCCAACAACGACCCCGAAGTCTTCGAGGACCCGGGCTCCTTCGACATCACCCGCGATCCCAACCCCCACCTGGGCTTCGGCGGCGGAGGACCCCACTTCTGCCTCGGCAAGAACCTCGCCGTCCTGGAGATCAACCTCATCTTCAACGCCATAGCCGACCTCGTGCCCGGCATCACCCTCGAAGGTCCGCCCCCGCGCAGGCTCCGCTCCGCCTGGATCAACGGCATCAAGGAGCTGCGCGTCAACTACTCCTGAAGCATCCGGCCGTTCGGAACGCGGCGGCACCCGGAGCGGGGTTTGAACGGGGGCGGAGCGCAGATGAGGAGAGGTTTCAACGGCGGGACCGGAGTGTGGAGCTATGCGCGTGCGTAGACGCCTGGCGTGATGCCGTAGGAGCGCACGAACCAGCGGTGCAGATGGCTCTGGTCGGCGAAGCCGCACGCCGCGGCGGCCTCCGCCGCCGAGCTGCCGCCCGCCATCATCCGCCGGGCGGCGCGCAGCCGCAGCTGGCGCTGGAAGTCGCTGGGCGGCATGCCCATCTCGGCGCGGAAGGCGCGGTAGAGCGCGAAGCGGCTGCATCCGGCGGCCTCGGCAAGCCGCTCGGCCGGGACGTCCAGCGCCCAGTCGGCCTCGAGCAGTTCGCGGACCCGGCGCACCGAAGCGGATCCCGCGCGCGCCATGGCGGGACGCACCGGAGTGCGGGCCCCGCGCCGCACCATGGCCAGGACCGTTTCCGTCAGCCGCTCGTCGCGTGCCAGCGCTCCCGCCGCCGCGCCCCCCACCAGCGCCGCGTGGAGCCGCAGCAGCGCCTGCCGCAGCACCGGGTCCTCGCGCACCGGATGGGGGAACAGCGGCATCGAAGCGTCGCGGCCTGCCGCGTCGGTGAGGACGGAACGCACCAGTCCGGGGCCCAGATGCACGATGCGGTAGGTGAAGCCGTCGGCCGCCGCGGCCTCCCCGTCGTGCGGGTCGTCCGGATTGAAGGCCATCACCATGCCCTCGCCACTGGTGTGGTCCCCGCCCCGGCAGCGGAAGCGCTGCGCGCCGGTCTCCGTGACCGCGAAGGAGTAGGCGTCATGGCTGTGCCGGTGGAAGACGTGCCCCGTGAAGTGCGCGCGCATGGCCTCCATCGGCCGGTCCGGAGCACGCCAGTAGCGCACCCAGTCCTTGTCGGCCGCCTCGCGCGCGCCCACCATCCCCGTCATACAAGCCAGTCTGCCACCGCGCGGAGCGGCCCGCACAAGCGTTCAAGACCGCTGACCTGGCATGGAGCAGGATCAGCCCATGCGTTCCGATACGAAGATCGCCGTGATCGTCCGCTCCGGCCTGGCGGACTGGCAGAAGCTCAATGTGACCGCGTTCCTGGCCGGCGGGATCGCGACCGCCACCGACGAGGTGATGGGCGAGCCCTACGAGGACGGCTCCGGCAACCGCTACCTGCCCATGTTCCGCGAGCCGGTGCTGTGCTTCGCCGCCGACGCCGAGGAACTCGCCACGGTGCACGGCCGCGCCCTCTCCCGCGGCCTGGCCACCGCCGTCTACACCGACGAGCTGTTCGCCACCGGCAACGACGCGGACAACCGCGCCGCCGTGCGCGCCGTGGAGGCCGGCAAGCTCACTCTCGCCGGGCTGGCGGTCTACGGTCCCCGGAACGCGGTGGACCGGACGACGAAAGGTCTGAAGCTGCACGGCTGACCCCGCCCGCGGGCACCTCCACGGGCTCGTCGGCCTCCACCGGCTCCCCCGTCTTCCCTGGCCCCTCTGGCTTCCCTGCCTCCTCCGGCTTCCCGGGCTTCCCGCCCTCCGGGCCCGCCACGGCGGCGGACGCCGGGGGCCCGGCCTCGGGGGCGGCCTCCTGCGGCTCCCCCTCCCGCGTCCTGGCGAGCAGCCGCTGGCCGAGGAAGCCGGCCGCGACGACCAGGACACCGCCGGCCGCGTCCAGCAGGTAGTGGTTGGCGGTGGCCATCACCACGAACGTCGTCAGCGCCGGATACAGCGCACCCAGCGCTCTGAGCCACCAGTTCTTCGTCATCTTGAAGATGATCAGCGCACACCACAGCGACCAGCCCACATGCAGCGAAGGCATCGCCGCGTACTGGTTGGACAGCTGCGTCAGCGCCCCGAAGTCCGGGTTGGACAGATCCTGCGGGCCGTGCGCCGTGTCGATGTAGCCGAGGCCCGGCATCAGCCGCGGCGGCGCCAGCGGGTAGAGCCAGAAGCCGACCAGGCCCAGCAGCGTGGCGAAGCTCAGCGCCGTGCGCGCCGTGCGGTACTGCGGCGCTTTGCGCACATACAGCCAGGCCAGCAGCGCGATGGGCACCAGGAAGTGGAACGTCGTGTAGTAGAAGTCCGCGAAATCGCGCAGCCATCCGGTGCGCACCGCCAGCTTGTTGAGGCTGTGCTCCATGTCGATGTGAAGGAACGACTCCAGGCGCAGGATCTGATCCCCGTGCCCCTCCGCCAGCGAGCGGGAGTCGGGCGCGTGGCCACGGACGTACGAATACGCCCAGTATCCGACACGGATCAGCAGCAGCTCCAGCATCAGGTTGGGGCGGCTGAGGGGGCCCGAGGGCACCGGGCTGTCCCACACAGGGGAGGTGCGCGTGAGGAAGGGGATGGCGCAGGCCGCCAACAGGGCGGCCAGCAGCACCGCGTTGCCGCCCAGCACTCCGAAGGCCGCGACCTTGGGCACCAGCGCCGAGCCGTCCAGGGTCATCACCATGACCACGAACACCGGCCACATCAGCCGGTCGCCGCTGCGTCTGCCCACCCGGCCCACGACCGCCAGCAGCACCCACAGCTGCTGGTGCTGCCAGGCGGTCGGCGAGACGGCGACGGCGGCGCACCCGGCGATCGCCGCGGCCAGCAGCGGCTGCCCGTCACGGGCGTAGCGCACCGCGCGGCGCACAGCCAGCACCCCGACCGCCACCACCAGCACGAGCAGCAGCGCCACTTCGCCCGGGCCGCGCAGACCGACACGCAACAGGGCGCCGTGCAGCGACTGGTTGGCCGTCGCGTCGGCCGGATCGCCCAGCCCCGCCCCGGCGAGGTGATGTATCCAGTACATCCACGAGTCGCTGGGCATGGCCACCCAGGTGGCCAGCGTGCAGGCCAGGAACGTGCCCGCGCCGGCGAGGGCCGCCGGGCGGCGCCCGGTCAGCCACAGCAGCGGAACGAACAGCAGCGTGGCGGGCTGGAGGGCGCCCGCGACACCGATGAGGACGCCGCCGGCCTGTCTCCTGTCGCCCTTGAGCAGCCAGCCCGCCAGCACGAGCAGCACCGGCAGGATGCTGGTCTGGCCCAGGTGGAAGGTGTTGCGCACCGGCACCGAGATCACCAGCAGGCTCAGCGCGACCGGCACCGCGAAGCGCGCCGTCCGGCTGGAGACGGGCTCGGGCAGGGCACGCGCCGCCACCACCCCGACGGCGGCGACCAGGAGCATCGTGCCGAACGTCCAAGCCACGCCCAGGCCGCGCTCGGCGGAGTGCACGAGCGGCTTGAGCACCAGGCCCGCGAACGGCGTCCCCGTGAAGGGGGTGTCCCCGTCGTAGAGGGAGCCGTGCACGCGCAGGACTCCGTTGTCCCCGATCCAGGCGAACAGATCGACCAGCCGGTCTTCCTGCGGCATGCGCAGCACCACCGCCGCCTGCCGGGCCGCCAGCGCGAGCGCGAGGAGCCACAGGCCTACCAGGGCCATCCCCGAGCGCGAGCCCATATGCGAGCCCATCTGCCGGGCCAGCCGTCGATATTGCCCGCCCCTGTCCGGCCTGTCCGCCGCCGATTCCGCCGCCACGCCCCGCCGTCTCCGTCCTGTCCGCCGATCCCCACCTGATCCGGGTCACCCGACCCGGGAGGTCAGACGCAAGAAACCTACTCGCTACCTGACTGCTCCGGCGCCACGCTTGGGGAGACCCAGACCAGCCTTTTTGTAAGGGGTGTCCGCGTCTTTGGGGAATTAGCACACTCTTCACGGGCTGAGACCGGATGGGCTCGTGAACATTGTGAAGATCAACGCGCTGACTGTGCCCGGCGAACGGCGGAAAATTCTGGAGCAGCGCTTCGTCGCGCGCAAGGGCTTCGCGAGTGCGCGGACGGTTTCGGGCGGTTCGAACTCCCGCCTGTGACAGGTGTGTTGCTGGACCACCGGCCGCCCGCCTGAGACGGCCGGCGTCCGCTCACAGCGCGGGGAGGGGTGCCGCACGACGGCACGCGGCCCGTTCCCCGCTTCGCGGGCGGCACCGCCTCACCGTCGCGCCCCCTCGGCGTCACGCCCGCCTCGCCGTCGCGTCCGGCGCGGAGTTCGAGACCTGTCCAAGGTCACGGTCAGTCCGGCAGTGCAGCATCCGGAGGCGCGCTCATGCGGCCTTGAGCGTCCGGCAACGCCACAACGGCACTTCGGGCCAACCCCGGAGGCCCGCCGAGGATCACCTTTGCGGCAGGATGGCCCCATGAGCGTAGTCAAGATCAACGTCCTGACCGTCCCGGCCGACCAGCGGGAAACCCTCGAAAAGCGCTTCGCCTCGCGCGCCGGTGCCGTGGAGGGCTCCGACGGCTTCGAGTGGTTCGAACTCCTGCGTCCCGTCGACGGCACCGACCGCTACCTCGTGTACACCCGCTGGCGGGACGAGGAGTCGTTCGAGGCGTGGATGAACGGCTCCATGAAGCAGGCCCACCAGACCGGCTCACCGGATGAAGCGAAGGAACGCCCCAAGCCGGCCGCCACCGGCTCGGAGACCTGGTCCTTCGAGGTCGTCCAGCAGGCGCAGCCCAAGTAGCGGCAGGCCCCGCCCGAGCAGCGCACAAGACCTGAGCAGCGCACGAGGCCCGAGCGACTACGGGACCCGAGCGGCGCACGGCCACCCCGCTCCGGGAGGGGCGGGGACGTGCGCGGCGTACGGGCTCAGTCGCGGAAGCTGAGGCGCACCCGGCCGTCCTGGAGCGGCTCGGCCCGGACCGCCTCCAGGTCGGGCACGTGTGCGGTCGGGCCGTGTGCGGCGGCGCGCGGGCCGACGCCGACGACGGACATACCGGCCGCCAGCCCGGCGGCGATGCCCGCTCCTGAGTCCTCGAAGACGGCGCACTCTGCGGGCAGGAAGCCCAGTTCCGCCGCGCCCTTGAGGAAGCCTTCCGGGTCGGGCTTGCTGGCGCTGACGTCCTCGGATGTGATGCGGATCTCCGGCATCCGAAGGCGCGCCGCGTCCATGCGGGCGGTGGACAGGCCCCGGTCGGCCGAGGTCACCAGCGCATGCGGGAGCCGCTCGATCGCCGCGAGGAAGGCGGGGGCGCCGGGGACCGGAACGATGCCTTCGAGGTCGGCGGTCTCCTTGGCCAAGAGCGCGCGGTTGTCAGCAAGGTTCTGCTCCGTGGAACGCTCGGGCAGCACCATGGCCATCGTCAGGTGGCCCTGCCGGCCGTGGGCGACGCGGAGCACCTCGTCCGGATCCAGCCCCTGCTCGGCTGCCCAGTCGCGCCAGATGCGGGCGACCACGGCGTCGGAGTTGACCAGCGTGCCGTCCATGTCGAGCAGCAGCCCTCGGACGGTGATCGACGGAGTGGGCATGCGCGGGCTCCCTGCGGGTCGCGGACGGCGGAACAGATGGGCCCGCCCGCCGGTCAGGGACGCCCCTCCCGTCAGGTGAGGGACACGGGCGGGACCATTTGTTCCTCCATCATACAAACTCCGCCTGATGGGAAACAGTCCGCGTCAGTCCGAGGTCCTGGCCTCCAGATGGCGCCGGGTAACCGGGCCGTAGTCACCGGGAACGTCGTCGAAGAGGCTGTAGCGGGCCTGGTAGCGGAAGACGCCCTCCTGGACCTCTGCCGAGTAGACGCCGTCCTCCTCGGCGCCCCGGTCGTAGAACCCGGCCTGCTTCAGCCGCCGCTGCAGCTCGGCGACCTCGGTCCCCGAGTCGCCGGGACGCAGCGTGCCCTCGGAGGGGTGGCCGGGCCAGCCGGGGTGCGGGGGCCGGGGGCGCTGGTCCTCGGCGGTCTTGTCCGGCCGGGCGGAGGCGGACTTGGGGGGCCGGGAGGGGGCCGCCGGGGCGGTGTGCCCCTCGCCGTCCCGCGCGGCGCGTGGCGTGCCCGAGGCGCTCGGACGGGAGGGCACGGCGGAGGGCCGCTCGCTCTTGCCCGGGCTCTTGCCGCGGGACGGCGAGGACGAGGGCGGCACGTCGTCGGTGGGGACGCCGGTCGGCGTGTGCCGCAGGGCGCGCTCCTCGCCGCCGTGCGCGCCTCCCTCGCCGCCGGTGAGGACCTGAGTGGTCAGCAGCCCGGCGCCCAGGACAGCGGCCACGCCGACGCCCGCCAGCACTCCCGTACTCGGCCGCCGCCGCTCACCGTCGTCCCTCCGGTGCGAGACGGCGGGCGACGACGAGCCGGAGCCTAAGCCGGAGCCCTCGGATGCCGCCGCGTCGACGGACGGACGGGCGCCCCCGGACGTACCAGCGTCCCCGGACGGCTCTCCGGACGGCTCCTCGGGCCGCTCGGAGTGACGCGGGCGCGTGAAGGGGACGCGCCGCTTCGGCCCGGACTTCCTGGAGACAGGGGGCAGTTCGGCCGTCTCGTCCGTGCCCTGCCGCGCGAACGGCGACAGGTCGGGCAGTGGCACATGCGCTCCCGCCGGAGCCCCACCGGATGCCCCGGAACCATCAGTCCCACCGGATGCCCCGTCGCCGGGCGAGGCGGCCATCTGCCCCGGTCCCGGCTCGCTCCCGTCGCCTTCTCCCACCTCGGTCAGGCGTACGTAGGGGCGTATGTGCAGCGGGTCCTCGGGCTCGTGGCCGTGTTCCGCGCCGTGCGCGCACGTGCGCGCGCTCTCCCCACACTCGGGACAGCGTTCGTCCGCCGTCATCCCGGTCCCCTCCCCTGGGCACCTCGCCCACCATCCGGCTCACGACAGCCGTGCCCGAATCGCCAGCAACTGTCCAGTGCTGGACCATACGCGGTCGAGGTCGGTCATGGTCAAGCTCGCCTGAAAAGCCGCCAACGGAGGCGTTCTCGGGGGAGGCTGGTGCCGCGGCCGGGCAAAGCCTGCCGGAAGGGGCACTGGGGAGTGTCGTCGAAGTCCCGTCCGCCCGGCGGGCGGACGGGACTTCGACGACACACCTAGGCCGCGCGGGGCGGCTCGGCGCGGCCTGTCTCCTCGTTCAACTGCCGCACCAGTTCGGTCAGATCCGTGGGGCGGTCCGCCGTCCACCAGTCGCCCAGCAGGTCGGTCAGCAGTTCCTGGCGGGCATCCGAGAGGGCGCGCGCCGCCTGTTCGCCGCGCGGGGTGGCCATCAGGCTCAGCCCTTCCCGGGTCGCGAGCCCCTGCTCCTCCAACTGCCGTGCGCCCTCGGCGATCACGCGCCGGGGAATCACCCCCGAGTCCGCGAGCCGCGCGGGCTCGACGGGGCCGTCGTTGTGCACGCGCAGCATCATCCAGGTGGCGGCGGGCGTCAGGTCCAGGCCGGCCGTATCCGCGATCCGCGCGTACAGATCGTGCCGCCCCTCGTGGGTGCTGAGCCGGGAGAGCGCGCGGGCGACCTCGTCCGCCGAGGAGCGTTCGACTGGGCAGGGACCGAGCGTCTCGCTCTCGTCGGGCACCTGCACGCTGCGCCGCAGCTTCTGCTCGCGCAGCAGCCACGTCAGAACGAACGCCACGAATGCGAGCGGGGAGGCGTACAGGAAGACATCGGTGATCGAGGAGGAGTACGCCTCCAGGACACCGCGCCGCTCGGCGGAGGGCAGCCGGTTCACCAAGTGCGGATCGCGCTTGAGGGAGCCGGCGGACAGCCCGCCGGGCAGCCGCTGCCCGCGCAGCGCGTCCGCGAGCTTGCCGCCCAGGCGCGAGGCGAAGACCGCGCCGAAGACGGCGACGCCGACCGAGGCGCCGATGGAGCGGAAGAAGGTGACGCCCGAGGTGGCGACGCCGAGGTCGCGGTAGTGCACGGCGTTCTGCGCGACCAGCACCAGCACCTGGAGCACCAGGCCCAGGCCCAGGCCGAACACCGCGAAGTACGCGCCCATCTCCCACTGCGAGCTGTCCGGGGCCATACGGTGCAGCAGAAGCAGGCCGAGCGTGGTGAGAGCCGTGCCCAGCACGGGAAAGATCTTCCAGTGCCCTGTGTGGGTGATGAGATGGCCCGAGAGGGTCGCGGAGAACACCACCCCCAGCACCATCGGCAGCATGTGTACACCCGACATCGTCGGCGAGACCCCGTGCACGACCTGGAGGAACGTCGGCAGATAGGTCATGCCGCCGAACATCGCGAAGCCGATGACGAAGCTGATGGCCGCGCACAGCGTGAAGTTGCGGACGGTGAACAGGCTCGGCGGAAGGACCGGTTCCGACGCCTTGCGCTCCACAACCACGAAGCACACCAGCAGGACGACGGCCAGCGCGCCCAGCCCGTAGACCTCGACAGACCGCCAGGCCCACGTGGTGCCGCCGAGCGAGGTGACCAGTACCACGCAGGTGGCGACAGAAGCGATCAGAAACGTGCCGAGGTAGTCAATCTTGTGCCGGTGCGCGTGCACGGGAATGTGCAGGGCCAGAGCGATCACGACCAGGGCGATGGCGCCGATGGGCAGGTTGATGTAGAACACCCAGCGCCAGCTGAGCTGCTCGGTGAAGAAGCCGCCCAGCAGCGGGCCGAGCACGCTGGTCGTCCCGAAGACGGCGCCGAACAGCCCCTGGTAGCGGCCCCTCTCCCGGGGCGGTACGAGGTCGCCGACGATCGCCATGGACAGCGTGATCAGCCCGCCGCCACCCAGACCCTGAAGCGCGCGGAAGCCGATGAGCTGCGTCATGTCCTGTGCCATGCCGCACAGCGCCGAGCCCACCAGGAAGATCACGATCGCCGCCTGGAACAGCCGCTTGCGCCCGTACTGGTCGCCGAGCTTGCCCCACAGCGGCGTCGCCGCCGTCACCGCCAGGAGGTAGGCGGTGACCACCCAGGACAGGTGATCCATCCCGCCGAGGTCGCTGACGATCGTCGGCAGCGCGGTCGCCACGATCGTCTGGTCGAGCGCGGCGAGCAGCAGTCCGAGCAGCAGAGCACCGATCGGCAGAAGAACCCCCGAACGCGTGCCCGGCGCCCCGTGCGTATCCGGCGCCCCATACGTGTCCGGCACCCCGTACTGCCCGCTCATACCCCCCACGGTCGCGCCTCCCGGCGCCCGGCGCCCGCCGAGCGCCCCCATTAGGGCCCGGCGCCTTCCCGCCGCGACGGCGGCCCTTGCCCGGCCGCGACGACGGACACCCCGATGACGCGGGACCGGCGGTGCCCCCACGGCCTCACGCAGCTCGGCACCGCCGAACACGCACGTCCCGGCTGAGCACCGCTGCGGCGGGGAAGGGGGTGGCTCGCCAAAGGGCGTAGCCCCACCTGGAAAAGGGAGCAGCCCCACCGGGAATGTGGGAGGTCCCGACACGACGGAAAGGGCTCCCGGGCGGGGGGTTACGGGACGACGGCCTCAAAGAGGCTGAAGGCGGCGAGGGCCAGCATCAAGAGCGCGGCAACGCGGGTTATGAGGCGGAGCGGAATGTATTTCATGAGCGTACGGCCGCCCACGATGCCGAGTCCGGCCACCGCCCACAGCGCGAGGACCGCGCCGACCCCCACCGAGAGAGGGTCGTCATAGCGGGCCGCGAGGTTCGCGGTCATGATCTGCGTCAGATCGCCGAACTCCGCGACGAGGATCAGCATGAACCCGCTGCCGGCGACCTTCCAGAACGACTGGTCGGCGGGCCTGCGCGCCTCGCCCTCGTCCTCGTCGTCCTTCTTGAACAGCAGCAGACCCGCGCCCACCAGGAAGAGCACGCCCACGATGCCCTGCACCAGCCGGTGCGGCAGCAGCGTGAGGACGCTGCCCGCCGCGACGGCGAGCGCGACGTGTACGAGGAAGGCGGCGGCGACGCCCGCGAAGACGTAGGACGCCCGGTAGCGGGTGCCGAGCATCAGCCCGGCCAGGGCCGTCTTGTCCGGCAGTTCGGCGAGGAAGACGACGCCGAAGACCACGCCGATGACGGTGAGGCTGATCACGGGGGGATCCCTCCGGTAAGGGCTGCCGCGCCGACGCTGAGCACTCTCCGGCACGGCAGCGTCGTAGGTGCCCGCACACGCGTGCGGGCAAGGACACTGCGGCCGAAGGTCTCGCTGGCGCGGTACACGGCGGGCGGCTCAACCGCCCGCGCGGCACCTCGCTCCGGGCGCCGGGCCCACCGAGGTGGGCCAGTATGTCGACGGTCCGGCGAAGAGCTACTCCCCTTCTGACGCGTCCGACTGTACGCGATGCAGCCGACCCAGCGCGATCAGCTCCAGCACGGCCCCCACCGCCACCACCTGCACCAACAGCAGCGCCACCAGCACGAACAGCTGTACAGCCCCGGCCATCAGAGGCGAGGCACCGCCCAGGAGCATGCCGACGAAGGCGCCGGGCAGCGTGACGAGCCCCACCGTTCTGGTCTGGTCGAGGCCGGGCACCAGCGCCCCGGCCGCCGAGGGCCGGGCGATCTCCAGGCGGGCGTCCCGCTCCAGGAGCCCGAGCGCGAGGGCTGCCTCGACCTCGCCGTACCGCGTCGTCAGCTCCTCCAGCGCACGCCGCCCCGCGAGCACAGTCGCGGTGAGCGCTCCTCCGGTGAGGATCCCGGCGATGGGGATGAGGGCGATGCCCCGCAGCGGAACGAGCCCGGTCAGCAGCAGGACGGCCAGGACCGGCAGCACACCCGCGCACACAGGCACCGCGGCCCACCACCAGGTGCGGTTGGCGGTGAGGCGCCGTCCCGCGGTCCGTACGGCGACGCCGAGCATCACCAGGATGAAACCGATCAGAGAGGGCACGGCGCCGACGGCCCAGCCGATGACCAGGGAGACGACGCCGAGCTGCACCGTGGCCCGCAACCCGGCGGCGAGGATGGCGCGCGCGTAGGGGCGGCCGTTGTCCTGGGTGAGGCGGGCGTACGAGGCGAGCGCGGCGGCGGCGAGCAGCAGGGCGGCCAGGACGGCCCCGAGGGTGGGCGTGACGGGCAGCAGGGCTGCGGCGGCGAGCGGCACCGGCACACCTTACGGCCGCCCCGTGAACCTCACAGCGACGTGTGAACCGCACGCCGGAAATCCCGCGCGCCGACCATCCGGTGCTGGCAACCCCGCGCCGACCATCCGGTGCCCGGCAATTCCGTGCCGACCATCCGGTGCCGGCAATCCGGCACCAGCCGCCACGTACCACCGGCCCGCCCCCGAAGGGCGGTCCCGCGCCCGGAAGCGGTCAGAAACCCGACATGTGAGGGAACACCAGGGATCGCGTATCGGAACATCGTGGGCATCCGGCACTCAACTCCCATCGTCTGAGGGCCGGATGGGTGTATCGCGTGTGGGGGAACACCGGATCATGGGCAAGCTCTTGAAGTGACGTGCTCACGACCGTCACGCTGTTAGCGCTCAACATCCCCCCACCACTTGGGAGTTCGAATGCCGCACGGGCACCGGATAACCCCCCGCCGCCGCTACGCGCGTCGACGCTGGACAGCGCCGCTCATCGCGCTCGCCGCCACTCTTTCGGGTCTGCTGATCGCCCTCACCCTGGGCACCGCCACGGCGCAGGCCGAGCCCCCCGCGCCGCCCAGCGCCCAGGAGGCCACCACCATGCTCGGTGACATCACCGAGAAGGCCGAGGGCTCGCTCGACGGGTACTCCCGCGAGAAATTCCCGCACTGGATCGACCAGGGCAGCGGCTGCAACACCCGTGAGGCCGTGCTCAAGCGGGACGGCGAAGGCGTCGAGACCGGCAGCGACTGCTACCCCACCAAGGGCACCTGGAAGAGCCCCTACGACGACGGGTCCTGGACCGAGCCCGGCGACGTGGACATCGACCACATGGTCCCGCTCGCCGAGGCGTGGCGCTCCGGTGCCTCCGGCTGGACCCAGGACCAGCGCCAGAAGCTGGCCAACGACCTGGACATCGCCCAGCTCCTCGCGGTGACCGACAACGTGAACCAGGCCAAGGGCGACAAGGACCCCGCCAAGTGGCTGCCCCCCAAGGACAGCTACCACTGCGAATACGTCCGCATGTGGATCTGGGTCAAGCACGAGTACAAGCTGACCGCCGACGCCCCGGAGAAGGAGGCGCTGAAGAAGACGCTGACCACCTGCTGATCGCCGGACCGGACCTGTCCGGAAACTGGTAGAAACGCTCCCTCGTTCCGTACGGTGCGGGTGCAGGATCCGCACCGTACGGCGTGACGAGGACGAGGGAGAACCGCATGACCGGCCTCCGACTGGGCCCGCTCCTGCGCTACGTCGACCAGGACACCGCCACCGTCTGGGTGGAGGCGGCGGCCCCCTGCGAGGCCGAGGTCCACTGCGAGGGGACCACGGCCGGGGGCTCGGCCCGCACCTGGCAGGTCGCAGGGCACCACTACGCGCTGATCACGGTGGTCGGCCTGGAGCCGGGCACCGAGACGCCGTACAGCGTCACGCTCGACGGCGAGCAGGTGTGGCCGCTGCCCGGCTCCCCCCACCCGCGCAGCGCGATCCGTACGCTGCCCCCGCCCGAGGAGCCGCCGAGCCGGACGCAGCCCTTCCGGATGGCCTTCGGCTCCTGCCGCTGGGCATCCCGCCCCGCCGACGCGCGCCACGACCCGGTGGGCCCCGACGCGCTGGACGCGCTCGCCCAGCAGGCCATCGCGGGCGGCGAGCGGCCGGATGTCCTGCTCCTGCTGGGCGACCAGGTCTACGCGGACGCCACCTCCGAGCGGGTCCGGGAGAAGCTCGGCCGCCGCCGCGACCTGTCGAAGCCCCCGTGGGACCAGGTGGCGGACTTCGAGGAGTACACCGAGCTGTACTACGAGTCCTGGCTGGATCCCGAGGTCCGCTGGCTGCTGTCCACCGTCCCCAGCTGCATGATCTTCGACGATCACGACGTGATCGACGACTGGAACACCAGCGAGGCATGGCAGCGCGAGGTGCGCGGCACCTCGTGGTGGCGCGAGCGGGTGCTGGGCGGGCTCACCTCGTACTGGGTCCACCAGCACCTGGGCAACCTCTCCCCCGCCGAGCTGGCCGAGGACCCCCTGTACGCCACGGTGCGCGCCGCAGGGCAGGACGGCGGGGACGGCGCCGGGCCGCTGCGGGAGTTCGCCGAGCGCGCCGACCACGACCCCACGGCGGCCCGCTGGAGCTATCGCAGGGACTTCGGCCGGGTCCGGCTGATGATGGTCGACACCCGCGCCGGACGGGTGCTGCCCGAAGGCAAGCGCCGGATGGTCGACGACGAGGAGATGGACTGGCTGCACGAGCAGGCGCTCGACGGAGGTTCCGGCGCCGTCGACCACCTGGTCATCGGCTCCTCGCTGCCGTGGCTGCTGCCTCCGGCCGTGCACGGGGTGGAGGTGTGGAACAGCGCGCTGTGCGCCGGTGCCCGCGGCGAGCGCTGGATACGGTTCAGCGAGAAGCTGCGCCAGCGGGCCGACCTGGAGCACTGGCCGGCCTTCCCCCACTCGTTCCGGGCACTCACCGAGCTGATCGAGCGGGTGGCCAGCGACCAGGAGGCGCCGGCGTCGGTCAGCGTCCTGTCGGGGGACGTGCATCACGCCTACGTGACCGAGCCCGAGTTCGACAACCTCAAGGTTGCCGGGGGCGGCCCCAGGTCGCGTGTCGTCCAGCTCACCTGCTCGCCGATGCACAACAGCATCCCGGCGATCATGCGCTCCGGCTTCCGCTTCGGCTGGAGCCGCCCCGGCCGGTGGCTCGGGCGGGCGCTGGCCCGGCACGGCCGTGCGGAGGAGCCGCCGCTCACCTGGCGCCGCACCGGGGGCCCATGGTTCGGCAACCAGATCATGACGCTGACCCTGCACGGCCGCGCCGCCGACTACACGCTCGACCAGGCACGCCCCGCGACATCGGCGCCCGACGGGACGCCCCGCTCCAGCCTGGAGCGGGTGCTCAGCAGCCGGCTCAGCGCACCCGGACCTCAGCACTCAGCGGCACCGTGAGGCAGGCGAGACGGGCCCCGGCCTGGCCCGCGTGGCCCGGCTCGGTGTGGGTGGCCGTCTCGTGCAGCACGATCGACCTGGCCTCGCCCGCACGGAAGTTCCAGCGGTGGCGGGAGGTTGCGGTGCCAATGCCCTTGGCGTTGGTCGTGAAGTCGAGCCACACCTCGTTGCGCGGGTTGGCGTAGCGCGGATCGGTCGAGGGCTGTACCGGGTCCTTGACGTGCTGGTAGTGCGGCCCCGAGTCGTCGGGGCGTGCGCCGCACGGCTTGGTGTGCACGTGCGCGCCGTACGTGCGGTGCGCGGGCAGGCCCCGTACGACGATGCCCACTGAGGTCGCGTGCCGGGTCGCCCGCCGGACGGCGCGGATGTCAGCGCCGGCGGGTACCTTGCGCAAGTTGTAGGTGACCGCGCCCGGGCGGATGAAGGCGGTGGGCGGTGAGAACTGGTCGGAGCGCACCAGTACGGAAACGAACTGATCGTCCACACGGCGTGCGTCACTCGCCGTACTCGGTCCACTCCCCGCGAGCACCGCTGTCACCATCGTCACAGCGATCACTCCCACCACGCCTGCCCTGCGATGTGCTGCCCTCATCGTGCTGGCCTCCAGTGATTCAAGTTCCGCCTATGGTCCGATTCAGTGCATCTGTAACCCGGAGTGCGGTGCGAGCGTCGCCACGTGGACCCAGCGCCCCTGAGCGGGGGACCCGGGCGTACGCTGTACGGCGGTAAACCTCCAGTGCAACGAGAGTCGGGCAGGGGAGAAACGGGGAGCGCAGTGCTGGAAATCCTGGGGACGATGACCGGATCCCCGTGGATCTACGCCGTCATCGCGGCATCCGTACTGCTGGACGTCTTCGTGCCCCTCCTGCCGAGCGGAGTGCTGGTGATCGCCGCGGCCACGGCCGCAGCCGGAACCACCGCCGCCGACGCGGCCGACCTTCCCAGCGCCGCCACGCGCCACGCGGCCGACAGCGGCCACCTCGCGGAGGTCGCACTGCTGGTGCTGTGCGCGGCCGTCGCCTCCGTCCTGGGTGACCTGGTCGCCTGGCGCCTGGCCTGGCGCGGCGGCGCCCGCTTCGACCGCGCCATCGCCCGCTCCCGGCGGCTGGCCAGCGCGCAGGAACAGCTCGGGAAGGCCCTCACCCGTGGGGGTGGCGCCCTCGTCGTCCTCGCGCGCTTCGCCCCTGCGGGCCGCTCGGTCGTCAGCCTGACGGCGGGCGCCGCGCACCGCAGCGCCCGCGACTTCGTGCCCTGGTCGGCCCTGGCGGGCCTGGCCTGGGCCGCGTACAGCGTGGGCCTCGGCTACCTCGGCGGCCAATGGCTGGGCGCCAGTTGGCTGGGCACCGTCGTATCGGTCTTCGCGCTCTTCGCGGCGGGGGGCTTCGCGGCCTTCCTGATACGGCGAGAGCCGGAGCAGGAGCTGACGGACGAGCAGGCCGCCGCCACGGAAGAGCCGACGCCCCCGGAGACGGCGGCCCCCTCTCCCACAGCGCCGTCTCCCACGGCCCCGTCACTCACAGCTCCGACGCTCGAAGCTCTGTCTCCCGCAGCCCCAGCTCTCGCGGCCCGGTCTCTCCCGCCTCTTTCTCCCCTCCAGTCGCTGGCGGGCCCGGCCGTCACTCCCGTCGGCCTCAGCTTCCCGCTGCTGCCGTCCATGCGCGCCGCGGTCGGCGAGGGCGGCCTGCTGCCGGCGCCTGTCGCGCCCGCGGCGGCGGCCCCGACGGAGACACCCTCGGCGTAAGCGCGCCCCCAGAACTGGCGACGGGTCAGGCGTTCGGCCCCAGTCGGCGTCAGCCCCCAGCCCTCAGCCTGCGTCAGCCCACAGCCCACAGCCCGCCTCAACGCCCGGCTGTCAACGCCCTGCCGTCAGCGCCCTGCTGAACTCCCACGGCTTCTGTGTGACCCCGGAACAGCGGTCCCCCGCCGGATACGGGCGCTGCCCACAAGGGCGGTCACGGTTTACCGACCAGAAGGCGAGACGGGCCAGCCGGTGGCCGCGGGCGTAGCGGGCGATGGTGCGGAAGTGGGCCGGGGTGATGACCTCGCCGCGCCCGGTGACACCGTTCATGGTGGAAATACCGCTGTGCGCGTACGCCTCGGTCGCGCTGTAGCCATATGCCTCCTGGAGGCTCGCTCTGAGGCCCTCGGCGGCGCGTACGGTGGAGCGGCCCATGTCCTCGGTGCCGGGACTGCCGGAGCCCTTTTCGAAGGCGAACGGCATCACCGTCCAGGCATCCGGTGCGAGTCCCGCCCGCGCGGCGTGGTCGATCAGCGCGGTGTCCGGCCCGCCGCGCATGCTCGACAGCGTGACGTAGACCGTCAGCCCGGGGTTCGCGGCCTTGACCCGCTTCAGTGCCGCTACGGTCTTCTGCCGGGCCGCCGCGCTGTCGTAGGCGCCCAGTTCGATGTCGACATCGATCGCACGCAGACCGTAGGCGCTGATCACCTTCTGGTAGGCGCCGGCGAGCGCCCGCTCGGTGGGGCAGTCCTGCTCCAGCTTGCGGCCCAACCCGCCGCCGAAGGAGACCACCACCGAGCCGCCCGCCGTACGGACGGCCCGCACGGCCCGCTCGTCCTGGCCGCCCTTCAGCGGACGCCTGCCGTCCCAGCGGGGCTCACAACCGCCCGCGCTCAGAACGAAGGCGAAGCTGAAACCATCCGATCGGGTCGAGCGCAACAGCGAACCGGGCTCGGGCGGATCGCCCCAGCCCATGGACAGATACGGCGCGACGGACGGCACGCCACGGGGCGCGACGACCCCCAGCGCCTGCGAGTCAGCGGCTCTCCGCGGGGCAACGGCTCCTTGCGGGGCGGCGACCCCCTGCGAGTCAGCGACCCCCTGCGGGGCGGCGACTCCCTGCGGGACGGCGACCAGTGCCGTCAGTGCCAGGAGGGGCAGCCCCACCGCGCGTGCTGTGCGCGCCAGACGGGGCTCTCGGACGTTCGTTCGCGAACGGGTCATGCCACCCATGTCTGTCCGGCCGCACCCTCAACGCCCCATCGGCATCCGACCGTTCACGCCATCTGATGAGCGGGTGCGCCCGATCGCACGACAAGGCCGGGACGGCTCTGAGGCCCGTCCCGGCCGAGGCGTCCGCACCGCGAGCGGCGCGTGGTTCCGTACGGTCAGCGGTTCTTGAGACCGTTCTTGCCGAGGATCGGCGGCACACCCTTCAGGACGTCCACCACACTCTTGGCGGCTCCGCCCTTGCCCGAGCCGCTCTTGGGGCCCGGACCCGCGGCCTGTGCCGTGGCGGCGGGCACGACAGCGACAACCAGGGCCGCGACGGCAGCGGCGGTGGCGAGGGATCGGCGCATGGGGTTCTCCTTCGTGGTACCGAGTGCCCGGCATTCCGATGGCCGGGCCTTCAGCCCCGGTAACGACCACACACCCCCAGAAGGCACGCGCCCCCAGCCCCCACAACACCCGGACGTGACCCCGCCTCGACTTTTCACACACAGGGGTCCCCGACTCACGGGGAGCGCCCCCGCGTCCCGCGCGGAACGGAGCAGTACCACGTTGACCTGCTTGGAGGCCCAACTCAGCAGCCCGACGGCGTGCTTGGGGGCTCGCCCGGGGCCCGTCGGCTCCTGCGTGATCATGAATCCCTGCTCGGGGTAGCGGAGCAGCCGCTGGAGCGCGCCCACCAACATGCCGATGACCAACTGAGCGTCCCCGAGGGAGTCCACGTCTCCTCGAACCTCATCGGGGCCACGCGCTCACGATCTAGACCTCGGCCCACGGCTTGGGTGCTGCGGCGTACGCGCGGCGTTCCTCCTACGGCTTGCCGGCCAAGAGCACCGACTCCACGTCGATGCCGGCTTCTTCGAGGACGGCCCGGGAGAGGCGGACGTTCTCTCCCGTGTTGCACGCGTTCGGCTCCACGAGCACATCCGGGCTGGGCACGCCGAGCTCAAGTGCTCGCTCACGGTAGTGGATTGCCTCGCCCCGCGGCATACGTACCTTCGCCGTAGGGCTCGTGGAGCCGGCGAAGACGATCAGTGGAGCCATGCCCCGCTGGCAGAGGTCCACCGTTGTGTCGGCCACGC
Source organism: Streptomyces sp. NBC_01775 (assembly GCF_035917675.1). Classification (NCBI taxonomy): domain Bacteria; kingdom Bacillati; phylum Actinomycetota; class Actinomycetes; order Kitasatosporales; family Streptomycetaceae; genus Streptomyces; species Streptomyces sp. NBC_01775. The sequence continues at coordinate 6,561,826 of NZ_CP109104.1, read as the reverse complement.
CCAGCCCAGGTCGTGGCTGCCGAGATCCACAGTCACAGAGCACGGCGCCGCAGCCGGTGATGCATCTGATGAAAGTCCCGGATACGGCGGGCGTCCGACCGTACCTGCGTCGAGATCACTGCTCGTCCTTCCGGCCTTTGTCGACTCAGGAACCTGAAGTCGTACGCCCACGCGAAGGCGCGAGGCGGCGTGCACCCCGATGGGCGGCCATCGGCATGCACCCCGATGGGCGGACTCAACCACGGTGTCATCCGCCGTGTATGCGCTCGGTGAAGCTCCATGACGGTTCGCCGGCCGGCAGCCAGAAGAGATTACCCTCGGCCGGCATCGGGATACGGGCGAACAGCTCTTCCCGCATATGGTCGATTTCTTACCCGGCATCGTACAGCGCACGAAAGCCGCCGCCGCGGCCGACGGAGCTCGCACCGAGGAACTGCGAGCCCTCACGACCCGTCAGCAGAAGCGGGCGGGCGGGCGGGCGCGAAGTGGATGGAAAAGGGTCTCGTATTCGCCTCCGAACAGGCTTCGTCTCGCCTGGGCGAGCACGGGGTCCCCGCCGAGGAGATCTCGAAGCTCGTCGGACACCGGAGTACGAACGAAACCGCGGTCGTCTGTCGCAAGCAGCTCCTCCTGTTGTTCAGAGGCTTTCCCTTCTTCGTGGTGTTTGCTGGATTTCGGCCCCCTTGAAGGTCAGCTCTTCGGCGTGCATGCCGTCCTCGGGTGCGGAGCGCCCCGAATGGACTCCCCAGACATCTTCCGTCGTCTTCAGCGCGTCCATCGCTTTCCCCGAGAGGGGCACCGTGCGGAACCCTGCGGTGGTCTTCGGCATGGCCTGCCGCACCAGTCTCCCGTGGTCATCCACGATGATCTCCCGCATTGACGCGGTCGCCTCTTCACGGTCGACGTGGTGCTGGCGCAGGCCCGGTGTACTCGCCCACCGCATCCCCGACTCCTGCGCGAAGTCGACGAGCGGATGACGCACTCCGCTTCCCGGTCGCCCGGCGACAGACTGAGGACGAAATGCGTATGAGGCCGGGGACGCTACAGCACTCCGAGGCGGACCACGTCCGGGCTCAGGCGGACCTCGGAGCCGCTATGCCTGGACCCACAGCTCGGTGTACTCCCAGTGGGGGTAGTTCACGCACTTGTATTTCTTCCACTTCCCGTTCTTTACACCCCAGTCCCCACGGTTGATGCAGGCAATCCTGGTGCTATATGAACCTTCCTTCCACTCGTGTCCGTCCGGGGACGGCGGGTCATCGTTCATGTGCAACGTGCGGGAGGCGCGACTATCGGGCGTCGCTGCATCACCTGCGGCGATTCCCGCAGTTCCCAGCGTGACCAGTACGGCGAGCGCCGCAGCCGTGACAGAGGTTCGGGTACGCATGAATCTCCTTACCAGTCCGGAGTCCGACGAGTACGGCATTCCCGCAGAAAGCGAGCTAAAGGCGATTCCGGCGACAGGAGGATCACTACCGTCGAACGAGTGACGAGCTGCTGAGCCATGGACTGCTGATCGACGTGATGATTCCCGCGAGGAATGCAAACTGAACGACTTCGTTTTCCCGGACCAGCCAATAGCACCAATCCGTCGGGATTCGAGAATCGCGGGACTCGCGAATGTCCCGGCAACACCCACGGCGAGATATCTCCATAACCACTTCTGCTTTCTGGCGCGCCACTGCCGAGCACGCCATACGCACCTTCGCCCAGGGCCGTACTCGCGCCTTCGCCCAGGCCGTACTCGCGCTCCTCGGCGGCGACGGGCTCGGCCTGCTCGACGTCGACTGGGACCCGCGCTCTCCGTCGGCGGCCTGGCCGCCGTCCTCGCCCTGCCGACCGCCGTAGCCGGCTCGGGCGGCACGGAGGGATGCTGCCGGCGTGCGTACTGGTCGCCCTCGCGGAGGCCGTCGTCGTCATCCGGGCCCGCATCGACCACGAGCCCGGGCGGGCGGACGCCCCGGCCAGGGCGGTACGAACGGCGAGGTGGACTCTGATCATGAAACGGCCCCCGGGGGAGCTCCCTCCGGGGGCCGTTCAATCAACCTGACGTGCCGCTAAGGCTGGTGGGCACAACTGGGATCGAACCAGTGACATCTTGCTTGTAAGGCAAGCGCTCTACCGCTGAGCTATGCGCCCTGACGTGGTGAGAGGACAGAGTACCTTGCCTGGCCGCTCGCGGTGCAAGCCAAAAGGGGCTCCTGAGAGCGGTCGCGAACTAACCAGCTCGTGTGTTCGTTGTCCTCAGGTGGGAGAATGACCACCGGTCGAGTATCGACGGGCGCATACGGGGAGAGGGTTTCGTGGCGGCGATGAACGGCGGCGGTACCCGCCGCTGGGGCTGGGGCAGTGGCCGCGCGGAGAATCTGCGGGCCGACGCGCAAGCCGCGAAGGACGCCGCCGCCGCCGCCTTCTACGAGCTGGACACCGCTCAGCGCGACCTGCGCATCTCGATCGAGACGATCAGCGCCGTCGACAGCTCCCCCGCCGCCCGGCAGGCCGTCGCCGGCTTCGCGGACTTCGGCACGCGCATCGACAGCGTCAGCCACGACTACATCACCGCCGTGGACTCCCACGATCTGGACCGCGACGACCTCGACACGGGCGCCGCCGCCCGCGCCCGCTCCGAGCTGGACAAGGCGCGGCAGGACCTGGAGCGCGTCAAGTCGGAGCTGGACCGGTTCGCCGAGAGCCTGGGCCCGGTGCTGACGCAGGCGGAGAACCAGCTCGCGCGGCTCGCGCCCGCCGTGGAGCGGGCCCGGCAGGGCCTCCTCGCGGCCAGCAACGCGCTGGACGCGGTCCGTGGCAAGGGCCTCAAGGCCGACGACCTGGCCGCCCGGCTGGCCCGGCTCTCCCCCGAGCTGACCAAGCTCAACGAGGGCGCGGGCGCGCACGGCGTTCAGGAGACGGTGCAGCGCGCCGACAAGGTCGTCAGGGAGGCCGAGGCGATCCGTGGCGAGGCCGAGCGGCTGCCGGAGAAGGCCGCCGACATCGACAAACGCCTCACCTCCCTCCGTACCCGCACCCAGGCCCTCCAGACCCGCGCTGGGCAGGTCGAGCCGGTGCTCAGCGAGCTGCGGCGACGCTTCAGCGTGGCGTGCTGGCAAGACCTCCAGCAGGTGCCTCAGCAGGCGGAGCACTCGGCGCGGCAGGCCGACGAGAAGCTGCGGGAGGCCCGCACAGCGCGCGAGGAGCAGCGCTGGCCGGATGCGACGGCGCTGCTGTCGACCGTCAGAGCCCTGCTCAACACGACGGACGAGGCGGTGAAGGCCGCAGGTGAGCGGCTCCAGCGGCTCAACGAAGTCTCCTTCGACCACAGCAAGGAGGTCGAGCGCACCCGTTTCGCGATCCGCGACGCGCAGCGCCTGGCGATGGCCGGGCGCAGCACGCCCGACCCCCGGCACGCGCAGCCCCTGGACAGTGCCGTGGAGCGGGTGGACCGCGCGGTCGCCTCGCTCACCGGGCGCCACCCGGATTACTGGCATCTGCTGACCGAGCTGGACGCGGTGAAGGAGACGGTGCAGCTCGTGGTGGAACAGATCCGCCACGAGCGTGCCGGGGGACATTAATCCTGGGTCCAGGGAGCACTGACCCCGGGGCTGAGGAGGCTGCGTACTGGGCCCCGGTTGAGGTCCTGGGCTCAGGGGCGGATGCTGGAGAGCGAGAGCTGGGCGCCTCCAGAACCGTTCCCGAGGGAGGCCGGATCATGGTCGTGAGCCACCCGTCGCACACCGGCCCGTCGCACCCCCGCCCCTCGCACATCCACCCGCACACCGGTCGGCACTCTCAGCAGCGGAAACCGCCGAGACGGCAGCTCCTCAACGAACACATGCCGGCGCACCACAAGCTCAGCCGCATCTACCGCGTCGGCGCGGGGCTGGTGGGTGCGGGGCTGGCGGGCTTCGGCATCCTGGGTCTGGTCGACCAGATCGGGTTCCTCGACACAGGGGGCGACCGGGTCGCCGGGCTGAACACCAACGGCGCGCTGAGCGTGCTGTCCGTCGTGGTGGGAATGCTGCTCTTCTACGGGATGGTGCGCGGCGGCAACTTCGCCTCCAGCCTCAACATCACGCTGGGCGCCCTGTTCGTCCTGAGCGGGTTCGCCAACCTGGCGCTGCTGGACACGGGGTTCAACCTGCTGGCTTTCGGCCTCCAGAACGTGCTGTTCAGCTTTGTCGTCGGACTGCTGCTGCTGATTTTCGGCATGTACGGGCGCGTGGGCAGCGCGCTGCCGCACGACAACCCGTACTGGCAGCACCGGCACCCCGACCAGACCGAACGCGAACGGCACGCCTCGGCCGCCGCACGGGGCCACGAACTGCGGCGCAAGGCCTCGCTCTACGGAGGCGAGGAGCTCGACAAAGGCGAGGAGCTCGACGGCGGCGAGGATGGGAGCGAGGGCCAGCGGGACTGACGGCGGAGGAGGCGCGTGGGGGCGGGCGACCCGGTCTCGCGTGCCGCCGGGCGCCCCTCGTCACACCGCGGACGCCCCCCGTCACGCCACGGGCGCCCCTGCGCCCGCCGACGTCAGCGCCGCGCCCATCGCGCGCAGGATGGCTTCCCCCGCCATGACCCCCTGTTCGGTCAGTGCCCGCACATGCCGCGGGTCCCAGCCGCTCTCGGCCAGTTCGCCGTGCGCGGGGCGCCAGCCCCGGTCCGCGGCGTGCAGCAGGTCGGCGTCCAGCAGGGAGTCCCCGGCCGCGAAGGTAGCGGGGCTCCCGGTGCGGCGCGCCACCTCGGCGACGGCCGCGCTCTTGGTGAGCGGGCGCGGCACGGCGTAGATCTTGCGGCCCTGGAGCGAGACGTTCCAGCCGCGCGGGCCCGCCCAGTCGGCCAGCTCCTTGACCCAGGTGTCGGGCAGCAGCGAGCGCTCGACGACGAGGTAGACGAACAGATCGTCCGCGATCCGCTCCTTGCGCAGCCACGCGTCCTGCGCGTGACGCAGCATGTGTGCGCGTACGTCCGCGAGCGGCGCGCACTCGGTCAGCCGTTCGCGGACCACGGCCTGCCACTCCGGGTCGCTCACGCCGTCGACCAGCAGGTGGCCGCCGTTCGCACAGACGGCGAAGCGCGGGGCCGGCCCCGGCAGGCTGACGCGGCGGTACTGCTCGGGGGTGCGGGTGGTGGCGGGCACGAAGAGTGTGCGGTCCGCGAGTTCGGCGAGCAGCGCGGCGGCCCGCTCCGTCATGAAGGAGAGCGGCTTGTGCTCGTACATCTCGACGCACAGCAGCCGTGGCGCCTCGGCGTCGGGCATTGTCAGATCCAGCGCGGCGGCGGAGTAGATCAGCGTTCTGTCCAGGTCACTGGCGATCAGCGGAAGCGGACCCCCGCCGCTTCCGTCCCCGTCCCCGCGTATGTCCCCGCCTGCGTCCCCGTCCCCGCGCATGTCCCCGCGCACGTCCTCGCCCCCGTCCTGCCCCACGTGTCCCTCGCCATGTCCCCGACCCTCGTCCTGGTGTGTCACCGGGCCGCCCTTCCGTCGGCGCCCGTGGCACCGCGCGTGTAGCGGGGGTGGATCAGGCCGACGCAGGTGTAGGGCAGGTCGTCGGTCTCCTCGACGGGCACCCCGCGCTGCCCGGCCAGCAGCCGTACGTGGTCGAGGTCGGCGCCGGCACCGCGCTGGGCCAGTACGCGCCACGGCACGCGGCGCAGCAGCACACGCGTGGTCTCCCCGACACCCGGTTTGATCAGGTTCACGTCCCCGATGCCGTAGGACTGGCTGATGCGCTCCACCGCGCGCCAGCCCTCCCAGGTGGGCGCCCGGTCCGCGCCGGCGAGCGCCGTGGCGTCCCGCCCTGCGGAGGCCCGTGCGGCCTCGAAGCGGGCGGCGACCGTGTCCAGGAAGTGCCGGGACAGGTCGCTGTCGGCCAGCTCGCGGTAGAACTTGGCGCCGTGGAAGTCGTCCGGCCCGATCAGGCCGGGGCGCAGGACGGTGCGTGATATGAGCCCGGAGACCGTCGAGTTGAGGCAGGCGGAGGGGATGAGGAAGTCCTCGCGCGTGCCGTAGGTGCGCACGCAGGAGCCCGGATCGGCGAGGACGGCCAGGTCCGGGTCGAATCCCGGATGCCCGGCGAGCGCCTCGGCCAGCTCCCGCGTGATGGCGCCCTTGCCGGTCCAGCCATCGACGAACACCACGTCGGCGGGGTCGTGGTGGGCCGCCAGATAACGCAGCGCGTTGGTGTCGATGCCGCGTCCGCGCACGATCGAGACGGCGTAGTGGGGCAGGTCGAGCCCGTGCGCGTGCTGAGCCCAGCGGCGCATCAGGATGCCGACGGGCGTGCCCGCACGCGCGAGCGACACCAGCACGGGGCGGGGACCGCGCTCGGCGAGCACCGTCTCCGTCACGGCACCGACGGCACGCGCGATGCGCTCGGCCGAGCCCTCCAGCGCGCTGTGGAAGAGCCGCTGATACTCCTCGGAGGGCTGGTACTCCACCGGCAGCGACTCCGCGTAGTGGGCGCCGCCGGCCTGGATGGCCTCCTCGCGCTCCTCGGTGGGTGCCTCCAGCTCGACGCCGGACAGGTCCCGCAGCAGCCAGGCGACGTCCTCGGGCGCGTACGAGGAGAAGGCGGGCCCCCGCAGGGGCCGGGCGAGGGGCCGAGACCGCGGCCGTGGCAGCGTCGGCGCGGCGGGCGGAGCCCCGGGGACGTAGGAGGGGATGACGGCCAGCAGCACGTGCGGGGCACATCCGGCCAGCTGGTCCAGGAGGCCGCCGGGAGCGTGCAGTTCGGTGGTGTCGCCCTCGCTGTCCACGACGGCCACGACGGCGTCGAAGCCCTGCCCCGCGACGTTGTAGGCGTAGCGCTCACCGGGGTCGTCCTCGTCGCTCGAACAACGGTGCGCGTCGTGCGCGGGGAAACGCAGCGCGCTGCGTATCGCGTAGCCGGGGACGTCGACGGCGAGGACGGGCGAGCGGGTGGTGGTCGAGAAGCGGATCTCGGCGGCGCCCTGGGTGCGCTGCTCCAGTTCGGCGGCGAGCCGCAGGGGCGCGTACATCAGCTCCTCGTTGCCGAGGACGAGCACGCGCGGCGGCGAGGTCCCGGCCGGGACCGTACCGGCCGGTGCGGACGGACCCCGCCCGGTGGCCTGCCCCTCCCCCGCGAAGTCACGCACCGCGGTGTCCTGCCCCGCGGTGTCCTGACCCGCGACGCCCAGCCCCGCCGACTCCAGCTCCGTCAGCACCCGTCCGGCCATGCCGGGGAGCGCTGTGTCCAGCCGTTGCCGCTCCTCGGGGCCGAAGCCGTGCCGTCCGCCGTCGGGCAGCCCCTGCGGCCAGCCGAGGTCCACCCGGCGTACCGCGGCCCCGGCAGCCCCGGCGACCCCCTGGTGCGGGACGGCGTCGGCGTCCGGGCCTTCGCCGTGTGCGGCGACCAGTTCCCGGCCCCGCTCCAGCACGGCGTCCGGGAGCCGTACCTGGCCGGAGGCGAGGGCGACCACCTGGACGCGGGTGCCCAGGTCGGCCGCGAACTTCTCCAGGGACGCCACATCGGCCGGGGCGCGGGTGTCGACCAGCGCCGCGACGACGTAGCGGTCGCGCGGCCGGTGCGCGTGCAGCGCGGCGATGGTGTTGCGCACGGTCCTGCCGGTGGACAGCTCGTCGTCGACCAGCACCAACGGGCCCTCCCCGCCCAGCAGTCCGGGGTCCTCGGGCAGCAGCAGGTGCGAGGTGGCGTGGCTGTGCTCCTCCTCGAAGCCGCCCGCCGGGTCGACGCCCGGCACCCGTCGCCGGGTGGAGTGCAGGCAGGGGACGTCTCCGATGCCGTCGGCCACGCCGTGTCCGAGCCCCGTGGCGGTCTCGGCGAAGCCCAGCGCCACGCAGCGGTCCGCCTCGGGGCCGCCCAGCAGCTCGCGCACCTGTTCCCCCAGGCGGACCCCGGCGCCGACGATCCGGCCGGGACTCTCCGGCACGTGCTTGCCGAGGACGCGGGAGACCAGCAGGTGGGCCCGCCGCGGATTGCGGCGCAGCGCCAGCCCGAGCAGGTCCCGCAGCCCCTCGCCCTCCAGGCGCACACCGAGCCGCTCGGCCACCCAGGCCCCGGCCCACACCTCGCCACCACCCACAGCGCCCGCGCCGCCGCCCGTATCAGGCGCGCCGCCACCCACAGCAGCCACCTCGGCGCTCGTACCCGCCGCGCCGCCGGTGCTGTCTCCTCGTATGTCCGCGCTCACTTGACTCCCGCCGCCAGCATTTCCACAAAACTCACACCCTCGCGGGCCACACCGAAGACCTCGCCGCGCAGCAGCGTGCGTTCGGCCCACGCACGGTGCGGCTTCACCTCGTTCATCTTGTTCGTGTACGCGGAGCGCACCACTCCGCCTCCACCGCGCTCGGGGCGCAGCACATCGGTCGCGTCGCAGAACTCCTCGTGGCTGACGACCGAGAGCGCGTGCACCGGCGCGACATGTGAGGGGTGGATGCAGGTCTTGCCCAGCAGTCCGTTGGCCCGGTCCAGCTCGATCTCCCGGAGCAGCCCGTCCATGTCGTGCTCGATCAGCGCCGTTCGCACGTCCTCGGCGCGCCCGCTCAGGAAGGGACTCTGCCGCAGCTGTGGCTTGAACATCCGCTCCTGTGGCCGGAAATACTCCCACACGGGTCCGGTCACGGTGAATCCGGTGCCATCCGCCCTGCCCAGGACGTTCACCACGTCCGCGATGACGGAGGCGACGAGCTGCACGTCGTACGCGGTCATCTCCGGCGTGCGGCGCAGCCCGTAGGCGGAGCAGAAGTCGGTGACGCCCAGGCGCAGCGCGAGGACCCGGTCGCGGTACTTCTCGACGGTCCTGACGATGCCGGCCAGAGCTTCGGTACGCGTCTCGATGTGCAGCAGCTCGGGCGACTCCAGCACCGGCATCGCGAACAGCCGCTGCCCGCAGGACGCCTCGGCCTCGGTGAGCGCCTCCAGGAAGAGCGCTCCGCTGTCCTCGGTGAACTTCGGCAGTACGAATCCGGACAGCATCCGCACGGCGGGGCCCAGCCTGCCGACCAGCGCGGGGATCTGCCGTGCCGTGCGGACCCGCACGAACAGCAGCGGCAGCCGCTCGTCGCGCTCCGCCTCATCCAGCCGCTCATCCAGGCGGGCGAGCTGGTGGACGAGGTTGTCCTCGGCCTCCGGGACCTCCGCGTCGGATATCGAATCCTCCAGGCACAGCACCATCGACACCACGCCGCGCCCCGACTGTTTCAGCACGTCCTCGGCCAGCTCCGGCCTGGTCGCGGGACTGTAGAGGGTGGCGCCGAGGGCGACGGCGAGCGTTCTCGCGGGTGCCTGGGCCGTAAACCCGGCAGGCTCGCGGTGGAAGAGCGCGCTCCGGCGCTCAGGCGTCAGATGCCTGAAATGCCGCATGAAGGTCCCCGTCTCGCTGTAACTTTTGTGCGTCCCCCGCACAGGCGCTCATCGTACGTATGAGCAGAGGTCAAGAGTTCTCCAAAACGACAGGACACACATCACTCTCCCTGTATGTACACCTCTCGGTTCGCTTCCTCCGCCGCGTCCGTCGGCGGTTCCGCGTTGTCGAGTCCCGCGGACGAAGGGCAGGATGAGTACATGACGCACGCGATGACGAAGGGATCGAACATCCAGCTGGAGGCCTCGGCGGTGCGTGCCGTCCTCTGCTGGACGCCTGGTGCCGGTGTGCCGGATGTCGATGCCTCGGCGCTGCTGCTCGGCACAGACGGCCAGGTCAGGTCCGACGAGGATTTCATCTTCTACAACCAGCCGCGCCACCCCTCGGGGCTGGTCCGGCACCTCGCCAAGAAGCGCGAGCCCGAGGGCCTGCGCGACACCATCGAGGCGGATCTCTCAGCGCTGGACCCGTCGGTGGACCGCGTCCTGCTGGCCGCGTCCGCGGACGGCGGTACGTTCACCGGCGTACGGGAACTGCGCCTGCTGCTGCACGACGCGAGCGCGTCCGCGGGCTCGAACAGCACGGCGGCCGGCGGTGCGGACGGCACCAAGGGCGCAAAGGGCGGCAACCCGGATGGCGCAGCGGACGGCGCCGGTAACGGGAGCCTGCTGGCCACCTTCGACATCGAGCCGGAGACGGGCTCCGAGACCGCGATGGTCTGCGGGGAGCTGTACCGGCGGGGTGACGGCTGGAAGTTCCGGGCGCTGGGCCAGGGCTACGACACCGGCCTGATCGGGCTGGCCACCGAGTACGGGATCTCCGTCGACGAGGGCGAACCCAGCCAGGAGACGCCCCCGCACGGCACCGACCCCGGCACGGACGCGGGTGTGGACTCGGGCGTGGACGCGGACGCGACCATGGCGCACGTACCCGGCCCCGACACGACGGGCGCGGACGACTTCCGTCTGGTGCCGCCCTCGGGGACCGTCCCGCAGCCGCCCCCTGAGCCCGGCTTCCCCGACCCCGACCCGGTACCGGATCCGTATCCGAGCCCCGCGCCCCAGCCGGAGCCCGGGCCGCCTCCCGGCCCGCCAGGGCCTCCGCCCGGCCCCGGACCCGAGCCGGTGCCCCCGGGCCCCGAGCCCGGACCCGCGCCGGCGCCGGGCCCCGGTCCGACCCCGGGCCCGGACCCGGCACCGGCGCCGCCCCAGCCCCAGCCGGACCCGGCCGGGGTCGCGGCGGCGACCGTGGGGCCACCGCCGTTCGTACCGCCGGACCAGCGGACCACCCAGACCCCGGGCCCGCACCCGCAGCAGCCCGGTTACGGCTACCCCCAGCCGCCCCAGCAGCCGCCCGCCACCCAGCCGGCGTACGGATATCCCCAGCCCGCCTACGGATATCCCCAGCCGGACCCGGCGTTCACGCTGCCGCCCCAGGGGCCGCAGTTCCTCACCCAACGATGACAGCGCGCGGGCCCCGGCCGCATGGCGGCCGGGGCCCGTCGCACGGCCGCACGCCGCCGGGTCAGACCTTGTTGGTCTTGTAGCCGCGGCCCCACTGGAGGCCCCAGCCGTAGAGCCGGTCCAGCTCGGCCTGGAATCCGTAGACGTAGCGGACCTCACGGCGCACCATCAGCTCGCCCTTGACGTTCTCCATCAGCAGCACGGCGCACGAGCGCGCCTGCGGGGCCCGCTCGTCCAGACCGACCTCCACGCGCGGGCCGTTGCTCGGGAAGAGCGTGAGGATGGCGTGGGTACGGTCGAAGGCGGGTGTGCCGTCGTAGATGTAGACGAAGAAGAGCAGGCGTTTGATCTCGTCCCGGTGGTCGAGGTTGACGTAGAGCGTCTCGCCGGAGGGTGAGCCGAACCGGTCGTCACCGGTGAGCTTGACGTAGGGGGGCGCGTTCCAGTCCCCCAGGAAGTTCCCGAGCGGCTGGACGACGCCCTTGCTGCCGTCCACCAGCTCGTACATGCACGCGAGGTCGAGGTCGACATTGACGACGCCCTGGGTGTGGGCCTGCACCACGTGGGGCTTGAGCATCTGGAGCGGGTGTCGCAGCGAGCCGCTGCGCCGTGGCCTGCCGCCCAGGTCGGAGCTGCGCATCCGCCACGAGAGGTTGACCCGCATGCTCCCGCTGTCGGCCCCCTGTTTGGTCAGTGACAGCTCGGCGTTCCGTTTGGTCAGCTCCACCGCGTACGTCGAAGCGCCGCCGACCGTATCGAATTTGGGCCCGCGGCGGGACATCCCCACACCGCGCCGCCAGTTCTCCCACAGGGAGACCATCCCGCACCCCCACTCAGTGCTCTGTGCACGCTCTGCCTACGCGGCGGGGCGGCTCCGGAACGGGGCGGAGCCGTTGGCTCGCGCCGTTTCGAAGCCGCCCCGCATGGAGCGTTCCTCATTCAGGAGACGGTCACACGCGTGAGGTGACCTCTGATTCCTCGGCCTCGCCCCCGCTGTCGTCCCCGTCGGAGCCCCCCTCGGCCTCGATGGCGCGATTGCGCCGCACGGAGGACCAGAAGGAGGCAGCGATCAGGAGGACACCCACCATTCCGGTGATGACCTCGTGGATCTCGTACTTGATAGTGACGACCAGGATCACGGCCAGCGCGCCGATCGCGTAATGCGCGCCGTGCTCCAGATACACGTAGTCGTCCAAGGTGCCCTGGCGCACCAGGTAGACGGTGAGCGAACGGACGTACATCGCGCCGATGCCCAGGCCGAGGGCCATCCAGAAGATCTGGTTGGTGACGGCGAAGGCGCCGATGACCCCGTCGAACGAGAAGGAGGCGTCGAGGACTTCGAGGTAGAGGAACATGAAGAACGCGGCCTTGCCGGCCAGTCCGACGGCGGAGGGCTGCTTGCCCGCCCGCTCGGCGGCCTCCTCGGCCTCCTGCTCGCGCTCCTCTTCCTCCTCCAGCTTGTCCTCGAAATGGCTGGAGAGTCCGCCGACGATCAGATAGGTGATCAGCCCCGCGATGCCGGAGAGCATCACCGTGCCCGATTTGTCGGCGTGCATTCCGCCGTGCTGGTGGGCCCCGGTGGCGATGGTCATCGCCGCGACGAGCAGCACGATCAGCGCGATGCAGACCGAGAGCCCGTTCACCTTGCCGAGCCGGGAGAGCGGGCGCTCCAGCCAGCTCACCCACTTGTGGTCGCGCTCGTCGAAGATGAAGTCGAGGAAGATCATCAGCAGGAACAGCCCGCCGAAGGCCGCGATGGCGGGATGCGCGTCGGTGACAAGCTGCTCATAACGATTGGGGTCGTCGAGGGCCACCTGCACTGCCTCGATCGGTCCCACCTTGGCCGTGATGGCGACGATGACGACTGGGAAGACCAGCCGCATACCGAATACCGCGATCAGAATGCCGATGGTGAGGAAGATCTTCTGCCAGAAGGCGTTCATCTTCTTCAGTACGCCGGCGTTGACAACCGCGTTGTCGAAGGACAACGAGATCTCCAGGACGGACAGGATCGCCACGAGGGTGAACGCCTCCCACCCCCAGAAGTACGCCGCTGCGGCGAGCCCCACGGCGGTAACGCCGAAGGACCAGCCAAAGGTTTTCAGGAGCACGGGCTTCCCAATCCGGTATCCGGTCTACAAGTGTGTTCGAAGGGTCTGGGCGCGTCGTCTGCGACGTTGGAGGCGTCTAGGCGACATTGACGCCGAAGTCTAGGGCGATGCCTCTCAGCCCCGACGCGTACCCCTGGCCGACTGCACGGAACTTCCACTCCGCGTTGTAGCGGTACAGCTCCCCGAAGATCATCGCAGTCTCGGAAGAGGCGTCTTCGGTGAGGTCGTAGCGCGCCAGCTCGACGCCGTCAGCCTGGTTGATCACGCGGATGTAGGCGTCGGTGACCTGGCCGAAGGTCTGGTGTCGCGTCTCCGCGTCGTAGATGGAAACCGCGAAGACGACCTTGTCGACCTGCGCGGGAACCAGGGAGAGGTCCACCAGCACCGTCTCGTCGTCCCCGCCGGAGCCGCCGACGAGCTCGTCTCCGGTGTGCTCGACGGAGCCCTCGGGGCTCTTGAGGTTGTTGTAGAAGATGAAGTACTCGTCGCCGAGCACCCGCCCGCCCGAGCACAGCAGCGCGCTCGCGTCGAGATCGAAGTCGGCGCCAGTGGTGGAACGGGCCTTCCAGCCCAGGCCGATCTGGACCTGCGTCAGGTTGGGTGCGGCCTTCGAAAGGGAGACGTTCCCCCCTTTGGCGAGCGTCACGCTCATGTTCTGGTCCTCTCCCCGGTGTGTGATGCCTCCAGTGTGTCCGCACCACCGAGCGCCGCACACCTCCCGGTTACGGAAGTCTGCGGCGCCCGTGACTGCCGGTGTCTGCCTGACCGGGTCGGTCAGACGTTGACGCCGAAGTCCTGCGCGATGCCGCGCAGACCCGAGGCGTAGCCCTGGCCGATGGCACGGAACTTCCACTCGGCACCGTGGCGGTACAGCTCGCCGAAGACCATGGCCGTCTCGGTGGAGGCGTCCTCGCTCAGGTCGTAGCGCGCCAGCTCGTTGTTGTCGGCCTGGTTGATCACGCGGATGTAGGCGTTCCGCACCTGGCCGAAGCTCTGCTGGCGGCTCTCCGCCTCATAGATCGAGACGGGGAAGACGATCTTGTCCACATCGGCGGGCACCCCGGCGAGGTTGACCTTGATGACCTCGTCGTCGCCTTCGCCCTCACCGGTGAGGTTGTCACCGGTGTGCTCCACGGAGCCGTCGGGGCTCTTGAGGTTGTTGAAGAACACGAAGTTCTGGTCGTTGGCGACCTTGCCCTCCGTGTTCGTCAGCAGGGCGCTCGCGTCGAGGTCGAAGTCGCTGCCGGTGGTCGTGCGTGCGTCCCAGCCCAGACCGACGATGACCGCGGTCAGATTCGGCGCCGCCTTGGTCAGCGAGACATTGCCGCCCTTGTTGAGGCTGACTCCCACGAGTCCTCCTGGATAATTGTTCGTAAGGAGCACTGCGTGCCCCCGTATTTGGATGCCGTCAGATCAACGATTCGATCCTAGTGAGCGGTTCCCCTCGGTACAGCCCTCTTACGGGACGGGATTCCGCCTTTCGGTTCGCGAGTGCGCGGCACCCGGGCCCTGCAAGGGACCGGAAGGGGCGTTTCAGAGGCTTTCGAGGGCCTTCACGTAGTCGTCGAGGTCGCGCGCGTCCGGCAGCCCGTTGACGACGGTCCAGCGCACGACACCCTCCTTGTCGATGATGAAGGTCCCGCGTACGGCGCAGCCCTTCTCCTCGTCGAAGACGCCGAAGGCACGGGATGCCTCACCGTGCGGCCAGAAATCGGACAGGAGCGGATACTCCAGCCCCTCCTGCTCGGCGAATACGCGCAGCGAGAACGGCGAATCGTTGGAGACGGCCAGCAGCTGCACGTCGTCATTGACGAACTTCGGCAGCTCGTCCCGCAGCGCACACAGCTCACCGGTGCACACACCGGTGAAGGCGAAGGGGTAGAAGAGCAGGACCACGTTCTTGCTGCCCTGGAAGTCCGAGAGCCGCACGGTCTGGCCGTGCTGGTCCTTGAGCTCTATGTCCGGGGCCTTGGTGCCGGCCTCGATCGCCATGACGGTGTTCCCTTCGGTGAGCGGGACAGATGCGTCCCCCCACCCTATGCACCGAGCCCCTGACGGCCGTGGGCCGGTCAGGGGCTCGGGAAGCACACACCGGAACAACCGGACCTGATCGCCACAAGCGATCGGAAACGGTGCAAAGGTGGCGAATAACGGGACTGGCCGCGGATTCAGCGCTTGTTCGGGGCGCCCTTCGGGGTGACGAGGCGGCTGCCGGTCCAGTCCTTCGCCGCGTTGAAGCTCTTGGTCTGGGAGAGCCCCGCGGTCTGGGACGCCTCACCGATCTCGCTGGGCTCGACGTAGCCGGTACGGCCCGTCTTCGGGGTCAGCAGCCAGACGGGGGCGCCTTCGTCGATCATCGTGGTCGCGTCCACCAGCGCGTCCGTCAGGTCGCCGTCCTCATCGCGGAACCACAGCACCACAGCATCGGCCACATCGCCGTAATCCTCGTCGACGAGCTCCTGGCCGGTGATTTCCTCAATGGACTCGCGGAGCTCCTGGTCGACGTCGTCGTCGTAGCCGATCTCCTGGACCACCTGCCCGGGCTGGAAACCCAGCCTTGCGGCGGGGTTGGTCCGCTCCTCCGCGTGGTCCGCGGTCGCGCTCACGGATTGCCTCCTGATCATGTATCCGAATATGGCTTGCGCCCCGTGTGTACGCGAGGCATGAGCCGTAGTCCACACGGGCGGGCCGGATCACGCAA
The DNA here is from genome assembly GCF_035917675.1 of Streptomyces sp. NBC_01775. NCBI lineage: Bacteria > Bacillati > Actinomycetota > Actinomycetes > Kitasatosporales > Streptomycetaceae > Streptomyces > Streptomyces sp. NBC_01775. The sequence continues at coordinate 6,546,206 of NZ_CP109104.1, read as the reverse complement.
GTACCCGACCGTCTATCCCGCCCAAACGTTGACGTGTCATCCCACAATGCCTGATCGAGAGTGATTCACACCACATTGAAGCCGTCAGGATCTGCCAGGTTTGCCCAGGCTGTGACGGGGGAGGCGTATGGGTGCCACGAGGAGCCGAACGAACGTTTGCATCCAGCCCGGCCGCCACCACTGCTGGGCGTAAGATCGCGATTTGACCGCCTTCTCCGTGTCTGCTTCGCACCCGGCCTCCGGCCTGCCTTGAGACGTGCTGGGTTACCTCTCGGTAGAGATGACGTAATCGCGGCTGCGGTACACGATGGAGGCGGCGCGACACCCCTCAGAGCACCAGTCCACGGCGTGCGCTGCCGCCCAGCTCGCAGAGCACGACACGACCAATACAGCGAAGGAACAGCGTGGCTTCCGGATCCGATCGCAACCCGATCATCATTGGCGGCCTTCCCAGCCAGGTCCCGGACTTCGATCCTGAAGAGACCCAGGAATGGCTCGACTCTCTCGACGCCGCCGTCGACGAGCGCGGACGGGAACGCGCCCGCTACCTCATGCTCCGGCTCATCGAGCGCGCCCGCGAGAAGCGCGTCGCCGTCCCGGAGATGCGCAGCACGGACTACGTCAACACCATCGCGACCAAGGACGAGCCGTTCTTCCCCGGCAACGAGGAGATCGAGCGCAAGGTCCTGAACGCGACCCGGTGGAACGCGGCCGTCATGGTCTCGCGCGCCCAGCGCCCCGGCATCGGGGTCGGCGGCCACATCGCCACCTTCGCCTCCTCGGCCTCCCTCTACGACGTGGGCTTCAACCACTTCTTCCGCGGCAAGGACGAGGGCGACGGCGGGGACCAGATCTTCTTCCAGGGCCACGCCTCCCCCGGCATCTACGCCCGCGCCTTCCTGCTCGACCGGCTCAGCGAGGCCCAGCTCGACGGCTTCCGCCAGGAGAAGAGCAAGGCCCCGAACGGCCTGCCCAGCTATCCCCACCCCCGGCTGATGCCGGACTTCTGGGAGTTCCCCACCGTCTCCATGGGCCTCGGCCCGATCGGCGCGATCCACCAGGCGCGGATGAACCGCTACATGGAGGCCCGGGGCATCGCCGACACCTCCAAGTCGCGTGTGTGGGCCTTCCTCGGCGACGGCGAGATGGACGAGCCCGAGTCCCTCGGACAGCTCTCCCTGGCCGCCCGCGAGGGGCTGGACAACCTCACCTTCGTCATCAACTGCAACCTCCAGCGCCTCGACGGCCCGGTACGCGGCAACGGCAAGGTCATCCAGGAGCTGGAGTCCTACTTCCGCGGCGCCGGCTGGAACGTGATCAAGCTGGTCTGGGACCGCTCCTGGGACCCGCTGCTGGCCCAGGACCGGGACGGCGTCCTGGTCAACAAGCTGAACACCACGCCCGACGGGCAGTTCCAGACCTACGCCACCGAGAGCGGCGACTACATCCGTGAGCACTTCTTCGGCGGCGACCAGCGGCTGCGGAAGATGGTCGAGGGCATGACGGACGATCAGCTCCTCCACCTCGGCCGCGGCGGCCACGACCACCGCAAGGTCTATGCCACGTACAAGGCCGCCGCCGAGCACAAGGGCCAGCCGACCGTCATCCTGGCGCAGACCATCAAGGGCTGGACGCTGGGCCCCAACTTCGAGGGCCGCAACGCCACTCACCAGATGAAGAAGCTGACGGTCGAGGACCTCAAGGGCTTCCGCGACCGGCTGCACCTGCCGATCCCGGACAGCGAGCTGGAGTCGGGCCTGCCGCCCTACTACCACCCGGGGCGCGACTCCGAAGAGATCCAGTACATGCACGACCGGCGCCGGGAGTGCGGCGGCTACGTGCCCACCCGGGTCAACCGCGCCAAGACACTGAACCTTCCCGACGACAAGGCGTATGCCACCTTGAAGAAGGGGTCGGGCCAGCAGCAGATCGCCACCACCATGGCCTTCGTGCGGCTCTTGAAGGACCTGATGCGGGACAAGGAGATCGGCAAGCGCTTCGTGCCGATCGCGCCCGACGAATACCGCACGTTCGGAATGGACTCCTTCTTCCCGTCGGCCAAGATCTACAACCCGTTGGGCCAGCTCTACGAGTCCGTGGACCGCGAACTGCTGCTGGCCTACAAGGAGTCGCCCACCGGTCAGATGCTGCACGACGGCATCTCCGAGGCCGGCTGCACGGCTGCCGCCATCGCGGCGGGGTCCGCCTACGCCACGCACGGCGAGCCGCTGATCCCGATCTATGTCTTCTACTCGATGTTCGGCTTCCAGCGCACCGGCGATCAGTTCTGGCAGATGGCCGACCAGATGTCGCGCGGCTTCGTCCTGGGTGCGACCGCCGGGCGCACCACCCTCACGGGCGAGGGTCTCCAGCACGCCGACGGCCACTCGCAGTTGCTCGCCTCCACGAACCCGGCCGCCGTCGCCTACGACCCGGCCTACGGCTTCGAGATCGCGCACATCGTCCAGGACGGGCTGCGCAGGATGTACGGCTCCAGCGCCGAACACCCGCAGGGCGAAGACATTTTCTACTACCTCACCGTCTACAACGAGCCGATCCAGCAGCCGGCCGAGCCGGAGAACGTGGACGCGGACGGCATCCTCAAGGGCCTCTACCGCTATCGCGCCGGCGAGCAGGGCACCCACTCCGCCCAGATCCTCGCCTCCGGTGTGGCGATGGCGTGGGCCCTGGAGGCCCAGCGGATCCTCGCCGAGGAGTGGGACGTACGGGCGGATGTGTGGTCGGCGACCTCGTGGAACGAGCTGCGCCGCGAGGCCGTAGAGGTGGAGGAGCACAACCTGCTGCACCCCGAGGAGGAGCAGCGCGTCCCCTACGTCACGCGCAAGCTCCAGGGCGCCGAGGGCCCGAAGCTGGCGGTCTCGGACTGGATGCGGTCCGTTCCCGACCAGATCGCGCGCTGGGTGCCGGGCACCTACCAGTCGCTGGGGGCCGACGGCTTCGGCTTCGCCGACACCCGTGGTGCGGCCCGTCGCTTCTTCCACATCGACGCGCAGTCGATCGTGCTCGGGGTACTGACCGAGCTGGCCAAGGAGGGGCGGGTGGACCGCTCGGCGCTCAAGCAGGCCATCGACCGCTACCAGCTCCTCGACGCCTCGGCAGCCCACCCGGGAGCCGCGGGCGGTGACGCCTGAGGGCTTGACGCCCTGGCGGGGGCCCTCGTGCTCCGCGCCGAAGTCCCCCGGCCGGGGGCGGTCCACGCGATCGCCCCCGGCCGCTCCCGTACGCAGCGGGCCTCGGGCACCCACCTCAGTGCTCCCACACCTTGAAGGCGCGCGCCTTGTAAGGCAGCTGGGGCATCCATGAGCCCGAGGGGTGTGTGGCGAACTCCGCGGTCTCCGCGCACTCCTCGCTCTGGTAGAGCGTCACGGGACGCCCCGTACGGTTGGCCGACGAGACCGCGGTGACGCCGGCCGGGAGGCGCACACAGCTCTCGATGTCGATCCCGCTCAGCTCGTAGGCGCGCGGCTTGCCCCGGAAGCCGGTGCGCTGCCACAGGCACAGCTCGCCCGATCCGCACTTCCCCAGCCGTGGTGACGCCGCTTGCCTCGCCGTGCTGTGCTTGGCTCCCGTGTGGCTCTGCTGGGGTGCCGCCGTGCTCTGCTGGGCTCCCGCTGGATGTGCGGTCAGCGCCGCCAGCATGGCCAGCGCCACCGCCGCTACTGCCCCCGTAGCGACCGTCCCCGCCGCCGTCCTCGGACCTCGTCCGGGCATGCCTGTCATGGCTGATCACTCCCCCCGCTCGTGCCGGGCCCGTTGTCGCCCGGCGTGTGACCAGCATGTCCGCGCCCGAAGCGGCGGGCCAAGAGCAAACGGCCCGGTTCACCGGGACAGGTGGCGGAGTTGTCCACAACTCACGAGTTATCCACCGTCCGGGCGTACCGAGCCGTTCCGGTCCAGGCCGTTTTCCCTACGCGCCGTACGCGCCCGCTTCGCATCAAAGGCGCGCGACCGCTTCGCGTCAGATGTGCACGGACGGCCCCGCGTCGCCGCTGCCGCGGCTGGTGAAGACCGCGACGCCCGCGGCGAGGACCGCCACGATGCCGGCGCAGACGAAGGCCAGGCCCATTCCCGAGATGAACGAGTCGTGCACCACGTGCTTGATCGACTCGGCCATCTGGGCCGGGGTGCCCTTGGGGGCCGGCGGTGCGACACCGACCTCGGCGGCCTCCCGCAGCGCCGCCTCCTTCTTGGCGGGCAGCGGGGGCAACTTGGCCTCGGCCCACTTCGCGGGCAGCTCGCTGCCGACGCGGGAGGCCATCACGGCGCCCAGCACGGCCGTACCGAGGCTGCCGCCGACCTGCATGGCCGCCTGCTGGAGACCGCCTGCGACGCCCGCGTGCTCCAACGGCGCGTTGCCGACGATGACTTCGGTGGCGCCGACCATCACGGGGGCGAGCCCGAGACCGAGTACGCCGAACCACAGCGAGGTGATGCCCATGCCGCTGTCGGCGTCCAGCGTGGAGAGGCCGAACATGGCGACGGCCGCCAGCACCATGGCGGTGACCAGCGGGATACGGGGGCCGACCTTGGTGATGACCGTGCCCGCCAGCGGCGAGGCGACGATCATCATCGCGGTGAGCGGCAGCAGCCGCAGACCGCTGTCGACGGGCGAGAGTCCGTTGACGTTCTGCAGGTAGAAGGTGACGAAGAAGATGCCGCCCATGAAGCCGAAGGCCATCAGCACCATCAAGACGGTGCCCGCGGTCAGCGGGACCGAGCGGAACATGCTCAGCGGCAGGAGCGGTTCCTTGGCCTTGCCCTCCCAGATGCCGAAGCCCGCGAAGGCCAGCACCGAGACGGCGAGGAACGTCAGGGTCTTGGGGTCGCCCCAGTGCCAGTCGGGCGCCTTGATGATCGCCCATACGAGGCAGAACATCGCGACCGACAGCAGCACGATGCCCAGGACGTCGAAGGAGCGGGGCGCGTTCTCGGCGCGCCGGTCGAGCAGCAGCACCAGCCCCATCACCAGCGCGAGCGCGCCGACGGGCACGTTGATGAAGAAGACCGACTCCCAGCTGACGTGCTCGACGAGCAGCCCGCCGACAATCGGCCCGGCGGCCGTCGAGGCACCGATGACGGCGCCCCAGATGCCGATCGCGGCGTTCAGCCGCTCGGCCGGGAAGGAGGCGCGCAGCAGGCCGAGCGCCGCCGGCATCAGAAGCGCTCCGCATATGCCCTGGAGCACGCGGAAGGCGATGACGAGCGAGACGCTGCCCGCGACACCGATCGCCGCCGAGGCGGCGGCGAAACCGACGACGCCGACGAGGAAGGTCTGCCGGTGGCCGAAGCGGTCACCGAGCTTGCCGGCGGTGATCAGGGAAACGGCCAGGGCGAGCAGATAGCCGTTGGTTATCCACTGCACGTCGGCGAGCGAGGCGCCGAGGTCTTTTTGGATCGCGGGGTTCGCGATGGCGACGATCGTGCCGTCGAGGGCCACCATCGCGACGCCGAAGGCGACGGTGACGAGGGTCAGCCACGGGTGTCCGCGCAGCCCGCTGGGGGACTCGGCACCGCCGCCCCCGGAGTTTGCTGGATCCGGCGCGTCGTGCGCGACGGTGCTGGTCTGGGTGGTCATGGCGCGAGGATAATGACAGCCACTGACAATTGACAAACGGGATTATTCGCCGGTAAATGTCAGGTCAATGAGAGAACAGCCGAGGGCCACGTCCTGAAGAGCGAAGACCCGAGCCGCCAAGATATGCGAAACGACGACCCGGAGAAGGAACAGCACGTGACCGGCCTGCGTGAACGGAAGAAGCAGCGCACCAGGGACGCCCTGGTCCTGGCCGCCCACCAGTTGTTCGTCACGCAGGGCTATGACGCCACGACCGTCGACCAGATCGCCGACGCGGTCGAGGTCTCCCAGCGCACGTTCTTCCGCTACTTCGCCAACAAGGAAGAGGTCGCGCTCTTCGTCCAGGACATGACCGAGCGGCGCTTCTTCGAGGGCGTATGCGCCCGGCCCCCCTCCGAGGCCCCTCTTGAATGCCTGCGGCGCACCCTGGATGAGACCTGGGACGACATGGGCGAGGCCATCGAGGCGATCACCCCTCTCAAGCTGCACCTGCGGATGTGCCAGATCATCGAGATCACGCCCTCGCTGCTCGCCGCGCATCTGCGGCACTCCCTGCTCATGGAGCAAAAACTCGTCCAGGAGATCGCCCGGCGCACCGGGGTGGACCCCGAGCGCGACCCGCGGCCCCGGGTGCTGGTCGCCGCCTTCACCGGCGTGATGCTCTCGGCCGGACGTCACTGGGGGCTGCGGGACGGGGTGTCGCTGGAGGAGGCCCGGCGGGTGACCCAGGAGCACGTCGAGCAGCTCGGTCCGGCGCTCAGCGCCAACTGGAGCCGGGACGAGGCGAGTCGCCGAGCATGACGGGCCTCCACATGCCCGCCCACCTTGATCCGAGTACCAGGCGCGAAACGTGAGATGACTCACGCACTTCCTGTCAATTGCGTGGATGGCGGTCGGCATCTCTTAAGGTGGCGCCCCAGTGACTTACTTTTCCGCCCTAGGGAACCCGCTGTCCGGGAACGGCTTCCCCTCGACGGGAGTCCCCGGCACCACGGCCTGGCGTGCACTGCTCGCCCTGGCCGTGGTCTTCGTCCTGCTGGCGACGACCGGATGGACGGCGATCCGCAAGCACGACCTGGCCTCGGGGCCGCGTGCCGCGGCGCTCATGGCCTGGGAAAAGGGCTCGTTCGCCGGGCATCCGCTCCCCGACCCGGACGAGTCCGCCGGCCGTATCGCGCGCTACTTCAAGAGGCTCGACGCCGCGCAGCAGCGCACGCTCGCCCAGCGCTATCCCCTGGTCGTCGGCAACCTCGGCGGGGCTCCGGTGGAGCTGCGCTATCAGGCCAACCGCACGGCGCTCCTCAAGGCGCGCGACACCGAGCGCGACCGGATGACCGACCAGCGGCTGACCGACGAGGGCCGCCAGGACGCGGGGCACCGGATGCACCGCTTCGAATCGATGCTGCGCCCCGGGCGGCAGATCCTCGCCTTCGATCCCACAGGGCGCGGGCGGGCCGCCGAGGTGTTCGGGGACCTGGAGCGCGCCCAGCGCGTCTCGGTGGTCGTACCGGGCGTCGACACCGAGCTGCTGACCTTCGAGAAGTCCTCGCTGCCGTACTCGGCGCCGGTCGGGATGGCCAAGTCACTCCAGCACCAGCAGCACGCCACGGCGCCCTACACGCGCACGGCGACCATCGCCTGGGCCGACTACACGGCGCCCGTCGGCCTCGGCGTGGACGCGGCCTCCGGCGGACCGGCGAAGGACGGCGCCGAGCGGCTCGACAGCTTCATCCGCACGCTGCCCGCCGCCACCCGCGCCGCCTCGGGAGGGGCCTCCGGGGAGGCCGCCTCCCCCAAGATCTCGCTCTTCTGCCACAGCTACGGCTCCGTGGTCTGCGGCGTGGCGGCCCACCGGATGCCGGACGATGTCACCGACATCGCCGTCTCCGGCAGCCCCGGTATGCGCGCCGACAACGCCGCACAGCTGGGAACGAGCGCCCACATCTGGGCCATGCGTGACCGGGACGACTGGATCGCGGACGTTCCGCACATGAACGTAGGCGGCCTCGGCCACGGTGCCGACCCCGTCTCCGACGGCTTCGGCGCCCGTCACCTCTCGGCCGCCGGCTCCATCGGCCACACCGGCTACTTCGCCCCGCACACCCAGAGCCTCGCCAACTTCGCCGCGATCGGCACCGGCTCGTACACGGACGTCGGCTGCGACTCTTCCGACCCGGAGTGCTCTGCCGTCCCCTGAGCCGCCCCCGCACCTAATTACGCGCGTAGCGCGGCAGAGGGGGGACGTGCGGGCGACCGACGCATACGATGGCCCGCATGGGTGACGTACTGGCTGGAATTCACTCCACCTGGGAGTTCGATTCAGACTCCGTGCTCATCCGCTTCGAACGGGGGATCCGCACACCGAAGCTCTTTCACGTGCTCGGAGAGCGGCGCGTCCCGTACGAGGCGCTGAGCGCTGTCGAGCTGGTGCCGGGCGGCAGACGTGGCACCGTGGTGCTGCGCGCCGTGCCGCGCGAGGGCGCCGATCCGCTGCTGGAGGCGGCTGCGGGCCAGCTCAAGGACGGCAGCGACCCCTACCGTCTGGTGCTGCCCGCCGAGCGCGAGACGCTCGCGGACTACTACGCGACGGAGCTGCGGGCCCTTCTGCCCGACCACGCGCGAAAACCCGCGGACCACTACATGGTCGCCGCTCCCGCGCCGCCGCAGAGCTTCAAGGCGTACGACGGCAAGGCGTCCTTCGACGGCAAGGTCGTCGCCTTCCGCTGGTTCTGGACGGGGGCCTCCACGGCAAAGTGGAAGGCGGGTGACCAGTTCTTTCCGGTCGGCGAGCTGGAGGGCGTCGACTGGCGCTCCCCCGAGGGCCTCAGCGGCCATCTGCGGCTGCGTCCGCGCGGGGCCGAGACGCTGGCGGAGGCCGACCAGGACCCGGCCTCGGTGGTGTTCGGCCTCGGATACGGCTCGCTCTACGAGTCGCTGCCCTTCGCGGCCTCGGTCCTGGAGGCGGTGCGCGCGGCCGACCCCGTGCTGGCGCTGGAGAGCGTCTCGTCCACCTCCTCGGCCCAGCAGCACCACCGCTCCGATCCCGCCGATGTCGCCGAACGCATACGGCACCTGGGCGAGCTGCACGACGCGGGTCTGCTGACCGACGACGAATTCACCGCCAAGAAGGCCGAATTGCTCGCCGAACTCTGACACCGGCCCTCCTGTCCAGAGCCCCCGCGTTGTCCCGACCCCACGCGCCGTCCCGAGCCCTCGCGCCGGACCCCGCGGGGGTAGTACCGGGGTAGGGGGTCCGCCGCTACCTCCGTAGGACGCGGGGGACGGCGCCGCTCCGTACTCTGGCCACGCGATGTCATCGACCCCACCTCCCCCGCCCGGCGGCGCCGGGCCGGACCCCGGGCACGAGCCCCGGCGGACGCCGCGCGTACGCGGCTCCCGACGGATGCCGCGCGTTCGCCTGCCCCCGGAAGCCGCGGACGGGTTGCGGGCCCTGGGAGCGGCCCTTCTGACCCCGTCGGCCTCCCGGGAGCCGCTGCTGGCGCACGCGAACGCGTGGTGGGTCCGCAAGGTGCCCTATGTGCTGGCGGTGGGCTTCGCCCTCGTCCTGATCCCCGTCACCACCCAGATCCTCGCCAACGACTACGAGCTGAACGGGGCGCTGTCGGGGGCACTCGGCGTGCTACAGACCGCGCCGCTCCTGCTGGCCGTGACCCGGCCGCTGTCGGCCTGGTGGATCGTCTTCACCGCCGACACCGTCGGGGCGCTCGCACTGCTGTACACCGATCACGACGCACTGCGCCCCTGGCCCTGGCCGCCGGCGGCGATCGTGGGCTATCTGGTGCTGTGCCTGGCGCTGGCGCTGCGCGAGAGCCGCCGCACCCTGCTGGGCGTCTGGATCGTCACGGTGCTCGCATCACTGGTCCTCGGCTTCCTCTCGCCCGCGCGCAGCGATGGCACGAACGTGCTGCTGATCGTGCTCAGCGGCGCGATGCTGCTGCTCGGCGCCACCTTGCGGGAGAGGGCCGAGGTCCAGCGGCGGCTGGCCGAGCAGGAGACCATCAGCGAGGCTGAGCGGGCCCAGCGCACCCTCCTGGAGGAGCGCGCGCGCATCGCCAGGGAGCTGCACGACGTCGTCGCGCACCACATGTCGGTCATCACCGTGCAGGCGGACAGCGCGCCCTACCGGCTGGACGGGCTGCCCGAGGCCGCCCGCGAGGAGTTCGGGACCATCGCCGCGACCGCGCGGGAGTCGCTGGCCGAGATGCGGCGCCTGCTGGGCGTGCTGCGCAGCGAGAAGACCCATGGCGAGCGCGCCCCGCAGCCGGGCCTGGAGCGGCTGGAGCAACTCGTGGAGGCGACCGTGCGCGCCGGTGTGCCCGCCGGGTTGAGCGTCGACGTACCGGATGGTGCACGCGATACGGGCGAGATGCCGGCGGCCGGGCCCGCGCAGACCGTGACGCTCTCCGCGTACCGGATCGTGCAGGAGGCGCTCGCGAACGTCGTACGGCACGCGCCGGGCGCCGTCACCCGCGTCTCGGTGGCGGCGGACGAGGAGAACCTGACCGTTGTGGTCGTCAACGGGCCCTCTCCCGATCCGGACAGCGCGCCGCTGGAGACCGCGGGCACCGGGCACGGGCTGGTGGGGATGCGCGAGCGGGTGCGGCTGGTCGGCGGCAGCCTCGACACCGGTCCGCTGCCCGACGGCGGCTTCCGGGTCGCCGCGCGGCTGCCCCTGGACGGACGCCCCCAGGGGGACGCGGATGACGAGCATCCGGAGCGAGGCGCGGGCGACGAGCATCCGGAGCAGAACGCGGACAGCGAGTATCCGGAGCGGGGTGTGGGCAGCGAGCATCCGGAACGAGGCGCGTACAGCGAGCGTCCGGATGACCGGCGGAACGTCCCGCAAGAGGGCGGCCCATGGCGCGACGGCCCGTACGAGGACGGAAAGGACACCCCCACGGCATGAGCGGCACCGGCGCACCCGGCGCTTCCTCCGAGGTGACCCGCGTGGTCATCGTCGACGACCAGGCCATGGTGCGCGCGGGCTTCGCGGCGCTGCTGGCGGCACAGAGCGACATCGACGTGGTCGGTGAGGCACCGGATGGAGCGCGGGGCGTCGAGCTGTGCCGCAGCACTCATCCGGATGTCGTGCTGATGGACGTCCGGATGCCCGTGCTGAACGGACTGGAGGCGGCCCAGCAGCTGTTGGAGCCGCCGCCCGGAGTCACACGCACGCCCAAGGTGCTGATGCTGACGACCTTCGACGTGGACGACTACGTCTACGAGGCCCTGCGGGTGGGTGCGAGCGGCTTCCTGCTCAAGGACGCGCCGCCCGCCGACCTGATCGCCGCCGTGCGCGTGGTCGCCGCGGGCGAGGCCCTGCTGGCGCCCTCGGTGACCCGGCGGCTGATCGCGGAGTTCGCCCGCCAGCGCCGCCCCGGCTCCCACAGGGCCCGCTCCTCGGCGCCCGCGCTCCGGCTGAAGGGGCTGACCGAACGGGAGACCGAGGTGCTGGAGCTGGTGGCGCGAGGTCAGTCGAACGGGGAGATCGCGGGTTCGCTCCATCTCGCCGAACAGACGGTGAAGACCCATGTGAGCCGCATCTTCACCAAGCTCGGACTGCGCGATCGCGCCCAAGCGGTCATCTTCGCCTACGAGTCGGGGCTGATCGCGCCCGGCGACCAGTAGGAACGGCCGGGGCCTCCGGCCGATAGGCACCCCCCGCCGGTAGGCACACACCCCTGCCGGTAGGCACCCCGGGCGAGGGCACCGCATCGGGGCCTGGCCGCGCAGGTGGTGCCGAGCCGTGCCGACCGTGCCGTGCCGTGCCGTGCCGTGTGGACCTCCCCCTACTCCGGTACCACTCCGCGGTTCGCTCCGTGGAGTGACGCCCTGGACGCTTCCGGCGCCGCACGCTTCCTCCGTCGCCCACTCCGGGACCCTCCGGCCGGCGGCAGAAGGAGGGAGACCGCCATGAAGCGCCGCCTCAAGCGCGCTCTGATCGCCGCCTCGCTCGCTGGAGCCGCCATCGCGGGGACGACGGGCCTGGCTCTCGGCACGGAGCAGACCCCGGTCACGGGGCCGGCGCCGGGCGCCGCCGCATGGCGCGCCGACAACTCCCTGGGGCGCACGCTGCCCGACCCCGCTACGGCCGGCCCCGAACGAGTGGCCTCCTTCTTCGCCGGGCTGGACCCGGCCCAGGTGCGCGCGCTGACCCGGCGCCACCCGCTCACCGTCGGCAATCTCGACGGCGCCCCGGTACGCGTCCGCTACCAGGCCAACAAACTCGCCCTGAAGAACGCGCGGCAGGCCGAACTCTCGCGCGGGGCCGACCCGGAGCTGACCACCCAGGATCACCGGCTGGCCCGGTCCAAGGCCGACCGGTACTCCCGCCTCCTCGCTCCGCACCACCGGATACTCGCTTTCGACCCGCGCGGCAGGGGCCAGGTCGCCGAGGTCTACGGAGACCTCCCGCACGCGGACCGCACCGCCGTGATCGTGCCCGGCTCGGACATCGACCTGGGCACCTTCGACGACGGCGGAAAGAACCGCTACGGCAGGCCCGCGGGCATGGCCAAGTCGCTGCGCGCCGAGATGACCCGGCGCTCCCCGGGATCGCGGACGGCCGTGATCGCCTGGGTCGGCTACACCACACCGGTCGGCCTCGGTCCTGACGCGGCCACCGGGCGCCTGGCCGAGGCGGGCGCGCCCCGGCTGGAGCGCTTCCTGCACGGCCTCGCCCGGACGGGCGCGCCCGCTCCGGCCCTGCTGTGCCACAGCTACGGCTCGGTCGTCTGCGGCGAGGCCGCCTCCTCGCTGGAGCGCGAGGACGCGCGGGACATGGTCGTCTTCGGCTCCCCCGGCATCCGGGCCGAGTCGGTGTCCGCCCTGCGCACAAGGGTGCCCGTGTGGGCGGCGCACACCGAGAAGGACTGGATCGGCAACATCCCCAACGTCAGCCTCCTCGGCCTGGGACACGGCGCCGACCCGGCCGGTGAGGGCTTCGGCGCCCGGGTGGTCTCGTCCGACGAGGCGGACGGGCACGCGGGCTATCTCGAACCGGGCACCGACTCGCTGGCCAACTTCTCCGCCGTCGCGCTGCGTTCATACCACTCGGTCCACTGCTCGGCCACCTCGAAGGAGTGCTCCGATGCCCGCACCGACGCCCGCTGACGCCCGTAGACGCTTACCGTCCCCGGCGACGAGCCGTACGCCGCTCCCGGCGATCCGTCGTTCACCGTCCCCGGCAACCCGCCGTCCCATCCCGGGCGGCACCGCGGGCGGGCGTACCGCCCCGCCCCGCGCCACCACACTGCGACGCGGGCTGGCGGGCGCCGTGCGTGCCGTCGAGGAGCGCACTCCCGCACACCGGGACCGTGCCATTGACGGGTTGCGCGCGCTGGGGCTGCTCGGCGTCGTGCTGGGCCACTGGATGCTCGGCGGTTTCACCCGGGACGGGGCGGGGGCGCTGCACAACGCCAGTCCGCTGGCCACGTTCGGGCAACTGGCGCCGCTGAGCTGGGTCCTCCAACTCCTCGGAATCTTCTTCCTGGTGGGCGGCTACTCCTCCGTGCTCTCCTACAAGCGCCATCGCGCGCTCGGCGGGCCGGCGGGTGCCTGGCTGCGCGGGCGGCTGCTGCGCCTGGGCCGTCCCGTCCTGGGAGTCACCGCCGTGTGGGCGGCCTTGCTGCCGCTGCTCTCGTTCTTGGGGGTGCCTGGGGCGACGCTGCGTACGGCGGCCGTCCTCGTGGTGCAGCCGCTGTGGTTCGTCGGGATCTACGCGGGCGTCACGGCGCTGACGCCGTATTGCGTGCGGGCCTGCGAGCGGATCGGAGTATGGGCCGCCGCGCCGCTGCTGGGCACGGTGGCCGCCGTCGACCTCCTGCGCTACGGGCCGCTCGGCCAGGCGATGCCGTCCTGGCTGGGTCTGCTCAACCTGCTGCCCGGATGGCTGTTCGCCTACCAGTTGGGCGTCTGCTGGGGCGAGGGCAAGCTGCGCGGGCGGGGCGGCGCGCTGCTGCTCGCCGGGGGCGGCGCGCTGTTCGCCGTGCTGCTGGTTTTCTTCCACTATCCGGTGTCGATGGTGGGCGTCCCGGGCGAGACCCGCACCAACTCGCATCCTCCGTCGCTCCTGGTGCTCGCCCTCGCCTCCCTCCAGTGCGGCGCCGCGGTCCTGCTGCGCGGACGGCTCGCCTCGGCGCTGCGGCGGCCGGCCCTGTGGGCACCGGTCGTGGTCGTCAACCTCTCGGCCATGACGGTCTTGTGCTGGCACCAGACGGCCATGCTGGCAGTGGCTGTACCGAGCGCCCCGTGGAGCACCGTCGGCGGGCTGACGGCGGCGCCCGACTCCCCGGTCTGGGTGGCGGCCCGCCTCGCGTGGCTGCCGCTCTTCGCCCTCGTGCTCGTGGCGACGGGGTGGGTGACGCGGCGCTTCGAGACACCGTGGAAGAGCGCGGCGCCCGGACCCCGGGTCCTGGCGGGCACCCTGGCCGCGGCCTTCGCGCTCTATGCCCTCGCGGTGGTGTGAGCCCGTCATGCCTTCGCGGTGGTGTGAGCCGGCCTCACGGCACCTGAGATCCGCGGCGCCTGATGTCCGACCGGGGGCCGGGCGGCAGACCAGGCAGCTCAGGCAGCTCAGGTAGTACGCGCCGGCTGCGAGTAGACGTCGATCTTGTGGTTGAGGACGGCCAGGGTGTCGTGCAGCTCGTCGATCCGGCGCAGCACGTCCTCTCTGGTCGTCTCCAGCAGGGCCTTGCGCTCGCCGAAGGTCTGCGCACCCTGGCGCACCAGTTCCGCGTAGCGCACCATGCCGGCGACCGGCATACCCGTCAGCCGCAGCTTGCCCACCAGATTCAGCCAGTCCAAGTCGCGGTTGGTGAAGCGGCGCTGTCCCGTGTGGGTGCGGTCCACGTGCGGCATCAGGCCGATCCGCTCGTACCAGCGCAGCGTGTGCGCGCTCAGACCGCTGATCGCCGACACCTCGCTGATGGTGTACATGTCCTGTCCGTCGGGGCGCGGATGTGGGGCATTGTCCGCTCCGCACTGCTCACGCGCCGTCGGGGCGTCTCGTGTCTCCGTGTCCGTTCCGGCATCCATCACGGTCATAAGTGAACGCTACGAAGTTAGAGCGCACTCCAAGCAAGGGCAAAAACGACGGCAATTCCCGGGCGTTAGGCTCGGGCACATGGAGAGCCTGCGGATGATCGAGACCTGGCCCGCGCCGACCGCCGCCGCGGCCGTCGTACGCGCGGACGGCACGCTTGCCGGCACGCACGGCCCCGCCCGGCAACGCTTCGCGCTCGCCTCCGTCACCAAACTGCTGTCCGCCTACGCGGCACTCGTGGCCGTGGAGGAGGGCGCCGTCGAGCTGGAGGAGCCCGCGGGCCCGGAGGGCTCGACGGTGCGGCACCTGCTGGCACACACCTCGGGCCTTGCCTTCGACGAGCAGCGCGTGATGGCGGAGCCCGGCACCCGCCGGATCTACTCCAACACGGGCTTCGAGACCCTCGCCGACCACCTGGCCAAGGCGACGGAGATCCCCTTCCCGCGGTATCTGGACGAGGCGGTGCTCCAGCCGCTGGGCATGGCCGCGACCGAACTGTCCGGCTCCGCCGCCAAGGACGCCGTCTCCACCCTGGAGGACCTTGTCCGTTTCGCGGCCGAACTCCAGGCGCCGACGCTCCTGGACCGTACGACGGTCCAGGAGGCGACCTCGGTCGTCCACCCCGGCCTGAACGGGGTGCTGCCCGGCTACGGCCGCCAGAAGCCGAACGACTGGGGGCTGGGCTTCGAGATCCGCGGCACGAAGTCCCCGCACTGGACGGGCGACACGTCCTCGCCGCGCACCTTCGGGCACTTCGGTCAGTCGGGGACGTTCTTGTGGGTGGACCCCGAGGCGGGCGCCGCGTGCGTGGCGCTGACCGACCGGGACTTCGGGCCCTGGGCGGCCGAGGTGTGGACGCCGTTCACCGACGCGGTCCTGGCCGAATTGCGCGGGTAGCCCGGACCCGGACCGGCCCAGCCGGACCGGCAGCCGGACCAGCCCGAACGATGCAGCCGGACCAGCCCGGACCCCGCGGGCGGCCCTGAGCGCCAGAGCGCCCTCACCCGTAGCCGGGCTCCGCGTGCATCTCCCACAGCAGCAGTTCCGCCCGGCCCAGCGCGCGCAGCTCCAGGTCCTGCGCGTCGCTGATCCGCGCCGCGTCGCCCTCGCGCAGGGCCTGTTCGCCCAGCAGCGCCTCGCCGCACAGGACATGGACGTACACGAAGGCCGCGTCCGGCACCGCCGTACGCGCGCCGTCGGCCAGCCGCCGCACGTGCAAGACCGCCTCCGTGCGGGGCAGCGCGAAAGGCGTGCCGTCGGCGATGCCCCGTACGATCTCGTACTCGGGTTCCGTGCCGAAGGCGCCGGGCACCAGCCACATCTGGACGAAGCGCAGCGGCCCGTCCCCCGCGTTGCGTTCGGTGTGCCGCACCCCGCTGCCGGCGCCCAGCCGCTGGACGTCGCCGGGGCGCACCAGCGAGGAGTGCCCCGCCGAATCACGGTGCTCCAGCTCGCCCTCGATCACCCAGGTCACGATCTCGACGTCCCTGTGCGGGTGAAGCGGGAACCCGGCGCCCGGCGCCAGACGTTCCTCGTTACAGGCCACCAGCAGCCCGAAGTTCACATTCTCCGGATCGTAGAAACCGGAGAAGGAGAAGGCGTGCCGGGTGTCGATCCCGGCCTCCTGGTCACCGCCCCTGTACCGGTCGGCGGCCCTCCACACCTGCGTCATGAGCCCACCGTAGCCCCGGCCGTCGGGTGCTCCCCGCCGTCGGCCCCGGCAGGGCTCCGCCGCCGCCACCGGCGGAGATCCGGCGCGGCCCCGGCACGGGTCCTGGCGCCGCCCCGGCACCCCCGCCAGCCCCCGCGCCCTGGCACTCCTTCCGATGAGGCAGGCTTGTCCCGTGCCCGAACCCACAGACCCGTCCCAGCATCCGCACCTGGCCACCCTGCGCAGACTTGAGCAGTCCTCGGGGAAGCTCGCCGCCGCCGCCATCGCGCGCATGGACGAGCAGCTGCCCTGGTACCGCGCGATGCCGCCGGAGAACCGCTCCTGGATCGGCCTGGTCGCGCAGGCGGGCATCGCGGCCTTCACCGAGTGGTTCCGGCACCCCGAGACGCCGCAGGCGATCAGCACGGACGTGTTCGGCACGGCGCCCCGCGAGCTGACCCGGGCGATCACCCTGCGGCAGACCGTGGAGATGGTGCGCACCACCATCGAGGTCGTCGAGACGGCCATCGACGAGGTCGCGGCGCCCGGTGACGAGTCCGTACTGCGCGAAGCGCTGCTGGTGTACGCGCGGGAGATCGCCTTCGCGACGGCACAGGTCTACGCGCAGGCGGCGGAGGCACGCGGCGCGTGGGACGCCCGCCTGGAGTCGCTGGTGGTCAACGCGGTCCTCTCGGGCGAGGTCGACGAGGGCGCGGTCTCCCGCGCCGCCGCGCTGGGCTGGAACTCCCCCGAGCACGTCGCCGTCGTCCTGGGCACCGCGCCGGACGGGGACAGCGAGCTGACGGTGGAGGCGATCCGCCGGGCCTCGCGGCACGCCAAGCTCCAGGTGCTCACGGGCGTGCTGGGCAGCCGTCTGGTGGTGATCGCCGGCGGCTCCGACAACCCGCTGAAGGCCGCGAAGTCCCTGATCGGCCCGTTCGCCGCCGGGCCCGTGGTGGCGGGGCCCGTGGTGGGCGACCTGCTGGCGGCGACCCGCTCGGCACAGGCGGCGATGGCCGGCCTGAAAGCGTGCCCCGCCTGGCCGGACGCCCCGCGCCCGGTACTGGCGGACGATCTGCTTCCGGAACGTGCGATGGCGGGCGACCCCGTCGCACGGGACCTGTTGGTGGAGGAGATCTACAGACCGCTGGAGGAGGTCGGCTCCGCGCTGCTGGAGACGCTGAGCGTCTATCTGGAGCAGGCGAGTAGCCTGGAGGGTGCCGCCCGAATGCTGTTCGTGCACCCCAACACCGTGCGCTACCGGCTGCGACGTGTGACGGACGTCACCGGCTGGTCACCCTCGGATGTGCGCTCCGCGTTCACACTGCGTATCGCGCTGATCCTGGGGCGTCTCGCCGACTTCGGAGGCCAGCCGTAAGCTAGCGCGCGTCTTTTGTTGAGGGTCCACAATTCCCCTCACCGTTCTTCGTCTCGGTCCCCACCGGCGGGGACCACTGCCCACAGGAGAGAGTGAGAGAGTGCTCGTACTCGTCGCTCCCGGCCAAGGCGCCCAGAAGCCTGGCCTGCTGACCCCCTGGCTCGAACTTCCCGGCGTCACCGACCGGGTCGCCGAGTGGTCGGCCGCCATCGACCTCGACCTGGTGCATTACGGCACCGAGGCCGACGCCGAGGAGATCCGTGACACAGCCGTCGCCCAGCCTCTGCTGGTCGCGGCGAGCCTGCTGTCCGCCTATGAACTGCTGGACCACAGGCCCGGCCAGGACTCGCCCGGCGCCTTCGGCGCGGTGGGCGCCCTCGCGGGCCACAGCGTCGGTGAGCTGGCCGCCGCAGCGCTCGCCGGGGTGCTGACCCCGCTGGAGGCCATGCGGATCGTGCGGGCCCGCGGCCTGGCGATGGCCGAGGCCGCGGCCGTCAGCGAGACCGGCATGTCCGCCGTGCTCGGTGGCGACCAGGAGACCGTGACGGAACACCTGGACAAGCTCGGCCTGACCCCGGCCAACATGAACGGCGCCGGCCAGATCGTCGCGGCCGGCACCACCGAGCAGCTCGCCGCGCTGTCCGAGGACCGGCCGGAGAAGGCCAGGGTCATCGCGCTGAAGGTCGCGGGTGCCTTCCACACCGAGCACATGGCTTCCGCCGTGCCCGCCATGGAGGCGGCCGTGGCGGGCGTCGAGCCGGGCGATCCGGCGGTGCGCTACGTCTCCAACCTCGACGGCCAGGTCGTGGACTCGGGCCAGGAGGTCGTTCGCCGTCTCGTCCACCAGATCTCAGCGCCGGTGCGATGGGACCTGTGCATGGACACCTTCAAGGAACTGGGCGCCACCACCTTGATCGAGCTGTGCCCCGGCGGCACCCTCACCGGTCTGGCGAAGCGCGCCCAGCCGCAGGTGCGCAACCTGGCACTGAAGTCGCCCGACGACCTCGACCCGGCCCGGGCACTCGTCGCCGAGCACCTGTCCGCCTGACTCCAAGGAGCCCGAGAAGCATGACCGCGAAGATCAAGCCCGCGAAGGGCTCCCCGTACGCGCGCATTCTCGGCGTCGGCGGATACCGCCCGACCCGCGTCGTACCGAACGAGGAGATCCTCAAGCACATCGACTCCTCCGACGAATGGATCCGCTCGCGTTCGGGCATCGCGACCCGGCACTGGGCGGGCCCGGAGGAGACGGTCGCGGAGATGACCCTGGAGGCCGCGGGCAAGGCCGTCGCGGACGCCGGGATCTCTCCCGACCAGGTGGGCGCGGTCATCATCTCGACCGTCTCGCACTTCAAGCAGACCCCGGCGGTCGCCACCGAGATCGCCGACCGGATGGGCACCGGAAAGGCCGCGGCCTTCGACATCAACGCCGGCTGCGCGGGCTTCGGTTACGGCCTCACGCTCGCCAAGGGCCTGGTCGTCGAGGGCAGCGCCGAGTACGTCCTGGTCGTGGGAGCCGAGCGGCTCTCGGACCTGACGGACCTGACGGACCGTTCCACCGCGTTCCTGTTCGGCGACGGCGCCGGCGCCGTGATCGTCGGCCCCTCCGAGGAGCCGGCCATCGGCCCGTCCGTCTGGGGCTCGGAGGGCGACAAGCGCGACGTCATCTCCCAGACCGTGCCCTGGGACGGCTTCCGCGTGGGCGATGTCTCACAGCTCCCGCTCGACGGGGACGGCGCGCTGAAGTTCCCGGCGCTGCGCCAGGAGGGCCAGACGGTCTTCCGGTGGGCCGTCTTCGAGATGGCGAAGGTCGCACAGCAGGCCCTGGACGCGGCCGGCATAGCGGCGGACGACCTGGACGTCTTCATCCCGCACCAGGCCAACATGCGGATCATCGACTCGATGGTGAAGACCCTCAAACTGCCGGAGCACGTCACCGTGGCCCGTGACGTGGAGACCACCGGCAACACCTCGGCCGCCTCCATCCCGCTGGCGATGGAGCGGCTGCTGGCCACAGGGCAGGCGAAGAGCGGCGACACCGCGCTCCTCATCGGCTTCGGGGCGGGTCTCGTCTACGCCGCGACTGTCGTTACTCTCCCCTAGTCAAGATCCGAGCAGCCCCGTACAAAGAGGTCGGGCGCTGCGGACTCACCGCGAATACGAAGGAGCGCCGCAATGGCCGCCACGCAGGAAGAAATCGTCTCGGGTCTCGCCGAGATCGTCAACGAGATCGCCGGGATCCCCACGGAGGACGTGAAGCTGGAGAAGTCCTTCACCGACGACCTGGACGTGGACTCGCTGTCCATGGTCGAGGTGGTCGTCGCCGCCGAGGAGAAGTTCGGCGTGAAGATCCCGGACGACGACGTCAAGAACCTCAAGACCGTCGGGGACGCGACCGACTACATCCTCAACCACCAGAGCTGAGACACCCCCTGAAGCGTTTGTCGCCACCCGGCCAAGGGTGGCCCAAACGGGATCATCCCCTACCAGTGGAGACAGAATTCCAGTGAACGCGACCCCTCACTCCGTGGTCGTCACCGGTATCGGCGCAACCACACCGCTGGGTGGCGACAGCGCATCGACCTGGGAAGGTCTCGTCGCCGGACGCTCCGGCGTCCGTCTCCTCGAGGAGGAGTGGGCGGCCGACATGCCGGTCCGGATCGCGGCGAAGGTTGCCGTCGAGCCGAGCGAGAGCATTCCGCGCGCCCAGGCCAGGAAGCTGGACCGCTCGGCGCAGTTCGCGCTGATCGCGGCCCGTGAGGCCTGGGCCGACGCGGGCTTCACCGCCCGCGCGGGCGAGGACTCCTCGGTCGACCCCGACCGGCTGGGCACCGTGGTGGCGTCCGGCATCGGCGGCGTGACCACGCTTCTCGGCCAGTACGACATCCTGCGCGAGAAGGGCGTCCGCCGCGTCTCTCCGCACACCGTGCCGATGCTGATGCCGAACGGCCCCTCGGCCAACGTCGGCCTGGAGGTGAACGCGCGGGCAGGGGTGCACACCCCCGTCAGCGCCTGCGCCTCGGGCTCGGAGGCCGTCGGCTACGGGATCGAGATGATCCGCACCGGACGTGCCGACGTCGTCGTCGCCGGCGGCACCGAGGCGGCCATCCACCCGCTGCCGATCGCCGCCTTCGCGAACATGATGGCGATGTCGAAGAACAACGACGACCCGCAGGGCGCCTCCCGCCCCTACGACGCGGCCCGCAACGGTTTCGTCCTCGGTGAGGGCGCCGGCGTGATCGTCCTGGAGTCCGCCGAGCACGCCAGGGCGCGCGGCGCACGGGTCTACGCCGAGGCGGTCGGCCAGGGCATCTCCGCCGACAGCCACGACATCGTGCAGCCGGAGCCCTCGGGCAACGGCATCGCGCACGCGCTCCAGGACCTCATCGCCAGGACCGGCCTGGACCCGGCCGAGGTGATGCACATCAACGCGCACGCCACCTCGACCCCGCAGGGCGACCTGGCGGAGCTGAAGGCGCTGCGCAAGGTCTTCGGCGACGACGTGGACCACATGGCGATCTCGGCGACCAAGTCGATGACCGGCCACCTGCTGGGCGGCGCCGGGGGCGTCGAGACGGTCGCCACGCTGCTGGCCCTGCACCACCGCACGGCCCCGCCGACGATCAACATCGAGAACCTCGACCCGGACGCGGACGCCGATGTCGTACGCGACAAGGCACGCGAGCTGCCCGCCGGGGGCACGATCGCCGGGCTGAACAACTCGTTCGGCTTCGGCGGGCACAACGTCGTCCTGGCGTTCCGCACGGTCTGAGCGGGTTCGGCGCGCACGTTCGGAACGCCGTTCAGCGCGCGCGTCGCACCGGATGCTTCACAGGTAAGGGGCGGTCTCCATGGAGGCCGCCCCTTACCTGTGTGCACGTACTCCGCCCCCGGCGCGGGCGCGCCCCTGCGGGCGGCCCGGGCGAGCGGCTACGCCGAGCCGGTCGCGTCGCCCGCGCCGTAGTCGGAGCTTTCGAAGCTCGCGAAGTAGGAGGCCACGGCGTCGTCCCGGCCGTGTCCCTGGGCCTCGGCGCGGCGCATCCGTTCGGCGGCGGCCGGAGTCAGGTCGAGTTGGATACCGGCTGTCCGCGCGGCCTGGGAGATCAGCTCGGCGTCTTTGCGCGCACCCGAGAGGACAAAGCTCGCCTCGTAGGAGCCGTTTAGCACCATCTGTGCCTTGCCCTGTAGATAGGGCAGGTCGAGGGGGCCGCCGGCGACGGCGCCGAGGAAGTCGCGGGGATCCACGCCCAGCCCCTCGGCCAGCGCGAGCGTCTCGGCGGCGCCGTTGATGACGGCGAGCACCCAGTTGTTGACCACCAGCTTCAGGCGGCTGGCGCCGCCGGGTTCGGTTCCCACCCGCAGGGTCTTGGCCCCGATAGCGCCGAAGACACCGTCGGCGGCCTCGGCCGCCTCCTCGGGCCCCGCGACCAGGACGGTCAACTTGCCCTGTTCCGCAGGCTCCTTGGTACCCAGCACGGGCGCGTCCAAGAAGCGCAGCCCGTGCTGGGCGGCGAACTCCTCAAGGGGCGGGAGCCCTTCGGGCCCGACGGTGCTCGCCTGCGCCCATACGGTCCCCTCGCTGAGCCCGGGGACCGCCGCACGCATGGCCTCCAGGACGGAGGGGCCGCCGTAGAGGACGGTGAGGACGACGTCGGCGCCCCGTACGGCCTCGGCGGCGTCGTCGGCGACCCGTACGCCGTCGGCCGCCAGCGGATCCGCTCTGGCACGGGTGCGGTTCCAGGCGCGGACGTCGAACCCGGCGGCGGAGAGGTTGCGGGCCATGGCGGCGCCCATGGTGCCGGTGCCGAGCACGGCCACTGAGGTGGTGTCAGACATGCGGGAACGGTAGGCCTTCGAGTGCGCTTCAGGGCAAGCGCGGCGCGCGCCTCAGACCACTTGGTGGAGCCACCGCACCGGCGCGCCCTCTCCCGCGTAGCGGAAGGGCTCCAACTCGTCGTCCCAGGGCTTGCCCAGCAGCTTGGAGATCTCCGCCTCCAGCTCGCTCTCCCCGCGCCCCGCGCGGGCGAGCGCGGCTCGCAGCCGGTCCTCGGGGATGAGGATGTCGCCGTGCATGCCGGTGACCGCGTGGAAGATGCCCAGCTCCGGTGTGGAGCTGTAGCGCTCGCCCTCGGCGGTGGGGCAGGGCTCGGCCGTCACCTCGAAGCGCAGCAGGTGCCAGCCGCGCAGCGCGGAGGCGAGCTTGGAGGCCGTGCCGGGATCGCCCTGCCAGGAGAACTCGGCCCGCCAAGTGCCGGGGGAGGCGGGCTGTCTGATCCAGTCGAGGTTGACGCGGGCGCCCAGCACTCCCGCGACGGCCCATTCGACGTGCGGGCACAGCGCGCGGGGCGCCGAGTGGACGTACAGAACTCCACGTGTCGTCACCGGGACCTCCAGTGCGGTTCGAGAGCCGCCGCGCGGGCCGCCTCGATCACCTTCCGGTCACGCGCCGGATCAGCGCCTGACATTTTGCACCACCGGTCACTTCCCTATCAGCTCCCGAGGTTACGAATAGTAAACACCATTGCGCGCAATTCTCCCCGAAAGGGACAGGATGTGACGCGAGGTAATATTTACCAGCCGCCGAGCGCCTCGCGCCACCGACCACGGCGCAGGCTACCGCGAGGCGGCGCACGGTGAGTCACGTACCGTCGGTCGAGGAACAGCGAAACAGGGGGTCGGATGACGGAGAGCCACCACACGGGGAGCGACCGCTCCAAGCGTCCCCATCCGTCCGGCCGGCTACGCCCCCGAACAGTCACTATCTCCGCGTTCGCCGCGATACTCGTGGCCGGTCTCGTACTGGCCCTTGTCCACGGCTCCTCCTCGGACGGAGGCAGCGGGAAGGGCGCACAGCGCGCCGAATCCTCCGCACGCCCCCACGCGAAGCCGCAACGGATCTGGGACCGCAGCCCCGGCTCGATAGCGGCCGTCGGCGACTCGATCACCCGTGGCTTCGACGCCTGCTCGCTGCTGTCGGACTGCACGAAGGTCTCCTGGGCGACCGGCACCGAGAACGAGGTCGACAGCCTCGCCAGCCGCCTGCTGACCGACCCCCGGGGCAAGAGCTGGAACTACGCGGTCAGCGGCGCCGTCGCCGACGACCTGCCCGCCCAGATGCGCAAGGCGGCCGACGTCCGCCCCGGCATGGTGACGGTGATGAGCGGCGCCAACGACGCGTGCCGCCCCAGCGTGGCCCGGATGACGCCCGTCGAGGACTTCCGCGCCGACATCCGCGAGGGGCTGCGCGTACTGCGCGCCGAGTCTCCCAAGACCCAGGTCTACGTCTCCAGCGTCCCGGACCTGCGGCGGCTGTGGCAGCAGGGCAGGAAGAACCCGATCGGGGAACGCGTGTGGGGGCTCGGGATCTGTCAGTCGATGCTCAAGGACCCGCAGTCCATGGACAAAGCGGCCCACGACCGCCGTCAGCAGGTGTACGACAGGGTGGTGGACTACAACTCCGTGCTGAAGGAGGAGTGCGCGAAGGACCTGCGCTGCCGCTACGACAACGGTGCCGTCTTCCGCTACCGCTTCACCGGGGCCGAGCTGAGCAACTGGGACTGGTTCCATCCGAGCAAGGCAGGTCAGCGCAGCCTCGCGGAGATGGCCTACCGGCAGATCGTCGCCCGGCGTCCCACGGGGTAGGTCCTCAGCGCGGGCCGCGTCCACCGTCGGCTGCCACGAGGGCGAAGGGCGGGCGGGGTTCGCACGGAGGGAGACCAGCAGCAGTGAGCAGCACCCCGCATCCGGATGAGGCGCGACGCGGCGTGGGCAGCGCGCGGGCCGTCGTGGTCGACAGCCCCGGCAGGCACAGAATCGTCAGCGGGCCGCTCCCGGCGCCCGGCCCCGGCGAGGTGCGGATCGCGGTATTCGCCGCGGGGATCTGCGCGAGCGACCGCGAACTGTACGACGGCGCCCGGCCCCTGGCCTATGTGCGCTACCCGCTCACCCCGGGGCACGAGTGGTCGGGGACGGTCGACGCGGTCGGCGAGGGCGTGGACCCGGAGCTGACCGGGCGCAAGACCGTGGCCGAAGGCTTCCGCGCCTGCCTGCGCTGCGAGCGCTGCCGCGAGGGAGCCACCAGCTTGTGCCTGAGCGGCTACGAGGAGACGGGGTTCACCCGGCCGGGGGGCTTCGCCGACGCGCTGGTGCTGCCCGCTCGGCTGCTCCATCCGCTGGCGGACAGCGCGGACTTGAAGGCGGCTGCGCTGCTGGAGCCCGCCGCCGTGGCCGCGGCGACCGTGCTGGCCGCCGGGGTACGCCCCGGTGACCGCGTCGCCGTGGTGGGCACCGGAGCACTGGGGCTGCTGGCCGTACAACTGCTCGCCGCCTTCTCGCCCGCCGAGCTGCTGGCCGTGGAGCCTCGGGCGCAGCGTGGCGAGCGGGCTCTGCGGATGGGGGCGAGCCGCGCGTGCGCGCCGGAGGAAGCGGCGAAAGAGCGCGGGACCTTTGACGTGGTGCTGGAGACGGCGGGAGCGCCCAGCACCGCCAATGACGCCTGCCTGCTGGCTCGCAGGGGCGGACGGGTGGTACTGGCCGGCGCCTTCGAGCCCGGAGCGCACGGCATCGACCCGATCCATCTCGCCTTCAGCCAGCTGACCGTCCGCTCCGTCTTCGGCGCACCGTCCTCGGCGTGGTCGTACGCGGTACGGGCCTTCAACGGCGGTCTGTTGGACCCGGGCGCGCTGATCACTCACGAACTGCCCCTGGAGCGCTTCGGTGACGCCATCGCCCGGGTACGCGAGGACCCGGATGCGGGGAAGGTGCTGCTGCGGCCGTAGGGGCGTCGCCGTACGAGGCGTCAGGGCGGGACTAGTGCCGTGACCGGCAATGTTTGCCCGGAAGGAGCGTCGTCGTGGGGGCACCGCCCGCGCGAGCGGAGCCGAGCGTGGGGGAGCGTGCGATCGCAAGGCGGCCGGAAGTCCTTGATCGGGGTCTCCCCTGCTCTGGGGGCACCTCCCGGCCGAAGGCCGGGGGAGAAGTCGAGAGCTTGGGGAAGGAGCTACCAGGGCTTTTGGCCAACGCCGCTGGGGGCACCCCCTGCTCGGAGAGCTTGGGGGGGGTGCGTGCCGGGCGGCGCGACGGGGCAAAGCTTGCCGGGAGGGGCACTAGGCCTCAGAGGTGTGGCAAGACCTCAAGAGGCCTCGGGGAGCGCCCCGTTGGTTTCGTACCGCTGAGTGGCGACGGGGCCGTCCCGGGCCCTTCGGGGCGCCGCCCACGGAGCGGCGCCCCGGAGGGGTGAGAGTCAGGCGACGTCGAGCGTGACCTCGATGTTTCCGCGGGTCGCGTTGGAGTACGGGCAGACCTGGTGGGCCTTCTCCAGCAGCTCCTTGGCCGTGGCCGCGTCGACGTTCGGAATCTGGGCCTTCAGGGCGACGGTGAGACCGAAGCCGCCCTCGGGGGTGTTTCCGATGCCGACCTCGGCGGTGACCGTCGAGCCGGAGATGTCCGCGCCCTCCTTGCGGGCGACCACGCCGAGCGCGCCCTGGAAGCAGGCGCTGTAACCGGCCGCGAAGAGCTGCTCCGGGTTGGTGCCGGCGCCGCTGCCGCCCATCGCCTTGGGCGGATTGACGACGACGTCGAGCTGGCCGTCGTCGCTGGCGACGCGGCCGTCACGGCCGTTCTCCGCGGTGGCGACGGCGGTGTACTTGACGTCGATGGGCTGGATTGCCATGAAAATCCTCCTGTTGGTGGCGCGACCGGGGGAGCTCGCGCCCCGATTCCCGCCGGTGCGGTGACAAGCGTATGTGCTGACCGGTGGGGGGCCGACGGCAGCTCATGTTGGGCTGCGTCCGGGCCCCGCGGCCCGCGGGCAGGGGAATGCCCGCCCGGCCGGGGCAGTCCTGCCGGGTCAGTCCGGGAGGGTGACCAGCATCTTGCCGGTGTTCTCGCCCCTCAGCATGCCGAGGAAGGCTTCCAGGGCGTTCTCGATGCCCTCGGCCTTTGTCTCGCGGTATTTCAGCTCGCCCGAGCGCACCCAGGGCGAGACCTCCTCCACGAACTTCGACTGAAGGTCGTAGTGGTCGCCGACGAGCAGCCCTTCCATCCGGAAGCGCTTGGCGATGATCTGGGCGAGGTTGCGCGGGGCGGGGGTCGGCTCGGTGGCGTTGTACTGGGAGATCATTCCGCACACCGCGATCCGGCCGTGGAGGTTCAGGGCCGCGATGGCTGCTTCGAGGTGCTCTCCGCCCACGTTGTCGAAGTACACGTCGATGCCGTCCGGGGCGGCTTCCTTGAGCTGGTCCTTGACCGGGCCGCTCTTGTAGTTGAACGCCGCGTCGAAGCCGTACTCCTCGGTGAGGAGCTTGACCTTCTCGTCCGAGCCCGCCGAACCGATCACCCGGGAGGCTCCCTTGAGCTTGGCGATCTGGCCGACCTCGCCGCCCACCGCGCCGGCCGCGCCGGAGACGAACACCGCGTCGCCCTCCTTGAAGGCGGCGACCCGCAGCAGGCCCGCGTAGGCGGTCAGACCCGTCATCCCGAGGACGCCGAGGTAGGCGGACAGCGGGGCCGCCTCGGGGTCGACCTTGACGGCGCTGCGCGCGTCGAAGGTCGCGTACTCCCGCCAGCCGAAGTGGTGGAGGACGTAATCCCCCTCCGAGAAGCCTTCGGCGCCGGAGGCGAGGACGCGGCCCACCGCGCCGCCCAGCATCGGCTTGTCCAGCTTGAACGGCTCGATGTAGGACTTCGCCGAGCTCATCCTGCCCCGCATGTAGGGGTCCACGGAGAGGTACACGTTCTTGACGAGCACCTCCCCCTCGCCCGGCTCGGTGACGGAAGCCTCACGCAGGGCGAAGTTCTTCTCCGGGTCGGGCCAGCCCTCCGGGCGTTCGGTCAGGTGCCATTCCCGCCCAGTGGTCGGCAGCGACATGGTTGATCCTCCTCGATATTGCAGATGATGAAACAACCATGCACATTTATATTTCATGTTGTCAAGCATTGAGGTAGACTGGTCGCATGACAGCCGGAATCCGCACCCCTGACACGCTCACGCGTGAGGTCGTTCAGCTGTTCGGCACTGTGGTCGCGCGCTATCACGCGGAGTACGAACTGGCCGCCGCCGAGCACTCGTTGACCGGCGCGCAGGCCCGCGTGCTGGCGCTGCTGGCGCGTGAGCCCACTCCGATGCGGCAGGTGGCGCGGCAGCTCAAGTGCGAGCCGTCGAACGTGACGGGGATAGTCGACCGGCTGGAATCCCGGGGGCTGGTCGAGCGCAGGGCCGACCCGGCCGACCGGAGGGTCAAGGTCGCCGCCGCCACCGAGGAGGGCCGCGCCACCGCGGCGCAGCTGCGCGGAGGCCTGGATTTCGCGGACGAGCCACTGGCCGAGCTGACGCTCACCGAGCGCACTCTGCTGCGGGACCTGCTCAAGCGGATGCTGGGTGACCACGTGGAGTGACGACCACACCGAGTGACATCCGCGCAGAGCGCGACAGTCACGCGGAGTGACACCCACGCCCGGCACGGGTCCAGGCCCCTCTCCCCCTCTCCCCCCCTCCCCCGCTCCCCCGCTACCCCACCCCCAGCTCGCCGCGCAGCCGCATCGAGCGCAGCACCAGCTCCAGTTCGAAGCGGCTGTCCGCATCGTCGATGTCGTCCCCCCACAGCTCGCGTATCTGCCGCAGCCGGTAGCGCACCGTCTGCGGGTGGACGCCCAGGCGGCCGGCGACCTCGGGGGCGCCGCCGCGGGTCTCCAGCCAGGCCAGCAGCGTCTCCGCCAGGCGGCGGCTGTGGGTGGGCCCGCACTCGCGCAGGGGCGCCAGCCTGCGGCGGGTCAGCCCGGCGATCAGTTCCTCGGGCGGCAGCAGGACGAGCGCCTCGGTGTGGTCGGTGCAGTAGAGCAGCTCCCCGTCCGGCAGCAGGCCGCGCTCCATCAGGCCGACGGCCGCCTGTGCCCAGCGCAGGGACTTGACCGCGTCGGCCAGCGGCACCGGCGGCCCGACGGCGCCCGCCCACCCGGCGATCGCCCTGCGCAGCAGCTCCGGCCGGCCCGGAGCCTCCGGTTCGGGGACGACCATGCGCGGCTGCTCGCAGTCCATGTCGAGCAGCACCTCATCCCCCACGGCGGGCGGTACGGCCGAGCGCGCGGGGCGCACCAGTACCGCGACGGCGACCGTCCGGGGCACCCGCCAGCCGATCCGCGCTGCCCGGTCGGCGAGCAGGTCGGAGGGGTCGCCGGAGACGCGGTGGTGATGGTGCTCGGACAGCAGCAGGTCGAGCAGCCTGCGCTGGAGGCGCAGCCGCTCACCGGCCTGCCGTGCCGCCGCCTCCGCGTAGCCGCGTACGGACTCGGCGACCAGCCCGTCCAGGTACTGGAAGCCGGACTCGGCCAGTTCGTACATGGCGGGTGGCGGGATCTCCATCTGGGTGCCGATCTCGGCGAGCCGGCGCCAGGCGAGCCGGATGCCGAGCCGGTAGATGGCCTGGAGGGAGTCGAGGCTGCGGCCCTGGAGCACCTCGCCGCGGCCGAACTCCTGGAAGACCTGCGGGGGCACATGCGGGGTATCCAGGCCCGTGGCCAGGTGCTCGACGAAGTGTTCCAGCGCGCGCCGGATACCGATCAGCGCCATGGGCTCGCCCGAATCGTCCAGCACGAGGGGCAGCGCCGGATACTCGCGCCGGATGGCGTCGAGGATGTCCTGCGCGAGCACGGGCACCTCGGCCATCGCCCGCTCGGCGAACTTCCTTACGCGCGGCGGCGGTACGTCCTGCCAGGCCGAGCGCGCGGGCACGGCTCTCACGGGTCAGTCTCCCGGTGTGGAGGCCGAGGCCGAGGCCGAGGCCGAATCGCCGTCCTCGGACGACTGGGGTGAACCGCTCGGGGACGGTGAGCCGTCCGGCGAGGAGGAGCCGCTCGGGGATGCCGAGGGCAGCGCGGACTCGCCCAGCCCTGGTACCTCCTCCGGGGAGGAGTGGAAGTGCACGAGCGGCACGTTGGGCTGGTCGGGGGTGGCGTCGAGTGCGGCGACTATGCCGAACCCCGCGCCGACGGCGAGACCGGCGGCGACCACGCTGGTGAGCGTGGCGGCGAGGAGTCTGTGCATGGCGGAGGCGAACCTCTCTTCGTCGGTGCCGTGGTGGCCGTAAGAGCCGTGAGCACACGCGACGGCTCGGCGCGACGGCCCCGCCCCCAGAGCCAAACCCCTCTTGAGTTGCTGAGTGTCGGGAAGCATTGACGCCGTGTCAAGGGACGGCCTACGGTTTCCCGCCCATACGGACCCTCCAGACGATCCCTCCGTTCCCTTCACCGGCCTCCCAACGGCCCTTCATCGCACGTGCACTTCCCCGTCGCAGCGCCATACCTGCCGCAGGGTCGCCTGACGCGCAGGTCAAGACCACCTCGGAGTGCCCAGCATGCGCCGTACCGCCTCGCCGCTCGCCCTGGTCCTGCTGGGCCTGGGCGTCTTCCTGATCGTGCTCGCGCCGATGCTCACCTGGTACGTCGAACCACGTGCCAAGCGCACTCCCACCGACGTGAATGTGACCTCGGTCTTCAAGGGCGAGGGGAAGTACTTCGACCAGCAGGAACTGAAGACCAAGAGCGACCAGGAACTCACCGTCACCCGGCGCGTGCTGGGGGACGTCGCGGCCAGCGAGAAGACCGGCCGGGCCGTGTGGAACGTCTCCCAGACCATCGACAACCCCAAGACCGCCAAGCTGGACGACCCCCGTAAGTCCTTCCAGTGGACGACGGAGCGCTGGGTGACCAACCGGAAGACCAACAAGCCGGTCGACTGCTGCGGCTCCAAGCCGAAGGACTTCAGCGGCGAGGCATACCTGAAGTGGCCCTTCGACGTGGCGAAGCGCGACTACGTCTGGTGGGACAGCACGCTGGGCGGAACCGTTCCGCTGCACTACAAGGGCAAGGCGAAGGTGCGCGGCTACGAGGGGCTGCGCTTCACCGGCAAGGTCGAGCCCTCCCGCGCCGGGACCCGTCAGGTGCCGGGGGTCCTGGTGGACAAGCCGAAGAGCGGCCAGGTCAACGCCGAGGAGTGGTACGAGAATTCGGGCCTGGACTTCATCGTGGACGAGCGCACCGGCCGCATCCTGTACGCCGCGACAGGGCCCCGGATGACGCTGCGCGCGCCCGGCGGCAAGAGCGACAAGGTGACGCTGCTGGAGAGCGAGAAGCTGGCGTTCACCAAGAAGACCCAGCAGGATGCCGTGGACTTCGCCGAGGACGACAACTCGCAGCTGAGGATGGTGGGCAGCGTGGCACCTATCGGCGCGGTCTCGGCCGGCGCCGTGTGTGCCGTGGTGGGGGCGATACTGGTCGTCAGGGGACGCCGTCCCCGACAGACGCCGCCCGGGACGACGCAGCATCCGGTCGGAGCCTGACCGAAGCCCGACCGGACATCCGGCCATCAGGCGGGCCCTGGGAAGGCTTGACCGGGGCAAGTGCGCGCGACCGGATGCCCGGCACGCACGGCCATTGCGCCCCACGCGTGAGTGAACACCTCGCAGAGCGCGAAGTGATGAAGCATCAGTTCAATTCAGCGCCAAAATTGTCACTCCGGTGAGTAGCCACCCGTGAACGCAGCGGCGAACACTGAGCCATCCAACGCGCACCGCCCCCGCACCACCCCGGCACACCCCCTGCGCACAGCCCCCGCACCGCCTTCGCAAGGACTGATTCCTACCGCACCCTGAGACGAGTTGGAGCACATATGCCCCAGCACGTACGACCTTCCCTGGTCCCCCCACACGGCACCCACGCCGCCTTCGTCCCCGCCTCCCCCACCGGGCAGGGCACCGGGCACAGCACTGCCCCGCGCAGGCAGCGTGCAGCCGATCCAGGGTCCCCGCGCCGCATCGTGTTCCTCGCGCGGCGCGATCTCGGCAATCCGGCGGCGGGCGGCTCCGAGCTGCTGATCGACCGGATAGCCGAGGGGCTCACCTCGCACGGCCATCAGGTCACCCTCCTGTGCGGCGGCCCCGCCGCCTACCGCGACTACCGTGTCGTCTCCGCCGGCGGGGACGCCGGGCACTTCCTGCGCGCCCGTCGTGCCTTCGCCCGCCAGATCGGCGACTGCGATCTGCTGGTCGAGGTCTGCAACGGCATGCCGTACCTCGCACCGCTGTGGCACCGCGGACCCACGCTGTGCTTCGTCAACCACGTGCACACCGACCTGTGGGGGATGCGCTATCCGGCCCCCGCGGCACGCCTGGGCCGCCGTCTCGAACACTGGGCGCTGGCGCACAATCACCGCGCCAACCTCAAAGTGGCGGTATCCGGTTCGACGGCGCAGGCGTTGAGCGCGCTGGGCGTGCCCGCCGAGGAGATCCGCATCGTCCACAACGGGGTCGAGGATCCCGGGCCGCTGGTGTCCAAGTCGCCCGAGCCGCTGTTCCTGGCGATGGGGCGCCTGGTGGAGTACAAGCGTGTCGACCTGCTGCTGCGCCTGTGGGAGCGGGTCAGGCCGGTCACGGGCGGCCGGCTGGTGATCGTGGGTGACGGGCCGGAAAGATCCGCGCTGGAGGCCATGGCGGGCCCCTCGGTCACCTTCACGGGCCACATCAGCGAGGGCGAGAAGCACCGGCTGCTGTGCCGCTCCTGGATGCTGCTGCACCCCTCCCTGGTCGAAGGGTGGGGGCTGGTCGTCACCGAGGCGGCGGCGCGCGGCACACCGGCGATCGGCTTCGACATCCCCGGGCTGCGCGACTCCGTCGAGGACGGCGTCACCGGGCTGCTGGCGCGCGGCGAGAGTGCGTTCGCCGCGCACTGGTGCGCGCTGGCCCTCTCCGCGGAGCGCCGTCTGGCGCTCGGCCGCGCGGCGGAGCGCCGCGCGGCCCGCTACCGCTGGGCGAACACGGTGCGCGGCTTCCGCTCCGTGGCCGCCGAGGCGTACGCCCTGGCCACGGCCTCTCAGCAGACGCCGACCTCCCCCCACCCCTCCCCCCAACCGATCCCCGTTGGGCGGTGGTAGGACCGTGCGGGACCCCTCCATCCGAAGATCCGTCGCGCTGTTCCGCGCCTTCATGCGCGAGCAGACCGACCCCGAGTACTGCTACGGCCTGCTGGCGCGCGACGCCGCGGAGCAGGTGGAGCGGTACGTCCCGGTCAAGGGCAGCACGGTCGTGGACGTGGGCGGCGGCAGCGGGCACTTCACCGAGGAGTTCCGCCGCCGAGGGGCGCACGCCTATCTGTTCGAGCCCGACCCGCGTGAGCTGCACGCGGGCGAGCGCCGTCCGGAGGGTGCCGTCGTCGCCGACGGCTATCTGCTGCCGCTGGCCGACGGCACGGCGGACATCTGCTTCTCCTCCAACGTGCTGGAGCACGTGGCCGATCCGCAGACGTTCCTGTCGGAGATGATCCGGGTCACCCGCCCCGACGGGCTGATCTACGTCTCGTTCACCAACTGGTACTCCCCCTGGGGCGGCCATGAGACCGCGCCCTGGCACTACTTGGGCGCCGAGCGTGCCCGTGCCCGCTATCAGCGGCGTACGGGGCGCGCGGCCAAGCACACCCTCGGCGAGAACCTGTTCGCCGTGCACATAGGAACCACCCTCCGTCAGGTGCGCGCCCGGCGCGACGTGGAGATCGTCTCGGCCCGCTCCCGCTACTGGCCGTTCCTGGCGGGCGCCATCACCCGCGTGCCCGGATTGCGCGAGTTCGCCACCTGGAACCTCCTCCTCATCCTCCGGCGGTGTCCCACATGACCACGACCGTCCAGGCACCACCCCAGGCCCCGGCGCCGGCCCCGAAGCCCGTTCCCCCTCCGGAACGGCCGTGGACCCGGAGCTGGCTGTTCGGATTCTGGGCGGTCGTATTCGTCGCCTTCCTGGCCAAGTCGCCGGGGAAGATGACGTTCGAGACCAAGCTCGGTGTCGCCGCCGACCCCTGGCAGTTCCTGGGAGACCTGGGGCAGCTGTGGCACGACAGGGGCGGGTTCGGCGGGATAGCCGACCAGTACATCGGCTATCTGTTCCCCGCGCTGCCCTACTACGGGCTGACCGACCTGCTCCAGATACCGACCTGGCTGGCCGAGCGGCTGTGGATGTCGCTGATCGTGGCCGCCGCGTTCTGGGGCGCGCTGCGGCTGGCCGAACGGCTCGGCCCCGGCACCCGGAACACCCGGCTGCTGGCCGCCGCCGTCTACGCGCTGTGGCCCGCCTACACCATCGTCATCGGCTCCACCTCCGCCGCCGCGCTGCCGGGCGCCGTGCTGCCCTGGGTGCTGCTGCCGCTCACCTCGTACACCGCCACACCCCGGGTGGCGGCGGCGCGCTCGGCGCTGATCATCCCGTTCATGGGCGGCGTCAACGCCGCCTCCACGCTGGCGGCGCTGCTGCCCGCGCTGCTGTACGTGCTCACCCGCACCGGCCGCAGACGCCGCACCCTGCTCGCCTGGTGGCTGCCGGGAGTGCTGCTGGCGACCATCTGGTGGTACGTCCCACTGCTGCTTCTGGGCGCGTACGGCGAGGACTTCATGCCGTATGTGGAGAGCGCGCAGACCACCACCGGCACGATGTCCGCCACCGAGATGCTGCGCGGCGGCGGCAACTGGACCGCCTACCTCCACTTCGGTGAGCCCTGGCTGCCCGCCGGCTGGACCGTCGCGGCGAGCTGGCTGGCCGTCCTGGGCGGCGCCTTCGCCGCGGCGCTGGGCCTGGCCGGGCTGGCGCGCCGCGACCTGCCGGAGCGGCGCTGGCTGGTGCTGACGGTCCTCACCGTCACCGGTGTGATGCTCGCCGGGTACGCGGGCGCGCTGGGCGCTCCGTTCGCCGACCCTGTCCAGGGCTGGCTGGACGGCTGGCTGCGCCCCTTCCGCAACATCTACAAGTTCCAGCCGGGCCTCGCCCTCGCCCTGGTGTTCGGGCTGGCACAGCTGACCGGTGTCGCCGTCAGCACCCGCGGTACGAGACCGCTGCCGGGGCGCAGGCTGCTGCTGTGGGTCGCCGCGCTGGCCGTGCTGCCGGGGCTGTGCCTGCCGTACGCGAACGGTGACATCCTCCAGGCGGGCGCGTTCAAGAAGCTGCCCCGGCACTGGGAACAGACGGCCGACTGGCTGGAGGAGCACTCCCCGCACACCCGCGCCTATGTCACCCCGGCCACCGCGCACGGCCTCTACACCTGGGGCTCGCCCGTCGACCAGCCGCTGGACGTGCTCGCCAAGTCCCCCTGGGCGCAGCGCGATTACGTCCCCTTCGGCACGCCCGGCAACCGCAGGGCCACCGACGCGGTCGAACAGGCGCTGATGAGCGGCGGCGAGGTCCCCGGGCTCGCGGAGTTCCTGGCCCGCGCCGGGCTCTACGACGTCGTCGTACGCAACGACCTGGACCCCGACCAGCTGGGCTACGTACCCCCGCAGACCGTCAAGCGGACACTCGAAGCATCCGGCTACAGAAAAGTGAAGTCCTTCGGCCCGCAGCTGACCGGAGGCCGCATCCCCGAGGACACCCCGCTCCAGGTCGCCGGCTTCTACCCGCGCCAGCGGGCCGTGGAGATCTACGAGCCGACCGGCACCAAGCGCCCCAAGGACGTCGCCCTCAAGCCGGTCTCCGGCACCGCGCAGGTCAGCGGGGGCCCCGAGGCGCTGCTCCCGCTGGCCGGCGACGCCCGGGTCAAGGACAGGCCGGCCGTGCTGACCGGGGACAACCACCCGGGCATCGGCACCCCGCCCCTCCAGATCTCCGGTGACGGGCTGCGCCGCGCCGACACCCGCTTCGGGCTGGTCAACAGCAACACCTCGTACACCTACACGGCGAACGAGAAGAACCATCCGGACAGCGTCCAGGAGCCCGGCGAGAAGCCCGAACAGATCCTGCCGACCACGGGCAAGGGCCACCAGACGACCTCGGTGCTGCGCGGCGCCAAGTCCGTGACGGCCTCCAGCAGCGGCAACTGGCTCTTCCACCTGCCGCAGTTCGAGCCCGTCGGCGCTTTCGACGGGAATCCGGACACCGCGTGGGCCGAGGGCACGGCGGGCGAGCCGGAAGGGCAGTGGATCAAGGCCGGTTTCAAGGGCACCGTCGACATCCCCTCCTCGATCGAGCTGACGCCGCTGCCCGGGGACGCCACCCGCGCGGCGCCGACCCGCGTGAAGGTCGAGACGGACCACGGCAGCGCCTCCAGCTTCCTCCAGCCCAACGGCAAGAGGCAGCGGATCAAGGCGCCCCAGGGCGCGGCACACTGGCTGAAGCTCACCATCACGCGGGCGCAGACCCCGCGCGCCGGGCTGTCGGGCGCCGGATTCTCCGAGATCAGCATTCCGCACGTCCAGGTGACCAGGCTGCTGAAGCTCCCGCCGGATGCCGACCGCACCGGCACGGACAGCGACCTGTTCTCCCTGCACCGCGGCAGCGACCCCGGCGGCCTCTCGCCGGTCTCCGCCGAGGTGGGGCTGCACCGCGAGTTCGCCACCGCCAACAGCGACGACTACGACGTACGCGCCCGCGCCCTGCCCGTGCCGGGCGCCGAGCTGGACCGGCTGCTGGACGAGGCGGCGCCCGGATCCCGCGACCGGATCACCGCCTCGGCCGACTCCACGGCCAAGACCGGCACCGCCTTGAGCGCGCGCAACCTGGTGGACGGCAATCTGTCGACGGCCTGGATCGCCGGGGACAAGCCGACCATCCGGTTGAGCTGGCCGAAGAAGAAGAGGATCAGGGAGATCGTGCTCGCCCCGGCGGGCGGCATCTCCGCCGCCGCGCAGGAGATCCGGATCAGCTCACCGGATGGTGCGACTTCCGCCGGTGTCGACAAGAACGGGCAGGCCCGCTTCGAGCCGATCACCACGGACCGGATCACCCTCACGGTGACCAAGACCAAGCCGCTGACGGTGCACAACCCCCTCGCCGACCGGAAGCTCCAGCTCCCTGTCGGCCTCAACGAGGTCTACCTGCCGGCCCTGGACGAGTACCGCGTCCCCGCGCCCGACCCGGACCAGACCTTCGAACTGCCCTGCGGCAAGGGCCCGATGCTCGCCGTCGACGGCACCCTCCACGCCACCAAGGCAGCGGGCAAGGTCCGCGACCTGACCGGGCGGCGCCCCATCGACGTCGAGCTGTGCGCGGGCGAGGCCGAGGACGGCAGCATCGAACTGGACGCCGGCTCCCACACCGTGGAGACGGGCGACACCGGCCCGCTGGCGCTCACCGATGTGACGCTGGGCAGCGGCGACGACGGCAAGGCGGCGGCCCCGGCATCCTCCGGTGACGCGGAGGGCGCGGCGGGCGCCGCCTCGGATGACGCCTCGGATGACGCCTCGACCGGCGCGTCGAGTGGCGCGCCGCGCGACCGGGAGAGCGTCGCCCACGACTGGAAGGGCGACGTGCGCACCGTGGAGGTGGGCGACGGGCCCGCCTCGTACCTCCAGACGCACGAGAACGCCAACGACGGCTGGAAGGCCACCCTCAACGGCAAGGAGCTGTCCCCGCTGCGGCTCGACGGCTGGCAGCAGGGCTTCCTCGTCCCGGCGGGTGAAGAGGGCACGGTCAAGCTGGAGTACGAGCCCTCCACCTGGTACACGGCGGGGCTCATCGCCGGGGGTGCGGGCATCGCCGTGCTGCTCGGATGTGCCTTCACCCGGACGCGCCGTGGCACCCCCCTGGGTGACCAGGACGAGGTGCCGCCGCCCGGCCTGGTCCTGGGCACCGTCGCGCTCACCCTGGTGACCGCGCTGGTGGCCGGGCCGTACGCGCTGATCGTGCCCGCGCTGGCGGTGCTCGCCCGGTTCAAGCCGTGGGTGCTGGTGCCGGTGGCGCTGGCGGGTATGGCGGGAGCGGGTGTGCTGGCCGCCGTCGGCGCCGGGTCCGCCGTCGGCGAGGGACAGGGCGCCTTCGGACACGTGGCGCAGGCCCTCGCCCTGTTGGCGCTGGCCGCCGCGCTGGTCACCCTGCCCGCGCGGGGCCATGAAGGCGGACACGAGCGCGGGTACGAGCCCGTAGGGGCGCCCGCCGCACCGGTGTTCGGGCCCCGCCCGCCCGAGTTCGACCCCCCGGGGCCCGAGCAGCCGCAGCGTCCCGCGTACCCGCCCGAGCCCCCCACAGCGCCGCTGCCGCCCGTACCGCCGGGCACACCGGCGCCACCAGCGGGCCCCCCGCCCGAGGGCGCCACCCCGCCCCTGGGCACGGGCCGCCGCGGCCACCAGGACCTGCCCAAGCACGAGGACCGGCGCGACGACCGGCACGACCACCAGCACGACCACCGGCCGAAGCCGGACCAGGGGGAGGACCGCACCCCATGACAGCACCGCACAAGGGCGCAGGGGACGCGACGGAGCGGGGGGAGCGCGGGGAACGCGGGGAACGCGGGGGCCCGGCGGCAATCCCGGCCGCGACCGGGCCGCGTTCCTCCGCCACCGGAGGAAGCGATGGCAGGCGCCGGATGAAGGCGGTGCCCCACGGCCCCCCGGAGCCCGAGCGGCGCATCCCGTTTCCGACCGTGGACGAGATCACGCGGCACTGTCTCGACGAGGACGAGCCGGAGACCGTGCATGTGGAGATCCATCTGCCCGCCCGGCCCGACACCGACCGGCTGCGTGCCGCGTTCGACGAGGCGATGCGGCGGCATCCGCGCATTCTGATGCGGCAGGCGCCCCCGCGGTGGTGGCGGTCGCGTTATGAGTGGGTACTGACCGGCGAGCCGGACCGGGACGCGGTCTCCTGTCCGGGCGGCACCCTGGAGGAGGCCAGGCGGCGGGCCATCGTGGACTGTCCGCCACTGGACGCCTCGCCGCCGTTCCGCGCCGAGGTGGTCGAACACGAGGGCCGCTGGGTGCTCATGGTCACCATCAACCACACCGCGCTCGACGGCCCCGCCTGTCTGCGGGTGGTCGCCACGGCGGCCGAGCTGTACGGGGGCGCCGACAACTCCCCGGCCCCGCCACCCGTAAGGACCCCCGTGCCGGACACGCGTCCGGGCGCCGGCGAGCGCCGGCCGGAGGCGCCGCCCCCGGTCTGGACGCGCCCCGCGCGCGTGGCGGCCGACACGCTGCATCCGGGCGCGCCGGGCAACGGCATGCTGATCGCTGATCTGCCGGTGCCCGCGCGCCCTGCGCGCACTCCGGGCGAGCCGGCCCCGTACACCGTCAACGACCAACTCCTGGTGGCCACCTGGCTGATGATCGCCCGGTGGAACAGGTCCCACGAGGAGCCCCGGCGACCGGTCCGCGTCACCATGCCGGTGGATGACCGGCCGCGTACCGCCGACATGCCCATCGGCAACGGCACCCGGCTGGTCGAGGTCACCTTCGGTCCGGAGGAGCGCGAGTTGCACGAGGCACTCACGGACTCGGGTGCACCCGACCGGCAGGCGATCGACCGGATGCTTCGTGCGACCGCCGCCCGTACGCGCGCGCTCAAGGCGATCGAACGGCCCCAACTGGGCTTCAGCGGCGACCTGCTGACCGCCCCCGTCCTGCCCGTCGGAGTCCGCGCGGCGGGCATCCGGGCGCTGCGCCGGGCCGCCGGGCCGTGGGCGTCCAGCACGCTGTTGTCCAACATCGGCCGCGTCCCCTATCCGCTGGATTTCGGGGACGCGGGGCGCGCCGAAGCGGTGTGGTTCTCGGCGCCCGCCAAGATGCCGCGCGGCCTGTCGGTGACGACCGTCTCGACGGGCGGGCGGCTCCAGTTGGCCCTGCGCTGGTCGCACGCCCGGCTGGACGACGGCGCCGGCGCACGCCTCGGCGCACTCTTCGCCAGCGCGCTGGCCGCCACCTCGTACCAGCCGGACGGGACCGACGGGCCGGACGAGCAGAACGAGCCGAACAGGACAACGGCGTCGGCCGAGCCCGACGGGCCTCACGAGCCGAAGGGGGACCCCGCATGAGCGATACGGCCACCGAGCGGCCCAGCAGCCTCCAGCAGCTCTACGAGGACCCCGCCACCCCCGTCGCCTCCGGACCCGACCGCTCGCGGCGTCAGGCGGCCATCCTGGCGCGCGCGCTGGGAGAGACGCCCTCGACCATCGTGGACATCGGCTGCGGCGACGGCACAGCAGCGGCCACCGCGTCCGGCGCGCTGGCGCGGCACCGTCTCATCGGCGTCGACTGGTCCCAGGACGCCCTGCGGCGCGCCTCCACACACCTGACGGCCGTACGGGGCGAGCTGTCAGCACCGGGGCTGCCGTTCGCGACCGGTTCGGCGGACGCCGCGCTCTTCTCCGAGGTGATCGAGCATCTCGTCGATCCGGATGCCGCACTGGACGAGTTGCACCGGATACTCCGTCCCGGCGGCCATCTGCTGCTCTCCACCCCGAACCTGGCCGCCTGGTACAACCGCGCGCTGCTGCTGTTCGGCACCCAGCCGGTCTTCTCCGAGGTGTCGCTGCGCGGCATCCACGGCCGCCCCGGCTCCCAAGTGGTCGGCCATCTGCGGCTGTTCACCGCGCGTGCCCTTCGCTCGATGCTTCCGGCGGCCGGTTTCCGCGTCGTACGCATCACCGGAGCGCCGTATCACGACGTCCCGCGCCCCCTCCGGCCGCTGGACCGGGCCGCCTGCCACACCCCCTCCCTCGCGTCGATCCTGCTGGTGCACGCGCGAGCGGTGCGCAAGCCACCGGAGAATGGCCGCTGATGCTCGCGGGCGTCGCGGCGGCGCTGGTGGCCAACCTGCTCTTCAGCGCGGGATTCGTCATCGAGAAGCGGGCCCTGTCCGCCCTGCCGCCCCTCTCGGCGGGCCACCCGGCCCGGCTCGTACTGCACCTGCTGCGCAGCCCCCTGTGGATCCTGGGCGCCGCCTCGCTGCTGCTCGGCTTCACCGCGCAGCTCGCCGTCTACCGCACCCTCCCCCTCGTCGCGGCCCAGGGGCTGTTCGTCACGGGCCTGGTCATGCTTCTGCTGCTGTCCGCCTTCTTCCTGGGTGAGCGCGCCGGCGGCCGTGAGCGGCGGGGGATGGTGGCGGTCCTCGCGGCCCTCCTCATGATCGTCTTCTCGCTGCACCGCAGCACGGAGACCATCAGCAAGGTCGCGCCCGTGCCCGTCCTGCTCGCCATCTGCCTGCCCTCGCTCGCCCTGGGCCTGGGGCTCTTCCTGTCCGCCGAGCGACGCTCCAGGCGGCGCCACCGGCTGCCGACGGCGGGCGTGCCCTACGGGGTCGCCGTCGGCTTCCTGTACGGCGTCAGCTCGCTCGCGATCAAGGGCGTGGCCGGGCTGCTCGACTTCGGCGATGTGGGCGGCACCGTCACGGCGGTGCTGACCTCGCCCTACCCGTACCTCCTGATGTTCACGGGCTCGACCGGGCTCGTCCTCTCACAGACCGCGCTCCAGCGCTGCCGGGCCTCGCTGATCGTCCCGGTGTGCACGACGGTCAACTTCCTCTACGCCACAGTGAGCGGCACCGTCGCCTTCGCCGAGCCGCTGCCCGACGAACCGCTCCGCCTCGGCCTGCGGCTGGGCGGCGCCGCGCTCGCCATCTCCGTACTGGTGACGCTGCCCCGGCACGAACCGGATGCCGGGAAAAACGACGGGAAGAGCGACGGGGAGCACGAGGGCCCCGGCACTGAGCAGCCCGCCGACGCCCCGGCGGCAGGACCCGCCGAACCCACTGGTCCCACCGAACCGGACGGACCCACCGGCCCCGCCGGACCCGGCGCGCGGCCCCCGGACCCCCAACGCCCCGCGGCCCCTGACTTCCCGCCCGCCGGGCGCCCGCTGTCCGCGACGCTTCCGCCGGCTCTCCCCGAACACGCCCCAGAAAGGCAGTGACCATGCCCCGCTTCTCCGCCGACGACCCCCTCCTCAAGATCCTCGCCTGTCCCCTGGACAAGGGCCCGCTCACCCTGCTCCAGCCCGAGGAGGCGCTCTACAACCCCCGTCTGCGGCGCCGCTACCCCATCGTGGACGGCATCCCCCAGCTCCTTCCGTCCTCCGGAGAGCCGGTCGCCGAGGAGGAGCACCGCCACCTCCTTGAGCGCGTCAACGGCGAAGGCGACCCGGACCAGCCGGAGGATCCCCCCTCATGACTCTCGCGTCCCGCATCGGCCCCCACCTGCCGGGAAGCCTGCTGACCCTGGTGACGGACCTGCTGTATCCGCGCTTCGAGCCCGAGCTGCGGCGCCTGGCCGACTTCTGTCCGCGCGGCGGTACGGCGGTCGACATCGGCGGCTGGTACGGGCCCTGGACCCGTCGGCTGGCGCGCCGCGCCGACCGGGTGGTCACCATCGAGCCCGTCCCCCACCTCGCCCGTCGGCTGCGCACCGCCACCCCGCCCAACGCGGAGATCCTCCAGGCAGCCGCCAGCGACCGCTCCGGAACGGCCACCTTGTGGCTGCCCCCGGACGGGCGCGGCGACCGGGGCGTGTCCTCGCTGGTACGCCGCGAGGTGCACGACACGGCCCTGGACGTGCCCTGTCTGCCGCTGGACGAGCTGGGGCTGACCGGCGTCACCCTGATCAAGATCGACGTGGACGGCAGTGAACTCGCCGTCCTGCACGGCGCCGAGACCACCCTCAGACGCGAGAAACCGGCGCTGTTCATCGAGTTGGAGCTGCGTATCCAGCCGCTCTCGCCGGTGCTCACGCTGCTGTCCTCGCTCGGCTACACGGGCTGGGTACTGCCGGCGCGCGCCTGGGTACCGCTGGCGGACTTCGACCTGGCGGCGCACCAGCGGCGCACCGCACACGTGGCCGAGCACGGGCTGCTGCGCCGCTCCCTGGCGCCCCATCGCCGCTATGTGAACTCGGTGCTCTTCCTCCCGGCCGGCCGCGCCCCCGGGCAGCGGGAACGAGTCGGGCCCGACCCGCACCCCTGAGCTCGGCCCGCACCCTGAGCTCGGCCCGCACCCGCACCCGGACGGCGCGCTCCTGGACGACACGTCCCTCGTCGACACGTCCCTCGTCGACACAGGCCTCGGCGGCGGGTCCTAAGCGGTCTTACGCGGCCGGGAAGCCTTCTTCGCCGCGCTCGTCTTCGCCGCTGTCTTCTTGGCCGCGGACTTCTTGGGAGTGGACTTCTTGGGAGTGGCCGTCTTGGTGGCCGTCTTGGCGGCGGTCTTCTTGGCGGCGGGTTTCGACGCGCTCTTGGATGCCGTCTTCTTCGACGCGCTCTTCTTGGCGGCGGTCTTCTTCGACGGGGCTTCCTTGGCGGTCCTCTTGGACGAGGTCTTCTTGGCGGCGGTCTTGCCCGCACGGTGCTCCGACAGCTCGTGCACGGTCGCCTCGCCGCCCTCCCCCCGGCCGCTCTTCGCCTCCTGCACGCTGCGTTCCAGCACCGACATGAGGTCCACGAGCTTGCCCGAGCCGCCCTCCGCCTTGCGGAGCTCCTCCGGGCGCGGCGCCACACCCTGGGCCTTGGCCTCGACGAGCTGCTCCAGCGCCTCGCGGTACTCGTCGTGCAGGTCGCTCCACTCCAGCTCCCCCAGCGTCTCCATCAGGGTGTCCGCCAGGTCCAGTTCGGCGTCGCGCACGCTGACCTGGCCCTCGGGAGCGACGCCGCTCACCGGGCGGATCTCGTCCGGCCACAGCATGGTGTGCAGCACCAGCGCGTCCTCGTACACCCGCAGCATCCCCAGGCTCTCGCGGGCTCGCAGCGCCAGCTTGGCGACGGCCACCTTGCCCGATCTCGTGAGGGCCTCGCGCAGCAGCACGTACGGCTTGTCCGCGCGCTTGCCGTCGGCGGCGAGGTAGTACGAGCGGTCCAGCTGGATCGGGTCGATCTCCTCGGCGGGTACGAAGCCGAGAATCTCCACGGTCTTGGCCGTGGGGAGGGGAAGCGCCGCCATGTCGTCGTCGGTCAGCAGGATGGTCGTCCCCTCCCCCGTCTCGAAGCCCCTGCCGATCTCCTCGCGCGGTACCTCCTCCTCATCCAGCTCGCACACCTTGCGGTAGCGGACCCGGCCCCCGTCGGACGTGTGCACCTGGTGGAAGGAGACGCTGTGGTTCTCGGTGGCGGACACCACCTTGATCGGGATCGTGACCAGCCCGAAAGAGATGGACCCTTTCCAGATGGAACGCATACTTTGTCCCTTCTATGGGACTCTCAGGGTATGCCGCATACGGAGATCGGGGGCCACCGTCTGGCCCTCAGCAACCTCGACAAGGTGCTCTATCCGGCGACGGGCTTCACCAAGGGTGACGCCATCCACTATTACGCCTCCGTCGCCGACGTCATCCTCCCCCACCTCGACGGACGCCCCCTCTCCTTCCTCCGGTATCCGGACGGGGTGGAGGCCGAGAGGTTCTTCACCAAGCACGTCCCGCGCGGCACGCCCGACTGGGTGACCACGCACGAGATCACGGTCGTCAGCAGGACGCCGCTGCACCAGGTGTTCATCCAGGACGAGGCCACCCTCATCTGGGCGGCCAACCTCGCGGCACTGGAGCTGCACACCCCCCAGTGGCGGGTCGGCCACCAGGCAGAGGCCGACTGCCTCGTCTTCGACCTCGACCCCGGCGAGGGCGCCGACATCCTGGATTGCCGCACGCTCGCGGAGTGGCTGCGCGAGCGCACCGCGCGGGACGGCCTCACCCTCCTGCCGAAGACCTCCGGCTCCAAGGGCCTGCACCTGCTGGCGCCCATCGAGCCCACGAACTCGGACGAGGTCTCCGCGTACGCGAAGAAGCTGGCACGCGAGGCGGAGGCGGACCTGCCCGACCATGCCGTCAGCAAGATGGCCAAGGACCTGCGCCCCGGCAAGGTCTTCGTGGACTGGTCCCAGAACAACGCCGCGAAGACCACAGCGGCGCCCTACACGCTGCGCGCCAAG
Source organism: Streptomyces sp. NBC_01775 (assembly GCF_035917675.1). Classification (NCBI taxonomy): domain Bacteria; kingdom Bacillati; phylum Actinomycetota; class Actinomycetes; order Kitasatosporales; family Streptomycetaceae; genus Streptomyces; species Streptomyces sp. NBC_01775. Next base: position 6,501,875 of record NZ_CP109104.1, on the reverse strand, counting down.
AAACGCCCCACCGTCTCGACCCCCCTGACCTGGGACGAGCTGACCGCCGCCCGTACCCCCGACGACCTGGTCTTCCTCACCTCGGACCTACCGTCCCGCATCGAGGCGAACGGCGACCTCCTGGCCCCCCTCCTGGAGGCCGCCGGCCCCCGAAGCGGACGCGCGAAGCTGCCCGGCTAGCCCTCGGGCCCGGCCCGTGGCCCGGGGGCCGGGGCCGGGGCCGGAAGCCGGTGCGGCCCGCCACTCAGCCCCCGGGATCAGCCTCGTCCGGGCCCGCCGGGCCCCGGCGGGCCCCGACGGGCCCCGGCCAGGGCCGGTCGAACCCGCCCGGGCCCCACCCGCGACTCCGCCCGCCCAGCGCCTCCGGGCGGTGAGAGGTTCAGCGGCCCTCCGCGCCCCAGTCGCCGCCGGAGCGGGCGCGGTACTCGCCGTCGTGGTGGTCACGGCGGTCACGTACGGAGCGGACGCGGTCGCCGACCGAGGAGGGGAGCCGGTGCTCGACCACGTCGGCCGCCTTGGAGGCCGCCTCCCGGCCGCTGAGGGCCGCCGCCTCGCTGACGTTACGTAGGGCCGGGTTCTCGGCCATCCTCCGGACACCCTTCCTGATCTGCTCGTAGCGCTCGCGCCCCGCACGGGTGCCGAGCACATAGCCGACAGCCAGTCCGGATACGAACGTGAGCCGGTAGCGCATGGTTAGCCCCTTCCTTCGGCATCTGATGCCTGTCTCGGTGCCTCTCGGCGTTCGCCGCCGCCTATGGGGTACCGCGCTGAGGCGGAGGCAATACCGATTTCGGAGCACCCCCTGGCATGCGCTAATGTATTCCTCACCGCAAGGGAGCGCCCCCAGCACGGGGAGCGCGACCGGCGAAGCGGTCCCGTGTAGCTCAATCGGCAGAGCAGCCGGCTGTTAACCGGCAGGTTACTGGTTCGAGTCCAGTCGCGGGAGCACCACCCGAAAGGGCCCCTCCGGGGGCCCTTTTTCTGTGCCCTGCCGCTCCCTGGGCACGTTCTTCCTTGTCCGGCACGGCAGTTGAGCGGGATCGGGAACCGATCACCCCCCTCCGTGGGTCCTCACCTGCGTAGATCTCCCCCGCCGCAGGCGGCAGATCTTATGAGCAGCTATGCTGCGGCAGACGGCGCGCACAGATGTGCGCGGTGCGCCGTTACGGGGCGGTAGCTCAGCCGGTTAGAGCAGCGGACTCATAATCCGTCGGCCGTGGGTTCGAGTCCCACCCGCCCCACCAACAGAAAACGTACTGACCTGCGGAGACGCCGCCATCGGCCATCCGAGTTGAAACGAGCGCCACACAAGCGCCACACGTACCCCTCGTGCGATGGCCTCCATGGCTTCAATCAAGACCAATCAACTCATGCACGGAGGCTGCTCTTACACGGTCGTCTGGCGCGGCGGAGGCTCCCGAACCGGGCAATGGGGGCGCGAAACCTTCGACGATGAGACGGCGGCGAACCGTTTCCGCGACCTGGTGAACGGTCACGGACAGCAATGGCCGCCCGGCCGGGTCAAGGGTGAGGGGTTCGTTGAGTCGAGCGAGCCTGAGTGCCCTGCCGACGAGCTGTTCCCCGCCTATGCTCGCAAGTACGTAGAGCTACTTATGGACATATCCGGGCATACTCGCACCAACTATGAGCGGTTCATTGAGAATCACATGACCCCGTGGTTCCGTGACCTGGCCGTTTCGGATCGCGCGAACAAGATCACACGCGATCACATCAGCCAGTGGATCAACGGCCTCAAAGAAGGCCGCCCAGGGCCGCGCCACGAGCCCGGCACCAACGGTCCTGGTGCCCGTGCCTGGCGGGCGGGCGAGCGGGTTGGACGTTGTCCGCGTCGTGGGGACTTCACCGTGGATCGTGTCAGACGACTTGTGGGAGCGGAGCGTAGCCGCGGTCGGCGAAGAGTGAGTCCGGCTTGCACCGCGGGTGACCGACCCGGCCGCGGACGGACGGGATAGCGTCCAGCAGTGGCATTAGCTGGGAACGAGCGGTATCGCATCGGATACAACCAGTGCGTGATCAGTCAGCACCAGGTTCAACTCCACCGATCGTGGTGGCCGACCTGTTCGGCATCCACCCGGCCACCGCACACAGATGGGCCCAGCTCGCCAACGAGAGCTGGGCCCACTACCTCGCGGCACGAAGCAGTGGCCCGGCCTGGCCACCCGCTGTCCGAAGGGAATTGCTGGTACAGCGGGATGTTCCAACGTGCGGAATGCCCCTGGGCTGCCCCTCGGGATCGGGAGGTGGACTCAGATCTGGGCGGGGGGCCGAGGTCGGCGATGACCGTGCGGATCGCGCCGCGGCTGACGTCGACCGCGGTCACTCGGCCGCGAGTCACGGGCTGCTCAGGACGCCGAGGATGTCCGCTTCGGGTACCCAAGCATCAGCTCGTGAGTGCCTCGTGCGGGAAGGACGAGGTGACGACGCGGCTGGCGAATTTCCACTGGCCTGCGACCCGGACGTAGCGATCGCTGTACGTGACGTGGGCGCGCGCGTAACTGCCATCGGTCTTCACGATCTCGACGAGACAGTTGACCCTGCCTTCACCATGGTCACCCTCGATGCTGGTGATCAGGTGGTTGAACATCATGTGGACGACGTTCGTGGAGTTGGCCATGAGGGTGTCGCGGAAGAAGACGCGGATCGCCTCGCGGCCTTCGAACAAGCCGAAGCCAGTTTCGGTCTCGTCCAAGGTGCCATCCTCGGCCCAACAGTCGACGGACTCGTCAAGCTGCCCGGAGTCGAAAGCGATCGCGTAGCGACTATTGAGGTCCTGGATCTCTGCACGGCTATCACTCATGCCGGAACTGTACGTTTGCGAACATGATCAGAATCGACCGGGTGGCGCACCGAAGGAGAGCTGTCCTCCGTAGTCGGCGTGCGCCCCTCAGCAGGTCTTCCATGAGGGCAACTCCATCCTGCGTACGGTCGAGTACGAGGGCGACCCGCGCCGGCGCCCGCTGACCTACGACGAGGTCCAGGCCCTCTTCGACGCCGCCGACGCCCGGCCGGGCAAGCTCCGGGGTCAGGGTCGCAAGGGCGCCCTGACGGCCCTGCGGGGCGCGGCGGTCCTCAAGACCAGCTACGCCTACGGCACGCGCCGGACGGAGTCGTCCAAGGTCGATCCGGTCGACCTGCGGCGCAACCGCAAAGCTCCGCAGATCCGCGGCTACGGCAGCATGATGGTCCGCTTCGGCAAGGCGTCGAAGGGGGCGCCGCCCAAGCGCCGCACCGTGCTGATGGTCCCGGAGATGGACTGGCCGGTCGACGTCCTGAACGAGTGGGTGACCGAGATACGGCCGTACCTCTCGCCCGGACGTCATCCCGCGCTCTGGGTGACCGAGCGGGTCGGACGGTTGTCGCCCCGGTCGATCAACGAAGCATTCATGACGGCCCGCGAGGACGCCGGCCTCGACGAGGACCTCGACCTGCACTGTCTTCGCCACAGCCACATCACACATTTGACCGAACTCGGGTATTCAGCCTGGTTTGTTCAAGAGCAGGTCGGTCACTCCCACGCCTCAACCACGGCGATTTGCATGGGGGTCTCCAACGAGTACCGGAACACGCTGCTGGAAGCATCGATGAGGAACCGACTGGGCGAAGACTGGAACGTGATGCCGTGATCAAGAAGATGGGCTACCAGTGGCAGCTCCGCCAACTGATGGCCGAGCGCCAGATGTTCCAGACCTCCGACCTGGTGCCGCTGCTGGCCGAACGCGGAATCACCCTGTCACGGGAACAGGTCTACCGGCTGGTGACCCAGCCGCCGCAGCGGATGAGCATGGACACCCTCGTCGCGCTCTGCGACATCCTTCAGTGCACCCCCAAGCCGAAACACGAGTGCGTCCACTGCGGGAGACTGCGGCCGGCGAACGCCAACACCGAGGCCGGGCCGGCCTGTTCGAGCTGCTACATGTCCCCGCCTCGGCTCTGCGGCCTCTGCCAGCAGACCAGACCGATCAATATCCGCAGGACCGAGGACCAGCCCGCGGTCTGCGGCGACCGCTACCGCGGGCCCAAGCGAACCTGCGTTTGGTCCCGTTCCGGGTGGTGTCGGCGTGGTGTCGGCGGTCGGGACGGGGGCAGGTGGCGGACGCGTGGGGGTCACGGCCGGCGGCGGGCGGCCCCGAGCCTAGGTGGGGCGCACCCGGCCGGCCCGGGTCTCCAGGTAGCGCTGTTCGGCGAGGCTGGCGGTGGCCTTCGCGGCGCGCCGGTAGTGCTCGTACGCCCCCGCCGGGTCGCCGGTCCGCTCCAGCAGGTGCGCCCGTACGGACAGCAGCCGGTGGTGTCCGGCCATCCGCTCGTCCGCGTCCAGGGTGGACAGCAGGGCCAGCCCCGCGGCCGGACCTTCGCTCTCGGCCAGTGCGATCGCCCGGTTGAGAGTGACCATCGGGTTGGGCGCGATCCGTTCCAGGATCAGGTACAGGCCGTGCACCTGCGGCCAGTCGGTCTCCTGGGCGGTGGCCGCGGCGGCATGCGTGGCGGCGATGGCGGCCTGTAGCTGGTACGGCCCCAGGTGCGGGCCCGCCAGCGACACCTTCGCCAGCTCGATGCCCTCCTCGATCAGTTCGTGGTCCCACCGCGTGCGGTCCTGTTCGTCCAGCGGCACCAGGTCGCCGGCCGTCGTGGTACGCGCCTCCCGGCGGGAGTGGGTCAGCAGCATCAGCGCGAGCAGCCCGCTCACCTCGCCGTCTCGGGGCAGCTGTACGTGCACGGTTCTGGTCAGCCGGATCGCCTCGCGCGCCAGGTCCGCGCGGTGCAGCTCGCTGCCCGAGGAGGCGGTGTAGCCCTCGTTGAAGATCAGGTAGAGCACATGCAGGACGACCCGCAGCCGCTCCTCGCGTTCGGCGCCCTCGGGCAGGCCGAACGCGCTGCCGGCGGCCTTGATGCGCTGCTTGGCCCGGCTGATCCTGGCCCCCATGGTGGCCTCCGGCACCAGGAACGCACGGGCGATCTCGGCGGTGGTCAGGCCGCCGACCGCCCGCAGCGTCAAGGCGGTCTGGGAGGCCGCGGTCAGCGTCGGATGGCAGCACAGGAACAGCAGGACGAGCGTGTCGTCGTGGTCGGGCACCTGCTCGGGCACGATCTCGCCGGCCAGGGCCGACTCCCGCTCGCGCCGCGCGTGCTCACTGCGCAGCTGGTCGATGAGCCGCCGGGAGGCGACCGTCACCAGCCAGCCACGCGGGTTGTCGGGCACCCCCTCGGCCGGCCACTGCACGGCGGCGGCGAGAACGGCCTCCTGCACGGCGTCCTCGCACCCTTCGAACCGGCCGTGCCGGCGTATCAACGTGCCGAGGACCTGCGGCGTCAGCTCACGCAGCAGGTCCTCGGTGGCTGGGGCTGTCATGCCTCCAATTGTCCGTCGGCGAACATCACCTGCCGCACCTCGATCCCCAGTCCTTCGATCGCCGCGTCCGGGATCCGCGCCGCCAGCTCGACCGCCCGCTGCTTGTCCTCGCAGTCGATCAGGTAGAAGCCGCCCAGGAACTCCTTGGACTCCAGGAAGGGGCCGTCGGTCACCACCGGCTGGCCGTCGCGCACGGACACCACGGCGGCCTGCGACGGGTCGACCAGCGCCTGCGTGGTGATCAGCTCGCCGGACTTCTTCAAGTCCTCGATGAACCTGCTGTGGCCGTCGCCGACCGCCGCCTTCTCCTCGTCGGTCAGGGCGTCCAGCACGGCCGGGTTGATGTGCATGCTGATCACGAACTGCATCTCGTACTCCTCTTGGTGCGCGAGCCCCGGGCGGGCCCTTCGACCGGTTGGTCGGAGCCGCCGCCGCCGTCTTGACATCCTCCGCCGGAAATCTTGTGCTCCGCCGAAGGATCCGCGCGGGTGGCGGGAATCCCGCCCTCACCGAAAATCCCTCCCTCAGCGATGTCAAGAACCCCGGGGCAGCTCCGACCGAGCGACGACACACGCAGAGAACAGGGAGTTTCGGATATGCGAGTCAACCGGGCATGGCTGGGGCTGGTCGTCCTCATGCTGCCGACACTGCTCGTCGCGTTGGACATGACGGCGCTGCTCCTCGCGCTGCCACGGTTGAGCGCGGACCTCGGCGCCTCCGGCGTCGAGCAGCTGTGGATCAGTGACAGCTACGGGCTCGTGGTGGCGGGCCTGGTCATCACGATGGGCACGCTCGGCGACCGGATCGGCCGCAGACGGCTGCTGATGACCGGCGGAGCGGCGTTCGGGGTGTTGTCGGTCGTGGCCGCCTTCGCGGTCAGCCCTCTGATGCTGATCGTCGCGCGTGCGCTGCTGGGCGTCGCCGGTGCGACGCTGGCACCGTCCACCCTCGCCCTGATCACCAACATGTTCCGCGACGAGCGACAGCGCGGGAAGGCCGTCGCGATCTGGGCGACCTGCCAGTTCACCGGCGGGGCGCTCGGGCCGGTGCTCGCCGGATTCCTGCTCCAGTACTTCTGGTGGGGCTCGGTCTTCCTGCTCGCGGTGCCGGCGATGGCGGTGCTGCTGCTCGCCGGGCCGACGCTGCTGCCGGAGTTCCGCGGCGAGCGGTCCGGACGGCTGGACCCGGTCAGCGTCGGTCTGTCGCTGGTGGCGGTGCTGTTGATGATCTACGGCTTCAAGCAGCTGGCGGTGGGGAGCGCGGCTGCCGTGCCGGGCGCGGCCCTCGTGGTCGGTGCCCTCGTCGGCTCGCTGTTCGTACGGCGGCAGTTGCGGCTGGAGACACCGCTGCTGGACCTGCGGCTGCTGCGCGGACGCCCGTTCACCGCCGTACTCGTCGCGCTGGTCCTCGCGGGTGTCGCCATGGCGGGTACGGGCCTGCTGGTGACCCAGTACCTCCAAAGCGTGCTGGGCTTCTCACCGGCCACATCGGCGCTGCTGTTCGCGCCCATGGGCCTGGGCGTGGCGGTGGGCACCATGGCCGCACCGGCGCTGGCCCGGCACGTGAGGCGGACGACCGCCATCGCCGGCGGCCTGGGGGTGTCGGCGCTCGGCGGTCTGCTGCTGACCGGGGTCGACGGCGCGTGGGCCCTGCCGCTGGTGATGACCGGCATCACCGTGCTGGCGCTGGGCACCGGCCCGCTGTTCGCCCTGGGCACCGGGCTGGTCATCGGGTCCGTACCGCCGCAGCGCGCGGGGTCGGCGGCGTCGATGTCGGAGACCGGCAACTACTTCGGCGGCTCGCTCGGCCTCGCGCTGCTGGGTGTGGTGGCCACCGTGGTCTACCGCGACCGGATGCACGGGACCTCGGACTCGCTGGCCGGTGCGGTGGCCGCCGCCCGGCACCTGCCCGCGGAGCAGGGCGCGGAGCTGCTGCGCGGGGCACGGGCGGCGTTCACCGTGAGCCTGCACGTCACGGGCCTCGTCTCCGTGGGCCTCTTCGCCGGCTCGGCGGTACTCGTCCTGGCCATGCGCCCCGAGCGGCGGCCCACCGTGGCCGCCTCCGGAACACGTCCGACCGGCTAACCCGTCATTCTTCGGGGTGGCGCTCCCCGCAGGCGCGGGCCTGATCCGCGAGGATGACCGGCTGTGGCGCATCAACGGCGTGCTGCTCGCGGCTACAACCTCCCGCAAGCGTTACCGTGCGTGACTGGCGGCCTGATGTTGTCGATACTCTCGGGAGCCTGCCGTCCCTGTGCCGCGTACGGCGCTCGTCGCCGTCGGATCGCCAGCGCCCGACGCCGTTCGCACGATCTTCCTGGCCCCGCAGGCTGGTGAGGCAAGCGCGCCTGTTTAACCCGGCCGATCCTTCGGCACCCTTGTGACCTGGGGTTTTGGGGCGACACCTGGGTGAGATCCGTGGTTGATCTCCCACGGCCCGGGCAAGCGAAACCCAGCCCTTTCGGCTTCTCCGGCCCCGTTCGTGCTGGAGCCGGGGTTGATGGCGCGGCCAACCGGGACGATGGCTTCCGGGTGTGGGTGCACGGTCCAGCCCTTGCACGGATGTGCGCCGCCACGGGTGCGCTCGCCGGCCAACCTGCCGCGCCGGGAACAGCCGTCCCGGCGGCACCGTTGCATGGACCGAGGGACCGGCGCCGCACGGGCGGGGAACACGGAGACCACAAGGTCGTCCGTTCCGCCAGGATCCGGCCCCCAGGATCGCGGTACGCCCGCCGCGCATTTTGGATCAAGACATATTTCCGCAGGAGGACTGTTTCATGACTGACCGGCCCTTGACGCTCATGGCAGTACACGCCCACCCCGACGACGAGGCCACCGGAACCGGAGGGGTCCTCGCGCAGTACGCGGCGGAAGGCATCCGCACAGTTCTCGTGACGTGTACCGACGGCGGTTACGGTGACGGAACGGGGGGTGCCAAGCCGGGCGATCCCGGGCACGATTCGTCGGCCGTCGCCCTGATGCGCCGTCAAGAACTCAAGGCGAGCTGTGACGTCCTGAAGGTCAGCGATCTGGAGATGCTGGACTATGCCGACTCCGGGATGGCGGGCTGGTCGAGCAACGACGCCCCCGGATCCTTCTGGCAGACCCCCGTGCAGGAAGGCGCGGCCCGACTCGCGGAACTCATGCGGCACTACCGACCCGATGTGGTCGTCACCTACGACGAGAACGGCTTCTACGGCCACCCCGACCACATCCAGGCCCACCGCATCACGATGGCGGCGCTGGAGATGACCACGCTGACACCGAAGGTGTACTGGACCACGATGCCCCGCTCGATGATGCAGCGGTTCGGCGAGATCATGCGCGAGTTTCACGAGGACATGCCGGAGCCGGATCCTGCCGAGACCGCCGCGATGGCCGAGATCGGCCTCCCCGACGATGAGATCACCACGTGGGTGGACACCACCGCGTTCAGCGGTCAGAAGTTCGACGCGTTGGCCGCGCACGCCAGTCAGGGCGAGAACATCTTCTTCCTCAAGATGGGCAAGGAGAGGTTCGGCGAGTTGATGGGCATGGAGACCTTCGTACGTGTCAAGGACGCCACCGGCGCCGCCGTACCGGAGAACGATCTCTTCGCCGGACTGCGCTGATCCGCCCTGCCTCCGACACCAACCGCGGGGCCCTACAGCCGGGGTGGGTCTCCAGCAACGGTCAGAACAGCACGCTGTCATGAGCGTTCGCCGGCGAAGGCAGCGTGTGCGGTGTCGTGTGCGGTGTGACGACGCAGCACAGTTGGCAAGTCAGCACGCCTGTTGGCAAACGCCGAGAGTCGGGTCCTCTGCATCGCCCATGTGACGAGCGCTGAGGGGGACCCGCCTACGGTTCGACGATGTGCCGCAGATAGGCGTGCGGGTCGGCGAGATAGCGGCGCCAGTGATCCACGACGCCGAGCTCCCGCCAGGCGACCCTCCGTATACCGTGCTCACCGACCTCGATGATGTCCGCGCCCGGCAGTGCGGTCAGCAACGGGGAGTGCGTGGCACAGATGACCTGGCCGCCCTCCTTGGCCAACCGGTCGATGTGCCCGATCAGCTCGAGGCACGAAGAGAAGGAGAGCGCTGCCTCCGGCTCGTCGAGAACATAGAGCCCGGCCTGAAGGAACTTCCCGCGGAACGCCGCGAGAAAGCCCTCACCATGGCTGACGTCGTCCGGCGAGAACCCCTCCCTGCCCAGGGCGTCCAGCGCGGTCTCGGCACGCAGGAAGAAGCCCTTGCGGGCTGACCAGTTGGTGACCATACGGCGCCCGCGCCCCGAGGCGGCGTCGAATTTCAGACGCTCGCCGAGGGTCGATTTGCCGCGCGGGGAAGCGTAGCGCCAGTCGTGGGAGCCGCCGTAGGAGTCCAGGCCGAACCCCTCCGCCAACGCCTCGACCAGGGTCGACTTCCCCGAGCCGTTCTCACCGACCAGAAAGGTCACCGGTGCGGTGAACCGCAGCCCTTCGTTGAGCAGCTGTCGGACGCAGGGCACCGACCAAGGCCAGGTTTCCTCGTCGTACGAGGAGAGATGGGCATACGCGCGTTCGACAATCACGCAACCAGTGTCGCCCGGACTCGGAAAACGTACGTGCACCGTGTGGCCGGCGTCAGTACCTCGCACCGTGTGGCCGGCGTCAGTACCTCGCGCTCGTTGTTGCCCGGGCTCCGATCGGTCGCGCAGCCATTCCCATGCGTTGCGAGGCGGTGCCCTCAACGCCTCCAAGCTGAACTCCGCACGCCCGAGTCGGCGTTCCGAGTCGGCGTTCCGAGCCGTGAGCACCGGCCCAAACCCGGCCGGCACAGGGCGATGTGCGAGGTGACTGGCCGGTGGCCTCGGACGCTTTCCGCAGCACGCGCCGCGCCCCTTCGCGCCGTTCATCCCACCCGGCCTCGGAATCATCGGCCAGGCGGCGTCTCGGCACCGGGTCTCCGGCTCAGATCACTGGGGGGAGATCTTGTGGACGGTGGTGTCGTCGGGGTTCAGCCGTCGCCCGTCCGCGGACAGCACTTCCAGTGCGCGGAGGCGATGTCCCTGTTGGCGGTCGACCAGCTGTGAGTGTGGTTCGCCGGGGGCGAAGAAGTTCTGTTCGCCCCACTGCCGCAGCGCCACGATGACGGGGAAGAGCGCCTCGCCCTTCGGAGTCAGTACGTACTCGCGGTAGGCGCTGCCGTCCGAGGCGGGGACGGATTCGAGGACACCGCCGGCGACCAGGGTGCGCAGGCGCGCGATGAGGATGTTCTTCGCCACGCCGAGGCTGCGCTGGAACTCGCCGAAGCGCCGGCTTCCGTCGAAGGCGTCCCGCACGATCAGCAGGGACCACCAGTCGCCGATCGCGTCCACCGACCGGGCGACGGGACATTCGCTGTCGTCGAAGCGCGTCCTGGTCACCATGGCGTCCCTCCCTCTCATTCTGGCGTTCACAACGGTTGCAACATGCTACCAAAAACGGCTACCGTCGCCGTCGTGATTGGTAGCAAGATGAAACCAGATGCGCGGAGGGATGCTGATGTCCGGCAACGGTGAGGCGGTGACACGAGCGGCCGAGGCCCGAAGCGGGGAAGGTTCCGCGTCCGCCCTGTCCCGTGGCGTCGTCATACTGTTCGCCGTCGCCTGCGGGGCCGCGGTGGCCAACGTCTACTTCTCCCAGCCGCTCCTGGTGACCATGGGCCACGACCTCGCCATGAGCCCGGCGCTTGTCGGCAGCGTGGTCACCCTCACGCATGTCGGATACGGGCTGGGGCTCTTCTTCCTCGTGCCGCTGGGCGACGTGGCCGACCGCAGACGGCTCGTCGTGGCCCAGTTGCTGCTCCTGGTGATGGCGCTGGCCGTGGTGGCCACCGCCCGCACGGCGGTGATCCTGCTCGCGGGCATGGCCGCGACGGGGCTTCTCGCGGTCGTCACGCAGACGCTGGTTGCCTTCGCGGCATCACTGGCCCCTCCCGCCGGGCGCGGACGGGTCGTCGGGCTGGTCACCAGCGGCGTGGTCATCGGAATCCTGCTCGCCCGCACCGCGTCCGGCCTCGTGGCCGATCTCGCGGGCTGGCGCTCCGTCTACCTCGCTTCGGCCTCGCTCACCGCTCTGCTCGCCCTGGTCCTGTACCGAGTACTGCCGCGCCACAGTGGCGCCCCGCCGACAACCCCGCACTACGGACAGCTCCTGCGCTCCACGATCACCCTGTTCGCACGGGAGCGACTGCTGCGGCTCCGGGCCCTGTTCGCTCTGCTGGTCTTCGCCGCCTTCAGCACCCTGTGGAGCAGCGTCGCGCTGCCGCTCAGCGAGGCCCCGTACTTCCTGTCCCACAGCGCGATCGGGGCGCTGGGACTGATCGGTGTCGCCGGCGCCCTGGCCGCGACCGTGGCGGGCCGCCTCAACGACCGCGGCCTCTCCCGGCGGACCACCGGCATCGCCCTGGCACTGCTCGCCGCCTCGTGGCTGCCCTTGGCCTTCGCCCGCAGCTCACTGTGGGCCCTGGCCGTCGGGGTGATCCTTCTCGACCTCGCCGTGCAGTCGGTCCATGTCACCAACCAGACCCTGATCTACGCGCTGCGCCCGGACGCGGGCAGCCGGCTGATCGGCGGATACATGGTCTTCTACTCGATCGGCAGCGCCACCGGCGCCATCGCCGCGACCTCCCTCTACACGGTGGCCGGCTGGAGCGCCGTATGCGCACTGGGTGCCGCGTTCAGCTGCCTCGGGCTGGTGCTGTGGGCGTCCACCCGGCACAGCACCCCGGACCCCGCCGCCAAGGTGACCTCTCACAGCGAAGCCTGAGCGTTCTCGCCGAACGTCGAGTGAGGGGCGCGAACGCTTGTGACCGGTCGCGATAGATGTCACCTGGTCGCCATAGCTGTCACTACGGCCCCGCGCCCGGCGAAGACCCGCGTCGCTGCCCGTGAGGACACCTGGCAACTGGCAGGTCGGCGAGAGGAGTTGACTTCAACTCAAGTTGAAGTCCTAGGTTTCCCCCATGGACACCACGAGCTCCACTCTCCCCGCCAACGACACCGACGAGCAGAGGATCCGTGAGTTGGTCGCGCGGTCCCAGGAGGCGCAGATCGACCCGGACGTGCTGCCTGCGCTGCACACCGCGAACTTGGTGATCGTCAACTTGGCCGGGCGGCGCCTCTTCGGGCGTGAGGCCTTCACTTCGGCCATGACCGAAGCGCTCTCTTCCCCGCTCAAGGACGTCCGGACCTCGCTGGAGGTCGACGACATCCGGTTCACCACCCCGGACGTCGCTGTCGTCAGCCTCACCAAGACCGTCCACGACGAACGGTCCGAAGCGGAGGGCTCGTCCGAGCTGCCCTCGGTCGGTGCCATGACCTACGTCTTGACCCGCCAGGGCGACGACTGGCGCATCGCCCTGGCCCAGACGACGCCGATCCGCTGAGCGGCCACCACGCCGAACCATCCGGTGCCCAGCACGCCGGAGGCGGCCAGCAGGTGCCGCAGGAGGCGACGAAGGAGCCGACGACAACTGGCCGGGCTTGACGTGGGTGACCTCGTTGCCGACCTCCTCGACGATGCCGACGTACTCGTGCCCCATCCGCGTCGGATGCTCGACCGGCTCGACCGGCTCGACGCCACGGTAGGGCCACAGGCCCGAGCCAAAAGCCCCTACGGATGCCCGTGCGCCCCGGCGAAACCGCCACGGCCCTGTTTGCGGGATCGAGTCGCGACCTCCACCGCACACCCTCTAACATGTAATACATGACAGACTCAAGTGACCCTTACGAGCTGCGTGCGGGCGTGCCCTCCGTCGAGGTCTTCCGCCGCCTGCGCACCGACGCGGGACTCTCCGACAAGACCCCCGAGGCGGTCGCGCTCGCCCTGCCCAACACGTGGTACGGCGTGGTCCTCCACCACGAGGGCGAGCCCATCGGCATGGGCCGGATCATCGGTGACGGAGGTACCGCGTTCCAAGTCGTCGACATATGCGTGCACCCCGCACACCAGGGGCAAGGCCTCGGCAAGCGCATCATGGCCGCGCTCACCGAAGAGCTGGAACGCCGGGCGCCCGCCACCGCGTACGTCTCACTGATCGCCGACGGCCCGGCGCGTTTCCTGTACGAGAAGTTCGGCTTCGCGGACACCACCACGCACGACTCGATCGGTATGTACCGCTTGATGGGCGCGAGTTGAAGGTCCCGCACTTGGGCGAACCGGCCGTCTCAGCTCGGCCGGAGCTCCAGCCGACAGCAACTGATTGTTCTGCGAACCCTTAGCAGGACCTGGACCGAAGCGGGCATGCTGTGTCGGACCGCTGCGGTTGGGGGGAAGCGTGGAGGAACTGACTTCTGACGACCCGAGAGCCGTGGGCCCGTACCGGCTCACGGCTCGGCTCGGCGAGGGCGGCATGGGCCGGGTATACCTCGGGCAGTCGCGGAGTGGCCGGCGCGTGGCGGTTAAGGTCGTCAGGGCCGAGATCGCGGGGGATCCCGCCTTCCGTACCCGCTTCCGGCGCGAGGTCGAGGCGGCCAGAGCGATAGGTGGCTTCTGGACCGCCCCCGTGGTCGACGCCGATCCCGAGGCCACCATTCCCTGGGTCGCCAGCGACTACCTTCCGGCCCCCAGTCTGTCCGAACTGGTGGCGGAACGCGGGCCGATGAGCGAGTCGGACGTGCGCGCACTGGCCGCGGGCCTCGCGGAAGCGCTGGAGGCCATCCACCGAATGGGCCTGGTCCACCGTGACCTCAAGCCGTCGAACATCCTGGTGACGGCGGACGGACCGCGCGTGATCGACTTCGGCATCTCCAAGGCGACGGAGGGCGCGACCGCACTCACGAGCACCGGGATGGTCATCGGCACACCGGGCTTCATGTCCCCCGAGCAGGCATCGGGTGCGCCGGTCGGCCCCCCGAGCGACATCTTCTCCCTCGGTGCCGTCCTCGTCTTCGCGGCGACGAAGGAAGGGCCCTTCGGAGAAGGCAGTGTGCCGGCGCAGCTCTACCGGGTGGTGCACGACGTGCCGCAGCTGGATGGCGTGCCGCCCCTCCTACGGCCCGTCCTGGCCCGCTGCCTGGAGAAGGATCCGGAACGACGGCCCGGCGCCGAGGGGTTGCAGGACCTGCTGCACGGCGACGGGCCGGCCACGCGTACGGCCACAGCGCAGGCCCCAACCCCGGCCCCAGCGCAAGCCCCAGCCCCGACTACGCACCCCCGCCACCCGATGAGGACCCCTCTGGCGGCCTCCTCGACCACAACGCCCCCAGGACCGCGCCGGACCGCGCCGGGCCCGGCGAGAGCCGGACGCCGGGACGGGGCAGTTGAGGTTCGCGGCCCGGTACCGGTGAACAGCGGTGCGAACCGCGTATTCGCCGTTGCCGTGCTGACCGTGGTGATGGGCACCTTCTCGGACGGGGCGCCCACCCTCGGCGGTTTCCTCATCAGCGCCGCCGTGGCCGGTCTCTTCTGCCTTTTCGGCGTCTTCCTCCTGCGTAGGGCGAAGGAACCGGCCGACTCGGTGGTGGCGGTGTCCCCGCAGGGCCTGGCCTTCCGCTTCAACACGTACGAGTGGAACGTGTCGTGGGACCGGCTGGAATCCGTTTCTCTCTACACGCAGCAACCCGCTTCATCGCGGGCCTGGATCGTCGAAGCAGTGCTGTGGGACGGAGCGCGCAAGGCAGTCCCGGCGGCCTTTCGGAGCAAGAACCAGGAGAAGGCCGCCGCCGCGACCCTCCTGGTCTTCACCTCGAAACAGGCGGCGCTCACGGAACTCGCGCGGCTGGACACCGCTCTGCGCCGCCACGCTCCGCAGCTGTATGAGCGGCACCAAAGCCTCGCGGCCCTGCTGAGGACGTGAGGCCCGACGAGCTCGTGCGTGGTTGGCGGTGGCGCGTCGAGAGCCGCGATCTGCCGTCCGGTACACCTTTGCGGGGCGTCAGCGAGAGTAGCGGGGCCCGCTGGCGTGTGGAGTCCGGCCACGGCCCTGGATGAAGTCGCAAGCCGGCCGTGGCGAGGAGCCGACCGAGGTGGGGTCGGACCCGCGTGCCGCTGCGGACCGACGGGACGGCACCGTCGGCCTGGTCCGGTGCAGCTCCCAGGCGCAGAGGTCCGGATGAGCTTCGGGCGCACGGCCCCTCCGGCAGCCTTCAGCTGAGGTGCTCGGCCGGCCCGACGACGATGCCTTCGGGGCAGCGCGTGGAACATCGTCAGCTCGATTCGGCCGTGGCCGTCCGTCCGGGGTCCGCGGCATTGCGACGTCCTCCGCACGTCTATGACCTGAGAGGTCGCCAGGTCCGTTTCAGGATGAGTCTCCGTAGCGGGTGGCAATCGCGACGGCTCGGTTGCGCAGGGAGGTGCGCAACGACTGCGGGGCCAGGGCTTCCGCGTCCGTGCTGAGCTGCCACAGCGCCCATTCGGCGTGTCGTGAGTCTTGGAAGGTCGCCTTCAGCCGCAGCCAGCCGTCTGCGTCGGGTTCTTCTGAGCGGACGGCCAGCGCGGTGTCGAACAGGTCCTCCCGCCGCGCCGGGTTCACCCGTACCAGCACGGTGATGTGGTCGCCGCCGGAGAGAAACTGCGCGGAGCGCTCCCGCCAGATCCGGTCCAGATCGACCTGGTTCGGTCGCTGTGCCGTTTCGGGGAGTTCCTCGGCGGCCAACACCCGCGACAGCCGGTAGGTGCGGTCCTCGCCGGATCTCGTGGCCAGCAAATAGCCCCGGTCGCGGACGGTCACCAGGCCGATCGGGTCCACCGTGCGCCACTGTGGCGTCTGGTCCGTGGCCGCGTAGTGGATACGCAGCTTGTGTCCGGCGAGCACCGCGCGCCGGACCTCGATCATTGTGGTGTCGGGTACTTCCTCAGTGACCAGCCGGCGTGAGAGCAGGTCGGTCTCCGGGTCGAGGAGGAATCGCTGGGTCGCGTCGCTGGCGGTGGCCCGGTGGCTTTCGGGCAGTGCGTCGACCACCTTCCGCATGGCTGAGGCGAGCGCCGAGCTGAGGCCGAATGCCTGCTCGCCGCGCGCCGATCCGGCGGTCAGCAAGGCGAGGGCCTCGTCGTGGTTCAGCCCGGTGAGCTCGGTCCGGAAACCGGGCGACAACGCGAAACCGCCGTGCCGGCCGCGTTCGGCGTAGACCGGGACGCCGGCCGCGGACAGCGCCTCGATGTCGCGCAGCACGGTGCGGGTGGATACCTCCAGCTCACGGGCCAGCGTGTCCGCGGTCAGCCGGCCGCGCTGGCGCAGCAGCAGTACCAGTGAGACCAGCCGGTCGGCGCGCATACCAGAACGCTAACGGAAATACGTGACTGAGGGTGTCGTGATTTGTTGCGAGACTCGTTGACGCGACGTCGAAGCCGACGGCTACCGAGCCGATCGCCGTACGTACCCCTATGAATCGATGAATCGAATGGAGCTGACGTGTCAGTGAAACGAACGGTGGTCAACCCGGTGACGTGGTCGGTGGAGATGGGCTTCAACCAGGGAGAGGTCGTCTCCGGGCACACCCGGACCCTGTACATCTCGGGGCAGACCGCGATGAGCGGCGACGGCAAACCCCAGCATGACGGCGACATGGCGGCGCAGTTGAGGCTGAGCATCGACAACCTGGAGGCCGTGCTCGGCAAGGCCGGCATGTCTCTCGCGAACCTCGTCCGGCTCAACGTCTACACGACAGACGTCGATCTGCTCTTCCAGCACTACGGCGAGCTGGCGGCGCGGTTGGGCGCCGCCAGAGTGGCGCCGACCTCCACGATGCTCGGGGTTACGCGACTGGCGATCCCCGGCCAGATGGTCGAACTTGAGGGAACCGCCGTCGCCTGACGCAGCCTCACCACCCCTGCTGCTCGCGCCGGTTCAACCGGCACGAGCAGCAGGCGTTCAGACCCCTCGTGTCCCCGGCCCCCGGCGCCTTCACCGTGGCCTGAACCCGCCCCCTGTGCCCGGAACCTGATATCCCGCCTCCGCACCGCCTGTGGCGTGCGCGAACCACGTGCCGACGCCCGACGGAAGCGGCCTGCGGGCCCCGCGGGGCGGGGGCGTGTTTCGGAGAGGTTGTCCCTTCAAGTCTTGACACCACGCGGCTCTCCGACGATTTTTTTGGGAGCGCTCCCATTACAGCACCGTGTGATTCCGCTGCGTCCCGTCCGCGTCTCCAGGACAGGACGACGCGCGTTCCGCCGCACCACAGCACCGGACGCACTTCCACTCACCGCACTGCCGCTTCGTCATGTGAGGAGCAAGCATGTTCACGCACGCCTTGTCGTTACGCCGAAGAGCTCGGCACGACGCCCGAGCCGCACGTCCGCGCACAGACCCGCGGCGTCGACGCGGAGGACGCGTCGCCACGCTCGGTCTCGTCGTGGCTCTCCTGGGTTCCGGCCTGACTTTCGGCGCCCTCACCGCACCGGCTCAGGCCGCTGCGCGCGTCGACAACCCGTATGCCGGCGCCACCCCCTACGTGAACCCCGACTGGTCGGCCAAGGCCGCCGCCGAGCCCGGCGGGGACGCCATCGCCGACCAGCCCACCTTCGTGTGGATGGACCGCATCGCCGCCATCGAGGGCAGCTCCGAGGCACGGGGCCTGCGCGCCCACCTCGACACCGCGCTCGCACAGGACGCGGACCTCGTCCAGGTCGTCATCTACGACCTACCCGGACGCGACTGCGCCGCCCTCGCTTCCAACGGCGAGCTCGGCCCCACGGAGATCGGCCGCTACCAGAGCGACTACATCGACCCCATCGCCTCGATTCTCCGCGACTCCAAGTACGCGAACCTGCGCATCGTCACACTCATCGAGCCGGACTCGCTGCCGAACCTCGTCACGAACGCCGGCGGCACCGACGGCTCCACGGAGGCGTGCGCGACGATGAAGGCGAACGGGAACTACGAGAAGGGCGTCGGCTACGCCCTCGCCTCGCTCGGCGACATCCCCAACGTCTACAACTACGTCGACGCCGCCCACCACGGCTGGCTCGGCTGGGACAGCAACCTCGTCCCCGCAGCGCAGGAGTTCAAGAAGGCCGCCACCACCAACGGCGCCACCGTGGGTGATGTGCACGGCTTCATCGTGAACACCGCCAACTACTCCGCACTCGAAGAGCCCAACGTCAAAGTGACGGACACGGTGAACGGCACCACCGTGCGCCAGTCCAAGTGGATCGACTGGAACCAGTACGTGGATGAGAAGACCTACGCACAGGGGCTGCGTTCGGCGCTGGTCGCCCAGGGCTTCGACTCCGGCATCGGCATGCTCGTCGACACCGCGCGCAACGGCTGGGGCGGCTCCCAGCGGCCTTCCGGCCCCGGCCCCACGACGTCCGTGGACGCGTACGTCGACGGCGGGCGCGTCGACCGCCGCATCCACGCGGGCAACTGGTGCAACCAGTCCGGCGCCGGTCTCGGCGAGCGCCCGAAGGCCGCTCCCGCCACCGGCATCGACGCGTACGTGTGGGCCAAGCCGCCGGGCGAGTCCGATGGTTCGAGCAAGGCCATCGACAACGACGAAGGCAAGGGCTTCGACCGGATGTGCGACCCGACGTACACCGGCAACGGCCGCAACGGCTACAACATGAGCGGCGCCCTCGCGGACGCCCCCCTCGCGGGCCACTGGTTCCCGGCCCAGTTCCGCCAGCTCCTCGCCAACGCCTACCCGGCGGTCGGCGACGGCGGCGAGAACCCGGGCGAGCCCGGCGACACCCGGGCGCCGAGCGTTCCGGCCGGTCTGACGGTCTCGGGCACCACCGCGGACAGCGTCTCCCTGGCGTGGTCGGCCTCCACCGACGACACCGGCGTGGCCGGATACGACGTCTACCGGAACGGCGTGAAGGCGGGCGGCACCAGTGCCACGTCCTACACCGACACGGGCCTGACGGCCTCCACCTCCTACAGCTACACGGTGCGGTCACGAGACACAGCGGGCAACGTCTCCGCGGCCTCCTCCGCCACGCCGGCGACGACGCAGGCGTCGGGTCCGGGCGGCACGTCGGGCCTGAAGGCGCAGTACAAGAACAACGACTCCGCCCCCAGGGACTCGCAGATCAAGCCGGGCCTGCGGTTGGTGAACAGCGGCACGTCCGCGGCCGACCTGAGCAAGGTCACCGTGCGGTACTGGTTCACCAAGGAGTCCGGCGCGTCCGCGTTCTCCACCTCGTGCGACTACGCGCAGCTCGGCTGCTCGACGGTGAAGTCCTCCGTGACGGCGCTGTCGTCCGCCAGGACCGGCGCCGACCACTACGCGCAGGTCTCGTTCTCCTCCGGCAGCCTGGCCGCGGGGGCGAACACCGGCGACATCCAGCTACGGCTGAACAAGACGGACTGGTCGAACTTCGCCGAGGACGACGACTGGAGCCACGGCACGGGTACGTCGTACGCCGACATGTCGCGGATCACCGTCTACGTGAACGGGTCCCTGGTCTACGGCACCGAGCCGTAGACCGGCCCGCACGACCCACGTCCCCGCCCGCCCTCCTCGGCGGGCGGGACACCGGCTGTTCGTGGACGCCGGCTGTTCGTGGACGAGGCCGGAGTGATTCAGAAAGGCCGGTCCAGGAGGTCTGGTTCAGGAGATACCGGATCTCCGATGTCGCCTCCCACGGCGTTGCGTACAGCATGTGCGACACGTAGGGACACGTCGGCGAATTCCCGGGGGTCGGCACCACGTAGCACGGCGGCGCCGATGTCCTCGTTGACGACCCGAAAAGCGGCAGAAGCAGCCGCTCCGCGCAGCCGCACCCCGATGTCGTCGACCGGACGCGCCAGCCGTTTTGCGACGATCGCGATCATTTCGCGTTCCACTTGATCGCAGGCCATCAGCCAGGCCGTCCGGATCGACGGCTCGTTTTCGGCCAGCCGGATCATCTTCATCGCGAGCAGGGTATCGGCGGAATCGGCATCCTGATCGTACTTGTCGACCTCCGAGGCGAAGTGCTCCTCAAGGGAGAGATGACGCGGCCATCCGCGCAGCACGGCCATCTCCCATTCCACCCCCTGCGTCACGATCGGCTCGGCACAGCTTTCCTTGCTGCGGAAATGACGCCAGACAGTGCGCGTCGACAGGCCTACGGCCCGGGCGATCTGGTCCCCGCTGGTCGCAGCGACGCCATGTTCCCAAAACAGGCGCGAGGCCTCACGCGAGATCTCCAGGCGCAGCCGGTGGCGTCGTTGCTCACTCATCCCACTTGCATGGCGCGCTCTCGTTGTCACGCAGATCACCTCGTCGCGGCATGCATTCATATGTCAGCAAGTGGCATATTGTCACTAAGTGGCATACCTGGCAAGATCCACGAGCCGCGCAGAAGGGTCACATCTCTGCGTTCAGCGGGGCGCGCCGCCCGTCGCGGCAACCGTTCGACCGCCGGCAGCGGAGGGCCGCGGCGAGGCCGGGGAAGGCCCGGCAGTCGCGAAGGCGGCGTTCGTATCGGCGGTTGAGCCGTCGACAGCCGATGAGCGGCGGCAGCCGGTGAGTCAGGACACGACCGGCTCGATGTCCCATCGGCGGCGACCCAAGCGTTCGGCGACCCAAACGTTCACCGGACTCGGCTCCTTTTGCGGGCCGCACGGACGCCGACGCGCTTGCCCTGGGGGCACTTCCGCAGAGGGGACGTCGTAGGCCGAGTCCGGAACAGGCGGTCCGCCCTCGCCGAATCGAATCCGGCGAGCGGGGACGGAGATTCTCGCCCCCGAAGCGGAGCCCCGAGTGTTGAGCTCAGCGGTTGATCTCCCAGGGCATGGCGAAGCCGTACTTCCACAGGTACACCGACAACAGTGCGGCGCAGATCGCGGCGGCGACCGCGGTCAAAGTGATGTTCCGGCGGCGGACGCGCGGGTCCAGGGCGCGCCGGGTGGCCTCGGCGACCTTACGTTTGGTCCAGCGGAGCACCAGCTGCGCCCAGACGAACTCGGTGGCCCAGATGGCCATTCCGGCGAAGATCACCAGCCAGCCGGGGCCCGGCAGCGGCAGCATGATCACGCCGGCGACGACGACGGCGAGGCCGATCGCGAAGACACCGGCCTGCCAGCCGAGGTGCAGCGTCCGGGAGCGCTTGACGTACTGCGGCGCCCTGGACCCCAGCGGTTTCTCGCCCGCCACTTCCCTGTCGGCCTCGCCTGCGCCCTTCTCGGGCGAGGAGGGCCCGGAACCCCGCTCGTGACCCTCTGCTTCCGTCTGGTTCGCCACGAAAAATCAACTCCTCGATAGACGTTACAACTGTCACTTAGTGACGGTGTCACTAAGTGACAGTTAGTGCAAGCGTCATCCGCCTGCGGCCACTCCGGCAACCTCGCCCGGTTCAACAGTCTCGTCCCACCCGAGACCTCCAGACCGAGCGACTGGTTCCCGCCACGGCTCCACGAAGAGTGAACCCGCCCAGTCCACCAGCCCGCACCCCTCGGCCCACCGGCCGCACCCCTCGGTCCACCGGCCTGGATCCGAGCTTCGGGGCGGTGTCACCGTTCCGGGGCGGTGTGGGCGGGTTGGCGACTTGCTTTTGGTGTCACTTAGTGACAATGTCATTTAGTGACAGGAGGGTGGTTGTCGAACATCTCCGGCTGCCCGTCACCCAGTCCCCCTGAACAACCGCTGGTTATGGGAAGGATCGACATGGCACTGCCGGACACCATCACCGTCGAGGAGCTTTTCGGCTCCCCCCTCCGTGCGCGCACCTCTCTCTCGCCGGACGGCACCAAGATCGCTTACCTGGCGCCCTGGAAGAACCGCCTGAACGTGTGGATCGAAAGCGTTGACACGCCCGGGGACGCGCGGCGCGTGACCGCCGAAGACCGCGGTCTGCAGAGCTACCACTGGACGGACGATCCGCGGTGGCTGCTCTACACACGGGACGAGGGCGGTGACGAGAACGTGCACCTGTACCGCGTCGACCTTGAAGACCCGGACGCTGCGGCGATCGACCTCACTCCCTTCCCCGGCGCGCGGATCATGGGCCTGGATCTGCCCCCCGAGCGCCCGGGGAAGGCGATATTTTTGTCGAACAGCCGCAGCAGTGCCGAGTTCGACCTCTTCGAGCTCGACATCGCCACCGGTGACATACGCACCCTCGCGAAGAGCCCCGGCGCCGCCGGCTTCTGGCTGTACAGCAGCAGCGGAGACCCCTTCGCCACCAACGTGACCGAGGACGGCGACATCGAGCTGTCGCGCTGGGACGCGGCGACCGGCACGCTGCGCCGCGTCGCCCTGTTCGACGGCACGGACTATCCGATGGGCATCTGTCCGATGGAGGTCACGCCCGACGGGACCGGCGTGTGGCTGGGTTCGAACCGGGACAGCGACCGGACCCGCCTGGTCCGCCTCGACCTGGCCACGGGCGAGGAGACGGAGGTCGACTCCCACCCGGTCCACGACCTCGATACGCGAGCACAGGTCTTCCCCCACCTTCCGGCGCCCCTCATCCGCAGCCGGCGCACCGGGGAGCTGATCGGTGCGCGTTACCTCGGGGAACGGCAGGTGATCCACGCGCTGGATCCGCACTTCGCCGCGGTGCTGGAGAACGTGACGAAGCTGTCCGACGGTGATCTTGCCGCGGTGTCGTCCGACGAGAGCGAGCAGCGCTGGGTCGTCAGTTTCACCCACGACCGCGATCCTGGCGTCACCTACTACTACGACCACTCCACGCGCGAGAGCCGCCTGCTCCACCGGCCGTTCCCGCATCGTGATCCCGAGGCACTGGCGCCGATGACGCCGGTGACGATCACCTCGCGGGACGGCCTTCCGCTCCCCTCCTACCTGACACTGCCCGTGGGGATCGAGCCGGCCGGACTGCCGCTGGTCCTGTGCGTCCACGGCGGCCCCTGGACGCGGGACAGCTGGGGGTTCAATCCCGTCGCGCAGCTCTTCGCCAACCGCGGCTACGCGACGTTGCAGGTCAACTTCCGCGGATCCGCCGGATTCGGCAAGGCCTTCACCAAGGCGGCGATCGGGGAGTTCGCCGGCAAGATGCACGACGACCTCATCGACGGGGTGCGATGGGCCATCGATGAGGGGTACGCGGATCCGGACCGGGTGGCGATCATCGGCGCGTCCTACGGCGGCTACGCGTCGCTGGTCGGCGTCACCTTCACCCCTGACGTCTTCGCCGCCGCGGTCGACGCCGTCGGGATCTCGAACCTCGCCGCATTCATGCGCGGCCAGCCGGACTTCGTCCGACCCCACCTCGCCGTCAACTGGTACCGCTACGTCGGCGATCCGGCGGATCCGCGGCAGGAGGCCGACATGCTGGCCCGCTCGCCGATCAGCCGAGTGGACCAGATCCGCACACCGCTGTTCATCGCCCAGGGAGCCAACGACGTCCGGGTGGCACAGACCGAGTCCGACAACATGGTCGAGGCTCTTCGCGCACGTGGCGTCCCGGTCGAGTACATGGTCATGGAGGACGAAGGCCACGCCGTCGAGAACCCGGAGAACGCGATCGCCCTGTTCAGCGCGGTGGAGCGCTTCTTCGGCGAGCACCTGGACGGCGAACCGGACAAGGCGTAGCCGTCGGCGCCACCGAGGCGGCGTCAGGGGCACGGCTCGGGTTGGTTCGGCGCGCAGATCTCTCCCAGGGAGCCGGAGTGCGCGGCTTCGTGCGAAGCCGATGCCCCGCCCTTGTTCCGCATGACCACTCATCCCCTGCTGTCAGGCATCGTGCATGCCCTCCTGCGTGCATGCCGCCTGCTGTCGGAGTTCGGAGAGCGTAGTGAATACCAGAGTTTCCCCGGTGGAGGAGCCGGAGGCGGCGACGCTGCCTCCCCGGCAGGTGCTTCAGACGGTGTCGGGGCTGGTGGCCGGCTTGTTCGTCGCCATCCTCGCCGGCACCGTGGTCGCCAACGCGCTGCCCCGGATAACCGCCGACCTGGGAGCCGGCCAGTCCTCCTACACGTGGGTCATCACCGCGGAGCTGCTGGCCATGACGGCAACCGTGCCGTTGTGGGGCAAGCTGTCCGACCTCTACAACAAGAAGCTGCTCTTGCAGCTTTCCCTGGGCATGTTCGTGGTCGGCTCGCTCGTGGCCGGGTTCTCCCAGGACGTCGGAACGCTGATCTTCAGCCGGGTCGTGCAGGGCATGGGGGCGGGTGGGCTCACCGCTTTGACGCAGGTCGTGATGGCGGCCGTCATCCCGCCACGCAAGCTGGGCAAGTACTCCGGCGTCTTCGGCGCCGTCTTCTCCAGCGCCACCGTGGCCGGGCCGTTGATCGGCGGCGTCCTGGTGGACACGCCTTGGCTCGGCTGGCGCTGGTGCTTCTTCATCGGCGTGCCCTTCGCGCTCCTGGCCATCGCGCTCTTGCAGCGCACCCTCAGCCTGCCGACCGTCCGCCGCGAGGTGAAGATCGACTACGTCGGTGCCTTCCTGATCGTCACAGGCGTGTGCGCACTGCTCATCTGGATCTCGATGGCGGGCAACCAGTTCGACTGGGCCTCCTGGCAGACCGCTGCCCTGACCATTGGCGGAGCCTTGCTGCTGGGTATGGCCCTCCGGGTCGAGACCCAGGTCGCCGAGCCGATCATCCCGCTGAGCCTCTTCCGTAACCGCACCGTGGCACTGACCACCCTGGCCTCCCTGCTGGTCGGTGTCGGCCTGTTCGGCGGCACCGTGTTCCTGTCGCAGTTCTTCCAGGTGGCCATGGGCAAGTCCCCCACCGCCGCGGGCCTGATGAGCCTGCCGCTGATCCTGGGCTCGCTCGCCGCCTCCGCCACCGCCGGACAGCTCATCAGCGCGACCGGCAAGTGGAAGCGGTACCTGGTCGCGGGCGCCGCCCTCATGACCGCCGGTCTCGCGCTGCTGGCCACCATCGGATCCGATACTTCTTTCGGCCTGCTGAGCCTCTACATGGCCGTCTTCGGGATCGGCGTCGGCCTGCTGACGCAGAACCTGGTCCTCGCCGCGCAGAACGACGTTCGCGCCGCCGACCTGGGCAGCGCGACCTCCGTACTGTCCTTCTTCCGCAGCATGGGCGGCACCGTCGGCACCAGCGTCCTCGGCGCGATTCTCGCCAACCGCGTCGCCTCCGAGCTGGCCACAGGCCAGACGCGAGCAGGGGGATCGTCCGGCGGCGATGTCTCCGGACACCGCGTCCCCGACGTGACCGCCCTGCCCGCACCCGTGCGCGCGCTCGTGGAACAGGCCTACGGCGCAGCCACCGCCGACCTCTTCCTCTGGGCGACTCCCTTCGCCCTGCTGGCGCTGATCGCCGTCCTGTTCATCCAGGAGAAGCCGCTCAAGACCACCAACAGCACACAACGACTCGCAGAGGAAGCCGCCATCGCCGACGGCGGACTCGCCAGCGGCGGCACGCTTGCCTCCAGCGGCGCCGCTCTTGCCCCCAGCAGCGCTCGCCCCGCCGCCACTCCGGCCCACGCCGAGAGTGCCGGAGGGACAAACCAGTAGAGGTCCGGGAAGGCCGTAGTCCGGTCAGAAGCCGCAGCGCGTGCACTCAGCGCCACCATGTCCGCACCGGACACGAACGGATCGCACAGCGCGAGGGTCCGCTTCCCCGGAGCGGGTGAACTACCCCTGATCTGTACAATCGCCGCGGTGAGAGCCCCCTTGCCGACAGCTCGGGGATCCGCCCACGAAGCGTGCGGGCAGGGCAGGCCCGAGCTGGCACCGGGCGTCACTTACTGTCACTCTGACAGTTGATGTACCCACGTGAGCAGGGGAGCGGAGATGGCCGGCGCGGCATCGACCAAGCGCAGCGGAGGCGGGATGAGTGAGCAACGGCGCCACCGCTTGAGACTGGAGATCTCACGGGAAGCGTCCCGCCTGTTCTGGGAGCAGGGCGTGGACGGGACCAGCGGCGACCAGATCGCCGAGGCCGTAGGCCTGTCGACACGCACCGTCTGGCGCCACTTCCGCAGCAAGGAGAGCTGTGCCGAGCCCATCGTTTCGCAAGGCCTGGAGTGGGAGATGTCCGCCTTGCGCAGCTGGCCTCGGGACCTCTCCCTCGAAGAGCATTTCTCCGCGGAGACGCGCAGGTTCGGTCGTGAAGCCAGCGACGTCGAGCAGGCCGACAACACGCTCGCGATGAAAATGATCCGGCTGGCCGACACGGAGCCGGCCATCCGCACTGCCTGGCTGATGGCCTGCGACCAGTTGGAACGCGAGATGGCCGGGATCATCGCGGAGCGACTTCAGCTCCTGGCCGACGACCTCCAGGTACGCCTGCACGCCGGAGCAGCCGCGGCTGCTCTGCGGGTCATCAGTGAGGACATCGGCGCCGCCGTCCTGGGGGGCGCCGATCTCCGGGAATTCGCCGACGCCCCCGAACGAGTCGCGCAGGCCATCCGCAACGCCACCGGGGGAGCCGTGGGGGACCCGGTCGCCCCGTAAAAGCCGCTTTGGCGTGGTGGACCCGGCTTCGTTTTCGAGGCGGTCGAAGAGGACCAGCTGGGCCGGGCGGGCCTGCGCTGTCCCCCGTGCGAGCTACGCGCAGGTGTCCACCGTGCGGTGACGATTCCGGGCCGCCGACTCCGTAGCGTTCGGCGCAGCCGCGGCGCTCCGGCCGCGGATCCGGCAAGGAGTCGTCTTCATGAGACTGGTGTGGCAGTTCGTGGCCGTCGCGGCGGTCGCATTCATCGGCGGCCAGGGGCTTGCCGCGGGGGACGGGAACCCGTGGCTCACGCTCGCGCTCGGTGTCCCGACAGCCGTGCTCGCGGTGCTCGCCTACGGGTGGGTGGTGCGGCGGACCGAGCGCCGCCCGTCCGTGGAGGTGGCGGCGAAGGGGGCCGGAGCCGGGCTCGGCCTGGGGACGCTGATCGGCTTTGCGGTGTTCGGGCTCGTCATCCTGCAACTCGCCACCAACGGGTACTACGAGATCAACGGCCGGGGCTCGACGACCGGAGCGGTAGGACTCGTCGGCTTCATGGCCGCCGCTGCCGTGACGGAGGAACTGCTCTTCCGCGGCGTCCTGTTCCGGATCACCGAGGAGCGCACCGGTACGTGGATCGCGATGACACTGACCGGCGTACTGTTCGGCGTCTACCACTTGGCCAACCCGGACGCCAGTTTGTGGGGCACCGTCGCCGTCGCCATCGAGGGTGGCGGCATGCTCACCGCCGCGTACATCGCCACCCGCAAGCTGTGGGTGCCGATCGGCGTGCACTTCGGCTGGAACTTCGCCGCGGCCGGCATCTTCAGCAGCGAGGTCTCCGGCAACGGCGCCAACCAGGGACTGCTGGACACCACGGCGTCCGGCCCGCAGTTCGTCACCGGCGGCGACTTCGGCCCCGAGGGAAGCGTGTTCTCGGTGCTGTTCTGCGTGCTGGCGACGATCGTGTTCATGTGGGCGGCCCGCAGGCGCGGCCGTCTGGTGCCCCGCCGTCGCGCCGACCGGGTTGACGCCACCACTAAAATGCCCCAGTGATCAGTCTTCGGCGGATCCCGGAGCTGTGCCGGGTCCCGCGGCTTCGGCAGGTCCCGGAGCTTTGGCGCCGCTTCGACGGCGCGGTCCGGTATCTCTCGCTCGGATATCTCTCGCTCGGGCTGCTGCTCTTCGCCGGGTCGCTCCTGCCGTCGCTCCACAGCCGCGGGACGCAGCTCGGCGGCATGCCCGCCCACCCCTTCGACACGCCGGCCGTCGTCGCGGTCGCCCTCCAATGCCTCCCGCTCGCCGTGTGCCGACGGTGGCCGGCCGTCTGTCTCACCCTGGTGTCGCTCGGCTTCGCCGTCGACCAGCTTCGCGGCTACCACTCGTTCGCGGGCACCGCGCTGCCCGTCGCACTGCTGGGCGTGGGGTCCCGGCTGGAGCGGCACCGGCGCGCCACCGCGCTCCTGTTCTCCGCGGCGTACGTGCCGTTGGCGGTCACGCTCGGCCGGCTCGGTTCGGGCGAGACGGTGGCCGGGTTCGTGACGTTCTACCTGGCGCTGGCCCTCGCGTGGAGCATCGGGGCGTGGCTGCGCTCCACCCGGGCCACGGAGGCCGAACTCCGCCACCGCATCGCCGAGGACACCCGCGCCGCCGAGCGCACCCGCATCGCCGGCGAGCTCCACGACGTCGTGACCCACCACGTGACGGCGATGGTCGTGCAGGCCGAGGCGGCACGCTATCTGACCGCAGCGCCGGAGCGCCTCGACCAGACCCTGACCGCCGTCACCGACACCGGCCGACGGGCCATCACCGACCTGCGGCACCTGCTCGACCTGCTCAACCCCGACCACGGCACCGAGGCCAGGACACCGTCCGTCGGCAGACTTCTCACACTCGTGGAGCAGACGCGGCGGGCCGGGCAGCCGGTGGAGTTCACCGAGGAGGGCACGCCGGCGGAGTCGATCGGCAGCGCCGATCTCGTGGCCTACCGGGTCGTCCAGGAGGGGCTGACGAACGCCCTCAAGTACGCCCGCGGCAGCCGCACCTCGGTCCAGGTGCTGCACGGCGAAAGGGAGATCACCGTGGAGGTCGGCACGGACGGCTCCGGCTCGCAGGCCGCATCCCCCGGCGGGAGCGGACGGGGCCTCGCCGGTCTCCGCGAACGGGTCGGCGTCCTGGGCGGCGACTTCAGCGCGGGCCGGCGGACGGGCGGCGGCTTCTACGTGCGGGCCCGTATACCCGCGCGGAGCCCGTCGTGACCGCGCCGATCCGGGTCCTGGTCTGCGACGACCAGGTGCTGGTCCGCACCGGGCTGGTGACGATCATCGACGCTCAGCCCGACCTCGAGGTGGCGGGCGAGTGCGGGGACGGTCAGGCCGCGGTCGACCTCGCCGGCCAACTGCGCCCGGACGTCGTGGTGATGGACGTACGCATGCCGGTGCTCGACGGCATCGAGGCCACCCGCCTGCTGGCCGGTGCCGGGGTGCCGCATCCCGTCAAGGTGCTCGTGGTGACCACGTTCAACCTGGACGAGTACGTCTACCAGGCGCTGCGCGCGGGGGCGAGCGGGTTCCTGCTCAAGGACGCACCACCGGCCCAACTGCTGCACGGGATCCGGGTCGTGGCGACGGGCGCGGCCCTGCTGGACCCCGAGGTGACGCGCCAGCTGGTGGGCAGGTACGCCGCCCGGGTCCGGCCCGCGGAGGGCAGCCCGCACGACGTCCCGCTGACCCCCCGCGAGCTGGAGGTCCTTCGCCTCATCGCGGACGGCCTCTCCAACAGCGAGATCGCCGCGGTCCTTCTCCTCAGCCAGGAGACCGTGAAAACCTTCGTGTCGCGCATCCTCACCAAACTCGGACTCCGCGACCGCGTCCAGGCGGTCGTCCATGCCTACCGCCACGGCCTGGTCACCTGACGCGCCGCGCGGACGGCGGAGCGCCCCCGTCGGCATCAGGATGACCACCGTCCCCAGCCCCCGCAGGACGATCCTCGGTCCAGGGCCTACGCGTGGTCCGCGGCCCGTGAGGCGACGCGCCGAATCGCCTTGACGGCGACATCGGGCTGGTCGAGGTAGATGTAGTGCTCGCTCTTCTTGGCGGTGCTCAGGTGGCTGCGGCTGGATACCGCGAGCCACTTGTGCTGGCCCCTGGTCCACGCCCGCTCCAGGCCCGGCCCGTACTCGGGAACGGCCGCGAGGTACTGCTTCCCGTGCTTGATCACCTCCACGGGGATGTTCCCG
This sequence comes from Streptomyces sp. NBC_01775, assembly GCF_035917675.1. Classification (NCBI taxonomy): domain Bacteria; kingdom Bacillati; phylum Actinomycetota; class Actinomycetes; order Kitasatosporales; family Streptomycetaceae; genus Streptomyces; species Streptomyces sp. NBC_01775. The sequence goes on along the minus strand of NZ_CP109104.1, from coordinate 6,472,037 downwards.
GCGGAGCGGACCTTCCCGTCGGGGACCACGAGCTTCTCCGGGCTCTTCCCGTTGAGGACCGCCAGGGTCTGGTCACGCAACTCGGCCGCCGGGCCGGTGGCGGACTCGGGGATCCCCTTGGTGAGGTCGGCGCGCTGTGTCGGTGAGGTGGCGTCCATCAGGACCAGCCCCTTGACCCTGTCTTGATGGTCGGGGGCGTACCTGGCGGCGATCAGCCCGCCCAGTGAATGCCCGGCCAGGACGACCGGCCGGTCCCCGGCGACCCGGTCGAGCACCCCGGTCAAAACCTTCCCGCCGCTCTTGAGGGTCTGCGGCCCCTCGGGCTGGTCGCTGGCGCCCGCACCGAGCCGGTCGTAGGAACAGACCCGGTTCTTCTTGCCCAGGGTCTTCTGGACGCCGGCCAGCTTCTTCAGCGAATCGCCTCCCCCGTGCATGAGGACGATGACCGGCTTGCCCTCCGCCCAACGGCCCGAGCAGGACACGTTCACCGACCGGCCGTCGACCTTGATCTTCTTGGCTCTGGTGAGCAAGCCCTCATCGTCCGCCCGCGCCGCGGCACCGGAAATGCTCTCGCTCGCGGACGGATCCGAATCCGCCTTTGAGGACTCCGCGCAGCCGGCAAGCCCCACACCGGCCACGGTGCAGCACAGCGCGATCAGAGCAGATTTCCTGCTATTGCGTTTCATAATGCACTCCTGCTCAGAGAATTGACGCGGAGAAGGACGACGCGATCAAGCGCGAGATACCGGCAGCGGCCATGAAGCCGAACAGCGCCACCGCGCCCGTCGCCGATCAGCGCTCCCCGGCCGACCGGCGACCGCCGCGACGGCCACGGGCTGCCACGCCGGCCTCACGAAGACCGCTCCTTCGCCGGATCCGCGACCCAAGCGCCGCGGCTGCGCCGAACGCTACGGAGCCGGCGGCCCGGAATCGTCACCGCACGGTGGACACCTGCGCGTAGCTCGCGCGGGGGACAGAACCCACCGGAGGGCAGCACACATCTCGCCCGCCGGACGGCTCACGGGGCCAGTCGCCGAGCCAGACACTTCGGGTGTGGCCCAGGTCACACACCGAGGGGTAGCCAGACTCGTCACTTAATGCCAAGATGTCATTAAGTGACGTTGCCACGTCGCAACTCGTCCCCCAGATGAACCCGGAAGAGCTGATCATCGTGAAGACCACAAGTTCCCAGGAGACGGCGACCGACACGCAGGCGCAGCAGGTGCCAGGCCGCCGGAAGCAGGCGTCGGCCCTCGACCAGATGGGAGGCTCCAGGGGACTGATGTACTCGACGCTGCCCGTCGTGGCCTTCGTCGTCGCCAACAACGTCCGCGGGCTCAAGGTGGCCATCATCACCGCCGCCGCCCTCGCGGTGGGCATCGCCGTAGAGCGGCTCTGGCGCAAGGAATCGCTCCAGCCGGCGCTCGGCGGCCTGTTCGGTGTCGCGGTCGCCGCCGGCATCTCCTGGTACACCGGTTCGGCCAAGGACTACTTCCTCATCGGCATCTGGGCGAGCCTGGGCGGCGCCGTCCTCTTCCTCGTCTCCGTGCTGGCGCGGTGGCCCCTGGCCGGTGTGATCTGGAACTCGGCCACCGGCAAGGGCACCGTCTGGCGCGCGGACAAGCGCTCCCGCTTCTACTACGACGTCGCCACCCTGGTGCTGGCCGGCATCTTCGGCACCCGGTTCGTCGTCCAGCAGTGGCTCTACGACTCGGACCAGGTCGGCTCGCTGGGCTTCGCCAAGATCGCCATGGGCTTCCCGCTCCTGGGCCTGGGTCTCCTGGTCGTCGCCTGGGCCTCCCGGTGCTCGAACAAGCGGCTGAAGGCTGTCGGCCTGCTGCCCGCCGGACGCTCCTGACCGCGCCTCTCCCTCCCGCCCACCGTCCGCGTGCCGGACGGGCCGCCCCCGGCCCGTCCGGCACGCGCGCGCAAGCGCCGCACCACGCTGTCATCGGTTTCCGCAGGCCAGGGATCGGACCGCGCTCACCCAGCGGCACATGCCGCTCGGCCATCGGTCAGTGCGCGTAGCGGTGCACGGTCTCCGGGTGGATGACGACGCGGAACTGGTCGGCGGCCAGCATCATGGCGAGATCCTCGGCCCGGGCCTGGTCGTCGAGGTCCCAGTAGCGAGCGGCGAGGCGGGAACACAGGTCGTGCGCTCCGTCGGCCTGCACCGTGGTGCGGCCGGCGACGGACACCCAGCGCTCGCGCTCACCCACCGGGGCTGCGACAACGATCGAGGCCCGGGGGTCGCGGCGCAGGCGCCGCACCTTCAGCGAGTCCGGCTCCGTGAAGAACTGGATCGTCCCCTCCACGGTGGCCTCGAACCACACTGGCCGGGGCTGTGGCGGCTGCGCTCCCCCGGCCACGGACAACAACCCGTGCAGGGGGCGTCCGAGGAACTCCAGGTCCTCGGCGGTCAGCAGGCTGGTGACGGTGCTCATCGCGGCCCTCTCAGAAGATGTTGACGGTGACGGTGGAGCGGTCATGGCCGCCAGGCTCCCGCTGCCGCGGCCCGCACGACGTAGTCCTCGAAGGTTCGGGGCGCACGCCCCAGCACGGTGGCGATACCGTCCGTCGTTTCGGCGATCCCCCCGCGCTCCATCAGCACGAACATTTCGGCGACGTGGTGGGCGTCGTCCTCGCCCCAGCCCTCCTCGACCAGCGCCGCGGTGTACTCGGCGGGGGAAACCCGCTTGTAGACGATGGGCAGCCCGGACGCCCGGGAGATCAGCTCGACGGCCTCGGCGAAGGTCAGCGCGCGCGGCCCGGTCAGCTCGTAGATCCGCCCGGCGTGCCGGCCGGGCTCGGCCAGCACCGCGGTCGCGGCGTCGGCGACGTCCTCCAGGTCGATGAACGGCTCGGGGACCGCACCGGCCGGGAGCGCCAACTCTCCGCCGACCAGCGGGGCGCGGAAGAGGTCCTCGTCGAAGTTCTGGTTGAAGTTCGAGGGCCGCAGAACGGTCCACTCCAGCGCCGAGCCGCGCACGGCGTCCTCGGCCGAGCGCATGTCCAGCCCGAAGGTGGAGTCGCCCCAGGTGTCGGCGCCGTGCCCGGAGAGCAGGACCAGGCGCCGCACCCCGGCGGCCTCGGCCCGCGCGACGAACTCGTGCACCGGTCCGGGCACGGGCGGGGGTACCACGTAGGCGGCGGTGATGCCGTGCAGGGCCGCATCCCAGCCGTCGGGGTCGGACCAGTCGAAGCGGGTCCGGCTGGATCGGGAGGCGGCGCGCACCTGCGTGCCGCGCAGCCGCAACCGGGCGGCGACCCGTCGGCCGGTCTTGCCGGTGGCGCCGAGGACGAGGGTGGTGTCGTTGCTCATGGCAGCGATTCAACGGCAGCCGCTCGGACGAATCCATGGGTGAAAAGCCGGATCACCTGTGTCATCGTCTAACGTCGGTGGGGTGGACGCGTTCGGTGACCTCTTCCGCGGGATGCGGGCCCAGGGCTCGTTGTTCGGCAGCTCGACCCTGTCCCCGCCCTGGGCGCTGCACTTCGTGGACGGCGCGCCGCTGACGTTGTGCACCGTCCTCGGCGGGGCGGGCTGGATCGTGCCGGAGCACCTCCCGCCCGAACAGCTCCGCGCCGGCGAGACGGTCATCGTGCGGGGCCCCGCGCCGTTCACCTTCGTCGACGAGGTCGGCACCCGGGCCGAACCGATCGCGTGCGGCGAGCACTGCGCGACGCCCGAGCAGGGCGGGACCCGGCACCGGCGCGGCTGGAACGACAGCTGCGGCGACCCCGGTGACGGCGCGACGACGCTGATCGTCGGCGCCTACCCGGTGCGCGGCGAGATCAGCCGCAGGCTGCTGGAAGCGCTGCCCGTCGTGCTGCGCGTGGCTTCCGGCGACGGGGTCGACCCCGTGCTGGACCACCTGGCCGCCGAGGCCGCCGCCGACACCCCGGGCCAGCAGGTGGTCCTTGACCGGCTGCTGGACTGGCTGCTGGTCTGCGCGGTGCGCGAGTACTTCGACCGGCCCGGCGGCGAGCCGCCGGCCTGGTACGCCGCCCAGCGGGACCCAGTGGCCGGCGACGCGCTGCGCCTGCTGCACGCCGAACCGGCGGCGCCCTGGACGGTCTCCTCGCTGGCCGACCGGACCGGGGTGTCGCGCTCCACGCTGGCCAAGCGGTTCGCCGACCTGGTCGGCGAACCGCCGCTGACCTACCTCACCCGCTGGCGCATGACGCTCGCGGCGGACCTGCTGGCCGAGCGCGAGGCGACGACCGTCGCCGAGATCGCCCGCGCCGTGGGCTACTCCGACGCGTTCGCGTTCAGTGCGGCGTTCAAACGGATCCGGGGCGTCAGTCCGAGCGAGTTCCGGCGCACCGGTACGGCCTAGGACGCGGGTCCCGTCGTGGGCTCGGCGGGTGCGGAGAGGGCCGGGATGTCCTGGTGGTCGCGCAGCGCCGAGACGACCGCGGTCACCGCGGCGCGCTGCGTGGTGCCGCGTCGGACCGCGATGGCGATGTTGCGGTGTACCGGTGGGCTGAGCTCGCGGGTGGCGACCGCATGATCCGGTGTGATCGCCAGTGAGGGCAGCAGGGCCACGGAGCGGCACGTCTCGACGTGCATCAGGAGCATCAGGTAGTTGCTGAAGCGGCATACCACCCGGGGCTCGAAGCCCGACTCCCGGCACAGCCGCAGGGTCAGATCGGCCATGTAGGACTGCGCGCGGTCACACGCCCAGGTCTCCTCCGCGCAGGTCGCCAAGTTCACCGTCGTCCGCGAGGTGAGCGGGTGGTCGCGCGGCAGAACCAACACCACGGGGTCGATTCCCAGGGGCGTGACATCAAGGTCCTCTCCCCACGAGAGGCCCCTGTAGTCGGTGGTCGTCACGATGACGTCCGCCTCTCCGGCGCGCAGGGCCGGTCCGCTCTCGTGCGGCTCCAGTTCGACCAGTTCGAGTTGCAGGTGCGGATGGGTCGCGGCCAGGCGGGTCGCTGCCGGAACCGCGAGGGTGTAGATCGCGCTCTGGAAGACGCCCAGCCGGACGGTACCGATGGGCTCGTCGTTGAGGGCCTGCAACTCGGCCTCGGCCTCGGTCATCTGGTCCAGGATGTCCCGGCCCCGCCGGGCCAGCAGAAGACCGGCCGGCGTCAGCCGTACCTGTCGGCCGACACGCTCCAGCAGCTGACACCGGGTCTCCTTCTCCAGCACCGCGAGCTGCTGGGACACCGTCGACGCGCTCAGGTGCAGCGTCTCGGCCACCGCGCGGACGGTACCCAGGATCTCAAGCAGGCTGAGCAGTCGGAGTCGTCCAGAGTTCAACACCGGCCTATCGTACGGTTTTGCCGCACAGGCTGGTCGAAACTGTGCGATGGACACACGCGACAAGCGTTCCTAACGTCGGTCGCATGTCCACCCACACACACCATGACGACGCCGAGCGCCACCTCATTCGCTACAGCGGCCGTGCGCCCTTCTCGCCGGAGATCATCGCCCGTGCCGCAGGCACTTCGGTGTTCACCGAGAGCGGCCGTGAGCTGCTCGACTTCACCTCGGGCCAGATGAGCGCGATCCTCGGGCACTCCCACCCGAAGATCGTCGAAACCGTCCGCAAGCAGGTCGCCCTCCTGGACCACCTCCACAGCGGCATGCTCAGCCGCCCGGTCGTCGAGCTCACCCACCGGCTTGCCGCGACGCTGCCGGACCCGCTGGAGAAGGTGCTGCTGCTGACCACGGGGGCGGAGGCGAACGAGGCGGCGGTGCGGATGGCGAAGCTCGTGACCGGCCGCCACGAGATCGTCTCGTTCGCCCGGTCCTGGCACGGGATGACGCAGGCCGCCGCCAACGCGACCTACAGCGCCGGGCGCAAGGGCTACGGACCCGCCGCACCCGGCAACTTCGCGCTGCCGGTGCCCGACCGCTTCCACCCCGACATCGTCGACGCCGACGGCGCCCTGGACTGGCGACGCCAGCTCGATCTGGGCTTCGACCTGATCGACGCGCAGTCGGTCGGCAGCCTCGCCGCATGCCTGGTCGAGCCGATCCTCAGCTCCGGCGGCGTCATCGAGCTCCCGCCGGGCTACCTCGCCGCCCTCGCGCACAAGTGCCGGGAGCGGGGCATGCTGCTGATTCTCGACGAGGCCCAGACCGGGCTGTGCCGGACCGGCGACTGGTACGCCTTCGAACACGACGGCGTCGTCCCGGACATCCTCACGCTCTCCAAGACACTCGGCGCCGGGCTGCCGCTGGCCGCCGTGGTCACCAGCCCCGAAATCGAGCAGCAGGCACACGATCGCGGGTTCCTGTTCTTCACCACCCACGTCAGCGACCCGCTGCCGGCCGCCGTCGGCAACGCCGTCCTCGACGTACTGGCCGAGGACGGGCTCGACGAGCGAGCCCGGCAACTCGGCAGCGCGCTGCTCGGCAGTCTCGACAAGCTGGCCGCCCGCCACGACATCGTCGGAGACATCCGCGGGCGCGGACTGCTGCTGGGCATGGAACTGGTCGGCGACCACGTTCCGGGCGACGGAGGGGCCGACCGCCTGGGCGCCGCGGTGACCCAGCGCTGCTTCGACCTCGGACTGCACATGAACATCGTCCAACTGCCCGGGATGGGCGGCACCTTCCGTATCGCACCCCCACTGACGGCGAGCGACGAGGAGATCGCCCGCGCGGTCGCCATCCTCGACCAGGCGCTCGCCGACGCGGCTCGAAACGCGAGCCCTCGGTAGCCGAGGGCCCAGGGCTGCCCGCGGCGGCGGAGCAGGGCGGCCCAGCCGGCCAGGGTGGCTGGGCCGCCCACCGCGGTGCATGTGCCGCATGGCCGGGCTTCCCCGTCCCGTCCTGCGGACACAGCCTGCCCTCAGACGAACTGATGGCCGTCCGCGCGGAGTTGCCTGCGCAGGATCTTGCCGTTCCCGTTCCGGGGCAACGCGTCCAGCCATACGACGTCGTTCGGGACCTTGTACCAGGACAGGTGGGACCGGGCGAGGTCGACCAGCTCGGCGGCCAGGGCATCGGTGTCCGCACTCTCACCGGACCCGGCCGCGGGGGCACCCACCACATAGGCGCGCAGGCTCGTGTCCCCCGCCGGACGGCGCACCGCGCTGACCGCCGCCTCCAGCACGCGCGGGTGGCTCTCGAGGAGCTGCTCGATCTCGCCCGGCACCACGTTCTGCCCGCCGATCACCTCGACGTCGTCGAGCCGCCCGTGCACGTGCACGACCCCGTCCTCGTCAATCGACGCCAAATCTCCGGTCGGCCACCAGACATCGGTCAGCTGACGGGGACCGAGGCTGCCCCGGGCGACGCCGCGAGTGGCGAAGGGCACGCGTATGCGCAACTCACCCCGCCCGCCCACGGGCAGCGTGTCCCCGTCAGCGTCGAGGACGCGCACCGACCTGCCGTCGAACGGCGGCCCGACCGCCGAGGGCGAGCCGTACGCGGCCGGCCGGCCGATGGCGATGCCGCCGATCTCGGTCGCGCCATAGCCGTTGACCAGCCGCTCCCCGAGGATCGGCACCAACTTCTCGCGCATCCGTGCGGAGAGCACCTCCCCCGCGCACGTCACCTGCCGAAGTCGTCCGAGAACCTCTTCGTGACCGGGCTCAAGCAGCAGCCGCGCCAGGAAGCTCGGCTGCGCGAACAAGGTCGTGACCTGGTGGCGGCGCATCAGCTCGACCGCCGCGGCCGGGGTCGCACGCGGACGGGAGAGCACGGCGGTCTGCCCGGTTTCCAGCGTGGTGAACAGCTGGGCGCTCAGCCCGCCCAGGAAATACATCCGCGACACCGACAGCCCGACAGTCCCTGGCCCGGTGGTCTTCGGGCCCCGCACGTCAGCGAAGTTGCGATGGAGGAAAAAGCACAGCTTCGGCGGGCCCGTGGTGCCGGATGTGAAGACGGCGAGCGCCGGCGCATCCCCGCCGTCGGAGAACCGGGTCTCCGGCTCCCCCGCGAGCAGCGGTTCGACTCCGGTGGCCGGGGCCGGCCCCGCGGTGTCGAGCCATCCGGCGGTGTCCGGGTCGACCACGACCAGGGCCGGCTCGGCCGTGGCAACGTCCCGCGTCAGGTCCTCCCGGCTCATCTGCACGTTGACCGGCACCGCGACGAATCCGGCCTGCCAGGCCCCGAGTAAGCACCAGACCATCTCGATGCCGTCGGGCAGTGCCAGCAGGACCCGGTCCCCACGGTGCAGACCCGCGGACCGGTACCCGCTCGCGACCCGCGCCGCACCGTCGAAGACTTGCTCGAACGTCCAGGCGTCGTCGTCTGCCAGGAAGGCGGTTCGGTTGCTCCACCCCTGGTCATGGACGTACTCAGCCAGACGCTGTGTCAGGTTCTCGGACATACCTACAGACGGCTCCTTTACAGCCAGCTTCCGCGTGGTGCCGCTCACGGCCGCGGCGTCGCCGTCGGCGTCCGGGACCCCGACAGCGAACCTCTCTCTTTTGTGATGCTCGACAATTGTGATTGAGCAGGGAGCCGCCAGGCGGCGCAGGCCGCCTATCTGGGCGAAGCAGTCGCCCGACGGGAGCATCCGCATGTCGCGGCTGCCATGGCCGAGCACACCGAAGCGGACCCCGCACAGGACCCACAGGCCCTGTTCGAGCGGGCGATGCGTCAGGTACTCACCGGACTCATCGCGTCCGGCTCTTCCTGACAAGCGCCTCAGCTGCGGCGTCGGTCCGTACCCGTCGGCGCCGAGGACAGCGGCCGGCCCAGTCGGAGCTCACCCGTTCCGCCGCGCCTCGGGCAGGGCGAAGGCCGCTGCCATTCCAGGGCGCCGTCGGCCCGCCGCCCTACCGCCGGTCTTCCTCGTCCTCTTCGCCCTCTTCGGTGCCGTCCTCCTCGTCCCCCTCCTCGCCGCTCTCCTCCTCGTCGCCGTCGAAGTCTTCCTCCTCGCCGACGCCCTCCTCCTCGCCGTCCTGGCCCTCCCGCTCCTCTTCCTCCTGCTGCACGACCTCGTCGTGGCTGCGGACGATCTCGCCGTCGCGGATCTCGCCGCGCCAGCCTTCGGCCTCCTCGGACTGGAGCGTGACGTAGCGCTGGAAGTGCTTGAGGTCCAGGCGCAGCCGCCTGCCCTGGGCGCGCCAGATGTTGCCGGTCTTCTCGACGAACCCCGACGGGTAGTACTCGACGACGACCGCGACCCGTGTGAGGTTCTCGTCGAGCCAGTGGAAGCTGACCGCGCCGTTCGTGGTGCCTTTCGAGCCCTCCGACGACCACACGATCCGCTCGTCAGGGATCTGTTCCGAGACGGTGGCCTCCCAGCTGCGCGTCGAGGGCCAGACGCGCACCTTCCACGTGGACTTGGTCTCGTCCTCCTCGTCCACCGACACGCTGCTGACGCCGTTCATGAAGCTGCCGAAGTCCTCGAACTGCGTGAAGTGGTTGTAGACGACGCTCAGCGGGCGGCCGATGTCGACGTGCTCGATGATGTTGATGGCCTTGAGGTCACCCGGCTTGCTGCCGCCCTCGGCGCCGACGGCCTCCTTGGCCGCGCCGACGGCCTTGTCCTTGGCACCCTTCGCCTTCTCCTTGACGAACGCCTTGGCCGGGTTCTCCCCCTGGGCCACGCGGGAAGCCGTACCGGCGAGGCCGCCCCCGTCCTCGCCGCCCGGCAGCAGCTTGGACGGGTCGGCGAGGTTCGTGAGCTTGTCGGTGACCTTTCCGACGGCGCGCTGGCCCGCGGCGCTCAGATACTTCAGGATTTCCTCGCGCAACTGGTCCAGGGGCGAGCTGCCGTCGTCCGTGCTCTTGCGCTGCTCAGCCATGGCGCGTGCCTCCCCGACCCGAGCTGCCGGCGGTCTTCTTGCCCGTGGACGACGTGCCGCTCCGGCTGGAGGAGCGCGTATTGCTGGAGGACCGCGTGCTGGTGGAGGACCGCTTACCGCTGGAGGGCCGTGCGCTGCTGGAGGCTGTCTTCCCGCCGGATGAGCTCCGGCCGGCCGGCTTCTGCCGGGAGCCGCCGCCGCTTGTCTCAGCGGGCTTCTCGCCTGAGTGCTTCTGCCCGCTCTCCGCCTCCCCTCCGCTCTCCGCCTCCCCTCCGGTCTCGTCCTCCTCTCCTGTCCCGTCCTCCTCCGGCTCGTCCTGCGCCTGTCCCGAGGCGCCGAGGCGGCCCGTACGGTCGCGAAGCGATCCGGTCAGGGATTCGATACCGCGATTGCTGACCGAGCTGACGGCCGTGCGCAGCGCGGTGCTCAGCTCGTCCTTGACCTGGTCGGCCAAATGCTCGAATTGCGGGGTCTCGGTGAGCTTCTGGATGCCCTTGTTGACCAGTTCCTGCGGGTCCAGGCCCAGGCGGCGTCCCGCCAGCACCGAGCCGAGGGTCAGGGCCAGCTTCGCCTTCTTCGTGCGGCCCAGAAAGTAGCCGCCGGCGACAGCGACGAGAACCGCTGTCCTGCAACTGTCAGTCATGAGGAATTCCCTGGGGTCGTACAGCCTCGGTCGGGACGTTGAGCGTGCTGTCGGGTGGCATCGCGCGATGTGCCATCAGGTCGCGCCGCCGGGCGCGCGGTATCCTCCGGTCCGCCCTGCCGCGAGGGCCGTCTCAAGGCGGCGGCGGTCCTCGTCGCCGCCTTCGTACCCCGTTCCCGATGCTCAGACATGACGTCATTCTGTGCACGGAAGATCACGCACGGCACGGGGAGCTGATCCGTCCGGGTGCCGGCGGGGGCGGACACGGGTGAGGCCCCGCGGCATGGTGCCGCGGGGCCTCACGCGCGGTGTGCCGCGCCGAGCTTCGGTCCTACCGATGTGTTACCGGATGGACTTGATCAGCTCTCCGTTCTCGGTGTCACCGCTCAGCTCCCAGAGGAAGGCGCCGCCCAGCTTGTTCTGAGCGGCCCAGTCGCCCTTGGCGCCGATCGTCTCCGGGGTGTCGTAGCTCCACCACTCGTTGCCGCAGTGCGCGTAGGCGGTGCCGCCGACCTTGCCGGTGACCGGGCATCGGGTCTTGAGCACCTTGTAGTCCTCGATGCCCTGCTCGTACTTGCCGGGTGCCGGACCCGTCGCCTTGCCGCCGGGCTCCGACTGCGTCACCCCGGTCCAGCCCCGGCCGTAGAAGCCGAGCCCGTACAGCAGCTTTTCGGCGGGGACGCCTCTCAGGATGTAGCTGGCGATGGTCGACTTCATGTCGAAGAGCTTCTTGGGAGTGCCGTCGTACGTGCTCATCGGCGAGTGCGGCGCCGTGGGTCCCTGGGCGTCGAAGGCGCCGAAGTAGTCGTACGTCATCGGCAGGAACCAGTCGACGTACTGCGAGGCCGTCTTGTAGTCGGTGGCCTCCATCTTCCCGCCCTTGGTGCCGTCGGCGGTGACCGCCGCGGTGACCAGCTTGTCCTTGAACTTGCCGCGCAGCGACTTCAGCAGATTCGCGAAGGCGTCCTTGCCGCTCGTGTCACAGGTCAGACCACAGGCGTTCGGGTACTCCCAGTCGATGTCGATGCCGTCGAAGAGCCCCTTCCAGCGCGGGTCGTTGAGCAGGTTGGCGCAGGACTCGGCGAACGCGTCCGGGTTCTTGGCGGCCTCACCGAAGCCCTGGGACCAGGACCAACCGCCGAAGGACCACAGCACCTTCAGGTTGGGGTGCTTCTTCTTGAGCTTCAGCAGCTGGTTGAAGTTGCCACGCAGCGGCTGGTCCCAGGTGTCGGCCTTGCCGTCCACGCTCTGGTCTTCCTTGTACGCCTTCTCGTAGTCGGCGTAGCTGTCGCCGACGGCGCACTTGCCGTCCTTGACGTTGCCGAAGGCGTAGTTGATGTGGGTGAGCTTGTCAGCCGAACCAGAGGTCTCGATGTTCTTGACGTGGTAATTGCGCTGATAGACACCCCAGTTGGTGAAGTATCCAACCTTCTTCTGGCCTGCCGACGCGTTCGTCGCCGCTGCCGGTGCCTGGCGCTCCCCGGCCGATCCGTTGACCGAGAGCAGGGTCGCGGCCAGGGCTGCCGCGCACAGGGCGCCCAGAATGGCGATGACCCCGCGGCGGGGCAGGCGGAGTCGTCTGGAGGGGGAAAAGTCGTCTGTGTCCGATCGGAACATGGTCACCTCGCGTGTGGGATGCGGGGGGTCGTGTTGCTGGTCGTGCATTCCGGGGGAGGAATGGGACTGGACCAATTGGTCAATGGTCAGGTCCAGACCCGTGCTTGGAACGCACTTCAATACGTCCGCGACCACCGACCGGTTCACATCCGCACGCGGGCCGCTGGCGGCTACAAGGCGCTCGGCCGCCCCGCCGTACAGGAAGCGGCCTCGACCCCCAGCCGGCGCACCGCCTCCACCAGCGTCCCTTCGTCACCCACATTGCCGGGCACCACGACGTACGGAACCGGCTCGGCGCCATCGAGCCTGGTCAGGTCCCAGACGCTGATCCCGGCGAGCAGTTGCCCGCGTACGCGTGCCGCGGCGGATCCCAGTCCTGTCCTGGCGGTTTCGGCCGAGGTGATGCCGCCCTTGGCGATCACGGCGGCGACCTCGCCCGACAGCTCCCGCACCGCCGCCATCAGCGCGGTCATCACGCGCTCCCCGTGGTCGAGCGTGTTGTCCTGCGCCCGGCGTTGCCGCTCGCCGGCGAGGACGGCGACGCCGTGCCGGCGCAGCTGGTCGCGCGCACGCGCCACCAGCTCGCTGCCCGCCGTGGCCGGGTCGGCGAGCGCCGCCGGGGTGGCGAGGACGACGGGGCGGATGCCGTGTTCCCGCTCCAGCGCGGCGAGTTGGGCCGTTGCGCCCGAGGTGTGGGAGCCGCAGACCACCAGCACCGGGCCGGGCGGACGGGTGAGCGGCGTCGGCAGCAGCCCCGGGCTGAGGGCCGCGGCGCAGCGGGCCCAGCGGCGCGGCGCAGCGGACGACGACCTCGCGGCCCGCGGCCCACGCCTGTTCCAGGCCCTGATGGATCAGGGCGATGTCCTCGTCCGTCACCGCGTCGGACGCGACGACCGTGCCGGGGGCGGCGTTCGTCAGCGCCCGCGCGACGGCCCGCCCGGCACCGGCGGCGTCGTCCCGTACGTCATCGAGAGGCACGGTGACAACGGGACGTCCGCCGCCCTTCTCCCGTCGCGCAGCACCTGCTTGACGGGGCTCTTCACGACGTCGTCGGCCTTTTGCAGCAGAGAGTCGAATGAGCACCTCCGCACAGTCCCCGGTGGTCGTCGTCGCCAGCTTCCGCCCGCGTCCCGAGGCGCATGACCTGGTACGGAGCGCGCTGCGTACGGCCGCCGAGCGGGTGCACGAGGAGCCGGGCTGCGAGCTGTACGCCCTGCACGAGACGGACGGCCGCTTGGTGCTCGTCGAGAAGTGGTCCACGGAGGGGCACCTGGACGAGCACGGTGGTGGCGACGCGCTGAAGGAGCTGCACGCCGCGGTCGACTCCCGGCTGCTGGCCCCGGCGGAGGTCCTCCGGCTGTCCCCGCTGCCCGCCGGCAGGCCGGAAGCCGGACAGCTGTGACCGCACACGCCGAAGCCCCCGGAAGACGTGCCGTCGGGCAGTCCGGGGGCTGACGGATTCCGGCCTGTTCTCGCCCACCCGGTCCGTCGCCGGTCGCCGGTCGCCGACGGCCGGCACCGGTCACCGACTGCCGGCACCGGTCGCCGGTTATCGGTCGCCGGTCGCTGGTCGCCGGCATGGGTCAAACGGTCACCGGTTCAACGGGGGACGAGCGGCGGCACCGCCGGCACTTCGACGGCCTCCGCGATGTCCTGCGCGGTCATCCGGAAGGTCTCGGGGTAGTGCTCCCGGTGGATGCGCCGGACCGGCTCGGTGGTGCGGAAGGTGTAGAGGCACTGCCGGCACTGGAGCACCTCCCAGACATCCGGGACGGGGGAGGTCGCCAGGGTGTCGAGGGTTTCGAACGCACAGCGTGGACAGATCTCGGGATTCACGGGATACCTCTGCTTCTCGGCCGGGGCGGTTCTCGGATGTTGTCGTGGGGTCGTGGGGTCGTGAGGTCGTGGTGGTCCGCTTCAGCGATCGGCAAGCAACGACTGGAGACGCCTGGTCCACTCGGCGGTCTCCGGCAGATCCTTGGCGGGCGTGCTGAAGTTGCCGCGCTCGTCGGGGTGCACAGGCGTTGTCGCGTCGATGATCATCTTGCTGGTGATGCCCGCCGGGGCCGCGGCGGGAGCCAGTTCGAGGACCGAGAGATTGGGGATGACGACCACGTCTTCCCGGGGGTTCACCTTCGCCGACTGGGCCCACATCACCTGCGGCAGGTTGAAGGGGTCGACGTCCTCGTCCACCACGATGACCTGGGAGACGTATCCGAGACCGTGCGGGGTGGTCATGGCCCGCATACCGACCGCCTTGGCGAAGCCGCCGTACCGCTTCCGGGTGGAGATGATCACCAGGAGTCCGTGGGTGTACATCGCGTTGACCGCCTGCACCTCGGGGAATTCCGCCCGGAGCTGCTTGAGGAGCGGCACGCAGGTGTTGGGGCCGACCAGGTAGTCGCACTCGGTCCAGGGCATGCCGATGTAGAGGGACTCGAACACCGGGCTGGTCCGGTAGGAGACCCGGTCGATACGGACCACCGGCATCCGCCGCCCGCCGGAGTAGTGCCCGGTGAACTCCCCGAAGGGGCCCTCGATCTGACGCACCCGCGACTCGATGACCCCCTCGATGACCACCTCGGCGCCCCACGGCACGTCGATGCCGGTGTGCGGCGCCGTGGCGATCGGCAGCGGTGTGCCGCGCAGCGCGCCCGCCATCTCGTACTCGGACTGGTCGTAGGCCATCGGCATGCCCGAGACGATCGGGATCACCGGGTCGTTGCCGAGCGTGATGGCGACCGGCAGGTCCTCGCCGCGCTCCTCGGCGCCGCGCAGGTGCTGTGCGATGTCGTGCATCGGCACCGGCTGGATGGCCAGGCGGTCGCGGCCGATCACCTCCAGCCGGTACGTGCCGAGGTTCTGCTTGCCGAAGTGCTCCGGGTCCTCGGGGTCACGGGAGACCACGGCGGCCTTGTCCAGGTAGAAGCCGCCGTCACCGTCGTTGAGCCGGAACAGCGGGAGGATGCCGAACAGGTCGACGTCGTCGCCCGTCACGGTGTTCTCCCGCCAGGGCGCGTCCTCGCGCCGTTCGGGGGCCACCGGGAAGGCGTCCCAGCGGCGGGCGAACTCCTCCACCTGCTCCTTGGTCGAGGTCTCCTTGGGCAGGCCGAGCGCCAGCGCGTGGTTGCGCCAGGAACCGTGCACGTTCAGCGCGATCCGGGCGTCGTCGAAGCCCTTGACGCGGTCGAAGTAGAGGGCTGGAGCGCCTTCGCCGATCCGTCCCGCCGCGTTGGCGGCGGCGGCCAGATCGGGTTCGGGCAGCACCTCGTCGGTGACCCGGAGAAGCTGTCCTTCCTTCTCCAGGGTGTCCAGGAATGTACGCAGATCGTCATGAGCCATGGCAGGCTCCTCCTCGTTCGGTAGGGGCGCGGAAGCGGTGCGGCTTCGGGGGGTGGCCGAAGCCGCGCACGGACGGGCGGACGGGCGGACGGCTGCCGTCAGCGGGTCGCCGCGGCCTGACCGTTCCGGTGTGCGGAGCGCAGCCCGGCCCAGCGCCTGGCCGCGGGCGCGGGCAGCTCGAACTGGTCGAGGACGCGGGCCACGAGGTGGTCGACGATGTCCTCGACGGTGGCCGGATGGTTGTAAAAAGCGGGCATCGGCGGCACGATGCGGGCGCCCATCCGGGCCAGCGCGAGCATGTTCTCCAGATGGATCTCGCTGAGCGGAGTCTCCCGGGGCACCAGCACCAGCCGGCGGTGTTCCTTGAGCACCACATCGGCGGCGCGCGCCACCAGGCCGTCCGCGTAACCCGCCCGGATGCCGGCCAGCGTCTTCATGGAGCACGGAGCGATGACCATCCCGTCGGTGCGGAAGGAGCCGGAGGAGATGGTGGCGCCCTGGTCCTCGGGGCCGTGGAGGACGTCCGCCAGCGCGGCGACCTCCCGCGCCGAGCGCCCGGTCTCCAGCTCGACGGTGGTGCGCGCCCACCGGCTCAGCACCAGGTGGGTCTCGACGCCGGGCAGTTCGGCGAGCAGTTCCAGCAGCCGTACTCCGAAGACCGCCCCCGTCGCCCCGGTCATTCCCACGATCAGTCGCATCCCAGTCGGTCCTCACCCTCGGGTCCCGTGTTCCCGTCCCGTCCGACGCTAGGAGCGCTTCGGCACCCGACGGCGGTATGCTCGGGACCCATGATGGGGAAAATCGGACACCTCGGGGGCGGCGGCACCGGAGCGTCCCCGTGCCGCAGCTGAGGCGGCGACGGCCGCGAGCGGAACGGGGCGGGTCGGGGCGATGACGGGGATCACCGATGTCGCCTACCGGCCCTCGCTCTCCGCTCCCATCGGCATGGACGTGCTGGACACCGCCGAACTGCGTTCCCGTGGCCGGCACCGGGCCCTCGACCTTGCCGCGCCCCAGCGCCCCGCCTTCCACCATCTGATCCACGTGCCGTCGGACGGCACCCCGCTGCCGCACACCGTGGACTTCTCGGACTACGTCATCGAGCCGGGAGGCTGGCTCCGGGTCCGCCCCGGCCAGGTGCACCAGTACGCGCGCGGCAGCGGAGCCGCGGGCCACGAGCCGCCGGCGGACAGCGTGCTGGTGATCTGGCAGCCGGGATTCGTCCCCGCCGAGCCGCCCCACGAACGGGACCCGCTGGTGCCGAAGGGTCCGCACGCCGACGCCGTCGAGCTCGCCCTGCGCCATCTCACCCTCGAACACGCCGACCTGGCCTCCATCCCGCTGGACGCCCACCTCGACACCCTGCGGATGCTGCTGTCCGTGCTGCTGCTGCGGCTCGCCCATGCCGGCCCCGCCGGCACTCCGGCAGCACGGCCGGACGGGCCCTTCCGGCGCTTCGAGGCCGCCGTCGAGCGAGATTTCCCGCGCACCCACCGGGTCGCCGACTACGCCGCGGCCCTCGGCTACAGTCCGCGCACCCTCACCCGCGCCACCCAGGCCGCCACCGGCCGCACCGCCAAGACCTTCCTGGACGACCGCGTCCTCCTGGAGGCCCGCCGGATGCTCGTCCACACGGACGCGCCCGCCTCGGACATCGGCCGCCGCCTGGGCTTCCGGGATCCGGGCGACTTCAGCAAGTTCTTCCGCAGCCGCGACGGCCGCACGCCCCTGACCTTCCGCGGCACCGCACGCGGCGAGCCGGCGCACCTCAGGAGAGGGCCTGCTCCGCCCAGATGATCTTTCCGGAGGTCGTGTGGCGCGTTCCCCAGCGCTCGGCCATCTGGGCGACGAGGAAGATGCCGCGCCCGCCCTCGTCCATCTCGGCCGCGTACCGCAGATGGGGTGAGGTGCTGCTCGCGTCGGAGACCTCGCAGAAGAGGCTGTGGTTACGGATCAGCCGGACCTGGATGGGCGGCGCGCCATAGCGGATGGCGTTGGTGATCAGCTCGCTGAGCAGCAGTTCGGTGGTGAACGCCGCCTCTTCCAGCCCCCATTCCGCGAGCTGCTGGGTAGCCGCGGTACGTACCGGTTCCACCGCCGCCGGGTCGGGCTCGACGTCCCATCGCGCGACCTGGTCGTTGTGGAACAGCCGGGTGCGTGCCACCAGCAGGGCGACGTCGTCGGCCGGGTGCCTGGGCAGCACCGTCTCAAGGACCTCCGTACACGTCTGCTCCGGCGTCGGGCCGCTGCTGAGGAGCGCCTGGCGCAGGAGGTCGAGGCCGACGTCGATGTCCCGTCCGCGGTCCTCGACGAGGCCATCGGTGTACAGGACCAGACGGCTGCCCTCGGGAAGCTGCCGCTCCGCGGCCTCGAAGCGCAGACCGGCTCCCATACCGAGCGGCGGGCCAGGAGGCAGCTCCAGGAATTCCACGCTCCCGTCCGGGGTGATCAGCGCGGGAGGCGGCTGCCCGGCACGGGCCAGGGTGCAGCCGCCGCCGATCGGGTCGTAGATCGCGTACAGGCAGGTGGCCCCCGAGACCGGGGTCCGGCTGCGGGCGGTCTCCTCCTGATCGGCGCGGGTGACCAGCTCATCCATCCGGGCGAGGAGTTCGTCGGGCGGCAGGTCCAGCGCCGAGAGGGTGTGGATGGCCGTGCGCAGCCGGCCCATGGTGGCCGTGGCCTGGAGGCCGTGGCCCACGACGTCACCCACCACCAGCGCGACGCGGAAACCCGTCAGCGGGATCACATCGAACCAGTCCCCGCCGACCAGGGCCTGGGCGGGCAGGTAGCGGTGCGCCACCTCCAAGGCGGGGTGGGTGATGTTGGCGCGGGGAAGCAGACTCTCCTGGAGCGTCACGGCGGTGGCGTGTTCGCTGGCGAAGCGGCGGGCGTTGTCCACGCCCAGAGCTGCCAGGGCGACGACTTCCTGGGCGAGGAAGAGGTCCTCCTCCCCGAACGGCTCGGAGCCGCTGCCGCGCCAGAAGTTGACCATCCCCAGGAGCACTCCGCGAGCGCGCAGCGGGACGAGGATCAGGGAGTGGATCCCGTAGTCGATGACGTGCTGCGCCTGTTCCTCGTCCACCGCCATCCACGCGCGGGAGGCGGTGCGCAGATCCGTCATGAGGACGCCGGGGCCACCGCCGAGCACCGCGGCCTGCGGCGTGGTCGGCGGCAGGGTGAGCCGGGTACCCGCGGGGAAGAACGGGTGGTCGTCACGGACCCCGTGGACCGCGACCCGGTGCACCGGGACCAGGCCGTGGACGAGGACCGGTTCCTCGCCCCGCAGCACGGGCTCCACCAGGTCGACGCTGGAGAAGTCGGCGAGCCGGGGCACCACCACCCGCACCAACTCCTCCGCCGTCCGGGTCACATCCAGGGTCGTGGCGATGTCCGCGGCGGCGTCGTAGAGCAGTTTCAGGTGGCTGCGGGCGGTCTCGGCCTTGCCGGTCAGGGCTTGCAGCTCGGTGGAGTCGCGCAGCGTCACCACGGTGCTGCCCCCGGCCCCGTAGTCGTCGGTGCGCCGCTGATTCACGGCGAGCAGACGGTCACCGACCATGATCATCTCGTCGGTGGCCACGCGCCCCGAGGCCAGCAGTGCCGCGGTGCGCGGGGGCAGTCCGAGCTGGTCCACGTTGGTGCCCTCGGCTTCCGCCGGCAGATCCAGCAGGCGGCGGGCCTCGTCGTTGGCCAGCGTCAGCCGCCGCTCGCCGTCCACGATCAGTACACCTTCGCGTACCGCGTGCAGCACCGCGTCGTTGTGCTGGTACTGACGGGCGATCTCGGCCGGGTCCAGGCCGAGCGTCTGACGTCGCACCCGGCGCGCCAGCAGTACCGAGCCGACGGTGCCGATCGCCAGCGCCAGCACCGCCAGCCCGACCAGAATCGGGATCTGGTTCGACGTCTGCGCGCTGACCTGACGAAGCAGGATGCCGACCGAGACCAGACCCACCACCCGGCCGTCGTCCTTGATCGGCACCACGGCACGCACGGATTCGCCCAGCGTGCCCTCGTAGGTCTCGGTCAACGACTTTCCGCGCCGGGCCGCATCGATGTCGCCGAGGAAGCGACCTCCGATCCGGGCGGGGTCCGGATGCGTGAAGCGGATCCCGGCGGGGCTCATGAAGACCACGAAACTGGTTCTGGTGTCCTTCTGCACGCTGGTCGCCACGGGCTGGAGTGTGCGGGAGGGATCGGAGGACCGGGCGGCGGCGACCACCCCGGGGGACCGGGCGAGCGTCCGGCTGATCGCGAGCACCTTGTCACGGCTGTCGGTGTTGGCGGCCCGGATCGAGGAGCTGATGCTCACCGCGGCGCCGATGCCGACGACGAGCACGATGACCCCGACCTGGAAGAGCAGCATCTGCCCTGCCAGACGCCACCCACCCCGTGCAAGGACAGGTCTCATGTCGTCACACTCTCACTCGCCTGAAAGCGACATTATGCCTAACACTGGCTTTTTGCATGACGATCCGGATATGGACACGCTTGGCCGCCCGGTTGACCGCACCCGCGCGGGGGACCACGGCCCGGCCCGGCTCGGACGGCCCGGACAGCCGGACAGCCGGACAGCCGGACAGCCCGGACGACGCCGCGTGAGACCGGAGGCGTGGCCGACCGGTCAGTCCCAGCCGGGTACGACCGTCGTGGGGATGCCCTCCTCGGTCCACAGCTCCAGGACGTGGGGGTTGTCGTCCCAGGCGTGCACCGGCCGGAAGCGGCGGCGGATGCGGGCGAGGATGTCCCGCTTCACTTCGTAGTCCGGCCGGCCGTCCCCCGTGGCGCGCATCCACATCGCGTCCGAGGGCACGCCGTGAAGGGCGAGCCACATGGCGGTGTGCGGCCGGTAGCGCACGGAACGGGCCGTCACCACCAGCACCGCCAGGCCGTTCTGGTGCGCGGTGTGTGCCGCGTCGATGACGTGCTGGTGGGGCGGGCAGTCCACGGACGCGGTATGGAAGGCGTGGAATCCGCCGGGGCCGTCGAGAAGGTGGCGGATCTCGCGGACGTCACACAGAGTGCCGTCCACATCGAAGATCACGGCCTCTCGCATGGCGCCTCTGTCCCCTCCCGTCGCACACCGCCGCCTCGCACCGCGTCATCGTTGCATGGCCCGGCAGGTCAGGCGAAGGCGTCGGCCCCGGTCAGGTCGGCGGAGAGCCGCCACAGCCGGGCGGCGTTCTCCGGTTCGGTCGCCCACGGGGCCACTCCCCAGCCCGCGGGCGGGCCGGAGGGCGCGGGTTCGGCGATGTCGCAGTTCTCGCAGTACACGCCGCCCGGCCCAGCCAGGAGGGGCGAGGTGGCGGCCCACACCTGGGTGGCGGCGGGCTGCACGATGTGCAGCCGTTCGGCGGCCCTGCCGAAGCGCAGCCCCTCCGCGACGGTGACGAAATAGCGCAGCGCTCTCAGCTCCAACCGGCTCCCCCTTCCCGGCCCGCCCGGCTCTCTCTCCGGCCCGGCAGCCGCACAGCCCCGCAGCCCCGCAGCCCCGCAGCCCCGCAGCCCCGCAGCCCGCGCGACCCTCACAGGTCACCCATCACATGTCGTGATCGGTCTGCGGGGCGAACGCCTCTGGTTCGGCCCCGATTCCCGGGCTTGACTCACGGCATGCGAATCGGAGTGCAGATCGTGGAAGAGGGCGCGAGCCCCCGCCGGATGGCCGAGGAGGCGCGCGGAATCGCCGCGCGCGGCTTCGCGCACGCCTGGCTGGGCCAGAGCCCGGGCGGTGTCGACCCGTTGAGCGTGCTGGCGGCGGCCGGGGAGGCGGGAGCCGCCGGATTCGAGCTGGGTACGGCCGTCGTACCCACCTACCCCCGGCACCCGGTGAATCTGGCCGCGACGGCGCTGACCGTGCAGTCGCTCACCGGCGGCAGGCCGACGCTCGGCGTCGGGCCGAGCCACCGGCGGTTCGTGGCGGACCGGCTCGGCCTCGACTACGGGAGTCCGGCGGCACACACCCGCGAGTACCTGGAGATTCCGCGCCCGCTGCTGCGCGGCGAGTCCCTGGAGTACCGGGGGGAGCACCTGACGGCGGTGGCGCGTGCGACCGCGGTGGCCGGTCCGACCGCGGTGGCGGGCCGGGACGCGGTGGGCGGGGGTGCCGCGCGACTTGCCGCGCCCCGCGTCCTGTTGGCGGCGCCGGGGCCCCGGATGCTGCGGATCGCGGGCGAGTTGGCGGACGGAACGGTGGCCGTGCGGGTGCGGCCCCGGATGGTGGGCGAGTACCTCGTGCCGCACCTCGGGGCCTCGGCGCCGGCCGGGTCCCGGCCCGGGTCGCGGTGGCGGTGTTCGTCGCCGGCACGGCCGAGCCCGCCCGGTTGCGCGACGAGATCGCGACCCGGTTCGCCGGAGCCGGGCAGGTGCCCGCCTACCGCGCCCTCATGGAGCGCGACGGGCTCACCTCGCTCGCCGAGACCCTCGTGGCCGGGGACGAGGCGCGGGTCGAACGGGAGCTGGAGTCCTACCGGTCGGCGGGGGCAACCGATCTGCTCGTCCTGCCCTGCGACTCGCCCCACGAGCGGGAGCGCACGCTCTCCTTCCTCGCGTCCATGGCCGCGCGGCACCCTCCGGCTGACGTCAATCAGGGTTGACACAGCTGCCCTGTCATCCTAAGTTGACAGCCATGGCAGGAGCTGAAGCGAACGAGGCGGTGGACACCGCCGAGGCCGCCATGAACGGCGATCCGGCGGTCGGACTGCGGGCCGTCGCCGCGCTGCGGCGGCTCGCGGAGCGCCTGGAGGCGCTCCAGGTCGACAGCGCGCGGCGCCGGGGCTGGTCCTGGGACGAGATCGGCGCGGCCCTCGGGGTCAGCAGGCAGGCCGTACACAAGAAGCACGCGAAGCGAACGGGGAGGTAGGAGCCGGTGTTCGAAAGGTTCAGCAAGGAAGCGCGGGAGACCGTCATCCACGCGCAGGACGAGGCAAGGTCCCTGGGACACCGCTGGATCGGCACCGAGCACCTGCTGCTCGCGGTGCTGCGCCGCCCCGATCAGCCGGGCGCCGCGACACTGGCGCGGATCGGCGTCACGGCGGAGGCGTGCCGCGCCGCCGTCGCGGGCGTGGTGACGGGGGAGGACGAGCCCCTCGGCCCCCAGGACGCACAGGCGCTGCGCGCGCTGGGGATCGACCTGGAGGAGATCCGCAGGCGGGCCGAGGAGTCGTTCGGACAAGGGGCGCTGGACGCGCCGCTGGGCGACCCCGGCACAAACTCCCGGCGCACGGGGCGCTTCGGGCGCGAGGACACCACCGCACGGAGCGGGGCCGGAAAGCGGGGCGGGACAGGAAAGGTGAGCGGCCATGTGCCGTTCGCGGCGCGGGCGAAGAAGGTGCTGGAGCTGGCGCTGCGCGAGTCGGCGGCGCGCAAGGACCGGCGCATCGGCGTGGAACACGTGGTACTCGGACTGCTGCGCTCCCAGGACAACATCTCCCTCGCCGTGCTGGAGCGCCTCGGCGTCGACCCCGACGACATGCGTGAGCTGGTGCTGAACGACCTGCGCGACGCCGCCTGACCCCCTCGGGACAAGCCCGCACAGAAGCATGGCAAACGCGTACAACCCCTCTGCACCTCAAGGTGTCTTACTGGGTATCCGGCGCATCAACCGCATGCCTCGGATGTCAACTTTCATGGTGAAAGAGGGGGAAATATCGCTATGCGTTCGACACGGTATGCGAAGGGCGCGTTCGTCGCCGCCACCTGTGCACTGGTGCTCGCTCCGGCCGGTGCGGCCTACGCGGGCAGCGGCCCGGCCACCGGGCCGTCCAACAAGACCCTCACCCGCACCACCGCCCCCTCCCCCGAGGGGAACCCGGCCAGCAAGCTGGCCCAGGCGGCCGGTGTCTGTGACGACGCGGTGGCGATCGGCACCACGGGTCTGATCAAGAAGAACGGGGCGACGATCGCCTCGGTCAAGCAGTTCTACTCGAAGAAGTGCAACACGAACTACGGCTATGTGTGGGTGTGGGAGAGCTTCCGCAAGACCGCCGCTCCCTACGACGTGACCGCCGGCGTCTACAACTACGACGACGACGCGACGTACGGCAAGAAGGAGTGGAAGGCCACCAAGCAGCAGGAGTTCTGGTCCGACCAGGCCAACACCGTCGACCACTGCACCTCCGGTGTCGGCACCCTGCGTCCGGCCGGTACGCCGCAGCCGCTCCAGGCGTTCTCGCAGAAGCGCTGCTGACCCACAGCCGGCAACACCGGGGGCCGGGCACCACTTTGAGTGGCGCCCGGTCCCTTCGCGTGCGCGTGTGCCGCCCGGTACGGGTGCCGTCCGGCGCGGATGTCCGGCTCCGCGCGACCCGCCGGACGGGCGCCAATACTCGCCGACAGTGATGCCCGATCTTACTGTGATGTTCCGGTGCGATCTCTATGCCCGGAAAATCCAGCTCTCCCTCAAGGAGGAGATCCATGCGCACCACTGTGTCCTCGAAGGGCGGCCTCGTAGCCGCCGCTTGCCTGCTGGCCCTGCTGCCGACCGGTGCCGCCAACGCGGGCGACGCCCCGCCGCCGGCCGGGCACCGCGAGCTGGCGAAGACCGAGGCGATGCCCGAGGGCAACCCGTCCAGCCACGCCGCCCAGGCCGCCGGCGTCTGCAACGACGCCTACCAGATCGGCAAGACCGGCCACATCGAGCGCAAGGGCGAGATCATCGCCTCGGTCAAGCAGTTCTACTCCAAGAACTGCCACCGCAACTACGGCTACCTGTGGGTGTGGGAGAGCTTCCGCGCCAAGCACCGCAGCTACTCGGCCAACATCGCGGTCCACGACTTCCGCACGAACGAGCTGGTCGGGCTCCGCAGCTGGAGCGGTACCCATCAGCAGGAGTTCTGGTCGTACCCGGCCGACACCGTGCGCGACTGCACCGCGGCGCGCGGTGTCGTCCGCGCGCCGGGTGACCAGAACCAGAACTTCGCCTACTCCTCGAAGGTCTGCTGAGCCCGCACCCCATCCGAAGGGGCCCGCGACCGCCTGCCGGTCACGGGCCCCTCGTGCGTTCCGGTCACGGGCCCCACCTGCGTTCGGCCGTCACACTGCGAAGGCCATCCGCCGCACCGCCTCCCGGAGGATCCGAGGCGAGGTGGCGAGGTTGAGCCGGACATGGCCGGCGCCTCCGGTGCCGAACGAGGGGCCGGAATTGAGCGCGACGCGCCCCCGCTCCAGGAAGGCCGCGGCCGGATCGTCGCCCAGCCCCAGCTCCCGGCAGTCGAGCCAGGCCAGGAAGGTGCCCTCGCCGGGGACGTAGCGCACCTCGGGCAGGTGCTGGGCGAGCAGTTCCGTCAGCAGGACGCGGTTGTCCGCCAGCCCCTCCAGCAGGCTGTCGAGCCAGCCGGTGGCGTGCCGCAGCGCGGCGGCGTGGGCGATGATGCCCACGTGGCTGGGGCCGTGGCTGACCTCTTCCGGCATGGTGGCCAGCTCGTCCGCCGCGCCGGTGCCCGCGACGGCCAGCGCCGCCTTCAGCCCGGCGAGGTTCCACGCCTTGGAGGCCGACATCAGCGAGAAGCCCGTCTCGCCGCCGGGCACCGAGAGATACGGCACGTGCCGCGCACCGCGCAGCGTCAACGGCGCGTGGATCTCGTCGGCGACCACCCGTACCCCGAAGCCGCCGGCCAGTGCCGCCACCCCGGCCAGCTCGTCGGCCGTGTGCACGGTGCCGGTCGGGTTGTGGGGGCTGCACAGCAGGTAGGCGGCGCGGTGTCCGCCCTCGGTGGCCCGGGTGAAGGCACTCTCCAAGGTGGCCGGATCCAGTCGCCCGGCGGCGTCCAGCGGGGCTTCGATCACCCTCCGGTCCATGTGCGTCACGAACTGATAGAAGGGCGTGTAGACGGGGGCGTTGATCACCACCGGGTCGCCGGGCGAGGTGACCAGCTTGAGCATCTCGACGACGCCCAGCATCACATCGGGCACGATCGCCGTACGGGAGACCGGGAAGTCCCAGTCCCAGCGCTTCCGGGCGAAGCCGGCGAGCGCCTCCGCGTAGTCCGCCGGGCCCGCCGGGTAGCCGGTGTCACCCAGCCGCAGCGCCTCGCGGACCGCGTCGGCGACCGGCTCGGCGACCGGCACGTCCATCTCGGCGACCCACAGCGGCAGCACATCCGGTTCGTAGACGCGCCACTTCGCGCTCGTACGACGGCGCAGGTCCTCCAGAGCGCACTGTCCCAGCGGGTTGGGCGGCCGTCCGCCCGGGGGGTCCGGTTCTTCCAGGTCGTCCATGCCGGTGGTGCGCAACTGACCCTCATTCCTGCCGTGGCCGAAGCCGATGTCCGGCGTCTCCTCGCCTCCGCGTCCGCGTACAGCCGTACCCGCGTACAGCCGGACCCGCGTACAGCCGTATCCGTGTTCGGTCCGGCCGCCTTCGAAACAGGGGTCGAGCCCCGGTACGGGGATGTATGAGGCATCATTCCGGCCATGGGGATAGTCGCCGGACTGGACAGCTCAGCCGAGTACACAAGCATCGTCGTCTGCGACACGGACACGGGCGGGGTCATCAGGCACGGCCACGCCGAGCACACGGGCGAGCGCGACGACCCCCAGTCCTGGCTGATCTCACTCGGCAAGGCCGCCAGCACGGGGCAGCTCGCCGATGTCCAGGCCATCGGCGTCGCCGCGCAGCAGCAGGGCCTGGTCGCTCTGGACAACGGCGGGAACCCCGTGGGCCCCGCGCTGCTGGGCAACGACCGGCGGGTGCAGACGGCCGCCGCCGACCTGGTGGAGACGTTCGGCGGGCGCGAGGCATGGGCACAGGCCGTGGGCACCGTGCCGCAGGCGGCGCACCCGGTGACCAAGCTGCGCTGGCTCGCGCGCGAGCATCCGGAGGCCGCACAGCACGTCGCCGAGGTCATGCAGCCGCACGACTGGCTGGTGTGGCAGCTGCTGGGCCGTCCCGCGCGCCGGGTGACCGACCGCGGTGACGCCTCGGGCACGGGATACTGGTCGGCCGCCACCGAGTCCTACCGCACCGACCTGGTCGAGCTGGCGCTCGGCCACCCGGTCGGGCTGCCCGAGGTCATCGGCCCCGCGCAGCCGGCGGGCCAGACGCCCGAGGGGCTGCTGATCTCGGCGGGAACGGGCCAGACGATGGCGGCGGCCTTCGGGCTGGGGGTCGGCATCGGCGACGCGGTCATCTCGCTGGGCGCCACCGGCTCGGTGTGCGCGGTCCATCACGAGGCGCTCATCGACCCGGCCGGCACCATCACCTCGTACGCCGACGCGACGGGCATGCACCTGCCCGTGGTGCGCACCCTCAACGCGACGCGGGTGCTGCGCGGCGCCGCCGGGATGCTGAGCACCGACCTGGAGGGGCTGTCCGAGCTGGCCATGCGCTCGACCCCCGGCTCCTCGGGACTGGTGATGCTCCCCTATCTGGAGGGCGAGCAGACACCCGAACTCCCGCACACGGCGGGCTCCTTGCACGGGCTGCGGCGCGAGAGCATGCAGCCGGAGTTCCTGGCGCGGGCCGCCGTCGAGGGCATGCTGTGTGGGCTGGCCGACGGGCTGGAGGTGCTGCGCAGGCGGGGCGTGGGCGTCCGGCGGGTCTTCCTGCTGGGCCAGGCCGCGGAGCTCGGCGCCGTCCGGGCCGCGGCCCCGGGGCTGCTGGGGGCGCAGGTCGTGGTGCCCGAGCCGGCTCCCTACGCGGCGATCGGCGCCGCGCGCCAGGCCGCCTGGGCACTGTCCGGCTCGACGCAGCCGCCGCAGTGGCCGGCCGCGTCCTGCCAGGTGTTCGAGGCGGGCGAGCAGGAGCTGTCGATGGGCCAGGCCGTACGGCAGCAGTACGTGACGGTGCGGGAAGAGATGTACCCGGGCGCGCTCCCGGCGTAGCCGCCACGCCCCCGTCGCGGACGCGGTCTCGTGCCGTCCGGTTCAGCTCGCAGCGATAGCCGTACCTTTTGCCGGGACTTGGCCGTGGAAGCACCGGAAAGAATCAAAAATAGGGCCTGCTTTCCGACCACACGCTTGTACGCTCTTCCACTTCCGTCACCTCACTGATCCACCGAGGAAATCCGTGTGCTGATCCGCCTTCTCCGCGCCCGGCTGCGCCCGTACAAGCAGCCGATCGCGCTTCTCGTACTGATGCAGCTCATACAGACCTGCGCCACGCTCTACCTGCCCACGCTCAACGCCGACATCATCGACCACGGTGTCGTGAAGGGCGACACGGGCTACATCCTGCGCTACGGCAGCCTGATGCTGGCCGTCTCCGTGGTGCAGGTCGTCTGCAACATCGCCGCGGTGTTCCTCGGGGCCCGCACCGCCGCCGCGCTGGGACGCGACATCCGCGCGCACGTCTTCGACCGGGTGCAGGCGTTCTCCGCCCGCGAGGTCGGCCAGTTCGGGGCCCCGTCACTGATCACCCGCACCACCAATGACGTGCTCCAGGTGCAGATGGTGACGCTGATGGCCTTCACGCTGATGGTCACGGCGCCGATCATGTGCTTCGGCGGCATCTTCATGGCGCTCGGCCAGGACGTACCGCTCTCGGCCGTGCTCCTGGGCGTGGTGCCCGTGCTGGGTATCGCGGTCGGTCTGATCGTCCGCCGTATGCGCCCGCTCTTCCGCACCATGCAGGAGCGGCTGGACAACGTGAACCGGGTGCTGCGCGAGCAGATCACCGGTGTCCGTGTCATCCGCGCCTTCGTCAAGGACGAGTACGAGCGCCGCCGCTTCCACGAGGCCAACAGCGGCCTGACCGATGTGCAGTTGCGCACCGGGCAGCTGATGGCGCTGATGTTCCCGGTCGTGATGACCGTCGTGAACATATCCAGCGTCGTCGTGGTCTGGTTCGGCGCGCGCCGTATCGACAGCGGCGACATCGAGATCGGCGCCCTCACCGCGTTCCTCGCGTATCTGATGCAGATCGTGATGTCCGTGATGATGGCCACCTTCATGTTCATGATGGTGCCCCGCGCCGAGGTCTGCGCCGAGCGCATCCAGGAAGTGCTGGACACCGACTCCAGCGTCGTACCGCCCGCGGACCCGGTGCGTACGCTGCGCCGGCACGGGCAACTGGAGCTGCGCGGGGCCGGGTTCGGATACCCCGGCGCCGAGGTGCCCGTCCTCCACGACATAAGCCTGCTGGCGCGGCCGGGCGAGACCACGGCGGTCATCGGCTCGACCGGCAGCGGCAAGTCCTCCCTGCTGGGCCTGGTGCCACGGCTGTTCGACGCGACGGCCGGGCAGGTCCTGGTGGACGGCGAGGACGTGCGCACCCTCGACCCCGACCTCCTCGCGAGCACGGTCGGGCTCGTGCCGCAGCGCCCGTACCTCTTCTCCGGCACCGTCGCCTCCAACCTGCGCTACGGCCGCCCCGAGGCGAGCGACGAGGAGCTGTGGCAGGCCCTGGAGGTCGCCCAGGCCAAGGACTTCGTCGAGCGGATGGACGGCGGGCTGGAGGCGGAGATCTCCCAGGGCGGCAGCAACGTCTCCGGCGGCCAGCGGCAGCGGCTGGCGATAGCGCGAGTGCTGGTGCACCGGCCCGAGATCTACCTGTTCGACGACTCCTTCTCCGCGCTGGACTACGCGACCGACGCGGCCTTGCGCTCCGCGCTCGCCCGGGAGACGGCGGAGGCGACGGTCGTCATCGTCGCGCAGCGCGTGTCCACCATCCGGGACGCCGACCGCATCCTCGTGCTCGACGAGGGCCGCGTCGCGGGCGTCGGGGGGCACCACGAGCTGATGGAGGACAACGAGACCTACCGGGAGATCGTGCTCTCCCAGCTGACCGAAAGTGAGGCCTCATGAGCGGGCCAGGGGGAATGGCGGGGGCGCCGCACCAGCGGTCGATGGACTTCAAGGGCTCGGGAAAGCGGCTGCTGGCCCAGTTCAAGCCGGAGCGCGCCTGGCTGCTGGTGATGCTGCTGGTCGTGGTCGTCAGCGTCGGCCTGAGCGTGCTCGGGCCCAAGATCCTCGGCCATGCGACCGACCTGATCTTCGGGGGGTTCATCGGGCAGAAGCTGCCGGCCGGCCTCACCAAGGAACAGGCCCTGGAGGGGCTGCGCCACAAGGGGCAAGGCGGCATGGCCGACATGCTCTCCGGTATGGACTTCACCCCGGGCCACGGCATCGACTTCGGCGCGATCGGCGAGGTGCTGCTGGTCGTGGCCGCCGTCTACACGGCAGCCGGGCTGCTGATGCTGTGGGCGGGACGGATCTCGGCCCGCGCGATCGCCAACACCGTCTTCCGGCTGCGCGAGCAGGTCGAGGCGAAGCTGTCGAAGCTGCCGCTGTCCTACCTGGACAAGCAGTCGCGCGGCGAGGTGCTCTCCCGGGTCACCAACGACATCGACAACCTCGGGCAGACGCTCCAGCAGACCTTGGGCCAGCTCGTCAACTCGCTGCTGACCATCGTCGGCGTGCTGGCCGTGATGTTCTGGATCTCGCCGCTGCTGGCGCTGGTCGCGCTGGTGACCGTGCCGCTGTCGGCGCTGGTCGCCACCCGGGTGGGCAAGCGGGCCCAGCCCCAGTTCGTGCAGCAGTGGAAGTCGACGGGCAAGCTGAACGCGCACATCGAGGAGATGTACACCGGACACGCCCTGGTGAAGGTCTTCGGGCGGCAGCGCGAGTCGGCCGAGGTCTTCGCCGAGCAGAACGACGCCCTCTACAAGGCCGGGTTCAAGGCGCAGTTCATCAGCGGGATCATGCAGCCCGCGATGATGTTCGTGGGCAACCTCAACTACGTCCTCGTCGCCGTGGTCGGCGGACTGCGGGTCGCCTCGGGCAACCTGTCGATCGGTGACGTCCAGGCGTTCGTGCAGTACTCACGGCAGTTCAGCCAGCCGCTCACCCAGGTCGCGTCGATGGCGAACCTGATCCAGTCCGGAGTGGCCTCGGCCGAGCGGGTCTTCGACATCCTCGACGCGGAGGAGCAGTCCCCCGAGCCGGACAAGGCGCACGCCGAGCGGCCGTCCGAGGCGCTGGGCCGGGTGGAGCTGAAGAACGTCTCGTTCCGCTACACCGAGGACAAGCCGCTGATCGAGGACCTGTCACTGGCGGTCGAACCCGGTCAGACGGTGGCCATCGTCGGCCCCACAGGGGCGGGCAAGACCACCCTGGTCAACCTGCTGCTGCGGTTCTACGAGGTGCGCGAGGGCCGCATTCTGCTGGACGGCACCGACATCGCCGCCATGGACCGCGAGGAGTTGCGCGAGGGCATCGGGATGGTGCTCCAGGACACCTGGCTGTTCGGCGGCACCATCGCCGAGAACATCGCCTACGGGGCGCAAGGTGCCACGCGCGAGCAGGTGGAGGAGGCCGCGCGCGCCGCGCACGCCGACCGCTTCATCCGCACGCTCCCCGACGGCTACGAGACGGTGCTGGACGACGAGGGCACCGGGGTGAGCGCGGGCGAGAAGCAGCTCATCACGATAGCCCGAGCGTTCTTGTCCGACCCGGTGATCCTGGTGCTGGACGAGGCGACCAGCTCGGTGGACACCAGGACCGAGGTCCTCATCCAGCGCGCGATGGAGCGCCTGGCCTCCGAGCGCACCAGCTTCGTGATCGCCCACCGCCTCTCCACGATCCGGGACGCGGACGTGATCTTGGTGATGGAGAACGGCTCGATCGTCGAACAGGGCACCCATGAGGCCCTGCTGGACGCGGACGGCGCGTACGCGGGCCTGTACAAGGCGCAGTTCGCGGAGGCGGTGGCGGAGGTGGACTGAGCGCACCTCCGCCCTGATTCGGGGCCTGGCTGGGCTACGTGGCCAAGTCCCGACCGTGACCGGTCGGCGTTCATGCCGGCCGGTCACGGTCAGTTCGGCACCTCCCCCGGCCTTCGGCCGGGAGGTGCCCCCATCACTTACGCGGTAGCTGCGCGCCGCCGCGGCGGCCTGCGCGCCGCCGCGGCGGAGAAGGGTCAGCCACCCAGCTGGTCGGCCGCCGCCTTGATGTCGGAGGCGAAGTTGCTGACCTCCGTGTACACGCCGGGCTTGCCCGGCTGCGCGCAGCCTTCGCCCCAGCTCACTATGCCGACCTGGACGAGCTTGCCGGCGTCGTCCTTACGGAACATCGGGCCGCCCGAGTCGCCCTGGCAGGTGTCGACCCCGCCGGTGTCGAGCTTGCCGGCGCACAGCTCCTCATCCTCGACCAGGTTGGGGTAGGCGCTCTTGCAGGCCGCGTCGTCGACGAACGGCACCTGGGCCTTGAGGAGGTAGCGCTGCTGCTCGCCGCCCTCCGCGTCGGCGCCCCAGCCGGCGATGGTGAAATCGCCGCTGTTGAGGGAGGCGTCGGTGGCTATGGGAAGCGTCGGCTGGTCGATGGGCTTCGCCAGCTTGATCAGGGCCCAGTCCTTGCCGGTGCCGTTGTAGCCGGGCGCCTGGAGGACCTCGGTGGAGTTGACCTCGACAGCGGCCGAGTCCTCCAGGTCGACGACGCCCGCGGTGGCGGTGATGCTGGTGTCCTTGCCGCTGCCGTCGACGCAGTGCGCCGCGGTCAGCACGATGTCCTGGGTCAGCAGCGATCCGCCGCAGCCCATGGACAGCCGGACCATGAACGGGAACTCGCCCTGTTCGGCCGGGGTGCCGCCGACGACCTGCGAACCGGGCTTGCTGCCGGACCCGTCGGTCGGCATCGCCGAGGCGACCGAGGGGCTGAGACTGAAGGCGGCGAGCGCTACGGCACCGACGG
Organism: Streptomyces sp. NBC_01775; assembly: GCF_035917675.1. Lineage (NCBI taxonomy): Bacteria > Bacillati > Actinomycetota > Actinomycetes > Kitasatosporales > Streptomycetaceae > Streptomyces > Streptomyces sp. NBC_01775. Next base: position 6,440,098 of record NZ_CP109104.1, on the reverse strand, counting down.
CGGTAGTTCTCTTGAGGTACTTGACCGTGTTCTTCAACGGGCTTCCTCTCGTGGGGGGTTGACACACATGCCGGGACCCACGCCGAGCGACAAGGGACGGCGTACGAACACCCGTAGGAAGTCCGGTCGCAGGGGGGTGGATCCACGAAATGCTGTCGTGATTATGGAGAGGAAGCGAACGGTGCGACAAGGGCGCCTCACGCTCCCCACGCACACCGCGCACCCGGCGCACACAGGGCCGCCGTGGCGAACTGCCCTCGCCACGGCGGCGCCTGGGCGCTCGGGGTCAGTCCAGGTAGCCCCGCAGCTGGTCGGCGAACGCGTGGTCGCGCAGCTTGTTGAGGGTCTTGGACTCGATCTGGCGTATCCGCTCGCGTGTGACGCCGAAGAGGCGGCCGATCTCCTCAAGGGTGCGCGGCCGGCCGTCGATGAGCCCGTAGCGCAGCTGGACGACCTTGCGCTCGCGCTCCCCCAGTGTGGAGAGCACGGCCTCCAGGTGTTCGCGCAGCAGCAGGAACGCCGCCGACTCGACCGGTGAGGGCGCGTCACCGTCCTCGATGAGGTCACCGAGGTTGACGTCGTCCTCCTCGCCGACCGGGGCGTGCAGCGAGACCGGTTCCTGGGCCAGCCGCAGCACCTCGCTGACCCGCTCCTCCGTCAGGTCGAGGTGGGTGGCGACCTCTTCGGCCGAGGGCTCGTAGCCGCGCTCTTGAAGCATCCTGCGCTGCACCCGCACCACGCGGTTGATCAGCTCGACCACGTGCACCGGCACCCGGATGGTGCGCGCCTGGTCGGCCAGGGCGCGGGACATGGCCTGCCGGATCCACCACGTCGCGTAGGTGGAGAACTTGTAGCCGCGCGCGTAGTCGAACTTCTCCACCGCGCGGATCAGCCCGAGGTTGCCCTCCTGCACCAGGTCGAGCATGGTCAGGCCCCGGCCCACATAGCGCTTGGCCACCGAGACGACGAGCCGCAGATTCGCCTCTATGAGGCGGCGCTTGGCCATCCGGCCCCGCACCACGAGCTGGTCGAGGTCCAGCGCGAGCCGGCCCTCCAGCCGGGGCGCGTGGGTGAGCTTCTCCTCGGCGAACAGCCCCGCTTCCACGCGGCGGGCCAGCTCGACCTCCTCGGCCGCCGTCAGCAGCGGGATGCGTCCGATCTCGCGCAGATACTGCCGGAACAGGTCGGCCGAGGGGCCGCTGCCGGGCAGTTCCTGCGGCTGCGGGCGCTGGACCTCCCACTCGGCGTCGGACGGGGCCGGCCGCTCGGGAACGGCTTCGGCGGGGGCCGCGGGCGGTGCGGGTGTCCCGGGCGTGAGCGGCTCGGGCGCGGACGGCACGGCCAGGGGCTGCCCGGAGTGCGCCGGGGGCGCGGACGGCACGGCGTGCGGGGTCACGGCCGGGGCTGTCGGGGCGGCGGGGGCCGCCGTTGTCAGGGTCTGGGTCTGCACGGGGGCGACCTCCAGTGTGATCGCTGCCGGTTCGGGGGCGACGTGCGAGACGGGGACGGCTGCGGCCGGGCCGCGCTCCATCCCGTACGTAATCTGCGGATCCGCGGGGGACTCCGGCCCCTCCTGGCCAGCACCGCCCCGCTCCGAGGACTCAGGCACCGCCCACCAGTGTGGAGTACGACACACTCCCGCCACGAGGGTCGTGCGGGCAGTTTTTACGCCGAACGTGACTAAGCGCGTACGACCCATTACGAACCTGGGTGGCAGCGGATACAGGAGTGACGCCGGGGACAGCAGTGCCGCGTCAGGGCCCTGCCGGGGCTCGCACCGGGGCTCCTCGCGCCGCGACCCGGCGCGTCAGAGCGCTGCCGCGCCGCGCTCGCGCAGCGCGATGCCGTACTGCTGGAGCGTCCAGATCTGCCGGCGTACGGCGGCCGACTGCTCGACGTCCTGGCGGGCCTCCAGGCGGCGGGCCGCGCCCTCCAGGTCGGAGATGCGGGCGTTGACGGCGGCGCGGCGCACGGCGACCAACTGCTCGCCCGCGTACGCCTCGTCGGGGTCGCGGTTGCGGGCGCTGCGCAGCGGCTCGACGGCCAGCTCCGTCACCAGGGAGCGCACCCCGTCGTCCGGCGCCGCCTCGCGCACCCGGGCGATGTAGCCGCTGTCGCCGGCGCCCGACTCGGCGCCGCCCGCGGCCTCGACGGCCTGGCGCACGACGGCGTAAGGCGGGGCCGTGAACTCGTCGGCGCCGTAGGCGTCGAAGGCGGGCGAGACCAGCTCGGGGCGCTGGAGCGCCAGCTTGAGCAGCTCGCGCTCGACTCGGTGCGCGGGGCTGCGCAGGTTCAGGTCGGGTCCGCGCGGCGGCGGGGGCGCCTGGGCCGCCGGGTGCTCAGCCGTGCGCGGCCCGCGCTCTCCCCGCGCGGGGGCGTGGCCGCGCTCACGCGCCCACCGGGCGAGCTGTCCGACGCGGCGCACCACGAACTGCTCGTCCACGATGCCCAGCAGCCCGGCCAGCTCGACGGCGCTCTCGTGCTGGACGCCGCCGTCCTTGATCTGGGCGATGACGGGGGCCGCCTCCTCCAGCGCCTCCGAACGGCCGCCCGCCGTATCGAGGTTGTGCCGGTCCACGATCGAGCGCATCGCGAACCGGAAGAGCGGCGCGCGGCTCTCGACGACCTTGCCCACGGCGTCGTCGCCCTGTGCCAGGCGCAGGTCGCAGGGGTCCATTCCGCCGGGGGTGATGGCGATGGAGGTGCGCGCGGCGAACTTCTGGTCGTCCTCGAAGGCGCGCAGCGCGGCCTTCTGCCCGGCCGCGTCCCCGTCGAAGGTGAAGACGACCTCCGACTGGCTGTTGTCCATCAGCACCCGGCGCAGGATCTTCACGTGCTCGCCGCCGAAGGCGGTGCCGCAGGTGGCGATGGCGGTGGGGACCCCCGCGAGGTGACAGGCCATGACATCGGTGTAGCCCTCGACCACGACCGCGCGGTTGGCCTTGGCGATCTCGCGTTTGGCCAGGTCGATGCCGTACAGCACCTGGGACTTGCGGTAGATGGGCGTCTCGGGGGTGTTCAGATACTTCGGCCCCTGGTCGTCCTCGCGCAGCTTGCGGGCACCGAAGCCGACCACATCGCCGGTGATGTCGCGGATGGGCCACATCAGCCTGCCGCGGAAGCGGTCGATCGGGCGGCCGTTGCGCGCCTCCTGGGCCAGGCCCGAGAGCGTCAGCTCCTTGTCGCTGAAGCCCTGCCCGCGCAGATACCGCACCAGGTGGTCCCAGCCGGCCGGCGCGTAGCCGACGCCGAAGTGCAGCGCCGCCGCCTGGTCGAAGCCCCGCTCCGCCAGGAAGCGCCGCCCGACCTCGGCCTCGGGCCCGTCGAGCTGCTCGGTGTAGAAGCGCGCGGCGACCTTGTGCGCCTCCACCAGACGGGTGCGCTCGCCCTGCTGGGAGGCGCGGCCGTACCCGCCCTCCTCGTAGCGCAAGGTGATCCCGGCGCGGGCCGCGAGCCGCTCGACGGACTCGGAGAACGACAGGTGGTCGACCTTCATCACGAAGTCGAGAGTGTCCCCGCCTTCCTGGCAGCCGAAGCAGTTACCCGTGAGGATGTTGTCCTCCAGCACGAAGGCCGCGCCCTGCTCGACTGTGGCGCAGAAGACCTCCTCCACACGGTCCGTCTCCTCGACGGACTTCACCACCCAGCCACGGCGGGCGAAGCTCTTTTTCGCGTCGGCGAACCGCTTCCGGTGACCGGAATGGAGGAAGAATTCCTCTGTCAGGTCCTCGTTGATGAAGTGAACGCGAAACAGAGAACTGGGCTCCCGCCCGGGAAAGCCCTCGCGGACCTGCTCTGTGATGCCGTAGGTGCCGATCCCTAGCCGTGTGCACACCGCGCGGACGAACTCCAGCGTCTCCCGTTCCGCGCAGTTGAGCATGACCGTCCCGTCCTTGGAGACGTGACCGTCAGCGGCGACGTAGCCCGCGAGCCAGCCGTAGAGATACGAGACCGACTCGTCGAGAGGCGGGAGCGACTTGAAGAACCTCGGCAGGTGATGGATCACGATCTGGCGCTCGCTGTGCGCCTGCTCGCTGTTGGGAAAGTACTTCAGCAGCTCGGCGTCCTTGACGGGGTCGAGCTGCGCCACGGAGCCCGTGCCGTTCACGGTGCCGTCACCGTAGGTGATCCCGTGCGCGATACCGAAGGGGGACGGTGTGGTGCGCTGGACGCGGGAGCCGGGGAAGACGTAGCTGAGCCGGTGCTGCGGCTTGAGTTCGGACGTCACGTACTCGCGTACGTTGTAGCGGCTCTTGCCCGACCAGACGAACCACCGGTGCTCCGGTGTCGCATGGATCACCTTGGTCTGGTGGTTCCGTCCGAGCGTGATCTTCATCAGCGGCTGCACGCCGAAGGAGCGGAAGGGCGCCTCGTACCAGTTCCCGCTGCGCGTCAGGATGCGGTGTGTGCTTCCCGCGAGCTCCCGGATCGGCTTGACGCCCTCCCAGGTCAGCACCCTCGTCTCCCCTGCCAAGCAGTGGTAGAAGCCCTTGCTGGGGCTGACGTGGAAGGAGGGGGACTTCTCGTCGTGGAAGGGGCACAGGCCCTTGAGGTTGCCGCCGCCGGCGTTGCGCAGCTGGAGATACTCGGACACGACGGAGTCGATCGGGACCGCGTCCCTTACCGCCTTCACGTCCTCGTCATTGATCCTGCCAGCCACGATGGAAGTCTACGGCGCCGCGGTGACACTCCCGCCCGGGAGCCCCCGCCCGGTCTCCGTCCCGGAGAGGGCGGCCCGAAGGGGCGCGGGGCTGTGTCATATGCGGCTCCGCCGCGTGGGCGCGAGCAACCACAGCGCACCCGCACCCGCACCCGCACCCGCACCCGCACCCGACGACACACAGACAGGGGCACCCTGGGTCAGGGAACACCTACGGCCGCGGAACGTTCCGGAGGTTCGAGCGGGCCATCTGCACCATCCGTCCCACGCCGCCCGCCAGGACGGTCTTCCCGGCCGACAGGGCGAACCCGCTCACCTGCTCGCGGGTGATCTTCGGCGGGAGGGAGAGCGAGTGGGGATCCGTCACCACGTCGATGAGCGCGGGCCCCTTGTGCGCCAGCACCTCCCGCAGGGCACCGCGCAGGTGCTTGGGCTTCTCGACGCGCACCGCGTGCGCCCCGGCCGCCCGGGCCAGGGCCGCGAAGTCCGGGTTGCGGTTGTTCGTCCCGTAAGCGGGCATGCCGTCGACCATCATCTCCAGCTCGACCATGCCGAGCGAGGAGTTGTTGAACAGGACGACCTTGACCGGCAGGTCGTACTGCACGAGCGTGAGGAAGTCGCCCATCAGCATGGCGAAGCCGCCGTCGCCCGACATGGAGATGACCTGCCGGTCCCGGTCGATGAACTGCGCGCCGATGGCCTGGGGCATCGCGTTGGCCATGGAGCCGTGGCTGAAGGAGCCGATCACCCGGCGGCGCCCGTTGGGCGTCAGGTAGCGGGCCGCCCACACGTTGCACATGCCGGTGTCGACGGTGAAGACGGCGTCGTCGGCCGCTTCCTCGTCCAGGAGGGAGGCGACGTACTCGGGGTGGATGGGCGTGTGCTTCTCGACCTTGCGGGTGTACGCGCTGACGACACCCTCCAGCGCGTCGGCATGCTTCTTGAGCATCCGGTCGAGGAACTTGCGGCTGGTCTTGGCCTGCACCCTCGGGGTCAGGCAGCGCAGCGTCTCGCGGACGTCGCCCCAGACCGCCAGGTCGAGCTGGGTGCGGCGGCCGAGGTGCTCGGGGCGCACATCGACCTGGACGATCTTGCAGTTCTTGGGCAGGAACGCGTTGTACGGGAAGTCCGTGCCCAGCAGGATCAGCAGGTCGCACTCATGGGTGGCCTCGTAGGCGGCGCCGTAGCCGAGCAGCCCGCTCATGCCCACGTCGTACGGGTTGTCGTACTGGATCCATTCCTTGCCGCGCAGCGCGTGGCCCACCGGGGACTTGAGCCGCTCGGCGAACTCCATGACCTCCTCGTGCGCGCCCGCCGTGCCCGCGCCGCAGAAGAGCGTGACCTTCTCCGACTCGTCGATCATCCGCACCAGCGCGTCGACCTCCGCGTCCCCGGGGCGGACCCGGGGGCGGGAGGCGACCAGCGCGTGCTCCTCGGGGCTGTCGGGCGCGGGCTGTGAGGCCAGGTCGCCGGGGAGGGCGACCACGCTGACGCCCTGGAGGCCGACCGCGTGCTGGATGGCCGTCTGGAGCACCCGGGGCATCTGCTGCTCGCTGGAGATCAGCTCGCTGTAGTGGCTGCACTCGGTGAACAGCCGGTCCGGGTGGGTCTCCTGGAAGAAGCTGGTGCCGATCTCGCCGCTGGGGATGTGCGAGGCCAGCGCCAGCACCGACGCCATGGAGCGGTGTGCGTCGAACAGCCCGTTGATCAGGTGCAAATTGCCGGGGCCGCAGGAGCCGGCGCAGGCGGCGAGCTTTCCGGTGAGCTGGGCCTCGGCGCCGGCGGCGAAGGCCGCGGCCTCCTCGTGCCGGACCTGGACCCAGTCGATGGCCGAGTTGCGCCGGATGGCGTCGACGATGGGGTTCAGGCTGTCGCCCACCACCCCGTACATGCGCTCGACTCCGGAGCGCACCAGTGTGTCGACGAACTGCTCGGCAACCGTCTGCTTCGCCATTGCTCACTCGTCCTTAGCTCGCCGCGTGCGTCAGCTCGCCGCATACGTCGCAGACATCGCGGCACTCTGAGGCAATTTATCCCGTTTGCCCCGTGCGGGCATCACCGCACAGGCATCGCACGGGACCGGCGGCCACTCATGCTGTTCCAGCTGCACCCGGAGCGTCCGCCGCTCCCGCACCGTCCGGGGTGCCCAGTGACGCGAGCGGCACACCCGGGTCGGCCAGCGCGTGGGGATCGACCCTGGCGCCGGAGCGGATCAGGTCCTGGATGGGGCCCGTCACATCCCAGATGTTGGCGTTCAGCCCGGCCAGCACCCGGTTGTCCCGGAGCCAGAAGGCGACGAACTCGCGCTTGCCCACATCGCCCCTGCACACCACCTGGTCGTAGGAGCCGGGCGGCGCGTGGCCCGAGTACTCCATGCCCAGGTCGTACTGGTCGGAGAAGAAGTACGGCACCCGGTCGTAGGACACGTCCTGGTCCAGCATCGAGCGGGCGGCGGCCGGTCCTCCGTTGAGCGCGTTGGCCCAGTGCTCCACGCGCAGCCGCTCCCCCAGCAGCGGGTGCTGTACGGCGGCGGCGTCCCCGGCCGCGTAGATGTCCGGGTCGGAGGTGCGCAGCGCGGCGTCCACGGCGATGCCCCCGCCGGGCCCCGGCGCCAGCTCCAGCCCCGCGGCCTCGGCCAGCGCGGTGCGGGGGGCCGCGCCGATGGCGGCGAGCACGTCGTGGGCGGGGTGCTCGTCGCCGTCGTCCGTGCGCACGTGGTGGACGAGCCCGCCCTCCCCGACGATCTCGGTCAGCCGCGCCCCGAAGTGGAAGCGGACGCCGTGCTCGCGGTGCAGGTCGGCGAAGAGCGCGCCCAGCTCGGGCCCCAGAACGGTGTGGAGCGGCGCGGGCTCGGGCTCGACGACGGTGACCTCGGCGCCGTACGAGCGCGCCGCCGCCGCCACCTCCAGGCCGATCCAGCCGGCCCCCGCGATCACCAGGTGGCCGTTCTCCTGGCCGAGCGCCGAGAGCACCCCGCGCAGCCGGTCGGCGTGCGCGAGGCGGCGCAGGTGGTGGACCCCGGCCAGGTCCGTGCCGGGCACCTCCAGCCGGCGCGGCTCGGCGCCGGTGGCCAACAGCAGCTTGTCGTAGTGGACGCGGGTGCCGTCGCCCAGGCGGACCGACTTGTTCTCGCGGTCGAGCTGCACGGCCGGCTGCCCCAGGTGCAGCTCGATGTCGGCGCCCGCGTACCAGGCGGGCTCGTGCACGAAGACGCTGTCGCGTTCGTCCGAACCGGTGAGATAGCCCTTGGAGAGCGGGGGGCGCTCATAGGGATGGTCGCGCTCGTCGCCGATCAGGATGACGCGGCCGGTGAAGCCCTCCGCGCGCAGGGTCTCGGCGGCTTTCGCCCCCGCCAGTCCCCCTCCGACGATGACGAACGTACGGTGTGCGTCGACCACTTGAAGCCTCCTCGATGACGCTGCCCCCTGTGGGCCGTGCTTTCGTGCGGTTCCCCCCGTCGTCCACAGGTGAGCGTCCCGCATCGGTGCGGGCGCGGGAAGAGGGAGGGGAAGAAGGGACGTGCGCGCGCCGCGGCGGGTTCCGCGACGCGTCCCCGGCGCGGCGCGGCACCGCCGCACACGCCGCGGCCGGGCGTTTCTGGCTGCGGGCCCGCCCGTGCGGCGGCCTCGCGGGCGCGGTGCTCACGGCGTCGTCAGCGCCCTGTGCAAGGAGCGGGCCGAGACGTCGGTCAGCGACGAGATCTGGTCGACGACCACGCGCAGCCGGGCCGCCGCCCCCTCCCGCTCGCTCCCGGCGCCCGGCTCCGCCTCGGCGTACAAGGCCGCGTACTGCGGGTCGAGCCCTTCGGGCGCCCGCGCGAGCAGAGCCTCGGCCAGCTCCGCGATGACCACCCGCTGCTCGGCCCGCAGCCGCTCCAGATCGGGCCGCTGCATGACGTAGCGGTCGGCCACCGCCTTGAGGACGGCGCACTCCAGCCGGGCGTCCTCGGGCACGATCAGCTCCGCCGCGTAGCGTGTCAGCCGCCCGGCGCCGTACGCGGCGCGCGTCGCGGCCTCGGCGGCCAGGCAGAAGCGGCCGATGAGCTGGCTGGAGGCGTCCTTGAGCCGGGCCTGGGCCAGCGCCGAGCCGTCGTGGAAGTGCGGCCACCAGTCCTGGGCCAGCAGCCGGTCGAGCGCGGCGGACAGCTCGCCCTCGCTCGCGCCGGGCGCGTAGCGCGCGGCGGCCACGGCGAACACGTCCCTCCGCTCGGGCGGGGAGAGCAGCAGCCCGGGGTCGAGGTGGCCGGCGCGTATGCCGTCCTCGACGTCGTGCACGGAGTAGGCCACATCGTCGGACCAGTCCATGACCTGCGCCTCGAAGCAGCGACGTCCCTCGGGGGCGCCGGCGCGCAGCCAGTGGAAGACGGGCAGGTCCTCCTCGTAGACCCCGAACTTCGGGGAGTCCGGGTCGCCGGGACGCTCGCCGCGCCGCCAGGGGTACTTCGTGGCGGCGTCCAGCGCGGCCCGCGTCAGGTTGAGCCCGACGTGGGCCTGGGCGCCGGGCTCGGACGAGAAGCGCTTGGGCTCCAGCCGGGTCAGCAGCCGCAGCGACTGCGCGTTCCCCTCGAAGCCGCCGGCCGGAGCGGCGATGTCGCTGAGCGCGGCCTCCCCGTTGTGCCCGAACGGCGGGTGCCCCAGATCGTGCGCGAGGCAGGCCGTCTCGACCAGGTCCGGGTCGCAGCCCAGGGCAGCGCCCAGCTCGCGGCCGACCTGGGCGCATTCGAGGGAATGGGTCAGCCGGGTGCGCGGGGTGGCATCCCAGGCGGGGCTGCTGGAGCCGGGCGCGACGACCTGCGTCTTGCCCGCGAGGCGGCGCAGCGCCGCCGAGTGCAGCACGCGGGCGCGATCGCGCTGAAAGGCCGTACGACCAGGGCGCTTGTCCGGCTCGGGCACCCAGCGCTCGCTGTCGGAGGGCGCGTAGCAGGGGCCGGGCGGGCCGTCCGCGGCGTCCGGTGCGGGTGTGCCGTACGTGCGGTGCATACGCCGACGGTAACCGGAGGGAGCGCGCGGAGTGACGTCGCGGCTCTTTCCAGGTGTGCTTTCCGGGGGGCTCCGGGAGGCTTCCGGGGGGCTTCCGGAGTGCGGCCCGGCAGGGTCCGGGGGGCGTCAGCCCGGGGGGACGGTGGGCGGCGGCGGGCCCGTTCGGGGCGGGCGGACGGTGCTGAGCTGGTCGCTGAGCTGCGCGGCGAAGCGGGTGATGAGCTGCCCGGTGGTGAGGGGGAGGGCCGCGGGGCCCGGCGGGGTCGCGGGTGGCGCCGTGCGGTCGCGGGCGGGGTCCTGGGGGACGGGGCCGGGGCTCGGGAGCGGGAGGGCGGGCTGTGCGGTCGAGACCGTCATGCACCGAGTGTGCGGGCTGCCGGTTGCCGCTCCGTTGCGCGGGAGTGACGGCCGTGGGCCCACGGGCCCGGCAGCGGGGGCCCGGGAGACCCCGGCCCCGCTCAGACCGTCTCCGTCTCCGACTCCCCGCCTGCCGCCGTCGCCGCCCCCGGATCCGTCTCCGCCTCCACCCACGCCAGGTAGTCCGCGCTGCCGTGCGTGACGGGGGTGGCTATGATCTCGGGCACGTCGTAGTCGTGTGCCTCGCGCAGATACGACTCCAGCGCGGCGTAGCGTGCCGCGCTCGTCTTCAGCAGCACCTGCCACTCCGGATCGGTCTGGATCGCGCCCTCCCAGCGGTACACCGACGTGACGGGCCCGTTGAGCTGCGCACAGGCCGCCAGGCGGCGTTCGACGGCGCCCGAGGCCAGCGCACGGGCCCGCTCCTCGGAACCGGTGGTCGTCAAGACGGTCACAATCTCGGCCATGGATCCACCGTATCCGTGCCCGGCGCCGGTGCGGCACGTCCGATTCGTTCAAGACCACGGCGGCGGACGCGGCCTAACGTGCGGGTATGACACCTCGATTCGACCTCATCGGCATGGTCACCTCGGACATGGCCGCGACCCTCACCTTCTACCGGCGTCTGGGCCTGGACATCCCCGCCGGGTCCGACGACCAGCCCCACGTCGAGGCCACCACGCCCGGCGGCGTGCGGATCGCCTGGGACACCGAGGAGACCGTGCGCTCCTTCGCGCCCGACTGGACGCCCCCGCCGCGCGGCGCGGGGCGGATCGGGCTGGCCTTCCTGTGCGACTCCCCCGCCGAGGTCGACAAGGTCTACGGCGAGCTGACCGAGGCCGGGTACGAGGGCCACATGTCGCCCTGGAACGCGGACTGGGGGCAGCGCTACGCCGTCGTCCTGGACCCGGACGGCAACGGCATCGACCTGTTCGCGCCCACCTCCTGAGCCCGGCCCGGCGGATGGCGGAGGGCGCACGATCGAGGGCGCACGGCGGAGGGCGCACGGCGGAGGGCGCGTGGGGATGGCGGAGGGCCATCGCCCGCATCGGATGACTGCGATTCACAGGAGTCACCGGAGTCGGCGCGGCGGACCAGACTTTCCTTGAACGACCGGTCGCGCCGGACCTTGACTGCCAGGGCCCCAGCCCGGGGTTTCGCCCTCTCGTCAAAGGTCACGCACATGCCGGTCGACACCAGCGCCCCCGCCATCACCAATGCCCCCGCCCCCGCCCCCGCCTCCGCCACCGCCAGGGACAGGAACGGAAGATCCGGCCCGCCGCGTGCACCCGCCACCGGCCTGGCCTTCGGCGTCACGACCTACGTGCTGTGGGGTCTCTTCCCCCTCTACTGGCCTCTTCTGGAGCCGGCGAGCTCACTGGAGATCCTCGCGCACCGTATGACGTGGTCGCTGCCGGTGTTGCTGCTCGTCCTCGTGCTGCGACGGGATCGCGGCCGGCTCCGGCGGATCGTCGCGATGGGGCGGCGGGCCTGGCTGCTGACACTCAGCGGGCTGGTGATCGCCGTCAATTGGGGCATCTACATCTGGGCCACCACCCACGGACATGTCCTGGAAGCCTCGCTCGGCTACTTCATCAACCCCATCATGACCGTGCTGCTCGGCGTAACGGTGCTGCGCGAACGCCTGCGACCGCATCAATGGGCTGCTCTGGGGCTGGGGTTCGCCGCGATCGTGGTGATCGCGGCGGGCGCCGGGACGCCACCTTGGGTGCCGCTGCTGCTGGGTGCCACCTCGGCGCTGTACGGGCTGCTCCGCAAGTTCGCCGCCGCGCCGGCCACCGAAGCGCTGGTCGTCGAATCGGCGACGACGTTCGTACCGGCCGTTGTCTACCTGGCCTTCGCCGAGACGGCGGGCCGCGCGGTCTTCGGCCACACCGGAGTGGCGCACGGACTGCTGCTGGCCAGTGCCGGTCTCGCGACCGTGCTGCCGCTGATGTCCTTCGGCGCCGCGACCACCCGCCTCCCCCTGTCCGTGCTGGGCTTCCTCCAGTACATCAACCCGGCGATGCAGTTCCTGATCGGCCTGTTCGTGCTGCACGAGTCGGTCTCCGGCGCGCGCTGGGCCGGTTTCTCCCTCATCTGGGGCGCCCTGCTGCTGTTCTGCGTGGGCGGGCTGTGGCACCGCCCGGCCCGGATCCACGTGCGGGACGGCGGAGTCGGGGCCACTCACCGGTAGCGGACATAGCAGCAGGCCGGGCTGCCGCACTGGGGCGGCAGCCCGGCCTGCTGCGGGGCCGGGGTCGGGGTCCGGCTCGGGCCCTCAGATCTGGCGCAGTGCTCCGCCGTCGACGGCCCATTCCGAGCCGGTGACCTGCGCTGCGAGGGGCGAGAGCAGATAGGCGATGACCCTGGCGACGTCGTCGGGGGCGCCGATCCGGCCGGTGGGCAGCTTGCGCTCTTCCCGTACGAAGCGCTCGACGGCCTCCTCGGCGGGAAGCGAGAACCGCTCGGCGAGCTGGTCGGCGAAGCCGCCGGGCGCGTCGAACAGGGCGGTGCGGGTGGGACCGGGCGAGACGATGTTGGAGCGGATGCCACGGGGGCCGAACTCGACGGTCAGGGACTTGGAGAGGGAGAGCAGCGCGGTCTTGGCGGCGGCGTAGTCGACGAGCGGGGCGTCCGGGAAGCGGGCCGCCTCGCTTGCCACATGGACGAGGCTGCCCGCACCGGTGGCGAGGAGGGCGGGCAGGGCCGCTCGGGTCATCCGGACGTGTGCGTGGAAGTTGAGGTCGAAGCCGTCCCGCCACTGCGCGTCGGTCACCTCGAGGAAGCCGCTGCGCGAGGTGAGTCCGCCGGCGTTGTTGACCAGGCCGTCGAGGCGGCCATGGCGCTCGACGACGGTGTCGACGACGCGCTGTGCGCTGTCGGGGTCGGTGGCATCCGCGAAGAGCGCGCTCACACCGGGGCCGAGGTCGAGGCTGTCGATGTGGCGGGCGGTGCCGATGACGTGTGCGCCTTCGGCGGCCAGTACGCGGGCGGTGGCTTCGCCGATACCGGCCGAGACGCCGGTGACGAGGTAGACCTTGCTGGTGAGCTGGAGATCCATCGGTGCTCCTCCTTGTGCGGAGAGGACGGGGGCTTGTGTGCGGAGAGGACGGGGGCGGGGCTGGGCAGAACGGCGCGGGGCGGCGCGATACGGCACGAGGCGGCGGCGCATCCGTCGCGGGAAAGGGACGGATGCGCCGCCGGGCCGGGTACCGGGCAGGGCCGGTCAGTTGGTGGCTGTCGTCTTCTTGCCGTGCAGGAAGACCGCCGCGAGGACGACCCCGAGCAGCACGATCGCCGCGTTGACCAGTACGGCGAGGCCGACTCCGTCGAGGACGGCTGCCGGCCCGCTGTGGCCGGCCATGTGGCCGGTGGCGATGGCGCTCATGATGGGCGTGCCCATCGTGATGCCGATCTGCTGGGTCATGGTGGCCAAACCGGTGGCCATGCCCTGCTCGTGGTCGGGCAGGCCGGAGGTCGCCGTGACCATGAACCCGACGATGACCAGCATGTTGCCGATGCCGCCGACGAAGGTGCCGAGGAGGAGCAGCCACAGCCACGCACGGTCGTCGCCGAGGGTGAACAGGGCCGCGGTGGCGACGGTCTGGATCACACCACCGGTGATCAGCGTGGCCTTTGTGCCGATCCTGCCGATGATCCTCGCGGCCACCGACCCGCCGACGACGGTGCCGACGCCCAGCACTCCGAAGGACAGACCGGCTGTCAGCGGCGAGAAGTCCAGGACCTCCTGGAGATAGAGCGTCATCAAGAAGACCAGCGAGGTCTCGGTGACGAACGCGATCAGCCCCGCGATGTTGCCCCAGGCGACCGTGCGGCGCTTGAGGACGCTGACCGGGACGAGCGGGGAGGCGGACCGCTTCTCGACCGCGTAGAACGCGACGAGCAGTGCGGCGCCCACGAGGAGGGGGACCAGCGCGGTGGCCGATCCCCAGCCGTGCTCACCGGCCTGGGTGAGGCCGAAGACGAGGGCCAGCAGACCGATGGTGACGGTGATGGCACCGGGCATGTCCAGCTTGGGACGGTCGGTGGGGCGCGATTCCTTGATCACACTCGGCGCGATGATCAGGATCACCAGGGCGACGGGCACGTTGATGAAGAACGACCAGCGCCAGGAGAGCAGATCCGTCAGGACGCCGCCGAGGATCGCGCCGGTGGTGAAGCCGGCCGACATCAGGGCGCCGTTCAGACCCAACGCCTTGGCGCGCAGCGGGCCTTCGGGGAAGGAGGTGGTCAGCAGGGACAGACCGGCCGGGGTGACGGCCGCGGTGGCCAGACCCTGCGCGACACGGGCGGCGATCAGCATCTCGGGGGAGGTCGCCAGGCCTCCGACCAGGGAGGAGACCCCGAGCAGACCGAGTCCCAGCAGGAACAGCCGACGCCGGCCGAACAGGTCGGCGACCCGCCCGAAGAACAAGGTGAAACCGGCCGCGCAGAGCGCGAACGAGGTCGCGATCCACTGGAGATTCGCCAGCGAGAACCCGAGCCCCTGCCCGATCACCGGCAGCGCCACGTTCAGGATGGAAAAGTCCACCGCCAGCATGAACTGCGCCACCAGCAGCACCACCAGCACAAGGCGCATCCGCCCGGTCATCTGTGTGGGTGCCGAGGGCTGTGGTTCGGCCGGGGGCTTTGCCTCAACGGTCTTCATGTCATCTATGACCGACATGGCCATGGTTCCTCTCGTCGTGCTCTTGCTTGATGGTTTGTACGGGAAAAGCGGGGTTCGACCGGGCGGCACACCGGAAGAGAGATTACGTAGATACCGCTCTGTTTCCTCTTGTGAGAGAGCGGCCCGAGACGACCTCGGCGACTTGCGCAAGGTGTGTTCCGCGCGGGCGCACGGCCGGGAGAACCTCAGCCGCGCACCGCGAACAGCGCCGAAAGGGCCTGCTCAGGCGCTGCGTTGGGCGGGCACGGCGGCCAGTCGCTCCGCGAGCGCGGTCGGCCGGGCCAGCCGGCTGTAGGCGTAGGCGGCCGAGACGAGCGTCATGTGGTGGTGCCAGCCGGGGAAGGAGCGGCCCTCGAAGTCGCGCAGGCCGAAGTCGACCTCCAGGGAGCGCCGCACCGCACGGGTGCCGGTATGCAGCCGGGTGAGGGCGAGCAGTTCGTCCATGCGGCGGTGGGGCATGTTGGTGATCCAGACCTGGGACGGCCGACAGCCGCTCACAGGCCGTTCGGCGAACAGCCGGTAGGTGTGGTGCGGTTCGCCGGAACCGGAACCGGAACCGGGGCGGGCGCCGGGCAGCCGGGCCAGGCCGGACACGATCCAGGTCGGCCGCGGCTGTCCGTCGGGACCTGTCACGACGGCGGTGTGCGGGTGCCGGGTCCGGTTCGAGCTCAGGAAGTCACGGACGCTGAGTGCCGTGGCGGGCTCCGGGCTGTGGCGGGCGGCAAGATGGCTGCCGGCGATCACACTCATGGCGTCCCGCACGGCGATGACGAAGTCCCGTCCCTGTCGCTCCAGTCCGGCGATCAGCGGGCCGACGTCGGGCAGTTCGCTCATGTCCGCCACCACCGGAGCGGGGTCGAGCGATGTGCGCGAGGCCATGGCGGTGACCATGTCGAGGGCGTCGGCCCACAGCGGACGGTGGCCGGCCGACTCGGGGACGCGGGTGCGCCTTCGCAGCGCGGGGTCGTCGCACCACGGGCCGGGAAGGAAGAGCCGCCAGTCGACGGGGGTGTGCACGCCGGGCCCGGAGAGGAACAGCCCGACGCCGAGCTGGCAGTTGAGGGTGCGTCCGGCGCCGGGGACGAAGCGGTGGTGCACGCCCACCGAGTGTTCGCCCCGCTTGGGCAGGACGGCGGGTGCGATGGTCCAGGCGTGGACCGGGTGCCGCGCTTCGGCCCAGCGCGTCAGTTCACGGCGGACCGGCTCCCAGTCCCACGGGCTGGCGTTGACGAACTGCTGCAACGACTGGCAGGCGGTCGGCGAAGCGGAGACGGCGGCGGCCAGTCGGCGCACCGACTTCTTGCCCGGCGTCGTCAGCAGCGCCCGCAGGTAGGTCTCGGCCCATCCGCGCTGGTCGGCTCGCGGCAGATGCCCGAAGAGCCCTTCAGCGAAGGAGGAGACCGGCTGGATGCCGGTGAGAGCCGGTCCGTGAGTGGTGCTGTGCACAGGCATCGTGCGTTCCCTCCGTGGTGTGGCCCCTGGGCAGGTGGTGACAACAACGAAAGAATAGCGAACGTTCTCTTTTTTTTGGAGACAGGCTCCGGCTTCTGTCTGCGACTTCGGGAAGTCGGGCGGGCGGACGGCTGGAGCGCGCTCCCGATGCACGGCGTTCTCACCGACCCGGGGAGGTGGGCGTCGGCAGAGCCTCAGCGCCGTTCAGCCCGGGAGGAGGTGACGCCGAAGCTGCGGGCGGCGGGGCACCATGTCCACCCGCTCACTCTGGCCGGGTTGGCCGACCGGGCATCCGAAGCCGCGCCGGGCGTGGACATATACACGCATGTCAGTGACATCGTCCGCGTTGTCGAGGAGAACGACCTACGGGATGTGGTGCTGGTCGGGCACAGCGGGGGGGGGAGCGTTCCCGTCACCGGCGCCGCTGACCGGATCCCGGCCGGCGCCCCCGCCGGGCCCTGCCGGTTCGCGCCGGGTGTCACGCGTCGTCGTCAGGGCTCTCGCCGGCAGGCCGGGGCAGCGGCTCCGGGTCACCCTTGCCGCGCCGCAGATCCAGGTCGATGCGCTCCACCGTCTCCGGTACGGCGACACCGGGGAGCAGGAAGGACCACATTCGCACGGTGCGCCGCGGCAGGTCGGACCGGCCGCTGACCAGCTGGGAGTAGAGCTGCGTGCCGGTGCACGCGCTCACGACGAATTCCGCGAGCTCGGACGGCTCGACGTCCTCGCGCAATTCCCCGTCCGCGAGCGCCTCGTCGAGGCACTCCTCCATGATCCGCTTCCAGTCGTGGAAGGAGGTGGCGTCCTGGACGCCGAAGGCACCCTGCTCCACGGCGAGGCGAACACCGGCCCGCAGCATCGGATCCACTTGAAGCTGCCAGGACCAGACCAGGGTGATGTCCACCAGCCGTTGCAGGCCCTTCGATCCGAGGTACGGCAGGACGGTCTCGGACTGGGAGTCCATCACCGCACGGGCCAGCTCGTCCTTCGACTTGAAGTGGAAGTACATCGCACCCGTGGTCGCCCCGGCGCGCTTCACGATCTCGGTGATGCTCGCACCGGCGAAACCGCTCTCGTCCAGGACTTCCGCCGCGGCGCGCAAGATCGCCTCCCGGGTCCGCATCGCTCGCTCCTGCGTCACTCGTGCCACGCTGCCTCCTCAAAAAACAGAACGCTCTATATATTACGGGCCACGGGACGAGGTCCGGAGTTGCCGAAGCAGAGTGCTCGTTCTGTGGTCTGCGTCACAGATGTGGCGCACCTGAGCAACTGCGGGACGGGTGGCGAGCCATGCGGTTTCTACGGTGCTGCTCCCGCGCGGAAAAGGGGGTGGCCCCGGTCCGTGCTTCCGTCCCGAAGGAAGACAGATGCATCACGATCTGCACGTAACCCGCCTGCGTTCGCTGCTCACCATCGTGGATCTGGGGGGCTTCCGGAGAGCCGCGGTGGCGCTGTGTCTGACCCAGTCCGCCATCAGCCAGCAGATCCGTCAGCTCAACCTGCTGATCGGTACCCCCGTGTTCACGTCCACGGGGAGCAACTTGCAACTGAGCGAAGCCGGTGCGGAGCTTCTCGGCTACGCCCGCAGGATCGTGGCGCTCAACGACGAGACGGTCTCCCGGTTCGTCACCCCGCGCGGCCGGCGGCAGCTGACGCTGGGCGTCGCCGACCAGCTTGCCGACGCGCTGCCCGGCATGCTGCGGCTCCTCGCGCGCAGGGCCCCGGATGCCCGGATCAGCGTGCGGACGGGTCAGAGTGACAGTCTCCGGGAGCAGTTGTCCGCGGGAGTGCTGCGGTCGGCGCTGCTGCTCGGCTCCGAACAGCCGGGGCGTGGCCATGAGACCCACGAGCTGGGACGGCTGCCGCTGAGATGGTTCGGGCGGCCGTCCCACAGGCCGGACGACGCGCTGCCGCTGGTGCTGTTCGCCGAGCCGTGCGCGCTGCGCGGGCAGCTCACCAGGTCGCTGAGCCAGAAGGCACGCCCGTGGCGGGTGGGTTACGAGGGGTCTGATCTCGTCGGGGTCCGGGCAGCGGTGCGGGCCGGTCTCGGTTACGGCTGTCTGATCGCCCATGCGGGCGCCCTGTGGGATCTGGAGCCCGCCACGCATCCCGCGCTTCCCGCGCCGCCACGGCCCGTGCCGGTGACGCTGGCGATGACACCGGGGCTGTCGGCCGGTGTGCGCCGGGGGCTGACGACGGCCGCGCGGGACGCGCTGGGCGACTACCCCCTGGCGGCAGGACCCGCGGTGGAGCCGCTGCTGGCGGCGACCTGAGAGAGGCGGTCCGAGGGAGGGGGTCCGAGGCGCGTGCAACTCCTGTGCGGCACGTGGTGTTTCCCCTGTGAGAGCGGAACGCAGTCGCTCTCTCCCCGCCTCCCGGCGGGGCGATCACCACGACCTCACCATAGGGATATTCAGCAATGGATCTACAGCTTTCCGGCCGCGTTGCCGTTGTCACCGGCGCCTCGAAGGGCATGGGCCTGGCCATTACCCAGACCCTGTTGCAGGAGGGTGCCCGCGTCGTGGCCGCCTCCCGCAAGACCAGCCCGGGGCTCGACGCCCTCGCGGGGCCGAACCTGGTCCACGTTCCCGTCGACCTGATGGACCCCGAAGCGCCGCAGCAGGTCGTGAACCGGGCCGTCACCGACTTCGGGCAGCTCGACATCCTCGTCAACAACGCGGGCGGCCCGCCGCCCGGGGTCGCCCTGCCGCGCGGCTCCTTCCTGGATGCCTCGGACTCCGACTGGCAGGCGATGTTCGAGTTCAACCTGTTCGCGGTCGTCCGTGCGATCCGTGCGGCGATTCCGCACCTGCTCAAGAGCGACGCGGCGGCCGTCGTCAACATCTCCTCGGGCAACGCGCGTGCTCCGCAGCCGATCAACGTCGACTACGGCGCCGCCAAGGCGGGTCTGAGCAACATCACCAAGCAGCTGTCCATCGAGTTCGGCCCGCAGGGCATCCGGGTCAACGGCGTCGTCCCCGGCGTCACCCGCACCGAGTGGTGGACCGAGGAGGGCGGTGTGGCCGACAAGATCGCGGCGCAGGCCGGTACCGACAAGGACAACGTCATCAACAACGTCGTGCCCGAGATGCTGGGCCTGACCACAGGGCGGTTCGTGGAGCCGCAGGAGATCGCCGACGCGGTGGCCCTGCTCGCCTCGCCGCGCTCGGGCAGCACCAACGGCGCCGAGTTCGTCATCGACTCCGGTCTCCTCAAGGAGCTCTGAGTCCTCTCCCGGGTGGCGGGCCCCTCCGCGGGGCCCGCCTCCGCCGTACCCCGGGAGACCGCCGCACCGGGTCCCCGCCCGCCGCAGCGCCGGAAAACGGGCGTCGCCCTCGTGGCGCTGGTGTCCCTGGCGCCGATGCCGGCCGACGCCGACGCGGGCTTCGTATCCCTGACGTCCCGTCGGAAACAGCTCCGCCACGCGTTGCGGCGAAATACCAGGAACGCGATCAGCGACGCTTATCACGCCGATAAGAAATGCGAAAAAAATTGCCCCGCCCGCACCGCGCTCATATCGTCGAACAGTGACGGGAATTACTGTCCGAATACGACGGGGGCGTCGATGAGGGTAGCCGTATCGGGCCAACTTCCGCTTGCCAGCGAGGAGTTGAGTCCCACTTCAAGCGTTCCGGAGTCGCATCCGAAGGTCGCCTTCCCCGTCCTCGAAGCGCATCACAAGATGCGGGCAGGCGAATACATAAAGGAATCGCGGGAAATCGGCCCGCCGAAAAGAGGACTTCCCATGCCACGCCCTGCGGCAGCCCTTTTCACCGGGACGGTGTTTCCTCAGTGACAGATGACGTGGCCGGGCAGTTGCCCGACCTGTTGGCAACGGACCTGGACGACGGCTTCACCGAACTGGTCCGGGTCCACGCGAGGGCGGTGCACGCGTTCTTGTTCCGGGTGACGGGCTCCACCGCCGAGGCGGACGATCTGGGGCAGGACACGTTCCTGCGTGCCTACACGGCGTTGCAGGGGTATTCCCCCCAGCGACGCCGCGAGCTGCGCCCACGGGCCTGGCTGATGACGATCGCCGCCAACGTCTGGCGCAATCATGTGCGCACCAGCGTGCGGCGGCCGGTGTCGGTCATGCAGGTGGAGGACACGGAGGACAGCTGGTCCGACATGAGGCCGGGCCCCGAGGAGAGCGCGGAGACGGCCGATGACCGAGGACGTCTGGTCGTGGCACTCTCGAAGCTGCCGGAGAACCACCGGATACCGGTCGTCCTGCGGCACGTGGTCGGCATGAGCTACGCGGAGGTGGCACAAGTGCAGGGCTGCCCGGTGGGCACCGCCAAGGCCCAGGTCTCCCGGGGGCTGAGCGGCCTTCGCCGGCTGCTGGCACCGGATGCCGCCGCGTTGAGGGAGGTGGCGATGTGAACCAGGACGACAGGAGAACACAGCCCCGGCCCGAGGAGGTGCAATCGGGCCTGGCCGGGCTGGCGGAGGCGGGTGCGCCGGCCGGCTTCGCGCTGCGCGTCCTCGCGCAGGCGGGCATTTCACCACAGCGGTACGACACCTACGTCCACCTGGAGATCGCCTCGGGTGGCCTGTACACGGCCTTCAGCGAGGAGGCCGTGACCGGCGCGGTGCTGGAGTCGACGGAACTGACGGCCACGGCGTTCGAGGAGCTGCACCGGACCCGGACGGGCCGCTCGGCGATCCCCGCCACCGTGGCGTTCACCGGACTGCGCACGGCCGTGCGCACCGGCCGGACCAGGCAACTGCCCCTCGACATCGGCCATCTGCCCAAGGCCGACAGGGCCGTACTGGAGGCGGTGCGCACCATCCCCGCCGGACAGCTGCGTCCGCTGTCCTGGATCACGAGAGAGGCGTCGCTCGGCGCCCGCCCGGCGGCGGGGTGGGCCGTCGAGATCCTCGCCAGGAACCCCATGGCGTATCTGATCCCCTGTCACCGTGTGACCCATGAGGACGGGGCGCCCTGCGACGCGGGCCACCCACGGGAGGCGGGGGACGCGCTGCGCCAGGCCGAGGGCATCGACAGGGAAACGGTGCGGGAGTGGTCGGGCGGCGCTGCGGTCTTCCTCGGCAGCGACACCACCCACATCTTCTGCCACCCCACCTGCGCGCACGCCCGCCGTATCACCCCGCCCCACCAGGTGCGCTTCCCCACGGCCCGGGCCGCGCACCGGGCCGGCTACCGCGCCTGCAAGAGCTGCCGCCCGGTGTCCGTCTGACGCCCCCGAGACCGAAGGAATGCCCCTCATGCCCCACTCGCACCGCAGGGAACCGGAGAGCGTGGCCTTGACCACGCATCCGACGGAGCTGGGCACCATGGTGCTCGCCGCCACCGACGACGCGCTCGTCTACTGCGGGTTCGACGAGCCGGTGGCGGTACGGCGCCGGCTCACCGGCGCCGGACTGCGCGAGACCCCGGTGTCCCCGCAGGACGGGGCCGAGGCCCAGGTGTCCCCACAAGAAGGGGCCGAGGCCCAGGTGTCCCCACAAGAAGGGGCGCGGCCGTCCGCCACCGTACTGACCCGGGCCCGGACCCAGCTCGACGCCTATCTGGCGGGGACGTCGCGGACGTTCCGCCTGCCGCTGGACCTGCGGCTGGCGACCCCGTTCAGCAGGCAGACGGTATTGGCCCTGGAGGACTTCGTGCCCTACGGGCGGACCGCGACGTACAAGGAGCTCGCCACCGCCATGGCACGGCCGCGAGCGGCCCGGGCGGTGGGCACCGCCCTCGGCGCCAACCCGCTGTGCGTGGTGCTGCCGTGCCACCGCATCGTGGGCAGCACCGGGCGGCTGACCGGCTACGCGGGCGGAGTGCCGGCCAAGCGCTTCCTGCTCGACCTCGAAGCGCGCCCCGAGGCAGCCCCGTGCCCGTCATCCCGGCGAGGTCGTCAGGCGGTTGCCGCGAGCGCGGACCGGCCCTGAAGGCTCCGGTAGGCGCAGGCCGCGGAGACCATGGTCATGTGGTGGTGCCAGCCGGGGTAGGAGCGGCCCTCGAAGTCCAGCAGGCCGAAGTCCTCCTCCAGCGCGGCCACCGCGGCCCGGTCGCCGGCGTGCCGGATGAGCCGGGCGACGGTCTGCGGGCGTGCGTGGGTGAGATTGGTCAGCCACACCCGTGCGGGCCGGACCCGGCCGGGTTGCCACTGCGCCCACATGCGCAGCGCGGCCGGCACCCGCGGCAGGGTGACCAGCACCGGGCAGGGGACAAGCTGCTCCCCGTAAGTCCCGGGCACGGACCGCGGGAGGTGACCGGCCTGCCCCGGTGGGCGGATGCCGTCGCGGGTACGGCGGGCGAGCGTGGCCGCGCCGGTCGCCCGCGGAAGGGCGGTGCGGGGGGAGGTGTGACGCCCCGGCCGGGGCAGCACCTCTTGGTCGGGGCTGATCTCCACCAGGAAGTCCAGTTCCTGGTCGGCCAGACCCGCCACCAGTTGCTCGGACGCGGCGACCACACGCAGGTCGGCCACCACCGGAGCAGGCAGGAGCTGGGCGGAGAGCTGAGCCGTCATTTCCAGCACGTCGGCCCAGACCGGCTGCGGGCGGGCGTGTTCGGGGAGGCGGGCGCGCCGGCGCCGGCCGGCGTCGAGGGCCCAGGGGCCGTCGAGCCGGAGCCGCCAGTCCACGGGCACGCTGCCCGCCTCGGTCGCCAGGAACAGGCCCACCGCGCTCTGGCAGTTGAGCGTGCGGCCCAGCTCCGGGACGAACCGCCGTCGCACGCCGACGGACTGCTCGCCCCGTTTGGGGATGGCCGCCGTGGCCACCGTCCACGCCTCGACGGCCGCCGACTTCTGCGCGTATCGCGCCACCGCGAGCCGCAGCGGCGCCCACTCCCAGGTGCTGGCGCTGATGAACTGCTGTAGGCACTGGGACGCGGTGCTGGAAGCCGAGACGCTCCCGGCCAGGTTCCGCAACGACTTGCGTCCCCGCACGGTGAGCAGCCCGTGCAGATAGGCGCCCGCCCAGCGGCGCTGGTCGCACCTGGGCAACGCGCTGAAGACCTCATCCAGGAACCGGGCCAGATGATCGTCCGTGCCCGGCAGGACGGGGTGAGTGACCATCGGTCCTCCCCGATCGGTGACTGTTGCCGACCCCTGAACAATACCGAGCGTTCGCTATTTTTCTTCGCCGGGGGAAAGCCGTCCGACGACTTTGGAAAGTCCGCGCCATCCCCCACCGCAGGGCCGCCACCCCCCACCGCAGGGCCGCCACCCGCCACCGCAGGGCCGCCACCCGCCACCGCAGGCGAGGCCGAGGGCCACTCGCCGCCTCTCAGGTCAGCGCCCGCGAGCCGCGCGGATCCAGCCGCGAGACCGCCGGGGCGGGCAGCACGTCGGAGAGAAGCAGCTCCCAGATCGACGCAAGCTGTTCCCGGGCGGTGGCGGCCCGCGGCTGCGTGAGGGGGAAGGTGGTCTGCATCGTCACCTCGCTGCCGACCACCAGGTGCTGCACAAGAGCGGTTATGGCACGCCGGCCCGCGTCCGTCGCCGGACGCCCGTCCTGCTGCGCGTGGTCGAGCTGCTCACGCAGGACCGGCGCCCAGGCCGAGTACCAGGTCGCATCGGCGCCCTCGCGCTCGCGGGCGAGCCGGGCGGAGGCCCGGACGACGGGCTCACCCTCCAGGAGACGGGCCAGGGTGTGGGTCAGGTCGATGATCCCTTGGAGCCCCGGAGGAGCCCCGGCCGCCTCGGACCGCAAGGTGGTGTGAACGGCCTCGGCACCGTCCCGGCTCACCGCGTCCGCCAGTTCGCCCTTCGTCGGGAAGTGGAAGGTGAGCGCGCCCATGGTCGTTCCCGCGCGCTTGGTGACCCGGGACAGCGAGGTCCCGGCGTATCCGTGCTCGTAGAACTCAGAGGCTGCCGCACGCAGAAGAGCACGGCGCGTCTGCTGGGCCCGCTCCTGCTTGACCACGTAGTCCTCCGAGGCAGTGGAACGAGGCAGCACGCCGCACCCCGTCCGCCCCCGCCGGCGCCTGTGGCTCAGGCAAGGCCGTCAGCCAGCGGCCGAGGGTGGGTCCACCACCCGGCCCAGGGGCTCCGGGCTGTGTGCGAGCGTCTGACTCTTTCCGTCGTCCGTCCCCCACGCGACAGCGGCGCGGAATCCTCGGAACGTAACCCGCACGCCTCCCGGGCAGCGGCAGAACAGCGGCTCTCCGTACGGCTTTGGGATCTCCTCACCCGTCGGACCGCGACTTTGGCAGGTCGGGCTCCGACGGGGGCACCGGGCGCAGCAGCTCCGTCACCGGCACTCCCGCCAGGGCCTTGACCTCGCGGGAGAAGTGGGCCTGGTCGGCGTATCCGGCGCGCAGCGCGGTCCCGGCCAGGGAGTTGCCCGCGCCGGCGAGACTCAGCGCGGCCTGGAGGCGCAGCACCCGGGCCAGCGTCTTGGCGCCGTATCCGAACGCGTCCAGGCAGCGGCGGTGCAGCTGGCGCTCGCTCAGGCCTACCCCCGCCGCGGCCCGGGTCACGCTCGCGCCCTGGCGCAGCGCCGCGACGACCGCGTCCGCCAGCGCCGCCGCCCGGGGGTCGGCCGCCTCGCGCTCGTGTGTGCGGAGACGGCGCCGGGCCACCGCCTCCAGCACCCCTGCCGGGTCGGCGGCAGCCGCGATCCGCTCGGTCAGCTCCCGCACCTCGCGCTCGGGCCACACGGCGGACAACGGCACCCGCTGGTCGCGCAGTTCGTGCGCGTGTACGCCGAAGACACGCGGCCCCGCACCGGGCCGCAGGCGCAGCCCCGTCACGGGCTCGCCCAGGCGCTCGACGCTCACATGGGCGCGGGTGTCGGGGCCCGCGACGACCAACTCCCCGTTCCACAGCAGCAGGTCCATGCAGCCGTCCGGCAGGACCCGCCCGCGCGTGCCGGGAGGCTTCGCGGTCTGGGACCACACCACGGCTCCCGGCACCCTGGACGGCCGTTCCTCGTACATGACCCCCAGCATGCACCCGGCCGGCGGCGGCCCGTCATCCGGTCGAGTCCGCCCGCGTCACGCGGGCGCCGCGCCAGGGACGACGAGCCCCGCCCCATGCTCAGCCACTGCCCTGTCCTCGGCGCCGCCGCTTCGCTCGGCGACGGCCCTGTGCTCTCTCCCGGCCCGGTGCTCGGAGGGGCTCACCCCGCGCAGCCGCTTGAACGCCGCGCTCAGCGCGAAGCCGTCCGCGTAGCCGACCCTGCGGGCCACGGCGTCGAGCGTCGAGCCGGGCTCGCGCAGCAGCCGTGCCGCGAGGTCGATGCGCCGGCGGGTGAGGTAGGTCATGGGCGGCTCGCCGACCAGTTCGGTGAAGCGGCGCGCCAGGCCCGCCCGGGAGACCCCGGCCTTGGCGGCGAGCGCCGCCACCGTCCAGGCGTGCGCGGGCTGTTCGTGCAGCATCCGGAGCGCGATTCCCACCACGGGGTCGCTATGGGCCCGGTACCACGCCGGGGCCCGCGCGTCCGGCCGGGCGAACCAGGCGCGCAGGACCGAGATCAGCAGCAGGTCCAGCAGCCGGTCGAGCACCAGCTGCTGGCCCGGCGCGTCCTTGACGACCTCCGCCGCGACCAGCGGCAGCAGCCCCGAGTCCCACTCCCCGCCGCGCAGCACCAGCACAGGGGGCAGCGCGTCCAGCAGCCGGGCGCTGAGGTCGCCGTGCAGCTGATAGTTGCCGCTCAGCAGCACCGTGGGGCCGGCCAGGCTGTGCCCCCAGGTGCGCACCCCGAGCACGAGCTCCTCGCACATGTCCACACCCTCGGGCGTGGTGCAGCAGTCGCCCGGATGAATCACCAGACCGGGCTCGGTGGCCGGGTCGTCGGCCAGCACGTACGGCTCGGGGCCGCGCAGCACCACCACGTCGCCGGGCTTCATATGGACCGGCTCGGGATCCTGGGCGTGCGTCACCCAGCCCTCACCGTGCAGCGTGGCGGCCACCGAGAGCGGATTGCCGTCCTGCACGCGCACGCCCCAGGGCGGCGCCAGCACCGCCTGGTGGAAGAGCCCTCCCCTGGCCCGCGCGCCGCCCAGCACCTCGGTGAGGGCCTCGGTCAGCGGATCCCCTCCGTCGCTTTCAGCCACGGGCACCAGCTTAGACGCGAGGACATGGAGTTGAGCCTCTGGACGATGTCCCCTCGCGGCGGGCCGGAGTTGGCTTGAGCCATGACACAGAACACGCGGAAAACCGCGCTCAGCAGCTACACCGACGGCCCCGTCGGCCCCGTACTCGTGACGTGCGGCACCGGGAAGAACGGCAGCAGGGTCGCCGAGCGGCTCACCGCACGCGGGTATCCGGTGCGCGTCGGCTCCCGCTCGGGCGAGGTGCCCTTCGACTGGGAGTCGCCCGACACCTGGGACGCCGCACTGGAGGGGGCGCGCGCCGTCTTCCTGGTGTGCCAGCCGGACGTGGGGGCGCCGGGGGTGGCCGAGACCCTGCACGACTTCGGGGCGCGGGCCGTGAAGGCGGGGGTGGAGCGGCTGGTCCTGCTGTCGGCGCGCGGCGAGGACCTGGCGCTGCCCGCCGAGCGCGCGGTGCGGGAGGCCGGAGCGGAGTGGACGATTCTGCGCGCGAGCTGGTTCTTCCAGAACTTCAGCGAAGGCGTCTTCCGGCCGTTCGTCCTGGCGGGAGAGCTGCCCTTCCCGGCGGGCGAGGTGCGCGAACCGTTCATCGACGTCGACGACATCGCCGAGGTAGCCGTCGCCGCGCTCACCGAGCACGGCCACCACGGGCTGGTCCACGAGCTGACGGGGCCGCGGCTGCTCACCTTCGGCGAGGCGGTCGCCGAGGTGGCCGGGGCGAGCGGGCGCGAGGTGCGCTATGTGCCCATGGACGGCAGGCCGTACGCGGAGCTGCTGACCGCACAGGGCCTGCCCGAGGAGCTGGTGGCCTTCCTCGGTGAGCTGTTCGGCCAGCTGCTGGACGGGCGGAACGCCTCCGTCACGGACGGCGTCCAGCGGGCCCTGGGCCGCCCGCCGCGCGACTTCGCCCGCTTCCTCGAAGCGGCTGCCGCCGGGGGCGCCTGGCAGGGCTGACGGCCCTCTCGTACGGCCGCCCCGTACGGTCGCCCACTTGCGTCGTGTGCCGTGCGGGAGACGATGGGGGCATGGATGATGTGAGCGCACTGGCGGCCGAGCACCTGGCGCTGGCGAAGAAGGACCCGCACGGCATCAGCGCGTACCTCTTCCTGCACGACGGGCCGCTGCGGCAGTCGGTGATCGCGCTGAGCTCCGGCTCGTCCCTGGAAGAGCACAACACTCCCCCCGCGGCCAGCATCTACGTCCTCCAGGGGCGGGTGCGGCTCACCGAGGGCACAGCGGACCAGGACATCGGCTCCGGGCAGATCCAGCGTGTGCCGCAGCTGCGACACGGCGTGCTCGCGCTGGAGGACTCGGTGTTCCTGCTGACAGCCGTGACGGGGATCGGGACGGAGTGAGCGCAGGCGCCCGCACCTGCGCCTGCGCCTGCCGGGACGACGCGGCCAGGGAGCCGCGCACGCGGGTCAGCGGCAAGCGGGTCACCGGCACCCGGGTCAGCGGCGCGACCACTCCGCGACGCGGTGCAGTACGGAGCGGAGCGCCAGCTCGTAGCCGAAGACGCCGTGCCCGGAGACCATGCCCTGGCACACGGGCGCGGTGACCGAGGTGTGCCGGAAGGGCTCGCGGGCGTGCACATTGGAGATGTGCACCTCGACGCAGGGGATGCCCAGCCCCGCCACGGCCTCGATCGCGTCACGCAGCGCGTAGCTGTAGTGGGCGTAGGCGCCGGGGTTGAAGACGATGCCGCTGTCACCGGCCCGGGTGCCGTGGATCAGGTCGATGAGCGCGCCCTCGCTGTTGCTCTGCGCGCAGCGCACCTCGGCGCCCAGCTCCCTGCCGAGCGCCGTGGTGCGCTCCTCGACGTCCCGGAGGGTGGTGCTGCCGTAGGTGGCCGCGTCGCGCTCGCCCAGCAGGTTGAGGTTGGGCCCGTGCAGGAGCAGCACGCGGGGCGCGGTGGCTTCGGAGGTCGCGTTCATGGGGGCAGCCTAGAGGCCGTGCTGCCCTGGTCCGCCCGCCGCCCGTGCTGCCCTGGTTCCGCCCGCCGCCCGTGCTGCCGACCTCGACCGTCACCGGGCGGACGGTTAGCCTCCAGAAAACAAGAAGGCCGCACAGCGACACCGAGGCGAGGAGCAGGGCGGAGCGATGGCCTGGACAGCGCGGAACATCCCTGACCAAAGCGGACGCACAGCGGTCGTGACCGGCGCCAACAGCGGGATCGGCTTTGTGACGGCCAGGGAGCTGGCCCGGCGTGGGGCGCGGGTCGTGCTGGCGTGCCGCAGCGAGGAGCGCGGCAGGCAGGCGCGGGAGCGGCTGGTGAACGAGCTGCCGGAGGCCGGGGAACGTACCGAGCTGCGCCGGCTCGACCTGGGCGACCTCGCCTCGGTGAGCGCCTTCGCCAAGGAGCTGCCGGACGAGCGGCTGGATCTGCTGGTCAACAACGCGGGCGTGATGGCGCTGCCCTACCGCAGGACGGCGGACGGCTTCGAGACACAGTTCGGCGTCAACCACCTGGGGCACTTCGCGCTGACGGGACTGCTGCTGGAGCGGCTGCTCGCGGCCCCGGCCCCGCGCGTGGTGACCGTCGCCAGCTCCCTCCACTTCCTGGCCAACATCGACATCGGCGACCTGAACGGCGAGCACACCTACCGGCGCTGGATCGCCTACGCCCGCTCCAAGACGGCCAACCTGCTCTTCACCCACGAACTGGCGCACCGGATGGCCGGGACCCCGCTGGTCGCGGCGGCGGCGCACCCCGGATACGCGTCCACCAACCTCCAGACGGCGGGTGTCCGGATGGAGGGCAGAAAGGCCGCCGAGCGCGTGGTGCACGTGGGCAACCGGATGGTGGCGCAGCCCGCCGAGGCGGGCGCCTTGCCGACGCTCTACGCCGCGACGGAGCCCGGGGTCGCCCCGGACTCCTTCACGGGCCCCCGGATCCTGGCCTGGCGCGGCGCCCCCGCCCCCTCGTGGCGGGCGCCGTGGACACGCAGCGACGCGGCGGCCGAGCGGCTGTGGGCGGCCTCCGAACAGCTGACCGGCGTCAGCTACGGAGCGCCCGCGTGATCCGCGTACTGGTCGTCGACGACGACTTCATGGTGGCCAAGCTGCACAGCACGCTGGTCTCCCGGGTGCCCGGTTTCGAGGTCGCGGGGGTCGCGCACAGCGGCTCCGAGGCGCTGTCGCTGGTGCGGGAGCTGGCGCCGGACCTGGTGCTGCTCGACCTGTACCTGCCCGATGTCAGCGGCCTGGAGGTGCTCCGGCAGCTGCGGGGTGACGGGGCGCCGGGCGGCGGCCCCGACGTGCTGGTGATCACGGCGGCGCGGGACGCGGCGAGCGTGCGCGCGGCACGGCACGGCGGCGCGGTGCAGTACGTCGTCAAGCCGTTCGAGGGCCGGCTGCTGAGCGAGCGGCTGGAGCGGTTCGCACACGAGCGCAGCGAGTTCGAGCGGCTGAGCGCGCCGGGCCAGGACGAGCTGGACCGGGTCTTCTCCCCGGGCGCGCACGCGCCGGAGGGCGGCGAGGCCCAAGGGCATGGTGCGGCGGGCACCGAACCCCGGGAGTCGGGGCTCGCCACCCGCCCGCAGTCCCTTCCCAAGGGCCTCACGGAGCAGACCTGCGCGCTGGTGCGCCGCACGCTGGAAGCCGGCCCCGCGGAGGCGGGCCTCTCGGCCTCCGAGTGCGCGGAGCGCAGCGGCCTCTCCCGGGTGAGCGCCCGCCGCTACCTGGAACACTTCGTCGCCACCGGAACGGCGACGGTAACCCTCCGCTACGGCACCACAGGCCGCCCGGAGCGCCGCTACCACCGGCTGTGAGGGCGCTCCGCACCGGCGGGCCCCGCAGTCCCCGTCCCGGGACCTTTGCCTTGACGTCAGGGTCAACGCCTAGCGTGTCGAGGACCGTACGAGAGGAGCGGGGCCGATGCGCATAGGGGAGCTGGCCGAGCGGGCGGGCACCACCACCAGGACGCTGCGCTACTACGAATCGCGGGGCCTGCTGACGGTCCGGCGTGACGCACAAGGACACCGGACGTTCGGCGAGGAGGACCTGCGGCTGCTGCGGCAGATCCGGATGCTGCGGGATTCGGGGTTCGAGCTGGAGGAGACCCGCCCCTTCGTGGAGTGCCTGCGTGCCGGGCATCCGGAGGGCGACTCCTGCCCCGACTCCCTGGAGGTCTACCGCAGGAAGCTGGCGGAGCTGGACGCGTGCATCGCGCAACTGCGGAGCGTACGGCGGGAGGTCGGCGAGCGGCTGGCGCGCGCCGAGGTGGACGCGGCGGCCCGGTCGCCGCACGGCCCCGAGCCGCGCTGCGAGCTGACCGGCCGCGCCCGGCCCCGCGTGGACGAAGGAGAGACGGCATGACCGTTGCACACGCCCTGGAGCAGGTCACCGACGACACGTTCGACGAGGAGGTGCTCGGGTCCCCGGTGCCGGTGCTGGTCGACTTCACCGCCGACTGGTGCCCGCCCTGCCGGATGGTCGCCCCCGTACTGGCCCAGATCGCCGCCGAGCGGGAGGGCGAGCTGAAGGTCGTCAGCCTCGACGTGGACCGCAATCCCCGCGTCCAGGCCGCCTACGGGGTGCTGTCGATGCCGACCCTGATGCTCTTCCGCGACGGTGAGCCCCAGCGCTCGGTGGTCGGCGCCCAGCCCAAGCGCCGCCTGGTGGAGCAGCTGGGCCTGGACGAGACACGCTGAGTACGGGCCCCGCGCACGGCCTTGAGGAGCCGGGCGCATGACAAAGGAGGCGGCACCCCCGCACGGGTGCCGCCTCCTCTGGGTCCCGGGCTCCGTCCGCCGGTGAGGGTCGGGGGGCGGACAGGGGCCCGGAAGTGCGCGCCGCTCGGCTGAAGGCGCTCAGCCGGGTGCGGTGCCGGTCAGGTCAGCTGCCGCCCTCCGAGGAGGCCGCGGCACGTCCCGCCTCCAGGCGGGCCACCGGGATGCGGAAGGGGGAGCAGGAGACGTAGTCGAGCCCGGCCTCGTGGAAGAAGTGCACCGACTCCGGGTCGCCGCCGTGCTCGCCGCACACGCCGAGCTTCAGGTCGGGCCGGGTGGCCCGGCCGGCCGCCGCCGCGTCGCGGACGAGGGCGCCTACGCCGTCCTTGTCGATGGTCTCGAAGGGCGACACTCCGAAGATGCCCTTCTCCAGGTAGGCGGTGAAGAAGCTGGCCTCCACGTCGTCACGGGAGAAGCCCCACACGGTCTGGGTCAGGTCGTTGGTGCCGAAGGAGAAGAAGTCGGCGCACTCGGCGATCTGTCCGGCCGTCAGCGCGGCGCGCGGCAGCTCGATCATCGTGCCGAGGCTCAGCTTCAGCTCGACGCCGTACTCCTTCTCGACCGCCGCGATGACCACTTCGGCCTCCTCGCGCACGAGTTCCAGCTCCTGGACGGTGCCCACGAGCGGGATCATGATCTCCGCGCGCGGGTCGCCCTTGGCCGCCAGCCGGTCGGCCGCCGCCTCGGCGATGGCCCGTACCTGCATGGTGAACAGCCCGGGGATGACGAGTCCGAGGCGGACGCCGCGCAGGCCCAGCATGGGGTTCTGCTCGTGCAGCCGGTGGACGGCCTGGAGGAGCCGCAGGTCGTTCTCGTTGGCGTCCCTGCGCGATTCGGCCAGCGCCACGCGTACGGACAGCTCGGTGATGTCCGGCAGGAACTCGTGCAGCGGCGGGTCCAGCAGCCGTACGGTCACCGGCAGCCCGTCCATGGCCTCGAACAGCTCGACGAAGTCGCCCTTCTGGAGCGGGAGAAGCGCCTCCAGCGCCTCCTTCCGCTCCACTTCCGCGTCGGCGAGGATGAGCCGCTCGACCAGCTCGCGCCGCTCGCCGAGGAACATGTGCTCGGTGCGGCACAGTCCGATGCCCTGGGCGCCGAAGCGGCGGGCGCGGGCGGCGTCCTCGGCGTTGTCCGCGTTGGCCCGTACGCGCAGCCGCCGCATCCGGTCGGCGTAGGCCATGACGCGGTGCACGGCCTTGACCAGCTCGTCGGCGTCGTCGGCGCCGGCGTGGGTGCGGCCCTCGAAGTACTCGACGACCGGCGAGGGTACGACCGGCACCTCGCCGAGGTAGACCTTTCCGCTGGAGCCGTCGATGGAGACGGTGTCGCCCTCCTCGACGACCACCCCGCCGGGCGCGCTCAGGCGGCGGCGCTTGGTGTCGACCTCCAGCTCCTCGGCGCCGCACACACAGGTCTTGCCCATGCCGCGGGCGACGACGGCGGCGTGCGAGGTCTTGCCGCCGCGCGAGGTGAGGATGCCTTCGGCGGCGAGCATGCCGTCCAGGTCGTCGGGGTTGGTCTCGCGCCGGATGAGGATGACTTTCTCGCCGGAGCGGGACCACTTGATGGCGGTGTAGGAGTCGAAGACGGCCTTGCCGACGGCGGCGCCGGGCGAGGCGGCGATGCCCCACCCGATGCGCTGGACGCCCGCCACCGCGTCGTTCCCGTCGAAGCGGGGGAACATCAGCTGGGCGAGCTGGGCCCCGTTCACCCGCTGGAGGGCCTCGGCCTCGTCGATGAGGCCCTGGTCCACGAGCTGGGTGGCGATGCGGAAGGCGGCGGCGGCCGTGCGCTTGCCGACGCGGGTCTGGAGCATCCACAGCTTGCCGCGCTCGATGGTGAACTCGATGTCGCACAGGTCCCTGTAGTGCGTCTCCAGGGTCTCCATGATCTGCAAGAGCTGGCCGTAGGACGCCTTGTCGAGCGCTTCGAGGTCGGCGAGCGGCACCGTGTTACGGATACCGGCGACGACGTCCTCGCCCTGGGCGTTTTGGAGGTAGTCGCCGTAGACGCCCTGCTGGCCGCTGGCCGGGTCGCGGGTGAAGGCGACGCCGGTGCCCGAGTCGGGGCCGAGGTTGCCGAAGACCATCGAGCAGATGTTGACGGCGGTGCCCAGGTCGTGCGGGATGCGCTCCTGGCGACGGTAGAGCTTGGCGCGCTCGCCGTTCCACGAGTCGAAAACCGCGCGGACGGCCAGGTCCATCTGCTCGCGCGGGTCCTGCGGGAAGTCCCGCCCCGTCTCGCCGCGCACGATGTTCTTGAACTGCTCGACCAGCATCCGCAGATCGTCGGCACACAGGTCGACGTCGGTGGCGGCGCCCTTGGCCCGCTTGGTCTCATCCAGCGCCTCTGCGAACAGCTCGCCGTCGATGCCCAGGACGGTGTCGCCGAACATCTGGATGAGGCGACGGTAGGAGTCCCAGGCGAACCGCTCGTCGCCGGCCTGCTTGGCGAGGCCCTGCACGGACTCGTCGGAGAGTCCGATGTTCAAGACGGTGTCCATCATCCCCGGCATGGAGAACTTCGCGCCGGAGCGCACGGACACCAGGAGAGGGTCGTCGGACTGCCCGAGGGACTTGCCCATCCGGGTCTCCAGTGCTTCGAGGTGCGCACTCACCTCGTCGCGCAGGGCGACCGGGGCCTCACCGGATTCGAGGTAGACCTTGCACGCCTCGGTGGTGATGGTGAACCCGGGAGGGACAGGGAGCCCGAGGTTGGTCATCTCGGCGAGGTTGGCCCCCTTCCCGCCGAGGAGGTCCTTGAGGTCCTTGTTGCCCTCGCTGAAGTCGTAGACGAACTTTCGCTCAGCGTTTTCCATGTGAACCGGCACCGGACTCGGCTCCTCCTGGTCGGTTGCCCTGACGGCGGGGAGCGTACCCAGATCAAAGGCTTTGGAGTACGTCCAGCGGCATGTCACACGGCTGTAACCACCCATGTGCCGAGAGATCGAAAGTGTGGGCCCCTCTAGGCTGATTGAGGGCACCATTCAGAAGCTGAACCCACGCTGACACTGAGCACGGACATTCCACACTTTCCGCACTCAGAGCGAGAGTTGACTACGGAGACCGAACCAAGGGTCGGTAAAACGCGGGGCCGCTCCTTGGGGATCTACAGCTCACAATTGAGCGCTCATTTGAGCGACCCCCCTATCAAGGTGGCGCGAATCACGCGGCCAAACGGGCGACTGTCTCAGGATCCGGACAGCGGCGGGGCGGACAGGCGGGCCGGGCGCCCCGGGCGGACAGGCGGCAGGGCGGCCGTACGCGCAGAGAGGGCGCGGCACCCTGAGAGGGCGCGGCACCCCGGGGAGCCGCAGTAGATTCGCGGCGTGACCGATCCGTCCCGCCCGGCCGCTGAACACCCGCCCCGCCTGGCTGCCGTACGCCCCGCCACCGACGTCCTCTTCGTCTACGGCACCCTCCGCTTCCGCCGGATACTGGCCGCGCTGCTGGGCCGGGTCCCGGCCGCCGCGCCCGCCACCGTGGACGGCTGGCGCACGGCGGCGCTCAGGAACAGGCCCTACCCCGGCCTCGTACGCGCCGAGGGCCACACGGCATCCGGCCTGCTGCTGAGCGGGCTGAACGCCCGGGAGTGGCGCGTGCTGGACGACTTCGAGGACGACGAGTACGAACTGCGCAGGCTCCCGCTGGCGGCCGGTGGGGCGGCGGTCGGTAATACGGAAGCATCCGGTAAGGCGGAAGCATCCGGTGACGCGGAAGCATCCGGTGGCACGGCGGTCGGCGGGACGGCCGGGGGTCCGGGCGAAGCGTGGGCGTATCTGTGGATCAGCCCTGGCGAGGTGCGCGCGGACACCTGGGAGGCCGACACCTTCGCGGGGCGCCAGCTCGACACCTACGCCCGGCGCCTGGAGGTAGGGACAGACCGATAGCGGCGCCGGGAGCCGGCGAGGCAGAGTCGCCGCATGAGGCTATTGGTACTGGGTGGAACGGAGTTCGTGGGGCGGGCCTTCCTCGAGGAGGCGCTGCGGCGCGGCGATGAGGTGACGGTCTTTCACCGGGGCAGGCACCCCGCGCCCTCCGGCGTGACAGCGCTGCACGGCGACCGCACGGAGCCCGACGGGCTCGCCGCGTTCACCGAGGGCGCGGGCGCCGGGCTGACGTGGGACGCGGTGGTGGACACCTGGACCGGGGCGCCCGCCGAGGTCGGCCTGGCGGCACGACTGCTGGCGGGCCGCGCCGAGCGGTTCGCGTACGTCTCCAGCCGGTCCGTGCACCGCTACCCGGCGGCGCCCGGTCTCGATGAGAACGGGCCGCTGGTGGAGGGCCGTGCCGACGACACGGACAGCGGCGGCTACGAGCGGGCCAAGCGCGGCGGCGAACTCGCGGCCCTTGCCGCGTTCGGCGACCGGACGCTGCTCCCGCGCCCCGGGCTGGTGATCGGCCCCGGCGAGAACGTGGGACGGCTGCCATGGTGGCTGGGCCGCGCGGCGCGGGGCGGGCCGATGCTCGCACCCGGGCCGGCGGACCTGCCGCTCCAGTACATCGATGCCCGCGACCTCGCGCTGTGGACGCTCGACGCGCTCGGACGGGGACTCGGCGGGCCCTACAACGTCGTCTCCCCGCGCGGGCACACCACGATGAGCGAGCTGCTGGAGGCCGTCGTACGCGTTACCGGCGGGGTCGCCGAGCCCCGCTGGACGGACCCGAAAGCCCTGGTGGACGCGGGCGTCGAGCCGTGGATGGAGCTGCCTGTGTGGACGCCGCCGGGCGAGCTGCACGACACCTTGCACTGCGGCGATGTCTCCAGGGCGCTCGCGGAGGGCCTGCGCTGCCGTCCCGTCGCGGAGACCGTCGCGGACACCTGGGAGTGGCTGTGCGCGCTGGGCGGTCAGGCCCCGCAGCGCCCCGACCGGCCGCCCCTGGGGATGGCCGCCGAGCGCGAGGCGGAGCTGCTGGCCCGCCTTCCGGCGGCGCACTGAGGGGTCACCGGTTGCCGGCGTTCACCGATTCCGGCGCTCACCCGCTCCGGCGTTCACCGGTCCCGCACACCTGTCCGCTACTGTGACCCGCCCGGCGCACAAGATCGTCGGGCGGGAGCGGCTCAGGTGCCGGAAGCGGTGCCCTCGGAGGGGAACAGCGATGCGGCAGGAAGCGGGCGCCGCCCACAGCGGTATACCGGGCAAGGAGCCCGGGGGCACGCGCGGCGTGGCGAAAGACGCGGGGTCCGGCGCGGGGACGGGGCCCGGCATGGGGCCCGGGTCCGGCGTGGGGCCGTCGAAGGGCTGCGGCAGCCGCGTCGGCGCCGGGGTGCTGGGAGTGCTGTTGGTGCTCTTCGGGCTCGTCCTGCTCGGCGCGGGCTATGAGCGAGGCCCCCACTCCGCGGCCGACGGCGTCCCCGGGAAGATCACCATCGACCGGTGCGCGAAGGAGCGGGGCGGCTCGGACACCGAGTGCTCCGGCACGTTCCTCTCCGACGACGGCACGCAGCGCCACGAGGTGACGGACTTCGAGCCCGGCACCGACTACGACAAGGGCGAGAAGGCCGACGCGCTCGCCCACGGCCCGGACTCCTTCGACCGGGGCGCCCCGGCGCTCTACGTCGACGGCGCCAGGTTCGCCTTCGTGGCCGTCGCGATGTTCGGGGTGGCCCTGTTCACGCTGGCCTCCGGAGTGTGGCCGGGCAGCGCCCGCGCCGCCGGGGCCGGTCTGCGCTCGGCCCGCCGCTGGGTCGCGGTCACCAGCCTCAGCATGCTCGGCCTCGGGCTCGCGGGCTGCGGCATCTGCGTCTTCGTGAACTCCGTAGTGCTGACGTAGGGAGTCGGAACGCCGCCACCGGCACAGCCGGTGGCGGAGCCTCGTGTCCGGCACAACCGGCGACGGGGTTCCGTGCCTTGCGTAACCGGCGGCGGAGCGGGCCGGGGCCCGGAGCCGGACAGGGCCGGAGCCGGGACGCGGGCCGGGGTCAGCCGCCGGAGGTGTCCAGCTCGGCTTCCGCGTCCACACCGCCGCCGCACTCGAACGGGTCGTCCAGCCAGCCCTCGGGCAGGACGACGCGGTTGCGCGAGCTGGTGCGGCCCCGTGGGCCGTCGGCGGCGGCGCCGGGCCAGGGCTGCTCCAGGTCGAGGTCGTCGAGCAGGGTGCGCAGCTCCTCCAGAGAGGCGGCGACGGCCAGCCTCTTGCGCATCTCGGAGCCGACCGAGAAGCCCTTGGTGTACCAGGCGACGTGCTTGCGGAAGTCGATGACGCCACGAGACTCGTCGCCCAGCCACTCCCCCAGCAGGCGGGCGTGGCGCACCATGACGTCGGCGACCTCGCGCAAGAAGGGGCGCGCGTAGGCGTCCGCGCCCCGGTCCTCGCCGGAGAGCGCGGCCACCAGGTCGCCGAACAGCCAGGGCCGCCCGAGGCAGCCCCGGCCGACCACGACACCGTCGCAGCCGGTTTCGCGCATCATCCGGACGGCGTCGTCGGCCGACCAGATGTCTCCGTTGCCGAGCACCGGGATCTCGGGCACGGCCTCCTTCAGGCGTGCGATGGCCTCCCAGTCCGCGGTGCCGCCGTAGTGCTGGGCCGCGGTGCGGCCGTGCAGCGCGATGGCGGTGACGCCCTCCTCGACGGCGATGCGCCCGGCGTCGAGGTAGGTGAGGTGGTCGTCGTCGATGCCCTTGCGCATCTTCATGGTCACCGGCAGGCCGCCGGCGTTGCTCACGGCCTCGTGCAGGATGCCGCGCAGCAGGGGGCGCTTGTAGGGCAGCGCGGAGCCGCCGCCCTTGCGGGTCACCTTGGGGACGGGGCAGCCGAAGTTGAGGTCGATGTGGTCGGCCATGTCCTCGTCGGCGATCATCCGGACCGCCTTTCCGACGGTGACCGGATCAACGCCGTACAGCTGGATGGAGCGCGGCTTCTCCGTCTCGTCGAAGTGCACGAGCTGCATCGTCTTCTCGTTGCGCTCCACCAGCGCGCGCGTGGTGATCATCTCGCTGACGAAGAGCCCCTGGCCGCCGGAGAACTCCCGGCACAGCGTCCGGAACGGCGCATTGGTGATCCCGGCCATCGGTGCCAGCACCACGGGCGGCTGGACGGTGTGCGGTCCGATGTGCAGCGGCTGGGTCATGGGACGGGGATCCTCGCGGGTCGTACGGGTACGGGCTGGTGGGCGCGGCCCCTCGCGGGGCCCCGCGCGGGGGCGGACACCCATTGTCTCCCATCCACGGGCCGCCCCTCGGGGGCGTACGGACGGGGCGTACCGGACGGGCGTACGGATGGGGCTTGCGAATGGGGCGTTCCGTCACTCCTCCGGCTTCTCCTGGGCGAGGAGGGCGTGGAGGCGCTCCACCCGCGCCTGGGTCTCCTCGTCGAGCGGGACGTAGACGCCCATCCGCGCTCCCTCGGCGGGGCTGAGCCACAGGCCGTGATACGTGAAGCGCAGCATGCCGACCCTGGCGTTCAAGAAGCGCTTGGTCTGGTCGACGGCGCGGGCCACCTCGTGCCGTCCCCACAGCTCCCGGAACTCGGCCGAGGACCGCTCCATCCGCTTGAGCAGCGCCTTCCATGCGGGCTCCGCGAGATGCTCGGCCATCCGGGAGCGGAAGCGGGCCGCCATCAGCCGGACCGTCTCCTCGCGGTCGGGCATCGCCGCGCTCCAGTCGGGATCGGTGAAGGCCAGCCACATGCAGTTGCGGTCCTCGGGCGCGTGGGCGTCGAGGTCGCCCAGGAGGCCGCCGTAGACGCGGTTGTAGGCCACGATGTCGTAGCGCGCGTTCTGGACGCAGGCGGGGAACGGCTCCAGCTGGGAGAGCATCTGACGGACGCCCGGCGGCAGCACCGTGGTCTCGCCGGTGGGCATCGGGTCGGCGATGCCGCCGAGCGCGAACAGGTGGGCCCGCTCGCTGGAGTCCAGCATCAGTGCCCGCGAGAGCGCGTCCAGCACCTGCGCCGACACCTGGATGTCGCGGGCCTGTTCGAGCCACGTGTACCAGGTCACGCCGACCGCCGAGAGGTGCGCGACCTCCTCGCGGCGCAGCCCCGGAGTGCGGCGGCGCGGGCCGCGCGGAAGGCCGGCCTGCTCCGGGGTGATCCGCTCGCGCCTGCTGCGCAGGAAGGCCGCCAGCTCGCCCCGCCGGATCCGGTCGGCGGCCGTTGTGGTGACGGGGGCGGGGCCGGGGGTGGCCCCGGG
This sequence comes from Streptomyces sp. NBC_01775, assembly GCF_035917675.1. NCBI lineage: Bacteria > Bacillati > Actinomycetota > Actinomycetes > Kitasatosporales > Streptomycetaceae > Streptomyces > Streptomyces sp. NBC_01775. The sequence continues at coordinate 6,401,079 of NZ_CP109104.1, read as the reverse complement.
CGTCTCCGGCCCCACGTCGAGAGGTGCCCCTGACCCGGCGGCCCGGATCGTGCTCGCGCTCATGGAACCAGGATGCGGGATGGTTCATCCTGTTGCCAGGTAGTCCGGATACCAGGATGAGGAGCGTCTGGTACCAGGCTGACAACTGGTTGAGGCTCATTCCATGAGTCAAGACCTCGCCACCAACACCGGCACCACCGGCGACGGCAGCGGCACCACGGGCGCGAGCGCGAGCACCACGGGTACGGCGCTGCGGCCCCTCGGGCTGTTCACCGTGCTGCTCGGTGCGGCCCTGCCCATGATCGACTTCTTTGTCGTCAACGTCGCCTTCCCCAGCATCGAACGCGATCTCGGCGCCTCCCCCGCAGCCCTGGAGATGGTCGTCGCCAGCTACGCCGTCGCGTACGCGGCGCTGCTGGTCCTCGGCGGACGCCTCGGGGACACCTTCGGGCGCCGCCGGATGTTCCTGTGGGGCGTGGTCGCCTTCGGAGTCACCTCGCTCGCCTGCGGGCTGGCCCCCGGCGCGTGGTGGCTCATCGGGGCGCGGATGGCCCAGGGCGCAGCGTCGGCCATGATGTTTCCGCAGGTCCTGGCCACGATCCACGCGACGACGGAGGGGCGCGCACGCACCCGCGCCATCGGCCTGTTCGGCTCCGTCGGCGGCATCTCGATCGTGACGGGACAGGTGCTGGGCGGGGTGCTCGTCGCCGCCGATGTCGGGGGCAGCGGCTGGCGGGCGATCTTCCTGATCAACGTGCCCGTCGTGCTGCTCGCCCTGCTGCTCGGGCTGCGCACGGTGCCGGACAGCCGCTCGGAGTCCCCCGCGCGCGGCGACCTCGCGGGCACCGTACTGCTGGCCTCGGCGCTGGCCGCGCTCCTGCTGCCCCTCACCGAGGGGCGGGCCGCGGGGTGGCCGCTGTGGTCCGTCGTACTGCTGGTCGCGGCGCCCTTCCTCGGCTACGGCTTCTTCGCCGTCGAGCGGCGCGTGGAGCGGGCGGGAGGCGACCCGCTGTTGCCGCCCTCGCTGCTGCGAGAGCCCGGGGTGCGGCGGGGGCTGCTGGCCGGCGCTCCGATCTTCCTGGGCTTCAGCAGCTGGATGTTCGAGATCGCCCTCACACTGCAACAGGGCCTGCACTACGGCCCGTTGGCGGCCGGGCTCACGCTGGTGCCGATGGGCGTGGCGCAGTTCGCCGCCTCCGTCCTCGCGCCCCGGCTCACCGACCGGCTCGGCGCCGGAAGCGTACTGGCGTTGAGCGCCGTGGCGCAGACGGCCGGCCTGGCGACCGTCATGGCCACCCTCTGGCAGGGCTGGACAGGGCTGGCGCCGCTCGCGCTCGCGCCGGGGCTGCTGCTGTGCGGCGTAGGCAGCGGGCTCCAGCTGCCCACATACTTCCGCGTCATTCTCTCCGCCGTGCCCGCAGCGCGTGCGGGCGCGGGCAGCGGGCTGGCGGCGACCGCCCAGCAGTCGGGGCTGGCGCTGGGCGTGGCCACGCTGGGCTCGCTGTTCCTGGCGCTGATACCGCACCTGGGGATGCGGGAAGCGCTGACGATCGTGCTGCTCGTGCAGGTGGTGGGGCTGGCGACGCTGGTGGTGCAGGGGATGCGGCTGCCGAGGGCGCTGGGTCATTGACGGGTGACGGGTGACGGGTGACGGGTGACGGGTGACGGGTGACGGGTGACGGGTGACGGGTGACGGGTGACAGATCGTGTCCGACACCTAACGGATAACAGCAATCAGATGACAGCTGACAGATTTGCGCATCTGTCAGCTGTCATGCACTCTGGACCCCGTAACGCCCCGACACTCCACGCCCCCACCCCGAGGAGAAACCCCTCATGCAGACCCGCACCCTCGGCACCACCGGCCCCCGCACCTCCGCTCTCGGCCTCGGCTGCATGAGCATGTCCCCGATGTACGGCGACAGCGATCGCGCCGAGTCGATCGCGACCGTCCACGAGGCGCTGGACGCGGGCATCACCCTGTTGGACACGGGCGACTTCTACGCCATGGGCCACAACGAGATGCTGGTCGGCGAGGCCCTGCGCTCGGCCCCGGCCGCTGCCCGTGAAAAGGCCCTGACCAGCGTGAAGTTCGGCGCCCTGCGGGATCCGGACGGCGGCTGGGTCGGCCATGACGGCCGCCCGGCCGCCGTGAAGAACTTCGCCGCGTACAGCCTTCAGCGGCTCGGCGTCGACCACATCGACGTCTACCGCATCGCCCGCGTCGACCCGGACGTGCCGATCGAGGAGACCGTCGGCGCCGTCGCCGAGCTGATCGAGGCCGGACACGTACGGCACGTGGGGCTGTCCGAGGCCGGCGCCGACACCCTGCGCCGGGCCGCCTCCGTCACCCCGGTCAGCGACCTCCAGATCGAGTACTCGCTGCTCTCGCGCGGCATCGAGGAGGAGATCCTGCCGACGGCGCGCGAACTGGGCATCGGCGTCACCGCCTACGGCGTCCTCTCGCGCGGCCTGCTCAGCGACCACTGGTCCCGCGACCGGCAGCTGTCCACGAACGACTTCCGCGCCATGAGCCCGCGCTTCACGGGGGAGAACCTCCAGCGCAATCTCGACCTCACCGACGCCCTGAGCAAGGTCGCCGAGGCGAAGGGCGCCACCACGGCGCAGACCGCCATCGCCTGGGTCCTGGCCCAGGGCGCGGACATCGTCCCCCTGTTCGGGGCCCGCTCCCGCCACCACCTCGCGGAGTCGCTCGGGGCCCTGGACGTTACGCTCGATGCCGGCGACCTCGCCGCCATCGAGCGGGCCGTCCCGCCGGACGCCGCGGCGGGCGACCGCTACCCGGCGGCCCAGATGGCCGGCCTCGACAGCGAGAAGAAGAAGTAAGGGACCCATGCCCCCCGAAGCGCTGACCCCCGAACGCGTCCTCGAAGCCACCGAGGAGGTGCTGCGCCGCTACGGCCCGGCGAAGGCCACCGTGGTGGACGTCGCCCGCGCGCTCGGGGTCAGCCACGGCAGCGTCTACCGCCACTTCCGCACCAAGGCGGCGCTGCGTGACGCGGTCACCAAGCGGTGGCTGGATCGCACCAGCGCGAAGCTGGAAGGCGTCGTCGCCTCCGCGGCGCCGCCCGAGGAGCGGCTGGAGAACTGGCTGGCGAGCCTGTTCACCGCGAAGAAGCACAAGGCGGGCGACGACCCCGAACTGTTCGCCACCTACGTGACGTTGGCGGGCGAGGCCAGTACGGTCGTCAACGCGTACGTCGAGGGACTGATCGCGCAGCTCGCGCACATCATCGACGACGGCATCGAAGCGGGCGCCTTCGCGCCACCCTCCGTGGACACGACGACGACGGCCCGCGCCGTCCTCGACACCACCGCCCGCTTCCACGATCCCCGTTACATGGCCGAGTGGTCCTCCCCCGGTATCGACGAGGCCTTCCGCGGCGTCCTCGCGCTCGTCCTGCGCGGGCTGCGCGCGTAGTCGGCGTCAGGCGACCCGCCGGTCCGGCCCGACGACTTCCCCCACCCCGGCAAGGTCCCGCGTCGGTAGCGGCGCACCAGCGCGGGCAGCCATGGCGCGGCGCCGAGCACGGCCAGGAGCGACAGCAGCGGGATGCGCCACCACGCCGGGAGCTGCGCCGGTGGCGGGTGCGGCGCCTTCACCACCCACGGCCGTGCGGTCTTCGACCAGACCAGGAACGCGTCACCGATCGGGGCCAGACCAAGGGCGTACCGCTTGGTCCAGGGGGTGTCGATCGGCAGGCCGGCCAGTTCGCTGACGTTGGCCAGCGCGCCGGCGAGCGGGGCGTCGCCGTGGATCTGGGCCGCGCCGATGGTGACCACGCTCGCCGGCATGCTCACACCGAGCGGGAGCGGACCGGAGTCGACGTCGCCCGGGCCGTCCATGCCGTCGGGGTACTCCCGCACGGCCGGCCCGAGGCCGAGAGGTGAGGCGATGTACCGGTCCCGGAAACGCAGGTATTGCTCACCGGCGAAGACCGGGTCGATGTCGACCAGAAAACGCTGGATGAGGCTCTGCGAGGAGCCCCTGGCCACCTCGATCGGGTCGCCGGTGTCCGGCGCGGCCCGGTGCGGGAGCAGTCCGGTGCGCGGGTCGAGCCGTCGGTGCACCTCCCGCAGCCACCGCCGGACGGTTTCGGCGAACCGGTCGGGCAGCAGGGTGTCGTGCAGCCGCAGCGACGCCATCGCCACGGTCGAGTCGACCGGCCACGCCTGACCGGGATACGCCTCCAAGTACGGCGACTTGGAGGCGTCGAAAGCCGCACCGAGCGCGGCCGAGTCACGGGCGAACCGGCGCACCTCGGACGGATCGCGGTGCCCGGCCGGTTGCAGGCTCAGCACCCCGCCGCGCAGCCAGTTGCTCCAGCCACGGTGGAAGACGCCGTACGGCGGGGTGAGGCCCCGGCTGAACGGGGCGCGGCCGGACGGAGAGTCCAGCCGCCCCAGCGCCCACCGTGCCTCTCGCAGCGCCGTCGACCGCTCGCCGACCGGCTTGCGCATTCCGGTCTCGACCCAGCTCAGACCGTAGAGCGCGTGCAGGAAGAAGTAGCCCTCGGGGAACATCTGCTGCGCGGATTCGCCGGCCCCGTCGTCCAGCTCCTCACGCAGGAACGTCAGCTGCCGCAGGACCCCGGGCGGTTCGCCCTCCGTGCCCGTGGTGGCGGGTACGGCCAGCCGCACCGTGCCCAGCAGGGCGCAGACGCTGACCAGCACGGCGAGCAGCCGGCGTGACCAGCGCAGCCCTTGCCGCCATACCGACGGAGGTGAGGGGCGGCCGTTGCCGCGCCCCGCCTCGGCCTCCGCGGCGGAGCCGGTGTCGGCCGTGGCCGGTGTACTGATCTTCAACCCCTGGCCCCGTTCGTCTGGCAGTGACACCGACCGTCACAACGCGAGTTCCGGCAGCGCGGTTCACTCAGACGGAGCGGTGGCGGCAGGTGGTCGGGCGGCGGGGCCAGGCAGCGGGGCTGAGCGGTGGGGCGGCCGGTCGAGCTGCGGCGACGGAGTGGGTGGCCGTTACAGGTTCCGGACAATCTTTCCCCCTGGTCCCGTGAACTTCCCCCGCCGGGAGCACATCTCACCTCTCGTAACGCTGCACTGGATACGGGGAGCGCCGGACGAAGGCCCGACGCCGGAAAAGAGGAACCATGAACACCAAGCTCAACCGCGCCGTTCGCTGCACCGCCGCCGTGCTGGCCGTCATCGCGGTCGGCGCGGGCGCCACCGCGTGCAACTCCTCCTCCGGGGAGTCCTCTTCCAAGGCCGGCGCACACTCCGCGGCGAAGGACTCCGCGTCCGGCAAGCAGGGCACGGGCGATGCCAAGGTGGCCAAAGCGAAGAAGACCGCCGAGAAGGGCTCACGCACCGACGCCATCAACAGCACCTCCGCCTCGGCCACCACCAGCAAGCGCTGCCACACCGGCGAACTGGACTTCAGCTGGGGCGGCCCGCACGGTGGCCGCCCGGACATGGACGCCCAGAACCAGCAGTCCGCCTCGATCCGGCTGACGAACAGCGGTGACCGCACCTGCACCCTGCGCGGCTTCCCGGGCGTCCGCCTGATCAGCGAGTCCGGCGAAACCTGGGACCTGCGCCGCGCCGCGATCACACCGAGCACCATCACCCTGAAGCCCGGCGACGACACCGCCATGGTCGACATGACCATCCTGCCGGTCCCCAGGGACCTCAAGGACACCAAGCCGTTCCTGCCGAGCAAGGTCCTGATCACCCCGCCCAACGAGACCACCCACGTCACCCTCAAGTGGCCCTACGGCGGCGCCGTCCTGGACCAGACCGGCGCCACCCGTCCCGGCACCTTCATCAACCCCATCGGCGTGGGCTGACCCACCGCCGATGTGGTCCGCACGGTGATCCACAAGAAGGCGCCCGCCTCGGAATCGGCCGTCTAGTAGCCGACCCTGAGCCCCGTTTCGGACAGGGGCCCCACCACGGGCTGGTAGTAAGTCGTGCCGCCCGTCGCGCAGTTGCCCGTGGCGGAGACGAGGACGCCGACGGCGGCGTCGCCGGACACCGCCGGCCCGCCGATGTCGCCGGGCTCCGCGCACACGTTCGCCCGGAAGAGGCCGTTGACGACGCCCTCGGGGTACTGGACGGACACGTTGACCTGCTGGATCGCGCCGCAGCGCCAGCCGCTGCCCGGACCCGAGCGGCAGATCCGCATCCCGGGGGCGGGCGCGATGGCCCGCTCGACGCGGGACGGGCCGGTGCTCGTGGTGACTTCGCTGGGGTACTCCAGATCCGGGTCGGTGTACCGGATGACCGAGTAGTTCCCGCCGGGGAAGTGCGAGGTGACCGTCTCCCCCACGGGAACCTGCCGCTGGGCGTCCGCGAACCACTGCGTGCCCGCGCTGCCGCAGAGGCCCGGCATGAGTGCGTAGAAGGCGTTGCCGTCCGTCGCGTTGAAGCCGACGGCGCAGCGTGAACCAGCGCTGCTGTAGAGGGCGTCGCCCCCGCGGATCGCCGTTACGGCGGAAGCGGGGGCGGGGGCGGGCGCGGCTGTCGCCTGAGCCCCCATGGCGGCCGTCACCATCAGGGGCAGCAGCAGGCCGAGGACGGCACGTACGGCGCGAGCGGCGCGCATAGCGCCTCCTGGGGAGTCGGGGCCGGTGGCTGACGGGCTCATTGTGGCCGGGGTACGCCCGTTCGGTAAGACGTGCTTCCGGCCACGCCGCCGGAGGGACCGCGCACTTCGGGCCCGACGCGTGCCCGGCGCCGGGGCGCCCCAAAGGGGCGTGGGGAACTGCGCGGCAAGCGCATACGCACCCGCAGTCCGCACAGCACAGCCAGGGGCAGCCCCCCGCTCAGCACCAGGAAAAGGGCAACAGAAAGATCCGCCGGACAGGCCACAGAACGGGCAGCCCATAAAGCACCTGCCGGAGGCACACGTACGCCGTAGCGTGCGCACCCATGACGACACTCGCTGACGAGGGCATTCATCCGTTCCGTATCGACATTCCCCAGGCCCAGGTGGACGACCTCCACGAGCGGCTCGACCGCACCCGCTGGCCGGACGAGCTGCCCGGCGTGGGCTGGGCGTACGGCATCCCGCGCGACTACCTCAAGGAGCTCGCGCACTACTGGCGGCACGAGTACGACTGGCGGGCGGCGGAAGCGAAGCTGAACGCGTGGCCGCAGTTCACGACCACGGTCGACGGGGCCAACCTCCACTTCGCCCACATCCGCTCCCCCGAACCGGACGCGACGCCGCTGCTGATGGCGCACGGCTGGCCGAGCTCGATCGTCGAATTCACCGAGGTCGTCGGCCCGCTCACCGATCCGCGGGCGCATGGCGGCGACCCGGCCGACGCGTTCCACCTGGTGCTGCCGAGCATCCCCGGGTTCGGGCTGTCAGGGCCGACCACGGAGACGGGCTGGGAGTTCCAGCGCGTGGCTGCCGCGTTCGCCCGGCTGATGGAACGGCTCGGCTACGAGCGGTACGGGGTCCAGGGCGGCGACTGGGGCGCGGGCATCAACCGTGAGCTGGGCCGCATCCGGCCGGACAGGGTCATCGGCGTACATCTGAACCTGCTGCCGGCCTCGGCCCCGACGCAGGAGCCCTCCGCCGAGGAGCTGGCGGCCCTGAGTCCGGACGAGCGCGCCCGCACGCTGGCCTCCTGGGAACGCAACCGCGCATGGATGCGGGACCGTCAGGGCTACGCCGACATCCAGTCCACCCGCCCGCAGACGCTGGCGTACGGCCTGACCGACTCGCCGGTGGGCCAGCTGGCGTGGATCGCGGAGAAGTTCAAGGAGTGGACCGACTCCCGGGACCGCCCGGAGGACGCCGTCGACCGCGACCAGCTGCTCACGAACGTGATGCTGTACTGGCTGACGGGCACCGCCGGGTCCTCGGCGCGCATCTACTACGAGCGGGCGCACGCCGACTACTGGGGCGGCCCGCCCGATCCGTCGGCGACGCCGACCGCGCTGGCGGACTTCCCCCGGGACAACTTCATCCCGCTGCGGCACATCGCGGACCGGACCAACAACATCGTGCAGTGGACGACGTACGACCGGGGCGGCCACTTCCCCGGGATGGAGCAGCCGGAGTCGCTGGTCGGCGACGTAAGGATGTTCTTCCGGAAGCTTCGCGAGCAGGCCTCCGAGTAACCGCCGGTCCGCTGTGTCCTCGGCCGGGGCACAGCGGCGGGACCGCCGCGGTGCCCCGGGCCGTGGATCACCCGGACGACCGCGTATCGCGGCCACCCACCCGGCGACCGGGTGAGGGGTTGTCACGGTGCTCCGTCGAGGACAGCGGCGATCTGATCGAGTACGTGGCGGGGCGGGGTGTAGGGCACGCGCAGATGGTGGATGAGGGTGGCGTCGGCCGCGAAGCGTGGGCCTGCCGCGAGTGCGACCCCGTTCCGGCCGGCTCGTTCCACGACGGTGTCGGCGAGGGCGGTGGTCAGCCGCAGCCACAGGGCCAGTCCGCCGGACGGGAGGGTGAAGTCCCAACGGCCGTCGTCGGCGAGCAGGTTGCCGAGGTGGTCGCGCTGCTGCCGCAACTCGTGCCGGCGCCGCCCGAGCACCGGCTCCAGGTCGGCGAGCAGTTCGGCGGCGACGAGCTGCTGCATCGGGGCCGCGGACAGCGGCCCGGCCAGCGGGTGGTCCCGCAGTTCGCGGATGAGCGAGGCAGAGGCCCGGATCCAGCCGATGCGCAGGCCGCCCCAGATGGATTTGCTGGTCGAGCCGATCAGCAGCGCGCCGCGCAGGCGGGGCGCGGGTTCCGGCTGGTCGCGCAGGTCGAGGTCGCGCATGGTCTCGTCCACGACAAGGGTCACCTGATGCTCGGCGGCGAGCTGGGTCACGGTCCGGCGGGTGTGCGGGGGCATCAGCGCTCCCGTCGGGTTGTGGAAGTCGGGCACCAGGTACGCGAGGTGGCCGCGCGCGGCGGCGAAGGCGTCCCGCAGTTGGTCCAGGTCCCAGCCCTCGGTGGTGACCTGGCAGCCCACCAGCCTCGTTCCGGGAGCGCGCAACGCCTGGAGCGCGTCGAAGAACGTGGGGATCTCCACCACCGCCACGCGGGGCCGGAAGTGCGCTGCGAGCAGGGTCAGTGCGGACCGGGCCCCGCTGGTGACCAGGATCTGCTCGGGCCGTGTCGCGGTGCCCTCGCGGCTGTACCTGGCAGCGATCGCAGAACGCAGCTCCGCGATGCCCGGCCCCGGTTCACCGTGCTCGGCCAGCAAGGGCCCCGCCCGCTCGACGGCTCGCCTCGTCGCCTCCAGGTAGAGCTCCTGCGGCGCGGCGGGAACGGCCCGGCGCAGGTCGACCAGGGGACCGGCCTCCCCGGTCGCCGAGAGGGGGGCGATCCGTTCCGCGGCGGCCGAGGGGAGCTGCACCCTGCTGGCGCTGCCGTGCCGGGTGCGGACCCATCCGGCATCGCGCAGCCGGTCCAGGGCGGCCGTCACCGTGCCACGGCTCACCCCCAGAGCGGCGGCCAGACGGCGCTCGGCGGGCAGCTCGCTCCCGGCGCGGACACGGCCGTCGAGCAGCGCCTCCCGTACCGCACGAGCCAGCGCCGCGCTGAGCGACGCGTCGGTGTTCCGCCATGGCCCCAGGGCCTGCACCAGCTGTTCGTCCCCTATCCGCACTGGTCCAGTTTTCCACGATTGGACCAGGTGCCGGACCGGCAGGCTTCGTACGGTCGCGATCACACGACCCGAACGGAGACCTGCCATGCACCCGCGACTCGCCACCGACCGCGACGGATTGCCGCACCTGTTGGAGGCCGTCCAGCAGCACGCTGCCGGCGTGCTCGCCCAAGTCTGCGAACGGGAGGTCGTCCCCGCGGTGCCGTTGCCGGACCCGGACCCCCTGCCCGTGCGGGGCGTGGGGCTGGGGGCAGCGCTGGAGGAGTTCGCCGCTCGCTGGGAGCCGGCGCTGTCGGCCAGCGCGGGACCGCGCTATCTCGGATTCGTCACCGGCGGGGCGACGCCGGCCGCGCTGGCCGGCGACTGGATGACCGCGACCTGGGACCAGAACGCCTTCTCGTCCCTGGACGGGGCGGGGCAGCAGCTGGAGCGCGAGACGATCGGCTGGCTGCGGACCCTGTTCGGCCTGTCCGACCACCATCACGGAACCTTCGTCAGCGGCGCCACCATGTCCAACACCGTCGGCCTCGCCATCGCCCGCGAATGGCTCGGAGAAAAGCGGGGCGTCTCACCGGCGGAGCACGGAGCGGGCGCGCTCGGCACGGTACGGGTGCTCTCGGGGGCCGCGCATTCCAGCGTCCCCAAGGGGCTGTCGATGCTCGGCCTGGGACGCCGGTCCCTGGTCCCCGTGCCGACCCTCCCCGGACGGGAGGCCGTCGATCTGTTGGCGCTGGGGCACGCGCTCCGCGAGGCCGAGGGCCCGTGCGTCGTGGTCGCCAACGCGGGCACCGTCAACACCGCCGACTTCGACGACCTGCGCGCCATCGCCGCGCTGCGCGAGCGCTACTCCTTCTGGCTGCACGTGGACGCCGCCTTCGGCGCCTTCGCCGCCCTGTCTCCCGATCACGCGCACCTGGTCGACGCCCTCGACCTGGCCGACTCGATCTGCGTCGACCTGCACAAATGGCTGAACGTCCCCTACGACAGCGCCGTGCAGTTCACCCGCCGCCCCGACCTGCAAACGAGTGTCTTCCAGAACGCGGCGGCCTACCTGGGCCCGCTCGGCGACACCCCCGACACGGCCCACCTCACCCCGGAGAACTCCCACCGCCTCCGCGCCATCGCCGCCTGGTTCACCATGCGGGCCTACGGGCAGGACGGCCACCGCGAGATCACCGAAAGGTGCGTCGGATGCGCCCGCGCCCTGGGCGACGCGATCGGCGGCACTCCCGGCCTGCGGCTGTTGGCACCGGTCCGGCTGAACGTCGTCTGCTTCACCCTCGCCGACAACCCCACCGCCGAACGTCTTGCCGCGCTCACCCGGCAGCTCGCCGACGAGGCCTTCCTCACGCCCACCGTCCTCGATGGCGTTCCCGCCCTGCGCGCCGCCTTCAGCAACTGGCGGACCACCGAAACCGACACCCGCCGGGTAGCCGCGGCGCTGCAAGCCGCGATGCACAAGTTGTGAGCCGACACACCGGCGCCCATCGCGACCGCCCCCGAACGACGATGATCACCACGAAGCGCCTCCGGCTGCGCCCGCTCACCGACGCCGACACCGACTGGTGGGTGCGCCTCCACGCCGACAACGAGGTCAGCCGGTTCGTCGGCAGGTACACCCGCCCGCAAGCCGCCGCGCGCCTGCGCGATATCCAGCAGCAGTGGACCCAGCGCGGCCACGGGCTGTGTGCCGTCGAGCTGAGAAGCACCGGCGAGGCGATCGGACGCTGCGGCCTGAACTGGTGGGAGCAGTTCGGCGAGACCGAGATCGGCTGGACCTTCGCCCGCACGCACTGGGGCCGGGGCTACGCCACGGAAGCGGCCCAGGCCGTTCTCACGTGGGGCTTCGGCCCGCTGGGGCTCAACCAGATCACCGCCATGATCCACCACGCCAACACCGCCTCAGCCGCCGTCGCCCAGCGCCTCGGATTCACACCCCTGCGCGAGGACACCGTCCTCGGCCGCCCCTGCACCGTCTACGCCCTGGACCGGGGCGACTTCCCCTCCCCCTGAACGCCGACCGCGGCCACACAGCCTCGTAGCCCCGTCCGAGTCCCGTCCCACTGACCCCTCGACGGCTAGCGAATTAGCTTGCTAGCATCCTCCTCGTGGGAGACGAGGACGTGAAGCAGTTCAACGTGTACCTGCCGATCGGACTGATCAAGCAGGTCAAGCACCGTGCCATCGAGACGGAGTCGTCGTTGTCGGCGTTGGTCGCCGATGCGCTGCGCGCCTACCTCGACGACACCCCGGCGCAGAGCCGGCCATCACCCGAGAAGGAACCGCCGTCATCCGAGAAGGAGATGTGACATGAGCACTGAAGGCATCGAGGCCGTGTTCCTGGAGACCCACAACTGGGGCAAGGCCGCCAAGTTCTTCCAGGCGCTGGGCTACGAGCTGGAGTTCGCCACGGACCACAACTCCGGCCAGCTGCGCAACGGCGACGGCCCCTACCTCTTCATCGCCGAGGTCCCCGAAAGCAAGCAGCCCGAGACGCGACTCGTGTTGAAGGTGCCCGACGCCGACGCGTTCCGCCCCGACTCCGCCGTCGAGGTGGTCAGCGCCTTCGAGGAGACCCACTTCGGCACCAGGGAGATGACCGTCCGTGACCCGGACGGGCGCCTGTGGAGCCTCCAGGCCCCGGCGGCTCGGAAGTGACCACGGGAGCGGCAGCGGCGGGCGAGGGGGATTCCGTCCTGGCCGACGGACAGACCCCGGCGCCGGACAGCACAGCGGTACGGGTGGCCCTGTGGCGTGCTCTGCACACCCGGATCGACCCGCCGCCCCACGTACTCGAGGACGAGACCGGGCTGCGGCTGGCCGACCCGGACGAGGGCTGGCAGCGCCGCGGGGACATGGACCCGCACGGCACCAGCACGTACCGGGCGAGCATCGTTGCCCGTGCCCGGTTCATCGAGGACCTGGTCGTGGAGCAGGCGGGCCAGGGTGTCGGCCAGTACGTCCTCCTGGGAGCCGGCCTGGACACCTTCGCCCAGCGCAGGCAGGAGATCGCCGCGCGCCTGCGGGTGTTCGAGATCGACCAGCCCGGCCCCCAGGCCTGGAAGCGCCGGCGCCTGACCGAGCTCGGCTTCGGCATCCCCGACTGGTTGCGCCTGGTGCCGGTCGACTTCGAGGCCGGCGGGTCGTGGTGGGACCAGCTGAAAGCCGCCGGATTCGACGCGGACCGGCCCTCGGTGGTGGCCTCGGCCGGCGTCAGCATGTATCTCACCAAGGAGGCGAACGCGGCCACGCTGCGCCGGCTCGCCTCGCTCGCCCCCGGCTCCACCCTGGTGATGACGTTCCAGCCGCCGCTCGAACTCCTCGACGAGGAAGAGCGCCCCGGACTCCAGGCGGCGGAGGCCGGAGCACGCGCGTCCGGGACGCCCTTCCTCAGCTCCTTCGCCCCGGCGGAGATGCTGGCACTCGCCCGGGACGCCGGATTCACAGACGCCCGGCACGTGTCGGCCGCCACGCTCAACCAGCGGTACTTCGCAGGCCGGACCGATGGCCTTCGCACATCGAGCGGGGAGGAGCTGCTGGTGGCAACGGTCTGACCCGGCCCGACCCCGGCGGACTCCCGGCTATGCGAACTGGCCGGGCCGGTAGTCGCCCGCGGTCTGCTGGACGATGACGTTCACACGGTTGAAGGCGGCCGGCGGCCCCGAGTCCAAGAGCGCCTTGTTCGCCGAGGTGAGGTGCTTCAGGACCTTGGCCGTGACCTCGTTGCCGAAGAGGTTCAAGCGAGCGTCCATGGTGGGCCCCTTCGCCGTCGCTGCTGGTGACACATCTCTGACGGAACAGCTCGGCGAGATGTGACAGGAGCGTATGTGACGTGCGTCTCCCCTGCCGCGCCACGGCATGCGCGGACTGCGAAAAAGGTCCGGACCGCCGCCGGATCGGTGCGGGGCGGTCCGGTGCGGTCCGGTGTGAGGCGGACCGGTGCGGGGGGCGGCCGGTCCTGGACCGCCCCCGCCCCCGCCCGTGGCTCAGACCGCCCGGTGGTACTGCTGGGGATGGCGCGGGGCGGCGCCCAGCGCGGCGGCGGCCTCGTTCGGCCAGTACGGCTTGCGCAGGAGCTCGCGGCCGAGGAGGACCGCGTCGGCCTGGCCCGAGCCGACGATCGCCTCGGCCTGCTCGGGCTCGGTGATCAGGCCGACGGCGCCGACCGGCATGCCGGTCTCCTTCTTGACGCGCTCGGCGAACGGCACCTGGAAGCCGGGCTCGACGGGGATGCGCGCGTCGGGGGCGTTGCCGCCGGTGGAGGTGTCGAGCAGGTCGACGCCGCGCGTGTGCAGCTCCTTGGCGAGGCGCACCGTGTCCTCGCCGGTCCAGCCCTCGCGGCCGTCCTCGGGGTTCTCGGTGAGCCAGTCGGTCGCCGAGGTACGGAAGAAGAGCGGCAGCCGCTCGGGCCACACGTTCCGTACCGCCTCGACGACCTCCAGCGCGAAGCGGATACGGCCCTCGAAGGAGCCGCCGTACTCGTCGATGCGGCGGTTGGAGAAGGGCGAGAGGAACTCGTTGATCAGGTAGCCGTGGGCGCCGTGCACCTCGACCACCTGGAAGCCCGCTTCGTGCGCGCGGCGCGCGGAGTCCGCGAACTGCCGCACCAGCTCCTGGATCTGATCGACACTCAGCTCATCGGGGGTCGCGTGCGCCTCGCCGAAGGCGACCGGGCTGGGCCCGACCGGCTGCCAGCCGTGGCCCTGGCCGGGCGCGATGGGGGCGCCCCGGTCCACCCAGGTGCGCTCGGTCGAGGCCTTGCGGCCCGCGTGCGCCAGCTGGATGCCGGGGACGGTGCCCTGGCCGGCGAGGAAGCGGGCGATCCGGGCGAACTCCTCCTGCTGGCGGTCGTTCCACAGCCCCAGGTCGTAGGGGCTGATCCGGCCGTCCGGCCGCACGGCGGTCGCCTCGAAGAGCGCCAGGCCGACGCCGCCGGAGGCGCGCGAGCCGAGGTGGGCCAGGTGCCAGTCGGTGGGAGCCCCCTGGTCCGGGCCCTCGGGAGCGGCGGAGTACTGGCACATCGGCGCCATCCAGACGCGGTTGGGCACGGTCACCGACCGCAGCGTGAAGGGCTCGAACAGTGCGCTCACGGCGCTCTCCAATCCATCGGGTATGCGCTATTACGGTAGCCGCCGTAGTACGACACCTGTCAAATTTTGATGGATGCCGTAATAGCTGCCGTACGATGGACACGTGCCGACGACGACCTCCGTACGTGAGCTCCCGCACCCCACCCAGGCCGAGATCCGCCTGGAGACGGTGCTGCACGCCCTGGCCGACCCGGTGCGGCTGCGCATCGCGCACTCCCTGGACGCCTGCGGGGAGGGCGAGGGCAAGGGCGCGGCCTGCTCCGAGGTCGAGCTGCCCGTCTCCCCCTCGACGGCCACCCACCACTTCCGGGTCCTGCGCGAGGCCGGAGTGATCAACCAGTGCTACCGCGGCACGGCCAAGATCAGCTGCCTGCGCCGGGCCGACCTCGACGCCCTCTTCCCCGGCCTCCTCGACGCCGTCCTCCAGGCAGCCGCCCACCGCCTGGAGGGCTGACCCCCGGAGCAACGGGCCCTCGGCCTCCGGCCGGTCGGCCTCCCGTCGGTCATTCCCCGGTCGGTCATCCCCCGGTCCGAGGCGCGACCCCGGAACCCCCCGCTACCGTGAGGCGCGTGGCTGACTCCCGTAGGTGGCGTGCGTTGGCTGTTCGGCCCCTGCGTCCTGGTGAGCTGGTGGCGTTGGACTGTCTGGCCGCCGCCCAACTTCTGCTCCTGTATGTGGCGGGGCCCTACGACGGCGACATCGCGCCGGTCGTCGGCGAAGACGTGCCGGGGGCGGTGCGGGTCTGTGTCGTGCTGGCGATGACCGTGCCGTTGACGCTGCGGCGCCGCGCTCCGGTGCCCGTCCTGGCGGTGGTCGCGGTGGCCACCGTGACCGCCGCGCTTCTCGGCGTCGTCACCGAGCCGTTTCTCGCGCTGTCACTGGCGCTCTACACCGTCGCCGTCAGCGTGCCGGGGTCGCGGTGGGTGCCCACCCGGGCCATCGCCGTGTGCAGCGTGCTGCTGCTGTGCGTCACGTTCGTCTTCGGCACCCCCAACCGGGACCTGTCGGTGCTCGCGCCGTACGCGCTGGGCACGGTGCTGGCCGGGACCGCGTGGACGGCGGGGCGGCTGGTGCGCGAGCGCAGGGCGTACGCCGCCCGCTCGGCGCGCCAGCTCGCGCACAGCGCGGTCGCCGAGGAGCGGCTGCGGATCGCGCGCGAGCTGCACGACGTGGTCGCCCACCACATCGGCGTCATCACGGTGAAGGCCGGCGTCGCCAACCACGTACTGGCGGTGCGCCCCGACGAGGCGGGCGAGGCGCTGCGCGTCATCGAGTCCTCCAGCCGGACGGCGCTCACCGAGATGCGCCAGATGCTGGGCGTGCTGCGCTCGCACAACGGCGCTCCCGAGCCCGAACTGACGCCCTACCGCGATCTGTCGGCGCTCCCCCAGCTGGTGTCGCGGGCGGCGGCGGCGGGGGTGACCGTCTCGCTGGTCACCCGGCGCACCGAGGGGCTGCCGGAGCCGGTGGGCCTGTCGGCGTTCAGCGCCCTTGAGGGATTTGACCAGCTTGGTCACGCGATCTTGGGCGGGAAGTTCACCAGCAGGTGGACGTGGTTGACCTCGCCGTTGAACTCCACCAGCTCGCACTCGAAGTCCGTGCACACGGATCGCGTGATCTCCTCCATGCGCCTCAAGTGGGCATCGGTGAACTCCCTGTGCCGGAACCTGGTCACGAAGACCAAGTGCACATGCATCACAAAAGCACAGCACCGACCAGTTCTGAGCTCCTGCACCTCACCCATAACCCAAATATGTACCGTGGCCGTCATGCAGCTCCGGTACTCCTTCAGGCTGTACCCGGACACCGGCCAACAGAGAGCGTTGGCACGAGCGTTCGGGTGCGCCCGCGTCGTGTTCAACGACGCGGTGCGTGCCCGCGAGGACGCCCGCAAGGCCCAACAGCCGTTCCCCAAGGCCGGGGAACTGTCCACACGATTGATCACCGAGGCCAAGCGGACAGCGGAGCGGTCTTGGCTGGGCGAGGTCTCCGCGGTGGTGCTCCAGCAGTCCCTGCGGGACGCCGAGAGGGCGTACCGCAACTTCTTCGCCTCCCTCAAGGGCACCCGCAAGGGCCCCAGAACCGGCCCGCCCCGCTTCAAGTCCCGCAAGGACAAGCGACACTCGATCCGGTTCACCGCCAACGCCCGCTGGCACCTCACCCACAGCGGCATGCTAAACCTGCCGAAGATCGGTCCGGTGAAGGTGAAGTGGTCCCGTACGCTGCCCGCAACCCCCACCTCGGTCACCGTCATCAAGGACGCGGCCGGCAGATTCTTCGCCTCCTTCGTCATCGACACCGACCCCACCACCGACGCGACCCGGATGCCCGAAACCGACCGCGCCACCGGCATCGATCTCGGCCTGACCCACTTCGCCATCCTGTCCGACGGCACGAAAATCGACTCTCCGCGCTTCCTGCGGCGCGCGGAGAAGAAGCTGAAGAAGGCCCAGCGCGAGCTGTCCCGCAAGCAGAAGGGATCCAACAACCGGGAGAAGGCCCGCCGCAAGGCTGCCCGCGCCCACGCCAAGGTCACCGACGCCCGCCACGAGTTCCACCACCAGCTCTCCACCAAGCTGATCTCCGAGAACCAAGGGATCGCCGTGGAAGACCTGTCCGTGGTGGGACTGGCACGCACCAAGCTGGCCAAGTCCGTGCACGACGCCGGATGGTCCTCGTTCCTCAACATGCTCCAGTACAAGGCACAGCGGTACGGCCGCACCCTCGTCAGGATCGGCAGGTTCGAGCCGACCTCCCAGACCTGCTCCACCTGCGGCGTCAAGGACGGACCCAAACCCCTCGATGTCCGGGAGTGGACGTGTGCCGCCTGCGGCGCGGTCCACGACCGGGACATCAACGCCGCGATCAATGTGAAGACGGCCGCCGGACTGGCGGTATCAGCCTGCCGAGCACCGGTAAGACCAGGAGCAATCCCGGCACAGCGCGAAGAAACAGGAAGCCACGGATTCCCGACCGAACCCGTGCCGCCTAGCGGCACAACAACGATCGAGAAGGCCAGAATCCTCGGACCTCAACCCGAGGAGCAGGTCAAGAATGCGGGCTGATCATCCCGCGCGCCCCGCACCGTGCGAGGCTGCCGCGCATGGACAGACAACGGCTCTCCCTCCTCGCCCACGCCGACCACCCCATCGCCGCCCCGCTCGACGACGCCTCCGTCCACCAGCTGCTGACGCGGGCGGTGCGGCGCGGTGACGAGCGGGTGCTGGACCTGGGCTGCGGCGAAGGGACCTGGCTGCTGCGGGCACTTGAGGCGCATCCCGGTGCCACGGCGGAGGGCGTGGACGTCTCCTCCCCCGCGCTGGAGCGCGCCCGGCAACTGGCCCAGGAGGCAGGGGTGGCCGAACGGCTGACGCTGCACCGCACCGAGGCCGACGACTTCAGCCCCGAGCGCCCCTTCGACCTCGTCCTCAGCGTGGGCGCCACCCACGCCTTCGGCGGACTGCTGTCCACGCTCCAGGCCGCGCGGCGCCACCTGGCCCCGGGCGGGACGGTGCTGGTCGGCGACGCCTACTGGCAGAGCGAACCCAGCGCCGTCGCACGGGAGTTGCTCGGCGAGTACGAGGACCTGCCCCGCACCGTCGCCAAGGTGACAGCCGAGGGCTGGACCCCCACGTACGCGCATCTGAGCACCCGTCACGAGCTGGACGACTACGAGTGGTGCTGGACCGGCTCCCTCTCCCGCTGGGCGCTGGACCACCCCGAGAACCCGGACAGCGCGCTCGCGCTGGAGGCAGCCGCCGAACACCGCGACGGGTGGCTGACCGAGTACCGCGACAGCTTCGGCTTCGTCTGTCTGCTGCTGCGCCGCACGGCGGACTGAGCCCCGCCGGACAGCACGAAGGCCCGGCCCCCCGAGGGGAGCCGGGCCTTGGCACTTACGTGGCGGAGCCGGGACTCCGCGGCCGGGCAGAGCGCCCGGCAGCAGGGATCTCAGCAGCCGAGGAGACGGCTCCCGAGGTAGCCCTCGATCTGGTCGAGCGAGACGCGCTCCTGCTTCATCGTGTCGCGCTCGCGCACCGTGACCGCGTTGTCGTCGAGGGTGTCGAAGTCGACGGTGACGCAGAACGGCGTGCCGATCTCGTCCTGACGGCGGTAGCGGCGGCCGATGGCACCCGCGTCGTCGAACTCGATGTTCCAGTGCTTGCGCAGCGTCTCGGCGAGCCCGCGCGCCTTGGGCGACAGGTTCTCGTTGCGCGACAGCGGCAGGACGGCGACCTTGACCGGCGACAGGCGCGGGTCCAGGCGCATGACCGTACGCTTCTCCATCTTGCCCTTGGCGTTGGGCGCCTCGTCCTCGACATAGGCGTCGATCATGAACGCGAGCATCGCCCTGTTCACACCGGCCGCGGGCTCGATCACATACGGGGTCCAGCGCTCGCCGGCCTCCTGGTCGAAGTACGCCAGGTCCTGGCCCGACGCCTTCGAGTGCGCGGTCAGGTCGTAGTCCGTCCGGTTGGCGATGCCCTCCAGCTCACCGAACTCGCTGCCGCCGAACTGGAAGCGGTACTCGATGTCGGCGGTGCGCTTGGAGTAGTGGGAGAGCTTCTCCTTCGGGTGCTCGTACCAGCGGATGTTCTCCTCGCGGATACCCAGGTCGCGGTACCAGGCCCAGCGCTGGTCCATCCAGTACTGCTGCCACTCCTCGTCCTCGCCCGGCTTGACGAAGAACTCCATCTCCATCTGCTCGAACTCACGGGTACGGAAGATGAAGTTGCCCGGCGTGATCTCGTTCCGGAACGACTTGCCCGTCTGCGCGATGCCGAACGGCGGCTTCTTGCGCGAGGTCTGCTGGACGTTCGCGAAGTTGGTGAAGATGCCCTGGGCCGTCTCGGGGCGCAGATAGGTGACCGAACCCGAGTCGGCGGTCGGGCCGAGGTGGGTGGAGAGCAGGCCGGAGAACTGCTTGGGCTCGGTGAAGCCGCCCTTGTTGCCGCAGTGCGGACAGTTGAGGTCCGCGAGGCCGTTCTCGGGCTCGCGGCCGTGCTTGGCCTCGTACGCCTCGATCAGGTGGTCCGCGCGGAAGCGCTTGTGGCAGGAGGTGCACTCGGTGAGCGGATCGGTGAAGGTGGAGACATGCCCCGACGCCTCCCAGACCTCGGGGGCCAGAATCACCGACGAATCCAGTCCGACCACGTCGTCGCGCGAGGTGACCATGGAGCGCCACCACTGGCGCTTGATGTTCTCCTTCAGCTCCACACCAAGCGGCCCGTAGTCCCAGGCGGCCCGCTGACCGCCGTAGATCTCACTGCACGGGTAGACGAAGCCACGGCGCTTGCTGAGGCTGACGATTGTGTCGATCTTGTCGGCGGCCACGGTGCTCTCTTCATTGACGACGAGACGGAATACCTCAGATTACTGGGCCTTGAGGGGTGCGCAGCAAATCGGTTCCGCTCCGTGACCGCACCCCGGCCGGGGGTACGGGGGTCGCCCCCGGGGGACAGCAGCACTGGGCCTTGAGGGGTGCGCAGCAAATCGGTTCCGCTCCGTGACCGTACCCCCGGCCGGGGGTACGGGGGTCGCCCCCGGAAGACAGCAGCACTGGGCGCTGAGGGGCCCGCGCACAGCGGCCCCGCTCCCCTGTCCGCCGCAGGCGCGATCACATAGCGCGAAGCTTTAGTTGACAATCGTTTCCATCAACAGTGAAAATGAGTGTCATGAACATCGGCCCCCGCCCTCGGCGGCTCATACGTATCAGCGCCGCCGTCACCGCTCTCGGCGTCGCCTCCCTCTCCCTGGCCGCCTGCGGCGGCGACTCGGGGGCCGGTGACGGCAAGGTCAGCGTGGCGGCGTCCTTCTATCCGATGGCGTACCTCGCCCAGCGGATCGGCGGCGACCACGTCCAGGTGCAGAATCTGACGAAGCCCGGCACGGAGCCGCACGACCTGGAGCTGAGCCCGAAGCAGACGGGCCGGCTCAGCGAGGCCGACATGATCGTCTACCTCAAGGGGCTCCAGCCCGCGGTGGACGAGGCGGTCGGGCAGTCGGAGGCCGGCAACGTCGCGGAGGCCACCTCCTTCACCACGCTGGAGAAGCACGGCACCGACGTGCACGGCGAGGAGGGCCACGGGGAGCACGGCGAGCACGAGGGCCACGACCACGGCGACGACGCCGCCGGAGACCCCCACGTCTGGCTCGATCCGGTGCGCTACGCGCAGATCGCCAAGGGCGTCGGCAAGCACCTCCAGAAGGCCGACCCCAAGCACAAGGCCGAGTACAAGAAGAACACCAAGGAGCTCGTCGCCCGGCTGGGCACCTTGGACAAGGAGTTCAAGGACGGTCTGAAGAAAAAGAAGACCGACACCTTCGTCACCACCCACGCCGCCTTCGGCTACCTCGCCGAGCGCTACGGGCTGCACGAGGAGGCCGTCTCCGGCATCGACCCGGAGTCCGAGCCCAGCGCGGCCCGGATGAAGAAGCTGCACGAGGTCGCGAAGGAGGACGACGTCGACACCGTCTTCTTCGAGAACAACGCCAGCGACAAGACCGCCCGCGCCCTGGCCGGCGACCTGCGGCTCAAGACCTCCGTACTCAGTCCGCTGGAGAGCGTGAAGGACCCCAAGGAGGAGGACTACTTCTCCGTGATGCACCAGAACCTGACCGCGCTCAAGACCGCGCTCGGCGCGCAGTGAGGACGTCCGCTTTGAAGAAGCAGGCACAGGCGGCCACCAGCCGCGACGAGGCCGCTCCCGAACCTCCCATAGCCGGCGCCGCCACCACGACGCCCGCCACCACGGCGCCCCCCGCTACGACGCCTGCCGCCACGGCGCCCGCGATCACGCTGCGCGGCGCCACCGCCTCGCTGGGCGCCCGGCCCGTGCTGCGCGGCGTCGACCTGACCGTGGGGCGCGGCGAGACCGTCGCGCTGCTGGGGGCCAACGGCTCGGGCAAGTCCACGACCATCCGGGCCGTCCTCGGCCAGGTGCCGCTGAGCGGCGGTCAACTGGAGCTGTTCGGGACCCCGTTCGGCCGCTTCCGCGACTGGCGGCGCGTCGGCTACGTCCCGCAGCGCTCCACGGCGGCGGCCGGGGTGCCCGCGACGGTGCGCGAGGTCGTCTCCTCCGGGCGGCTCGCGCGGCGCCGGTTCCGGCCCCTGGGGCGCGCCGACAAGGCCGCCGTCCACCAGGCGCTGGAGCTGGTCGGCCTGGTGGACCGGGCACGCGATCCGGTCGACGCGCTGTCCGGCGGCCAGCACCAGCGGGTACTGATCGCCCGCGCGCTGGCCGGTGAGCCGGAGCTGCTGATCATGGACGAGCCGCTGGCGGGCGTGGACCTCGCCAGCCAGGAGGTACTGGCCGCCACCCTGCGCGAACAGGTCACCCAGGGCAGCTCGGTCCTGCTCGTCCTGCACGAACTCGGCCCGCTGGCCCCGCTGATCGACCGCGCCGTGGTGCTGCGGGACGGCCGCGTCGAGCGGGTGGACAACCCCGACCAGCTGCACGACCTGGCCTGCCATCCGCACGACCAGGCCGGCGAACAGGACACGCCGACGGCACCCAAGATCGAGACGGGGACGCTCACATGACCGAGATGCTGGGGTTCGCCTTCATGCAGCGCGCCTTGCTGGCCGCGCTGCTGGTGGGGATCGCCGCGCCCGCCGTCGGGATCTACCTGGTGCAGCGCCGCCAGGCGATCATGGGCGACGGCATCGGGCACGTCGCCCTCACCGGTGTCGCGCTGGGCTTCCTGCTCAGCACGAACCCGGTCTGGATGGCAGTGCTCGTCTCCTCCCTGGGCGCCATCGTCATGGAGCTGATCCGCTGGTACGGCAAGGCGCGGGGCGACATCGCGCTCTCCATGCTGTTCTACGGCGGCATGGCGGGCGGCGTCATGATCATCAACCTGTCGCCGAACGGCTCCAACGCCAACCTCACGACCTACCTCTTCGGCTCCATCACCACGGTCTCGCAGCCGGACATCGTGGCCATCGTGTGCCTGTCCGTGTTCGTGCTCGCCGTCTCCCTCGGGCTGCGGCGGCAGCTGTTCGCCGTGTGCCAGGACGAGGAGTTCGCGCGGGTGACGGGGCTGCCGGTGCGGCTGCTGAACCTGCTGCTGGCGGTGACCGCCGCGGTGACCGTCACCGTCGCGATGCGGGTGGTCGGGCTGCTGCTGGTCAGCGCGCTGATGGTGATCCCCGTCGCCGCCGCCCAGCAGGCCACCCGGGGCTTCGCCGCGACGCTCGGCCTCTCGGTGATCTTCGGCGTGATCGTGACCCTCTCCGGCACCATGACCTCGTACTTCGCCGACGTCCCGCCGGGCGCCAGCATCGTCGTCCTGGCCATCGCTCTGTTCATCCTCACCACCGCGCTGGCGGCCCCGCTGGCCCGGCGCAGAGCGAAGGCTGTCGCCAGGGGGGAGCGAGAGGGCACTCTGGTATCGGACGGGGACGAGGCCCTCGCCGACCGCCCTACCAGGGTGTAATGACCGCTTCGGGGTTGCGCCTGGCACAATGGCCGACGCGAACGCTTCAACTCCCCGGAGCAGACGAACGTAAGGAGCCCGAGCGTGACCACCGCAGGCCCCCCTGTACGCGGCCGGTCGACCCGACAGCGCGCCGCGGTTTCGGCGGCTCTCGCCGAGGTCGAGGAGTTCCGCAGCGCGCAGGAGCTGCACGACATGCTCAAGCACCGCGGCGACTCGGTCGGACTGACCACCGTCTACCGCACGCTCCAGTCGCTCGCCGACGCCGGCGAAGTGGATGTGCTGCGCACGGACGAGGGCGAGTCCGTCTACCGCCGCTGCAACAGCGACGATCACCACCATCACCTGGTGTGCAGGGCCTGCGGCAAGGCCGTCGAGGTCGAGGGCCCGGCGGTCGAGAAGTGGGCCGCCGCGGTGGCCGCCGAGCACGGTTTCGTGAACGTGGGCCACACCCTGGAGATCTTCGGCACCTGCGGCGACTGTGCGTAGCGCTCCGCGGGAGTGCCGCCCCACTTGTTGCTGAGGTATCGCGGTTGGGGCTGTGATGGTGGCTGTCCCTGCCTGTGCTTTGCAGAGTGCGGGTGGGTCGGGGCTGGGCGCGCAGTTCCCCCGCGCCCCTTCGGGGCCGCCCGCGCCCACGCGGCGGAGCCGCATATGACACAGCCCCGCGCCCCTTCGGGGCCGCCCGTTACGTGTCTCGCGCGTGGGTGCGGATGCGGGCCGCGACGCCGTCCAGGATCGTCGCCATGCCGAATTCGAAGTCGCCGTCCATCTCGTCCGCTTCCGGCGGGCCCTCCAGCTCTCCCGAGGCCAGCAGCTCCTTGATCGCGGGGAACGGGCCGGAAGCCGTGAGTTCGGCCAGGAGGCGCCAGTAGCGGCGTTCGACGTCCTCCCACTCGGTGCCCTCCGCCCGGGTCGCCTCCTCGATATCGGCGAGCAGCGACACGTTGCTGCGCACGTAGCCGTTCAGGGTCATCAGCGCGCCCAGCTTCTCGCCGGCCGGCAGACCGGTGCCGCGCAGGTACGCGAGGGCCTGTTCCATCCATCCCACCCCGTGCGGTGACAGTGGCGGGGTGCCGATGGGGATGCGGACGACCCACAGATGCTGCCGCAGAACCGCGCGGTGGGCGCGCGTCCAGTGCTCCATGCCCGCGCGCCAGCCCCGTTCGGGATCCGGGCCCGGTTGCGGGGGGCCGATGGCCGCGTCCTCCATCAGGATCAGCAGGTCATCCTTGCTCTCGACGTAGCGGTAGAGCGCCATGGCCGAGACGCCGACCTCGGCGGCGACGCGGCTCATGGAGAGCGCGGCGAGCCCCTCCGCGTCGGCGATCCCGACGGCAGCCGTGACGATCCGCGTCACGTCCAGCCCTCGCGCCGGACCCCGGCCCGGCCGCTCCCGCAGGCCCCAGGCGGCCTCGACGCCCGCCGGAAGGCCGGTCCGGGGCCGCTCTCTCTTCGCCATTCCGCCGCCTTCCCGGTTGCTTCCCTGTTGCCCTTCCCCCCTCGGGTCGTGTATAGCATACGCAGTAACGTTTACCTCATACACAGTTTCGCGTATGTCATACACAGAAGGCGGGGGTGACAGCCATGTCCTCAGCTCCACAAGGAAGTTGGGCGGTCGAGGCGCAGGGGCTGACCAAGTCCTACGGCGCGGTGCGCGTGCTGTCAGGGCTGGATCTGCGAGTGCGGCGCGGCAGCGTCTTCGCACTGCTCGGGCCCAACGGCGCGGGCAAGACCACCACCGTCCGCGCCCTGACGACGCTCACCCGCGCCGACAGCGGCCGGGCGTGGGTGGCGGGCCACGACGTGGTCGCCGAGCGCGCCAGGGTGCGCCGCGCCATCAGCCTCACCGGGCAGTACGCCGCCTTGGACGAGGAGCAGACGGGCGAGGAGAACCTCCGGATGATGGCCCGGCTGCGTGGCCGCTCCCGGGCCGAGGCGGGACGGCTGGCGGACGGGCTGCTGGAGCGCTTCGCGCTCACGGACGCGGCCCGGCGCCGCGTCTCGACCTACTCGGGCGGCATGCGGCGCCGTCTGGACATCGCGGCGGGGCTGGTGACCGACCCGGAGGTCGTCTTCCTGGACGAGCCCACCACGGGGCTCGACCCGCGCAGCCGCCGCACGATGTGGGAGGTCGTGAGCGCGCTCGCCGGCTCGGGGATCACCGTCTTCCTCACGACCCAGTACCTGGAGGAGGCCGACCGGCTCGCCGACCACGTCGCCGTCCTGGGCCAGGGCCGGGTCATCGCCGAGGGCAGCCCGGACGAGCTGAAGAAGCGGGTCGCGGCCCAGCGCCTGGACCTGACGCTGACCGACCGGCACGCGTACGAGGCCATGGCGGCACGGCTCGACGGGCGCGCGGTGCACCGGGCGCCGGAGGAGCTGCTGCTGGGCGTGGCCACCGACGGCAGCGCGCCCCACGTCCGGGCGCTGCTGGACGAGCTGGATCCCGCGCGGGTGGAGATCTCCCGCTTCGCACTGCACGGCGCCACCCTCGACGACGTCTTCCTGGAGCTGACCCATGAGTGACTACGCGGTACTGGCGGGCCGTTCGATCCGGCTGACCCGGCGCAACCTCGACGCGGTGATCACCGCACTGGTGCTGCCGGTGATGCTGATGCTGGTGTTCGTCTACTTCTTCGGCGGCGCCATCGAGACCACCACCGGTACCTACGTCACCTACGTGGCGCCCGGCGTGCTGATCCTGTGCGCGGGCTACGGCGCCTCCATGACGGCCACGACCGTCAGCAACGACATGACCAACGGCATCATCGACCGCTTCCGCTCCATGGACACCCACGGCACGGCCGTCCTGACCGGCCATGTGGCGGCGAGCGTGGCCCGCAACGCGGTGGCGACGGCGGCCGTGCTGGCGGTGGCCTTCGCCATCGGCTTCCGCCCGCACGCGGGCCCGGCGCAGTGGCTGGCGGCCATCGGCATCCTGCTGCTCTACATCACCGCGCTCTCCTGGCTGGGCGCGGCTGCCGGGCTGCTGGCCAAGTCGCCGGAGGCGGCGGGCGGTTTCACCTTCGGCATGCTCTTCCTGCCCTACCCCAGCAGCGCCTTCGTACCGATCGACACCATGCCCGACTGGCTGCACGGCTTCGCCGACAACCAGCCGGTGACCCCCGTCATCGAGTCCATGCGCGCCCTGCTCCTGGACCAGCCCGCCGGCAACAGCCCCTGGCAGGCCCTCACCTGGTGCGCGGGCCTGCTCGCGGTGGCCCTGCCGCTGTGCGCGGCGCTGTTCCGCAGGCGGACGGGCTAGCGGCCGACGGGCCGCCTCCCGGCGGGGCCGGGGGAGGACATGTCAGGGGCCGGGGTCCGGTTCGGAGGTCCAGTGGCGGCGGCCGACGCTGATCAGCCGTAGCCTGCGGCGCGCGATGCGCGCCACGGCGGCCTCGTCCGGGCCCTCGCCCTGGGCCGCCTCCAGGAAGGCGGAGGCGGTCATCACCATGGTGTCGACGTAGGTCTCGCCCAGCATCCGTACATCCTCCTCGCTCCAGTCCCGCGAGACCTCGTCCTGGGCGAGGACCTGGGCGACCTCCTGTGCGAAGCGGTCGAGCTGGGCGCCGATGGCGACCCGGACGGCGGCCACCCCGCCGTGCCGCTCGCGGGCCACGAAGCGGATGTGCTCGGGGCGTTCGCGGACATAGGCGGCTATGGCCTCCACCGAGTGGTCGATGCGGTCCCGGTCCTGGCTGCGCTCGGCCAGCCCCGCGCGGATGACCGTGTGCAGGCTGCCGAGGGACTCCTCGACCAGGGTGACGCCCAGGTCACTTACGTCCCGGAAGTGCCGGTAGAACGCGGCGGGTGAGACGCCGACGACGCGGGTGATCTCGCGCAGTCCAAGGCTGCTCAGGCTCTGGTGCTCCAGCAGGGCCAGCCCGGCGTCCAGCAGCGCGCGGCGGGTCCTGGCCTTCTGGAGGTCTCGCTGCGAGGGGGTGGTGCTCATGGGGTTCAGTAAACAGTTGTGTGCCGGACGCCGCAATGGGGTACTCTCAACTCAGTGAACAAGTGTCACCCCAACTGTTCACCGAATGAGTTGACCGACGACCCGCACCACGTTGGGAGTGAGAGGCAGATGATCTTCCTCGTCGCCGCGTTCCTCCTGCTGGGCGTCCTCGTGGGCCCGCCGGCCCACCTTCCGCCCGCCGTGACCCTCTCGGCGGCAGCGGGCATCGCCGCCTGGCTGCTCATCTTCACCGTCCGCGAGCGCAACCGCCGCCACCGGCAGAGGAGCTGACCATGAGCACCACGCCTCACCCGGCCGCCACCCGCCCACTGCGCAAGGGCCGCACCCGTGTCGGCGACGCCGACGACATGGCGGTGGCCTCGTTCATCATGGGCCTGGTCGGGCTGCTGGTCTTCAACATCTTCCTGGGCCCCTGCGCCCTCGTCCTGGGCGGGCTCGCCCTCACCAAGGGCACCACCCGCCGGGGCCGCGCCCTGCTGGGCACGGCCCTGGGCGCCGCCGACCTCGTCGTACTCGCGGCCTTGATGACCGCGAGCGGGACCGTCTCCTGGAGCCTCAGCGGCTAGGAGAGCCCCAAGGGGGCGCGAGGAACTGCGCGACGAGCCCCGACACACCCGCACTCTGCACAGCACAGACAGGGGCAGCCCCTGCTCAGCACCAGCTAGTGCCCCTCCCGGCAAGCTTTGCCCCGTCGCGCCGCCCGGCACGCACGCTCCTTGACGGGCAAACATTGCCGGTCACGGCACTAGGAGGTCTCGCCGCCGGGCTCCTGCTCCTGCTCCTGCTCCGCCCCTTCCACGGGCAGCGCGCCGCCGAAGCGGCGGTCGCGCTGGGCGTACTCCAGGCACGCCGCCCACAGGTCGCGCCGGTCGAAGTCCGGCCACAGCACGTCCTGGTAGACCATCTCGGCGTACGCGCTCTGCCACAGCAGGTAGTTGGAGGTGCGCTGCTCGCCGGAGGGGCGCAGGAACAGGTCGACGTCGGGCATGTCCCGGTAGTACATGTACTTCGCGAGGGTCTTCTCGTTGACCTTGCCCGGGTCCAGGCGGCCCGCCTTCACGTCCTCCGCGATGCCGCGCGCCGCGTCCGCGATCTCGGCCCGGCCGCCGTAATTGACGCAGAAGTAGAGCGTCATCGCGTCGTTGTTCCGCGTCTGCTCCTGGGCGACCTGGAGCTCCTGGACGACCGACTTCCACAGCTTGGGCATCCGGCCCACCCAGCGGATGCGGATACCCAGCGCGTCCATCTCGTCCCGGCGCCTGCGGATCACGTCACGGTTGAAGTTCATCAGGAAGCGGACCTCTTCGGGCGAGCGCTTCCAGTTCTCCGTGGAGAAGGCGTACAGCGACAGATTCTTGACGCCCATCTCCAGGCAGCCCTTGAGCACGTCCAGCACGACGCCCTCGCCCACCTTGTGGCCCTCGGTACGGGGCAGCCCGCGCTGCTTGGCCCACCGGCCGTTGCCGTCCATGACGACCGCCACATGCCCCGGGACCAGCTCGCCGGGGATCTTGGGAGGCCGGGCACCCGAAGGGTGCGGCTCGGGCCTCACGTACTCGCGCTGCTGCTGCGACCAGGACA
Organism: Streptomyces sp. NBC_01775; assembly: GCF_035917675.1. Taxonomy (NCBI): domain Bacteria; kingdom Bacillati; phylum Actinomycetota; class Actinomycetes; order Kitasatosporales; family Streptomycetaceae; genus Streptomyces; species Streptomyces sp. NBC_01775. Next base: position 6,372,402 of record NZ_CP109104.1, on the reverse strand, counting down.
GCATTCCGCGGCGTGCCATCGGTACTCATCTCCAGCGGGGGCGAACGGGGGGACAGGGACCCCGTCGAGCCTAACCGTTCGGCACCTGGCGCACGTACCGCAGGGAGCGCAGCCCCCGCTCCAGGTGCCAGTGCAGATACGCCGAGACCAGCCCCGCGCCCTCGCGGCAGTGCCGTCTCTCGGCGGCGTCCGCCGTCTCCCAGTCTCCAGTCAGCAGGGCGCCCAGCAGCCGCAGCGCCTCCGGCGAGGGCACGACGCTGCCCGGGACCCGGCAGTCCCCGCACACCACGCCGCCCGAGGCGACGGAGAAGAACCGGTTGGGACCCGGCAGCCCGCACTTGGCGCAGTCCGCGAAGCTGGGGGCGTAGCCGCCCATCGCCAGGGAGCGCAGCAAGAAGGCGTCGAGCACGAGCCCCGGGCCGTGCTCCCCGGACGCGAGGGTGCGCAGCCCGCCGACCAGCAGCAGATACTGCTGCACGTTCGGCTCGCCCTCATGATCGGTGAACCGCTCCGCGGTCTCCAGCATGGCCGTACCGGCGGTGTAGCGGTCGTAGTCGGAGACGATGCCCTGGCCGTACGCCGCGATCGTCTCCGTCTGCGTGCACAGCGGCAGCCCCCGCCCCACCAGCTCGCTCCCCCGCGCGAAGAATTGCACGTCAACATGGCTGAAGGGCTCCAGCCGCGCCCCGAACTTCGACTTCGTCCGCCGCACCCCCCGCGCCACAGCCCGCACCCGCCCGTGACCGCGCGTGAGCATCGTGATGATGCGGTCGGCTTCGCCGAGCTTCTGGGTGCGCAGGACGATGCCGTCGTCGCGGAACAGGCTCATCGGGCCACCATCCCGCGCTCCGGCCGGGGGTACGGGGGGTGTCCCCCGGAAGAACGCAGCTGGGTGCGCAGGACGATGCCGTCGTCGCGGAACAGGCTCACGCGATCACCGTCTCGTCAGGGGGACACCGCATGCGGTCATTCTCGCGTACGCCGGTGTCAGGCGGGGCTACCTGGGGTGACCAGGCCGGATTCGCAGGCGGCTATCACCAGTCGCGCACGGTCGCGCACGGTGAGGTTGCCCATGATGCGGCTGACGTGGGTCTTGGAGCGGGTGGAGGGGGCGGCTAGCAGCGGGTGGAGGCGCCGCTTGGGCGGGTGAGGTTGTCGTTGGACATCCAGCCCGTCGTGTTGGTGCCCTCGACGCGGAGGTGCGGCGGAAGGGCCAGGTGCCCTCCACGGCCGCGTACAGGGTCATGCCGAGCGACCAGATGTCGGAGGCGGGCCCCGGCTCCCGGCCCTGCGCGCGCTCGGGCGGCAGGAAGTCGAGGGAGCCGACGAGATCACCGCTGCGGGTCAGCTTGGTGACGGGGTCGTCGCCCGCGGCGCCCATGCTCGCGATGCCGAAGTCCGTGAGGACGACCCGGCCGCCGTGCTCCAGCAAGACGTTTCCCGGCTTGACGTCCCGGTGGAGCACGCCGACCCGGTGCGCGGCGTCGAGCGCGTCCATCAGCTTCGCGCCGATGGCGGCGGCCTCGTGCGGCTCCAGCGTGCCGCGCTCCCTCAGCACGTCGTCCAGGGAGGGGCCGTCGACCAGTTCCATGACGATGACCGGCAGACCCTGGTCCTCGGTCACGTCGTGCACGGTGACCACGCCGCCGTGCCGGATGCGGGCGGCGGCCTGCGCCTCCCGCCGCATCCGTTCGCGCAGGTCGCCCAGTTCGAAAGCGGAGGTGTCGGTGAACGCCCGCAGGATCTTGACGGCGACCTCCCGGCCGAGCGGTTCGTCCACCGCCCGGGCGACCACGCCCATCCCGCCGCGCCCGATCACCGAGGTCACCCGGTAACGCTCCCCGAGCACCTTGCCGATCAGCTCTCCGCCGCTCGCCTCCCCCGCTTCCACCCGCACACCCCGTTCCGAACTGTTCGTCAATTCCCTTACGTGGAGGGCCTAAGAGTAGAGGTTCGCGCATTAGCGCACGCCTGCGCCCGGGAGTTGACGCCCGCGCGGCACCCCGGACGCGGCCAGGGGCATCGTCACCGGCTGCCGCCGCGCTGCTGCCGCAGTACGTGGCGCAGCCAGCGGAAGGAGTCCTTCGGGGTGCGCTCCAGCGTCCCGTAGTCGACATGGACGAGCCCGAAGCGCTGCCGGTACCCCTCCGCCCACTCGAAGTTGTCCATCAGGGACCACACGAAGTAGCCGCGTACGTCGATCCCCTCGGCGACGGCCTCGTGCAGCGCGCACAGGTGGGCCCGGAGGAAGTCGACCCGTCCTCGGTCGTGCACGGGGTCCGGGTACGCGCAGCCGTTCTCGGTGATCATCACGGGCGGCAGCCGGTCCCCGTAGCGCTCGCGGAAGGTGCGCAGCGTCTCCGGCAGCCCTTCGGGGACGACGGCCCAGCCGAATCCGGTGCGCTCCTTGCCGGGTATCTCCCGTATGCCGAAGGGCAGTCCGGCAGGCATGCCGATGCCCGCGAACTCGCCCGCCGGGGCCTCGGGGTCGGGGGCGCCGACGAGGGTGGGCTGGTAGTAGTTGACGCCGTACCAGTCCAGCGGCTCGCTGATGACCTTCAGGTCGTCCTCGACGGGGCCCGGCAGCAGCGCCGCCAGCCCGTCGTCCGGGTAGCGTCCCAGCAGCAGCGGATCGGCGAACATCCGGTTGGTGACAAGGTCGTAGAACTCGGCGGCGCCCCGGTCCTCCTCGCCGTCCGAGAGCGACCACACCGGCCCGTGCGAGTTGGCGACGCCGACCGAGCGGGCGCCGCGTGCGCGCAGCGCGCGGACGGCCAGACCGTGCCCGAGGAGCTGGTGGTGGGCTGCGGGCAGCGCGTCGAACAGGAGCCGTCTGCCGGGTGCGTGCTCGCCCAGACCGTAGCCGAGCAGGGTGACTTCGGCCGGTTCGTTGAGCGTGGTCCAGTGGGCGACCCGGTCACCGAGGCGCGCCGCGACGGTGTCGGCGTAGTCCGCGAACCGCCGCGCGGTGTCCCGCTCCAGCCAGCCGCCGCGCTCTTCGAGGGGCAGCGGGGTGTCCCAGTGGAAGAGCGTGGGCACGGGCTGGATCCCGGCCTCGCACAGCGCGTCGACGAGCCTGTCGTAGAAGTCCAGCCCTGGGCCGTTGACGGGGCCGCCGCCTTCGGGCAGGACCCGCGGCCAGGACACCGAGAAGCGGTAGGCGCCCACCCCCAGCTCCTCCAGGAGGGCGAGGTCCTCGGGCCAGCGGTGGTAGTGCCCGGTGGCGACGGCGGCATCGCTGCCGTCCTTGACGCTGTCGGGGCGCGCGGCGAAGGCGTCCCACACCGAGGGCCCGCGCCCGTCCTCGTCCACGGCTCCCTCGATCTGGAACGCCGAGGTGGACACGCCCCACAGGAACCCGTCGGGAAAGCGGGGGACCTCGGGGACGTTCGCATCGGGGACGTTCGCGAAGGGGATGTTCGTGCTGGTCGGGCCGTCCGGGCTCGTCATGACGGGATGTCATCAGCGGGCGGCGCAGGAGTCAATACCCGTGCTTAACCCGCCTGTTGGTTGCCCGGAAGGCCCGCTGTCGGGCCGCTCAGGAGGGGGTACGGGCCTCCGCCAGCAGCCGGTCGACATCCTCGGCGCCGATCTCCAGCGCCCGCCCGACGGTGGCCAGCACCTCGCGCTCCGCCGAGCAGTACAGCCCGTCGGCCAGCGCGATGCGCGCGCCCTGGAGCAGCAGGCTCTCGCGGCCGGGGACCGCCAGGTGCGGGGCGAGCGGGGCCAGCACCTCGTGCAGCTCGATCTCCCGCGAGATGTGCCCCTGGCTTCTGCGGCTTCTGCTCTCGGCGGTGAGCGCGGCGAGCAGCGCCGTCAGCTCCTCCTCGGTGCAGCCGGGGAAGCCCGCGGCGCGCACCGTCTCGACGGCGGTCTCGCGCACGGGCCGCGCGTCGGCGCCGCCCGCCGCCAGCACGGCGAGCGCCACGCTGTGCACGGCCTCGCGGAGCATGGCCGACAGCCGGGTGGTGGTGGGGTGGTCGAGCACGTCGGCGGCGAAGTGCGCGCGGCACGCGACACATTCGACGACAGGCCCGGCAGGGCCACGCGGCACCAGCGGAACGCCGAGGAGGACGAAGCGGCGGCGCCCTGTCCGCCTGCGGTAGCGGCGGTCACCGCCGCAGTCGGGGCAGAAGAAATCACCGTCATCGAGGGTGCGCCAGCTCGTGCGGACCCCTGCGAGACGTACACGGAAGGGTCGTTGGCGCATGACCTCGCACCTCCATCACGATTCGGCAACGTCGCCGGGTGACGTGATATTAACCACAGCGACGCCGCCCCGTCAGCACCCTGGATGCGCCGTTGTTTCCCCGACGGCGTGCGCCCGGGGCATACGCCGCTGGTCAGCGGCTCGCGAGGCGGTCGGCGGACCGATTGAGGTCGGCACCCAAGAGGGGGCCTGAGAGGCCCTTGAGCCGGGCTCCGCCGCCGGCCGCGCCGCGCCGGGAGGCACGCGGGAGGGCACAGGCGCGGCAGGAGAGGCCCGTGCCGGCCCGAGTTCACGAAGGAGACCAGTGGGGCCGGTGGGGCCGTGGGGCCGACGAGGCCCCGGAGACCAGCTCCCGGGTGAGAGCCGCGCCCTCACCCGGGAGCGAGTTCTCAGCGGTGCGCGCGGTTCACGGCGGAGACCGCGGCCTTGATCGAGGCCCGGACGATGTTCGCGTCGATGCCCACGCCCCACAGCACCTTGTCGTCGATCGCGCACTCGATGTAGGCGGCGGCCTGTGCGCCGACGCCCTCGCTCATCGTGTGCTCCACGTAGTCGAGCAGGCGTACGTCCACGTCGATTCCGTGCAGCGCGTCGAAGAAGGCGGCCAGCGGGCCGTTCCCGGTGCCGCTGAGCACCGTGGACTCGCCGTCCACAATGGCCTCGACCGTCAGCGCGTCCTTGCCCTCGCTGGTGGTCGAGGTCTGCGCGCCCTTGAGGGCGATGCGGCCCCAGCCGCCGCTCCCGGCGGGCAGGTACTCGTCCTGGAAGATCGACCAGATGTCTGCGGGGGTGACCTCGCCGCCCTCCGCGTCGGTCTTCTCCTGGATGGTCTTCGAGAACTCCACCTGCATCCGGCGCGGCAGATCCAGGCTGTGCTCGCCCTTGAGCACGTAGGCGATGCCGCCCTTGCCGGACTGCGAGTTGACGCGGATGACGGCCTCGTAGGAGCGGCCGACGTCCTTGGGGTCGATGGGCAGGTACGGCACGGCCCAGTCGATGTCGTCCACGGTCTTGCCCGCTTCGGCGGCGCGGATCTCCATCGCCTCGAAGCCCTTCTTGATGGCGTCCTGGTGGGAGCCGGAGAAGGCGGTGTAGACCAGGTCTCCCGCGTAGGGGTGGCGCGGGTGGACCTCCATCTGGTTGCAGTACTCGTAGGTGCGGCGGATCTCGTCGATCTGCGAGAAGTCGATCATCGGGTCGACGCCCTGGCTGAACAGGTTCATCCCCAGGGTGACCAGGTCGACGTTGCCGGTGCGCTCGCCCTGCCCGAACAGACAGCCCTCGACGCGGTCGGCGCCCGCCATCACGGCCAGCTCGGCCGCGGCGACCGCGGTACCTCGGTCGTTGTGGGGGTGTACGGACAGGCATACGTGCTCGCGCCGGGACAGGTGGCGGCCCATCCACTCGAAGCGGTCCGCGTGGGTGCTGGGCGTGGAGCGCTCGACCGTCGCGGGCAGGTTCAGGATGATCTCCCGCCCCTCCTCCGGCTGCCAGACGTCCATGACGGCCTCGCAGACCTCCAGCGCGAAGTCCAGCTCGGTGTCGGTGAAGATCTCCGGGCTGTACTGGTATCCGAAGGTGGTCCGGTCGTCCAGCAGCTTCTCGGCGTACTCCATCACCAGTCGGGTGCCGTCCACGGCGATCTGCTTGACCTGGTCGCGCGAGCCGCGGAAGACGACCTCGCGGAAGACGGGCGCGGTGGCGTTGTACAGGTGGACGGTGGCGCGGTGCGCCCCCACCAGGGACTCCACCGTCCGCGCGATCAGCTCTTCGCGGGCCTGGGTGAGGACGGAGATCGTCACGTCCTCGGGGATCGCGCCCTCCTCGATGATGGAGCGCACGAAGTCGAAGTCGGTCTGGCCCGAGGAGGGGAAGCCGACCTCGATCTCCTTGTAGCCCATGCGGACCAGCAGGTCGAACATCTCGCGCTTGCGCGCCGGGGACATCGGGTCGATCAGCGCCTGGTTGCCGTCGCGCAGGTCGGTCGACAGCCAGCGGGGGGCCTGGGTGATGCGGTTGCCCGGCCAGGTGCGGTCGGGAATGTCGACCGCTTCGTACTGCCCGTACTTGTGGATGGGCATCCCTGATGGGCGCTGGTGTACGACGCCCGCGGTGTAAGGGGTGGCTCGGCCGATGGAGGCGTGAGAGGTCATAACGCGTAGGGCTCCTGTGACGGATCGCACAGCTCGCCGCGTTCCGGTGAGGTGATGAGGCTCAGGATCGGGGGCTTCGCTCGGGCGAGGGGCGAAAGGGTTTCGGGGACCGACCGGACAGCGCGGAACTCCGCGGGGAGGGGGTCGGCCTTGGTACGGCTACAGACCCTCGCCGCGGCAGCTAAGAAGAAGCAGCCCGAAACGCATGATGTCCGCAGCATAACGGAGGCCCCACGAGCCGACAGGGGCGTATCACCATGCGGGATACCGCATCGGCAGGAGATGCGCATGCGGAAGGGCCGTTCAACAACGATTTGTGCGAATTCTGGCAGCGCCCGGTGACACAGCGATGACGTAGTGCCACATTGCGTCTTATGGACGCACATCCCGCGCACTCGCAGCAGTTCCATCCTGTCTTCTGCACGATCGTGCCCCCGCACCTCCTCGACCGGCTCTCCCGGGGCGAGAACGAGACGCTCTCCGGGCGCGCCCGCCGCACGCTGGAGCAGGACGCCTCCCAGCGCACCCGCCGCCGGGTCACCACGATCCGCCACTCGGCGCTGGCCCCCTCCCGGCCCACCCCCGGCACCGAGGCGGACCAGAAGCCGCAGCGCACCATCTACGACGCGAAGAACAAGGAGACCCTCCCGGGCAAGAAGGTCAGGGAGGAGGGCAGCAAGCCCGCCAAGGACGCCTCCGTCAACCGCGCCTACGCGGGCCTGGGCGCCACCTTCGAGCTGTACCTGTCCGCCTACGCGCGCTACTCGATCGACGGCTCGGGGCTGCCGCTTGACGCCACGGTCCACTACGGCGAGGAGTACGGCAACGCGTTCTGGGACGGCAAGCAGATGGTCTTCGGGGACGGCGACGGCGAGCTGTTCCGCGACTTCACCCTGCCCGTGGACGTGATCGGCCACGAGCTGACGCACGGCGTCACGCAGTACACCGCCAACCTGGAGTACTTCGGCCAGTCGGGCGCGCTCAACGAGTCGGTCTCCGACGTCTTCGGCTCGCTCATCAAGCAGCACGGACTGAGCCAGACCGCCGACCAGGCCGACTGGCTGATCGGCGCCGGGCTGTTCACCGACCAGGTCGAGGGCGAGGCGCTGCGCTCGATGAAAGCACCGGGCACCGCCTACGACGACGACGTGCTCGGCAAGGACCCGCAGCCGGCCACGATGGAGGACTACGTCAACACGGGCACCGACAACGGTGGCGTGCACATCAACTCCGGCATCCCCAACCACGCCTTCTACCAGCTGGCCGTGGAGCTGGGCGGGCACGCCTGGGAGCGCGCCGGGCAGATCTGGTACGACACCCTCACCTCGGGCAAGCTGTCGACGACCTGCGACTTCGCGGCCTTCGCCGCCGCCACCGCCGAGTCGGCGAGCAGCCGCTACGGCGAGAGCAGCGCGGAGCGGGAGGCCGTGCTCAAGTGCTGGTCCGAGGTGGGCGTATCGCCCCAGTCATCCCAGGATGCGGCCGGAAACTGACGTCCGCCCGCCCGGTCACTTAACGCGGGGCCGGATGGCGGCCAGGATGGCCGTATGCGTATCACCGTTACCCGCACGGGTGGCTTCGGCGGGCTCACTCGCCGGGCCACCCTCGACACCACGGGGCACCCCGACGCCCCCGAGATCGCGGCACTGGTCCGCGACGCGCTCCGCGAGGGCCTGGGCGAGCCGCCGATGGGCGTGCCCGACGGGTTCCACTACGAGATCAAGGTCGACGACAGCACCGGCGGCACGGCCTACTGCGCCGACCCCAAGCTGACCGAGTCGCAGCGCGAGGTGGTCAGAAAGGTGCTGAAGGAAGGAGCCTGACCGCTCCCGCACCGGGAGGCCGGGAGCGGCCCGCTCCGTCCGAGGCAGCGCCGGACCGCTGCGTCCGGACCGCTGCGTCCGGACCGACGGTCAGGGCAGGTAGTACATCGGGTTGGGCAGCTTGACCTTCCTGGCGGCGTGGCCGCCCTTCAGGTCGCTGTACTGGTCGCCGAAGTTGGCGAGGATGTCGTAGCCCTGCTTCTCGATGTGCGCGCGGGTGCCCGACTTGTACTCCACGGTGGTGCACTCGCTGCCGCACTCCAGGTACGGGGGCGGGTTCTTCTCGTCCTTGAGGAAGAAGTGCGCCTTGTCGACCGGATTGCGGTAGCCCACCTTCTTGAGGTTCCGCACGCTCCACTCGCGCTGGTACTCCTTGCGGCCGGTCAGGAGGAAGACCGTCACGCCCTTCTTGTGCGCCCAGTTGACCAGCTCGCGCATGCCGAAGACGGGGTCCATGTCGGTGGTGCGCAGGTACTCGTCCTGCGCCTCCTGGCTGAAGTGGTAGCCCACACGCAGCTCGAAGTTGTAGGTGAGCAGCGTGGTGTCGTCGACGTCGAGGACGACGGCGGGCTTGTTCTTCGTCCCGCCGTGCGCGGCCTTCCCGTACTTGTCCAGGTCGCGCTCGATGTCCTTGCGCGCGTCGGCGGCGATGCCGCGCACCTGCTTGGCGTAGTTGCCGCGCGGGGAGGCGTAGTGCTCGCCGTCCTCGGTCTCGATGTCCCCGTAGTACGCCTCGATCTTCGTCTTCACCTGATCGAGATTGGGGATCTCCTTGTCACTGGCGGGGACGGAGTGCTCGGCGGTGGCCTGGCCGATACCGAACAGCGCCGTGCCGGCGAGCGCGGCGACGGTCACCAGGGGCAGTGCGGTTCTGAGGGAACGGGACATGCGCGACTCCTCGTCGGCGGGCGCCGGAAGTGGTTGGCAGGGGCATGAGAACCCGGGGACCGTAACAGCGCGCCCAAGTCCCCATCTACGCGCGAAGATTCAACAGTCCGTAAAAACCTGCACCCGCTCCCCACCGCTCGGCCCCCAGCCCTCAGTGCCCCACCGCTCGGCCCCCCGCCGCTCAGTGCCCCGCGCGCTCCAGGATGCGGGCGGCGACGGCCGGGGAGTCGACCAGGGGGTGCAGGGCGAGGGCCCGTAGCGCGGCGCGGTGGGAGCCGCTCGTCGCGGCTTCGACGGCGGCCAGCTCTACCGCCTTGAGCTGGAGCATCAGCCCCAGCTCCGCCTCCCCGAGTGGCGCGGCGGCCAGCGGGCGCGCCCCCTCGCCGTCCACCTCGCACACGGTCTCCACGATCGCGTCCGGCGAAAGCGCGGGGACCGTGCGGCCGTTGGGCACGTTCAGCACCAGCCGGGCCCGCTCCCCGCGCGCGATGGCGCGCATCAGCGCGAGCGCCACCTGGTCGTAGCCGCCGCCGTCCAGGTCGCAGCTGTCGCGCTGCCATCCCCCGGTGGCCTCGCGGCTCTCGGCCATGTATGTCTCCTCGCGCTCCAGCCGGGTGCGCTCCCACAGCGCGTACGAGGCGGCGGGGTCCTGGGCCGCGCGGGCGAAGAAGCCGCCCTGCTGCTGGTCGAGGAACTCTCCCCGGGTCTCGGCCGCCGTGCGGACGGAGTCGAGGGTCTCGCGCCGGAAGTAGTAGTAGTGCAGGTACTCGTTCGGCAGCGCTCCCAGCGCCTGGAGCCACTCGCTGCCGAAGAGTTTCCCCTCCTCGAAGGAGGTGAGCGCCGCGGGGTCCGCCAGCAGCCCCGGCAGCAGGTCCGCGCCGCCGGGCTCCCTGAACGAGCGCAGCCAGCCCAGGTGGTTGAGCCCGGTGTAGTCGAACTCGACGGTGTCCGGGTCGGCGCCGGCGGCCCGCGCCGCTCTGCGCACCAGGCCGACGGGCGAGTCGCAGATCCCGATGACCCGCTCCCTCAGCACCCGCGCCATGGCCTCGGTGACCATCCCGGCGGGGTTGGTGAAGTTGATGACCCAGGCATCCGGTGCCACGGCCCGCACCCGCTCGGCGATACGGACCGCGACCGGCACCGTGCGCAGCGCGTACAGCACGCCGCCCGCGCCGACCGTCTCCTGCCCCAGCACGCCTTCCGTCATCGGGATCCGCTCGTCCGCGACCCGTCCCGCCGTGCCGCCCACCCGGATCGCGGAGAAGACGAAGTCCGTGCCGCGCAAGGCGTCGTCCAGGTCCTCGGCGAGCCGTACGGAGGGCGCGCCGGGCACGTCCTCGGCCTGCGCGGCCAGCACGGAGGCGATGACCGCGAGCCGGTCACGGTCCGTGTCGTACAGCACGAGTTCGGTGCAGCGGCCGGGGGCGTCCGCCGGCCGCCGCCGCGCCTCGTCGAGCAGCGCGCGGTGGACCAGGGGGACGCGGAATCCGCCCCCGCCGAGAATCGTCAGCCTCATGGGCCGGAACGTACCGCACGGGGCGATCCTGTCCCGGATCGCTACCGACTATGGTCGGTGGCACCGCACTGTGGCGGGCGGCACGGCAGCCGCGTGCGGAGACGGGCAGGCAACGGGGAAGGCACGGTGAGCACGGTGAGCAGGCGTAGGACCGCCGGATCCGGCGAGGTCCCCGCGCACGGGCACATTCCCCCGCACGGGCACGTCCCCACCCACGGGCACATCCCCTCCCACGGACGGGGCGCCCCGCACGGAGCGTCACCACATGTGCAAGGCGCACGACCCGCCCCTCTGTTCGACCCGCTCGCCTCGGTGCGCCCGGCGGACGGGCCCAGTTGCGACGTGTACCTGACCGGGACGGTCTTCCTCGACATCATCTTCACCGGGCTCGACTCGGCCCCGGTGCGCGGCACCGAGTCCTGGGCGCGCGGCATGGGCTCCAGCCCCGGCGGCATCGCGAACATGGCGACCGCGCTGGCCCGCCTCGGCCTGCGCACCTCGCTGGCCGCCGCGTTCGGCGACGACATGTACGGCGACTACTGCCGCGAGGTGCTGGAGCACGGCGAGGGCATCGACCTGTCGCTCTCGCACACCGTCCCCGGCTGGCACTCGCCCGTGACGGTCTCCATGGCCTACGAGGGCGAGCGCACGATGATCTCGCACGGCCACGAGGCACCGCCCAGGAGCGCAGCGACCGCCTACGACCCGGACGCGCCTGAGTGCCCGCCCCAGGCCGGCGCGTGTGTCGCCTCGCTGGTGCCCGGACGTCCCCAGGAGTGGATCGCGACGGCGGCGCGGCGCGGCAGCCGCATCTTCGCCGACATCGGCTGGGACGAGACGGGCCGCTGGGACCTGGCGGCGCTGGCGGAGCTGCCCGACTGCGAGGCGTTCTTGCCGAACGCCGCCGAGGCCATGCGCTACACCCGTACGGACTCCCCACGCGCCGCCGCCCACGCCCTGACCTCGTACGTTCCGCTGGCCGTTGTCACGATGGGCGCGGACGGGGCGTACGCGGCCGACGGGCGCACCGGCGAGACGGCGCACGTGCCGGGGATCGTCGTGGACGCGCTGGATACGACGGGTGCCGGCGATGTCTTCGTGGCGGGCTTCGTGACCGGCAGCCTCGCGGGGTGGTCACTGGCCGAGCGGCTGGCGTTCGCGGGGCTGACCGCCGCGCTGTCCGTGCAGGAGTTCGGCGGCTCGCTCTCGGCGCCGGGCTGGCCGGAGATCGCCGCGTGGTGGCGGACGCACCGGTGCGAGGAGGGCCAGGGGCGCGAGGGCCCGCAGGGGGACGGCGCGCGCTACGCCTTCCTGGACCGCATCCTCACCGCCTGCGCCCCTTCGGCCCCGCCGCGCAGGGCCGTTCCCACGCTCGGCTTCCGCCCTCCGACGGGCTGACCCGCCCCGGGTGCGGAGCTGTGCCCGCCGGGGTGCGGAGCTGTGCCTGCCCGATGGCGGAGCCGCGCCGGCCCGGGGAACAGCAGAGCGGGAGGGCGCTGTCCGCGGAAAAGCGGGAGGCGCTGTCAGTGGGGCGTCGTACTCTGGGGGCAGGTAGAACAGCGGCGCAGAGAGGGAGATGAGCAGGCCCCAGAGGCCGCCCATGACGCAGACAACCCCATCAAAGGCCGGATCCGGGCAGGAAACCGCCCGCTTCACCGTGCCTGCCAAGCACCCGATGGTGACGGTGCTGGGCTCAGGAGACTCCCTGCTGCGCGTGATCGAGAACGCGTTTCCCGAGACGGACATCCACGTCCGGGGAAACGAGATCAGCGCCACCGGCGCCGCCGCGGAGGTCGCCCTCGTCCAGCGCCTGTTCGACGAGATGATGCTGGTGCTGCGCACCGGCCAGCCGATGACGGAGGACGCGGTGGAGCGCTCCATCTCCATGTTGCGGGCCCAGGAGAACGGCACGGGCGCCGCCGACGAGACGCCCGCCGAGGTGCTCACCCAGAACATCCTCTCCAACCGTGGCCGCACGATCCGCCCCAAGACGCTCAACCAGAAGCGCTATGTGGACGCGATCGACAAGCACACGGTCGTCTTCGGCATCGGCCCCGCCGGCACGGGCAAGACGTACCTCGCCATGGCCAAGGCCGTCCAGGCGCTCCAGGCCAAGCAGGTCACGCGCATCATCCTGACCCGCCCCGCGGTCGAGGCCGGCGAGCGCCTCGGCTTCCTGCCCGGCACGCTCTACGAGAAGATCGACCCGTATCTGCGCCCGCTCTACGACGCGCTGCACGACATGCTCGACCCCGACTCCATCCCCCGCCTGATGGCGGCCGGGACGATCGAGGTCGCGCCGCTGGCGTACATGCGCGGACGCACGCTGAACGACGCGTTCATCATTCTGGACGAGGCGCAGAACACCAGCCCCGAGCAGATGAAGATGTTCCTCACCCGCCTCGGCTTCGAGTCCAAGATCGTCATCACGGGCGACGTCACCCAGATCGACCTTCCGGGCGGCACGAAGAGCGGGCTGCGCCAGGTCCAGGAGATCCTGGAAGGCGTCGAGGATGTGCACTTCTCGCAGCTCACCAGCACGGATGTGGTCCGCCACAAGCTCGTGGGCCGTATCGTCGACGCCTACGAGCGCTACGACAGCGCCCAGGAGACCGCCCGCGCGTCCGCCCCCGTGGCGGGCAACGGCAACGGCGGGCCGCCGCACCGTGGCCACAGCAAGAGGAAGTAACCGACCCGCGCCATGTCGATCGACGTCAACAATGAATCCGGCCGCCAGGTCGATGAGCGGGCACTGCTCGACATCGCCCGCTACGCCCTGACACGGATGCGCATCCACCCGCTCTCCGAGCTGTCGGTGATCGTCGTCGACAGCAACACCATGGAGCGGCTGCATCTCCAGTGGATGGATCTGCCGGGGCCCACGGACGTGATGTCCTTCCCGATGGACGAGCTGCGCCCGCCCTCCCGGGACGAGGAGGAGCCCCCGCAGGGCCTCCTCGGGGACATCGTGCTGTGCCCGGAGGTCGCCGAGAAGCAGGGCGCCGAGGCGCCCACGCAGCACTCCATGGACGAGGAGCTCCAGCTGCTCACCGTCCACGGGGTGCTGCACCTGCTGGGGTACGACCACGAGGAGCCCAGCGAGAAGACGGAGATGTTCGGCCTCCAGGCCGCGATCGTGGACGGCTGGCGCGCCGAGCACGGACTGACCGGGCCCTCGCCGGCCCCGACGACCACCTCGTGACCACGCAGCTGGTCGCGGCGGCCGTCCTGCTGGTGATCGTCGCCTGGCTGGCGGCCTGCGCCGAGGCAGGGCTGGCGCGTACGACGAGCTACCGCGCGGAGGAGGCGGTCCGCCAGGGCCGCAAGGGCAGCGCCAAGCTGGCGGCCGTCGCCGCCGATCCGACGCGCTATCTCAACCTCGCGCTGCTGCTGCGCGTGGCCTGCGAGGTGGCGGCGGGCGCGCTGGTGACCTACTACTGCCTGCGCACCGTGAAGGAGAACTGGGAGGCGCTGGTCATCGCCATAGGGGTGATGGTCTTCGTCAGCTATGTCGCCATCGGCGTCTCCCCGCGCACCATCGGCCGCCAGCACCCGCTCAACACCGCCACGGCCGCCGCCTATGTGCTGGTGCCGCTGGCCCGCATCCTGGGGCCCGTCCCCCAGCTCCTCATCCTCCTCGGCAACGCGCTCACACCCGGCAAGGGCTTCCGCAAGGGCCCGTTCGCGAGCGAGGCGGAGCTGCGCGCCATGGTGGACCTCGCGGAGCGGGAGTCGCTCATCGAGGCCGAGGAGCGGAAGATGGTGCACTCCGTCTTCCAGCTCGGCGACAAGCTGGTGCGCGAGGTGATGGTCCCGCGTACGGACCTGATCACGATCGAGCGATTCAAGACCATCCGGCAGGCGCTGACGCTGGCGCTGCGCTCGGGCTTCTCGCGCATCCCCGTGGTGGGCGAGAGCGAGGACGACGTGGTCGGGATCGTCTACCTCAAGGACCTGGCCCGCAAGGTGCACATCAACCGGGACGCGGAGGGCGAGCTGGTCTCCACCGCCATGCGCCCCGCGACGTTCGTGCCGGACACGAAGAACGCGGGTGACCTGCTGCGCGAGATGCAGCAGGACCGCATCCACGTCGCGGTGGTGATCGACGAGTACGGCGGCACAGCCGGGATCGTCACCATCGAGGACATCCTGGAGGAGATCGTCGGCGAGATCACCGACGAGTACGACCGGGAGCTGCCGCCCGTCGAGGACCTGGGCGAGGGCAGCTACCGCGTCACGGCCCGGCTCGACATCGGCGACCTGGGCGAGCTGTTCGGGCTGGAGCTGGACGACGAGGACGTCGAGACCGTCGGCGGCCTCCTGGCCAAGTCGCTGGGCCGCGTGCCCATCGCGGGCGCGACGACCACGGTCGATGTCACCGAGGACCGCTCCGACCCGACGCTGACGGGCCTGCGCCTGACGGCCGAGTCCCCGGCCGGCCGGCGCAACAAGATCGTCACGGTACTCGTCGAGCCGGTCCGCGAGCCGGTCATGACGAACGGCGCGGAGAGCGCGGCCACGCGGGAGGGCTAGTGCGTGTCGGCGGATCATGCGTGCCCGGCACCGGGGCGAACCCGGAAGGGGCGCGGGGAACTGCGAGACCAGCCCGAAAAGCACCCGCGCTCTGCAAAGCGCAGCCAGGGGCAGCCCCTGCTCGGCACCAGGAAAGAGGGCAACAGAAAGATCCGCCGGACAGACCGTAGTGCCCCGGCCCGCACGTTCAGCCGATGAGGTGGCCCGGGCCGGTCAGGATTCCGCCTTCGACCGGCAGGGCGACGCCGGTGATCCACGCGGCGTCGTCGGAGGCGAGAAACGCCATGGCGGCGGCGATGTCCTCCGGCTGCCCGACCCGCCGCAGCGGATACAGCCGGCTCAGCTCGTCGAGGGCCCCGGGCCGGTCGTCCCACACCCGGGTGGCCACCGTCCCCGGCACGACCATGTTGACCCGCACGCCGTCCGGTCCGTGCCGGGCCGCCAGGTTGCGGACGAGGTTGCCCAGCGCCGCCTTCGCCGCCGCGTACGGATCGGTACCGAAGGCCACCAGCCCGCTCATCGAGCCGACCAGCACCACCGCTCCGCCGCCCGTCTCGGCGAACTTCGGCAAGGCCGCGCGCACGCAGCGCACCGTGCCGGTGAGGGTGAAGTCGTACTGCCGGGCCCACTGTTCGTCGGTCGGTTCCTCCTCCGCGAGCCCGGCCAGATTGTGGCCCACCGTGTGGGCCAGGACGTCGAGCCGCCCGAACCGCCGCGCCGCTTCCGCCACGGCGCCGTCGACCGTGTCGCGCCGCGTCACGTCGCAGTGGTACGCGGCGGCCGGTCCCCCCGCTCCGTCAGCTCCTGTGCCACCTGTCCGGCGGCGTCGGTGTCGATGTCGGTCACAGCGACGGCCGCGCCCTCGTCGGCCAGCCGTCGGGCCACCGCCGCCCCGATGCCGTGCCCACCCCCGGTGACGAACGCCACCCGTCCCTCGAAGCGTCGCATCGCTCCCCCTCTCCTCCGGCGCGGAGGCTAGCGGCTGGAGTTCACTCGAAGTCAAGTGTCCGTCCGGCTCCGGGGGTGACGCTGGGTGCGCGTGCTGGACGCGGGCGCTGGGAACGGGCACTGGGAACGGGTACTGGGAGCTGGGTGCGCGTGCTGGGCGCGGGTGCTGGGCGTCGCGGACCTACGCTGGGCCCATGACGCCCGACGAGCTGAGAGCGACCTGTCTCGAACTGAACGGTGCCTGGGAGGACTTTCCCTTTCCCGGCAACCCGGAGCTTTCCACGTTCAAGGTCAAGGAGAAGATCTTCTCGTTCAGCTCGCTGGACGAGAGCCCGCTCCGGGTGAGCCTGAAGTGCGAGCCGGAGATCGCGGTACGGCTGCGCGAGGCGCATCCGGCCATCCGCGCGGGCTGGCATCTCAACAAGCGGCACTGGAACACGGTCACGCTCGACGGCAGTCTGTCGGACCGGATGGTGCGCGAGATGATCGAGGACTCCTACGACCTGGTCGTGGCCAAACTCCCGCGCGCGGAGCGGCTGTTGCTCGACCGCGGCTGAGCCCCGCCCGGTCCGTCCGTCACCTGTTCGGGTGTCGAGGGGGCATGGCGGGGTGCCGAAGCGGGTGCCGAAGCTGAAGCTGGGGGTCCGGGAAGACCGCCGTCGAGAGGCACACCGCCGTGTTCCACGCCCGCCGCCCATACGCCGCCACCGCGCTGGCCGCCGCCCTGCTGCTGTCCGCCGCGGGGTGCGGCGACGACGAGGAGTCGGGTTCCGGACCGGGCGGGGACTCGCCCTCGCCCTCGGCCTCGGCTTCGGCTCCGGAGGAGTCCGGCGCCCCGTCGGGCTCGCCCTCCGGCGGCAAGGGCCGGCTCACCGAGCGGCAGGCCACCAGCGCCCTGCTCGCGCCGGGCAACCTGCCCGCCGGGTGGAAGGCCGCCGACCTGGACGACACCACCTTGGCCGGTGACGCCCCCGACGACCTGAGCACCCGCGACCGGAACTGCAAGCAGCTGTTCAACGCGCTCGGCGGCGACCTCGCCGACCGCGAGGCGAGGACCGACGCGGCGCGCGACTACGCCAAGGGCGAGAAGGGCCCCTACCTCGCCGGCGACGTCGCCTCGTACGACGGCACCGCCGCGATCCGGGCCATGAGCACCTTCAAGAGCGTGCGCGACAGCTGCACGAAGTTCAGCACCAAGAACAACTCGGTCGTGATCGACTTCACGGTCTCGGCGCTGAAGGGCTCGTTCCTGGGCGAGGACAGCCTGGGCGCCGAGCTGCGCGGCAAGGCCAAGGGCGGACCGGCCGACGGCTCGGACGTCGCCTTGGACCTGGTGCTGGCCCGCGCCGGGCAGAGCACCACGGGGCTCGCCGTGCTCTCCGCCGGCGAGGGCGACGAGAAGCTGACGGCCGACGCGGCGAAGGCCGCGCTCAGGCGCCTCCAGGAGGCGACGGCCGGGAAGACTCCCTCCCCCACGGTGCCCGCCGAGCAGGGCGGCTGACACCCGGCCTGCCCGGCCCGGCGCACGGGAGCCGTGCCGCAGCCGCGCCCCGCACCCTCAGCTCCCGGGGCCCTCAGCGGCGCCCTCAGCTCCCGGCGCCCTGCGGCACCGTCCTGCGGCGGCCCAGGGTGAGGGCGACGAGTGCGCCGACGGCCAGCAGGACGACGACGTCTGCGCCCACACCCAGCCGGATGCCGCCCAGCGTGGCCTCGTCCGCCGAGACCCCGCCCTCGCGCAGCGTCCCGGCCCAGCCGACGGACAGGGCGCTCAGCAGCGGGATACCAAGGGCCATGCCCACCTGCATCGCGCTGGTGACCAGCGAGGTCGCGCGGCCCTGGTCCTCGTCGGCCAGGCCCGAGGTCGCCGTCACTCCATAGGAGACGACGGCCACCAGGTGCAGCGCGCTGGCCAGCGCCAGACCCACCACGACCAGCCACACCCCCGAGTCCGGGCCGATGCCCAGCAGCGCGGCGGTCAGCACTGCCTGTCCCAGGAGACCCAGCGCGAGGGTGCGCGAGGTGCCCATACGGCGGGCCAGGCGCGGGGCGAGGGCGCCGCCCGCGATGGAGGCCAGGCCCTGCACTCCGAAGATCAGCCCGGTCACGAGCGCGGTGACGCCGAGCAGGTCTTGCAGGTAGAGCGTCATGAGGAAGACCACGGCGGTCATCATCGACACGGTGGCGAGCCCGGCCAGATTGCCGAAGGCCACGTTCGGGCGGCGCAGCATCCACAGCGGCAGCAGCGGCTCCGGGCTGCGGGCCTCCACCCGGATGAACACGGCGAGCAGCGCGACGCCCGCCAGCAGCGCGATCAGCACGTCGGGCCGGGTGAAGCCCTCCTCGGCCGCGGTGGACAGGCCGTAGACGATGCCGAACAGCCCGCCCGTCACCGCCAGCGCGCCCGGTACGTCCAGGCGGGTGCGCTCTCCCCAGCTCTCGGTCAGCAGCCGGGGTGCCGCCAGCAGCACCAGGACGCCGCCGACGCCGAGCAGCCCCATGGTCGAGCGCCAGCCGAGGGTGTCGGTGAGCACGCCGCCGAGGACCATGCCGACGGTGAAGCCGAGCGCCATCAAGGAGCCGTTGATGCTGAGGGCCTTGGTGCGCTTGGGGCCTTCGGCGAAGGAGGTGGTGATCAGCGCCATGCCGGTGGGTACGAGCGCCGCGGCGCCGAGGCCCTGGAGGGCGCGGCCGGCGAGGAAGAGCGCGGCGTTCACGCCTGTGGCCGCTATCACCGAGGCGACGGTGAACAGGGCCAGGCCCGCCAGGAACGTACGACGGCGGCCGAGCTGGTCGCCGAGGCGGCCGAAGAGCAGCAGGAAGCTGCCGGTGGGCAGCGCGAAGGCGGTCACCGCCCACTGGAGCCCGGCCTCGCCCAGGCCCAGGTCGGGGCCGAGCACGGGCAGGGCGACGTTGAGTACGGAGAAGTCCAGCGCGACCAGGAACTGCGAGGCGCAGAGCACCACGAGTACCAGGGTCTCGCGCGGTGTGAAGCGGGTGGAGGTGTCCGTCTTCGAGGACGCCCGCGAGGACGCCCGCGGAGGCGCGGAGGCGGACCCGGAAGCGGACCCGGAAGCAGGCGCGGAAGCAGTGGTTGAAGTGGCGCTTGGCATGCACAAGAGACTGCTGGCGCGGAACAGATCGTGGGGAGCCGCTGTTTATCGTGGTGGTCGCACCACCAGTCAGGACGCTCGTGCCACGAGCAAAGAGGGGGAACAGCGTGACCGGTCCCGCGAGGACACATACACCCAAGTCGGACCGGGGACGGGAGCTGAGCGCGTTCTTGCGCTCGCGCCGTGCCCGGGTCTCCCCCGCCGAGGCGGGGCTGCCCCAAGGAGGACCGAGGAGGCGTACGCCCGGCCTGCGCCGCGAGGAGGTCGCCGTCCTCGCGGGCGTGGGAGCCTCCTGGTACCAGTGGCTGGAGCAGGGGCGGGACATCACCGTCTCCCCGCAGGTCCTGGACGCTGTCGCGCGGGTGCTGCGGATGAACGGCACCGAGCGGCGGCACCTGTACATCCTCTCGGGGCTCAACCCGCCGCTGCCCGAGTCCGAGTACGACCGCGACTATCTGTGCGACGGCATGCAGCGACTGATCGACAGCTGGCTGCCCTACCCGGCGCACATCCTGGACCCGTACTGGAACGCCGTGGGGCTCAACGAGACGGCCCGGCTGACGATGGGCATCGAGGAGCAGGACAACTGCATCCTCAACTTCTTCTGCGACGACCGCTACCGCGCCCGCGCCATGAGCTGGGAGCGCAACGCACCGAACGTCGTGGGCCAGCTGCGGGCCTCGCTCGCCGAGTGGCCGCAGGACGAGGGCTTCCAGATCCTGCTCGACGAGCTGCTGAACAGCAGCGAGGAGTTCAGGACGCTGTGGGCGCAGGGCGATGTGCGCAGGCCCGGCCAGCTGCGCAAGGAGCTGGACCATCCGGTGGTGGGCGCGCTGCACTTCGAGTCGACGACGCTCCAGGTCCCCGCCCGCCCCGACCTCAAGCTCGTACTGCACAACCCCGTCCCGGGCACCGGCACGGCCGAGAAGCTCCAGCGGCTGTCCGAGCCCGAGGTACGCCGCGCGACCATGCGTCAGGTGGCGGGCTGAGCCCGGACGAGACGGCGGGGGCGAGCACGCACGAGGTGGCGGGCTGAGGAGGCCCGAAGAGCACCGCATATGCTCACCGTCATGAGTGAGCACAGCAGCGACGGTCCGGACCTGGACCCGGAAGACCGCAAGATCCTCACGCTGGCGCGCAGCGCCCGCGCCCGCAACGCCGTCCCCGAGGGCGCCGCCGTGCGCGACGAGACGGGGCGTACGTACGTGGCGGGGTCGGTCGAGCTGCCCTCGCTCCAGCTGTCCGCGCTGCGCACGGCCGTGGCGATGGCGGTGGCCTCGGGAGCGAAGTCGCTGGAGGCCGCGGCGGTGGTCTCCGAGGCCGGGCGGGTGCCGGACGAGGACCTGGCCACGGTGCGCGACCTGGGCGGCCCCGCCGCACCGGTGCTGCTTGCCGGACCGGACGGAACACACCGCTCGACGGTGACGGCGGGCTGACCCGCCAGGTCTGCGGGGGGCTGCGGGGGCTGCGGGCCGCCGCTTCGACGGGCGGGGGCCGGGGCGCCCCCCCGGATCGGGGACAATGGGCGGCATGAACGCATCCTCCGCCTCCGCCAGCGACACCGAAGGCCGCGCACCGGCCGAGGCCCCGCACCGGTCGGGCTTCGCCTGCTTCGTCGGCCGCCCCAACGCGGGCAAGTCGACGCTGACCAACGCGCTGGTGGGCACGAAGGTCGCGATCACCTCCAACCGGCCGCAGACCACCCGGCACACGGTGCGCGGCATCGTGCACCGGCCCGAGGCGCAGCTCGTGCTCGTGGACACCCCCGGGCTGCACAAGCCGCGCACGCTGCTGGGCGAGCGGCTCAACGACGTGGTACGCACCACCTGGGCCGAGGTCGACGTCATCGGCTTCTGCCTCCCCGCCGACCAGAAGCTCGGCCCGGGCGACCGCTTCATCGCCGCCGAGCTGGCCGGGCTGAAGAAGCGCACGCCCAAGGTCGCCGTCATCACCAAGTCCGACCTGGTGCCGGGTGACGCGCTCGCCAGGCAGCTGATGGCCGTCGACCAGCTCGGCAAGGAGCTGGGCATCGAATGGGCCGAGATCATCCCGGTGTCGGCCACCGAGGGCTCCCAGGTGGGACTCCTGGCCGACCTGCTGGCCCCGCTGCTGCCCGAGGGCCCGCCGCTGTACCCGGACGGCGACCTGACGGACGAGCCCGAGCAGGTCATGGTCGCCGAGCTGATCCGCGAGGCGGCGCTGGAGGGCGTACGGGACGAGCTGCCGCACTCGATCGCGGTCGTGGTCGAGGAGATGCTGCCGCGCGAGGACCGCCCCGCCGACCGGCCGCTGCTGGATGTGCACGCCAACATCTTCATCGAACGCCCGAGCCAGAAGGGCATCGTCATCGGGCCCAAGGGCCGGCGGCTCAAGGAGGTCGGCAGCTCCTCGCGCAAGCACATCGAGGCGTTGCTGGGCACACCGGTCTACCTCGACCTGCACGTGAAGGTCGCCAAGGACTGGCAGCGCGACCCCAAGCAGCTGCGCAGGCTCGGCTTCTAGCCCCGGGGCTGCTGGCCGGGGGCTTGCTGGCTCGGGGCTCCCAGCGCTGGGCTCCCAGCGCTGGGGCTCCAGGGCTGAGGGCCGGCCGCACGCCCTTGACCGGGACGTATTCCGTCGCCCGGCCCCGGGCCGGTGGGATACGTTCGCGAAATGACCACCGACTCCGCCGGCGTCGCCGGTTCCCACGCCGAATCCGCTTCTCCCGTGATCACCCTCGACGACGTACGTGCCGCCGCGGCGCGCATCGAAGGTGCCGTACACCGCACCCCCGTCGTCCGCTCCCGCACCCTCGACGGGCTCGTGGGCCGCGAGGTCTTCCTCAAGTGTGAGAACTTCCAGCGGATAGGCGCCTTCAAGTTCCGCGGCGCCTACAACTCCCTGGCCCAGCTCTCCGCCGAGCAGCTGGCCCGGGGCGTGGTGGCCTACTCCTCCGGGAACCACGCGCAGGCCGTGGCGCTCGCCGCGCGCGAGCTGGGCTCCAGCGCGGTGATCGTGATGCCCGAGGACGCGCCGGTGGCCAAGCGGGTGGCGACGGAGGGATACGGAGCGCGGGTCGTCACCTACGACCGCTACACGGAAGACCGGGTCGCGATCGGCGAGAAGATCGCCGAGGAAGGCGGCCTGGCCGTCATCCCGCCCTTCGACCACCCGCACACCATGGCCGGCCAGGGCACGACGGCGCTGGAGCTGCTGGAGGAGGTCCCCGACCTGGACGCGCTGGTGGTGCCGGTGGGCGGCGGCGGGCTCATGGCGGGCTGCGCGACGGCGGCGACGGGGCTGCGGCCCGGCATCCGGATGGTCGGCGTCGAGCCGGCGGACGGCGACGACACGGCCCGCTCGCTGGCTGCCGGGCACCGGGTGCGGATCGAGGTGCCGCGCGGCCTCGCCGACGGCCAGGCCGCGTCCACCCCGGGCGAGCTGACCTTCCCGGTCAACCAGCGGCTGGTGGAGAGTGTGGTGCTGGTCGGCGACGACGAGATCCGCTCGGCGATGCGCTTCGCCTTCGAGCGGCTGAAGATGCTGGTGGAGCCCAGCGGCGCCACCGGGCTGGCGGCCCTGCTGTCCGGCCGGGTGGAGAACCCGCCCGAGCGGGTGGGCGTCGTCATCTCGGGCGGCAACATCGGCCTGGAGCGCTTCATCGAGGTGATGGGCTGAGGGCGTCGCGGCCCGCTGCCACCCGGTTCGGCGCCGTCACCTGCCACCCGGTTCGGCGCCGTCACCGCCGTTTGGGCACCGGGATCCGGGTGAGGTCCTCGGCGACCGTCAGCTCTCCCTCGTACCCCGCGGCACGCGCCTCGGTACCGAAGGCGGAGGCGTCGGTGTAGCGCTGGGAGAAGTGGGTCAGCACCAGGTGCCGCACCCCGCACTCGGCGGCGACGCGGCCGGCCTGGTACGCGGTGAGATGCCCGTGGCTGTCCGCGAGTTCGGCCTCGGCGTGCAGGAACGTGGACTCGATCACGAGCAGGTCGCAGCCCTCGGCCAGCGCGTACACCCCGTCGCACAGCCGGGTGTCCATGACGAAGGCGAAGCGCTGCCCCCTGCGCGGCTCGCTGACCTCTTCCAGCCGCACGCCCCGCAGCTCCCCCTCCCGCTGGAGGCGGCCCACGTCCGGCCCCGCGATCCCGCGCTCCGCGAGCAGGGCGGGCAGTATCCGGCGCGCGTCGGGCTCGGTCAGCCGGTATCCGAACGTCTCGATACGGTGCGAGAGTTCGACGGCCTCCAGGGTGAAGGGCAGCGCGCTCCCCTCCGGGTCGCCGGGGCCGCCCGCGAGCACACCGGAGCTGTGCACGGGTGCCTCGCGCAACACGGCCGTCTCGTGGAACGGCGTCGCGTGCCGCATCCGTGCGAAGTAGGGCTGCCCCGCGGCGGGGTAGTGCGCCGTGACGGTGTGCGGCACCTGATCGAGGCTCAGGTGCTGGATGACGCCGGGCAGGCCGAGGCAGTGGTCGCCGTGGAAGTGCGTCACACAGATCCGGGTGAGGTCGTGCGCGGCCACGGAGGTGTGCGCCATCTGCCGCTGGCTGCCCTCGCCCGGGTCGAAGAGAATGCCCTCCCCGTCCCACAGCAGGACATACCCGTTGTGATTACGCTGCCGGGTCGGTACCTGACTCGCGGTGCCCAGCACCACCAGCTCTCGTGTGGACAACGCCGGTTATCCGGGGGGCCATTCGAGGCCGCGGCCTCCGAGTACATGCGCGTGCGCGTGGAAGACGGTCTGGCCGGCGCCGGAGCCCGTGTTGAACACGACGCGGTATCCCGTCCCCGGGCCGCCGTCGCCGGGGACGATCTTCTCCTGCGCCGCGACCTCCCCCGTCTCGCGCACCACGTCCGCCATCAGCTGCGGCGAGGCCGCGGCGAGAGAGACGGCGTCCGGGTAGTGCGCCTTGGGGATCACCAGGATGTGGGTGGGGGCCTGCGGGTTGATGTCCCGGAAGGCGACGGTCGTCTCGGTGTCCCGGACCACCGTCGCCGGCACCTCGCCCGCCACGATCTTGCAGAACAGGCAGTCCGCCTGGGGTTCTCCAGCCATGGACGGGATGCTACCGGTCCGCGCGCGCGGCCTTGTGCTCAGGCGAGCCGCACCGGCAGGTGGGCGAGGGATCGGGTGAGGGCTCGGACGGCGGCGGATCAGGGCTGCTGGTCACGGTCACCGTCACCGGCGGGGTGGCCGGGGGCCGCGAGGTGGGCCGCTCGCTGCCCGGCGGCGACACCGTACGGGTGACGGTGGGGCGCGCCGTCGGCTCCTTCGTCCGGGAGGGAGGCCGCGAACCGCCGGGCTTCTCGTCGCAGTTGCCGAGCACGTTCGCGCGGAAGAGCGTCCTGGTCCCGGCCTTCGCCGTGAGGGCCCCGCGCACACAGTGCCCGTCGCGCTCCTCGGTGACCTTCCCCCTGAGCGTGAGCTTCGTACGGCTGGTGGTCTCGCCCTCGCAGGCGACCTTCGCCACCTGCCGGGTCCGCCCCGCCTCGGCGTTCGCCGGGGACGTGGCTCCCGGTCGGGTGCCCATCTGCGCCGTACAGCTCATCCACCGCACCTTGATGCCCGCGCGTTCGAGGGCCTCGGTGCCGACCTGGTCCGTGGTGACGGCCACCGCTGCCGAGTTGAGAGCCCCCGTGGCGTTCGGATCGCACGCGGTGGCCAGGCCGATCGCCGCCACAGCGGCGAGGGCCCCGCTCGCTAATCGCCGATTCCTCCCCATACTCGGCAGCGTCCCACCGCGAGGGCCCCGCGGAAAGCCCCCTTTTCCCCATCTTTTCGGGACGGAGACGCTCCGTACGACCCCGCCGCGGCGCCGGCTCAGGACCAGCGGCCGGACCGCGCCAGCAGTACGGCAGCCGCCGCTGTCCCCGCCGTCGACGTACGCAGCACGCTCGGGCCCAGCTTGTACACGTCGGCGCCCGCTTCCTCGAAGACGGTCAGCTCCGCCGGCGAAATCCCGCCCTCGGGCCCGACGACCAGCACGATGTCGCCGTCCGAAGGGAGTGGCGCCGTCGCCAGGCGCCCGGAGGCCTCCTCGTGCAGCACCCCCGCGAAGGCGGCGTCGGCGAGCAGCCGACCCACATCCGAGGTGGCGGCCGGCTCCGCGATCCCGGGAAAGCGCAGCCGCCGGGACTGTTTGCCCGCCTCACGTGCGGCTGCACGCCACTTGGCAAGCGCCTTCTCCCCGCGTTCACCCTTCCACTGCGTGACACAGCGCGAGGCCCTCCACGGCACGACCGCGTCCACTCCGGTCTCCGTCATGGTCTCGACGGCCAACTCACCCCGGTCCCCCTTCGGCAGCGCCTGGACGACGGTGATCCGGGGGCGCGGCTCCGCCTCTGTACGCGTGGTGACGACCTCGGCCCTGAGCTGGTCCTTGCCCTCGACGGAGACCACGGTGGCGCTGACCCCGATCCCCGCGCCGTCCGCGAGGACGATCTCCTCGCCAGGACGCATCCGCTTCACAGTGACGGCGTGCCGCCCCTCCGGACCGTCCAGCCACGCGACATCGCCCGGGGCCAGGCCCGTGAGCCGCCCCGGGTCGGTGAGGAAGACCGGCGCCGTCATTCGCGTCCACCCTCCGCACCGCCGCGCGGGGACATTCCCTCGCGCGCGACGGAGAGTTCGGCCGCGAGCACCTCGACGAGCTGCGCCGCGGGCAACTCCCGTGCCAGCCGGTGTCCTTGGCCCGCCCACAGGGCCATCGCCTGCGGGTCGCCCGCCTTGGCCGCCGCCTTGCGCAGCCCGGCGGTCAGATAGTGGATCTGGGGGTAGGCGGCCGGGGCGTACGGACCGTGCTCGCGCATGAAACGGTTCACCAGGCCGCGCGCCGGGCGCCCCGAGAAGGCGCGGGTCAGCTCGGTGCGGGTGAACAGCGGGTTGGTCATGGCCTGTTTGTGCAGCGGGTTGGCACCCGATTCGGTGGTGACCAGAAAGGCCGTCCCCAACTGGGCGGCGCTCGCGCCCGCCGCCAGCACGGCGGCGATCTGGCCGCCGCGCATCAGCCCGCCCGAGGCGACGATCGGCAGCTGTACGGACTCCTTGACCTGCGTCACCAGCGAGAGCAGCCCGATGCCCCCCACCGAGGCGTCGGCCTGCGGGTCGTCACGGTGCGTGCCCTGGTGGCCGCCGGCCTCTATGCCCTGGAGGCACACGGCGTGCGCGCCCGCCCACTGCGCGGTCTGTGCCTCGGCGACGGTGGTCGCGGTGACCATGGTGTAGGTGCCCACCTTCTCGAAGCGCTCCAGCACGCGGCGCGAGGGGCAGCCGAACTGGAAGGAGACGACGGGGACGGGGTCCTCGTAGAGGATCGCCAGCTTCCCCTCGTACGCGTCGTCCGTGCCGCCCTCGGTGTCGCCCAGCTCCGTCTCGTACCAGGTGACCTCGCCCGCGAGCTGCTCGCGGTAGACCTCGACCGCCGCCGGGTCCGCCGTGCTCGGCTGGGGCATGAAGAGGTTGACGCCGAAGCCCCGCCTCGTGAGCCGGCGCAGCTGTCTGATCTCCTTGTACATCGCGTCCGGCGTCTTGTACCCGCCGGCGAGAAAGCCCAGACCGCCCGCCTCGCTGACGGCCGCGGCCAGCTCGGGGCGGGAGACGCCGCCGGCCATCGGTGCCTGGATGACGGGATACTCGGTCAGCTCGGAGAGCGTAGGCAACGAGGTGGACATGGGCCTTATCCTGTCACGCTCCTCTACGCCCCCTGCACGCCGCGTCACCAGCACCGAGGCGGCCCAGGGCCCACTCAACACCCGTTACGGCGCCCCCGGGGGACAACCCCCGGACCCCCGGCCGAGGAACCGACTCCCAGCCCTCAACGCCCGCTACAGCACCCCCCGGGGGACAACCCCCGGACCCCCGGCCGAGGAACCGGCCCCAGCCCTCAACGCCCGTTGAAGGCGTCCTTCAGGCGGGAGAACAGCCCCTGCTGTCCCGGCTGAAACTGGCCGGTGGGCCGTTCCTCGCCGCGCAGTTTCGACAGGCGCCGGAGCAGTTCCTCCTGCTCGGGCTCCAGCTTGGTGGGGGTGGTGACCTCGACGTGGACGATCAGCTGGCCCCGGCCGCCGCCGCGCAGATGCGTGATGCCGCGCTCGTGGAGCGGGACCGACTGGCCGGACTGGGTGCCGGGGCGGATGTCGATCTCTTCCATGCCGTCCAGCGTCTCCAGCGGCACCTTCGTGCCGAGGGCCGCCGCCGTCATGGGGATGGTGACCGTGCAGTGCAGGTCGTCACCGCGCCGCTGGAAGGTGGAGTGCGGGGTCTCGTGGATCTCCACGTACAGGTCGCCCGCCGGGCCGCCGCCGGGGCCGACCTCGCCCTCGCCTCCGAGCTGGATACGGGTGCCGTTGTCCACGCCCGCGGGGATCTTCACGGTCAGGCTGCGCCGCGAGCGCACCCGGCCGTCGCCCGCGCACTCCGGACAGGGGGTGGGCACGACCGTGCCGAAGCCCTGGCACTGAGGACACGGGCGCGAGGTCATGACCTGGCCCAGGAAGGAGCGGGTGACCTGGGAGACCTCGCCGCGACCGCGGCACATGTCACAGGTCTGCGCCGAGGTGCCGGGCGCCGCGCCCTCGCCGCTGCACGTACCGCAGACGACGGCGGTGTCCACCTGGATGTCCTTGGTGGTGCCGAACGCCGCCTCGTCCAGGTCGATGTCCAGCCGGATCATGGCGTCCTGGCCCCGGCGCGTGCGCGAGCGCGGGCCGCGCTGCGAGGCGGTGCCGAAGAAGGCGTCCATGATGTCGCTGAAGTTGCCGAAGCCGCCGCCGAACCCTCCGGCGCCGCCCGCCGCGCCCGAGGCCGGGTCGCCGCCGAGGTCGTAGACCTGCTTCTTCTGCGGGTCGGAGAGCACCTCGTAAGCGGTGTTGATCTCCTTGAACCGCTCCTGGGTCTTCGGGTCCGGATTGACGTCCGGGTGCAGCTCGCGTGCGAGCCTGCGGAAGGCCTTCTTGATTTCGTCCTGCGAGGCGTCGCGCTGCACGCCGAGGACCGCGTAATAATCCGTCGCCACTTACGACTCCGCGAGGATCTGTCCGACGTACCGTGCCACTGCGCGTACAGCTCCCATCGTTCCGGGGTAGTCCATGCGGGTCGGTCCGACCACGCCAAGTTTGGCGACTGCTTCGTCGCCCGAACCGTAGCCGACCGAGACGACCGATGTGGAACTCAGTCCCTCATGCTGGTTCTCATGCCCGATTCGTACGGTCATACCCGGGTCCTTGGCCTCCCCGAGCAGCTTCAGCAGAACGACCTGCTCCTCCAGCGCCTCCAGGACGGGGCGGATGGTCAGCGGGAAGTCGTGTCCGAAGCGGGTGAGATTGGCGGTGCCGCCGATCATCAGCCGCTCCTCGGTCTCCTCGACCAGGGTCTCCAGCAAGGTCGCCAGCACGGCCGAGATCGTGCCCCGGTCGTCCGCGTCGAACGACTCGGGAAGATCCTGCACCAGGGAGGGGACCTCGGTGAAACGCTGGCCCACCACGCGGCTGTTGAGCCGCGCGCGCAGGTCGGCGAGCACCGTCTCACCGATCGGCGCCGGGCAGTCGATCAGGCGCTGCTCGACCCGGCCGGTGTCGGTGATCAGCACCAGCATCAGCCGCGCCGGGGCCAGCGCCAGCAGCTCCACGTGCCGCACCGTCGAACGGGTCAGCGAGGGGTACTGCACGACGGCGACCTGCCGCGTGAGCTGGGCCAGGAGGCGGACCGTGCGCCCCACGACGTCGTCGAGGTCGACGGCGCCGTCGAGGAAGTTCTGGATGGCGCGCCGCTCCGGCGAGGACAGCGGCTTGACTCCGGCGAGCTTGTCGACGAAGAGGCGGTACCCCTTGTCGGTGGGGATACGGCCCGCGCTGGTGTGCGGCTGGGCGATGAAGCCCTCGTCCTCCAGCGCCGCCATGTCGTTACGGACCGTGGCGGGGGAGACCTGGAGATTGTGCCGCTCGGTGAGGGCCTTGGAGCCCACGGGCTCCTCCGTGCCGACGTAGTCCTGGACGATGGCGCGGAGCACCTCAAGACGGCGCTCGCTGAGCATGACGCACACCTCCCGTCCGGCCGCGGTTCTGGATTCCGTCCCTGGCACTCTCCGTTCGGGAGTGCCAGGATCCCTGTGCCAGTGTACGGCCGGTCGCCACAGCCAGGGCAAGGGCCGCCCGATCGAGCTGGCTCGACCGTACCGCGCGGGGCCCGGGGGCAGGCGTTGCCGGCCCTGTGCCGTTAGCGTCGTCGTATGGAGCCGGATCGGGAAGACGCGGGGCGGGATCCGTCCGCTCCCCTCGCGGACTGGGAGCGGATCGCACCGGGTGTGGTCCGCCGCAGGCTGCCGCAGTGGGACGCGACGGTGGGCGCGGTCGGGGGCGAGGACGAGGTGCTGGTCATCGACACCGGCTCCTCCCTGCGCGAGGGCGCCGGGATCCGCGCGGACGTACGGGCCCTGCTGGGCCGCCCGGCGACCCGGATCGTGCTGACCCACCCGCACTTCGACCACGTCTTCGGCACGGCCGCCTTCTCCGGCGCTCAGGTGTACGGCGCCGTCGGCGTCGGCGAACTTCTCGTCCGGCAGGCCGAGTCGCTGCGCGACGACGCCGTGGCGCACGGCCTCCTGGAGGACGAGGCGGCGGAGGCGGCCGACGTCCTCGTACCGCCGCACCATCCGGTCTGCGGCGAGCTGACCCTGCCCCTGGGCGGGCGCGAGGCCGTCCTCGCCAACCTCGGCCCCGGACACTCCGGGCACGACCTGGCGGTGCTGGTGCCGGGCTCGCCCGACGTCGTCTTCTGCGGGGACCTGGTGGAGGAGTCCGGCGAGCCCCAGGCGGGCCCGGACGCGCACCCGGCCCGCTGGCCGGAGGCGCTGGACCGGCTGCTGGCGCTGGGCGGCGAGGACGCGGTGTACGTGCCGGGGCACGGCGCGCTGGTGGACGCCGCGTTCGTCCGCGCACAACGCGAGTCACTGGCGCGCCGGTTCGAGTCCTGGACCGGATAGCCCCGGATTCCGCGCAGGCGCACGGGCCGCATAGCAGAATGTGCCCATGCGCAGCCGCTACGACAGCCCCGACCTCACCCCTCCGTGGAAGCGGAAGCAGCCGGTGCCCGAGGTGCCCGCCGACCGGGATCTGGTGGTGGAGGAGGTCACGACCGGATTCTGCGGTGCGGTCATCCGGTGCGAGAAAACCGCCGAGGGCCCGACGGTCACCCTGGAGGACCGCTTCGGCAAGCACCGCGTCTTCCCCATGGCCCCGCGCGGCTTCCTGCTGGAGGGCCGGACGGTGACCCTGGTCCGTCCGGGCGCAGCCGCCTCCGCCACGGCCCCCTCGGGCCCGCGCCTGACCGCCTCCGGCTCCCTCGCCGTACCCGGCGCCCGCGCCCGGGTGGCCCGCGCGGGCCGCATCTACGTCGAGGGACGGCACGACGCCGAGCTGGTCGAGAAGGTGTGGGGCGACGACCTGCGCATCGAGGGCGTCGTCGTCGAGTACCTGGAGGGCGTCGATGACCTGCCCGCCATCGTCGAGGCGTTCTCGCCGGGCCCTGATGCCCGTTTGGGCGTCCTGGTGGACCACCTCGTGCCCGGTTCGAAGGAGTCCCGTATCGCGGCGGAGGTCGCGGGGGACGGTGCGGGCGATGTGCTGGTCGTCGGCCATCCGTACATCGACATCTGGGAGGCCGTGAAACCCTCGTCCGTCGGCATCGCCGGATGGCCCCGGGTGCCGCGCGGTACCGACTGGAAGCACGGCGTGTGCGAGGGCCTGGGCTGGGCCCTCAACACGGGCGCCGCCTGGCAGCGCATCCTCGGTGCCGTCCACACCTACAAGGACCTGGAGCCGGCGCTCCTGGGACGGGTGGAAGAGCTGATCGACTTTGTGACGGCGCCGGAGGGGTAGCCCCCGCCCCGGCTTCCACGGGCCCCTTCCCCTGCAAGCCGGGGAAGGGGCCCGGCAGGGGACAATAGACGCATGCCCTCCGCACTCCCCGACGGCGAAGCCGTGCCCGAGGACGGCTCCCTGCCGCCCTCCGCGCAGGAAAACCGCACGTCACACCCCCTCGGCATCTACATCCACGTGCCCTTCTGCGCCTCTCGCTGCGGCTACTGCGACTTCAACACCTACACGGCCACCGAGCTGCGCAGCGGCAAGGACGGCGTCCTCGCCTCGCGCGAGAGCTACGCGGAGACCCTCACCGAGGAGATCCGCCTGGCCCGCAAGGTGCTGGGCGACGACCCGCGTCGGGTCGAGACGGTCTTCGTCGGCGGCGGAACGCCGACGCTGCTGCCCGCCGCCGACCTGTCGCGCATGCTGACCGCCGTCAAGGACGAGTTCGGGCTGGCCGAGAACGCCGAGGTCACCACCGAGGCGAATCCGGAATCCGTCGATCCCGCCTACCTCAGCGCGCTGCGCACGGCCGGCTTCAACCGGATCTCCTTCGGCATGCAGAGCGCCCGCCCCCACGTGCTGAAGATCCTGGATCGCACGCACACCCCGGGCCGCCCGGAGGCATGTGTCGCGGAGGCCCGCGCCGCGGGCTTCTCGCACGTCAATCTCGACCTGATCTACGGCACCCCCGGCGAGTCCGACGAGGACTGGAGCGCCTCGCTGGACGCCGCGCTCGGCGCGGGGCCCGATCACATCTCGGCGTACGCGCTGATCGTCGAGGAGGGCACCCAGCTCGCGCGGCGTATCCGGCGCGGCGAAGTGCCGATGACGGACGACGACACGCACGCGGACCGCTATCTGATGACCGAGGAGCGGCTCTCGGCGGCCGGTATGGAGTGGTACGAGGTCTCCAACTGGGCGACGAGGGGCGACGAGACGGCCCGCTGCCGGCACAACGAGCTGTACTGGAAGGGCGCCGACTGGTGGGGCGCGGGACCCGGCGCACACAGCCATGTGGGCGGGGTGCGCTGGTGGAACGTGAAGCATCCGGCCGCGTACGCGCAGGCCCTGGCGGAGGGCCGATCCCCGGGTGCGGGGCGCGAGCTGCTCTCGCCGGAGGACCGGCGCGTCGAGCGGATCCTGCTGGAGCTGCGGCTCGCGCGGGGCTGCCCGCTCTCCCTCCTCGCACCGGATGGTGCGAAGGCGGCACGTCAGGCGCGGGACGACGGGCTGCTGGAGCCCGGCCACTACGAGGCCGGCCGCGCGGCCTTGACCCTGCGCGGCCGGCTCCTGGCCGACGCGGTGGTCCGGGACCTGGTGGACTGACCGGCCGCACCACCGGCCCGTTTCCCGGCCGCCCTCAGCGCGTGGCCGGTTCCGCACCCTCCGGATCCGAGGGGCCCGAAGAGCCGGAGGGCCCCGAAGAACCGGAGGGCCCCGAAGAACCCGTCGTGTCCTCCCGCGCCCCAGGCGCCCCGAGGGGTGGCGCCCGCAGCACCAGCATGGCCAGGTCGTCCGTCGGCGGGCCGGGCGCGAAGCCGTGCACGGCGCGGCGTACGCGTTCGGCGGTGTCCGTGGCGTCCAGCTGTTCGCAGCCCGCCAGGACCGTGGCCAGCCTGTCACCGTCGTCGAACAGCCGTCGGCCCGACCGGCGTTCGGTGACGCCGTCGGTCACGCACAACAACGTGTCCCCCGGGTGGAGCGTGAAGGTCTGGCTGTCGTAGGTCACCTCGCGCATCACGCCCAGGAGCAGTTGTGGCAGCGCCGCGGCCCGTACGGTGCCCGAGGCCTCCCGCACCAGCGGCAGCGGGTGTCCCGCGCAGGCGACGGTGCAGTCCACCGACCCCGCGCGGAAGGACAGCTCGCCGTAGATCAGGGAGAGGAACCGTGCCTGTTCGCCGATCTCGCGGTTGAGGCGGTCCAGGGTCTCGGGCACGGAGTAGCCCTCGCGGGCGAGCAGCCGCAGCACGGGGCGGGCGAGGCCGGTGACGACGGCCGCCTCCGGGCCGTTGCCGCACACGTCGCCGAGCGCGAAGCGCCAGCTGCCGTCGGCCAGTCGCAGCAGGTCGTAGAAGTCGCCCCCGGCCCAGGCCCCTTCGCCCGCGGGCTCGTAGACCAGTGCCGTCTCCAGGCCGGGTACGTGCATCTCCTCGCTGGGCAGCAGCCCGCGCTGGAGGACTTTGCTGATGGTGGCCTGGAGGGTGTAGCGGCGCGCGGAGAGGACGGCGAGGGCCACCCGGCGCGCGAAGTCCTCGACGAGGCCCATGACCTCGTCCGGTATGCGTGACAGCTGCCCGCGGCCGATCACCAGGGTGCCGACGGCGCGCCCGCCCACCACGAGGCGGCACATCACCGAGGCGCCGGAGCCGTCCTCGGCGCCCGCCCCCTCGGGCCAGCGCCAGGGGACGGCCTGACCGGGCAGCGCGCGGGGCACCAGGGCGGGCGGCTCCTTCTCCAGCTCGGCCCGCAGCCCTTCCATGCGGCTCTCCTGCGCGTGCCAGACGCGGGCCAGCCTCGGCAGGCGCGCGCGCTCGCTGTCCTCCAGCCATACGGCGCACCAGTCGGCGAAGCGGGGCACCATCAACTGCCCGGCGAGCGAGGCGACCTTGTCCTCGTCGGTGTGACCCGCGAGCAGGTCGGACGCCTCGGCGAGGAAGGAGAGCGCGCCGTTGCTCGTCCACTCGGGGTGCGCCGGTGCGCCGGTCCGGTCACCGGACGCACCGTCGTGCGCGTCCCCGTACTCATCCCGGTTCGCGTCCCCGTGCGCGGCGTCGTACGCATCCCCCTGCGCGCCCCGGTGCGCGCTGTCGGGTGCCTCGTCGAGCCCGTCGTAGCCGTCCGTGTCCTCGGCCGGGCCGAGCTGGAACCACACGGCCTTGCGGTCCCTGCGATAGCTGATGCCCCACTCCTTGGCCAGCGTGCTCACCAGCCGCAGGCCGTAGCCGTGGCCCGCCTCGCCACGCGAGGTGACGGCGCGGGCCGGATGGCGGTCGGTGACCTCGGCGTAGACGATCCCCGAGGCGTATCTGCACTCCAGTTCCACGGAGGTGCCCGCGTGCACGACCGCGTTGGTCACCAGCTCGCTGACCAGCAGCACCGTGTCATCCATCAGCGGGCCGCGCGGGCCCCATTCGTCGAGCGCGGCCTGGGCGAAGCTGCGTGCCGCCGCAGCAGCCAGCGCGTTGCCCGGCAGCTCGGTCCTTACCGTCCGTGAGATCTCACGCGGTCCTGGGACGGCGACGGCGGTCTCCCCTGCCACCCGCTTCCTGGCCCGCTCCCCCGGCGCCATGGGTCCGCGTGAGCTTGTGGCCCCCGCGTCCTTAGCGCGCCTCATCGCACCCTCCCCCAGCTTCCCCAGCCGTCGGCCGGGCCTCGGCCGGGGAGATCCCCCCGGTCCCGGCGGGGGTCCGGCAGTTCTGTCAAACGCACTCAGCGCAGTAGGGCAAGAGTGACAGACTGGGCCCGCTCATATGCACCGAGTCACGGAAGTGGTGGGAATTGAGCCATGTCTTCCGATTTCGCAAAGCCCAGGGAACTCCCCGAAGCCGCCCCCGACCTGCGACCCGCGCTGACCGCGCTGACCGCGCTGTGCGACGGGAACTTCCAGGCCCGGGCCGTGCTGAGCGCCGAGTCGCTGTCGGGTCTGGGCAAGGACGACTGCCAGGCGCTGGCCGACGCCGTCAACGGACTCGCGGCACGGGTGGAACACCTCGGCTCCGAACTCGTGCGCGTCCAGCGGGAGGTGACCCGTCACGGGCGCATCGACGAGCGCCTCAGCGCCAGCCCCGGCACCGGATCGTGGACGGACACCGTGATCGCGGCAAACACGCTTCTGGACACCCTCACCTACCCGGTGGCCGAGGCGACGCGGGTGCTCACTGCCGTGGCCGAGGGCGATCTGTCGCCGCGGATCGAGCAGTACGACGGGCACCGCCCGATACGCGGCGAGCTGCGCCGGCTCGGCCGCACCGTCAACCGGGTCACCGGCCAGCTCGCGCTGTTCACCAGCGAGGTGACCCGGGCCGGTGTCGATGAGGACACCACCCCCGTCGACGGCAGGCCGGCGCCCCCGCACACCTCTCTGAGCGGGCTGTCGGGCAGCTGGCGGGCCGCGGCCGAGGCGGTCAACCGGATGGTGTCCGACCTCCGCGAGACGACCCGCGCCAAGGAGTGGCTGGAATCGAACCTGACCCGGCTGGCCGCGCTGATGCAGGGCCACCGCGACATCAGGGAGGTCGCCGAGCTGATCATGCGCGAGCTGCCGCCGCTGGTCGGCGCGCAGTACGGCGCCCTGTTCCTGGCCCGCGTCCCCAGCGGTGCGTCGGCCCCCTCGCAGGACGCCTCGGATCTCATCTACGTGGCGGGCTTCGGCACCACGGCACTGGAGAACCGCGGCTTGCTCGTCCAGGGTGCCCCGGCCCAGGGCCTGGTGGCGCAGGTGGCGGCGCAGAAGCGGCGGCTGCTGCTCACGGATGTGCCGCGCGGCTATCTGCCGATCGCCTCGGGGCTGGGCTCGGCCCCGCCCGGGTGTGTGGTGATCTTGCCCGTGCTGTACGAGGACCGGGTGCTGGGCGTGCTGGAGCTGGCCTCCTTCACCCCGTTCAGCGATATCCATCTGGCCTTCTTCGACCAGTTCATGCACACCATGGGCGTCGCCCTGCACACCATCCGCGCCAACACCGAGCTGTCGGAGAAGGCGGCGCTGCTGGCGGCCTCGTCCGAGTACAAGACGCAGTTCCTCGCGAACATGTCGCACGAGCTGCGCACCCCGCTCAACTCCCTGCTGGTGCTCGCCCAGCTGCTGGCCGACAACGAGGCGGGGAACCTCTCCCAGGAGGAGGTCCGCTTCGCGCAGACCATCCACCGCTCGGGCACCGATCTGCTCCAGCTCATCAACGACGTGCTCGACCTGTCCACCGTCGAGGCCGGCCGCATGGAGGTACGCCCCCAGCGGGTCACCCTGCTCAAGCTGATCACCTATGTGCACGACACCTTCCGCCCGCTCGCGCTCGACCGGGGTCTGGGCTTCACCGTGCAGGTCACCGACGGCACCCCGCGCGAGCTGTTCACCGACGAGCGCAGGGTCCAGCAGGTGCTGCGCAATCTGCTCTCCAACGCCTTCAAGTTCACCTCCGAGGGCCGGGTCGAGCTGCGGGTGGGACCGGTCCCGGGAGACCGGGAGAGGGTCGAGATGACCGTGTCGGACACCGGGATCGGGATCGCGCCCGAGCGCCTGGCGCTGGTCTTCGAGGCCTTCCAACAGGGCGACCGCTCCACGCACCGCACCTACGGCGGTACCGGGCTCGGCCTGTCCATCAGCCAGGAGATCGCCACCTTGCTCGGCGGGCGTGTCTCGGTCGAGAGCGAGCCCGGCAAGGGCAGCCACTTCACGTTCACGGTCCCCACCGGGCTGGCCGAGCCGCAGCCGGGGACCGTCATGGCCGTCCCCCACCCGCGTATCAAGGAAGTCACCCACGAGGTCGCCGGGAACGTCACGGACGCGGCACCCGACCACGGCGCACCGCCGCCGAGCCTGGCGCGCTGGCAGCGCGGCAGAGCGGCGGAGGTGCTGCCGCACACCAAGGTGCTGATCGTGGACGACGACATCCGCAACGTCTTCGCGCTCACCCATGTCCTGGGCCGCGTGGGCATGTCCGTGCGCTACGCGGAGAACGGCCGCGAGGGGCTGACCCGCCTCGGTGAGGGACCGACGACCGACTTGGTGCTGATGGACATCATGATGCCGGAGCTGGACGGCTACGAGGCGATCCGCACCCTGCGGGCCGACCCCCGCTTCGCGGCGCTGCCCGTCGTGGCGCTGACCGCGCAGGCCATGCCGGGTGACGACCAGCAGTCGTTGACCTCGGGCGCTTCCGCCTATGTGCCCAAGCCTGTTGACATCGATCTGTTGCTGAGTACCGTGCTCGCCCTGCTCGATCCGCAATCGTCTACGAGGCCGCAATGACCACCGGTATCACGGCGCGTACCACCGCCAGAGAACACGAAGCCAGCATCCTCCTCGTCGACGACATGGAGGACAATCTCGTCGCGCTGGAGGCCGTCCTCTCCGCGCTCCAGGTGCCCCTCGTACGTGCCGGCTCGGGTGAGGAGGCCATGAAGGCGCTGCTGCGGCAGGACTTCGCGCTGGTGCTGCTCGACGTGCTGATGCCGGGCATGGACGGCTTCGAGACGGCCTCCCACATCAAGCGGCTCGACCAGACCAAGGACATCCCGATCATCTTCCTGACCGGAGCGGAGACGGCGACCGACGCCGGGTACGCGTTCCGCGGCTACGCGACCGGCGCCGTCGACTACCTCACCAAGCCGTTCGACCCGTGGGTGCTGCGCACCAAAGTGGCGGTCTTCCTCGATCTGCACCGCAAGAACCGGCAGTTGCAGGACCTGCTCGACCACGAGCAGCACCGGCTCGACGACTTCGCACACCGCCTGGAGGTGGTGGAGGGCCACCTGTCCTCCAGCGACGACACCGAGCAGCTCGCGCGGCACGTGGCCGAGATGGCCGAGGCGCTGGAGGAGCTGCGCTGTGTCGAGCGCTGAGACCCGTTGCCGTGGGCCGCCCGCCCGTGCCGTCCGTCCGGGTCCCGTCCGCTTCTCGTCCCGTTCCGGCTCAGCGCTCGCGCGCTCCCGCGTACATCTCCTCGATCAGGTCGCCGAATTTCCGTTCCACCACGGGGCGCTTCAGCTTGAGGCTGGGGGTCAGCTCGCCGTGCTCGATGTCCAGGTCGCGCGGCAGCACCCGGAACTTCTTGATGGTCTGCCAGCGCTGGAGGCCGCTGTTCAGCTCCTCGACGTAGCCGTCGATGAGGGTGCGCACCTCCTCGGAGACGACGACGGTCTCGTACGGTTTGCCCTTGAGCGCCTCCTGGTCCGCGGCCCAGGCCATGATCGACGGCTCGTCCAGCGCGATGAGCGCGGTGCAGAAGTTCCGTCCGGCGCCGTGCACCAGGATGTTGGAGACGTACGGGCAGACCGCCTTGAACTGGCCCTCCGCCTCGGCCGGCGAGATGTACTTCCCGCCCGAGGTCTTGATCAGGTCCTTCTTGCGGTCGGTGATCTTCAGATAGCCGTCGTCGGACTGCTCACCGATGTCGCCGGTGTGGAACCAGCCGTCCTCCTCCAGGACTTCGGCGGTCTTGTCCGGCAGCCCGTGATAGCCCTGCATGATGCCGGGTCCGCGCAGCAGGACCTCCCCGTCGTCGGCGATGCGCACCTCGGTGCCGGGCATCGGCTTGCCGACGGTGCCGGTGCGGTAGTTGTCCGTGCGGTTGCAGAAGCTGGCGGCGGACGACTCGGTGAGGCCATAGCCCTCCAGCACCGGGATGCCGGCGCCCGCGAAGAAGTAGCCCAGGTCGGGGGCGAGCGCCGCGGAGCCGGAGACGCAGCCGACCATCCGGCCGCCGAACGCCTCCCGCAGCTTGCTGTAGACCAGGCGGTCGGCGATGGCGTGCTTGACCTTCAGCCCGGCGGGGGCCGAGGGGGTGCCGGTGCGGCGCTGGTTGTCCTGGGTGGTCCGCGCGTACTCGCGCGCGACCTCGGCGGCCCACTGGAAGATCTTGTACTTGGCGCTGCCGCCGGCCCGCGCCTTCTGCGCGACGCCGTTGTAGACCTTCTCGAAGATCCGCGGCACGGCGCACATCTTCGTCGGCTGGACGACCGGCAGATTCTCGATGATCTTGTCAACGCGGCCGTCGACGGCGATGACGTGTCCGGCGTCGATCTGCGCGGAGATCAGCATCTTGCCGAACACATGCGCAAGCGGCAGCCACAGATACTGCACATCGTCCGGGGTCAGCAGCCCCGTCTGCGGGATGGCCTTGGCCATGTACGACCAGGCGTCCTGTGCCAGCCGGACGCCCTTGGGCCGGCCGGTCGTACCGGAGGTGTAGATGAGCGTGGCCAGTTGGTCGGAGCGCAGCCCGCGCACCACGTCCGTGACCGCGTCCGGGTGCTTCTCGCGGTAGGCGGTGCCACGCCGCTCCAGCTCGGCGAAGGAGAGCACCCAGCCCTCCTCGGCCTCCTCGGGCGCCGGTTCGCCGTCGATGAGCACCACGTGCGCCAGCTTGGGCAGCTCGGCGCGGTGCTCCCGTACCTTCGCGAGCTGGGAGGCGTCCTCGGCGACCAGGACGGTGCTCTCGGAGTCGGCGAGGATGAAGGCCGTCTCCTCGGCGTTGGTGCTGGGGTAGACGGTCGTGGTGGCCGCCCCGGCGCACAGGATGCCCAGGTCGGCGAGGATCCACTCGATCCGGGTGCCGGACGCGATGGCGACCCGCTCCTCGGGGCCGACGCCCAGCTCCATCAGCCCGGCGGCGAGGGCGAACACCCGCTCGGCCGCCTCGCCCCAGCTGTACGAGCGCCACTCATCGGGTCCCTCACCGGAGGCGCGGATCACCGGATAGCGGTACGCCTCCGCGTCGGGCGTGGCCTCCACGCGCTCCAGGAAGAGCGTCGCCACGGAAGGCGGCCGGTTCTCGATCAGGGACTGTGTGTCGCTCACGACATCCTCCGGGGCCCGCGTCCTGCTGTGTCGGCTCGGCTCGTGCGTGCTGACTCGCCTTGGCTCGTCGCGCCGCGTGACTCGCTCGCGCTTATTTGACTCACGAGTAACTACTGAGCAGTGATCAGAGTAAAGGCAGCAGCCCCCTTACGTAAGGGGGCTGCTGCGGAGGACTGCCCTCGGGTACGCCGAGGGGCGCCGGGCGGGACGGCGGGGCCCGGCGCGCCGGGGGCCGAGGCGCGCGGGAGGAGCTACTTCTTGGCCTTGGCCTCGCCGCCGCTGTCGTCGGAGGACAGCGCGGCGATGAAGGCCTCCTGCGGCACCTCCACGCGCCCCACGACCTTCATCCGCTTCTTGCCTTCCTTCTGCTTCTCCAGCAGCTTGCGCTTACGCGAGATGTCGCCGCCGTAGCACTTGGCGAGGACGTCCTTGCGGATCGCGCGGATCGTCTCGCGGGCGATGACCCGGGCGCCGATGGCGGCCTGGATGGGCACCTCGTACTGCTGTCTGGGGATCAGCTCCCGCAGCTTGTTGGCCATGCGCGTGCCGTAGGCGTACGCCTTCTCCTTGTGCACGATCGCGGAGAACGCGTCCACCTTGTCGCCCTGGAGCAGGATGTCGACCTTGACCAGATCGGCGCTCTGCTCGCCGGTCGGCTCGTAGTCCAGCGAGGCGTAGCCCCGGGTCTTGGACTTCAGCGCGTCGAAGAAGTCGAAGACGATCTCCGCGAGCGGGAGCGTGTAGCGCAGCTCGACCCGGTCCTCGGACAGGTAATCCATGCCCTGGAGGTTGCCGCGCCGCGACTGG
Organism: Streptomyces sp. NBC_01775; assembly: GCF_035917675.1. Classification (NCBI taxonomy): domain Bacteria; kingdom Bacillati; phylum Actinomycetota; class Actinomycetes; order Kitasatosporales; family Streptomycetaceae; genus Streptomyces; species Streptomyces sp. NBC_01775. The sequence continues at coordinate 6,332,061 of NZ_CP109104.1, read as the reverse complement.
CACAGCTCCATGATCGCGCCGATGAACTCGCTGGGCGCGATCAGCGTCGCGCGCACGACCGGCTCGTGCACGGTGTCGAGCTTCCCCGTGGGGAACTCGCTGGGGTTGGTCACCACATGCTCGGTGCCGTCCTCCATGACCACGCGGTAGACCACGTTGGGCGCGGTGGCGATCAGGTCGAGGCCGAACTCGCGCTCCAGCCGCTCCCTGATCACCTCCAGGTGCAGCAGACCGAGGAAGCCCACGCGGAAGCCGAAGCCGAGCGCCGCCGAGGTCTCCGGCTCGTACGTCAGCGCGGCATCGTTGAGCAGCAGCTTGTCCAGCGCGTCCCGCAGCTCCGGATAGTCCGAGCCATCCAGCGGATACAGCCCGGAGAAGACCATCGGCTTCGGGTCCTTGTACCCGGGAAGCGCCTTCTCCGCGCCCTTGGCCAGCAGGGTGACGGTGTCACCCACCTTGGACTGGCGCACGTCCTTCACACCGGTGATCAGATAGCCGACCTCCCCGACGCCGAGCCCGTCGGCGGGCGTCATCTCGGGGGAGTTGGTGCCGATCTCCAGCAGCTCGTGCGTCGCGCCCGTCGACATCATGCGGATGCGCTCGCGCCTGCTGAGCTGCCCGTCGACGACCTTCACGTAGGTGACCACGCCGCGGTAGGCGTCGTAGACCGAGTCGAAGATCATCGCACGCGCCGGCGCCGCCGCGTCGCCGACCGGCGGTGTGACCTGGCGTACGACCTCGTCCAGCAGCTCCTCGACACCCTCGCCGGTCTTCGCGGAGACCTTCAGCACGTCCTCGGGCTCGCAGCCGATGAGGTGCGCCAGCTCGGCGGCGAACTTCTCGGGCTGGGCGGCCGGCAGGTCGATCTTGTTGAGCACGGGAATGATCGTGAGGTCGTGCTCCATCGCCAGGTACAGGTTGGCGAGCGTCTGGGCCTCGATGCCCTGCGCGGCGTCGACCAGCAGGACGCAGCCCTCGCAGGCCGCCAGCGAGCGGGAGACCTCGTAGGTGAAGTCGACGTGCCCAGGGGTGTCGATCATGTTGAGGATGTACGGGCTGCCCGCGTCCTCGCTGGGCGCCCAGGGCATCCGGACGGCCTGGGACTTGATCGTGATGCCCCGCTCGCGCTCGATGTCCATGCGGTCGAGGTACTGCGCGCGCATCTGCCGCTTGTCCACGACGCCGGTGAGCTGGAGCATCCGGTCGGCCAGCGTGGACTTTCCATGGTCGATGTGCGCGATGATGCAGAAGTTACGGATCAACGCCGGGTCGGTACGGCTCGGCTCCGGCGCGTTCGTTGGGGTCGCGGGCACGCAGTGTCCTGTCGGGTTTGGCCTGTCGGGTCTGGCGGCGAGGGCTTCGGGTCGTTCCGTTCGCCCCCATGGTCCCATGCGCGCGGGGTGCGACCGGATTGGGAGGGGCCGAAGCCCGGCTGGTAGCCTGGGCGACTGTGCCTTCTGGCACTGAGACGGAACTCCGAAGTACATCCGAACCGCAAAGGCTCATTCGTGGCGAACATCAAGTCCCAGATCAAGCGGATCAAGACCAACGAGAAGGCACGGCAGCGCAACAAGGCCGTCAAGTCCGAGCTGAAGACCGCGATCCGTCGCACCCGCGAGGCCGTGGCCGCCGGCGACGCCGTCAAGGCCGCCGAGGCGCAGCGGGTCGCCGGCAAGAAGCTCGACAAGGCCACCAGCAAGGGCGTTCTGCACAAGAACAACGCCGCCAACAAGAAGGCGGCGCTGGCCAAGCACGTGGCCACCCTCAAGGGCTGACCTCACCCCTTCCGGCTCCGGCGTATCCGGCGGGCCCTCTCTCTTCCGCCCTCGCCAGAGCCACCGCTTGAGACAGCGCGCCGCACGCGGCCTGCGTTCGCCACGCGGGTGCGGCGCACGAGCACCACACGAGGCCCCGTCTCCCCCCTTCCCCAGGGCGGAGACGGGGCCTTCGTCATGCGCCCTCCGCCATACGCCGGGCCGACCCCCTGCCTCATGTGGGGCCGCTGGTGGGCTGGGTGGGGTGTGGCTGGGTGGGGTGTGGCTGGGTGGGATGTGGCTGGGTGGGATGTGGCTGGGTGGGATGTGGCTGGGTGGGATGTGGCTGGGTGGGATGTGGCTGGGTGGGATGTGGCTGGGTGGGATGTGGCTGGGTGGGATGTGGCTGGGTGGGATGTGGCTGGGTGGGATGTGGCTGGGTGGCGGGGCGCGGGGCGGAGTGTGGGGTGTGGCCTGCCTCGGGAGCCTGGTCTGGGGGGCTGGGCTCGGAGGAGGGGGACGGGAGGCGGACGGGAGAGGGAGGGGACGGGAGGGGACGGGAGTGGACGGGAGGGGACGGGAGGGCTGAGGTTGGTCCGGTCTCGGGAGGCCCGGACTCGAAGGGGGCTGGGGTCCGGTCTCCGGGAGCTGGTCTCGAAGGGGGCTGGGGTCCGGTCTCGGAGGGGCGCCCCGTCGGCGCCAGGGCGCCGTGCAGCGGCGGGCCGAAGGGACCGGCGATCAGCGGGAGCGGGCGGCACCGGCGATGGTGACGACCGCCTTCTCCAGCGCGTACTCGGGATCGCTGCCGCCGCCCTTCACCGCCGCATCGGCCTCGGCGACCGCGCGCAGCGCGGCCGAGACCCCGTCGGGCGTCCAGCCCCGCATCTGCTGACGCACGCGGTCGATCTTCCACGGCGGCATCCCCAGCTCCCGGGCCAGATCCCCGGGACGCGCCCCACGGGGGGCACCGGCGAGCTTGCCGATGGCACGGACGCCCTGGGCCAGCGCGCTGGTGATCAGCACAGGGGCCACCCCCGTCGCGACCGCCCAGCGCAGCGTCTCCAGCGCCTCCGCCGCCCTTCCCTCGACCGCCCGGTCGGCGACGGTGAAGCTCGACGCCTCCGCCCGGCCCGTGTAATAGCGCCCGACCACGGCCTCGTCGATCGTGCCCTCGACATCGGCGGTGAGCTGTCTGCACGCCGACGCCAGCTCGCGCAGGTCGCTGCCGATGGCGTCCACGAGCGCCTGGCACGCCTCGGCAGTCGCGGAACGGCCGAGCCCCCGGAACTCTCCCCGCACGAACGCCAGCCGGTCGGCCGGCTTCGTCATCTTCGGGCACTCCACCTCGCGCGCGCCCGCCTTACGGGCCGCGTCCAGCAGGGCCTTGCCCTTGGCTCCGCCCGCGTGCACCAGCACGAGGGTGATCTCCTCGGCCGGTGCGGTCAGATACGCCTTGACGTCCTTGACCGTGTCGGCACCAAGGTCCTGCGCCGCGCGGACGACGACGACCTTCCGCTCGGCGAAGAGCGAGGGACTCGTCAACTCCGCGAGGGTGCCCGGCTGAAGGTCGCCCGACGCCAGGTCCCTGACGTCCGTGTCGGCGTCGGCCGCGCGCGCCGCGTCGATCACGGCCCGCACGGCGCGCTCGATGAGCAGCTCCTCCTGCCCCACCGCCAGGGTCAAAGGGGTGAGCGGATCGTCCGTGGTCTTCTTACGCGTCCCAGCCATCGCCTCCCAGCATCCCACGTCCCACTGACACCCCCGGCCCGAGAACCGCTCCCTCCCGAGCCCCTGGCCCGGCCTCCCCACCCGGCTCGGGCCAGGGCTCGGTCCGGCTCACCCGGCTGAGAGAATGCCGTGGTGAGCGACGTACGACACGTGCTGGTGCTGCCCGACAGGGATGCGGCCGAGGAGGTCGCCGAGGAGCTGGAGCTCCGGCTCGGCCTGGCAGAAGAGCCCCAGCTCGTCCGCGACGCCCTCGCGGGCGAGGACGACGCCGAGGACGCCCAGTGGCTGGTGGTCCTCGAAGACCCGCACGCCGCCTACGACCGCGCCCTGCTCGACTCCCTCGCCTCCGCCCATGAAGGCTGGCTGGAGCGCGACTGACAGTGAGGATGTTCATGAGCGTCTCCCGCCGGGAGTTGACCCAGCGACTGACTGACCTTGGGTCCTCAACTGGATCTGTCGCTCCCGGCCGGGAGACGCTCGTGTGCACCCACCGGACTGGGCTTGCGTGACTTCATAAGAGCCTGGCCAGAGGCCCCATCACTGTCTTGTCCGCCCGTCCGGCCGGTGGCTGCCGCCCTGACAGGTCGAAGTGAGAGGACGGCGATGACCACCATCGCACAGCCGACGCGCGAGGTCACCGGAGGCGTCGACACGCACAAGGACACCCACACCGCCGCGGTGGTCGACTCCGCCGGCCGGCTGCTGGGAACGGAGCAGTTCGAAGCGAGCAGGGCCGGCTACCGCCGCCTGCTGGCCTGGCTGCTTTCCTTCGGCACCGTGGCGCTGGTCGGGGTGGAGGGGACCGGCGCATACGGCGCCGGACTCGCCGTCCATCTGCGCGAGCAGGACGTGCCGGTGGTCGAGATCGACCGCCCGGACCGCAAGACCCGCCGATGGCAGGGAAAGTCCGACCCCGTCGATGCCGAGGCTGCCGCCCGCGCGGCCCTGGCCCAACGCCGCACCAGCACCCCGAAACAGCGTGACGGCCGGGTCGAGGCACTGCGCTCGCTGCGTGTCGCCCGCCGCAGCGCGGTCAACCAGCGCGCTGACGTGCAGCGGCAGACGAAGACACTGATCATCACCGCTCCGGAGGAGCTGCGCGCCGTCCTGCGGGACCTGAGCGACAAGCAGCTCGTCGCCACCTGCGCGGCCGGGCGGCCGGATACCACCCGCGCCGGGGATCCGGCGATGGCCGTCCGGCTCGCGCTGCGCACCCTTGCCCGCCGCCACCAGCGGCTGGCCGAGGAGATCGCCGACCTTGACGCCCTCATCGGGCCCCTCGTCGCCGAGGTCGCACCCGCACTGCTCGCACTCCACGGCGTCGGCCCCGAGGCGGCCGGTCAGCTCCTGATCAGCGCGGGCGAGAACCCTGACCGGCTGCGGTCCGAGGCGGCCCTTGCGATGCTCTGCGGCGCCACCCCGATCCCCGCCTCCTCCGGGCGCACCCACCGCCACCGACTCAACCGGGGCGGTGACCGGGCCGCCAACTCCGCGCTCTACCGCATCGTCCTGTGCCGCCTGCGCTGGGACGCCCGCACACGCAGCTACAGGGAACGCCGCACCGCCGAGGGCCTGTCGAAGAAAAAGATCATCCGCTGTCTCAAGCGGTACGTAGCCCGGGAAATCTACCGCGTGATCACCACAAGCCACCCACACCTCACCGACCCCAGCGACCTCACCACAGCCGCTTGACATCCATAAGAGCATCCACCCCGCCCCCGCCACACTTCTCACGGGCCCTTGCTCTTCACCGGTCACCAGCGCCCGGTCACTAGTCACCGGTCACCCGGCGACGGGCGACGGGCGACGGGCGACGGGCGACGGGCGACGGGCGACGGGCGACGGGCGACGGTGCCCCGTGCGGTGGCGGCCGTGCGCGCGGCTCGCTCTCCACGCTCGCCGTCCTCCCGAGGGTGCCCCGCTGGGCTGCCACAGCCGGCGTCCCGTCCGGGCGCCTCGTCAGCGCCAGCGCCCCGTGCTGGTCGGTACGCGCCACGAGCGCGCCCGCCTCGGAGAGGCTCCGCAGCGTCTCGGGAGCCGGATGGCCGTACGGGTTGTCGCGTCCCGCGGACACGAGGGCCACGCGTGGCCGCAGCCGCCCGAGCAGCGCGGGGTCCTGGAACCGCGAGCCGTGGTGGGCGACCTTGAGCACGTCGGCCCGCGGCAGGTCGGGATGAAGCGCCAACAGTCCCTGCTGTGCCGCCGGTTCGAGGTCTCCGGGCAGAAAGAGCGTGAGACCACGGGTGCGCACGAGCAGCGTGACACTGGCGTCGTTGGCCCCTTCCCCCTCCCCACCGGTTCCGCCACCGGGAGGGCCGCCGGTGTCCGCCCCCGTCCCCGCGTCCGCCGGGGGCCACAGCACCTCCCACGACAGGTCGCCCGCCCGCCGCCGCTCTCCCACGGCCGACGGCACCACCGGCACCCCCGCCTGCCGCGCCGCCCTGCGCACGAACCCGGCCTGCCCGGCGGGCTCGGCCCGACCCGTCGTCTGGATCGCCCCGACACTCCGGCCCCGCAACAGCCCCGGAAGCCCGGCCACATGGTCGGCGTGGAAATGTGTCAGCACCACCAAGGGGACGCTGGTCACCCCCAGATCCCGCAGGCACCGGTCCACGGCTTCCGGATCGGGCCCCGCGTCCACGACCACGGCCCCGCCCGAGCCGCCACGCTCCCCGTCCACCGCCAACGCCAGCGCGTCGCCCTGCCCCACATCGCAGGCCACCATCCGCCAGCCCGTCGGCGGCCAGCCCGTGAACGGCCGCACCAGCGGCGCGGGCCGGGTCACCGCCACCAGCAACACCAGCGCGCACCCGGCACACAGCCACGGCCGGTGCGGCAGCCGAAGCCGCGCCGCCACCATCAGCAGTCCGCCCAGCACAGCCGCCAGCCCCAGCGCTCCGGCCCACGATCCGGGCCAGCCGATCTCTGCCCCCGGCAGCTCCGCACCGGTGCGCGCGATGCCCGCGATCGCCTCCACCGGCCAACTCGCCAGCCAGGCCAGCCCCTTCGCCGCCGGCATCGCCAGGGGCGCCCCCGCCAGCGCGGTGAACCCCAGCACCGTTGCGGGCGCTACCGCGAACTCCGCCAGCAGATTGCACGGCACCGCCACCAGGCTCACATGCGCCGCCAGCACCGCGACCACCGGAGCACACGCCGCCTGGGCCGCCGCCGCTGCCGCCAGGGCCTCCGCGATACGCGGCGGCCAGCCCCGCCGCCGCAGCGCCTCGCACCAGCGCGGAGCCACCAGCAGCAGCGAAGCCGTCGCAAGCACGGAGAGGAGGAACCCGAAATCCCGCGCCAGCCACGGGTCGTAGAACACGAGCAGCAGCACAGCCGCCGCCAGCGCGGGCAGCAGCGACCGGCGCCGTCCCGTGCCGATCGCCGCGATGGTGATCAGCCCGCACGCGGCGGCCCGCAGCACACTCGGCTCCGGACGGCACACCACCACGAAGGCCAGCGTCAACAGCGCCCCCACCACGGCCGTGCCGCGCAGTGACAGTCCCAGCCTCGGCGCCAGTCCTCCGCGCTCCGCCCTGTGCGCCAGCCCGGGCGGACCGATGAGCAGCACCAGGAGAATGGAAAGGTTTGCCCCGCTGACAGCTGTCAGGTGGGTCATGTCCGTCGCCCGGAAGGCGTCTTCCAGCTCCGGCCGCAGCCGCGAGGTGTCCCCGACCACCAGCCCCGGCAACAGACCCCTGGCATCCGCGCCCAGCCCTTCGCAGGCGGCCCGCAGGCCCGCACGCAGCTCGCCCGCCACGCGCTGCGTCGTCGTCGGCCCCCGCACCACGTGCGGTGCTCGGGCACTGACCCGCAGCACGGCCGCGATGCCCCTGCCGCCAGGCCGGTCGTCCGCCGGAGGCGCCAGGCGCGCGTTCACCCGCAGCCCGGTGGAGGGCAACAGCCGTAGCCACTCCGCCCGCTTCCGTACGGCAGCCCGGCTCTCATCGCCGGTCCCGGATTCGCCGTTGTCCAGGACGACCATGAGCAGCACCGGCGTCCGCAGCCGGGCCCAGGTGCCCTCCTCGGCGCCGTCGGCACCTCTGGCGCTTCCGCCACCGGGGGCGGGAAGCCGCACCACCTCCGCTGGGATCACGATCACCCCCGCCGAGGCCCGCGCTCCCCGCACCTGCGAACGCGTCGCCCGCGGGTCCCCGGTGACGGTGATCTCGGCCTGCGTGTGTGCGTAGCTCTTCGCGAGGTCCGGCAACGGGCCCCGGCGCACATCCGCCGCGTGCAAAGCGGCGCTCGTACCCGCCGCCGCAGCGCACAGCAAGGCGACCGCGACACCGATCAGCCCGGCCCGGTGCACCCCGGCTCCCGTCGGGGCCCGAGGAGCCCTGCTCTCCCCCGCAGCCGGGCGGGACCGGCGCCTGTGTCTGCCTCCGATGCCCGCGGCGAACAGGGCGAGCCCGGCGAGGCCGCACACGGCGATACCGATGGCCGCCACCGGACCGGAGACCCTCAGCGCGACCGCCGCCGCTGCCCATGCCGCCAAGGCGGGCGGAATCAGCCGCAGGTCCGGCGGCGCCTCCTGCCGGGGCTGGGCGTCCCCCAGCGCGGGCCGGGCACCCGGGGAGGCCGAAGGAGGAGCAGGCCTCGTCCGCGCGGCCTCCCCCGCCACAGGACTCATGGGGTCACCTGCGGCTTGATGTCCGCGAACCGCTTGTCCCCGATCCCGTTGACCTGCTGCAACTGGTCGATGGAGCTGAACCCGCCGTGCTCCGTGCGGTAATCCACGATGTGCTGCGCCAGCACCGGGCCCACGCCCGGCAGAGTCTCCAGTTGCTCAGGGGTCGCCGAGCTGAGGCTGATCGGGGCGCCGCTCGGTCCTGCCGCCGAGCCCCCGGAGGCAGCCGCGGCGGTCGATCCCGAGCCCGGCCCCGGCCCCGGTGCTCCTGGCTGTGGTCCTCCCTTCCCTTTGCCGGGTGTCCCCACCACGATCTGCTCGCCGTCGACGAGCAGCCGGGCGCGGTTGAGACCGCTCGTGTCAGCGCCGGGACGCAGCCCTCCCGCCGCCTCCAGCGCGTCAGCGACCCGCGATCCGGAGGGCAGCCGGCGCACCCCGGGCTTTCGGACCTTCCCCGAGACGTCGACCACCAGCCGCTTGCCGGAGGATGCCGCCCCACCCGCTCCGGGCGGGGCCCCCGCCACGGGCGACGTGGCCGAGGAGGGGAAGCCGGGGGACGGGCCGCCGGCGCCCCGGGGCCGCTGCTCGGCCGGAGCGGCCACGGGCTGGGGCCGCCCCGTCCAGAAGTGGTGGACCGCGAACCCGACGGCGACCAGCAGCACCAGCGACAGCGCCACCAGCGTCTTCGGCTCGACCCCGCATCGCGAGCGCAGCCACACCGGCAGCCGCTCCCCCAGGGCGAGCCCGGCCCGCTCCCGGAGCGAGAGCCGCTCCTCGGACCGCTGCTCCGCGAAGAAGCCGTCCCCCACGCGCCCAGCGTCTCCCCCCTCCCCCTGCCACGGCTCCCCACGGCGAGCGGCACCGCCCTCGCCCTCCCGCCACGCCTCCACACGCCCAGCCCGGACCCCGTGCTCGAGCCCTGAGTCCTCGGTCGCCGACACGCCTCCGCTGTCTCCCCGCCGCGGTCGCGCCCCGTCGGCCGAGCTCGCGCTCTGGCCGCCATGCCAGCGCCTGCCACGCCCGGCCCCAGTGCCGGTGCCGGTCCTATCTCCTGCCCACGGCTCCCCACGTCCGGTCTCCGCGTGCCCCGGGGGTCGCGAGCGCTCCGTGCCCTCCGGCCACTCCCCCACGGCGCGCCGGGAGCCGCCGCCAGGGGCACCGGGATCCGGCAGGTGGTCTTCCTCCGGCGCGCTCACGGACGGAACCGGTCCCGGCTCCACGCCCGCGCGCGTGGCCCGTTGGCGGCGCCTGCGCTCCTTGCCGAGGAGCACGGCCTCGCGAGCCGCCGCGACGGCCTCGTCATGTGGCATGACAGGGAGGGGCTCATCGCGCACGGGAGCGTTGGGCTCGACACCGAAGGAGGTGGAAGAGGAGGGCGGGCCCGGGGCTTCCGGCTCCGCGAGGAGGGCTTCCGCGCGGGTCGCCGCCACGCGGGAGCCCGGGGTCTTCCGGGTGCGCCGCAGCCTGGACCCGCCGGGCCTCCCCGGGCCCGTCCCAGGATTCCCACGCGGGCCCCTGGGCGGGCGGCGCCGGGCTGGGCGCCGCGTCACCGTCCTGGCGTCCGGGTCACCGGAGGGGCCGGATCGCGTGAGCTCCGGCTCCCCCGCGGATGCGGCCGGCCCCCACGCCCCGTCCGCGTCCACCGAGCTTCGCCGGCCGTCTCCCTCCCCGAGTGATCCCGTAAGCGACCCCGAGGCTCCCCCGACAGCTCCCTCAGCCGCCCCGAACGCCCCCGCCGGCTGCCACCCGGCATAGTTCCCCCGCCCCCGCGTGGCGCCCCCTACGCGCCCCCGCGCTGCGTGATCCTCCCCCTCCCACCCGGCAGAGCCCGCACGCCCCCACCCGGCGGCATCCGCCTGCTCCCGCTCCGCGGCTCCTTCACGCCCCGGGCCGACGGCCTCTTCGTCCCCGCCCCATGCCCCCGCCTCGCCCCTATGCTCACCGGCTCCTGCCCGTGCCCCGGTCCCTGCGCCGGCTCGACTCCGGTCCTCAGCCCCGCGCCGATCCCGTTCCCGCTCGGGATCCCGGCCCCCGGGCATGCCCAGGGCGGGCAGCCTCATCTCCCCGCTCGCGTCCGGGTCCGTACCTGTCTTCGCTCCTGCTCGTGCGCTCATGCCCACCGACGGTAGGCACCCATGGCCCACCGCAGTGATCTTGCTCAATTCCCGTGGAAAACCCGCGAGTTGTGGATAACTCGCTCACTCATCTGAGTGAGAGCACGACTCCCAGCAGCCCGGGGCCGGTGTGGGCGCCGATCACGGCCCCGACCTCGCTCACATGGAGTTCTCGCAGGCCAGGCACCCGCTCGCGAAGGCGGTCGGCGAGCTGCTCGGCCCGTTCGGGGCTGGCGAGGTGGTGTACGGCGATGTCCACGGGCGCGTCACCGGCCCGCTCGACCACGATCTCCTCGAGCCGGGCGATGGCTTTGGACGCCGTCCGTACCTTCTCCAGCATGCCGATGCGGCCGTCCGCCAGTTCGAGCAGGGGCTTGAAGGCGAGCGCCGATCCCAACAGGGCCTGGGCCGCGCCGATCCTGCCGCCCCGGCGCAGATAGTCCAGCGTGTCCACGTAGAAGAGCGCCGAGGTGCGCTCCGCGCGCTTCTCAGCGGCGGCCACGGCCTCGTCCAGGCTTCCTCCCGCCCCGGCGCACTCCGCCGCAGCCAGGGCGCAGAAGCCCAGGGCCATGGCGACGACCCCCGTGTCGACCACCCGCACCGGCACCGGCGCCTCCCTGGCGGCCAACAGCGCGGCGTCGTACGTACCGGAGAACTCCGCCGACAGATGCAGGGACACGATTCCGGCCGCCCCCGCCTCGGAGGCGGCCCGGTAGGCCCGCGCGAACATCTCGGGGCTGGGTCGCGAGGTGGTGACGGGGCGCCGCTCGCGCAGCGCGGCCTCCAGGGAGCGGGCGGAGATCTCCGTGCCCTCCTCCAGTGCCTGGTCGCCGAGTACGACGGTCAGCGGAACGGCCTCGATCCCGTGCCGCCGCAGGGCGGCCGGAGGCAGGTAGGCCGTGGAATCGGTGAGGATCGCGACGGGGCCGTGCATGGAACGGAGGTTATCGGGCGCGGGGACGGAACCGTTCAGGAGGCGCTCCGCGGCCGACGCTTCTCGAAGCCGGGCTCCGCGTGCTTCCGCTCGGCCGTCGGGTCGGTGAGGGACGGGTCCAGCCCCTGGCCCGCGGGCCCCAGCGCTGCCTGGCCGGCCTGGGAGCGGCGGTCTTCCTGGGAGTCGGACCGGTGCTCACCGGCCGCCGTGGAGTGCCGGCCGTGCTGGTCCGGCTTTCGGGTAGCGTCCGACGGCGGATCGGGAGCCAGGGCAGGGTCCGCCAGGGGGTCGCGCGGCTTCCGGCCGGGGGTGGGATCCCAGTGGCGCAGGGCTCCCGTCTCGATGTCGATCCTGCCGCGCAGGTCGTCCAGCCCTTCGGCGTCGAACTGACGTGCCCGGTCCTGGGCGGCGAAGCGCAAGGAGTCGGCGGACTCCTTGATGTGCTTCATCCGGTCGCGCGCGTCGGGCAGCCTGGCCGCGATGCGCGCGCGGTCCGGCTCGCCCTCCATCAGCAGGCGCAGCTCTCCGTCGAGCTGTCTGGCGTGCTCATGGAGCTGGTCCAGCAAGGTGACGGCTTCCTTCAGCGCCGGATCGTCCTGGGCACCCGCCTCCAGGGCCCTGCGCGTGCTGTCGATGGAGGAGCGCAACTCCATGCGGACGCGCGCGACTTCACCGACGGGTCCGGGCTGCATTCCGCGCGCTTTGAGAGTCGTCTCCTCGACCGTGCGCCTGACCTGGGCGCCCGTCCGCTCGACACCGCGCTTCACGGCTCGCGTGGCGCGCACCGTGACGATCACTCCGAATGTCAAGAAGACCAGGAAGAGCACCAGGCCGATGACCAGTCCCACGTCCACGGGTCGCTCCTCCGTCCGATCGCCGCACCGTCTCCAGTTCAGCGTAAACGGGCGAGGAGGACGGCAGGTTCCGCCGGGACCCGGAGCGTCCCCGCAAAATTCCCGTAGGGGGAGCTCCACGACGGAGCCCACAACGGCCGCGTGACCGCACGGGGCCACAGCCCCATGCGGTCACGTGCCCCAAGAGAACCGCCCCGGACGCCCCACCGGATGAACGGAGATTCGATCACCCCCGTGCGGTACTGGTCGTATCCGGGCAGCGTCGCTCACTCAGGAACGATATTGACCAGCTTCGGCGCCCGGACGATCACCTTGCGGATACCGGCCCCGCCCAGCGCCGCCACGATGACGGGCTCCGCCAGCGCCATGGCCTCCAGCTCGGCCTCCGAGGCGGACGGCGAGACCTCCAGCCGGGCCTTGACCTTGCCCTTGATCTGGACGACGCAGGTCACGGTCTCGTCCACCAGGTACGCGGGGTCGGCGACCGGGAAGTCCTCGTGCACGACGGTGTCCTGGTGGCCCAGCTTCCGCCACAGCTCCTCGGCGATGTGCGGGGCCAGCGGGGCGATCAGCCGCACCATCGTCTCGGTCACGGAGCGCGGGACCTCGGACAGCTTGGTGACGTGGTTGTTCAGCTCCGTGATCTTGGCGATGGCAGTGTTGAAGCGCAGCCCTGCCATGTCCTGGCCGACCCCGTCGATGGCCTTGTGCAGGGCGCGCAGCGTCGCCTCGTCCGGCTCGGCGTCCACGACGGTGACCGCGCCGCTCGACTCGTCCACGACGTTCCGCCACAGCCGTTGCAGCAGCCGGAACTGGCCGACGACGGCCCGGGTGTCCCACGGGCGCGAGACGTCCAGCGGGCCCATCGCCATCTCGTACAGCCGCAGCGTGTCGGCGCCGAAGTCCGCGCAGATCTCGTCCGGAGTGACCGCGTTCTTCAGGGACTTGCCCATCTTGCCCAGTACGCAGCTGACCTTTTCACCCTGGTGGTAGTAGGCGCCGTCGCGCTCTTCCACCTCGGCGGCCGGCACGGCGATACCGCGCGCGTCACGGTAGACGAAGGCCTGGATCATGCCCTGGTTGTACAGCTTGTGGAACGGCTCCACCGAGGAGATGTGACCCAGGTCGTGCAGCACCTTGGACCAGAAACGCGCGTACAGCAGGTGCAGCACGGCGTGCTCGGAACCGCCCACGTACAGGTCGACGCCGCCGGTGGGCTGTCCGGGACGCGGCCCCATCCAGTAGCGCTCGACCTCCGGGTCGACCAGCTGCTGGTCGTTGTTCGGGTCCAGGTAGCGCAGCTCGTACCAGCAGGAGCCCGCCCAGTTGGGCATGGTGTTGGTCTCGCGGCGGAAGCGCCGCGGGCCCTTGCCGTCGCCCAGGTCCAGCGTGACGTGCGTCCACTCCTCGTTCCGGGACAGCGGGGTCTCCGGGGAGGTGTCGGCGTCCTCCGGGTCGAAGGTGCGCGGAGAGTAGTCCTCGACCTCCGGCAGCTCCAGGGGCAGCATCGACTCGGGCAGCCCGTGCGCGATGCCGTCCTCGTCGTAGACGATCGGGAACGGCTCGCCCCAGTAGCGCTGGCGGCTGAACAGCCAGTCGCGCAGCCGGTAGTTGACAGTGCCCTCGCCCAGGCCGTGCTCCTCCAGCCAGCGCGTCATCCGCTCCTTGGCCTCGGTGACGCCCAGGCCGTCCAGGGAGACGCCGTGATCGCTGGAGTTGACGATCTTGGCGTCGTACGAGCCGAAGGCGTCCTCCCAGGTGGCGGGGTCCAGCCCACGGCCGTCGGAAGGCTCGACGACACAGCGCATCGGCAGCTCGAAGGCGCGCGCGAAGGCGAAGTCGCGGGGGTCGTGCGCGGGGACGGCCATGATCGCCCCGGTTCCGTAGCCCATCAGCACGTAGTCGGCGATGAAGACCGGCAGCCGCTCCTCGCTGGCCGGGTTGACCGCGTAGGCACCGATGAAGACGCCGGTCTTGTCCTTCGCCTCGGCCTGGCGCTCCACATCGGACTTGGCCTCGGCCTGCGCCCGGTAGGCGGTGACGGCTTCAGCGGGGGTTGCGTAGCCTCCGGTCCACACATCGTGCGTGCCTTCCGGCCAGGCATCCGGTACGACCTTTTCCACCAGCGGGTGTTCGGGCGCCAGCACCATGTAAGTAGCGCCGAACAGCGTGTCCTGGCGCGTGGTGAAGACATCGATGCGCTCGTCGCCCACGGGGAAAGCGATCCTGGCGCCCTCGCTGCGCCCGATCCAGTTGCGCTGCTGGAGCTTGATGGCCTCGGGCCAGTCCAGACCGTCCAGGTCGTTCAGCAGGCGGTCGGCGTAGGCGGTGATGCGCATGTTCCACTGGCGCAGCTTGGCCTTGAAGACGGGGAAGTTGCCGCGCTCGGAGCGGCCGTCGGCGGTGACCTCCTCGTTGGCCAGCACGGTGCCCAGCCCGGGGCTCCAGTTGACGGGCGCGTCCGAGGCGTAGGCCAGGCGGTACTCACCCAGCAGGTCGGCACGCTCGCGCTCGCCCAGCCCGCTCCACGGCCCCCAGTTCCCGGGGGTCTCCCGCGCACCGGACTCGAACTGCTCGACCAGCTCCTCGATCGGCCGGGCCTTGTCCGCCTCGGTGTCGTACCAGGAGTTGAAGATTTGCAGGAAGATCCACTGCGTCCAGCGGTAGTACTTCGGATCGATCGTCGCGAACGTCCTGCGCTGGTCGTGACCCAGGCCCAGACGGCGCAGCTGCGCCGTCATCTGGCCGATATTGGCCTCGGTGGAGGTGCGCGGGTGCGTGCCGGTCTGTACGGCGTACTGCTCGGCGGGCAGCCCGAACGCGTCGAAGCCCAGGGTGTGCAGGACGTTGTGCCCGGTCATGCGCTCGTAGCGAGCGTAGACGTCGGTGGCGATGTAGCCCAGCGGGTGCCCGACGTGCAGGCCCGCACCGGAGGGGTACGGGAACATGTCCATGATGAACTTCTTGGGCTTGGCGACCTCCGCCGAGGCTCCGGCCAGGTCGCCGTCGCCGGGGTTCGGGGCCTCGTAGGTCCCGTGCTTCTCCCAGAAGTCCTGCCAGCGTGCCTCGATGTCGGCGGCCAGCGCCGCCGTGTAGCGATAAGGGGCCGCGGTCTCAGCGGCGGAAGTCATCTCGCTCATCGTCCTCAAAGCTCCATCGGTCGTCTCTGCCCAGCGCTCCCAAAACGAAAAAACCCCTCGCACAGGAGGGGGAGCCGCGCCGAGTCCGGCCCCGGTGAGGGGGTCCGGCGGTGATTCAGCGCGGCTCGCTAAGCAGAAGGCGTACGGCACGCATGCGGCCAGAGTACCGCAACCCCAAGGAGCCCTCCCTGGAGCCCCGGAAGAGCCCCGCCGGATGAGCCCGCCGGGAGAGCCCCGCCTCCCCAGGTCGGAGCGCCATCCCGCCTCGGGACGCCACCTCGCTCCGAGGACCGCCCTGGCCCGGGACGCCACCCGACTCGGACGAAAGAGCCGCGCACCCGAAACGGAAGGAAGCTCACCCACAACACCCCCACCGACCGCAGGGGGGAACGGGCGGCGAAGCCCCCGCCACGCGCGGCGGAACCGCGCAAAAACAAAGGAGACGAGCCAGCTCACGCATTCCGTGAGCACAGCTCGCCTCTCATTTCCGTGGAGCTAAGGAGAATCGAACTCCTGACCTCTTGCATGCCATGCAAGCGCTCTACCAACTGAGCTATAGCCCCGCATCTGGTCCGCCGGGGGCTACCCCGCGGCGGCTTCGCCAACCTTACACGCCCCGTGCCGCCCTCTGCCAAATCCCTTTCCCGCCCCTCGCCGCCCCGCGCACCCCGCCCCGGGGCGGGCCGGTACTGTCGAGCCGCGACGCCCTCCCCCCACGCCCCCCACGGGCCCCCTCGCACCCTGGAGCCGTACCCGTGAGCACGTTGCAGCAGGCCGCTGGTGACAGCAAACGATCCCTGGCGGTCAAGGCATACGCGCTGCGGCGGCCGGTCACCCTGGCCCTGGCCCCGTTCCTGGTGTCGTTCGCAGCCTTCTGGGCGGCGCAGCGCACCGCCGACGTCTCCATGATCGACTTGATGGTGTACCGCGCCGAGGGCTGGACCGTGCGCAACGGCTACGACCTCTACGCGATGCGCGCCACCTACGCCCACCTGCCGACGACCTACCCGCCCTTCGCCGCGCTGCTCTTCATCCCGCTGACGCTGCTCGACGTGGCCGGTATGCGCAGTTTCGCGACCTTCTTGAACCTCGGCCTGCTCGTCGTACTCATCCACCTGTCCCTGCGGCTGCTCGGGCGCCCGCTGCACGCTCCCCGGCCCGCCGCGACGCTGCTGATCGCGTCCGTCGCCGTGTGGTGCGAGCCGGTGTGGACGACGCTGCGCTACGGACAGATCAATCTGCTGCTGGCGGCGCTGGTGCTGTGGGACCTCTCGCGGCGCACCGGTCACCGGTGGGCGGGCGTGGGGATCGGCATCGCCGCTGGGATCAAGCTCACGCCCGCACTGTTCGCGGTCTTCCTGGCCCTGTGCGGGGCCGTCCAGGGCTGGCGGCTGCTGCGCCGTACCGGGCGGGCGGCCGACTTCTGGAACCCGCGGCTGCGCCAGGCGGCCGTGGCCACGGTGACCTTCCTGGGAACGGCGCTCTTCTCGGCACTGGTACTGCCCCGCGACTCGTGGCGGTTCTGGGGCGAGGCGGTCTTCGAGTCGGGGCGCGTGGGACGTACGGAGATCACCGACAACCAGGCCCTCAGCGGCGTCGCCGCGCGTCTTCTGCACACCGGCGACCCGGGCTGGCTCTGGGTGGGGCTGGCGCTCTTGACGGCCGTGCTCGGGCTGGGCTCGGCCGTGGCCGCCGCTCTGGCGGGGCGGCGCGGGCTGCCGCACGCCCACGCCTGGGCAGTGCTCGCCTGCGCCGTCACCGCGCTGCTGATCAGCCCGATCTCCTGGTCACACCACTGGGTGTGGTGTGTGCCGGTGGTGTTGCTGCTCGGCGCCGAGGCGCAGCGCCGATCGAGCCGCGGCTGGTTGGCGGGCGCCCTCGCGGCGACGCTGGCGTTCGGCTCGTACGCGCTGTGGTGCGTGCCCCGGGACCCCGCCTCGGACCGGCCGCCCGAACTCCACCAGAACGGCGGCGAGATGCTGCTGTCCGCCGTCTACCCGCTGGCGGGTGTGGCCTTCTTGGTACTGACCGCCGTGGTGGCCCTGCGCGCGCTGCGCAAGCCGACGCCCCACAACCGTCACGAGCCCCACGGCCCGTACGGGTCCCACGAGCCGAACGAGTCCCACGAGAAAATCGAGCCCCGCACCCCGGTCGTCGGGGCGGAACCGGCCGCCGGATGAAGCGAGGTGGCCGACGACGCGGTCAAGGCCCGCCCGCGCTCACAGCGTTGACGGTGTCTGCCCGAGCGAGACCCAAGAGCGCCGGTCAGGCCGTGGCGAAGGAGTAGAAGCGCTTCAGAGTGCAGTGGGCGTCCAGCAGCCGCCCGTAGATCGGCTCGCCGTCCAGCTCACGGTAGGTCTCGATCGGGTCGCCCTTTATGATCAGCGCCCGCGCGCAGTCCTCGCACCAGTACTGGTACGCACTGTTGACCGGCTCCATGTCGCGCACGATCGGGGTGCCGCTGCCGCACCAGTCGCACTTCCTGCTGTGGGCGCCCATCGCTCACTCAGCTCCAGATGTGGCCGCAAGCCGTGCACACGTAGGACACTCCTCCATTGTCGCCAAGCACTTGGGCGACGTTCGGCGAACCACAGGATGGGCATTGCAGGGAGCCGGGCATACCCGACGAGTGCTCCTGGCCGAGTGCGTGCCACGTGAGCCTCCGGTCGTCCTCCTGGTCGACGCTGAGGTCCGCCGCCGACATCGCACTCGTCCCTCCCCTTGGCTTTCCCCCTCCCAGCCGTCACGATTCTGCCACGTTCCAAGCCCTTGCCTAAGCCCCGGTCAGCGATCCGCGCGCAATCCCCCCACTCCGGACAACGCCGCCCTACCCACCGCTGCCCGGCACCCGCCAATATCATCCGGATCATGGTGTTTGCGCAGGTCCTGCCCTGTCTTATGCCTGGCGCCGGACCCTGCGCACCAGCCCGTCCACCGGCCCGGCCAGTGCACCCACCGACGCCGAAGCCGCCAGAGCCAGGCAGGTCATCTTGAACGCGTCGGCCGATGTGGCCGCCGAGGTCACCGCGCCCTCGGCGTGCTCCAGAAAGAGCGCGCCGAACAGCGCCACCCCCGTCACCATCCCGAGCTGGGCCGTGGTCACCAACAGGCCACTGGCATCGGCGGCTTCGCTCTGTCGTACGCCGGCCAGGGTACGGGCGAGCACCGGGTTGTACGAGAGCGAGAGGCCCAGCCCCATCACGGCCATGCAGACCGCGAACCAGGCGCCGCCGTCACCCCCGTCCGACATCAGCGCCGCCAGCCAGACGAACGCGGTGGCCGCCGTGAGGAATCCGGCGAACGACAGCCTCGGATGCCAACTCCCGGGCAGCTTCCGCCAGGTCATTCCGGTGACGGCGAAGACCACCGCCGTGGGCACGAACGACAGCCCCGCACGCAGCGCGCTGTGGCCCAACCCGCTTTGCAGGTGCAGCATCAGCACCAGCAGCACTCCCGCGTTGACCGCCATCATGCAGCAGATCCGGACGATCGCCAGCGGCACTCCGGCGGCGCGCAGCACCCGGGGAGATATCAGCGGGCGCCCGCCGCGCCGGGCCAACAGCACCTCATAGCACGCGAATACGGTGAAGGACACGGCACACAGGCCGAGCGATATCCATCCCCACAGCGGCCAGCCCTGCTCGCGTCCCAGCACGACCGGGACCGTGAACAGCAATACCGTGGCGGCCAGCAGCGCCAGGCCCGTCAGGTCGGGGGCGTCCGATTGCCGGCCCGCCTGCCGATCCGCTCTGCGCTCCGCCCTCCGGGCCGCACGCTCGTCACGCACGCCCATCAGCCACGGGCCTGTGGCGAGCAGCACGAGGCCGACCGGGACGTTGATCAGGAAGACGGGGCGCCAGCCCCAGCCGAACAAGTCCGCCTCGACCAGCACGCCGCCCAGTATCTGGCCGGCGGCAGCGCCGACTCCCAGCACGGCGGCGTACACGCCCAGGGCCCTGCCCCGGGAGGCACCGGTGAAGGTGCGCTGGATCAGGCTGAGCACCTGGGGCAGCATCATCGCCGCACCCGTCCCCTGCACCAGGCGGAAGGCGATCAGTGAGCCGGCGCCTGTGGCCAGGCCACAGGCGAGGGAGGCGGCGGTGAAGACGGCGAGGCCGCCGAGGAAGATCCGCGCGTGACCCATCACCCCGCCGAGCCGGGCACCGGTGATCAACAGCACCGCGTACGCGATGGTGTATCCCGCGACCACCAACTGGAGCCCGGAGCCGGAAGCGTGAAGGTCCGCCCGCAGGTCCGGGGCCGCGACGTTGACGATGAAGGTGTCCAGCAGCGACATGAACTGGCCCGTCAGCACGATGGCGAGCAGCCAGCCGGGCCGCGGCCCGTGCCGCCCTCCCTCCTCGCTGCTCCGTCTCCGCCCCGGCCGGCCGATCCGCCTTCCGGGGCCGCGCTTTCGCCCGGGCCCTCCCGCTCTCTCCGCGCCGGGTCCGATGTCAGCGAGGTGGTCTTTACTGGCTTTCGGGGCCGCCGAGGCGGCGGCCCCGGTGGGAGACACCGGAGTGGAACCGGGGGAAGGAGACCGTGTGGACGCAACGGACGCGAGGGACGCGACGGAGGCAGCCGCCGCACGCGAGGCCGCAGACGCATGGGGCCCGACCGCAGGCGCGTCGGGCCCGGCCGCGGACACGTGGGGCTCAGAGGAAGAAGTCGAAGAGGTCATGCGCCGAGCCTGGCCGCATTCGTCCGTCGCTCACGAGAGCCCGACGATGCTGGTACTGACAGCACCTGGCAGCATGCGCCGCCCGCAGCGACGATGGGTGGTGTGACAGTCATCACCGAGAGCCGAGCAGGAGCAGCGACGCGGCGCCGCCGCCCCGCGCTGTCCACGTTCCTGCGCAGCCGCCGGGCGCGGGTCTCGCCCGACGATGTCGGGATGCCGGCGGGCCTTCGCCGCCGCACGCCGGGCCTGCGCCGCGAGGAGGTCGCGCAGCTCTCCGGCGTGGGCGTCACCTGGTACACATGGCTGGAGCAGGGTCGGCCGATCAACGCCAGCGTGCAGGTCCTGGACGCGGTGGCCCGGACGCTCAAGCTCGACCAGACCGAGCGCGAGCATCTCTACCACCTCGCCGAGGTGCCCTACGTGCCCGAGCGGGAGCGCATCGCCGAGGCGATCGACCCGGAGATCCACGCCATCATCGAGGCGATGGACCCACTGCCCGCCGTGGTCTACAACGGCAGGTACGACATTCTGGCTGCCAACAGGGCCTACCGCCACATCTTCCCGGTCCTGGACATCCTCGGGCTGCCCGAACAGAACGTGCTGTGGCAGCTGTTCGTGACGCTGCGGCCGTGCCACTGCACGATCCTCAACCGCGAGGAGGAGCTGCCGCTGCTGGTGGCCACCTTGCGCGGCACCTACGGCCGGCACGTGGGCGAGCCGGCCTGGGAGGACTTCATCGCCCAGCTGAGCGCGGCGAGCGGGGAGTTCGCGGGGCTGTGGCGCAGCGGCGACGTGGCGCCTCCGGGAGCGCGGATCAAGATGGTGCAGCACGCCTCGGTGGGCGAGCTGCGGCTCAGTTCGACCTCGCTTCAGGTCAGCACCGCGCCGGAGACGAGGGTCGTGGCCTATTCGCCGCACGACGCGGAGACGGAAAAGCTGATCACGCTGCTGAGCTCCAAGAGGACCCGGTGATCGGCTGCCCCCTGCACGCTCAGCCGCTCTCCCGGATAAGGGCCACCCTGGAGGGCCGGGCAGCGCACACGGACCCCTCCGTGTTGCGCACCACGAAGATCCCGCCCGCCCCGGACGAGGAGACCT
Source organism: Streptomyces sp. NBC_01775 (assembly GCF_035917675.1). Classification (NCBI taxonomy): domain Bacteria; kingdom Bacillati; phylum Actinomycetota; class Actinomycetes; order Kitasatosporales; family Streptomycetaceae; genus Streptomyces; species Streptomyces sp. NBC_01775. The sequence goes on along the minus strand of NZ_CP109104.1, from coordinate 6,311,131 downwards.
GATCCTGACGAGACGTGCCCCGGGTAAGCCGCGCAAAAACAAAGGAGACGAGCCAGCTCACGCATTCCGTGAGCACAGCTCGCCTCTCATTTCCGTGGAGCTAAGGAGAATCGAACTCCTGACCTCTTGCATGCCATGCAAGCGCTCTACCAACTGAGCTATAGCCCCGAGGTCCCGGCACCGGAGCGCCGCGAACGAGAAGAAGCTTAACCGGTGGCCAGGCCGAATGAGAAATCCGCCCCCCGAGAGCTCAGCCGCCCCGGAGCTCCGTATCCCGGAAGCTCAGCCGCCCCGGAGCTCCGTCACCCCGGGGGCTCCGCCATGCTCGCAAGGGGCCCGCCAAAAGCTCAGTCGTCGTCGCCGAGCACCGGCTCCGGCAGGCTGCCCGCGTTGTGCTCCAGCAGACGCCAGCCGCGCACGGTCTCGCCCAGCACGGACCAGCAGCAGTTGGAGAGCCCGCCCAGCGACTCCCAGGTGCCCGGCGCCAGGCCGATGAGCCGTCCGATGGTGGTGCGGATGGTGCCACCGTGGCTGACGACGACGAGCGTGCCGCCGTCCGGCAGCTTGTCCGCGCTGCGCTCCACGACGGGTGCCGCGCGGTCGGCGACCTCGGTCTCCAGCTCGCCGCCGCCCCTGCGCACCGGCTCGCCCCGCTTCCACGCGGTGTACTGCTCGCCGAACTGCGCGAGGATCTCCTCGTGCGTCAGCCCCTGCCAGGCGCCCGCGTAGGTCTCCCGCAGCGCCTCGTCGTGGGTGATCTCCAGGCCGGTGAGGTCGGCCAGTTCGGTGGCGGTGGCGGCCGTGCGCCGCAGGTCGGAGGCGATGATCGCGTCGGGGCGCAGCCCGGCCAGCAGCCGCGCGGAGCGGCGGGCCTGGGCGATGCCCTCGTCCGTCAGCGGGATGTCCGTGGTGCCCTGGAAACGGCGCTCCAGGTTCCAGGCGGTCTGGCCGTGCCGCCACAGCACGATTTTGCGGTCCCTGACCGCTCCCGAGTGCCCGTTCAGTTCAGCTCTCCGTCCAGCTCGTCCGCGCGCTCGGCCTCGCCCGCGTGCTCGGCGGCCTTGCCGCGGGTCGCCTTGGCGTCCTCCGGCAGCTCCAGCTCGGGGCAGTCCTTCCACAGCCGCTCCAGGGCATAGAAGACGCGCTCCTCGCTGTGCTGGACGTGGACGACGACGTCGACGTAGTCCAGCAGCACCCAGCGGCCGTCGCGCTCGCCCTCGCGGCGTGCGGGCTTGGCCCCCAGCTTCTTGTTGAGGCTCTCCTCGACCTCGTCGACGATGCCCTTGACCTGCCGGTCGTTGGGAGCCGAGGCGAGGAGGAAGGCGTCGGTGATGGCGAGGACGTCGCTGACGTCATAAGCGACGATGTCGTGCGCGAGCTTGTCGGCCGCCGCCTGCGCGGCGACGTTGATCAGCTCAAGGGAACGGTCCGTGGCGGTCACAGGCAAGGCTTTCGGTCGGGAATGGTCGAATTGTCGAGACACACCAACAGCGCCGGAAACGCCTGAAGCCCGAAGCCTCAAACCCTCGAAGCCGAGACGAACGTCCAGGACGCTGTGTACGTGTCAGGTTCCAGGGTCTCACGGCCTCACGACCGCGTTCCGTCTTCCGTTCGGGCGGCCCTGCGGCCTCCAGCGTGATGTGGGACGTCTCACACTGGAGGCCGCGAAGGCCGGAAGGTCCCCTGCCTCAGCCCTTGTAGTCGGCGCCGAGCAGCACGGCCACGTCCCCGGTCGAGGCGCTGCCGGTCTTGCGCACGGCGGTGCCCGGCAGGTCCAGGGTCTTGGCGACCTCCTCGGCCTTGGCCTTGTGCTCCGGCTTCGCGTAGCCCACCACCGACTTGGCGCGGGTGGCACCGGAGCCCGACTTGACGACGGCGTAGCCGCCGTTGACCAGTGCGGCGGAGGCGGCGTTGGCCACGCCGGGCTTGCCGCTGGCGTTCTTCAGGCTGACGCGGAGCGCCGCCTGCGGGTCGGAGTTCTTGACGGTGCCGCCGAGGATCTTCTTGACGACCTGGCCGCCCGCCTGCCTGCTCAGCGTGCCGTTGGCCTGCACGGGCAGCAGCCGCGTGCGGTAGTCGCCACCCTTGGCGCGGCTGGCCAGCTTGGCGAGTGAGGCGCCGAGCTGGGACTCGGAGAGCGAGGGGTCGGGAATCTGGCCGAGAGACTCGACGGTCTTGGTCGCCGCACCAGAGCTGCTGGACAGCTTCTTGATCGCCGCCTGCATCACCTGTCCGAAGCGGGCGAGCTGCTTGGCCTGCGGCTCGCCCGGGGACCGGTAGGTGGCGTAGGCAACGGCCGCGCGGCCGTCCAGGTCCACGGCGCTGCCCCGCTCGACCTGCGGCTTGTCGCCCTTCTTGGCGCTGGGCACCGCCGTGTCGGTGTCGAGCGCGATGCCGCCGACCAGCTCCACCAGGTTCTCCAGATACGGCGTGTCCAGCCGCCAGGTGCCCTTGATGTCGGAGCCGAGCAGGGTGTTCAGCGCGTCGCGGGTGGGCGAGGCGCCCTCGTCCTCGACGGACTTGCCGAGCGTGGTGGTGGTCCCGTCCTCGGCCGAGACGGCCAGCGAGTTCGGCAGCAGGACCGTGCTGCCCTGGCCCGCGCCCGCGTTGTCGACGAGCAGCGCCGTCGAGCTGGCGCCGCCTTCCTCGCGCAGGTGTACGACGATCACGTCGCGCTGCTGGCCCGCGGCAGCGCCGCCCTTCTCCTCGGCCCCGTCCAGCCCCGGCAGCATGCCCGCGTACCAGAGGTAGCCGAGGCCGCCCGTCACGACGAGGACGAGGACGACTATGAGCGCGACGACGCGGTTGCGGCCCTTGCGTTTGGCCTCCTCGCGGCGCTCGGTGCGGCTCTCGGAGAACTTCAGCCAGTCGATGACGTCCTCGGAGTCGTCGGTCGGCTCCTCCACGAAGGCGAACTGCTCGGTGCGGTAGTCGGTCTCCGGGCCGCCCTGCGCACCATCGGGCCGGCCGGACGGCCGCCCGGCCGACGGGTCAGCCGTGGCGCCCGCGTCCGGATCCCGGCGTGCGCCGGGCACCGACCCGGCCTGCGGCTGTTCGTACTGCTCCTGCTGCGGCGGGGGGCTCTGCTGGGGGAACCACTCCTGCTGCGCGGTCTGCGGCTGCCCGGCCGGCGCCTGCCGCTGTCCCGCCGCACCCGCCTGCTGCCCGTAGGGGTCGTACGCGTCGTAGTCGTGGTAGCCCTGCTGGCCGGGCGTTGCCTCCGGACCCTGCGCCTGCCCGTACGGCTCGTAGGTGCCGGAGGTCTCGTACCCGCCGGAGTGCGTGCCGGAGGCCTCGTACGTACCCGTGCCGTAGGAGCCGTGGGCGCCGTACGGGTCCTGAGTGCCGTACGGGTCCTGGGCGGCGTACCCCTGTTCGCCCTGCTGCCCCGCCCCCTGCTGCTGCGCGTCCTGGCGGTAGACCGGTCTGCCGTACTCGTCGTAGCCGGTGATCTCCGGCTGCTGACCGTACGGGTCGTATCCGTAACCGTCGCTCACGCTCGCGGCTCCTCCCTGTACAGGGCGCGCTTGCTGATGTAGCGCACGACGCCGTCAGGGACCAGATACCAGACCGGATCGTCACGTTCCACCCGCGCGCGGCAGTCCGTGGACGAGATGGCCAGCGCCGGGACCTCCACCAGGGAGACTCCGCCCTGGGGGAGCCCGGGGTCGGCCAGCGCGTGGCCGGGGCGGGTGACGCCGATGAAGTGGGCCAGCGAGAACAGCTCTTCCGTGTTGCGCCAGCTGAGGATCTGCGAGAGCGCGTCGGCGCCGGTGATGAAGAAGAGGTCCGTGTCGGGATTGCCCTCGGCCAGCTCGCGCAGGGTGTCTATCGTGTACGTCTTGCCGCCGCGGTCGATGTCGATCCTGCTGACGGAGAACTGCGGGTTCGACGCCGTCGCGATGACCGTCATCAGATAGCGGTCCTCGGCGGGCGAGACCTTCTGGTGGCTCTTCTGCCACGGCTGTCCGGCCGGCACGAACACGACCTCGTCGAGGTGGAAGCGTGCCGCCACCTCGCTCGCGGCCACCAGGTGACCGTGGTGGATGGGGTCGAAGGTCCCACCCATCACGCCGAGCCGCCGCTTACCAGTGCCGGGCGTCCCGCCCTGGCCGTTCTCTCCCATGCGGGCCGACCCTATCCTTAGTCCGGATGCCAGACGGCGCGGCGGCGGGGGCCGCTCAGCGGTCCCGGTTGAAGCGAGTGGTGATCCACAGCAGCAGGAACAGCGCGACCAGCGCGCCGCCGCCGGTGAGGTACGGGCTGAGGCTCTCGTGTTGGCTGCTCTCGCCGTGCTCGCCGCCGGAGGCGAGGGTCAGCAGGGCATCGTGGGCGGTGCTGGGCAGAGTCATCGTCGGCCTATCCCGTGAGGTGCGGACAGTTGGCTGTGCGGGCACAAGGCTGTGCAGGCACATCGTAAGCGTGCGTCCTCCGGTACCTCACGCCGACTCAGCTCTCGCCGCCCCGAGGCCGTCCCGCGCTCCCGGGCCACCGTGCGCGCCCCGGCCCGGCCGGGATCACCGGTCTTCCGGAGAACGCAACGGGAAGGACCTCCTCCGCGTCCCACCCTCTAGTGTGGACAGTCCAGTCGAGGAGTGGGAAACACCATGACAGACGGCACAGACGGCACGGAGCGCCTGCCCGGCCGCGACAGGCGGCGGTTTCCGGGCATCTCGTCCCGCGCCTACGAACACCCTGCCGACCGCTCGGCGCTCGTCGCGCTGCGCAAGCTGAGCGGTTTCGACACAGTTTTCAAGGCACTGAGCGGGCTGCTGCCCGAGCGCAGCCTGCGGCTGCTCTTCCTCTCCGACTCCGTGCGGGTGAGCGATCAGCAGTTCGCCCACCTCAACGCGATGTTGAGGGACGCCTGTTACATCTTGGACCTGGAGAAGGTCCCGCCCATGTACGTCAATCAGGACCCGCATCCCAACGCGATGTGCATCGGGCTGGACGAGCCGATCATCGTGGTGACCACCGGCCTGGTCGAGCTGCTCGACGAGGAGGAGATGCGGGCGGTCGTCGGCCACGAGGTCGGCCACGCGCTGTCCGGCCACGCGGTCTACCGGACGATACTTCTCTTCCTCACCAGCCTCGCCCTGAAGGTGGCGTGGATACCGCTGGGGAACGTCGCGATCATGGCGATAGTGACGGCGCTGCGCGAGTGGTTCCGCAAGTCCGAGCTGTCCGCCGACCGCGCGGGCCTGCTGGTCGGCCAGGACCTCCAGGCTTCCATGCGGGGCCTGATGAAGCTCGCCGGCGGCAACCACCTGCACGAGATGAACGTCGACTCCTTCCTGGCCCAGGCCGAGGAGTACGAGTCGGGCGGCGACCTGCGCGACTCGGTTTTGAAGATCATGAATGTGCTTCCGCGTAGCCACCCCTTCACGACCGTGCGCGCCGCCGAGCTGAAGAAGTGGGAGGCCAGCCGCGACTACCAGCGGATAATGGAGGGCCACTACGACAAGCGCGAGGACGACAAGGACACCTCCGTCCGCGAGTCCTTCCGCCAGTCGGCCGGCCACTACTCGGAGTCGGTGAAGAACAGCAAGGACCCGCTGATGGGCCTCGTGCGGGACATCGCGGGCGGCGCGGGCGACCTGGGCGGCAAGCTGCGCGACACCTTCACCGGCCGGGGCGCCGCGGGCTCCTCCGGCGGCCAGGATGGCGCGTCCGGCAGCGCCAACGGCGACGGCGGAGCCAACGGCGGGTCTAGTGGGAAGGACGATCCGGGCTCGGCTGAGCGCTAGCCGCCAGCAGCCCGCACATCGAGGCGGTCGACCGGCCCCGGGCGTAGGGGTCGGTCCCCGCCAGCCCCGCGTCCTTCGCCCGCTGTCCGGCCAGCAGCGGCGCCAGCGCGGCGGACGGATCGTCCGCGCAGTTCATGGGCCCGGCCCGCATGGAGACCTGGCGCACACTCAGCTGGTGGTCGCGCAGGTCGTCACGCTCGAAGTGGAAGCGCACCTCGCGGCGTACGGAGAAGAGGGACGCTTTCCGCTTGGCGTCCTCGCCCTCACCGGCGTCCGCGGGCCGCACCGCGTAGACGAAGACGTGGTCGGCGATGACCTCCAGCGCGTTGCCGCTCACCTCCTGGACGGCGAGGGTGCCGTTGACCCGCACCCTGGGGTCGGCCAGCGCCGTCTTGGAGGGATCGAAGCGCACCATCCAGGCCGTGGCCGCGTGCCGTCCGTCGTTGCGGGGGCTGTCCACGCTCTGGTCGAACTGCTCCTGCTGGCGGGCGTTCAGCATGACCCGCACGGGCCGCACCGCCTCGCCCGTGAGCACGTTGGGGTCCAGCGAGGTCTCCACGACGTAGTCCTTGGCCGCGGTGAGCGCCGCCAGCACCTGGCTCTCCGAGAAGTGGGGGCTGCGCCGTACGGGGGGCAGCGCCACTCCGTCGGCTCCGGCGCGGAACTGCGCCGCCGGGCTGTGTTCGAACAGATCGGGGGTGGTGGCGCCGGGAACCTTGCCGCGGGGCGCGAGCGGCAGCATCTCGCTGCGCATCGGCTCGGAGCCCAGCTTCGGAGTGGTCTGGTACGGGTTGCGTATGCCCATGTAGATCGCGGTGCCGAAGGCCAGAGCGATCAGCAGCACCAGCACCAGGCCCTGGCGGGAGAAGCCGAGGCCCGTCCGGCTGCCCATGGCGGAGACGGGGCGGCTGCGCACGGCGGCGTGCTCCTCGTCCTCCAGCCGCTCTTGCGCCGAGAACTCCTGGAGCCGCGCAGCCTTGATGAACGACTCGTCGAACACCAGGGATCGGTACTCGTCGTCGCCGCCTCCGGGAGCGCCTTCGGGCGTCCCGTCTGGAGGTTCCACTCGCCCGGACATAAGAACAGAGTAGGACCGAGCAGACGAAGGTAAACGACGCGGTCCCGGACAACTTCCAGGAATCTTATGGGCCTAATCCCGGCACACCCGGCCCGGCGGCCCGTCACACCCGGCTGTACGCACCCGCCCCGGCCCGCTCAGCCGTTCTCGCGACCCGCTCAGCACCCGGACGGCCCGCTCGGCCGTTCTGGCGACCCGCCCGCTACTCGGGCCCGCCCGCTCAGCCCTCGGGCGGCTCAGCGGAGGCGGTGGGTGCCTCCGTGTCGGCGGACACCGACGGCAGCGCGCCCGGGACGACCGAGGGGTCGACGCCGGTGGTGGCGGGCGGCGGGGTGGGCTCCTGGCGCTGGCTGGAGGCGCCCCGGTAGACGGCGGTGAAGGCGAGAGCGACCATGCCGATCCCCATCACCACGGCCAGCACCCAGGCGATGGGGCGCTGCCAGCTCCCGTGGCCGCGGTACGGGCGCAGAGTGCCGCCGTGCGCTCCGTAGGGGCCCCTGAAACGCCCGGAGGCGCCGTACGCGCCGTGAGGGTGTCCGAAGTCGGCTCCGTGCTCGTACGCCGGATCCAGCTCGGGCGGGAATCCGCCGGCGTGCGCCTCGGCGGAGGCCGCACCCGGCCGCGAGAAGGGCCCGTACACGGAGCCGTATGCGGGGTCGTAGGTGCCGGGGCCGCCAGGGTCGGGGCCGTCCTCGTCGTCGTAGCCTTCATAGCCGTCGTAGTCGGCGTAGTCGGCGTACGGCGTCTGGCCGGGGAAGTCCGCTTCGTAGTCCGAGCGGTCGAAGCGGCCCTCGTCGTCGTCGGGGTCTTCGTCGTCGAGGGGGAACTCGCCCTCTCCGCGCCCGTATCCGAAGCCTTCCTCCAGGATGCGGGGGATCTCGCTCTCGGCGTGCGACTGGGCCGCCGCGAGTATCCGTTCCGCCGCGGTGGGCTCGTGGACCTCGGCGGAGCGCACGAAGTCCTCGTCGAGCACCACGGAGGCGAACTCGTCGTCCGCTGGCCCGTGGTCGCGGTTGTCGGGCTCCTCACCGTCCTGGAACGGCTGACCCCCCACGTCGTCCGGCACGAAGTCCAGCGTAGACCTATGCGGTCAATTTGGGCAGAGTGAGCGGGAATTCAGTGCCTGATGTGGCCGTCCCCCGTGACCACGTATTTCGTGGAGGTCAGCTCCGGCAGACCCATCGGCCCGCGCGCGTGGAGCTTCTGCGTGGAGATGCCGATCTCGGCGCCGAAGCCGAACTGCGCGCCGTCCGTGAAGCGGGTCGAGGCGTTCACCATGACGGCCGCCGAGTCCACCAGTGCCGTGAAGCGGCGGGCAGCGGCGGCGTCGGTGGTGACGATGGCCTCGGTGTGCCCGGAGGTCCAGGTGCGGATGTGTTCGACGGCGGCGTCGAGCGAGGGCACGACGGCGGCGGCGATGTCGTACGAGAGGTACTCGTTGCCCCAGTCCTCGTCGGTGGCCGGCAGCACGGACCCGCCGCCCACGGACTGCCAGGCGGTGTCGCCGTGCACCGTGACCCCGGCCCCGGTGAGGGCTTCGAAGGCGCGCGGGACGAAGTCCTCCGCGATCCCGGCGTGTACGAGCACGGTCTCGGCGGCGTTGCAGACGCTGGGGCGCTGGGCCTTGGAGTTGACGAGGATGGCGAGCGCGGTGTCGATGTCGGCGCGCTCGTCGACGTAGACGTGGCAGTTGCCGGTACCCGTCTCGATCACGGGGACGGTGGACTGTTCGACCACGGTCTTGATGAGGGAGGCACCGCCGCGCGGGATCAGCACGTCCACCAGGCCGCGTGCGCGCATCAGTTCCGTGACGCTCTCCCTGCTGACGCCGGGCACCAGCTGTACGGCGTCGGCGGGGAGCCCGGCTGAGGCGACGGCGTCGCGGAGCACCTCGGTCAGCGCGGTGTTGGAGGCGTGCGCGGAGGACGAGCCGCGCAGCAGGACGGCGTTGCCGGACTTGAGGCACAGGGCCGCGGCGTCAACGGTGACGTTGGGGCGGGCCTCGTAGATGATCCCGACGACGCCGAGGGGGACGCGCACCTGGCGCAGCTCCAGCCCGTTGGGCAGCGTCGAGCCGCGCTGCACCTGGCCGACCGGGTCGGGCAGCGCGACGACGTCGCGGACGTCGGAGGCGATGGCGGCGACCCGCTCGGGGGTGAGCGTGAGGCGGTCGACGACGGAGTCGGGGGTGGCCTCGGCGCGCGCCTTGGCGACGTCCTCGGCGTTGGCAGCGACGATCTCCCCGGTGCGGGCGACGAGCGCGTCGGCGACCGCCAGCAGCGCCGCGTCCCGCAGGGTGCGGGGCGCCGGGGCGAGCGCCGCCGCGGCTGTCCTCGCGCGGCGTGCGGTGGCCGTGACGGGAGTGTCCTGCGCCTGCTCCTGGGTGTGTGATGCGCTCATGCCGCGCATCGTAACCGCGCCGGACGGCAGGGTGCGGACCGTCTCACGGCGGGCCGTCCCATTGCGGCGGGCCGGCTCGTCTCAGCGGCCGGCTCGTCTCAGCGGCCGGCTCGTCTCAGCGGCCGGCTCAGAACGGGTGCACGCCCACCGGGGTCGCGGGCGGTGGGCCGTAGCCCTCGGCGACGCGCTGGTGGTAGGTCGCCCGGCCGATCACCTCAAGGCCGACGATCTCCCAGGGCGGCAGCTTGGCCGAGGCGCGGTGCTCGCCCCACAGCCGCAGGGCGACGGCGGCGGCGTCGTGCAGATCGCGCGCCTCCTCCCAGTAGCGGATCTCCGCGTGGTCGTTGGCGTATCGGCTGGTCAGCAGAAAGGGGTGGTCGTGCGCGAGCTGTTCGAGAGCGCGCCGCACCTCGGCGAGCGGGGCCTCCTGCCCGGCGACGCTGAGCGTGATGTGCCAGAGCCTGGACTCGGGCCCCTCTTCAGGCTGTTGGGAAGACGCCTCGAACTGGGAGGAAGACGCCTCGGGCTGGGGAGAAGACGCCATGTCAACGCTGGCCAGTCGTCTCACCGGTGGCCTCCTGGAGTGGTGCTGGTGTGCTGCTGCTTCCGCCGTGCCGGACACTCGTGCACGTGCTTCCACGAACCGGTCCCTGAGTCAAAGTTGACCAGCCCTCGTCCACTCGCGTGGCGGTTTTCCGGAAGGTGTCCGTGGAAAGGCTGGTCTTTTTCCGATTCCGCCCGCGTATGACACCCCTCAGGAACGCGGCACAACGAGAAACCGCAGGGCCGCCGTGCCGCGGACGGCGCTGCTTGTGTCACACCTGGCACCGGCGGTCACTGCCGTAGCAGCACCAGGTCGTCACGGTGCACGACCTCGCGCTCGTAGGCGGGGCCCAGCTCCCTGGCCAGGTCGTACGTGGAGCGGCCGAGGAGGCGGGGCAGCTCCTTGGCGTCGAAGTTGACCAGCCCCCGTGCGACGGCGCGGCCCCGCGCGTCGCGCAGCTCGACCGGGTCGCCGGCCGTGAAGTCGCCCTCCACCCCCGCGATGCCGGCCGGGAGCAGCGAGGTGCGCCGGTCGACGACGGCGCGTACGGCCCCGTCGTCCAGGGTGAGCGCGCCGACGGGCGTCGAGGCGTGGGCGAGCCACAGCAGCCGCCCGGCCGCGCGCCGCCCCGTCGGGTGGAAGTAGGTGCCGGTGTCGCGGCCGGCCAGCGCGTCGGCCGCGTGCACGGCCGAGGTGAGCACCACGGGAACTCCGGCACCGGCCGCGATGCGGGCCGCCTCCACCTTGGTGACCATGCCGCCGGTGCCGACGCCGGCGCTGCCCGCGCTGCCGATGTCGATGCCGGCCAGCTCGGCGGGGCTGCCCACCTCGGCGATCTTGCGGGCGCCGGGGGTGGCGGGGTTGCCGTCGTAGAGGCCGTCCACGTCCGAGAGGAGGACGAGCAGGTCGGCGCGGACGAGATGGGCGACCAGGGCGGCGAGCCTGTCGTTGTCGCCGAAGCGGATCTCGTCGGTGGCCACCGTGTCGTTCTCGTTGACGACGGGGACGGCGCCCATGTTCAGCAGCTGGTCAAGGGTGCGGTAGGCGTTGCGGTAGTGCGCCCGGCGGCTGGTGTCGTCGGAGGTGAGCAGCACCTGCCCGACGCGCCGTCCGTAGCGGGCGAAGGACGCGGTGTAGCGGGCCATCAGCAGTCCCTGGCCCACGCTGGCGGCGGCCTGCTGGCGGGCCAGGTCACGGGGGCGCTTGGCCAGGCCAAGCGGGGCGAGCCCCGCGGCGATGGCGCCGGAGGAGACGAGCACTATCTCGCGGCCCGCCGCGTCGGTGTGCTTGGCCAGCACGTCGACGAGGGCGTCGACACGGTCCGCGTCCAGCCCGCCGGCCGCCGTGGTGAGCGAGGAGGAGCCGACCTTCACCACGATCCTGCGCGCCCGCTCCACGGCCCCGCGCTTCCCGCCGGAGCCGCCCGAGCCGCTCCTGTTGCCCGAGTCGCCCGGACCCGCCGAGCCGCCCGGACCGGCCGGACCACGCGAACCCGCCCGGCCACGCGAGCCCGCCGCGCCGTCCGTGCTCGCGGACGTACCGTCCGTAGCCGCCGTTTCCCCGGTGTCTCCTGTCACGCCCGTACGTACCCCTCGCGCCCATCGCCGCCGCGGCGCCTCCGGGCTCCGGCTCTGCACCACCGCTCCCCGGCCCCGCCACGGTCTTCCGCTGCGCAATCTACGTCAGTGCTGGTCCCCATCGCTCATCCGTTTCGCGCGACGGACGGGTGAGGATGATTACCTTTGCCCCCGTAAGCACGTATCCCGGCCCGTCGAAGATTGTCACTGGACCACTGACCGTCATACGGTCAGTGGTCAACCTTGGCCGCGCCACAGGCCACCCCTGTACGCAAGCAATCTTCGATCTCCATGCCAGGAGCCCAGCCCGTGCCCTCTGCCGGACTCTCCACCCGACGCGCCGTACAGCTCACGGCGCTCCTCGCACTGGCGGTGTTCTACACCGCGCAGCTCGCGGGTGCGCTGCTGCCGAACGTGCCTGTCTTCGTCACCGCCTCCTTGGCGGGACTCGCTCTCGACCTGTACCTGACGCACAAGCAGCCGGGGCTGCTCGCGCTGCTCGGCAAGGTCCGATTCGACGTCACCACGCGGCAGCTGCTGCGCGACATGCTGATCGTCATCGGCCTCGTGCGCATTCCCGATGTCCCCCCGGACATCGAACGCCCGCTCACCTTGCTGCTGCTCATCTCCTACGCGGCGCACTTCCTGTGCCAGGCCGTGGCCCAGCTCGTGCGGCGCACCCGCACCCTGCCGGTGGTCACCCGCAACATCGACGCCTCCGCGCTCGGCCTGACCATCGCCCCGCCCCGGCTGCTGGCCCGCCAGCCCAGCCGCAGGCTGCTGCGCTTCTCGGTGCCCGGCACCATAGGGCTCGTGCTGAGCGCCGGGCTGTCGGGCGAGGAGTGGGGGCTGATCGGCGTGAGCTGCACCTTCCTCCTCTCCTTCGGCGGCGCGATCTACCTGGGCACCTGGATGCTGCCGAAGAAGCGGTCCGCCGGCGAGCGCGAGGCGCTTGCCTGGCTGGACGCCTGGCTGGCCGATTACCGCCCCACCGTGGGCATGTACTTCTCCGGCGGAACCACCTCCGCCTACCAGGCGAACATGTGGCTCTCCACCCTCGCCCAGCTGGACGGCAAGCCGCTGATCGTGCTGCGCGAGCGGTTCATGGTGCAGAAGATCGACGCCACCGACGTGCCGATCGTCTGCATCCCCAAGGTCGCCCACCTCATGCACCTGGAGCACTCCACGCTCAAGGTGCTCCTGCACCCGGCGAACTCGGGCAAGACCTCCCAGGTGCTGCGCATCCCCACGATCAAGCACACCTTCACCAACCACGGCGAGAGCGACAAGCTCTCCTCCTGCAACCCCTACGCCAAGGCGTACGACCAGGTATGGGTCGCCGGAGAGGCCGCGCGCGAGCGCTACCAGCTCGCCGAGGTCGGGGTGGACGACCGCGACGTGGTCGAGGTCGGCCGCCCGCAGCTCACCCCGATCCAGCCGTACGCGGGAGCCCCGGAGGGCACCTACACCACCGTGCTCTACGCGCCCACCTGGGAGGGCTGGGACGGCAACCCGGGCAACACCTCCGTGGTGCTCGCCGGTGAGAACATCGTCCGCGCGCTGCTGGCCGACCCCGGCGTGCGGCTGCTGTACAAGCCGCACCCGATGACCGGCTCGGTCGACCCCCGCGCGGGCGCCGCCGACCAGCGCATTCGCGCCATGATCACGGAGGCGAACGCGGCGCGCGGCGGCGAGCGGCGCGGCCCGGAGGCCGCGGCGGAGCTGGAGCGCCGCACGGCGGAGCTGGACCAGATCACCACCACCGCCTTCCGCCCCCGCGCGGACGAGATGGAGCGGATGAAGGTGCAGGGCACCCCCGAGCAGGGGCGCGCCGCACGGGTCAAGGTCGCGACAGAGGCGTGGGAGGAGGCGTACTGGGCGTCCTTCCCGGAGTGGGAGCACCAGATCGTCACCGGTCCGCGCCCGGCGATCTTCACCTGCTTCAACCAGGCCGACCTGCTCATCTCGGACGTCTCCTCGGTCGTCTCGGACTACCTCACCAGCGAGAAGCCCTACGCCGTGGCCAACACGAGCGGCCTGGACGAGGAGGAGTTCCGGCGCACCTTCCCGACGGTGCGGGCCGGTACGGTCCTCACGCCCGGCGCCGAGGAGATCCCCGGGCTGCTGGAGGCGGTGCGCAACCCGGAGAAGGACACGCTGGTGCAAGCCCGCAAGGAGCTGAAGATCCACCTGCTGGGTCCCTCCGACCCGCCGTCGCTCGCCCGCTTCAACGCCGCGGCGCTGGAGCTGGGGGCCGAGGCCGAGGCCCGCAACGTCCGCGTGGCGCGGCGTACGGCCGAGATCCCGGGCCAGCGCGAGGCGGACGACGCGGCGGAGGAGGCCGAGATGGAGACTTCGGTCCCCGTCGACCCCGAGGACGCGGTCACCACGTAGGGCGCACGGGGCCGCCACGTCCCTCTTTCGGGCGTCTCCCGCAGCTGACACCTCGGTCACGGGCGGCGCACGCGGCACAACCCGGCGCACGGGAGCACAACAGGGTGCAGGGCCCCGGGAGGCAATCGCCTCTCGGGGCCCTTCCGTGTGCGTACGTCCCACCTGTCCCACCCGTCCCGGGGCATCCGGAAGGCGTTCTATGACGGGTGCTCTCCCGTCCCTACGCTCACAGACGAGTCGGCTCGCACCGTCTGTCTGGAGGGACGCCCGTGAGGTCCGCTGCCACACCGCTCGCCCTGCTTCTCACCGCGGGGCTCCATCTGGGCACCGCCCCGCACGCCACGGCAGCCCCACTGGGAACGGGCCCAGTCTTCAACAACCCGAACGGCACCACGGCCCAGCAACGCGCCATCCGCAGCGACATCCTCGCCCGGATCAAGGCCGCGGCGCCCCGCTCCACCATCAAGGTCGCCGTCTACCACTTCTGGGACGCGGAGACGGCCCGTGCGCTCGCCGCGGCGCACACCACCAGCTCCCGCAAGGTCAACGTCCAGGTCCTGCTCGACGAGACCAGCGTCAGCGCCATGCCCTCCAGCACGTCCTACGCCATCCTGCGCGACGCGCTCGGCACCAACCGCAAGGCGGGCTCCTACGTAGCCCTCTGCCCCAAGAAGAGGTCCTGCTTGGGCGATCCGGGGGAAGGCGCCTCGATCGCGCACAACAAATTCTGGCTCTTCTCGAACTCGGGCGGTTTACACAACGTCGTGCTGCAAACGTCCTCGAACCTGTCGACGGGCAGCTACACCAAGTTCTGGAACGACACGATGGTCGTCTCCCAGGCGGGCACCTACAACGCTTACAGCGGCTACTTCAAGAAGGCCACGGCCATGAAGTGGCGGGACTGGCGCTACACCCGCACCGCCTCGTCCCCCTACACCAGCTACTTCTTCCCGCGCCCCGGCAGCGGCAACAAGACGGACACCGTCCACGGCATCCTCAACAACATCACCTGCCGCTGGTCCGACGCGTCCGGCAGCCACCGCACCAGCGTGCGGCTGGCGATGTTCAAGCTCACCCGGCAGGGCGTCGCCGACAAGCTCGCCGCGCTCCAGAAGAAGGGCTGCGCGGTGGACATCGTCTACGCCGAGACCGACAGCAAGGCCAGCAGCGGTTCGCCGGGCACCTGGGAGACCCTGCACGAGAAGGGCGGCCCCGCCATGCGCTGCATGCACTACGACGACGACGGCGACCCCGGCACCTCCCAGAAGGTCATCCACTCCAAGACCCTGATGATCTCCGGGCGTTACGCGGGCGCGGTCAACAAGGTCGTGTGGACGGGCAGCCACAACTACTCGGGCCCGGCCCTCCGCAAGAACGACGAGGCCTTGCTGAAGGTCGACAACTCCGCCGTCCACGACACCTATCTGGACCGCTTCCGCTCGGTGAAGTCCTCGGCCAAGCCCGGAACGGACGACAACACCGGCGGCTGCAAGGGCGTCACTCCCCAGCGCGAGCGCTGAGCCGGGCTGTCCCGGCCCGAGGCCGACCCGGGCCGGGACAGCCGAGAGGCATCACTCGAAGGGGTCGAAGTCCTGGTACTCGCCCAGCGCCTCGTCGCGCTCCGCCTGGTGGTCGCGGCGGCGCTGGGCGGCGGGGCGCGGCAGGTCCATGCGGTGGTCCTCACCGCGGCGGCCGAGCATCTCGGCGCCGGTGACCATGGTGGGCTCCCAGTCGAAGACGACGGCGTTGTCCTCGTCGCCGATGGCGACGCCGTCACCCTCGCGGGCGCCCGCCTTGAGCAGCTCCTCCTCGACACCGAGGCGGGCCAGCCGGTCGGCGAGGTAGCCGACGGCCTCGTCGTTGTTGAAGTCCGTCTGGCGCACCCAGCGCTCGGGCTTCTCACCGCGCACCCGGAAGAGGCCCTCCTCCTCGCGGGTGACCTTGAACCCGGCATCATCCACGGCCTTGGGCCGGATCACCACGCGGGTCGACTCCTGCGCGGGCTTCGCGGCACGCGCCTCGTCCACCAGGCCGCCCAGGGCGTACGACAGTTCCTTGAGGCCCTGGCGGGAGACGGCCGAGACCTCGAAGACGGGCAGGCCGCGCTCTTCGAGGTCGGGGCGGATGATGTCGGCGAGGTCCTTGCCCTCGGGGATGTCGGTCTTGTTGAGCACGACGAGGCGCGGCCGGTTCTCCAGGCCGCCGTAGCGCGCCAGCTCGGCCTCGATGACGTCCAGGTCCGAGGCGGGGTCGCGCTCCGTCTCCAGCGTGGCGCAGTCCAGCACGTGCACCAGCACGGAGCAGCGCTCCACGTGCCGCAGGAACTCCAGTCCGAGCCCCCGGCCCTCGCTCGCGCCGGGGATGAGACCCGGCACGTCCGCCATCGTGTAGACCGTCGAGCCGGCGGTGACGACGCCCAGGTTCGGCACCAGGGTGGTGAAGGGGTAGTCCGCGATCTTCGGCTTGGCCGCCGAGAGCACCGAGATCAGCGAGGACTTGCCCGCGCTGGGGTAGCCCACGAGCGCCACGTCGGCGACCGTCTTCAGCTCCAGCACGACGTCCCGCGCCTGCCCCGGCTCGCCCAGCAGCGCGAAGCCGGGGGCCTTGCGCCGGGCGGAGGCCAGCGCGGCATTGCCGAGCCCGCCCCGGCCCCCCTGGCCCGCCACGAAGGTCGTGCCCGCGCCGACCATGTCGGCCAGCACCTCGCCGTGCCGGTCCAGCACGACGGTGCCGTCGGGCACGGGCAGGACCAGGTCCTTGCCTTCCTGGCCCGAGCGGTGGCCGCCCTCGCCGGGCCTGCCGTTGGTGGCCTTGCGCTGCGGGCCGTGGTGGTAGTCGAGCAGCGTCGTCACATCGGGGTCGACGACGAACAGGACATCGCCGCCACGCCCGCCGTTGCCGCCGTCGGGCCCGCCGAGCGGCTTGAACTTCTCCCGGTGCACGGAGGCGCAGCCGTGGCCACCGTTACCCGCGGCGACATGCAGCTCGACGCGGTCCACGAAGGTGGTCATGAGGGTGCCTCCCGGCGTGCTCGGTGAAGGTGGTGCGGGGTGGTGCCTGTGATTCGCATTCCAACGCACCAAGGGCGGACCCGCTTCTCGTACGTACGCCGTACGGAAGCGGAGGTCCGCCCTCGGAGTGGTGCTTGTTCCTGCCGGAGCTGATTACTCAGCGGCCGGAAGAACGTTCACGACCTTGCGGCCACGGTGGGTGCCGAACTGCACCGCACCGGCGTCCAGCGCGAACAGCGTGTCGTCGCCGCCGCGGCCGACGCCCTGGCCCGGGTGGAAGTGGGTGCCGCGCTGGCGGACGATGATCTCGCCGGCGTTGACGACCTGGCCGCCGAAGCGCTTCACGCCGAGGTACTGCGCGTTGGAGTCGCGACCGTTCCGAGTGGACGATGCGCCCTTCTTGTGTGCCATCTCTCCTCAGTCCTTACTTCTTGGCCGGGGCGGGGATGTCGGTGACCTTCAGCGCGGTGTGGAGCTGGCGGTGGCCGATGCGCTTCTTGTACCCGGTCTTGTTCTTGTACTTCTGGATCCGGATCTTGTCGCCCTTGTGGTGGTCCACCACCTCGGCCTGGACCTTCACGCCCGCGAGGACCCAGGGGTCGCTGGTGACCGCGTCACCGTCGACAACGAGCAGGGTGGAGAGCTCGACGCTGTCGCCGACCTTGCTCTCAGAAATACGGTCAACCTCGATGACGTCGCCAACAGCAACCTTCTGCTGGCGCCCGCCGGTGCGCACGATCGCGTACACGCGGAACTCTCTCTCACTCGATTCGGAGCACCTGATGCCAGCCGCCCGGCCGCACACGAGGGCGCGGATCTGATCCGGAAGGATTGAGCGGCCTCTCCCGGCGGACCGGGAGGGAGTTGCTCAGGAGCGGACGCGTCTGTCACAACACGCCGATGGTCAAGGGTACCCCATCACCCTGGAGCGCTCTGCCGCCAGGGTGGACAGCGGGGAGGGCGGGAGCCGTGCGGCTCCCGCCCTCCCCCACGCCGGTCGGTCCTCGGCCGGTCAGTCCTCGGAAGCGGCGGCCGAGACGGAGGGTGCCCCCTCCTGCTCGGCGGCGGCCGTCTTCTTCGACGCCTTGGACGCCGCGGCCTTCTTCGCCGTCGTCTTCTTCGCGGCGGACTTCTTCGCCGGCGTCTTCTTGGCAGCCGACTTCTTGACCGCGGCCTTCTTCGCGGCGGACTTCTTCGCCGCCGTCTTCGCCGCCGTCTTGGCGGCCTTCTTCGCCGGAGCCGCCGGTTCCGCGGCCTCCGCCGCCCCTGCCTCACCAGCACCCTCACCGGCGGCCTCCTCGCCACCGGCGGGAGGTCCGGCGGGCGCCGTGACCTTGCGGGTCGCCCGCCTGCGCGGCTTGGCTGCGGCCTCGGGCCCGGACTCGGCCGCCGCCGTGGCGGCGACCTCCTCCGCGGGAGCCGGGGAAGCCGGGGCTTCCTCTGCTGTGACGACCGTCACGGCAGCGGCATCCTCGCTCGTGGTGGGCGAACCGGCCGGAGCGGTGGCCTTCCGGGTGGCCCGGCGCCGCGGCCTGGCCTCCTTGACAGGCTGCGCCGGGGGCTCGGCGCTCTCGGCGCCCTCCGTGTCCGACGAAGCGGCCGGGGGCTCGGTGCTCACCGGCGCGGCGGCGGGCTCCGGCACGGCGGGCTCGACGACCTCGGCCGCCTCCGCGGCGGCCGGCTTCGGGGACCCGGCGGGCGCGCTGGCCTTCCGGCTCCCGCGCCGCCGTCCGCGACCGCGCGAGGAGGCGGCGGCCTCCGCCTCGGCCGCACTACTGAACAGATCCTCGTCCGGCACGAACTCGACCGGCTCGGGCGCCGTCCCCGCGATGGAGCCGGCCCCGGCCAGCTCGTCGGCCGGCTCCACCGCGACAGCGGCAGGCGCCGTCGCCGGCGAGGGCTCGACCTCCGGCTCGGCCCGCGCGGGCTCGGGCTGCGCCTGCTGGCCGCCGCCCTTGCCCTTCTTCTTGCTCTTCTTGCCGCTGCCGACGGCGGCGGGCTGTTCCATGTGGACGATCACGCCGCGCCCGTTGCAGTGCACACAGGACTCGGAGAAGGACTCCAGCAGCCCCTGCCCGACCCGCTTACGGGTCATCTGCACCAGGCCCAGCGAGGTGACCTCCGCCACCTGGTGCTTCGTACGGTCGCGGCCCAGGCACTCCAGCAGGCGGCGCAGCACCAGGTCGCGGTTGGACTCCAGGACCATGTCGATGAAGTCGATCACGATGATGCCGCCGAGGTCGCGCAGCCGCAGCTGACGCACGATCTCCTCGGCCGCCTCCAGGTTGTTCCTGGTGACCGTCTCCTCCAGGTTGCCGCCCTGGCCGGTGAACTTGCCGGTGTTGACGTCGACGACGATCATCGCCTCGGTCCTGTCGATCACCAGCGAACCGCCACTGGGCAGCCAGACCTTGCGGTCGAGCGCCTTCATCAGCTGCTCGTCGATGCGGTACGTCGCGAAGACGTCGACGTCCGAGGTCCACCTCTGGAGCCGGTCGGTCAGATCGGGCGCGACGTGCGAGACGTAGCCCTGGATCGTGTCCCACGCGCCGTCGCCGCTGACGATGACCTTGGAGAAGTCCTCGTTGAAGATGTCGCGCACGACGCGGACGGTCATGTCCGGCTCGCCGTACAGCAGCGTGGGCGCGTTGCCGCCCTTCTGGGACTTCTTCTGGATGTCCTCCCACTGCGACTGAAGGCGCTCCACGTCGCGGCGCAGCTCGTCCTCGCTGGCGCCCTCGGCGGCCGTGCGGACGATAACCCCCGCGTTCTCGGGGACGACCTTCTTGAGGATCTGCTTCAGGCGCGAGCGCTCGGTGTCCGGGAGCTTGCGGCTGATGCCCGTCATCGAGCCCTCGGGCACGTAGACGAGGTAGCGCCCGGGCAGGGAGACCTGGCTGGTCAGCCGCGCGCCCTTGTGCCCGATCGGGTCCTTGGTGACCTGCACGAGCACCGACTGGCCCGACTTGAGCGCGGTCTCGATGCGCCGCGGGCCGTTGGCCATGCCCAGCGCCTCGAAGTTGACCTCGCCCGCGTACAGCACGGCGTTGCGGCCCTTGCCGATGTCGACGAATGCGGCCTCCATCGACGGCAGGACGTTTTGCACCTTGCCCAGGTAGACGTTGCCGACGTACGACGTCGACTGCTCCTTGTTGACGAAGTGCTCGACCAGGACGTCGTCCTCGAGGATGCCGATCTGGGTGCGCTCACCGCTCTGGCGGACGATCATCTCCCGCTTGACGGCCTCCCGGCGGGCCAGGAACTCGGCCTCGGTGATGATCGGCACCCGGCGGCGGCCCTGCTCGCGGCCCTCACGCCGGCGCTGCTTCTTGGCCTCCAGCCGGGTGGAGCCCTTGATGGCCTGCACCTCGTCGTTGGAGGTGGACTCGGTGTCCTTCTTCTTGCGGGGCTCGCGGATCTTGACGACGGTGCGCTCGGGGTCGTCTCCGCCCGAGCCCTCCGCGGCGGGCTGCCCGTCGGCGTCACCGGAGCGGCGACGGCGCCTGCGGCGGCGGCGCGAACTGCTGCTGGAGCTGCCGCCGGACGCGCCGTGCTCCTCCTCGTCCCCGCCGTCGGCCTCGAGCCCCTCCTCGCCGTCGGCGGAGTCGGTGGATTCGGCGGACTCGCGGCGGTCGCGGCGGTCCTGACGCGCGGAACGCTCGGGACGGTCCTGGCTCTCGTCGCCGTCCTCGAAGCGGGAGCTCTGCTCCTCGCTCTCGCCGTTCTCGGCGCTGTCGCCCCTGCGGCGGCGGCGGCCACCCCGGCGGCGACGGCGGGCGGGCCGGTCGCCGGACTGGGCGCCTTCGTGCTCGTCACCCTCGTGGTCGTCGTCCTGGCCCTCGTCGTCACGGCTCTCGTCGCGCGCCGTGCCCTCCTCCTCGGAGGAGGGCTCGCTCCGGGCGGCGCCCCGGGAGCCGGAGCCGGCCGCGGTGTCGCGCCGGCGGCGACGGCGACGGGAGGCACCGCCACTCTCGCCCTCAGCACCCTCGAAGCTGTCCGCGCCGGCCGCGCTCTGTGCGGCGTCCGGGCCGGCCTCGTCGTCCTGCTCGTCGTCCGTACCGGCTCCGGCCTGGCGCTCGGCCTCGGCGGCAGCGGCGGCAGCGGCGCTCTGCGGGGTCTGGAAGGCGGGCTCGGTGAAGACCGGCGCCTGGAACATCGCCATCGGCGGCGCGCTGCGCTTGCGGCGGCGCCCGGCAGGCGCCTCGGCCCCGTCGGCACCTGTGGCGGAGGTCTCATCGGCCTTGGCCTGCGAGGCCTCGGTCTCGGCGGCCTTGCGGGCGCCGCGACGGCCGGCACGGGACGCGGGGGCCTCGGCCTGCTCGGCGGGCGCGGTCTCCTCGGCGGGCGCCGAGGCGGCACGGGCCGACCGGCGGCGGCTGCGGCCACCGGCGGCGGTCTCGGAGCCGGTGGCCTCAGCGGCGTCCTGGCCGGTGGTGGCCGCGCTGTCGCCGGAGTCGTCGGACGTCGCCGACGTCTTGGCGCTCTCGGCCGCCGGAGCCGTCTCGGACGCCTCGGGCTGCGCGGCGGAAGCCGGCCGCGCGGCGCGGCGGCGGGTACGGGTCTTGGGCTCGGCCGCGGGTGCCTCGGCGGCCTCCGCCTGGCTCGGGGCCTTCGTCTCCTCGGCGCCGGCGGTCTCGGGCGACTGTGCCGCCTCCCCGGCTTCGGGTGCCGAAGCGGTACGGGTCGCCCGGCGGCGCGTGCGCGCCTTGGGAGCGGCCTCACCCTCCGCGGCCCCACCGGTCCCGGCGGACGCGGCGGTCTCGACGGCGGGCTCCTCGGCGGCGGCCGTGCGGCGGCGCGAGCGGGTGGCGGGCGCCGGAGCGGGCGTCTCGCCCGTCTCCGTGTCCGCGGTGGCCGCGGCGTCGGCGTCCGTCGACGTGGGGGCCGTCCGGCGCGTGGAGCGGCGGCGCGTACGGGCCTGCGGTTCGGGGGCCTCGGCCTCACCGGCGTCGGCCTGCGCGGCGGACGCCGACTGCGCGGCCTCGCCCTCCTGGGCCTCCGGAGCGGAGACGGCGCGAGTGGCGCGGCGGCGGCTACGGGCGGGGGGCGTGGTCACCGCACCAGCGGTGTCCCCGGCTCCGGCGCCCTCAGCGGGCTCTGTGGCCCCAGCGGTCTCTGTGGTCCGGGCAACGGGCTCGGCAGCCTCGGTGGGGGCTGCGGGCTCCGCCGGGGGCGGGGACCCGGCCGGGGCTGTCGCCTTGCGGGTGGCGCGACGGCGGGTACGGGCGGCGGGCGCCTCGGTCTCCCCTGTGCCCGCGCTCCGGGCGGGGCCGCTGCCCGTTCCGGGGGCGCTTTCGGCAGCGCCGTCGGCGGGCTGTGCGTCCGGGTCGGACGGCTGGGCGCTGTCCTGTACGGAGAGCGTCCCGGCGTCGGCCGCGCCGGCGTCCGGAGCGACGGGCGGGCCTGCCGGGCGGCTGGCCGCACGGCGCCTGCGGCGTGGGGGAAGGGTGTCGCTGGGCGTGGTGCCGGCGGCTCCTGGGGTTTGAACTGACCCTGCGGTCTGCGCGGATCCCGTGGAAATGGGGTCTCCTGCTGCGGCCTCGGGCTCGTTGGATTCAGTTGGTTCGAGCATGCGGGCGGTTCTCCCGTCACGCTCCCGGGCGCCGCGCTCGTTCGGTCCGGGGCGGTCCGCCTGGGGCGGAACGCTCTCCGGGGCGCGGGCGCCGCGCGGGAGCTGTTGTCTCACTCGCCGGTTCCGGGCCCTTGTCCCGGGCCGGCTACGGCGAAAGTCTGCTGGTCTGTGCGCTCGCCTGCCGTACAGCGGCCCGGGTGGCTCCCTGGCGTGCGACAGCGGCGGCGCTTCGTTCGGCGGCGGTTCCTACGCGGTGCCGCCCCGAGCCGTCGCGACGCTGGGAAGATCTCCCGGGCCCGTGGGTCCGGGGAACGCGTCGCGGTCAGGCGCGAACGGGTCGGTCACCGTGCCTGTCTCCTCATCGAGCGGCCCCTGCGCCAGCCTGGTCACCCCTGGGGGGACCGGCGGCGCCAGGTCGGCCGTAGCGCGGAGACCGGACAGGACGTCGTCGGGTCGTACGGCAGGTGTCACGTGCTGTACTACCAGCCGCAGTATCGCACAGGCGGGGGCGCCGGGCCTATCGGCCCAGGCTGCCGGGTCCTCGTCGGCGGCGGGTGCGGCGGCGGTGAGCGCGAGGACGGCGGCGCGCGCGTCGAAGGTGCGGATGCCCTTCTTGGTCTGGCGTTTCACCTCGACGGTCTCGGCCGCGAGGAACGTACCGACGGCGCCGGCGGCCTCCTCGGGGGTGACGCCGTCGAGCCTCAGCTCCCATTCGGATGCCTGGAGGCGGTCGCTGAAGTCGGAGCCGTGAGCCTCGACGGTGTCGACGATGTCGAGCCCGGCGGGCATGAACGCGTCGAGCAGCGTGCACAGCTCGGACGGCTCGCGGCGCTGGGCGAGGGCGATCTCCAGGTACTCGGCCTCACTGCCGGTGCCGGTGGGGGCGGCGTTGGCGTAGGAGACGCGGGGGTGCGGGGTGAAGCCGGCGGAGTACGCCATGGGCACCTCGGCCCGGCGCAGTGCTCTTTCGAAGGCGCGCTGGAAGTCGCGGTGGCTGGTGAACCGAAGGCGGCCTCGCTTCGTGTAGCGCAGACGGACACGCTGCACGACGGGTGCGGGCGGCGGACCTTCGGGCTGTCGCTTGCCCAGTGGTTCTCTCCTCGGTGCCGGGCGGCACGCGGGGCGGCCACCCTTCGTTGACAGGACGTGTACGAAGACGGAAGTCCGCACGGGCGGCCCGGCTCCGCGCCCTCGGGGCTGGCGGCGGCCTGGCACACGTTGTGCGTTTGTGCGGATGATCCTTCTGCCTAGGGTACGCGGCGGCCTTCCGGCAGCCGCTCCCGCTCTTGAGTGCGGGGCGCGCCAAACGCCGAAAGACACGCACGCCGTATCTCTGCCCGCGTGGCGCGAACCGATGCCCTCGCGGACGAGAGCGCCGCGCGCACGGAGCGCCCCGCCGCCCGCAGGCCACTCGCGAAAGGGCGCCAGAGGTGGTCACGTACCGCACGTCCGACAGGGGCCACCAACTGCTGCCACACCCACACGAAGGGGGTCACCAGCAGCGCGCGGAGCACCCGCCCGACGAAGCGCAGCACCCGCCCGAGGAAGCCGAAGACCGAGCGGGTCACGCGGCCCGCCGTCTTCCAGGCGATCACCACGGCGTCGGCCGTCTCCCGCGCGACCACGGCCAGGCCCCGTCCCAGTGGTACGAGCACCCAGCGGTGGACGGCCAGCACCGGTACGACCAGCAGATACCGGCCCAGCCAGGCGAGGGCGGCCCCGGTGCCGCGTACGACGGCGGCCACCGCGTGGCCGAGCGGGGTCAGCACGTACCGGTGGACACCGCTGAGCGGCGCGACGACCAGGTACCGCCACAGCCAGGCGAGAGCCACCGCGATCCCCCGTCCGAGGGGGGCCAGGAGCTGGGCGTGGATCCAGGTCAGCGGGGTCACCAGCAGAACACGGACGAGCAGCGCCACCGCCACGGCGAGCCCCCGCCCCACCGGAGCCAGCACATAGCGCCACAGCGCGGCCCACGGCCAGAAGAACAGCGCCTTGGCCACCCACAAGAGGGCCTTGCCCGTCCACGCCAGCACCGCGCCGAGACCCCGCCCGACGGGCACGAGCACGCTGCGCCAGATCCAGCCGAGCGGCGCGGCCACCAGCGTCCGCCCCGCCCAGGCCAGCCCACGGCCGGCCCAGACCAGCGGCGTGACCACGAATGTGCGCCCGAGCCAGGCCAGCCCGCGGCCCAGCGGCACCAGCACGCCCCGCCGCACCGCCCGCCCGGCGATCACCAGCGCGTCCCACACCATCCGCACCGGCAGCACCAGCACGAACATCACGATCCGCACCGGCAGCCGGATCGCGGCCGTCAGACACCCTTCTGGTTCTCGCGTGCGGGTGGTCGCGCCATGGCGTGGCTGATAGGCGTTCACTGCTGAAGTGACGAGGGAGCTGGATCCAGCGGTTCAGCTCAGGATGTGGGGATCCGGTAACGGAATTCGTCATCGGGCTGGTTCCCGGCGGCTCAACCTCGGCGAAGGGCCACCTGTGGGCCTCGGTGCGGCACTCGACACATCCGAGCCGCCGGATGGCCTGTCTCACCGCTCGAAGCGGTGAACACTCTCCGTCGGCCGAGAGGCAGGCCGGCTCCGGGGAACTGTGGAGTCGAATCCCACCAGGATGACAAGCCTCAAGTCATGAAAGCCGAGGATCCGATGAAGAACCTCTCGCGCGCCGCAGCGACCGTAGTGGCGGCCATCGGCATCGCCGCGTTCGCCGTCCCGACGGCGTCGGCCGCCCCAGTAGGCAAGGCGGAGAAGGCCGCGCACCCCGTCTCCTCGCCCTCCTTCCCGCACCGGGGGGCTTCCAACAACTACTACCTCATCCTCGGAGACGCGCTGTTCGCGGACGAGAGCGGCCCCGGCGACCAGTCGGCCAACCTCACCAAGAACTCAAGGGACATCAAGACGGAAGCCCAGAACGAGGCGATCTCGACCGGTGACATCAAGACCCACGTCAAGGGCAAGGGCAACACCCTTCCCATCGAGGTCGAGGGTTCCGAGCAGGACCAGGGTGAGGGAGCCTGACGGCTCTTCCCCCACCGGCCGCGCGGTCCGCGCCTTGAACCGCCCCTGAATCGGGCCCCCGGTGTCCTCCCTTGGAGGGACACCGGGGGTTCATGGCGCTTGCCGAGCGGCTACTTCACGACCGACAGCGGCAGCAGCTTCTTCCCCGTCGGCCCGACCTGGATATCGAGGTCGAGCTGAGGACACACGCCGCAGTCGAAGCAGGGGTCCCAGCGGCAGTCGGGGACCTCGGTCTCGTCGAGGGCGTCCTGCCAGTCCTCCCAGAGCCAGTCCTTGTCGAGACCGGAGTCGAGGTGGTCCCAGGGGAGGACCTCCTCGTAGGAGCGCTCGCGCGTGGTGTACCAGTCGACGTCGACTCCCTGCGGGGGCAGGGCCTTGGCGGCGCACTCCATCCACAGGTCGTAGGAGAAGTACTCGCGCCAGCCGTCGAAGCGCCCGCCGCGCTCGTAGACCTCACGGATGACCGCGCCGATCCGGCGGTCGCCACGGGAGAGCAGGCCCTCGACGATGCCGGGCTTGCCGTCGTGGTAGCGGAAGCCGATGGAGCGGCCGTACTTCTTGTCGCCGCGGATCTTCTCGCGCAGCTTGGCCAGGCGCGCGTCGGTCTCCTCGGCGGACAGCTGCGGCGCCCACTGGAAGGGGGTGTGCGGCTTGGGGACGAAGCCGCCGATGGAGACGGTGCAGCGGATGTCGTTGGACCCGGCGACCTCGCGGCCCTTGGCGATGACGTTGATGGCCATGTCGCCGATCTGGAGGACGTCCTCGTCGGTCTCGGTGGGCAGACCGCACATGAAGTAGAGCTTCACCTGACGCCAGCCGTTTCCGTACGCGGTGGCCACCGTACGGATCAGGTCCTCCTCGGAGACCATCTTGTTGATGACCTTCCGGATGCGCTCGCTGCCGCCCTCGGGGGCGAAGGTGAGGCCGGAGCGGCGGCCGTTGCGGGTCAGCTCGTTGGCCAGGTCGATGTTGAAGGCGTCCACGCGGGTGGAGGGCAGCGAGAGACCGACCTTGTCCTCCTCGTAGCGGTCGGCCAGGCCCTTGGCGATGTCGCCGATCTCGCTGTGGTCGGCGGAGGAGAGGGAGAGCAGGCCGACCTCTTCGAAGCCGGTGCTCTTCAGGCCCTTGTCGACCATCTCGCCGATGCCGGTGATCGAGCGCTCGCGCACCGGACGGGTGATCATGCCCGCCTGGCAGAAGCGGCAGCCGCGCGTGCAGCCGCGGAAGATCTCCACGGACATCCGCTCGTGCACGGTCTCGGCCAGCGGCACCAGCGGCTGCTTGGGGTACGGCCACTCGTCCAGGTCCATGACCGTGTGCTTGCTGACGCGCCACGGCACGCCGGAACGGTTGGGGACGACGCGGGAGATGCGGCCGTCCGCCAGATACTCGACGTCGTAGAAGCGCGGGACGTACACCCCGCCGGTCTTCGCGAGGCGCAGCAGCAGCTCGTCGCGCCCGCCGGGCCGGCCCTCGGCCTTCCAGGCGCGGATGATCTCGGTGACCTCCAGCACGGCCTGCTCGCCGTCGCCGATCACGGCGACGTCGATGAAGTCGGCCACCGGCTCCGGGTTGAACGCCGCGTGGCCGCCCGCCATCACGATCGGGTGATCCTCGGTGCGGTCCTTCGACTCGAGCGGGATGCAGGACAGTTCGAGCGCGGTGAGGAGATTGGTGTAGCCCAGCTCGGTGGAGAAGGAGACGCCGAGGACGTCGAAGGCGCCGACGGGGCGGTGGGCGTCCACGGTGAACTGCGGAACCTGGTGCTCCCGCATCAGCGCTTCCAGGTCCGGCCACACGCTGTACGTGCGCTCGGCGAGCACGCCCTCGCGCTCGTTGAGCACCTCGTAGAGGATCATGACGCCCTGGTTGGGGAGGCCGACCTCGTACGCGTCCGGGTACATCAGCGCCCAGCGGACGTCGGTCTCGTCCCACTCCTTCACGGTGGAGTTCAGCTCCCCGCCGACGTACTGGATCGGCTTCTGGACGTGCGGGAGGAGGGCCTCTAGCTGCGGGAAGACCGACTCGACGGGCATCTCAGGCGCGCTTTCGTTGGGGGCACCCCACGCCGGGCGGGCGTCAGGGGAGGACAGGGCCAGTCGTCCAGCCTAACGGGTGAGCCCCGCTCCGGTCGTGCGCGTGATCTCCGGCTCGTACTTCCGCTCGATCTCCCGCACGACATCCAGCATGCGGGAAGGGCAATTCCGGACAGACCACCCCGCGACGGGATGGACGTATCAGGCCGCTATGGGCCGCTGGGTCCGGATCGACTGGAGGAGTCCCAAGGCGATCCACACCGCGAACATCGAGGTGCCGCCGTAGGAGACGAACGGCAGCGGCAGTCCGGCGACGGGCATGATCCCGAGGGTCATGCCGATGTTCTCGAACGCCTGGAAGGCGAACCAGGCGATGACCCCGGAGGCGACGATCGTGCTGTACAGCTCGCTCGACTCGCGCGCGATCCGGCAGGCCCGCCAGATGACGATGCCCAGCAGCAGCAGGATGAGCCCGCCGCCGACGAAGCCCAGCTCCTCACCGGCGACGGTGAAGACGAAGTCCGTCTGCTGCTCGGGCACGAACTGTCCGGTGGTCTGTGTGCCCTCGAACAGGCCCTTGCCGGTCAGGCCGCCCGAACCGATGGCGATCCGCGCCTGGTTGGTGTTGTAGCCGACGCCCGCCGGGTCGAGCGCGGGGTTGGCGAAGGCCGCGAAGCGGTTGATCTGGTACTCGTCGAGCACCCCGAGCGACCAGATCAGCACGGCGCCCAGTGCCCCGGCCAGCCCGAGGCCGAGAATCCAGCGGTTGGAGGCGCCGGAGGCCAGCAGGACGGCGAGCACGATGACGACCAGCACCATCACCGAGCCGAGGTCGGGCATCAGCAAGATGACAACTATCGGCAGCGCCGCCATGCCCAGCGCGTGCATCACGGTGCGGTGGTCGGGATGGTCGCGATCACCGGCGTCGACCTTCGCGGCCAGCAGCATCGCCATGCCCAGGATCACCGTGATCTTGATGAACTCGGCGGGCTGGACGGTGAATCCGCCGCCCAGGTTCAGCCAGGCGCGGGAGCCGTTGATGGTGGCGCCCAGCGGGGTGAGGACACAGATGGCGAGCAGGACGGTGACGCCGTAGAGCACCGGCACGGCACTGCGCAGCCTTCGGTGGCCGAGCCAGACGGTGCCGCCCATCAGCGCGAGGCCGATGATCAGGCTGATGACGTGCCGTACCAGGAAGTACCGCGGGTCGCCCTGGTTCAGCTCGGTGCGGTTACGGGTGGCCGAGTAGACCAGCAGCGAGCCGACGACCGCCAGCGCGATCCCGGCCAGCAGCATGATCCAGTCCATGCGCCACACGAGGGAGTCCCGTGCGGTCAGCTGACTCCAGGTCGAACGTCTGCGCGGCCCGTAGCCGTCGAGAGAGAAGCCGCGCGTGCTCACGGACGCTCACCTCCGGCCTGGTCCCGCGCGTTGCGCGCCTGTCCGCCCGCGTTCTGCTGCGGCTGGTCCTGCTCGTCCTCGCGGCGTGCGGCCTGACCGTCGGGGGTCTTGGACTCGGCGGCGTCCGGCTTGACGTCCTCGGCCTTCGACTGCTTGTCGCGGCGGGCCTCGATGGTGCCGTCCTTGTCGACCTTGGGCAGCTTGGCCTCGGGCTTGGGGAGCAGCGCCTTCTTCTTGTCGATGTCGCCGCCCTTGCCGACGCCGTAGAGCGCGTCGTAGATCTTGCGCACGGCGGGCCCGGAGGCGCCGGAGCCCGTACCGCCCTGGGACATCGTCATCACTACCGTGAAGTCGTCGGTGTAGGTGGCCAGCCAGGAGGTGGTCTGCTTGCCGGCGACCTCGGCCGTACCGGTCTTGGCCCGCATCTTGATCTTGTCCTGCGGCCAGCCTGCCTGGCCGAACCGCCAGGCCGCCGAACCCCGGGTGGCCACGCCCTGGAGGGCCTTGTCCATCTGGCCGAGGCTCTTCTTGTTCAGGGGCAGCTTGCCGTGCGGGGTGGGCTTGATCTCCTTGACGGACTTGCCGTCGGGGCTGACGACCGCCTTGCCGAGGGTGGGGTCGTAGAGGGTCCCGCCGTTGCCGAGCGCCCCGTAGATGCTGGCCATCTGTATCGGGGTGACGAGGGTGTCGCCCTGGCCGATGGAGTAGTTGACGCTGTCACCGGCGCGCATCTTCATGCCGGAGACGCAGTTCTCCTTGGCGATCTTCCCCGCGTAGTCCTTGGGGTCCTTGCCCTGCTTGCACCAGGCGTCCTTGTTCGCCTCCCAGTACTCCTTCTTCCACTTGCGGTCCGGGACGCGGCCCGCGACCTCGTTGGGAATGTCGACGTTGGTCTTCTTGCCGAGGCCGAACTGGTGCGCGGTCTTGTAGAACCAGTCCTTGGCGCCCTTCTTGGGGAGGTTCCCGCCGTCCTTCTTCCACTGCTTGTACGCCAGGTCGTAGAAGACGGTGTCGCAGGAGACCTCCAGCGCGCGGCCGAGGTTGATGTTGCCGTAGCCCTTGGACTCGAAGTTCTTGAAGACCTGGCCGCCGACAGTGTACGAGGAGGCGCAGTCGTAGTTGCCGTTGAAGGAGTAGCCGGCCTTGATCGCCGCCGAGGTGGAGATCACCTTGAAGATCGAGCCGGGCGCCGAGATGCTCTGGATCGAGCGGTTCAGCAGTGGGTAGTTGGACTTCTTGCCGGTGAGCTTGGCGTACTCCTTGCCGGAGATGCCGCCGACCCACGCGTTGGGGTCGTACTCGGGGTTGGAGGCCATGGACACGACCCGGCCGGTCTTGTTCTCCATGACGACCACGGCACCGGCGTCGGCCTTGTAGTTGCGCCCGGTGTTCTTGTCGAACTCGTGGCGGGCCGCCTTCATCGCCTGGTCGAGCTGCTTCTCGGCGACGGCCTGGACGCGGGAGTCGATGGAGGTGACCAGGTTGGAGCCGGGCTTGGCCTTGTCGCTCTTGGCCCGGCCCATGACCCGGCCGAGGTTGTCGACCTCGTAGCGCGTCACGCCCGAGCTGCCGCGCAGCTTGCTGTCGTACGAGCGTTCAAGGCCGGAGCGGCCGATCTCGTCGGCGGGCAGGAACGGGGAGTCGGTGTCCTTGGCCTTTTCGATCTCCTCGTCGCTGACGGGAGAGAGATAGCCCAGCGCCTGCGAGGTGTTGGCGCCGTAGGGGGCGGGGTAGCTGCGCACGGCGGCGGGCTCGGCGGTGATGCCGGGGAAGTCCTCGGAACGCTCGCGGATCTGCAGGGCCTGCTTGGGCTTGGCGTCGTCGGTGACGGGGATCGGCTGGTACGGCGAGCCGTTCCAGCAGGGCTGGCTCGTCTTGGCGTCGCAGAGTCTGACCTTCTCGCGCACCGTCTTGGGCGACATGCCCAAGACCCTGGCGAGGCGGGTGAGTACCGCCTTGCCGTCGTCGTCCATCTTCATCAGCTCGGTGCGGGAAGCGGAGACGACCAGCCGGGTCTCGTTGTCGGCGATGGGCACGCCGCGCGAGTCGAGGATGGAGCCGCGCACGGCGGGCTGTACGACCTGCTGGACGTGGTTGCCCGCCGCCTCCTTCTCGTACTCGTCACCGTTGCGGATCTGGAGGTACCAAAGCCGCCCCCCGAGGGTCAGCAGGAGCGACATCACCAGGATCTGGATGGCCACCAGCCGGATGTTGACGCGCGAGGACCGTCCGGTCTCTGGAATGTTGGTCACGGCGCGCAGCGCCTCCTTGAGGGGTGGTGGCCGGGCTGGGGGCACCGCCCGGCCGAAGGCTGGGGGAGGGTGGGCGCACTCACAGGCGCTTGACCCCCTTGATCTTGCCTGCCTTGTTCCGCGCGGAGCGGCCCATGAAGCTGCCGCGCGGGGTGCCGGCGCGCGCTGCCTTGCCGTTGCGCATCCTGCCCTTGCCGAACAGGTTGCCGCTCGAGGAGCTGATGCCGGCCCCCGAGGTGAGCCAGCCGTAGGCGGCGCGGTCCCCGCCGCTGGCGCTGCCGCCACCCGGCTCGGCCGCCAGCCGGTCCTTCTCCGAGCGCCGGGCCAGCGACATGACCAGCGGTACGACGAACGGCGCGAGCAGCAGGTCGTAGAGGGTGGCGGTGACCAGCAGCCCTCTCAGCCCCGCCCCACGGGCCGGGGTGTCACCCACGAGCGCGCCCACCCCCGCGTACAGCAGCGTGGAGCCGATGGCGGCGCTGGCGACCACGAGCATCGGCACGGTGGCCGAGCGGTGCTGGCCGCCCTCCGGCTTGGTCAGCCCGGCGGCGTAGCCGATCAGGCAGAGCACCAGCGCGTAGCGGCCGACCGCGTGGTCGGCGGGCGGGGCGATGTCGGCGAGGAGACCGGCGACGAAGCCGACGACCGCGCCCGCGGTGTGCCCGTAGACCAGGGCGAGACCGAGCACGATCAGCAGGAGCAGATCCGGCACGGCGCCGGGGAGCTGGAGTCTGGCGAGGATGGTGACCTGGAGGACGAGGGCGACGACCACGAGTGAGGCCGAGAGCAGCATCCGGTTGATGTACACGCTGGTCAGCTCCTGGGAGACGGGGTCCCGCTGGGGGTGGAGGTCACGGTCACCGTGGGCGCCGGCTTGGGCTTCGCCGGCTTCTTGGACTTGAGTACGTCGTCGCGCGGGTCGCTGCGCGGGGGCTGGACGACGATGCCGACGACGTCGAGCTTGGTGAAGCCGACGTAGGGCTTGACGCTGACCGTCCTGGTGAGGTCGCCCTTGTGCCGGTTGACCTTGGTGACCTTGCCGACCGGGACGCCGGGCACGAAGGGCGTGTCCTCGCGGGAGCCGAAGGTGACCAGCCGGTCGCCCTTCTTCACCTTGGCCCTGCCGTTGAGCAGTTGGACGTTGAGCGCGCCGCCGCCCCGGCCGGTGGCGAAGCCCAGCTCGCTGCTCTTCTCCAGCCGGGTGCCGACGGTGAAGTCGGGGTCGTTGGCGAGCAGGACGGTGGAGGTGGAGGGGCCGACGGTGGTGAGGCGGCCGACGAGTCCGTCGCCGTTGAGGACCGTCATGTCACGGCGCAGCCCGTCCCTGCGGCCGGCGTCGATGGTGACGGTCCAGGAGAAGCCCTGGGCCGCGCCGATCGCGATGACCTGGGCGCCTTTGACTCCGTAGCCGCCCGCTCCGGCGGTCTTGAGGAGCTTGTCCAGCTCGCGGGCCCGGGAGCGGTTGCGGTCGTGGGATCCCAGCTTCTGCTTGAGCCCCGCGTTCTCCTGCTCCAGCCGGCTGATCCGGTCGTGCCGCCCGCCGGAGGCGCGTACGGCACTGATCGCGTTGCCGACGGGATCGACCGCCGAGGCCACGCCGTTCTCGACCGGTCCAAGGACGGAGGCGGCCCCCGACCGCGCACCGTCGAGCGGAGACTGCTCGCCGCCTCTGAGATCCACCGTGATCAACGCGAACGCGATGGCGATCAGCAGGACGAGCAGCAGCCGGCTTTCTCGTGTGTCCCTCACGTGCGGCGGCCGTGCCTTTCTCGTGGGGCAGCCCCGCGACCGCGGGGTGCGTGGCGGGGGCCGCCACTGCGCTAAACGACCCGCCGCGTGAACGGTCGGTTGTTGCGGACAGGTGTGCTTCCGCTCAGCGGCGAGGCTGGGCGTCGAGCACCTGCTGGAGCGCCTCGAACTCCTCCACGCACTTGCCGGAGCCGAGCGCCACGGAATCCAGCGGGTCCTCCGCGATGTGGATGGGCATCCCGGTCTCACGGCGCAGCCGCTCGTCCAGGCCGCGCAGCAGCGCGCCGCCCCCGGTGAGAACGATGCCGCGGTCCATCACGTCACCCGACAGCTCGGGCGGGCACTTGTCCAAGGTGGTCTTGACCGCGTCGACGATGGCGTTGACGGGCTCCTCGATGGCCTTGCGGACCTCGCCCGCCGAGATCACCACGGTCTTGGGCAGCCCGCTGACCAGGTCACGGCCACGGATCTCGGTGTGCTCGTCCTTCTCCAGGTCGTGCGCCGAGCCGATGGTGATCTTGATGCTCTCCGCGGTGCGCTCGCCCAGCAGGAGGCTGTACTCCTTCTTGATGTGCTGGATGATCGCGTTGTCCAGCTCGTCGCCCGCGACGCGGATCGACTGCGCGGTGACGATGCCGCCGAGCGAGATGACGGCGACCTCGGTGGTGCCGCCGCCGATGTCCACGACCATGTTGCCGGTGGCCTCGTGGACGGGTAGGCCCGAGCCGATCGCCGCGGCCATCGGCTCCTCGATGATGTGCACCTGGCGCGCGCCGGCCTGGGTGGACGCCTCGATGACGGCGCGGCGCTCGACGCCCGTGATTCCGGACGGAACGCACACGACCACGCGCGGACGGGCGAGATAACGCCGTTTGTGGATCTTCAGGATGAAATAGCGGAGCATCCGCTCGGTAATCTCGAAGTCGGCGATCACGCCGTCCTTCAAGGGCCTTACGGCCACGATGTTGCCAGGGGTGCGGCCGATCATCTTCTTCGCCTCGGCGCCGACCGCGAGGATTCCGCCTGTATTGGTGTTGATCGCGACGACGGACGGCTCGTTGAGGACGATCCCGCGACCCCTGACGTACACCAGCGTGTTGGCGGTCCCGAGGTCGACAGCCATATCACGGCCGATGAACGACATGTTGGTTCCCATAGGATGCGTCTGGCCTTCCAAGTGGGGCGATGTGTGGGTACAGGAAGGATGTGTACGCGCCGGCCTTCCCGAGCGCGTAGGTTCCATCGTAGACGCGCTAGCTCGAACACGTAGAGACGGTTCCTCCGCCATTGTCGGCGGAACACCGATCGTCCCCCGTAATGGTGACGTCGTGTCGGAGTGACGAGTTCCCCGGAGCCGTGACGCGCATGCCTGGCCACGGCTCTATCGGAGAGTGACATTCTGTCAGCGCCCTCCCCCGGCGAACGCCGGCGACGCCCCTTTCCCGGCGATCCGCCTCAGGCAAAGCTCGGGAAAAAAATCTTCATCTCCCGCTGGGCCGACTCCTCGGAATCCGAGGCGTGAATGAGGTTCTCGCGCACGATGGTGCCGAAGTCGCCGCGAACGGAACCCGGCGCTGCGGCGATCGGATCGGTGGGCCCGGCCAGCGCGCGAATCCCCTCGATCACCCGTTCGCCCTCCACGACCAGGACGACGGAGGGACCCGAGGCCATGAACTCCACCAGCGGCTCGTAGAAGGGGCGGCCCTCGTGCTCGGCGTAGTGCTGCTCCAGCGTGGCGCGGTCGAGCGTGCGCAGCTCCACGGCCGCGAGGGTCCAGCCGGCCTTGCTCTCGATACGGCCGATGATCTCGCCCACGAGCCCGCGCCGGACGGCGTCCGGCTTGAGGAGGACGAGGGTGCGCTGGCTCATGGTGCGGGCTCCTTGGCTGTCGTGCGGGCTGCTGGGGGCGCCTCCCGGCCGGAAGTCCCCCAGCTTCGCTGGGAGGTACCCCAGGGGGAGGGCACTGCGGCGCCGGCCCGCTTCGGTGGCCCGATCGGGCGGCGCGGCGGTGCGAAGAGGCTACATGGGTGAGGAGGAGTCAGTTCACGCAGCGTCGGGCTCAGGGGCGCCCTCGGCCGGGACCTGCGCGGCGAAGCGGGCCTTCGCCTCGTCGATCTTGCGCCCGAAGTGCACGGAAGCCCACCACAGCCCGGCGAAGCAGGCGCCCAGGAAGAACATCGTGGGGACGACGAAGCCGCTGGCGATCAGGGCGATCTGGAGCGCCCAGCCGAGCTGTACGCCGCCCGGACGGGTGATCACTCCGCACAGCAGCACGCACAGTGCCATCACGCTGCCGCTGACCGTCCAGACCGTACCCGCCGAAAGGTCACTCGTCTGCATCGCGACCAATCCAGCGAAGCCCACGATGAAGAACTCCCCGAGCAGCGTCGAGGCGCACAGGGTCCGCATCAGTGCTTCCTCCCGCTCCCGAGCAGCAGCCGGGCCTCACCGACCGTGATGACCGAGCCGGTGACCAGCACCCCGGCTCCCGCGTACTCGCCCTCCTCCTCGGCGAGCGTGATCGCCTCCTCCAGCGCGCCGTCCAGCCGCGGCTCGACCTGGACCCGCTCCTCACCGAAGACCTCGACGGCGAGGGCGGCCAGCTCGTCCACGTCCATGGAGCGGTGGCTGGAATTGCGGGTGACCACAACCTCGGCGAACAGTGGCTCGAACGCCTCCAGCAGGCCGCGCACATCCTTGTCGGCGCTGGGCGCGACGACGCCGATCAGCCTGCTGAAGCTGAACGCCTCGCTGACGGCCTCGGCGGTGGCCCGCGCACCGCCCGGGTTGTGCGCGGCGTCCAGCACCACGGGCGGGCTGGTGCGTACCACCTCCAGGCGGCCGGGCGAGGCGACCGAGGTGAACGCCTGGCGCACCACCTCGACGTCCAGCGTGCGGGCCTGCTGCTGGCCGATGCCGAAGAACGCCTCGACGGCGGCGAGCGCGACGGCCGCGTTGTGCGCCATGTGCGCGCCGTGCAGCGGAAGGAAGATGTCGTCGTACTCGCCGCCGAGGCCGCGCAGGGTCAGCTGCTGGCCGCCGACGGCCAGTTCCCGGGAGACGACGCCGAACTCCATGCCCTCGCGGGCGACGGTCGCGTCCACCTCCACGGCCTTCTTCAGCACCACGGAGGCGGCCTCGACCGGCTGCTGGGCCAGCACGACCGTGGCATCGGGCTTGACGACACCGGCCTTCTCGACGGCGATCTTCTCGGGGGTGTCACCCAGCCGGTCGGTGTGGTCGAGGGAGATGGGGGTGACGACGGCGACGTTCGCGTCGATGACGTTGGTCGCGTCCCAGGTGCCGCCCATGCCGACCTCGACGACGGCCACGTCCACGGGCGCGTCGGCGAAGGCGGCGTAGGCCATGCCGGTCAGCACCTCGAAGAAGGACAGGCGGTAGTCCTGCCGGCTGTCGATCAGCTCGACATACGGCTTGATGTCGTCGTACGTCTCGATGAACCGCTCGGCGGAGACCGGCGCCCCGTCGATGCTGATGCGCTCGGTGACCGACTGCACGTGCGGGGAGCTGTAGCGCCCTGTGCGCAGTTCGAAGGCGCCGAGCAGCGCCTCGATCATGCGGGCTGTCGTGGTCTTGCCGTTCGTGCCGGTGATGTGGATGGAGGGGTAGGCGCGCTGCGGGTCGCCGAGCACGTCGACCAGCGCGGCGATCCGCTCGACCGAGGGCTCCAGCTTGGTCTCACCCCATCGGGTGGCCAGCTCCTCCTCGACCACGCGCAGCGCCGCGTCCACCTCGGGGTCCTCGGGCCTGCCCGGCACCACATCCGGCTGGGGAGGGCCCGCCTGGGCCCGCAGGGTGCGGCTGCCCGCCTCGATCACCGCGAGGTCGGGGTCGCGGTCGGTCTCCTCCCCGACGATTTCCTCGAACGGGGTCGGCTCGGGTTCGTTGGGCTGGGGCTCGTCGCTCACGCGGACCAGTCTACGTATGCGCGCGACGGCTTCCGGGCGGGCGTCCCGTGGCTCCTGCATTCCCGCCACGACGGCGTGACGCGACAACGACGTGACCGGCGGCGCCGAACCCGTCCGGGGTGAATACGGGGTGAATACGCCGCCGCCGGTCACGTCGTACGTGGTGCTCCCGGTGCGGGGGCCGGGAAGCTACGGGAGCCGCTCCAGCTGCTCCTTCAGGCGGGCGATGTCGGCCTCCGCGGCCTCGCGCCGGGTGCGGATCTTGTCGACGACGTGGTCCGGCGCCTTGGCCAGGAACGCCTCGTTGCCGAGCTTCGCCCCCGTCTGCGCCAGCTCCTTCTCCGCGGCGGCCAGGTCCTTGGCGAGCCGCTTGCGCTCGGCCTCGACGTCGATGACGCCCGACAGGTCGAGCGCGACGGTCGCCCCCGCGACCGGCAGCGACGCCGTGGCGTGGAAGCTCTCGCCCGCGGGCTGGAGCCGCAGCAGCTGCCGGACGGCGTCCTCGTGGGCCACCAACGGCGTGCCGTCCAGGGTGAGTTCGGCCGGGACCCGCTGGCCCGGCTGGAGGCCCTGGTCGGCGCGGAAGCGGCGGACCTCGGTGACCGCCTGCTGGACCGTGGCGATCTCCCGCTCGGCCTCGGCGTCCCGGAAGCCCGAGTCCTTCGGCCAGTCCGCGACGACGACGGACTCGCCGCCCGTCAGCGTCGTCCACAGCGTCTCGGTGACGAACGGGACGACCGGGTGCAGCAGCCGCAGCGTCACGTCCAGGACCTCGCCCAGGACGCGGCGGGAGACCTCGGCGGGCCTGCCGCCCTTGGCGAAGGTGGTCTTGGACAGCTCGACGTACCAGTCGAAGACCTCGTCCCACGCGAAGTGGCGCAGCGCGTCGGAGAGCTTGGCGAACTGGTAGTCGTCGTAGTGGCCGTCGACCTCCGCCAGCACCTCGTTCAGCCGGGAGAGGATCCAGCGGTCCGCCGCCCCCATCTCCGGCCGCTCGGGCAACGGGCCCTCGACCGAGGCACCGTTCATCAGCGCGAAGCGCGTGGCGTTCCAGATCTTGTTGGCGAAGTTGCGCGACGCCTTGACCCAGTCCTCGCCGATGGGGACGTCGGCGCCGGGATTGGCTCCGTTGGCGAGGGTGAAGCGGACGGCGTCGGAACCGTACGCGTCCATCCAGTCGAGCGGGTCGACCGAGTTGGGGTTGGACTTGGACATCTTCTTGCCGTGCTCGTCGCGGACGAGACCGGTCAGCGCGATGGTGTGGAAGGGCGGCTCGTCCATGACGTACATCCCGAACATCATCATCCGGGCGACCCAGAAGAAGATGATGTCGTGCCCGGTGAGCAGGACATCCGTGGCGTAGAACTTCTCCAGGTCCGGCGTCTCGTCCGGCCAGCCGAGCGTGGAGAACGGCCACAGGCCGGAGGAGAACCAGGTGTCCAGGACGTCCGGGTCCTGGTGCCAGCCCTCACCGGTGGGAGGCTCCTCGTCGGGGCCGACGCAGAGGACCTCGCCGTCCGGGCCGTACCAGACCGGGATGCGGTGGCCCCACCACAGCTGGCGCGAGATCGTCCAGTCGTGCATGTTGTCGACCCAGTCGAAGTAGCGGGACGACATCTCGGCCGGGTGGATCTTCGTGCGCCCGTCGCGGACGGCGTCGCCCGCGGCCTGGGCGAGCGGGGCGACCTTGACCCACCACTGCATGGACAGCCGGGGCTCGATGGTCGTCCTGCAGCGCGAGCAGTGCCCGACGCTGTGCACGTACGGCCGCTTCTCCGCGACGATCCGGCCCTGCTCACGGAGCGCGGCGACGATGGCCGAGCGCGCCTCGAAGCGGTCCAGCCCCTCGAAGGGACCGTGTGTGGTGATCACGCCGCGCTCGTCCATGACCGTGACCATGGGGAGGTCGTGGCGGCGGCCGATCTCGAAGTCGTTCGGGTCGTGCGCCGGGGTGACCTTGACGGCTCCGGTGCCGAACTCGGGGTCGACATGGGTGTCGGCGACGACGGGGATGGCGCGGCCGGTGAGCGGCAGCTTGATCTGCTTGCCGATCAGGTGCGCGTACCGCTCGTCCTCGGGGTGGACGGCCACGGCGGTGTCGCCGAGCATCGTCTCGGCCCGGGTCGTGGCGACGACGACGGTGTCAGCGCCGTCGCCGTACTTCAGCGAGACCAGCTCGCCGTCGTCCTCCTGGTATTCGACCTCGATGTCGGAGATCGCGGTCAGACAGCGCGGGCACCAGTTGATGATCCGCTCGGCGCGGTAGATCAGCCCGTCGTCGTACATCTTCTTGAAGACGGTCTGGACTGCGCGGGAGAGGCCCTCGTCCATGGTGAAACGCTCGCGCGACCAGTCGACGCCGTCGCCGAGGCGGCGCATCTGGCCGAGGATCTTGCCGCCGTACTCCTCCTTCCACCGCCAGACGCGCTCGACGAACGCCTCCCTGCCGAGGTCCTGACGGGACTTGCCCTCCTCGGCGAGCTGCTGCTCGACCTTGTTCTGCGTGGCGATGCCGGCGTGGTCCATGCCGGGCAGCCACAGCGCCTCATAGCCCTGCATCCGCTTACGACGGGTGAGGGCGTCCATGAGGGTGTGCTGGAAGGCGTGCCCGAGGTGGAGGGATCCGGTGACGTTCGGCGGGGGGATCACGATCGTGTACGGCTGCTTGCCGCTCTTCGGATCCGCCTCGAAGTAGCCCCGCTCCACCCAGCGCTCATACAGCTTCCCCTCTACCTCGGCCGGCGCGTACTGGGTCGGCAGATCTGCGGGGGTCGCTGTGTGCTGCCCGTGCGGTTCCGGGCTGGGCTGAGTGTTCTCGGTCACGGCAGCCAGTGTACGGGCGCCAATGTCCCGGTCTCGAATCGGTTTGTGGACCGGTGCAGCGCTCTCCCGCGCCATCCGTCAGGATGAACCTGCGCATTCGACTAGATGTTCACGGAGGGGAAGCGCCGTCATGAGTAGCAACCAGCCCGGTCCGTACGGCCAACAGCCGCAGCAGCCCGGTCCGTACGGGCAGCCGGGCCCGTACGGACAGCCCCCGCAGCAGCCGGGCGGCCCCGGTCCGTACGGTGGCGCCCCCGGGCAGCCTGGTTACGGATACCCGCAGCAGCCCGGCCAGCAGCCCCAGCAGCCGGGCGGGCCTCCACCGCAGGGCTACGGCTACCCGCAGCAGGGCCAGCAGCCCGGCATGCCGGGTCAGCCGGCTCCCTACGGCCCGCCGGGCATGCCGAACC
The DNA here is from genome assembly GCF_035917675.1 of Streptomyces sp. NBC_01775. Lineage (NCBI taxonomy): Bacteria > Bacillati > Actinomycetota > Actinomycetes > Kitasatosporales > Streptomycetaceae > Streptomyces > Streptomyces sp. NBC_01775. The sequence goes on along the minus strand of NZ_CP109104.1, from coordinate 6,271,176 downwards.
CCCCGCAGGGCGGTGGCGGCGGCAACGGCAAGACCATCGGCATCATCGTGGGCGCCCTGGTCGTGGTGGCGGCCGTCATCGGCGGCGTGCTGATGTTCACCGGCGACGACAAGGACGACGGCGGCGGTGGCGGCAAGGGCGGTGGCGGCGGCAGCGTCGCGTCCGACGGCAAGAAGTACAAGCTGACGACGCCCGCGACGGTCGCCGAGGAGTTCAACAAGGTCCCCTCCAGCGGCTCCGGCGACACCTTCAACGACGACGACATCGCCAAGTTCGAGAAGTTCGGCGTGCAGAACCCCAAGCAGGTCTCGGCGAAGTACAAGACCTCGGGCAGCGGAGTGGACGTCAAGCAGCTCGAGTTCGGCGGCGTCTACGGCGACATCGCGAACCCCGAGGCCGTGGTGAACGGCGCCCTCCTGATGATGGCCAAGGAGGCCAAGGAGGACCCGGACACCAGCGGCGGCGGCAAGGCCGAGCTGGACGGCGAGGCCGAGACGGTCAAGCCGGCCGGGCTGGACGACGACGCGGTGATGAAGTGCCAGAAGGTGAAGTTCACGCCCGGGGCGAACAACGCCTCCGGCATGAAGGGCTTCACGATCCCGTTCTGCATGTGGGGCGACCACAGCACCATCGGCTTCGTCGTCGTCGCCGACACGGCTGCGGTCCTCAGCGGCACCGGCACCCCGGTCTCCGAGGCCGCCGCCACCACGGCGAAGGTCCGCAAGGACACCCGGGTCGAGATCAAGTGACCCGCGGTGCCGGTGCGCGGCGGGACGTCCCCGCCGCGCACCGGCACCCACGCATGTGATGTACACAACGGCAGCGCCCGGTGGCACCTTCACCGGGCGCTCCTTCTGTCCGCGGCCCATCGGGACGTAACCGGACAACTCCCCTCGCTTTCTTCACGATCTCGTACCCAGCGGGCGCCGATTCGGCGCCCGGTGCAGCGAGGGGAAGCCCGCATCCGTCAGGATGTGCGAGCGCATTCATGTACATGTTCACGGAGGGGAAGCGCCACCATGAGTCACAACCAGCCCGGGCCATACGGCCAGCAGCCGCCCTACGGCCAGCAGCCTCAGCAGCCGGGGCAGCCCGGTCCCTACGGTGGCGCGCAGGGCCAGCCCCAGCAGGGCTACGGCTACCCGCAGCAGGGCCAGCCCCAGCAGCCGCAGCAGGGCTACGGCTACCCCCAGCAGGGCCAGCCCCAGCAGCCCGGCCCCTACGGCCAGCAGCCCCAGCAGCCGGGCATGCCGATGCCGCCGCAGGGCGGTGGCGGCAAGGGCAAGACCATCGGCATCGTCGTGGGCGCCCTGGTCGTCGTCGGCGCCATCATCGGCGGCCTGTTCATGTTCGGTGTCATCGGTGGCGGCGACAAGAAGCTGGAAGCTCCCCAGGCCATCGGCGAGTACAAGCTCCAGGGCAAGCCCGAGACGGGCGACGGCGCCGAGATCACGGACGGCAAGTCCGCCAACGGCAAGAAGGAAGAAATCCCGGGCCTGGACGCGGACGGCCACGTCGGCGCGAAGTACACCTCGGGTACCAAGCAGCTCCAGTTCAGCGGGGCCTATGGCTCGCTGGACGACCCGGAAGAGGGCGTCGACTGGATGCTGGGCAAGATGGACAAGAGCATCGGATCCATGGGCCAGAAGGACGGCGAGGCCAAGGAGGTCACCCCGGACGGCTTCGACGGTGACGTCATGAAGTGCCAGACCTACAAGGTGGCCACCAAGTCGCAGACGATCTGCGCGTGGGGCGACTCCAGCACCATCGGCATGACGGTGGCCGGTGAGCCGGCCGGCGGCGGCGTCACTCCCGAGCAGGCCGCCGACCTCGCCGGCCAGGTCTACGAGGCCGCAGTCGTCGACAAGTGACCCGGCGCTGAGCCGCCACTGAGGCGAGCGTGAGAGAGCCCGGCTCCCCGAGGGGGAGGCCGGGCTCTCTCATGCTGTCAGGAGGGCGTGAGGCCGCTGTCAGGAAGGCGTGGGGCCCCCCAAGAGCGGGGCCCCAAGGCGCGGGCCGTCAGGCGCTCTTCTCGTGGTGCTGCTGGTCCCCGTTGCCACGGGCCCGCGGCACCAGGGTCGGGTTCACGTTGGAGTGGACGACCTCTTCGGTGATCACGACGCGCTCCACGTCCTTGCGGGAGGGCACCTCGTACATCACCGACTGGAGGACCTCCTCCATGATGGCGCGCAGCCCGCGCGCTCCGGTGCCCCGGAGGATCGCCTGGTCGGCGATGGCCTCCAGCGCGGGACGGTCGAAGTCCAGCTCCACACCGTCGAGTTCGAACAGCCGCTGGTACTGCTTGATCAAGGCGTTCTTCGGCTCCATCAGGATCTGGAGCAGCGCCTCGCGGTCGAGGTTGTGGACGGAGGTGATGACCGGCAGACGGCCGATGAACTCCGGGATCATCCCGAACTTCACCAGGTCCTCCGGCATGACCTCCTCGAACTGGTTGCTCGCCTCGATCTCGCGCTTGGAGCGGATGTCGGCACCGAAGCCGATGCCCTTGGCGCCCGCGCGGGACTCGATGATCTTCTCCAGACCGGCGAAGGCACCGCCGACGATGAACAGCACGTTCGTCGTGTCGATCTGGATGAACTCCTGGTGCGGGTGCTTCCTGCCGCCCTGCGGCGGCACGGAGGCTGTCGTGCCCTCCAGGATCTTCAGCAGCGCCTGCTGGACACCTTCACCGGAGACATCGCGGGTGATCGAGGGGTTCTCGCTCTTGCGGGCGACCTTGTCGATCTCGTCGATGTAGATGATCCCGGTCTCGGCCTTCTTGACGTCGTAGTCGGCCGCCTGGATCAGCTTCAGCAGGATGTTCTCGACGTCCTCGCCGACGTAGCCCGCCTCGGTGAGCGCCGTGGCGTCGGCAATGGCGAAGGGGACGTTGAGCATCCGGGCGAGCGTCTGCGCGAGCAGGGTCTTGCCGGAGCCGGTGGGGCCGAGCAGCAGGATGTTGGACTTCGACAGCTCGATGCCGTCGTCGCGCCCCGGGGTGTTCTCACCGGCCTGCACGCGCTTGTAGTGGTTGTAGACCGCTACGGAGAGGGCCTTCTTCGCGGCCTCCTGGCCGACGACGTAGCCCTCCAGGAACTCAGAGATCTCACGCGGCTTGGGAAGCTCGTCCCAGCGCACCTCGGAGGACTCTGCGAGCTCCTCCTCGATGATCTCGTTGCAGAGATCGATGCACTCGTCGCAGATGTACACACCTGGACCCGCGATGAGCTTCTTCACCTGCTTCTGGCTCTTGCCGCAGAACGAGCACTTGAGCAGATCGCCGCCATCACCGATGCGTGCCACGAGGAGCTTCCCCTTCGCCTGGGATCCGTCGAGTGGGTACGGACCGAGGTACATGCTCTCCGACGGTACCTTGCCGGACCGCCGGAATGGGCCCCCCTTGGACCGACCCGACTCACTCGGTCGGGTCGGTCCCCGGGGATACGGGACTTGTGCAGAGCTCCCGTCAGGCTTCGACCGAGGTCTTGCGGGTGGAGACGATCTGGTCGATCAGGCCGTACTCCAGCGACTCCTCGGCGGTGAGAATCTTGTCACGCTCGATGTCCGAGGAGATGGCTTCGCGCTCCTTGGTGGAGTGCTTGGTGAGCATGTCCTCCAGCTGATCGCGCATCCGCTGGATCTCCTTGGCCGCGATCTCCAGGTCGGAGACCTGACCGCGCCCCGTCTCGCTGTAGGGCTGGTGGATGAGGATACGCGCGTTCGGCAGCGCCATGCGCTTGCCGGGGGTGCCGGCGGCGAGCAGCACGGCCGCGGCGGAGGCCGCCTGGCCCATGCAGACCGTCTGGATGTCGGGCTTCACGAACTGCATGGTGTCGTAGATCGCGGTCAGCGCCGTGAAGGAGCCGCCCGGGGAGTTGATGTAGATCGAGATGTCCCGGTCCGGGTCCATCGACTCCAGGCACAGCAGCTGAGCCATGACGTCGTTTGCGGAGGCGTCGTCGATCTGCACGCCGAGGAAGATGACGCGCTCTTCGAAGAGCTTCGCGTAGGGGTCGTACTCACGCACGCCCTGCGAGGTGCGCTCGACGAAGCGCGGGATGACGTAGCGGGACTCCGGTGCGATGCCGGTGAACTCGGCCTGCGGTCCCGTGTGGAGTGAGGTCATCGGGAGGTTCTCCTGAGGATGAGCTGGCTGCGGTAGGGGCGTGTGCCGTGCGGCAGTACGGCGGGGCTCACGCACCCGTTCCGCCGCCGCCGGGAAGCTGCGCGGCGTTGCCGTAGACCTCGTCGATGAGGCCGTAGTCCCGCGCCTCCTCAGCGGTGAACCAGCGGTCACGGTCGGCGTCGCGGGTCCACTGCTCGACGGTCTGACCGCTGTGCGCGGCCGACAGCTCGGCCATCTTCTTCTTGGTGCGCAGAAGCTGCTCGGCGTGGATCTTGATGTCCGTCGCGGAGCCCGCCAGGCCCGCGGAGGGCTGGTGGATGAGGATGTCGGCGTTCGGCAGCGCGAACCGCTTGCCGGGGGTGCCCGCCGTGAGCAGGAACTGCCCCATCGAAGCCGCCAGTCCCATGGCGATGGTGACGACGTCGTTCTTGATGTACTGCATGGTGTCGTAGATCGCCATGCCCGCCTGGATCGAACCGCCCGGGCTGTTGATGTACAGGAAGATGTCCTTGTCCGGATCGGCGGCAAGGAGCAGAAGCTGGGCGGTGATCTTGTTGGCGATATCGTCGTCCACCGGCTGGCCGAGGAAAATGATGCGCTCGTCGAGCAGCCGGTTGTAGACCTGGTCGCCGAGGCCACCACCGAAGTTGGGCTCACCGGCGGCGGAAGGCATCGGAAGCGTCACGTGTCCACCTGCTCGTATCCGGACGGCCGCGCGAAGCTGGCCGTCACTGGGGTCTTCGTCTACTGGGGACCCTAACGCCCCGGTCGTCGGCCGCCATCCCGGTCAGAGCGCATTTCGCTGTGAGCGCAGGTAGCACAGCGCTGTGAGCGCAGGTAGCACAGCGCTGTGAGCGCGGGTGCCCCCCGGGAGCGCGTGAGGGGCCGCGGGCGCGGGTGCGCTCACGGCCCCTTCAGGCGGCGTACGGCGACCGGGCGCCGGGTCAGCTCCCGGACTTCTCGGTCTTGTCGTCCTTCTCCTCCGCGGCCTCGGAGCCCTCGGCCGCCTCGGCGGTCGCGGCGTCCTCGGTCGCGGCCTCGGCGGCACCCTCGGTGCCCTCGGCCGTCTCGTCCTCGTCGTCGCTCATGTCGACGACCTCACCGTTGGTGTCCTTGACGGTGACGGACTCCACGACGGTGGCCAGTGCCTTGCCGCGGGCGACCTCGCCGACGAGCATCGGCACCTGGCCGCCCTCGACGACGGCCTGTGCGAACTGGTCGGGGCTCATGCCGGAGGACTGGGCGCGGCGCATCAGGTGCTCCGTCAGCTCTTCCTGGCTGACGTTGAGCTTCTCCTTGCTGACCAGCTCGTCCAGGACGAACTGGGTGCGGATGCCCTTCTCCGCCTGCTCCTTCAGCTCGCCCTCGAAGTCCTCCTCGCTCTTGTCCTGCATCTTCAGGTAAGAGGCGAGGTCGAGACCGAGCTGGCCGAGCTGGTGGTTGACCAGGTTGTGCTTGCGGCTCTCGATCTCGTCGGCGAGCAGCTTCTCCGGGACCGGGACCTCGGTCAGCTCCAGGAGGGCGTCCAGCACCTTCTCCTGGGCCTGGGTGGCCTGGTCGTACTTCTTCTGGTCGGCGAGGCGCTTGCGGCTGTCCTCGCGCATCTCCTCCAGCGTGTCGAACTCGCTGGCGAGCTGGGCGAACTCGTCGTCCAGCTCGGGCAGTTCGCGTGCGGAGACGCTCTCGACGGTGACGGAGACCTCGGCCTCCTGGCCGGCGCCGGAGCCGCCCTTCAGCTCGGAGGTGAAGGTGGTGGTGCCGCCCGCCTCCAGGCCGGTGACGGCGTCGTCGATGCCGTCCAGCAGCTCACCGGAGCCGATGGTGTAGTCGACACCCTCGGCGACGCCGTCCTCCAGGACCTCGCCGTCGACCTTGGCCTCAAGGTCGAGCTTGACGACATCGCCCTCGCCGGCGGCGCGCTCCACGACCGAGGTGGAGGCGAAGCGCTCACGCAGCTGCTCGACGGCCTTGTCGACGTCCTCGTCCGAGACCTCGGCGGCGTCGACCTCGACCTCGATGCCGGAGTAGTCCGGGATCTCGATCCCGGGGCGTACGTCGACCTCGGCGGTGAAGGCCAGCAGCTCGTTGTCCTTCAGCTCCGTGATGTCCACCTCGGGCTGGCCGAGCACGTTCAGCTCGCCCTCCTCGACAGCGGACTCGTAGAGCTTCGGAAGAGCGTCGTTGACAGCCTCCTCCAGGACGGCACCGCGGCCGAAGCGCTGGTCGATCACCCGGGCAGGGATCTTGCCCTTACGGAAGCCGGGCACCGTGACCTGCTGGTTGATCTTCTTGTACGCCGCGTCGAGGCTGTCCTTGAGCTCCTCGAAGGGCACCTCGACTGTGAGCCGAACCCGGGTCGGGTTCAGGGTCTCCACGGCGCTCTTCACGGTCGGTCTCCTTGGGGCTGGCATTGGGGGTCTTGCTGATTCCTGGCTGCGCCCCGTATGCATGCAGACACGACACAGGCACGCGCGTCTTTCATAGTACGTGGTCGGGGTGGCCGGATTCGAACCGACGACCTTCCGCTCCCAAAGCGGACGCGCTACCAAGCTGCGCCACACCCCGCCGGTGCGACACGTAGAGTACATGCCGTACGATGCAGTTCGTGCCGTTCCGGCCCGGGCAAGCGCCCGAGAGACCGGTGCGAGGCGCGCATGCGGGCGTAGCTCAATGGTAGAGCCCTGGTCTTCCAAACCAGCTACGCGGGTTCGATTCCCGTCGCCCGCTCGGTGAGACGAAAGGCCCGGCCCCTGGAGGGACCGGGCCTTTGTCGTGCGGTTGCCGGGCCGCGCGGCTGTCGGGCGGTCAGCTTCTTCGCCGCGCGGTCACGCTTCTGAGCCGAGAGCGGCGGCCGGAGAGCGGGGGCGCCGTGAGCGGCGGCCGGAGAGCGGTGGACAGTGAGCCGGGACACAGGACGAGCCACGGACAGAAGAGCCGGCCGGGGCGTGGTCAGAAGACGAGCGCGCGTGCTCAGCGGCCGACCGTCGCGCGCTCGCGGCTGACCGTCGTGCGCTCAGAAGCTGATCTGGTTGATCGTGTCGGCGATCGAGTTGAGGAACCGGTTGATCGAGGGCGCCATGCCGGTGGAGGCGAGGAAGAAGCCGAAGAGCACGGCGACGACGGCGGGGCCCGCCTTGATCGACTTGCCCCGGATCATGACGACCAGGATGACTCCCAGCATCAGGACTACCGACAGCGAGATGGCCACAACTGCTCACACCCTCATGCTCGGAACGCCTCACCGGCCAGGGGGTCTGCCACCACTGCCACACCCCCGCGCCCACCCATCGTGCCACCAACTCCCGCGCACGAGGACCCGGGTGACCGCCCATCGGCTCCATCATCCGGTAAATCCTGGGACTGGCGCGACCCATGGGACCCGTCCACGGGATCCGTCCACGGGATCCGTCCACGCGGGGCCCGGACGGGACCGGGGGCGGGCCGTCGTCGCCGGACGGATAGTATGCGCATGGCGTATAGACCCCTAATTCGGCCATCAATTCGGCCTGATCAATGCGCCGTACAGGGGATGGGCACCTGATGCATTACTCATGGCACCCGGTGCCGAGCCACAGGTGAATTCCTTGCGTACAACTGGGAATTGTGGCCTCGCTCACAGCGGGCACAGAGGGGCACGAAGGGGACATCTCCCTGGTGTCACACCAGCTCCATATGCCCCGTTTAAGTGGGACAACTGACATCAAATCGAACATTTCCGTCCGCGGCTCGTCGCGCCAGTTCCCGAACGCGGGGAATAGCAAGCGGAGTCGCGGGAACTAGAGTCGTGACCTGAATTTACGGCCTAGAGGGTTAACCGCTATGGTGCGGCAGATGTTGCACGCTGGTTATGAGCGGGCGCCGCTCCCCCCCGTCCGCCAGGAGTCCCCCTCCCAGACGCCACCGGTGTCCGCGGAGCAACCTGCGAAGGCGCAGAAGAAGCCAGCAGCCAAGCAGCGTGATCCGTTCTTCGACAACGCGAAGTACCTCACGATCGTGCTCGTCGGGATCGGTCACACTTGGGATCCGCTGCGCGATGACAGCCGTACGGCCGAAGCCCTGTACTTCGTGATGTACACGTTCCACATGCCGGCCTTCATCATCATCTCCGGCTATCTGTCCAGGAGCTTCGAGGGCAAGCCGAAGCAGGTCCAGCGCCTGGTCACCGGCGTGGTGGTCCCCTACCTGGCGATCCAGGTCGCGTACACCTTCTTCATGCGGTGGGCCAACGACGACCCGGACCGCGAGTTCCACTTCCAGGAGCCGGGGTTCGCGCTCTGGTTCCTTGTGGCGCTGTTCCTGTGGCGGCTGACCACGCCGGTGTGGAAGAGCCTGCGCTGGCCGTTGCCCGTCGCGCTGGCGATCGCGGTGGCCGCGAGTGTGACCCCGACGATCGACAGTGATCTGAACCTGATGCGGGTCGCGCAGTTCCTGCCGTTCTTCGTGCTCGGGCTCCAGCTCCGTCCCCACCACTTCCAACTGGTCAAGCGCCGTGAGATGCGCTACATCGCCGTGCCGGTGACGCTGTGCGCGATGGTCTTCGCCTACTGGGCCGTGCCCAGGATGTCCAAGGCGTGGTTCCTGCACGACAAGTCCGCCGCCGACATGCACGTCCCCTCCTGGGCGGGCGCCGTGATGTACCTCGCCATCTTCGGCTGCGGTCTGGTGATGACCGCGTGCTTCCTGTCGTGGGTGCCGCGGCGGCACATGTGGTTCACGGTGCTGGGCGCGGGCACGCTGTACGCGTACCTGCTGCACATCTTCGCGATCCAGGGCTCCCGGCAGTTCGACTGGTACGACATGGCCTGGGTCGACCACCCGCTGAGCCGGGTGTTCATCACCGTGCTGGCCGCCGTGATGATGACGGCGCTCTGCACTCCATGGGTGACCAGGATGTTCCGCTTCATGGTCGAGCCGAAGATGGAGTGGTTCTTCAAGCGGGATGCCGGTGCGATGGCCCGCAAGCGGGAGGCCACGCGGGGTGTCCAGGGTGACGGCTCACAGCCGTCGGCCGGTCGGCAGCCCGTCTCCCACCGCAAGCGGTAACGCCTCGCGGCCCTGCGGCCCGCGTGCAACTGTTCGTCCCCCTTGCCCTCCCCGGGTCCTTCCCGGGGAGGGCAAGGTGTTTCCGGGCCCTGCCGGGCTCGGCTCAGGGGCGGTGCAGGAGGGCTCTGGCGGGGAGGGCGGTGGCCGTGAGGGTGAGGGTGGCGATGGTCGCTGCGAAGGCTCCGTAGAGAAGCGGGGGTATGTGCGGGGGCGCTTCGAAGAGGCCCTGGGTCATGGGGATGAGCGTCGCCAGTGCGATCGCTGTGCCCAGGGCCAGAGCGGACAGGGCGACGAGCGCCGCCTCCCAGCGCATCATCTCCAGCACCTGCCGCCGGGTGGAGCCGATCAGCCGCAGGGTCGTCACCTCGCGGCGGCGTGCGAGGACGGTCATCACCAGGGTGTTCACGGCTGCGACCGCGGCGAAGCCGCCGAGGACGAGCGCCATGGTGCGGTTGCCCCAGGCGTTGAGGGCGCGGTCCCGGTCTGCGGCCCTCGTGTAGGACGCCTTGTCGGAGACGTCGCCGAGGCCGCTCAGCGCCCGGGCGACGGCGCCCGTGTCGGCGTCCCGCTCCTGGCGGACGAGTATCTCGCTGTCGTAGGCCGAGGTGACGTGCCCCGTCAGGGCGGCGCGGGGCAGGGTGACAGCGGACAGTCCGGTGCCCCTGGTGTAGACGGCGGCGACCTTGGGGCGGACCTTCGTGCCGTCGGGGAGCCACAGGGGCAGCCGGTCGCCGGGGGCGACGCGCGCGCCCTTGGCGACGAGGCGGTCGACGGCGACCGTGCCGCGCCGCAGCCCGTCGAGCGAGCCCTCGCGTATGCCCAGGTTCTGGACGTCGCCCAGCGCTCGCCCTCCCCCGCTGACGCCCTGTGCGGCGGCGGCCTGGAGGTAGGTGCCATCGGAGCGGACCTCCACCAGCACCTCGGTGCGCAGCAGCCCTGTCGCCGCTTGGACGCCCGGGGTGCGGGCCGCGCGGGCGGCGGCGGTGCGTGGCAGGCCGGTGCCGGCGGGGCCCGTGACGATGTGGTCGGCGCGTATGCCGGCGCGCTGCTGGACGGCGGTCGCGTGATCCTCGCTGGTCTGGAGAAAGATCAGCGTCGAGCAGAAGGCCATGGCCAGCACGACGGGGGTGATCGCCGAGGCCAGTCTGCCGGCGTGCGCCCAGGAGTTGGCGGCGGCCAACTCGGACGCGGCGGTGCCCGCGCGCATCACCAGACCGAGCAGCCAGGCGCACGCCTTGGCGACGTACTGGCCGAGCAGCGCGACCGCCGTCATCAGCAGCATCACCACGCCCAGCGCGAGGTTCGCCGCTTCCTCGCCGCCCTCGGTGGCGGCGAGCCGTGCCATGGCGATGCCGCCGGTCAGGGCGCCGAGGCCGAGCAGGGTGCGGATGATGCCGGGCCGGAAGCGCTCGCGTGCCGCCTCGCTGAGGGCCAGGCCCGGTTTGATCTTCGAGGGGCGGCGGGCCGCGAGGTATCCGGCGAGCAGCGCGGTGCCGAGGACCGTGCCGAGTGCGGTCCACACCGGGGTGGCCGTGATCTCCAGGTGGAGGCCGTCGGGGACGGCGCCGCGTGCGCGCAGCTCGCCGAACCACCAGCTCGCCAGGCCCACCCCGGGCAGACAGCCCAGTGCGCCCGCGAGGGGAGCGACGAACATCGCCTCGGTCGCGACCGTCCGCCGGATCTGCCGGGGTGTCGCGCCGATGGCGCGCAGCAGGGCGAACTCGCGGCGGCGCTGGGAGACCGACAGGGCCACGGTGCCCGAGGCGGTGAAGACGGCCGTCATGGCGGCGATCCCGCCGAAGGAGAAGCCGAGGCCCGTCAGCGCTTCCTTGGCGTAGTCGACGCCGGTGTCCTCGGCCGCGCTGCGCGCTTGGCCGGTGTGTACGCGCAGGCCCGTGCCCTTGAGCGCGGTACGCAGCCGGTCGGCGACCGTGGCGGGGTCCGCGCCGTGCCGGGTGAGGACGGCGAGGGCGTCGGCCTTCCCCGGGTGACCGGCAAGCGCCTGGGCGCGCGCGTCGGTGAACCAGGCGCCCGGGCCTTGCGGGTGTCCGCCTCCGCTGGGGCCCCGGGTGGTGCCGGAGACATGGAAGGTGCGGGCACCTTCTGGCGTGGTGAGGGTGACCTCGGCGCCGGTGCGGGCGCCCAGGGCCTTGGCGGCGGCGGTGTCGAGGACGAGGTCGCGGTCCGTCCGGGGCGGGGTGCCGTGCCGGAGGCGGGTGGCGGTGAAGGCGCTGGAGCCCCATCCGTGTCCGGTGAGCGGCGCCGCGCCGTGCCGGGATCCGAGGGTGAAGGTCACATCGGGCACGGCCCGGCTGACCCCCGGCACCGTGCGGGCCTTCCGCGCGGCGCCGGCGGCGTCCAGCCGGGCGCGCTCGGGGACGGTGTCCCCCTCGTCCGAGCGGTCCTCTCCGCTGCCCGTGATCAGGTGGGCGTTCTGGTCGGCGGTGACGACGACGGGTGCCGCCGCGTAGCGCTGGGGCGGGACGGAGGCGCGTACACCGGTCTCGGCGAGGAAGCCGCAGGCCGAGATGATCATCGCGGCCATGGCGAGCGCCACGAACGTCCCGGCGAAGGAGGCGGGCTTGAACCGGACGGCCGCGCGGGCCAGCCCGTTGGGCAGCAGGCCGGTGCTCATGCGGCGACCTGCGGGGAGGAGTGCGGGGCGGACGACGGGCCGCGCGCGGTGAGCCGGGCCATCCGCGCGGCGATCTCCCCGGCGGCGTGCGTCGGCTCCCACTCGGGCCGGCGCTCCAGGCTGTCGACGAGGCTGCCGTCGGCGAGGAAGAGCACCCGGTCCGCGTACGCGGCGGCTGCCGGGTCGTGGGTGACCATGACGACGGTGCCGTGGGGGCCGCCGGGATCGCCCGGGACTCCGGGGCCCGGAACCCCTGGGTCCGGGACGCCGAAGCCCGGCGCGGGCTCCCCCGTCGCCGCGCTGCGCAGCAAGGTGAGGACCTCGGCCGCTGTGGTGGTGTCGAGGGCCCCGGTCGGCTCGTCGGCGAAGATCACGTCGGGTGAGGTGACCAGCGCGCGGGCCAGGGCGACGCGCTGTTGCTGGCCGCCGGAGAGCTGGTCGGGGCGGCGCCTCGCGTGCTCGTGCAGGCCCACTTGGGCGAGGACGTGCGCCGACCGGCGCCGGTCGGGCCTGCGGCCCGCGAGGCGCAGCGGCAGCTGGACGTTCTGCTCGACGGTGAGCGAGGGCAGCAGGTTGAACGCCTGGAAGACGAAGCCGAGACGGCTGCGGCGCAGCGCGGTCAGCTTGTTCTCGCTGAGGGCGGTGATCTCGGTGCCGCCCAGGTGAACGGTGCCCGAGGTGGGCCGGTCGAGACCGGCGGCGCACTGGAGGAAGGTGGACTTCCCCGAGCCGGAGGGGCCCATCACGGCGGTGAAGCTGCCGTGGGGCAGGGCGAGGTCGATGCCGCGCAGGGCATGCACACTCCGTCCGTAGCGCCGGGTGACGGCGCGCAGCTCCACCGCGCAGCGCACCCTCGGGGCGTACGCCTCCTCGTGCGCCGAGCGCTTCGGGCGCTTGCCCATGCTGGTCTCCAACCCTGGTGGTCCGCTGTTTCCGACCTCTCGAACGTACGGATCACGGGTGGTCGGGCACCATGACGGTTGCCGCCGGATTCAGGGTGGGGAAAACCCCCGGGTCCGGGCTCAGGCCAGGTGGAGCGGGGGCCGACGAGCGGCAGCGCGGGCGGCTCAGGCGGGGCGGCGCGGGGCGACTCAGGCGGGGCGGCGCGGGGCGACTCAGCCAGGGCCGCGCGGGCGGCTCAGGCGCGGCAGAGCAGCAGGAGGGCGCGGTCGTCGTTGACGTCGCGCGCGACGGACTCGATCAGGTGCCAGGCGGCGCCGTGGAAGCTGGAGGCGACGTAGCGGTCGGCCTCGCCGGTGAGGCGGTCTATGCCCTCGGTCAGGTCCCGGTCGGCCGTCTCGACGAGCCCGTCGGTGAACAGCATCAGCACGTCACCGCGGCGCAGCGTCCCCCTGACGGGCTCGAACTCCGCGCCGTCGTACACACCCAGCAGCGGGCCCTCGCCGGCCTTCTCCTCCCATTTGCCGGATCCGGCGTTGAGCTGCATCGCGGGCACGTGTCCCGCGGAGAGGAGTTCGTAGTCGCCGCTGTCCAGGTCCAGCACGAGGTGGACAGAGGTGGCGAAGCCCTCGTCCCAGGACTGGCGCAGCAGATAGCCGTTGGCGGCCGGCAGGAAGTCGTGCGGGGGCAGCGAGCCGAGCAGTCCGCCGAAGGCGCCGGAGAGCAGCAGCGCGCGGGAGGCGGCGTCCATGCCCTTGCCGGAGACGTCGGTGAGGACGACCTCGAGAGTGCGGCTCTTGGGGCCGGTGCGCGCGGCGACGACGAAGTCTCCGGAGAAGGACTGTCCTCCGGCGGGCCGCAGCGCCATTTCGCGGTGCCATCCGGAGGGCAGTTTGGGCAGCTTGCTCTGGACACGGATGCGTTCGCGCAGGTCGAAGAGCATGGTGCCGCCGCGTCGCCAGGGCACCCCCACTCGGCTGCGGAACTGCGCGACGAGCAGCCCGGAGAGCCCGGCAGCCGCGACGACCAGGATGGTGCCGGGGGTGACGCGTCCGGCGCCGTCGGCGAACCCGGCGTAGGGCGTGAGGAGCAGCGACTCGACCATGACCGCGACAGCGGCCGTGGCGTAGAGCGCGAGGAGGCTGGCGGGCCGCAGCAACAGCCCGCCGGCGATGATCGGCAGCACCAGCGCCTCGGGCGCGCACCACAGGGGCACCACGACGGTGGCACAGGTGAGGGCGGGGACGGTGAGCATCAGTCCGGCCAGGGCCACCCAGTCGGAGGCCCCGCCCCTGAAGTAGTCGACGGCGGACTTGCGCAGGGTCGTCCGGACCCGGTGCAGGGCCTTGTGCGCCTGGTGCGACCGGGCCGTCGAGGGTGAGGATCCCGCGCGGCGTTCCGCCATGCTCAGGGAGCCTAGCCATCCGCTGTGTGACCCGTCGATTCCCGGCGCCCCCTGGTGCCCCCGTGGCTGTGCAGACGCACGTGCACCTGTGCGCACATGACCGTAAAAACGTTCGCACCCCCGCGAACTCCCTGGTAGGCATGGCTGTATGACAACTGAGCCGCGGGTTCTCCAGCCGTCGGAGTGGGACGCCTGGTACGACATCTTGGTGAGCGCGTTCGGGAGTGGGGAGCCTCCCGAGGAGCGGGAGTTGTTCCGTTCCCTGACCGAGACGGAGCGTTCGCTCGGGGTCTGGGACGAGGAACAACCGGTGGGCACGGCGGGGCTGTTCTCCTTCCGGATGACGGTCCCGGGCGGCGCTGCCGTACCCACGGCGGGCGTGACGATGGTCAGCGTGGCCCCCACCCACCGGCGCCAGGGAGTGCTGCGCTCTTTGATGCGGCGCCAGTTGGACGATCTGCGGGCATCCGGTGAGGAGCCGCTGGCGGTGCTGACGGCGTCCGAGCCGGCGATCTACGGCCGGTTCGGGTACGGCCTGGCGAGTCGCGAGCTGGAGGCCACCATCGACAGCAGCCGGGTCGCGCTGCGGCTGCCGCCCGGGTTGGAGGCGGAGGCCGCTGGGCTGCGGCTGCGCCAGTCGGACGACTCCGCCTCCCTGCTGGCGGAGTGCGAGGCCGTCTACGCGCGCTGTGTGGCCGCGCGGCCGGGGATGCTGAAGCGGCGCCCCGGCTGGGAGCGGTTGCCGCTGCTGGACCCGGAGCGCGCCCGGGAGGGCGCCTCGCCGCAGCGCTGTGTGGTGGTGCTGCGGGGCGAGGAGCCGGTGGGCTACGCGCGCTACGCGGTCAAGGTCCACTGGTCCGACTACGACGCTGCCGACGGCACGGTGCTGCTGCGGGAGCTGCACGCGGTGGATCCGGCCGCGCATGCGGCGCTGTGGCGCTTCTTGTTCGGGATCGACCTGACCACGTCCGTGGAGACGGGGGAGCGCCCGGTCGACGACCCGTGGCTGCACTGGGTGAGCGACCCGCGCAGATGTGCCACCCGGTGGGGGGACGGGCTGTATCTGCGCCCGGTGGATGTGGGTGCCGCGCTCGCCGCGCGTGCGTACGCGACGCCCGTGGATGTGGTCCTTGAGGTCGAGGACGCCTTCTGCCCCTGGAACACCGGGCGCTGGCGGCTCTCCGGTGACGAGAAGGGCGCGGTGTGCGCGCCGACCCGGGACGCGGCCGATCTGGCGCTGTCCGTACCGGAGCTGGGCTCGGCGTATCTGGGCGGCATCTCGCTGACAGCGCTGGCGCGGTCCGGGCTGGTGGAGGAGAAGCGGCCGGAGTCGGGGGCGCTGCGGGAGACGACGGCGGCGTTCATGAGCGACGTGGCGCCCTGGCTGCCGCACGGGTTCTGAGCGGCGGGGAGCTTCCGGGCTCTTTGCGGCTCCGGAGGCTCCTGCCTCCGGAGGGGGCTCCGGAGGCTCCTGCCTCCGGAGGGGGCTGGGGATGCTCGGCTTCCGGGGCTCCGAAGTTCCGGCTCTCAAGCTCAGCGAAGTTCCGGCTCCCCGGCTCAGCGGCGCTGGCAGCCCGCGCACCAGAAGAGGTTGCGCGCCGCGAGTTCGGCGCTGCTCACGGGGCTGCCGCAGATCAGGCAGGGCTGCCCGGCGCGGCGGTAGACGTAGACCTCGCCCCCGTGGTCGTCCACGCGCGGGGGGCGTCCCATGGCCTCGGGGGTGTGCTCCTCGCGCACGGTGTCGATGCGGTTCCTGCGCACCCCTTCGTTCATCAGCGCGACCAGATCCGACCAGATCGCGTCCCATTCGGAGCGCTGGAGTTCACGGCCTGGCCGGTACGGGTCGATGCCGTGCCGGAAGAGGACCTCGGCGCGGTAGACGTTGCCGACCCCGGAGACGATCTTCTGGTCCATGAGCAGCGCGGCGACGCTGGTGCGGCTGCGGGAGACGCGGGCCCAGGCGGCCTCCGGGTCGGAGGCGGGGCGCAGCGGATCGGGCCCGAGGCGGTCGTCTATGGCCTGCTTCTCGGGCTCGGCCAGCAGTTCGCAGCGGGTGGGTCCGCGCAGGTCGGCGTAGTGCAGCGCCTCCTCGGGCAGCCCGTCGGACCGGGTGGCGAGCCGCAGCCGCACCTGGCCGACGGGTGGCGGCGGGGTGCCCGCGCCGAAGCGGAAGGTGCCGTACAGGCCCAGGTGCACATGGACCCAGCCGAGCGGGCCGAAGCCGAGAAAGAGGTGCTTGCCGTGCGCCTCGGTGGCCGTCAGCTCCGCGCCGTCGAGCAGCGCGGCGCCGTCGGTGAACTTGCCCTGCGGGCTGGCGGCGTCCAAGGGGTGTCCGGCCAACCGGTCGGCGCAGTCGCGGGCGAGCCGGTGGATGGTGTGTCCCTCGGGCACGCGGTCCCTCTCAGCCTTGCGGGTGGTGTGCCGGGACGGGCGGCAGCTCGCGGGTGTCCTCGTAATCGGCGAGCATCCGGATGCGGCGCTGGTGGCGCTCGCCTTCGGAGAAGGACGTGTTCAAGAAGGTCTCCACGAAGCGCACCGCCTCCTCGGCGGTGTGCATCCGCGCGCCGACGCTGACGAGGTTGGCGTCGTTGTGCTCGCGGGCGAGCGCGGCCGTCTCCTCGCTCCACGCCAGGGCGCAGCGGGCGCCGGCGACCTTGTTGGCCGCCATCTGCTCGCCGTTGCCGGAGCCGCCGATGACGACACCGAGGGAGTCGCTGTCCGCCACGGTGCGCTCGGCGGCACGCAGGCAGAAGGGCGGGTAGTCGTCGTCGGCGTCGTAGATGTGCGGGCCGCAGTCGACCGGCTCGTGGCCGGCGGACTTCAGCCACTCGACGAGGTGGTTCTTCAGTTCGTAACCGGCATGATCGGAGCCGAGGTACACGCGCATGCCTCAGAGTGTGGCATCCCCGTGCGGCATCCCTGGTGGTGGGGGCGGTGCGCGGGGCAGCCGCGGAAGCCGGACACTGCCTCGCTGTACGCGGGCCGTCGCGGTGCGCATTCGGGCCGTCGCAGGAGAAACCCGGCCACATTACACGGTGTGTCCAGGAACGTTGTCGGAATGTTCCGTGAACAACAATCCGGCTTCGGACCCTTTCAATCCGGGCAGAACGAGTCGTTCCATGTGTTGACCCCCGTTGCACAACGACCCTCAGAGGAGCCGGCCGCCCCATGAGTTCTCAGCACACCCCGCCCGCGTCGGGGAAGCCGACCCAGAGCCCGCCGCCCCAGGGCGGCGACGGCCTCCAGGCGGGCCTCAAGAACCGCCATCTGTCCATGATCGCCATCGGCGGTGTCATCGGCGCCGGCCTCTTCATCGGCTCCAAGGCGGGCATCGCCGATGCCGGACCCGGCATTCTGCTGTCCTACGCCCTGGCCGGGCTGCTGGTCGTCCTGGTGATGCGGATGCTCGGCGAGATGGCCGCGGCCGACCCGACCTCCGGCTCGTTCTCGACCTACGCCGACCGGGCGCTCGGCCGCTGGGCCGGGTTCACCATCGGCTGGCTGTACTGGTTCTTCTGGGCGGTGGTGCTCGCCGTGGAGGCGACCGCCGCCGCCGTCATCCTGGAGGGCTGGATACCCGCGGTCCCGCAGTGGGGCTGGGCGCTGCTGGTGATGCTGGTGCTGACCGGCACCAACTTGATCTCCGTCGGCTCCTATGGGGAGTTCGAGTTCTGGTTCGCCGGGATCAAGGTCGTCGCGATCATCGCCTTCATCGTCGTCGGCCTGATCGCGGTCGCCGGACTGCCGCCCGCCGACCACACCGTGGGCATGGACAACCTGACCGGCCAGGGCGGCTTCCTGCCCCACGGGCCCGGGGCGATCTTGTCCGGGATGCTGCTGGTGGTCTTCTCCTTCATGGGCAGCGAGATCGTCACGCTGGCCGCCGCCGAGTCGCCCAACCCGGTCGCCGCCGTCCGCAAGGCCGTCAACAGCGTGATCTGGCGGATCGGGCTGTTCTACATCGGCTCGATGTTCGTGATCGTCACGCTGATGCCGTGGAACTCGAAGGCCGTCGCCACCGACGGGCCCTACGTCGCGGTGCTGAACTCGCTGGACATCCCGTACGCGGGCACCGTCATGGACATCGTGGTGCTCACGGCCGTGCTCTCCTGTCTGAACTCGGGCCTGTACACCGCCTCCCGGATGGCCTTCTCGCTCGGGGAGCGCGGGGACGCCCCGGCCTCCTTCGGACGCACCAACGCGCGGGGCGTGCCCACGGCCGCGATCTGGGCCTCGGTGGCCTTCGGCTTCGTGGCCGTCTTCTTCAACTACATCGCCAAGGACACCGTCTTCGAGTTCCTGCTGAACTCCTCGGGTGCCGTGGCGCTCTTCGTCTGGCTGGTCATCTGCGCCTCGCAGCTGCGGATGCGGCGCCGGATCGAGCGCGAGGCACCGGAGCTGCTGACGGTGAAGATGTGGCTGTACCCGTATCTGACGTGGGCGACCATCGGGCTGATCGTGTTCGTGGTCGGCTACATGTTCACCGACTCCGACGGGCGCGTTCAGATGATCCTGTCGCTGGCCATCGCCGCGCTCGTGCTGGCGACCTCGCTGGTCAAGGACCGGGTACAGCGCCGCAGGACGGCTGTGGCCGAAGGGACGGCACCGGCTGCGGCACCCGCGGACGCGGACGGGGCGGCACCCGCGGACGCGGCCTCTTCCTGAGCAGCTCGGCCTCTTCCTGAGCGACGCTTGCCTCTTCCTGAGCGGAGACCGCTGATCTGAGCGGAGACGACGGAAGGGTCCGGCGCCTGTGCGGCACCGGACCCTTCCGTTCGTTCGCGGGCCCCACCGGCCCCATGGGCCCGCACGGAGCCCTGCGGCTCAGCCCTTGCGGCCGGCCAGCTTCCAGGCGGCCGGCAGCGCGCCCATCGCCAGCAGGGCCTTGAGAGCGTCGCCGACCAGGAACGGCACCAGCCCGGCCGCGATCGCCTCGCCGGCCGACATGCCGGTGGAGAGGGCCAGGTACGGGACGCCCACGGCGTAGATGATCGCCAAGCCGGCGGCCATCGTCCCCGCCGTGCGCAGCGCGCCCCGGTCACCGCCCCGCCGGGCGAGGGCTCCCACGGCGACGGTGGCCAGCATCATCCCGAACACGTAGCCGAGCGAGGGGATCCCGACGCCCGAGGACGCCTCGGCGAACCACGGCATGCCCGCCATCCCGGCGAGCGCGTACAGGGCCAGCGCGACGAAGCCGCGACTGGCGCCGAGGCCCGCGCCGACCAGCAGCGCGGCGAAGGTCTGGCCGGTGACCGGCACGGGCGAGCCGGGCACAGGCAGCGAGAGCTGGGCGGCTGCTCCGGTCAGCGCGGCGCCGCCGACGACCAGCGCGGCATCCCGTACGCGGGCGCGCGCGGCGCTGGAGGCGGGCAGCAGATCCGCGAGTACTGCTCCGGGGCGCGGTGTCACGGCGGCGGAAGTGAGGGCACTCATCTGGGCATCTCCGTCTGGTCCGGCTGGCTTCTCTCGTGCCGTTCGACGCTAGCCGAATCCGGCCGTGCGCCGAGCGTGAGCGGGCGTGAGCTTGGTGACAGTGGGTGTGAGGGGCGCGACGGTGAGGGCGGTGGGACCGGCGGTGGGGCGTGGAACGGGCCGGTGGAACGGGCGTGCGGGGCCAGCTCACAGCATGAGGGGGGGTGTCCGTATCCCGGAAGGCCCTGCACGATTATTGATGTGCCGGGGCGCGCTCCCGAAACTGATGAGAACACAACAAGAACAACGACCACTCTGTCCCCACCCATGACCTCACACCCCAGGAACGGCCACTGATGACGCGCACCGAGACGTCCGACGCGCCCCCGCCCCCCGGCGACTCCGATCCTTCCCAGCGCTCCCTCGCGCACGGGCTCAAGCAGCGCCACCTGTCCATGATCGCCCTGGGCGGCGTCATCGGCGCGGGCCTCTTCGTCGGTTCGGGCGCGGGCATCGCCGCCGCCGGGCCTTCGATCGTCCTCGCGTACGCGGCCTCCGGCGCGCTGGTGATGCTCGTGATGCGGATGCTGGGCGAGATGTCCGCGGCGCGTCCGGCCTCCGGCTCCTTCTCCGTGCACGCCGAGCGGGCCCTGGGACCTTGGGCCGGTTTCACGGCGGGCTGGATCTACTGGACGCTGCTGTGTGTGGCCATCGCGACGGAGGCCACCGCCGCGGCGCAGATCATGACGGGCTGGCTGCCGGACACCGCGCAGTGGATGTGGGTCGCGCTGTTCATGGTCATCTTCTGCGGCACGAACCTGGCGGCGGTGCGCAACTTCGGTGAGTACGAGTTCTGGTTCGCCGCGCTGAAGGTGCTGGCGATCTCGGCGTTCCTGGTCCTGGGCGTCCTGGCGATATCGGGGGTGCTGCCGGGCACGGACTCACCGGGCACTGACAACCTGACAGGCAACGGTGGCTTCTTCCCCGCCGGCACCGACGGACTGATCGTGGGCCTGCTCGCCTCCGTGTTCGCCTTCGGCGGGCTGGAGACGGTGACGATCGCGGCTGCCGAGTCGGAAAAGCCGGTCTCCGGCGTCGCCAAGGCCGTGCGGACGGCGGTGTGGCGGATCGGGATCTTCTACGTCGGCTCGATGCTGGTGATCGTCACCTTGATCCCCTGGGACGACAAGTCGGTGCTGACCGGCCCCTACGCGGCCGTCCTGGACTACATCGGCATCCCCTCGGCCGCGCAGATCATGAACGTGGTGGTGCTGGCGGCCCTGCTCTCCGCCATGAACGCGAACATCTACGGGGCCTCGCGGATGTCCTACTCCCTGGTCGAGCGCGGGGCGGGGCCGCGCGTCCTCAACCGGCTGAGCAAGCAGGGCGTGCCCCGCTACGCCGTGATCGCCTCGTCCTTCTTCGGGTTCGTCGCGGTGCTGTTCAACTTCTTCTGGAAGGAGACGGTCTTCCAGTGGCTGCTGAACATGGTCGGCGCCGCGACGCTGGTCGTGTGGGGCTTCATCGCGGTCTCGCAGTACGTCACCCGCAGCAGGCTGGAGCGCGAGGCACCGGAGAAGCTGGTGGTGCGCATGTGGCTGTTCCCGGGGCTGACGATCGTGTCGTTGCTGGGGATCGCGGCCATCTTGCTGCTGATGCTGCGCGAGGGCGACACCCGTACCCAGCTGGCCTTCACCGCGGGGCTGACCGTCGTGCTCGCGCTGGTCGGGTACCTCCGCCAGCGGCTGCGGCCCGGCGTCCCCATTCCCGAGGACGCCTGACGGGCCCTACGACTGCCTGACAGCCCTTCACAGCCGCCCCGGGTCCTAGGACTTCGGGCCGAGCTGACCTGCGACATCACCGAGCGGAGCGGCCCCCCGAAAAGGGGGCCGCTCCGCTTCTTTCCACCCTGTTGCTGCTAGCTTCTTGTTGCAAGTAATGTGCATTAGCGAGCGGAGGGCGAGCACATGTCCACGTACACCTTGCCGGAGCTGCCGTACGACTACTCCTCGCTGGAGCCGGTCATCAGCGGCGAGATCATCGAGCTGCACCACGACAAGCACCACGCCGCGTATGTGAAGGGGGCGAACGACACCCTCGAACAGCTGGCCGAGGCCCGCGACAAGGACCAGTGGGGGTCGGTCAACGGGCTGGAGAAAAACCTCGCCTTCCATCTGTCCGGGCACATCCTGCACACCATCTACTGGCAGAACATGACCGGTGACGGCGGCGGCGAGCCCCTGGAGAAGGACGGCACGGGCGAGCTGGCCGACGCGATCGCCGAGTCCTTCGGCAGCTTCGCCAAGTTCAAGACCCAGATGTCCAAGGCGTCCGCCACCACCCAGGGTTCGGGCTGGGGCGTTCTCGCCTACGAGCCGGTCACCGGGCGCCTGATCGTCGAGCAGGTCTACGACCACCAGGGCAACGTCGGCCAGGGCTCGGTCCCGATCCTCGTCTTCGACGCCTGGGAGCACGCCTTCTACCTGCAATACCGCAACCAGAAGGTGGACTTCGTCGAGGCGATGTGGCGGGTCGTCAACTGGCAGGACGTGGCGGCCCGGTACACGGCCGCGAAGGAGCGCGCCAACAACCTGCTGATCGCGCCGTAGGGCACCCGGCCGTCGCACGGCACGGCCACCCTGCTTCCGTCCTCGTGATCGTCTTCTCAGCCTTCGCGGGCGGCGGGAGAAGAGGGGCCTCTTCGTGTGGACGTGACACACGAAGAGGCCCCTCGCTCACTGGCAGCGTGCCTGTACGGCGGATCTTTGCGTTGCGCACTTTCATCGCGGCGGAGCCGCATATATGGCACAGCACCGCACCCCCGTCGGGGCTCACCCCGGTGCGGGCACGCAGGGCCGGCCGGTCACGGCACTAGTCGAAGATCGGGCCCACGTCGCGGGTGCGCTTGATCTCGAAGAAGCCGGGGGTCGAGGCCACCATCAAGGTGCCGTCCCACAGCCTGGCCGCCGCCTCGCCCTTGGGGGCCGGGGTGACCACGGGGCCGAAGAAGGCGGCGCGCTCGCCGTCGGCGCCGGGTACCGCGATGACCGGGGTGCCGACCTCTCCCACCAGGTTGATGGCCTCCTCGTGGGAGGCACGCACGCCCTTGTCGTACTCGTCGCTCTTGGCGGCCTCGGCCAGCGAGGCGGGCAGCCCCGCCTCCTCCAGCGCCTCGGCGTACAGCTCGGGGCTCCACCGGCGGCCCTGCGGGTGCACGCGGGTGCCGAGCGCGGTGTAGAGCTTGCCGAGCACCTCGTTGCCGTACTTCTGCTCGGCGGCGATGAGGACGCGGACCGGTCCCCAGGCCTGCTTCATCGACTCGCGGTACTCCTCGGGCAGCTCGTCGAGCCTGGTCTCGTTGAGCACGGCGAGGCTCATCACGTGCCAGTGGACCTCCACCGGCCGTACCTTCTCCACCTCCAGCATCCAGCGCGAGGTCATCCAGGCCCAGGGGCACAGGGGGTCGAACCAGAAATCGGCGCGCGTCTTCTCCGGCATACGTTCTCCTCGACAGTGCGGCGGTGCCATCGGCAGTGCGGCGGTGCCATTGACCGCGGACAACGTACGCGCACCGAGGCGCATTCCCCATGTGCCACCGCAGGGGCGCATGGGATGCTGATCGAAGTCGTTCACGAGACGAGACGGACGGAAGAGGGAGCAGCGACGTGCCCGGAGAGAACCTGACCCGTGACGAGGCCCGGCAGCGGGCCTCGCTGCTGACAGTCAACGGGTACGACGTCGCGCTGGACCTGCGCTCGGCCATCACAGCGCCGCCGGCCGAGGGGCCGCGCACCTTCCGCTCGACCACGACCATCCGCTTCGACTGCGCCGAGGAGGGGGCCGCCTCCTTCGCCGACCTGATCGCGCCGCACGTCCACTCCGTCACCCTGAACGGAGAGCCGCTGCGGGTCGAAGAGGTCTTCGACGGCACCCGGATCACGCTGGCGGGGCTGCGCGCCTCCAACGAGCTGACCGTCGACGCGCAGTGCGCCTACAGCCGCACCGGCGAGGGCCTGCACCACTTCCTCGACCCAGAGGACGGCGAGGTCTACCTCTACACGCAGTACGAACCCGCCGACGCCCGCCGCGTCTTCGCCAACTTCGAGCAGCCCGACCTCAAGGCGCCCTTCGACGTCACCGTGACCGCGCCCGCGAGCTGGACCGTGCTCGGCAACGGCGTCCAGGAGGGCGAGGCCGCCCCGCTGGACGACGGGATCTCGGCGGTGTGGCGCTTCGCGCGCACCCGCCCCATCTCCACGTACATCACCGCCGTCGTGGCCGGCCCGTACCACTACGTGGCCGACACCTACCGCCGTACGTTCGAGGACGGCAGCGAGCTGGAGGTCCCGCTCGGCGCGCTGTGCCGCAAGGGGCTGGCGCCGCACTTCGACGCGGATGACATCTTCACCGTCACCAAGCAGGGTCTGGACTTCTTCCACGACCACTTCGACTACCCGTACCCCTTCGGGAAGTACGACCAGGCGTTCGTGCCCGAGTACAACATCGGCGCCATGGAGAACCCGGGCTGCGTCACCTTCCGGGAGGAGTTCGTCTTCCGCGGCAAGGTCACCCAGGCCTCCTACGAGGGCCGCGCGAGCGTCATCCTGCACGAGATGGCCCACATGTGGTTCGGCGACCTGGTCACCATGGAGTGGTGGGACGACCTGTGGCTCAAGGAGTCCTTCGCCGACTTCATGGGCGCCTTCGCGCTGGTGGGGGCCACCCGCTTCACCAACGGCTGGATCACCTTCGCCAACCGCCGCAAGTCCTGGGCCTACCGCGCCGACCAGCTCCCCTCCACCCACCCGGTCACCGCCGACATCCGGGACCTGGAGGACGCCAAGCTCAACTTCGACGGCATCACCTACGCCAAGGGCGCCTCCGTCCTCAAGCAGCTGGTCGCCTACGCCGGGGAGGACGCCTTCCTGGAGGGCGCACGCCGCTACTTCAAGCGCCACGCCTGGGGCAACACCCGCCTGGGTGACCTGCTGTCGGTGCTGGAGGAGACCTCGGGCCGCGACATGGCCGGCTGGTCCGAGGCGTGGCTCCAGACCGCCGGTGTCAACACGCTGACCCCGCAGCTCACCTACGACGCGGCCGGCAAGATCACCGAGCTCGCCGTCCTCCAGGAGGCGTCCGGGTCCCACCCCGTGCTGCGCCCGCACCGTGTGGCGGTCGGTCTCTACCGCCGCGACCCGGCCGGTGGCCGCCTGGAGCGGTACGCCCGCGCCGAGGTCGACGTCGCCGGGCAGCGCACCGCCGTGCCCGAGCTGGCCGGCGCCGAGCGGCCCGAGCTGGTGCTCGTCAACGACGAGGACCTCACCTACTGCAAGATCCGCTTCGACGAGGTGTCCCTGGAGACCCTGCGCGGCCACCTCGGCGAGCTGACCGACCCCCTGGCCCGCGCCGTGTGCTGGTCGGCGCTGTGGAACCTGACCCGGGACGGGCTGATGCCCGCGCGGGACTTCATCTCGCTGGTGCTGCGGTTCGCCGGCCAGGAGTCGGAGATCGGCGTCCTCCAGATGCTGCACGGCCAGGCGAAGCTCGCCCTGGAGATGTACACCGCGCCCGGGTGGCGTAGCGAGGGCGCACGGCTGCTGGCCGAGGGCGCCGTCACCCGGCTCAGGAACGCCGAACCCGGCAGCGGGCACCAGCTCGCCTGGGCCCGCTTCCTCGCGGCGGTGGCGAGCGCGGACTCCGCCGGGCAGGAACTGCGCCTGCTGGACGGTCTGCTGGCGGGCAGCGCGCGGATCGACGGGCTGGCTGTCGACCAGGAGTTGCGCTGGACGTTCCTCGACGCGCTGGCCGCGGAGGGGGTCGCGGGCGAGGACGTGATCAACGCGGAGCTGGCCCGCGACGACACCGCCTCGGGCAAGCGCCACCAGGTACGGTGCCTGGCCGCGCGGCCCTCACAGGCGGTCAAGGCGCAGGCGTGGGTGTCGGTCATCGAGTCCGACCAGCTGTCCAACGCGCTGGTCGAGGCGACGATCTCCGGCTTCGCCAAGCCGGGGCACGGGGAGCTGACGGCGCCGTACGCGCCTCGGTACTTCGAGGTGCTGGAGTCCGTGTGGGCCTCGCGGTCCATCGAGATCGCGATGGCCATCGTCCGCGGGCTCTTTCCCGCCTCGCAGCGGGACCAGGCCACGTTGGACGCCACCGACGCGTGGCTGGCCGCCCACGCGGACGCGGCGCCCGCCTTGCGGCGGCTTGTCGCGGAGTCCCGCGACGATCTGGCCCGTGCGCTGGCCGCGCAGCGGGTGGACGGCGCGGTCTGAGGGGGCGCCGTCCGGGTGGCTGGGTTACGGGGCGCCGCCTGCGTGGGTGTGGGGGGCCGGCTGCGGGAGCATCGTGGTTGCTCGCGCAGTTTCCCGCGCCCCTGACCGGGCCCTGACTCAGGCCACCACCGGCAGCGCCGGGTGGGACTGGTCGCGGAGCCATCTCGCGTAGGCGGGACTGCTCCAGGCGATCTCCTCGTACGCGGCGCGCAGGTCCCGGAAGACCGCGTCGCCCTCCTCGCCCAGCCCTCGCCCCACCCGGAAGCCCGCCACGAGCCGCACTCCCAGTGGATCGTCGCGCAGGGGGACGATCGCCATACCGGGGCGGGGCTGGGCGGTGGGCTGGCACGGGGTGACGACCTCGCCCGCCGCGACCAGGTCGCCGGCGGACAGATAGTCGCCGTACACGATCCGCGGATCGACCCCCGCGGCGGCGAACACCCGCCGCAGTCCGTCCCAGTCGCCGTCGACGGAGGGGTCGACCATCCACTTCTCCCCGGCCAGCTCCGCCACCCGCACCGCGCGCCCGGCACGGGCCGCGGAGTGCGTGGCGGCCACGGCCACGAACTGCGGTTCGCGCCGCACCAGGACGCGCAGCTCGACGCGGTCGGGCACCCGCAGCGGCGCGCCCTCCACCTCGTGCACGAAGGCGGCGTCGAGCTGGTTGCCGGCGACCATGCGCAGCAGCGTGTTGGCCGAGACGTCCGTCTGGAAGGTGATGTCGGTGTCGGGGAGCCGCGCGTGCAGGCGGCGCAGCCAGCCGGGGACGGCCCTGCTGCCCGTGCTGCCGAGCCGTAGCCGGGGGGCGCCGCCGGGCACCCCGAAGCCCGCCGCGTCCTTGGCCTCGGTGACCAGTTCGGTCATCTGGGCGACGATGGGGCGGGCGCGGGTGAGGACGGAGCGGCCCAGCGGGGTGGGCCTGCTGCCGGTGCGCTCGCGGGAGAAGAGCTGGCCGCCGATGGCCTGCTCGATGCGCCTGAGCTGAGTGGTCAGCGAGGGCTGGGTCATGCCCAGTTGGCGGGCCGCCTTGTGCACGCTGCCCGTGTCGGCGATCGCACACAGTGCACGAAGATGCCTTACTTCGAGCTCCACAGGCCGGAGCATAACGGCGGCGACCTACGTCTCACCAGATGGCCGCTCCCCGCGCATCCCCGTTCGCGGGAGGGGGATGGGACGGTCCTATCGCCGAGTGGCATCATTCCCGAACGCCGCCGCCTCGAACAGACTCTCCCGCAGCAGGAATCCGTCCCGAAGGACCGGCGGCGCCCCCCACCTCAACACGACCCAGCGCGGCGCCGGTCCCTCGGCATACGAGGAGACCCCCCATGAGACACCGCACTTCGGCTCTGGCTGCCACGATCGGTCTCGGCCTGGCGGTGAGCCTGAGCCTGGGCGCCGGCCCCGCCTCGGCCGCTGCCGACGACAGCGCAGCCACCTCCCACTCCCCCACGGCGAAGGCCCCCCGCTTCACGGGCGAGAGCCAGCAGAGCAACGAGAAGTTCTTCGAGTTCATCGTCAAGGAGACCCTCAAGAAGCAGGCCGAGAAGCCGGGTATCCAGCAGGTCACCATCAACTACGACGCCAGCGGCGCCCCCACCTTCCGCAACGAGATAGCCAACAGCACGGCCGTGTGGAACTCCGCCGTGCAGAACGTGAAGCTCGCCGAGGGCGGCGGAGCGACGTTCGACTACCGGGAGGGCAACGACTCACGCGGCTCCTACGCCTCCACCGACGGGCACGGCAGCGGCTACATCTTCCTCGACTACGCGCAGAACCAGCAGTACGACTCGGACCGCGTCGTCGCGCACGAGACCGGGCACGTGCTCGGCCTGCCGGACCACTACTCGGGCCCGTGCTCCGAGCTGATGTCCGGTGGCGGCCCCGGCACGTCCTGCACCAACGACCAGCCGAACGCGGCCGAGCGCTCCCGCGTCGAACAGCTGTGGGCGAACGGCGTCGCGAAGGTGACGTTCGACCAGCTCGCCTTCAGGTGACCCGCCCGGCCTCGCGCAGCTGAAGCACCGCCTTCCCGTACGTCGGCCCCCGGCGCGAAGCCGGGGGCCGACGTGCGTCAGCCGACGGGGCTCACCATCCGCATGGATTCAGCCTCCGTACGGGCTCAGCCTCCGTACGGGCTCAGCGCCCGCACCGTCTCAGCGTCCGGCGCCGGCCGCCTCGTCGGCCGCCTGGGCGCGCAGCGCCCGCTCGACGCCCGCCCGGGACTCGGTCACCAGGCGGCGCAGCGCCGCGCTCGGCCCGGCCGAGGCCAGCCAGGCGTCGGTGGCGTCCAGGGTCTCCTGGGAGACCTGGAGGGCGGGGTAGAGGCCGAGGACGATCTGCTGGCCCATCTCGTGGCTGCGCTGGTCCCAGGCGTCCTTGACGACGGCGAAGTAGCGCTCGGTGTACGGGGCGAGCAGCGCACGCTGGTCGGTCTGGACGAAGCCGGAGATGACGGCCTCCTGCACCGCGTTGGGCAGCGTGTCGTTCTCCACCACGGCGGTCCACGCCTCGGCCTTGGCCTCCGGGGTGGGGCGCGCGGCGCGGGCCGCCGCCGCGTGCCGCTCGCCCGCCGAGGTCGGGTCCTGCGTCAGCTCGGCGGAGATCTCCGCCTCGTCAGCCCGGCCGGTGGCGGCCAGCCGCTGGAGGAGGGCCCAGCGCAGCTCCGTGTCGACGGCCAGGCCCTCGATGGTCTCGCTGCCGCCGAGCAGTCCGGCGAGCAGGTCGAGCTGTGCGTCGGTGCGGGCTGCGGCGGCGAAGGCGCGGGCCCAGGCGAGCTGGTGGTCGCTGCCGGGGCGGGCCGCGCGCAGGTGCTCCGCGGTGGCCTCGGCCCAGCGGGTGAGCCCTTCCTCGCGCCACGCGGGCGCCGCGTACAGGTCGAGGGCGAGCTTGACCTGGCGCTGGAGGGACTGGACGACGCCGATGTCGCTCTCCTTGCCGACGCCGCTCAGGACGAGTGCGAGGTAGTCGCGCGCGGGCAGCTCGCCGTCGCGCGTCATGTCCCAGGCGGAGGCCCAGGACAGGGCGCGGGGCAGGGAGTCGGCGAAGTCGCCCAGGTGGCGGGTGACGAAGGCCAGCGACTCGGCGTCCAGGCGCACCTTGGCATAGGAGAGGTCGCCGTCGTTGAGCAGCAGCACGTCGGGGCGCTTGCGGGCGCGGGGCAGCGGCACCTCGGTCAGCTCGCCGTCCACGTCCAGCTCGACCCGGTCGGTGCGCACGAGCTTGCCGTCGACCAGGTCGTAGAAGCCGACGCCCAGGCGGTGCGGGCGCAGCGTCGACTCTCCCGTGGCCCCCTCCGGCAGCGCGGGGGCCTCCTGGCGGATGGCGAGGGCGGTGAGCGTGCCGTCCTCGGCGACGGCGATCTCGGGCCGCAGGACGTTGATGCCCGCGGTCTCCAGCCACGCCTTGGACCAGGTCTTCAGGTCGCGGCCCGAGGTCTCCTCCAGCGCGCCGAGCAGGTCGGACAGCCGGGTGTTGCCCCACTCGTGGCGCTTGAAGTAGGCGCGGACGCCCTGGAAGAACTTTTCCTGGCCGACGTAGGCGACCAGCTGCTTGAGGACGGAGGCGCCCTTGGCGTAGGTGATCCCGTCGAAGTTGACCAGGACGTCGTCCAAGTCGCGGATGTCCGCCATGATCGGGTGGGTGGAGGGCAGCTGGTCCTGGCGGTAGGCCCAGGTCTTCATCTGGTTGGCGAAGCTGGTCCAGGCGTCCGGCCAGCGCGACCCGGGGGCCTGCGCCATGCAGGCGGCCTCGGCGTAGGTGGCGAACGACTCGTTCAGCCACAGGTCGTTCCACCACTCCATGGTGACCAGGTCGCCGAACCACATGTGCGCCAGCTCGTGCAGGATCGTCACCGCGCGGGTCTCGTACGCCGCGTCGGTCACCTTGGAGCGGAAGACGTACTGGTCGCGGAGGGTGACCGCGCCGGCGTTCTCCATCGCGCCCGCGTTGAACTCGGGCACGAAGAGCTGGTCGTACTTCTCGAACGGGTAGGGGTAGTCGAACTTCTCCTGGAACCAGTCGAAGCCCTGCCGGGTGACCTCGAAGATCGCGTCCGCGTCGAGGTACTCCGCGAGCGAGGGGCGGCAGTAGACGCCCAGTGGCACGCTGCGGCCCTCGCCCTCCCAGCTGCTGTGCACCGAGTGGTACGGGCCCGCGATGATCGCCGTGATGTAGGTGGAGATCCGGGGCGTGGGCGCGAACCGCCACGCGTTCCCGCTCGGCTCGGGCGTCGGGGAGTTGGAGATCACCGTCCAGCCCTCGGGGGCCGTGACGGTGAACTGGAAGGTGGCCTTCAGGTCGGGCTGCTCGAAGCTGGCGAAGACCCGCCGCGCGTCCGGCACCTCGAACTGGGTGTAGAGATACGCCTGGTCGTCGACCGGGTCGACGAAGCGGTGCAGGCCCTCACCGGTGTTGGTGTAGGCACAGTCGGCGACGACACGCAGCTGGTGCGGGCCGGGGGTGAGGCCCTGGAGCGCGATGCGGGAGTCGGCGAAGACAGCGGAGGGGTCGCGGGACTCCCCGTCGAGCGTGACCTCGCGCACCGTGGGCGCGACCAGGTCGATGAAGGTGTCGCCCGCCTGGGCCGCCGCGAAGCGGACCGTGGTCACCGAACGGAACGTGCCCCCGTCCTGCGCGCCGCTCAGGTCCAGCTCGATCTCGTACGAGTCCACGGTGAGCAGCCGTGCCCGCTCCTGGGCCTCTTCGCGCGTCAGATTCGTGCCAGGCACTTCGTGATCTCCCCACTCTCGCGGATCTCGCAGGTCTCGTTCTGCCGCCATCCTTCCACGCGGTTGTGACGACCGGCGGCGGGCGTTCCCGCGCTGTTCAAGCAGGGGTCATCCGGGCTGCCAAAGACACAGGAGGAGGGGGGTTCCCGCCCCTCCACCCCCCGTACCGGGAGACCGAATGTCCCGCAGCAGCCGCTCGCTGTCCGCTCTGCCCGCCGACTCCGCTCCCTCCGCTTCCGCCGACGGTTCGGCTTCCGCTTCCGCCGACGGGTCCCCTTCCGTTGTCGCTTCCGCCGACTCCCCCGGCGGCGCCGCTTCCCCGTCCTCGCCTCGCCGGGGTCCCGGCCGCCGCACCGTGCTGGCCCTCGCGGGGTCGGCGGGTGCCGCCGCCGCGCTGGGGTCCGCGACGGCTCCGGCCAGCGCGCCCGCCGCCCCGGCCGCTCGCCCGCGCGTCCACGGCACCGCGCCCCTCGGCCCGGCGACGGTGGGGCCGCCGCACACCGGAACCACCCTCACGGGGGTCGCCGTGCCCACCGGCGAGGGTCCCTTCCGGCGGCTGGTGACCGGGCCCGGCTGGCGCCGGGTGGTCAGATCCGAACTGGCGCGCGGCGGCGGCCACCGCGCCGCGCGCAGGGTGCCGCTGGCCGCGTTCGTGCAGTTCACCGACATGCACCTGGTGGATGTGCAGCACCCGCTGCGCTACGAGTACCTGCGCGCCCAGACCACCAGCGCGTGGCGCCCGCAAGAGGCGCTGTCGGTCGCCGGGGCGGTCTCGCTCGTCGAGCGGGTCAACGCGCTGGCGGGCGGCCCCGCGACCGGCGCCTCGCTCTCCTGCGTCGTCACCACGGGCGACAACACCGACAACAACTCCCGCGCCGAACTGGACTGGTTCGTCAAAGTGATGAGCGGCGGCCGAATCCGGCCGGACACCGGCGACCCCCGGCTGTACGAGGGGGTGCAGGACAGCGGTCTCGCGACGTTCTGGCAGCCCGACTCGGATGTGCGCGACCGCGACAAGGCGCTCGGCTTCCCCCGTATGCGGGGCTACTTGCGGGCCGCGGTACGCGAGGTGACCAGCCCGGGGCTCGCGCTGCCGTGGTACGCCACCGTCGGCAACCACGACGCGCTGCCGGGCGGCTGCTTCGCCTCGGCCGGCTCGCGCGGCTTCCTCGCGGACTTCGCGACGGGCGACAGAAAGCTGATGAGCCTGCCCGAGGAGACCGGGGCGCGGCTGTGGAAGACGGTCGAGAGGGGACTGGACCCCAAGGGCCTGCGCTGGGAGGAGCTGCTGCGCTCCCAGCGCCGTCACATGCGCGAGGTCACCCCCGACCCGGACCGCGCCCCCTTCACCCCCGGCGAGTACGTACGGGCGCTGGCCAAGCCGCAGGCGCGGGGCAAGGGACCGGTCGGACACGGCTACACGGAGGCCGACGCCGAGGAGGAGCGGCTCTACTACTCGTTCCGGATCTCCGACGACGTGATGGGCTTCAGCCTCGATACGACCCGGCGCGACGGCCACTACGCGGGCCGCCTCGGCAAGGCCCAGCTGCGCTGGCTGGAGCGGCAGCTCAAGCGGCACGAGGGAGAGTACGCGCTCGTATTCAGCCACCACACCAGCACCACCATCCCCGAGGGCGGCGCGCGTCTGGTGGAACTGCTGGGGGCCAACCCGCACGCGGTGGCCTGGATCAACGGGCACAGCCACCTCAACCGCATCACCGCGCACGGCTCCTTCTGGGAGATCAGCACCGCCTCCCACGTCGACTTCCCCCAGCTCGCCCGCGCGATAGAGCTGGTCGACAACAGGGACGGCACTCTCTCGCTGTTCACCACGCTCATCGAGTCGGCGGCGCCGCACCGCACGGACTTCAGCGACCTGTCACAGACCGGACTGGCCTCGCTCTACCGGGAGCTGGCCTGCAACTCGCCGGGGGCACGCACCGACCTCGCGGGCGGTGAGGCGGACCGCAACACCGAACTGCTGCTGCGCAAGCCCTGACCGCTCACCCGTCCCCCCCGGTGAGGGCCGCCACGCACGCGCGGACGGACGGGCTGTCGGCGCCCGCGCGCCAGGCGGCCCGCACCTCGCGGCGCAGCGCGGGCCGCAGCGGCACGAAGCGCACTCCGGGCGGGCAGGGGCGCTGCGCCATCCTCGGCACCAGCGCGGCGGTCAGCCCGCGGGCGACGAAGGCGAGCTGGGTGGCGAACTCGGTGACGGTGTAGCGGATCCGGGGCTCCATCCCGCGCGCCCTCAGCGCCTGCACCAGCGCCTCGTAGGGCTCGGTGCCGGGCGGACAGCTCGACCAGACCGCCCCGTCCAGCTCGGCCAGATCCACCCAGGGCCGCTCCGCCAGCGGATGCCCCTCCCCCAGAGCGACGTCCACCTCCTCGACGGCCAGCGTCTTGACCCGTACGCCCCCCGGCAGCGGCATGGGCCGGTTGTGCCAGCTCTCGATCAGCAGCAGGTCCAGCTCGCCGGTCAGCAGCAGGGGCACCAGGCCGACGGTCTCGCCGTCCACCACGGTCGGGGTCAGCCGGGGGTGTGCCTCGGTGAGGGCCGCCAGCACGTCGGGCAGCAGGGCGCGCAGCGAGCTGCCGACACCGCCGAGCCGAAGCGGGCCGAGGATCTCCTCCCCCAGGTCGGCCAGGTCGGACTCGGCCTCCGAGAGCTGCGCGAGGACGCGGGCCGCGTGCCCGGCCAGCACCCGGCCCGCGTGGGTGAGCCGGACGCTTCGGCCGTGCGGCTCCAGCAGAGTGTGGCCCGACTCGCGCTCCAGCTTGGCGAGTTGCTGGGAGACCCCGGAGGGCGTGATGTGCAGGGCGACGGCGGCACCGGCCAGGGATCCGTGTACGGCCACCGCGTCCAGCGCGCGAAGCCTCTCCAGACTGAACACACAACACATGCTAATGGGTATTGGACATGAATCATCGCTTTTACTTGTGAGTGCGGGCAGGCAGAGTGGCTGTCATGACCGTGCGGAACGAGCGAACCGAAGCAGGCTCAGCCTCCCCGCGAACAGCGGACCAGCCGACGGAGGGAACACCCCCATCGGCACCCCGCGAGCACGGCGGCGGGCTCGCGCGGCGCAGCCCCGTCCTGCTGGCCGTGACGGGCTCGGCGTGCATCTCCGCCTCGGCGATGTTCGTGAAGCTCTCAGGGGTGAACGCGGGCACGGCCGCCTTCCTGCGCTGCGCGCTGGCGCTGCTCGCGCTGCTGCCCTTCGCCCTGCTGGAGCGGCGCAGGCTCGGTCCGCGCGCGCCGCGCCTGGCGCTCCTGGACTTGGCGGCGGGCGCGCTGCTGGGGGTCGACTTCGTGTTCTGGGCGCAGAGCATCCACGACGTCGGCTCGTCCATCGCCACGGTGCTGCTCAACATCCAGGTCGCCGTCTTCCCGCTGCTGGCCCTCGCCTTCGGCCGCGTCCGCCCCGGCGCGCGCTTTTGGTGGACGCTGCCGGTGATGCTGTTCGGAGTCGCCCTCGCCAGCGGCGCGATCGGCGACCCCGAGCCGGGCAGCAGCCCGGTCTCCGGCGTGCTCTACGGCGCGGCGGCCGGGGTGGCGTTCGCGGGCTATCTGTTCCTGACCCGACAGGGCGGCACCCGGCGGGGCGGCAGCCCGCAAGGCGGCGGACAGGCGTCGCACACCGTCCATCCGGTATGTGTCTCGACGTTGGGGGCCGGCCTCACCTCCGGCGTGCTGGGCTCGCTGTGGACGGGCGTCGATCCGGCGCCCGGCTGGGGGCCGTTGGGCTGGCTGGCGGTCATGGCGCTGTTCGGCCAGGTACTGGCGCTCATCCTGATAGGCCCCGCGCTGGCCCGCCTCGCGCCCACGACAAGCTCGGCACTGCTGCTGCTCCAGCCGGTGCTGGCGCTCTTCCTCGGTGTCCTGTTCCTCGGCGAACGGCCCACGGTGACCCAGTTCGCCGGGTGTGCCCTGGTGGTGCTGGCCGTGTGGCGCGCCAGCAGGAGAGCTCACTAGAGTCACGGCACATGCCGCCGCGCACGGTCCTGACCGCACTCATCGCCACCGCGACCGTTCTCGCACTTGCCGTCGGCTCCTCGGCCGCCACCGACCGGAGCCACACGCGCACCCGCGAGGCGATGGAGACGCTCGTCCAACAGCGCGGCGCACCCGGCGCGTTGGCGCGGGTGGAGGACCACGGCGGGGTGTGGGCGGGCACGGAGGGGGTCGCGGACCGCCGCACCGGGCGCTCCCGGCTTCCGCAGGAACGGTTCCGCATCGGCAGCCTCACCAAGCCGTTCGTCGCCACGGTGCTGCTCCAGCTCGAAGCCGAGGGCACGCTGCGGCTGGACGACCCGGTGGAACGCTGGCTGCCCGGCCTGTGCAAGAGCGGCTACGGCGCGGCCACAGGCGGGCCCCGGCACTCTGTGACGCTGCGGCAGCTGCTGGGTCACACCAGCGGAATCCCCGACTACACCGCCGACCCGGCGCTGCGCGGCGACTACTTCGACGTCGGCTTCCTCACCCACCGCCGGCAGTCCCACGCCCCCGCCGACCTGGTGGCCGGCAGCCTGAAGCGGTCCCCGCTGTTCCGCCCCGGCACGCGATGGAGCTACTCCAACACCAACTACGTGCTCGCGGGGATGGTCATCGAACGCGCCACGGGACTCTCGTACGCCGAGGAGATCGAACGCCGCGTCCTGCGCCCCCTGAAGCTCGACGACACCTCGCTGCCCGGCACCTCGACGCGGCTGCCCGGCCCGCACTCCCGGGCGTATTCCACGCTGTTCCAGCCGGGGTCGCACCCCGCCCTGCACGATGTCACCGCACTCGATCCGTCCTTGGCCGGCGCCGCGGGAGAGATGCTCTCCTCCGGCCGTGACCTGGTGCGCTTCGCCCGCGCGCTGCTCACGGGACGGCTGCTGCCTCCCCGGCAGCTGAAGGAGATGAAGACGACCCGCGTGGCCGCGCCCCGCGAGCGCTACGGCCTGGGCCTGACCGAGCGCACCCTCTCGTGCGGGATCACGGTCTGGGGCCACGAGGGCGCCATACACGGCTCCCGCACCACGGTCTTCACCACCTCCGACGGCGGCCACACCGCTGCCTTCAACCTCAACGGCGACTGGTCGGGGACCCGCAAGCTGACCGAGGCCGAGTACTGCGGCTGACGGCCCGGCGCTTGAGCCTTGGGAGCCGACGCTCGAAGGCTTGCGGCTTGCGGCTTGCGGCTTGCGGCTTCAGCGCGGCCGTACGGACACGAGGGAGGCGGGTTCGCGTTCGGCGGAGGTCATCAGCGCCGTCCGGACGACGGCGGCCTGCTGGGCGAGGGAGTCCCGCAGCTTCGTCTGGGTGACGTACACGACGGTGACGCCGAGGCGTTCGAGGGCCTCGCGCTTGCGGGCGTACGTACCCCACGTCTCCTCGTCATCCGCCTGTGCGGGCCGCGCGTCGATCTCCAGCGCGACCGCGTGGTCGGGCCAGTAGGCATCGACGCCGCCCAGTCCGGGGCCGCCCGGCACCCGCAGTTCGACGTTCCAGCAGGGGTCGGGCAGGCCGTGCTGGAAGACCATGTCGTACAGGCGGCCCTCGGCCAGCGCGCGGCCCTCGGCGAGCAGCCCGTCCACGGCGTCCGTCACATGGGGCCTGCCCAGCAGCCGGGCCCTGGCCAGCTCGTGCAACACCGGCTGCGGCTCGCAGTGCCCGCCGCGCACCGACTCGGTCAGCAGCCGCCGCACCATGACGGCGTCCTCCAGCGCGGCGACGGCGTCGGCCAGCGCGCGCGGCACGGGGGCCACGGGCAGTCCGGTGATCTCTTCGGGCTCGGGGAGGGTCTGGGTCCTGACGATGCGCACGCACCCGGTCGAGCGCGGCCTGCGCCCGCGCGGGACGAGGACGTCGAGCCGGTCCAGCGACAGCAGCGAGGGGACGGCGTTGAAGCAGTGCAGCGCGAGAGCGGCGAGCCCGGTGATCATCGCTCCGGGCGGAATCCCGGGCGGCACACCGTCCGGGTCCGTCCGGGACCCGCTCGGGGCCACCGCGTACAGCAGGGCAGCGCGCAGCCGTTCCTCACTGGTGGGCTCGCCGGCGTGGAGCAGGCACACGCCGGGGAGCAGCATCCGCCAGGGGCCTCCCGGGCGGCAGCGTTCCTCGGCCATGGCGGCGGTGATGCCGTGCTCGCGCAGGGCGCCGGCGGTCATCACACTGCGCCGGGCCTCGGGGAGGTGGCTGAGAGGGCGGGGCGAGAGCGGTGCGTTGTGCGTCATGCTCTCCGCGATTCCCCGCGGAGTCCCCGCTGCCAACGTATGTGACAAAGCTGTCGCCAAAAGCGGACAACCCTGTCCTAAAGCACGGCAGTTCGAACGCCGATAATGCGGCGTCCCTCAGCTGCTCCGGGTGCTCTTCTTGCTGTTCTTGTCGCTGATGGTGACCAGCGCGGCGATCACGAGGAAGAGCACGATGGGAGCGGCGACGTACAGCCCGAGGGTCTCGATGATGCTGAGGCCCGGGCCGGGGTCGTCGCCGTCGTCGGGGGTGACCGCGAAGGCGGGGGACGACAGCAGCATCAGCAGCGTCGCTCCGGCGGTGACCGTTCCGGCGCGCAGGGCGTTCTTGGTTGCCTTGTTGCTCACACAGCCAACATATCGGACGGGTGAACGGCCCGCGCGCCGGGGTGCGCTTATCGCACCGACGCCCGGCCACCGCCTCGGACCGGCGCCTGGCCGTCGCCCCGGGGCGCCCGGCCGAGGTGCGGGGACGCCGGCCCCCAGCTCGCCGCGGTCGCACGCACGTCCCGTCAGCTCCGGTGCAGGTGCTCCGTCACCGCCTGTGCCTCCTGCTCGCGGTGCTGTGCCCGGTACAGCGTCAACGCCTCGCTCCAGGCGCTCTGTGCTTCCTCCTCACGCCCCAGTGAGGAGAGGACGTCACCCAGCCGGTCGAGGGTCTCCGCCTCCCGGTAGGCGTGGCCCAGCTCCTGGAACAAGCGCAGCGCCTGCTCGTAGTGGTGCCGTGCCCGGCCCGGCCGGCCTTCGTGGTGGGCGATGTAGCCCAGGGTGCTTTCGGCGTCAGCCATTCCGTCGCGTTCGTCCTGGTGGCGGAAGAGCGCGAGGGCGGTGCGGCAGTGTGTGCGCGCTCGCCCGTACTGTCCCAGCCGAGCGCAGTACAACCCCACCTGGGTGTGGGCCTGCGCGGTCCACACCTGGACGGCGAGCGCCTCGAAAAGGGGCAGGGCCGGACCGGCGTGCCGTAGCGCCTGTTCGTCGTTCCCCCGGCTTTCCCACGCGTAGGCGAGGATCAGCCGGCTGTGGGCCTGCCCGGCCACATCGCCGGTTTCCTTCGCCCGTCGCAGTGCCTCGTGCAGGTGTTCCAGCGCCTCCTCGTGGAGTCCGGCGCGGATGCAGGCGATTCCCAGGCAGCGGCAGGCGAGAGCCTGCGCGGCGGGATCGGCGAGCTGCGCTGCGGCAGCCCGGCCCGCGCGCCAGGTGAGGAGCTGGCTGTGCACGTGTCCGCGCCTGCGGTGGTAGGTGTCCAGGCTCCAGGCCAGGTGCCACACCACCGCATGCCGGCCCTCCCGGGCGGCCAGCCGCTGAGCGGCGAGCAGATGGGGGTGGTTGTTCTCGAGCCAGGTGAAGGCGGAGACCTCGTCCGGGGGGACGTCCGGCGCGCAGCCGGCGGTGGGCTCGCCGATCTCCAAAGGGGTGCGGTGCGGATGCAGCAGGCGTTCGGCGGCGTGGGCGGAGTGCAGGTAGAAGTCCACGAGGCGCCGGAGCGGCCCGGCATCCGCCTCCTCTCCACCGGGTGGCTCCACGGTCCGCTCCCCGCGCTCCGCGGCCTGTTCGGCCGCGTACAGCCGCAGCAGGTCATGCATCCGGTAGCGGCCGGGCTTGTCCTCGTACACCAGGTGAGCGGTCACCAGCTCCCGCAGCGTGACGCGGGCGCGGGAGGCCGGTGAGGCGGTGAGACAGGCGACGGCCGGGAGTCCGATGTCGGGGCCGGGCGCCGGTCCCAGCAGCGCGAAGAGGTCTCGCGCGGGCGGGCTGAGCGCGCGGACGGAGGAGGAGAAGACGGCGCGCAGGTCCGCGGTCAGGTCCCCGGCGTCCAGGACGTCCAGCCGCCCTGTGGTTTCCCGTAGTTCGTCGGCGTGGACTTCGAGAGGGAAGTCCGGACGGGCCGCCGCCCGGGCCGCGATGATGCTCAACGCGAGTGGCAGGCCGCCGCAGTGCTCCAGCATGGTGGTGACCGCACCGTCTTCGGCGGCGGCCCGCTCGGCCCCCAGCCGGAGCGTGAGCAGTGTGCGTGCCTCGGTCTCCCCGAAGACATCGAGAGGCAGTTCCCGGCTGCCGTGCGTGGCGGCGAGTGCGGTGAGGCGGTTGCGGCTGGTCACCAGCACGGTGCTGCTCGGACTGCCTGGCAGCAGCGGGCGCACCTGGTTCTCGTCACGGGCGTTGTCGAGGACGACGATCAAGCGGCGGCCGGCGAGCACACTCCGGTAGAGGGCGGACCGCGCCGCCGGATCGGGCGGCACGCTCTCGGGAGCGACGCCGAAGGCGTGGAGGATGTTGCGGATCACCGCGGCCGGATCCACTGGTTCGACGGACGGGTCGTATCCATGCAGATCCGCGTAGAGCTGTCCGTCGGGGAAGCCGTCGCTGTGCGTGTGGGCCCAGTGCAGGGCCAGCCAGGTCTTGCCCACCCCGCCGGGGCCGCCGATGGTCAGGAGGTGCCCGCCCTCGGAGCCTGCCAGCCGGTCCGTCAGTTCGGCCAGCTCCCGCCGACGGCCGGTGAACGGCCGGGGCGGCGCGGGAAGCTGGTGCGGCACGGGCGCTTGTGCCGTCCCCGTGGCGGCGCTCGCGGAAGGGGCGGGGTCGAGCGCCGGGTCACAGCTCAGGAGCTGCTGGTGCAACCGCCGCAGCGGACCGCCGGGGTCCATCCCCAGTTCCTCGGCGAGCCGTCCGCTGAGGTACTCGTAGCGGTGCAGGGCATCGGCGGTCCTGCCGCACCGGTGGAGCGCGAGGATCAACTGGCCCGCCAGCCGCTGGTCCAGCTCGTACCTGTCCGCCCGGTCGGTCAGCTCCGGCAGCAGTTCCCGGTGCCGGCCGTGGTGCAGCGCGACATCGTTGCGGTCCAGTTCCACGGCGAACCGCTCCTGCGCGAGATGGCCGCGCAGTTCGTTGAACCAGGGTGTGTCCACACCGGCGCAGAAGTCACCGGCCCACACCTCCAGCGCCCGGGTGAACAGCCGGTCGGCTGCCTTCTGGTCCGGAGTGTCCCTTGCCTGGGCGGCCAGCTGCCGGAACCGCCGCAAGTCGGTCCCGGCATCCACGGCCTGAAGCCGGTATCCGCCCTGTCCCTTGACGATGCCGCCCGCGCCGGTCGCGGCGAGAAGACCCCGAAGGCGGGAGATGTAGCCGTACAGAGTGCTGCGGAAACTGCCGGGGAGTGGTTCCCCCCAGACCCTTTCGGCAAGCTGGTCAGCGGTGACCGCACGCCCGTCCTCCACCAGCAGCACGGCCAGTACGGTGCGCTGCCGCAGATGTCCCAGTCCTACGGGTCGCCCGTCGACCCGTAGGCCGATGTCACCGAGCACCGTGTACTCAGCCTTCACGCCACCCCCGCTTCCCCGCGCCTCCGGCCTTCCCCTGGAGGCCGTCACCCGCGTGCCGGCCACTCCCGGCCACCAGCTCTCCGCAGCCGCTTCCTCCGCGCGGTGGGGACGAACACCGGGCACCCGCACCGTGCGTTCCGGGACGGACCGGGCCGGGCCGGACCGTTCCGGGCGAGGAGCCGTCCGGGGAGGGGGGCTGGATTCGAGCCGGGTTACAGCCTGCCCGGCGTACGGGCGTCAGTCCAGGGAACGCCGCAGCTCCGCGAACAGCTCGCGG
The DNA here is from genome assembly GCF_035917675.1 of Streptomyces sp. NBC_01775. Classification (NCBI taxonomy): domain Bacteria; kingdom Bacillati; phylum Actinomycetota; class Actinomycetes; order Kitasatosporales; family Streptomycetaceae; genus Streptomyces; species Streptomyces sp. NBC_01775. The sequence continues at coordinate 6,230,816 of NZ_CP109104.1, read as the reverse complement.
ACCCGCGGCAAGGTGGTCAGCTCGTCCAGCGTGACAGGGCGGCCTCCGGCGTCCGCCAACGGCAGCCGCCAGTTGGGGTATTCCACGCTGGTGCCCGGCACGTTCTGCGCCCGCCGGTCGCCCACGGCGTCGGGCAGCCATACGCCGAGCATCCGGGCGGGCGTTCCGGCGAGGAAGCGGTAGACCGCCTTGATCTGGCCCTCCTCGTCGCCCCTCCCCTCCGGCAGCAGCCGCAGCCGCTCGAACAGCGAGAGCCACTCGGCGAGTTCGGCGCTGTCGGCCGCGCGCTCGTCGGCCGCCGTGCGGGCCAGCAGCCCGAGCCGTTCGCGCAGTTCGATGTGGGCACCGGTCAGGCGCGCCGCCGTGCTGGGCAGGTCGTGCGTGGTCGCCGTCGCCAGGCAGTCGGTCCGCCAGCGCTCCGGGGGCAGCGGCGCCGTTCTGCCGCTCTCCTCGCGGACGGCCGCTCCCCCGCGCCCGTCCGGCTCCGTGCCCGCTGTGGCCTCCCGTTCGCGCGCGTAGTCCCGCTCGAACCACAGCACCGAGGTGCCCAGCACCCGCCGGGAGGCCAGCTCCTCGCGGACTCCGGGCTCGACCGTGCCCAGGTCCTCGCCGATGACCGCGGCCCGCGCCCGGTGCGCCTCCAGGGCGAGGACACCGTGCATGGCCTCGGTGTCGTACCGCACGTATGTGCCCTCGGTGGGCGGACGGCCCTCGGGGACCCACCACAGCCGCGAGTGGCCCATCACGTGGTCGACGCGCAGTGCGCCCGCGTGCCGCAGCAGCCCGGCCAGCACCTCGCGGTAGGCCGCGTACCCCGTCCCGGCCAGCGCGTCCGGGCGCCAGGGCGGCAGCCCCCAGTCCTGCCCCTGCACGTTGAACGCGTCGGGAGGCGCGCCGACCGTGATGCCCTGCGCGAGGATCTCCTGCTGCGCCCACGCGTCGGCGCCGCTCGGATGGACGCCGACGGCGAGGTCGTGCACCAGCCCGACGGGCATCCCGGCCTCGCGGGCGCTGCGCTGCGCGGCGGCGAGCTGGCCGTCGGTGAGCCACGCTGCCCAGCAGTGGAAGTCGACGCGCTCCATGTGCTCGTCCCGCGCGTCGGCCGTACGCGCCGAGCGCGGGTCGTCGAGCCCGGCGGGCCAGGAGCGCCAGTCGGGGCCGTGCAGCTCGGCGAAGGCGCACCAGGTCGCGTGGTCCTCCAGCGCCTGGCCGCGCTCGGCCAGGAAGTCGCAGTAGGCCGTGCGCCGGCCCGGCCCGAGCGGGACCTTGCGCACCAGCTCCAGCGCCTCCCGCTTGAGGCCCCACACGGCGTCCCGCTCGATGTAGGCGTCCTTGCGCAGCACCGCGTCCCGCAGTGCCGCGGCGCGCGAGAGCAGCGCGGCAGCCCGCTGCCGGTCGCCCGCGTCGAGGTAGGCGTACTCGGGGATCTCCTCGATCCGCAGGTGTACGGGGTCGGGGAAGCACCGCGAGGAGGGGCGGTACGGGGAGGGGTCCATCCGCGCGCCCGCAGCCGCCGGTACCGCGCTGTGCAGCGGGTTGAGCTGGATGAAGTCGGCGCCCAGCGTGCGCCCCGCCCACCCGGCGAGGTCGCTGAGGTCGGCGAGGTCGCCCATGCCCCAGGAGCGCGAGGAGAGCAGGGAGTAGAGCTGCACCAGCACGCCGTGACCGCGCTCGCGGCCGGGCCGCACCCTGGGGGCGGGGAAGAGCTCGGGGGCGACGATGAGCGTGCTGTGGGCCGCGCGGTCGCCGGGGGCGTGCGCGAACAGGGTGTGCACACCTGACGGCAGCTCGGTGCCGGGGCCCCAGCCGAGGGTCTCGCCGCTGTCGGTGACGACGCGCAGGACGGTGCCTTCGGGAAGCCCGGCGAGCGCGGCCACGGAGGGGGAAGCGGAGCCGGAAGTGGGGGCGGGCCCGGCATCGGGGCCGGGGAGGGGCCCGGGAGCGGCGACCTTGGCGGATAACGCGGATAACGCGGATAACTCCGCAAGGGAGCCGCTGGAGGGCGGCTCCGGATACGCGGAGCCGGTGCGCGCGCCGGAGCGCAGCACGACGGTGGGAGGAAGCAGCCGGCTGCTGTCCCGCTCGTGCCGCTCCAGCGCCGCGCGGACGGCGTCCGGCGTCGAGGCGTCGACTCCTAATGCCGCGAGCACGGAGACGACCGTCTCCTCGGGCACCCGGACCTGGCGGCCCGGTGCGGTCTCGTAGGACAGCGAGACCCCGTGCGCGGCGGCGAGCCGCGCGAGGGGGGTCCCCCCGGACGGAGCCTCGGGGAGGGGCATCAGATGTCCGCTGGCTCCGTGCCGAAGCCGAGGCCGGTCGGCTCGCTGGTCAGGGGCGCTTCGGCGAGCGGGGGCTCGCTGGTCAGCGGGGTGGCGTCGGCGAGCGGAGGCTCGCTGGTGAGGGGGGCGTCGGCACAGCCGCAGGTGCACGAGCCGTCGAGTCCGGAGTCGGGGTCGGACACACCGGACAGGTCTACCGGCTCGTGCCCTCGTTTGGAGAGGGTCCGCTGCTGGGGGAGCGGAGAGAGGGCGGACATCAGAAGTTCAGCGGACGCGGCCACGGGAGGCCTCCGTTCGTTGACGAAAGGGCGGACAGGACTCGCCTTACCCAGTCGGCGGGCGCGCAGACGTATCCACCGGGGGAACGTGTCCCAGCTCACGTCGGTTCCCGCGGCGATTTACCGATGCCGGCGCCCCGGAAGAGGAGACTCAGGGGACCTTTCGGGCATCTCACGACAGTATTTGCGGAGAGCCCTCCGGGATCGGTCCGGCACCGGGCGACGCCCCCTCTCGCGGCTGCGGCGGCGGCTGCGGCTGCGGCTGCGGCTGCGGCTGCGGCTGCGGCCAAACCCCGCGACGGCGGGCTCGCGGGCTCCTAGAATCCGGTGGGCCCCTCCCCTCCGGGCATCCGGTGACGCGTGTCGCCGTCCGCCCGGCGCCGTACGCGCGTGCTCCCACGTACGCGCGTGTCCACCGGTGTGCTCCGCTCGCGTCGCATGCCCCGCTCGCGTTTGTGGCACACCTGTGGCACCCAGTGGCGCACCGGGAGGCACCACCGCGCCTATCGTGCTGGCGAGGGCGTGACGGCACGTGCACGGAACGCGCACAAGGACGTGCACGACAGAGTGCGCACGGGTGGCGCGGGCACGGGCACGCGCACAGGAACGGGCACGGTCCGGACAGGGGCCTCGCACACGGGGCCTGATGGTTCCGGCCAGAACATCGGGGAGGAAGCGGTGGGGACAGCGGCGCGCGGCGACGGCGGCCTGGAGGCGCCTTCCCACGCCACGGGCACCCGTCACTCCGTACCTGGCGGCTGGAGCCGGGTGAGCGCCGCCGCGCTCACGGCCGCGGTCGTCTCCGGGCTGATCGGCGGCGCGCCCGCGGCACAGGCCGCTCCCCCGCCCTCGCCCGACGGGCCGGCGGCGGGCACTCCGGATGACGACGACGCGCGCGGTGAGCTGCCGCCGGTCTGGCCCCGCCCCCAGACGATGCGCGAGCGGGGCTCGTTCGTCCCCGCACATTCCGAGGCCGCGCTGATCGTGGACGAGGACGCGGATCCGTACGCGCTGGACGTGATCCGCGAGACCCTGCGCTCCGCCGGGGTGCGCACCGTGCGCGAGACAGGTCATGGACAGGCCCGTCACGAGCAGTCTCCGGACGGGCGTCCCGAGGCATCCGGCACGCGTGCGGGAGCCGGCCGCTCCGGCGCGTCCGGACACCCGCGCCGTACGGAGCAGCCGATCCCCCCGGACAGCCTCGTCGTACGCGTCGGCACCGGGTCCGCCGAGGGCGCGCTGCGCGCGCTGCGCGCTCCGGCCCGCTCCGACCTGCCCCGAGGCGGCTACCGCCTGGCAACCGGGAGGCACGACGGGCGCGACACCGTGGCACTCGAAGGGGCCGACGACGACGGGCTGTTCTACGCGGCCCAGACCCTCCGGCAGCTCGTCACGCGGCACGAAGGAGCGCGCGGCTTCCCCGGAGTGACCGTGCGCGACTGGCCCGCGGCGCCGGTGCGCGGGACCACCGAGGGCTTCTACGGGCAGCCCTGGACGAGCGAAGAGCGCCTGGCCCAGCTGGACTTCCTGGGCCGCACCAAGCAGAACCGCTATCTCTACGCGCCGGGCGACGATCCGTACCGCCAGGCCGCCCGCTGGCGCGACCCGTACCCCGCCGGACAGCGCGCGGAATTCCGGAAGCTGACCGAGCGCGCCAAGCGCAACCACGTGGTGCTGAGCTGGGCGGTCTCGCCGGGACAGGACCTGTGCTTCTCCTCGAAGGACGACCGCAAGGCCCTCCTGCGCAAGCTGGACGCGATGCGCGCGCTGGGCGTGCGCTCCTTCCAGCTGCGCTTCGAGGACGTCAGCTACAGCGAGTGGCACTGCGACAACGACGCCGACACCTATGGCTCGGGCCCCGAGGCGGCGGCCCGCGCGCAGGCGGAGCTGACCAACGAGGTCGCCAAGCACCTGGCCGAGCGCCATCCGGGCGCGGAGCCGCTGTCGCTGGTGCCGACGGAGTTCTACCAGAAGGGCAGGACGGACTACCGCGCGGCGCTCGCCAAGCGGCTGGATGACCGGGTCGAGATCGGATGGAGCGGCGTCGGGGTCGTCCCGCGCACCATCACCGGCGACGAACTGGCGCGGGCACAGACGGCGTTCCCGCGCCACCGGCTGGTGACGCTGGACAACTATCCGGTCAACGACTACGCGCAGGACCGCATCTTCCTGGGCCCCTACCAAGGCAGGGAGCCCGCCGTCGCGAACGGATCGGCCGCGCTGCTCACCAACGCGATGGAACAGCCGACGGCCTCCCGCATCCCGCTGTTCACAGCGGCCGACTACGCCTGGAACCCGCGCGGCTACCGCCCGCAGGAGTCCTGGCGGGCCGCCATCGACGAGGTCGCGGGCGGACGTGAGGCCGACCCGCGTACCCGCGCCGCGGTGCACGCGCTGGCGGGCAACGACACCTCCTCGGTGCTCGACGGCGACGAGTCCGCGTATGTGCGCCCGCTGCTGGAGGCCTTCTGGACGGCCTACGAGCGCGGCGACAAGCAGGAGCTGGCCAAGGCCGCCAAGCGGCTGCGTACGGCCTTCTCCGCGATGCGTACGGCGCCCTCGCGGGTGCCCTCCGGCCTCGCGAAGGAGGTCGAGCCGTGGCTGTCCGAGCTGTCCCGGCTGGGCGAGGCCGGCGAGCGCTCGGTCGACATGGTGGTGGCGCAGGCCCGGGGCGACGGCGCCGCGGTCTGGAAGGCGCAGCTGGACGTCAGGCGGCTGCGCGCGGAGAGCGAGCAGCGCGGCAAGCACAAGGCCACGGTCGGCAAGGGCGTGCTGGCCGCCTTCGCCGACAAGGCACTCCGGCTCTCGGACGAGTGGACGGGCGTACGGAAGCCCAAGAGCGACGGCGGCGACCAGGGCTCCCCCGGCTCCCCGGGTAAAAACGCCGGGCATCCGGAGGGCTCGGACGGCGCCAAGGCATCCGGGGCGCCCGGCGGTGCTCCCGGCCGGAAGCCGGCCGTGCACGGCACCCCCGGCCCCGTCCCCGGCTCCCCGCTGTCCTCCGTCGTGGACGGCGACCCGGCCACGGCCTACCGCGCGGCGGGCGTACCGGCGGCCGGGCGCTTCACCCCGGACAGCCCGCCCATGCTCGTGCCCCCCTCCCAGGGCGGCGGCCCGGAAGAGGCGGCGCGGCGCCCTGCGATGACGCTCGCGCTGCCCGAAGCGCGCCCGCTGCGCGCCGTCACGGTGCTGACCGGGCCGGGCTCAGGCACCCGCGCGAAGGTACAGGCCCACGTCCCGGGCAAGGGCTGGCACAGCCTCGGCGCCCTTTCGGAGAGCGGCTGGACCCAACTGACGGCGGGGCACGACCGGGCCAAGGCCGACGCGCTGCGCCTGGTGTGGGCCAAGGACACCGAGCCGCCCGTCGTCCACGAGATCACCCCCTGGTACGCGGACACCCCCAAGACCTCGCTGGCGCTGCCCCGTACGACGGTGGACGCGGTGATCGGCGGGAGCCCCGCACGGGCGCACGCGCGGCTGACGGGGCACCGGCCCTCGGACGTGCGCGGCAAGGTCACGGTGAAGGCGCCCAAGGGCTTCACCGTCCGCACTCCGGCGCGCTCGACCGTACGGCGCGGCGGCACGGTGGACGTACCACTGCGGATCACGGCGGACAACTCGGTCAAGGCTGGCACCTATCGGGTCCCGGTCTCCTTCCGCGGGGAGCGGGTCACCCTGACCGTGCGGGCCTATCCGCGCACTTCGGGGCCGGACCTCGCGCGGGAGGGGCGTGCCAGTTCCTCGGCGGACGAGACGAAGGACTTCCCCGCCGCCGCCGTCACGGACGGCAAGCGCGGCACGCGCTGGTCCTCGCCCGCCAAGGACGGCGAGTGGGTACAGGTGGAGCTGGCCCGGAAGGCGCGGGTGGGCCAGGTAGTGCTGCACTGGCAGGACGCCTACGCCTCCCGCTACCGGATCCAGGTCTCGCCCGACGGCAAGCGCTGGCGCACCGCGGCGACCGTGCGCGACGGGGAGGGCGGCAAGGAGTCGGTCCGGATGGACGCTCCCGCCGACACCCGCTTCGTCCGCGTCCAGGGGGACAAGCGGGCGACGCGCTACGGCATCTCGCTCTGGTCGGTCGGGATCCACGCCGTGGACGGCGGCAAGGCCCGGCACGCACGCCGGACCGGGGACAGGTCGTAGGAGGGCGGCGCCGGCCGCAGAGGCACAGCGTCCGTCACGGGAGCGGCACCCGCCGTGGCAACAACAACGCCCGGGTCTCAGGCAGTGGATCTGCCGTCGATCCGGGCGAGGTCGTCGTCCGCGCCGTATGGCTGGAGGTAGGGCAGCCATCGCGGGTCCCTATGCCCCGTGCCGATGATCCGCCAGGCGAGGCCGGAGGGCGGCGCGGGTTGGTGGCGCAACCGCCAGCCCAGCTCCGCCACATGGTGGTCCGCCTTCACATGGTTGCAGCGACGGCACGCCGCGACGACGTTCTCCCAGGCGTGGATCCCTCCCCTGCTGCGCGGGATGACGTGGTCGACGCTGGTTGCGACACCACCGCAGTACGCGCAGCGTCCGCCGTCCCTGGCGAACAGCGCGCGGCGCGTGAGGGGAACGGCTCCGCGAAAGGGCACCCTCACGAAGCGCTTCAGGCGGACAACGCTCGGAGCGGGTATGACGCGGGTCGCGCTGTGCATCAGTGCGCCGGAGTCCTCCAGGCTGACCGCCTTGTCGTTGAGGACGAGGATGAGCGCGCGGCGAAGCGGTACGACGCCCAGCGGCTCGTACGACGCGTTGAGGACCAGGACATGCGGCACGGTGCCTCCTTGTACGTCGGCGGCGCGTGGCTCGCGCCGGGACGATCTCCCCTCAGTGTGTCCCGTGCCCTGGTGACTTCGCCACCACGACCGGGCAACACATCGAGCGTGTTTTGGACCACACCGACTGCTTCCCCCGTCGAAACAGCCCTCTCCCTCGAAAACCTGATCCCATACTGCTCAGTGACAACAAATGTGAAGGCTCTGCGCCGTTAGTGTGGTCGCGGCATCCGTAGCCTGCCTCCACGGATGTGACTCGCACGGAAGGTCAACCCTGTGTATTGGCTGCTCAGCGCCTCCCCGTCCCCTTCGCCCGACGGCCCTCAGCCGCCGCGCTCCTTGGAGGACGCCCAGGAGTCGGCGGACGAGGCCGCGGGCTGGTTCCAGGAGAACTGGTCGGACTGGCTGGCGACCGGGGTGCGGATCGTCTTCGTCTGCGTCATCGCCGTGGTGCTGCGCTATGTCATCCGGCGCGCCATCACCAAGCTCATATCCCGCATGAACCGCAGGGCCGAGGTCGTGGACAGCGGCAACGCGCTGCGCGGGCTGTTGGTGAACGGCGAGCGCAGAAGGCAGCGCTCCGAGGCCATCGGCTCCATCCTGCGCAGTGTCGCCTCGTTCGTGATCCTGGGTACCGCGGCGTTGACCGTGCTCTCCGGGCTCGGCATCAACCTCGCCCCGCTGCTGGCCAGCGCGGGTGTGGCGGGTGTAGCACTGGGCTTCGGCGCCCGCAACCTGGTGACCGACGTTCTGGCGGGCATGTTCATGCTGCTGGAGGACCAGTACGGCGTGGGTGACCGGGTCGATGTGGGCGAGGCGTCCGGCGTCGTCATGGAGATCGGACTGCGGGTGACGCAGCTGCGCGGCGACGGCGGCGAGATCTGGTACATCCGCAACGGCGAGATCAAGCGCGTCGGCAACCTCAGCCAAGGCTGGGCCATGGCGATGCTCGACGTCCAGGTGCGCTCCAGCGAGGACCTGGAAGAGGTACGGTCCGCGATCATCACGGCGGGCGAGGAGATGGGCAAGGACAGCCCGTGGGACGAGGTCCTGTGGGAGCCCGTCGAGGTGCTGGGGCTGGACGAGGTGACGCTGGAGTCCATGGTGCTGCGGGTGTCGGCCAAGACGATGCCCGACAAGAGCCTGGGCGCCGAGCGGGAGCTGCGCTGGCGCATCAAGAGGGCGCTGGACGCGCGCGGGATCGAGATCGTGGACGACCACTCCCTGGCCATCCAGGCGGGCCGCCCGACCATCGCGCTGGAGAAGGGCGACGGCATCCCCTTCCAGCAGCGCTGAGCGCTTCCCCGGCGGGGCGGGCCCCCCGGCGCCGAGCGGTCTTCCCGGCGCAGGGCGGTCTTCCCGGCGCAGGGTGGACCCGCCCCCTCGCTCCCCCTCTGTTCCCGCGCGGCCGGAGCGCAGTTCCATCCGTTGACGGTGCCTGGGCGGGGGCCTACTGTCCTGCCATAAATGGGCAACCTTCCTAACAGTTGCGGGGAGGCGGGGCGGCGCTGCCGAGCCGAGCGACCGGACAGGACGCCCCGGCGGCTTCGGATGACGGCGAAGGGGCGGGCGCCCGCGCGGAGTTGCCACACCGCTTCGCGAGCTGGTGCGCGCCGAACCGGCGGAGCCGGCCGTGCCCCGGCCCAAGCCGGTCCTGGGCTCCATGACCGAACACCCCGCCCTGAAGGGCGCGTTGCACAGCGCCTCGCCACCACCCGCGACGAGGTGTGCGACACCTCGCCGAACACCCCGACGTGCCTTCACCGAAAGCGTGAGCCTGACAGGAGTTGAGAGCTGGTGCGACTTTCCGTAGTGGGTGGCGGCTCGACCTACACACCCGAACTCGTCGACGGCTTCGCCCGGTTACGGGGCACCCTGCCGGTCACCGAGCTCGTGCTGATCGACCCCGACGCGGACCGCCTGGAGCGGGTCTCCGGCCTGGCCCGCCGCATCCTCTCCCGCCAGGGGCATCCGGGGACGATCACCACCACCGCCGACCTGGACGCGGGCGTCGAGGGAGCGGACGCGGTGCTCATCCAGCTCCGCGTGGGCGGCCAGGCGGCCCGCGGACAGGATGAGACCTGGCCGCTGGAGTGCGGCTGCGTCGGCCAGGAGACCACCGGCGCCGGCGGGCTCGCCAAGGCGCTGCGCACCGTCCCGGTCGTCCTGGACATCGCCGAACGGGTGCGCGGGGCCGCACCGGATGCCTGGATCATCGACTTCACCAACCCCGTCGGCATCGTCACCCGCGCACTGCTGTCCGAGGGCCACAAGGCCGTCGGACTGTGCAACGTGGCCATCCACCTCCAGCGCACCTTCGCCGGGCTGCTGGAGGAGCCACCCGAGCGGGTGTATCTGGAGCATTACGGGCTCAATCACCTCACCTGGGAGCTGGGCGTACGCCTCGGCGGCCCGGACGGCGAGCAGGTGCTCCCCCGGCTCATCGCCGAACACGGCCACCGGATAGCCGAGAAGCTGCGGCTTCCCGCGACCGCCCTGGAGCGGCTCGGCGTGGTGCCCTCGTACTACCTGCGCTACTACTACGCGCACGACACCGTCGTGGACGAGCTGCGCACCAAGCCCTCGCGCGCCGCCGAGGTGGCCGCCATGGAGCGGCGGTTGCTGGAGATGTACGCGGACCCGGAGCTGACGGAGAAGCCCGAGCTGCTCGCCGAGCGGGGCGGTGCCTTCTACTCCGAGGCGGCGGTCGCCCTCGCGGCCTCTTTGCTCGGCTCCGGGCAGGACGCGAGCGTGCAGGTGGTGAACACCCTCAACAACGGGACACTGCCCTTCCTCCCGGACGACGCGGTCGTGGAGGTTCCCGCACGGATCTCACCCGCGGGCGCCGCACCCCTGGCGGCGCCGCGGCTCGATCCGCTGTTCACCGGGCTGGTCTCGCACGTGGCCGCCTACGAGCGGCTCGCGCTGGAGGCCGCGCTGCGCGGCGGCCGGGACCGGGTCTTCAAGGCCTTGCTGGCCCACCCGCTCATCGGGCAGTACGGCCCCGCCGAGCGGCTGACCGACCTTCTGCTCGCGCACAACCGGGAGCACCTCGCATGGGCCTGACCTTATCCGGCGCGCCGTGCCTGGCCATCGACGCGGGCAACAGCAAGACCGATGTCGCCGTCGTCGCCCCCGACGGGACCGTCCTGGGCTCGGCGCGCGGCGGCGAGTTCCAGCCGCCCAGGGTGGGCGTCGAGGCCGCCGTCGCGGTGCTCGGCGCCGCCGTGGAGCGGGCGGCGGCCGATGCCGGGCTGCCGGCCGGCGGGGGCCGCCGCTTCGGGCAGGTGTCCGCCTGTCTGGCCAACGCCGATCTGCCGCGTGAGGAGCGGGAGTTGGCGGAGGCCGTCACCGCGCGCGGCTGGGGCGAGGCCGTGCATGTGGCGAACGACACGTTCGCGCTCCTGCGCGCGGGGCTGCCCGACGACGGCTCCTTACGGCACGGCGTGGCCGTCGTGTGCGGTGCGGGCATCAACTGCGTCGGCAGGGCGGAGGACGGCCGCGTCCACCGCTTCCCCTCCGTCGGCCTGATATCCGGAGACTGGGGCGGCGGCGGGGGCCTGGCCACCGAGGCGCTGTGGCACGCGGCACGCGCCGAGGACGGCAGGGGCGAGCCGACCACGCTCGCGCGGACGCTGCCCGACCACTTCGGGCTGCCCTCGATGTACGCGCTCATAGAGGCGCTGCACCTGGGCGAGATCTCCGGCGGGCGCCGGTACGAGCTGGTCCCGCCGCTGTTCGAGGCGGCGCGGGACGGCGACGGCATCGCCCTCTCGCTGGTGCGCCGCCAGGCCGAGGAGATCGTCTCCCTCGCGGTGGTCGCCCTCACCCGCCTCGGCCTTCTGGAGACGGCCGCACCCGTCTACCTGGGCGGCGGCATCCTCACGTCGGGGCAGGCCCTGCTGGACGACCGGCTGGCGGAGCGGCTGGCGGAACGCGCCCCCAAGGCCACCGCGCACACCGTCCAGGCCCCGCCGGTCCTGGGCGCGGGCCTGCTGGCCCTGGACCGCGCCCAGGCCGGCGAGGGGGCCCACGCCCGGCTGCGGGCTACGTACGGTGCAGCGTGATCGTCGTCCAGGCGCCGACGTGGACCCGGTCGCCCTCCTTGAGGGGGACGGGGACGTAGGGCTGGATCGGGTCCTCGGCACCGTTGATGGTGGTGCCGTTGGTGGAGTCCTGATCGACGACCGACCAGGTGCCGTCGGGCTGCTGGACCAGGACGGCGTGCTGGTGGGAGACGCCGGGGTCCTCCGGCGGGCGGCCCAGATCGATGTCCGGGGCCTCGCCCGTGGAGGCGCGGCGGCGGCCGATGGTGATCTGGGGCCCGGACAGCGGAAGCTGCTGCTCCGGTGAGTACGCGGGCAAGTTGAGCGCGGCGGCCTCCGGGCCGCTGCGTCCCATCATCGCCGTGAAGTACCCGCGATCCGGCGCGATCACCGCCATCCAGGGGCCGCCCGGCTGCGGGGCTCCGGGCCGGCCGTAATCCGGCTGCTGCTGACCGTAATCGCCCTGCTGCCCGTACTCCTGCCGTTGGCCGTACTCCTGCTGCGGGAACTCGGGCGGCTGCCCGGGCCCTCCCTGCTGCGGAGGGGCTCCCTGCCCGCCCATGCCGGGCAGGCTCGGCGGCCCGGGCTGGCGCGGGGGCTGGGGGCCCTCGGGCGCGTGCGGCTGGAGGGGCGGCGCGGGAGCCGGGGGCGGCGCGCCGGCCGCGGCCTGCCGCTGCTCCACGGATCCGGGCGGGGAGAGCACCCAGTCATCGCTCGGCTGGGCGGACTCCTGCTGTCCGTTGTACGGAAACAGCGGCTCGGCGGGGCGGTTCATCTCGGAGGGCTGGGAGCGCTCGTACTCGAAACCCTGCGGGTCCTGACCGGGGCCCTGGCCCTGCCCGTTGGCGGGTCCGCCGGGGTAGGGCTGCATCGGCTGCCCGCCCTGGGGCGGGCCGGGCGGCTGGTGGTGGCCCTGACCCGGGATCTGGGGGCCCGGCCCCTGGGGCTGAGTCCCTGGGCCCTGGCCGGGGAAGCCGCCGGGCGCACCCGGATGCTGCGCCGCCGGCGGCGCATAGGTGGTCGGGGAGTGCGTCAGGAAGTTGTAGCGGCATCCCTCGCAGAAGGGCGCCTGCATCTCACGGGGTGTGCCGCACTGGGGGCACAGCTCGGCCTGGGTCTGGCCGGGACCCTGCTGGGGCACGCCCGGACCGGGGCCGGGGTAGCCGTAGCCCTGGCCGGGCGCGGGCGGCGGCGGGCCGGGAGCGCCGGGGGCTCCGGGTGGACCGGGGTAGCCGTAGCCGCCGGGGCCTCCGGGCGGCTGAGGAGGCGGCGGTACGGCACCAGCGGGCGCGGCGGGTGCGCCGGTCATGCGGTGACCGCAGACCTCGCACCAGTCGTCGGCCGCCGACTGGTGACCGTTCGGGCAAGTCGGCATGGTGAGTGCCTCCCCCTCCGTACTCCTGTTTCTTCCGCTACTTCTTCACGCGGACCGTCTTCGTGGACCGCGTCTCCAGCGTCATCTCGTCTGCTTCGGCAACCTTCGCCTTCAGTCGAACAGTACCCGTCGCGGCATCCACCACGTCGACCACCTTCGAAAGCAGTTTCGCAGTATCCGCGTTCCCCGATTCGTTCGCCAGCTGCACCGCACGTCCGAGTTTGGCGGTTGCGCCCGCTTCGTCCCCCGACTTCCGCATATCGAGGCCCGATTGGATCACCTGGGCCAGCTCGGCCTGCCCCGTGTAGTGCGCGACCTGCGGATTGATGGACGTGGTGGCGACCATGTCGTCGGTCCACACGGCCCGGATCAGCCCCTGCGAGAGGGTTTGCGGGGTGCCTCCGTCCGGAGCGGGGAGGATGAGCGAGACGCGCGCCGCGAGCATCTCCTGGCCGACCCCGGCGGCGGGCACCTCCACACATACGTGGTAGTCGCGCGACTCGTCGCCCCATGACCCCGTCGGGTAGTCCCCCGCGCGCGGACCGGCCTGGGTGCGTCGCCCGGTCAGGTCCTCCACCGTCGGCGCGACCTGCTTGACGAACTTGATCTCGGAGCCCTGCGGGGTCCACAGGCGCAGCGCCACGTCGGCGACCTCCTTGCCCATGGCGTTCTCCATCATCTGCGTGAAGTCCGCCGCCAGGCCGTCCGGGTCGGCCACGATGTCGGCCGTGCCGAGCAGCGCCGAGGCGATGCCGGTGACCTCCTTGACCTCCCAGTCGGTGCCCACACCCCGCGCGTCACAGGTGAAACGCCCGGCGCAGGCGTCCAGCGCGGCCTTCAACTCCTCGGGCTTCTCGTGCTCGTTGCGCCCGTCGGTGAGCACGATCCCGTGCCGGATGGCGGCGTTGGAGGATGCCAGCAACTGGTCGGCGAGTTTGAGCCAGGTTCCGATGGCGGTGCCGCCGCCCGCCGACAGGGAGCGCAGCGCGTCCTTGGCCTCGGCGCGGGTCGAGGCGTCCGCCGTGGCGAGCCCGCCGCCGCCGGGGAAGACCTCCTTGGCCTGGTGGGTGCCGGCCACGACGGCGAAGGCCACGCCGTCCCTGAGCGTGTCGATGGCCGCCGCTGTGGCGTTTCGCGCGTTGCGCATCTTGACCGGCGGATAGTCCATGGAGCCCGAGCAGTCGACCATGATGACGACGGCGGCGTCCGCCCCCTCGCTCACCGCGGCACGCGCCGGATCGGACACCGGCAGCGGCTGGCCGCCCGTGGTGCCGCCGCCCGTCGAGGTGACGGTGACGATCGCGTTGACCTCGCGCGCCTCCTCGGGGAGGTACTCGTTCTGGTAGACGTCCACCGAGAAGCGCGGCGTGTTCGACTTGCTGAAGTTGGCCATGTGTTCCGCTCCTGAATGCTCTACAGCGACAAGTAGACAAAGGGGCAGGGAGAAGTGCGGAGCCGACCCGCCGCGCTCCCACGTCAGCCCTCCCCGGACAGACCTCCTGGAACCGGCCCCCGGCGCTCAATACCCCCGTATCAGGCCGATCCTGCCCGCCCCTGCTGCGCGGGGAACGGGACGACCGCCACTGTTACGTTGTCGTGCCCACCCCCGTCCAGCGCGTAGCCGACCAAGTGCTGAGCGGAGTGCAGCGGCCGGACGAGGGCGTCGGGCGGGACCGCGGCGGCCATCTCCTCCGCCGATTCCGCGTAGTTCCACAGGCCGTCCGTGCAGACCACGACCACGCCGGGCCGGTCCGGCTTGAACGAGGCGGTGTGCGGGTCGAGTTCGTAGGCGTCGGCGCCGAGCCAGCCGGTGATGGCGTGCGCGCGGGCGTCGGCGTACGCCTCGGCCTCGTTCATCAGCCCGGCGGCCACCATCTGCGCCGCCCACGAGTCGTCCTCCGTCAGCCGCGCCGCTCGGGTCGTACGGTCGTCGGGAATCCAGTAGGCCCTGCTGTCGCCGACCCAGCCGACGGTGAGAATGCCCTCGGCGGTCAGCGCGCTGACGATGGTGCAGGCCGGCGCGTTCTTGGAGGGCTCCGGAGGGCCCTCGCCCGCCAGCGCGTTGACCGCCTCGGCCGCGGCGATCAGCGCGTCGTGCATCGCCTGCTGCGGGTGGATGCCGCGCGGCAGTGCCGCGCACAGCGAGACGCTGGCCGCCTCGGCCGCCGCCGCCGACGCCTCGTCGGGGCGGGTGGCGGAGGAGACACCGTCGCAGACGACGGCGACCGTGGCGGGCTCGCCCTCGGCCGTCTCGGTCTCGTTGACGGCGTAGAAGTCCTCGTTGCGGTGGTGGCGCAGCCCCCGGTCGCTGGCGGCGGCGATGGTGTCCAGCACCGATTCCATGTGGTCGCGCTCCCGGGGCTGTTTGTGGCCGCAGTGCTCGCAGTAGCCGTCGTTGTCGATGGTGCCGGTGCCACAGGCCACACAGGTCGGGCCGAGCACCTCGGGCCCGCTGGGGAGCTCTTCGAGAGGCTGCCCGTCGCGCGCGGGCCCGCCCGGCTCGTCCAGGACGGTACGGGGATCGGCCGCGCGCGGGTCGGGGGTGGCGGGATCGGGGGAGCCCGGACTGCCGGGGGGCGGCAGCGTGAAGTCGGGCTCGGTCGGCGTCGGGACAGGGGGTGGCGGGGAGGTGGGAGCGGGCATGGGCCCCCAGGGATGGGCCCCCGCGGGACCGGTGCCGTTGCGGCCCGGTGCCCGGCCGTCACCGGCCGGCCCCGTGACGCCGTGGGCCGCCGCGGCCTCCAGGTCGGCGCCGCAGGCGCCGCAGAAACGGTCACCCTCCTCAAGCGGCTCCGCGCAGCTGGGGCAGACGGACAGTTGGTCGAGCTGTGGCATGGTCACACCCACGTCCTGGGGCGGAAACGGTTTGCCCGCTCCACCAGTTCGATCCTTTCGGTACCAGTCTGCGCGAGCCGGGCGAGCAGCCGGTAGGAGCGCTCCAGTCCGAAGCGCAGCCCTTCTTCGGTGAGGGGGCAGCCCAGCAGCCGTACCGCGCCGGGTGGGGTACCCGGCACGGCACCCGGCACGCCCCCGCCGGAGTCCTGTTGGCACAGCACCCAGTCGAGCGCGCAGCCGAGCACCTCGGTGGTCAGCTCTTCCCTGCGCACCGCGTCCAGTCCGACGTGCTGGAGGTCCTCGACCTGGCGCGCGGCGGCCTCCAGGTCGGCGGACAGCGGCTCGTGGGGCGAGCGCTGCCGCAGCCGGGCGCGTACGGCGGCCACACGCGCGGCCGTGAAGTGGATGGACGCCTCCGGCACCGACTCCAGCGCGCTGACGGCGCCCGGCCGGTCGCCCGCCGCGAGCCGCACCCGCGCCAGTCCGAAGGCCGCGCTCACATACGCGGGGTCGGTCGTCCACACCAGGCGGTAGTACTCGGCGGCGTTGTCCAGCTGACCCAGTACCTCTGCGCAGATGCCGAGCGCCAGCTTGGGCGCCGGCTCGCCGGGAAAGGCGTCATAGACGGCGTCGAAGGAGAGCGCCGCGGTCTCCTTGTCGCCGCTCACCATCGACGCCAGACCTCGGTACCACACCACTCTCCAGTCGTCGGCGTGGCGGGCCTCCAGGGCGTCCAGCGCCTCGGCGGCCGTGCTCAGCACCGTGCCCTGCGCCGGGGCGGGGGCGGTGCCCTGGGTGCCGGTCGGCGCGGCGGGCCCGTCGCCCATCTCCAGGCGCGCGCGCAGCTCCCGCAGCCGCAGCTCCAGCGAGTCGGCCGGGGCGTTCTCCAGGGCACTGATCAGCTCGACGGGTGCCGAGGCCAGCAGCCCCGCGAGGAAACCCGCGTTGGGGTCGGAGGGGTCCACGCGCGGCACGGGCAGCGCCATCGCCGTGAGCCGGGCCTGGAGCGGCACCAGCGAGATGCCGGGCGTCACGGCACCGTTGGGCCCCGCGGCCCGCGGCCCACCGGATGCCTGGACCTGGGCGGGTGCCTGGACCGGAACAGCCAGCTGGGCCGGAGCCGATGCCTGGGCCGGGGCGGGCGTCTGGGCCGGAGCGGGTGGCTGGGCCGGGATCTGGCCGGGCGCCACCGCCACCGCCGTCGGCGCGGGACCGGGACCGGGACCGCCGACGGGTCCGGCGGGCGCACCCACGAGGGCCCGCCGCTTGCTGCGGCGGCCGGATCCGGCGGCGTTCTCGCGCGCGCCCAGCAGCGAGGCGTCGCCGGAGAGCTGGGCGAGCAGCGCCGTGTCCACGACGCGCAGTTCGGGCCCGAAGAGCGTGGACATGGCCGGCCTCGGCCTGCCCGTCTGGACGGCGACGACCTCGCGCAGGACGCCCAGCAGCTGCTCGGCCATCTCCTGCGCCGAGGAGAAGCGGCGTTGCGGGTCGGGGTCGGTGGCGCGCACCAGGAAACGGTAGAACGACTCGTACTTCTGGAAGACGTCGATGTTCTCCGGCTCGGGCAGGCTGTCGACGTAGACGTTGGTGTAGCCCTGGAAGTCGAACGTCAGGACGGCCAGCGTGCGGGCCACCGTGTAGAGGTCGGAGGCGACCGAGGCGCCCTCCTCGGCGACCTCCGGCGCCTGGTATCCGACGGTGCCGTAGATGGCGCTGTCGTCGTCGTCCATCCGGCGCACCGCGCCCATGTCGATCAGCTTGAGCTGGTCGGCCTGCTGTATGGCGTTGTCGACCTTGAAGTCGCAGTAGAGCAGGTTGCGGCTGTGCAGGTGCCCGAGGGCCTCCAGCGCCTCGATGCCGTACGCGCACGCCTGCTCGACGGGCAGCGGGTCCCGCTTGCCGTCGGGGGTACGGCGCTCGTTGGCGATCTCCTTGAGGGACTTGCCGCCCACATATTCCATGACGATGTAGCCGTCGAGGCTGCCGGTGCGCTGGTCGAGGTGCTCGACGAAGTTGTAGATCCGCACGATGTTGGAGTGCTCGATCTCGGCCAGGAAGCGCCGCTCGGCGATGGCCGCGGCCATGGCGTCCTCGTCGCCGGTGTCCAGCAGGCCCTTGAGCACCACCCAGCGGTCGGACACGGCGTGGTCCATGGCGAGGTAGACCCAGCCGAGGCCGCCGTGCGCCAGGCAGCCCACCACCTCGTACTGCCCGTGGACGATGTCGCCGGTGCTCAGCTTGGGCATGAAGGAATACGGGTGACCGCACTTGGTGCAGTAGCCCTCCGTGCGCCCCGGCCGGTCACCGCGCGAGCGGCCGACCGCGGCCCCGCAGTCGCTGTTGCTGCAAAAGCGCTTGCGCTCGGGCACCTCCGGGTTCTCCAGCACGACCGTGGCGGGGTCGGGCTTGGCCACGTCGGGCACCTGCACCAGCCCGGCGCCGAGCCTGCCGCGGGACGAGCTCTTCGCGGAGGAGCCGGCGCGCACCGAGACGGAGCGGGTCGAGACGCGGCCGGACAGGGAGCGCGAGAGCCTGCCGGAGACCGAACGGCGGGAGGACTGGGAGCGCGCGGAAGCGCGGGAGGAGGCGCGCGAGGACGAACCGGAGCGCGCCGAACCGGAAGAGCGGCTGCCGCGCGCCGCGCTCGTCATGCCCGTCGGCGCCGCGCCCAGCAGGCCGCCGGGCGCCACGACGGGCGCGAGCCCGCAGGTGTCGCAGTACAGCTCGCCCCCGCCCATGTCCTCGTAGGTGCCCTCGCACTGCGGGCGCTGACACGGTCTGTTCAGCGCGCTCGTCTGCTCACTCACTCTGCCCCCATGTTCATCGCTCCGCCCGCTTCCCCGTGCTGCCGGGGCACCAGGACGTCCTGTGCGGCCTTCTGATAGCGCAGCACCGCGTCCTCGGCGGCGCGCAGGTCGCACGGCGCGCTCCACAGCATCCGGCGCGCCGCGTCGTAGCGCTCGATCAGGATGCGGTCCTCCGCCATACCGTGCCGCGCGACCTTCGCCTTGTAGGCGTCCAGACGGCCCCGCAGTTCGGCGCGTACCGCCAGTGGCGCGGTGACGGCCGACAGCTGGGCGCGGGCCCGCTCCAACTCGTCCTCGGCGCGCTGCTCCAGGCTCTCCAGCAGCGGGGAGAGCCGGTGCCACTGCGCGTGTCTGCGGTACTCGGCCGCGGTGGCGAGCTGTTCCTGGAGCGCGGTGGGCGGGCCGCTGACGGCGGGCACCTCGGATGCCGCGATCTTCGCCAGCACCTCGCCGCGCGCCGAACGGGCCTCGGTCAGGGTGCGGTCGGCGCGCGAGAGCACGTCGCGCAGCTTCATCAGCCGCTGTTCGGCGTCCTGCCGCACGGCGAGCACGGCGTCGATCTCGCGCCGCACCTCCTCCAGGGCGCGCGCCGCCGCGTCGTAGCGCGCGGTGTCGGGCCGGCCGCCGCCCGGCGCGCTGCTTCCTCCGGTGGGCTTCCAGAAGGTGAGCGGGTCGCGGAGCACCTCGGCGCGCAGGGCGGTCAATTCCGCGGTGGTGCGCTCCAGATCGTCGGCCGCCCGATGCTCGCCGGGGCGTACGCCGACCGAGTGCGCCAGGGAGCGTACGCGGCCCAGTTCGGCGGCGAGGAGGTCGATCCGCGCGGGCAGCGCCGACCACACCGAGTCGGCGGCGGCGACCACGTCCAGGGCCTGCGCGTACCACTCGTTCATCCGGTCGACGAGCTGACTGAGCGTCAGCTCCTCGGCGAGCTTGGGCCCCTCGGTCAGGCTCGCGCCGCCGGAGCCCGTGGTTCCGGCTGTGCCGGCCTGACCGAGGGCTCCGCCGGAGACGGTGAGCGTGCCGCGCAGCAGCCGGGTCAGCTCCACGAGGTCGTCACGGCTGGGCCAGCGGCGCCGGGCCCGTAGCTCGCGCGCCGTCTCCAGGGTGCGGGAGTAGGCCTCGAACCCGTTCCACAGCAGGGTGATGGCCGCCTCGGCGCGCGACCAGCGGTGCTCGGTGGTACCGGAGAGCTGGGCGCCTTCCAGCAGCCTGCGCCCCGCGTGGTCCTGGAGCGCCAGCAGCGACGACTCGACCGCCTCGTGCTCGGCGTCCAGGCGCCCCAGAGCACGGTCGGCCTCCTCCCGGCTCATCACCGGTCCGGCGGGTCCCGCGGGCCCCATCAATCACCTCGCTGTTTCTCTCGTACGGATGCTCCCGTGCGGCTCAGTTGGCGCCGTGGCACCGGCTCAGTCGCGGTAGAGCGCCTTCGGTGGTGAGGGCTTCTTGTCCTCCGTACCCATCATGTCGTCGGCCAGCCAGCGGTCGTAGGAGGACCGCCATCCGCTCTTGCGGAAGTCCTCAAGCACTTTGTTGACCCTCCGGACCAGATCCTTGTCCTTGAGGTTCATCGCGACACCGTACGGCTCCACGGTCTCCGGCTCACCGATGAGTTCGACGGTGGGGTCCTGCGCGGCCTGTCCCGCGCCGAGCGCGCTGTCGGTGACCGTGGCGTCGGCCTCGCCGAGCTGGAGGCGCACCAGGCAGTCGAGCTGGTTGGGCACCACGACCGGCTTGGCCCCCAGCGACCGGTAGTCGGGGGATTTCATCATCGACTCGGCCGTGGAGCCGGAGGCATAGCACACCCGTTTGCCGCGCATGCTCTTGTCGAAGCCCTTGACCCGCGCGTTCTTCTTGGGCACCAGCAGCTGCTGGCCCGCCTCGAAGTAGGCGGTGGAGAAGGCGACCTTGTCGAGGCGGTCGCAGGCGATGGTCATGGTGCGGACAACCATGTCCACCTCGCCGCTCTGGATGGCGGGGATGCGCTGATCGGTCGGGATGGTCTTGTACGTGATCTTGTCGGCGCCGTCCTTGCCGAGCAGGTCGCGCGCGATGGTCTTGACGAGGCTGATGTCGAAGCCCTCGATGTCACCGGATGCCGGGTCGCGGTAGCCCCACAGATAGCTGTTCTGGTCGACGCCGACCACCAGCTTGTCCTTGTCCTTGATGCGCTTGACGGCGTCGCCTTCCGCACCGGATGCCTTGAGACCGGCCGCCGGATTCCTGCCGTCCTCGCACTTCTCCGGCTTGGGGTCCTCCCCCGGGCGCGCCGCGGACGCCTGCTTGCCGGCCACGGCGCTCCCGGCGGCGGTGCCCTGCCCACCGCGCGCGCCCGCGTGGTCCCGCGCTCCCGTATGCCCGCCGGCGGCCTCGTTCCCGGCCGTGGACAGCACGGTGGAGCCCAGCACCGCCGCGACGACGGCGAGGCCGCTCACCGCGACGGTGACCGGCCTGCGGTGCGGCCACCGCCCGCCGGGCCGCCCGGCGTTGCCGCGCAGGCCGCCGTCGCGCACCTGGCGCCCCTCGCGCTCCTCGCGCTCCATGTGCCGCCCCATGGCGTCCCTCCTCACCTGTACTCCGAGAGCCTGCGTCCGATGCCGAGCAGCCCTGCCGCGGCCGACAGTACGGCCAGCACCATGGCGCCCATCGCGAGTCCGCCGAACCAGCCACGGCCGGAGCGGGCCGCGTCCTCGAACTGCCGCTGTTCGTGGGCGCTGGCCTTGCTCAGGCTTTCGTCGACGTCGTCGAAGCTTTGGCCGGTGCTGTCCTTGGCGCCGATCACCTTCCGCACCGCCGCCTCGTAGTCTCCGCCGTTGTCCTCGGCACGTGCCTCAGCGTGACGTTTCTTCCAGGTGGCGACCGCGTCCTTCGCGTCCTGGACAGCGGAGCGGCCCGCGCTGTCGTCCGCGGCCCGCAGCGCGCCGTTCAGCTCGCCCGCGCCACCGTCACCGGCCTTCTCGCCGCCGGCGACGTCCGCCATCTGCTTCTTGTAGCTGTCCTCGTAGGCCGCCCCGCCGCCGCGCGCGACCAGGGTCATGTTCTCGTCACCGCGCGCCTGGAGGGCGCCGATCCACGCCTCGTTGAGCGCCGCCAGGGAACTGGCGCCCTTGGTGTCCGACTCGCCGAGCCCCGAGCGGGCCATGGCGTGCCCGCCGACCAGCCACACCAGCACGGCCAAGGAGGCGGCCGTCGCGCCGAGCAGGCCCTGGTTGAAGACCCTGTTGGTGCGGCGGTAGTTGCGCCGCTGCGCCCAGCCGAGCCCGACCAGCGTGAGGACACCGGCGCCGATGGCGAGGAGCGGCCAGGACTTGGCGTCCTGGTAGTCGTTGCCCAGCCGCTCGGTCTCGGCCGTGTAGAGCTTGCGTGCGGCCGGGAGCAGTTCGCCGCGCATCTTCGCGTTGGCGTGGCGCAGATACGCGCCGCCCAGCGGAAGCCCCTGCCGGTTGTTGGCGCGTGCGGCCTCGACCAGCCCCGTGTAGACGGGCAGGCCACGGTTGAGGGTCCCTATCTGGCGTTGCGCGCCGGGCGAGTCGGCCGAGTTGGCCGCGGCGGCGGCGAGCAGTTCGGATGCCTCGCGCACGTCCTTCTCGTACCTGCGGCGCTCCGAGCGGGGCTCGTCGCCGCCCGCGAGGAAGCCGCTGGAGGCCGAGGTGTCCGCGTCGGCGAGCGACCGGTAGATGCGCGCCGCGTCGGCGCTGAGCGGCTGGCTGTGGTCGACGACGGCGTCGGCCGCCTCGACCCGGTCGGAGACCTGCCACGCCGTCACGGCGCCGAACAGCACGACGAGCGTGGCGACGACGGCGCCGATCAGCCGGAGGCGGCCGGGCTCGGTCACCGCGGCGGCTCGTATTCGGTGCACGCTCTCGGCCCAGGCGGTACGTCGTCCGCCACCCGAAGGAGTGAGCTGTGATGTCACGTTGGCGTCCGGATGCGCGCCCGGGGTGCCGCTGTCCGGGACGGCGGGCACGGGCGGCGGCGGTGGCGCCGGTGGTGCGGTCGGCGGCTGTGTCACTGCTGGAGACCTCCCCCTCGGTCGCTGGCAGGCACCCTGCCGGTGTGCTCGGTCCTGCTCACTGTCACGCAGCCCCCGCATCCGGCTTCCCGGCCCGAGCGTCCCCCCGGACGCCCCTGACAACGTGCCTAGGCCAGCAGTATGGCCGCAGCATCCCGGTGGCCACATCGCCTCGGCCGGGATCTTGTTCGGATCGCGACCAACACGAGATGCCGGGTCCGGCCCGCCCGGCGTCCATTCTGCCGCGCGGCCCTGCCCGGCCGGCCTCCGGCCGCCGCCCGACGGCCGTACGGCTGACCGGGCGGCCCGACGGGTGCCGCGCTCTTCAGCCCGGAGGGTGACGCGTGGGCGAACACCTGCCGGACCGTGGAACGGACCCCCGTACTGCCTCTCGTTGTTCCCTCACGCGCCGGGCCCCTCCACGGTTCCCCCGCCCGCCTCCGCCGTGCCGGGAAGTGGCCAGGTGTGGGGTCCCTCCGGGTCGTCCAGCCAGGCCCGCTGCCGCCCGTCGCGCACGCTCACTCCGTACCGCTCCCGCGTCGGGCGGCCGGCCTCCTTCCACATCGTGTAGGCGTCGGCCGGGTCCAACTGGCCCTCGGAGAGCGCGAGGAGGAAATGGAACTCATCGCTCCGCTGGGCGTCGCGGGGCATGCCCCGGAACATCTGCCGCTCGCACCGCCCGCCGCCCGGAGTGCCGCGCAGGGGGACGAAGAAGGCCGGGGTGGACCGGAACCGGCCCACGGCGGCGCCTTCGTCGTCCACGCGCAGGGACAGCAGCCCGGTCGCCAACGGGGTGAGGATGAGCGCGCCCGGCGCGCTTTGCGCCAGCCAGGCGGGCGGCACCTGGGGGACCGTGCAGGTGGCGATGATCCGGTCGTAGGGCGCGTGGGCGCGGCAGCCCTGCGCGCCGTCCCCGGTGACCACCCGGGGCCGGTAGCCCGCCGCCGCCAGGTGGCCGCGCGCCGCGTCGGTGATGTCGGGATCGAGGTCGACGGTGGTGACGTGCGCGTCCCCGAGCCGGTGGCTGAGCAGCGCCGCGTTGTAGCCGGGCCCGGTGCCGATCTCCAGCACGTCCATCCCGTCACCGGCCGCCAGATACTCCAGCATCCGGGCCATCAGCGAGGGCTGGCTGCTGGAGGAGAGCAGCCTGCCGTCCCGGATGCGGGTGGCCAGCGGCTGGTCGCTGTAGACGCCCTGCCGCCAGCGCGCTCTCCGCTCGGGATCGGGGTCGTCGCGCCACAGCCGCTCGTAGTCGCCGCCGGGACCCGGCGCGTAATAGAACGGCACGAACAGCTCGCGGGGCACCTCCTCGAAGGCCGCGCGCCACGCGGGGTCGGTCAGAAAACCTCCGGCCTCGATCTCCCGTACGAGATCCGCTGGTGCAGCCATGTTCCCAATGTGGAGGCAAACATCTGCTCGCGCGAGGCCGGAAGGGGAAATTCGGGGCTAGCCTCCCTTCATGTCAGCAAAAGCGATCGCGGCTGAGGGACTGCGCAAGCGCTACGGGGAGACCCGCGCCGTCGACGACGTGTCCTTGGAGGTGGAGCGCGGGGAGTTCTACGGAATCCTCGGCCCCAACGGCGCCGGCAAGACGACCACCATGGAACTCCTCGAAGGGCTGCGCGAGCCCGACGAGGGCACCGCTCACGTTCTGGGGACGCCCTCCTGGCCGCGCAAGCCGCAAATGCTGCGGCGCATCGGCGTCCAGCTCCAGGCGTCGGCCTTCTTCGAGCGGCTGTCGGCCCGCGAACAGATACACACCTTCGCCGCGCTCTACGGCGTCCCGCCCGCCAGGGCCGACGAGATGCTGGAGTCCGTCGGGCTCACCGAGAAGGCCGGCACCCGCGAGGACAAGCTCTCCGGCGGCCAGGCCCAGCGGCTGTCCATAGCCTGCGCCCTGGTGCACGACCCCGAGCTCGTCTTCCTGGACGAGCCCACGACCGGCCTCGACCCGCAGGCCCGCCGCAACCTGTGGGACCTGCTGCGGCGCATCAACGCCGAGGGCCGCACCGTGGTACTCACCACGCACTACATGGACGAGGCGGAGACGCTCTGTGACCGGGTGGCCGTGATGGACCACGGCAAGGTGCTGCGCGTCGGACCGCCGGGCGAGCTGGTCGAGGAGCTGGGAGTCGACACCCTGGAGGACGTCTTCCTCCAGCTCACGGGGCGGGAGTACAGAGAGTGAGAGCCTTTCTCAGCCTGTCGCTGGCGATGACGCGCGGGCTGCTGCGCGACCGCTCGGCGGTCTTCTTCACACTGATCTTCCCGCTGATGTTCCTGGTCCTGTTCGGCGCCCTGTTCAAGGACAGCGGCACCGAGCAGTCCTCGATCGTGCAGGTCGGCAAGGTCAAGGTGCTCGACAACATGTCCGAGAAGGGGCGCGCCGGGCTGCGGGACGTGCTGAAGATCGAGCGGTCGGACGGCTCGGCCGAGGCCCGCGACGAGGCGCTGGAGAAGGTACGCAAGGGCGACGCGGACGCGGCCGTCTTCGAGCGCGACGGCAAGGTGGAGCTGCGCTACTCCGCCGCCGACCAGGTGCGCTCGGGCACCGTACGCGGCGTGATGGACTCCGTCGTGCAGCAGGCCAACCAGCGTGCGACGGGGCAGCCGCCCGCCTTCGCGCTGAAGACGGCCACGCTGGAGGACCGGTCGACCAAGCCGATCCAGTTCCTGACCCCGGGGCTGCTGGGCTGGGCCGTGGCGATGGGCGGCGTCTTCGGGGCGGCGTTCAACCTGGTGAGCTGGCGCAAGAAGCGCATCCTGCGCAGGCTGTGGCTGGCTCCGATCAGCGCGGGCTCGGTGATCGGAGCCCGGGTCGGAGTCAACCTGGGGACGGCCTTCGCCCAGACAGCGATCTTCCTGAGCGTCGCGATGCTTCCCTACTACGGGCTGAAGCTGACCGGTGACTGGTGGCTGTGCCTGCCGCTGGTCGTCTGCGGCACGCTCGCCTTCATGTCGATCGGCCTGCTGGTGGGCTCCTGGGCCAGGACCGAGGAGGCCGCCAACGGGCTGGCCCAGATCATCATCCTCCCCATGGCGTTCTTGTCCGGCTCCTTCTTCCCGCTGGACAACGCGCCGGGGTGGGTGCGCTCCATCAGCGAGTTCCTGCCGCTCAAACACCTCTCCCGGGCGATGGAGGACGTCCTCAGCCGGGGCGAGAGCTGGGGCGCCGCACTGCCGACGATGGGCGGGCTGCTGCTGTTCGCGGCGGTGCTGACGGCGATCGCCGCGAAGCTGTTCCGCTGGGACTCGGCGTAGGGCTCGCTGGGCTGGGCGTAGGGCTTGCTGGACTCGGCGTAGGGCCCGTCTTCCGGGCCGCGGCGGCGCGCGGAGGCGTGCGGGGGAGGGCCGGAGGCGGGCGGGGGTGGTCGTAGGGCCGGGGGACTCGGCCGGGCCGTCTGCGACCATGGACGGGTGATGGAGATTCCGCGCGGCAGCCTGGAGACGCAGACCTTTTACGAGCAGGTCGGCGGCGAGGACACCTTTCGACGGCTCGTGCACCGCTTCTACCAGGGCGTCGCCGAAGACCCCCTGCTGAGGCCGATGTACCCCGAAGAGGACCTGGGCCCGGCGGAAGAGCGGCTGACGCTCTTCCTGATGCAGTACTGGGGCGGGCCCCGCACCTACAGCGACTCGCGCGGCCACCCCCGGCTGCGGATGCGGCACACGCCCTTCAAGGTCGACCGGGCCGCCCACGACGCCTGGCTGCGGCACATGCGCGAGGCGGTGGAGAGCCTGGAGCTGCCCGGACCTCTGGAAACCAAGCTCTGGGACTACCTCGTTTACGCGGCCGGGTCTATGGTCAACTCCGCGGACTGAGCGGACCGGCCGGCCCGCGATCCCCCTTGCGCGGACCGGCTCCTGGGGCCGGCCTTCCGCGCGGCGGGGCGGACAGGCGGGGAACGCGGGGGGCGGCGGCTGTTGTCGGGGTTCACGGGGTTCGTGTTGCTGCGGGTGCGCGCGCACCGCTTGCTGGTCGCTGCCGCCTTGCTCGCCGTCATCCTGGCGACCTCGGTGCTCGCGGCGCTCGCCGCCTTCTCCGCCGCGATCGGCGACGCGGGCCTGCGCCGCTCCCTCGGCCACCAGTCGGCCTCCCGGACCGTCCTCGACGTGCGCTCCGAGGTCACGGCCGAGGACCGCGAGAGGGCTGATGCGGCGGTACGCGAGGCCGCCCACCGCGCCTTCGACGGGCTGCCCGTCACGGTGGACGCCAGCACCGGCTCGGGCGCCTACGCACTCCCCCGCGAGCTGCGCCCGGCCGACGCGAGGGCGGGCGACGCGAGGGCGGGTGGCGCCCAAGCTCCTGAGAACCCCGATCTGACCCGTTTCGCCTCCCTCGGCGAAAAGCACGTCCGGATGGTCGAAGGTTCCTGGCCCCGTGCGGCGCGCGACAGCGACACCGTCCCGGTGGCGGTGCCCCAACGGGCCGCCGAGCGGCTTTCGTTGCATCCGGGCGACACCTTCCGCGCCACCAGCAGACTCCACGGCCCTCCGGACGTACGGGTCAAGGTGACCGGCGTCTACACGCCCCGCTCCCCCGGCTCTTCCTTCTGGCGGCTCGACCCGCTCAAGGGCAAGGGCGTGGAAACCCTCGACTTCACCACCTACGGGCCGCTCGCCGTCCCCGAGGACTCCTTCGCGGCAGGCACCGCAGCCCCACCGGGCGCCTCGGCCCCGGCGGGCTCCGCGCACCCGGCAAGTTCCCACCCGGCAAGCTCCGCGCACGGCCGCGCCCCCTTGTGGCCGGCTGAGACGCGCTGGCAGGCGCGCGCCGACTTCGCGCACGCCGGCGTCGCGCGTATCCCGCACCTGCGCGAGGACATCAAGCACACCGTCACCGCGCTCGGCCGCTCCAAAGCCGCGCCGGAGGCGGTCGCCGGCAGCGAACTGCCCGCCCTGCTCCACTCGCTGGAGCGCTCCTTGCTGGTGATGCGCTCCACGCTGCTGATCGCCGCGCTCCAGCTGGCCTTGCTGACGGGCCTGGCGCTGCTTCTGGTCGCTCAACTGCTGATGAGCGAACGGGCCGCCGAGACGGCGCTGTTGCGGGCGCGCGGGGCCTCGCGGGCACGGGTGTGCGCGCTGGCGGGTATGGAGGCCCTGCTGCTCGCGGTCCCCGCCGCACTGGCCGCGCCGCTGCTGGCCGGGCCCTCGGTGCGGTGGCTGACCGGATACGGGGCGCCGGCGCGTGCGGGCGTTCATCCGGTGGCGCGGTTGCCGGCCGACAGCTGGTGGGTGGCCGCGGCGACGGCGACCGGATGCGCGCTGATGATCGCGCTGCCCACACTGCGGGGACGCGGCAGGGCGGGCGCCGACGACCCGGAGAACGGCGGCGGCTCCGCCCCCCGTGCGGTCTCGCGCGGACGGCGCACGGCGGCCACCTTGCTGCGCGGCGGGGCCGACCTGGCGCTGGTCGCGCTCGCCGTCGTCGCCTACTGGCAGCTCGAACGGCGCTCGGCCGGCACTGGCGTACTGTCCTCCGGGCAGAAACCGGGATCCTCCGGTGGCACGCTGGGCATCGACCCCGTTCTGGTGGCGGCGCCCGCACTGGGGCTGCTCGCGGGGACGGTGCTGGTGCTGCGGCTGCTGCCCCTGGTTGCCCGCTTCGGGGAGCGGCGTGCGACGCGCGGCCGGGGGCTGGCGCCGGCGCTGGCCGGATGGCAGCTCAGCCGCCGCCCGCTGCGCGGCGCGGGGCCCGCGCTGCTGCTCGTACTGGCCGTCGCCACGGGCGTGTTCGCGGTCGGCCAGGGCGCCAGCTGGGACCGCTCACAGGATGACCAGGCGGACTTCACGACCGGCGCCGAGGTGACCGTCGGCCGCTCGACTGCCTCGGCGATCGCTCAGGGCGGGCTGTACGACGGGATCCGGGGCGTCCAGGCGGTCGCCCCCGTGGCGCGTACGGTGTTCACCGCCGAGGGCAACCGCAGCACCCAAGTCGTCGCCACGGACGCCAAGGCGGCGGGCGCGGGAGTGCTGCGGATGCGCGGCGATCTCGCCGACGCGCCGCTGTCCCGCCTGCTGCGGCCCCTGGCCCCGAAGACGGACGCGAAAAACGCCGGTATCCGGTTGCCCGCCGACACCCGCGCACTCCGGTTGCGCGTACGGCTGGACGCCAGGAGCGAGGCCAAGGGCGGAGAGGACGGCGGCAAAGGGCACGACGAGAAGGGCCACGGCGTGAAGGGGAACGGCGGGGGCGACAGCGAGGGCCTGGATCGGACGGGCACCGAGGAGTCGCTCACGCTCACCGTCGAGGACCGCTACGGAGTGCCGTACCGCTTCCTGCTCGGCGACGTCCCGGCCAACGGGCGCCCGCACACCCTCAAGGCCGTCATGGCGGAGGGCGGCGGAACTCCCGCGGGGCCGCTGCGTGTCACCCGGCTCGGTGTGGCCTACACGGCGCCCGCCGAGAGCGAACGGCGACGCCTGAGCGTCGAGAGCCTGCGCACGACGGGAGAGCGCCGCACCCGCGCCGTACGGGCCGCGCGCGCGGTGCGCTGGAGCTCGCACACGCGGACGGACGACCCGCAGTCCTCGCTGGGACGCGGCCCGTACGCCGAGCCGCACGCCGGATCCGCGCGCAGCAGGACGGACGGTGCGCCGCTGACGTTCGACCACACCACCGGCTCGGCGCCGGAGCCCGAGCCGCACGGGAGCGAACCGGTCGCGGTGACCATGGAGCTGCGGGCTTCCGCCGGCAGGCCCGCGCCCCTCGCGGCCGTCGCGACCGACGCGTATCTGCGCGCCGGCGGTGCGAAGGTCGGCGACCGGGTGAAGGCGCGGATCTCCGGGTCGGACCTGACGGTACGGATCGCCGGGTCGGTGCGCGCCCTGCCGACCGTCCCCGCCGGGGCGGGTGCCGGAGGGGACGGCGCGGGGGCGCTGCTGTTCGACCTGGCCACCTTGGACCGGGCCCTGGCCGACCGCGACGCCACCCTCCTGGAACCGGATGCCTGGTGGCTGACCACCGCGCAGGGCAGCACCGAACGGGTTGCCCGGGCCCTGCGGAAGGACCCGGCGCTCGGAACGGTCCGGGTGCGCGACGAGCTGGCCGCCCGGCTGCACGGCGACCCGCTGGGCGCGGGTCCCCGGAGCGCGCTGAGCGCCATCGCGCTGGCCGCCGCCGTGCTGGCGGCGACGGGATTCGCGGTGAGCACGGCGGGCGCCGCACGCGAGCGGGCCGGTGAGTTCGCCGTACTGCGCGCTCTGGGAGCGCCCCGCAGACGGCTCGCCCAGGCGCTCGCCGCCGAACAGGGGCTCCTCGTCGCGCTGTCGACGGCTCTCGGGCTGGCCTTGGGCGTGCTGCTCACCCGGCTGGTGGTCCCTTTGATCGTCCTGACCTCGGATGCCAGGCTGCCCGTCCCCGAGCTGGTGGTGCGGCTGCCGCTCGGGCCGCTGGGCGCGCTGCTGGCCGCCGTCCTCGCCGTACCGCTCCTCGTGGTCGCGGCCACTGCCGTGCGTCGCACCGACCCGGTCGCCGCCCTGCGTACGGAACGGGGCGAGTGAGCCATGCCGACGCGTCACGATTCCGTCCCGCATCCCGATCCCGACCCCGATCCCGTTCCCGTTCCCGTTCTGCCTCACGATCCCGACCCCGATCCCGATCCGCATCGCGGCTCCGTCCCGGACCCCGGTCCCGCACCGCGCAGCGCCCGGGGAGGGTGGCTGCTCGCGAGGCTGCGGGCCGCCCCGGGCGGGGCCCTGGCCTTCGCGGCGCTGGTGTGCGTCGCGGTGTTCACGGCGGCGGCTTTGCCCCGCGCCCTCGACGCCTCCTCCGACGCCGCGCTCCGCTCGGCACTCGACCGCGCCCGCCCGGCCGACCGGATGGTGAGCGCGACCGCCTCCGCCGGCCCCGAGGCCGGAGTGCGCGACGAACTGCGTCGCCGGATCGCTCCCGGGGCCGTACGGACCGCGTACGCGGCGCTCTCGGACGCCGTCCGCTCCCCCCTTCCGCCGGCCGACGGTGAGGCGGCGTACGGAGTGCACAACACCACTCCGGCCGAGGCGGACGACCCCGGACTCCCGCGCCCCTCCAGCGATGTGCGGCCGAAGGCGACGCTCACCGCGCAGGCCCGGCTGGCCGGGCGCACCCGCCTCGCCGAGGGCCGGATGCCCTCTCCCACGGTCAAGGGCAGCGAGGGCAGGCGCCGTGTCCAAGCGGCTGTCACGGCGGAAACCGCGCACCGGATGAAGCTCGCTCCGGGCGATACCTTCCATCTGCCGGGCAGCCTCGGCGGAACGACGGTCGAGGTCACCGGGGTTGTCGCCCCGCGCGGCTCCCGGGCCCAGGTACGCGAGAGCACCTTCTGGCACGCCGAGGAGAGCATGGTCCGCCCCTCCCTGGTGACGATCCCGCCGGACAGCCCGGCGGGCCAGAAGAGGTTCTACTGGCACTTCAGCGCCTTCATCCACCCCAAGGCGGCCCCCGCGCTGCTGGAGATGCGGGACGGGGCCGAGCTCTTCTTCCACCATCCGGTCCTCGCCTCGAAACTGTCCGGACACCAGGCATCCGGTGCCGCGCGGAAGCTGGCCGAGGTGTCCTCGGGCGCCCCGGCGGCCCGTCTCCAGAGCAGGGCGGGCGTCGGCACCCTCACCTTCGACACCGGTCTCCAGGAGACGTTGGAGGCCTACGAGCGCGAGAGCGCCGCCGTCTCCCCCCTGCTGCTGATCGCCTGCCTCGGGCTGGCCACGACCGGGCTCACCGTGCTGCTGCTGGCCGGGGTGCTGGCGGCGGAGCGGCGCACGGAGGAGTTCGCACTGCTGCGATCCCGTGGCGCCTCGCTGTGGGGCCTGTCCCGGCGGCTGCTGGCCGAGACCGGGGTGGTGGCCGTCCCGGCCGCCGCCGTGGCGACGGCCGTGGCCCTGTGGGCGACGCCGGGCGCCCGGACGGGCGCGGCCCTGGCGGCAGCCGCCGCAGTCACCGTCACGGCCTGCCTGGCGCTGCCGCTGCGTGCCGCGCTCGCGCACCGCACCGTCCGTGCCACGCGGGCGCGCGCGGATGTGACCCGCGCCCGGCGCTCGCGCCGCCGTACCGTGCTGGAAGCGGCCGTCTTCGCGCTGGTGGCGGGCGCCGTGGTCGCCGTACGTCAGCGCGGCACCGGGGACGGCGACACCCTGCTGGCGCTCGCTCCCGTGCTGGTGGCAACGGCGGCGGCCATGCTGCTGCTGCGCTGCTACCCGCTGCCGCTGCGGCTGCTGAGCCGCCTCGCGGTGCGGCGCAGCGGGCCCGTGGCCTTTCTCGGCCTGGCCCGCGCGGCCCGCGCGCCCTCGGCTGCCGTGTCCGGGCCCGCGCTGCTCGCGCTGCTCGTCGCGCTGACGGTGGCCTCGTTCGGCGGGACGGTGCTCGCCAGTATCGCCGAGGGCCGCGACGCCGCCGCGCTGCGCGCCGTGGGTGCGGACGCCAGGATCGAGGACCCGGCTGCCGAGCACGTCCTGCCCAAGCTGGCCAAGCGCGTGGCGAAGGCACCCGGCGTCGCGGGGGTGACGGCCGTGCGCTCGCACGACGACGGCGAACTGGTGAACGTGACCGACTCGCTGACCGTCGCCCTCGTCGACGCTTCCGCGTACGCGCGTCTCACCCACCGCGACGGGCAGGGCCCCTTCTCCCCGGACGACCTGGGCCTCAGCGCCTCCAATGCCTCCTCCGGACCGGTGCCGGCGCTGGTCTCGCCCGGGATCGCCCGGAAGCTGGGAGGCGGCTCGGAGTACACCGACCTGATCCTGCCCGGCCTGCAACTGCCCGTACGCCCCGCCGTCGTCCGCGAGCACACCCCGGCGGCCCGGGACGGCGACTTCGTCGTGCTCTCCCGGGAGGCGGTGGCCCGCGCGCGACCGGATACCCGGAACACCGCGCTGCTGGCGCCCAACACCCTGCTGGTGAGCGGCGCTTCACCGGATGCTGCGACTTTGCGGCAGCTCCTCAAGGAGGCCGACCCGAAGGCGGACCCCAAGACGCTGGTCTCCTCGCGCTCCGAAAAGCGGGAACAGTACGCGGACTCGGTGCTTCAGGCGGGCGCCGAACGCCTCTATACGGCAGCCGTGCTGGCAGCCGCCGGATTCAGCGCGCTTGCGGTGCTGCTTTCCTTGCTCCAGACCGCGCCGGACCGCAGAGCGCTGCTGGTCCGGCTGCGCACGCTGGGGCTGCCACGGCGCCAGGGGCGGGGCGTGCTGCTCGTGGAGAGCCTGCCGCTGTATGTGCTGACCGCCCTGGCCGGCGCGCTGAGCGGGCTGGCGACCGTGCCGCTGCTGGGCCCCGGCATCGACCTGGCGGCACTCGCCGGTACGCCCGACTCGCTGCCCGTACGTATCGGCGCCGACCCCGCCTCGCTCGCGCTGCCGCCCCTCGCCCTGCTCGCGCCGGCCCTGCTCGGCCTGTTCGCGCAGGCCCGGCTGGCGGGCCGTGGGAGCCCCGATCCGCGAACGGAGAACCTGGAGCCGCGATGACGACCGAAACCCGGACAGCGGCACGCTCTCAGGCGGCCGGATCCAGCAGCACCAGGAGCGCCGGCGGGGGCGCGGCTGCGCGCGGCCCGAGCCTCACCGACCTGGAGCGCCGCGCGAGCGCCTCCGCGCGCGAGCGTCCCTACGGCGACGACGCGCTGATCGTCTGCGACCGGCTGGTGCGGATCTTCAGCACCGACGGGGTCGAGGTGCAGGCGCTCCAGGGGCTCGATCTGCTGGTGCGCGAGGGCGAACTGACGGCGATCGTCGGCGCTTCCGGCAGCGGGAAGTCCACCTTGCTGAACATCCTCGCGGGCCTGGACACCCCCTCGGCGGGCAGCGCGACCGTCGCCGGCTACGACCTGCTGACGATGAACGCCGCGTCCCGGCTGCGCTACCGCAGGGAGACCGTCGGCTTCATCTGGCAGCGCACCTCGCGCAATCTGCTGCCCTATCTGACGGCGGCGCAGAATGTGGCGCTGCCCATGAAGCTACGGGGCGGCCGGAGCGGGCCGCGCGGAGGCAGGGCGAAGACCCGGCGGGCGCTGGAACTCCTCGACCTGCTCGGCATGGCCGACAGCCATGACCGACGCCCCGCGCAGCTGTCGGGCGGAGAACAGCAGCGAGTGGCCATAGCCGTCGCGCTCGCCAACAGCCCTTCGGTGATCCTCGCCGACGAGCCCACGGGGGAGCTGGACACCGCCACGGCCGAAGAGGTCTTCGCGGCGCTGCGCCGGGCCAACTCCGAGCTGGGCACCACCATCCTGGTCGTCACCCACGACGACGGAGTCTCCACCCAGGTCAGCCGCACGGTCTCCATCCGCGACGGCCGCACCAGCACGGAGACGCTGCGCGGCCCCGAACCGGGGACGGAGGACGGCGGATCCATGACCAGCCGTGAATACACCACGATCGACCGCTCAGGACGCCTCCAGCTGCCGCCGGAGTTCACCGAGCCCCTCGCCATCCGCGACCGCGTCCTGCTGGAGCTGCGCCCCGACCACATAGAGGTACGGCCGGGCGACGACGCCGCCCAGGCCGAGACGGGCACGGGGGACGCCGAGGCGCCGGAGGAAGACCCCGGCCCCACCGGCTGAGGCCCGCTGGTTGAGGCCCGGCTGAGGCCCACTGGTTGAGGCGCCGCTGGTTGAGGCCCCATTGGCTGAGACGCAGCAACTGAGGCGCATCAGCGGGCGGGGCCCCGTCCGGCCGCCGCGCCGCCCCGTCAGACGGGCGTGACGCTCAGCCCGCCCGCCGCCGCAGGGCCGCGTCGTCGCACCACCACGGAGCCGTAGGGCGTACGCAGCCGCAGCCACGCGCCCGACTCCAGCAGGCTCACCGGCTCCTTGCCACGCAGGAACCCGAGCGCGTGTGCCGCGTGCGCGGCACGCAGCGGCAGCCCGGTGTCCCCCAGTGGCCGGGACCAGATCTCCTCCGCGAGCCCGTCCAGCGCCTCCCGTCCGCGCCGCTCGGCGGGCAGCTTCTCCGCGCGCTCGCGGAACTCACCGACGGCGGCGGCGGCCACCGAGCCCACCGCGTCCACCGGCACCCTGGCGAACTCCTGCCAGCCGCCGCGCGGCGGCAACACCCCCGCCCAGGAGGGCCCCGTCACGGCCTTGGGAACGCCGACGGACTCGCGCTCCTCCTCGACCCGCTCCAGCAACTCGCCCGCCGAGACGGTGACATCCAGCTCCACCGGCTCCAGCAGCCGGCCGATACGCACGGCCAGCACCTCGAAGCGCGCGGGCTTGGCGAACACCGCCGCCACGCCCCCGCCCGCCTGGATGCGCACGGCCGCGTTCTTCTCCCAGCGCACCAGCCGCCCCAGGAAGGCGGCGAGCCCCGCCGCCTCCCCGGGGTCGGCGAAGACGAGCCGGTCAGCCACGGTGGCTGTCATCGAAGTAGTCCTCCAGGAAGGAGCGCTCCGCCGGCGACAGCCGCCGGGGGTGGCCCTCCTTCAGGTTGTACGGCACAACAACGGTCTTCGCCCGCACATACGGCCTCGCGCCCGGCTCGGCGTCCTTGATCTCGTAAGAGAACGTGATCGAGGCCGCGTTGAGCTTCGTCACCCACAGCTCCACGGTCACCGGATCGTGCTGGTGCACCAGCGGGCGCAGGTAGTCGATCTCGTGCCGCGCCACGACTGTGCCGCTCTTGAAGCTCGCGGGATCGGCCTCCCGCGCCGGCCGGCTCATGAGGTCGATACGCGCCTCCTCCAGATAGCGGAGGTAGACGACGTTGTTGACATGCCCGAAGGCATCCATGTCCGACCAGCGCAGGGGGCACTGATAGCTGTGCCGCACGCGCTCAGCTCCGGGTGAGCTTCTTGTAGGTCGCGCGGTGCGGGCGCGCGGCGTCCGGGCCCAGCCGCTCGATCTTGTTCTTCTCATACGACTCGAAGTTGCCCTCGAACCAGAACCACTTGCTCTCGCCCTCGTAGGCCAGAATGTGCGTGGCCACGCGGTCGAGGAACCAGCGGTCGTGGGAGACGACCACGGCGCAGCCGGGGAAGTCCAGCAGCGCGTTCTCCAGCGAGGAGAGCGTCTCCACGTCCAGGTCGTTGGTCGGCTCGTCGAGAAGCAGCAGGTTGCCGCCCTGCTTGAGGGTGAGCGCGAGGTTGAGGCGGTTGCGCTCACCGCCGGAGAGGACCCCGGCGGGCTTCTGCTGGTCGGGGCCCTTGAAACCGAACGCGCTGACGTAGGCCCGCGAGGGCATCTCGACCTGGCCGACGTTGATGTAGTCCAGCTCGTCGGAAACCACGGCCCACAGGGTCTTCTTGGGGTCGATGTTCTCGCGGCTCTGGTCGACGTAGGAGATCTTGACCGTGTCGCCGACCTTGATCGAGCCGGCGTCCGGCTCCTCCAGGCCCTGGAGCATCTTGAACAGCGTGGTCTTGCCCGCGCCGTTGGGGCCGATCACGCCCACGATGCCGTTGCGCGGCAGCGTGAAGGAGAGGTCGTCGATGAGGACCTTGTCGCCGAACCCCTTGTTGAGGTTCTCGACCTCGACGACGACGTTGCCCAGCCTCGGCCCCGGGGGGATCTGGATCTCCTCGAAGTCCAGCTTGCGCGTCTTCTCCGCCTCGGCCGCCATCTCCTCGTAACGGGTCAGCCGCGCCCGGGACTTGGCCTGCCGCCCCTTGGCGTTGGAGCGGACCCAGTCCAGCTCCTCCTTGAGGCGCTTTTGCCGCTTGGCGTCCTTCTGGCCCTCGACCTTGAGCCGGGACTGCTTCTTCTCCAGGTAGGTGGAGTAGTTGCCCTCGTAGCCGATGGCGCGGCCACGGTCCAGCTCCATGATCCAGCCGGCGACGTTGTCCAGGAAGTACCTGTCGTGGGTGATGGCGACGACGGTGCCCGGGTACTTCGCCAGGTGCTGCTCCAGCCACTGCACGGACTCGGCGTCCAGGTGGTTGGTGGGCTCGTCCAGCAGCAGGAGGTCGGGCTGCTCCAGCAGCAGCTTGCACAGCGCGACCCGGCGCTTCTCACCGCCGGACAGGGTGGTCACGGGCCAGTCTCCGGGCGGGCAGCCCAGCGCGTCCATGGCCTGTTCGAGCTGCGCGTCCAGGTCCCAGGCGTTGGAGTGGTCGAGCTTCTCCTGAAGCTTGCCCATCTCCTCCATCAGCTCGTCGGTGTACTCGGTCGCCATCTGCTCGGCGATCTCGTTGAACCGGTCGAGCTGCTGCTTGGTCTCGGCCACGCCGTCCTGGACGTTCTCCAGCACGGTCTTGGACTCGTCCAGCGGCGGCTCCTGAAGCAGGATGCCCACGCTGTAGCCGGGTGCGAGCAGCGCGTCACCGTTGGAAGGCTGCTCCAGCCCGGCCATGATCTTGAGCACGGTGGACTTACCCGCGCCGTTGGGACCGACGACACCGATCTTGGCGCCGGGCAGGAAGCTCAGGGTGACGTCGTCGAGGATCACCTTGTCGCCGTGCGCCTTGCGCGCCTTGCGCAGGGTGTAGATGTACTCAGCCAAGAGGAACCGTCCGGCAATCTGTAGGTATTCATACGGGGCCAGGCCGCGCCTGGTCGTCGTGCGGCAGCGCCGCGAGGTCGAAGAGGCGGCAGTGCCGCGCGGGTCGAGGTACGGCCGTGCCGCGTAAGGGCATACGCACCCCATCTTGCCGCACCCCCCGCCCGCTCCGGAAACGGGATCCCCCGCGCCCACCCGAGGACGGCCGCCCGCGGAGCCCCGGACCGGCCGGAAAATGGACCCGGACCGGCCGCCCTCCGGCCCCGACCGGCCGGGACAGGTGATCGGGCAGGGACGCTCCGGAAGGGGCGGGACCAGGCCGGGGCCGGGGTCAGGCCCGGCGGCGGACGACGACCATCGTGAGCGCTCCGGCGATCAGGAAGCCGGCGGCGACCACCGCGATCAGCCAGCTGTCTCCCCCACCCGTCTCGGCGAGGTCACCGCTGTCCTCCGGCACGGCGCCTCCGCCTCCGACGGTGGCGGGCCGCTCGATCGTCGCCGGCGCGCTCTGCTGGCTGGGCCCGCCCATCGCGGCGGAGGTGGCGCAGTCGAGGACCCCGCTGAACGTCTTCTTGTACCCGTTCGGTCCCCGCAGCGGTATCCGGTAGGGCTGGTCCTCCTTCACCGGCACGGTGAGCGTCCCGTGCTTCCCCATCTCTATGTCTTCGCTCTGGCCCCCCACCTTCATCGCGAAGGTGGCGTCCCCTCCGTTGGAGACGGCTATGTCCACTCCGCCTTTGGCGCAGTTCTCCTCCGCGATCGCCGCCGGCACCGGCCCGCCCTTGGCCCAGTTGACCGTGGCGGTCGCGGAGACCGTGGACTGGCTCGAACCGGCCAGGATCTGCGTCTGGCCCCGGCCCTTCTCCCCCGTGCCGGTGAAGACCCGGCCGACCGGGATCTTGGTGGCGGCCTGCACGGTCAGCCCGGCCGTCCCCGGGTCGGCGACCGCCGGCACGTCGAAGTACAGCTTCGTCCCGCTGACGGCGGAGTCGACCAGCTTCCCCTTCTCGTTGACGACCCGCACCCCTTGGGAGGCCGCCCTCGGCTGAGGCGCCACGCTGATGGTCGGAGCGTTGGTCCGCACGGTCACCGGACCGGGCCGTTCGCCGTTCCTGCCGGAGACCTCGGCCGGGTCGAGGGCGAGTGAGGCCTTCGGCTCGGACATCTGACGGGCGGCCTTCACCAGGTGCTTCGCAAGCTTCTCGGCCGACGGGTCGGAAGCATGGATCACGGGCCGCTCGACTGCCTGCCCCTTGCCTGACGCGCCGCGTCCCGGCCGCTCGGCCCCGCCCGCGGGCCGGGCGCCCGCCGCGCCGTGCGCGCCGTTCTCGGCGAACCGCCAGATCGCCACCTGTGTGCCGGCCGCCGCGGTCTCCGGGGTGAGCCGCTTGACGTGCGCCGCTTTCGCCAGCGCCTGGAGGTCGTTCATGCGCGGGTAGGAGTGCTCAAGGACCCAGCGGATCTTGCCGGCGTTGCGATTGCCGTACAGGGAGGAGGACTTCCATGCCCCTTCCGCGTAATGCGACTGCTCCTGTATGGGGTTGAGGGCGTCGACCCCGTAGGTCTGGAGGGTGCCG
Organism: Streptomyces sp. NBC_01775; assembly: GCF_035917675.1. NCBI lineage: Bacteria > Bacillati > Actinomycetota > Actinomycetes > Kitasatosporales > Streptomycetaceae > Streptomyces > Streptomyces sp. NBC_01775. The sequence goes on along the minus strand of NZ_CP109104.1, from coordinate 6,192,444 downwards.
CCGCCGTCGACGGCCATCTCGAAGAGCCCGGCGCTGACCTTCTGCGTCTCGTCCCCTACGCGGACCTCGGCCTCGTCGGCGTCCTGGAGCCCGTTCAGCGTGGCTATCGCGCCGTTGCGCTGCTCGGGCACGTCAGCCCCGGCACCGCTTCCCGCGACCGCCGGGGCCGCGACCGCCGCCATCCCCGCCACGCACAGTCCCGTGGCAGCGGTGATGAGGGCGAGGCGGCTGGTCGTCCGCCCGCGTACAGAAGTCATGGTCTTCCCTTCTTGGCAGACACGACCCGCACGTGGCCGCTGATCTGCCGCAAAGCTCTAACCCCCCGGTCAGTACGCGTACGGATAGTAGAGAGCGGAGGTAACCCGATCCCCAGGAATCCCATCCGTCACCCATTCCGACTCGGAATCGTTATCGCCGAATCCGGCGGACCGGGACGATCACGGCGTGGCCCGCTGACCTGGAACATCTCATTCCGCTTCGCCGGCGCCATCCTTCCCCTCCCCTCCTCCGCGATCCTCTCCGACCGCTCGGGAGGCCGCCCGTGGGGCTCCCGCGGTGACGGTCTCCGGACGCTCGAAAGCCTCGCCCGGCGGCCCGGGGTCTCCTGGTCCGTCCGCCTCTCCGAGTGCCGGTCCCTCACCCGGCCCACCCGCCGAACCACCCACCGACCAGGCGGAAGCGGGCAGTCTGGTCAGCTCGGGGTTCGCACGTGACACCCGTACGAACGCCGCGGTACCGCGCGAGAGATCGTGCCCGACCGTCGAAGCCAACAGGTCCGCGTTGAGATAGCGCCGCCCCTCGCGCTCGTCCTCCATGATCCTCAACTGGCCGCGCACGATGACCGGCTCGCCCCGCGCCACCGACGAGGCCACATTCGTGGCGAGCGAACGCCATGCCCAGACCGTGTAGAAGCTGGTGAAGGCGTCGGACCAGCTTCCCTTCCGCTTGTCGAAACGCCGCACCGTGCTGGCGAGCCGGAATCTGGCGACGGGTACGCCCGAGGGCGAGGTCCAGTGGTCGACCTGCGTCGCCACATTCCCGCTGACCGTCACTTCCGTCTCGTTCATGCGAACCACCCCCTGGGCTCCGTGCCTTCGTGACCCAGCATGCGGGCCGCGACGGAGCCGCAGGGAAACGGCTTCAGATCTGGGGATTACCCGGCAGTTGTGGACAACTCCATCACTCGCGTGAGTGACCCACCCCCACCGGAGCCCCGCCGTCCGCCAGGTCAATGGCGTCCAGCGCGTCTGCCGGATCCATTGCGTCCATCGCGTCCGCCGGGCCCAGCACAGCCGCCGCGTCCAGAGTGTCGAGCGTGCTCATCGTCCCCGGCGCGCCGCCCGCACCGTCGGCTCCCCGCCCCACCGCGCCCGCCGCGATCGCGTACTGCTCGCGCACCTCGCGGTAACGCATCAGCTCGGCGGCCACCGGCTCCAGCACACGCGTCCTGCCGCATGCCGCGGCCGACTCCCGCAGCTTGCGCTCTTCTTCCAGCCCATAGGTCCTCGCAGGTCCGCGGGCCGCCGCCCGGCATCCCCACGCGAGCAACGGCCCACCCACGGTGCCCGCCACCAGGACCGCGAACGGCACCAGCATCGTGCTGCTCCCGCGACCGGTGATCATCATCGTCAGCAGCCAGAGCGCACCGGCCACCTGAGGGGTGAACAGCAGCCACTGTCCCGCGAGAGCGGCCGTGTGCCACGGGGGCCGCGACGCCCGTGCACGACCGGTCCTCTTCCTCTCCCGCTTCCTCTCCCGCGCGGGGGCACGAGCCGAGCCGTCGCGTGCGGGTTGCTCGTCTCCCGGTTCCGGATCCCCGCTCCCGTCCGCTTGGGCCAGGCCGCTGGAATCACCGGGGCCGACAGCATCGCGAGAGCCGTCGGCATCACCGGAGTCGACGCCGTCACCGGGGGCGTTGGGCCCTTCGGACCCGGCCAGAGCGCTCCGCCCGGGCGTGGCGCCGCCTCTCCAGATGGCGGTGAGGGGCCCGGCGCGCTCCTCCATGATCTTGTCCAGCGCTTCCGGCAGACCCGCCGCGCCGCGCCGCGCCGCGTCCCGAACGGTGCGCGCCCAGGGTCCCGGCAAGCCGTAGGCCGCGGCGTCCGCCAGTTCCCGCACGGCCTGGGCCACCACAGGGCGTGCGGCGAGCGGCTGTTGCAGGCTCTCGTACGGGCGCGGCTCGGGGCTGCCCGACTGCGAAGGGCCGTCCTGGGAAGGTGTATCCGACTCCGGCGTGACCCGGTTCACGTACCAGCGCAGCATCCGGACCCAGGGTGTGCCGGATGCCTTCTTCGCCCGCCGCAGCCAGGCGCGTTCGGCGGCGTGGCCGACGGCGGCAGCGCCCACGGCGAGGGCGAGGCGGTCCTCGAAGTCCTGGCGCGTGATCTCCGTCAGCCCCACCGGGCCGTGCGCCACGCTGGGCCCGGGATCCGCGTACACGGGGCGGAGGCGCTCCATCGCCCCGTCCAGGTCGGCGCTGAGCCGCAGTACGGAGGCCCGGCGTCCGCTGATGAACTCGCCCAGTTCCTCGCGCAGCTGGCCGACGCCCTCCTCCGTGAGCGCGGAGGCGGCCAGTACGGCGGCTCCGGGCTCGCCGTGCTCGCCGAGCGCCATCCCGTCCTCGTCCAGGAGGCGTCGCAGGTCTTCCAGGACCGCGTCGACGGCGTCGCGGGTGAGCCGGTCGGTCTGGTTGAGCACGACGAACGTCACCTCCGCGTGTCCCGCGAGACGCCGCAGATAGCGCTCGTGCAGGACGGCGTCCGCGTACTTCTCGGGGTCGACGACCCACACCACCGCGTCGACAAGTTCCAGCATCCGGTCGACCTGTTCGCGATGACCGGGGGCGACGGAGTCGTGGTCCGGCAGGTCGATCAGCACCATCCCGCCGAAGGTGTCGTCGCGCGCACGGTGACGCGCGTGCCGCGGGATGCCGAGCCGGTCGAGGAGCCCGTCGGCGCCGTCCTCGTCCTCCACCTCCCAGGTGCACGCGACAGGCGCGGCCGTGGTGGGACGTCGCACGCCCACCTCCGCGAACCAGGCCCCCGTCAGCGAGTTGAACAGCGAGGACTTGCCGCTGCCCGTGGCGCCCGCGAGCGCGACGGTCGTGTACGCGCTGGGCAGGCTCTGGCGCGCGACCGCTTCGTCGAGCACCCGCCCGGCCTCCGCGAGCATCTCGACGTCCAGCCGGGTGCGGGAGAGCCCGATCAGTTCGCGCAGCGCTCCCAGGCGCTGGTGCAGCGCTTCGTCCGCGGCTTCGGGAACGGAAGTGCCTTCATCCGGTGCGCCGCTTTCGTGTGGGCCGGTCCCGGAGTTCCCCGGGACCCTGCCGGCGCCCTTGGGGTTGCCCTTGCCCGTGTCCCCGGCGAGCCAGTCGGCGTCGGCCCGCTGGTCGTAGACCTCGGACGCCACCCACCAGCTTTCGCCAACGCTCATGGGGTGGTGCGGGGCCTCGTTCGGCGGTTCGACGTGCCTCCTGGCACCGGCTTGCGGCGGCCATCCGGATACCGGCTCCGTCAGGGCCGGTTCAGCCCTGGGCGAGTCCAGAACGTGCGCGCCGGGGATGGGCTCGTCCAGAGCGTGCGTGCCCAGGACGGGCTTGTCCAGAGCAGGCGTGCCCAGGGCGGGCGTGTCCAGGGCCGGCGTGTCCAGAGCACGGGTGCCCAGGGCCGGCGTGTCCAGGGCAGGGGCATCTAGAGCAGGCGCATCCAGAGCGGGCGCATCTGGTTGGTGGGCGTTCACAGCGGGAGGGGCATCCGGATCGTGCGCGTACGGATGGTCGTACGGGACGGAGTCGTGCCCTCCGGAAGGGGCGTAACCGTGGCCGGGGTCCGGGTGCTCCCCGCGCACCGGATACTCGGCATTCCGTACGCGCTCGGCAGGCGCGCGGCGGGCGATCAGCCCGTCTCCCCACGGAACGTCCGGCTCGGCGGCGCGAGTGTGCGTCACCTCCGGCTCGGGCTCGTCCCCGGAGGCGTCCGGCCCTTCTTTCGCATCCTCCGATGAGCCGCCCAGGCGGACCTCCTGGGCCCCCTCCTCGGTCTGCTCGGTCCACTCGGCGCGTTCGGACCGCTCGGGGCTCCCTGCGCGTTCGGAGCACTCGATGGGTTCAGGACGTTCGGACCGCTCGGTGGGCTCGAACCGCTCCCCAGTGGGCTCGGACCGCTCAGTGGGCTCGGGGCGCCCGAACCACTCGGGGTGTTCGGGGCGCTCCGGGTGTTCGGGGCGCCCGGTGGGTTCGGCGCGCTCGGACCGCTCAGTGCTCTCGAACTGCTCGGTGCTCCTGGCGCGCTCGGCCCGTTCAGGGCGCTCGGACTGCTCGGTGCGTTCAGGCCGTTCGGGGCTCGCGTACCGCTCGGCGCTCCCGACGCATGCAGACCGCTCGAACCGCTCGGTGCTCTCGGCGCGTGCGAACCGCTCGGGATGTTCGGGGCCCTCGGGGCGTTCGGGGCCCTCGGGGCGTTCGCGGTGTTCGGCGCTCCCGGGGCATGCGGATCGCTCGGGCCGATCGAGGCTCGCGCACGGCTCGGTGCGCTCGGCCTCCGTCTTCACGTCGTCCGACCCTGCCGGGCCGGCGGGGGCACTCGCGCCATCCGGCGCGGCCCCGCCATCTCGTACGCGCGCGTCGTCCGGCGCGTCCGCGTGGCCCAACGCGTGCGCGTCATCCCGTGCGTACGCACCCTCCGGTGCGGGCGCGCCATCCCATGCATACGCGCCCTTCCGCACGTGCGACGAAGCATCCCGCTCGCGGCGGGCCTCCCGCCGTTCCTCGGACGTCTCGTCCACTCCGGCCTCGGTGGAAGCCACCCCGGTCACCTCTCCCTGTGCACGCTTTGCAGGCCGCGCGCCGCGCGCGTCGGCGGGAATTCACCGGCCGCCTCCGCCTTGCTCAGCGCGGAGAACGCGGCCACCAGCTCCATCTGTGGTTCCGGGCCCGCGTCCAGCGCGTCCAGCGGGGCGAGGCGACGGTCGCGCTCGCCGTCCAGGACGCGCTCCACACAGCCGTTCAACAGCGCCGTGCACTGCTCGCGCAGCCCCTGGGCGCTCTCTTCGCCGAGCAGTTCGGTCAGCGCTGCCGCGGCGCCCACCACGCGCCGTCCGCCCAGGAGAACGGCGGCGAGAAGGCCGACGACGTGTTCTGTCTCACCATCCGGTGAGACGGCACGGCCGGCGGCGCATACCTCCTCGTCGGCAAGTTCCTCGACGCAGCGGCGCCACCGGCGTACGAGTACGCCGATGCGTCCCCGTTCCTCTTCGCCGCCCGCGCCGGCCACCGGAGGCAGGCCCGGCACCAGTTCGGGTCCGGCGCGGCGTTCCTCGATGATCCGTTCGTCGGCGGCGGCGACGGCGCCGGACAGCAGAGCGGTCAGTCCCTCGGTGAAGGCGTCGAACAGTTCTTCGCCACCGCTGTCGGTGGGGAAGCCGCGCCAGTGTGCAGCCGCGTCGCCCGCCAGCAGCTCTCCGGCGGCGATACGGGCGTGCAGCCGGGCTGTGGCGCTCTCGTAGGCCGTCTCGACCTGCTGGGTGAGCCGCAGGGCCGCCGCGTACTGCGCGGCCGACGCCCCGGCGAGCGAGGCGACACGGGAGCGCAGCGAGCGGAGCGCTCCGGCGGCGGTCCTGCCGGCCGCCGCCTCCCGTGCCACGGGGTCGCTCGCGCACCGCTCCAGCCAGTCGCGCAGCCCGCAGACGGCGGAGACGGGCAGCAGTCCCGAGCCGCCGGCGGATTCCGGCAGCTCCGGAATGGTGAAGCGCGGTACCTGGCCGAGGCCCTCGCGCTCCAGGAGTACGCCGTACTGGCCCGCCACCTCGGCCGCCATCTGGTGTGGCACCCGGTCCAGGACGGTGGCGAGCGTGACGTCGTACTCCTTGGCGGTCCGCAGCAGGTGCCAGGGCACGGCGTCGCCGTAGCGGGCGGCCGTGGTGACCAGGACCCAGATGTCGGCGGCGCAGATCAGTTCTGCCGCCAGGTCCCGGTTGCGCGCGACAAGGGAGTCGATGTCGGGCGCGTCGAGGAGGGCGAGGCCGCGTGGCATCCCCGCGTCCGTCTCAAGACGCAGCCCAACGCCTCCGTCCTCTTTTTCGTCCTCCTCCGGACGGGTGCCCGCGCGGGGCCCGGATCTCGCTTCATCCGGTTGATGGTGCGAATACGGGTCCGGGCAGCGGGACGGACAGGAATACGGAGAGGGGGAGTACGAAGAGGAGGAGTATCCGAAGGAGTGCCCGGAGGAGTGCCCGGAGGAATGCACACCGCGTTGCGGATAGCGCTCGTCGTCCCCCCGCAGCGGGTCCGTTCCGGGTTCGCCGGGCCGCGGTGGTCCCATGCCGGTGTCGCCGCCGAAGCCGAAGCCGAAGCTGCCGCCCACGCCCATGGAGCCGCCCAAGCCGGTCGCGTCGTGGGGGCCGGGTGTGTCCTGGCGGGGAACCCACACGCGCTCCAGCCGGGGCAGCACACGCTGGCCCACGAACCAGGAGCGGTCATCCGGATGGCAGACGAGCACCGGGGTGCGTGTCGTGGGCCGCAGCACCCCCGCCTCGCTGACCCTGCGCCCCACGAGCGAGTTCACGAGCGTCGACTTGCCCGCGCCCGTCGAGCCGCCGATCACCGCGAGCAGCGGCGCTTCGGGGGTCCGTACACGCGGGAGGAGGTAATCGTCGAGCTGCGCGAGCAGCTCAGCCCGGGAGCGGCGGGCGCGTTCAGCGCCTGGCAGCGGCAGCGGAAAGCGCGCGGCGGCAACCCGCTCACGCAGTGCCGTGAGCGAGTCGAGCAGTTCAGGCCGTACGTCCAAGATCGCCACATGTGCAGAATGCCCAATTTTGCGGCACTTTTGAAGTGTATTCACGGTTGATCCTGCCGAAAATGGTCACTTTCGGCAGGCAATGACCCCATTCACCCCCCATGACCCACCTGCAACCCCGCCGCACCCATAACGACTGAGCAACACCCGCACCTCTCAGCGCCAAAAGCGCTGCAGAAATCGCACCCGCCTGCGATTATCGGGACCGCTTCACTGAACCTCCACATGGCGTCGCGGACGTGAAGCGAACAGGACGAGCCCCACGGCCCCCTATCCTTGACCCCGCCATGGTCACTTCGGGGGCGAGCGAGCCCGCCCGCGACGGAGACTGGCCCCCGTAGCTCAGTGGATAGAGCAGGCGCCTTCTAAGCGCTTGGCCGCAGGTTCGAGTCCTGCCGGGGGCACCGAGCCGGGCAGTGCGCGAACTTTTGTCGCGTCGCCCGGTTGGACTGTCGGACCCGGTGGGTCCGGAAGCCGGAACGTGGGAACGATCCGCTCACGGCCCCATACCGTCACATCGTGGACGAGGGCCTCGATCAGTGTCTTGACCACGGCGGGGGTACCACCCGCGACTGCTTCCGTAACGGCACCCCTGAGCTTCTCCAGCTCGGCATCTTCGGGGACAGCCCGGTTCTCACGTGCCAGCAGCCCCCGGAGTTCGTCGGCACGCCCCCTGAGCTGAGCTACCTTGTCCGCGAGTGCCTGTACCCGTGGCCCGCAGGTACTCTGCGGCAGCGCACCCGCTTCGAAGGCGGTCAGGTAACGATCGATGCTCTCTTCTGCTTTCGCGACATCACCGGCCACGGCAGCAAGCTCGGCACGCAGATGCTTGTCGCTCTCCTCCCGGTGCCGCGCCACCTGCTCCACTGCACGGGCGATGAGGTCACTGTCGGCGAGCACCTCCAGCAGTCGGTCGAGGACCGCTGCCTCTAGCTGGTCAGCCGGGAGACGGTCACTACCGCACCTGTCCCTTCCATACCGGTTCGCGCTATAGCACGTGTAGTAGCGGTAGCGATGTTTGTTGCCAGCGGCGGCCGTTCCGATATATCGCTGCTGGCAGGCGGCACAGATCACCCGCCCGGCAAGGAGATAACTGCTGCTGTTGGAGGCCCGGCGGGAGTATTCACTTCCCCGCGCCTCGATGATCTTCTGTGCCCGGTCGAACAGGCTGGGGTCTTCCAGGATCGGCTGGTGGTGATCCGTCGCGCGGTGCCATACGCCCCGGTAGTAGACCTCCCCCAGGTAGGCGCGGTTGCGCAGGACGACCATGACGCTCTGCCCGCTCCACCGTTTCCCGCTCTTGGTCCGCAGCCCGCGCCGATTGAGTTCGGCAGCCAGTGCCCTGGTTCCCAGGCGCTCCTCGACGTACATCCGGAAGATCACGGCTACGAGCTTCGCCTCTTCGTCAACCGGCACGAGTTTGCCGGTGGCCCGGTCCAACTCGTAGCCGAAGGGGCGATAACCGCCACACCACTGCCCTCGGGCGGCCTTGCGCTCCATGCCGTTGATGACGCGGTCGATGATGGTTTCGCGTTCGAACTGAGCGAAGACTCCGAGCATCTGGACCAGCATGCGCCCGACCGGTGTCGAGGTGTCGAATGGCTCCGTGGCCGACCGGAAGGCGGTGCCCCCGGCATCGAGCCGGTCCAGGATCTCGACCAGGCCCCGGAGGGAGCGGGAAAGCCGGTCCACCCGGTAGACCAGCAGAACATCGAAGCGCCCGCTGTGTTGTCCCGGGACGTTGGTGACGGGTGACACGCCCGTGGTGGGTGCTTGAACGAGGTGAGGGCCTTCTGGCTCGGTGTGGATTGCGACATCTACCGCCGAGTGCAGGAGGCCCTCGTGATCCACCGTAACGCCCCGTTGACGCCGACCGGTCGGCTGCGTCTGGCCAGGTGTGTCGTCGAGGACGGCTGGCCGGTACGCAGGGCGGCCGAGCGCTTCCAGGTCAGCCACACCACCGCCGCCCGCTGGGCCGGCCGCTACCGCCGGCACGGCGAGACGGGCATGTACGACCGCTCCAGCCGCCCTGCCCGCTGCCCCTGGCAGACACCGCCTCATAAGGAGGCCCGCGTGCTTCGGATGCGGCGCGAGCACCGGATCGGCCCGCTGCGCCTGGCCGCACGGACCGGCGTCGCCGCCTCCACCGCCCACCGCATCCTCCAACGTCACGACTCGCCCGCCCTGGCCGTCCTCGACCGGGCCACCGGTGAACCCGTCCGCCGCTACGAGCGCTCCCGCCCCGGCGAGCTGATCCACGTCGACGTCAAGAAACTCGGCCGCATCCCCGACGGCGGCGGCCACAAAGTCCTCGGCCGGGCCGCGGGCAGCCCGAACAAGGACCGTCGCCACGGCATGGGATACGCCTACCTCCACACCGCGCTCGATGACCACTCCCGCCTGGCCTACACCGAAGACCTGCCCGACGAGACGGCCCCGACTTGCGCGGACTTCCTCCAACGGGCCACGGCATGGTTCGCCCGACAAGGCGTCACCGTCGAACGTGTCCTGACCGACAACGCCTGGGCCTACACCAAGAACACCTGGCGCCAGACCTGCCACGAGCTGGGCATCTCTCCCCGCTGGACGCGACCATGGCGCCCACAGACCAACGGCAAGGTCGAACGCTTCCACCGCACCCTGCTCGACGAATGGGCCTACCACCAGCCCTATACCTCAGACGCCCAGCGACAGGCAGCCTTCCCCGACTGGCTGGACTGGTACAACTACCACCGACCCCACACCGGAATCAGCGGCCACACCCCAGCCAGCCGCATCACCAACCTCCCCGAACAACACATCTAGATACTTTCGTTTGGATCGTTGCGGTCTTGCCGTATCGGGTGGCGAGGCCGCGCCAGTGTCTGATGCATCGTTCGACGGTGTTGCGCTGCTTGTAGGCCTCGCGGTCGAAGGCGGGTGGTCTGCCGCCCCGGCTGCCGCGCCGCCTGCGGTGGGCGGCCTGGTCGGCTGAGGTCTCACCGGCATCGTCACCAGGACTAACCCGTGTGTGCGCCGAGGAGGCTGGAGAGACGGTGTGGCGGCCGCTGCACCCGCCGTCTTCGCAGGTGTGGAGGCGTCTCGTATGCTGGCCCCGTGGAGCGGGGAAAGCTGATCGCGGACCGTTACGAGCTGATCGGCCGTCTGGGCCGGGGTGGCATGGGCGAGGTGTGGGCCGCGCGGGATCGCGTGCTCCACCGTGAGGTCGCGCTCAAGCTGCTGGATCTCGACGGGATTGCTCAGGCTGACCTGCCCCGGCGGTTCGAGCGCGAGGCGGTCGCCGCTGCCCAGATCGTCCACCCCAACGTCGCCGCCCTGTACGACCGGGGCATCCACGACGACGTGTTGTTCCTGGTCATGGAGAAGGTGGACGGCCAGACGCTCACAGCGCGTCTCCAGGCTGAGAGTCCCTTCCCTCTGACGCGTGCCGTGGCCATCGCCAGCGGCGTCTGCGCCGCGCTGGAGGCCGCCCACCGGGCCCAGGTCATCCACTACGACATCAAGCCCCACAACGTCATCCTCACCGGCGACGGGCTGGTGAAGGTCATCGACTTCGGGATCGCCGGGTTCGTCCAGGCCGCGTTCACCGTGGCGCGCTCCTCCCAACTGACCCCGGCCGGAACGCCGGAGTTCGGCGCACCGGAGCAGTTCCTCACGGAGCGCGGCGACGAGCGCTCCGACCTGTACGCACTCGGTGGGATGCTCTTCGCGATGCTCGCCGGCCGGGCGCCCTTCACCGGGCACAACAGCCTCGCGGTCGTGCGGCGCAAGCTCGACGAGGATGCCCCGTCCCTCGACGCGTTCCGCCCCGGCCTGCCGCCGGAGGTGACCGCGCTCGTCGCCGGACTACTGGAGCGCGATCCCGGCCAGCGCCCCCAGTCGGCACAGCACGTCCAGGAGCGGCTACAGGCACTCCTGGTGTCGTGCGCGGCAGCGGAAGCTCCCACCGCGGCAATGCCCCCGACCCCGCGCACCCGCCTGATGGACGTCACGCCGCGCGCACCTCGGCCGGCCTCTCCCGATTCCTGGAACCGCGCCTCCACCGACGAGACGCCGTTCACCGCGGACGCCCTGCTGCCGCGGCGGTTCACCAACGACTTGAGTATCGAGTTCGCGCGGATCGCCGAGGAAACCCGCCTGGTCCGTGAAGCGGGCCCCCGCGAGCTGACCGAGGAACTCACGCGCCGTGACTGCAGCGAATTGGTCGCCGCGGTCTACTCGGAGCAGCCCGGTCCCGAGGCCACGCCCGATAACCCTGTCCTCATCTCCGTCCAGGTCTTCGCGTTCCCCGACGCGGCGACGGCCAAGGATGCACACGGGTACCTGGGCGACGGGGGAGGAGGGTGGCGCCTCACCATGTGGAGCGCCCGCGACGGGGGCGGCCTCGTCCCCTGTCCCGACAAGGTCTACCGCAGTTTCAGATGGCGGTACATGTGGAGAAAGCACCGCTACCTGACCGCGGCGCTGGCCTACCGCGCCGACCTCACCAACGACGGCTCCATCGGGCCCTGGCTCGCCGCAGCCGCCCGCAGGGCCGCGGTCTCCACCGGGCCGCAGAACCACCACGGCGTCTAGTTCGTTTCGTTCGGATCATCAAGCGGCTGCGGATGGGCCCTGGACCGTACCTGGGAACGGGGTTCGAGGGGCGGTCCGTGAAGACCGCCCCTGACATGTCCTCACCCGCTACACTCCAGCTCCCGCGGCATCGTCCCAGCTCAGGCAGCGAAGTCCTGCTGGAGTACTAGTCACACCTTCAGCAACGAGCCGAATTCGAGCCGGTGACGGCGTCAGAACCGAGCGAGCCGAGTCGCGCCGATGCGGGCAACAAGATCATCCCATGGCCGCCTGCTACGACCACGTGCTGGAGACCTACGGGCCGTGCGTCGGCTGCTGCGTCGACCGACTCACCCCGGGCATCGCTCCGGACGGCGGTCGGTGATGTCCACCAACTGTGCAGGCGGCCTGGGCGAGTTCAACTGTGAACGCTGCGGCCTGGATGCTCGGCGCTACCTGCGCGGAGTCCTGTCTACTCGCGACGAACCCGTCGCTCGGAAGGCAGAATGCAGTCGTCCGGGCGCGGGTTCCACGCGGATGTCGTCCAGGAATCTCGGAACCTGCGTGCCTTCTCGTGCTGTGACCGGAAGATCCCCGCGCGTGCGGGGCCGAGGCCTCACCGTCCTCGGCACCCCCGACGACGCCGGGAAGATCCCCGCGCGTGCGGGGCCGAGTCGGGGCGCGTCCGGCCTTGAGGTAGCGCAGGGGGAAGATCCCCGCGCGTGCGGGGCCGAGCCTCTGCGGGGACACCGGCTGGGGTCCACCTTGGGAAGATCCCCGCGCGTGCGGGGCCGAGCTCAACACCCTTGCCCAGGGCAAGCCGGGCCGCGGAAGATCCCCGCGCGTGCGGGGCCGAGACGGCAGATGGACTGCGTCCCTCCGTGAACACCGGAAGATCCCCGCGCGTGCGGGGCCGAGCCGCGAAGGTCAGCCTGACCAAGCCGCGCCCGCGGAAGATCCCCGCGCGTGCGGGGCCGAGGACTGGTGGGGCCATGTGCGCAAGTGGGCGGGAGGAAGATCCCCGCGCGTGCGGGGCCGAGTTCTCGGCCAGGGCAAAGGGACTGCTCATCAAGGGAAGATCCCCGCGCGTGCGGGGCCGAGACTTCTTGACCTGCTGCTTCGTATGGATCTCCTGCTGTTTTCGTTCAGTGGCGGTTGGCGGTTGTTGGCAAGTCCTCGCGTGATGAGCGCCTTTGGTCCCCGATGTCAGTGCCCTGTGCCAGGCTCCGAGTATGGGTGTGGAACCTGCGGAGGTTGCGACTTCAGAGTATGCCGCGTCGGATTCGGCGGCTGAGGTCGCAGCGCGCTTGGGGCTGGGCGATTCCTGTGTGCGACAGCTCGATGCGCTGCAGGGAAAGTCGGCGGCCTATGGGGGTGGGCAGGCGAATCTGCTGCTTAGTCATCAGCTGGATACGGCTGCGGTGGCTGAGTTGATGTGGGTGGAGTACCTCGCGCCGAGTGTGCGGGGCATGTTGGACCGGGTCTCGGGCGGCGACGGCCGGAGGTTCTTCATGTGGCTGTGCGGGATTCATGACGTGGGAAAGGCAACTCCTGCGTTTCAGGCGGTCGATGACGCTGGACAACGGCGTGTCCGTGCTGCCGGGCTTGGGTGGCCTGATGCCGTGGTTCGTACGCGTCGGCGCAGGTGGAGGCATGACAAGGCTGGCGGGCGAGTCGTCCGCGACGTGTTGAAGGACGAGTGGCCGACCGAGGCCGTCGCGTGGGTGTGGCCTCTGGTCGCGGGCCATCACGGGAACGTGCCGCCCGTCTCCGTGTATCGGCCCGGCGCAGGCGTCGATCAGCTTCATGGAGTGGGCAAGGACTGGCGCGCGGCGCAGCGGAACGTTCTCGAGGTGTTGACCCGATGTCTGGGGTACAGGGGTCTTCGCTCTGTGCGGCCGGTGGTGGTGCCCTCGCGGGCGGAGCAGTTGTGCCTGTCGGGGCTGGTCGTGATGGCCGACTGGATCGCGAGCGATACCAGCGAGGGCCGGTTTCAGGGTCTGGAGCGGCTGGATGACGTGAGCCTGGAGCGGGCGCGGCAACGGGCGGAGAAGGCGTGGCGGGCGCTGAAGCTGCGCGGCGGCTGGTCCCGGCTTCCGGTGCCCATGGCCGAGGATCTGGTGCGGCAGCGCTTCGGGGAGGGGGGCCGCGCCTCGCAGCTGCAGTTGGTGGAGATGGCGAGGGCCGTTCCGGCTCCCGGTCTGCTGTTCGTCGAGGGGCCGATGGGTGAGGGCAAGACGAAGGCCATGCTCGCGGCGGTGGAGGTGCTGGCCGCCCGGTTCGGGGCGGACGGCATGTTTCTGGGGATGCCGACTCAGGCGACGTGCGATCCCATGTACGAGGTGGTCCGCGGATGGGTGAAGGGCATCTCGCCGGGCCTTGAGGATCATGTCGCGCTGCTGCATGGCAAGAGGGCGTTCAATCCGACGTGGCGTGAGGTGTGGAGGCCCGCGGAGGGGAACCCCGAGGAGTGGTACGGCTCCGTGGGCGAGGACGAGTTCGGGCTCGACGAGTACGGCATCGGTGCGGGCGGCAATACGGCCGATGCTGACCTGTGCTGCTCCGGGGGCTCTGGGCCGAGCGAGTGGTTCCTGGAGCGCAAGCGCGGGTTGCTGAGTCCGTTCGTCGTCGGCACGATCGACCAGTTGCTGTTCGCTGCGACGCGTACCAAGCACGTCATGCTGCGCTTCGCGGGGCTGGCGGGCAAGGTCGTGGTCCTGGACGAGGTGCACGCCGCAGACGTCTATATGCGGCAGTTCCTGACGGAGGCGCTGCGCTGGCTGGGCCAGGCGCGCGTCCCGGTGGTGATGTTGTCGGCCACACTGCCCCCCGCCCAGCGGCGCATGCTGGCCCGTGCCTATCTGGAAGGTTCGCTCGGGCGTGTGGGCGTGGATGTCTCGGAGATGCCGGAGCCGGCAGGCTATCCGTCCGTGACGGCCGTCTTCGGCCGAGAGGACGGGACACCGGGGTACCGGTGCGAGAGCACCGAGCCGTGGCGTAAGACGGTGCCAGTAGCGCTGCAATGGCTGCCGGACGTCACCCGGGAAGGTGGAGCGGTTGCCGAGCGGGTGCGTGCCGAAGTGGCAGAGGGCGGGGTGGCCCTGGTGGTTCTGAACCAGGTAGAGCGCGCCCAACAGGTCTACGAGAAGCTGGCGGACCACTTCCCCGGCGAGGTCATCCTGCTGCACGGCAGGCTGTGCGCGGCACACCGGGCCGAGAGGACACAGCGCTGCCTGAACGCGCTGGGGCCCAACGCAGGAGACGCGCGGCCACACCGCATGATCATCGTCGCCACGCAGCTGGCGGAGCAGTCCTTCGACGTGGACGCCGACCTCCTGGTCACGGACCTCGCCCCGATCGACCTGCTCCTCCAGCGGATCGGCCGGCTCCACCGACACGCACGTACCCGCCGACCGGCCCATCTTCGGACACCGACTGTTCTGGTCACCGGAATCGCCGGAAATCCGGCCCCCGGGGACAGGGATGTCCCCTGCTTCCTCGGCGCGTCCGAGCGCATCTACGGCGCCTACCGGCTGCTGCGCACCGCCTCCCTCATCACCCGCGAGGCGGGGCCGCCCCGGCTGGACGCGGACTCCGGGAGGGGGGAGAGAAATCACGGGGCATGGTCGATCCCTGAACGGGTGCCCGAGCTCGTCGCGGAGGTCTACGACCAGCAGCCGCTGTGCCCGCCCTCCTGGCGGAGTGCGGAAGAGCGCGCCGGCGACCGGTGGAACGGGGACCAGGACGCACGTACGGCGAAGGCCGAGAAATATCTGCTGTGCCAGCGGGGCCAATGGGCCAAGCCGACTCTCGAAGGACTGCACCACGCTGGCATCGGAGCCGCGACCGACGAAGAGTTGCGCGAGGCAGTGGTGCGGGACGGGGAGATGGCGGGCGAGGTCGTCCTCGTCCGGCGCAGTCGACGGGGATTCCACGCGCTGGACGGCACATGGCTGGGGGTCCACGGCGAGGCATCCGAGCACGAGACAACGTCTGACGCCGCCCTGGGCGGCACGGTGCGCCTGCCCGTGAAGCCGGGGCTCGGCGAGGCGGTGGACAAGGAGCTGCGTCCTCTGGACGGGTGGGGCTATGTCCAGGGGCTCCGTTACGTGAAGGCTCTGGTGCTGGAGGAAGACGGCTGCGCGCGCCTGGCTGGCTACGTGATCGGCTACGACGACCTGTTGGGGCTCACGGTCGAAGACGAACAAGGACGTTCCCGCACGAGTCATACCTAGCTACGAACAAGCTGTTTCATCATTTTTCATCGGTATCCGCACTCAGATGACTATCGTCTTGCGGAATTCGGGTGATGCCTCAAGGGGGAGGTCTTTCTGTTGGTCAACTTGGTGGACGACGCCTGGCTCCCGGCGCAGTGGAAAGGGGGCGGGCGGGAGCGGGTCTCTCTGCGCGTTGCGCTCACCCGGGCCGGGGAGTTGCGCGGCCTCGCGATCGAGCCGCCGACGTTGCTGTCGGCGGTCATGCGGCACGTTCTGCTGCCCGTCTGGTTCTCCGCCCTGGGACAGCCGTCCTCCCGTGCGGAGTGGCGTGACCGGTTCGAACGCGGAGGGCTGGACGCGCAGCAGGGACAGCTGCTGGACCTCTACTTGGACACGTGGCGGTCGAGCTTCGATCTCTTCTCCCCGGAGCGCCCGTTCGCGCAGGTCGCCGGGCTGGAGACGTCGGCAGGCGAGACCAAGCCCGTCTCCCTGCTCGTGCCGTCTGTAGCGACCGGAAACAACGTGCCGATGTTCACGTCCTTCACGGAGGCGCACGCCTACGAGATGACGCCTGAGGACGCGGCCCTGTGGCTGCTGCACGCGCAGTGCTGGGACACTGCCGCCATCAAGACCGGGGCGAAGGACGACGAGCAGGCCAAAAAGGGCAAGACGACCGGTAACCCGACCGGGCCGCTTGGGCAGTTGGGAGTGATCCTTCCCGAAGGACGCACGCTGTACGAGACCCTGTTGCTCAACACCCTCGTCTCCTGGGACGCAAAGGCGGCCGGGAACGCGGCGGGCGTGGGACGCGAGGACTATCCACAGTGGCAGTCGCCCGAGCCCCACACCTCGTCCTGGCGCAAGCGGCCGGCCGCCGGACCGCTGGACACGCTGACGTGGCAGTCGCGCCGCATCCGGCTCGTGCCGGAGGACACCGCTGACGGGGTCCGTGTCAGGCGCGTCGTGGTGTGTGCCGGCGACCGCCTGGCGGCACGGCCAGAACCGGCTTGCGAACCCCACACCGCCTGGAACTACAGCGCGAAGCCCAAGAAGGGCGAGACGCCGATGAAGCCGCGACGCCACCGGCCGGGCGAGCACGCCTGGCGCGGCCTGGCCGCGCTCCTCGCGCTCGGGCGGGAGGAGGACGGCGACGGGCCTCGGACGAGCGAGCTGCTGCAACAGGTGGGTGACCTGCAAAGCGAGGGCTGCCTGCCCGAGGCGTATCCCCTCCAGGTCCTCACCTGTGGGCTGGAGTACGGCAACATGTCCGCCGTGGTGGAGGACGCCGCGGGCGACCGGCTCCCCGTGCCCACCGCAGCCCTCGTCTCCGACTCCCGCGTCAGGCATCTGGTGCTGGAGGCGGCCGAGCAGGCCGAGGGGGTGACGCGGGCGCTGAACGGTCTCTCGGCCGACCTGCGCCGCGCGCAGGGTGCCGAACCGCTGCCCTGGGACAAAGGGCAGCGCCCGGGCATGACGTTCCTCCAGGCTGTGGACCTGCCGATGCGGCGGCTCCTGCTGGGCATGCAGAAGGACGCCGACGACGAGGACCGCATCGAGGCGGGCATGGGGGCGTGGGAGGAGATCCTCCACCGCCTCGCCTGGGACACGGCGCGCTCCGTGCTGGCCAGCGCCTCCCCCACAACCTTCGCGGGCCGCAAGGCCGGAGAGAGCAAGACATACCGTGCCGCCGACGCCGAACGGATCTTCCGCAAGCGGCTCAGGGACATCCTCTACCGCGCGGCGGACGCCCGTATGGACGACGGCCACGACACCTACGGGGACGACGACGCAGAAGGCGAGGAACCGTCCTGATGAGCACGGCCAGCGAGATCCGTATCCACCGCGGCCCCTGGTACTGGACCGCCTTCGACTCCAAGAACCAGTACGCCGGGCGAGACCTGGCAGCACTCCGCAGAGGACTGGGGCGCCAAGTCGGTGACGTACCGGAGATGTGGCCGTTCTACGAGTCGATCGTCTCCCCCGACAGGCCGGTGCACACCCAGCCCCGCATCGAGGCCGAACACGCGGCACTCACCCTCTTCGCGGTGCACCAGCAGTCGCGGCCCGAGACCATGCACCGCGCGGGAGCGGGACTGGGCACGGCTGCGCGAGGCGTGCGCGACTCGGGCAGGTTCAGCGTCGAAGCCGTGGACCGCCGTATGAACCAGATCGCCACCTCAACGAGTCCGAACGAACTCGTCGCGCACCTGCGCGGCCTGATCAACCTGCTGCGTCCCTCCGCGCTCCCCCTGGACTACACCCAGCTCCGCACCGACATCGAGAAGTGGCGCTACCCGGAAGCACGCTCCCGCACCCGCGCACGGTGGGGCAGCGACTACTTCGTCTGGCGCGGCGGTCCAAAACCCGGCTCTGACGCGGAACCGCAGCCCGGTCCCAAGGCGTAGGGCCGCCGGCGTCGCCAACCTCCCGCCCCTCTCCTTCCACCATGACCACCACCACTACGGAGCACCCGTGACGAGCAACCTCTACCTCGACCTGCACGTCCTCCAGACCGTCCCGCCGTCCAACATCAACCGCGACGACGCCGGAACCCCCAAGCACGCTCTCTACGGAGGCGCGCGGCGCGCCCGTGTCTCCTCACAGGCATGGAAGCGCGCCGCCCGCACCACCTACGCCGCAGCAGTCCCCGAAGCCGACCGCGCGACGCGGACCAAGAGAATCGCCGCCATGCTGGCCGAACGGCTGGAGGACCAGGAGCAGCTCGCCCCCGAGGCCGCGGCACGCCTCGCCACCGGCTTGCTGGAGCCATTGGGTATCACCATGTCGCAGCGGAAGAGCACGGAGACCTCTTACCTCCTCTTCTTCGGCCACCGCCAGCTCGACGCCATCGCCAACCTGCTGCGCGGGCGCGCCCAGGAGCTACTGGCGCTGGAAGACAAGGCGCTCAAGGAGGAGCTGGCCGGGCTGGACATCGACGCGGAGCTGATGCGCGCGCACCCGGCGGAGGTCGCACTCTTCGGCCGTATGGTCGCCGACCGCGCCGGGCTGAACGTGGACGCCGCCGTGCAGGTCGCGCACGCCCTCTCAACCCACGCTGTGGAGACGGAGTTCGACTACTACACCGCCGTGGACGACCAGAACGAGCGGGAGGAGACCGGCGCCGGGATGATCGGCACGATCGAGTTCAACTCCGCCACCCTCTACCGCTACTCCACCCTGAGTCTGCCGCAGCTCCGCGACAATCTCGGTGGAGGCGCATCCGCGGCAGAACCCGCAGCGCAGGCGACACGGAGCTTCACCGAAGCGTTCGTGAAATCCATGCCGACCGGGCACCAGAACTCCTTCGCACACCGCACGCTGCCCTTCGTCGTGGTCGCCGCGCTGCGCACCGATCAGCCCGTCAACCTCGTCGCCGCCTTCGAACGGCCCGTCTTCGGCTCCAGGGGCCTGGCCGACGAGTCCGCTCTCGCGCTCGCCGCCGAGGCCAAAACGGTCAGCGAGGTCTGGGGCAGCGTCCCGGACAAGCTCTACGCCTGCTACTCCCCCCACAGCGAGGGGACGGGAGAGAAACTGACCGACGTCTTCGGCGCGAGCATCTCCTTCCCCCAGCTCACCGACCAAGTGGAGAAAGCGGTGCTGGCCGGGCTGCGGGAGAACGCGGCATGAGCACCACATCAGTCCTTGTCCTGCAGCTCGCCGGACCGCTGCAGTCCTGGGGCACCGGCAGCGAGTTCAACCGCAGGGAGACCGCACAGGAGCCGACAAAGTCCGGAGTCGTCGGCCTGCTGGCCGCCGCCCTCGGCCGACACCGCCAGGAACCGATCGACGACCTCACCGCCCTGCGGCTGGGGGTGAGAGCGGACCAGCCCGGAACCGTACTGCGCGACTACCACACCGCGTCCGACCACCGGGGAAGACCGCTGTTGTCGGCACAGGTGTCCAAGAAGGGCGAGCAGAAGCCGACCACCCCGGCCAAGTACACGCAAGTCACCCAGCGCTTCTACCTGCAGGACGCCGTGTTTCTCGCCGCCCTCCAGGGACCCGCAGCCCTGCTGAAGCAGCTGGACGGCGCACTGCGCGCTCCAGTCTTCCCCCTGGCGCTGGGCCGCCGCTCATGCCCTCCGAGCCGTCCCCTCTCCCTCGGCCTGGCCGAAAGCCCGGACGGCCTGGAGGGGGTGCTGCGCTCGACAACATGGCAGGCCGGCAAGACGGCCCACGTCACGCACGCCCGCAAGGCCGCACACCCCGAACACATCGACCTCATGGCCACCGTCGAGGACCCCGAGCACGGGAACGACTCCGTCTGCGACGTTCCCCTCTCCTTCGTACAGGAACGCCGCGGCCTGACCGAGCGGCGAATCCGTCGCCTCACCGTGACCGCCCCGACCGGCCTGGAAGCACGCACCGACTCCTCACGGACCGGTCTGCATGCCGGACACGACCCGTTCGCTCTTCTCGGCTGGTGACCCATGCCCTACCTGTCCAAAATCCGCATCAACCCGCAGCGCGCCTCCGCCATCAGGCTGCTGCGAACCCCTTACCAGCTCCACGGCGCCGTACAAGCGGCCTTCCCCAACCAGGCAGTGGACGAGCGGGTGCTGTGGCGCCTGGAGACCGATACCCCTCGCCGCCCGCACCTGCTCGTCCTCTCCGAACACACCCGCCCCGACTGGACCCACCTCGTCGAGCAAGCCGGATGGCCCGGAGCCGAGGGAGACCACTTCCTCGTAGGCGACTACACACCACTGCTCGACCGCCTCGCCGCCGGACAGGAATACGCCTTCCGGCTCGCCGCCAACCCCGTCCAGAACACCAAGCGCCCCGACAAGCTCACACCCGAGCAGGAAGCCCGGCTCAAGGAGACTGAGCCCGGCACCCGAACCAGAGGCTTCCGGGTGGGCCACCGCACGGCGTCAGCTCAGTTCGCATGGTTCCTCGCCCGGTGCGAACGAGCAGGCTTCACCATCCCCGCCGTCCGCACCACCACCGCCCCCGCGCCCGGCCTCACCCTGTGCGAGAAGAGCGAACCGGCCCCGGACGCCGCCCTCATCAAGCGCGACAGCCACCGCTTCCGCAAGAAGAAGAACGGCCCGCAGATCACCCTGACCACCGCCACCTTCCAGGGCCGCCTCCGCGTCGAGGACCCCGAGGCGCTCAGAGCCGCGCTGCTGGCCGGAATCGGCCCCTCGAAGGCGTACGGCTGCGGCCTGCTCACCCTGGCGCCTCTCCCACAGGAGGCACCCCGTGGCTGAACCCTGGTGGCGAGTCGGAGCCCAGGACCTCCACCGGCTGGAGGACCGCATCTCCAGCCTCTACGCCGAACGCTGCCACGTGGACCGCGACGAGAACGCCGTCGTCCTGGTCAACAAGGAACGCACCGTCCGAGTCCCCGCCGCCTACCTAGCGGTCCTCCTACTCGGCCCCGGCACCCGCATCACCCACGCCGCCACCACCCTCCTGGCCGACTCCGGCACCGCCCTGTGCTGGGTCGGCGAACACGGCGTACGCCTCTACGCCTCCGGCCTCGGCCCCTCGCGCGGCTCCCGCCTCGTCCTCCGCCAGGCCTACCTCGTTACCCGCCCAACCCAGCGTCTCGACGTAGCCCGCCGCATGTACGCCCTCCGCTTCCCCGGCGAAGCCACCGACAAGCTGACCATGCAACAGCTCAGAGGCCGTGAAGGCGCCCGCGTACGCCGCCTGTACAAACACCACTCCCAGCGCACCGGCGTCCCCTGGACAAAACGCGAATACCGACCCGGCGACGCCCACGCCGCAGGAGACGACGTCAACCGCCTGCTGTCCGCCGCCAACTCCGCCCTGTACGGCATCTGCCACGCGGTCATCACCGGCATCGGCGCCAGCCCCGCCCTCGGCTTCGTCCACACCGGCAGCGCGCTCTCCTTCGTCCTGGACATCGCCGACCTCTACAAGGCCGACTACACCATCCCCCTCGCCTTCGACCTCGCCGCCGACGGCCGCACCGAAGAACGCGACGCCCGCCTGACACTGCGCGACGCCGTGACCCAAACCCAGCTGCTTCCCCGCATCGTCAGTGACATCGGTGACCTACTGATGCCGGACTCCCCCGACCTGATCGACCGGGACACCAACGCCCTCTGGGACGACGGCAACAACACCGTCAGCGGGGGCACCAACTGGGACGACGGGATCTTCGACGCTGACAACTATCTCGCGGTCGTCGGCCCCGAGTTCGACCCACCAGCCGCCACCGGACCAACGCCATGACCGTCGTCGTCCTCATCGCCGCACCCGAGGGCCTCCGCGGCCACCTCACCCGCTGGATGATCGAAGTAGCCGCCGGAGTCTTCGTCGGCAACCCCAACTCCCGCATCCGCGACCGCCTCTGGACCACCCTCGCCGACCGCATCGGCGACGGCCAAGCCGTCATGATCGAACCCGCCGACAACGAACAACACTGGTCCACCCGCACCGCCGGCCGCGACCGCTGGTACCCCATCGACTACGAAGGACTCATGCTGATTGCCCGCCCCCGCCGATAACACACCAGGTCAACAAGTGTCGTCCCCGCGCGTGCGGGGGTCTTCCGCTATCGGCGCTCAAACGGACGGCACTCCCTCCGTCGTCCCCGCGCGTGCGGGGGTCTTCCCTGGGAGGCGCCGACGACCAGCACGTGCTCCTTGTCGTCCCCGCGCGTGCGGGGGTCTTCCCGTTGATGCCCCGTCCGGTGACAGACGGGGCATGTCGTCCCCGCGCGTGCGGGGGTCTTCCGGACCGAGTCGCGGAAGCCGTAGGCGCACGCCCGTCGTCCCCGCGCGTGCGGGGGTCTTCCTCCAGGCGGGGAGGGGGCGCGGCTTGGTCAGGCGTCGTCCCCGCGCGTGCGGGGGTCTTCCGTCCGGCAGTCCGGCCGGGCCGGTCCCGGGTACGTCGTCCCCGCGCGTGCGGGGGTCTTCCCCGCATCACCGCCAGGTCCAGGTAGAGGGGCAGGTCGTCCCCGCGCGTGCGGGGGTCTTCCGACGAGTTTGCCGTGTTCGGCGGCCCGGCGGGCGTCGTCCCCGCACGTGCGGGTGTCTTCCTCGGTGTGGAGCCCGAGGAGGGGGAGGAAGAATGTCGTCCCCGCGCGTGCGGGGGTCTTCCCCGGGCTCCTCTCTGCGGGGCGTCCGGGGCGGCGTCGTCCCCGCGCGTGCGGGGGTCTTCCGGTGCGCTGGGAGCCCCGTGAGGTGCCGGGCGAGTCGTCCCCGCGCGTGCGGGGGTCTTCCGACCCGAGTGCTCGGCCGGGCGCTGGACTCTCTGTCGTCCCCGCGCGTGCGGGGGTCTTCCTGCTCCTACTGGGACGGCGCCGAGCAGCTCACCGTCGTCCCCGCGCGTGCGGGGGTCTTCCGCCGCCCGACGGCTGGCCCCGATGAACTGCGGCGTCGTCCCCGCGCGTGCGGGGATCTTCCTCAATCCCCGAAGCCCAGTGAGAACGCATGGTGGTCGTCCCCGCGCGTGCAGGATCTGCGTGTCGGGGCGACCTTGGGGATCTTGGTGGTCGAGGTCGTCCCCGCACGTAAGGGCCTGCCCTTGCCCCGGAGGGGGTGCTCGGGGGTCGGCTGTCCGCACGGGTGAAGGTTTCTTCCGCTCGACCCCATGCGCGAGCAGCTCGGGAGGCTGTCGCCGCCACAGGCGACTGCTGGATCCCGCCGGATTCAGCAGACGGACGGGCATGCCGGACCAGCAACCATCCAGCAGGGGAGCGACCACCAGCGATGACGACTGGTGACGAGGTCTCAGCCGATCCAGCGGGGAGCCCAGCAACCGGAACGGCAGCCGGGGTCGACCCGATCGGGCCGACCCCGGCTGACTGACCTGCATGTTCGACGGACCGTCCCGCCAATGCTACGGCGGGCACCAAACGTTGAAGCGGACCACGACTACAACCCCGGAGCTTCCAGCCCAGGTTTGCTGGACAACCGGTAGCCCTCCCTGCGGACCTTCGCGTGCGCAGGGAGGAGGTTAAGCGGCGGGGCCTCGACAAGGATCTCGTTTTTCGCTTTGTGACAAGTTGGGGGCACCAACCTGCGGCCAGTGCTGCCTGGGCATCGCCGCAGGTCAGCGCCGCATTTCGGCTGTCAGCGGCGTTCGTGGTCGTACTCCCCCAGGGGAAGCAAGGAAGAGCCGAGTCGGCGGACTCCCATCCAGACTGAGGAGAAGCCGCAGGTCACACCGCACTCCCTCACCCAGGTCCTGGATGTTGGTGGGCAGCCACAGGTTCGAGTCCCACAAGGGCACCCAGAACATGGCTGGTCTCCTGCTCAAGGGCCGTGGAGCCCAGTCGGACATCGGGAGGTGCCGCGAGCGGGCAATCGGCCCCCGATCAGCACTCGTTCGCGCCTCCTGGCTCAGCGTAGGGAGCGCTCGGCGGTGACCGAGGGACGGGCCTGCGGGTTCCGCCAGCACCGTGTTCCCGGTGGACGGGCAGCTGATGACGCGGAATTTGGCGAGTTCGTCGAGTCACAGCCCAAGCTCAGACCGTCAATGAGCGACACCGGTCGGATACTCGGCGATCCGGGCATTGAGCCGGTACTCGGTAGCGAAGAACCGCTCACTGTCCTCGACGTCCCCGTCGAGGCCGTGCTCACGGATCGTGCGGTGTCTCCGCCGGGGCAGTTGCCGCCCTGGACGCCCGGCAGGCCGGCAGGCCGCCCCTCCACCATGAAGCATGGATGCAACCACTTGCCATCGACCGACAGCCACCGTATGGTCGTACGACCATAAGATATACGGTCGTAATATAAATCTGGGAGTTTACGATGACGACAATTCGGCCGGTGGCACTCGTGACAGGTGCCTCGTCGGGGATCGGCAAGGAGACAGCCCGCGCCTTCGTCGCGGCGGGTTTCGAGGTGATCGGGACCGGCCGCAAGACCTCCGGACTCACCCCGCCCGCCGGTGCGACGTACCTCGATCTCGACGTGGCCAATGACGACTCGGCCACCGCCGCGGTGGGAGAGGTGATCGACCGGTTCGGACGCATCGACGTCCTGGTCAACAACGCGGGCATCGGCTCGGCGGGCGCCGTCGAGGAGAACTCCGTCGCCCAGGCCCAGAGCGTCCTGAACGTCAACGTCCTCGGTGTCATCCGTATGACGAAGGCCGTCCTACCGCACATGCGCGCCCAGGGTGGCGGACGCGTCATCAACATCTCGTCCGTCCTCGGGGTCGCCCCCCAGCCCTTCATGGCCCTCTACGTAGCGTCGAAGCACGCGATCGAGGGCTACTCCGAGTCGCTGGACCACGAGGTCCGCGAGCACGGCGTCCGGGTCCTCCTCGTCCAGCCCGCCTACACCAAGACCAGCTTCGACACCAACGCCGCACAGCCCGACACCCCGCTGCCTCTTTACGCGGAGCGACGGCGCGTCTTCGACGAGGTGATGGCGGATGCGATGAAGGACGGCGACGACCCCGCCGTCGTCGCCAAAGTGATCGTCACCGCGGCCACCGACAAGAAGCCGAAGCTGCGCTACACCGCCGGCCCGCTGGCCTCACGCGTCACCACGGCGCGCCGCCTCGCCCCCGCCGGAGCGTTCGACAAGCAGATCCGCAAGAACAACCGCATGGCCGGCTGACCTGGCCCGCTGCCGGCACATCCACCCGAGTGCGCACCACCCGCACTGACCTGAAAGAGCGCACCACCGTGGGAATCATTCCGCAGGCTCAGCAGTTCCCGCAGTTCCTCGAAAGCACAGGCCCCAAGATGTCCAGAGCGGGCGTCGACCTGGCCGTCATCCGCGACATCACCGACACGCACCAACGAGCCGCCACCACCGAGCCGGAGGACGTCACCCACGCCGAGGTGGACTCGGACGGCGTGCCCGCCCTATGGCGCATCACCAAGTGCGTCGACCCCAACAAGGTGCTGCTCCACTTCCACTTCGGTCGCCATCCACCAGGACCCGCGACTGCACGAAGCGCAACTACGGCGAGCTCAATAGCTGCCCGTCGCATTCCTGGCGCCGAGCGTGCGAAGCACATCGACGATCCTTTCCCCGGCGGCCAGAGCTACCGCCAGGTCATCGAAGCCACCAGCGGCTTCCCGCACGAACTGGGCGCCGGCCGGGACGGCCGACGCATTCTCGTGGTCCCCCCCGGCCGACAAATGGGCGCTCGAATGCCTGCTTACCGGAGCCTCGCTCCAAGCTGACCGACGCCCCCTTCGGGTGGCAGGAAGGCCGGCGCTACAGGCTCCCCACCGGCCGGCCCGGCCAACAGTCCGGCCCCACCGCCGGCCAACCCGGCGAACCTTCCCGGTTACAGCACCTGGGATGTGGTGCGTCAGACACGCTGTCCGGCGTCCAGCAGGGCGAGGGCGTTGTCGATCCCCTGAACAAGGAGGTCGTTGGCGAGTTGGCTGTCGGTCAAGGCGCGGGAAAGCTGCAGTGTCCCGGCCATCAGGCCGAGGAGGCTGAGCGCCTTCACATGTGCGGAGGACGGGGCCTCGGGCGCCATGCGGGCGGCTATGCCGTCGATCAGGATCCGCACGCCGTCGGTGTACGCCTGCCTGGTGGTGTCGGTGCAGCGCCCGATCTCGTCGAGCAGAGCCGCGTTGGGGCAGCCGTCGCCAAGGCTGTCGCGGTGCTGGGGTGACAGGTACCCGCGCACAATCTGCTCGAGTCCGGCACGGCCAGGCGCAGCCCGCGCGACGACGTTCTCGGCCTGCGCCTTCAGCTGGTCGGCGATTGCCGTGGTGACGAGGTCGTCTTTGGATTCGAAGTGAGCGTAGAAGGCCCCGTTGGTGAGCCCCGCGTCCTTCATGAGCGTCGAGACCCCGGAGCCGTCGATACCGTCCTGCTTGAACCGGCGGCCCGCCGTCTCGATGATCCGCCGCCTCGTCTCCCGCTTGTGCTCTTTTCCATACCGCACCACAGCACACGCTCCTTCGCCGGCCGGAAGGACCGGTTGCCCTTGACCAACTTCACCCAGTCTAATGGTATTGCGAACGTAATCCAAAGAGTCGACAGCGGTGCCGGTCGGCCGCCTCGTCGGCAGTTGCCACCTCTGCAGCAAGGACGACGGGCGAGCGTCCGGCTTCATCAGCGAGGGCAGGCACAGAGCCGGCACCTGAAGCACCCTCGTCGGCGAGGCTCATAGCGCCGGCCGTCACCATGCCCCTCGCCGACCACTCCACAGGGGCGCCGGCGCTCATCGCCCAGGACACCGTCGACCTACTCCCGTCCGCCGAGATCCGCCGCGTACGCGTTTACGGAGCGGGCCGCTTCGCCCTGCGCCTGGGACCGCTCTCCCGCTCACAGCCGCCGCCGGTGCGCCGGTGCCCCATGCCCCACCCGCGGCAATCGCACCAAGGTCGCCTTACCAGGCGCGACAGGCGAAGCAATCGTGCCGGGCGACGGGCGTACCGCGGCTTCAGCTTCGCGCCGGTCACCTCACCACGCCGATCACTGCGCCGACGAGGCCCAGCCATCGCCACCTTTGACCACCGCCGCCATCGGCCGACGACGACCTGCCGCTGCTCGGCCTGACCACCAGGGAGCCGGCGCCCCCACCGACCGCCCGCCCCCGCATTCTCTCGCGACAGGCCCGAAGTGCGCTTCGCCCTACCCCGGCAGCGTGGGCGCGCTACACCCTCCCACCCTCACCCTCGGTGGCGAGTGCCCTGCTTGCCCTCGGCAGCCGCACCGCATAGAATTACAGTCGTAATATTATTTGCGTGTCGATGACGTTCTGTCCGGCCCAGCTCATGACAGGTGGTCATCGGGCTCAGAAAGCAGGACGGCGACGGATCCCCACCCGGCCGGCCACGCCCACACGGTGACCACCCCGCCTCTTAGCGATCCGCCACCCATAACCTGAGGAATCCCCCATGCTCAATGCCCTGTGGAACCCGATCGTCGCCGGGAAGATCTCCCTGTCGCACCGGCTTGCGATGGCTCCCATGACGCGGGACCGGTCCACCCCGGAAGGCATACCCACCGAGCTGAACGCCGAGTACTACGCCCAACGCGCCTCGCACGCCCTCATCATCACCGAGGGCACCCAGCCCAACGCCGACGGCCAGGGCTACCTGCTCACCCCCGGCATCTACTCCGAGGAGCACATCGCGGGGTGGCGCAAGGTCACCGACGCCGTGCACGGCGTCGACGGACGCATCGTCATCCAGCTCATGCACGCCGGACGGATGTCCCACCCCGACAACACCCCCCACCACCGGCAGCCGGTCGCCCCCTCCCCGGTCCAGCCGGCGGGCACCATGTTCACCCCGTCCGGCCCTCTGGAGATGCCGGTACCGCGCGAGCTGGCCACCGAGGAGGTCGCCGCGACGGTCGAGGACTTCCGGCGCGCCGCGGCGGCCGGCATCGCGGCCGGCGCCGACGGCGTCGAGATCCACGGAGCCAACGGCTACCTCGTGCACCAGTTCCTCGCCACCAACACCAACCAGCGCACCGACCAGTACGGCGGCTCCATCGACAACCGCATCCGTTTCGCCGTCGAGGTCGCCACCGCCGTGGCCGAGGAGATCGGCGCCGGCCGCACCGGCTTCCGGATCTCTCCCGGCAACCCGTTCAACGACATCGCGGAGAGCGACACCCACGAGCTGTACCCGGCACTCGTGCGCGCCCTCGCCCCGCTCGACCTCGCCTACCTGCACCTCGGCCACGGCGGCGACGACGAACTCCTGCACACCCTCCGCCAGCTGTGGCCGAACACCTTGGTTCTCAACCGGGCCGGCACCGACATCGCCACCCGCGCGAAGGACATCGAAGACGGCCTGGCCGACATCGTCACCGTCGGTGTGATGGCCCTCGCCAACCCCGACCTCGTCGAGCGCGTACGCACCGGCGCACCGCTGAACACCCCGGACCCCGCCACCTTCTACGGCGGCGGCGAGGCCGGCTACACCGACTACCCCACCCACACCGCCTGACAAACCCCGGCGATACCGGTCCTGGCGGGCCGGTATGCCCAAATGGCCCCTTGGAGGTGCCACGTGTCTGATCACGCTGCAGTTGAACTGAGCCCGGAAGCGAGCGAATTCGCGGACTTTATGGCCGGACTGGCGATTCCCGAGTCCGAGTTGGATGCGATGCGCATCGTGTCGGAGGGCGTCCATCTCACGGCCCGGGAGCCGGAAGGCGTCACCTATCGGGAGGTGGAGGCGGGTGGCGTACTGGGAATCTGGTGCGAACCCGTCGACGCCAACACCGACCACGTCCTCCTGCACGGTCACGCAGGGGGCTCCGTTCTGTCGTCGGCGTTCGTCGACCGAAAGCTCGCCGGCCATATCGCCAAGGCCGCAGGGACCCCCGTGCTGGTCCTGGACTTCCGGCGAGCACCGGAACACAAGTACCCGGCGCAGGTGGACGACGCGGAGGCGGCCTTCAACTGGCTGCTGTCCGAAGGGTATGAGCCGGGACACATCATCACGATCGGCCACTCGATCGGCGGGTTCATCGCTGTCGCCCTGGCGCTTCGCCTCCGCGACAAGAAGCAGCCGCTGCCCGGTGCCATCGTGTCGATCTCACCCTGGTGCGACCTGGAGATCGCCAACGAGACCATGGCGGCCAACGCCGAGACGGACAAGATACTCAGCAAAGGTCTGCTGGAGTTCTTCCGGGAGTCCTGGATCGGCGGCACGGGCATCGAGTTCACGGACAAAAGGATCAATCTGAACCGGGCGGACCTGAGCGGTCTGCCCCCCACCCTCGTCTCCTGGGGAACGTACGAGGTCCTGGCCGGCGAGGACGAGGAGTTCGCCGCCCGCGTCAAGGACGCCGGAATCGACACGGCGACCGTCGTGGTCCCCGGAGGCCAGCACTCGTACGTCTACGGTGCCGGCCGAATTCCGGAGGTCGACGCCGCCATCGCACAGATCGGCGCGTGGGTCCGGGAGAAGACGAAGGTCTGACCGAGCGGTACGGGCGCGGCAGTTGCAAGATCCGCGCGCCTGCCGGATCGGGACGGTGGACGGACGTCGGCACGGTCTGCGGTGGCGCGCAGGTCCGCGACGCCCGCGATCTCGTCCTGGGCCGGCAGACGACGGCCGGGACTGCCGACCACGACGGCGGCTTCAGCTTCGCGCGCGCACCGCCGCACGCGACCAAGCTCGCCGGCACTCGGGTCGCCGTCCGGGCCGAGGATCCGTCGCGTCCGTTCGACAGCGATGTCGCCACAGCCGTCGAGGACGTACTCACCGTGCTGCGAGCGGCCGACGCCAAGGTCTCAGTCCAGCCGGCGAGCCTCCCCGTCGACATCGCGGCCAATCACCAGCCGGCCCTCCTGCCGCTGTTCCAGGTGCGTTCAGCTACGACTGCATCGCTCCTGCTCCTGCCTCCCACACCGCCCTGCGCCTGACTCGTCCAGCGCCCATTACCTCCTTTCCGACAACCTGACCCTGGCCAACGGTCAAGTGCCGTCGAACCGGATCAACAAGTCCGCGTTGCGCGAGGCACGCGCCGACAAGCGCAGCGCCCCGGACCGCCGCCCTCGGCCGGCATGACCGCCGGGGCCGGTGGCGACCCGACCCGGACCATGCCCGGTCCCGCGCGGCCGGAGGATCTGAGAGCGGCTGAGTACGCAGCACTCAGCTGAAGTCTCACCACTGTCCGGCCCGCGACTGCGGGGTCGACGGCTCACGACCGGAGGCGGGCGCCTGTTCCCAGCCGGGCGGTGACGTCACGGGGAGTGAGGGTGAAGTGTTCCGTGGAGCACTCGACGACGACGCGGACCGGGGCGTCGCATTCGGTGTGGCGGACATCCAGTACAGGACCCTCGGAGCCGAGGGTGTATGCCTCGCCCCACTGGGTCAGCGCCATCAGAACGGGCCACAGGTCCCAGCCCTTGCGGGTCAGGCGGTATTCGTTGCGGGAGCGGCTGCCCGGCTCCCGGTAGGGGACGGTCTTCAGGATGCCGGCCGAAGTCAGCTTGCGGAGGCGGTCGCTGAGGACGGCTTCCGACAGGCCGATGTGGCAGTGGAAGTCGTCGAAGCGGCGGACCCCGTTGACAGCGTCACGCAGGATCAGCAACGTCCATTTCTCCCCGATCACGTCGAGCGTTCGCTGGACGGGGCAGTTCTCCGTGCTCGCCTCAAGCCACTCCATCCCCCCATCGTACGGAGCTGCCTTCGCCATTGACAGTCAGGTGAGCGAAAGCCTAGCTTCACTCGAAAAAGTCAGCTGACAGTCAGAGGGAAGGGCGCTGGACCGTGGGGCGAACGCGTACGTATCACTGGGACGATCCCGCGATCTCGGCGGAGGCCGCCGGGCGCATGGCCGGCATCGACTTCCTGCGCGAGGTGCAGGCGGGGCGGCTGCCGAGGGCGCCGATCAGCTACACCGTCGACTTCGCCCTGGACGAGGTGGAGCCCGGCAGGGCGACCTTCTCGCTGACACCGGGCGAGGAGCACTACAACCCGATCGGCAGCGTCCACGGCGGCATCTTCGCCACTCTGCTCGACTCGGCGGCGGGCTGCGCCGTTCAGTCCACCCTCCCGCGGGGCATGGCATACACCTCGCTCGACCTGACCGTGAAGTTCCTGCGGCGGGTCACTGCGGATACGGGCCCGGTGCGCGCCATCGGCACGGTCGTCAGCAAGGGCCGCCAAACCGCTCTCGCCCAAGCGCAGTTGGTCGACGCGACGGACCGACTGCTCGCCCACGCCACCAGCAGTTGCATGCTCTTCCCGGTGCCCGCCCCGCAGGCGTGATTCCGCGGGCAGGGGCCCTCGGTCCGTGGATGGCAGCCGGGACAACGAGGGGTGCATCGAAATTCCGCTCGGCGGCGGCCCGCCGCCCCCTGGTGCCTCGTCAATTGTGAGGCTGGTGTGTCGCAGCCGTGCCTGGGTGCCCGGGGGGGGGGGGGGGAGAGAGACGTTCCCCCCCCGGTACCGGGTGCTCTGCTCAGGCGATGTGGGTGGGGTAGCCGGTGTAGCCGGCCTCGCCGCCGTGGAAGGTGGCGGGGTCGGGGGCGTTCAGGGGTGCCGCCCCCGCCGCGGACTGTTCCCATCTGCGTCGAACCTGTCCGGAGGCGCTTCGAGCACTGGACCTATTCGATTATTTGTTCACATTCAGGCCAGCGGCACCAGCCGGGTCCGCCCCTCCACCGCCACTACGGCGCAAATGCACAGGTCAGCGCCGCGTGCACGACCAGCCATGTTTTGCGGCTCCTGCCGGGGGCACCAACCTGTGGCTGTCCATGTCATGGAAAGCCGCAGGTCAAGACCGTGCTTTTGCCAGAAGGAGCGCCTTCTATGCGCGTCCCCCTGGGAGGCGCATGCTGTGAGCGATGTCATGCAAGACACATTCCCGTCGAGTCCTGACTCGCGCACTCACCTCGGCCAAACGGGGCGCCGTCACTCGGCGGCAGCTGCGCTCCGCCGCGCGGGCCACCGAGCCGGGCGACTCGAGCGCCGTGCCACGCGTTGCCGCGCGGTGGACTCAACGAGCACCACTGCACCACCTGACGATTTGGACAAGGCATTCCTCGCTCTCGCAGCTGCTCCCCGTACGCTGCGCCTTCCCCCGCACCTGGTATGCGGGCAAACCGCAGCGGACGCCTGGCCGGCAGACAGGGTGCGCGCCCGGCTGGCACATCCAGGGGCATCGACCGGTCCGAGCAGCTCTGGAGCGAGGTGGTTCACCACCGTGTCCAAGACCTGGGCGAGCCCTGGCCTCTGGTCGGCGGTGGGCATGACCGTTCCCGCGCTCCGTCGGACGCTGCGCCGACACCGCTTCCCCAAGTACCTGGAGCGCGCAGAGGTCGAGCAGACGGCGTTGGCTGCCGTCACCGCCGCGCTTCGCGGTCTGACGGCAGAGCAACCAGAGCCGCACCGGGCGCTCTTCAACGTAGCCGGTGATGAACCGGAACTTCGAGGCCCCGCCCGATACGGGGTGGCCTCAGTCGGCTGAGTACGTACGCGTCTCGCCGAACGCACAGACCTCTCGGGGCAGTAGCAGGCGGCGCCGCAGGCTGCGTGTGGGCGCCTGGTGGTCGACGCGCGGCTCCCGTTCGGCGATCCTGCCGAGCAAAAGCGGTACTCCGCCGGCTCCGTGCGCCGCCGCGACCCCTCCCCTTGGGCCGATAGTTGCCTGACTCATACGGTGGGGTGATGGGTCTGTTTCGTCTGCTGCGTCTGCCGGGTTTCAAGGAAGAGGTGAAGCAACCCGCCGCGGGTGTGCAGCCGTGTCCCGTGGAAGAGGTGAAGGCCGCCCTGTTCGGCCTCAACGGCCCGGACGTTCCCTGGGCCGTACGCGACGGCGCCCCCGAGGGCGCCGACCTCGTGGCGGAGTGGCGGCTCGCGGAGCCGGCCTTCCGGCACTTTTTCAGTCTGAGTCAGCTGACACGCACCCTGACGATCCGGATGCGTTTCTTCCCCGAAGAGCGCGAGGTCCGGGCCATCGAGGAACAGCGGGAGATCACCTGGTACGGGGACCCGCCCCGGATGAAGATCGGGCATCAGGCGAGCCGGGGGCCCGGGAGGTCCTTGTCCAAGGACTGGACCGTCGAGCGAGGTCCCGATGGCCGTCGCCGGTTGCAGGAGTCGTTCAGCTTCGACAGTGCGGATATGAAACGGCCCGTGCGAAGCACCATTCTCGAAGAGGGATGGATCTGGCGCAGTCTGTTGTCGGGGGATTTCTGACCAGGAGCGATGAGTTCAGGCACCTGCCAGAAGCCATGGTTACCCCGGGGGGAGCCCCGCGTACGAGGCTGAAACTGTCAGCGAACGCGGCGTCCGAATTCCGCCGGTCACGCTCCGGGACACCCAGCACAGTGGAGCCATGGAGGAGACCGTCACCGATACCGGGCGCGCCGGCGCGAGGTACTGCCCGGAGGAAGAAGGCACCCCCGGCGAGCGGTGGGTCCTGCTGGGTGTGCTGCTCTCCGGGCAGTTTCTCGCCAACGTCGACGTCGCGATCGTCAACACAGCCGCGCCGTCCATCCACCAACGGCTCGGGGCCACCGACGCACAGGTCGCGCTCGTCGTCTCCAGCTATGTGATTGCGTTCGCCGTCCTGCTGATCACGGGGGCCCGGCTGGGCGCCGTGCACGGGCAGCGCCGGATGTTCCTGTGGGGGCTCGGCGTCTTCACCGCCGCTTCCCTCGCCTGCGGCCTGGCGCCGGGCCCCGCCACCCTCGTCGTCGCCCGGGTCGTGCAGGGCGTGGGGGCCGCGCTGATGGTGCCCCAGGTGCTCAGCGGTATCCAGACGCACTTCCCCGGCCCCGAGCAGCGTGCCCGCGCGCTGGGCTACTACGCGCTCGCGCTGTCCGGCGGCGCCGTGGCGGGGCAGTTCCTCGGCGGTGTGCTGATCTCGGCCGACCTGTGGGGGAGCGGCTGGCGTCCGATCTTCCTGATCAACGTGCCGCTCGGGCTACTGCTCGTCCTGGCCACGCTGCGGTGGATGCCCCGGGACGTGCGTACGGCAGAGGGGCCGCAGCTGGGCGAACTGGACCTGCGCGGCGTGGGGTTGCTGTCGGTGGGTGTCCTGTTGGTGATCGTTCCGCTGGTGCTCGGCGGCGACGCGGGGTGGCCGTGGTGGGCGTGGGTCTGTCTGGGGGCAGGTGGACCGGTGCTCGCTGGATTCGCCCTGTACCAGAGCCGATTGGCCGCCCGGGGTGGACGTCCGCTCGTCGCGCCCGCCGTGGTCGCCACGCGCTCGGTCCGCTGGGGCCTGGTGGCGTTCGGGCTGACCGTCTCGACGTACTTCGCGCTGCTGTTCGTACTGGCGCTCTACCTCCAGCAGGGCCTGGGCAAGAGCCCCGAGTACTCCGGCATGGCGATGCTGACCTGGGTGGCCGCGTTCGGGCTCGCAGGGCCCGTGCTGCCTCGCGTGCCGGAGCGTCTGCGGCGGATGGTGCCGGTCGTCGGCTGTCTGCTGCTGGCTGCCGGTTACGCCGGGGTGTGGGCGTACCTCCTGGCCGGGCAGCGTTCGGGGCCGCTGCTCTTCCTGCTGCTGGCGCCGGGCGGGCTGGGCCTCGGGCTCGGCAACAACGCGCTGATCGCACACATGACCTCCGCGGTCCCGGGCCGTTACGCCGCCGATCTGTCCGGGGTGATCAGCACCAACGGGCAGATCAGCGGGGCGCTGGGGGTGGCGGCGCTGGGCAGTTGGTACCTCGCGCTGGCGTCCGGCGGAGCCGCCGCGGCGGCGCACGCGCTCCAGTGGGTGGTGGCGGGCTTCGCGGCGCTCGCGCTGTGCGCCGCCGTGGCAGCGCTGCGCGCGACGGGCACGACCGCCGAAGAGGGCCATGTACGTACGGGAACACTGGGAGAGATGACGTGACGACGATGACGGACACGACGGACACAACGGCGGTGGACAAGGTCGCGCTGTTCGATCTGGACGGCACCCTGGTGGACACCGAGCCGAGGAGCCGCGCCGCCTGGGCCATGCTGTTCGCGGCGCACGGGGTACCGGTCGAGCCGCACACGCTTGACGCCTTCGCCGGGCGGCCGGGCAAGGAGGCCATCGGCGCGCACCTGGCCGCCTTCCCCGGGCGCACGGCGAAGGGGCTCTACACCGAGGCGCTGGCCTACTCCGCCCGCCCCGACATGCCGCACGCCAGACCCGTTCCGGGCGCCGTCGACCTGCTCACCCGGCTGCGCGCCGCGGGCGTACCGATGGCCGTGGTCACCTCCGGCACCAAGGAGTACGCGCACAAGGAACTGGCGGCGCTCGGCGTGCTCGACCTGCTCGACGCCCTGGTCACCGCCGATGACGTCGAGCGGGGCAAGCCCGATCCGGAGGGCTGTCTGCTCGCCTGCACCCTGCTCGGCACCCGGCCCGAGCATGCGGTGGTCTTCGAGGACGCCCCGGCCGGCGTCACGGCAGCACGAAAGGCCGGGGCCTTCTGCGTGGCCGTCACGGTCACCCAGCCCGCAACGGCGCTCGCCGACGCGGACCGCGTCATCCCCGACCTCACGGGCGTGACCTGGCCCATCGTCCCGTGACGAACGGAGGGCGGACGGAGCCGGAACCGAGGGCCGGAATGCTCGTTGCGGCTGTGGCAGTGCCGTACGTAGGCGTCGGTCTTCGCCGTACGCAGGCGTCAGTCTTCCGGTGGCGCCGCCACGCTCCCGTGGGGGGTGAGCAGGCCGTCGATGAGCACGGCGACCATGCGCTGGTGCCGATACGCGGGCTGCTCGACGGGCACGGGCATGCACAGGTTGGCGATGGCGTACAGCACGTCATGCGCGGTGACGTCGTCGCGGGCGACCCCGGCAGCCGCCGCGTTCTCGAGCAGCACGGCGAGCGTGGGGCCCACCTTCTCCAGGAAGTAGCCGGGCAGCTCCTTGTAGGCCGGATCGCCCGAGTGCAGGGCCGGGGCAAGTCCCCGCTTGGCTCCGAGGAACTCGGTGTACCGGCGCAGCCACGCGGCCAGGGCGTCGGCCGGCTTCTGGGTGGCGCTGAGCTGCGGGCCCAGGGCGGAGACAGCGTCGATCCCGCTTTCCACCACCGCCTTGACCAGGTCGGAACGGAGCGGGAAGTGCCGGTAGAGCGTCCCGACTCCGACTCCGGCGAGGTCCGCGATTTCCCTGGCGGGCGCATCGACACCAGAGGTGTCGAACACGGTCACCGCCGCCGCGATGAGGGCGTCGACATTGCGCTGCGCGTCGACGCGTTTGCGGCGCGGTGCTCCACCCGCTGACGTATCGGCCATGATGCCTCCAGTTGCACAACCGGAAAGCCTTTCCGTATATTTATATGGAACGGCTTTCCGGTACACGGCAGCCTAGGGCATCCGACCGAGGCCTGCCACGACGCAGGAGGATCTCCCATGCAGTACCGCACCCTGGGCCGCACCGGCATCAAGGTGAGCCCCTACGCGCTGGGCACCCTGATGTACGCCACCCGCATGGGCAATGAGCCCGAGGAGTCGGCGCGCATCATCCACAAGGCGCTGGACGCAGGCATCAACTTCCTCGACACCGCCGATGCCTACGCCGATTCCGAGGAAGTCGTCGGCAAGGCCCTCAAGGGGCGCCGTGACAACGTCGTGCTGGCGACCAAGTTCGGCCTCCCGATGGGCGAGGACCCCAACCAGCGCGGCACCTCCCGGCGCTGGATCATGACGGCAGTCGAGAACTCGCTACGCCGCCTACAGACCGACCACATCGACCTCTACCAAATCCACCGCCTGGACCCCACCACCGACACCGAGGAGACCCTCTCCGCGCTCACGGACCTGATCCGCAGCGGCAAGGTCCGTGCGATCGGCTCGTCCACCACTCCGGCTTCCGACATCGTCGAGGCGCAGTGGGTCGCGGAGCGCCGGAATCTGGAGCGCTTCCACACAGAGCAGCCGCCCTACTCCCTCCTCAACCGCGGCATCGAGCGCGAAGTCCTGCCCGTCGCCCAGCACTACGGCATGGGCACCCTGGTGTGGGGGCCGCTCGCGCAGGGGCTGCTCACCGGCCGCGTGCGAAAGAACCAGGAGAACACCCTGATCCGCGCGGGCTTCGTCAAGCACGTCAGCGACGAGCACCGCATCGACGTCGTCGAGCAGCTCATCCCCCTCGCCGAGGAAGCGGGCATGCCGCTGACCCACCTCGCCATAGCCTTCACCATCGCCCACCCCGGCGTCACCAGCGCCATCATCGGGCCCCGCACGATGGCCCACCTCGACGACCTCCTCGCCGGCCTCGACATCCGGCTCGACGACGACCTCCTCGACCGCATCGACGAGATCGTCCCACCCGGCACCGACATCGGCACCCTCGACCAGAACTACACCCCACCCGCCCTACAGACCACAGGCCTGCGCCGCCGCCCCCTCGACGAACGCGCAGCCGCCTGACAGATCCCCGCTGCTGGACGGGTTCGTGCCCGTTCGCCGGTACACCGATGTTGTTCGGCATCGCGGGGACAACGATGGGCAGGGGCAACAAGCGGAACGGCAAAGTCATGTCACCCGAGTTCGCTGCCTTGTGGGCCCAGCACGAGGTCGCGGTCCGCCGGGGGCCGCAAGCGCGTCAACCACCCCGCACTGGGCACGGACAGCGCCGACAAACTCGACCTGCTCCCCGTCATGGGGACCCAGCTCACCGACGCCCCTCGCCGACCTACCCTCACGCCGACCGACCCCACGCCGACCGACCCCCACGAAAGCGGCAGGCTCACCGTCCGTCGCCGAGGCGGTGCGCTCGGAGCTCGACAACCAGGTTGGGGCGCAGTACATGATCTGCGAGAAAGGCAGTTCTCAATGTTCACTCAAGGCATCTCCTCCCGGCTGTTCCGTGCCGGGCTTTCCTCCTTGGTGACCGCTGGAACGGTGGCGGTCGGTGTTGCCCCCGCGTCGGCATCGCCTTCCCGGCATGTCGCGGCGGGCAGCGAGCTGACACCGCTGGTCGGCCTCGCCGCTGAGCGGATTCTGCTCGCCGACAAGGTCGCGGCGGCCAAGTTCGGCACTGATACGCCGATCGAGGACCCGGAACGGGAGCAGCAGGTACTTGACCAGGCCAAGGCTCTCGCCATCGAATCCGGTCTTGACACGCGAGAGACTGTGGAGTTCTTCCGGGCGCAGATCGAGATGAGCAAGGTCGTACAGCAGGGTCTGTACGAGCTCTGGACGGAGCACCCGGAACTGGCGCCGAAGAAGCGCCCCGACCTGGCCACCGAGGTGCGGCCGGAACTGGACCGGATCACGGGCGAGTTCATCGACCAGCTCGCGACCACGGAGAATCTGCGTGGTGGAACTCTTCGGTGCCGGGTCTCCCTTGTTCTCGCCGAGAAGTCCGCCGCTCATCAGCACGACCTCGACCGTCTGCACGAGCGCGCCCTGCGGGGAGCGGTCGAGCCGGTGTGCGCCGACTATTGAGGGTTTCGGTCCGTCGTGACGGCGTGACGGCGTGACGGCGTGACGGCGTGACGGCGTCCACGTCAGGCCGATTCCGGCGGTGAAGCCGCCGAGCTACTGGTGTGCACCTCCAGCAGCTCGGCGAAGCCGCCCTCCCTGGAGCCGCTTTGTCGCCGCGTCGATCGCCTCCGTCGGAACATTGGACGTGCCTGGCCGGCCGAAGCGGGCCAGCACGTCGTCGGCTCTCTTCCTCAGCGTCCGTCCGAGCGCGATGACCTCGCTGAGTGCCGTCGTGGCCGCGAACTGATGGTCAAGCTGACCGACTCACTCGGCAGCTGCGTTCCGACTCCTCGGTATGGTCGAAGGCCGTTGCGGTCATGGCCCCTCCGCTCAGCGCGCGTGGCCTGCGACGCGCCGCCCACCGCGAGCAGGACCGCCCCCGCGGCACCGGCAGCGACGTACGACGACCTCCAGCGTCGTCGGTCGCCGGCCCAGTGGCTCGTGGGCCGACCGCCGCACGACCGCGTCTCGCGCAGCACCTTCGCAACCGCAGCGACGACACCACTGATCTGGTTCAACGCTGATCTGGTTCACCACTGATCTCGTTTCAACGACGTGGCTGGCAAGGACCACGCGGCCGGTTCGAGCCGCTGTGCGGTCACTTCGAGACCAGTTCGTCGAGTCGGCGGAAGGCGGTCAGAGCTGCGCCGGTGAAGCAGTGCTCACTGCGAGATCGCGGTTGCCTCCAGTTCAACCAGCACGTCGGGTTCGAAGAGATAGTCCACGCCGATCAGCGATGCCGGAGGAAGGGGCTGGGGCAGGGCGAGCTCCTCGACCACCGATTCGATCCCGGCCATGAAGGGCCCGATCTTCTCCGGCGCCCACTGGGTGACGTAGAAGGTCAGCCGGACTACATCCTCGAAGGAGGCATCGGCTCCGGCGAGGGCGCGGGCGGTGTTGCGCAACACCTGCGCCACCTGCCCGCTCAGGTCACCAGGTGCGACCGGTGTGCCATCGCCCAGTCGCGCGATCTGACCGCTGATATGGATGTGACGCGACCCGACAGCTACCGCGACGTGGTGGTAGGGCGTGTGCGGCTGAAGGCCGTCAGGGGTGAAGCGGGTGACAGGCATCGTCTCTCCTCTACAGCAGGACAATCGGTTTACTATTGATACCTAGTTGACGGAGGACACTTCAAGGAGACCTGGTTTCATGCGGGATACCGCCACCCCACGTGCCAATGAGCTGCGTATCGACACACCGCACCGCGAGTTGCTCGACCAGGTACTCGACAAGTGGTCGCTGAGCGTGCTCAACGAACTGTGCGAGCGCCCATGCCGCTTCAACGAACTTCGACGCGCGGTCCCCGCGGTGACGCAGAAGTCGCTCACGGCGACGCTGCGACGGCTCGAACGCAACGGCATCATCGAACGCCGGGTTGTGGCGACCCGTCCGGTCG
This sequence comes from Streptomyces sp. NBC_01775, assembly GCF_035917675.1. Lineage (NCBI taxonomy): Bacteria > Bacillati > Actinomycetota > Actinomycetes > Kitasatosporales > Streptomycetaceae > Streptomyces > Streptomyces sp. NBC_01775. The sequence continues at coordinate 6,152,695 of NZ_CP109104.1, read as the reverse complement.
CCGTGGAGTACCGGATCACCCCCTTGGGCAAGACCCTGCGCTCCCCGATCGACGTCCTGCTCGAATGGGCCGACGCACACATGCCGCAGATCGAGCGCGCCCGAGAGGCGTTCGACACCGAAGCCGAGTAAGACCGTGTCCGAGCCGGTGCGGCACGGCCTCATGCAGGCGACCCCGGACACTGGCTCTCGACCAGGTCAGGAAACCGGCGGTGAGCGGTCGACTTCGGTATGCCGAAGCACGGCGGCAGAGCCCGCCGGGCGCAGCCGCTGACCAGCACGTGGACGATCGCCGATCGCCGCGAACAGCGGTCCACACGTTGCGGAGATCATCTCGTCGCGAGTGCGGCCTCGCGGCCAGCTGTGACGCTCAGCGCCAACTCCGGGTAGTGGCCGGCGCGGGCGTCAGTGGTCCTCGATGACGCTGACGGCGGTGCCGTTCTCATTGAACACTGCCGGTGGGACGAAGGGCCCGCGATCGACGGGGGTCGCTGTCCGCCCACTTGACGCACGCGGATGGATTGGCACGGGTGCGGGCGGGGCAGATGCGTTCATGCGTATGTCATGAGCATGATTCAACTCTTTCCCCCCCCACAGGAGGATCACCGTGACACTCAGAAACGCCGCGCGGGCACTGATCACCATGCTCGTGGTGGCTCTGCCCTGGACCGTCAGCCAGGCGTCCGCCGCACCCGCGCCCCCATCGCACGCCGCCGCGGTCGTCTTAACGTACGACGCGACGGGGGCTGCGGAGTTCGTCGACGCCGTCGACAGCGGCGCGGCGGTCTGGAACGACAGCGTGGCGAACGTCCAACTCAAACCAGCCGGATCGGGCGACCGGGCCAACATCGAGATCCTCGCGGACGACGGCTGGCCGCGCGCCCAGACCACCAGCCTGGGCAACGGCACCGTCTGGATGGGACGTCAGGCGGTGGACGAGGGCCACGACACCATCCGCATCGCCGCGCACGAACTCGGCCACATCCTGGGGCTCCCGGACATGAAGCCAGGGCCGTGCAGCAGCCTCATGTCCGGCGCCTCCGCCGGGACCTCGTGCACCAACCCCAACCCCGACGCCAGTGAACGGGCCGCCGTCGAGGACAACTTCGCCGCCGCCAGCCTCAGCCCCACGGCGTACGCGCCTCGGATGTACCGGGACTGACCGGGCTCTCCCCCATCTCGTCATGGGCACGGTGCCACGCTCCGCATACGGGGCGGGCACCGTGCCCACTCTGGTTGACGCTCGCCGACGATGCCCGGCCGCCATGGGTCGCACGGCACGACAAGCCGGCCGCCGAGAACTGAGCGTATTCGTACGCGGGCTTCACACTCCTCGAACATTCCTTCCGGACACTGGGCCCATGAAGACCACGAGCACCGCGCAAGCCGCGGCGAGGACCGAGAAGGGGACAACGGGGAGGCGCCGACGCCCGGTCGTCGCCGTGCCGACCGCTGTGCTCGGTCTGCTTCTTCTGCTGCTGCCGGCCGCCACCGGGTGCGTCGGCGTCCAGGGCGACGACTCGCAGGGCAAGAAGAAGCGGCCCAACGTGCTGATGGTGATGACCGACGACCAGTGGCTCGAATCGATGAGAGCCCTGTCCAAGACCCGGAAGCTGTTGGGCGACGAGGGCGTCACCTTTGACCGTTTCCACCCGTCGTCGCCTCTGTGCTGCACCTCGCGATCGACCTATTTGAGCGGGCAGTTCGCGCACAACAACGGCGTACGGCACAACTCCGTCCCGCAGGGTGGCTACGACAAGCTCAACGAGAAGAAGACGCTGCCGGTGTGGATGCAGAAGGCCGGCTACGCCACCTCGCACATCGGCAAGTACCCCAACGGCTACGGAAAAAAGGACCCGAAGCACGTGCCGCCCGGCTGGGACGAATGGCGCGGCTCGGTGGACCCGACCACGTACAGGATGTGGGGCTACCAGCTCAACGAGAACGGGAAGCTGCACACCTACGGGAAGTCCGACGAGGAGGACCCGAAGCTCTATCAGACCGATGTGTACCGCGACAAAGGTGTCGACTTCATCAAGCGCAAGGCCGAAGGAGACAAGCCCTTCTTCCTGAGTCTCGCTTTTCTCGCACCGCACGGGGAGCTCCTGAAGGATAAGGACGGGAAGCCCGGGAAGAAGGGGAAGCCCCGGAACAAGGGGAAGGCCGGGAAGAAGGCCGGCTCGGACGACCACCCGAAATCCGGGCGGGCCTCGCGTCCGGCCGTCGGGCCGGCTCCGCGTCCGGTCGTCGGGCCGGCCCCCCGTCCGGCGCCCCGCCACAAGGGCAAGTTCGCGAACGAGGAGCTGCCCGAGAACCCCGCGTACAACGAGAGCGACATGCGGGACAAGCCGCGGTTCCTCCAGAAGCGCCCGAATCTGGACAGTCAGACCACCGAGGAGATCACCGAGAGCTACCGGGGACGGATGGAATCGCTGCTGGCCGTGGACGAGGCCGTGGAGAAGCTGATGAACACGCTCAAGTCCACCGGCCAACTGGACAACACCTACGTGGTGTTCACCTCCGACAACGGATTCTTCTTCGGCGAACACCGCGTGCCCACGGGCAAGTTCCTCCCGCACGGCGCGTCGGGACAGGTACCTCTGGTGGTGCGCGGCCCTGGCATCGAAGCGGGGCAGCACTCGAAGGAGCTCACCAGCAACGTCGATCTGGCCGCCACCATTTCGGACATCGGCGGTGCGGACCCGGACCTCGCGCTCGACGGGCGTTCGCTGCTGCCGTACGGGCGTGACCCCCGCAAGAGCAGCGACAGGCCGGTGCTTCAGGAGATCGCGGAAGGTGCCCGCCGCACACCGGTGGCTGCCCCGGGCCACGGCAGGCCCCGGGCCGGGGGGCCGCCGAACGACGATGTCTCCGCGGGGCGGGCCGCGGGAGCCGGGGACCTCGACATGGACGGCCCCGCCTCGCCCGCCCTGGAGCCGCGGGGGAAGAAGAAGCGGAAGCCCCCCAGGGGGCAGGAATATTCCGCGGCGTACGAGGCGATCCGCGCCGGCCACTATCTCTACATCCGCTACAGCGCGGGCGGCCGGGAGCTGTACGACCTGGAGTCCGATCCGCACGAGTTGACCTCACGCCACAACGATCCCGGCTACAAGAAGGTCCGTACGTTCCTCGATCAGCGGCTGGACAAGCTGCAAGGGTGTGTGGGCGAGGAGTGCCGGGAGGAAATACCGCAGGTTCCCGATCCCGAGTGAACTGCCGTGCGCCGGAGTGCGTAGAGGTCACCGGGCAGGGGGTCGGCCCCTGCCCGGCGTCTCTCGGTGGAGAGCCGTCTCTTGGTGGAGAGTCGTCTCTTGGTGGAGAGTCGTCTCTTGGTGGAGAACCGCCGGAAGGGAATGAGTGGAATGCCGCGACCAGTTGAGGAGAGAGACAGCTGACCGGGCAGAACCGCGGTCTCGTACTGGTCGTCGAGGACGAGCGGGCCATCGCCGAGCTGGTCCGCACATATCTGGTACGCGACGGCTTCTCCGTCATCATCGAGTCGACCGGGGAGGCGGCGCTGGCAACCGCGCGCCGCCACCGGCCCGTCGCGCTGATCCTCGACATCATGCTGCCCGACATGGAAGGCACCGAGGTGTGCCGGCGGCTGCGCGGCCGGCAGGACTGGACGCCCGTGCTGTTCCTCACCGCACGCGACGAGGAGGTGGACCGTCTGCTCGGCCTGGAGCTGGGCGGCGACGACTACATCACCAAGCCCTTCAGCCCACGGGAGTTGGTGGCTCGGGTGCGTGCGGTGCTACGACGTACCTCGGGCGTCGTCGCCGAGGAGATCCGCTGCGTCGGCCCCGTGAAGGCCGACATGCCGCGCCGCCGCGTCTTCGTGGAGGACGGGCCCGTGGAGCTGACGGCCACCGAATTCGATCTGCTCGCCCATCTGCTGAAGAGGCCGGGACGGGTCTGCACACGCAGCGACCTGCTGGCCGCGGTGTGGGGGCACCGGTCCGATGTCGGGGCGCGGACCGTCGATGTGCACATCGCGCAGCTACGGGCCAAGCTGGGCCAGGGAGCAGGAATGATTCGGACGGTACGCGGTGTCGGATACAGCGTGGAGGAGTGAACCGGTCACCGGCGCGGGGCGGTGGTCCAAGTGGCCGCTGATCGGCCGCGCCGACCGGATGACTTCCCGAACCGTGCTCGTCACTCTGCTCGTCGCACTCGTATCGGTGTTCGCCACCGCGGCGGCGGGGGTGCCGCTCATACGTCAGGCCGCGACCACTCACGCGCGGGAGTCACTGCGCGAGCAAGCGGACGTGGCCGCGACCATGCTCGCCGCGCGCGAGGGCCGTCCCGCCGGTGTGCAGCAACTGGGGCGGCTGATGCGCGGCAACGGCATACGTTTCTCGCTCGTACATGCGCACACCCCCGACCGCGCCTGGGTCCCCCCGGCCGCGATGCGCCGGCTCGGCGAGGGGAAGCCCGTGCACAGCCGTGTCACCCGGAACGGCGAGGATGTGCTCTTCGAGGCCCGGCCGGTCGGAAGAGCCAGCGGCGTCGTGCTCGCGCAGCGGGTCTCCGCGGCCCGCGGGGAGACGCTCGGACTGCGGCTGGCGCTCGCTCTGGCCGCCGGGGCGCTCGCGGGTGCCCTCGCGGGGGTGTTCCTGGCCAGGCGGCTGTCCCGGCCGCTGCGGCAGGCGGCACGGACGGCGGACCGTATACGGCAGGGCGACCGCGGCTGCCGCATGCCTTTGACTCCGCCCGTGGAGGTGCGCGAACTCTCCAGCGCCCTCAACGAGTTGTCCGCAGCGCTGGAGATCAGCGAGCGGCGCCAGCAGGACTTTCTGATGTCCGTCTCCCACGAACTGCGTACCCCTCTGACGACCATCCGCGGCTACGCCGAAGCGCTCGCCGACGGCGTGCTGTCCACGGACGCGGAGACCGCGCAGGGTGCCGGGCGCACCGTACTGACCGAGGCGAAACGCCTCGAACGGCTCGTCACCGACCTCCTCGCACTCGCCCGTCTCCAGGCGGACGACTTCGCCGTCGAACGGGAAGAGGTCGATGTCACCGCACTGGCAGCGGCGGCAGTGACCGCCTGGCGTCCCTCCCTGGAAGGCACCGGCACTCAGCTGCGCACCGAACTGCCGTCGCGTTCCGTGACGTTGCACACCGATCCGGTACGCCTGCGGCAGGTGTTGGACATCCTGATGGAGAACGCGAGCCGCGTCGCGCCACACGCGCCGCTGGTGGTAGCGCTCGCTGAGGAGACGGACGCCGGACCCGGCGCCGGAGAGCGGGACGCGGGTGGTCACGTGGCGCTCTCGGTGCGCGACGGCGGTCCCGGTCTGACGGATGAAGACCTCCGGGTGGCCTTCGAACGTGGCAGGCTCCACCAGCGCTACCGGGCCAGCCGACCGGTCGGCGCGGGCCTCGGCCTCGCCCTGGCGGCACAGCTGGTCGACAAGCTCGGCGGCACGCTCACAGCCGCTCACGCGCCGGAAGGCGGCGCCCGCTTCATCATCCGGCTGCCGGGCCCCCGCTGCCCTGACCTCTCCGTATCCCCACCCGCTGCGGCCCCGGGTGCGAGGCGGAGACCGTGAGCCGCCGGGTTCGCCGACGACCAGGTCGAGGACGACCATCCCGTCCGCCCGCACATCCCGCACCTGCTGGTGTGGTCCCTCTCGTCCGCGCCGGGCGCCGACACGCGTCTTCGGAAGGTTCGCCGAGATCCTCCCGGCAGGTCCTGGGTGTCCCGGACAGCCGCGGTATCACGAGGGGTGCTCGCCAGGGTCGACGATTTCCACCGGGGTGTCGAGGCCACGGATGGCGGTGATCTCCTCGTCGGGGGTGAGGGTGTCGGTGAGTACCGAGTGGTAGGCGGTGACGGTGCCGTACGCGTGCGTGGCGGTCTTGCCGAACTTCGAGTGGTCCACCAGGAGCAGGGCTCGGTCGATGGAGGCCAGCATGGCCTCCTTGACCTCGACATACTCCCGAACGGGGTGGAAGAGCCGCCCTTCGAGGACGGCGGAGGCGGACATCAGGGAAAGGCCGGCGTGTATCCGGGACAGGACGCGGGCGACCTCCGGCCCGGTGCAGGAGTTGTAATCGCTGTGGTAGTGGCCGCCGAGCAGGGTGACGTCCACACCGGGCAGGGGCCCCAAACGCTGTGCCAGGCCGACCGAGTTGGTGACCACGGTGAGCTGGTCGATTCCGGCCAGCATGCCGGCCAGGGGGTAGAGGGTGGTGGAGTCGTCGATGAGCACTGTGCTGCCGGGTCGGATCCACCGGGCCGCGGCAGCGCACAGGGCGGTCTTGGCCGCCAGGCCGACGCTCTCGCGAAAGCGGGTGGCGGTCTCCATGGTCAGAGCGGGAAAGGCCACCGCCCGCCCCCGTTCCTTGCGGAGCAGGCGGCGCCCGGCGAGATCGTCGAGATCCCGGTGAACGGTCATGAGGCTGACGTCGAACCGGGCGGCGAGGTCGTCGATTCGGATCTCGCCGTGTTCGACGACGTATCTCAGGACGTTCTGCCGGCGTTGCTCGACGGCGGCCTGGGAAAGCCGTGTCCTGGCCGGCACGTGGCTCTCCTTCCCCTGCGGCTCCGGGCGGTGGTCACCTCGGCTGCGGACACACCAGTGGCTTGATCGTCGCATGGTCCCGGGCACCCGCGGTGAGTGCCCGCTCGGCTTCCTCCAGACCGTAGCGGTGGGTGACCAGCCGGCCCAGTTCCACTTCCCCGGAGGCCGCCAAGGCGATGGCGGTCGGCCAGGTGTTGGCGTACCGGAACGTGCCGGTGAGCTCGATCTCGAAGTTTTGCACGTGCGCCAGCGGCAGGGAGATGGAGTCGCCGCCCATGCCCACCAGCACCGCCCGGCCCGCCCGGCCCACGGTGCGGATCGCCTCGTCGACGGCGGAGGGGACGCCGGAGCACTCCAGCAGGACGTCGGGTTCGAAGCCGGTGTCCGCGAGGCGGGTGGAGCGTACGTCCACGGTCGCGGTGCTGCCGAGCTGACGCGCCAGGTCCAGGCGGTGGGGTGCGACGTCGGTGACGACGACCTCGGTGGCGCCGAACGCGCGGGCCGTCTGGGCGGCGACCAGCCCGATGGGGCCCGCGCCGGTGACCAGGACCCGCGAGCCGGGGCCGACGCGGCCCTTGCGGCACGCCCACACGCCCACGGACAGGGGCTCCAGCAGGGCCGCGGTCTCGGCGGTGAGCGGGGCCGGCGCGGGGTGGGCGAAGTCCTCGTCCACGGCGACGTACTCGCACAGGGCGCCATCGACCGGGGGTGTGGCGTAGAAGGAGACGTCGGGGCAGAGGTTGTAGCGGCCCTGACGGCACTGGGCGCAGCGGGCGCAGGGCACGCCCGGTTCGAGGGACACGAGCTGTCCCACCTGGTGGCGGAGCGTCCCGGGGCCGAGGGCCACGACGGTTCCGCCGGGTTCGTGGCCGAGGACCAGGGGGGCGGATACGACGAAGTCGCCGATCCGGCCGTGCCGGTAGTAGTGGACGTCAGAGCCGCAGATGCCGACCGCCTCGATACGGACGAGGACCTGGCCGGGGCCGGGCCGCGGTACGGGGCGTTCCTGGATCTGGAGTTCTTCCGGGGCGCACAGGACGGCGGCGCGCATCGTGGACGGGAGGTGCGAGGGCAGGGCGGTGGCGGTCATTCTCCGGTCACGGCTCCCATGGTCAGGCCGGTGACCAGCCACCGGCGTACGGCGAGGCCGACGAGCATCATCGGGACCACGATGACGGTTCCGATGGCGGTCAGCTGCCCCCACCCGGAACGCCTGCCAGGGCGTGCGGCCCGCGACCTGGGCTCAAGGGCGGCGTCGGTGATCTGGCGGGGGGAGGAGGCATGGCGGACGTCCCTTGGGAGTCGTCGGCGCGAACGGCACTGGGCAGCATTGTTAGCAGAAGACACCCATCCTGTTAACACATTTTGCGTGAAAACTTTTGCCCCCTGCCGTTCCGGCGTCTAGCCGCGCGAGCCGGTCCGGCCACCACGGGCGGCGCCCCCGGCCATGGAGACCCGCGTGATCGCTGGCATCGGCGAGAGCTTCGTCGATCCGGTGCGGCCCGCGCCGCACCTTCACGCCGGAACCGGTCAACCCGGCGGTCACCCGCCGATGTCGACGCGGGCCTTCCGGCCTCGCCTTACGTGTGGCGGGCCGTCGCGCTTGTCCCGAACGGTGATCCCCGCCCGGTGTCCGGTCGGGCGCGGGGGGCGCGGAGGGCGCGGATCACGAGGATGAGGCGGAGGACGATGGTCGCCGCACCGGCCGTCGCCGCGACACACACGGCGATGAAGGTATCGGGTACCCAATTCATCATCTCGCCCAGGCTTATTCGGCTGACGAGCAGCGCCGAGGCAATCCAGGGCAACGCGCCCGCCAGGCACCAAAGGGAAGTCAGGACGGTACGGCGCAGCGGAGAGGAGTGCGTCGCCGGGCGGCGGAGGAGCAGGGCGGAGCGGCCGGCAGCCAGGATCAGGGCCAGGGCCAGGGCGGTGGTACCCCAGACGGTCATGTAGTAGCTGGACGCGGATGCGCCGCTCGGCGCCGACCCACCCGCGAGCATGCGGGCAGCGCCGAAGCCGACTTGCATGACCGCATCGTCGTGGAGGAGTCCGTGCAGGTTCTGCTGAACGACGATGGCGATGTTCTGCTTCGGCAGCAGGAACAGCATCGCCGAGTAGCCGGGGGTCGCACCGGTGTGCCAGATGGCGTCGTCGAGCGGCGCGTCCAGGCCGCCGACCCGCCAGCCCATCCCGTAGCCGGTTCCCGCGCCGGTGGGCCGCAGCTTGCCCTCTTCGCGCATCATCTGCGCGGATTCGGGGGTGAGGACGGCGTCGCCACCGGCGGTCCTCCCGGAGCGGAGCTGGAACGACGCGAAGGCGGCGAGGTCGCTCAGGTCGCCGCCCGTATAGCCGTAGCTCGCGCCGTGGTTGTCCACGCCGTCGGCGATCGCGGCCGGTTTGCCCCAAAGCAGCTGGTGCCCCGGGGGGAGGCTCCGACGCCGGGCGGATGCCTGGTCGACGATGGCACCGTCCATGCCCGCCGGGTCGAGCACGCTCCGTTTGAGGTAGTCGGCGAAGGGACGCTTGGTGACGGCCTCGACCACGGCGGAGAGGACGAGGTAGTTGGCGCTGGTGTAGGCGTACTTGGTGCCGGGCGGGCCGAGCGGCTGCACATCGTCCAGGTCACCCACGCGCTCCGCGGGACGGGGGCAGTCAGCGTCGAAGCAGTCGGCGACCTTGAAGGTGGCCGACTCGGGGATGCCGGCGGTCTGGTTGAGCAGGTGGCGGACCGTCACCCTGGACGCGTGCTCGGCGCCGCCGAACCGGAAGCTCGGCAGGTGGTCGACAATCCGGTCGCCCAGGCGGAGCCGTCCGTCCTGGACGAGGGTCATCACAGCGGTCGAGGTGATCGGCTTGGCGACCGAACCCCACAGGAACGGCGTCCGGGCCGTGACGCGCTCGCCCTGCCCGTCGGTCCCCCAGGACCGCTGGTGGATCGGGCCGTCGGGCCCGACCACCGCGTAGGAGATTCCGGGTGTGCGGGTGGCCTCCATCCGGTCCCGGACGTAGGCGTCGATCGCGGCGTAGCGGTCGGACCGCGCGGAGGCTGAGGCGGCCGGGGCGGCCGGGGGGGCTGGGGTGGCTGAGGCGGCCGGGGTGGCTGGGGCAGTCGGGGTGATCGCAGCACAGAGGAGCAGGCAGAACAGCAGGATCACCGTTCTCGCGGCGGAGCGCCGTGGGCGGATGCGCATCGGGATTCCTCGCAGGGTCGCAGGGAGGTGATGGATAACCGTATGGCTATACGGTTTTTACCGTACACTGATACGGTTATCAAGTGCCAAGGACCGCAGACCATGAAGGACGCCGACGTCAGATCGCTGCCGCTGTCTGCGAGCTCATCTCCGAACACGGGCTCGACGCCGTCACTGTCGCCCGCACGGCCGCCACCGCCGGAATGTCGGTCGGGCTGGTGCAGCACTACTTCCGCACCAAGGACGAGATGCTGCTTCACGCGTTCAACGAAGTCAGCGCACGCATCCGGCTCCGGGCCGAGGAACGGATCCGGGCCGGCATCGAGCACCGGCGGCCCATCGCGCGGGTCACGGCCGGGGTGTTGGCCGAGTTCATCCCCCTGGATGAGACCCGCCGCACCGAATTCCGGGTCACCAGGGCGTTCGCCGGCCGTGCGCTGGACGCCCCCGCCCTCGCCACGGTCGACGTCGAGACGGCACAGCGGTTGCGCGAGGACATCGCCCAGGCTGTCCACAACGGCAAGGAGTGCGGCGAGGTCGAGGCGGACGTGGACCCGTGGCCCGCCGCCATCCGCCTCACCGCCGTGACGGAAGGGCTCGCGATGCAGATCTACCGCGATCCCGCCGGGGCCAACGGGGTGCCCGCGGCAGAGCTCTCGACGTCGATCATCGACGCCGAGCTCGCCGCGGTCTTCACCGGAGAGTGCCGCCAGTACGTCGGGCGCGCCGACGCGTGACCATGACAGGACGAACGGAGTGCGGGAGAGCCGGCACGCGATCGCCGAACAGTCCGGGAACCACCGGATTCGGCCCGCCACCAGATCGTCATCGGCGCCGGCAGCGTGGGAGCTCTCCGCACTGCCGCGAGCCCGGCCGGAGCAACCGGCCAGAGACCGGTGGAGGCGCACGGTCGGCCTCTTGAGGCTTCAGCGAACCGCCGCCTTCTCGAAGCCGGGGTCTTTCGCGAGCGCCCGGATCAGCCAGGCTCCGGCGAGCTGCGAGGTGAGGACGGACAACAGCACCAGCGCCACGAAGAACCGTTCGTTGATCACCCCGGCGCCGAAGGTCACCGTCGCCAGGACGATGCCGGGGCCGCCGCGGGCGTTCATCGCCACCGCGAAGTGGACTGACCACGACGCACTCCTGCCGGACAGGCGGGCCCCCAGCCATACGCCGCCGAACTTGATCACGCAGGCCAGAAGGAACAGCCAGGCGAAGAAGGGCAGGTCCAGGTCGTGTACGAGGTCGAGGCGGAAGCCGACGAGAGCGAAGTAGACCGGCACGAAGAAGGCCAGCGCGAATCCCCGTACCGAGTCCAGACCGGGTGACCCGGCCGCCTCCCTCACCTCCCCGGCCTCCTCCCGGTCGGCCATGGCGATGCCCGCCATCAGTGCGCCGAAGACCGGATCGATTCCCAGAGCCAGGCAGCACAGGCAGAGCATGAACAGGAACATCAGACGGAACGCCGCCGGGCTGTGCCGCTCCAGCACGCTCAGGGGACCTGAGACCAGCCCTCGGAACGCGGCCCGGCCCCCCAGGAGAAGGAGTGCGAAGAACAGCAGCGAAGCGGCCGTGTAGTAGGCCACCTCCCAGCCGATCAAGTCGGCGGGGAGCAGGGCGGGCAGGCCGTAGGCGGTGTCCGCCTCGATGTGGGCGATGCCGAGGATCACGGCCAGGACGATGTAGAGCAGGACGTCCTCGATGACGGCGACGGTGAGGATCGTCCTGGCGAAGAGGCTGTTCAAGATGCCCAGATCAAGCATGATCCGGGAGATGACCGGGATGCTGGTCACCGCGATGGCCAGAGCCAGGACCAGGGAGATGCTCATGGCCGATCCGTGCGGGCCCGCAAGATCGTCGGGATCCACCAGTCTGCCGATGACCAAGCCTCCCGCGAACGGGATCACCAAGCCGCTGACGGTGGTGAACAGAACGGTCCTGCGCTCCACGCCCCGGCTGCTCCGGGACATCTCCAGACCGGCCAGGAAGACCATGAGGATCATGCCGAGCTGATAGACGCCGCCCAGGACATGGGCGGTGGGGCTGGAGGACGGCGCCAGCCAGTCGGTCGCCGACGGGGCGACCAGGCCCAGAGCACTGCCCCCGAGCAGCAGCCCGCCGACGATCTCACCGATCACCGGCGGCTGGCGCAGCCGCGCGAAGACGTACCCGCCCAGGTGTGCCGCCACAAGAAAGACCGTCAGCACTATCAGAATTCTGGCCACTTCTGCCACCGTCAAGGACATGAGCCCGCCTCCGACTCGTAGAGGGAAATGGGGCGTGCGCGTACTCGCGGCGCGGGAAGTCCCCAGCGGGCAACGGCCTCAGCAGCAGCGATGAATCTCGTGCTGACGCACTACGATGACTGTGGCCACCGGCACCACTAAGAGTGACCCATGCACTCAAATGAGTGACAAGAAGTTCATCGTGCAAACCACCCGTACGGAGGACGTACTGGTCGTGGACGACGGGCTCGCACATGCCAACTCCCTTTGGCCCGACGAGCGTTGGCGGGATTCGCGAGGCCGGTGTCCAGGCCTGAGCCGGAAGGGGATGAGCTCTTCAGGGCCCCTCACACGACCATCTTCTCGTCGGTCTCGAACAGCCGCTTCTCGGTGGCGGAGAGCATCAGTTGGACCGCGTGGGAGCCGCCGCCGCGACCGACCTTCCACAGCGCCCGGCCGCGCTGGCCCGCGCCCCAGGACGCGATCAGCTCGCATTCGGCGTCGGTCAGGCTGATGGCCTCGCGGGTGAGGTTGAGCGGCTTGGTGTCCTGCGCGAGCTGGACACGGGTCTCGCAGGAGGCGATCAGATCCTTGGCGATGGCGACGGCCTCCGAGCCGGCCGCGCCGACCGCTTCGAGGTCGCTGAGACGGTGGGTGGCGAGCACCTGGATGGTGCCTGTCGCACGGGACAGCCGCAGGTCCGCGTCGATCTTGCGGACCATGGCGGCGCCTCCGCTGCGCATCTGCCGCCACAGCTCGTCCCGTACCACGATCCAGGGCAGCCCGGGACGGTCGATGGCGGCCTGGGCCCAGGAGGAGACGCAGGTCAGCACCATCGCCACGGTCTCGTCCCCGTACTGCTCAAGGGCGGAGATGTCGACGGACTGGATCGGCGCGTCCCAGTCCAGCGAGATGGAGGTGTGCTGGTCGAACAGACCTCCCAGATGGCCATGGATCATGCCACCGAGGGCGGAACGGATGGAGGCCATCTGCTCCCGCGCGGTCTGTACGTCCTCGCCGCGCACCCGCAGTTCACGCGCCATGCGCTCGGTGGGGTCCTTCAGCACCAAGTAGACACGCGGCAGGGTGGGAACCTCCCGGCGGTGTTCGTCGGCGTCGGCCAGCTCCCCCGTCACCTCCCGTACCGCGATGTCCAGGCACTCCTCCTCCTGGGGCAGGAGGTTGCGCCGCAACTGGAGCTCCAGCAGGGCCTTCAGCAGGGTGAGGCGCCGGCGGTGGATCTCCTTGAGCCGGGCACGGAGCATCTCCCGATCGGTGATCTTGTGGAGGTCCTCCCCCAGCGGTCCGGCGTCCAGAGGGTTGAGACGGCCGGGCAGTCCGGGGCCGAGCCGGACCGGCTCCACGCCCAGATGACGGCAGAGCTGCCGGTACTCGCCCTTGACGTCGCCGGCGATCAGTGTGCGCTGGCCGAAGGCCATCAGCCTGAAGCAGAGGGCCTTGATGTGGGCGCTCTTACCGCTGCCGGGGATGCCCGTGATCATGACGTTGGGGTTGGTGCACAGCCCCTCGCCCACCCAGGCCGCCGGGTGGGCGGAGAACGCCTGCGCGGTCAGGGTGTTCCAGCCCATGTAGGCGCCGAGCGGCGGCAGGCTGCCCGCGTGCAGAAAGGGATAGATGCCCGCGGCCCGCGCGGTGTCGGCCCGGAACACCTCCGGCCGCAGGAGCGAGGCGGCCCGTCCGGCGAACGGCTGTCGCCACCCCTTCCTGGGGGCCACACGCATGGCCCCGTCGGGGTCCTCCAGCATCCGGGCGCGCCGCAGTTCACGTGCGGTGGGCTGAGGGGCGGGCGGTGACGCCTCCGAGTTGATGTCGATCAGGCCGGCCAGCGGGGCGGCTTCGAGCGTGGTGTCGTCGATCCGGCGGCGGTTGAGAGAAAGACGCATCAGACGCCCACCCGCCGGTCCGGCAGCCCGTGGCCCAGCGGCAGCGCGGCGGCTGCGAAGCCCGCGTCCTGGGCACCCCACACCCGCCGGATCTCCAGGCCGGCGGCTGAGGCATCGGCCTGGAGTTCCGCGCAGGCGATCTCCAGTTCGTCCTCGTCCATCACGGTGACGGCCAGCAGACAGCTCAGCCGGAGCACGCCGTGACCGGCGGCCCGCGCCACATCCTGCGCGCGGGCGGTCATCGACTCGCGGCGCTCGTCCTCGGACTCCGTCCGGCCGGTCTTGGAGCGCAGCTGCCGTGCGGCGTCCCGCTTGGCCTTTTCCCGCGCCAGCTCCTGGCGCGCCTTGACGGGGCCGATCGGCTCGTACACCAGCGACAGCGAACGGCGGGCGTTGCGCCGGGGCCTCAGCAGGGGCTGGAGGAAGGTGGCGTACACCTCGGACTGGGGCAGCCCGCGCACCTGGTACGAGACCGTCCATGCCCCGTCGTGCCGGTACACGCCCCAGCTGGTCTCCGCCGCGGCGGGTCCGGCCACCGCCGGATCGAGGCCCGGCGGGGCGCCCTCCCAGGTGGATTCCTGCGCGGCGTTGTTGCGGGCGGCGAGCATCAGCTGCGACTCCGGGTCGTAGGCCGTGCGGATGGCCTGGGCGACCTTGCGGGGCGTCAGCATCTCCTCGACCTGGAGACCGGCGCTGCTCAACGCCCCCTGCATGGCGTGGATCTCACGGACGAGGACGGCGGCTGCGCCGATCTGGCCGCCACCGGCTGCCCTGACCGCCAGGCGTGCGCGTGCGGAGGAGAACGTGAGGGACAGATAGGTCTCGCGGATGGTGGCCACCGGCCCCGCGCCGACCATGAGTTCGTCCAGGGCCTGTATCGCGGCGGGCGGGGCGTCGGAGGTGATGTGGCGATCGGTCCATGACCTGAGCTCGGTCCCGTCGTCGGGGAGGGAGCGCTGGTGTACGGCGATCCTGGTGATCGCCCCGTCTTCCTTGCACTGTGAGCGCAGGAAGGCGGCCCACGCGCCGACGCGGGTGTTCTGCTTGTCCGTGTCGATCAGCGCCAGGCCGGGGAAGCCGATTCGGGCGATGGCGGTGTAGGTGCTGTCGACCGGGTCGTGGACGACTCCGAGTTCCCCGCCCAGCCCGTCGGGCGCGTTGAGGATGCGCAGACGGGCGAGGACCCCGGGCAGGTCCATCGGCTGTTCCCCGGTCCTGGTCCGGGGAGCGAAGGCGCCGGAGAGGAAGAGGTTCTTCTTGGTGGCCACGGCGATCTGATGCCTCACTGCGAGAATGATCCATTGGTCCGCTGACAGCCCCAGGACGCGCCCGAAGGCGAGGGCGAGCAACAGCAGGGCGAGCGGAAGGGAAACGATCGTCGCGGACCAGCTTCGCTGGTAGAGCGGGATGAGCCCGATGACGGTCGAAGCCGCCACCAGGGCGAAGCCGGGCCCCGACAGGTTGCCCATGAATCCGCTGCGTTCGGACTGCCAGCCGCCGTAGGTGACGGGCTCTGGGACCGGCATGGGCTAATCCCTCCATGAGTAGGATTCCGGCGGGGCCACGATGGGCTGGTTCCCTCCCGGCGGAAGTGGCGGAGCCGGGGGCTCCGTGGGCGCGGCCCGCTCGGGGGGCGCGTCCCGCTCCAGGTTCGCGGAATACCCTCCCGGTGCGTGCGGCGGCGGTGGTGGTGGCGGCGGCGGAGGCTCTTCCTCTTCTCCGCCCCCCGAGGCGCCGCCGCCGCGCTGGCCGCGGCGGCCGATGACCACGTGGCGGTCGGGAGTGGAGCTCGGACCGAGGCCGGCGTGGGCCGCGGTGTTGGCCGCCGAGTCCTCCAGGATGTCCTTGCCCATGGCTGCGGCCTGCAGGCCCATCCCCACGACACCGCCGACCTTGTGGCCGAAGCCGCCGGAACCGCTTCCCTTCATGAACTTGGACCAGAAGCCGCCACCGCCGCCACCACCGCCGGAGCCGCCGGAGCCGCCACCGCCGCCGGAACCGCCGGTGGTGGCGTTGTCCTCCTCCAGCCCCTTGGTGAAGCCGACGCCCCCGCCGATCATGCCCGCGCCTCCGGGCCCCATCTGCGGCCGGTAGCCGGCGAACATCGCCGACATGTTCGAGCCGACCGCGCCGATGAGTCCGGAAGTGGTGCTGTTGCCGTCGCCGTTGGTGGTGAAGGTCATGAACCGGGCGATCACCGGCCAGGCAAAGCACGACAGGATGAAGATCAGCAGGCCGACCAGGACATTGCGGGCGCCGTCACCATGACTCATGGCGTTGAAGCCGATGGAGAAACAGATCACGATCACCGGCTTCATCAGAATCAGCGAGATCACCGCGTTACGGGCCTTGGGCCACCACTCGCGGGTCGAGTCCGCCATCTGCCCCGCCAGGACGAGGGGCATCACAGCGACCAGGATCATGAGCCCGGCCTGACGCATCAGCATCTCGATCCACAGTCCGCCGATGGCCAGAATGCAGAGAATGCCGATGACGATGATGAAGCCGACCGAGGAAGCCACCATGCCGCTGCCGGTGATCAGGGCGCCACCGGCAGCGGCTGTCCCGCCGGCCGCGCCGAGGCCGGCGAACAGCTCGCCGAGCTGTTGCTGCATCGCCTTTTGGGCATCCTTCTCACCGCTGCCGCCGCGGTCGAAGGTCTCGTTGATGATCGCGGTGCTCAGCTGGTCGGACCAGTCGAGCGCGGTCTGGATGGCGACCACGTAGACGGCCAGGATCACCGCCCATTTGGCCAGTCCGGTGAGCGCGGTCACCAGCGGACTGCCCTGCTGACTGATGGCCAGCTTGCCGAACTGCATCAACAGCAGGAAGGCCGCCAGCAGCACCGAGAGACCCGTCATGATGCTCATCGTGGGACCGATACCGGTCTTGGCGAGATCGATGGTGGACCAGCTGTTGAACGCGTCGGCGAACTGTTTGAGCACCCATACGACCGACTTGCCGATGTATTCGGCCGCCTTGGTGAGCATGTCGGTCGCCAGACTCGCGATCGCGTCGCCGACCCAGTCCCATGGCGTCTTCACGTTGATCATCGGGTAGTTCGGACCATGCTCGTTCGAGCAGTCCTGGAACATCCCGCCCTTGTTCACGCACTTGGTGAGGAGCTCATTGAGCTTCTTGTAGTTCTTGTGGTTGTGATCGGCCTTCTTCCGCCACTCCTTGAGCTCCTTGAGCTCGTGCTTCTTCAGGTCCTTCTTGGAGCAGCCGTCCATGACGTCGCTGCACGGCTCATAGGTACCGGGGATCTCACCGATGGCCTTTTCCGTGTCGCAATTCTTGGGGTCTGCCCCCATGTTGACGTTGCACCAGTGGTCGTTGTCGTCGAGACCTATGCCCTGGGGGCCCACGCCCCCTTCGGTCCACTCCTTGGGCGGGTCCTTCGGAGGACCGAAGTCGACATACGCCTTGGGGTCGTCCTCCGCGGACGCCATGGGCGCACCGGCCGCCGTGAGGCCGAGACAGCACACCAAGGACAGCAGCAGGGTCAGTGCTCGCCGGAAACGGTCATGCCTCATGCCGCACCTGCCACCAACCGCTCTGCCAGGCAATGGGACTGTCGGAGGCGTAAGCCGCCGGGAAAGTCCGCAGCTTGCGGTAGCGCGGCTCATCGGTGATCTTCCAGTCGCCGCCCTCCCATTTGAGGAGGACATCAACCGTCTCGTCCTTCAACGGCTTCGCTGCCGGGGTGCCATCGGGCTTGGTCGCGAAGCGGTCGTAGTTCAGCCAGACCTGGACCAGACTTCGGCTGCGCAGCGGCGTCGCCTTTACCGCTTCGACGGTGGTGGTGAAGGTCAGCCCTCCCGGCACGCCGCCGGATGGCGGCAACCCCACCTTTTCGCGCAGCTTGCGGACCTCGGAGATCTCCTTGTCGATGGAGGCGGGAGATTTCCTGGAGGTGATGGCCTTCAGTTGCTGCCTGGTCCTGACGTCATCGAGGAAGGGGGACTCCTCCAAGTAGTAGACGGCCGCTGAGGTGGCCCCGGGGCCACTGCGGGGAAAACCGACGGAGAAGCCGTCCTTTTGGCTCTTCGGTTTCAGGACGCGCATGGGCTTGGCCTTCGCCGGCGTCATCTTGCCCCGCGAAGAGGCCGACGGGCCCGGCTCGGGTGTGCTGGATTTCCGGTCACCGGAGGTCGCGCCGGACGCGTCCTGGCTGCTTGCGGCACTGATCAGCAGGACGGCGCCGCCGACCAGCACGGCGAGTAAGAGCGCCCCGATGCCTATCAGGCGGAGACGGGCCCGGCGGGCCACACGGTCTTGGTCTTCCATTCCCGCCTCAGTTCGCCATGTTGTAGAAGCCCATGACCAGACCGGAAGTGACTCCGATACCCACCCCGGAGATCAGGCTCCAGAGGATCGAGGACTTCCCGCGGGCGGCGAGAGCCGCCCGCTCGGTGTTGTGCCCGATGCCGACCATGCCCCAGCCGACGAGCCCGCCCAGTACCGCCAGCGAGAGGCCGCCTCCCGCGGTCCAGGCGAGAATCGTGCTGGTGGGCGTCCGGACCTCGCCGGGCAGCTTGGGCTTGTACCCCGGAACGATGGGCTTGTCACCGGCGAGGAGCTGAAGGTGCGGGTCACCGGCGAAGGCATGCAGGGACTGCAGAAACTGACTCATGCAAGAACCTTTTTCGAAGCGTTGCGGACGGTGTGGTCGACGCGGGCAGGGACTGCTGTCCGGGCACGTGGCACAGCAGCCGCAGGGAGTGGATCGCCCCAGGCCGCCTGGGCCGAACCCACCACGGCGTGGGCGAGTTGTCGGCCGGCCTCCAGCAATCGGGGCTTCAGATGGGATGCGTCGCGCATCCCATGGGCGCGGATGCGGGGGTCATAGGGCACCTGGATGACCGCCCCGACTCGCGGTGCGAGCATCGCGGCGGCGGCCTTCACCGAGGCGGGGGACCGGCCCTCGCCGATGGCGGTCAGAACAACGATCATCCGGTGGAGCGGGAGCCCTTCGGCCGAGGCCGCCTTGACGGCCGTCTGAAGGGCCCGGACACCGGAGCCGGTTTCGGCCGCGCACAGCACCGGTACCGAGAACGGCAGTTGGCACCAGCGGGCGGTCAGGCCGGCCGATCCGGCGCAGCGCGCGGTGAGCACCTCGTGAGCGACCGGATGGACGGTGTCCGCGATGACCGCCTGCCACCCGCCGATCGCGGCCAACTGGTACCAGGCGGCCGGATCTTCGGGGAGAGCGAGGGGTGGGTGATTCCACTCCTGGTGATCGGTGAGCACGTGCCATGCGCCGCCGCCGGGAACCTGAAAGCGGGACGCCGCCGCGTGGACCTGGCTGCGGGTGAGCGGCCGGTCCGGGGGGAGGGAGAGCAAGCCGGTTCCGGGCTCGGCGCTCCAAGCGGGCCAGGGCGAGGCCAGGCGTGGCGCCATGTCCAGTACGGCAGTTGCGCCCATCGTCGACAGAGCGCAGGCCAGCAGGCCGGCTGTCGTGGACCGCCCGCTGCCACCGACCGCGCTCAAAACGGGTATTATCAGTCGATTTTGGCTCGTGAGTGACATCACAAGCTGCGCTTTCACAAGGCCCCCGCTTGAAAATCGCATTTACCGTAGCCAACACCCTGAAGTGAGCGTATGGCGAGGCGACCGCGACAGACGCGAGCCGCGAAGTGAGTGTCTAGCAGACAGAAACGCAGGTGTCCACGTGCCATCAGCGTGACGGCTGTGGTAGAACACTCTGTCAACTGTGCGGAATCTACCACTAGTTGATGGGGTATCACGCGGATCGGAAGAATGCGGCGCGTAGCGCCAGTCCGCCCTCCGAAAGCGGAATGATCTCTTCCTAATGTGCCGCTCTTCGATAGAGCAAATTGCAAATTTACGCAGGCACGGGGGCCATGGGGGGCCTGGTTGGATATCAAACTCTTACTGAAGCTGACGCTTGCGGCCGTGCTCACCTTGCCGTTCGGCCTGATAATGGGCATCTTCGTGCTGGCTTCCCTGACCGACGACGGTTCGGACTCCGCTGACCCTGTCCTGGCCGGAGGGGCACTGAAGGTCGGGCGCGGCGGGGTGCCCAGTCAGTACGAGGGGCTCATCAAGGCAGCCGCCGGCGACTGCAAGGCCGGATTGTCCCCCTCCGTGCTGGCGGCTCAGTTGAAGCAGGAGTCGGGCTTCGACCCCAAAGCCGGATCGTCCGCCGGGGCCCAGGGGATAGCCCAGTTCATGCCGGGCACCTGGAAGACCTGGGGGAAGGGCGGGGACGTCTGGGACCCCGAGGACGCGATACCGGCACAGGGCAGGTTCATGTGCTCACTGCTGAAGAGGGCCAAGAACCCCGCCAAGTACAACGACTGTCCGAAGGAGACCGTCAAGCACCCCTCGGAGTTCAACGGCTCCCCGACCGAGTTGGCGCTGGCGGGCTACAACGCGGGGTGGTGCGCCGTTGAGCGTTACGCGGGTGTGCCCCCACCGTCGTTCGCGAACCGCCAGACGTACGACTACGTCAAGAACATCATGGCGATGTCGCGCCAGCTGACCGCCTCCGGCGAAGCCGGTGGTTCCGGTGGCTGGACGCGACCGACCAGCGGCGCACTCGGCACGGTGTATCACGCGACCGGTCCGAACTGGTCCAGCGGCTATCACACCGGCGTCGACTTCGCCGTACCGACCGGCACGACCGTCAAGGCCGCCGGCCCAGGCACCGTCGTCACGGCCGGCAAGGGGGGAGCCTACGGAAACCAGGTCGTCATCCGGCACAGCGACGGCAAGTACAGCCATTACGCCCATCTGTCCGCATTGAGCGTCTCGAAGGGCGACACTGTGCGGGGCGGGAAGAAGATCGGCCTGTCGGGTGCCACGGGCAATGTCACCGGCCCGCACTTGCATTTCGAGATCCGTACCGGACCGGAATACGGCTCGGACGTCAACCCGGTCCCCTATCTGCGCCACCGTGGCGTGCGCATCTGACCTGGTGAGCCATGGCGCGGACTTGAGACCAGTACCGAACGGACGATGCGAAGCAATCATGGACGAAGAGGCGACGTTCGCCCCGTGGGGCACTGTCAGCCCGGCCTTCTGGGACTTCACCGCACCCCAGATCTCGCCTTTGCCGACGGCTGAGCAAGCGGCGCGGCTGACCGCGGCCGGGCCACTGCCTGAGCTGGGGCCAGGGCCGAAAGCACGGCAACGCGCACAATCCATGCCCGAACCGCCTCCGGCGAAGTACAGCAAGCGCGTGGCGAGGGTTACCACCGCGTTTCGGACAAGGGACCCGGCACACGTGGCGCGGGCCGCCATCGAAGCGGAACAACTGGACCAGCAGATCACCGCCGAGTTCGGCCCGGCACACTCGCACACCATCAATATGCGCGAGTTGCGGGGCTGGCTCGCCCACTTGATGGAGGATCACGCCACGGCTACCCGCTGGTATCTGCACACCTCCGGCCTCCAGGCGGCGGTGGTCGGGCACCACCACTCGCTCACCCGCGCCTCGGCGCGGCGGGCCCTGTTCACATGGGCATCCGTCACAGACCCACAGGAGAAACTCAGCACCGGGGCGGATGTGCTGGCCATGCTCGTCGCGACCGAGGGCGAGGACAGCAAGGTGGTCAGGAACCTGCGGACCCGGCTGGACGAGCTGCGCGCCAAGCAGTAACCGGGCCGCCGCCACCCCGGGTACGCCACATTCCCGCGGACGCGGACGCGACAATGGACCCCATGCCCATACCCAGCACCGTGCCCAGCCGTGCCGAGCTGATCGACCACCTCGTCCGTACCCGCATCGCGGGCGATGTCGCCACCCCCCGGGAGAACAACCTCTCCCACTACCGCGAACTGGCGGGCGGCGACCGGTACTTCTGGCTCGGCCTGGAGCTGGGCGACCGCTGGGCCGACGAACTGGACGTGCTGGCCGTCATGGCGGAGCGGTGTGGGGTGAGCGGCGATCCCCGGCACCGTTCCGGGCAGGACACCATCGACCCGGAACTGACGGTCGGCGCGCTGGACCGGCTGGCGGCCGTGCTGCGGAAGGCGGCCGAGGCACAGGAGCGGGTGCTGTTCGCCACGGGCCACCCCGGCGGGCTGCTGGAGGTGCACAGCGCCACGGCCTCGGCGCTGCACGCCGCCGGGTGCGAGATCGTCGAGGTCCCGGAGGACCTGCACCTCGGGGAGGAGGGGACCGTCTCCCAGTTCTGCGACGTGGCCATGCTGGAGCGCCGCGCCAGGCTGCGGCACACCCACTCCCCCGCCCCCATGGCTGCGGTCCTGGACCGGCTTGCCCTGGACGGGCGGCCCCTGCCCGATCTGGTGGTCGCCGACCACGGCTGGGCGGGGTGCGCGGGGCAGCGCGGCGTCGACGCGGTGGGATACGCGGACTGCAACGACCCGGCCCTGTTCCTCGGCGAGGCCGAGGGCACGCTCCAGGTGGTGGTCCCGCTGGACGATCACGTGACCAGCCCGAGGTTCTACGCTCCGATGACCGCCTATCTGCTGGACGCTGCGGGGCTGACGGCCCAGTTCTGACGGCCCGGTTCCGACGGCCCGGTTCCGACGGCCCGGTTCCGACGGCCCGGTTCCGACGCGCGCGCCGCGCCCCGGGCCGCCGTCCGCCGCACGGCTCCTCGCGAGCCCTACGACCGCTACCGCTTCCCTACGGCTGCGACCGCTTGCGGAACCGCCGGGGGGCGGGCGTCGCGAGGTACGCGGCCCCGCTCGGTGCCGGGGCGGCACCCGACTGGGCTTCGCCGAAGGCACGGTCGTACTTCTCGCACATCTCGGGCCCGATGCGCGCGCGCATCTCCGGGTCCTTGAACCAGGGTGTCGCCGACACCTTGATGGGCGGCAGGTTGCCGGACAGGACGATCGCGACGTCCTTCGGGAGCGTACGCAGATAGTCGATGGGGGCGAGCCGGACGTCCTCGGCGCCCTCCTGGGCCGTGATCCGCTGGTGCCCTTCGTGGTGCGTGTATCCGAATCTGGTCAGTGCGACGGACTGGTCACCGATGAGCCGGGAGAGCCGGTCCAGCGTCGTGTCGTCGGAGGACCCGGGCAGGTAGAGCCGGGTGGTGTGGTTGCCCAGGACCGTGGGGGCCCGGGTGTCGTAGATCGTCGACACCTGCGCCTCGTCCTGCCAGATGGACATGATGACGATGCCGAACCCCCGGTAGGTCGCGGCCATCTTGTCGAGGGTCGGCAGCGGGGCGACGTTGGCTGCTTCCTCCAGCAGGAGCAGCGGAGGGTTCATCAGCGGACCGGCGCCCTGGCGCCGCTGCCGCTTCCGGCAGGCCCGGAGGTAGGACTGCGCCACGGACTGGAAGACAGGGCGCAACATTTCCTGTTCCTCCTCGTCGCTGATGGCATAGATGGTGCCGCCCTCGTCGAGGACGCGCTCGACGTCCAGGATCCGGAGCCCGAAGGGGCTGTAGGGATTGCCCTCGTCGTCGAATCTGATGTCCGTCGTGGGTGCCATCTGCGCGGAAAGGAACGGCTTCAGGATGAAGTCCGCGTTGGAGAAGATCCCGGAGCGTGTCATCTTGTCGCGCTGCTGGGTGGCGAACAGCCCGCGGCGGGCCACCGCGAGGTCCTCTTTCGCGGACTGGTCCAGGGATCCGCTCTCGTACACGTCGAAGAGTCTCTCCACCTCTTCGAAATTCTGGTAGCCGATCCAGTCCGCCACGTCCAGCATCGTCTTGTTGCTCTTCCTGGCGATCCACAGCATGGGCCCCATGGCGATCTGCGTGAGGTTGATCCAGAAGCGTGCCTTCGCATCCGCGTTGCTGTTCTCGACCGCCGCCTCGGAGAGCCACTGGGCGACCTTGTCGGCGTCGGCATAATCCTGGATCGCCATGAGCGGTGACCACGCGCACAGATATTTGCGCTGCTCCTCCGGCCATTCTCCCGTGGGGTCGAAGATATAGACCGGCCGGCCGAGCGTCTCGGCACGGAAGTTCAGGGTCAGGTCCGCGATGTCGTTCTTCGTGGACGTGACGAATACGGCATCGGGCCAGGTCAGAATGGTCGGCACGACGTACTTCACCGTCTTTGACGAACCCGTGGGTGCGATGACCGCGATCGACGTGTATCGCGAAGTCGCCAGCCGGGCGGCGGGGTTGTCGGCCATCTCCCCCAGGTAGACACGCCCGGAGAGAGCGTTCCTGTCCGGGACCACGAGGGATTCGACATCGCTGGTGCCGCCCCAGACGACCGAGTTGTCGCGCTGCGCCTGACGGACGTTGACGTGCCGCGAACGGCGCCGCTCGCCCAGTATCCGGAAAACCCAGGAGATCGTCCTTTTCACCACGGTCCCCACGATGAGGACCAGGACGGCGTAAACCGTCCAGAACAGCCAGTCGGGCCCCAGCAGCGGCCGGTCGGCGGCAGGCCACGCGAGTGCGCGTGCGTCCCAGTTCAGGGCCAGATGAATGAGCAGGAAGAACGATGAGGAAAGGGCCTGGCCGGGCCAGGCGCCGTTCGTGACCAGTGCGGCAAGTCCGCCCGCCGCCCAGGCCAGCGCGCCCAGCACCCAGGCCATGGCCAGCAGGAAGACCGCACCCGCGCCGAACATCTCATCCGTCGACCACGCGTGGGCCGGTATGTCGGCGCCGGACTTGCCTTTCGCGCTCTTGGACACCCCGTTGATACCTCTCTCTTCAAGGTGGGACGCCCCGCTCGCCGCCGAGGACCGGAGATCCGGGGATGACCGGCGAGGACGAAAGAGGTGCTCTGCCTGTGGCGGCGTACCGGTACGAGGAGATCCAGGAGATCTGCACCCGCACACGTCTCAGCAACCGGCGAGGGGAGTCGGACGGGAGTCTAGCGGCGAAGAGACCGCCAACGGGCCCATTTCCAGGCTCCTTTGGCATTCTGTAGCTGGCGGGGCAGCGGCCACTCCGAGGCCAGCCACTGCCGTTTGCGGGCCTCCGCGTCTGCGAACACGTCCAGCGCCCCGGCCGTCGCGCGGCTCCAGGACGGGAACTGCGCCACCCACTCCTCCGCCTCCCGGGGGCTGTGTCCGTGCCCGACCAGCCTCGGTACCAGCAGGGCGGGTTCCACCCATGCCGCTCCCCTGCACGGCGTGGCCCAGTCGACGACGTACGCGCGCTCCTCGGTGATGAGGACGTTACGGGGGTTCAGGTCCTTGTGGACCAGGGCCTCGCCCGTCATCACATGCGCCTGGTCCGTGAACCCCGACCAGCGCCGCTCGACCCGCCAGGTCACCTGGTCCGGGCAGGGCAGGTCCTGGAGCACCGCCACCGCTTCGGCCAGTCTGTCCAGGTCGGGGGAACCGGGCGAGTAGTCCGCGTGCCTGCCCGGCACGTACGCGAATCCGGCGACGAGCCACTTTCCGGCCGCCACCCGCCACAGGAGCCGGGGGGCCAGCCGTGCCACCCGGGGGTTGATCCTGGCCTCGCTGTCGAGGCGCGGTGCCAGCGGGCCGTCGATGAAGGTGCCCTTGGCGAACACCTTCCCGTCCGGGGTGGTCAGGATCGAGGCCAGCTCGGCGCCCTCGCCGAAGTCCAGGTGCTCCGCTTCGGTGACCGGCCCGGCGCGTTCCTCGACCGCTTCCCGTACCTCGGCGGGCAGTTCGGCCCATTGCGTGAGCGGAAGTGTGGAGGTCACGGGCACTCTCCGGACCGGCGGAAGACGTCCAGCACGAATTCCTCGTCCTCGTGGTGCACCAGGCTCTCCAGTTCCGGCCGCGACGCGACCGACGAGTGCACGTTGAATCCGTCGTAGCCGTGGCGGCGGTCGGAAGCCCGGCAGTGGACCACGACGAGGTCGCCGCCGGCCTCCAGCCGTCCGAGAAGGCCGTCCAGCGTCACCTTGAGGTCGTCACCGGAGAGGTAGTACAGGATCTCGCTGACGACGACGAGGTCGTAGCGTCCGTCGGGCAGGTCCTCCGGCAGCGTGGCCTGCCGGACCTCGACGTGGGCGAACTCGCTCACGGCTGAACGGGCCGATCCCACGGCCGATTCGGCGAAGTCGACGGCCAGCAGACGCTCGCAGCGCGGAGCCAATAGGCGGGTGAGTTCGCCTGTCCCGCAGCCGGGTTCGAAGCAGTCGCGGTAGCCCGCCCGCGGCAGCGCCGCGAGCGTCACGGCGTACTTGCGCCGCTCGTACCATTTGGTCGCCATTCCCCAGGGGTCGGGGTCGCGGGCGTAGCGACCGTCGAAATACGCCCTGGAGAACGTCGCCGACGGCGGCTCGGCGTCATCGGCCGCGCGCATGCCCATGGGGCGTACCTCCCCGGAATTCCACGAGACCGCTTTCCCGGTGCGAGGACATGATCGGCCCCTCCCTCGTCACAAAAGGACGATGTCGTATATCTCAGGGCCGAACCGCCCCATGGGAATACGGCTCACCACGGCGCCGGAGGTCACGTCGACGATCCACACGGCGCAGTCCTCGCGAGCGGAATGGCTCTTCCTGTCCTTGGCACGCCCGGCGCTGGTGCCGATGCACACGAGGTCGTCGGAGAGCCAGCATGCGCCACGGAGATAGCCGTCGAGGGCGATGACGGTGCCTTTTTCCGAGCGGAATTCCCCGGTACCGGATGCGCAGTAGTACAGGAGGCCTTCGCGTACCGTGACGGAATGGGGCTGCGCGACCCCGGTGAGCACCGGCCGGTTGTCCGTCACGTCGAAGATGTAGCCGTCCATGGCGTGGCGCCGGTAGCCCGTGGACGAGGGTCCGAAGGCGGACACGAGGATGTTCCCGTCCAGCCGGAGCACGCAGTTGATGTGGTGGGTGTCGCGCTCCTCGTCGCTAGCGCGCCACACCGTCCGCCGTTCCGGCTCCGGTTCCGGTTCCGGTTCCGCACGGTCCTCGGAGAAGGAGAACCGCACGAGTTCGTCCGTCCCCGAGGACACGGCGTGGACGTCACCGTCCTCGGCGAGCATGCTGTGTCCGTCCATGACACCGGGCAGTGGCCGTACGAGCGTCGGCCCGTCCCCGGTCCTGTCCAGGGTGACCAGCGAGGTCCGGTTGTCCAGGTAGACCGCGAGGGCGGATACCCGCGGGCCGTCCACGGCGAGCCCCATGTACCGCTGGAACCCGTCCGGCAGATCGAACGGCGCTCGTCGCGCGGTGGCCGTGTCCGTGTCCACGACCACGAGCTGGGTACGGACGTCGAGGGTGTTGCCGTGGACGGAGACGAGGATTTCACTCATGTACCGGATCTCCTGTTCATGCGTGTCCCATCGGGGGCCTGGCGGCGGTTTCGGTGACGTTGACGGTGACGGTTCGGGGTCTTCAGCTCCAGCCCGTACGGGCTCGGACCCAGGCGAGCGTGGCGTCCCTCTCGAGCCGCTGGAACGCGCGCAGCGTGGGCAGGCCGGGCGGCGCCGGTTCGGCGAGGGCCTCCGTCCACATCCCGCTCAGTCCGGCGAGGAAGCCGGTGACGTGGTCCCGGGGCACCGAGGCAAGGTGCTGGTCGGCGGTGAGGAAACGCTCCGCGTTCCCCCCGTAGGTCGCGACGTTCACGAGGAAGCAGACCTCGTCCACCCAGGGGGCACCCGTCGAGGCCCAGGACCAGTCGACTATGTACGCGCCCCCGTCGTGGGCCAGGACGATGTTGTCCGCACGCAGATCGAGGTGCACGAGGGAATCGCCTGCCACGAACTCCAGGGCGGACTCGGCCGCGGGGACCAGCCGGTCGATGTTCCCGCGTTCCCAGGCGGTGAGGTCCTGCGGCCTCTCCGCCAGCCGGCGGTAGGCGCCGAAGCTGTACTCAAGACGGTCCGGAACGGAAGGCAGACCGACCGGGTCTCCGGTGAGCGGTGCGTCGGCCAGGACCTGGATCGTGTCCAGGAGACGCCGGACGTCCGCCGCGCTCCACGGGACGTCGGGGGTCCTTCCGATGACGGCGTCGAAGACGAGCGCGATCCAGTCGCCGTCATCGTGCACATGGCGGAGACGTGGGACGGGCAGTCCGTCCGGCAGCGCGGCGGAGTACGACGCCTCCTCCCGGTACATCCCCGGTGACACGGGATTGAGGCCGGGGTTCACCGCCTTGATGAAGTGCTCGCTCCCGTCGGCGCAGGTCACGATGGCGGCCATACCGGGCGAGAACCCCCCGTGCTGAGTCTCCGACGCGACGACGCGGGACCCCAGCCGCTCTTCGAGGGCCAGCCGGACCTCTCGCGGCAACGCCCTCCATTCCACCCGGTGCGTGGTCGTGGGCGCCTGCCGCGGCGGCGACTTCGGCACGTTCATGGTTTCCTCCCTCCGCCCTCCAGGGGCGCGCCCCGCCTCGTACTGCTCGCGGTGATCGTCGTGCGGTGGTTGCGGACCGTCCGGTCTCAGCGGGCGGCGAGACGCCAGAGAGAGGTCACTTCGGCCGCGCGTGCCGCGGGGAACGGCTCGTTCTCGTCCGGGACCCAGGGAGTCCGCGGCCTCATGTCCGTCCGCGCGACGACCTCCAGACCCGCCGCCCCGAACGCCGCGAGCAGCTCGGACCGAGGCCGGAGGCCGACGTGCTCGGCGAAGTCCGAGATCACCAGCCACCCCTCGCCACCCGGCTCCAGATGCGCCGCCAGGCCGTCGAGGAAGCCTCGCAGCATGCGGCTGTCGGGGTCGTACATCGCGCGCTCGACGGGCGAATGCGGCTCCCCCGGAACCCACGGCGGGTTGCACACCACGAGCCCGGCGCGCCCCGGGGGAAAGAGATCGGTCCGCAGGAACTCCACCCGGTCGGCCAGGCCCAGCCGGGTCAGGTTCTCCCGCGCGCACGTCAGGGCACGCGGCTCCTGGTCCGTCGCGACGATCCGCTCGACGCCCCGGTGGGCCAGCAGCGCCGTCAGCACGCCGCTGCCGGTGCCGATGTCGAACGCCAGGGTCCGTGTGGGCAACGGCGCCTCGGCCACCAGATCCATGTACTCGCCCCGCCCCACGGGTGTGAAGACGCCGTAGTGCGGGTGGACACGGTCCCCGAGCGCGGGCACCTCGAAGCCCTTCCGGCGTTCCTCCCGCGCCCAGATCAGGTGCAGCAGCTCCCGGAGCGGAGCGACGAACGGTTCGTCCCCCGAGCCGTACGCCTCCTTGCATGCCTCCTGGACGTCGGGCGCGTTGCGGAGGGCAACGGCGCCGTCGGGCTCGAACGGCACCAGCAGCATGCCGAGCGTGTGCGCCCGCTCAGCCCGCGCCCGGCGGTGCGCGCGGTACGCCTCGACCGGTGCCTCCGGCAGCTTCCTTTCCCGCAGCGCCCGGTCGGCGCGTTCCTTCATGTCCCGCAGCAGTCGGCGTGCGTTCCGGAAATCGCCGCGCCACAGCATCCCTGTGCCGTCGGCGGCCAGTCGGTACGCGGCCCCGGGCACCGTACGGTCGTCCGCGACGACGGTACGTTCCGGCAGCGGCACTCCGTCCTCGGAGCGCCAGCGGGCGGATCGCTCCTCGTCGGCTTCGGTCCAGCGAACGACTTGCCGCGTGCTCACCGGGGCTACTCCCTCTGGCGCTGTGACGGGTGGGCCGAACCGCAACCTTTCAAGATCGCAACCATCGGACCCGCAGGTCCTAGAAGGGGCATGCCGCCTCGGCGCGTGATCGTAATATCGAGTCGGCCGTCAGGCAAGGACGGAGATGCCGGATACCTGCGCCCACCCGCAGAGGGGCAAGTCGCGTGCGTGTGCCGGTTGTTGGGGGAACGGGCCTTCCTCTCCCGCACGGTGGCCGGCACAGCACTCGCCCGTGGCCATTCGGTCGTCTGCTCGACCCGGGGCACCTCCGGCGCCCCGCCCGGCGCGGACCGGAGTGGGTCTCTTGTCCGAAGCCGCGGTGGCATGGCTCACGGCCGGCAGTGCGTCCGCGCATGTGCGCACAGCACTTCGAAGCACTCTGCCGGGAAGTAACTCGGCGCCGCCTCGAATTCGCGAGGCACAGGGCGGCGGGTGAAACAATATGGCTGCCTGCCACCTGATCACCCAGCGACAGCACCGCTCAAGTGTGGGCCGCTCTCAGCGCTTCCGCCGAGGCCGACACCGCGTCATCGATCTGGTCCGAAGTGTGGGCCGCGGAGATGAAGTTGACGTCACGTCGCAGCAGGAACCCGCGTCGCGCCATCTCTGCCAGGAACTTCCGGGCGATCCGCTGGTGTGCTGCGGGGTCCGTATCGAAGTGCAGGCACGGCATCGGGTCGTAGCCGGTCACGATCTCGCCGAGTCCCAGCCCCACCGCATGCTCGTTGATCCCGTCACGTAGCTGTCGCCCGAGCGCCGCGATGTGCTCGTAGTAGTTGGTCCGCCCGTACTCGCGCAGTGCCGCCTTCATGGCCTCCAGGGAAAGGAGTTCACCGCCGAAGGTCGTGGAGACCCGGATCTCGGCGAACCTGTCCATGATGTGCCGTGGGCCGGCAACCGCCGCCAGGGGCATTCCGGCCGCCATCCCCTTGGAAAAGCAGAGAATGTCCGCGTGCACGCCGTGGAACTGTCCCAAGCCGCCGGGAGCGAGCCGGAATCCGGTGACGATCTCGTCGAGCACCAGCAGGCAACCGTGCTCGTCGCAGGCGGCGCGGAGTTCGCTCAGGAACTCGGCGCTGAGCACCCGGTGGTACGGCGTGCTCACCATCACGCCCGCGAGCTGCTCACCGCGCTCACGCACCGCCGCGAGGAATCGCGATTCGTCGGCAGGGCTGTCTAGGGTCGAGCGCTCCCCCAGCCGTGCGGCACTGGTCGGAACGCCCGCGCTGGGCCCGCCCAACTGGTCGTGCCAGCCGTGATATCCGGCCAGGAGGAAGTGCTCTCGTCCGGTCAGGTGCCGGGCAAGACGCATGGAGGCCGAGCACGCCTCCGCGCCCGTCTTGAGGAATCGGACCATCTCGATTCCGGGGACCGCGCTCACCAGCTCTTCAGCCGCGGTGATTTCGGTCTGGGCCGGAAGGGACAGCAGCACCCCACGGCCGAGCCGCTCTCGGACGACGTTGCTCAGCACCGGATGGTCATGGCCGAGTGAGGCCGCGCCGAGCGCCATGACGAAGTCCACGTAGGAGTTGCCGTCGACGTCCCACAGAAGGGATCCGCGACCGCGTTCCGCGTACACGGGGTATTCCCCGTCGGCGAAGTTCTCGGGGCGTTTGTGGAATGTCTGCGTCATGCCGGGGATCAACTTCTCGGCCCGGGATCTCAGAGCGGCCGAACGCTTCAGTACGAGTGGTGCGTCGCCGGATCTCCGCGTCGCACCGCCGGTCTCGGCGTCCCCCGCGTACTCCGGGGTGATGGCCTTGTACCGGGCGCGCTTGACCAGCCACTCGCGGCCCAGGTCCTCGGCGACGACATCACGCGTCCACAGCACGTTGTGCCGGTCCGTCGCCTGCTCGGCCACAACCCGCTCGCGCACCCGTTCGTCCGGGCATCGCACACCGTCGGTGAGCGCGAGAGCCCTCGCGACGGTCGGTGCCCACCGGTCCGTGCGGTGGAGATGGGGGCACAGCGGCATATAGTGCGCCGCCCAGCTCGACCTGTTCAGCCGGAGCAGACGGCCCGCGGTTCCCGGGACCTCCGCCACCTCGTCGAGGCGCTCGAAGGTCCCGCCTCTTGCCGCATGCGAGTTCGTCAGCACTATTTGGCTGCTTTCGTGCGCGTACAGCTCGGAGATCAGGACGTCCAGGTCCACAGGTGCGATGAACCTCCAGTCGTCTTCCAAGTGCACTCCGACCGGAGCCGCGGCATGCGCGAAAAGCAGTGAAAGCGCGCCTTGCAAACCGATCCGCTTCGGGAGGCGTTCCACTACGACCTCGCGGACTTGGGAATACTGCCTCGGCAGATCCTCAAGGAACCGTACGGTCTCCTCCACCTCCTCTTCCTCGACTCCGTATGCGGGGTCGATGGTCACCACAACGCGGAATGAACCGCTGTACGAGATGTTCTCGAAGAAGCTGCTGTACGTGGTGAGCAGAGTGTCTCGGCCTACCGAAGTGGTGGTTATGTCCACCAGATCCGACATGGCTGTCACGATTCATTGCCCCCTCATCAGCCGACCGGAAGCGAGGAATCCCTCGCCCCCGGGCTTCCGCTGTCGGTCAGACCACCACGTCGAGCCGCGGGAAGATCGGCTCGGGCCGCTCCATCGCCCTGCCTGCCAGGCCGTCGAGCCAGGCCGAGGGCTCGACGAGGCGGTGGTTCTCCTCACCGACGACCTTGAGGATCTTCTCCGCCGACTCCGGCACGAAGGGCAGCATCAGCAAGCTCGCCTGGCGGATGGCGCCCGCGAGGTACAGGAAGACGGTGTCCATACGGGCGGACGCCGCCTCGTCGCCGCCCTTCGCGGCCTTGGCGAGGTGCCACGGCGCGTTGGCGTCGACGTACGAGTTGGAGGCGCGGATCAGGTCGCCGACGTGGTTCAGCGCCTCACGGTGGTCCCAGCGCTCCATCGAGGCCGTCACCCCGGTGATGGTGTCCGCGACCTGCTGGGCGAGCCGGTCGTCCTGCTCCTCGCGCTCGCCGGACGCCTCCGGGATCACCCCGTCGCGGTAGCGTCCGACCATGCTGGCGACCCGGCTGACCAGGTTGCCGAGGCCGTTGGCCAGGTCGTTGGTGTAGCGCTGGACGAGCCGCTCCTCGCTGAAGTCCCCGTCCTCGAAGGGCGAGAGGTCGGCGAGCAGCGCGTACCGCACCGCGTCGATGCCGTACTTGTCGATGACCGCCACGGGGTCGACCGCGTTGCCCAGCGACTTGCTGAGCTTCTGGCCGTTGGCCGTGATGTAGCCGTGCACCATCGTCTCCGTGGGCAGCGGGAGATCTGCCGCCATGAGCATCGCGGGCCAGTAGACGGCGTGAAAGCGCGTGACGCCCTTGCCCAGGACGTGGGTGCGGGATTCCGCGTCCTCCCAGTAGCGCTTGTAGCGGTCGTCACCGTCGGACCAGCCGAGCGCGTTGATGTAGTTGGTGAGGGCGTCGATCCAGACGTAGATCACCTGGCTCGGGTCGCCCGGCACCGGGATGCCCCAGCCCCGTGCGCGCTCCGTGGAGCGGGAGACGCTGATGTCCTGCAGGCCGGACTCGACGAAGCTCACGACCTCGTTGTAGCGGCTCTTGGGGACCACCTGGAGCCGGCCGCTCTTGAGCGCCTCCAGGAGCCTGTCCTGGTAGCGGGAGAGCCGGAAGAAATAGTTCTCCTCCTTGACCAGCTCCGGCGGGACCAGGTGCTCGGGGCACTTTCCGTCCACCAGCTCCGCCGGCGAGTAGAACTGCTCGCAGCCGACGCAGTACAGCCCTTCGTAGGACTGCTTGTAGATGTCGTCGTTGGCCGCGATCAATTCCCAGACGCGGGAGGCGCCCGCGATGTGACGGGGGTCCACGCTCGTCCGGATGAATTGGTCCTGGCTGAGCTTGAGCTGCTCGGTCAGGTTCTCGAAATAGGCGACGTTCCGGTCGACGAGTTCCCTCGTCGGAATTCCCTCGGATTCGGCCGCGATGACATTCTTCAGGCTGTTTTCGTCGGAGCCGGTGAGGAAGAAGACGTCACGTCCCTGAAGGCGCATGAAGCGCGCGAAGCAGTCCGCCTGAACGTACTCCAGCGCATGCCCGAGGTGCGGCCGGGCATTCACATATGGAATCGTGGTGGAGATGAAACTGCTGTTGCTCACTTCGCCCTCATAACTGTCCGCAGTACGGTCCGCAGTCCGCCGGTCACCCGACACATCCTTGGAGACAGCGTATCCCGTGCGGTTACTCACCGGAGACGGGATTACGCGCATGCGCCCTACCGGTCCAGACCGTGCAGGTCGCGCAGCAGGGGGCGGGCGAGATCGCTGAACAGGCAGTCGTTGCGGCGGATCCACTCCTCGTCCATGGCACGCGTGTACCGCCGACTATGGTATCCGTAGTGGTGCAGGACCCGGATCCCTTCCAAGGGCCACCGCTCCGTGAACACCCGTTCCCAGCTCTTCCAGTGCACGGGGAAGTAGGCGTGGAGATCGCCGAACTCCACCGCCGGTGAGTGGGCGCGCACGACCCGTGTCCAGTAGTAGATGATGCTCTGGTAGACGTCCAGGTCCACCTCCGGCATTTCCTCCAGGACGGCCAGCGTGGCAGCCAGTACGGGGTGGCCGGCGGGCAGAGCCATGCAACCCAGGTGGACGATCTTGCCGTCGTCCAGCAGCAGCACCTCCGGTGTTCCGCTCAGGTCGGCCACCGTCAACGTGTCCGTGTCGAGATACACGCCCCCGTACTTGGCCAGCAGCGCGAGCCGCACGAGGTCCGAACGGTGCGCCACGAAGCGCATACGACCGTAGAGGAGCCGCAGTTCGGGCGAGACCAGCGATTCGAGGTCGAGGGGCTCCAGCGTGACCCCGGGCAGCCGCTCGATCCTGCTGAAATGCACGTTGTCCACGGGGCGCTCGTCCACCACCACGACGACGTTCGAGCCGGGCGTGCGGCACGCGGCGGACGCGACCGCGAGGTAATTCCCGAAGTCGAATTCCTGGCCGGACCAATAGAAGAATATATTCACTTTCCACTCATTCTTTCTGCTGTGCCGGGGTTCGAGGATTCCGGCCTCAGCCCCACCCGCCAGACGAGTTCGGTCCGCAGCGGCCCGTCGAAGGCCAGGAAATGGCCCGCTCGGGAGGCCAGCGGCCCCAGCTGTGACGCGTACGCGAGGGCCGCGTGGTGCTTCACCCGCCACATCTGGTCCGTGAGCCGAAGAGTCCGCGCCTCCGGGAGGCCGAAGCTCTCCGTGACGGGCGCGAGGCGATCCCGCCACACCTCGTCGGCCAGTTCCTCCGCGCCCGGCCCGGCCCAGTGGCCGGACCAGCCCGCGTACGGCTGGTCTGCGTACAGCCACACCTGGCCCGCGCCCAGCGCCTCCAGTGCCGCCAGGGACACGTCTCGGGTGCGGTGGTGGTCGGGGTGCCGGGCGACACCGGCCGGGACGAGTACCAGGGTCTCCTCGGTGACATGTGCCTCCAGCACGTCCGTCAGCGCGCCGGCGGACGCCGGTGCGCCGTAGGCGCCGTCCGGTAGGGGCAGGTGCGCGAAGTCCGCGCCGATGACGCCGCACGCGGCCCGGTCCTCCTCTCCTCTGGCCGCCGCCGCGGCGGCACCGGAACCGAACCCGCACAGCCGGTCCCAGCGGGACGGCGGGCCGTCCGGGGGAGGGCCGCCGTGGACGGTGACGACGAGGGAACGGCCCGCCAGGGTCCCGAGGAGGCCGCCCACGGACAGCACCGCGTCGTCGAAATGCGGGGACACGGCCACCACTCGTTCGTACTGCCCGCACTGCTCTGACGACGGTTCCGGAATCATGTGATCCGGCCGTGGCCGCAGGTGGCGCACTGGTCCAGCGCGAAGTCGCCGCGGACGTTGGCCCGGTGTACCCGCATGCGCTCCTCCGAGGACCACGCCTCCTCGATCGTCATCTCCGCCATGTTCCCGAAGACCTTCCGGGCGAGGAAGTCCTCGCAGCACAGGATGAGTTGACCGTGCGCGTTGATGTGCAGCTCGTTCATCACCACGCCGCACGCCGTGCGGCGCTTGACCGCCATGGGGATGAGTCCGGCGCGGTTGGAGGCGTTCAGCTTGATGGCCTGCGAGGTCTTGTAGCGGATCTTCGGGTGCGAGCCTCCGGACTCGTCGAGGATCTGCTTGACGCCGGGCGGCATCTTCTCGCCGTGCTGCGTGATGACGAAGGCGTCGACCGACGTGTTGAGCTTCTCGAAGAGCTGGGGCGTGAGGTAGTCGCCGTTGGTGTAGAGAGCGATACGGGCCCTCGGCATCTCGGCCCTGGCCATTTCCAGGAGTCGCGGCATGCGCCGGTCGGCCAGTGGTTCACCGTAGTTGTGCGGACTGAACTGGTTGCAGAAGTGGTTGCGTCCCAGATCCTGCACGATCTTGTGAAAGAGCTCCTCGGACATCTGGACCTCGTTCGCCCGCAGACCACGGTCGAAGACGCTGTTCGGGCAGTAGGAGCACCGGCGGTTGCAGTACGTGGTCGTCTCGACCTCGACGAACATGGGCTGATGGTCGGAGAAGAGTCCCATCTACGAACACCTCATTCGCCCGCGCCGAGTTGCCGGGCATAGATCAGCAGGAAGTACCGGAAGTCGGCGGTGAGCCGCAGCGGTGGCACACAGGCTCGGTTCCGCTCGTTGAAATGGCTGACGATGTAGGTGAAGCCGTGCTCGTGGAGACGGCCGAGGATGCGGTGGAGCGTCTGCGGCAGGTCACCGAAGCCGTGGTATTCGATGAGCAACTGGTCCACGAGGCCGAGCCGGTCGCCCAGTTCGTCGATGACGTCCCATTCGGAGCCCTCGACGTTCAGCTTCAGCAGCGACAGCGGTGCGGTCACGTACGCGCTCGGCACCCGGGCGGGCACCGTCGTGAGACGGCCCCTGGGCGACCGTACGCGCAGGCTTCCGGCGTCGTTGCCGGTGGCCAGGAACTCCAGCTCGCCCTCCTGGTCGGCGAGGGCGACGTTGTGCAGCTCCACGTTCCCGACGCCGTTGCGCTCCAGGTTCCGGGTCAGCACCTCGAACAGCTCCGGATCGGGCTCGAAGGCGCGGATCAGCGCGTCGGGGAACAGCGAGCGGAAGCGCAGCACGCTGAGCCCGAGCCACGAGCCCCCGTCGAGGACGACCGCGGGCCGTGCGAGTCCGTCGACGTCGTAGACCCCGTCGCGGAACAGCAGTTCCACGGTCGTCGCGAACGCGCGCGGGTCGCGGTACTCCAGCTCCCACCGGCCGAGCCCGACAACGCCCTCCCGCGGGCAGTCGGGCGCGCGGAGGCGCGTACACAGGTCCGCGAGTTCCTCCGGGTCGATCGTGGTGTCGGCGGCGGGACGAAGGTAGGGATCCGGCACAGTCGCTCCGATCTTGGTCACTGACTGATTCCACAGGTCCCGGCGGAACGCCCGCACCGGCTCCGCGTCGGCCGGAGGGCGGAGGCGGTGGTCAGCTCGACGCGGTCGGGCCCGTCGCCCGTCATGCGCCGGAGAGTACGCGCGACCGCGGCGGCTCGAGGCCGTCGAGTATCTCCAGGTATTCGAGGCCCTCCGGCGCGGGGATCAGCGGAACCTCGGCGGGTGCCTCGGTCCACCGCTGTGAGCTCCAGCCCTGTGTCAGCTCCGGCCAGTCGGGGGTGCGCGGCCATCCGTGCGGGTGCAACCACTCCGGCCGCAGCGGGTCCGTCGGCAGCTGGTAGCGGAAGTCGGCCGACAGACGGACCCGGTCGCTGTGGTTGGTCATCGCCCCGTGCACGGTGAGGCTGTGGAAGACGACGATGTCCCCGAGCTGGAAGTCGGCGGTGGCCCATCGTGGGTCCTCCGGTTCCTCCCGTACGTACAGCGGCCGTGCGCCGCCCATCGTGGGGTCGGGTCGCCGGTACCCCTCGCGGTGGGACCCGGGGAGGATGCACACGCCCTGGTGGTCGTCCGAGCAGGCCGTGAACGGGATCCAGGTCGTGAGCACGTCCGTGGTGACGTGCAGGACGGAGAAGTCCTGGTGCGGCCTGGTGAAGAAGCCCCCCGCGCCGGCCTCGGGGAACGAGACCCTGCCCACCCGTGCCGGATGACAGAAGCCCGGACCGCCGAGGATGCCCGAGGTCAGCTCCAGCAGGGCCTGGTCGTGGCCCAGGGCGTGGAACGACTCCACGCCCTGCAACGCGGCGTATCCCCCGCTCATCGACTCGCCGGTGAACTTGCGGTCGCGGGAGCGCACCCGCGTCGTGCCCGGCTCGTCCAGCCAGCCGACCCCGTGCAGCGCGGCGCGCAGGTCGGCGGAGACGGCCTCGGCCCTGTCCGGGTCGAGGGCACCGGGCAGGTAGAGATAGCCGTCCTCACGGAGCCGCCCGGTCAGACCGTCCGGGTCCTCGCGTACATCACTGGAGTCGCGTAGCGATCGCATGTGGAGCCCCTTCCCGCTGTACACGTGAGTTCAGTGGAAATCGTCCGCAGATCAGTAGAAACGTCCACCCAGCAGGACTTCGCTTCCGGGCGCCCCGCATGTGCCGCAGCGGGCGGACACCTCGGGGACGGTCCGGCCGAAGATCTCTTCCTTTCCCGTCGCGGCGCACCCGCCGCAGCGGGCGACCAGACGTCCCGCCTCCCGGAGGCCGGCCGCGAACCGGTCGGCCGCGGTCCGTCCGAGACGGTCGTCGTGTGCGGCGAGTTCGCCGCGCAGCGTCCCCGGGTCCGGCAGGGCGGGGAGGTCCGCCCTGCGGAGGGGGTGTCTGCGCGCGACGCGCGGGCCCCCGGGCCGTTCCCCGACGACGAGCGGAACGCCCTCCCTCAGCAGCCGCCGCTCGGCGCGCCGGCGGGTGGACTGCCGGGGCCCGGGGTCCACCGTCCGTACCCGGATGTCCCCCCGAGCCTGCTGCGCGCACCGCTCCCGAAGCCGCCGGTCCTCCGCCCCGGCGAGCACCCCGACCTGTGTGTCGGCGAGGACCGAAGGCAGGACCAGGCCGGACGCGTCCCGGTGGTGCAGGGCGACGAGAGCCAGGAGTTTGCCGGTGAAGCCGACATCGATCACTTCCCTGCCGGCCAGCAGCCTGTCGCGGTAGTGACCCGACATCACGTAGAGCGTCGCCGTGACGGTGGGACGCCCGTCGGGGAGGCAACTGACCATCAGCCAGGTCGTCCGGCCGTACGAGGCGAGGCTCCCGGTGCTCACGGTCATCACCGGGAGGCACAGCAGCTCGTGCAGCCGGGTGAGTGCTGCCCGGTGACGCTCCAGCTCGTCCAGGGCGTCCTGTTCCCCGACGAGATGCGTCACTTGGACGGCCGGCCAGATGTGCCGGTCGCGAAAGAGCGGCTGGGCCCCGCCGGGCAGCATGCGCAACAGCCCCCCGACGGCCACCAGCGGATCCTCGCCGCCGTGCTCCCGCAGCCAGCCGACGCTGGCCGGCATGTTGTCGGGTGCCAGCACGAAGGATCCGCCGGCCTCGGGGACGACGGTCTCGTAGACATTCGTGTAGTCGTCGAACACCTGCTGGTACTCGGCGGCGGGCATGAGGAAGGGGTGCTCGACGGTGCGGGGCGACCACCACTGTCCGAGGGCCGACTCGAAAGCCGATACCAGGCGGCGGGCCGCGCGGAGCCCGGCGTCCTGCCACACCGGGATGCCCCGGCCGTAGGACCCGGGCAGCACGAACCGGGCGTCCTCCAGCGTACGGAGGTAGGCGTCAGCGATCACGAGGAGCACTCCCGTCCGTGGTCCGCGGCCCGGGCCGCAGCAGCGCCGCGATGCGCAGCGTCGTACGGCCCCACTGCTCGCCCTCCGCCACCGTCGTCCGGCACACGTAGGGCGCGACGGCGTCCAGCGCGCTCTCCTTGCGGGCGGCCGTCGCGGAGCCGTCCGTCCCGAAGGCCTCGATCATGAGCAGCCGGTCGGTCTGCCCTTCCGGAATGACGGCCCAGCCGAGCGAGAAGGACGCGCAGAGGCCCCGGCGGAGCCAGGAGCGGCTCACGGTCCGGAAGTCGGTGCCCCAGGAGCGCAGATACCATTCGCTCCCGTCCGCCGTCCTGGTCCGGAGGGGATAGCGGAATCCCTGCGGGCTGTTGACGGGGATGGACGGCACCGCGAGCAGCCGCGTGAAGCCGGAATCTCCCAGAAGCCGGGCCGCGCACGCGCTGACCTCGTCATCGAACAGCGGCATCGATCACCTCGACAGACCCTCGCGCCGAGTCGAGGACGACTCGGCAGCCCAGCGGCAGGGTCGGCATGGGGTCGGAGTGGCCGACGAGCGCGCCCACGACGACGGGGAAGCCGCAGTCGGCGTACCGCTCGGCCAGGTGCGCGTGCAGTGCCCCTTCGAACTCCGGTGGGGCCCGGAACCCCTGACCCACGATCATTCCCGCCAGGCTGTCGGTGAGGCCCAGCATGCCGAGTTGGGTCAGCAGCTGATCGACCCTGCTGACGGAGGTGGCGCAGGTCTCCCACAGCAGGACCGCGCCGCGGAGGTCAGGGAGGTACTCGGTGCCTGCCAGTACGGACAGGGTTTCGAGGTTGCCGCCGAGGAGCGGGCCGTCGGCCCTCCCCTCGGTGATCCATAACCTCGGCGGAGCGGTCTCCGGCGCACGCGCCCGGGTGTCCTCCGCGTCCCAGAGCAGGAACTGGTCGGTCCGCTCCGACGGCTGCCGAAGCGGACCGGCGGCCACGGGACGGCTCAGGACCTCGCAGAAACTGTCCCGGGTGTACGGAAGGGGCGCCGGGAACTCACCGAACTCCGCCAGCAGGGTGGGTCCGTGGAAGGTCACGACCTCCGACTTGGCCACGCAGGCGAGCAGCAGCGCCGTGATGTCGCTGTATCCGATCACGATCTTCGGGTCCTGCCGCAGCGCGGCGTAATCGATCAGCGGCAGGACCGCGTTGCACGTGTACCCCCCGATCGTGGCGATGACCGCCCGCACCTCGGGGTCGCGGAGGAAGCCGTTGATCTCGGCGGCCCGCTCCTGCGGCGTGCCCGCGCTGTCACCGGTGCTCCAGGTCCGCGCTCCCTCCCTGACCTCGAATCCCATGCCCCGCAGCGCGTCGGTCGCGCGGCGGAAGCGCTGCGGTGCCACGGGCGCGCCGGGTGAGGACGGGCTGATGACACCGATGACGTCTCCCGGCCGCAGGCTCGGCGGCCGGGCGGGGTGCACTGCGTTCCAGGGCCCGTCCAACCTCACGCCTCCAGTGCCTTGGTGAGCACCCACGTCTCCCGCAGCGTCTCCGGGCCCGCCGGGCGTCGGCTGTAGTCGTCGTGGATCTCCACGCCTGAGAACCCGGCGCTCCTCGCGAGCGACGCCAGGTGGGAGCGGTCGTAGGCTCGCTGACGGTGGTGTTCCTCGTGCCGGGTATAGGTGCCGTCCGGCGCGCGCACGAACAACGTGATCAGGAAGTCGCAGCAGGAGGTGGCAGGTTCGAACCTGTTCCGCCACACGTACGCGAAGTCCGCCAGGTCGTCGCCGTAGTGCGACGACCCGAACATCTCGCTCAGCTTGCGGTGCGAGTTGACGTCGAAGATGAAGGTGCCGCCCGGTCGCAGCACCCTGCCGGCCGCCCGCAGGGTCTCCCGGAGGCCGTCTTCGTCACTCAGGTAGTTCACGCTGTCGAAGACGCAGAGGACCGCGTCGAACGGGCCGTCGGCGGGCAGTTCGGGCAGCTCGGCCCGGACGAGCGGGATCTGCGTGCCCAGCTTCTCCCGCGCACGTTCCAGCATGCGGGCCGAGCGGTCCACGCCCGTGACGGAATAGCCCCGCCCGGCCAGGTGCCGCAGGACGGTGCCCGTCCCGCAGCACAGTTCGAGAACCTCACGGACCTCGACAGGGCCGGACCGCCACTCTTCCTCGACGAAGTCGCACCACGCCTCGTACTGGTTCTCGGCGGTCCAGCGGTCGTAGACCTGTGCCAGATACTCGTACGGCTCCGCCGCCTGGCGTGCCGTCGGCCCGGTCGCTCGTGTCACGGCTTGTACACGTGAACTATCAGGTTCACCCCGCGATCGGCCCATCCCGGCAGCCCGTTCACGGCGAGTTCCTGCTCAAGCGCGGCCTCGAAGATGGCGGGGTCGTCCAGCGACTTGGAGATCTCGCTCATCTTCTCGTACGGGTAGGTGAAGTCCTCCGGCTCGGGGGTGATGAGACTCGTGACCCCGAAGACGCCGCGTACCTCGAAGCCTGCCTGGGTCGCCAGCTCGGTGAGGGCGTCGGCGGAGAACACCCGGAGAGCGGGAACGTGCGGTGCCCACTGCACGATCGAGGTCTCCGCGAGCTTGCGGATCTCGTCCGCGGACGCGTGGTCCCTGTTGAACTTCGATGCCAGGGCGTTGGCGAACCCCTGACCCATGACCAGGCCGTGCTTGCCCGGCTTCAGAACCCGGTGCATCGTGGCGAACGCCTGACCGGGGTCGGTGTTGAAGCTGAGCATGTTGTAGATGCTGACGAGACCGTCGAAGGAATCGCTGGGGAGTTCCGGAGCGTCCTCGATGTCGCAGCGCAGAAGCTCGATCTTACCGGCGACGTCTTCGGCCTCCGCACCCGTGAGGCTCTTGGCCGCTTGATCGAGCATGGCGCGCGACCTGTCGGCGACCGTGACCCGCGTCCCGAGCTCGCGAACGGTCCACCGGGCCCAGCGCCCGGTGCCCCCGCCCGCGTCCAGCACATGCTCGTCCGGCTGTACGTGGAGGTGACGCCGCATCAGCTCGCGTACGACCTCGTCGCAGAGCCGCCAGTACGAGGCCTCGTAGAAGCCGTCCACGTTCTGTGCGTACGGCTCGAAGAACTGCTCGAACTCTTCATCGTTGATCAAAGTCATGCGTGTGCCCCTCCCCGTTCCATGCCGTTGAGTTCCTGATGAATGATCAGGGCTTGAGCGCGAGATGCGTTCGCGGGAAATGGCAGACATCCCAGATCGCCGGCATCTCCAGCACGCCTTGGAGAAGACGCTCCCAGCCGAGGCCGAACCCTGAACTACGACGCCAGCCGTCCAGCTCGCGCGTTTCCAGATACGGTGCGTAATCCTGCGGAGGGAGCTGGAATATCTCGGCCTTCGCCGCGAGTTCATCGGTCCCGCCGATGCGTTCACCGCTGCCGACTATCTCCCGGTAGCCGGGCCAGATGATGTCCGCGTTGTGGGCGGTCTTCGGGTCCGAGTCCTGGATCTCCGCGTGGTAGAAGGGAACCTCAAGGAGCGGGTAACGGCTGACCGTCACGGGACCACCGCAGATCCAGGTCAGCCGGATCTCCTCCCAGCTCCCGAATGTCCCTTCGGTGGTAAAGCGACGGAACCGGTCCTCACCGGTGTCCTCATGAAGTAGTTCGAGCGCCTCGCGGAAGGTCAGATGCGTGTAGGCCGAAGGTGCTGTCATTGACGCCAGTTCGGCCATCCTGTCCGCCGACAGGAAATGCGCGAGGGACTCCTCCTCTTTCTCCAGGAGTTCTTTCAGGACGGTCGAGAGCAGGCCGATAGCACAGCGCAGATTGTCTTCCTGCGGAACCCTTCCCTCGAATTCGATGTGATGGAACTCCGAGAGATGGGAGAAGTCGCTCGTCTCCAGCCGGAAGGAGTTGTACACGCTGTACACCTCGTCCACTCCTGGCTGGGCCAACGCCAGCTCAAGGTAGATCTGCGAGGACTCGGAGAGGAACGCCGGATCCGGCAGATCGAACCAGGAGAGAGTGACGGGGGAAGTGTCCGACGTGTAACTTATCGCCTCTTTCCCGTACACCGCCCCGGGTGACGAGATCATGCGCGTGATGA
This sequence comes from Streptomyces sp. NBC_01775, assembly GCF_035917675.1. Taxonomy (NCBI): domain Bacteria; kingdom Bacillati; phylum Actinomycetota; class Actinomycetes; order Kitasatosporales; family Streptomycetaceae; genus Streptomyces; species Streptomyces sp. NBC_01775. Next base: position 6,109,709 of record NZ_CP109104.1, on the reverse strand, counting down.
GAGGGAGGAGAGTGAAGAGCGCACCGCGCCCGGCGAAATACGAATGGGCTGCTGAGAAGACACGGTGATTGATCTTGGCGATACTCGCGAACGATTTGTCCGTCGCGAGATCCTGCACTCGACTCCGAAACCTCGAAACCGGCGCCTCGATCTTTCTCACATCATCGATCTGCCCATGAACGCGATTACCTCGGAACCGAATACGGCCGTCATCCAGCGCCTCGTATGGACCCAGCAATTAACGCCCCTTCTCACCGGTCAGATGATGACCATCAACGCCTTCGAGTGTCACTCGACACACTGAAGTGACATCGATCCAATACGCGTGAGGGTCGAGCCAGCTATCCTGATTCGAGATTCGTTAATGAAAATTCGGACTGATCTTAGCTCCACGAGTCGAGACCTGTCCAGAGTCGCTATGACGCAAATTCGCGACCAAGTCGTAGCGAATTTTGGGCGATATAGCCACCTCCGACCCTCGTGCCCCGGTTGGGCTCTCCGCCGCAGGGCGCTGGATGAGCGTTCCGGCAACGGCGGTCGGGGCAAGACAGCCGCTGACCGGTCCAACGCCGGTCCCGTAGCGGCGTGTTGGCCCTCCGCGCAGTTCGCGATGAGGGGCCCTGTCGTCGGACCGGGTCTGCACGACCGGCGCGTCCGGGGGTGGTGAGCGCGACACCACAGCTCGCCCTCCCCGGCGCCTGAATCGTTCGGGAGCGGGCAGCGGTGTTCAGCTGCCGGAAAGCGCGCTCGGATTCAGGATCAGAAGACGGTTGCGGCTCTCTTGAGCCCGGTTCTGCCGGGGAAACTTGAGCCCGGTTCTGCGGGCCGTGTGCAATCGTGCTCCCCAGCCGGCCCGAAGTCACCCAGTAGTTGCTTTGACAGCGGATGAGCCCACCGCATAGCTTCACGGTCATCTGTATCGCACAAGGATCCGAGGAGGCGGCTGTGGGAGCTCTGCGTCTTACCCAGCGCCGGTACCTCGATCTGCGGCGGTCCACCTCCACGGGATGTTGAGCGGTCCCTTTCCGCACCGTCCGTTCTCCCTTCGCATCTCCTCCCCCGGACCGCCATGCCCTCCGCTCGCATATCGCGGCGCGGCCTGCTGTCGCTGGCCGCCGCGTCCGCCACCGCCGCCTCCGGTTCCGCACTGCTCTCGGCATGCGGCTCCGGAGCCGCCTCCGGCGGCAAGGTCGTGCCCTTCTACACGACCGAGTCGGACCCCAAGTCGCTCGCCTTCTACCGCTCCGTGATCGAGAAGTTCGAGCGCGGGCATCCCGGCGTCACCGTGAAGATGACGCTGTACTCGGACGAGAACCAGCTCCAGTACCTCCAGTCGGCCATGCAGACCGGCACCGACATCGGCGTCTTCGCCCCGCCCGCCGCGAACATCCTCGACTGGGCCGTGAAGGGCTATCTGCTGCCGCTGACCGGCATGATCGAGGAGATCGGCGAGGACGACTTCCTGCCCGGCACCCGCATCGTGGACCGGGGTGAGGACTACGCGATGCCGTTCCAGGCCAACGCCTCGGTCCTCTATTACCGCAAGGACCTGCTCGACAAGGCGGGCATCGACCCGCCACGCACCTACGGCCAGTTCCTCGGCGCGGTGCGCGAGCTGCACGGCAGGGACGGAATCGACGGAATCTCCTCCGGCGCCGGAAACACCCCCGGGATGACGACCCAGTTCCTCGCCCCGTACGTCTACCAGTCGGGCTGGGACTACTACGGCCCGGACGGCGAGGTCCTGTTCGGCAAGGACGAGGTGCTCGACGCCGTGAAGCGGCACGTCGCGATCATGCGGTACGGGCGCAAGGGCGCGTACAACACCAACTACCCGGACCTGATGAACACCTACATCTCCGGGAAGGCCGCCTTCGCGACCATGGCGGGCAGGCTCGGCGTCAACCTCGCCGCGCAGAACCCGAAGATCGCCGAGGTCACCGGCGTCCTGCCGGTCCCGGCGGGCCCGTTCCGCACCGGGCGGCTGGCGTACGGCGGCAAGAACCAGTACAGCGTCTTCGCGCACACCCGGCACAGACGCGAGGCCAGGGCCTTCCTCAAGGAGCTGACCACCGGGGAGAACGCGCTGAAGTTCTCCCTCACCGTCCCCGGACACCTCGTCCCGCCGCTGAAGTCGGTCAAGGCCCGGCTCCGCGAGGAGATCGGCGTCTCGGACGACCCGTACCTCAAGAAGCACGGCGGCTGGGTGCGCACCATCGTGGATCTCGTCCCGGACGCGATGAGCCCCGACATGGCCATGGGCTCGGTCGTGAACAAGCGCTACGACGGCAAGCGCTCCAACCCCTGCCCCTGGGCGGGCAAGGCGTGGGCGCCGCCCCCGGCCGACGCGTCGATGGTGCAGTCGATCCTGCTGCGCGGCGACGACCCCGAGCAGGCGTGGCGCCGGGCGGTGGACCAGTTCGCCTTCGCGGCCCGCGACTGGAAGTCGGCCAATCCCGAGTGGAGGCCCGCGGCATGAGGACCCTGCACCCCGCGAGGACCAGGCCCTTCGGACCGGGGCGTGTGCTCCAGTACGTGGCGCTCGTCGCCGTCGTGCTCATCGCCGACCTGCCGCTGCTGTGGATCCTGTTCACGGCCGTCAAGCCGGACGAGGAGATCATCTCCTACCCTCCGACGTTCCTCCCGCACGACGTCACGCTCGACAACTTCCGCACGCTCTTCGAGATCTCCTCCTTCGGCACGTACCTCACCAACTCGCTGATCGTGGCCGCGGTCTCGACGCTGCTGGTCGTCGTGCTCGGCACCTGTGCCGCGTACGCGCTCGTCCGGTTCCGGATACCGGGGCTGCGGTGGATCGGGGAGCTGTCGCTGTTCGCGTATCTGGTGCCGCCGATCCTCGTGCTGGTGCCGGTCTCGCAGCTCGTGGCCCGGTTCGGGCTCGCCAACAACCTCGTCGCGCTGATCGTGATCTACACGGCCACGCTGCTGCCGTTCGCGCTGTGGACGCTGCGCTCGTACTTCCACGGGCTCACCGTCGAGCTGGAGGACGCGGCGATGGTCGACGGCTGCACCCGGTTCGGCGCGTTCGTGCGGGTGGTGCTGCCGCAGTCGGTGCCGGGGATGGTCGCGACCGCCGTGTTCGCCTTCAACGCGGCCTGGAGCGAGTACCTCTTCGCCTCCACGCTGATGGCGGAGCCGGAGAAGCTGACGCTCAGCCCGGGGCTCTCGCTGCTCATGGACCAGACGAGCGTCTACTCCTGGGGCGTGCTGATGGCCGCCGCGCTGATCGTGGTCGCTCCCGTGCTGGTGCTGTTCGTATTCGTCCAGAAGTTCCTCGTCGGCGGAATCGGTCAGGGGGCCGTGAAGTGACTGCCACAACGCGGAAAGCGCCGCGCCGGGGCCTGTCCGACCGTGCGCTCGGCACCCTCATGCTGGTGCCCGCGCTCCTGTTGCTGCTCGTCTTCGCCGTCCATCCCTTCCTCGCCTCGGTCTTCGACAGCTTCTTCCGCGTCGACTTCCTCACCCGCGAGCACACCTTCCTCGGCCTGGAGAACTACCGCCGCCTGTGGGAGGACCCGGCCGTGCGCGGCGCGTTCGGGCGCAGCGTGCTGTGGGTCGCGGGGAACGTCGTGATCCAGGCCGTCGCCGGGGTCGCCGTCGCGCTGCTCCTCAACGCCGGGCTGCGCGGCCAGACCCTGGCGCGCGGGCTCGTGCTCTTCCCCTACGTCGTCCCCGCCGTGGTCGCCGCGATGGTGTTCCGCTTCGCGTTCAACGACACCTCGGGGATGGCCGGCTATCTGCTGCGGGCGCTCGGGCTGAGCGACACTCTGGTGAACCCCTTCGCCGACCCGGCCACCGTGATGTCGGCGCTGGTCGCAGTGAACTGCTGGAAGTACGTGCCGTTCATCGTGATCGTCGTCCTCGCCCGCCTCCAGACCCTGCCGGGCGAGCTGCGCGAGGCGGCGGCGCTGGACGGGGCCGGGCGGTTCGGGGTCTTCCGGTACGTGACACTGCCGTGGATCGCGCCCGCGCTGATCGTCGCCATGCTGATGCGCACGATCTGGACGGCGTACGACTTCGATCTGCCCTACCTGCTCTCCGGCGGCGGGCCGATGGACACCTCGACGACCGTCCCGCTGGAGATCAAGAAGCTGGCCTTCGCCGACCAGGACCTCGGCCTCGCCTCCGCGCTGGCGGTGTGCGTGGCGATCCTCCTGGTCGCGGGCGCGCGCCTGTATCTGCGCGCGTACCGGGCGAGCGAGGACGCGACGGGCTGAGCCCTCCCCGCAAGGCCCCCAGGAACCCCCGAAAGGCACCCCATGTCTGCAACGTCCGACGTGATCGACGCCGTCGCCGGTACGCCCGCCGCCCTGCGGACGTACCGCGACAAGGCGCACGCCCACACCCAGGGCGCCCATGCCGCGCTGCTGACCGGCACCGGCGGCCTGCCCCGTGCCGAGCGCGCGGGGCTCGCCGCCTACGCCGCCGAACTGGACGGCGCGCGGGCGCTGGCGGCCCACTACCGGGACCTGAGCCCGGCCCCCGCCCCGTCCGCGCGCTTCGCGGCGCTGCGGCGCCACGCCGACCTCCTCGTCCTCGCCCCCTCCACGGCGGGACCCAAGGACATCGCGGCCCTGACGGAGGCGGGCTGGGAGGCCCCCGAGGCCGTCGCGGCCTCGCAGCTCGTCGCGTTCGTCACCTACCAGGCGCGGCTCGCGGCCGGGCTGCGGGCGCTCGGCGGGCTCCCGGCGGAGGGCGGGGAGCTCCCCGCGTACGACGTGGCGAGCGAGGGGCGCCCGTTCACCATCGACGCGCTGGAGTGGGACGCCTGGGTGGAGACGGTCGACGTGAACCGGGCCACGCCCGAGCAGCTCGCCGTGCTGGAGGAGTCGCTGCCGACGGCGAAAACCTCGCCGTACTACCTGGCGCTCGTCCACGATGTGACGTCGCTGCGCGAGCGCTCGCGGCTCTACAACGCGATCATGTACGCGCCGCGCGGGCTGGACCGCCGCGACCGGGAGATCGCCGCGCTCGCCGTCTCACGCGTCAACGGCTGTGTGTACTGCGCTTCCGTGCACGCCCGGCGCTTCGCCCAGCTCAACAAGGCCGACGAGAGCGCGGCACCGGCCCGGGCGATCCTCGACGAGGGCCCGGACGCGGACACGGGCACCGCGCGGCGGCGTGCCGTGGCCGACTTCGCGGTCCGCCTCACCCGCGAGCCCAACCAGCCGCTCGACCTCACGGCGCTGCGGACGGACGCGGGGCTGGACGACACCGAGATCCTGGACCTCGTCCACGTCGTCGCCGTCTTCGCCTGGGCCAACCGCCTGATGCTCACCCTGGGCGAGCCCCGCACCATCTCCGAGGAGCCCCACGCATGACCGACACGCTCGACCACCCCCTCGTCGCGGCGGCCCACCGGCTGGCCGACAACGTCCTCTCCCCCGCCGCCGAGACGCACGATCGCGAGGGCGTCACGCCCGAGGCGATCGCGGCTGTGAAGGCGTCAGGCGTGCTGGGGGTCAACGCACCGGCGGCGTACGGCGGTGCGGAGGCCCCGGCCGCCGTCGGCCGGGAGATCGCCGAGACCCTGGCGGGCGCCTGCTGCTCGACGTTCTTCATCCAGGCTCAGCACCACACGCCGGTGCGGACGCTGGCCGCGGGCGGCGAGGACACGGCGGCGGCGCGCGAACGGTGGCTGCGCCCGCTGAGCGAGGGCACGGTGCTCGCCGGGATCGCCTTCTCGCACCTGCGCGCCTACCCGAAGCTGCCCGTACGGGCCACCCGGGTGGCGGGCGGCTGGCGCTTCGACGGGCGCGTGCCCTGGTACACGGGCTGGGGGCTGAACGACGTGTTCCTGCTGGGCGGTGGGACCGAGGACGGCGAGGTGGTCTTCGGCGTCGCAGGCGCCGGCGAGCAGCCGGGGCTCACCGCCACGGACCCGCTCCAGCTCGCCGCGCTCACCGGTTCACGCACGGTCGGGCTGCTGCTCGACGGGCTCGTGGTGCCCGACGAGGCGGTGGCGGTGCGCCTCCCGCACGAGCGCTGGGCGACGGAGGACCGGCCGAAGAACACCAACACCAATCCGGCCGTCTTCGGCGTGGCCCGCGCCGCGCTCGACCTCGTCGACGCGTCCGGCGACGGCGAGGCCAAGGAGACGGCGGGCGTCCTGCGCGAGCGCCTGGACGCGGCACGCCGGGACGCCTACGCCCTGGTCGACGAGGTCGCGCCCGCCGAGCGGCTGGACGACAGGCTCGCGGCCAAGACCCGGGCCTACGACCTGATGCGCGCCGCCACCACGGCCGCGATCGCCGCGGGCGGCGGCCGTGCCTTCGGCCTCTCCCACCCGGCCCAGCGCCTCGCCAGGGAGGGCCTGTTCCTCGTCGTACAGGGCCAGACCCCCGAGGTCCGCACGGCCCACCTGAAGGCCCTGCGGTCCTGACGGGGGCCGGGCACGGTTCGGGGGAGGCGCGGCAGGCGGCCCGCCTACCGCACCGGCTCCGGAGCCTGCTGTGACGCGTACGCCGTCCAGTCCACGATCCGCACCGCCGCGCCGGCGGCCTCGTGGCCCCGGCAGTGGGCATGATGCCTGCGGTCGATGCCGTCCACGTCGAGGTGGGAGCCGAAGGCGGGGAGCGCCGCCAGCCGTCGCGCGTACGCCCACAGCCGCGGGTGGCCGGTGATGCTGTGCACCGCTCCGGCGTCCAGGTGCCAGCGGTGCACGGTGTCCAGTCGCAGCAGGGTCACCCACACCTGCACGTCCGCGAGGGTCGGTTCGGGGCCCAGCACGTACGGCTGGGAGGTGAGCCGTCGCTCCAGTGCGTCAAGTCCGGAAAGCAAGGTGGCCAGGGCCGACGGGTCGGCGCCCGGCTGCCCGGCACGCTGCGCCGACGCGGTGATGCCCTGCTCGCAGAGCCGGGCGACCTCCGCCAACTCCTCCTCGGTACCGCACGGGTGGAGCTCGGGGCCACCGGCGCCGAAGCGCAGGGCCAGGTCCCGCAGGATGTCGGGGGCGTGAGTGCTGACGATGCGTCCGGTCCACTCGTCGCTGAGCACCGGCGCCACCGCCGGTCCGGGGTGCTGGTGCGAGCTGGTCTCGTACAGCGGGCGCAGCGCCTGATGTCCGCCACCTGGCGCGTCGGGCACGGCGGGCAGCAGCGTCACGGGGAGGGTGTCGTCGAGGCCGAGCAGGCTGTTCGTGATGGCGATCTGAAGACAACGCGGGCAGGAGAGTGTGAGGTGGAGCCGGTAGCGGCGTGGCACAGCGTGGTAACCGCTGCGCGCGTCACGCCCGATCCTGCTCCGGAAGGACGGCACGGCTGTCGGGAGTGGGGCGGGCATACGTCTCCCTCGAAGTGCGGGGTTCGCCCGGTACCTTCGATGTGCCGGTCACGGACACACGACGGCACCGGCGCGCGGCTGTTCCGGCACGCGACGGCATCGGCGCGGCCGGGAGAGGTGCGGCCAGGGTGTGGCCTGGATGCGGTACTTGTGCGGGAGGGGAGTCAGGCGTGGTCCGGGGCGGGGCCGCCACCGTGCGGGGAGTCCGCCGCGCTGCACACGCGCACCAGGTCGATGTGGCGACGGGACGTCAGGAGGGGCAGCGGCCGGATGGCGACACGGACATCGTCGCCGCCGAGGTGGTGCAGCGCAGCACGGCCCATTGATCCCTACCAATTCACTAGGATTCCCGTTTTGGAGTGTCCGGCCGCGTCGCCCGCTCCGTCAAGAGGTTCTCCCGATCCTCACTCGGCCGTCTCACCACGTGAGAGGGGCCCGGTTCCCGGTCATCGCTGATGCGGCGTGGGCAGGCCCAGGTGGCCGCGCAGGGTGGAGCCGTCGTACTCGGTGCGGAAGACGCCGCGTTCCTGGAGCAGCGGGACGACCCGGTCGACGAAGTCGTCCAGGCCGCCGGGAAGGACCGACAGGCCGCCGGGAAGGACCGACAGGCCGCCGGGGAGCGGGGGCGATTGCGTGACGAATGGGACGTGGTGGGCCGGTACTTCACCACGCCAACCGTGCTCGACGGATTGCCGCTGACCCTTTGGCTGACCGGTGCGGTCATGGTGCTCGGCTTCCTGCTCGGCACCGCACTGGCGGTGATACGGCTGTCGGCAAACCCGGTTTTGCGCACGCTGAGCCGGGGCTACGTGTGGGTCTTCCGGTCGACGCCGCTGCTGGTGCAGCTGCTGTTCTGGTTCAACATCGGCGCGCTGTACCCGACACTCGGCCTCGGTATCCCGTTCGGCCCGCAGTTCGCCACCGTCAAAACGGTGCATCTGCTCGGCCCGACCCTCACCGCGGTCATCGGCCTGACCCTGCACGAGAGCGCCTACGCCGCCGAGGTGGTGCGCGGCGGCATGCTCTCCGTGGACTCCGGGCAGACCGGTGGCCCGCGCGGTGCCGCGGGACCTGAGCCTCGGGACGCCCGCCACGACACCAACGGAGGAGCAGCGGGTCCTCGGGGCATAATGCCGTCATGCGGATCTCGGCCAAGGCGGACTATGCGGTGCGCGCCGCACTTCAGCTTGCGGGGGCCGAGGCAGGCGCACCGCTGAAGGCGGAGGCCATCGCCGAGGCACAGGACATCCCGCACAAGTTCCTCGAAGGCATCCTCAACGACATGCGTCGCGGGGAGCTCGTCGTCAGCCAGCGGGGCATCAACGGCGGCTACCGGCTGGCGAAGCCGGCGGAGGACATCAGCATCGCCGACATCATCCGGGTCGTCGAGGGACCGCTGGTCTCGGTGCGTGGCGTGCGCCCTCCGGAGCTGTCGTACAGCGGACCGGCCGAGTCGCTGCTGCCGCTGTGGATCGCACTGCGGGTCAACGTCCGGCGGATCCTCGAAGGCGTCTCGCTCGCGGACGTGGTCTCCGGCCGCCTCCCCGGTGAGGTGTCTCTGCTGACCGAGGCCCCGGCCGCCTGGACCAATCCCTAGCCCTCCGGCGTCTCAGCGCAGCCCTTCCGGTATCTCAGCGCAGCCCTTCCGGTATCTCACCGACCGGCCGCCGCCCACGGACCGGGACATTCCAGTCCGGATGATGGACAGCCGCTTGTGATGCCCGCTCTCTCCGGCCATCATTCCTACTAGTCCGGTAGGAAAACTAGGATCCACCGACCCGAGATCCGTGAGGTGACTGTGCGCACGCTGATACTGCTGGCCCTGGCGGGGCTCGGTGCCCAACTGGTGGACGGCAGCCTGGGGATGGCCTACGGCGTCACCTCCACCACCCTCCTGCTGGCCATCGGCACGAACCCGGCTGCGGCCTCCGCCACCGTGCACCTCGCCGAGATCGGCACCACCTTGGCCTCGGGCGCGGCGCACTGGCGCTTCGGCAACGTCGACTGGCGCGTGGTCGCCAAGATCGGGATCCCCGGCGCCGTCGGCGCCTTCGCCGGCGCGACCTTCCTGTCCAAGCTGTCCACCGAGACAGCCGAACCGCTGATGTCCCTCCTGCTGCTGGCCCTCGGCCTGTACGTGCTGCTGCGCTTCACCCTTCAGGGGCTGCCCACCGGCAACCTGGGCAAGCCGCTGCGCAAGCGGTTCCTGGCCCCGCTGGGCCTGGTGGCCGGATTCATGGACGCCACCGGCGGGGGCGGCTGGGGACCGGTCGGCACCCCGGCGATCCTCGCCAGCGGCCGGATGGAGCCGCGCAAGGTCATCGGCTCGATCGACACCAGTGAGTTCCTGGTCGCGGTCGCCGCCAGCCTCGGGTTCCTCTACGGCCTCGGCTCCGAGGGCATCAACGCGGGCTGGGCGGTCGCGCTGCTCATCGGCGGACTCGTCGCCGCACCCATCGCCGCCTGGCTGGTGCGCCACGTACCGCCACGGGTACTCGGCTCCGGGGTCGGCGGCATCATCGTCCTCACCAACGTCCGCACGCTGCTGCGCAGCGACTGGCTCTCCGTCGGGGACGCCGTCCAGTGGACCGTCTACGGGATCATCTACGCGGTGTGGGCGGCAGCGCTGGCCCACTCCATCCGGGAGCACCGCCGCCAGCCGTCCCCGCAGGCGGAGCCCGCCGCGGAATCCGCCGACGAAGCCGCGCAACCGGCGTCCACCTGAACGAACCCGCGCCTGGCCGGTGACGGTGACACTCGTCACCGGCCGGACCGGTGACGGTGATGCCGTTCACCACCCGGCACCCAATGCCCTGCGTCCACCCCTCTTCTCTGGAGGCTCACGCGTGACACCGACCCCCCGTCTGCCGCTCTGTTCCCCGCACGCCTGGCGCCGGCCGTGATCCTGCGTGAAGAGGCTGCCGTGATCCTGCGTGAAGAGGACGGGGCGGATGACCCCGAGGGATCCCCGGAGCACTGGGAGCACATCGCCCGCGAGCTCGCTGACGACCTCGCCGTCGACGCGCCCGAGCGCGACCGGGCCGGCCGGCCGCCTGTCGAGGAGATGGCACGGGTCCACGAGTCCGGCCTGCTCACCGCGCTCGCCCCGCCCCCGCCCGAAGGCGGCGGCCTGGCGTGGCCGTTCGCCTTCCGCATCGTCCGCCGCCTCGCCGCCGCGGACAGCTCCATCGCCGAACTGCTGGGCCGGCACTACGTCCTGTCCTGGAGCGGACGCCTCCTGCTGCCCACCGACCGGGGGCTTTCCTGGGAGGCCCACACGGTCGGCCCCGGCCGGCTGCTGGCCGGCGAGACCGGATCGGGCGCGGACACCGACCGGGCCATGGACGACCCCCTGACGGTCACCGCCGACGACCGCGGCTACAACCTCAGCGGGCGCAGCGCGCTGGTTCCGGGTGCCCTGGTGGCCGACCGCATCGTCCTGTCGGCCCGCCGCGCCGGCACAGGAGGGTCGCGCGCGGTGCTGCTGGTCGATCCGTCCGACACCGCGGTCACCCTCGATCCCGTGGACCACCTGCTCGGCCAGCGCCTCACCGGTTCCGGCACGCTCACCTTCGATCACCTGGAGGTCAGCGAGAACCAGGTGCTCGGGTCGGTCGCGGGAGACGAACACCTGGCGCCACCGATCACAGCCCTCGTTCCCCTCGCGCTCCGGATGATGACCGCCCACGTGGTCCTCGGCATCGCCGAAGGGGCGCTGGCCGAGGCACGCGACGCCACCTTGATCACGTCCCACGCGCACTCGTCCGCCCGTCGGCGGCACGACCCCGAGCCCCTCACGACCGGCCCCGACCCCGACCTCCTTCAGACGTACGGGGAACTCGCGGCAGCGGCCCACGTGGCAGCGACAGTCGTCGAGCACGCGACACACGCCCTGACGGACGGCGTCCTGCGAGGGAGGGAACTCGACGCCGAGGAGTGCTCGCGGATCGCCGTGTCCGTGGCGACGGCCGAGGCCACCGCCGGCGAGTCCGCGCTGCACATCACAGGACGCGTCCTGGAACTCGTCGACGCCGCGGACATGGACCGGTTCTGGCGCAACACCAGGACCCTCACGACCCGCCGATCGCCCGCCCGCCGACTGCGTGCCATCGGCGAACACTTCCTGTACGCGGCACGCCCGGTACACGCGCTGGGCGCCTGACAGGAAACCGCGCCGTCGCCCAATGGCAGGTCGTTGCTCAGTGGCAGGTCGTCACCCGATGGCAGGTCGCTGCCCGATGGCAGGCGGTGGAACCCTCGGAGACGTTCTCGCCGACGCCACCAGGGGGGGGTGGGATCGAGCGCGGGTGTGCCGACCGGTACGGGTGCCGGGTCACTGGCCCTGCGTCTGCGTCTGCGCCTGCGCCTGCGCCTGCGCCTGCGGTGACCGCGGCAGACGGGCGAGCAGCAGGTTGGGGTCGGCCGCCGTGGTGTAGGCGGCGCTGAGCACGTAGAGCCTGCCGTGGCGCAGCGCGACCGAGGTCGGGTTCTGGAGACCGTCAGCGGCGTTCAGCACGGTCGAGGAGGTGCCGTCGCGCCGGATGCGTACGACCTCGTTGGGGGAGTTGAGGGCGGCGACTATCTCGTCGCCCTTGCCGGTGAAGGCGAAGTCGTCGATACCGACGAGGCCGGTGGCCCGGGTCTGGACCGGGCCGGGCCGCCCGGTGTGGCCGAACGGGACGCGCAGCACGGTGCCTTGGTCGAGGTTGGTCGCCCACAGCGCGCCCTTGTGGATCTTCAGCCCGTTGACGCCGAGGAAGCCCTTCGCCGCGAGCTCGGGAGCGGCGGACCAGGTACTCGCTTCGCCTCCCCTCGTGGGAACGGTGTAGATGGCGCCCTTCACGGAGTCGGCGGCGTAGAGCCTGTCGTGGCGCTCGTCCAGCGCCAGGCCGTTGGGCAGGCCGTCGGCGGGCAGGGCGGCGATACGGTGCGGAGTGCCGCCGGGACGCAGCCGCCACAGGCCGGTCAGGTCCGAAGTGCCGCTGGCGTAGAGGAAGTACAGCGTCCCGTCGTGGGCGCGGACGATGCCCGTGGTCAGCGCGAAGCCGAGCGCGGGGGTTTTCACCCCTCCGTCGGCCGGATTCGGCATGGTGGCCAGGATCCGCGTTCTGCCCTCCGGGCTGACGGTGGCAACCTGCCGGGCCTTGGCGAAGGTGACGTCGGCTGTGCCGTCGGGTTCCAGCGCGATGTTCTCCGGCAGCTGTCCGCGCGACAGGTCGAAGTGCGCGGCGATTCGGGCCTTCGCGGTCGGCACGGCGTCGGCCGGGGAAGCCGCGTCGGCCGGGGAAGGGGCCGCCATGAAGGCGGTGACGAGGGTCATTCCGGCTGCGGCGAGCGCGGAAGCGAATATGGCTGACTTCTTCTTCATGTTTCCTCCACGGCTGTTTTTGGGCGCACGGCATCACGGATGCGTTGCCGGGCTGCCGATCAGTGGATACCGATCAGTGGTTATCGATTGCTGGTTACCGATTGCTGGTTGCTGATGGCGGGTGGGGTGATTTCGCGCGCCGCCCCGGGTTACGCGCGCCGTGCCGGGCTGGGGCCGCGCACCGGGGCCGACTGGACGTCGTCCCCGCCTGCCGCCGCGCTGTGCACCAGGAGAGTCATGGCGGCACGGGACGGCGAATCGGGCTCGGTGGTCGCTACGACCACGCACTGCCCCTGTTCGGTGTGCAACGTCTGCTGGGTGACGTCCATGCCGCCCACCAACGGATGCCGCATTTCATATACCGCGGCGTCACCGGTTTTGACCCGGTGAGTGGCCCACAGCGACGCGAATTCGCTGCTTCTGAGGGCCAGTTCACCGATGAGTGAGGCCAGTGCCGGGTCGTCCGGATAACGGCCGGACGCCAATCGCAAGGCACCCACCACGGCCTTTGCCTTGGCCGGCCAGTCGGCGTACAGGTCCCTGGTGTGCGCGTCCAGAAACACCAGGCGGGCCATGTTGGGGCGCCGATCCGGTACGGCCGGGCCGTCCGGGTCGAGGTGCCCGGCGTACAGCGCGTGTCCCGCGCGGTTCCACGCGAGGACGTCGCTGCGCCGGCCGAGCGCGACCACGGGCACGTCCCCCAGCGAGGCCACCAGTTGCGCCACCGCGGCGGTCACCCGCTCCGGTGCCGGCCGGCGCGCCCGCTCGCGCCGTCGCGTGCCCTCCGCGAGCTCCCGCAGATGGCGACGCTCGGCCTCGCCCAGCCGAAGCGCCTGCGCGAGCGCTTCGAGAATCTCCGCCGAGGCGTTCGACTGCCCCTGCTCCAGCCGTGCGTAGTACGACTGGCTCACCCCGGCCAGCAGCGCCAGTTCCTCGCGCCGCAGCCCCGGCACCCGGCGGCGTTCGCCGTAGGTCTCCAGTCCGACGTCCCCGGGCCGCAACTGCGAGCGCCGAGCCTGTAGGAACTCCCCCAACTGCCGTCTCGCGTTCATGTCTTGAGTATTGGCCCACTCGCCGAAGCCAGCCACACCCGCCGAGGGATACCCATGGAGCGGGGTGGGTGGGCGGCCGACGCCGATGTTGGTGGTGGCCGACACGGCGTGGGTGGCAGCCGGGCCGACGTGGGTGGCAGCCGGGCCGGTGATCCGCCCCGGCCCCACACCCGGCCCCGCACCCGACCCCCGCACCCGACCCCCGTACCCGACCTCGCGCCGCTGCCCCCGCCCGGGGAAAGGTCCAGGCGAGGGCAGCGGTTCCGGCTGGACAGCCGGGTGTGGGGGGTGGTCAGGGGGCGGCTCGGAGCCGGACCGGGCGGGTCAGCCGCCGGCGCCCGGGGAGAGGGTGCCGATCTTCGGGACGGACGCCTTGCCGGTGGCGCTGACCGGGCCGCCGGTCCAGTCGACCCGGATGGAGGCACGCTGGTCGGGCGGGGTGAGCAGGGCAGCGGCCGGGACGACGGTTACCGCTCCGGTCGCCTGCGGGTTGCTGAACGACAGCGGCGCCGAAGCGCTCATCCCGGGGGTGAGCCGGATGGTCTGCGCGCCGCTGCCGTCGCGCTGGGGGTCGACGGAGACCTGCTCGCCCTCGCTGTTGATGAAGGCGAAGCCCGGGAAGCCGCGGACGGAGCAGCTTTGGCCGGACTTGTTGGTGAAGACGAGGGCGAAGTTCTCCTGGCCCGCGCCCGGGTGGTTGGGGCCGATCGACGCCTTCAGGTCGTCGGCGGTGCAGGTGCTCGGCGCGCCGGAGCCGTACCCCCCGTCGGCCGTACCGCCGGTGGCCGCGCTGCCGCCGGACGACGCGGAACCGCCGGAGGCCGGGGTCTTGGAGGGGCCGGCCCCGGTCGTGTTCGATCCGCCGCTCGTGCTGTCGCTGTCCTCGCTCTCGCCCTGCGGCTTGTTGTGCGAGGAGGAGCCCGCGGGGACCGCGTCGCCGCCGACCTTCTGAGGTCCGGAGGCGGCCTTGTCCTTGTCGCCGCACCCGGTCAGCAGAGCGCTCGCGGCCAGCACCGCGACGGCCGCCGCCGCGACCCGCGCCGGACGGCCGAACCGGCTGGGCGCCGTACGGACCTGCCCGGCACCCGCCCCGGCAGTCCCCGCCTCGGTGATCCCCCGCTCGTACTGCCCGTTCGTCATGCCCTCGTGCCGTGCCATCCCGCGGCCAACTCCCTGCTCGCTCGTCCCCCGTTGTCGGGCCGTACACAGAGTTCGATGGCGGACCCGGGGGAAAAGTTCACAGGGATCGGGGGGTTCTTTGTCGCCGGACCGTCAAAACGGTGTCCGTAGCGCTTTTCGGCCGGGCTCCGGATCGGCCTCCCATACACCAACAGGGCCGCGTCCGCGATCTGTTGACAGCCGCCGAGCGGTCTCGCTTTACTCCCTGTGCGCCGACGACAGTCGGCACCAGAGGTGCGCCCAGCCGGTGTGTCGGCATCCCCCCGCCGCGAGCCCGGACTGAGTCGCCAGGGCCTGCGCGGGCCCGAGGCGGGGCCGCATCCCCCACAGCGGAGTTCCAAAGTGAGCCAACATCGTTTCAAGTCCCGCAGATTCATCTCCCTCACCGTGGCAGCCGCCGCCGGTGCGGGTCTCCTTGTCACCGGAGCGTTCAACGCCGGAGCGGTCAACACCGGTGGCAGCAAGGCCGATGCCGCGAAGGCGGAGATCTCCCTGCCGCCGAAGAACGGCGGCTTCGACTACCAGATCGGCGGCGCGTACACGCCGCCGGAGGGCGTCGACATCGTCTCCCGCGACCACACCGCGAAGCCGGCCGACAAGCTGTACAACATCTGCTACGTCAACGCTTTCCAGACTCAGCCGGGCGCCGAGGGTGAGTGGGAGGACGACCTGCTCCTGCGGGACGACAACGGTGACGTCGTCTACGACGGCAAGTGGAAGGAGGCCGTGCTCGACACCCGGACCGACGACAAGCGCAAGCGGATCGCCGAGAAGGTGAACGGCTGGATCGACGACTGCGCCTCGAAGGGCTTCCAGGCCGTCGAGCCGGACAACCTCGACACCTACGACCGGTTCGACCAGCTGGACGCGGAGGGCGCCAAGGCGCTCTCCAAGCGACTGGCCGATCACGCCCACTCCAAGGGCCTGGCCATCGCCCAGAAGAACACCTCCGAGCTGGCCGAAGCCCGCGATGAGCTGGGCACGGACTTCGCCGTCGCCGAGGAGTGCGGCCATTGGGAAGAGTGCGGAAGCTACGCCGAGGCGTACGACGACCGCGTCGTGGTGATCGAGTACGGGGCTGAAGGCATGGAGCGCGCCTGCTCCGGCTGGAAGGACCGGCTGAGCATCGTCAAGCGCGATGAGAACGTGACGCCCGAGGGCGACCCGGAACACGTACGGGAAACCTGCTGAGCCGGCCGCCGGGGCGCCGCTGACCCCAGCGGCGCCCCGGCGGTTGAGCCCCCTCCGCCCCCGAGGGGTTCCTCCCGCCGGACCGTGATGCCGGTGCCCGCCTCCAGGGAGTGTCTTCAAAGCAGCGTCGTCCGCCCGGCGGGCAGACGGGACTTCGAAGGCACCTAGTGCCCCTCCCGGCAAGCTTTGCCCCGTCGCGCCGCCCGGCACGCACTCCCCCAAGCTCTCCGAGCAGGGGGTGCCCCCACGACGACGCTCCTTCCGGGCAAACATTGCCGGTCACGGCACTAGGGTGCTGTCGTGGTGATCGCAGTCGTAGTGATCGCCAGACATGGTTCGGCGGGGGTCGGGGATGACGCGAGCGGTTCTCACAGTGCCGCGGGAGGCACTGACACCGGCGATCACGCACGCGCCGACGCGGCGCCGGCTGACGGGCGCGGGGGCCGTCGCCGATGCGGGCGCCAGCGACAGTGCGGGTGCCGGGTTGCCCACCGGCACGGGTCTGATGCTGTTCCCGCACCTGGCCGAGTCCCGGGTGGTGACGGTGGCGCACGTGGTCGACGAGAAGGACGACGCGGCCGAGCTCGACCCCGGCATCGCGCGTCTGCTGGCCATCGGCCACCTGTTCACCGGCAGCGAGGCCGCGCACGAGATCCTGCTCGACGGGGACACCGGACGGGTCTTCACCCTGGAAATGAGCGCCCCCCGGCACGCCGAGGCGTTCCCGCTCGCTCCGTCCCTGGACGCACTGGCCCGCTTTTTGACGGCGGTGAGCGAACTCGACGCCCTGTGCGGCCGGTTCGCTCCGCTGGCGGGGCGCACCGGTGCCGACGTGGCCGCCGAGGCGTCGGCTCTCCTGTTGGCCGTCGTCACCGGCGAGGAGTGGGGCACGGACGGCTGGAGCGTGGCGGGTGACCCGGCCAGCTGGGACACGGCGGTCCCCATGTTCTGGCGCATCACGGCGCTGTTCCGTCCCCTGTCCCTGATCGCCGCGCCGGGCCGGGGCCTGCGGCTGGAGCTGCCGAAGGAGCTGCTGGAGGAGGAGTTCGGCCCCGAGGGGCTCGTCCGGGCGGACCCGTCGCGCATACCCGACGCGCTGGAGCACGGGCCGACCCGCCGGTTTCTGGCCGAGGCCGGACTCCCCGGTGAATGCGGGCTGTTCTGGCCGTGCGGGCCGGAGGATCTGCTGCTGACCGTGTCCGAGGACCGTGAGCGCTCCCGCCGGGATCCGAGGCTCCGGCACCTGTACGACGGCACCGACCAACTCCCGGCCGACGCCGGGCACCTGCTCGTCCTCGGCGGGTTGGCCAATGACCTCACGGTCGTGCTCGACGGCCGCACCGGCGAGGTCCGTCACATGACCTACGACGGCGACACGACGACACAGCTGAACGCCGACATCTCCACGCTGGCCTTCACTCTGTGGCTGTACAGCCGCGAGCAGGCGCTTGCGGAACGGCACAATCTGACCGGCGACACCGGCGAGTTCTACTACCAGCTCGCCACCACGATGCTCCATACCCTGGCCACCGTCGACCCCGTCGCCTGCACCCCTGTCACGGGCCCCGACGACTTCCGCTGCTGGCCGGAGCTGTTCCACGATGCGGCGGGGGGCGTGCTGTAGGGCGGGGGCACGCTCAGGCAGGAGCGTGGGCGGGCCCGTCCTCGTCCCACGGGTCCCGGGTCGCCAGCATTTCGGCCACGGGGCGGCCGGTCCGGTGGGCCGCTGTGCGGCGTTCCTCGACCTCGCGCATGGTGCGGGGGCGGTAGCCGGGGCCGTCGGCCTCGCAGCCGATCGCGGGGAAGCGCAGGCCCGCTTCGAGGACGGCGGCGAGGGCGGCCCAGCCGTCGGCGTCGCGCCGTGGTGGTACGGCGA
This sequence comes from Streptomyces sp. NBC_01775, assembly GCF_035917675.1. NCBI lineage: Bacteria > Bacillati > Actinomycetota > Actinomycetes > Kitasatosporales > Streptomycetaceae > Streptomyces > Streptomyces sp. NBC_01775. The sequence goes on along the minus strand of NZ_CP109104.1, from coordinate 6,091,741 downwards.
GTTGAGGGCCGGCGTCGGTCATGGGATGGCCGCAGTGGGCACACGGCGGAGGCGGGCCCGGCTGTCCCACCGGGCGTTTCAGCGCCGTGCGGCAGGGCGGGCACACGAAGTGGGTGGAGCGGATGCCGGGCATGCCCGGCACTCTACGAGCGCCGCCCCGCGCCCGTCCTCCCGTTTACCGGCCCTCCTCGTCACCGGCCAGGCCGGTGACGAGGTGTCGGGCAGCCGGTCGAGCACGCGCGTCGTGCGGGGCCGAACAGGGCTCAGGCCGCGTCGGGTGCGCGGCGCAGCTGGGTTCCGTTGGCCAGTTCCGTGGGGTCGAGGCCCAGGGAAGCGGCGGCCGTGGCGCCCACGTCCGCGAGGCTGCCCGCGTCCGGCAGGAGTTCGAGCGCGGTGGCCTCGGGGCGGTGGACGAGGACGGGGACGTACTCGCGGGTGTGGTACGCGTGGCCGATCGTCGGGTCGTTGCCGTGGTCGCCGGTGACCACGAGGCGGTCGCCGGGCCGGTCGAGCAGCGCGATCAGCGCGGCCAGGCCCGCGTCGGCCTGCTCCAGGATCCGGGCGTAGCGCGTGGGGTCCTGCTGGTGGCCCGCCAGGTCGCTCTCCTGCACGTTGGCCACGACGAGCGCACGGCCCGGAGCGCGGGCGGCCGGCCCGCGGACGGCCGGTGCGCGGACGGCCTCCAGGGTGTGCGCGAGCACGTCGGCCGTGGGCACGGCCGGGCGGCGTACGGCGGACTCGCACTCCAGGATGTCGGCGGCCTTGCCGACGAGCGTCACCGGGATCCCGGCACGCGCGGCGAGTTCGGGGAGCTGGCGGGTGTGGTCCAGGCTCGCGCCCAGGTGCCGCACCTGGAGGCCGCCGTTGCGGTAGAAGCCGGTGGCCGGGGTGTCGAGGCCGACCGTGCCGCCGTCGCCGTCGCGTACGAAGCCGCTCAGCGGACCGTCCGCGTGGCCGCCCACCGCGATGACGCGGGCGACGGGTGCGAGGGAGCGTACCGTGCGGGCGATGGTGAGGATGCCGTCGAAGGTGAGGTCCTCCAGGCGGCCGGAGGCGTTCCAGTTGATGCCGGGGTCGGCCTCCAGGTTGTCGTGCACGAGTACGCCGCCGTCGACGGCCAACAGCGGTTTGCCGTCCAGGAGTTCGACACAGTGCCCGGCCTCGCGCAGCGCCCGGGTGACCTCCTCCAGGTGGTCGCCCAGCCGTGCCACCGTCACCCGGCTGAAGTCGGCCCCCATCAGGGTCTGGTGGCCCGCGAAGGTGTCCGCGCCGGGGTAGCCGAGCGCGGCGCGGCCCGCCGCCACCGGCAGCTGGGTCCGGCGGGCCAGGTCGGGGTGCGGGTGGACGAGGCCGAGCCCGAGCGCGCCGAGCGCGGGCAGCCGCAGCGGGCGGCCGAACTCCTCGCGGGCGTGGTCGAGTACGTGGCCGCAGGTGTCGGCCGTCACGTCGCCGGGGCGCAGGGCCCCCGCGTCCGGCATGGCGCCGGTCCCGAAGCCGTCGAGGACGACGATGACGGTCCTGCCGCCGCTGTCGTCGGGGATGCCGCCCGCCTCGCCGACCGCCCTGTCGGCCGCCCCGCCCGTCACAGCGCCCGCCCCCGCGCGTCGTAGAGCCCGGTGAGGCGCGGCGCTCCGGCCGCCAGGCCCGCGACGACGGCGACGGTCGAGCGCGTCACGAAGACCTGGGTGCGGAAGGCCAGCAGCGCCGTGTCTCCGGCACGCACTCCGGAGCCGGAGCCGAAGCCGGAGCCGGAGCCGGAGCCGCCGGGATCCGGGTCCGGGGCTTCGAGGAGGCGGTAGTAGTCGATGTTCTCGGCGGGCGCGCCCCGCACCGCCAGGCGTGCGCCGGTCCGGGGCAGCAGCGCGGACTTGAGGTGCGAGCGGGGGTAGAAGCCGCCGCCGAACAGCGCGGGCCGGCCGTCGGCCAGCGTGTGGGCGACCTCGGTGACGTACACGTACGCGGGCTTCTCCGGCTGCGCGGGCTTCTCCGGCTGTGTGGGATCGAGCGCGTGCAGCGGGGTGGTGCCGGTCAGCGCGTGGCCGGGTTCGCCGTGGGTGGCGCCGAGCCGGGCCAGCAGGGGAAGTGTCGCCACGGAGGTGGCGCTGGGGGCGCTCAGCTTGAGGCCCGAGTGCCCGCGCGCGGCGAGGACGTCGCGTCCCTTGAGGGCGATGTCGAAGTTCGGGGTGGGTGCGGGGACGCCCGTCGCCGGGTCGCACAGGACGCAGGGGAAGGCGGTGACCCCGGCGAGCCGTACGCCCTCCAGCCGCTCGGCGGCCTCGGCGAACGCGTCGAGCCCCCGGAGCGGGACCCCGCCTTCCTGACCCGGGTAGACCGCGCCCTCGGCGCCTTCGAGCCGTACGAGGACGTCCTGGACGAAGCCGAGGCGCAGCGCGTGTTCGGAGACGGCGCGCGCGTTGTCCAGGTCGTAGACCGTGACGGTCTCCGGGCGCAGGGCCAGCAGTTCGGGCAGCGCGCGGTGCGGGATCTGCACCAGGTGGCCGAGGTTGCCCGCGCGGGCGCCGGCGGCGTGCAGGGTGCGGGCCTCGTCCGCGTCGATGGCGGCGTAGGCGGGGATCGCGCGGGAGACGGCCTCGATCAGTTCGGGGTTGCGTCCGAACTGCTTGACGACGAACCACAGGCCGAGTCCGAGCCGTTCGGCCTCGGCGGCCAGGAGGGCTGCGTTCGCGGCCACGGCGTCGAGGTCCATGACGTACGTGTCGGGCGGAATCTCACCGCGCCGGTGGAGGTCGGCCGCGGCTTCGGCGAGCCCCGGGTTGCGGGCGAGCAGGCTGTCGAGGAACACGTCAGTCCTTTGTGTGGTGCTGCGGTGCGGGGTGGTGCGAGGGCGCGCCGTCCTGGCCTGGGGCGCCGTCCTGGCCTGGGGCGCCGTCCTGGCCTGGGGCGCCGTCCTGGCCTGGGGCGCCGTCCTGGCCTGGGGCGCCGCCCTGGCCTGGGGCGCCGCCCTGACCGAGGGTGCCGCCCTGGCCGGGGGCGCCGCACGTCGGCTCGTCGGCTCCGAGGGCCGGTTCGCGGACGCCGGCCGTCGGTTCGCCGGTGCCCGAAGCCAGCTCGTCCAGGGCGCGGCGGAGGATGTCCAGGACCAGGTCGGCACCGGCGCGCATCGGGTTGACGCGCACGACCCAGTCGGCCAGCTCGGGCGCGTCGTCCAGGGTCGAGCTGGACATGCGGTAGAAGAGCGGCGCGATCTCGTAGCGGGAGTTGGAGCCGACAGGATAGGACGCGGCGCCGAACCTCTGTGCCGTCTCGGGGAGGCGGGCGGCCACCGGCCGCTCCAGCCGGATGAGCACGCATCTGTCCTGCGCGTTGGCCAGCCGCACCTCGGCGACGCCGGGCACCTCGCCCGCCGCGAGCCGCTCGGCGACCTCACTCCCGACGCGCGATTGCACGGCCCACAGCACGGGGACGTGGGTGAGGGCGCGCAGCGCGTCCAGCGCCTGGTGCCCTTGCACCTGTCCGCCGCCGGAGTAGTTGTCGGCGCGGACGCGTCCGACCAGGTCGGCGGAGCCGACGACGGCGCCCACGCCCTCGGGGCCGTGCAGCTTGAACAGGGAGAAGCAGGAGGCGTCGGACCCGAGTTCGACGCCGGAGGCGGGCACGCGGAAGACGGCGTAGTTGTCGTCGGTGAGGGTGCGCACCCCCGCCGCACGGCAGGCCGCCAGCACCTCGCCGGGGTCGTAGGAGTCGGTCAGACGCTGCCGGGTGTGCTGGACGTAGGCCCACCGGAACCGGCCCGGTGCCAGCGCGGCGCGCAGCGTCTCCCCGTCGTTGAAGTCGGCCTGGACGGTCTCCACGCCGAGCCCGCGCAGCGTGACCCGCGTGGTGCGGTAGACCGGGGCGCGGTGGATGAGCAGCGGTTCGCCGGGGCGTACGGCGGCGTTGAGCGCGGCGCGGATGGCGCCGGTGCCCGCTCCCTGCACGAGCGCGGCGTCCTCGGCGCCGAAGTAGTCGGCGAGGATGGCCTCGACGCGGGCCGTGGTGCGGGGTCTGCCGAGACCGGGCACCACCCCGGCGTCGGCGTCGAAGAGCTGTCCGCCCTCGAAGTGCGCCGCGGTGTGCTCCAACAGCCGGAACTGGTGCGCGATGGCGTCCTCGACCGGGACGGTGGCCAGTGGGTGGGTCGGCGGGAGGGTGGGGGCCGCCATCTCAGATCTCCTCCGGGCTCGCGCCGGTCAGGAAGCGCAGCGGGTTGCGCCGGGTCATCAGGTCGATGAGGTCGTCGTCCACGCCCACGGCCCGCGCGGCGGGCAGGAACGAGCGGAACAGGTGCCCGTAGCCCTGGCCGCCCTCGGTACGCAGGTAGCCGTGGCGTGAGATGTCACAACTGAGCAGGATCCGGTCGGCGTGCCCGGCCTCCAGGAGGGCCAGCAGCAGCCGCAGGCGTGTCTCGTCGCTCTGGTAGCCGTCCTTACCGACGGTGTCGAAGGCGACATAGGCGCCCGCAGCCGCGAGTTCCCGGTGCACGGCGGGGTCGTCGAGGAGGTCCTGGTGTCCGACGCTGACGCGGTGCGGGGGCAGCCCCTCGCCGGTCAGCACATCGAGCTGGGCCGGGCCGCCGCGTCCGAGCTGCGCGTGGGTGGCCACCGAGAGGCCGGTGGTGCGGGCCGCCCGCGCCGCGGCCCGCAGCGACCTGGCCTCCGGCTCGCTCGGCACCTCCCCGTGGCTGCCGACCTCGCCGATGACACCGGGCCGAATGCCGGTGCCGTCCATGCCGGTGCCCTCTATGCCGGTGTGCCCGCCCCCACCCGTCTCCGCGACGAGGGTGGCGGTGAGCTGCTCGACAGTGGCGTGAGTCAGCTCCGCCGGGTGGAAGGGCTCGTAGTACCAGCCCGTGGCGGCGACGACGGCGACGCCCGTCTCGCGCGACATCCGGGCGAGAGCGCGCGGATCGCGGCCCATCCCCCGGCAGGTCAGCTCGACGACGAGGGAGAGGCCGAACTCCTCGCGCAGCGCGGTGAGTTCGGCGCCGACCGACGCCCCGTGCCGGTCCGCGTCCAGGACGGCGGCGCCGTCACCCTTGAGGTCCAGGTCGAGGACCAGGTGCTCGTGGGCGAGCACCGGGCCGCGCACGGAGGCGCAGGCCAGCGGCCCGGTGACGGTGCGCACGTGGAGTCCGGCCTCCGGGGCGTGGAGTCCGGCCTCCGGGGCGTGCGGTTCGGTTCCGGACGCGTGGAGGCCGGTCCCCGGGGCGTGCGGTTCGTTGTCGGACGCGTGGAGTCCGGTTTCGGAGACGTAGGGGGTGCTCATGGTGCGGTGCCCTTCTGGGGTGGCGCCCTGCCCGGCTCGCTGCCTCAGCCCTTGACGGGGGTGAACAGGTCGAGCCAGTACAAGGCGTTGAGCAGGATGCCGCCGACGATCACCGCGGCCGGGGCCGCCGCCATCCGGACGACGGGCCGTCCCATGGCCTCGTTGAGCAGGTAGAGCCCGCCGACGACGAGGATGCCGAGGCCCGCGCCCATCGCGTTGGCGGCCATCAGCGAGCCGAACAGGATGGCCAGCTGGAGGCTCTCGGAGATCGCGCTGCGCAGGTGTTCGGAGGAGTCGCGCACGCTCGGCAGCTTGCCGAGGAACTTGCCGATGCAGGAGAGCGCCAGGACCTCCAGCGCGAAGACCACGGCCCCCACCAGCAGGGCGAGCACCGGGTTCGGCATCAGATAGCCGAGGGGGTAGACGAGCGTGAAGCCCGCGATGCCGTAGGCGCCCGAGGCCAGGGCGGTGGTCGCGATCAGCGGGAGGAAGCCGAACACCCGGTAGAAGTCGACCTGGGCCGCCTCCGAATACTGCCCCTTCGCTATGAGGAAGCTGGTGGCCTCACCGCCGCCGAATATGTGCGTCTGCGCCAGGAGACAGACGCCCGCGCCGAGCACCATGAACAGCGGCAGGTAGCGGCGCAGCCGGGCAGCGCTGGCGCTGAAGAGCGAGGCCATCGGGTCGTCCGCCTCGGCGTCCGCCTCGTCCGCCTCGTCCGGGGCACCGTCCGCGTGGCCCGCCTCGGCCGCCGCCGCGCGGTCGGCCTTGCGCTGCTTGAGGTCACGGGAGACGGCCAGGCCGATCAGCATCAGGACGCCGACGGCCATGGCCAGCGCGCCCGCGAACATGTTCGGCCACAGCTTCATCGTCAGTACGACGAGGGCCAGTTCGACGACGCCCGCGATCCCGCCCCGCACGCGCCCGAACTGCTTGGTGATGGCGAGCACCGGAAACAGCGTGAACAGGAACAGGATCGGCGTGGACATCTGCTGCATCGCCGTCAGGAAGTCCACCGGCAGGTCGTGCGCCAGGTCGTTGGCGCCGCCCAGCCCGAAGACGACCACCGCGCCCCACCCGGCGCCCAGGATCGGCGCGAGCCACTTCTTGGGCGACAGGAGGCCCAGGACGTCGGTGGGGAGGAAGAGCAGCCACGGGTTCAGGACGCCGGAGGAGAGCGCCATCGGCGCGCCCAGCCCGAAGATGAAGCCGGCGGACAGTCCGAAGGAGACCGCCGTGGTGGCCGTGCGGGTGGTCCGCCCCTGGATGAAGTCCAGCGTGAAGGGGCGCACGCCGTCGTTGAAGACGGCCAGGGCCATGTGCGAGATGAACGCGGTCAGCGCGCACAGGCCGATGACGATGAGCTGCTGGGGCAGCGAGAAGTCGAGCCGGACTCCGGCCGCCAGCTGGATCACGGTGCTGCTCATGGGTTACTCCCTCACACCCGGGACGCGTCGGGCCCGGTCAGGCGCCGCGCGCGGCGATGGCGCGGGCGATCAGCGGGGCGACGGTGTCGATCTGGTCCATGGCGAACCCGAAGACCTTCTTGCCGTCGGCGAGAAGGGCCGCGATGTCGTCCCCGGACGGGACGCTCCGGCCGAAGGTGTGGCAGGCGGGCTGCCCCATGAGACCCACCAGGACGCCGAGGGAGGCGCCCGCTCCGGTGTGGCAGGTGCCCAGGTAGTAGTCGGCCTGCCCGGCGCGCAGCTTCATCGCCGCGTCCATGTCGCTGGATACGGCGACCTGTACGCCGTCGAGACCGAGCGCGGTGACGGTATGGGCGACCTCGGTCTTGCCGACTCCGCCGGTGAGGATCTTCGTCATGGCTGTCGCCTCTCTTGGCTTGATGGGTTCTGGTTGGTGTCGGGCCGCACCGGAGGGTGCTGATGTCCGGCCGCACCGGATGGTGCGCGGTTTCAGCCGTGACGTGTTCAGCCGGTGACGCGCCGGGCGAGGACGGCCAGGTGCATCGCCAGGAAGTTGATCTCGGATGTGGGCAGGTCCGCGCCCAGTTCGGCGCTGGCGCGGGCCGCGGTGCGCCGCGCGCGGGCGACGGCCTCGGGGTGGCCGTCCAGCTCGGCCGCCACCTGCTCGTCGGTGAGGAACGCTTCGACGGGCTCGCCGTCGAGCAGCCGGGTCAGGGCCATCATCAGATGGCTGGTGAGCATCCCGGCCGTCTTCTCGGTGACCGGCCGCCCCTCGTCGGCGAGCGCGGTCAGCTCGGCCGCGACGAAGTCGACGGCCTCGGGCCGGACTTGACCCCCCTCACGGAAGAGCTGGATACGGAGCGCCAGCTGGTCGTCCATGGCGCGGCCTCCTCAAGTCCCCACGGAAATCGGGATTCTGGTTTCTGACGGTGCGGGCGGATGCTGAAGCATCCGGGTGCGCGGTTCGGTGCGGAGCATCCGGTGGTGCGGTTCGAAATGAAGCATCCGGTGGTGCGGTTCAGTCATGAGGCATCCGGTGGTGCCTTTCAGTACGAGGGCATCCGGTCACCTCGGAGCACTTCGGTCTGGAGCGCTGTCACCCGGGCGGGGTCGACCGCGTCGCGGACGGCGTTCAGCGCCGTCTCGCTCTCGGCCCTGCCGATGACCGCCGCGCTGGAATTCCGCAGGGACAGGTCCCGCGTTATCTCGTCGCCCAGCGGCAGCACGTCCACGTTCATGCCGTGGCTGCCCTGCACCTCGTCGAGGTTCCAGACGGTGACGTCGATGCGGTCCTGCGCGAACAGTTCGCCCAGCTGCATGTACGAGCACTCGACCCACTCGATGTCGCGCCCGGCGAACGCCCGCTCGGCGAGCATCCGCTGGTCCTCCGAGGCGTGGTCGACCGCCACGCGCAGCCCCTCCGCCTGGAGCGAGGCGCCCTCGCGCAGCAGGAAGCCGTGGGCTCCGACGTAGGTGGCGGGACCGAGGTCCACCACCAGCGACAGCGCGCCCTCGTGCTCCTCGACGAGCCGGTCGGCGGCGAAGCGGGAGAGGACGACGAGGTCGGCCTTGCCCTCCAGCAGCGCCGTGGTCCGGGCACCGGCGCCGCGCATGAACGTCACGGCGAAGGGCGTGCCCGCCTCGTCGAAGACGGCCCGCAATCCGGTGGCGAGGCCCTCGTAGCGGCGGGAGTAGGGCAGCGGCATCGCGGCGAGCAAGGTGCCCAGACCCGACAGCCGCCACAGCACGGAGCGGTCCGAGCGGACGAGGAAGGTGCCGAGGTGGCCGCGTGCCGCCGTCTCGATGGCGCCGGACTCCTCCAGCAGGCGTAGCGCCGCCTGGATGGTGCCGTTGCCGCACTTCAACTGCTCGGCGAGGTCGCGGGCCCGGGGCAGGCGGGTGTCCGGCTCGTGGCCCAGCAGGAGGGCCGCGAGCCGGCGGGCCGCCAGTCCGTTGCGGGTCAGGAAGCGCTCGTCGAAACCGTTCACGTCCGGGACAGTAACCAGGATTCTGGATATTTGACAAGGGTCCGTCACCGCTCGCCTCGCACGTGACTCCCGTCACATTCCGCGCGGCTCTTTCCCGGCCGAAGGCAACCGGGGGCCGGGCTCGTTCGTCACCGCAGGGACGATTCCTAGGAGGCACATGTGATGGCAACAACCAGCGGGTCCCGGCGCCGGCACCTCGCCCTCGCCCTCTCCACCGGCACGGCAGCCCTCGCGCTGACGCTCGCCGGAGGCGGCACCACCCTCGCCGCCACGCCGGCCCAGCAGTCCGCGCCCGGCCAGCAGTCCGCACCGGGCTCCGCCGCCACCTCACCTGCCGCGAACAGCGACTACGAGTCGACGCTCAAGCTCAGCGACGGCTCGCAGGTCCACGTCCGGCTGGTCAAGGGCACCGGCGTCCAGGAGCGCCACCAGGCGGCGGGAGCGCAGAAGTGGAGCGCGTGGAAGACGCTCTACGCGACGAAGACCGACCTCTGTCAGGGCGTCGACCTCGCGGAGTCCAACGGCACGGTCTCGCTGATCGCCGACTTCGGCCAGTACTGCTCGGACGGCGAGCCCCCGACCGAGTCCGTCGCGGGCGTGGGCACCGGCGACCTGAACCGCTGGGACATCAAGACCGTCAAGGACTTCGACGGCTGGCAGGACACCAGCATCACCGACGACGGCAGCAGGGTCGTCTTCCTCTACGACAGCGACTCGGGCCTCTACTACCTGCGCTGGGAGCAGAGCACCGGTTTCGAGGAGGTCCACAGCCCCCACGACTGACCCGCCGGTGTGCGGTCCGCCGCCCCGCCGCCGGGGGAGCCGACGGCGGCGGGGCGGCACCGAGCACGACACCGACACAAGGAGCACGACGTGACAGAGCAGATCGCCGGCCGCAGGGTCGTCACCAACATGAGCCTCTCCCTCGACGGCCACTACGCCGGGCCGGACGGCCCCCAGGACATGAGCTGGGTGATGCCGTACGCCCACACCGACGTCGCCCGCGACCTCTTGACCAGCCTCCGGCAGCCCGCGACAACGGCCCTGCTCGGGCGGGTCAACGCCGAGGGTTTCCTCGGTTTCTGGCCCACCGTCATCGGCATGGAGGGAGTCGACCCGCGCGACGAGGACTTCGCGAAGTGGCTCGTCGGCACCGAGAAGGTGGTCCTCTCCGCCACCCTCGGCGAGGCGCCGTGGGAGCGGACGACGGTCGTCGACAAGCCGACCGCCGAGGTGGTCGCGGACCTCAAGGCGACCGAGGGCGGCGACATTCTCGTGCTCTCCAGCGGGAGCGTCATCAAGGCGCTGCTGGCGGCCGACCAGGTCGACCGGCTGGCGCTCACGATCTTCCCGGTCTTCCTCGGCGGCGGGCCGCGCCTCTTCGACGACGGCCTGCCCGCGGGGCAGTGGGCACTCGCCGGCCAGGCCGCGGGCGAGCACGGCACGCTGGCTCTCGTCTACGACCGGGTCCGCTGAGGCGGGCACTCCGCTCACCTTCGCGCGCATGTGACCGTTCAGGCGCTCTTGGCACAGGAGTGGTGAGAGGGAAACCTGAGTCACTCACCATCGCCCAAGAATTCGCGTCGCCGGAGGACGAGGAGTACCCGTGAGCGAGACAGCGCGCCCGAAAACCCGTCGCAGCCGCCGGAACAGCAACCACCAAGACGGCAGCCACCAGGACGGCGGCCACCGGAACAGGCGCTGGACCAGAACGGCGCCGGTGGTGCTCGCCGGTGCCGTGGCGCTGGTCGTCGGCCTGCCGGGCACCGCGCTGGCCGCCCCTCCCCCGGCGCTGCCCGGCAACGCCACCGAACTGGAGCGCACGTTCCAGCCCGCGTACGACTACGACACCGACGGCTGCTACGCCACCCCCGCGATCGGCCCCGACGGCACGATCGCGGAGGGCCTCAAGCTCGGCGGGGACGTCAACGGCAACTGCCGGGACCTGTCGGACCTGGAGAACACCAACGGCTACGCCCGCACGAAGTGCAACAACGACTGGTGCGCCGTGGCGTACGCCTCCTACTTCGAGAAGGACCAGGCCGCGCTCGGCGGCGGCAGCGCCGGGCACCGTCACGACTGGGAGCACGTCGTGGTGTGGGTGCACAACAACCAGGCGGAGTACGTCTCGACGTCCGCACACGGCGGCTTCACCGTCCACAAGCGCGCCGACCTGCCCTTCGACGGCTCCCACCCCAAGGTCGTCTACCACAAGGACGGCATCAGCACCCACTGCTTCCGGGCCGCCAACGCCAACGACGAGCCCCCGGAGAACCACAAGGGCACCTGGCAGTACCCCACCCTGGTCGGCTGGGACGGCTATCCCGCCGGCCTCCGCGACAAGCTGACCCAGGCCGACTTCGGCAGCGCGACCCTCGGCATCAAGGACGACACGTTCAACAGCCACCTGGAGAAGGCCAAGCCGTCCGAGATCCCCTTCGACCCGAACGCGTGACGGTGACCGGCCGCGCCCTCCAGCAGCGGGCGCGGCCGGAGGGGCCCGGAAGCCCGCCGCCGCGAGGCCGTAGCCGCCGGTCCGCCCGACGCGCACAGCTGAGGGCGCGCACCCTCGCGGTACGCGCCCTCGCCGAGGGACGAAGAACGTGTTCATCCGGTTCGACTACAGCCGGACCGTAGTCGCGGAGCGGACGGCCCGCGCGTAACCCCCCTCACAACCGTTCGACTCCAGTCGTACGATGCGGACATGGCCGAGTACGAGACCCTGCCGAGCCGGGAAGCGCTGCTCATAGACGAGGTGCTGGTCGCCCTGGGGCATCCTGTGCGGCTGCGGGTGGTGCGCACGCTCGCCGACGGCCGGGAGTTGTCGTGTCAGGAGATCCTTCCGGACATGACCAAGAGCAGCGCCAGTCACCACTGGAAGGTGCTGCGGGAAAGCGGCGTCATCCACCAGCGCCGCGAAGGCCGCTACCTGCGGACGATGCTGCGCCGCGAGGACCTGGACGCGCGTTTCCCCGGGTTGCTCGACGCCGTCGTCCAAGGCTGAGCCGCCCGAGACCTCGCCGCGCCCTGACGTGATCGTCAACTCACGGTGCCGAACGGTGCGTCCGAGTCGGCCACTCGACTCGTCACCGGCGGGCGCGGAAGCGGATCCACGTTCGACCGATCCTCACGTTTCCTTACACGAGGCACACGACTCCGCTACTTTAACTCCCGTACTTCGAGGCCCAGTTGCTCTCCTGAAGGAGTCTTGGTGACCCGTTCTCAGAGGATCCTCGCCACCTGCGCGCTCACTGTGGGCGTTCTCGGTGGCATGGCCGGCCCGGCCTTGGCCGACAACAGCATGCCTATATCGCCGCAGGACCATCACGCGGACATCGCGCCGCCCGACAACGGCCTCCCGCGCTTCGCACCGTCCGAAAACCCCTTCCCCTGACGGGGAGCGAGGGGCCTTCCCCTCGCTCCCGCCGTAGCGGGAGAGGCTGATCCGCCCGGCGGACAGACAGAAGGGCCGGCTCAGCGGGGTTGCCCGCCGACGCCGGCCCTTCACCGTTCCGGGGCCGGAACCTGAAGAGGGCTTCAGGACTTCAGGCTGTGTTCAGGATCCGTTCCGCACTGTGGTGCATGTCGGAAGGGCACGACAGGCCCCCGCCGGCAGAACGGAAGCCGCAACACCACCCGGAGGAACGTCCCCATGAAGGCCACCGCCAAGCGCACGCTCACCCCCCGCGCCGCCGTCCTCGCCACAGCCGCCGCCGTCGCACTGATCGGCAGCACCGGTGCCGCGACCGCCTTCGCGGACGACGACGCCCCCGCCCCGCACTCCTCGGTCCAGCTCCCCCAGAACCAGCGCCACCTCGACGACACCGCCAAGGACCGCGCCCAGGTCAAGGCCGACAAGATCAGCCAGTCCGAGGCCACCACCAAGGCCCTCAAGGCCGCCCCCGGCACCGCCACCTCCGCCGAGCTCGACAACGCCGACCGCAACGGCTCCCTCATCTGGGAGGTCGACGTCCTGGGCAAGGACCACAAGAACCACGACATCACCATCGACGCCGGCAACGGCAAGGTCCTCAACAAGCACACCGACCGCGACGACGACGCCGCCCAGGACGCCGCCGAGACCCAGGCCCAGCTCAAGGCCGACAAGACCGGCCACGACAAGGCCACCGCCAAGGCCCTCAAGACCGTCCCCGGCACCGTCACCGCCTACAGCCTCGACGACAACGACCGCGACGGCTCCACCGTCTGGGAGGTCGACGTCCTCGGCAAGGACCACAAGAACCACGACATCACCATCGACGCCGCCAACGGCAAGGTCCAGAGCCAGCACATCGACCACGACGACCAGGACGACAACGACGGCGACGACGACTGACCAGGCACCAGACACCAGGCACCGGCCACGCGCCTGAAGCCCCCGAGAGAGAGCCCGAAGGGGCCGCGTCCGCCACCATCCGGTGGACGCGGCCCCTTTCGCCCGCTCCGGGGCTCAGTAGGACTCCGTGCCGTACTCGACGAGGAACGGATTAACCATGTAGACGCCGTCGGCCCACAACTGGTGCGCGCTGGCGGCCTTGTCTGCGTGCCAGAAGCCCCCGTCCGACGCACGCGGGAACCCCGTTCGGAGCGGTCGGTTACTGAAAATATCCGCGCTCGCCGTGAACCTTTCCGCCGGGCCCGCCATCGAACACCACGTACGGTCCGACACCGCATGCACGCTCCGTACAACGCAGGCCGAACGGGCCCATGCGCACAGTACGGACAGGACATGGACAACCGACGGCGCCGATCCGGGATGAACCGATGCCGCCGAGTCTCCGTTGTTATGCACGTACGTGAGACGTTCGTTTGATCGGGATGGGGGAGGAGAGTCACCGAAGATGATTCCCCGATGGCGGCCGGTCGCCAACACCCACACCTCCGGTGTCACCTTGACCAAGGAAACCTGGTCTCAGATGCCCTGAGCCGCGCCGTTCAGAGTGAGGAGGAGTGCCAGAACTTTGCGACCACCCGCCCAGTGGGCCGGAGCCGGCAACGCTGGACGTCCCAAGAAGACGGCTGGTGGCGAGGAACACTCGTCGGAAACCGCCGCATCATACGCCGGGACAGCGTACGGCGTTCCCCGTGGTCAGACGGATTCCAACTGCACCCTGCACCACGCGGACGCGCTCGATCAACGCAGCATCAACCGCGAAGACAGCGGTGCCACTCCTGCGGCGTCGTCATGACAGACATGGGCGAACGGTGTGGTCCTCGCCCGCATCCGTAGTCGTCAGCCTCTCTGCCCGGGACCAGAATTCGATATCCGGTCGGAGGACGGAGAACGTACCCTTCGCCGGGGCTCTCGCGCACGCGCGGGGACGGCTTTGACACAGAGTGGATTAATCCGGATCCCCTCTCCCCGGATCACTCGGTCGTATTCGCGTAAGAGCAATCCCGGGGGCACTAGTGCCTGGGTGTCATCAGGGCCGCCACCAAGCGTTCCACCTGATCGCCCGCGCCCCGGAGATTGAGGGCTCGGTCGACGAGATGGGTGTTCCAGGCATGCCCGCATGCATATGACGTAGCCGCTTGAGGATTGATTCACATCGCGGCTTGAGGACTAATTCCCGTTGTGCTTAGCTGCCTTGGTCAGCAGAACACTGACCACACATCCACCTGGAGAGTTAATGCGCCAACGAGTTCTCAAACCTGCATTCGCCACGGGCACCCTTGCCGTCGCGCTCGGCCTGTCTCTGCTCACCCCCGCAACAGCTTCCGCGACGTCGAGCGCAACAGCTTCCGCGTCGTCGGGCGATTGCATTTACAGCCAGTTCACAGATCCTGTCTGCCCGGACCAGGAGTTCTTTCGGATTATGGTGTTCAAGGCACTGAGGCCGGCGGAGGAGGCAAATAAGGAGAAGAAGAAAACCTTCACCAAGCTCAACCCCACCCACGAGAAGAAGAAGTCCCTCACGCGGACCCCCACGCACGAGAAGAAGAAGCCCCACACCAGGACCCCCACCCACGAGAAGAAGAAGTCCTTCACCAGGATCGTCACCCCCAAGAAGACGAAGAAGGGGAAGCTTACTTCTGTCGAGTTGAGGAAACTCACTCGCGCCAAGGATGGGAAGAAGGGGACGCAGGCAGTATTCAAGACGCCGGAGAACTGCCAGGCGTTCGCCAACAAGATGGCTCAGCAGGACCGCCTTCGCCCTTACACCTTCTTCAAATGCAACGAGAACAAGAAGGGGAATTTCGTACTCATTCTGAGCTGACGGAATCCGCGAGCTGACGGGATCTGAGTTCTTTTCCCTGCGTTCCGCTGAGGCCCCTCTCAGGGCTTCTGCCCGGGCACGATCGCAATGCCCCGGCAGAAGCCCTGAGTTGTGTGGCCGATGGCATTGTCGCGGCGTGGCCACAGCCAGGCGCTCCGTGGCAGACCCGGACGGCGGCTCGGCGCAGCGCGCCGAGGAAGAGGTCCTGCGACACCTGGAAGCGGACAGGGTGGCAGCGGCCGTGGCCGCCCTGCCCGCCGACGAGCGACGTGTGCTGGTCATGCGGGACATCCAGGGCTACAGCGGGCGGATGGCCGCCGACGCGCTGGGCCTCAGTACTGCCGCGATGAAGTCGCGCCTGCACCGGGCCCGCGCGTCCGTCCGGCGCATGTTGCGTGAGACACCCGACTCGGCTTGTGAAAGGAGCACTGATGGCAAGCAAAACGCTGACGAGAACCAGGGCTGAGTGGCCGACTTCGCCAGTTCGTCCCTGCCCCGGCATCTCGCCCGTGGCATGGCCGGGTTCGGCGGACTGATCGGCTCCTTCGCGGTGACCGGACCGGTCAGCTTGCTGTTGCTGCCATTCAGCGTGCTGGCGCTGCGCGGATGCCCCATGTGCTGGACGATCGGACTGATTCAGACCGTTTCGCGAGGGCGCCTGCAACGCTCCTGCAAGGACGGGCACTGCGAGTTGACGGCCGTCGGCCACGCCTGCGAGATGCCGGGCCCCCAGCGGCGGCCCGGCCTACAGCGCGTCCACCTCCGCCCAGACCGTCTTGCCCGGCCCCGTGCGGGAGCTCACATCCCAGCGGGTGGCGAGGGCCGCGACGAGGAGGAGGCCACGACCGCCGTCCGCGTCGTCCTCCGGCACGAGCCGCGCGGGCAGCGCGGGGTGGGTGTCGGAGACCTCCACCCGCACCGGCCCGCCCTCGCCGTCCCACCCCATCCGCAGCTCGAAGTCCCGGCCCGGCACCCTCCCGTGCAACACCGCGTTCGCGCTCAGCTCCGCGACGATCAGCGTCACCGTCTCCGACAGCGGGTCGTCGTACGGGACACCCCACACGTCCAGCTGGTACGCGGCCAGCCGCCGGGCGAGGCGCGCTCCACGCCGGGTGGCCGAGAACCTCTGGGCGAACGTACGGGAGCAGCGCGGCACTTGGCGCTTCGGTGCGTGCATGCGGGTCAGCCTTGCGGCTGCCCTTATATCACCGACAGGCACCACGCCAGTACAGAACCGGCTGTACTGGCTGACGCTCTGGACTGGGCGAGTAACCCTTCGTGACTATTGCACCGTTGAGCGGGGAGCGGACCCAGCACGAAAGGCGTACGACGATGACGTCGGACCACGACGGCAACACCCCAAGCGAACCCGAACTCTCGGACAGTCTCAAGACCTACGGCGCGGTCTTGAAAGCGCTCCGCGACGAAGCGCGGCTCACCCAGGAGGAGTTCGCCCCCCTGGTGCAATATTCGCCGCACTACGTGGCCAAAATCGAGCAGGGCAAGCGGTTCCCTCCGGGGGAGTTGCCGCAGCGGGTCGAGGAGGTGCTGGGCCCGCTCGCGACGAAGGTCCTCCGCGCCGCCGCCCGCAGCCTCCGCCGGAAGCCCGGCCTCGCCTCCTGGTTCCAGCACTGGGCGGCGATCGAGGAAGAGGCGATCACGCTTTGCGCGTACGAGTGTCGCGTGATTCCCGGCCTGTTGCAGCCGGAGCCGTACATCAGGGCGGTGTCGGAGCGCAGGTTGCCGCCATTGACCCCACAGCAGGTAGACCAGCAGGCAGCCGCTCGGCTGAGTCGTCAGACCCTCCTGACCGAACGACCAAACACCGCCTTCAGCTTCCTCATCGAGCAATACCTCATCGAACGGCAAGTGGGTGGCACCGATGTGACCGTCGCCCTGATCGACCACCTACTGGCCATCGGCCGCCTCATCAATGTGGAGATCCAGGTCATGCCGATCCGTCAGGAGGACCACGCTGGTCTCGACGGACAGATGTATTTGGCAGAAACGCAGCCCAACGAGTGGATCGGATACATCGAAGGGCATGAAAGCAGTGCCCTGCTGACCGATCCCAAAGCAGTAAGTTCGATGCTCCAACGCTATGGCAAGATGCGCGCACAGGCCCTGAGCCACGAAGCATCGGTACGCCTGCTGAAGGAGATGCGAGGAGCACTATGAACACCGAACTGGACTGGCAGAAGAGCAGCTACAGCGGGACCAGTGGCGACAACTGCATCGAGATCGCGGTCCGCCCCGGCGCGGTCCACGTACGTGACTCCAAGGACACCCGCATCCACCCCCTCACCGTCTCCCCCGCCGCCTGGTCCGCATTCACCGCACACGCGGAAACGCTGTGAACACCCCAGAGCTGAACTGGTTCAAGAGCAGCTACAGCGGGGGTGAAGGCGACAACTGCGTCGAGGTCGCCATGCGCCCCGGCGCGATCCACATCCGGGACTCGAAGGACACCAGCCTCCGCCCCCTCACCGTCTCCCCCACCGCCTGGGCCGCGTTCAATCTCGGTCTCATCGGAGGTCGTTGAGCCAGTCGCCGGGCAGGTCGTCGCGTATCCGGTCCAGGGCCTTCTCGGTCCTGGACCGGACGAGCAACGTGGCGCCGTCGTCACGCAGCAGCGCGTCCGGGGCCAGGTACCAATGGGTACCGGGGGCGTTCGGGAACGGGAGCGGGGCCGCGTGCCGGCCCACCCGCGCGAGGTCGTCCTCGGTCAGGTCGCATCTGACATCGCACAGCTCTTCGGGGGCGTGCAGGGACTCGGAGAGGACGATCTCGACGAGGGCCAGGGACAGCCGGTCGAGCCAGGGCTCCCAGCGTTCGGCCTGCTTGTCGGCCAGGTCGGCGCGGACGACGACGGGCGGGTCCGGGTGGGCCAGATCGGCCACCAGGATGCCCCACGACGCGGCGCCCTGGTTCTCGTGGCGGAAGACCAGCGCCGTGCCCTCGTCGTCCAGGTACAGCTCGTCGGGGTCCAGCAGGACATCGTTGTTGCTGGTCAGATCGGGGCGGCGGCCCAGCAGCGCGTACGCCTCGCGCAGCGCGGCGGGCAGCGCGACGCCGAGTCGGCCCGCCGCGCCGGCGATCTCCAGCTCGCCCCAGCCGTCGCCGTCGCCCTCCCCGTCACCCTCGCTGAGGCCTTCGGCCCAGTGCTCGGCGTATCCACGGATGAACTGCCATGCCTCGTCGCGGCCTTGGAGGCCCGTGGTCAGTTCCCGGCTGATGTCGAACCAACGCGTCATGGGGTGACGCTAGCGCCCGGCCGATCGTCCCCCGCCGCCGGGCCCGGCCGGGCCGGTACCGTTCTCCTCCTCCTACGAGTGAAGGGCATCCGTTGAGCGCACAGTCTCCGCAGCCGTCCGCGTCCGCGTCGTCGTCCGCGCCGTCCCCCGACTCGTCCTCCGGGCCGGAACCCGAGCGGGGAGCCGAGCCGGGATCCCAGCTGGGTTTCTGGGAGGAGCGCAGGACGTGTTTCCTGTCCACGCCGCGCCCCGACGGGACCCCGCACCTGGTGCCCGTGGGAGTGACCTACGACCCGCAGACGCGCCTCGCGCGCGTGATCAGCAGCCGCTCCAGCAAGAAGGTGCGCAACGTGCTGGCCGCCGGGCCCGGGGTGGCCGTCGCGGTGAGCCAGGCGGAGGGGCGGCGCTGGTGCACGCTGGAGGGTACGGCTGTCATCCGGGACGACCCGGACTCCGTCGCGGACGCGGAAGCGCGCTACACCCGCCGCTACAAGCCGCCCCGGCCCAACCCCGACCGGGTCGTGATCGAGATCGCCGTCACCCGCGCGATGGGCACGGCCAAGCCGCCCGGCTGGTGATCGGCCCGGGCGCCCCAGGCCCTTACTCCTCCCCCTCGCGGGTGTTCACCACGTCCGGGTAGAGCGGGCCGATCCACTCGGCGAACGCGTCCCACAGCTCGGTCTCGGCCGCGTCGACGATGTCGTTGGGGTCCTCGGCCGCCTCAAGCCCGAAGTGGTCGCGCAGCCACGCGCGGAACTCCTCGTTGGCGGGGCAGGGGTCGTCGTCCTCGTCCTCGCGCTCGTCGGCGTACTCGACGCTCTCCCAGCCGCCCATGGGGGTCCAGCCGGAGGCGAGGACGCGGAAGAACTCGCGCAGGTTCCGGGCCACGAGATTGATGCCGCCCTCGTCGCCCAGGAACACGACGGGCAGTGTCGCCAGGTCCGTGCGGCCGTCGAGCAGCCAGACCGCGTAGGCCGAGCCGGAGCCCGTGGCGAGCGCGAAGGTACGCAGGCGGTCGGCCGCAAGCGGGTACCCGCTGTCGTCCCGCCCGAATTCGCGCAGCTCGAAGCCGGGCGCGTACCAGTCGTCGACGCTGTCCTCGAACTCCCTGAGAAGGTCCAGCTCGGGCATGGGTGTGTACATGGCCCCGACACTATCGGCGGGCCGGACATCACCGGCGCCCAGTGCCCCTCCCGGCGGCTTTGCCCCGTCGCGCCGCCCGGCACGCACGCTCTTTCCGGGCAAACATTGCCGGTCACGGCACTAGCGGAAGTCGTCCGCGTGCTCTTCCGCCCACGCGCGGAACGTACGCGCCGGGGCTCCGGTGATCTCCTCCACCGTCGAGGTGATCAGCTGCGAGGCGGGCCGCGTGGCGGCACTGCCCAGCAGGGCCTCCACGAGCGCCGGGGGCCGGCCGTCGGCGAGCATCTGCTGCCGGGCGGCCTCCACGGGCACCTTTTCGAAGCGGGCCGGGCTGTCGACCACCTCCCCGATCGTCTCCACCTGCTCGGTCCGGCTCAGTACCCGGGGGCCGGTCAGGATGTGCCTGGCGCCCGCGTGCCCGTCCTCGGTCAGCGCACGCGCCGCCACCGCCGCGACATCGCCCTCGTGGACGACCGCCGTGGCGGCGATGTCGGGGCCCCGGACAACCTGCGTGGTGCGGATCTGCTCGGCCCAGCCGAGCGCGTTGGAGGCGAGGGTGTCCGCCCGCAGCACGGTCCATTCCGGACCGGACTTCTCCGTCAGCCGCTCGATGTCGGCGTGGAGCTGGTTGATCGGGTCGGTCTGCCGCTCGGCGTCCTCGCGCACTCCGGAGGAGGAGACGTAGACGACACGGCGGACGTGTCCCGCGATCTTCTCAAGCACGGCGGGCGCGCGCTCGGCCGTGAGGAACGGCCAGATCAAGAACACCGCCTCGGCCCCCGTCAGCGCCTCCTCCAGCGTGTCCGGCGCCGAGAGATCACCGCCGACGGCCGTGGCTCCCGTCGGCACCACGGCCGATCCGGGGTCACGCACGAGCGCCCGCACACCATTGCCCGCCGCCAGAAGCCGAAGGGCAACCTGACGGCCCACGTTGCCGGTCGCACCGGTCACCAGAATCTCGCTCATGACCAGGCCGAACCCTGGCCGCGCCCGGGGTATTCCGGCCGGCAGCCGGCAGCGCGCGTCGGCGGGGCTGCCGTCCGTTCAGCGGATGAGCGAGCGGCCCGTGGGTGCCAGTCGGAGCGTCTGGGGAGCCGCCGTCTGCTCCCGCTCGATGCCCGGCAGGATCTTGTCCCGGATGTCGGGCTGGGCTCCTGTTTCGGCGACGTGCCGTCGATGAGCCGTCTCGTCCGGGTACGAGGTGAAGACGGCGACGACGTTCTCCCCGGCGCGGACCGGCAGTCTGGAGAAGGAGTTGTGCGCCGTCTCGGTGGTGAGGACGGCGAGCGGCGCGGGGCCCGTCTTGTGCAGGACGGGGAGGAGACCGTCCCGGATCAGTTCGACGCCGTCGGGCTGTCCGGGAGGAAAGGACCACACGGTGGCGGCCACGAAGCGGTCCGGTGCGGGCACGGTGGTGTGTGGCCGCTCGGCCGGGGAGACGGCGAAGCCGTCCTCGGCGGACAGGGGACGCAGCAGCAGGACATTGTCGGAGTCGATCATGGCGGCGTTGGCCTGGGGGCCGTGTTCGGCCCATACGGGTCCGCCGTAGAAAGCGGTCAGCGCCTGGTGACGTGCCGCCATGTCCCGGAAGCCGCGCAGCCACACGAAGCGGTCCGGGTCGTCGAGGTCCCGGAATTGGCCGAGCACGGTCATCCCGGTCTGTTCCTGGGTTTCGATGAATTCCTGGTCGAACAGCTCGATGAACTCGTCGCGCCGCCCGGGGCGCAGCGTGTACTGGCGAAGCTCGATCACGGTGGGGCGGTCGTCGGGATCGGTTGGGGGCATGCTGGAACTCCTGTTTCCGTGCTCTCCGGCGTGGTGCCCGGCTCATCTGGTGGCAGCCGGACGGGGCCGACGCTACGCAAGGCGTGTGCCAGGAGCTGTCAGGGTTTCCGCAGGGGCTGTCAGTGGTTCCGGGGAGGATGTGCCGCATGTCTGCCGGTCGACTGCTGTCGGTGCTGCTGTTGCTGCAATCCCGTGGCCGCATGTCCGCGCGGGGGATCGCGGACGAGCTGGGGGTGTCCATCCGGACCGCCTACCGTGACCTGGCACGTCTCCAGGACGCTGGGGTCCCGGTCTATGCGGAGCCGGGCCGCGGGGGCGGCTATCAGCTGGTCGACGGCTATCGCACCCGCCTCACCGGTATGAGCGAGGGCGAGGCGCGGGCGCTGTTCTTCGCCGGGCTGCCCGGCCCCGCCGCCGACCTGGGGCTCGCGGCGGAGGTGACGGCAGCCCGGCTGAAACTGCTGGCCGCGCTGCCGACAGGGGCGCGCGAGGAGGCGGCACGGACCGCGGCGGTGTTCCATGTGGATGCTCCGGGCTGGTACCGGGAGCCCGAACAGACGCCGTATCTGCCGCTGTTCGTCGACGCGGTGCTCACCCGGTGCGCGGTGGACGTGCGTTATCGCCGCTGGCGGGCGCCGCAGGAGGTCGATCGCCGCCTCCGCCCCTACGGCCTGGTGCTCAAGTCCGGTAGCTGGTATCTCGTGGCCGCTACGGAGCGCGGGATCGCGACCTACAAGGTCGCCCAAGTCCTCGACGCCGCCTTGGGCGACGAGCGGTTCGACCGGCCGGAGGGCTTCGACCTGGGCGCCTACTGGACGTCCTACCTCGACGATTTCCAGGCACGCCGCTACACCGGCACCGCCACCGTCCGGCTGTCCCCGCGAGGGCGTCGGCGCCTGCCCGACAATGTCGCCCCGGAGGTGGTGCGGGCGGTCGACTCCACCGCGACCGGCGCCGACGAGGGGGGCTGGGTCGAGGCGGTCATCCCGATCGAGAGCACCGGGCACGCGTGCGGCGAGCTGCTGCGGCTCGGTGTCGACGTCGAGGTCGTCGCACCGGCCGAGCTGCGCCGGGCGATGGCCGCCACGGTGGACGTACTCGCCCGGACCTATGGACCCGGCTGAACCGGACCTATGGACCCGGCTGAGCAAGGGTGAGGGTGGGAGCGTGCGGCCGTCGGCGATCTCTCCACCGACGATCTTCCCTCTGGCCTCCTGTTTTCCGTAGGGTGAGCAGCGTCGCACCAGGGCGGGTCCACCGACGAAGGAACGGTTTGTAGCGTCGAGGTCATGGACAACCGGACCACCTCGCACGACCGAGTTCCCGCGCAGCCCCATGCCCAGAACGGGATATTCCTCATCGAAGCCGCCCGTGACATCCGCACCACCGGCGCCATAGCCCCCAGCAGCGCGGCCCTGGCCCGCACGCTGACGGAACCGGTGCGCGCCCAGGCCGGCCGGCCGTTGGACATCCTGGAAGCGGGGGCCGGGACGGGAGCGGTCACCCGGACCCTGATCTCCCAGCTGCCGCAGGGCAGCCACCTGGACGTCGCCGAGGCCAACCCGCGCTTCACCTCCCGGCTGCATCACCTCGCCACCACGCACCCGCACCTCGCCGGGCACGGCCGCCGGGCCCGCATCCACACCGAGCGCGTCGAGGACCTGGACGCGGACCGGCGCTACGACGTGATCGTCTCCGGCCTGCCGTTCGCCAACTTCGCTCCCGACCAGGTCGAGACGATCATGGACCGCTATCTGGAGCTGCTGCGCCCCGGCGGCACGCTGACCTATTTCGCCTATCTCGGCACCCGACAGGCCCACACCCTGCTGCCCTCCCGGAACCAGGCCCGCCGTCGCCGGGCCGTGGAGGAGATCTTGACCGGCTACCAGCGCCGGTACGCGACCGGCTGCTGGAGGGTGTGGGCGAACCTTCCCCCCGCCGAGGTCTGGCAGCTCAAGCACCCCCTGTCCGCCGTCCCGGGTCCGCGGCCCACCGCGGCCGGCACAGGTTGGTGAGCGCCCCGGCCGTGGCCCTCGGCCACGTGTCCCCCGCCGGTGCCTGCCCGACCCCCGCCCGCTCAGCGGTCGAGACCCGGCCCGCTCAGTAGTCGCTGCCCGTGAGCCCTCGGTAGACGAAGCGGGTCAGCGCCTCGATCAGCTCCTCGTCGCTGAGGTCGAGCGACTGCTGCTGCCACATCTGGAGGAAGGTGTCGCTCAGCGCGTACATCATCCGGATGCTGACCTCGGGTGAGGCGGGCAGCTCGTACCCGGCGTCCGTGAGGTATTTGACGTGGCCCAGGATGTCGGACATCTCGGCGGTGCCGAACGCGGCCACCTTCTCCGCGAAGCTCTCGCTGACCAGCGCCGCCTGCTGGACGGCGCGCATCGTCACGGCGTACTCCCGGTAGAAGCGGACGTAGTACGCGAGGTGCCAGCGGACCGCTTCGGGGTCGGTGAAGTCCGACTTGTGGCCGGACGCGGACGCCGCCTCGTCGCTGTGCGCGGAGATGTCGGCCAGGAGCGCTTCGAGCAGCTCCTCCTTGCCCGCGAAGTGGTTGTAGAAGGAGCCCGCGGCACGGCCGGCCTCGGCGGTGATGTCGGTGATCTTCGTATTGAGGTAGCCGCGCTCGGCGAACACCCGCTTCGCCGCGTCCTTCAGTGCGGCCTCGGTCTCCGCCGCCCTCTCCTTGCGCTTCACGGCACCTCCTTGACGCGAACGGTACCAAGGCAGCACGATGAATACAGATTCACTGAATAGGAGTTCAGTTATGGATGTGTTCATCGCGGGAGCCGGACCGACCGGCCTGACCCTGGCCATCGACCTGGCCCGGCGCGGATGTGACGTACGCGTCGTCGACAAGGCGGCCGAGTTCTTCGCCGGTTCGCGGGGCGACGGGCTGCAACCGCGCACGCTCGAGGTCTTCGAAGATCTCGGCGTCCTCGACGCGGTGCTCGACCAGGGACGGGCGCTGCCGGTGACGCACGTCCATCTCGACGGGGAGTTCGTGATGGAGCGGCGGATGGCCGAGCCCCTCCGGCCGACGCCGGATGTGCCCTATCCGAACGCGTGGGTCCTGGGGCAGTCCCGGACCGAGGCCGTACTCCGCGACCGGCTGGCCGAGTTCGGAGTGCGCGTGGAGCCGGCCACCGAGCTGATCGGCTTCGACCAGGACGCGGACGGGGTGACGGCGCGCCTGTCCACCGGCGAGACCGTGCGGGCCTCCTACCTGGTGGGCGCCGACGGAGGACGCAGCGTCGTCCGCAAGACGCTGGGCATCGCGTTCGAGGGCACGACGGACGACTCGGTCCGGGTGCTGCTCGGGGACGTGGCGGCGGACGGCCTCGACCACGAGTACGGCTACTGGTTCGCCCGCGCCGACGACCCGATGTCCGGCGTCCACCTCAGCCCGCTGCCGGGTCCGGACGGGCTGTTCCAGTTCGCCGCGCCCCTGTCCGAGCAGGACACCGAGGCGTCGCTGGACACCTTGCAGCGCAGGCTCGACACGCTCCACGCGGGCGTGCGGCTGAGCGGGCTCGTGTGGTCGACCGTGTGGCGGCCGAACGTCCGGCTGGCCGAGCGCTTCCGCGTCGGCCGGGTGTTCCTCGCGGGCGACGCCGCACACGCGCACCCACCGACCGGCGGGCAGGGGCTGAACACGGGGGTGCAGGACGCCTACAACCTCGGCTGGAAGCTGGCCGACGGCTCGCCCGGACTGCTCGACAGCTACGAAACCGAACGGCGCGGGGTGGCGGCCAGGGTGCTCGGCATCAGCGAGGAGCTGATGCGACGGCACCAGGAGGGCGCCGAGGACGCGCACGAGCGCGGCGAGAACACCCGGCAGCTGGACGTGAGTTACCGGACGGGCGAGGGACGGCTCGTCACGGGCGACCGCGCGCCGGACGCGCCGGTGGTGGACCCCAACGGCAAGTCGGTCCGGCTGTTCGACCTCTACCGGGGCCCGCACGCGACCCGCCTGGTGTTCGGCGCACCCGCTCCCGACGAGCCGCACACCTACGCGGTGCTCCGGCCCGGCCACACCGCGCCGCACCCGTACGTCGTCGATGCCGAGGGGCACGCCTTCTCGGCGTACGACGCTTCGGACGGCACCACCGTCCTCATCCGCCCGGACGGCTACCTCGGTTAGCGTCCCGCCGCTCCGTCCGCACCCGCCGCACGACCAGGGCCGCCACGCCGGCCGTGGTCACCAAACCGGACAGGAGGTGCGCTCCGGTACCGGCGTCGAGGAACGAGGCCACGGAGTTGCCGACGGTGCTGATCACCAGCACCAGCCAGAGCAGCGTGCGGACGAGGTCGGGGCGGGCGGCGTCCGGAGGGGAAGGAGCGGGCGACGGGGGGCGGGCGGGGGCATCGGCTGTCGGGCCGTGGACGTGCGTGTTCGTCACAGGATGCTCCGCTGGGCCGGGTGTCTTGTGGTTGTCCCCTCCGACGCCAGGGAGGTGAGCGCGCTCAGCCGAGCCCCTCAGCCGCCCGAAGTGAGGTACAGCAGGCTGTACTTCCCCTCTCGTCAGCAGCCGGGGAGCCCGCCCGCGCCGTAGGGTCTGCGGCGACGGGGGACGCCACTGGGGAGGGAGGGCCGATGGTGGACGAAGCAGCCGACGACGCCGGGCTCACGGCCGACGGGCTCAAGTCCGGCGAACTCAAGTCCGGCGGGCTCCAAGCCAGTGCCCGGCGCGCCGTCTCCGCCTCGCTGGCCGCCCTGGGGCAGCTCGTCGGCGGGTTCGGTACGGCCGTGCCGGCGCTCTTGCTCACGGTCTGGCTGGCTGTCACCGCGGTGGCGTGCCTGGCCGGGGTGGGGCTGCTCATGGCACCCGCCGGACTGCGGGTGCTGCACGCGCTGGCCGGCAAGGAACGCTCCCGGCTCGACCGCTGGGGCGCCGACATCCCCGCGCCGGGACCGGCGGCGACACGCCTGCGGCACGCCCTGGCCGACCCGGTCACCCGCCGCGAGGTGCGCTGGCTGCTCCGGCACGCCACCCTCGGCCTGCTGCTGGGGCTGGCCGGTGTGCTGTTGCCGGTCGTCGCGTTCCGGGACGGCACCTTTCCGCTGTGGTGGCAGCTGGTGCCGCCGGGTGTGACCGGCACGTCGTTCGGGTTCGGCAGCCCGCACTCCTGGCTGGACGCCTTCGCCGTGGCGCCGCTGGGGCTGGGCTGGATCGCCATCATCCTGGGGCTCACCCCCGGCATGGCGCGGTTGCAGGGGAAGCCGGGGCGCGAACTGCTCGCCGCCGGGCCCGAGACGGACCTGTCGCTGCGGATCGCGGAGCTGACCGCCACCCGCGCGGCGGCCCTGGACGCGCACGCCACGGAGCTGCGCCGGATCGAGCGCTCCTTGCACGACGGCGCCCAGAACCGCCTCGTCACCGTCACGGTCCTGCTCGGCGCCGTACGCCGCATGGTGGCCCGCGACCCGGCCGGCGCCGACGAACTCATCGAACGCGCGCAGGGCGCCGCCGAACAGGCGCTGGCCGAACTGCGCACCGTCTCCCGGGGCATCCTGCCGCCGGTCCTGGCCGACCGGGGGCTCGGCGGCGCCCTGTCCGGACTGGCCGCGGACTGCCCGGTCCCCTGCCAGGTGCGGGTCGAGATACCGGAGCGCTGCGCGGCCTCCGTCGAGGCGACCGCCTACTTCGTCGTGGCCGAGGCGCTGACCAACATCGCGAAGCACAGCGGGGCGACGGAGGCCGCCGTCACGGTCAGCGGAGGCGGGGGCGGGGGCGGGGGCGGGGGCGGGGGCGGGGGCGGGGGCGGGGGCCAACTGCGCCTGAGCGTCACGGACAACGGGCGCGGCGGCGCGAGCGACGAGGAAGGCTCCGGACTCACCGGGATACGCCGCCGGGTGGCGGCCCACGACGGTACGCTCCGCCTCACCAGCCCGGACGGCGGCCCCACCACCATCGAGGTGCACCTCCCATGCGGATCGTGATAGCCGAGGACGACCCGTTGCTGCGCGAGGGCATCGCCCTGCTCCTGCGCGCGGAGGGTCTCGACGTGGTGGCCACCGCGGGCACGGCCGAGGAGGTGCTGGCCGCCGTCGAAGAACACCAGCCCGACATGGCCATCCTCGACGTCCGCATGCCGCCGACGCACTCCGATGAAGGAATCCGCGCGGCCGTCGAGGCCCGGAGCCGCCGCCCCGGCCTGGCCGTCCTGGTGCTGTCCGCGTACGTCGAGCAGACCTTCGCCACGGAGCTGCTCACCGGCGGCGTAGAGGGGCTGGGGTATCTGCTCAAGGAACGCGTGGGCCGGGTGGAGGAGTTCCTGGACGCGCTGCGCCGGGTGGCCGACGGGGGCACGGCGATCGACCCCGAGGTCGTCGCCCAGCTCTTCACCCGCTCCCGCCAGGACAGCCGGCTGGAGCGGCTCAGCCCCCGCGAGCGGGAGGTGCTGGGGCTGATGGCCGAAGGGCTGGGCAACGCGGCCATCGCCGAGCGGCTGACGGTGACGGCCGGCGCCGTCCACAAGCACATCCGCAGCATCTTCGCCAAGCTGAACATGTCCGCCGCCGACGAGGTGGATCGCCGCGTCGCCGCCGTCCTGCGCTACCTGGAGGACGCGCGCCGCCTGGTCTGACCCGCTGTGGTCCGGTCCGACCCCCTGCGGTACAGCCTGCTGTACCGCCACTTCGGGTGTACGTGTCACTGCCCCCCGGACTCGCGACTGGTGTGCTCATGACGTCGCGTCAAACCACGTCCGAAGGGCCGCAGCGGTGAGCACTCACACAGACTTCAACGAGGAATCGAGGCCGGTCCACAGCGGCCGGAAGGACCCCGCCGGCCGGCCCGGCCCCACCGGCCGGAAGGAAGGCAGGCGCCTGCGGGATCTGGTCGCTCGCCGCCCCCTGGCCTGGTTCTTCTCGCTGGCCTACCTGCTGAGCTGGATCGCGTGGACCCCGTACGTCCTGTCCGAGAACGGCCTGGGCGTGCTGCACTTCTCCTTCCCCTCGGCGCTGGGCACCACCCAGCTCCTGGGAGTCCTTCCCGGCGCCTACCTCGGCCCGATCCTGTCGGCCTTCCTCGTCACAGCGGCCACCGGTGGCCGCCCCGCGCTGCGTGCGTGGGTGCGCCGGTTCGGCCAGTGGCGGGTGAGCCTGCGCTGGTACCTCGTGGTCCTCCTCTCCGTCCCCACCGCGCTCACCCTCGCCTTGGCCGCGCTGGCCGGCAAAGGCCCCGAGATGCCGAGCGCCGTCATACTGGCCGCGTATGTGCCCGGTCTGATCATGCAGATGCTCACCACGGGCCTCGCCGAGGAGCCCGGCTGGCGCGAGTTCGCCATGCCCCGCCTCCAGCGCCGCTACGGCCCGCTGGCCGGGACCCTGATCCTGGGCCCGCTGTGGGGCGCCTGGCACCTGCCGCTGTTCCTGAGCGACTGGGGCAACTGGCCGGACGTGACGTGGCTGATGCCGGTGGAATTCCTCGCCACAACCGTCGCCTTCAGCTTCGTGATGACCTACGTGTTCAACCGCACCGGCGAGAGCCTGCCGATGGCGATGCTGCTGCACACCGGCGTCAACAACTACTTCTCCATCGCCGGAGCGGAGCTGTTCCCCGGACTGTCCCCCGAGCGTACGGCGCACGCGTTCTTGCTCAGCGCCACCGTCCCGGCCGTCATCTTGCTGATGGCCACCCGCGGCCGGCTCGGCGCACCGGCGGCCGACGAAGTCCCGCCCCGGCCCACGCCGGTGGCCTGAGCGGAGGTTCTTCCGCGCGGCGGAACATGCGTGCCCGGCGCGGGGGCGAGTCCCGAAGGGGCGCGGGGAACCGCGCGACCGGCCCACAACACACCCGCACCCTGCACAGCACAGGCAGGGGCACCCCCTGCTCAGCACCCAGAGAGAGGGCAACAGAAAGATCCGCCGGACAGGCCATAGTGTCGGGCTCACAGTGATCAGCGCCAGCACGGGGGAGCGACCAGGATGCGCATCGACATGTCCGCACTGCCGGAGGGGCTCACGCACGGCCCGAGCAGGCGCTTTCTGACCGAGCGGGGGCTGCCCGAAGCCCCCGCCGCCGCCCTCGACTTCAGCGCCCCGGGCGAGGAGCGGCCGACGGCCCTCGCCGCCTTCACCGAGGGGGACGGCGGCGAGGCGGCCGGTGGCGAAGTGGCCGGTGGCGGAAGGCTGTTCGTCCTCGGCGGGGCCGACTACTCCGACGCCCGGGTGGTGCTCGACGGGGAGAGCGGCGAGGTCCACCTCGCCGAGTGGGTCGAGGGCGAGCTGCGCCACGATCTCCTGGCCTCCGGCCTCCCGGCCCTGGACGCGCTGATTAAGGAAACGGAGTCGGTCGCGGAGGGAGCCTGGGAGGACGCGGACGCGTACGACGGCCGCAGGGGCCCAGCCGTCGTCGCCGAAGTGCGCGAGGCGGCCGAGGCCCGCCTGCGCGCCGTCGACCCCCGCCTGTTCGCGGCCCACAGCCCCGACGCGCCCCCGCACTGGGGCACCGCGCTGCTGCTGCGGGCCCTGCGATGGGGTGCCCGCCGCGGCGGACCGGGCGGTCTCGCGTACGAGTTCGGCCCCGACCTGGTCGAGGAGCTGGCAGGGCTCGCCGACGGCGGCCGTGTGCACCGCTACCGGCCGGGCGATCTCCCGGCCTCCCTCACCCACGAGCCGACACGGAGGCTGCTGATCGAGTTCGGGCTGCCGCTCGGTGGCGAGCTTTTCGACGCCTGGGAAGAGCCGCTGCGCACCATGGCGGACGTCCATCCCGACCTCTACGCGGACCCTGACGCGTCATCCCGTGCGTACCAGCGCGACCACCTCGCGATCGGCCGGTGGGCGTGGTGCGACCTCACCGTCGCCCTCGACGGTGCCACCGGAGGGCTGGAGCTGCCGGAGGGCGAGGGCGAGCCCGAGGCATACCTCCATCAGGACCTCTCGGCGCTGCTCCACGCCTGGTGGCTGTGCGAGCGGGTGCGGGGCGAGTACTACGGCCGGTGGGACAGCGGCGACAGCGGGGACTGGCAGGTGTTCGACCCCTGCGACCTGCTGGCCGACCAGGGGGAGGCGCTGGTGGCGGCCGTCGACCCGGAGGCGTTCAGCACGCCAGGCCACTCCTGGCGGATGCTGAACGACGATCCGTACACGGGTGGGATGTTCGCCTGAGTCCGGAGCGGTCCGCACCACCCGCACACCTCCCGGCGCAGTCCCGGCGAAGTCCCGGCGCAGTCCCGGCCGGTCATTCGGACACCGGCCGTGCGGGGCGTGAATCTCCGCCGTCCGAGAGGTGAAATCCGCCGTCGCGCACAGGGTTCGCACATCGGGCCCCCTTGCGTCAGTTCGAATTTGTGGCAGGCTCCCCCGCCGTACGCCCATCGCGGGCCGTGCTCGGGTGAGTTGAGTCGCCGGGCGGGGTCCGCAGAGTTGAGAGGACCCCCCATGCGTGCATCTCACGCTCCTCGCGCTCCTCGCGCTACGCGCGTCACATGGCGGCCGTTGGCCGTCCTGGGAAGCGCGACGCTGCTGGCGCTGACCGCGCAGGCGCCCGCGTTCGCCGTGACCGCTCCCCCCACCCCCCGTACGGAAACGACGACCGTCGGCCCGTACGACGACGACTACTACAAGGACGCGCTCGGCAAGACCGGCCCCGAGCTGAAGACCGCGCTGCACGGGATCATCAAGGACGCCGACAAGCTCTCCTACAGCCAGGTCTGGGACGCCCTCAAGGTCACCGACCAGGACCCCTCGAACTCCTCGAACGTCATCCTGCTCTACACCGGCCGCTCACAGAGCGCCGACGACAACGGCGGCGACCCCGACCAGTGGAACCGCGAGCACGTCTGGGCCAAGTCGCACGGCGACTTCGGCACGGGCACGGGGCCCGGGACCGACATCCACCACCTGCGCCCGACCGACGTCTCGGTCAACAGCACGCGCGGCAACAAGGACTTCGACGAGGGCGGCGAGGAGGTCGAGGAGGCACCCGGCAACTTCACCGACGGCGACTCCTGGGAGCCCCGTGACGAGGTGAAGGGCGACGTGGCCCGGATGGTGCTCTACATGGCCGTCCGCTACGAGGGCGACGACGCCTTCCCCGACCTGGAGCCCAACGACAAGGTCGACAACGGCTCGGCCCCCAACATGGGACGGCTCTCGGCCATGAAGAAGTGGAACGAGCAGGACCCGCCGAGCGACTTCGAGAAGAACCGGAACGAGGTCATATTCGACAAGTTCCAGCACAACCGGAACCCGTTCATCGACCATCCGGAGTGGGTGAACGACATCTGGTCGTAACCCCCTGAACCGGTGACGGCGCAACGGGTGGCCCCGGCTTCGGGGCCACCCGTTTCCCTTACGGACACCCCGCAGAGGTCCCCGTACGGACATGCCATGGAAGGGGACACGGCGAAAGGACGACTCAGCACAGATCTCCTCACTTCACCCTCTCCGCTCCTTTCACCCCAATTCATCCCCTTTGCTAGTTTCTCGGCATGGGACACGCTCACGGCCCCGACACCCAGCGCTCCGCGGGAGCACGGCACCGCAGACCGCTGGCCATCGCGTTCACGATCACGCTGGTCTACATGGCGGCCGAGGTCGCCGGGGGTGTCGCCTTCGGCTCGCTGGCGCTGCTCTCGGACGCCGCACACATGGGTACCGACGTCCTCGGGCTCGGCATGGCGCTCGCCGCCATCACGCTGGCCAACCGGCCCGGACCGCGCCGCCGCACCTACGGGACGTACCGGCTTGAGGTCCTGGCCGCGCTCGCCAACGGGGTGCTGCTGTTCGGGGTGGCGGGCTATGTGCTCGTCGAGGCGGCGCTGCGCTGGGCCGCGCCGCCGGACGTGCCGGGGCTGCCGCTGCTGGTGGTGGCCGGGGGCGGGCTGGTCGTCAACCTGGTCAGCTTCCGGCTGCTGTCCTCGGGCGCGAAGGACAGCCTCAATCTGAAGGCCGCCCACCTGGAGGTGGTGGGCGACCTGCTGGGCTCGTTCGCCGTCCTGGCCGGCGCGGGGGTCATCCTCGCGACCGGCTGGCGCTACGTGGACCCGGTGCTGGGCGTCGCGATCGGGCTGTTCATCCTGCCGCGCGCGGCGCGCGTGATGGGGCAGGCGGTACGGATCCTGCTGGAGGCCGCGCCACCTGACATGGACGTGGCGGACGTTGAGGCCAGGATCGCGGCGCTGCCCGGGGTGGCCCATGTGCACGACCTCCACATCTGGACGCTCACCTCGGGCATGGAGGCGGCGACAGGACACGTCGTCCTGGACGGCCCGGCCCGGCCCACCCGCGTACTGGAGGGCGTACTCGCCCTGCTGGAGCGGGAGTACGGCATTACACACGCGACGATCCAGGTGGAGGAGCAGGGGCAGTGGCGGGCCGAGGAAGACCCTGAACACCCCTCGCATTAGGGCATCTTTGATCTTCTCTGAGCGATTTGGCGGGCTGCCCACGACGGAAAAGACAGTCACCGGCGGCACATCTCACACACGAGCGCTTCGCACCTGTGACGCTTGTCTCGCACGGCTACGTCACACCCTTCCCCGACGGTCCGGCCGTACTCGCATCACCAGCACAGATGCCGCTGTTGAGTGTCAAGCGCCTTTAACGATCTTTGCCGGCGTTTCTTGGAGCATCCGGACAGCTGTGCTTAGTGTCGCTGCGCTCGACCCGTTCGCCTCGAACTCCTGTGGCGGACAGCCGCGACCGTAAGGAAGAAGACCATGCTGCTCTCCGGCAAGGGCCGTCACCGTCGTCCCTCGAAGGCCGTTCGCATCGCGACCGTGACCGGGGTCGCCGGCGCCGCCGTGGCCATCCCGCTGGTGTCCGCCACCGGCGCGCAGGCCGCTTCCGTGGACACCTGGGACAAGGTCGCCCAGTGCGAGTCCAGCGGCAACTGGCAGGCCAACACCGGCAACGGCTACTACGGCGGCCTCCAGTTCAACAACTCCAGCTGGGCCGCCGCCGGCGGCACCAAGTACGCTCCCCGCGCCGACCAGGCCACCAAGGAGCAGCAGATCGCCACCGCCGAGAAGCTTCTCGACCAGCAGGGCCCCGGCGCCTGGTCCTGCGCCGGAGCCGGCGGCCTGACCTCCGGCGGCCCCGCCGCCGACGTCAACCCCGACAGCGGCGGCAGCGACAGCGGCTCGCAGGAGCAGCCGAAGCAGCAGGCGCAGCCCAAGCAGCAGCCCGCACAGCCGCAGCAGCGTGCCCCGCAGCCCGAGAAGGCGCCGCAGACCGGTCACGGCAACTACACGGTCAAGTCCGGCGAGACCCTCTCCAAGATCGCCGAGGCGCACCACACCTCGTGGCACGAGCTGTACCAGGACAACAAGTCCACCATCGGCGGCGACGCCGACCTCATTCTCCCGGGCCAGAAGCTCCAGGTCGGCTGAAGCGCCGGACTTCTCCCCGCAGGACCGCCATGGCCCGCGCCTCTTCCCCCGAGGGCGCGGGCCATGGCCCTTTTCCCGTCCTGTTCCGGCCTGTTCCGACCCGTTCAGAGCGATTCCGAACGGTCGGGTTCTCTTACTCCTCCGGCCGGTACGTCTCATCCCGCCCGTCGAGGCGTTCCGCCCTGCCGATGTCCGTCGCGAGGCGGTCGGCCGAGCGCAGGCCGGTCTCCTTCGCGAGGCGCCGCGCCTCGGTACGCAGGTCGCTCAGCGAGGGCGCCCCGGGCAGCCGGGACGGGGTGTCCTGCTCCTTCGCGGCAGGTTCGGGTTCGCCATCCGGACCGATGCTTCCCGGAGGAGTGCTTCCCGGAGGAGTGCTTTCCGGACGGGTGCCGTCCGGGCGGGTGCGCAGGGCGTCGGCGAAGTAGGCGGCGACGGCCGCCAGCCGCAGCCGGGACGGCACCTTCCCCTGCCCCTCGGCCGCCTCTTCCGACACCTCTCCGTCCGCGTCCCGGTCCGCGTCCCCGCCGGTCCTCTTCGTCCACAGGCTTCCGCCGGTCAGCGCCCCGACGCCCACCGTGCGCGACTCCTCGTGCGGCTTCCTGTTGTCGGGGTCCAGCCAGCGGACCCTCGCGGTGGCCGCGGGTCCCTGTGCGCCCTTGTTCAGCCGGACCGCGTAGAGCGCGGTGACGGTGTGGCCCGGCCCGATCTCGCCGCCGTCCACCCGGTCGTCGCGGAAGTCGTCGTCGGCCACCTTGCGGTCCTCGTAGCCGAGCAGCCGGAAGCTGTCGACGGTGTCCCGGTCGAAGACCACCTGCGCCTTGGCGTCCCGGGCGCGCAGGCCGATGTTGCGGGGCAGCTGGTTGACGAAGATCTCCTGGGCCTCGCTCATGGTGGACATGTACACGGTGTGCCCGTCGCCCTTGTTGGTCAGCTTCTCCATGAGCGCGTCGCCGTAGTCGCTGCCCACGCCGACGCCGAACAGCGAGATGCCCTGCTCCTTGCGGTGCGAGGCGACGCTGCGGAGGATCTCCTTCGCGTTCGTCTCCCCCGTGTTGGCCAGGGCGTCGGACAGCAGGACGACGCGGTTGGTGGCGCCCGCCTGCCGGTGCTCGGAGGCCTGCCGGTAGCCCTCCTTCATCCCGGCGCCGAGGTTCGTGCTGGCCTGCGGCTTCAGCTCCCCGACGGCGTCCCGCAGCCGCTTCCGGCCGCCGTCCCCCATGCGCGTCATCGGCAGCACGGTCTCCGCGTCGCCGCTGAAGGTCACCAGCGAGACGGAGTCCTGGGAGCGCAGCTTGCCGGCCGCCTTCTTCAGCGCGCCCTTCACCAGATCCAGCCGTCCCTCCCCGGCCATCGAGCCGGACACGTCCAGGACGAAGGTGAGCGCGGCAGGCCGACGCTTCGCATCCGGATTATCCGCCTTTGTCGCCAGGCCCACGCGCATCAGCGACCACCCGTCGCCCGTGCGGGCGCCGTCGGCGGAGACGGCGAAGCCGTCGTTGTCCGGCCGCTTGTAGCCCTGCGGGAAGCTGTTGACGAACTCCTCGGTACGCACGGTGCCCGGCGCGGGCAGCGCGCCGTCCTTCAGCGTGCGCCGTGCGTAGCTGTAGGAGGCGGTGTCCACATCCAGCGCGAAGGTGGAGCGGAAGTCGGCGGGTTCGGTGGGCTCGGCGCCCGGGGTTCCGCCGTCCTCACCCCTCTGGTATCCGGGGGCCGGTGCCCCGGCACCGCCTCCCTTTGCCGAGTCGTCGGCCATGTCCGTGGCTTCCTGCGATCCTCCGGTGCACCCGGCAAGCAGCCCCGCCGCCAGCGCACCCGCCGCCCACCTGCTCCATCCCCGCCTCATACGTGTCCCCTCACACCGTTGCCCCGTTGTGCGTTCGGGGCTGTGACGTGCCCGGGCACCGGGCGGACCCCGGTGGGGGGTTGCAACCGCGTGACGATCGTGACGATGGGGCAACAGCGGTCGTTCCAGGGGCCGTGAAGCCCGCTTCTCCTGCCCTCCGCCCGCCTCTCCTGCTCTCCCTCTCGCCGGGACGGCTCAGCCCCGGTCCGGTTCAGCCCTTCGAGGACTCAGCCCTTGGACGGCTCAGCCCCGGGAGGGCTCAGCACCGGGACGGCCGGGGCGCTGGTGGCCGGGGGCCAGCTCGTCCAGGAGGGCGGCGGTGCGCGGCGGCATCCCGCGCTCCGGGCCGTGCAGCCGCGCGCTGCGCTCCGTCACCCAGCGCACCGCCTCATCCAGTTCGGCCGGGTCCCCGGTGGCGTGGGCCGTGCGCAGCAGTTGCTCCCACAGCCGCTCGTCGGCCGCCGCGCTGCGCAGCGCGGCGCGGACGGCGGCCACGGCCTGCTCCGGCTCCTCGAAGCGCAGGTGCTCGGCGGCCAGCGCGAGCCCCGTCTCGGCGACGAGCAACGGGTGCTGCGCCTCGGTCACTTCGTACGCCAGCCAGCCGTACCGTCCCTCGGGCCGGTCCGAGAACAGGGGGCCGCGCGCCAGTTCCAGGGCGTCCGCGAGCTGGCGCCTGCGCAACTGCGGAGCGAGCCGGGCACCGCGCTCGCCGGTGCTGCCGTGGTGCAGGGTGCGCAGCACGTCCCAGTCCGAGACGACCGAGGGCCGCAGCACCAGCCTGCCGTCCGGGCCGGTGCCCAGCCGGGGCGTGCCGTCGGTCTCGATGCCCAGCCAGCGGCGCAGCCGCTCGATGAGCGCCTCGCACACGTCGTCCGTGACGCCCTTGGGCCACAGCGCCGAGGCCAGCACCCGGGGATGCACACCCTCGCGGTGCAGCAGGAGCAGTGCGAGGGCCTCGTGGAGCAGGGCGCTGCGCGACTCCTCCGGCTCCTCCAGGCCGAGGATCTCGTACGGGCCCATCAGCCGCGCGTAGACGGCGGGCCGCCCGCCGTCGCTCAGATCCACGCGGAAGGCCGGGCCTTCGCCCGCCTCCCCGGCGCCGTCCCCGTCCGCTCCGGCGAACAGCTCGACGACGGCGGCGCGCTGGGCCTCGGGCAGCAGCTGGGCACGCACCTCAAGGCCCATCTGCGGGGCGACGAGGGTGCCGTCGTCCCCGATCTCGAACTCCCATACGGTGCCGGGCAGTGCTCCGGCCGGGAGCCCGACGACACAGCCGACGCCGTCCGAAGCCAGCTCGGCCAGCCGTGCGGCCTCGTCCGCGTCGGGCTCGGTGCCGGTGCCGGTGCTTGTGCCGCTGCCGCTGCCGTTTCTGCTGCCGGTGCCGCCTCCGCCTCCGCCGACGAGCACGACGTGGGGCGTCCGCAGCGCGGAGCGCCCGTCCTCGCCCTCGCGCAGCAGCTCCGCCACGGTCGCGAGGTGCCGCATACGGTCCGGCGCGAGCGCCGTCAGCTCCGCGCCGAAGCCCACGAGGGTCAGGGTGACCCCCTCCGACCAGCTTCCGGTGGCCAGTTCGGCGGCGACGGAGGCGAGGAGCGAGGTGCGCTGCTCCTGGCTTCCGGCCACCGAGACGAGCCCCGGCACCGCCTCCAGGTTGAGCAACAGCCGCGTGGAGCCGCGCAGACCGAGGCTGACCAGGCCCGGATACGGGGCCGGCGCCGTGCCGTCCACGTCGACACGGGTGTGCACGCGCTGGATGGTCCAGAAGCTCGGGCTCTGCCCGAACCGCCACGGCGCGGGCGGCGCCCCGTACTCCTCCGCGAGCTGGAGGTGCAGCTCCT
Source organism: Streptomyces sp. NBC_01775 (assembly GCF_035917675.1). Taxonomy (NCBI): domain Bacteria; kingdom Bacillati; phylum Actinomycetota; class Actinomycetes; order Kitasatosporales; family Streptomycetaceae; genus Streptomyces; species Streptomyces sp. NBC_01775. The sequence goes on along the minus strand of NZ_CP109104.1, from coordinate 6,054,635 downwards.
GGCCGCTCAGCCAGGCCGCGTAGACGACGGGCAGCGGCCTGCCCAGCTCGGTGAGGTCCTCGGCCAGCCCGCGCAGCGCACGGTCCAGGAAGCGCACGGCCTCGGGATCGGCGCCGACCAGCAGCGCGTCCCTGGCGGCTGCCGCCGGGTCGCTCGGCTCCGGGAAGTCGTCGCCGGGCCCCCGCCGCACGGCCCCGGTGACGGACTGCCACAGCGCCGCGCGCCGCCGCCTGCCCAGCGCGGCCAGCACCCCGGCGGCCAACAGCGGGGCGCCGAGGAGGGTTTCGGGAAGCCCGACGGAGCCGAGGAGGCCGCCGCCCTGTGCCTCGTCCCCGCCCTCGTGCCGGTCCTTGTCGCCCCCTTGGTCCTTCTGGCCCTGCTGATCCTTCTGGTCCGGGTTCAGCTCGTTGGTGCCGTCGGCGGAGTCGGGGAGACCGGCGTTGGCGAGGTCGGAGGAGGAGTCGTCGCCCTTGCCCCCCTTGCCGTCCTGCTGCTTGCCGGAGTCCTGCTGCTTGTCCGCGTCCTCGTGCGCGTCCGAGTCCGAGTCCGAGTCCGACGAGGGGGCGTCCGGTACCGAGACCTCCGGTCCGGTCCGCTCCTGGGCGGAGCCGCTGTCCGGCACCTCGGGCGAAGTGCCGGGGGCGCCGGGGCGGATGACGTCCGGCTGGGGGATGCCGGGACCCGGCAGTCCGTCCTCGTCGCCGGTGTCCAGGCCCAGCTCGTCCGGGCGGGTGGACTGCTCTCCCGGGGCCTCGGGCACCGACTGTTCCTGGCGGTCGGGCGTGTGCTCGACGGGCGGGACGACGTCCGTCTCGTCCTTGGCACCGCCCTTGTCGCTGTCCCGGTCGCTGTCCTTGTCGCTGTCCTCGTCGCCGGGCTGAACGCTGGGCTGATCGCTGTCCTGGTCGCCGGGCTGGATGTCCGGCTGATCGTCGGGCTGCTTGTCACGCTGGTCGCCCGGCTCGTCCGGCTGTTCGGAGCGGCCGGGATCTTCCGTACCCTCCGGCGCGTCGGGCTTCTCCGTACCCCCCGGCGCGTCCGGCTTCTCCGTACCCTCCGGCGCGTCCGGCTTCTCCGTACCTCCGGGCTGTCCGGTGTCTCCCGGGTCGTCCGGCTGCTGCCGCTCATCCGTGCCGTCGGGGCGCGGGGGCTGTTGCTGCTGGGCGCCATCGCCCTGCCCGCGGTCGCCGCCGTTGTTCTGGTACGCCTCGTACTGGCCGCGCTCGCGGGCGCTGATCTCGCGGGCGTCATCGGGCATTTCGACCAGCTCGCCGCCGTGGGCGTCGGCGGGCATCTCCATGATCCAGCCCGGTCTGATCAAGCTGGCCTCGGACAGTTTCGAACCATCCGGCTGCACCCTGTCCTTGTTGAGGCGGTAGATCTCCTTGTAGCGGCGGCCGTCGTTCAGGTGCCGCTCGGCGACCTCCCACAGTGAGTCGTGGTGGCGCCCCTGGGGCGGCTGAATTCGGTAGAACTTCGTCTTCGAGGAGGCCGCCGCGGGCGACGAGGCCGCCGAAGCGCGATCTGTCCCCGCCGGGTCCTCCGGGCCGCGCACCGTGTTCGCCTGTTTTCTACTGCCATCCGGTGCGAGGCCGCCGTCCCCGTCCCCGTCACGCTCCCCCATGGTGCTCATACCGGCCCCGGACGCATGCGCTGCTTGGGCGACGCCGTGCTGCGCTCCTGGGGTCAGCTCGGCCGCCGCCACGGTCTGCTGATGGTGCGGCTGGAACCCGGGGCCCAGCTGCGCCAGTCCGGGCGCGAAGCTGCCCGCTGTCGACCCCAGCAGCAATGCGGCGGCCACCAGTTGCCGCGCCAGCATCTGGCTGGGCCCCGCCCCCGGGACCCGCGCGGGCAGGCCCACCCCGGAGACGGCCCCTTTCACCTCGACCAGCACACACGCCGTGAACTGCGCCCAGGCCAGCCACACCACGACCGTCAGCACGTCGATGAAGACGCCGGCGCTGACCTCGTCGCGCAGCGTGTCCAGGGACGGCATCTGGTGCGGCAGCGGCCAGCCGATGACGTACGCCAGCGCCACCGGCACCCCCACGACCAGCACGGCCAGGGCGACGACGGCGCACAGCGCCTTCATCACGTCCCCGAACGTGCGCCGCGTGCGCACCGGAACGGGCGTGCGCGTGCGGGCCCTGGGCCCGCCCGGGGCCGGTGCCGGTGTCGTACTGCGGCGCGCCATGTCGTGTGCTCCCGAGGGCTAGAGGGACGAAGGCTGGAAGGGAGGGGGGTAGAGGGCGGATGGGGGGCGGGGCGGCTGGAGGGCGGATTGCCGGGCGGCCCGTCGTGCGGCTCAGCCCGTCACGGACTCTGCCTTGGCCGTGCCGTGGACCGTGAGCGGTGCGCTGTAGAACAGCCCGGTGAGCACCGGCCGGTAGGTCAGCCGGATGCGCACCTCGACCTGCTGGGCGCTCGCCGCGACGCAGCCGGATGCCGCGACATCGGCGCCCGACAGGCCCGACTGGCGGGCGAACTTGCCGACCCGCTGGGGGCAGTTCTCGTAGTTGATGGGCGCGTTCTTGCCCTGGCTGGCACGCAGGGCCTCCTCGTCGATGTCCTGTGCCGCGTAGCGCGCGGCCTGTTCCGCGATGTCGGCGGCGCGTTCGCGCTGCGAGATCGACAGACCGCCGTCCACCACGAAGGCCGCGAGCACCAGGAACAGCAGCGCGAAGATGATGACGGCACCGGCGCCCGACCCGCGGTCGTCGCAGGCGTCGCGCCGCGTCCGCAGCCACCCCCGCGCCGTCGCGTCCCACCCCGGACGCGCGTTCATCCGGTGCTCCGGCAGGCGCGCGTTCATCCGGTCCTCCGGTACGGGTCGATCGGCGAACTCGACCGCCCCGCGATCTCCTTGGCGATGTCCAGGCCCAGCAGGTCCAGCCCGCGCACCCGGCAGCTCACCTCGACGGTGAAGAGCCCTCCGGAGCGGTAGTCGCTGCCCGCGTCCCGTACGGTCACGCCTCCCGCGCAGGTGCCCCGCAAGGTGGCGGTCGCCGCGCGCTGTGCCGCGTTCATCGCGGCGCCGTGGCCGCCGTGCTGGAGGGAGCCCGCGCGTGCGGCGTCCCGTGCGGCGCTGTCCACGGCGCCCCGCCCGTCCACGAGCTGTCCGAAGCCGACGAGGACCAGGATGAAGAGCATCATCACCGGCGCCAGGATCACGACCTCGATCGTGGACAGCCCCGCGTCCCCCCAGCGCTCCTCCGGGCCGCGCTCCACCTCACTCACCCCCGTCCGGCACGAACCGCTCGACCGGGCCCTGGGACAGGGCATGCACATCGAGGTCGAGACCGGGAAAGACGGCGGGCACCTTGGCGCGGATCTCCACCCCTACGGTGTTCGCCTCGGGTTGCAGCATCCGGACGTCGGGTTTCAGCACGAGCTTGGGGCCGAGCTGGTCGATGTAGGTGCCGGAGGTGGCGGCGGCCTTGCCCCGCCAGCCGCCCGGGTCGGCGTCCGCCTCCTGGCGCGCCTTGCGCGCTCCGGCCTGTGCCGCCGCCTGTGCCACGTGGTCGGCGAAGAAATACAGCGCGAACTGCACGCTCGCGAAGAGCAGCAGGAAGAGCACCGGGGTGAGGAAAACGAACTCGATCGCGCTCATGCCGCTGTCGCCGCGGCGGGAGATCTCCTCCCACCTGCGGCGTGCCCACGTCGCGAGTCGTCTGCCCCCTCCCACCGGCGGTGCCTAGCAGGTCCCGTCGGCGTCCGCGCCGTCGATGCAGTCGCTCACCTTGTCGGCGCCGTTGCGCAGCGCCATGTTGATGATGGCGGCGACCACACCGACGATCGCGACGACGACAGCGGAGATGATCACCCACTCGACGGCGGAGGCGCCCCGGTCCAGCTCGCCGGAGCGCGCCCGCTCGATGCGGCCCCGTACGAAGGTGACGAGCAGGTCGAGGGCCGGATGGCTCACGGAGCGGAACGGATTGGTCGGCATCGTTCTCAGTCCTTTCCCAAGAGGGTCGTGGGGGGGGGCGGATGTGCGCGCTGCCCCCGAGGTCAGATCTGGAAGACGCGCATGGCAGCCGGATAGATGAGGAAAACGAGAAATCCGGCGCAGAGCATCAGCTGGGCCACGAGCATCGACTGGGACTTCTCACCCGCGCTGCCCTCGATCTCGGCCAGCTCCCTGTGCCGCATCGTCTCCGCGCGCGAGGCGAGCGAGGCGCGCACCTTGGCGCCGTCGTCGGCGACCAGCGCGAGCGAGGCCGACAGATCCTTGAGTTCGTCCACGCCGAGGCGCGCGCCGAGCCGGCCGAGTGCCTGCCACTGGCTGTGTCCGGTGATCCGCGCGTCCGCGAGCGTGTCGCGGATACGGCGCAGCGCCCAGCCGTCACCGACCTCGCTCGCCGCCTTCAGCGCCTCGGGCAGTCCGCGCCCGCCCGCCAGGTTCATGGCGACCAGGTCGAGGTAGGCACCGACCACGCGCCGCAGGTCACGCCGCTTGGCGGCGGCGTCCCGCCGGACCTCCAGGTCCGGCAGCATGAAGAACAGCCCCGCGAAGAACAGCGCCAGCCACAGCGGGATCAGCGGGCTGCGGCCGAACCCGATCAGCCAGGCGATGGAGAACAGGAACGGGCCGAAGAACAGCCCGGCGGCCCCCAGCAGCACCTTGGTGGCCAGGAAGTTCTCCCAGGGGCGCTCCAGCAGGTCCAGGTCGGAGCGCAGGCTGCGCAGCTCCCAGCCCTGCCGCACATACAGGTCGGCGACGCGCGCGCCGATCCGGGCCCGCGCGCTGCCGATCCGTCCGGTCTCCTCCGGTGCGCCGCCCGCGCCCGGCGGGTGGGTGGCGGCGCGGGCGCGCAGCGCGTCGATCTCCGCGACGGAGGCGACGACGCTCTTCTTGCCGGGGGCGAGGGCGCGGACGAGCAGGAAGACGCCGATGCCGACGAGGGCACCGGTCAGCGCGGTCAGCGTGAACGGGTTCATCCGGGCAGCACCTCCTTGCCGTCGGCGGTACGGGGACTACCGCCCGGCCCCTCGGCGGTGCCCGGGGCGGCCGTCGGAGCCGTGGTGGGCGTATTGGCCGTGCGCGGTGCCAGCGCGTCCAGGTCGGCGCGGACGAGGAAGCGCTCGGGCGTCTCGATCCGCGACAGCTTGCGCAGCCACCAGAAGCCGCAGGCGAACATCCCGCACACACACGCCAGGACGGCCTGGCCCAGCGGGGTTCCGTAGGGCTGGACGAAGTCCCGGTTGAAGACGGCCAGGCCCAGCACGAACGCGACGCTGACGCCGACCACGATCTGCACGCTGCGCCGCGTGGAGGCCCGCTGGGCCATCACCCGCTGGCGCATGTCGACCTCCTCGCGCGCCGACTTGGCCAGCGCGCCCAGCACCTCGCGCAGCCCGGGGCCGCGCAGCTTGGAGTTGAGGATGAGCGCCGCGACGACGATGTCGGCCGAGGGGTCGTCCAGTTCGTCCGCCAGGTGCTGGAGCGCCACCGGCAGCGGGGTGCGGGCGCGCAGCCTGTCGATGAGCGCGTCCAGGTGCGGGCGCAGCGAGGGCGCTGCGGCCCGGGCCGAGGCGGGGATGGCCTGTTCGAGGCCGACGGCGCCCGCGATGGTGTCGCGCAGCGACTCCGTCCAGGCGGCCAGCGCCTCCACGCGCCGCATGCCCGCGCGCTCCTCGGCCGCGCCGCCGAACAGCTTCTCCCACAGGAAGACCAGCACGCCGGTGGCGAGGGCCGCGATGGGCCAGCGGGTCAGCAGCAGCACCAGCAGCCCGGCGCACACGGCGATGGACCCGCGCCTGCTCATGAAGCGGGCCAGCTCGAAGGCGCGCCGCCCCGAATCCCGCTTCTGGTCGGGCGTTTTGGCCGGCAGCCCGACCAGCGCGACGATCAGCAGCGCGAGCCCGCCGCCCACGGCGATCCCGCACCCCAGCGCGAAGAGCGTGGCCAGGGAGAAGATGCCGCCCATACCTCCGGTGACAGGCACACTCTCACCCCCAGTTCCCGGTCGGCTTGTATCCGTGGAAAGCCAGCTCCTGCGCGCAGGAGACCGGCGCGTGTGCCAGCAGCCGCCCGTCGGGCGCCTGCGCGAACACCTCGCTGGAGAGCACGCGCCCGTCCACTCCGTTGATCTCGCGTACGGAGGTGACCGAGCGGGTCAGCCGCCCGCCGCTGGAGAAGGCGTTGCGGCGCTCGAGGAAGACGACGAAGTTGATGGCGCCCGCGACCAGCATCTGCGTGGCCTCGATCGGGAGCCGTTCGGCGGCCTGGAGCGCGTAGGTGGAGATGCGGTTGAAGACCTCGCTGGAGCTGTTGGCGTGGATCGTGGAGAGGGAGCCGTCGTTGCCCTGCGACATGGCGTTGAGCATGGTGACGATCTCGTCGCCCAGGACCTCGCCGACGATCACCCGTGAGGGGTTCATCCGCAGGGACCTGCGCACCAGCTCCGCCATGCTGATGGCGCCCTGGCCCTCGGAGTTGGCGAGCCGCTCCTCGAAGGCGACCACGTTCGGGTGCAGTTCGGCGAACTGGTCCAGGCCCAGCTCCAGCGCGCGCTCCACCGTGATGAGGCGCTCGGGCGCGGGGATCTCGTTGGCCAGCGCGCGCAGCAGTGTGGTCTTCCCGGCGTTGGTCGCCCCGGCGATCATGATGTTTTTGCGGGCGCGAACTGCGGCGGTCAGGAAGCTGCCCAGCTCGGGGGTGAGCGTGCCGTTGCCCACCAGGTCGGAGATGAAGACCTTGCCCATGCGGGCGCGGCGGATGGACAGCGCGGGCCGCCGGGTGACGTCCATGACGGCGGAGAGCCGGGAGCCGTCGGGCAGCCGCAGGTCCAGTTGCGGGTTGGCGGTGTCGAACGAGCGGGAGGACAGGCCCGAGTAGGCGCCGAGGATCTGGATCAGCTCCACCAGTTCCTCGTCGGAGTCGGCGACGGGCTCGCCGCGGGTCTCGTATCCGTTGGCGTAGCCGACGAAGACCTGGTCGTAGCCGTTGACGTCGATGTTCTCGACCTCGGGGTCGTCCAGGAGCGGCTGGAGGCGGCCGACGCCGAAGAGCGCGGCGTGCACGGCCGCCGCGTACGCCTCCTCGCCCTGCGCGTCGGGCGGGGTGCGGCCCGTGGTGATCTCGGCGCGCGCGTACTCCTCCAGGATCTGCGCGATCACCGCCCGCGCGAACTGCCGCTCGTCCTCCGTGGACATGGGCGCGACGCCGGATGCCTGGTCGATACGGCGCTGCTCGGCGATCCGGTCACCGGCCTCCTGCCGGAACCGCTTGACGAGCTGGTGGTCCACCACGGTCACGGTCACGGCGCCGTCCCCTCACCGCCGGGGAGCGGCGCGGGCGCCGAGGGCAGCGGCCGGCCGCCGACGGCACGGATGCGCTGGGTCTGCTCCTGCGCGGGCCCTCCGGGCCGGGACTCCTGTCCCGGCTGCACCGCTCCTGGCATACCGGCGCCGCTTCCGGCCCCCTGCTGAGGGCGGGGCGGCTGTCCGGCGGGCTGGGGCGGAAGTGGGGACCTCGGGTGCGCCTGGTCCACCCGCTGCGGGGCGGGGGCGGACGCCACAGCGGGCGCGGGCCGCGCCGCAGGCTGTGGAGCGGCGCTCGACCAGGCGGCGCCGTACTGCTGGTGCAGGTCGGCGGCGACCTTGCGCACCGACCGTACGAGCAGCGACTTCTCCACCCGCCCTCGCCGGCGGCCCGCCAACTGCTCGGCGCCCGCAGGGTCGTACGCGATCACTCCGAGCACCTGCGCCCCGGCCCGGGAGGCGACGAGCATGTCGTTGACCTGGCTCGCGATCTTCGCGGCGCCCTGCGCCTCCGCTATCAGCAGCACTCCGATGAGCGGCTGGGCGAGCTGCGCCACGCCGCGCTGCCCGCCGTGCAGCCGCGCGGAGAGCGCCGCTGCGCGGTCGCGAACGCGGGCCACCTGGCCGGGCTCGCCGCGCGCGACGAGCAGCACCAGCGCGGCGTGCGGGAAGAGCGCGACCGAGGTGGCCTCGGGCCCGACGCGCCCGCAGTCGGCGATGACGTCGGCCGCGAGCTGAGGGTGCGGGGACTCGGCGAGCGCGCCGAAGGCGCGGCCGAGGGTGTCCCACTGCCCCGCGAGACCGGCCGACTGCTCGCCGTTTCCCAGTCCGACCAGCACCTCCAGCCCGCCCGCCAGATGCTGCGCGTGGTCCCACAGCTGCTCGGCGGCCAGGCCCTTGCGGGCGGTGGCCGCGAGCGAGAGCAGCCCCGTGTTCGGATCCAGCGGGCCGCCGTCGGTGCCCACGCCCCGGTAGACGAGGTCGCCGCCGGCGGTGTCCACCTCGGCCAGCAGTGCGCGGCGCGGCCACACCGCCGAGAGGGCGACGGCGGCCGTGGTGACCCCGGGTGCGCCCTTGTCGGCGGCGAGTGCGATCAGCGCCATCCAGCTACGCCCCTCTTCGGCTCGTTCTCATGCCCCGTGCTCGCGGGGAGGGCCGGGCGCGCCGTCCGCGCGTCCCGCGGCCGGTGCCACGCTGCCGCGGCGCGCCCGTTCAAGATCAGTTTCCGTTGACGGAATCGAGCACGAGGGATACTTCCCCGTTTGAGGCCGCCGCCGTCAGCTCGGCTACATCGGCCTTGTCCACGACGATCGAGACCGGCAGGTCACCGCTGTAACCGGTGCCTCCCGACTCCTTCTTGATCGTCTGCACCCTGGCGCTCTCGGCGAGCACCGCGTCGGCCGAGGAGCCGTCCCCGGAGCCGCCGGAGCCGCCGGTGCCGCCCTGGTCGTCGTCGGAGCCGCCGCCCGAGGGGGCTTCGCGGTTGCCGACGCGGTAGGCGGAGACGGTGTCGCCCTCCTCCAGGCGCGGCGGGTACTGGCCGTTCTTCAGCGAGAGGCCGACCACCGCCTTACCCCTGGCCAGGCCCTTCTCCTTGGTGAGCATGCTGCCCACCAGCACGGTGCCGTCGACCAGGTCGGTGGCGGAGCGGTACTTCTTGAGCAGCCCGCGCTGTTCCCAGCGGACGTACTTGACGTCGCTGTCCTCGGCGACCATCACCGACTTGATGGCCGAATCCGGCACCGGCTGGCCCTGCGGTACGCGCTGGGTGAGCGCGACGGCCTCGACCCTGTCCCCGGCCCGCATCACCAGGACGGTCGCGCCGAGCGCCCCGAGCAGGACCAGCAGGACGGCCAGCGCCGCCAGTGCGGGCTTGCGCTCCCTGGGCGCCGACGGCAGCCGGTCCCCGGTGGGAGCGGCGATCGCGGCCGGACGATTTGCTCCCGCAGCGCTTCGCTCCTGAGTCCTCATCACACCGCCCCCGTCGCCTCGCGCGTCATTGTGTGCATCAACTCGCCCCCGTCACCGCCATGTCGGACATGCGCCCGTGAACCAACAGGCAGCTACGCCATGTAAATCCAAGGCACAGTATCAGCGCCCCCAAGGCCCCTCAAGGCGGTTCCGGACGCCGCGGCCCCCTCATGGAAGACGCCATCGCCCCCTCGTGGGAGGGGAGTTGCGACAACAGGAAACAGGCGGAGGAAAGACGAAAGCAAGACATCCGCCTCCCGTCCGAAAACCGCCATCCGCCGCTCGCGTCTCTTCTCGTGGTTCCGGCAACCACCGAAAGCCGCGTCGCACACAGCGGGCGGGCGCGGAGCCCTGCTACCTCCCTCTCCGAAGCCGATGCCTTCACCCCCGTGGAAGGCATCGACTCCGCTCCACCCGTGCGCTGCCACCTGCGAAGACGGAGCGCACGTGTGGAGCCGGCGGCGGCGCGGACCTACAGGTCGCACGCTCCCCCGTCGCCGGACACCGTCACCCCCGTGCGGTGTGCGCTCATCCTGACATCCGTCATAGCAACAGCACACTGCCAGATCCCGGCAATCTTTACGTCGCTCTTATGTCCTGCTCACGGTGCAACCGCGGCCGGTTCCGGCCCCCTGGTACAGCTGTGCCACGCCCGGGCAACAGCTCCGTCCCGGACTCCGCCCCCGCCCGCCGGGCCGCCAGGACCCGGCACTGCGGCTACAGCTCGGTGTCCGGCCAGTCCAGCAGCCGTGCGCCCAGCTCGGCGGTCTCCAGGGAGAAGCGCTGGAGCGCGTCACCCGGGTCGTAACCCGTCAGCGCCTTGATGCGCTCCAGCCGGTAGGACAGTGTCCGTACGCTGACGCCCAGCCGCCGCGCCGCCTCGGCGTTGACGTAACCGGCCGCCGCGCACACCTCGATCGTCCGCAGCAGCGGCTTGGCGCCGCCTCGCGCCTGGGTGAGCGGGCCCAGCACCGAACGCACCAGATCCGCGATCGCCGGCCGGTCGCGCAGCAGCACGGGGAAGACCAGCATCTTCTCCGCGCTCAGCCGCACCTGGTGCAGCCCGACGCGGTCGGCGAAGGTAAGGGCCTCGACCGCCTCGTCGTAGCTGCGCACCACCCCGCCCGCGCCCGAGTGTTCGCGCCCGAGCACGACCCGGTGCGCGGCCGGGCATCCGGGGCCCGGGTCCTCCGCCAGCCGCGCGAAGGCGTCCAGCACGGTGCTGTCGCCGCTCGAGGCGATGCACACCAGCCGTCCCTCCTTCGTGGACAGCAGCACATCGCGCTGGCCGAACCGCCCCAGCAGATCGCGTTCGATACGGCGTACGGCCGGGTGCACGTCGTCGTACGGCTCGCCCGCCGCCGCCACCGCCACCGCGTGCCGGTCGGCCAGATGGAGCCCGAAGCGCTGGGCGCGCTCGGCGAGCCGGCTCAGGTCGCTGCGCCCGTAGAGCAGGTCGTCGATGAACTCGCGGCGCTCGCCCTCCTCCTGGCGCACCGCGAGCCGCTGCGCCCGCTCGTGCCCCTCGCCGAGCGCGGCCACGGCGGCGTCCACCGCGCACAGCACCGCTTCCCCGGTGCGCACATGCCCCTCCGTGCCGCCGTCGCGCCCCGCGTTCACCACCCCCGGCAGCGTGCTCCACAGCCGCCGGGTCTCGCCCAGGTAGAGGCCGACCAGGCTCTGGAGGCCGTGCCCGCATTCGGCGGCGCGCTCGCCCAGCTCACGGAAGGCGTCCAGTTCGTCGCGCCGGGGCAGTCTGCCCGTGCGGGAGACCTCGGAGAGCAACCGTGGATAGTCCCCCAGGAAGGCGCTGGGTATGGTCTGGCGTTTCACGTGGCTCTTCTCCCCCGGCAGTTCCTGATGCGGACCCCTCCCGGGCCCGTGGGCCCCGTGGACGGAGGGACAGCGTAGGCGAGGAGGGGCCCGGGGCCGCGCTACTCGTCACCGTCCGCGACCGGCTCGGTGACCAGACGCAGGAAGCGGGGGCGGTAGTAGGCGACGTCCTGGTGGATGGCGCCGGTGGAGTTCATGACGTTGACGTCGTAGCTGATCAGCAGCCCACGCCCGCCACCGCTGCCGCCTCCGTCGTCGGAGCTGAACTCCGCGTGCGCCTGCGGGTTGTAGGGGACGGCGCCCGCCCGCGTCGCACCCGGCGGGAGCGGTGGCGCGGCGACCTTGGAGGGACCGTGCCAGGGGCCCGTCGGTGTGCACGACCAGTACGAGACCACATCCGTGACGCCGCCGCCGTCCGGTGCGCCCGCGTCCATGGTCAGCAACAGCCAGGTGTCCCCGCGGCGGACGACGGTGTAGGTGCCGGTGGCACCGCGCTGCGCGGTCTCGCCGACGAGTATCGGCACCGAACGGGCCGGGTCCTCCTGCCAGCCGAGGCCCTTGGCGCCCGCGCTGGACCCGCCGCTCCCGCTCGCGGCGCCGCCCCAGAACTGCCAGGCATCCGGATCGTCCAGCCGTCCCACCGGGGCCCGCGCGACGTGGGCGCGGGATGCCTTGCCGCCGACGCTGCCCTCGTCGGCGCCGAACACATAGGTCCAGCCGCCCTCGCCGAGGGCCGAAGTGCCGTACAGGACGCGGCGTTCGACGTCGGTGTGCCTGGGCTCGTAGACGCTGGTGACGCCCTCCAGTTCGAGGCCGGGCAGCGAGAACGTCGCCACCTCGCTGGCGCGCGGCACGCCGTAGATCCACGGCGCCTGACCGGCCTCCCGCTGCCACAGCAGGACGCGTACGACCTTCTCGTCCGAGCCGGGGCGGCGCGGCTCGACCACCGCCTGCACCGGCCAGCGCCACACCTCGCGCCCGCCCTCGGCCGCGGTTCCGGGAAACAGCGCTGTCGGCCGGGACTCGGTGCCGCCCAGGAGCGTGCGCTCGAACTTGCCGCCCGCGGACATCACCAGGCCGGAGTTGCGCACCCATACGGGATTGGGCTTACGGCTCCTGCCGCCGTAGACCTCGTCGAGGAAGGTGTCGGCCGACATCCACAGCGTGCGCCCGTCCGGCAGCCGTACGGAGCGGGTGCCGTCGCCGCCCGTCCAGTCGTCCGGCCGCGCGTTGTCGTTCCCGTACCGGGCCAGCTCCCGCGTCATGCGCTCATCGGCGCGCCACCCGGTGACGTGCGCCCCCGCACACTTCCGGCCCCCGCCGTCGCCGGGCACCGACAGCAGCGCGGCCAGCAGTATCAACGCAGCCAGCAGCCCCAGCCCGATGTTCCACCGGGCGCCCCTGACCGGCCAGTGACGCGTCATCGGCTACAGGCTGCATCCTCGGGTGCCCCGCGTATACAACGCGTCCCACGAAAACCGCCGCCGGGACGGGCGCGCCGCCCTGCTCCACGTGCTCTCACTCGCGCCCGCAGAGCCCGGCGCCCCTGCCCACGGGGCCTGTCGGTGGCGGCGCATAGAGTGCGGGGCACGCATGGCCGCATGTGGGACGGGGTGAAGCATGACGGGCACGGACGCGGACACCGGCACGGACCCGGGAACGGGAGCGGGAACGGCCCCGGAGACGGGGACGGACCCGGGAACGGGGGCGGTTCGGGAGGGGCGTGGCGCCGGGGAGACGGCGGCCTACGGCGCGGCCCTCGTGCGCGCGGAGCTGGCGGCGCGGGAGCTGTGGCTGCGGGTGGCGCTGATCGTCGGCCTGTGCGCCGGGGCCGGATTCCTGGCTTCCGGCATCTACGACTACACCCACGTCGGCCGCCCCGACGGCACGGGCGCCAACCTGTCGCTGGTCACCGGCGTCGCGCTCGTCGCCGCCACCAGCGTGCTGCTGGTACCGCTCGCTCTCAAGAGCCGGGACCGGCGCAGACTGCTGGAGCTGTACGGCGCCCCGCGCGGCCCGAGGGCGCAGCGCGCGCTGCGCCGCAGCCGCGCCGCCTGGCTCACCCTCTCCGGCATCGCGCTGGCCCTCGCCGGGCTCTTCCTCGCCTCCGGCCTCACCCAGGCGTTCAGCTCCGACCCGTACGAGGAGCCCGACCCGACGCTGTACGGCACCTTCCTCGTGTGGACGGCCATCCTGAGCGCCGCCGGGTGCGCTGGTATAGCGAAGGCCCGCCGCCACCGGGCCACCGGCAGCGGCGCGGGAGCCACCTCGGCCGACCGCGCCGGAGCCGGATCCGGGTCGGAGCCCGGATCGGGAGCGTCCGGGCTGCCGCCGCGCTCCCCCAGCGCCGTGCTCTATTCAGGTCTCGGCTCCGAACCCGCCGCGCCACACCGCCTGAGCCCCCGGTTGAGTGCCCGGATACGCGGCCTCTCCCGGGGCGGGGCCGTCACCGCCGCGGTGAGCGCCACGCTGCTGGGGTGCGCCCTGGCGCTGGTGGCCGCGCTGGTGCCGCACCGCACCGGCGCGGGCCAGGGCCTGTTCTGGACACTGGCCGCGCTCACCGCGCTCTACCTGCTCGCGCTACTGCTGGAGCTGGCGCACTACGGGCCGCGACGCCGCTATCTCCTCCTCGTCGTCTTCGCGAGCCTGGCGCTGGTGGGCGTGGCCTGGAACGGCTTTTCCACCTCCATCCTGCTGGACAGAGGCCAGTGGGTCGCCACCGAGGTGACCGAGGTACGGCACCAGGCCAAGGGCGGCCCGGTGTGCGAGCTGCGTCCGCTGACGCCGGGCCGTATGACGGCGGAGACGGAAGAGGGCCTGAGCATCAGCACCTGCGGGGGCTCCGCCGAGGGCGACAGACTGCGGGTCTTCCTCGACCCCAAGGGCGAGACGCGGCCCCGCCGTTCGGAGCCGGACGGCCTCACGGGCTTCTACGTCGCCTGGGGCACGGCGGGCACCGTGCTCCTCGTCTGCGCGACGGGCGCGGCGCTCTACGGCTACCGCCGCCGCACCGAACTGGGCCTGACGGAAGCCACGACGGGCGGCAGACCGAGGGGCTGAGCCGCCCAACGGGCATGCTCCGTACACTCGTTCACAGTTGCGGCCACGGCGTCCCCCGGCTAAGAAACAGGAACCCGGGGATCCAGCGCCGTGCGGTTCCCCGTCCGCACCCCAGAACGGACGCGTGACATGGCCCTCGACTGGAAACTCGTCATCGACTGCGAAGATCCCCACCGCCTCGCCCACTTCTGGGAACAGGCCCTCGGTTACACGGCGGAGGACCACAGCGCCCACATCGAGCGCCTGCACAGCATGGGCGCCATCACCGAGGCCCAGATCGTCCCCGACGAGCGGCACGCGGGCCGCAAGGCGTGGCGGCACGCCGCCGCGATACGCCACCCCCACGACCCGGTCGCCGAGGACACCGGTACGGGCCTGGGCAGAAGGCTGCTGTTCCGCGCCGTACCCGAGCCGAAGGAGAGCGGGAACCGCCTCCACATGGACCTGCACGCGGGTACCGATGCCCGCGACGCCGAGGTCAAAAGGCTGGAGCGGCTGGGCGCGCGGATGCTGCGCGTGGTGGAGGAGCCGGGGACCCACCATGTGACGATGGCCGACCCGGAGGGCAACGAGTTCGACGTGCGGTGACAGCAGGGGGCGGGGCCTCGAATCGCCCCCGCCCCCACCGTATGTACGGCTCCCGCCCCGTCGGTACGTACGGTCCCGCCCGGTCGGGCCGCCCCCCGTCCGGCCACCCGCCGAGCCGTCGCGCCTCACCCCGCCGAGCCGTCGCGCCTCACCCCGCCGACCCGCAAGGCCACCACGGCCACCACGGCCACCACGGCCACCACCGCCCGTGCTACCAAGCCGAGTTGACCCCGTCGAATCGAGTCGGCCGAATCAACTCCGCCCGGCCGAATTCACCGGCCCGCTTCCCCGACGCCGGGCCCTTCCTCGGCCTTGGTCCCGTCGCCGTCCCATTCCTCGTCCACCCCGTCGCGCTCCGAGGCCGACGCCGACTCCGCGTCGGACTCCGGCCCCGGCGCCCGCTCTTCCTCGTCCCCCTCGTCGCCCTCGTCACCGGAGCGCCCGGACCCGCCGGACCCCCCGGTCCGCCCCGAGCCCTCGGCCCGCTCAGCCGGCGCACCCTCGGCCCGCTCGGTCCGCGTCTTCCCCTTCTTCGGGTCGACCGCCTCGGCCAGGTCGTCCAGCGCGTCCGTGAGGAGTTCCGCCGTGCGCAGGTCGACCGGTGGCGGGTCCTCGGCCTGCTCCCACCAGTGGGACAGCGCCTCGTGCACGCTCCCCCACTCCAGCGGCCTGCTCGCGCGGATCGCCTCGACCGCCCGGGAGACGGCGGGTGCGAGGGCGGCGGAGAACTCCCCGGCGCCCACGGAGGGTTGCGCGTCCCGGTCGGGGAGGTGGGCCTCCAGAAGCATCGTGGCGCGGCCCATGGTGACCAGCGCGGACTGCGCGTCGGTCACCGAGCGTTGCGAGAGGCGGCCCCGGTGCCGTACGGGTTCGGCCTCGGCGCGGCTGACGGTCTGCTCCCACTCCATGCGCGCGGCACGCGTGTCCAGCAGGGCCTCGCGCACCTGCCGCGGGGCGCGCTCGGCGGGCTGCGCGAAGGCGTCCAGCACGGCCATCGCGTAACGCCCCGTCGCCGCCAGCCAGTCGGCGAGCCGGTCGCGCAGCAGCGGGGTCTCCCAGGCGGGGAAGAGGGCGTAGCTGACCATGGCCAGCACCCCGCCGAGCGCGGTGAGCCAGACGCGTTCGAAGGCGGTCTGATACCACTCGGCGCCCAGGATGCCGAGCAGGAAGACGACGTAGGAGCCGGTGAAGATCTGCGAGATGGCGTACCCGGTGCGCATCAGCAAATACATGAACCCGACGCTCACCACGGCCAGCAGCGCGTTCAGAAAGGGGCCCGGGCCGGCCAGCCCCATCACCGTGCCCGCGACGCCGACACCGATGAGCGTCCCCACGAAGCGGCCGACGCCCCGCTCGTACGTGCGGGAGAAGTCGGGCCGCAGCACCATGACGGCGGTCAGCGGCACCCAGTACCCGTGCGCGGGCGGCAGTTCCTTGCCCAGCACATAGCCGATCGAGGCCACGACGCTGACGCGCAGCGCGTGCCGCAGGATGGGCGACTTCCAGCGCGCCTCCCGGCGGAAGGCCCGCAGCGCCACGGGCACCATCGCCGCGAGGGTGGGCATGTGCAGATGGCGCTCGCGCGCGAGTGCGTTCCCCGCGGCGGGGGTGTGCTTCCCGCCCGCGGCCTTCGCCTTCTCCCGCTCCTCGGCCTTGGCCGCCTCCTCGGCCGCCTCTTCCTCGGGGTCGGGGCCGTAGGGACCGTCCAGACTCGCGCCCACCATCGGCTTGCGGTCGGGGAATCCGGGGCGGTGGCCCTCGCGGTCGGCCACGTGCCAGGTCACCCGGGCCAACAGCCCGTGCCGGGTGACCTCGACGGGTTCCTGTGCCGCTTCCACCGCGTCGTCGGTGAGCGCGATCAGCCGCAGCCCGGCCCGCCGCGCCGGGCCCGAGAGCACCGGCCCTTCCTTGGGGACCTGGAGCACATCCAGCGCCTGGTCGGGCAGCCGCACGCGCTCGCCGCGGCGGATGGCGCGCGCGGTGGCGTCCAGGACGGTGGCGGCGGCGGCCAGCAGTTCGCGTACGCGGTCGCGTTCGGGTCCCACCATCGGGGCTCCGCCGACGACGGGGTCGGCGAGCGAGGCGAGGACGGGGCGGAAGCGCTCGGCCATCGCGCGGTAGCCCTGCAACTGCCGGGGCCGGCGCCGGGCCTGACGCGGGGTGACGGCGGCGGCGCTGCGGGCCTCGATCAGCGGTTCGGGGTCGAAGGGCGCCATGGGGTCGTGCCGCAGCCGGCGCGCGTAGTCGGCGACGCCCGCGAGCGCGTCCGCGAGGGTGTCGCGCCGCTCGCCCCAGGGCCGTATGGGGAACAGCACGATCAGCCCCGCCTGCACCACCCCGCCGCAGGCGATGAGCGCGGCGTGGCTGAGCGCGCCCAGGGTGCTGGCCGGCAGGGTGACGGTGATCAGCATCACCGCGACGTTGAAGGCGGCGACCACTCCGGAGGTGGGGCCCATCGCCCAGGCCATGCCCGCCAGGAACGCCCATACGGCCAGCAGCAGGACGAACGCCGGGGGCCAGGCGATCACCAGATAGCCGAGGAAGGTGGAGATGGCCAGCCCCGCCGCGGCGGCGAGCGCGAGCACGGGCCGGGGGCGCCAGCTGCGCTGGAAGGTGGCGATCCCGGAGGCGAAGGCGCCGAACGCGCTGGAGACGGCGAGCTGCGGGGAGCCGAACAGCAGCGCGAGCCCGACCACGAGCGCCACGCCGCACGCCCCGCGCACCGCTATCAGTGGCGCCAGCGAGGCGCGCTCCACGCTGAGCCCTGACTGCGCGGTGTCCTTGAGCGCCCGTAGCCAGGGCAGCGGCGTGGCCATCATGCTCCCGAGAATACGGTGACAGATGAGGCCTAAGCAGACAGCCCCCGCCGCCGTCCCCGAGGGGCGGCGCGGGTGCTGTCGGCGGGCGTCGGGGGAGGATTCAGCTGTCGCTCTGGTGAGGCGTCAGCTGTTGCTCGGGAAGCCGAGGTTGATCCCGGCGCTGTCGCTCGGGTCGGGCCAGCGGGTGGTGACGACCTTGCCGCGCGTGTAGAACCGCACTCCGTCGTTGCCGTAGATGTGCAGGTCCCCGAAGAGGCTCTGCTTCCAGCCTCCGAAGGAGTGGTAGCCGACCGGCACCGGGATGGGCACGTTGACGCCGACCATGCCGGCCTCCACCTCCAACTGGAAGCGGCGGGCCGCGCCGCCGTCGCGGGTGAAGATCGCGGTCCCGTTGCCCCACTTGCTGCCGTTGATGAGCGCGATCGCCTCGTCGTAGGTCTCGGCGCGCACCACGCACAGCACGGGGCCGAAGATCTCGTCGTCGTAGGCGGCCATGCCGGGCTTGACCTTGTCGAGCAGCGAGACGCCCGTGAAGAAGCCGCTCTCGTGCCCTTCCACCGAGAATCCGGTGCCGTCCACCACGACCTCGGCGCCCTGTGCGGCGGCCCCGGTGACGTAGGAGACGACCTTGTCGCGGTGCTCACGGGTGATCAGCGGGCCCATCTCGCTGGCCGGGTCGTCGCCGGGGCCGATGCGCAGCCTGGCCGCCCGCTCGGCGATCTTGGAGACCAGCGCGTCGCCGGTGTTGCCGACCGCGACGACGACGGAGACGGCCATGCAGCGCTCACCGGCCGAGCCGTAGGCCGCGTTGATGGCGTTGTCCGCCGCGTGGTCCAGGTCGGCGTCGGGGAGCACCATCATGTGGTTCTTCGCGCCGCCGAGGGCCTGGACGCGCTTGCCGTTGGCGGTGGCCTCGGCCTGGATGTACTTCGCGATGGGGGTGGAGCCGACGAAGGAGACGGCGGCCACGTCCGGGTGGGACAGCAGCCGGTCGACGGCCACCTTGTCGCCGTTGACGACGTTGAGTACGCCGTCGGGCAGCCCGGCCTCGGCGGCGATCTCCGCGAGGCGGTAGGAGGCCGAGGGGTCCTTCTCGCTGGGCTTGAGGATGAAGGTGTTGCCGCAGGCGATCGCCAGCGGGAACATCCACATCGGCACCATGGCGGGGAAGTTGAACGGCGTGATGCCCGCCACCACGCCGACCGCCTGCCGGATGGAGGAGACGTCCACGCGGGTGGAGACCTGGGTGGACAGCTCGCCCTTGAGCTTCTCGGGGATCCCGCAGGCCAGCTCCACGATCTCCATGCCGCGCGCGACCTCGCCCAGCGCGTCGGAGTGCACCTTGCCGTGCTCGGCCGTGATCAGCGCGGCGATCTCGTCACGCCGGGCGTCCAGCAGTTCGCGGTACTTGAACAGGAAGGCGGTGCGCCTGGCCAGTGACGACTGTGACCAGTCCGCGTAGGCGTCCTTGGCCGCCGCGACCGCCGCGTCCACCTCCTCGACGGAGGCGAGGGACACCTGTGCGGGCTGAGCGCCGGTCGCCGGGTTGTAGACCGGCCCGAAGGAGCCGGAGGCGGACTCGACGGGCTTGCCGCCGATCCAGTGGCCGAGGGTCTTCATGGTGCGGACCTTTCTTGGGACGTGAGGGTCGTGCGGGTGGTGCTGGTCGCTCGGGCCGCTCGCGAGCTCACAAGTGCCGGCGCTGACGGGTCCGTTGGCGCTCGTACTCCTCCCGCGCCGCACGGGCCGCCGTACGGCCCGAGGTCTCGGCGACGACCACGTCCCACCACGCCTCGGCGCCCGGCGCGGGCACGGCCGGGCTGGTGTCGGTCTCGACGTGGACGCAGGTGGGCCGGTCGGAGGCGCGCGCCGCCGCCAGTGCCTCGCGCAGTTCGGTGTATGTGGCCGCGCGCAGCACCTCCATGCCGAGCGAGGCGGCGTTGGCGGCCAGGTCGACGGGCAGCGGCGCTCCGGTGTAGCCGCCCTCGGCGTCCCGGAAGCGGTAGGCGGTGCCGAAGCGTTCGGCGCCGGTCTGCTCGGACAGCCCGCCGATGGAGGCGTAGCCGTGGTTCTGCACCAGCACGACATTGATGTTGACGCCCTCCTGGACCGCGGTGACGATCTCGGTGGGCAGCATCAGATACGTACCGTCGCCCACCAGCGCCCACACGGGCCGCTCGGGCGCCGCCATGCGCACGCCGATGGCGGCCGGGATCTCGTAGCCCATGCACGAGTACCCGTACTCCAGGTGGTATTGCCGGGCCGAGCGGGCCCGCCACAGCTTGTGCAGGTCGCCGGGCATGGATCCGGCCGCGTTGATGACCACGTCCTCGTCGCCGACGACCGTGTCGAGCGCGCCGAGCACCTGGGTCTGCGAGGGACGGGCCTTCTCATCCAGCGGGTGCGCGGCGAACGCCTCGGCCACCACCCGCTCCCAGCGCTCCTTGCCGCGCGCGTACTCGGCTTCGTAGTCGGGCGTGACGCGGTATCCGCGCAGCGCGCCGGCCAGCGCCTCCAGGCCGGCGCGCGCGTCGGCGAGGGCGGGGAGCGCGCCCAGCTTGTGGCCGTCGAAGGAGGTGACGTTGAGGTTGACGAAGCGCACCTCCGGCGCGGCGAACAAGGTGGCGGAGGCGGTCGTGAAGTCGGTCCAGCGGGTGCCGACGCCGATGACCAGGTCGGCGGAGCGGGCGAGTTCATCGGCGACGGCCGTGCCGGTGTGACCGAGTCCGCCCACGTCACAGGGGTGGTCGTGGCGCAGCGAGCCCTTGCCCGCCTGGGTGGAGGCCACCGGGATGCCGGTCGTGTCGGCCAGGACGCGCAGCGCCTCCTCGGCCTCGCTGTGGTGAACGCCGCCACCGGCGACCAGCAGCGGGCGGCGGGCGGCGCGTACGGCCTCGGCGGCCTGGGCCAGCACCTCCGGCTCCAGCCCCGGCCGTCCCACCCGCCACACCCGCTCGGCGAAGAACTCCCGCGGCCACTCGTATGCCTCGGCCTGCACGTCCTGCGGCAGGGCGAGGGTGACGGCGCCGGTCTCGGCGGGGTCGGCCAGCACCCGCATCGCGGAGAGCGCGGCGGGGATCAGCGCCTCGGGCCGGGTGACGCGGTCGAAGTAGCGGGAGACGGGGCGCAGCGCGTCGTTGACGGAGACGTCGCCCGCGTAGGGCACTTCGAGCTGCTGGAGGACGGGGTCGGGGACCCGGCTCGCGAAGGCGTCGCCGGGCAGCAGCAGCACCGGCAGGCGGTTGACGGTGGCCAGCGCGGCTCCGGTGACCAGGTTGGTGGCGCCCGGTCCGATGGAGGTGGTCACGGCCTGGGCGGAGAGCCGGTTGTTCTGGCGTGCGAAGCCGACGGCGGCGTGCACCATGGCCTGCTCGTTGCGGCCCTGGTGGAAGGGGAGCGGGGCGCCGGGGCCCTGGCCGCTCTCCACCAGCGCCTGGCCGAGGCCCGCGACGTTGCCGTGGCCGAAGATGCCCCAGCAGGAGTCGATGAGCCGGTGCCGCTGCCCGTCGCGCTCGGTGTACTGGACGGCCAGGAAACGGACGAGTGCCTGCCCGGTGGTGAGCTCGACGGTGGTCACTTGGCACCCTCTCCTTCCTGGGCCCCGCGCCGCGGGCCGTCCTGGGCCCCGCGCCGCGGGCCGTCCTGGGCCCCGCCCCGCGAGCCGTCCCACAAGTCGCCCCGCGACCCCTCGGTTTCCTTCGCCTCGTACAGCGGAAGCCTTGGATCCACTGCCATATCGGCCCAGGAACCACGGATCCACGCGTGATCAGGATGGTCGCAGATAAGCCACGCCCGATCCACCCCCGGGCCCGCCATCACATTCAGGTAGTACATGTCGTGGCCGGGCGCGGCCATGGAGGGGCCGTGCCAGCCGTCGGGGATGAGCACCGCGTCGCCGCTGCGCACCTCGGCCAGCACATCGGTGCCCCTGCCCTGGCCGCTGGGGGACACGCGCTGGTAGCCGAGGCCCTCGGTGGAGCCGTGGGGGGCGATCTCGAAGTAGTAGATCTCCTCCAGCTCGCTCTCGGCGCCCTCGCGGTGCTCGTCGTGCTTGTGCGGCGGGTAGGAGGACCAGTTGCCGCCGGGGGTCAGCACCTCGACGGCGATGAGCTTGTCGGCCTCGAAGACGCCGGCGGCGCCGAAGTTGTTGACCTGGCGCGAGCACGAGCCGCTGCCGCGCAGCTCGACGGGGACGTCCTCGGCCGCGCCGTAGCGCACCGCGAGCCGCCGCTCGCAGCGCGCGCCGGTGAGCGCGAACCGCCCGCCCGCGGCGCTGCTGATGCGTACCTCGGCATCGCGCGGCACATACGCGAAGTCGCTCACGCCGCTGAAGACGCTCTTCCTGCCGTGCAGTTCGAGGACCTCGCCTTCGGCCTCGACGGTGCAGCCGCCGTTGAGCGGCAGCACGATCCACTCGCTGTCCCCGGTGGCGAACCGGTGGCCGGCACCCGGCGCCAGCGCCAGGACGCGCAGCGAGGAGTAGCCCCAGCCCGCCCGTTCGGGGTCGATGTCCAGGGCGTAGGGGCCCGCGGCGGCACTCCCCGCGCGCAGGTGGAAGTCGGAGTCGGTGGCGGTCATGCGCAGGCCCCCTTCGGAGCGTTCACAGCTTTCCCGGCGTTCCCGGCGTTCACAGCTTTTCTGGCGTTCCCGGCGTTCCCGGCGTTCACAGCAGTCCGACAGCGGTGTCGACGGCCGCGCGCACATCGCCACCGGCCGGATAGAGCAACGAGCGCCCGACGACGAGCCCGCGCACCGTCGGCAGACTCAGCGCCTTGCGCCACTTCTCGTACGCGCCTTCCTGGTCACCGTTGACCTCGCCGCCGAGCAGGACGACCGGCAGCGCGGAGGTCTCGGACACCCAGGCCATGTCCTCGGGATCCGTGGTGACCGGCAGCTTGAGCCAGGTGTAGGCGGAGGTGCCGCCCAGCCCGGAGGCGATGGCGATGGAGCGGGCGACGGCCTCCGCGCTCAGGTCGTTGGTCACCTTGCCCGCCACCCGGCGGGAGATGAACGGCTCGACGAAGACGGGCAGCCGCCGCGCCGCCATGTCGTCGACCGCGCGGGCCGTCGCCTCCATCGTGCGCAGCGAGCCGGGGTCGTCGTAGTCGACGCGCAGCAGCAGCTTTCCCGCGTCGAGGCCCAGCCGTTCGATGTCCTGGGCGCGGTGCCCGGTGAAGCGGTCGTCCAGTTCGAAGGCGGCACCGGCCAGCCCGCCCCGGTTCATCGAGCCGAGGACGACCTTGTTCTCCAGCGCGCCGAGCAGCAGCAGGTCCTCCAGGATGTCCGCGGTGGCCAGTACGCCGTCCACGCCCGGACGGGAGAGGGCGAGGGTGAGGCGCTCCAGCAGCCCGGCGCGGTGGGCCATGGCGAGCTTGTCGTCCCCGACCGCCAGTGCGCCGCGTGCCGGGTGGTCGGCCGCGACGATCATCAGCCGTCCGCTTTCGCCCAGGAGCGGGCGGCGGACGCGCCGCGCCCACGCCTCCGCGACGGCCTCCGGATGCCGGGCCCGCAAGGAGGCCAGCTCGGAGATGCTGACACTGCTGCTGCTCAAGGAAAGCTCGCTCTCGGGATGTTGAGGGGGTGGCCGCACGCGGAAGGGCCCGTGCGCGAGGGGTCAGGGCCGCAGCAGGGCCTCGACCTCGGGTGCCGTGGGCATGGCGGAGGAGCAGGCGAGCCGCGAGGCGACCAGCGCCCCGGCCGCGTTGGCGTACCGCATCGCGTACTCCAGGTCCCAGCCGGCCAGCAGCCCGTGGCACAGGGAGCCGCCGAACGAGTCGCCGGCGCCGAGACCGTTGACGACCTCGACGGGGTGCGGCGGCACCTCGGCGACGGTGCCGTCCCTGTGGAGGGCGAGCACGCCCTTGGGCCCCTGCTTGACGACGGCCAGTTCGGCTCCCGCGTCCAGGAGCGCCTCGGCGCACTCGCGGGGCTCGCGGGCGCCGGTGGCGACCTCGCACTCCTCGACGTTGCCGACCGCGACGGTGGCGTGTGCGAGCGCCTCGCGGTAGTGCGGCCTGGCCGCCTCCTTGGCGGCCTGTGGGGAGAGTTCGCCGTCGGCGCCGGCGCCCCAGAACATCGGCCGCCAGTCCAGGTCGAAGACGGTGGCCACGGCCTCGGTGCGCACCGTGTCCCGCGCGGCGAGCGCGGTGCGGGTGGCGCCCCTGCTGGGCTCCTCGCACAGCCCGGTGCCCGTCATCCAGAAGATCTTCGCGGCGGCGATCCCGGCCAGGTCCAGCTCCCCGGCGTGGATCTCCAGGTCCGGTGCCTTGGGCAGCCGGTAGAAGTAGAGCGGGAAGTCGTCGGGCGGGAAGATCTCGCAGAAGGTCACCGGCGTCGGGTACTTGGCGACGGGTGTCACCCACCGGTCGTCCACGCCGAAGCCGCCGAGTGCCTCGTGACAGTAGGTGCCGAACGGGTCGTCACCGGTCCGGCTGATAACGGCGCTGGAGCGGCCGAGCCGGGCGGCGGCGACGGCGACGTTGGTGGCGGATCCGCCGAGGAACTTGCCGAAGCTCTCCACGTGCTGGAGCGGAACGCCCGTCTGGAGAGGGTAGATGTCGACCCCGATGCGTCCCATGGTGACCACGTCGTGCGGCTCGGTCATGGATCCAGTGCCTCTCTTCCGTGTATCCGGTCACCCCCGTGCCCGCACGTCGCGCGTCGACGCGGGGACGCGGGGGCGCGTCCCCGTGCACGCGTCCCCGTCCGTGTGCGCGTCCCCGTGTGCGCGCCTTGACGACCCATGGTCCGTCCACCGACTGACCACTGTCAACACTTTGTCCTTACATACTGACGTCTACCGCACGCCAGGACACAATGTTGTCCTGACAAACTCTTGACCAAGGTGCTCGCCACCGGTTGGCTCGCTCCATGACTGGCACTCCCTCCCCCAGCCTCGACCGCATCCGGATCGGCTCGGCACCCGACTCCTGGGGCGTCTGGTTTCCCGACGACCCCGAACAGGTGCCCTGGCAGCGCTTCCTCGACGAGGTGGCCCGCGCCGGCTACCGCTGGATCGAGCTCGGCCCCTACGGCTACCTCCCGACCGACCCCGCCCGCCTCACCGACGAGGTCGCCGCCCGGGACCTCCAGGTCTCCGCCGGCACCGTCTTCACCTCGCTCCACCGGGGGCCCGCCGTCTGGGACGAGACCTGGGAGCAGGTCTCCCGCGTCGCGGAGCTGACCCGCGCGACGGGCGCCGGACACCTGGTGGTCATCCCCTCCTTCTGGCGCGACGACAAGACGGCCGCGCTCATCGAGCCGCCCGAACTCACCACCGAACAGTGGCGCCACCTCGCCGAGGGCACGGAGCGGCTGGCGCGCGAGGTGCGCGAGCGCTACGGCCTTCAGATCGCCGTCCACCCGCACGCGGACACCCACATCGACACCGAGGAACACGTCACCCGCTTCCTGGACGCCACCGACTCCGGGCTGGTCAACCTCTGCCTGGACACCGGCCATTACGCCTACTGCGGCGGCGACAGCGTCAAGCTGATCGAGACCTACGGCGAGCGCGTCGGCTATCTGCACCTCAAGCAGGTGGACCCGCGGATCCTCGCCGAAGTCGTCCGCGAGGGAACGCCGTTCGGACCCGCCGTGCGCCAGGGCGTGATGTGCGAGCCCCCGGGCGGAGTGCCCGCGCTGGAGCCGGTCCTGACGGCGGCACAGGGGCTGGGCGTCGACCTCTTCGCCATCGTCGAGCAGGACATGTATCCGTGCCCGCCCGACCAGCCGTTCCCCATCGCGGAGCGCACCCGGCGCTTTCTGCGCAGCTGCGGGGCCTAGCGGGAGGGGCGGGCCGGCTAGCGGGAGAGGCGGGCCGGCCCGGCGAGTGGAGGCGGGCCTGGCGGGAGGGGCGGGCCTGGCGGGAGGGGCGGGCCGGCCCGGCGAGTGGAGGCTTCGCCAGGGGAGGCTCCACCAGGGGAACACCACGTTCCGGTTCGGTCACCAACGTCACCATTGCACGGGCCCGCCGTCACAGGCGATGCACAGCCCCTCCCCCGACGTCACTCTGCGTCGTTCACCCGGCACGGGCTGGTGATCACCAGCCACCCCTGGGAGGTGCGAGAGATGGTCGACCGAAGGCTCTGGTCGTACAAGGAAATCGCCGCGCACATCGGCGTCCAGCCGGACACCGTGCGGTCCTACCGGAAGCACGGCCTCCTACCCCCGTCGGATCTGGTGGAGGGCGGAAAACCCTATTGGTTCGCCGACACCATCCGTGACTGGGTCACCCGCAGACCCGGGCACCGCGGCGGCCGATGAGTCCGGCGCGGCGGCGGGGGCACCCGCCCCCTCCCCGACAGCGTCCCCGTCCGTAACCACCCCCGGGCCCCGACCAGCGCCCCTCACAGGCGCCGACCGGGGCCCTTCGCCTGCCGCTCGACGGGCAGGAGCGGGCACGCGCAGCGGAACCGCGGATCGGGCGGGTGCGGGCACCCACACCGAAGCCGCGGCTCGTGCGGCCACGCACACCGGAACCGAGACCGGAGCAGGGACGGGCGCCCGGGCGGGCGCATCCGTATCGGCACTGGGGGGCGCCGGGGCGGGCGCGTCGACGGGCGCATCGGCATTGGGGGACGCCGGAGCGGGCGCACCAACGGGCGCACCGGCGTTGGCATCGACATACGCGTCGGGGGACGCATCGGTGGGCGGGTCGGCGGGGACGTCGACAGACGCATCGGCGTCGGCATCGGCATCGGCCGGCGCAGCCGCCGACCTCCGCGCGCGGCGACGCATCGCCCACTGCACGCCCATGGCGCCACCCGCCAGCAGCGCGGAGGCACCCAGCCCGACCAGCGCGCCCGACAGCGTTCCGGCCAGCACCAGCCCGCCCCAGTAGCCGACGCCCACCGAGTAGCCCGCCCAGAGCAGCTCCGCGATCCCGGCGCCCAGCAGGAAGCGGCGCGCGGGGTAGCCGACGGTGCCGGCCGCCAGTCCACCGGCGATCCTGCCGCTGGGCAGGAAACGGACGACGACGAGGAAAGGCACTCCGTGCCGCCACACCCGTGCCGCCGTCCAGTCGAGTGCCGCCTTGCGCCGGGCGCTCGACGAGAGCCACGCGCGGGTCCTGGGCCCCGTGCGCCGCCCCAGCCAGTGGATCGCCAGATCTCCCGCGAGCGCGCTGCCCGCCACGGCGAGCAGCACCAGCGGGAGGGAGAGCCTGCCGGTCGCCGCGAGCGCCCCGGCGGTCGCGATGAGCGCGGAGTTGGGAACGAGCGGGGGCAGCGTGGTGAGCACCAGCAGCGCGTACGCCGCCCACAGTGCGCCCTCCATGCGGACCACCTGCCCTTCTGTCGCCGTTCGCTCCGGCCTCTCCACCTGTAAGCCCAAGCTGACAGGTGCGGATACGGCACCACAACGGGCGCCGGGCCATCCCAGGGGCATCTCAGGGGGGTTTCGAGCCGCCCCCTAGGGGCGCCGGAGCGCGGACCGACGGCGGGTTCCACCAGCGGGTTGGCCTTATACCCGGAGGGGGTATACCGTGAAGCTCCTGAACACCTCCCACGGCACCGCCCGTGCGACCTGTTGGGCCCGTGGGAGCACCGATCGAGAGGGAGGAACGGCCATGAGCGACGTCACGACCACGTACAAGGTTTCCGGAATGACCTGCGGCCACTGCGAGGGCGCGGTGTCCGAGGAACTGTCACGGATCGCGGGCGTCTCGGCCGTGAAGGCCGTGGCCGCCTCCGGCGAGGTCACCGTCACCTCCTCCGGCGAGCTGGACGACGCCGCCGTACACGACGCCGTCGACGAGGCGGGGTACGAGCTGGTGGGCCGGGCGTAGCGGACGCCGAGACGTCGGGCCGCCCGTCCGTCCGGACGTCAGCCACTTCCAGTATCCCGCCGAATCGCCCATACCGCAGTTCGGAACGAGCCGCACCGGCAGCCGGGCCGTTCGAGCGAACAGCCCCAGCGGGCGGGCAGCGGACGGAACGCCGCGACGGCATCGGCGGGGCGGGCCCCGGAGCGGCGGGATGGGCACCGGAGCACCCCCGCGGACAACAAGCGGGCCGCCGGCAGCGAACGGACCCGCCGCCACGAGGGTCAGCCCCGACCCGAAGCGGCCCCCGCCGCCCGCCACGAAGCGGTGTCCCGACGCGAAGAGCGGCACCGTCACACAGCGCGGCCCCACCACGAAGCGGCACCCCGCCACGAAGCGCGGGCGCAACCCTCTCGCGGGCAGCGAAAAGCGCCCCGCCGGCCAGGTCCCCCCACGGGCCTGTCGACGGGGCGCTTCCGTTTCCCGGTCATGGATTCCCCCCACGGGATCCTGGCCGGGCGCTTACTGGCTGCACGTACGGGCGGGAGGGCCGCTCAAGCTCCCCGGGCACGTTCACCCTCTCTTCACACCGAATCCGTCCCCCAAGACAGCTTCGGAATGTGGCGAAGTCTCCGCCGGGAGGCCGACGCCACCCGGTTAGACACTCAACCCGGCACAATGGTTACCCCCCAATTTCTGTGACCTACGTCTCTCTGGAGATCCACACAAACGGAAGGCCCCGGTCCGACCGGACCGGGGCCTTCCGCCTGGCGTAGTGCGGGTCAGGTCAGCGCGACTCGACCGGGACGTAGTCCCGCTCGACCACGCCGGTGTAGATCTGGCGCGGACGGCCGATGCGCGAGTTCGGCTCCTTGATCATCTCGTGCCACTGGGCGATCCAGCCCGGCAGCCGGCCGATCGCGAACAGCACGGTGAACATGCTGGTCGGGAAGCCCATGGCCCGGTAGATCAGGCCGGTGTAGAAGTCCACGTTCGGGTAGAGCTTGCGCTCGACGAAGTAGTCGTCGGACAGCGCGTGCTCCTCCAGGCGAAGCGCGATGTCGAGCAGTTCGTCGCTCTTGCCGAGGGCCGAGAGCACGTCGTGCGCCGCCGCCTTGATGATCTTCGCGCGGGGGTCGAAGTTCTTGTAGACGCGGTGCCCGAAGCCCATGAGCTTGACGCCGTCTTCCTTGTCCTTCACCTTCCGGATGAAGGTGTCGACGTCGCCGCCCGAGGCCTGGATGCCCTGGAGCATCTCCAGCACGCTCTGGTTGGCACCGCCGTGGAGGGGGCCCCACAGCGCGTTGATGCCGGCGGAGATGGAGGCGAACATGTTGGCCTGCGAGGAGCCGACGAGGCGGACCGTGGAGGTCGAACAGTTCTGCTCGTGGTCCGCGTGCAGGATCAGCAGCTTGTCGAGGGCGCTGACCACGACCGGGTCCAGGTCGTACTCCTGCGAGGGGACGGAGAACGTCATCCGCAGGAAGTTCTCGACGTAGCCGAGATCGTTGCTCGGGTACGCGACGGGGTGGCCGATGGCCTTCTTGTACGCGTACGCCGCGATCGTCGGCAGCTTGGCCAGCAGCCTTATGGTCGACAGGTGGCGCTGCTGCTCGTCGAAGGGGTTGTGGCTGTCCTGGTAGAAAGTGGACAGCGCGCTGACCACCGAGGACAGCATCGCCATGGGGTGGGCGTCACGCGGGAAGCCGTCGTAGAACCGCTTGACGTCCTCGTGCAGCAGGGTGTGCTGGGTGATCTCGTTCTTGAACGAGGCCAGCTCGTCGACGGTCGGCAGCTCGCCGTGAATCAGCAGGTAGGCGGTCTCCAGGAAGGAGCCGTGCTCGGCCAGCTGCTCGATCGGATAGCCGCGGTAGCGCAGGATGCCCTGCTCACCGTCGAGATAGGTGATGGCGGATTTGTACGCGGCGGTGTTGCCGTATCCCGAGTCCAGGGTCACCAGACCGGTCTGGGCACGCAGCTTGCCGATGTCGAACCCACGGTCGCCCACCGTGCTGTCGACGACCGGGTAGCTGTACTCGCCGTCCCCGTACCGCAGTACTACGGAGTTCTCGCTGTCGCGGTGTTCGCTCACGTCATCCCTCACCGACGTAGTGCCTCTTCTTCGAGGTGCCCTGACTTCTCTCCACTTTCCCCCATCCGGTGCAGTGCGGTGCACTGGGGGTCAGCCAGAGGGCTCCATGGTGGCACGGAGTGCCGCCCGTCTAGCTATCCTGCACCCTCCAGGCCGTCATGGTCACCCCCTGGAAGCCAAAGCGCCCGTCGAGGCGGCCGGAAGCCCGCGCAGCCGGTGGTCGAGCGCCGTGCAGCGCCGGCCGGCCGAGACCGTACGGACGGCCTGGCCGAGTGCCCTGCGGGAACCGACCAACACCACGAGGCGCTTGGCCCGGGTCACGGCCGTGTAGAGCAGGTTGCGCTGGAGCATCATCCATGCCCCTGTGGTGACGGGAATCACCACCGCTGGATACTCGCTGCCCTGGGAGCGGTGGATGGTGACGGCGTAGGCGTGCGCCAGCTCGTCCAGTTCGTCGAAGTCGTAGCCGACCTCCTCGTCCTCCTCCGTGAGCACCGTCAGCCGCTGGTCGTCGGGGTTCAGGGCGGTGACCACGCCGACAGTGCCGTTGAAGACCCCGTTGGCCCCCTTCTCGTAGTTGTTCCGTATCTGGGTGACCTTGTCGCCCACCCGGAAGACGCGTCCCCCGAAGCGCTTCTCCGGCAGCCCGGGGCGCGCGGGGGTGACCGCCTGCTGGAGCAGCCCGTTGAGCGCCCCCGCCCCGGCCGGGCCACGGTGCATCGGGGCCAGGACCTGCACGTCGCGGCGCGGATCCAGCCCGAACTTCGCCGGGAGGCGGCGGGCCGCCACATCCACGGTCAGCGCCCCCGCGGCCTCCGTGTCCTCCTCCACGAAGAGGAAGAAATCGCTCATTCCCTGGGTGAGCGGCGGGGCGCCGGAGTTGATGCGGTGGGCGTTGGTCACCACACCCGACTGCTGGGCCTGGCGGAAGATGCGCCGCAGCCGCACGGCGGGCACCGGGCCGCCCTCGGCCAGCAGATCGCGCAGCACCTCCCCCGCGCCCACCGAGGGCAGCTGGTCCACATCGCCGACCAGCAGCAGATGGGCGCCCGGCGGGACGGCCTTCAGCAGCTTGTTGGCCAGCAGCAGGTCGAGCATGGACGCCTCGTCGACCACCACCAGATCGGCCTCCAGCGGGCGGTCCCTGTCGTAGGCCGCGTCGCCGCCCGGCTTCAGCTCCAGCAGCCGGTGCACCGTGGACGCCTCGGCGCCGGTCAGCTCGGAGAGCCGTCTGGCGGCGCGCCCGGTGGGCGCCGCCAGCAGCACCCGGGCCTGCTTGGCGGCGGCCAGCTCGACCACCGAGCGGACGGTGAAGGACTTGCCGCAGCCCGGCCCCCCGGTCAGCACCGCGACCTTTCGGGTGAGCGCGAGGCGCACCGCCTCGCGCTGCTCGGGGGCCAGCTCCGCGCCGGTGCGCGTGGCGAGCCAGCCCAGGGCCTTGTCCCAGTCGACGCTCTGGAAGGCGGGCAGCCGGTCCTCCGGGGTGCGCAGCAGCCGCTGGAGCTGGGCGGCGAGCGCGATCTCCGCACGGTGGAAGGGGATGAGATAGACGGCGTTCAGAGTGCGGGAGGGGTCCTCGGGGTCGGGCACCGGCTCGCGCACCACGCCTTCCTCTTCCCCCGCCAGCTCGCCCAGGCAGTCGATCACCAGGCCCGTGTCGACCTGGAGGAGCTTGACGGCGTCGGAGAGGAGGCGCTCCTCGGGCAGATAGCAGTGCCCCTGGTCGGCCGACTGCGACAGGGCGTGCCGCAGTCCGGCCTTGACCCGCTCCGGGCTGTCGTGCGGGATGCCGACGGACTGGGCGATGCGGTCGGCGGTCAGGAATCCGATGCCCCACACGTCGGCCGCCAGCCGGTAGGGGTTGCCGCGCACCACGGAGATCGACGCGTCGCCGTACTGCTTGTAGATGCGCACGGCGATGGAGGTGGAGACGCCGACGCCCTGGAGGAAGACCATGACCTCCTTGATGGCCTTCTGCTCCTCCCACGCGGCGGCGATGAGCTTGGTGCGCTTGGGGCCGAGGCCGGGGACCTCGATGAGCTTCTTCGGGTCGGCCTCGATGACCTCCAGGGTGTCCACGCCGAAGTGGGTCACGATGCGGTCGGCGATGCGCGGGCCCACCCCCTTGACCAGCCCCGAGCCCAGATAGCGGCGGATGCCCTGGATGGTGGCGGGCAGCACCGTGACGTAGTTGTCCACATGGAACTGGCGTCCGTACTGCGGATGGGAGCCCCAGCGGCCCTCCATGCGCAGCGATTCGCCCGCCTGCGCGCCCAGCAACGCGCCCACCACCGTGAGGAGTTCGCCGCCGCGGCCGGTGTCCACCCGCGCGACGGTGTACCCATTGTCCTCATTGGCGTAGGTGATGCGCTCTAGGACCCCTTCGAGCACCGCAGGCTGAAACGTCATGTCACAGACGGTAGCCCCGGCTGCCGACATCGCGGCAGCCCTGTGGATAACTCTCGCAAGCGGTGCGGAAGTTGCTCCTCCGCCCCTCTCGAAGCCTTGTTCCCGAAAGGTGGTCACGATCCTGCATCGGCCCCTTGCGTCACACCCGACCCATCGCCTTCCATGTGCGATGTAATCGTTTCCATGCGAGGAGCGGCGCGAGTCCGACCGCCGTGCGCACGGAGCCACTTCCACTTCCTGGGACCCGGCACTCCAATGGCAGGCATCAAGGACGTCGCGGTACACGCGGGCGTCTCGGTCGCCACGGTCTCGCGTGTGCTCAACGGGCACAGCGGGGTCCGTGACGAGACCAGATCCCGGGTGCTGGACGCGGTCGCCGAGCTGCGCTATCGCCCCAACACGCTGGCCCGTTCCCTGCGCACCGACCAGACCCGCACCCTGGGCCTGGTCATCAGCGATGTGCTGAATCCGTTCTTCACCGAGCTGGCCAGGGCGGTCGAGGACGCGGCGCGCAGCAGGGGCTACAGCGTCATCATCGGCAACGCGGACGAGCAGCTCACGCTCCAGGACCACCATGTGCGCACGCTGCTGGACCGCCGTATCGACGGACTGCTGGTCTCCCCCGCCGACGGCGACTCCCTCGCGCTGCGGGAGGCGGCGGTCTCCGGGATCCCGATGGTCTTCGTCGACCGCTGGATCGAGGGCCTGGAGGTGCCGCTCGTACGCGCCGACGGGCGGTCCGCCGTTCGCTCCCTGGTCGCTCACCTGTACGCCCTGGGACACCGCAGGCTGGCCATCATCACCGGGCCCGTCGCGAGCACCACGAGCAACGAGCGGGTCCGTGCCTTCCGGTCGGCCCTGCGCGAGTACGGGCTGCCGCTGCCCGCTGCCTACATAGGCCAGGGCGACTTCCAGACGGAGAGCGGACGCCGGGTCACCAACGACTTCTTCGCCCTTCCGGAGCCGCCGGACGCGGTCTTCGCGACGGACAACCTGATGGCGCTGGGCGTGATGGAACAGCTGCGCCGGCTGGGCCTGCGCGTGCCGGACGACGTGTCCCTGGCCGCGTTCGACGACATCCCGTGGTTCCTGCACACCGACCCCCCGATCACCGCGATCGCCCAGCCGACCCAGGAGCTGGGCCACCGTGCGGTCGCGGCCCTGACCGACCTCGTGGAGGGGGGATCCCCCCGGACGGAGTCCGGGGGAGGGAGCGCCGGCTCCGTCACGCTCTCCGCCCACCTCATAGCGCGCCGCTCCTGCGGCGAAGACGAAAGGACGCGCCGTTGACCACCCCAGACCCGCCCCCGGCACGGGAGTTGCTGCGAACGGAGGGCATCCGGAAGACCTTTCCCGGCGTGGTCGCCCTCGACGGCGTCGACTTCGATCTGCGCGCGGGCGAAGTTCATGTGCTGCTGGGCGAGAACGGAGCCGGCAAGAGCACCCTGATCAAGGTGCTCTCCGGCGCCTACCGCGCGGACGCGGGGCGGGTCCTGCGCGACGGTCGGCCGGTGCGCATCACCGGGGCCGAGGCGGCGGCGAAGCTCGGCATCGCCACCATTCACCAGGAGTTCAACCTCGTCCCCCACCTGTCCATCGCGGAGAACATCTTCCTGGGCCGCCAGCCGCGCCGCCGGGGCATGATCGACCGCAAGAAGATGGAGGCCGACGCCGCCGAACTGCTCCACAGGGTCGGCATCACGGCGCCGCCGCGCACCCCGGTCAGCAAGCTGGGCATCGCCGGGCGGCAGATGGTGGAGATCGCCAAGGCGCTCAGCCTGCGCACCGGCGTACTGATCATGGACGAGCCGACGGCGGTGCTCACCGCCGAGGAGGTCAACCGGCTCTTCACCATCGTGCGCAGGCTGCGCTCCGAAGGTGTCGGGATCGTCCTGATCACCCACCACCTGGAGGAGATCCCCGCCATCGGCGACCGGGTCACCGTCCTGCGCGACGGGCGCAGCGTCGGCCAGGTCCCGGCGAACACCCCGCAGGACGAGCTGGTCAAGCTCATGGTGGGCCGCGACATCGAGCAGCAGTACCCGCGCGTGACCGGCCAGGTCGCCGACCAGCTGGGCCAGCCGCTGCTGCGGGTGACCGGGCTGCGCAAGCAGGGCGTCTTCCACGACATCTCCTTCGAGGTGCGTGCCGGTGAGGTCGTCGGCGTCGCGGGACTGGTCGGCGCCGGCCGGACCGAGGTCGTCCGAGCGGTCTTCGGTGCCGACGGGTACGACGCGGGCCGGGTCGAGGTGCGCGGCAAGAAGCTTCAGGGCAGCGACGTGTGGGCCTCGCACGCCGC
The DNA here is from genome assembly GCF_035917675.1 of Streptomyces sp. NBC_01775. Lineage (NCBI taxonomy): Bacteria > Bacillati > Actinomycetota > Actinomycetes > Kitasatosporales > Streptomycetaceae > Streptomyces > Streptomyces sp. NBC_01775. The sequence goes on along the minus strand of NZ_CP109104.1, from coordinate 6,020,535 downwards.
CGGACTGGGCCTGGTACCCGAGGACCGCAAGGGCCAGGGGCTGCTGCCCGACGCCTCGGTCTCCGACAACCTCGGCCTGGTCACCCTGCGCGAGGCGAGCAAGGGCGGCCTCGTCGACCGGAGCGGCCAGCGCAAGGAGGCGGCCAGGATCGCCGACCGGCTGGGCGTACGGATGGCCGACATCGACCAGCACGTGCGCACCCTCTCCGGTGGAAACCAGCAGAAAGTCGTGATCGGCAAGTGGCTGCTCGCCCAGAGCCGCGTGCTGATCCTCGACGAGCCCACCCGCGGCATCGACGTGGGCGCCAAGGTCGAGATCTACCAGCTCATCAACGAGCTGACGGCCTCCGGCCACGCGGTATTGATGATCTCCAGCGACCTCCCCGAGGTGCTGGGAATGAGCGACCGGATCCTGGTGATGTCCCAGGGCCGGATCGCGGGCGAACTGACCGCGCGGGAGGCCAGCCAGGACGCCGTCATGGCCCTGGCCGTCGGCACCTCCGCACCAGGAACGAGCGAGATGGAGGATTCTCCCCGTGGCCATTGACACGCAGCCGGGTCACCGCCTGGACAAGCGCCCCGGCGGCAACGGGCCGCCGAACGTCCTACGACGCGTCCTGCTGGAGAACGGCGCGCTGACCGCGCTGGTGGCCATGATCGTGCTGATGACGATCATGTCGGGCGACTTCCTCAGCACCCAGAACCTGCTGAACGTCGGCGTCCAGGCGGCCGTGACCGCGATCCTCGCCTTCGGCGTCACCTTCGCCATCGTCTCCGGCGGCATCGACCTCTCGGTCGGCTCGGTGGCGGCCTTCTCGGCCGTCATGCTCGGCTGGTTCACCACCACCGAGGGCATGCCGGTCTTCCTGGGCGTCATCCTCGCCATCCTGACCGGCACCGCGTGCGGCCTGGTCAACGGCGTCCTGATCGCCTACGGCAAGCTGCCGCCGTTCATCGCCACGCTGGCGATGCTCTCCGCGGCGCGCGGTCTTGCCCTGGTCGTCTCCGACGGCACCCCGATCACGCTGCCCGAGTCCATCGCCTGGGTCGGCGAGACGCTCGGCGACTGGCTGCCGGTGCCGGTGCTCGTGATGATCCTGATGGGCGTCATCGCCGCTGTGATCCTCATCCGCACCTACAGCGGGCGGACCATGTACGCGATCGGCGGCAACGAGGAAGCCGCGCACCTGTCGGGCATCCGGGTGCGGCGCCAGAAACTGGTCATCTACGCACTGGTGGGCACCTTCGCCGCGGTTGCCGGAATCGTCCTGGCGACACGGCTCGCCTCGGCCCAGCCACAGGCCGCCACAGGTTACGAACTGGACGCGATCGCGGCCGTCGTGATCGGTGGCGCAAGCCTCGCCGGAGGTGTCGGCAAGGCTTCCGGAACGCTGATAGGCGCGCTCATTCTTGCTGTTCTACGCAATGGACTCAACCTTCTGGACGTTTCCGCTTTCTGGCAGCAGGTCGTTATCGGGGCAGTGATTGCGCTGGCCGTACTTCTCGATACACTGCGTCGCCGCGCATGATCTTTGTGCGACGGGGGAGCGCACGTAGTTCATCCATCTGCCGACTGCAAGGAATGCAGCAATGAGCAAGAGAAAGAACACGTCCGTGGTCATCGTGGCCACGGCAGTCGCACTGACCGCCTCCGCCTGCGGCTCCGGCTCCGGCTCCAGCGGCGGCAAGGAGAAGGCGAAGCTCGGCTTCGCGATATCCGCGCTGAACCAGCCCTTCATGACCCAGATGAAGAAGGGCGCCGAGGCTGAGGCGAAGGCGCAGGGCGCAGAGATCAACATCCAGGACGCCCAGGAAGACGCCTCGACGCAGGCGAACCAGGTGCAGAACTTCACGTCGAAGAATGTGAAGGCTCTGATCATCAACCCGGTCGACTCCGACGCCGCCGGCCCTTCCGTCAAGGCCGCGAGCAACGCGAACATCCCGGTCGTCGCCGCCGACCGCGGGGTCAACAAGGCCGAGGTCAAGACCACTGTCGCCTCCGACAACGTCGAGGGCGGCAAGATGGCGGCCAAGAGCCTGGCCGACCAGCTCGGCGGCAAGGGCAAGATCCTCGTCCTGCGCGGCCAGGTGGGCACCTCCTCCTCGCGCGAGCGCGCCAAGGGCTTCTCCGAGGGCATCAAGAAGTACCCCGGCATCAAGATCGTGGCCAAGCAGCCGGCCAACTTCCTGCGGGACAAGGGCCTGGACGTGACCACCAACGTCATGCAGGCCCACCCGGACCTGGACGGCATCTTCGCGGAGAACGACGAGATGGCGCTGGGCGCCGCCAAGGCGCTGGGCTCCAAGTCCGGCGGCGACGTCAAGCTCGTCGGCTTCGACGGCACCCCCGAGGCGCTGAAGGCCGTCAAGAAGGGCACCATCAGCTCCACCGTGGCCCAGCAGCCCGCCGAGCTGGGCAAGATGGCCGTCCGCAACGCCATGCGCATCGTCGACGGTTCGACCGTGGACCCGAAGATCAAGGTGCCGGTCAAGGTCGTCACCAAGAAGAACGTCGACCGGTTCTCCTGACCGGAACGCGGGTCCTGACCGGACGCGGGTCCCGGTCAGGGACGCGGGCGGACGACAAGCTGAGCGGCCCTTCTTGGGGCCCGAGCCCCTGCGCGGGCCCGAGAAGGAGCACCGGATGCACGCATACGACCTTCTGGTCGTAGGGTCCGCCAATGCCGACCTGGTCGTGGGAGTCGACCGCAGGCCGGCGGCGGGCGAGACAGTGCTCGGGTCGGATCTGGTCATCCACCCGGGCGGCAAGGGAGCGAACCAGGCGGCAGCCGCCGCCCGGCTGGGCGCCCGCACCACCCTGCTCGCGCGCGTCGGCGACGACGCGTACGGACAACTGCTCGCCCAGGCCCAGCGCGCCGCCGGTGCGGATACCGCCGGACTTCTGGAGGGCAAGGACGCACCCACCGGCGTCGCCCTCATCACCGTCGATTCGGCCGGTGACAACAGCATCGTCGTCTCACCCGGTGCCAACGCCCGGCTCACGCCGGACGACATCACCGCGGCAGGCGCCCTCTTCGAGGCCGCGGCTGTCGTATCCCTACAACTTGAGATTCCCCTGGAGACGGTCGCCACGGCAGCGCGTGCCGCGGCAGGCCACGGCGCCCGCGTCGTGCTCAACCCCTCTCCCCCCGCTCCCCTGCCCGAGGACGTGCTGGCGCTCTGCGACCCGCTGGTGGTCAACGAGCACGAGGCACGGCGCCTGTTGCCCGGGCGTTCGCTGAGCACCGAACCCGAGGAGTGGGCCACCGCTCTCCTCGGGCTCGGCCCGCGCAGCGTGGTCGTCACCCTGGGCGCCGAGGGCGCGCTGGTGGCGGGCCCCGGGGTCGGCACGGACGGTACGGACGGCAGCGCGGATGCCGTCCGTACCGTCCTGGTGCCCAGCCCCCCGGTCCGGGCCGTGGACACCACCGGCGCCGGCGACGCCTTCACCGGCGCGCTCGGCTGGCGGCTGGGCCGCGGTGACGGTCTGGAGCAGGCCGTACGGTACGCCGTACGCGTCGGCTCCTTCGCGGTCACCCGAGCGGGTGCGCAGGAGTCCTACCCGAGCGCTGCCCAGGTGGAAGCATCTGGTGCTGCCGGAAACGCCGAAGCATCCGGAGCCTCCGGCAACGCCGAAGCATCCGGAGCGCCCGGAGCGAACAAGGAGACAACAGCATGAAGAAGTCCGGGATACTCAACCGGCATCTCTCCGGAGCGCTGGCCCGGTTGGGGCACACCGATCTCGTCATGGTGTGCGACGTCGGACTTCCCATCCCCGAGGGCCCCTCGGTCGTCGATCTCGCCTTCCGGGCGGGCGTGCCCTCCTTCGCCGAGGTCTTGGAAGGGATCCTCGACGAGCTGGAGGTGGAGGGCGCCGTCGCGGCCAAGGAGGTGCGCGAGGCCAACTCGGGGGCGACCACGCTTCTCACCGGCCACTTTCCCGGACTTGAGCTCATCCCGCACGAGGAGCTGAAGGCCATGACCCGGGAAGCGAAGCTGGTGGTGCGTACGGGCGAGGCCAAGCCGTTCGCCAACGTGCTGCTGCGCTGCGGCGTGCCGTTCTGATCTCCCCTGCTCGAGAACATGCTCGAAGGGCCCGGTCCAGCGGACCGGGCCCTTCCATTTCCCCCTCGGCCTCCCGCTCTTTCCCCCGATACTTCCCCCCAGGGGACGCCGACACAGATATGACCCGCGACTCTCCGGAAGGGTTGCACGGCGCTACGTAATTTTTCCGAGGCCCGCACCGTGCTTCTCCCCCTGCGGTCATGAGACTTCACAGCACGTGGCGGACGTAGCGCTCGGCCGTCTCCTTGAGCACGTCAGCCCCGTCGCGCGCCCACAGCGCGGGGTTGAACAGCTCCACCTCGATCAGCCCCGAGTATCCGGCCGCTTCGGTCAGTTCGCGGAAGGCCCGTAGGTCGACGGAGCCGTCCCCGAGCTGGCCCCGGCCGAGCAGCACGCCCTCGGGGAGCGGGGTGACCCAGTCGGCGAGCTGGAAGGCGGCGAGGCGGCCCTGCTCCCCGGCCCGCGCGATCTGCTCGGGCACCCGCTCGTCCCACCACAGGTGGTACGTGTCCACGACGACGCCCACCTGCCGCGCCGGGAAGCGCTCGGCCAGCGCGAGGGCCTGCCCGAGGGTGGAGACCACACAGCGGTCGGAGGCGTACATCGGATGCAGCGGCTCCACCGCGAGCCGCACGCCCCGCTCCTCGGCGTACGGCGCCAGTTCGGCGAGCGCGTCGGCGACCCGCTCGCGCGCGGCGGGCAGATCGCGGTCCCCGGCGGGCAGGCCGCCGGACACGAGGACGAGCGTGCCGGTGCCCAGCGCGGCGGCCTCATCGACCGCCGCCCGGTTGTCGTCGAGCGCGGTGCGGCGCTCGGCAGGATCCTCCGCGGTGAAGAAGCCGCCTCTGCACAGGGAGGTGACGCTCAGGCCGTGCTCGCGCATGAGCCGCCCTGCCGCCTCGGGACCGTACGCGCGCACCGGATCGCGCCACAGCCCCACGCCCCCGATGCCGAGCGCGGCCGTCTCCCTGGCCAGTTCGGGAAGGGAGAGCTGGCGCACGGTCTCCTGGTTGACCGACAGCCGGGCGAGGCCGGGGGCAGGGTCGGGGCCCGGACCCGGGGCAGGACCGGTGCTGGGGCTGGTGGCGCTCACTGGTCAACCCCGTTGACGGCGAAAAGCTGCTTCATCCGGTGCTCGGCAAGCTCGGGGTCGGGGAACAGGCCGATACCGTCGGCGAGTTCGTAGGCACGCGCGAGGTGCGGCAGCGAGCGCGCCGACTGGAGCCCGCCGGCCATGGTGAAGTGCCGCTGGTGCCCGGCCAGCCAGGCCAGCAGCACCACGCCCGTCTTGTAGTAGCGCGTCGGCTCCTGGAACAGATGGCGGGCGAGGGGGACGGTCGGATCGAGCGCCGCCCGGAACGCCTTGCTGTCGCCGTCGTCCAGCATCCGTACGGCGTCGGCCGCCAGCGGGGCCAGGGGGTCGAAGACGCCGAGCAGCGCGTCGCTGTGCGCCGCCCCGTCGCCCTCGATCAGCTCGGGGTAGTGGAAGTCGTCACCCGTGTAGCAGCGCACGCCCTCGGGCAGTCGTACGCGCAAGGCGGCCTCGCGGTCCGCGTCGAGGAGGGAGACCTTCACGCCGTCGACCTTGCCGGGGTGCGCCGCGATGATCTTCAGGAAGGTGTCGGTGGCCTCGTCCAGATCGCCGCTGCCCCAGTAGCCCTCCAGCGCCGGGTCGAACATCGGGCCGAGCCAGTGCAGGAGGACCGGGCGCGCCGTCTGCCGCAGCAGGGCACCGTACACGCTCTCGTAGTCCTCGGGCCCGCGCGCAGTGGCGGCCAGCGCGCGGGAGGCCATGAGGATGGCCTGCGCTTCGCTGTCCTCGACCAGGGCGAGCTGCTCCTCGTAGGCGCGGGTGATCCGGGCCAGGTCCTCCGCCCCGGGGCCGCCGTGGCCCGCCGCACCGTCGCGGCCTGCCGGGCCGGCGCGTCCGGCCGGGCTCTGGGCGGCGGGTGCGGGGAGCTGGTCGGTGCCGACGCCGCAGGCGATACGTCCGCCGGTGGCCTTCGCCTCGGCCGCCGAGCGCCGGATCAGCTCGGCGGCGCCCGCCCAGTCCAGACCCATGCCGCGCTGCGCGGTATCCATCGCTTCGGCCACGCCCAGCCCGTGCGCCCACAGGTGGCGGCGGAAGGCGAGCGTGGCGTCCCAGTCGAGCGCGGCGGGCCCGCCGGGCGCGGTATCGGCCAGCGGATCGGCGACCACGTGCGCCGCCGCGAAGACGACCCGGGAGACGGGCGGTGCCCCACGCCCCCGCCGCAGGGCCGGAGCGGCGCCGCGAGGCTCGTAGGCGCGTGTCCCCCCGGAGAGCTCGGGCAGCAGGATCACAGGGTCAGCTCCGGCACCTCGCAGCGGCGGCCTTCGGCGGAGGACTTCAGGCCCAGCTCCGCGAGCTGTACGCCGCGCGCGCCCGCCAGCAGGTCCCAGGTGTAGGGCCGGGCGGGGTCGGGCGCCGCGACATGCCGCAAGAACAGCTCCCACTGGGCCTTGAAGCCGTTGGTCTCCTCGTCGCCGTCGTTGTCCGGCACCTCCTGCCACTGGTCGCGGAAGCGCTCGGTGGCGGGCAGGTCGGGGTTCCACACCGGCTTGGGCGTACCGGCCCGGTGCTGGTAGCGGCAGCCGCGCAGCCCCGCGACGGCCGATCCCTCGGTGCCGTCGACCTGGAACTCCACCAGTTCGTCGCGGTGCACACGCACCGCCCATGAGGAGTTGATCTGGGCGACGGCGCCGCCCTCCAGCGTGAAGATGCCGTAGGCGGCGTCGTCGGCCGTCACCTCATAGGGCTCACCGCGCTCGTCCCAGCGGCGCGGAATGTGCGTCGCGACCTGCGCCTGCACAGAGGTGACCCGGCCGAAGAGGTTGTGCAGCACGTACTCCCAGTGCGGGAACATGTCGCCGGCGATGCCGCCGCCGTCCTCCGCGCGGTAGTTCCACGACGGGCGCTGGGCCGGCTGGAGATCGCCTTCGAACACCCAGTATCCGAACTCGCCGCGTACGGACAGGATTCTGCCGAAGAAGCCGCTCTCCACCAGGCGCCTGAGCTTGCGCAGGCCCGGCAGGAAGAGCTTGTCCTGGACGACGCCGTGCCTGACGCCCGCGCGGGCGGCGGCCCTGGCCAGCTCCAGCGCGCCGTCGAGCGAGGTGGCGGTGGGCTTCTCGGTGTAGATGTGCTTCCCGGCGGCGATGGCCTTCTTGAGGGCTTCCTGGCGCGCCGAGGTGACCTGGGCGTCGAAGTAGACGTCCACGCTGTCGTCGGCCAGCACCGTGTCCAGGTCGGTGGAGATCTGGCCGGGATCGAGCCCGTGCTCGTGGGCCAGCGCCCTGAGCGCGTGTTCCCTGCGGCCCACCAGGACCGGCTCGGGCCACAGCCGCTCGCCGTCCCCGAGGTCGAGGCCGCCTTCCTCGCGGAGGGCGAGGAGGGAGCGGACGAGGTGCTGGCGGTGCCCCATCCGTCCTGTCACACCGTTCATCGCGATCCGGACTGTCCTGCGTGTCACGTGGGCTCTTCTCCCTCGGCGGACGTCGACAGCAAGCGCTTTCTGCCAAGCACGCTACGGCCAATATGTGACTTCAACAAGGGACTTGACACCCGGTGTGGCGGGGGCCGCCGGGTGAGAACATGTCCTCGGACAAGACGACCGGAGGATCCGATGGCAGTCACCCTGGCGGACGTCGCCGCACGCGCGGGGGTCTCGGCGGCGACGGTCTCCCGAGTGCTGAGCGGCAACTATCCGGTGGCGGGCGCCACCAGGTCCCGCGTGCTGCGCGCCGTGGACGAACTGGAGTACGTGGTCAACGGCCCGGCCAGCGCGCTGGCCGCCGCCAGCTCCGACCTGGTGGGCATCCTCGTCAACGACATCGCCGACCCGTTCTTCGGCATCATCGCGGGCGCGGTGCAAAGCGAGATGAACGGCGCGGAGGGCGGGCCGGGGGCCGGGCCCCGCAAGCTCGCCGTCGTCTGCAACACCGGAGGATCGCCCGGACAGGAGCTGACGTATCTCACCCTCCTCCAGCGCCAGCGCGCCGCCGCTGTCGTCCTGACCGGGGGCGCGGTGGAGGACCCCGAGCACAGCGCGGCGCTGGAGGGCAGGCTGCGGCGGCTCGCGGCGGACGGCACCCGCGTCGTGCTGTGCGGCAGGCCGCCACTGCGCACGCCCGGGGAGCGCGGCGGGCGGCCGGGCAAGCCGGACGGGGCGTCCGGGGAGCCGGCGGGGGAGGCTGTGGCGGAGGCCGGGGAGCCCGTCCGCGTCTGGGATACCGTCCGCGCCGAAGAGCCGGGGGCGGAAGGCCGTCGCCAGGCGCGCACGCCCCTGGAGCGGCGCGCGGTGCGGACGCTGTTGCCGGAGCAGCGCGGCGGGTCCGGCGAAGGGCTCGGGATCCTCACGGTCGCGTTCGACAACCGGGGCGGGGCGCGCGCGCTCACCGCGCATCTGCTGGCGCTCGGACACCGCGCGGTCGGCTACGTCGCCGGGCCCCCCGAGCGCACCACCACCCGGCACCGCCTGGAGGGCCACCGCGCCGCGCTGGCGGCGCACTCCCCCGGGCTGTCGGCGGGCGCCGAGCGGCTGACGGTGCACGGCGGCGGCTACGACCGGGGCTCCGGCTACGACGGCGCGCTCGAACTGCTGCGCAGGGCACCGGAGGTGACGGCCGTGCTCGCGGCGAACGACACCGTGGCCCTGGGCGTGTGCGCCGCGCTGCGCGAGCGCGGGCTGCGCGTCCCGGAGGACGTCTCCGTGGCGGGCTTCGACGACCTGCCCTTCAGCGCCGACGCCTCCCCCGCGCTGACGACCGTACGGCTGCCGCTGTACGAGGCGGGGGCGCGCGCGGGCCGCCTGGCGCTGGGCAGACAGGCACCGCCGCCCGGCGGGGTGGCCACCGTGCGCGCCGAGCTGATGGTGCGCGCCTCCACGGCGCCGCCGCGCCCCCGCACGGGCTGAGCCGCCACGGCGCTCGCGCCGCGCGCGTTCCGAGGCGCGGTGCGCCCGGACTTCGAGGCGCGGTGCGCCCGGATGGAGAGCCACGCACGGCGCGCGGACCACCGCCGGTGGCCCCGTGCCGGGAGCGGGGATTCACTCTGACGTCGGAGAATCACCACCACAGTTACGGCAGGGAGCTTGTAGGACGGGACCGGCATCTGGTCCTCTGAGCGCATGCGACTCGCCTTCTCCACCCTCGGCGTTCCCGGTATGCCCGTGCCCGAGGTGCTGCGGCTGGCCTCGGGAGCCGGTTTCCACGGGGTCGAACTGCGCGCTCATCCGGAAGAGCCGGTCCACCCCGGTCTCGGGCTGACCGACCGGGTGGAGGTCGTGGAGCGGTTCAAGGAGGCGGGCATCCAGATCCTGTGCGTCGCCGGATACCCGAGGGTCGCCGAGCGCGGCGAGGACGCCGAGGTGCTCTCCCGGCTGCGCGCCCTGCTGGAGCTGGCCCGCGACCTGGGCGCGCCGTACGCCCGGGTCTTCCCCGGCGGCGGGGACGCGGGCCTCGCCGAGGGGGACGCCACGGCGGCCAGGCGGCTGGCGAAGGGCGCGGCGATGGCCTCCGACCTGGGTGTCCGGGTGCTGCTGGAGACCCACGACTCGCACCGTACGGGCGCGGACGCGGCACGCGTCCTGCGGGCGGTCGACCATCCGGGCGCCGGGGTGCTGTGGGACGTGATGCACACCTGGCGCGGCGGGGAGGACCCGGCAAAGACGCACCGGATGCTCGCGCCGTACCTGGGCTACGTCCAGGTCAAGGACATCGCCTCCCGCGAGGACACCACGCCGCTGCCGCCGGGCGAGGGGGTGCTGCCGCTCGCCGAGGTCGTGGAACTCCTCACCAGGGCGGGAGACGCCGCCGAGGACCCGGGCGAGGCGCCGGGGAGCGAGCGGAGCGACTCGGCGTCCGGTGGCGGGGCCGGGGAGTGGCTGTGCTGGGAGTACGAAAAGCGCTGGTATCCGGAGGTGCGCGAGCTGCCCGCTCTGTTGCCGGCCGTGCGCGACCATCTGCTCGGCCTGCTCGCGGACGCGGCGTAGCGTCCGCCCGGGCGCGTCCTCCGCCGACCGGGGGACGGCGTACGGGGCAGCGCGCGGCAGGGCAGCGCGCGGTGGCGTTCACAGGCGTGGAAGGCCGTTCACACAACTGCCGGACCGGTCACATCATTTCGCCTTGTTCCTGGAAATCCCGGAACCTGTGCCCAGCGCGGAACGTCCCACCGGCGTACCGCCGCTGAGTCGCCACGGCACGGTGTCGGCTTCGCTGCTGGCTGCGTCGCTGACCACCCTCTCCGCCGGCCGTGGAAGGCGGTACGCCGCCACCGGCGCGCCCCCTCCGACTGCGCCGGTGGTGGCTCACTCCTTCGACGGATGGCCCCGCCGCCGGGCCGCGGGCAGGCTGGAAGCGCGCCGGCGGGAGCCGTGGGGTGCGAGAGCGGAGAGCGACCGGGGGTGCCGGGCTACACATGCGTATCCATGCGATGCGCGCCGCCGTCATCGCGGCGGGCTGCGCGATGGTGCTCTCGCTGGCCTCCAACGGCTGTACGCGCCCGCCCGGTTCGCCGGGCGCCGAGTCCACCGCCGGGGCGGGACAGGTCCCGCCGTCCGCCGTCGCGCCGCCTGCGGGGAGCCGGGGGCGTGGGACGGCGTCCGCCCAGCATCCGGGAGGTGTCTTCCTCGCCGAGGGCGAGTGCGGCACCCACAACCGGCAGCGGATCGAGGAGGTGCCCTGCGACAGCGAGCGCGCCGCCGTCAAGGTCGTGGCCCGGCACGAAGGGGCCCGGCACGAAGGGGCGCGCGCAAAGAGCCCGCGCTGCCCCGCGCACACCGATTTCGTACTGCACATCAGCGAGCGCTTCCCCGAGCAGGGCACGAGCGGCGGCACCGCATGGCAGGGCCACGCCTGCGCGCGCTACCTGGAGCCCCCGCACCCCGGCGACCCGGGAGGGGGCGGCGGCCCGCGCACCGTGGTGGGCGACTGCGTCTACGCCACGGAGCGTGCGCGCGAGGTCAAGGAGACCCCCTGTGCCGAGGTCCCGGGCAGACACCGGCCGCAGTTCCGGGTGGAGCGGCAGCTGCGCGACCGTACGGCCTGCCCGGCAGGTACGGCCCTCTACGTCGATCTGGGCGGCGTCAAGCCGGTCGGCTGTGCGCGCCGCGTCTGAGACGGCTCCTCCGCGAAGGCCCCGGCGCGCGCCCGCGACAGACAGCAGCCGCCGCGCACCTTCAGCGCGCGACGGCTGCTCCTTCAGGACTGCTGCCCGGTCAGGGGCGCAGTGTCAGCGCGTCCTTGTCGGGACGGTCGAGCTTCTTGTCGTACGCGGTCAGGCGCTTGGGCTTCTCGTTCGGGTCGACCTTCACGTCCGCCCACTTCATGAGGGCGCGGGTCGCGGCGGCGCGGTCGTTCTCCTCCAGCTTGGAGATGTTGGCGCCGTGGTTCTGGCCCGGTGCGGTGTAGACGGCGGTGTCCTTGGTGCCCTTGCCCGGGCGGAACGGCTCGGCGCCCCAGGGGTCGTTCTGGCCGTAGACGAAGAGCATCTGCGAGGAGTCGTGGCGCACCCAGGCGTCGACGTCGCGCATCGCCTTGTCGTGCTTGTTGAACTTCACCGGGATGTCACGCGGCACATAGGTGCGCGGCACGTTCAGGCCCGGGTACTTGCGCACGTCGTCGAGGAGGGGCTCCTCGTAGTCGGGCGAGCCCAGCTGGGTGCCGGCCTGGTAGTAGTACGGCGTGTAGGGGAGCATGCCCTGGTCGGTACCGGCGTCCCAGCCGCCGATGTCGTCGGCCCACTTGTAGAGCACGTCGGTGGAGGCGTCGGTCGCGGGCACCTGGTCGCACTCGGACTCAAGGTGGTACTGCCAGAAGCCCCACACCAGGTCCTGCGCCACCAGTTCGAACGCCTTGTCGGCGCTGCCGGCGAGCTCGAAGGTGTAGTCGTTCTCCTTGGCCCACTTCTCGATACGCGACACCATCTCGCCACGCCGATCGAAGATCTCGTGCTGAACGCCGTTCAGCTTGGCGCGGCACTCCTTGGAGCCGACCTTCTTGAAGAACTTCCCGTAGGCGGAGTCCTCGGCGTTGCGCACGTCGTTGGGCGCGACATAGGCGACGGTGCCGTCCATGTCGTGCGGATAGAAGCGGCGGAAATAGGTGGCGGTCATGCCGCCCTTGCTGCCGCCGGTCGCGATCCAGTTCTTGCCGTAGATCTTCTTCAGCGCCTTGAAGATGCGGTGCTGGTCGCTGGCGGCCTGCCAGATGTCGAGCTTCGACCAGTCGGCCGGGTCGGGCCGCGAGGGGGTGAAGAAGCGGTATTCCATGGAGACCTGGTTGCCGTCCGTCATCTGGGTCGGCTCGCTCCGGCTGGGATTCGTGTTCAGGTTGTATCCGCCGGTGAAGAAGACCGTGGGCCGGTCCTCTCCCTTGTGCAGAATTGATATGCGCTGCTTGAAGGTGCCCTTGTCCGGATGCCGGTGGTCGATGGGCTGTTCATAGTTGAGTACGAAGTAGCGGTATCCGTCGACCGGCTTCTCTTCTATGAGGCTCATGCCGGGCACCGCGAGGATACGGTCCTTGATGTCGGTTCCGGCCGCTGTGGTGGCGGCCCCCGCCGAGGCGCTGCCGATGCCGACGGTGCTGATGAGCACCACCAGTGACAGCAACCATCTGAGCGTTTTACGCATTCACCCTCCCCTTACATCGCCAAAAGTCGTCGTGAACCTATCGGCGCAACCCCCGCTCCGCCAGACCCAGATGCACGTATACGGGGAAGGGCACACCGCTGAGCGGTGCGCCGGGACTCCGCCGGAAGGTTCACCGGGGCTGTCACAGGCGCGTACTACGCTCGGCCGCATGACCGAAGCCGCCACACCACCGCCCGTTCCGCTGGCCACGGGGCCGCGCGGGATGCGGCTGCTCTCCTTCCACCGGGAGCCCGAGGACACCCGCTTCGAGGACGCTCCCCTCGGCTACGCACTGGTGGCCGTCCGGCACGAGGGCCGCCTGCTGATGGTCTACGAGCGGGACCGGGACTGCTGGGAGCTGCCTGGAGGCGGCATCGAGGAGGGCGAGAGCCCCCGCGAGGCGGCGGTCCGCGAGCTGCGCGAGGAGACCTGCCAGGTGGCGGATCCGGCTGCGCTGCGCTTCGTGGGCTTCTCCCGTACGGCGCTGGGGCGGGAGCAACGGATCCTGTACGGCGCGCTGTTCACGGGAGAGCTGACGCGCGTGCTGCCGTTCGTGGCGAACAGCGAGATCTCCGCCATCCACTGGCGCGCGGGCGATGAGCCGCTGCCGTACGGACAGACGCAGACCGTGGACGAGTACCTGGTCGGCCTGTGCGCCGAGTGAGGCGTACGGTCGGTACATGGGAGCAGCACAGGAATTCACCTTCGAGCGACGTGGTGACCGTTCCGTGGTGATCAGCCACTACGGCAGCCAGGCCACAGTCCTGCGCGGCGCGAGCGCCGAACGGTTCCTCACCGAGGTCACCTCCGCCGGCGGCGCGTCCGCGGCACAGCTGGTGATGGCCCGCTGGACGGGCAACTACCGGCGGGGGAACGAGCGCACGGCCCAGCAGCACCAGCGCAATCGCCACCGCTGAGCACGGCACGGGAGGCCTGCCCGGAATTCGACAGATCTCCCGGCCTGCTCAGCTCACCCCGCCCGCTCAGCTCACCACGGGCGCGGGCGCCGTCTCCAGCGCCCCGGCCCCGCCCGTGTAGGTGCGCCACAGCCGGGCGTAGCGGCCGTCCAGCTCCAGCAGTTCGGCGTGGGTGCCGTCCTCCACGACCCGGCCGTGGTCGAGGACGACGACGCGGTCGGCGCGGGCCGCCGTCGTCAGCCGGTGGGCCACCACCAGCGTGGTGCGTGCCCCCGCGAGCTGGTCGGTGGCCTCGTTGACCAGCGCCTCGGTGGCGAGGTCGAGCGCGGCGGTCGCCTCGTCCAGCAGCAGGATGCCGGGGTCGACGAGTTCGGCGCGGGCGAGGGCGATCAGCTGCCGCTGGCCCGCCGACAGGTTGCGGCCCCGCTCGTCCACCTCGTGCAGATAGCCGCCCGAGAGCGAGGCGATCATGTCGTGCGCCCCCACGGCGCGCGCCGCCGCCTCGACCTGCGCGTCGGTCGCGTCCATCCGGCCGTAGGCAATGGCGTCCCGCACGGTGCCGGGGAACAGATAGGGCTCCTGGGGCACGACACCGATTTTCTGCCGGTATCCGGTCAGCTCCAGTTCCCGCAGGTCCTCGCCGTCGACCAGGACGGCGCCCGCGCTCGGGTCGTAGAACCGGGCGACGAGCTTGACCAGGGTGGACTTGCCGGCGCCGGTCTCGCCGACGAACGCGACGGTCTGCCCGGCCGGAATCGTCAGCCGGATGCCCGACAGCGCTTCCTCGCCACCGGATGAAGCACCGGCCGCCTCCGGGGCCACCTCCTGGGCCGCCTCTGCCTTGAGGGCCACGTCCGCCTTGGGAGCAGCAGCCGACTTGGCAGCGGCCTCCGCCTTGAGTGTCGCGTCCGGGGCCGTTTCCGTTTCCGCCTCCGCAGTGACCTCCGAGGCCGCGTACCGGAAGTGGACGTCCTGGAAGGTGATCTCGCCGCGCAGCCCCTCGACCGCACGCGGGGAGCGGGCCTGCGGCGTGCTGGTCTCCTCGCGCAGCAGCTCCTGGATGCGGCGCAGCGAGACGGCTGCCTGCTGGTATCCGTCGAACACCTGCGAGAGCTGCTGCACGGGTGCGAAGAACAGCTCGATGTAGAGGAGATAGGCCACCAGCGCGCCCGCCGACAGCGTGCCGTTCTCGATCCGGCCCGCGCCCACGACGAGCACGGCGGCGGTGGCCAGGGACGCGAGGAGCTGGACGAAGGGGAAGTAGACGGAGATCAGCCACTGTCCGCGCACCCGGGCCCGCCGGTATCCGTCGCTGCGGCGCTCGAACTGGACGGCGCCGCGCTCCTCGCCCCGGAACGCCTGCACCATCCGGAGGCCCGCCACGGACTCCTGGAGGTCGGAGTTCACGACGCTGACCCGCTCGCGCGCCAGTTCGTAGGCCTTGACGCTCTGCCTGCGGAAGAAGACCGTGCCGAGAACCAGCAGCGGCAGCGTCGCGAAGACGACCAGCGCGAGCTGGACGTCGATCACCAGCAGCGCGCCCAGGATGCCCAGGAAGGTGAACAGCGAGACGACGGCGGTGACCAGGCCGGTCTGCAAGAACGTGGAGAGCGCGTCCACGTCGGTCGTCATCCGGGTCATCACGGCACCCGCCAGGTGCCGTTCGTAGTAGTCGAGGCCGAGGCGCTGGAGCTGCGCGAAGATCTTCACCCGCAGCGCGTACAGCACCCGCTCCCCGGTGCGCCCCGTCAGCAGCAGGGAGCCGGTCTGCGCGGCCCACTGGGCGACCACCACGGCCAGCGCCAGTGCCGAGGCCACCCACACGGCGCTCAGGGCGCCCTTTTCCACGCCGTCGTCGATGCCGTGCCGGATCAGCACCGGCAGCACCAGGCCGAATCCGGCATCCAGTGCGGCGAAGACGAGCGCGACCAGCAGTGCGGCCCCGAAGCCGCGCAGCAGCCGCCGGAGTCCGTAGGACTTCTCGCGCTGCTCGGCGCGCTCCTCGTCGATGTCCGGAGTATCGAGCGCGGGCGGCAACGCGGCCACCTGGGCGAGGAGTTCGGGGCTGCCGGGCGATCCGGCCAGCCCAGAGGCGAAGCCGCCGGGGCGGCCGGCCTGTGCCGCCGCGGCGCTCGCGGCCGTTCCGGATCCGTCGCCGGACGCCGCGCCGTCGGTCTCGTCGCCCTCGGTCTCGGCGCGCACCCACAGCTCGGGAGTGACGCCGTCCACGGCGCTGTGCGCGTCGTGTGCGGCCATTCCGGCCGGGTCGCGGTCCACCTCGCCCAGCTCGTCCGGATCGGTCAGCAGGCGCCGGTACAGGGCGCAGCGGCCGGTCAGTTCCTCGTGGGTGCCGAAGTCGGCCAGCCGTCCCCCGTCCAGCACCGCGATGCGGTCGGCCAGCGCGAGGGTGGATTGCCGGTGCGCGATCAGCAGCGTCGTGCGGCCCGCCATCACGCCGCGCAGCGCCTCGTGGATCTCGTGCTCGACCCGGGCGTCGACGGCGGAGGTCGCGTCGTCCAGGAGCAGCAGCCGGGGGTCGGTGAGGATGGCGCGGGCGAGCGCTATGCGCTGGCGCTGGCCGCCCGAGAGCGTCAGGCCCTGCTCGCCCACGGCGGTCTCGTAACCGTCGGGCAGCTCGCCTATGAAGCCGTCGGCCTGTGCGGCGCGGGCGGCGGCCCGTATCTGTTCATCCGTGGCATCCGGTGCGCCGTAGGCGATGTTCTCCCTTATGGAGGAGGAGAACAGGAAGCTGTTCTCGGGGACGTGCCCGATGGCCGAGCGCAGGGAGGCCAGGGTGAGGTCGCGCACGTCCTGGCCGCCGACGCGCACGGCGCCGCCCGTCACGTCGTAGTAGCGGGGCAGCAGCATGGAGACGGTGGACTTGCCGCTGCCGCTGGCGCCGACCAGCGCGACGGTCTCACCGGGCTCGATGCGCAGGCTGAAGCCGTCCAGGACGGGGCTGCCGGAGGAGTATCCGAAGGTGACGTCGTCGAACTCGACGGAGGCGTCAGCCGATTCGGGCAGGTCGCGGGCGTGCGGGCTCTCGGCCATCTGAGGCTCGGTGTCGATGAGGTCGTAGACCCGCTCGACCCCGGCGCGCGCCTGCTGCCCGACGGTGAGCATCATCGCGAGCATCCGGACGGGCCCCACGAGCTGCGCGAGGTAGGTGGAGAAGGCCACGAAGGTGCCCAGCGTGATCTGTCCCCGGGTGGCCATCCAGCCGCCGAGGGCCAGCATGGCGACCTGGCCGAGCGAGGGCACGGCCTGGAGGGAGGGGGTGTAGCGGGCGTTGAGCCGTACGGTGCGCATCCGGCCGGCGAACAGCTTGCGGCTGATGGCGCGCAGCTTGCCGGTCTCCTGCGCCTCCTGGCCGAAGCCCTTGACGACGCGGACGCCGGTGACCGAGCCGTCCACCACCGAGGCGACGGCCCCGGCCTGCTGCTGCGCGTACCAGGTCGCGGGGAAGAGGCGCTTGCGGCTGAGGTTGGCTATCCACCACAGCAGCGGGAAGACGGCGACGGAGACGAGCGTCAGCAGGGGGGACAAGGCAAGCATCACGACGAGCGCCAGGAGGAACAGCAGGACGTTGCCGATCATCATCGGCAGCATGAACAGGAGGCTCTGTACGAGCTGGAGGTCGCTGGTGCCGCGTCCGACGACCTGGCCGGTCGACAGCTCGTCCTGGCTGCGGCCGTCGAGCCGGACGATCGAGCGGTACATCTCGGTGCGCAGGTCGTGCTGGACGTCCAGGGCGAGTCTGCCGCCGTAGTAGCGGCGCGCGAAGGTGAAGGCGTAGATCACCGCGGCGGCGCCTATGAGCAGCCCGACCCACATCCACAGGCCGCCCCCGCCGCCGACCACCACGTCATCAATGATGATCTTGGTCAGCAGGGGGACCATCGCCATGACGGCCATGCCGCCGAGCGAGGCCCCCAGTGCGAGGACGACCGCGCGTTTGTACCGCCAGCAGTATCCGGTCAGCCGCCGGGCCCAGCCCCGCTCACCCGGCGCGTCCTCCGCCTTCTCCGACACCTTGCGCCCCACGCACGACCCCTCACGTCACCAGTTCATGTACCGGAAACACCAACGTAGGAGTGTCGCGTTTTCATCCCGCCGTACACAGAGCGCACGGAAGTCCGGGCGGAAGTCCTAGGACCACCGCCGTGCCCCCGTACGCCCCTGCTTGCCGTCGGGCGCACGCATCCGGGCGCCGTGGCCCGGGAACGGCGGCCCTGGGCGGAGAGTGGGCGGCGATCCGGAGTCCGGCGTCAAACGGCTCCCGCCTCGACCGTCTCATCGGGCCGCGCGGAGCCTTCGGGCTGATCGGGCTGATCGGGCTCATCCGTCTCCGCCGACCCGACGATGACAGCGGCGCAGCGCCCGGCCACGTCCTCCAGGGCCAGCCCCAGAACCCCGGCGAGGGCCGCGACCGTGAAGAAGGCGGGGGTGGGCGCGCGGCCCGTCTCGATCTTGCGGAGCGTCTCGGCGGAGAGCCCGGCCGCCGCGGCGACCTCGGTCATGCTGCGCTCGCCACGTGCCTCGCGGAGCAGAGCGCCCAGGAACCGGCCGCGCTCGCGTTCCAGTGCGGTGAGAGGGGTGCGTACCATGCCCGTGATACTAATACCGGTATAAGAATTGGAACCCCTTGGTGGGCGAGAGGACCGGACTCATGGTGGAGATCAAGACGGACGCCGCGCTGGACGCGATGCGTGTGGCCGGGCGCGTGGTCGCCGACATCCTGCGCGAGACCCGCGCGACGGCGGCCGTGGGCATACGGCTGAGCGAGCTGGACGACGTGGCCCGTGAGGTCCTCCGCGCGGCCGGGGCGACCTCGCCGTTCCTGAACTACCGCCCCTCGTTCGCGTCGATCCCCTTCCCCGCCGCCATCTGCGTCTCCGTCAACGACGCGGTCTCGCACGGCATACCGGGCGACTACCGGCTGCGCGACGGCGACCTGGTCAGCGTCGACTGCGGCGCCCAGGTGGAGGGCTGGACCGGCGACGCGGCTGTCAGCTTCAGCGTGGGCACCCCGCGCCCCGGGGACCAGGAGCTGCTGAAGGCCACCGAGGGCGCGCTGGAGGCGGGCATCGCCGCGGCGCTCGTGGGCGCCAGGATCGGGGACATCTCCCACGCGGTCGGCACGACCGGCCGCGCCGCCGGTTTCGGCATCCTTGAGGATTTCGGCGGCCACGGCATCGGCCGCCGGATGCACGAGGAACCCTCGGTGCCGAACGAGGGCAGGCCGGGCAGGGGCTATCCGCTGCGGCACGGCCTGGCGATCGCGATCGAGCCCATGCTGATCGCGGGCGGTGGCGACGCGTATTACACCGCACCGGACGGCTGGACCCTGCGCACTTCCGACGGAAGCAGGGCCGCGCACTTCGAGCACACGGTCGCGGTCACGGACGAGGGCCCGCGCGTGCTGACGGCACCCTGACCCGCGGGCCGCTCCCGGCCCGCCCCCCTGCACCCACACGCTCGTATGCGCCCCGTCATACGACGCGGGCCGGGAGGAACCCTGGGGAAAGTCCTGAATCGGTCTAGGACTGTCAGGTCCACAGCGGTTAGGTCATTCGAAGTGGCACGACCGTGACGGGGGTGGGCGCGGGTGACCGTGCGATTCGGGGTGCTGGGGACGGTCGAGGCGTGGCAGGACGACTCACTGCTGGCGCTGGGACACACGCGGCAACGGCTCGTCCTGGGAGCCCTCCTCCTCGACGCGGACAAGGTGGTCGCGACGGACACCCTGGTGGAGAGAGTGTGGGGGGACCGTGTGCCGCTGCGCGGCCGGGAGACCCTGTACGGCTACATGTCCCGGCTGCGGAGGGCGCTGGCGGGCACGGAGACGGCCCCGATGCGGGAGCCCGGCGGTTACCGCATGGCTGTCGACGGGGGCGCCGTGGACGCGCTGCGATTCCGCTCGCTGGCGGGGCAGGCGCGCGCGGCGAGCGGCGCCGATGAGGCGGCCCTGCTGTGGGAGAAGGCGGCGGGGCTGTGGCGCGGGCCGGCGTTCGCGGGCGCCGACACACCGTGGTTCAACACCCAGCGGGCGCAACTCGAAGCCGAACTGCTGTCCGCCCGCATCGACCTGGTGGAGGCGCGTCTGGCGTCGGGCCGGCACGAGCGGGTACTGACGGAGTGCGCGGCGCGCGCCGCCGAACGCCCGCTGGATGAGCAGGTGGCAGGCCAGTTCATGCGGGCGCTGTACCGGTGCGGGCGTCAGGCGGAGGCGCTGGAGCACTACGCGCGCATGCGAAGACGGCTGGCCGAGGAGTTGGGCATCGACCCGAGCCCCGCACTGCGGCAGCTCCACCACCACATGCTCACCGAGCACCCCGAACTCGACCCCCCGGCCGGAGCCGGCACCACCACCATGGCCAGCACCGCAGCCCTGACCGGCCCCACCGGCCCCGCCCCGACCCCAGCCCCCGTCCCCGTCCCCGGCAATCCGGTCGACGCCACCTCGGCCGCCGCCGTCTCCGACAATCCGGTCGCGGTCGGCGCCGTACCCGACAATCCGGTCGGCGTCATCCCCGACCCCACCCCCGTCCCCGCCCCGCGCGGGCCCGAGGCGCGCCCCGTGCCCCGGCAGCTCCCGGCACCGCCCGGCGCCTTCGTGGGCCGGGCTCACCAACTGGACGCTCTTGACGGCATGCTGAAGTCGCGCGACGGCGTGGTCAACGTGCTGCCGGTCTCGGTGATCGGCGGGGCAGGTGGTGTCGGCAAGACGTGGCTGGCGCTGCGCTGGGCCCACGAGCGGCTCGAACGGTTCCCGGACGGACAGTTGTACGTGGACCTGCGCGGCTTCGACCCCTCCCGCTCGCCCCTCCCCGCCTCGACAGCCGTGCGGGGCTTCCTGGACGCACTCGGAACCGACCCCGCCTCGGTCCCCGCGGACGCGGAGGCACAGGCCGCCCTCTACCGTTCGCTGCTGGCCGACCGGAGCATGCTGATCGTCCTGGACAACGCCCGCCACGCCGACCAGATCCGTCCGCTGCTGCCCGGCTCCGCCACGTGCGTGGTCCTGGTGACCAGCCGCAACCGGCTCGACGGGCTGGCGGCCACGCACGGGACCCGCTGGCTGGGCCTCGACACGCTCCCCGACGACGAGGCCCGCGAGGTCCTCACCCGGGCGCTCGGCGAGGATCCGGTGGCGGCCGAACTCCCCGCCGTCGCCACGCTGCTGCGCCGGTGCGCGGGGCTGCCCCTGGCGCTGGGCATCGTGGCCGCGCGCGCCGCCGCACGCCCCGGGTTTCCCCTCGCCGCGCTCGCGGCGGAACTCGACGACGCGGCCACCCGTCTCGACGCCCTGAACACGGGCGATCTGAGCGCCGACCTGAGAGCGGTGTTCAAGACGTCGCACAGCGCGCTGGACGACCGGTCCGCGCTGCTGTTCGCACTGCTCGGGCTGACCCCCGGACCGGATACGGGGCTGGAGGCCGCCGCGCGTCTCGTGGACTTGCCCGTCCCCCGCACCCGTGCGCTCCTGCGGTCCCTGGAGGCCGCCCACCTCGTGCGGCAGCACACGCCCGACCGCTACCGCATGCACGACCTCATCAGGCTCTACGCCGCCGAGCAGGGCCACGCTCTCCCCACGAGCGCGCAGAACGCGGCGCTGCGCAGGCTGACGGACTTCTACCTTCAGGCGGCCCACCACGCCGACCGGCTGCTCTCCCCGTTGCGCACCCCGATCCCGGTGAGCGGCCCTGTCCGGGACGGCGGCCCAAGCCCGGAACGCCGCCCGGACAGCAGCCCGGACAGCAGCCTGGGCAGCGGCGAGGACCGGCTGCCGTTCCAGGACGCGACGGCGGCGCTCTCCTGGTTCGACGCCGAGTACGCCTGTCTGCTCGGCGTCCACCATCTCGCCCTCGTACGCGGCTGGGACAGCCAGGCGTGGCAGCTCGCCTGGGCGCTGGACACCTTCCAGTGGCGGCGGGGCCGCCTGCCTGACCGCGTCGCGGTCCTGGACGCGTCCCTCGCCGCCACCGAACGGCTGGGCGATCCGGGCTCGCTGGCCCTGGCCCACCGGCTGCTGGGCCGTGTGCACGTCTCCCGCGGGCAGCACGGCAAGGCTCTCGGTCACCTGCGGCGTTCGCTGGCGCTGTACGTGGCGGCGGGTGAGGTCGCGGGCCAGGCTCAGGCCCATCTGAACCTCGCGCTCGCATGGGAGGAACAAGGCGACGACGAGGCGGCCCTGGTCCACGCCACGGAGAACCTGCGCCTGCGCGCCACGCTCGACAGTCCCCCGCGGGAAGCCGAAGCGCTGAACGCCGTCGGCTGGTACCACGCTCGCCTCGGCAACCACCGCCCGGCCCGCGACCACTGCGAGAAGGCCCTGGCGCTGTGCCGCGCCCATGACTTCCAGGAAGGCGCCGCCTTCACCCTGGACAGCCTCGGCTACCTCGCCCATCACAGCGGTCAGCACGCCCAGGCCCTGGGCTTCTATCACCAGGCCCTGGCCAAGTGGCGCGAGTGGGGCGACCACTACCAGGAGGCCGACGCGCTGAACTGTCTCGGCAAGGTGTACGAGGCCCTCGGCCGGTACGCGGAGGCCCACGGCGCCTGGCACCAGGCCCTCAACCTCTACCGGGACCAGAATCGCACCGCCGCCGTCGAGCGCGTCACCCGGCACCTGCGCGCGGGGGCGCGGAGCGAGGCGCGCGGCGGCGGCTGATCACCTCACTCACAACACCGTCGTGACAACTGACTTGTTGTCCAGACTCGTTGTCCAGACTTGCTGTACGGACTTGTTGTACGGACTTGCTGTTGGGCCCGCACTCGCGGCCGACCCCCCGACCGGCCGCGGAGCGCGGGAACCGGAAGCGGTCCGGTGAGCCTGCTGGCTCCACCGGACCGCCCCGGCCGCGGCGACGCGTCCCTGGGCGCTGCGCAGGCGGGCACCCCCCACGAGGCCAGCTCTGCTACTTCCGCGCCGCGTCGCCGTCCCGCGCGGGATTGCCTGTGCAGTCTGTCGAGAACTTCCACAGAATGCACATCGACCGATCAAATTCAGTAACGTCCCGTATTAAATCAGTGGCAGATTGTGACCGCTCGGCATGAGTCCGCCACCCACGTCAAGCCCCGCCCACCAGCGCCGTTGGGCGGCCCGCGACGCGGTGCAGTCGAAACGGTATGCGAGCACTCGGTTGCGCACCGTCCGCAATACGGCCGGAAACCCTCCGCTCACCAGCACCCGGAGCCTCGCACACGCCCGCACCGAGACCGCTAGACGGCGCCCGCGCGCTCCTCCCGGGATGCCGCGATCTGCCGCGCCATCAGCGTCGTCAGCTCATATGCCGCGTGGGAGGCGGCAACAGAAGTGATCTCCGCGTGGTCGTAAGCGGGCGCGACCTCCACCAGGTCCGCCGAGACGAGATGGCAGTCCGACAGCCCGCGCAGGATCTCCAGCAGCTCCCGCGAGGTGAGTCCGCCGGCCTCCGGAGTACCGGTGCCCGGCGCGTGCGCGGGGTCCAGCACGTCGATGTCCACCGACACATACAGGGGGCGGCGGCCGATGCGCTCGCGAAGCTGGTCGGTCACCTCGTCCACGCCGCGCCGCATCACATCGGCGGAGGTGACGATGCCGAAGCCCATCCGCGCGTCCTCACCCAGATCGCGCTTTCCGTACAGCGGTCCCCGGATGCCCACGTGGGAGAGGGCCGAGGTGTCCAGCAGCCCCTCCTCGAACGCCCTGCGGAAGGGGGTGCCGTGGGTGTAGGCGGCCCCGAAGTAGGTGTCCCAGGTGTCCAGGTGAGCGTCGAAGTGCAGCAGCGCGACGGGGCCGTGCTCGCGGGCCATCGCGCGCAGCAGCGGCAGCGCGATGGTGTGGTCGCCGCCCAGCGTCATCAGCCGGGCACCGGAGTCCAGCAGGGATCCGGCGGCCTCCTCGACGGTCTCGACCGCCTCGTTGATGTCGAACGGATTCACCGCTATGTCCCCGGCGTCCGCGACCTGCGCCAGCGAGAACGGCGCGGCATCCTGTGCCGGGTTGTAGGGCCGCAGCAGGCGCGACGCCTCCCGGATCGCGTTGCCGCCGAAGCGGGCGCCGGGGCGGTAGGACACGCCCGTGTCGAAGGGAACGCCCACCACGGCGACATCGGCACGCCCCTGCGTCTCGTCGATCCGGGGCAGCCGGGCGAAGGTCGCGGGGCCCGCGTAACGGGGCACCCGGGAGGAGTCGACGGGGCCACGGGGCGCCGGGCGGCCCCCGTCCGGGTGCCCGTCCGTGATCGTCGGGTTATCTCCGCCGGACGGGAGATGCCCGCCGTTGACCTGGAGATGTTCGCTGCTGGCCGGAGGATGTTCGCTGCTGGTCATGGGGGCGAGGGTAAGCATGTGCAGGCCCCCGGAGGCTTGGACTTTGTGAGGATCCGGGAGGCGCCTTTTGGACACGGCGTCCATCGAGCGTCCGTACGAGCCACAATGGCTACATGTCACAGCCTCGCTTGCCCGTGCCGCTCCCCCTGCCGCTCCCGGACGCGCCCTCGCGCGACGAGCTGACCGGCCACCTGGTGCGCACCCGGATCGCGGGGGACGTCGCCACTCCGCGGGAGAACAACCTCGACCACTACCGCAAGCTCGCCAACGGCGACCGGCACTACTGGCTCGGCCTGGAGCTGGGCGACCGGTGGGCGGACGAGCAGGACGTGCTCGCGGTGATGGCCGAGCGCTGTGGCGTCAACGATGACCCGGATTACCGCACGGGCCAGGACACCATCGATCCCGAGCTGACCGTCGGCGCCCTGGACCGGGCGGCGGCCGAGCTGCGCAAGGCCGCCGAGGGGCAGCAGCGGGTGCTGCTCGCGACCGGGCATCCGGGCGCGCTGCTGGACATGCACGGCACTCTCGCCATCGCCCTGCGCGCCGCCGGATGCGACATAGTCCGCGCGCCCCTGGGTGTGTACGCGGACGAGGGCGTGATCGTGCAGTTCTCCGGAGTCGCGGTCTACGAGCGGGGTGCCTCGCTGTGGCACACGCACTCCCCCGAGCCGATGGCCGGGGTGCTGCGTGCCCTGGAGCAGGCCGGGGAGGCGCTGCCCGACCTGGTGGTGGCCGACCACGGCTGGGCGGGCCGGGCGGCCCAGCACGGTCTGACGGCGGTCGGTTTCGCCGACTGCAACGACCCGGCGCTCTTCCTTGGCGAGGCCGAGGGCACCTTGGAGGTGGCCGTCCCGCTGGACGACCACGTGGTCGATCCCCGCTTCTACGAGCCGATGACCGCCTATCTCCTGGAGGCGGCGGGGCTGGCCGGCTGATCCTCCGGTCAGCGCGCCGGCTGCCCCCCTCCGCGGTTCCTCCGGTCGGCGGGCCGACGGCGCCACTTTCGCGGATCCTCCGGTCGGCAGGCCCACGGGCGCTACCCCCGCGGTTCCTCCGGCGAGCGGTCGCCGTTTCCCCTCGGTATCCGGACGACGCCTTCCTGGATGACCGATACCACCAGCCGTCCGTCCCTGGTGAAGATCCGGCCCTTGCCGAGTCCCCTGCCGCCCTGCGCGGTGGGCGACTCCTGGTCGTAGAGCAGCCACTCGTCCGCGCGGAACGGCCGGTGGAACCACATGGCGTGATCCAGGCTGGCCCCGACCACGTCGCCGACCGCCCAGCCGCCCCTGCCGTGTGCGAGCAGCACCGAGTCCAGCAGCGTCATGTCCGAGACGTAGGTCGCCAGACAGATGTGCAGCATCGGGTCGTCCGACTCGCCGTCCAGCTTGCCGTTGGTGCGGAACCACACCTGCGAGCGGGGCTCGCCCGGCCTGCCGACCCGGCCGAAGGGCGGCTCCTCCACGTAGCGCAGGTCCACGGCGGCGCGCGCCTTCAGCATCCGCTCGGGGACCCGGGGATCGGTGAACAGCTCCGTATAGCGCGGCAGGATGTCCTCGGCCGTGGGCAGCGTCTCCGGGTCGGGCGCGTACGGCATCGCCTCCTGGTGCTCCATCCCCTCCTCGTGCACCTGGAAGGAGGCCGACAGGTGGAAGATCGGCTGCCCGTGCTGGACGGCCACCACCCGCCGGGTGGTGAAGGAGCGCCCGTCGCGTATCCGGTCGACGGTGTAGACGATGTGCGCTCCCGGGTCTCCCGGGCGCAGGAAGTACGCGTGCAGGGAGTGCGGCAGCCGCCCCTCGGGGACCGTACGGCAGGCGGCGACGAGCGCCTGCGCCGCGACCTGGCCGCCGAAGACCCGGGGGACGATCGCGGCCCGGCTGCTGCCACGGAAGATGTCCCGCTCGATCCGCTCCAGGTCGAGCAGATCGAGCAGGGACGTCAGTTCTCGGCTCATGCGGGGGATTGTGCCGGGTGCGCGGCAAAGGAGCCGGAGGGTGTCACGGCACGGATCACAGGCCGGGCGCGGGGTATGGGCCGGGCGCGGATCACAGGCCCATGGACTTCGCGACGATGGAGCGCATGACCTCGCTGGTGCCGCCGTAGATGCGCGAGACGCGGGTGTCCGCGTACAGGTTGGCGATGGGGTATTCGAGCATGTATCCGTAACCGCCGTGCAGCTGGAGGCACTTGTCGATCACGCGCGCCGCCAGCTCGGTGGTGAACAGCTTGGCGGAGGCGGCGTCGGCGGGCGTCAGCTCGCCGGCGTCCAGGGCTTCCAGGGCGCGGTCGACGACGGCCTGCATGGCGTCCACGTCCGCCTTGCAGTCGGCAAGCACGAACTTGGTGTTCTGGAACGAGGCGACCTCCTTGCCGAAGACCGTGCGCTCCTTGACGTAGTCGTGGGCGAAGCGCACCGCGGCGGACGACATCGCATAGGCGCCGAGGGCGATGCCGAGCCGCTCCTGGGGGAGGTTCTGGCCGAGGTAGGAGAACGCCTTGCCCTCCTCGCCCAGCAGGTCCTCGACCGGAACCCTGACGTCGGTGAAGGACAGCTCGGCGGTGTCCGAGGCGCGCAGCCCCAGCTTGTCGAGCTTGCGGCCGACGGCGTAACCCTCGCTCCTGGTGTCCACCACGAGGATGGAGATGCCGCCGCGCCGGTCCTCGGGGGTGGGAGGGGCGGTGCGGGCGCACACCAGGACGCGGTCGGCCTGGACGCCGCCGGTGATGAAGGTCTTGGCGCCGTTGAGGATGTAGTGGGTGCCGTCCTCGGAGAGCTTGGCCGTGGTCTTCATCCCGGCCAGGTCCGAGCCCGTGCCCGGCTCGGTCATGGCGATGGCGGTCATCATCTCGCCGGAGACGAAGGGGGGAAGCCAGCGCTTCTTCTGCTCGTCGTTGCCGTACTTGAGGAGGTAGGGCAGGCACAGGGCGGTGTGCACGCTGGAGCCGCCGAAGCTGACCCCGGCGCGTGCGCACTCCTCGGTGATGACGGCGTTGAACTTGAAGCTGCTCTCGCCGGCGCCGCCGTACTCCTCGGGCACCTCGATGCCGAAGATCCCCAGCTCGCCCAGCTTCTTGTACAGCTCACGCGGGACACAGCCCTGCTCGGCCCACTCCGGGTAGTGGGGCACGACCTCCGCCGCGATGAAGTCGCGAATCGTCTGGCGGAACGCTTCGTGGTCCTCGTTGAACACCGTGCGGCGCACAGCACGCCTCCTCGTCACCCTGGCCATGGCTAAGCGCTTGCTCAGCTTACGGCTCAAAGCTACCGAGCGGTCACCTCAGCTGTCCAGAGCGGTCCTGGGGGCGGCGGCGGAGAGGGCGCCACGCGCCAGACGGTGCAGCAGCGCGGCCGTCGTCTCGCGGTCGGGCATCGACGAGGGGCCGCTGAGGTGCGGCGTGGAGTTGAGCAGCCCGAAGACCGTGTGCACCGAGACCCTGGCCTCCAGCTCGGTCAGGTCGGGGTAGAGCGCGCGGACCGCCTCGACCCACAGCTCGACGTACTGCCGCTGAAGCTTGCGCACCTGCTTGCGGTCCGCGTCCCGCAGCCGGTCCAGCTCGCGGTCGTGGAGGGTGATCAGCTCACGGTCGTCGAGCGCGAAGTCGATGTGGCCGCCGATCAGCGCGTCCAGCGCGGCGTCGGGTTCGAGCCCGGCCGCGGCCGACTCCTCCGATCTGCGCCGCCCGCCGTCGTACAGCCGCTCGCTGATCCCGACGAGCAGTTCGGCCAGCATCGCGTCCTTGCCCGCGAAGTGGCGGTAGAGCCCCGGCCCGCTGATGCCGACGGCGGCTCCTATCTCATCGACCCCCACGCCGTGGAAGCCGCGCTCGGCGAAGAGCCGGGCGGCCTCGCGCAGAATCTGCTCCCGCCGGGTCGGTGCGGGCGTGCCTGCGGTCGTCCTGGTGCTCATGTGGACCATTCTAGACAGCTGCGTTAGTGAGCGTTAACCTTGTGGCAGCGAGTTAACGATGACTAACTCGTGGTGTGTGGTGTCCGGCGCGTGGTGCGTGGGGTGTGTCGTGCGAGCGAGGGGGCTCAGCGGTATGGACGAGCAGACGGTGTGGGCCGCGAGTGGGCGCGAGCCCGCGTGGCCCCGCCTGAAGAGCGGCTTCGACCCGGCCTCCGACGCGGCGGCCGAACACCGCAAGGCGCACCGCGAGCTGGCGGGCCGGCTCCGCGAGAAGCTCACCCGCGCCCGGCTGGGCGGCGGCGAGCGGGCCCGCGCGCGGCACGTGGCGCGCGGCAAGCTGCTGCCGCGCGAGCGGGTGGACACACTCCTCGACCCCGGCTCCCCCTTCCTGGAGCTGTCCCCGCTCGCGGCGGACGGAATGTACGAGGACGCGGCGCCGGCGGCGGGCGTGATCACCGGCATCGGCCGGGTGGCCGGCCGCGAGGTGGTCGTGGTGGCCAACGACGCCACGGTCAAGGGCGGGACGTACTACCCGATGACCGTCAAGAAGCACCTGCGCGCCCAGGAGATCGCGCTGGAGAACCGCCTGCCGTGCCTGTATCTCGTCGACTCGGGCGGCGCTTTCCTGCCCATGCAGGACGAAGTCTTCCCCGACCGCGAGCACTTCGGCCGGATCTTCTACAACCAGGCGCGGATGTCGGCGGCGGGCGTCCCGCAGATCGCCGCCGTGCTCGGCTCGTGCACGGCGGGCGGGGCCTACGTCCCGGCGATGAGCGATGAGGCGGTGATCGTGCGCGAGCAGGGCACGATCTTCCTGG
Source organism: Streptomyces sp. NBC_01775 (assembly GCF_035917675.1). Classification (NCBI taxonomy): domain Bacteria; kingdom Bacillati; phylum Actinomycetota; class Actinomycetes; order Kitasatosporales; family Streptomycetaceae; genus Streptomyces; species Streptomyces sp. NBC_01775. The sequence continues at coordinate 5,991,856 of NZ_CP109104.1, read as the reverse complement.
GCGGGCCGCCGCTGGTGAAAGCCGCCACCGGCGAGGTCGTCACCGCCGAGGAGCTGGGGGGCGGGGAGACCCACTCACGGATCTCGGGCGTCACCGACCATCTGGCCGAGGACGACGCGCACGCGCTGCGTATCGTCCGCCACATCGTCTCCACGCTGCCCGCTCCGCCGGATGCCGCCTCGCTGCCCTGGTCCGTGCGCCCCGCGGAGGAGCCGGTGTTCGACCCGGCGGGGCTGTACGGCGCGGTGCCGGCCGACTCCCGGACGCCCTATGACGTGCGTGAGGTGATCGCCCGCGTCGTGGACGGCTCGCGTTTCCAGGAGTTCAAGTCCGAGTACGGCACCACGCTGGTGACGGGCTTCGCGAGAATTCACGGCCATCCGGTGGGCATCGTCGCCAACAACGGCATCCTGTTCTCCGAATCGGCCCAGAAGGGCGCCCACTTCATCGAGCTGTGCGACCAGCGCGGCATCCCGCTGCTGTTCTTGCAGAACATCTCGGGCTTCATGGTCGGCAAGGACTACGAGGCGGGCGGTATCGCCAAGCACGGCGCCAAGATGGTCACCGCTGTGGCCTGCGCCCGGGTGCCGAAGCTGACGGTCGTCATCGGCGGCTCCTACGGCGCGGGGAACTACTCGATGTGCGGCCGGGCCTACAGCCCCCGCTTCCTGTGGATGTGGCCGAACGCGAAGATCTCGGTGATGGGCGGCGAGCAGGCCGCCTCCGTGCTCTCCACCGTCCGGCGCGACCAGATGGAGGCGCGCGGCGAGGAGTGGAGCGCCGAGGACGAGGAGGCGTTCCGCGCCCCGGTCCGCGCGCAGTACGAATCCCAGGGCAACGCCTACTACGCCACGGCCCGGCTGTGGGACGACGGCGTGATCGACCCCCTGGATACCCGGCAGGTGCTGGGGCTCGCGCTCACCGCGTGCGCCAACGCGCCGCTGCCGCACCGCGATCCGGAGGCGCCCCGGTTCGGCGTCTTCCGGATGTGAGCGGCTCCGGAGCGTACGAGACAGGCGGGGCGTACGAGATGGCCGGGGCAGTCGGGGCGACCGGGGCAGTCTGGCTGGAGGCGAGCGGGATGACGAGGGCGAGGAGAGGGCCGATGTTCGACTCGGTGCTGGTGGCCAACCGGGGGGAGATCGCGGTGCGGGTGATCCGCACCCTGCGGAAGCTGGGCATCCGCTCGGTCGCGGTGCACAGCGACGCGGACGCCGACGCCCGCCATGTGCGGGAGGCCGACACCTCCGTGCGCATCGGTCCGGCCCCGGCCGCCGAGAGCTATCTGAACGCGGACCGGCTGCTGGAGGCCGCCCGCCGCACCGGCGCCCAGGCGGTCCACCCGGGGTACGGCTTCCTCGCGGAGAACGCCGCCTTCGCCCGGCGCTGTGCCGAGGCGGGGCTCACCTTCGTCGGCCCGCCCGCCGAGGCCATCGAGCTGATGGGCGACAAGATCCGCGCCAAGGAGACGGTGCGCGCCGCGGGCGTCCCCGTGGTCCCCGGCTCCTCGGGCAGCGGCCTGACCGATGCCGAGCTGGCCGCCGCCGCACGGCAGACGGGCCTGCCCGTACTGCTGAAGCCCTCGGCCGGCGGCGGCGGAAAGGGCATGCGCCTGGTGCGGGAGGAGACGGCGCTGCCCGACGAGATCGCCGCCGCCCGCCGCGAGGCCCGGGGCGCCTTCGGGGACGAAGGACTGCTGGTGGAGCGCTGGATCGACCGGCCCCGCCACATCGAGATCCAGGTGCTGGCCGACGGGCACGGCGGGGTGCTGCACCTCGGGGAGCGCGAGTGCTCTCTCCAGCGGCGTCACCAGAAGATCATCGAGGAGGCCCCCAGCCCGCTGCTGGACGAGGCGACCCGTCAGGCGATGGGCGAGGCCGCGGTCGAGGCGGCGCGCTCGTGCGGCTACCGCGGCGCGGGCACGGTGGAGTTCATCGTGCCGGGCGACGGCTCGGGCGCGTACTACTTCATGGAGATGAACACCCGCCTCCAGGTCGAGCACCCGGTCACGGAGCTGACCACGGGCCTGGACCTGGTCGAGTGGCAGCTGAGGGCCGCGGCCGGGGAGCCGCTGTCCTTCGGGCAGGGGGACATCGCGTTGAAGGGCCACGCGCTGGAGGCCCGTATCTGCGCGGAGACCGCCCGGCTCGCCACCGGCGGGCACGACGGCCAGGTCGACTTCCTGCCCTCGGCCGGCCGGGTGCTGCTGCTGGAAGAGCCGGAGGGTGACGGAGTGCGCACCGACTCCGGTCTGACGGAGGGCACCCAGGTGGGCACCCTCTACGACCCGATGCTGGCCAAAGTCATCGTCTGGGGTCCGGACCGTCCCTCCGCGCTGCGGGGGCTGCGCGCGGCCCTCGCCCGGACGACGGTGCTGGGCGTCGACACCAACACCGCCTTCCTGCGGGGCCTGCTCGCCCACCCCCAGGTCGTCTCCGGCGATCTGGACACGGGGCTGGTGGACAGCGCGGCGGCCGGGCTGTTGCCGCAGGGCGTGCCCGAGGAGGTCTACGGCGCGGCGGCCCTGTTGCGGCAGGCGGCGCTGGCGCCGGAAGCGGCCTCGGGGGTGGTGGCCGCCCCGGGCGGGGCCCCGCCGCAGGCGGCCCGGACTCCTGGCGGCGGAGACGGAGTCGGCCGCGAAGTGGCCGGATGGATCAGCCCGTTCGCGGCTCCCTCCGGCTGGCGGCTGGGCGGCGAGCCTGCCTGGACGGTGCACCATCTGCGGGTGACGGGCCAGGAACCGGTGCGGGTCCGGGTCCGTCCGGCGGGCCCGGTCGCCGGGCCCGGCGACGGGTCCGGCCGCGAGGCCCCCGAAAGCCGTGAGGTCCAGGGGGGCCCGCGCGGCGTCGAGGTCAGCGTGGAGGACGCGCCTCCTGTCCGCGCACGGCTGATTCCGGCGGAGTCGCGGCTGCGCCTGGAGTGGGACGGCGTCAGCCACACCTTCAGCCACGCACTCGGCATAGCGGACGACCGCTCCCCCGCCGTCTGGCTCGGCAGGGACGGCGAGACCTGGCAGATCCGGGGCCACGACCCGGTGGAGGCGGCGCTCCGGGGCGCGGGCGTCGCCCAGGGCGCCGACGCGCTGACCGCGCCCATGCCCGGCACGGTCACCCTCGTCAAGGCGGCGGTGGGCGACGAGGTGGCGGCGGGCCAGAGCCTGCTGGTCGTGGAGGCGATGAAGATGGAGCACGTCATCACGGCACCGCACGCCGGGACGGTGGCCGAGCTGGAGGTGACAGCGGGCAGCACCGTCGCCATGGATCAGGTGCTCGCCGTCGTGGAACCGTACGAGCCCGCCGAGAAGGAGGCGTCGTGATGACGGGAGCCGGGAGCGGAGCGGGGTCGGGGCCCGGAGACGGATCGGGGCTGCCCATGGCGTTCCCCGTGGAGGGGTTGCCGGCACGGGTCCGTATCCACGAGGTGGGGCCACGGGACGGGTTGCAGAACGAGAAGACGGTCGTCCCGGTCGAGGTGAAGGCGGAATTCATCCGGCGACTGGTGGCGGCCGGGCTGCGCACCGTTGAGGCGACCAGTTTTGTGCACCCCAAATGGGTGCCCCAGCTCGCCGACGCCGAGGAGCTGTATCCCCTGGTGAGCGGCCTGCGCGACGCGGATCACCCCAGCGGGCCCGCCACCCCCGCCGGCTCCGACAGCTCCGACAGCTCCGACCAGTTGGACGGCCCCGCCAGAGTGTCGCTTCCCGTGCTGGTGCCCAACGACCGGGGGCTGGAGAGGGCGTTGGCGCTGGGGGCACGGCAGGTCGCGGTGTTCGCCAGCGCCACCGAGTCCTTCGCCCGGGCCAATCTCAACCGCACGGTGGACGGCGCGCTGGAGATGTTCGAGCCCGTGGTGGCCCGCGCCAAGAAGGAGCGGCTCACGGTGCGCGGCTATCTGTCCATGTGCTTCGGCGACCCGTGGGAGGGCCCGGTGCCCGTCGCCCAGGTGGTGCGGGTGTGCAAGGCGCTGGCGGAGATGGGCTGTGACGAGCTGAGCCTGGGCGACACCATCGGCGTGGCCACCCCCGGCCATGTGAGCGCCCTCCTCTCCGCCCTGCACGAGGCAGGACTGCCCGCCTCGGGAACGGGCCTCGGCTCCGGAGCGGGCCCCGCCCAGGGAGCCACCCCAGGAGCCGCCCCGGCGACCGCGCCAGGAGCCACGCCGAGTGCGGCCCCGAGCGTCCCCTCGGGCACTCCCCGTCTCCCACCGGGCACCCCCCGTCTCGCCGTGCACTTCCACGACACCTACGGCCAAGCCCTCTCCAACACCCTCGCGGCGCTCCAGCACGGCGTCACGACGGTGGACGCCTCGGCCGGGGGCCTGGGCGGCTGCCCCTACGCCAGGAGCGCCACCGGCAATCTCGCCACCGAAGACCTCGTCTGGATGCTGCGCGGTCTGGGCATCGAAACAGGCGTCGACCTGGACCTTCTCAGCAGCACCAGCCTCTGGATGGCGGAGCGCCTCGGCCGCCCCAGCCCCTCCCGCACGGTCCGCGCCCTCAGCGGCACGGCCTCCCCGAAGGAGAAGTGAGCATGGCTCTCGACCACCGCCTCTCGCCCGAGCACGAGGAACTGCGCAAGACCGTCGAGGAGTTCGCCCACGACGTCGTGGCCCCCGCGATCGGCGAGTTCTACGAGCGGCACGCCTTCCCGTACGAAATCGTCCGCCAGATGGGCACGATGGGCCTGTTCGGGCTGCCGTTCCCCGAGGAGTACGGCGGCATGGGCGGTGACTACCTCGCGCTCTGCCTCGCCCTGGAGGAGCTGGCCAGGGTTGACTCCTCTGTCGCCATCACGCTGGAGGCCGGCGTCTCGCTGGGGGCCATGCCGCTGTATCTGTTCGGCACGGAAGAGCAGAAGCGCGAGTGGCTGCCCCGGCTGTGCGCGGGGGAGATGCTGGGCGCTTTCGGGCTGACGGAGCCCGAGTGCGGCTCGGACGCGGGCGGCACCCGCACCACAGCCGTACGGGACACGTCCACGGGCGAGTGGGTGATCAACGGCACCAAGTCGTTCATCACCAACTCGGGTACGGACATGACGGGCCTGGTCACGGTCACGGCCGTCACCGCCCGCAAGGAGGACGGCTCACCACGCATCTCCACGATCATCGTGCCGTCCGGCACCCCGGGCTTCACGGTCGCGCCCGCATACTCCAAGGTCGGCTGGAACGCTTCGGACACCCACGAGCTGTCCTTCTCCGACGTCCGCGTTCCCGAGGCCAATCTGCTCGGCGAAGAGGGCCGTGGCTACGCCCAGTTCCTGCGCATCCTGGACGAGGGCAGAATCGCGATCTCCGCACTCGCCACAGGCCTCGCACAAGGCTGCGTCGACGAGTCGGTGCGCTACGCCAACACCCGTACCGCCTTCGGGAAGACGATCGGCGCCAACCAGGCCATCCAGTTCAAGCTCGCCGACATGGAGATGCGCGCCCACACCTCCCGCATCTCCTGGCGGGACGCGGCCTCACGGCTGCTGGCGGGCGAGCCGTTCAAGAAGGAGGCGGCGCTGGCCAAGCTCTACTCCTCCGAGATCGCCGTCACCAACGCCCGCGAGGCCACCCAGATCCACGGCGGCTACGGCTTCATGAACGAGTATCCGGTCGCCCGTATGTGGCGGGACGCGAAGATCCTGGAGATCGGCGAGGGCACCAGCGAGGTCCAGCGCATGCTCATCGCCCGCGAGCTGGGAGTCGGAGTGTGACCCCCGCCTCCGCAGCCCCCCGGCCCCCCGTGGCCTCCGCCTCCGCAGCTCCCCGTCCCTCCATGCCCCTCCGCCTCCGCAGTTCCCCGTCCCTCCGCTCCTCCGTAGCCCTCCCGGCCTCCGAGTCCCTCGGGGGGATGACCCTCGCCTCCGCAGCCGAAATAATCAGCCTATGGCGGAAATCCTCCAACGTGCCGGGACCTGGACCTTCGACGGGGAGACCGTCAGGATCGTGCCCGGCACCGACCGGCAGGTGCACCAACTGCGCAAGACCCTGGGAGAGGTCGCCGTGCCGCTGCGCGCCGTGGCCGGTATCGCGTACGAGCCCGGCGGACGCAGGGGCGGCAGGCTTCGCCTACGGCTGCGGGACGGCGCGGACCCTCTCTCCCAGGTGACCAGCGGACGGCTGCCGGACGCCTCGGATCCGTACCAGCTGGCGGTGGAGAAGGACCGTACGGGCGTGGCCCAGTACTTCGTCGAGGAGGTGCGCAACGCGCTGCTGCTGGAAGAGGTGCCCGACACCCCGTGCGACCACTATCTGCTGCCCGGCCCGCCGGTCCCGCTGACCGCATCGGGCACGGACGGTACGGCGTCCTTCGACGGTGAGCGCATCCAGATCGAGTGGAACTGGATGGCGGAGCAGAGCAAAACCTCCGGAGGCCCGCGCCGCCTCGCGCTCCGCGAGCTGGACGGGGTGGACTGGACCCCGGCCCTCGGCTGGGAGAGCGGCAGCCTGCGCTTCCACCCGAAGGGCACCCACCCCACGCTCAAGCCGCAGCACGACCCCAACTGCCTGATGCTGTGGGGAGTGCGGCAGACCCGCGAGACGGGCGGCTCGGTGCTGCTCGCCGCCGCGATCGTCGCGCGCCTGCCGCACCCCTTGTCCCAGGACCAGGGCGCCGCCTCCGGCGCCGGACTGCCCGGCCCGCCGCAGGACGCCGTGCCGCCCGCCCTCACCAAGGGCGCTTCACCCGCTGACGAGGCCGATCACGACGGCCTGCTGCGGCGGTTGCGCGAGCTGGGTGAGCTGCACACGGCCGGGGTGCTCACCGACGACGAGTTCCGCATGGCCAAGAAGGCCATCCTGGACCGCTTCTAAGACCGTCCCGGACGACCGCTTGTGAGGAACTCACCGGCTCACCACCCCGGCCGAGGCACCTACGAGGAGCTCACCGTCCGGGCCACGGCACCTGCGGCGAGCGGTAGTAGTCCATGCCCAACTGATCCCAGCGGGGCGCCTGTTGTGCGAGGCGGTGCTTGTAGCGGTCCCAGTCGTGGGTCGAGGCCGGCGACCAGCCCAGCTCGGCCACACCCGGCAGGCGCGGGAAGGCCATGTACTCGACCTGCTTGCTGGTCGACAGGGTCTCCGACCACAGCGGCGCCTCGACGCCGAGCACCGAGTCGGCGGGCGCTCCTTCCAGATAGGCCCCGGGGTTCCAGTCGTAGGAGCGCTGGACCTCCACGAAGCCCGCCCAGGACAGGCCCAGCGGCGTGTCCTTGTCGTACTTCATGTCGAGGTACGAGCGGTCGGCGGGCGAGAGCACCAGCTGGGTGCCCTTCTTCGCGGCCTCCGCCACCTGCGCGCGCTCCGCCGCGCTGGTCCGGTCGTAGCCCCAGTACTGCGCGACAGTGCCCTTGGCCGGGGTGGCGCCGGTGATCTGGTGCCAGCCGATCGCCTTCTTGCCGTACTTGGCGACGACGGGCTGGACGCGGTCCATGAAGGCCACGTAGTCCTCATGGCTGGTGGAGTGCGCCTCGTCCCCGCCGATGTGCAGGTAGGGGCCGGGCGTCATGGCAGCCAGCTCCCTGATCACGTCGTCCACGAAGTCGTACGTGCGCTCCAGCGGGACGCACAGCGAGCTGAAGCCGACCTCGGTACCGGTGTAGAGGGGAGGTGCTTTGCCGTCGCAGTTCAGCTCGGCGTAGGAGGCCAGCGCCGCGTTGGTGTGACCCGGCATGTCGATCTCGGGCACCACGGTCAGCTGCCGCGCGGAGGCGTAGCGGATGATCTCGCGGTAGTCGGCCTTGGTGTAGTGGCCGCCGGGGCCGCCGCCGACCTGGGTGCTGCCGCCGTACTGGGCGAGACGGGGCCAGGAGTCGATGGCGATGCGCCAGCCCTGGTCATCGGACAGGTGCAGATGCAGCTTGTTGATCTTGTAGAGGGCGAGCTGGTCGATGTAGCGCTTGACCTTGTCGACGGTGAAGAAGTGCCGTGAGACATCGAGCATCGCGCCCCGGTAGGCGTAGCGCGGCTTGTCCGCGATGGTGCCGCCCGCGATGCGCCAGGGGCCCGGCTGCTCGTCGCGCGCCTCGACGGTGGCCGGCAGCAACTGCCGCAGTGTCTGCACCCCGTGGAAGAGCCCGGCGCTCTCCTCGGCGCTGATGACGGCCGCGCGCTCGTCGACCGCCAGGCGGTACCCCTCGGAGCCGAGCTCGCGGTCGCCGACCAGCCTCAGCTGGATGCCGTCCCGGCCGGGACGGGTGGTGACGGGCAGCCGGTATCCGGTCGAGGGCCGCAGCAGCTCCGCGAGCTGCTCGGCGGTCCTGAGCGCCTCCTTCGACGCCCCCGGCCCACCACCGCCATGCCCTTGCCCTTGCCTCTGTCCTTGTCCCCGGCTCTGCCCCTGCTCGTGTCCCGAGCCGCCGGTCACCCGGATCATGGTCCTCGGCGTGATCGTGTACGGCTTGCCCTTCGGCCGTACGGAGGCAGGCGCGGGCACCACCTGATCGAGCGGTCTGGGGCTGTGCGCGCTGTCCGTGCCCATGTCCTTACCCGTTCCGGTACCCGTGCCGGTGCTCCTGTCCGTGCTCGTCCCGGCGTCGGCCCCGGCCTGCGCGGCAGGCAGGGCGGTAGCGGCGAGGAGTGCGGCACAGACCATCAGGAGCGGTCTGAATCGTCGTCCCATCAGCGGTCCCTTCGAAGAGCCGTTCCCTTACGGTGGCGCCCACTCAACGAAAGCCATGTCCCTGACACCGATTCCTGACAACTGGCCTTACCCACCAGTCCTGACACTGCGCATCGTGCCTTCGAGAGACCGGAGCCGGAAGGGGGCACAGGGCTTGCGGCATCGGAGATCTTGAGCTGTTCCCCCTGCCCGGAGGCCGCCTCGCTCAGAGGCCCCAGACGCCCCGGATACCCCAGATGCCCCAGAGGCGGCGCCCCGCCCCGGCGAACCGAGGGTAGGAGTTTCGCGGCCCCCCTCCGCACTCGTGCAGGGCCCAACTCCGGGCCTAGCCTCGGCAGCATGGACATCGACAGGGAAAACCTGCTCGGGCAGTTCCTGCGGGCCCGGCGCGAGCTGCTCAGGCCCGAGGACCTCGGCATGCCGGCCGGGCCCCGGCGCCGTGTGGCGGGGCTGCGCCGGGAGGAGATCGCGCAGCTCGCCGGCGTGAGCGCCGACTACTACGTACGGCTGGAGCAGGGCCGCGAGCGCACCCCGTCGGCGCAGGTGGTCGACGCGCTGGCCCAGGCGCTGGAGCTGGAGGAGGAGGCGGTCGCGCACCTGCACCGGCTCGCCCGCCCGGCCCCCCGCGGACGGCGCACGCCCGTGCGGCAGGAGCGGGTAAGCCCCAGCCTCCTGCGCATGATGGCGGCGTGGTCGCACACCCCGGCCGTGGTCCTGGACGGCTGCTTGACCGTACTGGCCTCCAACGCCCTGGGCGAGGCCCTGTTCGACGGCCACACCTACAGCGGTGACCTGGTCCGGCTGGTGTTCCTCGACCCGGACGCGCGTGACTTCTACCCGGACTGGGACCGCGTGGCGCTCAACACCGTCGGCGGACTCCGCGCGGCGGTCGGCACCGACTACGACGACCCCCGGCTCATCGAGGTCGTCGGGGAACTGTCGATCAAGAGCGAGACCTTCCGCCGGCTGTGGGCCCGCCACGACATCCGCCAGAAGACCCACGAGACCAAGCGCTTCCGCCACCCGCTGGTCGGCGAGCTGACGCTGGACTACGAGTCGTTGACGGTGAACGGCGCTCCCGGCCAGCAGCTCATCGTCTACCAGGCCGCCCCGGACAGCCCGTCGGAAGAGGCGCTGTCCCTGCTGGGCAGCCTCACCGCCGACGCCCCCGCCAACGCCACCCGGCGAGAGCCGGCACAGCACCAGCCCCCACCCCGCCCAGGCCAGTCCTGACCCCTCAATCCCCTCAGCCCCTCAGTCCCCCGAACCCCCTCCCCTCCCCTCCCCTCCCCTCCCCTCCCCTCCCCTCCCCCGGAAGGACACCACCCGATGCCCGCCAGCGACACCCCCACCACCCCCAACAGCGCCACCACCCCCGTCTGGTTCATCACCGGCTGCTCGACGGGCCTGGGCCGGGCGCTGGCCACCGCCGTCCTGGGGCGCGGCCATCGGGCCGTCGTCACCGCCCGCGACCTCGCACAGGTGGCCGACCTGGCCGCCGCCCACCCCGGACGCGCCCTGCCCCTGCCGCTCGATGTCACAGCAAAGGACCAGGTCGAGCAGGCGGTCGAACAGGCGGAAGCCGCCTTCGGCTCCATCGACGTCCTGGTCAACAACGCCGGCTACGGCTATCTGGCCGCCGTCGAGGAGGGCGAGGACGAGGAGGTCCGCGCGCTGTTCGACACCAACGTCCTCGGCCTGGCCGACGTCACCAGGGCGGTCCTGCCGGGCATGCGCGCCCGCCGCGCGGGCCACATCGTCAACGTCTCCTCGCTCGGGGGCCTCGCCGCTTTCGGGGCCACGGGCTACTACCACGCGACCAAGTTCGCCGTGGAGGGCCTGTCGGAGTCGCTGGCAGCCGAGGTCGGTCCGCTGGGTATCAAGGTGACGATCGTGGAGCCTGCCGCGTTCCGTACGAACTGGTCCGGCCCCTCCATGCGCCAGTCGCGGGTCCGCATCGACGACTACGCCGAGACCGCGGGCGCACGCCGTGCGGCAACCCTCGCCACCTACGGCCACCAGCCCGGTGACCCCGCACGCGCCGCCGACGCGGTCATCACCGCGGTGGAGGCGGAGGACCCGCCGCTGCGGCTGCTGCTCGGCAAGGCCGCGTACGACATCGCCTCGGCCCGGCTCGGCACGCTCAAGACCACCTTCGACACCTGGCGCGACCTCACCCTCAGCGCCGACTACCCCACCGCCGACCACCCCGCCGCCTCGGAGAAGAAGCCCGCGTAACCGCCCCTGACGGCGCCGGGCACGGCACGCTCGCCCCGGAACACGGCACGCTCGCCCCGGGACGACGCCACGCCGTGCCCGGAATCGGGCAGATTTCTTGCTATCGGGCCGTCGAGCCAGCAGTATCGTCGGGTGCTCGAAGCCCGGACGCCCGTTCATGACGACCTCGTCGATCACCTGGTCCGCACCACGTCGCTCCAGCGCGGCGAGGCGGTCCGGGTGATTTTGGACGTCCTGGCGTATTTCGACGAGACGACACCTGAGTTCGTCCGGCGCCGCCACCGCGAGCTCCAGGCCAAGGGGCTGGCGAACCCGGAGATCTTCACCCGTATCGAGACCGAGCTGCCCCACCGCGCCGTCGCGCCGCTCCCGCTGTCCCTCAGACAGCTGCGCCGCATCGTCTACGGCTGACACGGCTGACACGGCTGAACCACCCGGCGCGGAGCACACCCAGAGACGCGAAGCACCACCCAAGAGCACGAAGCACACCCAGAAGAGCGACAGCACCACAGCACGACGAGAGGCAGGCATCAGCAGCATGTGCGGAATCGTGGGATATATCGGCAAGCGTGATACCGCCCCGCTCCTGCTGGAGGGCCTCCAGCGGCTGGAGTACCGCGGCTACGACTCGGCCGGGATCGCCATCCAGGTCACCAGCGGCGGCAAGCCGGCCGGCCTCAAGACGGCGAAGGCCAAGGGCCGGGTGCGCGACCTGGAAGAGCGCGTACCCAAGCGCTTCGCCGGCACCTCGGGCATCGCCCACACCCGATGGGCCACCCACGGCGCCCCCAACGACGTCAACGCGCACCCGCACCTCGACCCGGAGGAGAAGGTCGCCGTCGTCCACAACGGCATCATCGACAACGCCGCCGAGCTGCGCGCCAAGCTCACCGCTGACGGTGTCACCTTCGTCTCCGACACCGACACCGAGGTCCTGGCCCATCTGATCGCCCGCGCCCAGGGCGAGCGCCTGGAGGCCCGCGTCCAGGAAGCGCTGCGCCACATCGAGGGCACCTACGGCATCGCCGTGCTGCACGCCGACTTCCCCGAGCGCATCGTGGTGGCCCGCAACGGCTCCCCCGTCGTCCTGGGCATCGGCGAGAACGAGATGTTCGTGGCCTCCGACGTCGCGGCCCTCGTCTCGCACACCCGTCAGGTCGTCACCCTGGACGACGGCGAGATGGCCACCATCAAGGCCGGCGACTACCGCACGTACACCACCGAGGGCTCGCGCACCTCCTCCTCGCCCGAGACGGTGGAGTACGCCGCCGAGTCGTACGACATGGGCGGCCACGACACCTACATGCACAAGGAGATCGCCGAGCAGGCCGACGCGGTGGACCGCGTGCTGCGCGGCAGGATCGACGACCGCTTCGCGACGGTGCACCTGGGCGGCCTCAACCTCGACCCGCGCGATGCCCGCGCCGTGCGCCGGGTGAAGATCCTCGGCTGCGGCACCTCGTACCACGCGGGCATGATCGGCGCCCAGATGATCGAGGAGCTGGCCCGGATCCCCGCCGACGCCGAGCCCGCCAGCGAGTTCCGCTACCGCAACCCGGTCGTCGACCCCGACACGCTCTACATCGCCGTCTCCCAGTCGGGCGAGACCTACGACGCGCTGGCCGCCGTCCAGGAGCTGAAGCGCAAGGGCGCCCGCGTCCTCGGCGTCATCAACGTCGTCGGCTCGGCGATCGCCCGCGAGGCGGACGGCGGGGTGTACGTCCACGCCGGGCCCGAGATCTGCGTCGTCTCCACCAAGTGCTTCACCAACACCGTCGTCTCCTTCGGCCTGCTCGCGCTGCACCTGGGCCGCACCCGCGACCTGTCGGTCAAGGACGGCAAGCGCATCATCGAGGGCCTGCGCAGGCTTCCCGGCCAGATCGCCGAGATCCTGGCGCAGGAGGAGGAGATCGCGAAGCTCGCCCAGGAGTACGCCGAGGCGCACTCGATGCTCTTCATCGGCAGGGTGCGCGGCTTCCCGGTCGCGCTGGAGGCGTCCCTCAAGCTCAAGGAGGTCTCCTACATCCACGCCGAGGCGTACCCCGCCTCCGAGTTGAAGCACGGCCCGCTCGCGCTGATCGAGCCGGCGATGCCGACGGTCGCGATCGTGCCCGACGACGACCTGCTGGAGAAGAACCGGGCCGCGCTGGAGGAGATCAAGGCCCGCAGCGGCCGGATCCTGGCCGTGGCGCACCAGGAGCAGGAGAAGGCCGATCACACGATCCTCGTCCCCAAGAACGAGGACGAGCTGGACCCGATCCTGATGGGCATCCCCCTCCAGCTGCTCGCCTACCACACGGCGCTGACGCTGGGCCGGGACATCGACAAGCCCCGCAACCTCGCCAAGTCCGTCACCGTGGAGTGAGCCGTCACCGTGGAGTGAGCCGGATGCGAAGAGTGAGCCGGACGCGAAGAGCGGTGTGAGGCGGGGGCAAAAGAATGGGCGGAATCCCGCGCGGGCCACCAACCGCGCGGGATCCCGCCTCCCCTGTGCCGGCGTCGCCCATTACGCCGGCGGGTGGGCCGCCGTACGGGACCGTCACCTCCCGCCCGGCAGCGCGCCTAGGGCTCACGGTCACCCGTGTGTCCTCTGTATGCCCCTCACAAGCTCACAATCCACCCCTACGGCTGGGTAGATTTATCGCCGTTCTTATCCCGAACTCCCCGTACACACCGTCTGGTTGGGCCCGATAACCCCTGTCGCGCCCGCCCCGCGAGTGTGCCTCTTCCCCCGCCCGTGCGGGGGTCCACCACGAATCGAGCGGGGCTCCACCACGGCACGAGACGGCACGCGCCGCTCACCCGCGGGCCAGGACGTCAGCGACTCAGGACCCCACGAACGGCTCAGGGCACCACGACGACGGGGCGCTGGGCGCGGCGCGCCAGCCGCCCGGCCACCGAGCCGAAGATGCGGCCGACCAGACCGTGCGTCGAGCCCACCACGATGGCGTCGGCGGCGTACTCCCTGCCGACCTCCTCCAGCTCGTGGCAGATGTCGCCACCGCGCTCGACGAGGATCCAGGGGACCTCCGACAGATGCTCGGCACAGGCGAGTTCGAGCCCGAGGACCTCGGTGCGGTGGTCGGGGACGTCGACGAAGACGGGCGGCTCACAGCCCGCCCACACGGTGGTCGGCAGCCGGTTCGCCACATGGACGATGATCAGACCGGAGCCGGAGCGGTAGGCCATGCCGATGGCGTAGGCGAGCGCGCGCTCGCTCGACATCGAGCCGTCGAAGCCCACCACGACGCCGTGCTGGAAAGCCGGATCGCAGGAGTGGCGTGCGTCGTCCGCCGCTTCGGGCACCGCCGTGGAATCGGCGATCTGCCTGCGGTCTGCTGGGTCAGGGATCTCGTGTCCTGCCATGAGTGTCTCGGCGAAGTGAGTCCTCTGTGCAGAGGGACGACGGACGGCTTGCGGCTCTCTCGGATTCAGCTGGTGCCTGCACGAATGACGACTGGGAATCGTCTTCCCAAGTCCCATACCCAAAGGGTACGGCTGCACTCCCCCCTTGCCCAGGCAGGAGTAGCGGTCACCGGTGGCGCGTTGACCCCGGAGCATGCCTGAGCGAAGGCCCCAGCGCAATGCCGCGTTACGCCCCTTACGCGCGTCCTTGACGCGGACACCTCCCGGGCAGCCAGTGACCGGGACTGCCGGGCCGCGTTGAACACACCGTGCCCGCGACCTCGCACACCCCTTGTGCCACTACCGTCACACCGCGTACCGCCCCGCCCGCCACACGCGCCCCCGCGGCCCTGGGCGCCGTGGCCGACCCGGTGAGCGACGTGGTGCGCTGGGCGGCGTTCAGCAGCGCCCTCGTACCAGTGGTGCTGCTGGTGTGCGGCTCCTCCCCGGCCGGTGCCCTCGCGACCGCGGCGGGGCTCGCCGCGGTCACCACGGCCTGTCACGCGCTGCTGCGCCAGTCCGCGCGCAGAGAGGTACGGCTGGCGACCGAGCAGGCGCTCCCGCACCGGGGGCGGCACGGACGTACGGGTTCCGGTGCGCACAGAGGGGGACGCCGTCCGAGTCAGATGTAGGGGTGGCGCCACGCAGTCCGTCGCAGCGCACAACGGCGCACGGACGGTCGCACAGAGCCACGCGCCGTCCCTTACGCCCCGCACCCTGGGCTGACCAGGCACAGCACGAGCCCCGTACGCCTCCCCGCGTCACCGGCGCGCGCTCCATCAGTGACCGGATCGCACATCTGATCCCCGCCGTTTTTCGGCCAACTTGAGGCCGAGTCCCAGCCCTTGTCGCGGCCCTCTCCCAACCCCCCTGCCACCAGGGACGAAAGGAGCGCCGCGCGGGTGTGCACCCTACGGTGACGGGGCAGAGAGGGCATGCGCACTTCCCAGCAGAGGCGTTGAGTGAAACGCTTCGTGATCGAATGCTTCACGCCAAGTTGCCTTGTCGACATAACGTCGGGTGCCGAACTTGCACCGCCCACCTCACCCGACACAGTAGATTCGATCTTGGCTTTCACTGCGGGGGAAAGCGGGGGATGTGCATGGACCGAGAGGAACACAACGATTGAGGGGGGCTTAGTTCCAATGAGCCAGGACTCCACGAACGGCCCAGTTGAGACGCGTAAGCTGGCCGCGCGCCGCCGGCGCGAGATCGTGGCGGTGTTGCTCTTCAGCGGTGGTCCCATCTTCGAGAGTTCCATCCCGCTCTCCGTCTTCGGAATCGACCGCCAGGACGCGGGAGTTCCGCGCTACCGCCTGCTGGTCTGCGCCGGCGAGGACGGGCCACTGCGCACCACCGGCGGGCTCCAGCTGAGCGCGCCGTTCGGACTGGAGGCGATTTCGCGCGCCGGCACCGTCGTGGTCCCCGCCTGGCGCTCCATCACCCAGCCACCGCCCACCGCCGCACTGGACGCACTGCGCCGCGCGCACGAGGAGGGGGCCCGGGTCATCGGGTTGTGCACCGGCGCCTTCGTCCTCGCGGCGGCAGGGCTCCTCGACGGCCGCCCGGCGACCACGCACTGGATGTACGCGCCGACGCTGGCCAAGCGCTACCCCGCCGTGCACGTCGACCCACGCGAACTGTTCGTGGACGACGGCGACATCCTCACCTCCGCCGGGACGGCGGCGGGCATAGACCTGTGCCTGCATGTCGTCCGTACGGACCACGGCGCCGAGGCGGCGGGAGCCCTCGCCCGGCGCCTTGTCGTACCTCCTCGCCGGGGCAACGGCCAGGAGACCGGCGGCCACCCCCGCCACCTGGACCGGTCCTTACCGGAGGAGATCGGTGCCGACCCGCTCGCCGAGGTCGTCGCCTGGGCGCTGGAACATCTCCACGAGCAGTTCGACGTGGAGACGCTCGCCGCGCGCGCGTACATGAGCCGCCGCACCTTCGACCGGCGCTTCCGGTCTCTTACTGGGAGCGCTCCACTTCAGTGGCTGATCACGCAGCGCGTGCTTCAGGCACAGCGTCTGCTGGAGACGTCGGACTACTCCGTGGACGAGGTGGCGGGCCGCTGCGGCTTCCGCTCCCCCGTCGCGCTGCGCGGGCACTTCCGCCGCCAGCTCGGCGCCTCGCCCGCCGCGTACCGCGCGGCGTACCGGGCGCGGCGGCCGGAGGGTGAGGAGGGCACGGAGAGCCCGCTGCGGCTGTCCCAGGCGCACACGGGACAGCCGGCGTCCGGAGCCATGGGGCCCGGCGGCGCCGAGCCGGGGACGGGATCCGGCGGCGGACCAGGCTCCGCCGGCGGCTCCAGACCTGAGCCCGGACGCGTGCCGCCGGAGCAGCGCCCGCCGTCCGAGCAGCGGGACCCCCGGGAACACCGGGATCCGCGCGATCTCAGGGAGCAGCGCGAACTGCGGATGCGCAGGGAGCGGGGCGCCCGCAACGAGGCCGCGGAGCACGGCCAGCCCGGCCCGCACGGCTCACGTGGGCAGCACGGCTCGCACGGGCAGCACGGCGAGCGGGCCGAGGCGGGTGAGCACGGCCAGCGTCGGGAAGCCCGGGAGGCTCGGGAAAATCGGGACAACAGCATAGAACCGGGCAAACCGGATTCGGATGTGTACGCGCCCCGTCTTCCCGGCCAGCGCGGGCGCGGGGCAGGCTGAGCGCTGTGGGTCACGTAGTGTGAAGCGCATGAACGATCGCATGGTGTGGATCGACTGCGAGATGACCGGCCTCTCGCTGTCCGGTGACGCGCTCATCGAGGTGGCCGCGCTGGTGACCGACTCGGAGCTGAACGTGCTCGGGGACGGCGTGGACATCGTGATCCGCCCGCCCGCTCCCGCGCTGGCGACGATGCCGGAGGTGGTGCGCGAGATGCACACCGCCTCCGGCCTGCTGGAGGAGTTGGACGGGGGTACGACGCTGGCCGACGCCGAGGCCCGCGTCCTCGAATACGTCCGCGCGCACGCCCCCGACCCCGGCAAGGCACCGCTGTGCGGCAACTCGGTGGGCACCGACCGGGGATTCCTCGCCCGGGACATGCCCGCACTGGAGAGCCACCTGCACTACCGCATCGTGGACGTCTCCTCGGTCAAGGAGCTGGCCCGGCGCTGGTATCCCCGCGCCTACTACAACAGCCCCGAGAAGAACGGCAACCACCGCGCACTGGCCGACATCCGCGAGTCCATCGCGGAGCTGCGCTACTACCGCGAGGCCGTCTTCGTGCCCCACCCGGGCCCGGACTCGGACACCGCCAAGAAGATCGCCGCCAAGCACGTGGTCCCGCGTCAGCCCTGACCCGTAAACGTGTGCGCGAGCACCCTCGCCAACCCTGTACACTCGTATCGGTCGGCGCGAGGAGAACACCTCGTCAGCGCCGGACATGGTGGTCGTAGCTCAGTTGGTAGAGCACCTGGTTGTGGTCCAGGAAGTCGCGGGTTCAAGTCCCGTCGATCACCCTTCACAAGAAGTCCCCCGACCCGGGAAACCGGGCTCGGGGGCTTTCTCGTTCTCCGACCGGGAGCTGACCCCCACACGTCGAATGCCCCGGCGGGGAGGAGCACTTCGCCGGTGATGTCGCTTTCTCCGCCGCGTGGTCCACGAGGCCGACGCGGCGATCACGTTGACGCTCGTGGTGTCCACCCGTTGACGCTCGTGGTGTCCATCGCGATGAAGCCCCCCGAGCGCGATGGCGATCGGGCCCGGACGACGACGGGCCGGGCGCCCGGCGGCCCGGCAGGCGGCAGGCGGCAGCCGGCAGGACGGGCGCGGCGCGGAGAGGGCGGGTCTGCGGCCCTTTTCATTCGAACTAGTATTCGGGAATGTGAGTGAGTGGTGCGATCGGGCAGGGCCGTGGGCGCGGGCCCGTATGCCCGATGACCAGGAGCTCGACGTGATCGTCGTCTCCCGGCTACGCTCCCACGACGGGCAGTGGTGGTACGAGTGCGAGGCCGTCCTGCCCACCCGCTACGAGCACGGCGGGCGCAGCGAGGCGAAGGCGGCGCCCACACGGATCACCGTTTCGGCCGACGCCATCACCCCCCTCCCCGGCGAGAACTACGACGCGCTGCCGACCGAGGGCGCGGTGGCGGGGCGGCAGTGGCTGGCGGTGCGGATGCGCGGCGTACGGGACGAGGGGCCCTGGACGAGCGTGCACCGCCGGGACTGCTGGCAGGCGCAGGACGGCTGGCAGGTCCGGCGGATCACCGCGCGCGAGGCCCTCGCGCTGCTGGCCGGACCCGAGGGCCGCGTCTGCGACGTGTGCAGGCCGGACCGCGCGCTGGGGAGCCCGCCGCCGCACCCGTAGCCCTCGCGCCCTGTCCAGTGATTCCGGACGGGGGCCGGGCGGGGGCTCGGGAGAGGGCTCGGGCAGTGGGTCAGCCGGGGCTCAGGTCGAACACCCGGGCGCTTTCGGTTCCCGCCGCGCACCGGTTGGCGTAGGTGTGCGCGAAGCCGCGGGGCCGGGTGCGCCACGTCCCTTCGGCCACCACCGTGACCGGACGGTCAAGCTCGGGGCAGGGACGGTTATGGACGGGCAACTGCGCGAAGTCGCCCGACACCCTGGACAGGACGGCGCAGGCTTCCTCGGGTCGCGGATGAGTGCTGCCCGTGGAGGGGAAACAGTTGAGAACGGCCTCCTCCAGAACGCGGCCCGACGTGTGGTGCCCCTCGTGCAGCGTGATGCGGAACCGCCCCTTGGGCGTGGCGGTGACGCCTTGCCCAAGGGGCGACCGCGTGGGCAGAACCTGGGGCGCCGTAACCGACGGGGCCGAGGGGGCGGGCTCGGCCAGAGAGCCGGGCCGGGACGGGGAGCCGGGCCGGGACGAGGGGGCTGACGGCGGGTCAGGCGGCGCCTGTGCCCCCGGGGGTCCCGCCGCCGACGGGCCCGCGGCCGAGGGGACGCCCACGACCGCCAGCAGGCCCGCCGCGGCCAAGAGACCCGCGACCAGCAGGAGGGCGCCGACGGCCGCCGGGCGCGACCAGGCTCCTGGGCGACAGTGCGCGACTCCGGTCCGGTTCCTCCGGCTCGTCCGGCTGGTCCAGCTCATCCAGCTCGTCCGGCGGCGGTGGGTGCGGCTCACAGCAGGCGGACGCCGTGGCGGGCCAGGTAGCGGACGGGGTCGATGTCGGAGCCGTAGCCGCGCTTGGTCCGTACCTCGAAGTGGAGGTGCGGGCCCGTGGAGCGGCCGGTGTTGCCGGAGCGGCCGAGCCAGGTGCCGGCGTGCACCCGCTTGCCCGCATTGACGGAGATCTGCGACATGTGGGCGAACAGCGTGTACTTCCCGTCGCGCATCCGGATGGTGACCGCCTTGCCGTAGGCGCCCGCCCACCCGGCGAAGATGACGGTTCCGGCGCCGACCGAGCGGACCGGGGTTCCGGTGGGGACGGCGAGGTCGATGCCGGTGTGGTGGCCGGCCGCCCAGTTGCCCCTGATGCCGTACCGCTGGGAGACGCGGACTTTCCGCATCGTCAGCGGGCGGGTCCAGCGCCCCCCGCCCTGGACACGGGCCGCTCCGGGGTCCCCGAGCGCGTCGGGGTCCGTGGCAGCGCCGGGGTCCCCGACCACCTCGTCGCCCGAGCCTCCTGCGGGCGTCGACGCCGGTGCCGGTTCCCGTGCCGACTCCTGTGCCGGCTCCTGTGCCGGCTCCCGACCCGACTCCCGTGCCGATGGCGCAGTCGGTGTCGGGGCGGGGGGTGGAGTCGGAGCGGTGGCCGTGGCCGGGACAGCGAGGCCGCAGACCGCGCTTATGAGGACGGCCACGGCAAAGGCCCCGCCCACCATCCGGCGGTTCGGCCTCGCCCCCGTCCTCGGCCTGGTGCGTGCTGTCGCAGTCGCGGTTGTCGTCGCTGTACGGGCCATACCAGTGAAGCAAAGGGCAGCGGGCGCCGGTCCGCACCCGGAGCGTGGCCGCAAGGGTGACGGCATACCCCGTCAGGCGCAGCGAACCCGGGCCCGGCCCTCCCCTGCCGCACCCCGGCCCCGGCCCCGATTCAGCCGGCACCGGAACCCGAACCCGAACCGGAACCGGAACCGGAACCGGCAGCCTACGAAGAGCCCCGGCGGATCAGCTCCGTGGGCAGCACCCGGTGGGTGCGGTCGCCCGCGCCCGGGGGGCGGGGCGAGGGGGCCGCCTGGGTGGGTGCCGACGGGTAGGCGGCGCCCGGTGTCCATTTGCCCAGCAGCTCCAGCAGCACCCGGGCCATCTCCCGCCCCATCTCGGCGATCGGCTGGCGGACGGTGGTGAGCGGCGGGTCCATGTGCCGGGCGACCGCCGAGTCGTCGAAGCCGACGAGCGCCACGTCGTCCGGCACTCTTCTGCCCGCCTCGCGCAGGGCGATCCGGGCGCCGGCCGCCATCACGTCGGAGGCGCAGAAGACCGCGTCGATGCCGGGCCTGTCGGCCAGCAGCCGGCGCATGGAGAGATGGCCGCTCTCCTCGGTGAAGTCGCCGTTCGCCAGGAGCAGTTCGCCCTCGGGGTAGCCGGCGTCGCGCATGGCCTCGCGGTAGCCGTCGGCCCGGCAGCGTGCCGCGTACATGTCGGGGGGCCCGGTGATGGTGGCGACCGACTCGCGGCCCCGGGCGAGCAGGTGGGCGACGGCGGCGCGGGCGCCGCCGATGTTGTCGCAGTCGACGTAGGGAATCGGTTCGGCGGCCGAGCGGCGGCCGTTGAGCACGGCGGGAATTCCGGAGTCGGCCAGCAGGTCGGGCAGCGTGTCGTCGGCGTGCACGGAGACCAGCAGCACACCGTCGATGCGGTGCGCCGCCGCGTACAGCGCGAAGCGGTCCTGTTCCTTTTGCGTGTGCAGCAGCGTGAGCAGCAACTGCATGTCGGCGCGGGCGAGTTCGGAGCTTACGCCGTGCAGGATGCCGGAGAAGTAGGGCTCGGCGAAGAAGCGGGTCTCCGGCTCGGGGATGACCAGCGCTATCGCGTCGGCGCTGCCGGCGGCCAGCGCGCGGGCCACCCGGTTGGGGACGTAGCCCAGCTCATCGACGGCCGCCTCGACGGCGGCGCGGGTGCGCTCGCTGACCCGGGGCGAGCCGTTGATGACGCGGGAGACGGTGCCTCGGCCGACCCCTGCTCTGCGGGCGACCTGCTCCAGGGTGGGCCGGGGCTGGGGCGTCGCCCTGCCGGGCCGTCCGGTGCCACCGCCGCCCAGCGTGGGCGGCCCGCCTCCGGTCTGCCCGTCGCGCACTCCTGCCATCGTGCCCTCCCCGCTCTTGCGAACCCCCGGCACCCGGGACGGGGGGTGACCGGGGTCATTCAACTACAACCGATTCCAGGCGAGTTGGCTCCGCGCGTCTTGACACCCGCCCAGGGCTCCGCAAGTCTTCAACTCATCACCTTGGGAGCGCTCCCACGATATCCCCCCGCACTCTTCGCCTACACAACCCGTACGCTCGGGAGGACGCGAACATGCGCGACAGCAGACGATCATTCTTACGCCTACGCCCCATGAAGCGCCTGACAGCAGCCGGTGTTTCGGCCGTACTCGCCGGCTCGCTCCTGGCGGCCTGCGCCGAGGACAGCGGCAGCGGATCATCGACAGGAGACGACGGCAAGGGAAAGAAGACCATCACCGTCGGGGTCTTCGGCGTCTTCGGATACAAGCAGGCGGGGCTCTACGAGGAGTACGAGAAGAGCCACCCCGGCATCCACATCAAGGAGAACGCCACCGAGCGCAACGAGGACTACTACCCCGCGCTGCTCAACCACCTCTCGGCGGGCAGCGGCCTGTCCGACATCCAGGCGGCCGAGGTCGACAACGTCAACGAGCTGACGACCATCCAGGCGGACAAGTTCACCGATTTGGGCAAGATACCCGGTGTGCGCAAGAGCGACTTCCTGGACTGGAAGTGGAACCAGGCGCGCACCAAGGATGGCAAGGTCATCGGACTGGGCACCGACATCGGCCCGATGAGCGTGTGCTATCGCAAGGACCTGTTCAAGAAGGCCGGTCTGCCCACCGACCGCGAGGAGGTCGGCAAGCTGTGGGAGGGCGACTGGTCGAAGTACGTCAAGGCCGGTGAGCGCTTCACCAAGAAGGCGCCCAAGGGCGTGAGCTTCATGGACGGAGCCGCCGGGCTCTACAACGCCTCGGTCTCCGGATACGCCCACAAGAACTACACGGCCGGCGGAAAGCTCGACTACAAGAAGAGCCGCGCCGTGAACGAGTCGTGGGACCTGGCGATGCGGGCGGTCAAGGGCAAGACGACCGCCAAGCTCAAGCAGTTCGACACCCAGTGGGACCAGGCGTACTCCAACGGCGCGTTCGCCACCGTCGTCTGCCCGCCCTGGATGCTCGGCTACATCAAGGAGAAAGCGGGCGACAAGGGCGCCGACAAGTGGGACGTGGCACCCGCGCCCAAGCCGGCGAACTGGGGCGGCTCCTTCCTGACCGTCCCCAAGAACGCCAAGAACAAGGACGAGGCGACCAAGCTGGCCGCCTGGCTGACCGCGCCCGAGCAGCAGGCGAAGCTTTTCAAGAAGCAGGCCAGCTTCCCCAGTTCGCCGAAGGCGATGGACATGACGGCCGTCAAGGACGCCAAGCATCCCTACTTCGACGACGCGCCGATCGGGAAGATCTACGCGGCGGCGGCACGGGGCATCCCCAACGTGGTGCTCGGTCCCAAGGACCAGATCATCAAGCAGTACATCTCCGACATCGGCATCCTCCAGGTCGAGCAGCAGGGCAAGTCGCCCGACGAGGGCTGGAGCGCGGCGACGAAGAAGATCGATGACGCTGCTGAGGACTGAGGAGAAGCGGGCCGACGGCTCCGGGGCGGGCAGCCCCCGGAGCGGTTGGCGCCGCCGGCCGGGCTCGCGGAAGGGCGCGGGCCCCGGCGGAGGAGGCGCCGCGCGCGCGGGGCGGCTGCACCGGTGGGACGCACGCTGGAGCCCCTACGCCTTCGTCGCGCCGTTCTTCGTCTTCTTCACCGCCTTCGGCCTCTTCCCGCTGCTCTACACGGGCTGGGCCTCGCTGCACAAGGTCTCGCTGCACCGGCCGACCGAGATGGAGTGGGCCGGGCTGCACAACTACACGCGGCTGCTGGAGGACGAGTTCTTCTGGAACGCGCTGCGCAACACCTTCACCATCGGCGTCATCTCCACCGTTCCGCAGCTGCTGATGGCGCTGGGTCTGGCGCATCTGCTGCACTACCGGCTGCGCGGCAGCGCCTTCTTCCGGGTGGCGCTCCTGACGCCGTACGCCACCTCCGTCGCCGCGGCCACGCTGATCTTCGCGATGCTCTACGGGCGCGACTACGGAATGGTCAACTGGGCCCTCCAGCTCGTGGGGCTGGACCCGGTGGACTGGGAGAACGGCACGTGGAGTTCGCAGTTCGCCGTCTCCAGCATCGTCATCTGGCGGTGGACCGGCTACAACACGCTGATCTACCTGGCCGCCATGCAGGCCGTGCCCGAGGACCTGTACGAGTCGGCCGAGCTGGACGGAGCCTCGCGGTGGCAGCAGTTCCTGCATGTCACCGTGCCCTCGCTGCGGCCGACGATCCTGTTCACGATCGTGGTCTCCACCATCGGAGCCACCCAACTGTTCGGGGAGCCACTGCTGTTCGGAGGTTCGCAGACCGGCGGCGGCTCGCACCAGTTCCAGACCCTGGGGCTCTATCTGTACGAGCAGGGCTGGTTCGCCTTCCATCTGGGCCGGGCGGCGGCGGTGGCCTGGGCGATGTTCCTGATTCTGATCGTGGTCGGCCTCGTCTACTGGCTGATCACCCGACGGCTGAACAAGAGCCACTGAGGGGACGGTGACGACGGTGCGCAAGCACTTACGGGGCGGGTGGTTCAGCCACGCCGTGCTCCTCGTGTTCACGCTCGGCTCGCTGCTCCCGCTGGTGTGGACGGCGATCGCGGCCTCGCGGGACAACTCGCGGCTGGCCAGCACTCCCCCGCCGTTCTGGTTCGGCGGCAACCTGGGGCACAACCTGGAGGTCGCCTGGCGCGACGCGAACGTGGGGAAGGCGCTGTTCAACACGGTGTTCGTGGCGGGCACCATCTCCCTCGGCACGGTGGTGTTCGCCACGCTGGCCGGGTTCGCCTTCGCCAAGCTGCGCTTCCGGGGGCGGAACCTCCTGCTGGTGGTGGTGATCGGCACGATGATGGTGCCGCCCCAGCTCAGCGTCGTCCCGCTGTTCATGGCGATGGCGAAGCTGGAGTGGGCCAACCAGCTCCAGGCGGTGATCCTCCCGATGCTGGTGAGCGCCTTCGGGGTGTTCTTCATGCGGCAGTACCTGATCAGCGCCTTGCCGACCGAGCTGATCGAGGCGGCACGGGTGGACGGGGCCCACAGCCTGCGCGTGATGTGGCACGTGGTCTTCCCCGCGGCGCGGCCCGCGATGGCGGTGCTGGGGATGCTGACGTTCGTGATGGCCTGGAACGAGTTCTTCTGGCCGATCATCGCCCTCACCCAGGAAAACCCGACCGTCCAGGTGGCGCTCACCGGGCTCGGCCAGGGCCAGGTGCCGGACCAGTCCGTGATCATGGCCGGCGCGCTGCTGGGGACGCTGCCGCTGCTGGTCGCCTTCGCGGTGTTCGGCAGGCAGATCGTGGGGGGCATCATGCAGGGAGCGGTCAAGGGCTGACCGCTCCTCTCCCTCCTGCCCCCTGCCTTCCGCCCCCGCTTTCCCCTCTTCCCTTCTCCCCTCTCCTCCTTCCTTCCTCCTGCACACAATTGGGAGCGGTTCCATGACAGTTCAGGACCAAGCCAGGGCCACCGACCGGGTGACGGCTCCAGCGGGCGAGGTGCGCTTCCCGCGGGGCTTCCTGTGGGGCACGGCCACCGCCGCGTACCAGGTCGAGGGCGCCGCGGACGAGGACGGGCGTACGCCCTCGATCTGGGACACGTTCGCCCACACACCGGGCAAGGTGCACGGCGGCGACACCGGCGACCTGGCGTGCGACCACTACCACCGGTTCCGCGAGGACGTGGCCCTCATGGGAGCGCTCGGCCTCACCGCCTACCGCTTCTCCGTCTCCTGGCCGCGCGTCCAGCCCTCCGGACGCGGCAAGGCCGACCAGCGCGGACTGGACTTCTACCGCGCGCTGACCGACGAGCTGCTCTCGCACGGCATCACCCCGTTCCTCACCCTCTACCACTGGGACCTGCCCCAAGCGCTGGAGCAGGGCCCGGGCGGCGGCTGGCCCGCGCGCGAGACCGCCTACCGCTTCGCGGAGTACGCGCACCTGGTGGCCGAGGCGCTGGGCGACCGTGTGCAGCAGTGGACGACCCTCAACGAGCCGTGGTGCAGCGCCTTTCTCGGCTACGGCTCGGGGGTGCACGCGCCGGGGCGTACGGATCCGGTGGCAGCGCTGCACGCGGCGCACCACCTCAACCTCGGGCACGGTCTGGCGGCCCAGGCGGTGCGCGCCGCGGTGCCGGGGGCCCAGCTGATGGTGAGCCTCAACACGGCGGCCGTGCGGCCCCGTTCGGACTCGGCTGCCGACCGGGACGCGGCGCGCAGGATCGACGCGCTGGCCAACCGCGTCTTCAGCGGGCCCATGCTGCACGGTGTCTACGACGAGGACCTGCTCGCCGACACCGCGCACCTGACCGACTGGAGCTGTGTGCGCGACGGCGATCTGGCCGCCATCCACCAGCCCCTGGACGCGCTCGGGCTCAACTACTACACCCCGGCGCTGGTCTCCGGCCCCGACCCGGAAGCCGAAGGGGCCCAGCCGGTGCGGGACGACGGACACGGTGCGAGCGAGCACTCGCCCTGGCCCGGCTCCGAGCACGTCTCCTTCCACCAGGCGGCGGGCGAGCGCACGGCCATGGGCTGGACCGTCGACCCGGAGGGCCTGACGGAGCTGCTGCTGCGCCACCACCGTGAGGCGCCGGACCTGGCGCTGTACGTCACCGAGAACGGCGCCGCCTACGAGGACGTCCCCGGTGCGGACGGTCTGGTGCACGACCCGCGCCGGATCGCCTATCTGCGGCAGCACTTCACCGCCGTGCACAAGGCGATGTCCCAGGGCGCCGATGTGCGGGGCTACTTTCTGTGGTCGCTGCTGGACAACTTCGAGTGGGCGTACGGATACAGCCGGCGCTTCGGAGCCGTACACGTGGACTTCGCCACCCAGCGCCGTACGCCCAAGGCGAGCGCGCTGTGGTACGCGCGGGTCGCGGCGGGCGGCAGGCTGCCGGACGCGGGCTGACGGCTGACGGCCAGGTCCGGGAAACGGTCAGGTCCGGGAGACGGTCAGGTCCGGGAGACGGGGAAGGCGGGGCGCGACGGGTGTGGGGGGTGTGGAAGGTCCGTCGCGCCCCGCCTGCCGGGCCGGTGGGTGCTCACCGGCCGGGAGGACGGACCGGTGGCTGCTGCCGGGCCGTCAGGTCCCTGGGGAAGGGACTGGGGGAGGTCATGTCTGAAGTTGTGACGGGCGGCCCGGCCGGATTCCGCACGGGGAGGGAGGAATCCGGCCGGGGGCGAACGTGGTCAGCCCACGAACGCCTTGGAGAAGTCGAACTCACCCTGCTCGATGCTGGAACAGGTCGGGTCGGCCTGGTCCTTGGGGCCGCCGGGGCACGCCTTGTCGCGGGTGCCGGACCACATGGAGACCCAGCCCATGCCGTTCTTGTCGGCGAACTCCTTGACCTGCTTGGCGTCGTCCGGCTTGAAGACCTCGACCGCGACGTCGTTGACACCGATCATCGGGGTGATGGCCAGGGCCTTCCACGCCTTGGCCTCGTCGAGGCCGAGGGCGGTCTGGACCTGCTTGTGGGTGGCGGTGGCGGCCTGGGTGGCGTACTCGCCCATGTCGCCGTTGTAGGAGGCGCCGTAGTCCATGGCCATGATGTTGACGGCCGAGACGTTGACGCCGTTCTTCTTGGCGTTCTCCAGGAGGGCGACGCCGGGCTGGGTGAGGCCCTCGGGCATGACCGGCAGGGTGTACGAGACGTCCAGGCCCTCGTGGCTCTTCTGGAGCGAGGCGATGGCCTGGGCCCGCATCTCGTTCGCCTTGGTGTTGGGGAGCGCGGCGCCCTCGATGTCCAGGTCGATCTTCTTGAGGTCGAAGGTGTCGATGACCTTGCCGTACGCCTTGGCCAGTTCGTCGGCCGAGTTGCAGACCAGGCCGAGCTCGGAGCCGTTGGCGCCGCCGAAGGAGACCCGTACGTCGCCGCCCTTGGCGCGCAGGTCGGGGATCTGCTTCGCCACGGGGTTCTCCGACAGCTCCTGGTTGCCGCCCCACTTGGGGGCGCAGCCGCCGCCGCTGGTGACGAAGGCCAGGTTGTACTCCTTGACCCCGCTCTTCTCGGAGCTCTTGAGCAGGTCGTAGGAGGGCTGGAGCGAGGTGTCGACGTACGGGGCGAAGGGGGTGCCCTGCGCCTTGGGGGCGGCCTCCTCACCCGCTGTGGCGTTGCCCGCGAGCAGGAAGCCGCCACCTGCTACGAGGGCCGTCGCCGCCGCGCCCATGGTCAGCTTCGCGCCGCGGCTCGTACGACGACGGTGGCCTGCTGTGTTCGTCATGGCTTTGGTGCCTCGATCTGTGGGGGGACGGGATCGAGCAGCACGCTACTGCCAGAGAAACGGGCAAATCCCTTAATCCAGACGGCCGTTGGCGTCCTTATGGGTCTCTTAAGGGAGCGGAAAGGGCCCCCTGAGACAGCGGCCCCCGCAGGCGCCCACGGGACCTTCCCCGGGAGCCTCCGGCGGTCGTTCAGACGCGCTTGCCGCGCCGTCGCACGCGGTGGCTCACCCGGCCCCCGCCATGCTCACGCGTCCCATCCTGCAAGGCCAGCCACACCCGCACCTCCGTACCGCCGAGGATCGAGCGCCCCAGCCGTACGTCGCCTCCCGTCGACTCCGCGACGCGGCGCACGATGTCCAGACCGAGCCCCGTGGAGCCGGGCCCGCCGTCGCCGTGGCCCCGGCGCAGCGCGGTGGCCGGGTCTCCGATGCCGGGCCCGGCGTCGGAGACCAGCACGATGACGGCCTGGCTGGCGGGGCCGCCGCTGTGCACGTCGACGGAGAAGGCGGTGCCCTCGGGGGTGTGCCGGAAGACGTTGCCGAGCATCGCGTCGACGGCGGCGGCCAGTTCGGCCCGCGCGACGGGCACCCGTACCGGGCGCTCGACGCCCGCGACCCGCGCCTCGCGCCCCTCGTCCTCGGCGAGCGCGGACCAGAACCGCATCCGCTCCCGTATCACCTCGGCCGCGTCCGAGGCGGTGGTGGCCGTGGCGCCCGGCGACTGGGCCCGCTGCTCGCGCGCGGTGCGGATGATGGTGTCCACCTCGCCCTCCAGCTGGGCGACGGCCTCGCGCGTCTGATCGGCGGCGTCGCCGTCGCCGAGCGAGGCGGTGTTGAGCCGGAGGACGGTCAGCGGGGTGCGCAGCCGGTGCGAGAGGTCGGCCGCCAGCTCGCGCTCGTTGGCCAGGAGCTGGACGACCTGGTCGGCCATGGAGTTGAACGCGGTGGCTGCCGAGCGCAGTTCGGTCGGCCCCTCCTCGGGCACCCGCACCCCCAGCTTGCCCTCGCCCAGGGCGTGCGCGGCGCCGGCGAGCCGTTCTGCCGGGCGCACCATCCGGGTGCCGAGCCGGTCGGCGATCGCGACGGAGCCGACGATCAGCGCGACCCCGACGGCGGCGAGCACCCCCCAGGAGGTGCCGACGCCGTTGGTGACCTCCGTGTCGGGCACGAAGATCTCCACGACCGCGACCTTCCCGCCCGCCACGGCCGTCGGCCGCAGCAGCGCGAAGCCGCCCTCCACGCTCACGGTCGAGGCCCGGCCGCGCCGTTGTGCGGTCGTCAGGCGCTCGTGGGGCGCGCGGGAGCGGCCCACGCGCAGCTCGTCGTGGCCCTTGCCGCGCCGGTCCTCACCCCGGGTGGCGGGCACATGGACGGCGACCCTGCCGTGGGCACCGGCCTGGGTGATGGCGACGGCGCGCTGGAGTTCGCGCCGGTCGGTGGTGATCGCGAGGGCCGGGCCGATGGCGGAGGCCTGCCGCTCGGCGTTGGCGAACGCCCGGTCGCGCGCGGTCTCCTTGACGACCAGCGCCAGCGGAATGGCGAAGGCCACGACCACCATCACCGTCACGGCGAGACAGACCTTCACCAGCGCCCATCTCATCGAGTCCCGCCTCTCATCGGGAGCCGCCTCTCGGGGAGCCGCCTCTCATCGGCGCCCACCGTCCTGCCGCGGCGGCTCCAGCTTGACCCCGACGCCGCGCAGGGTGTGCAGATAGCGCGGGCTGGCGGCGGTTTCGCCTAATTTCCGCCGCAGCCATGACAAATGAACGTCGATGGTCTGGTCGTCCCCGTACGACTGCTGCCACACCTCGGCCAGCAGTTCCCTGCGCGGGACGACGACGCCGGGGCGGCGCGCGAGGAAGGCCAGCAGGTCGAACTCCCTGCGCGTCAGATCCAGCAGCACCCCGTCCAACTCGGCCTGGCGGCGCAGCGGGTCGATGGCGAGCCCGCCGACCCGCAGAACCCGGTCACCCCCGCCCTCGCCGGGCTCCGCGCTCCGCGTCCGGCGCAGCACGGCCGCCATCCGGGCCGAGAGGTGCGCCACGGAGAAGGGCTTGACCAAGTAGTCGTCGGCGCCCGCGTTGAGCAGCCGGACGATCTCCGTCTCGTCGTCCCGCGCGGTGGCGATGATCACGGGGACGTCGGTGATCCCGCGGAGCATCTTCAGCGCCTCCGCGCCGTCCAGATCCGGCAGCCCGAGGTCGAGGATGACGACGTCGAAGCCGACCTGCGCGACCTCCCGCAGCGCCTCAAGAGCCGTTCCCACACTGCGGACGGTGTGGGCGGCTTCGGTGAGGTGCCGGATGAGCGCTGACCGCACGAACTGGTCGTCCTCGACGACGAGCACACTTGCCATGGGCGGCACCGTACGTCATCCCATGGGATCCAGGTCCTGTCGTCACATTTCCGCCTGCTCCGCGACGCCGTCCGGGCGACAACGCGACTGCGACGACAGGACCTAGGCTGCGGGGCATGCACCGCCTCCGACGACTCCTGCGCCCGCGCTGGGTACACGCTGGAGCGTGGACGCTGGCCACCGGCGCCGCCGTCGCGATCTCCTGGTTCGGCGTGCACACGGTGCTGTCCGGCACCTCCTACGACCCGCCGCGCGCGCTGCCCGTCTCCGACGCGCCCACCCATCGCGCCGACCCGCAGTCCTCCTCCACGCACCGCCCCCGGCCGCGCTCCCCCTCGCCCAGCCCCTCCCGCACCACCAGGAAACCGGGCAAGGAAACGGACGGGCCCAGGCCCTCCAAGTCCCCCACGCGCCCCGCGCCCCCGCCCTCCACAGCCTCGACAGGCACGGTGAAGGGCACGACGGTGCCGGGCGGCAGAGCGGTCTTCGACATGGGCAGCGACTCGGCGACACTGGTGTCCGCGACGCCCGACCCGGGCTGGGACATGCGGGTCTGGAACGACTCCCACTGGATCCGGGTGACCTTCACCAACGGGGATTCCACCTGGTCGGTCTTCTGCCGCTGGGAGGACTCGAACCCCCGTATCGAGACGTACAACGGCTGAGCCCCTCGGGCTCGCCCCGCCCGGTCGCCCTGTCCCGGTCGCCCTGTCCGGCTCGCCCTATCCGAACGTGCCCTCCGGAGGGTGCGGGGACGCCTCGGCCGACGCGTCGGTCACCGGCCGGGCGCCACCCGTGAACGCCTCCAGGGAGCGCCCCGCCTCCACCCGCCCCGGGTGGGAGTCCCCGGCGGTGCGCCGGGTGAGCTCGTCCACCGGCAACTCCCCGTCGGCGGCGAGCAGGACGCTGTTGCCGAACCGCCGCCCGCGCAGCACGGCGGGGTCCGCGAGCACACAGCACGCGGCGAAGACGGACGCCGCGGTGGCGACCTGGGCCCGCAGATGGCGCAGCGGCGGGCCGTCCGCGACGTTGGCCGCGTACCACCCGGCGGGCCGCAGCACCCGGCGCACCTCGGTGAGGAATTCGGCGCTGGTCAGATGCGCGGGGGTACGGGCGCCGCTGAACACGTCCGCGACGACGAGGTCGGCCCACCCGTCGGGCAGCTTCACCAGCGCCTCGCGGGCGTCACCGCTTCTGACCCGTATCCGCCAGTTCCGCTCCAACGGCAGCTCGGTACGCACCAGTTGGGTCAGCGCCGCGTCGGCCTCGACGGCCTGCTGGGTGGAGCGGGGGCGGCTGGCGGCGATGTAGCGGGCCAGGGTGAGGGCACCGCCGCCCAGGTGCAGCACCCGCACGGGCTGCCCCGGCGAAGCGAGAAGGTCGGCGATGTGGCCGAATCTGCGCTGGTACTCGAAGCCGAGGTGCGCGGGGTCGTCGAGGTCTACGTGGGACTGGGGCGCCCCGTCCAGCAGCAGCGTCCAGCCGCGCGGCCGGTCGGGGTCGGGGACCATGGACGCCGTACCGCCGGCGACCTCGGCGGTCACCGGCTCCCTGTTCTTGCGCGCGCCCCGCCGCTTCCCGTCCCGTGCCACCCGGCCAGTATCCGCCAGCGCGAGTGTTCCCGCGCTTCGGGTCTCTTCCCGCCGCAACGGCGCGAGGCCCGGTACCGCAGCCCGGCGGCGCCGAACCGGCCCTCACCACTCCCGGTCGGAGCGCCACTCCCGTAGGGGCACCCCCGGTCGAGGCGACACCGGGCGGCAGACCGCGAGGTCTAAACGTGGCGGCCCGCGGCCTCGATGGTGCGGGCCGCCTCGCCGAGCGCCGCGCGCAGTTCGGCGGGCTCGGTGGCGTGTGCGACGGCACCCTCGGGCGGCACCAGCCAGCCGGTGCCCGCGACGGGCGGATCGGCCGGGGCGGAGCGGGAGGAGTGCGCGGAGGTCTGCGTACACGCGCTGCCCGGCAGGTCCCAGCAGGCGGCCGTGCCGGGCGGGACGAGGAAGCCGAGGGTGTCGCTCGCGCGGTCGTGCAGCACGGGGCCGACGCCGTCGCGCAGTCTGAGGATGTCGACTGCCTCCAGGCCGTGCCGGGCCGGCACGGTCACGAGGTCGCAGGGCCCGGCATGGGCGCCGACGCCTGCACCAGTGTCCAACAAGGGGACCCCTCCTCCACGGTCGCTGTGCACGGACCAACGCCTGTACCTGTCAACGGCTACGGCGGCATACCAGCGCGATGAATGGCGTTTCATGGCAGAAGCGGGGTGAGATATCCCGTTTGTAGCCAAACCCAGGGTGTTGGACCCGTCACAGGCTGTACGTTTCGGCCATGGCGTCGTCAGCCTCAACGTCACCAAGTCCGCAGCACAGCCCGAACACCGCTTTCAGAGCGCTCAGAGGGCTTCTCTCACCCGGCGAATTCGCCGCCGCCGTGCGCCGTTCGGCGCGGGAGATCGGCGAACAGGTCTCCTGCGACGCGCGCTACATCGGGCGCGTCGAGTCGGGTGAGATCAGGTGCCCCAACTACGCCTATGAACGGGTGTTTCTGCACATGTTCCCGGGCTACTCGCTCATGGATATGGGCTTCGCACCCCGGGAGTCCGTCCGTGGTCGTGCGGCGCGCGTTCGCGGGGCGCGCGGCGCGGCGGAAGCGCCCAGACAACCCACAGTGCGCTGTGGGGAATCCATGATTCCCCGTGTCCGGCAGGAACCGCCCGCACGTCCCGACGTCCGGGCCCCGTTCACCTTCCCGCCTCCGGTGCCGCTCCCCCCCGGCCCCGTTCCCCCCACTCCCCACGACCCGCCCGCCTTCGACGAGTTCGACGCGCTGACCCGGCTCGCCGCACTCGCCCCGCACACCGACCATTCCGACAGCCTCGATCCCATCGAATTCGCGAACTGTCCCGAGAACAACGAGGAGAGCGACGTGCTACGTCGCGCGTTCATGACCGGCGGGCCCGCCGCCCTTGCCGCAGCGTCCCTCAGCGGCGCCGCCCCCGGGTCCGCTTCCGCCGCCTCCGCCGCCGCGCGCCGGCCCCCCCGCCCGGCCTCCCCCCAGGCCGGGGACGCCGAAGCCCGCGCGGTCGAGAGCGCCGTACGCCAGATCCGGGTGCTGGATGACCGGCACGGCGGCGCCGGGCTCTACCGGCGCGCCGGGGAGTCGCTGCGCGCCGCCTACGAACTGCTGGACGCGGGAACCCGTCGCCAGTCGGTCAGCGACCGGTTGCACTCGGGCGCGGGCGAACTCGCCATCTCCGTCGGCTGGCTGGCCCACGACTCCGGCCGCTACCACGACGCGCGCTCGCACTACGCCGAGGCGCTGGCCACCGCACGCGTCGCGGGGGACGCGGCGCTGGAGGCACACGCCTTCTGCAACACGGCCTTCCTCGCCCGCGACGCCGGGCGCCCCCGCGAGGCCGTACGCGCGGCCCAGGCGGGCCAGCAGGCCGCCAAACAACTGGGCTCACACCATCTGTTGTCGCTGCTCGCGCTGCGCGAGGCCGGCGGCTGGGCGGGCCTCGGCGACCGGCCGGGCTGCCAGCAGGCCCTGGCCCGCGCGCAGCACCTGTTCGCGCAGGGCCCCAGCGACTCCGATCCGGAGTGGATGAGCTTCTTCGGGGAGGCCGAGCTGGAGGGCCTGGAGGCCCAGTGCTGGTCGGCGCTCGGGCTGTGGGAACGCGCCGCCGAGCACGCCCAGCGCGCCGTCGCCCTCCAGAACCCGCACTTCACGCGGAACCGGGCGCTGTTCACCGCGGAGCTGGCAGGCGACCTGGCCGCGCAGGGGCAGGCGGAGGAGGCGGCGGCGGCGGGCTCGCGCGCGCTGGACTTCCTCGGCCCCGTCCAGTCCACCCGGATCAGCGCGATGCTGGAGACGGCCGCCGGGCGGCTGCGCTCCTTCCGCAGGGAGCCCGCCGTCGCCGGCTTCCTCGCCCGGCACGCGGCCACGGCCTGACGGTGAGCACGCGCGGGCGCGCGGCCACGGCCTGACGGCGGCCACGACGGGCGCGCGGGTGTGCGGGTGTGCGGGCGCGCCGGTGTGCGGGCGCGCCGGTGTGCGGGTGTGCGGGCTGATGCGGCCCGTCAGTCCAGGTGGCCGGTGTCGTTCCAGCGGTCGACGGCGGGCTGTCCGTAGGCCCAGCCCAGGATCGAGAGGGACGCCGGGTCCAGGCGCAGGCGGGCGGCGAAGGACGGGTCGTAGCCCAGCCAGCGGGCGCCCAGGACCCGCAGGATGTGGCCGTGTGCGAAGACCAGCACATCGCGGTCGGCCGAGCGGGCCCAGTCGACGACCTCGTCGGCACGCTCGGCGACCTGCGCGAGCTTCTCGCCGCCCGGGACGCCGTCCCGCCAGATGAACCAGTCCTCGCCCGCCCGCTCGCGGATCGCGTCGGGGGCCAGGCCCTCGTAGTCGCCGTAGTCCCACTCCATCAGCGGGTCCCACTCGGCGGCGCCGCCGAAGCCGGCCAGCTCGCAGGTCTCGCGCGCCCGGGACAGCGGGCTGGTACGCACCTCGACGCCCGGCAGGCCGTTCCAGGGCGCGCGGTGCAGCCGCTCGCCCAGCAGCTTCGCCGTCCTGCGGCCCTCGTCGAGCAGCGGAACGTCCGTCCGGCCTGTGTGCTGGCCGGAGACCGACCACTCGGTCTGACCGTGCCGGACCAGCAGGATGCGCGCTGACATGGGAACCTCTCGAATCTGACGTTCCGGCTCCTCCGGAACCGCTCCCTCCATCTTCGCGCAGGGTCCACAGGAGCAGCCTGCCGGGGGACCTCGGCCGGGGCCGCTAGCGGGGCGCCGGGGGGAGCCGTACGGCCGCGCGAGGTGTCCGTATGGCCGCGCGGGGCATGCCCGTACGGCCGTGCGGGCGGCGCGCCCGGGGCGAACAGGGCAGCCGGGGAAGGTCGTTGTCAGCGGGGGATGCCAGACTTCCGCGGGTACCACACCCCTGCCCCGAGGCCACAGCCGATGACTCCCTCCCCGCACCCCGCGCAGCACCCGGCGGGCACCGCGACGCCGGACCTGCCACGGCAGGCGACACCCACCCCGCACCAGCGGCTCGCCGAGCTGCGGGGCGGGCCCGATGTGCCACAGCGCCCGCTGGACGCCCGCGCTCTGGCGGCCCTCGCGGCCAACCCCGGCTGCCGCCGCCGCGCCCTGCTCGACGGCGCCGGGGTGGACAAAGGCGCCGTGGCCCAGGCGCTGGGCTCCCCCGCGCCCTTCGGCCAGTCGCAGTTCGCCTTCATCCGGGGCAACGCCTTCGAGGCGCGGGTGAAGGCCGACGGCGGCGAGGCACTGCTCGCGCTGCTGTGCGAGCACACGGGACAAGCCCGTCCCGACCCCGCCGAGGTCGCCACGCCCGACCTGGCCGCCGACGGCCCGGCCGGGCGCGCGGCACGCACCCGGCTCGCGCTGGCCGAGGCGGCGGCGAGCGGCGGCTGGGCGCTGCTGGACCACCCGCTGCTCACGCTGGAGGTCGCCGGCACCACCGCCTATCTGGAGCCGGACGCGCTGGCCGTCCACCCCGACGGGCGGGTGAGTGTCATCGAGATCAAGTCCTTCCCGATCCTGGACGGTTCGGCCGACCCGGCCAAGACGGGCGCCGCGGCCCGCCAGGCGGCGGTGTACGCGCTGGCGCTCCAGGGGGTCGAGGGCCTCACGGCCGTACGGGAGCGGGCCCTGCTGGTGTGCCCGAAGGACTTCACCAACAACCCGGCCGCCGGCCTGCTGGACCTGCGCAAACAGATCGCCGCCACCCGCCGCCAGCTCGCCCGGCTGACCCGCGTGGAGGAGATCGCCGCCGCGCTCCCCGAGGGCGTCCATTTCGCCCCGACGCAGGACCCCCACGCCCTGACAGCGGCCGTCGAGTCGGTGCCCGCCGCCTACGCGCCCGAATGCCTGTCCACCTGCGAGCTGGCCTTCCACTGCCGCGAGCGCGCCAAGAGCGACGGCGCGGTGACGGCCCTGGGCCGCTCGGTCCGCGGCGAGCTGGGCGGCCTGACCACAGTCACCCAGGTCCTGACCGCCGCCACAGCCCCCGCCCCCGAAGCCACCCCCGACCCCGCCGCCGCTGCCCTCCGCAGAGCGGCGGCATTGCGGGCGGAGGCCCTCCGCGAGGCGGCGGCACGGGAGGCGGAGGCCGCCTGGACGGCGGCGGAAGGGGCTCGGGACACCGCGGCGGTCCCGGACGCGGAAACCTCACACGGGTCCGGGACCCCGCCGGTCGCGACACCAGGCCCCGAAACCGCGCGGGACGCGCAAGCCGCGCCGGCCGCCGAACCCGCCCGGACCGCTGACGCCGCGACGGCAGTCGGGAGGCGCTCATGTCGTTGATCAGCGCGTTGGCGCGGATGGAGGCGGTGGCCTCGGGGCGGGCTACGCCGCTGGCCACCGTGCGGCATCGGCAGCTGGCCGCGCGGCCCCTCGTGCTGGTGCCGCTGACGACCGCCGGTGAGACCGGGGCGCCGCTGGGGGCGTTGGTCGGGACCGAGCGGGAGGCGCCGGAGCTGTTGACCATTCCGCAGCCCCGCGACCGCGATCTGCGGTTCACGTTCTTGGCGCGGCTCGCGGAGGCGCTGCTGCCGCACCTGGAGTCGTGCCAGGACGAGGTGGAGCTGATCGAGCGCAAGGAGACCGATCCGGAGACGGGCAAGCGGGTCACCGTCGAGGCGGAGCTGTGCGCGGACGCGCCGCAGATCCTGGTGCCCTCGGCGCCCGGTGTCTCGTTCGTACGGCTGCTCGGTCGCTCGATGCGGTTCCGGCGCACCGCCGAGGAGGACCCGCAGGCCTCGTATCCGGCGCCGGCCCGGGTGCCGCTGCTCGGGCGCTGGCTGACGCACTACGCCGAACGGGCCCGGGTGCCCGGGTCCTCGCTGCTGCTGCCGATGACCGGGCTGCTGACCCGGCACTGGGCGACGGGCCAGAGCAATCTGGAGGACCAGCACCTGGGCGCGCTGCTGGCCTGGATCGCGCCGCCGGAGGGCGGGAGCGGGGCCGACGCGGCGCTCCGTGCCGAGCTGGGCAGGGACGAGCGGGGCCAGCTGCTGGTGCCCCCGGCCGGGCCCGCCACCGACCCGGCGTTCGACAACAGGCTGCTGGCCCCGGCCATCGCCCGCTATGACAAGGGCGTTCCCGGCGCCGAGGCGGAGGTGCGCGAGCTGATCGCCTCCCAGCTGCGGCCCACCTGGGAGGCGATGTGGCACGGCGTCGACCTGCTGCGCGCGCTGCCGGAGGCCGGGCACGTGCCCGACAGGTGGCGCCGTGACCGGCAGTCCTACACCCACCACAGGGACAGGCTGCGCTCGGGCGAGCCCCCGCAGCCGCGCACGGACGACGCCGTCACCGCCGCGCGCAAGCTCGCCATGCGCGAGCAGCGGCAAGCCGAGCTGGCGGCGCAGGAGGCCCTGGACGACCCGCTGGTCATGGCCGTGCGGAGGCTGGCGGGCGAGGCGTTCCAGTCGGAGGTGACGGGCGTGGAGAGGGCGTATTCGGAGGGCAAGCGGCCCACGCCCCGCCCGCTGGTGACCGTACGGACGAGCGACGTGCCGCTGCTGACGGGCGGGGGGCCTGCCCTGCCGGAGGCCGGGGGAGACAAGCTGCACCGGGCGCTGCCCGAGGGCGGCCAGCAGCGGGCCGAGCTGGTGGAGTCGCCCGAGCCGGGCGTCTTCACGCTGCGGCTGCTCAGCGGCATGGGGCGCGGCAAGGAGCCCGCGCCGGGGACGGTGCCGGAGCCGGGCGAGACGGTGTGCTGGACCCTGTTCGAGCACGCGCCGCGCGGGGGCCCGGGGCTGCCCGAGCCCGAGGAGACCCCGTGGACGCACGGCGGGCCGCCGGGCGAGCCGGCCGCCGAGGAGCCCGACCCGCTGACCCAGGAGGACCTGCTGTGACCGCACCCGCTCACGTCTCCGGGGCGGAAGCCACCCTCCCGGGGGAGCCCCCCGGTCAGGCCGCGGCCCGTGCCACCGAGGCGATCTTGGCCGACGCGCTGGAGGGGCAGCACCGGGGCGTCGTCGTGGACTCCCCGCCGGGCGCGGGGAAGTCCACGCTCGTGGTGCGCGCGGCCCGTGAGCTGGCCGCCGCCGGGCACCCGCTCATGGTGATCGCCCAGACGAACGCGCAGGTCGACGACCTGGTGGACCGGCTGGCGACGGCCGACCCCGAGTTGCCCGTCGGCCGGCTGCACAGCAGCGAGCCGAGGCCCTACGACCCCGTGCTCGACCGCCATCCGGCCGTGCGGACCTCGGCGAAGCCCGCCGATCTCGCGGGGCTGGACATCGTCGTGTCCACGGCGGCGAAGTGGGCGTGGGTGAAGCCCGAGGAGCCCTGGCGGCACGCCATCGTGGACGAGGCGTACCAAATGCGCTCGGACGCGCTGCTGGCCGTCGCGGGCCTCTTCGAGCGGGCGTTGTTCGTGGGCGACCCGGGGCAGCTGGACCCCTTCAGCCAGGTCGGCGCCGACCAGTGGGCGGGCCACGCGCACGACCCGTCGGCCAGCGCGGTCAGCACGCTGCTGGGGCACAACCCGGGCCTGCCCCAGCACCGGCTGCCGGTCTCCTGGCGGCTGCCCGCCTCGGCGGCGCCGCTGGTGTCCGACGCGTTCTACCCGTACACCCCCTTCCGCAGCGGCACCGGGCCCGGCGACCGGCGGCTCGCCTTCACAGGGCCGCCCGACGGCTCGCCCCTGGACGAGGTGCTGGACGAGGCGGCGCGGGAGGGCTGGGGCCTGCTGGAGCTGCCCGCCGCGCGCACGCCCCGTACGGACCCGGAGGCGGTCGCCGCCGTCGCCCGGCTGGTGCACCGGATGCTGGAGCGCGGCGGGGTGGCACACAGCGAGCGGGACACCGGCTCCGTGGGATCGCCCGGGGTGCCGCTGACGGCCGCGCGGATCGCGGTGGGCACCGCGCACCGCGACCAGGCCGCGGCGGTACGCGCGGCACTGGCCGAGCTGGCCGGGACGTCCCGAGGCGACGGCACGGGGCCCGACGGCGACGGCACGGGGCCCGACGGCCCGGCGGGTCCGGGGGGCGCGGCGGCCGTCACCGTCGACACGGCGAACCGCCTCCAGGGGCGGGAGTTCGATGTGACGGTGATCCTCCACCCGCTGTCGGGCCGGCCCGACGCGACGGAGTTCCACCTGGAGACGGGCCGCCTGTGCGTGCTGGCCTCCCGGCACCGGCACGCGTGCGTGGTGGTGTGCAGGGCGGGCGTCGCCGAGCTGCTGGACGACCATCCGGCGACGGAGCCCGTCCAGCTCGGCGCCGTGTCCAGGGCCCCGGACGGCTGGGAGGCCCACCAGTCGGTCCTGTCCCACCTTGCGCGGCACGCGGTCCCGCTGGGCTGAGGCGTCCGGCCCGTGCGGAGCCGGTGCCCCCGGGCGCACAATGGGGGGCGGCCCACGACCTTGGAGGTATGTACATGTCTGAGCCGCACTCGGCTCCGGACCCTTCGCGCTCCTCCGCCGGGGGGAGCGGCAACGGCGGTGTCCCGCACTTCCGCCGTCCCGCGCCGCTGCTGTTCGAACCGTCCGAGGCCGCAGCCGACGACGAGCACTTCTTCGGACTGGAATCGCTCGCCGACCCGCGTGAGCTGCTGGACCGCTCGACGGAGCTGGCGTTGGCCTTCCGCGCCGCCGCCGACCGTGCCATGGAGTACCAGGCGGTGGCCGCCGCCCAGCTCGCCGATCCCAAGCGCTTCGACAAGCTGGCCGACGCCACGATCGCGGACCGCGCCAGTTGGACCGAGGAGTACGCGCGCAAGATGATCGAGTTCGGCGAGGACCTCATGAAGGACCGCGTGCCGGACGACCAGCCCCCCGCCAAGCCCTGAGCGCCCTCGCCCGGCCGGGCACCGGGCCGGCCCGGCCCGGCCCCGGGAGGGTGTGACGGCGCAGGTCGGACGGCCAGGGCGCTCGAACAATCGATTTTCGCTCTCGCGGACCGTGATGCTAAGGTCTACGACGTCAGCAGGCGCCGTTAGCTCAGTTGGTTAGAGCAGCTGACTCTTAATCAGCGGGTCCGGGGTTCGAGTCCCTGACGGCGCACAGACAGTCGAAGGCCCCTCGCGAAAGCGGGGGGTCTTCGGCGTGTGCGGGGCAGGGCGCAGGCCTCTCAGCCCCGGGTGACCCTGATGTCCCAGTCTCCGTCGGAGGTGCGCCCGGTGACCTCGACGCGGACCCCGTCGTGCGGGTCGGACCAGCTCTCCCCCACCCCCAGCGGGGCGTCCGCGAGCTGAGGGTGGACGGAGGCGCCGTGGCAGCTCCCGCTGCCGGGATGGCCGTCGACCACCCCGACGGGCCCGTGGGTCGAGGGGGTGTCGCTCTTCACGCGGTAGAGCAGCAGACCCTTGGAGCACAGCCCCTTGTCGTTGCCCTCGCGGTCGCGGATCTCCATCGCGAGGGCCTGGTGCCCGCCGGTGCGCAGGACGACGAGCCGGGTGCCGTCGGGATCCGCGCGCCCACCGGCGCGCAGCCCCGCGCGTCCGCCCTCCCCGCCGCCTCCGCCCTCCCCGCGGGCCTCTCCGCGAGCCGGTGCGGCCAGGGGGCGCAGGGTGTAGCGGGTCTCGTCGGGAGCGGGATTCCCGCCCCCGACGCAGGCGATGTTGCGGCGATTCAGCCAGCCGAGCTTCCACTTGTGCCAGCCGAAGGGCTCGGGCGCCAGCCCGAACTGGCTGCCCATCAGGTCCCAGTCCCCCACCCTGGTGTCCCAGTCGGCCTTGCCGTCGGCGGGGCGCTCGTACAGGTCGGGCAGGTCGAAGAGGTGGCCCGTCTCGTGGGCGAGGACGTTGCGGTCGGGCGGGCTCTGCTCGAACACGGTGACCAGACGGCTCAGTTCTGTGCCGTCCGCAGCGATCGGCTCATCGAGGTTGACTACTTTTGTCGCATCCGAATCCACACCGGGAGCATCCGGGTCTGCGATCAGATAGATGACGTCGTAACGGCCGAAGTCCACGTACCGGTCCGCAGCGGCCACAGCGTCGCGCAGATAGGAATTGCGCAGGTCAGGGCTCCAGTCCCGGCGTACCCCGTACGCCGTCGAGCGCTTGGGCATCTCGATCCAGCGGTCGGCCGGATGCGGTCTGAGCCGGAATTTTCCGTACGAGGCGCGGTCGAAAAAATCAGATGTGGCCGGGAAATGGTCGGCTGTCAGCTCCTGAGGGGTGGCCATGGGTGCCGCATCGGGGAAAGAAAGAAAGAGAAGGGCGGCGTCGAGCGCCCCCTCGGGACGTGGATAGGAGGCGTTCCAGGTGTCCAGACCCAGCGAGTGGTGTGCGTCGGTGCGCGGCAGAGCGCACGGCATGCCCGCCGCCACGGCGTGCAGGGGCCCCGCGACGAGCCCGAATCCCATGAACGCGGTCAGCGCGGTGAGGATCGCGCCCACCCGGTGCCGGGGACCTGGACCCGGAGAGCGGGCACGGCGCCCGGCGCGCCGTGCTGCCACTCCCTCGGGTACAGACGGCACCGCCACGTCTCGACCTCACCGGAAAAGGGACTGCGGACTCTCCCTACACTGTCCCTACATGTCCGACTTCGCCCCGTTCCGGTAGGCCGGTCGAGTCAACCACAATATGACTACTCTTCGTAATGCTCGGTCGTAAGCGGTCAGGGCGCAGTCGGCACCGGCGCGGAAACGGTCACCCTCGCGCCCACACTTCCGCCCCAGCCGCCCCAGTGACCGGCAACGGCAGCGGAGACACTGGCTCCGCTCGCGCGCCAACCTCTATGATCGGCACATTTCCAGCGCGGATCCTCCCCTGGGCGGCTCACGGGCCTTCCCCGATCGATCCGCACGAGACGAGCCCCCCGCGGAGCGATCGG
Organism: Streptomyces sp. NBC_01775; assembly: GCF_035917675.1. Classification (NCBI taxonomy): domain Bacteria; kingdom Bacillati; phylum Actinomycetota; class Actinomycetes; order Kitasatosporales; family Streptomycetaceae; genus Streptomyces; species Streptomyces sp. NBC_01775. The sequence goes on along the minus strand of NZ_CP109104.1, from coordinate 5,949,970 downwards.
TGAACGGACCCCTCGAAGGACCGGGCAAAGACTCCGGCGAACCCCTCGTAACGCAACCCCAAATCATCACGGAAAGTAACTCCAAGCGCTGGCGACGGCGCTCACACAACGGGCACAGCGAAAGCGACTTCAGGGCTGCCTTCCACGCGGCACAGCTGCCGATGGCCATCGTCGACCGGGACGGCCGGGTGCTGACGGCCAACCCCGCGCTGGGCACGCTGCTCGGCGCCGAACCCCGCCGGATCACCGGCCGGGCCATCGCCGAGCTGGCCGGGCTCGGGCTGGACGGCCGGGTGCGCAGCGCCTACAACGAGGCGCTCCAGGGCCGCACCGACCGCATGTCCTGCACCCGCAGGCTCAAACACGCCGACGGGCACCCGCTCTGGGCGGAGATCACCGTCACCCCCACCGCGCGCGAGGGTGAGGCGCTGTTGTCGATCGCCGACATCAGCGAGCGACGCGATCTCCAGGAGCGGCTGCGGCACCTCCAGATGCACGACCCGGTCACCCGGCTGCCCAACCGCACCCTGTTCTTCGAGCGGCTGGCCGCGGCGCTCGCAGACTCGGCGACCGGCCGGACGGGCTTGTGCTACATCGACCTGGACGGCTTCAAGGCCGTCAACGACACCCTCGGCCACCGGGTCGGCGACAGCCTGCTGGACGCGGTCGCCCAACGGCTGACCCAGTGCGCCGAGGCCGGATCCGAGGAGTGCGGCGGCCATCTGGTGGCGCGGCTGGGCGGCGACGAGTTCGCGCTGCTGGTCGAGTCCTCGACCGGCACCGAACAGCTCACCCAGCTCGCCCAGTCGGTACTGGCCGCGCTCCAGCGGCCGTTCGACCTGGCGGGCCAGCGGCTGTCCGTCTCCGCCAGCATCGGCGTCGTCGAACGCGAGACGGCGGGCACGAGCCCCACCGAGCTGATGCAGGCGGCCGACACCACGCTCTACTGGGCCAAGGCCGACGGCAAGGCGCGCTGGACCCTGTTCGACCCCGAGCGCAACGCGCACCGCATGACCAGACAGGCGCTGTCCAGCACGCTGCGCAGGGCGGTGGAGCGCCGCGAGTTCGTGCTGGAGTACCAGCCGATCGTGGGCTTCGCCGACGACAGCCTGCGCGGCGTGGAGGCCCTGGTGCGCTGGCGGCATCCGCAGTTCGGGCAGCTGAGCCCGGACCGTTTCATCGGCCTGGCCGAGGAGAACGGCGCGATCGTGCCGCTCGGCCGCTGGGTGCTGGAGGAGTCCTGCCGCCAGGCCCGCCGCTGGATGCTGGAGCATCCGGGGCCGCCGCTGTACGTGAGCGTGAACGTGGCGGTGCGCCAGGTGTGGGACTCGGACCTGGTGCGCGATGTGGCCGACATCCTGGAGGAGACGGGGCTGCCTTCCGGGCTGCTCCAGCTGGAGCTGACCGAGTCAGCGGTGATGGGCTCGGCCGGCCGTCCCCTCCAGGCGCTCCAGGCGCTGTCCGACATGGGCGTACGCATCGCCATCGACGACTTCGGCACGGGCTATTCCAACCTCGCCTATCTCAGCCGGCTGCCGGTGCGCGCGCTGAAGCTGGACGGCACGTTCGTCCGCGGCTTCCGCACGGCCCGGCACCAGAACCCGGCGGACGAGACGATCGTGACCGCGCTCGTGCAGCTCGCGCACAAGCTCGGCCTGACCGTGACCGCCGAGTGCGTCGAGGGTCCGGCGCAGGCCGAGCGGCTGCGCCGGATCGGCTGTGACACCGGCCAGGGCTGGCACTACGCCAAGCCGATGGAGGCCGACCGGATCGGCGAGCTGCTGGCCTGGTCCACGGCGGCCTCGGCGGCATCTGGGGCCGCGGATCCACCGTCGCCCTCGCGCCCGGCGGGCAGCGCGTAGGCGTCGGCGATCAGTTCGTAGGAGCGGACCCGGACGTCCGGCGTGTGCGCGTTGGCGGTGAGCATCAGCTCGTCGGCGCCGGTCCGCTTCACCAGCGCGTCCAGCCCTTCGCGCACGGCCTCGGGCGTGCCGTAGGTGACGTTGCCCAGCCAGCTGTCCACGAAGTCCCGCTCGACGGGGCTGAAGGAGTAGCTCTCCGCCTCCTCGGGCGTCGGGATCAGCCCGGGGCGGCCGGTGCGCAGCCGCACCATCGACAGCGCCCCCGTCAGCACCTGGCGGTGGGCCTCCCGCTCGTCCTCGGCGGCCAGCGCGGCGGCGCCGATCAGCGCGTACGGCTCGTCCAGCACCTCCGAGGGGCGGAAGGACTCGCGGTAAAGGTCCAGCGCGGGCAGGGTGTTGGCCGCCGAGAAGTGGTGGGCGAAGGCGAACGGGAGTCCGAGGCTGCCGGCCAGCTGGGCGCTGAAGCCAGAGGAGCCGAGCAGCCACACCGGCGGCCGGTGCGCGCTCTGCTTCGGGCCCTCGGCCTGTACGGGGCCGGGGACGGCGTGGATACGCGCGTACCGGTGGCCGTCGGGGAAGTCGTCGTCCAGAAAGCGGATCAGCTCGGCGAGCTGCTGCGGGAAGTCCTCGGCGCCCTCGCGCAGCCGCTCGGTGCGGCGCAGCGCCGCCGCCGTGGCCCCGTCGGTGCCGGGCGCGCGGCCGAGCCCCAGGTCGATGCGGCCCGGGGCGAGCGCCTCCAGGGTGCCGAACTGCTCGGCGATCACCAGCGGTGCGTGGTTGGGCAGCATGACGCCGCCCGAGCCCAGGCGGACGCGGGAGGTGTGGGCCGCCAGGTGGGCGAGGATCACGGCGGGCGAGGAGCTGGCGACGCCCGGCATGGAGTGGTGCTCGGCCACCCAGTAGCGGGTGAAGCTGCGGGAGTCGGCGAGCCGGGCCACCCGGGTGGAGGCCTCCAGCGCGTCGGTGGCGGTGTATCCCTTGCCCACGTTGGCCAGGTCCAGGACGGACAGCGGCACCGGAGCCGTGCCGTGGGCCTCGCCCCGTATGCCCGCGCCCGGATTCCCGTCGGCCTGTGCGTCGTCGCCCACGATGCTGCCTCTCTTCGTACGTGCGGTGCGCGGCCTCGTTCGTGCCGTGCCGCGGCCCACGGAGGGTGGGCCGACGGCTCCCTACAACGCGTCAGACGGCCGCTGTCTTCCCCGGGGCACCGTTCCCGGCCGCGAGGGCGCCGCGGACGGTCTCCAGGCGGGACCGGTGCTCGGTGCCCCAGTCCCCCAGCGGGCGGAGGGCCTCGATGAGCGTGCTGCCGGTCGGGGTGAGGGAGTACTCGACCTTCGGCGGCACCGCGTGGTGCACCTCGCGGTGCACGGCCTCGTCGCGCTCCAGCTCGCGCAGATGCTGGATGAGCATCTTCTCGCTGACCCCCGACAGACAGCGCCGCAGCTGGCTGAAGCGCTTGGGCCCGTCGCTGAGCGCCCAGAGGATCAGGCCCTTCCACTTGCCGCCGACCACGTCCAGGGCGGCGTCGAGCCCCGAGACGAACGTCGTCTGGCACTTCCGTGCGGCCATTCGCACCCACCTCCAGGTAAGTACTGCACTTTTAAGTCGGTACTTGTTGGCAGGTAAGCGTACGGCGAGGATCAGCGCGTCCCCACTCCCTTTCATGAGTGCGAGTCCGTCATGCCTCTCTCTGTTTTCTCGCTCATGCTGGTCGTCTTCAGCCTGACGACCGGCGAGTTCGTGATCGCCGGTCTGCTGCCGGAGGTCTCGGGCGACCTGTCGGTGTCCCTCGCCGCTGCGGGGCGGCTGACGACCGCCTATGCGCTGGGCATGATCGTCGGCGGGCCCGTCGTCACCGTGCTGACCGCGCGGCTGGCCCGTAAACCGCTGATCGTCGGCCTGGTGGCCGTCTCCGTGCTCGGGAACGCCGGCTCGGCACTGGCGCCCGGCTATCCGGTGCTGGTGGTGGCGCGGTTCGTGGCCGGGTCGGTCGTGGCCACGTTCTTCGCGGTCGCGATCACCACGGCCGTCTCCATGGCACAGGAGGGGAAACAGGCGTCCACTGTGGCGAAGCTCACCCTGGGCATGAACCTCGGCATCATCCTGGGCACCCCGCTGGGCACCCTGATCGGACAGCACTTCGACTGGCGGACCACCTTCGCGGCCGTCGCGGGATGCAGCGTCCTCGCGCTGCTGCTGGTGCTCCCGTCGGTGCCCGCGCGGCCCTCGACGGTCACCGGATCGGTGCTCGGCGAACTGCGGGTGCTCCTCAAGCGCGACGTCCAGCTCGCGATGGCCCTCACGGTGGCCGGCAACATCGGCGTGGTCACGTTCTTCGTCTACATCACGCCGCTGCTCACCGAGGTGAGCGGCTTCGGGTCCGGTGCCGTACCGGCGTTGCTGCTGGTCTACGGCGCCGGGGCCTTCGCCGGCAACTTCCTCGGCGGGTGGCTCGCCGACCGGGCGCTGATGCCCTCGCTGGCAGGGCTGCTGGCCGGACTGGCGGGCGTGCTGGCGCTGTTCTGGCCGGTGGCCGGGAGCCAGGCGCTCGCGGCCGTACTGACCTTCGTGGTCGGCGTACTGGCGTACGCGATCATTCCCGGCATGCAGACCCGGGTGCTCTCGACGGCGCACTCGGCGCCCACCCTGGCCGTCGCGGTCAACGCCTCGGGCTTCCAGGTCGCGGCGGCCTTCGCCGGGTGGCTGGGCGGCCGGATCGTCGAGGGCGACGCGGGGCCGCGCGGGATTCTCCCCGTCGGCGCGCTGCTGACCCTGGCCGGGCTGGCGGTCGCGGTCTACTCGCTGCGCCGCGACCGCCGGGCCGACGGGACGGCAGCGGCAACGGACACGGGCACGGGCACAGGCACAGGCACAGGCACGGCAACGGACGCAGACATGGCGGGGGCGGAAACACCCTCAGCGGCGGCCGTCGAGGGCCGCCGCTGAGGGCTCGTCCACGCGTGGCGATCAGACGAACGTGATCAGGCGGGAACGATCAGGTGAAGGGGGCAGGTGAAGAGGCTCAGGTGAAGAGCGCGCCCAGCGCGGGGCAGCGCACCTCCAGGTCGAGGAGGCGCAGCCCCTCCCTGGCCGTCACTTGATTGGCCGTCAGGACCGGCTTGCCCAGCTCCTCCTCCAGGGCGGGGATCCAGGCAGCGGTGTGCAGGGCGGTGTCCGGGAGGAGCACCGCCTGCGCGTCGGGGTGGTCGCCGCCGCGGGCGAGGGCCAGGACCTCCTCCTCGCCCCAGGTGCCCACCTCGGCCGCGGTGATGATGCCGCTGCCGCGCATGGCGACGACCTCGGCGCCCGCCGCCTTGAGGAAGCCGGTGAACAGCTCGGCGACGTCCTCGGGATAGGTCGCGGCGATGCTCACCCGCTCCACGCCCAGGTCGCGCACCGCGCCCGCGAAGGCGAAGGAGGTGCTGGAGGCCGGCAGTCCGGCCGTGGCCGACAGCTCGCGCACCTGATCGTGCGCGCCCTCCCAGCCGAAGACGAAGCTGGCGCTGGTGCAGGCCCACACGACGGCCTGGATGTCCTGCTGCTTGACCTCTTCCACCTTGGCGGCGAGCCGGGCGGCCGAGCCCATCTCCAGGAGGGCGTCCACGCGGTGGGCGTCCTCGCCGATGTCGGTGTGCACGAGCGGCAGCCGGACCTCGGCGCCCGCCTCGGCGAGGATCCGCTCCAGCCGCGGGTAGTCGTCCTCGGCCGAGTAGCCGGGGTAGAGGAAACCGACCGCTGGTGCCGATGCCGCCTGTGCCATCTACGCCTCCTGTGTATGTGTGCGCGCCGTGAATGTGTACGCGCGCGTGCCGTTCATGCGTGCGTCCGTGCGTGCTGGAGACCGCCGTACTGCCAGGGGCGGTACGGCGGTTGGGGTCGTGCGGGGTGTCGTACGGAGGTCCGTACGGGATGCCGTGCTCGGGTGCCTGCGCGAGTGCTTGCCGGCACGGACAGGGGGTCAGACCGGGGGCTGGGCGCCGCCGCTCCACTCGTCGGGATGGGACTGCTGGCCGAAGCCCAGATCCGAGGTGCCCTCCATCGGCTCGGACGGCTCTGTGCCTGCCCCGGCGAGCGCCGCCTCCGGCTCGGGTCCCGGTGTCTGATCGTCCGGCTCGCCGAGGCCGTCGCCCTCGTGCGAGATCGGCTGGGAGGGGGTCATGGCCGCCGGGCCGCGCCGGGCGACGGGGTCGAGAAGGGCCTGGTAGGGGCCGACGGCCTCCTTGCCGATGCTGCGCAGCGCCGCCCACATGGTGACCTGGTTGGCCGTGAGAACCGGCATGCGCAGCTCGGCCTCCAGCTGCGGGATGACGTCGTAGGTCGGGAGGTTGGTGCAGGAGATGAACAGCGCGTCGGGCGCGTCGGCCACCGCTTCCCTGGCCATGTCGACCACGTCGCGGTAGGGCACGCGCCAGATCTCCCGGGTCAGGCCCAGGTAGCAGCGCCCGGTGATGCCGATGCCCGCCTCGTCCAGATAGTCCTCCAGGGCGTCGGTCACCGACTTGGTGTACGGGGTGACGATGGCGATGCGCCGCGCGTCGATCTCGCGCAGCGCCTCCAGCAGGGCGCCCGACGTGGTGAGAGAAGGCATCTCACCGGCCTGGGTCATGGCGGCCACCATGGCCCTCTCACCGGCGGTGCCGCCGACGAAACTGCCGGACGTACAGGCGTAGGCCACCACTTCGGGGGCCACGGCGCACAGGGCCCTGACCGCCTCGCGCAGCGTCTCGTGCTCGCTGACCAGACGGGCGAGGTCGAGGCTGACCTCGACGGGCACAAAGGGGGTTCGTGTCAGGTGCAAGGACACGTCGTCCGGCACCCAGCGCCAGAGTTCACGGTCCAGTGCGAAGTCGAAGGGAGCGACGATTCCCACGCCGCGCTGCGGCATCGGTCCGCCGAGGAAGGAGACGTCCATTTCGTGGCCCCAAAAAAACGGAGGGGAGGCTCATGGCCAAAAGGCCCCTGAGTCCAGGGAAGTCAGAGGAATAGCAAAGCCGGTCAGAAGCCGGGACGCCGGGGCAGATGTCTTTGTTGACGAAGGTAGTTTCCGCTCCCTACCGTGGTCAATCCTCCCATCCGAGCAGTGTTCTCGCTCTTCCCGGGGTCACCGCACAGCCAACCGTCCCCACGTTTCGAAACGGTTTCCTGCCTATGTCCGAAACCTGCGTTCTTGTCCTCGACGCCGAGCCTCTTCCTCAGCTCGACCGACTGGCGGGACGTGCCCGTGTCGTGCACGCCGACGAGAGGACCCTCGCCGAAGAACTTCCTGCCGCTGACGTGCTATTGGTCTGGGATTTCCTCTCCGACGCCGTGCGCGAGGCATGGCCGGGCGAGGGCCCCAGGCCCCGCTGGGTGCACACGCCCAGCGCCGGGGTGGACCGTCTGCTTCCGGAGCTGGCCGACGCGGATGAGACGGTCATCACTAATGCTCGAGGCATCTTTGACCGGCCCATTGCCGAATATGTGCTGGGACTCGTGCTAGCCATGGCCAAGGATTTTCGCGGCACATGGGAATTGCAGCGCCAGCGACGCTGGCGGCACCGTGAGACATTTCGGCTCGGCGGAAGTCGCGCGACGGTGGTCGGATCGGGTCCAATCGGCCGGGAAATCGGGCGCGCACTCTTGGCACTGGGTGTCACCGTGGACCTCGTCGGCCGGACCGCACGGGACACGGACGCGGAATTCGGACGCGTCCACAGCACCGGCGAACTGCCCCTGCTCGTCGGCCAGGCGGACTGGGTCGTGTGCGTCGCGCCGCTCACCAACGAGTCGACCGGCATGTTCGACGCGGGAATGTTCGCCCGTATGAAGCCCGGGGCACACTTCCTGAACGTCGGCAGGGGCCAGCACGTCGTCGAGGACGACCTGGTGGACGCGCTGCTCAAGCACCGCATCAAGGGCGCGGCCCTCGACGTCTTCGCCGAGGAGCCGCTGCCCGCCGACAGCCGGCTGTGGGACGTGCCGGGTCTGCTGATCTCCCCGCACATGAGCGGGGACACGGTCGGCTGGCGCGACGACCTCGCCGAGCAGTTCCTGGACAACTTCGACCGCTGGGAGAAGGGCGAACCGCTGCTGAACGTCGTCGACAAGAAGCTCGGCTACGTCCCGACGAAGGCGCCGGGCCCGGCGTCCTGAGCCCGTCGGGCCGGGCCGGCTCCTGGGGCCGGCCCGGCCCGCCTGAGCCCGTCCGGGGCCCGCCGTCCCCGGACCCTTGACCGGGGACTTCCCCGGGCATCTCCACCGGGGGCATCCCCCAGCTCTTCCACCGGAGTTCGCCCCCGGCCCTTCGCCCGGGGCGGCTCCGGTCTCTCCTCGGGAGGTTTCGCCATGTCCGATCTCAACGCGCTGACCGCCACCCAGCTGGTCGCCGGATACGAAGCGGGGGACTTCACCCCCGTGGAGGTCACTCGCGCTGCCCTCGACTGCGCGGCGCAGGCGCAGGCGCATCTCAACGCTTTCGTACGCATCGACACCGAGGAGGCCCTGGCCGCCGCCCAGGAGTCGGCCGACCGCTGGCAGGCCGGGGAGCCGGCCGGCCCGGTCGACGGCGTGCCGGTGACGGTGAAGGACATCCTGCTCCAGCGCGGCGAGGCGACGCTGAAGGGCTCGTGGGCCGTGGACGCCGAGAGCGGCCCGTGGGACGAGGACGCGCCCTCGGTCGGCAGGCTGCGCGAGAGCGGCGCCGTCTTCCTCGGCAAGACGACGACCCCCGAGTTCGGCTGGAAGGGCGTCACCGACAGCCCCCGGCACGGAGTGACGGGCAACCCGTACGCCCCGGACCGCACCGCCGGCGGCTCCAGCGGCGGCAGCGCGGCGGCGGTCGCCTCCGGCGCGGGACCGCTCTCGCTCGGCACGGACGGCGGGGGCTCGGTCCGCATCCCCGCGTCCTTCTGCGGGATCTTCGCGCTGAAGCCGACGTACGGGCGGGTCCCGATCTACCCCGCCAGCGCCTTCGGCACGCTCGCGCACGTGGGGCCGATGACGCGGGACGCGGAGGACGCGGCCCTGCTCATGGACGTGATCACGGCCCCCGACTCGCGCGACTGGTCCCAGCTCGGCCCCGTGCCGCACAGCTACCGCGGGGCGCTGGCGGCAGGCGCGGAGGGGGTACGGGGGCTGCGCGTCGCCTACTCCCCCGACTTCGGCGGCCGGGTGAGCGTCGACCCCCAGGTCGCGGCGGCGGTGCGGGGCGCGGTGACCCTGCTGGAGGAGCTGGGCGCGCAGGTCGAGGAGACGGATCCCGGGTTCGCGGACCCGGTCGAGGCGTTCCACACGCTGTGGTTCAGCGGTGCCGCACGGGTAACAGAGAGTTTCAGCCAAGATCAGCGGGCGCGTCTTGATCCCGGCCTGCGGGAGGTCTGCGAGGACGGCGCGGCACGCAGCGCGCTGGACTATCTGGCCGCCGTGGACGTACGGATGGCGCTCGGAAAGCTGATGGGGGCCTTCCACGAGACCTACGACCTGCTGGTGACCCCCGCGATGCCGATCACCGCCTTCGAGGCGGGGGTCGAGGTGCCGCGCGGGTCGGGGATGACCCGGTGGACCGAGTGGACCCCGTTCTCGTACCCCTTCAACATGACGCAGCAGCCTGCCGCGTCGGTCCCCTGCGGGGTGGATGAGCGGGGGCTGCCCATCGGTGTGCAGCTCGTCGGTGCCCGGCACGCGGACGCGCTCGTGCTTGCGGCCTCTCACGCGTTGTTCGAGGCCGGGGCCGCCTCCGGTGTGGGGGCGCCCTCGCTCGCGTAAGCAGCACGCTCGTACGCGGCTGCGAGCCCGGAGCCGGGGTGTGCCCATCCGTTCCTCCCCCCAAGCTCTTCGAGCAGGAGGGACCCCCAAGCGGAACGCCTGCCCACACCCCGGCGGCCTGCTCTACTTCCTACGGAAACTCAGCGTTTCTCCGAGGGCGCCCGCGCGCCAGAGGTCCTGGCAGGCCTCCGCCATCTCGTCGAGGCCCTCGACGATAGAGCCCCAGACGATGCCGGGGACCCAGCCCGCGTCACCGTTGATCAGCAGGTTGTTGCGCTCGTAGAAGAGCGCGAGGTCGATCACGGTGGCGCGGTTGCTGTGCGCCGCCTCGGCTCCGCGCTGTTCCGCCGCCGCCTCGTATCCGTACGAGGAGGTGCTCAACTGTGTGTCGGAGAAGGTGAAATAGCAGAGGTCACCGGGAATGGGCGTAATGGTGGGATTTTCCAGTGGCGGCTCCTGGGGAGCGAAGGGGGGAATGAGGGCATAGATCTCGTTGCGCGCGTACTTCGCGTGATAGACGTCGCCGCCCAGAGGCAGCGCGTCCCACACAGCAGCGCAGGTGATCGGGGCGCGGTCGTCGAGCAGCTTTGCAGTGCAGCTCACTCCCCGCTTGTCCAACGAGACTTCAATGAAGCGATCAGCCATCGTGCCTCCGCACCAGGGTGGTCATTTACTCGCCAATGGTGACGCAGCGGGACCCCTTGGCGCGACCCCGTAAGAGGCCAAAAAAGATCCGCATATCTTCGGCAAAGCTGGGTAACAGCGCGCCCATGGCTCCACCACAAGGGAACAACACCGGAAGTGCCGGAAGAGGTTTCAGCCGTCGCTCGATGCTCGCCGCAGCGGCGTCTTTGGGTGCGGTGAGTGCGCTCGGGGCAACCAGCGCATGCAGTCGGGTGTCCAGCGCGGACGCCGGAGACGGGGGAGAACTACTGGAGCGGCTGAAGGCTCAGGGCACGGTGAAGCTCGGGCTCGCAGGTGAACAGCCCTACAGCTACATCGACAAGGACGGGGAGCTTACGGGGAGCTCGCCCGCGATCGCCCGGATCATCTTCAAGCGGCTGGGCATCCCGAACGTCCAGCCCTTCCCGACCGAATTCAACTCGCTGATCCCGGGTCTCAACTCGCAGCAGTTCGATGTGGTTGCAGCCGGTATGTACATCACGCCTGATCGCTGCAAGCAGGTGGTCTTCGCGGACCCCGAGTACGAGATGCGGGACGCGTTCATCGTGCGCAAGGGCAATCCCAAGAACCTTCGTACATACGCGGACATCAAGAAGGCCGGGGCCAAAATGGCGACGGGTACGGGATATGCCGAAATCGCCTACGCCGAGGAGGAGGGCGTCAAGGAGTCGGAGATGCTCCTGTTGCCCGACCAGTTGGCGGGACTACTTGCGGTCGAACAGGGCAGGGCCGATGTATTCGCCGGAACGGCGGTTACGGTGCGCAATGTGGTCAAGCAGACCAAAAGCCGGAAGGCCGAGTTCACCGAGGCTTTCACTCCCAAGCTGGAGGGAAAGCCCGACCTCGGCACCGGCGCCTTCGCCTTCCGTCAGAGCGAGACGCATCTGCGCGAGGTCTTCAACCGCGAGCTGCGGAAGATGAAGAAGAGCGGTGAGCTGTTCCGCGTGATGAAGCCCTTCGGCTTCCTCCCGGAGGAGATGACGACCATGACCGCGAAGGAGCGCTGTAAATGACGGACCTCACCGCGGGTTTGTGGGAGCTGCTCCTCAAGGGGGTATGGGTCACCGTCCAGCTGACCGTCTACAGCGCGGCGCTGGGAGCCTTCGTCGCCTTTGTGGTGGGTGTCGCCAAGACGAACAGGCTGTGGATCGTACGGTTCGTCTCCGGTCTGTACATGGAGATCTTCCGCGGCACCTCGGCACTGGTGCTGATGTTCTGGATGTTCTTCGTGCTGCCGGTCGCCTTCGGCTGGCAGCTGGTGCCGATGTGGGCCGCGGTCCTCGCGCTGGGCCTGTCGTACGGGGCCTACGGTTCGGAGATCGTGCGCGGCGCCCTGGCGGCCGTCGCGCCGGCCCAGCAGGAGGCGGGTATCGCGCTCAGCTTCTCGCCCTGGCAGCGGCTGACGAAGATCTCGCTGCCGCAGGCGTGGCCGGAGATGATCCCGCCGGCCAACAACCTGCTGATCGAGCTGTTGAAGGGCACCGCGCTGGTGTCCGTACTCGGTGTCGGTGACATCACCTTCGGGGCAGCGCTGGTGCGCAACGCGCTCGGCCAGAGCGCCCCGGTCTACACGATCATCCTGGTCATGTACTTCGTCCTGGCCTTCCTGCTCACGCGGATCATGCGCGCCGTCGAGCGGAAGGCCAAGGCGGGCATCGGCCAGACCCCGGAAAAGGGCAAGGGCGTGCGCAAGCTCAACCTCCGTGAAGCCACGAACATCGCCCGTTCCAGCGCGGGAGGTGCGTCCTGATGAAGTGGGACTGGTCCGCTGTCGGCGACTTCATGCCGCGCTTCTGGGACGGCGTGCTCGTCACGCTCCAGGCGCTGGTGCTCGGCTCGCTCATAGCGTTCGCGCTCGGCCTGGTCTGGGCGATGGCACAGCGCTCTCCGCTGAAGGCCGTGCGGTGGCCGGTGATGATCGTCACCGAGTTCATCCGCAACACCCCGCTGCTGGTGCAGCTGTTCTTCCTGTTCTACGTGATGCCGGAGTGGGGCGTCACCCTGTCCGCGCTGACCACCGGCGTCATCGCGCTCGGGCTGCACTACTCGACGTACACCGCCGAGGTCTACCGCGCCGGTATCGACGGCGTTCCGGTCGGCCAGTGGGAGGCGGCGACGGCGCTCAGCCTGCCACCAAGCCGCACCTGGGGCGCCGTCATCCTGCCGCAGGCGATCCGCCGCGTGGTGCCCGCGCTGGGCAACTACGTGATCGCGATGCTGAAGGACTCGCCGATGATCGCGACCATCGGCGCACTCGACATGCTCGGCCAGGCGCGGCAGTTCACCTCGATCACCTTCCTGCCGACGGAGCCGATCACCGTGGTCGGCGTCGCCTTCATCGTCATCGCCTACCCGGCATCCCTGCTTACGCGAGCCCTGGAGCGTCGTCTTGTCCGCTGACAGCACCCAGAACACCCCGAGCACCACGCCAAAGGAGGCCGGCAACCCGGCCGTGGACGGCGGCGAACTGATCAAGTTCGACAACGTCACCAAGCGGTACGGCGAGAACGTCGTGCTCGACAACCTCTGTTTCGACGTGGCCTCCGGCAAGCACGTCACCCTGATCGGCCCCTCGGGATCGGGCAAGACCACGATCCTGCGGCTGCTGATGACGCTGGTGAAGCCCGACGAGGGCACCATCAAGGTCGCCGGTGAGTACCTCTCCCACGAGGAGAAGAACGGCAAGCTGGTGCCCGCGGGCGAGAAGCACTCCCGCGAGGTCCGCAAGAACATCGGCATGGTCTTCCAGCAGTTCAACCTGTTCCCGAACATGAAGGTGCTGCGGAACATCACCGAGGCGCCGGTGCACGTGCTGGGCCTGAACAAGGACGAGGCCGAGCAGCGCGCCCGCGAGCTGATCGAGCTGGTGGGCCTGTCCGACCACCTGGACAAGTACCCCACCCAGCTGTCCGGCGGCCAGCAGCAGCGCGTGGCGATCGCCCGCGCGCTCGCCATGCGCCCGCAGGTACTGCTGCTGGACGAGGTCACCTCGGCCCTCGACCCGGAGCTGGTGGCCGGGGTGCTGGACGTCCTGCGCGACATCGCCCACACCACGGACATCACCATGCTCTGCGTCACTCACGAGATGAACTTCGCCCGGGACATCTCGGACGACGTGCTGATGTTCGACGCGGGCCGCGTCATCGAGTCCGGCGCGCCGGAGAAGATCTTCAGCGACCCGGAGCACGAGCGGACCAGGGAGTTCCTGAGCGCCGTGCTGTGAGGGCGCGGTGCGCGGGCCCGTGCCACCCGGCGCGGGCCCGCGCGCACCGAGGGGGCGCACGCAAGCTCGCGGCATATGCCGAAAGCAGCAACACCGCCCTTACCGCACGGTCTTGGCCGCTATCGTGATAGGCACAGCCGTGACCGCGTGGTGCGGCCACGGTGCAAACGGTCACAACCCCAGGGGGACACCGTGGCGCTACTCCAACCATCCGGGGACCCGTCTCCGGAGCCCGAGCGGGAGACCGCCGCGCCGTTCGACTCGGTGCAGTACGCCCTGCGCGTGCTGGAGTCCGTGGCCCGGCACCGGGACGGCGTCCGCCGGGAAGAGATCTCCCGGGAGACGGAGCTGCCGCCCGGCCAGCTGTCCCACCTGCTGCGGATGCTGCGCGGCGAGGGCTACCTCGACCGCCTCGGCGACGACTCCTACGTCGTCGGGGAGTCGCTGGTCCTGCTGGGCTCCGGCGTGGACCGGGCCCGTGCGCTGCGCGAACAGCTCCAGCGCACCCTGACCGAGCTGCGCGATACGGTCGGCGCCGCCATCTACTTCGCCCGCTACCACGACGGCGAGCTGGAGACCACGCAGGTCGCGGACGGGCCGCAGACTCCATCGGTCAACCAGTGGGTGGACTTCCGCTCGGCCGTGCACGCGACCGCGATCGGAAAGTGCCTGCTCAGCCAGCTCGACGACGACGGCCGACGGGATCATCTGGCCCGGCACAAGACGGCCCGGCTGACCTCGCGCACGATCACGGACGAGCGGCTGCTGCTGAACACCCTGGACCGCCAGCCGTCCATCGTTCCCATGCTCGACCTCCAGGAGTACGCGGTGGGCACGGTGTGCGCGGCGGTCCCGGTGACGGCGGGCTCCTCGGTGAGCTGCCTGGCGCTCTCGCTGCCCGTCGGCCAGGCGCACCGGCTGCGCAGGGCGGCGGAGACCCTCAGCAAGCGGGCGGCGCCGGTGATGCTGTCCCTCGCGATCTGAGTCCGCCCGGACCCTGGCGATCCGAGGCCGTCCGGAGCGGCCCCGGGCGGGTTCCGGCGGCACCCGGGTGGTCATCAGCACCCCCGGGAGGGGGTAGTATTTCTTGTCGTCAGCCGGAAACGGCAGACAGGCGCCGTTAGCTCAGTTGGTTAGAGCAGCTGACTCTTAATCAGCGGGTCCGGGGTTCGAGTCCCTGACGGCGTACAGCGAAAGAGGCCGGGTCCCCTTGGGAAACCAAGGGGACCCGGCCTTTTACATGCTCCGGTTACATGCTCCGGCGCGGCGGGTGCGGGGACGGAGGCGACTGCTGCTGCTGAGGCGGAGGCGGAGGCGGAGGCGGCAGCAGGTGCGTGCGCCGGTGTGCGGCGTACTCGGCCAGGAGGGCGCGGGTGTCGTCCGGGGTCAGCCGCCGGTACGCGCGGGTGGCGCCTGCGGAGGTGGCGTCAGTGGAGGTGGCGCCTGCGGAGGTGGCGTCAGTGGGGGTGGCCGATCCCGCCGCGAAGGGCCGCCACCACACCTCGCCCTCCCTGTCTCCCTCGCCCTCCTCGCCTCCCTCTCCCCCGCCGAGAAAGCCGGTACGCCGGAGCGCCGCCCGGTCGATCTTGTTGGTGGCCGTCACCGGCAGCGCGGGCAGCACCCGTACGAAGCGGGGCGCCGACTTGGTGGACAGGTCGGGCTGGGCGGCCAGGAAGGCGGCGAACTCCTCCGGGTCGAAGGGCCGCTGCCGCTCCAGGGCGAGGGCAGCCATGACCTGGTCCCCGGAGACGGGGTCGGGCACGGCGTACACCGCAGCCGAGGTCACCCCCGGGCAGCGGGCGAGGAGGTGCTCGATGACGGCGGCGGCCAGGTTCTCCCCGTCGACCCGCAGGCGGTCGTCGGTGCGGCCCGCGAAGTGGAACCAGCCCTCCTCGTCGCGGAAGAAGAGGTCCCCCGTCCAGTACCAGCCGCGCGCGGTGCGGGCCGCCTCCGCTGCCGCGTTCTTCCAGTAGCCCTCGAAGAGGGACGGGCCCCGGTTGACCAGCTCGCCGATGGCGGCGTCGACGCCGGTGAGGGTGCCATCGGCCGTCCGGCGGGCCCGGGTGCGCTCGGCGCCGGTCTCCGGGTCGACGACGGCCAGGTCCGCGCCGGGGGCGGGCCGGCCGACGGCGCCGGGCGGTGCTCCGTCGCTGTGCTGGATGGCGGCGCCGCCCTCGGAGGAGCCGTAGCCCTCCACGAGCGGGGTGGCGAAGCGCGCGGTGAAGCGGGCCGCGTCCACGGGCCCGGCCTCGGTGCCGAAGCCCAGCCGCAGCGGGTTGTCCGCGTCGTCGTCCCGCTCCGGGGTGGCCAGGAGGTACTGGATGGCCCGGCCGACGTAGGTGAAGTACGTCGCCCCGTACGCGCGCACCTCCGGCAGGAAGCGGGAGGCGGAGAAGCGGCGGGCCAGCGCGACCCCGGCGCCGCCCGCGAGCGCCGGCGCCCAGCCCGCCAGCACGGCGTTGCCGTGGAACATCGGCATGCACAGGTAGTGGACGTCCGCCCGGCGTACGGCGAAGTTCCGGGCCAGCGCGCGGCCGGCGCCCGCCAGCCTGCCCTGGGTGACGATCACGGCCTTGGGCGCGCCCGTGGAGCCGGAGGTGAAGGTCAGCAGCATCCGGCCCCCCGGCTCAGGGGGGTGGACGGTGACCTCGCCGGGCTTGGCTCCCTCGTAGGGGCGCAGCAGCGCGGTGTAGCCGGGCTCGTCGGTGACCAGGAGCCGGCCGGGGGCGAGCACGGGCAGGTCGAGGCCGTCCAGCAGCGGGAGCAGCGCGGCCCCGGTGACGAGGAGGGCGCACTCGGTGTGGGTGATGTCCCGGGCGAGTTCGGCTCCGCGCCGGGTGGTGTTGAGGCCGACGGCGGTGACCCCGGCCAGCGCGGCGGCGGCGAGCCAGAGCGGGTATTCGGGGGTGTTGTCGAGCAGCAGGCCGACGTGCGGCTCGGCGCCGCGCGGCAGCAGGTCGCCCAGCAGCGCGGCGCGTGCGGCGGCAGCGGCGGCGGCGCCGTGGTGGGTGAGGCTGCCCCCGTCCCAGCGCAGCCCGTCGGCGCGGTGGTCCTCCCACTGGGCCCGCACCAGTGCGGCAAAGGTCTCCGGTGTGCTCCCCGGTGCGCTCATGGCCGCGCACCATAGTTGACGCCGCGTCAGATCGGGAGGGCCAGGCCCGGTTCTCTGCGCCGCAGCGAGCCCACGAGCAGCAGCAGGGCGCCCGCGACCGCCCAGGCGGCCAGCACGACCATGGGCACGGCCAGCGCGTTGCCGGAGAAGTAGACGATGTTGCGTACGGCCGTGGTACCGGCGCCGGTGGGGATCCAGTCTCCGATGGCGCGCCAGAAGGACGGGATCAGGTGCTTCTGGAAGGCGCCTCCCGCGCTGGGATTGCCCAGGACGACGAAGATGACGACGGCCAGGCCGATGCCGACGATCCCGAAGAACGCCTGGAGCGCCATCGTGATGGCCGCCGTACCGAAGACGATGAGCGCGCCGGTCCACCACAGCGCCGCGAAGTGGCCGGGCAGTGCGTGCAGCACCGGGTCGACGATGACCGCGCCGCCCAGCCCCGAGAGCACGGAGTAGAGGGCGACCCCGGTCAGCCGGATCACCCCGTGGCCCGGTCTGGCCGGCCTGGTGCCGATGGTCACCCCCAGCAGGGAGGCCACCAGATAGCCGCCCACCAGCCAGCCGACGATGAGGTAGAAGGCGGTGAGGCTCTCGTGGTCCTGGCTTCCGGAGGGGGCGACGTCCGTCACCTTCAGCTGCCGCCGCTGGTCGGCCGCCACCTTCTCGCCGACCTTGCGCAGGGCCTGGGCCTGCGGTCCGCCCGCGGCGGAGGCCACCAGCAGGGTGTCCCGCCCGCCGCGCGGGTTCATCAGGTAGGCGCCCTCCGCGTTCCGCTCGGTGATGCGCTGACGCGCGGCCTTCTCGTCCTTGACGGAGGTGGTCTCCACGGGGTGTCCGGGCAGCGTGTCGAGCCGGTCGGCGGCCTGCTGGGGGGCGACGACGGCGATCGGGACGCCCTGCGGGTCGGGGTGGTGGAAGGAGCCGATGTAGGAGAGCAGGAAGCCGAGTTGGATGAAGAGCACGCCGATGACGAGCACGAGGGCACCGGGCGAGAGGGTGCCGCGGACTCCGGCGTCGGGGGTGGCGTTGTGCATGATCCCAATCCCTTATTGATGATTTCTCCCATCCATACCTCATGGCCCGGTTTATCCACGCCAGCGAAAGGGCGGGGGAGCAGAACTACCTCTTGCATTGGTCTGGACATGACCTGACGGGCGCCACTAGATTCCGGCTTGGTCTAGACCGATGAGACCGCAGAAAGCGGTACACCCCATACGCAGAGCAACTCCGCACCCCCCACGAACCACCAGGAGCGAGCATGCGCAAGAAGATCGCCGCTGCCGTCGTCGGACTCGGCCTCGGAGGGGCCGCCATGCTGTTCACGGGCGGCTCGGCCCAAGGCCACGGCTACAGCCAGGACCCGACGAGCCGTCAGGCGTTCTGCGCCGACGGCACGGTGACCGACTGCGGCGCCATCCAGCACGAGCCCCAGAGCGTCGAGGGCCCCAAGGGCTTCCCCGAGGCCGGACCCGAGGACGGCGCGATCTGTTCCGCCGGCAACGAGAGCTTCAAGGAACTGGATGACCCGCGCGGCGGGAAGTGGCCCACCAACAAGGTCGAGGCGGGCAAGGACCACACCTTCAAGTGGAACGTGACCGCCAGGCACTCGACCACGGACTTCTCGTACTACGTCACCAAGGACGGCTGGGACCCCAACAAGCCGCTGACCCGCGCCGATCTGGAGCCCGAGCCCTTCTTCACCGTGCCGATGAACGGCGAGCAGCCGCCCGCCGAGTGGACCGCGCAGGGCAAGCTCCCCGAGGGCAAGTCCGGCCGGCACCTGATCGTCGGCGTCTGGACGATCGCCGACACCGCCAACGCCTTCTACTCCTGCGCCGACGTCGAATTCTGACCACCACCTCTACCTCTTCGACAGCCGTCCGCCCCTGAGACGGCGCACCACGGACACCACCCCCCACACCGAGGGCCGGGCCGCACCGAGCGGCCCGGCCCTCGCCCGCGACGTCCCGGCCCTCGCGGCCGTGTCCGTAGCGGGGGGCGCGGCCATCGGCGAGACTCTTGCCATGTCGCCCGCGCACCCCGCCCGGCTCACCCGGCCCGCCCTGACCCGCGCCCTGCTCGCCCGCCAATTCCTCATCGAGCGCGCCCGGATGCCGGTACGGGAGGCGGTCGAACACCTCGTCGGCATCCAGGCCCAGGCGCCCAAGCCGCCCTACTTCGCGCTGTGGACCCGGCTTGCGGACTTCGACCCCCGCGAGCTGTCCCGGCAGCTGGAGGACCGCGAGCTGGTCAGGATCAGCGTCATGCGCGGCACGGTCCACCTGGTCAGCGACAGCGACGCCGTACAGCTGCGCCCCCTCACCCAGCGGATCCACGAGAGCGCCCTGCGCACCAGCTACGGCAAGGCCCTGGACGGCGAGGACCCCGGGCGCATCGCCGAGGCGGCCCGCCGGCTGCTCGCCGCGGGCCCGTGCACCGGCACCGAGCTGGGCGTCCTGCTCCAGGAGCGCTGGCCCCACCTGGAGGCGCGCGCCCTGTCGATGACGGCGCGCTATCTGCTGCCGCTGGTGCAGGTGCCGCCGCGCGGGCTGTGGGACCGTTCGGGCCGGCCGGTGCTCGACACCCTGGAGTCGTGGCTGGACCGTCCGCTGACGCCCGAGCCGTGCGTGGAGACGATGGTGCTGCGCTATCTGGGCGCCTTCGGACCCGCCTCCGTGCGTGACGCGCAGGCCTGGTCGGGCCTGACCCGGCTGAAGGAGGTGCTGGAGCGGCTGCGGCCCCAGCTGCGGGTCTTCACCGACGAGGAGGGCCGCGAGCTGTACGACCTGCCCGAGGCACCGCGCCCCGACCCCGAACTGCCGCTGCCGGCCCGCTTCCTGGCGGAGTACGACAACGTCATCCTCTCCCACGCCGACCGCTCCCGCCTGCTGGACGAGGCCGTACGCCGCTCGCTGGCCACCAAGAACGGCCAGGTGCCCGGCACCTTCCTGCTGGACGGCAGGGTGCGCGGCAGCTGGAAGGCGGACACCCGGCGCAAGACCGCCACCCTCACCCTCACCCCCTTCGGCCGGCTCACCGACGACGAGGAGCGGACGCTGGCCGAGGAGGGTGAGCGGCTGCTGGCCTTCGCCACCGACGGCGGCCCGGGGCCGCACACGGTCGAGTTCGCCGCGGGCGGGGAGTGAGAGGGCTCAGGAGGCGCGGGCCGGGGGCGTACGCGCCGAGACCGACCGCGCCTTTCACTCCGCGCTCTACGCCGGGCTCGGCGACTCTCCCCCGAGCGCGGCACTGGACGCGTTCTGGGACGCGTTCCACCGGTTACGGACAGATCTGGCCGAGCTGCGCCTGGACCCCCTGGTAACCCGGCGACAGCACGCCGAAATCCTCGCGGCTGTCCGGTCGGGGGACATACGACGTACCGAGGAGGCGGTTCGCGACCACTTCGGGAACGTTCGTGAGCGGCTGCGCTCGACGCCCTCCGAAGTACTCACCAAGAAGCCACACTTCGATGACTCATCCGTCACATCAGCCTCGCCCATACCACCACATTGGCGTTGAACCGCCCCTACCGGCCTTGCGATCACGCGGCGAGTCCGAGAGCCTGACGTAGGGTCACCGCTCCACGAGTCCGCGTAGTCGCCCAGGTGAGGGGCCGGGCGGCAGAGCGTCCCCGCACCACGCGCCGGGGGAGGAGGCGTGGTGAACACGTGACTACGACCATGGAACCGGAAGTCGGCCCGTCGCTGTCTCAGAAGCAGCGGCCGAAGCACGCCGCGCCAGCGTCTAGGGGGCCGAGGACGCGGGCCAGCACGAGAACACGCGGTGCGCCGCGTGTGGGGGGATGCCCTGATGACCATGCCGCCAGCCGGCCCCCGACCGCCGGAGTCCGGCGACGACCCCACCCGGACGACGCAGCTGCGGATACCCGGACAGCGGCGTCAGCGCGGCACCTCCGGACGCGGCCACCGTTGGACCCGCAAGGCCCTGCCACGCTACGACTACGAGCACTACAGCCGGCTGGCCGGGCCGCTCAACCAGCCCGAGCCCGGCAAGCCCTACCGCGTCGGGTACCGCAGCCTGCTGGCCGACGAACCGCACCGGGTACGCGCGGGCTTCCTGCTGTGTCTGGCCCCGCTGCTGTCGGCCGGATTGCTGGTGTGGCTGATGCAGCCCCAGCACTGGACGCAGCGCGACAAGGGCGAGGTCTCCGACCTGGTCCTCCAGCTCGACATCGTCATGCTGGTCTCGATCGGCCTGATCGAGCTGTTCCGCACGCTGAACGTCGTCTCCAACGCGCACGCCACGCTGGTCGCGCGCGATCCGATACCCGTGGTGCCCGAGTCCGGCACCCGCGTCGCCTTCCTCACCTCGTTCGTGCCCGGCAAGGAGCCGATCGAGATGGTCACCAAGACCCTGGAGGCGGCCATCAGGATCCGGCACCGCGGCACCATGCACGTGTGGCTGCTCGACGAGGGTGACGACCCCGAGGTCAAGGACGTGTGCCTGCGCCTGGGGGTGCACCACTTCTCCCGCAAGGGCGTCGCCAAGTGGAACACCGACAAGGGTGCCTTCCGTGCCAAGACCAAGCACGGCAACTACAACGCCTGGCTGGACGCGCACGGCGACCACTACGACTACTTCGCCGGGGTCGACACCGACCACGTCCCGCTCCCCAACTACCTGGAGCGGATGCTCGGATACTTCCGTGACCCCGACGTGGGCTTCGTCATCGGCCCCCAGGTCTACGGCAACTACGACAACTTCGTCACCAAGGCGGCCGAGAGCCAGCAGTTCCTCTTCCACGCGCTCATCCAGCGCGCGGGCAACCGCTACGACGCGCCGATGTTCGTCGGCACCAGCAACGCCGTACGCATCAAGGCCCTCAAGGCCATCGGCGGCCTCTACGACTCCATCACGGAGGACATGGCCACCGGCTTCGAGATGCACCGCCACAAGAACCCGGAGACCGGCAACAAGTGGCGCTCGGTCTACACCCCCGACGTGCTCGCGGTCGGCGAAGGCCCCAACGCCTGGACGGACTTCTTCACCCAGCAGCTGCGCTGGTCGCGCGGCACCTACGAGACGATCCTCAAGCAGTACTGGCGCGGCCTGGGCACCATGCCGTTCGGGAAGCTCTTCAACTACACGATGCTGATGATCTTCTACCCGATCTCGGCGCTCAACTGGATCCTCGCCGCCCTCTCCTGCGCCCTCTTCCTCGGCATGGGCGCCTCCGGTGTCCAGATAGACCCCACCGTGTGGATGGCGCTGTACGGCAACGCCACGGCCCTCCAGATCGGCCTGTACGTCTGGAACCGGCGGCACAACGTCTCCCCCCACGAGCCCGAGGGCTCCGGCGGTCTGGCCGGCATGCTGATGTCCGCGCTGTCCGCGCCGATCTACGCGCGCTCCCTCTTCGACACCTTGCTGCGTCGCAAGAGCAAGTTCGTGGTCACCCCCAAGGGCGACTCGGCCAGCCCCGACACGCTCTTCGGCACCTTCCGGGTGCATCTCTTCTTCATCTTGATCTTCGGTGGCTCGTTCGTGGGCTCGCTCTACCTGGGCCATGACCACCCGGCGATGCTCACCTGGGCCGCGCTCGCGCTGCTGATCACGGCGGCGCCGATCATCGGGTGGCGCTTCACCGTCCGCGCGGAGAAGAAGAAGCGCAAGCACTCGAAGAAACACCGGCACGGTTCCGGTCAGAAGCCCCCGGCCGCCGAGACCGGCGGCCCCGGCGGCGGGGCGGCGACCACCGCCGAGCTCCCCGTGGCGCCCGCACCCGCGCAGGGTCCCCGCGGCCGGGCAGGCTCACCTGACGAGACCATGCAGATCGCCCTTGGGGGACGTAAGAAATGAAGTACCGACCGAGCCGTCGGGCCAGGCGCATAGCCATCGGCACGGCGGTCGTACTCGTGATAGCCGGGTTCAACGGGCCCGCCCTGTACGGCTTCGCCTCGGAGCAGTATCACGAGTACGAGATCAACCAGCCGGAGTACAAGGCCGAGAAGGGCCACTGGCAGTTCGTCGACATCCCCGAGAAGTACCGGATCAACACGATCCACGCGGCGCTGCTCAACACCGGAAAGGTTCTGCTGGTCGCGGGCTCCGGCAACAACGCCAAGAACTTCGACTCGAAGAGCTTCCGCACCGTCTTGTGGGACCCGGTCGACAACACCTTCAAGAACATCCCCACCCCCAGCGACCTGTTCTGCTCGGGCCACAACCAGCTCCCCGACGGAAAGCTGCTGGTCGCGGGCGGTACCCAGCGTTACGAGACGCTCAAGGGCGATGTGAAGAAGGCCGGCGGGCTGATGTTCCTCTACAACGAGAGCCCCGACCGGGCCAAGACCGTCAAGAAGGGCACCCGCTTCACCGGCAAGGAGGACGGCAAGACCTTCGTCGCGCAGAACGATGTGATCATCCCTCGTGCGAAGAAGAAGACGGACGCCCTCGGCCGGGTCCGGGTGGAGGCCAGCTTGGCGCGCGTCTACGCCGAGGCCGAGCACAAGGGCCGCCAGTACTCCACGGGCTCCCAGGACAAGTACACGGTCAGCGGGCTGCGGGGCGCCGAGAAGAGGAACATCTACGGCATCGCCCAGAAGATGTCCTTCGACAAGAAGGACTTCCAAGGCATCAAGGACGCCTACGAGTTCGACCCGGTGGCCGAGCGCTACATCACCGTCGACCCGATGCACGAGGCCCGCTGGTACCCCACGCAGGTCACCCTCCAGGACGGCAGGGTGCTCACCGTCTCCGGTCTCGACGACATCGGCCAGGTCGTGCCGGGGAAGAACGAGATCTACAACCCCGACACCAAGAAGTGGTACTACCTGCCCAAGACACGCTTCTTCCCGACCTACCCCGGGCTGCACCTGATCGGCCAGAACCGGCTCTTCTTCAGCGGCACCACCGCCGGCTACGGCCCCGACAACAAGGGCCGCATCCCCGGCGTCTGGGACCTGGAGACCAACCAGTTCACCAAGATCCCCGGCATGAGCGACCCGGACACCCTGGAGACCTCCATGTCCGTGCCGCTGCCGCCGACGCAGTCGCGCAAGTACATGGTCGAGGGCGGCGGCGGGGTCGGTGAGTCCCCCAAGACCACCGACAAGACCCGCATCGTGGATCTGAGCACCGACAGCCCCCGCTTCCAGGACGGCCCCAAGCTCTACGACAAGGTCCGCTACCCCAGCAGCGTCATCCTGCCGAACGACACCGTGCTGACGACCAACGGCTCGGGGCAGTACCGGGGCAAGGGCGACAGCAACGTGCTCAAGGCGGGCATCTACGACCCGAAGAAGAACGCCTTCGACGAGGCCGCCGCACCCCTGGTCGGCCGCAACTACCACTCCGGCGGCCTGCTGCTGCCCGACGGCCGCGTGATGACCTTCGGCTCGGACTCGCTCTACTCCGACAAGGCCAACACCAAGCCCGGCCAGTTCGACCAGCGGATCGAGATCTACACCCCGCCCTACCTCAACAAGGGCAAGAAGCAGCCCGATCTCCAGGACGTCGGCAAGAGCCGCAAGACGCTGTCACTGGGCGACAGCGTGTCCTTCAAGAGCGAGGACGCCGCGAAGCTGAAGAAGCTGCGGCTCGTGCGGCCCGGGTCCTTCACGCATGTGACCAACGTCGAGCAGTCGTCGGTCGCCCTGAAGATGCGGAAGTCCGAGGACGGCACGCTGCGCACGACGCTCCCCGACGATCCCTCGCTCGTGACCCCGGGCTGGTGGATGGTCTACGGCATCGACAAGGACGGCATCCCGTCCAAGGCGAAGTGGCTCAAGGTCAACGTCGACCCGACGGCCCAGCACACGACGGCGACGACGGGCGACCCGAAGGTGAACCCGAACTGAGCGAAGCCGGGCGGGCTGACTTCAGCCCGTCCGGCGGATCTTTCTGTTGCCCTCTTTCCTGGTGCTGAGCATGGGGTGCCCCTGCCTGTACTTGGCAGAATGCGGGTGCGTCGGGGCTGGGCGCGCAGTTCCCCGCGCCCCTTCGGGGCACGCTCTAACGCTTGGCGTTACGTGCCAGCTCCAACGCGTACTTGGGCCACCACTGGCCCGCCTTCGGGCCCCCCTTGCACTCGCCGTCCGACTCGCCTGGCCGCTTGATCCACAGGTAGGCGTCCACCCGCTTGTCACCGGTCTTCGTGGTGGGCGGCTCCCCCAGGGCGCGGCCCCGCGGGTTGCACCAGGACTCCTCGCCGCCGGCGCCCTTGACGGGGCCGTTGCCGTTGCGGCTGGTGTCGATGACGAACGGCTTGTTGCCGACCATCGGCGAGACCTTGTTGCCGTAGGCCCGGTTGGACTTCGTCGTCTGGTAGTTGGAGACGTTCAGCGCGAAGCCGTCCGCCTTGGCGATGCCCGCGCGGTTCAGGGGCTCGACCAGGCCGCCGGGGTCGCGCACCCAGTCGGGGTTGCCCGCGTCGAGGTAGACCTTGGTCTTCGGGAGCTGCTTGAGCTTGCTGACGGCCTCGTTCAGCAGCTGGTAGCGCTCCTCGTGGAACTGCTTCGGGGTGCAGCCCTCGGCCAGCAGGTGCGGGATGGCGTCCGGTTCGACCACCACCGTGGTGGAGCGGTCGCCGATTCCCTTGACGACGTTGTCGAGCCACGCGCGGTACTCCTCGGCGCCCTTGGCGCCGCCCTGGCTGTACTGCCCGCAGTCGCGGTGCGGGAGGTTGTAGAGGACGAGCAGCGCGCTGCGGTCGGCCTTGTCCGCGTCCTTCGTCAGCCGTTCGACCTCGGAGCGCGGCTCGGGGCGGGTGATCCAGTCGGCAACCGGCTGACTCGCGATCTTCTTGATCAGCTTGGCGTCGTCGGCCTTGTCGTCCTGCTCGTACGTGCTGACCTGCTTGGCGGCGTTTCCCGAGGGGTTGACCCAGTACGGGGACTCGGACTTGGGGCGCTGGTCGACAGCGGAGCCGCCCTTGGCGCCGTCGTCGGAGCTGTCGTCCGAGGACGAGAAGCATCCGGCAAGCAGCAGCATCGCCCCCACTGTCGCACCTGACGCGGCGAGCCGGACGCGGGCCGCGCGCGGCGGCCTGCTGTCGTAACTGCCGTACATCCACTCCCCTTTGGCCGTATTCCTGGGGACGCCCCGGCCCCCATGGACAAATCGTCGCTCCATCGTGTCACACGGATTTTCCCGGCACCGATGCTGTCGAAGAGCTGTTACGGGCCCTCTCCAGGGGCCTGCGGACGCTCCGGTTCCGCGTGGCCGGCGAACGCCACGTGACGGAGTCCTTATTGACAGTGCACATGTCAGGCTGCAACGCTCCGAACAGCACATTTCCATACTGAGGCGACGGTGCGCAGGAAGCCGGTGCGAATCCGGGACGGTCCCGCCACTGTGTCCGTACGCGTGCGACGCGTACGGGAGTCAGGAACTGACCCGTCGCTTCTCCACCTGACGGGGCGTGGAAACCCCAGGAGGAGGAAGGCGTATGTCTCCGCACATCGCACACAGCACACCGGCGGCGGCCTCGGGAGCCGGCACCGCCGACCCGTCAGCCATCCATTCCGCGACGGTCAGGACGCGCGACTGGCTGATCGTCGCCGCCGCCGCGATCGTGGCGCTGATCGCGCTCTACGCCGTCTTCGTCGACAACGGCAACCTCGTCTCGGCCACCGGCAACTACCTGCACGAGTTCTCGCACGACGGACGCCACCTCTTCGGCGCCCCCTGCCACTGATCGGGGCACGCACACATGTCCGTCTCCGCTGAGACAACTCCCTACCCGCTGCTGCCCCTTCTCGGCCGGGGCCTGGGCGCCGGCGCGCTCGCCGGGCTGGCTTCCGGGCTCTTCTCGCTGCTGCTGGCCGAACCCCTGATGGACAGGGCGATCCGGCTGGAGGAGAAGCGCTCGGCCGCCGCCCAGTCGGGCCATCACCACGCCGCCGAGGCCGAGGAGGTCTTCACCCGGGGCACCCAGCACTTCGGGCTGGTGGTGACGGCCGCGGTGGTGGGCCTCGCCGTCGGGGTCTTCTTCACGCTCGCCTACGTGCTGGTCTACCGCTCGGCCCCCATGGCCGACGGCCGCGCCTGGCAGCGTGGCCTCGGGCTGGCCGGTGCGGGCTTCCTCGCCCTCTCGCTGCTGCCCGGCCTGCGCTATCCGGCCAACCCGCCGGGCGTGGGCGACAGCGGCACCGTCACCGAACGGCAGGGGCTGTGGGTGGCCGCGCTGGTGATCAGCGTGCTGGGGCTGGTGCTCGCGCGCCAGTTCCACGTACGGCTCGGCCGCGCCGGGCACGGGCTGCCGGCCCGGCAGTCCGCGGCGGCGGCCACCGTGGTCGCCACGCTCGCCGCGCTCTTCCTGCTCCCGGACAACCCCGACGCCGTCCCGGTGTCCGCCACCTTGCTGTGGGACTTCCGCGTGCTCTCCTTCGCCGCCCACGCGGTGCTGTGGACCGCGCTGGGCACGCTCTTCGCCCTGCTCTGCGGTCGCCTGGCCAGGGGCGCGGGCGCCGGCGAGCGCACGGACGGCGGGCCCTCGGCGTAGGGCCCGCACCGCGGGGCCGGGCCATGGCGAACCTCCGTCGGTCAGTCCGGCGGTCCGGCCAGAAGGCCCGCTCCGCATCCCCGGGGCGGGCCTCTTACTCCGTACGGCGGCGGCGCGGCTCCGTGCGGAGCCGGGCGGCGTCAGATCTTGTCGACCAGGTCGGCGATGGAGTCGACGACGCTGGAGGCGCGGTAGGGGTAGCGCTCGATCTCGTCGGGCCTGGTCAGGCCCGTGAGGACGAGGAAGGTCTCCAGGCCCGCCTCCATGCCGGCGCGGACGTCCGTGTCCATCCGGTCGCCGATCATGGCGCTGGTCTCCGAGTGCGCGCCGATCGCGTTGAGGCCCGCGCGCATCATCAGCGGGTTGGGCTTGCCCACGAAGTAGGGGTGCTGCCCGGTGGCCTTGGTGATGAGGGCCGCGACGGAGCCCGTGGCGGGCAGGGCGCCCTCGGCGGAGGGGCCGGTCTCGTCGGGGTTGGTGGCGATGAACCGGGCGCCGTCGTTGATGAGGCGGATGGCCCTGGTCAGCGCCTCGAAGCTGTAGGTGCGGGTCTCACCGAGGACGACGTAGTCGGGGTCGGCGTCCGAGAGGACGTAGCCGATGTCGTGCAGCGCGGTCGTCAGCCCGGCCTCTCCTATGACGTAGGCGGTGCCGCCGGGGCGCTGGTCGTCCAGGAACTGCGCCGTGGCCAGCGCCGAGGTCCAGATGTTCTCGGTGGGTACGTCCAGCCCGATGCGCGCCAGGCGGGCGTGCAGGTCCCTGGGGGTGTACATCGAGTTGTTCGTGAGCACCAGGAAGGGGCGTCCGGACTCCTTGAGGCGCTTGATGAAGGAGTCGGCTCCGGGGACGGGAATCCCCTCGTGCATCAGCACACCGTCCATGTCGGTGAGCCAGGACTCGATGGGCTTGCGCTCTGCCACGGGCGGGCTCCTGCCAGGTTCGTGGTGGTCCGGCCGGCGGGGAGTACCTCGGTGTACGACCGGCCGCCGCGTTCAGCGTAACCGCAGGGGCGGTGCCCGGTCAGCCGGGACGTACGCCGTAAGGCGCCCAGATCCACGGCCTCCGGCCCCCGGGTGGGTTCCCTCGTCCGGACCGTTGGTGTGCCCCCGGGCTCCGGCTGCTGCAAGGGTGGGGGCCATGAACCGCATGGACACCTCCGTCACCCCGCTCCGCGTCGGCCTCCTCGGCTACGGCCTCGCCGGATCGGTCTTCCACGCCCCGCTGATCGCGACCACTCCGGGGCTGGCGCTGGATACGGTCGTCACCTCCGACCCCGGACGCCAGAAGCAGGCGCGCGCGGCGGGCGGGCGCGGCACCGAGGAGGTGCGCACCGTCGCCACCGCCGACGAGCTGTTCGCCGAGGCGGACAGGCTCGACCTGGTGGTGGTCGCCACCCCCAACCGCACCCATGTCGACCTCGCCCGGCGCGCGCTGGAAGCGGGCCTGCCGGTGGTCGTGGACAAGCCGCTGGCGCCCACGGCTGCCGAGGCCCGCGAGCTGGCGGCGCTCGCCGAGGCCGGCGGGCTGCTGCTGGCGCCGTTCCAGAACCGGCGCTGGGACAACGACTTCCTCACCCTGCGCGCCCTCCTGGCCGAGGACGCGCTGGGCGAGGTGCACCGCTTCGAGTCCCGCTTCGAGCGCTGGCGGCCCCGGCCCAAGGGCGGCTGGCGCGAGTCGGGCGATCCGGAGGAGGTGGGCGGGCTGCTCTACGACCTGGGCAGCCATCTGGTCGACCAGGCGCTGACCCTGTTCGGCCCGGCCGCCTCGGTCTACGCCGAGTCCGATGTGCGCCGGGCTGGCGCGGCGGCCGACGACGACACCTTCATCGCCATCACCCACGACAACGGCGTCCGCTCCCACCTGTGGATGAGCGCGACGGCGGCACAGCTCGGGCCGCGCTTCCGGGTGCTGGGCAGCCGCTCGGCGTATGTGAAGTACGGGCTCGACCCGCAGGAGGCCGCCCTGCGCGAGGGCGCACGGCCCGCGCAGGGCATGCCGTGGGGCGTGGAGCCCGAGTTCGAGTGGGGCACGCTCGGCGCGCTGGACGAGGTGCGTACGGTGCCGACGCTGGACGGCGACTACCCGGCCTTCTACGACGCGGTGTCCGTGGCCCTGCGCGAGGGCACGCCGCCGCCGGTGACGGCGCACGAGGCGGCGGCGGCCCTTCAGGTGCTGGAGACGGCGCGCTCGTTCACGCGGACTTCATGACCTGCCGCTGTCTGCCCAGGCCCGCGATCTCCAGCTCGACCATGTCTCCCTCGCGCAGATACGGCTTGGGCTCGGCCATGCCCATGGCCACGCCGGCGGGGGTGCCGGTGCTGATCACGTCGCCCGGGTACAGCGTCATGAACTGGCTGAGGTAGCGCACGACCTCGGCCACGGGGAAGATCTGGTCGCCGGACGAACCGTCCTGCCGCAGCTCGCCGTTCACCCACAGGCGCATCGTCAGCGCCTGTGGGTCCGGCACCTCGTCGGCGGTCACCAGCCAGGGGCCCAGGGGGTTGAACGTCTCGCAGTTCTTCCCCTTGTCCCACTGGCCGCCGCGCTCGATCTGGAAGGCGCGCTCGGACACGTCGTTGGCGACGGCGTAGCCCGCCACGGCCGCCAGCGCCTCCTCGTGCGAGTCCAGGTAGCGCGCGGTGCGGCCGATGACGACGGCCAGCTCCACCTCCCAGTCGGTCTTCACACTGCCGCGCGGGATCAGCACGGTGTCGTGCGGGCCGACGACCGTGTCCGGGGCCTTCATGAAGAGGATCGGCTCCTCGGGAACGGGCGCTCCGGTCTCCCGGGCGTGATCGTGGTAGTTCAGCCCGATGCACACGATCTTGCCGATGTTGGCCAGCGGCGGCCCGATCCGCAGGCTCTCCGCGCCCGTGTCCTCCGCCCCGGCGCGGGACGACGCCAGCTCCGGCAGCGTCCCCGCGGCGGCGGCCTCCCGCACCCTCCCGAGCGCGGCACCGTCCGCGAGCAGGGCTCCGTCGATGTCGCCGACCAGCCCCGACAGGTCGCGCAGGGTTCCGGTCTCGTCCAGCAGCGCGGGACGCTCAGCTCCCACCGATCCGACGCGCAGCAGTTTCACGTCGCTCTCCCTCCAGGCGAATCAGCCGATCCTCCAAGAGGGTGTTCAGAACCACAAGACCGTGTTCACACACCGGACCAGGACCCGGACCGACGGCCACCACCACGCCCTTTACGCCCTTCCCTGCCCCTTCCACACGCCGAAGAGCTGCGCCCTCCACACGCCGAAGAGCCGCCCTTTCTACACGCCGAAGAGCTGCGCCACCGTGTAGATGGCGAGCCCGGCCAGCGAGCCGACGACGGTGCCGTTGATACGGATGAACTGGAGGTCGCGGCCGATGTGGGCCTCGATCTTCTTCGAGGTGTGCTCCGCGTCCCACCCGGCCACGGTCTCCGAGATCAGCGAGGTGATCTCGTCGCGGTAGGTGGTCACCAGATAGACCGCCGCGCCCTCGACCCAGCCGTCCACCTTGCCCTGGAGCCGCCCGTCCTGGGCCATCCGCTTGCCCAGCGAGAGCAGCGCGGACCGGGCGCGCACCCGCAGTTCGCTGCGCTCGTCCTCGGCGGCGGCCACCAGCATCGACCGTACGGCGCCCCAGGCGGAGGCGATCAGGTCCTGCACCTCGCCCCTGCCCAGGACCTCGTTCTTGAGCCGCTCCACCCTGGCCCTGGTCTCCGGGTCGGACTGGAGGTCGGCGGCGAAGTCGGACAAGAAGCGGTCGACGGCGCCGCGCGCGGGATGGTCGGGCATGTCCCGCATCTCCGTGACGAAGCGCAGCAGTTCGCGGTAGACGCGGTCGCCGACCTTCCGGTCCACGAACCTCGGCGTCCAGCCGGGCGCGCCACCCGTGACCGCGTCCATGACCGAGTCGCTGTGCAGCTCCAGCCACTCCGCCGCGCGGACGCACACCAGGTCGACGATCCGCCGGTGGCCGCCGTCCGCGACGATCTTCTCCAGCATCGTGCCCAGCCCCGGCGCGACCTCCTGGGCGGTGGCGCGGCGGGTGATGGCCTCGCTCACGATGGCCTGGACGTCCGAGTCGCGCAGGACGGTCAGCGCCCCGCGCAGCGCGGTGGCCAGCTCGGCGGTGACCCGCTCGGCGTGCGCGGGCTCGGCGAGCCAGGCACCGAGCCGGTTGCCGATGCCGACGGCGCGCAGCCGGGTGCGGACGACGTCGGAGGAGAGGAAGTTCTCGCCGACGAATTCACCGAGACTCTGACCGAGTTGGTCCTTCTTGGTCGGAATGATGGCGGTGTGCGGGATGGGCAGCCCCATCGGGTGACGGAAGAGCGCGGTGACCGCGAACCAGTCAGCGAGCGCGCCGACCATGCCCGCCTCGGCCGCCGCCGCGACGTAGCCCGTCCAGCCGCCGGCACCCGCGTGGCCCGCCCACTTGACCAGGACGAAGACGGTGGCCATCAGCAGCAGCGCACCGGTGGCGATGGTCTTCATCCGCCGCACCCCGCGCCGCCGCTGCTCGTCGGCCGCCGTGAACCCACCCAGGCCGCCGGGACCGCCGTAGCGGCCGGGACCACCGGCGGGGCCTCCAGAACCACCAGGGCCGCCGCGCGCGCCAGGCCCACCGGCCGACCCGCGCCCATCGCCCCTTTCAGGTCCGACAGGCCCTTCAGACCCTTCGGTCCCGTCAGGCCCCCCGGAGACGCCGCCCGTTCGGCCCAACGCAGCGCCATCCCCTCCCCCGGCCCCACCGAAACCGGAACCACCGTGTGTGATCGGCCTCACGTGGGCATCCTCACGAGCAGGCAGCTCGCCCTTGTTTGTCCGTTCCATCCGCTCCCGCCGTCCCCCTGGACACCGCCCGAGCCCCCGGTCCCACAGAGGAGCCCCGGCAGGAAACGCCAGGTCAGTCAGGTCCATAGCCCCAAATGCCATATTCACCCGGAGCGTCCCTCGCCATTCTCCCCCGTTCCCCTCGCCGGACGCCGGGTGGAACGGACTCCGCCTCTGTCGCGTCTGTCTGTTCGGGCGCTACGGAACGCCGCCCGGCACCAGCCTGTGTGCCGGGCAGCACCGCGCACGATGCGCCCCTTCCCGCGCGCGGCCCCAGGCGGAGGCCGTGCCCCGATCGTGGGATCATGGCACCGCCGACCATTCGGAGCTTGCGGCTCCGTCAGCCCGAGGAGACACACCGCGCGTGACCAGGAACATGGGTTATGCCCTGCTCGCCGGATTGGCGGCGATCGTGGTCCTCGTCTCGACCGCGATATTCATCGGGGTCGGAGACAGCGACAGCGGCCAGGGGGGAGGTTCCTCCCAGGCGCGTAACGACGCGTCCCCGGCCTCCTCGGGCAACTGGATCGGCAGCTGGTCGGCGTCTCCCGCCGCGGCGGAGCCCAACAGCCGCGACGGCTACGCGAACATGTCGATACGGAACGTGGTGCACACCTCCGTCGGCGGCACGGGCGCCCGCATCCAGCTCTCCAACCTCTTCGGCAACCGGCCGCTGACCGTCTCGCACGCGACGATCGCGCTGGCGGCGGCGCCCAGCAACCCCACGGCCGCCGCGGGCACCATGCGCCGGCTCACGTTCGGCAACAAGTCCTCGGTCACCATCCCCGCGGGCGGCGAGGTCACCAGCGACGCGGTCCGGCTCAACGTGCCGCACGCCGCCGACCTGCTGGTCACCACCTACTCGCCGAGCCCCTCGGGCCCCGTCACATACCACCCCTACGCGCGCCAGACCAGCTACGTCGCCGAGGGCGACCGGGCCGAGGAGACGGCGGGCACGGCCTTCAACCAGCAGAGCCCGTACTGGCGTTACCTCACCGGGGTCGACGTGTGGAGCGCCGAGACCCAGGGCGCCGTCGCCGTGCTGGGCGACTCGATCACCGACGGCATCACCTCCAGCCCCGGCGCCAACCGCCGCTGGACCGACTTCCTGGCCGAGCGGCTGCGCACCGAGCGGGACGCGCCCCGGCTGAGCGTGCTCAACGGCGGGGTCAGCGGCAACCGCGTGCTGGTCGACGGCAGCAAGTTCTCACCCAACAACGGCCCCAGCGCGCTCACCCGGATGAACCGCGACGTGCTCTCCCGTACAGGTGTCAAAGCCGTGGTCATCGAGATGGGCCTCAACGACGTCATCAAACCGCCCCGCCAGCGCAACCCGACCAAGATCGTGAACGGGCTGCGGGATCTGGTGCGGCAGGCGCACGCGCGCGGACTGCGGGTCGTCGGCTCGACCCTCACGCCCTTCGGCGGCCACCGGGGCTACACCCCGCGCCTGGACGCCACCCGGCGCGCGGTCAACGAGCAGATCCGCGCGGGCAAGGTCTTCGACGCCGTGGTCGACTTCGACGCGGCCCTGCGCGACCCCGCGCACCCCGAGCGGCTGCGCGCGGCCTACGACTCGGGCGACCACCTGCACCCGAGCGACAACGGCTACCGCGCGATGGCCCAGGCGATGGACCTCAAGGCGCTGAAGGGCTCCAGCCCCGCCAAGCTGTGACGGCTCCCCGCCTTGGGGTTTGGGGCGGACGTTTACCCCCGGCCCTCCCCCGCGTACATCCGCGCGATCACATCCTCGATAGCCGGTTCTCTGACCGAGAGGTCCACCAGCGGGTAGTCGGCCGCTATCCGGGCGACCAGGGGTGCCGCGCTGGCCGAGGCGGGGAAGGTGAGCCACTGGCGCGGCCCCTCCGTGCGGACGGTGCGGGCGCCCTCCACTCCCTCGATCGGGGGCAGTTCGCGCTCCAGGTCCACCACCAGCGTCCGCCTGCTCTCGCCGGCCTCGTGCAGCCCGGCCAGCGCCCCGTCGTACATCAGACGGCCGTGGTCGATGACCACCACCCGCTTGCACAGGTGCTCGATGTCGCTCAGGTCGTGGGTGGTCAGCAGCACCGTGGTGCCCCGCTGGGCGTTCAGGTCCGCCAGGAACTCCCGCACCCTGGCCTTGCTGACGACGTCGAGGCCGATGGTCGGCTCGTCCAGGTAGAGCACGTCGGGGTCGTGCAGCAGTGCCGCCGTGATGTCGCCGCGCATCCGCTGGCCCAGCGAGAGCTGTCGCACCGGCACATCCAGCAGCCCGCCCAGCTCCAGCAGTTCGACGCAGCGCTCCAGGTTGGCCTCGTAGCGGGCCTTGGGGATGCGGTACATCCGGCGCACCAGCCCGTAGGAGTCGCGCAGCGGCAGGTCCCACCACAAGGTGGTGCGCTGCCCGAAGACGACGCCGATGCGCCGTACCAGCCGGGTGCGCTCCCGCTGGGGGTCCACGCCCGCGACCCGCAGCCGCCCGGCGGTGGGCGTGAGAATGCCGGTGAGCATCTTGACGGTGGTCGACTTGCCCGCGCCGTTGGGCCCGATGAACCCCGCCATCTCGCCGCGCCGCAGCGCGAAGGATATGCCGTCCACGGCGCGCACCTCCTCGGCCGTGCGCCGCAGGAAGCCGGCCTTGCGGCGGACTCTGAAGGACTTCTCCAGGTCCCTTACGTCGATGAACCCGTCGGTGCGGCCGTCGATACCGCCGTCGTCGCCCACAGTCACTCCCCGCCTTCCGTCAACCGTCGGTGCTGCTTGCGTCAACTGCCGGTGCTGCGGTACGCGCGCAGCCCGGCCCGCCATGCCAGGCCCGTCACCGCGCAGCACAGCAGCGCGACGGCGGGAGCGGCGAAGTCCAGCCAGCCGGGGAGCCCCAGCGGATCGTCCCGGCCCAGCACGCGCAGCGCGGGCAGCCAGTTGACGAAGGCCAGCGGCACCACGAACGTCACCCCGCGCACCAGGTCCTTGCCGAAGACGGTCGGCGGGTACTGGAGCATCGTCGTGCCGCCGTAGGTGAAGGCGCTCTGCACCTCCGTGGCGTCCTGCGCCCAGAACTGGAAGGCGCCGCCGAGGACGAACACACAGCCGAAGATGACGCCGCCGCACACCACCATCGACACCGTCAGCAGCGCCTTGCCCACGCTCCAGTCCAACTCGAGCCGCAAGAGCGACCAGCCCAGCACCAGCGCCCCCTGGCTGACCCGTCCCAGCCTGCGCAGCGCGAAGCGGTCGGCCGCCACCTGGCTGAGGACCGGCACGGGCCGCATCAGCAGGACGTCCATCGTGCCGTCGCGCACCCGCCGGCCGATCCGTTCGAACTGTCCGAGCAGCAGGTCGGCCAGGCCGAAGGCGACGCCGGAGGTGCCGTAGAGAAAGGCCACCTCGGGCAGCGAGAAGCCGCCCAGCTCGTCCACGTGGGAGAACATGATCATGATCGCGGCGAAGTCGAGGAACGTCGTCGCGAAGCTGGCCACCAGCATGATCACGAAGGAGGTCCGGTACGCCATCGTCGAGCGCACCCACATCCCCACGGTGAAGCCGTACGCGCGCAGCCCCCACACCGCGCGGCGCAGTGCCCCCTCGTCCGCCGCGTCAGCCACCCTGGACCACCACCTTGCGCGTGGCCGCCGCCTGGAGCAGCCGCCCGGCGCCCAGCAGCACCAGCGCCCAGCCCGCCTGGAAGGCGAGGCCCGTCACCGCCGTCCCGCCCTGACGCACCCCCAGCAGCACATCGGCCGGCACCTGGAGCGTGGCGGCCCACGGCAGCCACCGCACGATCTCGCCGAGCGCGCCGGGGAAGACGGTCAGCGGCAGCAGCATCCCGGAGAAGAAGACGCTCAGCAGCACGGACAGGGCGCCGAGCCCGGTCGCGTCCAGCAGCCAGAAGCCGCACAGCGCGAAGAGGTAACGCAGCGCGAAGCTCACCACCGTGCCCACCCCCGCCGACACCAGGAACAGCAGCCACACACCCGGGGACACCGGCAGCGCGAGGTCGAACGCCAGTGCCCCGGCAGTCATCGGGACGATGCCGCGGCCCAGCAGCTGGAAGGCGGCGCGCCCGAGGTCGGAGGCGAGCCACCACAGCTGGAGGTCGACGGGCCGGTACAGGTCGACGGCCACATCGCCGTTGCGGATCCGCTCGTGGAACTCCTCCTGGAAGCCACCGCCCATCAGGGCCGCAGCGGCCAGCAGCGCCTGTCCGGTCCACACGAACGTCAGTGCCTGGGACTGGTCGTAACCTCCGAGCTGGGGCCGCTCGTTCCACAGGGCGATGAAGGTGAACGTGAGGATGAATCCGAAGACGGTGTTGGTGAAGACCCCGGCCGCCGTTGCCACCCGGTAGGTGGCGTATCGCCGGAATCCACTCGCGGCCACGGTGAAATAGAGGCGGAGTAAGCGCATCCTTTCGAGCTCCTCCACCGTCTTCCAAGTAGCACTTCCGTACGAGAAACGAAGCGCCGGAGCCTAGCCGACCCGTTGGGTGATCAGCCACCGTTTAATCACCGGGCCGGGTGAGACCCCCGGCCGATCGGCCCTGGTGCCGGTCACTCCCGGTGTGGCCCCACGTCGTTCTCAGGTGCGGAGGGTGCGACAGTGTTCTACGGGGCGTACACCGCGAATCGCCCGACTTTGGACGAGGAGTCCCTGCAGACATGAGTGACGAGCCGAACAGCGAGGCCGGCAGCCAGAAGAAGGAGGCGGACGGCCCTGCCACGGCCGGCGGCAAACGGCGCCGCACCGGCTGGCGCCGCCTGCTGCCCACCTGGCGGATGGTGCTGGGCGGGCTGCTGCTGGTCATCCTGCTGATCTCCGGCGCGCTGGTCGCCGGATACCTGCTCGTCAGCATTCCCGCGCCGAACAAGGCGGCGGCGGCGCAGACCAATGTCTTCCTGTATGCCGACGGCACCCAGATCGCCCGCGACGGCGAGGTCAACCGGGAGAACGTCAATCTCGATCAGGTGCCCAAGACGACCCAGCACGCGGTGCTGGCCGCCGAGGACCGGGACTTCTACAACGAGTCGGCGGTCGACCCCAAGGCGATGGTCCGCGCGGGCTGGAACACGGTCACCGGCAAAGGCCGCCAGTCCGGTTCCACCATCACCCAGCAGTATGTGAAGAACTACTACCTGGAGCAGGATCAGACGGTCTCCCGCAAGGCCAAGGAGTTCTTCATCGCGCTCAAGCTCGACCGCGAGGTGAGCAAGAACGACATCCTCCAGGGCTATCTGAACACCAGCTACTTCGGCCGCAACGCCTACGGCATCCAGTCGGCGGCCCACGCCTACTACGGCAAGGACGTCAGCAAACTCACGCCGGAGGAGGGCGCCTACCTCGCCGCGCTGGTCAACTCCCCCAACGCCTACGACACCCGCGCCCACCCGGAGAACAAGCACCGGGCCATCGCGCGCTGGGAGTACGTGCTGGACGGCATGGTCAAGGAGGGCTGGCTCAGCAAGGCGTCCCGCGACGGGGCGAAGTTCCCCGAGCCCGACAAGGCCAAGCCGCCGGGGAACATGGCGGGCGAGCGCGGGTATCTGGTGGAGGCGGTCAAGAACCACCTCATCGGCAACAAGATCATCGATGAGCGGCGGCTGGCCGCCGGCGGCTTCCGGATCACCACCACGATCCAGCCCAAGAAGCAGAAGGCCATGCGCGACGCGGTCGACGACAAGCTGATGTCCCAGCTGAACAAGAAGAACCGCAAGATCGACAAGCACGTCCGCGCGGGCGGCTCCTCGGTGGATCCGAAGACCGGCGATGTCGTCGCGATGTACGGCGGCATCGGCTACACCAAGCAGTACGTCAACAACGCCACCCGGCGCGATTACCAGGTGGGCTCCACCTTCAAGCCGTTCATCTTCACCTCTGCCCTTCAGAACAAGTCCAAGACCCAGGGCAACCTGCCGATCACGCCGCGCACGATCTATGACGGCACCAACAAGCGCGAGGTCGTCAGCGACGGCAAGGGCACGGACTACTCCCCCGCCAACGAGGACGACAGGTCCTACGGCCGGATTCCGGTCACCACGGCCCTGGACAAGTCCGTGAACAGCGTCTTCGCGCAGATGGGCGTGGACGTCGGCCCCAAGCGGGTCAAGGACACCGCGATCGACCTGGGCGTCCCCAAGAGCGTGCCGAACATGCCGGAGGACGGCTCGATCGCCCTCGGTGTCACCACGGCCTCCACCCTGGACATGGCCGAGGCGTACGCGACGCTCGCCAACCACGGCAAGCACGGCTCCTACAGCCTGGTGCGCAAGGCCACCCGCGGCGGCGAGGTCGTCAACCTGCCCGACCACGACCCCGAGCAGGCCGTCCCCCGGGTCGCCGCCGACACCACGACGGCGATCATGCGCAGCGTCGTCAAGAACGGCACCGGCCGGGCGGCCCAGTCGGCGGGCCGCCCGGCCGCGGGCAAGACGGGCACCGCCGAGGAGGACAAGGCGGCCTGGTTCGCGGGCTACACCCCCGATCTGGCCACCGTCATCAGCGTGATGGGCCAGGACTCGAAAAGCGGTGTGCAAAAGCCGCTGTACGGCGCCGGAGGGGAGTCCCGCGTCAACGGCGGCGGCTTCCCAGCGGAGATCTGGGGCGCCTACACCAAGACGGCCCTCAAGGGCCGCCCGGTCAAGGACTTCAAGCTGGAGACCAACGGCAACGCCGACCTGCCCAGCACCCAGCCGCCCCGCACCAACGGCCCCACAACCACGCCGCCCGGCACGGACACGCCGGACACACCCACGAACAAGCCCACGAACAAGCCCACGGACGACCCCTCCACGCCCGAGCCGCCGCCCACCACGCCGACGATTCCCCCGACCCCGACCGACCCCGGCATCGGCGGGGTCGACGGCGGCAACGTCAACGGCGGGAACGACCCCGGGGGCGCCAACGGCGATCCGAGCGGCGGCATCGGGGAGAACGGCGTTCCGGGCGGCGGAGGCGGCGTCCGGAGCCAGAGAAGCAGGTGAGGGAGCACTCGTGACCGGCCTCCCCTGAGCCCTTCTCCCCAGCGAGCCGTGTGACCAGGTCTCACACCCACGTCCCAGAGCGGCCGGGCGCCCCGTGCGCCCGGCCGGCGGGCTTCTCGGCGGGCCTCTCGACGGGCTTCTCCGCACGGAAGACCGCGACGGCCATGACGAGAACCCAGGCGTCCAGCGCGAAGGCCGCCAGCCTTTCCATACCGCCCAGCCCGATTCCGGGATCGGCCTGCGCGAAGAACAGCCACGTCGCCAACTGCGCGACGGCGGCGATCGCGAGGGTCACCAAGCGGAGACGTCCGCCCCCGAAAAGGGAATCCCGGCGCAGGAATCCGGCACACACGAGCCCGATGTTTCCCAGCCCCATGATGAAGAGCGCGCCCAGCACATGCAGGTTCTCGTTGACGTCGGCGGGCACGAGACCCACCAGCACCCATCCGCCGCAATTGAGCACGAACAGCACTCTGGCGGCCACGGCCGCTCCCCCGCGCCCCCAGCAGCCACCGATCAGCAGCGCTCCGGCCAGCAACAGCACTCCGTGGACGGCGAAGGAGACGTTCATGGCGTCGTGCAGCGGTGAGCACACATAACGCGGCCGGGAGGCGTCCCACTTCCCGCAGTGGACATTCCCCAGATCGCTGATGTTGAAGGTCGCCCAGCTGTAGGGCGTACGCCAGCCGGACTGCACGGCCAGTTGGACGGCGAAGAACTGCACGGCGGCGACGATCCACGCCGCCGCGCCGATACGGGCGGCCCCCGGTATGCGGTGTCCGGCGTACGGAGAGGGTTGCGAATTCACGGCTGCCTTTCGGGGATCGGAACTGCGGGCCTGTAGGGACTACGGGACTTCGAACCGCGTTCACATGTGCTCCGCCGACATTCGCAGCGGGCGCCGTGCCCGCACATCGCTGCGGGGAGGGAATTCGCCGCTCCCCCGTCGGCGGGAATTCCGCCGGCTCTTTCGGGGGAGTTGCGCCGAGTGGCCCGGAGGTACTGTGCGGGCCGTGAGCACAGCGAGACGGCCGCGTCCGACACAGGCGTGGGCACTGGCGAAGGCGTGGGCCTGGGCACAGGCCCAGGCCCAGGCATGGGCGCAGGCGCAGGCACGGGCACAGGCCCAGGCCCAGGCATGGGCGCAGGCACGGGCGCAGGCACGGGCGCAGGCGCAGGCACGGGCACAGGCACAGGCGCAGGCATGGGCATAGGCATACGCAGGGGCGTGGTCAGGCGCATCTGCCGGGGCGGGATCCACGCGGCCACCGGCGCGCTCCTCAGCGTCCCGCCACTGGTCGTGGCCCTGACCGTCACCCCTCCCGCGTGGCCCCCGGCGCTCCGCTTCCCGGTGTTCGGCCTGGCCCTGTGCGCGGTCGTCGGGGCCATGGGCGTCCCCCGTGCGGCCCGTCGGGGAAGTGTGCGGCTGGCCAACCGGCTGCTGGACGCCGGACTCCCCGCCCCGGCCGCACCGGCCACGCACCGGTCGCCCGGCCGGTGGGTGAACCGCGCGCGGACCTCCGCCTATCTGGCCGCGCACATGGCGCTCGGCACGACCGTGACAGCGGTGGCCGCCCTGGCGCTGTTCGCGGCCGTCCTCTTCCCCTCCGTATGGCTCGACGGCGGCGGGCCGGTCGCGGTCTTCGGCACGACCGTGCGGGTGCCTTCCGGCCCGCCGGGCCTGTGGACGGCGGCCGTCTGCGCCGGGAGCCTGGCGCTCGGCTGCGCGGTGGCCGCCGGTGGCGCGGTGGCGGTGCGCTCGCCCGCCCGGGCCCTCCTCGGCCACCGCGCCGCCGAGCGGCTGGCGGCCGTGGAGAAGCAGCGGGACCTGCTGGCCCGGCGCAACAGGCTGGCCCAGGAGTTGCACGACTCGATCGGCCACACCCTGACCGCCGCCACCATCCAGGCCGCCGTCGCCGGAGAGCTGATGGACAGCGACCCGGTCGCGGCCCGGCGCGCCCTCACCAGCATCGAGGAGACCTCACGCGCCGCGATGGACGACCTCGACCATGTGCTCGGCGTCCTGCGCGCGCGGCAGTCGGACACCGCCCCGCAGCGCACCCTCACCGACCTCGGCCCCCTGACGGAACGGGTCCGGGAGGCCGGTACGGGGCTGCACGTCGAGA
This sequence comes from Streptomyces sp. NBC_01775, assembly GCF_035917675.1. Taxonomy (NCBI): domain Bacteria; kingdom Bacillati; phylum Actinomycetota; class Actinomycetes; order Kitasatosporales; family Streptomycetaceae; genus Streptomyces; species Streptomyces sp. NBC_01775. The sequence goes on along the minus strand of NZ_CP109104.1, from coordinate 5,908,986 downwards.
CCTCGGGCGACCTGGACAAAGTCCCGGCGGCGGTCTCACGGGAGGCATACCGCATCATCCAGGAGGGCCTCACCAACGCCCTGCGGCACGGCACGCGTTCGGCGGCAGGGGCGGAGGCGGGGCCGGGGATCAGCCTGCGGGTCGCGGCCAGGGACGGCTGGCTGGAGGTGACGCTCACCAACCCCGTCGACGCTGCGGCCCCCTTCCGCCCCGGCCGGACCGCCAGGGGGAACGGGCTGACCGGCGTCGCCGAGCGGGTCCGGCTGTTGCGCGGCGAGCTGTCCGCCGGGGCCGACGGCGAACAGGGCACGCGCTGGCGGCTGGCCGCCCGCATACCGCTACGGTCAACGCCATGACCACGGATGACGCCGAGCCGGTCATCACCGTGCTCATCGCCGACGACGAGGAACTCACCCGCACCGGACTGCGCGCCCTGCTGTCGGCCAAACCCGACCTCGAAGTCGTCGGCGAGGCGGCCGACGGCGCCGACGTGCTCGGCATGGCCGAGCGGCTGCGCCCCGACGTCGTCTTGATGGACGTCCGGATGCCCCGGCTGGACGGCATCGAGGCGACCCGGCTGCTGCGCTCGGCGCTGTCCGACCCGCCGAAGGTCGTGGTGATCACCACGTTCGAGAACGACGAGTACGTCTACGACGCGCTGCGCGCCGGGGCCAGCGGCTTCATCCGCAAGAGCGCGCCGTCCCGGCAGATCGCGCACGCCATCCGGCTGGTGGCCACCGGCGACTCCGTGCTGTTCCCCGAGGCGGTCCGCCGCCTGGCCGCCGGCCGCACCGCCCCCGCCGGCGGGGCCCCAGGCCTCACGGTGCGCGAGCGGGAGGTCCTCCGCCTCATGGCGCAGGGCCGGTCCAACCAGGAGGCGGCGGCGGAACTGCGGGTAAGCCTGGAGACCGTCAAGACGCATGTGGGCAACGTGCTGGCCAAACTGGGCGCGGGCAACCGCACCCAGGCGGTCGTCCTGGCCTACGAGGGCGGCCTGGTGGGCCTCGCGTCGGACACCCCGTGAACGCCTGACCCCGGCGGTGACCTGGGCCACCACCGGTACGCGCCCCCTTTGTTACGGTTCCAGGACCGGCTCGCGCCCCGCGCTGGACCGGTCCCGACGAGACGCGCCGTACCGGGCCCAGCGAAGACGACGCACCCCCGCAGTCCCACTCACGGAGGTGCCGTCATGGCCTGGATCCTGCTCATCGTCGCCGGTCTCGTCGAGGTCGCCTGGGCGATCGGCCTCAAGTTCACCGAGGGCTTCACCCGCCTGTGGCCCAGCGTGTTCACCGTGGCCGGGTTCGGCGTGAGCATGGTGTTGCTGTCGCTCGCCGCGAAGTCGCTGCCGATCGGTACGGCGTACGGCGTGTGGGTCGGCATCGGGGCCGCGGGGGCGGCCGTCATCGGGATGCTCGTTCTCGGTGAACCTGTCACCGCTGCCCGGATCTTCTTCGTCTGCCTGTTGCTGGTGGCCGTCGTCGGCCTGAAGGCGACCTCGGGCCACTGACCGGCCGGGGCCGGGGCTTTCAGAGGTGGGGCTCCGAGAGGCGCGGACCGGGCTACAGGTACAGGCCCGTCGAGTCCTCGGAGCCCTGGAGGCGTTCGGCGGCCACGGCGTGGAGGTCGCGTTCGCGCATCAGGATGTACGCGACGCCGCGCACCTCCACCTCGGCCCGGTCCTCCGGGTCGTACAGCACGCGGTCCCCCGGCTCGACCGTGCGTACGTTCTGGCCGACGGCGACCACCTCGGCCCAGTCGAGCCTGCGTCCGACGGCCGCCGTCGCGGGAATCACGATGCCGCCGGAGGAGCGGCGCTCGCCCTCGCTGGTGTCCGTCCGTACGAGCACGCGGTCGTGCAGCATCCGGATGGGCAGCTTGTCATGGTGCGGCGAAGCAGGGGTCTCAGGGCTCACGGCACGACCGTATCTCAGCGCCTCGGCGGCGTCGGCGCCGAGCCGAAAGTGCTCAGCGGCGTCGGCGCCGGGCGGAAAGTGCGAACAGACCGCCGACGAGGGCGACGCTGACGAGCGCGACGGGGACCACCCGCTCCAGCCTGGGCGTCCCGTCCTCGCTGACGAACTGCCCGCGTACGTCCGTGACCGCGCGGTTGGCGGCGACGTACGCGCGCCCCGCGGTGCGGTCGAGCGCCGCCGCGGCCTTCGCCTTGGCATCTCCCATGACGGTCTTCGGGTGAACGCGTACGGCGATCTCGTCCAGCGCTGCCGCGAGATCCGCTCGCCTGCGGACGATGTCCGCCTCGATGTCCGCGGGGGTCCTGGCTTCCGGCACCGAGCTGCCTCCGTCGCTGTCAGTCCTGCGTCCTACCGTGTTACCGGACATCCTGTCAGCTCGCCGGGCCCGGTGCCCCACGGCACCCCCGATCGGTACCCTCCGGCTACGCTCGGGCACGGTCCCACCGAGAGTGATCACAACCTGTGAGAAGCAGGAGCAGAGGAGCCCCGATGAGCGAGCGACTTGAGCCCGGCGACACCGCCCCCGCCTTCACGCTGCCGGACGCCGACGGGAAGGACGTCTCCCTCTCCGCGCACCGGGGCCGCAAGGTGATCGTGTATTTCTACCCCGCCGCGCTGACCCCGGGCTGCACGAAGCAGGCGTGCGACTTCACGGACAACCTGGAGCTGCTGGCCGGCCAGGGCTACGACGTCATCGGCGTCTCCCCGGACAAGCCGGAGAAGCTGGCGAAGTTCCGCGAGAAGGAGGACCTGGAGGTCACGCTCGTCGGAGACCCGTCCAAGGAGACGTTGGAGGCGTACGGCGCTTTCGGCGAGAAGAAGCTCTACGGCAAGACGGTCACGGGCGTCATCCGCTCCACGGTGGTCGTCGACGAGGAGGGCAAGGTCGAGCGGGCTCTCTACAACGTCAAGGCGACGGGCCATGTCGCCAAGCTCCTCAAGGACCTGGGCCTGGCCTCCTCGGACGCCTGACCTCCGCGGGCGCCTGCATTCCTCGCGCCGGCGAGGGCTTGATCGACGGCAGCCCCCGGGTGCCGTGTAAGAGAAGTGCCGTGCGGTACTCATGGGGGATGAACCACGAGGATCCGGCCCCCGACCCGGCTGCCCTCAAGCGGCACCGCAATCTCTTCCGCGCTGTCAGACGGCGGATGCGTCCCCGCATCCGCCGCAGCGACATCACCGTCACGGACGAGAAGACGGTCCGCACGGCCACCAAGGCCGCAGCGGTCGGTAATGCCATGGAATGGTTCGACTTCGGGATCTACGCGTATCTCGCGGTCACCATCGGCAAGGTCTTCTTCCCGGCCGGCAGCACCCAGCTCCTCGCGTCCTTCACCGCCTTCGCGGCGTCCTTCCTGGTACGGCCGCTCGGCGGGCTGTTCTTCGGCCCGCTCGGCGACCGTATCGGGCGGAAGAAGGTCCTGGCGACGACGATGATGCTCATGGCCCTGGGCACCTTCTGCATCGGCCTGATCCCCTCCTACGACACCATCGGGCTCGCCTCACCGGCGCTGCTGCTGGTGTGCCGTCTGGTGCAGGGCTTCTCCACGGGCGGCGAGTACGGCGGCGCCGCGACCTTCATCGCCGAGTACGCGCCGGACAAGAAGCGCGGCTACTTCGGCAGCTTCCTGGAGCTGGGCACGCTCACCGGCTACACCGGAGCCGCCGGGCTGGTGCTGATCCTGACCACCACGCTGGGCCCGGACGCGATGCTCGACTGGGGCTGGCGCATCCCCTTCCTGGTCGGCGGGCCGATCGGTGTCATCGGTCTGTATCTGCGGATGAAGCTGGATGAGACCCCGGCCTTCCAAAAGCGCGCCGCCGAGATGTCGCACTCCCCGGAGGCGAGCAAGGTGGAGGCCGCCTCGCCCCGGCTCTCGGAGAACGTGCCGCAGAAGGAGCTGAAGACGATCTTCGCCGAGCAGTGGCGCACCCTGCTGCTGTGCATCGGCCTGGTCGCGGCGTACAACGTCACCGACTACATGCTGCTGTCGTACATGCCCGCCTACCTCACCGACGCCCTCGGATACGAGAACTCGATGGAGCTGGTGGCCGCGATCATCGCGATGGTGGCGATGATGACGGTGCTGCAACGGGTGGGCCACCTCAACGACCGCTTCGGCCGCAAGCCGCTGCTGCTGGCCGGCATGATCGGCTTCCTGGTGCTGACGGTGCCCGCCTTCGCCCTCTTCCAGCAGGGCAGCTTCATCGCCGTCATGGCCGGGCTGCTGGTGCTCGGCGCCTGCCTGGTCTGCCTGCTGGGCACGATGTCGGCGACCTTGCCCGCGCTGTTCCCCACGGACGTGCGCTACGGGTCGCTGTCCATCGGCTACAACGTCGCCACCTCCGTCTTCGGCGGCACGGCCCCCGGCGTGATGACGGCCCTGGTCGACTCCACCGGCGACAAGCTGGCCCCCGCGTACTACGCCTCCGGCGCCGCGGTGCTCGGCATCATCTCCGTGCTGTGCATGAAGGAGACGGCCCAGCAGCCGCTGGAGGGCTCCCCGCCCTCGGTCAGCACCCCCGAGGAAGCCCACGCGCTGGCCCGCGCCCAGACCAACGAACCCACCTTCTGACCCCGCGGCCCCCGCACCCCCGGGGCCCGGCCGATCCGGGCCCGCCCCCGTGGGCGCGGGGGCGCGCAGTACGATATGTGCGCGCGCGAGTGCCGGAATTGGTAGACGGGACGGCTTTAGGTGCCGGTGTCTTCGGACGTGGGGGTTCGAGTCCCCCCTCGCGCACGGTGGGCACGCCTCCCTTTTGAGCCCGCGGCCCCCGCACGGGTCAGCGGTGCGGCGGCGCGACGAGCGGCTACGCGGGCGTCCGGCTACGCGACCACCGGTCACCCGTCGAGGAAATGAAAGCCCGGCCTCGGGTGCATGAGGAAGCCGTGGTGGGAGATGTTCCACGCGTAGGCGCCGGCGAGGGCGAACGTCAGGCGGTCGCCCGCGCGCAGTCCCGGTGCCGGGACGTGGCGGGCCAGCACGTCCTTGGGGGTGCAGAGCTGGCCGGTCAGGGTGAGGTGGTCCTGGGCGGCGGTCGGCCGGGGCCAGGGGTGGGGCCAGGCCTCCACCGGGAGGACGGAGCAGGGCTGGTCGTGCCCCTTGGCCGCCGGGGTCCGCAGGTGGTGGGTGCCGCCGCGGACGACGGCGAACTCCTCCTCGTGGCTCCGCTTCACGTCCAGCACCTCGGTGGCGTACCACCCGCTGTACGCGGTCAGGGCGCGGCCCGGCTCGATCCGGAGGGTGAGGTCCGGGTGGGCGTCGGCAAGACGGTGGAGCCCCGCGCCGTAGGCGGGCCAGTCGAACCGGCACTCCGGATCGGCGTAGTCGACCGCCATGCCTCCGCCGACGTTGACCTCGGCGAACCGGACGCGGTGGCGTGCGGCCAGGCCTGCGGCCCACGTGACGACGGACTCGGCGACGGCCAGCAGCCCGGGGGCCTCCAGTCCGCTGGCCAGGTGGGCGTGGACGCCGCGCAGCTCCAGTTGGGGATATGTGCCGTCGGTGAGAAGCCGGACGGCGGTGTCGGCGTCCGCCGGGTCGAGGCCGAAGGGGGCGGGACGGCCGCCCATCGTCAGGGAGCTGCCCGCCAGTTGCGCGGAGGGCAGCGCGAGGTTGAAACGGAGGAGGACGCCCACGTGCGCGTCCGCCCGCCGGGCCAGCTCCGCGAGCATGCGGAGTTCGTGCGGGCTCTCCACATGGAAGCGGTCCACGCCCGCTTCCAGGGCCGAGGCGATCTCCGCCGGAGTCTTGCCCGGGCCGCCGAAGGCGAGCGGGCGGCCCGGCATCTCCTGTCCGACGTGGGCGAGTTCGCCTCCCGAGGAGACCTCGTAACCGTCGACGTACGGGCCGAGTGCGGCGAGGATCTCCGGCTCCGGGTTGGCCTTGGCCGCGTAGTACAGCTCGACGCGCTCGGGAAGGGCGGCCCGGACGGTGGCCGCGTGCGCACGCAAGGCCGCCACGTCGTATACGTACGCGGGGAGTTGGTCGGCGGGCAGGGACAGCACGCGGTCGCGCACCGCGGGGGTGGGGGCGGTCATCGGGCCTTCCAGGTGTCGTAGCCGTGGGCGGTCTCGGACAGCACGTCTTCGGCGAGCGGGGTGGGCAGCCGGACGTAGCCGGCCTCGCGGTCGGCCTTGCGCTCCCAGCGGGTGAGCAGGTTGGCCTTGGCGGGCAGCGGCGCGCCCGCGAGGAGGGCGGCGAGTGGCGGCGGGCAGCCGAAGCGGTCGGCGTACGCCCGCAGGGTGGCCCGGACCTCGGCCCACAGGGCGCGCTCGGCCTCCGGGTGCAGGTCGGCGACGGCGGCGAGCATCTCGGCGACGTGGTTGACCAGCAGGCAGTACACGACCCGGTCCCAGCCGCGCCCCGCGTCGTAGGTCAGGGGGCCGGCGACCTCGGCGGGCAGCCCCGCGAGGGTGTCGGCGTGGTGTTCGGGGACGAGCTTGGTGCCCTCCAGGTCGCGGAAGAGCACCTGGGCCGGCATGCCGTCGTCGTCGACGCAGACGAGGACATTCTGCAAGTGCGGCTCCAGGACCAGGCCGTGGTCGAAGTACGCGGCCAGGACGGGCGGTATGAGCAGCCTCAGGTACGCCGACCACCACTCCAGCGCGGTGCGTGGGCACGCGCCGTCCAGGAGCCGGGAGATGTGGCCGGGCCCCGTCGGGTACTCGTCGGCGACGGCCGCCGCGAGCAGCGGGGTGGTGCCGGGCAGCAGGCGCGCCGCGAGCCCCTCCCGGACGATCACGCCGAAGCCTTCGAGCAGAGCCTTGTCCGGCGTGCCGTCGGGGCCCGGCAGCGCGAGGCTGCGGTAGGAGGGCTCGCGGAGCATGGCGCTGCCGGGAAACCGGTTGGCCAGGTCGGTCAGGACCGGCTCCAGCAGCCGGGTCAGGGCGACGGCGCCGGACAGCTCGTAGCTGGCGTTCTTCCGCAGGCAGTTGGTGAGGCGGACGTTCAGGCTGAACTTCAGGAACGTGTCGCCGTCGTACAGCGTGCGTACGGAGGCGGTGGCGGCGAACGGCCTTCCGGCAGGGCCCAGGTCGAGGATGTCCCTCCGCTCGATGGCCTCGCGCAGCGCGGGATGCGCGCCGAGCATCTCGTACTGCCATGGATGCGCCGGCAGCAGCCGGTAGCCGTCCGGAGTGTCGGAGCGCAGGCGGTCGAGGACGCCGGCGGCGCCTTCCTCGGCCGTCTCCTGCGCGATCAGGTGCTCGCGTACCGCGAGATGGCGCAGGGGGAAGGACGCGCCTGTTTCGGGGGCGTACGACAGCCAGGTGCCCGGGTCGCCGGTGTGGGCCTTCGGACTGGGGTGGAACCGGTGGCCGAACAGGAGGGACTGCTCCGAGCCGAGGTAGGTGGCGAGGGGCTCCGCCACCTCGTCGGCGGGATCGGACTCGGGCTCGGGCTCGGGAGGACCGGACTCGGGCTCCGGCCGTGCCGCGCGTACGGCGAGCGCGGCCGTGACGGCCCGGTGGCTGGAGGCGACCTGGTCCAGGAACTCGTCGTTGCGCAACCCGGTACGGAGCGACAGCTCGCCTCGGATGTACTCGGCGAGGCGCCGCCAGCCGATCGCCGTCCAGTCTCCGTCGGCCGCCGCCCAGATTCCGTCGACCGCCGCCCAGACTCCGTCGACCGCCGCCCGGTCTCCGTTCCCGTTCGCGTTCCCGCTTCCGCTTCCGTTCCCGTCCCGCCGCTCCTGCACCGGCCCGGTGAACCGGTGCGCGCCCAGCAGCGACGTACGGCGCAGGGCGACGCGCAGCAGTACGCCTCGGCGCGGCAGGCGCAGCAGCAGGTGCCCCCCGTCGACGGCGGTCCGGTACTCGGGCCCTGACAGCTCTCTCAGCAGGCAGTTGAGCAGGGTGTGGGCCACCACGTCGTCGGCGGTGGGCAGCGCGCGGCGCGCGGCGGCTACGGGGCGGGTACCGAGCGAATCGGTCAGCGGCATCAACGGCTCCAGCGGATGCGGAGAGAACGGGGGTGCGACGGGGGTGCGGTCGGCGAGGTGGACGGTGGCTGGGGTGGCTGGGGTGGCCGCTGTCAGGGAAGGGCTGTTTGGCACAGGTAGTTGGGGCCGGTGGTGTAGTGCTTGTTGATGTCGGCCGCGCCCGAGCGTTCCTTGGTGAGCAGTGTCCCGGCGGTGACCATGGCCTTGACCGGCAGCTCTGGTGCGTCCAGGACGCGGGAGCGCAGGACGGCGCCCGGCTCCCCCGGGCCGGTGCCGAGCCGGCCCGCGGCCTCGGCGAGCCGGTCGCGTACCAGGCCCAGCAGCGTCCCCAACGGGGCACGGCCGTGCCGGGCCAGTGCGAAAGCGTAGGCGCCCGCGCACAGATGGAGGGTGATGGTGGTGAACAGGTCGGTGACGGGCCCGTCGTCGGCGGCGAAGATCCGCGCGTCCTCGAAGCCGGACCGGTCCGGCGCGTCGGCCCCCAGGGTCTCCCGGAGCCGGGCAGCGTTGATGCGCGGACCGTCGTTGTCCTTGAACAGCAGCCGAAGACGCGTACGGCCGCTCCCTGCTCGGTCCAGGATGACGGAGATGTTCTGTTGGTGCGACTCCAGCGCGATGCCGTAGCCGAAGAGCGTGGTCTGCCAGTCGAAGAGCAGGGTGAGACAGGCGTCGAGCAGCGCGACCGGATCACCGCCGTAGAAGCGGCCGGCGAGGTGGTCGATCACCATGGCGCCGCCGGGGGCCTCGCTCAGCAGCGCGGCCAGCGGCACGACGACGGCGTCGTCGAGACCGGACGGATAGCGGCGGCAGAGTACGGCGAGGAGTTCGTGCCCGGCATGGGCGTACACCGTCTCGTCGGCGTGCAGAACCGTGTCGCGGAAGCGCGGCTCGCGGGCGATCACGGTTTCCACGAGGCGCTGGCAGGCGGCACCGTCCACGAGCGTGCCGGGCTTGATCGTCCGGCGGTTGCGCAGGCCCAGTGTGGCGGTGGCGAGCGGCAGTTTGAGGTGGAGCGCTGGACCGGCGGTGAGCGCGACCGTGCGCATGGACAGGGTGGGGACGGCCTCCAGGCGCGGGCGCTCGGCGAGCACGGCCCGGCCCCGAAGACCGGCGGCGCCAAGGGCCTCGCGCAGGGGATCGCCCAGGGTGAGCGGGTGGACGGGGAGGGCGGTGTGGCTGTCGGTCAGCTCCGGCAGGCCGAGGACCGCGGGTGAGGGCCAGCACTCGGGCAGGGCTGCCGTACCCCCTGGCACGGTCAGGTCCTCGTGCGGCACGGCGATCCAGCGCAGCGCGAAGCGCGGGTGGAACTCCGGTGCGTAGGCGCGCAGTTGGGTCTCACCGAGCGCGGAGCGCCCTCGGGCGGTGGGGTAGACGGGGTGATCGTGGCGGGCCGCGAGGGCATCGTGGGCGAGTCCTGCGGCGAGCCCCGTCCAGCGGGCGGGATCGGCGCCGTGACGGTCCCGCAGCAGGCCGGTCACCTCGGCCTGAGTGCGGTCGTGCAGCCGGCGGGCGTCGAGGGCTTGGCGGCACTCCTCGGCGAAGGCGTCGAAGCCGTCCCGGTCGGCGGGATGAGCGCGCGCCTTCAGCGCTTCGAGGATGGCGTCGTGCGAGGTCAGCTCGCGATCGCGCAACTCCCGCTCGCGGGCGCCCGAATCCGACTCGCGGTCGCCCGGCTCCGATTCACGGGCGCCCGGCTCCGATTCACGGGCGCCCGGCTCCGATTCACGGGCGCCCGGCTCCGACCCCGGCCCCGAATCCGACTCGCGGTCGCCCGACAGCGGCTCCGGAAACGGCCCCGGCTCCGGCCCCGGCCCCGACTCCCGTACGAGCAGCGGCAGTCGGGCCGCGTACTCGCACTGGAACCCCTCTTCGGCGACAGGCAGTCGCAGCGCGTCCGCGTCAGCGGTGGCGGGCAGCCGCAGCCAGAGGCCGTCCTCCCGCTCCACCGGCGTGGCACGGGAACGTAAGCCGACGACGTCCTCGCGCAGCAGCGCGCTCAGCACCCGCAGCAGGAGGTCCCGCTCTGCCGGGTCGGAGGTGGCCGCGGCATGCGGGGCCGTCACGGGGTGACCTCCCAGCGCTGCGCGGCGAGGAAGTCCGCCACTGCCCGGTCGACCGCCGCCTGACCGGCACCCGGGGCGGTGGCCCGTATGACGCCGAGGAAGTCGCGGTTCGTGCGGTACAGCTCGTGCCGTTCGCCGACTTCGCGCAGCGGCCGGTAGACCAGCCGCACCCCGTCCACGACGAGATCCGCCGCCGCGGGCGCGGCCGTCAGGGTGCCGGCGCGGTCGGCGCAGGGGTACTCCAGGCGGGCCGCGCCGTCGGTGCGTGCTCCCAGATCGGCGGGCAGCGGCTCGCCCAGGTGCGTGCGCAGGATGTGCGCGAACAGCGGGATGTCCAGCAGCTCGGCGAGCAGCAGATCGCACTGGTCCCCGATGGCACGGTAGTTGACCTCGATGAGGCGGGCCCGGCCCTCGTCCACCACGAACTCGGTGTGGCAGACGCCGAAGCCGACGCCGAGCGCGTCGAGCTGGGCGAGGACCTGCGCGACAACGGGCTCGGAGTGGGCCTGGACGAAGGCCATCCGCTCCTCGATGAAGTACGGCGGGGCCGACAACTCGGTGTGGAAACCGCCGAGGACGTGGCGGACGCGGCCGTCGCCGAGCGTTTCCAGGGTGAACAGCGGACCGGTCAGGTACTCCTCGACGACCAGGGCCTCCCCGGGCCGCCGCGCCTGGATCTCCGCGCAGCGCAGCGCGAGTTCCCCCGGTCCGTCGACCAGCGTCACGTCCTCGCTGGCCACGCCTTCCCGGGGCTTGACGACGCACGGATAGGGCACCTCGCGCGGGGAGGGCACGTCGCGCGGTGGGTAGGGCACGTCGCGCGGATAGGGCGCGTCGGAGCCGGTGAGCACGGCCGGGTCCTGACCGGCCGGCAGCTCGGTCGACCACACCGTGTCGGCTCCGGTCGCGGCCAGGTGGCGGCGCATGTGCGCCTTGTCCTTGGCACGCAGTGCGGCCCGCCAGGGCTTGGCAGGAAGGCCGAAGTAGTCGGCGGCCAGGGCCGCCTGGGTCTGGAGATGGTCGCTGTTGGTGAAGACGGCGTCCGGCGGGTGGTGCGTCGCGATCCGGGTGATGACGGCACGGAAGTCGCGTACGCCGCACTCCAGGACCTCGGTCTCCGGGCAGGCGCGGCGATGGGTCTCGGGCTGGTCGGTGAGCACGGTGACCTTGAGACCGAGCCGGGCCGCGGCGGGCAGGAAGCCTTCGGTGACCGAATCGGTGGGGTTGAGGGCGAGCAGGTACAACCGCATGGGCGGCGGCCCCTTCCGAGTCGGGGAGTGGTGTGCGGCGGCAAGGGTCACGTCGTCCGGCCCGGCACGACCGCCCTGGTCACAGCAGCGCGGCGGCAGCCTAGGTTAGGCAACCCTTATTTCTCAACTCGCCCCCGGGCGCGCCGACATACCCCTTGATCACACAGCGACGGCGCCGGGTTAAGGTGAGCCTCACCTTACCCAAGTGATCTTTTGGAGCAGCAGTGCCGCACGTGGAAGACCGCTGATGACGACGACCCCAGCGACAGCGGCCGACCCCACCGAGGCCGCCGCTTCTCCCCTCGCCCACACCTACCGCCGGGTCATCGCCTCGTGTGAGGCGCTCAGCGCACGGGTCGTCTCCTCGCCCGCCGAAGACCGGCCGGACGGAGCCCTCCTGGACGGAGCTGTCCTGGACGGAGCCCTCCTGGCCCGGAGCGAGCAGGCTCTGGACGCCTACATCGACGCCGAGGCCACCCGTATCCGGGAGCGCCACGGACACGAGCCCCGCCGGGACGTCGCCGCCTCCCGCGCGCTGCACGCCTACCTCTGGTCCGTCAGCCTGCTGATCAGCGGTGCCTGGTTCCTGGAGCGGCGCGTGCCGCGCATCGCCCCGCGGGACGTCGGCGTCGACCACGGGCGGGTCATGTTCGAAGTCCTCCCCGGCGAGGACTTCGCATGCCTGCCCGACGACCCGGCGGCCTCGACGCCCGGCGCCCGCGTGGTGGCTCACGAGGAGGGACTGCGCGCCGAGCTGCGGTCCGCCGTCGCCGACCACGTACAGCCCCTGCTCACCGCGATCGGCCCCCGCGTGCGCCGGGGAGCGCGAGCCCTGTGGGGCATGGCAGCCGACGACCTGATCTCCGGGGTCTGGTACCTCGGCCGCATGCTGGACCAGGAGGAGCGGGCGGTCCGGGCGGCGGCACAACTGCTTCCCGGCGCCGTACCGCCGTTCCCCGGCGGCGCCGGCTTTCGCAGACTGACGGGAGGCGACGCGCGGTCACACACCACCCGTACGCGCCTCGGATGCTGCATGTACTACACGCTCGACGCCGCCGAGGCGTGTCTGACGTGTCCGAGGACCTGTGACGCGGAGCGCCTGCGGAGGCTGGAGAGCGAGGCCTGAGCCCAGGGGAGCGCGGCCTCCCGGGGCCCGACCTCGACGGGGCCGGACCTTGACGGGGCTCGACCTCGCGGGTGGGTTCAGCCCTCTGCCAGCAGGTCGCCGACAAGAGGGGCCAGGGCGCGGAACGCCCGGCCCCGGTGGCTGATGGCGTTCTTCTCATCGGGGGTCAGCTCGGCGCAGGTCCTGTTCTCGCCGTCGGGCTGGAGGATGGGGTCGTAGCCGAAGCCGTTGCCGCCCACCGGGGAGTGGCGCAGGGTGCCGCGCAGGCGGCCGTTGACGACGCGCTCGGTGCCGTCGGGCAGCGCGAGGGCCGCGGCGCACTCGAAGTGGGCGGCGCGGTGGGCGTCGTCGATGTCGCCGAGCTGGGCGAGCAGCAGGCTCAAGTTGGCGTCGTCGTCTCCGTGCCGGCCCGCCCAGCGCGCGGAGAAGATACCGGGGGCACCGCCGAGCACTGCCACGCACAGGCCCGAGTCGTCGGCGACGGCGGGCAGCGAGGTGGCCTGGGCCAGGGCGTGCGCCTTGAGGAGGGCGTTCTCGGCGAAGGTCACCCCGGTCTCCTTGACGTCGGGGATCTCGGGGTAGGCCTCGGCGCCGACCAGGTCGAGGTCGAGGCCCGCCTCGGCGAGGATCGTCCTCAGCTCGGTGAGCTTGTGGGCGTTGCGGGTGGCGAGAATCAGGCGCTGGGTGCTCATGAGCACCGATTATCCCGTCCACCCTGATTACGGCAACGCCCTGCGCCGTCGGTCGGCCGAACCGTCGTCCCCGCCCTGACTCTCGGACCTCGGCCCTCATCCCGCCCCCGGCCGACCAGGGACAGCCGGGACCGGCCGGGATGGATCGGCCGGGGTCGTCCTGGTCAGCCCGTCAGCCCCGCCAGCCCGTCAACTCGTCAGCCCGGGGTGCAGACCTTCGTCAGCTCGCCGGCGGCGTCGCCCACCGGGTCCGTCTTGGGGGTGCGGCCGGCGTTGAGGTCCGTGCGGACGCTGTCGACCGCGTCCGACAGCTTGGAGACGGCCTTGTTCACATCCCCTTCGTCCGTCTCGTCCCCGATCTTCTTCAGGTTCTTGTCGATCTTGTCGAGGGAGCGCTTGGCCTGGGTGGGATCCTCGTTCGCGTCGGAGGCGGCCTGCTGGAGGTCGTCGGCCGCCTGGGCGACTGTGGCCGCCGTGTTGGCGCAGTCGAGCGCCTTGTCGACCGCGGAGCAGCCGGCCACGACAGGCACGGTGAGTACGACAGCCGCCGCGACGGCGACAGTGGTCTTGCGGAACACCGCACTTCCCCCTCTGTTCTTCCCCCGACCCCTTGGGATGCCCCAAAAGCTGGTCGGGCCGCACGGTTCGACACGTGCGGCCCGCACCTATGCAGACGCGTAAAGCAGGAGCAAAGTTTCCCAGCGGGAGAGGGAATTCCGACTCGGCCCCGTGACCTGCGCGAGCGCGCCCAAATCCGACCGCCCTCACCCTCGCCTCCGCCTCCGCCTCCGCCCCCGAGGCCGAGGCCGAGGCCGACGGTCCCGGCGGCCTGAGCGGGTCCGGCGAAGTCCGGTGCGGTTCGGCAGCGCCCCGAAGGGGCGCGGTGCTGTGTCAGATACGCGGCCCCGCCGGGTGGGCCCGACCAGCCCCCACCCACTCGCACTCTGCACAGCACCGCCAGGGGCAGCCCCTGCTCAGCACCAGGAAAGACGGCAACCGAAAGATCCGCCGGACACGCCTCAGCGCCCCAGTGCCGTGCGCTGAGCCCCGTCCAGCTGGGCGCAGCCCTTGACGGCCAGGTCGAGGAGGCCGTTCAGCTCCGTCCGGGCGAAGGGGGCGCCCTCGGCGGTGCCCTGGACCTCGACGAAGTGGCCGTCGCCGGTGCAGACCACGTTCATGTCGGTCTCGGCGCGCACGTCCTCCTCGTAGCACAGGTCCAGCAGCGGGGCGCCGTCGACGATGCCGACGCTGACGGCGGCGACGGTGCCGGTCAGCGGCTGCGCCTTGGACTTGATGATCTTGCGCCCCTGGGCCCAGGCCACCGCGTCGGCGAGCGCGACATAGGCGCCGGTGATGGCCGCGGTGCGGGTGCCGCCGTCGGCCTGGAGGACGTCGCAGTCCAGGACGACGGTGTTCTCGCCCAGCGCCCGGTAGTCGATCACGGCGCGCAGGGAGCGGCCGATGAGGCGGGAGATCTCGTGGGTGCGTCCGCCGATCTTGCCGCGTACGGACTCGCGGTCACCGCGGGTGTTGGTCGAGCGCGGCAGCATGGCGTACTCGGCGGTGACCCAGCCCTCGCCGCTGCCCTTGCGCCAGCGGGGCACGCCCTCGGTCATGCTCGCGTTGCACAGCACCTTGGTGTCACCGAAGGAGACCAGGACGGAGCCCTCCGCGTGCTTGTTCCAGCCGCGTTCGATGGTGACAGGGCGCAGTTCCTCGGCCGTACGGCCGTCGATTCGTGACATGAGGACGAGCCTATCCGTGCGCGGAGGACCGGCCGAACGCGGCGGCGGAACACGGCGGTTCGGCCGGGCGCCGGAAGGCGGAGAGCGGCCTGAATCAGGGCTTCAGGGGCTTCAGCGGCTTCAGGGGCTCCGGGACTTACATCATGTCTTCGATGTCCGCCGCGATCGGGTCGGCGTCGGTGCCGATGACGACCTGGATCGCGGAGCCCATCTTGACGACGCCGTGGGCGCCGGCGGCCTTCAGCGCCTTCTCGTCGACGAGGGAGGCGTCCTTCACCTCGGTGCGGAGCCGGGTGATGCAGCCCTCGACCTCTTCGATGTTGTCGAGCCCGCCGAGTCCGGCGACGATCTTCTCAGCCTTGGTGGCCATGTGCTTCTCCTGGTGTTCAGAGCCGGTGGAGCGCAGGGCGTTTGTCACACTAGCCCACGTTCAGCCCACCTATGCGGGCGCCTGTCCGTGCTCTGGCGAATGATGGCGGTTAACTGGCGTGGAGCGCTCGCCCTTGACCGTTCCGCGCGCGCCTAGAGGTCTACACCAGTATGCGTCAACCGTTGGCACGGTGGGCCAGGGGCCGACCGGTCAGGAGGAGGCTCGTGAGCGGCACCGCAGCCAACGCCTCGGCGCCACGGAAGAAGTGGACGTCCGGCTTCTTCCAGGGCCTCCAGAAGATGGGCCGCAGCCTCCAGCTGCCCATCGCCGTGCTCCCCGCCGCCGGCATCCTCAACCGGCTCGGCCAGCCCGACATCTTCGGGGACGAGGGCCTGGGCTGGACGGATGTGGCCAAGGTCTTCCTGGGCGCGGGCGGCGCGCTGCTGGACTCGGCGCTCGGGCTGCCGCTGCTGTTCTGCGTGGGTGTGGCGATCGGCATGGCCAAGAAGGCCGACGGCTCGACCGCGCTGGCTGCCGTGACGGGCTTCCTCGTCTACTACAACATCCTCCAGCAGTTCCCCGACTGCGCCGCCGGCGCGGCCTTCGATCCGGAGCAGGGCACCTGTCTGGCCAAGGACGGCTCGACCGCGGGCGCGGAGACCTTCCAGAATCCGGGGGTCTTCGGCGGCATCATCGTCGGCCTGCTGTCCGCGTGGTTCTGGCAGCGCTTCCACCGGGTCAAACTGGTGGACTGGCTCGGCTTCTTCAACGGGCGCCGGCTGGTGCCGATCATCATGGCCTTCGTCGCGCTGTTCTTCGCCGTGCTGTGCCAGTGGGTGTGGCCGCCGGTGGGTGACGCGCTCACCAGCTTCTCGAAGTGGATGTCGGACCTGGGGGCCTGGGGCTCGGGCATCTTCGGCGTGGCCAACCGGGCACTGATCCCGATCGGTATGCACCAGTTCCTGAACACCTTCATGTGGTTCCAGTTCGGGGACTTCAAGAAGCCGGACGGCACAATCGTCCACGGTGACATCAACCGCTTCCTGGCGGGCGACCCGACGGCCGGCCAGTTCACCTCGGGCTTCTTCCCGATCATGATGTTCGCGCTGCCCGCCGCCGCGCTGGCCATCACTCACGCAGCCCGGCCCGAGCGGCGCAAGGTGGTCGGCGGTCTGATGCTCTCGGTGGGGCTGACCTCGTTCGTGACGGGCATCACCGAGCCGATCGAGTTCGCGTTCTTGTTCGTGGCGCCCGCGCTGTTCGTGATCCATGTGCTGCTCACCGGGGTTTCGATGGCGCTGACCTGGGCGCTGGGGGTGCACGACGGCTTCAGCTTCTCGGCCGGTCTGATCGACTACGTCATCAACTGGAGCCTGGCGACCAAGCCATGGCTGATCATCCCGATCGGACTGTGCTTCGCGGTGGTCTATTACGTGCTCTTCCGGATCGTGATCGTCAAGTTCGATCTGAAGACACCGGGGCGCGAGCCGGAGGAGCTGGCCGAGGAGCTCGAGGAAGAGAACACGCAGGCCTGACGTCTCTCCTCCGACCTTGCCGGACCCGGCCGAAGACCGGAGAGGGCCGTCACAGGGGCGCGGCCCGACGGCGCCTCCGCAGCGGCAACCCTCCGCGTCGGACGACCCGTCGGACCGCTTGGGCCACATCGTTCGGCGCGTCGCTCGTCCAACCCCGGCCGGGAGGCCGCCCAGTGCGGCCAACGTCACCCGGAACTGACCATTCCGTGCCTCGGCACGCCCGTGCTACTAATGGTCTACACCACTATGTGGGCTAGACCACCAGCGGGCCTTCTCCCTGTGCGGCGCCCGCTTCACCTGGAGGAAACCGCAATGAGCACGGACACCGCCGCTCCCGCGAAGAGGCGGGGCTCCGGCCTGTTCCAGGGACTGCAAAAGGTCGGCCGCAGCCTTCAGCTGCCGATCGCCGTCCTGCCCGCCGCCGGCATTCTGAACCGGCTGGGGCAGCCCGATGTCTTCGGCGACAAGGGCCTGAAGTGGCACGACGTCGCAGCCGCTTTCGCGGGTGCGGGCGGCGCGATCTTCGACAACCTGCCGCTGCTGTTCTGCATCGGCGTCGCGATCGGCTTCGCCAAGAAGTCCGACGGCTCCACGGCGCTCGCCGCACTCGTCGGCTTCCTGGTCTACAAGAACGTCCTTGAGGCGTTCCCCGTGCACGAGGCCGTCGTCAAGGCGGGCGAGGACACCCCGGCCGTCTACAACGACCCGGGCGTCCTGGGCGGCGTGCTCATGGGGCTGATATCCGCGATCGTCTGGCAGCGCTTCCACCGCACCAAGCTGGTGGACTGGCTCGGCTTCTTCAACGGGCGCCGGCTGGTGCCGATCATCATGGCGTTCGTGGGCCTGGCCGTCGGCGTGCTCTTCACCCTCATCTGGGGTCCCATCGGCGAGGCGATCACCTCGTTCGGCGAGTGGATGACGGGCCTGGGCGCGACCGGCGCCGGCATCTTCGGCCTGATCAACCGCGCGCTGATCCCCGTCGGCATGCACCAGTTCCTCAACACGGTTTCCTGGTTCCAGCTCGGCGACTTCAAGAACGCCTCGGGCGACGTCGTACACGGCGACATCGCGCGGTTCTTCGCGGGCGACCCGACAGCGGGGCAGTTCATGTCCGGCTTCTTCCCGATCATGATGTTCGGCCTGCCCGCCGCGGCGATCGCCATCGCCCACTGCGCCAAGCCGCACCGCCGCAAGGCCGTGACGGGCATGATGGTCTCGCTGGCGCTGACCTCGTTCGTGACCGGCATCACCGAACCGATCGAGTTCTCCTTCATGTTCATCGCGCCGGTGCTGTACGTGGTGCACGCGGTACTGACGGCCGTCTCCATGGCGGTGACCTGGGCGCTGGGGGTGCACGACGGCTTCAGCTTCTCGGCGGGCTTCATCGACTACGCCATCAACTGGAGCCTCGCGACCAAGCCATGGCTGATCATCCCGATCGGCCTCTGTTTCGCGGTGGTCTACTACGCGCTCTTCCGCTTCCTGATCGTCAGATTCGACATCAAGACCCCGGGCCGCGAGCCCGACGAAGAGGTCGAGGATTTGACCAAGTAGTGAACCCGCCCGCCTGGGGGGCCGGGCCTTCCCCGGCCGAAGGCCGGGGAAGGCGGGAAGGGTTCACTGCGGACGGACCCGCCCGTTCCTACGGAAGCTCCGTCACAGTTCGTAAACCGCGCCGGCCCGCGCCATCTCCACCGACCCGCCGAAGGCGGCCTTCGCGTCGCGCAGGTTGATCTGCGGATCCGTCCACGGCGGCACGTGCGTGAGCACGAGCCGCGCGGCCCCGGCCCGCGCCGCCGCCTCCCCCGCCTCACGCCCGTTGAGGTGCAGCCCTGGGATGTGCTCTTTCCCGTCGGTGAAGGACGCCTCGCACAGGAACAGCGAGGCGTCCCGCGCGGCGAGTTCGAGCGAGGCGCAGGGTCCCGTGTCGCCCGAGTACGTGAGAACCTTCCCACTGTCCTTGTGTTCGATACGGAACGCGTAGGACTCCACCGGATGGTCGACCAGCTCCGAGGTGACACGGAAGGGCCCCAGCTCGAAGCCGCCCCGCGGGGTGAGCGCGCGGAAGGCGAAGACCTCGCTCATCGACGAGTCGGAGGGGGTGTCGGCGTAGGCCGTGGTGAGGCGCTCCTCGGTACCGGGCGGCCCGTAGACCGGCAGGGGCGCGCAACGGCCGCCCTCGTGACGGTAGTAGCGCGCGACGAAGTAGCCGCACATGTCGATGCAGTGGTCCGCGTGAAGGTGGCTGAGCGCGATGGCGTCCAAGTCGTACAGGCCGATGTGGCGCTGGAGCTCGCCGAGCGCGCCGTTGCCCATGTCCAGGAGCAGCCGGAAGCCGTCGGCCTCGACGAGATAGCTCGAACAGGCCGATTCCGTTGACGGAAACGACCCGGAACAGCCGACGACGGTGAGCTTCATTGAGCGGGAACCTCCGTTGGCGGCCTGCGGGGTGGTCCCCATGTCGTGGACGAGGGGGAATTCCGAGCGTAAGCCGCGCGGGTCCCGCTGGCTCCTCGGTAGGGCGCTGGTGTGGGCGGAATCACCAGCCCGGGGTAGCGTCGTGCTACCTGTGGATCTTGGAAGGGCCGTGAATCCCGGAAGAGACGGTGAAGGCGGGGCTCGGATGGATACGACGTGGTGGCTGGCGCTGGGCGCGGTCGTACTGCTCGCCTTCGTGGCGGCGCTCGTGGACGGGCGGGGGCGGCTGGGGCCCCGGCGCAGAGGCGCGGCGGACGCGGCACGCGCCGCCAGGGCGCACGGCGCGCCCCTGCCCCGCCCCGGTGAGATCTGGCGTACGAGCCTGCCCGACGGCGAGGAGCAGCTCTTCCTCGTGCTGGCCGTGCGCACCGACGGGGCGCGGCTCGCCCGGCTGACGCGCGAGCCCTCGCCGGTGCCGGTGCTGCCGCCCCAGGACCCGGACGGGCCCGCCTATCTGGAGGAGGACGGCCTGGTCGAGGCGGGCCTCGCCCGGCTGCTGGGCCGTACGGGCGAGGTGGACGCGCGGACGTGGGAGCGCGTCAGGCACCTGGCCGAATGAGCCGGGTGGATCCGGTGCACCGGGTCAGCCGGGTGCACCGGGTGAGCCGGGAGCACCAGGGTCACGCCCGGCGTCCGGCCCGGGAGTGAGCCGGGGGCGGGCCCGGGTCACGCCCAGAGCTGGCCCTGTACGGCGGCGATCGCCTCTTCCGTGGTCTCCGCGGTGTACAGGCCCGTCGAGAGGTACTTCCAGCCGCCGTCGGCCACGACGAAGACGATGTCGGCGCTCTCCCCCGCCCGCTCCGCCTTGCGGCCCACGCCGATCGCCGCGTGCAGCGCGGCGCCGGTGGAGACCCCGGCGAAGATGCCTTCCTGCGCGAGGAGTTCACGCGTGCGGGTCACCGCGTCCTCGGAGCCGACGGAGAAGCGGGTGGTCAGCACCGACTCGTCGTACAGCTCGGGGACGAAGCCCTCATCCAGGTTGCGCAGCCCGTAGACGAGGTCGTCGTAGCGCGGCTCGGCGGCGACGATCTTGATGTCCGGGCGGTGCTCGCGCAGGTAGCGGCCCGCGCCCATCAGGGTGCCGGTCGTGCCCAGGCCCGCGACGAAGTGGGTCACCGAGGGCAGGTCGGCGAGGATCTCGGGGCCCGTGGTGGCGTAGTGGGCGCCTGAATTGTCGGGATTGCCGTACTGGTAGAGCATCACCCAGTCCGGGTGCTCGGCGGCCAGCTCCTTGGCGACACGCACCGCCGTGTTGGAGCCGCCCGCCGCCGGGGACGAGATGATCTCGGCGCCCCACATGGCCAGCAGCTGGCGCCGCTCCTCGCTGGTGTTCTCCGGCATGACGCAGACGATGCGGTAGCCCTTGAGCCTGGCCGCCATCGCCAGCGAGATGCCGGTGTTGCCCGAGGTCGGCTCCAGGATGGTGCAGCCGGGGGTCAACCGCCCGTCCTTCTCGGCCTGTTCGACCATGTGCAGGGCCGGGCGGTCCTTGATGGAGCCGGTCGGGTTGCGGTCCTCCAGCTTCGCCCAGATCCGCACCTCGTCCGAGAGCGAGAGCCGGGGAAGCCGTACGAGGGGCGTGTTGCCGACGGCGTCCAGCGGGGAGTCGTAGCGCATCAGCTCATGGCCCCGGAACCCCCGGCGACGGCCGGGAGGATCGTGACGCTGTCGCCGTCGCTGAGCTTGGTGGAGATGCCGTCCAGGAAGCGGACGTCCTCGTCGTTGAGGTAGACGTTCACGAAGCGGCGCAGCTCGCCGCCGTCGACGAGGCGGTCCTGGATGCCGGTGTGGCGGCTCTCCAGGTCGGCGAACAGCTCACCGACGGTCGTGCCCGTGCCCTCGACGGCCTTCTGCCCGTCGGTGTAGGTGCGGAGGATGGTCGGAATGCGGACCTCGATGGCCATGAGTGTGTGCTCCCGTCGGAGGAGGAGAAGAGTGCTGGCTGTGCGGGGCCCGCGCCGCGTGCCCGGGGCGCGGGGCGGCCCGGGGGTGCGCTCAGGAGTGCGAGCGTGCTCAGGCGACGGCTGCGCCCTGCCGGGCACCGCGCGGACAGATCGCGCTGGCGAGCCGGCACAGGTCGACGTGCAGGCGCGCCACGAGCAGCGTGCCCGGGGTCTTGTCGAATGCGCTCACGTCGTGGACAACCATGGGCTCATCGTAACGATTCCCGGACCCGGGTCCGGATACCAGTTTCAGCATGTGGGCCATTCCGTCTCACGAACGCGGATCAGTACGCCTCGACGAGCTTCACTTCCTCCTCGGTGACCTCGCCGTCCACGATCCGGAACGAGCGGAAGGAGAAGGGGCCTTCGTCGTTGCCGCACTCGGCGGTGGAGACGAGGACGTAGTGCGCGCCGGGCTCGTTGGCGTAGCTGATGTCGGTGCGCGAGGGGTACGCCTCGGTCGCGGTGTGCGAGTGGTAGATCACGACGGGTTCCTCGTCGCGGTCGTCCATCTCGCGGTAGAGCTTGAGCAGGTCGGTCGAGTCGAACTCGTAGAAGGTAGGGGAGCGCGCGGCGTTCAGCATCGGGATGAAGCGCTCGGCGCGGCCCTCCCCCGCCGGGCCCGCGATCACGCCGCACGCCTCGTCGGGGTGATCCTGGCGGGCGTGGGCGACGATCTTGTCGTGCAGCTCCTGGGTGATGGTCAGCATGACCGCCAGGATATGCGTGCCCCCGCACACCGGTCCGCGCCCCCACCCGCCACCCCGCCGCCGCGGGGGCACGCGAAAGGGCCGGACCGTACGCATGAGCGGTACGGTCCGGCCCTTGAGCCGGTGCCCGGCCGGGTCCTCAGTCCTGGCCGGCGGCGGCGCCTCAGTCCTGGCCGGTGACGGCCTCAGCCTCGAGCTTGCCGGCGCCCACGGTCGCCGGCGCCCCGATGGAGGGCAGCGAGGAGCGGTGCGCGTGCGCGCTGTTGCGGGCGTGCAGCACCCAGTACGCGCCCAGCACCACGGCCCAGCCGGCGCCGACGTACAGCGAGATCCGCGCCGTCTCGTCGATCGCCACGATCACCAGGACCATGGTCAGGAAGAGCAGCGCGACCCAGGAGAAGACGCTGCCGCCCGGCGCGGGGAACGAGGACTTCGGCAGCCGCCCCGCGACGACGGCGCGCCGGTACTTCAGGTGGCTGATGAGGATCATCATCCAGGTCCAGATGCCGCACGCGGTGGCCACCGAGGTCACATAGGCGAACGCCTTCTCCGGCACCACGTAGTTGAGCACCACGCCGATACCCATGAGCGCCACCGAGACGGCGATGCCCACGGCCGGGGACTGCCGTGAGTTCAGGCGCTCGAAGTAGCCGGGGGCCTCCTTGTTCTCCGCCAGGTCGCGCAGCATACGGCCCGTGGAGTACATCCCGGAGTTGCAGGAGGAGAGCGCGGCGGTCAGCACGACGAAGTTGACGATGCCGGCGCCGAGCGGAATGCCGATCTTGCCGAACGCCTCCACGAAGGGGCTGACGCCCTCGGCGAACTCGGTCCACTTGACCACGGACAGGATCACGACGAGCGAGCCGACGTAGAAGATGATGATGCGCCACGGCAGCGTGTTGATCGCCTTGGGCAGCGTCTTCTCCGGGTCCTGGCTCTCGCCCGCGGTGATACCGACGAGCTCCACCGCGATGTAGGCGAACATCACGCCCTGGAGCGTCATCAGGCTGGAGCCGATGCCGGTGGGGAAGAAGCCCTCATGGGCCCACAGGTTGCTGACGGCCGCGGTGTCACCGGCCTGCGAGAAGCCCAGGGTGAGCACGCCGAGACCGATCACGATCATGCCGATGATCGCGGTGACCTTGATCATCGAGAACCAGAACTCGACCTCGCCGAAGACCTTCACCGAGATCAGGTTCACACCGAACAGCACCACCAGGAAGACCAGCGCGCTGACCCACTGCGGGATGTCCGGGAACCAGAAATGGATGTAGATCGCCGCCGCGGTCAGCTCGGCCATGCCGGTGACGATCCACAGCAGCCAGTAGGTCCAGCCCGTCACGAAGCCGAAGAACGGCCCCAGGAACTCCCGGGCGTACTCCGCGAAGCTGCCGGAGACCGGGCGGTACATCAGCAGCTCGCCGAGCGCCCGCATGATGAAGAAGATGACGACGCCCGCCAGGGCGTACATCAGGATGATGCTGGGGCCGGCCTTGGCGATGTTCGCCCCGGCTCCCATGAACAGGCCTACCCCGATGGCACCGCCGATGGCGATCATCTGGACCTGGCGGCTCCCCAGCCCTCGCTGGTAGCCCTCGTCGGAAGGCCCGGCCCCGCCGCTGCTTCCGTCCGTGCTTGCGGATGGGGGGTTCCCCCCGCCGTCCGCGACCTGCTCGGAGGTCATGTGGTGCGCCTTTCTCCATACCGATCCGGCCTGCCCGGATCAGGTCCCGTTCCCCCGGATGGAGTTGTGCGTACCGGCGGTCCGCCGGCGTCGCTCCGCGTCCGGGCAGGGGTGGTGCCGGGAAGCGGATCGTGAAGGTTTACCACGGAGGTCCACCCCTCCTTTATGGCGCACGCCACACCCAGAAGGGACAGGAGCGGACATGATTCCCGTAGAAACCGGCGCCGTGATCCGTTCGTTAAGCGATCTTTGCCTTCCGTTTAACGGACGGTGAGGTGGCGGAAAAGCAACCCTGCTCCACCCCTCGCGAGGTCAGGCCATCAGCGTCTCGATGAGCGTCTCCTGGAGCCCGCCGAGCCACAGATAGGCCATGACCATGGGCTTGCGGGGGTCCGAGTCCGGAAGGCGGTACAGCTCACTGTCGCTGTCGTCCGTCACCTCCAGGCGGGTGCCGATGGCCAGCCGAAGGTCGTTGATCGCCCCCAGCCACTGCCGGGAGTCGTCCGGCGCCAGGGTGAGCACGGCGCCCCGCTCCCCCGGCGCGAGCCCGTCCAGGGCCCGGACCATGGCGAGACCGTCCTCGCGCTTGCGGGCGCGCAGGTCGTTCTCGGTGTAGCGGCGGAACTCGGCGGCGGCGGACCGGGCCTCCTCGGCGTGCGCGGCGCCCTCGTCGTCGGCCGACATGCTGCCGTCGGGCTTCTCGTCGGGACCGGGCCCGTAGGCGTCGGGGAAGAGCCGCGCCAGCGCGGGGTCGGCGGGGGGCTCCGTGGGGCCCTCGCCGAACGGGGGCCAGGAGACGCCCTCGATGCCCGCCAGCTCCTCGTCGAGACCGCCAGGGGCGCTCTCGGGGCTCTCCTCGGCGCCAGGGCCGGGGGCGGGCTCGCTGCCCGGCCCGATCAGCTCCACGAGCTGCGCGGCGAGGCTGCGCAGGATGGAGATCTCCACCTCGTCCAGCGCGATGGCCGCTCCGCCGTCGGACGTCGGCTCGAAGTGCCCCGCCATCAGCGCTCCTGCGTAAGCGTGGCCCACAGGCCGTAGCCGTGCATGGCCTGCACGTCGCGCTCCATCTCCTCGCGGCTCCCGCTGGAGACGATGGCGCGGCCCTTGTGATGCACGTCGAGCATCAGCTTCTTCGCCTTCTCCTTCGAATAGCCGAAGTACGCCTGGAACACATAGGTCACATAGCTCATGAGATTGACCGGGTCGTTGTGTACGACGGTGACCCAGGGGACGTCGGGCTCGGGAAGCTCGACGGGCTCCTCGCTGGATTCGGGGCGCTCGATCTCGGTTGGGGCGACACTCACAGTCCCCATGCTGCCACCCTGCGGGCCCGGACGCCGAAATACGGACGGCCGGAGCGGTCACGGCGGCCGGCGTGAGGTTGCCGGGGAGGGCGCATATCGTCAAGATGACGAGATGCGGGGTACGCTCACAGCGACCGACCCGAACACCATGAGGTGAGCCACCAGTGCTGGATTCCCCCGGGGCACTGCCCCCAGAAGATCCCCGGCAGCCGGAAACGGGACTGCCGGTGGCGGTGCCGTCGACGGCGCTGTTCACCGACCAGTACGAGCTGACGATGCTCCAGGCAGCGCTGCGCTCGGGGACGGCCGAGCGGCGCTCGGCCTTCGAGGTCTTCACCCGCAGGCTCCCCGAGGGCCGCCGCTACGGCGTGGTCGCGGGCACCGGCCGGGTGCTGGACGCGGTGGAGAACTTCCGCTTCGACGACCGGATGCTCACGTTCTTGAGCGAGCAGCGCGTGGTCGACGGGCCGACCCTGGAGTGGCTGGCCGGATACCGCTTCCGGGGCGACATCCTCGGCTATCCGGAGGGCGAGGTGTATTTCCCCGGCTCGCCGCTGGTGCGCGTCGAGGGCACCTTCGCGGAGTGCGTCCTGCTGGAGACGGTGATCCTCTCCATCCTCAACCACGACTCGGCCGTGGCCGCCGCGGCCTCGCGCATGGCCGTGGCCGCCGCCGGGCGCCCGCTCATCGAGATGGGCGCGCGCCGCACCCATGAGCTGGCCGCCGTCGCCGCCTCGCGCGCCGCCTATGTGGGCGGCTTCAACTCCACCTCGGACCTGGCCGCCGGCTTCCGCTACGGCATCCCCACCGTCGGCACCAGCGCACACGCCTTCACCCTGCTGCACGACACCGAGCGGGACGCCTTCACCGCACAGGTCGACTCGCTGGGCAGCGGCACGACTCTCCTGGTGGACACCTACGACGTGGCCGAGGCGGTCCGCACCGCCGTGGAGGTCGCGGGCCCGGAGCTGGGGGCCGTACGGGTCGACTCGGGCGACCTGCTGCTGCTCGCGCACCGGGTCCGCCAGCAGCTGGACGACCTGGGCGCGGACAAGACCCGCATCGTGGTGACCAGCGATCTGGACGAGTACGCCATCGCGTCGCTCGCCGCCGCGCCCGTGGACGCGTACGGCGTGGGCACCCAGCTGGTCACCGGCAGCGGGCACCCGACCTGCTCGATGGTCTACAAGCTGGTGGCGCGGGCCGACTCCGACGAGCCGGGAGCGCCGCTGCGGCCGGTGGCGAAGCGGTCGATGGGCGGCAAGTCCTCGGTCGGCGGCGCCAAGTGGGCGGCCCGGCCGCTGGATTCCGCCGGGGTGGCCGAGTCCGAGGTGGTGGGCACCGGGCAGGTACCGCCCGAGCTGGCCGACCACCAGCTCCAGGTGGAGCTGGTCAAGGGAGGCAGGGTCGTGGCCCGGGAGCCGCTGGAGACGGCCCGGGAGCGGCATCTGGCGACGATGGCGCAGCTGCCCATGTCGGCGATGCAGCTCTCGCGCGGAGAGCCGGTTTTGCCGGTGGAGCACGTGTGAGCCGCGCCCCAGCGGGGAGGGGCGCGGGATGCGGGGGAACGGCGGGCCGGACGCACTGCCGCAACCGGCAGAGAGTGTCTAGTCTCGGAAGTGAGGGGCGGCGGTTCGCGACCGTGCGGCCGACAGCCCCGGCAAGCGCCCCCAGCCCGCCGACCCAGCCGACCTATCCAGCCGAAGGGTGTGCACCATGCACCGGGCACTGATCGTCGTTGATGTCCAGAACGACTTCTGCGAGGGCGGCAGCCTCGCGGTCGCGGGCGGCGCCGACGTGGCGGCGGCCATCACCGACCTGGTCGGCGACGCGTCGGCCGGATACCGCCATGTCGTCGCGACACGTGACGCGCACATCTCCCCCGGTGACCACTTCTCCGAGCAGCCGGATTACGAGCACTCCTGGCCGCCGCACTGCGTGGCGGGCACGGAGGGTGTCGGCTTCCACCCGAACTTCGCCCCGGCAGTCGCCTCCGGCTCGATCGAGGCGGTCTTCGACAAGGGGGCCTACTCCGCGGCCTACAGCGGCTTCGAGGGCGCGGACGAGAACGGCGTCTCGCTCGGCGACTGGCTGCGGGCGCGCGAGGTGGCCGAGGTGGACGTGGTCGGCCTCGCCACCGACCACTGCGTACGCGAGACGGCGCTGGACGCGGCCCGCGAGGGCTTCCGCACCCAGGTCCTGCTCGACCTGACCGCGGGGGTGTCCGAGGGCACCGTCCTGCGGGCACTGGACGAGCTGCGGGACGCGGGGGTCGAGCTGACGGGCAAGCCCGTCGTGCCGGGGGCGTAGCACGCGCTCGGCACGGCGGCCAGGCCGCCGTGCCGAGCGGATGCGGTGCTTCCTACGCCCCGGGCGCCAGGGCGACCGGGCGGTCCCGGATCTAGGCGGGGCTGACGCGCAGCAGCGCCGCGATAGGCCGCCACGACTCCCTGTCGTCGTCGGGAACGGCACGCCACACCAGGCCCTCGGGGTGGTGGAGCACCGCCGTGACCTCGTCCGCCGAGGGCGGCTCGGCGTTCCCCCTGAGATAGATGGCGCGCAGGCCGAGGTTGCGCAGTCTGGTCAGAGCGCGGGCCCGGTTCCCGGCGTGCACCAGGACCCGGACGCACTGCTCATCGCCGGGTCTGCGTGGGACGGCCTCGCGCACCGTATGTGGTTCATCGGCCACCGCCGACCAGCGGCGGGCAGGCGGCAGCAGCCCGGTGGCGCCCGGCGCGCCGGTGGAAGCGGAGCGATGTGCTCCGCCCGCGCCCCGGGCCCGCGGCACAGCACCGTGCGCCGCACCGTGCTGGCGCGGTACGGGCAAGGTCAGCGCGACGATCACGCTGCCGTCCGGCAGCCTGACGAATCCGCCTCCAGACATGATCACCATCTCCCCCGTGAGACTCGTTTCGGGTTGGTCAGCGGGGTCATCCGAGACGACCCCACACCTGGCATTCAAACTCGATCCCGCTCCGATCGCCAGGGGGGTAACGGGGGATCATGTTTTGACCTGCAACGATGCAAATAAATTCATTCCTGGGTTGCACACCCCTCAATCATGCATGCTCAGGGGGCTTCTCGTGGATCTTCTTGCCGGATTCACCGTCCGTACTCACCCGGCCAAAGCGTCCGTTTTATTCCCTTTTCACGTGCTTTCCCTGGCGGTCGTTGAACTGAAGACTATTTTTTTCTGTCGCCATTGGGCGGACCGCTGGCGCTTGACCCCCTCCCCGCCCCCGCCCGCGGACCCCGGATCCCAACTCCCCGTCAGATAGCGGATGCGAACATCGGTACGCCCCCCGCGCGCGGCGCTCACGGACCGGAGCACCGAGCACCGCCCAAGAGCCGGTCTGAGTCCGCCAGTTGGGACGGCCGGTGCGGTGTGCGCCAGTGCGCCCCCTGTGCAACGGAGGCGTGGGTCAGCTCACGCTTGCCACGCTTTCCGCCCGGGCATCCCGGACCGTAGAGTCGTTCGATGGCGCCCCGTTTGTACCGAGGCAACGAGTAGTGCGTAACGACCCGTTCGACGTCCAGATCTTGACCACACCCCCGAGGACGGATCCGCCATGCCGCGTCCGAACCCCGCACAAATCGCTTACGGATCGGCCACCGTCATTTGCTCGTCGCTCGCCATGCTGCTGCTCTCCCAGACCCGTTCGGGGCCCGGGATCGTAGTGATCGCGCTCGCGGCGCTCGCACTTGGCCTGCTTGTGGCCCTCACCGCGCCGTCGGCGCGGACAACTCACAAGCGTCGCAAGGTTGTTGAGAGCGCGGAACCGGCCCTTACGGCAGTTCACCACAGCACCCTCACGGCCCAGCACCCCGCCTCCGCACCCGCCACCCCCGCGGGCGTGGGAGCCCGCCGCTGAGCGCCCCGTACCCGGCCGCGAGCCCGGCCCTCCGGGGCTGGGTCCATATCCCGAAGCACGCGGCGGCGGCCCGGCCCCGGCCAGGTCAGTCCGCCGCGACCACCACCGTCCGTGCGGCCTTGTCGTGCAAGCACTGGTGATACGGCTGGTCCCAGGTGCAGAAGAGCACGTTCACCAGCCAGAACAGAAAGCCCAGACAGGGCACCAGCATGGGCAGCGAGTAGACCGCCGCCCTGAACCAGCCGGGTGAGCCCGCCGGGATGGCGCCGTCCTTCAGCACGGCGACCCGGATCCGCATCAGCTTCTTGCCGAGCGTCTGGCCCGAAGTCGTCAGCATCAGGCCCTCGTAGACCAGATACACCAGGATGTAGACCGCCTGCGGCCAGTACGACCATCCGTTGTCGCCCGACGCCCCCCACTCCGCCAGGCCGATCACCACACCCAGCGGGATGCCCACGATCAGCGCGTCGACGATCCGCGCCAGCAGGCGCTTGCCGCGCGAGGCCAACGGCGGCATCCCCGCCAGCGGGTCGGCGGCACCGGCCGTGCCGCCGTAGGGGTTGTCGTACGGACTTCCGTAGCCCGGGGCGCCGCCGCTCTCGGGGGGCGGTGGCGGGGGCAGCGGGCTGCCGTACGGCGCGCCCGGGTCACTCGGGGACCCCGGCGCCTGGCCGGGGCCGCCGCCTTGTCCCTGGCTCTGGCTCCGGCCCGGGTCTTGGCTCCGGCCCGGGTCTTGACCGCTGCCCTGCCCCTGGCCCGGCTCCGGCTTCCGGAACGGATCGTTCTCCGGCTGCTCCGTACTCATGGCCCGAGTGGACCGCCCCGGCGGGTGCGCCGCATCCGGGGTGGCCCGTTCGAGGGAAGCGCGGAGTGCCCTTCGCGAAGTGGCCTTTGCGAGGGGCCTCGCGGGTCACCCGTTGCCGAGTGCCCTGTGCGGGATGCCTTCGCTCAGCGCCATACAGCCCGCTGCTGCCAGTGCCTTACAGCCCGCTGCCGCCCGCGCCCCTCTTGGCGACGAAGGTGCCCGCCACCTTGTCGTGCCAGCACTGGCGCCACGGCCGGTCGAACAGGCACCACGCGAGATTGACCACACCGATCACCAGGACGCCCAGCACCCCGTAGACGAGCCAGCGCAGGAACGCCTTGCCGAAGCCAGGCTTGTCGTGGCTCTCGATGTCGGCCACGGACAGCCCGAACAGCTTCTTGCCGAGCGTGCGGCCCCAACGCGCTGTCGGCAGCACCTCGTAGAGGATCCCGAACACCAGCAGCGCGCCGACGACCAGCGCGAGGTAGCCGCCCGTGGTGCCGTCCAGCAGCCACACCTTCTTGGTCTCCCCCGCCTGTTCGACGGCGTCGACCTTGGCGTCGATGTGGTCGGTCACCTTGCTCACGAACGGGAACGCGACGCCCCCACCCACCGCGAGCGTCAGCACGAGATCCACGAGCCGCGCGCCGAACCGCTTGCCCAGGCCCGCGGGGCGGGCCTGCTGGACGGCCATCTGTGCGAACGGGTCGTTCGCCGGAGGCCGCCAGGGGACGACGGCGTCCGGCCCCCCGGAATGCGCCTGCGCCGGCAGCCCCGCCGCGGGCGGCTGCTGCCCCGCCCCGACGACCCCCTGCTGCGACCACGAGGGTTGCGCACTCTGGAGACCGCCGTCAGGGGCGGGCCCGGGTGCTGCCGCCGGGAGTGATGACGGAGGTGATGACGGCGGTGACGACGGGGCCTGCGCGGGTGAGGCTTGCGCGGGCGACAGCGCGGGCGCGCCGTGACCGGGCCCCGCAGCCGGCAGGGGCGAGCCCTGCGGGGGGCCTCCGCTCGCCCCGGCCTGGCCATGGCCGGGCGCCAACTGGCCGGGCGGCGCCTGCCCGGTGCCCTGCGCCGGGCCCTGCACCGGAGAGGCCGACGCGGGCGAGCCCTGAGCCGGACCGCTGCCCGACCCCAGCTGGCCCTGACCCGGCTGGCCCTGACCCGGCACCCGCTGACCCGAACCCTGCTCGGGCCCCGCACCCGCACCATGCCGGCCCTGCCCCGGCACCCGCTGACCGGGCTGCGCCTGGCCACCGGGAGACGGGGACGTGGGCGAGCCCTGGGCCGGGACCGGGCCCGCCGGTCCCAGGTCGCGCAGGACCTCGGAGCGGCGCAGGCCGACCGTGTGTTCACGTCCGCCCTGGGCGGAGGGCGGGTCGGCGGGGGTGTCGTTGCCCCAGTCGCCGCGGGGGTCGCCGGACGCCGGCGGGCCGAAGCCGGCCTGACGGGCGGGGTCCGCCTGCCAGGTGGGCGCGGACGCCGGCTCCGAGGTGCGCGAGGGCAGTTCGGGGAGCGCGCCGGCGCCGTCGTTCGCTCCGGCGGGCCGCTGCCCGCTCTCCTCGTCCCCGCCCTGAGCGGCCTCTCCGCCGGACCGCCCGTCGCCCCCGTCCTCCTCGTCCAGGAAGACGGGCCCCGTCTCGTCGGAGGTGTCGCGGCGCGGCGGGGTGGCGGGGCCGCCCGACTTGGCGGGAGTGGACGGGGACGACGGGGAGGAGGCCACGGGCGGAGGCGCGGGCATGGGTTCGCCCTCGCGCGGCTCGGGGCGACTGGTGCCGGGCACCCATGACGAACCGTTCCAGTAGCGGATATACCCGGGAATGGACGGATCCGGGTAATACCCTGAACGGGGTACCTCACCATTAGCACCGGAGGGTCCCACTGCCCCCAACTCCCATCATGTGCGACACACTTGATCAGTCCGCAGCGTCGCGGGCTCCGCGGAGCCCCGCTTGCGGCGCGGCGAGTACCTCCGCCTGTCCAAGAGGACAGTAACGAAGAAGACCCGGCGGGGAGGAAGCAGACTGCGGGGAAGTCCGCCATCGGGCGACCCGCGCGGGCTCTCGTTCCGGCCGAATCCGGCCCCGGGACCACGTTGGGGAACTTCCGGGGAAATCCCCGCGAACCCGTGTAACGAACCGCGTCCCACGCTCTCTGTTCCTGTATGCGCCGCCGCTCGGCGGTCACACGGAGAGCAAGAAAGGGGCGCCGTATGCACACCGCCGTCGAACGTGAGATGGAGATGAGGCTCATCCTCTCGCCGGAGCGCAGCGTTCCCGTGCCCGCGCGGGTGCGGTTCCGCTCGGACGACCCGTACGCCGTCCATGTCACCTTCCACCTCGGCTCCGAGTGCCCCGTGCACTGGACGTTCGCACGCGAGCTGCTGGTGGAGGGGGTGTTCAGGCCGTGCGGGCACGGCGATGTGCGAGTGTGGCCGACGAAGGTCGACTCGCGTGAGGTCATCTGCATGGCGCTCAGCTCGCCCGAGGGGGACGCGCTGCTGGAGTCGCCCGCGCCGGCGCTCTCCGCCTGGCTGGAGCGGACGCTGCGGGTGGTGCCGCCGGGCACCGAGGCGGAGGCGCTCGGGATCGACGAGGGGCTCGGCGAACTGCTGCGCCCGATCCCGGGCGACGACCCCCGCCCCCGGCCGGGATCAGCCGAACCATGGGCGAGCGATGAAGGCGGTGAGTGTGCCTCGTGAAGA
This sequence comes from Streptomyces sp. NBC_01775, assembly GCF_035917675.1. Taxonomy (NCBI): domain Bacteria; kingdom Bacillati; phylum Actinomycetota; class Actinomycetes; order Kitasatosporales; family Streptomycetaceae; genus Streptomyces; species Streptomyces sp. NBC_01775. Next base: position 5,876,786 of record NZ_CP109104.1, on the reverse strand, counting down.
TGTCGCCCGCTCGGGGCCGCCGCACTCATCCTGCTGAAGAAATGACGGGATACAACCGACAGGAAATGGAAAACCGCCATCATCGCGCCCATGCCACCGGAAGATTCACACAGCGAGAGCCTCGACAGCGAGCGCAGGGCGCAGCGCGAGGGGAAACAGCGCGGGCGAGAGCGGCGCGAACGGGAGGTGCGCGAACACGAGGTGCGAGTGCGGGTCGGCCTGCGGCTGCGGGAGCTGTCCCATCAGCTCGACCGCCCCTCCTACGACCTGCTCTTACGGGTGCTCGGCGGGGTGAACACCGCGTTCACCCGGCGGAACGAGCATGTCGAGCTGGAGATGACGCCGGAGGAACGGGCGCTCTACACACCCGAGTTACAACGGGAGCTGGTCAGGCTGCTGGAGTTGGCGAGCTTCCCGCGTCAGCGGGTGCACACGGACGACCGCCCACCACCGGACGTTCCCTGACGCCGGCGTCGGCGCCCCGCTCCGCCGGGACCTCCGCCCGCGCGGGTGCCCGCCGCTCGCGGAAGAGCAGCGCCGCCAGCGCGCCCGCGAGCATCAGCCCCGCGGCGGCGTACAGCGCGGTGTCGGTGCCCAGGGCTATGGAGTGCGCCGGAGTGCCGCCGTGCGGGGCCGTGGCGAGGACGACGGTGAGCGCGAGACCCATGGACGAGCCGATGTAGCGCGCCGTGTTGTTGGCGCCCGAGCCCATGGCGGCACGGTCCGCCGGGACGCTCTCGACGGCGAGCCGGGGCAGCGCGGCGTTGAGCATGCCGCTGCCGATACCCCCGAGGAGGAATCCGGGGACGGTGCGCTCCCAGGAGCCGGCGGCCAGCGCGCCCAGCATCGCCAGCGCGCCGAGGGCCGACAGGACGAAGCCCAGCGCGAGTTGGTGCCGGGCGGACATCCGCCCACCCAGCCGCCTGGCCTGGAGCGCGGACAGCAGGCCGGTGCCGGACCAGAACAGGAAGAGCCAGGCGGTGGCCGGCCCGCTCATCCCGAGCGACTGCTGGAGCAGCGCCGGCAGATAGCTGAACATTCCGATGACGCCGAGCCCGGTGAACAGCGCGCCGCTGGTGGCGGCGAGGAACGCGGGACGGCGGAAGAGGCCGAGGTCGAGCAGCGGCGCGCCGACCTTGCGCTCCACGACGGCGAACGCCGCGACGAGCGCCAGCGCGACGGCGGCCAGACCGTAGACCTGTGGCCGCAGCCAGCCGTTCCTGCCGAGGGTGAGCGCGGCGAGCAGCGCGGTCAGCGCCAGGCCGAGCAGCAGCGCACCTGCCAGGTCCGGCCTGCCCTCGCGCGGGCTGCGGGACTCGGGGAGCGTACGGGCCGCTACGACGGTGAGGACGAGCATCGCGGCGGCCAGCGGGACATAGCACAGCCGCCAGTCGAGGGTACCGAGGCTCGCGGAGAGAGGGCCGCCCACGGCGATGCCGCCGCTGAGCGTCGCGCCCCACACGCCGGTGGCGCGTACCCGGGCCGGGCCCGGCGGGTAGGCGTGGGCGAGCAGCCCGAGGCTGCTGGCGATGACGGCCGCGCTCGCGGCGCCCTGGGCGACGCGGGCGAGGGTGAAGGTGAGGGTGCTGGTGGCGAGCGCGCCCAGGGCCATCGTGACGGTGAGCGCGCCCATACCGGCGACGAAGACGCGCTTGCGGCCGTAGTCGTCGGCGAAGCTCCCGGCGACGAGCAGCAGCGCGGCGAGGCCGAGCGGGGTCCCGTTCAGCAGCCAGGGCTGCCCGGCGAGGGAGGTGCCGAAGTCGGCGGTCATGCCCGGGATGGCGAACATGGGCGCGGTGTAGTTCATGAGCGCGACGAAGGTGGCCAGGCTCGTGGCCACCAGGACGGCGCCCGCTGACCTTCCGGTGGGCAGCACTGCGGAACTCCTCAGTTCGTTGAATGAACCAGCAGGGAAGAGGAACGCTAGCACTCTCAGTTCATTGAATGAACCTGTTTGGTAGGCTCGGCCGCATGGCGCTGAAAAAGGGCTACGCGATGCAGGACTGCTCGCTCGCCAGGACCCTGGAGCTGGTCGGCGAGCGCTGGACGATGCTGGTGATCCGCGACGCGTTCTACGGAGTACGGCGCTACAGCGACTTCCTCGCCCATCTCGACCTCCCGCGCGCCGTCCTCTCCACGCGGCTGCGCGCCCTGACCGAGTCAGGGCTGCTGGACAAGCGGCGCTACGAGGTGTCACCGCCGCGCGACGAGTACGTCCTCACGGACAAGGGCCGCCAGCTGTGGCCCGCGCTGTTCGCGCTGCTCGCGTGGGGCCAGGAGCACGCGTCCGGAGACTTGCCCGTACGGCGCTTCTACGTGCACGTCGGGTGTGGGGCCCGGCTGGGGACGGGGGGCGGGTGTGAGGCGTGCGGACTCGCCTCTGTGCCGCCCGAGGACGTCGAGATCCACCCCGGCCCCGGCGCGGATGATCCTGGCCGGCAGGACCCCGTGACCCGCGCCTTGCTGACACCGCACCGCTTGCTGACGCCCTTGGAGACCGGCTCTGGTGCGGCTGCCGCGCGCTGAATCGGGGTGCGGCTCCGTCGGTACGAGTACGCGGACACGCTGCTGCTGACAGGTGGCTCGAGAGCCAGGCCCGGTCTAGAACAGCTTGCCCGGGTTGAGGATGCCGTTGGGGTCGAAGACGCTCTTGATGCCCCGCTGGAGTTCCAGACCGACCGGGCCCAGCTCCTCGGCGAGCCACCCCTTCTTCAGGACGCCCACACCGTGCTCCCCCGTGATGGTGCCGCCCAGGCTGAGGCCGAGGGCCATGATCTCGTCGAAGGAGACCCTCGCTCGGCGCGACTCCTCCTCGTCCGACGCGTCGAAGCACACCGTCGGATGCGTGTTGCCGTCACCCGCGTGGGCGCAGACGCCGATGGTCAGGCCGTGTTCGGCGGCGATCCGGGCGGTGCCCTCCAGCATCGCGGCGAGCCTGCTGCGCGGGACGCACACGTCGTCGATCATCGTCGTGCCCTTGACCGCCTCCAGGGCGACGAGCGCGGCGCGGCGCGCCTGGAGGAGCAGTTCGGACTCGGCGTAGTCCTCGGCGGGCACCACCTCCACCGCCCCCGCCGCCGCGCACAGCTCCCCGACGGCCCGCAGCTGCGGCGCCGGGTCGGGGGTGTCGAAGGCGGCGAGCAACAGGGCCTCGGTGGTCTCGGGCAGGCCCATCTTGGTCATCTCGTTGACGGCGCGGAGCGTCGTGCGGTCCATCAGCTCCAGCAGCGAGGGGGTGTGGCCCGCTTCCATGATCCGGCAGACGGCGTCGCACGCGGCGGCGGCCGAGGGGAACTCGGCGGCGAGTGCGAGCTGCCGCGGCGGCTCGGCCTTGAGGGCGAGGGTGGCGCGCACGACGACGCCCAGACTGCCCTCGGAGCCGACGATGAGCCGGGTGAGGTCGTATCCGGCGACGCCCTTGGCGGTGCGACGGCCGGTGGACAGCAGCCGCCCGTCCGCGAGGACGACGTCGAGACCGAGGACGTACTCGGCGGTGACACCGTATTTCACACAGCACAGCCCGCCGGAGGCGGTACCGATGTTGCCGCCGATGGTGCACTCCTCCCAACTGGAGGGGTCCGGCGGATAGAAGAGACCGTGCTCGTTCACAGCGCGGGAGAGCGTCGCGTTGACGACGCCGGGCTCGACGACCGCGATCCGGTCGACCGGGTTGATCTCCAGAATCCGGTCCATTCTCACGAGCGAGAGCAGCACACAGCCGTCGCTGGCGTTGGCAGCACCCGAGAGCCCGGTACGGGCCCCCTGTGGTACGACCGGAACGCGCAGCTCATTGGCCGTACGCAGGGTGTGCTGGACCTGTTCGACGGTGCGCGGAAGAACGACGGCGACCGGCGCCCCGGCGGGACAGAAGCTGGCCATGTCGTGCGCGTAGGTACCCAGGACATCGGGATCTGTCAGGACGCCATCGCCCGGCAGCCCTGACCTCAGCCGTTCGATCAGCTCGCTCATCCCCCAAGCCTGGCAGGCCCATTTCCCGCAGGGAACCCCAACGCTCCCGCAGGGAAACCACCGGCTGGCCTGGAGGCCTCAACCCCGCCGCGGAGCACTTTCATACGGGGCTCTGGAGTTCGCGGCGGGGGGCTCCTAGGGGGCGGAGCCCCCGTAGCGGGGGGCAGTTGGGTGGGGGGTCCCCCCCGGTCGGAGTCTGGGGGAGGAGCCGCCCCGACGCCCGGCCGGCGAGGCCATCGGTTAGAGGGCGAAGCCCTCAAAGGGGCTTGGGGGCGAAGCCCCCAACAACGGCGAGGACCCAGGGGGCGAGCCCCTACAGATTGCCGCGCAACTCCTGCTCCCGCTCAATCGCTTCAAACAACGCCTTGAAATTCCCCTTACCAAACCCCATGGACCCGTGCCGCTCGATCAGCTCGAAGAAGACCGTCGGCCGGTCCTGAACCGGCTTGGTGAAAATCTGAAGCAGATACCCGTCCTCGTCCCGGTCGACGAGAATCTTCAGCTCGCGCAGGGTCTCCACCGGCACCCGGGTCTCCCCGGCCCACTCCCCGAGGGTCTCGTAGTAGGAGTCGGGGGTGTCCAGGAACCGCACCCCCGCCGCGCGCATGGCGCGCACCGTGGCGACGATGTCGCCGGTGGCCAGCGCGATGTGCTGGACACCGGCCCCGCCGTAGAACTCCAGATACTCGTCGATCTGGGACTTCTTCTTCGCGACGGCCGGCTCGTTGATCGGGAACTTGACCTTGCGGGTGCCGTCGGCGACGACCTTGGACATCAGGGCCGAGTACTCGGTCGCGATGTCGTCGCCCACGAACTCCTTCATGTTGGTGAAGCCGAGGACCTTGTTGTAGAAGGCGACCCACTCGTCCATCTTGCCGAGTTCGACGTTGCCGACGCAGTGGTCGATCGCCTGGAAGAAGCGCTTGCCGGGCTCGACCATCGGCGCCGCGGCGACGAAGCCGGGCAGGTACGGGCCCGAGTAGCCGGTGCGCTCGACGAGGGTGTGCCGGGTCTCGCCGTAGGTGGCGATGGCGGCGCGCACCACGGTGCCGTGCTCGTCCTTCTCCTCGTACGGCTCCTCCAGGCCATGGGCGCCGTGTTCGACGGCGTAGTGGTAGGCGGCCCGCGCGTCGGGGACCTCGATGGCCAGGTCGATGACGCCGTCGCCGTGCGCGGCGACGTGGTCGGCGAGGAAGCGGCCCCGGTCGGTGGCGGGGCGGATGACGGAGGTGAACACGAAGCGGGCGCCGCCCGATTCGAGAACGTAACTGGCCGTCTCCCGGCTGCCGTTCTCGGGTCCGGAGTAGGCGACGAGCTTCATGCCGAAGGCCGTGGAGTAGTAGTGCGCCGCCTGTTTGGCGTTGCCTACGGCGAAGACGACCGCGTCCATCCCCTTGACCGGGAAGGGATCGGCCTGCCGGGCGGTCTGCGGGGTTGCCACATGGCTTGTCTCTGTCATAGCCGCAGGCTCCCGCCGAACAGCAAGGTGCGCAATAGTTCGCGTTTCCAGTGGGCATTCTGTCCAGCGAACCCCGCAATCAGCCAAGCGATATGCACAACCTGCTCACCCCCAGGGGCTCCGCCCCCGAACCCCCGCACCCCCGCACCTCCGCGCCCCCGCGCCCCCGAACCCGCACCCCCCACCCCCCATCACCACTGAGAGGCAAGCCATGGGCATCGACCGCCTGGACGGGCGTCTGCTGGAACTGCTCGCCGAGGAGCCCCGAATCGGAGTACTCGAAGCCTCGCGCCGCCTCGGAGTCGCGCGAGGCACCGCACAGGCGCGGCTGGACCGGCTTACGTCGGGCGGAGTAATCCGCGGGTTCGGCCCCGAGGTCGACCCGGCGGCGCTCGGCTATCCCGTCACGGCGTTCGCGACGCTGGAGATCAAGCAGGGTCAGGGGGCCGATGTGCGGGAGCACTTGGCGTCCGTGCCGGAAGTTCTTGAGTTGCACACAACAACTGGAATGGGTGACATGCTGTGTCGGCTCGTCGCACGCTCGAACGCCGATCTTCAGCGGGTGATCGACCGGGTTGTCGGCTTTGATGGGATCGTCCGGGCCTCCACGGCCATCGTCATGGAGAACCCGGTGCCGCTGCGGATCGTGCCGCTCGTGCGGCAGGCGGCACAGGACAGCGACACGGCACAGACGGAACGGACGGAACGAACCGGTCACTGACGGGCGGAGGGCCCGGCCACGAGCGGGCGGAGGGCATCACAACAGCACACCGAGGGAACAGGAGGAGACGCCGAGTGAGCTTCTGGGAATACCTCAGTGACCGGCGCGCACAATTGCTGGCCGACTCGTTCCAGCACGCCAGCGCGGTCTTCCAGTGCATGGTCGCCGCCACCGTCATCGGGGTACTGCTGGGCGTGTTCACCTACCGCTCCGAGTGGGCGGGCAACCTGGCGACGACCGCGACGGCCACCCTCCTCACCGTGCCCTCGCTCGCCATGATCGGCCTGCTCATCCCCATCGTGGGCCTGGGGGTGGCACCCACCGTCATCGCGCTCACCCTCTACGGGCTGCTGCCGATCGTGCGCAACGCCATCGTGGGGCTGCGCGGGGTGGACCCCTCACTGGTGGACGCGGCGCGCGGCATCGGGATGTCGCGGCCGATGCAGCTGCTCAAGGTCGAACTCCCGCTCGCCTGGCCGCCGATCCTCACCGGCATCCGGGTGGCCACCCAGATGCTGATGGGCATCGCCGCCATCGCCGCGTTCGCCTCGGGCCCGGGGCTCGGCAACCTCATCTTCCGCGGCGTCGCCTCGCTGGGCAGCGCCAACGCGCTCAACCAGGTCCTCGCCGGCACCCTCGGCATCGTCGTCCTCGCCCTGCTGTTCGACGCCGCCTACGTGCTCATCGGCCGGCTGACCATTCCGAGGGGGATCCGTGTCTGAGGCCTCCGGCGCCCCCATCCAGCTCGAAGGGCTCACCAAGCGCTACCCGGGCGCCGCCGCGCCCGCCGTCGACAACGTGAGCATGGAGATCGAGGCCGGGGAGACGGTGATCCTCGTCGGCCCCTCCGGCGGCGGCAAGACCACCCTCCTCAAGATGATCAACCGGCTGATCGAGCCCACGTCCGGCCGTATCCGCATCGGCGAGGAGGACGTCACCGGGATGGACGCGGTCAAGTTGCGCCGCAAGATCGGCTATGCCATCCAGGCGTCCGGCCTCTTCCCGCACATGACCGTCGCGCAGAACATCGCGCTGGTGCCCAGGATGCTCGGCTGGTCCAAGACGCGGGTGCGAGGCCGGGTGGAGGAGATGCTCGACCTGGTGGGCCTGGAGGCCGCCGAGTTCCACGGCCGATACCCGCGCCAGCTCTCCGGCGGGCAGCAGCAGCGGGTCGGGGTGGCGCGCGCCCTGGCCGCCGACCCGCCGGTGCTGCTGATGGACGAGCCGTTCGGCGCCGTCGACCCCATCACCCGCGACCACCTCCAGGACGAGCTGATCCGCCTCCAGCGCGAGCTGCGCAAGACCATCGTCTTCGTCACCCACGACTTCGACGAGGCCATCAAGATCGGCGACCGGATCGCGGTGCTGCGCGAGCGCTCGCACATCGCGCAGTTCGACACCCCCGAGGCCATCCTCACCAACCCCGCCGACGACTTCGTCTCCGGCTTCGTCGGCGCGGGCGCCGCGCTCAAGCGGCTCAATCTGACCCGGGTGCGGGACGTGGCCATCGTCGACTTCCCGACCGTGACCGTCGCCGACCCGCTGAGCAACATCTTCGACCTGCTCAGCTCCGGTACCACCAAGGAGGTGCTGGTCCTGGACCGGCACCGGCGCCCCTACAAATGGCTGCGGCGTGGCGACCTGATGCGCGCCAAGGGCTCGCTGGCCCGCGCCGGCGCCCTCGTCAACGACACCGTGACCCGCGACGCGACGCTGCGCGACGCGCTGGAGGCGGTGCTCACCGACAACGCGGGCCGCGTCCCGGTCACCGGCAAGCGCGGCGAGTACACCGGGGTGGTGGACATGGAGACGCTGATGAACTCCGTGCACGAACTCCTGGACGAGGACCGCATGGAGGCCATCGACCAGCAGCACCGGCTGGAGGAGACCCAGCAGCAGTTCGGCGGCCACGGACGGACCGGCGCGGGCGCCCACTCCGGCACGGATTCCGGCCCCGGTTCCGGTCCCGGTCCCGATGACGCGGACGCGGACAGGGACGAGGACAGGGAAAGGGCGGACGACGAGGACGAGGGGGCCAGGCCATGAGCGGGGAGAGGCCCAGGGCACCCGACGTGCAGAGCGAGCCCCCGCTGCTCCAGGCGCTCGAACACGAGGCGGACGGCGTCGAGGACCCGAACCCCGAGGATCACCGCACCCCTCCCCCGGCCCCGGCCGAGGGCCGCTTCTCGCGGCTGACCTGGCCCAAGCTGCTGGTGCTGCCCCTCGTGCTCGCGCTGGGGCTGCTGGGGACCTGGCTGTGGTTCCGGGGCGCGGAGCTGGACTCGATCGCCCGCAACTCCCTGACCCGCGCCAACGTGGAGCTGCGGCTGCGGCAGCACATCGAACTCACCGTGATCTCCACGTTCTTCGTGCTGATCATCGCGATCCCGCTCGGCATCGTGCTGACCCGCAAGCGGCTGCGCAAGGCGGCGCCCATCGCGATGATCTTCGCCAACCTCGGCCAGGCCGTCCCCGCCCTGGGCCTGCTGATCCTGCTGGTCATCTGGCTGGGCGTGGGTCCGCACGCGGCGATCGTCGGCATCGTCATCTACGCGGTGCTGCCGGTGCTCGCCAACACGATCGCCGGGCTGCGCGCCATCGACCCGGCGCTGGTGGAGGCCGCCAAGGGCGTCGGGATGTCGCCGGTCGGGGTGCTGCGCAAGGTCGAGCTGCCGCTGGCCGTACCGCTGATCCTCGCCGGGGTGCGCAACGCGCTCGTGCTGAACGTCGGCACGGCGACGCTGGCCACCTTCGGCGGGGGCGGCGGCCTGGGCGACCTGATCTCGGACGGCATCACCAACCAGCGCATGCCGGTGCTCTACCTCGGCTCGATCCTCACCGTCGCGCTCGCCCTGCTCGTCGACTGGCTCGCCTCGCTGGCCGAACTGCTGCTGCGGCCCCTTGGACTGGAGGGCCCGGCATGAGGCGCCCGCGTACCGCCGGGAGGCGGGCCACCACGAGACGGGCCACCACGAGACGGGCCGCCCTGTGCGTGGCGCTGCTGGCGCCGGCCGCCGGGTGCGGGCTGGTCAGCGGCAGCCCGATGACCGACGCCGTCCAGCCCGGCAGCATCGGCAGGGGCCAACCCCTCAAGGGCGCCAAGCTGACCGTGACGTCGAAGGAGTTCACCGAGCAGATCATCCTCGGCCAGATCATGGGCCTGGCCTTCAAGGCGGCGGGCGCCCAGGTCGTGGACCGCACCAGCATCCAGGGCTCCATCGGCGCCCGCGAGGCCGTACGCAGCGGCACAGCGGACGGGATGTACGAGTACACCGGCACCGGCTGGATCACCTACCTCGGCAACACGACCCCGGTGGTCGACCCCCACAAGCAGTGGCTGGCCGTACGGAAGGCGGACCGTGCCAACGGGATCACCTGGCTGGCACCCTCCCGGCTCAACAACACCTACGCGCTGGCCGTCAACGACCGGCTCCAGAAGAAGTACCGCGTCCGCACCCTCTCCGACGTCGCCGCGCTCTCCAAGAAGCAGCGGCCGGCGGCCACCGTGTGCGTGGAGAACGAGTTCGCCTCCCGCGACGACGGGCTGACCGGCATGAAGAAGAAGTACGGCATGGACATCCCCTCCGGCAACGTCAGCAAGATGAGCGGCGGCGTCGTCTACACCCAGGCGTCCCAGGGCTCCCCCTGCGCGTTCGGCGAGGTCTTCACCACCGACGGCCGCATCAAGGCCATGCGCCTGAACGTCCTGCGCGACGACCGGAACTTCTTCCCCAACTACAACGCGGCGCCCGAGATGAACGCCGCCACGATGAAGAAGTACCCGAGGATCGCCCAGGTGCTGGCGCCGGTCACCAGGGCCCTGAACAACAAGGTCGCGCGGGAGCTGAACGCCAAGGTCGACGTCGAGGGCCAGGATCCGCACCAGGTCGCCAAGGACTGGATGGTCGAGAAGGGCTTCCTCAAGGCGTCCTGAGCGGGGCCTTCACGCGCGGCAGCCACCGGGCGCCCCGAAGGGGCGCGGGGAAGGGGCGCGGGGAAGGGGCGCGGGGAACTGCGCGCCCAGCCCGAACGGCACCGCACTCCGCACAGCACAGCCAGGGGCAACCCCTGCTCAGCACCAGGAAAGAGGGCAACACAAGGATCTGCCGGACACACCGTAGAGGCGTCAGCAGCTGGGGAGTTCGCCGCCGGTGCGGACCCGCTTCAGCACGTCCAGCGTGCCCTTGAGCGTGCTGACGGGCACCAGCCGCAGCCCCGCGGGCCGCTCCGTGCTCGCCTCGGCGCACTGGGACTTGGGCACCAGGAAAATCCGGGCCCCGTCGCGCCGCGCCGCCTGGGTCTTGAGGGGCACGCCGCCCACCGCGCCGACCTTGCCCTTGGCGTCGATGGTGCCGGTGCCGGCGATGGTGTGCCCGCCGGTGAGCCCGCCCTTGCCGGTGCCGTCGCCGTCGAGCTTGTCGATGATGCCGAGCGCGAAGAAGAGCCCGGCGCTGGGCCCGCCCACATCGCCCAGGCGCAGGGAGACGTCCACATCCTTCGGCGACCTGTGCAGCTGGCGCAGCGCGACGGTGACCGCCGTGTCCTGGGAGTCCTTCATCTCCTTGGCGATGTGCTTCTCCGCCTGACGGGTGTCGCCCCCGCCGGGGTAGACGGCCTCCCGGGGCATCACGGCGCGGTCCTCGCGGAACCAGGCCCGCGCCACATCGCCAACCCGCACCGTCGCCTCCGGCTTGGTCGCCGCGATCGTCACCGACAGCAGCTTGCCGTCGTCCTTGCCGCGCGGCTTCGCGCCCTTGACCGAGATCACCGGCTTGCCCCCCGTGGCCCCCAGCACGTCGGCCGTCTCGCCCGGCTGCGCCAGGGAGTACGGCAGCGGTGCGAACAGCGTCAGCGCGAACAGCAGCACCACGGGCAGCGCGCAGAGCGCGAGCGTGCGGCGGCGCGCGGACAGGCGGGGGCGAGAGGAGTCGGACACCCCGGCAATCTATCCACTGGCCCGTCGGGCGGACGAATCCCCTGCCCGCCAAGAGATCCGCCGCCCCGTACGAGCCGTACGTCCCGTCCGTCCCGCCGCTCAGGTCAGCGCAGCGCCTCGGCGACCTCGTTCGCCGCGCGCATCACGCGGTGGCCGACGCGTTCGGGCACCGACTCCGACAGCATCACCACGCCGACGCTGCCCTCGATTCCGCCCACCCCCAGCACGGGTGCCGCCGCACCGCTGGCTCCGGCCTCCAGCTCGCCGTGGGTGAGCACGAACCCGGGCCCGCTCTCCTCCTCGGGGCCGCTCTCCTGGCCCGGCTCCCGCCCCCGGCCCGCCCCGCGGCCGGCGAGTATCGCCCGGCCCGCCGCGCCCCGGTCCAGCGGATGCCGGAAGCCCGTGCGGTAGGCGACGTGGTAGTCGGTCCAGCTCGGCTCGACCACCGCGACGGCCAGCGCCTCGGTGCCGTCCACGAGCGTGAGGTGCGCCGTGGCCCCCACGTCCTCGGCCAGCGCGCGCAGTGCGGGCAGCGCGGCCTCCCGCACCAGCGGGTGGACCTGCCGTCCCAGGCGCAGCACCCCGAGCCCCACCCGCGCCCGGCCGCCCAGGTCGCGGCGCACGAGCGAGTGCTGCTCCAAGGTGGCCAGCAGCCGGTAGACCACAGTGCGGTTCACGCCGAGTTTGTTGGACAGCTCTGTGACGGTCAGCCCGTGATCGGTGTCGGCCAGTAATTTGAGGACTCGCAGTCCACGATCGAGCGTCTGAGAGGTCTCCGCGGTCACGACGCCCCCCTCCCTCGGGTGAGTGACGGCAGCCGCGGACGCGGGAGCGGTGGGGGTCGCCTCCCTGGGCCCGGGCCCGGGTCGGAACCCCGAGCTCAGCGCTGGAGGCCGCCGGTCGCGGTGGCACTGGCAAAAGCTGGGGCATTGCGTGCTAACGAGGAACCGGCTCCGCCCGGGACGAGGAACGCCGCGGGGCGAGTGTGACGGGAAACTTAGCGAGCGGCACCGCTGACCGGAAGAGCTTGTCCAGAATCCGGTCGCCGGACGCCCCTTGTCAGCCGAAACATCCCGGAAACAGTTGCCTGTCCGGCGGATCGGTGACTGTTGCGGCGTCGCGGCGAGCGGCCACACCGGCAGCTCACTTCATGCGCGTGGCCCACTCGCGGACCTTGGCGATCCGCGCCTCGATCTGCCCCGCCGTCGCCTCCGCGCTCGGCGGCCCCCCGCACACCCGGCGCAGCTCGGTGTGGACCACACCGTGCGGCTTGCCGCTCTGGTGGACATAGGCGCCGACCAGGGTGTTGAGCTGCTTGCGCTTCTCCAGCAGCTCCTTGTGCGTGATGACCGGACGCCGGTCGGCCGGCACCTCCAGCAGGTCGGCCTCGTCGTCGGGCTTCTTCCTGCTGTGCGAGATCTGCCGGGCCTGCCGCTTCTGGAGCAGCATCTGCACCTGGTCGGGCTCCAGCAGCCCGGGGATGCCGAGGTAGTCCTGCTCCTCCTCGCTTCCCGGGTGCGCCTGCATGCCGAACTCGGCGCCGTCGTACATCACCCGGTCGAAGACGGCGTCCGACTCCAGCGCCTCGAAGGGGAGTTGGTCCTGATCCCCCGTGTCCTCGTCCTTCTCCTGCTCCGCCTCCTTGAGGAGATCCGCCTCTTCGGCGTACGGATCGTCCTCGTCGCCCTTCTTGGGCTTGTCGAGGACGTGGTCGCGCTCGACCTCCATCTCGTTGGCGAAGGTCAGCAGCGTGGGGATCGTCGGCACGAAGACCGAGGCGGTCTCGCCGCGCCGCCGGGAGCGGACGAAGCGGCCGACGGCCTGGGCGAAGAACAGCGGCGTGGAGACGGTCGTCGCGTACACGCCGACCGCGAGGCGCGGCACGTCCACGCCCTCCGACACCATGCGCACCGCGACCATCCAGCGATCCTCGCTGTGGCGGAAGTCCTCGATGCGCTGCGAGGCGCCGGTGTCGTCGGAGAGGACGACGGTGGGGCCGCTGCCGGTGATCTCGCGCAGCAGCTTGGCGTAGGCGCGGGCCGAGTCCTGGTCGGCGGCGATGACGAGGCCGCCCGCGTCGGGTACGGCCTTGCGCACCTCGGCCAGCCTGCGGTCGGCGGCGCGCAGCACGGCGGGCATCCACTCGCCGCGCGGGTCCAGCGCGGTGCGCCACGCCTGGGAGATCGCGTCCTTGGTCATCGGCTCGCCGAGCCGCGCCTCGATCTCGTCGCCCGCCTTGGTGCGCCAGCGCATGTTGCCGCTGTAGGAGAGGAATATGACGGGCCGCACGACGCCGTTGGCGAGCGCGTCGCCGTACCCGTAGGTGTAGTCGGCGACCGAGCGCCGGATGCCCTCGCGGTCCTCCGCGTACTCCACGAACGGGATCGGGTTGGTGTCCGAGCGGAACGGCGTACCCGTCAGCGCCAGCCGCCGGGTCGCGGGCTCGAACGCCTCCTGGCACGCCTCGCCCCACGAGCGGCTGTCCCCGGCGTGGTGGATCTCGTCCAGGATGACCAGGGTCTTGCGCTGCTCGACGCGGTTGCGGTGCAGCATCGGGCGGACGCCGACGCCCGCGTACGTGATCGCGATGCCGTGGTATTCCTTGCTGAGCGGGCCCGCGCTGTAGTCCGGGTCCAGCTTGATCCCCACCCGCGCCGCCGCCTCGGCCCACTGCTTCTTCAGATGCTCGGTGGGCGCGACGACGGTGATCTGCTGCACGACGTGGTGGTGCAGCAGCCAGCTCGCGAGCGTCAGCGCGAACGTCGTCTTTCCCGCGCCCGGCGTCGCGACGGCGAGGAAGTCACGCGGCTGCTTCTCCAGGTACGCGTCCATCGCCGCCTGCTGCCAGGCCCGCAGCTTGCTGGCCGTACCCCAGGGGGCGCGGCCAGGGAAGGCGGGGGACAGGTGGGTGTTGTTGCTGGGGGTGGTGGGGGTGGTAGTCACGGTCTCCGGTACGCGGGTCGGGTACTGCCCTGGTCGGGCACAGCCGCCGCAACCTTACCGGGGGCGGGAGCGGGGCCGACGGCCAGCGCCGTCAGCCCGTCCTCACTGGGGCTTGGCGCGGCCGAACTGGTCCGGCTTGTCGTTGTCCCAGTTGAGAGAGATCTTCTGACCCCCTTCGGTGATCACTGCCTGGCCGTTGCTGGGTTCGCCCTTGCACGTGGTGGCGATCCGCAGGCTGGAACTTATCGTCCCGGAACAGCTCTTGCCGGAGGGGGAGACCGTGATGGTGAAACTGGTGCCGCTGACGGAAAGGGCGAGGGTCTTCCCGTTGAGGCGGTACGGGTAGTACCAGTTCCCCTGGGCGCTCGCCGCCCCGGCACCGCTCCCGCCGGTGGACGAGGAGCCGCCCGGCGTGGTGCCGGGCTTGCTCGCGCGCCCGCCGCCGGAGTTGCCTCCGCTCGTACCGCTGGTGCCGGGGGACTTGGCGGCCCTGGTGGGCTTGGGCTTCGGGGGCGCGGAAGGACTGGCGGACTTGCTGGGGCTGTGACTGGGCGACGGGTCCTTCGCCTTGTCCTTGTCCTTGGCGTGGCTGTCCTGCGCGGACTTCTCCGGCGCCTTGGAAGCCTTGACGTCGTCGTCGCCGCAGCCGGTCAGCGTGAGTGCGAGCACCACGGAGGCACCGACGACAAGTGAAGCGTTTTTCCGCACGAGAAATCCCGTCATGACTGGTGGATCCCGACAGCACCGCGGGAAAAGCGGACGCAAGGAGGTCGCGCGGCATCCGGCGACCTTCAACTTTCGTGCGCGTGCGGCACGTTCTTGAACACTCGGAGCCTGCCATAACCAGGTACGCCGATTCCAATGGAGGCCCGAAATACTCTCCGGATCATTTCGACTGAACTCCCGATGAGAAACAAGGAATCAGAAAAGGACGAAATGGGCGCATGCGCACGGCCTGAAATGGGCGCATGCACACGGTCGCAGGTCCGTCACGTGACCGGCAGCACTCCGCCGTACGACGCCGCCGCGCTGACGGTCCAGGACCGGGAGCCCAGCGCGGCGGAAAGGGGCCGCGCTGGTTCAGTCCGTGGGCGCTACGTTCCGGTGAACAGCCCATTGGCGCGCGGCCTGAGCCCTGTCCCCGACCCGGATCGCCTCGGGGGACCTGTCTGCCCGCCATTGGTACATGCGCAAGGCAGCGAGGGCGAACGCGTCGATTGCCGCAGAATCCGCAGTCGCCCAACCCTGGCACTCAGCAGCCCATGCCTCGGCCCGCGCCACCGAGTGGCCGGCGGCCACCAGTTGCACGACGAGACAGGCGGGGTCGATGAAGGCCGCGCCGCGTGTCGGCCAGGCCCAGTCAACCGCCCACGCACGCCCCTCTCCGATGATCACGTTGCTCGGGGCGATGTCGGTATGCAGCAGTGTGTTCCCACGGAACACTTCGGACTCGCCATCGCGGGCGAATCGGTTCCATCGCGTCTCCGGCCAGTCGCGCGCCACGGGAGGCAGTGGAAGTTCCCAGAGCTGGTCGAGTACGCCCAGGACTGAGGACAGGTCCGGTGAACCAGGTGTGAAGTCCGACGACCGTGCCTGAACGGCCTCGAATCCGAGGACGAGCCATGTTCGAACTCGGTGTTCTGCCGGGTTGACCGCTCTTCGCTGAGTGCTGTCACAGTGATTCCTTCCCGAGGTTGACGCGAGTGGACCCGCCCAGGCCATCTCGACCTGTCCATGAATCGGGGAACGACCAGGGCGGGGGTGAATCCGCCTCTGCGGCGATAACGCAAGTCCGGGAAAGCCGGTCAGCATGCCGGAGAGGCGGGAGTGAAACGGGAGTAGGGACCCTCCGAGGTGAAGTACTCCCAGACCATGTAAGCCAGTTCGGCAATACCTCCCTCACAGGAATGAAGGGGGCATGCATCCCGTTGGAGGCCGCCGGCCCGATGCAGACGGCCGGGGTGCCGTCGCGGCGGCAGCAGGGCACACGTCCCGGTCACCCAAGCCTCCTCGGCAGCCATTTGGGGGACGGGGGTTTGCCGTCGACTTGTCGGACACGGAGATCCGCACGATGTCTGACCCGAGGCGGACGATGCCGACTCGGATCATTCGACTTCCGCTGTGCTGGACCGCGTTGCCGACCAGTTCGGAGACGACCAGACCGGAGCACTCTCCTCAACCCGCCAAGGCTCAGTGCGTGGACCAGGCCTGACGGCGCGGCATCACGAGGACGCAGGGATGAACGTAGACCGCCGCGGTTCCAAGTCCCAAGGCGATTGCGCGAGTTTGCAGCAAGTCGATTGACCGCCTCGAACGTCGCCTCGGCCATCGTTATGTCGCGCAAACCTGCGCAAGGAGCGGACGGGAGAGCAGCCATGAAGCCACGGCTCCTTGGTAAGAACTCCACCCCAGGAGACAGCCCCACCGTGTACGCCACCGACCAGGACAGCTACGTCATCCAAGGCTGGAAGGTCTTCGCCAACGACCTGTTCATGCAGGTCGACGTACCAGGGCAACCTGATCTTCAATGTGCTGCTCGCCGAGCAGGCTCTCTACACCAACTTCGGCGGACCGGAAGTGATGAAAGGCCAGCTCGACCGCCTCATGACCGCGATGCGGCTCCCGAGGCTGAGCCTGGGCCCCATCCCGAGATCTGCTCGACTCGCCATCTGGCCCGGCAACTCATTCTCCATGTTCGACGACAAGTTCGTGCTCGTCGAAACCTACTCGGCGGAGTTCTCCGTCACCCAGCCACGCGAGATCGAGCTTTACACCAAGGACCGGGCAGGCGGCACCCTGGCCTTCCCGCCGACCGCCTGGTCGGATTTCGTTGACTTCAGCAAGCGGCAGCGCGTGTGAAAACGACTGACACAAGAGGTGCCGGGAACGGCTCCTACAGGTACCCCGGCCCGCCGTCGGTCACGAACCGCGTCAGGGATTTCTCCAGCCGCTCCAGAAACTGCCGCAGGTCACCAGCCACCTTGTCGAGCTCGGGTTCGTCCAGCGTCGCTGTCCGCGTCCGGTGAACCGCCCCGTCGGGGCCCGTGACGTAACACAGTCCGCCACCGTCTGAGCCGATGACCAAGCCGCCAGTCGCCTGGCCTGCGCCGATGCCGACAGTGCCGTATTCCTTGAGCCGGAGGAGGACCTCACGTACCGGCTCGACGAAGTAGCCGTTGCCGACGTCTTCCCAGGTGACGTCACCGACGCTGTCGTAGAAAGTGAGCAGGTCAGCGGGGACGCGCTCCACTTGGGCCAGAGCACGAGCCGCCACCTGGTCGCCGTGGTCGGCCGACCTGACCCGATTGGTGCCCGGGGGAAACCCGTGCCGACGCTCGAACTCGTCTGTCATCGCCGTCAGTACGCCTGAGACCCTGCTCATCCACGAGGCCAGCCAGGCAGACGACAGCGAACGGTCACTCATGAGACCGGATCATGGCATGCGCCGCAGACATCCAGGGGAAGACCACCGGTCTTGCTTCCGTGGGCTTGCTGGTCAGCACCAGGTCCCCCAGCGGCCGGCGCTACTACGACGATCACGTCCAGCGGGTGGCGCTGATTCAGATCGGTGACCGCGGTACGGCGCCCGAAAGTGGCGATGCCGTCACGCCGTCACGTCGTCACGCCGTCACGCCGTCACGTCGTCAGCAGTACCCCGCCGTACGACGCCGCCGCGATGACGATCCAGGAGCACAGGCCCAGTGCGGCGACCCGGCCGCCCGTTCTCGCCAGGGACGGCAGGTGGACGGCGCTGCCCAGGCCGAACAGCGCGGCGGCGAGCAGCACTTCCTGCACCCAGGCCGCACCGTCCAGCGCGGTGCCGGGCAGTCGGCCGGTCGTGCGCAGGGCGACCATCGCCAGGAAGCCGAGGACGAACAGCGGCACCAGCGGGGGTCGCTTCTGGCCGGGGACGGCGTCCGCGCTTCCCCGGCGGCGTACGGCCACCACCATCGCCGCGACCAGCGGCGCGAGCGCCATCACGCGGACCAGCTTCACCAGCACGGCCTGTCCGAGCGCGTCGGGCCCCGCGGTCTGCGCGGTGGCCACGACCTGGCCCACGTCGTGGACACCGGCGCCGACCCAGCGCCCGAACTGCCCGTCGTCCAGCCCCAGCGGCTGGTGCAGCAGGGGCAAGGCGGCGATGGCGAGCGTGCCGCACAAGGTGACGAGGGCGACGGAGGTGGCGACGTCCCGCTCCTCGCTGCCGCGTACATCGCTGACGGCGCCGATCGCGGAGGCCCCGCAGATCGAGTAGCCGGTGGCGATGAGGACGGGCTGGTCGCCGCTGAGGCCGAGCTTGCGGCCCAGCCATACGGTGCCGAAGAACGTCGCGGTGACGACGCCCGCCACCATCGCGACCGTCGCCCAGCCGAGCCCGAGCACGTCGCTCAGGCCGAGCTTGAGGCCGAGCAGGACGATGCCGAGCCGCATCAGCCGCTTCCCGGCGAGCGTCAGCCCGGGGCGTGCCAGGCCGTGCACCAGGCCCCGGATTCCGGGCAGATGGGCCGCGGCGATGCCCAGGACGACGGCGGCCGTCAGCATCGGCACGGCGGGCACCAGCAGATGCACGGCCGAGGCCGCGACGACGCCGAGCGCCGCCAGCGCCAGCCCCGGCAGCCTGCTGGGTCTGCGCGCGGACGTGCCGACGGGCCCGTTCGCGCTACCGCGCCCGCCGCCGGGCCCCGTGCCGGGCGCCGTGGCCCGGGAGGACGTGGCCCGGGAGGACCGGACACGCTCCCCCAGCAGCGCCATCAGGCGTCGGCGGGAAGGTCGTAGACCCGGCGGACGCTGCTGCCGAGCCGTGAGATGTCGGCGCCGTACAGGTGCAGCGAGACGGCGACGGTGTCGTCGTAGCAGCCGTTCCACACCCGGTGGATGTCGCCGGGCGGCGCGAAACCGCATACCGAGCCGGCCGGGTTGACCACGTCCTCGGTGGCGACGAGCCGCGCGCTCCCGCCGGCGGCCTCGGCGGGCAGCAGCCGGTAGCGGCGCTCGTGCTCCTCGCCCTGGTGGACGCCGGTCACACACCAGGAGACGTGGTCGTGGATCGAGGTGCCCTGACCCGGCAGCCAGACCAGCGCCACGACGGAGAAGCTGCCGTCGCTCTCGGCGTGGAGCAGGTGCTGGCGGTAGCACTCGGGGTCGGGCTCGCGCTGGGCGGGGGTGAGCAGCCCCTCGGCGCCCAGGTGCGGCGCGAGCTTCTCGCCCACCAGGTAGGCGGTCACATCCGGGGGCAGCCCCCGGCCGACGGCCTCGCGTACGTCCTCGACGAGGGTGCGCAGGCGCCCCGTCGTGGGCGCCGTGGGGGCGGGTGAGGTCTCGGTCGTCGCAGCCATACCGGCAGCGTGGCGCCGGTCACATATCACGTCCAACGACGGTTTGTTGGGCTGACTGCGCCCCGTGCTTATGGATTGCGTGTGCCAGGGCGTCCCTGCACCCGGGCGCCCGGAAGGGGCGCGGGGAACTGCGCGCCCAGCCCAAGACCCACCCGCACCCTGCACAACACAGCCAGGGGCAGCCCCCGCTCAGCACACCAGGAAGCAGGGCAACAGAAAGATCCGCCGGACACGCCGAAGGCGGCCGGCCGCGTGCCGCCTTCAGCAGCCGATCCGGCGCTCGGCCACCGCGCGCAGCGCGTCCAGCACCAGCGCGGTCGCGGGTATCTCCAGGTGCTCGCGCAGGACGTACGCGGACACCTGGCGCCGGGAGGCGGGGTCCAGAGCGCGGCCCGTGACCTTCTGGTGGACGAGGAAGGAGAGCACGAGGCCCGGCATCATCGCGATGCCCAGCCCCTCGGCGACCAGGCTCTGCACCACGAGGTTGTCGTCGGTGGTGAAGACGATGTCGGGCGCGAAGCCGAGTTCGGCGCACTCGTGCAGGAAGTTGGCGCGGCAGCGCAGACAGCCCGCGATCCAGCGCTCGTCGGCCAGTTCGCCCAGTTTGACGGCGCGGCGCCGGGCCATCGGATGCCCGGTCGGCAGCAGCACGGTGAGCTGGTCCTCCAGCAGCGGGAACTCCACCAGCTCGGGCGGCACCTGTTCGTGCAGCCCTGGATAGGTGAAGGCGAGTGTGATGTCGCACTCCCCGCGCACCACCTTGCGCAGCGACTCGGGCGGCTCGCCCTCCTGGAGCTCGACCCGCACGCCCGGATGCCCGGCCGCGAGCCGGGCGAGGGCCTCGGGCACGAGGGTGGCGCCGGCGCTGGGAAAGGCGCAGACGCTGACCTTCCCCGCCCGCAGCCTGGTGAGCGAGGCCATCTGCTGCTGGGCCGTGCTGATGCTGTCGAGGATCACTTCCGAGTGCCGGGCCAGTGTCTCGCCCGCCTCGGTCAGCCGCATCTGCCGCCCGACGCGCACGAACAGGGGCGAGCCCACGGACCGTTCGAGTGCCTTCATCTGCTGGGTGATCGCCGGCTGGGTGTAGCCGAGGGCCCGCGCGGCGGCGGAGTACGAGCCTGCGCGCACCACTTCGTGAAAGGTCTTGATGTGCCGCGAGTCGAACATCCCCGAACCATAAGCAGATTTTGGCTCCTCACGACATGCCCCCTCCCCCAGCTTTTGGATCACCCTCCCGGCGGTGCCGAACGCAGGCGCCCCGCGACCCCCACCCCCATGAGAGCGACGACAGCGGACACCGCGTAGACAGCGACGAACGCGCCCGGCCGGGCGCCGTCCACGGCGGCCCCATGAGCGCCCTCCTCCACGCTCACCGACCCCCCGCCGAGCGCGGCGAACAGCGCACCGGTCACGGCGAGCAGCAGCACGTTGGACAGCCCGTCGCACAGCTGGAGCGCGGCGGAGTTGCGGCCCGCCTCCTCGGGCGCCGACAGCCGCAGCATCAGCACGCTCAGCGAGGAGATGACCAGGCCCATCCCGAGGCAGCCGCCGGCCATGGCGAGGGCCAGCGTCCACACCGGAACGGAGTGGACCAGCACCAGCGGCGAATAGGCGATGGCGAAGGTGACCAGCACCATGCCGGTGCGCACCAGCCGCTCCCGGTGCGGCTCCAGGCCGGGCCGCGACTGCGCGAAGGAGCCCAGCGCCCAGAAGGCACCCCCCGCCGCGAGCGTGAGCCCCGCCATGGTGACCGACAGCCCGCGCTGGGTCACCAGCATCAGCGGGACGAAGCTCTCCGCGACGATGAACGCCCCGGCCGCCATGCCGCGCAGCAGGATCACGGCGGGCAGCCCGCGCGCGGCACGCGCGGTGCCGCGCGGCAGCAGCGTCCGTACGGACGGCACGAGCAGCGCCATCCCGAGCGCGGCGGGCAGCAGGGCGATCCAGCGCAGATCCTGGCCGGCGTACTGGAGCAGCCCGGCGCCCAGCGCCACGACGACGGCGAGCCGGATGCGTCGGCCGTCACCGGGCCCCGGCGCGGCGCCCTCGGGCGGCCCGGATGCCTTGCGCCGCAGCGGCGGCAGCATCACCACGAGCGGCAGGAGGACGAGCACGGGTATGCCGAGGAAGACCCAGCGCCAGCCCAGGTGCTGGGTGACGGTCCCGGACAGGAGCGGACCGATGACGGAGGGCACGACCCAGGAGGCGGCGAACGCGGCCATGACGGTGGGGCGCAGCCGTTCGGGGAAGGCCCGGCTGACGGTGACGTACAGCGCGACGATCACCAGCCCGCCGCCGACGCCCTGCACGGCCCGGCCCAGTACGAAGATCCACATCGTCACGGCGGTGCCGGACAGCACGAGCCCGGCCGCGAACCCCACGATGCCGGTCGCCAGCGGCGGCAGCGGACCGCGCCGGTCGCACCACTGGCCCGAGCCGACCATGCCGACGATGGCGGTGGTGAAGAACGCGGAGAAGGCGTACGCGTACAGGGAGATGCCGTTCAGCTCGTCGGCGGCGACGGGCATGGCCGTCCCCACGGCCGTCGCCTCGAAGGCGATCATCAGCACGACGGAGACGATGCCGAGCGTCAGCGCCCGGTAGGGGCGGCTCAGCACCGACTCCGTGGGCGGTGCGGTCGGTGTGACCTCCGATGCGGGAGGGCTGCCCGTTACAGACGTGACACCCGGGCCGGGTGGTGCGCCCGGCACCGGTACGGCCTCCACCCGGGCGTCCCCCGGGACCCTCTCCTCGTTCGCTGCCATGCCCCCAAGGTAAGAGGCACAACTCGCCTTTGGCTCCTACCCGGGGGCGGGGTATTCCTCCGCCGCTGGACCTAGGTCGTGTCTTCGAAGTCCCGTCTGCCCGGCGGGACTTCGACGACACTCCCCAGGGGCGTTCTTTGAGAAGGGCCTAGCCCACCTTGCGCGTGGCGCACAGGGTGACGGAGGAGAGTTCGACGCGCTGGGAGGTGAGGGCGCAGCCCGTCGGCGTGCCGGAGCCGAGGTCCGTGCCGGTGCTGGTGCCTGAACTGGTGCCGGTGCCTGTGCTGGTGCGGGACGGGCCGTAGAGCCTGCTGCTCACCTTGTAGGTGGCCGCCGCCGACCAGCAGGGGACCTCGACCCACTCGTGCCAGGGCTTGTCGTCCTTCTTCCAGGAGCCGTAGTGCAGACAGTCGCCGACGTCCGCCTTCTCGGCGGGGGAGTTCAGATACTGGCTGAGGTCGCCGGAGAATTCCGCGTTCTCGGTGTAGAGCAGCAGCCCCAGGATCAGGGCCCCCACCACGAGCACGGCGCAGCCGCCCCCGGAGGACGAACTGTCGGCTCCGGCGGGTTTGCCGGCAGGCGTGCTGCTGCCGGACGCCTTGGACGGCGGTGGCTTCGGCACGGCCGCGGACTGTTTGACGCCTGGCTGCTTCCCCTGCGCCTGCGGCTTGGGCCGGGCCGGCTTCGCCTGCGCCGGCCGCTTCGCCCGCGTCCGCTGCTGCTCCTTCCTCTCCTTCGCCTTGTCCGCGCGCTCCAGTACCGGCTTGCCGCCCAGGCGGCGGGCCACCAGGCGGAGGGTGACGCC
Organism: Streptomyces sp. NBC_01775; assembly: GCF_035917675.1. Taxonomy (NCBI): domain Bacteria; kingdom Bacillati; phylum Actinomycetota; class Actinomycetes; order Kitasatosporales; family Streptomycetaceae; genus Streptomyces; species Streptomyces sp. NBC_01775. Next base: position 5,853,852 of record NZ_CP109104.1, on the reverse strand, counting down.
CGCCTCCATGCGGAAGGTCCGGGGGGCCGACTCGTCGCCCTTGATACGCGTCCGGACGGTGTGCACGCCCGGTGGGGCGCGGAAGCTGCCGGTCGTCTCGGGGGCCACCTTGCCGCGGTCCTGACCGGCGATGAACACGCGGACAGGCACCGACGCCTTGTTGCGGACCTTGACGACGGCAGTGGTGACGACTGTCGGGGGCGGGGAGTGGACGGAGGTCAACAGCCGGGTCCCGTTGGGGGTTACGCGGCGCTCGCCGCCCTCCTCCGCCGTCTCCTCGCCGTCCGCGGCCTCGCCGCCGGGGCCCGCGGTGTCCGCGGTGTCCGCCGGGAGCAGCGCTCTGGCACCCGCCACCGTCGGGCGGGCCTTCGGGTCCTTGGCCAGCAGGGCCGTGATCAGCGGGGCCAGCGCGCCCGCGCGGCGCAGTGGCGGCGGGTCCTCGTACGCGGCGGCGTGCAGCGAGGCCGCCGAGGTGTCCCGGGCGAAGGGGGAGGTGCCCTCCACCGTCTCGAACAGCGTCGCGCCGAGCGCGAAGAGGTCGCTGGCCGCGGTCGCCCCTCGGCCCTGGACACGCTCGGGTGCGAGGTAGGGCGCCGAGCCGAGGACGGCGCCCGCCGCGGTCGCGGCCCCGGCCGCGCCCTTCTCCGTGCCCGAGGCCGCGATGCCGAAGTCCGTGAGGAGGACGCGCTTGTCGTCGGTCACCATGACGTTGGCCGGTTTCACGTCGCGGTGCACGATGTTCTGCCGGTGCGCGGCCTCCAGCGCGTCCAGCAGCGCCACAGCGAGCCGCCGGGCCGCGCGCGGCGGCAGCGGGCCGCGGGCCAGCCGCTCGTGCAGGGTGCCGCCGGTGACGAGCTGCATCACGATCCACGGCCGCCCGTCCACCACCACCACGTCGTGCACCGTGACGACGTGCGGGTGATCCCGCAGCCGGACCGCGCTCAGCGCCTCGAACTCCGCCCGCCGCAGCCGCTCTTCGCGCTCCCCGGGCGGCAGCCCGGACGGCAGCCACAGCTCCTTGAGCGCCACATGGGTGTCCAGCCGCGCGTCGTGCGCCTTCCAGACACGGCCCATGCCGCCCTCGCCGAGGACCCGCACCAATCGCCAGCGGCCCTCGATCACGTCACCCGGCTGCGCGCCGTCCTGCGTCCTGTCCCCCACGGCGCCCCCGTCTCCGCTTGCCGTCCAGGCCGTCCTGCCCCACCGTCCATCGGCATTTCGTGGCAGGGCCGTCACCGACAGCGATCCTGCCCGAGGGGTTGGGCGGGGGCAAGAGGTGCCTGGGGCCGACCAGTTGGGCCCCGGACCCGCCCCTGGGCTGCCCGTCTCTCTCTTCCGAGCCGCGCCTAGCGTCCCGCCCAGCGTCCGCGCGCGGGGAGCAGGGCGAGCGTCTCCGCGAGCTGCGAATGCGGGGGTTCGGGCAGCTCGTCCGGGGTGAACCAGCCGAGCGCGTCGAACTTGTGAGGCTCGCCGATGGCGACCCGGCCGGGGTCGACCTCGACGGCGAAGACCACCGCGACCCAGTGGGAGACGGGGGTGCCGCGCAGGATGTTGCGGACGCCGAGGGTCTCGATGGTGCGGGCCTCGGTGGCGTACTCCTCGCGGACCTCCCGCCGCACCGCTTCCTCGAACGTCTCTCCGTGTTCGAGGGCACCGGCCCCGGTGTCCCAGCTCCCCGGCTCGTCCCGCGCACCGGCGCTGCGGCGGGCCAGCAGGATCCGCCCCGCGCCGTCGTGGCAGACGAACACGCAGGAGACGGTGGGTGCCGTCAGCGCCCGGTCCCGGGGACGTTCGGACGGCGCGGTGCCGGGACTGGTGCTGGTGGTGTTGGTGCTGCTGCTGGTGCTGGTGCTGGTGCTGTTCATGTGTTGCTCTCCTCGGCGCTGTTCACGTGCTGCTCTCCTCCGCCGCCCTCCGGGAGGGGTCAGAAGTGGTCCAGCAGCTCGCGGAAGGTCCGCAGCCGCAGCACCCGCTCGTCGTCGGGGTCGAGTTCGCCGTGCTCCAGGGCCCAGGTGTGGGGGTGGGGAACGAAGACGGCGTTCATTCCCGCGCGCCGGGCCGGAAGGATGTCCGACTTCGGCGAGTTGCCGATCATCCAACAGGTGACGGGCGTGAGCGCGTGGGTCTGGAGGAAGGCGCGGTAGGTCTCCTCGTCCTTCTCCCGGACGATGCCGATCGCCCGGAAACGGGACGCGAGCCCGGAGGCGTCGACCTTGCGCCGCTGCTCGTCCGGATCCCCCTTGGTGAGCATCAGCAGCTCGTGGCGCTCGCCGAGCGCCGCGAGGGTCTCGGCGACTCCGGGGATCAGCTCCACCTGATGGTCGATGAGCAGCGCCGCCAATTCCCTTATCGCGTCGCTCTCTTCAGCCGTGGCGGGCCGGTCGCGCAGCCGCTCGACGCAGTCGGCGAGGCTGCGCAACAGCATCTGGGTGCCGTAGCCGTGGGCGGCGGCGTTGGCTCTCTGGATGTCGTCGAGGACGGCGCGCAGTTGGAGCTTGTCGAGGGTGGGATGCTCCAGCCAGTCCAGGAAGTCGGCTATCACCCGCTCGAAGAGCACGTTGTTCTCCCACAGCGTGTCGTCCGCGTCGAAGACGAGCACCTGACCATTGCGCCGCAACCTGGACCTCCCGAACTCCCGTACGGACAGCCTCGGACTGTAACCACTCCGGGCGCCCTTCCACCAAGGCTTTTCCGGCAGGGCTTTCCGGCGATCGGGCAGCTCACCGTCCACCGCGCTCCCGGGAACGGCGACGCGGCCCGGCGGACGGACCGGCGCACTCGCCGTCCGTCCCCCGGGCCGCGCTCTCGCGGTTCTGCGCCGCCGACCCGTTCCGGACCGGACCTCAGCCCTTGACGAGCTTCATGTACTTGTCCCAGTTCCAGTGCTTGCCGGGGTCGGTGTGGTCGTTTCCGGGGGCCTCGCTGTGACCGATGATGTGCTTGCGGTCCACCGGGATGCCGTGCTTCTTGGCCAGGTGCCGGGTCAGCTTGGCCGACGAGCGGTACATGGAGTCGGTGAACCAGGACGCGTCGTCGACGAAGCCCTCGTGCTCGATGCCCAGCGAGGAGGCATTGGCGCTGCGCGCGTGGTACGCGGTGTTCCCGTCGCGCACCATCTGGGTGACCTGGCCGTCCTTGGAGCGCACCACGTAGTGGGAGCTGACCTGCGCGTCGGGGTTCTGGAACCAGCTGATGGTGCCGGCGTAGGAGCCCTGGGTCACATGGATGATGATCTTGTTGAGCTTCGCGCTCCGGCCGGAGGCGTAGTTGTTGCCGTGGGCGGCGGCCCACTTCGCGTCGGGGTAGTCCGGGCTCTGCACCCGGGGCCCGGACTTCGCGACCTTCGCCTTGTCGGGGGCGACGTGCCGCGCGGGCACCGAGACGCGCTCGCCGCCGGGGGCCCGACCGCGTACGCCCTTCGCGAGGAAGGAGTAGACGGAGTCGGCGTACAGCCGCGCCGTCGATCCCTTGGCGCCGCTGTAGCGCGCGACGGCCGGGTACCAGGCGTCGATGTCTCTGCGCTCGGCCGCGTCCATGCCGAGCTGGTCGGCGTAGGCGCGCAGCACGGCGGCGCCGCCGTGGATGTTGGCGTCCGTGTTCTTGCGCAGCCGCGCCACCGGCTCACCTGTGAGCTTCGCCGCCTTCTCCAGCGTGTGCTGTGCGGGGTTGCTGACCAGGTGCATCACTCCGTACCCGTTCGCCTGGCTGGGCTTGCCGCCGTGGCCGTCGAAGTGGGTCTCGCTGTAGCCGAGGGAGGCCAGCACGTCGCGCGGGACGCCGAATTCCTTGGCCGCGGAGGCGAAGGAATCGTTCATCGTGGGGTCGGAATCGGGCGGTCCGGCCGTCGCCGAGGTACCGGTGACGAGGAGGGCACCTGATGCGAGCACGGCCAGCGCCGCCGCCACGGCGGGTACCCGGCCGGTCTTCCACTTGCTGGTGACTGAGGACATGGCTGCTCCCGAGGGTGGTGGGGGGACAGGCCGACGAGTGCACACCGACGGCCGATGGGGTGGAGCTGGGCGCCACGAGCCCGGCCAGACTAGCGATGTGGTTGGGGCATGACAATGATATCTACGCGCGTCCGAACCCTCAGTTGATAACTGACGCCACATCAACACCAGTCGCGCCAGGGGGCTTTCGGCCCCGAGGGGGCCTCGAACCCCAGGTCGACACCTCGCGAACCACCCGCCGAAACCCCAACTGCCCGCCCGGAAAAACCCCTTGGCCACCGGCCCACCCCCACCCGTTCACCAAGCACCGGATCACCCACCGCCGCTCCCCGGCCCCCGGCCCCCGGCCCGCGCCCACGCCCGCACCCGCACCCGCACCCGCACCCGCACCCGCACCCGCAACGAGCGTGCCCCCGCCCGCCCCGGTTCGGGGGCGGGCGGGGGCACGAGGTTTCCCGCGGTGCTACGGCGGGTCAGCGGATGCCGCCCGTGGCGGGTTCGGCCGATGCCGCCCTCGGAAGGATCAGCGGGCCGCCCACGCAGAGATTCAGCGGGCGAAGGAGGTGCCCAGAGCGGCGTTGCCCTCCGGGCCGCCGAGCGTCTTGGGGCCGTAGGAGACGACGCCCTTGCTCGTCAGGCCGCTCGTGGTGCCGCGCAGGACCCACACGGAACCCGCGTCCTTCGCCGCGGCACCCGCGCCGTCCTCGCCGTCCGCGCCGATCGCGAGGTCGTCGTGGCCGTCGTTGTCGGTGTCGCCGAGGGAGACCGCCGAGCCGAAGCGGTCCTCGGCCTCGACGGCACCGGGCACGCCCTCCGAGCCCTGGTCCCAGTTCTTGGCACCGGCGCCGGTCAGACCGTCCTTGCCGCCCAGGAGCTGGACGACGGCGCCCGCGTCCTTGCCCGCCGCGCCGCTGCCGATGTCCTCGTAGGGCGCGCCCACGGCGATGTCGGCGTAGCCGTCGCCGTTGACGTCACCGGCGGCGAGGGACTTGCCGAACTCGTCACCCTCCTCGTTGGCACCGGGTACGCCCGCGCTGTTCTGGGTGAGCGTGGAGGTCTTGGTGCCGGGCCCGTCGGCAGTGCCGTAGAGGACCTTCAGGGTGCCGTGGTCGTAGGGCAGGTTCTCCACCACGCCGCCGGGGACGGTACGGAGGACGATGTCGCCGAAGCCGTCCTTGTTGACGTCGGCGATCACGCCGGTTTCCGCGTCGTCGATGGCCTTGGGCTTGCTGACCAGTCCGTCCTTGGAGCCCTTGAAGAAGGCGCTCTTCTCGGACATCTCCTCGAAGGAGTGGGTGGTGACCAGGTCGTCGATGCCGTCGCCGGTCACGTCGCCCGCGATCACCTTGTCCGGCCCGAAGTCGTGGCCGGGCTCGACCTTGCCGGTCTTGGCGGGCTTGCCGTCGCGGCCGAAGCCGCCGTACAGCAGGTCCACGCCGCTGTCGTTGCCGTCGACGGCCAGGTCGGCCTTGCCGTCACCATTGAAGTCGCCCGCGGCCAGGGTGCGCACCGAGTCGACGCCGGGCACCTCGGCGCCGCCGTCGTCGGCAGCGGCGGCCTTCAGGGTCTGCCCCTTGGCGCCCCACAGGATGAGGACCTTGCCGTCGTCCGTGAGGGCGAGGTCGGTGGTGCCGTCGCCGTCGAAGTCGCGGGCCGCGCTCTGCTCGCCGAAGCGGCCGTTGACCGACGCGTCGCCGGGCACGCCCGCGGTGTTGGCGCTGAAGAGCTGGCGGTGGGTGGTGCTGGCGCCCTTGGCGGAGCCGTAGGAGACGGTGACGTAGCCGGCCTCCTCCTTCCCTCCGACGGTCGCCTTGGGCGCTGAGCTGACGGTGTCGGCGTAGCCGTCACCGTTGAAGTCGGCCTTGGGCGCCTTGGCAGCCTTCGCCGCGGGTGCGGCGGTCTTCCCCTCGTGCTGCACGGCGCCCGCCTGTGCCACGGCGGCGAACGTGGTGCCCGCCACCAGCGCCGACACGCCTATTGCGCGTGCGACGGTGCGGATGGCTGACGCGTTGGTCCGTTGACGCACTTGTCCTCCTGCTGGTCGACGCGCGGGAATCCGGCAGCGCGTGACGGGGGGTCGGCCCGTCCGGCGGAACCCGGAGCGCGCGATGGGCGTACGTCTACTGCTCTCTGCACGTACGACACAACAGACACACGAGAACCACCATTGGTTGCACACCAACCTGATCCCTGGCGGCAAACTGCACCTATGCCGCACTTCACCTCATACGACGGGGCACAGCTCGCCTACCGCGTCCGGGACGCCGACACCGCCGATACCGCCGGTTCCGGGGCCCACCGCACATCCGGCAAACCGCCTCTGGTCTGCCTGGCGGGCGGCCCGGCGCGCGAGGCCGCCTATCTGGGAGACCTGGGCGGGCTCGGCGCCTACCGGACGCTGGTGATCCCCGACGCGCGCGGCACCGGAGACTCGCCGCCCGCCGACGATCTGGGCGCCTACGTCTTCACCCGGCACGCCGAGGACCTCGAGGCGCTGCGCGCGCACCTGGGCCTGGACCGCTTCGCGCTCCTCGCGCACGACGCGGCGGCGGCCACCGCGCAGGCGTACGCGGCCCGCTACGCCGACCGCCTCAGCCACCTCGTGCTGCTCAACCCCGGCTCCCGCCTCCAGGGCCAACTCCCCGACGACGCACGGCAGATCTTCGAGTCACGCGCCGCGGACGAGGACTGGTGGGAGGACGCCTACGTCGCCGTCCAGCTCCTCACCCACGCCACCGATCTGGCAGAGATCCGCGGGCTCCTGCTGCGCGCGGCACCGATGGCGTACGGGCGCTGGGAGCTCCCGCAGCAGGAGCACGCTGCGGACGAGGGCGAACAGCTCAACCCGGTGCCGCGCGCCGCGTTCTGGCAGGGCGTGGGCGAGGACGAGCGGCTCGCGCTGCTGGGCAGGCTGCGCACGGTGCGCACCCCCGTGCTGGTCGTCACGGGCGACCTGGACGCCATCACCGGCATGAAGTCGGGCGAGGTGGTGGCGGCCTGCTTCCCGCACGCGCGGCTGCGCCCTCTGCACGGCGTGGGCCACTACCCGTGGATCGACGAGCCGGAGATGCTGCGCCCGCTCGTGGAGGACTTCCTGAGCGAGTGAGCCCGGCCGGTGCTCCTGCCTCCCGCCGGGCCCTGTCCGATGTGGTCGCGCGCCGCGGCGGCGGAAAGATCCCGCAGGACCTATTGCGCCGCGCCCACCGCCGCCTGGGGGCGGATGGGGAGACGGTTGACGGGGCGGCCGGTGGCGGCTCTCACCGCTGCCGCCACTGCCGACGGGGTGGTGACGACCGGGGCCGACGAGGCGGCCTTGGCGCCGAACGGGGCCACCACGTCGCGCTCTTCGATCAGCTCCACGATGCGGATGTCCGGGGTGTCCAGCGCGGTCGGCAGCGCGTAGGCCGTCAGGTCCGGGTGGCGCACCACGCCCTTGGCGACCCGCAGGTGCTCCGTGAGCGCCGTGCCGATGCCCTGGGTGACGCCCGCCTCCAGGCGGGCCCGCAGCTGCCGGGGGTTGAGGACGCGGCCCACGTCCTGCGCGAGGGCGACCTCGACCACGCGGACGGAGCCCAGCTCGATGTCGACGTCCACCACCGCGCGTACGGCGGCGAAGGCGAGGCCGACGAAGGCGTCGCCCTGGCCCGACTCGTCCAGCGGCTCGGTCGGATGCGGGCGGCACTGCGCCGTCGCCCACAGCTCCTTGCCCTCCAGCGCCTCCACGACGGTGGTGGACAGCACCCCGTCGTACGAGGTGATCTTGCCGTCCGCGATGGACAGCAGCTCCGTGGACATCCCGAACTTCGCCGCCAGCGGCTGGAGCAGCTGGGTGCGCACCATCTTCGCCGCGCGCTCGACCGCGCCGCCCGACACCCAGGTGTGCCGGCCGCGCCCGCTCGCGCCGGAGGGCGGCTGGTCGGTGTCGACGGAGGCGATGTGCACCTCGTCGATACCGAGGGTCTCCTGCACGATCTGCCGGGCAAGCGTGTCGAAGCCCTGGCCGGCCTCGACCGCCGCGCACATCACCGTGGCGACGGGCCCGCTGACCTTGACGGTGGCCGTGGACACCTCGTCGGTGCCCTCGGCACCGAGCATGTGCACCATGCCGAGCGCGTAGCCGACCCCGCGCCGCACCGCGGCCGGGTCGCCCGCGCCCTCCGGTCCGCCGGGCAGCAGCCAGTCGGACTCGGGCGCGTCCTTGGGCAGCGCGGGCAGCGGCGCCTCGCGTACGGCGCTGAGGAGTTCGGCAACCGGCGCCGGGCAGGTGACGGTCTGGCCCGTCGGCAGCAGGTCGCCGGTCGCCAGCACGTTGCGCATCCGCACCTCGGCCGGGTCGAGGCCGAGCCGCTCGGCGAGCTTGTCCATCTGGCCCTCGTACGCGGCGCACACCTGCATCGCGCCCTCGCCGCGCACATGGCCCGAGGGCGGGTTGTTGGTGCGCACCACCCAGCCGTCGATCACCGCGTGCGGCACGACGTACGGCCCGGCGGCGAACGAGACGGCGGCGGCCAGCGCGTCGTAGGAGGTGTCGGCGTAGGCGCCGCCGTCCAGCAGGATCTGTGCCTCGACCTTCACCAGCGTGCCCTCGCCGTCCGCGTGGTGGCGGTAGCGCAGCAGGGTGGGGTGGCGGTGGGCGTGGCCGAGGAAGGACTCCTCGCGGGTCAGCGCGATCTTGACCGGGCAGCCGGTGCGCATCGCGAGCAGCCCCAACGGGACCTGGAGCGCGGCGTCCTCGCGGTCGCCCATGGCCCCTGGCACCCCGGTCACCACGATCTTGACCTGCTCGGGCGGCAGCCCGAAGCAGGCCGCGGCCAGGTCGCGGTCGGTGTGCGGGTCGGTGGAGGCGGTGTAGATCTCCACGCCCCCGTCCGGGCGGGGTACGGCGAGCGCGGCCTCGGCGCCGATCGGCGCGGGGTCCTGGCGGCCGACCCGGTACAGGCCCTCGACGACGACCTCGCCGGTGGCGTCCGGGTCGCCGTAGCGCAGCGGGATGTGGCGCAGCAGGTTGCCGTCGGGGTGCAGCGGCTCGGACTCGAAGGACTTCTCCGGGTCGCTGACCGGCTCCAGCACCTCGTACTCGACGGCGATGGCGGCGGCGGCAAGCCGCGCGGTGTCCGGATGGTCGGCGGCGACGGCCGCGATCGGCTCGCCGAAGTAGCGCACCTCATCGCGCGCGAAGGCGGGCTGGTCGGCGACCTTCCGGCCGTGCGACGAGTCCCCGGGCACGTCCTCGTGCGTCACGACGGCGTGCACGCCCGGCATGGCGGCGGCCTGTTCGGTGTCGATGGACACGATCCGGGCGCGCGGGTACGAGGAGCGGTGCACCGCGGCCCACAACAGCCCCTCGGCCCACAGGTCGGCCGCGTAGGGGAAGGTGCCCTGCGCCTTGGCGTAGACGTCGGTGGGCATGACAGAGGCTCCGAGCCCGTGCGGCTCGGGCGCGCTCCGCGAACCCGGGGGCAGCGGGGCGCCTCCGGCGGGGGTCGCCGAGGCGGCGCCGGAGCCCGTGCCGGGGCCGGCGCCGGGGTGGCCGTCAGCCGTCTCCGTCATACCGCCGCCTTTCTGTGCTGGTGCCCGCCGCCCTTTCGGACGCGCGCGGTGGCGCGGTCACGCGGGCGGGGCTGGTTCACGCGGGTGGGGCTCGGGCTGACGCCGGTTGCCCGGGTGGGTGCGGGGTGAGGGGGTCCGGCCGGCATCACGCGCCCCTGTCCGGGTGGCGTGTCTGCTGGGGGATGTCCGCCCCGTAGGTGCCGTTGCCGTACTCGGCACCGCCGTACTGGTCGTTGCCGCGGTACTGCTCGTTGCCGCCGTACTGGTCCTGGCCGTACTGGTCCTGGCCGTACTGGTCGGCGCCGTACTGCTCGTTGCCGTACTGGCCCTGGCCGTACTGCTCGGTGCCGTACTGGCCGCCCTCGTGCGGGGCCTCGCCGTACTCGCCGTTCGGGTACGCCTCGCGGGGGTACGCGCCGGTCTCGTAACCACCGTTGGCGTTGCCGCCGTTGTCGGCGTTGCCGTTGCCGAACACGCCGTTGGCGTGTTCCGGATGCGGGCCGGGTGCGCCGGGGGTGCCGGCCGCCGCCCCCTGGGCCTGGGTCTGGGCTTGCGCCTCGGCCTCGGCCGTCTCCCGCTCGGCCTTCGCGGCGCGTTCGGAGACGACGGTGCGGACGGCGTCGAGCACGCCCCGGTATCCGGAGCAGCGGCACAGGTTGCCGCTGATCGCCTTGCGGGTCTCCAGGTCGCTGGGGGCGTGGTTGCCCTCCAGCAGATCGTGCACGGTCATGGCCAGACCGGGCACGCAGAACCCGCACTGCACGGAGCCGCTTTCGGCCAGCGCGCACTGAACGTCGGAGGGCACGCCGTCCGTCGCGAGGCCCTCGACGGTGCGTACCTCGCTGCCCGCCGCGGTGGCCGCGGGCACCAGGCAGGCGGCCACGAGCCGGCCGTCCACCTGCACCGAGCACGCGCCGCACTCGCCCTGCGCGCACCCGTCCTTGGCGCCCGCCAGCCCGAGCCGCTCCCGCAGCACATACAGCAGCGACTCGCCGATCCACGCGCCGGTGACCGGCCGGTCGACCCCGTTGACGTGCAGGACGTAGGAGACCTGGGGGTGTTCGTCACCGGCCGACGCGTCCTCCTCTTGGGAGTCCGCCTCGTGGGAGCCGGCCTCTTCTGCGTCGGCCTCTCCGGTGTCGGCGTCCGCCTCCGCGTCGGCAACGGCGTTCGCATCGGGGACGTCGGGTTTCCCCTCCTCCTGCGCGTCGGCGTCCGCCTCGGTGTCCGTGGCCGCGTCCGCCTCTGCGGGCCCGTCAGGGGCCTGGGGGCCGACGTCCGTCCCGGACCCGGCTGCCCCCTCGGCGGCGTCCGACCCGGTGGCGTCCGATCCGGTGGCGTCCGCTGCCGGGACGGAGACAGGCGCGGGCTCGGGCGCGGGCTCGGGCTCCGGGGAGGGCGGCTGCGCGACAGGCTGCGCGCTGCCGGGAGTGGAGGCCGTCGTGGGAATCAGGCCCGGCCTGGGCCCGCCCACCGGGCCGTCCACGCGCCCACCCACGGGGCCGTCCGCACCCGGCTCGGCCTGCGCCGTCGGCTGCGGCTCCGCAGTCGGCTGCTCGCGCTCGGGCGGCAGCCCGGTGGGCGCCGAAGGGGCGGGCGCCGACTCGGCGGGCCGGGGGGCCGCACCGAGCTTCTCGTCCGTGGCCTCGGCGTCCGAGGAGTGCTGGACATCCGAGGGGTGCTGGACATCCGGGGATCCCGGTCCCTCCGGGAAGCCAGGTCCCTCCGGGGGGCCTTGGACACCCGAGGGTCCCTGGACGTCCTGCTCGGGCGGGGCGGCCGAACGGTCGCGCTGTTCCGGCAGCTCGGCCGGGGCGGGCGCGTTCCCGCCGGAGGCTCCGGGTACGCCAGGCCCGCCGGGGGTCTGAGGGTGTGCGGTGGAGTCGAGCGCGCCGAGGGAGCCGACGGCGGGGCCGCCTTCCGAAGGCGTGAACGGCCAGACCATGCCCGGCTGTTGCGGCGGCAACGGGCCAGGACCGGTGAAGGCGTCGGGGCTTTCCGGCCCCGGGTGCGGATGCGGTGCGTGCGCCGATGCCTCGCCCCAGTGCGGCGCGGGGGGCGGCGGGGTCGGGCTCCAGGGTCCGGGCGACTCGCTGGCGGCGGGCAGGTGCCCTGGCGCGGGCACCGGCGCGGCGGACGAGGGCGGGGTGTAACCCCCGTCAACGGCGGGCTCCTCGGCGAGCGGCCGGCCGGCGCCGAGCGTGCCCCCCGGGCCCTGCGCGGCGCCCTGTCCCTGTCCTTGCCTCTGTCCGCCGTCGGTCCCGCCGATCGCGGCGGCCGAACCAGGCGTGCCCGTTCCCGTGCCCGTGCCCTCGGTCCCTGGCGCGGCGCCCGCCCCCGTGCCGGGGCCCGCACCGAGCGGGCGGCGCTGGGTGCGGGCCTCGTGCGATCCGGCGAGCGCCGCCGCGGCGCCCTGCCCGAGCACGGAGGCGGCCGAAGAGCCCGAGCCGAGACCGGCGGCAGGATCCGGACCGGGACCGGGACCGGCGCCCTGGCCGGGCTCCGCTTCGCCCTCCGGTTCATGCCGGCCCGCACCGGGGTCCCCGCCATAGCCCTGGCCGTAGCCCTGGTTCTGGCCCTGGTTCTGGCCCTGGTTCTGGCCGTAGTTCTGGGCGAACTCCGCACCGGGCTGCGCCGTCTCCGGCGCGAAAGGCATCACCCACTGGCCGGTGTCCGAGGGGTCCGTGCTCGCGGCCGGGGTCAAGGGCGCACTGCCCGCGCCCGGTTCGGAGGGGTCGATGGACGGCGGGGTGTAGCCGCCCTGGCCCGTGCCGGGCGCGGCGAGCGGTACGCCGCTCTCGGGGAAACCGCCCGCGGGCAGCTGCACGAACCCGGTCGCGTCCGCGTCGTACTCGCCGCCGCCCCAACTCCTGGGCACATGCTGCCCGTACGGGACCTGTTCCGCGTAGGAGTCATACCGGGCATAAGGGTCGGCGTTCGTCCCGTAAGCCTCCGGGTAGCCGCCCTGAGCCTCCGGGTAGCCGTCCTGGCCCTGGTACGCGTCCCCGCTTTGGTAACCGTCCCCGGCGGGGTACGCACCCCCGCCCGGGTAGCCGTCCCCGTCCGGGTACGGGTATCCGTTCTCGTCCGTGTGCGCGTTCACGTTCGCGTGCGGTCCCGCGCCTGAGTGCGGGTCCGCGCCCCCGTTCCGGTTCCCGTTCCCGTTGTCGTGTGGTGTGCCGCTCATGCGAGAGCCCTCCCGAGTCCACGGCGGGCCAGTGTCGCCACGGTACGCCGCAAGTGCAGCGCCGCGGGCGGAAGCTCGGATACGGGCCCAGGGGTACCGTCGGGCCCCTCCTCCGGCACCGGGTCGGGGATGCACGCCATCGCGACATACTCCCCGAAAGCAGTCAGCGCCTCGGGGGCGAGCCCCCGTTCGCCGTCCCAGTCGATGAGCGAGGCGATCCAGCGCTCGGCCTCCAGCGGGCGCAGCGGCATCGGCGCGACGGCGCCGACCGCGCAGCGCACCCCGCGCCGCATCGGGTCGAGCACGACGGCGACCGAGGCGAGCGCGCGGCTGGGCCCCGTCCTGCTCGTGGCCTTGAGGAAGGTCTGCGGCGCGTGCAGCAGCGGCACCCGCACATAGCCGACGACCTCGCTGGGCTGAAGCATGTCCATGCCCGCGAGCAGATGGCTCACCGGCAGCTCGCGGCGCGCTCCCTCGGGCCCGGCGATGGAGAGCGTGGCCTCCAGCGCGGCCAGCACGGGCAGCGTGTCACCGGTGGGCGAGGCGCTGACGATGTTGCCGCCGAGGGTCCCGGCGTTCCGGATCTGCGGGGGCCCGGCGGCGCGGGCCGCGGCGGCCAGCGCGGGGATGAGCGCGGCGAAGTCGGGGCGGCCCATGCGGGCGTGGGTCAGTCCGGCGCCCAGCACGCCGTGCCCGTCCTGGTACGACCAGCCGCGGATCTCGCTGATCCGCCCGAGGCCGACGAGCGCGGCGGGGCGGAGCTGGCCGGAGTTGACGTCGGCCATCAGGTCGGTGCCGCCCGCCACGGGAACGGCGGCGGGCACGGTGGCGAGCGCCGACACGGCCTCGTCGAGGGTGGTCGGCAGCATGACAGACGGCACAGCCTGCGCGGCCTGGCCGCCGTGTGGTGCGTGCCGTACGTGCGTGCTCAACCTAGCTGCCCCTTCCCCGACATCCCCGGGCTCCCGGCTGCACTGCCGTACGGTACGTGCTCACAGCCCGGACTAGGCAACTCTGGCACATCTCGGCCGAGGCACGACACGAGGGCGGCTCCCGTCGCATTTGCCCGCTGTATTACAGGGGCTCGGTCCACGCGCCCGGGACCGGGATCTCCACCGGCCTCCGCGAGAGACGGGCGGCGGGGCAGGGGCTCAATCCAGCGGAGGGGCAAGGGCTCATTCCAGGGGCCTGCCGGGGATGCCCGGGCGGCGGTGCCAGGGGTGGGGACCGGCCGGGGGGCGATAATTGACGCCGAGGGCGTCGAGGCGGGCGTAGTGGGCCTCGTCCATACGCCGCTCGAAGTCCGCGTACTCCCCCGCCTCCGCCGACCACGCCACCTCGGACAGCGCGGCGAGCCGCGGAAAGACCTGGTAGTCGACGCGCTGCGCGCTCTCCGCGCACTCCGTCCACATGTTGGCCTGGATGCCGAGCACATGCCGGGCGTGCTCCGTGCCGGCCAGCTCCGGCGGCACCGGCTCGAAGCCGTGGACGTCGCGCAGGGTCGCGACGTACCCAAGCGGCATCGGCTCGCTCTCGCCCGGCGCCTGGCGGCGGTCGAGGTACACCTGGTGCTCGGGGCACATCACCACGTCGTGGCCGGACTTGGCGGCCGTGATGCCGCCCTCGTAGCCCCGCCAGGAGGAGACGACGGCGCCGGGTGTGAGCCCGTCGGCCAGGGTGCCGCCCTCCAGGATCTCGTCCCAGCCGGTGAGGCGGCGTCCGCGCGCGGCGAGCCAGCGGTCGAAGTGCCGCACCATCCACGCCTGGAGGGCGTCCTCGTCGACGAGCCCCTCCTGTGCGAGGCGCGCCTGCGCGACGGCGGAGGCGCGCCACTGCTCCTTGGGGGTCTCGTCGCCGCCGATGTGGATGAAGGGGGAGGGGAAGAGGTCGAGGACCTCTTCCAGGACGTGTTCGTAGAAGCGGAGGGTGTCGTCGGTGGGGGCCAGCAGATGGGGGCTGACACCCCAGTCGGTCCACACGCCGAGCGCGGCGGTGTCGACCACGTCGGTGTTGCCCAGTTCGGGGTAGGCGGCGATGGCGGCCTGCGAGTGGCCGGGCAGCTCGATCTCGGGGACGACGGTGATGTGCCGCTCGGCGGCGTACGCGACGATCTCGCGCAGGTCGCCTTGGGTGTAGTGGCCGCCGTGCGGGCGCTCGTCCCACAGCGGGGAGGCGCGGTGCCCCACCCGCGTGCGGGGCCGCCAGCCGCCGACCTCGGTCAGCGCCGGATAGCGGCGGATCTGGACGCGCCAGCCCTGGTCGTCGGTCAGGTGGAGGTGGAGGACGTTCAGCTTGTGCGCGGCGAGCAGGTCGAGGACGCTCAGCACCCCGTCCTTCGGCATGAAGTGCCGCGCCACATCCAGCATGAGGCCGCGCCAGACGAAGCGGGGCGCGTCCTGGACGCGGGCCGGGGCCAGGTGCCATTCCGCCGCGGTGGACGCGCGGCGCAGCGCGCCGGGCGGGAGTGCCTGGCGCAGGGTCTGGACGCCCCAGAAGACCCCGGCCTCGTCGCCGCCCTCGATCAGGGCGCGCTCGGCGGTGACGTCCAGCCGGTAGGACCCGGCGGGCAGTTCGCGGTCGAGGCGCAGCTCGACGGTGTTGCGGGGTCGGTCCTCCTCGCTGCGGGGTCGGTCCTCCTCACGGCGGGGTCGGTCCTCCTCACGGCGGGGCGGGTCGGCGTCGTTGTCCGCGCCCTCCCGGAAAGGGAGGGCGGCCTGGCCGCGCAGCCAGCGCGCGACGGAGTGCGTGCCGGGGCGGGCGAGGAGCGCGGTGCCGCTCCCCCACACGAACGGCGCACCCGCGCGCTCTTGGACGTCGGAAGGGCGCGGAACGAGTCCGGACCAGCTCACCAGGTGCTCCTCTCCGGAACCGGCACGGGCACGGGGCACGGGCACGGGCAGCGTGCCGTGCGTTGCAGGGTGCACAACGGTGGTTTCGCGGTGCACAACTTCCGCAGGAGGCTACGAGCACACCCCGTCCACGGCAATAGGTCTCGACCAATCCCGTCGCCGTGCGGGCACGGCAGGTCGTCTTCCCCTGCCTTGCCTGTGACCAGATCGTTCCGGTGGTGGCCCGGTCCGTGTCTGCCGCACGGGCGCCGACCCGTACAGACTGGGCACATGAACCGAGCCCTGCTTGTGATCGACGTCCAAGAGTCCTTCCGTGCCCGCCCGCACTGGGAGGACATGGCCAACCAGCGCATAGCCGAGCCCGTCAGCCGCCTCGTACGCCTCGCCCGCTCACGCGGTGACCAGGTCATCTGGGTGCTGCACACCGAGCCGGGCAGTGGGAACGCGTTCGACCCCGAGCAGGGGCACGTCCGGCTGCTGGAAGAGCTCGAACAGCCGGTACCCGGCGAGCCCGTACTCCGCAAGACGGCCCACAACGCCTTCACCACCACCCACCTCCAGCAGCTGCTGACCAGGGCGGGCGTACGCGAGCTGGTGCTGTGCGGCATCCGCACCGAACAGTGCGTCGAGACGACGGCCCGCGTCGGCAGTGACCTGGGCTACGGCATCGTCTTCGTCACCGACGCGACGACGACCGACCGCGCCACGGGGCTGCCGCCCGAGGCGGTCATCGAGCGCACGGAGGCGGTCCTGCGCGGCCGGTTCGCGCGGATCGGGAGCGTGGCGGAGCTGGAGCTGGAGCTGGAGGCGGAAGCGGAGGCCGAGGCGGAAGGGGCGGCGGAGGCCGAGAGGGCAGCGGAGGCCGGACCGGGGTCCGGCACGGAAGCCGCGGTGGCCGCGCACCCGTGAACCACGTACCCGAGACCCGCACGCCCGCGAACGACGACGCACCCGTGAACGGCGGCGACGCGCCGCCCGTGAACCACGTCGTCTTCGTCCTGCTGCCCGGCATCCACCTGCTCGACCTGGCAGGACCGGCACAGGTCTTCAGCACCGCGGCGGGTTTCGGGCGGCCCTACCGGCTCAGCTACTTCGCCGAGCAGGAGCAGATCCTCAGCGCCCAGGGCCTTCCCCTGACGGCCCTCACCCGCTGGCCGGATCCGTCCGCCGAGGACCTGGTGATCGTGCCCGGCTGGCGGACCCCGGCGGTGCGCGGAGGCGGCCCCCGGCTGGGCGCGCGGACCGAACAGCGGCTGCGCGCGCACCACGCCGCGGGCGGCACCGTCGCGAGCGTGTGCTCCGGCGCGGCGGCCCTGGGCCGGGCCGGACTGCTGGACGGGCGCCACTTCACCACCCACCACGAGCTCCAGGACGAGCTGGCGGCCCGCCACCCGCGTGCCCACGTCGTACGGGACGTGCTGTTCACCACCGACGACCGGGTCGTCACCTCGGCAGGCATCGCCAGCGGCATCGACCTCGCGCTGCACCTGCTCGCCATACGGCACGGCCCGGCACTGGCAGCGCGCGTGGCGCGCAGCATGGTCGTCTACGCCCGCCGCAACGGCGACGAGCCCCAGGCCAGCGCCATGCTGCGGCACCGCTCGCACCTGGACGACACCGTCCACCGGGTGCAGGACCTCATCGACAGCCGCTTCGCCGAGCCGCTTCCCCTCGCCCACCTCGCCGCCGGCGCGGGCGTCAGCCCCCGCACCCTCACCCGGCTCTTCGCCCGCGCCACCAGCGGACTCACCCCGCTGCGCTACCAGCAGACCCTTCGCCTGGAGCGGGCCGAGCACCTGATCGGCCACGGCGCGACCACGGAGACGGCGGCACGCGAGGTCGGCTTCGAGGACCCCCGCATGCTGCGCCGTCTCCGCAGCCGCCCCCACTGAGGCGGCGCGGTGCCCAGTAGCCCCTTGCCGGACGGATGGCGTAGTCCCTTGCCGGACGGAGGGCGTAGTCCCTTGCCGGACGGAGGGCGTAGTCCCTTGCCGGACGGAGGGCGAAATGGATGGGGTGAGAAGCTATCTGTGATGCCCGTAAGGCGTAAGCGTCCGTAGGGGGCGCGACGGGCGAGAACGGAGGCGGGTGGCGTGCGCGTTTACGTCAGTGCGGACATGGAGGGCGTCACCGGTCTGGTCGGCGCCGACGACGTGCAGATGGGCGGCCGGGACTACGAGCGCGGCCGGGTGATGATGACCGAGGACGTCAACGCCGCCGTACGCGGCGCGTTCGCGGGCGGTGCGAGCGAGGTCGTCGTCAACGACACGCACAGCTCGATGCGCAACCTCCTGGTCGAACACCTCCACCCCGGCGTCGAGCTGGTGCGCGGCAGGCCCAAGCCGATGATCATGCTCCAGGACCTCGACGCCGGCTTCGACGCTGTCGCGTTCGTCGGCTACCACTCCCGCGCCGGCGCGCTCGGCGTCCTCAGCCACAGCTTCATGGGCCACGAGATCGAGGACATGTGGCTCGATGACCGCCCCATGGGCGAGATCGGCTTCGCCTACGCGACAGCCACCGCACTCGGCGTCCCCGTGGTGGCGCTGACCGGCGACGACGTGGCCTGCGCCGAGGCCCGCGAGTGGGACCCGGAGCTGCGTACGGCCCCCGTGAAATACGCCCGGGACCGCTTCGCCGCGCGACTGCGTCCGGCGGAGGAGGCCCGCGCCGCGATCGAGGAGGCGGTGACGGAGGGCGTACGCGCCGTGTCCCCCCACTCCCCCAGGACCACCGACACCACGCCCCACACCCTCGCCGTCCGCTGGCAGTCGGCCTCCGTCGCCTCCCAGCTGTCCGGCATCCCCGGCGTCACCCGCGCCCCCTCCGCCGAGGACGACCGCACGATCCGGACCACGGCCGACCTCCCCACCCTCTTCCGCCTCTTCGGCGTCTTCATGAGCGTCGCCTACGCCCTGACAGGCCAGGCCCCGTACTGCTGAGCCCCGCGCCATGGCGCCTACGGCTCAGGGCGCGTACGGCTCGGGATAGGTGTGGACGATGAAGGCCCAGCGCCCGGCGCCCACCGAGCTACCGGACATCACCTCGCCGCGCACTTCGCG
Organism: Streptomyces sp. NBC_01775; assembly: GCF_035917675.1. NCBI lineage: Bacteria > Bacillati > Actinomycetota > Actinomycetes > Kitasatosporales > Streptomycetaceae > Streptomyces > Streptomyces sp. NBC_01775. Next base: position 5,835,254 of record NZ_CP109104.1, on the reverse strand, counting down.
CCCTCCTGGCCGTCGGGAAGAATCCTGCGCCTGTGCCTGTGCCTGTGCCTTGTGTGCCGAGACCTCTGCGCCTCGGCGATTGTCCGCTTCTCAGTTGATGGATTGGACTTCGTGGACGGTGATGTTGCGCTGGGTGCCGAATTCGCCGTCGGGGAGGGTGGCGCCGGTGTCGTCGGTACCGTGCCAGGAGGCTTTCCAGGAGAGCGTGGCCTTGAGGGGGTAGGTGCCGTTGTCGTGGGTGGCGCGTTGGTAGGTCACTCCGCAGGGTGGGGTGTTTTTGGCATTGCCCTTGGTGTAAGGGGTACCGATGCCGCCTTTGCTGTTGCGGGGGCATTCGCCTGATGCGGGGTGGAGAGTGGCGTCGTCGGTGCCGGGCTGGAGGCGGAGCGTGTCGGGTTTCGCCGTTGTCGTCGCGGAGATTTCCTCTCCGGCACCCAGGTCGACGGATGCGGTGACCGACAGCGGAGTGAAGGTGCCTTTGTCGAGCCAGGCCCAGGTGGGCAGGTTGACCGTCTGGCGCTGTTTCGGGTTCAGCTCGACTCTGGTGTCGGGTACGCGGATCGCCTCGTAGGCGAGTCCTGCCAGGATTTTGGGGCTGATCGCGTCCGGCCTCGTGGGCCTTTCGCCTTTCTTGACCCAGAACGGCAGATCCGTGCAGGATTCGCGCTTCGCGGCGTCCTTTTCGTCGGGGTTGGGCACGGCGGCCCAGAAGGTGCCCTCGTCCTGTTTCTTGAGGTTGAAGTCCTTGTACTCGCCGGAGGTGTAGCGATCCCTGATCGACTCGTCGATCTCCTGCTTCTTCCGCCCATTGTCCGGGGCCCGCCCGGTCAGCGAGTAGGGGGAGTCGGCGACCTTCTTCTTGAGCTGCTTGGGGGTGTACGTGGGCGCGTACCAGCACGGGGGCGGCGACCAGTCGCCGCCCCCGACTCTGAGGTTGCCGCCACCACGGGGTCCTTTGGCTTTTGCGCCGCCGGAGAATCGGATTTCTTGCGACGCGCCCGCACCGAGTTTCTGGTCCTTCAGCTCACCCTTCTGGGAGCCTCGGCCGAAGTCGACGTCGGCGTACGCGATCGGCGTTGTCCCCGACACGATGGCCGTTGCAAGGCCCCCGGAGATTAAGAGTGCCCTGGCCTTCAGCCTCCGCACTTTTCCACCGCCCCCTCTGTCACCTCGACCGTTCGTGCTTTCCACGGTCCGCCCGGCGTGGACGGTTTCTGCATGACCAGTTCGAAGAGCAGGTAGCTGTTGTCCGACGGACTGTTGCGCACCACCTTGCCCGTTTTGACTTTCTTACTGAATAGCTTGGCCTGGTTCGCACAGTAGGAGACCTCGGCGAGCTTCCCCTTCGCCACTTCACCGACCTGCTCTTTGTAGTACCGCTCCTGCCCTGTCAAGGAGTAACCGCGCTTACTGCTCTCCTCAACCATGCCGCTCGCGTATTCCTGCGCACTCTGCAACGGCACGGTGTGCTCCCCCAACACCGGATCCTTCGGGTCCTGCTTCACCGTGCCGTGCATCAGCGCCCGCATATAGTCCGCGGCGCCGTCCAGCGCGGCGGCCTTGTCCGGATCGGAGGGCTTTTGCCAGTCGAAGACGAGGTCGAGATCGGACGGGAGCTTGATGTCGGAGGTGCGGAAGTCACCCGGCCTGTCCTTGGCGCCGGAACCGGCGCCCGCCTGCTCGCCGTCGCTCGGCTTCTGCTTCCCCTTCGGGGACCCCGCACCCTCGATCTTGTCGTCCTTGCCGCCACCGTCGTCACCTCCGCCGCACCCGGTGAGCACCAGTGAGGAGACGGCCGCGAGGGCAGCCAACGAGACGGCATGGCGGGCGAGTTGCACGGCGCGCTCCCTGTGGGGCAGGTGACTGTCGTACACCTGACCGTAGCAGCGTGGTTGCGGATAGAGACGAGCTTTTGTCCGGGGTGCCTTGGGCGCCTTAATGCTCAAAGTGCGGATTCGTGATCTCACCGGTAGAGGGCAGCCTTGAATTGGCTCTGAAGGTCACTTCCGTGTCACGCGGCACGGAAGGGGATGGTGCGCCAGGGGCTCGTGGGGTCCGTCGTGAGGATGCGGTGCGCTTCGAGTGCCTCCTGATACCAGGAGCCGAACTCCTCGTCGTCGAAGTGGAGACAGCGTCCGAGGATGAGCGCGGCGGAGAAGTCCTCCCATGTCTTGTACTCGACCGCGCTCACCCGCCCCGCGCGGACGACGGCCGCTTCCGCCTCCTCCAGGGTGCACAGGCGCGCGCCGAGCGCGGAGCGGGCGACGTTCGGGGCGCGGCCGTAGTCCCAGGCCGCGACCGAGGTGACGCAGCGGCCCTCAGCCAGCAGCCCGTCGGCGCGGAAGCGGGCCTCGTAGCGGGTCACGCGCCCGATCAGCCGCTTCACGCCCGCCACCTGGTGCTCCAGCTCGGCTTCGCCCGCTCCCTCGGAGCGGGTCACACCGTCGGGGGAGAGCGTGATGGTGGTGGCGGCCTGGCGCCGCAGCACCCGTTCGGCGGCCTCCCGCCAGTGCTCCGCGGGCACCGGGCCGCCGAAGTCGTGGAAGAGGCCGCGGCGGACACGGAACGCGAAGTCCCATACGGGGCTGGACATCTCGTTGCGCAGCAGCTCCTCCTGGGACTCGCGCCACTGCTCGCGGGTGGTGATGCTCCACCACCGGCCCAGGGACTGCTTCGCGTCTGTATAGCCCATGGCGTGGCACGCCATGGCGTTCCAGTACATGCCGTTCCGTACGCGCAGCAGGGCGCCGCAGGCCAGCCCGTGCGCGACGGCGCCGGTGCGCGGGCCGCCGAGCCGCAGGGTGCGCAGCGACATCAGGTCGCTGTTGAGGGACACACGGTCCGCGTGCTGCCGCCACAGGTCGCAGTACACGCGGCCCGCCGGGAAGTACGCCTCGCACGGCGAGCCCGGATTGACGGCCAGCCACGGCGGGTCGGACGGCTGCCACTGCCGGGCGTACCAGCCCAGGTCCTCGGAGAAGAACACCGGGTCTTCGAGCGGCGCCGGGAGCATGGCCGTGGTGAACACGGCCGCGCACAGGGCCTGTATCTCCGGGCGCCAGACGGCGGTGAGGCGGACCCTGCCCGGGTTGGCGTCCAGCCACGGGCGGGAGGCGGCGTGGTAGAGGTATTCACCGGCCAGCACGTCCATGTACGCGGCCCAGTCCATGCGCGACTTCGCCTCGTAGAGCCGCTGTTCGACCTCGCTGGGCGCTTGCCAGGGCTCCTGCCTCGGCCCTTGCCCAGGCCCCTGTCCGGGTCCTTGTCCTGGTGCCTGTCCGGGTGCCGCCTGCTCCTCCACCGGGTCCGCTCCCTCGGTCTCACCCGTCGTCACAGGCTCGCCCGCCCCCGCCCCGTGCCCCATCCGTTGACCTCGCGCCTTTCGTGATGTGAATTTCGTGATGGCGAATTTCGTGCTGCCGGACCGCCCGCCGGTTCTGCGGAAGGCTCAAAACAGCCAGCGGAGAACCGGGGCGCCGACGAACGCATAGACCAGAAAACTGAGCGCGAGCGTGCCGAAGACCCGCCCTCCTGTGCTCATCCCCTTGCGGGGCCGCGCACCCGCCAACGGCGGTGGCGGAGCCCACCCCGCGCCGGGATGCGCCCCATAGGGATTCGCCGGCGGAACCGGCAGCCTACGAGCACGGCGCAGCAGTTTGGACATCAGTCGGCTTTCTCCAAGAGAGGGGGACGGGCATCGGACGGCATCGGACACGCGGAAGACGCCGAGACGTAGCGCGGCGCGCTGAGACGCACGAGCCGCGCTGAGAGGCGCCAAGACGCACCAGGACGCACGAGGCATGCTAGCGCCATGCTCATGCCGCACCAGGTCCGGAAGTGCCCGCGGCGGCCCGACGTCACGCCATGCCAGGACCGCCCGCGTCGAAGTTCCACGGCTGGAACCTCCGTCACCTGCCGGCGGAACCGGTCGCGGGGTGGACCCCATGGGGCGAGAGCACCGTCCCCGGCATCCGGGGCCACGTCGCCAACAGCGGGGCCGAGCCGGATTCAGCCGCTTTCATCGGGACGGCGCTACGGGAGCTGCTGGCCCACGGCTGACGCCGCGGCCGACGGTGTCAGTCCGGGGAAGGCGAAAGGCAAAGGTCTCCGGACCAGGTCTCACATCGAACGCGTCCGGATTCGAAGGTGATCTCCAGCGCGCGCCGTCCGCTGCCCGGGGTATCCGGGGTTCCCTCTTCCCTGACCGCCAGAATCGCCTCGCCGAGGTGATCCGCGAACGCCGTCTCGCCGCTGATCGGCGCCACCTCGACGCGGCCGGACTCCGCCATGTCGTATCCCTCGAAGGGGGCCGAAGTCTCCACGATCAAGCACCAGTCCGAACCGGTTGTGACGTGCGTGGCAACCGCCTCGCTGTCGATCAGCCACACGTCCAGCGGCCCGGACGGCGCCTCCGTACCAAGGCGATGCCACGCAGCGACCACCCGCTCAAGGCGCCGCCCGACCAAGTGGTCAGGACGCTCACCGGCACCGTGCAACGGGCACTCGTTCGACCTCTTCGGCTCCACCCGACGACCGTACCGGCAGGCAACGCCACAGGGGCCGCTCGCGCCGTGCCGCGCGCTGCGGGCGGCTTCGGCGCGAACGGTTCGTCCTACCCGAACGGTTCGTCCCAGGGGCCGCCTCACAGCACGCCGTGGTCACCGGCCGGGTCGGACTCGGTCCCCGGTCCCGCCCCGACCAGCGCCGCCTCGACGGGGCATGCGCAGCCGCCGTCCGCGGCGGCATCCGCGTCCTCGTCGGCCAGCGCCGCGAGGGCCGCGCGCATCCGCGTAAGGCCGGCGATGCGCGCGTCGAGGTCCGCGAGCTTGGCGTCGACGACGGTGCGCAGGCGCGAGGACGGGACGAGGCCCTCCTCCGAAAGCGCCAGGAAGGCCGCGACGTCCCCCATGCCGAACCCCAGCCGCTGCGCCCGCTGCACAAAGCGGACGCGGCGGACGTCGCCCTCCGCGTAGCGGCGGTAGCCGGAGCATGGCTCCCGCTCGGGGGAGAGAAACCCACGCCGCTCGTAATAGCGCAGCGTGCTCACCGGCACGCCGGCGGCGCGGGCGGCCTCGATCGGTGTCATGAGGTCACAGTCTCCCGGGGGCTGAGGTCGCTTGCTCGCCGTGCCCGGATCAGCTGCCATCCCTGCGCAAGCAGGAAGCCGACCTCGACCACGAGGAAGACCACCAGCACGGGTGTCGCACCGGCGGCCAGGGCACACATCATCAGCAAGGCGAAGGCCGCCCGTCCAGCGGTGTCGGCGGCGGCGGTGACCGCGTCGCCACGCATCAGGCGCACCACCGCCCACATCGTCACCAGGACGCCGAAGAAAGTGACGAACAACAGGTGCTCAGGCGCGAACTCGCCGGGGGCGCGCCCCGGCAGGCCAAGGGCGGTGTGCAGGGAGCGGACCCCGTCAATGGCGAGCCCGGCGGTCCAGGGGGTCGCGAACACGGGCGCGACGGCGAGGTCGTACAGGGCGCCGATCCGGACGGGGTCGGTCCTCAGACGGCGGTTCGGGGGCGCCGCCCGTGTCGGGGACGTCGGCCGGGTCGGGTGCGTCAGGCGCGTCGGGTGCGTCATGGCGGCAACGGTGCACCCTGCACCGTGGTGCAGGGTCAAGCCCGCAGGGGTGTGCGCGAGCGGCCGTCCGGGACGGCCTGCCCGGCGGCCCGGCGTCGCTGTCCAGGCTCAGCGGGGCCCGGTTCGCGCAGCTGGAACGGGAGCTTGAGAGGGTCCGGCCGCCCACGGCCGACCGGCCGACGGCTGCCGGCGACAGCTGGAAACTCCGCGTGGATTCCCAACGCCGGTGCCAGGATGGCGACGTGACTCCCACCTTCGTGTTCGTACACGGCTCGAACAGCAACTCTTTCACCTGGGCACCGCTCCAGCGCGAACTCGCCCTGCTCGGGCATCGCACGCTCGCCGTCGATCTGCCCGGACATGGTTTCGGCGCGGCGTTCTCCGCCTCTTACCAAGCACCTCAAGACCTCGCCGCGCTGACCGCCGCACCGGCTGCGCTCACCGGCGTCACGCTCTCCGACGCCGTCGAGCACGTGGTCGGCATCGTGCGTCGAGCCGCCGAGCACGGGCCGGTGATCCTCGTCGGGCACAGCCGAGGCGGATTCACCCTCACTGGAGTCGGCAACGCGATCCCCGACCTGATCGACCGGATCGTCTACATATCCTCCTGGTGCTGCGTGGACCTGACCCCGGCCGAATACATGCAGACACCCGAGTACGCGGCCAGCGCCCTCAACGAGACCGCGGGAGTGCTGGTCGGCAACCCCGCCGAACTCGGCGTGCTCCGGATGAACTGGCGCACCGCCGATCCCGAACTGCTCTCCGCGCTGAAGTCCGCGATACACGCGGACGGCACCGACCAGGAGTTCCTCAGCTATCTCAACACCCTCGAACCCGACGAGAGCCTGGATGCCGGAACCGCGACCGACCGTGCCCACGCCGACACCTGGGGCCGGATTCCTCGCAGCTACCTCCGGCTGACCCAGGACAGGTCCATACCGCTTGCGCTTCAGGACCGCTTCATCAAGGAAGGCGACGCCCTCACCCCGGACAACCCCTTCGACGTGCACTCGATCGACAGCAGCCACGTCGGGTTCCTGATCCGCCCCCAACAGGCGGCCACCATCCTGGCGGAGCTGGCCGGGCGCCAGTGACGCACGACGCGCCCCGGCCCGCCCTCTCAGGGGCGGGCCGGGGCGCGGTGTATGAGCGCGCGGGGCCGGCGAGCGGCGAGCGGCCCGGTGGGGCGGGCCCCGGGAGCCCGTGGGCTACTTCTTGTCGCCGCCCTTGCCGCCGTCCTTGCCGTTGTTCTTGCCGCCGTCGGCGCCCATCGTCTCGTAGATCTCCTTGCACATGGGACAGACCGGGTACTTCTTCGGGTCGCGGCCCGGGACCCAGACCTTCCCGCAGAGCGCGACCACGGGCGTACCCTCCATGGCGCTCGCCATGATCTTGTCCTTCTGGACGTAGTGGGCGAACCGCTCGTGGTCGCCGTCACCGTGTGATGTCTGCGGGGTCGGCTCGACGAGTGTGCCGGTGCCCGCCCCGCGCTCGGGCTCAAGAGTGCTCATGCAATCCAAGGGTACTCATGCGCCGGGGACACGTCAGGCATGGGCGGTGGCCTACGTCACCCCTTCGGGACCGGGCCCGGAAGGCTGTGCGGGAGGCCGTGTGGGAGACCGTACGGAAGGCCGTGCGGAGGGCCGTACGGCTCAGGTGCGGGGCGTGCGGGGCACCTGCGGATCAGTTCAGCGACGGGTCGTCCGGGTACGTGGCGACAAGCGCCAACTCGCTGCGCTGTCTGCGCAGTACGGACCGCCACAGCCCCTCGGGCGCGGGCGAGGACACGTCACCGGGCTCGGACTCGACGACGTACCAGGCGCCCTCGGACAGTTCGTCCTCCAGCTGGCCCGGACCCCAGCCCGCGTAGCCCGCGAAGATCCGCAGGGACCCCAGCTCGGCGGCGAGCAGCTCCGGCGGTGCCTCCAGGTCGACCAGGCCGATGGCGCCGTGCACGCGGCGCCAGCCCAGCGGGCCGTCCGACCCCAGGACGGAGTCGCCGCCCAGCGTGGCGTCGTCATCGACGTCGTCCGGGGATCCGTCCGTGCCCGGCGCCACACCCGGGGCCGTGTCCCGCTTCGGCGGCTCGTCTCCGCTCTCGGCCTCGCCCCGCGAGCCCCGCGAACCCCTCGAGCTCCGCGAATCCGGCGAGCCCTTCGACGGCGCGGAGCCCGCCGCCGGGGCGCCCTTCCCGTCGGCCCCCTCCCGCCCGGGGGCCACGGCTCTGGCCCGGCCCACGCCGCCCGAGGGGACGACGGCCACGCCGAGCGCCGCGTCCAAAGAGACGGGCCCGCCCTGGAAGACGACGCCGGGCTCACCGGCGAGCGCCGCCCACGGCTCCAGGATGTCGCTGACATCCACGGGGGTGGGGCGGTTGAGGACCACGCCGAGTGAGCCCTCCTCGTCGTGGTCGAGGAGGAGCACCACCGCGCGGTCGAAGTTCGGGTCGGCCAGCACCGGTGTGGCGACCAGCAGTCGCCCGGTGAGCGAGGACACCTCGGTCATAGGGCAATGATCCCGCACCCGGGCCGCTCGCGGGGACCCAACCGCCAGATCCGCTCCCCGCCCCGCCTCCCCGGCCATATCGCCGGACTCCCTGGCCACGCCGTGTGGCGCTCCCGCCACCGCTACGGTCACCCCTCGGTGACTCACCGCGCACGGAGCGTGTTATTGCCCACCTGTGACAGTCCAGGACCCCCCTCACCCCTACGTAGGGAACTCCGGGGGCCATTACCCTTACCTTTTGTCCCCAGCCTTCTCCAGGCCCAGCCTTCTCCAAGAATCGCGGAGATCCATGACCGACAGCCCTGCCGACGTACTTCTCGTCCATGGTGGCGCCCCGCTGGAGGGGGAGATCCGTGTCCGTGGTGCGAAGAACCTCGTGCCCAAGGCCATGGTCGCCGCCCTGCTGGGCAGTGCGCCGAGCCGCCTGCGCAATGTGCCCGACATCCGGGACGTACGGGTCGTACGCGGCCTGCTCCAGCTGCACGGCGTCACGGTCCGCTCGGGCGACGAGTCGGGCGAGCTGGTGCTCGACCCCTCGCACGTGGAGAGCGCCAACGTCGCGGACATCGACGCGCACGCGGGCTCGTCCCGGATCCCGATCCTCTTCTGCGGCCCGCTGCTGCACCGTCTGGGCCATGCCTTCATTCCCGGCCTGGGCGGCTGCGACATCGGCGGCCGGCCTGTCGACTTCCACTTCGACGTGCTGCGGCAGTTCGGCGCGACGATCGAGAAGCGGGCCGACGGTCAGTACCTGGAGGCTCCGCAGCGGCTGCGCGGCACCAAGATCCGGCTGCCCTACCCCTCCGTCGGGTCGACGGAGCAGGTGCTGCTGACGGCGGTCCTGGCCGACGGCGTCACCGAGTTGGCGAACGCGGCGGTCGAGCCGGAGATCGAGGACCTGATCTGCGTCCTGCAGAAAATGGGCGCGATCATCTCGATGGACACGGACCGGACGATCCGGATCACCGGTGTCGACAGCCTCGGCGGGTACAACCACAGCGCACTCCCCGACCGGCTCGAAGCCGCGTCCTGGGCGAGCGCGGCGCTCGCCACCGAGGGCAGCGTGTACGTGCGCGGCGCGCTTCAGAAGTCGATGATGACCTTCCTCAACACCTACCGGAAGGTGGGTGGCGCCTTCGAGATCGGCGACGAGGGCATCCGCTTCTGGCACCCGGGCGGCCCGCTCAACGCGATCGCGCTGGAGACGGACGTGCACCCCGGCTTCCAGACCGACTGGCAACAGCCGCTGGTCGTCGCCCTGACGCAGGCGTCCGGGCTCTCGATCGTCCACGAGACGGTCTATGAGTCGCGCCTCGGATTCACCTCGGCGCTCAACCAGATGGGCGCGCACATCCAGCTCTACCGCGAGTGCCTCGGCGGCATGCCGTGCCGCTTCGGACAGCGCAACTTCCTCCACTCGGCGGTGGTTTCAGGGCCGACCAAGTTGCAGGGGGCGGACCTGGTCATCCCTGACCTGCGGGGCGGATTCTCGTACCTGATCGCGGCGTTGGCCGCGCAGGGGACATCGCGCGTGCACGGGATCGACCTCATCAACCGCGGCTACGAGAACTTCCAGCAGAAGCTGGTGGAGCTCGGAGCGAAGGTCGAACGCCCGTAGGGCGTACGACCTGGCTTCGGGGGACCCTGCCGCTGGGTTGTCGGCTTACCGCTGTGGGGGCTTGCGTGCCTGCCTCACCCGCCCACCCGCCCGTTGCCCCGTTCCGTTGCGGCGGGACCATGCGGCGTGCGGGCGCACCCGGGTTGTCGGCTTGCCCGCCGCTTGGGCTTGCGCCCTGTCACCCACCCGCCCGCCCATTGCCCCGACCAGTGCCGCGTGAGGGGGATCCCTCTCTCAGCCAGGGGCCTTGGAAGTGCCAGGGGTGGCCCTCGCTTGTGGCGCCGCTCAGGCCGTTCAAGGTCCGGGGGCCTGCCGGCGCGGGGAGGCGGGAGTCGCCCAACGAGGCGAAGGCGACGGTGCGGGTGGGGTCCCAGGGGGTGCTGTGATGGAGGCGGCGGGCCAGCTGGATGAAGCCCCGGGGGGCGGCGGCGAGGACCCAGGCGTCGGGGGACGGCGCCGTCAGGCGCCGCGCCGGGCGTAGCCAGGAGGCGGCCGTCTCGGGCCAGTCGACGGTGGCCAGGACGGTGCCGCCCCGGGCCTGCCACGCGGTGGCGAACGCCTCCGCCGCCGTGCGGGACGCGCCGTCCCTGCCGCGGCCGACCGTGACGGTCTCCGCACCGGACAGCAGCCGCAGGACCGTCGCCAGCTCCGCCTCCGTGTGCGGGGCGGGGGCCGACAGCTCTCCGTACGCTGTCAGTTCCTCCGGGGCCGCCAGGGGTGACCCCGTACTCTCCCTCCCGCTCAGGCTCGGATTCCTCAGCCTCGGGCTTGTGCTCATGACTCCTCCTTCCAGCGCGTGTACCGCACCGGCAGGCACACCGCGCACGGGCGGTATCCGGCGGCGATCGCCGTGGGCTCGTCGGCGAAGAAGACCCGGTTTCGGCGGTAGCCGCCGGCCGCCAGGGCGCGGAGCGCCGAGGGACAGTCGAGGCGGCCGTAGATCCTGAGCCGGCCGCGACGGTAGCCGCCCAGCGTGCCGGGGCGCTCGGCGCGGTAGGGACGGCCGTCCGCGCCCAGCAGTACGTAGCGGCCCTCCGGCGAGGGGGCCTCCAGCGAACGGCCCTCCGGCGAGCGGGCCTCCGCCGGGTGCCCATCCGCCATGTGCCCGTCCGCCGGGGTGCACCCGCTCACAGCGCCGTCACCCGGGCCCGCCGCGAGGCGCCCGTTCATGCCGCGTCGTGGAAGACGAGGCCGAGCGCGTGGCGGCGGCCCGAGCGGACCACGCTGACGCCGTGCCGCATCGCGCCCGTCGACCAGCCGCGTTTGCTCGCCACGGGGCGGTCGCGGGTCGTGAAGATCAGGCCGTGGCCCTGTTCGAGGATGTTGGTGGTGCCGCGCGACTGGGCGCGGGGGCGCTGCTCCACGAGCAGGAACTCGCCGCCGGTGTAGTCCGTGCCGTAGCGGTCGAGGCCGATGACGACCTGGAGCGGGAAGAGCATCTCGCCGAAGACGTCCCTGTGCAGCGCGTTCCAGTCGCCCTCGCCGTAGCGCAACAGGATCTGCGCCGAGCGGGACTGGCCCGCCTCGTGGCACATCGCCAGCCACTCCTGAAGAGTGTCGGGCCATGGGGCGGGACGGCCCAGGCGGGCCGCCCAGTCCCGGGCGACGGTCAGCAGCCGGGGGTAGAGCGCGGCGCGCAGCGCGGCGACCGGCTCGGGCAGGTCGTGTGTGAAGTAGCGGTACTCCCCCGAGCCGAAGCGGTACCGCGCCATGTCGATCGTGGTACGGAACAGCTCGGGACGCTCGTACAGCTCCGTGAGGCCCGCGCACTCGTCGGGGGTGAGCAGGGGCGGGGTGCGGGCGCAGCCGTAGGTGTCCAGTTCCCGGGCGAGCGCCGTCCAGTCGGCGGCCTCGGTTCGCCGCTGGATCCGCCGCCGGACGGCGCTCGTGGGGATCTCCGTCATCGGAAGAGTCGTCATGTGACGGCCCTCAGATGAGCGTGGGCTGAAGCGCGCCCTCGCGGGTGAGGAGTTCGACCTTGCGCTCGATGCCCGCCGCGAACCCCCGCATGCTGCCGTCCGCGCCGATCACCCGGTGGCAGGGGCGGACGACCAGCAGCGGGTTGGCGCCGATCGCGGCGCCCACGGCGCGGGTCTCCTGGCGGGAGACGTCCAGCTTGCGGGCGATCTCCCCGTACGTCGTGGTCGTGCCGTACGGGATCTCCTCCAGCGCCTGCCACACCCGCCGCTGGAACGCGGTGCCGGTCTCCCCGGTGAATTCCAGCGCGAAGTCGGTCAGCTCACCGGCGAAGTACGCGGTGAGCTGGCGGCGTACCTCGGCGAACGCCTCGTCGTCGCGGCGCCACGCGACGTCCACCGTGGGGGCCGTCTTCTGGCCCGGTGCCGACACCGAGGTCAGCGCCGTGCCGCCGGGTGCGCCGGGGGACGCCTCGCCCACCAGCAGCAGCTCGCCGAGCGGGCTGTCGATGGTCGTGCAGACCGTCATCGTCCTGCTCCCTTCCGTTGCTTTCCGTCCTTCTCCGCTGTCGAGTCTGCGGTTTTCGGACGCCGGAAGCTGGCGTGATTCGGACATCGCGTTCCCACGGTCTCAGACCGCCTCCATCTCAGACCGGCGCGCCTCCTTCCTCAGTAACCTGTATGGACAAGCTCGATCGATTGAGCCATGGCAAGCCAACAGCGCACAACTCCCTTCCCAAAGCTTCAAAGCTCACGAGTGTCCAGGTCAAAGCATTACTTGCGAGCAGGCTCAAGCCCCGAGCAACGGCTGTACACAGCTGCCGCCCTTCGTGAAGATGCGCGTCACTGCGCACAGGTGACATGATCAGGCCGAGCCCGCAGCACACAGAGGAGCCACTCATGCCCGGACGCGAGGACCGCCGCGAGGACCGCCCGGACCGACCGGAGAGCCGCCACGAGCGGATCGCCGACGAGCTGCGCCGCGCCATCGCCGAGGGCCGCTACCCGGCCGGCGCCACGCTGCCCTCCGAGGCCGAGCTCGCCGCCGCGCACGGCGCCTCGCGCGGCACCGTCCGCCAGGCCGTCTCCGCGCTGCTCGCCGAGGGCCTCGTCAGCTCCCGCCAGGGCGCGCGGCGCGTGGTGCTGTCCACCACGCCCAGCCAGAGCTTCACCGAGCTGCGCAGCTTCGCCCAGTGGGCGCGGGCCGGCGGGCGGACGGCGGGCGGCCTCGTCCTCTCCTCCTCCTGGGACACCGCGCACACCGACGAGGCGGGCCTGCTCCAGGTCCCGCAGGGCGCGTCCGTCCTGCGCGTCCTGCGGCTGCGCACGCTCGACGAGAAGCCCGTACTGCTGGAGCGCACGGTCTACGCGGAATGGATCGCGCCCGCCGTCGAAGCGCTGCCCGAGGACTGCGAGTCGGTCACCCAGCGGCTCTACGACGACACCGGGCTGGTCTTCGCCCACGGCGAGCACCACATCGACGCGGTCGCCGCCGGCACGGCCGACGCCGAGCAGCTGCGGGTGCGCCGGGGCAGCCCGCTGCTGCGCGTACGCCGCACCACGACGACGGCGGAAGGCCGGCCCGTGGAGACCTCGGACGACCGCTACCGGCCGGGCTCGGTCGTCTTCACGGTCCGCAACTCCACCCAGACCAACCCGCTCACGCGCACCCGCGCGTGAGTGCTCCGGCGCACGGCCCACCCGCCCATGACCCGCCGGACGACCAGCCCGCCGACCCGCCGACCCGATGAACAGCGAGCCCGCATTGCGCCCTCCCCTGCCCGCCGCCCTGCTCTGCGACATGGACGGCACCCTCGTCGACACCGAACGCGACTGGCTGGCCACCCTCGCCGAACTGCTCACCGCGCACGGGGCCGCCGCCGACGAGGCAGCGCTCGCCCCCTTCGCGGGGCTCCCCGTCGACGGCGCGGCGGCACTGGTGTCCGAACGCGCGGGGCTGGCGGCCGAGCGGGTCACCGAGGTGCTCGGGGAGGCGTTCGTCGCGCGCGTACGGGCCGGGGTGACCATCCAGCCGGGGGCGCTGTCGCTGCTCGACAGCGCCCGGGGACTGGGGATTCCTGTGGCACTTGTCACGGCATCCGAGCGCGCGGTCGCCGACCTGGTACTCCGCACCCTGGGCGCGCACCGGTTCAGCTGCTCGGTCGCCGACGACGAGACCCCGCGCGGCAAGCCGCACCCGGACCCGTATCTGATCGCGGCCCGCCTCCTGGACGTCCCCCCGGAGCGCTGCCTGGCCGTCGAGGACACGCCCACGGGCACCGCCTCGGCCCTGGCAGCGGGCTGTCGCGTCCTGGCCGTCCCCAGCATGGCCGGCATCCCCGAGGGCCCCCGCACGCTCCTGTACCCCACCCTGGAAGAGGTGGACCTCGCGGCCCTGCGGGCCTGAGAGCCACGCCACACCTGGGGACTCCCGCCCCTCTCCGCCTCGCCGTCGTGGCGGGGCGCGGCGCTGCCCCGGACATGGCGAAGGGCGGCCACCCCTGTCGGGGTAGCCGCCCTTTTCGCTGGGGGCTTACTTGCCCTTGGCGGCTTCCTTCAGCTTGGAGCCCGCCGAAACCTTGACGCTGTACCCGGCGGGGATCTGGATCGGGTCGCCGGTCTGCGGGTTGCGCGCGGTGCGAGCGGCACGGTGGGTGCGCTCAAAGGTGAGGAAGCCGGGGATGGTGACCTTCTCGTCGCCCTTGGCGACGACCTCGCCGACGGTCTCGGCGAAGGCCGCCAGGATCGCGTCGGCGTCCTTACGGGTCACCTCGGCGCGCTCGGACAGAGCGGCCACCAGCTCACTGCGGTTCATAATTCGTACTCCCGTGTTTTTCTTGCCGATGAGGCGTGAGATCGAAGCCGATGCTGCCAGGGCCCTCGGACAGTCCCCGGACCCGGGTCCGCCTTCAGACCCTCGCGCCCCGTGGGGTGTCCCCCTGGACAAGGCCCTTGGGAAAGCATCCTGCCCCTACCTGCGGCGGGAAAGCCAATCCGGTGTCCTCGCTGTGGTGACGTTCCATGGCCTTTGGCTGCCCGCCACACTAAGGGGACCGCCCGGGTGAGCCGTCACCCGACGCGCCGGGCCCGAGGGCCCGTCCTAGGCGTGTGCGGCGTCCTTCCTAGGCGTGTGCGGCGTCCTTCGCGGGCGTGGGCGCCGTGCCCCGCGCCTCGGCCTGGGCCGCGCCGCGCACGGCGTCGGCGACGGCTCCGGAGACCTTCTCGTTGAAGACGCTCGGCACGATGTAGTTCGCGTTCAGCTCGTCCTCGCCGACCACGTCGGCCAGGGCGCGCGCCGCGGCGAGCATCATCGTGTCGTCCACGGTGCGCGAGTGCGCGTCCAGCAGGCCGCGGAAGACGCCCGGGAAGACCAGCACGTTGTTGATCTGGTTCGGGAAGTCGGAGCGGCCCGTGGCCACGACGGAGGCCGACTCGCGCGCCGCGGCCGGGTCCACCTCGGGGTCGGGGTTGGCGAGCGCGAACACGATGGCGCCCTCGGCCATCTTGGCCACGTCGCTGCCGTCGAGCACGTTCGGGGCCGAGACACCGATGAAGACGTCGGCGCCGACGACCGCCTCCTTGAGGGTGCCGGTGTGCCCCTCGGGGTTGGTGTTGTCGGCGACCCAGCGCATCGGGGAGTCCGGCGCCGCGTCCGCGAGGTCCTTGCGGCCCGAGTGCACCACGCCGTGGATGTCGGCGACGACGGCGTGCTTGACGCCGGCCTCCAGCAGCAGCTTCAAGATGGCCGTGCCGGCGGCGCCCGCGCCGGACATGACGACGCGGATGTCCTCGATCCGCTTGTCCACCACGCGCAGCGCGTTGTAGAGCGCGGAGAGCACCACGATGGCCGTTCCGTGCTGGTCGTCGTGGAAGACGGGGATGTCGACGGCCTCGCGCAGGCGGGCCTCGATCTCGAAGCAGCGGGGCGCGGAGATGTCTTCCAGGTTGACGCCCGCGAAGCCGGGGGCGATGGCCTTGACGATCTCCACGATGGCGTCGGTGTCCTGGGTGTCCAGGCAGATCGGCCAGGCGTCGATGCCGGCGAAGCGCTTGAAGAGCGCCGCCTTGCCCTCCATGACGGGCAGTGCCGCCTGCGGGCCGATGTTGCCCAGCCCGAGCACGGCGGATCCGTCGGTCACCACGGCGACGCTGTTGCGCTTGATGGTGAGGCGCCGCGCGTCCTCGGGGTGCTCGGCGATCTGGGTGCAGACGCGGGCCACACCCGGGGTGTAGATCATGGAGAGATCGTCGCGGTTGCGAATGGGGTGCTTCGACGACATTTCGATCTTGCCGCCGAGGTGCATCAGGAAGGTCCGGTCGGAGACCTTGCCGAGTGTCACGCCGTCGATCGAGCGCAGCTCGTCCACGATCTCGTCGGCGTGCGACGTGGAGCTGGCCGCGATCGTCACGTCGATCCGCAGCCGCTCGTGGCCGGAGGCCGTGACGTCGAGGGCAGTCACGGAACCGCCCGACGACTCCACGACGGTGGTGATCTGACTGACCGCCGTCCCGCCTGCGGGGACCTCCAGACGGACCGTCATCGAGTAGGAGACGCTTGGCGCCATGGGCGACTTCCCTCTGCTTTCCCTTGTCACGTTGTGCGCGCACCTGCCCGCATGGCCGCAGTTCTTACGGCCTGGGACGCGGCACGTCAACAGATCGTCCCACCTACCCCCCGGTACGCGGTAACGCGTCCCCCCTCGTGGAATGCAGATTTCACCATACGAGAGCTGGCTGTCCGCACGGAACCCCAACTCCTTCCCATAAAACCGCCACCAATATCCACGAAACGGATCGAATCGTCCTAAGATCACCCAGCACACTGCTCATGCACATAGTGGGAGATCCGGAACATGGCTCAGGGCACGGTCAAGTGGTTCAACGCTGAGAAGGGCTACGGCTTCATCGCTCAGGAGAGCGGCGGACCGGACGTCTTCGTGCACTACAGCTCGATCGACAGTGAGGGGTACCGCAGTTTGGAGGACGCCCAGCGCGTCGAGTTCGAGATCACCCAGGGCCGCAAGGGTCCCCAGGCCGACGGGGTCCGTGTCGTGGGCTGACGCCGGCCGCCCCGGCAGGTGACCGGCAGGTGACCGGCAGGTGACCGGCACGGAAGAGGCCCCCGCCGATGGCGGGGGCCTCTTCCGTGATCAAGCCAGTGACACCGACCCGCCAGCTCGCCTCGCGGCAAGTGGGCGCTCGAAGCGCCTATGGTTGGGCCCGGGGGCATGGATCGGGCCGGTGCCAAGACCAAGGCTAACAAACCACCTCCGCCAGTGAATCCCCTCGGCCGCGCTCATTCGCGCAGCAGGTCAGGGACCCCCTCGGCGTCCGGCAGATCGCGGGCGCCGGCCAGCACCGTCAGCCGCTGGGTGGCCCGCGTCAGCGCCACGTACAGCACCCGCAGACCCGCCGGCGACTCATCGGCGATCTCCGCGGGGGAGACCACCAACGTGGCGTCGTACTCAAGTCCCTTGGCCTCCAGGCTGCCGAGCGCGACGACCCGCTCCCCCAGCGGCGCCAGCCACTCACGGGCCTCCTGACGCCGCGCCATGGCGACGACCACGCCGAGCGTGCCCTCGACCTCCTCCAGCAGCCGCGCGGCTGCCTCCCGTACCGAAGCTCCCAGGTCGGGTCCCGCGACGGCGAATGCCGGTTCGACGCCGGTGGAGCGCACCGCGCGCGGCGGCTCAGAACCGGGCATCGCCAGCGCGAGCACGCGGTCCGCGAGAACGGCCAGCTCGGCGGGATTGCGGTAGTTGACGGTCAGCTCGAAGCGGCGGCGCGGGCGCTTGCCGAGGGCCTCGTCGCGCGCCTCGGCGGCCTCGTCCGGATCCGACCAGGAGGACTGCGCGGGGTCGCCCACCACCGTCCAGGTCGCGTGGCGCCCGCGCCGCCCCACCATGCGCCACTGCATCGGCGTGAGGTCCTGCGCCTCGTCGACGATGACGTGTGCGTACTCCGAACGCTCCTCGGCCAGCCGCTCGGCGCGCTCCCGGCGCGCGGCGTTGCGGTCGGCGGCCGTCGTCAGCTCCTCCAGGCCCGTGAGGTGGTCCAGCGGGCCCGCCTCCCGCTTCTTGGGGCGCGACGGCGCGCCCAGCAGGGCGCGCAGCTCGTCCAGCAGCGCGATGTCGTGCACCGAGAGCGGGCCCTGCCCGTCCGGGGTGAGGCGGGCGTGCAGGGCGCGGGACAGGGTGCGGATCTCGCCGTGCCGCAGGACGCGGCGCGCCCAGCGGGCGAGGCGGCCCTCGTCGGCCATGGCGCCCAGCACCTCGCGGGGGCTCAGCTCGGGCCACCAGGCCTCCAGGAACGTCAGGAAGCTGTCCTCGGTCGAGATGTCCTCGTCGAAACCCTCACGGGCCTCGGCCGCCAGCTCCGGGTCGCCCAGGTAGCGGCGCGGGCCGCCGGTCTTGCTCCACAGCGCGTCCAGCAGCAGCTTGCGGGCACGCGGGCGCATCAGGTTGACCGGCGCCGTGCCGCCGAGCACCTGCTCGCGTACGGCGCGCAGTTCCTCGGCGTCCAGCTCGAAGCGCGCACCCTGCGCGACCACGCGCAGCCGCTCGGGCAGGGGCGCGCGCAGCCCCGTCTCCAGCGCCCCCCTGGCCGCCTTGCGCAGCACCTTCAGCATCCGTGCCGAGCCCTTGACCCGGGCCACGCTCTGCGTGTCGTACGTCGTCGCCACCGCGCCCACCGTCTCCTCGGCCAGCGAGCCCAGCGCGCGGATGGCGACCTGGCCCTCCTCGCCCAGCGACGGCAGCACACCCTCGGTGTACGAGACGAGCAGCGGGGTCGGGGACACGATCAGGATGCCGCCCGCGTAGCGGCGTCTGTCCTGGTACAGGAGGTAGGCGGCGCGGTGCAGCGCCACCGCCGTCTTCCCCGTCCCCGGCCCGCCCTCGACCTCCGTGACGGAGGCGGCGGGCGCGCGGATCACCATGTCCTGCTCCGCCTGGATGGAGGAGACGATGTCCCGCATGGAGTGGCTCCGGGCCCGGCCCAGCGCCGCCATCAGCGCACCGTCGCCCACGACCGGCAGCTCGTCGCCGTCCAGCCGGGTCTTCAGCTCGGGACGCAGCAGGTCGTCCTCGACCCCCAGGACCTGACGGCCCTTGCTGCGGATGACGCGGCGGCGCACGACCCGGCCGGGGGCCACGGGGGTGGAGCGGTAGAACGGCGCCGCCGCCGGCGCGCGCCAGTCGATGACCAGCGGAGAGAAGTCGGCGTCCAGGACGCCGAGGCGGCCGATGTGGAGCGTCTCGGCGATGTCGGCGCTCTTGTCGTCGCGTACGGCGCCGTCGGCGGGCTCCACTGAGGTGTACGCGCCGTCGGGGCCACGGGTGCCGTCCTTGCCCTCCAGCAGGTCGATGCGGCCGAAGAGGAAGTCCTCGAACTCGCTGTTGAGCCGGTTGAGGTGGATGCCGGCGCGGAAGACTTGCGCGTCGCGCTCGGCGAGGGCGCCAGGCGTGCCTACCTGGGCGCGCTTGGAAGCGTCGTCCATGAGGAACTCCGCCTCATGGATTTTCTCCTCCAGCCGCCGGTAGACCTGGTCGAGGTGCTGTTGCTCCGAGTGGATCTCCCGGTCCCGGACGCTGTTGTGCTGCGCTCCCAACGCGGCGGCCCCCTTCTGCTGGCCGTAGGGCAGCCGTCTACCGTACGCGATTTCGCCGCGTGGGCTCAGCCCGACGTGAAGAGCGGGGCGCTTGTTGCCCGGCGCGCCGCTCTTGCTACGCGCCCCGCACCGTACGGGGGGCGGGGTTGGGGCCGGGGTCGGTGTTGGCCCCCGAGTCACAACCGCGTCACCGCCCTGGGCGGTGACGCCGTCCCGCAAGGTCCCGCCGGGTCCCGGCCGGGCCGGGGCCGAGCGGAGCCGCTTCCGTCTCCCGGTCCGCGCGGTGCGCCACCTGGCTCTGGTCCGACAGCAGCCGCAGCGCGTCGGCCGAGGGGGTGTCGTTGGGTGTGTAGACCTCAAGCCGGTGGTCGGGGCTGTCGGGCTGGAGCCACACCTGGTAGTCGACGTTGACCCTGCCGACGGTCGGGTGTCGCAGCCGCATGGTGCCCACCGTGCAGTCCGCGACGTCACCCGTGGCCCACAGCGTGGCGAAGTCGGCGCTGCGCATGGCGAGTTCGCCGATCAGTTCAGCCAGCCGGGCGTCGGTGGGATAGCGGCCCGCGGTGAGCCGCAGGTAGGCGACGTGGATCCGGGCGAGTTCGTTCCAGTTCCGGTGCAGGTCGCGGGTGAGGGGGTCGAGAAAGAACATCCGGGGGACGGACGGCTGTCGCGCGACATCGTGGGGTGCGTCGAAGTCGACGTGTTCGGCCACGAGGGCGTGTCCGGCGCGGTTCCAGGCCAGCACGTCACCGCGGCGTCCGAGCACGACGGCCGGGGTGGTCTCGCCCAGGGACGCCAGGAGCGTCAGCACGCGTGGGTGCGGTTCTTCAGGCCGGGGGCGGACGAGGCGCGATGTGGCGGGCTGACGGGCGAGATTGTGCAGGTGGGCTGTCTCGACCGCGTCGAGCTGGAGCACTCGGGCGAGCGCCTCGAGGACCTGCTGGGACGCGGTACCGGCCTGGCCCTGTTCCAGGCGGGTGTAGTAGCCGGCGCTCATACCGGCGAGCTGGGAGAGCTCCTCCCGGCGCAGCCCCGGTACGCGGCGCGTGTTGCCGTAGGCGCGCAGGCCGGCGTCGGCGGGCGTGATCCGGGCGCGGCGGGTCCTGAGATACGCGCCGAGGCTCTCCAGCTCCATGGTTCCGGCATTTTCCATGGCTCCGAGCCTAGGCGGCACGGCCGGCGTCCGGGTGTACCTGTCAGGTGTACCCATGACGCGTATCTGGTTGCCGCCTGGACGACGCCGCACGGTCGGGGCATGAATGAACAGCCTGTTTCTCACTCCCCCGGTCTGCGGGCGTGGCTCGGTCTGCTGGTGATCTCCGGGCCCGTACTGCTGGTGGCGATGGACGGTTCGGTCCTGTTCCTGGCGATGCCCAAGGTCACCGAGGCCCTGTCGCCGACCGCCGATCAGTCCTTGTGGATCCTGGACAGCTATGGCTTCGCGGTCGGGTCGTTGCTCATCGCGTTCGGCAACATCGGAGACCGGTACGGGCGGCTCAAGCTGCTGGTGAGCGGCGCAGCGGCGTTCGGTGTCGGCTCGGCGGGCGCGGCGTTCGCGCCCAGCCCGGAACTGCTGATCGCCTTCCGGACGCTGATGGGCGTGGCCGGGGCCACGCTGCTGCCGTCGGCGCTGGCGGTGCTCAGCGAACTCTTCACCGACCCACGCCATCGGGCCAGAGCGATCGGGATCTTCGCCGCCACCTTCGCCGCCGGGTTCGCCATCGGCCCGGTCGTCGGCGGACAGCTGTTGAGCAGTTTCTGGTGGGGATCGGTCTTCCTGATCAATCTGCCCGTCGTCCTGCTGTTCCTCCTGCTGGCTCCGGTCCTGCTCCGCGAGGTCCGGGCCGCCGGGACCGGCCGCGTCGACGCCTTGAGCGTGCTGCTCTCCGCCGGGGGCATCCTGCTGACCGTCTACGGGATCAAGCACGCCGCGGCGGAGGGGCTGACGGTGACCTCGGTGGCCACCGGCATCGCCGGCCTCGTCACGCTGGGGTGGTTCGCCCGCCGCCAACTCCGCCTCGAACACCCGCTGATCGACTTCCGCCTCTTTCGCGACCGGATGTTCACCATCGCGATCATCACCGGACTTCTGCCCCTGGCCGCGTGGTCCGCGGTGGCCTACCTCGGCGGCATCTACCTTCAGTCCGTCCTGGGGCTGCCCGTCCTGGACGCGGCTCTCGTCGCGCTCCCGGGCGCCGCCGTGCTCACCGTCACCTGCGTCGTCACCCCGGCGCTCGTCGCACGCGTGGGCACCCGAGCCGCGCTCATC
This sequence comes from Streptomyces sp. NBC_01775, assembly GCF_035917675.1. Lineage (NCBI taxonomy): Bacteria > Bacillati > Actinomycetota > Actinomycetes > Kitasatosporales > Streptomycetaceae > Streptomyces > Streptomyces sp. NBC_01775. Next base: position 5,813,751 of record NZ_CP109104.1, on the reverse strand, counting down.
ACCTGCCACTTCTGCATCGCGACAGGTCTGCTCCTGCTGCTGCCCACCGGCGTCTCCGGCGGGGCCGGCTGGTATCTCGCCTCCACCGTCATCGCCGGCGTCGGCTACGGCATCTCCTTCAGCGTCGTCGCCGACACCGCGGTCGCCGCGGTACCCGCGGAACGCGCCGGGTCCGCAGCCGCGATCGCCGAAACGAGCAACGAGATCGGCAACGCCCTCGGCATCGCGCTCCTCGGCTCCCTCGCCGCACTGCTCTTCCGGCTCCAGGGACCTGACCTCGCCGACACCCTCGACGAGACCCTCCAGATCCCCGACCTCGCGCCCGCGGTGACCGGCGACGCGAAGGCCGCCTTCGTCACCGGTCTGCACGCCGCCGCCCTCACCGCGAGCGTCCTCCACGGCGCCCTCGGCATCCTGACCACGCGCTGGACGCCGAGAACCCTCCCCACCACCGGCGACGGCGGTCCCGGCCCCACCACACACGCTGGCGATCCCGGAACGAAGCCCTTGGACGAGGCCGCCGGCATCGGGCGCCGACGCTGAGGACCGCCGGACGCCGGCGTCGCGTACCGGGCTCCGACGTTGAGGACCGAGCGCTGAGGACCGGGCGAGGTCACCCGACACGCTGCGGCGGGACGGGGGGAGGGAGGGCGTGGGTCCCGAACTCCCCGAGAGTCATCCGCTCAGCCATGGACGACAGCTGCGCCCAGCCACTCGCACCCGCAGCTCCGCCCCGCCAAGGACGAAGCCTTCACAACAGCCCCCGGACTCACGGGGGCAGGACCGGGGCTAGCGATGGGGGTGGGGTAAACCCAACCCCCGATTCTCGTAGCAGCACGATCGCGCCGAGGCACGGCCAGAGGATTGGCTTGAGGCATGGAAACCACTCGGCATCACGCCGCACCGCGGACGACCACCGTCTCTCTCCTCGACCACCTCATCGGCCCCACGGCGTGGGCGGCGGCGGGCAGAGGGCTGCTGCTTCTCCCGGCCGCGCTCCGGCGGCCGGCCCCCGGCGGCAGAGCCTCCCCCGGCGCAGGCACCGGCGCCGGCACGAGCGAGGCACGCGGCGCCCGCACGGTGCGGACCATCTGCGGAATACCGCTGGGGCTGTTCGGCTGGGTCGTGGCGCTGTTCGCGGGCCAGGCCACCGCCAACGGCCTGCTCTACCCCCTCCTCGACGCGCACGACTACCAGCACTCCTGGGGCGGCCCGACGCTGGTGGGCGCCTGGGTGGTGCACGCCGCCGTCGCGATACCCGTCGTGCTGGCCACGCTTGGCATCCTCCGCGGACTGGTCGCCGTCGACCGGGTCAACGAGCGGGCCGCCACCCCTGGAGCCCCGCGCCCCTGGTGGCGAATACCCCTGTCAGCAGCCCTCATGGTCATGGCGGTCCTGCTCATCAACGCCTGGGCCCATCAGGTGTAGTGGCTCTCGAAGAGCCGGTGATGCCACCACGCTTCGGGGCACCAATACCGCCGCTCCAGGAACGGATCGGGCAGCGTGCGCAGCCGGTAGCGGACATCCAACGGGGCGACGAGCGCACGCAGTTCACCACGGGCTCTTGGCGGCAGGCACCCCATGACGATGTCGAGCACATCCCGCGCCTGCGTCACGTCATCCATTTCGCACCACCGGCACGTGCAGTCAGCGCGCTGTGGATAGAGCGCGCCTCGCCGCGAACCGCCGAGGAACTCCCCGTACCGCCGCAGAGCGAGATCAGTGGCGCCGGGCGGCAGGTCGGGCTCCTCCGCCAGGCTCTCGATCTCATGCACCGCGAGGGTGGCTCGCCACGACAGATACGGACGACGACTGGGAGGAGGCTGCTTCCACGCACGGCGGGGCACAGGCTGTCGGGCGGCACGCAGGCCGCCGGGCCGTCTACGCGGCATCGGCCTTCCGATATGCGGTCATGCACCGCATGATGCCACCGGCCGCCTGCGCCGGTCGAGCACAAATGCGAGCCCGGGGGCCGTCGGCCCTCCGTCCCGCCAGTCGACGACGACACGTCCCCACGACGGCCCAACCGCCCCCGCCGCACGCCCGCTTAGACTCCTCGCCGTGTCGAACAACAGCTCCAGCAACAGTGACAAACCCAGCGACAACCCCGGTGACAGACGCGACCGCCCCAGATGCAATCGAGGCTGGGACGCGCTCCCGCAGGATGTCCGCACCGGCGTCCTCCCGCACACGGGCGACATCCACCGGGTCGAACCCGCGGCCGAGGGCCATGGCAGCAGGGTCACTGTCACCCTGCACACGGAAGCGGGCCGCGTCTTCGTCAAGGGCATGCCCACGGACCACCGGCGCGCCTGGGCCCAGGAGTGCGAGGCCGCCGTCAACCCGCACATCCTCCCGCTCGGCCCGCGCCTCCTGTGGCGGGTGACGCGCGGCGGCTGGGACCTGCTCGGCTTCGAGCACCTGACCGGACGCGCCGCCGAATACGGCCCGCACGGCGGCGACCTACCGCTGGTTGCCGACGCGATGACGGCGCTGGGCGAGCTGAGCTGTCCGACCGACGTACCGGTGCAGGAGGCGGTGTCCCGCTGGGCCGACTACCTGGACGACCCCGCCGACGCCGCCTGCTTCGAGGGCAGCGCGCTGCTGCACACGGACTGGCACCACACCAATGTGCTGTTCACCGGCACAGCGGAGGGAACGGCGGCCGTCCCCGACCTGGTCGCCGCCCGGCTGCTCGACTGGGCGGGGGCGACGCGCGGCGCCGGATGGATCGACCCCGCGTGCTGGGTGATCTGGCTGGTGCTGGCGGGCAACTCCCCCTGCGACGCCGAGCAGTGGGCGGCCAAGATCCCCGCCTGGTCCCAGGCCGAGCCCCGCGACCTCGACCTGTTCGCCACCGCCCAGGCCCGCCGGTGGCGTGACGCCGCCCGCCGGTACCCCAACGCGATGTCCCACCGCCTCCGCGCCGCAACAGCCGACTGGGCGGCCCACCGCGCCTGATGAGGGGACCTGGGTCTGGGGGTCTGAGGTCTGGGGGTCTGAGGTCTCGGGTCTCGGGATCTGAGGGCTCCCGGGCTCAGGGTGTCGTCGCCGTCAGTCCGTCCCATGCCGACATCGAGGAGTCCACGACATCGAGCAGTTCGCGGCGGGAGGCCCCGTCCCTCGCCTGGACGGACATGCCGTACAGGACGGTTGTGCAGAACCCGGCCAGCGCGTGGGTGTCGGTGCCGGGCGGCAGGTCGCCCTCGGTGATGCCGCGCTCCAGGCGCTCCCGCACCGAACGCCGCGTCGCGCGGCGGCCCTCGGCCAGCAGCTCACGCACCCCTTCGTTCTCCGCCGTGCAGTTGGTGGCGGCGAGTACGACCATGCAGCCGGTCGGCTTGGCGGGGTCGGTGTAGACGACGGCGTTGCCGCGCAGCATGCCGTCCACCGCCTCGCGCGCCGTCGCCCCCTCCCGCAGGGCGAGGTCGGTCACGGCCTCGGTGCGGCCGTACAGCTCGACGGCCTCGCGGAAGAGGCCCTCCTTGGAGCCGAAGGCGGCGTAGAGGCTGGGGGGACTGATGCCCATGGCCGCGGTCAGTTCGGTCATGGAGGTCGCTTCGTACCCCTGCTCCCAGAACGTTCGCATCGCCTTCTGGAGCACGGCCTCCCTGTCGAAGCTGCGAGGCCGGCCGCGTGCTGCCATCGCCGGACTCCTTTCTTTAGCGTCCACTACTGAAAGCTCTTGACGCCCGAGGGTACTCAATGAATTATTTACGGAGCAGTCACTACAGAAATGAGGACGAGCACATGCCCACGACGCAGACCTCCGGACCGGCGACGACGCTCACCGGCAAGGTGGCCCTTGTGACCGGTGGAAGCCGGGGCATCGGCGCCGCCATCGCCAGGCGCCTCGCAGCGGACGGCGCCGATGTCGCGCTGACCTACGTCAGCGCGGAGGGCAGGGCCAAGGAAGTCGCCGAGGACATCCGCGCACTGGGGCGCAGGGCGCTGATCGTCCAGGCCGACAGCGCGGACGCGCAGGCGCCGGCCTCCGCCGTGCACCGCGCGGCGGAGGAGTTCGGGCGGCTGGACATCCTGGTCAACAACGCGGGCATCTTCCCCCACGGCCCCCTGGAAGACATCACGGTCGAGGAGATAGACCGCACGCTGGCCATCCACGTCCGTGCCACGCTGCTCTCCTCGCAGGCCGCGGCGGCACACATGCGGGAGGGCGGGCGCATCATCAGCATCGGCAGCGGCTTCGCCGACCGCGTGCCGCAGGCGGGCATCACGCTCTACGCCGCCTCCAAGTCGGCCCTCGGCGGCCTCACCCGCGGGCTCGCCCGCGACCTGGGCCCGCGCGGCATCACGGCGAACCTGGTGCACCCCGGCTCGACGGACACCGACATGAACCCCGGCGACAGCGGAGACAACGCCGACGCGCAGCGCGCCCGGACGGCCCTGGGCCACTACGGCACCCCCGAGGGCATCGCCGCGACAGTCGCACACCTCGCGAGTGGGGACGCGGGGAACGTCACGGGGGCGGCGATCACGGTGGACGGCGGAGCGAACGCGTAACGCCCGCGTGGCGGACCCTCGCCCCCAATGGTTCGCCCCCATTCGGTGGGCCCCATTCGGTGGGCCCCATTCGGTGGGCCCCATTCGGTGGGCCCCGTTCGGTGGGCCCCGTTCGGTGGGGCCCGATCCCTGTGAGAGCTCGGGGGCCGGTGCGGCCCGCGCCCCGGGAACCCGGGTGCCTCGGCCCCTCGGCCCCTCGGCCCTGGATCCTCGGCCCCCGGCCCTGGAGCCTTGGCCGCTTGGAGCCTTGGCCGTGCTGGCCGTCGGGGATTTCGCCGGACACTCGCCGTTGTGGCGGGGCGCCGTTGCGGCGAGAAGAGGGTTGGGGCACCCTGCCGCCCCGACAACCTCGCCTCCGGCGGAGGCGGTGGCCCCCCGGGCCCGCCATCGCGGCGAGCAGAGGTGACCGGGGGGCCCAGCCCCCGCCAGGAGCGGGGTGGCAGGCTCAAACCCGGCGGGCGCGGGGTGGCAGGCTCAAACCCGTCGGGCGCGGGGTGGCAGGCTCAAACCCGTCGGGCGCGGGGTAGAGGCTCGTCCTCCTGTGGGAGCCAGGTTTCCGGGGGGCGCTCTCGCCAATGGCCCGCTTCCGCCAGGGCGTCGGCCGCTCCAAGGAGGGCCGACAGGCCCGCGTGGTGGAGGCCGCGGCGCCAGACCATGGAGACCGGTGAGAGGGGGACGGGGTCGGTCAGGGGGCGGAGCACCATGTCCTCGATGCCGATGAACACCTCGGTCGCCAGCACCGACCAGCCCCTCCCCCGCACCACCCGCGCGAACTCACGTTCGCCCTCGATCTTCGGGAAGGGCGCGGCCAGTTCGATGCCGCGCCCCGCGAAGAGGGCACGCGCGTAGTCCGTCCACTCCACCGTGCCGGGGTTCCCGGCGCCCGCGTACAGCGTCTCCCCGGCGAGCGCCGCCAACGGCACCTCCGGCAGACCCGCGAGGTGATGCGCGGCGGGCAGCACCACCGCGACCCGCTCCAGGCGCACCAGCCGGTGCTCCACACCGGAGAGCACCTCGCGGGGCAGCCCGGCGACCCGCCCGAACGCGACGTCGAGCCGCCCCGCGAGGAGATCCGCGGCGGCACCGGTGAGTCCGCTGTAGTAGCGGGCGACGAACTCCACGTCGGGCGCCGCCTCCCGGGCGGCATCCAGTACCCGCTGCCCGGTGGAGACGGGCGCGGCCACATCGACGGCCAACGGGCGGACTCCGGCGGCGTCGCCCCGTACGAAGGCCGCGGCCAGTTCGTCGTGGGCGGCCAGGACCCGGCGTGCGTACGGCAGCAGCCGCTCACCCTCCGGAGTGAGCGCCACCCGCCGGGTGCTGCGGACGAACAGGACGGCTCGCACTTCCCGTTCCAGCGCCCGGACGTCCCTGCTGAGCGCCTGCTGTGCCACGAACAGCCGCGCTGCGGCGCGCGTGAAGTGCAGCTCTTCCGCGACGGCGACGAACGACCGCAGCAGGCGCGGCGGGAGGTCACTGGGCATCCGGCGACCCTAGGACGCGCCCCCGGCATTCACAACACAGCTGCGTGAATGGGTCCGAGAAGAGTGTTGGACCCCGCCCCCCACCTGCGACGACGCTGAGGCCATGCCCCTCCACCACTCCCCGGGCCCACACCGACGCCGACGCTCAAACCAACACCCAGGCCGGCAACTCCACCAGCTCCCGCACCGGCGCCCACGCCCGTCCCCCGCAGCCCCGTTGTACGCCGTGCACGGCAGCACGCTGGTCGTGATCCAGCCGCGGCCGGCCACCGTATCCACGCGGCATCCGGTGGAAGGGAAGAACTCGCTTCATCCGGTGCGCGAAAATCCCCTCCGCCGGATGACCGCCCCCTACGCCCGCCTCTTCGGACCGCGCGGCACCACCGCGTTCACGCTCGGCAACCTCCTCGCGCGCCTCCCCATGGGGATGTTCACGGTCGGCGCCGTCCTGATGATCGCCGGGGAGCGGGGCTCGTACGCGCTGGCGGGCGGGGTCACCGCGGCGGGGCTGGCGGCGACGGCGCTGGCCGCCCCGTTCATCGCGCGGCTGGTCGACCGGTACGGGCAGGCCCGGGTCGCCCTGCCCGCCACCTTCGTCGCGCTGCTCGGCTCCCTCGCGCTCGTCCTGTGCGTGCGTACGGGCGCCCCGGACTGGACGCTGTTCGCCTCCTACGCGGCCACCGCGACGACGCCCAACACCGGCGGCATGTCCCGCGCCCGCTGGGCTCACCTCTTCCGCGCGGACCCGGCGGCCCGGCACACCGCCAACTCGTTCGAACAGGCCGTGGACGAGCTGTGTTTCCTGCTCGGCCCCATCCTCGCGACGTTCTTGTGCACCGGATTCTTCCCCGAAGCGGGGACCCTCACCGGGTGCGGGCTGCTGCTGACCGGGATGCTGCTGTTCACCGCCCAGCGGTCGACCGAGCCGCCGCCCGCACCACCCCGGGCGAGCGCCGACCGTGCGCCGGCGCCCCTGCGCCAACCGGGAGTCCCAGCCCTGCTGCTGGTCTTCCTCGCCACCGGCGCGGTCTTCGGCGCCCTGGAGGTGGTGACCCTCGCCTACGCCGACGGGCAGGGCCACAAGGCAGCGGCCGGCGCCGTACTCGCCTTCCAGGCGGCGGGATCGGCGGTGGCCGGGCTCGTCTTCGGCGCGCTGCGCCCGCGCGGCGCCGCCGACCGTACTTTCGCCGGGTGCGTCGCCGCGATGGCGGCGCTGAGCACCCTGCCGCTACTGGCAGCCCGCACCGGCAGTCTGCCGTTGCTGGCCCTCGCACTGCTGGTCGCAGGGATGGCGACGGCCCCGACGATGGTCACCGGCATGACCCTCGTGCAGCGCCGCACCCCGGCCGGGCGGCTCAACGAGGGCATGACGCTGGCCGTCACCGCGCTGCTGGGCGGCATCGCGACGGGCTCGGCCACCGGCGGCTGGGCCGTCGAGGCGCTGGGCAACGACGGCTGGGCCTACGCCGTACCGACGGCAGCCGCCACCGTGGCCGCCACTCTCGCCGCCCTCACCGCCCGCAGAGCCCACACCACCCGCACCACCCCCACCCCTGACAGCGCCCACACCGCCCACACCCCCCACGTCGACCTCGCACACGAAGCCACAGGCGAAGCCGCGAACAACGTCGCCCGCTCCGGCCGAGCCGCGGGTCCTCACATCCGAGGCGAATAGTGCTGGGGCCAGTCCCGTTCCTCGGGCAACGGAAGATTCCGCGCGGGCGTCTCTACCAGGGGCGCCCCGGCGTCCCGCCGTCCCCGCGCCCGCTCCCAGCCTGCCTTGGCCCTGGGGTGGTAGCGGCGCGAGGGCGGCACCAGCTTCCAGCTCCAGTGGATCAGCCGCCCGATCCTGCGCAGCCTTCGCTCGTCGCGCGCGGTCCACACGTACCCGAGGCGGCGCCGTACGGCGGGCGGGAAGAAGCCGACTGTGAACCACACCGAAACCCGCGCCTGCGGCGCCCGTACCGCACGCCACACCACATCCGGGAGCAGGCGCAGCGCGGGCGGCTTGGCGAGCAGCGTCAGGTCCAGCACATCGCGCGTGGGCCGGTTGTCCTCCAGCACCTCGCCCGCCATCCGCTCCCAGTAGTCCTGGAAGTCCTCCCAGCTGTCCGGCACCGGCCGCATGCTCATTCCGTACAGCCGCCACCACACCACGTGCTCGTCGAACAGCCGCCGCTTGTCCGCCTCGCTCAGGCCCGGCCCAAGCCGGTCGGCGACCAGCAGCGTCAGCATGAAGAACGTGGAGTGCGCCCAGTAGAAGGTGTCCGGGTCGAGGGCGTGGTATGGACGGCCATGGCGGTCAACTCCCTTTATCCCGTTGTGGTATCCACGCACCTGCCGTGCCGTCCCGGCGGCGCGCGGCCCGTCGTAGACCACGCCGCCTATCGGATAGAGGGAACGGAACAACCGCTGCCAGCGCTCCTCGAAGAAGCGGGAGTGCTCGGCGACGCCCGCGCCGAGGTGGGGATGCATGTTCTGCATGGCACCCGCCCAGGGTGCCAGCAGCAGCGCGCGCCAGTCACCGAAGTACTTCCAGGTCAGCGAGTCGGGCCCCAAGGGCTCCACCGAGGCCATCCACTCCTCCTTGTACTGCCCACCCTGCCGCTGCTCGCCTTGCCGCGGCCCACGCATTCCGCGACCACCCCGCCCGTGGCAAAGGGGGTGCGGGTGGCGAAGCCCCCGCCCCGCGCGGCGAAGCCGCGCAAAACAACGAAGGCGAGGCGGCCCACACATTCCGCGACCACCCCGCCCGTGGCAAAGGGGGGTGCGGGTGGCGAAGCCGCGCAAAACAACGAAGGCGAGGCGGCCCACGCATTCCGTGGGCACACCTCGCCTATCGCATTCGTGGAGATGGCGGGAATCGAACCCGCGTCCAACGAAGTGGAAGGAGGGCTTCTCCGAGCGCAGTCCGCTGCGATTTTCTCGGCCCCGGAGATCACGCGGACAAGTCTCCGACGGGCCCAGTCACTGTTTAATGTCCCGTGCAGACCCCGTGACCGGGTCTACTCGGTGAGTTCCCTAGCTGATGCCAGGATCCGGGTCGGGAACGCACCCGGGCTGACACTTCACACTTGCTGCTTAGGCAGCAAGCGCGAAGGAATCGCGCTTCTGATTGGCGATTATTTTTTTGCGGCACATGGTTAACGAGATCATTGCCGCGTTCCTCGGCTCGCTTCACCTGCTTCGACGTTCGCTGTCGAAACCGATCATCCCCATGTTGAGTTAACAAATCGCAAGCCCTGCCGGGCCCTGCTTCGCTCATGGTACGTGACCATGCCGTACACGTGCCAACCCTTTAGGGCCCCCGGGTATTCCCGGTGGGCCCGGGTCGGCCTAGTGGTCGCCGCGCTGGCGGCGGCGAGCCGCCGACACGGCGCGGTCCGCCTCCCTGCGGTCCTGGTGCTCGCGGAGCGTCTGCCGCTTGTCGTACTCCTTCTTTCCCCTGGCCAGCGCGATCTCGACCTTCGCGCGGCCCCGGTAGAAGTAGAGCTGGAGCGGCACCAGCGTGTAGCCGGTCTCCTGAAGCTTGCCGGTGAGCTTGTCGATCTCGGTCCGGTGCAGGAGCAGCTTCCGCTTGCGCCGGGCGGCGTGGTTGGTCCACGTGCCCTGCGCGTACTCGGGGATGTGCACGTTGTGCAGCCACACCTCGCCGTTGTCGATCTGGGCGAAGCCGTCCACCAGGGAGGCACGGCCCTGCCGCAGCGACTTGACCTCGGTGCCCGTGAGTACGAGGCCGCACTCGAACGTGTCCAGGACCTGGTAGTCGTGCCGCGCCTTCTTGTTCTGCGCGATGAGCTTCCGGGCGTCCTTGTCGTCCTTGGCCTTGGCCTTGGTCCGTGTCGTCTTCATCTTCGCCATAGCCTGGTCATTCTCCCACTAGGACCGGGGCCCGAGGCCACTCAATACTTTCGTCGCCCGCTCCGTGGCCTCCGCCGCCGGGTCCACCGCCAGGTCGGGGGTCAGGCCCTCCCCCTCCACGTCGCGACCCGACGGGGTGGTGTAGTGACCGACGGTCAGTTCCGCCACCGAGCCGTCGTCCTGCCGCCTGGGTACCTGTACGGAGCCCTTGCCGAAGGTGCGGGAGCCGACGACCACGGCGCGTGACCGGTCCTGGAGTGCGCCGGCGAGCAGCTCCGCGGCGCTCATGGTGCCGCCGTCCACCAGGACCACGACGGGGCGCGCGGCATCCCCGCCGTCGCGCCTTGCGTACAGCGCGCGCTGGGTGCCGTTGTCGTCGTACGTGGCGACGAGCCCGCCGTCGAGGAAGGCCGAGGCCGCCGTGACCGCCTCGCGGACGAGGCCGCCGGAGTTGCCGCGCAGGTCCAGGAGTATCCCCGAGCCGCCGGGCACCTTCTCGCGTACCGCGTCCCGGACACGGTCGCCCGAGCCCTTGGTGAAGGAGCTGACCTTGATCCGGGTCACGTCGGCCCGGAGCCGGTCGACGCTCACGGTCTCGGTGTCGAGCCGGGTGCGCCGCAGCGTGACGTGCCGTTCCTCGGTGGTGCCGTCCGCACGGCCGTCGGGGCCGCCCGCGCTCACGCGGGTCAGGTGGAGCCGTACCCGCGTGCCCGGCTCGGCGGCGGCGCCCGAGCGCGAGCCGGGCCCGGAGCCGCGCAGCAGGGCGACGACGTCGGTCACCGGCATCCCGGTGGTACGCGTCCCGTCCACCGAGCGCAGCCGGTCGCCCGGCCGGATTCCGGCGCGTTCGGCGGGGCTGCCGCGCTGGACCCTGTCCACCTCGACGGCGGGTCCCGGGCCGCGGCCCGGTCCGCCGCCGGCCTGGCGTACGGAGACGCCGACGCCTACGTAGGAGCCGTCGAGCGCCCGTTTGAGTCCCGCGTACTCCCGCGCCGAGTACGCGGCGGACCAGCGGTCGCCGCTGCGGCTGACGAGCGCGTCGGCCGAGTCCTTCTCTCCGGCCCCGGTCTGCCGCCCGTGGCGCGGCGCCGGACCGCCCTTGGCGTCATCGGTGCGGTGGGCCGCGCCGCCCGGTGCGTCGCGCGCCGTGCCCCCGTCGGGCGTCCCCGGGGGTGCGGTGCCCCGCTCGGTCAGCTCGCCGCCGAAGGCTCCGGTGGCGGCGCCGGTCGCCAGGACGCCGGCGAAGACCAATGTCAGGGCTGCGCCGCGCCGCCGTCGGCGCGGGCGCGTATCGGTGAACCACGAGCCCGGCATGGTCCGGAGTGTAGGGCAGTGCGCGGTGCCGTACGGGGTGTTGGGCGTACAGCTTCAGCGTCCTGCGTCACACCTTCAGGTACTTGCGCAGCGTGAAGAAGGCGGCGACGGCGGGCATCAGCACGCCGACGGCGACGATGAACGGCAGCACCTTGATCACCGCGTCCCAGCCGATGAAGTTGATCAGAACGATCTTCTCCTGGAGCCAGTTGTTGATCAGGAAGTACTTGCCGCCGACGAGGAGTACACACGCGAACCCGGCGCCGATCAGGCCCGCGATGGCGGCCTCCAGGATGAACGGCATCTGGATGTAGAAGCTGGATGCGCCCACCAGCCGCATGATGCCGGTCTCCCTGCGCCTGCTGAACGCCGACACCCGCACGGTGTTGACGATCAGCAGCAGCGCGACGACCAGCATCAGCGCCATCACGCACAGCGCCGCGATGTTCATTCCGTTCAGCAGGTTGAAGAGGTTCTCCAACAGACTTCGCTGATCCTGTACCTCCTGCACGCCCTGTCTGCCGGAGAACGCGGTCTGGAGCACTTGGTACTTGGTCGGGTCCTTGAGCTTGACCCGATAGGACTCCTGCATCTGGTCCGGCGTCAGCGAGTCGGCCAGCGGGGAGTCCTTGAACTGCTCCTTGTAGTGCTTGTACGCCTGGTCGGAGGACTCGTAGTAGACCTTCTCGACGACGCCGAGCTTGCTCAGGTCGCCCTTGATCTCCTGCTTCTGCTGCTCGGTGACGGCGCCCTTGGCGCAGTTGGGGTCCGAGGAGGCGTCGTTCTTGTTGCACAGGTAGATGGAGACCTGGACCTTGTCGTACCAGAATCCCTTCATGGTGCTCACCTGCTCGCGCGCGAGCAGCGAGCCGCCCGCCAGCGCGAGCGACAGGGCGACCGAGACGATCACCGCGAAGGTCATCGTGAGATTACGACGGAGACCGACGCCGATCTCCGACAGGACGAACTGGGCGCGCATGGCGTCCTTTCTGCTCTGCACAAGGGGGTGGGGCGACCGCCGCGCTCGGGGTGGCCGTGCGGGCCCGCCTGGGGCGGCCCGGCGTGGAAACGGCTCAGTGCTGGTAGCCGTAGACGCCGCGCGACTGGTCGCGCACGAGGCGGCCCAGCTCCAGTTCGACGACGCGCTTGCGCATCTGGTCGACGATCTGCTGGTCGTGGGTGGCCATCACGACCGTGGTCCCGGTGCGGTTGATGCGGTCGAGCAGCTTCATGATGCCCACGGACGTCTGCGGGTCGAGGTTGCCCGTCGGCTCGTCGGCGATCAGCAGCATGGGGCGGTTGGCGAACGCACGGGCGATGGCCACGCGCTGCTGCTCACCACCGGAGAGTTCGCCGGGCATCCGGCTCTCCTTGCCGCCGAGGCCGACGAGGTCGAGGACCTCGGGCACGGTCTTGCGGATCTGGCCCCGGGACTTGCCGATGACCTCCAGCGCGAACGCCACGTTCTCGCCGACGGTCTTGTTGCCCAGCAGCCGGAAGTCCTGGAAGACGGTGCCGAGCTGGCGCCGCATGTGCGGCACCTTCCAGTTGGACAGCCGGGCCAGGTCCTTCCCGAGGACGTGCACCTGACCATGGCTGGTGCGCTCCTCGCGGAGGATCAGCCGCAGAAAGGTGGACTTGCCGGAGCCGGAGGAGCCCACCAGGAAGACGAACTCGCCGCGCTCGATCTCCAGCGAGACGTCGCGGAGCGCTGGACGGTTCTGCTTGGGGTAGGACTTGGAGACGCTGTCGAATCGGATCACGGATACACCACGTCGACCTGGGTAGGGGCAACGGAAGCCGCGGTGCGGCCCCCTGGGGGTGCCTCCCAGCGCGAGCTGGGGGAGCGGTGTGGCGACCCTACGCGAAGCGGCGCGTGCCGCGCAGTCGGGCACCGCCGTTGGTCCGGTGTCGGTGGTTTTATACACAGCTCTTTTGCGTATAAACCAGTCATCCGGCATGCGCGTCCACGCCCCCGGGCGCTCCCCTTCACCGTGCTCCACCTGGCTGTTTCTGCGGGATGGTCTCTCACCTGGCAGAGTGGAGAACAGCACCCATGGGGAACGAATCACTCACGGGTGGCGTTGGCGGGACTGAGGAGGATCTCGCATGACATGCGACCGACTGGTGTGTGCCAACTGCGCGGGGCCCGTGAGCGAGGGCCGCTGCGCGGTATGCCGCGCGCACCGTGAGCGCCTGCACCGGGAGAGCCCGTTCGCCGCCCTCTCACCGACAGCGCTGATCGCGCTGCTGGTCGCCCTGATCACCGTGGCGCTGCTGGCACAGCGGGTGGCCACGGCGTAAAGCCCACCACCGGCCGCAGCCGCAGCAGCGGGAACCAAAAGGCGCCGGGTCCGGCGGTCTCACGACCACCGGACCCGGCGCTTTTGTGACTCTCGCGCTACACGCGCTTACGCAGCCGGAGTACGACGCGAAGCGAGCCGCGGCATCAGGCGGAAGCCGATACCACCGGCGATCATCGTCGCGGCGCCGACCAGCAGGAAGGTCGTCTCGGCCGAACCGGTCTCGGCCAGCTCGTCCTTCGGTGCCTGCGGCTTGCTGTCCTGCACGGGCTGGCTGCCCGCGCTGTCCGGGTTGGTGCCGCCCTCGCAGTTCACATTGGAGTCGTCCAGCTCGCAGGTGTCGTCGCCACCGCCGGAGCCGCCGATGGTTGCCGGCTCCTCGCCGCCACCGCCGTTCCCACCGTTGCCGCCGTTCCCGCCGTTGCCGTTGCCACCGTTGTTCCCGGCGTCGCCGCCGTTCCCACCGTTGCCGTTGCCGCCGTTCCCGTTGCCGCCGTTGCCGACGTCACCGTTCCCGCCGTTGCCATTGCCGCCGTTGCCGACGTCACCGTTCCCGCCGTTCCCGTTGCCGCCGTTGCCGACGTCGCCGTTCCCGCCGTTCCCGTTGCCGCCGTTGTCGGCCGCACCGCCGTCGTCCTCGCCGCCAATGGTGACGGTGCCGCTGACGCCGCCGTCGTCACTGCCGCCGTCGGAGCCGCCGTCACCTCCACTGTCGCCGCCGCCGATGATGCCGCCGAGGAAGCCCCCGCCGTCGTTCCCGGCCTTCGAGGAGACGTCGCTCTTGGTGTCCGTGTCACCCAGCCCCGCGGCTTGCGCGGCGCCGGCGGCGGTGAGCGATGCCCCGGCGGCGAATACCGCCGCGGCGGCTATCCGCGCAACCCTCAGCCGGGTCTTCGATTTGCTCATTTTCCAACTACCCCCAGTAGCTGTACTCGTCGATGGGGCAGCCGTGCACGGGACGCAACCGCACCGGGCTTTCCTTCGAGGCGAACTCGTTGCCACCCCGGGCTGCCGCCGTTTTCCTCACCGGGGCGATCTTCCGCCCCGTACGTGCGCCCCTGGCACAGGTATGCCAAGTGAACAGCTTTCCCCAGCTTTCACACACCCGTCAAGCGAAGACGGTGCGAAATGTCCGGTCAGCACTGTGAGTTCACGCGCAGCGCCCGCCGGGCAGGGCCCCGACGCCGTCAGTCCTGCGTCTGCTCCTGCTGCTTGCGCCACCGGATTCCGGCCTCCAGGAAGCCGTCGATGTCGCCGTCGAGTACGCCCTGGGGGTTGCCGACCTCGTGCTCCGTACGCAGGTCCTTGACCATCTGGTAGGGGTGCAGCACATACGAACGCATCTGGCTGCCCCACGAGTTGCCGCCGTCGCCCTTGAGGGCATCCATCTTGGCCTGCTCCTCCTGCCTGCGGTGGGCCAGCAGCCTGGACTGCATCACGCGCATGGCGGCGGCGCGGTTCTGGATCTGGGACTTCTCGTTCTGACAGGAGACGACGATGCCGGTCGGCAGGTGCGTCATGCGGACCGCCGAGTCGGTGGTGTTCACCGACTGGCCACCGGGACCGGAGGAGCGGAAGACGTCGATCCGCAGCTCGTTCTCCGGAATGTCGATGTGGTCGACCTGCTCGACCACGGGCAGCACCTCGACCCCGGCGAACGAGGTCTGGCGGCGGCCCTGGTTGTCGAACGGCGAAATGCGCACCATCCGGTGCGTGCCCTGCTCGACGGAGAGCGTGCCGTAGGCGTACGGGGCCTTCACGGTGAAGGTCGCGGACTTGATGCCCGCCTCCTCCGCGTAGGAGGTGTCGAAGACCTCCGTGGGGTAGCCGCGGCGCTCGGCCCAGCGCAGGTACATGCGCATGAGCTGCTCGGCGAAGTCGGCGGCGTCCACCCCGCCGGCCTCGGCCCGGACGTTCACGACCGCCTCGCGCGGGTCGTACTCGCCCGAGAGCAGCGTGCGGACCTCCAGCTCGTCCACGACCTTGCGGACCGACGTCAGCTCGCGCTCGGCCTCGGACCGCGTGTCCGCGTCGTCCTCGCTCTCGGCCAGCTCCAGGAGCACCCCGATGTCGTCGATCCGGCCGCGCAGCTCCTCGACCCTGCGCAGCTGGCCCTGAAGGTAGGACAGCTTGCTCGTCACCTTCTGCGCGTGCTCCAGGTCGTCCCACAGGTCCGGAGCCGCTGCCTGCTCCTCCAGCGCGGCGATGTCGGACCGCATCTTGCCCAGGTCAAGGACGGCCTCGATCGACTCCATGGTGGAGGAGAGGGACTTCAGGTCTTCGGATACATCGACGACTGCCACGCCTCCCACCCTAACCGCAAGCCGCCACCCCATCCCTAGCCCACTTGGGCGTCAGGCCACGACGGCCCGGCGGGAGGAGTCTCCTGTTCCGTGGAGCATCCGGCGGACGGCTATTCCGTGGAGTATCCGGCGGACGGCGCGTGCGCCGAGCCCGTGTCGTCATCGGACGTGGCCAGCCAGCCACCGACAGCGAGGACGACGGCCGCCAGCAGCGCCGCGGCCCCCAGCTTGAGCCGCCGGCGGCGCTCGGCGATCCGGTGCCGTGCCGACCCGGCGCGCGCCTCCCCGACGGCCCGAGGCGTGCGCGCCGTGCCGTGCGCTCCGCCCGCCAGCTCGTCCGCGCCGGGCACGCGCATGCTCGTATGGGTGTCCCGGTTCGAGTCGGGGCCCGCGCCGCTGTGCACGAGCGGGACCGCGCCGCCGCCCGGTGTCGGGACGGCGGAGGCGGCCGAGGCATGCGGATCGGACGCCGGCTCGTCCTCGTACAGCTCCTCGCTCTGCTCGTCGATGTCGAGCGGCGGCAGCCCTTCGAGCGCGGGCAGCAGCTCGCGCAGCCGGGATGCCAGTTCGACGGCGCGCAGGCGGGAGGCGGGCGCCTTGGCCAGGCACTGGTGGATGAGCTGCCACAGCTCGTCGGGGATACCGGGCAGCGGCGCGACCGTCTCGGTCACATGGCGGCGCAGCACGGCGCCCGGATGCCCGCCGCCGAAGGGCGTGAAGCCCGCGAGCAGCTCGTAGAGCACCGTGGCCAGCGCGTAGATGTCGACGGAGGCGCGCGGCGGCAGGCCCTCGACGATCTCGGGCGCGAGGTAGTCGGGCGTGCCGATGATGGAGGTCGCGCGGGTCCTGCGCGGGGAGTCGATGAGCTTGGCCACACCGAAGTCGGTGAGCAGCGCGGGCGGCGCCCCGCCGGGCCCCTCGGCCGCGAGCGCGTCCAGCAGGACGTTCTCCGGCTTCACGTCGCGGTGCACGATGCCCGCGGCGTGGGCCGCGGCGAGCCCGTCGGCGATGTCGGCCGCGATGGCGGCCGATGCCTGGGGCGCGAGCCTGCGCTCGTGCTCCAGCCTGGTGCGCAGGTCGGTGCCGCGGACGAGGTCCATCACGAGTGCGAGGTCGTTGCCGTCCACGACGAGGTCGCGTACGCCCACGACGCGCGGGTGGTCGAGGCAGAGCAGGGCGCTGCGCTCCTGCACGAACCGCTCGACCAGATCCTGGTCGGAGGCCAGGTCCTCGCGCAGCAGCTTGACGGCGACGGGCCCCTCGGGCCCTTCGCCGAGCCACACCGTGCCGGCGCTGCCGCGTCCCAGGATCTGGTGTGCGGTGTAGCGACTGCCGATCTTCCGTGCCATGCCGACAAAACTACGCGGCGTGGCACGGGTTGGGAGCCCCGGATGCCGTTAACCGTCGCTTCTGTGGGGGAAATCCCCCACTAGAAGTCGACAAATCACCGAGGCCACCGCTTAGTTGCTGACGTTGTCGATCAAGTCCCCGATCTTGTTGAAGACATCCTTCGTCGCCTCCCAGAAGCTCTGCCCCTCGGCCCACCAGCGGGGCGCGTCCGTGAAGTTCCAAACGAGAACGATGATTACGACGAGGATCACGATGATGAACAGACAGCCCTTCAGGCAGCCCAGGCCCGGGATGCGCATGGGGTTGGCGCTGCGCTGCCTGGGCTCACGCGGCGGCCTGGGCTCACGCGGCGGCCTCGGCTCACGCTGCCTCGGCTCACGCTGCCTCGGCTCACGCTGCTGCTGCCTGGGCTCACGCCGGGGCGGTGCCTGCGGCTCGTAGCGCTGCGCGGGCTGCTGTCCGTACTGCTGCTGGCCGTACTGCTGCTGGCCGTAGGGGGCCTGCTGCGGAGGCGGCGGCGCCTGGGGGGCCGGACGGCGCTGGGGGCGGCGGCGCAGCGGGTCGAGACCGGGGTCCACGGGCTGGACCTGGGTCTGCTCGTTGCGGTCGCGCGCCGCGCGCATCTGGCTCTCCCACGGATGCGGCCCTTCGGGCTGCTGCGGCTCGCCCTGGGGCGGGCCGCCGGGGACCGGGGGCATGACCTGCGTGGGATCCGAACCCTGGCCGCCGGGGGCGCCGGGGCCCTGCTGGCCGGAGGTGTGCGGCATGACGTTGGTCTCGGCCGAGGGGTCGTAGCCGCCCGCGGCGTTCGCCGCCGCCGCTCCCGCCGCCGCACCGGCCACGCCGGCAGCCGCGGCGCCCCTGTTCGGCAGCACCTGGGTCGGGTCGGCTTCGCCGCCTCCGGGGCCGTGGGCGCCGGTCTCGGGGACCGGTGCCGGTGCCAGGTCCGGCGCCAGCAGCGCGGCGACGCCCATCGCGGCGCCGGCGGCCTCCGGCGTGGCATGGGCGCTGATGCCGCCCGCGACCGTACGCAGGGCACGGGCGAGGCTGATGGCGCTGGGCCGCTCCTCGGGCTGCTTGCGCAGACAGTGCTCTATGACCGTCCACAGCGGGTCCGGGAGGCCCGCCGGGCGCTCGGGGTCCTGGGCCAGGTGCTGGTGCAGTACGGCGAGCGCGCTGTCGCCGTTGAACGGCGGACGGCCGCTGACCAGCTCGTACAGCATGATGCCCGCGCCGTAGATGTCGACGGCGGAGGTCTGCGGGCGGCCTTCGGCGGACTCGGGAGCGACGTAGGCGGGAGTGCCGACGAACTCCTGGGTGCGGGTCAGGCCCGGTGAGTCGGCCAGGCGTGCGATGCCGAAGTCGGTGAGCATCGGCCGCATGCCGTTCTCGTCCTCGGTCAGCAGCACGTTGGCCGGCTTCAGGTCGCGGTGGACGACCCCGTCGGCGTGGCTGGCGGCGAGCGCGTCGGCGACCTGGGCGGTGACCAGCGAGGCGGCGATGGGCGAGAACGGGCCGTTGTCCCGCAGGTAGCG
Source organism: Streptomyces sp. NBC_01775 (assembly GCF_035917675.1). NCBI lineage: Bacteria > Bacillati > Actinomycetota > Actinomycetes > Kitasatosporales > Streptomycetaceae > Streptomyces > Streptomyces sp. NBC_01775. Next base: position 5,795,080 of record NZ_CP109104.1, on the reverse strand, counting down.
GTGCAGGTCCGGACCTTCGATCAGGTCCATGACCAGCGCAAGCAGGTCGCCCTCCACGACCAGGTCCCGGGTTCTGACGATGTTGTGATGCGTCAGCCGGAGGAGGACGGAGCGCTCTCTCAGGAAGCGCATCACCACATCCGGGTCGTTCGCCAGCTCCTCCTTGAGGACCTTGATCGCGACGGTCTCGCCGGGCTGGCCGGCCACCGCCGCCTCGGCCCCCGCCGTCTCACGCTGGCTGGCTCGCCAGACGGTGCCCGTGGCGCCGCGTCCCAGCGGCTCTTCGAGCAGATACTTGCTGCCTACCGGCCGCACGTCATGCGCTCCCTGGTCTCGTACTGCTATCCCGCCCACAATAGTGCCGCCACGGAAGGCGAGGCCCGACCACGCACGCGCTCCGGGCACGCGAGGAGCCGGGGCGGCTCCCCGGGAAGACGCACACCCGGTACTCATGGTTGCGGTGTGCGCTTCCGTGGCGGAAGCCACCGTTCAAAAGCGCTCCATAAGGGGCGCGGAACGGGCGGTATGTGGCGGCCGACAGGTTCTGTTCGGTCTCTCATGCCCGTCTTCGGTCACTCCATGGCCGGCCGGGACGAATTCCTCAGCACCTGACGGACGGTCGGGAAGCGCTCACGGACAGCGCCGGTTGCCCCAGGATCGGGAGAAAATCCCTGACAGGCACCCCGAGCTGGCCCTCTTGCGGAACCGGACGGCTCACCAAGATCATTAGGGTGGCGTCAACGGGACGTGTTGTCAGTCACGGGTGCGAGTATGCATCCAGCATCAACACAGCAGCACCAACGCAGCAGCAGTGGACAAGCGAGTGTGCCGGCGCGGGAGCGCGGCGGGTGGGCGGCCCGCCGCGCACCCGGCGCGGACGGGACCTGGAGGGGCCGATGCAGATCCGGCTGACTGTCGCCGTGGCGCCGCGCGGCGTCCGGGGCACGGGGGACACCGGGGGCGCGGGTGCGGCGAGGACGCCACAGGCACAGCCGTCCGGCTCTGCGAACGTGCTGGTCACAGCCCCGACCGGCACAGTGCTCGCCGCGGTGACGAGCGCGCTGGCGACCTCCGCGGCGGCAGCGCTGTCGGCGTCGTCGGCTGCCTCGTCCGCATCGCACGCGCCGGGGTCCGGGCCGGGATCCAGGCCGGGTCCGGAGGTCTCCCCCGCCGCGCAGGGCGCCGAGGAGAAGTCGCAGGAGCCGGTGGTGGTCTATGCCGGGACGCGGCGGCTGGATCCGCACCGGCAGATCATCGGAGAGCCGCCGCTGCTGGACGGCGCCATGATCTCCCTGCACGCGCCGGTGACCCCCGCAGCGCTGCCCGCACACGGCGCGGCGGTCACCGCCTACGGCTCGGCGAAGGCCCGGCTCCATGTCGTGGCGGGCCCGGACGCCGGGGGCATCCATCTGCTCCAGGGCGGCAAGGTCCATCTGGGCCGCTCGGCGGAGGCGGACGTTCCGCTGGACGACCCTGATGTCTCCCGGCTGCACTGCGCGGTCACGGTCACCGACGGCGGCGCGGTCACGGTCACCGATGTGGGCTCGACCAACGGCACCTCCATCGACGGCGCCCCGGTCGGCGGCCGGCCCGTCCTGTTCCGGCCGGGCTCGACCCTGCGCATCGGTGAGACCGCCATCCGTCTGGAGGCCGCGGGAGCGCCGGGGCACGAGACGGCTGTATCCACGTCGGCCCTGCCCCCACTGGCGCTGCCGACCGCGCCGGACAGCGAGGGGCGGCTGCGCGTGGTGCGCGAGAGCATCGAGCAGGAAGCGGACCAGGGCGGTACGGAAAGCCCCGGAGCGCCGGGAGCCGGGAGTGGCGCGGGCCCTGCCCCGAGCCCTCACGCCGAGCCGCCGCCCCCGGGAGCCGCGGCCGGCCCAGGGACGCGTGTCGGAGGCCCAGGGACGCGTGACAGAGGCCGAGGCGGCCCCGGCGGTCACGCGTACGCACCGGGCGGGCCCTTCCCCAACGCCGAGGGCACCCACGGCGCGGGCTTCCCGCCCCCGTCGGCCGCCGGCCGGGAGGGCGGGTATCCGCCGGCCGGGCAGAGCTCCGAGGGCGACCGGCGCAGGGCGCGCGGGCTGGGCGCGTGGGCGCGGCGTTTCGCGGGCGGGCGCGGCGAGGCGGCCGGGCCCGGCGCCGGGCCCGAGGGCCCGGCCTCAGCGGGCCGCCCGTACGATCCGGCGGCCCCTGCCGCTCCGTACGACCCGGACTCCCCGTACGACCCGGCGGCTGCCCACGGGCCGAACTTCCGGTACGCACCGGATGCTTCACACCCGCCGCATCCGGCGCACTCGCGCGGCGGCGAGGGCGGGGTCGCGCACCCCGCTCCGGAAGGCCCGGAAGGCTTCGCGGCGCGGCGCGCGCCGGGGGGAGCCCTGGAGACGTGGGCCGGTGCGGGTCACGGGGCGCGGCTGGCGCCGCACGAGTGGGACGCGCGCTGGCCCGACCCCGCCGCCGTGCTGCTCAGCGCGCTCGGCCCCGGCCCCCGGCTGTGGGAGCGCACGGCCGCGCATCCGGACGCGCTGACCGTACGGCTCGGCGTCGCCCACCGGAGCGACGGGCACGGCGAGCCGGTCACCGTCGATCTCCGGCAGGCCGGTTCGCTGGGCCTGGCGGGTCCGCGCGCCCGGCTGGCGGGGCTGACGCGGGCGGTGCTGGCGCAGCTCACGGCCCTGCACGGGCCCAGCGCCCTGGAGGTCGTCCTGCTGTCGGCCGACCGTGCGCGCAGCGCGGCAGCGCGCGCCGAGGAGTGGTCCTGGCTCGGCTGGCTGCCCCATCTGCGGCCCTCGCACGGCCAGGACTGCGCGCTGCTGACGGCCTACGACCGCGAGCAGGCCGCCGCGCGCACGGCGGAGCTGACACGGCGGCTGGAGGCCCACGCCTCCGCGCCCGGTGGCGGGCCGCCGAGCAGCGCCGTGCTGGTCGTCGTGGACGGCGACCCGGGCTCCGCCACACTGCGCGAGAGCATGACGCGGCTGGCCAGGGAGGGCGCGGGCGCGGGCATCCATCTGCTGTGCCTCGCCGAGACGCCCGCCGCGAGCCCGGCCTCGCCGGTGGCGGCCACTGTCGAGGCGGCGAGCGCGGCGTGCCCTGCCTTCTCCGAGTGCGGCACGCTCGCGCTGCTGAGCGGCGATGTGGCCACGGCGGTGCGGGTGCTGCACCGCGCCCCCCGCCCGCCCCACGGATACGGGGGCGGGGACGGGGACGGGCACGGACCGCGGGAGACGGCATCCGGCCCCGCCGGGCCCCACGGCTCGTACGACGCGTACGGCACGCACAGGTCGTACGGCACGCACAGCTCGACCGACCCGGACGAGCCGCACGGATCGGAGGCTGCCGCCTTCACCGCGCCGGCCGGTCCTGTCGCGACCGTCGACGCCGTCTCCGGCGCCTGGGCCGAGCGGTTCGCGCGCGCCCTGGCGCCGCTGCGGGAGCCGGAGGGCTCCGGAACACCCGTGGGCAGTGCGCGCCCGGCCGTGACGCTCCCGTCGAGCTGCCGGCTGCTGGACGAGCTGGGCCTGGCCCGGGCGACGCCCGCCGCGCTGCTGGCCCGCTGGTCGGAGGCGGCACCTGGCGGGGGCACCTCGGGGCGGGCCCCGCTGGTCTTCGGCGCCGGTCCGCACGGCCCGCTGGAGGCCGACCTCGCCGATCTCTCCCCGCTGGCCGCACCGGCCGTGCGCACCCCCGCGTCCGGTGAGGGCCAGCGCCTCGGCGCCGGGCTCCCGGGGCACGCGCTGATCAGCGGGGGGCCGGGCACGGGCAAGACGGAGCTGCTGCGCTCCTTGTCGGCCTCGCTCGCCGCCGGTGAGCGGCCGGACAGGCTGGCGCTCGTGCTGGTGGACGGCGCGGGTGCCGGGGCCGGTGACGGGCTGCGTGCCTGTGCCGAGCTGCCCCATGTGACGGGCCATCTGGCGGCCGGTGACCCGGTGCGGATGCGGGAGTTCGCGCAGGCACTGAGCGCCGAGCTGAAGCGCCGCGCCGAGCTGATCGGGGATCAGCGCGGCTACGAGGAGTACGTACGGCTCGCGGCCCGCCCCGGCGGCCGGGTGGTCGCGCAGCGGCAGTCGTCGGAGCGCGCACCGGCCCACGCGCAGGTGGCGGGCGGGCCGGGCGTGGCCGACACACCGGCGGCGGACACGTACGGCGCGGGGACGTCGCCCGCGGAGGGCGAACCGCCGCAAGAGCGCGCCGAGCTGGCCTCCGGGCAACCCGCGCGCCAAGGCGGCGTCCGCACGGAGGAACGGCCCGTGGCCGAGGGCCCAGGCGCGCTGGACACGCTCCCGCCGCAGACCGCGTCCCGCGCGGCGGAGTCCGGGCCCGCACCGGCACAGCCGCAGGAGCGGCGCCGTCACACGCAGGGCCCCGCACCGGCCGAAGGCCCCAGGAGCGGGTCCGGAAGCGGGGCGGGAAGCGGGGCCGGGGGCGCGGGCGCGGGCGACGGCACGGGCGGGGAACAGGCGCCGGAGCCGGACGTCACGCGCCGCACCATGCGGCTGCGCACCCGCGACGGAGAGCGGGCCGGTGCGGGCCCGGGAGCGGCTGCGGCAGGCCGCGCCGCCGATCTGCCCGCGGCGTTCGCGGTGCGGGGCGGGCCCGAAGGGGTGCTGCCCCGGCTGGCCGTGCTGGTCGACGACTTCGACACGCTGGTGGACCCGGCGCTCGGCAACCCGGGCCGCCCCGCCGCCGGTTCGGTCGTCCGCGCGCTGGAGGCGGTGGCCCGGCTCGGCGGACGGCTGGGCGTACACCTGATCGCGGCGACCGGCCGCCCGGAGCGTACGGCCGCCACCGCCGTGGCCCAGGGCGCCGCGCTCCAGGTGGAGCTGGCCGGAGCCGAGGGCGGCACGGACAGCGCCCCGCGCGGCCGTGGCATCCTCACCTTCACCCAGCGCCGGGCCCCCGTCCCGGCCCAGCCACAAGGGCCCGAACACGGCAATACGGCCAACACCGCCAACACCACCAACACGGCCAATACCGCCGCAAGCGGGGCTTCCGGGGAAGGGCCCGGCATCGCCGCGCCGCCCATCGCCTTCCAGGCGGGGCGCGTCACGGGGCGTATTCCCCGTACGGCGACGCTGCGGCCCACGGTCGTGCCGCTGGACTGGGCGCGGACGGGCGATCCCCCGGCCCGCCGCCCGGTGCGGGAGCTGGGCAACGGTCCGACCGATCTCGCACTGCTCGCCAGCGCCATGGAGCGCGCCGCACAACAGGCTTCGCAGCCCTCCTAGTTGGTGCGGGGGAGCACGATTCCCCCGCACCAACTCCCCATCTCTGCACAGGAGTTCGCCGCTGCTGCGTGCATTGGTCCGGTCCCCGAGGTCACGGACTGATCAAGATAGCCGCACGGGCCCGCACAGTGTTGCCAGGTGCCCTGGTCCGGGCGTACAAACTTCCGCACAGACGGTACGGCGCGGATGCCTCCAGGGCAGGTCGCGCCCTGCGCGAATTCCCATGCCGATCGGCTGTGGGGGAAGGGACGGCGGTGACCATGCGTAACTCACGCACGCCACGCACGGCTCTCGCACTCGCCTCCGCGGCAGCCCTGACGCTGGCAGCCGCCGGCTGCGCGGCCGAGGACGAGGGCAGCGCGTGGGCCGATTCGCACAAGCCGACCGTGGACCTGCCCAAGCTCAAGGGCCAAAAGCTCCAGGTCGCGGCCGTGTGGACGGGCGACGAGGAGAAGAACTTCCGCAAGGTGCTCGACGAGTTCGAGCGGCGCACCGGCGCCAAGGTGGAGTTCGTGCCCACGGGCGACAACGTCGCCACCTACATAGGCTCCAAGGTCGAGGGCGGCTCCCCGCCGGATGTGGCGATGATGCCGCAGGTGGGCGTGTTGCGGCAGTTCGCCGAGAAGGGCTGGCTCAAGCCGCTCGGCAAGGAGGCCCTCGCCGAGTCGAAGAAGAACTTCAGCAAGGGCTGGCGGGATCTGGGCTCGTACAAGGGCAAGCAGTACGGCGTCTACTACAAGGCCGCCAACAAGTCCCTGATCTGGTACAACACCACGGCCTTCGACGACGCGGGCGTCAAGGAGGCCAAGACCTGGAAGTCCTTCGTCAAGGACGCGCAGACCCTCTCCGACTCGGGCGTCGACCCGGTGTCGGTCGGCGGCGCCGACGGCTGGACGCTCACCGACTGGTTCGAGAACGTCTATCTCTCGCAGGCGGGCCCGGAGAAGTACGACCAGCTCGCCGAGCACAAGATCAAGTGGACGGACCCCAGCGTCACCCGGGCCCTGGAGACCCTCGGCGAGCTCTTCGGCCAGAGCCATCTGCTGGCGGGCGGCAACCAGGGCGCGCTCCAGACCGACTTCCCCAAGTCGGTGACCCAGGCCTACGGGGACATCGCCTCGCCGGACGCCGCGCTCGTCTTCGAGGCGGACTTCGTCGGCGTCAACATCGAGGGCGACACCAAGGCCCGCATCGGCAAGGACGCGCAGGTCTACCCGTTCCCGAAGGTCGGGGACCAGTCGCCGGTGGTCACGGGCGGCGACGCGGCTGCCGTGCTCAAGCAGGGCAAGGGCGCGCAGGCGCTCGCCACCTTCCTCGCCTCCCAGGACGCGGCCGGTATCTGGGCCGCCGAGGGCGGATACATCTCGCCCAACAAGGAGCTGGATCTGGCCGCCTATCCCAACGCGCCGCAGCGCGAGATCGCCAAGGCGCTGACCGGCGCGGGCAACGACTTCCGCTTCGACATGTCCGACCAGGCCCCCGCCGCGTTCGGCGGCACCAAGGGCGAGGGCGAGTGGAAGGCCCTCCAGGACTTCCTGAAGAACCCCAAGGACGTGAAGGGCACGCAGCAGGCCCTGGAGAAGGCCGCCGCCAAGGCGTACGAGAAGTGAAGCGCGCCGGGACCGCGACAGCGACGTCACCGACGTGACCCGTACGCCTTACGCACCCGCGAAGCCTCTCTGACGGATCAGGACAGGGGAGACCACCGCCATGCCGACCCCGAGCAATCCCCCGGAACCGGGCGGACCGGACGACGCCGCACCACAGCCGGAACACCCGGAACGCCCGGAGCAGCCGGAGCCCGAGAAGACACCCGGCCGTGAGCCGGAACAGCGAGCAGAGCAGAAGGCGGAACAGCGCCGAGCGGACCAACGAGCGGAAGAACGGCAAGCAGAACAGCAGACGGAAGAGCGGGCGGAACGAAAGGCGGAGCGGGACGCCGCCATGACCCAGGCCGCGGCGGGCACCGCCACCCACGAGGGTGAGTCGGCCGCGACCTCCGGGTCGGCCAAGGCACCGGGCGTAGGCGGCACTTCCGCCTCGCCCGCCCCGTCCGCCCCGTCCGGCGCTTCAAGCTCCACCGGCTCCACCGGCTCCACCGGCTCCACCGGCTCCGGCCGGCGCATCTCGGTGATGCGGCGGCGGCCCTGGATCTCGGTGGCGTTCCTGCTTCCCGCGCTGGTGCTGCTCGGCGCGCTGGTGGCCTACCCCATCGTCTACTCGGTCTTCCGCAGCTTCATGAGCGCGGACGGCTCGTCCTTCGCCGGGGTGGACAACTTCCATGAGGTCTTCACCGACGACACCACGCTGACCGCGTTCCGCAACAACCTCATATGGGTCATCGTCGCGCCCGCGCTGTGTACGGCGCTCGGCCTCATCTTCGCGGTGCTGACCGAACGGGTGCGCTGGGGCACGGCGTTCAAGCTGCTGATCTTCATGCCGATGGCCATCTCGATGCTGGCCTCGGGCATCATCTTCCGGCTCGTCTACGAGCAGGACCCGGCCCGCGGCGTCGCCAACGCCATGTGGACCTCCGTGCACGACACGTTCGCCGACACCTCGCCCTGGCCGGACGCGCGCCCCCGCAACGACGCGCCGCTGACCGCCTCGGGCGGCGGCGCCTACACCACCAAGGGCACCGTCGACACCACGAGCCCCGCCTCCCTGCCGCTGGTCGGTATCCCGCCCAAGGAGGCGGCGGACGCCGTGCCCGCCAAGGTGCCCGCCAAGAGCGGGGACGGGAAGGTCACCGGCACCGTCTGGCTCGACTTCGTCAAGGGCGGGCGCAGCGAGCACGGCAAGGTCGACCAGAGCGAGAAGGCGCTCGCCGGCATCAAGGTGCAGGCGGTCAAGGACGGCCACAAGGTCGCCGAGGCGACCACGGCTGAGGACGGCACCTTCACGCTTCCGGCCGCCGCCGACGGCGCCCGGCTCAAGCTGCCCGCCACCAACTTCGCCGCGCCCTACAACGGCGTCGACTGGCTGGGCCCCACGCTGGTGACGCCCGCCATCATCGGCTCCTACATCTGGATGTGGGCGGGCTTCGCGATGGTGCTGATAGCGGCCGGACTCGCCGGGGTGCCCCGCGAACTGCTGGAGCAGGCGCGGGTGGACGGCGCGAACGAGTGGAAGGTCTTCCGGAAGATAACGGTGCCGTTGCTGGCCCCGGTACTCGGTGTCGTGACCGTCACCCTCATGATCAACGTGCTCAAGATCTTCGACCTCGTCTACATCATCTCGCCAGGGGCCTCCCAACGGGACGCCAACGTCCTGGCACTCCAGCTCTATCTGAAGTCCTTCGGAGGCGGCGCCAACCAGGGTGTGGGCAGCGCGCTCGCGGTGATCCTGCTGCTGCTGGTGGTGCCTGTGATGGTTCTCAATATCCGCCGCCTTCGGAGGGAGTCGCGCCGATGACCACGGTGACCGCGAAGGGCGGCTCTTCCGAGACACCCGCCCCGGCCCCGGCTTCGGCCGGCGCCCGGCCCAAGACCCCGCTCGCCGCCCGGGTGGCCTCGGCCACCGGGCACTGGGCGGTACGGTTCGCACTCGTCGTCATCGGCCTGTTCTGGCTGATGCCGACGGCCGGGCTGCTCAGCTCCTCGCTGCGCGACCCGGCGGAGATCTCCATATCCGGCTGGTGGAAGATCTTCGACTTCAACGGCAGCTTCCCGTGGATCATCGACAGCGGGCAGCTGACCTGGTCCAACTACGACGCGCTGTTCGCCAACGAGCAGGTGATGGACTCCCTGCTCACCACGGTCCTGATCACCGTCCCGGCCACCGCGCTGGTCGTGATCTTCGGCGCGCTGGCGGGTTACGCCTTCGCGTGGATGGACTTCCCCGGCCGCGACTGGTGGTTCATGGGAGTCGTCGGGCTGCTGGTGGTGCCCGTACAGGTGGCGCTGATCCCGGTGGCCAAGCTGTTCGGCACGCTGGGCCTCTTCGAGACGACGCCGGGTGTGATCCTCTTCCACACCGCCTTCGGCCTGCCCTTCGCCATCTTCCTGCTGCGCAACTTCTTCGCGGAGATCCCCCGCGAACTGCTGGAGGCCGCGCGGCTGGACGGGGCGGGAGAGATCCGGCTGTTCACCCGGGTGATCCTGCCGCTGGGCGGGCCGGCCATCGCCTCGCTGGGCATCTTCCAGTTCCTGTGGGTGTGGAACGACATGCTGGTCGCGCTGATCTTCGCCGACTCCACGAACCCGCCGGTCACGGTCGCCCTCCAGCAGCAGGTACGGCAGTTCGGCAACAACATCGACGTGCTGGCGCCCGGCGCCTTCATCTCGATGCTCGTCCCGCTGGCGGTCTTCTTCGCCTTCCAGAAGCAGTTCGTCTCCGGCGTGATGGCCGGCGCGGTGAAGTAGCCCCTCAGAGGTGAAGCGGCCCTCAAGGGCGAAGCGGCCCTTGAGGGGACGCGAAGCCTCTCAGGGCGCGGGGGTGCGGGTGGCGCGGAAGACCAGGGTGCGGGTCCCCCAGAACCGCACCGCGGTCGCCAGCACCATCCCCACCCCCGCGCCCGCCACCAGATCGGCGCGCACCGAGGTGCAGCCGAGGCCGTAGCGGGAGGTCCACAGGCACGCCAACTGCACCGCCGCGCCCGCCACGTTGACCAGCACGAAGATCCCGAAGCGCCGCCATCGGCCCGCCCCGACGCGCCCCCGCAGCCGGTAGGGGCCCAGCGCGTTCCCCGCATAGGCGACCGAGCAGCCCGCGACGAACGAAACCGCCTTGGCCAGCAGCGGGTCGAGCCCGACGGGGCCGCGCAGCCACAGGAATGCACCCACGTCGGCGGCGAAGGCGAAGACGCCGACGGTCGCGAACCCGCCCAGCTCGGCCCCGAAGGAGCGGGCCCGCGCGGGCAGTCGGGGAGCACCGGTCACACGCCGCTCACAGCCCCGCGACCGACAGCCCGTACAGCAGACCCCAGCACAGGCCCGTGACGCCCAGCGGACGGTCGCGCAGCAGCACGTCCTCGGGGGAGCCGGCCGCGCCACGGTCGGCGAAGACGGCGTACCGCAGCACCGCCAGGATCAGCGGCACCATCGACAGCTGCCGCCACAGCGAGGACCCTCCCCCGTCGGACTCCAGCGCCCACAGGCAGTAGGCCAGCACGGCGGCACCGGCGGCGAGCTGCCACACGAAGCGCAGATAGCCGACGGTGTACTCCCGCAGCAGCGCCCTGGTCTCCCCCTCGCCCTCGCCGACCAGCAGCGCCTCCGAGTAGCGCTTGGCGGCGACCATGAACAGCGCCCCGAACCCGGCCGTGATCAGGAACCAGCGCGACAGCGGAATGCCCAGCGCGAGCCCGCCGCACATCGCGCGCATCACGAACCCGGCGGTCACCACGGCCAGATCGACGACCAGGATCCGCTTGAGCAGCAGACAGTAGGCGACCTGCATGGCCACATAGCCGGCCAGCAGCGCCGCGGTCGCCGTGTTGCACAGCAGCGCCGCCGACGCGGCCGAGGCCGGCGCGAGCACGCCGCCCGCCGCGTACGCCAGCCCCACCGGCACGGTCCCGGCGGCGACGGGGCGGCGGCACTTGTCAGGGTGCGCCCGGTCGGCCTCGGCGTCCCGCGCGTCGTTGAGGAGGTAGACGGCCGAGGCCGCCGCGGTGAACAGGGCGAAGACCAGCGCGAGCCGGGCCGCCGTGGCGACCGAGGCGAGCTGTCCTGCGGCGGCGGGCGCGGCGACGACCAGGAGGTTCTTGATCCACTGCCGGGGCCGCGCGGTCAGCAGCAGCCCGTACACGCACCCGGCGAAGCCCCCCGGCCCGGCCTCCGGGGCAGGGGAGGACAGAGCCGGGGCGCCAAGGTCGGGCCCGGCCGGCTCCTCGCCGCCCCGCGCGTGGACCAGCGTGGTCCGCTCAGCCATGGCGCCCCCGTCCCAGCCGTACGGTCAGCGCGCCCAGCGCGGCTCCGGCGAGCACGTCCGAGGGGTAGTGGACGCCGACGACCAGCCGGGAGAGGCAGGTCAGCGTCGCCAGCGAGCCGATACCGACGGCCACCGAGGTCCGGGGCCGCAGTCCGCCGAGCGCGAGCGCGGCGGCGCCGGCCGAGGCCGCGTGGGAGCTGGGGAAGGAGTGCTGACCCCAGGTCCGCACGAGCGGGGCGCGGCCGTCCAGAACGGGGCGCGGGCGGCGCACGACCCGCTTGATCCCCATGCTGGCCAGGTGCGCGGCGCCCACGAGCGCCGTGCCCCGCAGCCAGCGCTCCCGCTGCGTACGGTCTGTGGCGGCACCGGCGAGCCCGGTCAGGAGCCAGACGGCGGCGTGCTCTCCGCTCCAGGACAGCGCGCGTGCCGCACCGGCCACCCGTGCGTCCGCCGCGCAGTCGCCCAGGGCGCACAGCAGCCGCCGTTCCCACCGTCGCATCGCTCTCGCAGCCACATCCCGACTCTCACCGGACCGCCCCCGCCGCCGCGTGACCATACGATCCGACACTCCGCCTTTCACTCTTTCAGCGACATACGCGGCGCAGCCTCCAGATACTCGCATTCAGGGGCGATACGGTCGCCTCCATGCCCGTTCAGCCTCCGCTGCCCGCGCAGCCCCCGCCGCCCCTCCGCCCCGCACGGCTCCTCACCGGCTGGGGCAGGACAGCCCCCACCGGCGCGACGGTCTCGCACCCCCGCACCGTGGAGGAGGCCGTGGCGGTCGTGCGCGGGTGCGGGGCGCGCGGCAGCATCGCGCGCGGCCTGGGCAGGGCGTACGGCGACGCGGCGCAGAACGCGGGCGGCACCGTCCTGGACACCACGGGCCTGGACCGGGTGCGCGAGATCGACGCCCGCGCCGGATCGGTGACCTGCGAGGCGGGGGTCAGCCTGCACCGGCTGATGGAGGTGCTGCTGCCGCTGGGCTGGTTCGTGCCGGTCACCCCCGGGACCCGCTATGTGACGGTGGGCGGGGCGATCGGCGCGGACATCCACGGCAAGAACCACCACGTCTCCGGCTCCTTCACCCGGCACGTGCGCGCCATGGAGCTGCTGACGGCCGACGGCGAGGTGCGGGTCCTCACCCCCGGCACAGACCTGTTCGACGCGACCTCGGGCGGCATGGGCCTGACAGGGGTCGTGCTGAGCGCGACGCTCCAGCTGCTTCCGGTGGAGACGTCGCTGATGACCGTGGACACCGAACGGCTGCCCGACCTCGACTCGCTGCTGGCCACGCTCGCCGCCACCGACCACCGCTACCGCTACTCGGTGGCCTGGGTCGACCTGCTGGCGCGCGGCACGGCGACCGGGCGCGCCGTCCTCACCCGGGGGGACCACGCCCCGCTGGAGGCGCTGCCCCCGCGGCTGCGTACCGCGCCGCTCGCCTTCCGCCCCGGGCGGCTGCCATCCGCGCCGCGCGCGCTGCCCAGCGGGCTGCTGCGCGGCAGCACCGTCGGCGTGTTCAACAAGCTCTGGTACCACAAGGCGCCCCGCAGGCGGCGGGGCGAGGTGCAGAAGCTGGCCTCCTTCTTCCACCCGCTGGACGGGCTGCCGCACTGGAACCGGGTCTACGGCAGCGCGGGCTTCGTGCAGTGGCAGTGCGTGGTGGGCCACGAGCACGACGACGCGCTGCGCCGCATCGTGCGGCTCATCTCGCGGCGCTCGTGCCCCAGCTTCCTCGCCGTCCTCAAACGGTTCGGCGCGGGCGACCCCGGCTGGCTGTCCTTCCCCGCCGAGGGCTGGACGCTGGCGCTGGACATCCCCGCCGGGCTGCCGGGGCTCGCGGAGTTCCTCGACCAGCTGGACGGCGAGGTCGCCGAGGCGGGCGGCCGGCTGTACCTCGCCAAGGACGCGCGGATGCGACCCGAACTGCTGTCCGCGATGTATCCGAGGCTGGCCGACTTCCGCGCGCTGCGCGCCGAGCTGGACCCGCGCGGGGTCTTCACCTCGGACCTGGCCCGCCGGCTGGGCCTGTGACGGCCCGCCCGGTGACGGACGGCCCCGTGACGGCCCGCCCTGTAACGGACGGCCCGGTGACCGTGGCCCGGCGGCCGTGGGCCGCGCCTTCCCGTAAGACCGCCAGGATCCCCCTTCCGTTCGAGGAGCCCCGTATGAAGGACGCCTTCGGCACCCCGCAGTCCCTGCTCGTTCTCGGCGGCACCTCCGAGATCGCGCTCGCCACAGCGCGCCGCTTCATGGCCCGTCGCGCCCGCACCGTCTGGCTGGCCGGGCGGCCCGGACCCGGGCTGGACGCGGCGGCGGCCGGGCTGCGCGAGGAGGCGGCGGCGCACGGCATCGAGGTGAGCGTCCGCACCGCGCCCTTCGACGCGCTCGCACCCGAGACGCACGAGGAGGTGCTCGGCAAGGTCTTCGCCGAGGGCGACATCGACCTCGTCCTCCTCGCCTTCGGCGTGCTGGGCGACCAGCGGCACGACGAACAGCACCCCCTGTCGGCCGTGCGGGTCACCCGGACGAACTACACCGGCGCGGTCTCCGCCGGCCTGGTGTGCGCCAACGCCCTGCGTACCCAGGGCCATGGCTCGCTGGTGGTCCTCTCCTCGGTCGCCGCCGAGCGCGCCCGCCGCGCCAACTTCGTCTACGGCTCCAGCAAGGCCGGTCTGGACGCCTTCGCGCAGGGGCTCGGCGACGCGCTGCACGGCTCGGGCGTCCACGTGATGGTGGTCAGGCCCGGCTTCGTCCGCACCCGGATGACGGCGGGTCTGCGCCCCGCGCCGTTCGCCACCACGCCGGGCGCCGTCGCCGAGGCGATCGCCCACGGGGTGCGCCGCAGGGCGCGGACGGTGTGGGTGCCGGGCGTTCTGGGCCCGGTGATGACGGCGCTGCGCCATCTGCCCCGTCCGCTCTTCAGGAGGCTGCCGGGCTGAGCGGGCCGGCACCCGGGGCGGCACCCGGGGCGGCACCCGGGCGAGACGGGCACGGATGTGCCGACGCGACACTTGTGGGATAAATCGGATTAATCGTCCGTGGTCTCCTGACCTGTCACGTCGACCCCGTGGATCTGCCGTGCCTCTTCTCAGCGTGATCGTCCCCGTCCACAAGGTGCAGGCGTATGTGCACGAGTGCCTGGACTCCGTCCTGACCCAGTCCTTCACCGACTTCGAACTGATAGCCGTCGACGACCACTCCCCCGACGGCTGCGGCGCGATACTGGACGCCTACGCCGAGGCCGACCCGCGCGTGAGCGTCATCCATCTGGCGCAGAACGGGGGCATGGGCCCGGCACGCAACGCCGGCACCCGCCGGGCCCGCGGGGACTACGTCCTCTACCTCGACAGCGACGACACCCTCACGCCCGGCGCCCTGCGCGCCGTCGCCGACCGGCTGGCCGCCACCGGCGACCCCGACGTGCTGGTGTTCGACTTCGCCCGCACCTACTGGGACGGCACCACCGTCCGCGACACCCGCGCCGACCTGCTCGACCAGGCCATCGGCCAGGAATCGGCGCCCGCCGTCGCCACCCTGGCCGAGCGCCCCGGGCTGCTGCGGCTGATGGCCGTCGCCTGGAACAAGGCGTACCGCCGCGACTTCCTCCAGCGCGAGGGGCTCAGCTTCCCCCCGGGCTGCTACGAGGACACCCCCTGGACCTTCCCCGCGTTGCTGACCGCGCGCGGCATAGCCACCCTCGACCGGGTGTGCGTGCACTACCGGCAGCGGCGCACGGGCAGCATCCTGTCGACCACCGGCCGGGGGCACTTCGACGTCTTCGCGCAGTACGACCGGCTGTTCGCCTTCCTGGACCGGCGCCCCGAACTGGAGCGCTGGCGGCCCGAGCTGTACCGGCGGATGGCCGACCACTTCGCCGTCATCCACAGCAGCGGCGGGCGGCTGCCGCGTTCGGCCCGCGCGGAGTTCCTGCGGCGCGGCCGTCAGCACTGCCGCCGCTACCGACCCGCCTCCTCCGAGGCCTTCCTCCGCCAGCCGCTCCGGCTGCGGCTGCGGCGGCTGCTGGTGCGGCTGGGCAGCCACCGCACCTTCCGGCTGCTCTCCCACGCCAGCAGGCTGCGTACGGCGGTCCGCACCCGGCTGCGCGGCCTGCGCGCGCTCGCCCGCAAGGCGGTGCTGCGCGCCCACTACGCGCTCCAGCGCCGCCGCCCACTGGACCCGGGCCTCGCCGTCTTCGGCGCCTACTGGAACCGCGGCTACGCCTGCAACCCCGCCGCGATCGAGGCCACCGTCCGCGAGCTGGCCCCGCACCTGCGCACGGCCTGGATCTGTATGCCCGAACACGCCCACACCCTGCCGCCCGGCGTGCTGCGGCTGCACCCGGGCTCGGCCGCGTACTGGAGCGCGCTCGCCCGCGCCCGCTTCCTCGTCAGCAACGTCAACCTCCCCCACACCTACCGCAAACGCCCTGGCCAGACCCATCTCCAGACCCACCACGGCACCCCGCTCAAGCACATGGGCCTGGACCTGCGGCCCTACCCGGCGAGCGCGGCGGGCATGGACTTCGGCAAGCTCCTGGAGCGCGTCGACCGCTGGGACTTCAGCCTCTCGGCCAACCCGCACTCCTCGGCGGTGTGGGAGCGCGCCTATCCGGCGCCGTACACGACGCTGGAGTTCGGCTATCCCCGCAACGACGTCTTCCACACCGCCACGGCCGACGACGTGACGCGAATACGCGCCGAACTGGGGATACCCGAGGGTGTCACCGCCGTGCTGTACGCGCCCACGCACCGCGACTACCACGACGGCTGGCACCCGCCCCTGGACCTCGCCCGGCTGGCCACCACGCTCGGCCCCGGCTTCGCCCTGCTGGTGCGCCCGCACTATTTCCATGACGGACAGCACAGTCACGGCGGACAGCACAGTCACGACGGGCAGCCGCAGCCACTGCCCGAGAGCGTGCTGGACGTCTCGGCGCACCCCTCGGTCGAGGAGCTGTGCCTGGCCTCGGACGTGCTGGTCACCGACTTCTCCTCCCTGATGTTCGACTACGCCAACCTCGACCGGCCCCTCGTGCTGCACATCCCCGACCGGGAGGCGTACCGGGCCGCGCGCGGCACCTACTTCGATGTGACGGCAGCGCCGCCGGGTCTCGTGGCGTACGGCGAGGACGAGCTGACCGACATCCTGGCCACCGGCGCCCACGACGCCCCCCACGCACGCGAGCTGCGGGCCGCCTTCCGCGCCCGCTTCTGCCCCTACGACGACGGGCGCGCCGCCGAGCGCGTGGTGCGGCACGTCTTCCTGGGCGAGCCGCTCGCCGCGCTGCCGCCCGTGCTCCCGCCCGCCGAGCGGCGTCCCGCGCCCTCGCCCGCCGCCTGTCGCCGCGCGGCCACCGGGCCGGCGGGCGCGCACACCCGCAGGCCGCCGGAGCCGGAGCCGCCCTCCGCCCATCCCGTACCCGCGAGCTGAGATCCGTCCCCACGCCCTCGCCACGAAGGCCCTCACCACGAAGGACTGGTGTTCATGCCCCGCTTCAGCGTCGTCGTCCCCGTCTTCAAGGTCCAGGGATTCGTGCGCGAGTGCCTGGACTCGGTGCTCTCCCAGTCGTTCACGGATCTGGAGGTCATAGGCGTCGACGACCACTCCCCCGACGGCAGCGGCCGGATCCTGGACGAGTACGCGGCCCGCGACGAGCGGGTCCGCGTGCTGCACCTGCCCGTCAACGGCGGGCTCGGGCGGGCCCGCAACACGGGGGTGGAGCTGGCGCGCGGCGACTATCTGCTCTTCCTGGACAGCGACGACAGCTACCTGCCCGGCGCGCTGGCCGCCATCGACCGGCAGCTGCGCGCCTGCGGCGATCCGGACCTGCTGGTCTTCGACCACCAGCGCTCCTACTGGTGGGGCAAGGTCGAGCCCAGCGTGTTCGGCGAACAGCTGGCGGGGCCCGGAGCCCAGACCTCCACGGTGGCCGACCACCCCGAGCTGCTCACGCTCTTCCACGTCGCCTGGAACAAGGCGTACCGCCGCGCGTTCTACCTGCGCGAGGGCTTCAGCTTCGAGCCGGGTCTGTACGAGGACGCGCCGCTGTCCAACGAGGCGATGGTGTGCGCGCGCTCCATCGGCTGCCTCTCCCGCGTCTGCGTCGACTACCGCCAGCGCTACCAGGGGGCGATCACCCGCTCCCCCGGCCGCAAGCACTTCGACATCTTCCCGCAGTACTCCTCCCTGTTCGCCTTCGTGGCCCGCCGCCCCGCGCTGGAGGCCTACCGCAAGGTGCTCTTCGAGCGGATGGTGTCGCACTACCTGTTCTGCGTCCGGCGCCGCGACCGGGTCCGGCCCGCCGACCGGCGCGCCTACTTCCGGCAGGCGGCCCGCCACTACCGCGCCCACCGGCCGCCCGGCTTCCGCCCGCCGCGCCGCGCGGCCCGCGACTTCGGGCTGCTGGCCCGGCGCTCCTACACGCTGTTCGCCTCCCGCGAGCTGGTGCGCCGCACGGCGGGCGCGACGCGGCGGCGGACGCGGCGGGCGCGCGGCACGGTGGGCAAGGTGGGCTACCGCGGCTACTACGCGCTCCAGCGCAGGCTGCCGCTGCGCGAGGACCTGGCCGTCTACTCCGCGTACTGGCACCGGGGGGTGGCCTGCAATCCGGCCGCGATCGAGGCCAAGGCGCGCGAGCTGGCCCCGCACCTGAAGGCGGTGTGGATCGTGCGGCGCGGCGCGGTCGCCTCGCTGCCGCCGGGCACCGACCACGTCGTCCCGCACTCGCCCCGGTACTGGCAGGTGCTGGCCCGCGCGAAGTTCTTCGTCAACAACGTCAACTTCCACGACCACGTGGTCAAACGGCCCGGCCAGCGGCACGTCATGACGCACCACGGCACCCCGCTCAAGACCATGGGCCTGGACCAGCAGCCGTACCCGGCGGCGGCCCGGATGAGCTTCCGCAAGCTGCTGCGGCGCGCGAGCCGCTGGGACGTCAGCGTCACCTCCAACCCGCACTCGGCGGAGGTATGGGACCGCGTCTTCCCCTGTTCGTACGAGGATCTGCCGGCCGGGTACCCGCGCAACGACCGCTTCGCGACGGCCACCTCGGAGGAGATCGCCGCCGTACGCGACCGTCTGGGCATCCCGCCGGGCCGCGTCGCGCTGCTGTACGCGCCGACGATGCGCGACTACCGCAAGGACTATGTGCCCTGCCTCGACCTGGAGCGGCTGAGCGCGGAGCTGGGCGAGGAGTACGTGCTGCTGGTGCGCACCCACTACTTCTACGGCAGGGACACCGGGCTGCGGGAGCTGCACGCGCGGGGGCTGGTGCGCGACGTGTCGCGGCACCCCTCGATGGAGGACCTGTGCCTGGCGGCGGACGCGCTGATCACCGACTACTCGTCCGTGATGTTCGACTACGCCAACCTCGACCGGCCGATCGTCATCCACGCCCCGGACTGGGACAGCTACCGCGACTCGCGCGGCGTCTACTTCGACCTGCTCTCCGGCCGCCCCGGCGAGACCCCGGGCCCGGTCACCCGCACCGAGGAGGAGCTGACGGCCGTCTTCCGGGACGGCACCTGGCGCGATGCCGGGTCCCGGGCGCTGCGCGCCGCGTTCCGCGAGCGGTTTTGCGCGTACGACGACGGGCGGGCGGCCGAAAGGGTGGTGCGGCGGGTGCTGCTGGACGAGCCCGCCGAGGCGCTCCCGCCCGTGGTGCCACTGGCAGAGCGGCGCCCGGCCCCGGCGCCGGACGCCTCCGCGCAGGACGCCTCCACGCCGGAGACCGCTCCGGAGACCGTCGTCATCGACGACCCGCACACCACACCCGGTGAGACGTCGGCGCCCGAACCGCTCAACTGACCGGCCGACGACAGGCATCAGCCGATCGGCCGGGGCAGTTCACCGGCCGATCGGCAGCTCATCCTCACCCGCTGACCGGCAGCCCACCGGCCGGCGTCAGCCGGCCGTGCGGCGTCAGCTCACCGGCTGGCGGCCGTCGCCGTGCGCGGCCCGGCCGCTGCGTACGGGCCGGCTGCTGCGGACGGGCGACATCAGCCAGCGGACCAGCGCGAAGCGGCTGTCGGCGGCCGGGCTGCGCGGGGAGCGCTCCGGGTCGGCGGCGATCTCGGCGCACAGCGCGGCCACATCGCCGCGCCAGGCCAGCTCCAGGGTCCGGCGGCGGCGCAGGTCGAGCCGCTCCAGCACCCCGTCGCCGTGCGCCCCGATCAGCCGGGCCGCGCCCGTGCACACCCTCTGTCGCGCGCCCTGGTCGAGCCCGGGGAAGTCGGGGCCGAACAGCTGGAACAGCTCGACGTGGAAGTGCCGCCGGTGGAAGGCGTCGCGCAGCGGCCCGGGGTCCAGGAAGCGGCAGGTCGTCTCGAAGATCCGCTCCACGCAGCGCAGCCGCACCTCGGGCCCGGCCCGGTAGGTGATGTTGCTGGAGTCGGAGCGGCGTACGGCGAAGTAGTGGACTTGGTCGGCCAGTACGGAGATGCGGCCCGCGCGGAAGCACGCCTCCAGCACGAACGGCTGGTCGCTGAAGGCGGGCATCGTCTCGTCGTACCGGATGCCGTGCCGTTCGATCAGGGAGCGGCGGAACAGCTTGGTGTTGGACAGCGCCCAGGGCAGCCCGTCGCCCACCAGCCGGATGGCGGGCGAGCTGCGGGCGAACACGCCGGTGGGCACCGTGCGCTCGCCCACGGCGGCCATCTTGCACAGCAGCACGTCGGAGCGGCAGCGGTCGGCCGTGATGACCATGCGCTCCAGTGCCTC
Organism: Streptomyces sp. NBC_01775; assembly: GCF_035917675.1. NCBI lineage: Bacteria > Bacillati > Actinomycetota > Actinomycetes > Kitasatosporales > Streptomycetaceae > Streptomyces > Streptomyces sp. NBC_01775. The sequence goes on along the minus strand of NZ_CP109104.1, from coordinate 5,775,254 downwards.
GGGCGCGAGGTGGTCATCGGCGCCGAGGAAGAAGACGTAGCGCCCCCTCGCCAGCTCCAGGCCCCGGTTGCTGGGGGCCGCGGGGCCGCCGGAGTTGGGCTGCCACACGGTGACCACCAGCCCGGGGTGACGGGCCGCGAACCGCTCGATCTCGGCGGTTCCCCCGTCGGTGGAGCCGTCGTCGACGACGATGACCTCCATCCGCCGCTCGTCGAGGGTCTGCGCGCCGAGCGAGGCCAGACAGCTGGTGAGGTAGGGCATGGTGTTGTAGACGGCGACGACGACGCTGACGTCGGGCACCTCGCTCATCGCAGCGCTCCGTTCCCGATCACCAGGCGCCGTACCCCGGCCCACAGCGCGGGGTCGGTGACGCGGCGGCCGTCCACCAGGACCCGGACGTGCGGCAGGTGGTCGGCGGCCAGTTCCCGGTAGGCGGCGTGGTCGGCCTGGACGACGGCGGCGGTCACCGGCTGGTCCGTGTGCGGGGTCAGCCCCAGGTCGGCCAGCTCGCCCGGCTCGTACATCGGATCGGACACATACGGCCGGGCGCCCCGCTCGCGCAGCGCGGCGACCGTGGGGAAGACCCCGGAGAACGCGGTCTCCTTCACCCCGCCCCGGTAGGCGGCGCCCAGCACCAGCACCTCGGCGCCCATCAGGTCGCCGTAGGCGTCCGCGAGGAGTTCGACGGCGTGGTCGGGCATGCCCTCGTTGGTCTCGCGCGCGCTGCGCACGACGGCCGCCTCGGGGTCGTTCCACAGGTACATGCGCGGATAGACGGGGATGCAGTGCCCGCCGACGGCGATGCCGGGGCGGTGGATGTGGCTGTAGGGCTGGGTGTTGCAGGCGTCGATGACGGCCTCGACGTCGACACCGGCCCGGTCGGCGAAGCGGGCGAACTGGTTGGCGAGCGCGATGTTCACGTCGCGGTAGGTGGTCTCCGCCAGCTTGGCCAGCTCGGCCGCCTCCGCCGAGCCCAGGTCCCACACGCCGTTGGGGCGCGGCAGGTCCTCGCGCACGTCGAAGTCGAGCACCGACTCATAGAAGCGCACCCCGTCCTTGGCGGAGGCCGGGCCGATGCCGCCGACGAGCTTGGGGTAGCGGCGCAGGTCCGCGAACACCCGCCCGGTCAGCACCCGTTCGGGGCTGAAGACGAGGGAGAAGTCCCGCTCGGCCGCCAGCCCCGAGCCCTCCTCCAGCAGGGGCGCCCAGCGCTCGCGGGTGGTGCCCACGGGCAGGGTCGTCTCGTAGCTGACGAGGGTGCCGGGGCGCATCCCGGCGGCGACGGCACGGGTGGCGCCGTCCAGCCAGCCGAAGTCGGGGGCGCCGCGCTCGTCCACGAACAGCGGGACGACCAGCACCACGGCCTCCGCGCGCGAGACGGCCTCGGTCGTGTCGGTGGTCGCGGACAGCCGCCCGGCCGAGACCGCCTCACGAAGCCGCTCGTCCAGGCCCGCCTCACCCGGGAAGGGCGTCACCCCGTCGTTGACGCTCGCGACCACGCGCGGGTTCACGTCGGCTCCCGTCACCCGGTGCCCCTTGGCCGCGAACTGCACGGCCAGCGGCAGCCCGATCTTCCCGAGCGCCACCACACAGATCCGCATTCCCGTCTCCTTCTGGGTGATCCCGTTGGTCCGGTTCCTGCTGGGGTGCGGCGCGCAGCAGCCCGCTGTAGACCTCGTCGAGCCTTCGGGCCTGTGTCTCCCAGGTCCAGCGCTCCAGGAGTCCCGGCGCCTCGTACGCCGCGCGGTAGCGGCCGGGGTCGGCGAGCACGGCCTGTATTGCGCGCACGTAGTCGGCGGTGTCCTCCGCTCGGAAGACCTCGCCCTGGCCGGTCTCACGGGTGGTGGCGGCCATGGTGCGCACGTCGCTGACCACCAGCGGCAGCCGGGCGTGCGCGTACTCGAAGAACTTGGTGATCAGGGCGATCTCGTGGTTGGTCCAGTGGTGGATGGGGATCGCGCCGGCGTCCGCCTCCGACAGGAAGGGGACGACCTGCCGGTAGGGCACGTACGGCAGGACGTGCAGCCGGTCCCCGGCGCCGAGCGCGGCGGCCCGCTCGCGCAGCTGCCGCACGTACCAGGACCCGGGCCGGTTGACGACCAGCGCGGTGTGCACGCCGGGCAGCGAGGGCAGCGCCTCGACCATGGTGGCCAGCCCCCGCTGGGGTGCGGCGCCGCCGCTGTAGACGACGAGGGGGGTGCCGGGGCCGATGCCGCACAGCTCGCGCAGGCTGGGGACCTCCCCGTCCTCCTCCGGCGAGAAGCGCCCGGTGCTGTGGGCGTCGGGGGCGTTGAGGACGACGGTGGGATCGCGGGGCAGCCCGTGGGTGTCGCGCAGGAGGGTGGCCAGCGTGTCGGAGACGGTGACGGCCGCGTCGGCGCAGGGCGCGTACTCGCGCTCGTGCGCGATGTGCGCGGGCAGCCAGCGCGCGTCATCCAGCCAGGGCCGCACCCCGGGCAGGAACTCGTGCGCGTCCCACACCAGCTTCACGGGCCGGCCCGCGGCCAGCGCTCGGGTCTTGGCGCGCGCCCCGACGCCCAGCATCCGGAAGTCGTTGGCGTGGATGAGGTCGGGGCGCAGCTCGTCCACGACCGGCCCGTAGGCCAGCTCGAAGTCGTAGAGGCTCGGCCACAGCCTGCGCCAGGCCCGGTCACCCATGGCGCGCTGCCAGAACGCGACCCCCGCCCGGTCCAGCAGGGTGCCGGAGCCGCGCGCCTTGAGGCCCTCGTCGAGCTGCCGCTTGCGGAAGCGCACCCACCCGTTCGCGAGCCGCGCCGCCGCACGGGGGAGCGCCAGCCGGGCGGTGCCGTAGACCCGCCCCGGGGTGCCGCCCGGGGTGCCGCCCGGGGCGCCGGCGGGAGGGCTGCCGGGCGCGGCCTGCGGGCCGGGTTCGCTGTCCGCGCCGGGCTCGGCGTGCGGGGCGGACGGTGTGGGGGTGGGGGCTGCCGCGGCCACGAGGGCGGCCCGGCGCGTGTGCAGTTCGTCGCGCCACGCCTTGACCCGCTGGAGCCGGTATCCGGCCGTCGTGCCCGGCTTGTAGGCCAGCGGCCTGGTCAGCAGGGGGCGGCGGGACTCGCGCGGCGGATGGGCGAGCGGCGTGGGCACCGCCAGCAGCCGGACCTCGGCCCCTCCGATGCGCCAGGAGGTGGACCTCCCGTTGGGCGCCATGCCCAGCAAGGTCACCTCCCACCCGGCCTCGGCCGCCGAGCGCGCGGTCTTCTGCACCCGGGAGTCGGCGACCACTCCGTTGCACACGAGCATCACAATGCGGCCTCGCTTTCCGCCGGACGGCATATCCGGCGGATCGGCTTCGAAGGCCTCGGGGTCGGTGTCGAACTCCACGGGCCACCCCTTTCTCTCGCCCCTGAAAGAGCCTATCCGCGCCTTGTGGAGCCCGTACTGCCGAGAAGACTTATTCACCCATTGAGCCTTTGAGGTGATGCGGAACCCGGGCGACAGTGCAAGGGAATCCAGCACGCCTTTTCACCACCGCACCCGTGTTTCGCGCCCGTGTTTCCGCCCACGGGAATTCGAGGCGGCCCGGAAGGCGGGCCCCGGTCGGTGCGGGAAGCCGCCTCAGCCCAGGAAGCTGCCTCGGCTCAGGAAGCCGCCGCAACTCAAGAAGCCGCCGCAACTCAAGAAGCCGCCTCAGCTCAAGAAGCCGTCGAGCACGCCGGCCGTGTAGCGCCCGTCGTGATAGGTCCGTACGTACGCCACCGACTCCTCCCCCGTACGGGCCGCCAGGGCGCGGTCGTCCAGCAGGGATTCCAGCGCCGTACGGAGCGTGTCCGGGGTCGCGTTGACGATGGGCGGGACGGCGCCGACGGCCTTGTGCACGCGCTCGTCCGTGAACGCCACGACCGGTTTGCCCGCCGCCATGCCCTCGCAGGCGAACGTCCCATAGGTCCCGATGGCGAACTGGTCGACGACGATGTCCGCGTCCTTGACCAGCTTCCGCATCACCGACCACGGCATCCCCTCCGCCAGCCGGAATTCGATGGCGCCGCTGCGGTCCAGCTCCTCCAGCACCGGCATCACCCGCTCGGTGCCCTTGGTCCAGCGCCTGGAGGGCGCGTGCACGACGACGGGCCGCTCGCGCTCCATCACGGGCCGCTCGCAGGCCCAGCCCTCGACGTCGACCACCAGCGGGGCCCAGCTCGCGCCCGGCAGGTCGTCCAGCAGGTCGGGCGTGGTCGCGAACAGCGGCAGTCCGCTCTCGGCCGCCACCCTCCGGTTGCGCGCGCTGTTGCGGATCAGTACGGCCAGGACGTCCTCGGGCGCCGCGTGGAAGAGGGAGTGCGCGTAGCGCTCCATGTGGCGCTCGGGGTCGCGCACATCACTGCCGTGCGCCAGGAGCGCCACCTCGATCCCGGCGCCGCGCAGCGCGGGCAGATCGTCCTCGATGTGCTGTCCGTTCAGCCATCCGAACGCGGGGGTGAAGGCGTCCGCGAGGTAGTGCGTATAGGCGCCGAGCACCCTGTTCACGCGGTCGAGCTTGACCTCGCGCCCGCCCAGCTGGCCGCGGGGGATGCGGACGTTGGCCGGGTATCCGGTCAGCGGGCTGGCGGTGGTGTGCATCGTCACCTCGGCCGCCACGTCGGACCTGGCCCGGCACACGGCGCGGGCGAACCCGGACAGCTGGCCCGCGTAGTTGGCGCAGCCCAGGCCGAGCCGTACGCGCGGCTGTCCCGGCTGGCCCTGGGGCGGGACGGGCCGCCAGTCGGGCACCGAGATCCCGGCCTCCGGGTCGGCCTTGCGGGGACGCTCGCGCTTTCCGGTGCCGGGCCAGGGCAGGTCGCGGGGCGTGAGGACCGGGCGGTCGTCCCCGGTCCGAGCCGCGTGGCCACTGCCGTCCTCCGGCACGGTGGGCAGCCCGGCGAGTGTCGCGTACAGCTCCAGCAGCCCGGCCGACTGCCGCTCCCAGGACAGCTCTTCCAAGAGGGCGGCGCTGATGTTCCGTGCGAGCGCCCCCCGGTGCTCCAGTGCGTCGCGGACCGCCTCGGCCAGCGCCGGCGCGTCCCCGGCGGGGCAGACGGTGCCGACGCCGTGCCGGTGCACGAGCGCCCGTACGGCCCGCACTTCGGTGGTGACCACGGGCAGTCCGGCATGCAGGTACTCGCCGACCTTCGCGGGCAGCGCCACCTCCCCGTCCGGCGTCGCGCGCCGGCACACCAGGCCCAGGTCCGCTGAGGCGAGATAGCCGGGCACCTGGGCCTGCGGCACGTACGGCAGCACATGCACGCGCTCGCGCACCCCGGCGCGCGCCGCGCTGTCGAGCACGGCCCGCAGGTCCGGGCCGCGTTCGCCGTCGAAGACCAGCGCCAGGTGCGTCCCGGGGAGTTCGGTGAGCGCCTCCACCGCGGTCGTCAGGCCCCGGTCGGGGGCGATCCTGCCGGTGTGCACGAGCAGCGGAACCTCGGGCTCCAGCCCGCAGACCGCACGCACCGAGGGCCCGTCCCGGTCAGCGCGCGCGACCCGCGCGGCCTGGGCCACCGGCGCGTCGCCGACGGTGAGGGGCGTACGGGACAGCCCGTAGCGCTCTTGCAGCAGGCGGGCCAGGCCGCCCGAGGTGGCGGTCACCGCGTCGGCCCTGCCGATGAACTCCTCCTCCACGGCCGGGCAGGCGCTGGCCCGCGCCCGGTCCGGCCACAGGACCCCGGCCACGTGCTCGTGCGCGTCGTAGAGCCACGCGGTCCGCAGGCCGCGGGCCCGCAGGCGGGCCGCGCTGCGCGCGCCCACGGCGATGGTGGTGACACCTCCCGCGTGGATGACGTCGGGCCCGACCTCCTCGATGACGGGGCCGAACGCCAGGTCCCAGTCCAGCAGCGCGGGCCAGTCCGCACGCCAGTCACCGACGGGTCCGGGCACCGCCGCCGCCCCGCGTGCGCGCTCCATGCGGTAGAGCCTCACCCGGCCCTGGTGTGCCTGTCTGCGCAGCCGTACCCAGCCTTTGAGCGCCTGTGCCCGCACCCGCGCCGCGGGGTTGGCGGGGTCGCCCGGGGATCCGCCGAGCCAGCCGACCAGCGCGGTGCGCTCGCGCACCCAGGCGGCGTGTGCGGAGCGGGCGCGAGCCAGCGCGCGGTCGTCGGGCAGGCCCCAGTGAGCGAGCCGGGCGCGCGGTCCGCGCGGGGTGCGGCGCGCCCAGGAGCGCTCCTGCATGTCGGCGGCGACCGGCACCCTGATGACGGTGACCCCGCCGCGGGTGTGGGTCTCACGCCGGGTGGAGGCCGAGCGGCCGATGAGGGTGACGTCCCATCCGGCGCGCGCCGCGGCTGCCGCGGTCTTCTCCGCGCGGGAATCCCCGCTGACTCCGCCTGAGCTGATGACGGCCAGGCGCGGACGGGTGACGGAATTCGCCATGGGGAAATCTCCTGGACTCGCCGCGCGGCCCGCTGTCCGCGCCACTGACTCATTCTGGAGAAATCACCTTGGCACGCGGGGCAGGGCAGCGGAAGGAACGCCTCCGCCGACACCTCCGCTCAGGCTCATAAATCCGTCGCTCAGCTCAGAAATCCTTCCAGCACACCCGCCGTATAGGTGCCGTCGTGATAGGTGCGCACATATTCAACGGATTCCCTTGCGGTACGGATCGCGAATTCACGGTCGTCCAGCAGGGATTCCAGCGCCGAATGCAAAGTGCCGGGTGTGGCGTTGACGACGGGGGGCCGGATGCCGACGTTCTGGTGGACCCGCTCGTCCAGGAAGGCGACGACGGGCCGCCCCGCCGCCATGCCCTCGCAGGCGAACGTCCCGTAGGTGCCGACGGCGAACTGGTCGATGACGATGTCGGCCTCCAGCACCAGTTCCCGCACCCGCGCCCAGGGCACCCCGGTCGCCATCCGGAACTCGATCGCGCCGGCGCGCTCCAGCTCCTCCAGCACCGGCACCACCCGTTCGGTGCCCTTCGTCCAGCGCTTGGACGGCGCGTGCACCACCACGGGGCGCCTGCGCTCCATCGCCGGCCGCTCGCCGGCCCAGCCCTCGACATCGACCACCAGCGGCGCCCAGCGCGCCCCCGGCAGGTCGTCCAGCAGGTCCGGCGTCGTCACGAACTGGGGCAGCCCGCTCTTGGCGGCGACGCGCCTGTTGCGGGCGCTCTTCTTCGCGAGCGCCGACAAGATGGCCTCGTCGGCGGCGTGGAAGTGCGAGTGCTCGTAGCGGCTCATGTGCCGCTCGGGGTCGCGTACGTCGCTGCCGTGGGCCAGCAGCGCCACCTTGATCCCGGCCGCGCGCAAGGAGGGCAGGTCGTCCTGGATGTGGCCGCCGTTGAGTCGGCCGAGCGCGGGGGTGAAGGAGTCGGCGAGGTAGTGGGTGTACGAGCCCAGGACGCGCCGGGCCCGGTCCAGCTGGAAGCCCAGGTCGCCGGTGCGCTCCCCGACGGCGTAGATGTCGGCGGGATAGATGACGCTCTGGTCGTGGGTGTGCATCACGACCTCGGCCGACAGGTCCTCGCGGCGCTCGCACAGGGCCCGCGCGAACCCCGCCAGCTGTCCGGCGGAGTTGGCGCAGCCCATGCCGAGGCGCACGGGTGTGCCCTCCAGGGAGCGCCATCCGGGCAGCGCTTGCGGCGCACCGGATGCCGGGCCGTTTCCGGTTCCGTTCCCGCTGCCGGCCTGCGGCTGACCGGGCTTGCCCACGCCGGGCTGCTCGGTCACCGACCAGGGCACCTCGCTGGGGGCGAGCCGCGCCGCCGTGCCGGGGCCCGCGAGCCGCTCGTAGAGGCCGAGCAGTCCGGCCGACTGCTGCTCCCAGGACAGCTCGCGCAGCAGCGGCTCGGTGATCCGCGCGGCCAGCTCCCCGCGGCGGGCCAGCCCGCGCTGCACGGCGGCGACGAAGGACTCCGGATCCTCGGTGACGAACACCTCGCCGACGCCCGTGCGCTCGACGAAGTTGCGCAGGGTCCGCACCGAGCTGGTGATCATCGGCAGGCCCGCGTGCAGGTACTCGGCTGCCTTGGTGGGCAAGGAGATCTCGCAGTTGGGCACGTGCCGGAAGCAGATCAGCCCGAGGTCGGCCGAGGAAAGGTAGTCGGGCACCTGTTCCTGCGGCACGTACGGCACCACATGCACCCGCTCGCGCACGCCCAGCTCCTCGGCCCGCGCGAGCAGCCCCTGGAGGGTGGCGTTCGGCTTGGGCCCCGCCACCAGGGCCAGATGCGCGTGCGGGAGTTCGGCCAGGCCCTCCACGGCGGTGGCCAGGCCCCGCTCGGGCCCGATCCATCCGGCGTACACCAGCAGCGGCACATCGGGGCCGAGTTCGCACGCGTCGCGTACGGAGGCCCGCTCGCCCGCCGAGGCGCTGACGGCCTCGCGCACGGGCGCGTTGGCGACGACCAGCGGCTCCTCGGGCAGCGCGTAGGCCTCGCGCAGGATGCCGGCGAGTTCACCCGAGACGGTGACCACCGCGTCGGCCCGCCGGATGAACGCCTCCTCCACGCCGGGGAAGGCCGAGCGGCGCACCGCGTCGGGCCACTCGATGCCGCGCACGTACTCGTGCGCGTCGTAGAGCCAGGAGGTGTGCCGGCCACGGGCCCGCAGCCGGGCCGCGCTGCGCGCACCCACCGCGATCATGGTGACGTCGTTGGCGTGGATGACGTCCGGCTCGATCTCCTCGATGACGGGGCCGAACGCCAGGTCGAGGTCGACCAGTTCGGGCCAGTCGGCGCGCCAGTCGGCGCGCGGCTCGATGGGGCCCTCGGTGCGGCGGCGCTCCCAGTGGTAGAGCTTGCCGCGGCCCTTGTGGGCGTACCGGCGCAGCCGAACCCAGCTCTTGAGCGCCTTCTTGGCGAGCGCGGCACGCGGGTCGTCCGCCGCCTGTTCGAGCCAGCCGATGCGGGCCGTGTGCTCGCGCACCCACGCGGCGTGCGAGGAGCGGACGCGCAGCCAGGCGCCTTCGTCCGGCAGGCCCCACTGGGTGAGCTGGTTGCGCAGGCGCGGGCGGCGGCGCGCGGCACCGGCGATCGTGCGCATGTGCGAGTTGACGGGCACCTTGAGCACGGTGACCGGGCCCAGCACGGACTGCTCGCGGCGCTTGGAGGGGCTGCGGCCCACCAGCGTCACGTCCCAGCCCGCCCGCGCCGCGGCGACGGCGGTCTTCTGGACGCGGGAGTCGCCGGTGATGGAGTTCCCCACGATGACGGCCAGCCGCGGCCGGTCGGCACGCAGCCGCCCCGGCCCCGGTACGGGCCCCGTTTCCGGCTGTTCGGTCCCGGCACTCGTGCCGGCGCCGGGCTCGGTCGCCTTCCCTGCCGCGCTTCCCGCCCCGCTCCCCGCCCCGGTCATGCCGTGGGCTCCGCGAGGGGGACCAGCCCGTGGTCCTCCGGCGCCGGGGGCGAGCCCGAGGTGATCACGGCGGAGGCGACCTCAAGGGGCGTGGTGGTGCCCAGCACTCCGGTCATCCGGCGCGCGGAGTCCAGCACGGCGGCGGAGACCTCGACCGTGCGCAGCCCCTCCCGGGCCGTGACGATCCCGCCGCTCTCGCCCCTGACCGCGTCCCGGAACCGTTCGTGCTCGACGACCAGCGGTTCCCTCTTGGGGAAGGCATAGCGCACGGTGTCGCCCTCGGCGACGCCCCGGAAGGCGCGCAGCGCCTCCCACTCGGTGGCCACGGCGCCGTTGGCGTGGAAGGTCAGGTCGGCGGTGAGCGTGTCGGCGACGAAGCAGCCGCGCTCGCCCGTGACCGCGGCGAACCGCTCCTTGAGCGGACTGAGCCAGTTCACCAGGTGGCTCACCATGGTGCCGTCGGCCAGCGAGCCGACCACCGCGACCATGTCCTCGTGGTCCCGGCCGCTCTTGGAGAGCGTGCGGGCCGACAAGGACGCGTACTCCTGCCCGGTGATCCAGCTGGTGAGGTCGATGTCGTGGGTGGCCAGGTCCTTGACCACGCCGACATCGGCGATCCGGTGCGGGAAGGGTCCCTGACGGCGCGTGACGACCTGGAAGACCTCGCCCAGCTCCCCGGCCTCCAGCCGCTGCCGCAGCTGCTGGAGCGCGGGGTTGAAGCGCTCGATGTGGCCGACTCCGGCGACCAGGCCGCGCTCCTCGAACGCCTCCACGAGCCGCCGCGCCGCCTCGGTCGTGTGGGCGAGCGGCTTCTCGATGAGGGCGCACACGCCGCCCTCCGCCAGCTGGAGGCCTACTTGTTCGTGCATCGCCGTGGGGCAGGCGACCACCGCGTAGTCGACCCCGCGCTCCAGCAGCTCCGCCACGTCCGCCAGCACCGGGGCGCCGTGCAGGCTGCCGTGCGGGTCCCCGGCGGGGTCGACGGCGCCGACCAGCTCGACGCCGTCGAGCGAGGAGAGGATCCGCGCGTGGTTGCGGCCCATGGCGCCCAGGCCGATCAGTCCCGCGCGCAGCGTCCTGGCCGCCTTTCCGGTGCCGGTCTGCGCCGCTGTCGTCGTCGCCGTCATCGGGCCACCCCCACGCTCCGTGCCGCGCTGTTGGCGGCCTCCACGATCTGTTCCAGGTCGTCGGCGGTGAGCTGCGGGTGCACCGGCAAGGAGAGCACCTCGGCCGCCGCCGCGTCGGTCACCGGGAGATCGGCCCCCAGGTGCGCGTAGGGCTTCAGCCGGTGAATGGGCGTCGGATAGTAGACGGCGCAGCCCACGCCGCCCGCCTCCAGCTCCCGCTGCACCGCGTCCCGCGCCTCGGCACCGCCGGGGACGCGCACCGTGTACTGGTGGTAGACGTGCCGGGCGCCGTCGGCGACGGTTGGTGCGGCCAGCCCGGTGAGGCCCTCGTCCAGGGCCTTGGCGTTCGCGCGGCGCCGTTCGGTCCAGCCCTCCAGGCGCGCGAGCTGGACGCGGCCGATGGCGGCGGACACGTCGGTCATCCGCATGTTGGCGCCGACGATCTCGTTCTCGTAGCGCTGCTCCATGCCCTGGTTGCGCAGCAGCCGGAGGGTGCGGCCCAGTGCTTCATCCGGTACGACGACCATGCCGCCCTCCAGGGCGTGCATGTTCTTGGTCGGGTAGAAGCTGAAGCAGGCCGCGTCGCCGAACGTGCCCACGGGCCGCCCGTGCAGCGCCGCCGCGTGCGCCTGGCAGGCGTCCTCGACCAGGGCGAGCCCGTGCCGCTGCGCGAGCTGGGTGAGTCTGCCCATCGGCGCCGGATGCCCGTACAGGTGCACGGGCATCAGCGCGGCGGTGCGCGGCCCCACCGCTTCTGCCACGGCATCCGGATCGAGGCAGAAGGTGTCCGGGTCGATCTCGGCGAAGACGGGCTCGGCGCCGGCCAGCCGTACGGCGTTGGCGCTCGCGGCGAACGAGAACGAGGGGACGATCACCTCGTCACCCGGCCCGATGTCCAGCGCCAGCAGCGCCAGGTGGAGCGCCGAGGTGCCGGAGTTGACGGCGACGCACGCGCGGCCCTCGACCAGCGCGCCGAACTCCTCCTCGAACGCCGCCACCTCCGGCCCCTGCACCACACGGCCGCCGCGCAGCACGCGCACGGCGGCGGCGACCTCCTCGTCACCGATCACTGGCTTGGCAGCCGGAATCATGTCTTTTCGCGACCCTTGCATGGCGGTGTGCCCCTCCGGAGACCCCCGGCAGATTCGCCCTATGTGGACCCGCATCGGGGGGCGTTGTTGCACACCGGGCCTACTAATCACCCGTTCAGCGCACGCCCGTGCGCCTGAACGGGGGAACGATGAGGCCGCCATGGAGACACAGCGTTATGCCATGGGATCAGCCTCGCTGAGCGTGAGCACGGCGGACCCGTCGCTCGCCACCCGCTCCTCGTAGCGCTCGCCCGTCTCCGGGCACTCCCACAGCCCGGGCATCCCCGGATCGGGGAGCAGCCGCGCCCCGGCCCGGCCCACCCAGCCGACCCGGCGCGCGGGCACGCCCACGACCAGCGCGAAGTCGGGCACGTCGGCGGTGACCACCGCGCCGGCCGCCACCATCGCCCACCGCCCGACCCGGACGGGGGCCACGCACACCGAACGGGCACCGAGCGAGGCACCGTCGGCGACGGTCACCCCCACCGCCTCCCAGTCCCCCGCCCGCTTGAGCGCCCCGCCGGTGTCCACGGAGCGCGGGGTGCGGTCGTTGGTGAGGACGACGGCGGGCCCGACGAAGACGCCCTCGCCCAGCTCGGCGGGCTCGTAGACCAGGGCGTGGTTCTGGAGCTTGCTGCGGGCCCCGATCCGCACGCCGGGGCCAACGTAGGCGCCCCGGCCGACGACGCAGTCCTCGCCGAGCACCGCGCCCTCGCGGATCTGTGCCAGCTCCCACACGGTCGTGCCGTCGCCCACGACGGCGTCCTCGGCCACCTGCGCGCCGGGCATCGTGCGCGGAGCGCGCTGGTCGCGCCGGGGCCGGGAGGCGGCGGATTCCGAGCTGGTGTCGGTGGTGGTCATGCCTGGCTCGCTCTCTGTGCCGAAGAACGGCTCTCTGTCCGGAGACCGGCTCTCTGTACTCAAGACCGGCTCTCCTCGCCGAACAACTGGGGGCGGTGCTGAGGCCGAGGATGACCGCGCCTCCGGCCGCGGGCCCGCCCGGCGCGCCCGCCCGGGTACGCGCATGGGCCGCACGGGTGCGCGCCTGGGCCGCACGGGTGAGGCGGGCGCGGGCGGCGTGCCGTGGGCGAGGGGCCCGGCCGGAGCGGGCGAAGGTGGCGTCATGTCCCGTTCCGATGAGATCACCGTCCCCCAATCCGCTCGGGGAACGCGGGCTTTCGGCCTGCCCGGCACGCTGGCCCAGCGCTGGAACGCGCTGGCCGTCACCGCCTGCGGCGCGACCGTCCTGGTGCTCGGATACCAACATCGCTGGACGAACGACGACGCGCTCATCTACACCCGCGCGGTCCGCCAGATCCTCGCCGGGAACGGCCCCGTCTACAACGTGGGCGAGCGGGCCGAGAGCTCCACCGGGACGCTGTGGCAGTGGCTGCTCGCGGCCGGGAGCGCCCTCCCCGCCGTGGACGACCCGCTGCGGCTGGCCGTGGTGCTGGGGCTGCTGCTGACCGTGGCGGGCTTCGTACTCGCCCTGGACGGCACGCGCCGGATGATCCGGGTGGCCCGGCCCTCCGGAGCGCTGCTTCCCGTGGGCGTGCTGGTGCTGCTGCCGCTGTGCGCGACCTGGGACTACGCGACCTCGGGGCTGGAGACCGGACTGACGTTCGGCTACCTGGGCGGCAGCTGGTGGCTGCTCGTGCGCGCCCGCGCCTGCCTCGGACAGGAGACGGCGCGGTCCCACTCGACGCTCGCCGGCCGGGACCTGCCCGGACTGTCCCTCCCCGGGCGGGCCCATTCCGGCCAGGCGCACCCCGGGCAGGCGCAGTCCGGACCCGACTCGCGCGGCCGGGGCCCGGACGGGTGGGACCCGCACGGCCGGGGGCTGACCCGGACGGCGTTCGCGCTCGGCCTGGGGCCGCTCGTACGGCCCGATCTCGCCCTGGTCAGCGGGGTGTTCCTGGTGGCGCTGCTGCTGTTGTGGCGGCCCCCGCTGCGCATGACGCTCCGCTGGGCCGGCGCGGCGGCCGGGCTGCCGGTGGCGTACGAGATCTTCCGCGCGGGCTATTACGGCGTACTCGTCCCCCTTCCCGCCCTCGCCAAGGAAGCATCCGGTACGCAGTGGCGGTTCGGCTGGGACTACCTGCTCAACACCGTGGGCCCGTACCGCCTGTGGGTGCCGCTCGCCCTGCTCGCCGTCTTCGCCGTGGGCGCGGGCGTCCTCCGGATGCTCCTGAAGGAACGCACGGACCTGTGGCGTGAGACGCCGGCATCCGGCCGGGAGCGCGGGCCCGACGCCGTTTTGAGGGGGGCTCCGGTGCTGGCGGGGCTGCTGTCCGCGTTCTTCGTGGTGAAGATCGGCGGTGACTTCATGCACGGCCGGATGGTGCTGCCCGCGCTCTTCCTGGTGCTGCTCCCGGTCTTGCTGCTGCCCTGTACCCGCGCCGTCGCCGTCCTCACGGTGAGCGTCGGCGTATGGGGCGCCGCCTGCCTCGCGCTGTGGCGGCCACCGCTGGACAGCCCCGACGAGCGGATCGTCTACGACTCGCACACTGTCTACGTCCACGGCCTCGGACAGCCGCATCCGGTCACGCAGGCCGCGCACACCGAGCACCCCCGGCCCTTCACCCACGTCGTACACAGCACCGCACGCGCCCGGCTGCACGGGCTGGTGCTGCGGCTGCCGCGCGGCGCGGGGTATCCGGTCATCCCGCTGGCCCCGCACGTCGAAGCGCCGCTCGCCGGGGCCGAGGCACGGCTGGGCAACGCGGGGGCCGTGCTGCCGCTCAACGGCTGGGCCATCGACCTCCTGGGCCTGGCCAACCCGCTGGGCGCGCACACACTGCCGACGAAGGACCGCAAGGCGGGCCACGAGAAGCCGCTGGACCGCGCGTGGGTCCTGGCCGACCTGACAGCGCCGGGGGCGCCCGTCCCCTACGGTGTCGACCCCCGCCGGGTGGCCGCCGCCCGCCACGCCCTGACCTGCGGCCCCCTGCCCGAACTTCGGGCCTCCACCCGGGCGCCGCTGACCCCGGCCCGCTTCCTGGACAACCTGGCGGGCGCCTGGGAGCGCACCCATCTGCGGATCCCCGCCGACCCCCTGGACGCCGAACGCGCGGTGTGCGGCGCCGGAAAATGAGGGCATCCGGACGAGCGGCACCTTGAGCGAAGTCCCGGTGCACTCTTTCCAGCGAACGCGCTCGTCCTCAGCGGGCGCGTCCCGTGCGGGTCGCGCGGGCGCGGAGCAGAGCGCGGGTCAGCACAGGGGGCAGGAGATCGGCGGCCACGCGCCGGGACAGCCGGCGCGGAGCCCTCCCCGTGCGCGCCCCCTCTCCCTGTGCGTGCCGCGAGACCGGAACACCGGGCGCGTCGGCCTTCTTCGCCCCCACCAGTAGCAGCCGCCGCCCCGCCACCTCCTGCCACTGCAACCAGCACTTGCCGCGCGCGGTGAGCGCCTCGTGCAGCGCGTCCTGCCAGGGCTCGGCGTCCCCCCACGTCCCGTAGAACTTGTGCCCGGAGACGCACACCGGCCGCAGCCCGCCCTCCACCACCGCCTGCCAGGTCGCGCAGGCGACCCCGGGGGTGTGCTCGGAGCGGTAGTCGTCCAGGACGACGAGCCCGTCGGGGCGCAGCACCCGCCGCGCCGCCTGGATGTCGCCGTACACGTGCTCGTACAGATGTGAGGCGTCGACGTGCACGAAGCGACAGCTGTCCGCGTCGACCTCCTGCGGCACGACCGTCGTCGGGGCCTGCACGATGCGGGGCAGTTCGTCGTGGAAGGACAGGAAGTTCGCCTCGAAGGCGCGCCGGGTGAGCGTCGCGTAGGAGCCCCGCATCTCGCGCCCGTTGGCTTCATCCGGTGCGTCGGAGTCGAAGAGGTCACAGACGGTGAACCGCTCGTCCGGATGCTCCAGATAAGCCCGCATCATCACCGCGCTCTTGCCCATGTAGGCGCCCATCTCCAGCAGGTCGCCGCGCTGCCGCAGCTGCCGCTGCCTGCGCAGGAACCAGTCGAAGAGGATGACGTCGGTGCGGTAGAACCATCCGGGTACGTCGTAGAAGGAGCGGGGCGGCTCGGGCAGGTTCTGACCGGGCTGCGCCGCGCTGGGGGTGGACGTGGCTGCGGTGGTCATGGGGAGCGGGTCTCCTCTGGTGACGGGGGCGTGCGAGGGGCCTGTGGCCCTGTATAGGGGGCCGGTGGGAGGCGGCGCACGCCTCTGAGGGGGCGGTCGGCAGAGCTTCCGCACGCCGCCGCCCACCGGCCACTCGCCATTCAGCCGGCGTTACGTGCCCCGCCGGGCCGGTCACCGGGCCGTGACCCGCTGGTCACCGGGCCCGCCGGTCCGGGTGGGCGGGCCACGCCGGGAGCGGGTCGGCGGTCCGGCCCCGGGGCGCCTCAGCGTGCCGTTCCGGTGCATGTCAGCGACCCGCCCTCGGCACCCCGCCCCGGACACAGCCAGCCCGGGAAGGGCGGCTCGGTAAGGGGCCGCAGGACGCGCCGCAGCTGCGGCGCGCTCAGCAAGGCGGCGAGGAGACCCGCCACGACCGTGGTCCCGGCCACCGCGAGCAGCCCTCCGGCGACCACCGCCTGGTACCACCCGAATCCCTCGACGGCCTTGATGACCAGCCCGTGCAGCAGGAACGGGTAGAGCGAGCACGCCCCCAGCGCCGTGAACCCGGTGCGGCGCGAGGGCGCCAGCGCCAGGAAGGCCGCCACCAGGACAGCGCCGATCCCGAACAGCGCCACCCGCACCCCGACGTACTGGAGCACCGGCACGCCCAGCCGCTCGTAGCTGAGCTCCATCAGCAGCCAGCCGCGGCCCACCCGGGGCGCCGCCCACCAGGCCCCCGCCGCTCCCGCCACCATCACCGGCAGCGCCCACCGGCGGGCCGCCGGGTTGCGCAGCGGACGCAGGTGCTCCGGCCGCAGCCGCAGCCCGAGCACGAACCACGGCAGGTACATCAGCGTCTGCGGCAGGGCCAGCTCGGGCCCCAGCTCGGTGAAACCGGCCAGCACCGACACCAGCGCCGCGAACGCGACGGGCCAGCGCACCGCGCGCCACAGCAGAGCGGTCAGCCGCCACACGAACAGGGCGACGAGGAACCAGCACAGGTAGCTCGGTTCAGTGGGCGTGACGATGAACGGCCGGTTCCAGCACAGCGTGTAGACGCCGCTGTAGGCCGTCTCGAAGAGCAGGTAGGGCACCAGCAACCGCACCAGCAGCCTGCGGATCTGCTCGGGGCGGCCGGTGAAGCCGCGCGAGAAGTAGCCGCACAGCAGCACGAGCGCGGGCACGTGGAAGGCGTACACCAGCAGCCAGGCGGCCTTCACCTCGCGCATGCCGTCGGCGACCGGACTCCAGTTGTGCCCGAGCACCACCAGGACGACCAGCAGGAACTTGGCGTTGTCCAGGAACGGGTCGCGCCCGTTCACGCTGCTCGCCACCAAGGCACCGTTGGGCGCGCGCCCCCGGGTACGGTCCGCCCTGCTGTCCGGGCCGGGGACGCGCGCGGCCTCGCGCACCACCTCCGCCGGGGCGGAGGGGCCGTCGGTGCCCGCCGCGCGGTCCCTCGTGCCTGTGGGACGGCCGCGCGAGCCCGTGGGGTGGCCGCTCGTACCCGTCGCGCCGGGTGTGGGCGCGGGCAGCGCCGGTCCCGGTGGCGGCGGCCCCGGCGGCCCTCCGCCCTCGGCAGGCGAGGGGAAGGGGCGGGCGGGGTACACGTCGGAGAGCGCGGCGGCGGCGGTGCCACGTGCCGCGCGGATGTCGGTGAAAGATTCCCAGGCCATCACGCCGTCCTTGGCTCACTCGTTCCGGGCGAGCGCCGCCCGTGCCGTGGCCGGTTCAGGCCGGGCACACGCGGCTCGATCAGGGGCCGCGCGAGCCGTCGTACGGGCGCGGTCGACAGCAGCACGGCGGTGGCGGCCCCGCACGCGGTCAGCAGGGCGGCCCCGGAGGGTCCCAGCGGACGCAGCGGCGCGTCCCAGCTGTAGGCGTGGGCCGCCATCATCAGCAGTCCGTGCAGCAGATACGGGTACAGCGTCACGGCCCCCAGCGCGGTCAGCCACGACGTACGGCGCGGCACCAGCGCGAGGAAGGCGGCCGTCATCAGTCCGGTGGCCGCGAACAGCGCCACCCTGACCAGCAGATACGGCACAAGACCGACCCCCAGCGCGTCCTGGCCGTAGCTCATCCACAGCCAGTGCACATCCGTGCCGGGCGCCAGCGCGTACGCCGCGGCCACGCCCGCGCCCAGCACCAGCGGCGCGCACCGCCGGGCCCAGACGCTGTCGCGCAGCCGGGTGAGGTGCACGGGCCGCAGCCGCAGGCCCAGCACGAACCACGGCAGGAACATCAGCACCCTCGGCAGCGCCAGGTCGTAGCCCATGGTGGTGGTGCCGGCGGCGAGCGAGACCAGCACCGTGACGGGCACCGCCCACGGCACCACCCGCCACAGGGGCACCGTCAGCCGCCATACGAACAGCGCCGCCAGGAACCAGCACAGGAACGTCGGCTCGGTCGGCGTGAGCCGGAACGGCTTGTCCCAGACGACGGACTCCAGCCCGGCGTACAGGACCTCGAAGATCAGGTAAGGCACCAGAACCCCCGCCACCAGCCTGCGCAGCTGCGCGGGGCGGCCGGTGAAGCTCCGGGAGAAATAGCCACTGAGCAGCACGAAGGCCGGCATGTGGAAGACCGTGATCCACAAGTAGGCGGTCTTGACGCTGCGGGACCCCTCGATCAGCCCCATCGGCCAGGTGTGTCCGACGACCACCAAAACGATGAGCAGGAATTTCGCATTGTCGAGAAAGGCATCCCGTTCCGGAGCCGGGGCGCCCACTTCCACCGTGCCGGATTCCCCGGCCTTGGCCGCCTCGCCGGACGGAACCGCCTCGCCGGACCGAGCCACCTCGCGGGACAGGGCCGCCCCATCGCACAGGGCCGGCAACTCGTCGGAGAGAACCGGCGCTTCACGGGACGAAGCCGCTTCGTCGGACAGGCCCGGCGCCTCGCCGGGCAGGGCTGAAGCGGCCGGGCGGCCGTCGGCGCCGCCCGGCCCGTCCGGGTCGATGATCTCGGGGGCCATTGATCAGACAGTAAGCGCGGTTTTGTGACTCCCCGCCGCGGCATGCCGCTTCAGGGCCGAATGAGGGACAGAGGAGTGTTAAGAGCTCACTAGCACTCAAATCCTGCATATCGCGCCTCTAATGATTGAAGGGAATAATGGCGCAACACGGGCTAACTGTCGCCCAGACAGCTCCACGCGTGCACCGGAGACCCCCCGCGTCACCTTCGGTACGCGCCCTCACACCCGCACCACCGCACGCAACAGAAAGCGGAGCCCAGGATGAAGATCGTGTTCCTGCTGGACAACGCCTATGGAATCGGCGGGACGATCAGGTCGACGGTGAACCTCTCCGGGGCGCTGGCCGAGCGGCATCAGGTCGAGGTCGTCAGCCTGCGCAGGACACGCGATGAGCCCGCGCTCACGTTCGACCCCCGGGTCACCCAGACCTCCCTGATCGACCTGCGCCGCTCCTCGGACGCCTACGACGGGGACCACCCGCTCTACCGTCAGCCCAGCGAACGCTTCGTCGAGGGCCACGACCACTTCGAGCGCGGCATCTCCACCCGCCTCGGCGACGTCCGTCTCGAAGAGCTGCTCGCGGACCTGGAAGCGGACGTCGTGATCGGCACCCGGCCGAAGATCAACGACTATCTCGCCGGATACGGCACCGACCGCTACCTGCGCATCGGCCAGGAACACCTGACGCACGCGATGCACAGCGACCACATCCGCACCCACCAGGACGCGTCGATCGCACAACTGGACGCGTTCGTCACCGTCTCCTACGCGGACGCCGCCGACTACCGGGGCGCCCTCCCCGGCACCCCCGCGCAGATCGTCTGCATCCCCAACGCCGTGCCGGCCACCGGTGTGGAGCCCTCCGACGGACAGGCCAAGCTGATCGTCGCCGCCGGCCGCCTCATCAAGGTCAAGCGCTACGACCGGCTGCTGGGCGCCTTCGCCCTCGTTTCGCAGAAGCATCCGGACTGGTCGCTGCGCCTGTACGGCCGGGGCAAGCAGCACGCCCCCCTCCGCGGCCTCATCAACGAACTCGGCCTCTACGACCGTGCCTTCTTGATGGGCGCCCACTCCCCCATCGAGACCGAGTGGGCCAAGGGCTCGATCGCCGCGGTCTCCTCCGACGCGGAATCCTTCGGCATGACGCTGGTGGAGGCGATGCACTGCGGCGTCCCGGTCGTCAGCACCGACTGCCGCTACGGGCCGGGCGAGATCATCGCCAACGGCAAGGACGGCCTGCTCTCCCCCCTGGGCGAGAGCGAGGATCTCACGGTGCGCGCCTACGCCGACGCGCTCCTCCAGCTCATCGAAGACCCGGACCTGCGCGCCCGGATGAGCCGGGCCGCGCTCCAGAAGGCGGCCCGCTACGCGCCGCAGCGCATCGCCGGCGAGTACGAACGCCTCATCGAACAGCTCCTGACGAAGCGCCGGGGTGCCCACGCGGCCGTCGGCAACCTGAGCGAGTCCGACATCGCGGGCACGCTCAGCCCGGGCACGCCCAGCCCGGACGCGACGTCCGAGGGCGAAGGCAGATCGGACCCGAGCGGTACGGGCAACGCGGGCAGCACTGGCAGCGCGAACAGCGCGGGAAACACGGAACCCACGGGCAAGGCCGCACCGGATGCCGGCGCTCCGTCCGAGCCCGCGGCCCGGGCCGCTCGTCGCACCGCGCCTTCGGCCGGGTCCCGGCGCCCGCTCACCCCGCGCCGTCTCCTCGCCCGGGTTCTGCGTCCCCTGTTGCGCAGAGTCCGCAAGCCGAAGCAGGGGACCCCCAAGCGCCTCCGGCGTCCGGTGGCGCGGGTGCGGGTCGAGCGGGACGGCTCGCTGCTGGTGCGGCTGCGCGCCGACAAGCTCCCCTCGGGACCGGCGGCCTTCGTGCTGCGTCCCCGACGGCGGGACGCGGAGGAGCCGCTGCGCATGCCGCTGCCCGCGCGCGTCCACGCCGACGCCGACGGCTGGGTCGGGGTCCGCGTCTCGCGCGCCGCCGAGAAGTTGTCCGAGGCACGCTGGGACGCGTATGTGGAGCGCGGCTCGGACGGCAAGCGCAAGCGGGTCCAGGCCGCCATGGTCGAGACCGCGCGGCTGCTGACGCTGCCCCCGCCGCTGGACCAGGACGGGGCGTTCGCCCCGTGGATCCCGTACACCACGGGCGACGGATATCTCGCCGTACGCGCCTGGCATCGCGCCGGGCACGCGGAGGTCACCTCGATCGCGCTGGATCCCGAGGGCTTCACCCTCCGGGCGAGGCTCTACGGCGAGGCGGCACACGGTCCGGCCGGCGAGGGCCAGGAGGGCGCCGGCCCTGTCCTGGTGGCCGTTCCGCGCCGGAATCCGGACCACGCCTTCGAGTTTCCGGCCAGGCTCGGCCCGGACAACGGCCTCCCCGGCGAACTGAACGCGGACAACGGCCTGCTGGGCGGCCCCGGAGCCGACGGCCCCGCAACACGCCGCACCCACACCAGCCCTGGCACAAGCACGCGCACGAACACCAGCACCACCCCCGGCACCGACGGCGGCAGCGAGCAGGAGCCGGACGGCCCGCACACGGTCACCGTCGAACTGCCCTACGAGCTGCCCGCCGCCTTCGCCGACGGCGCCGCCGAGGACGTGTGGGACCTGTGGCTGCGCCCGGCCGAGGGCCGCGCGCCGGTACGGCTCGGGCGGCTGCTCGGCGACCTGGCGGACCGCAAGCAGACCGACATCTCCCCGCGCGCCCGGCTGGGCGGCAGCGACCTGGCCGTGCAGCTGTACTTCTCGCTGAACAACAACCTCGTCCTCATCCTCCGGCCCGTCCGCCAGGAGCCCGCCACCGCGCACGAAGGCACCGCCGGGGAGCGGCAGGCCGACGCCGCCGGGGCTCAGAACCCTTCGGAGTCGCCCAGCTCCTCGACCAGCGCCTGAGAGCGGGTCAGCTCACGCTCCGTCTCGACCTCGGCGTCCGCGTCCACCGGGCGCAGCTCGGCGGCCCGCTCCGCCACCCGCTGCGCCCGCTCCTCGCGGGCCTCGGCCTCGGCGGCGAGGGCGTGCACCGCGCGGTTGAAGCGCACGAGTGAGGGGGGCTCGGCCGGGCCGAGCAGCCGTACCTTCAGCGCGGCGCGGGCCGGGGCCAGCCGGTCCTCCTCCGGGAGCCGCACGGCCGCCAGCAGTTCGGGGACGCCCGCGCCGTCCGGTCCCAGGATCGTGGCGGCGCGGACGGTCGGGTTGGCGGTGCGGAAGCCCTCCTCGTCCAGGCCGCCGGTGTTGACGACGGCGTAGGGCTTCTCGCTGCTGAGGTAGTCCGAGACGACGGAGGACACGTCGGAGACGAGCAGGTCCGCCTCGTTGAAGCAGCTGAAGATCGTCGGGCGCCCTCCCGTGACGACCTGGTGCTCCCAGGCGGGGAGCGACGCCCAGAAGGCCGCCTCCCACGCCCGCGTCGCCTCGGCGACCGCCAGGGCGCGGCCGGGTTCCGGAGCGGGCTGACGCAGCATCCGTTCCACCTCGTCGGCATCCGGACGGAAGGCGGAGCGGGTCAGCTCGTCCAGCCGCCGGGTCGCCTCATCCAGTGCGGCGACGGCCTCGCGCCCTGCCCGGCCGCCGTGGGGTTCGCGCGCGTGTTCCCGTGCCCGCTCGGCATCCGCGTGCGCGATCAGGGCGCGGATGCGACGGTCGGCGGCGCCCGCGCGGGGGTCGACCGAGCCGGTCATCGGGTGCGGCTTGTAGAGCAGCCGCACGCCGGGGTCGGCCAGCAGCGCCGAGACGATCGCCTCGCCCGCGAGCAGCACGGAGGTGTTGCCGGGGTCGTCGGTCCAGCCCTCCCAGGTGGGCGCGTACAGCACCGTCAGATACGCGCGCCGGTACGCCCCTTCGCGCGCCGGGGCGGGCTCGATGGGGGCCAGCTGGGGGCGGCCGACCTCGACCACGTCCTTGTCCTCCACTCCGATGTCGGCCTGCGCGTACCGCTCGCGGGCCGCCTCGCCCGCGACCCACACCTGGTCGTACGCCTTGGCGTAGGGGTTGCAGGAGGAGAGCTTGTCGCTCTCGCCGTGGTTGATGAAGGCATGTTTGAGAGTGGGGATACGCAGAACCTGAGAGGTCTTTCCCGAGTTCGCCGGATGGAGCAGCACCTTGAGCGTGGAGTGCTCCAGCCGCATCAGATGGGCGACCTTGGGCACGCACAGGATCGGCACGTCGGTGGCCTCGATCTTCTGCACCATGAACCGCTCACGCAGCACGATCAGCGGCCGGCCGTCCAGCTCGGAGAGCGTGGTCAGCCACATGTTCGCCTGGTAGGCGGAGGCGTTGCCGCCGGAGAAGTACAGGCCCACCGTCGGGCGGTATCCGGCCAGCCAGCCCTCCAGCCAGGCCAGCGCCTCCTCCTCGCTCGCCACCCGCTTGCCCGGGAGCAGCCAGGTGGCCAGATACGCCGTCCCGGCCAGCAGCACGGCCCCGCAGCAGACCGCTACGCTCTCGGCCCACAGCGGCTCCCCCGTCCCGGCGGACACGGCCATCGCCGCGGTCACCAGCACTCCGACGACGGCGAGCCGCAGCGGCCCCCGGCGTACGAACAGCCCGGGCGGGCCCGCGCTCGGGCGCAGGCCGGACGCGTCGATGTTGCGGGTGACGACGGGCAGCCGCCGCCTGGTGCGCACCGCGCCCGCCACGGCCTGGCACAGGAAGTGCAGCACCCAGCAGGCCAGCACAGCCGGCAGCAGCAGGCCGCCCCGACCTCCTGGGCGCAGGACATCCAGCCCGGCCAGGCCGCCCAGCAGCAGCGCGTCCCGCACCATCTGCCGCACGGCGGCCGTGCACTGGGCCCGCGCCAGCCGCCGCGCCAGGGCCCGCTCGCGGCGCAGTACCAGGATGTCGGCCAGGACCCCCAAGACCGCGCCGGCGATGACGAGGGACGCGCTCTTTCCCAGAGCGCCGAGAACCTGGAGCACGTATCCGGCAGCCAGCAGGGCCAGCGCAGCGCAGGACTCGGCGGTCCTGCGCGCCGACCGCGCGCCGGACCGGCCCTCGTCCGCGCTCTTCACCACCGCACCCACACTTCACCGTAAGCGCGCCCCCGTGGGCCCGTCGCGCTGCACACCCCCAAACGCGCGCGCCTCCACACGCACGCGGCGATCGAGGAGCCGAACGCGCGCCGGCCGCCGTGGCGAAGAGCGCGCTCTCCTCCACGACGGCCGGCGGCTGTCCGTGTCTTCATCCGGTGGCGTGGCCGCCACCGGACCGGATGGTCAGCGGTTGCTGCGCAGCAGCGTCCTCATCGTCCTCATGGCCACCGACAAGTTGGCCAGGTCGAAGGTCTCCGAGGCCTGGATCTCATCCAGCGTCGCCCGGGCCCGCACGAGGATCGCGCGGTTCTTCTCCTCCCACGCCTCGTACCGCTGTTCGGCCGAGGAGGCGCCGTTCACGGACGCGAGGACGTCCGCCGTCAACAGCTGGTGCGCGGCGTAGAGGTCCTCACGGATGGAGGAGCGGGCCATGGACTGCCAGCGGTCGGCGCGCGGCAGCTCGCTGACGCGCCCCTGGAGCTGGGTGATGCCGAGCCGGTCGGCCAGGTCGAAGTAGACCTCGGCGACCGCCATCAGGTCCTTGCCGGTGCGCCCCGCGACGGCCACCACGTCCAGCGCCGAGAACGCCGCCGAGGAACCGGCCAGGCGCAGCGCGAGGTCCGAGGGCACCCCGGCGCCCGCGAGCTGGTCGTAGACCTTCTGGTGCCACTTGAGGTCGTCGCCCTTGAGCAGCTTGGGCAGCTCGGCCCAGACCGTCTCCACCCGCTCGGCGAACAGCTCGATCGTGTCGGCCAGCAACAGCGGCTGCGGGCGGTTGTTGAGCAGCCAGCGGGTGCCGCGCTCGACGAGCTGCCGCGAGCGCAGCCGGATGCCGGTGAGAACGTCGGCGTCGACCTTGTTGTCGAGCGCCTCGGCCTCGTCCCAGATGTCGCCCAGCCGGAAGATGGCGCGGGCCGCCGTGTGGGCGCGCACGATCTCCTCGGTCGAGGCGCCGGATTCTTCCTTCATCCGGTGCACGAAAGTCGAGCCGGCGGTGTTCACCGTGTCGTTGACCAGCACGGTCGTCACGATCTCCCGCCGCAGCGCGTGCGAGTCGATCTGCTGGCTGAAGCGCTCGCGCAGCGCCTTGGGGAAGTAGGCGTAGGCCAGCCGCTGGAGATAGCCGTCATCCGGCAGCGGTGTCCCGATCAGCTCGTCGGTGACCGTGATCTTGGTGTAGGCGAGCATCACGGCCAGCTCGGGCTGGGACAGCCCCTGCCCGGCCGAGAGGCGCTCGCGGATCTGCCGGTCGCTGGGCAGGAACTCCAGGCTCCGGTCGAGCTTGCCCTCCTTGGACAGCCGGCGCATCTGCCGCTGGTTGGCCAGCAGCAGGCTGGGGGCCTGGGCCATGGAGTTGGCCAGGGCCGCGTTCTGCGCGTAGTTGTTGCGCAGCACCAGCTCGCCGACCTCGTCGGTCATCTCCGCCAGCAGGGAGTTGCGCTGCTTGACGGTCATGTCGCCCTCGGCGACGACCGCGTTCAGAAGGATCTTGATGTTCACCTCGTGGTCGGAGGTGTCCACCCCGGCGCTGTTGTCGATCGCGTCGGTGTTGATCCGGCCGCCGTCACGGGCGAACTCGATCCTCCCGAGCTGGGTGCAGCCGAGGTTGCCGCCCTCGCCGACGACCTTGACCCGCAGGTCCTGGCCGTCCACCCGGATGGCGTCGTTGGCCTTGTCGCCCGCGTCGGCGTTCGACTCGGCCGACGCCTTGACGTAGGTGCCGATGCCGCCGTTCCACAGCAGGTCGACGGGCGCGCTCAGGATGGCGCGCATCAGCTCCGCCGGGGTCATCTTGCTGACGCCGGACTCGATGCCGAGCGCGGCCCGCACCTGCGCGGTGATCGGCACGGACTTCGCGCCGCGCGGGTGGATGCCCCCACCCGCCGAGATCAGCTCGGTGTTGTAGTCCGCCCACGAGGAGCGGGGCAGCTCGAACATCCTGCGCCGCTCGGCGTAGGAGGTGGCGGCGTCCGGGTTCGGGTCGAGGAAGATGTGCCGGTGGTCGAAGGCCGCGACGAGCTGGATGTGCTCCGAGAGCAGCATGCCGTTGCCGAACACGTCGCCGGACATGTCGCCGACGCCGACGACCGTGAAGTCCTGGCTCTGGGTGTCGTGGCCCAGCTCCCGGAAGTGCCGCTTGACGGACTCCCAGGCGCCCTTGGCGGTGATGCCCATGCCCTTGTGGTCGTAGCCCGCCGAGCCGCCGGAGGCGAAGGCGTCACCGAGCCAGAAGCCGTAGGACTCGGCCACCTCGTTGGCGATGTCGGAGAAGGTGGCAGTGCCCTTGTCGGCGGCCACCACCAGGTAGGTGTCGTCGCCGTCGTGCCGCACCACGTTCTCCGGATGCACGACCTCGCCGCCGACCAGGTTGTCGGTGATGTCGAGCAGGCCGGAGATGAACGTCTTGTAGCAGGCGATGCCCTCGGCCTGCCAGGCGTCGCGGTCGATGGCCGGGTCGGGCAGCTGCTTGCCGACGAAGCCGCCCTTGGCGCCCACCGGCACGATGACGGTGTTCTTGACCTCCTGCGCCTTGACCAGGCCCAGGATCTCCGTACGGAAGTCCTCGCGCCGGTCCGACCAGCGCAGACCACCGCGCGCGACCTTCCCGAAGCGCAGGTGCACGCCCTCGACGCGGGGCGAGTAGACCCACACCTCGTACTGCGGGCGGGGGGCCGGCAGGTCCGGGATGGCCTGCGGGTCCAGCTTCATGGACACGTAGGTGTGCGGCTGGCCGTCGCTCGCCGACTGGAAGTAATTGGTGCGCAAGGTGGCCTTGATGACCGTGAGGAAGGAGCGCAGGATGCGGTCCTCGTCCAGGCTGGCGACCTGGTCCAGCGCGCCGTTCAGTTCCTCCAGGATGCCGTCCGTCAGCTCGTGCCCCGCGCGCCTGCGCGCCGGGTCCAGCCGGGCCTCGAACAGATTGACCAGCAGCCGCGTGGTGTGCACGTTCCCGCGCAGGGTGTCCTCGATGTAGGACTGGCTGAAGGTGGCGCCGGCCTGCCGCAGGTACTTCGCGTAGGCGCGCAGCACCATCGCCTGTCGCCAGGTCAGCCCAGCGGACAGCACGAGCGAGTTCAGCCCGTCGTTCTCGGCACGGCCCATCCAGACCGCGGAGAAGGCCTCCTGGAAGCGCTCGCGGGTCTCCTCCTCGGGGCCCTGCTTGCCCTCGGGCATCCGCAGCCCGAAGTCGTAGATCCACGCGTGCGACCGGTCGGCGCAGCGCAGCTCGTACGGCCGTTCGTCCACGACCTCCACGCCCATGGCCTGGATGCCCGGCAGCACCGCCGAGAGGGAGACGGGGCGGCCCGTGCGGTAGATCTTGAGCCGCCGCTCGCCCCGCGCGGCCCCCACCGGCTCGTACAGGCTCAGCGAGAAGTCGCTCTCGTCGCCGCCGCGCGCCAGCTGCTCGATGTGCTGGAGGTCGGCGACGGCGGCGCGCGGCGAGAAGTCCGCCTTGTAGCCCTCGGGGAAGGCGTGGGCGAACTTCTGCGCCAGCTCGGCCGCGCGCTCCTCGCCGCACTCGGCGACCAGGGCCTCGTTGAAGCCGTCGGCCCAGGAGCGCGCCGCCTCCGCCAGCCGCGCCTCGATGCGGTCGGTCTCGCTGTCGGTCAGCTCCGCCAGCTCGGCGCCGGGCCGCACCCGGATGACGAAGTGGAGCCGGGAGAGGACCGATTCGGTGTTCCAGGCGGTGAAGTCGACGCTTGTGCCGTTGAGTTCCTCGGTGAGGATGTCCGTCAGCCGCAGCCTGACCCCGGTGGTGTAGCGGTCGCGCGGGAGGTAGACCAGCGCGGAGTAGTAGCGCCCGTACTCGTCCTTGCGCAGGTAGAGGCGCAGCTTGCGGCGCTCTTGGAGGTAGAGGACGGAGGTGACGATGTCGCGCAGCTCGTCGGCCGAGGTCTGGAACAGCTCGTCGCGCGGGTAGGTCTCCAGGATCTGGAGCAGGTCACGGCCCGCGTGGCTGTCCGGCGTGAAGCCCGCGCCCTCCAGCACCTCGGCGACCTTGCGCCGGATGACGGGGACGCGGCGCACCGACTCGGTGTAGGCGGCGGAGGAGAACAGCCCCAGGAAGCGCCGCTCCCCGATGACGTTGCCCTCGGTGTCGAACTTCTTGACGCCCACGTAGTCGAGGTACGAGGAACGGTGCACCGTCGCGCGGCTGTTCGCCTTCGTGAGCACCAGCAGCCGGTGCTCGCGCGCCTTGGCCCGCGCGTCCGCCGGGAGGCGGTTGAACGAGGGGGAGACCGGATGCCCGTCCACGGAGCTGTGGTGCGGGTCGGAGCGCAGGATGCCCAGGCCCGTGCCCGGCACGGGGGTGAGGCTCAGCTCCTCGCCCTCCTTGCCGTCGGTGCCCGCCTTCCCACCGGATGCCTTGGCGCTCTTGCCGCCCTTGGTGGCCTCGCCGCTCTTCGCTCCGGTGCCGCCGCCGGCCTTGCCGCCCTGCGGCTCTTCCCCGGCGCCCAGCTCGTACTCGCGGTATCCGAGGAAGGTGAAGTGGTCGTCGGACAGCCAGCGCAGCAGCTCGCGGGCCTCCTCGATCTCCTGCTCCGGCAGATCGTCGGTGGGCTCGTCCGCCAGGTCGTCGGCGATGCGGAGCGCCGCGCCCTTCATCTTCTGCCAGTCCTCGACGGCCTCCCGTACGTCCGAGAGTGTCCGCAGAAGATCGGTATTGATCTGCTTGAGGTCGTCGCGGTCGGTCTCGCGGTCGATCTCGACGTGAATCCAGGACTCGACGAGCGCGTCGTGCGGCAGCTCCTCACGCCCGTTCGACGTCCCCGCCTGCGTCGCGGGGTCGTCCCGCCCGGCGGCGAGCACCTCCAGCAGCTTCCCCGTCAGGTCCCTGCGCACCACCATCTGCGGGTGGATCACCGCGTGGATGCCGCGGCCCTGCCGGGTCAGCTCGTTGGTCACCGAATCGACCAGGAACGGCATGTCGTCCGTGACGACCTCGACGACGGTGTGGGTGTTCGACCAGCCGTTCTCGTCGATCGAGGGGGAGTACACCCGGACGTTCGCCGTACCCTGCGGCCTGTCCTGCGCGAGTCGGTAGTGGGCGAGAGCGGCCCCGAGAATGTCGACCGGATCGCGGTCGGCCAGGTCCTCCGGCGCCGTGTGCAGGTAGTACCGCTGGAGATACGCACCAAGGGCGTCGTGCTCAAGCCCTCGTACCGGGTGATGTCCCCCGGCCGGGCTATGGTCAGCCATCCGCGCGGCCTCTGCCAGCCGCTCGGCTTTTGCTTCATCCAGCTTGGTCTGCATGTCCTCTGGCTCCTGTCGCGCGCCGTTGCGTGACGTTGGGGTGGTGAAGGCACGGCGTCGGGACGCGGGGTCTCCGCTCGGGTCCGCCGCGGTGCCGGGAGATACGACCAGCGGCGCCCCGCACGCTGTCACGCGGAGGGCGCTGAGCGGAGGCTCGCCCGACGGCGGACTCTCCGGTGGATATCGCGCTGGTCACGGGAGCAAGGCTATCTCCCCGGCCCCCGCGAGCGGCATGGGCCTTATGCGTGCCATGTGTACAACAATGAGAGAAGATCTGCGCCGTTTCGGCCACCCGCGACAGCGGCGGGGTCACACCCTTGGCAAAGCGGTTCTTCGGAGGCACGTTGACTGAGACGGTACCGGCGCCGAAGGCGGTTCCGTGAAGGCGTTCTTCGACGCCGGCAAGCCCGTCGCCCAGACCTGCCCCGGCCGCTGCTGACGGCCGCCGCCGTCGGCGCGCTCAGCGGGCGGCGGGCGGAGGGCGGCGGGCGACGGGCGACGGGCGACGGGCGACGGGCGACGGGCGACGGGCGACGTCGTATCCGGCGCTGGAGACCGACATGCGGGCAGCCGGCGCCGAGTTCCAGGACGCGGAGGTCGTCGTCGACGGCACCCTCGTCTCCTCCCGCGCCTGGCCGGACCACTCCGGCTGGATGCGCGGATTCCTCACGGTGCTGCGCGCGAAAGCCCCCACGGGCTGAGACACGGCGTCGCTCCGCCCCAGGCGGACCACCCCGGCCGCCCCCCGGGCCAGCCTCGGCCGGGGGCCGGGGGCCGGGGCCGCGGCTCAGGCGGCGTCGTCGGGGCTCTCCGCCACGAGACGCTCGGCGGTCTCCACGGCCTCCGGCAGGCTGTCGACCACAGGCACTCCCACCTCCTCCAGGCTTCTCCTGCTGTGGGAGCCGCCCGTGAACAGCACCGCCCGGGCTCCCGCGTGCGCCGCCGCCAGGGCGTCGTCCACCGCGTCCCCGATCACTACGGTCCTGGCCGGGGTGACCCCCTGGAGCGCCGCGAGATGGCGCACCATCTGGGCCGCCTTGCCGCCCCCGGAGCGCCCGACCGCACCGTCGACCCGTATGAAGTGACGCTCGATCCCATAGCCTCGCACCAGCGGCAGCAGCCGGTCGTGCGGCGCCAGCGAGCACAGCGACTGCGTACCCCCCGCCGCTCCCTGGGCCACCAGCAGCTCGGCCGCGCCCTCGGCGAGCCCCGCGGCCGGGACGAGCTGCCAGTAGTGCCGGTGGAAGGTCTCGTCCATGACCTCCCACTCGCTGCCGGTGGGCATCCGGCCCATCAGCCGCTCGTAGAAGCGCGGCACCGGCACGCAGTACAGCTCCCGGTACCGCTCCAGCGTGATCGCCGGGAGCCCCAGCTCCTTGAACGCCGCGTTCGTCGCCTCGATGACCGTATGGATGTCATGCAGCAGCGTCCCGTTCCAATCCCACACAAGGTGGGCGGACCGGCCACTCCGGACGCCGCTCCCGTCGTCCGAGCTCTGCGCGCTTCCCGCTCTCTCCTGCCCCAAGACCATGCCTCCGACGGTACGACCCGGGTGTGACAGCGCGACACCCGATTTCGCCGGCATCGAGGCCGCATGGGAAGGAATCCGCAGGTCAGCGGGCACATGGGGAAGAGTCGGGGACTCAGCCCAGGAGGGCGGGAATCTCCTGGGTGGCGAACCACAGCAGCTCGTGGTCCTCGGCGCCGTCCACCGCGAACCGTGCGGCCTCCTCCGAGCCGGCCGCCGCCGTCAGCGCGTCCGCCGCCGCGGCCACGTCCGCCTCCGCGTCGTCGGCGTCCACGTGTACGGCCGCCGCCTTGGCCAGAGGAACGGCGGCGGCGAGACGCACCCTGCCGACGGCCTCGTCCTCGGCACCGCCGCCGACCGCGCTGTCAGCCGCGCCGCTGTCAGCCGCGCCGTCCGGGTCCGCCGCGACGTCGGCGTCCGGCACCTCGACGGCGATGACAACCCGGCGCCCGGGGACGGCCTCGCTCCGGGAGGCCTCGGCGAGCAGCCGCAACGAGGCCCGTGCCGCCCGGCCCAGCGCCGCGTACTCCAGCTCCTCCTCGTCGTCGGAGGCACACCACGCACGCAGCCCGGGGGTCACGGCGTACGCCTCAAGGGGGCCCGGCCCCAGCTCGCCGGCGCCGTGCGCCTGGCTCAGAGCGGGCAGGGTCGAGGGGAGATAGACACGCATGTCTGCCGCTTTCGTGTATCGCCGGACCGTCCGTGCTGCCAGCATACGGGCCGCCTCTCGTCTGCACCGCCGCCGGACGCCGCACAAACCCGCAGGTGGACGCGGTGCGACGGCAACGCATGACGCCGAGGTAATCCAGATAGGTGAACCGTTCCGGGCCTCCCCGGGGCGCACCCCCGCCCGTTGCGGCCGGGAGCACGGCGCGGCTAGAACCGTTCCCAGCCGTCCAGTTACCGCCCGGTAGTCAGCCCGCCGGGCCCGGCACTTCCACGGGGGACCACCAACCCATGACCACGAGCACCACCTCCTCGGCACCCGGCCGCCAGCCGCGCAGGCGCGGCCCACGCAACGCCCCGACCCGCCCACCGGGCAGGCGCGACAGCCGCCGCCCTGCCGACTCGGCGCTGCGCGCGGCGGCCCACCTCGCGCGTGAGCGCCAGCCACCGTTCTGGTTCGCCCGCCGCCTGCTGCTCGTCCTCAGCGGCCAGTGCCCCGTCCACACCCTCCTCGCCCACGCCCGCGGCCCGGCCTACGACCGCCTCAGCGCCCTCGCCCCCGAAGCGCCGCTCCGCCCCCGCGGCACGGACCGCACGACCCCCGCCGTCCTGGAGGCCCGGGGCACCCAGCCCCGCGACGGTGTCATCGAAGCCTTCGCCCGCATCGCCACCGGCGCCCGCCAACGCGCCATGGCCTTCCGCCTGGAACTCTGCCCCGACAACCGCTGGCGCTGCACCGCGATCGAACTCGACACCACGCGCTGAGCCTTTGCAGGGGCGCCCCTCGCCTCCTGGCTGAGCCCGGCCAGGGGGCGGGGGCGGCCCACCCCGCCGGTGTGGGACCGCTCTGGCCGGGACCGAGCCTGATCCGGCGCACACCGGCCTCGGACCGACTCGGATCGGGTGGGAGGGGCCGCACAGGCCCCAGCAAGCCCCTGATGCGGCGCCCAGCCCGCGTAGCCCCATCAGGAACCGGGGACCCCGGCCGGGGACCCAGCCGGACGGCCGGCATCCGGCCTCGCAGCACCGTCAGACCCGATCGCCCGCAGGCGGCCCTCCAGGCACCGAGGGGCAAAGGCACCAAGGGGCAAAGGCGCTGAGGCGCTGAGGCACCAAGGCACCAAGGGGCCAAGCCCCCGAGGCATCAGCCGTCGGGCGCACGGCCGAGGGCCGGGCACCCTCATCAGGTGCCCGGCCCTCGGCCGTGTCGTCGGGGTGCGTGCACCCCCGAGTCACTTCCGCTTCTTGCGGCCCTTCTGGGCCTTGCGCCGCTCGGCGCGGGTCAGGCCGTCGGCCTGGGAACGGACCGGGCCGGACTCGTCGCCGTCGGTGGCGGAGCCAGTGTCCATCTCGCCCTCGACGACCCCGCCCTCGGCGGTCGGCGCGGAGAAATGCAGGCGGTCCGGACGCTGCGGCTGGTCCAGGCCCTTGGCACGGATCGCGGGCGCGGGGCCGGAACCCGCGCCGGCGGGCACGGTCTCCTTGTCCAGCGACGGCGCGGACGCCGCCGGCGCCGCGTCCTCGACCGGCACCTCCTCGACCTGCTGCTCGACCTGGACCTCCAGGTTGAACAGATAGCCGACCGACTCCTCCTTGATGCCTTCCATCATGGCCTGGAACATGTCGTAGCCCTCCCGCTGGTACTCGACCAGCGGGTCCTTCTGGGCCATGGCGCGCAGGCCGATGCCCTCCTGGAGGTAGTCCATCTCGTAGAGGTGCTCACGCCACTTGCGGTCCAGTACGGACAGCACCACGCGCCGCTCCAGCTCGCGCATGATGTCGGCGCCCAGCTCCGCCTCGCGGGCGTCGTACTGCTCGTGGATGTCGTCCTTGATGGAGTCGATGATGAAGTCGGCCGTGATGCCCTCGCGGTCGCCCGCGGCCTCCTCCAGCTCCTCGACCGTGACCTTCACCGGATACAGCTGCTTGAAGGCGCTCCACAGCCGGTCCAGGTCCCACTCCTCGGCGAAGCCCTCGACCGTCTCGGCCTGAACGTACGCCTCGATGGTGTCGTCCATGAAGTGGCGCACCTGCTCGTGCAGGTCCTCGCCCTCCAGGACGCGGCGGCGCTCGCCGTAGATGACCTCGCGCTGCCTGTTGAGAACCTCGTCGTACTTGAGGACGTTCTTACGGATTTCGAAGTTCTGCTGCTCGACCTGGGACTGGGCGGAGGCGATGGCCCTGGTCACCATCTTGTTCTCGATCGGGACGTCGTCGGGGACGTTCGCCATCGACATCACGCGCTCGACCATCTGCGCCTTGAACAGCCGCATCAGGTCGTCGCCCAGCGACAGGTAGAAGCGGGACTCGCCCGGGTCCCCCTGACGGCCGGAGCGGCCTCGCAGCTGGTTGTCGATCCGGCGGGACTCGTGCCGCTCGGTGCCCAGGACGTAGAGGCCGCCCAGCTCCTTGACCTCGTCCACCGCCGTCTTGACCGACTTCTCGGCCTTCTCCAGCGCGGTGGGCAGCGCCGAGGCCCACTCCTCGACGTGCTCGTTCGGGTCCAGGCCTCGGGCGCGCAGCTCGTTCTCGGCCATGCCCTCGGCGTTGCCGCCGAGCTTGATGTCCGTACCACGGCCCGCCATGTTCGTCGCGACGGTGACCGCGCCCTTACGGCCGGCCTCGGCGACGATCAGCGCCTCGCGCTCGTGGTTCTTCGCGTTCAGCACCTGGTGCGGGACACCGCGCTTGGTGAGCTGCTTGGAGAGGTACTCCGACTTCTCGACGGAGGTGGTGCCGACGAGGATCGGCTGGCCCTTCTTGTGCTTCTCCGCGATGTCGTCGACGACCGCGTCGAACTTGGAGACCTCGGTGCGGTAGATCAGGTCGGCCTGGTCGGCACGGGCCAGCGGCCGGTTGGTGGGGATGGGCACCACGCCGAGCTTGTAGATCTGGTGGAACTCCGCCGCCTCGGTCATCGCCGTACCGGTCATACCCGAAAGGGTGTTGTAGAGGCGGAAGAAGTTCTGGAGGGTGATCGTGGCGAGCGTCTGGTTCTCGTCCTTGATCTCCACCCCCTCCTTGGCCTCGATCGCCTGGTGCATGCCCTCGTTGTAGCGGCGGCCAGCGAGGATACGGCCGGTGTGCTCATCGACGATCATGACTTCGCCGTCCATGACGACGTAGTCCTTGTCGTTCTTGTAGAGCTCCTTGGCCTTGATCGCGTTGTTGAGGTAGCCGACCAGCGGGGTGTTGACCGACTCGTAGAGGTTGTCGATCCCCAGCCAGTCCTCGACCTTGGCGACGCCGGCCTCGTGGATGGCGACGGTGCGCTTCTTCTCGTCGATCTCGTAGTCGCCGGTCTCCGGCTTCTGGGTGCGCGGGTCGCCCGCCTCGCCCTTCTCCAGGCGCTTCACGAGCTTGGAGAAGTCGCTGTACCACTTCGTGGCCTGGTCGGCGGGGCCGGAGATGATCAGCGGCGTACGGGCCTCGTCGACCAGGATCGAGTCGACCTCGTCGACGATGGCGAAGTTGTGACCCCGCTGCACCAGTTCGTCCTTCGACCACGCCATGTTGTCGCGCAGATAGTCGAATCCGAACTCGTTGTTCGTGCCGTAGGTGATGTCGGACGCGTACTGCTCGCGGCGCTCGGCCGGCGTCATGTTCGCGACGATGCAGCCGACGGTGAGCCCGAGGAAGCGGTGGACGCGGCCCATCCACTCCGAGTCACGCTGCGCCAGGTAGTCGTTGACCGTGACGATGTGGACGCCCTTGCCCGAGATGGCGTTCAGATAGGCGGGAAGGGTGCCGACCAGCGTCTTGCCCTCACCGGTCTTCATCTCGGCGACATAGCCGAGGTGCAGCGCTCCGCCGCCCATCAGCTGCACGTCGTAGTGCCGCTCACCCAGCACCCGCTTGGCGGCCTCGCGCACGGTCGCGAAGGCTTCCGGCATCAGGTCGTCAAGGCTCTCGCCCTCGGCGTACCGCTCCTTGTACTCGTCCGTGAGGGCTCGCAGCTCGGCGTCCGACAGGTCGACGAAGTCCTCTTCGATGGAATTCACCTGCCGCGCGATGCGGTCCAGCTTGCGCAGGATCTTCCCTTCACCTGCACGCATGAGCTTGCCGAAGACGGACACTTAGGGTGGCTCCTTGCCGGTCGGGCCTGGCACGGTCTGCACGGTCGGTGCGCGGACGCGTGGTCCTCTCCTTGCTGAGGGCCTTTGCCGCACCGGCCATCGTATGCGAGGGACGACTGCCCCTGTACCCCCAACGTGCCGGAGCCCCTGAAGGTGCCGGAGGGGCGAGCGGCACAATCGGGGCATGGAACCCCTCACACTGCGCACAGAGCGGCTGATACTCCGTCCTTTCGAAGAGCGGGACGTGGAGGCTGTCGCCACTGCCTGTGACGATCCCGACATCCAGCGCTTCGTGCCGGTGCCCGAGCCGTACACGCTCAAGGACGCGGTGGAATTCGTGCGCGGGGCGAGCCCGGCGGGCTGGCGCGAGGACACGATGTACAACTTCGGCGTCTTCACCCACAGCGGCGAGCTGGTCGGCTCGATGGGACTCGTACGCGTCGCACACCTGCGCACCGCCGACCGCCAGGCCGAACTGGGCTTCTGGACGGCCCGGGGGCACCGCCGCCGCGGCTACACGGCCGAGGCGGGCCGGGCCGTCGTCGACTGGGCCTTCGACTCGCTCGGCGTGGAGCGGCTGGAGTGGGTGGCCCAGGCGGAGAACGAGGGGTCACGGGCTGTCGCGCTGCGCATCGGCTTCGTCGAGGAGGGCATCCAGCGGGCCCGCATCGTGCACAGGGGAACGCGCCGCGACGCCCGCATCGCGGCCCTGCTGCCCTCCGACTGGGGACGCGCCCAGGAGACGCCGTACCTTCCCTCGGAGCGCTCGTAGGGCTTCGGCACCCTCATGGGGCGTCGGACCCTCATGAGGGGTCGAACCCTCGTGGGGCTTCAGCCCTCCCTGGGGCATAGGGCCCTCCTCGGGGCATCGGCCCTCCGTGGGCGTCCGAAGTCCGCTGTCAGTGGCTCCACTTATGGTGTGCGCCATGACCTCCGGCAACTCCCTCCCCGCCCCCGATGTCACGCTCACTGCCGATGAGGCGCGCCGGATCGCGCTGCGGGCCCAGGGGCTGCTTGGCGCCCCTGACCGCCGCACGGGAGCGCGCGGAGTGCTGCGGCACCTGGGCGCCGTACAGCTCGACACCATCTCGGTGCTGGCCCGTTCACACGAACTGGTGCCCTACGCCCGCCTGGGCGCGATCGGCCGGCAGGCGGTGGAGTCGGCCTACTGGTCGGGAGAGCACAGCTTCGAGTACTGGTCGCATGCCGCCTGTGTGCTGCCGATCGAGGAGTGGCCGCACTTCGCCTTCCGCAGGCGGGCATTCCGCGAGCGGGGCCACCGCTGGCACCAGATGAAGGACCGCGAGGCCTCCTGTGCCGCCGTTCGCGACCGGCTGAAGTCCGAGGGCCCGCTGACCACGGCCGGCCTGGGCGGCGGTCGCAACGGCGGCGAGTGGTGGGACTGGTCCGAGAGCAAGATCGCAGTGGAGTGGCTGCTGGACACCGGCGAGGTCGTGGTCACCGAGCGCCGCGGCTGGAAGCGCGTCTACGACCTCGCCGAGCGCGCCGTCCCCGAAGCACTGCTGCACGACGACATCGACGACCACGAGTGCCTGCGGCGCCTGGTCACCCAGGCGGGCGCCGCGCTCGGGGTCGCGACCCGCGCCGACCTGGCCGACTACCACCGCCTCAAGGGCGACCAGGTGAACGCCGTCCTGCCGGACACCGGCCTGGTGCCGGTCGAGGTCCAGGGCTGGGGCAAGCCCGCCTGGGCCGACCCGGCGGCGCTGGCAAGCCCCCCGCGCGGACGGCACCGCACCACGCTGCTCTCGCCCTTCGACTCGCTGATCTGGGACCGCCCCCGCACCGAACGTGTCTTCGGCTTCACCCACCGCCTGGAGGCGTACGTCCCCAAGCCGAAGCGGGTCCACGGATACTTCGTGATGCCGCTGCTCGCGGGTGGCAGGCTGTGCGGACGCGTCGACCCGGCCCGCGAGGGCACGACGCTGGTCGCCCGCCAGCTCTCCATGCGGGACGCCAAGGCGGTGGAGCCGATGGCGGAGGCGCTGCGCGAGGCGGCCGAGTGGGTGGGCTGCGACGCGGTGCGCGTGGAGCGCTGCGACCCCGAACCCCTGCGCACTCCGCTCCAGGCGGCCCTGACCGGCCTCGGCGCCTAGTGCCGTGACCGGCAATGTTTGCCCGTCAAGGAGCGTCGTCGTGGGGGCACCGCCCGCGCGAGCGGAGCCGAGCGTGGGGGAGCGTGCGATCGCAAGGCGGCCGGAAGCCCTTGATCGGGGCCTCCCCTGCTCTGGGAGCACCTCCCGGCCGAACGCCGGGGGAGAAGTTGAGAGCTTGGGGAAGGAGCTACCAGGGCTTTTCGCCAACACCGCTGGGGGCACCCCTGCTCGAAGAGCTTGGGGGAGTGCGTGCCGGACGACGCGACAGGGCAAAGCTTGCCGGGAGGGGCACTAGAGACGTCCGCTGCTCCCCCGGATCCCCGGCTGGATCCTCAGCGAATCTCCAGGATCTTCTCCCGCATCGCGTAGACCACGGCCTCCATCCGGGAGTGGAGCTGGAGCTTCTCCAGGATGTTGCGTACGTGGTTCTTCACAGTGTTCTCGCTGATGAACAACTCCTTGGCGATGTCCCGGTTGTTCATCCCGGTCGCCACCAGCTTGAGCACCTCCAGCTCGCGGTCCGTGAGCTTGGGCGCCGGCACCAGCTTGCTCTCGTCGGTGCGCTGGATCATCGACTTGAACTCGGTGAGCAGCTTCGCCGCCATCGACGGGCTGATCTGCGACTGCCCGTCGGCCACCGCCCGGATCGCGGTGGAGACCTCGTCCGTGGAGATCTCCTTGAGGAGGTATCCGGTGGCGCCCGCCTTGATGGCGTCGTAGAGGTCGGCCTCCTCGTCACTGATGGTCAACATGATGATCTTGGCGCTGGGGGCGACCTCCTTGATGGAGGTGCACGCCTCGATCCCGCCCCTCTTGGGCATCCGCACGTCCATCAGCACGATGTCCGGCAACAGGTCCGCCGCCTTGTCCACGGCCTCGGCACCGTCCCCTGCCTCCCCGATGACCTGGATGTCCTCCTCCTGCGCCAGGACGATCTCCAGCCCCCGCCGGAACAGCGCATGGTCGTCGACCACCAGTACCCGGATCGGTTCCGCGCGCCGCTCCCGCGGCTCCTCCTCGGCCGCCGGGCTCGGGTGTGCAGCGGGCGTGGGCATCGCCGGCCCGAAGCTCTCCACCATCGTTCCTCCCCCTGCACCTTATTCCGCGCCCCAACCCCGCAACGGAGAAAGGCGGTTGGTGCGAGTCATGATGTTACTCATGCTGGCGCCCCCGGCCGGGTGCCAGATCCTGCCGGGGGCGCGAACATCAAGCCGGTGGCTCAAAGGGCTCGGTCAGCCCTTGAGTGCTCCGCCCGCACCGGGCGGGGCCTCCGCGATGAGCGGGTCCGACTCCAGATGAATCACGCCGTAGTCGTAGCCGTGCCGCCGGTAGACGACACTGGGCTGCTTGGTCTCGGAGTCGACGAACAAGTAGAAGTCGTGTCCCACCAACTCCATTTCGTAGAGCGCCTGGTCAAGCGACATGGGCGCAGCCGCGTGGGTCTTCTCCCTGACAACGAGCGGCCCTTCGCCCTGAACCTCCAGCGATCCCATCCTGGTGACCACCGGCTGCCCGTCAGCCTCCTGGCGAGCGGCCGGAGCGGCGGCCGCGTCGAGTTCTCCGTTGAGTTCCGACGCGAGGTGGGCGGTTGCCGCCGCCACGCTGATCGGTGCGCGGGTTCCTCCACGGTGGACGCGGCGCTTGTCGGCCTGCTTACGCAGGCGCGCCTCCAGCTTGCTGGATGCCATGTCCAGTGCCGCGTAGGGGTCGGAGGCCGCAGCCTCCGCACGAATGACCGGTCCGCGGGTGCGCAGGGTGATCTCCACCCTGTCGGAACGGTCGGCCTGCCGGGGGTTGTGCTCCTTGCACACCTCGACATCAAGGTTGATCACCTTGCCGTCGAGCTTCTTGATCTTCTCCAGCTTTTCGGCCACGTGCTTGCGGAACCGGTCGGGCACCTCTGTCTTTCGGCCCTTGACGACGATGTCCACGCAGAACTCCGTTCCCGGACCCTCCGCAGGTATCGGTGCGGAGCGTCCTTGGTGCACTGACGCCGGAGGCTCGGCCTCTGCCTACTGCACTCCGGCACAAGGTCGGCTTGCGAGTTTCACCTCCTTCTCCCCCGAAGGGAAGATCGCCACCCAATCCGAACGTACCTCCAGTGGGGGAGGCTCGGCACCCCCTACTGGCACGTACCTCCATTCAGTGGCCGCTTTCCTCGTACCACCTGCAACGATGCGGGCTCCCTGGTAGTTCCGGAGCTCATCCCCGAGACCGCCTCCCGCGACTCCGGTCAGCTCCGGAACCGCTTCGTCACCCACCGGAGCGAACCGCGAGGACAGCCGCTCCCCGCACGCCTCCCAGGGCCCGCGCGGCCTCCGCGAGCGACGCGCCCGTTGTCATCACATCGTCCACCAGCACCACCTCTCCCGCACACCCCAGCAGCCTCTCTCCGCCTGGCGTCACCTCAAGCGCTCCGTCAAGATTCGCCGCCCGCTGCGCTGCGGTCAGCCCCGACTGATCCGCTACTCGCCGTCGCTGCCGCAGCACGGCCAGCACCCGGGCGGGCACTCCGTCCCGCCTGAGCGTCCGCGCGGCGCCCAGCGCCAGCCGCCGCACCGGATCATGCCCCCGCCCCGCGACTGCCCGGCGCGCCGAGGGCACCGGCACCAACGTGACCGGGGCCCCGCGCCCGGGGGACGGGCCGCGCCAGGAGAGCGGCCCGCGCCGAAGGGGAGCGGTGAGCACGGGAGTGGTGCCGGATAAGTGCGACGCCATCCGGACGGCGCCCGCGAGCGCCGCGCCCAGGGGCGCGGCCAGCCGCAGGGCGCCACGCTCCTTGTGAGCGAGCAGCGCGGCCCGAGCCTCGTCGGCGTACGTAAGTGCTCCGTACACCCGAGGCAGCCCGGACGGCACCTGCGACGGCCATACCCGCCGCGGCACCGCGCCTTCCAGCACGCTGCTGCACTCGTCGCACAAGCGGCCCCGCACCCGCGGACGGCCGCAACCGGCACACCCCATGGGAAGCACCAGACCTGCGATTTCCTGCTGGAGTCCCTGCCACAACTCCCGCATGTCCTCCACTGTGGCAGGCGGGGGAAGGCGCCACCACCCCTGTGGATAACTTCCGCAGCAGCCGCCGACCGAGAGCCCGAGCGGCTCGAACACCCTTACGGGCAAGGCACGTTGCAGCCTGGGATAGCACGCCGCACACCCCTGCCCGCCCGCCGGAGCCGTCCGCCGGAGCTCTCCGCCGGAGCTGTCCGCCGACGCCCTTCAGGGCCCCTTCCCGAGCCTCTCCGCAGCGCCTCAGCCGGGGTAGACCGGCGCCGACCCGCTCTCCGTCAACGTCTTCCAGTTCGCGTCGGGAGGCAGCCGCACGATCCCGTCCTCCGAGTCGGCCAGCAGAGCCTTGGTCTCGTCCTCCGAGGCGGCGACGCCCGTCACATCGTTGATACCGGGCAGCGTGGGCTGGTCGGAGACGGAGCCGTCGGTCTCCATGTACTGGAGTTGCTGCACGCTCCCGGACTCGCGCCCCACCACCACGAGCCGGCTGCCGCCCGCCCACGAGGCTGCGGCGACGTTCTCCAACTGGGGTGCCACCGGCCGCAGTTGTTCGACCGTCACCTCGGGCTTGTGCTCCGTGCCGCCGCGCACCACCCGGCCGAGCTGGAGCGATACGTGTCCGTCGGCCTCGCGCACGCGCAGCGCGATCCGTACCCCGTCCGAGGCGATCCGCAGCGACTCGATGCGCTGGTCCTTGTCCAGGTCGGGGACGCGTACCTCCTCGGGCTTCTCCTTGCCGCCGCGCAGTCGCAGCAGCCGCGGATTCTCCGGGTCGCGGTCGGCCACCCACAGATCGCCCAGCCCGTCCCAGCTCGGCGCGGTCAGCCGGTCGTTCTCATTCTTTGCCTTGCTCATGAGCACCGGGGCATCCATCGAGGTGGAGGCGGTGCCCTCCAAGGAGGCGACGTACAAGGAGCGGCGCCCACGCGAGACGGCCGCCGCCTCGCTCTCCATCCGGTTGACGGCCACGGCGCCCATCTCCACCTGCCCGGTGCCCAGCGGTCCTTCGACAAGGTAGGGCTTCTCATTCTTGCGCTGGAAGGCGGCGACCCTGTGGTTCCCGTCGATGAAGTACGCCCGCCTCGCGCTGCCGTTGAGACGTCCGGGCTGGTAGATGTCGACCTGTTCGCGCGTCTGTGCGCACAGTTCGCGATC
Source organism: Streptomyces sp. NBC_01775 (assembly GCF_035917675.1). NCBI lineage: Bacteria > Bacillati > Actinomycetota > Actinomycetes > Kitasatosporales > Streptomycetaceae > Streptomyces > Streptomyces sp. NBC_01775. Next base: position 5,733,874 of record NZ_CP109104.1, on the reverse strand, counting down.
CTTGGGACCCGCCAGCTCGACCCTGCTGACCTTGGCGGACGCCTGATCCTGCACAGTGTGCAGCACCTGCGCCGCCATCCGGACGCACTGCTTGCCACCGGCTTTCGCTCCCTTGGCGTTCAGCCGCACCCGCAGCACGCCCGAATCGTCGAGGGAGAGATGCTGACCCCGCATCAAACGGGTGCCGCGTGGGAACGACGAGGTGACGACGGGGTCGATCCACCCCGACGGCCCCTGGAGCAGCGCGGAGACCGTCTCGGTGACCGGGTTGATACGACGACGCAGGTACACGGGATCGGCCACGAGCACGTTCTGCCCATCCGTGATCGATTCCGCGTCGTGTCCAAGCTGCGCGTAGTAGTAGGTATTGATCGGCCGGTAGATGCGCTGGAAGTCCGACTCTCCGAGCACGAGCCCGTCCGGCATCCGGTCGATGCGCCACTCGCCGTCCACCTTGGCCAGGTGGAACACCACGCTGTAGTTGCCCTTGGCAGGCGAGTAGGCATGCTTGTCGTCGACATCCGCCATCCGGCTACCGGATACCTCCACCGAGTAGCTGCCCTTGGCCACCGTGCGCGTACGGGGTGCCTTACGCGCAGTCGGGCCGTTCGACAGCACCGTCGTACCGGCGAAGGGATCCCAGGCGCGCGCCATCCGGCGCGTCAGGTACTCGCGGGCCGTGGGGAAGGTGGCCTCGTCGCTGGTGGTCGCCTCCAGGAAGCCGCGCACGATCTGCTGCGGCGCCTCGCCTTTTTGAGGGCTGACGCCGTAGACGCGCACCTGGGAGTCGGCCTCGGCGCGGTGCGAGGAGTTGACGTGGTCGACGCTCCCGTCATCCGGCATCGACGCGCAGCCGGCGAGCAGCGTTCCGCACGCCGCGAGCACCAGCAGTGCGCGCAGCCGCTTTTGACGCTTCATCCGGTGCTCACTTTCCATCCCCGCTCCCCTCCTGACCGAACCGACCAGCCCTTCTCGTCGGTGCGGCCGACGAAGGGGCAGCTGAGTACGAGGCGGCCGACGGGGAGTGTGGTGACAAGGCATCCGGTGACGCTGCCGCAGCGGTGGACGACGCGGAGGGCGCCGAGCCGCCATCCCCGGGGTCGTCGCGCCCGGACCCCGTGCCGCTCCCGGACGCCGGGTCCTCCGCACGCCTGCTCCTGGGCACCGAAGTGGCCAGCCCTCTCTTGCGTCGCGAGTCAGCGGGCTCCAGCCGCAGCGGGGACCCGCGCAGCGGCTCTCCGGCCGTGCACGGGAGCACCAGCAGGAACTGCGAGCCGTCCCCCGGCTCGCCCCACGCGCGCAGCCACCCGCCGTGCAGCCGGGCGTCCTCAAGGGCGATCGAGAGGCCGAGACCGGTGCCGCCGGTGGTACGGGCACGCGCCGGGTCGGCCCGCCAGAAGCGGTTGAAGACGCGCTCCGCCTCGCCCTCCTTGAGGCCGACGCCGTAGTCGCGTACGGCCACCGCGACCGCACCGCCGCCGGTCGCGAGCCGGACGGCCACGTCACGGCCCTCGCCGTGCTCGACGGCGTTCCCGACCAGATTGCGCAGCACCCGCTCGATCCTGCGGCCGTCCACCTCCGCGATCATGGGCTGTTCGTCGCCCCGTACGAGAATCCGGCTGCCCTTGCGGTCGGCGAGCGGCTCCGCGCCCTCGACCACGCGGTGGACCACGTCCCGCAGGTCGGTCGGGGCCGCTTCCAGGTTGGCGGCGCCTGCGTCGAAACGGCTGATCTCCAGCAGGTCGGCCAGCAGGAACTCGAACCGGTCGAGCTGCCCGAGCAGCAGTTCGGCGGAGCGCGCCGTCACCGGGTCGAAGTCCTCGCGCGCCTCATGGATGACGTCCGCCGCCATCCGGACCGTCGTCAGGGGCGTACGCAGCTCGTGCGAGACGTCGGAGACGAATCGGCGCTGCATCCGGGACAGCTCTTCCAACTGCAAGATCTTGACCTGAAGATTCTGCGCCATCTTGTTGAAGGACTCGCCCAGGCGTGCGATGTCGTCCTCGCCGGTGACCTTCATCCGCTCCTGGAGCCGTCCGGCGGCCAGCCGTTCGGAGATACCCGCTGCCATCCGGACCGGGGTGACGACCTGCCGCACCACCAGCCACGCGATGGCGCCCAAGAGCACCACGACGAACACCCCAGCTGTCGCCAAAGTGCCCTTGACCAGGCTCAACGACTCCTCTTCCTGCGTGAAGGGGAAGACGTAGTAGAGCTGGTACGGGTTGCCGCGCGCGTCGTTGAGCCGCTTGCCGACGATCAGCGCGGGATCGCTGCCGTGGTCTTGCCGGTAGACCCGCGCGTAGCGGCGGTGCGTGCCGGGCTGCTCATCCAGCGCCTTGCGCAGGTCCGCCGGAACGCTCTCCTCCGGGCGGATGTCACCGGAGGAGCGAGGACCACGGGTGCCTATGTTGTTGCTGCCGATGAACGGCGCCTCGTTGTTGTTCGAGCCGAGCGCCACCACCGAGTAGACACCCTGGCCGCCGCTGGCCAGCTGCTCCACCAGGTTGTTCAGCCACGTGCCCGAGTTCTGGACGCCCCTGCTGCCGCGCACGCTGTCGTCGGTGCCGCTGCGCCCGCCGCCCGCGCTGTCGGCCATCTGCTGGGCCGCCGCGAACCCTCCGGACGCCTGGCTCTGGGCGGTCTTCTCCTTGGCCTCCAGGAGGCCGTTACGGACCTGCCCGATGACGACGATGCCGAGCAGCAGCACCACGCCCAACGAGAGCAGCAGCGTCGCGGCGACGACCCGCAGCTGGATGTTGCGCCGCCACAGCCGCATCACCGGCAGCAGCGGCCTGCGCACCCACCGTACGAAGAAGCGCACCATGGGGCGCGCACCTGGCCCGGTCGCGCCCTCTGGCAACAGACCGTCGGAGAAGAGCACGCCACTTCTCCACAGGCGCCCGAATTTGGATATATCGGACTCACGCCCCGCGCTCCGCCCCCCGCCGGTGCGGTGCGGGGCCGGGCCGTTCCGGCTCATGTCAGCTGGGCCCGGCCTTGTAGCCCACGCCGCGCACGGTCACCACGATCTCCGGCCGCTCCGGATCCCTCTCCACCTTGGAACGCAGACGCTGCACATGGACGTTGACCAACCGGGTGTCGGCCGCGTGCCGGTACCCCCACACCTGCTCCAGCAGCACCTCACGCGTAAACACCTGCCAGGGCTTGCGCGCCAGCGCGACCAGAAGATCGAATTCCAACGGGGTCAGGGCTATCGACTGCCCCTCCCGTTTCACCGAGTGCCCGGCCACATCGATCACCAGGTCACCAATGGCAAGCTGCTCCGGCGCCGGCTCCTCCGAACGCCGCAGCCGCGCCCTGATCCGCGCCACCAGCTCCTTCGGCTTGAACGGCTTGACGATGTAGTCGTCGGCCCCCGACTCCAGCCCGACCACCACATCCACCGTGTCGGTCTTGGCGGTCAGCATGACCACGGGAACCCCGGATTCCGCCCGGATCAGACGGCACACCTCGATGCCGTCCCGTCCGGGCAGCATCAGATCGAGCAGCACCAGGTCCGGCTTGGTCTCACGGAAGGCGGCAAGCGCCTTGTCGCCGTCCGCGACGAACGACGGTTCAAAACCTTCTCCGCGCAGCACAATGCCAAGCATCTCTGCCAGTGCGGTGTCGTCATCGACGACAAGGACGCGTCCTTTCATGCGTTCATCATCCCATTAGCCGATCCGGAAGTTCTCTTTCGTGACGTGGAACACAACGCGGCCATACTCTCAGCCGTGACGGGAGAGGCCACCCCCTGGTCGGTCACAACCGCTGTGACCAGCGAAGACGGCGTCACATCGAAAGCCGGGTTGTACGCCTGCGCCCCCACAGGAGCCAGCGAGGGCCCGCCCCCGGATTCCGGTCCCGTGCCCGGCTCACGCACCCAGGGAATTTCCGTGACCTCGTGACCCGGGCGCTGCTCCACCTCGATGTCGCCCCCCGCCTCCGTCTCCAGGTCCACCGTCGTCACCGGAGCCGCCACCACAAACGGCACCCCGTGGTACTGCGCGAGCACCGCAAGCGGATACGTACCCACCTTGTTCGCCACCGAGCCGTCCGCCGCGATCCGGTCGGCGCCCACGAGCACCGCGTCCACCTCACCCGCTGCGAACAGCGACCCGGCAGCGCCGTCCACCAGCACGCTGTAGGCCATCCCCTCCCTGGCCGCCTCGTACGCCGTCAGCCGCACCCCCTGCAACAGAGGCCGCGTCTCATCCACCCACAGCCGCCGCAGCTCTCCCGCCCTGTGCACAGCTTTGACGATGCCCAAAGCCGTACCCTTCCCCCCGGAGACCAGCGAGCCGGTGTTGCAGTGAGTCAAGATCCGCAGCCCACCACCCGGCACCAGCTCATCCAGCAGCGCACTCCCGTACTCCGCTATCCGGTCACTCGCCTCGGCGTCCTCGCGGTGCAGCGCCCTTGCCTCCGCCAGCGCGCGCACGGCAGCAGCCTCCGGCCCGGCGCCGGCGCGGGTGGCAGCCCGATACGCCGCCTGCACGCGCCGTGCTCCGTACGCCAGGTTCACCGCCGTCGGCCGCGCCTGCGCCAACTGCTCCGCCGCGTCCGCCACATCGAACCCGCGAGCCGCCGCCAACGCCACCCCGTACCCCCCGGCGAGCCCCAGCAACGGCGCACCCCGCACGGCCAACGACCGGATCGCCTCCACCAGCGCGGGCACATCCGTGCACACCCGCTCGACCTCCCGGGCAGGCAACCGCGTCTGGTCGAGGAGCACCACCACCGGCCCCTCGGGGCGCTCTTCGTAACAGAGCACCGGCACACTCTCTTCAGCCATCCGCACAGTCTGCCTTCCCGCCTGGGCCCGCATGAAGGCAGCCGTAGCTCCCGACTGGCCGCGATTGCACCGTCCCGTGGGACGATGGGCAGCCAATCAGGCGACGGGGACTACCCCTACACCACGAGGTGATCTCACGTGAACGATTCCCCGGGCTGGGCTTCGCCCGGACACTCTTCGTCCGATCCCGACTCCTCCGGCAGCTCCGGAAAGGGCCAAGGGGCCCCGGGCGACGACAAGGAGCGCACGACCTCCGAGGCGACACCTCATGACCAGCCCCGGCCCACCTCCGACGAAGCCCCCCGCAGCTGGGCCGCCAGCCAACCCCCCGCCGCCCCCCGGCAAGGCGGAGCACAGGGCTGGGGAGCCGCCCCACCGCCCCCGAACGCCGGCCCCGGCGCGGGCGGCTGGAACAACAAGGGCTGGAGCGCCGGCCGGAACCAGCCACCGCAGGTCGCCAAGCCAGGCGTCATCCCGCTGCGCCCGCTGGGAATCGGCGAGATCCTCGACGGCTCGGTGAGCACCATGCGCGCCCACTGGCGCACCGCCCTGGGCATCTCCCTGGCGGTCGCCGTCATCACCGAACTGGTCTCGGCCGTCACCATGGGCATCTGGTTCAGCGACGACAACGAACTCGCCGCCCTCGCCGACAACGACAGCCCCAGCCTCGAAGACATCGACCGCGCCCTCACCGGCGCCCTCGGCGGCCTCTCCGTCGCCGTCCTCGTCAGCATGCTCGGCAGCGTGATCGCCACAGCCATGCTCACCGTCGTCGTCAGCCGCGCGGTCCTGGGCCACCAGATCACCATCGGCGAAGCCTGGCGCGACTCGCGACCTCAGCTGCTGCGTCTGCTCGGCCTGTTGGTCCTCATCCCCCTCCTCGTCTCGGCCGTCATGTTCCTCTGTGTGCTGCCGGGCATCCTGGCCGCCCTCGCCGGCTCGGCAGGCGCGGGGCTCGCCCTTCTCTTCCTCGGCATCATCGGCGGCATCGTCGCGGGGGCCTGGATCTGGGTGCGCTTCTGCCTCTCCGCCCCGGCGCTGATGCTGGAGAAGCAGGGCGTCCTCTCCTCGATGCGCCGCTCCGCCAAGCTCGTTCGCGGCAGTTGGTGGCGCATCCTGGGCATTCAGCTCCTCGCCTTCCTGCTGGTCATCGTCATCTCCTCGGTCGTTCAGCTGCCGACCACCGTCATCGCCACGCTCGTCGGCGACGGTGGCGGACTCACCAGCGTGTCTGCCGCCACCAGCTGGCCCTCCTTGATCATCAACGGCATCGGCTCCGTCCTCGCCTCAACCATCGCCCTCCCCCTCAGCGCCGGCATCACCGCGCTCCTCTACCTCGACCAGCGCATCCGTCGCGAGGCCCTCGACCTCGAACTGGCCCGCGCCGCAGGCGTCCCCGGCTACGGTCGCGAGGAGCCCGGCAGCTCCGCCCAGTCCGCCCCGGGCAGCTGATGCGATGACGGGAGGACTCGCCGGCACCCTGACCCGCCCCGCCGCCGTGCTGCACCAGGCGACGGCTCAGGGTGGAGACGGCGACGTGCCGGTCACCACCCCTCGGCTGCCCGCCCGCGAAGACGCCGAACGCGAGCTGTCCAAGCCCGAATACCACGAGCACGATCCTGGTCTCTTTCAGCGCACCATCGACTGGCTGTGGGACCGCGTCGGCGATCTCCTCAGCACCGCCGCAGGAGCCGCCCCTGGCGGCTGGGTCGGCCTCACCGCCGTAGCCGTCGTGCTCATCCTCCTCGTCGTCGCTCTCCGCCTACGCCTGGGCAAGCTGCGCGCCGAGCCGACTTCCGCCCGCAGCTTTCTCTTCGCCGACGGTCCCCGCAGCGCCGCCGAACACCGCGCCGCCGCCGAGGCCCACGCCGCCGAGGCCCGCTGGAGCCAAGCCCTTCAGGAACGGATGCGCGCCATAGTCCGCTCCCTCGAAGAGCGCGCCCTCCTCGACCCCCGACCCGGCCGCACCTCCGACGAGGCAGCATTCGAAGCGGGCCACGCCCTCCCTGGCCACGCCGCCGACCTCCGCGCCGCGGCCCACGCCTTCGACGAGGTCACCTACGCCGACCGCCCCGCCGACCAGCACACCTACACCCGCGTTGCCGACCTGGACACCACTCTCCAGCGCACCGCCCCTCACCTCGAATCCAGCGCTCCCGATACCGCCGCAACCCCACGCGGAGGAAGCGCTTGAGCACCTCCGCCCCTACCTCCACCTCCCCCACCGCTCAACAGGTGTGGCGCCGCGCCCGAGGACTTCTCCTGGCCGCCGCGATTCTGGCCGTGGCCGGCCTCACGCTTGCCGCCCTTCGCTCAGGCGGCGAAGACGGCGTCCTCGACCCTCGCTCCCCCGCGCCCAATGGCAGCAAAGCCGTCTCCAGACTCCTCTCCCACCACGGCGTGAGCACCAAAATCCTTACCAGCTCCGCCGAGGTCCTTGCCCAGACAGATCCGGGCACCACCCTCCTCGTCCCCTTCCCCGACTCCCTCAACAGCCGCCAGCGCAAAGAGATCCACCAAGCCGCACGCCGCAGCGGACGCACCGTGCTCCTCGCTCCCGGCCCCAAGGCCACCACCGCCCTCACCTCCGGCGTACGCACCTTTCCCCCAACTCCGGTCCAGCCGGCCTCCCCCGACTGCGACTTCCCTGCGGCTCGCCGTGCCGGCGACACGGAGCTAGGCGGCTTCCGCTATTCGGCCAACACCAAGCAGGCCGACTCCTGCTATCACAACCAAGGCCACGCCTCCCTCCTCCACTTCCCCGCCCCGGCCTCCGACGGCGCCGCCTCCACCGACACCGTCCTACTGGGCGCGCCCGATCCTCTCTACAACGAGCGTCTCGACCAGCACGGCAACGCCTCCCTCGCCCTCCAGCTCCTCGGCGCCCGCTCGCAGCTCCTCTGGTATCTCCCCTCCGCTTCCGACACCGCTCCTCCCGAAGCGGAGCAGCGAAGCTTCTTCGGTCTAATCCCCTCCGGCTGGACCTGGGGAGCGTTCCAACTAGCTGTCGCCGCCGCGCTCGCCGTCCTGTGGCGCGCACGCCGCCTGGGCCCGCTCGTCCACGAGCAACTCCCCGTGGCCGTCCCAGCCGCCGAGGCCACCGAAGGAAGAGCCCGCCTCTACCGCAGGGCCAACGCCCGAGGACACGCGGCCGAAGCCCTCAGAACCGCCAGCCGTTCACGCCTCGCCGCCCTGGTCGGCGTCCCCCATCCCCAGGCACACATCCCCGAAATACTGATTCCCGCCCTGACCGGCCACTCGCCGGCCCCACCCCTTCCCGACGCCCCAGCGCCGGACGGGCCAGCTGTCCACGCCCTCCTCTTCGGCCCGCCCCCACAGAACGACGACGACCTCGTTCAACTCGCCGACGATCTGGACCGGTTCGAGAAGGACCGCATATCCCACACCTCTGCCTCATCACCCACAGACAAGGATCACCTCTCGTGAGCGCCCCCTCCGCAGACAGCGCCCGCAGCGCCCTTGAGGCGCTCCGCCTGGAGATCTCCAAAGCCGTCGTCGGCCAGGACGCCGCCGTCACCGGGCTCGTCGTAGCCCTGCTGTGCCGAGGCCATGTGCTGCTGGAGGGCGTCCCCGGCGTCGCGAAGACCCTCCTTGTCCGGACCCTGGCCACCGCTCTCAACCTCGACACGAAGCGCCTTCAGTTCACCCCCGATCTCATGCCCAGCGATGTCACCGGCTCGCTGGTCTACGACGCCCGTACAGCCGAGTTCTCCTTCCAGCCCGGGCCGGTCTTCACTCACCTTCTTCTCGCGGACGAGATCAACCGCACCCCGCCCAAGACACAGTCCTCCCTCTTGGAAGCCATGGAGGAACAGCAGGTATCGGTCGACGGCACGCCCCGCGCCCTGCCGGAGCCCTTCCTGGTCGCGGCCACCCAGAACCCAGTCGAATACGAGGGCACCTACCCCCTCCCCGAAGCCCAGCTCGATCGCTTCTTGCTGAAGCTGAACGTCCCCCTGCCCTCCCGCGACGACGAGATCGACGTGCTCACCCGTCACGCCGAAGGTTTCGACCCGAGAGACCTCAAAGCGACCGGCGTCCAGGCTGTCGCCGGCTCCGCCGAAATCGAGGCAGCACGAGCCGCCGTTGCCAAGGTCTCCGTAGCCGACCAGGTCACCGGCTACATCGTTGATATCTGCCGTGCCACTCGCGATTCCCCCTCGCTCTCCCTCGGCGTCTCACCCCGAGGCGCCACCGCCCTGCTGTCCACCTCCCGCGCCTGGGCCTGGCTCACCGGCCGCGACTATGTCATCCCTGACGACATCAAGACCTTCGCCCTGCCCACGCTCCGACACCGCATCCAGCTCCGCCCCGAGGCAGAGATGGAGGGCGTCACCCCCGACAGTGTGATCAGCTCGATCCTCGCCCATGTCCCGGTCCCCCGCTGAGAGATCGGAACCAGTTCCATGGCCCTCACCGGACGAACAGCACTTGTCGCCGCTCTCGGAGCGCTTCTTGTCGGCCTACTTCTGCCCGGCTGGACCGGCCTGCTCGCCGTCGAACTTCCCCTGCTGCTCGCAATCCTCTATGACCTCGCACGCGCCGCACCAGTCAATCGGCTGCTGTTCACTCGAAGCGGTGATACCTCAGTTCGACTAGGCGAACAGGTATCCGTCTCACTTGCTGTCGCCAACCCCAGCAGGCGCATCCTGCGCGCGCGCATCCGCGATGCCTGGCCACCAAGCAGCTGGTCTCACGACGCAATGCCTCAGGCGAGTCGTCACTACGTCATAGTCCCGGCGGGGGAACGCCAACGCCTCACCACGCCCCTCCAGCCAACTCGCCGCGGCGACCGGAAAGCGTCCCGCGTCACGGTGCGCTCCTACGGCCCTCTTGGCCTCGCTGCCCGTCAAGGCCACCACGCCCTGCCCTGGACCGTGCGTGTCCTCCCCCCTTTCACCAGCCGCAAGCACCTGCCCGGCAAGCTGGCCCGCCTCCGTGAACTCGACGGCCGCACAAGCATCCTCACCCGGGGCGAAGGCACCGAATTCGACAGCCTCCGCAACTATGTCGCCGGGGATGACACCCGCTCCATCGACTGGCGCGCGACAGCACGGCAGTCCAATGTTGCCGTCCGCACCTGGCGCCCGGAGCGCGATCGCAGAGTTCTCCTGGTCCTGGACACAGGCCGCACCTCAGCGGGGCGGGTCGGTGACGTCCCCCGCCTCGACGTGGCCATGGACGCAGCGCTCCTGCTCGCTACCTTGGCCTCGCGCGCCGGCGACAGGGTGGACCTGCTCGCCTACGACCGGACCGTCCGCGCCAGCGTGAAGGGCCGCACCGGCCGCCAGGTCCTCCCCGCCCTGGTCGACGCGATGGCCCCCGTCGAATCCGCACTGGTCGAATCCGACACACTGGGACTCGCCACAGAAGCCATGCGCATGGCACCGAACCAGTCTCTGCTCGTCCTTCTGACAGGGCTCGACCGCGCACCCGTGGAAGAGGGACTCATGCCGGTGCTCCCTCTTCTTACGCAACGGCACAACATGCTCGTCGCCTCAGTCGCAGACCCGCGGATCCAGGAAATGGCCCGAGCAAGAGGAACGCTCGATGCCGTCTACAACGCGGCAGCAGCCTCACAGGCACAGAAGGAACGCCAGGAAACAGCCCAACGCCTACGCCAATACGGCGTAACCGTCGTGGACGCTGCCCCTGCGGATCTGGCTCCCTCACTCGCTGATGCGTATCTGACGCTCAAGACATCCGGGCGCCTCTGATTCCGGATACAGCCACCAAACAACATTCGCGGGCCGGCAACGTCTCGACTCATGGGGTCTTGATTCCGAGATTTCCAGGCGAACCGTTTTTGGGCATAAAAAAATAGCCCTGCCGGCCGGAGCCAACAGGGCTATTCCTAAAGAAAGTTCGGCGGTGTCCTACTCTCCCACACGCTCCCGCATGCAGTACCATCGGCGCTGTAAGGCTTAGCTTCCGGGTTCGGAATGAGACCGGGCGTTTCCCTCACGCTATGACCACCGAAACACAATGAAACACACAACCGGCACAACCAACCCCCACAAAGTGGGGGCGGGTGCTCGTGGTTGCTGTCTCAGAACCTACACAGTGGACGCGAGCCTCTATGGACAAGCCCTCGGCCTATTAGTACCGGTCACCTCCACCCATTACTGGGCTTCCAGATCCGGCCTATCAACCCCGTCATCTCCAGGGAGCCTTAACCAATCAAGTTGGTGGGAGTCCTCATCTCGAAGCAGGCTTCCCGCTTAGATGCTTTCAGCGGTTATCCTTCCCGAACGTAGCCAACCAGCCATGCCCTTGGCAGAACAACTGGCACACCAGAGGTCCGTCCGTCCCGGTCCTCTCGTACTAGGGACAGCCCTTCTCAAGACTCCTACGCGCGCAGCGGATAGGGACCGAACTGTCTCACGACGTTCTAAACCCAGCTCGCGTACCGCTTTAATGGGCGAACAGCCCAACCCTTGGGACCGACTCCAGCCCCAGGATGCGACGAGCCGACATCGAGGTGCCAAACCATCCCGTCGATATGGACTCTTGGGGAAGATCAGCCTGTTATCCCCGGGGTACCTTTTATCCGTTGAGCGACGGCGCTTCCACAAGCCACCGCCGGATCACTAGTCCCGACTTTCGTCCCTGCTCGACCCGTCAGTCTCACAGTCAAGCTCCCTTGTGCACTTACACTCACCACCTGATTACCAACCAGGCTGAGGGAACCTTTGGGCGCCTCCGTTACCATTTAGGAGGCAACCGCCCCAGTTAAACTACCCACCAGACACTGTCCCCGATCCGGATCACGGACCCGGGTTAGACATCCAGCACGACCAGAGTGGTATTTCAACAACGACTCCACGAACACTGGCGTGTCCGCTTCACAGTCTCCCACCTATCCTACACAAGCCGAACCGAACACCAATATCAAGCTATAGTAAAGGTCCCGGGGTCTTTCCGTCCTGCTGCGCGAAACGAGCATCTTTACTCGTAATGCAATTTCACCGGGCCTATGGTTGAGACAGTCAAGAAGTCGTTACGCCATTCGTGCAGGTCGGAACTTACCCGACAAGGAATTTCGCTACCTTAGGATGGTTATAGTTACCACCGCCGTTTACTGGCGCTTAAGTTCTCAGCTTCACCACACCGAAATGTGACTAACCGGTCCCCTTAACGTTCCAGCACCGGGCAGGCGTCAGTCCGTATACCTCGCCTTACGGCTTCGCACGGACCTGTGTTTTTAGTAAACAGTCGCTTCTCGCTGGTCTCTGCGGCCACCCCCAGCTCAAGGAGTAAATCCCATCACCAGGCGTGGCCCCCTTCTCCCGAAGTTACGGGGGCATTTTGCCGAGTTCCTTAACCATAGTTCACCCGAACGCCTCGGTATTCTCTACCAGACCACCTGAGTCGGTTTAGGGTACGGGCCGCCATGAAACTCGCTAGAGGCTTTTCTCGACAGCACAGGATCATCCACTTCACCACAATCGGCTCGGCATCAGGTCTCACCCCAAAAGTTGCGCGGATTTACCTACACAACGGGCTACACCCTTACCCCGGGACAACCACCGCCCGGGCTGGACTACCTCACTGCGTCACCCCATCACTCACCTACTACAAGCTTGGACCGTCGGCTCCACCACTCCCCTACACTCCGAAGAGCTCAGGGCGGCTTCACGGACTTAGCATCACCTGATTCAATGTTTGACGCTTCAAAGCGGGTACCGGAATATCAACCGGTTCTCCATCGACTACGCCTGTCGGCCTCGCCTTAGGTCCCGACTTACCCTGGGCAGATCAGCTTGACCCAGGAACCCTTAGTCAATCGGCGCACACGTTTCTCACGCATGTATCGCTACTCATGCCTGCATTCTCACTCGTGAACCGTCCACAACTCGTTTCCACGGCTGCTTCACCCGGCACACGACGCTCCCCTACCCATCACAACACCCGTTAAGGCTTCATGCTGCAATGACACGACGTCGGCGGTGTGCTTGAGCCCCGCTACATTATCGGCGCGGAATCACTTGACCAGTGAGCTATTACGCACTCTTTCAAGGATGGCTGCTTCTAAGCCAACCTCCTGGTTGTCTCTGCGACTCCACATCCTTTCCCACTTAGCACACGCTTAGGGGCCTTAGTCGATGCTCTGGGCTGTTTCCCTCTCGACCATGGAGCTTATCCCCCACAGTCTCACTGCCGCGCTCTCACTTACCGGCATTCGGAGTTTGGCTAAGGTCAGTAACCCGGTAGGGCCCATCGCCTATCCAGTGCTCTACCTCCGGCAAGAAACACACGACGCTGCACCTAAATGCATTTCGGGGAGAACCAGCTATCACGGAGTTTGATTGGCCTTTCACCCCTAACCACAGGTCATCCCCCAGGTTTTCAACCCTGGTGGGTTCGGGCCTCCACGACCTCTTACAGCCGCTTCACCCTGCCCATGGCTAGATCACTCCGCTTCGGGTCTTGAACACGCTACTCAACGCCCTATTCGGACTCGCTTTCGCTACGGCTCCCCCACACGGGTTAACCTCGCAACATGCCGCAAACTCGCAGGCTCATTCTTCAAAAGGCACGCAGTCACGACACCAAGTGCAAGCACTTGATGCGACGCTCCCACGGCTTGTAGGCACACGGTTTCAGGTACTATTTCACTCCGCTCCCGCGGTACTTTTCACCATTCCCTCACGGTACTATCCGCTATCGGTCACCAGGGAATATTTAGGCTTGACGGGTGGTCCCGCCAGATTCACACAGGATTTCTCGGGCCCCATGCTACTTGGGTGGCTCTCAAGTGAGCCGCAATGATTTCAGCTACGGGGGTCTTACCCTCTACGCCGGGCCTTTCGCATGCCCTTCGCCTACCACTACGGTTTCTGACTCACCGACCGGCCGGCAGACCGATCAAGAAAGCTCCCACAACCCCGCATGCGCAACCCCTGCCGGGTCTCACACACATACGGTTTAGCCTCCTCCGGTTTCGCTCACCACTACTCCCGGAATCACGGTTGTTTTCTCTTCCTACGGGTACTGAGATGTTTCACTTCCCCGCGTTCCCTCCACACCGCCTATACATTCAGCGGCGGGTGACAGCCCATGACGACTGCCGGGTTTCCCCATTCGGACACCCCCGGATCACAGCTCGGTTGACAGCTCCCCGGGGCCTATCGCGGCCTCCCACGTCCTTCATCGGTTCCTGGTGCCAAGGCATCCACCGTGCGCCCTTAAAAACTTGGCCACAGATGCTCGCGTCCACTGTGCAGTTCTCAAACAACAACCAGCCACCCACCACCCCGCCACATACGTGCGAGTTCACCGGGACCGGCACCGAAGACCCAGCCAAGCGGCCATGCCCTCAGACACCCAACAGCGCGCCCGGCACGACTCCCCCACCCACACCTTCCACACTCCGAAGAGCAGTACCAGCGCAAACAGTTGAACCGTGCCGAATAGTCAACGTTCCACCCATGAGCAACCACCGTCAGACACTCGCTGACGTTGTGGCCCCTGACTGCCTTGCGGCAGCAAGATGCTCCTTAGAAAGGAGGTGATCCAGCCGCACCTTCCGGTACGGCTACCTTGTTACGACTTCGTCCCAATCGCCAGTCCCACCTTCGACGATTCCCTCCCCACAAGGGGGTTGGGCCACCGGCTTCGGGTGTTACCGACTTTCGTGACGTGACGGGCGGTGTGTACAAGGCCCGGGAACGTATTCACCGCAGCAATGCTGATCTGCGATTACTAGCAACTCCGACTTCATGGGGTCGAGTTGCAGACCCCAATCCGAACTGAGACCGGCTTTTTGAGATTCGCTCCACCTCACGGCTTCGCAGCTCATTGTACCGGCCATTGTAGCACGTGTGCAGCCCAAGACATAAGGGGCATGATGACTTGACGTCGTCCCCACCTTCCTCCGAGTTGACCCCGGCAGTCTCCTGTGAGTCCCCGTCACCCCGAAAGGCACGCTGGCAACACAGAATGAGGGTTGCGCTCGTTGCGGGACTTAACCCAACATCTCACGACACGAGCTGACGACAGCCATGCACCACCTGTACACCGACCCAAAGGGGGACCCTGTCTCCAGGGTTTTCCGGCATATGTCAAGCCTTGGTAAGGTTCTTCGCGTTGCGTCGAATTAAGCCACATGCTCCGCTGCTTGTGCGGGCCCCCGTCAATTCCTTTGAGTTTTAGCCTTGCGGCCGTACTCCCCAGGCGGGGAACTTAATGCGTTAGCTGCGGCACCGACGACGTGGAATGTCGCCAACACCTAGTTCCCAACGTTTACGGCATGGACTACCAGGGTATCTAATCCTGTTCGCTCCCCATGCTTTCGCTCCTCAGCGTCAGTATCGGCCCAGAGATCCGCCTTCGCCACCGGTGTTCCTCCTGATATCTGCGCATTTCACCGCTACACCAGGAATTCCGATCTCCCCTACCGAACTCTAGCCTGCCCGTATCGAATGCAGACCCGGGGTTAAGCCCCGGGCTTTCACATCCGACGTGACAAGCCGCCTACGAGCTCTTTACGCCCAATAATTCCGGACAACGCTCGCACCCTACGTATTACCGCGGCTGCTGGCACGTAGTTAGCCGGTGCTTCTTCTGCAGGTACCGTCACTCTCGCTTCTTCCCTGCTGAAAGAGGTTTACAACCCGAAGGCCGTCATCCCTCACGCGGCGTCGCTGCATCAGGCTTTCGCCCATTGTGCAATATTCCCCACTGCTGCCTCCCGTAGGAGTCTGGGCCGTGTCTCAGTCCCAGTGTGGCCGGTCGCCCTCTCAGGCCGGCTACCCGTCGTCGCCTTGGTAGGCCATCACCCCACCAACAAGCTGATAGGCCGCGGGCTCATCCTGCACCGCCGGAGCTTTCCACACCCTTCCCATGCGGGAGGATGTCATATCCGGTATTAGACCCCGTTTCCAGGGCTTGTCCCAGAGTGCAGGGCAGATTGCCCACGTGTTACTCACCCGTTCGCCACTAATCCACCCCGAAAGGCTTCATCGTTCGACTTGCATGTGTTAAGCACGCCGCCAGCGTTCGTCCTGAGCCAGGATCAAACTCTCCGTGAATGTTTACTCGGCCAGCAGACGAATCCACCACCGGTACAACACCACGAGAGCGGAACCAGGAGAGGAATAATCCCCCGGTTCACAGCGTCCTCGCTGTGTGTTTCTTCAAAGGAACCTCAACCCACCGGAAACCCGGTAGGTCGGGGTATCAACATATCTGGCGTTGACTTTTGGCACGCTGTTGAGTTCTCAAGGAACGGACGCTTCCTTCGAAACCATTTCACCGGTTTCTCCGGGCGCTTCCCTTTCGGTGTTTCCGACTCTACCAGATCGAATCTACTAGAAGATCGGGGTGCTTCTTTCGCGAAATACCGTTGCCGGTTTCTTTCGTTTCGAAGCAAGAGAGACACTAACTGTTGCTGCCGAGCTCGTCCAGCTCTAGGCAACTGTTCGAATCTACTACCCGCAGTCTGCCGTGTCAACGGTTTTCTGGGGCGGATAGGACAGTAGCAGGTTGCTGCGGTCCTCCGCACATCAGGAGGCTGCGGGTACCCCGGCGGGCCGGTCCGATGCGGCTATGTCTCCTGTTTCTCCGGCCCTCGCCGCTCGTCGGCCGAGGACATAGACGTAGATCAGGAAGGCTGCTTCGGCGGCTGCTCCGATGAGGAGACGAGCCCAGGTCGGCAGGCCGGAAGGGGTGACGAAGGCTTCGATGGCACCGGAGACGAACAGCACGGCCGCCAGGCCGATGGCCATGCCGACCGCTGAGCGGCCCTCCTCCGCCAGTGCCGTTCTGCGGCTGCGCGGGCCCGGGTCGATGACCGTCCATCCGAGTCGCAGACCAGTGCCGGCGGCCACAAAGACCGCGGTCAGCTCCAGGAGGCCGTGGGGGAGCAGCAGGCCCAGGAAGGTGTCGAGGCGGCCTGCCGACTCCATGAGACCAAGGCCGATCCCGAGGCTGAGCACGTTCTGGAAGAGCACCCACAGCACCGGAAGGCCCAAGAAGGCACCGAACACCAGGCAGATCGCGGCGGCTTGGGCGTTGTTCGTCCAGACCTGGGCCGCGAAGGAGGTTGCCGGATGGCTGGAGTAGTACGCCTCGTACTGGCCTCCGGGACGGGTCATCTCTCGGAGATGTTCAGGGGCTCCGATGGTTGAGCGGACTTCTGGGTGGGTGCCTACCCACCATCCGATGAGCGCGGCCACCACCGTGCAGAGCAGCGCGGTAGGGACCCACCACTGGCGTGAGCGGTAGACCGCCGCCGGGAATCCGGCGGTGAAGAAGCGGACCGCGTCACGCCAGGACGCTGTGCGTGCACCTGTGACCGCGCTGCGGGCTCGGGCGACGAGGCTGGTGAGGTGGCCGGTGACGGCCGGGTCGGGAGCGCTGGATTGGACCTGGGACAGGTGAGTGGCGGCGCGCTGGTAGAGCGTGACCAGCTCGTCGGCCTCGGCACCTGTGAGGCGGCGGTGACGGCGCAGCAGGTCGTCCAGCCGGTCCCACTCGGCGCGGTGGGCCGAGGCGAAGACATCCAGGTCCATGGGAAGAGCTTGGCAGGTTTGCAGGCAGGGGGAAGAGGCTGCGGTGCTGCGAGACTGGGCCGGGGCAGGGAGTCCGACGGGCCGACCGGATGAAGAGGGGGCGCGTGGTGAGCGAACTGGTCACGGGCGATGCTGTCGTGCTCGGGCTGCGTACGGCCCGGCTGCCGAGCAGGGCGCTGGCTGTCGTCATAGATCTCCTGCTCGCCTGGACCCTCTATCTGTCGCTGACGATGGCTCTGCTGCTGGCCACTGCTTCGCTGGACGAGGCGGCGTTCGCCGCGGTGCAGGTGGGGTTGTTCCTGCTCGTCCTTGTCGGGGTGCCGATCGCGATCGAGACACTGAGCGGTGGGCGGTCCTTGGGGAAGCTGGCGGCCGGATTGCGGGTCGTGCGTGAGGACGGGGGGCCGATCCGGTTTCGGCATGCTCTGGTGCGTGGGGCCCTGGGGGTCGTGGAGATCCAGCTCTTGTTCGGGGTCGTCGCGTGTATCGCTTCGCTGGTGTCGACGCGGGGGCGTCGGCTGGGGGACGTGTTCGCGGGGACGCTGGTGGTACGGGAACGTATTCCGGTGCCGCGGGGAAGAGCGCCGGTGCCGCCTCCCCCGCCGTGGCTTGCGGGTCGGCTGGGCGAGCTGGACCTTTCACGGGTACCGGACGGTCTGTGGCTGGCCGTACGGCAGTACTTGATGCGGGCCGGGCAGTTGGACAGTGCTGTGAGCCAGTCCATGGCGGAGCTGCTTGCCGACGACGTCACGGCGTGGACGGGCACTCCGTCTCCACGGGAGGTGTCCGCTGCGGAGTATCTGTCCGGGGTCGTGGCCGAGCGGCAGGCGAGGGACGCACGGCGGGCCTTCGCCGGGGCGGCGAAGGCCTCAGTCGGCACGGAATCGTGGGCGGAGGCCCTCGAGGGCGGCCGTGCGACGGGCGCTGTCGGGGACGGCGTACGGCGTGCCGGCGGGTGGCTGGCCCCGTCGGGTGCCGAAGCGGAGACGGCCGCTGCCCGGTCTCGATCCCAGGGGCACGGTGTCTCGTCTGCCTCTCGTCCGTCTGCGGCGTCCGGGCCCGGGGCGGGGCGGGGCACGCCGGACGAAGAGGCCGGGCCGCCTCGTACGGGGTTCGTGCCGCCGGCGTAGGCAGAGCCTGGCGTCATGTGAAGGTCGAGGGCGGGGTCTCGAGGTCCTCCAGCTCGATGCCGGGGGCCGCGAGGACGACGTCACCGGCCAGGTGCACGGCGTGCTGCTCGCCTGTCTCCAGGTCGTTGACCTGGTAATTCTCCACGACGAGGGGGCCGTTGTCAGTGGCGTGTGCTTCGCTGTTCAGCAGCGCCCAGGACTGGTCGAGAGTGCGGGGAGCGAGGACGGGGGGTGTGAGGGCGACGAGGCGGATGCGTGTGGCTCTGTCACCGGGAGCCGGGCGCAACAGCCGGGATGTCGCGACGAGAAACGCGGGGGAAGCCCCGGTGAAGGAGTGGGCGGCGACGTTGCCCTCCTGGGCATGCTCGCCCGTGGGGTCTGTGCGCACCCAGGTGACGCCCTCCAGCGCAGCGCCGCGAACCTGCCAGCTGGCGGCGTGCAGTTCGAGCCGGAGAGGGCGTCCCAGTTCGTCGAGGGTGAGGTCGACGGAGCCGGCGTGTTCGCCTGTGGGGGTGGTGAGTTGGGAGACGTAGCGCCAGCCGGAGGGGCCGGTGGCGCAGTGGAAGTGCTCTTCGCCAAGAGGGGTGTGATCGTGCGGATCATGAAGCGAATATCGGCCGCGGGGCATGAGGGGTGTCCGGGATCGGTGCGGTGGGCTGAGGTCGAGCCAGGTTCGGTGGGGCTGAGGTCCGGTGCGGTGGGGCGGATGCTTGCCGGAGCCGGGGGACGGAGAGGCCCCCGCCCGGAGGCGGGGGCCTGCGAACCGATCGGCTGACGGCTGCTGAGCCTGGTGTGGCTCAGTGCCGCTGGGCCTGGCGGGTCAGTACCGGTAGTGGTCGGGCTTGTAGGGGCCCTCGACCGGGACGCCGATGTAGGAAGCCTGCTCCGGGCGGAGCTCGGTCAGCTTGGCGCCGAGCGCGTCGAGGTGGAGGCGGGCGACCTTCTCGTCCAGGTGCTTCGGCAGCACGTAGACGTCGGTCGGGTAGGACTCGGGCTTGGTGAACAGCTCGATCTGGGCGATCGTCTGGTCCGCGAAGCTGTTGGACATCACGAACGAGGGGTGTCCCGTGGCGTTGCCCAGGTTCAGCAGGCGGCCCTCGGACAGGACGATGAGGGTCTTGCCGTCCGGCCAGGTCCACGTGTGCACCTGCGGCTTGACCTCGTCCTTGACGATGCCGTCGATCGCCGCGAGACCGGCCATGTCGATCTCGTTGTCGAAGTGGCCGATGTTCCCGACGATGGCCTGGTGCTTCATCTTGGCCATGTCCGAGGCCATGATGATGTCCTTGTTACCGGTGGTGGTGACGAAGATGTCGATCGTCTCGACCACGTCGTCCAGCCTCGCGACCTGGTAGCCGTCCATGGCCGCCTGGAGCGCGCAGATCGGGTCGACCTCGGTGATCAGGACGCGTGCGCCCTGGCCCCGGAGGGACTCGGCGCAGCCCTTGCCGACATCGCCGTAGCCGCAGACCAGGGCGGTCTTGCCGCCGATGAGGACGTCGGTGGCGCGGTTGATGCCGTCGATCAGGGAGTGGCGGCAGCCGTACTTGTTGTCGAACTTCGACTTGGTGACGGCGTCGTTGACGTTGATCGCCGGGAAGAGCAGCGAGCCCGCCTGGTGCATCTCATAGAGGCGGTGGACGCCTGTGGTGGTCTCCTCCGTGACGCCGCGGATCTCGGAGGCGAGCTGCGTCCACTTCTGGGGGCTCTCGCGCAGGGTGCGGTTGAGGAGTTCGAGGATGACTCGGTGCTCGTCGTTCTCGGCTGTGCCGACCGCGGGGGCCGCGCCGGCCTTTTCGTACTCGACGCCCTTGTGGACGAGGAGGGTGGCGTCGCCGCCGTCGTCCAGGATCATGTTCGGGCCGCCGGTGGCGGTGTTGGGCCAGGTGAGGGCCTGCTCGGTGCACCACCAGTACTCATCCAGGGTCTCGCCCTTCCAGGCGAAGACCGGGACGCCCTGGGGGTTTTCCGGGGTGCCGGTGGGGCCGACGGCGACGGCAGCCGCGGCGTGGTCCTGGGTGGAGAAGATGTTGCAGGAGGCCCAGCGGACCTCGGCGCCCAGGGCGACGAGGGTTTCGATGAGCACGGCCGTCTGCACTGTCATATGCAGGGATCCTGTGACGCGCGCGCCGGCAAGGGGCTGCTGCGCAGCGTATTCCTTGCGGATCGCCATCAGACCGGGCATCTCATGCTCGGCCAGCGTGATCTCCTTGCGGCCGAAGGCCGCCAGGGAGAGGTCCGCGACCTTGAAGTCCTGGCCGGTCGTGGAGGTCGTCGTCATTGCGAGCTGCTCCTCGATGTCGAGAGTGTGGCTGACTGGTCCGTGCTACGGCGCGGGACGGTGTGGTGACCGGTCGCGCGGAGGCGCGCATCGTCTCCGGGCACACTCGTCCCCTGCTCGCAGCTCAGTCCGTCGGAGGCCCTCTCTCCCTCGGTGGCCCGCTGGGCGGACCGCCCGACCGCCATCAGCAGCGACGTCTGGCTCTACGAATCTACACCGCCCGTCCAGTCGAACGGATTGCCTCGGGTCACAGCAAGGGCGACACTGGGGCGGTTTTCGGCCGCTTGCGCGTCGGTCCGCGCGGCTGATTCGGTGCTGTCACCGGCTGATTCGATGCCGCTACCGGCTCGTATGAAACACAGATCACATCCCCCACCCCACTGGCCGAGCAAGGAGTTATCACGTGACCAGTCCTGTCGACCCCCACGACGAGGCGGCGCCCCCGCCCGAGCCGGGGCTGAAACTGCTCGCCGTCACCGCCTGCCCCACGGGCATCGCTCATACGTACATGGCGGCGGAGAAACTGACCCAGGCCGCCGAGGCGCGGGGCATCGCCATGAAGGTGGAGACCCAGGGATCCATCGGGGCCGAGAATGTCTTGACTGACAACGATGTCAGAACCGCTGACGGCATCATCATCGCCGCGGACAAGGATGTGGACCGCAGCAGGTTCGAGGGCAAGCGACTGCTGGTCACCGGCGTTTCGGAAGGCATCAGCGATCCGGGAGGGCTGATCGACAGAGTGCGCGAGGCGCCTGTCCACCGGAGCTCCGGCTCCTCCGGCTCCTCCGCCTCGGCCGCGGGAGCCGGGGACGGTCAGGGCGGCGGCAGTGACGGTGGGGCGGCGGCTGGGGCGTCCGGGCCTGCCGGGGCCAAGGGCCGGGAGCGCAGCGTAGGCTACAAGGCGCTGATGAACGGCGTGTCGTACATGATCCCGTTCGTGGTCGTGGGCGGGCTGCTGATAGCCGTCTCGCTCGCTGTCGGCGGCCATCCGCAGGCCGATGGCGGGCTGGTGATCCCGGACGGCAGCTTCTGGAAGCACGTGAACGACATCGGCACGGTCGGCTTCCAGCTCATGGTGCCGATCCTGTCCGGCTACATCGCCTACGCGATCGGGGACCGGCCCGCGCTCGTGCCGGGGATGATCGGCGGCTGGATCGCCAACACCGGTGAGCTGTACGACTCCAAGTCGGGGGCGGGCTTCATCGGCGCGATCGTGACCGGATTCCTCGCCGGGTATCTGGTCCGCTGGATCAAGCTCGTGCCGGTCTCGCGGTTCGTGCGGCCGATCATGCCGATCATCGTGATCCCGATTGTGGCCACTTCGGCTCTCGGGCTGTTCTTCATCTACGTCATCGGGCGGCCGATCTCCTGGGTCTTCGAGAACCTGACCGAGTTCCTGGGCAGCATGACCGGCGCCAGTGCCGCGCTGCTGGGCGTCGTGCTGGGGCTGATGATCGCGTTCGACATGGGCGGGCCGGTGAACAAGACGGCGTTCTTGTTCGGGACCGGGCTGGTCTCCAAGAGCCCCGAGGTGATGGGCATGTGCGCGGCGGCCATTCCGGTGCCGCCGCTGGGGCAGGGGCTCGCGACCCTGGTGCGCCGCAGGCTGTTCACCGACCAGGAGCGCGAGACGGGTTACGCGGCGCTGTTCATGGGCTTCTTCGGCATCACCGAGGGCGCCATCCCGTTCGCGGCGGCACGGCCCGCGCGGGTCATCCCGGCGAACATGCTCGGCGGAGCCGTCGCGGGCGGTATCGCCGGGCTGGCCTCGGTCGGGGACAACGTGCCGCATGGCGGGCCCATCGTCGCGGTGCTCGGGGCGATCGACGGTGTGGCGCTCTTCTTCGTCGCCGTCGTCGTCGGTACGGCCGTGACCGGTCTGACCACGGCGGGGCTGATGACCGTCGGAGAGCGGCGCACGGGTCGCGCTCCGGATGGCGCGGTGCCGGAGGCCGAGGCAGCGCCGTCGGTCGCTGTCGCGGCGGCGAGCAGCGCTCCGGCCCGGCCGACGGTCAAGGCGGGCGCCGGGACGAAGGCCGAGCCCATACCCGGAGCCGAAGCCGAGGCCAAGGCCAAGGCGGGAGCCAAAACCGGAGCGGCTATGGAAGCCGGCGACGCGGCGCGTGACGAGGACGGCTCCCCCGCCCCGTCAAAGGAGCCCGAGGTGCTCTCCGGGTATCTGACGGCACGGACCGTCGAGGAGCGGCTGGCCGCCGAGAGCAAGGAGGCGGCCATCCGGGAGATGGCGGCGGTGCTCGGCCGCAGCGGCAAGGTGACGGACAGCGAGGCGCTCGTCCGGGCGGCGCTGGCCCGGGAGGAGCAGGGCACGACGGGGCTCGGCGAGGAGATCGCCGTCCCGCACGCGAAGACGGACGCGGTGAGCGCGCCGGTGGTCGGGTTCGCACGGTCACCGGAAGGCATCGAGTGGGGTGCTCTGGACGGCACCGAAGCGCGGCTGGTGTTCATGATCGCGGTACCGGAGGCCGCGGCGGGGGACGAGCATCTGCGGATCCTGGCGCTGCTGTCACGGAAGCTGATGGACTCCGGCTTCCGGGCACGGCTGCTAGAGGCGGCCGACAAGGATTCGGTGCTCCGGATACTCGCTGAAATCCACTGACGGGTGACGGCCTCCTGAAGGCCGTCACCCCCGACGAAAGGCTCTGGCCTGCCCCGCACGAAGCGCGGAGCAGGCCAGAGCTGACGGGCGGACGGACCTCAGTGGCTTTCCGAGGTACCGGATGCCGCGGCGGGCTCCGCACCCGAGGTGCGGAGGATGTCGGGCTCCAGGTAGATCACCCGGGCGATCGGCACGGCCTCGCGGATGCGCAGTTCCGCGGCGTTGATCGCGTTGGCGACCTCCTCGGCCGTGTCGTCGTGCTGTACGGCCACCTTGGCGGCCACCAGCAGCTCCTCGGGGCCGAGGTGCAGGGTGCGCATGTGGATGAGGCTGGTGACCGTCTCGCCGTCCACGAGGGCCTCTTGGATGCGGTCCCGCTCGGCCGGGTCGGCGGACTCGCCCAGCAGCAGCGACTTGGTCTCGGCCGCCAGCACGATGGCGATGATGACGAGGAGCACGCCGATGCACACGGTGCCCACGCCGTCCCAGACGCCGTTGCCCGTCAGCAGGGCCAGGCCGACACCGGCGAGGGCCAGGACGAGGCCGACGAGGGCGCCGAGGTCCTCCAGCAGGACGACGGGCAGCTCCGGCGCCTTGGCGCGGCGGATGAACTGGCCCCAGCCGAGCTTGCCGCGGACCTCGTTGGACTCCCGGATGGCCGTGCGGAAGGAGAACGACTCCGCGATGATCGCGAACACGAGCACGCCCACTGGCCAGTACCAGTGTTCGACCTCGTGGGGGTGGCGGATCTTTTCGTAGCCCTCGTAGAGCGCGAAAACGCCGCCGATGGTGAACAGGACGATGGAGACCAGGAAGCCGTAGATGTAGCGCTCGCGGCCGTATCCGAACGGATGCTCCTCGCTGGCTTCCTTCTTGGCCTTCTTGCCGCCGAGCAGCAGGAGGCCCTGGTTTCCGGAGTCGGCGACCGAGTGGACGCCTTCCGCCAGCATCGAGGCCGAGCCGCTGAAGGCCGCAGCCACGAACTTGGCCACCGCGATGGCCAAGTTGGCGCCCAGCGCCGCGACGATCGCCTTCGTACCGCCTGATGCACTCACGAGTTGGAGGTCCCTTCCTGCTGTGGTCAGCCGCTACGTCAGACGGCCACTGTGGCGCGGAAGAGCGTACCGTCACCCGAGATCCGGACTCGTTCGCCTGCCGGAACATACGCGGACCGGCCCGGGGCGAGGGTGATTTCGTCGCTCTCGTCCCCTTGGAGCACTGCCTCTCCCCCGGTGCACAGGAGGATCTGTGCCGCCGGGCCCTGAAGGGTGTGCGGGGCGGCACCGGATACCGGCGTGAAGCGTGAGAGCCGGAACTCGCCGACCGGAGTGTCGTAGATTTCCTCACCGCCGGTGTCGTCGGCTTCGGGGCGCAGGATGCCGGGGTCGGTCGGCTCGAACCGGACGACGCGGAGGAGTTCGGACACATCCACGTGCTTGGGGGTCAGGCCGCAGCGCAGCACGTTGTCGGAGTTGGCCATGATCTCCACGCCGAGCCCGCTGAGGTAGGCGTGCGGGACGCCCGCTGACAGGAAGAGGGCCTCCCCCGGGCGCAGGCTCACATGGTTGAGGAGCATGGCGGCGAGGACTCCGGGGTCGCCCGGGTAGTGGTGGGCGATGTCCGCGTACGCGGCGTACTCGCGCCGGAGGCCCTCCTCTTCGGCCTCTCCGGACCGCCCGGAAGAACCGGAGGGAACGGCCGGAACGGCCGCCATCCGGGCCGCCGCTTCGGCTGCCTCGGCGACCGTCTCGGCCATCTCGCCCTTCTCGGCCGAGAGGATGGCGGTCAGCACCTCGCGCAGCGCCTCCGTTCCCGGCCGGGCGCGCAGGATGTCGGCGTAGGGCTTGAGGCCGTTCACGCCGAGGCCCTCAAGGAGTTCGGCCGCCTCGTGGGGCTGCCGGAAGCCGCACAGACCCTCGAACGGGGTGAGGGCGCAGATCAGTTCGGGCTTGTGGCTGGCGTCCTTGTAGTTGCGCTCCGGGGAATCAAGGGGAACCCCGCGGGCTTCCTCGTCGGCGTACCCCTCGGCAGCCTGCGTGTTGTCGGGGTGCACCTGGAGCGAGAGGGGCGCGGCGGCGGCGAGCAGTTTGAGCAGGAACGGCAGCCGGGGCCCGTGGGCGCGCACACTGGCGGCGCCCAGTTCCTCTTCCGGAGCGGCGGCGATGACCTCGGAGAGCGGCGTGCTGCCCGCACCCCTGTCGATGCGGGAGGGGGCTCCGGGGTGTGCGCCCATCCACAGCTCCGCGCGGGGCTCGCCGGTGGGCTCCTCGCCGAGGAGTTCGGGGATGGCGGTGGTGGAGCCCCAGGCGTACGGCCTGACGGTGTTCTCCAGACGGTCCATGGATGTGCGTTCCTGTCCTGCTCGCGGGGCGTTCAGCGGGCGTGGGAGCGTGGGGGCGTGCCGCCCAAGGGCGGTGCCGCCGGGGCGCGGTCACGCCCGCGGGCGGTCACGACCAAGGGGAGTGGCTGTCGGCGATCGTGAGGTAAACGGCGGCGAAATCGGCGGTGGCGATCAGTTCGGCCGCCGCCTCCAGCACGCTGCTGCCCTCGGCCGGCTCCAGTTCGCTCAGCGGGGTGTCGTGGGCGTAGGTGAGGTCGCGCGCGGCGACGGCCGAGGAGTCGGCCGTGGTCGGGGAGTCGCGCATCAGGACGACGCGGGCGTGCAGGGCCTCTGGCTCGTCCACCCGGTCGCGGAAGAAGTCGTCTCCGTTGGAGCCCGCCGAGAAGGCTCCGGACAGCAGCGCCCCGTGCGAGGTCATGGCCTCGGGCAGTTCGGCGGCCAGCGCGGGCCTGCCGGGAAGCGCGCCGAAGGCGGCGACCCAGTGACGCGCCGCGGCGGCGGCGATATCACCCTCGCTCCACAGCAGTGGGAGGGCACCGGCGAGTTCGGCGGCCAGCGTCTTGCCCGGGTTGCTGTAGGGGGCGATGGCGGGGCCGCAGCGCTCGGCGACCTCGTCGAGGCGGTCGGCGAGCGCCTCGATGGCGGGCGGCCCGCTCTGTGCCAGGCCGAGCCGGTCGGTGAGCAGAAGCAGCGGGGTGAGCAGCGCCCAGAACGTGCCGGGTGCCGCACTCGGCTGCCCTTCCGCGGACTGAGCCGACGGCTGCGTGTCCTCCCCGCTCGGCCGGTCACCCGAGCCACTCGGCCGGTCGTCCGGGGCGGCATCCGGTGCGCCCGGAACATCCGCGGCATCCGGTCCCGCGGGTTCCACGGGGTGGGGCGGGAGGTCCGGAGACTCGTAGATCGCGTGGGGGCCGGGGGCCAGCGGAACGGCCAGGCCCCTGGTCTCCCCGACGGCGTCGGCCAGCGGGGCACCGCCGGGCGTGACGGCCACGACGGTGCAGCCCCGGCGGTATGCCTGCTCGATCAGCGCGGTCAGGCCGGGCTCGGTGCCGTCAGGCGTGACGAGCAGCAGCAGGTCGAGCGGGCCCGCCCAGCCGGGCAGCGACCAGCGCAGCGCCCCGGAGGCGGCCAGCGCGCCGGAGGGGCGCAGCCGGCTGACCGGGACGGCGCCGCCCGTGAGGGCACCGAGCACGTCGGCGATACAGGCGGTCGCGGGCCCGGGACCGGCCACGAGAAGCGCGCGGGGGCGGCCGTCGGGCTGGAGCTTGCCAAGGCCCGCTTCGGTGGCCTGACGCAGTGCTGTACGGACGCGGGCCCCGGCCTGGGCCGAGCCGCGCAGCAGACCCCGTACATCGGCCCGGGCCAGCGCCTCGGGAGCGTCGAGGAGGGACTCGTCGAGCATCTTCCGTAGCCTCCGATCGCTGCCTCGGCAGCGTCTCCTGGTAAGGCAGCGTCTCCTGGTAAGGCAGTAAGCCGGTCGGCGCCTGGGGTCAGGCGGGCCGGCGGGCCTCGTCCACCAGGAGCACGGGGATGCCGTCACGTACCGGATACACGAGGCCGCACTCCGCTTCCCCGGTGCAGATCAACTCGTCGCCCTCCTCACGCAGCGGCGCGTGGCACGCCGGACAGGCGAGGATCTCAAGGAGTCCGGCTTCGAGCGGCATGTGGTTCCTCCTGGGCGAGCGGCTGACTGTGCGGTCAGGGTACCGCCGGGTGCTGGGGACAGTGCCATCGAGGAGGCGCTCCCTGAGCCCGTTCCGGCCCGGACGGACTGTGGCCGGCGGGGCGGGTGTGGCGGGCAGAACCGGGCCGCGGTCGCGCCCCGCCCCCGATCGCCCCGCTCCGCCGCGCCGGCTCCCGGCCCTCAGACCCGGACGATGGACAGGACCTCGTCGCGGACCCGTTCGACCGTGGCCGCGTCCCGAGCCTCCACGTTCAGCCGCAGCAGCGGCTCCGTGTTGGAGGGACGGAGGTTGAACCACCAGTCACCGGCCGTGACGGTCAGGCCGTCCAGCTCGTCGAGCTCCACGCCCTCGCGGCCCGTGTACGCCTCCTTGACGGCGGCGGCGCGGGCTGTCTGGTCGTCGACGGTGCTGTTGATCTCGCCGGAGGCGGCGTAGCGGTCGTAGCGGGCGACGAGCTGGGAGAGGGGGCCGTCCTGTTCGCCCAGGGCTGCCAGGACGTGCAGGGCGGCGAGCATGCCGGTGTCGGCGTTCCAGAAGTCGCGGAAGTAGTAGTGCGCCGAGTGCTCGCCGCCGAAGATCGCGCCGGTCTCGGCCATCTCCTGCTTGATGAAGGAGTGGCCGACCCGGGTGCGGACGGGGGTGCCGCCGCTCTCCTTGACGACCTCGGGGACCGACCAGGAGGTGATGAGGTTGTGGATCACGGTGGAGCCCGGGACCCTGGCCAGTTCGCGGGAGGCGACCAGCGCGGTGATCGCCGAAGGCGGAACGGGGTCGCCGTTCTCGTCCACCACGAAGCAGCGGTCGGCGTCGCCGTCGAACGCGAGGCCGATGTCGGCGCCGGTCTCGCGGACGCGGTGCTGGAGGTCGACCAGGTTCTTCGGATCGAGCGGATTGGCCTCGTGGTTGGGGAACGTGCCGTCCAGTTCGAAGTACAGGTCGTCGAGTTCGAGCGGCAGCCCTTCGAAGACCGTGGGGACGGTGTGGCCGCCCATGCCGTTGCCCGCGTCCACGACGGTCTTGAGCCGCCGGATGCCGGACAGGTCCACCAGGTTGCGCAGATACTCCGCGTAGTCCCGCAGTATGTCCCGCTGCGTCAGGGTGCCTTGGGGGCCGTCGGCTGCCGGGGCTCCCGCGTCCGACCACTCCTCCACGAGGGCGCGGATCTCGCCGAGGCCGGTGTCCTGGCCCACCGGAGTGGCGCCCGCGCGGCACATCTTGATGCCGTTGTAGCGGGCGGGGTTGTGGCTGGCCGTGAACATGGCGCCCGGCAGGTCGAGATACCCGCTGGCGAAGTAGAGCTGGTCGGTCGAGCACAGGCCGACCTCGGTGACATCGGCGCCCTGTCCGGCCGCGCCGCGCCCGAACGCCCGCGCGAGTCCGGGCGAGGACGGGCGCATGTCGTGTCCGACGACGATGGCGGAAGCGCCGGTGACGTGCACGAAGGCGGCGCCGAACAGCCCGGCGAGCGCCTCGTCCCACTGGTCCGGCACGACTCCGCGCACGTCGTACGCCTTTACGATCTGGGACAGATCAGCCACGGCCAGCCCTCTCCTGGGGTTGTCAGTCGTCAACGAGCCCCAAATCTACCCAAGAGGGTGAGCCCGGCGTCGCGGCGCCGGGGGCCGCTACGGCTCCGGGGAGCGCAGGACCCTCAGATGGCCGCGCCGTGCGACCTCCATGGGGTCTGCGTCGCGCCCGTCGGGACCGCCGAGCGCGTCGGTGGCGGTCCGGGACGGCTGCTCCTGGCGCGGCGGCGTACGGGCGGCCTCGCGCACCGCGTTGGCGAGCGCTTCGAGGTCGTCGCCGCTGGGGCGGGCCGAGGCGGCGTCGATGGCCAGGCGGACGACCTCCCAGCCACGCGGCGCGGTGAGCCGCTCCGAGTGCTCCGCGCACAGGTCGTAGCAGTGCGGCTCGGCGTAGGTGGCGAGGGGGCCCAGAACGGCGGTGGAGTCCGCGTAGACGTACGTCAGCGTCGCGACGGCGGGACGACCGCAAGCGGTGCGCGAACAGCGACGTACAGGGCTCACGACGTTGGACCGTACCGCACTCTTGAGCGGGCTGCGACGACTCGCCATCAGGTCACTCTGCCGTGTCGTCCGGGTTCGCCGGAAACGCCTGATCTGCTGAAAGACACCCTCGGCCCTGTGGCGCGGCGGTCGCGAGCGCCTCACGACGGGCACCCGGAGGCCCGGGGAGAAGCGCGAAGCGGTGCACTCCGGTCACAGGTCGGCCCCCTTTGGTCTTCCTGCGAAAAATTTCGTGCCACGTTCCGTCATAAAGGTGACAGGAAGGCGGCGGAGGGTGCCCGGAAGGAGGCGGAAACGACGGCAAGGGGACAGGGGCCCCGGGCTCCCGCGCCACGGTCCCGCTGACGCGGCACGGCGGCCGAGGCCCGTCGGACCTCGCGTGGGGCGCCGGGCGGGCTAGGCTCGGAGGTGATGAACAGCCCCGTACCGCCGCGCCGGTCCGATTCGCGGCCCCGCAGCCGAGACCGACACGGCCGCGGCATGCGCGGACCGGTGGCGCCGCCCCAAGTACCGCTCGCCGTCAGCAGGGCCGAGGCGTTCGACGACCTCGTGCGCGACTCGGTGAGCCGGCTCGAACGGCACTGGCCGCAGCTGGCGAGCGTCGAGTTCGCCGTCCAGGAAGTGCCGCGGTCGGACAACGGCGAGGTGCGCGAGGGGGACGAGACCGTTCCGCTCGGCCGCATCACCGAGGCCAACGGCGACCGCCCGGACCGGGTGATCGTCTACCGGCGGCCGGTGGAGATCCGCACAAGGAGCCGGGACGAGCGTGCCCTGCTCGTCCACGAGGTCGTCGTGGAACAGGTGGCCGAACTGCTCGGCCTCGCCCCGGAGTCGGTCGACCCCCGCTACGGGCAGGACTAGTCACGGCCCGGGGAAGGACCATGTGAGGGCGCCCAGGGCACCCCCTCCCTCCCCGTCACCTGCCGTCGCGTCGCCTGCCGTCGCGTCACTTGCCGTCGTTGAGCACCGACAAGTCCTGCGAGGACCGCGGCACGGCGACGGTGCTGCCGTCGTCCGGGAGGGTCTGGACGGTGAAGGCCGGGACGCCGTCCTGCTTTCGCGTGAGCATCCGGGACGCGTGAACCTGTCCGCCGGAGAGCCGCTCGACCGTCACCGCGTAGGTGCCCTTGCCGCCCTGGGGGCGAGGCGGGGCCAGCGACTTGGTGGTGTGGGCCTTGACCGTGAGCGTGGTGCTCTTGGCGCTGCCGCCGCCGCTGCCCGCTGAGGCGGTCACCCGGACCCTGGCGTCCTTCTCCGGCGCGGTCAGCGCCAAGGTGGCGTCCCCGGACCCGTTGCCGGCCGCGGTGGCGCGCTTGCCGACGGGGGCCGTCGACGGGATGAAGGCGGTCTCCTGCTTGGCGCCCTTGCCCCGGGTGACGCGTACGGCGGCGGCGACGGGGGCGGCATCCGAGCCGTCCTCGGCGGGCGAGAGCACCAGGGAGCCCGCCTCGCCCTTGGTGAGCTCCTTCAGGTCGACGGCGGTGGTCATACCGCCCTTCACATGCAGGGTTTCGTATCCGGCGGGGCTGATGAGACTGGAGGCGCCCGCCAGCCGGACCTTGAGGTCGGCGTCCTTCCCGCCGCGCGCGAAGACGACGAGCCGTACGGAGGTCGCGTCCTTGGGGATGCCGGGCAGGACGGCGGTCGGGTTCGGGTCCCCCGCGGGCGCCAGCCAGTCGCCGCCCAATTTCGTGTCGGACGCCTGCACTTGTGCGCCCACCCGGCCGGTGCGCGCGGTGACGTGCAGCGTGACGTTGGTGACCGGCTTCGCCGTCAGCGTGGACAGCAGCACCGGGACGGTGGAGCGGGGCGGGATGGTGACGCCCTCGCCCGTGCCGGCGCCGCCCTTCTCCTTGCCGTTCTTTCCGTACAGCTCCAGGTCGACGACGGCGCTGGTGCTGTCCGGGTTGGTGAGATGCGCGTAGTCCTGGCGGTCGGCCGCCGTGCTGGCGCCGGGGAACCACAAGGAGGTGTCGGGCGCCGTGCAGGACGCGCCGTGCAGGCCACGCCCGGCACCCGCGCCGATGCTCGTCGTCTGCTGAACGGTCCAGCCCGGCGCGAAGGGGCCGTCGGCCGTGCCGACCAGGGCCGGGGCTTCGGGGTCGTCCGTGCCGGCTGTGACGGGGGCGCCGGGTGAGGTGAGGGGTACGACGGGCTTTTGACCGGATGCTGCGGCGCCCTGCTTCGGACTGCCGCCCTTCTCCTTGTCGGCCTTTTCACCCTTACCGGCCTTGTCGTCCTTCTTGCTGTCCTTGTCGCCCTTGTCGCCCTTGTCGTCCTTCCCCTTCTTGCCGTCCTTCTTGCCGTCCTCGGTGCCAGGGTCGGCGGAGTCCTCCGGGTCGGCGAGTTCGGCCGGATGGAGTTCGGCGCCGCCCTTCTTGCCGCCGGGGCCCTTGGGGGTGAAGGCCGTGTAGGAGGTCTCCGCGACGTCCGAGCTGCTCGGCTGCGGGCACACCAGGGTGGAGCGCTCCACGGGCTTGTGAGCGGCCTCCGAGGCCGTCTCAGCGCCTTGTGAGCCCTCGTCAGCGGGCGTGAGGGCCGCGACCCCGGTCACG
The DNA here is from genome assembly GCF_035917675.1 of Streptomyces sp. NBC_01775. Taxonomy (NCBI): domain Bacteria; kingdom Bacillati; phylum Actinomycetota; class Actinomycetes; order Kitasatosporales; family Streptomycetaceae; genus Streptomyces; species Streptomyces sp. NBC_01775. The sequence goes on along the minus strand of NZ_CP109104.1, from coordinate 5,701,901 downwards.
GCGGCGAGCGCGACGACGGCGCCCCCGAAGCTGAGGATGGTGCGGTTCACTGCTGCTCGCTCCCGTTCCCGTACCGGTTGTCATAGCCGCGCGTGCCGTCGTAGCCGTCCTGCTGGTATCCGTACGGGTCGGCGGCGGGTGCGGCCTGCGGTGCCGCGTACTGCTGCGCCTGCCACTCCTCGTAGGGGACTTGGTCCTGCTGAGCCTGCCCGTACGGCTGCTCATAAGGCTGCTCGTAGGGGGCCTGCTGCTCGTACGGAGCCTGCTGACCGTACGGCTGCTGCTCGTAAGAGCCCTGGTACGGCTGCTCATAGGGCTGCTGCCCATAGCCGGACGACTGGTCGTAGCCGGACGGGTCGTAGGGCTGCTGCTCGTAGGGCGCCTCGCCGTACGGCGTCTGCCGCGGCACATAGGGCTGCTGCTGCTCGTACGGGTCGGCGTATCCGGGGTCGTATTGCGGCTGTCCGGGCACGGCGGGCGGGCCCTGCGGGGGCGGCGGAGGAGGCGGGTTTCCCGCGCCCGGATGCTCCGTGTTTTCGCCGCCGCCCGGATGAACGGCCTCTGCGCCCTCGAAGCCCTGCGCGCCGTCCTGTCCCTCCGCCGCCGCTGCCGCGCGCAGCCTGCGGGCCCTGCGGCCCTCGCCCGTCACGGGCTGCTCGGCTACGTGCTCCTCCTCCGGCAGGTCGTCGTCCACGTCGCGGCGGCGGCCCGGCAGCGCGAGGACGAGAACGACCAGCAGCAGGAAACCCTGTGCCCAGACCCAGACGGTGTGCGTGAGGGGGGTCTGATGGGTCAGCTCCAGCTTGCCGCCGTTGGTGGGGAGTTCGAATCCCTGTGCCCAGCCGTCGACGGTGACGCTCTTGAGCGGGCTGCCGTCGAGCGTGGCCTGCCAGCCGCTGTCGGCGGTGTCGGCGAGCCGCAGCACGCGTCCGGAGGGTCCGGAGGGCAGCGTGGCGTGCGACTCGACGGGGCCCGCGGCGACGGGGACGGGTGCGGTCACCGCTCCGGCCGCGCCGTTCTCCGTCTTCCCCGGGACGATCGAGACCCGCGAGACCTGCCGGTCGACGCGCCACAGCGCGCTGCCGTCCTCCTGGCTGAGCCGGGTCAGGCCGGGCGTCGCGTCCAGAACGCGGCTCATCCGGTGGGAGGCACCGTCGCGCAGGAGGACGTAGCGCACGGCGAAGCCGCCGAGCTGGCTGGTCTGATCGGCACCGGAACCGGCGACGAGATGGGAGACGATGCCGTCCAGGCGCGTGTCGCCCCCGTCGGCCGCCGCGAGATCGGCGTCGCCCAGCCGGGCCCCGGAGCCGCGCACCAGCGTGTACGTCACACCGGATGCTGCCTCGCCGCCGTCCAGCACCAGCGTGCGGGCCTGGTCCTCGGTGCTGCTCTCCTCGGCGACGAAGGCGGGCACCTGCACGGGGTCGCGCCGCGAGAGGGGCCCGTCCGCGCCTCCGATCATCCAGCCGACGGCGGCGAGCAGCGGGGCCGCCACAGCCGCGGCGGCGACCAGCACGGCGAGCGGCTGGCGCCATCCGAAGCTCTGTGTCGCGACGCGCTCCTTGGCGCCCTCCGCGCCGACCACGGCGGCGCTCAGCAGCGCCAGGCCGTAGACGAGCGTGGCGGGGCCCGCCCAGGCCGAGCCGTTGGAGAGCCCCGCGAAGAGCAGCCCGGCCAGGGCCGCGATCCAGGCGGCGCGTACCGCCAGCTGCCGCCCGGCGCGCAGCAGTGCGGCCAGCCCGGCCAGCACCAGGCCGACGAGGAACAGCCCGTTGGTGGCGCCGGGGCCGCCCGGAGAGAGCGTCAGAAGGTCCACCGGGGTGGCGGCGCCGGTGCCGTAGCCGAGGCCGGCCTCGGTGAGGAACTGCTTCGGGCTGGTCAGCAGGGTCAGCGACCAGGGGGCCAGCAGCAGCATCGGGCTCACGAGCGCGACGACGCTCCGGACAGCGCCCGCTCCGAGCGAGTCACCCCCTCCCCGGCGCAGCGCGAGCGCGGCGACGGCGAGCACCAGCGCGATCGGCCACACGACGGGCGTGAAGGCGGTGGCGAGGGTCAGCAGCAGCGCGTACGCCCACACGGCGCGCCAGCCCGGCCTGCCGCGCAGCCCGTGGGCCGATACTCCGGCGCGGGCCAGCAGGGGCAGCAGGATGGCGAGGACGGCGGTGCCGATGCGGCCCTGGGCGAGCGCCCCGGTGGCCGCGGGCAAGAAGGCGTAGGCGACGCTCCCCCAGGCGCGGACGAGGCGGGAGTCGACGAGCGGCCGGGAGACGAAGTAGGCGGTGAGCCCGGCCAGGGGGACGGAGCACACGAGCAGCAGCGTCAGCGCGAAGCCGGTGCTGCCGAACAGGAGGGTGGCGAACGTGGCGACGATCGCGAGGTACGGAGGCGCCGACTGAGTGCCCCCGGTGCCGACCTGGTGCCAGCCGTCCAGATAGCGCGACCACAGTCCGGAGACCCCGTCGGGGGCCGGCAGCAGCGCGCCGCCCGCCAGCGCCCCGCCGCCCAGCAGCGCGCGACAGGCCACCAGGGAGACGATGAGCAGGACGGCGAAGAGGACGGGGCCCGGCTTTTGCGCGAGCCGCTTGAGGCGCGCGAACTGCTCGACCTCAAGGAAATCGGCGTCGTCGTCGCCCGGCCCGGTCTCGACGGCGCCGTGCCGCCCTCCGGAGGTGAGTTCCGGCTCGGAGCGGCCACCGAAGTTGCTGGCGACCTGCTCGGCCGTCGCGCGCAAGGTGGCGCCCGGCGGCGGGAAGAGGGGGCGCAGTTCCTTGTGCGAAACGGCGGGCCTGCCCCGTCTGCGGCGTGCCCCCATGACGCGTCCGCCGCGCAGCAGCGTGCCGGAAAGACCCGCCACCTCGTCCAGCGCCTGTCCCGGCACCTTGCCGACCAGATACGCCAGGGTGCGCAGCAAGGTACCGAGGACGAGCCGCAGCATGATCCACGGAAGGAGCGCGCCGGGCGCGTTCGCGAGCAGCGTGTAGACGGCGCCCGCCTTGTCGACGCGGTGCGGGCTGGCCCCGCGGCTGGCCCGCCCGACACAGTCGACCGGGCGGCGCTCACGCGAGGCCGCCTCGGCGTGCCGCATCACGGCATCCGGTGCGACGAAGACGCGGTGCCCGGCCGCCTGGGCGCGCCAGCACAGGTCGACGTCGTCCCGCATCAGCGGCAGCCCGCGGTCGAAGCCGCCCAGCTGCTCGAAGACATCGCGCCGGATGAGCATGCCGGCGGAGGAGACGGACAGCACGGGCCGCACCTGGTCGTGCTGGCCCTGGTCCTGCTCGCGCCGCTCCACGCCGGTCCAGCGCCGGCCGCTGTGGGCGATGGAGACACCGGCCTCCAGCAGCTGCCTGCGGTCGTACCAGCTGCGCAGCTTGGGGCCCGTGACGGCGACGGAGGAGTCGGCGTCGACGACGCGCAGCAGCTGAGCCAGCGTGTCCGCCTCCGGCGCGCAGTCGTCGTGCAGCAGCCACAGCCACTGCACGGGCTCGCCGTAGGGGAGTTCGGGCATGTCGTAGGCGTCGTCGCGCCAAGTACGGCTGACCGGGTCCCAGCCGCTCGGCCGCTTCAGATACGGGAGGTCCTCGGGGGTGAGCACCGGCGCGGTGCGAACGGCCTCTTCGACGGCGGTGCCGAATCCGGTGCGCCGTGCCATGTGCAGGACGCGCTCGGCGCCGAGGGCCTCGGCCAGCAGCCGGGCGGAGTCGTCGGCGCTGCCGGTGTCGGCCGCGACGACGTTCTGCACCGGCCGTTCTTGTCCGAGCAGACCTGAGAGAGCGTCAGGGAGCCAGCGTGCGCCGTCGTGTGCGACGAGCACAGCCGTGACGACGTGCCGGGGGAACTCGGGCGGTGTGGAGCTGGCCAACCCTGCTGTGGCCGCCTCGTAGTGGGCCGCCATATGGCTGTGCACGGACATCGAGGTAGGGGCCCTCCCCGGGGTGCCGGGGCCTCGCGGCGGTGCCGCGTAAGGCTGCAAGCCCCCGGAAGACGCGTATCGGAGCGATGGACGCACCCGCCCCTCATGGGGTGGTGTGTCTCGGACGGCCCCACACTAACGGCTCGTCCGTGCCCGTCCCGCGCCTCCGTGCAACTGTCCCGGGCGGGCTCCGTGCCGCCCGCGTGACCCGTGCCGTATATGCCGGACGGCTAGGTCACACAGCTGCTTTCTTCAGGCGGCGCCGTTCACGCTCGGACAGTCCGCCCCAAATACCGAAACGCTCGTCATTGGCGAGGGCGTATTCAAGGCATTCCGACCGGACTTCACAGGCGAGGCAGACCTTTTTCGCCTCCCGCGTGGATCCGCCCTTCTCGGGGAAGAACGATTCGGGATCGGTCTGCGCGCACAACGCGCGCTCCTGCCAGCCCAGCTCTTCGTCCGCCTCTTCGACCAGCAGTTGCTGGAACAGCTCGGTCATGTGCGCGCCCCTCGTCCGTCTTTACGGCCCCGTGATGCTGTCGTTATCGAACCCACTTGAACGACACGAGTGAAATTACAAGTGTGCCGATCCGGGGCAGTCAAGCCGAGATCTGCTATTGAGCCCGTTATTCACTCGGCGGAACCAAGCTTTCGCAGTAAGTGTTCAAATCACCACGAACTATGACATACCTGCCGGACACGTGGTCGTTTTGCCCCGCTCCCTCATTCAGAACGCGGTGGCCTGCGGGCACGTTCCGCACCACCGCCTGGATGGCCCTGATCACGCTGCGATCACGAAAACGCAACGGCGCACTCGGGGCGACCGGGGCGCCGTCTCTCCGGGATCGCACTACACAAACCTTTCGGCACTCCGGGCAACCGGATGCGGTGAAACATTGGCCACAAACCCGACATCCAGTTGACACCTGGGCATCGAAACGTTCTCCTGGTACCTATGCCAGTGATCTCCGACTTCCCCATGGCTCGCGGCCCGCTCGCCGTGCAGCCCGCCGCGGGCCGTGGTGCCCGCGCGGTTTCGGGTGTCCTGGAGTCCTGTCGCTGTCGCTGTTGTTGAGTTCTCCACTCCGACATGCCCAGCGCCCTCCCGTAGGGCTCCTCCCTCTTCACCGAAGGCATTCACGCACGTGAACAGCGACGTCGAAATCGCGGGCGATCCGCTCGCGATCGCACATCTTCTCCCTCCCGTCCCCGCGCACCCCTCCACGGTCTCGGGCTTCGCCGGGCTCATCCGTCAGCTCGCCGCCGACCGCGCCGCCTGGGCACCGCTCGTGCGGTACGACCCGACCGTGCGCTGGTACCACCGGCTGCGGACCGGCCCCGGCTATGAGGTGTGGCTGCTGAGCTGGCTGCCGGGCCAGGGCAGCGGGCGGCACGGCCACGGGCCCTCCGCCGGCGTGTTCGGCGTACTCGAAGGGGAGTTGACCGAGCACGGGCGCGGCTCGCGCGCGCTCGGCGCGGGCACGGTGCGGGTCTTCGCACCCGGCTATGTGCACGAGGTGGTCAACGACGGTCTCGAACCCGCCGTGAGCGTGCACGTCTACTCCCCGGGACTGACGGAGATGCCGATGCACTGCTCACTGGCGCCCGCCACCGCGCGTGATGCCCTGGCCTGGTGACAGGGCCGGGGCGTGGGCTGCGAGACTGTTGCCCATGCAGCGCATTGTGGTTCTGGCCGGGGGCATCGGCGGTGCCCGCTTCCTTCGCGGGCTCAGGTCCGCGGTGCCTGACGCGGACATCACCGTCATCGGGAACACCGGCGACGACATCCATCTGTTCGGCCTGAAGGTCTGCCCCGACCTCGACACCGTGATGTACACCCTCGGCGGTGGCATCCACGAGGAGCAGGGCTGGGGGCGGGCCGGGGAGACCTTCGCCGTCAAGGAGGAGCTGGCCGCCTACGGCGTGGGCCCCGAGTGGTTCGGGCTGGGCGACCGCGACTTCGCCACCCACATCGTCCGCACCCAGATGACCGCCGCCGGCTATCCGCTCAGCGCCGTCACCGAGGCGCTGTGCGCGCGGTGGCAGCCGGGGGTGCGGCTGCTGCCGATGACGGACGACCGGGTCGAGACCCACGTGCTGATCGACGATCCCGAGGCCGAGGGTGGCCGCAGGGCCGTGCACTTCCAGGAGTACTGGGTGCGCCTGCGCGCCTCGGTGGACGCGCACGCGGTGGTGCCCGTGGGCGCGGACGCGGCCAAGCCGGCGCCCGGGGTGCTGGAGGCCATCGCCGAGGCGGACATCATCGTCTTCCCGCCGTCCAACCCCGTCGTCAGCATCGGCACGATCCTCGCGGTGCCCGGCATACGGGAGGCGATCGCCGACGCGGACGTGCCCGTCGTCGGCCTCTCCCCCATCGTCGGCGACGCGCCGGTGCGCGGGATGGCGGACAAGGTGCTGGCCGCCGTGGGTGTCGAGAGCACCGCAGCCGCCGTCGCCGCGCACTACGGCTCGGGGCTGCTCGACGGGTGGCTGGTCGACACCGTGGACGCGGGCTCGGTGGACGCGGTGGAGGAAGCGGGCATCCGGTGCCGCGCCGTGCCGCTGATGATGAGTGACGAAGAGGCCACGGCGACGATGGCGCGGCAGGCGCTTCAGCTGGCCGAGGAGGTACGGCCGTGACGGCTGCGGTCATGGAGGCCGAAGGGACGGGCCCCGCCTACGAGGTGTGGGCACTGCCCGGCATCCCCGAGGTGCAGCCGGGCGACGACCTGGTCAGGCTGATCGCCGAGGCCGCCGGCACGGCGGACGGGCGCGGGCTCACGGACGGCGATGTGCTCATCGTGACGTCGAAGATCGTGAGCAAGGCCGAGGGCCGGATCGTCGAGGCGGACGACCGGGAGGCGGCGATCGACGCGGAGACCGTGCGGGTCGTCGCACGCCGCGGGCCCGCCAGGATCGTGGAGTCGCGGCACGGCTTCGTCATGGCGGCTGCCGGGGTCGACGCCTCCAACACCCCCAAGGGCACCGTGCTGTTGCTGCCGGAGGATCCGGACGGTACGGCGCGGCGGCTGCGCGAGGGCGTGCGGGAGGTCCTCGGGGTCACCGTCGGCGTGGTGATCACCGACACCTTCGGGCGGCCCTGGCGCGAGGGGCAGACGGACGTGGCGATCGGCGCGGCGGGCGTGCAGGTCCTGGAGGACCTGCGCGGCGGCGTCGACATGTACGGCAACCCGCTCGGCGTGACCGTCACCGCCGTCGGGGACGAGCTGGCGGGCGCGGGCGAGCTGGTGAAGGGCAAGGCCGCCGGGCTGCCGGTGGCGGTGGTACGCGGCCTGTCCCGGTACGTGCTGCCCGCACCGGGCGAGGAGGCGCGGCCCGGCGCGGACCGGCCCGGCCCGGACCGGCCCGGCACCGAAGCGGCGTCCGGCTACGGGGAGACCGCGCGGGCGCTTGTGCGGGACGCGGCCAACGACATGTTCCGGCTGGGCACTTCGGAGGCCGTGCGCGAGGCGGTGACGCTGCGGCGCACCGTACGGGAGTTCACCGGTGACGCGGTCGACGGTGCGGCCGTGCGGCGCGCTGTCGCCGCCGCCGTGACCGCGCCGGCGCCGCACCACACGACGCCGTGGCGGTTCGTGCTGCTGGAGACGGAAGAGATCCGCGTCCGGCTGCTGGATGCCATGCGGGACGCGTGGATCGCCGACCTGCGGCGGGACGGCAAGAGCGAGCAGAGCATCACCAAGCGGGTGCGGCGCGGCGATGTGCTGCGCGCGGCGCCCTATCTGGCCGTGCCCTGCCTGGTGATGGACGGCTCCCACGAGTATCCGGACGCGCGCAGGGCCGCTGCCGAGCGGGAGATGTTCGTGGTCGCCAACGGCGCGGGCATCCAGAACTTTCTCGTGGCGCTGGCCGGAGAGGGGCTGGGGTCGGCCTGGGTCTCCTCCACCATGTTCTGCCGCGACGTGGTGCGCGAGGTGCTGGGGCTGCCGCAGGGCTGGGACCCGATGGGCGCCGTCGCTGTCGGGCACGCCGCGGGCGCACCCCGGCAGCGGCCCGCGCGGACGGCCGAGTCCTTCATCGTCAGCCTGTGAGCGGAGCCGTCGTTCCGCTGTGACGACGCCCCTGGTCGTTCCGCTGTGACGACACCCCCGGAGGCCGTCGGCCCCCGGCTCGCACCTCATAGCCGGGCTATGTCACCCACCGGGAAGCGGGGCTGTCTGCGTGGCATGCGCGGGCCCGCGAGCAGGATGAGGCGCGAGGCGCGGTGCCGCTGGCCCTCGTAGGGGGCGAGGAGCGCGAGCATGCCCTCGTCGTCGGTGTCGCGCGCCCCGGTGAGCGCGTGGCCGACCTGGCGGGGCAGATGCAGGTCTCCGACGGTGAGAGCGTCCGGCTCGCCGTTGCTGCGCTGGAGTGCCTCGGCCGCCGTCCACGGGCCGATGCCGGGGATCGCCTGGAGCCGGGCGAGCGCGGCCGGGAGATCCATCCGGGCCGCCTCCTCCATGCGGCCCGTCCGCTGGACGGCGCGGATGATCGCCGCGGAGCGCTTCTGGTCGACCCCCGCGCGGTGCCACTCCCATGAGGGGACGCGCAGCCAGTCGCGCGGCGCCGGCATCACCCACAGGCCGGGGTGCGGCCCGGGGGCGCGCTCGCCGAAGCGGCGCACGAGCAACCGCCAGGCGCGGTACGCCTCTTCGGCCGTGATCTTCTGCTCCAGCACGGAGGGGATCAGCGACTCCAGGACGCGACCCGTACGGATGAGGCGCAGCCCCGGATGACGGCGGTGTGCCTCGCGGGTCAGCTCGTGGTGCGGGACGAAGGCGCCGGGGTCGTCCTCGGCTCCCAGCAGCGCGGGCAGCCCGTCGAGCACCCACTCGGCGCCCGGTCCCCATGCCTCGGCGCACACCTGGCCGCCCGCGCGCGCGAAGAGGCGGAGGGTGGCGGGCCCGAGCGGGGTGCGGGTGCCGCGCCAGAGGGTGCCGTCCTCCGCACGGAACGTCGGGTCGTACGGACCACGGCGCAGCACGCCCAGGCTGCGGCGCAGGTCGTACGGGCCCGGCGGGGTCCAGGAGCGGGTGAGTGACACGGCCGCAAGCGTAGGCCCCGGGACTGACAGCCCCGGGGCCGGGTTTTGGGCCGGGCCGGGGCCGGGGCCTGGGGTCCGTCCCTGGCTCCGGGGCCGGGGCCTCCGTCGTCAGGCTCGCCGCCTCGGCAGTAGGTCTTCCCGCGCGAAGGAGACGCGGGTCACCGGTCCGAGGAGAAGCGGACGGCGCCCGCGGGGATCCGGGCGTCGCACCAGACGCGTATGCCGCCGCGCAGTTCGTTGTCCTCGCCGATGACCGCACCGTCCCCGATGACCGCGCCGTCCAGGACCGTGTGGGCGCCGATGCGTGCTCCCGCTCCGATCAGGGAGTCGCGGATGCGGGCGCCGGGGGCGATCACGGCGCCGTCCAGCAGCGCGCTGCCGTCGATGCGCGCGCCGGAGCCGACCTCGGCGCGGGCGCCCGCGACCGAGCCTCCGGTGAGCTTGGCGTCGCCGGCCACGTCCGCCGTCTCCAGTATCAGCCGCTCCCCGCACCGGCCGGGGACGGCGGGCGAGGGGGCACGGCCCAGGACGAGGTCGGCGGAGCCGCGGACAAAGGACTGCGGAGTGCCGAGGTCGAGCCAGTAGGTGGAGTCGACCATTCCGTGCAGGTGTGCGCCGGCCGCGAGCAGGCCGGGGAAGGTCTCGCGCTCGACCGAGACGGGGCGCCCGGCGGGGATGGTGTCGATGACGGAGCGCTTGAAGACGTAGGCGCCCGCGTTGATCTGGTCGGTGACGATCTCCTCGGGGGTCTGCGGCTTCTCCAGGAAGGCGGTGACCCGGCCCCCGCTGTCGGTGGGGACGAGCCCGAAGGCGCGCGGGTCGGTCACGCGCGTCAGATGGAGCGAGACGTCGGCGCCGGCGGCGGTGTGCCGGCCGACCAGGGCGCGGATGTCGAGGCCGGAGAGGATGTCGCCGTTGAAGATGAGCACCGGCTCCTCGGGGCGCGAGTGCAGCCGGGAGGCGACGTTGCGGATGGCGCCGCCGGTGCCCAGCGGCTCCTCCTCGGTGACGTACTCCAGGTGCAGCCCGAGCTGGGAGCCGTCGCCGAAGTGGGGCTCGAAGACCTCGGCGAGGTAGGAGGTGGCCATCACCACGTGGTCGACGCCCGCGGCACGCGCGCGGGCCAACTGGTGGGTGAGGAAGGGCACACCCGCGGCGGGGACCATCGGTTTGGGGGTGTTCACGGTCAGCGGACGCAGCCGGGTGCCCTTGCCCCCGACCAGAAGGATCGCTTCTGTCACGTGTTGTCTCTGCTTCCTGCCGGGGTCCGCCGGCCAGTCCTTCCGTGGCCGGCGGCCAGTGTATGCAGACGCGTACGAACACGCGGGCGCCCCCGTGCGCGCACCCCGGCAGGTGGCCTCGCGGCGCTGGTCAGCGCCGCGAGGGGAGCCCTCAGCGGCCCTGCATACGGGCCGCCGAAGCGCGGGTCGCCCCGAGCTTGCCGTAGAGGCGGGCGCCGGGACACGCGGTGGTGAACCCGTCCCGGTGTCCGGAGATCGTGCGGAGCCTGACCTTCTTCCCCTTCTTGTACTTGCCGCCGCCCGAGGTCATCCAGACCTTGCCTTTCGGGTCGCGGCCGAACAGGCCGAGCTTCCACGCGGTGAGCCGTGAGACGGCGTCGATGGCCGCCGCCGGGGGTCTCCTCCTCTCGAAGGAGCCGAGAACCGCGATGCCTGTGCTGTTGGTGTTGAAGCCGTAAGTGTGAGCTCCCATGACGGGCTTGGCCACACCCCCGGCGCGGCCTTCGTAGACGGTGCCGCACTTGTCGACGAGGAAGTTGTAGCCGATGTCCCGCCACTTGCTGCTCTTGACGTGGTAGCGGTACATGGCCCGGATGATCGAGGGGGACTGGCTGCACGTGTAGTCGTTGCTCATGGCCGTGTGGTGCACGAAGGCGACCTTGACGGACTTGGTGTACCCGAGCTTGGACTCCCGGAGCCTCTCGTTCGCGCCCCAGCCCTTGCGGGTGACGATGCGCGGCCTGGGGCCGATGTAGGGGCGGGCCTTGAGGCGGTATTCGGTCCGGGTCGCTTCCCTGGTGAGGGCCGGGAGGGCCGCGCCGCCGGAAGCCTTGGCCGCCGCGGCCGACTCCCCGGCGCTGCCCGCGCCCGGGCCGGGCGCCTGGCCGGAATCGGGCGCACGGCCCGGCTCGGGCTTGTGGCCCGCGCCCGCGCCCTGTTCGCCGCGCCCGTCGGAGCCGGTGCTTCCGCCCGTCGGGGGGTGGCCGGCCGGGGAGGCGCTCCCGTCCGACGAGGCCACCGGGCCCGGCGCCGAGTCGCGCCCCTTGGCGGAGTGGCCCGGGGCGGGGGCCCGCGTGGGCTCGGGGCCGGGGTCGATCAGGTCCAGCCGCAGCCCGTCGGGCTGTGCCGACGCGGACAGCCCCTGCGCGTTCTGCTGCCCGCCGGACTCGTGCCCCAGGAGCACCCGCGCCTGTACGCCGTCCGACGCGCCGACCCACAACGGGGTGGTGGCGCCGCGCATTTCGCCGTCGGCCGACTCGGGCACCTCCCCGCCCGGCACGTCGCCGGGATGGGAGTCCAACTCCCGCCATTCGGACCAGCGCTTGGTGGCGGCGTCGCGGGTGCGGACCTGGACGTGGCCGTTGAGCTGGTCGCTCGCGTGTTCCCATACGACGCCGAGCAGCGAGTAGGGGCGCACCGTGCGGGCGCCGATCTCGCGGCTGCCGGCGCTGTTGCCGCCGGCGACCCTGGTGGCCGGTCCGGGGGCGAAGGGCAGCGACTGGGTGCCACCGGCGACCCGGCCCTGGGAGACCTGGTCGTTGTTCCTGGCCCGGGGCACCGATTCCGCGGCCCGGGACGCCTGCTCCGCGGAGGCGCCTGCCGCCGGGGCGCCTGCCGGGGGAGCGCCTGCCGCCGGGGCGACGGAGACGAGCGGCAGTAGCAGGGCCGCGCTGACGACACCGATCGAGGTTGCACGTTTCGCTCGCATACCAATGATCGTGGACACAACTGATCATTTCTGTCTATTCAGGAACGGATTCACTACTCCCCTCAGGTACTCACAGAGCCTCAGACCGGCTTCTCCGGCACCTTGCTGACGCCCCGCCAGCCACGTCTCCGGCGTACGCTTGCGCGAATGAACGCCTCCGACCGCACCCCCGCCGACCTGCTGCGCACCGCGCTGGCCGACGATCCCTCCCGCCCCCTGGTGACCTTCTACGACGACGCCACAGGGGAGCGCGTCGAACTCTCCGTCGCCACCTTCGCCAATTGGGTGGCGAAGACCGCGAACCTCCTCCAGGACGACCTCGGCGCCGAGCCCGGCGACCGGCTCGCGCTGCTGCTGCCCGCGCACTGGCAGACGGCGGTGTGGCTGCTCGCCTGTTCCTCGGCCGGCGTCCTCGTCGACCTGAGCGGGGACGCCGCGGGCACCGACCTCGTGGTGAGCGGGCCCGACACCCTTCAAACGGCGCGGGCGTGCACGGGCGAGCGGGTGGCGCTCGCCCTGCGCCCGCTCGGCGGTCGCTTCCCGCAGCCGCCCGAGGGGTTCGCCGACTACGCCGTCGAGGTGCCGGGGCAGGGCGACCGTTTCACGCCCTACGTGCCCGTCGACCCGGAAGCCCCCGCGCTCGCGCTGCCCGACGGCACCGGGCTGACCGGGGCGCAGGTGGTCGAGCGGGCGCGGGCAGACGCCGGGGAACGCGGGCTGGCCGCCGGATCGCGGCTGCTGTCGGCGCTGCCCTTCGACAGCTGGGAGGGCGTCAGCGCCGGGCTGCTCGCGCCGCTCGCCGCCGGGGGCTCGGTGGTGCTGGCGCCCCGACTGGAGCTGCTGGACGGCGCGTCCCTCGACAAGCGCAAGGAGAGCGAGCGCATCACCCACACCACCGGCTGACGGCGGCCGGGCCGCACGGCGTCCGACGGCGGCCGTGCGTACTACCCGCACTCTTGATCGGCAATGCGTACAACCATGCGGGCGTTTCCTGCGTCTGTCTACGTAACCGGCGCGCCCGCACGTCTGTACGTACGCCCAGTCGCCGCCAAGACGCGAGGGACAACGCAGCCGTGACCGATCCGGGCACCACCGACGAGGACTCAGGCACCACCGGCACCACCCCTGCCTCCCGTCCCCACCGTCGGCGCTGGTTGCGCTGGGCCGCTCTCCTGGCCTCGGTTCTCGTGCTGGCCGCCTCCGGTACCGGCTGGGCCCTCTACAAGAAGCTCGACGGCAACATCCGCACCGACTACGACACGGCCGACGAGCTGGCCCAGCACGAGAAGGAGCGCCCCGCGCAGGTCGAAGCGGCGAGCACCGCGCAGAACATCCTGCTGCTGGGCTCGGACAACCGCGGCGGGGGCAACGGCGCCTACGGCCGGGACGAGGGCAGCGAGCGCTCGGACACGGCCATCCTGCTGCACGTGGCGGCCGACCGGCGCAGCGCGACCGGGGTGTCCATTCCGCGCGACCTGATGGTGGACATCCCGAGTTGCAAGGAGAAGGACGGCTCTTCCAGCGAGCAGCGGTTCGCGCAGTTCAACTGGGCCTTTCAGACCGGCGGCACGGCATGCGCCATCCGGACGGTCGAGAAGATGACGGACATCCGGGTCGACCACCATCTCGTCGTCGACTTCCAGGGGTTCAAGAAGCTGGTGGACGCCGTCGACGGCGTCGATGTCTGTCTGGCCGGCCCGGTGCACGACAGGGAAGCCAAGCTGGATCTCGACGCCGGACGGCAGACCCTGGGCGGGGAGGACGCGCTCGGCTACGTACGCGCCCGGCACGGCCTCGGCAACGGCAGCGATACGGAACGCATCGACCGCCAGCAGCAGTTTCTTGGATCTCTTGTGAAGAAGATGCGCAGCAACGGCGTACTGCTGAATCCGGGGAAGGCCTATCCGGTCCTGGATGCCGCGACGTCGTCGCTGACCGCCGATTCCGGACTCGATTCCCTCACCGAGCTGTACGAACTCGTGCGGAGCGTGCGCGATATCCCGGAAGACGGCGTGCGCTTTCTTACGGTGCCCAGACAGTCGTACGAACTGGACATCAATCGCGATGAACTGGTGCAGCCCGCGGCCCAGCAGCTGTTCGCGACGCTGCGCCACGACCGGACCGTGCGGGTGCGCGACGAACAGGCCGCCACTGACGCGGAGTCCCCGTCAGGTGACGCAGCGCAGAAAGGCGGGAAATCCGGCGGCCACAAGGACGAGGACAAGAACGACAAGGACAAGAACAACGACAAGAACAAGACCGGCGAAGAGACGCCGGACGACGGAGCCGAGAAGGACCCGGCAGGCCAGACATACCGAGGAACGACAGCGGCCCGGGACATCTGTTCCCCGAATGAGGCTGAGAATGAGCCGAATTGACCGTTTCGGGTCGCGTGGAATTTGTCACCGGCGTCGCTAGCCGCCGAACCTGCCGGATAGTGTGAGCGCTCCGGTCAGCCCTGGAGCGGCAACAGCAGCCGGTTATTGGAGGACTTTCGCAATCGTGGACGCGCAAGGCCGTGGGCACGCGGGTGATATCGATCCCGCTGATCAGTGGGTGTTCAACCCGAGCACCGGCAGCTATGAGCTGCGACTGAACCCGGTTGCCGACGACTCCCCGAGTCAGTACGGCAACAGTCGCCCCAACGCCCCGCGCCAGAGACGATCCTCCCGCGCCGACCCTGCGGCCCCCTCCGAACCGGCCTCCTCCGAACCGTCCGCCGACGAGGGCCACGAACCGCGCGGCAGGCGCCACGGCGAGCCCCGGCTGCCCGCACAGCGACGCTCACGTGCCGCCGAGAAGTCCGGGCACGCGGAGGGCAGGGGCGGAGGCCACGGCCGCAGGAAGGCCAAACGCAGGCTCTCGGGCAAGCAGAAGGCGTTGCGCTGGGGCGGCGGCATCGTAGGGCTGGTCGTGATCGCGAGCTGCGTGGGCGGTTACGTCTTCTACCAGCGGCTCAACGGCAACATCAACAAGGTCGACGTCGGCATGAACAACGCCGCCGTCACCGACGGCCCGGTCAACATCCTGGTGATCGGGACCGACGCCCGCTCGGGCAAGGGCAACACGGGCTACGGCGACATGGGCAGCGTCGGGCACGCGGACACGACGTTCCTCTTCCACGTCTCCGAGGACCGCACCAACGCCACCGCGCTGTCCATCCCGCGCGACATGATCACCGACATCCCCAACTGCCCCACCAAGCAGAAGGACGGCTCCAAGAAGAACATCCCCGGCCAGCAGAGCCAGCGGTTCAACACCAGCCTGGGCCAGTCGGGCCGGGACCCGGGCTGCACCTGGCGGACCGTGGAGAAGCTGACCGGCGTGAAGATCAACCACTTCATGATGGCCGACTTCAACGCCGTCAAGGAGCTGTCCAACGCGGTCGGCGGGGTCGAGGTCTGCGCGGCCAAGCCCATCAACGACCCCAAGTCGCATCTGAAGCTGAAGGCCGGCAAACACACCGTCAAGGGCGAACAGGCGCTCGCTTTCGTCCGCACCCGGCACGCCATCGGCTTCGGCAGCGACCTGGACCGCATCAAGCTCCAGCAGCAGTTCCTCAGCTCGATGATCCGCAAGATGAAGTCCGGTGACACGCTCACCAGCCCCTCCAAGCTGCTGGACCTGAGCGACGTGGCGACCAAGGCGCTGACCGTCGACACCGGCATCGGCAGCGTGAAGAAGCTGATGAGCCTGGCGCAGGACTTGAAGCGAGTGAACGTCAAGAACATCACCTTCGCCACCGCGCCCGTCGTCGACAACCCCGACGACCCGGCGACCGTCGTGCTCAACGAGGCGAAGGCCAAGCCGCTCTTCAAGATGGTCAGGGAAGACAAGTCCATGACCAAGGTGAAGAAGAAGAACAAGGGCAAGTCCCCCGCGAAGGCCAAGAAGGCGCCGGTCTCACAGGTGAACGTGGAAGTCTTGAACGGCGGCGGCACCACCGGCGCCGCGAGCGAGACCGTCGACTGGCTCACGAACAAGGGTGCGGGCAAGGCCACGGCCGGGGGCAACGCGCCCCAGCTGAAGGAGACCAAACTGGAGTTCGCGCCCTCGCAGGAAGGCCAGGCGGCGCGGCTCGCGGACATGATGGGCCTGCCCGCCTCGGCGCTCAAGAAGTCCGCGGACGGCGGCTCGGGCAAGAGCATGAAGTTGACGCTCGGCGAGGACTTCTCCGGAGCCGGCGAGCCGATCGAGGCGCCGGACAAGGCACCATCCGGAGTGGAGAAGGTCAACGCGAACGACAAGAACGTGTGCGCCAAGTGACATCGACCCCTCCGGCACGTCCCGCCAGACGGCCGGAGGATGCACAACCTGAGGAACTCGGGGAGGTCCCGTGCGGCACAACGGCACCCGCGGTGGCAGGGGAGCGCGAAGAGGCGCTCCCTCCGCCGCTGAACGGGGATGGGACGAGAGCCTCTACGAGGGCCACCCACCGCGTCAGGGAGATGAGAGCCAGGGCCCGCACGGGCCGGGCGCCGACGCTGTTCGTCGAGCCGTCAGCCAGGACAGTTCCCCGGACGGCGGGGACGAACAGAACGGGAACAAGAACGTGGTGGACGAAAGGGGACGCCGCAGGCGCCCCCGGCGCAAGCGGCGCGTTCTGCGTTGGTTCGTCATCATTCTGGCGCTGCTGATACTGGGAACCGCGGGAGCAGGCTACCTCTACTACCGGCACCTGAACGACAACCTCGGCAAGGACGAGCTGAACCTGGGCGACCAGAAGCTCGACAAGTCGGACCCCAACGCCGCCGGGCAGACCCCGATGAACATCCTCCTGCTGGGCTCCGACTCGCGCGCCTCCAAGGCGAACGTGGAACTCGGCGGCTCCAAGGGGGACCGCGAGCGGCCACCGCTGGCGGACGTCCAGATGCTGCTGCACGTCTCGGCCGACCGCAGCAACATGTCGGTCATCTCCGTTCCGCGTGACACCAAGACGACGATCCCCAAGTGCACCGACCCGGACGACGGGAAGGTGTACCCGAAGACCACCGACCGCATCAACACCAGTCTCCAGCACGGCGGCCCCGGCTGCACCGTGGCGACCTGGGAGGAGATGACGGGCATCCCGGTCGACCATTTCATGATGATCGACTTCGCGGGTGTGGTCTCGATGGCCGACGCCGTCGGCGGCGTACCGGTGTGTGTGAACAGCAACGTGTACGACCCGCGCTCGAAGCTGAAGCTGAAAAAAGGGTCCTCCACCATCCAGGGCAAGCAGGCCCTCAGCTGGCTGCGCACCCGGCACGGCTTCGGCGACGGCACCGACATCGGCCGCGCCAAGGCCCAGCACATGTACATGAACTCGATGGTCCGCCAGCTCAAGGCGGGTACCAAGCTCACCGACCCGGGCAAGATGCGCGGCCTGGCGGAGGCGGCCACCAAGGCGCTGACCGTCGACAACGGCATCGGCACGGTCAAGAAGCTCTACGACCTGGGCAACGACCTCAAGCGCGTGCCGACCAAGCGCATCACCATGACGACGATGCCCTGGGAGTACAGCCAGGGCGGCGCCTACGTCGTGCCCAAGGAAGGCGACTCCGACCAGGTCTTCTCGCTGATGCGCCGGGACGTGGCGCTGGACGGCAAGGACAAGAAGAAGCCCGGGGCCGGCAAGTCGCCCCAGCCGACGGAGCCCTCTCAGCCCAAGGCGCAGATCCCCATCCGCGTGATGAACGGCACCGGCACCTCGCTCCAGCGCCCCGTCACCGGACGCGCGGGCGCCGTCGCCGGGGTGCTCACGCGCAAGGGCTTCAGCCAGGCGGCGACCGACAGCACGCCCAAGTCGCAGGCGGACTCGACGATCACGTACCCGACCGAGCAGCAGCGGGGCGACGCGCTGGCCGTGGCCAAGAGCCTGGGCATCCCCGAACGGCTGGTCAAGCACTCCTCGGGCGTCGATCAGGTCACCCTCGTCGTGGGCACCGACTGGCGCGAGGGCGATGTCTACCCGAAGGGCGACAAGGGCGCCGGCAAGGGCGGGGACCAGGAGAGCGACAAGACTCCGGACAGTGCCGACGCGCTGAACGGGAACGACAAGAAGGCGTGCATGAAGGTCAACCCGAACTCCACCTGGTGACCTGGCGGCAGCCGGTCTGACGGAATCCGCGCATGCGTAAGGGGCGCCCTCCTGAGAGGGCGCCCCTTACGCATGTGCCTTACCGGTGCCCCTTGCCACGGCCTTGGAAGAGGCAGCTGAACCTACTGGGTGGCCGGGGCGGCCCGCACCGGCTCGCGGCGGCTCGCGATGACCTTCCTGGCCAGCTTCTTCGGGCTCGTCAGGAAACCCCAGCCCCACGACATGTGCATGGTCGCCAGCGCCACCGGGATCTGCGCCCGCGCCTTCAGCGGCAGCCCCTTTCCCGCGGGCAGCGAGCCGGCGGTGATGGCCGCCAGATAGGCGCCGGGCACCACGAAGCCCCACGGAGTGACGGCGGCGCCCACCACGAGGCCCGCGGCGATGGCGCACACGGCGACCGGCGGGGCGAGGTAGCGCATGTTGATCGAGCCCGAGTGGTAGCGGGCCACGACATGGCGCCAACGGCCGTAGTTCCGGTACTGCTTGGCCAGCGCCCGGACGCTCGGCCGGGGGCGGTAGGAGACCCGCAGGTCGGGCGAGAACCAGACCAGACCCCCGGCCTCGCGGATGCGGAAGTTCAGCTCCCAGTCCTGGGCGCGGATGAACTCCTCGTTGTAGCCGTCCTGCTGCTCCAGCACCTCGCGGCGGAAGACGCCCAGGTAGACCGTCTCGGCCTCGCTCGCCGCGCCGCCGGTGTGGAAGGCTGCGTTGCCCACGCCGATCTTCGAGGTCATGGCGGCGGCGACGGCGTGCTCCCAGGCGTTCTCCCCCTCGGCGTGCATGACACCGCCGACATTGGCGGCGCCGGTCTCCTCGAGGAGCCGCACGGCGGTGGCGATGTAGTCACCGGAGAGCATGCCGTGGCCGTCGACCCGGACGACGACCGGATGCCGGGAAGCCTTGATCGCGGCGTTGAGCCCGGCCGGGGTGCGCCCCGTGGGGTTCGGCACGGTGCGCACGCGCGGGTCCTCGGCGGTCAGCTCGGCGGCGATCTCGTCCGTGCGGTCCGTGGAGGGACCCAGCGCGATGACGACCTCCAGCTCCCCGTCGTAGCGCTGCTCCAGGATGTGCTCCACGGAGCTGCGCAGGTGCCGTTCCTCGTTGAGGACCGGCATGATCACGGATACGGGGGCCGGGGCGGCGTCGGGGGAGGAGCCCGCAGACGGGCTTTGAGTCACGCGAGTCACGGGCCTCACGTTACCGCGATCGGGGGAACGCTCCGTACGGCCCGACGCCGCGCGAGTACCGACCTGCGGCCGAACGGCGTGTGTGCGCGATCCGGAGATCGTATCGGCTTACCGTTCGGAGACCATACGTAATCGGGACGTCACCGCACGCACAGTCCGGTAGGTCCCCGTCCGGGAAGGTGGACCTCTTTTGCCCGAGCGTGGCCAGTCCCCCGGTCCCCCCGGCCCCGCGGCTGCGGCACCCCGCAGCCGCACCGGCGGCGGGGGTGGTCCGGGCGGCGACCCGGGCGCCGGCCCCGGCGGGCGGGGCCGGGAGAAGGGCCGTCCACGCTGGGGCAGACGGATCACCATCGCGACCTCCCTGCTGCTGCTGACCGCGAGCGGGGTGGGGCACGCCATGGTGAAGGAGCTGAACTCGGACGTCCGCAGGGTCGACCCCTTCCACGGACTCACGGACCGGCCGCGGGACACCGACGGCTCCAACGTCCTCGTCGTCGGCACCGACCGGCGCGACAAGATCTCGACGGAGCAGAAGAAGAAGTACAAACTGGGCGGCGCGGCCTGTGAGTGCACGGACACTCTGATGCTGGTGCACCTGTCCGCCGACCGGAAGCGCGCCAGCGTGGTGAGCCTGCCGCGCGACTCGTACACGGAGCTGCCGGCGCACCAGGACCGCGCCACCGGCAAGGTCCTGCCCGCCCGCCCGGCCAAACTCAACGCCGCCTACACGGCGGGCGGCCCGGCGCTGACCGTACGTACGGTCGAAAAAATGACGAACGTGCACGTCGACCACTACCTGGAGGTCGACTTCACCAGCTTCATGAGCACCGTGGACGTCCTGGGCGGAGTGCCGGTGTGCACGGAGAAACCGCTCAAGGACAGCTACTCCGGACTGAGTCTCCCCAAGGGCACCACGCGCCTCGACGGGGGCCAGGCGCTCCAGTACGTCCGGGCCCGGCACCTGGACGGGGGCTCCGACCTCGGCCGGATGAAGCGCCAGCAGCGCTTCCTCGCCTCGGTGATCTCGCGGGCCACGGACAACGGGGTACTGATGAACCCCGTCCGCTTCAACCAGGTCGCCCGCACCCTGCTGCGGTCCGTGCGCGCGGACCACGGCTTCGGCAGCGGCCAGATGATGGCGCTCGGACAGGCCATGCGCGGCTTTCGCCCGTCCTCCTCCGAGTTCGCCTCGGTGCCGCTGTCCGAGACCGACTTCCGGGCGCCGAAGCTGGGTTCAACGGTGCGGTGGGACCAGAAGAAGGCGGAAGAGCTGTTCACCGCGCTCCGCTCGGACCGCCCGCTGTCGGTCGACAAGCAGCCTGCCAGGCGCAGCGGACCGGCACAGGTGGAGGTCCCGCCGCGCAACATCCGCGTCGAGGTGCGCAACGCCACGGGCAAGACGGGCCTGGGCGCACGCGTCGACCGGGAGCTGCGGGCCAGCGGCTTCGCCACGACCCGGACCCCCGCGAACGCGCCGCGGGCCCAGGACTCGCGGACGACCCTCACCTACGACCCGCGCTGGGACCGCTCGGCGCGCTCGCTGGCGGCGGCGCTGCCCGGCGTCGAGATGGTGGCGGCCAAGGGCCAGGGCCCCCGGATGAAGGTCACGGTGGGCGCCCCGGACCAGCGCGTACGGCGCGTACGCGCCCCCGCGCTGGCCAGCGCTCCGGGGGGCGCCCCGGTGCGGGGGGACAGGGTCGGCTGCGGATGAGGACCGGCCTTGGGGGCGGACCGGGCCGGGCCCGGTCCGGCCGTCAGGAGGCGGCGCGTGCGGCGCGGAGGTCCTTGATGGCGCGGCGGCGGGCGAGCCGGTGGGTGCGTCGGATCTGGGCCTCCTGGAAGCGCCGCTCGTCGCGGTCCGTCTCCGGGATCACCGGCGGCACGGTGCGCGGCTTCCCGTCCTCGTCGACCGCCGCGAACACCAGGTACGCCGACCCGACCTGCTGCGCGGGCGTCGACTCGTTCCAGCGCTCGGCCATGACGCGTACGCCGACCTCCAAGGATGTCCGTCCCGTCCAATTGCACTGTGCGTGCACATGAACGAGATCGCCTACGCGGACCGGGGAGAGGAACGCCATTTCGTCCATGGACGCCGTCACGGCGGGCCCGCCAGAGTGCCGGCTCGCGACCGCTCCGGCCGCGTCGTCGGCCAGCTTCATGATCACGCCCCCGTGCACCGTTCCGTACAGGTTGGTGTCACCCGCCGTCATGATGTGCGACAGCGTGGTGCGTGACGCGGAGGTCGGCTTTCCGGGAAGGTCGTCCCCTGCCGGTATGGGGCCCTGATCAGTCATGACACCACCATAAGCGGACAGCCCCGGCACCGTGCTCCGCCGACGCCGGGGCCGCCCGACAGCGCTCCACCCGGCGTTTCCGCTGGTCAGCGCGTTCCTTCCACAGGAGGAGCAACCGTGCGTCGGGGCGCCCGCCCCGAGGGACCCAAGGGAGATCACCTCGTCTCAGGATGCGGACGCCAAGTGTCCGGAACCTTGCATTCCGCCGTGAGTGCCTGGTGGGTCATGTCCGCCACCATATGACCGCAGATGCCAGGGCTCCGACCTGAGTATTTGCATCAGAACTGCTACAGCATCTCCCCGAAGTGGTACCCGCCCTGTGTTCGCGCCCCCTGGGCCAGGCACACTTCCCTGCATGAATCAGTGGCCCGACGGTTGGACTGACCGCCCCGGGGGCCGGGAGGGTCGTGGCAGCGACGCGCATCCCGACCCCACACGTGTCATGCCCCACACATCGAACCCCAGTGTCCCGCCCCAGTCCCGGGGCCAGTACGACCAAGGACCGGGCTACGACCAGGGCTACAGCGAGGGCCAGGTCTACGGCGGCGGCCGAGGCGGTCGCGGGGACGGCCGGGACGACGACGGCTACGGGTCCTACGACAGCCGCCCGCGGCCCGACTGGCGCAAACGGATCAAGTGGACCGCCATCACGCTGGTCGTGGTGACGCTGGTCTGGTCGGTGGCCACCTACTTCTGGGCCGACTCCAAGCTGCGCCGCGAGGTGGACCTCAGCATCGTCGAGGACCGCCCCGAGGCGGGCGATGGCACCAACTATCTGATCGTCGGCTCGGACAGCCGCGAGGGCATGTCCAAGCAGGAGAAGAACGACCTGCACACCGGAGGCCCCACCGACGAGGGCCGCACCGACTCGATCATGATCTTGCACGTCGGCGACAACGGCAACACGATGATCTCGCTGCCGCGCGACTCCGATGTCGTGGTCCCGTCCTTCACCGGATCCGAGTCGGGCAAGCACTTCCCCGCCCAGGGCAAGCACACCAAGATCAACGCGACCTACGCGACGGACGGCCCCGAACTGCTCGTCCGTACGGTCGAGCACAACACCGGGTTGAAGATCGACCACTACGCGGAGATCGGCTTCGGCGGCTTCGCGAAGATCGTGGACTCGGTCGGCGGCGTGGAGATGGACATCCCGCGCGACATCCACGACAACAAGTCGGGCGCCGACTTCAAGAAGGGCAAGCAGACGCTGGACGGCAAGGACGCGCTGGCGTTCGTGCGTACCCGCTATGCGCTGCCCGGCAGCGACCTGGACCGCACCAAGAACCAGCAGAAGTTCCTCTCGGCGCTCGCGAACCAGACGGCGACCCCCAGCACCGTCCTCAACCCGTTCAAGCTCTACCCGACGATGGGCGCGGGCCTGGACACGCTCAAGGTCGACAAGGACATGAGCCTGTGGAACGTCGCCTCGATGTTCTGGGCGATGAAGGGCGTCTCCGGCGGGGACGGCAAGTCGATGAACATGCCGATCTCGGGCCCGGCGCCCGGGGGCAACCTCGCGTGGGACAAGACGAAGGTCAAGCAGCTCGTCGAACAGCTCAACAACGACGAGAAGGTCACCGTCTCCTCCGACCGCTGACCCCCTCCGCGTCTTTCACCTCTTTCGCGCACCGTGTGGCCGGGCCTCGGGGCCCGGCCACACGTGTGTCTGCCGCGCCGTCCGTGTCCGGAGGCGCCTCAGCGGTCGGTCATGCACAGGCAGAAGGGGTGCCCCACGGGGTCGAGGTAGACGCGGAAGCCGCGCGCGCCGTCGCCGTCGCCCTGCACGAGGCGGGCGCCCAGCGCGAGCACCTCGCGCTCGGCCTCCTCGATCCCGGCCTTGGGGACGTCGAAGTCGAGGTGGAACTGCTGCCCGTGCTCCAGGCTCGGCCACTGCGGCGGGATGTAGCCCGGCGACTCCTGGAAGGCGAGCTGCCTGCCCGAGTCCGGGCTCAGCACCTCCACCCAGTCCTGCTCGTCCTCGGACTCCTCGACCTTCCAGCCCAGCACCGCGGCGTAGAACTCCGCGAGGCTCTTGGGGTCGGGACAGTCCAGGACGACAACACCCATCTTGGCGATGGCCATCGTGCTTTCCTCTCGTCGGTCTCGCGCGTCTGCCTTGTCTCTGCGGCGTGCGTCTCGCGTCGGCGTCTTGCGTCGGGCGTTACCGCAGTACGCCGTTATCCGGTAACGAGCCCGTTACCTCATGATGGCCGGGCGGCGGTAACGTGACAAGGGTGGGAGACAGAGCGACGCCGGATTCCCTCCTCTTGGTGCAGGAGCTGGTGAACACCCTCGACGTCGAGACCGGCGCCGACGGCCTCGCCGACGCCGAGGGGCTCGCCGCGTTCCTCCGCGAGCACCGGCTGCCCGCGTTGGGCCTGCGGGAACGCGACCTTCCGGGGCTGCGTGAACTACGGGAGGCGCTGCGTGCCGCCTGTCTGGCGCACGCGGGTGTCCCGATGCCGCCGGAAGCGGCGCGGACCCTGGAGCTGCGGCTCTCCGCCGCCCCGCTCACCTTGGCCATCGCCGCCGACGGTGAGACGGCGCTACGGCCGGCGCCCGGACCGAGCGGGCTCACGGCGCTGACGGCTCATCTCGCGGCGGGGATCGCCACCGCGGCGGGCGAGGGGAACTGGCAGCGGCTCAAGGCGTGCGAGGCACGGGATTGCGTGTGGGCGTTCTACGACCGCAGCCCCGCGGGGCGGCGGCGGTGGTGCGACATGGCGGTGTGCGGGAGTCGCGCCAAAATGCGCACCTATCGGGCGCGGCGCGCCCGATAGGCACGTACGGGTGCCCCCACAGGTCCTTCTTCGCGGGTGTCCTGTGAGCCCCGCCGGCCGCGGGGAGCCTTGTGTGCCGTCCGGCGCTCCGGCCCCCGGCCCGTTTGGCCTCCGCCGGAGGGGGAGCGCGCGTCGCCCCCTGCGAGCGGGGCCGCTTGTTCCGGCACCGCCGGGCCGCTCGTCGGGAGTGCTCGCCCTCGCGGCGGAAAAAGATGAGGGCGGCACCCCCTGGACGGTTGCCGGCGGCGGGGTGGGAAGGGGGTGGTTTCAGGCTGTCGGGCGGCCCAGGGCGCGGAAGGTCCAGCCGGCCTTGCGCCAGGTGGCGGGGTCCAGGGTGTTGCGGCCGTCGAGGATGTGGGGGGTGGCCACCGCCTCGGCCAGAACCGCCGGGTCCAGCTCCTTGAACTCGTTCCACTCCGTCAGGTGCAGCACCACGTCCGCGCCGCGTACGGCCGCTCCCGCCGTGTCCGCGTAGCCCAGGGTGGGGAAGATGGCGCGCGCGTTGTCCATGCCCTTCGGGTCGTAGACCGTGACCTGCGCGCCCTGGAGATGGAGCTGGCCCGCGACGTTGAGGGCCGGGGAGTCGCGTACGTCGTCCGAGTCGGGCTTGAAGGTGGCGCCCAGGACGGCGATGCGCTTGCCCAGCAGCGCCCCGCCCACCGCCTCGCGGGTCAGCTCGACCATCTGGGCCCTGCGTCGCATGTTGATGGAGTCGACCTCGCGCAGGAAGGACAGCGCCTCGGAGGCGCCCAGCTCGCCCGCGCGGGCCATGAAGGCGCGGATGTCCTTGGGCAGACAGCCCCCGCCGAAGCCGATGCCGGCGCGCAGGAACTTGCGGCCGATCCGGTCGTCGTGCCCGATGGCCTCGGCCAGCTTGACCACGTCGCCGCCCGCGGCCTCGCAGACCTCGGCCATGGCGTTGATGAAGGAGATCTTCGTGGCCAGGAAGGAGTTGGCGGAGGTCTTGACCAGTTCGGAGGTCGGGTAGTCGGCCACCAGGAAGGGCGAGCCCTCGGCGATGGGGGTTGCGTAGACCTGGCGCAGCAGTTCTTCCGCGCGCGGGCCGCGGACGCCGACCACGATGCGGTCGGGGTGGAGGGTGTCCTTCACCGCGAAGCCCTCGCGCAGGAACTCGGGGTTCCAGGCCAGCTCCGCGTCCTCGCCCGCCGGGGCCGCCGCCGCGATCCGGGCTGCGAGCCGCTCGGCGCTGCCGACCGGGACGGTGGACTTGCCGACGACGAGGGCGGGGTGCGTCAGATGCGGGGCGAGGGAGTCCATCGCGCTGTCGACGTAGGACATGTCGCAGGCGTACTCGCCGTGCTTCTGCGGGGTGTTGACGCAGACGAAGTGGACATCGCCGAACTCGCCGATCTCCTGCCAGGAGTCGGTGAAGCGCAGCCTGCCGCTGGAGCCCTCGACCCCGACGACGTGCTTGCGCAGCAGTTCTTCGAGGCCGGGCTCGAACATCGGTGCGGTGCCCTGTTCCAGCTTGCGGATCTTCTCCGGCACCACATCGAGGCCCAGCACCTCGAAGCCCAGCTCGGCCATGGCGGCGGCATGGGTGGCGCCGAGGTAGCCGAGGCCAATCACGGTGATCTTGGGCGAGGCCATACGGGTGCTCCTTGGGACGGCAGAACGCTGCCCGCGAGCATAACGGGGCCTCTCCTGTCGCGAACCTCACGTACCCCTGGGGGCGTCTCCCCCACTAAAATCGAGTTACTTAACGGTAATTAGCAATCCGCTGGCACGCTCTCTTAAGGAGTGAGACCCCTTGGCGTCTGATTTCGACCTCTACCGGCCGTCCGAGGAACACGACATGCTCCGCGACTCGGTGCGTGGGCTCGCCGAGGCGAAGATCGCTCCGCACGCCGCCGAGGTGGACGAGGAGGCGCGGTTCCCGCAGGAGGCGCTGGACGCGCTGGTGGCCAACGATCTGCACGCCGTGCACGTCCCCGAGGAGTACGGCGGCGCCGGGGCTGACGCGCTGGCCACGGTCATCGTCATCGAGGAGGTCGCCCGGGTGTGCGGCTCCTCCTCGCTGATCCCCGCCGTCAACAAGCTGGGCTCGCTGCCGGTGATGCTCTCCGCCTCGGACGAGCTGAAGAAGCGCTACCTGACGCCGCTGGCCAAGGGCGAGGCGATGTTCTCCTACTGTCTGAGCGAGCCGGACGCCGGTTCGGACGCGGGCGGCATGAAGACCAAGGCCGTACGGGACGGCGACAGCTGGGTCCTCAACGGCGTCAAGCGCTGGATCACCAACGCGGGCGTCTCGGACTACTACACGGTGATGGCCGTCACCGACCCGGACAAGCGCACCAAGGGCATCTCCGCCTTCGTCGTGGAGAAGGACGACGCGGGCGTCTCCTTCGGCGCCCCGGAGAAGAAGCTCGGCATCAAGGGCAGCCCGACCCGCGAGGTCTACCTGGACAACGTCCGCATCCCGGCGGACCGGATCATCGGCGCCGAGGGCAGCGGCTTCGCCACCGCCATGAAGACCCTCGACCACACCCGCATCACCATCGCGGCCCAGGCCCTCGGTATCGCGCAGGGCGCCCTCGACTACGCCAAGGGCTATGTCCAGGAACGCAAGCAGTTCGGCAAGCCCATCGGCGACTTCCAGGGCGTGCAGTTCATGCTGGCCGACATGGCGATGAAGATCGAGGCGGCCCGCCAGCTCACCTACGCGGCGGCGGCCCGCTCCGAGCGGGTCTCCCAGGGCAACGAGAAGGAAGACCTCACCTTCTTCGGCGCCGCAGCCAAGTGCTACGCCTCCGACGCGGCCATGGAGATCACCACGGACGCCGTCCAGCTCCTCGGCGGCTACGGCTACACCCGCGACTACCCGGTCGAGCGGATGATGCGGGACGCGAAGATCACGCAGATCTACGAGGGCACCAACCAGGTCCAGCGCATCGTCATGGCGCGCAACCTGCCGTAGGCCGTAGGCACGGCTTCGCCAACCGCCCTGGCCCGAGTCCAGGTGCCGGGTCCGCTCGCGGCCAACGCCGTCCGGGCGGTGCTCCGGCCGGTCGAAGACAACGAGGAACGCCCCTGCCGGGAATGGCAGGGGCGTTCCTTCGCAGGGAGGCTCTCTCCGGCGTCAACGCCCTTGACTCCTAAGTGGGTTGAACCGATTCCGTCTACGCTCCGTTCAGTTGACCGCTGGTGGTTCCCCAGTGGTTTCCCCCCACAAGGAGATGACAAGTGCCCGGAAAGTACCGCTTAAGCGGCAGAACGCGCACCGCAGTGGCGACCGCGGCGGCGACAGGTCTCGCCCTCACCGCTCTCGCCTTCCAGGCCGACGCCGGAGGGGTCGAGGACGACACCGTGAAGTCCGCGTCGGCCGCCGGCGAGGTTTTGTTCGACGACTTCAACTACAAGGATCACGCGGACCCGAAGCTCGCCGAGAACGGATGGACCGCGCGCTCGGGCGAGGGTGGCCCCGGCGTCCCGGGGGCGACCTGGGCGGCGGAGAACGTCACCTTCGAGGCCGACGCCGGCAACAGCGTGATGAATCTGCGCACCACCTCGGCCGGAACGCCCGAGAGCACCAAGCAGAGCGAAGTGTCCACCAAGGACATGAAGTTCAAGAACGGCACCTACGCCGCCCGGGTCCGCTTCGCCGACGCCCCCGGCTCCGGTCCCGACGGTGACCGCCTGGTGCAGTCGTTCTTCACCATCAACGAGCTCAAGGCGCCGATGGACGACGGCTACGGGGAGTACGACTTCGAGTATCTGCCCAACGGCGGCTGGGGGGAGACGGAGCCCACCCTCTTCACCACGTCCTGGGAGACCTACCGCCCCGACCCCTATGAAGCCGTCAACACCCACTCCACGGCCCGGCAGAGCTTCGACGGCTGGCACGACCTGGTGCTGACCATCGACGACAAGAACATCACGTACTACGTCGACGGCAAGCAGGTCAGCCGGCACGGGGCGGACTATCTGCCGGAGCAGCCGATGTCGATCAGCTTCAACCAGTGGCTGATCGACCTCGAGGGCCAGCCGGAGACCCAGGACCGCGGCTACGACGAGAAGGTCGACTACACCCTCCACGTCAAGGACCAGGTGCTGACGCCGGCCCAGGTGCGGGAAAAGGTGGACGGATACCGGAAGTCGGGCACTCGTTTCACGGACACGGTCCCGGCGGCGAAGTAGTGAAGCAGTGCTGTGTGCTGTCGGGGCGCTGTCGTGGGTGCGCTGTCGTGAGTGCGCTGTCGTGAGTGCGCCGGCCCGCCTTCGAGTACTCCGTAGCGCCCGGTAGGGCCCCGGCGCGCGACAGCCACCGCAGCACGCGGGGCCGGGCCCTGACACACCGGGCCCGGCCCCGCACGTCAGGCCCTCAGTGCCCCAGGTCGCAGCAGCTGTCGCGGCGCAGCTGGCGGCTCACGTGCTCCCAGTGCTCCTCCCGCGCCTCGTGCGCGCGGGTGCCCGAGGTGCTGTAGGCGTCGATCAGCTCGGCCTGTTCGTAGGGCACTCCGCCGCGCACCGCCGTGACCGTACGGATCAGCGAGTCGAAGTCCGTCAGCGGGTCGCCGTCCACCAGCGTCAGGTCGGCCAGCTTGCCCTCCTCGACCGTGCCCAGCTCGCGCTCGGCACCGAAGACCTTCGCGGCCATCGACGTCGCCGTCCGCAGCACCTCGTGCGGCTTCAGCCCGGCCCGGTGCAGGGCGCGCAGTGCCATGTGCAGATGCAGCCCGACCGGCACCAGCGGCTGGTCGGTGCCCAGCGCGACGGATCCGCCGGCGGCCAGGACGCGGCGGTAGACGTCCGTCTCCACATCGAGGGTGGCCAGGTCCGCCTCGGTGGGCGGGGTGCCCGCCAGCTGCTTGACCGCGGTCACGTCCCACGGGGGCATGAGCTTGGTGACCCTGCGGTCCTCGGCCAGCTCGGGATGCGCGCCCACGAGCGGCGCCGCGGTGAACGGCGTCGCGATGAGGTGGAAGTCTCCTGGGGTGGTGTAGATGCCGATGACGTCCTCGTAGCTGTGCCCGGTCGCCGAGGTGGCGTGGCCGAACTCCAGCCGCTGGGTGGCCTGGAGATGGGTCGTCACGTCCTGGCCGATCTGCACGCCGGGGGTGCACAGATGGCTGCCGGAGCGCACGCCCAGCTTCTCGTGCGCGTACTCTGCGGCCTCCCGCATCATCGAGGCGGGCGCCCGCACGTACGTCTTGACGAAGTCCCAGTCCAGCGCGCCGGCCCGCTCCAGGGAGCGGCGCAGCCCCGCCTCGGTGCGGTGTGCCCTGCCCATGCTGTAGGCGACACGCGGCCCGTCCAGCAGTTCGCCGGTGGCCAGCAGCCGGGGCCCGGCGAGCTTGCCGGCCGCCACCGCCTCGCGCAGCCGGGCCTGTTCGTAGGCGAAGCCGCCGAGCGAGACGGCGGTGGTGATGCCGTAGGCGAGCTGCGCGACGGTCTGCCTGCCGCCGTAGGTCGTCTGCCAGGGGTGGGTGTGGCAGTCCCACAGGCCCGGCAGCACGGTCAGCTCCGAGGCGTCCACCCGGCGCTCGGCGCGGCGGCCCGCGCGGTGCGGTGCCACCTCGGCGATGCGCCCGTCCCGCAGGACGAGGTCGACGTCCTCGCGCACCCCCGGGCCCGTGCCGTCCCACAGCCGTCCGGCGTGCACGACGGTCTGCTTGGGCGCCGGGCGCCGCCAGTTCAGGTCCAGGCGCACGGTGCGGGCCTTGCCGCCGCCGTCCGCCACGGACCGCAGCCGCAGCTTGCCGGCCGACACGTACAACAGCGAGCGCGAATCGCCCGACCAGGAGGGGTGGTCCGCGCTCTCGTCGGACAGTTTGCGCGCCTCGCCGTCGGGGGTGCCGTCGGCGCGCACCGGCAGCACCCACAGCGCGGACTCGCTGACGGCGGCGATCCAGCGCCCGTCGGGGGACCAGACGGGGCCCGAGGAGTAGCGGTCCGAGAGCGAGGCGTGCGAGGCCAGCGGGTGCAGCGCGTCCTTCCCGCTCCCGGCGTCGAGGACGCGGATGAGGTTGTAGCCCTCGCGGAAGCGGTAGTTGAGCCTGTTGCGGTCGCACAGCGCGATGTGGCGCCCGTCGGCCGACCAGGTGGGCGGGCCCGGGATGCCGCCGCCGCCCAGCGGCTTGGCCAAGGTGCGCTCCTCGCCGCCCTTGAGGTCTTTGACGAGGAGGTTGCCCGCCATGTCCAGGCAGGCCAGCCGGGTGCCGTCCGGGGAGAGCGCGGGGTAGACCCGGCCTCCGGCGGCCAGCACCGTTTCCTTGCCCGAGTCCAGCTCTCTTCGCCGTACGGCCAGCAGCCCGTCGCGGTCGTCGCTGTAGAGCAGCGCCTTGCCGTCCCGGCTGAAGGAGGGCGCGCACACGTAGCGGGTCGCCGCCGCCTGCACCAGCTTGCGGGGGCGGCCCTTGCCGTCGGTGCGGGCCAGCCAGAGCGCGTTGACGGCGACGAACGCGGCGTGCTCGCCGTCCGGGGACAGCACGGGCTGCTGGATGCCGCGCACCGGATGGCTGCCGGGCGCCTCGAAGCCGTAGTCCTTGACCTGGTAGCGGGGCCGCTCCACGGGGAGTTCGGCCTCGAAGGGGATGCGCTCACCGGCCTCGGGGCGCGAGGGGCGCAGCAGCCGGAAGGTGCCGGAGACGGTGAGCAGCAGCGTCTCGCGGTCCGTCCAGCGCGGCGGCGCGGGCTCCAGATCGCCCTCGGTCTCCACCGCCTTCCCGTCCACGACCAGGGTGCACGACGCCTTCGGGGCCGGGGTCGTGCGCAGGTAGGCGAGCTTGCCGGAGGGCGAGACGGCGGGTGTCATCACCGAGACGCCCTCGGTGGGATCGGTGTGCTCCTCGCGTACGTCCCCGCTGCCGTCGGCGGCCACCGACACGACCGTACGGGCCTGGAGGACGGGCCCCGCCTCTGCGCTGACGACCTTGCCGCGCACGCACAGCACGCGCTCGCCGTCCGGGGACCAGGTGGGGTCGAAGTCCTCCCAGGCGCCGTCCTGGAGCGGCCCCTCCTGGCCCTCCTTGCCGGTGAGCCGGGCCAGCTCGCCGCTGCGCACATCCAGGACCCATACGCGGTACGGGCTGCCCTTGACGGGGTCGCCGCCGCGCTCGGAGGCGAAGGCCAGCCGGGTGCCGTCGGGCGACCAGGCGGGCCCCCGGTCGTCCCACGGCCCGTCGGTGCGCTGCCGCAGCCCGGAGCCGTCCGGGCGCAGGGTCCACAGGTGGAAGCCGCCGTCGCGGTAGGCGCACACGGCCAGCGTCTTGCCGTCGGGGGCCAGCACGGGGCGGGTGGGCTCCAGCCCCGGCGCGCTGATCGGCTTGGCCTTGCCCCCCGAACGGGGGACGGACCAGAGGATGTTCTGCATCTCGGCGATCAGCGTCCCGGCCTTGGGCACGAGGGTGGCGGCACCGTTGGTGGCCGCCGAGAAGGACAGGGTCCGGGCGCGCGCCGCGGCGGGCGCGGGGGCCGCCGGAGCCGCTGGGGCCGCAGCGGCGGCGGGGGACGGGGCGGTGAGGGCGCCGGTGGCGAGGGCGCCACCCGCGACGGCACCGGCCTGGAGGAGCCGCCGCCGGGCGAGGACGCCGCTCTCCGGCACGGTGGCGGTCTCCCGCACGGTAGCGGTCTCCGGCACGGCGACGCGCTCCGGACCCGGCGCCGTGACGGCCTCCGGCCCCGGAGCGGCGGCGGGCGTGGACACCGTGGGGGGCGGGGAATCGGGCGCCGAATCGGTGACGGGTGCGGGGGCGGGGGCCTGAGCGGGACGTGAACCGGATGCTTCCGAGGTGGCCAACAGTCCTCCCTGGACACGGGCGTGGGGGGGCGCCTGATGCTCGCGGGCCCCGAGGGGCGCGGTCAAGACCGCTTCGCCCTCGGGGAACCGCCGCAAAGGCGCCACGCCGTCCGGAAGGAACGCGTACAGGAACACGTACAGGAGCCGCGTACAGGAACCGCGTACGGAACGCGCGCCAGGACGCGCAACGAACCCGTACGGGATGCCGGCCGGGGAGGGTCAGCCGTCGAGCTGCTCGAGGGTGGCGATCGACGGGCCGCGCCGGGCCTGGATGCCGCGGGCCACGGCCTGCGCTTCGCGCAGCACCCGGACGGCGTTGCCCCAGGTGAGCTTGGCCAGGTCCGCCTCCGACCACTTCCTGCCGAGGAGTTCGGCCACCAGATGCGGGTATCCGGCCACGTCCTCCAGCTGGGCGGGGGTGAAGGGCGTGCCGTCGAAGTCGCCGCCGATGCCGAGGTGATCGATCCCGGCGACCTCCCGCATGTGGTCCAGGTGATCGGCGACGGTCGAGGCGTCCGGGACCGGGCGGGGGTTGTCCCGCTCGAAGTCCCGCTGCACCTTCCGGCCCTCCTCGCCCATCTCCAGAGGGCTGAGGCCGTGCGCGGTCATGTTCGCGTCGGCGGCCTCGTTCCAGGTCGCGGCCTCGTTCAGGACGAACTTCGGCACGAACGTCACCATCGCCACCCCGCCGTTGTCCGGCAGCAGCGCCAGCACGTCGTCGGGGATGTTGCGCGGGTGATCGCACACGGCGCGCGCCGAGGAGTGCGAGAAGATCACCGGCGCCTCGGTGACGCGCAGCGCGTCGCGCATCGTGGAGGCGGCGACGTGGGAGAGGTCGACGAGCATGCCCAGCCGGTTCATCTCGCGCACGACCTCCTCACCGAAGCGGGAGAGCCCGTCGGCGCGGGGCTCGTCGGTGGCCGAGTCGGCCCAGGCGAGCGAGTTGTTGTGCGTGAGCGTCATATAGCGCACGCCCAGCTGGTGCAGGGCGCGCAAGGTGGCGAGGGAGTTGTCGATGGAGTGCCCGCCCTCGGCGCCCATCAGCGAGGCGATACGGCCCTGCGCGCGTGCCGCCTCCATGTCCTCGGCGCTGAAGGCGAGCTGGAGGTCGTCGCCGAAGCGCGCCACGAAGGCCCGTACGACGTCGATCTGCTCCAGGGTGGCGCTCACCGCGTGGTCGCCGGTCAGCTTGCCCGGCACGTAGACGGACCAGAACTGCGCGCCCACGCCGCCCGCCCGCAGCCGGGGGAGGTCGGTGTGCAGCCTGTCGCTCTGGTCGGCGGCCAGGTCGAGCCGGTCGAGGTCGTAGCGCACCTGCTCGCGCAGCGCCCACGGCAGGTCGTTGTGCCCGTCCACGACGGGGTGGGCGGCCAGCAGCTCGCGGGCGGCCTCCAGGTGGGGGCCGGCTTCCGAACGGGGGCCGGGCGCGGGGCCGGGCGTCATCGGATGCCTCCCGGGTGACCGAAGCCGAAGCCGGTGTCGCCCGACACCTTGCCGCGCAGCCGCTTGCCCTTCTCGGCGGCCTGCTCGTTCAGGTCCTGCTGGAAGTCGCGCATCTTCTCCCGCAGCCCGCTGTCGTGCGCGGCGAGCATCCGGACGGCGAGCAGGCCCGCGTTACGGGCGCCCGCGACGGAGACGGCGGCGACGGGGACGCCCGCCGGCATCTGCACGATGGAGAGCAGGGAGTCCATGCCGTCCAGGTACTTCAAAGGCACCGGGACGCCGATCACCGGCAGCGGGGTGACCGAGGCGAGCATGCCCGGCAGGTGTGCCGCACCGCCGGCCCCGGCGATGATCGTCTTGAGTCCCCGGTCGGCGGCGTCCTCGCCGTACGCGAGCATTTCGCGCGGCATCCGGTGCGCGGAAACGACGTCGACCTCGTACTCGACCCCGAACTCCCCCAGCGCCTTGGCCGCCTCCTCCATGACCGACCAGTCCGAATCGGACCCCATGACCACCCCGACAAGCGGACTGGCACTGCTTGAACTGCTCATACGTCTCCTTGAGTGAGAGAACGCCCGGCGGCGCGGCGCCGGACAACGGGGGCATCGGACGGGAACCAGGGCAACGGGTGGGTGGACGGGAGGGGACAGCGGGGCCGCAACGCACCCGAGGACGGGCACAAGCGCGACCGGAGAGCGCCGCGCCGCACCGGCACGTCTCAGGGCAAGGGGCGGGCCGGCGGGTAAGAGCGCGCTCACTCCACGACCGTGCCGCGCAGGTACGCCGCCGCGTGGGCGGCGCGGGCGCGGACGTCGGCGAGATCGTCGCCGTACACGTTCACATGGCCCACCTTGCGCCCCGGCTTCACCGTCTTGCCGTACATGTGGATCTTCAGCTGCGGGTCACGGGCCATGCAGTGCAGGTACGCGGAGTACATGTCGGGGTAGTCGCCACCGAGCACGTTGGCCATGACGGTCCACGGCGCGCGCGAGCGCGGGTCACCGAGCGGGAGGTCCAGCACGGCGCGCACATGGTTGGCGAACTGCGAGGTGACCGCGCCGTCCTGCGTCCAGTGCCCGGAGTTGTGGGGGCGCATGGCCAGCTCGTTGACGAGCACCGCGCCGTCCCGCGTCTCGAACAGCTCGACGGCCAGGTGTCCGACCACGCCCAGCTCGTGCGCGATCCGCAGCGCCAGCTCCTGCGCGTGCACCGCCGCCGCCTCCGGGAGGCCGGGCGCCGGCGCGATCACGGTGTCGCACACGCCGTCGGTCTGGATGGACTCGACGACGGGGTAGGCGACGGCCTGGCCGTGCGGGGAGCGGA
Source organism: Streptomyces sp. NBC_01775 (assembly GCF_035917675.1). Taxonomy (NCBI): domain Bacteria; kingdom Bacillati; phylum Actinomycetota; class Actinomycetes; order Kitasatosporales; family Streptomycetaceae; genus Streptomyces; species Streptomyces sp. NBC_01775. The sequence goes on along the minus strand of NZ_CP109104.1, from coordinate 5,667,127 downwards.
CAACGCCTGCGGCCAGCTCCCTGGCGAAGTCGACCTTCTCCTCGGCGAGCACGGGCACGCCCGCTTTGAAGGGCTCGGCGGCGGACGGGTCGTCCGCGTCGCGTACGACCCACACACCCTTGCCGTCGTAGCCGCCGCGCACCGTCTTCAGTACGACCGGGAAGCCCGTGCCCTCCGTGGCGAAGGCGGCGACGTCCGCCTGGTCGCGCACGAGGCGGTTGCGGGGCACGGGGACGCCCATGCGGGCGAGGCGGTCGCGCATGACGCCCTTGTCCTGGGCGTGCACGAGCGCGTCGGGCCCGGGGCGTACGGGGATGCCGTCCGCCTCCAGCGCCCGCAGGTGCTCGGTCGGCACATGTTCGTGATCGAAAGTGATCACGTCACAGCCGCGTGCGAAACTCCGCAGCGTCTCCAGGTCGCGGTAGTCACCGACGACGACGTCGCCCACCACCTGCGCCGCGGAGTCCTGCGGAGTGTCTGAAAGGAGCTTGAATCTGATGCCGAGGGGGATGCCCGCCTCGTGGGTCATACGGGCGAGCTGGCCGCCGCCGACCATGCCGACTACCGGAAATGTCACGGTCACCAGGGTACGGGGCGAGGCGGGGCCGCTGCGGCGCGGTCGGGCCGCCCTCCCTGTCCCCGGCAGCCGCCAGGTGTGAGGTGCGCCTGACGAGACCCCCTGGTCGGGCGGCACGAGGGTTTCCGCCGCGGCACCGAGCACGAGCGGACCGACGCGGACCCTCCCGCGACGGATGTCACGTTCCGTATCGCCGTCACCGGCTGACCTGCCCGGACGCCGGGGCCCGCAGGCCGGCCCAGGGGGCCCGTGTGCGCGGCGGCGGGGCCGGTGAGACGATGGCGCGCCCGGCTGGGGCACAGCGGCTGCGGCAATCGCCCTACGGAACGTTTCTCCCGCTGGCTAGCATGGGGCAACGGACGACGTCGACCGGAACGGGGCTCAGCATCACTATGGGTGAATGGCGCTCAGTGCGCCCGCGACTTGAACGCATCGTGCGCGAACTGGCCAAGTTCGGCGCCGTCGGAGCGCTGGGCTTCCTGGTGAACGTCGCGATCTTCAATCTGTGCATCCACACGTTCCAGCTCGCTCCGATCCGCTCCGGCGTCATCTCCCAGGTCGTCGCCATCGGCACGAACTACGTGGGCAACCGGTACTGGACCTACCGGCACATCGACAAGAGCCGGGTCCACCGTGAGACTTCGCTCTTCTTCCTCTTCAGCGGGATCGCGCTGGTGCTGGAGAACGGCATCCTCGCCCTCTCGCACTACGGCTTCGGGTACACCTCGACGCTCGCCGACAACATCGCCAAGAACGTCATCGGGCTCGGCATCGGCACCGTCTTCCGCTTCTGGTCCTACCGCACCTGGGTCTTCCGGGTGGCGGCGTTCCACGCCGAGGAGGACGCGGCAGCCCAGCAGGAGGCGCGGCCCGGCCAGCGCACCAAGCGCGTGACGGGCAGCGGGGCGCGCGCTTCAGGACGTGGACGCCGGGTCGATGTCGGCGGCCTCGCGGCTGAGGAACAGCGCGAAGACCGGCGGCAACTGCTGAAGTAGCTCCAGCCGCCCGCCGTCGGCCTCGGCCAGGTCGCGGGCGACGGCGAGGCCGAGCCCGGTGGAGTTGTGGCCGCTGACGGTCCGCTCGAAGACCCGCGAGCCGAGTGCCTCGTCCACGCCGGGGCCCTGGTCCGTGACCTCCACCACCACCTGGTTGCCGATGACGCGGGTGCGCAGCGCGACCGTGCCGTCACCGTGCATCAGCGAGTTCTCGATCAAGGTGGCCAGCACCTGCGCCACCGCACCCGGGGTGCCCACCGCGCGCAGCCCCGTCTTGCCGGAGCGCACTATGGCCCGGCCCTCGCTGCGGTAGGCGGGCTTCCACTCCTCTATCTGCTGCTTGACGACCTCGTCCAGGTCGAAGCTGACGGCCGAGCCCGAGCGCGGGTCGCGGGAGTTGGTCAGCAGCCGCTGCACCACGTCGGTGAGCCGCTCGACCTGTGCGAGCGCGATGGTCGCCTCCTCCTTGACCGTGGCCCGGTCCTCCGGGTCGTCGGTGTCGGCGGTCGCGATGATCTCCTCCAGCCGCATGGACAGCGCGGTCAGCGGCGTACGCAGCTGGTGGGAGGCATCGGCGGCCAGCCGCCGCTCGGCGGTGAGCATCCGCCCGATCCGGTCGGCACTGGCGTCCAGCACATCGGCCACCCGGTCCAGCTCGGGCACCCCGTACCGGCGGTGCCGGGGGCGCGGGTCGCCCGAGCCGAGGCGCTCGGCGGTCTCGGCCAGATCGGTCAGCGGCGCCGCCACCCGGTGGGCCTGGCGCACGGCCAGCACGGCGGCGGAGATCACCGCGAGCACCGCGACGGCCATGATGATCAGCAGGGTGCGGCCGACCTCGGCGCGCACCGTCGAACGGGGCTCCTGCACGGTGACGCGCTCACCGTGCGCGCCGGTCTCCCGGGCCTGGACGACGTCGCCGGACGGCTTGCCGCCCACCTCGATCGGGGCCCGGCGGCCCGGCATCTCGACGCGGACGTAGCGGTCTCCGGACGCGGTGACCCCGATCGACTCGGGCGTCACCCGCTCCCCCGCCACGACCCGGCTCTCGACGGTGGAGACGAGGCGCACGGCCTCGGAGCGGACGTTCTCCCGGGTGCTGTTCTCGATCGTGCGGGACTCGACGATGACGAGCGAGACCCCGAAGACCGCGACGACGACCAGGACGACGGCAAGGGTGGACAGGATGAGCCGACGGCGCACGTGCCGGCTTTCCTAGCTCTTCTCGAAGCGGAAGCCGACGCCGCGAACGGTGGCGATGTAGCGCGGGTTGGCCGCGTCGTCGCCGAGCTTCTTGCGCAGCCAGGAGATGTGCATGTCCAGCGTCTTGGTCGAGGACCACCAGGTGGTGTCCCACACCTCGCGCATCAGCTGGTCGCGGGTGACGACCCGGCCCGCGTCGCGTACCAGGACCCGCAGCAGGTCGAACTCCTTCGCGGTGAGCTGGAGCTCCTCCTCGCCCATCCAGGCGCGGTGGGACTCGACGTCGATCCGTACCCCGTGGGTGGCGGGCGGCGGGGTGGGCTCGGCGGGGGTGCCCCGGCGCAGCAGGGCCCGCACCCGCGCGAGCAGCTCGGCCAGCCGGAAGGGCTTGGTGACGTAGTCGTCGGCGCCGGCGTCCAGGCCGACGACGGTGTCCACCTCGTCGGCGCGCGCCGTCAGGACGAGGACGGGAAAGGTGTGGCCCTCGTTGCGCAGCCGGCGGCAGACCTCCAGCCCGTCCATGCCGGGAAGTCCCAGGTCGAGCACGACCAGGTCGATGCCCTCCCGCAGCCCGGCGTCGAGCGCGGTGGGGCCGTCCTCGCGCACCTCGACCTCGTAGCCCTCGCGGCGCAGAGCGCGTGCGAGCGGTTCCGAGATCGATGCGTCATCCTCGGCGAGCAGTACACGAGTCATGTACCGATGGTAGTCCGCGTGGCCGAGCGTAAGGGGCAGACGGTGCGCTCCCCTGGGTCACCTGGTGATTACCGGGTGGGATGGGTATGTCACCATCGAATAGGCGGGAAGGTTGCGGACTTCACCTGTGATGTATGTCGCAAGCGCTTCCGTAGGGGCGACGAGTGTGACATATGGTGAGTGCATACAAGTAGTGAACGTCTAGGACTCCTGGCGCACAGCACACCGGCCAGGGGTCCTTTTACGTGCACGGGTCCCCCACGCTTCCCGTAGCGCAAGGCAAGGAACACGCATATGGCGCCCAGCCTGACGAAGGACCGCCCCGGCGACACCGGCGGCAAGACCTTCCTCGGCCACCCACGAGGTCTGGCCACGCTCTTCATGACGGAGATGTGGGAGCGCTTCAGCTTCTACGGCCTTCGCGCTCTGCTCGTCGTCTACCTCGTGGCGGGCGGACCCGACGCGGGCGAGGGCGGAGCCGGGCACCAAGGCGGCGGCCTCGCCATGGACCTGGCGACCGCGACGGCGATCTACTCCGTCTACAACGCGATGGTCTACCTGCTGACCATGCCCGGCGGCTGGTTCGGCGACCGCGTCTGGGGCCCCCGCAAGACCGTGGCGGTCGGCGCCGGCATCATCATGCTCGGCCACCTCACGCTGGCGATTCCCGGCGAGGCGTCGTTCTTCATCGGCCTCGCCTTCGTCGCCACCGGCTCCGGCCTGCTCAAGGCCAACATCTCCAAGATGGTCGGCGACCTGTACAACGGCCCCGACGACCCGCGCCGCGACGGCGGCTTCACGGTCTTCTACATGGGCATCAACATCGGCTCGTTCTTCGCGCCGTTCGTGATCGGCACCGTCGGACAGACCGTCAACTGGCACCTGGGCTTCGCCCTCGCCGCCGCCGGCATGGCCCTGGGCCTGATCCAGTTCCTGTACGGCTCGCGCCACCTGGACCCCCGCAGCAGCCAGATTCCCTCGCCGCTGTCCGAGCGGGAGCGCTCCGGGGTGCTGCGCAAGTCGCTGATGTGGCTGATCATCGCCGTCGTCTTCTACGGCATAGTCGTCGCGACCGGGACCTTCACCCTCAACTGGGCGATGATCCCGCTCACCGTCCTCGGACTGATCATCCCGGTGGGGGTGCTGGTACGGATCAAGCGCGACAAGGACCTCACCCAGGCCGAACAGGGCCGGATGACCGGCTACATCTGGTTCTTCGCGGCAGCCGCGATCTTCTGGATGATCTACGACCAGGGCGCGTCGACGGTGCAGGCGTTCGGCGACGCGAAGACCTCGACGTCGATCCTGGGCTGGCACTTCCCCTCGACGTGGTTCCAGTCGATCAACCCGCTGTTCATCATCCTGCTCGCGCCGCTCTTCGCCTCGCTGTGGCTGGCGCTCGCCCGGCGCGGCAAGGAGCCGTCGACCACCGGGAAGTTCGCCTTCGCGCTGGTGGTGACGGGGCTGTCCTTCTTCGTCTTCGTCATCCCGATGGGCATGGCCACCGGCGGCACGAAGGTCAGCCCGATGTGGCTGGTGCTGATCTTCCTGATGCACACCATCGCCGAGCTGTGCCTGTCCCCGGTCGGTCTCTCCGTCACCACGAAGCTGGCTCCCGCGAAGTACGCCAGCCAGCTCATGGGTGTCTGGTTCCTCGCCGTCACCGCCGGGGACAGCGTCACCGGCCTGCTGGCGATCGGCGGCGCCGACCTGAGCACGACGGGGGTCGTCGCCGTCGAAGCGGCCCTCGCCGCCCTCGCGGGCGTCGCGGTGTTCATGTACCGCCGCCAGATCACATCGACGATGAGCGAAGTGAAATAGCCCGCCCTCGCTCAGCCCCAATTGGTCCGCCCCCTTCTTCGGCCTCTGGCCCGAGTCAGGGGGCGTTCCCTTGCCTCCTTCCCGCCGTCGCGGGAAGACGGGGCCGGGTCAGTCGCGGGAGGACGGGGCCAGGTCAGGGGTCGGGAGGCGGGACCGTGTCGGGGGTGAACCACGGGAGGGGTTTCGTGGGGGGTCGCTCTTCCTCGGGCGCCGGCGTCCGGGAGGACGGCACGCGCAGGCGGGGCTTCCACCGGGGGCGGTCCGTGACGACCTGGCCGGGGCGGCGGGGGCGGGTGCGGTCCACGACCGCCATGCCGAGGCGGAAGAGGGCCAGCGGCACGACCACGCACAGCAGGAGCCAGAAGAGGGTCACCCCCCAGGGACGGCCCACGTCCCAGGGCTGCTCCGTCAGCACCTTCTCGCCGTACTTCGCGGCGACCGTATAGTCCCCGTGCGACCCCGACGACAGCTCCACAGGCAGCGTGACCTGCGCCTTCTTGCCCGGATCCACGGTGCCGCGCCACTGCTGGCGCTCCCAGCCGGGGGCCAGGACCCCGTGCGCGGTCCCCACCTCGAAGACGGGGTCCTTGGCGCGGTCGGCGCCCAGGTTGCCGACCGTCAGGACGAGCTTGCGCTGCTCGGGCGCGCCGAACCAGTTGAGCAGCCCGCTGTCGCCCTCCAGCCGTGCGGCCAGCACGGTCAGCCGACCCGCGGTGCGCTCCTCGGGCAGCGGCTTGACGGGGTGCCCGGCGACCTTGAACTTCGCGTCGGCCGCCGCGTACGCGCCCGTCACCGTCGTCGCCCGTACGACGCACGGGCACGCCTCGGGCGGCTCGGTGACCGGGATCTTCTTGCGGAAGCCGCCGTCCTTGCCGGTGGTGACGGCACGCCCTTCCGCGTTGGCGCAGGCGTTGGTGCCGCCGATGGCGTTCTGGCCGCAGATCAGCAGGGTGAGCAGGGTACGGGGGCGCCAGCCCGTGCCGCGTACGGTGACGCCGCTGCCGGTGCCCGCCTCCTTCTTCGAGACGGTGATCCCGGGGTCCTCCTCGGCGGCCGGTGCCGAGACGGCAGCCGGTGCCGAGGCCGACGTCAACGCGCTCGCCGGGTCCGTGACCAGCACGGCCAGCAGCGCCACCAGCACCGTCGCGCCCAGCGCGTCAACAGCGCGGCGCAGTGCCGTGCGCGCCCTCCTCCGGATGCTCGTGCTCACTTCGCCGCTCCCGTCAACTCGCGCTGCCCACCGCTGTTCCGGCCGTCGCCGCCGTCGGTGCCGTTCCGGCCGTCCCCTTCGTCGTCGTCCTTGTCGGCATCCTCGTCGGCGTCATCGCCTTGGCCGGCGCCCCGCTCCCGGCCGTCGGACGCGCGCCGTCTTCTGAGTACGTACCAGCCCGCGCCGCCCCCGGCGAGAGCCAGGAGCGCGCCGAGTGCGGCGGCCCACCCCCAGGGCACGGCGGTGTACGAGGCCGTGGCGGTATCCCGCGCGCCGCCCTCGGCGGTGACGGCCAGCCGGACGTCCGCGAGGTCGGCGGCGGGTGCCTGCGGCCAGCTCTCGTGGCGGGTGACGCGCTGTCCGGGCAGCAGTTCGACGGGCAGGGTGCGGGCCTCGGGAGAAGGCAGCGGCCCGAAGAGCCCGCCGGCCCGGATGGCGAGCCGGGGCCGCAACGCGGTGTTACCCCGGTTGACCAGCGTGTACGTCGCGCTCGCGCCGCCGCCGTCGCGCTCGTCGACGGACACGTTCTCGACGCTGAGCGCCGCCAGAGTGGGCCCGCTCACCCGCAGGTGAAGCCGAACACCCGCCTTCCGCTTGCCGTCGCTGACGACGACGGCCGCCGGATGGTCGCCGGGGACGGCGCCCTCGGGGACGGTCACAGCGAAGGGCACCTCGGCCCGGGTGTGCGGCGGCACCTCGACGCTCTCCTGGGCCGGGGCCAGCCAGGTGCCCGGCCCCTTGCTCCGGCCTTCGCCGCGCACGGCGAAGCCACCGCCGCGCTCGTTGTACGCGTCGGCCCCGCGCAGCCGGAAAGTGCGGGTCTTCCCGCTGTCGTTGGTGAGCGCGAGGGTGTCCTTGAGGACGGTGCCGGGGGCGCCCTCCAGGTAGAAGTACGCCCGCGCGTCCTTGGTGGGCGCCCCCTGGGGCGGCAACGGCGCGGCTTTCCACCGGGCCGACGTCGTGGCCCCGCCCTTGTCGCCGCCCTTGCCACCGGGCTCGGCGGCGCCCGCCGGGCTCCCGGCCGCGCAGACGGCCACCACGACGGCGAAGAGCACCGACAGCACGGACAACACCGGCAGTTCGGACGAAGACGGTCTCTCGCTCGGTGGGGGTGGTGGGGCACCCTCCGCCTCCCGGGGCGCGGGTGTGCGGGGGGCGGAGGGCGGTGCGGAGGGCGCGCGGCGTGCGGACGTACCGCGTGCGGAAGCCGGACGGGCTGTCGTGGGGACAGCCCGGCGGTCCGCCGTCGGACGTACGCCTCGGCCGTGCGCTGTACGGCCCCCCACGGCCTAGTGCCGCACCGCGGCCCTGCGCCGCGTCACCCACAGGGTTCCGGCCACTCCGGCGAGGAGCACCGTGCCGCCGAGCGTGCCGAGCGCGACCGCGGAGTCCGCGGGGCCGGTCTTGGGCAGTTCGCCACCGCTGGGCGCCGACTGGCTGCCGCCGCTCGCCGCCGCGCCACCGCTGGCCGTGCTGCCGCCGGTGTCGCCGCCCGTGTCACCGCCCGTGGAACCACCGCCACTGCTGGCCGCCGCCTCCACGTCGAGGGTGAGGGAGGGCTTGGGGTTGTTCTTGGGGTTGCAGGTGGTGGTGGTGCCCAGCGCCTTGATGGTGAGGGTGCTGGCGGTGAAGGTGACCTTGCCGCTCTTCTTCGGGGTGTACGTGCCGGACAGGGTCGAGATCTTGATGGGTGTGTTGGCGGGGATGGCCTTGTCGTTGGCCGGCCCGCTCATGGAGACGTTGCCGGTCTCGGCGCCGCCGAGCTTGACCAGCGCGCTGGGCTTCATGGCGCCCTTGCCCAGCTCGACGGGGCTGGAGGAGACACCCTTCTCGAAGGACATGGACAGCTTGTAGCCGCTGCCGCTCTTGGTGCCCTTGATGTCGATCGGCGAGACGGCGCTCTTGTCGCCGATGGGCGTCTTGCACTGGTAGTCGACGTCGACCGTCTCGGCGCTCGCGGCCGGAGCCGACAGCAGCACCGCTGATCCGGCGACGAGGGCCGCGACCGCCGTGGCTGCGGCGTTGCGGGTGTGGCGTTTCTTGCTGTGGGACACCGGGGTTCCCCCTTCATCCTTGTTCGCAAGTTACTGACGACACATCAGATCGGGCGCTGACAGTACGCCCGCCGTCTTACCGATGGAAGGGATCCCGCGCCCCAAGTGCCGCCCCGTTCCCACAAGAAGGCATATGGGCAGGGCCCGGCGGAATCCGCTCCGCCGGGCCCTGCCCGTATGTCATCGGGGTGCTGTGCCGTTGTGCGTGCCGTACGCCGGGTGCGCGCCGTGCCGTTGCGCGTGCGCGGGTGAGCGTGCGTCAGCTGGGCGCCGCCAGCTCGGCCCAGACCGTCTTGCCGGGGCCCTCGGCGTTGCGCACCACGCCCCAGTCGAGGCACAGGCGCTGGACTATGAACATCCCGTGCCCGCCGGGGCGGCCCGCGCGGTGCGGGGTCCTGGGGGCCGGCGAGCCGCTGCCGAGGTCGACGATCTCCAGGCGCAGCACCTTCGAGCTGGCGCCGACCCTCAGCTCCTCGGGCCCGCTGGCGTGCAGGCAGGCGTTGGTGACCAGCTCCGAGACGACGAGGAGGACGTCCTCTGCGGCGGCGCGCTGGTCGGCGGTGGCGGCGGGCAGCCAGCCCCAGTCCTGGAGCGCCTGGCGGGTGAAATCACGTGCGCGCGGTACGGCGCCGCTGGCGCCGACGAGCCGCAGCCTGCGGACCTGCCGCATGGACTGGCCCGTCTGCCGCGCGGCCACAGAAGCGGCACTCTCCGCAGCGGTCCCCATGGCGCCACTTCCCCTTTCGGGTTCGGACGCTGAAGCGGAGTTGGTGGCTCCGGCTGTCGGTCCGCTCCCCGTATCCGTACCGGCCCGCACCTCCGCGTCACCTCCCCCGCCCCCGGCGGCGGCCGACGCGGTGCCCTCGGGCTCCGGACCGCAGTCGCCCGCCGGGTGCGGCCGGGTGGTGCTCATCAGTGGTTCACCTCACCGATCACCGGTTTTACCTATTCGCCGTCCCGCGACAGCCCTCACGGACCGTACGCGCCGTACACGAATGCCTGACAGATTCGAAGGGTCTCCTGCCCGGCCGCACCGTGAGAACACCCACGGATTCGGACGGACCGGTGTGACGCGCGTAACGCACTGGTGACGCGCTGAACCACCGGTGTTACGCCCCGGACAGATGACGGAGCGCCGCTTCGAGGTCGTCGTGCACGGTGAACACCGCGTTGGCACCCGTGATCTCGAAGACCCGCGCCACGACGGGCAGCATGCCCGCCAAGTGGACACCGCCACCTTCGGCCTCCGCCTTGAGGCGGGCACCGAGCAGGACGTTCAGCCCCGTCGAGTCGCAGAACTGGAGCCGTGAGCAGTCCACGACCAGGCGGCTGTATCCGTCCTCGACGCTCTGCTCCAACGGCTCGCGCAACAGATCAGCGGTGTGGTGATCGAGCTCACCCTCGGGAGTCACCACGGCACTGTTTCCCACGTGCCGCACGTCGACCGTCAGCCGGCCCCGGCTGGTGCTGCCGGGCATCCCGCGGTCCATGCACACCCCTTCTGGTCGCGTAAGGGTCCTCACTGCTTCCCCCATCGAGCGGTTCGAACCCTACGCCTTCCACGGCACTACCGGTAGCCGAACACCCTATGTTTTGGGGTAAATACAGACAAAAGGAACTTGCTATGGCTGTAGAGAAGCAGGTAGGTCTAGTAGGCATACAGAACCACGTCGGCTTCGGAGGCGCCGCACCCCGTAGTGCACGTCACGGCTTCGGCAGCCATATGCCGAGAAACAATGGAGGACAGCCATGTCACCCCGGCTCGACAACGGGATACCGGACAGCGCCGACGCGCTGGTCCAGCACGCTCCCGCCGTCCCGGAGCAGCATCGCCCGGACCGGCTGCCGGACCGACCCGCCACCCACGATTCTCTTGTCCACGACCAGGCCGCCGAGGATGCCGCCGAGCAGGTCGCCGAGGAAGCGGAAGCCGACCTCATCGACCAGCTCCAGCTCCCGGAGATCCCACCGTACGACGAGGTGGGGCCGCTGGACGCACGGGCCCTGTCCAAGACGCTCTTCGAGCGGCTTGAGAACCTCGAAGAGGGCACGCACGAATTCGCTTACGTGCGCAACACCCTCGTCGAACTCAACCTCGCGCTGGTGAAGTTCGCGGCCTCCCGCTTCCGCTCGCGCAGCGAGCCCATGGAGGACATCGTCCAGGTCGGCACGATCGGTCTGATCAAGGCGATCGACCGCTTCGAGCTGGACCGCGGCGTCGAGTTCCCCACTTTTGCCATGCCGACGATCGTCGGCGAGATCAAGCGCTTCTTCCGCGACACCTCCTGGTCGGTACGCGTACCCCGCCGCCTCCAGGAACTGCGCCTGGACCTGGCCAAGGCCGGCGACGAACTCGCCCAGCGCCTGGATCGCGCACCCACCGTCGAGGAGCTGGCCAAGCGGCTGAACCTCTCCACGGAGGAGGTCGTCGAGGGGATGGCGGCGAGCAACGCCTACACCGCCAGCTCACTGGACGCGCAGCCGGAAGAGGACGACACCGAAGGCGCGCTGGCCGACCGCATCGGCTACGAGGACCACGGACTTGAGGGCATCGAGTACGTCGAGTCCCTGAAGCCCTTGATCGCGGAACTCCCCCCGCGCGACCGCAGAATCCTCTCGCTGCGTTTCGTGGCCAACATGACCCAGTCGGAGATCGGCGAGGAGCTGGGCATCTCACAGATGCATGTGTCCCGCCTCCTGTCCCGCACGCTGGGCAAGCTCCGCAAGGGGCTGATGATCGACGAGTGACGCGAGCCCGTACTGCTGCCGAAGCCGTCGGCGGTATGGATCCGCGTGCCGAGGGCCCGGCCGGACGCCGTAAAGGCTGTCCGACCGGGCCCTCGGTGCGCGTAAGCGCCCTCGGTGCGCGTCAGCGCCCTCAGTGCGGGCGAGCGCCCTCAGTGCGGGCCGGAGCGTGCGTCCTCGGTGCGGGCCGGAGCGCCCTCGGTGCGGGCCGGAGCGCCCTTCGCTCAGGTGGCCGGGGGGCGCTCGGCCAGGGACTCCGCCTGGCGCAGGACCTCGGCCGCGCCGTCCTCCCCCGCCATGCGGCGGGCCACCCGCGCGGCTGCCGCGCGCAGCGCCGGGTCCTGGGCGGCGCGCTCGACCGGGGCGGCGAGCCGGTCCACGGCGTCCACGTCCGCCCCGGACAGCGCCGCGAACGGCACGGGCGGCGTGCCCGCGCCGACGGCGGCCAGGCGCGCGGCCCAGAACGGCTGGTCGGCCGTGACGGGAACGGGCACGGCCGGCACTCCCGCCCGCAGCGCCGCGGCCGTGGTGCCCGCGCCCGCGTGGTGCACCACGGCGGCGAGGTGGGGAAAGAGCAGCTCGTGCGGGACCTGGCCGACGGCCAGCATGTCGCCGTCCGCCAGGTGCTCACCCGGTGAGAGCCCGGCCGCGCCCGCCTGGAGGACGCCGCGTACACCGGCACGGCGCAGGGCACGTACGACGACGGAGCCCAGCCGCTCTCCCCCACGCTCTCCCGCGGACATGCTGCCGAAGCCGACGAAGACCGGGGGCGGGCCCGACGCGAGGAAGTCCGCCAGGCCGGCGGGCAGGCGCGCGTCCGGGGGGAGATGGGGCCACCAGTTGCCGGCGACCGTCAGCCCCGGGCGCCAGTCGGCGGGACGGGCGAGCAGCGCGGGGCTGAAGCCGTGCACGACGGGCCCGTCCGCCGCCCGCCTGCGGCGCCGCACGTCCCGCGCGGTGAGCGGCGGCAGCCCCAGCCCGGCGCGGAGCAGGCGTACGGGCTCGCGGTAGAGCCGGTCGACCACGCGCTGCGAGAGGCGGCCGGCCCACAGGTTGCCGCGCCGCCCCAGGGAGCGGGCGCCGCCCGCCGGTGGCGCGAAGTCGCCGGTGGGCTCGGTGGGTTGGAGCGGGACGCCGAGCGCGGGGACGCCCAGCGCCTCGGCAAGGTGCGCGCCGAGCGGAGCCGTCGTGGTGGAGAGCAGGAGCAGATCGGGAGCGTCCGCTTCGGTGGCCCGGATCAGGCCGGGGGCCAGGTCCTTGAGGAAGGCGGCTGCGGCGCGCAGGTTCGCCGCGCCGTGCCCGCGCGGGTCGGCGGGGAGGGGGCGCGGCTCCAGTCCGGCGTTCCGGATGAGGGCGGTGTGGGTGTCGTGCGCGGTGACGGCCACCTCGTGTCCGGCCTCCCGCAGGCGGGCACCGAGGCCGGTGTAGGGGGCGATGTCACCGTAGGAGCCGGCGGCGGCGATGAGGATCTTCACGCCTGCTCCCGGGATCCGGCCGCGTCCTGGTCCTCCTCGCGGCCCGGTTCCTGGGGCCCGGCCGCGACCTGGTCCTCCTCCGGGGCCGGGCCGGGATCCGGTTCCTGCCGTACGGCGTTCGCGTAGATGGCCGTACGCAGGAAACCGGCCAGCCCCGGGCGCTGCTCCGAGGGCGGCACCAGCAGCGCGAAGGCGCGCGGGTCGGCGGCGAAGTCGTCCGCGATCCTGCCGTGCATGTCGACGGGGCACGGGGTGAACCAGCGGGTCAGGTGCTCGCGGTGCTCCTCTGCCACATCCATGGCGGCTTCGCCGTCCGGCGGCCCGCCCGCGTCGAAGACGGCCAGCAACCGCTCCCGCCAGCGCGCGGCCTCGGCCATGACCTGCGCCCAGTCCTCCTTGGTGTGCCGGGCCGCGCTGGCCATGGACCGCTGATGGCCCTCGCTGTGCTCCCACTTGAGGTGGGCTTCGGTGGCGTAGCTGAGGTCGAAGGTAATCTCGCCGAACACCTCGAACCGCTCCTCGGGCGTGAGCTCCACGCCGGTGCCGCGCACCTCCATGGCCCGCTCGGCGACCTCGATCAGGCGCCCGAGCTTGGCGAACTGCTCGGTCAGCAGCCGGTGGCGGCCTCGCAGATGCTTCAGGACGTCGGTCTCCGGGTCCTTGACGAGCACGGCGATCTCGTCGAGGGGGAAGCCCAGTTCGCGGTAGAAGAGGATCTGCTGGAGACACGCCAGGTCCGCGTCGGTGTAGAGGCGGTATCCGGCCGCGCTGCGGGCCCCGGGCGAGAGCAGGCCCGCCCGGTCGTAGTGGTGCAGCGTGCGCACCGTCACCCCGGCGAAGCCGGATACCTGTCCTACTGAGTACATCCCCGCGTGCCGCCCTTCTCCTGTGCCGGTCCGGCCCTGTGCGGTCCGGCCCTGTGCGTCCGGCCATGTGGTCCGGTGCCCAACGCCCCCCGTCGGGGCGGGCACCGCGCCAAGAGTGCGGCCTGACGTCGCGTGAGGGTCAACCCCTGTCGGCGGGGGTCAGGGGTTGACCAAGTGCTCGGCCCGGTCGCGACCTTGTCCTGGCTGCGGGACATCAGGGCGACATCGCAACCGCACGGCGGTCGAGCACCGCTTCCTGCCGGAGACGTACAAGGCCGCCCGCCACGCCCGCGTGGCCAAGCCGCGCGCCCCTGGGGTGCCGTCGCGGAAGGCACGTCGAGCACGCGACGTACGCCCGGGTTCGGTGGCGCAGGCGGCCAGTCATGCCCACCTCCCCCCTGCGCCCCCGTGGTACTAGAATTACACTAGTTGCGAATCGATACCAATAGGGGTGCCTTGTGGGCAAGAGTGACGAGCGCGTCACCTTCCAGCACGGCCAGGCGTTTCTGGCTGCGATCTCCGAACGCTGGAACTACCGGATCCTGCGGGAGATCTTCTTCGGCGTGCGCCGGTTCGGGGAGCTCAAGCGCGCACTGGGGATCTCGGCGAACATCCTCACCGCGCGGCTCAACGACCTGACCGGGATGGGGCTGCTGGAAAAGCGGGCGTACCGGTCCGACAAGCCCTGGTACGAGTACCGGCTCACCGAGGCCGCTCGCGAGCTGGTCGTGCCGGCCGTCGTGGCGGTCACCCGATGGGCGGAGGTCCGGGCCGGCGGCCAGGAACTCGACGACCGGCCACTGCTGCACACGGCGTGCGGGAACAGGACCGAGCCGTATCTCGCGTGCAGCGGTTGCCATCAGCCCGTCGAGGCCTCCACTCTCGTGCCGCTCGACGCGGAAGCGTAGACGAGCATAGTTGCACTCTGCTACTAGTAGTGAAACGATACTAGTTACGGCAAGCGCAATCCCGCTCGCCCACCTCGCGAAAGGAACGCACGATGCCGCACACCGCGACCCCGGCAGCACCCCCGGAATGGGTGTCGCAGATCATGAGCGAGATCGACACGCTCTCCTTCGGAGAAGGGTTCGCGCACCTGACCGACGAGACCGAGATGTACTTCGGAACCGCCCATGTGGTCGGGGCAGAGGCCATCAAGGCGTTCTTCGTCAAGATCGACGAGCCGCTGGACATCACCCACGAGGTCCTTGAGTTCTGGACCACGGCGGACGGTGTCTGCTTCCTGCGCGGCGAGGCCACCATGGCGAAGAAGACCGAACCCGGCAACGTCGTGCGTGCCCCGTTCATGCACATCTACTACCTCGACGAGGGGCATCCCGCGCGCGTCAGGACACTGCGCATCACCGCCGGACCACTACAGACGGACGCCGTCCTGTAAACCGGCACCGGAACACCGGGCGCGGGGCACCGGGTGCCCCGAACCCCCGCGTCGGCCGCCTCCACGCCCGGCTCGACCGGCAGCCCGGCAGCCCGGCAGGCTTCCCGTCACAGCACCTGTGTCACAGCACCGGCGGACGCGGAAAGGTCATGGACGGGTCAGCGTGCTGACGATGCGCTCCAGGGCCGCCAGGTCCTCGGCGGGCAGGTCGCGCAGCGCGGGCGGTGGGGTGTCGGTCAGGCGCGTCATCTCGGCGGCGGCTGCCGCGCCCTCGGCCGTGACCGCGACCAGCTTGGAGCGGCGGTCTGCGGGGTTGGGGTCGCGGGTGACCAGGCCGCGCCGGACGAGGTGTTCGACGGTGACCGTCGTGTGCGGCGCGTCGGCGAAGAGCCCGGCGGCCAGCGCGCTGAGCGTGAGGGGGCCCTCGACGGCGATGTGGCGGAGCGCCTTGGCCCGGAAGTGGCTCATGCCCAACGCCTCGGTGACCTTGGCCCGGACGTCGGCGGTCTCCAGCACCAGCGTCCGCAGCCCGCGCCACGCACGCACGGCGGCGTCCGTCTCCTCGCCCGGGTCTGCTTCCGCGTTCACGCCCGGGTCCGCCTCCGCGATCACGTTCACGCTCGCGTCCACGTCCGCGTCCCCGTTCGGCTCCTGTACGGCGGTCTGGTCACTCATCTCGGCGTCACCTCGCCGCGCGGGTACGCTCCGCGCTTATCTCCCCCGTTCCCCGCCCCGCCAACCAGCCCGGTCTCGGCCTCGGCCTCGGCCTCGGCCTCGGGCTCGGGCTCGGGCTCGGGCTGCGGCTCGTCCAGGTCCTCGGCCACGCGGGCCGCCGTCGTCCGTGCCCAGCCCCCCGTGGTGAGGGCGCCGAGGGCGAGGACGGCCAGGCCGCAGCCGGACATGATCCACCAGGCGGTGCGCTCGGCACCCTGGAAGCCCGCGCTTGAGTCGCCCGTGGCGGAGGCGGCCATGACGGCACCGATGACGGCGACGCCGAGGGAGGAGCCGACCTGGCGGCTGGTGGAGGCGACAGCGGCGGCCACCCCCGCCTGCGCACGGGGCATGCCGGAGACGGCGGTGTTGGTGATCGGCGCGTTGACCAGGCCGAAGCCGATCCCGAAGACGACGTAGCCGCCGAACAGCACCCACAGCGACTGGTCCGCCGAGGCGGTGCAGGCGAACAGCACTCCGGCCGCCGTCATGCCCGCCCCCGCGACGAGCAGCGGCAGCCGCGGTCCGCGCGAGCCGACCAGGCGGCCGGACAGCGGTGCGAAGACCAGCGTCATGAGGGCCATCGGCAGCATGCACAGACCGGCGCGCAGCGCGCTCATGCCCCGTACGTCCTGGAGGTAGAGCGCCGTCAGGAACAGGAAGCCGCCCAGCGAGGCGAAGGCGCACACCGCGATGACGGTCGCCCCCGCGAAGGGCACGCTGCGGAAGAAGCGCAGGTCGATCAGCGGCTCGGTGCGGCGCGACTCGTAGGTGAGCAGCGCCACGAGGGACACCAGCGCGAGCGCTCCGCAGCCGAGGACCAGCGGCGAGGTCAGCCCGCTGTGCGGGCTCTCGATGATGCCGTAGGTCAGCGAGCCGAGCATGACGATCATCAGCACCTGGCCGACGGGGTCCACGCGACGGGCCCTGGGCGCACGGGACTCGGGGACGTAGAAGGTGGTGAGCAGCAGCGCCACCAGGCCGACGGGGACGTTCACCCAGAAGATCGCCTGCCAGCCGCTGACGTCCACGAGCAGTCCGCCGAGGATGGGCCCGGCGGCCATGCTGACACCGACGACGCCGCCCCATACGCCTATCGCGCGGGCGCGTTCGCGGGGCTCGGTGAAGGTGTTGGTGATGATCGACATCGCCACGGGATTGAGCATGGACCCGCCCACCGCCTGGAGGGCGCGCGCCGCCACCAGCCAGCCGAGGCTGGGCGCGAGGCTGCACAGCAGGGAGCCGGCCACGAAGATGGCGAGCCCCCAGCGGAAGACCCGCCGCCGCCCGATCCGGTCCGCCGTCGACCCGGCCGCCATCAGCAGCGCGGCCAGCACGAGGGTGTACGCGTCGACCACCCATTGGAGACCGGACACCGAGGTGTCCAGGTCCTCGCGGATGTCGGGCAGCGCCACATTGAGCGCGGTGACGTCGAGGCTGACCATCAGCAGTGACATGCAGCAGATCGCCAGCACCAGCATCCGCCGGCGCGGCGTGAGCCCGATGTCCCCCCGTTCGTCCCCCATGGGGCGGCCCCTTTCAGCTTCCAGGAACAGTTGTGTACGCCAAACTTAATAGTTGTGTACATCTAACTATTGTGAGCATACAACTACTGCGCCGCTTCCACCCCACCGGGTCGGCCCCGCCCCTGCCCCAACCCCAGGGCGCCGACCCGCCGTTACTGACGCACGACGCGTACCGGGCCGGGCGGCCAGGGACGGGACGGCCGGGCGGCCGGGGGCCAGGCCCTACGGGACAACCCTCACAACTTCCCTGCTCTGCCCGGCAGTTGGGCCAGGGTCGCTTCAGGGGCGAGGGGCGCCTGGGGAGGATTCGGTGGGGGTGCTGGGTCGGGAGGATCAGGGGACATTCGAGTGAGTCCTCTGGAGGATGTTTTGAGAGCGCGTATACGTGGTGTGGCCGCCGTCCTCGTCCTCGGCATTACCGCGGGACCCGTGGGGGCCGGGGTCGCCGTCGCAGAGGAGGGGCCTCGGCACCCCGCCGTCGCGGAGCACCAGGAGGGGCCGGACCGGGGCGCCCTTAAGAAGGCCCTTCGGGGGGTACCGGACGAGAAGACCACGGCGGCACTGGTGCGGGTCGGCGGGATCGGGCACTGGCGGAGGAGCGCCGGGGTGCACGACCTGCGTACGCAGCGGCCTGCGCTGGCGGAGGCGCGGTTCCGGGCGGGGTCCACCACGAAGGTCGTCACCTCGGCGCTCGTACTGCGGCTCGCCTCCGAGGGGCTCATCGACCTCGACGGGACGGTGCAGCACTACTTGCCGGGGCTGCTCACGGACGAGTTCGACCCGATCACCGTACGGCAGCTGCTGACCTTCACCAGCGGGCTCCAGCCGGGCTCGACCCTCGGGCCGGAGAACGGGGAAGGGTACGAGAACCGGTTCAAGACGCTCACTCCCGAGGCCGTCGTCGCCGCCTCCGTCGCCAAGGGACCCTACAAGGGGGAGGGCGAGGGGCCGGGCAAGAAGCAGCGGTACGCGAACATCGACTACACCGTGCTCGGCATGCTCGTCGAGAAGGTCACCGACGACTCCTACGAGCACCAGGCCGAGGTGAAGGTGCTGCGTCCGGCGGGGATGGAGAACACCTCCTTCCCCGGCGGCCCCGACCCGCGCATCCACGGCCCGCACAACCGCGGCTACCAGAAGCTCAAGGACGGCAGGCTGGTGGACGCCACGGAGTGGAACATGTCCGACCGGTGGGCGGCGGGCGACATGATCTCCACCACCGAGGACCTGGAGAAGCTCCTGTTCACCCTGTTCAAGGGCAAGATCGTGCCGCAGCCGCTGCTGGAGAGGGAGATGTTCACCCTGCCCGACGCGGAGGGCGCCCAATTCAGCGCCGGGCTCCAGCGCTACGACGCCGGCGGCGGGCGGATCGTCTGGGCCAAGACGGGCGCCCGGCCCGGCTACAACACGCTGATCGCCGCGACCAGGAACCTGTCCCGCACGCTCGTCTACTCCCTCAACTCGACCGAGGCCAAGGCCACGGAGACGAACCCGGTCGGGGAACGGCTCGTGGAGGCGACCTTCTCGCCGAGCGCCGACAGCGATCGCTGACGCGGCGCGCGCTGACACCCCGCGCGTCGCGCGCCCCGTCTCACACCTCGCGTACCCCCCGGCGCCAGACCTCCGCCACCAGCGGCACGCCGGGGCGGTACGCGAGGTGCACATGTGAGGGGGCGTCCAGCAGGGCGAGGTCGGCGCGGGCTCCCGGGCTCAGGCGGCCGATGTCGGTGCGTCGGAGGGCCTGGGCGCCGCCCGCCGTCGCGGACCACAGGGCCTCGTCGGGGGTCATGTTCATCTCGCGTACGGCGATGGCGACGCAGAACGGCACGGACGAGGTGAAGGACGAGCCCGGGTTGCAGTCCGTGGACAGCGCGACCGTGGCCCCGGCGTCCAGCAGCCGGCGCGCGTCCGGGTAGACCGCGCGCGTGGAGAACTCGCAGCCGGGCAGCAGCGTGGCGACCGTCCCGCCCTGCGCCAGCGCGTCCACGTCGGCGTCCGTCAGGTGGGTGCAGTGATCGGCGGACGCGGCCCCCAGTTCGACGGCGAGCTGGACGCCGGGCCCGTAGGAGAGCTGGTTGGCGTGCACGCGCGGGGTCAGGCCCTTGGCCTTGCCCGCCGTGAGGATGGCCCGCGCCTGGTCGGCGCCGAAGGCACCCTCCTCGCAGAACACGTCCACCCAGCGGGCGTACGGGGCGCACGCGTCGAGCATCTCGCCCGCCACCAGGGCGGTGTACGCGTCGGGGTCGTCGGCGTACTCGGGGGCGACGATGTGCGCGCCGAGGTAGGTGACCTCCTCCGTGTGCGCGGCGGCGACGCGCAGGGCGCGGGCCTCGTCGTCGGTCGTCAGCCCGTAGCCGGACTTGGTCTCCACCGTCGTCGTGCCCTGCGCCAGCATTTCGCGCAGGTGCGCGGTGAGGGTGGCCGCCAGCGCCTCTTCGCTCGCCTCGCGGGTCGCCCGCACGGTGGTGCGGATGCCGCCGGCGGTGTAGGGGCGGCCGGACATGCGGGCGTTGAACTCGGCGGTTCTGTCGCCTGCGAACAGGAGGTGGGAGTGGCTGTCGACGAAGCCGGGGATCGCGGCCCTGCCACGGGCGTCGTGAGCCGTGTCGGCGGCCGGTGCCTTGTGGGTGGGGCCGGCCCAGGTCACTTCGCCGGCCTCGATGATGAGGGTGGCGTCCTCGATGATGCCCAGGGGCGACTCGTCGCCCTGGGTGGGGTCGTTGGTGACCAGGGACTTGATGTTCGTGATCGCTGTGGTGGCGGGCGGCATGTGGCGTCCTTTACGGGCGGAGGGCGGCGATGGCTTCGGTCAGGGCTGACGGGACGGATTCGACCGTCGCGTGGGCACCGTCCCGTACCACGTGTCGGCCCCCCACCACCGTGTGCCGGACATCCGCCGCGCTCGCCGCGAAGACCACCGTCTCCCCTGCGAGGCGCGGGACGGGACCCGCCGTCCGGACGGAATCCAGCGCGACGGTCGTGAAATCGGCCAGCATGCCCGTCTCCAGGCGGCCCGTCTCGGGCCAGCCCAGCGCGAGGTGCCCGTTCTCGGTGGCCGCCCGCAGCAGCTGGTCCGCCGTCCAGTGACCCCGTGTCCGGCTGCGGAGGCGCTCGTCGAGTTCCATGGCGCGGGCCTCCTCGAACAGGTCGATGACGGCGTGGCTGTCACTGCCCAGCGACAGCGCGGACCCGGCGTGGTCGAGGGCGGGCGCGGGGCCGATGCCGTCGGCCAGGTCGCGTTCGGTGGTGGGACACATGCACACACCGGTGCTGGAGGTGCCGATGCGGCGGATGTCGTCATCCGTCAGGTGGGTGGCGTGTACGGCGGTCGTCCGGGGGCCGAGCACGCCGTGCTCGGCCAGCAGCCCGGTCGGGGTCAGCCCGTGCGCCTGTTCGCAGGCGTCGTTCTCGGCCGTCTGCTCGGACAGGTGAACGTGCAGCGGCGCGCCCCGCTCCTCGGACCACGCGGCGACGGTCTCCAGCTCCGCCGCCGGGACGGCCCGCACGGAGTGGATGGCCGCGCCGACCCGCGCATGCGCACCCTCGGGCCGGAACGCGGAGACCCGTTCGGCCCACGCCTCGGCCGTACCGTCCGAGAAGCGCCGCTGCTTGTGGGTGGGGGCCTCGCCCCGGCCCCGTCTGCCGATGCCGGAGGCCAGGTAGACGGTGTCCAGGAGCGTGATGCGGATGCCCGCCTCGGCGGCGGCGGCGACCAGCGCGTGGCTCATGGCGTTGGGGTCGTCGTAGCGCTCCCCGCCCGGCGCGTGGTGCAGGTAGTGGAACTCGCCCACGCAGGTGATCCCGGCCAGCGCCATCTCCGCGTACGCGGCCTTCGCCAGCGCGAAGTAGCTGTCGGGGGTCAGCTGGGCCGCCGTCTGGTACATGGCGTCCCGCCAGGTCCAGAAGGTGCCGGAGCCGACCTGGACGGTGCCGCGCAGGGCGCGGTGGAAGGCGTGCGAGTGCGCGTTCGCCATCCCGGGGAGGGTGAGGCCGCGCAGCGGGACGGCGCCGGGCGGTGCGGTCCCGACGCCGGTACGGACGGCGCCGAGGCGCCCGTCGGAGGTCGTCTCCAAAGCGACGCCCGGCTCCACGGTCCCGTTGAGCCAGGCTCTCTCGCACCAGTACGTCTTCTCCACGGCGGCGCCGCCCGTCGTGCCGCCACCGGCTGCCGCGCCGCCACCGGCTGTCGCACCGTCACCGGCTGTCGCGTTCGTCGTCGTCACACGAGACCTTCCAGTACGTCGGCGAGCGCGGTGACACCCGCCGCACAGTCGTCCTCCCCGGCGGACTCGGCGGGTGAGTGCGAGACGCCGGTGGGGTTACGGACGTACAGCATGGCGGTGGGGACCGAAGCGGACAAAATACCCGCGTCGTGTCCCGCGCCCGTCGGCAGCACGGGCACCCCGCCCAGGCGCGCGGCGAGCGTGTCGCGAAGGGCGTGGTCGAACTCCACCAGCGGCGTCGCCGACTCGCGGGTGACCCGCACCGCCACCCCGTCGCGACCGCCCCGCTCCCCGGCGGCGCGCTCGATCTCGGCGACGACACCGGCGAGGGTCTCCTCATCGGGCGCACGCGAGTCGAGCCAGCCGCTGACCAGGGACGGGATGGCGTTGACGCCGTTCGGCTCGACCGCCACCTTGCCGAAGGTCGCCAGCGCCCCCGCCAGCCGGGCCTTCTTGCGGGCCGCGAGCACGGTGTTGGCGTAGGTGAGCATCGGGTCGCGGCGATCCTCCAGGCGGGTGGTGCCCGCGTGGTTGGCCTCGCCGTGGAAGTCGAACCGCCAGCGGCCGTGCGGCCAGATCGCGGAGGCGACAGCCACGGGGTGGGACGTCTCCGCCAGCGCGCGGCCCTGCTCGATGTGCAGCTCGACGAACGCGCCGATACGGGCGATCCGTTCGGGGTCGGCGCCGAGCGCGGCCGGGTCGTGGCCCGCCGCCTCCATCGCCCGCGGCAGCGTGATCCCGTCCGCGTCGCGCAGCGCGTGGGCCGCCTCGCGGCTCAGCGTGCCCGAGGCGAGGCGGGAGCCCACGCAGGCCAGGCCGAAGCGGGCACCCTCCTCGTCGGCGAAGTTGACGACGGCGAAGGGGCGGGTGAACCCCACGTTCCTGGCGCGGAGTTCGTCGTACGCGGCGAACGCGGAGATGACGCCCAGCGGGCCGTCGTACGCGCCGCCGTCCGGGACGGAGTCCAGGTGCGAGCCGGTCACGACTGCGTCGTTCCCGGCACTGTCGCCGTGCCATGCCCATTGGTTGCCGTTCCGGTCCACCTCGTAGTCGAGGCCCCGGCTTTCCGCTTGGGCGCGGAACCATTCCCGGCACTCGCGGTCAGCCGGCGTCCACGCGTAGCGGCGGTATCCGCCGCCGCTGTGCCGACCTAGCGGGTGCAGGTCTTTCCACATGCTGTGGAAGGACGCCGGTTGTGGGCAATCGTTCCGCGGGGCGTGGGGGCCCCTCGGGCGGCCCGATTGCCCACAACCAGTGGGATCCGTCGACATCAGCGGTCGCCCTCCCGCATCGGCACGCGTACCCCGCGCTCCGCGGCGACCGTCTCCGCCTCGGGGTAGCCCGCGTCGACGTGCCGGATGACCCCCATC
This sequence comes from Streptomyces sp. NBC_01775, assembly GCF_035917675.1. Lineage (NCBI taxonomy): Bacteria > Bacillati > Actinomycetota > Actinomycetes > Kitasatosporales > Streptomycetaceae > Streptomyces > Streptomyces sp. NBC_01775. The sequence continues at coordinate 5,644,262 of NZ_CP109104.1, read as the reverse complement.
CCGGGGTCGTTCGTCAGCACGCGGCGCAGCTTCTCGCCCGCCAGCGCCGTCCCGTCGGCGACCGTGACCTGGCCGGCGTGCAGGGAGCGGCCCATGCCGACGCCGCCGCCGTGGTGGAGGGAGACCCAGGTCGCGCCGGAGGCGACGTTGACCATGGCGTTCAGCATGGGCCAGTCCGCGATGGCGTCGGACCCGTCGCGCATGGCCTCGGTCTCGCGGTACGGCGAGGCCACCGAGCCGCAGTCGAGGTGGTCGCGCCCCAGCACGAGCGGCGCGGCGATCTCACCCGAGGCGACCATGTCGTTGAAGCGTTCGCCGGCCGCGGCCCGGTCCCCGTGGCCGAGCCAGCAGATCCGCGCGGGCAGTCCCTGGTAGTGCACGCGTTCGCCCGCGAGGCGCAGCCAGCGGGCGAGGGACTCGTTCTCGGGGAACAGGTCGAGGAGCGCGCGGTCGGTGGCCGCGATGTCCTTCGGGTCGCCGGAGAGCGCCGCCCAGCGGAAGGGGCCCTTGCCCTCGCAGAAGAGGGGGCGGATGTAGGCGGGCACGAAGCCGGGGAAGTCGAACGCGCGGGCGTATCCGGCGAGTTGGGCCTCGCCCCGGATGGAGTTGCCGTAGTCGAAGACCTCGGCGCCCGCGTCCTTGAAGCCGACCATGGCCTCCACGTGCGCGGCCATCGACTCGCGGGCGCGCAGCGTGAAGTCGGCGGGCTTCTCGGCGGCGAAGGCCGCCATGTCGGCGAAGTCGACACCGACGGGCAGGTAGGCGAGGGGGTCGTGGGCCGAGGTCTGGTCGGTGACGATGTCGATGGGCGCGCCGTCCGCGAGCATGCGCGGCAGCACCTCGGCGGCGTTGCCGAGCAGCCCGATCGAGAGGGGGCGGCGGGCGTCCCGCGCCTCGACGGCGAGGCGCAGCGCCTCGGCCACGCTCTCGGCGCGTACATCGAGATAGCCGTGCTCGATACGGCGTTCGATGCGCGAGGGGTCGCATTCGACGACGATCGCGACGCCGTCGTTCATGGTGACGGCGAGCGGCTGCGCGCCGCCCATGCCGCCGAGCCCGGCGGTGAGGGTGATCGTCCCGGCGAGGGTGCCGCTGTCGTCCCCCTTCTGGGAGGCGAGCTTCGCGGCGACGGCGGCGAACGTCTCGTACGTGCCCTGGAGGATGCCCTGGGTGCCGATGTAGATCCACGAACCGGCCGTCATCTGGCCGTACATGGTCAGGCCGAGGTGCTCCAGGCGGCGGAACTCCTCCCAGTTGGCCCAGTCGCCCACCAGGTTGGAGTTGGCGATCAGCACGCGCGGCGCCCACTCGTGGGTGGTCATCACGCCGACGGGGCGGCCGGACTGGACGAGCATCGTCTCGTCGTCGCGCAGCGTGCGCAGGGTGCGGATCATCGCGTCGAACGAGTTCCAGTCGCGGGCCGCCTTGCCCGTGCCGCCGTAGACGACGAGCTTGTCGGGGTGCTCGGCGACCTCGGGGTCGAGGTTGTTCTGGAGCATCCGCAGCGCGGCTTCCTGCTGCCATCCGAGCGCGCTCAGTTCGCTGCCGCGCGGTGCCCTTACAGGGCGCGGTCCTGCGGTGCCGGCCATGGGCCTGCCTCCCTCGACTGGTGACGGTTGTGTGCTGACGGCCACACGGGGCACGGAGCGCGCACCGCGTGTAGCGCAAATATTCAGCCAGCTTATTCACTGAATACTTTTAGTCAATGGGGTGCTTGTCACCGGTCGGCCGTGTTTGGCTGGCCTCATGAGTGCTGATCCCCTGAACCACCGCCGCGACCTCGCCGTACGCGCCGCCGTCGAGCGCGGACTGCTGGCCGACGACCACGCGCCGGTCGTAGGGCTGCTGGACGTCGCCGCCGTACGGGAGTCGGCCCGCGCGCTGCACGCCGCGTTCCGCGAGGTGGCCGCCCCGGACCAGCCCGTGCTGCACACCTTCGCCGTCAAGGCCTCCTCGCTGGTGCCGGTGCTGCGGCTGCTCGCCGACGAGGGGCTGGGCTGCGAGGTCGCGAGCCCCGGCGAGCTGGCGCTCGCCCGCGCCGCCGGGGTGGACGCCGCGCACACCGTGCTGGACTCCCCCGCCAAGACCCGCACCGAGCTGCGCGAGGCCCTCGTCGAAGGCATCGCGCTCAACGCGGACAACCCGCGGGAACTGGCCCGCCTCGACGCGCTGATGGCCGAGGACGGGGGCCGGGCCCGGGAAGGTGGCCCGGCGGGGACGGCCGCGATCGGGCTGCGGATAAACCCCCAGGTCGGCGGCGGCGCCATCGGCGCCATGAGCACCGCGACCGCCACCTCCAAGTTCGGCTTCCCGCTGCGCGACCCGGGCGCGCGCGAGTGGCTGACCGAGGCGTTCCGCACCCGCCCCTGGCTCACCCGGCTGCATGCGCACGTCGGCTCCCAGGGCATCCCGCTGGAGCTGATGGCGCGCGGGATCGCCGCCGTGTACGAGCTGGCCGAGGAGATCAACGCGGCGGTGGGCAGGCGCCAGATCGACACCCTCGACCTGGGCGGCGGCCTCCCCGTCAACTTCGACTCCGACGAGATGGCCCCCACCTTCGCCGCCTACGCACGGCTGCTGGCCGAGACCGTGCCGGGGCTCTTCTCCGGCACGTACGGCCTGGTCACCGAGTTCGGCCGCGCGCTGCTGGCCAAGGCGGGCACGGTGGTGGCGCGCGTCGAGTACACGAAGAGCGCGGGCGGCCGGCGTATCGCCGTCACCCACGCGGGAGCCCAGCTGGCCGTGCGCACCGTCTTCGTCCCCGACTCCTGGCCCCTGCGCGTCGCCGCCTACGACACCAAGGGCCTCCCCAAGACGGACGCGCCCGTCGTGCAGGACGTGGCGGGCCCCTGCTGCTTCGCGGGCGACCTGGTCGCCCGCGAGCGACCCCTCCCCCCGCTGGACGAGGACGACCACGCGGCCCTCCTGGACACCGGCGCGTACTATTTCTCCACCCCCTTCGGCTACAACTCCCTGCCCCGGCCGGGGGTTTACGGCTTCACGATCGCCGAGAACGGGGAGCGCGACGGCGACGAGGTCTCGTTCGCGACCGTCCGTGAGCCGCAGTCCCTCGCCTCGATCGTCACGGAGTCGGGGGCCGCACACCGCGACGCGCTGCGCGGCTGATCCGGCGACCGCACCGGTTCACCGGACCGGCGGCGCGGCTGCCGGGCTTGTCATGCGATGTCGACCGTGGCCGGACAGGGACAGCCCTCCACGATCGGGACGGCGCGTCCGCTCTCACCACTCCCCCGCCGCCTGACGGAGGCGGGTGCTGACGCGGGCCACGTCCGGGTTCTCCGCCGTGCCGGGGCGGCGGGCGAGGTAGGTGGTGTTGAGCGGGGGGTCCTCGGGGGCGTGGAGCAGGGCGAGGCGGCCGGTGTCCAGTTCCGGGGCGCACAGGTAGCGCGGGAGGACCGCGAAGCCCGCGCCCGCGACGACCGCCGCCAGCACTCCGCGCAGGTCCGGGACGGTGACGGCGGCCCTGGTGGTGAGGCGGCGGCCGAAGACGTGGCGCCAGTAGCGGCGGGTGATGGGCAGGTCCTCGGCGTAGGTGACCAGCGGGAGGCCGTGCAGCGCGGCGGGGCCCTCGGCGGAGACCCGCTGCCGGCCGCCGACGCGGGCGGCGGTGCCGGGCGCGGCGACGAGGACGAACTCCTCGTCCATCAGCGGCACGGTGCTCAGCGCCCGCTCCCGGGGCCGGGTCGTCGCAAGGACCAGGTCGTGGCGGCCGACCCGCAGCCCCTCCAGGAGCGGGTCGGTCAGCCCGGTGACGACGCGCAGCCGCACCCCCTGGTCGACGAGAGGTGCCAGCGCGGGCAGCGCGCGCAGGCTCAGCAGCTCGGCGGGCCCCGCCAGATGGACGGGCTCGCCGGACGCGGGCCCGTCACCGGAGCCCGGCCCCGGCCCGGCCGCCAGCTCCGCCAGCGCGTCCAGCGGGCCGACGACGCGGGCCGCCAGCTCGTCGGCGTACGGCGCCGGGGCGACCCCGCGCGACAGCCGCGCGAACAGCTCGCGCCCCGTCTGCCGCTCCAGAGCGCGGATCTGCGCGGTGACGGTCGGCTGGGACAGGCCCAGCAACCGCGCGGCGGCGGTGAACGAACCGGCGCGGTGGACGGCCAGGAAGGTACGCAGCAGGTTCAGATCCTGCGGCCCGGAACTTGGCGGGGGCGGCCCAGCGCCTTCTGGCACGGGCGAGCCGGGCGACACCGGTGTCCCGGTCGGCCGTGGGGGCTCGGACGAACGGGAGGGCCCGGTCGACCGTACGGACTCTGACGGCCGTGGTGCCCCCGCCCTCCTGGACGTCCCCGCCTCCGGGCCCTCACCGCTGCCCACCGCGCCTCTCCTCCCCGTACGCGCTCCCCCGGCCCCTCATGATCCGAACCGCGAGTCTCATAGGAATCCCTATGTCTGACAGAGACCAGCCTATTGGATTTCGATGGCTCGCCGACCTACGGTCGGACACGCGGCGAGCTGACGTCCTACGTACGGATCGTCAGCGTGTGACCCTGCGGGAACAGGGAACAAGCCCTCGACGCTCCGGAGAACGACATGTCGCAGATCCTTTTCGTGATGACTGGCGCCGACCACTGGACGCTCGCCGACGGCACCCGGCACCCCACCGGCTTCTGGGCGGAGGAGGCGTTCGCGCCGTACGAGGTGTTCAAGGCGGCGGGCCACCAGATCGCCGTGGCCACACCCGGCGGCGTCGTCCCCACCGTCGACCAGGGCAGCCTCGCCGCCGACGTCAACGGCGGCCAGGAGAACGCGGACCGTATCGCGGCCGGTCTGGAGTCCTTCACCGAATTGCAGAAGCCGTTCAGCATCGAAGACGTACGGCTCGACGCCTCCGGCGGCCCCGCCGGCTACGAAGCGGTCTTCTACCCCGGCGGCCACGGGCCCATGGAGGACCTGGCCGAGGACACCGACTCGGGCACGCTGCTGGTGCGAACGCTGGCCTCGGGCAAGCCGCTCGGGCTGGTGTGCCACGCGCCCGCCGCCCTCCTGGCCGCCCACGCCCAGGAGGGCGGCAACGCGTTCGCCGGATACCGGCTGACCGGGTTCACCAACGACGAGGAACGCCAGGCGGGTCTGGCCGACAACGCGAAGTGGCTGCTCCAGGACCGCCTGGCCGAGATCGGCGCCGACTTCCAGGAGGGCCAGCCGTGGTCCCCGCACGTGGTCGTGGACCGCAACCTGGTCACCGGCCAGAACCCGGCCTCCGCCGCCCCGGTCGCCGAGCAGCTCCTCAAACAGCTGCCCTGACCTGAACAGCTGCCCCGACCCGGCCGACTGGGCCGCCCCGGCCCTCCGGCCCGCCCCCGCCTTCCGCCGCCGCACCACTCGCATCCCACCGCACGGCCCCATGCCCGCACAGCCACACACGCCCGCGCTCCCGGGCCCTGCCCCTGGCCAGGGCCCGGGAGCCGACGACCGGACCCGTCATCGGGAAGACGCGCCCGTTCGGGGGCGTTCACCACACCAAGAGTCATCAGCGGTCTCGACAGACTCAGCGCATCTCAGCAGTCACGGCGTCACGGGCACCCTCCCGGCCGCCCATCGAAAGGAAACAGTCATGAGCACGACCTCCCCCACCCGCCCCGCCGACGCCTCCGGCACCTTCGCCCTCGGCGGGGACCTGCCCGTCAACCGGCTCGGTTACGGCGCGATGCAGCTCACGGGGCCCGGCATCTGGGGTGAGCCCAAGGACCCGGACGAGGCGATACGGGTGCTGCGCCGCGCCGTCGAGCTGGGCGTCAACTTCATCGACACGGCCGACTCCTACGGCCCCTTCGTCAGCGAGCGGCTGATCCGCGAGGCCCTGCACCCCTACTCGGACGACCTGGTCATCGCCACCAAGGGTGGCCTGACCCGTCCGGGGCCCGATGAGTGGCTTCCCGTGGGGCGGCCCGAGTACCTGCGGCAGCAGACCGAGCTGAGCCTGCGTCACCTCGGCGTCGAGCGCATCGGCCTGTACCAGCTCCACCGCATCGACGCGCAGGTGCCGCTCGCCGACCAGCTCGGCGAGCTGGTGCTGCTCCAGCAGGAGGGCAAGATCCGCCACATCGGACTGTCCGAGGTGACGGTCGCGCAGGTGAAGGAGGCCAGGGAGCTGGCGGAGATCGTCTCCGTGCAGAACCTCTACAACCTCGCCAACCGGAGCGCGGAGGATGTACTGGAGTACGCGGAGCAGGAGAACCTCGCGTTCATTCCGTGGTTCCCGATGGCCACCGGCGAGCTGGCGCGGCCGGGCGGCCCGCTGGACGCCGCCGCCAAGGAGCACAGCTCCTCGCCCTCCCAGCTCGCGCTGGCCTGGCTGCTGCGCCGTTCGCCGGTGATGCTGCCGATCCCCGGCACCTCACGGGTGGCGCACCTGGAGGAGAACGCCGAGGCCGCGCGGATCACGCTGAGCGACGGGGAGTTCCAGGCGCTGGCCGACGCGGTCTGACCCACCCAAGGCAGCGCCTCCGCCGCCGCCTCCCGCTCCGCCCCCGGCCCCCGCCGGTGCGCCCGGTATCGACAACCCTCGTACGGGCGGCTAGGGAGTGGACCATGGACCACACATCCACCCCGCGCCACAGCCGCCCCCGCCCCCGCGCTGCCGCCCTCGGCCCGGCGCTCGCCGCCGCCGCCACCGCCCTCGCCCTCACCGGGTGCAGCGTGCCGGGGGCCGGCGGCGGGGGCCCGGCGCAGGAGCTGACGGGCGGCCGGATCACCGAACCGGTCACCCGGGCGAAGGTCGCGGCACACGGCAAGACGGAGCTGCGGCTGCTCGCGGACTCGGGCGAACAGGAATTCCTGAAGCGGTTCGTGCCGCTGTACGAGAAGAAGTACCCGAACGTGGACGTCAAGGTGGAGACCAAGGCGTCCGCCGACTTCTTCAAGACGATCGTGAACACGATGTCCGGCTCCCACCCGCCCGACCTCATACAGGGCAACCAGGGCTACGGAGTCGACGGGCTGCTCGTACAAAGCGGACTGCTGCGCCCCCTGGACGACGTCTCGCACGCCTACGGCTGGGACCTCGACTTCCCCACCGGCGCCACCAGCCAGCTGCGCTGGAGCCAGGACGGCGCGATCTTCGGCTCCGGCAACCTCTACGGCACCGGCCAGAGCAACGAATACGTCGGCGTCTTCTACAACAAGAAGAAGCTCGCCGGCATCGGCGAGCGCGGCATCGACCCGCCCGAGACCTGGTCGGACTTCACCAAGGCGCTGAAGAAGGTCAAGGCATCCGGCGAGCAGCCCATCATGCTGGGCAACTCCGACCAATACCCCGCCGAACAGCTCCTCGGCACCATCCAGGCGCAGAAGGTCCCGGTCAACGAGAGCCGCGCCTGGATCAACGGCGTCCCCGGCACCACGTTCGCCACCCGGGGCAACCGCGAGGCCGCCAAGACGCTCCGCGACTGGGCCAAGAAGGGCTACCTCGGCTCCGGTTACAACGGCGTCAGCTCGGACGACGCGGTCACCAAGTTCACCGGCGGCAAGGGTGCCTTCCTCGTCGCCGGGTCCTGGAACGCCCCGGCCATCGGCAAGAAGCTCGGCGACGACGCGGGCTTCGACATCCCGCGCACCGCGGACGGCCGCACCGTCGCGACAGGCGCGCTCGGACTGCCCTGGCACATCTCGGCGAAGACCGACAAGACCGACGCGGCCGTCGCCTTCCTCGGCATGATGCAGAGCAGGACCGGAGCCCAGGCCATGGCCGACGCGGGGCGCCTCCCGGTGGTCACCGAAGGTGTGAGGATGCCCGACGCGCTGTCCCGCCAGCAGGCCGCGACCGGTGAACGACTGCTGGACGACGACGGGCAGACCTTCTACTTCGACTGGGCCAGCAACTCGATGCTGACGACCATCGGTTCGGCCACCCAGGACCTGCTGACCGGCCGCGAGGACGTGGACACCTACCTGAGAAAGGTGCAGGCCGACTGGAAGTCCTTCCGCGCCGACCAGGAGAAGAAGGCCGAGAGGCAGGCCGAGAAGCAGGGGTCCGGCTCATGAGCGCGGCCACCACGCCGGAGCGGGCCGCCGCCCGTGGAGGGGAGCGGCGGGTGCGGGCCTGGGCCCGGCGGCAGTACTGGCCCGCATACCTGTATCTGCTGCCCGGCGCCGCGTTCTACATCCTGTTCGTGCTGCGCCCGCTCTTCACCACCGCGTGGATCTCCCTGTTCGACTGGGACGGGCTCACCCTCGGCACCTGGACGGGCCTGGACAACTACACGGCGCTGCTGAGCGACCCGGCACTGCGCTCCTCGCTGCTGCACTCGCTGGTGTTCATCGTCTTCTACGCGCTGCTACCGGTCGCCGCCGGGCTGCTGCTCACCGGGCTGATGGTCCGTATCCGCATCCGGGGCCTGGCCGTCTTCCGCTCGCTGCTGTTCGTCCCGCAGGTGCTCTCGACCGTCGTCATCGCCGTGTCCTGGCGCTGGATCTACGACTCGGACGGCCCGGTCAACGGGCTGCTGCACGCCGTCGGCCTGGACGGAGCGGCCCGCTCCTGGCTCGGCGACTACGGCACGGCGCTGCCCTCGGTCGGGCTGATCGGCTCGTGGATCATGTACGGGCTGTGCATGGTGCTGTTCCTGACCGGCGCCATGAAGATCCCCCGCGAGCTGTTCGAGGCCGCGCGGCTGGATGGCGCGGGGCCCGTGCGGGAGTTCTTCACGGTGATCCTGCCCGCGCTGCGCGGGGAGATCAGCATCGCGCTGGTGCTCACCGTGACCCAGGCGCTGCGCAACTTCGACATCGTCTGGAACACCACCACCGGCGGCCCCGGCACCAGCACGACGGTGCCCAGTGTCTTCATCTACCAGGGCGCGTTCGTCACCCGGCACGTCGGCAGCGCCGCCGCCGTCGGCATCGCGCTGACCGTGCTGACGCTGCTCGTCTGCGGCGTCATCATGCGGGCGCTGCGCGAGGAGGGCTCATGAGTGACGTGGCGCGAACAGTGGACAGCCCTCGCACGACGGGCCGTTCGGACCGCCCCCGCATCCCCGTACGCCCCCGGCGCTCGACGATGGACGGCGGGCGCCGCGAGTCGGTGGTCAGCCATGCGCTGCTGGTCATCGCCTCGCTCGTGGCGCTGTATCCGTTCGCACAGATCCTGCTGGTGGCGCTGCACGAGCCGGGCGCGCGGGTGACGGGCTTCTCGGTCCCCTCCTCGCTCCACTTCGACAACTTCGCCACCGCCTGGCACAAGGGCCTCTTCTCCAGCGCGCTGGTCTCCAGCCTGCTGGTGGCCGTGTGCGTGGTGGTGCTGACCCTGCTCGTCTCGGTGCCGGCCGGCTACGCGTTCGCTTCCTTCACGTTCCCGCTCAAGGGCCCCCTGATGGGCATCCTGCTGATCGGGCTCGTACTGCCGTACGAGGCGACGGTGATCCCGCTCTACTACCAGCTGAAGGCGTGGGGCCTCCTCGACACCTACTGGGCGCTGATCCTCCCGCAGGTGGGCCTCTCGCTGGCGCTGGGCACCTTCTGGATGCGCAACTTCTTCGCGGGGGTGCCCGGTTCGCTGCGCGAGGCGGCGGAGATCGACGGCGCGACGCGCTTCCAGACGCTCCGCAAGATCATGCTGCCGCTCGCCGCCCCGGCCATCACCGCCCTGGCCGCCTTGCTGTTCCTCTACGCCTGGAACGAGTTCTTGCTCGCGCTGGTCCTCGTGCCCAACAATCCCGACGTCCGGACCGCGCCGCTCGCGCTGTCCTTCTTCACCAGCGACCGCCGCAACAGCGACCCCGGCGTCACCTCCGCCGCCGCTGTGCTCGTCGCACTGCCCGTCCTCATCGGCTACGTCCTGCTGCAACGCAAGTTCATCAGCGGGATGCTCTCCGGCGCCGTCAAGGGGTGACTTCCTCCGGGCCCGCCGGCTCCTCGACCTCCTCACGGACGCGCTGACCAAGGACGCGCTGACCAAGGGCTCTCTGACCAAGGGCTCGCCCGCGAGCTGGACCCAAGAGGGCTCGCCCGCGAGCTGGACCCAAGCCGTAAGGGCGGCGCGCCCGGTTCACCGAACGACGGCGGGAGCGACCGCGCGGCGGCGGCGCTTCGGGTCGGCCAGGACGGCCGCGCCGTAGCCCGCGTCATCGGGGTTGAGATCGACGCCGGGCGCCACGACGCGGTCGATGCGGTCCAGCACGGCGGGTTCCAGGACGATGTCCGCGGCGCTCAGCTGGTCTCGCAGATGCCCGGCGGTGCGCGGACCGATGATCGCCGCGGAGATCGCGGGGTGCGTGGTGACGAACGCCGGCGCCAGCTGGATCAGCGTCTGTCCCGCTTCGTCGGCGATGCCGGCGAGTTCGGTGGCGGCGTCGAGCTTGGCCTGGTTGCCCGGCACGTCCATGTCGTAGTGGGAGAGCGTGGTGCGGAAGGGCATCGTCCGCGTGCGGTGGCTGGACAGGGCGACCGCGTCGCGGTGCCAGCGGCCGGACAGCCGGCCTCCGGCCAGCGGACTCCAGGCGAGTACCCCCATCCGGTGCTCCTGGCAGGTGGGCAGCACGTCGGCCTCGACACCCCGCACCAGGAGGGAGTAGGGCGGCTGTTCGCAGACGAAGCGCTCGCGCTGCCGTCGCTCGGCGGTCCACTGCGCCCGGACGATCGCCGAGGGGGCGAACGTCGAGGACCCCGCGTAGCGGATCTTGCCCGCGCGGACGAGATCGGAGAGCGCGCCCAAGGTCTCGTCGAGGTCGGTGGCGGGGTCGGGACGCCCCTCAAGCAGATCGCGAAGGACGCGGGCGTCGGGATCGCCACCCTGTACCGGCGCTTCCCGACCCGAGAGCAGCTCGACGACGCCACCTACCGCTACGAGACGGCCCGGCTCTCCGCCCAGGCCCCGGGCCTCCTGCGCAAGCTGCCCGCCGACCGGGCCCTGCGGGCGTGGATGTCCCAGGTGCTGGACTACCTCGCCGCCAAGCACGGCATGTCCGACACGCTCAAGACCCTGCTGCGGAGCGACGAGCAGCTGAGCTCGCAGACGCGCGAGCAACTGACCGGAGCCGTCGAGGAGTTCCGTCTCGCCGGGATCACCCAGGGAGTGCTCCGCGAGGACGTGCCTTCGCCCGGCATCCTGATGACCCCGGCGGGCGTCACCCTCGTGGCCGGGGCTGTCCACCAGCGCGCGCAGGCCGAGCGGCTGCTCGACCTGCTGATGGACGGCATCACCCGCGCGGACGGCTGGCGCGGAGGCATGGAACGGTCCGCGCCGTGACCCGGGCGCACCCCGCTGACCGCCCCGCGCTGTCACCGTCCTCCTCGGTGGCGAAGGTGCGCACCCGGCAGTCCGGTATCTCCTCGGGCGCCGGCCGGCTCCCGGCGGCTGCACCGCGGTACTGCCGCACCGAGCCGTCGATCGCGCGCCGGTGCCCGTGGAAGGCCTTCATCCCGCCGTCGAACGCGATCGTGGCCTCCGCCCCGCCCTCGGACCGCCAGGCCAGCTCCGCCACGTCGGCCGGTTCCCCCCGGTCGAGGTGGACCAGCAGCTGCGGGGCTGCCTCCCACCGTCCTTCCTCACACACCTCGGTGTCGTAAGCGAGCACCGGGGCGCCGAAGGAGCGTCTGCGGGACGCGGTCGCGCGGGGGCCGGTCCGGGGGTGCATGGCGTGCTCCAGTGAGTCGCATGAGTCGCAGGACGGTTTCGCTCCAGCGGCCCGACCGTGGTCTCCGGCCGGAGTGACTGACACTGAGGACCTTGACAGGCGGGTCCGACAGCCGATTGACGGACGGGTCCGGCAATCGATCAATTCAACGTCCGCCAACGGCTGTTGGTTCACCGCGACCGCTTCGACGCTCACCCCTGCGCGGCGAGGAACGAGTCAAAAGCGCCAGCGGGTCTGGCTGAAGGGGGACTTGCCGAAGCCGAAGACGGCATCAGGGGCGACGGCGAAGACGTGGGCGTGACCGCCCCCCTCGTGCCAGAACGCCTCGTCACGAACGGCGAAGCGCCATTCCTCGCCGTACTTGGCCACCCATGCCTCGGCCAGGGCCGCCAGGCGCGCGAGGTCCGTGACCCGTACGGCCTCGCCCTCCACGGCGAGGTCGAGGCCCGCACCGTAGCGGCCGTCGCCGACGGCCAGCACGCAGTGCGGGTTCCGCGCGAGATTGCGCGCCTTGCGCTCTTCGGGGCCGGTGGTGAAGTGGAGCGCGCCGTCGCCCCAGATCCCGATGAGCGGGGTCATGTGCGGACGGCCGTCCGGCCGTACGGTCGTGCACCAGTACAGCTCGGCCTCCGCCAGCGCCTTCTCGGCCTGCGGCCAGGGAACCGCCTCGGCCTCCGGCTCGCTGTAGCGGCGATCCAGCGCGGTCTCCGGCATGCGTGCGTTCATGACAGCTCGGCCCTTTCCACGGATCACGTACCTGCCCTCGGTATTTCTCCTCTCTCCGACCATCGCCCGGTCCGGGACTCATCGCACGCCCTGCGATGAGTTTCCGCGCCCCGCCGGGTCAACCCCCGTGAAGACCCGGCGGCAGAACCCGGCGACGGGGTCGGCGGCAGGCCTCGGCGGCAGAAGGAGAAGAGCGTCATGGCAGAGAAGAAGCGTCCGCGAGTGGGAGGCATCGTGTTGGGCAGCACGGATCCGGCGAGGCTGTGGGAGTGGTATCGCGCCGCTTTCGCGCCGCAATCCGAGAAGACGGAAGAGACCGGGGCCGGGGACCCGACGCTGGGCCTGGAACTCGGCGGCACCTATCTGATCTTCGAGAGCCGCGACGACGTGGGCCGCAAGTCGGTCGAGCCGGGCCGCCTGCTGGTGAACTTCGAGGTCGAGAACATCCGGGGCCTGGAGAAGCACCTGACGACCGACCTCAACGCCCGCTGGGTGCGCGAGATCGAGAACGTCGACGAGAACGTCCTGCTGGGCACCCTGGAGGACCCGGACGGCAACTACGTCCAGATCATCGAGATGACCGGCGACGGCGCGGGCACGGGCGAGTAGAGCCGTGTACCGCGGCGACGGCGACGGCGACGGCGGAATCCGCGCCCAGGACGGTGCGCACCGCACCACGGGGGCTTGCGCGCGTGACACCACCGGGGGCCGCGCGCACGACACCACGGGGGGCCGCGCGCCCACGCGCACGGCCGAGGCCGAGGCCGAGGCCGAGGCCGCCGAACTGTTGCGGCGGGCGGTCGGCTACGCGCTGGGCGCGGCCCAGTCCGTCACCCCGGCCCTGCTCGGCCGTCCCACCCCGTGCGCGGCGTGGAACCTGGGCCGCCTGATGGCCCACGTCGACGACTCCCTCGCGGCGCTGCACGAGGGCATCACGGACGGAGTCGTCGCCCTCCGGCCGAGGGAAGGGCCACACCGGCGGGACAGCGCTCCGGGCGTGGAGGCCGCAGCGGACGCCGGAGCGGAGACCGGCACAGAGGCCGATCCCGCCGCCCTCTTCCGGCGTCGGGCCGCCCGGCTGCTGGGGGCCTGGGCGGCGGCCGGGTCCGGCCACCGGCTGATCGCCGTCGCCGACTCCCCGCTGACGGCGGTCGCCCTCGGGCTGACCGGCGCGGTGGAGCTGGCCGTACACGGCTGGGACATCACGCGGGCCACGGGAGAGCACGACCGGCCCCTTCCGGCGGCGCTGGCCGCCGACCTGCTCCCGGTCGCGCACCAGCTGGTCCCGTACGAGGGGGCACGTCCCCCGCTGTTCGCGCCCGAGGTCCCCCTCCCGCCGGGGGCGCCGCCGGACGCCCGGCTGCTCGCGTTTCTGGGGCGCGTTCCCACGCGGTGACGACAGGGGCCACGTGACGCTCTCAGGAGTGGCAGGCACACTCCCCCGGGCGGTAGACGCACTCCGCCAGCGAGGTGTGCGCCTTCCAGCCCAGGGTCTCGTAGAGCGCCCGGCCCTGGTCGGTGGCGCCCAGCACACCGAGGGCCGCACCTTCGGCGACCGCGAGATCGCCGAGGGCGCGCATCACGAAACTCCCCAGGCCCCGGCGGCGGTGCCGCTCGTCGGTGATGACGCGGTCGACGACGGTGTCCCGGCCCAGCAGGGCCATCTGCCCCTGCGCCGCGCTCTCGCCCGCCGCGTCCCACACCCGCACGTGGGTGACGCCGTCACGGGTCGCGACCGTCGCGGTGTAGCCGTCGGGCGCCACCGGGCGGGTGGTCCGCAGATCGAGGGTCATGAGGTGGCCGGTCTCCTCCCGGTCGACCGACCAGCCGGCGGGGAGCCAGCCCTCGGCCTCGTCCGGTTCGGCGGGCAGCAGCAGCCAGGTGTACGGCACGGTCACCGAGGCGGCGGCCTCGCGCACCATGGCCTGCGAGGCGTGCGGCAGCACATGCCGTCCCACCAGCTCCGGCCTGCCCACCTCGATGTAGTGGCCCCACGGGTGCTCGACGGGCCGGGGCGTGTTCCGGGACACGGACCAGCCCGCCACCCAGGTTCTGACGAGATCCGGAATCACGAAGCACACACCCCCGCGTAAGAGCCGCAGACCGACCGCGCACATTACGTCACGGCGGCGGGCCGGGCACTCCCTTTTCCGCGCGGGCCGGCTACCGGGACGTTCGCGGGGCGACCACCGGACCGTTCACGGGGCTTGTCGCGGGCTCACACGGCACAACGGCACAACGGCACAACGGCACAACAGCGCAACAGCACAACAGCACAGCGGGCTCACTCGGCGAAGAGCCCGCGCTCCCCGGCGCGCGTGTCGAAGTCCTCCAGCCGGGCCTGCGCGTCGGGCAAGCCGTCGCACATGGCCTCCAGAAGCATCCGGCCCAGGAGCATGGGCGCGCAGGCGGTGTCGAAGGAGAGGCCGGTGCCGACAGGGGCGGGCAACAAGAGGTCGTCCGGGTGCGCGACCGGCGCGAACGCGCCGTCCGCGACCGTGACGACCGACAGCCCCGCCTCCCGCGCGTGCGCGAGGGCCTCGACGGTCTCGCGGGGGTGGCGGGGCAGCGCGAAGCACAGCAGTGTGCCGGCCCCGGCCCGTACGCAGCCGTCGAGCCGGTCGACGAGCATGGAGCCGCCCTCGGTCAGCAGCCGGACGTCGGGGTGGACCTTGGCGGCGAAGTACGCGAAGCCGCCCGCCTGCGCGGCGGCTGCCCGCAGCCCGAGCACCGGCAGCGGGCGCGAGGCCGCCAGCAGCGCGCCGGCCCGCTCGACCGGCGCGGGGTCGCTCAGCAGCGCGGCGGTCCGACGCAGGTTCTCGATCTCGGCGTACACGGCCTGCTGGTACTCGTTGCCGCCCTCGCTCTCGGCACCGTCCCCGCCCTCGGCGCCCTCCGGCGGCGTGTTCTCGCGCAGATGGCGGCGCAGCGCGGGGTAGCCGTCGAAGCCGAGCGCGACGGCGAACCGGGTGACCGACGGCTGGCTCACCCCCGCGAGTTCGGCCAGCTCGACGCTGGAGAGAAACGGGGCGTCGGCGGCGCGGCGCACCATGCAGTGCGCGATGCGGCGCTGCGTCGGCGTCAGCCGGTGCCCCTCGAAAAGCTGAAGCAGCCGCCCGCTCGCACCCATCCCATCCCTCTCATTCAGCCCACTCCTCCCTTGCATAACTCTATGCAGAGAGCGGCCGACGAGCAAGATGTGCGGCCCCCTCCTGCCGCCGCCCCTCTTCCCGCCCGGGGTACGCGCCGTCGCGGCGGAAGGAGGAGCGGCGGAGGCGTCAAGGCTGACCGGCGGCGAACCAGGCGGCCAGGCCGGGGTCGACCCGGGAGACCGTGACCGGGCGGCCGTCCGCGCGCAGCGACTCGGTCGCGGCGACCCCCGCCGCCACGGCTTCCCGGGCCGCGACCGGGCTGGTGTCGGTCACGCCGCCGGAGCGGACAAAGCGCAGGAACTCGGCCACCAGCATCGGGTCGGCGCCCCCGTGTCCGCCCTCACCGGGCGACGGCACAGGGACGACGGAATCCGCGTCGGCGCGGTAGTCGCCGCGCCGCTTCCACACCCGCACCTCCGCGGTCTCCCCCTGGTCACCGAAGTTCTCCAGGCGGCCCTCGGTGCCGATGACCGTGTAGTTGCGCCAGTAGTCCGGCGTGTAGTGGCACTGCTGGTAGCTGGCGTGCACGCCGCCCTCCAGCCGCATGACCATCATCGACAGGTCCTCGACGTCGACGACCGGGTTGAGGCCGGTGTTCGACAGCGGCGGCCAGTTGTCCTCGTCGTACCAGTCGGGCATCACCGCGCCGGGGGCCTGGCCCGAGCGGTCGGCGATCTCGCCGTAGACCGTGAGCCCGCCGAGCGCGGTGACACGCTCGGTGTACGCGCCCGCGAGCCAGTGGATGACGTCCAGGTCGTGGGCACCCTTCTGGAGGAGCAGGCTGGTGGTGTTGCGGCGGTCGGCGTGCCAGTCCTTGAAGTAGAAGTCACCGCCGTGGCCGACGAAGTGGCGGCACCACACGGCCTTGACCTCGCCGATCTCGCCGCGCCGGATCAGGTCGCGCATGGTGCGCACCACCGGCATGTGGCGCATGTTGTGGCCCACGTACAGCCGGGCGCCGCCCGCGCGCGCGGCCTCCAGGACACGGTCGCAGCCCTCGGTGGTGATGGCGAGCGGCTTCTCGGCGAAGACGGCGACGCCCGCCTCCAGCAGCTCGACGGCGAGGTCCTCGTGCGTGTGGTCGGGGGTGATGACGAAGACCGCGTCCAGCTCCTCGGCGGCCAGCATCTCCCGGTGGCCGGCGTAGCCGCGGACGTCGTCCCCGAACCACTCGCGGGCCCGCCCGGCCATGCCCGGCGCGGTGTCGGCGGCGGCCACCACCGCCGAGCCCTCGCCCGGGTGGTGGGCCTCCTGCGCGAGGTAGGCGCGCTGGCCGAGCCCGATGACGCCCAGGCGCAGGTCGCGGGTGTGCGCACTGCTGCCCGTCGGCGCCGCGGAGGGGATGGAGGTGTCAGTCATGTGTGCTCAGCCCTTCATGCCGGAGCCGCGCCGCCTCCGCCGGCTCCTCGGGCAGCCCCATGAAGAACTGCCGCGGCGAGAACGTGCCGGAGGCGGGGAACATCCCCCGGACGCTATTTGCTCAAAATTGACGAGTCAATGGCCCTTTGAATCATCTTTGCGCAGTCGCGGAGCTCGCGAACCCCGGTGGGGCGCCCCCTCGCGCCCTCTTCCGGACGGCCCCCCGGAAGCCCAACACCGCACCCGCGCACGGCGGCTGGTGAGGCGACGGGGCCGGACGCGCGGGCCCGCGGATCCGGGCTCCGCCCTCGGTGAGAAACCGGTGGGAGTTCGCGAAACCTCCCGGGGATTTCAGGGGGCTAGCCCCACTGCCGTCCCCGCGCCCGCGCCGTAACGTGGCGAGCATGAGCGGTCCCGACCCTGAGCTGAAGAAGGAACTCGACGCGACCCTGCACACGCGCAGGGAGCTGGGTCCCGAATACGAGGACGAGCTGATCGACTCCTTCATGGAGAAGGTCGAGCAGCGGCTGGACAGCGTCGTCGACAAGCGCGTGCGCCGCCAGATGGCCGAGCAGCAGATGGTGGTGGCCCGCGGCAGCACCCGCCCCCAGCAGGCGCAGCCGCACCTCTATCCGGACGGCCTGGGCGCGCGCCTCGGCCTGGCGGTGGCCTCCCTGGTGCTGGCCATCCCGCTGTCGGCCATCGCCGTGGTCAACGCGGGGCTGATCGGGCTGATCTCGTGCTGGGCGGGCATCGTCGCGGTCAACGGCCTCCAGGCGAGCCGCTCCTGGTTCTCCGGGAGCGAGGGCACGGAGCGCCGGAAGCCGGCCGGAGACTGGGACTGAGCCGGCACCGGGGCCGGTGCTGGTCCGGACCCGGTGCCGGTACGGGACAGGTCCGCCATGGAGCCGCGCGGAGAAAAAGAAGGGGACCGCCGCACCCCCGCGCACAGGCGCAAGGGGCGGGACGACGGCGGTCCCCCACCGGGCACGCGCGCGGTCAAGGCCCTGCCGCCGCGTGTGGGGACGCCACCGGTCCGGGAGCCGCTCCGGAGGTCCGTGACGCCCACACACCCCACTGTGCGCGCCGGGTGTTAACCCCGGCTTTCCTCCCCGTGACACTTGGCCACCACTTTCGCGCGACGGGGCGGGGGACCGGGCGCTCCGAAAAGGGGCGCGGGAGCACCCAGGCCCTGTCGTCACCTTCCCGTCCGCCCCGCGACGACAGGGGCTGGTGCCCCTCCCGGCAAGCTTGGCCCCCTCGCGCCGCCCGGCACGCACGCTCCTTCCGGGCAAACATTGCCGGTCACGGCACTAGCGAACCTCGTTCGCCAGGAACGCCAGCAGGTCCTGCCTGCTGACCACCCCCGAGGGCTTGCCCTCGTCCAGCACGATCGCCGCGTCGGCGCCCTCCAGCACCGCCATCAGATCGGCGACGGTCTCCCCCGAGCCGACGTGCGGCAGCGGCGCGCTCATGTGCTTGTCCAGCGCGTCGCCCAGCGAGGCACGCTGCGCGAACAGCGCGTCCAGCAGCTCCCGCTCGACGACGGAGCCGATGACCTCGGCCGCCATCACATCCGGGTGCCCGGCCCCCCGCTTGACGACGGGCATCTGCGAGACGCCGTATTCGCGCAGCACGTCGATGGCCTCGCCGACCCTCTCCTCCGGGTGCATGTGGACCAGCGAGGGCATCGGGCCCTCCTTGAAGCGCAGCACGTCGCCCACGCGGGAGCCGGCGCTGCCGCTCTCCTCCAGGAAGCCGTAGTCGTTCATCCACTCGTCGTTGAAGATCTTGCTGAGGTAGCCGCGCCCGCTGTCGGGCAGCAGGACGACCACCACGTCGTCGGGGCCGAGCCGCTTGGCCACCTCCAGAGCGCCCACGACGGCCATTCCGCACGAGCCGCCGACCAGCAGGCCCTCCTCCTTGGCCAGCCGCCGCGTCATCTGGAAGGAGTCCTTGTCGGAGACGGCCACGATCTCGTCGGTGACGGTGCGGTCGTAGGCGTCGGGCCAGAAGTCCTCACCGACGCCCTCCACCAGGTAGGGGCGTCCCGCACCGCCGGAGTAGACGGAGCCTTCCGGGTCGGCGCCGACGACCTGTACGGAGCCGCCGCTGACCTCCTTCAGATAGCGGCCCGTGCCGCTGATGGTGCCGCCGGTGCCGATGCCCGCCACGAAGTGCGTGAGGCGACCGCCCGTCTGCTCCCACAGCTCGGGGCCGGTCGTCTCGTAGTGGGAGCGGGGGTTGTTGGGATTGCTGTACTGGTCCGGCTTCCAGGCGCCCGGCGTTTCGCGCACCAGCCTGTCGGAAACGTTGTAGTAAGAGTCGGGATGGTCGGGATCGACGGCTGTCGGGCACACCACGACCTCGGCGCCGTAGGCGCGCAGCACATTGATCTTGTCCATGGAGACCTTGTCGGGGCAGACGAAGAGGCAGCGGTAGCCCTTCTGCTGCGCCACGATGGCCAGGCCGACACCGGTGTTCCCGGACGTGGGTTCCACGATCACACCGCCAGGGCGCAGCTCGCCGGACTCCTCGGCGGCCTCGATCATCCGCAGGGCGATCCGGTCCTTCACCGAACCGCCGGGGTTGAAGTACTCGACCTTGGCAAGGACGGTGGCCTGGATGCCGTCCGTGACACTGTTCAGCTTGAGCAGCGGGGTGTTGCCGACAAGCTCGATCATCGACTCGTGATACTGCACCGTGGTCTCCGCGCGTAGTCGTAGGGCCGCGTGGTTGCGAGCCCGTGCCGCCACCATATTGGGCAACATGCGCACGCTGGGGGCGCGTTGCACTCCGGGCTGCGCGGGGCAACACAGTCATGAGGGCGCGAACCCGGCGCACGAAATCTGTTCCGCACCACCGTGGTGCTCAACACCCGGTCGCCCACGGCCCGTGGCCCTCACCATCCGTAACACGAATTCGCAGGAGGCGGAGACAGCACAATGCCGATGTCGAAGGCGTCGAGCGCGAGAGTGGCCCGGCGGATCGCGACCGCAGCCGCCTATGGGGGCGGTGGGATCGGCCTGCTCGGCGGGGCGGCGATCGGGCTTCTCTTCACCGAGATCCAACTCGCCAAACGCAAGGTCGGTGGCTCGGCCGACGAGCCACCCGCGGCCGACGGCAGCTACGGCACCGCCTTCGGCCGACTGTATCCGGGACGGCCGCTGCGGCTGGCCTTCCTCGGCGACTCGACCGCGGCGGGCCAGGGCGTCCACCGGCCACGCCAGACGCCCGGAGCGCTGCTGGCCTCCGCGCTCGCCGCGGTGGCCGAACGCCCGGTGGAGCTGCGCAACGTCGCGCTGTCCGGAGCGCAGTCCGACGACCTGGAGCGCCAGGTCACGCAGCTGCTGAGCGAGCGGGACTCGTCCGGGTCCCCCGACGTGTGCGTCATCATGATCGGCGCCAACGACGTCACCCACCGGACGCCGCCCGCACGGTCGGTCCGCTATCTGTCCGACGCGGTGGCGCGGCTGCGCACGGCGGGTTGTGAGGTGGTGGTGGGCACCTGCCCCGACCTGGGCAGTGTCGAGCCCGTGGGGCAGCCGCTGCGCTGGATAGCGCGGCGGCTGAGTCGTCAGCTGGCCGCGGCACAGACCATCGCGGTCGTCGAGGAGGGCGGCCGTACGGTCTCGCTGGGCGACCTGCTGGGGCCCGAGTTCTCCGCCCATCCGCGCGAGCTGTTCGGACCCGACAACTACCACCCCTCGGCCGAGGGGTACGCGACGGCGGCGATGGCCGTGCTGCCCACCTTGTGCGCGGCGCTGGGCCTGTGGCCGACCGAGGACGAACGGCCCGACGCGCGGCGGCGCGAGGGCATCTTGCCGGTGGCCAGGGCGGCGGCCGAGGCCGCGGCCGAGGGCGGTACGGAGGTCGCGGGGATGCGCGGCCCCTGGGCGCTGCTCAAGCACCGCCGCCGCAGGCGGCTGCCGCCCCCGGATGAGACAGGCCCCGAGTCGCAGGCGGCGTCCTCGCGGGCGGCCCGGCCGGCGCTCGGCGGGGGCAGGGACCGGGGAGGTGACCAAGCAAGCGCTTAGAAGAGGCCCGCATCACATCCTCCAAACAGTGACCTGTCGACTACGGGCGGGTAGCTTCCGCAGCAGGCCGCGCTCGCGCGGCACGTCAGCGCTTCCGCAGCGTGGACAGCGACAGACCCCCTCTCCCAGGAGCCGTGATGCCCGAAGCAGTGATCGTCTCTGCCGCCCGCTCCCCCATCGGCCGCGCCATGAAGGGTTCGCTCAAGGACGTACGTCCCGACGACCTCACGGCCGGCATCATCCAGGCGGCCCTCGACAAGGTGCCGGAGCTGGACCCGGCCCAGATCGACGACCTCATGCTGGGCTGCGGCCTCCCGGGCGGTGAGCAGGGGCACAACCTGGGCCGGGTGGTCGCCGTCCAGATGGGCATGGACCACCTGCCGGGCTGCACCATCACCCGCTACTGTTCCTCCTCGCTCCAGACCTCCCGCATGGCGCTGCACGCCATCAAGGCGGGCGAGGGCGACGTGTTCATCTCGGCCGGTGTCGAGACGGTCTCCCGCCAGGTCAACGGCTCCTCCGACGGCATGCCCGGCACCCACAACCCGCTCTTCGCCGACGCCGAGGCGCGCACCGCGGCCCGCGCCGAGCAGGGAGGGGACGGCTGGACCGACCCCCGCGAGGGCGGCCAGGTCCCGGACGTCTACATCGCCATGGGCCAGACCGCCGAGAACCTCGCGCGTCACAAGGGCATCACACGCCGTGAGATGGACGAGTTCGGCGTGCGGTCCCAGAACCTCGCCGAGAAGGCCCTGGCGGACGGCTTCTGGGAGCGGGAGATCACCCCCGTCACGACACCGGACGGGACGGTCGTCGCCAAGGACGACGGGCCGCGCGCCGGGGTCACCCTGGAGGGAGTCGAGGGCCTCAAGCCGGTCTTCCGGCCCGACGGCCGGATCACGGCGGGCAACTGCTGCGCGCTCAACGACGGTGCGGCGGCGCTGGTGATCATGTCCGACACCAAGGCCCGCGAGCTGGGCCTGACCCCGCTGGCGCGGATCGTCTCCACCGGAGTCTCCGCGCTCTCCCCCGAGATCATGGGCCACGGCCCCGTCGAGGCCAGCAAGCAGGCGCTGGCCCGCGCGGGCCTGTCGATCGGCGACATCGACCTGGTCGAGATCAACGAGGCGTTCGCCGCGCAGGTGATCCCCTCCTACCAGGACCTGGGCATCGACCTGGACAAGCTCAACGTCAACGGCGGCGCCATCGCCGTCGGCCACCCCTTCGGCATGACCGGCGCGCGCATCACCACCACGCTGCTCAACTCGCTCCAGTGGCACGACAAACAGTTCGCGCTGGAGACCATGTGCGTGGGCGGCGGCCAGGGCATGGCGATGGTCCTCGAACGCCTCAGCTGAGCCCCGACAGCACCCCGAGAAGCGGCGGCGGCACCTATACAACAGCGAGACCGAAGCGCCCCCAGGATGTGATATACGCCCTGGGGGCGCTTCGTTCGTACAGGTCAGGGCGGTACGGTACGTCAACGCTCAACCTTCCCCCTGTCCACTTCCGGGCGTTTTGCACTACGGTCGAAGAGCTTTCCTCGCAACGCTGTTGTAGGAATTCAGGGGGATCGAACCGGAACCGGGAGTACGTCAGTGAGCGCCATATCCCTCATCCTGCTGTGCACGGCGGCCACGGCCACCGCGCTGGGCGGTGCCGCACTGCACACCGCACAGGGGCTGCGCCGCCAGCTGACCGCGCTGCGTGCCCAGCTCGACGCCCAGCGCGGCGAAACCGCACAGCACGCGGACGCACAGCACACCGCACCGGCCGCTGCCGCCTCCGGTGCGGTTCCCCGCGCGCGCGAGGGCGGCTTCGCCGAGGAGATCCGCACCGCCGTCGCCGAGGCGCTCGCCGACGAGCGCGAGCGTGAACTGGCCGAGGCACGCGCCTTCTGGGCCGCCCAGGAGGCGCGGGACTGCGAGCCGGACAACGGCTCGCTGCTGGCCGGGCACGGCACCGAGTACGAGGTGGCGCCGGGCGCCCTCGCCGACCACCTCGACGCGCTCTTGGACCTCGACCCCGAGGCCGACGCCGGAGAGATCTTCATCCCCCGCCAGAACGGGCCCGAGGACGGCGACGGGGAGAGCGCACCGCCCGCCCCCGGTGCCGGGCAGCGGGACCGGAGCGACCCGGCCGACGCGGGCGAGCCCGAGGCCGAGGCCGAGACACCGCGGGCCGAGTCGCCCGACCTGGCCGCCGCGCGCCGCCGCCACCCCTCGCACCCGGACTACAACCTCAACGGCGACCCCGTCATCCCCTCCCCCGCACCGTCCACGGCGCCGACGGTCGCCGACCACGAGCGCACGGTGGAGCGGCTGGCCGAACTGGCGATCGCCCGCACCCCGCTGGCCGATGTGCGGCCCGGCCCGCTGGGCACGCTGGATGTGTACGTGTTCGAGGACGGCACGACGGTCTGTCTCTCACCCGGCCACCGCGCCACCAGCGAGGCGCTCGGCGAAGCGCTGCGCCTGGGCGAGTCTCCCGTGCTGTTGGGCGGCTCCGGCATCGCGGGCTCCTACGCCCTCACCTTCGGCTTCCCCAACGGCGATACGGCCTACCTCCTGGCCGACCGCGTCATCGCCTCGCGGTAGGCCCGGCCCGGCAACGCTGTTGGTCCGGCCCCACCGCCGACGCTGTTGGTCCGGTTCAACCGCCGTCGTTGCAGGTCCGGCCCGCAGCCGGCCGTGGCGGTCAGCCCACGCGGGCCGCGGCGGTCCGCACCTCGCGCAGCGCCTCCGCCAGCGCGTCCGGGGCCGAAGCGGGACCCTCGGCCAGAGCCAGGGCCATGTCGTGGCCCGCGACCGACACTTGGTCGCCGACGGCGAAGACGCCCGCGTCGGGCATCACCCGGGGCTCCATCGGGGGGCCGAATTCCAGCCGTTGAGCGCGCTCGGAAAGCGACCGCGCCAAGGCGAGTCCTTCTTGAGCCGCACCCCGCCGCAAGGTGCTCTGCGGCAGCGCACGGAGCCGGTCGGCGAGCTGGTCCACGGCAGTGATCAGCGGAGTCGTATCAACGGAAGGCACTTCGCAAGCCTATGCGCCGCCTCCGGACTGTTGCCAACAACCCAACGCTCAGGCAACGTGGCGTCAAGGACTCACTAAGAAAGCGTCCGGAGGCGCCGATGTCCCAAATCTTCTCCGAAGAGACCCACCGGAACCTGCTCTCGCGCATCCCTCACTGCACCGGTCGTGAAGTCTCCGACTGGCTCCGCACGGTCGACGAAGGCC
Organism: Streptomyces sp. NBC_01775; assembly: GCF_035917675.1. Classification (NCBI taxonomy): domain Bacteria; kingdom Bacillati; phylum Actinomycetota; class Actinomycetes; order Kitasatosporales; family Streptomycetaceae; genus Streptomyces; species Streptomyces sp. NBC_01775. The sequence continues at coordinate 5,620,160 of NZ_CP109104.1, read as the reverse complement.
CATCCCTCTTCCGATTCGAGGAGAAGGTGAGCTGGCTGCGGGGCGAACACAACCTCGCCTACGGCCACGCCAAAGCGATCATCCACGAACACGACCTGCGGCGCGCCGCGCGCCACCTCTAGACGGCTGCCGATCTGTCCCCCGACCCCACACAGACGCGAGAGGGCCCGGAAGGCGATGCCTTCCGGGCCCTCTCATCGCTCTGTGGCGCCGCTGCTGGACGTGCCGGCGGCTTCCGCCGCGCGTCCCGCGCTAGTCACCCTGGATGATGGCGATCAGCCGGAGGAACTCCAGGTAGATCCACACCAGGGTCAGCGTCAGCCCGAAGGCCGCCAGCCACGACTCCTCCTTGGGTGCGCCGTAGGCGATGCCGTCCTCGACCTGCTTGAAGTCCAGCGCGAGGAAGAGCGCACCCAGCACGACGCCGATGACGCCGAACAGGATGCCCATGCCGCCGCTGCGGAAGCCGAGGCCGTCACCGCCGCCGAAGACCGCGAACAGCAGATTGACGGCCATGAGCAGCACGAAGCCGATCGCCGCCGCCATCACGAAGCGGTAGAACCGCTGGGTGACCCGGATGATCCGTGTCTTGTAGAGCACGAGGACGGCGGTGAACACCGCCATCGTCCCCAGCACCGCCTGCATCGCGGCGCCGTTCACATACCCGTTGACGAAGTTGCTCAGCGCGCCCAGGAAGAGGCCCTCGAAGGCGGCGTACGCCAGGATCAGCGGGGGCGACGCCTTGCGCTTGAACGCCTGGACCAGCGACAGCACCATCGCGACGAGCCCGGCGCCGATGGCGAGAACCAGCGACATGTCCGTGATCCAGGCCACGGCCGCGGTGACGACGACGAGGCCCAGGGTCATACCCGTACGGGCGACGACATCGTCCATCGTCATCCGGCCGGCCTGCGGCGGGGCCGCCGGCGGCGCGGTGTAAGGGTGCCCGGCGGTCTGCGTCTGCTGGGCATAGGGGTTGGGCTGCTGTGCGTACGGGTTCGTCGCGTAGGGGTTCCCGGCCTGCGGCGGCTGCTGCTGCTGGGCATTGAAACCGGCGTAGCCGTTGTCGCGGCTGAACCCCCGACGCGAGAAGACCGGGTTGCTGCTCCTCATCTCACTCCTCCATGGCCGCACGGCACGGCCTTGCGTCCAGCGTAATGCGCTAGTAAAAACAGCACGCTAGTGCAGAGTCAAGAACGAAGAAAAGCCACCGAATGTTCCGGGAGGTCAGCCCGCGGTCGCTGTGGGCCGTTCGAGGAGCGGGGCGATCTCCGCGCGGCCCGAACAGCCCAGCTTGCTGAGGATGTGCTCGACGTGCGCGTCCGCCGTGCGCTTGGAGATGACGAGGCGCTCGGCGATCTCCCGGTTCGTCAGCCCCTGGGCCACCAGCCCGGCCACCTCCCGCTCCCGGCCGGTGAGCACGCCGAGGCCGCCGCCCCGGGCGGACGGACCCTCGCGCCGCGCGCCCACCCCCGGCGCGGGAGCCTTCGGGTGCTCGCGGTCGGAGGCGGCCAACTCCACCGCCTCGGCGGCCGGCAGCGCCCGCCCGCGCCGCATCAGGTTGTGCGCCCGGGTCTCCCCCAGCGCCGACGTCACCCGGTCCAGCGCCTCGTGGTGGCAGGCGATGAGACTCTCGATGCCCCACATCAGGGCGAGGTCCTGCCGCCAGTAGGCGTCGGCGGCCCCCAGCAGCCAGGCGGCCCGCACGGAGCGCCCGGCCTGGGCCGCCTGCCAGGCCAGGGTCTCCAGGCATACGGCGGTGCCGTCCGGCTCCTCCATGGCGGCCTTGAGCCGTACGGCCTCCCGCAGCGGCGCGGCGCACTCCGCGCGCCGTCCCTCGTTCCACAGCGCGAGGCCGTGGAAGTACCGGATGAAGCCCCGGAAGAAGACCTCGCGCTCTTCGTCCCCGGGCCCGCCGCTTTCCCCCTCCCCCCGCTCGCCGCCGCTTTGCTCGCTCAGGCCGTGCTCGCTCAGGCCGTGCTCGCCCTCCGCCCGCTCGCCGCCGCCGTGCGGGCCGTCGCCGAGCGCCAGCTCGAAAGCCCGTTCGTTGCGCAGCGACTGCTCGCTCCTGCCGAGCAGGGCCGAGCGCACCGCCTCGTGCATGAAGTTGAGCGCAAGGTGGTAGCGGTCGCCGGCCGCCTCCAGCAGCGGACGGGAGCGCGCGATGAAGGGGCCGGCCGTCTCCGCTTCACCGCTCATCAGGTGCACGAAGCCGACGAAGTGCGTGGCCATCCCCCGCAGCCGCTCGTCGCCGAGCGCCTCGGCGATCTCCCACGCTTCCTCGGCGTACGGCATGGCCGCCTCCGTGCGCCCCTGGACGGCCGTGTGGTGCGCGAGGCCGCACAGCGCCTCGGCCCGCTCGGGGCACGGGCCCGACAGGAGTTCCAGGCCGCGCCGCAGCCAGTGGCGGGACTCGGCGAAGGAGGAGCGGAACGTCCAGTACGGCGCCAGCGCGACCGCGAGCGCCGGCCCGTCCTGGGGCCGCTCGCCCGGCCCGTGCGCGTATTCGAGCGCCAGCCGGAAGTTGGCCAGGTCCCGCGTGATGTCCTGGCTCAGCCGTTGCTGTGCGGGGCCCGTGCCGTGCTCACGGAAGTGCTCGGCCGCGCCCCGGAACCACGCCAGGTGCCGCTCGGCGCACGCCCGCTCCTCACCGGTGCTCGCCAGCCACTCGGCGCCGTACTCGCGGATGGTGTCCAGCAGCCGGTAGCGCGGCAGATCCTCATCGTCCACGCGCAGGACCACCGACTTGTCCACGAGCGCCACCAGGTGCTCCACCACCGCCTCCGGCCGCAGCGCGCCGCCCGCGCACACTGTTTCGGCGGCCCCGATGTCGAAGGCCCCGGCGAACACCGACAGCCGGGCCCACAGCAGCCGCTCCTCGGCCGAGCACAGCTCGTGGCTCCAGCCGATCGTGGTACGCAGCGTCTGATGCCGGGGCAAGGCGGTACGCCGGTCACCGGTCAGTACCCGGAAGCGGTCCTCCAGGCGCGCGGCGAGCTGGGTGAGCGAGAGGGCGCGCAGCCGTACGGTCGCCAGCTCGATGGCCAGCGGTATGCCGTCCAGCCGGCGGCACAGGGCGACGACCTCCTCGCGGTTGGCGGCGGTGACGCGGAAGCCCGGTACGACGGCGGCGGCGCGCTGCGCGAAGAGGGCCACGGCGCTGCCGTCGGTGCGGGCGCCGCTGCCGTCGCGCTCCTCGACGGCCAGCGGTGGGACGACGAAGGTGTGTTCGCCGGGCACGTCCAGCGGCTGGCGGCTGGTGACCAGCAAGGTCACCTCGGGCGCCTCGCGCAGCACGAGGTCGGCGAAGGCGGCGCACGCGTCGACGAGGTGTTCGCAAGTGTCGAGGATCAGCAGCTTGCGCAGTCCGCGCAGGTGCTCGACCAGCAGGTCGAGAGGTTCACGGCCGCTCTGGTCCGGCAGGCCCAGCAGCGCGGCGAGCCCGGCGGGCAGCAGTTCGGCCTCGCGCAGCTCGGTCAGCTCGGCCAGGCACAGCCCGTCGGGGTAGCTGTCCTTGACGGCGGCTGCGGCGCGCAGCGCGAGCCGGGTCTTGCCCACGCCGCCGGGGCCCACCAGGGAGACCAGCCGGGCGCGGCACAACAGGGCGTCGACGCACGCGAGTTCCTCCTGGCGTCCGACGAAGCTGGTGACCTCCGCGGGGAGGGCCGAGCTCCGCCGCTTGAAGCCGAAGCCCATGTCACCCCCACCCGAAAGCTGTGACGTACGCATTTCGCACGTCAGGGTACTCATCCCGTCACCCTGTGCGAACAGGGGTGAGCGGGGACCAGCCGCATGGGCGAGCGGGAGGAACCGCGGGAGTGACCCACGGAAGGCCGCGGCAGGCCCGTGGCAGGCCCCTGGAAGGCCTCCGGGAGGAGCGGGGGCGCCGGGCGGGGGAGGGCAGCGGGTCGTGAAAGGCGCAGGTGGTCAGCCCAGTTGGACGGAGCGCTTGGCCAGGCCGTACCAGAAACCGTCGATGACGGTGCGCTGTCCGGCCAGCTCGTCTTCGCCGGCGCCCAGGGTGACGAACAGGGGCGCGAAGTGTTCCGTGCGCGGGTGCGCGATACGGCCCGCCGGGGCGCGGTGGGTGAAGTCGAGCAGCGCGTCGATGTCCTGGCCCGCCAGCGCCTCGCGCCCCCACGCGTCGAACTCCCGGGACCAGGCCGGGGTTTCGTCCGCCCCGGCGCCCCAGCTGAAGCCGCTGAGGTTGTGGGTGAAGAAGCCGCTGCCGACGATCAGCGTGCCCTCCTCGCGCAGCGGCGCCAGCCTGCGGCCCAGCGCCATCAGCCGCGTGGGGTCCAGGGTCGGCAGGGAAAGCTGGAGGACGGGGATGCCGGCGTCCGGATACATCTCGACGAGCGGTACATAGGCCCCGTGGTCCAGGCCCCGCTCCGGCGCGGCGGCGACCTGGTCGCCGCCGCCCAGCAGGGCCCGTACGCGCGCGGCCAGGGCGGGCGCTCCGGGCGCGGGGTAGCGCACCCGGTAGTAGTGCTCGGGGAACCCGGAGAAGTCGTGGACCAGCGGCACCGTACGGGTCGCGGAGAGGGTGACGGGGCGCGACTCCCAGTGCGCCGAGACCATCAGGACGGCGCGCGGGCGCGGCAGTTCACGCGCCCAGGAGGCGAGCTGGAAGGTCCACAGCGCGTCGTCGGCGAGCGGCGGGGCGCCATGACTGAGGTACAGCACGGGCATCCGGCCGCCGTCCCAGGACATGCCGCCGGCGTCGCCGTCGCTGTCGCCGCCGTGCGGGGTGTCCGAGCGGCTCATGGCGCCCCCTTCCGGGCGAGTGCTTCCAGGTGCTTCGGTCCGGTGCTGCCCGGGGAGTGCTCCCCGGGCAGCACTCCCTGGGCAGTGCTTCCGAGAGGTCGGGCGGGGCGGATCAGTTCCGTACGAGGAGGACGATCCCGGCCAGGACCGCGCCCAGGACGAGTGCCGCGGCGCCGTGGGTGAGGCGGTGGGCGCGCAGGACGGGCAGCGCGCGGTCGGCGGCCAGCCTGCCGGGCCCGGTGAGGGTGAGCGCGGCGGCGGCCACGGCCAGGAGGAGTTCGTACTCCACGCCCTTCGGCGCGAAGAAGCTGCCCCACTTCACGGCGAGGACGTTGAGCATGGTGCCGAAGAGGGCGGCGCCCGCGAGCGGGGTGAGCAGGCCGAGGGCCAGCCCGAGACCGCCCAGGGTCTCGCTGAGGCCGGCGACGACGGCCATGGTCTTGCCCGAGGGGTATCCGACCGAGGTGAAGAACCCGGCGGTGCCGTCGAGCCCGCCGCCGTTGAACCATCCGAAGAGCTTCTGAGAGCCGTGCGCCGCCATCGTCAGGCCGAGGGCGAGCCGCAGCACGAGCAGGCCCGCGTCGTAGCCGGGCTGGGCGGGCGCGGAAACGGCGGCGTCGGTGCCGCCCGTCCGGGCGGTGTCCGGCCCGGCATCCGGGGAGAGGGTTGTGGCGTGGGGGGACGACATGAGCGGGAGCCTCCTGCGGGACGTGTGGTTCAAATTCGAACCTCGTTCTCGGGGCGACCGTACAAGACAGTTCGAATTTGAACAACCGCGTAGAATGACACGCATGGCAGAGACCAGGTGGCTCGACGAGCGGGAGATGGCGGCCTGGCAGGGCTTCCTGGAAGCGACCAGCCGGGTCTCCCGTCACCTTGAGCAACAGCTCAAGGACGACGCGGGGCTCTCCCACACGCAGTACGAGATCCTCGTACGACTCGGGGCCGCGCCGGACGGCGAGATCCGGATGACCGAGCTGGCGGAGGGCCTCTTCACCTCCAAGAGCGGGCTGACCTACCAGGTGAGCCAGCTGGAGAAGCGCGGCCTGGTGCGCCGCCGCTCCTGCCCCACGGACGTACGCGGCGTCCTGGCCGTCCTCACCACCGAGGGCCGCGACACGCTGCGCGCCGCGGCCCCCGGACACGTCGCCGCCGTACGCGAGGCCCTCATCGACGTCCTGCGCCCCGACGAGCTGGACGCGATGGCCGAGGCGCTGGGCCGCGTCGGCGCCCGCCTCCGCCCCTGACGGAGCGGTCAGGAAGCGGCCGGGGCCGGCGGTGGCGGCCCCGTCGAGCAGTCGCTCCGGACCGGCCCGCAGCCTGTCCGCCGTACGGTGCTCCTCGCGCGGCCGGTCGATCGCCGGCGCCAGGTGCGGGTGCCGGCGCGCCAGAGCGGGGAGCGCGCCCTGCTCCTCCGCCCGGACACCTTCGCCCGGTGGTCGACGGAGCCGGTGAAGCCGCGGTCCGGCACCTCGTCAACTCCCGTGGCACGTGAAGGGAGCGCACGCGCCTACCGGGCCTCGAACACCCCGGCGAGGCGCCGCAGTCCCTCCGCGATCTCCTCGGGGGTGTGCGTGGTGAACGACAGCCGCAGCGCGCCCGGGTCCGGTGGACCGGCGAAGAACGGCGCCCCGGGGACGTAGGCCACATCGCGGGCGACCGCAGCACGGAGCAGCTCCGTCGCGTCGTGGCCCGCCGGCAGCCGGGCCCAGACGAACATGCCGCCCTCCGGCCTGTTCCACTCGCTCCCCTCGGGCAGCGCGGCGGGCAGCCCGTCGAGCAGGGCGTCCCGGCGCAGCCGGTAGGCCACGCACAGCCGTTCGAGGTGCGCGTCCAGGTCGGCGTCCGCGAGGTAGCGGGCGGTGGCGGCCTGGTCGACGGTCGAGCAGTGCAGGTCGAAGGACTGTTTGGCGACGACGCAGGCGCGGCGCAGCGCGGCGGGGGCGCGCAGCCAGCCCAGCCGCAGTCCGGGCGCCATGACCTTGGAGAAGCTGCCCAGCAGCACCGTGCGGTCGGCGGCGGCCTCCAGGGAGGCGAGGTGGGGCACCCGCTCGCCCTCGTAGCGCAGTTCGCCGTACGGGTCGTCCTCGGCTATCCACAGCCCGTGCCGCGCCGCGACCGCGGCGACGGCCTGCCGCCGCGCGGCCGGGAGGGTGCGGCCGGTCGGGTTCTGGAACGTCGGCACCGTGTAGAGCAGTTTGGGCCGCTCGCGCACCACGGCATCGGCCAGCGCCGCGGGGTCGAGGCCGTTCTCGTCCGAACGCACGGGGACGACGCGCGCGCCCGCGAATCCGAAGCACTGGAGGGCCGCGAGATACGTCGGGTCCTCCACCAGCACGGTGTCGCCGGGCTCCAGCAGCGCCGTCGCCAGCAGCGTGAGGCCCTGCTGGGAGCCGGTGGTCACCAGCAGGTCGTCCGGCGAGGTGGGCAGGCCCCGGGCGCCGAGCCGCGCGGCGACGGCGGCGCGCAGCGCGGGGTCGCCCTCCGTCGTGGAGTACTGGAGCGCGCGGCGCGGCTCCTCGGTGAGCACCTGGTCGTAGGCGGCCCGTATCCCCTCCGCGTCGAACAGCTCGGGCGCGGGCAGCCCGCCCGCGAAGGAGATCACCTCGGGGCGCTCCGTCAGCGCGAGGATCTCGCGCACGGGAGAGGAGCCGACCGAGGCGGCACGGGAGGCGAGCGGGGGCGCGGGCGCGGCATTTGACGCGGCATCCGGTGCGCCCGCTGTGCGGGCGGCTCCCGGGGCGGGCGCGGGAGCAGAGCCCGCGGTGGTGCTGGGGGTCATACCCGCAGCCTACGAACGCGCCCCGGCCCGCCCCGCCCCCATCCGGAATGTGGGCAGCCGCCGCCGTTCCGGACCGAGCCCGGCACGGGCCGCACGGACGGGTTGACCGGTTGCCGCGCGCCATCGCGCTCGGGTGCGCCACGCCACGGCACACACCGCGCACCCCCGGGCCGTACGTCCGGACCGCCGGACCGCCGGACCGCCGGACCAGGAGGCGTCGGCCGCACGCGTCGGCCGGACGCGCGTGCGGGGCGCCCGGAGGTGCGTGCGGGGCCGGCGTCACCGCCCGGCCAGGGCGTGCGCCATCCGGTGCGCCGGGCGTGCCCGTCCCGCCGCTCCGGGCGTTAGCGGGGCAGTGAACGGGCGACGAGCGAGCGGGCGAGAGGCGGGTGGCGGACGGCCATGGGAAGGATCGGGGATTTCGAACGGGCACTGGAGCGCTGGATCTCGGCAGCGTGGGCGCTGGTACGCAGGCCGCGCAGCAAGCCCGCCGAGATCGTGACGGTGCTCTACAAGGAGTGCGACGAGAACGCCATGATCCTGGGCCACGGCCGAACCCTGGTCCCCAACCACTTCAGCATCGAGCTGCCCCAGGACGTCCACGAGCGGCTCGACGCGCACAGCGGCGAGCTGGCACCCCAGCTGGCCGCGCTGGTCCGCAGCTACGCGGCCGAGCGCCGCTACACCTTCGCGGGCCCCGTCACGGTCCGGCTGGAGGCGCCGCGTTCCGCCCAGCATCCGGTCACCCGCTACCGCGTCCACAGCCATGTGGCCCCCACCGCGCCCGCTCCGGCCGGTGGGGGCCATGGCGACGACCTGACCCAGCTGCTGCCGCTCCCGCTGTTCGAGCCGTCCGGACCGCCCGGGCCATCCGGAGCGTCCGGGCCCTCGGGGGCATCGGGACCGTCGGGGTCGTCGGGGGCCTGCGAACTGTGCGGGCCGTCCCGGCCTGGAGACGAAGCGCGAATCGCCGGTTGTGATCACGTCTCGCGGGTACCCACGGGCCGATATTGGGCCTGAAGACAATTCGCGAGAAAGGGAGGCCCGGAATGGTGGCGGACATGTCCGGTGGGGACAGGGAAGTCTCCGTGCAGCTGAGCGAGTGCGGCGGTGCGGATGCCGAAGTGGTGTTCGAAGTTCTGGACGCGCTGTTCCCCTCGGACTGGAAGTCCGGGGCCGAGCGGCGGAAGGCCGATGTGTGGATGGCGCAGTTCGACATCGCGCAGGGCACCGGCCGGCGGCCGGAGCCCGTGGCACTGGCCACCCCCGTCGCGGCCGAACTCCAGGGGCCGCCCACAGCCGTGGACAAGCTCCTCCGGGTGCTGGACGACGCCTTCACGGTGCGCGAGGAGCTGCATGTGGCAGGCGACCAGGAAACGCAGCTGCGGCTACGGCTGGAGAGCCGCTGAAGCATCCGGTGCGCGGCTGCCGGGTGGCATGCGAGCAGGAGGCAGGAGAGGGCGAGGGGGCACGGCGCGTCGGCCGTGCCCTCTCCTCGTACGAGGGCGCGCTCCATACGAGGGCGCGCCCCATGCGAAGGCCCGCTACGCCGTGCGGTAGCGCAGCAGCACGACCCCTGAGACGAAGGGCCTGGTCTCCACCAGGCGCAGCGTGCCCGGTCCCTTGGTCCGGTCGGTGAACAGCCGGGCACCGGGGCCGATGACGACCGGGTATACGAACAGCCGGAACTCGTCGACCAGTCCGGCCGCGATCAGCTCGTGGACCAGCGTGATGCTTCCGGTCGTGACGATGTCCCCGCCGGGAGCCCTCTTCAGCGCCGCGATCTCCTCGCCCGGGTCGCCCGGCAGCACCGTCGTGTTCTGCCAGCCGGGGTCGCCCAGGGTGCGGGAGACCACGTATTTGCGAACCGTACTGAGGTAGTCGGCGACGCCGGTCGTGTCGTCCGTCTGCCGGGGCCAGTAGCCGCGCATGTCCTCGAACGTCCTGCGGCCCACCAAGAAGGCGTCGGCGCCCGCCATCTGCTCGCCCAGCGCGGCCGTCAGATCGGAGGTGTCGGGCTGCGCCGAGTCGGCCCCGGCGGCGTCGGCCGGGGCGAACCAGCCTCCGGCGGCGTCGATGACGCCATCCAGCGTGATGTTCTCCGTGATCACCAGGTCCCGCATGCTCCGGCCCTCCATGGTCGGCTCTTCCCGCCTTCCTGGTGAGACCAGGGTGACCGACCGGACTCATCGCCGCCTCCGGAGCGCGCGAGCGCCGTCCTCAGAGCCGAGCGCGGGTGAGGAGCCGAGCGCGGATGAGGATGGGCCTCATCAGGGCAGGGCGCGGATCAGGATGAGGGAGCCGTCCAGCGTGGGCTGCCGGCGCAGGGCGCCGTAGCGCTCGTCCCAGCGGCCCGAGTCGAGATCGTCGCGCAGCCGCCCGACGTACTCCGCGCGCACCTCCGGCTCCACGAAGCTCCACGCCGAGCACGCCTGGCGGGCGCCGGGCTCCAGCAGGCGTTCGGGGCGCGCGTAGTACGCCTCGTTGAAGCCGTCGGTGCAGTCGGCGGGGACCGGGACCCGCTCCACCGTGACCCGGCCGCCAAGGGTCTCGGTGAGATCGGCGACGGCGGGATAGCGGCGGGCCTCGGTCTCCAGGACGAGGGGCGCGTAGTCGTACAGCCAGAAGTCGCGTACGAGGTCAGGGTCGCAGGTGAGGATGACGACGGGGCCGCGCGCCACCCGCCGCATCTCGCGCAGCCCGGCCTTGATGTCGCTCCACTGGTGCACGCTGAAGGTGGTCATCGCCGCGTCGAAGACACCGTCGGGGAACGGAAGATGCTCGGCCGTGGCGTCAACGGCCGGAGCCAGGTGGGCCGGACGCTGGACCCGCATGGACTGCGAGGGCTCCACGGCGGTGACCAGCAGGCTCCTGGACTCGTACGATCCGGAGCCGGCCCCGACGTTGACCACGGTGCCGGCGTCACCAAGGGCAGCGAGGACGGCCGACGCGATCCGCGGATCCGGTTTGCGGTAGGCGCTGTATCCGGCGCCGATCCGGCCGTAGTCGGCGTCTCCCACGCTGCCGTCCACTCTTTGTTCCGTCACGACACAAACTTACCCCGCGTTGTCAACAGCCGCTCCCCCAGGGGCGGTAGGGGACCGTAGACGCGGGCGGGCCGAAGGGCGCATCGCTGCTGCGGATGCGCCCCCTGCCCGGAAACTGTCTCAATGCCGCGGGCGAGCCAGTAAGGTGCGCCGCGTGAACGAAGCTGCTTCCCCTGCCCCCCGCTCCTTCCGCCTGATCGTCACAGGGGGAGGAACCGGCGGCCACACGTATCCCGCACTGACCGCGATCCGGACGCTACAGGCCCGGCTGGCCGCTGACGGCGGCACCCTGGACGTCCTGTGGATCGGTACCCCCCACGGGCTGGAGGCCCGCGTCGCCCCGGACGAGGGCATCGCCTTCACGACGGTCGCGACGGGCAAGATCCGCCGGTCCGCGAACCCGCTCAAGATGGTCAGCCCGGCGAATGTACGGGACATGGCGCGGGTGCCGCTCGGTGTCGCGCAAGCCCGGAAGGTCATCGCGGAGTTCGGGCCGGACGTGGTCCTCGCCACAGGCGGGTACGTCGCGGTCCCGGCCGGGCTCGCCGCGCGGATGTGCCGCCGCCCGCTGGTCCTGCATGAGCAGACCGTGAAACTGGGGCTGGCCAACCGGAAGCTGGCGGGCTCCGCCGCGCGCATCGCCGTGTCGTCCGAGTCGACGCTGCCGCTCCTGCCGGAGTCGGTGCGCTCCTCCGCGGTGGTCACCGGCAACCCCGTGCGACCGGAGGTGCTGTCGGGGCACGCGGACAAGGCCGTCGCGGCGCTGGGACTGCACGGCTTCGACCGGCGGCTCCCGACCCTCTACGTCACCGGCGGCGCCCAGGGCGCGCAGCAGATCAACGACGTGGTCCGGGACGCGCTGCCGTGGCTGCTGGAGCGCGCGAACGTCATCCACCAGTGCGGGCCGGCGAACGCCGAGGCGCTGCGCGGGAACGCGGCAGCCCTGCCCGCCGAGCTCGCGGGCCGCTACTACCTCGCCGGGTTCGTCGGCCCCGAACTCCCCGACGTCCTGGCGCTCGCCGACGTCGTGGTCTCCCGCAGCGGCGCCGGTACCCTCGCGGAGCTGACCGCCCTCGGCAAGCCGGCGGTGTTCGTGCCGCTCGCGTCCTCTGCGGGCAACGAGCAGGCGCACAACGCCCAGCACCTGGAGAAGACGGGCGCGGCCGTCACCCTGGAGGGTGAGGTGAGTGCGGCGCGGCTGCGGGAGGCCGTCGACCCGCTCCTCACCGATCCGGCGCGGCGTGAGGCGATGGCGGAGGCGGCCCGGGCACACGGGCGGCCGGACGCGGCCGAGAGGCTCGTGGACGTACTGCTGTCCGCCGCGACGGGCTGACCCCGGCCGGGGGCCCGCCCGGGACCCGGGCGGGCCCCCGGTGCCGTGACCCGGCACCGTGCCCTCAAGGCGCAAGGAGCAAAGGGCAAGAGGCAAAGGACAAGTGTGACCCTGACGGCTGTCAGGTGGGCGAGCCTCCGTCCGACTGCCTACGGTGCCGCGTACGCGTACAGCGGTCGCTCAGTCGCGCAGGCCACCGGCAAACGGTGTCGTCCGCCATTGCTCGATGGCGGGTTCCACCGCCTCCGCGAGCATGGGCAACTGCGGCACGAGCGCGAGGCACGCCACCGACCGGGACATGCCTACGGCGTTGACGAAGCGCAGCACACGCTCATCCAGCTGACGCAGGCCTCGTTGCCGCGCGGCGGAGTTGTACGCGGCCTCGCATTCGGGGCCGAGGGCCGCCACGTCCCATTCGACCGGCCCGAGCGTGACCAATTCGAAGTCGGAGTACAGCCGGCCATGCGAAGCGGCGACGATGTTGACCGCGGGCGCGTCCCCATGGATCGGCTGGAAGTCGATTCCGGGGAACTCCGCCTCGAATACCGCGCGCGAGCGGACGACGGGCTCCAGGATCTCCCACTCCCGCAGCGCGCGGTCGAGATCGGCCGGGTCGATGAGGTCGGGACGCGCTTCGAGGGCGGCAAGCCCCTCTGTGACGAACCTCGGTTCGGCCGCCGAAAGGAACGGGAGATCCCCCGGGTATTCGCGCAGTGCGGCGTGCAGGTCGACGACCAGACGGGAATTGTGCACGAAGTCAGGCTCGACGCTGTTGTCCTGCTCCACGAACTGCCAGAACGTCATGGAGAATCCGTCGCGCCGCACGGGTTCGGCCGGCACGAGCGGACTCGGCGGAATCACCGGACTGCCCTGCTCCGCGAGCCACGTCACCACATCGAGTTCTGCCCGCTGTCGCGCCGACTGGGTGTCGGGGTCGGCGTACGACGGCAAAACGGTGGGCACCCGGACCACCACAGGCGCCGGCGCGAGGTGCACGACGACGGAAAACACGTCATGGAGGACGGTCGCGTCGGTCACCGCGAGCCCGAGATCGCGCCCCGCGGCGACGGCCGCGTCCAGAGCACGCGACCTGCGAGCGGCGAGCTGATCCGGCGTCATGACTCCTGGCATGCCGGCGATGGTGCCACGTGGCGGCGGAACGGCGCGACGTATTTGCGACCGGGCCGAGCCACGGGAGCGCTGCGCGCCGCTGGATCGCGCCACGAGGAGGGCCCGGACGTCGCGTATCACGGTTGTGACGTGGCGTCGGGCCTCGCCCGGCCGGTCCGCTTCGGCGCCGAGCACCGCTCCTAGCCGGTGGTGGCAGCCCCGCTCGGTGAACGGGGGCGGCGTCGAACGGGGATGACGTCCCGGAACAGGACGTTCCGTGCACCGGCAGAGAAAAGCCCCCATTGAACCACTCGCAGCGGCCTTACGTGATCCTTCTGGAGCGCACCCAATGCCTCAGCACACGGGGGAGGAACCAGCGATGCCACCATCCGCAGCCGAGAGCGGTCGCCGCCGCTCGTCCAGTTGGTCTCCGACCGACCCCACGGCAAGCTGGTCACCCTACGAAGGCCCGACCCGGCCCAGCCGCGATGACGACGCGCACCAACAGAGCGCCCTCATCGACCAGAATGACTACGACCGGCGACAGAACATGCCGCCCACGTCGTACGACAACGTGCCGGACCAGTCACAGCCCCAGTCACAGCGCCGCCCGTCGCTGACGGCCAACGCCCTGGGGCCGGGCAACGTGGGGGACGCGTACGCGTTCCAGCAAGCTGCGGCCATGCCGCCAACTTCCCCTGTCAACGCCGCAGGGGCCCACGTGATGCTTCCCTCGTACGCACAAGCCGTGGGAAACCAACCTCCACGCCCGGCGGCGGCTCCCGTCACCTCCCCCTTGCAAACGGGCCAAGAGGCATTCCTGGAAGCCGAATACGCGAACGGCCCAACATTCCCACCACAACCGCCCACCCGAACCAACTCGGCGGCTACCGTCGACCCCACCTGGCACACGAACCAAGCGGAATTCCCGCGAAACACACCAGCAGACCGATCAGCACCGGAAACACCGGCCCAGCCCAACCCAACGGCTCCCCCCGGCCCCTCCCTGCAAGCGGCCCAAGAAGCATTCCTGGAAGCCGAATACGCGAACAGCTACACCTTCACACCACGACCACCCACCCGCACCCAATCGGCCCCATGGATCGCCTCGCAGTCCACGGGCCCGCACACGTCCGTGGACGCACACGCGTTCAGGGCAGCCGAGCAGAACGCCCAGTCACAACGCCAACAGGCCGGCTCCGCCAGCGCCGACGCCCCATGGGTCCGCCCGCCGTCCCCCGACCCGTACACGCCCGCGGACGTCATCGGACTCAACCACGCCGCTGCGAACCACGCGGGCCAAGGGCCCCCTGTCACCACTGAGCGCGGCCTCGGGACACCCTCCCCCTTGCAACAGATCTCCAACGCTGTCGCCCCTCCGCACAGGGGTGGGGCCAACGCTGCGGGGAATGGCGACACCCAAAACCCTCTCGGCAACGCCGCGCTCGTCCACCAGCCCGCCTACTCTCCCCCTTCGAGGGCGAGCACGACCCCGAATCCTGCTGGGACGGCCCAGGTGCCCCCGCAGTTCCTGGGTCGTCGCAATGCGACGAGGCGCAGGAATACGGCCAGAGGCTGAGGCGCGTCGACACGAGGCGCCTCCTCTCTTTCGCTCTCTTTGCCGACTTTGCCGAGCGGCGTGCGTGAGCGAAGAGGGCGGTAGTGCCGGAAGCCGACCTGAGCCGGCATCACACGAGGAGCCCCACGCCCCACGCGCCCACCTCACTCCCCGAATGCTGGGACAAGTACAAGCCGCACAAGGGAGACGGGGAGCAGCCCGCCCCGCCGTGCGACACCTTCGGCTGGACACCGCAGCCCGGCCACGGGCCCGGCGCCGGCCTCCTCGGCCCGTGCAATACCGCGCTGGAGCTGGGGCCGGGGGAAGGCGCGGAGGCCGCGTACCTGGCGCACCGCGGCGTGGAGGTCGTCCGGTGGTGTACCGGGCGGGGCGGGGAGACGGCGGAGACGCTTTCGGAAAGGCGTCACCGTGGCGAACGGACGCAACTCGCCGAGCGAGGGGTCAAGATCACGGCAGAACACGTGGCCGACGTCCTCAGCAAGGGCATCGCTACTCCCACGCGAGCTCTCTGACCCGAACCGTGGCGTCCGCACTCGCGCTGACGGCGACGGGCCGCCCCTCCAGTCTCGCCAGCCGGACCGCGCTCACCTCCTCCAGGTGGTCGGTGAAGGGCTCGCTCAGGAGATGCCGATTCTCCAGGTCCCACACGCACACCGTGCCGTCGTCGCCGCCGGTCACCGCGACGGGACGCCCGTCCACATGGCCCGCGTCCAGGCATGTGACGGTGCCGCCCGGAATGGTGAGCGGCTCGTACCACCCGTCCGCGTCGAGGTCGCGGATCACGAACGCCTGATCCCCGGCCGCCACCAGATACGTCGCGAGGCCGAAGTAGGTCAGGCCTTCCTCCGGATCGGCGAAGTGCTCCGCGACCTCGTCATCGGGGTGATCACAGAACTGCGACTCGGGAGAGTCGAACTCCGCGAGTGAGCCTCCCGCGTCGACGTCCCAGATCCGGAACCGGTTGTCCTTGGTACCAGCCACGACCAGCCGGTCCCTCCAGGTGCCCACCGCGACGCGGCCACATTCCTCCAGTTCGTGCCAGATGGCGGCGTAGGGCTCAGTCGTCCGCGCGTCCCACAGGTGCACCGAGGGACCAGTACCACCGCTGACGAAGAGCGTCCGGTCACCGTGCTCCACGGTGGACACCGCGCTCACCCCGCCGTCCTGACCGCGTGGGCCGCGACGAAGCCTGCCGTCGAGCTCCCATTGGGCGAAGGCCAGCAGGTATTCGCCTCCGCCGAGCACGATCCGGCCGTCGACGGCCGCGGCGGCGATCGCCGTTATGTCCCTGGGCCCCGTCTGTTCGTCCCCGGGGGCGAACCCGTGCGTCGTCCACCTGTCGTTCAGCGAGTCCCAGGTGAAGATCCTGCCGCCGTCTGTGCCCACCACGAGCATGCGCCCGTTGAGGACGACGGTGTCGAAGTCGATGAGCCCCTGGGGGGCCGTTCCGATGATCACGCCGGGAGCCTAGTGCTCCGCCACGCTGCCCGCCCATGTTCCGCCGGGCGAGAAACGCTCTTTGCCGGAGGCTCCTTGAGGGCGGGCCGCCCGGAGGTGCTCCGTCTTGAACGGTGACGAACGTGACCCGCCTGATCGCCACTTCACCTGTCGGCTCGTGACCTCGCCGGTCTTGTTCTTCCGTCTCGCTGTGCACGTCATGCTGTGTACGTCATGGCGTGTGAATAAGCGCACCGTGCGCCCACGGTGCGCCCATTCACCGAGCCCGAGCGTGCGAATCAGCCGTTCCCGCAGGTGAGAAGACACTAGGGCGGTAGTGCCCGGAGCCGGACTTGAACCGGCACGGCCCGAAGGCCAACGAGGTTTAAGCTCGTCGTGTCTGCATTCCACCATCCGGGCACCGGCTCCCGGACCGCGTCGCGTACCGCTCAGCACACGCGGCCCTCCCCCAGGGCATAGGGATGAGCCTATCCAGGGTCATCCCCCGAACAGCGGATCGACAGACCGATGTTGTCTTATTTTATTGGCAACTGACGGAGCATCAGCGCCCCGCGTACTGCCGCGTACCACTTCGGAGCCGTGCCCCCCGAGTGTCCGGCTCGGGAGGAATGACGGAAAGTCGCCGTTCGGTCACACGTCCGGTCCCTACCGTACGGGCCTGAGCCTCCGTCATCCGGCCGCAGGGGCGGCTCTCATACCCAAGGAGGACCAAAGTGTCTTGGACTACCTCCCAGGGCTCCCCTGAAAACCAGAGCGGGGGCTGATCCCCGGCCCGTGACGAGACGGAACGATGGAGGTGCAAGGAAAGTTCCGATCTTCATCACCGTCCGACAGGAGCACCGCGCCGTGACGACCAGCACCCGCCCCCATCACCCCGCGGGAGGCCCGTACCCCGGAGCCCCCACCCAGCATGGAGCCACCGGTGTCGCAGCGGCACGGTCCACCGACCTGTCCAAGGTCTACGGCACGGGTGAGACCCAAGTCGTCGCCCTGGACCGGATATCGGTGGAGTTCCGGCAGGCCGAGTTCACCGCGATCATGGGCCCTTCCGGCTCCGGCAAGTCGACGCTCATGCACTGCATGGCGGGCCTCGACTCGGTCTCCAGCGGCAGCGCCCGCATCGGGGACACCGAGTTGACCTCGCTCAAGGACAAGAAGCTCACGCAGCTGCGCCGGGACCGGATCGGCTTCATCTTCCAGGCGTTCAACCTGCTGCCCACCCTGAACGCGATCGAGAACATCACGCTCCCCATGGACATCGCGGGCACCAAGCCGGACAAGGCGTGGCTGGATCGCGTCATCCAGACGGTCGGCCTCGCCGACCGGCTCAAGCACCGGCCCAACCAGCTCTCCGGCGGCCAGCAGCAGCGCGTCGCCGTGGCCCGCGCCCTCGCCTCCAAGCCGGAGATCATCTTCGGTGACGAGCCGACCGGAAACCTCGACTCGCGCTCCGGCGCCGAAGTCCTCGGCTTCCTGCGCAACTCGGTACGCGAGCTGGGCCAGACCGTCGTCATGGTCACCCACGACCCGGTGGCAGCCGCCTACGCCGACCGCGTCGTCTTCCTCGCCGACGGCCGCATCGTCGACGACCTGGCAGGACCGACGGCCGACAGCGTGCTGGAGCGGATGAAGTCCTTCGACACCAAGGCCCGTACGAGCTGAGCCGACTGCCGCGCCCAGTGTGCGCCGCGCCCCGCGCGCGGTGCCTACGCGGTGTGCCCGGCCGCGCCCAAGCCCCGCCCAGGACTCTCAGGACCGTCAGGAACCCTCATGCTCCGTACAGCCTTGCGCAACGTCTTCGCGCACAAGGCCCGGCTGCTGATGACCATGCTCGCCGTGCTGCTCGGCGTCGCCTTCGTCTCCGGCACCCTGGTCTTCACCTCGACCATCTCGAACGCCTTCCAGAAGAGCTCGGAGAAGGGCTACTCCCACGTAGACGTCTCCATCAAGCAGGACGACAAGGGCGCGCCCCAGGGCCGCGGCTCCGTATCGCCCCTGAGCCAGCGCACCTTGGAGAAGGCCTCGGCGCTGCCCGGCGCCAAGTCGGCCACCGGCGTGGTCTCCGGCTTCGCCGCGCTCTCCGACAAGGACGGCAAGCTCGTCGGTGACGGCTTCTCCACCAAGGGCGCCAACTACTACGGCGGCCCCGCCGGCAAGGGCGCCGATCCCCGCTACCCGATGAAGGACGGCGCCGCGCCCCGCGCGCCGGGCCAGATCGCGCTGGATTCCAAGACCGCAGAGCGCACCGGGTACAAGGTCGGCGACACCGTCCGCATGTCCGTCGACGGCCCCGTGCGCACCGAGAAGGTCACCGGCATCTACACCACCGAAGACGGCAACGTCGCCGCCGGCGGCAGCCTCGTCCTCTTCGACAACACCACGGCCCAGAAGCTGTTCGCCAAGCCCGGTGAGTACACCGAGATCTCGCTGCGGGCCGACTCCGGCGTCTCCCAGACCGCGCTCAAGCAGCAGGCCGAGAAGGTCCTGCCCGCGCACACCGAGGCCGTCACCGGCAAGAAGCTCGCCGACGACGAGTCCGAGCAGATCAAGAGCGGCATGTCCGGCATGCAGACCAGCATGCTGGCCTTCGCCGGCATCGCGCTGTTCGTCGGCATCTTCATCATCGCCAACACCTTCACCATGCTCGTCGCCCAGCGCACCAAGGAGCTGGCGCTGCTGCGCGCCGTCGGCGCCAGCCGCCGCCAGGTGACGCGCTCGGTGCTGATCGAGGCGCTCGCCGTGGGCTTCGTCGCCGGTATCGCCGGCATGGCGGCGGGCATCGGTATCGCCGCCGGACTGCGCGCCGTGGTCGGCAACATGGGCACCATGCCCTCGGGCCCGCTGGTGGTCGAGCCGAACACCTTCATCGTCTCGCTGGTCGTCGGCGTCGTCATCACCGTGCTGGCCGCCTGGCTGCCCGCGCGCCGCGCCGCCAAGATCCCGCCGGTCGCCGCGATGGGCAGCGTCCACGCCCCGGCGACGACCCGCTCGCTGGTGGTGCGCAACACGATCGGCGCGCTCTTCTCCGCCGCCGGTGCCGCGCTGGTGCTGATGGCGACCACGGCGGACGACGGCAAGGCCCAGATGGGGCTGGGCGCCGGGCTGCTGCTGATCGGCGTGTTCGTGCTGACGCCGCTGCTGGCCCGCCCGATGATCGCGGCTGCCGCGCCGGTGCTGCGGCTGTTCAACGTGAGCGGCAAGCTGGCCCGCCAGAACGCGGTGCGCAACCCGCGCCGTACGGCGGCCACCGCCTCGGCGCTGATGATCGGCCTGACGCTGATCACCGGCCTCACCGTGATCGCCGGCGGCGTGCAGAAGGCCATCGACAAGATGGCGTCGGACTCCCTCAAGGCCGACTACACCATCTCGATGGCCAACTTCAGCCCCCTGTCGCCCGATGTGGAAAAGCAGCTGGCCCACTCGGACCAGGTCACCGACAGCTCCCCGCTGCGCAACGCGCAGGCCAAGATCGGCGGGGACACCGAGTACCTGACGGGCGTCAACGGCGGCTCCATCGCCAAGCTCACCTCGCTCGACTTCACCAAGGGCGGCTGGTCCGGCATCAGCGGCGGCGACAAGGTCGTCGTCGACACCAAGACCGCCGAGAACAAGGGCTGGAAGATCGGCTCGACCTTCCAGGTCGCCTACGAGGACGGCAAGAAGGGGCAGCTCTCGGTCGCGGGGCTCTACAAGGGCAACCAGATGATCAAGGGCATCATGGTCGACAACAAGACCGTGACCCCTCACATGTCCAAGGTCACGGACATGCAGGTGCTCGCCAAGACCAAGGACGGCGCGACCGACGAGGTCAAGGAGTCCCTCAAGAAGCAGCTCGGCGACAACCCCGCGGTCAAGGTCGAGGACAAGAAGGACGTCTCCGAGGGCATCGCGAAGATGATCAACGTCCTGCTGAACATGCTCTACGGGCTGCTCGCCATGGCCGTCATCGTCGCCGTGCTCGGGGTGATCAACACCTTGGCCATGTCGGTCTTCGAACGCGGCCAGGAGATCGGCATGCTGCGCGCCATCGGCCTGGACCGCAAGGGCATCAAGCGGATGGTGCGGCTGGAGTCGCTGGTCATCTCGCTCTTCGGCGGAGTCCTCGGCATCGGCCTGGGCGTCTTCTTCGGCTGGGCCGCGGGCGAGCTGATCGCGGGCGCGGGCCTGGACACCTACGCGCTGGTGCTCCCCTGGGACCGGCTGGGCATCTTCCTCGCCATGGCCGCGTTCGTCGGCGTCCTGGCGGCCCTGTGGCCCGCGCGCCGCGCCGCCAAGCTCAACATGCTGACGGCGATCAAGACGGAGTAGCCGCCACCAGGACGGAGCAGCCCTCGTCCGGGCTGCTCCGTCCGGCACGTCGAGGGCCCCGCCCCCCTGCGACAGGGAGGCGGGGCCCTCGTGTCACTTCCGCTTCCGGTCCGCCGTCCACTCGCGGGACCGCAGCGGCAGCCCCGAGGCGCCGCCTTCGGGTGTCTTGACCGCGAGGATCTGGTTGACGCCGATGCGGTTGCGCTCGAAGGCGAGCGCCGAGGCGGCCATGTACAGGCGCCAGATACGGGCGCGGCCCGGGGAGGTGAGCCGGGCCGCGCGGGCGAAGTCGGACTCCAGGTTGGCGACCCAGGCCCGCAGCGTCAGCGCGTAGTGCTCGCGCAGGGCCTCCACGTCGCGCACCTCGAAGCCCGCCTCCTCCAGCTGCCCGGCGGTACGCCCCACCGGCGCCAGTTCGCCGTCGGGGAAGACATAGGCGTCGATGAACTCGTCGACCTCGTAGGCCTCTTCGTCGCTCAGCGGGCGGCGGGCGATCTGGTGGTTGAGCAGCCGCCCGCCGGGCTTGAGGAGGGCGTACAGGTCATCGGCGTACTCGCGGTAGCGGGCCGAGCCGACGTGCTCGGCCATGCCGACCGAGGAGATCGCGTCGTACGGACCGTCGTCGACCTCGCGGTAGTCCTGGACGCGGATCTCGATCCGGTCGGTCAGCCCCTCCTCCGCGACCCGCTTGCGCCCGTAGGCGGCCTGCTCGCGGGAGAGGGTGACCGCCACGGCGTGGACGCCGTATTCGCGCGCCGCGTGCAGCACCAGCGAGCCCCAGCCGCCGCCGACGTCCAGCAGCCGCCCGCCCTCGCGCAGGCCGAGCTTGCGGCAGATGAGGTCGAGCTTGTCGCGCTGGGCCTCCTCCAGGGTCCCGTCCGGCTGCCAGTAGGCGCAGGAGTAGACCATGCTGGGGCCGAGCACGAGCTCGTAGAAGTCGTTGCCGACGTCGTAGTGGTGACTGATGGCCTTGCGGTCCCGGCGCAGGGTGTGGCGCAGTCCGGTGCGGCGGCGGGCCTCCTCGGCGGGTGGCGCGGGCGGCAGCCCGGGGCCCGCCAGCTTCACCAGTTCCAGGGCCGCCTCGCGCACGTCCGGGTCGCGGGCGAGGGCCAGGGCCGAGCGGGCCGGCTGTCTGTCGTCGCCCTTCTCCCAGATCAGCTCGGCGAGCAGGTCGAGAGCCGCGTAGAGGTCGCCCTCTATGTCCAGGTCACCGGCGACCCAGGCGCGGGCCAGCCCCAGCTCGCCCGGCCGCCACAGGACGCGGCGCAGTGCCCTGCGGTTGCGGATGACCAGCACCGGGGCGCCGGGCGGCCCCGCTTCGCTGCGGTCCCAGGTACGGATCCTGACCGGGAGCGGGGCCCCCAGCGCCTTTTCCGCGAGCGCGACGATCCGTTGCGCTGCACCGGCCATTGAGCACACCTCCGTGAAATGAAGGGGTGGATTCCCCCTACACGTAACACGGTGCGGGGGTGTTGTATGCCCACTGTGCCCAAAAATCAGGATCCGCGTTCGGCGCCGGGCATGCCGAAGGGGCGTGAGCCCCACGGATGGCTCACGCCCCTTCAAGGCGTACGGGGAAGGACGCGACTCAGGAGGCGGCGGCCTTCTCCCCCTTGCTGTCGGCCCGGTCGGCGCTGTCGGCCGTGTCGACCCGGCTGTCCGGCGCACTGTCGGCGGTCTGCGCCTGGTCCTCGCGCTTTCCGCCGGGGGCGGGCTCGGACTGCGCCTCCGCCTTGACGGCTGCGGCTGCCGTCACCGGCGCCGCGGCCTCGTAGAACTCGCCGCGCGGGCGCTCCATGGCGCCCAGCGAGACGACCTCACGCTTGAGGAACATGCCGAGCGTCCAGTCGGCGAAGACCCGGATCTTGCGGTTCCAGGTCGGCACCGCCATGCCGTGGTACGCACGGTGGAAGTACCAGGCGAGCCGGCCCTTGAGCTTGATCTTCGTCTTGCCGAAGACGATCATCGCGACGCCCTTGTGCAGGCCGAGACCCGCGACGGCGCCCTTGTTGGCGTGCTTGTACTTGCCCTGCGGGAAGCCGCGCATGCCGGAGATGACGTTGTCGCCGAGCACCTTGGACTGGCGCAGCGCGTGCTGGGCGTTGGGCGGGCAGAACGCGCCCTCCTTGCCGGCGGCCAGGTCCGGGACCTGCGCGTTGTCGCCGGCGGCCCAGGCGTAGTCGAGGCCCTTGATCTGCATCGAGGCGTCCACGTCGACATGGCCCTTGGGGCCCAGCGGCAGGCCGAAGCGGGCCAGCACCGGGTTGGGCTTGACGCCGGCGGTCCACACGATGGTGCTGGAGTCGACCTCCAACCCGTTCTTGAGGACCACGTGGCCATCGACGCAGGAGTCCATGGAGGTGCCGAGGTAGACCTCGATACCGCGCTTCTTGAGGTGCTCAAGACCCCACTCGCCGAGCTTGGGGCCGACCTCGGGAAGGATTCCGGGGGCCGCGTCGACGAGCACGAAGCGCATGTCCTCGCGCTTCACGTTCGGGTAGTACTTGGCGGCGTCGCGCGCCATGTCCTCGACCTCGCCGATCGTCTCGGCACCGGCGAAGCCGCCGCCGATGAAGACGAAGGTGAGGGCCTTGCGCCGAACGTCCTCGTCGTGCGTGGAGTCCGCCTTGTCGAGCTGCTCAAGTACGTGGTTGCGCAGGCCGATCGCCTCTTCCACGCCCTTCATGCCGATGCCGTTCTCCGCGAGACCCGGCACGGGGAAGGTACGGGAGACCGCGCCCATCGCGATGACCAGGTAGTCGAAGGGCAGCTCGTACGCCTCGCCGACCAGCGGCGTGATCGAGGCGACCTTGCGGTCCTGGTCGATGGTGGTGACGCGGCCGGTCAGAACCTCGGCCTTGGGGAGCACACGTCGCAGAGGGACCACGACGTGGCGAGGGGAGATGTTGCCGGCGGCGGCTTCGGGCAGGAAGGGCTGGTACGTCATGTACGAGCGGGGGTCGACGACCGTCACGGTCGCCTCGCCGTAGCGCATCTTCTTCAGAATGCGCCGCGCTGCGTACAGACCGACGTACCCGCCACCCACTACGAGGATTCGGGGACGCTCCGTGGTGCTCATGAAATCGAGTATCCACCCAGTGGTGGGGGTGACTTCGTGAGGGCCTTCACAAGCACTGCCCGACCCTCTGCTACACTCCGCCGCCCCGTGATCGACCCCACAGGAGTGTCACGGAACCACTGCCGCCTCCGAGCCGTTGACGCGCCTCATGAGCTGCGGAGATCGTCGGCCTCGCGGATGAACCATTCGGCCGTTCACCTAGGAGTGACAGGCTCGTAACGGACCGCTGAGGGTCCACATCGTGGCCCCGCCCCCCGGAACTCTTCATTCCACCCCGGAAAACAGCCCTCACCGGGCACTTTCTCATGTGAAGAGTTTCACAAAACTCTTCGGGAGACCCTGCGGGAGGAGCCCTGGAGACCGCCCTAAGACCTATCAGGAGAGAGACCCGATGCTCAAGTGAGAGCGTCGCGCCCTCACCTCACCACGGGCCCCCGGTGTCCCCGTCCGCGCGCCCGGAAGCGGTGACGGTGGAGGGAGAAGGGGCGGGGCCGTCACCGATCCGGCCCGCGAGGACGAGGTCGCCGCGAAGGTCACGGCGAGCCTCCCGCCCGCCGACCGGGTCCGTGTCGTCCAGGAGCTGACGGGGGACGACGACCGTCGCCACAAGCGTGACGGCTGTACAGCGGGACGGGGACGGGAATGTCGTGGCGCGGGACCCGGTCAGCCAGGGGCGATACGGCTAAGGCGCTCCCAGGACCGGTACAGATCCGCTCGGGCCCGGTCCATCTCCAAGACCTGGTCAAAGGACTGGCTGCCGACTATCAGCCGTCGGGGCGGGTCCGGCAATGCGGCCAGCTCCATGATGACCGGGGCAGCGGTTTCCGGCTCCGGGCCGACCGCGTCGCCCCACATCGCCTCCATCTCGGTGCGCAGGGGCTGATACTGCTCCAGGGGTTCGGTGGTCGCGATGCCGGCGGTGAACAGGCCGGTGTTGTAGCCGCCCATCTGCACGTTGGTGACCTTGACGCCGAACCCTTCGACCTCCATCGCCAGTGCCTCGCTGACCGAGTCCAGCGCGGCCTTGCCTGCGCCGTAGAGGCCGACGGTGGCCATGCCGCCGCCGCTGCCCATCGAGGTGACCTGGAGGAGCCGTCCCCCGCCTTGGGCGCGCAAGTGAGGAAGGACCGCCTGGGCCACCCACACAGCGCCGAAGAAGTTCACATCCATATGCGCTCGGATCTGTTCCTCCGTGGCTTCCTCCACCATGCCGTAGAGCATTCCGCCTGCGTTGTTGACGACAACGTCCAGTCCGCCGAACGCAGCTGCCGCCCGCTCCACTCCGTCGAACACGCCCTGACGGTCGGCGACATCCAGCGAAAGCGGGAGCAGGTGGTCGGGGTACTTCTCGGCCAGTTCCGCCAAGGGCCCGACGTTGCGGGCGGCGGCCACTACCCGGTCGCCGCCCGCCAAGGCGGCCTCGGCGAAAGCTCTGCCCAAGCCGCGGGATGCACCGGTGATGAGCCAGACTCTTGGATTCGTCACGACGCCTCACTCTCAGTAAACAAAACGATTCGTCTCGATTCGCTTCGAATCTAGGGCATCGCTCGAAGTCCGTCAATACGGTTCGTCTCGTTTCGTTTAGGGGTAGGCTGAACGCATGTCCAACGAGAAGGGGCCGGACCACTCCCGGCGCAAGGAACGGTCGCGGCAGGCGATCTTCGCGGCTACCCGCGCCCTGGTCGCAGAGGAGGCGTACGAGAAGGTCACTGTCGAAGCCATCGCTGCCCGTGCCGGCGTCGGCAAGCAGACGATCTATCGGCGGTGGCCGTCGAAGAGCGCGGTCGTCTTCGCCGCCCTTCTGGCTCTGAGTGAGGATGCGGACGGGCAGTCGGTCGCGCTGCCGGACACCGGCGACCTTCGGGCAGACCTCAAGCTTGTTATGCGTGCCACGGCGGAGGAGTTCGCCGACCCGTCCTTCGACAGGCTGATCCGGGCCCTCAACACCGAGATCGCCAACGATGCCGCGCTGGCGGCCGAGTACCGCGAGAAGCTGGCTCAGCCGCTGGAAGAAGCGAAGAAGGCACGCTTGCGCAGCGCCCAGGAAGCCGGCCAGCTCGGCCCCGACGCCGACCTCGACCTGGTCCTCGAAGTGCTCTACGCCCCCCTCTTCCGACGGTGGCTGCACCGCAGTGGTCCGCTGACCGCCGCGTACGCCGACTCACTTGTCGACGCGACCCTCAGAGCTTTCGGCCCCTGAACAGGAGTGAATCCACACCCGCAGAGCTCGGCCCGGTCGGCTCCTGCCCCCTGAACGCCCGTCATCGAGCGGGCACCTTCGGCTCGGCGGCCGTCCACTTCTCCCCGGCCAGCAGCTTCGCCCAGGGGTCGCCCCAGCGGTCGGCGTCCCTGGCGAACACATCGGGCCGACGCAGCGAGCGGTGCAGCTGCTCCAGGACGCAGAACGAGTACACGGCCTTGTCGACCAGGCCGTGCGGCAGGTTGGGGTTGGCGAACACCGGCCGCTGCCACGAACCGGTCACCAGCTCCGTGGAGACCTCTTCAGCGCCGACCATCTTCCGGCCGATCAGGTCCGGCAACTGCCCCAGCGCCTTCACGACCGGAGCGCGGCCTCGACCGCGCCGAAGTCGATGACCTCGGCCAGAAGGCGGATGAAGCTGCGCACCGTGCCGTAGCGGGCGACCAGTTCGGCCCGCCACTCCGCGTCGTCGTCCCCGTCAGTGTCCGGGACCACCGAGGCGATGGCGGCAAGCGCCGCGGCCAGCTGCTCGCGCGGAACGACCTCCTCGATCGCCGACCCGCGTCCACGACTGAGACCATCTCGCCTGACTCGGTCGCCGGCGTGGTCGTCATCAGCGCGTCGACCGCCGCGGCGACCTTCTTCGCCGCCTTCCTCAGCTGCGGCAGGGCCTTGAGCTTGGCGTCGTTGCCCATCCGCTCGGCCTTCGCCAGCAACTTGGTGGCCATCAGCGCGTGCGGCAGATCGAGCGCGTCGTCCACCGTCGCGGTCTCAAGGTGCCGCACGGCCGCCAGAAGGGTGGCGGTCTGCCTCGTGACCTCCAACCGCTTCAGCGTCGGCGCCTTCGAGGCCGGCCCGTACCGGGCCGGCCCGGTCATCCGGGCGACCGGGACCCGCCCAACGTCGACCGCACCACCACCCCCGGCCACAGTCCCCGCAAGCCCTGCCCGTGTCCCAGACCGAGATCACCGCGCAGCAGCACGGCCCGAAAACGCCCCTCGGTCAACAACAAGCCGGGATCTCAGGCAAACACTCATAAAGCAGGCAGTGACTATGCCGAATCCCGCAAATGTAGTACTGACGGCCGGAGTAGCGACCTAGGATACTCCAGGAATGTCAATATCACCGGCTTGGGGAACTCTATGCTAACGCCAGAGCAAGTCAGGTCGTTCGAGACCATAAGCCCTGACCTCGCACCGTACGCGACCCGGAAAACCCCAAGACGACTCGATCTCCAGCGCCCAATATCTCGGGCATATCTACACAGTCGACACCAGGACGGCACTCTGAAGCACGCAAAAAGAATTGGGGTGGAGCAAGCTGATGTTTTATTTTCCGAACACATGGAAAACATCCAACAACAAGGGGGAGTTTTTGACGAAGAGGGCAGCCATAGGCCGCACGCCGCAGCACTGGGTGACGAATTTCCAGAAATCCGGTCGTTTCTTGCGCGATCCGACAAGAACAATCCTTACGACACCAATTCGGACCCTCGGATGGCCGTCAAGATATCGATGAATATCGGCGCTACACAGGTAGAGATATACGCCGACCCCGCCGAGCCGGCCAACCTACAGGAGCAGCGCGTCATGCAGATTACGGACGCGGTATCCCGTGTGCACGATGCAGGTTTCAAAATTCCCTCACCCATGCAATTTTACCTCCCTAAGTACACCAGGGGCATTCATCTCCCCAGCCTGAAAGTGGATAATTCATGGAATTCACTCGCGGAATTTTACGCCCCGAACAGGATCATGCTTTCTCCCGAACTTCTCCGTACGTTTATACCGCCGAACGCGCCCGATTCGGTGGCGTTGAGACTCAAAAATGCATCCGCACCCATAGTGCACGAGATCGGTCACTGTCTGCACTTCGCGCAGGCCCCGGAGTCCTACAGCGACCTATTTCACACCAGACTCGCTCGACAGTACGAGCGCACCGCTGGCGAGGTGAGCGAATATGGTGCGAGAAATCCAAACGAGTTCGTTGCCGAAACGTTCACCGCCGTGACATTCAAAGGCGTAATCACAAGGGATCAATGGAATCTGTATCAAGCGCTCGGTGGGCCCCTTTCAGCCCGTCAGGCACCTACGCCGACAATCGGCCGCACGCTTGCCCAAAATTCGAACCTGTCTGTCGTCGAGCACCGAACCGCAGGGGCTGCGGCGAGAATGCAGCCTGCGGTTGGAAGGCTCCCAGATGCTGCCGCGTCCGCGCCATCAAGCTGGAACAGGCGGAACCATGAAGTGGAGCGCCCTCATTTTCGGAGGAAATAAGGGCGTTGTCGTATTGGCCTCGATCAGCCCGTCGTCGAGAAGGTTCGAGACGGTCCACCACATACCTTCATAAATGCGAACCCGCCCAGTCCCCGTCACCCTGTCTGCTTCCTTGGGCCTGAGCCCCCGATCGCTTCAACTCGGCAGGAATCGCGGTTCGTTGGTGAGGCATCCGATCAGGATAGGCAGCGGGCCACCTTCGTGAACCCATCGACAGATCTGCTCGACGGCATCGCCCGCTCCTTTGCCGCACCAGGGGTACGGGACGTGACGGAGTCCTACGGCACCCGTACGGGTACCGGGTTGTCCGGGTGGTCCAGCCACACCCTCCCCCGGCTTCCGGCCGGGAGGCGTCCCCAACCCCGCAGCGCCACCGTCAGCCCGTACCGGTCGAACCGCGGTTCGCCCTGCTCGCGCCACCAGGTCATGACGGCCTCCGCCTCGGCCCACAGCCGGCGCGGTCCGGACTCGACGACCTCGTACTCGGTGCGGCCCTTCTCCTGGTCCGCCGTCGCCCACGACCGCCCCGACATCTCCAGCCACAGTCGATAGGCACCCTCCTTGCCCCACTCGACGCGGCAGAACAGGTCGGGCACCCGCACGCCGAGCGTGAACATGTGATGCCAGTCGCCCACGTCGTCGGGCGAGAGCCGCGTCGTGCGCCGCTCCCCCTCGCCCGGCCAGTCGGCCGCGCCCGGGAACGTCCTCGTCGCCGGGAACCGGTCGCGCTGGTCGCGCGGGCGCATGAACGCGGACGAGGCGACGAACGGGCCCATGGCGACGCCGCCCGGCATCGGAGTGGTCATCCCGCACCGACGCGAGCGCGGCCAGGCCGAGCTCCCCGCCTGGAAAGAGGAACACAACACCTCCCACCGCAAGGTCCGCGCCCGCGTCGAGCACGCCTTCGCCCGCATGAAGACCTGGAAGAGCCTCCGCGACTGCCGGCTGAAAGGCGACGGCGTTCACCACGCCACGCTCGGTATCGCCCGCCTTGCACAACCTCACCCATGCCGGGTAGCGAAGGAACAAGCAGGCCAGCGAACACGCCGTAGATCATTTAAGGGACAACACTTGGGCAGGGACCGTTTTGTCGAACACACCGCGCGGCACCAGAGGTTCTCAGCCAACCCAGCCGCGCATGAGCTGACGCAGTTGCGCCTCGATCAGTGCACCATCGTGCACTGCAGTAATCACGACACCCCAACAATTGACTGCACGAGAAATTGATGTCGGGAGTGGCGCAGCAGGGATGCTGGCGAAACTGTCCAATTGCACCAGGCCAGAAGGGACTCGCGGCGGCTCCCTCAGCAAGCTTTCCATAGCGCTGTCGGCGCCGCTCGGGGAGAGCCCGACGGCGAGTTGAGTCTGGTCAAACAGGCTGAGGCAACTGGCGTCGGCCGTGTGTTCTTCAGGCTGCTGTTCCTCGGGCTCCTGATAGGGCACTTTGAATTCCAGAGGACCGAGCTCTCCGGGCATGTAGGAGCCACCGACCAGCAGTGACTCGATGACACCCTCCGCACCCGTCCGCCTGACTTCCGTGAGCCATCGCATACTTGTCGAGGACGGAGCGATCGCAGAATCCGCCGGCCTGCTGCCCCGAAGTGACCGAGAGAATTCGAGGCGAGCCCTCTCGTCATACTTCTGCATTGCGACTTCGAAATCGCCAATGTGCACAGTCAGCACATTCGTCTTGCGTTTCCATCCGAGAACCGCCAGGGGAGCACGCAGGTCGCTCTCGATCACAACGAGACACTCCCAGCCGGATGTCCGCGTGACAAAGAACGAGACCTGTCGTCGGCCAACGCTCCGCAGAACGGGAAAGAACCGATCGGAATCAAGGGTCTGGCCGGCGGCATCCTCAAGCCCCTGAAACTTGGCCTCATAGATTCCAGCCAGGTAGTTTGCCTCAGCTTCGGAGACCGGAATCATGTCGCTGCCGACACCGAGTGCGTCAATGGCAATACCGGCCGACTCCCAGTTAGCCTCGGCCAGTTGCGTGCACAGCTGCAAGGCATCGCTGAGAAGAATACTTCGATTGGCTCGGGTCACCACTGCAGAACTCCCTCTTTCCTCGCTCACCCCGGGGGTGGGACATGCCACACAGTCGCCCCGGAAACCGGTCCCTCGACCAAATGCTCACTGACTTCAAAAACGTCATCAAGGTAGAGCCAGGTAGGATGAAGAGGTTGCCCAAGGGGAAGCGCGCGTTGGAGAACGACCCCTCCGAGGTCATTGCGACCTTCAGAAGCTCCCCGCGCATATCGCATCGCCGTTTCTCGACTGGTATCCCACGAAGTGTACTCACTTCGTGTATTACCGCCGTGATGCTCAACAATTCCTGCGGGTCCGCCACGGGGGTGTGCTGCGCCTTCGAGAGCGTCCGCGTAACCCGGATGCTCTGTCGAGACTCCGCGATAAATGTAGTTGACGTCGGGGTCTCCGGTTATGTCACTTGCCGAGGCCGCCTCTCTGCGGGGCGGATAGTCCGGTGCAAGGCCATACGGGTCAGCCCAGATGTGCGGGTTGTTGACGTAAGTATCAGGGTTGGGCGCCGGGGCGAGCCCCAGGGGGTCGGGGGTAGTGTACCGGGCGGTGTCGGGATCGTAATACCGGTGGAAATTGTAGTGCAGGCCGGTTTCGGGATCGTGATATTGGCCGGGAAAGCGCAGCGGCGTGGATGCGATGCTGGAGCGGTGAGTCGCCGTGTTGCCCCACAGGGTGATCCGCGTGCGCCACGCTATCTCGCCCTCGGGGGTGACCAGTTCGCGTGGCGTGCCGACGAGGTCGGTGACGATGGCGTAGAAGCGGGCGTCCGTCTCCGTCCGAGTGACGCTGTCGAGTATCCGCTCGGTCTGCGACAGGGGACTCAGGCCGTCGTGGTCCCAGGTGGTGGCCACCGGTTGGGGCAGTGCGTCACCGGTGGCGGTCTGTTCGATGAGGAGAGGCCCGTCCCAGGTGAATTCCACCCGCTCCGCCAGCCTTTCACAGTCCTTCGTCAGGCGTTCCTTGGCAATGCGGCGGCCCAGCGGATCGTAGCGGTATCGCCACCGGGTGCCGTCCGGGGTCGTGACCCCTGTCAGGTGGTCTTCCGCGTCGTGGGCGAAGTGCCAGATGTCCGGGCGCCTGGACAGGCGCTTGTGCCTGCGAACGACCAGGCGGCCTGCCCGGTCGTGCTCGTAACGCGCGGCACCGGCGCGCTGGATGCGCGTGCCGGCATACCCACGTTCGCCCTCCAACTCCGACGGGAACGGTTGCGGCCAGTGAGCCGAAACCTGGTTGCCGAGTTCGTCGTACGCGTACGACTCGCTCCATTCGTGCGCCGAAACCTGTGTCACCCGGCCCACCGGATCGAGGTCGAAGCGGTACGCGCCGTTGAGATGATCGTCCAGGCCGGTGAGGTAGCCGTCCTCGCGGTAGTGGTAGCGGCGCTGCTGCAACAGGCGGGCTTCAGGGCCGGCGGTCAGAGTCTGAGCCGACAGCCGGCCTGACGCGTCCCTCTCCGCCGAGATCTCCAGCGTGTCACCGATGCGGCGGGAGGTTTCGCGTCCCGCCATGTCCCGGGTGAAGGTCAGGTGGCGGCCTGCTGTGGTCAGGTTGCTGCGGTAGCCCGCTGCGTCGTAGCCGTAGGTGGTCACTGCCCCGGTCGGCGTGACCCGGCGGGTGCGTCGGCCCAGCGCGTCGTAGGTGAAGGTGGTCACGCGGCCGTTGACCATCTCGGTCTTGATACGGCCGAGTCTGTCGCGCTGGTAGATCAGCTCGGCATCCGGGCCGGTCGCCGACAGCAGCCGTCCCGCTGGGTCGTAGTCGAACCGGGTGATCTGGCCGGCGGCGTCCTTGGCCGTCACCCGGCCCAGCTCGTCCCGCTCGAAAGCGACCACCTCGCCCAGCGGCGTCACCCTCTCGGCCAGCCGGCCGACCGCATCCAGCCGGTAGGTCGCCTCGCGGCCGTCGAAGTCCGACTCCGCCACCAGCCGCCCAGCTGCGTCGTAGGTGTAGTCCCACGTGAGCCCGGTCGGGCCGGTGACCTGGGTCAGACGCAGCTCTCGATCGTGTTCGAACTCGTAGCGGGTGCCGTCGGGCTCGACGCGCGCTGCGATGAGGTCGAAGTGCGTGTACTCGTAGCGGGTCACCGCGCCGGTCGCGTCCGCCTGCGTGAGGCAGTTGCCTTCGCCGTCGTACGTCCAGGACGTGGTGGCACCGTCCGGTGCGACGCGTCGGGCGAGTTTGCCTTCGGCTGTCCATTCCAGGCGGGTGGCCGCACCCGAGGGGTCCGTGGTGGCCACCACCCGGCCGAAGGGGTCGCGCTCGTGGCAGGTCACCGCGCCCAGGGGGTCGGTGATCTCGACCGGCAGCCCTGCGGCGTTGCAGCGCACCGTCGTCGTGTTTCCCAACGTGTCGGCTTTCGACGCCAGATGGCCGGCAGCGTCGTAGCCGTAGCTGGTGATCCGGCCTGCCGGGTCGGTCACGGTTGTGCGCAGGCCGCGTTCGTCGAATTCCTGCCGCCAGCGGGCGCCGTCGGCCGCGACGAATTCGACGGGCAGGCCGAGCTCGTTGTACTCAGCGCGTGTCTGCCGTCCATCGGGCCGCGTCACTGCGATGCATCGGCCCTGCTCGTCGTAGGTGTAGCGGGTCGTACGCCCCAGCGGGTCGACGACCGCCGTGACCTGATGGCTGTCGTCGTATTCAGTGCGGGTGGTATGGCCCAGGGAGTCGGTGATGGCGACAATCCGGGCGGAGTCGTCGAACTGGTGGCGGGTGACGTGGCCGTCCGCGGTGGTCAGCGTCGTGACGTTGCGGCCAGTGACCTGATCGATGTCGTCGTAGGACAGGCGGAGCTGGAAGTGCCCGCCGGCGCCGCCTTCGGCGATGACCCGGCCCCGGTCGTCGTAGACGTAGTCGAAACGGCTGTCGTTGGTGTCGGTCCAGGAGATGACGCGGTTCTCGTCGTCGTACTCGAAGCGTAACGGCAGGCCGGAGGAGTTGGTGACCTCCGTCAGGTTGCCTTCCGTGTAGCCGTAGCGCAGCACCGTCCGGTCGGCGTCGGCTCCCGCGAGGGTCAGTGCCGTGACGCGGTCGTCCTCGACGGTCAGCTTCACCACATAGCCGCCGCTGTGGACCAAGCGCGTGGGCGCGCCCGACTGCTCGTCGTACTCGAACGTGATGCTGTGGCCGCTGCGGTCCGTAATCTGTTCGAGCCGGGCAATCCCGTCCTCGGAAGCGCCGCCCTGCGGGGGAGCGAAGTGCCGCACCCGCCCCGACACCGGGTCCGTCAGCGTGTAGCCGCCGTCCGGGGTGCGCTCCAGCGGCATGCGGGCCGAGCCCGCCGACGGGAGGGTGGGCACGCCGGGGGCCGGGTGCGGGTACGACAGCAGGCGGCCGTCCTCGGCGATGAAGACGACGCCCTCCGGGTCGACCCCCAGCCGCTGGTCCACCGTCGACGACCACGAGGGGCCGAACCAGCGGCCGAGCCGGTAGCCGGACTCGACGCGGCGGGTGAACGTCAGCGGCAGGGAGCCGGGCAGGGACAGATCGGTCTGCGGAAGGTACATCCTGCCCGTGGCGAGGTCGACCGGGTCGGTCCGGCCGTAGGGGATCTCGTCGCCCTGCCTGGCGGCCTGGCCCGGCCCCTTCTCGTCGAGCAGCCTGCGCGCTTCCGCCGTCTCCTTCGCCAGCTTCCCCGCCCGGCCCGCCTTCGTCGCCAGGCCGATGCCCTTGGTGCCGATCAGTTCCGGGAGGAGGCGGCCGACGCCTTCTGAGGGATCCTTCTGAAAGGTGTCCCACATTTGTTTGCCGGTGCCGACGGGGTCGTTGGCGACGCGGACGATTCCGGTGACGGTGGAGTTGAGGTTGGTGACGTACTCGGCGGGGTGGGTGATGTTGTACGGGTCGAGGGGGTTGATGCCCCGGACGAAGTTGTTGAGCCCAGCGACGCCCTTGATGACACCTCCGGTGACGTGGGTGGCGTCGAGTTGGAGTCCCTTCAGTCCGTCGCCGGCCTGGTCCCAGTAGTCAGGCTTGGGCGGGGCCGCGTCACGCGCGGCCTTGACTGCGGTCTGGGCGATGCCGGCGGCTGTGTCGCGCTGGGAGCGGGCCTCGGACAGCTGCTCCTCGGCCTCCTTCTTCTTGTCGTCCTTGTACTTCGTGACCGCCTCGCGGGCCTGGCCCTGGGCCCATTCGACGGTCCCCGCGAAGTTCTCCAGCGCATCGGCAGCCTTTTCGCAGGCGCCGGCGGCCTTGACCCACTTGGCCGGCTCCAGGCCGACCTTCTCCCAGAAGGCGTCGGCTGCCTTCCCCTTCAGATTCCCCTTGTCCAGACGCTTCAGCCCGTTGGCGACGTTGTTGAACGCCTTCTTGAAGTCGGTAAGGTGCTTCGCCGTCGAGCGGATCTTGCTGGGGCTGCCGTAGACCAGCTTCGTGGGCTCGTCGGTCTCGTCCAGCTGGAACTCGTCGGTCTCGGCGCCAAGCTGGTTGGCGAGTGAGCGGGAGTTGCCCCGTACCCATGTGCCGCCGCTCTCCCAGCCGACGTCGTCCAAACGGTCGGCGGTGAAGTTGCCCGTGCCTTCGACGACGTTGCCTGCGCCTTCGGTGACCTTTTCGGCCGCGTCCTCAA
Organism: Streptomyces sp. NBC_01775; assembly: GCF_035917675.1. Lineage (NCBI taxonomy): Bacteria > Bacillati > Actinomycetota > Actinomycetes > Kitasatosporales > Streptomycetaceae > Streptomyces > Streptomyces sp. NBC_01775. The sequence continues at coordinate 5,585,611 of NZ_CP109104.1, read as the reverse complement.
GGGGGTCCGGTATGAAATCGCCGATGCCCATCAGCCCTGCCCCCCGTTGTCTCCGCTTTGCTGCGCCGCTGCCGCCCGCTCCTCCGGTGACGGGCCGAAGGCCCGGTCCTGCGCGGCCTCGACCTGCTCGTCGCTGAAACCGGTGGCGTCCTGGGCCATGTCCATGTACATACCGCCGCGGCCCTCGGTGGTCAGCTCCCGGCCGGTGTCCTTCCAGTCCTGGGACATCTGGTCGCCCGCCTTGTCCCAGGACTCCCCGCTCCAGTCCGGCGCGTCCGGCATCATGATGTCGCCGTAACCCTGCTCGGCGACCTCTTCTTCGGTGGCGTGCGGGTTGCCGGTGTACGAGACGGAGTTCAGGGCCACCTTCACCGTCCCCGCGGCGTACTGGTCCTCCTCGTGCGCCATGCCCGCCGACAGCCCGAGCCGCTCGGCCAGCCCGTTGGCGTTCTGCACCAGGGCACGTACGCCCCACTCCCACTTCTCGCTGAAGTCCTCGAAGTCGCCCGCCAGACCACCGTGCCCCATCTCCATCCCGGTCAGGAACTCCACGGCTCGTCCGGTGCGCCCCCGCTCTGGCGGGCGAACCGCGCCAGCGCCGCCTCGTCCGTGAACGCGAGGATCCAGCGCACCCCCGCCGAAGCTCCGCGTCAGCAGCTGGTCCTCGCCCATCCTGGGCACGAGCACCGCCGTGCGCCGGAACTCACCCAGCAGCGCACCGGAGTCCCCGGTTCCGGCACGCGTCGCGGCTCTCTCCCCGACCAACGACACCACACGTTCCCCCGATCGCATGAGCAAATCCCGGCACCACGGAAGGACATGCCACCTTACCGAAAGACAGTTCACCGAACCCAGCACTGTGCTTCAGGAGTTGGCACCGTGACCCGCCATAGGCAGAACACTCACGCGCCGTCATGAGCCCTCGACAGTTCGCCGGGCGAACTCGGGTCCTCAACGCCTTCCCACCCGCCAAGCGCACTGTCGTGTACCGCGTCGGAAAGCCGTCGGACAGCAATCCGGGTGTCCCTGCTCATGCCGCGACGCGGCGCCTGCCGGCCCAGGATCACGCTCACATCGGTACGGAGCGCCGCTGCGAGCTTGAGCAGGGAGCCCACGCACAACTGGCCGCGGTCCTCCTCGGCCTTCTGAATGAGCGCGTACGAGACGCCCGCCGCTTCGGCCAGGCCCTGCTGTGTGAGATCGGAGCCCCGAAGGGCCTTGATGCGCTGCCAGTCGTCAGATCAGCCCAGTTGCTCACGTGTACACCTCAGCGGGTTTCCGGCGTGGTGGCTTCGCTTCCGATGGTAGGGCCGCGCGGGTGACGGCCCGCGGTGAATGGCGTGGCGCCTGCCGCTGCCATGACCTGCCCCGTCCTACGGGTCGTGCCCGCTGTGCACTGGCCAACACTGGCCACGTACGACAGCGCCCCCGACGACGAACCGCCGGGGGCACCCTCGCTCTTCCTGGTCAGGCTCAACGCCCCGCTGAGGCGCAACTGAAAGCGATGCCGTCGAGGATGTCGTGTTCGCTCACGACCACCTCCTGGGCGCCGGTGCGTTCCATGACGGCGAGGAGGACCAGCGCGCCGGCGCTGATGACGTCGACGCGGCCCTCGTGCATGGCGGGGAGCGCCGCGCGCTCGTCGTGGGTGGCGGACACGAGGCGGGTGGTGAGGTCGCGGACCTGGGTGAGGGAGACACGGGTGTGGTGGGTGCGGGCCGGGTCATAGGTCTCCAGCTCCAGCGCGAGGGCGCCCAGCGTCGTGACCGTTCCTGCCAGGCCGACCAGGGTGCGGGCGCGAGCGAGGGGGACCGCGCGTTCGACCTCGTCGAGGGCGGCATCCACATCGGCGCGCAGCGCCTCCGTCCTGGCGCGGTCCGGGGTGGCGATGATCGCGCCGTCCTCGACGAAGTGGCGCTCGGTGAGCCGTACGCAACCGATGTCGACGCTGCGGGCAGCCTCCACCTCCTCCGCGCCCAGAACGAACTCGGTCGAGCCGCCGCCGAGGTCGACCACCAGATACGGCGGAGCGAAGTCGCCGGGGCTCAGCTCCTTGGTGGCGCCCGTGAAGGAGAACTCCGCCTCCTGGTCGCCCGTGATCACCTCGGGTTCGACACCGAGGATGTCCACGACGCCGCGTACGAACTCCTCGCGGTTGTCCGCGTCCCGCGAGGCCGACGTCGCCACGAAGCGGACGCGCTCGGGCGGTACGCCGAACTCCCGTACCACCGAGGCGTACTCGCGGCACGCGGCGAACGTCCGCTCCAGCGCCTCCGGCGCCAGCCGTCCCGTGCGGTCCACGTCCTGGCCCAGGCGGACGATCTTCATCCGGCGGTCCAGCTCGTGGAGGTCCCCCGTCTCCGGGTCCACATCCGCCACCAGCAGGCGGATCGAGTTGGTGCCGCAGTCGACCGCCGCGACGCGCTGTGCCGTCATGCCTCCACGCCCTTCGTGTCCTCGTTCGCGTTCACGTCCACGCACGGGCCCTTGCGCCACCACTCGGGCAGCAGCGCCAACGCCTCGTCGCCCAGCGGGTTGACGCCGGGACCGGCGACCAGCGAGTGCGCGACCAGCACATGCAGACACTTGACGCGGTCGGGCATGCCGCCCGCGCTGGGGAAGCCGACCAGCTCCTCGATGGCGTCGCGGCGCGCGAGGTAGTCCTCGTGCGCCCTGCGGTAGGCGGCGGCCAGCTCCTCGTCCTCCTGGAGGCGGGCCGTCATCTCCTTCATCACGCCGCCCGCCTCCAGCGTGCCGATCGCGGAGGCGGCGCGCGGGCAGGTCAGGTAGTACGTGGTGGGGAACGGTGTGCCGTCCTCCAGCCGGGGCGCGGTCTCCACCACGTCGGGCAGCCCGCACGGGCAACGGTGCGCGATGGCGCGCAGGCCGCGCGGGGGGCGTCCCAGCTGCTGCTGGAAGGCGCGGATGTCCGCCTCCGTCGGCGGAGTCGGCTCGGTCTGTGGCGGTGGAGTGTCCATGAGTACGGGTGCTCGTCGCTTCTGGTTCGTAGGAAGACCCGCGGCGGGCGCGGGAGTCCGGTCGGGCCGGAGTCCGGTCGGGCCCCGGGCATCGGCGGGTGGAGGGCGGCAGGCGGTTCGGGGCGTCAGCGGGTGGGGGCGTCAGCGGGTGGAGGCTGATGCCTGGTCGGCGGTGTCGACGCCGTCCCACATGTTCTCGTACCAGGCACGGTTGGCGGGCCCCTGGTCGACGGGCCTGCGCGCGTCCGCGGTGCCGTCCCGCATCGTGTACCCCGTCTCGTCCGGCCGTACGAAGTGCAGGTGCTCGCGCGCCTGCTGCTCGACGTACGCGGGATCCTGCCAGCGCGCCCGCAGCTCGCGCAGCTTGTGCACCTCGGCGCGCGCCCGCTCGGCCTGACGGCGCTGGTCGGCGATCTCCGAGCGCTGGGTGACGTACTGCCGCGTGGGATACGCCAGCGCCACCACGAGGGAGCACAGCACGAGCGCGAGCAGCGCGGCCCTGCCCGTGAGCCGGCCCTTGCGCGGGGCGCGAACGCGCCCCCAGCCTTCGGCCGGGCGGTACCCCCAGCCCTGCGCGCGGTACACGCGCTCGGCGGCCTGGGCGCTCAGCGCTTTGAGCCGTGTCGACGTGGAGAAACGGTCCCGGTCCGCTCCCATTGTTCTCCCTGCCCGGGTGAGCCTGCCGGCCTGCGGTTGCGCTTGGTGCGGTGTGCGCCGGATGCGGTGTGCGCCTGGTGCGCTGTGGGCGCTGGGTGCGCCGTGCCGTACGGCGGTGCCGGACCCGCCCGGAACGTCGGGGACGTCGGGGAGTACGGCACCACCGGACGGGGTGGTCAGCGCTTGTAGCGCGGGAAGGCCGAGCGGCCGGCGTAGACCGCCGCGTCGTCCAGGATCTCCTCGATACGCAGCAGCTGGTTGTACTTCGCCACGCGCTCCGAGCGGGCCGGGGCGCCCGACTTGATCTGGCCGCAGTTGACCGCTACGGCCAGGTCCGCGATCGTCACGTCCTCGGTCTCACCGGAGCGGTGGGACATCATGCACTTGAAGCCGTTGCGCTGGGCCAGCTCGACGGCGTCGAGGGTCTCGGTCAGCGAGCCGATCTGGTTGACCTTGACGAGCAGCGCGTTGGCCGCGCCCTCCTCGATGCCGCGGGCCAGCCGCTCCGGGTTGGTGACGAACAGGTCGTCGCCGACGAGCTGCACCTTGTCGCCCAGCTTGTCGGTGATGGTCTTCCAGCCCGCCCAGTCGTCCTCGAACAGCGGGTCCTCGATGGAGACCAGCGGGTAGTCAGCGACGAGCTGCTCGTAGTACTCGGTCATCTCGGCGGCCGAGCGCTTCTGGCCCTCGAACGCGTAGACGCCGTCCTCGTAGAACTCGGACGCGGCCACGTCCAGGGCCAGCGCGATGTCCTGGCCGGCCGTGTAGCCGGCCTTCTGGATGGCCTCGATGATCAGGTCGAGGGCCTCACGGTTGGAGCCGAGGTTCGGAGCGAAGCCGCCCTCGTCGCCCAGGCCGGTGGCCAGGCCGCGCTCCTTGAGGACGCCCTTGAGCGCGTGGTAGACCTCCGCGCCCCAGCGCAGGGCCTCGGAGAACGACTCGGCGCCGATCGGCGCGATCATGAACTCCTGGATGTCCACATTCGAGTCGGCGTGCGAGCCGCCGTTCAGGATGTTCATCATCGGCACCGGCAGCTGGTGCGCGTTCGGACCGCCGAGGTAGCGGAAGAGCGGCAGGTCGGACGCCTCGGAGGCGGCGTGCGCGACGGCCAGGGAGACGCCGAGAATGGCGTTGGCGCCGAGCGAGGACTTGTCGGCGGTCGCGTCCAGGTCGAACATCGCCTGGTCGATCAGACGCTGCTCGGTGGCGTCGTAGCCGACCAGCTCCGGGCCGACCTGCTCGATGACGGCGAGGACGGCCTTCTCCACGCCCTTGCCGCCGTAGCGCGCGGCGTCGCCGTCGCGCAGTTCGAGGGCTTCGAAGGCGCCGGTGGAGGCGCCGGACGGTACGGCAGCACGGCCGGTGCTGCCGTCGTCGAGGCCGACCTCGACCTCGACCGTGGGGTTGCCTCGCGAGTCGAGGATCTCGCGGGCTACGACGACGTCGATGGACGGCACGAGGTTCTCCTTCGTATGGGACGGCTTTCTCGGACCCGAGCCTAACCGTCCGCCCCCCGCACCCATGCCCCGGCGCACGATGAGCGCTCCCGCGCGATGATCCCGCCCCTGTGCCGCCCCTCCTCCGCACCGGCTCTCCGGCACCCCCGGACGCCCCTCTTCCCGCCGCTCCGGCGGGCGCCCTCGGCGGGGTGTGCGGAGCGCCGAGCGGCCCCGCCGCTGCCCGTGAGGGAAGCGACGGGGCCGCCAGAGGTCACTGATCAGGTGGTCAGCACTTCTTGATGGCACCCGAGGACGAGTAGTGGCTCGAGTGCGTCCACAGCGCGCCGCCGACGTCCTGGATGGAGTACCAGTTGCCGCCCGAGGTGTGGAGGTAGCAGAAGACCTTGACGGTCTCGCCCCGCTGGACGGTGCCCGCCCTCTCGGAGGAGGAGCTGGCCCCCTTGTAGACGGGAGCCGGCTCGAACGCCTGCAACTCGGTGAGGCCCGCCTTGGCGACCGGCGCGTGGCCTTCCGCGTGGGCCACCGGCGACAGTACCGCCGCCAGTGCTATCCCCGCCCCGGCTACCGCGAGCGCTTTCCCCGTGAACTTGCTCATTGGAACACTCCCCTGAAGGTCATCGATCTGGGCGCGGGTGGTTCTTCGCAGGCTCCGTTGCTGCCCTGGAACCTTGATCACCCGCATCCCCCACCCTGTTACCCACCGGTTGCGCGAACATCGGCCGACAGAACGATCAAGAAGTCATCACGGAGAGGGTGCCCGCCGGCCCGCCTCGCGTGGTAGCGGCGCGAAGTCGTCGGCTGCTTCGGCCTGTTGGCCCGGAAGGCCGCCGCGCCGACGTGGAGCCGACGCGAGCCCACTTCGCCCCGCGAAGCGAGGAGTACGTCAGAGGCGGAGGTCTTGGCCGGGGTGGATGAGGTCCGGGTTGGTGCCCACCTCGTCCTTGTTGCGTTCGTACAGCTCCGGCCAGCCGCCGCGGACGTCCTCGTCGGCGGCGATCTGGGAGAGGGAGTCGCCGGGCTGGACGCGGTGCTTGGCGGTGGTGCCGCGTTCGCGGTCGCCGCCTCGGGACGGGCGCTCGCCGTCGGAGGGGCGCTCGCCGTGCGGGGCCCGGTCGCCCGGCTCGCCACGGTGCTTGCCCTTGCCCGGCTCGGACGGCTTCGCGGAGTCGGACGGCTTCGGGGCCTCGTCGGGGTTCTCCGGCTTCACGGGGCCCTCGGAGGGGTCGGACGGCAGCTTGTCCGAGGGGGCGTCGCCCGGCTTCTTCGAGGGGGAGTCCTCGCGGTCGGAGGAGCCCTTGCCGGCAGAGTCGTCGTCGCCCTTGTCGGAGGAGTCGTCGTCGGACTGGTCGTCCGACGGCGAGGGCGCCGGCGCGGGGTAGCCGCCGCTGCGGCCGGAGCCGGGCTCGTCCCCGGGGTCGACGTCGGGATCGCCCTTCGCGTCACCGAGCCCCGCGCTCTCCCCGCAGTCGGAGAACGCCTCGACACCCTGCGCCGCGAGGATCTCCTCGCCGACGGCTATCTGCTGGCTGCGGCTGGCCAGGTCGGGCCGCTCGGCGTACGCGGTGCCGCCGTACTTCTTCCACATCTCCTGGGTCAGCTGGAGCCCGCCGTAGTGTCCGCCCGCTCCCTTCGCGTTCCATACGCCGACGCTCTCGCACTGGGCGACCTTGTCCCAGACCGTGGCGTCGGCGGCGTGTGCGCCGGTGGCGCCCAGCAGCGGAATGGCGATACCCGCGCCGGTCACCCCCGCGGCGACGAAAAGAGCGGGGGCCTGGCGGGGGCGGCGATGCCGACCGTTCCCGGAGCGCATGGTGGACCTCTCGTAGGGACAAGCGAATAGGGAAAAGCGAAGTTGGCGACCGAACGTAGCCGCGAATCGCGATCATCACAAGCCAATGTCACGGACATCACGTCCCGGTCACACATGTGACGACGTGTCACCCTTTTCCCGGCGTGAACTCCACAGGCAGCGTGCGCAGTCCGCGCATGATGAGGCCGCCGCGCCACCGCAGTTCGGCGGGATCGGCCGCCAGCCGCAGGTCGGGGAGGCGGCCCAGCAACACGGTCAGTGCCGTACGCCCCTCCAGCCGGGCGAGCGGCGCGCCGAGACAGTAGTGGATGCCGTGCCCGTATCCCAAGTGCTGATTGTCACGGCGGGTGAGGTCGAGGGTGTCGGGCGCCTCGAACTTCTCCGGGTCGCGGTCGGCCGCGGCGAGCACGACCAGCACCGGGTCACCCTCCGCGACCGCCTGGCCGCCGATCGTCAGCGGGCGGGTCGCGAAGCGCCAGGTCGCCAGCTCCACCGGGCCGTCGTAGCGCAGCAGTTCCTCGACGGCGGCCTCCAGCAGCGCCGTGTCCCCCTCGGCGACCGCGCGCTGGAGGACCACGCGCTGGGCGGGGTGGCGCAGCAGCGCGTACGTGCCGTTCCCGATGAGGTTGACGGTGGTCTCGAAGCCGGCGAACAGCAGGATGAAGGCCATCGCCGCGACTTCGTTCTCGGTGAGGTGCTCGGTGAGGTGCTCGCCGTGGTCGGAGGCGCGGATGAGGCCGGAGATGAGGTCGTCGGCCTCGCCTCCGGCCGCCAGCTCGGCCCGCTTACGGTGGATCAGCTCGGCGAGATAGCGGCGCATCCGCTTGACCGCGCGCCCGACGCCGCCGCGCGGACTGCCGGGCTGGTGGATCATCATTCCCGCCCAGGCCCGGAAGTCCTCCTGGTCCTCGCGCGGTACGCCGAGCATGTCGCAAATGGCGTAGATCGGCAGCGGGAAGGCGAACTCGTGGATGAGGTCGGCCTCACCGCGCGCCGCGAAGCCGTCGATGAGGCTGTCGGCCAACTCCCGTACGCGCGGCTCGAAGGCCGCCACCCGGCGCGGGGTGAACGCCTTGGAGACCAGGCGGCGCAGACGGGTGTGGTCGGGCGGGTCGATGTTGAGCAGGTGCGTCATCAAATTGGCGCCGCGCTCGCCCGGAATGCCGACCTTGCCCTTGCCGTGGGCGCCCTGTTCGCTGTGGTGGTGCGGGTTCTTGCTCAGCCGCGGGTCGGCCAGCGCCTGCCGGGCATCCGCGTACCGCGTGACCAGCCACGCCTCCACCCCGCTGGGCAGCTCCGTCTTCCGCACCGGCGCGTGCTCGCGCAGCCAGGCGTAGGCGGGATACGGGTCGGCCGCGAACTCCCAGTCGAACAGCGGCGGCATACCGGGTGGCGGGGACGGGGGCGAAGTGGGGCGGGTCGCGTCGTGCACCCTACGACGGTATGCGCTCCAGCCAGCCGTCCGCGATGAGGTACTGGCCCAGCAGGTAGCCCGCCATGATCAGCACTTCCTGCCCGGGAAACTCCCGCCCGGCCGCCTGGAGCCCGATCAGCGCGTCCGAGGCCACGAAGGCGGCACCGCCGACGGCCACCTTCCCGCCGACACCGAGCGCCGCCGCGCCCATCGCGGCGAGAGCGAGGCTGTATCCCGCGACGGGCAGCCGCAGACGGCGCTCCAGCCCGGGGGCGAGCACCGCGTTGACGGCCGCCCAGCCGGCGAGGACGGCGGCGGCCCGCTTCGGCCTGACGCGCAGTCCCCGCAGGGCGCCGAGGCGGACCGTCATGCCCGCCGTGTAGCTGAGCTGGGTGCCGAGGAAGGCGGCCATGCCCGCGAGGAAGGCGCGCTCGTCGCGGTCCCACAGGAGGGCCGTGTCGCCCGCCGTGGCGCAGGCCAGGCCAGCGAGGAGGGCCTTGGGCGGCCGGGCGCCGGGCGCGGAGCGGCGTGCGGTGCGGTGCGCGTAGGTGGCCAGCGCGGGCATGAGGAGGGGCTTCGCCGCACGGGCCGGGCCCCGCGGCGCTTTCGCCGTCGCGTACAGGTCGGCCGCCGCGAGGGCGCCGAAGGCCGCGAGGGCGCTGTAGGGGTGCCGCGTGCTCGCGCCGGGGCGCTGATCCCGCCCGTCGGGGCGCTGATCCCGCCCGCCGCGGTGCCGCGCTTCCCCGCCGGGGTGCCGCTTCCGCCCGCTTGGGGGCTGGCTCTGCCCGCTTGAGGGCTGCTTCTTCCGCCCGCCCCGGATGGTCACCATCCCGGCAGTGTTACCAGCGGGTACGTCCGCGTCAACCCCCGCGTCAACCCCCGCGCCAACCCCAGCGTCAGTCCTCGCGTCGCTCCCACGTCGGCCCCCGCGTCCATCCTCACGCCGGTGCCCGCGTCGGCCCTCGCGCGGTGGCGGACGTACCAGGGGGCGGCCCCAGAGGCCCTATGGATGCGGGCCGCTTCTCCTTCTACTCTGGTGAACGGTTCGCTCCGGTCCCTGGTGAGCCAGGCCCGTGACGTCACCGGGCGCGCACGACCCGGATCCCGCGGACGGAGCGTGTCTTCCCGGCATCAGCCGACAGCGCTCCGGCAGGCCCCTCCCGCCGTGCCTCTGGCGAGGAGGGAAGCGGGGTGGTCTGGGGCACCGGGGGGGGAGCCTGTCGCGCCCCAGACCGCTGACGGCCCGCCGCCGGTATCAGCAGCGGCGGGCCGCCGCTTCGGGGTGCCGCCGTCCGGAACCCCGAAACGTGTCCCCGACTATCCCCGCTGTGCCCGGATATGCACAGCCCCGGCGCGAGGCCGCGGTCGGCTGTCTACGACTCGGGCTCAGCTGCCGCGGGGGGCCTCGCGCTCCCGCTCCTGGATGGTCTCGCGGTAGGCGCGGGCCGCGGCGCGCAGCGCGGCCTCGGGGTCGATGCCCTCCCGCTCGGCCTCGACAGCGAGGGCGAGCAGCGCGTACCCCACCCCGCCCGTGCCGTGCGTCCCGCCGTCGCCACCCGTGCCACCCGTGCCACCCCTGCCACCCGCGTCACCCGCGCCTTCGGGGGCGTTCACCGGGACGGTGAGGCCCGCGGCGCGTGCCCTTCCGGCGAGCTTCGCGGCGAGCGACAGCGCGGGCTGGCCCAGGGGCACCCCTTCGGTCACCGAGGTGCGCTCGTGCTTCTCGGCCGCCTTGCGCCGCATCCAGTGCGCCTTGACGTCCTCGGCCGTCTCGGCGACGTCGTCCCCGAAGACGTGCGGATGCCGGTGCACCAGTTTGTCCACCAGCGTCCCGGCCACATCGTCGATGCCGAACGGCTCGCTCTCGTCGTCCTGCGCGATCCGCGCGTGGAAGACGACCTGGAGCAGTACGTCCCCCAACTCCTCGCGCAGTTCGGCCCGGTCGCCGCGCTCGATCGCGTCGATCAGCTCGTAGACCTCCTCGACGCCGTACTTGAGCAGGTCCTCGTGGGTGCGCGGGGCGCTCCAGGGGCACTCGCGGCGGATGCGGTCCATGACCTGGACGACGTCCAGGAGGCGGGCGCCGGGCAGGTCGTAGGAGCCGGGCAGCAGCTCCAGCTCGGGCATGGAACGGCGGCCGGAGCCCGCGAGCCGGGCGAGGCCGTCGGTGAGCGCGGGCTCGCCCTCGGCGCTCGCGACCACCACGATCGTGCGGGGTCCCTCGGCGCACTCGTCCACCAGCGCGTGCGCGTCCAGCACGACCCCGGCCTCCGCCTCGATTCCGGCGTCCCGCACGTAGGGGAGCTGGGGGTGTGCCGGGTCGGCGCACAGGACGCGGTCGGCGGTGCGCAGCGCCTCCCAGGCGGGCCAGGACAGCAGCCCGGGCGCCACTCGGTGCGTGGTGGTGAGCAGGACGATGCGGCCGGTCTCGGGGATCTCGTTCACCCTACGAACGTAACGTGCGGCCTCACCTCGGCCGCCGCGGCCTCACCTCTGCTGTCGCGGGGCACCTCTGCTGTCGCGGGGCACCCCTGCTGTCGCGGGGCACCCCTGCTGTGCTGCCGGGTGGCGCCAGGAGCGCCGCTGCCTCACATCTGCTGCTTGCGGTCCGCCGCGGCGCCGGAGAGGTCACGCAGCCAGGGCGTCTTGGCACCGGCAAGCGTGGACTTGCCCGCGTTCCAGGCGCCGTAGCGCGGGTTCACATTGATCTTCATGGCCTTGGAGGTCTTGGCCAGTACGGCGTTGAGCTGCTGGTTGCCCTGCGGCGAGGCGGGGTCGATGCCCTTGGCCGCCGCGAGCTTCTCGACGCGCAGCTGCATGCGGATCCGGCTGTCGATCTCGTCGGGCGCGATGGCCTGCTGGCGCAGCAGCGTGGCCTCCAGCTGCTTGCGACCGCCTGCCTGGCGCTCGATCTGGGAGCGGGCGCGCTCGACGTCGCGGCGGGTGAGGTGCACGCCGGAGTCCTTCGCGGCCTGCTGGACGATGCGGTCGCGGATCATGCCGTCCAGCGTGGCGCGGGTCAGCTGACCGCTCTGCTTGATCATCTGCTCGCCCTGGGGGGCCCCGCGCTGCGCGTCGCGCACGGCACCCACCCGCGACTGGAGCTGCGCCGTGCTGATCCGGTCGCCCTTCACGATCGCCGCGGCACCGGGATGCGCGTCGTTGCCGCACGCGGTGAGCAGCGGGGCCGCCACGACGAGCGCGGCGATGGCGGAGAGGGTGAGCGCGGACCTGCGGCGACGGCTTTCCATGGGGCCTCCCGGCGGCGGCGAGGGTCGTGCATCGTTGCAAGACCTGTGCGGTGATCGATGGTAAGGAGTCGAAGGGGCCCATGACCACTGCTTCGACGCCAAATCGACCAACGATTCGGGGGCAGTTGAGTCGCACGACGCCTGCCGCCGGTCAAATGTGCGGACCTGTGCCGGCCCGCGCGGAGGTGCGTACTGCCCGTACGGAGGTGTGCGTACTGCCCGCACGGAGGTGCGTACGGGCCCGCAGGGGGAGGCGCGTACGGGCCCGGGCCCGCAGGGAGGCGCGTACGGGCCCGGTACGGAGGTGCGGGACCGGGCTCAGCCGCCGCACTGCGCGAGCATCGTCCGCTTGTCCGGGGCCGTGACCGCCAGGTCGTACTTCTTCGCCACCTGCGCGAAGCGGACGGAGTAGGCGCAGCGGATCTTCTTGTCCGGCGGCAGCCAGGAGGCGGGCCCCGAGTCGCGCTTGCCGGAGTTGGGGGGGCCGTCGACGGGGAGGAGGTTGAGCGGGTCGTTGGCGATCTGCTTGCGCTTGGACTCGTTCCACCGGGCCGCGCCCATCTGCCAGTCGTACGACAGGGGCATGATGTGGTCGACCTGCACCTCGATCGCCCGGCGCTTGGTCCACTCGATGCGCTTGCCGGTGTAGGGGTCCTCCAGCGTCATGGACTCGATGACGCAGTCGGAGCCCGAGCGGTGACGCAGCGCGGTGCCGTCCCTGGCGAGGAGGTCGTTGCGGGTGTCGCAGCCGTTGCGGGCCAGCGGCACCCCGTCGGCCGTGTCCATCCACGCGTAGCCGAACTTCTCGCGTGCGTAACCCGTTCTGGGCCCGCGCCCCTTGGTGCGCAGCCCGTCGATGAGGGTCCGCGCCTTCGCCTTCTCCCCCTCGCCGGTCACCGGGGCGAGCCCCGGCTTGGTCCCCTCCGGGTTCTCGAACGGGCTCACGGCCTTGCCCGCCCCCTGAGCGGGGGCCGGGTCCTTCTTGTCCTCCCCCTGCTGCTGGAGGCCGTCGCAGCCGGCCAGCAGCACCACGGCGCAGAGGGCGCCGACGGCGCCGACACCGGCGGATATGCGGGCACGAGACGGGCGGAAGCCGGAGGCCACGGCGGTATGGGTCACCGCGCGATCGTACGCAGGTGCGGTGGACGACACGGCCCCGTCCGGCCCCGGCCGGCCCCGTCCGGTCCCGGCCTCTGAGGCCGCCACCGCACCTCGGACCGGAACCGTCGTCAGGCCAGGACCCTCGTCAAGCCAGGCCCCTCGTCAGGCCGGGGATCGTCGTCAGGCCGGGATCGTCGTCAGGAACTCGCCCACCCAGGCCAGCAGTTCGCGGCCGGACAGCGGCTTCGCCCCCAGCGTCTTGGGCTTGGGGCGGGGAATGAGGATCTGGTGGGTGGACGCCTTGACCAGGGCCCCCGGGTAGAGCCGCTTGAGGCGCAACTCCTGGGACTCGCGCAGCTCCAGGGGGCTGAAGCGGATGTTGTTGCCCTGGAGGGTGATGTCGGTGACGCCCGTCGTACGGGCCAGCATGCGCAGGCCCGCCACCAGCAGGAGGTTCTCGACCGGCTCGGGCAGCGGGCCGTAGCGGTCGGTCAGCTCCTCGCGGACGGCGGTGATGTCCTCCTCCGAGTTCGCCGAGGCGATCGCGCGGTACGCCTGGAGCCGCAGCCGCTCGCCGGGCGCGTAGTCGTGCGGGACGTGCGCGTCGACGGGCAGCTCGATCTTGACCTCCAGCGGGGCCTCCTCGACCTCCTCGCCGGACTCCAGCGCGGCGCGGTAGTCGGCGACGGCCTCCCCGACCATGCGGACGTACAGGTCGAAGCCGACGCCCGCGATGTGCCCGGACTGCTCGCCGCCGAGCAGGTTGCCCGCGCCGCGGATCTCCAAGTCCTTCATGGCGACGTACATGCCCGCGCCCATCTCGGTGTGCTGCGCGATGGTCGCCAGGCGCTCGTGCGCGGTCTCCGTCAGCGGCTTCTCCGGCGGGTAGAGGAAGTACGCGTAGCCCCGCTCGCGGCTGCGGCCCACCCGGCCGCGCAGCTGGTGCAGCTGGCTGAGGCCGAAGTTGTCGCCGCGCTCGACGATGAGTGTGTTGGCGTTGGCGATGTCGATGCCCGACTCCACGATCGTCGTGGCGACCAGCACGTCGGACTTCTTCTCCCAGAAGTCCACCACCACCTGCTCCAGGGCCTGCTCCGACATCTGCCCGTGCGCGGTGGCGATACGGGCCTCCGGCACGATCTGCCGCAGCCTGGCCGCCGCACGGTCGATGGACTCGACGCGGTTGTGGATGTAGAAGACCTGCCCCTCGCGCAGCAGTTCGCGCCGGATGGCGGCACCGATCTGCCGCTCCTCGTACGGCCCGACGAAGGTCAGCACGGGGTGCCGCTCCTCGGGCGGGGTGGTGATCGTCGACATCTCGCGGATGCCGGTGACCGCCATCTCCAGGGTGCGCGGGATGGGCGTCGCGGACATCGTCAGCACGTCCACGTTGGCGCGCAGCTTCTTCAGCTGCTCCTTGTGCTCGACGCCGAAGCGCTGTTCCTCGTCGACGATGACCAGGCCCAGCTCCTTGAACTTCGTCTCCGAGGAGAAGAGCCGGTGGGTGCCGATGACGATGTCGATGGTGCCCTCGCGCAGCCCGTCCAGCGTCGCGCGGGAGTCGGCCTCGCTCTGGAAGCGGGAGAGCGCCCGCACATTGACGGGGAACTGGCCGTAGCGCTCGGTGAAGGTGCCGTAGTGCTGCTGGACCAGCAGTGTCGTCGGCACCAGGACCGCGACCTGCTTGCCGTCCTGCACCGCCTTGAAGGCAGCTCTCACGGCAATCTCAGTTTTGCCGTAGCCGACGTCGCCGCAGATCAGCCTGTCCATCGGGACCGACTTCTCCATGTCCTCCTTGACCTCGCCGATCGTGGTGAGCTGATCGGGGGTCTCCACGTACGGGAACGCGTCCTCCAGCTCCCGCTGCCAGGGGGTGTCCGCGCCGAAGGCATGGCCGGGCGCTGCCATCCGGGCGCTGTAGAGCTTGATCAGGTCGGCGGCGATCTCCTTGACGGCCTTCTTCGCGCGCGCCTTGGTCTTCGTCCAGTCGGCGCCGCCCAGCCGGTGCAAGGTGGGCTGCTCGCCGCCGACGTACTTGGTGATCTGCTCCAGCTGGTCGGTCGGCACGAACAGCCGGTCGCCGGGCTGGCCGCGCTTGGCGGGGGCGTACTCGACGAGGAGGTACTCGCGGGTGGCGCCCTGGACGGTGCGCTGCACCATCTCGATGTAGCGGCCCACGCCGTGCTGCTCGTGCACGATGTAGTCGCCCGCCTGGAGGGTGAGCGGGTCGACCTGCTTGCGGCGCCGCGCGGGCATGCGGGCCGCCTCCTTGCCCGCCGCCTTCTGACCGGACAGATCGGTCTCGGTCAGCACGGCCAGCTTGAGCCCGGGGTCGACGAAGCCGTGGTCGATCGAGCCGCAGGCCACATGGACGAGGCCCGGCTCGATGCTCGCCAGGCCCTGCCCGTCCAGCCGCGCGGCCACACCCTCGCCGCCCAGGACCTCCACCGTGCGCGCCGCGGGGCCGTGCCCCTCTGTGACGTACACGCAGCGCCAGCCCTCGGACAGCCAGCCCTTGGTGTCGGCCAGGGCCCGCGCGGTGTCGCCCCGGTAGGTCTCGGGGGCCTGCATGCCCAGCTGGAGGGTGTCCTCCTCGAGCTCCAGCTCCACATCGGCGGCGAACTGGCTGACCGTCCACCACATCATCCCCAGCTCCTGCGCGTGCTCACGCACCTCGGCCAGTCCGCGCAGCGAGGCGGCGCCCACGTCGATGGGTGCCTCGCCCCCGCCGGCCGTCGCCGCCCAGGACGCCTGGAGGAACTCCTGGCTGGTGGCCACCAGGTCGGCGGCGCGCGTACGCACCCGCTCCGGGTCGCACACCACCGACATGCTCCCGGTCGGCAGCACGTCCAGCAGCAGCTCCATCTCGTCCACCAGGACCGGAGCGAGGGACTCCATACCGTCCACCGCGATGCCCTCGGCGATCTTGCCCAGCAGCTCGTGCAGCTCGGGGTGCTCCTCGACGAGCGCTGCGGCCCGCTCGCGCACGTCCTGGGTCAGCAGCAGCTCACGGCACGGCGGCGCCCACAGCCCGTGCTCGGCGATCTCCAGGGAACGCTGGTCGGCGACCCGGAAATAGCGGATCTCCTCCACCTCGTCGCCCCAGAACTCCACCCGCAAGGGGTGCTCCTCGGTGGGCGGGAAGACATCGAGGATGCCGCCGCGCACGGCGAAGTCGCCGCGCTTCTCCACCAGCTCCACACGGGCGTACGCGGCACCGGCCAGCGCGTCCACGGTCTCTTCCAGATCGACGCTCTGGCCCTGCCGCAGCGCCACGGGCACCAGCTCGCCCAGTCCCTTGACCTGCGGCTGGAGCACGGAGCGGATGGGCGCGACCACGACGGAGACCGGTCCGGTGGCCGGGTCGGAGGGGTCGGGGTGCGCCAGCCTGCGCAGCACGGCCAGCCGGCGCCCGACGGTGTCCGAGCGCGGGCTGAGCCGCTCGTGCGGCAGCGTCTCCCACGAGGGGTACTCGACGATGCCCTCTTCGGGAAGCAGGGAGCGCAGCGCCGCCGCCAGATCCTCGGCCTCCCGCCCCGTGGCGGTCACCGCGAGCACGGGCCGCTGCGCGGAACGGGCCAGCGCCGCGACGGCGAAGGGGCGGGCCGCGGCCGGACCCACGAGGTCGACGTGGTGGCGGTGACCGTCGGCGGCGGCCTTGACGGCCTCCTCCAGCGCGGGGTCCTTGGTGACGGCATCAAGCAGACCGTGCAGGCTCATGGGGGGCTTTCCGTCCAGGTATGGGCACGACGAAGAACCCGGCACGCTCATGGGCCGGGGGAACCTTTCCAGCGTACGCCGCACCACCGACACCAGTACCGCCCGACGAATACGCCTCCCGGCGGGGGTCCGGGGCGGGGGCCCGGGGCGGGGGCCCGTGGCGAGGGGCGAGCTCGGGGGGCGTCGGGTCGGAGAGGGCCGGGGCGGAGAGGAGCTGGCCCGGAGGGACGCCAGCCCAAAAGGGAGCTGGCCCGGAGGGGCGAGAGGGGGCTCGGAGGTGGAGGCGGGGCGGCCCCCTGTGCCGCCCCGCCTCCGTTCCGGCCCTGCGCGGGGCCGCCCACCCGCCGTACGGTGGACCGCCCCGCGAGCGGGCCCGCCCCCGTGGTGCGGGCCCGCCCCGGACCCCCGGTCAGCACCGGCGCCCTTCGGACGGGGCGCCTCGGACCGGGGCCCGGCGGTGGCTCAGTCCGTCGCTATCGCCTTCAGGACGTTCATCCGGCCCGCACGGAACGCCGGGACCAGCGCGGCTATCAGCCCGACCACCGCGGCGCCGGCGAAGACGGCGATGATCGTGGGCCAGGGGATCTTCAGGACGTTCAGCCCTTCCATGGCCAGCAGCCGCTGCGCCGTGGCGCCCCAGCCCATGCCCAGACCGAGGCCGAGCAGGGCGCCGAAGACGGCGATGACCACCGACTCCAGGCGGATCATCCGCCGCATCTGGCGCCGGGAGAGGCCGATGGCCCGCATGAGGCCGATCTCCCTGGTGCGCTCGACCACCGACAGGGCCAGGGTGTTCACCACGCCCAGGACCGCCACGATGATCGCCAGCCCGAGCAGCCCGTAGACCATGTTGAGCATCTGGCTCACCTGGTCCTTGAGCGTCTGCTTGAAGTCGGCCTGGTCGCGGACCTTGAACTGGGGATAGGGCTCCAGCGTCTTCTTCAGCGCCGCGTACGCCTGCTTCTCCTGACCGTCCTTGGCGGTGCCGAACATGATCCCGTCGAGCGGCATCCGGTCGGCCGGCAGATAGCGCTGGACGGTGGCGATGCTGAGGTACATCGCGCCGTTGTCCACAGCCGTGTCGTCCTTGGTGATCGCCGCCACCTTCAGCTTGGCCGTGCGGCCGTGCTCGAAGGCTGCGGTGAGGGTGTCGCCGACCTTGACGCCGTAGTCCTTGGCGTAGCCGTCGCCCACCGAGACGGCGTCCCGGGCGTAGGCGTTCTTCAGCTCGCCGGAGGAGGTCTCGCGGTGCAGGTCCTTCACGTAGGAGGGCTCGGTCGCCGACAGCCTGGTCTCGGTGCGCTTGCCGCCGGGTGCGGTGAGCTTGGCCTTCACCTGCTTGTAGGAGGTGACGGTCTCCAGCCGGTGTGCGGCCTCCACCTTCTTGCTCACCTGCGGGGTGAGCGGCTGGCCGGTGTCGGACTGGACGATGAAGTCCGCGCCCACCGATTTGTCCAGCTGGTCGGTGACCGAGGCCACCATCGAGGAGCCGACGACCGACAGCGAGGCGACGAGCGCCAGTCCGATCATGAGCGCGGCACCCGTGGCGCCGGTGCGGCGCGGGTTGCGCAGCGCGTTGCGCTCCGAGAGCCGGCCGATCCTGCCGAAGGGCCGGGCTATCACCAGGGACAGGGCCCGCACCAGGATCCCGGCCAGCGCCGGGCCGATGGCCACGAAGCCCAGCAGGCTCAGCAGGACGCCGCCGCCCAGCAGCGTCGAGCCGTCACTGGCCTGCTCCACCTGCGAGGCCGCGTACAGGCAGCCGGCACCGGCCGCGGTGAGGACGAGGCCGATAACGGCGCGCACCACCCCGGCCTTGGTGTCGGCGGGCATCCCGGACTCGCGCAGCGCCGCCATTGGCGAGACCCGCCCCGCGCGCCGGGCGGGTGCCCAGGCGGCGATCACGGTGACGACGATGCCGAGGGCCAGGCCGAGCACCGGCGTGCTCCAGGCGACGGTCAGCTCGGAGGTGTCGAGGTTCATGCCCATGGTGCCCATGAGCTTCATCAGCCCCACGGCCAGCCCGACCCCGGCGGCGACACCGAGGACGGAGCCGACAACGCCCAGGAGCAAGGCCTCTATCAGCACCGATCTGTTGACCTGCTTGCGGCTGGAGCCGATGGCCCGCATCAGCCCGATCTCCCGGGTGCGCTGGGCGACCAGCATCGAGAAGGTGTTGACGATCAGGAAGACACCGACGAGGAAGGCGATCCCGGCGAAGCCGAGCATCGCGTACTTCATGACCCCGAGGAACGAACTCATCTCCTCGCGGCTGGAGTCGGCCGCCTCTTTCTGCGTCTGGTACTTGAGAGCGGTGCCCTTGAGTGCCGAGTCCGAGAACGAGGCGGCCACGTTCTTCTTCAGCAGGGCGTCGGTCACACCGGAGTCGGCGGTCAGCGCCAGGCTGGTGAACACGCCCCGCGCGCCCAGCAGTTCACGCTGGGCGGTGGCCGTGTCGAAGTAGATGATGGCCGCACCGGGGTTGGTGACCTGGAAGGTGGCGATGCCGGAGATCTTCGCGCGGATGTCGCCCAAGGCGGTGACGGTGCGCAGTTCGTCGCCCAGCTTGAGGTGGTGTTTGTCGGCGGTGTCGGCGTCGACCATCATCTCCGTGGGGCCGCGGGGCTGGTGCCCGGAGGTGATGTCCATCGACTTGTGCTCGTTGGAGGTCCAGTTGCCCGCGATGGTCGGGGCGCCGGTGGTGGCGCCGACGTTCTTGTTGTCGCGGTCGACCACGGTGACGCTGCTGCTGACGACGAGGCCCTCCGCCTTGCGCACCCCTTCGGTCTTGCGGGCGGTCTCCAGCGCGGAGGCCGGCAGCGTTTCGGGCCTGCCGGTCTGCGGGGTGTCCGAGTCCTTGGCGTCCTTGGGCGAGACCGTCACATCGGCGGAGGTGGCGGCGAACAGCTTGTCGAAGGTGGCGCTCATGGTGTCGGTGAACACGAGGGTTCCGCAGACGAAGGCGACCGACAGCATGACGGCGACGGCGCTGAGCGCCATCCGGCCCTTGTGGGCGAAGAAGCTGCGCAGGGAGGTCTTGACGATGGTCACGACGCGCTCCCGAAGGCGGCGAGGTCATCACCGGGCGCCTGGGAGGTTTCTCCCACGAAGCGCCGCATCCGGTCGAGGACCTGCTCGGCGCTGGGCCGGTGCATCTCGTCCACCAGCCGGCCGTCCGCGAGGTAGAGCACGCGGTCGGCGTAGGAGGCCGCGACGGGGTCGTGGGTGACCAACACGATGGTCTGGCCCAGCTCGTCCACGGAGCGGCGCAGGAAGCCGAGGACCTCGGCGCCCGCACGGGAGTCGAGGTTCCCCGTCGGCTCGTCACCGAAGATGATCTCCGGCCGGGCGGCGAGGGCGCGGGCCACGGCCACGCGCTGCTGCTGGCCGCCGGAGAGCTGGTTGGGCCGGTGCTTGAGCCGGTCGGCCAGGCCGACCGTCCGGATCACGCGGTCGACCCACTCGGGTTCGGGCTTGCGGCCCGCGATGTCCATCGGCAGCGTGATGTTCTCGATCGCGTTCAGCGTGGGCAGCAGGTTGAACGCCTGGAAGATGAAGCCGATCCGGTCCCGGCGCAGCTGCGTGAGCTTCTTGTCCTTGAGGCCGGTGACCTCCTGCTCGCCTATCCAGATGCGGCCCTCGCTCACGGCGTCCAGACCGGCGAGGCAGTGCATCAGAGTCGACTTGCCGGACCCGGACGGGCCCATGATCGCGGTGAAGGCGCCCCGGGCGATGTCGACGTCCACCCGGTCCAGTGCGACGACGCGAGTCTCGCCCGAACCGTATGCCTTGACGACTTGGCGGGCCGATGCGGCAACAGCCGTAAGTGCCCCATTGCCCCCGGTCCTGGGATTCGCTACAGCCGTTGTCACGGTGCTTCTCCTCTGCATGGCTCAGTGAAGGTGCGTGCGTGCCGCATCGCGTCGCGTGACGTACGCGGGAGCTCCCCCCCCCCAGTACGCAAATACGCGCGATCCACTCCCTGCGCACAAAGCGCCCGTTCCGCGCCCTGTACGCAAAAGCTTCGCGGATCGCGGACGCCGCCGCGATGGTGCTGGTCCGACTCTGCGAGGTAGTGCTAACCCCACCGCCGGTTACTGAACAGCACAGTACGAAGCGCGCCTCCAAGGAGCCGTCCTGCGCCGGAACGACCCTGGACCTGGAAGAAGTCGGGGCCCACCCCTAGGGGGACAGCCCCTCATCGCGCGGGCGGTGTAAGGGTCACTCCTGCGCGTGCGCCGCCGGCTGGACCGCCGACGGCACGGCTTCCTCGGCGGTACGGCCCGTCAGGGCCGCCAGCGAGGAGCGCACATGCGCCATGTGCTGCTTCAACTCGTCGGCCCGCTCCGCGTGCTCACGCAGCACCCGCTCGGTCTCCCGCTGGATGCCCTCCTCGCGGACCCTGGCCTGCGCGAGCAGTTCCTCGCCCTGTGCGCGGGCGTCCTCCTTGCGGTGCCGCGCCTCCTCCTCGACCTGCGCGTGCGCCCGCTTCGCCTCGGCCATGATCCGCGCGCCGCGCTCCTCCATCCCGGCCGCACGCGCGTCCATCGCGGCCTCCTGCTGCGCCAGTTCGCGCTCGGCGGCCTCCGCCTCGGCCGCCTGCTCCTTCTCCTGCTCGGCGAGCAGCGAGGCGCACCTGCGGGACATCTCCGTGAGCGCCTCGGCCGCCTCCCTGCTGGTCCTCTCGGCCTGCGCCCTGGCCTCGCCGCGCAGCCCGTCGGCGTGCCGCTGCGCCGCCTCCACGGTCCGTACGGCCGCCGCCTCCGCCTCGGCGCGCAGCCGCGCCGCCGCCTCCCGCGCCCCGTCCTTGAGATCACGCGCCTCGGCCTCGGCGCGCGCCCCCAGCCCCTGGGCCTCGGCGTCGCCGGCGGCGCGCATGTCCTGCGCCTCGGCCTCCGCCGTGGCCAGCAGGCCCTGGGCGCGGGCGCCGAGGATCTCGTAGGTCTGCGAGGGCAGTGCGGCCACCACACCGCGCAGCCGCTCCGCGTCCTCGCCCATCTCCCTTGCGAGCACCGTGAGCTGCGCCGCGCGCTCCCAGGCGGCGTCCCGCTCCTGACCGAGGTCGGTCACGCGCCCGTCGACCTGTTCGGGCCGGTACCCGCGGCCTCGGACGACAACGAAGCCGTGCGGCGACGACGCACTCATATCGAGCCCCTAACATCAGCGACACATTCGAGGGAATCCGAGCGAACGGGCCATACCGCCACACTCCGCCCGAGCCAGTACCCCAGGATGCGCTACTTCACCGTGGTTGCCGTAATCGGCACATCCCGGCGCAACTGATTAAAAAGCTCCCGCGCCTCCCGGGCGTCCCAGGCCACCACGTCACCGGCTCCCGGCACGCTGAGCCCCGCGTTCTTCACCGGAACGGTCGTCGTACCCCCCTCGCCACCCGTCAGCCCCCTGACCTCCCAGGCCATCCGTGTGAGTGACATGACGCCGCTCCCGTGGTCGACGGTGACCGCGTCCAGGGCCGCGCCGAGGAACGAATGGAGCCGGAACGGGTCGAGCACGGCCGACGCGCCCGTGCCCTCCCGCACCAGCGCGCTCAACAGCTCGCGCTGCCGCTTCACCCGTCCGAGATCACCTTCCGGGTCGCTGTAGCGCGCCCGTACGAACGCCAGGGCCTGCTTGCCGTTCAGGGCCTGGCATCCGGCGCGCAGATCCGCGCCCGCCTTCTTGTCGCGCAGCGGCTTGCCCAGACAGACCCGCACCCCGTCCAGCGCGTCGACGACATGGGTGAAGCCGAGGAAGTCGACCTCCGCGTAGCGGTCCAGGCGCAGCCCGGCGGCCTGTTCGACGGTGCGGGAGAGCAGCTTCGGACCGCCCAGCGCGTAGGCGGAGTTGACCTTGCCACGCCCGTGGCCCGGGACGGCGACGTAGGAGTCGCGCGGGATGCTCACCAGATACGGGCCCGCTTCCCCGTGATGCAGCACCATCACCGTGTCGGTGTTGCGCCGGCCGCCGCCGCCCACGTGCAGCTCCTCGCGCTCCTTGCCGGTGAGGCCGGAGCGCGTGTCGGAGCCGACGATCAGCCAGTTGGTGCCCTTGCCCGCCGCCGGCCGGCCCGAGTATCCGGCCAGCGCCCCCGTCTCCTGCAAACGGCTGCCCGCCCACAGGTAGGTGGCCCCCAGCGCCGCGGCGACAAGGAGCACGACGACGAGGAGGGTGAGGGCGGCAACCCGCCCCCACCTGCGCCTCTTCTTCCCACGACCCGCACGGCCCCTGCGGCCCGCGCGGTAGAGCGTGCTGGTGCTCTCGCCGTCCATGCACCGAGAGTCCACCGGATGCCTCGACCGCGCGCGCCGGACTGCTCCATCTCCGTTACGGGAAACGGGCAGCCCTTACGGGAATCGAGCAGCACCCGAGAACCCGGCCGGGGCTAGAACAGGCCGTCCCACATCTGCTCAAGGAGCACGGACCACCAGTTCTCCGGCGAGGACAGCGCGGCGGCGTCCAGCGCGGCGAGCTGTGACTGGAAGTCGACGGTCCAGCGGCCCGCCTGCTCCGGCGTCAGCCCGTACCGCAGGCGCCACATCCGCCCCAGCATCGCCATGCAGCGCACGAACTCGGGAAGCCCGGTGTTCACGAACTGCGGCGCGCCCGGCTGCCCGCCCGGCCCTGCCTCCAGCGGGACCGCGACGATGTGCGCCGTGCCGTACTGCACACACAGCTGCCGTCCGAAGTCGGTGCCCATCACCAGATACGACCCGGCATCCGATGCCGGCTGAACCCCCCGCTCCTGGGCCAGCTCCGCCAGGGTCGGCACCGGCCGGCCCGACTGGGCCTGGCCCCAGAAGAACGGGGTGACATCGATCGGGACACCCGCCCACACCAGGGTCTGCGCCACGATGTCCGGCACGCCCTGGCGCGAGACCGCCCGCTGGTCGAAGCGGAAGACGCCCTGCGGCCCGAACGCCTGCATGAGCTCCTGCCCGATGGCGTCGGGCGGAACGGGCGGCGTCGGCTGAATCTGGTGCGGCGGCGGCAGCGGCACCCGGTTCGGCGCCGGACGCGCCGGCCCGTCGGCGACCTGATGCAGCTCGCCCTGGTGCTCGATCAGATGCCGCATGCCCTGCTGCCGCGAGGCGTGGTCGGTGCCGTACGAGGCGGTGTGGCTGATCCGCACCTGGGGCCAGTTCTCGCGGACCATGCGCGTGCAGTAGCCGCCCGGCAGGTCGCAGGACTCCAGCTCCGTGTGCAGCTCCACGACCTGCTGCGGCGGGATGTTCATGCCGCGCAGCTCGTGCAGCAGCTGCCACTCGGGATGCGGGGTGCCGGGCGCCGAACGGCGGATGAGCTGCTGCTCGGACCCGTCCGGAGCGCGGTAGCGGAGCACCGCCATGTAGCCGGGGCCGACCGTCGGCTGACCCTGCGCCTGCGGATAGCCGTAGGCGGGCTGCTGGGGCTGAGGCTGCGGGAAGCCGTACGAGGCTCCGGCCTGCGGCGCACCGGGCACCGGCGCGCCGGGCATGCCCGGCCCGGGTGCGCCCGGCGCGGGCGGGGGCGCGCCGGGGGGCGCGGGCGTGGACGGCCCGCCACCGCCGGGACCACCGAGGCCTCCGGGGCCGGGGCTGGCCAGCATGGTGGCCGCCTGGTGCACGCCGCCGCCAGGGCCGCCCGCACCGGGCCCGCCGGGCGCACCCGGGCCACCACCGCTGCCCGTGCCACCAGGGGCAGGGGGAGCGCCGGGCGCACCTGGGGCCCCTTGAGCCCCGGAGGCACCGGGGCCGTCAGGCTCACTCGGGACGTCGATCTTGGGGGTCTGGCCGCTCTGGCTGATCTGCTCGGCGAGGTCGTCCGCCGACACCATCTGCGTCGGCACATAGCCGCCACCGGGGGCGCCGGGCGCCCCGGGGGCACCAGGGGCTGCCGGAGGCGGTGTCGAGGGCACGCCGCCCTGCGAGGGAGTGCCCGGCGCGGGAGTGCTGGGGCCGGAGCGCGCGCCGGGGGTGCCTGGCGCCCCGGGCGGCGGCGGTACGGAGGGGCCCGAACCCCGCGAGTGACGGGCAGGGCGGGCCGGAGCCGAGCCGCGCTCGGCCCGGCTGGTGGCGGCGTCCGCGATGTCACCGGCGCCCGGCGAGGCGGGCGAGCCCGGCGGCTGAGGCATCTGGAGGCCGCCTTGCGAGGGATCGGCCAGCATCGTCGCGGCATGGTGGACGCCACCACCGCCGCCCGTGCCACCTGGTGCGCCGGGGCCGGACCCGGGACCGGCGCCGGCCCCGCTGTCCTGCCCACCCGGCCCGTTCGGGCCCTGCTGCTGCGCTTGCGGGTCGTTCGGCCCGCCCTGCTGGGGCTGCGGGGGCTGCCCATGGGCAGGCTGCGGGGGCTGGCCCGGCTGGGGAAGCGGCGGCTGTGCACCCTCCGGTCCGCCGGCTCCGGGGCCTTTCACCGCGGGGGCGATCGCCGTCTGCGGCAGGGCACTGCCCTCCGGCAGCAGCGTCGTACGCGCTTCCGAACGGGCGCTCGGGGGCGGCGGGGTTCCGTCCTCGTCACTGCCGCTGATCGGCGGCGCGAAGACCGTCGCGGGCGGGCGCTGCGCCTCGCCGCTGGAGGAATTACCCGTATCCGCACCCGCCCAGGGGCTGACGCCCGGCGTACCGGCGCCCGAGGACGCGTCCGCACCCGGGACAGGAGAGGGCGAAGGCATGGACGGAGCCGGTGGCGCGGCGGGCGCGGGGGTGTCCGTACGGTGGTCGGGAATGCCCCTCTGGTCGGCCGCCTGCTGGAGCCACTCCGGCGGCGTCAGCAGGAACGAGGTCGCCTCCAGATCGAGCCGCTGCTGCGGCGCCTGGGCGGGCGCGGGCTCCGAGGCCACGCCGTACTCCTCCTCGTAGCGCCGGATCACCTCGCCCACCGGCAGCGCGGGCCACAGCGTCGTCTCACCGCTGTCGCGCGCGATGACCAGCCGGGAGTTGCCGCCGTCGGAGGCGGGCCCGCCCTCGCGGTCCTCCGACCAGGCCACAAAGCCGAGGTCGAACTCGCGTACTTGCACCTCGCGGTGCTGGTATCCGGGCATGTCGCCGTTCACCCAGCGCTCGGCGCGCTCCTGGGCCTGCGCGAAGGTCACCATCGCGCTCTCACCTCTCCACAGGGACGTCACGTGCGAAGCCGCCGTCCACCATCAGGTTCGCCACGGTCTCCAGCTCCGGCGGGCTGCCGGCCAGCCGCAGCAAGAACTCGTCGAAATCGGCTCCGCACGGCCGCAGCAGGCGCTCCACCCGCTCCTGCACCGGCAGCCCGTCCTCGTCCCGCGCGTCGTCGTAGGCGCAGAACCACACGGACCCGGCCGCCTCGCCCTTCACCCGCACCGCGATCAGCCCGCCCTGGACGAAGCCGACGCCGAGATAGTCCTTGGTCAGGTGGTCGCGCAGGCACTTGTTCATGTAGACGAGGTCGTTCACGGCCGCCTCGTCGCGCACCGTGAAGAACGGCTGGTCCACCAGCAGCCCCAGCTCGGCATCCAGCGCCACACCGCTCGGCGCGCAGCCGCCCGCGGCCTTCAAGAAGGTGCGGTAGGCGCCGGGCAGGCGATAGCCCAGCTTCTCCTCGACGTCCGCGACCTGCTGCTCACCCACCGCGGGCTCCGGCCCGTGCGGCACCTGGAAGTGCGCGGGGCGGGTCTCCTGGAGCGGGCGGGTGCCGGTCTTGGCATGGTCGACGGCGGCCGTCGCCAGCCCGCCGTGGTGCCGCAGCAGCGCCTTGACCTCGACGGGCACCAGCTCCATCCGGCGGCTGTACGCCACGTGGTGCCACGTCCAGCCGTGCGGGGTGGCGACGGCGGGCAGGTCGGCCCACAGCTCGTGCCCCGCCGCGTGCAAGGCCGCGTTGGCCGACACGTAGTCCGTCAGGCGCAGTTCGTCCGCGCCGAAGCCCTCCGGAGGCTCGGCGATCTCGGCCGCCGCGCGGGCGTAGGCCGAGAAATCCGGGAAACCGTCCTGGCCGACCCGCACCCCCTGGGGGTGGCGAGCCGCCCTGACCGGATCCGGGAAGTTCACAACCTGCCCGGCGTACGCCCGGTTCGGTGGCGCGGCGTTCCCGCGGCCTTGGGGGCCGGGAGGTGCCCCCAGCCCGAGCCGACCTGTCGTCATGGCGTTAGCCCCCTGCTGCTTCTGGCTGGTACCGAACAGCCTATGCGGTACGACGAGAGGCAGACACCGCCCCTGTCGATCAGCCCTGGCCGGCCCCCTGGCCCGCCGCCGCCAGCTTCGCCAGCTGCTTGTCCAGCAGCGCCTTCGGCTGCGCTTCCTGCTTCCCGGACAAGGAAGTGGTCATGAAGGTCGTGGTGTTGGCGCCGGAACGCACAACCGTTATCAAGACCTTAATACTCCTCATGTCCGAACTTCCCATGACAAACTGGACGGAGTCGTCACCGAGCCCAGGGGAGGGACGCGCGGCAACCGTCACCTTCTCCCCCTCCTCCTCCGGGTCCGTGATCTCGTGGCACGTCTCCACCGCACCCTTCAGCTCGTTCACGAACGTCTCCGCACCCCCGGAGCCGTACGCGGCGAGCAGCACCTGATGCATGCTGCTCTGCGTGTTCATCTCCCCCTTGCCGCCCTTGAGGAGAGTCTCGGCCACCCAGGCGGAACGCTTCTGCTTCGAGTCCAGGCTGAACACGTCGATGAGCGGCCGGCACTCCGGCCCTGTCTTCGGAGTGCCCTTGTCGTCCTCGCCGAGCGCGTCATCGCTTGCCTGTACGCGGTATCCGGGCACATCGGCGGTCTTGAGCAGCGCCTCGCTCAGCTGCGGCTTGGTCAGGGGCTTGAGGCCGCTGTCGCCGCCCTTGTCCCCCTTATCCCCCTCGCCGTCTTTGCCGCTGTCGCCGCCCTTGCCGTCCTCCCCTGAGCCACCGCCGTCATCCCCGGCGCCGCCCCCGGTGTCCTGCTCGGACCCGCCCTTCTTGCCGCCCTTGCCACCGTCCGAGCCCTCGCTGCTCGAACCACCGCCGCCGTTGTCCTTGTCGCCGCACGCCGCGAGCGGTACCAGCAGCGCCGGCACCAGTACCGCCGCCGCCAGAGCACGGCGCGGAGAGGCCGCCGCCAGGGCCCGGCGCGGAGAGTGAGCACGCATCAGATATGTCTCCTCGTTGAAACGGCCGTTCAAAATCTTTCACCCGCACTGCTGTCCGATGCTCGCCGCCTCCTCCGGAACCGACCACCCCCATCGCGCCCCATCCCCCGAACCGTCACAAGGCCATGACATGACCGGCGGAATGATCGACTCATGTATGACACTGCATACTTGGCGCGGATCCCCGGCACAGAGGGGACGCACGGGGAGGAAGCTCCATCATGCACACCGCACAACAGGCGCACACCCAACCAGCGCACCCGGGACATGCGCAGCCCCAGCACACGCAGCACACACCCGCACAGTACGAGCAGCACGCACAGCACACACCCGGGCAGCACGACCAGCACGGCCAGAACGACCCGCGCGTCGGCTGGACCACGGCGACGGACTCCATCAACGCCACCGCCCCCGTCCTGCTCCAGCGCCGCGACGGCATCCTCCCCGCCGTCGCCGCCGCACTGTCCATCCGCGGCGAAACCCTCACCTGTACGGGCAGCAGAGGCGACCGGCCGCCCACCCACCACCCCCTCGTACAGGACTTCCTCGACACCCTCACCACCGAGCGCCGCGCACGCCACACCGGCCGCTGCCCCGAAGCCGTCCTCCTGTCCCGCTTCCTGACCGCGACCGAGACCGCGCGCGCCGGCAAGCGCACCGCACGCAGGCCCGCCAAGAACGGCAAGGCCGCCCCCGCCAAAGCCACCAAGGCACCCCGCCCGGCCAAACCCCCCAAGCCACTCACCCTCAGCGAGGCCAAGCGCGCCCTCAAGCACGCCAAACTCACCGCCCGCCGTATCCGCGAGGACGGCGACCCCCTGCACGGCAGCTACGCACCCCCATGCCGCTCGTGCGGCGCGCTGCTGTCCCACTTCGGGGTGCGCGCCGTCGACCCCGCACAGGAGCACAGCCAGTGACGACCCGCTTCCCCGTCGCCGTCGACGACCCCTTGCGCAACGCGGGCTGGGAGCCCGGGCGTTGGGACATCCGGCAGGCCGAACGGTGGGCCGACACCCTGCGCGGCCACACCTCCCCCGGCGGACACCGCCACGCGGTCTTCCCCGCCGCCGTCGAGGTCTGGGCCGAATTCGGCGCCCTCAACATCGTCCCCACCGGGCCCGGCCGCCACCTCGCACCCGCCCCCGTGCTGATCGACCCGCTCCCCGGACTGCACGCGGCCCGCACCCTCTCCGACCTCGGCCGGGCGCTCGACACCCAGATCTGCCCCCTCGGTACCGAGGGTGAGGGCGAGGCACTGCTCGTGATCGACGCCCAGCGCCGCGTCTACAGCCTCGACCCCACCGGCGACTGGTACCTGGGCCCCGGCTTCGACGCCGCGCTCTCCGCACTCCTGATGGGCCTCGTCCCCGCCCGGCTCAGCGCCAACACGAGCCCCCACTCCGGCACTCCGGCCCAGGACACGGAAGCGGCCGACGGCGCGCAGGCCGACGGCCCGGCAGGATCCGCGGAAGGGACAGCGGAAATAACGGACGGCTACCGAAACTGAGCCACGGACCGCTACACGGCCTGAGCCACCGACCGCCGCACGAACGGCCACCGGGACTGAGCCACACAGGGCTGAGCCACAGTCGGCCTCACGGACGCGCGTGCGGCTTCACGGACCGCCTCACCGCTTCTCACGGACCGCCTCACCGCTTCACGGACCGCCTCACCGCTTCACGAACGCGCGTACGGAATGATCGCCGAGACCCGGAAGCCCCCGGCGTCCGTCGGCCCCGACACGAAGCCGCCACCCAGCGCGGTCACCCGCTCCCGCATCCCCACCAGCCCGTTCCCACCACTGGGCAGCCCCGCGTCGGCGGCACCGTCGGCAGCCGGCTCGTTCTCCACCTGAAGCGCCACCTCCGCCTCACGGTGTGCGACCCGCACCCGCGTGTTCGCACCCGCCGCGTGCTTGTGGACGTTGGTCAGCGCCTCCTGCACCACGCGGTAGGCGGTCTGCTCCACCGGCGGCGGGCAGCCCCTCGCCGGACTGCCCTCCACACTCAGCTCCACCGCCATGCCCGCGGCCCGCGACTGTCCCACGAGCGCGTCCAGCTCCGCGAGCGAAGGCGCCGCCCTCCCCGCCCCGGAGGTTCTCCCCCTGCCCCCGTCCGGCGACTGCCCGCCCGAGGCGGCGAGCTCGACCGCGGCCGAAGCGAACTCCGCAAGCCGCGCCGGCACCTCGGCGGCAGCACCGGACGACCCGGCGGACGACCCGGCAGGAGCCGACGCGGAAGAGGACGACGCGGCAGGAGCGGGCACAGAAGGAACGGAAGATACGGAAGGAACGGACACGGAGGCAGCGGCGGAAGCGGACCCCGACCCATCAGCCTCAGCAGTGGCGCCAGCCGTAGTGACAGCAGCCCGGGAACCCTCCCCGGCGGCGGGAAGAGCCTGGCCCGCCGCACCACCCGCCCCCGTCCCTGCCCCCGCCGTCGACGTGGACGACGGCTTGTCCGGCTCCCCCGACCGCAGCACCCCCAGCATCGTGCGCAGCTCATCGAGGGCCCGGCGACCCATGTCACCCACCAGAGCGGCGTTCTTCGCGGCCTTCTCCGGATCCTTGAGCGCCACCGCCTGGAGCGCGGCGGCGTGTACCACCATCAGGCTCACCCGGTGCGCGACGACGTCGTGCATCTCGCGCGCGATACGCGTGCGCTCCTCATTACGCGCCCACTCCGCGCGCTCCTCCGCCCGGTCGGCGAGCAGCGACAGCTCACGCTCCAGACCGTCGGCACGCTCCCGCAGCGACTCCACCAGCCGCCTGCGCGCCCCCACATACAGCCCGAGCAGCACCGGCGGAGCCGTCAGCCCGATCGACATCAGGACCGACACGAGCGGCACGAACCAGGCCGAAGGATTGAAGTCCGGGTCCTGGCCCACGTTCTGCTGGAGCCGGACCATGGTCATCACGAGCGTCCCGACGGCGGCCATCCCGGCCAGCAACGCCGTGATCCGGCGCGGTACCTCGGTGGCCGCGAGGGTATAGAGGCCGACGACGCTGAGCAGCATGCCCATCTCGGCCGGTATGACGGCGATGGCCACCAGCACCACGGCGATCGGCCAGCGCCGGCGCAGCACCAGCGTGCCACCCGCGATCACGGCCAGCGCGATCACGACAACAGCGGGAACCCCCACCTCACGGGCGAACCCTTCCCCCTGCACCGCACACTCCGCGGCGGACGCCGCAGCGAGCGCGATGTCCAACACCGCACTTCTGGGGCGCCCCCACCACCATGGCGCGCCCCTCGCGCGATTTTCCCCCGTCTCGGTCATACCGCCCAGCCTACGACCGCCTGTAACCCGATTTCCGGCCGATCCCCGGAACTCCCCATTCCGGACATCGGTCGGTGACCGGATGTTTTCACAGACGAACAGACGGCTTTCACTCGAACTGTTGAATGGCAAAGCATTTCCCCGCACACAGCTCCGCCTCTCGCGAAGACTGACGGCCATGAACGGCACGGAAGACCCAGAAGACACACGGGACACCCCCGACGACAGCTACGAACGGCTCCGCACCCAGGCCCTCGCCCTCCGCCGCGAGGGCCTCAGCCGCCGCCAGATCCGCGACCGCCTCAAGGTCTCCAACAACGACCTCCTCAACCGCCTCGTCACCGGCGAACCCCCACCGGCCTGGACCCGCCGTCCCCGCGCCAAAGACGCCCTCCGCACCCGCGCCCGCGAGCTGCGCCGCCAGGGCTGGACGTACGACCGGATCAAGGCCGAGCTGGGAGTGTCCAAGAGTTCCATCTCGGCATGGGTGAGAGATCTTCCCCGCCCCGAGCCACGCTGGAGCGACACAGGGCGCATGGAACGTATGGCAGTGGGACGGGCGCGTCAGCGGCTGGAGCAGGACAGTGAGCGCCAAAGACTGACCGACGAAGCACGCTCGGAAATCGGCTCCATCAGCGACCGGGAGTTGCTGTTGATCGGCACCGCCTTGTACTGGGCGGAGGGCAACAAGAGCAAGCCGTACGCGCGCCGCGAATGCGTTTCCCTCATCAACAGCGACCCGGACATGATCCGGCTCTTCGTACGCTGGCTGGAACTCCTGGAGATCGACAGGTCCCACTGGCGCTGCGCGGTGAGCATCCACGCCACATCTGACCTGGCCGCAGCCACGCGCTTCTGGTCGGACGTGGTCGGGATCCCCGGCGAGCGCTTCTGCAAGCCCTGGCTCAAGACGAATGTCAGCAGCCGGATGAACAGGGGCCCGGAACACCACGGGTGCCTCTCCATCCGCCTCACGAGCAGCGCTCGCTTGTACCGTCGCATCGAAGGCTGGTGGTGCGGCATAGTATGGGGTGCCCGATCAGCCGGTGAGGCGAATCGGACATAAGGTAATCCCGGGTCGACTAAGGGCAAGTCCACAGATTTTGGTTCTGTTGATGGGGGTTCGAATCCTCCCCCGGGAGCATCGTCCCAAGTTCGGGTCCTGACCCAAGGTCAGGACCCGTCCTCGTTCCGGCGGCCGAACTCACCGGTATTCTGCGGGGCAGCACCCACCCCCGAAGCCGAAGGGCACACCCGTGAGCGCCAATCGCCCGGCAGCCGTCGTCGTTCTCGCAGCGGGTGAGGGCACCCGCATGAAGTCGGCTACCCCCAAGGTTCTGCACGAGATCTGCGGAAGGTCGCTGGTCGGCCATGTGGTCAGCGCCGCGCGGGTGCTGGATCCGGAGCATCTGGTCGTGGTCGTCGGACACGCGCGCGAGAAGGTGACCGCGCACCTGACCGAGACGGGCGCGAACGCCACCACCGCCGTGCAGCACGAGCAGAACGGCACGGGACACGCCGTGCGTATGGGGCTGGAGGAGCTGGCCGGGGCCGGAGTGACGGTGAAGGGGACGGTGCTGGTCACCTGTGGGGACACCCCGCTGCTGACCGGCGCGACGCTCCAGCGGCTGGCCGACACCCACAGCGCCGACGGCAACGCCGTCACCGTGCTGACCGCCGAGGTCCCCGACGCGACGGGGTACGGCCGCATCGTGCGGGATCCGGACGGCGGCGCGGTCACCGCGATCGTGGAGCACAAGGACGCGACCGAGGCGCAGCGGGCGATCCGCGAGATCAATTCGGGGGTGTTCGCGTTCGACGGCCGTCTGCTGAGTGAGGCGCTGGGGAAGGTCCGTACGGACAACAGCCAGGGTGAGGAGTACCTCACGGATGTGCTCGGGATCCTGCGGGAGGGCGGGCACCGGGTGGGGGCTGCGGTGGCGGGTGATCACCGGGAGATCGCGGGGATCAACAACCGGGTGCAGCTGTCCCAGGCGCGGCGGATGCTGAATGGCCGGCTGGTGGAGGACGCGATGCTGGCGGGCGTCACGGTGATCGATCCGGCGACGACGTGGATGGATGTGACGGTGACGTACGAGCCGGATGCGACGGTGCATCCGGGGACGCAGCTGCTGGGTGCGACGCATCTGGGCGGGGAGTGCGAGGTGGGTCCGAATTCGCGGCTGACGGACACGCGTGTCGGCGCGGGTGCGGCGGTGAGCAACACGGTGGCGCAGGGGGCGGAGATCGGTGAGGGCGCGTCGGTGGGTCCGTACACCTATTTGCGGCCGGGGACGCGGTTGGGCGGCAAGGTGAAGGCCGGCAGCTTCGTGGAGATGAAGAACGCGCAGGTGGGTGAGGGGACGAAGGTGCCGCATCTGTCGTATGTGGGGGATGCGGAGATCGGTGAGCACAGCAATATCGGTGCGGCGAGTGTCTTTGTGAATTACGACGGGGAGAGCAAGCACCGTACGACGGTGGGGTCTCATTGCCGTACGGGTGCGGACAACATGTTCGTGGCGCCGGTCACGGTGGGGGACGGTGCTTATACGGCGGCGGGCTCGGTGATCACGAAGGATGTGCCTGCGGGGTCGTTGGCGGTGGCGCGGGGCCAGCAGCGCAACATCGCGGGCTGGGTGGCGCGGAAGCGTCCGGGGAGTGCGGCGGCGTTGGCGGCCGAGGACGCCGGTGAGGGGCCGGAGGGTACCGGAGAGGGCTCGGCGGCGGCGGGCTGACCGGGTATCCGGCTGTATGGCGTGAGGCGTACGGTTGGGTCGAGCCGGTTTGGCCATGCGGCCGAAAACCGACGAGCCGCCGACGAGCCGCTGTGCGGCGCACCACACAGGGAGACAACAGCAGTGACCGGGATCAAGACGACCGGCGAGAAGAAGCTCATGCTCTTCTCCGGCCGCGCCCACCCCGAACTCGCCGAAGAGGTCGCCAAGCAGCTCGGCATCGGCGTGGTCCCGACCAAGGCTTTCGACTTCGCCAATGGCGAGATCTACGTCCGCTTCCAGGAGTCCGCTCGTGGTGCCGACTGCTTCTTGATGCAGAGCCACACGGCTCCGATCAACAAGTGGGTCATGGAGCAGCTCATCATGATCGACGCGCTGAAGCGGGCCTCGGCGCGGAGCATCACGGTGATCGTTCCGTTCTACGGGTACGCGCGGCAGGACAAGAAGCACCGTGGCCGTGAGCCGATTTCGGCGCGGTTGATGGCGGACATGTTCAAGACCGCGGGTGCGGACCGCATTCTTACGGTGGATCTGCACACCGATCAGATTCAGGGTTTCTTCGACGGTCCTGTTGACCATCTTTTCGCGCTGCCGTTGCTGGCGGATTATGTGGGCGCGAAAGTGGACCGGGACAAGCTGACGATTGTGTCGCCGGATGCGGGCCGGGTGCGGGTGGCGGACCGTTGGGCGGATCGGCTGGGTGCGCCGCTGGCGATCGTGCACAAGCGCCGGGATCCGGACGTGGCGAATCAGGTGACGGTGCACGAGGTTGTCGGTGAGGTCAAGGACCGGGTGTGTGTGCTGGTCGACGACATGATCGACACGGGTGGCACGATTTGTGCGGCTGCGGACGCGCTGTTCGCGAACGGTGCGGCGGATGTGATCGTGACGGCGACGCACGGGGTGCTGTCGGGTCCGGCTGCTGATCGGCTGAAGAATTCCAAGGTGAGTGAATTCGTGTTCACGAATACGCTGCCGACGCCGGGTGAGCTGGAGCTGGACAAGATCACGGTGTTGTCGATGGCGCCGACGATCGCCCGTGCGGTGCGTGAGGTGTTCGAGGACGGTTCGGTGACGAGCCTCTTCGACGAGCAGGCGTAGCGCCTGCGGGGTGGCCTAGCCGCCTGTGGGGCGGTGGTGACGTCCGTTCTCGTTGATCGATTTTTGGCCGGCCTCTTTTGCCGCGTAGACTCTGCGAGTCGCTCGGCGAGGGAGGCCGGTCCGCTGTGTGTCGGCGGTCGTGCTCCGTTATCGACGTGCGCTCTTCGTAGCAGGTCCGTCGGGACCGAGTGGCATCGCAGTTTTCTGTTCCACTTTTGATGACGAGGAGCGCAGCATGGCTGACGTCAATGTTTCCGCCACGGTCCGCAGGGAGTTCGGCAAGGGTGCGGCCCGCCGTCTCCGCCGCGAGGAGAAGGTTCCCGCGGTCATCTACGGGCACGGCGCCGAGACGGTCCACGTGGCGCTGCCCAGCTACGACATGATGATGGCTCTGAAGAACTCGAACGTCCTGATCCACCTGGATGTCGAGGGCAAGAAGGAGCTGGTGATCCCGAAGGCCGTCCAGCGTGAGGCCATCCGTGGCTTCCTGGTCCACATCGACCTGCTGACGGTCAAGCGCGGCGAGAAGGTCCAGGTCGAGGTCCCGATCCACATCGAGGGTGAGCTGGCGCCGGGGCAGCACCTGCTGGAGCACGTGTACAACTCGCTGCCGGTCGAGGCAGAGGCCACGCACATTCCGGAGTCGGTGACCGTCTCCATCGACGGTCTGTCGGCGGGTGACTCGGTGGCGGCGAAGGACATCCAGCTGCCGCGTGGGACCTCGCTGGCCATCGAGGAGGACGAGACCGTCATCCAGGTGCTGTCCGCGCAGGCGGAGGAGCCGGCGGCGGAGGGTGCCGAGGGCGAGGGCGCCGAGGCTCCGGCCGCGGAGTAATCGCGCTGCATCTCTTGTGCCCGTAGACGCCGGGCAGGCCGGTTCCGGCCTGCCCGGCGTTTGTGGGCAGGGTGCCCCGTGGGGGCCCTGGGCAGACTCGTGACGACCGGAGGATTCAGCATGTCGGCCAGCGCCAGTGGCCCCTGGCTCATCGCCGGGCTCGGCAATCCGGGGCCGGGTTATGCCGGTAACCGGCACAATGTCGGCTTCATGGTGGCCGATCTTCTGGCTTCCCGTATGGGGGCCGGTTTCAAGTCCCACAAGGCGGGCCGTGCGCAGGTGCTGGAGGGGCGGGTGGGGACGCCGGGTGTGGACAGCACGCGGGTGGTGCTCGCGAAGCCGATGTCGTTCATGAATGTGTCCGGTGGTCCGGTCAAGGCGCTGCTGGATTTCTACGGGGTTCCGGTGGAGCGGCTGGTCGTGGTGCATGACGAGCTGGACATCGACTACGGAACGCTGCGGCTGAAGTTCGGCGGCGGCGACAACGGCCACAACGGCCTGAAGTCGCTCACGAAGACGCTGGGCTCCGACTATCACCGGGTGCGTTTCGGGGTGGGCCGCCCGCCGGGGCGTATGCAGGTCGCGGACTACGTGCTGAAGGACTTCTCGACGGCCGAGCGGAAGGAGCTGGACTACTTCGTGGACCGTGCGGCGGACGCGGCGGAGTCTCTGCTCGTGGACGGACTGGAGCGGGCGCAGAGCGCGTACAACTCCTGAAGCGCGTACAACTCCTAAAGGGCGCGCCTGCCCTTAAAGGGCGCATGCCGGGCACGTAGGTTGACCGGCATCGTTTCGTGGCCAAGTATCACGGCCATGTCAGCCAAGGCATTTCGCAGCCAGGACACCAAGCGCAGTCGTACCCGTCGGTTGGGGGAAAGCGCCTTCGGGGTGTTGTTGCTGGCGCGGTCGGGGTTGATGGCGCTGATCGCCGGGGTGTTATTGGTGGCGGGGGTGTGGACGTCGTGGGGGACGGCGGAGCCGGCGATGGCCGCTGAGGAGCGGGGGACGGTCACGGTCTCCGCGTGCGGGGACGAGGAGTGCGCGGGGGTTTTCAAACCGGCCGGTTCGGGTGGGAAGCCGGAGAAGGTGACGGTCGCGAGATCGGTGTCCGGGGACACTGGTGAGCGGCTCGAAGTCGCGGTGAAGCCCGGCACGGACCATGTCGTCAGGACGGGTCCTGCCGGGATTCTTTATGCCTGGGTGCCGTTGGGCGGGGCGCTGCTGCTGGCGTCGCTGGTGGTGGCGGGCGGGCTGCGGATGCGGCGTACGGCGGTGGCGATGGGGTTGTGCGGGGCGCTGGTCATGGGTGGGGCCTGGGCGCTGCTCACGTTCTGAGCAGCGCCCAGGCCCCATGTCAGGCTTCACGCCCCGGGCTCCACGTCCGAGCTCCGGACTCCGGGCTCCGGGCTCCGGGCTCCCGGCTCCACGTCCGGGCCCCGAACTCCGGACCCGAGCTCCGGAGCCGGGCTCGGGCCCGGATCCGGATGACGGCCGGGATCAGCCGGTGTTGCGCAGGCCGGCGGCGACTCCGTTGACCGTCAGCAGCAGAGCGCGGCCGAGGTCCTCGTCGGGCTCCTGGCCCTCGGCGGCGGCCTGGCGCTGCCGGTGGAGGAGGGAGACCTGGAGGTAGGAGATCGGGTCGAGGTAGGCGTCGCGGATCTTGAGGGTCTGCTTGAGGACGGGGTTGGCCTCCAGCAGTTCGCTCTCGCCCGTTATACGCAGCACTTCTTCGACGGTGAGGGCGTGTTCGGCCTCGATGGTGGCGAAGACGTGCTTCAGCTCGTCGGGGACGAGGGTGTCGATGTAGTGGCGGGCGATCCGCAGGTCGGTCTTGGCCAGTGTCATCTCGACGTTGGACAGGAAGTTGCGGAAGAAGTGCCAGTGGGTGTGGGCCTCTTCGAGCACGCTGTCGAGTCCGGCCTCGCGGGCGGCCTTGAGGCCGGTGCCGACGCCGAACCAGCCGGGGACGATCTGCCGGGACTGGGTCCAGCCGAAGACCCAGGGGATGGCGCGCAGCCCGTCCAGGCCAGCTCCGGTGTCGGGGCGGCGGGAGGGGCGGGAGCCGAGGTGGAGTTCGGCGAGCTGGTCGACGGGGGTGGAGGCGAAGAAGTAGGCGGGCAGGTCCGGGTCCTCGACGAGCCGCCGGTAGGCGTGGTGCGCTGCGTCGGAGACGGTGTCCATGGCCGCGTCCCAGCGGGCGAGCGCCTCGTCGGACTGGCGGGGTGCGGTGTGCAGCGCCGATGCCTGGAGGGTGGCGGAGACCGTCAGCTCCAGGTTTTCCCTGGCCAGGGAGGGGACGAGGTACTTGTCGGAGATGACCTCGCCCTGCTCGGTGACCTTGATCTCGCCTTCCAGGGTGCCCCAGGGCTGGGCGAGGATCGCGTCGTGGGTGGGGCCGCCGCCTCGGCCGACGGTGCCGCCGCGGCCGTGGAAGAGGCGCAGCCGCACTCCGTGCCGGTGGGCGACGTCGCGCAGGCGGCGCTGGGCGCGGTGGATCTCCCACTGGCTGGTGGTGATGCCGCCGAACTTGGAGGAGTCGCTGTATCCGAGCATGACCTCCTGGAGGTCGCCGCGGAGCGAGACCAGCTTGCGGTACGAGGGGTCGGAGAGCATCGCGTCGAGGAGCTCGTCGGCGATCTTCAGCTCGTCGGTGGTCTCCAGGAGGGGGACGATGCCGATCTTCGCCCAGCCGCCGTGCAGGTCGATGAGTCCTGCCTCGCGGGCGAGGACGGCGGCGGCGAAGACGTCGTCGGCGCCCTGGCACATGGAGATGATGTAGGACTCGATGACCTCGGGCCCGAAGGTCTCCAGGGCCTTGCGGATCGTCGCGAAGACGCCGAGGGTCTTGGCGCCGGCGGTGTCCAGCGGCGCGGGCCGGGGGGAGAGCGGGCGGCGCGAGCGCAGCTCCTTGGTGAGGAGGCGCTGGCGGTAGTCGCGGGGCATGTCGGCGTAGCGCCAGGACTCCTCGCCGAGGCGGTCGAAGAGCTGGCCGAGGGCGTGGTGGTGGGCCTCGGCGTGCTCGCGTACGTCCATGGTGGCCAGCTGGAGGCCGAAGGCGGCGACGGTGCGCAGCGCGCGGGCCAGGCGGCCGTCGGCGACGAGGCCGCCGCGGTGTTCGCGCAGGGACTGCTGGATGAGGGCGAGGTCGTCGAGGAGCTCGCCGGTGCCGAGGTAGTCCCAGCCGTCGTTGTGGGGGACGCCTTCGGCGAGGCGGGTGCGGGTGTTGAGCAGCTTCTGCCGGATGCAGGTCGCCTTGAGCCGGTAGGGCTCTTCCGCGTTCAGCCGCTTGTAGCGGGGGCTGATCTCGGGGAGGCGGACGAGGTCTCTTTCGAGTGAGTCGAGCAGGGGCTGGGTGGCGCCGCAGTTGCGGATGGAGTTGGAGAGGGCGCCGCGCAGCTCGTCCACGTGGGTGAGGGCGTCGGTGATGCCGTGCTCGTGCTGGAGGAGCAGGACGTCCCAGGTGACCTCGGGGGTGACGTTGGGGTTGCCGTCGCGGTCGCCGCCGATCCAGGTGCCGAAGGTGAGGGGCCTGGCGTCCTCGGGCAGCGGCGCTCCGGCGCGCTCCAGCTCGGCGGTGAGGTCTTCGAGGACGTCGCCGACGGCGCCGCGGTGCAGCTCGTCGAGGTAGTAGATGGCGTTGCGGGCCTCGTCGGCGGGCTCGGGGCGAGCGACGCGCAGCTCGTCGGTCTGCCAGATGAGGTCGACGTTCTCGGCCAGCCGCAGGTCGGTGCGGCGGCGCTCGGCGCCGCCGGGCTGGGACTCGGCCTCTTCCAGCAGCTCCGCGATCTTGCGCAGCTTCGTCAGCACGGAGCGGCGGGCCGCCTCGGTGGGGTGCGCGGTGAAGACGGGGCGCACCGAGAGGTTGCGCGCGGTTTCGGCCAGGTGCGCGGGGTCGGCGTCCTTGAGCATGTCGGCCGTGCGGGAGAGGTTGCCGCCGTCGCTGGCGCGGCGGACGCGCAGCTCGCGGCCCCGGTGGACCTGCTCGGTGACGTTTGCCAGGTGGAAGTAGGTGGAGAAGGCGCGCACCAGCTTGGTCGCGGTCTCCAGGTCGGTTCTGCCCAGGAGGGCCGCTGCTGCTTCGCCGTCGCTGCGGGTCAGAGCGCGGACGCGCTCGACGAGGTCGAGGAGCTCGGCGCCTTCCTGGCGTACCAGCGTCTCGCCGAGCAGGTCGCCGAGCCTGCGGATGTCGGCGCGGAGCGCGGAGGACGCGTCGGCGGCCTCGGCCTCGGCCGCCTCGGCGGGGGAGGTCTTCTCCTCGGAGGTCCTCTCCTCGGGAGAGGTCTTCCCCGCGGCGGAGATCTTCTCAGCGGTTTCCGGCCGGTGCTGGTTGCTGTCGGCGCTGCTCACAGGTGCGGCTCCCTTGCGGCTTTGCTTCTGGGCAGGTGGCGGACCGCGCTGTCCGACGTGACAAGGATAGGTCGGCGCTTCCGCGGTACCGCACTCAGTCCGATGGGTGGGCATTCCGGCGCGCCGGTGAGGCATTCCGGCTCGCCCGGGAAGCGGACCGGCGTGCCTGGTGAGGCGGGCCCCGGGGGCTCACCGGGCCCGCTGGTGGCCCTGCGCGAGGGCCCCGGCACGGGCCGTTCTCCTCTTGTCCCATGCCGGACGGCTGCCATACTTACGATGCCGTAGGTTACGGAACCGTAGCCAAGCCGAGTTCCAATGAGGGACCTTTATGACGACTAGCCCCGACGTTCTCGACAGTTCGCCGAAGGCTGATACTGCTGCTCGCACGGCAGCGGGCGCGGAATCCCCCGACTCCGTCACTCCTCTCCCCTCCGCGACGCTGGGTGGCGAGAAGCGGCGGTCGGTGGAGCAGATCGCGCTGCTGCTGTTCATCACTCTCCCGTTCGTCGCGCTGGTGGCCGCGGTGCCGCTGGCCTGGGGCTGGGGGGTGAGCTGGCTGGATCTGGGGCTGTTGGTCGTGATGTATTACATCGGCTGCCACGGCATCACGATCGGCTTCCACCGGTACTTCACGCACGGCTCGTTCAAGGCGAAGCGGCCGTTGCGGATCGCGCTGGCGATCATGGGTTCAGTGGCCGTCGAGGGCCCGCTGGTGCGCTGGGTGGCCGACCACCGCAAGCACCACAAGTTCTCCGACGCCGAGGGTGACCCGCACTCCCCGTGGCGCTACGGCGAGACGGTCCCCGCCCTGATGAAGGGCCTGTGGTGGGCCCACATGGCGTGGATGTTCGACGAGGAGCAGACGCCGCAGCACAAGTACGCGCCGGACCTGATCAAGGACCCGGCGCTGCGCACCATCTCGCGCCAGTTCGTGCTGTGGACGGTCATCTCGCTGATGATCCCGCCGCTGATCGGCGGCCTGGCCACCTGGTCGTGGCAGGGCGCGGTGACCGCCTTCTTCTGGGGCTCGCTGGTCCGGGTCGCGCTGCTGCACCACGTGACGTGGTCGATCAACTCCATCTGCCACGCGGTCGGCAAGCGCCCGTTCAAGTCGCGGGACCGCTCGGGCAACGTGTGGTGGCTGGCCGTCCTCTCGTGCGGCGAGTCCTGGCACAACCTGCACCACGCGGACCCGACCTGCGCGCGGCACGGGGTGCAGCGCGGACAGATCGACTCCAGCGCGCGGATCATCCGCTGGTTCGAGATGGCCGGCTGGGCATACGACGTGCGCTGGCCCAAGGAGGAGCGGCTGGCCTCGCGCCGGAACGACGACGCCAAGGGCAAGGGCAAGAGCGAGGACGAGGCTGCGGGCGAGGTCCAGGGCAAGAAGGGCGAGGAAGAGGTCGCCGGTGCCGGGGACGGTGCGGAATCCGGCCGCCGGGAGGATTCCGGCCGCGAGGAGTCCGGCCGCCGCGAGGAGCGGACAGCCGAAGCGGCATGATGCTGTCTTGACGACGTTGACGACCCGGGGGCCGTCCCCCGGGCCCCAACAAGACAGCCACACAACAGGGAAGGCCCCACACCCCGTGCCCACCGACGAGACTCCGGCCGCGTTCGGCGGAGCGACGCCGTCCAGCAGCCCCAAAAAGCGAGCCGCCCGCCGCCGGATGACCGGCAAGGAGCGCCGCGAGCAACTGCTGGACATCGGCCGCACGCTCTTCGCCGAACGCGGCTTCGAGGGCACCTCGGTGGAGGAGATCGCGCACAAGGCCGGGGTCTCCAAGCCGGTGGTCTACGAGCACTTCGGCGGCAAGGAGGGCCTGTACGCGGTGGTGGTCGACCGGGAGATGCGGCGCCTGCTGGACATGGTCACCGGCGCGCTGACCGGCGGCCACCCCCGCGAACTGCTGGAGCAGGCCGCGTTCGCGCTGCTCGACTACATCGAGCAGTACACCGACGGCTTCCGCATCCTGGTGCGGGACTCCCCGCTCCCCCAGTCCACGGGCACCTTCGCCTCGCTGATCTCGGACATCGCCACCCAGGTCGAGGACATCCTCGGCCGCGAGTTCAAGTCCCGCGGCTTCGACGCGAAGCTCTCCCCTCTCTATGCCCAGGCGCTGGTCGGCATGGTCGCGCTCACCGGCCAGTGGTGGCTGAACGTCCGTAAGCCGAAGAAGTCCGAGGTGGCGGCCCACCTGGTCAACCTCGCCTGGCACGGCCTCGACGGGCTGGAGCAGAAGCCGCGCCTCATA
The DNA here is from genome assembly GCF_035917675.1 of Streptomyces sp. NBC_01775. Lineage (NCBI taxonomy): Bacteria > Bacillati > Actinomycetota > Actinomycetes > Kitasatosporales > Streptomycetaceae > Streptomyces > Streptomyces sp. NBC_01775. Next base: position 5,543,598 of record NZ_CP109104.1, on the reverse strand, counting down.
GGCCACCGACGGAGCTGACGGGCGGCCCGGCGCCCGGCCCGGCGACGTCGAGGAGGGGGGCTCGTATGCGCGATCCGGCGTCGTTCACGGATGACGAGAACTGGCACGGCGGGTTCGACGAACTCGCCGTAGAACTCGGCGACACCGACGATCAACAGCTCCAACTCGCTCTCACAGCCCTGTGGAAAGCCGCGGGAATCGATGGCTGTTACGGCCGCCGGGACCGCGAGCCCGGCGAACAGCGCGAGGTCGCCCGCACCGTCGCGTCCCTCGCGGAGTTCGGCCACCTGCGAGGAACAGTCCTTCTGCCGAACGGCCACCGCGTCGTATGCGGATGCTTTGCCGTCCGCGAGGACGACGGCCCCGACTGGCTCGACTTCCCCCGAAGACCGCCGGGACGGCTACCTCCTCCCCGCCACCCGCTACGACGAGAAAAAGCTGAGCCGCCGGGACCTCCCGGCGACTCAGCCGATGTCGTGGACGGCTGTGCGCGAACGTCCTACTTCGGCTCCAGCTCCCCGGCCTTGGCGATGAGCTGCTGCTCCTCTGCCGGGTAGGAGTCGAAGAGGTAGTTCAGCGAACTCATACGGCCGTTGAAGTCTTCGGCCCAGCTGTCCGCAGTGGGACCCGCCCAGGTGTCCGAGCCCATCAGCTCGGTCACCTTTTGCACGGCGGTGCGGATATTGGTCACCGCGGTCTCGATCGTTCCCATGTCCTGTCTGCACAGATCGGCTGGTGACTGGCCCATTTCTCCCCCTCGTCAGTTGGCGCTGTTTCCCCGTTCGAAGGCGTCCCGCATCTCGTCGTCGAAGTCGTCCAGATGGAGGTCCGGCTGACCCGCGAGCTGCTGCCACCAGCTGTTGAAGTCCGTCCGGTCGCCTGCGTCGTCGAGCGTGATCTGCCCGTTCGCCCATTCCGGGTGGTTCTCAGGAGGCTCGATCTGTCCGCTGAGGACCAGGCCCTGTACCAGTGGCAGTCGCATGGAGGACTGGTCGTCGTAGAACTTCGACCCGGCGCCCTCCTGGTACTTCTGGGCGTTGTCCGTGGAGAAACTCTCCTTCACGGCGGGCAGGCCGGCGGTGATCAATGTCTGGACCCACTCGGCCCCGGGCGGCAGCCCCGGAATGGAGGTGATGGCGCCACCGACGGAGTCCACCCACAGCACGGTCGTCTTGTTCGCCTCGTCTGTCAGCTTCTCCGCGTCGAGACCGGTCTGATGGGCGCCGGCGGTCACCACGCCTTGCAGCTCGGCCAGGTTGTTCAGGTAGGTCTGCACCTCGGGAGATTCCATTCCCGTCGCGGCCGTCAGGGAGATCTGCGCGTTGACGGAGTTGACCAGGTGTCCGGCGTCGCCGCTGTTCTGCGCGATCATGCTGATGAAATTCAGCGCTGTCTCGTGTCCGACGATCAGCATGCCGGCATTGTCCGCTCCGGTAGCCGGCGCTGCCGCCTGGCCCTCGGGCATGCCGTGGGACTGGGCGAAGTCAGGCACATAGGTCGCGAACACCTGCGCCAACGCGTGAGTGATCTGTCCCGGGACCGGATACTGCGACTTGTCGTATTCGCTCTTGTTCTTTTCGTCGCCGTATTCGGCCGCTCCCGCGTTGATGACGTTGGCCGCGGCCTCCACCGATTCCGTCGGGTGACCGGTCCGGTCCGAAGTGGCGGCGGTGATGACGGCGGCCGGCCACTGGGCCTCGTTGAACGACTGGGGGCCAGGCGTGTGCCACTTCTCGTCGACCAGCACTTTGGCGTGATCGTCGCCGTCAGGACCGGTCAGCAGCAGGCGGGAGGCGTCCGGGTTCTCGCTGACGCTCTGCATGAGGATGACCGACGGGTCGTTGGCGGCGATGGCCTGGATGCGGTCGGCGGCGTCGTCGGCGCCCACAGTGAGGTATGAGACGTCCAGGCCCAGGTTGTCGTACCAGGGATTGTCCGACTCGACGTAACCGCCCGGGACGTATCCGGTGCCCAGGATGGTGGGTTCGGAGTAGTTGGGGCGCATCTCTTGCCCCGATCGCCAATCCAGCATCGCGCCGCCGACCGTGGACAACACCTTCGGGTCCCACTTGTCGCCGTTCGGCCCGTACTGGAAGAGCATGCCGACCGACCACATGTCCCCGTTCGGGGGGCTCGTCAGCTTGTCCAGGTAGTTGGCCGGAAGCTGAATCTCTCCCTGCTCGGCGAGGCTGGTCGCGGACTGCACGGCAAGCCCGAAGCTGGCGAGGATCTCCTGCGAGTCGGAGGAGAGCACGGTGCTGCCGTGGGTGCCGTCCTGGTCGTGCAGGAACCGTGCCGCGCGCACCGAGGCGTCCAGGCCACCGGAGTTCATGAACGCCTGGAGATACGCCGGGTCGTCCGCGTGGTCTTCGAGTGACTGGGACAGCATCTGGATGGTGGCGCGCGACTGTGGATCGTCGGGATCGTCCAACGCCTCCAGCAGGCTCATGGCCTCCCGCTGCCCCTCCAACGCGGTGTCGATCTGCGAGACGTCCCACTGGATGTTGACCCAGTTCGAATGCGGGCTGTTCGCCGAGGTGAACCGGGGCTGGAGCAAGAGGCTGTAGGCAAGAGAGGCCCGCAGCGCCATGTTGTGTGCGTCGTCGCCGACCTGCGTGGTCTGCTGCGTCAGGACGGACTGGCCGAGCGTCCCCTCCCACTTCGAGAAGAGGTTACGAATGGTGGTGCCGTCCGCGTCGAGCGCGTCCGCCAGGCCTTGCAGCGCGTTGGCCAACTCACGTAGCCGAAGTGGGTCGACTCCGGTGAACTCACTCATCCCCGTTTACTCCCCCTGGTTGCGGCCGACGGCACGATGTGTGCTGCGCCGAATGCCCCACAGCTGATCTCTACGGCATTTTCCTGCTCCACGGCGCGAAGAAGAAGCCGTATTCGAACATTATGACGTGCCGGTGTGACATTGGTGCGTGCCCGAGAGTGCGCTCTACCGCCCACCTGCGCGGGAGTACGGAGAAGCCGCGAGTGCCGGGCGTGCGACGGGCGATGCCGAGCCGAGCAGCGTGGTCGACGAGGAGTCCTGGACGCTCGCTGCGGTGACCAGGACGGGCAGCAGGAAGCCGCTGGTGTCGATCACGACGGATCGCTTCCTGCCCACGAGCTTTTTGCCGACGAGCTTTCTGCTGACGTCTCCGTCGGGAGCGGGGGTTGCGCCAGCAGGGTGTGGGCGCCGGGGTGACGTCCGCCGACGGCAATGAGCAGGGGGCGGATCAGCCGGCCGTTGGTCCGGGTGCGGCTTCGGCGTCGTGTCGTGGGCCGAGCGGTCCGGATCGGCCGGGCTCGGCGTGGCGCACGGTTGGGCCGAAGGCGGCTCCGGCGGCCAGGAACAGGCCGCCGAGTACCAGCCAGCCGGGGATGCCCCAGGTCACCAGGAGCGTGGTCAGGAGGACCGGGCCGAGCATCCGGGCGAGCTGCGGGCCCATGCCGAAGAAGCCCTGGTACTGACCCTGCCGGTCGGGCTGCGCCAGGCCGAAACCGATCTCCCAGCTGCCCGCCCCGTGCAGCATCTCGCCGAACACCTGGATCACTGCGGCGACGATCAGGGCGACCGTCGCCGCCCCGGCCCCGATGCCTGCTCCGGACAGTGCGTACACCGCGCAGGCGGCGAGCATCAGCCAGCCGGCGTGCTTGGTCGCCCGGGTGGCGGTGCGCAGGTCGGTCACCCGTCGGGCCACGCGCACCTGGAAGGCGACCACGCCCAGCATGTTGACCACCAGCAACACCGCGGCCATCGCCGCGGGCGCGTCGGTCCGCTGCACGGTCCACATCGGCAGGCCCAGGCTGAGCAGCGGCATGTTCAGGCACATGACCGCGTTGAGCAGCGTGATCAGTGTGTACGGCCGGTCGCGGAGCACGGTCGGACGGGGTGCGGTGGCCAGCGCCTTCCGCGCGGTCAGCGTGCGGGCGGCGGTCAGCGTTCGGGCGGCGGTCCGCGTTCGGGCGGCGGTCCGCGTGCGGGCGGCGGTCCGCGTGCGGGCGGCGGTCCGCGTGCGGGGCAGGCGGCTCAGTACGAGTGCGGCGGCCAGGAAGCTCGCCGCGTCGAGGGCGAAGACCGTCAGGTATGCCGGCCGGGTGCCCAGGGCGAGGGCCAGTGCGCCCAGTCCGGCGCCGGTTGCCAGGCCCGCGTTGAGCGTGGCCTGCAACTGTGCCCGCGCCCGGGTCCGCTCGGCCGGGGCCACCAGCGCGGCCAACAGCGCCTGCCGGGCCGAGGCCAGGCCCGCCTGGCAGCAGGCGTATCCGCAGACGACGAGCAGGACGAGCGGGAAGGTCCGCACGACGAGGAAGGCGCTCAGGGTCGTGGCGGTCGCCACGGAAAGCACCACCGCGGTGCGGCGCGGCCCCCACCGGTCGGTGAGGTAGCCGAGCGGTAGTCCGGCCAGGACGGCCGTCGTCCATCCGAACGTCAGCGCGAGCCCCACCTGGGCCGGGGAGAGCCCTACGAGGCGGGTGAAGAACAGCGCCGAGGAGGCGTAGAAGGCACCGTCACCGAGGGAGTTGGCCAGCTGCGCCAGGGCCAGGACCCGCAGCGGACCGGGGGCCGGCACGATCCTGGACATCAGTCGCCCCCGGACATCAGTCGACGCGGGGGGACTCGGTGCGCCCGCGCTTGAGCTCGAAGAATCCCGGCGTGGCGGAGACGCCGAGGACGCCGTCCCAGAGCCGGCCGGCCGCTTCGGCGCGGGGCACGGGGCTCACCACCGGGCCGAAGAACGCGTTGAGCGTTCCGTCCGCTCCCGTGACGTGGAGGGCCGGAGTGCCGAGGTCCTCGCCGACCGGGTCGAGGCCGGCCCGGTGGCTGCTCCGGAGGGCTTCGTCGTGGGCGGTGTCCTCCGCGGCGTCGGCCAGTTTCCCGGTCAGGCCCAGCTCCGCCAGCGCCCCGGTGTACAGCTCGCGGCCGATGGGTGTCTTGTTCCGGTGGATCCGGTCGCCGAAGGCGGTGTAAAGGTCCCGCAGGACCTCGGTGCCATACTCACGTTCCGCGGCGATGAGCACCCGGACCGGGCCCAGCGTGTCGGACAGCCAGCGCTCGTACCACTCCTCAAGCCCCTGCCGGCCCTCGTTGAGCAGCCACAGGCTCATGACGTGGAAACGCACCTCGATGTCGCGGACCCGCTCCACCTCGAGCAGCCAGCGGGAAGTGTTCCACGCCCAGGGGCATTTCGGATCGAACCATATGTCTGCGGTGGTCACAGGGGGCTCCTCGGTCGCCGATTTCTCAAGCGAGGAACATTCAACGGCCCGGAATTGGCCCTGAGAAGTGCCAATTCCCATCAGTCTGATTGGGCCAATGTAGGGTCCTGCCGTGGACGTTCATGTCTCGCTCTCGGGTCCCGGCGACCTCACCTCCCGCATCTACCGCCAGCTGCTCGACGCGATCCTGGACGGCCGGCTGCGCCCGGGGGAACGCCTGCCGCCCACCCGGGAGCTCGCCGGCAGGCTCGCCGTCGCCCGCAACACGGTCGCCGTGGCCTACGAGCGGCTGGCGGCCGAGGAGTTCGTCGTCGCCCGCGTCGGGGCCGGCACCTTCGTGGGGACCGGGCCGGTCACGCCACCCGCCGCCCACGCCCGATCCGGTTCCGGCTCCGGTTCCGGTTCCGGTTCCGGCTCCCGTACGGCGCCGACGGGGCGTGGCGTCCGCCCCCGGCCCCTGTGGGACGGCCTCGCGCCCGCCACCGAGCCGGCCGCCGCCACCTCGCCGCCCGTCCACGACTTCCGCGTCGGGAGGCCGGACCCCGGCCTGTTCCCCTTCGCCACCTGGCGGCGCCTGGTCGCCGGGGAACTGCGGGCCTCGGTCCTCCGGTCGGCCTCCGGATACGCCGATCCCGCCGGACACGCCGGGCTGCGCGAGGCCGTCGCCCGGCACGTCGGGGTCTCCCGGTCGGTCCGGGCCGACGCCGAGGACGTCCTGGTCACCCAGGGCGCCCAGCAGGCCCTCGACCTCATCGGCCGGATCCTGATCGAACCGGGCGACCACGTCGCCGTCGAGGATCCCGGCTATCCGGCGGCGCGGCAGCTGTTCCGCTCACTGGGCGCCAGGGTCATCGGGGTACCGGTGGACGACGAGGGCCTGCTCGTGAGCGCCCTCCCGGCCACTGCCCGCCTGGTGTACGTCACGCCCTCCCACCAGTTCCCGATGGGCATGCCGATGTCCCCGGCCAGGAGGGCGGCGCTGCTCGCGTGGGCGTCGCGTCACGGTGCCGTGATCGTCGAGGACGACTACGACAGCGAGTTCCGCTTCGGCGAGCGCCCGCTGGAGCCGCTACAGAGCCTCGATCGCACCGGCCGGGTCGTCTACGTGGGCACGTTCTCCAAAACGCTGCTGCCGATGCTGCGGCTCGGATTCCTCATCGCCCCGGCCTCGCTGCGACCGGCGCTGCGCGCTGCCAAGCAGCTCACCGACTGGCACGGCGACCTCGTCGGGCAGGCCGCGCTCGCCCGTTTCATCGACTCGGGCGAACTGTCCCGGCACGTCCGCAGGGCCACCCGGGTCTACGCCGAGCGGCACGAACACGTCATGACGGCGCTGCGTGCGGGCTTCGCCGACTGGCTCGACCCGGTGCCCTCCGCCGCCGGCCTGCACCTGTCCGCCCGGCTCAGGCCGGACGCGGCCGTCGACCTCGCCGCCGTCTTGGACCGGGCGGGTGCCTCGGGCATCGCGGTAGAGAGCCTGGCGGCCTACACGGCCGGTGACCGGCCACAGCCCGGCCTGGCCCTCGGCTACGGAGCCATCGCCACCGCCCATGTCACCGAGGGCCTCGAACTGCTCGCCCGTCACTTCGCCGGACGCCCGCCGCGCTGATCACGGCCGGGAGCTGCCGGCAACTGCCGGGAGCTGCCGGGCTGCTCGTGCGCCCTGTCGCCGTCCCAGTCACCGCCACTCCCACCCCCCAGCTGGGTTCCCTCTACATCAGGTCGCTGCCCACCGTGCCCGCCAATACCGCCTCGGTCGGCCTCGGCATGAGCAACTCCCCGTTCTGCGCGGTACAGGCACGGCCCGGCACGACTTTGGAATTCACTCCGCACAGGCCCGCCTACTTCCTCACGGCCGGCAACTTCGCGCAGGGCGAGGTGCTGGACGCCGCCATACGCCTTTGGCTCCACTCGTGACTGCCCGGCAGCCCTTCACGGGCACGCGATCACCTGAGTTACTTGCCCAGGCGCATCAGCAGGTGCCCCCGGCGGTACCGTTCCTCCTCGCGCGGCTCACGCAGCATCCGGCCGACTTCGACGAACCCGGCTTCACCGGCCAGCCCCGCGAGATCGTCGATCGGCCACCGGTAGGCGGTCGCCACCTTGTGGTCGAACGGCGTAACCGCCTCCCCCTCTGACTCGAAGAAGCCGAGCAAGAGGTGACCACCAGGCGCGAGTATCCGCCGGAACTCGGCGAAGTACGAGGGCATGTCCTGCGGTGGGGTGTGAATGACCGAATACCAGGACACGATGCCGTTCAGCTTCCCGTCGGCCAGATCCATGGCATCCATGGAACCGACCTCGAACCGCAGGTCCGGGTATGTCTCGCGGGCGAGCTCGATCATCACAGGGGACAGGTCGACGCCGAAGACATCCAGCCCCAAGTCCCGCAAGTGCGCGGTAACACGTCCAGGTCCACATCCCAGCTCGGCGACGGGCCCGGCATCGGTGCTCCGTGCGAGCTCGGCGAACGCAGCGAGCACCGCGCGATCCAGCGGAAGAGCGTCAAGCTCATTGCGGGCGAGTTCGGCGTAGCGGACAGCGACGGCATCGTAGGCATCCGCTGTCGCGCCGAGGAGGGAGGAGGGTTCAGTCACGAGCGAAGACACTAGAGCCTCTCCTGACGCGCCGCCGACGCGACTCATCGGACGGCCCTGGGGCGGGGCGCCGTCGGCAGGGGGGTCATTTTTTGTCGTCACCTGCTCAGGGGGTGACGACAAAATGGGGAGGGTGGGAGGGGGGCGGTGCACGCACCCGCAAGCCCGGGGAGGGCCGCTGCGCGCGGGGCGGGTTACGCCTGGCCGGCCCATACACAGGACGTCGGAACATAGCCCCAGGTGCCTCGGGGGTACGTCACCGTGCGTCAGTCCGTGCTCCTGCGCCCATACCGCCCACGGCCGACGAGTTGGACGAGGACGGCAGGTCCCGCCGTTGAGGGCGGGGGCTTTGCACGCGGAGCTCCCGCCGCCTCATATGCAGGTGGCCTTCGGCCGGATAGGCCGGGGGCGCGGGCGGGAGCACGGTACTCAAGGGGTAGCGGCACCTCTCGGCCACGCGGCAGGAGGCATCGTTCTCCACGGAGTGCACCAGCGCCAGGCTGTCCTCGGCCAGCGGGCCCGCCGGATCCAGCGCCCACGTGGTGACCGCCTCCAGCGCGCGCGTCGCGACGCCACGGCCTCGCGCCGACGCCGCGACCCAGTAGCCGACCTCCGGCTGGGCAACCGTCGACTCGGCCCCTCGCCTGACCACCACCTGCCCCGTCAGCCGCTCACCCTCCAGCACGACGAAGCCGAGGCGAGTACCCGCGGCCCAGCCCTCGGCTTGCCGGCCGATCCACGCCCGCGCCTCAGCCGCGCTGTCCAGCGGATCCGTCAGCCAGCGGCGCAGCACCGGATCGCGGTGCGCGAGCATGAGCGCCTCCGCGTCGCCCGCCTGCCAGGGCCGCAGCCGCAACTCAACGTGGGAGTCCGTCGCCGCCACCACCAGGGTGCGCGTCACGCCCCTTCACGCCGCATCATGCCGATGAACCCCGCCCAAGCACGCGAACCGACGAGCAGGACGGGCCCCTCGGGGACCTTGCTGTCCCGGACCGGGACCACACCGGGGATGTTGTCGGCGACCTCGACGCAATCACCGCCGTCCTGATTGCTGTAGCTCGACTTGCGCCAGCGCGCGGCGCTCATCGCTTCGCGACCTGCGCGACGAACCCGGACCATGCGGCGGCCCCGAAAACGAGCACCGGGCCCTCAGACACCTTGCTGTCCCGGACCGGGACCACACCGGGGATGTTGTCGGCGACCTCGACGCAATCACCGCCGTTGTGGTTGCTGTATCTCGACTTCCGCCACCTAGCAGCGCTCAGGTCGACTCGGGAGACGGGCATGGGACTTCCTCCAGAATGTGCGCGATGAACTCAGCCGACTCACGCGGGGACAACGCATAGTCGCGCAATCGATCGTAACGGCCCTGGAGCTCGTCAACTCCGGATGTGTGCGTGACCAGTTGCCCATCGTAACCAGTCTCCACCCAGGCGACCGTATGGCAATCCGGCGAGACCAGAAATGACGTCTCCGTGTTCATCATCTCGCGCAGGTGTGCCGCGAACGGAAGGACCTGGATGTTCACGTTCCGCCGCTCCCCCATCACGAGGAGATTCGTAAGCTGCTCGCGCCATTCCTGGTGGTCAGGCAGTGCATGATGCAGAACGGCCTCGTCCAGGATGGCACGCAGATTGGGGGCGCCCTCGCGGGACAGAAGCCCTCGGCGGCTCACTCGGGCGGCGACCTGCTGATCCAGTTCGTCCCCAGGAGGCAGACCGCCCAGGAGCAGCAGCTCCCTCGCGTACGCCTCCGTCTGGAGCAGGCCAGGCACCACACTGGGTGCGAACTTTTGGATGCTTATGGCCTTGGATTCCAGGCCCATGAATTCCCGGTACTGCTCGCGGAACTGGCTCGTATCGGCTGACGCCAGCTCCCACAACGTCAGCAACAGGTCGCCCGTGCCGTAGTGCTCGTCCAGTGCCTGGACCACTTCGGGGCTGCCGATGGTGACTCCGCTCTCCATCTTGCCGAAGAGCGAGTAGTCCCAGCCCATCCGCTCGGCCAGGCGGCGCAGGCTCTCGCCGTTGTCGGCCCTTCTGGCGCGCAACTCCTCCGCGAACCGCTTACGGGGCTCTCGGCTCCTGCCGGTGACGGGTCGTCGTGCGGGCATCACGGCCTCCTCCGTGGAAGGTGTTGAACATGCGCCGTTCGGCGGGGAAGCGACGCTGGTCAGCGGCTTTCCGTGGCGCGATCTGGTGCATCGTCGTAGTTGCCGGAACACGCACGGTAGTCCAACTGGCGTGCCTCATACGGAAGTACGGTCGAGGAGCACCCGTTATGGCGACAAGTGTTGCGAAAGAGCTCGCGGTCGGGGTATGCGCCTACGATTCCGCAGCTCGCCGTACGGGCGTCGTCCAGCTCCTCCTCGACGGGAGCGGGACGCTGACCAGCACGCGTGCGCAACAGCCCTCCGTACGAGCTCTGTTGCGGCCCCTGTCCCCGAGCCGGGGCTCCCTCCCGTGGTGGGCGTCCGTCCGCGATCTCCGGCCTGCGTCCCCTGACCGTTGAGGAGCCCCCATGCCATCAAGCGCCACGCCGTCCAACCCCGGGTCGAATACCGAACTGCGCCTCCTGCCCTGGAGTACGCCCGAGGGCAAGCCCTGCTATCTGTCCGCCGATCCGGACGGCGACGGTCTCATCTCGGAACTCGCCGACCAGTTGGAGGAACGGCAGCTGGACGAGGCCACCGAACTGCTGCTGGTCGCCCGCTCCGCGCTGACCCAGCGGCCGGACAACAGCGTCGTACAGGTCCACACCTTCGCCGTCCGGCTGTGTGCGGCGCTGCGGGACGCGGTCCGGGTCGCCGAGAGCCGGGGTGGACGGCTGGGACAGGAGGGAGGGCGGGAAGGAGCGCTCACTTCCGGCGGTGGACGGTGATCCGGGCACCGAGGAGGGAGCCCTCGCCCAACTGACCGTTCACCAGCACCACATGGTCGTCGGTGACGGCGCGAGGCATGCCGGGCAGGGAGCTTCGGGCCGGGCGGCGGCCGTGGTCGTCCATCGTCGTGAAGGCGCCGCGCGAGTGGGGTCCCGCAGGGCCGGTCCCGGCGAAGAAACGGCCACCCAGGGTGAGGTAGTCGCTCCGGTTGCCGAGCGCTGGGAGTTCGCGCAGGGTCGCCGTACGGGAGCCCGCGTGGCCCCCCGTCCGCACGGTGACGGGGTGGGTGCCGTCCGCCGTGTCGCCGGAGCCCGACCGGCAGACCAGGAGCGGATCGGCCTCGCCCGTGCAGAGGTGGAGGGGTGCGCGGGTGGTGGCCAGCCGCTTGCCGGTGACGGGGTCGAGGACGGCGCCGCCGCCTTCGTGGGTGATGACGGCGGCCCGCTCGCCGCCGACGGCCAGGAGGGCCGCGTCGTCGTAACGGTCACGGAGGCGCCACTTGCGCTTGCCGGAGTCGGCATCGTAGGCGGCCACGTCGCTGTTGGTCCGGTCCGCCCACGCCCTGCCCGGCCGGGCAGGGACCTCGGTGAGCAGGGTGCCGCCCGCCAGGAACGCGTCGTCGCCGGTGTTCTTCACCTGGGCCCGGCGGTTGTGGCCGGCCAGGTCGTAGACCATGGTGCGGCCCTCGTCCGACGATCCCGCGCCGTAGGCCGAAGTCCGGACGACGAACCGCTTGGCGTCCGCGTCGCGCAGGAGGACGTACTCGTCCTTGTCGTAGGTGACGGGCTGCTTCCACAGCACCTTGCCGTCGCGTACGGAGACGGCCGCCACGCCCTGCTCCCCGGTGGCCTCCCTTTCGTACGTGGCGAGCAGCGTCCGGCGCTTCGCGCCTGCCAGTTGGTACAGGCCCTGGCTCGCGGGCCGGGCCCCGTCGCCGAAGCCCCGGCCCCCGATCCGCCAGCGGACCTTGCCCGTGTTGGCGTCGACGCCGACGTAGCGGGTGCCGTGGTCGTCGGTCTGGCCCGCGTACAGGAGGGTGTCGCCCACCAGGTCGACGGACTGGAGCCGTTCCAGTCCGGTCTCCCGGGCACGTGCGTCGGACTGCGTGTCCGTCTCCGGCAGGCGGCCGTGACCGGCGGCGGCGGACCACAAGGGCTGCTGGTCGTAGGAGACCGGCCGGGCCTCGGACGGGCCTTCCGGGCCGGGCCCGGCGGGGCGCCGGGCCCCGTCGGCGGCACGGTGGACGGCGACGTGCTCGCTGCTCGTCGCCCTCGCGCCCGAGCCGTGCCGGACGGTGACCCGGAACGCCGCGTACCGCGCCGAGGCGGCGACCGGTTCGCCGGGCAGGTCCTCGCGCAGGGTGTTGCCGGCCCGGTCGACGACGGCGGCGCGGCGCGCGTCGGCGGCGAGGCTGCCGTCGGCCCTGTCCCGCTCGGCTTCGTCGTCCCGCTCGGTGTCGTCGCTGGTGCCGCTCACATAGACGCGGCCACCGTCCACGGCGCCGACCCTCACCCCGGACAGCGTGCCGCCGTCGAGGATCTCGCGCGTCGAGCGGACCGGCTCGTCCCGCCGGCCCGCGCGGAGGGTCACCAGCCGCGGTTCGCTCAGCTCCGCGCAGGCCAGCAGGCCGTCCACCGGCCGGGCACAGGTGTGGAAGCCCTCGTCGAGCGTGTGGGTCCCGCGCCCGGTGGCGGTGTCCAGGACGAGTGCCTTGCTGAGCGAGGAGCTGTTCTCGGTGCGGACGACGGCGTTGCCGCGAACCGCGCCTTCCAGTACGGATTCGCGGTACTTGTGCTCCAGGCTCCACCTCTTCTCGCCCGTGTCGGCGTCGAGCGCGACGACCCAGCCGTCCCGGTTGCTGTCGCCCGGCCCTGGCCACCAGCCGGTCTCGCCCGGGTGCTCGCCCAGCGCGGTGTCCCCGGCGAGGCTGTGGATGATGTCGCCATGGTGCCGCCAGCGCACGTCGCCGTCGGCGGTGTCGAGCGCGTAGCTGGTGACCTGGCCGCCCTGCTGGTCGGCGACGGCCGCCAGCGCGGTGTCGCCCTCGGTGCTCAGCAGCCGCAGCTCGCCGCCCAGTGGCAGCTTCGTCTTCCAGCGCAGGCTGCCGTCCTTGCCGGAGAGCGCCGCGACGCCGTGTTCGCTCTCGGTGCCGGGTGCCTTCTCGACGACGTAGCGGACGAGCACGCTCCAGCCCTCCGCGGCCTTCGAGCCACTGCCCGGGTCGCCGTTGCCGCCGTCCACCACGAGCGGCTTGCCGTCGGTGCCGCTCTGGCCCCGCGCGAGGTATCCGCCGTCGGCGAGTACGGGCTTGCCGGTGGCCGCGCGGTCGGTGACGGGGCCGGAGCGGGTGGTGCGGCGGCTCACCAGCGGCATGCCCGCGTCCACCATCCAGCGGGGCCGGCCGGTGTCGGCGTCGGCCGCCGCCAGCCGGGTATCCGGGCCACGGCCCGCACCGGAACCGAGCACCAGTGCCGTACCACCCCGGAATTCGGCCCCCGCGACCTTCCCCAGGCCCAGATCCCGGGAGTCCCACAGCGCTCGCCCGGTGAGGGAGACAGGGCGTACGGGCCGGTCTCCCTCCGGCAGCGCGGCCGGTGTCCCCGGATCGCCCGTACAGGCGACGGCGATCAGCGCGATCGCCAGGGCGACGACCACCCCCGCCGTTCCCACCGCGCCCCACCGCGCGGCTCGGGTCACCGGTACGCGTACCCACGTGCCCGTTCGCATGCCCTTCCCCCGTCCCCCGACAGGACCCGTCCCCCGAGCGGTCCCGTATGGCCTATAGAGGCCGCAGGAACTCCAGCCGGTTCCCGAAGGGGTCCGCCGAGTGGAAGCGCCGTACATCCGGAACCGCCTCGTCCCACCGGACCGGCGCCCCGGCCTCGGTGAGGCGGGCGGCCAGGGCGTCCAGTGCTCCGTGGGCCACCCGCAGGCCGGGGTGAGCCTTCCGGGCGGGGCGGAAATCCTGCTCGACGCCCAGGTGGAGGACGGCGTCACCGCTCGCGAACCAGCAGCCGCCGCGCGCCGCCAGCGCGGGCGGTTTGGGCAGCTCGGTCATGCCGAGCACCGCGCCGTAGAAGGCCCGCGCCCGCTCCTCGCCGCCGGGCGGGAGGGCGAGCTGGACGTGGTCGAAGCCCGCGACGAAAGGCGGACCCCCGGGCCCAGGGATGGCGCCGGGCCCGCTCAGCTCTCCCCCGGCTCCCCCGTCTCCCGCGCTCACCGTTTGACCGCCACCACGAACACCCGGCGGAACGGGAACGCCGTCGTGCCGTCGGCGGCCGGCGGGTACGCGTCGCGCAGCAGTTCCGCGTACTCGGCGAGGAAGGCGTCGCGGGCCTCGGGGTCGTCCTCCAGGCGGGCGAGTACGGGGCGCAGCGTGGTGCCCTTGGTCCAGTCCAGGACGGGGGCGGGGCCGGTGAACAGATGGAGGTAGGTGGTCTCCCAGGTGTCGACGTCGCAGCCGTGGGGGCCGAGCGGGCGGAGGACGTCCGCGTAGCCGGCCGGATCCAGGACCGCGCCGGTGCGGTGCGGGGCCTGGACGCGGTCGCGCCAGCGCGGGGTGTCGCACAGTTCGGCGAGGAGGGCGTGGCTGGGCGAGGCGAAGTTGCCGGGGACCTGGAAGGCGAGGGCGCCGCCGGTGGGCAGCGCGTCGATCCAGCCGGGGAACGCGGCGGTGTGACCGGGCACCCACTGGAGCGCGGCGTTGGAGAACAGGAGCCCGAAGCCATCCCCCGGGTCCGGCTGCCATCCGGCGAGGTCGGCGTGGGCGAAGTCCAGGCGCCCCTCGCCCGCCGGTCCGCCCTCCCGGGCGTGGGGCCGCGCCTCGGCCAGCATGGCGGGGGAGTTGTCGTAACCGGTGATGTGCGCGTCCGGCCAGCGGACGGCGAGCGGTGCGCTGGGGCCGCCGGGGCCGCAGCCGAGATCGGCGATACGGGGCACGGCGGCAGGGGCTTTCGGCGGCCGGGGCAGCTCGTCCGGCACATGGGCGAGAAGGTCGAGGACAGGGCGCAGGCGATGGCCGGCGTGACGGAGGTACTGCTGCGGATCCCACATGGGAGCAGCCTGCCCGGCGTTATCTCTTGACGTCAAGAGACTTCACGTCGACACAACCTCTACACTGATCTCTATGGAGGACGAGGTCGACCGTTTGGTGACAGCATGGCGCCGCGAGCGCCCTGACCTCGACGTTGAGCCCCTGGAGGTGCTCAGCCGGGTCAGCAGGCTGGCCCGGCATCTGGACCGGGCGCGGCGCATCGCCTTCTCCGAGCACGGCCTGGAGCCGTGGGAGTTCGACGTGCTGACCGCGCTGCGCAGGGCCGGTACGCCCTACCAGCTCTCCCCCGGGCAGTTGCTGACCCAGACGCTCGTCACCTCCGGGACGATGACCAACCGCATCGACCGGCTCGCCAAGAAGGGCCTGGTCGAGCGCCTTCCCGACCCCAGCGACCGGCGGGGCGTCCTGGTCCGGCTCACCCCGGAGGGCCGCGACCGAGGAGACAGCGCGCTGGCCGGTCTGCTCGACCAGGAGCGGGCGATCCTCGCGGAGCTGTCACCCTTGCAGCGCGGCGAACTCGCCTCGCTGCTGCGCCAGTTGACGGCGCCGTTCGACAACATCCCGACCTGAGCCTCGCCGACACCCCGGCCTGAGATTCGCCGACTTCCTGGCCTGAGCTTCGCCGACACCTCGGCCTGAGCCTCGCCGGCCTCCCGGCCTGAGCGTCCCGAGCGCTCTACCCGCGTGCCCGTCTCCCCCGTACCATCGCGCGCATGACCATGGGCGCACGCTTCGAGGGACGTACGGTCCTCGTCACCGGCGGTGGTGCCGGGATAGGCGCCGCCACCGCACACCGGCTGGCGGACGAGGGAGCCGCGGTGGTCATCCTCGACAACGAGGAGGCGGGAGCCCACCGCACGGCACGGGAGATCACCGCGTCCGGCGGGCGCGCCGCCTTCGTACTCGGGGACGTCACCGACGAGCCCGCCTGGGAGCGCGCCGTGCGCACGGCGCGCGAGGGCTTCGGACCTGTGGACGGGCTGGTCAGCAACGCGGCCTTCGTCCGCCACGGCCCCGCCGACTCGATCACCCTGGGCGAGTGGGAGGCCCAGCTCGGGGTCAACCTGACCGGCGCGTTCCTCGGAGTCCGGGCCTGCATCGCGGACCTGCGCGAGCAGCAGGGCGCGATCGTGCTGACCTCCTCCGTACAGGCGCTCGTCGGGCTGCCGGGCCGCCCGGCCTACGCGGCGACCAAGGCGGGCCTGGCCGGGCTCGGCCGCCAGCTCGCCGTCGACTACGGCCCGCACGTGCGGGTCAACTCGGTCCTGCCGGGCCCGATCATGACGCGGGCCTGGGACGAGCTTCCGGAGGAGGAGCGCAGGCAGACCGCGCAGGAGACCGTCGTCGGCAGGCATGGGCGCCCCGACGAGGTCGCGGCCACGGTCGCCTTCCTGCTCTCCGACGACGCCTCGTTCATCACCGGCAGCAGCCTGGTCGTGGACGGCGGCTGGAGCGTCTACAAGCAGTCTTCCTGACCGGGCACGGACACCGGCGCGGGCACGGACACCTGCGCGGGCATGGACGCGGGCACGGGAACGGGCACTTGACTCCCGGCTCCCGTCAGGTCAGCCGGCTCCGACTCAGCGGGCTCCCGCGGTCTCCAGCTCGGCGGGGCCCACCCCCGCACGGCGGGCTAACGCGACGGCGGCCAGCGTGGAGTGGACGCCGAGCTTGCCCAGCACGTTCTGCATATGCGTCCGCACCGTGTGCGGGGACAGATACAGCCGCTCCGCCACGGCCTTGCGGCCCAGCCCCGCGACCATGCACCGCAGGACCTCCCGCTCGCGCGGGGTCAGCGACTCCACGAGCCGCTCGCTCTCGGTGCGGTGCTTGCGGGTGGCGGTCAGCTCCTTGAGCACGCCGGTCAGCAGCGCGGGCGGCAGATGCGTCTCGTCCTTGAGGACCCCGCGGATGACCTGGAGGAGGCGGGAGAGGGAGCAGTCCTTGGCGACCCAGCCGCCCGCGCCCGCCTGGAGGGCCGCCGCCGCGTGCCGGGGGTCGTCGCGCTCGGCGAGGACGACGGTGCGCACCTGCGGGTAGTCGGCGCGGACGCGCGCCACCAGGGGCAGGCCCCCGGTGGGGTCGACGGCGGCAGCCGGCGCCGCGTCCTCCAGCGCGCCGGCCGGCTTGCCGGAGCCCAGCGCCTCACCGTTCACGCTGCCGGCGGACGGCGGGCCGACAGCGACCGGTGCGTGCAGGGGCGCGCCCAGATCGGCGTCGACCAGCAGGACATCGAAGCGGCGCCCTTCGGCGGCGCCGCGCTCAAGATGGCGCATCGCCGCGGCGCCGCTCCCCGCGGCGCCCACTTCGACGTCCTGTTCCGCCGCGAGCGCGGCGGCCAAGGACTCGGCGAAAATTCGGTGATCGTCGACCACCAGCACGCGAATTCGTTGCATGGCACCCCCTGGCAAAGCGGGTACGTCGCCCGGCGCGGGTCACACAGCCACACGACCACTGTCGTGTTGGCTGCTTACCCCGCCCCCGGGCGACGTACCCGGCTGTCTCGCCCCCTGATCAGCACCGGCCCCCACCGGTGCTGTGCGTCACATTCAGAGTACGGCTGGGGTCTGTCAAGGGAAGGCAAATGGCGAAACTCTTTTGACGCAGCGTCTCAGACTCGTCGCGCTCCGGCGCCTGGCGTCGCCTCGAACAGGTGCGGCGGCAGGTAATCCGCCGCCTCGAAAGCCGAGTTCAGGGCCTCTTCGACGTCCTTGAGCCGCGATTCGTCCAGCAGGACGATCGCCGAGCCGCCGAAGCCGCCGCCGGTCATCCTGGCGCCCAGCGCCCCGGCCTCGTCGGCCGTCGCGACGGCCAGGTCGAGTTCGGGGCTGGAGACCTGGAAGTCGTCGCGCAGGGAGACGTGGCCCTCGGTCAGCACGGGCCCGACGGCGCGGGTCTCCCCGGCGTCCAGCAGCGCGATGACGCGCTCGACCCGCTGGTCCTCGGTGACCACATGCCGCACGTAGCGGCGCACGACCGGATCCTCGACGCGCTCCAGCGCGCCGGGCAGATCGGCGTAGGGGATGTCGCGCAGCGCGGGCACACCCAGCGTGCGCGCCCCCTCCTCGCAGCCGGCGCGGCGCTCGGCGTACGCGCCGTCGCCGAGCGCGTGCTTGACGCGGGTGTCCACCACGAGCAGCCGCAGCCCCTGGGAGGCCAGGTCGAAGGGGACCTGGCGCTGGGTGAGGTCGCGGGTGTCGAGGTGGAGGGCGTGGCCCTCGGTGCAGCAGGCGGAGGCCATCTGGTCCATGATCCCGCTGGGGACGCCCACGAACCCGTTCTCGGCGCGCTGGCTCAGCCGGGCCATCCGCTCGGGGCTCAGGCCCAGTCCGTACAGGCCATCCAGCGCGCTCGCCGTGGCGACCTCCAGCGCCGCCGAGGAGGAGAGCCCGGCGCCGACGGGGACGGTGGAGGTGAAGTGCAGGTCGGCGCCGCTGACGGGGAGGCCCGCCTCGCGCATCGCCCATACGACACCCGCCGGGTACGCGGCCCAGTTGCCCTCGGGCGCGCCCGGTGCCAGCTCCTCGGTCCTGAGCTGGACCACGCCCTCCTCGACGTCGGCCGAGTGCAGCCGCAGCACTCCGTCGTCGCGGCGTGCGGCCTCCACCCGGCAGGTGTGCGGGAGTGCGAGGGGCATGACGAACCCCTCGTTGTAGTCGGTGTGTTCACCGATGAGGTTGACGCGGCCCGGGGCCTCCCAGGTGCCCTCGGGCTCGGTGCCGTAGATCTCGCGGAAGCTCATCGGGCACCCGCCGTCTGTGCGAAGCGCCAGGCGTCCTCGACGATGCCGGAGAGCGCGTCGCGCTCGGGCCGCCAGCCCAGCCGCTGCCGGGCGCGCTCGGCGGAGGCCACCAGCACGGCCGGGTCGCCGCCCCGGCGCGGGGCGACGGTCTCGGGCACGGGGTGCCCGGTGACCTTGCGGACGGTCTCGATGACCTCGCGGACGGAGAAGCCGTTGCCGTTGCCGAGGTTGCAGATCAGGTGCTCGCCGGGGGTGGCGGCCTCCAGGGCGAGCAGGTGGGCACGGGCGAGGTCGGCGACGTGGATGTAGTCGCGTACGCAGGTGCCGTCGGGGGTGGGGTAGTCGTCCCCGTAGACGGAGATGGCCTCGCGCCTGCCCTGGGCGACCTGGAGGACGAGCGGGATCAGGTGCGACTCCGGATCGTGGCGCTCGCCGTAGGCGCTCCCGTCGGCGGCGAAGTAGGCGCCGGCGACGTTGAAGTAGCGCAGGGAGGCCGCGGCCAGCCCGTGGGCCGCGCACTCGCCGCCGAGCATGTGGTCGACGGCGAGCTTGGAGGCGCCGTAGGGGCTGGTGGGCGCGGTGGGGTCGGTCTCGGTGATGGGGGTGCGCTCGGGCTCGCCGTAGACGGCGGCCGTGGAGGAGAAGACGAGCTTGCGCACCCCGGCCTCGCGCATGGCGGCGAGCAGCTCGATGGTGCCGCCGACGTTGTTGCGCCAGTACTTCTCCGGATGCTCCACGGATTCGCCGACCTTGGAGTGCGCGGCGAAGTGCAGCACCCCGTCGTAGGAGCTGTCCAGGACGCGGCCCGCGTCCTGGATGCGCCCGTCGACGAACTCCGCGCCGCCGGGCACACCCTCGGCGAAGCCGGTGTCGAGGTCGTCGAGCACGGTCACCGTGTGCCCGGCCTCCAGCAGGTGCGCCGCCACGACGCTGCCGACATATCCGGCGCCGCCGGTCACCAGGTACTTGCTCATGGGGTTGCCACCTCTCGCAGTCGTTCTGCCGCGGTCTCCGGCGGCACGTCGTTGATGAACACGTTCATGCCGGACTCGGAACCCGCGAGGAACTTCAGCTTGCCTGGAGCACGTCGGATGGTGAAAAGCTCCAGATGCAGCGCGAACTCCTCCCGCGGGGCGCGCCCGGTCCGCTGGTCGCGTACGAAGGGCGCCTGGTGCCAGGCGGCGATGTAGGGAGTGCGCGGCTCGCCCGCGCCGAAGAGCCGGTCGAAGCGGCGCAGCAGCTCCAGGTAGATGCCGGGGAATTCCGCGCGTGCCTCCTCACCCAGTGCGAGCAGGTCGGGCACCCGCGACTTGGGGTACAGGTGCACCTCGTAGGGCCAGTGCGCGGCGTAGGGCACGAACGCGGTCCAGTGCTCGCCGTCGATCACGACCCGCTCGCCGGCGGCGAGTTCGGCGGCGACCAGGTCGTCGAAGAGGTTGTCGCCGCCGGGGCCCGAGCCGTACGCGGCCAAAGAGCGCAGCATCCGGTCGGTGCGTGGGGTGGTGAACGGATAGCCGTAGATCTGGCCGTGCGGGTGGGAGAGGGTCACCCCGATCTCCTCGCCCCGGTTCTCGAAGCAGTACACCTGCTCGACACCGGGCTCCTGGGACAGGTCGGCCGTGCGGTCGGTCCACACGTCCAGGACGAGCCGGGCCTGCTCCTCGGTGAGGTCGGCGAAGGAGGCGTTGTGGTCGGAGGTGAAGCTGACGACCTCGCAGCGCCCGGCGCCGGGCGCGTGCCCGAAGAGCCCGGCGGCTTGCCTGTCGCATCCGCTCTCCTCCTTGCCGGGGGCGCCCCGGAAGGAGGGGAAGCGGTTCTCGAACACCGCGACGTCGTAGTCGGGTTCCGGGATCTCGCTCAGCCGCCCCTCGCGAGAGGGGCACAGCGGGCACTCGTCGGCCGGCGGGTGGTAGGTGCGGGCGTTGCGGTGGGCCGTTATGCCGACCCACTCGTCCAGCAGCGGGTCGTGGCGGATCTCCGAGTGCGCTCCCGTGGAGGGCAGGGGGCGCTCGTCAACAGCGGTGCGGGCGCCCTTGTCGGCGGCAGCGCGAAGGTCGTAGTAGATGATCTCGCGGCCGTCGGCAAGACGGTTTGAGGTCTTCCTCACTCGGGTGCTCCTCGCAGGGTCTTGCCGGCCGTGACGACTGAGCCGGCCTTGGTCTTCCCGGCCGGGGGTCCGGGGGTTGCTCCCGGGAGAACACAGCACTCGGGTGCTCCTCGCAGGGTCTTGCCGGCCGTGACGACTGAGCCGGCCTTGGTCTTCCGGCCGGGGGTCCGGGGGTTGCCCCCGGGAGAACACAGCACTCGGGTGCTCCTCGCAGAGTCTTTCCGCCCATGACGACTGAGCCGGTCTTTCACTGAGGGGTCCGGGGCCCCGGGAACGCAGCGCCGGGTGGGCTCCTCACTCCTGGAGCTCAACATAATCACACACAAAAAATCACGAGCCAACAGACGAGACGCTGCCGCAGGAATCGCGATCCTAAAGCCACAAGCGCGACATCTTGGGCATATTACCGGCGATGGCAACCCGTAATCATCACAATCAAACAAACTCCAGCAACATGTCCTTTCAGAACATGAACGATTGCGGGTAGCTTTCCGACCGTTCCGATCGCGCAATGAAGCGAGTGACCCATGTTGCACCTGGCCGAAGGGCTACGGCTCCCCACCAACGGACTCGATTACACAATCCTTGGCATCTACTTCGCGGTCGTGCTCGGGATCGGCTTCGCCGCCCGGCGCAGCGTGAAGACCAGTCTCGACTTCTTCCTCTCCGGCCGGTCCCTCCCCGCGTGGATCACTGGTCTGGCCTTCGTCGCCGCCAACCTCGGCGCCACCGAGATCCTGGGCATGGCCGCCAACGGCGCCCAGTACGGCGCCTACACCGTGCACTGGTACTGGATCGGCGCCGTGCCCGCCATGGTCTTCCTCGGCCTGGTGATGATGCCGTTCTACTACGGCTCGAAGGTCCGGTCGGTCCCCGAGTTCCTGCTGCACCGCTTCGGACCCTCCTCCCACCTGCTCAGCTCGGTCATCTTCGCCGTCTCCGCCGTACTGATCGCGGGCGTGAACCTCTACGCGCTCGCCATCGTCCTGGAGGCGCTGCTGGGCTGGCAGTTGTGGGTCTCGATCGTGGTCGCGGGCCTGTTCGTGCTCGCCTACATCACCCTCGGCGGCCTCTCCTCGGCGATCTACACCGAGGTGCTCCAGTTCTTCGTGATCCTGGCGGCCCTCATCCCGCTGACCATCGTCGGCCTCAAGCGGGTCGGCGGCTGGGGCGGCATGAGCGACAGCCTCACCGGCAAGCACGGCGGCTCCTTCATGACCGCGTGGGAGGGCACCGGCATCGGCGACTCCAACCCGCTGGGCGCCAACTGGCTGACGATCGTGCTCGGGCTGGGCTTCGTGATGAGCTTCGGCTACTGGACGACGAACTTCGCCGAGGTCCAGCGCGCCCTGTCGGCCAAGAACCTCTCCGCCGCCAAGCGCACCCCGCTGATCGCCGCCTTCCCCAAGATCCTCATCCCGGCGGTCGTGGTCGTGCCCGGCCTGATCGCGCTGGTGATGGAGCCGACCCTGGGCAAGCCGGGCAGCGGCCTGGACTACAACCACGCCATCCCCGTGCTGATGCGCGACCTGCTGCCCAACGGCGTGCTGGGCATCGCCGTCACCGGTCTGCTCGCCGCGTTCATGGCGGGCATGGCGGCGAACATCTCCTCCTTCAACACCGTCTTCACCAACGACATCTGGGCGGCGTATCTGAAGAAGGACCAGCCGGACGCCCACTATGTGAAGACGGCCCGCGTGGTCACCGTCATCGGCGTGCTGATCGGCATGGGGACCGCTTTCATCGCTTCCTCGTTCAGCAACATCATGAACTACCTCCAGACGCTGTTCTCCTTCTTCAACGTCCCGCTGTTCGTGGTCTTCATCATCGGCATGTTCTGGAAGCGGACCACCCCGGCGGCCGGCTTCTGGGGTCTGCTGTCCGGCACCGTCGCGGCGATGGTCAACTACTTCTGGTTCTACAAGCAGGGCATCATCTCGATCCCCAGCGACCAGGGAGCCAACTTCGTCTCCTCGATCGTGGCCTTCGTCGTCGGCGCCGTCGTGATGGTCGTCGTCACGATGATCACCAAGCCCAAACCGGTCGAGCAGCTGGCCGGACTGGTCTACGGCACGGTCTCGCCCGGCCTCCAGGAGCCGCCCGCCGAGGGCGACGACGCGTGGTACCGCAAGCCGGCCCTGCTGGGCTGGGGTGCCATCGTCCTGGCCGCCATCTGCTACATCCCCTTCTCCTTCTGAACAGCGAAGGAAGCTGAAGCGCTATGAGCGACAAGAACAACCCGCAAGAGAGCGAGTCCGCGGCCCAGCGGATGGCCCGCGAGGTCGAGGACCTGGAGCGGCGCTCCAACACCGCAGCCCGCCTGTTCGACGTACGCCGCATCATCGGCGGCCTGTTCGTGGTCTACGGCGTGATCATCACGATCGCGGGGATCTTCGCCTCCGACGCGGACCTGAAGAAGGCACAGGACATCAACATCAACCTGTGGACCGGCATCGCCATGCTGATCCTCGGCCTGGCCTTCCTTCTGTGGCTGCGGCTGAGCCCGACGATCCCGCCCCCGGCACCGGAGGAAGCGGAGGCGGAAGCGGGCGCCCGGGAGTGAACCGCCGCCGGGGGTGCGCTACTCGCGCGCGCCCCCGGCCCCCGCCGCGCGATCCAGCAGCCCCGTACGGGCGGCCAGCGCGGCGGCCTCCAGCCGCGACCCGACGCCCAGCTTCATGAGCACGCGCTGCACATGGGTGCGCGCGGTGCTCGGGGCGATTCCCATACCCGCGGCTATGAGCCGGGTGTCCTCCCCCTCCGCGACCCGCACGAGCACCTCCACCTCGCGCGGCGTCAGCATCTGCAACAGCCGCGCTCCCTCGTCGTCCGGCTCGGCGGCCGGGTTGAGCAGTTCGGCGAAGGACTGCTGGAGAAGCTGCGGCGCGACCGCCGCCTCCCCGGCGCGGGCCTTGACCATGGCCCGCTCCACCCCCTCGATCCGCTCGTCGTGCCGCACATAGCCGGAAGCGCCCGCCGCGAAGGCGGCGGCGATGCCGCGCGGGCTGGGCACCGGCCCGAGCACGACCACCGCGATCTGCGGCTTCTCCCTCTTGATCCGCACCACCGGGTCGAAGGCGCCCGGCTCCGCCGGTGTCGCCGTCCCCAGCAGGCACACCTCGGGTGCCCTGCTGATCACCAGCTCGGCGGCCCCGCCACTGGGTGCGGCAGCAGCCAGCACGCGATGGCCCCGCAGCTTGAGCGCCGAGGCAAGGGCCTCGGCGAGCAGCCGATGGTCGTCGACCACCATGAGCCGTACGCTCATAGAAGCTCCCCCCACACACACGCCTTGAGGGCCGGCACCCCCCAGGCGCAACCCCTCTCCTGCTCCGGGAAGCTACACGCTCACTCGCCGTTCCGCGCCCCTTACGAGGCGAAATCCCCAAGGGAGGGCCGGAACGCGCCACCCGGGAACGGAACTCACCCTCCGGAAGGCGCATTCGACCCGTCCGGAAACGGCACTCGGCCCGCCACGGGGGTCCGTGGCGGGCCGATTTCGTGCGGGCCCCGAAGGGGCGCGGGGCAGCGTCAGATGCGGCTCCGCCGCGTGGGCGCGCTCAACCGGGGGTACCTCCCTGCTCGAAGAGCTTGGGGGAGCGCCCGCGGACAAACGACGGCAGCTCCCCGGCACTTCCCGCACTTCACCGCACCCCGCGCGGAGCGCTACTCCGCGCCGAAGCCGACGGCGAGCCTCGGAATCTCCTCCTGGCTGGCCCTGCGCTCGGAGATCAGCTTGTCGTCGAGGAAGAGCCTGTTGTGCTCGAAGATGATCTGCGTGTCCACCGAGTAGGTGTCCACGGAGAACGCCTGCTCGCCCTTTCCGATGTCGGAGACGGGCATCTGGAGGAGCTTCGTCTGCTTGCCCCCCTTCGGCTCGATCGTGACGACCTGGCCGCCGGAGTCGTAGGAGGGCGGCTTGTAGCCGAGGACGTTCTGGCCCTGCATCTTGAAGGGGACGATCGTCCGCTTCTCGCCGGCCGCGGCCTTCCACTTGGTCTTGCCGGTGTTGAAGTCGAAGGCCATGATCTCGTTGGTGTCGCCGTACTCGGACGCGCCCGGGTGCTCGGCCGTGGACAGGTAGACCGTGTCGGGGCCGACCGCCATGCCGTAGCAGCCGTCGACCTCCAGCTCGCAGGGCTTGTTGTAGCGCTTGCCCAGGGAGATCTTGGCCTTCAGCTTCTTGTCGTCGCCGACGGTGAGGACGTCGCTGGCCAGTTCGTCACCCGCGCCGGCGACCAGCACCATCGGGTCGGTGGAGGCCACCCGGACGTTCTTGATGCCCTTGGGGGGCTCGTACTTCCACTTCGCCTTGCCGGTGTTCGGGTCCAGCTTCTGGACCGAGACCTCCGGGTTGTCCAGGTCGTTGCCGCACTCGACGACCACGACCAGCGACTTGCCGCCCTGGTAGCCGGTGTCCCGGCAGTTGCTGGGCTGGGCCTCCCACAGCTTCTTCTTGGTCGAGATCTTGTAGCCGACCGAGCCGCCGATCCACGCCGAGGCCACCGTGTCCCCGCTGATGGCGACGTTCTCGTTGCTGCGGGTGTCGGAGTTGGGCATCGTCTTGTCCCAGGCGACAGCCTTCTTGTCCAGGTCGACGATCACCATGCGGGTGCAGTCCGCGCTGTTGGAGATGGTCTCCTGCACGACGACGGCCACCTTGTGGTCCTTCGTCATGCCGTTGGAGGCCGCGCACACGTTGCCCTTGAGCGGGATCTTGGACTGCTGCTTGGTCTTCAGGTCCTGGACGATGATGTTCCGGACCGAGGACTTGGCGTACACCTTGTCCGTCGCCCAGGCGCCCGTGACGGTCGTGACGTCGTTGACCTCCGGCGCCTTCATGTCGACGATCTGCTTGCCACTGGTGTTCTTGGGCTTGGCGTTGGGGTCGGCCTGGGAGGACTTCTTGTCGTCCTTCTTGGCCTCGTCCTCCTTGCCGTCGTCCTTCGTCAGGAAGAAGACGCCGAGGCCGGCCACCAGCACCACCGCGACCACGGCGGCGACGATCCCGATGACCTTGGAGTTGTTCCCGCCGCCACCGCCGCCGGGCACCGGGCCCGCCGCGTTGCCGTACGGGTAGGCGCCGGGCTGCTGCTGCCCGTAGGGGCCGCCGGGCGGCGAGGGCGGCTGGACGGCGCCGAAAGCGGTCTGGGTGGGGGCCTGCGGCGCCGGCGTCTGCGGGTAGCCGTACCCGGGCTGCTGCTGGCCCTGCGGGTATCCGTACCCGGCCGGGGGCTGCTGCTGGCCGTAGGGTCCGGGCGGCGGGGTGCCGGGAGCGGGCGGGGGCGTGCCGGGGGCCTGCGGGGGCGGAGGCGGCGTCTGGCCCGGCTGCGCGGGGTACCCGTAGGACGGCTGGCCCTGGGGCGGTTCCTGCGGGGCGCCGTAGCCTCCGGATGGCGGCTGGCTAGGCGGCGGAGGAGGCTGCGACATGAACGATCCCTCGGTATGGGCAGACCGGACGCCCTGACCCTCAAACCCCCGTAGGGTCGAGCGAATCGGACATATGGCCTGCCAATGGCAGACAACTGAGCGGAAGTTCTTTCTACCATCGGACACGAACGAACCCGGTCCCGGTTCCCGCCGGGTCACCAAGTCGAAGCCGGACCGGAACCGCCGCGCGCCTCTCGGCGGCCCCGGACCGGAACCCGACCGGCCCCGGACCCCCGGTGAGCACTCCTCCACGCTCCTGGTCCAGCCCTCGGACCAGAGCTCGGCTCGGTCCTGAGCTCTGGTCCTGAGCTCGGTCCTCAGCGCGGCCCGAACGCCATGACGAAAGCCCCGCCCGTGTCGCCCTTGCCGTTCAGCAGGCCCTCCTGGAGGAAGAGTCGGCCGCGGTCGTAGAGCACCGTCGGGCTCCAGCCGCTGCTCGGCAAGAGGAAGTCGTCCTGTGCCTTGGCCGTCTCGTCCGGCAGCTTGAGCAGCCCGTGCTGCTTCCCGTTGGCCGGATCCAGGCTGACGACCTCGCCGCCCTTGTCGAAGGTGGGCGGCAGATAGGCCACCGGCTTGTCGCCCTCGATCGCGATGGGGTAGATCTCGCGCCCGTCGGCCACGCTCGACTTCCACTTGGTCTTGCCGGTGTGGAAGTCGAAGGCCATGACGTCGTTGGTCTCGCCGATGGCCGAGTCCGAGCCGGGCCGTCGCTCGGTGGCGATGAACACCTGGTCGTCGGTCGCCAGGACGTGGAAGCACGCTTCGCTGCCTATGCCGCCGAACCCGCAGCCGGGCTCGTAGCGCTTGCCGAGGCTGATGGTGGCCGCGATCTTCCCCTGGTCGTCGACGGTCATGATCTCCGACGCCGAGGAGTCATCGGTACCGAGCACCAGCACCACCGGGTCGGTGTCGACGATCCGCACGTCCCGCGCGCCTTCGATCTCCCTGGGCAGCTTGACGTCCCAGGTGGACTGGCCGGTCTTGGGGTCGAGCCGGTTGACGCTCAGCGCGCGGCCCTCGCCGCACTCCAGGACGGTCATCAGCTTCGCGCCGCCGCCGTATCTGCCGTGCTCGCAGGTCTCGCCGGTCTCCTTGCTCTTCCACAGCGGCGGACCGCCCTTGATGTTGTAGGCGACATAGCCGCCGTTCCAGGAGATGGCGACGGTGTCCTCGGCGACGGTCAGGTTCGTCATGCCGCCGCCGAAGATCTGCTCGCCCTTGGGGATCGGCTTGCTCCACACCTTGTCGCCCGTGTCGACGTCGAAGACGGCGACGGTGTTGCAGCCGCCGCTGCCCTTCTCGTAGGCGACGGCCGTGAGGTGGGCGCTGGTCATGTGCGGCGAGGCGGCACACACCGGGCCGTCCAGGGGGAGGCGCCACGCTTCCTTGCCACTGGTGACGGTGTGCCCCGCGACGGCGTTGATCGTGGACTTCGCGTAGATCTTCCCGGTGGCCCAGCTGCCGTCCGCGATCTGGGTGTCCTTGACGTGGGTCTCGGGCGGGTCCAGCTTGAACAGCTGCTTGGCGGGCTTGCCCCCGGCCACGGCGCCGCCGCCCTTGCCTCCGCCTCCGCCGCCGTTGTCGTCGTCACCGCTGAACATCCATATGCCGCCCGCCACCAGCACGACGGCGACAACGGCGGCGATGATGCCCAGGACCCGGGTGTTGGGGCCCTGGCCGCCACCGCCCCCGCTGCCTCCGCTGCCGCCGGGCGCCTGCGGGGGCGGGCCGTAGGGGGGCTGCCCGTACGAGGGTTGCCCGTAGGGCCCGGGTCCATACGGTCCTGGGCCGTACGGACCCGGGGGCGGGGACTGCGGGGGCGGAGCCTGGGGCGGCGGGGGCGGGAAACCGCCACCCTGGGGGCCCGGCGGCTGGTTCGGCGGCGGGCCTGGGGGCTGGTTCGGCGGCGGTGGGGGCGGAGGCTGCGACATGGGATCCCCTGGGGGTGGGAGAGGGCGGGCCAGGCGCCCGCTGCTGAACCTCCACAGGGTCAACCGAACCGGACATGCAGACCGCCATCGAACGAGTTCCGTGCGGCTCTTTCTACCACCGGCCCCCGCTGTCCTCTCAGGCCCCGTCCGCCTCGGCCAGCTCCAGCCAGCGCAGCTCCAACTCCTCCCGGCGCCCGCGCACCTCGCGCAGTTCGGCGTCCAGTTCGGCCACCCGCTCGAAGTCCGTGGCGTGCTCGGCCATTTGGGAGTGCAGCCCGGCCTCGCGCTGCTCGGCCTTCTCCAACTGGCGCTCGATGCGCTGCATCTCCTTCTGCGCGGCCCGCGACAGCGAGGAGCCCGAGGCCGGCGAAGAGGGAGCGGAGGGGGCGGACGACGAGGCCGAGGCCGACGGCGACGCCGCGCGCGCCGGGGCCTGCTCGCGGGCCGCCACCCGCGCCCTGCGCTCCAGATACTCGTCGATGCCGCGCGGCAGCATCCGCAGCGTGGCGTCGCCCAGCAGCGCGTAGGCCTGGTCGGTGGTGCGCTCCACGAAGTACCGGTCGTGCGAGATGACCACCAGCGATCCGGCCCAGCCGTCCAGCAGGTCCTCCAGCTGGGTCAGGGTCTCGATGTCCAGGTCGTTGGTGGGCTCGTCCAGGAACAGCACGTTCGGCTCGTCCATCAGCAGCCGCAGGATCTGTAGCCGCCGCCGCTCACCGCCCGACAGGTCGCCGACCGGCGTCCACTGCTTCTCCTTGACGAAGCCGAACTTCTCGCACAGCTGTGAGGCCGTCATCTCGCGCCCCTTGCCCAGGTCGACCCGCGAGCGCACGGCCTCGACCGCCTCCAGCACGCGCAGCGTCGGCTTCAGTTCGGCGACCTCCTGCGAGAGGTAGGCGAGCTTCACCGTCTTGCCGACCTTGACGCGTCCGGCGGTCACCAGCGGTGAGGCCACCTCGCCGCCGGTGCGCGCGGTATCGGCCAGGGCCCGCAGCAGCGAGGTCTTGCCCGCGCCGTTGACCCCGACGAGGGCGACGCGGTCACCCGGACCGAGCTGCCACGTCAGGTGCTTGAGCAAGTCCTTCGTACCGGCCCGTACTGTCACGTCCTCCAGGTCGAAGACGGTCTTGCCCAGGCGCGAGTTGGCGAACGCCATCAGCTCGGCGGTGTCGCGCGGCGGCGGCTCGCCCTCGATCAGCTCGTTCGCCGCCTCGATACGGAAGCGCGGCTTGCTCGTCCGCGCCGGGGCGCCGCGCCGCAGCCAGGCCAGCTCCTTGCGCATGAGGTTCTGCCGCTTGGACTCCTCCTGCGCTGCGATGCGCTCGCGCTCGGCGCGCGCGAAGACGTAGTCGGAGTAGCCGCCCTCGTACTCGTGCACCGCGCCGCGCTGCACGTCCCACATCCGGGTCGCCACCTGGTCCAGGAACCAGCGGTCGTGCGTCACGCACACCAGCGCCGAGCGGCGGGTGCGCAGATGACCGGCGAGCCAGGAGATCCCCTCGACGTCGAGGTGGTTGGTCGGCTCGTCCAGCACGATCAGGTCCTGCTCGCCGATCAGCAGCTTGGCCAGCGCGATACGGCGGCGCTCCCCTCCGGAGAGGGGGCCGATCACGGTGTCCAGGCCCTGCGGGAAGCCGGGCAGCTCCAGGCCGCCGAACAGCCCGGTGAGCACGTCGCGGATCTTGGCGTTGCCCGCCCACTCGTGGTCGGCCATGTCGCCGATGACCTCGTGCCGGACGGTCGCCGTCGGGTCGAGCGCGTCGTGCTGGGCCAGCACCGCCAGGCGCAGGCCGCCCGCGTGCGTCACCCGGCCCTTGTCCGGCTCCTCCAGGCGGGACAGGACCTGGATGAGCGTGGTCTTGCCGTCGCCGTTCCGGCCCACGACGCCGATCCTGTCGCCTTCGCTGACGCCGAGCGAGACGGCGTCGAGAAGAGCGCGGGTGCCGTGCACCTTGTCGACGGCTTCCAGATTGACGAGATTGACAGCCATCTCACTCCTGTAGGGGGCAGCCTCCCAGGGTAGCCCCGTGCGGAGGGGCCCGTTTCCCACGGGGTTCCCCCGGGCTCCCAGGCGTTCCCGGGCGGGCTCCCCACGGGACGGCTCCGCGCCGTGCGGCGGGCCTCGGCTGCCGTGCGGCGGGGCTCAGCCGCCGTGGAGCATCAGCGCGATGCCCCCGACCATGAGCACCGAGGCCGCCGTACGCGGCCAGCCGAAGCGCTCCTTGAAGAAGAGCGCGCCTATGGCGGCCCCCGCGATGATCGAGGACTCCCGCAGCGCCGCCACCGGCGCGAGCGGCGCGCGGGTCTGCGCCCACAGCACGAGCCCGTAGGCCACCACCGACAGCGCGCCCCCCAGCAGGCCCCGCACGGCGATGGGCCGCAGCTGGGCCACCAGCTCACCGCGCCGGGTGGCGAGCGCGTAGCCGGGAATGGCGAGCCCCTCCAGGATCATCAGCCACGCGATGTAGCCGAGCGGGGTGCCCGAGGCCCGTACGCCCACTCCGTCCACGACGGTGTACGAGGCGATGGCGAGCCCGGTGCACACGGCGGCGATCAGCGCGGGCGCCTGCGAGGGCCCGCCGCTCTCCCGCCGTCCGCGCAGCCCCCACAGCGCGACGCCCACGAGCCCGGCGGAGCTCAGCAGCACGCCCGCGAGCTGCCAGACGTCGGGCATCTCGTGCACGAAGACGGCGGCCAGCACGGTGACGACGAGCGGCGCCGTACCCCGCGCGATCGGATACATCTGCCCGAACTCCCCCATCTGGAAGGAGCGCATGAGCAGCATCTGGTAGACGATGTGCAGCACCACAGAGGCCAGCAGCGCGGGCCAGGCCCCGGCGGCGGGCAGGGGCGCGAAGCAGGCCAGGAGCGCCCCGCAGAGGGTGCCGCCGCCCCCGACGAGGGTGAAGGCGAGCAGTTGGTCCCGTATGCCGTGCGCGACGGCGTTCCAGCTCGCGTGGGTGAGCGCCGCGACCAGGACCGCGGCGACGACTATGGGGGTCACCGGGCACCGGAGGCGGTCGCCTCCCGCATCTCCACGAGGGTGCCGCCGTCGGGCCCGGGAGCGACGGGGGCTTCCGCGAAGCGGGGGCGGGCGGTGGTGGGTTGTGTCATGAACGGGACGCTACCGCCCGGTGAACCCGTGGGGCTGTGCCCCTGCTCACGCTCCCGTTCGGGCGATCGCGTCGGGGGCGCCTCCCGGCCGAAGCCGGGAGACGCCCCCGAAAGGAGCGAGAAGCGGGCTCAGCCCGCGGCGTCGAGCACCTTGCGGACGACCGGGCCCGCGTTGTCGGCGCCGTGACCCGACGCCGGGACGACAGCCGCCGAGGCGAGATCACCGTGGTACGCGGTGAACCAGGCGTTCGGCTTCTTCTGGCCGTCGACCTCCGCCGAGCCGGTCTTGGCGCCGAAGTCGCCGCTGAGCCCCTTCATGGCCTCGACCGCGGTGCCGCTGATCGACGTGGTCTTCATCAGGGACTTGAGGTCCTTGTTGACCTGCGGCTTCATCGTGCGCGAGGCCTTGGCCAGCTTGCGGTCGTCCAGCGAGGCGGGCACGAGCACCGGCTGCTTGAAGCTGCCGCTCTGCACCGTCGCGGAAACGGACGCCATGGTGAGCGGGTTCATCCGCACGGCCCCCTGGCCGATGAGCGAGGCCCCCATCTGCGCGCCGGACTGCACCGGCACACTGCCGTCGAACGTGCCCATGCCGGACTTCCAGTTCAGGCCGATGCCGAAGACGTCCCGCGCCTCCTTGGTGAGGTCGTCGTTCTTCAGCTTGGGGGCCTGGGAGATGAACGCGGTGTTGCAGGAGCGCGCGAAGCTCTGCGAGAAGGTGCCGCCCTTGATGTCGAACTTGTCGTCGTTCTGGAACTTGAAGCCGCCGTGCGTGAAGTACTTCGGGCACGGGTGCGCCCTGCCGGGCGAGGCCAGGCCCTTGTCCAGCAGCATCGCGCCGGTGATCACCTTCATGGTGGAGCCGGGGGCGAGGGAGCCTTGCAGCGCGCTGTTGAAGCCGCTCGACGGGGAGTTGGCGATGGCGAGGATCTCGCCGGTGCTGGGCTTGACGGCGACGACCGACGCCTTCGGCTTGCCGCGCACGGCTGCCTCGGCCGCCGTCTGCACCTTGCTGTCGATGGTGGTCTTCAGCTCGCCGGGGGTCGGCTTGGACAACTGGCGCAGTATCGCCTGGTTCTTGCCCTTGGCGTCGACGATGCGGGTCTGCACACCGGAGGAGCCGTCGGTCTTGTCGCCGTAGCGCTTGCCCACGTCGGCCATGACGCCGGCCAGCGAGGGGTGGTCGGCCTTGCTGATCGGGGTGCCGTCGCGGTCGACCGCCTTGATGGGCGGGGTGCCCGACTGGTCGGTCTTGATGGTCTGCCCGGCCTTGAGCTTGGGGTGCAGCACGGAGGGCTTCCAGTCGACGACCGGCTCGCCGGTCTTCTTGTCGCGCACGATCTCCATCGAGGAGGCGTAGGACAGGGCGGAGCTCTTCTGCTTGTAGGCGATCCGAGCGGTGAGGGCGAAGGGCACCTTCTCGCCCTCGGCGGCGTGCGGGGTGAGGGCGACCTTTTTCATGTGGCCCTTGGAACGGAAGCCGGCGAGGGCCTTGGCCGCGGCGTCGGCGTCGTCCGTGAGGCGGGCGGCCTTCTTCGTGTCGCCGCCGGACCAGGCGCCGAGGAACTGCTTGCCGGCCGTGCGGACTTCGGCCGCGCTGAGCGGGCCCTTCTTGATCTGGCTCGGCGCCTTGCCCTCCCCGGCCGCGGTGACGCTGCCGTCGCCCTTGTCGTCGTCGCTGCCGACGAGGGCGTAGACGCCGACGCCGGTGAGCCCGACGACGACGGCGGCCACCCCGCCGATCACGGCCATCTTCTGAGAGTCGCGCATCCGAATTCTGCCCCTCCACCCCGCCTCGCCCGATGCGGGCCGAGGTCCTGTTGCGAGGCACCCTAGAGCACGACCCTGATGACCCGTGTCCCGGTATGCCCGTTGAGCCCCCTTTTCCGGAGATGAGGAATCCAGGATTCACCGGTTTTGGGGGTTTGAGCCCAGGAGTGGAACCGCTCGGGTGCGGTAGCCGGACTCCTGTGGCTTAAGGGGCAGACGAACCGCGCGGTACGAACGGTTCCAGAATCCGGCTTTGTGTCCGAAACGCGATCTTGAGGGCCGGTGGGAGCGGGGCGCCGCGCCTCGAATCCCGGTGGCGGACCCGGGCCTTCAGATCCAGGTGTCGAACCACATCCGGTGCCGCCACTCGGACATCGGGATCGTCTGGCCGGTGTAAATGGGCCAGAAATAGATGAAGTTCCACACGATGAGCAGCCCGACGACCCCCACCGCGACCACGCCCACCATGCGCCGTCTGTCGCTGGAGCCCGGTGGCCCGGCGAGCGCTCCGGCCGCCATCGCCAGGGCGAGACATACGAACGGGAGGAACACCACGGCGTAGAACAGGAAGATGGTCCGCTCCTGGTACATGAACCAGGGCAGATAGCCCGCCGCCACCCCGCACAGGATCCCGCCGGCGCGCCAGTCGCGGCGGAAGAACCAGCGGTAGAGGACGTAGAGCAGCGCCAGACAGCCGACCCACCACAGCAACGGGGTGCCCAGCGCGAGCACTTCGCGCGCGCAGCCCTCGGCCTGGTCGGTGCAGCCGTCCTTGCCCACCTTGGGCGACTCGTAGAAGTAGGAGACGGGACGGCCCAGGACCAGCCAGCTCCACGGGTTGGACTGGTAGGTGTGCCCCGAGGTGAGGTTGACGTGGAACTCGTAGACCTCGTGCTCGTAGTGCCACAGGCTGCGCAGCGGTCCCGGCAGCCAGGCGGCCCAGGAGCCCGCGGCGCCCTGTTTGTCCGCCCAGTCCCTGAAGTAGCCGCCGGAGGTGGCGAACCAGCCGCTCCAGGACGCCACATAGGTGCCGAGCGCCACGATCGGCAAGGAGACGAAGGCGGGCAGCGCGTCCTTGCGGAGCACGGCGACGAAGGGGCGTGCGGCTCCGGCGGTACGGCGTGCGCCCATGTCCCACAAGACGGTGAGGATGCCGAAGGCGGCCAGCATGTACAGGCCGTTCCACTTGGTGGCGAAGCCCAGGCCCAGGCACAGCCCGGCCAGCAGCCGCCAGGGGCGCCAGCCCAGTCCGGCGCGGTCCCCGACGAGGGCGTCGGTCAGCACGTCGCCGGTGCCGGGCCCCGCTTCGGTGTCCCGGCGGGGCAGTCTGGCGGCCAGCCGGGCGCGGGTCTTGTCGCGGTCCACGAGCAGAGCGCCGAAGGCCGCCAGCACCCAGAACATCAACGCCAGGTCCAGCAGCGCCGTGCGGCTCATCACGAAGTGCAGCCCGTCGACGGCCATCAGACCGCCCGCCAGGCAGCCCAGCGCCGTCGAACGGAAGAGCCGGCGGCCGATACGGCACAGCATCAGCACCGACAGGGTGCCGAGCACGGCCATCATGAACCGCCAGCCGAAGGGGTGCAGCCCGAACAGCCCCTCGCCGAGCGCGATGATCCACTTTCCGACGGGCGGGTGGACGACGTACGAGCCCCGCTCGGACAGGGGGATGTGCTGCGGGTCGGCGAGGATCCGGTCGTTGGCCTTGTCCGGCCAGGTGCCCTCGTATCCCTGGTGGAGCAGCGACCAGGCGTCCTTGGCGTAGTACGTCTCATCGAATATCACGGCGTGCGGCGAACCCAGTTGCCAGAAGCGCAGCACCCCGGCGACCAGCGCGACCAGCAGGGGCCCGCCCCACGCGGCCCAGCGGGCGAGCCGCGCCGCCGTCTCGGGGCCCAGCCCGAAGACCGCCGCCAGACGGGGCTCCGGCTTGGGGAAGGGCGGTACGAGCCGCTCCCGCAGGCCCGGGCGGCGCCTGGGCGCATACCCGAACCGACGCAGGCGGACCTGCCATGTGGGCAGGCTGTCTGGGCCGCCTTGCGGTTGCCGGGCGTCCACCACGGTGTCACTGGTCGTCACGCGGGACATCGTAGGGATAGCGGGGGGCGCCGTGCGCGGACGCCCGGCCGCCGCTGCGAGGATGGGCGGGTGACTGGAACGCTCGTTTTGGCCGGGACACCCATCGGCGACCCCTCCGACGCCCCGCCGCGGCTCGCGGCCGAACTGGCCGCGGCGGACCTCGTCGCGGCCGAGGACACGCGTCGGCTGCGCCGTCTGACGCAGGCGCTGGGCGTCGAGCCCCCGGGCCGGATCGTGTCGTACTTCGAGGGCAACGAGTCGGCGCGCACCCCGGAGCTGGCCGAGGCGCTGGCGGGCGGCGCGCGCGTGGTGCTGGTGACCGACGCGGGCATGCCGTCCGTCTCGGACCCCGGCTACCGGCTGGTGGCCGCCGCCGTGGAGCGCGGGGTGCGGGTCACGGCGGTGCCGGGGCCCTCGGCGGTGCTGACGGCTCTAGCGGTCTCCGGGCTGCCCGTGGACCGCTTCTGCTTCGAGGGCTTCTTGCCGCGCAAACAGGGCGAGCGCCTCAGCAGGCTGCGCGAGGCGGCCGGCGAGCGGCGCACGCTGGTGTACTTCGAGTCGCCGCACCGCCTGGAGGCCGCGCTGCTCGCGATGGCCGAGGCCTTCGGCCCGGGACGCGAGGCAGCGGTGTGCCGGGAGCTGACCAAGACCTACGAACAGGTCAAGCGCGGCCCTCTCCAGGAGCTGGCGGTGTGGGCCGCCGAGGGGGTGCGCGGCGAGATCACCGTCGTCGTGCGGGGCGCCGACGCGCCGGATCCGGGCGAGCTGGACGCGGCGGAGCTGGCGCGCCGGGTCGCGGTACGCGAGGAGGCGGGCGAGCGCCGCAAGGAGGCCATCGCGGAGGTCGCGCGGGAGGCGTCGGTGCCCAAGCGGGAGGTATTCGACGCCGTTGTAGCCGGAAAGAAAGCGAATTCTTAACGCCTTCTTGACGGGTGCGCATCCGGAGGGCTCGAGAGTATCCCGCCGGGCCCGGCCCGCGTATCTCCCGATCCAGTATCGGCCGGGTAAAGGAGTCACGCGAAAAGGCAAAGAGAAGGCCTCGCTGACGGCCTCCAGGTTGACGCCGGAACAAAATCTCCCTCAACAGCAGGGAACAGCTGCTGCGTTTCCCGTGGCGGAGGAGTCCACTGTCAGTGGGCGTCCTCGCCCAGGGAAAGGAGCTGCGATGAAGCACGACAGCGGCATGAGCACGAACGCCGGGACCACCCAGAACACGGTCCACGAGGCATATTCCTTCGCCTGCATGAAGTGCGGGCACGGGTGGGAGCAGGAATACGAGATAGCGCACCGCGAATATGCCGACGGCAAGCCGTTGGTCGTGTATTACGCGAACGGTGAACGCGTCCCCTCCCCCCTCACCAGGCCCACCTGTGACTATTGCGACGGGCACGCGGTGCGGATCATGCGCTCCGGCTCCGTCTCCACGGCGACGGCCGCCCTTCCGCACCACTGAATAACCGGCGCGGCGTTATGAGCGCGGTACGAGCGGGATACCGGGCGCCATACGAGGGCGCAGTGCAAAGGCGTCGCGCAAGGGGCGCGGCGTAACGGCTCCTGGCCGCGATTTATCATCGCGGGCATGCCGACTTCCGCGACCGAGGGGCCCGACGGGTCCCGCCAGCCCGACGAGCCCGCCAGGGCCGACAGGTCCGACGGGCCCGCCGAGCCCGAACGGCCCCACAGGCCGGAGCGGATCGAGCGGCGGGCGCGCGCCGAGGTGGCGCCCCCGCTGCCCGAGCCGCTCGCGGTGCCGGTCGCGGACTCCCACACCCATCTCGACATGCAGGAGCCCTCCGTCGCCGAGGCGCTGGCCGCGGCCTCCTCCGTGGGGGTGACGACGGTCGTCCAGGTCGGCTGCGACCTGGAGCGCTCGCGCTGGGCCGCGCAGGTGGCCGCCGACCACGAGAACGTGTGGGCGGCGGTCGCGCTGCACCCGAACGAGGCACCGCGGCTGGCCGCCGAGGGCGGCGCCGGTCTGCTGGACGAGGCGCTGGCCGGCATCGAGAAGCTCGCCGCGCTGCCCCAGGTGCTGGCCGTCGGCGAGAGCGGCCTGGACTACTTCCGCACCGGGCCCGAGGGCGTCGAGGCCCAGCAGCGCTCGTTCCGCGCGCACATCGAGCTGGCCAAGCGGCTGGACAAGGCGCTGGTCATCCACGACCGGGAGGCGCACGAGGACGTGCTGCGCGTCCTGGAGGAGGAAGGCGCGCCCGAACGGACCGTCTTCCACTGCTATTCGGGCGACGCGGAGATGGCACAACTGTGCGCGGCGAAGGGCTGGTTCATGTCCTTCGCGGGGAACGTCACGTTCAAGAACGCCCAGCCGCTGCGCGACGCGCTCTCGGTCGCGCCGCCGGAGCTGGTGCTCGTGGAGACCGACGCGCCGTTCCTGACGCCCGCGCCCTACCGCGGTCGGCCCAACGCGCCCTATCTGATTCCGGTCACGTTGCGCGCGATGGCCGAGACCAAGGGCATGACGGAGGAGTCGCTGGCCAGGCACGTGGCCGCCAACACGGCGCGCGCGTTCGGCTACTGAGGCTTCCGGCCACCGCGCCCCGCGCGCCGGGTAGCCGCCGCGACACAGCGTGGTCGACCGGCTTGGGAGAGTGACGAAAGCTCCGCTACAGTCCCCGCCCGGCGGGCCTGTCCTACAGGCTCACTCAGGCCGGACCGCTGGGAGTACGTGTGAGCCAGTCGCCGACGGCGCAACCCCCTTCACCCTCTTCGCCTTTTCCTTCGCAGGCCCCGTACGGGTATGAGCAGTACGGGTATGAGCCATACGGGTACGAGCCATACGGGTACGAGCCGCACGGGACTCATGGGGGCGGGACTTACGGAGACGGGACTTACGGGGGCGATACGCGCTACGACGTTCCCGTCACGTACGGGGAGGCCGCCACGTACGGGGGACCCGCCGCGTACGACGGATCCCCCACATATGGGGAACCCGCCGCGTACGGGGAGCCGGCGGCATATGGGGAGCCGGCCGCGTACGGGGAGCCCGGCGCGTACGGCAAGCCCGTGGCGTATGAGACCCCCGTGGTCGCGCAGCCCCCCGCGTGGGTGCCCGAGCAGCGCGGGGGGCGGGCCGCCGCGCGGCGGTCCCCGGGGCGGCGGGCCGCCGCGCGGCGGCGGCGCAGGAGGGGCGGGCAGGGCGACCTGCTGCGCAAACTGCTGCCCCAGGCGCTGGTGGTGGCGTTCCTCGCGGGCGGCACCTCGGCTTTTGTCGCCTACGACAAGGCTGTTGAGCTGGAGGTGGACGGCCAGCGGCGCACCCTGCACACCTTCGCGGGCGATGTGACGGAGCTGCTGGAGGACGAGGGCGTGCGGCTGGGCGGCCATGACACGGTGCTGCCGGGCAGGGCCGCGCGGCTGACCCACGGCGACGAGGTCGCCGTCCGCTACGGGCGCCCGCTCGCGCTCACCCTCGACGGGCACCGCCGCCAGGTGTGGGCGACGGCGGACACGGTGGGCGGCGCGCTGCGCGAGCTGGGGGTACGCGCCGAGGGCGCGCGGATCTCCACTCCGCGCTCCGCGCCGATCCCCCGCAGCGGCAGGCAGCTGGAGGTGTGGACGGAGCGGACCCTCACGTTCCTGGTCGACAGCCGTGAGCAGCAGGTGCGCACCAACGCGGCGACCGTCGGGGACGCGCTCGACGACGCCGGGATCGAGCTGCGCGACGAGGACACCGCCTCCGTGCCCCTCCCCAGCTTTCCGCGCGACGGGCAGACCATCACGGTCATGCGCATCACGGGCAGCGAGCAGACCCGCGAGGAGCGCATCCCCTTCCGCACGGTGCGCCGTGATGACCCGGACCTCCAGGAGGGCACGGAGGTCGTCGCGCGGCAGGGCAGGACGGGCCTGCGGAAGGTCACCTTCGAGCTGCGCACCGTCAACGGCGTCGAGCAGCACCCGCGCAGGACCGGCAGCGAGCTGATCCGCGCGCCGCAGACGCAGATCATCAAGGTCGGCACCAAGAAGCTGCCCGAGGCCGTGCGGGGCGCCGAGGGGCTCAACTGGCAGGACCTGGCGCAGTGCGAGTCCGGCGGCAGGCCCGGCGCGGTGGACTCGACGGGCACCTACGGAGGGCTGTACCAGTTCGACACCCACACCTGGCACAGCCTCGGCGGGAGCGGGCGCCCGCAGGACGCACCGGCCGGGGAGCAGACGCTGCGCGCGAAGAAGCTCTACGTGAAGCGGGGGGCGAGTCCGTGGCCGGTGTGCGGCCGTAAACTGTCGCGGTGAGCCCCGCCCCTTCCGAGCAACCTCCCGACCCACCTTCCGATCCGTCGTCCGATCTGTCCTCCGAGTCCCTTTCCGGGCCCTCCTCCGAGCTCCCTTCCGAGCTCCCTTCCGACCCCTCGGCCGCCGCCGGATCCGCCGGCACCGGTGCCCTTCTGGGACCCGCCGACGTCCGTGAGCTGGCCGGAGCCCTGGGGGTGCGCCCCACCAAGCAGCGCGGCCAGAACTTCGTCATCGACCCCAACACGGTGCGCAGGATCGTGCGCACGGCCGGGGTCCGGCCCGACGACGTCGTGCTGGAGATCGGTCCCGGGCTGGGCTCGCTCACACTGGCGCTGCTGGAGACCGCGGAGCGGGTGACCGCCGTGGAGATCGACGACGTCCTCGCCGCCGCGCTGCCCGCGACGGTCGAGGCCCGCGTGCCCGAGCGCGCCGGGCGGTTCTCACTCGTGCACGAGGACGCCCTCCGGGTGACGCGGCTGCCGGGGCAGGCGCCGACCGCGCTGGTGGCCAACCTCCCCTACAACGTGGCCGTTCCGGTGCTGCTGCACATGCTGGCGACGTTCCCCAGCATCGAGCGCACGCTGGTGATGGTGCAGTCGGAGGTCGCCGACCGGCTGGCGGCGCCGCCGGGCTCGAAGGTGTACGGCGTGCCCTCGGTGAAGGCCGCCTGGTACTGCGAGGTCAAGCGCGCCGGCGCCATCGGACGGAACGTCTTCTGGCCCGCGCCGAACGTCGACTCCGGGCTGGTCTCGCTGGTGCGCAGGCCCCGTCCGCCCGAGACCGGCGCGAGCCGCGAGGAGGTCTTCGCCGTCGTGGACGCGGCCTTCGCACAGCGGCGCAAGACGCTGCGCGCCGCGCTCGCCGGGTGGGCCGGGTCGGGCGCGGCGGCCGAGGAGGCGCTGCTCGCGGCGGGCGTCTCCCCCAAGGCGCGCGGCGAGTCGCTGACGGTCGCGGAGTTCGCCGCCATCGCCGAGCGGGGCCCGCGCCGCGCGGGCTCCCCGGAAGCCCAGGACCCGCGATCCGCGGCCCGGGCCCCGCGGTCCGCAGCCGCCGCACAGGAAGGTCACGCCCCGTGACGCAGCCCGCCGCACAGGAGGAGCACACCCCGTGACCCAGCCCGCCGCGACCAGCACCGTCGCCGTCCGCGTACCGGCCAAGGTCAACGTCCAGCTCTCGGTGGGCGGCGTACGGCCCGACGGCTTCCACGGCCTGGCCAACGTCTTCTTGGCCGTCGGCCTCTACGACTCGGTCAGCGCCACCCGCGCCGAGGCACCCCGTCTGACGGTCTCCGGGCCGGATGCCGCACAGATCCCGCTGGACGACAGCAACCTCGCGGTGCGCGCGGCACGGCTGCTGGCGCAGCGGCACGGCCTGGCGCCGGACGTGCACCTGCACATCGCCAAGGACATCCCCGTCGCCGGCGGCATGGCGGGCGGCAGCGCGGACGCGGCGGGCGCCCTGCTGGCGTGTGACGCGCTGTGGGGGACGCGTACACCCAAGGAGGAACTGCTGGAGCTGTGCGCCGAGTTGGGCTCCGACGTGCCCTTCAGCCTGCTGGGCGGGGCCGCGCTGGGCCGGGGCCGGGGCGAGATCCTCACGCCGCTGGAGGTGAACGGCGCCTTCCACTGGGTCTTCGCGGTCGCCGACGGGGGGCTGTCGACGCCCGAGGTCTACCGCGAGTGCGACCGGCTGCGGGAGGCCGCGGGTACGGGCTCCGGCGCCGCGAGCGTGCCGGAGCCCGAGCCGTCGCAGGAACTCCTGGAGGCGCTGCGCGCCGGGGACGCGGACGCGCTGGCCGCCGCGCTGCACAACGACCTTCAGCCCGCTGCCGTCTCCCTGCGGCCCGAACTGGCCGAGACCCTGGAGGCGGGCATCGCGGCGGGCGCGCTGGCGGGGCTGGTGTCCGGCTCGGGCCCGACCTGCGCGTTCTTGATGAACGACGCGGACTCGGCGACCCGTACGGCACAGGCGCTGCTGGCCTCCGGCACCTGCCGCACCGCCCGCCCCACCACGGGTCCGGCGCCGGGGGCGACAGTGACGGCGGCCTGAGCCGCCTTCGGCGGCCCGGGGCCGTCAGTCGCGGAGGGGGCCCGTCGGACAGGCCCGTCAGTCGCGGACGATGGACTGGACTTCCTTGACCGTGACGGGCTGCTCATAGGTGGACTGCCCGTCGGGCAGGGCCGGTTCACCGACGGGCGCGCCGTCCGGATCGGCCGAGTCGGTCCAGGTGACGTCCCAGACCAGGGACGCGGTGAAGGTGTGCGGCGCCCCCTTGGCGGTGGCGCGCTTGTAGGTGATGTTGCAGTCCGCGCTCTTCGAGTCCACCCGGTAGCCGTCCTTGCC
Source organism: Streptomyces sp. NBC_01775 (assembly GCF_035917675.1). Lineage (NCBI taxonomy): Bacteria > Bacillati > Actinomycetota > Actinomycetes > Kitasatosporales > Streptomycetaceae > Streptomyces > Streptomyces sp. NBC_01775. The sequence goes on along the minus strand of NZ_CP109104.1, from coordinate 5,502,109 downwards.
GTCGGCCTTGGTGAGGTCATAGGTACAGGTGCGCGGATCCGCGTCCGCCGTTCCGGCGTCGACCTTCAAGGACGCCGGCGTCGCGACGGTGGTGGCAGCGACATCCATACCCGGATAGTCGATGCTCGCGGTCACCCACACGCGATCCAGCGGCGCCTTGAACGACACGTGGGTGTCCAGATTGACGACCTGCCGGTCCGTGGCCGGGCTCAGCTTCACCGGCGGCGCGGGCAGCCGCGTCTTCTTGTACGCGATCATGGCGAGGATCTTCGGGTTGAGTGCATGCGGATCGTCCGGCTTCTCGCCCTCCGGCACCCACAGATCGGGCTCCAGATCCAGACAGCCCGCCGCCTTCAGATCACGGTCCCCGTCGTGGAAGAGCGCCCACCAGGTGCCCTTCTTGCCGACGTTGTACTTCTGCTTCTTCCGCTTCTCCTTGTACGCGTAGAACTCATCCGCATAGTCCCCCAGAACCGCTCCCGGCGGGCTGGAGGATTCCAGCGCTTCCTTGTACTCCTTCGGCTTCCACATCGGCTTGTACCAGCATGCCGGCGGCTCCCACGCGACATCGCGCGCCGGTGCCATCGGTTTTCCCGCCTCGGGCGCGTTCGTCGATATCCGGACCCCGGCACCGGCACCGACGGCACCGCCGCCCGGACTGACGTCCGGCTTCCGCTCAGTGGAATCGAGCGAGCCCTGGGGGTCGCCGCCGTGCGCCTCACCCAGGGGAATGATCAGTAACGCCGCCAGCACTGCGACGACCACACCGGGTCGCGAGGTCCTCACCGGGCGCATCTCGCCACCCCCTTCTCGGTCTTGACCTGAACGGCCTGCCAGTCCCCCTTGCCGTTCTTCACAATTCCAAGGGTGTGGAGCACGAAATCCTTCTTGGTGGGCTTGGTCTTAAGGACCTCCCCGCCCTTGATTTCCTTCCCGTATCCGTTGCGCTGGGATTCACAGAACGTCACCCAGGCCTCTTTCGACGCAAGGTCGGCGACCTTGAAATCGTAGTAGAGGTATCTGCCGGTGATAGTCAGCCCCTCGTCATGGACCCGCTTGACGTCCTTGCCAACGGTGGACAAGGCCGGGTGCTTCCAGTAACGGATCATGTTCGCCGTGCCTGGGCTCCCCTTGCCGTACGCCTCCTGGCTCGCTCGGGTCGAATACACCACGTCCCGCAGGACTTCGTCCTTCGCCTTCTCGCCGGTCTTGGGCACGTCGAACTTCAACGTGACATCACTGGGCAGGTCGAACGTCGGCGCGCCCGGTTCCGAACCCTCGCCCGGCGAGGGCGACTTGGAGGAGTCGTCGCCGCCCTTGCCCGCGCCCGCGATCTTTTCCTTCTCCCCCGAGCCGGAATCGTCGCTGCCCCCGCCACAGGCGGACAGACCGACGGAAAGCGTGCCGGCGAGCGCCAGCGCGGCGGCGGTACGGCAGGTGGTCCGCTTGCTCATCCTGTGCCAACTCCCGATAACGACATCAGTGTTCCGAGAGTAGTCAGCCAGTCACGTGAACAACAGGGCGACCCCTGCCACCCCGCAGCGGTACTCAGCGCACCACGGTGCGCAGGGTGCGGACCAACGCCTGGGTGCGGGGGTCGCTGGTGACGGAGCGGTGCAGGGTGTTGGTCACATAGCCGAACGAGGTGCCCGATTCCGGGTCGGCGAAGCCCAGCGAACCGCCCCGGCCGGGATGGCCGAAGGAGCCGGGACCGAGCAGGGGGCAGGCCGAGCCGTGCAGCATGTAGCCCAGTCCGAAGCTGGTGTTGACTATCAGCACCCGGTCGGGCCCGCCGGACTCCTCCGAGCGGGCCTGGGTGAGCGTGGCGGGAGTGAACAGCCGCCGGGCGCCCCTGCTCACGCCGGCGCGGGTGCCGGCACCGGCACCGGCACCCGTGTCCGTGCCCGCACCCGTGCCGATGAGTGCCGCGTAGAAGGCGGACAGGGAGCGGGCCGTGCCGATGCCGTTCGCGGCCGGCAGCTCCGCCGCGCGGTAGGCGGGGTCGTTCTCGTCGGGGCGCGGCGTCAGCGCGTCGAAGGCGCGGCGGGTGAGGGAGCGCGGGTCGGCGTAGGCGTCGGTCACCGCGCGCTTGGGCCGCAGCCGCAGCGCCCCGGGCTCCGGGGCGGGGGCCGTCATCTCCGCGACCCGGGCCACGCGTTGCGTTCCCCCGGGCGCGTCCGCCGCGGCGAGGTGCGGCGGCAGGCCGATCCACAGGTCGAGCCCGAGGGGTGTGGCTATCTCCTCGGCGAACCAGCGCCCCAGGCTGCGACCGCCGCTCGCGCGCCCCACCAGCTCTGCCAGCAGCCAGCCGTAGGTGTGCGCGTGGTAGCCGTGCGCGGTGCCCGGCTGCCAGGCGGGGGCCTGCGCGGCCAGCGTGCGGGGCCCTGTGACGCCGTCGAGGGCCTGCTCGGGGGTCAGCGGCTCCGGGAGCGCGGGCAGCCCCGCGCGGTGCGAGAGGAGATGCCGTACGAGGACGCGCTCCTTGCCGGCCGCCTTGAACTGGGGCCAGTACGTGCCGACCGGGGCGTCCAGATCGAGCTGGCCGCGCTGGTGCAGCAGGTGCGGCACGGCCGCCGCCAGCCCTTTGGTGGCGGAGCGGATGACGACGGCGGTGTCCGCCGTCCAGGGCGGGGCCTCGGGGTCGGCGGGGTCGGTGGTGCCGCCCCACAGGTCGACGACCGTGCGGCCGTGGCGGTGCACGGTGAGGGCCGCGCCGCGCTCGCCGCGTTCCTCGAAATTGCGTATGAAGGCGTCCCTGACGGCCTCGTATCCGTCCGCAACCGTCCCCTGAACGACCTCTGTCACGCTTGTTTCGCTCCTGTCGCCTTCATGGCGCTTTTGAGCCGCCTTTATACGGCTTCGCCTCCGCCGCGCCTTCCATGGTGCTACGCGACGGGGACACTCACGGAGCGGGGGTCGAAGCCGAAGGGGAGTTCGAGGCGGTGGGCACGCATCAGCTCATCGTCGGAGAGCAGGTCCTGGGTGGTGCCGTCGGCGACGAGCACCCCGTCGCTGAGTACGACCGCGCGGGGGCACAGCTCCAGCGCGTAGGGCAGGTCGTGGGTGACCATCAGCACGGTCAGGTCGAGGGAACGGATGAGGTCGGCGAGTTCGCGGCGTGCGGCGGGATCGAGGTTGGAGGAGGGCTCGTCCAGGACGAGGATCTCCGGGCGGCCGGCCAGCACCGTGGCCACCGCGACCCGGCGGCGCTGCCCGAAGGAGAGGTGGTGCGGCGCCCGGTCGGCGTGCTCGGCCATGCCGACCCGCTCCAGCGCCTCGCGCACCCGCTCCTCCAACTCGGCACCCCGCATCCCGGCGGCGGCCGGGCCGAAGGCGACGTCCTCCCGGACCGTCGGCATGAACAGCTGGTCGTCGGGGTCCTGGAAGACGATCCCGACGCGGCGCCTGATCTCCGCCAGCTGCGCGCGCTCCACCGGCAGGCCCCCGACCGTCACACTGCCGGCGCCGGCCGTGAGGATGCCGTTGAGGTGCAGCACCAGCGTGGTCTTGCCCGCGCCGTTGGGGCCCAGCAGCGCGAGGCGCTGGCCGCGCGGGACGGTCAGGTCGACGCCGAACAGCGCCTGGTGCCCGTCCGGGTAGGCATAGGCGAGGCCGCTCACCTGGAGCGAGGGGACCTCGGCGGAGGGCTGGGGCGCATCGTCGGCGGAGCGTGTCACAGGGTCCATCCCAACAGGCAGATCACGAGGGCGGTGAGCGGCAGCGCGGCCGAGCGGGCCCACACGGCACGGCCGGCGGGCCCGTCACCGAGGGCGGGCGGCATGCTGCCCGTGTAGCCCCTGCTGAGCATCGCGAGGTGGACTCGTTCGCCGCGCTCGTAGGAGCGGATGAACAGCGCGCCGGCCGACTTGGCCAGCACACCCCAGTGGCGCGGGCCCCGGGCCTCGAAGCCGCGCGAGAGGCGCGCTGTGCGCATGCGGCGCAGCTCGTCGGCGATGACGTCGCCGTAGCGGACCATGAACGTCGCGATCTGGCACAGCAGTGGCGGGAGCTTCAGCCGTGCCAGCCCCAGCAGGAGTTCGTCGAGCCTGGTCGTGGTGGCCAGCAGCACCGAGGCGGCGACTCCGAGCGTTCCCTTGGCCAGCACGTTCCATGCGCCCCACAGGCCGGACTCGGACAGGGACAGCCCCCACACCGTGATCCGCTGCCCCTCCGCCACGAAGGGCAGCAGCACGGCGAAGGCCACGAACGGCACCTCGATCAGCATCCGCGTCAGCACGTGCCGCGCCGGCACCCGCGCGACGACGGCGACCACGGCCAGCAGCAGCGCGTACGCGCCGAAGGCCCACACCGCCTCGCGCGGGGTGGCGACGACGAGCAGGACGAAGCAGAAGACCGCGGCCAGCTTGCAGTGCGCGGGCAGCGCGTGCACGGGTGAGTGCCTGTGCCGGTACAGCGTGTGCGAGTGCCCCGCTCCCATCGTGGCCCCCGCCTACCGCTCGGCGCCGGAGGGCTCGGAGGCCCCGGACCCGTCCGACGGGCGGGCCGGATCCTGAGCCGTGGCGCGGGACGAGGGCTCCGCCCGGGAGGGGGCCTCCGCCCGGGACGGGGCTTCCTCCCGGGACGAGGGCTCCGCGCGGCGGCGGCGCAGGACGACGAAGACGCCCGAGCCGAGCGCCAAGGTGGCGCCCGCGCCGATGACTCCCGCCAGGCCGCCGGACAGCCGGGCGCTGGAGATGTCCTTGACCCCGTAGTCGGCGAGCGGGGAGTCCTTGGCGGAGTGGTCCTTCGCCTTCTCGTCGATGCCGTTGTCGGCGGCGACCTTCTCCAGCCCGTCGGGGCTGGCCGAGGCGTAGAAGCTGAGCCCGCCCGCGCACAGCACGGTGACGATGATCCCGGTGATCCACAGCGGCCGGACCGACCGGCGGCGCGGCGAAGCGCCGGCAGCGGGCCCGGGGGCGGGTCCGGCTCCGGGGGCGGATTCGGGTTCCTGGGCGGGTTCGGGGGCGGACTCGGATGCCGGGGCGGATTCGGGGGCGGACTCGGATTCCGGGGCGGATGCGGGCTCAGGAGCGGGCCCGGAAGCGGCTCGGGCAGCCGCGCCGGGGGTCGCGAGCGGGGAGGTGCGCAGTTCGAGGCGCACGGCGAGGCGGTCGCGCGCCGCGTACACGAGGTCGGGGCGTACGGCCACCACCGCGCCCACCGTCAGCGCGGTGATCGCGGCCTCGCCGATGCCGATCAGTACGTGTACGCCGACCATCGCGGCGAAGACCTTGCCGAGGGCGACGTCCGTCGTGCCGCCGAGTGCGTAGATGCCGGTGAAGGCCGTGGCGGCGGCGGGCACGGAGACCAGTGCGGCCACGAAGGAGGCGATGGTCACCGAGCTCCGTGCGCGGGGAAGCAGCCGCAGCAGCCCCCGGAAGATGCCGTAGGCGACGAGGACGGTGACCACGCCCATGTCCGTGATGTTCACGCCCAGCGCGGTCAGCCCGCCGTCGGCGAACAGCACGCCCTGAAGGAGCAGGACGACGGATACGCACAGCACACCCGTGTACGGGCCGACGAGGATCGCGGCGAGCGCACCGCCGAGCAGATGGCCGCTGGTGCCGGCGGCCACGGGGAAGTTGAGCATCTGGACGGCGAAGATGAAGGCGGCGACCAGCCCGGCCAGCGGTGCCGTCCGCTCGCCCGCCTCGCCCGGACCGCCGCTCAGCTCGCGCCGCGCCCCGCGCAGCGAGACCGCGACGGCGACGGCCGCCACAGCGCCCGTCCCCGCTGAGACGGGTGCGTTGATGAATCCGTCGGGCACATGCATGACGCGCTCCGCCTCTCGCGGCTGCTTCTCGCGGCTCGGCCCGGCCGAGCCTGGGCTGGTTCGGCGGAATCCAGCCATTTGAGAATAGCGGTCAACTGCAAAGGGCTCGCAAGAGGGCCTCCGCGGGAGCGCTCACCAGAGCGTCCACGAGCGCCACGCGCCCCAGGCGGTCGGCCACGTGAGCGCACCGCCCCGCGCGGCGACGCACACCGGGGGCCAATGGGAAATTCGGGACAGTCGGGGCGAGTGATACCGCCGAGGCTCTCGCTTGCCTCTGTGACTCCAGCGTCGTACGTGTCGCGCCGAGGGCAGCGCAATGCGGCCGGAATGCCCGAAATATGAGTGACGTAGGTCACATTTTTGCAATCTGTGGTACAGCTCACCTGGCTCCCTGGGTGACTGTCCCGGCGCGCTACGCGTCTGACAGGACGAAGGGGCAACCCGTCCCGAGCTGTGAGCGGAACGGGTGTCCCCGACCCAGAGGAGCAGATGTGTCCAAGGTCATCAACCACACCGTGCAGGCCCAACTGATCACCAGGCCCCCAGCGACCCGGCCCCTCTCGCCTGCCCTCCGCTATGACCAGGACGATCCGCTCGCCGTGCACATCGTGTTCCCCTCCGACATCTCCCTCGACGGGGGCGAAGTCGTCTGGGCCTTCTCCAGGGACCTGCTGGATGCCGGCCTGCGGGGGCCGGCCGGCGAGGGCGATGTCCATGTGTGGCCCTGCGGGGTGGAGCAGACAGTGATCGAGTTGCACGCCGGGGAGGGGGTGGCCGTCCTTGAGTTCCGCAGCGCGGACCTGTGGGGTTTCCTCCGCTGCACATACGACTTGGTCGGCGCGGGCAGCGAAAGCGCGCGCCTCGACCTGGAGGAGGGGCTCACCGCCCTGCTGCGCGGCGTGTGAGCAAGCCCTGCTCCTCCCCCGCTCCGCCCCTCCCCCGGTCTCCGGCAGCGAAGTGCCCCCGGCGGGCTGAATTCCAGCCCGTCCGGGGGCACCTCAGCGCGATGCGCCGACGGGGCGGGCCGCAGCCCTACACCTTCGTGCCCTCCGGCTCGCGCTGGTGCGGAATGGTGGGCGTCGCCTCCTCGGACCGAAGCGTCTTCCGGAGGCGTTCGCCCTCGACGTCCACGTTCGGCAGCGCCCGGTCCAGCCAGCGCGGCAGCCACCACGCGTGCCGGCCCAGCAGGGCCAGGACGGCCGGGACGATCGCCATCCGGACGATGAACGCGTCGAAGAGGATGGCGATGGCCAGCCCGAAGCCCATCATCTTGATCATCGCTTCGGAGGCCCCGATGAACCCGGCGAAGACGCTGATCATGATGACCGCCGCGGCCGTCACCACGCGCGCACCCAGCCGGAAGCCGCTGACGATGGCCTGACCCGGGCCCTCCCCGTGGACGTATGCCTCACGCATGCGCGTGACCAGGAAGACCTCGTAGTCCATGGCGAGGCCGAAGATCACGCCGATCATGAAGATCGGCATCATGCTCATGATCGGACCGGTCTGCTCCACCCCGATCAGCCCCGCGAGCCAGCCCCACTGGAAGACGGCCACCACGGCGCCCAGCGCGGCGAGCACCGAGAGCAGGAAGCCGAGCGCGGCCTTCAGCGGCACCAGCACCGAGCGGAAGACGAGCATCAGCAGGACGAAGGCCAGGCCCACGACCAGCGCGAGGTAGGGCACCAGCGCGTCGTTCATCACCTGCGAGAAGTCGATGGCCACCGCCGTCGAGCCGGTGACGAGCATCGTGGCGCCGGTCCCCCGCTTGATGTCGCCCGCCTGGTCGCGGATGTCGTGGACGACGTCCTCGGTGCGCGAGTCGCTGGGGCCGTAGTCGGGCACGGCGCTCAGCGTGGCGGTGTCGCCGCCCTTGTTGAAGACCGGGGGCGTCACCGCGGTCACGCCGTCGACCTTCTTCAGCCGCTTTTCGACCTCGGCCGCCGCGGCCTCGGGGTTGTCGGCCCCGCGGGTGTCGACCACGGTCATCAGCGGGCCGTTGAACCCGGCGCCGAAGCCGTCCGAGAGCAGGTCGTAGGCCTTGCGCTGGGTGGTGTCCGTCGGCTGGTTGCCCTCGTCGGGCAGGCCGAGCTTCATCGCGCTGACGGGCAGCGCCAGGGCACCCAGCGCCAGCACCGCCGTGACCAGGACGATCACGGGGCGGCGCAGGACGAAGGAGGCCCAGCGCACACCCATCTTCGGGCGCTGGCCCACCGCGTCGGCGGCCGGCGGCACGCCGGTCTCCGGGTTGGCCTTGCGCACGCGGCGGCCGAAGATCCGCTTGCCCGCCATGCCGAGCGCCGCGGGCACGAGCGTCAGCGCGACCAGTACGGCGATCACGACGGTGCCGGCTGCCGCCATGCCCATCTTGGTGAGCACCGGGATGTTGACCACCGACAGCCCGACGAGCGCGATCACGACCGTCAGGCCCGCGAAGACCACGGCGGAGCCGGCCGTTCCCACGGCGCGGCCCACCGCGTCCTCGCGGTCTCTGCCCTCGGTCAGCTCGGCGCGGTAGCGGGAGGCGATGAACAGCGCGTAGTCGATGCCGACCGCGAGGCCGATCATCATGGCGAGGGTCGTGGTGTTGGCGGACAGGCCCAGGGTGGCGCCCAGCGCTGTGATCGACGAGATGCCGATCATCACGCCGATCAGCGCCGTGATCAGTGGCAGTCCGGCCGCCAGCAGCGAGCCGAAGGTCAGCAGGAGCACGATGGCCGCGATGGCGATGCCGATGATCTCCGCATTGCCCATCTCGGGCTCCACGAGGAGCGCGTCACCGCCCGTCTCCACCGTCAGGCCCGCGCTGCGCGACTCCTTCGCGGCGTCCTCGATGCCCTCGCGGGTCTTCTCGGTGATGTCCTGCGCCGGGACCTTGTAGGTGGCGGAGGTGTAGGCGATGCTGCCGTCCTTGCTGATCGCCCCGCTCCCCTTGGCGAAGGGGTCGGAGACGGCGGCGGCCTGGCCGCCGCTCAGCTCGCCGATGGTCTTCTTGACGGCAGCCTTGTTGTCGGTCGCCGTGATCTTCTCGCCCGTCGGGGCGCGGAAGACCATCCGGGCGGTGGCGCCCTCGGCGTTGGCGTCGGGGAAGCGCTCTTCCAGCACGTCGAAGGCCTTCTGGGCCTGTGTGCCGGGCAGCGCGAAGTCGTCGTCAGGCGGGGTCGAGGCGGTGGACGCTCCCACTCCGGCCGCGACCAGCAGCGCCACCCATATGAGGGCGACGATGCGGCGGCGCCGGAAGGCGAGCCTGCCGAGCTTGTACAGGAAGGTGGCCACGGGTGCTGGTCTCCGGTCGGAATAGGACAGGGCACGGACGCACGCGGTGGAGCGGGCGCCGAGAGCGGGCGAAGCTGGTGCCCTTCCCGGCAGGCTTTGCCCGGTCGCGGCACTAATGACAGCTCATGTCAATCGACGCTTTCTCCCAGCCGGAGGATGACTCCAGGACAGGAAATGAGGGGTACGTCACAACTTGCCGGGCCTCAATTCCCCACGAACCATGGGATAGGTGACCGACGACGGCGCCTATCTCCGCTTTCCCCACCTGCACGGCGGACTCCTGTCCTTCGCCGCCGAGGACGACCTGTGGGTCGCCCCGCTGCCTGAGAGCTCCGTCTCCGGCGCCGGTGCTGGAGCCGGTGCGGGTGGCGGAGCCGGTGCGGGTGCGGGTGGCGGCGCTGGAGCCGGTGCGGGTGCCGGAGCCGGTGCGGGTGCCGGCGCCGATGTGGCGCTGCCGGGCCGGGCCTGGCGGCTGACCGTGGACCGCACCCGCCTCAGCCACCCCCGCTTCTCCCCCGACGGGCGGCTGATCGCCTACACGAACTGGCGCACGCTCGACCCCGAGATCTACCTCGTCCCGGTCGAGGGTGGGTCGGCCCGGCGGCTGACGTACTGGGGCGCGACCGACACCCGCGTCCGCGGCTGGACCCCCGAGGGGGACGTACTGGCCGTGGCCTCGCACGGGCAGCCGTTCGCGCACTACTCGTGGTCCTACCGCGTGCCGGTGGCCGGGCCCGACGGCCCGCCGCGGGAGCGGCCCGAGGCGCCCTGCCCCGGCAGCAGGCTGCCCTGGGGACCCGTCTCCGACATCGCCGTCGCCGAGCAGGACGGCGAGCGGCGCACGCTGCTGCTGACCGGCACGCCCCCGCACGAGCCCGCCTCGTGGAAGCGCTACCGGGGTGGCGCGACGGGTCGGCTGTGGCTGCACGGCGAGCGGCTGCTGCCGGACCTGGAGGGGCATCTGGACTCGGTGATGTTCGTCGGCGGGCGGGTGGCCTTCCTCTCCGACCACGAGGGCATCGGCAACCTCTACTCCTGCCGCCCCGACGGCTCCGACCTGCGGCGGCACACCGATCACGACGCCTTCTACGCCCGGCACGCGGCCACCGACGGGCGGCGGGTGGTCTACCAGTGCGCGGGCGAGCTGTGGCTCGTGGACGACTTCGCGCACCACGCCCGGCCCAGGCGGCTCGCCGTCCGGCTCGGCGGCCCGCGCGCCGGTCGGCGCCCCTACCAGGTGCCGGCGGCGGCACACCTGGACGCGCTGGCCGTCGACCCGACGGGCCGGGCGAGCGCGGTGGGCGTACGCGGGAGCCTGTACTGGCTCACGCACCGGGACGGGCCCGCGCGGGCGCTGGCCGACCGGCCGGGCGTGCGGGTGCGGCTGCCGGAGATGCTGGGCGACACCGGGCGCATCGCCTACATCACCGACGCGGAGGGCGAGGACGCGATCGAGATCACCGACCTGCCGCGCGCGAGCGGGCCCAGGCCCCCGCGCCGGCTGGCCGCCGGACGCCTGGGGCGGGCGCTGGAGCTGGTGTCCTCGCCGGACGGCGAGCGGGTGGCGGTCGCCTCGCACGACGGGCGGCTGCTGCTCATCGACGTCCCCGACACGGTTCCCGACCCCGGGGAGGAGCCGCCGTCCGGCGCCGGAACCGATGGTGGCGGGCCGGGCGAGGGGGCCGGCCCGAAGAGCGGGGCGGCTGCGGAGAACGGGACGGCTGCCAAGAGCGGGACGGCGGCCGAGAACGGGACGGCTGCCAAGAGCGGGGCGGCTGCGGAGATCACCGAGGTCATCCGCTCCGCGAACGGGCCCGTGCACGATCTGGCGTTCTCGCCGGACTCGCGGTGGCTCGCGTGGGCCCACCCCGGGATCGGGCGCTCACTGTCCCAGATCAAGATCGCGAAGGTCGGCGGACCGGAGGCGGAGCGCACGGCCCTGGACGTGACGGACGGCCGGTTCGAGGACGAGCAGCCGGTCTTCACCCGCGACGGGCGCTACCTCGCGTTCCTGTCCTGGCGCGGCTTCGACCCCGTGTACGACGTGCACACCGGGGACCTGTCCTTCCCGCTGGGCTGTCGCCCGTACCTGGTGCCGCTCTCCTCCGCGACGCTGTCGCCGTTCGCACTGACGCCCGAGGGCCGACCCGCCGCCGGCGGGCTCGATCCGCAGGACCGGGCGGACGAGAGCGGGGCAGGGGCCGAGGAGGGGCCCGAGGTCACGGTGCTGGTGGAGGCGGAGGGGCTGGCGAGCCGGGTGACGCCGTTCCCGGTCACCGCCTCGAAGTACGCCGCGCTGTACCCCGTCGCGGGCGGCGGCCTCATCTGGCTGCGGTATCCGATCTCGGGCGCGCTGGGTGAGACGTTCGTGAACCCGGCCGACACGACCGGCCGTCCCACCCTCGAACACTTCGACCTCATCATGGCCAAGCGCACCGAACTGACCAGCGAAATCGACGGGTTCGCGCTCAGTGGCGACGGCTCGCGGCTGGTCGTCAACGACGAGGGCGAGCTGCGGGTGGTCCCCGCCGACCAGGAGGCCGACGCGGACTCGACCACCTACATCGACCTGCGCCGCATCCTCCACGACGTCGACCCGGCGGCGGAGTGGCGGCAGTCGTTCGAGGAGGCGGGACGGCTGATCCGCGCCTACTTCTGGGACCCGGGGATGAGCGGGGTCGACTGGGAAGCGGTGCTCGCGCAATACCGCCCGCTGGTCGAACGGGTCGCCTCGCCGGACGAGTTCGCCGACCTGATCCGCGAGGCCCTGGGCGAGCTGGGCACCTCGCACGCCTATGTGACCCCGGCCCGGCGCGACGAGGGGCCCTCGCACTACCAGCGGCCCATCGGCTTCCTGGGCGCCGACCTGATCCACACGCCGCAGGGCGCGTGGCAGCTCGCGCGCATTTTGCCGGGCAACTCCTCCGACTCCCGGGCGCGTTCACCCCTGGCGGGCGCCCCCGTGCGCGAGGGCGCGCTGCTCACGCACATCGACGCGCGGCCCGTCGACCCCGTCGCCGGGCCCGGTCCGCTGCTGGCCGCCGCCGGGGGGACGACCGTCGAGCTGACCCTCCAGCAGGCGGGCCCACGCCGGGTGGCCGCCGTACCGCTGATCGACGAGCGCCCGCTGCGCTACCAGGACTGGGTCTCCCGGCGTCGCGACCTCGTCCGCGAACTGAGCGGCGGCAGCTGCGGCTACCTGCACATCCCGGACATGGGCGGCTCCGGCTGGGCACAGTTCAACCGCGACCTGCGCATGGAGGTCTCGCGCCCGGCCTTGATCGTGGACGTACGGGGCAACGCGGGCGGCCACATCAGCGAACTCGTCCTGGAGAAGCTGACCCGCACGATCCTCGGCTGGGACCTGACGCGGAACGCACAGCCGGTCAGCTACGCGAGCAACGCGCCGCGCGGCCCGGTGGTCGCGGTGGCCGACGAGGCGACCGCCTCCGACGGCGACATGATCATCGCCGCGTTCCGGCTGCTCGGTCTCGGCCCCGTGATCGGCGCGCGCACCTGGGGCGGGGTCGTCGGCATGACCGGCCGCCACCAGCTCGGGGACGGCACGGTGATCACCGTGCCGATGAACGCGGCATGGTTCGACGGCTACGGATGGTCGGTCGAAAACCGCGGCGTGGACCCGGACATCGAGGCCCTGCGCACCCCGCTGGACTGGGCCGAGGGCCGCCACTCGGTACTGGAGACGGCCGTCCGCACCGCGCTCGACCTGCTGGAGCGGCACCCCGCGCACGTCCCGCCCGACTACAGCGAGACCCCCGACCGCTCCCGCCCGCCGCTCCCACCCCGGCACTGACGGCACCCTCTTGCACCTTTTACTGCGGAATGCGAGCTATGCCACGGCATGCCAGGCTGGAGGGACCCGTGAGTACCCACACCCCGAGGAGTGACGATGGGCCTGGCAGACCAGTTCAAGACCAAGGCCGAGCAGCTTCAGAACAAGGCCAAGGGCAAGAAGGACGACGACTCCAAGGGCTCCGCCCACCAGGACGACCGGACCCGGGAGATGAAGAACAAGGCCAAGGACAAGGACAAGGGCCAGGACATGCCCGACAGGGACCGCTGACCCCCCTCGCGGGGAGCCGTTCCCCCAAGGGTGCGGGCCGCAAGCCCGCACCCTGGCTCCAACGCCCCCCTTCTTCCCGCCGCGACGGCGCGCACCCCGGCGGGCACCGCCGCACACCGATACGAGGCTTCTCGCCGTCGCGGCGGAAAGGAAGCCGCCCCCCTCCCGGGCGCGAACAGGTCGTTCGCGGCGGGAAAGAGGGCGGCGGGCCTCAGCCAAGGCCAGGACAGGTGGCGGTCTAGCGCGAAGCGCGCGCCTTCTCATCGGCTTGGCCGCCCGCGCCGACCAGCCCCGTGGACACGCCCTTGGCGTCCAGCCTCGGCGCGATGGCCCTGATCTCGCGCCGGCCGAGGGGCCCGCCGATGACCGGCGGGAGGTAGCCGCGGATGCCCTGCATGCCGCGCAGCCACCACTGCCCGTAGACGTGCGGGGAGCGGCGTTCGATGCCGGCGACCAGGCGGTCGACGGCGGGGCCGAGCGGATAGGTCTTGTTGGTGGGCCACGGCAGCCGCTGCCGTACGTCGCGCAGGACCTCGTCCTCGTCGGCGCCGCGCACCATGTCCGTGTCGGTCCAGCTCAGGTAGCCGACGCCGACCTTCACGCCCTTGTGGGCGACCTCCGCGCGCAGGCTGTGCGCGAACGCTTCGACGCCGGACTTGGAGGCGCAGTACGCCGTCATCATCGGGGCCGGGGTGATGGCGGCCAGCGAGGCGATCTGGAGGAAGTAGCCGCGCGACTCGCACAGGACGGGCAAGAAGGCGCGTCCGGTGACGGCGCCGCCGATGAGGTTGACCTCGATCACGCGCCGCCAGGCGACGGGATCGGAGTCCATGAACGGTCCGCCGGCGGCCACCCCGGCGTTGGCGACGGCGATGTCCACCTTCCCGAAGTGGTCCTTGACCTCGCGGGCGACGCGCGCCATCGCCTCGTGGTCGGTGACGTCCGCGTGCCAGTACGCGGAGTCGGTGTACAGCGATTCGCCGACCCGCTTCAGTTCGCCGGGCTCCAGCCCGACCAGCGCGATCCGCGCGCCGCGCGCCGCCATCTTGCGCGCGAGCAGCGCGCCCACGCCCCGGGCGGCACCTGTGATGACGGCGACCTGCCCCTCCAGACCGACCCGGCTCATACGCTCTCCTCGGTGGTGGCGACTGTGGTGGTGACCGCGGTCGTGAGGTGGTCCCTGACGAGGCCCGCGAGCACGTCGGCGACCGTCTCCGGCTCCTCCAGCGGTGTCATGTGGCCGCGCCCGGCCAGCTCGTGGACCCCGGTGCAGCGCGGCAGCAGTGCCGCGAGGCGGCGCGCGTGGGGGAGGGGGGTGAGGCGGTCGTGGGTGCCGATGACGACGGCGGTGGGCGCGTCCAGGCGCGGCACCTTCGCCGAGAGGTCGAGCCCGGCCAGCACCCCGCCCCACGCGGAGCGCACTCCGGTGGGGCAGGCGTGCACGATGCGCGCCGTCGCCTCGACGGTGTCCGGCGCCGGCGCCGTTCCCAGCGTTCCGTAGGCCAGCGCCTTCCGCGTCAGCGGGGTGACGGGCCCCAGCGGGGCGTGGGCGCCCAGCAGCAGCTTGTGCGCGGTGGCGCGCACGCGCTCGGAGCGGAAGGGCAGTACGCGCGCCTCCCCCGTGAGGTGCTGCGCCCCGGTGCTGCACAGCATCAACGCGGCGCCGTGCTCCCGCAGTTCAGGGCGTCCGGCCGCTGCCATGACCGTCATGCCGCCCATGGAGTGCCCGCCGACGACGGCCCGCTCGCCCGGCTCCAGGGCTGCGTCGAGGACGGCGCACAGGTCGTCGGCGAGCATGGCCGTGCTGTACGCCTGGGGCGTAGCCGCCGCGGGGCTGCGGCCGTGGCCGCGCTGGTCGTAGACGATCACGCGGTGGCCGCTCGCGGTCAGTTCGCGGATCACCGGCGCCCAGAACACGGTGCTGCACGTCCAGCCGTGGGCGAGGACGACGGCGGGGTCGTGGTCGCGACCGTGCACCTCGACGGGCAGGCGCACCCCGTCCCCGGAGCGCGCGCTCAGCTCGCGCGCCGGTTCGGGCGGCGCGTAACGGCCGGGGAGGTTCACACGGCCATTGCGGCCGGTGAGGCCGGTGAGGCCAGTAGGGCCGGTACGGCCGACGGCGTGCGCGGACGCGGACTTGGTACCCCTTCGGGCGAACGCGCTCATCGTCCGTCCTCCGCCGTGTGGAAGGCGTCGGTGGCCGCGCCCCTGCTGACGCTGCCCGCCAGCAGCGGGGCCTTGCGCCGCGCGCCCTGCCCGCCCGTGCGCGGCGCGCGCAGCACCTCGTACTCCTCCAGCCACACCTCGCGGGTGACCTTGCGGAACTCCGCCGTCGTACCCGGCCACACCGCGACCGGCCGCCCCCGCGCGTCCAGATACCAACTGGTGCAGCCGGATTCCCACACGCTGGACCCGATGCGCTCGCGCAGCTTGGCGTTGTAGGCGTGCTGGGCGATGGGCCGTACGTCCAGCGCGGCCTTGTCACCGCCGCCGAGGGTGTCGAGTTTGCGCAGGTAGTCGACCATGTAGTTCAGCTGGGCCTCGATGATCAGGATCATCGAGCTGGTGCCCAGGCCCGTGTTGGGGCCGATGACGAACAGGAAGTTGGGGAAGCCGCTACTGGTCGTCCCGCGCAGCGCGTTCATGCCGTCCTCGGCCCAGGACTCGGCCAGCGTCTCGCCGTTGACGCCCTTGACGAGGTGGGCGACGGGCATGTCGGAGACGTGGAAGCCGCTGCAAAAGACGATGGCGTCGACCTCGGCCTCCCGGCCGTCGGCGGACACGAGCGTGTTTCCGCGGATCTCCTTGAGACCCGAGTCGATGACGTGCGCGTTGGGCCGGGCGAGCGCCGGATAGTAGTCGTTGGACAGCAGGGTGCGCTTGCAGCCGACGCGGTAGTCGGGGGACAGCTTGCGGCGCAGCGCGGGGTCCTTGACCGCGCGCCTCATGTGCGCGGTGGCCACCTTCTCCACCGCGGGCAGCAGCCCCGGGTAGTTGGCGAACACCTGCGTCTCCAGCTCCCGTACGCCCCACAGCACGAAGCGGCGCAGCTTCTGGGTGACGGGCAGCTTGGCGTGCACCTTCTGTTCGATCCTGGTGATACGGCGGTCGTTGCGCGGGAGTACCCAGGCGGGGGTGCGCTGGAAGACGGTCAGCTCGCCGGCGACCGGCTGGATGGCCGGGATGATCTGGATGGCGGAGGCTCCGGTCCCGATGACGGCGACGCGCTTGCCGCGCAGGTCGCAGGAGTGGTCCCAGGTGGAGGAGTGGAAGACCTTTCCCTCGAAGGAGTCCAGCCCCGGGATGGCCGGCAGCTTCGGCTCGGAGAGGGGGCCCGTGGCGGAGACGACCACGTCGGCGGTCAGCGTCCCGGTCGAGGTCTCCACGCGCCAGTGCAGCTCTTCGGCGTCCCAGCTCATCCGCTGGACTTCGGTACCGAAGCGGATGTGCTGACGTATGCCGAACGTGTCGGCCACCCGGTCCAGATAGGCCTGGATGTCCGGCTGGGGCGAGAAGGCGCGCGGCCACTCGGCGTTGGGCGCGAACGAGAACGAGTACAGGTGCGAGGGGATGTCGCACGCGCACCCGGGATATGTGTTGTCGTGCCAGGTCCCGCCGACGGACTCCCTGCGCTCCAGGACGACGAAGTCCGTCGTTCCCGCGCGGCGCAGACGGACGGCGGCCCCCAGGCCGCCGAATCCGGATCCGATCACCGCCACCCGTACGTGCTCCTGCTCGTGCTCGGCCGCCATGCCGCCGCCTCCCGGAGATCCGCAGTGGACTCAGACCGCGCCAGTGATTACTGGCGCCTTTTTGAGAGTAGGACAGTCGGATACTCGTGGGTAGGGGTCGGCGCGGGGGAAAGTTACCGGCGGTCGCACCCACCCTCCCGCCGGATCCCGCCGCATAGGCTGAGTCCGTGGCGAGCGCGAACGAGCAACCCCAGGCGGACGGCGACGGGACGGCCGACGAGGCCGCCGCGCCTGCCTCGCCTACGCGGGCGAGGCAGAGGGGACGGGCAGGGCAGGAGGGACAGACGGGGCAGGAGGGGCAGGCGGCCCCGGCGACCTCGCCAGGTCCGGCGCCCTCGCCAGGTCCGGTGGCCCCAGCGTCCCCGTCAGCCCCGCCAGCCTCGGCGCCCGCGCCCCGACCCGCCGACGGGAAGCGGGAGTTCCGCGCGGCCGATGGGCAGCGGGAGTTCCGCGCGGCCGAGCTGGCCGAAGCGGCGGGTATCACCACGCGCACCCTGCGCTTCTACCGCGAACGCAAACTGCTGCCGCCGCCCCGCCGCGAGGGCCGTATCGCCTGGTACGACGAGCACCACCTCGCGCGGCTGCGCAGCATCACGGCGCTGCTCGCGCGCGGCCACACCCTCGGCGGCATCGCCGACCTGATGGACGCCTTCGAAAAGGGCCGCGACGCACGCACGGCGGCCGAGGTCATGGGCCTGGACGGCGCCCTGGCCACCCCGTTCTCCGACGAGACCCCCGTGCGGCTGACCCCGGAAGAGCTGGCCGACTACTTCCAGGGCGAGGTGACCGTCGACAACCTCGCCGCCTCGCTGGACATCGGCTATGTCGCCATCGACGGGGACGAGTTCGTCCACACCAGCCGCCGCCTGCTGGAGGGCTCGGCCGAACTGGTCGCCAAGGGCATCCCGCTGGCCGCCGTCCTCGAAGCCGGCCGCGAACTGCGCTCCACAACGGACGAGATCGCCGCCCTCTTCGCCCGCCTGTTCCGCACCCACCTCCTCCCCCTCCAGAACACCACCGACCCCACCGAACTCAACGACCTCCTCGCTCGCGTGGGCCCCATCGCCAAACAGGTCGTGGAAGCGGAACTGGGCCTGGCCCTGGACCGCCGCGTGCGGGCGGAACTGGAGGAGTGGCTGAGCGGGCGCTGCGCGAGCGGGGATGAGAGCGAGGGCGGGAGCGAGGCCCCGGACGCCCCGGACGCGGGTGAGACCCCGGGCGCGGGTGAGTCCTCCGCGCCGTGAGGTGCCTCCCCTTGTGCGGATGCCCTCGTCCCATACGAGTGGTCCACAGGCACGGTTCGGACACCGTCGTCGAGGCGCTGTTCGGAAGTGAATTGCATGGTCGTGCCTTTCGGGAGTGCTCAAAGACGGCACTCCCGGACGACCTTTCGCCCGACCGTGACCCCGGAGGGAAGCACCCATGCCGATACTGCGTTCACGGGTACCACCTCCTCGTTCTCTCGCACGGCCTCCGGAAAAGCAGCAATGGTCGCGTGGTCCGCCGACGAGTTTTCGCGGAGGCTCCGTGGCCGGATGCATGGGCGTTCTCACCGATAACCGCTGTACCGGCCCAGCCCACCAGCAGCTACACATCGTCCTCGAAGCGGGCCGGCTGGATCCGTCCCGCCAGGCGAGTCCGGCCCGGGCCGCCTCGACGTCTTCTCCCAGGCGGCCCGGCAGATCCGGTGCACGTCCACGCGCTTCAACGGTGACATCGGATGTTGGAACTCCCTGAATGCCTCCGGTGATCAAGAGTTGCGATCTCGCTCTCGGAGACAGGGGCCGAAGTGATCAGCGACAATCTCCGCAATCGCTGCGGCATCGCGGGAACCATCAATTGCGATCACGCGGATGCCGAGCTGGTGGGCCTGGCGGACCGCGTCCTCGGCGACGAGTCGGTCGCGGGCCAGGCGGTTGGCCTGTGCCCGGGCGGGGTCGCTGACGCGGTGCCCGAATGAGGCGGCTCGGGGTAGTTCGCGGACCTGCTGGTCGCGGAACTCGGGCGCGGGCACCATCACGATCATCCGGCGCGGTGAGTCGATGACGGGTGCGACGAGTTCGGGTCGAAGTCCCCAGCCTTCGGCGATGATCGGGAGGCCGGACACGAGCGCGCGCAGGTCGTCGAGAGCCCATTGGAACCGCTCCGGGAAGCCGGCCAAGGTCTCGGCGGCCATCTCCTCCGGGGTGGTGTGGACCCAAGTCCTGTCCAGGTCAGGCTCGGTGGCGGGCTCGCCAAGAGCGACGCGGCGGGCGATCCTGCGATCGTTGTGACCGCGGGCGTCGTGGTAGTCGTAGTGGTAGGCGGTGACGCCGTATTGAACGGCCAGCAGCCGGGCGACGGTCGACTTGCCGGCCCATTGGCCGCCTCCGATCCACAACGCGCGGTGCAATGTGCCGAAGGGGTCCCAGACCTCACCATCCGCGCGAGAGTTGTCGCTGGTCATCTGCTGTCCTCCTTGGTTGAGCCGCGGGGCTGACTCGCGCTGCTTCTCCAGCCTGGCCGGCTCCCCGACTCGGTCCGTCATGCGCATGGCAGGCGATGACTGCCAGGGCGGGTCCGGGTCCTGGGGCCGGGGCGTCTTCGCATGGATGTGGATCCCGCCGTGCGCTGTCCCCGTCTGCACGGCGGACCCGCGCACGGTCCCGGTCAGCTCGTTGTGGTCGCCGCGCCTGTGCCCTCGCACGTGTCCCTCCGGGCCCTGTCAGTGCCGACCTCGTCAGTGCGTAAGCGGCACCCGTACATAGGGACGACCCTTACTCGCGCCTTTGATCGATCGCCGCACGGCGAGCCGTGATCTGGCTCTCCCCCGGCCTCCGGGCTTCTGCCCCGCGCCGCTACTGAGCAAGGCGGAGAGGCAGACACTTCACCCCGTGGATGAAATTGGAGACCAGACGGCGCACTTCGCCGCCGGGGCCCGGGACGCGTTCGTAGGGCGGCAGGAGGCGGGCCGACTCCTCGTGGAGGGCGCGCAGTTGGAGGCGGGCGAAGTGGGCGCCGAGGCAGACGTGCGGGCCTTCGCCGAACGCCAGGTGGGGGTTCGGGCTGCGGGACAGGTCCAGGGTGTGCGGCGAGGGGAAGACCCGCTCGTCGTAGTTTGCCGAGGCGTGGAAGACCACGACCTTCTCGCCCGCCCTGATGCGCCGCCCGGCCAGTTCGGTGTCGCGGACGGCGGTGCGGCGGAAGCTCAGCACGGGGGTGTGCCAGCGCAGCAGCTCTTCGAGGGCGGTGGCGAGGGTGGGAGGCGTTCCGGGTGTGCTGGCCGGTCCGGGGCGGCGCCGGTCCGGCGTACGGGGTGGCGGCGGGTCGGACGTTCCGGCCTGTGGCCGGTCGGACGTGCCAAGAGGGACCAGGGCGCGCAGCCGCTTTTGGGCCACCGGATGCTCCGCGAGTGCCAGCAGTCCGCCGGGCGCGGCGCTGCGCACCGTGTCGTTGCCCGCGACCGTCAGCAGGAAGAAGAACATCTCCAGCTCGGGCCCGGTCAGTTCGTGGGCGAGCGCGGTCATCACGTCGTCGGCCGGATGCTCGCGCTTGTGGGCGGCGAGTTCCCCGGCGTAGTCGAACATCTCCCGCAGCATGGCGGGGGAACGGGGGTTGGCGGGCCGGCCGTCCGGCCCCAGCGCGGTGACGGCCTGCTCGGGGTCCTGGTATCCGATGACGCGCTCGGTCCACTCCAGGAGCAGTCCGCGATCCTCCGGAGGGACGCCGAGCAGGTCGGCGAGGTTCAAGAGGGCGAAGTCGTCGGTGACGGCGGCTACCAGGTCGCAGCTCCCCCGCTCCCGCATCTCCTCGCGCGCCGCGGTGAGCGAGCGGCGCGCCCGCGCCCTCACCTCCGCCTCGAAGCGCTCCACACGGCGCGGGGTGAAAGCCCTGCTGACCAGGGTGCGCAGCCGCTTGTGCGCGGGCGGATCCTGGTTGAGCATCATCCTCCGGATGAACGGAAGATCCTCCGGCTCCGGGTCGCGGATCTGGGTGGCGCCCTCCCAGGACGAGAAGTCCCCGGGCGAGCGCAGGACGCGCAGCACGTCGGCGTGGCGCGTCACGGCCCAGAAGCCGGGTCCGGCGGGCCAGCCGAGCAGCTCGTACTCCTCCTGCCACGCGACCGGATGCTCCTCCCGCAGCGCGCGGAACGCCTCGTGCGGGATACCGGCGGCGTAGCGGCGCGGGTCGAACACATCGGGGACGCCGGTGACCGGACCGCTCACCGGCCGACGTCCGCGTGCAGGAAGTCCTCGATGACGCGCACCGTCTCCAGCGGCGTCTCGTCCACCGGATAGTGCCCGGCACCGGGCAGTTCGACGAGTTCGGCGGCCGGATACCACTGGAGCCAGGTCTCCCGCATCCGCTCGGCCGACAGCGACGGATCGCCGTCCCCGACCACGACCCGCACCGGCACCTTCGCTCCCCGCACCTGCTCGTGGAAGTCCTCCAGGGCCCACGAGTCCAGCCAAGAGCGGAACGCCTCGGGGGCGACGCACGCCAAGGAGCGCTCGACCATGAGGTCGACCCAGGCATCCGGTCTGCGGCCCCCCGTGCTGAAGTCGATGATCATCTTGCGGCCGGCGGGACTTTCGGCGGCGCCGGCGAACAGCTCCCACTGTTCGCCCTGGAGGGGCACACCCGCGGCGGGCACCGGCGCGAGTCCCACCATCCGGCGCACCCGCTCCGGCGCCGCCACCAGTACGCGCTGGATGACGGAGCCGCCCATGGAGTGCCCCACGAGCGAGAAGCGGTCCCAGCCGAGGGAGTCGGCGAGCGCGAGTATGTCGCCTGCCGCCTCGCTGGTGGAGCAGGCTCCGGAGACCTCTCGGGCCTCGCCGTAGCCGCGCAGATCGGGCACGGCGTAGCTGAACGCCTCCCGGTCGAGGATGTCGAGCACCGGGCCGTAGGCGCCCCGGTCGGCGAACCAGCCGTGCACGGCGATCACATGGTGCGGGCCCTCACCCACCCGCGTGCACGGCAGGACGACCGGTCCGGATGAAGCGACACCAGCAGCGGCCATGACAGAGCCCTCCCCACGGATGACGAGCCGACGGAGCGCCCTCGCCCCGCGCGCCCACCCCTCAGTGACCCGCCCCACACTGACCGCCCCCGGAGAGCGGCACAAGACCGCGGAGAGCCAGGCGGCGCCGCGGGAGCTCCGGCGGCGCTGCGCTGCGCAGCGCCTCTCACGCCCGCCCGGGGCGCGGTCACAGGCCGAGGTCAGTCGAAGTCGACCGTCACGGGCGCGTGGTCGCTCCAGCGCAGCTCGTGCGTGGCGGCTCGCTCCACGTACGCCTTGACCGCGCGCGCGGCGAGGCCCGGGGTGGACATGTGGTAATCGATGCGCCACCCCGTGTCGTTGTCGAAGGCGCGCCCCCGGTACGACCACCACGAGTACGGTCCCTCGGCATCCGGATGGAGCGAGCGGACCACGTCGGTGTAGCCCCCGTCGGACGGGTCCAGGACACGGGAGAGCCAGGCGCGCTCCTCGGGCAGGAAACCGGCGTTCTTGCGGTTGCCGCGCCAGTTCTTCAGGTCGGCCTCCTGGTGGGCGATGTTCCAGTCACCGCAGACCAGCACCTCGCGTCCGGCGGCTGCCGACCGCTCGCGCAGGTCGCACAGGTAGGGCAAGAACGCCGCCATGAAGCGCTCCTTCTCCTCCTGCCGCTCGGTGCCGACCTCACCGGAGGGCAGGTACAGGCTGGCGACGGTCAGCCCTGGCAGTTCCGCCTCGACGTAGCGGCCCGAGGTCTCGAACTCGGCTGTGCCGAATCCCACACGCACGCTGTCGGGCTCGCGCCGGGTGAGCAGCGCGACGCCCGCCCTGCCCTTGGCCGAGGAGGGGGCGTAGAAGGCGTGCCAGCCCTCCGGATACCGCACCGCCTCGGGGAGCTGTTCCGGCTCCGCGCGGACTTCCTGCAAGCAGATCACCTCCGCTTCGGTGGTCGCCAGCCACTCCGCGTAGCCCTTCTTGGCGGCAGCCCGGAGGCCGTTGACATTAACTGTGGTGACCTTGCGCATCAGTGCACCTTACGATGCCGGAATGGAGATCGTTCCCGCCCATTTCGACCATCCGGACGTCCGGAAGCTCAACGAGATCGTGCTTCAGGAGTACGTCGAGCGCTACGGCAACACGGAGGGCGACGCGACTCCGCTCGATGCCGCCATGTTCCAGCCGCCGCGCGGTCTCTATCTGCTCGCCCATGACGACGAAGGGCGGCCCGTCGCCACGGGCGGCTGGCGTTCCATGGACGCGAGCGAGGAGAACTACACGGACGGCGACGCCGAGTTGAAGCGCATGTTCGTCATGCCCGAGGCCCGCGGCCTGGGGCTGGCCCGCCGGATACTCGCGCTTTTGGAAGACGACGCGCGGGCCGCGGGCCGCGTCCGGATGGTGCTGGAAACGGGAATCGAACAGCCCGAGGCCATCGCGCTGTACACCTCGTCCGGGTACGAGCCCGCCAAGGCCAAGTTCGGCCACTACCGCTTCCACGACGAGAGCCGCTGCTACGTCAAGCCTCTCCGCTGAGCCCCGGGCCCAGCAGGCCCCAGGCCCCCGAGCCGGTTCTCAGGCCCGGGTCCCGGCCCCGTAGGCCCCCCACTCGCCGCCCTCCGCCGTCCCGCGTGCGAAGTCGGCCGCGTCCGCGATCCCGCGCTCCTCCACGGAGACGGCCCGCATCCCGGGCAGCTCCTCGGCCAGCCGCCGGGTCAGCACCCGCCCGGGCGGCAGCTCCACCAGGCAGTCCGCTCCTGCCTCGATCAGCGTCATCGTCATCTCCTTCCAGCGCACCGGCAGCGCCACCGACCTGGCCAGGTCGTCGAAGACCGCGTTGGTGGCACCGCGCAGACAGCGGCCCTCCGTGCTCGTCACATACGGCAGCCTGAACGAGCGGCGCTTGATCGTGGCGAGATGCTGCGCCATCCGGATGCCGATGTCGTGCTCCGACTCCTCCGCGCGCTCCAGCAGCTCAGCCCGCAGCCGTACGGCACGCAGCGCCTCCGCGAACGTGAGCAGCCCGGCGACGACGGCAGCCGCGTAGCCTCCGAGCCCGTGGCCCGCGAGGAGCGCGGGGGAGATCTCCTCGTCCTCCATGAGCGCGCCCGCCCCGGCCACCCCGGCGATCAGCAGGCATACGTGCCGGGCCACCTCCGACTCCTCCAGCGCCTGCGCGGTGTCCAGCTCGGCGATCCCTCCCGGGTGGCTCCACTCGGCCTCGGCGAGCACGGTCGCCGAGGCCGAGGTGTCGGGCAGCCTGTGCAGCATTCCAGGCCGCTGCGAGCCCAGGCCGGGGAAGAGGAACGCGACGTTCATGGGATCACCCTCACCCGTCGGGCCCGGCCTGCGCCAGTGGCGTCCACCCAGCGGCGGCGTCCGCCGGTGCGCCGCGTGCGGAGGGGGTGCGCCGAGTGCGGGCAGGCGGTGCCATGCGCGGAAGGGGCGCGCCGCTGCGCCCCTGCGGATGCCGTGCGCCCCTTGAGCCTTGATGGTGGGCGTATGCCGGAAAACATCTTGTTCGCGGACTTCACCGACCGTGGCACCCAGGCGGCCCTGGGGGCGCTGGACGATCTGGCCGGCGCCCATACCGAGGGGAAGCTCAAGCTGCGCGAGGCACGGGTGATCGGCCGCGATCCCGAGGGCAACGTCGAAATCCCCGGCGAGGTGGACCACACCAACAGCTCCGCGGGCTTCGCCGTGGGAGGGCTCGTCGGCGCGCTGGTCGGCCTGGTGGGAGGGCCGGTGGGAGCCATGATCGGCTTCGGCGCCGGCGGGCTGATCGGCGGTGGCCACGACGTGCGCCGGGTGACGGAGACCAACGCCGCGCTGGAGGAGCTGACCTCGCAGATCCCGCCGGGCAGCACGGTCCTGGTCGCCGAGGTCGACGAAGACGCTCCCGGTCCGGCGGACAAGGTACTGGGCCCGAGCATCCGGCGCTACGCGGCCTCCCAGGTCCGCAAGGAGCTGAAGGCGGCACTCTCAGCACCGGATACTCCCGAATCCCGGTCCGAAGGGTGAACGGAACCGAAGGGTGAACGGGTCCGAAGGAGGAACGGAACCGAAGGGTGAACGGAGGACGTTCCGATGGCTCTGGCCTGGGGTGTGCTGATCGTGTCGGGGTGGTCGGGCTGAAGCTCATCCACTGAGCGCGTGCCCCCGGTGGCCCGTGGCGCCGTGCCTTTGTGGCCCGTGGCGCACGGGACGGACCCTGGCGCACGGCGCGAACCCCTGGGCGCACGGCACGGCACGGACCCCTGGCGCACGGCACGTCGTACCAGAGGAGAACACCGGGGATCCTCACTGGTGGGGACGCCAGCGCCCGCCACACTGCCTAGCGTTGACCCCATGACCCAGACATCCATGGCCGCCCCGCACGCCGAGGCGGGATCCGCCCGCGGCATGCTGTCGGGGCTCCGGCAGGACCTGTTCACCGGCGCGTTCGCCTCCCGGCCGCTCCCGCCCCTGCCGGAAGCAGGCCCCTCCAGCGCGCTCCGGCGCGTGCCCGCCGGTATCCGGCAGGGCCTCCGGTGGATCCGGCACTGGGTCCTCGGAGGAGGCGCCGCCCTGATTTTCCTCGTCGCCATGCCCGAGGCGGTCGGCATCGGCCCGCCGGATACCCTCCTCGCGCTGATCCTGTGCCTGCTGCTGACCGCGCCGATCGCCCTGGTCCTCTTCCGTCCGGTGGGAGCCTTCTGGATCTCGCTCGCGGGGTTCTTGGTCGCGCTGCCCACCGGAGAGGGCTCCCCCTGGGCGGACCTGGCGCCGGTGTGCCACCTGATCGTGATGGTGTCGGTCGTGCTGCGGACCCGGCCGCGCACGGCACCGGAGATGTGGCTGCTGACGATCGTCCCCGCGACCTTCCTCTCGGCCTTCGCCGACGACATCGACGGGAACCTGCCCTTCGTCGCGCTCTTCTCCGCCGTCGTCCTGGTGGCCGCCGCCGCCGGGCGGGCCTGGCACGAGGAGCGCCGGCACGTCGTGGAGACGGAGACCGTCACCGCCAAGGAGCGCGCCCACCGCACGCTGCTGGAAGAGCGCGCCCTCATCGCCCGCGAGCTGCACGACGTGGTGGCGCACCACATGTCCGTCATCGCCATCCAGGCCGAAGCCGCCCCTTTCCGCGTCAAGGACACCCCGCCGGAGCTGGCGGGCGCCTTCACCACCATCCGGGAGAACGCCGTCGCCGCGCTGACCGAGCTGCGCCGCATCCTGGGCCTCGTACGGGCCGACGACCCGGACACGTTCGCCGTCACCGGCCCGGAGGCTCCACAGCCCACCCTGGCCGCCCTCGATACGCTCCTGGAGGGGGTGCGGGAGGCGGGCCTGGAGGTGGACGCGGTGATCACCGGCGCGCCCCGGACGTTCCCGCAGGGCGTCGAGCTGTCGGCCTACCGGCTCGTCCAGGAGGCCCTCAGCAACGCGCTGCGGCACTCTCCCGGGGCCAAGACCCGCGTCGAGATCTCCTACGTCCTGGGCGGCCTGGGACTGCGCGTCGTCAACGGCAGGCCGGAGCGCCCGGTCACGCCGTCCCCCGGCTCGGGACACGGCCTGCTGGGCATGCGGGAGCGGGTGCAGTTGCTGGGCGGGGAGATGACGGCCGATCCGACGGAGGAGGGCGGCTTCGAGGTGCTGGCCTTCGTTCCCGTCACACCGGATGCTCCGGCCCCGGCGTCCGAGGGGAACCCGGCGCGGGGCGAAGAGCACACGGCACGGCACGAAGGGAACCCGGCGTGGGGAGAGGGGGCGGCGTGATTCGCGTACTGCTCGTCGACGACCAGGAGCTGGTCCGCGAGGGCTTCTCGGTGCTGTTGGGCGCGATGCCGGACATCGAGGTCGTCGGCGAGGCCGTCAATGGCGAGGAGGCGGTGGAGAAGGTCGCCGCGCTCAGCCCCGACGTCGTCCTGATGGACGTCCGGATGCCCGGCATGAACGGTCTGGAGGCCACCCGGGAAATCGTCGCCGGTGGTACGGAGACCAAGGTGCTGGTCCTGACCACCTTCGATCTGGACGAGTACGTTTACCAGGCGTTGCGCGCAGGAGCGAGCGGCTTCCTGCTCAAGGACGCCTCGGTCGGCCAACTGGCGGAGGGCGTCCGGGTCGTGGCGGCCGGGGAGGCCCTGCTCGCGCCGACGATCACAAAGCGGCTGATCACGGAGTTCTCCAAGCTGGGAGCGCCGCGCCCGGTCGCCGAACGCATCGGCGACCTCACCGAACGGGAGACCGAGGTGCTCGTGCTGGTCGCCCAGGGCCTGTCCAACAACGAGATCGCCGAGCGTCTGGTCGTCGCCGACTCCACGGTCAAGACACACGTGGGCCGCGTCCTGGTGAAGCTGGGGCTGCGCGACCGCACCCAGGCGGCCGTCTTCGCGTACGAGCGAGGTCTGGTGCGACCGGGCGGCTGGGGAGTGTCTTCAAAGTAGCGTCGTCCGCCCGCCGGGCAGACGGGACTTCGACGACACGACCTGGGGCCTCTCACGGCCGCCTGGCGCTGAAGCGCAGCCCGCCGCTCTCCGGATGAAGCGAGGTGGACACGCGGGTGAACCCCGCGCGGGACAGCCGCGCGGGCAGCTTCGCCGGGTCGAGGGTGTTCATGGTGTCGCCGATGTGCAGCAGCCGGAAGCGGAAGTTCGGCTGGCTGTCGGCGCCGGCGAACGTGCCGCCGGGGCGCAGCACACGGAACGCCTCGGCGAAGATCCGGTCCTGGTGTTCAGCGGTCGGCACGTGGTGGAGCATCGTGAAGCACACGACGGCGGAGTACGTTTCGTCCGGCAGCGGCAACTGTGCCCCGTCGGCGTGCAGAACGCGCGCGCGATCGCCCCACTTGGCGCGCAGCAGGTCCACCGTGCCGGCGTCGATCTCCACGGCGGTCACATTTGGCACCTGCTCGATCAGGACACGCAGATTCGCGCCGTAGCCCGGTCCGATCTCGACGATGTCCTCGCCCAGTTCGACCCCGTCCAGGGCCCACGGCAGCAGCCGGTCCCGTACTCCGGCCGCCCACTTCTCCGAACTGCACAGTCTCCGGTGCGCTCTGTTCATCGGCATGAGACCGACGCTAGGCCGCGCCCGGAGTGTCCGCCACGGCCTACGCTGCCAAGTGGCCCGTCGATCCGCGTGCCCGGATGGTCGCTGAAGCGCTGCGCGACGACCCCGCCGACGGGCGTCCCCTCGCCGCCTGGGCCACCGTGGCGGGCGCCAGTTCCCGCACCCTGGCCCGCCTCTTCACCGCCGAGACCCGGCTCGGCTTCGGCCGCTGGCGCGAACACCTCCGCATGCAGGAGGCGATGTCGCTGCTGGCCGAGAGAGGGCCGGTGGAATCGGTGGCCCGCAGAGTCGGCTACGCCTCGGCCGGCGCCTTCATCGCCGCCTTCCGGCGCACGGTAGGGCTCACACCGGGCCAGTTCTTCCGCTGACCGGAGTCCGGGGCGGCTCCTCAACACCGGTCTCCAGCAAGGGGTTTCTGCCTCGCCGCCACCAATGGTCGGACCACCTTTGCGCATTGTTTACATGACCCTGTCACCCCACTACGTTGACGCCCACACGCCGCCCGGCCCCGTCCCCGTTCTCTCCGCGCGTCGCGCAACCCGGCCCCCACCGTACGGAGATGCCATGCGCACACCCCCAAGAGACAGCACGCCCCCCTTCAGCAGTCGTGCCCGCCGCTTCGGAGTCCGTGCCCGCCGCAGCCTGGGCGGGCTCGCCCTCTCCCTCGCGCTCCTGGCAGCCGCCGTGCTCACCGGTACGGTCACGGCCACCGCCTCGGCGCCGCCGGAGAGCGCGAGGGCGACAGTGGCGGGGAGGGCCGCCGACGGCTGCTACAGCTGGCAGCGGGACCTGTCCGAGGGCGCCAAGGGCGAGGACGTCACGCAGTTGCAGATCCGCGTCGCCGGATACCCGGCACCCGGCGAGGTGCTCACCATGGACGGCGACTTCGGCCCCGCCACCAAGGCCGCCGTCACCCGCTTCCAGCAGGCGTACGGGCTGCCCGCGAGCGGCACGGCGAACAGCGCGACCTACGAGAAGCTCTACGCCCTCCAGGACGACGACTGCTCCCCGGCGCACTTCGACTTCGACGAGCTGAACGACTGCAACTCCGACTGGAGCGGCGGAGCCGTCAGCGCTGCCCAGGCCAAGTCCAACGCGCTGCGCACCATGTGGAAGCTGGAGGCCCTCCGGCACGCGCTCGGCGACAAGCCGATCACCGTCACCAGCGGCTTCCGCTCCAAGGCGTGCAATGACCAGGTCGGCGGAGCGCCCTCCAGCCGCCACCTGTACGGCGACGCCGCCGACCTCGCGTCGGGCCCGCACACCCTGTGCTCGCTCGCGCAGGAGGCCCGGAACCGCGGCTTCAACGGGATCCTCGGGCCCGGCTACCCGGGCCACGGCGACCACACACACGTGGACCACCGCGGCAGCCGCTTCTGGTCGGCGCCGAACTGCGGCATCGGCTGACCACCACGCCGCCCCGCGAGGTCGGCCGCCCCCGTTCCCCCATCCCCCACAGGCCCCCTGGAACTCCAGAGAACCCCACAGAGGCAGGAGCCCCATATGAGACCTACCCGCCGTGTGCTCACCGCCCTGCTCGGCACCGTGGCCGCCACCGGCCTCGCGCTGGCCGGAACGCCCGCCCAGGCCGTCCCGGTGAACACCTCGTCCCATCCGGTGAGCGCGGCGTCGACCGCCGGAAGCGGCCACCGGATTCTCGCGAAACTCACCCACGCGCAGTCGACGGCCAAGTTCCGTTCCGCGGGCATCACCTGGACGTCCAGCGGCGGCTGTTCGGACCGCAACAACCCCAGCTGTACGTCCTTCGACCAGCTCAACTCCGCGACTGCCGACGGCGCCGTCACCCTCAAGAGCGCCTCAGGCTGCGCCATCCGCCTCACCGGCGGCACGGAGACGGGCCACGCCTCCGGTACGTACAGCCACTGGAACGGCTACAAGCTCGACATGTCCCTCTCCAGCTGCCTGGACAACTACATCACCGGAACCTTCACCTCCATAGGCGGCTCCAAATGGAAGTCCGCCTCGGGCAACGTCTACTACCGCGAGGGCAACCACTGGGACGTGACGTACTACAACTGCGGCGGCTGCTGACCATCCGGTCAGGTCCTGGCCGCCGGGGCCCCCGTCCCGCCCGCCAGGGCCGTCGGGCCCCGGC
Source organism: Streptomyces sp. NBC_01775 (assembly GCF_035917675.1). Taxonomy (NCBI): domain Bacteria; kingdom Bacillati; phylum Actinomycetota; class Actinomycetes; order Kitasatosporales; family Streptomycetaceae; genus Streptomyces; species Streptomyces sp. NBC_01775. The sequence continues at coordinate 5,472,085 of NZ_CP109104.1, read as the reverse complement.
TGCCAGAGTCCCTGCCCCGCGAGGGCCCCGCCTCACAGCCCGCCCAGGAGGCCCCTCACGTGCTTCAGCCACACCGCACGGTCCGCCTCGTTCAGGACGTGCGCACCGCCCGGGATCTCCACGAGCGTGGCCCCGGGAATGCCCCGGGCGAGGCGGCGGGAGCTGTCGGGCAGGACGAGACGGTCGCCGGTGGGCGCCAGCACCAGGACGGGCACCGAGATCCCGGCGAGGTCGCCGCGCACGTCGATCTCGGGCAACAGCGCGAAGTGGTCCACCATCCCCGCCGGCAGGCTCGCACGGGTGGCCGCCACAGCCGCTTCCAGCGCCTCCTCGGGCATCTCGGCCAGGTCCCGGTCCGTGAGGCACGACAGGCAGGCGAAGCGGGCGACAGCGTCCCATTCCCCGGCCTTCCCCAGCGTGGTGACGAGCCGCGCCGCGAGCGCCAACGCGGGATCCGCGACGGGGAAGCCCGCGGTCAGTACGAGCGCGCGGACCCGCTCCGGATGCCGCGTCGCCGCCCGGACGGCGACGGCCGAGCCCAGCGACTCCCCCATGACGACGAAGCGCTCGTGCCCGCGCGAGACGGCCGACTCCACGACCGCGTCGGCCAGTTCGTCGAGGTCGAGCGGCGTCGCGGCGGCCGGAGTGTTCCCCGCGCCCGGATAGTGCGGGCCTATGAGGGTGTGGTCCGAGGCGAGGTCGTCGAGCACGAGCCCGAAATTGCCCTCGATCCCGCCGCCCGCTCCGTGCGCCAGCAGCAGTGCCGGGCCGGTGCCGTGCACGCGTACGTCCATCACGGAGGCGAGCGGGGCTGCTGTCGGGTGTTCATTGGTCATGCGGCCGAAGCTAAACTCCGACATCAATGTCAGAGTCAAGGAGCATTCAGAATCGAGGAGCATCCGGATGCGCATGAAGGAGATGGTGCGGCGCACCGGGGTGAACGAGCGGCTGCTGCGCTACTACGAACAGCAGGGGCTCCTGCACCCGGAGCGGCTCCCCAGCGGATACCGCGTCTACAGCGAGGCGGACGTAGATACGGTCCGCAGGGTGCGCTGTCTGCTGGCGGCGGGGCTGCCGACGGCGGCGATCGCACAGATCCTGCCCTGCCTGCGCGACGAGGACGACCGTCTGGTGCCCACCTGCCCCGACCTGCTCGCCCAGCTGCGCGAACAGCGCGACCGGATGACCGCCCGAATGGAGGCGCTGAGCACCTCACGCGGCCTTCTGGACGCGGTTCTCGACGCGGCCCCGGCGGAACTCACCGCGGCGCGGTAGCGGCCCTCCGGTACACGGAGACGCCGAACGACGCCGTGACGCTCACGCGGTCTCCCAGTGCCGCGACCCGCTCGCGCAGTTCCTCCGGACGGACATGGCGTGCGGCGGGCCCCATGGAGGCGAGGTTCTCCACATCGCGTCCGGACAGCTCGACGGTGTACTCCAGGGGCTCGGTCCGCTCCCGCTCGAAGTGCGCCGCCAAGGTGCGCTCAAGGCGCTCCTCCTTGTCGGGATCGACCTCCAGCAGCCCCACTTCCCGCCGCAGCTCGCCCAGGTGCCTGCCGGTGGGCGTGACGACGGCCAGTGCGCCCCCGGGCCGCAGGACCCGGTGGAACTCGGCGCCGTTGCGCGGTGCGAAGACGTTCAGCACGGTGTCGATGCCGCCGTCCTGGACCGGGAAGGGCTTCCACACGTCCCAACTGGCCGCCCCTGCCCGCGGATGTGCCCGCGCGGCCCGCCGCAGCGCGTACGGCGAAGCGTCCAGCCCGAGGCCCGTGGCTCCCGGCAGCGCCTCCAGGGCGGCGGCGAGGTAGTAGCCGGTGCCCGCGCCGGCGTCCAGCAGGGTGCCGTCCTCCGGTCCGAGGGAGGCGACCGTCCGGGCCAGCGTGCGGGCCAGCGGCGCGTAGTGTCCGGCCTCCAGGAAGTCAGTGCGGGCCTGGACCATCGCGGCGGTATCGGCGCTCGCCCCGCGCCGCCCGCCGCTCAGCAGGCTCACATAGCCGTGCTTGGCGATGTCGAAGGTGTGGCGTCGCGGGCAGCGAAGTGAGCGCTCATCCGGTTCGAGCCTCGCCCGGCACAGCGGGCACCGGATGACGGTCAACAGTGTGCGCCACGGTTCGCGGCGCATGGGGTGCGGTTCGGACATGGTGTTTCCGCAGATTACCCGCGTGCCCGTGCAGCCGGCGCACCCGTCAGCCGTCAGCCGTCAGAGCCGGTGGGCTCCGGGAGCCGCAGCGCGAAGCGCTCGGCGGCCTCCCCGCGCAGCCGCCCCGGCGGCAGTTTGCGCCCATAGGTGAGCAGCAGGAGATCCTGCGCCGACCCGGAGAGCCGCGAGCCCGTCCCGTAGGACCAGCCGAGGTCCTCGGCGTACAGCTCGACGCCGCCGAGGTCGGCGCCGAAGAACTTGACCGTCTTGGGCGTCACGACCGCCAGGAGGGCCGCCACCCGCTCCTGGGGGACCTCGCGCTCGTGGCCGAGTGCGACGGTGATGTCCAGCCCGTGCACCACGTCGTGGCCGAGCGCGGCGGTGATCCCACCCACCGGAGGCTTCCAGGGATGGCGGGCGTTGTCCCTGAGGGCCGAGGCCATCTCACCGGTGGTCATCCGGGCGGCGTCCTTGCGGGCACACTGGTCCGTCATCCGGTGCAGACTGCCGCGGGCAACGAGCAGTTCCCGCATCATCCGGGGCAGCGGACAGCGGAATCCGAGCGACATATGCGCGGCGACCTCCCGCACCCGCCATCCGGCACACAGCGACGGCGCGTCCCAGTCCTCGGCCGCCAGTCCGTCCAGTACTTCGGCGAACTCACCGCGTTCAGCCGCGATCGCGCTCTTGATGTCCATCGCTGCTCCCTGATCGATCGGCGGCAGGTCCCTCCAGGGTGGCCACCGGGCCGCTCATAAGTCCAAGACCCAGTGCTTCTCGATGTCAGAAGCGCCAGTTATAAGCTCCCGCTCATGGATCTGCGGCAGCTTCGGTACCTCGTCGCCGTCGTCGAGGAGGGCAGCTTCACGCGGGCCGCCGAGCGGCTGCACCTGGCCCAGCCGGGCATCAGCGCCCGGATCCGGCAGCTGGAACGTGAGCTGGGCCAGCCGCTCCTCGACCGCACCGGCCGCTCCGTGACCCTCACCCAGGCCGGCGAGGCCGTCCTGCCCTACGCGAGAACGGCTCTGGAGGCCGTGGAGGGCGTACGGCAGACCGCCGACTCGTTCACCGGCCTGCTGCGCGGCCACGTCGCCATCGGACTCGTCTCCGGCGCCACAGGCGGCTTCGACGTCGCGTCCGTGCTGGCCGACTTCCACGACGCCCACCCGCACGTCGACATCGCCCTCACCGAGGACTCCTCGGAACGGATGCTGCGCGCACTGCGCCAGGGCGAGCTGGACATCGCCCTGCTGGGCCTCACGGACGAGGAGCCGCCGCCGGGAACCGCCACCCAGATCGTGGTCGACGAGCCGCTGGTCGTCGCCGTGGCGGCCGGCGATCCCCTGGCCGCCGACGGGAACCGCACCGGCATCCGGCTCGAAGAACTGCGCGACCGCGCGCTGATCAGCCTGCCGCGCGGGACCGGGCTTCGCGGGGTACTGGAGCGGTCCTGCGCCGAGGCCGGGTTCCGGCCGCGCGTCACCTTCGAGGCCGCGGCCCCGCACCTGCTGGCACAACTGGCCGCGCGCGGGCTGGGAGCGGCGGTGCTCCCGGCAGCCACACCCGCGGCCGGCCCCGCCCTCGGGCTGCACACCCTGCGGCTGCCTCCCCGGCTGCGGGGCCGCATCGGTCTCACCTGGCGCGCCGGAGGCCCCACCACCCCGGCCGCCCGCGCCCTGCTGGCCCGCCTGCGCGCCTCGTTCGAGACCACTCATGACGTGCCGGGGCCCACCGGAGGCCAGGACAACAAGGACGACCAGGAGGAGAGAAGCGCATGAGCTGCTTCATGTACGACCTGATGGGCGGCGTGGTTGACGACCCCGGGCCGGACACCGTCCGCGCGGTCTTGAAGAGCCTCGCGCAGGCTGACGACGAGCATCCGGACGTGTCGCTCTCCCACACGTCCGGATGGTCGCTCACCGCCTTCCAGGACGGCCGCCTGATCTGGGAGAACCCCGAGGACGACCGCTGGGCCCCCGGCGAGCTGCGCGACGTGCCGCAGGAGGAGACCCTGCGGCTCTTCACACTCCTGGCCGCCGGGGAGACCGACCGGATAGAGCGCCTTCCCTGGCGTCGCTGACAGGCGGATGACGGGCGGAGGACAGCGCGGACCCGCCGCCAAAGGCCGTCACCCCGTCCACCGCCCGCCCGCTCTCATCGGCCGCCCGCTCTCTCCGGCCGGCACCCGGATCAGGCCCCCGCGAAGCCCCCGTACTCCTCCACCAGGTCGGCCGCACGCGAAGTACCACCCTCCGAACGGGACTCGGCCTTCAGCCGCGCACAGCGGCGGGCCACCTCCGGGTCGCTGGTGAGCGCCGTCAGCGCCTCGCGCAGCCGCTCGGGAGTGGCCTCCTCGGTGTCGATACGCCGGGCGACACCGAGACCGGCCAGGAGGTCCGCGTTGCCGAACTGCTCGGCTCCCTGCGGCACCGCGATCATCGGCGTTCCCGTGAACAGCCCCTCGGCGCTGCCGCCCATACCGGCGTGGGTGACGAAGGCGTCGGCCTCTTCAAGGATCGCCAACTGCGGTACCCAGGAGCGCACTTCCACGTTTCCGGGAACCTCTCCCAGCTCCCCGGGGTCGGTGTACTTGCCGATCTGGAGAACGACGTGCCATCCGGGCAGCCCGCCGAAGGCGGCGACGCAGCGCCGGTAGAACGCGGCCTGCTTGGTGTAGGCGGAGCCCAGCGAGACGAGCAGCACGTGTTCGGCACCCGGGGGCCGCTCCCAGGTGCCCCGGTGGCCGGGCTCGCCGAAGCACGAGCCGACGAAGGTGACGCGGTCCGCGTCGACGCTCTCGGCCCGCGGCTGCATGGCGCGCGGGATCATCGCCAGCACTCGCGGGGGAAGGCCCATGAACGTGTCGACGTCTGTCGTTGTGGCCCCGCAGGAGGTCAGCCACGAGGCGAACTTGGCTCGGAAGGCATCCGCCCCCGGCAGGCCCCACAGCTGCGCTCCCACGTCCTCCTGGTAGCCCTCCCACGCCACATAGGTGGGCGAGAGCTGCATCAGGGGCCGGCCCTGCTCCTCGGCCAGCGCGCGGGCGGCCATGGCGCCGATGTCGTACAGACACAGATCCGGGCGGTCCTCCGCGTAGGCGGCCCGCAGTTGGGGCAGCACGGCGACGGCCTCGTCCAGGAAGAGGTCCATGGCCGCGACGGGGTCCTCGGGCCAGTCGTTGTCCGCGACGGGCAGACCCGACTTGTACGGCACGAGCCGCGCCCCGGAGGACTCGACGAGCCCGGCCACGGCGGGGTCGTTGGCGTAGGTCACCCGGTGTCCCCGGGCCACCAGCTCCCGGATGAGCTCCAGGCTGGGCAGGACGTGGCTGACGATGGGAATACCGATCATCGCGATATGTGCACGACGGCGCGACGGGCAGGGTGTACGGGACATGAATGATCACTCGATTCAGATCTGCGGACGGAGACACACGCAGCGGACCGGAGTGCCGTGTCGTCGGGCATCCGGTGCGCGAGAAGCGGCGCGGGGCGATCGCCCCGCCCGTGTCAGCCGTAGATCTGATGGAAATACATACCCGCACCTTAAACGATCAGAAGCGGACGGCGAGGCATGGATTCGCGATCCGGCCCCACGGCGCGAGTCTGCGGCCCGAGTTCGGGGGCCGGCCTCCACGGAGGCGAGTTCATGGCCCGCCAGCAGCGCTAAGACCATCGTTCCGAAAGAATCAGCACCATGCTGAAAACCGCATGCTCATAAGTCTGAGTACTGCGAACAGGGGTTTCCGCTAGCTGGGGCATTCGTTGACGGTTTGTCGCCGAGACGGTCATCCCAGGCATCTTCCCCATAACACTGATCTCGTCATAGACAACACATATTTATGGGTTATTGGCCATTGATCAGCAAGGCCATGCGCGGGTGGGACCGGTCTCGACACAACTCGTCTGAACCTGCCCTCAGAGAAGAGAGTTCAGTCTTGACCGAGACTTCTCACACGTACTCGTCCTACGTGCCTCGAGACCCCGACACCGGTCTGCCCGGTTCGAGGAAGTCGTTTGAACCGGACCTGGACTCCCCCTCGGCCGCGAGCCGGGTCACCGCCCCCGACGACCTCTCGGGGCTCACCGACGCCCCCGACACCAGGTTCACCGGCCTCGCGGACGGCCATCCGGAGCGGCTTCCGGACGGCGAACACGCCGACCTGGAGGCCGAGATCGCCTATTTCCTCGACACGGTCGAGCAGCCCCTCTACGCCGACCCCCAGGGCGGTTTCACCGGTGCGCGTCATCGCAAGGACCGCCCTTTGGAGCGAATCAAGCAGCATCCGGTCGACTTGTCGTGGCGGCGCGCCCTCAGCGCCTTCGCGGTGACCCTGACAGCCCTGATCGTGGTGCTCGTCAGCCTGCTGGGCGCCCAGGCTTCCTACCCGCCGCTCTACGACCTCGCCAGGGACACCGCGCCGCCGGGAGTCGCCCACGCCTGGCCGCTGCTCATCTACGCACCCTGGCTCGCCGCCACGCTCTCCATCCTGCGCACCCGCGCCTACCGGCGCCGCAGCGTGCACTCCTGGCTGGTCGTGCTCTTCTTCGCCGCCGTGGCCTCGCTGCTGTGCGTCGCCGCCGCTCCCGCCACCCCGGCCGGCGTCGCCGTGGCGGGCCTGCCACCCGTAACAGCCCTGCTCTGCTTCCACCAGCTCGTCCGCCAGCTCGACCTGACGGCCGTCCCGCCGACAGCCTCCCGCCACGCACGCCCGGCTCGCGGAACCCACCGCCACCGCCCGGTCCGCTGAGGCCCTCCGCAGGGCGTCGGTCCGCCGGGGCGAGGGTCAGTCCGCCGAGGAGCCACGTGGCTTCGCTCGTACGCGCATGCGCTCTCCCTGGCGGCCGAAAACGCCGAGCAGCTCGACGGGGACTGCCGGGCCAGGGTCAGCACGCACGGCGACAGCACCGAGCTCACCCAGCTCACCTACGACAACACGCCGCGACGAAGTTCACGCGGATCTGCGGGACGCCCTGACAGACCCGGTGTTCGACCGGCGCGGGTGCGGCGTCGACGCGGCCACCATCAGCGACCGCGCGAGTACGCGGGCTGTTCACCGTCGTTCTCACACGACGTACGAGACGGTCAGGACGGCGCCGGCGAGGGAGAGCATCCCCAGGCAGTTCAGCCAGAACTCCTGCCGGAGGAACCGTGCCCGGATGTGGGCGCAGACGGCGCACAGGAAGTAGGCGACGGCCCCGATGTTCGCCGCGAGACCGATCCCGTCGTACGCCAGTCCGGCGACAAGGCCCGCCGTGGCGAGCAGCTTGATCACGATGAGTGCCCACCACCATTCACGGGCCAGGCCTGCCCCGTCGAGGCAGCCTCGGATGAAGGCAGGTGGACGGATCGACAGCAGCGCGTCGACGAACAGGGCGAGGGCAAGCAGTGCCGTGGGCCACCAAAGACCCGGGACGTGGAACCTCATTCCTCCGGCCGGTTCACGATGAGGCTGACGACGTCGCGAAACTGCTCGCGCCCGACGTCATCGGGAAGCGCCCCGTTCGACACCGTCATCAGGATGCCGAGGCAGGCGAAGCAGATCGACCGGGCTGCCCTGCCCGCATGGTCCTCGTCGTGCCCCGTTCGGGAGAGCACCTGCCGGATCTCTCCGACAGGGGCTCCGACGTGCGGTGGGCTCTGCGTGGTTGCTCTGCCCCGCCGAGACTCTCTACGCGGGTCCCGGGGTCGAAGGAGGACCGTATCGGTCGAGTGCTTCTTGCAGGTCGTTTCGCTGCTGGTCCGTGATCGCGCCGAGGACACAGACGGGGACCAGGCCGTCCATGCGGGAGATCAGCACCTCTGGGTCGTGCGACGGAGCCCATCCAGCCGGCCGGCGTGCGGACGGCGGGGCGTCCTCGTGGAGCTCGAGATGGAGTCCTGTGTACCGGTAGTAGGGCTTGCGGGAGTTGCCGCGGTCCTTGCCTGCCGAATCGTGCTTGTCACAGCCGAGGTGGACGGCACCTACACCCGTTCGACCTCTGCGCGCAGCGCGTTGTAGTCCGCGAACGCCATCTCGACGGCCTCGCGGTTCAGGCCGTACCGGGCCAGGTCGTAGGTGTGGCGGCGCGCGCCGCGGGGGCGTCCCGCCGCCTCGGGGAGGCGGGCGGCCTCCGCGGCCGTCCAGTGCGCGCCGATCGCCTCGTACAGCTTCGGGGCCCCGACCTCCGGGGTGGTGCCGAGCCAGGAGTAGGGCACGTCCACGATCGCGTCGGGCGGCATGGCGGATCGGGCCCGCAGCGCCCGCGCCATGGTCTCGCCGAGCAGCCGCAGCCAGTCCTGGCCGATGGTGTGCGGATCGGTGCGGCTCAGGCCGACGCCCATACCGGTCTCGATGAGGCTGCAGTACGAGGCCACGACGGTGACCGGATCGCGGTGGGTCCACACCAGCGTGGCATCGGGGAACACCTCGCGCAGCGCATCGAGTTGCCCGAGGTGCATGGGTGACTTGAACATCCATCGGCGGCGTGGGCGGCCGTACTGGAGGACTTGGTAGAACCGCTTGAGGTAGCGGTAGTCGGGGCGCATGTCGTGCCCCAGGTGCCAGTCCAGGTACCCGGGCATATGAGCCTGGGTGAGCGGCTGCAGCGCGTGCGGCAGTGCGAAGGTGCACTCCTCGGGGCCCTCCGCGAAGATCGGGTGGATGTCCCGGAAGCGTGGTATCAGGAGGTTGATGGCGCGCTCCATGCGGCGTGCCGCCAGCACCGCTCGGCGGCGCTCCTTCGGTGTCGGCGCCAAGCCGGGCGTCATCAGTTCCCACAGCAGCGGTGATCGGTGCTGCTCCGATAGGGACAGGAGCGAGTGGGTGAGGGTGGTGGCCGTACGCGGCAGCCCGACGACGAACACCGGCCGCTCGATCGGCTCCTGCTCGATCGCGGGGATCTCGGCGATGAGGTGCTCGACCTGGGCACGGTTGGTGAGATGCCGCCTGACGTGGCCCTGCGCCTGCTGCCATCCGAACGGTGCCATGTCGGGCACCGCCGCCCACTCGCGCAGCAGGGGCCGGAACCCGTCGATGAACTCGTCGTCACCCGGGAATTCGCCGAGTCTTCCCGCATCGGCCAGGAGCCGGTCGAAGACGCGGTCCGGATCACGCCGGGAGCCGAAAACGGGACGCGACGCGACGTTCGCCAGGACGCGAGCCAGCGGCTGACGGAAGTCAGCGGCTCCAGAGGCTTCAGAGGAATCGGAAGACACAGCGGCTGCGACCTTCTACGGGGCGGGTGGACCAAGGCGCGGCAGGTGGGCGGGGTGGTCTGCTGGTGTGACGTGGCGCTTTTCAATCATGCTCCCACGCCCGCGAGTTCCATTGCGTGTTCTCGGCCCCGGCGGGTGGCTGCAGCTGCCACCCGCCGGGGTTCTCCCGGGCCTTGTCTTGGGCGGGGGCGCCTATGTGTTCCGGCGGTGTGGGCACCGATACATCGAATCGCCGGAACGCTGGACAAAGCGCTTCCTGAGCTGTTCGCACCTGACTACGACCAGCGGCTTGAGGCCGCTTGAGCTTGTCTGATAGTTGAACTTGGCCGGTTCGCGGAGTCAGAGGGTGAGTGAGGCGAGCTGGAGTCCGGCTCGGTGACGTGCGGCGAGTCTGCCGCGCCCGTCCCGCCGAGGCGGATCGCGTAGGGCTGTTCGGCGAGAGGCACACGACCGTTCCCTCTTTCTCTTCGCCTCCTCGGCCGCCGTCTCACGTCATGCGCTCCGGATAGTCCACAGGTCGCCGACCGACTGGCGGAGAGTCGGGACTGTCTCAGGAGCCGTGCAGCCCGTCGAGGATGACGCGGAGCGTGCGCGGCCCCCGGGCGGGGTCCGCGGGTAGGCCCAGGAAGCATCCGGGCGTGACCGCTGCCTGGGTCAGGAACGGGATGTCCTGCCAGTCCACGTCGTCCCGGAGCACGCCGGCCTGCTGGGCGCGCTCGGTGGCTTGCCGGATGAGATCCAGGAGGCGGTGGCGCAGCGCGACGATGCCGGGGCCGCCGTGTGCGTCGAGTGTTCCGGACAGGCCCGCGTTCTCCGCCGTGCGGGTGGCCAGATCGCCGAACAGCCGGGTGAAGCCTTCCCACGGGTCCGCGCACTCCAGAGAGGTCTCGGCGGTCCGGATCAGTTCGTTCAGGATGTCGCGCAGCACGGCCGCCATGAGTTGGTCGCGTTCCGGGAAGCGGCGGTAGACCGTGCCGACGCCCACCCCCGCTTCGCGGGCGATCTCGTGGTAGCTGACGTCCAGGCCCTTGGAGGCGACAGCGCGCCGCGCCCCGGCCAGGACGAGCGCGGCGTTGCGCTGGGCATCGGCGCGGGGCGTCTTCCGGTCCGACGCGTCGCTGGTCGCTGCCTGTCGTCGTGCGTTCATGATGTCACCGTACACAGAAATGGACAGGTTCCGTCCGCTTCCGTTAGTCTGATGAAACGGACAGGTTCTGTCCGTTTCGATGGAAGAAAGAGGCGGTAGCCATGACCTCGCCCTCACCGGCTCCCCGAGAGGAAAGCGACATGCCGTCTCGCGGGAACACCGCGGTCGTCACCGGCGGAAGTGACGGCCTGGGCTACGCCATCGCCGGAGCGCTGGCCACACAGGGCGCCGACCTGATCCTCGTAGGACGCGATCCGCACAGACTCGGCCGCGCCCGCGAAACCCTCCTCGGGCACGGCACCGCCATCCACACCGTGCCCGCCGACCTCGCCGGGCCCGGCGCCGCAGAAGCGGTCGGCGAGGCCGTCCACGCACTGACTGATCGCGTTGACACGCTCGTCAACAACGTGGGCGCCGCGCACTTCGCGCCTCTCGCGGAAACCACGCCGGACATGATCGATGCCATGCTGCACCTCAACGTCAAGGTGCCACTGCTGCTCAGCCGGGCGCTCCTCGCGGAACTCACAAGGGCCCAGGGCGGCATCATCAACATCAGCAGCTACTGGGCGCGCAGGATGACGGCCGGCCGCGCCTCGGCCGCCTACTCCGCGACCCGCGGAGCCATCGACTCCCTGACCATGGCCCTGGCCAACGAACTCGGCGCCGACGGCGTGCGGGTCAACGCTCTCGCGCCGGGCGCCGTCCACACCCCCACCTACCAGCACTCCTACCTCGACCCGATGACGCCGCGCCAGCGCGCGGCGCACGATTCCGGCATCCAGGCCGCCTATCCGCTGGGCCGCATCGGCACCCCAGGGGACGTCGCCGAGGCAGCCGCTTACCTGGCAGCCGCACGCTGGACCACCGGCACCGTCCTCACCGTCGACGGCGGGCTCACCGTGCGCTAGGTTCTGTCTAATCTTGGGCGGGTTCGCGGAGCCGGAGGGTGAGTGAGGCGAGCTGGAGTCCGGCCTTGTAGTGGGCGGCCAGTTCGTCGAAGCGGGTCGCGATCGCACGGAACTGCTTGAGACGGTTGAAGCAGCGTTCGACCACGTTGCGGGCCTTGTAGAGCTCTCGGTCGAAGACCGGCGGTCTGCCGCCGGCCCGCCGCGTCGCCGACGGTTGGCCTTCTGGTCGGCCCGCTCGGGTATCACGGCCCGAATACCCCGCCTGCGAAGGCCGCGGCGGATCGCCCGTGATGAATACGCCTTGTCCGCGAGGACCGCATCAGGTCTGCGACGGGGATGTCCGGCTCCCCGGCGGGGCACCCGCAACTCGCCCATGACGGTGTCGAAACGGTGGAGTCGTTGACGTTGCCCGGCGTGAGGACGACGGCCAGGGGCAGGCCCCGGCCGTCGCACGCGAGATGGACCTTGGTGGTCAGTCCCCCGCGGGACCGGCCCAGCGCCTGGCGAGCCGCCGCGCGCGCCGGATCTTCCAGTCCGTCCCCCGCCTCCGCCCCCTTTTATGGGCGACTGCGGCGTGCTGATGGGCCCGGCTGATCGTGGAGTCGACCGACGCCGTCCACTCCACGGCTCTGACTGCGTCGTCCCGGGCCTGGGCCTGTTCGAGCAGACGGGCCCAGGCCCCGTCCGCCTCCCAGCGGGCGAACCGCTCATAGACCGTCTGCCACGGCCCATAGCGTTCCGGCAGGTCACGCCACGGAGCACCGGTCCGCAACCGCCACAGCACCCCATTGATCACCTGCCGGTGATCCCGCCACGGCCGCCCACGACCATCAACGCCAGGCAGCAAAGGCGCTATCCGCTCCCATGCCACATCCGTCAGCTCACCACGACCCATCACAAGATCAATTATCAGACAGGCGATCTTCTTGTCGTAGTAGGCCCGCGATGCCGGGTCGCCCAGGGCAGCGAATGCGGAGCAGAAGAAGGCCGTTTGAGCTGCTTGTTTCCCCGCCGGGAGGGCTGTTCACCGCGGATCGATGAGCCCGAGCTCCGGGTCGCCGGGGTGAGACCGGCGTAGGCGGCGATGGCCGGCGGTCGGGAAGGTGCTGCCGTCGCCGACCTCGGTCAGGACGCGGGCTCCGGTCCTGACGCCGACTCCCGGCATCGAGGTCAGGACCTTCGAAAGAGGGGGAGCCTCCAGGAGTTCCTCGATCCGCACGGCCAGCGGCTTCCGCTGGTCAAGGACGGCCTGGGAGCCAGCAGTCTGCCCGTGGGAGCCAGCAGTCTGCCCGTGATGAACTCCGCCGCGCACACCCTCAACGACGTGCGCGAGACCCACCGTTGCCACCGCGCGCCCCTTCTCGGTCGGGTGTTCGCGGATCGTCAGGGAATACCGGCAGGTGGAATACTGCGCGCGAATTACTGTGCGTGAATTCGCGTGTCCCCGCAGCGAGTTCGACGGGGGAAGGGGCGGTTCGGGTGGGACTCTCGGTGGGAGAGGTGTCGGGCGGAGGGGCCGGGACGGTGCGGAGGGTCTGGATCATCCGCTCTGCTGTGGCGACCGTCGTGATGTCCTTGGCTCTGGTGCTGGGCGGTGCCGGATACGCGTCGGCATCAGCATCTGCCCTGGGGCCGTCGGCTGTGGGTTCGTCGGGGTCGGACGATGTCGATGACCAGGTGAAGGCTGCCAAGGAGTACGCGGGCCGCGACGGGAAGTTCTACGCGCGCAGGATCCTGGTCGAGCGCAGCAACGACAAGATGGAGTGGATGGCCCTGGTTGTGGTCCGCAAGCCGGGCGAGCCCACTGCGCTGATCGACCCGGACGGCAAGGTCTACACCGGGGGAATCGACGACTTCCGGGCCAACAACGAGCTGCTCACTGAAGACGACAAGATCGTTGTGCCGCGCGACATCACCTCCATCGACAAGAAAGACGTCGACCTCGTGACTCTGTCCGGTCACACCGACCCGCACCGGTTGTGGTGGCTCGTCGGGAAGATCGCCGCCTGCGTGGTGGTTTTCGGCGCGGCCGGACTCTTCTTTCTACGGAGTGCCCACCGCCGCAGGCCGGACAGTGGTAGCGACGACGCACCGCCAAGCGGTGATGGCGACGGACCGCTGGTGGCGGACAGCGACGCGGCCGAGCCGGACGCAGACCCCCGCACCTGATCCGTCGGGTGGTCCCACGGCCCTCCTCAGGGCGGACCCCGGATTGACCCCCTGCGGCGTTCAGGCAGCGCCCAAGGTCTTGAACGAGGTGCCGTAGGCGGCGCGGAGCAGCCTCATGGCTGAAGAGTCCACCGGACCCTCGAACCTTCCGGCAAAGCGCGATCCCCGAAGAGTGGAGCCTGCGACCGTTCCGTGCCTGTGGGGGGCCAGGCGTAACCGGCCTCCTGGACCTGCTCTGACGGTAGGCCGCGACCGTTCCGTGCGCGCGGGGGCCGGGCATGTCTACGGGGGCGGGCGCCCGTTCAACGGGTCGACCGTTCCGTGCGCGTGGAGGCCGGGCTCGTTCCAACCTGCATGTTCAGGTCGGCTTTGCGGATTCAGTGCCCGGTCGTGTGCGCGTGTGGAACGCCAGCGGATCGCTCCGCTGGGGTGGCACCGGCCCTGGGGACTCGGTGTCTTCCCGTATCGACGCCCCGCCACACGCCGCCCGCCGAAGCCGCACCGGTCGTCCCAGCCGGACTGCCACCCCCACGGCAACCCGCCAAACCCTGAGCAGACACAACAACCGCAGACCGCCACCACCAGCCCCGGGCCCCCGGGGCACCTTGCGATGCGCACAACACCCTGCACCGCCCCGGCCGGGCCGGGCCGACCAGACCCTCGACGGACCTCATCTCCCACCCCGAACGCCGTCGAACAGACCCCGGAAACGACGAAGATCCCGACCGATCATGAAGATCAGCGGGATCTCGTGAACCGCTCCCGAGCGAACTCAAGAACGGTCGTGCGGTGGACCTGAGGGGATTTGAACCCCTGACCCTCTCGTTGCGAACGAGATGCGCTACCGGACTGCGCCACAGGCCCTTGCGACGTGTGAAACCTTAGCATCCTGGTCGGGCCGTGAGGAAATCCGTTCCTGTGCTGGTCACAGGGGCGATCACTCGTTGGCGGCGCGGGGGCGGTCCTCTTCCTCGTACTGGTCGAAGAGGGGGGTCCGGCTCCGGTCGCGGGTGCGGCGGGGGCGGTGGGCCTGCTCGGATTCGGTCTGGTCAGGGGTGGTGGGCGACTGCTCGGCCGCCGGGACGGTGCTGGAGCGGGCCGAGCTCCACGCGTCCGGGGCCTCCAGGTCGACTCCGCGGGTGGTGCGGGGCGCGACCGGGGCGCTCACATAGGTCGGCAGGGGCACGGGAACGGGCTCCCAGCCCTCGCCCTCCGCGTTCTCACGGTCCCGTGCGCGCTGCTGGTCGACCCACTCGGCGTGGTCGGTCTGCTCTACGAGCGCGCGCCGCTCGGCGGCCTCCTGCTCCTCGGCCCTGGCGCGGGCCCGCCGTTCTTGTGCTTCATCCGGAGCAGCCTCACGACGGGCCTCTCCGTGCGGGCCTTGCCGGGCATTCGATGCTTCATCCGGTGCGACAAAGCCGTCACGAGCGTCCCGGGCCTCGCCCCGGCCGGTCCGTACGACGTGTCCGTCTCTGCCGGGCTCGGTTTCCGGGCCGGCCTCCACCTCGTACTGCGGGGCCTGGCGTCGGCCGGAGGGGGCCGGTGCTCCGCCGCCTGGGGGTCTGCGCTCGCGCAGCAGGCGGGCCGCGGCCTCGGCGCGCTGACGGTCCATGGTGAAGGCGAACCGACGGCGTTCCTGGCCCCGGAGATGGGCGATGTAGGCGCTCAGCAGCACCGCGGGCACGGCGGGCACCCACAGCAGCGCGAGTCCGCCGACGGCCGCGACGACGGCACCGGCGGTGAAGCCCAGGAAGAGGAGCATGGTCGTGCGCCGCCGCCGGGCCAGCAGTCTGGCGCGCTTGGCCTGCTTGGCACGCTTGGCGTCCAGCGCCGCAGCGCGCGCTTCCGCTCCGGAGGGCGCCTGGTCACGGACAGCACCCGGGGCGGCCTGCTCGCGCCCCAGCTGGCCCTGCCCGGCGCCGGGCTCTTCGTAGGCGCCGTGCGCCCCGTCCGGAGACGCGTACGAGCCGTGCGACCCGTCCGGCGCTCTCCGCACATCGCCGCGTTCCGCATGCGAGCCGTACTCGCCGTGCGGGTCGTGCGGCCTGCGCTGATCCCGTGCCTCGCGCTGCCCCCGCGCGGAGCGGCGCTCGGCCACGTCCCCGCGCTCACGCACCTCCTGGCGGCGCTGCTGTCCCCGCGAGTCACCCGCGCCGGGCTCGGCAGCGCGGCCGTGACGTTCGACCGGGCGGTATGCGCGTACCTCGGTCGGCATCTCGGAGCCGAGCGCGCTGACCATGGTCTTGGGGTCGGCGAATCCCCGGACGTCCACTGCCTCCTCGGCGGCGTCCGGGTCTCTCCGGTGCGCGTCATCGTCGTAGCCGTCGGGCTCGGCCGGTCCGCTCCGTCCGGCTCCGGACCCGGCGTGCGCTCCCGGCGCGGGCGGGTCGTCGGTCTCACGCGCTTCGCGCGCCTCGCGCCGCTCCGCGTCCTTCGCGTACCGACGCTCCATCCCGGCCTTGCCGGACAACAGCCGGATAGCGGTGCTGAAGCGTTCCGTCGGACGGGCTTCGTTCAACTCGTCCTGCCGGCGAAGCCACATCGGCACCAAGTAGGCGGCCCAGGCCCCGACGATGACTGCGTAGATGAGGCCACTGCTGCTCACCCTCACACGGTAGAGGGGATTGCATGAGCCCATCTGCCAAATACTGCGGTGTGTCGCACGATCTGGCTGATCTCTCCAACTTTTTTTGTGATTGCTGAGCTACACAACGCGAAATGTGGCCGATTAATGGCCGGGGTGAGACCGTTCAGTGCTCAATATCGAACATTTATTTTATTTCCGTTGAGCGTCCGGGACTCGCCCTGTGCCAGCGCGTAAGCAGCCCTTCCGGTACTTCCTCCGCCGTGAGGGCGAACACCAGGTGGTCGCGCCAGGCACCGTCGATGTGGAGATAACGCGGGCGGGTGCCCTCTTCCCTGAAGCCGAGTTTCTCCACGACGCGACGGCTCGGAGCGTTCTCCGGGCGGATACAGATCTCGATACGGTGCAGCCCGACGGAGCGGAAACAGTGGTCGACGGCGAGCGCGACAGCCGTCGGCATGACGCCCCGGCCGGCGACGGCGCGGTCGATCCAGTATCCGATATGGCCCGAACACATCGATCCCCAGGTGATTCCGGCGACCGTCAGCTGGCCGGCCAGCTGCCCCTCGTACTCGATGACAAAGGGCAGCATCCGGCCGGCCTGTGCCTCGCCGCGCAGATGGCGGACCATCTGGCGGTAGGTGGGGCGCCGCGGGGGCAGCTGGCCGGGCGGGGTCGGCGGGATCGTGGCCTCCCAGGGGCGCAGCCAGTCGCGGTTGCGCTGATTGACGTCGCGCCAGGCACGCTGGTCGCGCAGCCTTATAGGACGGAGGGCTGTGGGGCCGTCCGCCAGCTCGGCAGGCCACGGTGCGTTCAGCGGGGGTCGTCCCCTCTGGGTTCGCCGGGCTCCAGGGGAGCGCTCGGCTCAACCGGATGCCTTGGCCCGGCGGAGCGGCTCGGTTCAGCCGGATGGTCGCCGCCGTGGATCTGGTCGACGGCGTGCCGCAACAGGCGTGCCAGAACGGCCAGTCCATCGCGGACGCCGCCCGTGGAGCCGGGCAGATTGACGATGAGAGTGCGGCCCGCCACGCCTGCCGTGCCGCGGGAGAGTGCGGCCGTGGGCACCTTGGCGAGGCCCTGTGCCCGGATGGCCTCCGGAATTCCGGGGATCTCATAGTCCAGGACGGCGCGGGTCATCTCGGGAGTGCGGTCGGTGGGCGAGATTCCGGTGCCGCCTGTGGTGAGGACGACGGCGTATCCGGCCTCGACCGCCTCCCGGAGCGCCTTTTGGACCGGCTCACCATCCGGTACGACCGTTGGGCCCTCCGCGACGAAGCCCATCTCTGTCAGACCTTCGACAAGAAGAGGGCCGCCTTTGTCCGCGTAGACGCCGGCGGAGGCGCGGTTGGAGGCGGTGACGGCCAAGGCGCGGTGTGCGGCGGCCACGGGCAGGCGCCGCCCCTGCTCGCCGTGACCGGCCTGCGGCTGCCCGTGGCCGTCGTGGCGGGGCTGGCGCCGATCGGGCTGGTGCTGGTCGGGACCGCTCACGCGTCCTCCTCGTCCGCCGGGAGTTCCCGTGTCCAGTCTCCCGACTTCCCGCCGGTCTTCTCCTCCACTCGTACATCCGTGATGGTCGCCGACTTGTCGACGGCCTTCACCATGTCGATGACCGTCAAAGCGGCGACCGTAACCGCCGTGAGGGCTTCCATTTCGACGCCGGTGCGGTCGGTGGTCTTCACCTGGGCGGTGATCTCCACGGCGTCGTCGGCAACCGCGAGGTCGACCTTCGCACCGGATACCGCGAGGGGATGGCACAGGGGGATCAGTTCGGGCGTCTTCTTGGCGCCCATGATCCCGGCGATCCTGGCGGTGGCGAGCGCGTCCCCCTTGGGCATCCCCTCGCCCCTGAGCAGCTCGATGACGTGGGACGACACCAGCACGCGTCCCGTGGCCCGGGCTGTCCTCGCCGTCACGTCCTTGGCGGAAACATCGACCATCCGGGCAGCCCCGGACGCGTCGACGTGCGTGAGGTGCTGCTGCTGGGGGCTGCTCATCGTTCTCCCGGTCCGGTGCTGTGCCCAGACACGGTACCGGCACGGGCAAGAGCCGGACCCGCTGCCTCAGTCGAGGGGGATGACGGTCACTTCCTCGCCGGAGGCGGCTTCGGCCGTCTTCTCGGGGATGTCGATCAGCGCGTTGGCCTGCGCCAGGGAGGCGATCAGGTGGGAGCTCGCGCCGCCGACGGGCCGTACGGTGCCCATTTCGCCGCTGTCCTGGGGCGGGGTGTAGTCGCCGCGCAGGAACTGCCGCTTCCCCTCCGGGGAGGTCAGCGCGGTCTCGGTCTCCAGGCGGGCGTTTACGGTCCGGCGCCGGACGGGCTCGTACCCCATGAGGGCGCGCAGCGCCGGGCGTACGAACAGTTCGAAGGAGACGTAGGCGCTCACCGGATTGCCGGGAAGAGTGAGGATCGGCGTGCGGTCGGGGCCGATCAGGCCGAAGCCCTGGGGCTTGCCGGGCTGCATGGCCAGGCGCCGGAACTCCACGCCGTCACTCGCGCCGTCCTGGCCCTCCTCGTCCTCGCCGCCGCCGAAGGCGTCGACGCGGGAGAGTGCTTCCTTGACGACGTCGTAGGCGCCGACGCTGACGCCTCCGCTGGTGACGACGAGGTCGGCCCGGATGAGCTGGTCCTCCAGGGTGAAGCGCAGGGTCTCGGCGTCGTCGGCGACGGCGCCGACGCGGTAGGCGATGGCGCCCGCGTCCTGCGCCGCCGAGGTCAGCACGAAGCTGTTGGAGTCGTGGATCTGGCCGGGGCCCAACGACTCCCCGGGAGCGACCAGTTCGCTCCCGGTGGACAGGACGACCACCCGGGGGCGCGGCCGGACCTTGACCGCGCCGCGTCCGATGGCCGCGAGCAGGCCGATCTGCGGGGGCCCGAGGACCGTGTCCGCGGTGAGTGCGACCGTGCCGGCCTTCACGTCGCTTCCCTTGGTGCGCACATGCTGGTGCGGGATGACGGGGCGGTGCACGCGGACCTCGCCCGATGCATCCTCCGGTGCGTCGCTGCGCGCCCGCATGGCATCGGCCGGGCCTTCTCCAGTGCCGCCGTCGGTCCACTCGACGGGGACGACGGCCTCGGCGCCCGGAGGCAGGGGGGCGCCGGTCATGATGCGGGCTGCCTGGCCCGAGGAGATCGACGGCAGGTCCGCGCTGCCCGCCGCGATGTCGCCGATGACGGTGAGCACGGCGGGGAAATCCTCGCTGGCGCCCTGGACATCGGCGATGCGTACGGCGTAGCCGTCCATGGAACTGTTGTCGAAGGGCGGGAGGGCCGCCGGCACGATGACGTCCTCGACCAGGACGCACCCTTGCGCGTCGAGGAGCTTCAGCTCGATGGGGTCCAGGGGACGGATGCTGCGGAGGATGTCCTCCAGATGCTCATCGACCGACCAGGTCTTGCTCAAGACTTACATCTCCTCGCTGACGTAACTGCGCAGCCAGTCCCGGAAGTCCGGGCCCAGGTCCTCACGTTCGCACGCGAGCCTGACGATGGCACGCAGATAGTCGCCCCGGTCACCGGTGTCGTAGCGACGGCCGCGGAAGACGACTCCGTGTACGGGGCCGCCGAGCGAGGTGTCAGAGGCGAGGGACTGGAGGGCGTCGGTGAGCTGGATCTCGCCGCCGCGCCCCGGCTGGGTCTTGCGCAGGACCTCGAAGACGCCGGGGTCGAGGACGTAGCGGCCGATGATCGCGAGGTTGCTGGGGGCCTCGTCCGCCGAGGGCTTCTCCACGAGATCGGAGACCCGGACAACGTCCTGGTCCGAGGTGGGGTGGGCCGCGGCGGCACCGTAGAGGTGGATGCTCTCGGGCTCGACCTCCATGAGCGCGATCACACTGCCGCCGTGCTCCTCCTGGACCTCGATCATCTTGGCGAGGAGAGGGTCGCGGGGGTCGATGAGATCGTCTCCGAGCAGCACCGCGAAGGGCTGGTCGCCCACGTGCGGGGCCGCGCACAGGACCGCGTGGCCGAGGCCGCGCGGGTCGCCCTGACGCACGTAGTGCATGGTGGCCAGGTCGCTGGATTCCTGGACACGGTCGAGCTTGGCGGCGTCTCCCTTGTCGCGGAGCACCTGCTCCAGCTCGTAGTTGCGGTCGAAGTGGTCCTCAAGAGGGCGCTTGTTGCGGCCTGTGACCATCAAGACGTCCGAGAGACCGGCTGTCGCGGCCTCTTCCACCACATACTGGATCGCGGGCTTGTCGACGACAGGGAGCATCTCTTTCGGCGTGGCCTTGGTGGCTGGCAGAAAGCGGGTGCCCAGGCCCGCCGCCGGGATGACAGCTTTGGTGATCCGAGTACGGGTAGTAGTCATATCCCGCACGATAACCGCTGACTTGTACCTGGAAGGTAAGCGCCCACCAAGTTTGTTGCTGTATGCGAACAAGAGAGGGTTTTAGTACCAGATGAGCCAGTCGGCTTCCTCGGACCAGCGTAGTAAGCGGGAGTTGCGGCGCGGTGTCCTCGCGGTGAGGGCCGCCTTGACCGCGGATGACGTACAGGAGTCGGCGCGCTCCCTGGCGCGGCACGTGCTGGAGCTGCCGGAGCTGGCACACGTCACTTCGGTCGCCGCCTACGTCTCGGTCGGTACGGAACCCGGCACCGGGCCGCTCCTGGAGGCGCTGCGCGACCGCGGCGTGTCCGTGCTGCTTCCGCTGCTGCTACCGGACAACGACCTGGACTGGGCGCCGTACGAGGGCCCTGAGACGCTCGTACGGGCCGAACGCGGGCTGCTGGAGCCCTCCGGGCCGAGGCTCGGCCCGGACGCCGTGACCGGGGTCGACGTGGTGCTGCTGCCCGGCCTGGCGGCCGACCGGCGCGGGCTGCGTCTGGGGCGTGGCGCCGGATGCTACGACCGTGTCCTGGCCCGGCTGGCGGCTTCCGGGGCGGGGCCTGTGCGCGCGGTGCTGCTCTACGAGGGCGAACTGCTCGACCACGTGCCCGGCGAGGCGCACGACCGCCCTGTCGGACTGGCGGTCA
Source organism: Streptomyces sp. NBC_01775 (assembly GCF_035917675.1). NCBI lineage: Bacteria > Bacillati > Actinomycetota > Actinomycetes > Kitasatosporales > Streptomycetaceae > Streptomyces > Streptomyces sp. NBC_01775. The sequence continues at coordinate 5,450,968 of NZ_CP109104.1, read as the reverse complement.
CCCCCGGCGGCGTGCACCGCTTCGGGGGCGACCCGGCCTGAGAGTCCCTCAAAGGGCGGCCTCCGAGGGACTCTCCGGAGTGCGGCCTCAGGGCGTGAGGGCCATCTGGTCCTCGGTGGCCTTGTTGACGGCCTTCTCGCCGTAGGGCCACTTCAGGAGTTCACCCTTGGCCCATTTGTCGGTCTGGTCCGTGTAGTGCTCGTGATAGGCGTGACCGGATGCTCCGGTGAGGTTGATCCACCGGGAGTTGTCCAGGTCGTTCAGGTCGACGACCATCCGCATCGAGGGCACCCAGGTGACGTCGTATCCGCCTGCCGCGTTCCATCCGGTGGCGTTGACGGCGGCCTCGCCCCCGCCGAGGTCCCAGGGGCCCCGGTTGAAGACCCACTGCATGTAGCCGGGGCCCGAGGTGCCGATCGTCTGATGCTTCAGCATCAGCCGGTGCAGCCTGCCCCAGCTCCAGGTGTTGATGTCCTTGCCGAGCTTGGAGGTCAGCTCCCAGCGGGCGTCCTTCATGGCGTGCGCCAGCAGGTCGTCACGGTTCTTGTCGCCGTCGCGCCGCAGGGTGCCCTGGGTCTTCCACCACTCGCTGTCCGGATGCTTCACCAGTTTGCGAACCACCTCGAACCAGCGGTCGCCGCCGTCCGGCTGCGCCGTGTCGGCCGGGCGCTGCCCGCACTCGCGCACCAGGCGGGCGTTGCCGTCCAGGTCGTCGAGCGGACCGGACTCGTCGGAGGGTGCCACGTTCAGGCAGTCGCCCTTGACGCGCAGCTCCTTGGGGAGCTTGTTGCCGAAGGCGAGCATGAGGAGGTTGCGCCATACCGCGTTGAAGTAGGCGGCGGGGGCCGAGTCGGAGTCCTGGGTGTAGTCCCAGCCCTCCAGCAGTTCCTGCGCCTCGCGTACGTACTTGTCGTCGACCTCGATCTTCAACAGGTAGGGCACCAGCAGCTTGGCGATCTCGCTGCTGTTGTCCATCTGCATCGTCTCCATGTCGCCCATGGAGATCTTGCCGCCGTCCTTGATCTTCGACTGGATGAGGTCGTTGATCCGCTGGCTGCGCGCCCCGTAGCCCCAGTCGTCCGTCAGCAGGTAGGGGTATTTCTCGCGGTCCACGACGGCCTGGTTGGCGGTCACGATGTAGCCGCGCGACGGGTTGTACTCCCAGGGCAGGGAGCGCTGCGGGATGTACCCCTTCCACCGGTAGCGCCTGTCCCAGCCGGGTGCGGGGTAGCGCCCGTCGCCGGCGCCGCGCACCGGGATGCGGCCGGGTGCCTGGTATCCGATGTTGCCCTTGGTGTCGGCGTAGATGAGGTTCTGCGAGGGGACGGCGAAGCCGCTGGCGGCCTCGCGGAACTCCTTGAAGTTGCTCGCCTTGTTGAGCTTGAAGACGGAGTCCATGGTCTTGGAGGGCTCCAGGGCCGTCCATCTCAGCGACACCGCGTAGCCGTCGCCCCTGTCGGGTGCCGCGTTGCCGACGGGGGCCTCGTCACCGACCTTGCGCAGTTCCTTGTCGCGGTCGGAGACGATCGGCCCGTTGTTGGTCTCCCGCACGGTGATCTTGCGGCTCTTGCCGCCGGCGACCTTGATGGTCTCCTGCCGGGTGCGGTAGGGCACTTCCTTGCCGTCGTACAGGTACTTGCCGTCCTTGACCTTCTCCAGGTACAGGTCGGTCACGTCGGCGCCGAGGTTGGTCAGACCCCAGGAGATGTCCCGGTTGTGGCCGATGACGACTCCCGGCATGCCGGAGAAGGTGAAACCGGAGGCGTCGTAGGGGCAGGAGGCGTCGACGGTGCGGCAGTGCAGGCCCATCTGGTACCAGACCGAGGGCAGTTGCGGCGCCAGGTGCGGGTCGTTGGCGAGCAGAGGCTTGCCGGTGGTCGTGTATTTCCCGGAGACCACCCAGGAGTTGGAGCCGATCCCGCTGCCGTTGGGCCCGAGCAGACCGGGGATCTCGTCCAGCTTCTTGGCGACGGTGTCGAGTTGGGTGCCGGCACCCTGAGCGGCTTGTCCGGCGCCCTGAGCGCCGTTCCCGGCACTCCGGGCCCCGGGAGCCGGGGCGTCCCCCCCGGTGCCCGTGGAGGGCCCCTGCGAGCCTGTGCGGGACCGGGGGGCGCCGGGTCCCCCAGTCCCTCCTGCCCCGCCCCGGGAGCCGGGAGTGTCCTTGGCCTTCGGGTCGAACTTCTTGGTGGCCGGGTCCACCGCGCCCTTGTCGACGACGGGCTTGTTCCGGTCGTAGGGGTAGCTCGGGTACAGATCCTCGATCTGCTTCTTGGTCAGCCGGCTGGACATCAGCGCTCTGTCGGTCTCGTCCGACATGTTGCCGCGCAGGTCCCAGGCCATCGCCTTGAGCCAGGCCACGGAGTCGACCGGTGTCCAGGAGTGCGGCTTGTAGCCGTCGCCCTCCAGGTCGAGTGCCGCGTACTCGGCGGAGAGCGCCGAGCCCTTGTGGTTCTTGAGGTAGGCGTTGACACCCGCCGAGTAGGCCTTGAGGAAGTCCCTGGTCTTGGCCGGGAGTTGCTTGTACTCCTTCTCCGCGACCTCGCGCCATCCGAGCGTGCGCAAGAAGGCGTCGGTCTCCACCTGGCTGTCGCCGAACATCTCCGACAGACGCCCGGCGGTCATGTGGCGGCGTACGTCCATCTCCCAGAAGCGGTCCTGGGCCTGGACATAACCCTGAGCCAGGAAGAGGTCCTCGGCCTTGTCCGCGTAGATCTGGGGGATTCCGCTTCCGTCCCGCTTCACGCTCACCGGGGCGGCGAGGCCCTTGAGTTTGAGCGAGCCCGTCGTCTGCGGGAAGGAGTCGCGGACGGTACTGACGCCCCAGTAGGTCCCGCCTCCGATGCCTGCCACAAGCAGCAGCACGACTGCGATCACGATCAGACGGGCGCGTCGCGAGGTCTTCTTGGCGGGCATCGCTGTCCTTCGAGGGGGCAGGGCGGACCTTGGGCTGGGTGGCGGACGGGATCGATCCGTACGGAGCAACCATAGGACGACCTTCGGCGCGCCCGGACAGCGAGTCGCCAACTGCGGATCTCCGGGGTGGGCATATTCAAGCGATGGTAAATTGTTAGCTACCCAAACGAACTAGAGGTTCGGGGACAACTGTCCGGAAGCGGTGGGTCAGCCATGGGCAGGGCGTTAAGAATCCGTTAGGAAGACATCAGGAGGCCGTCAGAACGACCCGCACCGCCGCCGCCGTACCCCACGTGCCCGCCACCGGGTTCCCCGTCCGCCCCACCCGGACGCAGCCCTATGGCGGACCGGCCCACGGCCAACTCCCAAGAGCACACCGGATACACGCCGAACCGCACGGACCGCGCCCACCAGACACCGGCCGTGCACCGAGGAGAGAAGCCCCCGGAAGAGAGGACCGCGCCCTGACCGTCGACAGCCTCAACCAACTACTGCTCTTCAGCGCCCTCGTCCTGCTCGTCGCCGTCGCGGCCGTCCGCCTCTCCTCCCGCAGCGGGCTCCCCAGCCTGCTGATCTACCTCGGGATAGGCGTGGCCATAGGGCAGGACGGAATCGGATTCGGCTTCTCGGATGCCGAGCTGACCCAGGTTCTCGGATACGCCGCCCTTGTGGTGATCCTCGCCGAGGGCGGGCTCAGTACGAAATGGCGCGACATCCGACCTTCTGTCCCGGCGGCTGCCGTGCTGTCGACGTTCGGCGTCGGCGTGAGCGTCACCGTCACCGCCCTCGCGGCCCACTACCTGGTAGGGCTTCACTGGCAGGCGTCGCTCCTGATGGGCGCCGTGGTCTCCTCGACGGACGCCGCGGCGGTCTTCTCAGTGCTGCGCAAGGTGCCACTCCCCCGGCGGCTCACCGGAGTGCTGGAGGCCGAGTCCGGCTTCAACGACGCACCCGTCGTGCTCCTGGTCGTCACCTTCTCCTCGCTCGACGCCCTGCACCACCCCTGGTACTTCCTGGCCGGCGAGATCGTCATGGAACTGGCCATCGGCCTCCTGGTGGGACTGGTTGTGGGCAAGCTGGGTGAGTTGGGAATGCGCCATGTGGCACTGCCCGCCTCCGGCCTCTACCCGATCGCCGTACTGGCGCTGTGCGTGCTCGCGTACGCCGGGGGCGCCCTGGCGCACGGATCCGGATTCCTGGCGGTCTACGTCGCGGCGCTCATCCTCGGCAACGGAAAACTGCCGCACCGTCCCGCGGTGCGCGGCTTCGCGGACGGCATGGCCTGGATAGCGCAGATCGGACTGTTCGTCCTGCTGGGCCTGCTCGTCACTCCGCACGACCTGTGGAAGGACTTCTGGCCGGCCATGCTGATCGGGCTGGCACTGACCCTGGTCGCGCGCCCGCTTTCGGTCTTCCTCTGCCTGGAGCGGTTCCGCATCTCCTGGCAGGACAAGGTGCTGCTGTCCTGGGCAGGGCTGCGCGGCGCGGTGCCCATCGTGCTGGCGACCATCCCGATGGTCGCCGATGTCTCCGGAAGCCAGCGCATTTTCAACATCGTCTTCGTGCTGGTCGTCGTCTTCACCGTCCTCCAGGGCCCCAGCCTGCCCTGGCTCGCGCAGAAGCTGCGGCTGAACGAGGCGGACGAGGCGGAGGACGTCGACATCGAATCGGCGCCCCTGGAGCGGCTGCGGGGCCATCTGCTGTCCGTCTCCATCCCGGAGTCCTCCCGGATGCACGGCGTAGAAGTGGCCGAACTGCGCCTTCCCACGGGTGCGGCCGTCACCCTGGTGGTACGCGGCGGGACGAGCTTCGTCCCCTCGCCCACAACAGTGCTGCGCCACGGCGACGAACTGCTGGTGGTCGCGACGAACGAGGTCCGGGACGCCGCGGAGCGCCGCCTGCTGTCGGTCAGCCGGGGCGGCAAGCTCGCCGGATGGCTGGGCACGGGCGGGAGTACGGCTCTGCGGGGGTAGCTGCCGGGTCGAGGCGGGGCGGCCCGGAGTGGAGTGGAGTGGTCCGGCGTGGCCCGGGGTGGTCCGGTGTGGCTCAGGCCCTGCCGGGCCGCCGTCCCGGGCCCTCCGGCTCGCTTTACCCAAGCCTGACCAGAGCGGTTATCCTCATAACGGAAAGATTCACCCCAACTCTGTCTGAAGCAGAGCTGGCGCGACCGCTCGGCGGCCACGGTCCGACTGCCCACCCCGCAACGGACCGGGTATCTACCCCGGTCATGCGCGAGAGGACAGCTCTCGGCGCGTCACCGTGACACGCGCCACCAGGCGGCAGAAAGGCCCGGCCGTGGAAGCCCCGGCCACCACGACTGACGACGCGCGCCCCGACCGGCGCTCCCCCGAACGCCCCGGATACGGACACCTCCTGCGCACAGAAGGCGCCTGGTCCTTCCTCCTTCCCGGTTTTCTGGCCAGACAGCCCTTCGCGATGCTCACCATCGGCATCGTCCTGCTGGTGGAACACACCTCCGGCTCGTTCGGGCTGGCCGGGGCCGTGTCGGCCACGGCCGGCATTTCCATGGCCCTCATCGCGCCGCAGAGCGGCAAGCTCGCCGACCGCTTCGGCCAGGGCGCGGTGCTGGTGCCGCAGGTGTTCCTGCACGCGCTTGCCGTCGGCGTTCTGATCACGGTGGCGCTCCTGGACGCCCCCCTGTGGGTCTTGTTCGCGGCAACCGTCCCCGCCGGAGCCACCGCGCCGCAGATCAGTCCCATGGTGCGGTCCCGCTGGGCGGCGCGCCTGCGGGGCTCGCCCCTGATGAACACGGCTGCGGCCTTCGAGTCGGTGACGGACGAGTTCACGTTCGTCGTCGGACCGGTGCTGGCGACAGCGCTGTGCACCGGGGTTCATCCGGCTGCCGGACTGATCGCGGAGGCCACGGTCTCCCTCCTGGGAGGGCTGGTCTTCGCCGCGCAGCGCCGTACCCAGCCCGTCCCGGCCCGGGCCGGCCTCGCCCGGCGTCGGGGACCCGGCGAGGACGGCGAAGACCTCAAGGGGGCGAAGGGTTCCGTCGCACCGGATGAAGCCGGTTCTCCGGCGTCCGCGCTGGCCGTGCCCGGTACGCGGGTGCTGATCGCCGCCGTACTCGGCATCGGAATGGTCTTCGGCGGAATGCAGGTCTCCCTGACGGCGTTCACCGAGTCGACAGGGCAGCCGGGCATCAACGGCGTCATGTACGGCGTCTTCGCTGCGGGCAACATGCTGGCGGCGGTCGCCGTGGGCACCATCCGGTGGAAGCGCGGGCCGCAATCCCGGCTGCTGATTGCCTACCCCGCTCTCGTGGCGGCAGCGGCGCTGATGGCGGTGGCGTCGCAGCTGGGGCCGTGGACGGCGCTGCTGGGCGCGCTCGGAATGCTGACCGGACTGTGTGTGGCGCCGTGCATGATCACCTGTTTCACGCTGATCGAGACGCTGGTGCCCGCAGGAGCGCGTACCGAGGCGTTCACCTGGCTGACCGGAGCCATCGCGCTGGGCCAGGCCGCCGGTTCGACGGTGGCGGGCCAATTGGCGGACCGTGCGGGAGCCGTCACCGGATTCCTCGCCCCTTTCGCCGGAACAGGCTTGGCGCTCCTTGTGCTGCTGGCCTTCCGGAAGGCGCTCCGTTCCCCGGACAGCGGGCGGGTGGCGGCGCGTGGGCTGGGTCACCGAACGGCGGTCCCGGTGGACTGACGCGCGGGAATACTGCACTATGGACCGTCGTTAGCACTCAACGAGTGAGAGTGCCAGGAGGAAGAACGTGCCGACGTACCAGTACCAGTGCACCGAGTGCCGCGAGGGCCTCGAAGTGGTGCAGAAGTTCACGGACGACTCGCTGACCGTGTGCCCGAACTGCGAGGGGCGCCTCAAGAAGGTCTTCTCGGCCGTCGGCATCGTCTTCAAGGGCTCCGGCTTCTACCGCAACGACAGCCGCAGCTCCTCATCGAGCAGCAGCCCTGCCCCGGCCGGCTCCTCCTCGGACTCGTCCGCCAAGAACAGCGACTCCAAGGGCTCGGATTCCTCGTCCTCCTCGTCCACCTCGGACTCGTCCTCGTCCAGCTCCTCCTCTTCGGAGTCGAAGTCCTCGGGGAAGAGTGAGAGCAAGAGCACTCCGAAGGCGAGCACGTCGGCCTGAGACCGGCCCTGACGCCCCTCACGGCCCCCTGCCAGGGGGGCCTACGCGCCCCTTTAGGGTGACGGCATGAGCGAACAGGCAGAGATCGGCGTCATCGGCGGATCCGGCTTCTACTCCTTCCTCGACGACGTGACCGAGGTCACAGTAGAAACGCCGTACGGACCTCCGAGCGACTCCCTCTTCCTTGGTGAGACCGGCGGCCGGCGGGTGGCCTTCCTCCCCCGGCACGGGCGCGGCCACCACCTGCCGCCCAACCGCATCAACTACCGCGCCAACCTGTGGGCGCTGCGCTCCGTGGGAGTACGCCAGGTCGTCGCGCCCTGCGCTGTCGGCGGCCTCCGGCCCCAGTACGGACCAGGCACGCTTGTGATCCCCGACCAACTCGTGGACCGCACGAAGTCGCGGGTCCAGACCTACTTCGACGGCGAGCCGCTGCCCGACGGCAGCGTGCCCCAGGTCATCCACGTCACCTTCGCCGATCCGTACTGCGAGACGGGCCGCCAGGCTGCCCTGCGTGCGGCGCGGGGACAGGGCTGGGAAGCGGTCGACGGGGGCGCGATGTGTGTGATCGAGGGCCCTCGCTTCTCCACGCGCGCCGAGTCGCTCTGGCATGCCGCGCAGGGCTGGTCGGTGGTGGGCATGACGGGCCACCCCGAGGCGATCCTGGCCCGGGAGCTGGAGCTGTGCTACTCCTCGCTGGCGCTGGTCACGGATCTGGACGCGGGGGCGGAGACCGGCGAGGGCGTCTCCCACGAGGAGGTGCTGCGGGTCTTCGGCGAGAACGTGGGCCGCCTGCGCGATGTCCTCTTCGACGCGGTGCGCGAACTGCCCACCGCCGACGAACGCAAGTGCGCCTGCGGTGCGGCACTGGGCGGGCAGGAGCCGGGCTTCACACTGCCCTGAGACTCTCAGGACGTCGGGGGCTTGAGGGCGCTTGGGCCTGCGGCCTGGGGCCTGGGCTCGCGAGCCGCCGGGGGCCGGGCTGCGGTGAACCGCGGGGGTCCATGGGGCGGAAGCCCGCGGGGCGTGGGGGCCCGTGGGGCGTGGGGGCCCGTGGTGAGGCGTGGGGCCCGTGGGGCGTGGAGCGGCCATTCTGGGGTGCGGAGGGACACGTTCGGGTGGCGGGGTTATCCACAAAAGCCACGCCGTCCACAGATCTCAGGGCCCGTCAGCGGGATTTCGCAGGCGAGGGCAATCTAGCCACAGAAGGCCGTGACCAGGCGGTACTTCACCTGTGATGGCTGGTGGTGAGCGCTGTGCCCCGATCCCGAAGCTCTTTTCCGTCCCGTACGTCCCTCTCCGCGCCTGTCCCCGGGTTCCCGCCCGTGCGGGCGGGACGGGGCAGCCGCAGGTCGCGCCGCCGAGGCGCGCCGGCCCCCCGGCGGCGGGTGCTGTCAGCCGGGCTGGCGGTCTGTGCCGCGGGAATCGCGGTCGCCGTCCCCGACAGCGGCACGGCGCGGGAGAGCGAGCCCCGGCGGGCGGACGGGCGCGGGCCTGCCAGTGAGAGATCTGTCACGCCTCAACCGTCGGATCCGGCTGCGGTATCCGCCCCGGTCCGGATCTCCGACGCGGCCACGGTCCGTCTGCTGAGCCCTGGCGACCGGATCGATGTGCTGGCGAGCGAATCCAAGAACGCTTCGGCACGGATGGTGGCCAGAAGTGTCCGAGTGGTCCAGGTGCCGAAGTCCAGCGACACTGTCACGGGCGATGAAGCCGATGGTGCGCTGATCGTGGTTGCCGTGACCCGGCGGACGGCGACGGCCCTCGCGGGTGCCGCGGCGGAATCCCGGCTGGCGGTGACGCTGTGCTGAGCCGTGACCGCTCCCGACCTCCTTGTGGCCCCTGTTCTCGGGGGTGCGCATGCCGTCAGCGCCGTTCGCACACGTTCCACGGTGTGCGTGCCACCCGCTTCCCGCCCGTCGTCGTCAGCACCGTCAGGTTGTGGAAGAGGCAGTTCGTTGAGCAACGAGAAAACCCCCGAGAAAAACGGCATCCTGACCGGGTTCAGGGAGTTCCTGATGCGCGGCAACGTGGTCGAGCTGGCCGTTGCCGTTGTCGTAGGAACGGCCTTCAGCAAGATCGTGGATGCCGTCGTCAAGGGGTTCATCAACCCGTTGGTGGGGGCCGTCGGCACACAGGACCTGGACAAGTACAACTCGTGTCTCAAGGGCCCGTGCTCGATCGACAGCAGCGGCGAGGCAAAGGGCGTCGTACTGAACTGGGGCCCGGTCCTCAGCGCCACGCTGACGTTCATGATCACGGCGGCTGTCGTCTACTTCCTCATGATCCTGCCCATGAACAAGTACAAGGAGCGGCAAGCCGCCAAGGCAGGCCCGGTCGAGGTCCCCAAGACCGAGATCGAGCTGCTCACGGAGATCCGCGACGTGCTGGTCGCGCAGCGCACCGGCGAGCCCGGGAGCGATGGCTCCACACCGGCCTCCGCACCGGCCTCCGCCTCGCCCGAGAGCGGCTCGGACGCGTCGGTGGCACGGCAGCGCGACGGGGGCGTCAGTACGGACAAGTAGCGCGAGGGCGCCCGAGGGCCTCCGGAGCGCCAGGCGGCAGGCGGAGCGGGGTTGTCGCGGCCGTGTATTCACGCCTCGGGGCCGTGTGGGAGTGGCTCATGAGGACGGCGAGGCGGCGGCTGAGCCGGGTGGGAATCCTGCACGGGGCGGCGCCCCGGAGCCGGGTGGCACGCCTGAGTCCGAGCCGGGCGGTGTGCCGCTTTCGGGTGGTGGATGGTGCTGCGCGGTGGCCCTGGGGCCGCAGGGGCTGCAAGGCTTTGCCGTGGCGCCGGGTTCAGATGTGGTGGGGCGGCTTCTCGGCGAGAAAGCGCGCGAGGTCCGACTCCTCGCCCCCGGCGCCGCCCGTTCCCTCGCCCCAGCCCTGGTCGGTGTCGTCGGATGACGGCCGGCTCAGCGGGTCGTCGAAATCCAGCGAGGCGGCAGCGTCCCGCCGCCGCTTCTGCCTGCCGGGGGACTGCGGATCGACGCTCATGCCTCAAGCGTACGACCACCGAACCGACTGCCTGGTATCCATGCTTCATGGATACTCACGACGCTCAGGGAACGCGTGCTCCGAGGGACGCGCTGACCGACGTGCCCGGTCTGCGCGTGGGTCACGCGCAGCGGACGGACGACGGTTGGCTGACGGGCACGACAGTGGTGCTGACCCCCGAGAACGGCGCCGTCGCAGGGGTGGACGCCCGGGGTGGGGCGCCGGGCACCCGCGAGACCGACGCCCTGGATCCGAAGAACATAGTGGAGCGGATCCACGCCGTCGTCCTCAGCGGCGGAAGCGCGTTCGGTCTCGACGCGGCCTCAGGTGTGATGGCCTGGCTGGAGGAACAGAGCCGCGGCGTACGGGTCGGCCCGGACCCCTCGCAGGTGGTGCCGGTGGTGCCGGCGGCGGTCATCTTCGATCTGGGGCGCGGGGGCCGCTGGAAAGCAAGGCCGGACGCGAGTCTGGGCAGGAAAGCGGTGGAGGAGGCGGCGGCCACCGCACCCGGGGCACCGGTGGCGGAAGGCTGTGTGGGTGCCGGGACGGGGGCGGTCGTCGGCGGGCTCAAGGGCGGAATCGGCACCGCCAGCACGACACTGCCCTCCGGCGCGGTCGTCGGCGTCCTGGTCGCACTCAACGCCGCGGGCTCGGCGACAGATCCCGCCACGGGCGCCCTCTACGGCGAACTGACGGGTGGCGTTCCGCGGATCCCGACGGAGGACGAGCACGCCGAGGCGGAAATGCTGCTGGCGGAGGCGCGGGAGGAGACCGGCCGGCGGACGGCGGGATCGCTGCGGCCGACCCTCAACACGACGCTGGCGGTGGTGGCGACCGACGCGTCCCTCACCCGCCCGCAGGCGCAGCGCCTGGCGGGCAGCGCGCACGACGGGCTGGCCCGGGCGGTGCGTCCGATCCATCTGATGCACGACGGGGACGCCGTCTTCGCGCTGTCGACGGGGGAACGGCAACCGGTCGAGGGGGAGTTCAACGACGTGCTGGCGGCGGGGGCCGACGTGGTGACCCGGGCGGTGGTGAAGGCAGTCCGCGCGGCGGAGGGCGTGGACGGGCCGGGCGGCGTCTTCCCCTCGTACCGCGACCTTTACGGCGAGGTGCCGCCGGATCCTTACGCCGAGGACTTCCCGGAGGACGGCCCGGCCGACTGACCTCGGCAGGCCTGCTGGGCCGGCCAGTTCGGCGCGGATGCCCGCCGGTGTGCCGGTCGTCCGCGCGGGCGGGCCTGGCGACGCCCCGTACTCGCAGGACGGGGCCGCCACCAGGCGGGCCGGGCGGGGACGACGGTTCAGGCCGCCGTGGGAACGCGTGTCTCTTCGCTCTTCTCAGAGGCTGTGCCCTGTGGCTTGGCAGCCGTTTTGCGGGCGCCCTTGAGCAGCACGGTCAGACCGGCGGTGACGATGGTCCCGGCGGCGATGGCGACGAGGTAGAGCAGCGGGGAGCCGATCAGCGGCACCACGAAGATGCCGCCGTGCGGGGCCCTGAGCGTGCTTCCGAAAGCCATCGAGAGCGCACCGGTGACCGCGCCGCCCGCCATGGAGGCAGGGATGACGCGCAGCGGGTCGGCGGCGGCGAACGGGATGGCGCCCTCGGTGATGAAGGAGGCGCCCAACACCCAGGCGGCCTTGCCGTTCTCCCGCTCGGTCTTGGTGAAGAGCCCGCCGCGCACTGTCGTGGCGAGGGCCATGCCCAGGGGCGGCACCATTCCGGCGCCCATGGCGGCTGCCATCACCATCAGGCTGCCGTTGCCGGGGTCGGCGCTGGCGATGCCGCCGGTGGCGAAGGCATAGGCGACCTTGTTGACCGGGCCGCCCAGGTCGAAGCACATCATCAGGCCGATCAGCAGACCCAGCAGGATGGCGTTGGTGCCGGTGAGCCCGCCGAGCCAGTCGGTCATGGCCTTCTGCGCGGTGGCGATGGGCTTGCCGATCACGACGAACATCAGCGCCCCGACGATCGCCGAGGAGATCAGGGGGATGACGACGACCGGCATGATGCCGCGCAGCACGGGCGGGATGCTGACCTTCTGGATGGCCATGACCAGTGCACCGGCGAGCAGTCCGGCCACCAGGCCGCCGAGGAAGCCCGCTTCGATCTGCACGGCGACCGCGCCGCCCACGAAGCCGGGCACCAGCCCGGGCCGGTCCGCCATGCCGTAGGCGATGTATCCGGCGAGGACAGGCACGAGGAAGCTGAAGGCGAGCCCGCCGACCTGGTTGAGGAGCGCGGCCCAGCTGTGGACCTCGGTCCACACGAAGTGGTCGGCGACGGACTTGGCGTCGGCGATCTCGTAGCCGCCGATGGCGAAGGAGAGCGCGATCAGCAGTCCGCCGGCCGCGACGAACGGCACCATGTAGCTGACGCCGGTCATCAGCCAGGTGCGCAGCCGGGTACCGAAGCTGTCTCCTGGTGCCCCGCCGCTGTCCATGGGTGCGGTGGTCGAAACGGCGGCGGTGACGTCGCCCCGCTCGGCCTTGGCACGGGCTTCGGCGATGAGTTCGGCGGGGCGGTTGATGGCAGCCTTCACACCGACGTCGACGGTGGGCTTGCCCGCGAAGCGGTCGCGCTCCCGTACTTCCACATCATGAGCGAAGATCACAGCGTCGGCGGCGGAGATGAGGCCCGGGGCAAGCCGTTCGAAGCCCGCGGAGCCCTGAGTCTCGACGGTGATCTCGACCCCTCGGCCGCTCTCCTCGGCCGCACGCTCCAGGGATTCGGCGGCCATGTAGGTGTGGGCGATGCCCGTGGGGCAGGAGGTGACGGCGACGATCCGGAAAGGAGCGGCGGTCCCGGAGGTGTCCTGGGCCTGGGTCTCCGATGCCCCGGCGTGCTGGTCCGATGGTTCCGGCCGGCCGTTTTCCGGTGCCGGAGAGCGGGGCGGAGTCTCGTCGGTCTCCTGCGACGTGTCGGCCGACGGAGTGGGCTCGGTGGCCTCGGCTGTCGGTTCCGGGGCAGGGGTGGCGGCGGGGGCTTCGCCGCGTATGAGTGCGGCGGCGCGGTCCGGGTCGGTGACGGCGCGCAGGGCGGCGGTGAAGTCAGGGTCCGCGAGGTGCCGCGCCAGCGAGGACAGGATGCTGAGGTGGTCGCTGTCGGCGCCGTCCGGTGCGGCGATCAGGAAGATGAGATCGGCCGGCCCGTCGGTGGCCCCGAAGTCGATGGGCGCGGGCGCTCGCCCGAAGCCCAGGGTGGGCTCGGTGACATGGGCGCTGCGGCAGTGCGGGATGCCGATGCCCCCTTCGAGACCGGTCGGCATCTGGGCCTCGCGTGCGGCGACGTCGGCGAGGAAGCCGTCGAGGTCTGTGACACGGCCGAGTGCCACCATCCGCTCCGCGAGCGAGCGTGCTGCTTCGTCCTTGGTAGGTGCGGAAAGATCGAGATCGACCAGCTCCGCGGTTATCAACTGGCTCATCGAACGGCTCCGTTGACGTTGTGGGACAGGGGGAGGTCCAGGGGGACGTGGGTGGTGAGGGTGACCGTTTCCGGACGGACGTCGTCCGGGCTCGGCATCTGGCTGCCTGGCAGCTGCACCGCTGCCGCACCGTGTGCGACGGCGGAGACCAGTGCTTCGGCGCGGGCTCCGCCCGCTGCGAGGAAGCCCGCGAGCGAGGCGTCGCCCGCGCCGACATCGCTGCGGACGGAGGCGACGGGGGCGGTGGCGAAGTAGGCGCCGGTGGTGTCGACGAGGAGTTGTCCCGTGGCACCGAGGCTGGCCAGCACCGCCCCCGCGCCTGCCTCCCGCAGGTCCTCGGCCGCCTTGATCGCGTCGCCGACGGTGGCGAGGGGGCGGCCGACGGCCTCGGCGAGTTCGTCGGTGTTGGGCTTGACGACATCGGGCCGTGCGGCGAGGGCCGCACGGAGCGGTGGGCCCGAGGTGTCGAGGGCCACGCGCACGCCTGCCGAGCGGGCTCGGGTGACGAGGGCCGCGTACCACTGGTCGTCGAGGCCGCGGGGGAGACTGCCGCAGCACACGAGCCAGGACGCGTGGTGGCTGAGTGCCTCGGCGGCGACGGTGTCCAGCAGGGCCCGGGACTCGTCGCCGTCGAGGTCGGGGCCGGCCGCGTTGATCTTGGTGAGGGTTCCGTCCGGCTCGGCGAGAGAAATGTTCACCCTGGTCGAACCGCGGACGGGTACCCCGGCCACGTCGATCCCGAGGTCACCGAGGAGCTGGGCCAGGAGGGCTCCTTCGGGACCGCCGAGCGGGAGCACCGCGACCGTGCGGTGCCCGGCGGCGGCCACCGCGCGGGACACGTTGACGCCCTTGCCGCCGGGGTCCACCCGGTCGCCGCCGGCCCGCAGCACATTCCCCCGGCCGAGGACCGGTATCTCGTACGTGCGGTCCAGGCTGGGGTTCGGGGTAACGGTGAGGACGGTCATACGGGAGTTCCAGTCAGTGGTCTCGGCGGTGCGGGAGAAGGGGCGTGAGCGGGATGGAGGGAACAGAGGGATGTGGAGGCAAAGGGGGTGATGACGGCCACGGCTCACACCCGCTTGACGCAGGTGCCCTGCGCCTCGATCAGACGCGCGTCGTCGGGGCCCAGGCCGGTATCGGTGATGAGGAGGTCGACTTGTGAGAGGTCGCCGAAACGGGCGAAATGTTCCTGGCCCGCTTTGGTGGAGTCCGCCAGGAGGACCACGCGCCGCGCCGCGGCCATGATCGTGCGCTTGACGGCGGCCTCGGCGAGGTCGGGGGTGGTGAGCCCGCCGTCGAGGGAGAAGCCGTTGGTGGCAAGAAATAGTACATCTGCCTTGATCTCGCCATAGTTCCGCAAGGCCCACGCGTCGACAGCGGCCCGGGTGCGGTGCCGGACCCGTCCGCCGACGATATGCAGCTCGATCCGGGGGTGATCGGCGAGCCGGGCCGCCGTGGGGAGAGCGTGGGTGACGACTGTGAGCGCGGCGTCCAGGGGGATGGCCGTCGCCAGCCGGGAGGTGGTGGTGCCCGCGTCGAGCACCACGCTCCCCTCGGCGGGCAGCTCCTCGACGGCAGTCTGCGCGATGCGCTCCTTCTCGTCGGTGGCGGCGGACTCGCGGGCCGCCAGGTCGGGCTCGAAGTCGAGCTGCCCGGCGGGGATGGCACCCCCGTGCACACGGCGGACGAGGCCGGCCCGGTCGAGGGCCTTGAGATCGCGGCGCACCGTCTCGGCAGTGACATCGAACTCGGTGGCCAGCGAGAGCACGTCGACCCGGCCGTTCTCCCGCGCGATTCGGAGGATGGCCTGCTGACGCTCCGGTGCGTACATGTGGATTCAGGTCCGTTCTATGCCCGCTCATGTGACTTATCGGCGAGGTTACGGCGAGCTTGGCGCAAAGTAAACACACTCGGGCATTCACCCGGGCACGGACCAACATCCGGGGGCGCCACGGGAGGGCTGGGGCTCCGAGCGGGTGGCGGCGAGGGGTCGGGTGGTGAGGGTGGAGGTGGGCGGGGGGCGGGGGCCCGGGGAGGGGAAGCGGACAGGAAAGAGCCCCGGCGCTCGGGGGAAGGCACCGGGGCTCGTCTGTGGGACGGGGGCTGTGGGTTACGCCGCCGCGTCGAAACCCGTGTCGTGGGCCATCTTCTTCAGCTCCAGCAGGGCGTGCTTCTCGATCTGGCGGATGCGCTCACGCGTCAGGCCGTGCTGCTTGCCGACCTCGGTCAGTGTGCGCTCGCGGCCGTCGACCATTCCGTAGCGGGCCTTGATGATCGAGGCCGTACGGTCATCGAGCCTGCCTATGAGCTCGTCCAGCTCTTCCCGTCGCAGCACGGTGAGCACCGACTGTTCGGGCGAGGCCGCGGAGGTGTCCTCCAGCAGATCACCGAACTGGGTCTCACCCTCGTCGTCGACCGACATGTTCAGGCTGACCGGGTCTCGGGCCCAGTCGAGGACATCGGTGACGCGCTCGGGGGTGGAGCTGAGCTCCTGGGCGATCTCTGCCGGCTCCGGATCGCGGCCGTGCTCGCGATTGAATTCGCGCTGCACTCGCCGTATCCGGCCCAGCTCCTCCACAAGGTGGACGGGGAGCCGGATGGTGCGGGACTGGTCGGCGATCGAGCGGGTGATGGCCTGGCGGATCCACCACGTCGCGTAGGTGGAGAACTTGAAGCCCTTGGTGTAGTCGAACTTCTCCACGGCGCGGACGAGGCCCGCGTTGCCCTCCTGGATCAGGTCCAGCAGGGGCAGGCCGCTGCGTGGGTAGCGGCGGGCGACGGCGACGACAAGACGGAGGTTGGACCGGATGAACACATCCTTGGCGCGCTCTCCCTCGGCGACGACCCCTTCCAGCTCTTCGCGGCTCGCCTTCGCGCTGGGCGAGTCACCCGCGAGGGGCTCCTCGAGGCCGTCCAGGATCCTCTGGGCGTAGACGCCCGCCTCTATCCCGAGCGACAGCTCGACTTCCTTCGCGGCGTCCAGCAGCGGCGTCCGGGCGATCTCGTCGAGATACATGCCGACCAGGTCGCGGTCCGCGACTTCGCTGCCGGCGGCGCGAACACTGCCTGCCGTGTCAGAGACACCGGTCGCGCGCTCCTGACGACGGGCGACGGCACGGGTTGCCATGCGTGCTCCCTTGCGAGTGGTCTAAAGCTTGGCCTGGTGGCTTGTTGGACACTCCCCGAGTGCCCGTCCTGCGTAGATGTCAACGGCTGGAATCCGGACTAAATTCCCAACTCGCGCATCATTTTTCGGATCATGCAGTACCCTGTGCGACCACTCATGCGGGCTCGACGGTGACAGAGCGCGCTAATGCGCTGGTCGGAGCGGCATCGAGGCCGCCCACGTTCGGGGCCTGGAACCCTGGAGGGACGTCGCTTTCGGCCGTCCGTTCACCTGTGTAGACGGCGGAAGCCCCCTCTTGGTTGCGTGGCGTCCACAAGGTCACCTCATGGTCACCGCGTCTGCGGCCGGACAGCACTGAGGCGGCCCCCGCACGCGTGGTGCGGGGGCCGCCTCAGTGGGTGACGCGGTCCGGCCCCATCCTCGGGCCGCTCCGGCTCGCTCAGCCCTCAGCCGGAGCCCTCGATATCCGAGGGTCTGGATGAGGGCCACAGACGTCCTGGCGCCCCCTCCAGTCGCCTGGAACAGGGTTGGAGACGGAAGCGCCCGGACGCCGCTCGACCGTCGCTCAGTGCATCGCCACCAGCACGGGCTCCGGTTCGCCGGAACCGTCGGCCGGTGCCTCACCGTCGGAAGCCTTCTCCACGGCGCCGCCCTGGCTCCGCGTGTTCACGAAGACCGCGACGATGGCGGCGGAGACGAGCAGGATGCCGACCGCCCACCAGATCGCCGAGGTGTAGCCGTGCACCATGGCCTCCAGCTTCAGCATCTGCTGTGCCGGCTTGGTGGTGGCCCCCGCGACGTGCGAGGTGACGTACGCGGTGGTGGCGCTCGCCGCGATGGTGTTCAGGAGCGCGGTGCCGATGGCGCCGCCCACCTGCTGCGAAGTGTTGACCATCGCGGACGCCACACCGGCGTCGGTCGATCGCACCCCGTGCGTGGCCAGTGACATCGCGGGCATGAAGGCCGTACCCAGGCCCAGGCCGAGCAGGACCTCTGCGGGCAGGATCAGCGCCGGGTAGGAGCTGTCCACCTCCAGCTGGGTCAGCAGCAGCATGCCCAGCGCCGCGACCAGGAAGCCGGGCATCATCAGCATGCGCGGCGGGACCCGCGTCATCAGGCGGGCGCCGATCTGCGTGGATCCGGCGATCATTCCGGCGACCATCGGGAGGAAGGCCACACCGGTGCGGACCGGTGAGTAGTCCTTGACGATCTGGAGGTAGTACGTCAGGAAGAGGAACAGCCCGAACATCGCGATGGTGGCCAGGCCCAGCGACAGGAAGACCCCGCCACGGTTGCGGTCGGTGACCACGCGCAGCGGCAGCAGCGGCGCCCTGACCTTGGACTCGACGAGCGCGAAGGCGCTCAGCAGCACGGCAGAGGCCACGAACATGCCGATCGTGCCGCCCTCGCTCCAGCCTTCCGACTCGGCGCGGGTGAATCCGTAGACGAGGGAGACCAGGCCGAGCGTGGAGAGGACGACGCCGGGGATGTCGAGTGCCGAGCGGTTGCGCGCGGCCTTGGGCTCGCGGACGACCAGTACGGCGCCGACGGCGGCGATCACGGCGAACGGGATGTTCACGTAGAACGTCCAGCGCCAGTTCATGTACTCGGTGAGGACGCCGCCCAGGATCAGGCCGATGGCGCCGCCACCGCCGGCGATGGCGCCGTAGATGCCGAATGCCTTGGCCCGCTCCTTGCCGTCGGTGAACATCACGGCGAGCAGGGACAGGGCAGCCGGCGCGAGCAGTGCGCCGAAGGCGCCCTGGAGCGCGCGTGCGCCCAGCAGCAGGGCCTCGTTGGTGGCGGCGCCGCCGATCGCCGAGGCCGCCGCGAAGCCGATGAGCCCGGTGACGAAGGCCTGCTTACGGCCCCACATGTCGGCGATCCGGCCGCCGAAGAGCAGCAGTCCGCCGAAGGCGAGGGCGTAGGCGGTGATGACCCACTGCCGGTTGGCGTCGGATATACCCAGGTCGGTCTGGGCGGAGGGGAGCGCGATGTTCACGATCGTCGCGTCCAGGACGACCATGAGCTGCGCGATGGCGATGAAGGCGAGGGCCTTCCATCTCCGGGGATCGGGCCCGGCCTGTGTGGCGGCTGGGGAGGGTGCTTCTGGCATGGGTGTGTCTACCTCACGGTGCGGATTAGGAAAAACGGACTGCTGTGGGTCTGTTTATGGATATGTGCGCCTACAGATGCGTACGAGCCCCCTGTGCTCGTACGAATGCGTAGCAACGTGTACGTAGGTAAATGGAGTGACTGAAGTGACAGAGGTGTCGAAGTGCCTGGAGGTCCCAGCCCGTGAGCCGGAGGTCTCGGGCTGTGGTGGGCTGAAGACCCGGTCGCCGAGCCAGATGGTGAGCGTCCCCCGCCCGGCCACTGGCTGCTTTTCCGGCTTCCTCCGGTCGTTTCCTCCGGCCTGCATCCTCCGGTCGCTGTTTTCGCGGCCTGCCCTGCTTCGCGGCCACCATCCGGTGGCCGTCCGCTTCAGCCACTCGACGGTGCGAGGTCGCGCACCCGTCGAGCGCTCGGCCGCTGCTTCGCCCTCAGCGGGGCGGCTGCCCGCCGGTCAGTTCTCTTGTCGCAGTTCCTCCAGGGTCGCGGCGTGGCCGGGGAGTTCGGATTTGGCGGGTGCGCGCAGCCCGTCGAGGAAGAGCTGCACATGGCGCTCGACGAAGCGTTCGATCCCCTGGCATCCGACGCCTGGGAGCGGACGGGTGAGCTGACTGAGGGTGATCATGATGTCGCCGACGTCGATGTCGTCGCGCACCGCACCGGCGCGCTGCGCCCGGCGGATGAGGTCCTTGGTCAGCTTCTCGACCTTTACGCGTGCCGCCAGGCACTCGGGATCCGAGGGGTCGAAGCGACCGGAGAGCATGGGACAGAGCGCGCCGATGCGCTCTGCCGCCGCCCCGAAGACGTAGCTGCGCAGGGCCTCGAAGGGGTCATCCTCTTGGGCCAGCGCTTCCTCCGCCCGGTTCGCGATCCGCTCGGTGACGAAGTGCATGACTCCGTGGATCAGCGTGTCGCGGTCCGGGAAGTGGCGGTAGAGGGTGGCGTTGCCGACGCCCGCCGTGCGTGCGATCTCATCCAGGGACGCGTCCGCCCCGTGGACGACGAAAGCCTCGCGTGCGGCGTTGAGGATGCGCTCGCGGTTGCGGGCGGCGTCGGCACGCGCCTTGGGCGCGGCACCGGTCGCGGTGCCCCGCTTGGCGGCGATGGTGGCGCTCGCGCTGCTCATGCTGCGCTCCTCGTGGTCGTCGTCCGGCGTGTCCCGCCGGTTGTGGTGCCTGGGTCGTACGTGGCTTGTACGTGGGTCGTGCTGTGCCATCCCCCATCCGGGGACCGTGTCCCCGTTTCGTGGAGACGCCTATGTAAACGGGGACGCGATCCCCGGTTATTTCCCTGCCTCGTGTGACTCACGTCACCCGTAAGATCCTGATCCGATTCCGGGATATCGGAGCGCCGTCAGCGAAAACTTTTAAAGTTCAACCAGACACCAGGCGATGCCACCGCACATCGAGAACGGAGTCACCATGGCCACACCCACCTCCCCGTCCGCACCCGTGAAGCTCGCCGTCATCTACTACTCGGCGACCGGAACCGTCGCCACGATCGCCAAGGAGATGACTGAGACGGCGAAGAGGGCGGGCGCCGACGTACGGCTGTGCCGCGTACGGGAGTTGGCCCCGCAAGAGGCCGTCGACTCGAACCCCGCCTGGGCCGAGAACGCCCGCGCCACGGCCGACCTCCCGGAGGCCACCCCGGACGACATCGCCTGGGCCGACGCCGTCCTCTTCGGGTCCCCGACGCGCTACGGGAACGTCACCTCGCAGCTCAAGCAGTATCTGGACACGCTCGGCCCCCTCTGGCAGGAGGGCAAGCTGGCCGACAAGGTCTACAGCGGCTTCACCTCTTCCGCGACGCTGCACGGCGGTCAGGAGAGCACCCTGCTGGCGCTCTACAACACCGTCCACCACTTCGGCGGCATCGTCGTGGCTCCCGGATACACGGACCCGTCGAAGTTCGTGGACGGCAACCCCTACGGCACCTCGCACGTCGACGCACAGGGCCAGAGTCCGGTCGACGGCACCACGCTGAAGGCCGCACGGGTGCAGTGCGAGCGGGTCATCCGTATCTCCCAGGCCCTCACCTCCGGCCTCGCAGCGAGCTGACGTCAGCGTCGCCCTTTTCCGGCATCCTCCGGTGGCGCCACTGGACTGGACCCATGAAGTTCCGCGTGCCGTCTGGTAGGGCCGGTGTCCCCGCTGCGACGATGCGCATCCAGCGATGTCCCCCACATGCACCACGTGCAGCAACACCCCGCACATGTGAGGAGCGTTCCGATGCAGCAGCCCACATCCCGCAGACATGTGATCGCCGCCGCGGCAGGTGCCGCGGCGGCGATCGGTGTCGCGGGCCGGACGGCGGCAGCCGAGCCGTCCACCGCGCCGTCGTCCACAACCACGTCGGCGGCCGTACGCGCCCGTGCCGCCTCGCTCCTGGGCCGACTGAGCCTCGAACAGAAGGTCGGGCAGCTCTTCGTCGTCGAGATCTACGGACAGACGGCCGACACGGAGCACGCCAAGAACCGCGAGCTGTACGGCGTCTCCACACCGGCCCAGGTCATCGCCAAGTACCGACCGGGCGGCGTCATCTACTTCGACGCCCGCCGCGGCCCCGACAACGTCCGCGAACCGCGCCAGATCGCCCGGCTGTCCAACGGGCTCCAGCGCGCGGCCCTGCACGGCGGCGCCCGCATCCCGCTCCTCGTCTCCATCGACCAGGAGGGCGGAAGCGTCGTCTACCGGATGCTGGAGCCGGCCACCCAGCTCCCGGGCAACATGGCGCTGGCCGCGTCACGCTCCGCCCAGGATGTCTACGACTCGGCCGACATCATCGGCACCGAACTGACCGCCGTCGGCATCAATCAGAACTACGCGCCCGTGGCCGACGTCAACATCAACCCGGCCAACCCGGTCATCGGCGTTCGCTCGTTCGGGTCGGACACCCGGCTGTGCGCGGACTTCGTCTCGGCCGCCGTACGCGGCTACCACCACGGCGGAGTCGCCAGCGCGGGCAAACACTTCCCCGGCCATGGCGACACGGATGTCGACAGCCACACCGGATTGCCGAAGATCACCCACACCCGCGAGGAACTGGACCGCATCGACCTGCCGCCGTTCCGTGCCGCCATCCGGCGCGGCGTCGACACGATCATGACAGCGCACATCGTCGTGCCGTCCCTGGATGCCTCGCTGGTCCCCGCGACGATGTCGCAGCCGATCGTGACCGGGCTGCTGCGCGAGGAGCTGGGCTTCCAAGGCGTCATCGCGACGGACGCACTGGACATGGGAGGAGCCACCGGGGACTTCCCGCCGGATGTGGCGCCCGTGCGCGCCTTCGAGGCCGGCTGCGACCAGTTGGTGCTGGCACCGAAGCTGGACACGGCGTTCGCGGCGGTGCTGTCCGCCGTGCGTTCGGGGAAGATCTCACAGAAGCGGCTGGACGCCTCGGTGACCCGCATCCTCGAACACAAGCTGCGCAGGCGGCTGTTCCCCTCCCCGTACGTGAACGAGCGGCGGGCCGCCCGTGTGGTCGGCAGCAGGCGGCACCGGTCGCAGGCACGCGCGATCACCGAGCGGACCGTGACGCTGATCCGGAACGAGAGCGGTGCTCTTCCGCTGTCCGGCGCCCCGCGCGAGGTCCTGGTCACCGGATGGGGCACCGCACCCCTCGCAGCCCTCACCCGTGCGATCAACGAGCGGCGCGGGCAGTCGGCGACCACCCTGGAGACCGGTCTCGCACCCGACGCCGCGAAGATCGCCGAGGCCGTCTCGGCGGCACGCGACCACGAGGTGACGGTCGTCCTCGCGAACGCCGCCGCGGCCCCCACCGACAAGGGCGCGGCCCAAGCGAAGCTGATCCAGGCTCTGCACGCCACCGGCACGCGCCTGGTGGTGGCCGCCGTACGCAACCCGTACGACATCCAGCGCTACCCCGACGTGCCGGCCTACCTGGCGACGTACTCCTACGGCGCACCCTCCATGACGGCGCTCTCCGAGGCGCTGTACGGAGACCTCAATCCGGGCGGACGGCTCCCCGTCGCCGTCGCGGCTCTGGACGACCCGGACCGGGTCCTGTACCGCTTCGGTCATGGGCTGCGGTACTAGCCGTACCCCGAAACCTGCGTACCAAGGGCGCGCCGCCTCAGCGGGGCGCCCTCAATCGCGCAACCGGATGCCTGGGCAGAGTCTTGCGGTCTCGCGGGGTGGGCGGGCCGTGAGTCAGATACTCAACGTTCGCACCCCTGGCAGGCTCCGCCGGTGGCAGAGCAACCGCTCCCAGCTTCGCGGCAGCCCGCGTCGTCCGCGTGCCTCTGCGTGCCTCTGAGCACGTCCGCGTGCCTCTGCGTGCGTCCGCGCGCGTCTGCGCGCGTCTGCGCGCGTCTGCATGCCCGGATTGTGGAAGCGACCCCAGGCGAGGCCGTCGGCGATGCGGGTGCCGCACTGGAGCACGTTGCCCTCCGCGGCGGCGGGTGAGGCGGTCGCCTGACCGGCGGAACGGAGCGAGGGCGGAACGGAGCTCCGACAGGGCCGAAGCGACGACGGGGCGACGTCATGTCAACTCGCAGGTCCACAGCTTTCGTTGAGGTCAAATACTCCTTGAGTTCGCTCT
This sequence comes from Streptomyces sp. NBC_01775, assembly GCF_035917675.1. Classification (NCBI taxonomy): domain Bacteria; kingdom Bacillati; phylum Actinomycetota; class Actinomycetes; order Kitasatosporales; family Streptomycetaceae; genus Streptomyces; species Streptomyces sp. NBC_01775. Next base: position 5,427,715 of record NZ_CP109104.1, on the reverse strand, counting down.
ATTGAGCCAATAGTGTCCTCTACGCCTCACCGGCACCCGGCCAGCAAGCGCTCAAGTGCGTTACAGACAAAGAGAGCAGAAGCCGTGTGCTGATCGGTGGGCGCATTCGCGGCCTGCCACCACCTGACTCCGCCGCGCAATGCAGCGCTGTATCCGGGATGAAGTCCTGAGAGGAAAAAGTCCATTAACACGTTGAACAGTGCCAGGAACGGACATCGCACTCGTCGCACATGGAAAGGTGCGGGCGTACGCTCCGGCATGGTCGCCGCGCTGACCCTGGGACTCGTGGCGACCGCCGCGGGCACCTACGCCTCGGCCACCGAGATCACCGCGCCGCCCGCCGCCTCCGGGAACGAGGACGGGAGCGGGGCCCGTGGCGGGAACCACGCCAAGATAATCGGCGGCGTCGAGTCGACCGAGAACTACTCCTTCGCCGCCTCCCTCCAGTGGGAACGTGACGGCGACCCCAACAGCCACCTCTGCGGGGGCACGCTCATCGCCCCCGACTGGATCGTGACGGCCGCGCACTGCGTCACCGACCCGGGCGAGAACGGCGAGCCGTACAAGCTCATGGATCCCGCCACGGTCCACACCCGGATCGGCTCCAACGACCGCACCTCAGGTGGAACCGTCGCGAAGGTGAAACAGTTCAAGGTTCACCCAAAATGGAAATTCACCACCTGGGACCGCAATGACGGACGGGACATCGCACTCGTCCAGCTCTCCAAGAAGGTGTCCAACAAGCCGGCTCCGATGGCCACCAAGCTGCCCTCCGTCGGCAGTACAGTGAAGACCATTGGCTGGGGCTACACCAAGCCCACCGACAACGACCCGAAGCAACTTCCCAAGAAGCTGCGCGAAATCGACCTCAAGGTACTTGACCCCTCCACGCAGAAATGCCACAAGGACGAGCAGGGCGATGACTCCTTCGGCATCCAGGAAGGCGACTTCTGCGGGGACGAGGGCAGCACCGGCGGCAGCTGCGGCGGCGACTCCGGCACTCCGGTCGTCCAGAAGGTGAAGGGCCGCTGGCAGGCCACCGGTCTCAACAGCCGAGGCGTGGGCGACTGCGGCACCAGCGCCGACATCTCCACCGGCGTCGGCGCCTACTACAAGTGGATCAAGAGCCAGATCGGCTGACGCCGGCACGCTGACGCCGGCACGCTGACTCCGACGCCCCGACACGCGTACGGCGGCGCACGAACGGCGCGCACGAACGGCGAGCGCACAGACGGCGAGCGCCCGGACAACGGCGCACGGACGGCGAGCGTGCCGTCACACGTGCCGTCACACGTGCCGTCACACGTGCCCCCCATGAGGACGGAGTGCGTGACATCCACCTGTCACGCACTCCAGCACTCCGAAGCCCCCACGCCCCACGGCGGGCCCTCACGGCCCACGGCCCACACTCCCCTCCCCCTTCTGTCGTTACTTCTCTTCAAACACCAGGTCCGTAGAGGGCCGGTTCATCCGAACGGTGCTGCTTCGTGACGTCCACGACGGTCCCGAAACCGGTCGACTGGCCGTTGGAGATGAACAGCCGGTCCTCGCGCTTCTCCAGGTAGTCGGGGAATCCGGAGACCGGCATCGCCGTCGTTCAGCGCGAAGTAGTCCGGCCTCGGTACTGGTGAGCTCGCGTATTCAAGTGTCGCCAGTTGATCAATCTGGCTCCGGAATCACTACCGACCGTGATGCTCCTGGTGGGGATCTGGGGGTGGAGCCCCCAACGACGGCGGGACGTAGCACCGCGTCGTAAATGGCGATGGCCGGGCCGTGTTGGCGTCCTTATCCTCGGTTGGTGAGTCTGATCGAGGTGGTTCCTGGGCAGGTCGAGCTCGTCGTTCGGGGGGTGGGGTCGCAAGCACCCTCTATCCGGTTGTTCGACTGGTCGCGGACAGATGAGTTCGAGGTCGTATTCGCCGTGGAGGCTGTCGATGACGGCCTGCGCGCACGAATCGGGGCCGTGACCGTGTCTGCCTGGGACGGTGCGGGATACCTGACCGAGTTTCTCGACGGTCTTGCGCGCGACTTCACCGGTTGGGAGGGCGAGCGGTCTTGGGTCAACAACGAGCTGGTCGTGGCAGCGACGTTCGGTTCGGGTGGTCACGTGCACCTGAGCTGGACCCTGCGAGCTGGGGTCTTCTCCAGCGGCTGGGAGTGCACTGTGACGACCGTGATTGAGGCTGGCGAAGAGCTGACGACTGTCGCTGCCGACATGCAGGAATTCTTCCGCCAGGGGTAGTCGTCCCAGCGCCCCTGAAGCAAGCACTCACGCGCTCTCAAGCCCTCAGAACCTGTGGGCTCTTATTCAACTGTCGCTGCTTCCCCGAGGAACCCAGCCTGTTGGTGACCTTGTCGGCCTGGTCCTCAACGCCACCGTGCTCTGGACGACGAAATACACCGACGCCGCCGTCGAACAGCTCCAGGCGGAGGGCCACGAGATCCCCGACGAGGACCGTCGCCCGCCTGCCCCCGCACAAGCACCGCAACCTGAACCTGCTCGGCCGCTACAGCTTCCCCGCCTCCACCCCGGCCGCCGGCGCCCTGCGCCCTGCACCCGCTGCGTGACCCGGACGCGCCCGAACTGGACCAGGACGAGGACGAGTCGGCCTGGAGGTCACGCAGCGCGTTCAGGGTGACCAGAGGGCGCTATGGGATCAGGGCGAAGATCTGGTTCAGCAGGGCGTCCATCGCGTCGCGAATGTGCGCCAGCCGCTATCACGCTATCCCGTGCTGCGCGGCGACAGTCGCAGTGTGATCCGGTCGAACAGCTCCGTCAGCGGCTCGCCGACGTCCCGGCCGAACTCGGTCAGCCCGTAGGTGACCTGGGGCGGCGTCGTCGGCTCGACCTCCCGCCAGACCAGGCCGTCCTGGACCAGCGCCCGCAGGGTCTGGGCGAGCATCTTCTCGCTGATGCCCTGGATGCTCTCGCGCAGCTCGTAGAACCGGAGGTCATTGCTCCGCAACGAGATCAGCACCCAGACGCCCCACCTGCTGGTCACGTGGTCGACCATGTCGCGCGCGGGGCAGTCGGTGTGAAACACGTCATACGGCTTCCCCGTCGCGGGCTGCCTGTGCTGCACGCTTCCCACCATGACATGAGCTTACCTCAAGGTATGTCCTTACCAAGAGTTAGCCCCGCTCCTAGCGTGAAGGCCACAGAGGACATCCGACAAGGAGCTGATCATGATCGTAGTGACCGGAGCTACCGGGAATATCGGCCGGCCGTTGACGCAGGCACTGGCTGAGACGGGCCACCAGGTGACGGCGGTGTCACGGCACACGGCGGCGGTACCGAACGGCGTCCGCCACGTGACGGCCGACCTGGCCAAGCCGGCCAGCCTCAAGCCCGCGATGGCCGGGACGAAGGCGCTGTTCCTGCTGCTGTCCGGCGACCTGCACGCCACTGGAGCCAACCCTGCCGACATCATCAGCGAAGCTGAGGCCAGCGGGGTCCGCCGGGTCGTCCTGCTCTCCACGCTGGGCGTGGTGACCAGGCCCTCCGGCCAAACGCGGATCGCGATGCGCGCACTGGAGGACATGCTGCGGGAGTCCGGCCTGGAGTGGACCATCCTGCGGCCGGGCGGCTTCGCCTCCAACGCCCTGTGGTGGGCCGAGTCCGTCCGCGCGCAACAGGTCGTCGCCGCGCCCTTCGGCGACGTCGGGGTGCCGATCATCGACCCGGCGGACATCGCCGCGGTCGCGGCAGCCTGCCTGCTGGATGACCGGCACACCGGCGGCGTCTACGAGCTGACCGGCCCGGACGTGATCACTCCGCGCCAGCAGGCGGAGGCCATCGCCGCCGCGCTGGGCTCGCCGGTGAGGTTTCACGAGCTCACCCGCGACGAGGCCAAGGCCGCCATGACCCAGAGCATGCCGGCGGAGCTCGCCGACGACACTCTGGACATCCTCGGATCCCCGAGCCCGGCCGAACTGCGCGTCAGCCCGGACGTCCAGCAGGTCCTCGGCCGCGCCCCGCACCCCTTCGCCGACTGGGCCACCCGCAATGTCGCCGCGTTCCGCTGAGACTGGTCACGCCGCCGGAACTGCTTTCGCGCTCGGCGATCCACTGCTGACAGCCGAGGGACCTGACCCGAAGCTGAGACGCTGACATGGCCCCCAGCCGAGCCGCAGCCGCAGCCGCAGCCGCAGCGAACGACGGGCAGCCAAACCCGTTGGCCCTGCGAGCCCAGGAACATTCCGATCAACCCCGTCCTGTCGGCAAACGATCGTTTGCCGACAGATGGGCGGCGTGTCCGATGAACCCGTGCGATCCGGGGGGTTCGCGGCGGCTCGAATCCAAGCAGATCCGATGGTGATCGCTGACAGGGTTTGACGACAGACAGGGTCCGATCCTCCGTACGGAAGGGGCCCTTCGGTGGCGAACCTGGTCTACAAGCGGGTCTCGACCGACCAGCAGTCGACCGCCCGGCAGAGCCTCGTCCTTCACGAGGCCGGGATCGAGGACCCGGTCGTCTTCGAGGAGGACACCGGCACCTCCAGCCGCCTCTCTCTCCCTCCAGCGCCCGAAGTTCGGCGAACTGCTCACCTACGCGCGGCCGGCCGACACCGTGCACATCTCCGAGATGTTCCGACTCGTACGCGGCACCGGCCACATCCTCGACGTGCTCGACGTCCTCCACCGCGACCGCCTCGCCCCGCGCATCCACGACGGCGCGCTCTCCGCGATGGACCTCACCACCCGCCACCCGCGCACCGGCGAACTCCTGCCCACCGTGAAGTTCACGGTGCAGACCCTCGCCGCCGCCGGCCAACTCCAGCGCGACCTCCAGCGTGAACTCACCTACGACGGACTACGGGCCGCCGAGACCAAGGGCAGCAAGGACGGACGCCGCCCCGCCGTGGCGACTGCGAAGACCGACACCGTACGCACCACGTACCTGGAAGGCCGCTCCATCGCCGCCCTCGCCCGCGAACACGGCGTCAGCCGCGGCGCCATCCGCACAGCCGTCGCCGACCTCATGCCCGACCACACCGCCATCAAGGAGGACGCCCCCGCCCCGGAGCTGCCGGTCACCCTCGCATGCCCGGCAAGGTCGCCGACGTCCTCCGCGCGGCCGGCCTGGAGCCCGCCGAGCGGGCCGCGCTCGACGGCGGCCAGGGTGTCCCGGCTGTTCCGGCCCAGCGCAAGGCCCGTCGCGAGTACGAGAACCGCGTCAGCACCCACGCGCCGATCGGACCGTGATCGTTCTCAGCGCCAACCGCTGTACCGATGTTCCCCGAGGCCGTGGTCGGCGAGCCGACGGAAGAGCTTCGGCAGGATCACCACGTCGTCGGTGAGCGACTCCACTCCCTGGATCTTGCCGCCCGCCTCACTGACGTCCACGGGCCACAACCCCTTCCCCCCTTTTTGCCGCGCCCGCCGCCCCGGTCAGTTCCTCACGCAGATCGACGAACACGGTTGTGACGTATTCGCCTGGCACCCGCTTCCACAGCTCCGGGTTGTCGGGATAGAACCGGACCAATCCCCGTCGGGGCTCGCCCCGACGACCCGGTAGTCCCCCTTGATCACGAGCATGCTCATGCTTGATCACGAGCATGCTCATGGGGCTACCCCTCGGTGGCCACTGAAGTGCCGTGCCGGTGCTCTGCGTTGCAGCACCGCCAAGAGCCCCTGGGAATGGCCCCCACACCCCGGCTCCGCCGCCTCGCGTCACCGGCCCGGGACAGCTCCCCCCGGAGACAGCGCCGCCTCACCCCGGTCCCGCGCCATGATCCTCGTCTATCCGCTAACCTGTCCTGGGCGGTCCTTCAGGGGCGCCCAGGCGCTTGCCGGCCGGCGTGGAGTTTCCAAGCCCTCCAGCAAGCCCCGCCCCGCCTCCGTAGCTCAGGGGATAGAGCACCGCTCTCCTAAAGCGGGTGTCGCAGGTTCGAATCCTGCCGGGGGCACCAGCGGAAAGACCCCGGACCGATCATGGTCCGGGGTCTTTGACATCCACATCTGACATCAACGCGAGCGGAGACAGACGACCTGGGCTCCCAGCAAGAGCCGACCCACCCGGCTCATGACCCGCGCTGCGCGCTACCGACCCCAGACCAGCTTGAAGCCGAGTCGCCCATGTCACTCATGGCAAGCATCAGTCGTCGATGTTGGCACACCAGCAAGACTCGCGATCAGGGACCGACAGGACGAACGGCACGTCGACGCCATCACGCCACCCAAGCGCCACGAAGTGGTCTCGCAGAAAAGCGTCAGCTGCGGCCAGGGCCGCCCATGGGCTGTCGCAGCTCTGCGCTGCCTGCTGGTCGGCGCCATCGCAACCGCGCCCCGTCCACGTCCACGTGGATTGCCCCGGTACGCGGCTGACTTCCGCGCTCCCTCCATACCTCTCTATGGAAAACGTCTCCGTCAAGTATTCCCCGACGCCACCCGCTTGGGGCCATTTCTTCCGAGCAGCCTGCCGGGAGATCCCCCAGGCGAGTCCAACCTGACTGTAGCTAGCCCCCATTTCGCCAGCGGCCTGCGTCGTGTCGGCTGCAATGTCCTGCACAGCTTCTTGCATGTACCGCAGCACACGCAGGTGAGCGAGCTGCCAGTCGGCGTATTGAGTCACGCTAGCCGGAGCAGTGTGGCCGTTGCCCATGCACTCTCGACTCCGCGCAGAGATTCTTCGCGCCAGAGTCTTGGCCGCGGATCGCATCTGGTCACATAGTTCGGCGATTTCAAGATCGTCAGGTTCGCGCCAGGCTGGGCTACGCAGCCGTGCGGCATCACCTGCCGACGCATCGGTACCAACGGATTCCTGTTGCTTCACAGCGACAACCATAGTTGTCGCTTGACGGTAACCAGGGTTGTCAGTTCGGAAGGAGTGATCGCACTCCCGCAACTGCTTGCTAGTCGCCTCCTCTCTTCTAACTACAGGGAAGAGGCGTATAGCCGCAGGTCAGGCAGGTATCGCTCCATGGTTCAGCCTCATCCCCCTGTTGGAACAAGTGGCGCTGATCCGTGAACCGACTTGCGCGGCTAAGTAGCCCCTCCCTCAAAGTCGGCGCACCAGAGGAGCACCACCCACTTGGGTGCTGCTCTAATCATGCGTTTCGATCAAGAGGAGGTCTCGTGGCCAGCTGCGTAGACGAGCGCCAAGTGACGACAACCAATAGGCGGGAGCCGAGCTCTGATGCAACCACCCCAACAGGGCCCATCTTCGATCTCCGCTGCGGTGGTGTTCGTGTGACTGTGGAGCGCATCCCGTACGGACTGCTGGCGCTCATCAGCAGCGCATCGGCTTTGACACTAGGTACGGGGATCTGGTCCGTTCGCTGATCGTCCAGCCACAGTTGTTGTGCTACGGGTGATGAGTCTGAGCCTCACCAGCACCAGCGGAAGCCCCCAGCCTGAAAAGGCTGGGGGCTTCCCCTTTGTCATCTGGCGGTTACTAACGCCAGCGCCTCCTGAGCAGCCGGTCCATGTGGCTGATGGCCTCCCGCTGGGTGTCCTGCACCACGTGCGTGTACACGTCCATCGTGATGCTGATCTGGCTGTGCCCGAGGATCTCCATCACGACGCGGGGAGCGACCCCGGCTGCGACGAGGAGCGTGGCGCAGCCGTGCCGGGCGTCGTGCGGCCGGGTCACGCGGAGGCCGGCCGACTCGGCGACGCGGGGTGAAGGAGCGGTACACGTTGCGCGGCTCGACCGGACGCCCGGTGCGTGTGGTGAAGACGTACGCGCTCTCCTGCCACCGCTCCCCCGCCTTCTGCTTGGCAGCGGCCTGCCGCAGACGGTGCCAGCGGAGAGGGGCGACGCACATGGCGGGCAGCGGGACAGCGCGACGACGGCGCCCCTTGGGGTCGTCCTGGTAGAGCTGGCCGCGCCTGCGCTGGGTCTGCTGGCGGACGTACAGGACACGGTTCTCCAGGTCCACATCCGACCAGCGGAGCCCCACGATCTCGCCCCGCCGCAGACCCATCGTGACGGCCAGGACGAACGCCGCGTAGAGCCGATCTTTACGGGCGGCGCCCAGGAACGTCAGCGTCTCGTCCAGCGTCCAGGGACTCAGCTCCCGGGAGGTGACGCGGGGCGGCTCGACCAGGCTGGCGACGTTCCGCGTCAGCAGCTCTTCCCGGCAGGCAGCGGAGAGCGCCGAGCGCAGCACGCGGTGCGTCTCCTTGGCAGTGGCCGCCGTGGTCTCCCGCTCCAGTCGGGCCAGGAAGCGCCGAACGTCGGCGACGCCCAGGGACTCCAGCCGCTTCGTGCCGATGCGCGGAGTGAGGTAGAGCCGTACGTGCGCCTCGTACTTGTCGTAGGTGCTCAGCTTCCGGCGCGGCCGTATGACGTTCTCCAGCCAGTAGGGCAACCACTCCGAGAGCTTCGCCGACCGCGTGGGCACGGGCACACCCTGGTCCACCTTGGCCAGCAGCTCACGGCGCTTCGTGTCGCACTCGGTCCACGTCTTGCCGTAGGCGAACTTCCGTGCGCGTGTTCCGTCCGGCTGCATCACGTAAACGGCCGCCTGAAAGCGCCCGTCCTTGCGCTTGGTGATGGTGCCAGCGCCGTTGGGGTTCCGCTTCCTCTGCTGAGCCATCACGCCGCCTCTGCAAGCTGGTTGCGGATGAAGTCCCCTACGGCCGCCGCAGGGATGCGCCGCGACCGCCCGATGGTGATCGAGGGCAAGCGGTGGGAGCGGATGAGGTCGTAGACGGTGGAGCGGCCGAGCTTGAGCCGCGCCATCACGTCCGTGACGGTGAGCAGTTCGTCAGCCATGGGTGGTCGCTCCTTCCGGGGCTGTGGTGGGGCTGGTTGGGGTGGTTGAGGTGTCGGAGAGGGAGGCGGATAGCCATTGCTCGGTGGGGGTGAGGCCGCTTCCGGCGTAGGTCCAGTGAGCGAGGACGAGAGTTGTCTCGTCGACGTCGTCGGCGTCCACAGGGTGGGGATCGTCGCCGCGTTGGATGGCGACTTGGAGCCGTTGCCATTCGGCGCGGGCGGTGCGGAGGGCGCCGAGGGTGGTGGAGTAGCGGCGGGTTTTGGTGGAGAAGTGGCCCCGGAAGCCGAGCATGTGTGCCCAGGCGCGCAGTCGGAGATGGGCGAGGTCTTTGCGCGCGCCGAGGGCCCAGGCGGTGCGGATGAGGCGTTCGGCGTGCGCGGGCAGGTCCATGCCCGCCAGCTCGGCGATGAAGCGCAGACGGCGGTCGAGGGTGCCGGTGGCTGTCTCGGCGCCTTTGGTGGCGTACTTGGCGATGTAGGCGGCGACCGCGCGGTCGGTGAGGGCTTGGGCGCCGTTGAGGTCGGGGCCGTGGATGGTGCGGATGTCGAGCTGGCGGCCGAAGGCGAAGGTGTGCGTTCGGCCGTCGAGGACCGGGCCGGGCACGACCGCGCGGGATGCGGCGGCGCGGATGGCGTCGGTCAGCAGCTCGGCGGAGGCCCAGTGCGGGGGCCGGGACTGGCCGCCTGCGGGGCCGTCGAGGCGGATGACGGCGTGGAAGTGGACGGCGCCGCGCTTCTGGTACTCGGCGACCTTGGCGAACGAGACGCGGGCACGCTCCGGGAGCTCCCGCTGGGTCAGGCCCGCGCGGTGGGCGATTTCGCGGCGGAGGTGGATGGTGAAGCGGCGCCAGAGCATGCCCGCGTGGGCGTTCCAGAGCACCGCGGTTTCGTAGTCGTAGCGGCCGGGGTTGAGCGGAGTGCCGAGGGCGGGTTCGTCGGGGGGGTGGTGGCGTCCGCAGCGGCAGGGGCGGGTGCCGGGGCGGTTGTGGACCGGGCCGAAGCTCGGAGCGGTGAACGTCGCGAAGACCCGGGGGTGGGTGGTGACCGCTTCCGGGGTGCCTTTGCCGCCGCGTAGTCCGGCGGTGATGAGGTGAAAGGTGTCGCGGCGGTAGGTCTCGGCGCAGGCCGGGCAGCGGGTGGTGCGGCGGTTGCCGCAGCGGACCAGGAGGTCACCGGCAGGCAGGTCGTTGGAGTCGAGACGGCGCAGGGCCGGGCCGATTTCGCCGGTTGCGGTGTCTACGCGGTGTTCGGTCCGTTGTCCGGCCAGGCGGACGGGGTGAGTGCAGCCGCCCAGGCCGGAGAGCTGGCGGAGGATACCGGGCAGGGTCCCGGTCGCGGCGAGGTTTCCCAGCTCTGTGAGCGGAGCGGGGGTGGTGCGGGTGATGATGGTGCTTCTCCTTCTCAGGCTTCGGTCGGGAGGGGGTTGGGCTGCCGGGGCGGTGGATGCTTGGCGGTATCGAGACCGCCCCGGTAGCCGCTCAGCGGCGGCGGTGCCGGAAGTTGGTGGAGCCGCCGGAGCCGAGGAGCGAGCGCAGGACGACGGCGACCACGGCAACGGAGATGGCCGAGACGGCGACAGCGGTCAGCAACACGGTCAGGACGACGCCGCCCACCAGGACCACGGCCACCGCTCCCGTGCTGATCGAAGGCAGCGCGCGACGTGCAGGGGCCATGGGCGGGGCCGGCTGGGCGTGCTGGCAGGCGCATGCCATCTGGTGTGCGTGCTGCGTCGTCACGGCCGGGTGGTGTGTTGCGGTGGGGCTGGGCGGGAGTTGGGGGCGGAAGAGCATGGCGGGGTCTCCTTTCAGTCGTGGGTGCCGTTGACGGTTTCGACTCCGTTGCGGGTGCCGTTGTCGATGGCGGGGGCAAGGAAGGTGTCGGCGAGGTAGAAGCCGAACAGGGCGATCACGACGACGAGCCAGACGCGGACGCCGAGGAACTTCACAGCGCCCCACACGAGCAGGCCCAGGACGACGACCAGGGGCAGGTTCACGGACACGTAGGAACTCCTTTCAGCGGGCGGGGCAACGGTGGGTACGGGCGGCCAGTTCGGCGGCGGCGCGTGAGTCGTAGTCGGCGGAGAAGCCGCAGCGCGGGGCCGTGCAAGCGGCGGTGTGCTTCTCACGTCCCCGGCCGTCGTGGGCGGTTCCGACCTGCACGGGGCCGATGCGGGTCACGGCGCGGAAGCGGCGGTTGAGTGGCATCAGCAGTCCTTCAGTCGCAGGGAGTTGTCGGGGAAGTCGCGCAGGATGTGGGCGGCTTCGTCGGGGTCGGTGGTGAGTGCGGCGGCTTCTTCGGCGAGCAGCCGGGCCAGGGTGGGGCGGCCGGTGGCGGCCATCTCATAGGCCGCGTCGAGGTAGTCGAAGCCGTCCGGCATACGTCCAGCCATGGCGGGTCCTCCAGTTCGGTCAGGTGAGTTGAGCGGCGATCTGCTCGGCGAGGGGTGCGGGGACGCCGAGGCGGGCACGGAGAGTGGCGGTGTCGATGGGGGCGCCGGTGCGGGCCTGGTGTGCGTCGGCGATCTTGCGGGCGTGCTCGACCAGGGCGGCCGGTATGGGAGGAGCGTCCGAGAGCGGCAGTTCAGGGGCCAAAGGCATTGCCTGTGCGGGCTCCGGCTCCGGCGCTGAATGCTCGACGAAGGGCACGGGCTCCGCGCCATCGGGGACAGCCGGTGACGAGGGCTCCCCGCTTCCGTGTGCGAGGAGGGTTCCGCCGAGGAAGGCGAGGGCGGGCCATCCGGCGACAAGGATGCGCAGCCAGTCGGGAACGTCGTCCAGGTCGAGGAGCCCGGCGGTGGCGATGTTGGCACCGAGGGAAGCGGTCAGGGCGACGAGGAACCAGCACCAGCCCGCCGCCTTGTCCCGGCCGGTCCGCAAGCGACGCCAGGCCGCCACCAGCAGCAGATCGACGGAGACCGGGTAGGCCCAGGCTTTCCAGCCGTCTTGTCCGGCGGCCGAGGCCAGGTCGTGCAGGTGCGCGAAGGACAGCGCGGCAGCGATGACCGCTTGGACGAGCACGGCATCGACACGGGCCAGGTAGGCGCGCACGGGCTGTCTCCTTCCGGGATTTGGCATGGCAGGGGTAGGGAGGTGGCGCGAGGCGGACGCGCCGGCCGAATCGGAGAGTGAGAGTCAGCCGGTCAGAGGCCGGGGAGCCGGAACGGTGGGCCGGAAGGGCTTGAGCGCGGGCAGCTCGGGCACCAGGTGCGCGGACTCGGCGCAACGCGCGGCAGCGTCAGCCAGGGAGAGGTACGGGGTGCGGATGCGGGACCAGCCGCCGGAGGTATCCCCGACGACCGCGAGGCCGGGCCGTTCCGGGGCGATGCTGCAGGCGGCCCCGACCGCTTCGGGGGCGATGTCGCCGAGCGCCATCTTGGCCGAGGCTTCGTCGTTGACGCGGTGGCAGACGCGGCCGGAGAGCTGGGCCCGCAGCATGGTGGCGCCTTTGCCCAGCTCGGCCCCGAACCGCTGTCCGCACACCTCCAGGTAGATTCCGGCGGCGCGGCCGAGCTGGGCGAGACGGATGAGCTGGGTGACCATCTCATCCCGCCGCTCCTCGTCCTTACGGGAGGCGACGAGGAAGAGTTCGGCCACCTCGTCGACGAACAGCACGATCGGTACCGGGCGTTCGCTCTCGGGCAGGCCCCCTACGTCGGAGGTGATCTCTTCATCCGGTGTGGTGGGGGCGATGCCCTGACGGGCGCGGATGAGGTCGTAGCGGTCCTCCATCTCCTGGACCAGTGCGGGCAGCAGCTCAGCCGCCTGCCCCGGATCAGTCGCCAGCGCCGACAGCCGAGAAGCGAACGGGGCCAGCTCCACCCCGCGCTTGCAGTCGATACCCGCCAGTGCGACCGGCTGTCCCGCAAGCCCGGTGATCAGGTGCCGCAGGTACATCGACTTGCCCGACAACGTGGCACCAAGCACCAGCTCATGCGGTATGGCCCGGTAGTCACGTATGAACGCGGTCGCGTCCTCCCGCAGCGCCACCGGCACCCGCAGAAACCCACCACCCGCCTTGCGCGGCATCCGGACCCGCCGCAGCACATCGAAGCCCACAAGCCGCACCTCGACCACACCAGGTTTCACCGGCTCGACGTAGACACCGTGAACGCCCCAGGCATGCCGCAGACGTTCAGCGGACGCCGCTATGTCAGCGGGTTCCTGCCCCGGAGCCAGCCACAGCCGTATCCGCATCCCGGTCGAGGTCGGCCGCAGCAGGCCACGACGCGGAGGCACCGGCCGCACTTCACGCCGGGTGGTCGCGTGCACGGCCAAGGCCCGCAGCCGGGACGGCGGGACGGTCAGCCCGCACGAGTCCATGACCGACCCGTACGAACCCAGCAAGCGGGCGGCCGAGGCCGGCATGCCGACCGTGGACCAGTACGCGGCGGGGTGCTTGGCCCGGAGGTAGGCGGCCCCGCCACCCAGTGCGGCAACCGGACCGCCCACCTCCATCAGGGTCATCAGGTCGGGCATGATCAGCCCTGCCCGCCCGTCGGAAGGGCGCCCGGCGCGACGGCGGCGGCGCGGTAGGCGATGCCGTGCCGCTGCTGCCCGCCCAACACCGAATCCCACGGCCGCGCCACCAACCCCGGCAACGAAACCGCCGACCCAAGCGCCAGGCCCTCCGTCACGCCGCTCTCCGGAACGGTGACGTGGATCAGCGAGGACTCACCCTCATCGATGTAGACCACGCCGACCTTCATCAACGTCTCACCGCTGGTCGCATCCTTGGCGATCTCACCGGTCTGACGGTCCCGAACCTTCGGCTCAGGCGCCTCGGTCAACAAGACAGTGGCGGTGGAGGTCTCAACTCGAATGGTGCGCAAGGTCGTTCTCCTTGTTCGTACGCCGGAACCATCTCAGCTACTCATCTATACAAGAACTGCGATGAACTGCCCCGGCTTGCTTCTTTGGGGATGCGGATACTCTGCCACACCTCACGGCTACTCGTCTATACGAGTATGCCTCTTGGTGTGTACGAGTCCACAAAGAACGACCCCGCACCGCCACAACGAGAGCCGCAAGGGCTCTCAGTTGGCGGGGAGTTGGTAGGCCAGTACGTAGGCGTCAGCGGCCATGACGGTGTCACAGACCTCCACGGCGCGCCCCTCAGTGTCGTAGGCGGTCCGGATGAGGCTGATGACGGGGACACCGGAGGAGAGCCGCAGCGACTTGACCTCGGTCGGCGAGGGCATCCGGGCGCGTACCTCTTCGTCGAAGTGGTCGAGCCGGTGACCCAGCTCCTCCAGACGGGCGTAGATGCCACCAGGCCCCGGGTTCGGTTCGGCGATCTGGGTACCGCGCGCCAGGTCCAGAGGCAGATACGACACAGCAGACTCGACCGGGCGACCATCCAGCAGATACCGGCGCCGACGAGCCAGGACCTTACGTGGCGAGCCGAGCCGTGCGGAGATGTCAGGTGCGGGCTTCTCTTCCCTGACCTCCAGGCTGTCCACCTCGGGTTTGCTTCCCGCGGCTTCCGCCTCGACCGTGAAGGCCGACTTTCCCTGATCGCGGTGGCGCCGCGCGAACCGGTCGGAGGCCAGCCGCCGCACAGGAGGCCGAGGCCGCACGAAGACACCCCTGCCATGCTCGGAGGAGGCCAGCCCTTCACTCTGGAGGATGGACAGGGCGTTGCGGACGGTCATCCGGGATACCCCGAAGTGCTCAACCAGCTCAGACTCAGAGGGCAGCTTGGAGCCCTCCTTGAAGCGGCCCCGGTCGATGGCCTCGCGGATCTGGTCGGCGATCTGGCGGAAGACCGCGCGGTCGCTGGTCGGGTCGAGCGCACCGAGGATGCCGGACGGGAGTGCTGCCATAGCGGGTACTCCTTTGGATATCTAGACGAGATGCTGAGTGCCGTTGCTACGGTGGAGAAGCCTAGCCATCTGAGGGGACCGAGGAACGTGAGCACCGTAGAGCGCCCCCACTCCGTGAGCGTCGCAGGGGTCATCGTTGACGACGCGGGCCGAGCGCTGCTCATCCAGCGCCGCGACAACGGCCAGTGGGAGCCGCCCGGCGGCGTCGTCGAGCCCGGCGAGACGCTGCCGGACGCGCTCCAACGCGAAGTACTCGAAGAGACCGGATACAAGATCGCTCTCCCCGCGACCCTGACCGGCGTCTACAAGAACATGACCGGCCTGATCGTCTCCATGGTCTTCCGCTGCGAAGCGGCCGACGGCTCCCCGACCACCGGGGATGAGACCTACGCCCTTCGCTGGGCCACCCGCGAAGAGGTCACCCAGCTCGCCGACGAGGCATACGCGATCCGCGTCCTGGACGCGCTCGACGGGACATCCCCGCCAGCCGTGCGTGCCCACGACGGCGTACGACTCGTCTAGCACACACCCACTACCCATAGCGGCCACCAGCACGAAGGAACTTGTATGCACGAGTATATGAGTACGGAGCGGATCTGGGAACTCACCTGTCCAGGACTCCCCGAAGAGGTCAGCCGAGTCCGCCGCTGGACCCGCGACGTGCTGCGCGACAGCCCCCACGCGGACGACGCCGCACTGATCGTGAGCGAGCTGGGATCGAACGCACTGCTGCACTCGGCAAGCGGCACGACGAACGGGACCCTCCACGTCTCACTGCACCGCTCCCCCGGGGTGGTGGTCCTGGCGGTGACCGACACCGGCGGAAGCCCGACGAAGCCACACGTGGAGACGCCGAACGACGAGGAGATCCACGGCCGTGGCCTGGGACTGGTGACGACTCTGGCCAGCCGGGTGAAGGTCAGCGGAGACGACTACGGCCGGACAGTCACCGTCGAGATGAACGACAAGACCGAAGAGCTAGAGCCACAGTCACCACCAGCCGGGCACTGCACGCTGCCCACACAGCGGCGAACGCCATGACCTCCACCAGGTCCCTCGTACCGCAACGGGGCTTCTACTGCGAGTGCTACATCAACGAACGCCGACTCGGCATCTTCGACGCCTACAGCCCTCACGAGGCCCTGCACTGGATCCGAACCAGCCTGATGATGATCGTGAGGACACTGGACGAGGGGCCCTACCGCCGAGCCCGACGATGGCTCGACCATGACCAGGAGCAAGCCGCCCAACTCCTCACCGAAGGCCGGCCACACACCCTCACACTCAAGCAACGCACCACACAGGTCACTTGGACCACGAGGCCAGTCATCTACCTGCCTCTGCGCCCGAGTACGACAACAGCGCATCAGACTCGTGCGTAACAACTTTCTCTACGACTTCAAGGCGGCCCGCTGACGCGGGCCGCGCGCGCTGAGCGGTCCGGGGCCGCCGCCCGCTCATGTCTCCGCCCCGCTCGCGACGGCCCCGGACCGCTCAGCGCGCAGCCCAACGCAGCAACCCGCATGGTCTGCAAGGTAGCTCCTGAACACCTGGGATTCCACGGTTCGGCATACCAGCACGAGCATGACCAGGAGCACGACGCCGATGACCCTGCACCACCGGTCATAGAACACCGGGAAGGCTCGTCCCGCGGCGCCCGGTCTCGTCGCGGTCTGCGGGCCGGTCCTGCCATCCCAAAGTGGCCGGCCGAGGCTTCGCGGAGGCGTCTGCGGGTCAAAGACCAAAAGCGGGAAGCGTGGCTGATGCCGGTGGATGGCTGAGGAGACCACGTGCAGGTGCTCAGGCGTCTGTCCCGCCGTCGTGGCTGACTTTCCCCACTTGAAGCATCAGTGTCACTCGCTGGACAGTCCATGGCCGTTCCGCCTCGAAGCCTCGTTGCCCGGAGCAAACAAGAACAGCGACAACCAGAGCGTCCTGACCCAGGAACGAAACCCCGATCACCCCCAGTGCGCACCAGCATTGACTACCTTGGCGCTAAACCGACCGCGCAGGTGATCCATGCGTCCACGCTCTCATCCGCCAACACCATGCCCCAGCTGCGGGGCAGCAACAGACCGCGTCCTGACCGTGATCGTGCCGACCACCACAGACGAGCAGGAACTCTTCCGCATCACGCACAGCACCACAGAGTCCCTACCCACCTATCTCACCTGCGCCGACTGTCGCCACGAGTGGGGATGGGAAGAAGAGACCAGCATCCCGAAGGATTGACTCGGGCGTTAAGACTCCACTGACCTAGCACCCAGCTCTACGACACAGAGGCGTACAGCAGCGAAGTACAGCAACCACAGCAATCACCAGCGCCCACACCTGGACGCTGCATGCCATTGTCCGGCCCGCATGACCGAAAATGACCGACCCATCTATAGCTACGGATCAGAAGGTTCCTGACATCAACGGCTGACATCAACGATGCCGGACAGGGACGTACACCAGTACCTCTGTCCGGCTGTCGCGCCAGTCGACGGCAGCAGCCGGAGCGGGCGCGGATCGAACTCCTAAAGCGGGTGTCGCAGGTTCGAATCCTGCCGGGGGCACACGACGAAGGGCCAGCTCAGCGGGGTTATCCGCCGGAGCTGGCCCTTCATCGTTTTTGGGGTCGTGCCACACCCGTGCCACTACGCGGGGTCGTCGTCCTCCTCGCGGCTCTGCCGGATCATGGCCCCGAGCCCGTCCGCGATGGCCCGGTCACGGTCGCCGGTCATGTGCTGGTAGATCAGCGCGGCCCGCGAGGTGCTGTGCCCCATCCTGGTCATCAGCTCCCGCGTGCTGGCTCCGGTGTTGGACGCCAGCGTGTTCCCGGTGTGCCGCAGGTCGTGAAAATGGACCTCGGCCGGAAGGCCGGCCGCCTTCAGCGCCTTGACCCAGGTGGCCCGGAAATTGCTGCGCCGCAGCTGTCCGCCCTCCGCAGCGGGTGACATCGGCCTGCAGGCAGTCCACGGCTCCGGCGCTGATCATGTGCCAGAAGTAGGGGAGTACGTAGCCGTACTCGCCTGCGGCCACGTCCGTGGCCACAGCGGTACGGACCTGCGCGAGGCCGGTGAGGTCGTCGGAGGAGACGGGTTCCTCGAACCAGGTCACGCCTTGGTCGGCCGGCCGTGGGGCGAGGCGGATGGCCTGTTTGGCGCTGTAGGCGCCGTTGGCGTCGACATACAGTTCAGCGTCGTCGCCGATGCCGGCCCGGGCGTGAGCTACGCGTTCGCAGTCGCGGGGCTCGTTTTGGGCCCAGTCCTCTCCGATCTTGATCTTGATCCTGTGAATGCCCAGTTCCTGGGTCCAGTCGCGTAGTTGGCGATCTTGCTGCCGCGCCGTATAGGGGGTAAGCCTCCGCTGCCGTAGACAGGAACCTCCGGACGGCATGCGCCCAGTAGACGGGCGAGCGGGAGGCCGACGAGGCGTACTTTGAGGTCCCACAGGGCGATGTCCACGGCGGAGAGGACGCCGGCGATGAGACCGGGGCGGCCCGCATTGCGGACCGCCCGGTGCATCGCCTCGTTGGCCGCGGGCACATCCCACGCGGACCGTCCGGTGACCTGCCCGGCCAGCAGCTGGTCGATGACCTGCGCGGTGGCCGGGGGCCGTAGGTGAAACCGATCCCTGTCGTGTTGCCGCTGCGCACACGGTCCAGGACGAGGGTGGTGGAGTCCCAGGCCAGGGTGCCGTCACCTTCGGCGGTGTCGGTGGGGACGGTGTAGACAACCGTCTCGATCCCTTCGACGACCGGGCCCGCGCGGATGTCCGAGGCGGCGGGCATCAGCCCTCCTGCTTGCCCGGCTGGTTCTTGCCGCTGCCCTTGCCCGGCAGGGCCTCTTGCACCTTGGCCTTGAAGCCCTGCTTGAGCACGCCCGTCCGGCTGCTGTCGCCCTTGATGATCGAGGCCGCGGCGGCCTCGATCTGGTCGAGGGTGGCGTGCGGCGGGATGGGCGGGACGTCCGGGTCGGTGCGGAAGTCGATCACGAAGGGCCGGTCGGCGGCCAGCGCCCGGTGCCAGGCGTCCTCGACGTCGTCGGGCTGGTCCACGCGGACGCCGTCCAGGCCGATGGACCGGGCGAAGTCCGCGTAGGGCACGTCCGGCAGGGCCTGGGAGG
Organism: Streptomyces sp. NBC_01775; assembly: GCF_035917675.1. Classification (NCBI taxonomy): domain Bacteria; kingdom Bacillati; phylum Actinomycetota; class Actinomycetes; order Kitasatosporales; family Streptomycetaceae; genus Streptomyces; species Streptomyces sp. NBC_01775. The sequence goes on along the minus strand of NZ_CP109104.1, from coordinate 5,409,062 downwards.
GCAGGAACTGCGGGGCTCCGGACATGGCCCGCATCTCCCAGGTGACCTGGTTGAGGTCATGGTTGTTGAACACCGCCACGATCAGCCGCGGGTCCTGCCATTCCGACCAGTACTTCGCGACGGTGATCAGCTCGGCCATGCCGTTCATCTGCATGGCCCCGTCCCCCACCAGCGCCAGCGCCGGCCGCTCGGGGTGGGCGAACTTCGCGCCGATCACATAGGGCACACCCGGGCCCATGGTGGCCAGGGTGCCGGACAGGGAGCCGCGCATCGTCCCCCGGATGCGCAGGTGGCGGGCGTACCAGTTCGCCGCCGAACCGGAATCCGCGGCGAGGATCACGTCCTCGGGCAGCAGCGCGTCCAGGGCGTGGGCGACGTACTCGGGGTTGATGGGATCGGCCTCCACCCTGGCGCGCCGCTCCATCACCTCCCACCAGCGGCCGACATCCTTCTCGATCTTCTCGCGCCAGGCGCCGTGCTTCTTGCGCTCCAGCATGGGAAGCAGCCGCTTGAGCGTCTCGGCCGCGTCCCCGACGAGGTTGACCTCGAACGGGTAGCGCATGCCGACCAGGTGCGGGTCGATATCGATCTGCACCGCGCGCGCCTGGTCCAGCTCCGGCAGGAACTGGGTGTAGGGGAAGCTGGAGCCGATTACCAGCAGAGTGTCGCAGCCCTGCATCAGCTCGTAGGAGGGGCGGCTGCCGAGCAGCCCGATGGAGCCGGTGACATACGGCAGGTCGTCGGGCAGTACATCCTTGCCGAGCAGGGCCTTGGCGACCCCCGCGCCCAGCATGTCGGCCAGCTCCTCGACCTGCGCCCTGGCGCCCCGCGCACCCTGACCGAGCAGGACCGCGACCTTCTCACCCTCGTTGATCACCTGCGCCGCCCGCGCGATCTCGTCCTCCTGGGGGACCGGAGCGTAGTGGGCCATGCCGAGGCTGGAGGGCACCATCTTGAACGCGTGCGTCGGCGGGCTGTAGTCCAGTTCCTGCACGTCCGCGGGGATGATGACGGCGGTGACGGTGCGCCGCCCGTAGGCGGTGCGCATGGCGCGGTCGAGGACGTTGGGCAGCTGCTCGGGGACGGTGACGGTCTCGCAGAAGTCCGAGGCGACATCCTTGTAGAGGCTCGCCAGATCGACCTCCTGCTGGTAAGAGCCGCCCATGGCACTGCGGTTGGTCTGCCCGACGATCGCCACCACGGGGACGCGGTCGAGCTTGGCGTCGTAGAGGCCGTTCAGCAGGTGGATGGCGCCCGGCCCCGAGGTCGCGGCGCACACGCCCACCTTGCCGGTGAACTTGGCGTATCCGACCGCTTCGAAGGCGGCCATCTCCTCGTGCCGGGCCTGGATGAACCGGGGCTCGTTGCCCGCGCGCTCCCAGGCGGCCAGCAGGCCGTTGATGCCGTCGCCGGCGTAGGAGAAGACGTGCTCGACCTCCCACTCGCGCAGCCGCTGGAGAATGTAGTCGGAGACCTTCATCGACACGGGTGATTCCTTTCCTCATGGGGATCCGCAGCTCTCGTGGCCCTGATGCGTCCTGCGGCGGACGGTAGGAGAACGACGCCGGGCCGAAGGGCACGCCACTCGATTTCGGGGTGGAGGTGGCCTCTTTGGGTTAGCCGCCCTGACCGCACGTCATATGCGGCGCCGTAGTACGGAGGCCAGGGCGGCGGCCACCGTGATCCCGGTGCCGAGCACGGCCGCGGTGGCCAGACGGGCGGCGCGCGGGGAGGACGCCGGGCGTTCGGCCAGCTTCTCAGGGTGGTCGGCCGGCAGGGTGCCGTCCAGCCCCAGGGCCAGCGCCTCGGCCAGATGCAGGGCGCGGCGTCCGGTGCCGCCCTGCTCGATCTGCGTCCGGCAGCTGAAGCCGTCCGCGAGGACCACGGCGCCGGGCGGGGCCTCCCGCACCGCGGGGAGGACGCCCTGTTCTCCCACCGCCATGGATACCTCGTGGTGTTCCCGTTCGAAGCCGAAGTTGCCTGCCAGACCGCAGCACCCGGCATCCAGCACATCGGCGTCGATCCCCGCGCGTCGCATCAGCTCACGGTCGGCGTCGTACCGCATCACCGCATGCTGGTGACAGTGCGTCTGGACAGTCGCCGCCCGGGTCAGCGAGGGCGGACGCCAGTCGTCCGGTGCCTCGTTGAGCAGCAGCTCGGAGAAGGTGCGGAACTGCCCGGAGAGTCGCTGTACGTCCTCGTTCTCGGGCAGCAGCTCAGGCGCGTCCGAGCGGAAGACAGCCGTGCACGACGGCTCCAGGCCCACCACCGGAGTGCCGGCCTCGATCCAGGGGCGCAGCACCTCGACGGTGCGGCGCAGTACGCGTTTGGCGGTGTCGAGCTGGCCGGTGGAGATCCACGTCAGCCCGCAGCACACCGCCCGCGTGGGCACCGCCACCTGGAAACCGGCGTCCTCCAGAACCCGGACGGCGGACTTCGCGACGCTGGGATGGAAGTAGGTGTTGAAGGTGTCCGGCCACAGCACCACCGTCCTGGGATCGGCCGGGTCGGGTTCGGGCACCCGTCGTGCGGTCCACCACTGGAGGAAGGACTGACGTGTGAAGACCGGCGCGTCTCGTTCCCGGGCCACACCCGCCAGCGCTTTGCCCGCCCGGGCGAGCCCGGGGGCGTGCAGGAGCGCGTTCACCGCGCGGGGGGCCGACCGCGACAGCCGCGCCCACAGGGGAAGCCAGCCCAGCGAGTAGTGCGCGACCGGGCGCAGCCGGCCGGCGTAGTGGTGGGAGAGGAACTCCGCCTTGTAGGTGGCCATGTCCACCCCGACCGGACAGTCGCTCTTGCAGCCCTTGCAGGCCAGACACAGATCGAGAGCGTCCCTGACCTCGGTGGAGCGCCAGCCGTCGGTGACGACGCAGTCAGCGTGTCCGTTCAGCAGCTCGAACAGCAGCCGGGCCCGGCCGCGTGTGGAGTGCTCCTCCTCACCGGTCGCCCGATACGAGGGGCACATGACTCCGCCGCTGTGGCTGCGGCAGTTCCCGATGCCGACGCACCGCGTCACCGCCCGGGTGAAGGAACCCTCGTCGTCCGGGTAGCCGAAGTGGGTCTCGTGGCCCTCCGGCCGCCACGACGCGCCGAGACGTAGGTGCTGGTCCACCCGGGCGGGCGCCACCAGTTTCCCCGGATTCATCCTGTCCCAGGGGTCGAACAGCGCTTTGACCTCGCCGAACGCTCCGACCAGGGCCTCCAGCTGCTCCGGGGCGCTGTGCTGAAGGATCTTCGGTACCTCGTCGGCCGCCGCGCAGATGTCCTCGTGCCCGAGCACGACCAGGGCCTCGTACGGCGGCACCGGCACCAGGTCCAGCTCGGCGCGCAGCACCGTGACCAGAGTGCCCTCGCTGCCCACCAAGGCCCGGGCCAGGTCGAAGCCGTTCTCCGGCAGGAGGGAGTCCAAGTTGTAGCCCGACACCCGCCGTGGAATGCGCGGAAAGCCCCGCCGGATATCGCCCAGGTAGCGCGAGGCGAGCTCACGCAGCCCCTGGTACACCGCGGCCTTGCGGCCACCTCCCGCGACGATCTCGACCAGCTCGGTCTCGGAGGTCGGCCCGACCCAGCAGCGCATCCCGTCGTAGGTCAGGATCTCCAGCCGCCGGACGTTATCGACCGTCTTACCGTAAGCCTGGGCCGACCCGCCACAGGAGTTGTTACCGATCATGCCGCCCAGCGAACAGTGACTGTGCGTCGACGGCTTCGGCCCGAACATGAGCCGATGGCCGGACAACTGCCGGTTCAGTTCATCCAGCACGATGCCCGGCTCCACCACACACGTCCGCGCCTCGGCATCGACGCAGACGAGCCCGTGGCAGTACTTCGTCCAGTCGAGGACCACGGCCGCGTTGGTCCCCTGCCCACCCAGGCTCGTACCGCCCCCGCGCGAGAGCAGAGGAGCGCCGAACTCCGCGCACACCGCGACGGCCTCGGCCCCCGCCTCCACGTCGTAGGGCACGACCACGCCGATCGGGACCTGACGGTAGTTCGAACCGTCGGTGGAGTAGGCACCCCGGCTGCCCGCGTCGAAACGCACCTCGCCCCGCACCCGCTCGCGAAGCCGCGCCTCCAGAGCGGCGAGGTCGATCTCACCGCGCTCGGCTCCGTCGTCCCGGGCCCGTCGCACCCTGCCATCGGTCTTCATGCGCTGCCTCCTCCCACCGCGAGTGCTCCGCAGCCACCCCTTTATGCGGCCCGGTTATGCCGCCAGGTACCGCCCCGCTGTGGGCCCCGGGCCGCTCCGCTCCAGAGCCGTCGGCCTGCGGGCCTGGGGGAGGGCCAAGGGGTCGGTACTCCCGAGGCGGTACTCGCGAGGAAACCACCGGCCAATTCAGACAATAAGCAACATATCCACGAAGAGAAATGGCTTCGGTCCTCACGAGTGCTCCCGCTCCCGTGCCGCTCGTCGCGGGGGGCAAAGAGGCGCGGAATACAGGACAGGCGGCGCGTCCCGGCGTCGGCGCGGCCTTGCGCGCTGGTCTTGGCCTCCCCGCCTGTCCCGTCCCGCCCGCTCCCCGCCCGAACGGGTTAGGTGTGCGGTCCGGCGGAGAGGAGCCGCTGCCCCGGGCCGCGGGCGCGTCGCCCCACGGCGCCCAGCAGAGCCCAGGCCGTGGCTTGGTTGGCGCTGATCACGGGTTTGCCGAGCCGGTCTTCGAGGCGGGGAAGTGCGTCGTAGGTGGGGAGCGCGGTGCAGCTGATGAACACGGCGTCGGCCCCGGGACGATCTCCGTCGGCGACGCGGTCCAGCACCCGCTGCTCGTCGACGGTGTACACGTCCTCAACCGCGTCGAGGCCCAGCGACGTGAGCGCCACGACGTCGAAACCGCAGGTCTCCAAGTACGCGGACAGCAGACTGTCGACCGGCCTTTGGTAAGGGTGCACGACGGCGGGGCGACGAGCGCCGACGGCACGCAAGGCGTCACGGACCGCGCCGCTGGTCGTCAGCGCCTGCCGCGCGCCGTACGAGGCCATCGCCTCCCGCAACGCCCACTCCCCCGCCTCGCCACCGGCGAAGGTGCACGCGGTGCACAGGTACGCCACAGCCTCTGCCCCGCGCTCCAGGAGTTCGTGGACCGGCCCTCGCAGCAGACCCGGCTCACCCAGGCGTGAGACGAGTTCCTCATTGCTGCTGTAAGCGACCTCCTCCGTAAAGGTCAGCGTGCACCGCACCTCCGGCGGGAACCACCGGCGCAGTTCCTCCTCGCGCAGGAAGTCGAACGAAGCGACCACGCCCACGTGCCGCCTCGTCGCGGTGCCCGGGCCGCGCAGACGCATGGCGCCGGTGGACGGAGCGGCCGGCCTCACAGCCGCTCGGCGGCCCCCGCCGCCCATGGGCCGCCCCCGGCAGAGCCGAGCATCCGAGCAGCCACCGTCGCCGCGCCGAGGCGCAGGAATTCAGCCGGGTGCTTCACCATACGTCCGCTCCTGAGCGTTCTTGTCGGGCCTGAGAGCGTCACCTGGTTCGCAGTTCCCGGACAGGGGTGCCGCTGCCGAATTGTGTGGTGTCGGGGAGGGTCGGCGGGGGTCAGCGGGGTCCACACCGGCCCGGGGGCGACGGCGTTGACGCGGATGCCCCGCTCGGCGAGAACGCGGGCCAGCCCCTGGATGAAGGTGACGCTCGCGCCCTTGGTCATGGCGTAGTCCAGCAGGGGCGGCTCGGGCTGGTATGCCTCCACGGCGGTGGTGTCGCACGCGAGGGCGACCGCCCGGCGGTCGGCCGGGGCAGGAGCGGGCAGCAGCGGCCGACGTGAACACGCCCCGGGGGCTCAGTGCCGCCCGTGCGCGCTGTCGGAAGCTCCGCCAAAGAGGCGGGCAATGGCGTGGAAGGGCAGAGTGACGACGGTGGCGACGGCTCCGCCGATCGAGCGCAATATGTCAGCGATGGCTTTGAGCATGGCTGCACCTCTCTTGAGTACGCGACAGCGGGAGGGCTCACGCTCACCAGCCCTCCCGTAGGGGATCAGCCGGGTGTCCCGGCGCCCCGGCCCGAAACACCCGGACGTCTTCGACGTCACGAGGTCCTCGTTGGCACGGACCGCATATCCGTACCGGCATCGATCTGCTCAGCAGACCACCCCGCCTGCGCCCCCGGGCGCGGGAGGGGCACGTCGTTTCGCCACGGGGTCCGACGGGCACCGCGGGTCTCTCGTGAACGACGCACGCGACGCCACTGCCGCTGACGGTACGGGGACGCGCGTACGCGCTGGTCCTCGATCCCGGGGACGCGCACCGCATCCTGTGCGAGACGCCCGAGCCCTTCTCCCCCGCCACGCTGGAAAAGCGCGGCGCGCTGGGCCAGTTCCAGCCGCACGGGGTGCTCCTCTCCGGCGGCCGGGAGCGCGAGTGGCACCGGGAGTTCGCCGAGAAGGTACTGGAGACCCCCCCCAGCCGCTGCACGGGCTGCCGGCCGGCTGACCGGCGTCGTGCGCGAGGAGGTCGCGCAGCCGCTCGGCGAGTGCGAGCGCTCCGGCCGGCTGGTGTGGGAGGACTTCGACGCCGTCGCGAGGGGCTCACTCATGTGGGAACTTCGGGCGCCGTTCCGGGGAGAGGCCACGGGGCTGCGGCGTAGACCCGGTGGACGGCGCACACCCGGTGGACGGTGAGCTGTCCACCGTGAGCCGTTCAGCGCGGTCGTCGGCCGCCCGTGCGGCCTTACGCCTCGCCCTCGTCCACGTTCCCGCCCTCGCCCTCGCCCTCGCCCACGTTCCGGATGGCCTCTTCTTCGGCGGAGAGTCCTCCCGTGCCGGTCTGGCGGCCGTACACGTCCTGGCGGCGCGGGGGCATCGGCTCGACGTCCTCGTGCAGCCGCCCCGCCGGTTCACTGGGAGTGCCGGAGACCGCCTCGGCCACCGTCTCCTCCGGCTCCTCCTCGGCGAGCCGCTCCTCCAGGGACTCGCCCTCGTGCAGTTCGGCGGGGGTCGGCGCGGCCAGAGTGGGCGCTGTGGGACTGTCACCGGGGACCGGTTGCTGCTGCGGGTCGCTGGAGCGCTCCTGCTCGGGCGTACCGTCCTGAAGATCGGGAATGCCCTCCTCCTCGGGATCCCCGCCCGGATCGGAAGGCCCCGCCCACCCACTCGCGCCCTCCGGGACAGGAGCCACAAAAGAGCTGTCCGGACCCTCGCCCTCCACGCCCCCCACACGCGGCGGCGGATCCACCTCCACAGGCGGCGTCCAAGGACCCCGCGCCACCCGCTCACCGGGCTCGGCGCCCTCCACAGGGCCCTCGCCCAGCTCCGCGGCGTCATCGGTGCTGACGTCCCCGGTACCGCGCGAGTCCTCGGCGTCCTGGGCGCGCAGGTCGTCGCCGCTCTCTCCCGTCATGGGGGCCTCCTCTCGCTTCGGGCCGCCGGGTACCCAGGGGGCGCGGCCCGTACGCAGTGATCCCCGGTGGTAACCGCCCGCCCGGACAGAACTTCGACCGAAGCATTCGGCTCGCGCTCAGCCCTCCCGCTCCAGCCGGGCGAAGGCGCTCCCGTCGAGACCGGCCAGCAGGTCGGCGGGGTTCGCGTACACCTGCTGGGCACCCGCCTCCTCCAGATCGGCGCGGGGGATGCCGCCGGAGAGGACCGCCAGGGGCGTGACCCCGGCGCGGGAGGCGGCGCGCATGTCCCACACGGCGTCGCCGACGAACACGGTCTGTTCCCGCGCCGCCCCGGCCAGCTGCCTGGCCTGGTCGACGGGGCCGGGCGCGGGCTTGCCCTCGGAGACGTCGTCGGCGCTCGAAGTGCCGGAGATGACGGCGTCCGCGTCAAGCGCCCGGCGCAGTGCCTCCAGCTCGGAGCCCTGGGCCGAGGTGGCCAGTACGATCCGCCAGCCGCGACCGTGCAACGTATACAGCAGGTCGCGGGCGCCCTCCAGCGCGCTCAGCCGCTCGTGACAGGTGCCGTACAGCGTCTTGTGCGCGGCGCTGATCGACGCGTCCCGGCTGTGGTCGCGCCCGGTGCCGAGCACGTGGTCGAGCAGGTCACCGGCGCCGAGCCCCACGGCGCCGTGGAGCGCCGCTGTCGGCACCGTGTGTCCGGCCTGCCGCAACGCCTCCCACCAGGCGTTCACGTGCAGATAGGTGGTGTCGGTGAGAGTTCCGTCGACGTCGAAGAGCGCGGCGCGCGGCATGGAGTCTCCTTCCTCCTCGGTGCTGGCCCAGCGGAATCCGGAAGTGACAGCCTCGCGGTCAGTCGTCCGCCGGCGGGACCGGTCGGTCCTCGATGAGCACCCGGATGGTGTCCAGGTCGGTGGAGGCGGCGTCCGGGAGGTTCATGCCCGCCTCCACCCCGCTGCGCAGATAGCGTACGACCGTGTCGGTGAGGCGCTCGCCCGGGAGCACGACCGGGATGCCGGGCGGGTAAGGGGTGATCATCTCGGCGGCGATCCGCCCGGTCGCCTCGCTCGCGGGGACGTCCTCGACGCCCCCGAAGTAGGCGTCCCGGGGCAGGCACGCCTGCTCCATGCGCAGCGCCGAGGAGGCGGGCAGGGAAATGGTGGGGGCCTTGGGGAACTCATGGGCGCGGGCGGCCAGTTCGCGTACGGCGTCGATGAGCACACCCGCCGTTTCCTGATCGTCGGCGTGTGTGAGCTGGGTGTTGATCCTGCGGTGGTCGCTGATATGCACGTCGATGTGGTGGTGCTCGCGCATCCAGTCGGCGGCCTGATAGCCGGTGACCGGCAGCTGGGAGAGGTCCATGACGATGGGCAGCGGGTCCAGGTCGGCGGCCCTGCCCTCGCCGGTGAAGTCCTCGCGGCCGTTGACGTGGACGCCTTCCACGGCCTCAAGCCGCTCCCTGACCTCGGCCGCCAGTTCCAGTGCGTGCCCCAGCAGTTCGCGGCCGTGCAGCGCCATCTGGCGGCGCCAGCCGTCCATGCCCGCGTAGAGGAGCACGCTGGGGCTGGTGGTGCCCAGCAGGTCGGCACGCTGGGCGAGGACGGCGGGGTCGATGTGCGGGCCCTGGAGGTGGAAGACGGAGCCCTGCTCCAGTCCGCTGCCCATCTTGTGGATGCTGGTGACGCACACGTCGGCGCCCGCGTCCATGGCCCAGGTGGGCAGGTCGGGATGGAAGGGCAGGTGCGCGCCCCATGCCTCGTCGACGATGACGGGCCTGCCCCTGCGGTGGCAGACCTCGGCGATGCCGGACAGGTCGGCGCAGGTGCCGTAGGGGGTGGGGCTGGTGACCAGCGCGCCGCGTGCGTCCGGATGCTCGGCGAACGCCGCCTCGAAGGACGCGGCGGAGGGGGCGTGCGCGAGCTTCCGCTCGTCGTCCCACTGGGGCTCGACCCACACCGGGCGGATGCCGGACAGGACGAGCCCGGAGACCACGGCCTTGTGCGCGTCCCTGCCGACCAGCAGCTTCTCGTGCGGGCCCGCGACCGCGAGCATCGCGGACTTCACCGACAGGGAGCTGCCGCAGGTGGAGAAAAAGGTGTGCTCGGCGTGGACAGCGTCGGCCATCAGGTGTTCGGCGCGCTGGAGGACGCCGCCGCGGGTGCGCCGGTCATCCAGCCCGCCGGAGGCCAGTACGTCGCCGTGGAAGACGGCGTCGCCCAGCACCTGGCGCACGCGCGGATCGGCGCCCCTCGCCTGCTTGTGTCCCGGCGGCGTGAACGGCAGCTCTCCCGCCTTCTGATATCGGGCCAGCGCCTCCAGCACCGGTGCGGCATCGTGATCCATGTGTCCCGGGGTGCCCCGGCACAGCGGAAAGGAACCAGCCTTTTCCTATCCGGCCGCCGCGCCCATCGGCCTTCCCGGGCGCCCGCTCATCCGGCCCCGCGCGCGGCGCGAGCAGCTTGGCGTGCTCGTACCGGCGGCCAGTACACAGCGGGAGGAGGACTTGCCGGTCAGTCGGTACCCCGTCGCCGGATGCGGCGCCGTCCGGTCTTCATCGTGCCTGTTCACGCGCGGTGCGCGCAGACTGTTCTGTTTCGCGCTGCTCTGTTTCGCGGGCGGAGTGGTGGAGGACATCGCAGGAGTGCTGGGCTTCGTCCATCAGCCGGGTCGCTTCAACGAGGAGGATGCCGTACGGCCTGGAAGGATCGCCCAGCGGGAGTGCGGTGTCCCGGGCCCGTTCGAGCAGCTGCCTGTGCTTGTCCCGTGCGGCCTCGGCACAGGCGCACGCCTGGGCCGTCTGCCGGGCGAGACGCTTGAGGTCGATCTCGCTGAACCGGCGAATGATCTGGGCGAGTGCGTCCAGCATGTCTGCGTAGTGCGCCAGGAATTCGCGGCACTCTTCGCCGTCCTCCTCCTGCGGCCACTGGTGAAGCGTGCGTGTCATCGACGCCACCTGGTAGGTGACGCGTTCAAGGGCGTCGGCCACCTCCTGGTAGCCGGAGAAGTCCTGGTCCCGCAAAGGCCCGGGCAGATGCCGGCGGGGGTTGTAGTGCCGGCTCTCCCACGCCGTGAGGAGGGCCGAGCGGCTGTGGCCGACGGTGGTGCCCAAAGCTGCGGCCCGCTGCCGCCAGCCCTCGGTGTTCTCTTCGCCCAGGTCGCCCTCCCGCAGGACCGGCGGGATGTCGCTGAGCAGGTCGCACAGGGAGTGCGACAGGGTCCGGATACCGTTCTCCGCGCTGCGGTAGCGGACCGGGGGCAGAATGGTGAGATTGATCAGCACACCGATTCCACAGCCGATCCCCACGAGGGCGAGGATCTGGCTGAGCTGTTCGACGCGTTGCAGGTTCCCGGTCGAGGAGGTGTAGGTGGAGAACGCGAAGAACGCCGCGGTCGCCACCTGGACGCCCTGGGAGCCCAGGCGCCGCCAACGGCTGATGACCAGGGCGATCAGGGCTACCAGGACGAACGTCAGAAGGTCGGGCCCGGCCAGGAAGCCCAAGCCGGCCTGGACGAACACTCCCGCGCAGACGGCCGCCCCGTACCGCAGGGCCTGCAGCAGCGACTGGTAGACGGTCACCTGCATGATCAGCACGGCCGAGAACGGCGCGAACGCCGGCGTCAGCGCCCCCATGAGGTCGTGAGCGATGTACCAGCAGACGCTGGCCGCCAGGGCGCTCTTGCCGATCAGCTCGACGGTCTGCCGCTCAAGCCCCCCGGCCCCCTTCGCACGCCGCACCCATCCTCGCGCCCGCGTCCACCGGCCGCGCGACGCCGTCCTCCGACCGTCGTCCTGAGACACGCCCGCTCCTCCACTTCTCCTGCCCGAGTCCCGCGACCGGATGCCCTCCCCGGGCCACAGGTCCACCCCGGGATTTATCGATGGCATGTCCGAGTGCCCCACTTTTCACGAAAGAGCGGGAAGCACCTCGGTTCCATACCGGCAGGCTCACGGCACGCGACCCCGCCCGGAGTCAGGCTGTGAAGATGCGGGTCCGGAAAGTTTCGTCAGCGCGTCGGTGTCGGCACGGTCGCAGTCGAAGTTCACCGGCCGACGAACCTCTCGTCGGTGGCGGCAAGAGGCAGGACCCGCATGGTGGCCCGGTAGGACTGCCCTGGGCGCGGGGAGCTGACGATGCCAAGAGCCGGGGACGGGGGCGTGTGTGGTCGTCCAGCGCCAGTAGGGGGCGCACGTGTGCACAGCGGGCGTCGGGGCATGGACCTCGGCCGGCACGACCGGCGAAGTACGCGCGCACGCGGCCCGTATGCTCCGCGGCCAGCTGACAGCTCGTCCACGGCGAGCCGTCACCGGCGGCGGACCCGCTCGGCGAAGGAACAGCGGCGCTGCGCACGCTGACCACTCCTGCCCTGGTCGGCGTCGGTGAAGACGACATGTTGCGCGTAACGGCGAACAGCTGTGGCACCCGTAGGCCCCACACCCTGGAAACAGCGGTCGCCGATCCGAATCCGATACGCAAATATTGAGAATCAGGACAAATGGAGCGATGAGGAGGGATCATGCCTGCGGGTTCCAATGCGAAGCGCGAGCGGCAGTACGAGCACATCAAGAAGGGCGCTGAGGAGCAGGGCACGTCCACGCGAAGGGCGAAGGAGATCGCCTCGCGGACGGTGAACAAGGAACGGGCCCAGACCGGCGAGGCCAAGAGCGCGAGCCGGACCTCGGTCCGGGACAAGCCGGCACCCAAGAGGGGCGGCGAACGTTCGCACACCGGCCCTCAGGGCCCCACCCGCGAGCAGCTCTACAACGAGGCACGCCAACGGGGCGTCAAGGGCCGCTCCCGGATGAACAAGAAGCAGCTACAGCGCGCCTTGGGCCGCTGACCCCGCCACGGCGCTGCGGCACCCAGCCGCTAAGCCCGGCAGGGCAGACGGTCGGCCGTTTTCCGTCACCGGATGCGCGTATTGACGGGCTCTTGGGAGGTTCAGGGTGAAGGTTGTCTACGTCTCCTACCCCGGACACGAGGGGGCCGGCAATGATGTCGTGCGGACGCCGCCAGTGCACTGACGACAGTGCGCTGGGACTTCGCCCGTTCCTCACCGAGCAGGGGCACCGGTTGACCGGGACGACCGAGACCGGCGAGAGCCTCGATGAGAAGCTAGCCGACGCGGAGGTGCTGGTCACCACGCCTTTCTGGCCGGTGTACCTGAGCCGGGGGCGCATCGAGCGGGCACGGCACCTCAAGGCCGTCATCACGGCCGGGATCGGCTCCGACCACATCGACGGGGACGTCGCGCGCGAGCTCGGCATCACGGTCGCCGAGGCCGGGGCCAAGGCCCACGACCTCGAAGGCAAGACGGTGGGGACCGTCGGCCTCGGCGCCATCGGCGCCCGCACGCATCTGGCTCGGTGGGCAGTCGCGATGGGCGCGCGCCGCCTACGACGCCGCACTTGGCACCATCCGTCTCGACACCGGTTCGCAGTCGGCACCCCACCACGCCGCCCACGACCGCCAATACATTGCCAGCTTCCCCGCACGACCGGTCCCGTGGGCTCGCCCCATGTCCACGGCGCGAATCTCGGAATGACGGCTGCGGCTTGCGGACGAGCCGGCGGCTTCCCGCCGACGGCTGCCGGCGAAGACAGGCACCAAACTCAAGGGAGAAACCGTGAGCAGCGAACAGCGGGCCGGAGAACACCCCGAGCCGGAGTATCCGCAGCAGCAGCAGACCCATCCCGGGGACACGGAGGAGATGACGCCTCGTCCCGACCACGGCGAGGACACCTACCGAGGAAGTGGACGGCTCTCGGGTCGCCGTGCCCTGATCACGGGCGGTGACTCGGGCATCGGGCGTGCCGTCGCACTCGCCTACGCACGCGAAGGAGCCGACGTCGCCTTCGCCCACTTGCCCGAAGAGGAACTGGAGGCGGCCGAGACCGTCCGCCTGGTGGAGGACGCCGGCCGCCGGGCGGTCGCCGTCGCATGCGACATACGCGCGGAGGACGAGTGCCGCCGCCTCGTCGGGGCCGCGGTGGCGGAGTTCGGCCGCATCGACGTGCTCGTCAACAATGCCGCCTACCAGATGGCCCAGCCGAACGGCATCGACGACATCACCGCCGAGCAGCTCGACCGGGTGGTCAAGACCAACCTCTACGGCATGTTCTGGACCACCCAGCAGGCGCTGCCGCACATCCCGGAGGGCGGCTGTGTCATCAACACCACCTCCGTGCAGGCATACCAGCCCAAGCCTCATCTGCTGGACTACGCCATGACGAAGGGCGCGATCGTCACCTTCACCCAGGGCCTGGCCCGCAATCTCGCCGACCGGGGCATCCGCGTCAACGCCGTCGCCCCCGGACCGGTGTGGACCCCCCTGATCCCCGCGACCCTCCCCGACACCACACAATTCGGCGCCAACACCCTGTTCGGCCGACCCGCACAGCCCGCGGAACTCGCCCCCGCCTACGTCTACCTCGCCTCCGAAGACGCCCGCTTCATCACCGCGGAGATCCTCAACGCCACCGGCGGCACACCACTCCCATAAACAGGACAGAGCAGCCATTGCCATCACCGCCCGCACGCACCGAGCCGGACGGTCCGCGCCGGCCGACCGTCCTGTCGGCCGGTGAAGGAACCTGCGCTCCGTTCCAGCGTCGCGTCGTCGGAGCCCCCGCCAGGCGATCCTCCTGACGGGACCATTTTCGAACGCTCGCCGAGGGCCCAACCCGCCTATCCGCCTCAGCGAGCTCCTGCTCCGAGGACGCAGCGGCTGCCCTTCCGCAGCCTGCCCCCGGCCCCGCCCCCCCTCTGGCTGAGTCGGCTGCGCAGGGCCGGGAACTCACGTTCCTCGTACTCGGCATGGTCGCTCACCGACTGCTCGAACTCCGCGATCATGGTGTGGAACTTCTCGCTGCTCAAGTCGAGGGAGCGCACCAAGATGGGCAAGCGGCTCCTGGCGGTGGAGAAGGCCGCACCCACCCACCCGCACCCCAGCGCGGCGGGCTCGACCGCCATGCAGTGGGCGACGGGCCCGTTCGCCTCTGTCCTGGACCGCGCTCGGGACGCCGTCTCCTCCAGTTCCAGCCGCTGAGAGTCCGGCCGGCCCAAGGGCCGCCCGCCTCGCCCGGGGCTCCTCAGCCCTGGGCGTTCACTCGCCCGGGGGCGAGGCCGGGTGTCTCACTGGTGAGCGGAGCCTGCTCCCGCTGTCCGGGCCGCACAGGAGGTGGGATGCCAGGACAGTTTGGGCCAGGCGTCGTGGTGGTGCGGTCCTCCTCACGCTCGGGGCCTGCAGCACGCCGTCCGAGCGGCGCGAGGGCGTCACCGCGGAAGCGGTGCGGTTCGAGCGGGCACTGGAGACCGGACAGCATGCACGACTGTGCTCGGCCCTGGCACCCTCCTCCCGCGAGGTAGAGCTGGCCGCGCCTGAGCTGCGTCTGCTGGCGGACGTACAGGACACGGTTTCCAGGTCCACGTCCGATCAGCGAAGCCCCACGATCTCGCCGCGCCGGAGGCCCATCGTGACGGCCAGGGCGAACGCGGCGTAGAGCGGATCCTTGCGGGCAGGACAGCCGGGGCAAGACGCAACGGAGGCAGGAACTCCCCCGCGTACCGGCTGGCGCGAGCACGCGTCGCTGGGCACACTGAAGCCCCAGCGGGAGCCAGAGGGGGAATCGATGTGGTGGACCGGCTGGGGAATCCTGGCTTTCGTCATCGTGTGCGTACCGGCGATCCTCGGCCAGGAAGCCTGGGGTGAGTCAGGCCAGAGCGTAGGAACGATCGTCGGCGGCATCCTGCTCTGGTTCATCGGTAACTACATGAACCGCGACGTGCTCTACGTGCACCCCAAAGGGAACGAATATCTCCCTCGTAACCGGCACACCTTCTACTCGATCCCCGTCCAGTATTTGAGCGTGCCGGTGGTTCTGTGGGGTATCGGCGCCTGGATCTTCTGGGTCTTTCGACTGCTGCCCGAGTGACTCCGGCAGTTCGCCGTTCTCAACCTCAGAGCCTCTGGCCCCGTAGTTCGCAACGAAATGTTCAAGCGTGCCCGCGGCGTGCCCGTTAGGTGGGTAAATCACGGTCGTCACGGGGTGGTTCAGCCGGACGACGTCGGTCTCTTACGAGCTGTGTGGGCAGACCAACCCCTCAATTGCCGCCAAGGGCCGCGTGATTCCCAGGCTCAGGACCAGATGTCGGGGTGGGCAGCCGTACTCCCGTACAGGCGACGAGTGCTTGAGCATGTTCGGTGAAGAAGAGCATGAAGGCCCAGAAATGGTGGCTGGTACTGATCTGCCCCAGCGCGACGGAGCGGTCGTACTCCTCCGCGAGTCGTGTGACCGCTTCTTCGAGCCCGAGCGTCTCTTGCCCGGTACGGCGTGTGTGCCGAAGCCGGCGTTCGTAGACCCGGGCCAGCGACCGGGCCGGGACGGCTCCGTCCCGGACGACGAAGTGCCCACCATCCCGGAGCGCGGCTCTTGCAGCCTCAGCGGCCTCGGAGCCCTCCACCGCAAGCAGCCGGTCGAGCCCTTCACGATCCACTGTCCTCACCCCTCGTGATTCAGGTGTACAGCACGGAAGTACGGCAACCAGCCCGACCGCGCAGACCAACACCACATGCTGGAGCCCGCCCGGCACCCCGTACAGACCTCACCAACTTCCTCCCCCGCCCGTAGTTCGGGGCGAGGAGGTCTCCAGCACGAGGTCTCCAGCACGAGGTCGCCAGCACGAGGTCGCCGCACGAGGTCGCCAGCACCTTGGCGAGCCCTACCGTGGGGAGGTGCGCAACGACCGACACGATGAACCGCTTTCCACTGATGAACTGGAGCTGTTCTTGCAGTACCTCCACCGCTTCGCACGGCACGATGTCGATCTGTTCGCCCTCCTGGAGGCGGGCGATCCTGCCTACCCCTGCTTCGTGACGCTCAGCCGCGACCCCGTTCCCGGCATCGACCCGACCGCCTACCGTCGGCCGTGACGCAGCTTCACGGTGTCGCGTGACATCTACAGCTGCCATCAACGACTGACATCAACAACGGCAGACACCAGCGTTCTTGCGCAGCCGTACACATCAGTGCAAGCTCCACAGCGGGCGACCGCTGGGGCCACCCGATCGAACCCCTGAAGCTGATGGCTCCGGTTCGGCGGCTCCCGTCTCGTGGGAGAACGAGGCGTCCGCTTCGCCCAGTCAGGATGCCTCGGCCTCGCCGAGCAGGTCCCGAAAAGCGCACTCGGCTTCCCCGCACTCGCCGGGGGGAACCTCCTTCCCCCGCCGGGGCGCCCTCCCGGTGGACCTCTCGATGATCGGCGCCGAACGCCGCGACGCGGCACGGGCGGTGGCCCGTGGCAGCGCGGCGCTCCGGCTCGCGCAGCGGTCGGGCTCGGGCTTCGTCGTCCGTGGACTCCAAACGCCGCGGGCCGATCCGCGTTCCCACAGCCGTGATCGCCGTGCGGCCAGGCAGCTTGCGTTTGGCGGACGCTACTCCGTTGGCGGACGCTACTCGGTTGGCGGACGGACGCTACTCGGTGCGCAGTGCCGTGGCCGTACGTGCCCTGGCCGCCCAGGCGGCCGGGATCAGCGCGCCCAGCACCGCGATCACGACCCCGCCCAGGCCCAGCAGGAGCAGCTCGGCAGGCTCGTACACGTCGATGACCGGCGGCGGCATGCTGGTGCCTACCGCGTGGCCCATCAGCGGCATGACGAGGCCGTGCAGCGCGTACCCCGTCGGTACGCCGATCAGCCCGCCGGCCACGCCGATCGCGGCCACCGAGGCGAGCACGAGGTTCATGGTCTGCCGCGGCGACATGCCGATCCCCTTGCAGACGCCCAGGTCGTGGACGCGTTCCCGGGTGTCCAGGACCACGGAGTTGAGTACGCCGAGCCCGGCCACGCAGATCAGCATCGCAGTGAGCAGCACCGCCATCGCGGACATGATGAGGATGACGCCCTCCTGCCCCGAGGAGGCGTTGGTCGTCGCGTCGCCACCCAGGGGCTGTACGGCTGCGGCGATCTTCTGGGCGTACGCGTCGGCGGAGACGCCCGGCTTCACCTCGACGAGGAAGGAGGCGGGCTCGGCCGACGCGAAGTTGGCCATGGCCATGTGGATTTCCAGCTTGCTGCCCGAGGTGTCGAAGGACTCGCCCACGATCCGCAGGTTCGCGGTCTCCTTCTCGTAGGTCACCCGCACCGTGTCGCCGACCTCGGCGCTGGTCCTTTCCAGGAAGCGCGTGGGTACCACGACCTGGCCCTTACCGGTGATCCAGTGCCCGGAAATCATCTCGTAGCCGCCGGAGCGCGATTCGCCCTCGTAGAGGCTGGCCTGGACCGCGCCGGAGACCCCGGCCACGGCGACCTCGGTCCGGTCCTTGCCGTAGTACGACCCCGTACCCGTCTGCGCGGTGATGGCGGCCCGCGCCTTCGCGGGGTCGGCAGCCCTTGGTTGGGGCGTATGCGTCGCGCTGTCGCCTGTGGGAGACGGGCTTGCCGCGCTCTCCCCCGCGGGAGGAGGCGGAGGGGGTGCGAGGGTGTTCGGCTTGGTGGTCGTGACCGTGACCGCGGCGCGGCTCTCGGTGTTCTGCGAGGTGCCGATCTCCGTCAGGGACGAGGTCAGCCCCACCGCGAAGGTGGCCGCGACCGTGCCGAACGCCACAGCGAGCAGCATGGCGAGGGTACGGACCGGATGTGTGAAGGGGGTGGCGAGACCGTACGTCACCGGTCGCGGCAACGGCAGCAGCCCCATCACCCGGTGCGCCCACTGGCCGCGCCCCGTGCGCGGCGACCGGCCGACCGCGATGGCCTCGACCGTACGCAGCCTCCCGGCCCGCAGCGCCGGGATCAGCGCCGCGAGCCCCACGATGACCAGGGCGGCGGCCGGCACCGTGACGTCCACCCACCAGGCCACCGAGAGCGAGACGGTGCCGTAGACCTCCGCGGTGTCCGCCAGCAGCGGCACTGCCAGGAGGTTTCCCAGGACGACCCCCAAGGCGATGCCCGCGCCGGCCGGGATCAGCGCCTGGGCCACGTAGGCGCGTACGACCTCACGTGGGGTGAAGCCGATGGCCTTGAGGATGCCGATTCTGCGCAGGCTGGTGCCGACCGCACCGCTGATCACGCTGCTGACGATGATCACCGACATCACGATGCCGAGCACGCCGAACGCCATCACGAACGGGACGGTCGCCGCCGCGCCTTGATCAGCGGCGCGCTTGGTGTCCAGCCAGGACTGGGTGCCCAGCAGCGCGCCGGGTCCTACGGATGCGGCCAGCTTCTTGCGGTCGGCGAGGATCTGCCCCTTCGTGCTCGCGGAGTCGAAGCGGTAGAGCATCTGGCGCGTGACCGGCCCGCCCTCCTCGGCCAGTGCACCGACCTGTGCGGGGGTCGTCCACGCGTCGGCGGTCCTGCTGGCCGACACGGCGAAGCCGACGACCGAAAGGGTGGGGGCGTTCTTGGCATGCGCAGCCTTCAGGGGAGCGCCGATCCCGATGGCGGGTCCTTCGAACGACGCGTCGAGCACGATCTCGCCCGGCTTCCGCGGCCAGCGGCCGGACTTCAGATCGACGCGGTCCACGTCGCCGTCCGGGCTCGGCCGCCCGGCCAGGGTCAGCGTCGGCATGCGGAAACCGGATCGATCCACCGGGCGGAACGCCGTGGACGGGTAAGGGCCCGCGCTCGCGGTGACACCGGCCAGCTTCCCGGTCTTCGCCACCTGTGTCCCGCTCGCCTTGTCCGGGTCGAACTGTGCGGTGATGTGCGCACCCCGCTGCTCGCCGAAGGCGTGGTCGAACGGTGCGGCTGCGGCGACCATCAGCGACCCGGCGACCACGGCCGAGGCCACCGCCATCATCGTGGCCACGGCGATCACCACTGTCTGTACCCGCCGCCGCCCCACCCCGGAACGTACGACCCGGCCGAGTGCGCCGGTACCGAGCAGGCTCATCGCACGGCCTGCGAAGCCTGCGCGGCCTGCGCGGCCTGCGCGCCCTGCCCGGACGAGTCGAGGGCGACGTGACCGTCGACCAGGTGCACCGTGCGGCTCGCGCACGCCTTCGCCAGCGCCAGGTCATGCGTCACCAGCACGATGGTCTGTCCGCCGCGGTGCAGGTCCAGCAGCAGATCGCGGACATCGTGGCCCGAGGCGGTGTCGAGCGCGCCGGTGGGCTCGTCGGCGAGCAACAGCGCGGGACGGTTGACCAACGCGCGTGCGACCGCCACCCGTTGCCGCTCGCCTCCGGACAACCGGCCCGGGTAGGCGCGGGCGTGCTTGTGGATGCCCAGCATCTGCATGAGTTCACTCGCGCGGGCCGACGCTTTGCGACGGCCCGCGCCGCTCAACTGCGCCGGAAGCTGGATGTTGTCCGTGACGGTCAGGTCGTCGAGAAGATTGAAGAACTGGAAGACCATGCCGACGTGCGCGCGACGGAAGCGGGCGAGGGCGTGCTCGCTCAACTGGTCGATCCGCCGCCCGTCCACGAGCACGGCGCCATCGGTCGGCTTGTCCAAGCCGGCGACGAGGTTCAGCAGCGTGGACTTGCCGCTGCCGGAGGGGCCCGTCACGGCAAGGGCCTCGCCCTTGGCGACGCTGAGCGTGAGCGGTCCGAGCGCCGGTGTGCCGACGCTGCCGTAGCGCTTCGCCACACCCTCCAGTTCGATCACTTGAGGCATACGTGTTGTCCGTCCTTACGGTCGCGAGAGGCACATGGCACATGGCCGGCCTGGTCCGGACTTGGAACCTAGGGACTGCCACGCACGGAGCGCGTCCGCCACGGAACCAACTTCGGGCCGTCCGAGCGGAGGACCTGGTCGCGGAGTCCTACCTCAGAAGTACGCCGCTGGGGCAACGCTCCGGCCGGACAGACGGACGCGGGCTGCACGAGGAGCTCAGCACAATGGCCGGATGGAGACGGCAGACCGGCGTAGTCGGCATGAGCAGTTCATCGAGGCGCTACGCCCGGAGGCGAAAGCCGCCCCGGTGTCCCGGCGCGCGATGCGCGCTGATGTGGCGCTGGCGGTCGTACTGACCGTCGTCGCCCTGTACGTGACGGTGCGCTATCCCGGGGACGGACCGGTGCACATCAACCCGGAAGCCGACGTGGGGGCCGGGGTCCCGCCCCCGCCCTCGCTGCCCGACCCTGGTCGGGCGCCCGTGGAGGAAGAGCCCTCCTCCGTGCCATGGGCCCTGGTGGTCCTGTCGGCACTGCCGCTGGCTGCCCGGCGCCGGTACCCGCTGGTTCAGTTCGCGGTGGTGCTGAGCGCGGCACTGGCCATCGGCGGCTCCGCCTCCTGGATCACCGTCCTGGCCTGTGTCATCGGTGCCTACAGCGCCGTCGTGTACAGCCGTTACCGGATAGCGGCCATCGGCGTCCTGGTGATCGCCGCCGCGCTGTCCGGCTTCGCGTTCCGCAACGCCGACCCCGTGCTCCCCGGATGGTCCAGCCCGGGATTCGTGCTCCTGGTGGCCGGCATGCTGGCCAGCCTCGTCCGCTTCCTGCAACTGCGGCTCGCCTCCAGCCGGGACCGGGTCACAGAACTCCAGGAGGCTCAGGAGGAGGCCACGCGCCGTGCCGTCGAGGAGGAGCGCGCCCGCATCGCAGCCGAACTGCACGACGTGGTGACCCACAACGTGAGCGTGATGGTGATCCAGGCCGGTGCGGCCCGCAAGGTGATGGATGTCGTGCCCGAGCAGTCGAAGGAGGCGCTGCTGGCCGTCGAGGCGGGCGGCCGGGCCGCCATGGCCGAACTGCGCCATGTGATGGGCCTGTTGGCGGCCTCGGACCACGAGAGGCCCGACGGCCTGGAGCCCCAGCCCGGCCCGCCCGGCTCGACGCGCTCGTCGCACGAGTGCGCGCCGCCGGTACGCCCGTGAACGTCGAGGTGTCGCTGCCGCCGGACCCGCTGCCACCAGGAGTGGACCTCGCGGCGTACCGCGTCGTACAGGAGGCACTGACCAACACGGTCAAACACGCACGCGGCGCACAGGCGGCCGTCACCATCGGCTACACCGATGACACGCTACAGATCGAGGTGACCGACACCGGCGGCGCCGAGGACTCCCCGCCGGTGGCGGGCAACGGCCGCGGCCACATGGGGCTGCGTGAGCGGCTGGCCGTCTACCAGGGCGAGCTGGCAGCCGGACCGACGAACGAGGGCGGCTACCGGGTCACGGCCCGCATCCCACGGAGCACCATATGAAGAGCGACCAGCCACCGCTGAGGGCCGTCATCGCCGACGACCAGTCCCTCGTACGCACCGGCTTCAAGACCGCGCGTGCCCGGGATCACGTCATGGTCATGAATTCGGGCAGGGTGAGGGCCGAATGGGCCGGTCGTCCCTCCGCGGGGGGCATGGCGCTGAGATTGCGCAGCATGTCGTTGCGCTTCTCCAGGGCCCGAGCGGTGGTCGGGAAGAGTGCGGCGTCGCCCTCGCCGACCTGCTCCTGGTTCACGGTCACAAACTCACGGGTGTTGTGTTCGTACGCGGCGAAGCCCGCGGCGTGGTCGCGGTCGGCAAGGGAACCGGCGAGCATGTACGCGCCGACGAGCGCGAGGCTGGAGCCCTGTCCGGTGAGGAACGAGGGCGCGTACGCGGCGTCGCCCACCAGCGCGACCCTGCCGCTGGACCAGCGGGGCATGCGGATCTGGCTGACCCCGTCGAAGAACACGTCATCCGCGTCGCGCATGGCGGCGAGCATGCCCGGGATCTCCCATCCCGCGTCGGCGAAGGCGCAGGCGAGCAGGTCCCATTGGGCTTCCGGGTTCCGGAACGCGTCGAACGGCGGTTCCGGTTGGGCGAAGTTCAAGAAGGCGTGCACTTCGTCGCTGTCCCCCACGGCGTAGAAAGCCGCGGCTCTGCCCGGGGTGTTCCACATCATGACCTCGTGGGAGAGGCCGAAGGTGTTGGGCATGGTGAACACGGCGAAGCAGTACCCGAGGTACCGATGGAACTGCTCTTCGGGGCCGAACACGAACTCCCGGGTACGGGAGTGCATGCCGTCCGCCCCGATCACCATGTCGAACGTACGCCTGCCGCCTCCACGGAAGGTGACGTCGACCCCGTGCTCTGACTGGTCGAGGGTGTCGATGGAGTCGTTGAACAAGAACTCCACGTCGTCACGGACCGCCGCGTACAGAGCGTCGGTCAGATCCCCGCGCCGCACCTCCAGGTCCCGTCCCGCCGCACTGCCGGCGACGGTATGCGGGTTGAGCGAGGCCACCTTGCCGCCGTCCCCGTCGAGGAAGGTGATCCGATGCGAGTCGATGTGCGCGTCCTGCAACCGCGGCAGGATCCCCATCCTCCGGACGACCTCGAGTGCGGTGCCGCGCACGTCGATGGGGTAACCACCGTCACGAAGTGTGCCCGCCTTCTCGACCACCGTGACCGCGAATCCGTAGCGGTTCAGCCAGAACGCGAGGGCGGGCCCCGCGATGCTGGCCCCCGATATCAGGACCTTGCGCCTGGGCCCGGAACGGCCACCCTTGAACGGATCGGTGCGGTCCCTCAACTGATCGGTGCGGGTCATGACTTGGCTCCTTTGCTCATGGTACGGACGACAAGCAGGGACAGCACCGCGACGACACCGGCGATGAGGAAGCCCGTGACGAAGGACGATTCGGACGGGACATCCGACCCGGAAGGGGTCCCCGAGGTGAGGAGCACGCCGCCGAGCATCCCGCCCACGGCGGAGCCCAGCACGCGAGTCACCAGGATCAGGCTGGTGGCGATGCCGGTGTCACCTTCATCGACGGACGACGCGATGCTGGTCACCATGGCCGTCACGCACAGGCCGTTGGCAAGCGCGATCAGCGCCTTGCCGACGACGATGTGCCAGATCTCGGTGTGTGCGACTGACAGGGCGAGCATGGCGGTGGCCATGATGACGACCGCGGTGGCGACCACGGCACGGGAGCCGAAACGCTGCTCCCCGAACCCGCCGGCCGGCCCGGCCAGCGTGGCGACCACGGCGCCGGGCAGGAGGATGAAGCCGATCTCGGTGGCGCTGGCCCCGAAACCGTATCCGTCGCCGGACACGTCGAGCAGCTGCGGAACGAGGAAGACCCCTGTCGCGGTGCCGAGGCAGACCACGAACGTCAGCACACACGACTTCCAGATCACAGGCCGTGCCAGCATGCGCAGGTCGATCATCGGCGCGGCCGAACGACGCTCAACGGCTACCCATCCGGTCACGAAGGCGGCCAGCAGCGCGAGGAGGGCGACGAGCACGAGAGGCTGCGAGCCGGCGTCGGGCGCCACCGCGAGCGTGAGCATGAGCGTGACCAGTATCCCGCTCAAGAGAAGCATGCCCGGCCAGTCGATCCCGGCATCGTCCGACCGGCCCGGCTGATCAGCCGGCATCAGCCTGTTCACCAGCAGGGTGAACCCAATGACCGCGAACGTCGGCACCGCGAACATCCAGTGCCGGGAGAGCGCTTCCGCCACGGGCCCCGCCGCCAGCAGCCCCACCATCGAGCCCCCCACGAACATCCCGCTGACCAGCCCGATGGCCACCTTCGACTCTCCCGCGGGGAGGTGTTTGCGCACCACGATGAACGACAGGGGCAGCGCGCCTATCATCGCCCCCTGCAAGACCTGGCCGAGCAGCAGCACGGGCAGGTTCGGCGCCACCGCGGACACCAGGCCACCGACCGAGACCACCGCCATCAGCCTGATCAGGACTCGTTTTCCGCCGTAGCGGTCGCCGAGCTTGCCTGCGAGCGGAGTGACGAGCGCGCCGGTGATGGCGAGCACGATGTTGAGCAGCGCCCCTGTGGATGGACTGATATCCAGCTCGCGTTGCAGGAGCGGGAGCGTCGGCGCCACCACCGATTCCAGGGCACCGGTGGAGATTGCCAGCAGGCCGAGGGCCCAGACAGCGGCTTTCCCTATGCGGACCGGGGGAGCCAGAGTTGCGGTCGTGGTCATGAACGTCCTTTCCGTCATTGCCGGGCGAGTAAGGGGCCGGCCATACGCGTAGCGCTGCCGCCTTGCCGGGCCCGGCGCGGACACAGCGGCCATTCACGCGGGGCGCGATGTGCATGGCTCCGCCGGGCGGAGCGGGTGTACGAGTGCGGCACGAGTTCGACACTACACTACACGGTGCAGTGTAGAAAGGTTAAGATGTGCCCATGCCGACCACGAAGACACTGCGCGAGGGGTCCACGCGGAAGCGTGCCGCCATCCTCTCGGCTGCCCGGGAACTGTTCCTCGCCGACGGCTTCGACCGGTCCAGCGTCGACGCGGTCGCCGCCCGGGCCGAGGTGTCCAAGCGAACGGTCTACGACTACTTCGGTGACAAGCAGACGCTGCTGCAAGCAGTCGTCGACGCCGTCGGCGAGTCGATGATCTCCACGATCCGGCGCACCCTCGATGACACCCTCACCGACCTCACCGAGGCCGCCGAACTCGAAGACGCCCTGGTCGCGTTCTCGATGCGCATCGCGACCGACATGCTCGGCTCGGCGGAGTACGCGACGCTGCAACGGCTGGTCCGGGCGGAATCCGGTCACCTGCCGCACCGGGCCTACAACTCCATGGCCAACACCCCCGACGAGGCGGTTGCCGAGCGGTTCGCCACCCTCGGCGCGGCCGGGCTGCTCGACGTCCCCGACGCCCGGCTCGCGGCCGACCAGTTCATCGCGCTGACCTTCGGCGTCGCACTGGACAGGCTCGGTTCCGCGAACGCCACGGAGGACAGCCGCGTCCGGCCACTCGTCGTCGAGGGAGTACGGACCTTCCTCCGGGCATACCGAACGAGGTAGGGCTGGGGCAGCACGAGAGACGTGCGGGGCTGGGGCAGCACGAGAGACGTGCGGGGCTGGGGCAGCACGAAGAACAGTGCGGCGTCGGCCCACGTTTCCCTCCCTCGTCTCGCACGACGCGCGCAAGGGGCTGGTCGAGATCCACGACCTGACAGACCGCTCCTCCGTCACTCTGGACGTGAAGGCGGAGACCGTCCGGGCATCGTCAACGGCTCCGGCCAGGCCCACCTGACGGTCACCGCCACGTGGAGCCCGGAGGCCGCCTGGCCACGCCGCGCGCCGACGACCATCAACCGGGACGGGGACAGTTCCGCGGCCACGTGAGGTACGCCTGCCTCCAGGCCCTCGGCCCCGACAGCGCCCGTGGCTTCATCACCGACGCCATCAAGTCGCACATCGACGCGGTGAGCCGCTCCTGAAGGCCCATCGCCTTCCCGTCAGCGACCACTCGCGTCATCCCGGGCATCGGGACAACCTGATGACATGGCCACTCACACCAGGTCAGAGAGGCTCCATGCGTGAGCGGTGCCTGAGCGACGCGTGAGCGGATGGTCGAGCAGAAGCCGCCGCGAGCAGGATCAAGCGTCCTGCCGGGCGCTTCTGACCTGCGAGGGCAGCCGCACCGGCAAGGACGAACACCCCCGATCGCGGATTCGCTCCCACTCCTGAAGCGGGTACCGCAGGTTCGAATCCTGCGGCGGCACGCCACGATGGGCAACGAAGTACCGCCCGAACGACCGGCCCGCACCGCTTCTTCAGCGATGTGGTCCCAGGCCGGGATCTCGACCGAGTCCGGTACTTCGAGCAAGGAGAGCGCGGGCATGATCGTCATTCCGTGACCTGCGCTCACCAAGGAGAGCACCGCTCCGTCGCGCTCGCCCGCGCGGTTCCTCAGCTCTTCCCGAGTTGACGGAGGCCGGGGCCGGGGCCGGGGGAGAATTCTTCGGTTCTTTCCAGCTGCTCAGCCTGCGCATACGGCAGTTCAGCGGTCCGCACCCGTTCCACAAGCCGGAAATCGTCCACCAAGACATCCACGACCGGCACGGTGCCGCTGCTCGCAAGAGGCCCCGTACCTGGATCGGTACGGGGCCTCTGTGACTCCGTACGGCGATGTCGCACGGCAGCGAGGGACGGCGACCGTGGTGATCGCTACGGGCAGGGTGGCCCTTGGCCGATGCCGGCCGGCACATGGCCCCGACAACTGATCCGGCGCCGGGCGAGATCAGTCAGGGCGACCACTGGAGCAGGCAGGGCCGGGGGACCTGTCTCCCTACCTCCTCTTCTTCCTCTTCTCCACGACGGACAGGTGCCCGTCACCATGACGCACCACGCTCATCTTCGGGTCGGACGACTTCCTCTCCTTCTTCTCCGGGTCTTTGTCGACCCTCTTGGTCATTACCTGCGTGCCGTTGGCGTAGGTACTTACTCCGTACTTACCAATTACCGGAGTGTTCCTAATCGGGAGACGCCCGGCCCGCTGCTCGTTCACTGTCGCAAGCCCAGCCTGCTCAGTCCATTCGCTGACGCGCCCGTTTTGACGGGTGTCCGGAACGGCTGTTGACGGGCCGTCGTAGCTGTAGTAGCTGCCCGATTGGCTGCGCGTGTCCGGAACGAGTGTTCGCTCATCGCTGCCCGAGTAGGAGTAGGAGCCGCTCTCGCGCGATTGGCTGCTGTGGTGCGATCGGTGGTCGCTGTGGTGCGATCGGTGGCTGCTGTGGTGCGATCGGCTGGATGTGACCGGAGCGGCTGGCGGCAGGCTGCTGTAGCTGGGTGCCGGTTCCACGGTGCGAATGATGGGTGTGTCTCGCAGGGGGTCCACGGTGTGGTAGCTGGGTGCCGCGCTGGTGATGGAGGATGGCGCGGCGGGGTAGCGGGGTACCGCTGGCACGTATTCCACCGGTGGCCTCGCCGGGTTGGTGTGGCTGGCGCTCGAGTTGTGACTTCCGGAGTAGTAACTCCCGGAGCCGTAACTCCCGGAGCCGTAACTTCCGGAGTTGTAACTTCCGCTGGGCATCCCGATCTCTCTTTCGGAAGTGGTTGCCGCTTTGCGGCACGGTTGAAAGGCACAACGGATCTGCGCTCCCGGCGGTTCAGCGCGTGTCTTTCCGTGGCGTCGGTGGGCGCGGGCGTTCCCGAGGCCGGGGCCTCGTCACGCAATGTCGACAGCCGGGCGCGGCGCTGGGCATGGGCGCGGGCCACGTCGGGGGGAAGCCGAATCTGACGTTCGGCGGAAAGCTCTGAGGCATCGATGTGCTCAGCGGCCCGGACGGTCACTCCCGCCGTCCCCCAGGTCTACGGCGACGGCGGCTTCATACAGGCTGACGTTGGCCGGGCCGAACTCCGTGTTGTAGTCGTTCCGGCCAGGACCCACCCGCTCGGCCATGCCGTGATGCTTGTCGGGCGGACTCGTATGCCTTCTCAGCCTGGTTGGTCCGGCCGACGGCTACGGCTCGTCGCAGGGTGAGGGCACCGCGGAGCGTGACCGCTGCGGTTCTGCCGGACTCGTCGAGCGGGGGCGACTGTCGCGAAGCCTTCCGGTGCCCACGTCACCACCAGTGGGTGGCTCAGGTTTCCCTGGCGAAGACGAGGCGTCGGTCTGGTCGGTGGTGGCCGGGTCGAGGGGCGAGCAAGTGTGGTCGGCCGGGACGCTGCGTCAGCTCCGGCCGAGGCGTCAGCTTCCGGTCGAGGACCGCGGCGAGCGACTCCCGCGCCGGGCCGTCCGGTCGGCCGCAGCGGAGTCCTCGGTGGGAGGCCCGGCCATGGCCGAGGCAGTTGGCTCGCTTGGATCCTGAAGGTGATCCATGGTCGGTATGCCTCCTGTTTCCGCGTCCGCCGTCGTGTCGGTCACGGGGTCCAGCCACGTGCAAGTGCCAGGCTCTGGGCCTTGACTGCCGCTGAAGAGGCCGGGGATGGCGCCCGCCTCTTCAGCGTGGCGGCGGACGCACGGCAGGCTGAAAAGAAGTCAGTCGGTGGGCAGGGCGCGCACGGCGCCCGTATCGGCGGACTGGGCCAGAGCCGCGTAGGCGCGCAAGGCCGTCGAAACGGACCGCTCGGGGCGGCGTGGCCGGTAGCCCGAGCCCTCTCGTTGGCCGCGGCGGGCGGCGAGCTCCGACTCGGACACCTGGAGGTGGAGGGTACGGGACGGGATATCGACGGTGATCAGATCGCCGTCGGCGACCAGGGCCAGAAGGCCTCCGGCGGCGGCTTCGGGCGAGACGTGGCCGACGGACAGGCCGGAACTGCCGCCGGAGAAGCGGCCGTCGGTGACGACCGCCACGGAGTGGGCGAGGCCCCGGCCCTTGAGGTAGGCCGTCGGATACAGCATTTCCTGCATACCCGGACCGCCGCGCGGGCCCTCGTAGCGGATGACCAGCACGCTGCCCGGCTTCACCCGTCCGGACAAGACCGCATCCGACGCCTCCTCCTGGGAGTCGGTGACCACGGCTTCGCCGGTGAACTCGGTCATGCCCTCGGGGACGCCGGCCGACTTGACCACCGCCCCGCCCGGAGCGAGGTTGCCCCGCAGCACGGCCAGCCCGCCGTCGGACGAGTAGGCGTGGGCGGCGTCGCGGATGCAGCCCCCGGCCGCGTCCAGGTCCAGCGATTCCCAGCGGGCCGACTGGGAGAAGGCTGACGCGGAGCGGGCACCCCCCGGAGCGGCGAGGAAGAGATCGGCCGCCTCCGGGGAGGGGGAGGTGGCGCGGACGTCCCAGCCGGACAGCCAGTCGGTGAGCGAGTCGGCGTGGACGGCCTGGACGTCCTCGCGCAGCAGACCGGCGCGGTGCAGCTCCCCCAGGAGGGCGGGAATGCCGCCGGCCCGATGGACGTCCTCCATCAGGTACGCGCTGCTGGGGGCCACCTTGCACAGGCACGGCACCTCGCGCGAACGCGCCTCGATGTCGGACAGGCCGTAGTCCAGCTGGGCCTCGTGGGCGGCGGCGAGCAGGTGCAGCACGGTGTTGGTGGAGCCGCCCATGGCCAGGTCCAGGGCCATCGCGTTGTCGAACGCCGCCCGGGAGGCGATCGCCCGAGGCAGCACGGTGGCGTCATCCTTGTCGTAGTACCGCTTGGTCAGCTCCACGACCGTCCGCCCGGCCTGCTCGTACAGGGCCCTGCGGGCGGTGTGGGTGGCCAGGGTGGTTCCGTTGCCGGGCAGGCCCAGCCCGAGAGCCTCGACCAGGCAGTTCATGGAGTTGGCCGTGAACATCCCCGCGCACGAGCCGCAGGTCGGGCAGGCCGCCTCCTCGATGGCGTCCATATCGGCGTCGGAGACAGCGGGGTTGACCGCCTCGGACATGGTGGTGACAAGGTCCAGGCGCCGGACCTTGCCGCCGGACAGCACCGCCCGGCCGCCCTCCATGGGGCCGCCCGAGACGAACACCGTGGGGATGTTCAGCCGCAGTGCGGCCATCAGCATCCCCGGGGTGATCTTGTCGCAGTTGGAGACACAGACCAGGGCGTCCGCGCGGTGCGCCTGGACCATGTACTCGATGGAGTCGGCGATCAGCTCCCGGGAGGGCAGCGAGTACAGCATCCCCTCGTGGCCCATGGCGATGCCGTCGTCGATCGCGATGGTGTTGAACTCCCGCGCGATACCGCCCGCCGCGCCGACGGCCTCGCAGACGATGCGGCCCACCGGCTGCAAATGGGTGTGGCCGGGGACGAACTCGGCGAAGCTGTTGGCCACCGCGACCACCGGCTTGACGCCGATGTCGGCGCTGGGCACGCCGGAGGCGCGCATCAGGGCGCGCGCGCCGGCCATGTTCCGGCCATGGGTGACAGTGCGGGATCTCAACTGCGGCATCCCCGCATCTTCGTGGCGCGCGGGCATATCGCGAAGACGCTCTTACTGCTATTACTCCCACTACCAGTACATATCCTGCGTACATGGGAACAGCAGCAGAGCGGCGGAAGGAACTGGGCGACTTCCTGCGCGCCACACGCGCACGGCTCAGCCCGACAGCGGTCGGCCTGCCCCCGGCCGGTCCTCGCCGCCGCGGCGGCCTGCGCCGCGAGGATGTCGCCGCCCTCTCCCAGGTCAGCGCCACCTGGTACACCTGGCTGGAGCAGGGCCGCGACATCCAGCCCTCCCGGCACGTCCTGGACGCCCTCGCCCGCACGCTGCGCCTGAGCGGCACCGAGCACGCCTACGTGCTGTCCCTGGCCGGATACGTCTCCCTCACCGAGCCCGCCGAACCGGCGGCCCGCACCGCGCCCGGCCACGTGCAGCGGCTGCTCGACGCGCTGGTCGGATTCCCCGCATACGCCATCGCCCGCGACTGGACGATCACCGGCTGGAACGCCGCGTACCTCGACCTGTACCCGAACGTGGCCACCGTCGCCCCGGAGGATCGCAACTTACTGTGGCTGGTGTTCACAGATCCCTACGTCCGTGACCTGCTGCCGGACTGGGAAGTGACGAGCCGCCGTTTCCTCGCCGAGTTCCGGGCCGAGGCCGGGCCCCGGCTCGGCGACCTCGCCGGCTCCCCGGCCATCCAGCGCCTGCTCGGGGCGAGCGAGGGATTCCGTGAGGCCTGGCAGGACCACCACATCGAGGGCTTCACCTCCCGGATGCGCGTCTTCGACCACCCGGTCGCGGGGGTGCAGCACTTCGAGCACCACCGGCTGGCGCCTGCCGATCACCCCGACCTGCACGTGGTCGTCTACACTCCGGCGCCGGCGAACGACGACGAGACACCCGCCACGCACACGAGCCCGCCCGCACCCTCTCGGCCCGGACCCGAACTCCACTGAGCCCACGGGCAAGGGCGACCGGCGGTGGCGGCGTCCGCCCTGCGAGTCCGGCTCCCTGTACGTCCGATATGCCGTACATGACCGACGCATCGGCCGCGACAGCAAAAACACCACGAGGCGTTGACACGTGCCCTCCGATGTCGAAAGCTGTGCAGCGAGTTGAGGGCACGCCAACTGTGCTGCGGCCCCAATGCAATCCCGTTTCACGCTTTGAGTCACCGCGCCCAACGCCGTGCGCATCGACAACATGAGCGGGCACCCTCACGTTCCGGTTCGGCGAGCGCATCGCCGAACGCCTCGCCTTCGGCCGCCACTCATGAATCAGCCCGCGTCCGCGAATCGGCTCATGGTGTTATTGGGCCAATACAAGAGGGATTGAATTGGCTATATTATGTCGACCTGCCGTCGCCGTCCCGGAATACATCATAACTCTGGAAGAGACTCTGGAGTTTGCCAGGAAGGCACATGCAGGAAAGCCGCAGCTGCCACTCGCTCTCCGACTGATACGGAACACCGGAGTACAGAAGCGGCACCTGGTCCAGCCCATTGAGAAAACCCTGAACCACCCGGGCCTGGAGGAACGCAACCGCATCTACGAGATGGAATCGAAGAAGCGCTGCCCGGAAGTCATCGAAGAGGCCCTGGTGAACGCGCGGCTGAAGGCCGAGGACATCGACGCGATCGTCTACGTGTCGTGCACCGGGTTCCTGATGCCCTCGCTGACCGCATGGCTGATCAACACCATGGGGTTCCGGTACGACACCCGGCAGCTGCCGATCGCACAGCTGGGCTGCGCGGCGGGCGGCGCGGCGATCAACCGCGCCCACGACTTCTGCGCGGCCCACCCGGACAGCAATGTCCTGATCGTCGCCTGCGAACTGTGCTCCCTGTGCTACCAGCCCGACGCCGACGACATCGGCTCGCTGCTGTCCGACGGGCTGTTCGGCGACGCGGTCGCCGCCGCCGTGATGCGGTCCCGCGGCGGCGTCGGCGTCTCCGGCGTGCGGATGGAGCGCAACGCCTCGTACCTCATTCCGAACACCGAGGAATGGATCTCCTACGCCGTACGCGACACCGGCTTCCACTTCCAGCTCGACCGCCGGGTCCCCGGGACGATGGAGCCCCTCGCCCCGGTGCTGCGCGAGCTCGCAGCGGACCACGGCTGGGACGCGGGTGACCTCGACTTCTACGTCATCCACGCCGGCGGCCCCCGCATCCTGGACGACCTCGCCAAGTACCTCGGCGTCGACCGCGCGGTCTTCCGGCACAGCTGGGCGACGCTGACCGAGTACGGGAACATCGCCAGCGCGGTCGTACTCGACGCGCTGCGCCGCCTGTTCGACGAAGACAGCGCGGCTGCCGACCACAAGGGGCTGCTGGCCGGCTTCGGTCCTGGCATCACCGCGGAGATGGCGGTGGGCACTTGGGTGTAGCGAGAACGGACAGGGCGGGCCGGACCACTGGAGCGATCGAGGTACCGAGTGAATGGCATTGTCGTTGGTCCCGGCCACGGGCGGAAACTGATCACGCCTGCGCAGGAGATCACCTTCAAGGTAACGGGCGCGGACGGCTCAAAGGCGTCGGTGTTCGAAGTCGTCGTGCCGCCGGGCTTCGATGTCGGCGCGCACATGCACCACCACTCCGAGGAACTGTTCTGCGTGCTCGAAGGCGAACTGGAGATCTTCGCCTTCGAGCCGGAGCACTACACCGCGACGGACTGGACGAACTGGAAGTCCGCCGGCGGAGATCACCCGGTGCGGGCCACCGCTGGCAGCGTCGCGTTCGTCCCGCAGGGCTGCCCGCACGGGTTCGCGAATCGCACCGGCGCACCGGCGCGGATGCTGTTCACCGTCAACCCGTCACCCCAGCACGAGTTCTACTTCGACCAGCTGGCGGAGATCTTCGCCGAGCCCGGACCGCCGGACCCGGAGGCCATCGAGCACCTGCGCCGCGAGCACGACATCACGCAATTCACCCCGCTTCGCCATAACCGCTCGCAGCCGGGTGCCGCTGACCACCGAGCCGAAGAGAGGAAGAAGTGACCAACACCGTAGAAATCAGTGAGATCTATTCCGCCATCGAAGAGTCGGCCCAGCTACTGGATTTGCCGCTGGAGCCCGACAAGGTCAAAGCAACATTGGCAGCGTTCGAGCCCGCGTTCACCAACTCATCGGTAGCCTTACGAATCGCCACCGGCGCGCGCCGTGAGAAGCTGCTGGGTTACCGGTACATCAAATACACCGGTGATCTGGATCCGCTTGCGACCGCTCACGCCGAAGGGCTGCTGGAACGCGGCGACCATGCCGCGGACCGGCTGTTCTGGGACGTCAAGGAGCGGTTTCCGGTCGAGGGGACCGGCGGAGATTTCGAGATATCCGCCGGCTTCCAGAAGCTCTGGTGCTTCTTCCCGAGCAGCCGGCCGCAGCCACTCGACGAGTTGTCCGAGCTGGCCTCGATGCCGCCCGCGGTGGGGGACAACCTCGGCCTGCTGGCGCGCTACGGGCTGCGCGCGGCCAGCCTGTTCGCGGTCGACTACACCTCCCACACACTCAACATCTATTTCGACGGCCTGCCGGACGGCACCTTCGCGCCGGACCGGGTCAGCGAGTTGATGGGCGAACTCGGGATTCCCGAGCCGGGCAAGGACGTGCTGGACCTGTGCGCCCAGGCTTTCGCGGTGTACTTCACGTTCTCCTGGGAGTCGTCGAAGATCGACCGGGTGTGCTTCCCCGTGCTCGTCCCGGAACCCGAGCTCGTGCCGACCACCCTCGGGCCGACGATCACGCGGCTCGCGAGCGGGGTTCCGTTCGCCGGCGCCGACCGCAAGTGCATCTACGCGACCACGCTGTCGGATCGCGAGATCTACTACAAGCTGGAGCCGTTCTACCGCTGGCAACCCGCGATAGTGAACGCCATGCACTTGGCGAGCCCGCCGGACGGCTCCTCCGCCTAGCCCCCGTGCTTCATGTCGGCTCGTGAGTCCGCTACGGCCCAACCACGCGAAGGAAGTCCATGCCGATCAGCCCGTCCGCGCGTCGTGCCGATGAGTCTCCGGCCGACTCCTCGCCCACCGAAGCGTCGGCCGCCATCATGCTTGAGCTGGTAGATGAGGAGGGCACCACGATCGGCACCGCGGAGAAGGTGTCGGCGCACCTGCCACCAGGCCGGCTTCACCGGGCGTTCTCGGTGTTCCTCTTCGACTCCGACGGGCGGATGCTGCTCCAGCGCAGGGCACCGGGTAAGTACCACTCCCCCGGCGTGTGGTCGAACACCTGCTGCGGCCACCCCTATCCGGGCGAGTCCCCCTTCATGGCGGCGGCCCGCCGCACCGGGGAGGAGCTGGGCGTTGCCCCCTCGCTGCTCCAGGAGGCGGGATCGGTGCGCTACAACCACCCCGACCCGGCGTCCGGGCTTGTGGAGCAGGAGTACAACCACCTGTTCGTGGGACAGGTCTCGCAGGTGCCGCGGCCTGATGCCGGGGAGGTCGGGGAGGTCGCGTTCGTGACGGCCGACGGGCTGGCGGAGCTTCGGGAGAACGCGGCGTTCTCGGCGTGGTTCCCGACGGTGCTGGACGCGGCGCTGCCGGGGATCCGCGAGCTGGTGGGCCCCAGCAGCTGGTGACTCTCCCGACTCGCCCGATCATGGATGCGGTCCCGCTCCTGGCGGGCGTCCTCAGCTGGCCGTGCCCTGCCTCGGGCCCAGGGTGTGGGCGATCGTCGTATGGAGGGCCGCGTGCAGGCGGGCGGACGGGGTGAGGGAGGTGGTGGAGGTGCAGGGGATGGCCCAGTGGGGGCCCGGGGGGCTGAGGCGGTCGCCGGGTGGGACGGTCACCCAGCTCGCGGAGCCGAGCACCTGTACGGAGGCGAACTCGCGGAACACCCAGTCGTGGGCGCTGCCCGGCTCGATCAGCCAGTAGAGCCTGCTGCCGTAAGGGTCGCGGATGACGGCGCCGGACACGGGGCCGAGCCTGGCCAGTACGCCCTCGCCCAGATACGTGGGCACCCGTACGGCGTCCCACCACTCTCCGGCGGGTAACAGCACGGCATCCAAGCCCGTCGGTAGCGGCCACCACACGGTCACGGTTTCTCCCGGGTCTTCACATGCCCTGACAAGTGACCAGAGTGCGCGCACGAAAGGCGGCTAAGTGTCACCAGCGAGTGACACTCCGCGCTCGCCTGTGGCGGCTCAAAGACCCAGCCACGCCGCCATGTTGTCGAGCGAGTCGGGGGTGCGGCGGCGCTGGGCCACCAGGCCGTTGATGGTCTCGCGGGCGCCCGGGTGGTAGCGGGTCTGCTGGGGCGCCAGCTTGCGCGCCGTCATCAGCGAACCGAGCGCCGCCTCGCTGCGGCCCGTCTCCATCTCGGCGCGCGCCCTGTCGACGTAGAAGTGGGCACGCCGGGACATCGCCCAGCCGTGCGGGAGGCGCACGTCCTTGGACTTCTCCAGGGCCTTGCCGTAGCGGCGCATCTCCACCTGGGCGGAGACCTCGTGCGCGGCGACATTGGCGGGGCCGAAGCTGAGCCAGTGGACACGTCCCGCCTCGCCGGTGCGCTCCGCGTAGGAGGCGGCCTCGCGCAGGTGGGACGCGACCCCGTCGCAGTCGTGCGCGCGGGCCGCTATGACACCGGCACCCAGGTGCAACTGGCCGCGTACGGCGAGCGTTCCACGCGCCTCCGGGTCGGCCTGGGCCGCCGCGTGGTGCGCCGTGTCGATGAGGCGCAGGCCGATGGTGTGCTCGCCCTCGCGGAAGTAGGCCAGGGCGCGCATGTACTGGCGTACGGCGGCCAGGAGCGGGTCGGAGCCGCGTTCCGCCGCCCAGCCGAGGCGGTCGAGGGCGATGGTGGCCAGGTCGTAGAAGCCGAGCTTGGTGGCGATGTCGTGCGCGGTGCGGTACGCGGAGCCGAGGGTCTGCCACAGGGCCGTGGTGGGGGCGCGGTGTACGGCGGCCGTGACCTCGGCGATGAGCGGCGGCAGCGCGTGCGACGCCTTGCTGAGCTGGGTGGCGCGGACCAGTCGGCACAGCTCGTCGACGTCCGCGGCGAGTTCGGCGGTCGTACGCGGGGCGGGGCCGTCGCCGTCCACCAGGTCGTAGAGGTCCAGCGACTCGCGGATGGGGCGGATGAGCGTGGCGAGCTTGTCCTGCTGGAGCTCCGTGACGTACGGCTGGCCCGTCAGCGCCGTCACGTCGATGCGCAGGACGCGGGCGACGGCCGAGACCAGGTCCGGGGAGGCGTTCTTGCGGCCCTCCTCGACCTGTCGTAACAGGCTGTAGGAGTAGGGCATCCGGGCGGCCATGCCCCGCTGGGTCAGTCCGGCCAGCTTGCGCTGGTGGGCGATTCGGACGCCCGCGTGTTCCTCTTGCAGCCCGCGCATCCGGGACTCCGTTCCCTCTCCATGCCCTCGCCGTCCCGCTGGCCCCGGTCCCCCGACGGTGGCCACCACGGTCGTTGACCCCACGGTCACTTCGACGGTGGGAACCGTATGTGTGACGCCCGAGAGAAAGGACTTCTGAGCAGGGACTACCACTCGAACGGGTTCTGTGGGCTTGCGCGGAGGGCGTGTGGCATGGCATAGCGGCGGCAGTGGCCTGTGGTGGGATGCCCGCATGGCCTCTCGCGTCCTGTATCTGCTCGGCTCCGCCGCTCCTCCTGTCCTCCAGGCCGCCGCTGTCGTCGCCGAGGCCCAGCGCGAGGGGTGGGACGTATGTGTGGGCCTCACCCCGACAGCCGCGCACTGGATGAAGGACCAACTGCCGTCGCTGGAGCGTTCCTCGCAGCATCCGGTGCGCTCCCGCTACAAGCTGCCCGGCGAACCGGATGCCTGGCCCCCGGCCACGGTGGCGCTGGTGGCGCCGGCCACGTTCAACACGGTCAACCAATGGGCGCAGGGCCTCACGGACAAGTTCGTGGTGGGCTTCGCCGCCGAGGCGATCGGCAAGGGGATCCCGCTGGTCGCGATGCCGTGTGTGAACGCCGCCTACGCCCGCCACCCCCAGTTCGACCGCTCCCTCGCCACGCTGCGGGAGTCGGGGGTACGGGTGCTGTACGGGCAGGGCGGCTTCGTGCCGAACGAGCCCGGCAGGGGCAGTCCGGATGCCTTCCCCTGGCGGCTCGCGCTGGACGCCGTGAGCGAGGCCACGGCGGACCGGGAGAGCTCAGGGGGCTGAGAGGCGAGACGGACCGGGTCGCAGCGCTGTCCGCGGCGAAGAGGCCGGAGAGATCTTCGCGGCACGCGATGAGTTCTCGCCTTGTGCCAGGTCTCTGTTCGCGTAAGGCTTTCAACGCCCATGGAGAACGAAGCCACCTTAAGTGGTGTCATTCCACCAGAGATGAGGCAGCACATGTCCAGGAAGATCTTCGTCAACCTGCCGGTCAAGGATCTGGACCGCAGCGTCGACTTCTTCACCAAGACGGGCTTCGAGTTCAACCCGCAGTTCACGGACGAGAACGCCAGCTGCATGGTCGTCAGCGAGAACAACCTCGTGATGCTGCTGGTCGAGCCGTTCTTCCAGTCCTTCTCGAAGAAGGACATCACCGACACCGCGCAGTCCTCCGAGGTGATCGTGGCGCTCTCGGCCGACAGCCGGGAGGAAGTCGACGAGCTGGTGGACCGCGCCCTCGCCAACGGGGCCGCCACCCACGGGGACCCGCAGGACCAGGGCCCGATGTACGGCCGCAGCTTCCGCGACCTGGACGGCCACATCTGGGAGGTCATGTGGATGGACCCGGCCGCCCTGGAGGGCTGACCTACCCCGGAAGGCGTACGACGAAGGTCTCAGCTCCCGGGTGAAATTCCGCCCGGCGCCCGGGAGTTGAGCACGGTGACCGGTCCGGTCACGCCGAACCAGAGGAGACGCCCCATGCCGATCCACCTCAACCACACCATCGTGCACGCCACCGACAAGAAGCGGTCGGCCCAGTTCCTCGCCGGGCTGCTGGGGCTCGACGTACAGCCGCAGCTCGGCCCGTTCCTGCCGGTGACGCTGGCCAACGACGTCACTCTCGACTTCGCCGACGCCGGCGAGCGGCCCATCGTGGCGGAGCACTACGCGTTCTTGGTGTCCGAGGAGGAATTCGACGTCGTCTTCGGCCGGATCAAGGAAGCCGGGCTGACGTACTACCCCGACCCGACCCTCTCGCGCCCCGGCGAGATCAACCACAACGACGGCGGCCGGGGCGCGTACTGGGCCGACCCCGACGGTCACGTGCTGGAGATCCTCACCCGGCCCTACGGCTCGGGGAGCCGCACAGGGACGCCTTCGGAGTAGCCTCCGGGGCCATTCCGAGGCCTCTCACGGGCCTTGACGGGCTGGGGGGCCGCCGGGGTCCCCGAGCCCGTCAGCCGCCGCATCAGGGCCCGTGAGCCGCCGTCTCAGCGCGTCGTGCCCCCGCTGTCCTTGTCGTCGGGACACGCTGTGCCGCGCGGCAGCTTGTAGGGGGCCGCGATGCGGTAGACGCCGGGGTGGGGCGCTTCCAGGACGGTCCAGGTGTCCAGCACCGGCTCGTCCTTGCCCTCCGGCGGCGGCCCGCCGAACGTGGGTTCGGCCTCGCGCAGACAGCCGTTGAGGTTCTCGTTCTTCGGCGCGGGCGGGGTGATGCGCTCACCGTCCTTGTCGACGAGCCCGAGCCACGGCGAGTACGGCACCCGTACGAGCACCTTGCCCGCCTCCCGCACCCGCACCGTGACGCCCTCGGCGTCGGCGCGCTTGACGGAGGCCGAGCCGTCCACCAGCGGCACGGCGTCCTCCACCCGGAAGAGCCGCCAGCTGTCGTCGGACCAGATCTCCTTGAGGTACGGCTGCCCCTCGCGCACCAGCCGGGCCTCCGCGATGCCGCCGGCGATGTCGGGCGGGTCGGCCGGGAGCACGACGTAGTGGACGGCCCACCGGCGCAGCCACGCGTGGTAGCGCTCGGGGGAGAGGTGCTTCTCGTAGAAGAGCGGGTTGCGCTCCGTGTCGGCCTGGCGGTTCCAGCCGCGCGCGAGGTTGACGTACGGCGCCAGCGAGGAGGCCTCGCGGTGGCTGTTGACGGGCACGACCTCGACGCGGGCGCGGTGCGCGTCGACCTTCTTGAGCTGGTCGACCAGCGGACCGAGTTCGCGGTTCCAGGCCGTGTCGGGCGTCGTGTGCACCACGTCCCAGGTGGGCTTGGCGATCTGCCAGCCGACCGTCACTATCAGCGCCAGCACCATCGCCAGCCCCTTGCGGGACCGCCAGGCGCGCCAGCCGGTCCCCACCACGTGGGGCACCGCGGCCAGCAGCGCGACCGCGCCGAACAGCAGCCCGAGCCGCTCCACGTTGGAGCCGACCTGCGAGGGGATCGCCCAGGTCAGCACGATGCCCACGGCGTAGATCGCGCCGCCGACCCGTACGGCCAACCAGCTCTTGGGGACGAGCAGCACGACCGCGACAGCACCCAGGACGGGGAAGATCAGCGACACGAACGGCATCGGCTGCACGCCCTGGAACGGGAAGAGCAGCGCGGCTGCCGCCACCACGAGCGGCGGCGGCAGCGCCACCGAGAACGCGGCGGCACGCCGCCGCGCCAACAGCAGCGAGGCGGCCACCACTTCCAGGTAGAGACCGGCGACGGGGCTGGCCGAGGTCGCCAGCGCTGCCAGCAGGACGGCCAGCACGGCGCGCGTGTACCGCGCCGGGCGGCTGGCACGGGAGCCGCGCCAGCGCTTGGGCCAGGTCCACACGACGGCGACGGCACCGAGCCCGAAGAGCATGCCCAGCGCGAAGGTGACCCGCCCCGAGGCGGCGTTGCACGCGAAGGCGACGGCGCCCCACAGCGAGGGGATCACCGGTTTGGGGACGGTGCGTGCGAGCAGCAGCGAGAGCAGGCCGGCCGCGAGGACCCCGGAGAGGATCAGCGTCGAGCGCACCCCGAGGACGGCCATCAGGTACGGCGAGATGACGCTGTAGGAGACGGGGTGCAGTCCGCCGTACCAGGCGAGGTTGTAGGCGGAGCCGGGGTGCTGCCCCGCGAACTCGGCCCAGGC
Organism: Streptomyces sp. NBC_01775; assembly: GCF_035917675.1. Lineage (NCBI taxonomy): Bacteria > Bacillati > Actinomycetota > Actinomycetes > Kitasatosporales > Streptomycetaceae > Streptomyces > Streptomyces sp. NBC_01775. Next base: position 5,369,279 of record NZ_CP109104.1, on the reverse strand, counting down.
GTCCTGCGCGGCGAGGTCGCCGCCGCTGCTGGCGAAGAACCGGAACCACACCAGATGCAGCACGGTGGCCGCCACCATGGTGAGCGCGGCGACCTGGAAGGGATGGGAGCGCCCGCTCCAGCGTCCGGTCCGGTCCTTGCCCCCCGCGCCGCCGCCTCCGGCAGTGCCGGTCTGTTCCGTGCGCCCTTCGGACTCCGATCGCTGGCCCGGCACGGACGCGCGAACGGCGCCCGAGGCATCGTCCTTGCCCGGGCGCTCCGTTATGTCACCTGAGCCGGCGTCGGTCCCGGACGCCGGCATATGCGGTGGATGCACAGTGGCCACTGCGCTTTCTCCCCCGTCCCCGTGCGGCTCGGTCGCTCAGATCCGAAAGACGTTACCGGACCGGGGCCGAGCGGTCGGCCCCGCCCCTCGCTCCCGGGGGCTTTTTCGCCAGGGAGAAGGGACGGGGCCGCACTCGGTCGGCGCCGGGCCGTGCTCGGCCGGATGCTCGGACCGTGCTCGGCCGGATGTGTGGACCGTGCTCAGCCGACGCGGGTCAGCTTGGATCCGAAGCCGGGCTCGGTGAGGTCGTCCTGGAGAGCGACGGGCACCTTCACCTGGCCGGGCCCGTCCCCGACGGTCATGGTGCCCACCTTGGTACCTCGCTTGGCCTCGTGCGGGATGGACTTGCCCTTGTCGGTGAGGCCCAGCTTGACCTTGAGTCCGGACCAGCCGACGGCGGTGACGTCCTTGGTGGCGACCACGGACGCCTTGCCGCCCATCTGGTCGTCGACGTAGCCGACGACTGCGCCCTTCTTGACGACCTTCCGGGCTCTGAGCGCGTCCTGGGCACTGTCGATGAGCTTCTTGCTGTTGTTGAGCACCGTGTCCAGGATCGAGGGCTGGTACTGCCCGAGCATGGCGCCGATTATCAGCTGCTTGGTGCCGCCGATCTCCTTCTCCGCAGCGAACACCAGGTTGCCGCCCGCCTTGGTGGTGGTGCCGGTCTTGATGCCGACGACGCCGTCGACGGGGACGAGCCTGTTCCAGTTGGGCTGGGTCTTCCCGTTGCCGTCCACGTACGACGGCTGCCGCACGATCTCGCGGAAGACCGGGAACTCCATGACCTTCTTGGCGAGCTTCACCTGGTCGGCGGCGGTGCTGACGGTCGAGGACGTCAGGCCGCTGGGGTCGGTGTAGCGCGAGTTGGTCATACCGATGTCCTTGGCGGCGGCGTTCATCTTCTTCACGAACGCCTTCTCCGAGCCCGCGTCCCAGCGTCCCAGCAGCCGCGCCACGTTGTTCGCGGACGCGATCATCAGCGCGTCCAGCGCTTCGCGCTGCGAGATCTTCTTACCGGCCTTGACCTCGACCGTCGACTCGTTCTGGGCACTGAGGGCCGCCTGGTCCTCGGCCTTCTGGTCGACCGGGATGTTGGCGCCCTTGCTGCCCTTCTTGAACGGATGGTCGCGCAGGATGACGTAGGCGGTCATCACCTTGGCGACACTCGCGATCGGCGTCGGCTTCTGCTTGCCGTACGAGCCGAGCGAGCCGAGGCCGTCGACCTCCAGCACCGCCTGGCCCTCCGAGGGCCAGGGCACGGACGGCTTGGAGCCGGTGAACGCGTAGGAGTCGGCGGCGGTCAGCGACAGCTCGGGGCCCGGCAGCGGGCGCACGGCCTGGGCGACGACGAAGATCACCGCGAGCAGCAGCACCAGCGGCGTCCAGATCTTCACCCGCCGGGTGAGGGTGCGCAGCGGCGTCGCGGGCGGCGGCGGGGTGTTGGTGAGCTGCGCCAGCAGGTCCAGCGGCTGCGCGGACTGCTGCGGCTGCGCCGGACCGCCCTCGGGGGGCACGTCGGGCATCGGCTGCTGCCGGGTGCGCTCGGGGCCCGACTCGGCGGCCGTGCCGGGGGCGCCGGGCGGGGGCGGGGGCGCGGAGGCCCACGACGGCTTGGACGGCGTCGCTGGCGGCGCCTGGGGGGCCGTCGTGCCGCTGTCCGCGCCGGCCTTGGGGGCGGCGGGGGGCTTGGCCGGGGCCGGCGGCGCGGAGGGCGCCGCGGCGCCCGCGGGCACCGCGGGAGGCAGTGGCTTGGCGGGCGTGCGGGGCCCGTCGGTGGACTTGAGCGGGACGAACTGGCTGGTGCGCTCCGCCTCCGACTCCTCCGCCCCGGCGCGGTTGCCGCTCTTGGTGGAGCCGCCGGGCTGGTCGCTCCTGGCGGCCTCGCCGGTGCCGGTGCCACCCAGGCGGGGGTCCCTCTTGGCGGCTTCGGCGCTCGTCGCGCCCTGGGCGCCCTTCGCTCCGGCCGCGGCGGAGGAGGCCGCGCCCGCCGCGGCGGAAGTGGCTGAACCCTTTCCTCCGGAGGTTCCGGACTTCTCGGACCCCTCCGGCGTTCCGCTCTTTTCCCCCTGCGGGGCGGCGGAAGGCACGGACGAGGTACGGAAGACCGCCGTCGGCTGGTCGACGGCGGGCGCGCCCTTGCCCTTGGCGGCGGACCCGCCCGACCCCGCGTCCTCGTCGCTCCCGGAGCCCTCGCCCTTCCGGCCGTCGTCGTTCATGTCCGCCTCGTCCTTGGCGCTCTTGGAGGAGCCGAAGAACGCGGAGGTCAGCCGTTCGGCCCGCTCGGCGGCGGCCCTGTCGCTGTCCGTGCCGCCCGTCCCGCCCCTGCTGTCCGTGCTGTCCGTGCTGTCCGGCTCGTCACCGGGACGGACGATTCCGAACATCGCGGTCGGGGCGTCGCCTCCGGATGCCTGGGCAGCCGCCTTTCCCGGCTTCTGCCCGGGCACGTCGGCGCCCTCGGCCTCCTCGTCACCCTCGCCGGAGCCCTTGGGGTCCGCGTCCGCCCCGTCCTCTTCCGCGGGGTCGCCCGCGACCCAGGCGGCGACGGCGGACTTGAGCCGCGCGTCGCCCTCATCGCCGGAACCGGCTCTCTCGCCGCTCCCGGAGGTCTCCTGCTCGCCGGCGGGGGAAGCCGGGGAGGGGACCTTCGAGGACTCGTCGCCGTTCAACCGTTCGTTTTCGGCCGTCCCATCGGGGCGTGCAACCTTGCCCCCGCTCTCCGTCGTCTCCCCCGACGACTTCTCCCGCTCCGACCTGTCGGGGGATTCGCCCGCCACCAATGCCTCCTGATGCTGCTGCTCGCCGCTCGCCATACCAGTTAACAGTGTCCTGTGCACCGCAGCCGCCACCTGATGTGGCGACGCTCCTCCGGGTGGGCTGTCTGGCCTCCCCAGCGGGCAGACGAGAACGACATACCTACTGGTTCCCGTCCATAAGGTCAGCGCACTCTCGACAGACCATTGTGAGAGGGGTCACCCTGTCATTCATCCACGCGGGGAGGCATGGATGGGCAGGAGCCGCAGAACAATTCCGGAAGAGCTTCTGTTGCTCGCCTTGGACCCGGCCACGGGTACCACGGCGCAGCCGCAGTCGCTTGACCTCGGCCTGGCCGGGGCTCAGCTAGTGGAGCTGGCTCTGGCAGGACGGATAGCCCCTGATGGGGATCGTATCGCCGTGGTGCTGCCACGGCCGACCGGAGATCCGACTCTGGACTCCGCACTGGAACTGCTGCGCAGGCGCGGCAGCCCCGTGCGCGCGGTCCACTGGATCGGCGGGCCTCGGCTGGGGCTTCGCCAAACCTATCTCACACATCTGGAGCGCTGCGGCATGGTGCACGCCGTTTCCGGCCAGATGTGCGGGGTGCTGCCGACGACGCGCTACCAGGCGACGGAGACGGCCATCAGCCGGGAGATCAGGACCCGGCTCGATACGGCGATCCGCACCGGGGTCCCACCGGACCCACGGACCGCGGCACTCGCGGCGCTGGCCCACGCGGTCGGCCTCGGAAAGCATCTCTACCCCGGCAACGAGGGGCGCTCGTGCCGCTCCAGACTCCGGGATCTGATCAGGCATGACCCCATGGGCGGCCTCGTCGCGCACGCGGTGATGGACGTGCAGAACGGTGCCGCGGCCCAGCCGCGGCGCGCACAGGCCGGTGTGGCGCCCCCGCCTGGGCGTCCCGTGGCGCGGGCGACGGCGTCCGTGACCGCGACGGCCGGGCACGTTCCGGCGCAGGCGCGGCAGGTGGCGGGCGGAATGGTCCGTGCGGGAGCGCGCTGAGGCGCCCTCGTCCGGTCCGGCCGTATTCCTTACCCGTATGTGCCGGTGTCCGTTTGGCGACGGCACCGGCACGCGCCCGAGTAACCGCAGAGCACCACCGTCCGAGTAACAGCGACCCGTAAAGAGCCACAACGGGAGCCGCGAGACCGCGCGGGGTGGCATTCCGGCCGTGGAACGACGGCCGGAATGCCACCCCGCGCGTGCGCCAATTCTCGCCTTTGCTGTACTCAGACCCGCACTCTCTGTTGCCATTTGCCAGCGCCGGGGCACAAGTTGGTGGCAACCTGCTGGAAGTAGTCGTACTTACGCGGAGGTGCGGTCCCGTGGCGTCCAACGTCAATCCCACAGTCCGGCGTCGCCGGCTGGGCCAGGAGCTCCGCCGACTGCGCGAGCAGCGGGGCATGACGGCCGAGGAGGTCGCGGACCGGCTGCTGGTCTCCCAGTCGAAGATCAGCAGGCTGGAGAACGGCAGGCGCAGCATCAGCCAGCGCGATGTGCGCGACCTGTGCGGCGTCTACGAGGTCGAGGACCGGCGCATAGTCGAATCCCTGATGCAAATGGCGAAGGAGTCCCGGCAGCAGGGCTGGTGGCACGCCTTCGGCGACATCCCCTACAGCGTCTACATCGGCCTGGAGACCGACGCGGCCTCGCTCCGCGTGTACGAACCCCAGGTCGTTCCGGGGCTGTTGCAGTCCCGCGCGTACGCGGAGGCGGTGGTCGCCGGCGCGCTACCCGAGGCCACGGGCGCCGACATCGAGCGCCGTGTGCAGGTGCGCATCCGGCGCCAGGACCGCATCCGCGAGACCCGTAACCCGCTGCGGCTGTGGGCGGTGCTGGACGAGTCGGTGCTGCGGCGCGAGGTGGGCGGCAAGCACACCATGGCCGAGCAGCTCGGCTACCTCATCGAGATGTCCCAGCAGCCCCATGTGACTCTCCAGGTCATGCCGTTCTCCATGGGCGCGCATCCGGGGGTGAACGGGCAGTACGCCATTCTGGAATTTCCGGACGCCTCGGATTCGACCGTCATCTATCTGGAGGGCGTCACCAGCGACCTCTACCTGGAGAAGGCGAACGACGTACAGAACTACAGCGTCATGTACGAGCACTTGCGGGCGCAGGCGCTGAACCCGGATCAGACGCGGGAGTTCATCGAGAAAGTCGCCAAGGAATACGCCCGGGGCTGAGCCGGCTCCCGGGGCTCCGGGCATGTGCCGGAGGGGGTTGCCGGGCGCGGTTTCCTGTGAAGCCGGGGAGGTTACACCGCCCTGGACCGCAGTGTGAAGAGCTGACTGGAATATGCCATCCGGTCGAGTGAACGACCGCTTCGCGTCCCGAAACGGCCGCGTAACGTCGCTCGCACGTCATCACCGACCGGAACCCCGGAGCAGACATGCCGATTCAGCAGGGAACAACCCACACCTGGACCAAATCCAGCTACTCCACGGGAAATGGCGCCTGTGTGGAGGTGAAATCGCCCGCGACGCGCGTGGTGGCCGTGCGGGATTCGAAGGATCCGTCGCTCGGCGCCCTCAGCTTCCGGCCGGAGGCGTGGGTGGACTTCGTGGAGCGCGTCAGCGGACGGTGACGTCCGCACCGGAACCACCCCGCGCCTTCCTCGTGACGCACCGGTCCGCGTGATCCGCCGGACCGGTGACGCACCATCAGAGCCCTCTCGACTGGTCCGTCGTCCCGGCCGAGAGGGCTCGGCCTTGCCCGGCCGGCGCGCGCTCAGCGCAGTTGATCCACGTAGGTGTCGGTGCCCGGGACGGTAGGGATGAAGGGGGCGACGAAGCTCGTGGCGCCCAGGCCCGATTCCGCTACTGCCTCCTCCAGGCCCGTGAAGCATGCCTCCCAGCGTTCGCGCGGGTCCTCCTGGAGGAACCAGAGCAGGGTCAGGCGGGTGTCGACGCCCTCGACCTGCTTGACATAGGTCATCCGGTCTCCCGGGAGCGGGGTGGGGCGGAAGACGGTGACCATGGCGGCCGGGGAGTTCTTGAGACGGGCCGGGAGGTGGGTGGTGCGCAGCCACTCCAGCAGCTCCGCGCGCGGCTCGGGGCCTTCGGCGTCGACGACCTGGAGGACCAGGCCCCGGTAGGGGTGGTCGAGCGCGTGGTGGTCGCGGGGGCCGGCGGCGCCGTCGCGGTAGACGGTGGCCTCGTGGTCCTGGAAGCTCGTGAAGACGTGGGTGCGTTCCTGGTGGACGCGCGCGTCGCGGTTCAGGCGCTTGTTGATGGCCACGGTCCACTGCATGTGTTCGGCGTAGCGGCCCTCGGTGATCCAGTACGTGGACAGATAGCAGCCCGCGGTGACCGGCTGCGCGAGCGTGGACCCGGCCGGGTAGCGCAGCAGTTGGAGGTCTCTGGTCGCCACCCAGCGGCGGCCCGCGTACATCCAGGGCATGGCCATGGCACCCGCGATGTAGTGGTCGTCCTCGTACCAGCGGTTGTAGGCGTACTCATGGCCCGGGTGGGGCTCGACCATCGTGATCAGCGCGTGCCCGGGGCGCACTCCATAAGGGCCTTCGGCGGCCAGCTGGGCGTAGCTCCCGCTCCGTGTCCGGTCTTCCGCAGGCCGTGGGGTCCGGTGCGTCATTGTCTTCCTCCCTCGTCTCCGCTCCCCTACGGTGTATCTGACTAGCCGTCAGTTATCGAGAGTCGTGCGGGAGGCGATCCGGCGTGCTGCTTGCGGACAGGACCGTTGTGGTGTCGGGGGTGGGCGCGGGGCTCGGGCACGAAGTGGCCGCCGCGTGTGTGCGGGAGGGCGCCCGCGTCGTGCTCGGCGCCCGTACGGAGGCGAACCTGGCCAAGTGCGCGGCCGAGATCGACCCGGAGGGGCGGTGCAGCGCCTACCGTGCCGTCGACATCCGCGACGAGCAGCAGTGCGAGGCGCTGGCCGCGCTGGCACGGGAGAGGTTCGGCGGGATCGACGCCGTGGTGCATGTCGCCGCGATGGACATGGTGATGGGCGGGCTGGAGGGCGCCGACCTCGCCGAGTGGCAGCAGGTGATCGACGTCAATCTGCTGGGGACGCTGCGCATGACGCGGGCGTGCCTGCCCGCGCTGAAGGAGGCCGGGGCGCGCGGGGACGGCTCGGTCGTGATGATCGGCACCCAGTCCTCCGTCGTCCCGCCCTCCCAGATCCAGCAGACCGCCTACGCGGCCTCCAAGGGCGGCCTCGTCTCCGCGATGTACTCCCTCGCCCGCGAGCTGGGGCCGCACCGGATACGGGTCAACACCGTGCAGCCCGGGTGGATGTGGGGGCCGATGGTGGAGGGCTATGTGGCCTGGACCGCCGATACGGAGGGCGTCGGCCAGGAAACGGTGCGGGCCCGGCTGGACGAGCGGATGGCGCTGCCGCGGATGGCTTCCGACGGAGATGTGGCTGAGACCGTGGCCTTCTTCGCCTCCGCGCGGGCACGTGGGGTCACGGGGCAGTGTTTGCTGGTGAACGCGGGTGAAGTGATGAGGTGACGCGCGGCGCGCGGCGCTTTGCGCTTGGCGCCTTCGCTGGTTTTGGGCTTGTCCCTTGGCCGCTGGTTGTGGGGGTTCGCGTTACTGCTCGCTCGCGCTCGTCCTCAAACTCCCCCAGCCTCCGGCCGGGAGGCGCCCCCCAGACAGGCTTGAATGCTCCGCCCGTGCGGCGTCGTCGGCGCCCCTGGAGCGGCAGCCGAGGGGCACTAGCTGAGTCATTCACTCGCCACCGGCGCCATGGACATACTCCAGAAATCGGCGTAGCGGCCACCGTGGCGCAGCAGCTCGTCGTGGCTGCCTTCCTCCACGGTCCGGCCGCCGTCCAGAAAGACGACGCGATCGGCGCGTCGGACGGTCCGCATCCGATGCGCCACCATCACCACCGTCCGGCCCGCCATCAGGCGCTCGATGCCCTCGTGGACGGCCGCCTCGTTCACCGGGTCCAGTGCGGAGGTGACCTCGTCCAACAGCACGATGGGCGCGTTCTTCAGCAGCGCTCGCGCGATCGAGACACGCTGGCGCTCACCGCCCGACAGCAGGGCGCCGCCCTCGCCGACATTCGCCGCCCAGCCGCCGGGCAGTCGCTCGATCACCTCGTCCAGCCTCGCCGCGGTCGCTGCCGCCCGCACCTCGGCTTCGCCGGCGTCGGGGCGGCCGAGACGCACGTTCTCCTCGATCGTGCCGTCGAAGAGATAGACGTCCTGGAAGACGATGGCGATCTGCGCCATCAACACCTCGGTGCTGATGGCACGCACGTCCACGCCCCCCACGCGCACCGTGCCCGCGTCCACGTCGTAGAAGCGCGCGAGCAACTGGAGCAGCGTGCTCTTGCCCGCGCCCGACGGTCCGACAACGGCGAGGCGCTGTCCCTCCGGCACGCACAACGACACTCCGTCGATCACCGTGCGGTCGCCGTGCCGGAAGACGGCGGACTCGAACTCCAGGTCATGGCCGGCCGGCTGGACCGGTTCGGGAGCCTCCGGCAGCGGCTCGGTGCGCAAAACCGTGTCGAGTTCCGCCAGCACGGAGCGCGCGCCGCGGAGTCTGCCACCGATGTCCGACAGCGACAGCAGCGGATCCGCGCAGCGGGCGGCCAGTACCAGGATCGTCAGGACCTCTGCCACGCCGATGTCCCCGCCGAGCGCGAGGTAGGCACCCAGGGCCAGCAACACGGTGAACATCGCCTGCACCACGAGCGTCAAGCCCACTGCGCCGGGCAGCGCCGACAGCGTGGAGCGGCGGGACGCGCGCTGAGCTTCGCGCAGCGCGTCGTCGAGCAACCGGAAGCGTTCGACGGTCCGGCCGCCGGCGCGCAGCACCGGCTGGGCCTGGAGGTATTCGATGACCCGCCCGGTGGCCTCGTGGTCGCGTTCGGCACGCTCCGCATCGCCTGTGGCCGTCGAGCGGCCCGTCCAGGTCTGGATCGCCGCCACGACCGGTACGGCGGCCAACGCGGCCAGCCCCATGTGCCAATTGAGGGCGAGCATCACGACAACGATCGTCAGGGGGGTCACACAGGCGTAGATCAACGGTGCCAGCAGATGCGCGATCACGCTCATCGCCTGTAGGACGCCGTGGCTGGCCAGGGCCGACACCTCCCCGACGCGGCCTGCGCCGTACCAGCCGATGGGCAATCGGGCCAGATGATCGCCGAGCCGGTGATACAGGCCACGCAGCAGCGCGGTCCCGACGCGGAAACCGGACAGATCGCTGCTGTAGCGCAGCCCCGCGTAGACCGTGACCGCGGCCCCGAACGCGATCAGCCAGGGCCAGGCATCTCCGGGCGTGCTCCCCAGCAGCGCCCGCAGCACGGGAACCAGCAGGGCGTAGGACAGCCCCTCGGCCACCGCGGTCGTCGATATCAGGGCCACGGTGCGACGCATCGGCCGGGCGTACTCGCGTCCCAGCACGCGCAGCAGCACTCGGATCATCGGGGCTCGTCTCCTTGCGGTAGGCCGCCGTGGGTTTCGGTCACGTCGGCGCCGGCCGGCCGGTGGGATTGCCAGAACGCGGCGAACTTCCCGTTCTGTGCCAGCAGTTCGGCAGGTCTGCCGCGCTCGGCGATCGACCCGTTCTCCAGCATCACGACGGTGTCGGCGTCGGCGACCGTCTCCAGGCGATGGGCGATGACCAGAATCGTCCGGTCGCCCTCCAGCGTCGCCAGGGCCCGGCGCACCGCCTGTTCCGTCTGCGGGTCGGCGAAGGAGGTCGCCTCGTCGAGCACCAGAACGGGGGCGGCGGCGAGCAGTGCGCGTGCCAGCGAGATCCGCTGTGCCTCGCCACCCGACAGTCCGGCATCCTCACCGATCACCGACTCGTATCCGCGGGGCAGTTCGAGAATCCGGTCATGGATGTTCGCCATCCGGGCGGCGCGCACCACGTCACCGTGGTCGGCCTGCGGTACCGCCAGCGCGATGTTCTCCGCGATCGACGCGCGCAGCAGGCGAACGTCCTGGAAGACGAAGGAGACCATCCGGTAGAGCTCCCCGCTGCCGAGCTCGCGCAGGTCGACGCCGCCCAGGACGACCGAACCGTGGGTCGGGTCGAAGAACCGCGGCAGCAGCTGGACCAGCGTGGACTTTCCGCTTCCCGACGGCCCGACGACCGCGGTGACGGTTCCCGGTTCGAGCACCAGGTCGATCCCTCGCAGCACCTCGTGACCGGCCTCGTAGCCGAATCGGACGTCACGCAGTTCCACCCGGTGCCCCTGCGGCGCGACCGGGTGCGCGGGCTCCGGCAGCGACGGCACCTGGAGCACGTCCCGGATCCGGCCGACCGCGCGCCCGGCGGCCCGCATGTCGTCGAAGCCGTGGCCGAGGGCCGCCACCGGAGCGGTCAGACCCAGCCCGAGCAGCAGGAAGGGCAGCAGATCGGCCGGGGCCATGCCCCCGTTCGTGATCAGAGCCGCACCGCCGATCAGCTCGACCAGCAACACGAACGGCGGCGACAGCGCCAGCTGCATTCCCGCGGCCGTCTTGGAGATACCGCGCACCCACCGGGAGAAGATGTCGACGAACTCGTCTGCGGCCGTGAGGAATTCACGGTGGGCGCGCCCGGCTCCGCCGAACGCCTTGACCACCGAGATGCCCTGCACGAACTCGACGACGGAACTCGAAATCCGCCCCATGGCCCCGTCGAACTCCGTCTGCTCGCGCTGCCGGGCCGGGGTCATCATGAGGGGGACCAGCGCCACTGCCAGCACCACCGGTATCAGCGTGACCAGCGTCAGCCGCCAGTCGACGGTGAACAAGTAGATCAGCGACACCAGCGGCACCACGAACGCGGAGACGAGTTCGCCGGGAGTGTGGGCGATGAACGGGTGCACGGCACTCACGTCCTCCCCCACCAGCTTTGCCAGCTCGCCGGTCCGGCGCCGGGAGAACCAGCCGATCGGTACCCGCCCCAGCCGCGCGGCCAAAGCGCGTCGGAACGACAGCTGCACCTGGCCGTCGAGAACATGCCCGACTCCGGACGACGCGGCCGTGAACAGCAGCCGGACGAACAAGCCGGTCGCACCCGCGATCACGACAGTCCGGATGTGACCGTGATCGACCGGCCCTGGCGACAACAGAGCGCGGCCCAGTTCGACGACCGCCAGGAGCGGCGCCAGACCTGCGACAGCTCCGATGACCTGAAGGATCACCACGGCAGCGAAACTCCCGGCATAAGGGCGCAGCAGCCCCGCCGTGTTCTGTCCCGCCGCGGAATCGGCGTCCGGTGGTGGCGTTGGTAGTGGGGTTGGTGGTGGTGCGGACTGCTCCCTCGCCTTGGCAAGGCCGGTGGTGGTCATCGCCCTCCCGTCTTCGTCGGTCTCGTTGCGAACTGGTCGGTCCCGGGCGGGAGCAGGTCGCGGTCATCGGCCTGCTCAGCCCGTGACGGTGGGCTCGCCGGCGCCGGACGGCGACTTTTCGAACGTGTTCCGAAACTAGCATCGGGTCAGGCCGTTGTGAACTCGAAAGGCTGAACCCGCACCGGTTCACGACGGGGGACGGCGGGGCGGCATGATGGGCCGATGTCCCGACGGCCCGCATCGCCCGCACCGCACGGCCGCACCGGCCGACCGCCCGTGACCTCCCGCACGCAGATCCTGGAGGCGGCCCGGCGGCTCATCGACCGGGACGGCTGGGAGAAACTGACCATCCGCCGGCTGGCCGCCGAGATGGGCATCGGGGCGACGACCCTGTACCACCACATCCGGAACAAGGACGACCTGCTGGTCCTGCTGCTCAACCACCACATCGGCCAACTCAGGCGCCCCCAGCTGCCCAGCGACCCACGGGAGCGCATCGTCGCGGCGGCCACCGCGATGCACGACGCCCTCACAGCCTGGCCCTGGGCCGCGGAGGTCCTCTCGGCCGACGGTTTCGTCGGCCTCCTCGACGAATCGGCGATGTGGATGGTCGAAGCCATCGTTTCCGGGGCCGACGACTACGGATGCACGCCGGAACAGACCGTCGACGTCTTCCGCAGCATCTGGTACTACACCGTCGGCGAGGTCCTCGTCCGCGCCCACTCCGCCCGCCGCCGAACCGACGGCGAACCCTTCGCCTACCGCGACGACCTGGACGCGTCCCAGGTGCCGCACCTGGCGGCCATCGGCGTCCGGTGGGCCGCACTGGCCGCCCGGGACATCTATCCCCAGGGGCTCCGCACGTTCGTCGACGCGCTGCTCGCACAGGCCGCGTCGGAGACTCCCCGTGGCGTCGGCTGAGCACGGGCACCGATCCCGCCGAGCCACCGAAGGGCCTGGCCGCGCCGGACGGCCTGCGTCTGCTCGGCAGCGCCGCTCCGCCCGGCGAGATGACTACCGGTCAGGCGGTAGGCATCACGCCGGGCGGAGCGGCGGTCACGCGCGGGGGTAGCGGGCGAGCCAGGCCGGGGAGGCGGCGCCCGGGCCGTGGAGGGCGGGGCCCTGGGTCATCTCCATCGCGAAGTCGTCGGCGAGTTCGAGAATGGTGGCGCGGCCCTCGACCTCGGCGACCCAGCCGGGCGGGAGCGCGGTCTCGCCGTGGATGGCGCCCAGGAGGTTGCCGCAGATGGAGCCGGTCGAGTCGCTGTCACCGCCGTGGTTGACGGCCAGCAGCAGGCCGTGGCGTACGTCCTCGGCGACCAGCGCGCAGTACACGCCGATGGAGAGGGACTCCTCGGCCGTCCAGCCCTCGCCGAGCGCGGCCACCCGCTCGGGGGAGGGCATGCCCTGGCGAACCGCACCGAGCGCCTGCTTGAGCGCCTCGGTCGTCTCCTCGTGCCCCGGGCGGGCGGCCAGCTGGACGAGGGCCCGCTGTACGGCGGTGTCGAGCCCCTCGCCGCGCGCGAGGGCGTGCACGATCGCGGCGAACGCGCCCGCCGCGAGGTAGCCCGTGGGGTGGCCGTGCGTCTGGGCCGCGCACTCGACGGCGAGCTGGAAGACCAGCTGCGGCTCCCAGCCGACCAGCAGCCCGAACGGCGCGGACCGCATGACGGTGCCGCAGCCCTTGGACTGAGGGTTCTTCGGCTTGTCGAGGGTGCCCATCCTGTCGTCGGCCAGCCCGCTGAGGCAGGCGTTGCCGGGAGCGCGGCGGGAGTAGAGCCACTCCTCGCGGGCGAGCCAGCCGTCCGTCTCGCGGCGCTCGTCGGGGCCCCAGTCGCGCTGGGTGGCCGCCCAGCGGCGGTAGGCGGCGTGCACGTCGGTCGGCGGGTGCCAGGCGCCGGTGTCACGGCGCACGTGTGCGCGGATGAGCCCGTCGACGGTGAAGAGCGTCATCTGGGTGTCGTCGGTGATGGCTCCCCTGCGGCCGTAGGCGGACACATAGTCGGTCACACCCTGCCGGCCGCACTTGTCGCGGATCTGCGCGAGGGAGTCGAACTCGACGCCCGCGCCGAGCGCGTCGCCGATCGCCCCGCCCAGCAGACATCCGCGCACTCTGCTGCGGAAATCCTGCTGCTCGGCCCGGCCCCATATGGCCGTGGCGGCGGCGCTGCCGCCCTCACCACCCGAAGCTGCCACGTTCCCGTGCCCTCCCGAATCCCGCGCTGGGCTCCCCCGCCCTTCCGGCGCAGCACTCTAATCGACTCGCCTTCGGATCGGTCAGATGTGGTGTCCGCGTGGGCCGCCCGAGGTCGCCGGCTGATCGGCGAGGCGGGTGGCGAGGGCGGTGAGGCGGGTGCGGTGCTCGTCGGGGACGTCCGGCACCGCCGCGAGGAAGCGGAGCGTCTCCGCGGTGTCCCACAGCCGCTCCCAGTACGGGCCGCACGCGAGCAGTTCGTCGAGCCGTTCGTCGAGCCGTTCGTCCAGTCGTTCGCCGAGCTGCCGCCCTTCGGCCGCGGGTGGGCCGGCGAGTGCCGCGTCTGCCAGGAGGACACTCGCGAGGCGGTCGGCGGCGCTGTAGCGGGACGCGGGGAGCTGTTGGGCGAACCGTTGCCAGCGGGCGCGGGCGGTGGGCGAGGTCAGGCCGTCCTCCGCCGACGCGCACAGGGCATCAACCAGATACCCCTCCTCCGACGGGCCGCCCAGGGGCTCCCCCGGCAGCTCCAGGGCATGGGCCAGATCGGCGCGGGCGCGGTCCGTCCCGCCGCGCAGCAGCTGGAAGTACGCGCGCAGTGCGAGGTAGCCAGGGTCGTCCGGTTCCAGTTCCACGGCGCGGCTCACATCCGAAAGCGCCCGATCCTGACTGCCCAGGTACCAGTGGACGAGCGCGCGGAGCGCATGGCTCCAGGCGTACTCGGGTGCGAGGCCGACGGCGCGGTCGGCGGCGGCGAGCGCCTCGTCCAGCCGGCCGTGGTGCCGGTGCAGCAGGGCCAGGTCGTGGTGCGCGTCCGGGGAGTCCGGGTCCAGTTCCAGGGCCCGGTGGCAGTCGGCGTACGCCTCGTCGAAGCGGTCCACCGTCCGGTACAGGTCCGACCGTTCGAGCAGATGGGCCACGTTGTCGGGGCGGGCCGCCAGGACGCGGTCCCGGTCCGCCAGCGCGGCCTCGTACGCTCCGGCCTCCTCCAGGAGCCGGGCGCGCCTCGCCAGCGCGTCGACCGGGTCCCGGCACTCCTCGATCTTCGCCAGCTCGGCGAGCGCGTCCTGGGGGCGGTCCACCGCCAGCAGCACCCTGGCACGCACCGACCACAGCCAGGTCGGCTCCGACAGCCCCTCCTCCTGTGCGGCGGCGAGCGCCGGGCCGAGGCACTCCAGCGCCTCCTCGGGCCGGCCGAGCGCGAGGAGGCACTGGGCGCGGCAGCCCAGGTCCCAGGAATCGCCGGGGGCGAGGGACAGCGCCCGGTCGAAGTCGTCGAGCGCCTCGCTCCACCGGCCGGTCAGGCGGAGCAGCTCGGCGCGCGCGGTGCGGGCCCCGGGGTGGTCGGGGACGTTCTCCAGGGTCGCCGTCAGACCGGCCAGCGCCTCGCTGTTGCGGCACAGCTCCCGCAGCGTCGTGGCCCGCTGGTATCGGTACCAGTTGTCCTCCGGGGCCAGCTCCAGCGCCCGGTCCAGGTCCGCCAGGGACTCCTCGGGCCGCCCGAGCGCGCGCAGGCACACGCCGCGCTCGGCCAGCTGCCACACGCTGTCGGGGTCCAGCTCCAGCGAGCGGTCCAGGTCGGCGAGCGCTTCCTCGTGTCTGCCGCTGCGGCGCAGCACCTCGCCGCGCAGGGCCAGGCCCCACGAGTTGTCCGGGTCCCGGAGCAGGCTCTCGTTCAGTACGTCGACGCTCTCGTCGAGGCGTCCGAGTTCGGCCAGGCAGGAGCCCCGGAAACGCAGCGTCCAGGGGTCGCCGGGTGCCAGTTCGAGGGAGAGCTCGGCGTCGGCGAGCGCCTCCTCGTGGCGGTCCACCATGCGGTAGGTCAGTCCGCGCTGGTCGAGTGCCGAGGGTGTGTCGGGCCACAGCGCGAGGGCGCGGTCGAAGTCGGCGAGTGCCTCGGTGTACCGCCCCCGCCTCCGCAGCAGTCGGCCCCGCCCCTCGTAGGCGGCGGCGTTGTCCGGGTCGAGGGCCAGGGCGCGGTCGAAGTCGGGGCGCGCGGCGTCCAGTTCCCGCCCCGTCAGCAGGCGTGCCCAGCCGCGTTCGGCCAGCACGACGGCCGCGCGGCGCGGGTCGGGCTCCAGCGCGGTGAGCAATACGTCGCACAGGCGCAGCTCCCACGTCCGCTCGCCGGAACCGTCGCCGGGCGCGGCCTCGTCCGGCATGGCTTCGTCCGGGGCGGGGCCGTCCGGGTGTGCCGCGCCCTCCGGTCCGGGGCCGTCCGTGAGCACCGCGTCCAGCCGGGCTGCCCAGGTGCTCAGGGTCCCGTCACCGGAGTCGGTGCCGGCGCGGGCCAGTGTCGCGACCCAGGCGCGGGCCGAGGAGGCACCGGAGTCGGCGGCGTGCAGGGTCTCTTGCAGCGCCTGGTGCAGCGGTCCGCGCGGATCGGCGCACAGCAGGTGGTAGGTCTCCAGCCTGCGCTGCTCGCGCCAGTCGGCGTCGTACCAGCACTTCAGCCGCCAGCGCTCCTCCGACCAGTTCCGGTCGCCCTTCACCACGGTGGCCGCCTCCGCGCGGCGGGCGGCGAAGTGGGCCGACAGGTCCTGGTGCCGGGCACGCCAGCGCCGCGGGGACTGGTTGCGCTGGAAGCGCAGGACGGTGCCGCGGACCACGTCGTGGTACTGCGCGCGGCCCGCGCGGTCGCGGACGAAGGGGAGGGAGCGCAGCCAGCCGTAGAGGGCGGCGCACTCCTGCTCCGGCAGGCCGGAGGCGGCGCGGAAGACGTCCTCGTCCAGGTCGAGGGGGAAGGCGGCGGCCTGGGCGACCTCCCTGTGCGCCGGGTCCTCGATCCACTTCAGGAAGCGTTCGACGGCGGTGCCGCTGGGATCGCCGATGTCCCCGGAGCCGGCGGGGCGGGTCTCGGCCAGCATCGTGAGGAGGACCGGGAGGCGGCCCGACAGGTGCAGGACGACATCGACGACCTGCTCGTCCGTGACGCCCTTCGCCGCCAGCAGGCTCCTGGCCTCCTCCTCCGTGAAGATCTCCAGCGGCAGTTCGGCCAGGAAGCCGGCGGCGTCGGACCAGCGGGCGCGGTCGGGCGGATGCTGTCCGGCGAAGGTCAGCAGCGCGTTCGCGGGCATCGCGCCGTACCGGTCGGTGCTGGCCACCTCGTGCAGCCAGGTGTCGAGCACGGGTCCGGTGCGCTCGTACGTGTCGAAGAAGAGGGCGAGCCACGGGTGCTGGGCCGCCACCGAACGCAGGTCCGCCAGGAAGACCGGGGTGAGTTCCTGGAGCGGTGTGAGGACGAGGCTCACGTCGTCGTGGTCGCGCAGCCGGGTGCTGAGGGCCGCGCGCCAGCGGTCCATCCCCTGGGCGAGCTGCGCGGGGTCGACGGCGCGGGCGGCGAACGACCCGATGCCGGGGATCAGTTCCAGCCCGGCGGTGGCCGCCGTCGCCGCGACCGTGCTGGCGCGGGAGGCCGTGCTGCCGGGCGCGGGTGGGCTGCCGGGCGCGGGTGGACTGCCGGGGGCCGGGCTGCCGGGGTGCGGTTCGGGGAACATCGCGGCGGCCGAGGCCGCGTCCGCCTCGTGGCGGCGTTCGCGGTAGCGGGTCAGCAGCCGGTCGAAGCTCTTGAGCGGCGCGTCCTGCTGGGCGAGCTGGGCGCTGATGGACTCCATGGCGTCCACGGCGCCGTGTACGGCCTCGTCCACGTACGCGGTCAGCGCCTCGTGCTCGCGCGCCGTGCCCTCGAACTGCCGGACGAGAGTGGTCTTCCCGACGCCGGAGACCCCGTGCACGTGGAAGAGGAAGCGGTGGGCCGGGTCATCGGGTGCGGTGGCGAGGTTGTCCCGGAACACGCTCTGTTCGGCGCCGCGCCCCACCAGTCCGCTGTCGCGACGGCGCCGCATCAGCTCCTGCATCGACACCGGCCCGGTCACACGCCCCGCCATGGCTTCCCCCTCGTGCCCGTCGTTCCCGCCCCACCGGCCGCCCGCTGCCAGTGCGGTCCAGAGGCAGCAGAGTGCTCCAGGCAGCAGTGTGCCCCGCGCACGCCGGAGAGGTGGGGTCTTTTCAGCCCCGGCTCCGGCGTGCGCGGACCCCGCACACAGGATCCGGCCCCCTCACACCAGCGGCAGCAGCTCCGGGAGGTGGCCGTCGGAGTCGTGGGCGGCCCGGAGGCGCTCTTCCGGGACCTCGCCGTAGGAGGTCGTACGGGCGCGGGAGGGACGGCCCGCGGCCTCGGCGATGGCCTGGAGGTCCTTGATGGAGCGGTAGGAACCGTAGGAGGAGCCCGCCATGCGGGAGATGGTCTCCTCCATCAGGGTGCCGCCCAGGTCGTTGGCGCCGGAGCGGAGCATCTCGGCGGCACCCTCGGTGCCCAGTTTGACCCAGCTCGTCTGGATGTTGGGCACCCAGGGGTGGAGGAGGAGGCGGGCCATGGCCGTGACCGCGCGGTTGTCGCGGGTGGTGGGGCCGGGGCGGGCGATGCCCGCGAGGTAGACGGGGGCGTTGGTGTGGATGAAGGGGAGCGTCACGAACTCCGTGAAGCCGCTCAGGTTCTTCGACAGCGCGGAGCGCTGGATCTCGGCCAGCAGCCGCAGGTGGCCCAGCCAGTGCCGGGGCTGGTCGACGTGGCCGTACATCATCGTGGACGTCGAGCCCAGGCCCACCTCGTGCGCCGTCTTGATCACCTCGACCCAGGTGGCGGCCGGGAGCTTGCCCTTGGTGAGGATCCAGCGGACCTCGTCGTCCAGGATCTCGGCGGCGGTGCCCGGGATGGAGTCGAGCCCCGCTTCCTTGGCGGCGGTCAGCCACTCGCGGATGGACATGCCGGTGCGGGTGGCCCCGTTGACGACCTCCATCGGGGAGAAGGCGTGCACATGGATGCCCGGGACCCGCTCCTTGACGGCGCGCGCGATGTCGAAGTAGGCGGTGCCGGGCAGGTCGGGATGGATGCCGCCCTGCATGCACACCTCCACAGCGCCCACGTCCCACGCCTGCTGGGCGCGGTCGGCGACCTGCTCCAGGGAGAGGGTGAAGGCGTCGGCGTCGGTGCGGCGCTGCGCGAAGGCGCAGAAACGGCAGCCGGTGTAGCAGACGTTGGTGAAGTTGATGTTGCGGGTGACGATGTACGTCACGTCGTCGCCGACCGCGTCCCGCCGCACGTCGTCGGCCGTGCGGCACAGCGCGTCCAGGGCCGGTCCGTCCGCGTGCAGCAGGGCGAGCGCCTGGTCGTCGGTGAGCTTCGTGGGGTCGGCGGCGGCCTGGGTGAGTGCCTCGTGGACGTCGGAGTCGACACGTTCGGGTGTCATGCCGGGCGCCGCCCGCTCGCGCAGCTCCGCCCAGTCTCCGTACACCTCGTCGAAGTCCTCGCGGCGGTCGGCGGTGCGGCCCTCGGTGTCGATGGTGCGGTGCAGATCGGTGCGTCCGCTGGGGGTGAAGCCCTCGTCGGGCTCCTGCCAGGGGCGGCCCTCGACGACGGCGTCCGCGCGGGCCATGCCGGTGTCCGGGTCGGCCAGCGCGCGTACGTGCGGCAGGACGCGCGGGTCCAGCCAGGGCTCGCCGCGCCGGATGAACTCGGGATAGACGGTGAGCCGTTCGCGCAGCTCGAAGCCGGCCTCGCGGGTCTTGTCCGCCAGCTGGTCGATCTGCGGCCAGGGGCGCTCGGGGTTGACGTGATCGGGGGTGAGCGGGGAGACGCCGCCCCAGTCGTCGATGCCCGCCTCGATCATCCGCGCGTACTCCCCGTCCACCAGGTTCGGCGGCGCCTGCACGCGTGCCGAAGGGCCGAGGATCAGCCGGGCGACGGCGATACAGGCGGCCAGCTCCTCCAGTTCGGCGTCGGGCATGCCGCGCATGGCCGTGTCCGGTTTGGCCCGGAAGTTCTGCACGATGACTTCCTGGATGCCGTGGTAGGCGCGCTGCACGCGGCGCAGCGCGAACAGGGAGTCGGCGCGCTCCTCGTACGTCTCCCCGATGCCGATGAGGATGCCGCTGGTGAACGGCACGTTCGAGCGGCCCGCGTCCTCCAGGACGCGCAGCCGCACGGCCGGGTCCTTGTCGGGCGAGCCGTGGTGGGGGCCGCCCTTCTCCGACCACAGGCGGGTCGCCGTCGTCTCCAGCATCATGCCCATGGACGGCGAGACGGGCTTGAGCCGCTGGAAGTCCGTCCAGGTCAGCACGCCGGGATTGAGGTGCGGAAGGAGGCCGGTCTCCTCCAGGACGCGGATCGCCATGGCGCGTACGTAGGCGAGGGTGTCGTCGTAGCCGTGCGACTCCAGCCACTCCCGGGCCTCCGGCCAGCGGTCCTCGGGCCGGTCTCCGAGCGTGAAGAGGGCTTCCTTGCAGCCCATCTCGGCGCCGCGCCGGGCGATGTCCAGCACCTCGTCGGGCGAGAGGAACATCCCGTGCCCCTCGGAGCGGAGCTTGCCGGGCACGGTGACGAAGGTGCAGTAGTGGCACCTGTCGCGGCACAGGCGCGTGAGAGGGATGAAGACCTTGCGGGAGTAGGTGATGACGCCCGCCCTGCCCTCGGCTTCCAGGCCCGCGTCCCGGACGCGGGCCGCGGAGGCGGTGAGGTCGGCGAGACTGTCGCCCCTCGCCTGGAGGAGGACGGCGGCTTCCGTGCTGTCGAGGGCGACGCCGTCGCGGGCGCGCTTGAGCGCCCGGCGCATCGCGTTCGCCGTCGGCGCCTGTCCGTGTGAGGTCATCCAACGAGCGTATCCCCGCATCCCGGCATATCCGCAGGCCCGGGCGGTGTGATCCCGGCGGCTTCAGCCTCGGACCTCAGCCCGGCCGGTTGAGCCGGATCGCGTGGATCCGCTTGCGGCCCTCGGACTCTGGTGGCGGAGCAGTCCGCGTGCGCATGCCCCGCGTTACCGGGCCCGCACCAGTGGCAGGTAGACGGTGTCGATGATGTCCTCGATCACGGCGTCCGTGATCGGCGTCCCGCGGAGCACGAACTCGCTGCGCAGCAGGTCGTGTGCGGCGGTCATGGCACGCGTGCCCCGCAGTTCGGGGCGGACCTCACCACGCTCGATCCCACGCCGGTAGATCTCGTCGACCAGGTACGGCCCCGTCTCAAGAAGCTGCCTTCGTGTCTCGGCGGCAAGTTCCGGGTTCTTTGCCACCTCCGCGAGCACTCCGCGAAGCAGCTCGCCGTACTCGGAATCCATCAGGTCGGCGAGCGAACGCAGCAGCGCGTGCGTGTCCGAGGCGAAGGACCCGGTGTCCGGCGTGGACACCAGGGAGCGGATCAGCTGCCCTTGCGCGTACACCACGAGCTCGGCACGGTTGCTCCACCTGCGGTACAGCGCGGCCTTGCTGGTGCGCGCCCGGCCGGCGATCCAGTCCATGGTCAGCGCCGCGTAGCCACGTTCGATGAGGCCCTCACGCGCCGCGCGAAGGATCGCGTCCTCCAACTCGGCGCCACGCCTGCGCGGCCCCCGGCGGTGATCGGTCGCGCTGCTCATCATGCTGCTCACGGTATTACGGGGTGCTCACGTCGCGCTCACATTGCGCTCGCCGGTTCCAGAAGCCTACCCTTTTAGAGAACGACACGTTCTCTAAATTTGGCCACGGCGTTTGAGGTGTCACATGGAAGAGACGATCACCTACCCGCAGGTCCGTACCTGCCCGTACCGCCCGCCGCACGGCTACACCGAACTGACCGCGCAGGGGCCGCTGCACCGCGTCGAGCTCCACGACGGCAAGCTCGGCTGGGTGGTCACGCGGTACGCGGAGGCCCGCGCGCTGCTCAGCGATCCACGGCTCTCGTCCAACCGGACCGACCCGAACTTTCCGCTGGTCTCGGCACGCGGAGCGGCCGTTCGCAGCCAGCCGCCCGCGTTCGTCGGTATGGACCCGCCGGAACACGGCTACTACCGGCGCATGACCATTCCCGAGTTCACCGTCAAGCGGATGAATGAATTGCGTCCGAGGATCGAAGAGATCACGGAACGGGCCGCCGAGCAGCTGCGCGCGGCCGGCCCGTCCGCGGATCTGGTCGTCAACTACGCGTTGCCGATCCCGTCCCTGGTGATCTGCGAAGTGCTCGGCGTGCCGTACTCCGATCACGAGTTCTTCGAGGACGCGAGCAAACGGCTGGTGCGCAGCGCCAACACGGAGGAAGTCGTCGCCGCCCGCACAGAGCTGGTGGCGTACCTGGACTCGCTGGTCGACGCCGCGATCGAGAACCCGCGGCCCGGCCTGGTCAGCAGGCTGGCCAACGGTGAACTCGCCCGCGGCGAGCTGCCCCGGGACCACCTCACGGGTATCGCGTTGTTGCTTCTGGTCGCGGGCCATGAGACCACCGCGAACGTGATCACCCTGGGCACCCTGATGCTGCTGGAACACCCCGAGCAGCTCGCCGCGTTCCGCGCCGACCCCGAGGTCGTGCCCGGCGTCGTCGAGGAACTGCTGCGCTACACCTCCATCGCGGACTCCGCGGGGGTTCGGGTGGCCACGGCGGACATCGACATCGCCGGCCAGCACATCCGCGCGGGCGAAGGGGTGCTGATCCCGAACGGGCCGGCGAACTTCGATCCCGCGATGTTCCCCGAGCCGGAAGAGTTCGACATTCAGCGGGGCTCGCGCAAGCACAACGCGTTCGGCTACGGCGTGCACCAGTGCCTCGGGCAGAACCTCGCGCGGCTGGAGCTCCAGATCGCGCTGCCGCTCCTCTTCGAACGCTTCCCCACCCTGCGGCTCGATACCCCGGCGAGGGAACTGCGGTCCCGCCGCGCCGACACCATTCAGGGTGTGGACGAACTGATTGTCACCTGGTGAGAACGGAGCCCACGATGCACGTGACCGGAGACCGAGAGGTCTGTGTCGGAGCGGGTCAGTGCGTACTCGCCGCTCCCGATGTATTCGACCAGGACGAGGAGGAAGGTCTCGTCGTGGTGCTGCGGGAGCACCCCGGCGAGGCCCGGCGCGAGGCCGTCGAGGAGGCAGCGGACACCTGCCCGTCGGGCGCTGTGCACATCGCCGCCCGCGAAGACACCACGTGACGGGTCGGATCACCTCTCAGGTGCGCACCGAGGCGGGGCCGTTGAGCTGGGACGTGACGACGGGGCCCGACAGGAGGAGCGTATGAGCCCTGTCGCCCGCCGGTGCCGGGCCGCCTCCGCCGGGGCGGGCCGTGGGGTCAGAGGTACCGCGCGTAGTCGTCCAGGGTGCGCAGGACCTCGTCCTCGGGGCCGGAGGGGAGTTGGAGGAGGACCTCTTCGGCGCCCAGGTCGCGGTAGCGCTTGAGCTTGCCGGGGGCCGGGACGACGAAGCCGGGGACGAGGCCGGGGGTGCCCTTCCGGCCCGCCGCCTCCCAGGCGCGGCGCAGGTCGGGGAGGGTTTCGGACAGGCCGCTGCCGCCGACGGGCAGCCAGCCGTCGGCGTACTCCGCGATGTGGGCGAAGAGCGTGGGGCCCGCAGCGCCGCCGAGCAGGAGGCGGGGGCCGCCCGGGCGTACCGGCTTGGGGTGTGCGTGGGAGGCGCTGACGGAGGCGAACTCGCCCTCGTACGCGGTCGGCTCCGCCGCCCACAGGGCGCGCATCAGCGCGATCCGGTCCCGCACCAGGCTGCGGCGGGTGCGCCACTCCACACCGTGGTCGTTGGCCTCCTCGACGTTCCAGCCGAAGCCCACGCCCAGGGTGAAGCGGCCCTCGGACATCCAGTCGAGGGTCGCCGCCTGCTTGGCCAACGCGATGGGGTCGTGCTGGGCGACGAGCGCGACGCTGGTGCCCAGGGCCAGCCCCTCGGTGACGGTCGCGGCGGCGGCGAGTCCCACGAACGGGTCGAGGGTGCGCCCGTAGGGGCGGGGCAGCGGGCCGCCCATCGGCGCCGGGGTCTGCCTGCTGACGGGGATGTGGGTGTGCTCGGGCAGGTACAGGCCGCCGAAGCCGCGCGCCTCCAGCTCGCGGGCCAGCCGGGCGGGCCGGATCGTCTCGTCGGTGAGGAGGATGGTCGTCGAGATCCGCATTCCGTCACTGTGCCCTCACCCAATGGTGAACTCCATGCCTTCCGCGGTACTTTCCCCGCGCGTCCGGGGCGCGTAGAACCTGCGGCATGGACACGTCCGGAGAAAGACCGCACGCGCGGGGTGCCGCAGGGGCCACGGGGGCTGCCGGGGTCGTCGAGGTGACTGGGGTGACAGGGACGGCGGAGGCTGTGGGGGCTGGCGAGATGGCCCCGCCCGGCGAGCGCGAAGCGCGGACCGGCGAGCGTGAAGCACCGCCCGGCGAGCGTGAAGCACCGCCCGGCAGGCGTGCCGCGCTCAGGCTGTCGCTGGCGGCGGGGGCGGCCACGGCGATGGCGCTCGGCCCGGTGGGCTTCGCCCGCGCCGACGGCAGCGGGGAGGACCGCACCGGGCCGAACGGGGCCGGGGACGACGGGCGGGGCGACGGCGCCGGGGAGACCGTGCGCCATACGGTGCGCGGGCACCTGCCCACCGGTGCGCCCGATTTCGTGTATCTGCCCGTCGAGGTCCCCGAGGGGATCCGCGAGCTCTCCGTCTCCTACCGCTACGACAAGCCGGACGTCCCGGCGGGCACACCCGGCAACGCGCTGGACATCGGCGTCTTCGACGAGCGCGGCACCTCGCTGGGCGGACGCGGCTTCCGGGGCTGGTCCGGCGGGTTCCGTGACACGTTCACCATCAGCGCCGAACAGGCGACGCCGGGCTATCTGGCGGGGCCCGTCCGCGCGGGCACCTGGCAGGTGGTGCTCGGCCCCTACACGGTGGCGCCGCAGGGCCTGGACTACGAGGTGACGGTCACCCTGCGACGCGGCGAGCCGGGCCGCACGCCCGCGCCCGCCTACCCGCCCGAGCGGGCCAAGGGGCGGGGCCGGGCCTGGTACCGAGGTGACTGCCATCTGCACACGGTGCACTCCGACGGCGCCCGCACCCCCGCCGAGGTGGCGGCGGCGGCCCGCGCCGCCGGACTGGACTTCCTCACCACCACCGAGCACAACACCACCTCAGCGCACGCCGCGTGGCAGGGGCTGTGGGGGGAGGATCTGCTGGTGCTGTGCGGCGAGGAGATCACCACCCGCAACGGCCACTACCTGGCGCTGGGCACCGACCCCGGCACCTTCCTCGACTGGCGCTACCGGGCCAGGGACGACGCCTATCCGCGCTTCGCCCGCGCCATCCACCGGGCGGACGGCCTGGTGGTGCCCGCGCATCCGAACTGCCCGTTCGTGGGCTGCCGGTGGAAGTTCGGCTACGAGCACGCGGACGCGGTCGAGGTGTGGAACGGCCCGTGGACGGCCGACGACGAACTCGCGCTGGCCGCCTGGGACGACATGCTCGTCAGCCGCGAGGAGTGGCTGCCCGCCATGGGCAACAGCGACGCGCACAAGGAGGGGCAGGACGTCGGGCTGCCGCAGACCGTGGTGTACGCCGACGAACTGGCGCGGCGTCCCCTGCTGGCGGCGATCCGCGCCGGGCGCTCGTACGTGGCCGAGTCGTCCAAGGTGCCGGCCGAACTGACGGCGCGCACCTCCCGGGGCGCGCACGCCACGCTCGGCGGCGCCCTGCGCGCCGCCCCGGACGCCGAGGTCACGGTCTCCCTCACGGTGCGCGGCGCGCCCGAGGGCGGCACGCTGCACCTGGTCACGGACGAGGGCACGATGCGCACCGGCCCCGGCCCCACCCTGACCTGGCGGACGACACCCTCGCTCGCCACCTACGTACGGGCCGAGGTCCGGCACCCCGCGAAGGCGGGGTCCGGGCTGCCGGGGGCGATGGCGGCGCTGACCAACCCGGTCTGGCTGGGCGGGTGAACGCGCCGGGGACACTCCCCCGCGGACCGCTATGCCGCGGACCACTCGCGCGGCCGGTCCGCGAGGCGGCGCAGGGCCGTCTCCGAGGGTGAGCCGGGCTCGACGGTGTAGGTGCACAGCACCTGGTCCACGTCGACGGTGAGCTGGAGGGTCTCGTACGTCACCTCCAGCTCGCCCACCTCGGGGTGGCGGATCCGCTTGCTGCCCGAGAGCCTCGCGCGGACCCGCTGGTCCTCCCACAGGGAGCGGAACTCCGCACTGCGGTCGAGGAGTTCGCTCAGGACGCCCTTGACGCGGGGGTGGCAGGGGTAGCGGCCGGTGTCGGCGCGCAGGGCCGCGACTGTTTCGGCGGCCACCCCGTCCCAGTCCGGGTGCAGGTCGCGGCTGTCGGGGTGGAGGAAGACCAGGAGCGGGGCGTTGCGCCGGTCCGGGGGCAGGGCCTCCAGGTCGAAGGCGACCCGGCCGCCCAGCGCGTTCCAGGCCAGATAGTCCAGCCCCGGCCCGACGACGTGGGCGGGCACGGAGGGGTCCATGGCGTCCAGCAGCCGCTGGATCTCGGGCCGTACGACGGGCTCGGCGTCGGCGTGGCCGAACCGGGGGTCGGCGAGGTCGCGCAGGTAGGCGTGCTCGTCGGTGCTCAGCCGCAGGGCACGGGCCAGCGCGTCGAGCACGGGGTCGGAGATGCTGTGCGCCCTGCCCTGTTCGATGCGGGTGTAGTAGTCGACGCTGATGCCCGCGAGCTGGGCGACCTCCTCCCGGCGCAGGCCCGGCACCCGGCGCCGGTTGTGGACCGGCGGGAGCCCGGCGTCCGCCGGGTCGATCGCGGCCCTGCGGGATTTGAGGAACGCGTCCATACCCATGCTGTCCGGCTTCATGAACCCAGTATCGGCCGAAGGGTGGTACTGGCGAACCCAGGTTGCGCCGGATCTGGCTGGAGGGGGCGGGCGGGCCGAGGGTGGTCATGTCGGAGCGACGGGCTCCGGCGCGGAAATCAGACAGGGGCACAGCTGTGCGACGCAGGATTCTCGGCGGCACCGGCATCTCGGTGAGCGACCACGCGCTGGGCGCGATGATGCTCGGCACCACCAACACCGACCACGACGACTGCGTACGGATCATCCACCGCGCGCTGGACGCGGGTATCAACCTGGTGGACACGGCCGACGTCTACGGCAACGGGATCAACGAGGAGGTCGTCGGCCGCGCCCTCAAGGGCCGCAGGGACGAGGTCGTGCTGGCCACCAAGGCGAGCCTGCCGATGGGCGAGGACCCCAACCAGCGTGGCAACAGCCGCCGCTGGCTGACCCGCGCCCTGGACGACAGCCTGCGCAGGCTGGGCACCGACCATGTGGACCTCTACCAGCTCCACCGGCCCGACCCGCACACCGACATCGACGAGTCGCTCGCCGCGCTGTCGGACTTCGTACGGGCCGGCAAGGTCCGGGCGGTGGGCACCTCCACCTTCCCGGCGGAGCTCCAGGTGGAGGCCCAGTGGACGGCCGAGCGGCGCGGGCATGTGCGCCCGCGCACCGAGCAGCCGCCGTATTCGATGCTGGCCAGGGGCGTGGAGGGCGCGCTCCTGCCGACCGCGCAGCGCTACGGGCTCGGGGTGCTGGTGTGGGGGCCGCTGTCGGCGGGCTGGCTCTCCGGGCGCATCCGCTCGGCCGAGGACATCGACCTGAGCGCGGGCCGCACCGCCATAGAGCGCCACAAGTTCGATGTGTCCCTGCCGCACAACGCCCGCAAGCTGGAGGCGGTGCGCGCACTGGCGCAGCTGGCCGAGGAGGCGGGTCTGGAGCTGCGGCACATGGCGGTGGCGTTCGTCCGCAGCCACCCGGCCGTCACCTCGGTGCTGCTGGGGCCGCGCACCATGGAGCACCTGGACTCGCTGCTGACGGGTACGGAGGTGACGCTGAGCGCCGATGTGCTGGACCGCATCGACGAGATCGTCCCGCCGGGCACCGATGTGAACCCGGACGACTTCTACTACACGGCGCCGGCGCTGGCGGACGCCTCCTTGCGACGGCGCTGACGCGGGCCGCGGCGGCGTGGCCGGCTCCCCGGCCGCAGCCGCCGCAGCCGCGCAGCCACCGCAACTGATCTCGTGACCAGCTCAGATGTCCTGCGGATCAGTTCCGGAACCGGTGGCTCCCCGGCCACCCGCGTGTGACCATCGCACGGTCGGCTGCCCGCACCGCGGATCGTGACCGACATCCGAAGAGCGATCACGGGGATCGGGGAACGATGCGCACATGGAAGACGGCTGCCTGCCTGGCGGCCGTGACGGCATTACTGACGACCGGCTGCTCCGACGACGGGGGCGATGACGACCGGGTTCAGGGAGTCGCGAAGTCCGACGGTCCGGCGAGCCCGGTCAAGAGCGACGTCACCGTCGAGATCAAGGTGACAGGGGACTCGCCCGCGAGCGTGTACATCCCCGGGATCCTGTTCGACTCCAAGGACAAGAAGAGCGCCGACGATCCGGACCTGGATCTGGACCACATCAAGACGCCGTTCTCGAAGAAGCTCACGTCGCGGCCGGGCCGGTCGCTGAGCATGCAGGTGGCGTCGGAGAAGCCGAGCAAGGAAATCGGCTGCCAGATCTACGTCGACGGCAAGCTCAAGGCGCAAGAGCGCAAGAAGATGAAACCGGGATACACGCTCAACACCACGTGTACCACCACCACGTCTTGAGGTGGTCACCCCCTGAGATGGTGACGTCCTGAACCGGGGCCTGCGCGGGCGACGGCCGGGAAGGGCAGTGGGAACGCGCCCTCACCCGGCCGCCGATGCGCCGTGGTGCTTCCGTGCCGCGGTGCCGCGCGGATCGGCGGGTCGGCGGGTCAGCGGGTGCTGACCGTCTCCGTGTCGCGGCCCGAGCGCAGGACCGTGCCGGGCACGGCACCGGTGACCTTGTCGTCGCGTATGGTCTCCACGCCGTTGACCCACACGCCGACGACGCCCACGGCCTCCGAGTCCAGCCGGGGGCTGTCGCCCGGCAGGTCGTGCACCAGCGTGGCCCGGCCCGCGTCGATCCGCTCGGGGTCGAAGAGCACCAGGTCGGCGTGCCAGCCCTCGGTCACCCTGCCCCGCTCCCGCAGCCCGAACAGCCGCGCGGGATCGTCGGTGAGCATCTTGACGGCCCGCTCCAGGGAGACCAGCTTCCGGCCGCGCAGACAGTCGCCGAGGAAGCGCGTGGTGTACGGAGCGCCGCACATCCGGTCCAGGTGCGCGCCCGCGTCGGAGCCGCCGAGCATGACGTCCTCGTGCTCCCAGGTCTGCCGGCGCAGCTCCCAGGAGGCGGGGTCGTTGTCGGCGGGCATCGGCCACAGCACCGTCCGCAGCTCGTCGCCCGCGCAGATCTCGACCAGGCAGTGGAAGGGGTCCTGGCCGCGCTCGGCGGCGATGTCGCGGACGACCCGGCCGGTCAGGCCCTCGTTGGCGGCCGAGTAGGTGTCCCCGATGACGTAGCGGTCGAAGTTGGCCAGCCGGCGGAAGACACCGGCCTCCTTGCTGTCGGCCCTGCGCAGCATCTCGGTACGCACGTCCGCCTGGCGCAGCTTCGCGATGCGCTCGGGGACGGGCAGCGAGAGGATGTCGCCCCAGCCGGGGATGAGGTTGAGCGCGCAGAAGGTGCCCAGCGACATGTTCATGGGCGTGAGGATGGGCATGGTGAGCGCGACGACCCGCCCGCCCTCGCGCCGCGCGCGCTCGCTGGCCTCCAGCTGGCGCGGCACCCGTTCGGGTACGGCGGCGTCGATGGTCAGCACGTTCCAGTTGAGGGGCCGCCCCGCCTCGGCCGACATCCGCGCGAACAGGTCGATCTCCTCGTCGGAGAACTGATCCAGGCACCCCGCGACGATCGCCTCGATCTGGGTGCCCTCGTGCTCGGCGACCGCGCGGGAGAGCGCGAGCAGTTCCTCGGGGCGCGCGTGCCGGGAGGCGACGGGCTTGCCGTCGCCGTCGGAGTGGGTGGAGGACTGCGTGGTCGACAGCCCCCACGCGCCCGCCTCCATCGCCTCGTGGAAGAGCTGGAGCATCGCCTCCAGCTGCGCCTCGGTGGGCTGCCCGCCCACCGCGTCCTGGCCCATCACATGCCGGCGCAGCGCGCAGTGGCCCACCATGAAGCCCGCGTTGACGGCGGTCCGGCCCTCCAGCGCGTCCAGGTACTCGCCGAAGGAGTGCCAGTTCCACGGCGCGCCCTCCTCCAGCGCGACCAGGGACATGCCCTCCACCTTGGACATCATCCGCCGTGTGTAGTCCGCGTCCTGCGGCCGGTCGGGGTGGAGCGGCGCCAGCGTGAAGCCGCAGTTGCCGCCCGCGACGGTGGTCACGCCGTGGTTCATGGAGGGGGTGGCGTACGGGTCCCAGAACAGCTGGGCGTCGTAGTGCGTGTGCGGGTCGACGAAGCCGGGCGCGAGCACCAGCCCGGCGGCGTCCTGACTGCTCCGGGCCTCCTCCCGCACGCTCCCGGCCTCCCCGACAACGGCGATCCGCCCGTCCCGGATCCCGACATCGGCCACACGCGAGGGCGCCCCGGTACCGTCGACGAGGGTCGCGCCCTTGATGAGGTGATCAAGCATGCTGAGAGGTACCTCCTAGGTCGCTCGTACAGAACGTCGGCCCCCGACCCCGGCGCGGAGCGCCGAAGCGTCGCCCGGCGGCCGGGCGTACCAGGGTCAAGGCGAAAGCCCCGCGCGGAGCACCGAGGCACCGGAGAAGAGCGGGGCCGCCACAGGCGTGTCAGCCCAGCGCCGTGCGGCGGAAGCGCGTCGTGCGGTGGACCGGGTCGGTGTCGATCTGCGGGATCACGTGCTCACCGATGAGCTTGATCGTGTTGAGCGTGTCCTCGGAGGAGATGCCGATCGGCAGCCCGAAGGAGAGCTGGTCCGCGCCGGCCTGCTCCCACCGCTTGCACTGGCGCAGCACCTCCTCCGGGTTGCCGCAGATCATCAGCTCCTCGGCGATGAGCAGGTCGACGATCTCCTCGGTGTACTCGGGGATCAGCTCCGGCCACTCGGGGATGCCCTCGGGCCGGGGGAAGGTGTCGTGGTAGCGGAACAGGAGGGACTGGAGGTAGTTGAGCCCGCCCTCCACCGCGATCCGCTTCGCCTTCTCCGTCGTCTCCGCGCAGATCGCGGTGGAGGTGACCATGACGTTGTCGTTGACGTAGTCGGCGATGGGCTGCGCGTCCTTGACCGCGCCCTTGTAGGACTCCAGGACCCACTCCATGTCGGAGACCTTCTGGACGCTGAAGCCGAGGACGCCGAGCCCCTTCTTGGCGGCCATGGCGTACGAGGAGGGCGAGCCCGCCGCGTACCACATGGCGGGGTGCGAGCCCCCGTACGGCTTGGGCAGCACCTTGCGCGGCGGCAGGGACCAGTGCTTGCCCTGGAAGCCCTCGTACTCGTCCTGGAGCCACATCTTGGGGAATTCGGCGATCGTCTCTTCCCAGATCTCCTTGGTGTGGTTCATGTCGGTGATGCCCGGCAGGAACCCGAGGATCTCGTGGGAGCCCGCGCCCCGGCCCGTGCCGAACTCGAAGCGCCCGCCGCTGAGGTGGTCGAGCATGGCGACCTTCTCCGCGACCTTCACCGGGTGGTTGACCTGCGGCAACGGGTTGAAGATGCCGGCACCGAGGTGGATGCGGTCGGTGGCGTGTGCGAGATAGCCGAGGAAGACGTCGCTGGCCGACAGGTGGCTGTACTCCTCCAGGAAGTGGTGCTCGGAGGCCCACGCGTACTTGAAGCCCGACTTGTCCGCCTGGATGACGTATTCGGTCTCCTCGACCAGTGCGTTGTGCTCGGCCTGGGGGTCGGCCTGGGCCCGCGCTGCGGGCACGTACCCCTGAACAAAGAGCCCGAATTCCACGGCGGTTCACTCCCTCTTCGTTTCTGACGCACCGTCAGATCTCGACGGATCCGACTCTCGCACCGCCCGGTAGGGCCGTCAATACCGGCGGACCACCCGGACGGCACCGTGGAGCCGGGCGGGGAGATTCCGTGAAAATCGCGTGCGGGAGACGGAAGGACTTGCGAAACCTTCCTGACGAAAATGAGGGCACGCCGCAGGGCGCCACGTCGCGCGTGTTCACAAGTAAAGGAGCAAACACGCCGCACCGGGGGCCCGTGCGGGCAGATGGGGGCCGGAGCCGGGAGCCGAGGCAGCTCCGGGAACAGAGACCGCCCCCGGACCAGCGGCCCGGGGGTCAAAGGACGGAGACCCCGGCCAGCCACCCGCCGTCGATGACGAACGGCTGCCCCGTGACGTACGAGGAGTCCTCGCAGCTCAGAAAGAGTGCCAGCCGGGCGACTTCCTCCGGCCGCCCCACCCGGCCCTGCGGGATGAGCTTGGCGTAGAAGGCGTCCAGTTCCCCGGCACCGCCTCCTTCCACCCGCAGCCCGCTCTCGGCGGCCTTCGCCGGGTTCGTCATCGGGGTGTCGATCGCGCCGGGACACATGGCGTTCACCCGCACACCTTTGCCCGCCAGCTCCATGGACGCGACGCGGGTCATGCCCACGATGGCGGCCTTGCTCGCGGCGTAGGCGGTGAGGAAGGCCATGCCCGCCATGGCCGCGTACGAGGCGGTGTTGACGATGGTGCCGCCGCCGGCCCGCTCGATGTACGGCACGAGGGTCTTCATGCCGAGGAAGCAGCCGGTCTGGTTGACCTCGATCACCTCGCGGAACTCCTCGACGGGGGTCGCGGCCAGCTCGTGGAAGCGCAGGATGCCCGCGTTGTTGACCAGCGCGTCCACGGGTCCGAACCGGCGCTCGGCCGCCTCGGCAGCCGCCTGCCAGCTCTCCTCGCTGCGTACGTCCAGGTGCACGTAGGCGGCGGACTCGGCGCCCAGTTCGGCGGCGACCCGCTCGCCCCGCTCGTCCAGGACGTCGCCCAGGACGACCTTGGCGCCCTCGGCGGCGAACAGCCGGGCCTCCTGCTCACCCTGGCCCCGCGCGGCACCGCTCACCAGCGCCACCCTGCCATCCAGCTTCCCCATGACCGGCCGTCCCTTCTGATCGGTTGACTGTGCGGCTCCGAGCGGTCGGCGCCGAGCGGTCGGCTCCGGGGCTGTTGTCCGGTGGGGGCTTGCGGCTCCGGGCGGCCGGCTGTGCGACCGCGCACGGGTCAGTCCCGCAGCAGAGGTGCGACCTCGGAGGCGAAGGCGTCCATCTGGTCGGTCAGTTCGGACACCGCGCGGGAGCGGAAGCGGACCTGGATCTGGCTGACGCCCATCGCGCGGTAGGCCCGCAGCGACTCGGCCAGCGCCGGGGCGGAACCGCTGAGCGTGCGGCGGCCCACCTCCCACTCCGGGGTGCCGACGTAGAGCGGTTCGACAATGGCTCCGAAGGTGAACGGCGCCGCGCCGAGCCCCGCTTCGGCCCGCAGCCGCCGTATCCGCTCGATCCGGTCCGGCAGCGCCTCGCGCGGGTCGCCCTGCGGGAGCCAGCCGTCGCCGCGCAGCGCGGCCCGCCGCACCGCCGCCGGCGAGGAGCCGCCGACCCACAGCGGGGGCCGGGGCGTCTGCACGGGCCGGGGCTGCTGGCCCAGTCCGGAGAAGGCGAAGCGCTCGCCCGCGAACTCGGGGAACTCCTCCTCGCCCAAGGCCGCCTTGAGCGCCTCCATGGTCTCGTCGAGAACCCGGCCGCGCCCCTCGAAATCCGCGCCCAGCACGTCGAATTCCTCGCGTACGTGTCCCGCGCCCACGCCGAGGATCAGCCGCCCGCCGGAGAGCCGGTCGAGGGTGGCGTACTGCTTGGCCCCGGCCAGCGGGTGGCGCAGGCCCACGACGGCGACGTGGCTGAGCAGGGCCACCCGTTCGGTGGCGGCGGCCAGGAAGGCGAGGGTGGCCACCGGGTCGTACCACACGGTGCTCATCGCACCGGCCAACCGCCGGGGGATCGCGACATGTTCACAGCAGGCGACATAGCCGAAGCCGCCCCGGTCCGCCGCGCGCGCCACGGCCAGCAGCTCGGCGGGTCCGGCCGTGGCCTCCCAGGGCTCGGCGTAGAGGGTGCTCTGTGACTGGACCGGCAGCTGGATGCCGTAGGCGAGCCGCCCGGCGGGGAAGTTCAGCACGGGCCCATGCTCGTATCTGACGGTCCATCAGGCAAGGGGTGGGAAGCTCCGGGGACACACCGGCCACAGCGCGGGCGCGCGCGGATGATTTGCTGAACACAATCAACAAGCCATCTTCCGCATATGGCTGCGTGACGGGAGGGACTGAGAGAGCATGTCCGAACCGCTGTGCCCAGGAACCGGTCCGCCGGCTCCGCAGGCCGCCACCCGGCCGTGGCCCGGCGGGTTCGGCCCGCACGACAACCCAATCGCTCAAGGACGCCGATGACCGAGATACCGGTGGCGCTGACCGTCATCCTGTCCGTGGGGACGGCGGCGGCCGTGGCGCTCGCCTTCCTGCTGGCGCGTTCGCGCGGGGAGACGAAACGGTTGCGCAAGCGCTCCTCGACCCTCGAACGAGACCTCCAGACCGCCGCGGGGCACCAAGCGGCCCTCACGGCGCGGGTCCAGGGCACCGAGGCGGAGGTGCGGCACCTGGCCGGTGCCCGCCTTCCGGACCTGACGGCGGCCCTGGCCCACCCGAACGTCCCCGTACGCGGCCCCCTGGACCCCGCCGTCGCGGGCAGCGAGCTGGACCGCGCCCTCACAGCGGTGCTGGACCAGGTCGGCGACGCGGTCGCCAAGGAGCGGCTGCGCGTCGACGGCGCCGCCCAGGCGGCCATGCGCGGCGCCACGACCACCATCCAGGCGCTGCTCTACCAGCTCCAGACCCGGCTCCAGCTGATGCAGGAGCGCTACGACGACCCCGGGATCGCCGAGGACCTGCTGGCCGCCGACTTCCTCAACGAGCAGGCGCTGCGCCGTATCCAGTCCACCGCCGTGGTCTGCGGCGCCTGGCCGGGCCTCACCCGCCAGAACTCCCACCTGAGCGACATCGTCGTCGGCGCGATGTCCCGGCTCAGCGGCTACGAGCGGGTCCAGATCGCCAACCAGCTGCGCGACCCGGTGGGTGTGGTGGCGCGCGCGGTCGAGCCCGTCGCGGTGGTGCTCACCGAGCTGATCGGCAACGCGCTGCACTTCTCCCACCCCGACCTGCCGGTGCCCGTCACCCTCCAGCAGGGCAACCGCGGCGCCTCGGTGATCATCGACGACGCGGGCGTCGGCATGCACACCGACGAGCTGGCCAACGCCCGGCACATGATGGCCGGGCCGGACACGGTGCTGCTCACCGAGCTGGGCGACCCGCCCAGGACGGGTCTCGCGGCGGTGGGGCAGCTCGTGCGGCAATACGGCTTCACCACCCACGTGGAAGCCTCCCCCTACGGCGGTGTGCGCGCCATCGTGCACATCCCGGGCGAGCCGCTGCTCACGCTGCTGGACGAGGTGGAGCAGCCCATGTCAGCGATGGCGCCGCTCCCGCCCACCACTCCCCCGCTGCCGGGCCGCACCTCCACCCAGCACGCGCCTGCCCCGTCGTCGGCGCCCCTCGAACCGGCCACGGACTGGGTCGGAGGCGCGAGCGGGGACACCGCGCCCGCCACCGGGAGTGCCATGACCGAGGACGCCGAAAGCGAACTGCCGCGCCGCCGCAGGCGCAGGCCCGACCCGGAGGCCGGGGCGGGCATCGCCCCCGCACCCGGCGCGCAGGCCGCCCCGGCCGCCACCACGGAGCCGGAAGCGGCGGCCCCCGAGGCATCACCGGAACAGAGCGCCGAGCGCTGGGCCGCCTTCCAGCGCGGTACGAGCTCCGGCCGCGCCGCCGCCGACGGCGGCTCAGCCGAGGACCCCGCGCACGGTGGCGCGGCCGACGACCACCACCTCGCCGATCCCCATTCCGCTGAAGGGAATCCGCTCGCATGACAATCCCCGCACGCCGGTCCGTCCGGGAGGACACATCCTGGGTGCTGGCCCCGCTCATGGATCTGCCACACGTCATCCACGCGGCCGTCATCTCCGGAGACGGCCTGATCGAGGGCCGCTCGCCCGAACTGAAGCGGGAGTCGGCCGAGGGCGTCGCCGCGATGCTCTCCGCGCTCCAGGGCGCGGCCCGGACCACCACGGCGGCGTTCGCCGGCACCTACGAGGTGCGGCTGCGGCAGACCGTGATCGAGTCCGACAACGGCTGGGTCCTGGCGATCCCGGCCGGGCAGAACACCACGCTGGCCGTCTTCGCCGCGCCCGAGGTGAACATGGGCGTCGTCACCCACCACATGCAGGTCCAGGTCGCCTCGCTGGGGGCAAAGGTCATGAGCAGCCCGCCGAGGGACAACGCCTCCACATGACCCCGCCGCCCCGCGACAGCAGGCGCCTGGTGCCCGCTTATCTGGCGACGACCGGGCGTGCCCTGCCCAGCCGTAACACCCTCGACCGGCTCACCGTGCTGTACGGCGCGGCAGATCCCGCTCAGCCCGGGCTTCGCCCGGAGGAGAAGCGGATGCTGGAGCTGCTGCGCCCCGGTTCGCTGACGCTCGCCGAGACCGCCGCGCGGCTGCGGCTCCCGGTCAGTGTGGTCAAGGTCCTGGTGGCCGACCTGGTGGACGCGGGCCGACTGCGGGCCCGCGCCCCGATTCCCGACGCCGAACTGCCGGAGCGGCAGATTCTGGAGAAAGTTCTCGATGGACTCCGCACTCTCAAGTCCTCCTAGTCCGGACGCAGGAGCCGGCTCCATATATCTGGGCGACAACCCCCAGACACTGGTGAAGCTCCTGGTCGCGGGGCCGTTCGGGGTGGGCAAGACCACGTTCATCCGATCGCTGTCGGAGACCGAGCCGCTGCACACCGAGGAGGTGATGACCCGTACCGGCGCGATGGTCGACGACCTGGCCGGGGTCCGGGACAAGACCACCACCACGGTCGCCATCGACTTCGGACGGCTGACGCTCCCCGGTGACCTGGTGCTCTACATGTTCGGCACCCCGGGCCAGCGTCGCTTCCGCCCGCTGTGGCAGGACATCGCGCGCGGCGCGCTGGGTGCCCTGGTGCTGGCCGACACCCGCCGCCTCGCGGACTCCTTCGAGGTGATGGACATGATCGAGGAGGCGGGGCTGCGCTACGCGGTGGCCGTCAACTCCTTCCCGGACTCACCGGCGCACCACCCCGACACCCTGCGCGACCACCTCGACCTGCACCCGGACACACCGCTCGTCGTGTGCGACGCGCGTAGCCGCGACCAGTCGGCCGACGCGCTCATCGCGCTCGTCGGCCATGTGCTCGATGTGTTCGACCAGCAGTCCCAGCAGTCGCCCAGCCAGCCCCAGGAGCCCGCGTGACCTTCCCCGCCGCCCCCGGACCGGGCCCCATGCCGCCCCCGCTGGCGCGCCCCGGCCACGACGTGGTACCGCTCTACGGCGAGGAGTTCGCCGCCGACCCGTACGCGGTCTACGAACGGCTGCGGGAGTACGGCGATGTGGCGCCGGTGGAGCTCTCGCCGGGCCTGGGCGCCATGCTGGTGATCGACTACCGCGCGGCGCTGGACCTGCTGCACGACCCCGTCACCTGGGCCAAGGACCCCACCGGCTGGCAGGACGCGCTGCCGCAGGACTCCGCGGTGATGCCGATGCTGCGGGCCCGGCCCAACGCGCTGTTCACCGACGGCGAGGCGCACACCCGCTACCGCAAGGTGATCTCCGACAGCTTCGCCCGGATGGAACCTCACGAGTTGCGCCGTACCGTCCAGGAGGTCTCGGACAACCTGATTGCGAACTTCGGCCTGGCGGGCGAGGCCGATCTGATGGGCCAGTACGCCAAGTTGCTGCCGCTCCTGGTCTTCAACCGGGTCTTCGGGCTGCCGGACTCCATGGGCGAGCTGCTGATCGACGGCATCGCCGGGATGTTCGACGCCGAGACGCCGGAGGAGGCGGCGGCGGCCGACACCGCGTACACCCGCTACATCATGGAGCTGACCGGCGCCAAGAAGCACGCGCGCGGCGAGGACCTGACCTCCTGGTTCATGGACCACCCCGCCGGGCTGACCGAGGAGGAGGTCGTCCAGCAGATCGTGGTGACGCTGGGCGCCGGCTACCAGCCGCTGTCCAACCTGATCGGCAACGCGCTCAGCCGGATGCTGGTGGACGACCGCTACTACGGCAACCTGTCGGGCGGCGCGCTGACCGCCCGCGACGCCCTCCACGACGTGCTCAAGAACGAGCCGCCGATGGCCAACTACTCCGCGCACTACCCCAAGCGCGACGTCTACTTCCACGGCGTCTGGCTGCGCGCCGGACAGCTCGTGCTGGTCTCCTACGCGGCCACCAGCACCCAGGGCGGGCGCACCGCGCCGGGCGAGGGCGCCGGGGCCACCGGCTCCGGCGGCGGCGCGCACCTGGCCTGGGCGGCGGGCCCGCACGCCTGCCCCGTCCAGCAGCCCGCGCTGCTCATCGCCACCACCGCCATCGAACGGCTCACCGCCTGGCTCTCGGACATCGAGCTGACGGTGCCCTACGACCAGCTGAAGTGGCGGCACGGCCCGTTCCAGCGCGGACTGGTCGCACTGCCCAGCAGATTCACCCCCATCAGCCCCGATCAAGCAGGAGAGACTCCTTGGAAGAGCAGCCCGTCCTCATCGACCCCCTCGGACGCGACCTCCACGGGGAGGCCGACCGCATACGGGGTCTAGGGGCGACCGCGACCCTGGTAGAGCTGCCCGCCGGGATCCACGCCTGGTACGTCAGCGAGTTCGAGGTCCTCAAGCAGTTGCTCAGGGACCCGCGGGTCTCCAAGGACCCCAGAAAGCACTGGCCTCCGTGGCAGCGCGGCGAGTTCCACGAGACGTGGGTCGCCACCTGGGTCAGCGTCACCAACATGCTCACCTCCTACGGCGAGGACCACAAGCGGCTGCGGAAGCTGGTGGCCCCCGCGTTCACGGCCCGCAGGACGGCGGCGATGCTGCCCCAGGTCGAGCGGATCACGGAAGAGCTGCTCGACGCGATGGCGCGGGAGGCGGCGGACAGCGGGACGCTGGACCTGCGCGCCTTCTACGCCCACCCGCTGCCGATGAACGTCATCTGCGAGCTGTTCGGCGTCCCGGAGGACCAGCGGCCGGAGCTGAAACGGCTGATGGTGGCGGTCTTCGACACCACGCTGACCGTCGAGCAGGCCCAGCAGACCGGGATGGACATCCACACCGCGTTCAGCGCCCTGGTCGAGACCAAGCGCAAGGAGCCCGGCGACGACCTGACCAGCCTCCTGGTCTCGGCGCGGGACGACGAGGGCGCCCGTCTCAACGAGAAGGAACTGCTCGACACCCTGCTGCTGATGATCGGCGCAGGGCACGAGACCACGGTCAACCTCATCGGCAACGCCGTGCACGCCCTGCTCACCCACCCCGAGCAGCTCCAGCTCGTCCGGGACGGCAAGGCGACGTGGGACGACGTCATCGAGGAGACCCTGCGCTGGGCCCCCAGCATCGCCAACCTGCCGCTGCGCTACGCCGTCGAGGAGATCAAGCTGCCCGACGGCACCACCATCCGGCAGGGCGACGCGATCCTCTCCACGATCGCCTCGGCCAACCGGGACCCGGACAAGTACGGCGAGACAGCCGCTGTCTTCGACATCACGCGTCCCGCCACCGAGCACCTGGCCTTCGGGCACGGGGTGCACTTCTGCATGGGTGCCCCGCTCGCCCGCATGGAGGCCCGTACGGCGCTGCCCGCGCTCTTCGAGCGCTTCCCCCGGCTGGCCCTGGCCGTGCCCGAGGACGAGGTGGCGCAGGTCGCCTCCCTCATCTCCTTCGGGCACGAGACCCTGCCGGTGCGCCCACTGGGCTGAGCCCCCTCCGCCGGAGCGGGCGGGACGACGAGGCAGGCGGCGGGAGCGGGTCCGGCGGACACAGCCGGACGGTGCTCCCGCCGCCTCCTGGTGAGGCTTCCTTCTCAGGCCCCGGCCCACAGCCCCTCGGGGGTGAGGCCCAGCAGGTCGATGGCGTTGCCGCGCACGATCCGCTCCACCAGGTCGGCCGCGAGGTGTCCCATCTGGGCCTCGCCGACTTCCTTGGACTTGGGCCAGGTGGAGTCCGAGTGCGGGTAGTCGGTCTCGTACAGCACGTTGGGCACGCCGATGGCGTCGATGTTCTTCAGGCCGAAGGCGTCGTCGAAGAAACAGCCGTAGACGTGTTCCGCGAACAGCTCCGAGGGCGGGCGCAGCACCTTGTCCGCCACGCCTCCCCAGCCCCGGTTCTCCTCCCACACCACATCGGCGCGCTCAAGGATGTATGGAATCCAGCCGATCTGGCCCTCGGCGTACATGATCTTGAGGTGGGGGAACCGCTCGAACTTGCCGCTCATCAGCCAGTCGACCATCGAGAAGCAGCAGTTGGCGAAGGTGATCGTGGAGCCGACGGCGGGCGGCGCGTCCGCCGAGGTGGAGGGCATCTTGCTGGACGAGCCGATGTGCATGGCGATGACGGTGCCGGTCTCGTCGCAGGCGCGCAGGAAAGGGTCCCACTCGTCGCCGTGGATGGACGGCAGGCCCAGCCGCGGGGGTATCTCCGAGAAGCAGACGGCGCGTACGCCGCGCGCGGCGTTGCGCCGTACCTCCTCGGCGGCCAGTTCCGCGTCCCACAGCGGCACCAGCGTCAGCGGGATGAGACGGCCGTGCGCCTGGGGCCCGCACCACTCCTCGACCATCCAGTCGTTGTAGGCGCGCACCCCCAACAGGCCCAGCTCGCGGTCCTTGGCCTCGGTGAAGGTCTGGCCGCAAAAGCGCGGGAAAGTGGGGAAACAGAGCGCGGACTGGACGTGGTTGACGTCCATGTCGGCCAGGCGGGCGGGCACGTCGAAGGAGCCGGGCCGCATCTGCTCGTAGGTGATGGCCTCCAGCCGCACCTCGTCCCTGTCGTAGCCGACGGCCGTATCGAGCCTGGTCAGCGGGCGGTGCAGGTCCTCGTACACCCACCAGTCGGCGAGCGGCCCCTCGTCGCCGGGCGCACCCATCTTCGGCGCGAACTTCCCGCCGACGAAGGTCATCTCCTTCAGCGGCGCGCGGACGACGCGGGGCCCGGTGTCCCGGTACTTGGACGGGAGCCGGTCCCGCCAGACGTGTGCGGGTTCGACCGTGTGGTCGTCCACCGAGATGATCTTCGGGAAGGTCTCCATGCGGTCCACGGTAGCGCTGATCTGACGAACCGTCAGCTCCTTGGTCAGCACTACCACGGCCTTCGGACCCGTGGCGGGGGGTGGCGAATTCGAAGGGTTGGCAGAGAGGCCGGTACCCGAGCTGACGTAATTGCCATGGACAAGGCAGACTGACCCATGCGGCAATGGAGCGCAGATAGCAGGGGGCACCATGGGCGCGGAGGACCTCACACCGCACGGAACGGAGCGCGGGGAACAGCACCTTCACTTCACTGTGCTCGGTCCCGTGCGCGCCGCGCGCGGGTGCCAGGCGCTGGGCATGGGCTCGCCTCAGCAAAAGGCCCTGCTCGCGGCGCTGCTGCTGCGCGCCGGGCACACCGCGACGGCCGAGGAACTGATCGACGCCCTCTGGGGCGAGGAGCCGCCCGACCAGGCGAAGGCCGCGCTGCGCACCTACGCCTCCCGCATCCGCAAGGCACTCGGCACCGACGCCGAACTCCTCGTGAGCGAATCCGGCGGCTACGCCATCCACACCGGGCCCGAGGTCCTCCTGGACCTGAACGCCGCGCACGATCTGGCCATGCGGGCCGAAAAGGCCGCCTCGGGCGGCGAGCGCGCCAGAGCCCGCGAGCTGTACAGCGCCGCGCTGGACCAGTGGAACGGCGAGCCCCTCGCCCACATCCCCGGCCCCTACGCCGAAACCCAGCGCACCCGCCTGGCCGAGTGGCGCCTGAGCCTGCTGGAGCTGCGCCTCGACCTCGACCTCCAGGTCGGCAACCACGCGGAGGCCGTCAGCGAACTGACAGCGCTGACCGCCGAACACCCGCTGCGCGAGCGCCTGCGCGAGCTGCTGATGCTCGCCCTCTACCGCAGCGGCCGGCAGGCCGAGGCCCTCGCCGTCTACGCCGACACCCGCCGCCTGCTCGCCGACGAACTCGGCGTCGACCCCTGCCCCGAGCTCTCCGACCTCCAACGGCGCATCCTGGAGGCCGACGACGAACTCGCCTACCAGGCCGAAGCTCCGGCAGCCGACTCGGCCCCCGTTGTCACCCGTCCCGCCCAGCTCCCGGCCACCGTCGCCGACTTCACCGGCCGCAAGCCCTTCGTCGCCGAACTCGGCGACCAGCTCGCCCAGGCCGAGGGCACCGTCATGGCCGTCTCAGCGGTGGCGGGCATCGGCGGCGTCGGCAAGACGACCCTGGCCATCCACGTCGCCCACGCCGCCGCCGACCGCTTCCCCGACGGCCAGCTCTACGTAGACCTCCAGGGCGCGGGCTCCACCCCCGCCGACCCCGGAACGGTCCTGGGCTCCTTCCTGCGCGCCCTGGGAACGGCCGATTGCGCCATACCGGACGGGGTGGAGGAGCGCTCGGCCCTCTTCCGGTCGTTGCTGGCGGGCCGCCGCATACTGGCCCTGCTCGACAACGCCCGCGACGCGGCGCAGGTCCGGCCGCTGCTGCCGGGCACGGCAGGCTGTGCGGCGCTGGTGACCAGCCGCGTGCGGATGGTCGACCTGGCGGGGGCCTACCTCGTGGACCTCGATGTGATGAGCCCCAACGAGGCCATGGCCCTGTTCACCCGCATCGTCGGGGAAGAGCGCGTGGATGCCGAGCGCAAGTCGGCGATGGACGTGGTCGCGGCGTGCGGCTTCCTGCCCCTGGCGATCCGTATCGCCGCCGCCCGGCTGGCCTCCCGCCGCACCTGGACCGTCGCGGTGCTCGCGAGCAAGCTCGCCGACGAGCGGCGCCGCCTGGACGAGCTCCAGGCCGGGGACCAGGCGGTGAAGGCCACCTTCGAGATGGGCTACGGCCAGCTCGACGCCGAACAGGGCCGTGCCTTCCGGCTGCTGGGTCTCGCGGAGGGGCCCGACATCTCCCTGCACGCGGCGGCGGCCATGCTGGACCGCACTCCGGAGGACGCCGAGGACGTCCTGGAGTCCCTGGTCGACACCTCCCTGCTGGAGTCGGCCGCGCCGCGCCGCTACCGCTTCCACGACCTCGTCCGTCTCTTCGCCCGCGCCTGCGCCGAACGCGACGAGCAGCCGCCCAGCGAGCGGGACGCGGCCCTGACGAGGCTGCTGGACTTCTACCTGGCGACGGCGCAGAACTGCTACATGCTGGAGCGCCCCGCCGAACGGCTGATGGACCACCTGGAGTCCACCGAGCGGGAAGGACTGGACTTCGCGAACCGCGACGCGGCCATCGACTGGCTCTTCGCCGAATCCAGCTGCTTCCTCGCCTGCGCCGGCCAGCTCGCCTCCGGCCCCACACTGCGCCGGGCTGTGGACCTGCTGATGGCCACCAGCGCGCTGGCCGAGTCCGGCAGCTACGTACGGCAGTACGAGCTGGGAGCCACGGCGATGAAGCAGGCGGCGCAGGACGCCGGGGACGCGCACGCGGAGGCCCGAGCCCGGTCGGTACTGACGGGCATACACCTCGCGACCGGTCATTTCGACCGGGCCGACGCGGAGGCGAGGAAAGCCGGACCGCTCGGCGTGGAGGCGGGCGACCCCATCTCCTCCTCCTACGCGCTCAACGACCGTGGCCTGGTGGCCAACTACCAGAACAGGCACCTGGACGCCGAAGGCTTCCTGGACCGGGCGCTGGAAGCCTTCCGGTCGTACGGCAACGAGTCGGCCGAGGCCAGCGCGCTGTGCAACCTCTCTCGGGTGCACACCGAGTTGGGCAAGACCGACACGGCCATCGCCCTCGCCGAGCAGGCCCTGTCGATCCATGACCACCTGAGCGTCTCCATGCGGCGCGCCACGACCCTGTACGCACTGGGTATCGCGCTGACCACCGCGAAGCGGCTGGTGGAGGCCGAACGGAACTTCCAGCAGGCGCTCGACATCTTCCAGCACAGCCGTCAGCGGCTGTGGGAAGGCATGGCGTACTTCCGCCTCGGAGAGGTTCAGCTCGTCGCCCACCGCCCCGCCCAGGCCGCCGGCCTGGCGGAACAGGCCCTGGCCATCCTGCGGAGCGTCGGGGGGGCCTGGCGCAGGGCCAACGCCCTGACCCTGCTCGGGCGGGCGCTGGACTCCATCGGTCAGCAGCGCCGCGCCCAGGCGTGCTGGCGCGAGGCGCTGGAGCAGTACGAGAGCCTGGGCGCCTCGGAAGCCGAGGCCGTACACGATCTGCTGACCCCCAGCGCCGCCGCCTGAAGACGTGCGCGAACGTCCGCCAATGAGACGTTCATCGATCGTTTATCAACGCCCGGCATTCTCTTATTAGTCGATCCGGCGCGTCGGGGGGCAGGCGGATCGGCGGGGGAAAGGCCACTCCCCATTAGGGTGAACGGCCTTGACACGCCCGTCCGGCGGTCCACGGGGGAGTTCGCTGGGCGGGCACCTGCCCACCAAGCCCATAGAGGGGAAAGCCACCATGAGCGACCACGAAGAGAAGGTCACGCCGGAGAGCGGCGAGATCACCACCAAGGACCGCAACCAGACCATCAAGCCCAAGGCCGCCAAGGAGGCGGCGGGCGAGGTCGGCACGGACGATCGCAACCAGACCAGCCAGCCGGCCAACTGAAGCCCGTTCTCCGGGGGCCCGGAGGGGATTCGGGGGACCGGGTCCCCGGAGAACGCGAGGGACGGCTACGGGGGAACGCCCGCCAGGGGGATTCGGGCAGCCGTCCTACGGGGGAAAGACGGAGGACCGTCCTACGGGGGAAACGGGGATCGTCCTACGGGGGACACGAGGACCGCCGCCGACGGCGTAGAGGGGGAGCCGTCGGGGCGGTCCTCGGCGCTGTACAGGGCTCGTTGAAGGTAGCGAGCGGGCGGGTATCACTATCAAGACGTGCATCCGGCGGATCGAGCCATGGGTCCGAAGGACCGCTCAATTCCCGATTCTTCCCGTTGTAACGTCGTTCGCCAGAGTGATCACGTTTACCCTCCTGGAGGTACCCCCTATGTCCCGCTCCAAGAAGCTCGTCGCCACCTGCGCCCTCGCCCTCGGCATGCTGGGTGCCGCGGCCTCTCCGGCTCTGGCCAACAGCCCTGTCGCCCCCTCGGATCGCAACTCGACCAGCGTGCCGGAGCGCAACGCCACCTTCGCGCCTATATCGAGCAGCCCGGTGTCTGTCACGGACCACAGAACAGCGTCGCGGACCCCCGCGTTCCACCTGCTCGACCGCAACGCCACGCTGAAGCCGGACATCGCCACCGGAGCCTGAGCGAGCCGGAGGCGGGTCAGCGCCCCGGCATCCGTGGCGCCGTTCACGCGGGACGCGGGCCCGCTTCCGCTCGGCTGACCCCGGGCGTACACCGTCGCCGTCGACGAGCGGCGCCGGAGAGTCCCTACGGGCGGGCGTGCTGTCGCAGGACCTGTCGCGCCGTCGCCGCCATGGCCTCGTCCACCATCTCGCCCTCGAACGACACCGCGCCCGCGCCGTCGGCCTGCGCCTTCTCCACGGCGGCGACCAGGCGAGCGCAGCGGGCGAGTTCGTCGTCGCCGGGGGAGAACACCTCGTTGATGACGGGTACGTGGGACGGGTGGATGGCCATCATCCCCGCGTAGCCGAGGGAGCGGTTC
Source organism: Streptomyces sp. NBC_01775 (assembly GCF_035917675.1). Classification (NCBI taxonomy): domain Bacteria; kingdom Bacillati; phylum Actinomycetota; class Actinomycetes; order Kitasatosporales; family Streptomycetaceae; genus Streptomyces; species Streptomyces sp. NBC_01775. Next base: position 5,324,385 of record NZ_CP109104.1, on the reverse strand, counting down.
TGTTCGGCGAAGGAGCGCAGCCCGGCCAGGTCGGTGATGCGGGCCCACAATCCGGTGACCGGGTGCGGTGCTCCAACCGCCCGGACGTCCAGCAGGACGCGGGAGCGCAGGGCCGACGTCTCGGTGCCGGCCGGGCTCCAGCGGTAGCCGATGGCGCGCTCGACGTCACCACCCGGGGCGGTGACGGCACCGGTGTAGGCGACGCGGGGGGCGGCTGCGGCGATATCGTACGCGGCGTGCAGAGCGCGGGCCGTCTCCAGCAGGGGCACAAGTGCGAACTTCCCCGGGGGCAGCCCTTGTTCGTGCTCGCACCAGGTGAGCAGCCGGTCGGCCAACCGCACGTCCTGGGCGCAGCGCACCTTGGGGAGCACGATGCCGGCCAGGCCTGGACGGGCGAGCGCGCGGAGTTCCTCGGCGCCCGTCCAGCCGTCGAGCGGGTTGATCCGCACGAAGTGGGCCATGCCGTCGTCCGGTCCCGCGGCCGTCCCGGCGAGGGCTTCGGCGACCCGGGCGCGGGCGGCGGCCTTCTCCTGTTGCGGCACCGCGTCCTCCAGGTCGAGGATCACCGCGTCCGCGCCGGCCGCTCGCGCCTTGGGCAGCCAGTCGGTCCGGGTGCCGGGGACGAACAGCAAGGAGCGCAGCGGGGGCCGCTGCGGGGCGGCCGGGTTCTCAGACGACATCGTTGTTCTCCAGGCCGGTCAGTTCCTCCGCGCTGAGCCCGAGCCACTCCCGGTAGACGAGCTGGTTGTCCTGTCCGAGCGCCGGCCCGGTCCGCCACACGCGTCCTGGCTTGCGCCGGAAGTGCGGGATCACCGCCTGCATCCGCACCGGACCGAGGTCGGGGTCCTCGACAGTGACGATGTCGCCGCGCTCGGCGTAGACCGGGTCGGCGGCGATGTCCGCGGCGTCGAACACCCGGGAGGCCACGACCTCGGCGCGGGCGAACGCCGCCAGGCAGTCGTCGGTGGTGCGCTCGGACACCCATGCCCGCAGCCCTTCGTCCAGCTCCTGCCGCCGGGCGTGCTGTTGCCGCGCCGTGGCGAACTCCTCCTCGGCGAACCCGAGCAGGCGGGCGACGTTGCGCACCGAGCGGGGCGTCGCGGACGTCACGGTGATCCACTCGTCGTCCCGGGAGCGATAGGTGTTGATCACGGCGGCGGGGGCGACGGCGAGCTGGTTGCCGGCGCGTTCGGCCACCGTCCCCAGCTGGTCGTGCACGATGACCTGCCACTCCACGAGCCGGAACAGCGGCTCGAAGAGGGCGAGGTCGATCCATTCGCCGTCGAACTCGGGGTCGTGGTCGCGGCGGTGGAGGGCGGCGAGGACGGCATACGCGCCCATCAGGCCGGTCACCGCGTCGCCGTGGGAGAAGCCGGTGTGGACGGGCGGGCCGTCGGGGAATCCGGTCAGGTGGACGACTCCGCTGCGGGCCTCGCCCATCTTGCCGAAGCCGGGCGCGTCGGCCTGCGAGGAGGTGGCGCCGAAGCCGGAGATCTGTAGCAGCACGGCCTTCGGGTTGATCCGGTGCACCGACTCCCAGTCCAGTCCCCAGCTGCGCAGGCGCCCGGCGCGCAGGGTGACGATGACGACGTCCGCCCAGGCGACGAGCCGGTGGGCCACGGCCCGGCCGGCCTCGTGGTGCAGGTCAAGGGTGACCGACCGCTTGTTGCGTCCCGCGACCTTGAACCACAGGGGAACGCCGTCGCGCTGGGGCCCCATCGCGCGGGCCGCGTCCCCGGCGCCGGGCGGTTCGACGTGGACGACGTCGGCGCCCTGGTCGGCGAACATCGAGCCCGCCAGCGGCCCGGCCACCACATGCGCGAACTCGACCACCTTCAGCCCTCGCAGCTGGCCGTCCCCGGTGGCTTTGCGCTGGTCGTCCGACACAGATGCGCTCCCTCGTCATCGCCGATGCCGTTGCCGAGCTCTCAGCGTGCCGAGCGGAAAAATGTCAGTCCAGCAAAAGAACGTCATGAATCAATGCGATTGCCGCATGAATCCCTGTCGGGTGACGTCCTGGCCACCGGGGCGCGGCTCGGACGCGCGGGAGACGGCTGGGCCGAGGCGGGAGAGAGGTGAGCCGACGGGGGAGTGAGCTGGGCCGACGGGGGAGACGGCTGGGCCCAGGAGACTCCGTCCGGCAGAGCACGGTCCTCGCGGCGGAACTCCTCAAGCGCCTCCAGGAATCTCTCCGTCACCGCGGGGAGGGACCGTCGCGCCCGCAGGGCGATGTCCAGGCGCCGGTCGATCACGGGCCCGGCCAGGGGGCGGCAGACGACGGGGCCGGCTCCCATGAGAGGCAGCACCAGGGCCGGCAGCGCGGATACGCCGAGGCCGGCGGCCACCAGTCCGCCCAGCGTCGCGACGCTGCCGGCCTCGGCAGCCGGTGCGGTGTGCGCCTCGATCTGGGCGAACGCCGCGTCGGTGAGCCTGCGCACGCTTGAGTCGCGGCCGACGGCGAGGAACGGCTCGCGGGCCAGCTCCTCCCAGGTGACCTCGCCGCTCTCAGCGAGCGGGTGGGCCTCGGGAAGCACCGCGACGAAGCGGTCCCGCACCAGGGGGCGGTGCTCCAGCTGCGGGGACGGCTCGCCGACCGTGGTGATCGCGAAGTCCGCGTCGCCGGACAGCACCCGGTCGAGCACCGACCGCTCCAGACCGTCGAGGAGACGTACCGTCACCTGTGGCCGCTGCTCCCGGAAGCCGGAGATCACCTGCGGCAGCAGCACCGCGGCGACGGAGGGGAGCGTGGCCACGGCGACCGTTCCCGACTCCCCGAGCAGAAACCGGCTCAGCTCCTTCATGCCCGCCCGGTGAGCGGTGACGATCTGCTCGGCGATCCGCAGGGCCTCGACCCCGGCGGCCGTCAGCTGCACATTGCGGGTGTCGCGCTCGAGCAGCTGCGTGCCGAGCTGCCGCTCCAGGTCCGCGACCGCGCGGCTGAGCGACGACTGCGAGACGTGGAGCTGTGCTGCGGCCGAGGTGAAGCTCGTCGCCCGGGCGACCGCGGCGTACGCGGCCAGCTGGCGCAAGGTGGTCTCCATGGTCGGCGAGCATACGGCGGCCCAGCCTTATTGATGCGTATAGCGCATGGATAGATGTCGGTTTGATGCTGGACACCTGTCCCGTGCCGCCCAGAAACTCTCGCGTAACGCCTCGGCGCCCCCGCAATCCCCTGCTCACCGCCGCCGAGCCCCGCCACCCGAGAAAGCGAGCCGCGCCATGTCGGCAGCCCTGGGCTTCGCCACGATCGCCATTTTCCTGCTGCTCACCATGACCAAACGGGCGTCGGTCCTGGTCTCCCTGGTCCTGGTCCCGGTGCTGGCGGCGCTCGCCGGAGGCTTCGCGGGCGAGCTGGGCGGCATGGTGCTCGACGGCCTGTCCCAGGTGGCCCCCACCGGCATCATGATCGCTTTCGCGGTCCTGTACTTCAGCCTGATGGTGGACGCCGGGCTCTTCGACCCCCTGATACGGGGGCTGCTGCGCATGGCCAAGGGGGATCCGCTGCGGATCACCCTCGCCACCGCCGTCCTGACCCTGTGTGTGTCCCTGGACGGGGACGGCGCCTCCACGTTCCTCATCACCGTCTCCGCGCTGCTGCCCGTCTACAAGAAGCTGGGGATGAGCCCGCTGGTGCTGTCCGGGGTCGTCTGTCTGGGCGCCGGCGTGATGAACATGGTCCCGTGGGGCGGGCCCACCGTGCGCGCCATGGCGGCCCTGAAGCTGGACAGCTCCGAGGTCTTCCTCCCCGTCCTGCCGGCCATGATCTTCGGCATCGCGTGGGTGCTGCTGGCCTCCTACCTGATCGGCCGCCGGGAGCGGCGGCGTCTCGGCACGCTGGAGGCGCAAGGCCAGGCGCGGGACGGGCGTACGGAGCGGGACGCGCGCACGGAGCAGAGCGAACCGGAGGAGCGGGGCGAACCGGAGGAGCAGGGCGAGCCGGACCAGAAGCCCGATTCCGCGCCCGCGTCCGCACCCGCGCCCGCGTCCGCACCCGGAAAGGGGCCGGGAGCCGTCCTGGTGCCCGCGCCGCCCCGGACCTGGCTGACCGTCTTCAACCTGCTGCTCACCATCGTGCTGGTGGTCGGCCTGGTGCAGGAGGTGATGCCGCTGCCGGTGCTGTTCGTCCTCGGCTTCACCGTCGCGCTGCTGGCCAACCACCCCAGGTGGGAGCAGCAGCAGGCGCTGCTCGACAAGCACGCCAAGAGCGTGGTTCTCGTCACGACGATGATCTTCGCGGCCGGGGTGCTCACCGGGGTCCTCACCGGCACCAAGATGATCGACGAGATGGCGGAGGCGCTCGTGTCCGTCGTCCCGGACTCGCTCGGAGGCCACCTGCCGGCCTTGGTCGCCCTCACCGGCATGCCGCTGAGCCTCGTCTTCACCCCGGACGCCTACTACTTCGGGGTTCTCCCCGTGCTCGCCCAGACCGCTGACGGCTTCGGCACGGATCCCGCCGAGGTGGCCAGAGCCGCCATCCTCGGCCAGATGACCACCGGATTCCCGCTCAGCCCGCTCACCGCCTCCACCTTCATCCTGGTCGGCATGAGCGGCGTGTCGCTCGGCGAGCATCAGCGCTTCATCTTCCGCTGGGCCTTCGCCACCACCCTGGTGATGACCGCCGCCGCCCTTCTCACCGGCGCGCTCTCCCTCTGACGGACCCCTCCCCTCTCTGACGGGCCCGTCCCCCGCCTTTCACCGGCTCCCCGCACAGTTCACCGACGGAGTCCCGCCCGCAGCCGGGTCTTGAGGACCTTCCCGCTCGCGTTGCGCGGCAGGGCCGGCACGAACTCGACCTCTCTGGGCACCTTGTAGTTCGCCATCTCACGCCGTGACCAGGCGATGAGGTCATCGGCGGTGACGGTGGCACCCTCGTGCCGTACGGCGAACGCCTTGCCCGCCTCGCCCAGCCGGGCGTCGGGGATGCCGATCACGGCGACCTCGGTGATGTCCGGATGCCTGGCGAGGAGGAGTTCTATCTCGGCCGGGTAGGCGTTGAAGCCGCCGACGATGAACATGTCCTTCATCCGGTCGGTGATCCGCAGATTGCCGTCGGCGTCCAGGACGCCGACGTCGCCCGTGCGCAGCCAGCCGTCGGGCGTGATGGCCTCGGCGGTCTCCTCGGGTTCCTCGAAGTATCCGGACATCACGTGGTAGCCGCGTACCAGGACCTCGCCCGGTTCGCCCGGTGGCTGCTCGGCGCCGGTGGAGGCCACGACCTTGACCTCCGTCTCGGGGATGGCCCGGCCGGAGGTTCCGGCGATGACCTCGGCGGGGTCGCCCCTGCGGCACATGGTGACGGTCCCGGACGCCTCGGTCAGGCCGTACGCCGTCAGCACGGTGCCCACCTTCAGCTCGGCGCGCAGCCGCTCCACCAACTCCAGCGGGACGACGGCGGCGCCGGTCACCACCAGGCGCAGCGCCGAGAGGTCGTGCTGGTGGCGCGCCGGATGATCGAGGATCGACTGGTGCAAGGTGGGCGGTCCGGGCAGCACGCTCACCCGTTCCGTGGCGATGTGCGCGAGCGCGGTCTCCACGTTGAAGACGGGCTGCGGGATCATCGTCGCGCCCCTCAGAAGGCAGGCGATGATGCCCGCCTTGTAGCCGAAGGTGTGGAAGAACGGGTTGACGATCAGATAGCGGTCGCCCTCGCTCAGCCCGGCCAGTTCGCTCCACACGGTGTAGACGCGCAGGGTCTGTTCGTGGGTGATGACGGCGCCCTTGGGGTGGCCGGTGGTGCCCGAGGTGAAGGTGATGTCCGAGGGGGCTTCGGGCCCGACGAGGGCCGAACGCGCGCGGACCGCCTCACGGGGGATCGACTCGCCGCCCGCCAGGAAGTCCCGCCAGGTACGGAAGCCGACGGGCGCGTCCTGCGCGAGTACGACGACTTCGCGCAGGTGTGCCAGGCCGGGCAGCGGCCCGTCCCCGAGGCCCTCGGCGGTGGCACGGCGCAGCGAGGCGACGTACGAGGTACCCAGAAAGGTGCCGGTGACGAACAGCAGCCGGGCGCGGGTGCGTTCGAGCACATAGGCGGCCTCGACGCCCTTGAAGCGGGTGTTGAGCGGCACGAGGACCCCGCCCGCCGTGACGGCGCCCAGCGCGGCCACGATCCAGTCGAGGGTGTTGGGCGCCCAGATGGCCACCCGGTCGCCCCGCTCCAGCCCGGAGGCCACACACGCGGCGGCAGCGCGCTCCACGCGCTCGCCCAGCTCCCGGTAGCCGACGCGGGTGCGGCCCTCGACGACGGCCTCCCGCTCGCCGTACCGCTCGGCCGCGGCGCGTACGAGCTCGGGGACCGTACGGATGCCCTCGGGGAACGTATGGCCACCCTCCGGGACCGTCACATCCTCCGGAACCGTATGGACGCCCTCCGGGACCGTTCGGACACGGGGCGAACCGGAGGCCCCGGGCGCGGCCTCCTGTCCGGGCCCCGGCGAGAACGCGTTACCGCTCATCTCGTCCTCCTTCACACCATGGCGACCACGGCTTCGGCCCCAGCACTCGGCCCACGTCACCGGTGAGGCCCTCGGTGAAGCACTAGCTGACTAACCGTCAGATTAGCTGTAGCCTCCTCCGCTGTCAGCAGCGGAACACGCAATCGGTCAGGCCGTGGAGGCTGCGCGCACCGGGGGCAGTCGGGAACGGCCGAGGAGGACGCCATGAAGGACGCCACGGCGATCGCCGGCATAGGCCAGACGCCGTTCGCCAAGCGGCTCCCGGAATCCGAGAAGGCCCTCGCCTGCCGCGCCGTTCTGGCGGCGCTCGACGACGCGGGGATCGCCCCCGCCGAGGTGGACGGCTTCGCCTCGTACACGATGGAGGAGACCGACGAGGTCGAGGTCGCCAAGGCCATCGGCGCCGGCGATGTGACCTTCTTCTCCAAGGTCGGCTACGGGGGCGGCGGTTCGTGCGCCACGGTCGCGCACCTCGCCGCGGCCATCGCCACGGGACAGGCGAGCGTCGGCGTCGCCTGGCGCTCGCGCAAACGCGGCTCGGGCGCGCGGCCGTGGAAGAACACCACCGTGCAGCTGCCCACCCCGGCGCAGTGGACGCGCCCCTTCGGACTGCTGCGCCCCGCCGACGAGATCGGCATGCTCACCCGGCGCTACATGCACGAGTACGGCGCCACCCGCGACCACCTCTTCAACGTCGCCCTGGCCTGCCGCAACCGCGCCAATCAGAACCCCGCGGCGATGATGTACGAGCGCCCGCTGACCCGCGAGATGTACATGACCGCACGCTGGATCAGCGAACCGCTGTGCCTGTTCGACAACTGCCTGGAGACGGACGGCGCCCTCGCCTGCGTGCTCGTGTCCGCCGAGCGCGCCCGCGACTGCCGCCAAAAGCCCGTCTACGTCCACTCCGCGGCCCAGGGGCTGCCCGCGCAGCACCACGGAATGGTCAACTACTGGAACGACGACCCGCTTCAGGGGCCCGCCTGGACGGCGGCCCAGCAGCTGTGGAAGACGGCCGACCTGGGTCCACAGGATGTGGATGTCGCCCAGATCTACGACGCCTTCACCCCGCTCATCCCGCTCTCCCTGGAGGGCTACGGGTTCTGCGGGCGGGGCGAGGGCGCGGCCTTCACCGAGGGCGGCGCGCTGGAGATCGGCGGACGGCTGCCGCTGAACACCTCGGGAGGCGGGCTCAGCGAGGCGTATGTGCACGGCTTCAACCTCATCACCGAGGGCGTCAAACAGCTGCGCGGCACCTCGACCGCGCAGGTCCCCGACGCCTCGACCTGCCTAATCACGGCGGGCGAGGGCGTACCCACCTCCGCCGTGCTGCTGAGGAGTTGATCCCGTGTCCCCCACCCCCACCACAGGCTCCGGGCTGCTGTTGCCCGTGCAGGACGAGGACGGCGCCCCCTTCTGGACGTACACGGCACGTGGCGAGCTGCGCGTGCAGGCGTGCGGGGAGTGCGGGCGGCGCCGCTTCCCGCCACGGCCGTGCTGCCCGCACTGCCAGTCCTTCGGTGTCGAATGGCACCGGATGAGCGGGCGCGGCCGTATCTGGTCGTACGTCGTGGCACACCCGCCGCTGCTGCCCGCCTACGCCGAACAGGCCCCCTACAACGCGGTCGTGGTCGAGCTGGCCGACGAACCGCGCATCCGGATGGTGGGCAATCTGGTCGCGGCACCGGATGCTTCCCTCGATTCCCTCGATCCGGCGAAGCTGCGCATCGGAGCACCGGTCAAGGCAGTCTTCCACGAGATGGGCGAGGGCGAGGACCGGGTGACCGTCCCGCGCTGGATGCTGGAGCGGCCGTGAGCATCCGGACGCACACCGAGGACGGCGTCGCCACGGTGACCCTGGACCGCCCCGAGAAGCACAACGCGCTCGACCTGGCGGACGCCCGCGCGCTGGCCCAGGTCTGGCGCGGCTTCCGCACGGACCCGGCGGTCCGCGCCGCCGTGGTGACCGGCGCCGGCGGGCGGGCCTTCTGCACCGGGATCGACCGCACGGCGGTGTCCGGCGAGGAGGCCGCCGCGCAGCCGCACTCCCCCTACGCGATCGACGACCCGCTGCTGACCATCGGACCCAAGGCCAACGACCTGTGGATCCCGGTGATCGCCGCCGTCGAGGGCATGGCCTGCGGCGGGGCCTTCTACCTGCTGAGCGAGGCCGAATTCCTCGTCGCCACCGAGGAGTCCGCCTTCTTCGACCCGCACACCACCTACGGCATGGTCAGCGCGTACGAGGCCATGGCGATGGCGCAGCGCATGCCCTTCGGCGAGGTCGCGAGGATGGCGCTGATGGGCACCGCCGAGCGGATCTCCGGCCGCCGGGCCTACGAGACCGGGCTGGTGTCCGAACTGGCCCCGCCCGGCGGCGCCCTGGAGGCGGCCCTGCGCTGTGCGCGCGTGCTCGCCTCGTACCCGACGGAGGCCGTCCAGGGCACCGTGCGGGCGGTGTGGGCGGCCAAGGAGACGGCCCGCACTCAGGCAATGGCCCAGGCCCCGGCGCTGATCGCCCTCGGCAACCTGCCGCCCGAGCGACAGGCGGAGCTGTTCGCTTCGCGGGGCCGGTCCGGGAGCGGGGCCGGGGCCCAGAGTGGGCCCGGCCCCGGCGTGCGCGTGCGGTGAGACGCGGCGTCGCCTGCGGAGCGTCGTCGCTCGTGGCGGAGCGACACCCTTGGAGGGGCCTCGCCCGTGGAGGGGTACGGCCTCAGCGGACCGAGAGCACCTCGCACCGTTCGACTTCGGCGACCTCGCTCGGGTTGCTCATGGGCACCTTGACGCTCGTGACGCCGTTGGCGTTGACAGTCGCGACGGCGGAGCCGGTGTCCACGGGGGTTCCGGTGTCGTCCACGAACTTGACGCTCACCGTGTAGGTGACCTTGCGGGACACGGCGTTGCGCACCCGCACGGTGGCGCTGGGCCTGGCGCTGTCCGCCGCGGCGCACTTCGTCACGCTGCCGGAGCCGTCACGGCGGCTGGAGCTCGAACCGTTGGAGGAACTGCTGCTGTGGTTGCCGGTGGTGGAGTTGTAGCGGGAGCCGCTCCGGTGGCTGTCGCTGTACCCGCCGCTGCTGGAGCTGCTGGAGCTGCTGGAGCTGCTGGAGCTGCTGGAGCTGCTGGAGCTGCTGGAACCGTCGTAGTCGGAGCTTCCGCTGTGGCTGCTGGAGCTCTTACTGCTGCACCCGCCACCGCCGCTGTGCGACTTGCCTCCGCTGCTGCTCCCGCCCCGCCCGCCGCTGGAGCGGTTCGGGCTGAATCCGCTGAGTGCCAGCATCACTATCGTGACGGCTGCGAGCAGCTTGATGTGGTGCGTCCGCTTCATGAAAAGGCCCCCCGAGGGTGCTGAGCACGGCTCCCGCCGCGTTGTTCCGCGTACTTGTCGCGTTCAGTACAACCAATATCACCGGCTCAAGACGCTCAGAGTGGCGGGTAGGTTCCCAACGGCGTAGCGTCGAAATTGGATCACGCACCCGTTCGGCGCCGGGAAACGGCGCCGGAAAGCGAGGCGAGACCGATGATCCGTAACTCACTCGGGTTGCTACTCGCTCTCATCGGAGCGGCGGCCGTCGTATGGAGCCCCTTCCGACCGTGGTACGACGGCCGCCACGGGCGCGACTTCCGTATCGACCAGCTCTTCCAGGGCGGCGGCATCACTGGTGCCGGAGCCGCGCTGTTCACCGGGATCTTTCTGGTGATGCTGGTCCTGGCCGTGGTGGCGGTGGTGGGCGCGCTCTTGCGCTCCAGGATGACGGTGGCTGTCGCGGGCGTACTGGCGCTCGGCTTCACCGTGTTGTGGATGGTCCGCCAGGGCCAGGCCGCGGGCAGCCTGTCGATGGGCGTCGGCGGAGGACTGGCCTCCGGCGCGTGGCTCGCCCTCGGAGGCAGCGTCGTTCTGCTGATCGCCGCCGCCGGGATGAAGGGCCGCCCCACCTCGGCACGCCACGGCAGAGGCTCGCGCCATCTGGACGCGGCACCCGTCGCCCCAGGATCCCGCCAGGACGACGCCGCCCCGCTGGAGCAGCCGTACGCCGGAACCCCACAGGAGCCGGCCACCTACCCGCAGCAGCCGACCGCGTACCCGCCGGGGACCGGCAGACCCACGCAGGAGCCGGCCGGGTCCCAGCCCGGACAGGCACCGGGACAGCAGGGGGCGCCCCCGGAAAGCGCGCCGGACAACACCCGGCCCTTCCCGAAGGCCCCGCCCTCCGAGAAGCCCCACGGCGACGATCAGGACGCCTGGCCCCACGACAAGCGCGACGCGGCATAGCCGCTCCCGCTCGGGCCTCCCGCCCCGCTCCCGCCGCAACGGCGAACAACCACACACAACGAGTCCGGCGGAATCGTCGACGGCCCCAGGCTGCCCCCGTTCCGCCGGACTCCGCGCATCGTGGCCCCCGGCGGGATCCCCACGGCCCCAGGCCGTCCGTCCCTCCGGCCGCGGAAAAGGCGAAGCCCCACCCGCCACAAAGGCCGCGCGCCCGCGCGGCCCCAAGGCCGGGCCGGGCCGGGCCGGGCCGGGCCGGGCCGGGCGAAAACAGGCGGGTGGGTGGGTTACGAGGCGTGGCGGGACTGGCCAGTCCCCTTCGTCGCGTCCAGCGCGTAGACGCAACGATCCTTGCTGCACGCGTAGACAACGCCGCCGACGACGACGGGCGGACCCGTGATCTCCCCGCCGGTGGCCAGCTTCCATCTCAGCTGGCCACCCACCGCGTCGACGGTGTACAGGCAGTGGTCGGCCGACCCGAAGTGCACCCGGCCGTTCGCGACGACCGGCGCTCCCACCACGTCGGCGCCGGTCGCGAAGCGCCAGCGCGGCGTTCCGCTCACGGCGTCGAGCGTGTAGAGCGCGCTGCCGCTGCCGAGATGGACGAGCCCGTCGGCGGTGACGACGGGCTCGGTGCAGTGCCGGGCCTCCGTCGCGATGCGCCAGCGGTCGTGGCCGTTGCCGGTGTCGAGTGCGTAGACGGTGCCGAGGTAGTCGGCGAGGTAGATCCCGCCGCCCGTCACGCCGGGGCCCCGTACATAGGCGGGCGGGCACAGGAAGGCGGCGGGCGCGTCGAAGCGCCAGCGTTCGGCTCCCGTGGCGGCGTCCAGGGCGAAGACCCGCGAGCCGGCACACACGTAGGCGACGCCGTCCTCCGCGACGGTGATCCGCACCGGCACCCCGCCGGTGGCGGAGGTGTCGCCGACGGGGTACGACCAGCGCTCGGTGCCGGTGCGCGCCTCCAGCGCGTACAGGCGGCCGTCCGCCCAGGTGTAGACGGCGCCGTCGGCGATGACGGGGCCGCCCTCGGGGGTCTCGAAGTCGGCCTGCGCACCGGAGAGTTCCCACAGCTTCTCGCCGCTGGCCGCCTCCCACGCCTGCACTCCCCCGCCACGGGTGCCGGTGACGATGGTGCCCCGGTCGACCTTGAGCGAGTAGACCCAGCCGTCGGTCGCCAGGCGCCAGCGCTCGGAGCCGTCGGAGGCGTCCAGCGCGTAGAGGCTGGGCCCGTCGGAGGCGTGGACGCGGCCCCCGGAGACGGCCATCGACCAGGCGACCTCACGGGTCTTGAACTGCCTGCGCCCGCTCGCCACGTCCAGCGCGTGCACCTCGAACGAGGTCACGTACACCAGGTCCTCGGCGACGACGGGTGAACCCCAGACGTCGTTCGACATCCGGAACCGCCACGGCCGCCAGCGCTGCGGTGCCCCGGCCTGTCCGGGCTGCCCGGACGACACCGGCGAGGCCGAGGAGACGGACGGAGCGTGCGGCGCCGACTGGTGCGGGGAGGACGAGGGCGGCTGGACGGGCTGGGCCGGCGCGGACTGCTGGAGGGGGTGCCGCGCCTCTTGCAGACCGGGGCCGGGGCCGGAACCCGCGCCCGCTCCCGTGCTGAGACCGGAGCCGGCGCCGTGCACGGAGGGCGGCGCCGCCTGGGACGCTCCGGAGGCAGCCGGGCCGCCGCCGGAGAGGAAGCCCTGTGGCCCCACGCCGGGCGGGCTGTGCGGGCCGGGGGCCTGATGCGGTGCGGGCGAGCCGTGGTCGGGCGCTCCCGCGTGCCGGGGGCCCTGGCCCGCTCCCTGACCGCTGTGCGGCTGTCCGTGGGACGGCACGGAGCCGCCGGCCTGGCCCGGCAGCTCGCCGTCGCTCATGGCCTGTGAGGACGAGGACGACGCGGACGAGGGCTGCGGGGCCGCGTGCTGTGCCCCGTTGGGCGGGCGTACCCAGCCCGAGGTGGGGTCGGCCTCGGCGCTGCCGCCCTCGTCGGGGCGGCGCGGCCCCGGACCGATGGGCACATGCGCGCCGGGCAGCTGTACGGGCCCGCTGTCGGGGCTCCCGGGCTGCGAGGTGGACGGCGAGACAACGGGCACGGAGCCCGGCCCCGATGCGGAGCCCGGACCCGGGCCACCGGAGCCGGGTCCCGAACCGGAGCCGGCGCCCTCGGGAAAGCGGGGCCCCGACGCCGGGCCGCCGCCGATGGCCGCAGGCCCGCCGGGACCCGCCGGAATGCCGTGGTCCCATGCGGCGGCCACAGCCCCGGCCGCCCCGTGCGCCGGAGCGGAGGGATCCGCTCCGCGGAGGTCGGCGGGCCCGGAACCGGCGCCGGCGGGGGCACCCGCGCCGACCGCGGCTCCGGCGTTCCCCGCGGGGCCTCCGTGCCCTCCGTGCGCCGCACCCGCTGCCGCGTTCGCCGCCTGCTCCGCCTGCGCGGCCTGCGCCGCCTGGGCCGCCTCCTGTTGCCGCCGCATCGCCCGGCCGCCCCTGCGGCGCTCGATCAAGGTGACGGCGGTCGAAGGCAGCCAGGCCGAGACGGTGCCGCTGTCGTCGCTGCCCGCCGCGAACAGGTGCGGGGCGAGCTGCGACTGGAGATCGGCGGGCGTCGGCCGCTCCTCGGCGTTCATCCGCATACACGACTCGATCAGGGGCCGCAGATCGTCCGACAGGCCCTCCAGATCGGGGCCTTCGCGCAGCAGCATGAAGACGGTCTCCACGGGGTTCGCCCCGTGGAAGGGCGCATGGCCCGTCGCGGCGAAGACGAGCATGGAGGCGAGCGAGAAGATGTCGCTGGCACCGGTGACGCTGCGTGAGTCCCGCGCCTGCTCGGGCGACATGTAGGCGGGCGTGCCGACGGCCACGTTCGTCATCGTCAGCCGGGTGTTGGAGACGCCCGAGGCGATGCCGAAGTCGATGACGCGCGGCCCGTCCTCGACGACCAGCACGTTGGACGGCTTCAAGTCACGGTGGACCAGGCCCGCGCCGTGGATGGACTGGAGCGCCTCGGCGACCCCCGCCGCCAGCCAGCGCACCGCCTGAACGGGCAGCGGCCCGCACTCGTTGACTATTTCCTCGAGGGAGGGTGACGGAACGTAGGCGGTGGCGAGCCACGGCACGGCGGCGCGCGGGTCGGCGTCCACCACGGCCGCGGTGTAGAACCCGCTGACGGCCCGCGCCGCTTCCACCTCGCGCGTGAAACGCACCCGGAAGAGCTGGTCCTCGGCCAGTTCCGTACGCACCGTCTTGATCGCCACACGGCGGCCCGAGGCCGAACGTGCGAGGTAGACCAGCCCCATGCCGCCGGCACCGAGGCGGCCGAGCACCTCGAACGGGCCGATCCGCCGCGGATCGTGCTGCGTCAGCTGCTCCACCATTTGCCTGCCACCTCCCCGTAGGGCTGTACGTCGTCCCGCCCCGTGCAGCCTCTCACTGCCGTGCCGGACCTGCGGTCCGGAGGCCGATTCTTCCTGGCGAAGGCGGCGGTTGCGAACCCGGGGGCGGCTCGTATGTGTCTTCGTGACCACACAAAGCCCCCAGTTCCGGACGAGTCCGGCATTCCCTCTCTACTAGTTCCGCCAGTTCCGTCAGCTTCCCATCCGCCTCTGTCACCGTCCCCTCTTCACACGCCGCACCGAGGGCGTGCGGAGGGCAGCCGAGGGCGTGCGGAGGGCATACGACGGGGCGCGCCGAGCGCGATCGGCGCGCCCAGGACAGCGGTCGCACCCATTTGCATGCGGAGGAATCGCGGGCCGATCACCCCTCGGTAAGCTGACGGCATGACAGGACAAGTTCGAACCGTCGACGGCCGGGTGGCCGGACGCCGCGGTCAGGCGACGCGGCAGAAGCTGCTCGACTGCCTCAGCGAGATGCTCAGCTCGTCGCCCTATCGCGACGTCAAGGTCATCGACGTCGCACGGAAAGCGGGCACGTCCCCGGCGACCTTCTACCAGTACTTCCCCGATGTCGAGGGCGCCGTCCTGGAGATCGCCGAAGCCATGGCCAAGGAGGGTGCGGGCCTGACCGAGCTGGTCGCCGGGCGCTCCTGGGTGGGCAAGGCGGCCTGGCAGGCGGCGGAGGACCTGGTCGAGGGCTTCCTCTCCTTCTGGCGCAAGAACGACGCGATCCTGCGCGTCGTCGACCTGGGCGCCGCCGAAGGGGACAAGCGGTTCTACAAGATCCGCATGAAGATCCTCAACTCGGTCAACAACTCCCTGACCGACTCCATCAAGGAGCTCCAGTCCAAGGGCAAGGTCGACAAGGATGTGAACGCGACGGCCGTCGCGGGCTCCCTCGTCGCCATGCTGGCCTCGGTCGCGGGCCACCAGAAGGGCTTTCAGTCCTGGGGCGTCAAGCAGTCCGAGCTGAAGCCGAGTCTGGCCCTCCTGGTGCACCTGGGCGTCACGGGCAAGAAGCCCACCAAGTAACCGCGTCCGGCCCGTGGATACCCGCGCCGCACGCCGCCGGTGATCTCCGCGTGCCCGTCAACGGTGATTCCGGTGTGCCCACCGCCGGTGATCCTCGCGTGCCGCTGCCGGTGATTCCCGGCGCTGCCCGCTACGGCTCCGCGCGCCTCTCCAGCCGGAAGACGCGGATCCGCCGCTCAAGCCGCGCCTGGTAGACCGCGTACGGCGGCCAGAACCGCAGCAGTTCCTCCCACGCCTCCTCCCGCTCCGCCCCCTCCAACTGCCGTGCCCGCACGGCGATGTCGGCCCCCTTCCAGCTGATCCACGCGTCAGGGTGACGGCGCAGGTTCGCGGTCCAGCCCGGGTGGCCCGTTTTGCCGAAGTTGCTGCCGATCAGCAGCCAGCTTCCGCGCTCCTCCTCCGGCATGCACGCCAGCGGAGTACGCCGCCGCTGCCCGCTCTTCGCTCCCGTCGAGGTCAGGACGACGCCCGGGAGCATCTGGGTGCTGATCATCTTCCGGCCGCCGCTCAGCCGGTGCACGGCGCGGTCGAGTACGGGGATCACATGCGGGGCCACACGGGCGAACGTCCTGGTGGAGGACATCTTCTGGATCGCCTTCGCCTTGTCCATCAGACCCCGACCGCCTCTCCTGCCACGCGTGCGTCGCGCTCTCCTTCTGTCCCCCGGCCTTCTGTCCCCCGGCTCTTCTCCTTCCGGCCTTCCTTCCCCCGACCTTCCTTCCCCTGACCGGTCGGTCCGAACAGCGCGGCGCGCTCGGCAGCGCGGGCCCGCAGCCGGTGCACCGGCCCGAACAGCAGATCGTCACCGGCCGCCCGCTTGAAGTACAGATGCGCCTCGTGCTCCCAGGTGAAGCCGACGCCCCCGTGGAACTGGACCGCCTCGCCCGCGGCCAGCCGCAGCGCCTCCAGCCCCTGCGCCAGGGCGAGTCCGCCGGCGGTGGCCGCCTCCCCGGCGTCCGCGTCCGCCGCCCACGCCGCGTAGTACGCAGCCGAGCGCGCCGCCTGCACCTGGACGTACACATCCGCGAGCCGGTGGCGTACCGCCTGGAACGACCCGATGGGCCGCCCGAACTGCTCACGCAGACCCGTGTACTCGACGGTGCGGGACAGCGCGCTGTCCGCGGCCCCGACCGCCTCGGCCGCCAGCACGGCGGCGGCACCGGGACCGGCCTGGACAAGCGTCTCGCGCACATCGCCCCCGTCGCCGCTCCCGAGCATCTCGGCCGCCACGTCCCGCAGTTCGACGCGGGCGACGGGGCGGGTCTCGTCCAGCGCGGTCTGCCGGATGCGTACGACGCCGTCCGGCTCGGGGTGTGCGCCGTCCGGCTCGGTGTGTACGAGGAACAGGAGTGTCCGGCTGCGCGCGAATCCTCCCGCGTGCGCGGCGACCAGCAGCAGCCCGGCGCTGTGGCCGCCCAGCACCTGCCCGGCCTCCCCGTACAGCCGCCAGCCGTCCCCGTCGCGGTACGCCTGCATGCCGCCGGCCCGTCCACCGCCCGCCCAGTCGTCGGGCGCGGCCGGGCCGGTGGCCGGGCCCACGGTCTGGCCGACCGCCTCACCGGAAGCCGGACCGGCCCCCGGGCCGGTGAGGCCGAGTGCGAGCGGGAGCACACCCGCCGGGACGGCGAGCGCGGCGGTCAGCTCGCCGGAGGCGAGGCGGGGCAGCAGGCGGGCGCGCTGCTCGTCGGTGCCGAGCGAGAGGAGGAGCGGGGCGACGAGCGCCGCCGTGGCGAACAGGGGCGAGGGCAGCAGCATCCTGCCCGTCTCCTCGGCGGCCAGGGCGAGTTCGAGGGTGCCGCAGCCCACGCCGCCGTAGCGCTCGGGCAGCGCGAGCCCCGGGAGCCCGAGCTGAGCGGCGAGGGTGTGCCAGAGCCCGGTGTCGTACCCGGGCTCCGTCCTGACCGCCGCCTTGACCTCGTCGGGCCCGCAGCGCCGTGCGAGCAGCTCCCGCACGGTACGGCGCATCTCGTCCTGCTCCTCGGTGAACGCGGTGTCCATCGACAGCTCCCCTCAGATCTGACGAGGCGTCATGTTAAGGACGTCCGGCCGAGATGCCCAGAGGCGCGCGGCCCTCGTGCCGCACAGGCCTCCGACACCGCGCGGGCCTCCGTGCCGCGCAGGCCTCGGCACCGCGCAGGCCTCCGCACCGCACGGCCTCCCCGCGCGGGATCGGCCGTCTGTCACCACCCCCGTATCTGATGTACCGTCAGATTCATGTCTGCCGCGAGCACCAGCCCTCGCACGCCCCGCCCGCCTCACACGCCCCGCACACCCTCTACGCCCCGCAGGGTCGCCGTCGCCGGAGTCGCGCTCTCCGACGGGGGCCGGGTGGAGGAGGCGACGCCGTACGCGCTGCACGCACAGGCCGCCCGCCGGGCGCTCGCCGACTCAGGGCTGGACCGCGCGCTGATCGACGGGCTCGCCTCGGCCGGACTGGGCACGCTCGCACCGGTGGAGGTCGCCGAGTACCTCGGACTGCGCCCCATCTGGGTCGACTCCACCGCCGTCGGCGGCTCCACCTGGGAGGTCATGGCCGCCCACGCGGCGGACGCCATCGCCCAGCGCCGGGCCAACGCGGTGCTGCTCGTCTACGGATCCACCGCGCGCGCCGACATCAAGGCCCGCCGCCGCACCTCGGACCTCTCCTTCGGCGCCCGGGGACCGCTCCAGTTCGAGGTGCCGTACGGGCACACCCTCATCGCGAAGTACGCGATGGCGGCCCGCCGTCACATGCACCAGTACGGCACCACCCTGGAACAGCTCGCCGAAGTCGCCGTCCAGGCCCGCGCGAACGCCGCGACCAACCCCGAGGCCCTGTACCGCGAGCCGATCACCGTCGACGACGTGCTCTCCGGGCCGATGATCGCCGACCCGTTCACCAAGCTCCACTGCTGCGTCCGCTCCGACGGCGGCTGTGCGGTACTGCTCGTCGCGGAGGAGTACGTACCCGATCTGGCCAAGCATCCGGTGTGGATACTGGGCTCGGGCACGGCCGTCTCGCACACCACGATGTCCGAGTGGGAGGACTTCACGGTCTCGCCGGCCGCCGTCTCCGGCCGCGCGGCCTTCGAGCGGGCCGGGGTCACCCCGGACGACATCGACCTGGCCCAGATCTACGACGCCTTCACCTACATGACCCTCGTGACGCTGGAGGACCTGGGCTTCTGCGCGAAGGGAGAGGGCGGCGCCTTCGTGGAGAAGGGGCGGCTGCTACGGGACGGCGGGCTCCCCGTCAACACCGACGGCGGCGGGCTCTCCGCGTGCCACCCCGGGATGCGCGGACTCTTTCTCCTGGTGGAGGCCGTACGGCAGTTGAGAGGCGAGGCGGGCGAGGACCGCCAGGTCCGCAAGGCCGACGGAGCCCTCCCCGAACTGGCCGTCGCCTCCGGGACCGGCGGATGGTTCTGCTCCTCGGGAACGGTCGTACTCGGCCGCGGCTGACAGCTGACAGCTGACAGCTGACAGCTGACAACCAGGGTATCGGCCATCCGGTGCGCGGTTTCAAATGCGCCGGACGTGGCCCCAAAGCGCCGGTCGTGACCTCAGAAGCGCTGGTCACAACCCTCAGAAGCGCTGGTACATGATGTGCAGCCCCACGTAGCCGTGCCGGGGGTGCAGGAAGCCCTCTTCGAGCGTGGCGACGATCTCGAAGCCCAGCGACTTCCACAGCGCGACCGCGCGGGTGTTGGTCTCCACCACCGCGTTGAACTGCATCGCGCGGTAGCCCTCCTTGACCGCCCACTCCAGCACGTGCTCCCCGAGCGCACGGCCGACGCCCTTGCTCTCCCGCGAGGGGTCGACCATGAAGCTGGCACCGGCGATGTGCGAGGCGCCGCCCATGTGGTTGGGGTTCATCTTCGCGGTGCCGAGGACGGCACCGTCCTCGTCCACGGCGACGACGGTGCGGCCGGGCGGCTCCAGCATCCACATCCGGCGCCCGGCAGGCTCGTCCAAGTCGCGGGGGTACGAGTAGGTCTCGCCCTCGGCGACGATGGCCTGGAAGAAGGGCCAGATGGCAGGCCAGTCGGCTTCGGTCGCTTCACGGATACGCACACGGCCAGCATGAGCGATCGGCGGGCACGCTGCCAGCGGTTAACGTCACGCAGGACCTGCGGGCCGCACACGGGACCTGCGGGCCGCACAGGGCGGACGGGTCACGCAGGGCGGAGGGGTCACGCAGGGCCTGCGTGGCGCCGCACCGGGCGGAACACCGGCACGGCGAAGGCCTCAGCGCTCGCGGTACGCGCGGCACGGGCGGCGCGCGGGGCATCCGGTTCGCCCTCCTCGCTGTGCCCTTCCGTCCGGAAGGTGACACGCAGCGGCATTCCGATCCGCAGCGCGTCCTCCGGGCAGTCGGTGACCTCGGTCATCATGCGCGGCCCCTCCGCCAGCTCCACGACGGCCGCGACGTACGGCACCCGCTCGCCGAAGGGCGGCAGATCGTTGCGGTGCACCACGGACCAGGTGTAGAGCGTGGCGTCCCCGCTCGCCGCCACCCACTCGACGTCCTCGCTCCAGCAGCGCGGGCAGAACTCGCGCGGGTAGTGGTGCGTGGCGCCGCACCCGGAAGCTCGACAGCGGCGCAGCAGCAGCCTCCCCTCGGCCGCCGCCCGCCAGTAAGGGGCGGTGAACGCGTCGACCTCGGGTACGTCGAACCTCCGCGCCGCCCCCATCAGCCCCATGCCGTCCCCATAAGCTCCGCATCCTCCCCATCGGCCCGTGCCGTCCCCATCAGAAGAGCCCCCACGCGCCGTCGAGCGACCAGGTCTGCCAGCTCATCCCGAACAGCGCGACGAGCGAGATGAGCGCCATCATGCTGTTCTGCCCCTGCTCGGCCCAGTCGTGGATCATCAGCACCAGATAGAGCAGGTTGAGCAGCAGGCCGCCGATGAGCGCGACCGGGGTGAGGAAGCCGAGTACCAGGCCGAGCCCGAGCGCGAGTTCCGCGTATACGACGACGTACGCGATCACCTTCGGCCGGGGCTTCACCACGGTGTCGAACCCCTTGGTGACGGCACTCCAGCGGTGCTTGGACGCCACGCCCGAGGCCCACGCGATGCCGGTGCCCCGCTCGAACCAGCCCCGCTTGTCCTTGTGCCGCCAGCTTTCCAGCCACCACACTCCGAGCCCGACGCGCAGCACCGCGAGCCACTCGGGCCCGCTGAGCCAGACGGTCTCCATGCCTCACCCTCCTCGAACTCCGGCCCTGCCCTCGACCCCGGACTCCGGACTCCGGACTCCGGACTCCGGACCTCGGACCTCGGACTTCGGTCCTGCGGGTGTGGCCGGGCCCGGCGCGATCTGACGGTACGTCAGTTCACCGGATCCGGACACGGGGCGCAAGAGGCGGACGACGACGGGTTCGCGGCGGCTTCCTGCCCGCCCCACGGCGGGCTGATGGCGGATTCTCCCCCTCGACGGGGCACACGAGCCGATTACGATCGTCGCCATGCCCATGTCGGACAGCGGCACTCCCGTCCATGTTCTCGGCGCCGGGCCCGGCGGCCTGGCCACGGCCGCGGCGCTCCAGGAGCGGGGGATCGGCGCGGTGGTCCTGGAGAAGAGCGACTCCGTCGGCACCTCCTGGCGCTCCCACTACGAACGACTGCACCTGCACACGGCCCGCACCCACTCCGCCCTCCCCGGACTGCCGATCCCCCGCTCCTACGGCCGCTGGGTCGCCCGCGCGGACGTGGTGCGCTACCTGGAGCGGTACGCGGAACACCACAGGATCGAGGTCGCCACCGGTGTGGAGGTCGACACGGTCGAGCGGCGCGGGGACCAGTGGGTGCTGCACGCCAACGGCGGGCGGCGGCTCAGCGGCCCCGCCGTCGTCATCGCCACCGGCTTCAACCACACTCCCCACCTCCCCGCCTGGCCCGGCCGCGACAGCTTCACCGGCGAGTTGCTGCACGCCTGCCGCTACCGCTCCCCCGACCCCTTCGAGGGCAAGGACGTGCTGGTCGTCGGCGCGGGGAACACCGGAGCCGAGATCGCGGCGGACCTGGCCGCCTCAAGCGCGGCGCGCGTCCGCCTCGCCGTACGCACACCCCCGCACATCCTGCGCCGCTCCACCCTGGGCTGGCCCGCCCAGCGCAGCGCGATCCTCTGCCGCCGGCTACCGGTCCGCCTGATGGACCGCCTCGCGGCGTACCTCGGCCGGATATCGGTACCCGACCTGGCCCCCTATGGGCTGCCGCGCCCGGAGACCGGGCTCTACACCCGCGCCCGGGAAGGGGCGATCCCGGTGCTCGACGTGGGGCTTATCGAGGCGGTCCGCGCGCGGCGGGTCGAACCCGTGGCCGCCGTCGAGGCGTTCGAGGAGGGGAAGGTGCTGCTCAGCGACGGGGAGACGGTCAACCCGCAGGTCGTGATCGCCGCCACCGGCTACCGTCGCGGCCTCGACGGCCTCCTCGGGGGCCTCGGCATCCTCGACGACCGAGGCAACCCCCTCCCCCACGGCGCCCACACCCACCCCGCCGCCCCGGACCTGTACTTCACCGGCTACACCAACCCCCTGAGCGGCGCCCTCCGCGAACTCACCCTCGAAGCCCGCCGCATAGCCCGCGCGATCGCCCGCAGGACGCGTTGAGGGCGAGCGCGGGGTTGAGGGCGAGCGGGGGATCGAGGGCGAGCGCGGGGTCGAGTGAGCCCAGGGTCAGGTGAGGGCGAGCACGGGGTCGCGGACGAGCGCGGGGCCCGGCGAGGGCGAGGGCGAGGGCGAGCGGTCGAGGTGAGCGTGGGTCAAGGGTGAGGGGGCGGGACGGTGCCCCCCGGTTGCGCCCCCCTCGTTCGGACAACGCTCGTTCGCCCACTTCCTGACACTGCGTCAGTTCAGTAATCTGACACAGCGTCAGTTGCGTTGGCCACCACACAGGAGTGGGCGAGAACGATGCTCGGATCTACTCACGGCACCCTCACCACGACCCCCCGCTCGGCACGCGTGCTGGCCTGCGGCGAGCAGGGCAACGCCGGCATCGGTGCCGTACACGGCAGGACCGACAGCGAAGACCTGGACGTCAGCGGACGTCCGCTGCACGCGCCCGTACCCGACCTGGACCGGTTCTTCCGGCCCGAGGCCGTGGCCGTCGTGGGCGCCTCCGACGCCGAGGGGCGGCCCAACACCGGGATCACGCGGCAGCTTCTGGCCTGGGCGGAGCGGGTCGGGGCGCGGCTGCACCCCGTGCACCCGAAGCGGAGCACCGTCTTCGGGCTGCCCTGCGCGCCCACCGTCGCGGACCTGCCCGAGCCCGTGGACCTCGCCGTACTGCTCGTCGCCGACCCGCTGCCGGTGGTCGAGCAGCTGGTCGAGACGAAGACGAAGTTCGCCGTCGCCTTCGCCTCCGGCTTCGCCGAGACCGGCGAGGACGGCGCGGACGCGCAGGACCGGCTCGCCCGCGTCACAGCCGGCTCGGGGCTGAGGCTGTTGGGCCCGAACACCAACCTCAACGCCTTCGAGCACTTCCGCGACGACCTGGAGGGCCCCGCGATCGCGCTGATCACGCAGTCGGGCCACCAGGGACGGCCCGTCTTCGCCCTCCAGGAGCTGGGCATCCGGCTCTCACACTGGGCACCGACCGGGAACGAGGCGGACCTGGAGACGGCCGATTTCCTCTCCTATTTCGCCACGCGCCCCGAGGTCGGAGCCGTCGCCGCGTATGTGGAAGGGCTCAAGGACGGCCGCAGCTTTCTCCTGGCCGCCGACCGCGCGGCGCGCAACGGTGTGCCGGTGGTAGCGGTGAAGGTCGGCCGCACAGAGACGGGTGCGCGCACCGCCGCCTCGCACACCGGAAAGCTGACCGGCGCCGACGCCACCGTGGACGCCGCGATGCGGCAGTACGGCGTGATCAGGGTGGACGGGCTCGACGAGCTTCAGGACACCGCGGCGCTGCTGGCCCGCGCCCGGCCGCCCCGGGCGGAGGGCGTGGCCGTCTATTCGATATCCGGCGGCACCGGCGCCCACTTCGCCGACCTGGCCACGTCCGCCGGACTCAGCCTCCCCACACTCAGCGAGGCCAAGCAGACCGAGCTGCACCAGTGGGTTCCCGACTACCTCAACGTCTCCAATCCGGTCGACAACGGCGGGCATCCGGTGGGCGACTGGCGCGGACGCAAGATCATCGACGCGATCCTGGCCGACCCCGGCGTCGGCGTGCTCATCTGTCCCATCACCGGGCCCTTCCCTCCCATGAGCGACAAGCTCGCCCGCGACCTCGTGGCTGCGGCCGAGGAGACGGACAAGCTCATCTGCGTCATCTGGGGATCGCCCGTCGGTACCGAGGACGCCTACCGGCACACCCTCCTGGGCTCCTCCCGCGTCGCCACCTTCCGTACGTTCGCCAACTGCGTGACCGCCGTGCGGGCCTACCTGGGACACCACCGCTTCCGCCGCGGCTACCGCTCCCCCTTCGAGGACGCGCCCCGCACGCCCTCGCCCTCCCTGCGCAAGGCGCAGGCACTGCTTCGCCCGGGACAGCAGCTGAGCGAGCACGCGGGCAAGCAGCTTCTGCGGGCGTACGGCATCCGCGTACCGCGCGAACAGCTGTGCACCAGCGCGGCGGGCGCGGTGCGCTCGGCCGCGCAGGTCGGCTACCCGGTCGTCATGAAGGCTTCCGCGCCCCAGCTCGCCCACAAGAGTGAGTACGGGCTGGTCAGGATCGGGCTCACCTCGGCCAGCCAGGTCCGCGACACCTATCGGGAGCTGACCGACATCGCCCGCCAGGAGGACATCGATCTGGACGGCGTACTCGTGTGCCAGATGGTCGACCCCGGCGTGGAGATGGTCGTCGGCATCACCCAGGACGAGCTGTTCGGCCCGACGGTGACCGTGGGGCTCGGCGGGGTGCTGGTGGAGGTGCTGCGGGACGCGGCCGTGGGCGTCCCGCCCTTCGGCGAGGACCAGGCCCGCGCCATGCTCGGCGAACTGCGCGGCGCGGCGCTCCTCGACGGCGTACGGGGGAGGCCGCCCGCCGACGTCGACGCCCTGGTGGAGGTCGTTCTGCGAGTCCAGCGCATGGCGCTGGAGCTGAGCGGGCCCCACAGCTCGGGCGGGCTGGCGGAGCTGGACATCAATCCCCTGGTCGTCCTGCCGCGCGGCCAGGGCGCGGTGGCACTCGACGCGCTGGCGATCTGCCGGTGAGGCGACCTCGGGCGCACCGGCCGAAGGTGAGGCAGCCGATGGTGAGGCAGCCGCCGGCGAGCCGCGCGGCGTCATCGTCGTCGTTGAAAGGAGCTGTTTCATGACGTCTTCCCCCCGTGAGGAACCCGTGGAGCAATCCCTGGAGAAAGTTGTAACCCAGGCCACTGACAACGGGGTCTCGTGGATCACCCTCGACCGCCCGCACGCCATGAACGCCCTCACCTGGGACCAGCGGGAACGCCTCATCTCGCTGCTCTCGGAAGCCTCCGCCGACCCCGCCGTGCGCGCCGTCGTCCTCACCGCGCGGGGCCGGGGTTTCTGCGCCGGCGCCGACCTCAAGGGCACCCCGGGCGCGGGCGGCGAGCGGATCGCGGGCGACGTCGCCCGCGTGATCGAGCGGGGCGCGCAGCGGCTGGTCGGCGCGGTGCTGGACTGCGAAAAGCCGGTGCTCGCCGCCATCAACGGCACCGCCGCCGGCCTCGGCTGCCACCTGGCGCTGGCCTGCGACCTCGTACTGGCAGCGGAAGGCACCGCGTTCGTGGAGGTCTTCGTACGCCGGGGCCTGGTGCCGGACGGTGGCGGCGCCTATCTGCTGCCCCGGCTGATCGGCCCGCAGAAGGCCAAGGAGCTGATGTTCTTCGGGGATTCGCTGCCGGCCGCCGAAGCGGAACGGCTCGGTCTGGTCAACCTCGTCGTGCCCGCCGACGAGTTGGCCAAGACCGCGCGCGCCTGGGCCGAGCGCCTGGCCACCGGCCCGACCCGCGCCCTCGCACTCACCAAGCGGCTGGTCAACGAGTCGCTGGACGCGGGCCGCGCCGTCGCCTTCGCCTCGGAGGCGACGGCACAGGAGATCAACATGACCACCCGGGACGCGCGCGAGGGCGTCGACTCCTTCGTCCAGCGGCGTACCCCGCGGTTCGAGGGGCGGTAGAGCGGGACCTCGCTACGCTGGATGCGACAACTCCACGAGATTCGGGAACTCCCGCCCACGGGGCGGGAACTCCCGCCGTATACAAGGCTCCCGTGAGCGCATACAGGGCTCCCGTGAGCGCACACGGGGCTCCCGCGAGCCTTCCAAACTGACGGAGCATCAGATTCAATGAAGCCATGATGGGACACGCCGGTATGGCAGCCACCGCGGTGCGCTATCTGCGCGCCGTCGGCTCATCGACCACGGCCGCGCCGCACCCCGCGCCCGGCCCCGGACCCCAGGCCGGACCGGGCGCGCCGGGGGCGCTCCCCCGGCCCGACCTGCGCGCCGTGCGCGAGGACGAGCGGGCGCCGGTCGACCCGGCGCGCTTCCGCCGGGTCCTGGGCGACTTCGCCTCCGGGGTCACCGTGGTGACGGCGCCCGCGGCCGAGGGTGAGGCCGGCCCCGCCGGATTCGCCTGCCAGTCCTTCGCCTCGCTCTCGCTGGAGCCGCCCCTCGTGTCGTTCATGGTGGGCCGCACGTCCACGACGTGGCCGCGTATCGCGCGCGCCGGCGTCTTCTGCGTGAACGTCCTCTCGGCCGGCCAGAGCGAGCTGTGCCGCGCTTTCGCGGTGAGCGGCGCGGACAAGTTCGCGGGAGTGGCGCACTCCCCCGCACCGGAGACGGGCTCGCCGCTGCTGGAGGGCGTGTCCGCCTGGATCGACTGCGAGATCCACGCGGTGCACACGGGCGGTGACCACCTGATCGTGGTCGGCCGCGTACGCGCGCTGGATGCCGCGGAGGACGAGGCCGCCCCGCTGGTCTTCCACCGCGGCACCCTGGGGACCTTCTCCCCGAGGCCGGCCCCCCGGCCGTAGCGGGGCAGCGCCCTCCGGGACGTGTCCGGCGCCGGACCTCCAGGCCCACACCCGGCTACTGGACCGACACCCCGCTACGGCCCCTGGGACGGCCCTCCGGATGCCGCCGCTTCCCGGCCGCCGCCTCGCCACGCGCCGGCGAGTGGATCGCGAAGCCGGTGCGCTCCGGCTCGATCCCGGGCCTGAGCACGAGGTCCTCGTCGTAGTCCCCGCCCCGCTCGTGCCGGAAGGGCAGCGGTTCGGCCGTGGGCAGTCCGAGCAGGTGGTCGCGCAGCTGGGCCTCGTACGGCGCGTACTCCTCCTCGGTGAGCCGGTCGGCCCCGTAGACGACGAAGGGCGGCAGCGCCTCCATGCCCGTGTACCAGAACGTGCCGTGGTGCAGGGGGAAGAGCACCTCGTCGACGTGGCCGTGGATGCCGCGCGGGCCGAAGCTGGAGGAGCGGGCGCCGACGGAGGTGATGACCGTCGCACGCTTGCCCGCGAGCCCTCCGTCGCCGTAGCGGCGGGCGTTCCCCTCCGCGTCTTTGACGCCGAAGGCGAAGCCCTGCGTGAACACCCTGTCGAACCAGCCCTTCAGGATCGCCGGTGGGCCCATCCACCACAGCGGGAACTGGAAGACCAGGGTGTCGGCCCAGGCGAGCTTCTCCTGTTCCTCGCGGATGTCCGGGCTGAGCCCGCCGGTGACGTAGGCCCGCTCCTGGGCTTCACCCACAAGGAGACGGCCGTCGGCCTCCTGGGGGAAGTCCGCACCGTCGATGACCGGCTTCCAGCCCATGGCGTACAGGTCGGACTCCTTCACCTGGTGACCCTGTTCGCGCAGCGCCGCGATGCCGGTGTCGCGCAGGGAGGCGTTGAAGGAGCGTTCTTCCGGATGAGCGAATATCCACAGCGTCTTCATGTGATCGATCGTGCTCCGGGGCTCCTCGGGAAACGAGTGACCGGATGGACGACAAGTGCAAGAATCTGGCCACGCCCGATCGCCCCGGCCGCCTCCCTGGTCACATCCGACTGTCCCTGGCCGCTCCCTGGCCGCGCCTGATCGCACCTGGTATCCGGCCGCACCCGACTACGCCGCGGCCACCCGGCGTCCGACCAGCAGCGCCATCAGCGCGGCCATCGCACACAGCACCCCCGCGCCGGTCCAGGCCAGGTCGTAGGTCCCGGTGAAGTCCCGTACCAGCCCCGCCGCGAAAGCGATCGCCGAAGCACCCGCCTGGTGCGAGGCGAGGACCCAGCCGAAGACGATCGCGCCGTCCTCCCCGAAGTGCTCCCTGCACAGCGCCATCGTGGGCGGCACCGTCGCGACCCAGTCGAGGCCGTAGAAGACGATGAAGAAGAGCATGGGCGGCTGCACGCTCTGGGCGAAGAGCATCGGCAGCACGAGCAGCGAGAGCCCGCGCAGCGCGTAGTAGACCGCGAGCAGCCTGCGCGCGTCGAAGCGGTCGGTGAGCCATCCGGAGGCGATCGTCCCGACCAGGTCGAGCACCCCGATGAGGGCGAGCAGGGAGGCGGCCACCGGTACGGCCATCCCGTGGTCGTGCGCCGCCGGCACGAAGTGGGTGCCCATCAGGCCGCTGGAGGAGGCACCACAGATCGCGAAGGACCCGGCCAGCAGCCAGAAGACCTTGGTGCGCGCCGCCGTGGACAGGGCTTTCAGGGTGCGGAGGGCCGCGCCGCTCGTCCCGGACTCCGGCGGGACGTGGTCGGCTCCGGCCCCGTAGGGGCGCAGCCCGACGTCCTCCGGATGGTCGTGCAAAAGCCACACCACCAGCGGCACGACCGCCAGTGCGGCCCCGCACACGACCAGGGAGGCGGTGCGCCATCCGGAGTTCTCCACCAGCAGCGCCAGCAGCGGCAGGAAGACCAGCTGTCCAGTGGCGCTTCCCGCGGTCAGGATGCCGCTCACCAGACCGCGCCGGGCGACGAACCAGCGGTTGGTGACCGTGGCGGCGAACGCGAGCGCCATGGAGCCCGAGCCGACGCCGACCAGCACGCCCCAGCACAGCACGAGCTGCCATTCGGCGTGCATGAAGACGGTCAGCCCGCTGCCCGCCGAGATCAGCAGCAGCGCGGCGCTGACGATCTGGCGTATGCCGTACCGCTCCATCAGCGCGGAGGCGAACGGCGCCGTCAGCCCGTACAGCAGGACGTTGAGGCCGACGGCGAACGAGATCGTGCCGTGCGACCAGCCGAACTCCTCGTTGAGCGGGTCGATGAACACGCTGGGTGTGGCCCGGAAACCGGCTGCGCCGACGAGCGCGACGAAGCAGACGAGCGCGACCCACCAGGCGCGGTGGATCCTGCTCGGCGCTCTGCCGGAGGGCTTCTCCGGGGACGGGGTGCCGGCACCGCCCTCGGCGGACGGCTGCGGGGAGAGAGTCTGAGTCACGCGGACCAGCTTCCAGCCAGGACAGGACAGGAACGAGTGGCCCGAGAGCCACTATGTGCGAGGATCG
This sequence comes from Streptomyces sp. NBC_01775, assembly GCF_035917675.1. Classification (NCBI taxonomy): domain Bacteria; kingdom Bacillati; phylum Actinomycetota; class Actinomycetes; order Kitasatosporales; family Streptomycetaceae; genus Streptomyces; species Streptomyces sp. NBC_01775. The sequence continues at coordinate 5,295,862 of NZ_CP109104.1, read as the reverse complement.
GGCCATGGCCGTCTTCACCCGTCCGGGTCTCCACCGGGTCGCCGTCCTCGTGCGCCACGGACTGCTGCCGATCGAGCTGGGTATCCCGCACGCCCTGATGGGCAAGGCGGGTTCGGCCTCGGAGGAGCCGCTGTACGAGGTCGTGACCTGCGCGGTCCGCCCCGGCGTGATCCGCACGGATGGGGACTTCACCATCAATGTGGACCACGGCCCCGAGGCACTGGCCGAGGCGGACACGGTCATCGTGCCCGCCGCGCACGAACGGGACGAGCCGTACGTCCGGGGCACGATGAGCCCCGGGCTGGCCGACGCCTTCGCGCGTATCCGGCCGGTCACCCGTATCGCCTCGATCTGCACAGGCGCCTTTGTACTGGCCTCTGCCGGGCTCCTGGACGGCAAGCGCGCGACGACGCACTGGCGCTCCAGCAAGCGCTTCCAGCGGCTGTTCCCCGACGTCCGGCTCGACTCGGATGTCCTCTACGTCGACGAGGGCTCGGTGCTGACCTCGGCCGGGATCGCCTCGGGGGTCGATCTGTGCCTGCACATGATCCGCTGCGATCACGGGGCCGCCGTCGCCAACGAGGTGGCACGCCGCACAGTGGTACCGCCCCACCGGGACGGCGGACAGGCACAGTTCATCCGAAGGCCCGTCCCCCAACCCGGACTCGCCTCCACCGGCACAGCCCGCGCCTGGGCACTGAAACAGCTCGAACGACCCATCACCCTGCGCGAACTCGCCGCACAGGAATCCATGAGCATCCGGACCTTCACCCGACGCTTCCGCGAGGAAGCCGGTATCAGCCCGCAGCAGTGGCTCACCCAGCAGCGGACCGAGCGGGCCCGCCAGCTGCTGGAGGAGACCGGTCTGTCGGTCGACCAGATCGCCCAGCGCGCGGGATTCGGCTCCGCTGCCACCCTCCGGATGCACTTCCAGACGGCACTGGGAGTGTCGCCGAGCGCCTACCGGCGCACGTTCCGGGCGGACGCGAATGGCAGCATCCGGGCGAGCGCAGAAACCGGCAGCATCCGGAGGGACGCCGAAGGCAGCGGCATCCGGGCGGGCGCGGGTGTCAACGGCGGGGCCGAGGGATGAGGGATGAGGGGCCAGGGACGAGGGACGAGGGCCGACAGGGAAGACCGAGCGCTGAGGAGACCGCCGTGCACCCTCCCGTGAACGCGACCGCACCCGTCTTCACACACCCCGGGCGGCACCGGGTCGCGGTGCTGGTCAGGCACGGGGTGGTGCCCATGGAACTCGGCCTGATCCACCAGATGTTCGGCCGTGCTGCCTCCTCCGGAGGCGAGCCGCTCTACGAGGTGGTCACCTGCGCCGTCGAGCCGGGACCTGTCCGCACGGACGCCGACTTTCCCATCCACGTGGCACACGGAGCGCAGGCACTGGCCGAGGCGGACACCGTCCTCATCCCGGCCACCCACGAGCCGGACAAGACCGAGACCGCGGGCCGCCTGCCCGAGCCCCTCCGCGTGGCGCTCGCCCGTATCACCCCCGGCACACGGATCGCGTCCATCTGCACCGGCGCCTTCGTACTGGCGGCGGCGGGTCTCCTGGACGGCAAGCGCGCGACGACGCACTGGATGTCGACCGACGACTTCCGCGCCCTGTATCCGAACGTCGCTCTCGACCCCGATGTGCTCTATGTGGACTGCGGTTCGGTGCTGACCTCGGCCGGGGAGGCGGCGGGCATCGACCTGTGCCTGCACATGATCCGTGGCGATCACGGGGCCGCCGTCGCCAACGAGGTGGCACGCCGCACAGTGGTACCGCCCCACCGGGACGGCGGACAGGCACAGTTCATCCGAAGGCCCGTCCCCCAACCCGGACTCGCCTCCACCGGCACAGCCCGCGCCTGGGCACTGAAACAGCTCGAACGACCCATCACCCTGCGCGAACTGGCCGCACAGGAATCCATGAGCATCCGGACCTTCACCCGACGCTTCCGCGAGGAAGCCGGGGTCACGCCGCTGCGCTGGCTGACCCAGCAGCGCATCGAGCGGGCCCGGTACCTCCTCGAGGAGACCGACCTGCCGGTCGAGCGCATCGCGGCGGACAGCGGGTTCGGAACGGCGGCCTCCCTGCGTCAGCACCTGCACGCCGCACTCGGCGTCTCCCCGCGCGCCTACCGCCGTACGTTCCGCGCGGAGCCGGACACGGCGGCATCGGATACAGCGGCGCCGACGGAGGAGTCGGAGCCGGCGGCGGCGGGAGAGACCGCGGCTTGACGCGCCGCCCGTCGGCAGAGGGGACGCTCAGAAGGTGAGGACCCCGCGCGCCACCCTCCCGTGGTGTGCGTCGTCCGCCGCCTTGTCGAAATCTTCCACCGGATAGACCTCGGTGACGAGTTCGTCCAGCAGCAACCGCCCCTGCTGGTACAGGTCCGCGTACAGCGCGATGTCACGCGGCGGGCGCGAGGATCCGTAGCGGCATCCGAGGATGGACTTGTCCAGGAACATCGACGCGGGCAGGAACGACGCTTCGGCGTCGGGCGCGGGCATCCCGAGCAGCACCGCCTGCCCGTGCCTGTCGAGCAGGTCGACGGCCTGCCGCACGAGCGCGGTGTTCCCCACGCACTCGAACGCGTGATCAGCGCCGGTCGGCAGGATCTCCTTGACGGCGGACACGGTGTCGTCGGCCGCCGACGCGTCGATGAAGTGCGTCGCCCCGAACTGCCGGGCCACCGCGTCCTTGTCGGGGTTGGCGTCCACGGCGATGATCCGCGCGGCCCCCGCGATCCGCGCCCCTTGGATCACGTTGAGGCCGATGCCGCCGACACCGATCACCACGACGGTCTCGCCCTGCCCGACCTGGGCCCTGTTGAGGACGGCGCCGACGCCGGTGAGCACACCGCAGCCGATGAGCGCGGCCGAGGTCAGCGGGATTTCCTCGGGAATCCGGGTCGCCTGGACGGCCTTGACGAGGGTGAGCTCGGCGAAGGCGGAGTTCGAGGCGAAGTTGTAGAGGGGGCTGCCGCCGCGTGAGAAGGGCTGTTCGGGCCGGCCGATCGCCCGGCGGCACATGGTCGGCCGGCCCCGCGCGCACTCGCCGCAGGCCCCGCAGTTGGCGATGGTGGACAGGGCCACATGATCACCCGGCCCGACGTGCGCGACGCCGTCGCCGACAGCCTCGACGACCCCGGCCCCCTCGTGTCCGAGGACCACCGGCCGGGGGAAGGGAATCGTTCCGTCGATCACCGACAGGTCGCTGTGACACAGCCCCGCGGCGCGTATGCCCACGAGCACCTCGCCGGGGCCCGGTGCGCGGACCTCCAGGTCGTCCACAACCTGTGCGTGCTCGCCTTCCAGGATGACGCCTCTCATGGCACTTCCCTCCCCCTCACTTGGTCACGACGGCCAGACGACGGACTGGAACTCGCTGTAGGCGTGCAGCCCGAACGAGCCGCCGTCGCGGCCGATCCCGGACTCCTTGAACCCGCCGAACGGGGTCTCGGGGTGCCGCTGCGCCGTGTTGATACCGACGTTGCCGCTGCGGAGGCGCTCCGCCAGCCGCCAGGCGCGGCCCGCGTCGCCGCTGAAGACGTAGTCGTAGAGCCCGTAAGGGGTGCCGTTGGCGAGGTGTACGGCTTCCTCGTCGTCCTCGAACGGGAGGGCGACCACGACGGGGCCGAACAGCTCCTCGCGGGCGACGGTCATCTCCGGCGTGACGTCGCCGATCAGCGTGGGAGCGACGTAGAAACCGGTGGCGGGCCCGGTGGGGCGCGTGCCGCCCGCCAGGATCTTGGCGCCCTGCTCGCGCGCGCCCTCGATGTATGCCTCGACGCGGTCGCGCTGGGCGGCGGAGATGAGCGGCCCGACGACGGTTCGCTCTTTTGTGGGATCGCCGAGTGTCAGTGCGGCGGCGTACTGTGCAAGGGCAGTCACGAACTCGTCGTAGTGCGAGCGGTGTACGAGCACGCGCGTCGGCGCCGTGCAGATCTGGCCACTGTGAAAGGTCCAGGTCGAGGCGACCGAGCCCAGAGCTGCTTTGCGGATGCCGTCGTCCGCATCGTCCAGCACCAACGCCGCACCCTTACCGCCCAGTTCCATGAGGGTGCGTTTCATCGTCCGGCCGGCGACTTCAGCGATCTTCTTTCCCACGGAGGTGGAGCCCGTAAAGCTGATCATGTCCACATCCGGGTGCGCGACCAGGGCCTCGCCCGGCGCGGACCCGGATCCGGTGACGACGTTGTAGAGCCCGTCCGGCAGCCCGGCTTCCTGGAGAAGTGGGCCCAGCTCCAGGCAGCTGAGCGGGTCCTGCGGTGCGGGCTTGCACACGACAGCGTTGCCCATGGCAAGCGCGGGCGCCACCTTGCCCGCTAGGTTCACGACAGGGAAGTTGTAGGAGGTGATGCATCCGACCACACCGACGGGGCGGCGCACGGCCGCCGCGCCTATCAGTCCGCCGGGGGCGAGGGCGGTGGCCTTGACGGGCTGAGGCGCGAGCGGCACGGTGTCCGGCTCCAGCGCGCCGCGCGCGTAGCGGCGGAAGCGGTCGGCGGCGGTGGGTATCTGCATGCCGCGGGCGACCTTGAGGGTGGCGCCGGTCTCGGCCTGGAGCAGGGGCACCAGTTCGGGACCGCGCTCGGTGAGCACATCCGCGATCCGCTCCAGAACCCTGGAGCGTTCCTGGGGTCCGGTACGTGCCCACGCCTCCTGGGCGGTGCGCGCCGCGCGTACGGCGGCGTCGATCTCCCCGGAGCCACCCTCGGGTGCGTGACCTACGGGCTCCTCGGTGGCGGGGTCGGTGATCTGGTAGTGGCCGCCCGGGGGCCGGTGCCAGGCACCGTCGACCCAGTGCGCGTAGGTCTTCGCTTCCGTCGTCACGTGCGTGCCTCTCTCGGCAGGCCCAGCACCCGCTGGGCGAGGATGTCACGCTGGATTTCGTCCGAGCCGCCGTAGACGGTGTCGGCGCGGGTGAACAGGAACAGGCGTTGCAGGGCGTCGAGTTCGTAGGGCCGGTGCGGCGACCAGTCGTGCGGCCCCAGGGCAGCCGCGGCCCCGCGCACCTGCATCGCCAGCTCGCCGAGCCGCTGGTGCCAGCCGCCCCACAGCAGCTTGGCCACACTGGGCGCGCCCGGGACGGCCCCGGTCCCGGAACCGCCCAGCGTCCTGAGCGCGTTCCAGCGCATGGTCCGCAGCTCGGCCCAGGCCCGCACGAGCCGGTCGCGGAGCACGGGGTCGCGCTCGACGGCTCCCGTGCGCAGGGCGAGGCGCAGCACCTGGTCCAGTTCGGCGGCGAAGCCGATCTGCTGGACGAGGGTGGACACGCCGCGCTCCAGGGTGAGGAGGGACATGGCCACCCGCCAGCCGTCGCCCTCCTCGCCCACCCGGTGGTCCTCTTCGGCGAGCGCGCCGTCGAAGAAGACCTCGTTGAACTCGCTCGTTCCCGACATCTGACGGATCGGCCGGACCTCGATGCGGCCCGGCTGGTCCATCGGCACCAGCAGAAAGGAGAGTCCCCGGTGCCCGCTCGTGCCCTGTCCGGTACGGACGAGCACGAAGCACCAGTGGGCCTCGTGGGCGAGGGAGGTCCAGATCTTCTGCCCCGTGACGCGGTAGGACCCGCCGCCGTCGCGGACGGCCGAGGTGCGCACTCCCGCGAGGTCGGATCCGGCACCGGGTTCGCTGTAGCCCTGGCACCACAGTTCCTCGCCGCGGGCGACGGCAGGCAGGAAGCGTTTGCGCTGTGCCTCGGTGCCGTGGGCGAGGAGCGTGGGGGCGAGGAGGTTCTCGCCGATGTGCCCGACGCGGCCGGGCGCTCCGGCGCGGGCGTACTCCTCGGCCCACACGACCTGTTGGGTGAGGGTGGCGGCGCGGTTGCCATAGGAGCCGTGGGTGCGGTCCCAGCCGATGCCGACCCAGCCGGCGCGGCCGAGTTCGCGCTCCCAGCGGTGGCGGACCGGGCCTTCCTCGTGTTCGCTGCCGGGCCCGCCCCGGCCCGCCGCTGCCGCGTACGCGCCGACGAGGTGGGCACGCAGCCAGTCGCGGGCCTCGGCCCGGAATTCCTCGTCCGCTGAGGTGAAGCTGAAGTCCACGCGTCCTCCTCTCCCCGTCGGCCCGGCGAGGCCGGGCCGACGGGGCCCCGGGGCGGGTCAGGCGTTGGGGCGGTCCTTCCTGGCGGCGGCCTCGGCCATCTCCTTGAGCCGCTCCAACATGGGCATGGGGTCCGTGCCGACGGTGCCGGGCAGGAAGTCCGCGATCTGCTCGGGCGTCCAGGACCCGTCGGCGTAGGCAGCGCGCAGCTCGCGTGGCTGGGCCCATACGGCGATCTTGGGTCCGGCCACCGTGTAGACCTGGCCGGTGATCTCCTGCTCCCTGGCGCGGTCGCTCAGGAGGTAGACGACCAGGGGTGCGACATCCTCCGGTTCACCGATCTCCTTCAGCTCCATGGGGACGTTCGCCGACATGCGGGTGCGCGCGACGGGGGCGACGGCGTTGGCGGTGACGCCGTACTTGTGCAGGCCCAGCGCCGCGCTGCGGACGAGGGAGATGATGCCGCCCTTGGCCGCCGAGTAGTTGGCCTGGGAGACGGAGCCTTGGTGGTTGCCGCTGGTGAAGCCGATGAGGGTGCCGCTCTTCTGCTTGCGCATGACGGCGGCGGCGGCGCGGAAGAGGGTGAAGGTGCCCTTGAGGTGGGTGGCGATGACGGGGTCCCACTCCTCCTCGCTCATGTTGAAGAGCATGCGCTCGCGCAGGATTCCGGCGACGCAGACGGCGCCGTCGAGGCGTCCGTACTGGGACAGCGCGGTGTCCACGACGCGCTGTCCGCCGTCCATGGTCGAGATGTCGTCGGCGACGGCCACCGCCTCGCCGCCCGCCGCGAGGATCTCCTTGACCACGGCACCGGCCACCTCGCTCTCGGGGGTGCCGCCCTCGATGGACACGCCGTAGTCGTTGACGACGACCTTCGCTCCCTGAGCAGCGCAGGCCAGCGCCACCGCGCGGCCGATGCCGCGTCCGGCACCCGTCACGGCGACCACCTTGCCGGCCAAGAAGTTCCCCACGTCGCGCCCCTTCCCGCGTTTTCTGACGGACCGTTAGATTCTTGAGCAGGCACCGCACGAACACAAGACCCGTACCGACGCACGGTCAGACACGCAGTCAGGGGAGGACCGATGACGCTTCCGGCGGAGTGCCCCGAGTTCGACGAGATCGCCAAGCGCGTGAACAACTGGGGCCGCTGGGGGGCGGATGACGAGGCCGGCACCCTCAATCTGGTGACGGACGGCGTGGTGCGCGCCGCCGTGGCCACCGTGCGCACCGGCCGCAGCATCGCCCTCGCGCTGCCGCTCCAGCAGGACGGCGTGCAGACGGGAATGATCCCGGGCCGGGTCAACCCGCTGCGCACCATGGTCGCGCTCAACCTGGAGATGTTCGGACCGGGCACGGTGGCCACCAGCGACGATGTCGTCACCATGGGCCTCCAGGCGGGGACCCACTGGGACGGGCTGGCCCATGTCTCGCACTCGGGGAAGCTCTACAACGGCCGCCCCGCCGACACCGTCACCGCCCACGCGGGTGCCGCCTTCAGCGGCATCGAGAAGGGCCGCCCCCTGGTCACGCGCGGCGTCCTCCTCGACGTCGCCCGTGCCCGAGGCGAGGAGTCCCTGGCGGGCGGGCACGTGGTGACCCCCGAGGACCTGGACGTGGCCGAGGAGTTCGCGGGCACCCGCGTGAGGCGCGGCGATGTGGCGCTCATCCGCACCGGTCAGCTACGGCACTACCTCGCAGGCGACAAGGACGCCTACGCCTATCCCTCACCCGGGCTCTCCCTGCGCACCCCGGAGTGGTTCCACACCCGCGACGTGGCGGCCGTCGCCAACGACACCCTCACCTTCGAGGTCTTCCCACCCGAGATCGAAGACCTGTGGATGCCGGTACACGCCCTCCACCTGGTCGAGATGGGCATGCGCCAGGGCCAGAACTGGAACCTGGAGGAGCTCTCCGAAGCCTGCGCCGAGGAAGCCCGCCACACCTTCCTCCTGACGGCACAACCGGAGCCGTTCACGGGCGGAGTGGGCGCCCCGGTAGCGCCCGTCGCCGTGCTGTGAGTCCTGGAGGGGCATCCGGGTCGCGGGGCTTCCCAGGGCAGGCCCTGGACGGGTGGCGGTGCGCGTATGCGCACCCCGAGCACGGCACAGCGGACCGCCACCCGGCTCCGACGTTCAGGCCCTGCCTCCGAAGAGGCTGACGTCGGACCGCGACCCGCACTCGCCGAGGAACCTCACGTTCCTCGCCGTCCCCTCACAGCGAATCGCTCCACCCAAGGGTGATCAAACAGACACGACACGTCAACACCTGGTCTGGACTTTGGGAAGTTCATCCCCATTGTCCCGGCGCGTGCTCAGCCGAATGCGCCCAGCCACAGCGGCGAGGAGAGCACCCCGGCAGTGCACGAGCGGTCGGCTCCGGAGCCACGGCCGCCCTCCGGGACGCGGCCACGACGGCTGCCACGGGCGAAGTCGCCGCCCAGCGCGGGCCGCACCGTGTCCAGTTCGCACCACACCCGCTTGCCGCCCGGCTCACGCTCCCAGCCCCAGCGGTCCGCGAGCCCCGAAACCAGCTCCAGACCCCTGCCGTTGGTGTCCTCGCCCTCCGCCTGACGGCGTTGCGGGGCGTGGGTGCTGGCGTCCGCGACCTCGACCCGTACGGAGCCCACGGCGTCGCGCGCGTCCGCGCCGGCGCACTGGCTCGGCAACAGCATGCAGAGCACAGCCGGGCAACCTGTGTGCACAACCGCATTGGTGACGAGTTCCGAGATCAGCAGAATCAGCGTCTCGGCGAGCGACTCGTCCGCGTCCACTCCGGCACCCGCGAGCCGGGACCTGGCCCACCTCCTGGCGCGGCCCACCTCCGTCGGGTCGGGCCCGATCTCCAACTGCTCCAGAAGCACCTGCACCGCTCACACCATCCGAACTGGCGGACACATCGCCTCGCGTCTCCACGAAGTCACGGATTGTGACCCCGACGAGGAACAGCATGGTTGACTCATAGTGATCGCAACAAGCGCTTCAGGCATATTCCGGCGCAAAGGAGTAGACGGAGCCCATACTGTGCGACGCCGATCGCGGGAAGTCGAACGACACCGCACCGATCCGCTGGACACCCTTTGTTCCTTGGTCATCGGGGTCATCACCTCTCACAACGGGCCACCCCTCACGCCCGGTGGGGAGAAAACGCGGCGCTCGCACCTGAGCGAGCCTACCGGAGCGGAACGTCATCTACTGCTTGCACTGGTCACGCTGCGGACACAACGCGATATCAACGCAGCGTAGTCAAGGAATGCCGAATTCTCGGAGAAATTCGGGCATCCTCCACAGAAGGGGCATTAGAGTGCTGATGCCAATTCCTCCTCAGCAGTCACAGCCGTTAGCCACTGCCCGGCGCGCAGCCACGCCCGCTTCAGGTGGAGATGGACCTCGGCTTCCCATGTGAAGCCCATCCCGCCGTGGACCTGTAGACAGTCGCGGGCATTCTGTACAGCCGCCTCGTCGGCGAGGAGCTTGGCGGCGTGGATCTCACCGTGGTCTTCTGTGACCGCGGCGGCGTAAACCACACTTCTGGCTGTTTCCGAACGGACCAGCATTTCAGCGCACAGATGCTTTACGGCCTGGAACGCGCCGATCGGCTGTCCGAACTGCTCGCGCCCGCTCGCGTATCCGACCGCCATCCGGAGCGTGCGGGCGGCGCTGCCCAGTTGCTGTGCCGCCGTGAGCAGCGCCGCCCGGTGACGCAGCACCGCCGGGTCCGCCTCCAGCAACTCCCCGACGGCCCCCGGCGGCTCCCCTCCGGCCCCCGGCGGCTCCGGCACCCGGTCGAGCGGCGGCATCCCATGAAGCGGCGGCACCCGGTGGAGCGGCGAGAGAGGGTCGAGCGAGCGTACGGGCTCGGCGGGCAGCGCCCCCGGTGCCAGCATCCGTACCGTGTCGCCGAGCACCAGCACGGCGTCCGCCGAGTCCAGGTGTTCGACCATCCCGCGCTCCACCAGGTCCACGGCGGTGACGATCACCGTCCCGTCCGCCGCGCCCGGTACGAGCCCCGCCACCAGGTGGCTCGCGGCCAGCGGCCCCGGCAGCAGTGCGGCTCCCGCCTCCTCGAAGACGAGCACCGCCTCGGGCAGGCCCAGCCCGACGCCGCCCAAATCTTCGGCCATCCGGAGCGAGAAAACCCCCGCCTCACCCAGCTCCCGCCACAGCGCCCCGTCCAGCCCCGCCCCGTCGTCCGCCGCGCGGCGGAGCGCCGCCTCGTCGAAGCGTGCCGCCAGCAGCTCGCGCATGCCGCGTCGCAGCGCCTCCTGGTCCTCCGTCAGCCGGAAGTCCACCTGTCCCCTCACCGCCCCTTCGGCAGGCCGAGGATGCGCTCGGCGACGATGTTCCGCTGGATCTGCGACGTTCCGGCGGCGATCGTGTAGGAGAGCGAGGAGAGACGGCCCTGGGCCCACTCCTCGTCCAGGTCCAGCGCCTCGGGCCCGAGCACGTGGGCCGCCGCCTCGTACAGCTCCTGGCGCGCGTGTGAGTACCGCAGCTTGAAGACCGAGCCGCCCAGCCCGGGTACGCCTTTCCCGCCCTGGCGCAAGGAGTGCTCGGCCTCGCTGACGTTCCACTGGGTGAGCCGCCACAGCGCGGTGAAGCGGGCGTTGAGCCTCCCCAGTTCGCGGCGTACGGCCGGATCGTCCCAGCGGCCGTTCTCCCGTGCGCGCCGCGCGAGCAGCCGCAGCGTGCGGCGGCAGGCGACCACCTCGCCCACGAAGGCGGTGCCGCGCTCGTAGGAGAGCGTGACCATGGTGACGCGCCAGCCGTCGTTCTCCTCGCCCACCCTGTTGCGCACCGGGACGCGCACCTCGTCGAGGAAGACCTCGGCGAACTCCGCGGATCCGGCCAGGGTGCGCAGCGGCCGTACGGTGATGCCGGGCGCGTCCATGGGCATGGCCAGCCAGGTGATGCCGCGGTGCTTGGGCGCTCCGGGGTCGGTGCGCACCAGCAGTTCGCACCAGTCGGCCACCTCGGCGTGCGAGGTCCAGATCTTGGAGCCGGTCACCACGTAGTCGTCGCCGTCGCGCACGGCGCGGGTGCGCAGCGCGGCCAGGTCCGAGCCGGCATCCGGTTCGGAGAAGCCCTGGCACCACACCTGTTCGCCGCGCAGGATGGGCGGCAGCCAGCGCTCGCGCTGATCCGGGGTGCCCTCCGCCGCGACAGTCGGCCCGGCGTGCAGCAGACCGACGAAGCCCGCGCCCACGTACGGGGCTCCGGCCGCCTCGGTCTCCTCCAGGAAGATCAGGTGCTGGGTGGGGGTCGCGCCCCGGCCGCCCGCCTCCGCGGGCCAGTGCAGGCCCGCGTATCCGGCGTCGTACAGCGTGCGCTGCCAGCCCATGTCGTAGGCGCGCCGGGCCGGCCAGTCCAGGGGGTCGGGGCGGGGCGGCAGCTTGGGGAGGACCTCCGCGAGCCACGCGCGCAGCCGTTGGCGGAAGTCCTCCTCCTCGGGCGTGTACGCGAGGTCCATCAGTCCGCCTCCCGCGGGCCGGCGAGGACCCTCACGCCCACGCCCCTCCGGCCGAGGCCCCTCAGACCGAAGCTCATCAGACCAGGTCCAGGCCCAGCATCCGGATGGCGTTTCCGCGCATCAGCTTGTAGACGGTCTCGTCGTCGAGCCCCTTCATGTGCTCAAGGGCGACCTCTTTCGTGTGCGGGAAGGTCGAGTCGACGTGGGGGTAGTCGGTCTCGAACGTGGCGTTGTCGCGGCCGATCACATCCAGCGCGGTCACCCCGTGCTTGTCGCGGAAGAAGCAGCAGAAGATCTGCCGGTAGTAGTACGTGGAGGGCGGTTCGGGGATCAGGTCGCGGACGCCGCCCCAGGCGCGGTGTTCCTCCCACACGTCGTCGGCGCGCTCCAGCGCGTAGGGGATCCAGCCCATCTGGCCCTCGCTGTAGGCGAGTTTGAGGCGGGGGTGCTTGACCAGGACGCCGCTGAAGAGGAAGTCCATCATGGAGGCCATGGCGTTGTTGAAGGACAGCGTGGCCTGTACGGCGGGCGGGGCGTCGGGAGAGGCGGCGGGCATCTGGGACGAGGACCCGATGTGCATGTTGACGACGGTGCCGGTCTCCTCGCACGCGGCGAAGAAGGGGTCCCAGTATCCGGAGTGGATGCTGGGCAGTCCGAGGTGGGTGGGGATCTCGCTGAAGGTCACCGCGCGTACTCCGCGTTCGGCGTTGCGGTGGATCTCGGCGACGGCCAGGTCCACGTCCCACAGCGGGATCAGGCACAGCGGGATGAGCCGCCCGCCGCTGTCCCCGCACCACTCCTCGACCATCCAGTCGTTGTAGGCGCGCACACAGGCGAGCGCGACCTCCTTGTCGTGCGCCTCGGCGAAGGTCTGGCCGCAGAAGCGGGGGAAGGTGGGGAAGCACAGCGAGCCCTCGACGTGGTTGGCGTCCATGTCCTTGAGGCGCTCGACCGGGTCCCAGCAGCCGCGGCGCATCTCGGCCCGGGTGATGCCCTCCAGGGTCATCTCGTCGCGGTCGAAGCCGACGGCGGCGATGTTGCGCTTGTACGGGAACTTCAGGTCCTCATAGATCCACCAGTCGGTCGGCGGACCGTCGGGGTCCATGGTGATCCGGTACTTGCCGCCGGTGTACTTCAGCTCGCCGATGCCGGCCGTGAGCGGCTGCGGGCCGCGGTCGCGGAATTTCTTCGGCAGCCAGGTCTCGAAGAGGTGCGCGGGCTCGATCACATGATCGTCGACGCTGATGATGCGCGGTAGTTCGGCCACCTTCTGTCCCCTCACCCGTTTCTGATGACCCGTCAGAAAAGAGGCTAGCCCCGCGGACTCTGGACCGACAAGGCGTCGCCGCCTACGCTTCCGGCACAATCTGACGAAGCGTCAGCTGGGGAGGACGGCATGTCCGGTACCGCACACGCACTCGGCGCCTCGCACACCCTGTGGGAACTGGTCGTCCGCCGGGCGGACCTCAGCCCGGACGCGACCGTGCTGATCCAGGCGGGCGGCACTCCGGACGAGGACAGGTCGATCACCTTCGGACAGCTGCGAGAGCGCGCCGAGCGCACGGCGGCCGGGCTGTACGAGCGGGGCGTGCGCCCGGGGGACACCGTCGCCTGGCAGCTGCCCACCCGCATCGAGACCGTGGTGCTCTCCCTCGCCCTGGCCCGGCTCGGCGTTCGGCAGACGCCCGTCATCCCCTTCTACCGGGACCGGGAGGTCGCGCCGGCCCTGCGCGCGACCAGGGCCTCCCACTATGCGCACCCCGGGCACTGGCGCGGCTTCGACTACGGCGCGATGGCCGACCGCCTCGGTGTCGAACACGGCCTGCTGCCACGCCTGCTGGCCGTCCACGACACCCTTCCGGAGACCGCGTCCGGCGCCGTCCCGCTGCCGCCGGCGCCGACGGACGGGACCGAAGTGCGGTGGATCTACTGGACCTCCGGGACGACCTCCGACCCGCGCGGCGTGCTCCACACCGACCGCAGCCTCATCGCCGGAGGCTCCTGCCTGGCGCACGCGCTGCGGCTGCGCCCCGACGACGTCGGCTCCATCGCCTTCCCCTACGCGCACATCGGCGGCCCCGACTACCTGGTGATGCTGCTGCTGTACGGCTTCCCGGCCGTGCTCTTCGAGAAGTTCGCGCTGCCCGGCGCGCTGGACGCCTACCGGCGGCACGGTGTGACGACGGCGGGCGGCTCGACGGCGTTCTACTCGATGTTCCTGGCCGAACAGCGCAAACAGCCCGACCGCAAGCTGATCCCGACCCTCCGGCTGCTCGCCGGCGGCGGAGCCCCCAAGCCCGCCGAGCTCTACCACGAGGTCGTCAAGGAGATGGGCTGCCGGCTCACCCACGGCTACGGCATGACCGAGGCCCCCATGATCACGATGGGCGCCCCGGACGACACTCCCGAACACCTGGCCACCACAGAGGGCCGCCCGCCCGAGGCGATGGAGATCCGCATCACCACGCCCGACGGCAAGCCCCTGCCGCCCGGCACGGAGGGCGAGGTCAGACTGCGCGGCGAGACCGTGTGCCGGGGGTACCTGGACGCGGCGCAGACAGCGGAGGCGTTCGACAAGGACGGCTTCCTGCGCACCGGAGACCTGGGACACGTCCTGGAGAGCGGACATCTGGTGCTCACCGGCCGCACCAAAGACATCATCATCCGGAAGGGGGAGAACATCTCGGCCAAGGAGGTCGAGCAACTTCTCTACGAGCATCCGGCTGTCGGCGACGCCGCCGTGGTCGGACTGCCCGACCGGGAGCGCGGCGAGCGGGTGTGCGCGGTGATCGAACAGCCCGAGGGCGCGCCCGCGGTCACCCTGGCGGAGCTGACCGCCTATCTGAAGGGCGAGGGCCTGGCCACCCACAAGCTGCCCGAACAGCTGGAGGTGGTGAGCGCGCTGCCGCGCAACGAGGCGCTGCGCAAGGTCCTCAAGTACAAGCTGCGGGAGCGCTTCTCATGACGGGGCCGAGTTCGGCGAAGCTGCCCTTGGCGGGGCCGAGTTCGGCGAAGCTTGTCTTGGCGGGGCGGCCGATCGTGACGGGGCCGAGCGCGCGCGGGGCGCCCCGGCTCAGGCCGTCAGCGGCCCTGTCGCCGCCCTGGCGGCCGTCGCCGCGTCCAGGTCCGGGTAACAGTCGAAGAGCCGGCGCACGCCCAGCGCCGCGAGCACCCGGTTGACATGGGAGCCGTCCACCGCGCCCTGTGCGGGCAGGATCAGCCGCAGGCAACCCGCGCAAGAGCGCATCAGCCGACGGGACGCGATCAGGACACCTACGCCGCTGGAGTCGCAGAAGAGGACGTCGGACAGGTCGAGCACCAGGCTCCGCCGCCCTTCGGCCACGGCGTCGTGAACGTGCTGCCGCACCGCGGGAGAGGTGACCAGGTCAAGTTCGCCGGAGACCCGGAGCACGGCCCACTCGCCGCGCTCCTCCTCCAGCACCTTCAACGACACGCCCCGCAACCCCTTCGTCGATCGCTTACAGCACTCGGCTGCCCGGCCGACCCCCGCCGAAACTGGTCCCCGCCCACGACCCTATGTCTTTACCAAGGGGTACCTCCGGAGACTTGTGGTTACGCCCCCATAACTCTCGGCAGCACCAGCACCTGGCGCCCCTCAACTCCCGTACGCCACACGCCCTACGTGACGGAAACAACACCATCAGCGACTCCTCCGGGGCGCGCATTGCCGTAAAGGGGCGTGCGCGGTCGGTGGCCCGCACTACATTCGAGGTGTTGACGGGGGCGACGAAGCGGAGACGGGCGTAACGAGGGCGGAACGGAAGCCGCCGTAAGCGGAAGCGGACGACGGCGCCGACGGCTGGGAGCCACCATGGCGAATGACACACCACCGCGCTGGGACCGGAAGATGCAGCAGCGCCTCGCACGCGGCGAGGCAGCGGCGCTGGGCGAGCTGTACGACCGCTTCGCCTCGCTCGTCCACAGCCTCGCGCACCGCGTGCTGGACGACGACGAGGCCGCCGACCGCGCCACCCGCGAGGTCTTCACCCATATCTGGGAGAACCCGCACACCTTCGATCCCCGCGAGGGCCCCATGCGCTCGTGGATCGCCGCCCTCACCCAGCGGATAGCCACCGGCAAGCTGCGCCAGCAGCAGCGCGGCACCGTGCCCTACTCCCCCGAGCGGGCCGAGCGGATCGAGGAGCAGGTCCGCGCGGCGGCCACCGCGGCACGCGCCGACTACATCGTCACGTCCATGCCCGCCTCCTTGCGCGCCGCGCTGGAGCTGGCGTACTTCGAGCGGCGGGACTACCGCCAGACGGCCCGGCACCTGGGCGTCACCGAGGACGAGGCCAGGCGCCGGCTGCGGCTGGGGCTCCAGCTGCTGTCCTCGGCCATGATCCGGCCCGCCATGTCCCCACCCGGCGCGGAGCAGTGGCGATGAGCGCCCCGCAAGCCCCCGGCCCGCCGGGCGACCCAGGCAGTCCCGGCGGTCCTAGCAGTCCCAGCGGCCCCGGCGATCCCGGCGGTCCCGGCGGCCCCGGCGGTCCCGGCGACAGCGCCGGAGCGCTCGACCACAAGGTGCTCAAGTCCCTGCTCGGCGCGTGGGCGCTGGCCGCCTGCTCGGCCGAGGAGACCGCAGCCGTCGAGGCCCACCTCACCGACTGCGCGGCCTGCGCCGACGAGGCCCTGCGGCTGCGCGACGCGGTCGGGCTGCTGCACGCCGAGGACAGCCTCGATCTCGACCCGATGCTCCGCTCCCGGGTGCTGGAGGGCTGCCTCGGGCGGCGTCCGGCGCGGATCCCGGTGCCCGAGTGGGCCGCGCCCTACGACGCCGAGGCCGCCCGGCTGGACGCCCTGCTGCGCGACATGGCGGACGAGGAGTGGCGCGCGCCGGTGCGGCTGCGCTGGTTCGACGGGGAGCGCGAGGCCGAGCGGGAGACCACCGTCGCCGGGGTCATCGGCCACCTCCTCGCGGTCGACGGCCTGGTCGCCACCGCCCTGGGGCTGCCCGACCCGCTGCCTCCCGGCGCCCTCGGCGCCGAAGCCGGGCCGGGTCCGATGGGGCGCACGGAAGTCTTCTGGGCGCTCGGCACCGAGCACCGCACGCCCGCGACACGGGAGCCGTGGCGGAGGCAGAGCCACGCCATGGTCCGCCATGTCTCCTTCGCGGCCGACGCCGAGGGCGGCGGCAGCCCGGGTGCCCCCACGGGGGCCGGGCCGATCGCGACGCGGCAGATCTCCTACGGAGACTTCACGCTCCCGCTGCACGACGCCTTCTTGGACCGCGCCTTCGAGTGCTGGATGCACGCCGAGGACATCGCCGAGGCGGTCGACTATCCGTACGGACCCCCGGGCCCCGCGCATCTGAACCTGCTCGTCGATCTGGCGGCCCGGCAGCTGCCCGGCACGATCGCCGTACGCCGCCGCATGGGCCTGGCGGCGCCGCCCCGCAGACTGGGCGCGGCGGGCGCCCCCGGCCGGACGCTGCACCTGGAGGTCGAGGGCCAGGGCGGAGGCGACTGGTACATCCCCCTGGACTCGCCCGGCGCCGGAGCCTCGCCCGAGGGCAAGGTGGCACATGTCGCTCTGGACGGGCTGGAGTTCTGCCAGCTCGCCGCCGGACACGTCCCTCCCCTGGAGGCCGCGGCCGGTCAGGACGGCGACCGGGAGGCGATCCGCGACGTGCTGTTCGCCGTGGCCTCGCTGTCGCGGCTGTAGGGCGTCAGCGCGCCCGGGAGGCCAGGGAAGCCCGCGCTCAGGTGCGAAGGGCTCAGGCCGGGCGGAGACGCTCAGGCCGGGCGAAGGCGCTCAGGCCAGACGGAGACGCTCAGGCGAAGACGACCGTACGGCGGCCGTTGAGCAGTACCCGGTGCTCGCTGTGCCACTTCACGGCGCGGGCGAGCGCCTGGCACTCGACGTCGCGCCCCACGGCCACGAGCTGCTCGGGGGTGACCTCGTGCCCCACCCGCTCGACCTCCTGCTCGATGATCGGGCCCTCGTCGAGGTCGGCCGTCACATAGTGCGCGGTGGCGCCGATGAGCTTGACGCCGCGCGCGTGCGCCTGGTGATACGGCTTGGCGCCCTTGAAGCTCGGCAGGAAGGAGTGGTGGATGTTGATGATCCGCCCCGACAGGCTCTTGCACAGGTGGTCGGAGAGCACCTGCATGTAGCGTGCCAGGACGACGAGTTCGACGTGCTCCTCCTCGACCAGGCGCAGCAGCCGCTCCTCGGCCTGCGACTTGGTGTCCTTCGTCACAGGGATGTGGTGGAAGGGGAGGCCGTAGGAGGCGACCAGTTCGGAGAAGTCGGTGTGGTTGGAGACCACAGCCGCGATCTCGACCGGGAGCGCGCCGATCCTGGAGCGGAAGAGCAGGTCGTTCAGGCAGTGCCCGAACTTGCTCACCATCAGGATGACGCGCATCTTCTCCTCGGCCCGGTGGATCTGCCAGTCCATCCGGAAGGATTCCCCGACGGCGGAGAAGCTGGCCCGCAGCTTCTCCACCGTGATGCCGCCCGTGAAGTGCACCCGCATGAAGAAGAGCCCGGTGTCGCGGTCCCCGAACTGCTGGCTGTCCTCGATGTTGCAGCCGGTCATGAACAGGTAGCTGGAAACGGCGTGCACAATGCCCTGATTGTCCGGGCACGAGAGGGTGAGGACGAACTGCCCCGACTGCTCCGTGTCCGTGACCGGGGCAGCGCTGGGTGCGGGGTGTGACTGGCTCATGGCCTCAAGACTGGCACATCGCGGCCGGTGCCCCGTCACACCGTCCGCAGCACGCCCCTCACACCGTCCGCAGCATGATGGCCAGCACGTCCAGGGAGCGCGGCGGCTCCTCCGGGTCCTCACCGTCGCTCACGGCCAGCCGTACGTGCGCCTCCCGGGCCGCCTGCACGGCATCCGGCCACGCCTGGTGCTCCATGTACGAGGCGACCGGGGCGTCCGCGCCCACCTGGTGCATGATCCGCAGCACCCGCAGCACGGCGGCGTCCACGAGCGCGGCTTCCTCCGCGTCCCTGAAGATCGTGCCGACGTATTTCTCCGCCGACCAGTTGTCCAGCCAGGTGTCCTCGACGAGGCGGTAGACCGCGTCGGTCACATCGCCGTATCCGGCGCGCCCCGCCAGCCAGCACTCCTGCTGGAAGGCCGGGTCGGAGAGCATGTGCAGCGCCGAGCGCACGTTGCTGCGCCAGCGCCACCAGGGCACTTCATTGACAGGCATGCCGCCCATGGTGGTGGAACGACGGCCACGCCGGGAAGGGTTCGCGGAAGCTTGCTGCATGGTCATCGACCATACGTTCCATATACAGGGCGTTTGTGCGGCCCCTCAGCCACGCGGAGGGGCCGGCCGCTCACAGCTCGCCGAACTGCCGGGCGCTGAGCCCGTACTTCGTCGCCGTAGGGTTCCACGTCGCCGCCGCCTTCTTCTTGGCGGCTGTCGCGGTGCCGCTCGCGCGGTTGCCCGCGGCGGACCGCGAGGTCTGCCGGGCCGTGCCCTTGTGGCAGCCCTTCTTGCCCGCCACCTGGCCCGCCCAGGCGGCGTAGTGGTTGTCGGCGGCGGCTGAGGACTTCCAGGCACTCTTGAGCGAGGCGTTCAGTTGCGTGCTGCCCGGGATCTTGTCGGTCTTCAGCCGGCTGAGCCGGGTCACCAGGCCGTTGCGCTGCTTGGCCGCGGCGCGCAGGTCGGACGCCGCCTTGCCCAGCGCCTTGCAGGACCTGATGCGCTCGACGGAACGGACCACCGCCGAGCGACTGTTGTTGCTGTCGGCCAGCAGCGCGTCCAGCTTCTTGGCCTGCCCCTCGGCGGGGTCGGGCGCCTTGGAGCTCTGCTGGCCCGCAGGGCTGCTGGAGGCGCTCTGGCCGCCGCTCTTGGAGCTCTCGTCCTCGTCGCCGCCGCTCGCGAGGGCGAGCCCTACCAGCACGCCGATGACGGCCACCGCGGCGAGACCGCCGCCGATCAGCACGCCCGGCGCCACCCCGCCGCGCCGCCCGCGCCCGGCGGTGCGCCGCGCGGCCCGTCCCTGGGGCTGGTGCCGGCCGAAGTCCTGGTGGCCCGGCCCGCCGCCCTGTCCGCCCTGCGGGCCGGGGGGCTGCGCGTGCTGCTGGGCCGGGGGGGCGGGGTCGATGAGCGGCAGGTGCTGGGTCGCCCCCGGCTCGTCATGACCGGGGGGCGGGCCCGAGGCGGAGGGCTCGGCCCTGAAGAGACTCTCGAACTCGGGGAGCGGCTGCCGGGTGCCTGGCTCCGGCTGCGGCGTGTGAGGCGGCTGAGGCTGAGGCTGGGGCTGGGGCCGGCCGGAGCCGCCAGGGCCGCTCTGCGGCCCGCCCACGCCCTCGGCGGGCAACGGGGTACGCATCATCTGCGTCGCCTCCGAGTCGCCCCCCTGGCCCCCGTGCGGGCCCTGCTGGGGGTCCACGACCGGTGCTATGTACTGCGTCGCCTCGCTGTCCGGCCCCGCGGGCGCGGCGGACTGGGGCGGCAGCAGCTGGGTGCCGTCCTCGGATCCGGTCAGCGCCTGCCCATACCCCATGTCCTGATGAGGGCCGGCACCAGGGATCGGCGGAATGAGCTGCGTGGCCTCGGAATCCCCGCCTCCGGGCTGCTCCGGCGGCATCGCGGGCTGGGGCGGCGCGAAGGAGTGCGGGGACAGCGCGACGGGAGCGTCCGTCGGGGGCAACGCGTGCCGTGCGCGGGGCTCGGCACCGGCCTGCGGCCAGCCATAAGGATCGGCGCCGGCCTGCTGACCGTACGGATCGGCTCCGGCCGCAGGCATCTGCTGCCCCGCACCGTCCTGCGGCTGACCGTACGAGCCCGCTCCGGCCTGCTGACCGTACGAGCCCGCTCCGGGCTGCGGCGGAGGCGCTCCCGCGCCGGACTGGGGCGGGGCGTACGCACTCGCGTCCGGCAGCGGCCGGCCGTGGCGGCCCGTGCGGGGCTGGGGCAGTTCCTGGCCCGCGCCGGGCTGCGGCAGGGCGTGGGCGCCGTCACCGGCCCAGGTACCGGGGTAGCCGTCAGCGCCCGGCCGGGTCTGGCCGGGAACGCCGGGCAGGGGCATCGCGCCGGGGGGCGCAGGAGGCGATGGGGGGTGGGCAGGGGGCATGGGCGGGGGCGCGGGGGCGCCCTCCGGGGGGAGCGGCATCGCGGTGGCGGGGCCGTGAGCGCCGGTCTGCCCGCCGTCCGGGTCCGCGCCCCACGGGGTGCCGCCGGCGTCGCTCTGTTCGTCGGCCCCGGCCTCGGAGCCCGGCCCCCAGGGCTGGCCCCACGGCTGGCCGGCCGGGGGGTTGACCCGGTCCCGTGCCGCCTGGACCTGACGCTGTTGCTGAGGAGTCCACGGTTCCCCGTTCGCCGGCAGCACGATCCCCTCGCGAGGGGTCGTGGCCGCGGGCAGCGGATCTCCGGGCACGCCGGAAGTCCCGTCCTGTCCGCGTCCGTTGTGCGTTGTCACCGAGACTCCTCTTGCATAGCTGGCGGAATCGTCGGGTCACGCTACCGGTTCACACGGAGGAGCGACCACGCCCCCAGGGGTGCGGACACCCTTCCTTCACCCCATGTCGCAGGGAAGGGGATAAGGAGCTCATATCCTCCCTCCCCGGGCAGTGGCCTCTCACGCCACTGCCCCCAGCTCCAGCCGCTCGGAGAACTCCCGCACCACCGGCTCCTCGCCGTACGGCTCCAGCCGCTGACGGAAGTCGTCCAGATACTCCGCCCCCCGGTCCGAACGCAGCCCCGTCAGCACCTCGGTGGCCTGCGCGCCCGTGTGGCAGGCGCGTTCGATCTCGCGCTGCTGGACCTGGGCGCTCGCCAGCAGGAACAGCCCGATCGCCCGCCTCCTGGCACGCCCCTCGGGGTGGCCCGCGATGGCCTCTTCGGCGCGCGCCGCCGCGCTTTCGGCCTGGCCCAGATCGCGATGGCAGTGCGCGAGTTCGTCCGCGAGGTACGCGCGGTCGAAGTGCGCGATCCAGGGCGGGTCCTCCCCCGCGCCCTCGCCGGCATCCGCGCCGTCCATCGCGGTCTGCGCCCGGCCGGACGCGGCCTGGAAGGACCGTGCGTCGCCCATCAGAGCGTGCCCGCGCGCCTCGGCCGCGTTGAACATCGCCTCGACTCGCGGGGTGACCTGACCCCGTGCGCCCTCCTGCGCGGCGCGCGCCAACTGCGCGATCTCGCGCGGGTTTCCCAGGGAGGCGGCCAGGTGGCTCATGCTCGCCGCGAGCACATAGCCCCCGTACGCGCGGTCTCCCGCGGCCTGCGCCAGACGCAGGGACTGGATGTAGTAGCGCTGCGCGAGCCCGTGCTGACCGGTGTCCACCGCCATGTAGCCGGCGAGTTCGGTGAGGCGGGCCACGGCGGCGAACAGCCCGCGTCCCACCGGCTCCCGGTAGGAGCCCGCGAGCAGCCCGGAGACGACGCTGTTGAGGTAATGCACCACGACGGGCCGGATGTGGCCGCTGCCGTAGCGGTGGTCCAGTTCCGAAAGGGCCTCGGTCATGGCGCGTACGGCCTCGACGTCCGAGGTGCCCACCCGCGCTCCGGATGAACGGGCAACCTGGTTGTCGGGCGCGGTGATCAGCCAGTCCCTGCTGGGCTCGACGAGCGCGGATGCCGCGACGGTCGAACCGGTCAGGAAGTCCCTGCGCCCCACGTCGCTGCGCCACAGCTCGCAGACCTGTTCCACCGCGCCGAGGACAGTGGGCGCGAACTGGAGCCCCACTCCCGAGGCGAGGTTCTTGCCGTTGGCCATCCCGATCTCGTCGATGGTGACCGTGCGCCCCAGCTTGCGGCCGAGCGCCTCGGCGATGATGCCCGGAGCCCGCCCGCGCGGCTGCTGACCGCGCAGCCAGCGCGCGACGGAGGTCTTGTCGTAACGCAGATCCAGCCCGTGCTCGGCACCGCAGATGTTCACGCGGCGCGCGAGCCCGGCGTTCGAGCACGCGGCCTCCTGAATGAGTGCTTGCAGCCTTTCGTTGGGCTGCCTCGCGACGAGCGGCCTGGCGGCCATGTGATCCCCCTCCGGATGAAGGCTATGCATGATCACTGCCCAGCGCATATGCCCGTGATTCGTTAAAAACCCCGACCTTCACAGCACAATGCACCTCAGAGGAACTACCCACACAAGGCCGCCCGTCTGTGCACGCGCCCCCACAGATGCACCCTTGCGCCGTTCCGAGCGCGGGATGCTCCCGGCTGCCCGCCGCGGCGCCACCACTGGGCGCCGCCGGTCCGCTTTTCGTCCCGTAACCCTTACTGACAGGGAAAGTTGTGATGGTCGTGGAAGAGACCATCGGAGTCACAACTGGAGTCACGACAACAGCGCGCATCCCTAGTCAGCGGTCCGAGCCCCCGCTCGAACACGCGGTGCGCTACGCCCAGGAGCGCGCCTGGGACGTCTTCCCCGGCACCTGGCTGGAGGCCGTCGAGGGCGTGCCGCGCTGCGTGTGCGGGCAGCCCGAGTGCCCCGCGCCGGGCGCACACCCCGCACACGCCGGGTGGGCGCGGGATGTCACGGGCAGCGCGACGACCGCCCGCGGCCTGTGGAGGAAGGAGCCGCGCGCCTCGGTGCTGCTGCCGACGGGCCGGGCCTTCGACGCCCTGGAGGTCTCGGAGGAGGCGGGCTGTCTGGCGCTGGCCCGGATGGAGCGCATGGAGCAGGCACTCGGCCCCGTCACCTGCACCCCGGACGGCCGGATGCTCTTCTTCGTGCTGCCCGGAGCGGCGGCCAAGGCGCCCGACGCGCTGCGGAGGCTGGGCTGGTCGCCCCGCACGCTGGACCTGCGGGCCAAGGGCGAGGGCGACTGGGTGGCCGCGCCGCCCAGCCGGCTGGGGACGCGGGGGTCGGTGCAGTGGGCACGCGAGCCCACTGCCGCCAACCGCTGGCTTCCGGACGCGGAGGAGCTGATGCCCACCCTCGCCTACGCGTGCGGGCGCGAGGCGGCGTCACACCACCGGCACTGAGCCGAACCGAACGCCCCGCCACGGCGGTCCGCGGCGGGGAGCGCGTCAACGGCGCCTGCGGCGGGGACGCGTCAACTCCCGGTAGGGAGCGCCGCCTGGAGGAACGGCTCGACGACTCTGCGCCAGTCCTCCGGCTGGTCGTAGTGGACGAGGTGGCCGGCCTCCGGCACCTCCGCGTAGATGCCGCGCGGCAGCACGCGCACCATCTCCTGTGCCTCCGCGCGGCCCAGCTCGCCGTCGATGCCCCGTACGACGAGGGTGGGGCAGCGCACCTGGGCCAGCTCGTCCCAGTGCGCGTCGTAGACCCAGGTCTCGCGGGCGCGCAGCATCTGGCGCGGGGAGAAGACGGGGCGCCAGCCGTCGGCGCGTTCGGCCATCACCTCGGCGAAGAACTCACCGCGCGAGGGCCGGGAGCGCTCCAGTAACGGGTCGTCCTCGCCGAACCACTTGCGTACGTCGCCGAGCGTCGCGAAGGGAACGGGCCAGGACTTGAACCACTCCTCCCACTCCCGCTGCGACTGCTCGCCCAGGGCCGAGGCCCGCATGTCGCTGACGACCAGGGCCTGCACCAGGTCGGGCCGCTTGGCGGCGAGCTGCCAGGCGGTGAGCGCGCCCATGGCGTGGCCGATGAGCGCGACCGGCGCGAGATCGAGCTCTTCGATGGCGGCCTCGGCGTCGGCGACGTAGGAATCCCGGTCAAAGGGTCCGTCGCCGGGCTTGTCGCTGCGTCCGTGGCCGCGCTGATCGATGGCGATGGCGCGGTAGCGGCCCGAAAGCCAGCGCGCGGTGCCCGCCCAATGTGAGGCGCGGCCCATCAGCCCGTGCAGCAGGAGGACTCCCGGCACCTTGCGGTCCTGCTCCCCGGCGGCGGTCCGGGCAGCCTGCCGGCTCTTCTCGTCCTCCGGCGCACCCTTGGGCGGATCTGCGAATTCCCAGGCAGCCAGCCGGATTTCGTCCGCACCCGTCACGTTGATCCGTCGCACCATGCGTCGTGGCACCCCCACTCCCTCTGACCGCTGCATCACCCTATCGAACTTCTATTCGAACAACCGGGCCTCGT
The DNA here is from genome assembly GCF_035917675.1 of Streptomyces sp. NBC_01775. Taxonomy (NCBI): domain Bacteria; kingdom Bacillati; phylum Actinomycetota; class Actinomycetes; order Kitasatosporales; family Streptomycetaceae; genus Streptomyces; species Streptomyces sp. NBC_01775. The sequence goes on along the minus strand of NZ_CP109104.1, from coordinate 5,271,379 downwards.
GGCGAACACCCCACCTTCGAGTGACATGGGCCCGGGATTGTCCGGCGCCCATGGGGGGAGACAGGAACCGGGAGGGGAGCAGACCCTGGGAGCTCGGGGCTCCGGGTCGCTGCGGGGGGGGACATGGGGAGGCGGGGCCCCGGCGGCTGACGGCGCCGGGGCCCCGAGTGTTTCTCCGGCCCGCACTGCCCCACGCGGAACACAGCATTGATGCTCCCCTTCCGCCCGAGTGCGCGGCGGCGCAACCGTTCCCCTCGGCGCACTCACTCCACCAGCGACAGCGTCGCACGCTCCGCGCACCGCCGCTCGTATTCCGGCAACTCTGATACCGCAAGGGCCAATTGGGAAGGTGGCGACGCGTGATACGCGGAACGCGTGCGCCCCCGCACCGCCGCGGGCTCCCCTCAAGGCCTTCTCAAGGCCTCACCGCGGCGCCGTCGCGCTCAGCGCTTGGCCACGAACACGTGCGCGGCGACCTCCGCTCCCAGCTCCGCCGCCTCGCCGCTGCTGCCGACCTGCACCCCGCCGGCCGCGCCCGCGTTCACACTCACCACGGCGCCCGGCTGCACCCCGGCCCGCCGCAGCGTGTACATCAGCTGGGCGTCCATCTGGATCGGCTCCCCGATCCTGCGCACGACCACCGTCTTGCCCTCGCCGCCCGGCTCCAGCTCGCTCAGGCTGACCAGGCCGGCGTCCAGGAAGGGATCCGCCTCCGCCTTCTCGCCCAGCTCTTCCAGGCCGGGGATGGGATTGCCGTACGGCGACTCGGTGGGGTGCCGCAGCAGATCCAGGACGCGGCGCTCGACCGCCTCGCTCATCACGTGCTCCCAGCGGCACGCCTCGGCGTGCACCTGCTCCCACTCCAGGCCGATCACATCGACCAGCAGACACTCCGCGAGCCTGTGCTTGCGCATGACGCGGGTGGCCAGCTGGCGGCCGTCCGCCGTCAGCTCGAGGTGCCGGTCCCCGGCCACCGTGACCAGCCCGTCGCGCTCCATCCGGGCCACGGTCTGGCTGACCGTCGGTCCGCTCTGGTCCAGGCGCTCGGCGATGCGGGCACGCATGGGGACCACACCCTCCTCCTCAAGCTCCAGGATGGTACGGAGATACATCTCCGTGGTGTCGATGAGTCCTGACATGCGTAGCCCCTAGTCAGCTCGTGCGGTGGCCCTGGATTCAATTCTGACGCATCGCGGTGACAACCGTGCCTCCCGCGGCGGAATGCGGTATTGACAGCGCTCCCAGCCTGTCACGGCCCGTGGGCACACGGTGTTGACAGAGGAAAGGTCCAGACCTCAACGTGATCGCCGTACACGGGACGGGACCGTTTTCCGCAACGACGCGAGGGGCCGGGCGATGAGTGACAGGAAGCTGGCGGAGGACTTCTTCGACGCTGCCATCGGACTGCTTCGGCAGGTGAGGGACGGCGAGACGGAGAACGTCGAGGCGGCCGGCGCGCTGCTCGCGCAGACCGTCGCCGAGGGCGGCCGGATCTTCGTCTTCGGCGCGGGCCACTCCTCCTTGCCCGCCCAGGACACCGTCTACCGCGCCGGCGGGCTCGCCCTGATGAACCTCCTCAACATTCCGGGCCTCACCGGAGTCGACGTCCGCCCCGCCACCTTGGGCAGCGCCCTGGAGCGGGTCGACGGGCTGGCGGGCGCCGCGCTGGACTCCAGCCCGGCGCGCGCGGGCGACGTGCTGATCGTCATCTCCCTGTCCGGGCGCAACCCGCTGCCCGTCGAGCTGGCGACGCACGCGCGGGCGCTCGGCATCAAGGTGGTCGGTGTCACCTCCGTCGGCTACGCCAAGGACACCCGCTCCCGGCACACCACAGGCACCTTCCTCAAGGACCACTGCGACGTCGTCATCGACAGCAGGATCCCCGTCGGGGACGCCGAACTGAGCGCGGAGGGCGTGGACGCCCCCTTCGCGCCCGCCTCCACGGTCGTCACCAGCGCGCTGATGCAGGCCGTCGTGGCCTCGGCCACGGGCGAGCTGGTGCGCCGGGGGATCGAGCCTCCGATGCTGCGCTCGGGCAACGTGGACGGCGGGCACGACTGGAACGCGCGCGTGATGGAGGAGTACGCGGACCGGATCTTCTACCGCTGAGCCGACCCGCCCGCTGATGAGCCCGCTTCTACGGCCGAGCTGTCGGAACAGCGGGGAATCCGGTCGGAATCGGTCACTTCGCCAGTGCGTTCGCCAGGTCGACCGCAGAGGCCACGTGCGCGGCGATCTCCTCCGCGTAGACCGCGTCGGTGCGGTCGAAGGGATGCCCGCCCGCGTCCCGCAGGAAGGTGACCACCCCCAGCGAGCGCCCCCGGCTGCGCAGCACGGTGCACAGCCCGTGCACCGTGCCCTGGGGCCACTTGCGGGTCCGCGCCCAGTCCTCCGGAGCCCCGGGACCGCTGCCGCTGGCGCGTACGGAGGTGCACCGCTGGTACGCCTGGAGCGCCGGATGGCCCTCCGCGTAGGCCACCGGAATCCCGCTTTCCGCGTTCGCCTCGATCAGGGGCGGGCGGCCCCGGGAGGCGGGCGTCAGCGCGGCCCGCACCAGGCGCGGCTCCACGGACGGCAGGGCATCCAGCGAGGTGTCCAGCTCGGGGACGGGCTCGGGGCCCGGGTCGACCGCGAGGTCGAGCAGCGCGTGGTCGGCGAAGCCCGCGAGGGCGAACTCCAGGTGGATCAGCGCCGCGTCCATGGGGTCCTCGCACTCCCCCGCGGCCCGGGTCGCGCGGTGGAGCTGGCTGTCGCGGAAGCGCAGCCGCGCCGCGTCGCGCTCGGACCGCTTGCTCGCGGTGATGTCCTGGAAGAGCCACGCGACGCCCAGGGGCACGGGCTCCTCGGCCAGGGGCGAGGCCAGCCGCAGGAAGCCGCTGCGCCAGCAGCAGCGGCGCGCCGAGTCCGGCTCCTCCGGGCTCGTCCCGCCGGTTCCGGTCGCTCCGGCGCCGCCGGACGCTCCCGCGCCACCGGATGCCGCGGCGTCCTCCTGCTCGTCCGGATACCCGCGCAGCGTCACCCAGATCTCGGCAGGGGCAGGGGGCGCGCCCTCGCCGAGCACGTGCTGGAGAGCGCCCTCCAGCTCCTCCATGCCCTGCTCCAGCAGCTCGCCGAGCGGGCGGCCCAGCATGGCGGCGCGGGCGGGGACGTGGAAGGCGCGCGCCGCGTAGGCGTTGGCGACGGTGGGGCGCAGGTCGGCGTCGACCAGGACCACACCCCAGGAGGCGTCCTCCAGAAGGGCCTCGCTCAGGGCGATGGAGCGCTCCAGGTCGATCTGGGCGTGCACCTCGCTGAAGGCGCAGTAGACGCCCTTGGCGCGGCCGTCGGCGCCGGTCACTCCGGAGGACTGGATGCGCACCAGCACGCGCCCGCCGTCCTTGGTCAGCAGCGCGAACTCGTGCACCTGGCGCCCGGGGCCGCGCATCGCGCCCATGAGGCGGCCCTCGACCTCCTCGGCGTCCGCCGCGCGCACCGCCCAGCCCGCCAGGCCCTGGCGGCCGACGGCCTCCTCCTGCGTCCAGCCGAGCATCCGCTCCGCCTCGCGGTTCCAGTGCGTGACCACGCCGTCGGCGTCGAAGGCGCACAGCGCGGCGTCCATGCCGTCCAGCAGGGCGGCGAGAAGGAGTTCGTCGTCCGGCCCGCCGTCGTCACCGTCGGAGGACGACGCTGAGTGTGTCTTCGATCGAGCCGCCACCTCGGCACCCCCTGCCCATGCTGCCGTTGCGGAACGCCACCGCGTATGTACGGATCATTCAACTCGAACGTGACCGAGCGCACACCGGATTCGGGAAAATCGTTGTCGCCCCGAAATTCGTTTGCCCGGGTCCACAGCTGTGCCTAGCGTGTGGGGCACACAGGAAAGGAGGTGATCCGGCTGATGATCAATCACCGGACGTGTGAGGTGGCTGCGGCCTAGGGCCGACGCCACAGCGTGACGCCGGCTCGCCGGCCAATCCAAGCAGTCACCCGGCCCGTGGGCTCGTCGGACTCGTCCGACCGGCGCCCTCCGCCCTTTGGGGTACCTCCCAGCCGAAGGCTGGGGGCGGAGGGAGCAGCCCACGGGCCGTTCTGCTGCCCGGATGCCCCTCGGGCTCCGGGGCTCCACGGCTCCACGGGCCCACGGGCCCACGGCTCCAGGGGTCCCGCTCAGGGGCAGAGCCGCTCCACCTCCCAGCCGTCGTCCTCCGTACGGGTAAAGCGCAGCCTGTCGTGCAGCCTGTTCTCCCTGCCCTGCCAGAACTCGACCGTCTCCGGGCGCACGCGGTAGCCGCCCCACTGGGCGGGAGCCGGGACGTCCTCACCCTCCGGATAGCGGGCCGCGAGCTGCGCGTACATCCGGTCCAGCTCCTCCCTGGAGGCCACGCGGGAGGACTGCTCACTCGCCCAGGCACCCAGCTGGGAGCCGTGCGGGCGGGTGCGGAAGTAGGCGGCCGTCTCGTCCCGGCCCGTGCGCTCGGCCGTGCCGGAGATGATCACTTGGCGGGCGATGCCGTGCCAGGGGAAGAGCAGGGAGATATACGGGTTCGCCTCCAGCTCGCGCCCCTTGCGGGAGCCGTAGTTGGTGAAGAACACGAAGCCCTGCTCGTCGTAGCGCTTCAGCAGGACGGTGCGGGAGCTGGGGCGGCCCCGCTCGTCGGCGGTGGAGACGATCATGGCGTTGGGCTCGTGCAGCCCGCTGGCCTCGGCCTGGGCGAACCAGAGCGAGAACTGCGCGAACGGGCCGGGCTCCAGGTGCTGCTCGGAGAGGCCCTCGGCGCGGTAGTGCGCGCGCATCGCGGCGGGGTCGAGGGTGGTCGCCGTGCGCGCGGGTGTGGCGGTCGAACTCGCGGTCGTACGGCGGGAGGTACGGGCGGCGGCGTCATCGTCAGCGTGTGGCACGCCGCTATCTTGCAGCATCGGCCGGGCCCGCGGTCGGACAGTCTGCCCGCCGGACACCCTCCGCACACCTGGGGGTCCGGAATCGCCCCCTGTGCCTCATCTCACGCTGTCGCGCAGGTGCCGGAACGGCCAGAATTCCGGGCGGGGAGCTGTGGCATCCGGACATCGGAAGCTATCGTTGCCGCTCCGTCCGGCACGGGTGTCCGCCACGGCACAACGGAGCGTGACCATCCGCCGGGCCGGGCATGACCGAGATGACGGCCCGGTCCTCTAGCCGCGGGGCGCGGCAGGTGAACCGTTCCGTCCCACCCCCGGCACCAGATCCGTTCCGCAGCCGTTCGACAGCCTTTTCCGCAGCCGTTCCACAGCCTTTCCGCAGTCCGCAGCCGTTCCGCAGTCCGCAGCAGCAGGCCGTTTCGCCGTCAGCACAGCTCTGGCGGCGCTTTCATGAGGGAGCCGCCAGATGTCCGACTTCGTACCCGGACTCGAAGGGGTCGTCGCGTTCGAGACGGAGATCGCCGAACCCGACAAGGAAGGCGGCTCGCTCCGCTACCGCGGCGTGGACATCGAGGACCTGGTCGGTCACGTGTCCTTCGGGAACGTGTGGGGCCTGCTGGTGGACGGTGGCTTCAACCCGGGGCTGCCGCCCGCCGAGCCGTTCCCCATCCCGGTGCACTCCGGCGACATCCGGGTCGACGTCCAGTCGGCGCTGGCCATGCTGGCGCCCGTCTGGGGCCTCAAACCGCTGCTCGACATCGACGAGTCCACAGCGCGTGACGACCTGGCCCGCGCCGCCGTCATGGCGCTCTCCTACGTCGCGCAATCCGCACGCGGGCAGGGCCTGCCCATGGTGCCGCAGAAGGAGATCGACAAGGCGGACACCGTCGTCGAGCGCTTCATGCGGCGCTGGCGCGGCGAGCCCGACCCCAAGCACATCGCGGCCGTCGACGCGTACTGGACCTCGGCGGCGGAACACGGCATGAACGCCTCGACGTTCACCGCGCGCGTCATCGCCTCCACCGGCGCCGATGTGGCCGCCTCGCTCTCCGGCGCCGTCGGCGCGATGTCCGGCCCGCTGCACGGGGGCGCGCCCTCGCGGGTGCTCGGGATGATCGAGGAGATCGAGCGGACCGGCGATGCCGCCGGGTACGTACGCCGGCAGCTGGACCGCGGCGAGCGCCTGATGGGCTTCGGCCACCGGGTCTACCGCGCGGAGGACCCGCGGGCGCGCGTGCTGCGGCGGACGGCGAAGGAGCTGGACGCACCCCGGTACGAGGTGGCACAGGCCCTGGAGCGGGCCGCCCTCGAAGAGCTGCGCGCCCGGCGGCCCGACCGGGTGCTGGAGACCAACGTCGAGTTCTGGGCGGCCATCGTGCTGGACTTCGCCGAGGTGCCGGCGCACATGTTCACCTCGATGTTCACCTGCGCGCGGACGGCGGGATGGTCCGCGCACATCCTGGAACAGAAGCGGACGGGACGCCTGGTGCGGCCCTCTGCCCGGTATGTGGGGCCTGCCCCTCGTGACCCCCGCGAGGTGGAGGGGTACGCGGACTGACCGGCCCTCCGCCGCGCCTCCCGGCCGAGCTCGGCCGAGGGCGCGGGGAGCCGCGCGACGAACCGGCCTGGCACCCGGGCCACCTAGCCCGGGCCGGCCGTTCCCCGGCTCGCGCGCGGCGGCGCTTCGTCGTCGCCCTCGCTGAAACCGATGCGCGCGCGTTCCCCGGCTCGCGCGCGGCGGCGCTCCTCAGCCGATGACGCTCTTGATCCAGTCGTCGAATCCACCGGTGCTGGTGAAGATGTCGGAGTAGGTGCCGCACTCCCCGACCGCGCGGCTGTTGAGGCCCGTGACCTGCCAGCGGCCCTTGACCTTCTGCACGGCCGGGGTGCCGGAGTCCCCGCCGCAGGTGCCGCCGCTGCCGCCCTCATCGGCGCAGAAGTCGCCCTCCAGGGTGCCGCTCTCGCCCTTGTTGCACAGTTCGGCGGTGGGCTTGAGCACCTTCAGGTCGATCTCGCGCAGCTTCTTGGGAAGCAGCGCGGGGTCGGCGTCGCTCGCCTTGGTGTATCCCCAGCCCATCGTCTTCACCGTGTCGCCCTCGGCGGGCAGTTCGGTGGCGAAGGGGGCCGGCTTCTGGGGGACCTTCTCGGCGAGCTGGATCAGGGCGATGTCCTTGCCGTAATCCTTCTCGGAGGTGAAGTAGATGAAGTCCGGGTGCACCTGGAACTGCTTCACCTTCACGGCGGAGCCACCCGTGGTGCGGTCGTTGGAGCCGATCCGCATGTGGAACTTCGAGGGGTCCAGCAGCTTGTACGGCTCTCCGGCCTCGCCGGGCTCCGAGACACAGTGCGCGGCGGTCACGACCCAGTCCTGGGCGATGAGGGCGCCGCCACAGCGGTGGCTGTCCGGGTCGTCACCGCGCTGGTACTGGAGGGAGGCGATGAAGGAGTACTGCTCCTTCGATTCGCCTCCGCCGATTATCTTGGCGTGATTCCCGCCCTCCGCGCCCGGCCCGGCCGGCGGCGGGGAGGGCTGGGCCGCGTAGGCGGCCGAGGCGGCGGCTGTGAGCCCCAGCGAGAGTGCCGCCACCATGGCGGTGCGCAGGCTCTTGACGTGTCGGCCGCTGTGGTGGGAGCGAGGAGCCCCCGCCGACTGTCTCAACGTGTTAATGGACCTCTTCCTTTCGTGTCCATCAAGGAACCCGCAGCCCTCAACTCGCCTCATCAGGCGCTTAGTTGAGACATCAACGGGCTGCCGTTCCGGCGAACGTGACCCTGGCTAGGACGAACCAATGGGATCAATGGTTGCCTGACGGCCACGGACCCCTGGTGGCGCCCGCGCGAGGTGGACGGGTCCGCGGGCCGAGGGGCGCCGCCTCATCCGGCTCCGGGGCGCACCGGGTTCACGAATCCCGCTTCGCGTGAACCTTGTTCCCGGAGCCCGCATCGAACCTCGTGCACGACGCACCGCGCCGCGGCTTTCGGCGGTGGCGGCTCTCCAGGAGAGCTGTGCGTGAGAAGTACGCAAGAACGCAAGACGTTCGATGGAGGAAAGCATGAAGTCCAGGCGCTCTCGTCTCGTTCTCGGTCTCGCCACGGCTGCCGCAGCGATCGCGATCCCCCTGACCGCCACCACCGCGTCCGCGGCCACCCCGCCGCCCGGTGACGGCTGGCAGGAGGTCGGTGGCGAGTCCTTCGACTCCTGGCAGGCCTGTTACGACCAGATGCAGAGCGACCTGCCGCTGAACCCCAAGTACCACGAGGCCACTTGCACCAGCAACCCGCAGCCCGGCCTCCCCAACTTCTACTCGGAGTGGATGCGCTGAGACGCCGCGCGGCCTGACCGGCCCCTTCCCCGGCCCAGGCACAGTTCGGCCCCGCCACGTGTTGTGGCGGGGCCGAACTGTTTCGGGTTCAGCGCAGCCGCCGCCCCGCGAAGGCGACGAAGGCCGCCCACTGGCCGGACGGTACGGAGAGGATCGGGCCGCGCTGTTCCTTGGAGTCACGGACATGCACCGCACCCGTGGTGTGCGCGACCTCCACACAGTCACCGCCGTCCGGGCCGCTGTAGCTGCTCTTGTGCCAGGACAGCTCGTGCGAGGCGGGGCCCGCCGTCACCGTGCCACGCTCTCGATGAAGGTCGCCCACTGGCGGGGCGGAACCGAGAGGACCGGTCCGCGCTGTTCCTTGGAGTCACGGACGTGGACGGCGTGAGCTGCGCGGGCGACCTCTACGCAGTTGCCGCCATCCGAGCCGCTGTAACTGCTCTTGAACCAGGACAGCTCGTGCGAGCCGGGGCCCGCCGTCACCGTGCCACGCTCTCGATGAAGGCCGCCCACTGGCGGGGCGGAACCGAGAGGACCGGGCCGCGCTGCTCCTTGGAGTCACGGACATGGACGGCGTCGGCCGCGCGGGCGACCTCCACGCAGTTGCCGCCGCCGGAGCCGCTGTAACTGCTCTTGAACCAGGACAGCTCGTGGAGCCGGGCTGTCTCCTGCTCGTTCGTCATCGCTCTCCTGCCAACTGCTGGATGAAGGCGGCTGACTTCTCGACGTTCAGCGCCTGTGATCGCAGCTTGCCATACCGCAGAGCGAAGGTGCTTACCTGTTTGGCGTCACCCACGACATGGCCGATGTCTTGCGCCTCGAAGTAGCCGTACTGCTGGTGCTCCGAGGTCTCCACAACCACGAATCCGCCGTTGAGTCCGGTGTGAAAGCCGGATCCGATCGGCACGACCTGGATGGCCACGTTACGGAGTTCACTCAGAGCCAGCAGGTGGCCGTACTGCTCCCGCATCGTGTCCGGCCCGCCCAGCTCCTGGCGCAGCGCGGCCTCTCCGAGTACGAAGGAGAAGTCGACGAGCGGGCTCTTGGTGAGGATCTTCTGCCTGTTCAGGCGAATATCCACGTTGTCCTCGACGGCATCCTCGTCAAGCATGGGAACGTGGCCCTCGAACAGGGCCCGCGCATAGCGGTTCGTCTGCAACAGCCCCGGGACCAGCAGCGGGTCGTAGTCGAACCGACTTACGGCCTCCATCTCCAGCAGGACGAAGTCCCGGAAGAACGCGGGGAGTTTCGCGAAGTCCACATCCTCCTGGAGCGTGGCCAGGACGCCGCCCGCGTCCAGTACTCGTTCCGCCGCCTCCGTGAAGGGGGCCTTCGCCGGGCGGCGGCCCTGCTCGACGGAGGCGACCTGCTCCGGCGAGTAGCCGAGGAGCGGGGCCAGCGCCTCCTGTGAATACCCCGCCGCCAGGCGGAACTTACGCAGCAGCTTGCCGTAGGCGATCCAGATGCCGGGGCGGTCGTCCTCGCGTTTGCGCTGGTGGGTGGTGCCCGATGTGCGGGACGAGGGGACGGCCCTGCCGTCCTTCTTCCGTGTCGGCGTGCGCTCGTTCGCGTCGGTCATACGCTCTCACGTCCTTGTGCGGCCTCAATGGCCCTCGCGTCAACGCCGTTCGCCGTGGTGAGGTCACGGTGTGCGGCCCGTACAACTCCGCGCAGGAAGCATGTGATGACGTACGTGTGGGCCGGGCACGCGCTCCTGACCTGGCAGACGCTAGCGGCGTAGCGGGACCGTCACGCCATGAATCCGCAAACGCCCAGCATTCGCCAGCCTGAGCCACCCCAGGTCCACCGGGGGCGGGGGGCGGCTCAGGCCACGTTCACCGTGCAGCTCAGTTCCACCCGTCGCGGGGCGCGCCTCGCGCGCCTGCTCGCGGCGCAGTGGCTGGACGAGCGCGGGGTTCCGTTCCGGTGTACGACGGCCCACTCGGCGGCGCTGATCGTGGCCGAGCTGGCGGCGAACGCGGTGCGGCACTGCGGCAACGTCGGCCGGGACTTCCGGCTCCGCCTCACGGTGAGCGAGGCGGAGCCGGGGAGAGTGCTGCGGGTGGAGGTCACCGACGCTCGCGCGGACAAGCCGCTGCCGACGAGGGTGCCCCGGTCGCCGTCGGACGCCGAGGAGGAGTCCGGGCGCGGACTGGTGCTGGTGGACGCGGTGGCGGACCGGTGGGGAGAGCGAGTGAACGACCTGGTCACCAAGACGCTGTGGGCGGAGCTGAAGCTTCCGGTGTGAACGGGCCGGAAGCCTCACTCGAACCGGCCTCCGGGCGGGCGACCCGGACCGGCGATGAATTCTCACCACGCCGTGAACTTTCGCCGCGGGGCCCGCATCGAACGTCCTGAACGACGCGCACCGAGCCGGCGGTTTCACGGCCGAGGCGGCTTTTTGGAAGAGCGGTGCGCGAGAAATCTCGAAGAGGCTTACCGCATGGAGGACTTATGAAGTCATGGCGTTCCCGTATCGGTGTCGGTCTGGCGATTGGTGCCGCCGCGGTCGCGATTCCGCTGACCACCGCCACACCCGCGTCCGCCGACCCGCCGCCCGGCGCCGCCTGGCAGCCCGTCGGGGCCGAGAACTACTCCTCGAAGGCGGAGTGCGAGGCCACGGAGCTGCCGTATGCCAAGCAGTCCGGGTTCAACGAGGTCTGGTGTGACGACGACAAGAGCCCCATGTCGATCTACTACCGCTGATTGGTCGCGGCCAGGCGGGGACGCGTCCCGCTGACGCCACACCCTGAAGCGGAAAAGTGCGCTGCCCCCCGGTATGTGGCCGGGGGGCAGCGCACTTTTCCGGTCCGCGGCCGTCCTGATCACGGCGGACGGGGCGCCTGACGTACGGCACGGCGCAGCTCGGGCGACCGCCCGCCCGGCCATCGACGTGAGAACGGGAGCCAAGGCCGCGTAGCGCATCCCGCCCCGCCTTACGCCTGTGCCGCGTACCGCCAGAACGACCGCACCGGTCGCGCCTGAACAGCCCCGATGTGCGCTCCCCCAGCCGCCCGCCTCAACTCCCCCGGCCGCCGCACCAGAAGGAGGAGTCGCCATAGCCCCGCTCTGGGAGCGCACTGACGGAACCCGCGGTGCAAGCGAATCGTGATGATATAGCCACGCTCTGTTGGGTAGGGGCCTGTGATCGGTTCGCCACAACTGGTTACAGGAGGGGGAGCAATGTCGGCTCACGCAGAAGACGACCGCGTAGGAATGCGACTGAATCACGCGCTGCCACCGGACGGCGCGAACGGCAAACCGACCGGGGGCCCCAACGGGAAAGCGGCCGATCTCGTCGTCCAAGACGATGAGTTGGGGGCGCTCGGGAACATGGCCTACTCGCTGCATCAGAAGCTGTCCACGACGGGGGATCTCGCTCGGCAGAACACTTTCGACGCCGCGACGCAGCTGTTCAACGACGGGCTTGACGCGGGCGCGGCACTCACCACGCTGCACGACGCCTGGAACACCAAGCTGGGCACGATCAAAGAAGCGTGCGCGCACATCTCCAACCATCTCGACTACACCAAGGCGCAGCACACAAAGGACGAAGACGACATCCAGACGGGCATGAAGAACGCCGCGGGCAAAGCCATGACCGTTTCTCGCATCTACGACTACATCAAGTAGGGCGAGGCCGAGCCGATAGCGCGGAACAGCACAGAGGGGGATGTTATGGTCACCTACCGCCAGCTCCACGACCTGCGGTTGGGTACTTTGAAGAAGGCGGTCAGCGACTGGAAGGACATGGTCGATGACCTGGTCAAGCTGGCCGGCGAGGACGGGCACAAGCAGGGCACCAATGCGGCGGGGCTCGCGAAGAAGGCCGGCGGGGCGGATTGGTCCGGGAACAACGCGGACGTGACGAAGAAGTTCGTGACGAAGACCGCCGGGGAGTTCCGAGACGTGCTGGCGACGGCCCGGAGCGTGCATACGATCCTGCACGGGCTGCACACCAAGATGAAAGCCCACAAGGAAGCGTTGGCGGACGTGGTGGCGAACGCCGACAAGAGCGTCCACGTCACAGCGAGCGGCGTCGTGGAGCCGAGAGACGGCGCCGACCCCCAGCCCACCCAGAAGCAGATCGATGCCGTGGTCGAGGACATCGAGAAGGTCCTCAAGGCCGCCCACACCACGGATAGGGGCGCTGCGGAATCGCTACGGCACGAGGCGAAGGGCAAGTACAACTTCCTCTCGTCCCGCATCACCGATTTCGAGAAGACCCGTCAGGCCGTCAAGGACGCGGACGTCGTCCTCAAGCTCACCGCCAAGGACCCGGGCAAGCTGAGCAACACCCAGCTCGACCACCTCAACGACTGGCTGAAGCGCAGTGGGAAAGATCCCGTCTTCGCGGAACGAGTCGCCACCGAAATGGGGCCGAAGAAATCACTCGCGTTCTTCGCCAAGGCGATGGATCTCGACGGGTGGAAAGCGGATGGCCACGGGGCAGACACGAAGGCCATAAGCACCCGGAAGGGGCTGCTGGGCGAGTTGGAGACGGGCCTGGGCACCACCCTGGCGACGGCGTCCCGCTCCGAGAGCGGCGACATGGACACCTGGAAAAAGGGTGCGATCGGGGTCGGCGACCAGCCCCTCACGGGTACGTCCCAGCACAAGCCGATCTACGGCTTCCAGGCCATGAGCAACCTGATGCGGCACGGCACGTACGACGGTGCCTTCCTCAACAAGTACGGCGACGCCCTGGTCGCCTACGAGAAGAAGCACACCGGAGATGTCAAGGACCCCGGTCCGGGCGGCAAGTCACGCAAGAACGTGCTGCCGTGGGACAGCCTGCCCTCCTACGCCCAGACCGGTCAGATCCACTTCGGACCCGGCAGCGACAAGGACGCGGGTCTGGACCCGATGATCGGGTTGATGGAGGCCCTCTCGCACAATCCGGATGCTTCCGCCGACTTCTTCGGAGGCCCACGCGGCGAAAGTGGTCAGAGCGGACACTCCCACTTCGACTACCTGTTCAATGATCGTCCGTGGGAGACGATTGCGGACTCCGGGGGCGGGGACACCGGGCGCAACGCGCTGGCAGACGCCTTGGAGTCCGGCGCGACCGGTCATGTTCCCGGGGCGGAACCTGACTCGCTGGTGCACACTCCCACCCAGGCTCGCATCATGGAGGACGTCGTCAAAGCCGTATCGGAGCATCCATACCGCCTCACGGGAGAACCGGACATAGGTGGCAATCTTGGTCGAATGGCCCGTGAATACATGCCCGATATCTATCGGGGGCTGGAAGGGGACCAGTCGGCGACTGTCCAACGAATGTATCCCATCTCAGGAGATGCCGCCGTATTCGGCGAGCACGGGGATTCCAAGAGAAATTTGTCTCGTTTCTTGATATCCCTTGGACAATCACCCGAAGGGTACGGCGAAATCCTTGCCGGACAGAAGGATTACGCTCAAGGGCTTCTCCGGCATCACCTTGATCCTGAGCTTCAAGCGAAAATTCCGGAGTCGGATCGGTTCGAGTCCGACGAAAAGGATGCCAGGCTTCGCGCCGAGGACGTGGTGAGCCGAGCATCACGGCAGTCGGGATACGTGACGGGAGCCCTCACGATCGGCCGGCAAGAAGCACTGATCAGTGAAGGACTTGAGCACGACGAAAAATACAAAGAAGCGGTTACGCGTACCGGCACCTGGGGTTACTCAGGAGGCGCGACCGCCACCGGGATAGCCTTGGCCAAGGCTGCCAGCAAGCTCAACCCGGTCACGTCCGCGCTCGTCTCAGGAGTCACAGGGGGAGGACTCTTCATCGGCCCTAGCGAATGGGGCATGCACAATATGCCCAACGAGGGAGCCGAGAAAGCAAAAATGGCAGGTGAATTCTGGAGCCGGGCCAGTGCGGACGACATAAAAATCGGCAAAGACATGGGGCACGGAAACTTCATCAAGGGGGAATATGGTGAAGACACATGGGACACCTGGGTGCGCTCGGGCAGCGCAGACGGGTTCAACGGTGCGGCTTCAGACGCCGAACTGATGGGTACCGAGCTGACGAGCCATGACCAGGTTAAGACCCTGCCCAAAATCGACCTTGGGCAGGCCGAATAATGAAATCTCTCCTCACTCGCCCCTCCTTGACGAAAGCGCTGATGATCACCGTCGCGCTACTCCTTCTGGTAGTCGCAGGGCTGACGACCGCGCTGATCGCCACCGAAGAAGACCCTCCCAGTTCGTTCCGGTCCACAAGCCAGAAGGACTGTTCTCTCATTACCGGCACCGACAGCACGAAGGAGCTGCGCCGCATAGTGCCTCGCGCGCAGTCCTTCTCGGTATCGGTCCTGCAGTCCACCGGGAACGCCATCCCCCTCCTCACTTGCGAGGTGCGGGCCGACGACCGGTTGGCCGTGAAGCTCACGGTCATCTCCACTTCGGACGACCAGCAGGAGTGGGCCGAGGAAATCACGAAAACCGATCTCGCCCAGCCGTCCGACCGGCACCGCGTGAAGCTCTACGGAGGTGGCTTCACCGGCCCGCACGCGGCGACGCTGTATGTGCCGTGCTCGGCCTCGGGAGCGGGACGCCAACACGCTTTGGACGTCAAAGCCATTGCCCGACGGGGCACCGACCACGAGAAGGACCTGCTCAAGCTCGCCAGGCGAGCAGCGAAGCATGCGACGGGGACGCTGGGCTGTGAGAAGTAGAGCGCCGGACCTCCCGGACGCGGTATCTGGCGGTCCAAGCCGAATCCGTGCGGTTCCCGACGGCGTCACCGTCAAGGAAACCCGCAGCATCCTACGGGACCTCGCCATCCCCGCAACCGCCGAAATCAAGAAGCAGGAGAACTACCGCACTTGAACCGCCAGCCCACCACCACACCCGCCCCGGGGCGGTGAGCGCCCCGGGGCGGTGGCAACACCCATCCCGAGGCACCCACCACCCCGAGGGCGCCACCCCGTGGAAGCCCTACCGCACCTCCATCGGCGGCAGCGTAGGCGCGTCCGGGGCTGTCCCCTGGGCCGGGGCGATGGGGTCGTCGTTGAGGGAGTCCACGAGGGCGTCGCCCTCGACCGAGCCCTCGGGTTTGACGAGGCCGATCACCACGTACAGCGTCAGCGAGGTCAGCAGGGGGAAGCCCACCGTCATCGACTCCGTGACGTCCGCGTCGGGTACGCCCCAGTACAGGTACGCCCACACCGCCAGGCCGCCCGCCCAGGAGCCGATCGCGGCCCAGGCTCCGTGGCGTTTGAACCAGGGGAGCAGGCCGAGCATCAGGGGGATGGAGATGGGGCCCATGGTGGCGGCGACGATGCTGACGACGACCGTCATGATGAAGCCGTTGGGGTCGGCGAAGAGCGCGAAGCTCATGCTGACCGTGACGAAGGCGACCGTGGTGATCCGGGCGAACAGCAGCTGAGGCTTCTCCCCCAGCGCCCGCACCTTGGGGACGATCACCGGGGCGAGGTCGCGGGTGATGACGGCGGTGATGACGTTGGAGTCGGAGGCGACCATCGCCATCGTGTGGGAGAAGAACCCGGCCAGCAGGAGCCCGATCAGGCCGGTGGGGAGCAGTTCCTGGGCGAGCTTGATGTAGGACTGCTCGCCGTTCTCAAGGCCCGGCACGATCAGCGGCGCCGCGATCATCGGGATGAAGAGGATCAGCGGCCAGACGATCCACAGCGCGCTGGACAGCAGCGCCGACCTCTTCGCCCGGGAGCCGGAGGGCGCCGCCATGTAGCGCTGGGCGAGGTTCCACATGCCGCCGTTGTACTCGAACGTCTTCACCAACAGGAACGCCATGATCAAGGTGGTGGTGACCGTCCCGTTGACCGGGTCGCTGTGGCTGGCGGGCAGGTCGCCCCACATCGTCCAGAGCGTGGAGACGCCGCTCAGGTGCGCCATGACGGCCACGAGCATGGCGATGCCGGCGATGAACTGGATGATGAACTGGCCCAGGTCGGTGAGGACGTCGGCCCACAGCCCGCCGAAGGCCATGTAGAACATCGTGCACACGCCGGTGAGGCCGATGCCCCAGGCGAGCGGGAGGTCGGCGAAGCCCTGCAACAGGACGGCGATGGCGACCCACTTGGCGGCGATGTCGACGACCTTGAGCGCCGCGCCGCTGTAGGCGAGGACCTGCTGGGTGGGCAGGTTGTAGCGCACGGCCAGGTATTCCAGCGGGGAGTTGACGCCGTGCTTGGCGCGCAGCCTGTTCCAGCGGGGAGCGAAGAGAAAGGCCCCGATGCCGACGCCGATGCCGATCGTGAGGGGCCACCAGAAGTAGACGGTGATGCCGTAGTCGTAGGCGACGGCGGCGAACGTGACGAACATGATGGCGCTGTAGCCGGACATGTGGTGCGAGATGCCGGACAGCCACCAGGGTATTCGGCCGCGTGCGGTGAAGAAGTCGGCAACGTTGTCGACCCGTTTGGACGCCCACAGACCGATGCCGAGCATGACGAAGAAGTACGCCCCGACGACTACCCAGTCCAACCCGGACATGGCGGCTCCCTAGTTCATCTACATGAACGTGTGCCAGATCGCTGAACAGCACGTCACACTAGAAGTGCCTTATAGGACCGTCAAGACTGCGCACAAGCAGAAGCCGTGCTTGTTCACATCCATGTGGACGCAGATGAACTGGCAGGGGCGGCACGGGACTTCGGCGGGCGGTACCGTACGGGCCCAGCGGTCGGACCGCGCGCCCAAGCGCCCGCATGTGAGGCCTGTCCCGTCGGGCCGGCCGAGGCACCGCGAGAAGAGCTGATGACCCGGCTGATCATCCCCGTCCAGGAGAGCACGGCATGACCACAGTGATCGACATCGATGCCCGCGCTTCGCAGCACTGCGAGACGACAGCTCTGGGGGTGCTGCTTCGGCACCAAGGACTCGACCTGTCCGAGCCCATGCTCTTCGGCCTCGGCGCCGGCCTGTCCTTCATCTACTGGGACAGCAAGAACATGGATTTCCCCTTCCTCGGGGGACGGGTCAAACCCTTCGACCTCACCAGAAACCTGGCCACCGGACTCAACATGGAACTCCTGGTCCAGGAGACCACCTCCCCCCGCAGGGCATGGGAGAACGTGGCGGCCCTCATCGACGCCGGCCAACCCGTCGGACTACAGCTCGACAGCTACCACCTGGACTACTTCGGGTCGAAGGTGCACTTCGGCGGTCACGTCGTCGCCATGTACGGCTATGACGATCACGACGCCTATCTGGTGGACACCGACCAGCAAGGCGGAGCGGTATCCACCAGCCTGGCCGGCCTCGCCCGGGCCAGGGCCGCGCGTGGGCCGATGACCGCCAGGCACCGGTCCTTCACCCTCACCGCTCCGGGGAACCCGCCCTCCCCGCGGGACCAGATCGTTCCCGCCATCGCCGCCTGCGCCGACGCCTTCCTCAACCCGCCCATCGCCAACCTCGGCCACCGAGGCATCGGGAAGGCCGGGAAGTTGGTACGCACCTGGCTCCAGCGCACCGACAACCCACAGCGGGACCTGCCGCAAGCTGCCCTCTTGATGGAGAAGGCCGGCACCGGCGGCGCCCTGTTCCGCAACCTCTACCGCGACTTCCTGGCCGAATGCGCCCAACTGATCGACAGCAGCCACCTGCGCACCGGCCACGGGCTGTACACCGAGGCGGCCATCCTGTGGACGGAAGCCGCGGCACTGATCGCAAAAGCCGGTGAATCAGGCGACGCACAGTGCCTCGTACAGGCAGGCACCATCCTCTGCGATCTTTCGCGCCTGGAGCGCGAGGCCATGCAGGCGCTGAGCTGTCTGGGGAGTGAGACCCCCAGCGGGCGCCGGCCCTGACAAGCCTTCGAAGACCTCAAGCCCGGATACGCGCGGGCGTCGGGCTGCGGGGGCCCTGCCCTCACGCCATCGCGACGACGACCTTGCCGGCCCTCGCGCGGCCCTTCTCGACGTACTCCATGGCCTCCCGGGTCTCCTCGAACGGGAAGACTCGGTCGACGACGGGGCGGATCTTCCCGGCGTCGATGAGCGGCGTGAGTTCGCGCAGCTGGTCGCCGTCGGCCTTCATGAACAGGAACGAGTACGTCACGCCACGGCGCTTGGCGCGGCGCCGGGTCTTGAAGCTCAGCGCGCTCATCGCCAGCCGGAGGATCGCGTTCGCGCCCAGCTCGCGGGCGAAGGCCGGGTCGGGAGGTCCGGCGATGCCGATGACCTGCCCGCCGGGCTTGAGCACCCGCAGGGACTTCTCCAGCGTCTCGCCGCCGAGGGTGTCCAGGACGAGGTCGTAGCCGTCGAGGACCGTCTCGAACGCCTGCTGTCTGTAGTCGACGACGACGTCCGCGCCGAGCCCCTTGACCAGGTCGGCCTTGGCCGTGCTCACGGTGGTGGCCACGTGCGCGCCCAGCTGCTTGGCCAGCTGGACGGCGATGGTGCCGACGCCGCCGGAGCCCGCGTGGATGAGGACCTTCTGGCCTGGCCGCACCTGTGCCCGCTCGACCAGCGCCTGCCAGGAGGTCAGGGCGACCAGGGGAAGGGACGCGGCCTCCTCCATGGTGAGCGTGGCCGGTTTGAGCGCCACGTCGTCCTGGTGGACGGCGATGAGTTCGGCGAACGTCCCGATGCGGTCCTTGTCGGGCCGCGCGTAGACCTCGTCGCCCACCGCGAACCGCGTGACCGCCGACCCCACCTGGGCCACCGACCCGGCGACGTCGTTGCCCAGGACGAGCGGGAGGCGGTACGGGAGGATCGCCTTGAACTCCCCCTCGCGGAGCTTGAGGTCCAGCGGGTTGACGCTCGCCGCGCGGACCCGGACCAGGACGTCGTCGGCGCCCACCTGCGGGTCGGGCGTCTCGGCGAGGTGCCCGCCGTCCTTGTCGCCGTACCGCTCGATCATGAAGGCCTTCATCGTCGTCTCCGTTTCTCGTCGCGCTTCTCGTCGGCGCTTCTCGTCCGGGTTTCTCGTCGGCGCTTCTCGTCGGCTCTCGTCCGCGAGAGGACGCGATCTCCGTTGCTTCGGGCCTTCGGGTATCAGGCCACCGGCTGCGGCCGGGGGACGACGCGGCCGGCGTCGCCTCCCTGGACGCCGTCCAGGGACCTGGCGATCGCCTCGTGGGGAACGCCGAGCTGCACCTCGCTGACTTCGGACAGGCGGGCGAACTGCTGCGGCGTCAGGTGGACGTCGGGAGCGCCCAGGTAGCTGTCGAGCTGGGTGAGGCTGCGCGGCCCGATGACCGGGACGAGCGAGGTCGCGTACCGGGCGGCACGGGCGGGGGCCTCACGCCGCGTTCGGCGAAGCGGCCAGGCTCTGCCTGACGTGCCGGGTGACCTCGTCGGCGAGGATCTCGGGCGAGCCCGTCTCGATGCCGTACAGGGCCTGAGCGGCGACGTCGGCGGGTGCGGTCTTCTGATCGGCGGGGACGCCCGCGGCCATGTCGGTGTCCATGTATCCGACGTGCAGCGCCGAGACGGTGATGCCGTGGGGAGCCAGCTCCTCCCGGGCCGCGTCGGTCAGCGCCCATGCCGCGGCCTTGGTCGCGGCGTAGGACCCGAGGCCGGCGGGGTGCAGCCAGGACAGGACGGACAGGATGTTGAGTACGGCGCCGCCGCCGTTGCCCTCGATGACGGGGGCGAAGGCCCGCGTCACGGTGAGCGGACCGAAGAAGTTCGTCTCCATCTCCAGGCGCACCGTGTCCAGCCCGCCCGCGATCAGCGGTGTGGCGGTGGAGATGCCCGCGTTGTTCACCAGCAGCGTCGCGTCCGACGCGGTGCGTGCCGCGGCCCGGACCGACTCCTCGTCCGTCACATCCAGCCGCAGGGGGATGACGCCCGGCAGGTCCACCGTCTCGGGGCGGCGGGCCGCCCCGTAGACCTTCGCTCCGCGCTCCACGAGCTGGGTGGCCAGCTGCCGCCCGAGCCCCCGGTTGGCGCCGGTGACCACCGCGACCGCGTCCTTCAGTTCCAGCGGTTCCATCGGTTCCATGCCTGCTCCCAGGGTTGCGGGCGCGCCGCCGGGCGGCCTGCCCGAATTAGATTATGACTACAATCTAAACACGGGTCTAGAATAGATGGCAACCGACATCCAAACGGGAGGTGGCTGATGGGCCGCGTATCGCAGGCGCAGGCGGAGGAGAACCGCCGGCGGGTCGTGGAGACCGCCTCCCGGCTGTTCCGGGAACAGGGAACGCATGCCAGCGTCGCCGACCTCATGAAGGCGGCCGGCCTGACCCACGGCGGCTTCTACAAGCAGTTCGCCTCCAAGGAGGCGCTCATCGACGAAGCCACCGCCCACGCGTTCGAGGAGCTGACCCGGCTCCGCGATGCCGGGCTTGAGCAGCATGCCGGACAGCGCGAGGCCGCCCAGCAGGCGGTGATCGACGTCTACCTCTCCGCAGAGCACCGCGACAACGTGGCAGAGGGCTGCCCCGCCGCCGCACTGGCCGCCGACATGGCGCGCGGGGCGGGCGAGCGCGACGCGCGGCGCGGAGGGGGCGAGCGCGACGCACACCGCGTCTACGCCGAGGGAGTGTCCGACTTCGCCGAGTGGCTGGCCACCGAGGACCAGGACGGCGTCACCCGGCTGTGCACGATGGTCGGCGCACTCGTCCTGGCCCGCGCCACCAACGGCTCCCCGCTGTCGGAGGAGATCCTCGGTGCGGCGCGCGCGGGCCTGGCGGGGACGAGCTGATCAGGGGCACGGGGATGGGGGTACTGAAGGTGGGGCCTCAGCCGTTCAGGCCGCGCTCCACCAGCCGTGCCCACTGCGCCACGACCCGCTCGCGGCGCGGGCTGTCGTCCGTCAGCAAGTTGGCCAGGCCCAGGCCGCGCGCCATGTCGAGCAGGCCCTGCACGGTCTCGCGCACGCCGGGCTCGCGCTCGTCCACGCTCAGTAGTTTCACGGCCATCCGGTGCGTCTCCCGCCCGATGCGGGCCTCCAGCGCGGTCACCCGGGGGCCGAGCTGCGGCTCGTTGGACGCCGCGACCCACAGGTGCAGCGCGGCGCGGAACAGGGGCCCGGTGTAGAGCCCGACCAGCGTGTCCACGGCGGCGTACGCCGACTCCGGCTTCGGCAGCTCGCTCAGCGCGCGCGAGCGCTCCTCGGCGACGTACTCGACCGCCGCCGTGAACAGGTCCTCACGGGTGGGGAAATGGTGCTGCGCCGCGCCCCGCGAGACGCCCGCGTGTTCGGCGACGACAGTGACGGTGCTGCCCGACCAGCCGTGCTCGGCCAGGCAGGTCACCGCCGACTCCAGCAGCCGTTGCCGAGTGGCACGGCTGCGGTCCTGTTTGGGGGCCGCGCCGCGCGCGTTCACCGCACGGGCGTGTGCCGCGCTGCCCATTCGGGATCCCGTCGTTCGAGGAAAGCCGTCATGCCCTCGTGGGCCTCCGGCGACGCGAACAGCCGCGCCGACAGCTCAGCGAGCGTACCGGTGTCCCGGTCGAACGCCTCCAGCACCTTCCGGCTGACCAGCCGCTTCGACTCCATGAGTCCCTGCGGCGAGCCGCGCCGCAGCCCGTCGAGCACCGGCGCCAAGGCCTCGTCCGGATCCTCGGCCGCCAGCGTCACCAGCCCGACCCGCGCCGCCTCCTCCGGCCCGAAGCGCTCGCCCGTGAGCCAGTAGCGCGCCGCGGCGCGCGCGTCCATACGCGGCAGCACCGGCATGGAGATCACCGCGGGCGCCACCCCGATCCGCGCCTCCGTGAACGCGAAGGTCGCACCGGGACCCGCGACGGAGATGTCACAGGCCGCCAGCAGCCCCGTCCCACCGGCCCGCACATGCCCGGTCACCCGGGCCACGACCGGCTTGGGGAAGGCGACGAGCGTACGCAGCAGCCGGGCCAGGGCGAGCGGTGCGTCGAGCGGTGCGTCGGCCGGTGCCGCCTCTCCGGACGCCTCGCTCAGGTCGGCGCCCGCGCAGAAGGTGTTACCCGTATGGGTGAGCAGCACGGCCCGGGTCTCCGGGTCCGCCTCGGCCGTCTCCAGCGCGGCGTACAGGGCGGCGACCAGCCGGGCCGACAGGGCGTTGCGGTGGTGCGGCGCGTCGAGGGTGAGTGTGCGGACGCCGTCCTGGAGGCCGACCGTGACCGGCGGCTTCCCGTCCTCCCTGGCCTCGTCGTTCTCCATGGACTCGTCGTTCTCCGTGGCCCTGTCGTTCTCCATGGCCTCACCGTTCGCCGTGGGCCCGCCCATCAGTACGACTTGGGGAGGCCGAGGGTCTGGTGGGAGACGTAGTTGAGAATCATCTCCCTGCTGACCGGCGCGATCCGGGCCACCCGCGAGGCCGTGATCATCGCGGCTAGCCCGTACTCGCGGGTCAGGCCGTTGCCGCCGAGCGTGTGGACGGACTGGTCGACGGCCTTCACACACGCCTCGCCCGCCGCGTACTTGGCCATGTTGGCCGCCTCGCCCGCGCCGGTGTCGTCGCCCTCGTCGTAGAGCCGGGCCGCCTTCTGCGTCATCAGCCGGGCGCACTCGACCTCGATGTGCGCCTGCGCCAGCGGGTGTGCGATCGCCTGGTGCGCGCCGATCGGCTCCTTCCACACCTGCCGCGTCCGCGCGTACTCCAGCGCCCGCCCGATCGCGTACCGGGCCATGCCCAGCGCGAAGGCGGCCGTCATGATCCGCTCCGGATTGAGCCCGGCGAACAGCTGGAGCAGCCCCGCGTCCTCGTCCCCCACCAGCGCCTCGGCGGGCAGCCGCACCTCATCGAGCACCAGCTCGAACTGTTTCTCCGGAGCACCGAGCTCCATGTCGATCCGGCTGTACGAGAAGCCGGGAGCGTCCCGGGGTACGAGGAACAGACACGGCTTGAGCTTGCCCGTCCGCGCGTCCTCGGTACGCCCGACGATCAGCGTCGCGTCGGCGATGTCCACGCCCGAGATGAAGACCTTGCGGCCGGTGAGCAGCCACTCGCCCGTCTGCGGGTCACGGCGCGCTGTGGTGGTGATCCGGTGCGAGTTGGAGCCCGCGTCGGGCTCGGTGATACCGAACGCCATCTTGCGCGTGCCGTCCGCCAGACCCGGCAGCCAGGTGCGCTTCTGCTCGTCGGTGCCGAAGCGGGCTATGACGGTGCCGCAGATCGCTGGTGACACCACCAGCATCAGCAGCGGGCAACCCGCCGCGCCCAGCTCCTCCAGGACGATCGCCAGCTCCTGGATTCCGCTGCCGCCGCCTCCGTACTCCTCGGGGAGGCTCACCCCGAGATAGCCGAGCGCGGCGGCTTCCGCCCACAGCGCGTCGGTGTGCTTGCCCTCTTTGACGACCTGCGCGAAGTAGTCGCGGCCGTAGCGCGCGCCGAGGGCCGCCACCGCTTTGCGCAAGGCGCGCTGTTCCTCGCTCTCGATGAGACCTGTACTGGTCATGTGTCCCTCCGTTTGCGTGTGTTGGCGTGCGCGCGGACTTTGGCCCCGGCCCCGCCCCTTCCCGTTTTTTTGGGGGCGCCGCCCCCAACCCCCCGCTCCTCAATCGCCGGAGGGGCTGAATTCAGCCCCTCCGGAAGCGCCTCCCGGCCGGGGGGTGGGGCTGGGGAACAACTACTCCTCGGTCACAACGGCGAGCACCGTGCCCACATCAACCTGCTGGCCGACCCCAACGGACAACGCGCTGAGCACCCCGTCCGCGGGAGCCACCACCCGGTGCTCCATCTTCATCGCCTCCAGCCACAGCAACGGCTCCCCGGCGGTGACGGAGGTGCCCTCCGTCAGGCCTTCCGCGATCCGGACGACCGTCCCCGGCATCGCGGCCAGCAACGACCCCGGCTCGGTGGCCGCCTCCGGCTCGGGAAGGCGGGGAAGGGCGGTGAAGGCGTACGGCCCCACGGATCCGACGAAAACATGGTCGCCGTACCGCGCCACCGCCAACTCCCGTCGTACGCCGTCGGCTTCGAGGACGACGGACGAGGGCGCGGCCTCCAGGACGCGGACGCCGGGATACGTGCCCGGCGCGGGCGCGAGCCCGGCCCGGCCCCATACGTAGCGCACCTCGTGCTCGGTACCGTCCTCGTCGGCATACCGCCGGCACTGCGGCTGGGAGGCGAGATTGCGCCACCCGCCGACCCGCTTGGCGACAGCGGGCCGGGGCGCCGACCCGGCCCGCACCCCCTCGCTCCGCACCGCGTCGGCCAGCGCCGCCGCCAGCAGCGCGTGGGCGGCGCCCTCCCCTGCGGGCGGGGCGGTCAGCGCGCTCAAGTGGCGGTCGTAGAAGCCCGTATCGAGGCGGCCGACGACGAAGTCGGGGTGGCGCAGGGAGCGGACGAGCAGGTCGCGGTTGGTGACGGGGCCGTGCACGCGGGCCCGTTCCAGCGCGTGGGCGAGCTTGCGGACAGCGGTGGCGCGGGTGGGCGCCCAGGCGATGACCTTGGCGAGCATCGGGTCGTAGTGCGTGCCGATCTCGCTGCCGTCCTCGACGCCCGCGTCGACCCGGACCTCGCCCGGGACGTCGAGCCGCCACAGTGTGCCGGTCCGGGGCCGCCACTGGTGTGCGGGGTCCTCGGCGTACAGCCGGGCCTCGACGGCGTGTCCTCGGGCATCCGGTGCGCCGTTTGCCGGGAGGGGCTCGCCCTCCGCTATGCGGAGCTGCCATTCGACCAGGTCCAGGTCGTGCACCAACTCGGTGACCGGATGCTCCACCTGAAGGCGGGTGTTCATCTCCAGGAAGTACGGGCGGCCCGTCTCCGCGAGGAGGAACTCGACGGTGCCGGCGCCCTCGTAGGCGACGGCGCGGGCGGCGGCGACCGCCGCGTCCTGGAGGGTACGGCGCAGCTCGTCGGGCAGCCCGGGTGCGGGCGCCTCCTCGATGACCTTCTGGTGGCGCCGCTGGAGCGAGCAGTCGCGGGTGCCCAGCGCCCACACCTGGCCGTGGGCGTCGGCCAGCACCTGCACCTCGACGTGCCGCCCCCGCTCGATGTACGGCTCGACGAAGACCTCGCCGTCCCCGAAGGCGGCTGCGGCCTCCGCGCCGGCTGCCTCGATCTCGCCGTCCAGGGCCGCGAGTTCGCGGACGACGCGCATGCCGCGCCCGCCGCCCCCGGCCGCCGCCTTGACCAGTACGGGCAGGTCGTCCGCCGTGATGCCGTCGGGCTCCAGGGGGGCCGGCAGGGGGACCCCGGCACCGGACATCAGCTTCTTGGCGCCGGTCTTGGAGGCCATGGCCTCGATCGCGGCGGGCGGCGGCCCGATCCACACCAGCCCCGCGTCCCGCACGGCGCGCGCGAAGCCGGCGTTCTCGGACAGGAAGCCGTAGCCGGGGTGCACCGCGTCGGCCCCGGCCGCCAGCGCCGCCTTCACGATCAGGTCGCCGCGCAGATAGGTGTCCGCCGGGGCGCTGCCCGGCAGCCGTACGGCGGCGTCGGCCTCCCTGGTGTGCGGCGCCCCGGCATCCGGGTCGGCGTGGACGGCGACGGTGGCGATGCCCAGCTCGCGGCAGGTGCGGAAGACGCGCCGCGCGATCTCTCCCCGGTTGGCGACCAGTACGGATGTGATCATTCGCTGCTCCACCGTGTCCTTTTCTTCCTTCATCCGGCCCACCCCGGTCACGTCGCCCATCCGGTCACGTCGCGCATCCGGTCACGTCGCCCATCCGGTCACGTCGCGCATCCGGTCACGTCGCGCGCCCCGCTCACGTCGCGCACCCCGCTCACATCCGGAAGATTCCGAAGCCGCCGCGGGCTCCGGCGACCGGCGCGGTGTGGATGGCCGACAGGCACACGCCCAGCACCGTGCGGGTGTCACGCGGGTCGATCACGCCGTCGTCGTAGAGCCGCCCGGACAGGAACATCGGCAGCGACTCGCTCTCGATCTGCTGCTCGACCATCGCGCGCAGCCCGGCGTCCGCCTCCTCGTCGAACGGCTTGCCCTTGGCCGCCGCGGACTCCCGCATCACGATCGAGAGCACTCCGGCGAGCTGCTGCGGGCCCATGACGGCCGACTTGGCGCTGGGCCAGGCGAACAGGAAACGCGGGTCGTAGGCGCGCCCGCACATGCCGTAGTGGCCCGCCCCGTAGCTCGCGCCCAACAGCACGGACAGGTGCGGGACCTTCGAGTTGGAGACGGCGTTGATCATCATCGAGCCGTGCTTCACGATGCCGCCTTGCTCGTACTCCTTGCCGACCATGTATCCGGTCGTGTTGTGCAGGAAGAGCAGCGGGATGTCGCGCTGGTTGGCAAGCTGGATGAACTGCGTGGCCTTCTGCGACTCCTCGCTGAAGAGCACCCCTTGCGCGTTGGCGAGGATGCCGACCGGATACCCGTGCAGCCGCGCCCACCCGGTCACCAGGCTCGCTCCGTACAGCGGCTTGAACTCGTCGAAGGCCGAGCCGTCCACGAGCCGCGCGATCACCTCGCGCGGGTCGAAGGGCACCTTCAGGTCGCCCGGGACGATGCCGAGCAGCTCCTCCGCGTCGTACAGCGGCTCCTCCACCGTGCGCGGGTCCGGATCCGGGTGCGCCTTGCGCCAGTTGAGGCGGGCGACCACACGGCGGGCCCGGCGCAGCGCGTCCGGCTCGTCCAGCGCGAAGTGGTCGGCGAGCCCGGAGGTACGCGCGTGCATGTCGGCGCCGCCCAGCTCCTCGTCGTCGGCCTCCTCGCCGGTCGCCATCTTGACCAGCGGCGGCCCGCCGAGGAAGACCTTCGCGCGCTCCTTGACCATGATCACGTGGTCCGACATGCCGGGGATGTAGGCGCCGCCCGCCGTGGAGTTGCCGAAGACGACCGCCACGGTCGGAATGCCCGCCTCCGAGAGCCGGGTGATGTCCCGGAACAGGGCACCGCCCGGGATGAAGATCTCCTTCTGACTCGGCAGATCGGCGCCGCCCGACTCCACCAGACTGATGTACGGCAGCCTGTTGGCGTACGCGATCTCGTTGGCACGCAGCGCCTTCTTGAGCGTCCACGGGTTGCTGGCGCCGCCCCGCACGGTCGGGTCGTTCGCGGTGATCAGGCACTCGACGCCCGCCACGACGCCGATCCCCGCCACCAGCGAGGCACCCGTCGTGTAGTCGCTGCCCCACGCGGCGAGCGCCGACAGCTCGAGGAAGGGCGTGTCCGGATCGAGCAGCAGCTCGACGCGCTCGCGCGCCAGCAGCTTGCCGCGCTCACGGTGCCGCCCGACGTACTTCTCCCCGCCGCCCGCGAGCGCCTTCGCCTGCTCGGCTTCCAGCTCGGCGAGCCGGCCGAGCATGGTGTCGCGGTTCGCCGCGTAGTCGGCGCTCGCGGTGTCGAGCGCGGATCTGACCCGTGCCAATGGACCTGTCACGTCAGCAGTTCCTCCGGTATCTCCAGGTGCCGGGAGCGCAGCCACTCGCCCAGCGCTTTGGCCTGCGGGTCGAAGCGGTGCGCGGCGGCGACGCCGTCGCCGAGCAGGCCCTCGATCACGAAGTTGAGGGCTTTGAGGTTCGGCAGCTCATACCGCGCGATCGGCAGCGCAGCCGCCTCCGGCAGCAGTTCGCGGAGCCGCTCCGCCGTCAGCTCCGCGGCCATCCACCGCCAGATTTGGTCGTCCGCGCCGCGCGCCCATACACCGATGTTGGCGTCCCCGCCCTTGTCGCCGCTGCGCGCGCCGAGGACTCCGCCGAGGGGGGCGCGGCGGGTGTGGGCCCGCCCCTGCCCCGCCCCTTCCCGTTTCTCGCGTTCCCGTTTCTCGCGTTCCCGTTTCTCGCGGAGAGCGCCCCGCGAACCCCCTGTGCCGCTCCGCTCCTCCTCAATGGCCGGACGGGCTGAGGGGTCTCGGGACGGTGGGGGTCCCCCCGTCCGAAGGCTGGGGGAGGGGCCGGGGAAAGAAACATCCGCCCGCGCCCCATCCGGCAGCACGGCAACATGCGGGACCGTCGCCGCGTCGACGTACGCCGCCTCGAACACCCCGTACGGCGCCCCCCGCGACGGCGGAGCCGTCACATGGAAGCCGGGAACGCCGGCGAGCGCCAGCTCGATCGCGGGGCCCGAGACAGCGCGGCCGACCACCGCCTCCTCCGCGTCGCGGACGACAAGCCGCAGCAGCGCACTCGCCTCCTCCTGGACACCCGCGTCCACGTGATCCGTCCGGGCGAGGGTCCAACGGACTTCACGGGGACGAGGATCGGTCAGCGCGACCTCCATCTGGCCGCGCACCAGCGCCGCCTTGGCCTCGATGTCGAGGCCGGTGAGGACGAAGGTGACCTCGTTGCGGAAGCCGCCGATCCGGGTGAGACCGACCTTCAGGGTGTCGGGGCGGGGCTCGCCCCGGACGCCGTCGACGCGGACACGGTCGGGGCCCGCCTGGGTGAGCCGCACGGAATCCAGGCGGGCGGTCACATCGGGGCCCAGGTAGCGGGGGCCGCCGGTCTCGTAGAGGAGCTGGGCCGTCACCGTGCCGACCGTCACGGCGCCGCCCGTCCCCGGGTGCTTGGTGATGACGGACGAACCGTCGTCGTGGATCTCGGCCAGCGGGAAGCCGGGCCGCCGCACATCGAGGCCCTCGTCCACGAAGAAGGCGTAGTTGCCGCCGGTGGCCTGCGCCCCGCACTCCAGTACGTGCCCGGCGACGACGGCTCCCGCGAGCCGGTCCCAGTCGTCGTCGGCCCAGCCGAAGCGGGCCGCCGCCGCGCCGCTGACGAGTGCCGCGTCGGCGACGCGCCCGGTGACGACGACATCGGCCCCGGCCCGCAGGCACGCGGCGATTCCGGCGCCGCCCAGGTAGGCGTTGGCGGTGAGCACGCCCTCGCCCCAGCGCCCGTCCGGTCCCTGCCGCAGCAGGTCGTCGCCCTCGACATGGGCGACCCGCGCGGGCACCCCGACGCGCGCGCTCAACTCCCGTACCGCGTCCGCGAGCCCGGCCGGGTTGAGCCCTCCCGCGTTGGTGACGAGGGCGACGCCGCGCTCCTGGGCGAGGCCGAGCCCCTCCTCCAGCTGCCGCAGAAAGGTCTTCGCGTAACCGCGCGAAGGGTCCTTCATCCGGTCCCTGCCGAGGATCAGCATGGTCAGCTCGGCGAGATAGTCCCCCGTCAGCACGTCCAGGGGGCCTCCGGTGAGCATCTCGGACAGCGCCGAGAACCGGTCCCCGTAGAAGCCCGAGGCGTTGCCGACCCGCAGCACACCACCGGATGCCGCAGCGAAACCCGTCCTGGCCGCCCCGGCCTCCGCCCCCGGCCCGCCCCCAGCCCCCGGTCCGTACTCCGGCTCAGCCCCTGACCCCGCCTCCGCCCCCGGCCCCGTCACGCGCCCTCCCCCTCCCCCTCACCCGCCCCGGCCGGGGCCCGCCCCGCACCCGGCGGGCCCGCGAACGCCTGCGCGAGGGACAGCCACCGCTCGGCATCCGGTCCCTCGGCGCGCACCCGCGCGTCGTCGCGGTGCAGGCGCTGGGTGGCCAGCAGACAGAAGTCGAGCGCGTCCCCCGTGACACGCTGGGCGGCGTCCTGCGGACCGTGGACCCACATCTCGCCGTCGGGAGCCGTCAGTTCGACGCGGAAGGGCTCGGCGGGCGGCTCCAGGCCGTGGACGGTGTAGGCGTAGTCGCGGGCGCGCACGCCGATCCGTACGACGTGCCGCAGCCGTGCGGTCGGCGCACGGCGCACCCCGAGCGCGTCGGCGACGTCCGTACCGTGCGCCCACAGCTCCATGACGCGCGCGGTGGCCATGCCGGGTGCGCTCATGGGCAGCCCGTACCAGGGCATCCGGGCGCCGGAGGGCTGGGCCGCGAGCACGGTGAGCAGGTCGGCGCGGCCGGTGCGCCAGTGGTTCAGCAGCTCCGGCACGGGCCGCCGGGCGCCGTCCTCGGCGCCTTCGTCGACGAAGCCGGCCGCTCCGGAGCGCGCCAGCAGTTCCTCGGCCTCCCTGCCGAAGGCCGTGGCGTCCGTGGCGGCGAGCAGCGCGCGCCGGTCGGTCCACGCCAGGTGGGCGATCTGGTGCGCGACGGTCCAGCCGGGTGCGGGGGTGGCGGTGGCCCAGCGCGCGGGCGGCAGATCCGCGACCAGACGGTCCAGGTCCTCACCCTCGGCCCGCAGGTCTTCCAGCAGTTCGTCGAGCGCGGCAGCGCGCACGGCATCGGCTCCGGCCACGGGCAGCGCCTTCCTCGTGTGGTGTCGGCCGTCGGCAGGCACGCGAGCCCACCCTCGGACAGGCACGCGAGCGCGCCCTCAACGGCCGTACGTGGCACAGAGAGTGGCAGCCGCGCAAAAAACAAGCAAGCGTGCTTGCATTGCTTTTCCCATGCGCGTTCCGGTGCGCGTCTCCCCTCGGCGGCGAACGCCGGCGCCGCACTCGGGCCCTCGGCCGCGGAGCCGGGCGGGATGAGGCCGGGCGGGGCCGGAAGGCAGCACTGTCACGACGGGAGGTAACGAACACACGACGGCTCCGGCGGAAGCCCGGCCTTCCCCTTGTCGGGGATCGCCCTGAGGAGCGTCCTCGTCCTCGTAGTCATCAAGGCCGTCAAGGTCGTTCGGAACGGCACTCCGGCCAAAGAGCACCAACGAGACCAACTAGACCAACGAGCACCGACCAGCACCGACCAGCGCCGAGGGCAAGCGCACAGGCCTGCGATTCCCTGTGATGGACCGCGATCCGCCCCGCCGGGCAAGGCGAGGAACCCTTCGAAGGCGCCGCGGTCTTGGGCGACGCCGTACTCGAAGGGCCCCTCGTCCTCCCTGCGGATCCCGCCTGACGCCGCCTAACGCCGCGGGAGGTGTTCCGCCAGCACCTCCGCGAGGTGGCGGCTGGAATAGCCGCCGAGCTGGTCCATCTGGGTGCGGCACGAGTAGCCGTCCGCGAGGATCTCCGTGCCGGGGGCCGCCTCCCGCAGTGCGGGCAGGAGCTGGTCGTCGGCGCAGGCGGCGGAGACCTCGTAATGGCCCTTCTCGAAGCCGAAGTTGCCCGCCAGACCGCAGCAGCCACCACTGAGCTCGCCGGTCAGCCCGGCGCGCTCGCGCAGCCGCTTGTCGGCCGCCTCGCCGATGACGGCGTGCTGATGGCAGTGGGTCTGGCCGGCCACCGGCCGGTCGACCCGTGGCGGCTCCCAGTCGGGCGCGTGCTCCTCCAGCGTCTGGGCGAAGGTCCGCACCGCCTTCGCGAGCCGCTTGGCGCGCGGATCGTCGCTCAGCAGCTCGGGGACGTCCGTCTGGAGTGCCGCGGCGCACGGCGGCTCCAGCACGGCGACGGGCAGGCCCGCGTCCAGCGCGGGCTCGATCCGGTCGAGGGTGCGGCGCATCACCGCGCGCGCCTTGTCCAGCTGGCCGGTGGAGACGTAGGTCAGCCCGCAGCACACCTGCTTCGGCGGTACGACGGGCCGCAGCCCGGCGTCCTGGAAGACCCGCACGGCCGCCGAACCGGCCTCCGGGGAGAGGTAGTTGGTGAAGGTGTCCGGCCACAGCACCACCGGCTTGCCACCCGCCTCCGCCCTGCCCGGCTGCTTGCGCCACCAGTGGGTGAAGGGCGTACGGGGCAGCGCGGGGATGTCCCGCTCGGGGGCGAGGCCGCCCAGGCGCTTGGCGAGCGCGGCGAGGGGCGGGACGCGCGCTCCGGCGTTGAGCAGCGGCACCGTGCGCGAGGTCGCGGCCAGCCGCAGCCACAGCGGGAGCCACCCCATCGAGTAGTGCGCCATCGGGCGTCGCTTGCCCGGAGTGCCCGTCTTGTCGTCGCCCTTGTGATAGTGGTGCAAGAACTCGGCCTTGTAGGTGGCCATGTCCACCCCGACCGGGCAGTCGCTCTTGCACCCCTTGCACGACAGGCACAGGTCGAGCGCGTCGTGCACCTCCTCGGACTGCCAGCCGTCGGTGACGACCTCGCCCGCGAGCATCTCGTGCAGCAGCCGGGCCCGGCCGCGCGTGGAGTGCTTCTCCTCGCCCGTCGCGCGGAAGGACGGGCACATCACGCTCGCGCCCGACGCCGTCTCGTTGCGGCACTTGGCGACGCCCACGCAGCGGCGGACGGCTGCGGAGAAGTCGCCCCCGTCGTGCGGGTATCCGAACTCCACGTCCACCGGATTGCGCGGCAGCGGCGCGAAGCGCAGATTGGCGTCCAGCGGGTCCGGGCGCACCAGCATGCCCGGGTTGAGGCCGCCCGCCGGGTCCCACAGGTCCTTGAACCGGCCGAAGAGCCCGACCATCTCCTCGCCGTACATCCGGGGCAGCAGCTCGGCCCTGGCCTGGCCGTCGCCGTGCTCACCGGAGAGCGAGCCGCCGTGCGCGACGACGGTGTCCGCCAGCGCCGTGGAGAAGTCGCGGAACTTCGCGATACCCGCCTGGCCCAGCAGGTCGAAGTCGATGCGCACATGGATGCAGCCGTCGCCGAAGTGCCCGTAGGGCAGCCCGCGCAGCCCGTACTCGCCCAGCAGCTTGCGGAAGTCACGCAGATACGCGCCCAGCCGCGCCGGCGGCACCGCGCAGTCCTCCCAGCCGGGCCACGCCTCGCTGCCGTCCGGCATCCGGGTCGCCGTGCCCGAGGCGTCCTCGCGCACCCGCCACAAGGAGCGCTGCCCGGCCGGGTCGGTGACCAGCGCGTGGGCCGTCGTGCCCTCGCGTGCGGCGGCGCACAGCGCCTCGGCGTTGGCCTTCGCGTGGGCCGCGTCGTCCCCGCCGACCTCCACGAACAGCCACGCGCCGCCCCTGGGCAGTGAGGCCCGCGACGCGTCGCTGACCAGGTCGTTCGCCATGCCCTCGACGGTCAGCGGCTGGTGCTGGAGCAGCCCGGCGGCAGCCTCGGCCGCCGCGCTCTCGTCCGCGTAGCCCAGGACGGCCAGGACGCGGGCGCCAGGCGTCGGGACCAGCTTGACCGTGGCGCGCGTCAGCACGCCCAGGGTGCCCTCGCTGCCGGTGAAGGCGCGCGCCCAGTCCTCGCCCTTCTCGGGCAGCAGCTCATCGAGCGCGTATCCGGAGATACGGCGCGGCAGCTCGGGGAATCCGGTGCGCAGCCGGGCCAGTTCGCCCTGAACGAGTGAGGAGACACCCGCCCTGAGCCGCTCCGGAACGCCCTCTCCGCCCCGCCCGAGCCGGGCCCGCTCGCCCGCGTAGGTGAGGACCTCCAGCTCGTGGACGTTGTCCGCGGTGGTGCCCCAGGCCACCGAGTGCGAGCCGCAGGAGTTGTTGCCGATCATCCCGCCGAGCGTGCACCTGCTGTGGGTGGAGGGGTCGGGCCCGAAGGTGAGTCCGAAGGCGCCCGCGGCGCCGCGCAGGTCGTCCAGGATCACGCCGGGGCGCACCACCGCGGTGCGGGCATCCGGATCGAGCTGCTCGATGGTGCGCATATGGCGGGTGAAATCCAGGACGACCCCGACCCCGGTGGCCTGCCCCGCGATGGACGTCCCCGCCCCCCGCGCCACCACGGGAACGCCCTGCTCACGGCAGACGGCCAGCGCCGCCGCCACATCGTCGTCATCCCTGGGCGCCACGACTCCCAGCGGAACGCGCCGGTAATTCGACGCGTCCATCGTCATCAGCGCTCTGTCCTGGGCTCCGAACTCCACCTCGCCGCCACGCACCGCCGCTCGCAGTGCCCGTTCCAGATTCCGTGCGTCTGCCATGGGCATCAGCGTGCCCGTTGATGCCCGGTCGCCGCTGCCCCTGGAACGATCTCGGTGACTGTGTTGCCCGTCACTCCCCCGGCAACGCCGCAGCGGGACGCTTCGGGCGGCGCGCTCAGCCCGCGTGCGGCCCCGGCGCCGTGAAGGTCTCCAACAGCCGTGACGGGGCGGCCTGTTGCCAGGAGTCGACGAGGATGTCGCGCAGCTCGGTCATGTCCTCCAGGGCCGCGAGGCGGGCGCGTACCCAGTTCGAGCCGGCCTCGTGGGGCGGCACCCAGAACTTCTCCGGCTCGGCCGCGATCAGCTCGCCCCGCTCCAGACGGGGGCAGCGCACGGCGAAGGAGGACTCGTCGTCGGGCATCGTGATGAACATCTTTCCCGCGACGCGGAACGTCGGCATCGCCCACGCCTCGACCTCCGTGGTCTCCGGCAGGGAGAGGGCGATGCGCCGCACGTCGTCGGGTCCGGGCCTGGCTCCCGGTCTCGGGCCGCTCATGGCCTCAGCCTATGCCGGGGCCGCCTGTCCGGGCGGCTCCGTTTTCGTCGTCCTATCTCATGCGCTGGACTCTCCGGTACCGCACAAGCTCCCGGGCACTAGTGTGGGCATGTGGCTGATCTCCAGATTCCCGCTGACATCAAGCCCGCCGACGGTCGCTTCGGCTCGGGCCCCAGCAAGGTGCGTCCCGAGGCGCTCAGCGCCCTGGCCGCGACCGGCACCTCCCTGATGGGCACCTCCCACCGCCAGGCACCCGTCAAGGGCCTGGTCGGAAAGGTGCGCGAAGGGGTGCGCGACCTCTTCTCGCTGCCCGAGGGCTACGAGGTCGTGCTCGGAAACGGCGGCTCCACCGCCTTCTGGGACGTGGCGACGCACGGCCTCATCAGCGACAGGTCCCAGCACCTGTCGTTCGGCGAGTTCTCCTCGAAGTTCGCGAAGGCCGCCAAGCAGGCGCCCTGGCTGGGCGAGCCCAGCGTCATCCAGAGCGACCCGGGCACCCACCCCGAGGCGCGCGGCGAGCAGGGCATCGACGTCTACGCGCTGACCCACAACGAGACCTCCACCGGTGTCGCGATGCCCCTGCGGCGCGTGCCCGGCGGGGACGACGGCGCACTCGTACTGGTCGACGCCACCTCGGGCGCCGGCGGTCTGCCGGTGGACATCGCCGAGACGGACGTCTACTACTTCGCGCCGCAGAAGTCCTTCGCGGCCGACGGCGGCCTGTGGATCGCGGTCTTCTCCCCCGCGGCCATCGAGCGCGCCGAGCGCATCGCCGCCTCCGACCGCCACATCCCGGCGTTCTTCGACCTCAACACGGCGATCGACAACTCCCGCAAGAACCAGACGTACAACACCCCCGCGCTGGCCACGCTCTTCCTCCTGAACGACCAGCTGGAGTGGCTCAACGGGCGGGGCGGGCTCGACTGGGCCGTCAAGCGGACGGCGGACTCCTCCTCCCGGCTCTACGGGTGGGCCGAGGCATCGGGGCACGCCTCGCCGTTCGTCTCCGACCCGGCGCAGCGGTCGCAGGTCGTCGGAACGATCGACTTCTCCGACGAGGTGGACGCGGCTGCGGTGGCCAAGGTGCTGCGGGCCAACGGTGTCGTGGACACCGAGCCCTACCGCAAGCTCGGCCGCAACCAGCTGCGGGTCGCGATGTTCCCGGCGGTCGAGCCGGCGGACGTCGAGGCGCTGACGACTTGCGTCGACTGGGTGATCGAGCGGCTTTAGCTTCGCTTGTGCCCTCGCCAAAGAATCGCGCTGGGGGCACCTCCCGGCCGGAGGCTGGGGGAGCGCTCGTCCTCAACCGCCGGACGGGCTCAAATTGAGCCCGTCCGGCGATTGAGGACCGGGGGTGCGGGGGCGGAGCCCCCGCAGGCTCAGCGACTCAGCCGCTGAAAGCGGTGGACCGCGAGCGGCAGGAACACAGCCGTGAGCACCACAGGCCACACCACCGCCATCAACGCGGCATGCTCCTCGATCCAGCTGCCTCCCGAAGGGAGCGGATTGCCGTACAGGTCGCGCACCGCGTTGGCCGTCGAGGAGACGGGGTTCCACATCGCGATGGCCCCGAGCCAGTCCGGCATGGCGGACGGCGGAGTG
The DNA here is from genome assembly GCF_035917675.1 of Streptomyces sp. NBC_01775. Classification (NCBI taxonomy): domain Bacteria; kingdom Bacillati; phylum Actinomycetota; class Actinomycetes; order Kitasatosporales; family Streptomycetaceae; genus Streptomyces; species Streptomyces sp. NBC_01775. The sequence goes on along the minus strand of NZ_CP109104.1, from coordinate 5,235,667 downwards.
AAGACGCTGGAGACCATCCCGAAGGGAAAGGCGACGGCGAACAGGTTGCCCGCCGCTTCCTGGTTCGGCGCCATCAGCCCCAGCAGCACCCCGATCCATATCAGCGCGAACCGCAGCAGGAGCAGCAGCGCGAACGCGTACAGCGTGGCCGGCAGGCTGCCGTCCGAACGCCAGCCCACCACGAGCGCGATGACGGCCAGCACCACCAGGTCGAGCGCGGCGTGCAGCACGTCGGAGACGCCGCGCCCGGTGACCACCGCCGAGGGCGACATCGGCATGGAGCGGAAGCGGTCGGTGACCCCGCGCTCCTTGTCCACGACGACGGCCATCGCGGTGTTCATGAAGCCGAAGGCCATGGTCATCGCGAACATGCCGGGCATGGCGTAGTCCTTGTAGTCCACGCCCTTTCCGACGTCCATGGCGCTGCCGAAGACGTAGACGAACAGCAGCACGGACACGATCGGGAAGCCGAGCTGCCAGGCGATCAGCGAGGGCTGTTTGACCAGGTGGGTCAGGTCGCGGCGGACGATCGTCCAGCAGTCGGCCACCGCCCAGTACAGCCGCCGCTCGGGGGCGTGCGTGACGCTCGCACGGTCCATGACGCTCATACGAGGGTTCCTTCCTTCTCCGTCGCGTGGGCCCGGCCGCCGGTGAGGGTCAAGAAGACCTCGTCCAGGGTGGGGCGGCGCAATCCGATGTCCTCCACCGCGATGCCCTCGTCCTGGAGGTCGCGCGCCACCCGGGTCAGTGCCGGGACGCCCTCGGCGACGGGCGCGTGGACCCGCAGTTCCGCGCTGTCGGTCTCCGGTGCCGCGCCGCCGGAGGCGACCTGCGCGACGGCTTCTGAGACGGCGGGTATGTCTCGCGCCTCGGCGACGACCACCTCGATGCGGTCCCCGCCGATCGCCCGCTTGAGCCCGGCCGGGGTGTCCTCGGTGACGTTGCGGCCCTGGTCGATCACGGCTATGCGGTCGGAGAGCTTGTCGGCCTCGTCCAGGTAGTGGGTGGTGAGCACCACCGTCGTGCCCTCCGCCGTGAGGCCGCGCACGGCCTCCCACACCTCGCTCCTGCCGCGCGGGTCCAGGCCGGTGGTCGGCTCGTCCAGGAACAGCACCTCGGGGGCGAGGATCATGCTGGAGGCCAGATCGAGCCTCCGGCGCATACCGCCGCTGAAGCCCTTCGGCTGGAGGTCCGCCGCCTCCGTCAGCCCGAACTGGTCGAGGAGTTCGGTCGCCCGCTGCCGGGCGCGCGCCGCACCGAGGTGGAAGAGGCGGCCGAACATCTCCAGGTTCTGCCGCGCTGTGATGATCTCGTCGACGGCCACGTGCTGTCCGGTGAGTCCGATCCTGCGGCGCACCGCGCGGGGTTCGCGGGTCACGTCGTGTCCCCCGACAGTCGCCCGGCCGCTGTCGAGCCGCACGAGGGAGGCCAGGATGCGCACGGCGGTGGTCTTGCCCGCGCCGTTGGGACCGAGCAGGCCGTAGACGGTGCCGCGCGGCACCGCGAGGTCGAAGCCGTCCAGGGCCCGTTTGTCCCCGTAGGTCTTGCGAAGCTCCTCGGCGAGGACCGAGTGCTCCGACGAGGTCGATGAGCGTGCTGCCACGCGTTTCCTCCCCTTGTGTCCGGGCGGTCTTTCCGCCGCCCATGAATTGAGTACGCTGTACCCAACAAGAAAAGCGTACAGCCTACGCAGATGCTCGCAAGGGATTAACCGGCAACCGGGATTACTTAGGATGGCGGGCACCATGACCACCGAGCACAGCGAAGACGAGGGCCTCCCCCGGCTCCTCCGCAGCCTCGACCTGCTGTGGGGCAGAACCGGCAAGAGCCGCCCGGCGCGCGGCCCCAAGCCCGCGCTGACTCTGGAGAAGATCGTGCGCACCGCCGTCCGGCTCGCCGACCGCGACGGGCTCTCCGCGCTCTCCATGCGCACCGTCGCCGCCGAACTCGGCGTCGGGACGATGTCCCTGTACCGCTACGTGCCCGGCAAGGACGAGCTGATCGCCTTGATGGTGGACCACGTGAACGGGCCCTCCGAAGGGCTGGCGGACCTGCGCGGCAAGGAGTGGCGCCCCGCGCTGGAGATGGTCGCCGAGGGCTCCTGGAAGCTCTACACGACCAGCACGTGGCTGCTCCAGATCAACCAGGCCCGCCCCGTGCTCGGCCCGCACACCATGGCGGGCCTCGACGTCACCCTGGAGGCCATGGAGGGGCTGCCGCTCAACGGCCAGGAGAAGATGGGCGTGCTCATCGCGCTCGACAGCCTCGTCATGGGAGCGGCCCGCTCCCATGTGCTGTACCAGCTCGCCGCGCAGCAGTCGGGAGTGAGCGACGAGGAGTTCTGGCGCACCCAGGAGCCGTACATGATCCAGGCGATCACCGAGGGGGCCTTCCCCGCACTGTCCGCGCTGGACGACGACGCGTTCTCCGCCGAAGCGGTCGACTCCATGCGCTTCGGCGTCAAGGCGCTCCTGGACGGCTTCGAACAGCTCATCGCTCGCCGCGCGGCCTGAAGTCCCCGGACCGTCTCCGGCTGATCATGCGTGCCCTGCACCAGGGCGAGCCCCAAAGGGGCGCGGGGCTGTGTCATATGCGGCTCCGCCGCGCGGGCCCGACCAGCCACCAGGCGCCCGCACTCTGCAACGCACCGGCAGGGCAGCCCCTGCGCAGCACCAGGAAAGAGGACAACAGAAACCGCCGGACAGACCCAACCGCGGCGGCATCAGCCGCAAGCAGCCGAACCAGCCCCGGTCGGGGCATCAGCCCCGGGTAGCCGAACCAGCCCCGGCAACCGAACCAACCGCGACGGCACAATCAATCGCGGCGGCGGAAGACGCGCCTGAGCCCCAGCCACAGCACGAGCGCGCCGGCGAAGGTGGCCCCGGCCCACACCATGGGCCGGTCGGCGCCGAAGAGGCCGTCCTCGCCCGCCGAGTCTCCGGCGCCCCCGCCCTTCCCGTCGTCGCCGCTCCCGCCAGAGCCGTCCTCGGCGGACGGGGGAACCGCGTCGCCGGACAGACGGACCGGCTCCACCTCGCTGCGCGCGCCCTCGGAGCCGTACATCAGCGTGCGCCCGTCGGGGGCGAAGGTGACGGCCTCGCCCTGCCGTTGGATCGGCAGGGGCACGGTCCCGATACGGGAGACGCCGCCGCTCACGCCCTTCCCCTCCCAGCGGTAGGCCGTCGCACCGAAGTAGGCGCGCAGCACCAGCCGCTTCCCGTCCGGCGAGAAGGCCCCGTCGGTCGCCTGGAGGTCGATCTTCGCGACGCGCGAGAAGGTGTTGACGCCCTGCGCCGTCAGCCGCTCGGGCCCGGCGTAGAGGCCGCCCTTGCCCTCGCCGTTCTTGCTGGCGATGTAGACCCGCCCCGTCTTCGGGTGCACCATCAGCGACTCCGCGTCGCGCGCCCCGCCCGCGTAGCGGACGGTGTAGCGGGTGGGGGTCACCGTGGTGTCGCCGAGCCGCTTCGGCTCGTGGAAGCGGTAGATCCACACGTTGGGCCAGGTGCCGCCGAGGTTGTCCCCGATGTCACCGACGTACACGTCACCGTCCGGGCCCACCGAAATCGCCTCCACATCACGCGGGTTGATGCCGCGCAGGGTGACGGTGGCGACGGTCTTGCCCGTGCGCCCGTCGACGGCGTAGACGTACGGGCCGTCGTCGGAGTCGTTGTGCGTCCAGTAGACGCCCTTGTGCGTACGGCTCGCGGCCAGGCCGCTGGACTCGGTGATCCGGGAGTCGCGAAAGGTGAAGCCCTGCGGCCCGTCCCCGTCCGAAGCGGGGACGGCGGACGCCGCAGAAGCGGCGGAGACGGCCGCCGGAGCCGGGGCGGCGACCGCCCCGGGCGCGGCACTTGGTGTCAGCACCAGCCCCGCCACCGCCGCCACACCGCATCCCACTCGTATCCCCACAGCACGCGTACGCACAGACATGGCACCAAGTGTCCAGCATCACGGTGCAGCTCAGCGCACGATCCCCCAGGATGTGCGGATGCGCATCCTCTTCGTCGGCGACTCGATGACGATCGGTGCCGCCGGCGACCACACCTGGCGCTACCGGATGTGGCAGCACCTGGGCCGCACCCTGCCTCCCGGCACCGCGCGCGTCGTCGGCCCGCGCACCGCGCTGCACGAGGGATCGCAGGCGTACGCCGATCCCGCCTTCCCCGCCTCCGCGCGGGGTCATCTGGCGGGCTGGGGCGAGGGATGGCTGCACATGGCCCCGGTCATCGGCGAGGCGGTCGCCGCCTGCGAGGCGGACACCCTGCTGGTCTCGCTCGGCCTGATAGACCTCGGCTTCTACACCGACGCGGCGCAGACCGCGCGGAACGTGGAGCGCTTCTGGGCAGCGGCCCGCGCCGCGAACCCCCGGGTGCGCGGCGTCCTGCTGCCGGTCATCCCCAATGTGCGGGCGGTGCACGACGCGGCCTTCGCGGCCGAGTGCGCACACTTCAACACGCTGCTGGGCAAGGCCGTCGCCGAGCTGTCGGAGCCCCTGTCACCGCTGCTGCCGGCCTCGGCACCGGAGGGCTGGTCGGTGGAGCGGGACACCTATGACGGCACCCATCCCTCGGTCCGCGGCGAGCACCGCATCGCCGCGGCCTTCGCCGGGGCGCTGCACCAGGCGTGGGCGGTGGGCGGCCCGTACGAGCCGCAGGGCGCACCCCGCGAACCGGAGCTCGCCGCGACGCCGTGGGACGGATCCCGCGAACCGGAGCTCGCCGCGCCGCCCGTTCAGGGGCCCTCGCGCAGGTAGAGGGCGCCGCAGCTGTGGCAGAACGGCTCACCGCGCGGGGTGCCCCAGGCCTCCGCCGGCTGGGTGGCGGCGCCGGGGTCCAGCGGGCGCCCGCACATCGCCTGCGCGCTCGCGTTCCGCACCATGTGCCAGACCTTGACCCTGGCGTCGGGATCGCCGGGAGAGACGCCCTCTTCATATTCCGCACGCATCTCGTGCTCCATGCGGACCTCCAGCGCTCGGGTGCCGCCCCGGGTACCGGGAGTACCCTCCGCGAGCATGGAGGATCGCGTCACATGCCGCATCATTTGCGCCGGATCGGTGCCCGGGCCACCTGCGGAACACGAGATTCAGCCACACTGGCGTACACGAAAACCGCGAACGCCCTGTGCACAACCGTTCCCGGCCACACACAGGGCGTTCACCATCCCCCGACTAATGCACGTTTTCGCGCACTAACTGGTGAGAGAATAACCGGAACGCACGCTTCTATGCAACGCGGAGCCCATGACTGAGCCACCCACGCGGGAGTCGACGCCCAAGCCCCACGGAGCCACCCGGCCCGGCGGGCGCACCGCCCGTACGCGTGCCGCCGTGCTGGCGGCGGTCCTGGACGAGCTCGACACCGATGATTTCGCCGCGCTCACCATCGAGGGCCTCGCCCGCCGCTCGGGGGTGCACGCCGCGACGATCAGACGCAGATGGCGCACCGTCGAGGGCGTGATCGTCGACCTGCTGAGCAGGACGAGCACGACCATCCCCGTCCCCGACACCGGCAGCCTGTTCGGCGATCTGCACTCCATGGCCGAAAACATCGCCGCCTTCCACTCCACTCCCCGCAACCGTCGCCTCATCGAGTGCATGGTCGCCGCCGCCTTCAACGATCCGCGCGCCGACCGGATGCTGCGCGATGCCTTCGGGGACCGGATCCAGGTGGTCTCGGTCCTGGTGGAGCGGGCCGTCGAGCGGGGCGAGGTGCCGCCGGACACGGACACGGGGGAGATCATCTCCGCGCTCAGCGCGCCCTTCTACTACCGGCTGCTGATCACTCGCCGCCCCATCGACGCCGACCTGGCGCGCAAGGCGGCCGAAGTGGCCCACCAGGCCGCCGTGGCAGGGACGTTCCGTACCTCGGCGCACGCCGGGGAAGCGGACGGGAAGGCCGATGGGGAAACCCCGGAGACCACCCGGAAGACCGCCGAAGAGCCTGCCGGGGACGGCGCCGACGGCACCGCCGCCGGCTGATCGCGCGGCGTGCGGCCTTGCCTGGAGCCCACTCGAAGCGTCTAGCGTGACGGAATGGAGTACACACAGGTCGGACGCACGGGACTCAAGGTCAGCAGGCTCGTTCTCGGCACGATGAACTTCGGGCCGCTGACCGACGAGTCCGACAGCCACACGATCATGGACGCCGCGCAGGGTGCGGGCGTCAACTTCTTCGACACCGCCAACGTCTACGGCTGGGGCGAGAACAAGGGCCGCACCGAGGAGATCCTCGGGAGCTGGTTCGCGCAGGGCAACGGCCGCCGCGACAAGACCGTCCTGGCCACCAAGGTCTACGCCAACATGGCGGCCGGTGAGACGCCCTGGCCCAGCCACGACAAGCTCTCGGCGCTCAACATCCGCCGTGCCGTCGACGCCAGCCTCCGCAGGCTGCGCACCGATCACATCGACCTGTACCAGTTCCACCACGTCGACCGCGACACGCCCTGGGACGAGATCTGGCAGGCCATCGACGTGCTGGTCCAGCAGGGCAAGATCCTCTACGTGGGGTCCAGCAACCACGCCGGCTGGGACATCGCCCAGGCCAACGAGGCCGCGGCGCGCCGCTCCTCCCTCGGACTCATCAGCGAGCAGTGCCTCTACAACCTCGCCGAGCGCCGCGCCGAGATGGAGGTCATCCCGGCGGCACAGAGCTACGGTCTCGGCATCATTCCCTGGTCGCCGCTGCACGGCGGGCTGCTGGGCGGCGCGGTGCGCAAGTCCCGCGAGGGCGGTCAGGGGCGCAGCGTCTCGGGCCGTTCGGCCGACGCGCTGAAGAAGTCCGCGGTGCGCGACCAGATCGAGGCGTACGAGACGCTGGTCGCCAAGCACGGCCTGGAGCCAGGCGAGGTCGCCCTCGCCTGGCTGCTGACACGTCCGGGGGTGACGGGCCCCATCGTCGGGCCGCGCACGGCCGACCAGCTCGCCTCGGCCCTGCGCGCCGTCGAGCTGAAGCTCGGGGACGAGCTGCTGGCCTCACTGGACGAGATCTTCCCGGGCCCGGGCCCCACCCCGGAGGCCTTCGCCTGGTGACGCGGGACCGGGACCGGTATCGAGGCCGGAATCAGGATCGGAATCGGAATCGGAATCGAGGTCGGATCCGGGACCGGTGAGGGCTCAGTGGCCGCCCAGGGCCGAGGCCAGGACGACCACGACGAAGAGCACCACGAGCGTTCCGGTCACGATCCGCATTCTGGTCTTGGCATTCACGCCGCCCACGGTAACCGGGGCCGGAGGCGAACCCGCCCCCGGCCCCGGTTCGCGCCCGGCTCCGGCCCCCGAGCCCCGGGCCCGGCTAGGCCTGCCCCAGGGGCCAGCGCTCCACCGGCAGGTAGCGCGGCTGCTCCCCCTCGACGCCGCTGTCGGGCAGCACACTGCGCACCAGCACCAGCTCCCGCGCGGTCCAGGACGAGCCCTGGAAGCGGTCCAGCTCGGTGACGTACGGGCGCAGGTCCACCACGGTTCCCCGGGCGCGGGCCAGGGTCAGATGGGGGCGGTAGCCGCGCTCCTCGCCGGGCGCGATCAGCCCGGCGCGGCGGCCGGCGGCGGAGGCCGCCCCGGCCAGCCCGGTCAGTGCGGTGCGCGCGCTGTCCGGCGTCAGGGCCGCCCACAGCGCGCGGTCGCCGAAGCGGCCACCGCCGCCGAGGCGCAGGGGGAACTCCTGGGCGCGGTGCGCGGCGCGGGCGAGCCTCGTCCGCAGGTCGGCGGCCTCGTGGTCGTCCGTCTCGCCGTAGAAGGCCAGTGTGAGGTGCCAGTTCTCCGTCTTGGACCACCTCAGCTCGTCCGCGCCCGGCAGACGTCTGAGGGGACCCACGGCGTGGGCCAGTTCGCCGACGGCCTCGGCAGGGGGCAAGAGCGCTGCGAAGAGTCTCATGACCGCGCAGACTGCCAGAGCCTCGCGCGGCCGTCCGCAGCGGCTGCCCCCGCCGGGGCCCTACGCCGCCTCCGGCACTCTCTCCTCGGCGCCGGTCCGGGCGACGAAGCGGACCAGCGGCCGGCCCTTGCGCAGGCCGAAGGCGGGACGCAGCCCCGCCAGGTGGGCCAGCACCAGGCCCACGGCCAGGGCCGCCACCGCCGAGATGACGCCACCGGCCAGGAAGCCGGCGCGCGCGCCCCAGGCGTCGGTGATCCAGCCCATGATCGGGCCGCCGATGGGCGTCCCGCCCACGAAGACCATCATGAACAGGCTCATCACGCGCCCCCGCATCACGGGGTCGGAGGCGAGCTGGAGGCTGGAGTTGGCCGTGACGTTGAGCGTCAGGCCCATCAGCCCGATCGGCGCCATCAGCGCGGCGAACAGCCAGAAGGACGGCGAGAGCGCCGCCACCATCTCCAGGACGCCGAAGAGCGCGGCGGCACCCGTCATCAGCCGCAGCCGCGAGTGGCCGCGCCGGGCGGCCAGCAGCGCGCCGACGACGGAGCCGACGGCCATCAGGAAGTTGAGCAGGGCGTAGGTGCCGGGCCCCGCGTCGAAGACGTCGCTGGTGAAGGCGGTCAGCCAGATGGGGAAGTTGAAGCCGAAGGTCCCGATGAAGCCGACGAGCACGATCGGCCACACCAGCTCGGGGTGCCCGCGCACATAGCCCAGACCCTCGCGCAGCTGCCCCTTGCCGCGCTCGACGCGCTCGCTGGGGTACAGCTCCGAGGTGCGCATCATCAGCAGACCGATGAGCGGCGCGGCGAAGGAGAGGCCGTTGAGGAGGAACGCCCAGCCGCCGCCCACGGCCGAGATGAGCACACCGGCGACGGCGGGGCCGACCAGCCGCGCGCTCTGGAAGTTCGCGGAGTTGAGCGAGACGGCGTTGCGTATCTGCGCCGGGCCGACCATCTCGGAGACGAAGGTCTGCCGGGTGGGGTTGTCGACCACGGTCACCAGGCCGAGGACGAAGGCGAGCGCGTAGACGTGCGCGACCTGCACGTTCCCGCTGAGGGTGAGCGCGGCCAGCACCAGCCCGGTGAGGCCCATGGCGGACTGGGTGACGAACAGCAGCTTGCGCTTGGAGCAGCGGTCGGCGATCACTCCGCCGTACAGGCCGAACAGCAGCATCGGCAGGAACTGGAGGGCCGTGGTGACACCGACGGCGGTCGAGGAGCCCGTGAGGCTGTGGACCAGCCAGTCCTGGGCGATGCGCTGCATCCAGGTGCCGGTGTTGGATACCGCCTGGCCCATCGCGAAGAGGCGGTAGTTACGGATCCTCAGCGAGCTGAACATCGAGGGCTTCGCGGCGTTCCGCGAAGCCTTGTCGCTGTCGCGCGGTGGCTTTTCGTTGTCGTCAGGTGCGGATGGTGCGGGTGCGGAGTCTGCTCCGTGGCCCGTACTCAATGCGGGTTCGCCTCCCCTTCTGGGTCCTTCTCGTTACAGATGTGCCAGCTTCTCCAGCGCGGGCGCTGCGGCGCGCAGCGTCGCCCGGTCGTCCTCGTCCAGCTCCGCGAACAGCTCGGCCAGCCAGGCGTTCCGCTTCGTGCGGGCCGCGGCCAGCATGGATTCGGCCTGCTCTGTCTGGGTGACCACCTTCTGGCGGCGGTCCTCGGGGTGCGCCTGGAGCCGGACCAGCCCCTTGGCCTCCAGCATCGCGACGATGCGGGTCATCGACGGGGGCTGTACGTGCTCCTTGCGCGCCAGTTCGCTCGGGGTGGCCGTGCCGCAGCGCGCGAGGGTGCCGAGTACGGACATCTCCGCGGGGCTCAGCGACTCGTCGACTCTCTGGTTCTTGAGCCGGCGGGAGAGGCGGAGCACCGCGGCACGGAGCGTATTGACCGCCTCCCGGTCGAGCGCGTCCAGTGGTGGCCCGTCCGCCAGTGGCGGGACGGAGAGCTGTTCCGACATGGTCGTTAGCCTAACTCATTACTCCGCCTAAGTACTACCTGGTTCGGCGCACAGCGCTCACACGTTCGGGTGAGCCGGAGCACATTCGCGGGACAGCGGGCGGGGTGGCTTCGCGACCGTGGATCGTATGACCCGACTGACGCCCGCCCACCGTGACCAGCCGGACTCGCAGGTGCTCAGCCTGCGCGTGGAGACGGCCCTCTTCGAGCGCCTCAGCGACCATGCCGCGAAACGCGGAATGAGCGTCCAGGACTATGTGGTCCGGACGCTCATTCGCGACGACTTCGACGAACGCTTCAAGACTGCCGTCGACGAGACCGAGCGCTTCTACGGCCACTCGGCGTAGGGGGCTTTCGCCCCCTGTTTTCCCCGCGCCCCTGCTGGCCCCTCACGCCGTGCAGTGCCCCGCACCTACCGCCCCTACGGCGCGGCGGTACCCCCGAGGTGGCAGTGGGGCGTACCAACCGCCGGTCACGCACATCGCGCCTACACGCCGCTGCGGACGGCCCCCCTCCCGCCGCAACGGCGCCCAGCCCATACGACGCGGCCCGGCGGTGCCACTCCCTCCCCGAGGGGCGGGGGTGCGTACCGACCACCGGTCGCATACGACGTGCATCGCGCCGTCGCGGCGGAAAAGAGGAGGCCGCAACGGCGCCCAGCCCTCACGGCGCGGGCCGGCGGTGCCCCGCCTTACTTGACGCCGAGCAGCTGTTCGATCGGGTGCAGGAGGAAGTAGACGAGGAAGCAGAGGCCGACCACGTTCAGCAGCCACGGCACCTGGCGGAGCCGGCCCGTGGCGGCGCGCAGCAGGATGAAGGCGATGACGCCCATGCCGATGCCGTTGGTGATGCTGTAGGTGAAGGGCATCGCGACGATCGTCAAGAACGCCGGGATGCCGACGGTGTAGTCGCCCCAGTCGATCTCCCGGACGTTCGTGGCCATGATCAGGAAGCCGACGACCAGCAGTGCGGGGGTCGCCGCCTGGGAGGGGACGACCTTCGCCAGCGGGGTGAAGACCAGCGCCAGCAGGAAGAGCGAGCCGGTCAGGACGTTGGCGAGGCCCGTTCTGGCGCCCTCGCCGACGCCGGCCGTGGACTCGACGAAGCAGGTGTTGGCCGAGCAGGAGCCCAGCCCGCCGCCCGCCACGCCGACGCCGTCCAGGAAGAGGATGCGGCCCATGCGCGGCAGCTGGCCCCGCTCGTCGGCCAGCCCTGACTCCTCGCCGACGCCGATGATGGTGCCCATCGCGTCGAAGAACCCCGACAGCAGCACGGTGAAGACGAACAGACAGCCGGTCAGCCAGCCGACCTCGTGGAAGCCGCCGAACAAGCTGACCTGCCCGATCAGCCCGAAGTCCGGGGTGCCGACCACCGAGTCCGGCACCGAGGGCACCGCCAGGCCCCACGCGGCGTCGGGAATGTCCGCGACGAGGTTGATGACGATCGCGAGGGCGGCCATGGCGGCGATGCCGATGAGGATGGCGCCCTTGGTCCTGCGGACCGTGAGGATGAACATCAGGGCGAGGCCGAGCACGAAGACCACCACCGGCCAGCCCTGGAGCTGACCCCCCTGGCCGAGGCCGAGGGGCACGGTGGTCTTGGCCGCGTCCGGGTTGCGGGTGACGAAGCCGGAGTCGACCAGGCCGATCAGCGAGATGAACAGGCCGATACCGATCGCGATCGACCGGCGCAGCCCGTTCGGGATGGCGTCCATGACCCGCTGCCGCAGGCCGGAGGCGACCAGGATCATCAGCACCAGGCCGGCGAGCACCACCATGCCCATGGCGTCGGGCCAGCTCATCTTGGGGGCGAGCTGGAGCGCGACGACAGCGTTGATGCCCAGGCCGGTGGCCAGCGCGATGGGGACGTTGCCGATGACGCCCATGAGGAGCGTGGTCAGCCCCGCCATGAACGCGGTGGCCGTCACCAGCTGGCCGTTGTCGAGGTGATGGCCGAACTTGTCCGTACCGGCGCCGAGGATGATCGGGTTCAGCACGATGATGTAGGCCATCGCGAAGAAGGTCGCGAGCCCGCCTCTGACCTCGCGGCTCACGGTCGACCCGCGCTCCGAGATCTTGAAGAAGCGGTCCAGGGCGGAGGACGGAGCGGGCGGAGGGGCGTCCTCGGACGGGGAAGCCCCGGAATCGACCGGGCTGGCCGAAGCGGACATGCGTGACCTCGGGTACGTGCTGGCCTGAGAAGGCTGGGGGGCGGACCGGATCGGCTTGGAGCATCAGACGAAAGAAACCAGTCGGATCCAGATAGGTTCAGTATGAACAAACAAGCCCGATGATCGCCATCTCCGCGCGTAGAACCTTGGCCGCGCTCGTTACGCTGGTGTACTGACCGCCCGGCACACCGGGCGGCGGGGCAAGGCCGGAGACAGCGGCCGAGAAACAGAGGGAGCCGCCGCGATGGGCCTCATGGACAAGTGGACCAACGGTGAGCGCGAGGCACCCGAGCCCCTGGAGGGCAACGTCATCGCCACGGTCGTGACCGGCACCGTCGTCTGGCTCGTTCTCTTCCTCGCCCAACTCCCCTTCTACGGCTGGTTCGACGACCACGGCCACACCTGGTGGCTGTGGACGTGCGCCGCCGGCGCCGGGCTGGGCTGCATCGGCATCTGGTACGTACGGGCCCGCGACGCGGCGATCCGCGAGGCCGCGCAGCGGGACTGATCCGGGACGGGCCGGGCGACCGCCCCGGGCGCAGGCCCGGATGGCTGACCCAGGCGCAGGGCCCGGACGGCCGACCCGGGCGCGGGGCTGGACCGCTGACCTCACGCGCGGAGAGGGCTGCCCCACGGGCAGCATCCGCGCCGCCCAAACGGGCATTCGGCACCGTACCGTCAAAGCATGACGCACCCCCCAGAAAGTGGAGCCGAAGCCGGTAGAGCGGGGGAAGCGCCCCGCGCGGGCGGTCTCACCCGGGCGGAGGTCGAGGAGCGGGTCGCGCGCGGGGAGGTCAACGACATCCCCGTCCGCAGCAGCCGGTCCACGGGCGACATCGTCCGGGCCAACGTCTTCACCCGCTTCAACGCGATCATCGGCATCCTCTTCCTGATCATTCTGGTCGTCGGACCGATCCAGGACGGCCTCTTCGGCTTCGTGATCCTCGCCAACACCGGCATCGGCATCGTCCAGGAGCTGCGGGCCAAGAAGACCCTCGACAACCTGGCCGTCATCGGCGAGGCCCGGCCCCGGGTGCGCAGGGACGGCGAGAGTGCCGAGCTCCCGACCGGCGAGATCGTGCTCGGCGACCTGGTGGAGCTGCGTCCCGGCGACAAGTGCGTGGTCGACGGCACGGTGGCGGAGTCCGAGAGCCTGGAGGCCGACGAGTCCCTGCTGACCGGCGAGGCCGACCCGGTGGTCAAACGGCCGGGCGACCAGATCATGTCGGGCAGCTTCGTGGTCGCGGGCAGCGGCGCGTTCACCGCGACCAAGGTGGGGCGCGAAGCCTATGCCGCACAGCTCGCCGAGGAGGCCAGCCGCTTCACGCTCGTCCACTCCGAACTGCGCAGCGGCATCAGCCAGATCCTCAAATACATCACCTGGATGATGATCCCGGCGGCCGTCGGCCTCATCCTCAGCCAGCTCGTGGTGGAGCACAGCGACGTCAGGGCGGCTATCCGGCGCATGGTCGCCGGGATCGTGCCCATGGTCCCCGAGGGGCTCGTCCTGCTGACGTCGGTCGCCTTCGCCATCGGCGTCATCCGGCTGGGCCGCAAGCAGTGCCTCGTCCAGGAACTGCCCGCCATCGAGGGCCTGGCGCGGGTCGACGTCGTCTGCCTGGACAAGACCGGCACCCTCACCGAGGGCGGCATGGACGTCCGCGAGGTGCGCACGCTCAGCGGCACCGGCGAGGAGTACGCGGGCCGCGTGCTCGGCGCGCTCGGCGCCTCGGAGCCGAACCCCAACGCGAGCCTCCAGGCGATCATCGAGGCGTACCCGGCATCGGAGGACGGCGACGGCGGGTGGCGGTGCACCGACACGCTGCCCTTCTCCTCGGCCCGGAAGTACAGCGGCGCCGCCTTCGAGGAGAGCGACGGGAGCGCCGTGGCCTGGCTGATGGGGGCACCCGATGTGCTGCTGGCCAAGGGCGACCCGACGCTCGCCGAGGTGGACAGGCTCGACCGGGAGGGGCTGCGGGTCCTGCTGCTGGCCCGCGCCGCCGACGGGCTGGAGAGCGCGAGCGGCGCCGGGGAGCAGGTCGCGCAGCGCGTCGAGCCGGCCGCGCTGGTCGTCCTCGAACAGCGGCTGCGGCCCGACGCCTCCGAGACCCTCCACTACTTCGCCGAGCAATCCGTAGGTACCAAGGTGGTCTCCGGCGACAACGCGGTCTCCGTCGGCGCCGTCGCGGGCAAGCTCGCCATGTCCGGCGCCGAGGCCCCGGTGGACGCGCGCAAGCTGCCCGCCGAACAAGGCGCCATGGCACGGAAGCTGGAGGACCACGCGGTGTTCGGCCGGGTCACCCCGCAGCAGAAGCGGGAGATGGTGGGCGCGCTCCAATCGCGCGGGCACACCGTGGCCATGACGGGCGACGGGGTCAACGACGTCCTCGCGCTCAAGGACGCCGACATCGGCGTCTCCATGGGCTCCGGTTCGGACGCGACCAAGGCCGTCGCGCAGATCGTGCTTCTCAACAACAGCTTCGCCACGCTGCCTTCGGTCGTCGGCGAGGGGCGCCGCGTCATCGGCAACATCGAGCGGGTCGCCAACCTGTTCCTGACCAAGACCGTCTACTCGGTGCTGCTGGCGCTTCTGGTGATCTGCTGGCAGCTCCCCTACCCCTTCCTGCCGCGCCACCTCACCCTGCTCTCCTCGCTCACCATCGGCATCCCCGCCTTCTTCCTGGCGCTGGCGCCCAACAAGGAGCGGGCGCGCCCGCATTTCGTACGGCGCGTGATGCGGTACGCGGTCCCCTCCGGGATCATCGCGGGCACCGCCACCTTCGGTACGTATCTGCTGGCGCGGCACCACTACTCGGGGGAGAACGCGCTGTCCGCCGAGACGAGCGCGGCGACGCTGACGCTCTTCCTGATCGCCATGTGGGTGCTGGCCATCGTCGCCAGGCCCTATACGTGGTGGCGGATCGGCCTCGTACTGACGATGGCAGCGGCCTTCCTCGTCGTCCTCGTCACGCCCGCGCTCCAGCACTTCTTCGCGCTCCGCCTGGTCGGCGCGGCCCTTCCGTGGGTGGCGGTCGCGGTCGCGGCGGTCGCGGGAGTGCTGCTGGAGGTGGCCTGGCGGTGGGTCGCCCGGAAATTCCCCGCGTAACCGGGAACGAACACCCGGCGTTTTCACTTCCAGGATTTCTGAAATAATCTCGGGATCACTTCAACTGAACCAACGAAAAGCCATTTTCTGTTGAAATCACCATGCCGTGGAAGCAAGAATTCCGAGGCAAGTGAATCGTTGGTTCGGCGCGGCCGTGCCCGCGCATGAAGGAGAACAAGATGCCTACCTCCCGCAGAGCGGTTTTCGCCGGGACGGCGCTTGCGGTCACGATGGTGCTCAGTGGCTGCGGCTCGGACGAACAGGACGGCGCGAGCGGAGAGGGCGCATCGGAATCGGCCCCCCAGGCGAAATTGCTCAACAAGGTGCCGATGGCCAAGGTCAGCGAGATGGCGGGCGCCATGGGCATGTGGGCGACCGACAAGAACTTCGTCAAGGCGGACCTGAAAAAGATCGTCGGATACCCGCTGGACGGCGGCGCGGCGCAGTGGACCGTGCCGCTCGGCGGCGAGCTGTGCTGGTCCTCGCCGGAGCCCACCAAGGACGGTCTGATCGCCGTCGTCTTCGAGAACGACAAGGAAGACCCCGCCGTGTGCACCGAGGTCGGGCTCGTGGACCTGAAGCGGGGCAAGCTGCTGTGGCAGAAGCAGGCCATGGAGGACGGCTCCGAGCAGATGTTCGACGAGGTGACCATCGGCGGCGGCACCGTCGCCGCGGGAGGGACCGCCGGCACCGCGGGCTGGACGATCAGCGGCCGGCCGCTGTGGGCCCCCGACTCCGACCAGCGCTGCCCCGCCGACGCCTACGCGGGCAGTGAGCAGAAGATGATCGCCGTACGGGACTGCGGCACGACCGACAACCCACGGCTGAAGGTCCAGACGGTCAACCCCCGCACCCGCGCCGCGAAGTCGACCTTCTCGCTGCCCGCCGGGACGGAGAACGTCCACGTGGTCTCCACCGACCCGCTGGTCCTCGCCGCCGACAACGGCAAGGCGCAGGGCGGCTCCGGGGTGTCCTCGTTCCTGTCCGTCGACGACAGCGCGGCACGCGGGCGGCTGCTCGCCAAGGTCAACGCGACCGGCGGCAAGTACGGGAAGTACGACCCCGACTGCCCCGCCACCGAGGTCACCGACTGCAAGCAGCTCGCCGTCAGCAAGAAGGCCAACGCGCTCTACCTCTCGACCGACGAGTCCTCCGGTTCCGAGGCGGACAACGACATCGTCGCCATCGACCTGAAGACCGGCAAGCCCACCAGCACGGTCGAGGGCACCGAGGACGGCGCGCTGACCCCCATCGGGCTCGACCCCAGCGGGAAGGTCCTGGCATACCAGGAAAGCAACAGGTACAGCGAAGAGGGCGGAGCGGTCTGGCGGATCGACCCGCAGGCGAAGAAGAAGACGAAGCTCCAGCAGAACTCCCCCGCCAGCTATGAGCTGGAGAGCAACTTCGACATCGGCGACTCCCGCATGCTCTACGCCAACCGTCGCCTCTACCTCGGCGGCGACAACGTCAGCGAGCCCTCGTCCACGACCAAGGCCAAGGACCGCCCCCTGGCAGCCGTCTTCGGCTCCAAGGGCTGACGCCCCGCGAGACCTCTCCCCCCGGTTGGCTGCCGCCACCCTTGTCCCACCTCGCGCCAGTGGGACAAGGGTGGCGGCAGCCACGTCAGGTCAGTCGAACCAGCGGGAGCGGGACAGCTCTTCCGTGCGGGTGGGGTCCTCCAGGAGGGCGGCCACCTCGAAGCGGCGGGACCAGTGGCCGGCCGCCCAGGCCAGCGCCGCGGCGACGCCCTCCAGGGTGGCGGCGTGCAGCGTGCCGTCGGGAGCGCGGCGCCAGTCCAGCTCGACGCCGTCGACCAGCAGTTCGTCGTGTTCGCGGTAGCTCGCCGGCGCGTCCGGCAGCAACGCCCGCACGGCGGCGGGCACTTCGCGCTCCGTACCGTGCCCGGCGACCTCGCCGGGCACGGCCTCGCTCAGGGCGGGGACCTCCAGCAGCGCGGCCAGCTCGGCGGCGGCACCGGGCCGCACCGGCAACAGGGCCCGCCCCCCGGCGGCCAGTGGTACGAGGTCGGGCGCGTCGGCCACCACGGCCTCCCCCTCGTCGACCACGGCCGTTTCGCCGTCCCGTACCGCGCGCAGCGCATCGGGCAGGGTGACCTCGGCCGGGTCGAGGCCCGCCGAGGCGAGCAGCGTGTAGAGGCCGTGCAGTTGGGCGGGCTCCACCTCCAGCGCGGGATCCGCGAGCCGCCCCAGCAGTTCGGCGGGGCCGCCCGGCTCGTCCAGCAGCGCGGCGGCCGAGGTGCGTACGCCCAGCGCACGCAGCACCTGCGGGTCCTGGACGTCGCCCGCGTCGGCCTCCTCGTACAGCCCGCGCAGCAGCGGGTCGCCGCCCGAGGCGCGGAGTCCGGCGGGGCGGCGGCCGTCCAGCACGGGGTGGCCGCGCAGCCACCACGCGGTGTAGGGGCGTACGTCGGCGGTGGTGCCGTCGGCCAGCCGGACCCGCACCGGCGCGGTCAGCGCGTCCCGCAGCGGGGGCCGGGCGAGCATCGCCAGGGCCTCGGGCCAGCACGCGTCGTCGACCAGGTCGAGATCGCGCACGGCGACGATCTCGGTGGCGACCGGCGGCAGCCCGCCGGCGCCGTCGCCCTCGCCGTCGAGCTGGTCGAGCACGTCCTCGCACCACACGTCCACGGCGTCCAGCAGCCCGGGGTCGTCGGGCTCGGGGAAGTCGCCCTCGCCGGGCTCCAGTTCGTCGGGGTCGAGCACCACGTCCGTGGCGCGGACCAGCGCGAAGGCGGCCTGCACGCCGACGGCGGTCAGCGGCTGCTCGCCCCACCGCTCGGCCAGGTCCGCGTCGCAGGCGGCCAGCTCGCCCTCGCGCAGGACGCGCGCGAAGGGGCTTCCGGGGTAGACGAGTTCGGCGGCGGGTGCGGGCTCGCCGTCCTCGTCGGGCAGCGCGAGCGCGCCGAGCCAGGGCTCGTCGCCCGGGGCGAGCCCGGCGTCGCGGACGAGGCCGAGGACCGTGTCGGCCAGTTCGTCGGGGTCGGGCAGCCCCGCGCCCTCCTCGTCCCACGCCTCCTCGGCGTCCAGGGACGCGGCGACGGCCGCGCGCACCTGCGGAGTGGTGAGCACGGCGCGGGGGGTGGCGGGGGTGGCGCCCAGCTTCTCCAGGAGCGGGTGGACGGCGTCGGTGTGCGCGGCCTTCAGGCCGAAGCGGGCGAGCCTCCCCCAGACTTCGTCCGGCCGGTCCCCCAAGGACGACGCCGAGCCGTCCGGCAGCGGCAGCAGCACATGGCGCGGGCCCACCGCCGTACGTCCGTCGGCCAGCGGCACCGTGAGCCCCGACAGCCGTTCGGGATCGACGCCGGTGAGGGAGTCGTAGAGCCGCCACCACCAGCCCGGGTCGCGCTCGATGCCCGCGAGCCGGTCGACGGCCTCGCCCAGCGGCACCCGGGCGACCTCCAGCACCCGCAGCTCGGCCCTGCGCTCCAGCCCGGCGGGCAGCAGGTTGGGGAACAGCTCGGCCAGTACGGCGACCGTCTCCGCGCCCGCGCCCTCGATGATCTCCGCGTCGCGGGGACGCAGCGCGTAGGGCCCGGCGCCGTCTTCCGCCTCGCCGAGCGCGGCGGCTCCCTCGTCCGGTACGGCGGCACCGCTGCCGCCCGGCGCCGTGGCACCGGCGTCCAGCGCCGTGGCGCCGTCGTCCGCCGCGCCCTCGCTCCCGCCCCGGGTCGCGGCGCTCGCCAGGAACGGCGTCTCCGGGAGCCGCTTGAGCACCAGCGCGCGCAACTCCCCGTCCAGCTCGCCCATTCCGAGCGGGCCCGGCACCAGGTCGATGGTCCCGGTGCTCACGGGGCGCCAGTCGCGCAGGAGCGCGGCGTAGGCGTCGGCGGCGCGGCCGAGCAGGAAGCGGGTGAGCGGTCCGGGCGCGACGTGCCGCCGGGTGGGCTCCAGCGGGAAAGAGGCCAGCAACAGAGCCGGGAAGCCGAGGGGTTCGTCGGTGGGCGTCGGCGCGTGCACACAGGCCGCCGTACGCGGCTTGACGGGCGCGCCGTCGGCGTCGACGGGGACCGCCCAGGTGACCGACCAGGAGGGCCGTGCGCGCTCCTCCACAGGACGGTCGGCCAGCAGCGCGGGCTCGGCGGTCCCGCTGTCGGACGAGAGCCGCCAGCGGGTCACGGTGGCCGCCCCTGCGCCGCCGCTCTCGGTGCTTCCGTCGGTGCTGTCCTCGATGCGGACGTAGGCGCCCTCGCCGGGGCCCGCGTGCCGGGTGAGGGTGCGCGCGGGGCCGTCCCCGGTCTCGATGACGACCTCGCTCAGCCCGGGGAGGGCGAGCAGCAGCCCGTCGTCGACGGCGCCGAGCAGCTCGCGGGCGAGCGCGCGCGCCGCCTCGTCACGCAGAGGCAGCAGGACGGCGGTGTCGTATCCGGCGGGTACGGGCCCTGCCCCGCCATCCCCACCGCCCTCGCCGATCCCATAGGGCAAGGGCAGCCGCAGCAGCGGCACATGGCCCTCGCGGCGGTCCAGCTCCCCCGCCAGCTCGGGATTGCGGCCGGCCGCGGCACGGGTCAGCTCCCGCGCCTCGGCCAGCGACCAGCGCACACCCTCCCCCGTACGGGCGACGACGGCGGGCTCGTCGGTGACGGCCAGTACGGCCGAGAAGCCGACGCCGAAGCGGCCCACGGACGCGCCGCCCGACGCCTCGGGCTCGTCCCGTTTGGCGGAGGCACGCAGCGTGGACAGCGACTCGACGCCGGCGGCGTCCAGCGCCTCGCCGGTGTTGGCGGCGCTCAGCGTGCCGTCGGCGCCGAGCGTGAGCCGGAGCCTGCCGGGCACCCCGGCGCGGGCCGCCGCGTCCGAGGCGTTCTGGGCCAGCTCGACCACGAGGCGGTCGCGGTAGCCCCCCAGCGCGAGGTCCTGCTCGGCGTTGGCGTCCTCGCGGAAGCGCGCGGCGGAGGCCGCCCACCCGTCCAGCACGCCCTGTCGCAACCGTTCGGTCCCGAACGCGTCCCTCACGTCACCGGCTCCTTCACCCACGAGTCCCGTCCCGACACCTCACGGGAGCCCGAGTCCCCCGCCCGCGCGGGGCCACGCCCGTCGGTCGGTGCGGCGGTGGCCCTGCGGCCAGGAGAGGCTACGTCACTCGCCCGTGGAGCCCTCGCGCGCGCCCGCTCCCGCGTCCGCGCGGGCGGACGCAGCCGCTTCGGCGCCGGCCTCGACGTTCACGGCGTCCGCTGAGGAGGCGCCGTTCGCCCCCGGCGCCGGGTCCGCGAGCGTGAAGGGATCGGCGAGCGTCTCGTCGATCACATGCGGCGGCGGCTGGGGCGGGCGCGGCATGACGGCGGCCTCCGAGTGGCCCCCGCAGCCGTAGGCGAGGGAGACCACGTGCCCGTCGGCCGGGCTGAACTCGTTGGCGCAGATCCCGAACGCCTGCCGCAGCGAGCCCGCGACCGGCACCAGGAAACCGCAGCTCACACAGTTCGCCGGCGCCGACTGGGCCATCTGCGTCTTGGGCCCGTAGGACTCCTCCCAGCGGTCGGCCGCCTCGTGCAGACCCACCCGCGACAAGACGCGCTTGCGCCCCATGCCGGGCTCGTCGGCGACGGAGCCGATACCCACCCGCTCCAGCCCTGGGACCGGGAGCTCCTCGTCGGCCACGGGAGAGTTGGGCGGCGGGACGTCCTCGCCCAGGAAGCCGGGCTCCAGGCGCGGATCCTCGGCCTCGGTCGGCAACAGGTCGCCGGGCCCCAGGTCGCCGGGGCGCAGCCGCTCGCTCCAGGGCACCCACTCGGGGCCCAGCAGCGCGTCCTCGCCGGGCAGCAGCACCGACTCGTCGACGGTGACCTTCTTGGCCCGGGAGGCGCGGGCGACGGTGACAGCCCATCGCCAGCCCCGGTACCCGGACATGCGGGCCTCGAAGAGGTGAGTGACGACTCGGTCCTCGTCGGCGACGGCCTCGATCCACTCACCGACCGTTCCCGGGTCGGCGGCCTCCTCGACCGCCTCCCTGGCCAGCTCGACGGCCTCGGCACACAGCTTGTCGGGGGCGCGGCGGCTCCGCGCGCTACGGGTCGCACTCCGCGTCGCGGCACTCATGCAGCACTCACAAGAATCGTCTCTCCTAGGCCGTCGCGCCGTTGTCGGCATGCGCTGCCCGTACGGCCACAGAAGGAGGGGCGGGGTCGGGGACGGAGCGGGACCGGGGGGCCGCTGCGACGTCCGCGCGCCCGCGCTCAAAGGGGCCGTGCGGTGCGCACCGTTCACCCACGCTACCCCACGGGCCCCGAGAAGGAATCCGCAGCCAGCCGCAGCGGCCCTCGCGCCACCGGCTTCCGGCCCGGCTTCTGGGGCACACTGAACGGCGTGGCTCCCGACATGCCCGGGAAACCCAGCGGGCTCCGCCGTGTCGCACGCGCCCTCAGCCGGCCACCGGCCGCGGTGGCGCGCCGCATCCGCCGCGCCACCCACGCGGAAGGCGCGGGCGAGTCCGGCCTCGGCAAGCTCATCGAACTGCACGCCGTCAACTCGGCGGGCGACATGCTCATCACCGTGGCACTCGCCTCGACGGTCTTCTTCTCCGTCCCCACGGGGGAGGCACGAGGCCGCGTCGCGCTGTACCTCGCGGTGACGATGGCGCCCTTCGCGATCCTCGCGCCCGTGATCGGCCCGCTGCTCGACCGCGTACCGCACGGCCGGCGCGCGGCGATGGCCGCGGCGATGCTGGCCCGCGCGCTGCTGGCGCTGACGATGGCGACCGCCGTGGCCACCGGCGGCCTGGAGCTGTACCCGGCGGCGCTGGGCGTACTGGTGTCCTCCAAGGCGTACGGCGTGGTGCGCTCGGCCGTGGTACCGAGGCTGCTGCCGCCGCGTATCTCACTCGTAAAGGCCAACTCCCGGGTGACCCTCGCCGGGCTGCTGGCCACCGGCGCCGCGGCGCCCGCCGGTGCGGGGCTGCACGCGCTGGGTGCCAAGTGGCCGCTGTACGGCGCCTTCGCCGTGTTCATCGTCGGCACCTTCCTCTCCTTCTCCCTCGACCACAAGGTCGACTCCGCGAAGGGGGAGCGCCCCGCGCACCTCGTACGCGACGCGCCACGCGGGCGGGGCCGGGAGCGGGCCCGGGGCCGGGAGCGGGCTCGGGGCCGGGAGCGGACCAACCGCCAGGAGCGGGCCCGGGAGCAGACCCGCAGCCAGGACCGGCCGGAGCGGCGGCCCGGGCTGCGGACCGTCGGCTCCTCGGTGCTCAGCGCGCTGTTCGCGAACTCCTCGCTGCGCGCGCTGTCCGGGTTCCTCACCTTCTTCCTCGCCTTCCTGCTGCGCGAGCACCCGCTGGGCGGGCTGTCGGCCGCCGTCTCCCTCGGCCTGGCGGGCGTCGCGGCCGGCGCCGGAAACGCGCTGGGCACCGCGCTCGGCGCGCTGCTGCGCAGCCGTGGGCCCGAACTGATCATCACCTGCGTCCTGTTGTGCGCGCTCGCCGCCACCATCGTCGCTGCGGCCTTCTACGGCGCGGTCGCCGTGACCGCCGTCGCCGCGACGGCGGGCATCGTGCAGGCGCTCGGCAAGCTGTCGCTGGACGCGCTCATCCAGCGCGACATGCCCGAAGAGGTCCGCACCTCCGCCTTCGCGCGCTCGGAGACGCTGATGCAGATGTCCTGGGTCGCGGGGGGCGCCATCGGCATCGCCCTCCCCCTCGTCGGCCGCCTGGGCATGGCCGTGGCGGCCGGGCTGGTGGCCGCCGGTGTGCTCACGGCCGTACGAGGGCTGCTCGTCGCCGCCCGCCGCGGCACGCCGCACCCCCGCGTCGCCTGACCGGAACCGCCCGGTAGCCTGCCCGCATGAGCAAGCTCACGCGGCGGAGCCGCATGTCGTCACAGTCGCGGCGGGGCGTGCGCACCGCCACCGCCCTCGGTGCCGCCTCGCTCGGCCTCGTCGCCCTCTCGGCGTGCGACAAGCCGACCCCGATGGTGACCGCGACGGTCGGCAGCGACTCGGTGACCACCGAGGCCGCCTGCTACGACGACGGCAAGGCGCTCCCGCAGGCCGAGGTCCGCAAGTGCCTCAGCAAGAAGGCCGACAAGACGGTCTCCGTCAGCACGGGCGACAAGCTCCGCCTCGGAGTCGACCCGGAGACGGGCGACCACGGCTGGCTCGTCCTCGTCGACGGCAAGCCCGCGCTGCCCGAACCGGTCAAGAAGACCTACTACTCCCTCCCCGGCGAGGCGTTCTTCCAGAGCCAGTCGGCGCAGGGGCAGCCCTCGGCGCCGAAGAAGAGCGTCCAGATCAGCATCGTGGAAACCTCCGGCGGCGACTTCAAGGGCATCTGGCACTTCACTCTGAAGAGCACCACCACGGACTGACGCCCTTTCGCCCCGCCGCGCACCCCTTCCCGACCGCACCCCCTTTTCCCGCCGTGACGGCGAGACGCCCCACGGCGCGGACCGGCGGTGCCGAACCGGCCTCGGCCGTCGGCCCTTCCGCCGGACCCTGTCCGTCGTAGCGCGCCACCGTTGCGGCGGAAAGGGAGGCGGGCCCCAGCCGTCATCGCGGCGGGAACGGGAGGCGGCGGAAACAAGGCGGCGCGGCCCCACCACTGACGCGGGGGGTGCCATCGAGGCGGGAGTCGGCAACGCGGAGAATGGGCCGCCGGAGGTGTGGCGCGTGCTGGAAACATTCGGACGGGTGCTCGTCGTCGTGGCCGTGGCCGCCGAGCGGGAGGCCGTCGAACGGGCGGCGCCCGGTGCCGACGTCACAGCCGTGGGCGTAGGCCCCGGCGCGGCCGGCGCCGGGACGGCGACCGCGCTGGTGACGGCCGCGTACGAGGGCCGGCCGTACGACCTGGTCGTCTCGGCCGGAATCGGCGGCGGCTTCGCGGCCGGCGGCATCGCGCTCGGCGACACGGTGATCGCCGACCGCATCGTGGCGGCCGATCTGGGCGCGCAGACCCCGACGGGGTTCGCGTCCGTCGCGGAGCTGGGCTTCGGCACCTCCGCGCACCATCCCCCCGAGGACCTCGTACGGGCCGCCGCCGAGGCGACCGGCGCGCGCACGGGCCCCGTGCTGACCGTCTCCACCGCCACCGGCACCCAAGAGCACGCCGCGCTCCTGCTGGAGCGGTATCCGGGCGCTGCGGCGGAGGCGATGGAGGGCTTCGGTGTCGCCGAGGCCGCCGCCGCGCACGGGGTGCCCGTCATGGAGATCCGTGCGGTCTCCAACGCCGTCGGGCCCCGCGACCGCGCGGCGTGGCGTATCCCGGAGGCGCTCGCCGCGCTCACGACCGCCTTCGGCAAGCTCACCCGGTAAGGGGCAGGCCCCCCGCAGTCATGAACACAGTCGTGAACGGAGCCATGAACACAGCCATGGACACAGTCAGGGACACAGACACCGCCCCCCGCCCCCTCTCCATCGCCTTTTCGCCCTGCCCGAACGACACGTTCGTCTTCGACGCGTGGGTGCACGGCCGCGTGCCCGGCGCGGCGGCGCCCGAGGTCACGTTCGCGGACATCGACCTCACCAACGGGATGGCCGAGCGCGGGGAGTTGGACGTGCTGAAGGTGTCGTACGCGGTCCTGCCGTGGGTGCTGGAGGAGTACGCCCTGCTCCCCTGCGGCGGCGCCCTCGGACGCGGCTGCGGCCCGCTGGTGCTCACGCGCGAGGCGGGCGAGGCGAAGGCGCTGAGCGGCAAGCGCGTGGCGGTGCCGAGCGAGCGCTCGACCGCGTATCTGCTCTTCCGGCTGTGGGCCGCCGCCGAGGTGCCCGACGGCGTCGGCGAGATCGTCGTGCTGCCGTTCCACGAGATCATGCCGGCGGTCCGCGACGGCGAGGTCGACGCCGGACTCGTCATCCACGAGGCCCGCTTCACCTACCAGGACTACGGCCTGCACAGCCTCGCCGACATGGGCGAGCACTGGGAGTCCACCACCGGCTTGCCGATCCCGCTGGGCGCGATCATCGCCAAGCGCTCGCTGGGCGAGAAGAAGCTGCGCGAGCTGGCGGCGACGATCAGCACCTCGGTGCGGACGGCCTGGAAGGACCCCGAGATCTCGCGGCCCTATGTGCTGGCGCACTCCCAGGAGATGGACCCGGCGGTGGCCGAGCAGCACATCGGGCTGTACGTCAACGAGTTCACCGAGGAGCTGGGCGAGGACGGCTACGCGGCGGTGCGCGGGCTGCTCAGCCGCGCGGCGGCCGAGGGGCTCGTACCGCCCCTCGGCCCGGACGCGCTCAGCTTTCCCTGATCCCCTCCTGGGATCCCCTCCCCCTGCCGGTCTCTCCCCGGACGTGGAGCGTGGCGCCCCTGGACCAGCGTGGAGTCCCTAGTGCCCCTCCCGGCAAGCTTTGCCCTGTCGCGCCGCCCGGCACGCACTCCCCCAAGCTCTCCGAGCAGGGGGTGCCCCCAGCGGCGTTGGCCAAAAGCCCTGGTAGCTCCTTCCCCAAGCTCTCAACTCCTCCCCCGGCCTTCGGCCGGGAGGTGCCCCCAGAGCAGAGGAGACCCCGATCAAGGGCTTCCGGCCGCCTTGCGATCGCACGCTCCCCCACGCTCGGCTCCGCTCGCGCGGGCGGTGCCCCCACGACGACGCTCCTTGACGGGCAAACATTGCCGGTCACGGCACTAGATGTCGAGCTGGTCGGCGACGGCGCGAAGCAAGCCGGCGATCTTGTGGCCGTGCTGCTTGTCGGGGTAGCGCCCGCGCTCCAGGGACTGGGAGACGCCGTCAAGCAGCGTCGTCAGATCCTGCACGATCGAGGCCAGCTCGTCCGGCTTGCGGCGCTGCGCCGCAGCCACGGACGGGGCCGGGTCCAGCATCGTCACGGAAAGCGCCTGGTCACCCCGCTGTCCGGCGACCACGCCGAACTCCACGCGCTGGCCCGGCTTCAGCGCGTCCACGCCGTCCGGGAGCACTGACGAGTGCACGAAGACGTCGCCGCCGTCGTCACGGGAGAGAAAGCCGAAGCCCTTCTCGCTGTTGAACCACTTGACCTTGCCGGTAGGCACGTCTGTCCTCGTCCTCGTACTCGTCCGGAAGCACCGGGCTGCGGCTACTGGAAAATGGGTCTGCTGTACTGGGGCGAAGGTCGCCTGCGATGGCCCCCCAACCCCCCTGAAGAGCAGTCGAGCGGGCCGAAAGACCCGCTACCACCAAGGTTAATGGCCCCCGCCCTGGTGGCAAGGTGCCACCGAGTGGTTCTTGGGCACCCCCCGGTGCCGCTGAGAGAGCGCCCGCACCGTTTGGGAGAGCGCCCGCAGTGCGATCTACCCTGGGCGGGTGAACACTGAAACTCCCTCCGCCGGTGATCTTCTCGTACGAATCGGCGGGATCGTCTCCCTGGTCGGGGCGGTGGCCACGCTCGCCACCGTCGCTCCGCTCTTCCTGGGCACCACACCGCTCCCGGCGCCCGCCTATTTCGTCTGCATGCTGATGGGCGCCGGATTCGCGCTGGCCGCCGCCGGGGTCGTCCGCACGGCCAGGGCACAGCGTCGGGCCGCCGAGGGCGCTTGAACCGGCGCCTCAAGGGGGCGTGACCCCCGGGCCGGGGGGTCACGTGAGTCCGGCCCCTAGGGGCGTGTGAACTCCCGCAGCCAGCGGGGGAAGGCCGTCAGGTCGGGCAGGACGATGTCGGCGCCCGCCTCGGTCAGTTCCGCTTCCGAGCACGGTCCCGTGGCGACGGCGACGGAGACCACTCCGGCCGTGCGCGCTCCTCGCACGTCCCCCACGTGGTCGCCGACGTACGCGGCGGCGCGGTGCTCGACCAGGGCCTCCGCCTTGCCCTCGGCCCAGAGTTCGCCTATGAGCAGGTCGGGTTCCATGCCCAGGTGTTCCAGGTGCAGTTGGGCGCTGGGCCGGTGCTTGGCGGTGACGACGAGCGCGCGTCCGCCCGCCTCCCGGACGGCGGCGAAGGCCTCGCGGGCGCCCGCGAGGGCGGGGCTCGGCTCGATCGCGTAGTCGGGGTACAGCGCGCGGTAGTGCTCGGCGGCTGCCGGGATGTCCTCCTCGGCGAACCAGTGGGCCAGCTCCTGGGTGAGCGGCGGGCCGAGCCGGGAGACGACCAGGTCCGCGTCGACCCGCACCCCGGTCTCGGCGGACAGCCTGCGCCAGGCCGCGTGGATGCCGGGGCGGGAGTCGATCAGCGTCATGTCGAGGTCGAAGCCGATGGTCAGGGTTCCCGGGGCACCGGCCGCGCGGGCCGCGTCGAAGGATGCCGTGCGGGGGGCTACGGGTGCCGCCGTGGGGGAAGCCTCAATGGGCTCGGAGGGGGACGCCGTGCGAGAGGCGGTGGCGGACTCCGGGCCAGGGGCCGTGGGGGACGCCGTGCCGGGGGTCGTGGGGGAGGTCGTGGGGGACGAAGCGTGCGAAACCATGTCGATCATTGTGCCTTGCCCTACGCCTTACACTTAGGTCCGCCTTACCTGCTCCGCTCCGCCTCTTTCAGCGATCCCGCCCGTCGTACGCACCGAGGAACGCGATGCCTGCCGCCGTGCCCACCGCCAGCCCTGCCGGGGCGCCACACGGCGGTAGCGGCACTGAGGCCGCCGCGCTGCGGACCCCGCGCCGGGCCGTGCTCGCGCGCCGCCTCGCCTGGGTCCTGGCCGCCGCGGGCGGGCTGGCCGTGGCCGTGCTGCTGAGCCTCGCGCTCGGCAGCCGCTCCATCGCACCGGACCAGGTGTGGCACGTGCTGCTGCACGGCGGCGACAGCAAGGCCGCCGATGTCATCCGCACCATGCGGGTGCCGCGCACCCTCGTCGGCGTCATGGTGGGCGCCGCGCTCGGCCTCGCCGGGACCGTCATGCAGGGCGTCACCCGCAACCCCATCGCCGAGCCCGGCATCCTCGGCATCAGCCAGGGCGCCTCGCTCGGGGTCGTGTGCGCCATCGCGTTCGCCGGGGTCCACTCGCTCAGCGGCTACGTGTGGTTCGCCTTCGTGGGCGCGGGCTTCGCGGCAGTCGCCGTCTACGCGGTGGCCGCTCGCGGACGCGGCGGCGCCACACCGGTCAAGCTGGCGCTGGCGGGCGCCGCCGTCAACGCGCTGCTGGTCGCCGTCGTCTCCGGCATCCTGACGACACGCGCCGCCGCCATGGACGAGTTCCGCTTCTGGCAGGTCGGCTCCCTCTCGGACCGCGACGCGGAAATCGCCGGGCAGATCTGGCCGTTCCTGCTGGCCGGTGTCGTGCTCGTCCTCTCGGTCGCGCGAGGGCTGGACGCGCTCGCGCTGGGCGAGGACACCGCGAAGGGGCTGGGCCAGCGGGTCGCGCGGGTACGGATCCTCGGCGGGCTGGGGGCCACCGTGCTGACCGGCGCCGGGGTCGCGGCGGCCGGGCCGATCGCCTTTGTGGGGCTGGCCGTTCCGCATATCGCCCGCGCGCTCGTGGGCGGCGCCCACCGGTGGCTGCTGCCGATGGCCGCGCTGCTGGGGCCCGTCGTCCTGCTGGTCTCCGACGTGGTGGGCCGCCTGGTGATGCCGCCGGGCGAGGTGCCCGCCGGGGTGATGACCGCGCTGATCGGGGTGCCGTTCCTGGTGGCCCTGGTACGCAGGAAGGCGGTGCCCGCGTGAGCGCGCTCAGCACCCCGCCCGCCGGAAACGGCGCCCGGCCCGCGGGGGCGCCCGGCACCCGGCCCGCGGCGTCCGGCAACCGGTCCGTGGGGTCCGGCACCCGGCCCGCCGGGTACGCGGTGGTGCGGGGGCGCAAAAGTTCCTGGCTCGTGCACCGGCGCGGCGCTGCGGTGGCCGTCGTCCTCGCCGTGGCCCTCTTCGCCGCCGTCGTCGCGAATCTGACGCTGGGAGAGACGACCGTCTCGCCCACCGAGGTCGTCAAGGTGCTCTTCGGCCGGCCGTCCCCCGACGAACTGGTCGTCGGCACGCTGCGGACGCCCCGCATGGTCGTCGGGCTGATGGCGGGCGCCGCGCTCGGAGTGGCGGGCGGACTGATCCAGACCGTCGCCCGCAACCCGCTGGCCAGCCCCGAGATCATCGGAGTCACGCACGGGGCCTCGGCGCTGACGGTCGGCGCGATGACGTACGGCGTCACCTCCTCCACGACGCTGCCCTACCTGTCGGTCACCGGCGGCCTGCTGGCGGCGGCCCTCGTCTACGTGTTCGCGTGGCGGGGCGGGCTGCATGCCGCGCGCTTCGTGCTGATCGGCATCGGCTTCTCCGTGGCGCTGCGCTCGGTCACCCAGCTCTTCTTGACCAAGGGCGACTATCTGGTGGCCCAGCAGGCGAAGGTGTGGATGACCGGCTCCCTCAACGGGCGCGGCTGGGACCAGGCGGGGCCACTGGCCGTCGCGCTGCTGGTGATGCTGCCGTGCGTGGTGTGGGCGGCGCGGGCCCAGCGCAACGTGACGCTGGACGACGACACCGCCACCGCGCTCGGCGTCCGCCTGGGCCGGGACCGGTTGCTGCTGGTGATCACCGGTGTGGTGCTGGCCTCCGTCGCGACGGGCGCGGCCGGTCCCGTCGACTTCGTCGCGCTCCTGGCGCCGCAGATCGCGCGCCGCCTCACGCGCACGGCACAGATACCGCTGCTGTCCTCGGCGCTGCTGGGCGCGTTCGTCGTCACCCTGGGAGACCTGCTGGCCCGCAAGCTGTTCGCGCCCACGGAGCTGCCGGTGGGCGTCTTGACGGCGGCGGTCGGTGCCCCGTATCTGATCTGGCTGATCATGCGGACGGGCGGCGGCGGGCGCGCCGGCCGCGACCGCGACCGCGTCAGCCGAAGCCGTACCGGTGGCCGTACTGGTGGCCGTACTGGCGGTCGTGCCGACGGTCGTGCCGGTGGCCGTGCCGGCAGGGGAAGTACCGGCCGTACCGGCCGCAGCCGCAGTGGAGCCGCGCAATGAGCACATCCGACACCCACGGCCTCGCCGGGGGGACCCACAGCCTCGCCAAGGATGGGGATGCCGACACCGTCGCCGGGGCCGTCGCCGGGGCGGGTGGCGCCGGACGTCTCGCCGCACGCGGGCTGACACTCGCCTACGAGGACCGCACGGTCGTCGAACACCTGGACCTGGACATACCCGACGGCCAGGTCACCGTCGTCGTCGGCCCGAACGCGTGCGGCAAGTCCACGACGCTGCGGGCGCTGGGCCGCCTGCTGAAGCCGCGCGCGGGCGCGGTGCTGCTGGACGGCGAGGAACTGGCGCGGCTGCCCACGCGGAAGATCGCCCAGTCGATCGGGCTGCTGCCCCAATCCCCCGTGGCGCCCGAGGCGATCACCGTCTCCGACCTGGTCTCGCGGGGCCGCCAGCCGCACCAGCGGTGGTGGCAGCAGTGGTCGCGGGAGGACGAGCGGGCCGTCACGGACGCCATGGAACGCACGGATGTGACCGCGCTCGGCGACCGCCCCGTCGATGAGTTGTCGGGGGGTCAGCGGCAGCGGGTGTGGATCGCGATGGCCCTGGCGCAGGAGACGGACCTGCTGCTGCTGGACGAGCCGACGACCTACCTGGACATCGCCCACCAGGTGGAAGTGCTGGACCTGGTGCGGCAGCTCGCCTCGTCGACGGGTGACCCGTCGAGGGCCGAGGCGTCGTCGGGAGACGCGGCGACGGGGGACGCGTCGTCGGGGGTCGCGTCGGCAGGGGACGCATCGACGGGTGAGGGGGCGCTGGGCCGCACGGTGGTGATGGTCCTGCACGACCTCAACCAGGCCGCGCGCTACGCCGATCACCTCGTCGCCATGAAGGAGGGCCGCCTCGTGGCGCAGGGCCCGCCCGGCGACATCGTGAACGCGGAGCTGGTGCGCGAGGTCTTCGGGCTGGAGTCGGTTGTCGTGCCCTGCCCCGTGACGGGCGATCCGCTGGTGGTGCCGGGCGCGCCATGGCAGCCGGGCGTGGGTGTGGCCGACGTGCCTGCTCCACGCGGGGCGACGGCGGAATCCGGGAGGGCGACGACGGAAAGCGGCGGGGCGTCGGCAGGGAAGGGCGGGGCGTCGGCAGAGAAGGGCGAAGCTTCCGAGGGCAGGGGCGGGGCATGACACAGGGGGACCGGATGAAGGAGCAGGGTATGAAGGTGGTCGGCAGATCGGCCGTGGGCACGGCCGTCGTTCTCGCCTCGGCGCTCGCACTGTCCGCGTGCGGTTCCGACGCGGACTCCGGCTCGGACAAGGGCGGGGGCGCCACCCACACCGTCAAGACCGTCAACGGCCCGGTGAAGGTGCCCGACAAGCCGAAGCGCGTCGTCGTCCTCGACACCGCCGAGCTGGACTCGGTGGTGACCCTGGGCATCAAACCGGTCGGCGCGACGACGGCGCTGCCCGGCAAGCCGTTCCTCAGCTACCTGCCCAAGGACGAGCTCAAGGGCGTCGAGAACGTCGGCGCCGTCGCCCAGCCCAACATGGAGAAGATCGCCGCCCTCAAGCCCGATCTGATCCTCACCAACAAGGACCGCGACGCGGACCGCTACGACGAGCTGTCCCAGATCGCCCCGACCGTGATGACGAAGACGACCGGATACCCCTGGAAGGAGAACTTCCAGGCGCACGCGGACGCGCTCGGAAAGAAGGCGGAGGCGAAGAAGGTCCTCGCGGACTACACCGCACACACTGCGAAGGTCACCGAGGCACTCGGCGGGGAGAAGAAGGCCAGGTCCCTCCAGACCAGCGTCATCCGCTTCACCCAGGGCGCGGACACCCGGATATACGGCAAGAAGGCATACATCGGGACGCTGCTGGACGACGTGAAACTCGGCCGCCCCCCGGTGGTCAAGCAGGCGAAGGCGTTCGGCGGCCTGGCGCTGGAGGTCAGCCCCGAACAGGTGGACAAGGGCGACGCGGACGCCGTCTTCTACACCTCGTTCGGAGACCCGAAGAAGTCCGGCGAGGACAAGGCCGTCAAGAGCCCGCTGTGGAAGAACATGCGGGCGGTCAAGGACGGCAAAGCCTTCCACGTCGAGGACGAGCTGTGGATCCAGGGCATCGGCTACACGGCGGCCGGAAAGATCCTCGACGAGATGCAGGCGGATCTGGCGAAGTGACCGATCCGGCGACGTAGGGGCCCGTATAGGCCGTACGGGACGTACGAGCCGTACGAGCCGTACGAGCCCGAGCCCGTACGGGAATGGCGCGTCCGACCGCGACTGGGTCGGGCGCGCCGTTGTTGTCACTGGGGAGGACGGAGGACGGAGGGCGGACGAGCGGGGCGGCAGCCCTTCCGCCTGCTGCGCGTTCCCGGACCAATGGTCACGGAACCATCACTTAGCACCGAACCTCTCGTGCGGGACCACCCGGAACACTACTGTCACCTCACCTGAACCCAGGGGGAGTCATGGCAAATCCATATATACCGCCGCAGTCACCGCAGCCCATACCGCCATATCCCGTACCGTCACGCCCCGCGCCACGATGGGCGCGCAAGCGCTACGTGCTGCCGGGCGCGGCGCTCGCGCTCCTCATCGGTGCGGGAATCGGGGCCGGCGACGACAGTGCTGGTGCGAGCGCCGCGGGGCCTCGTCCCACGGCCACCGTCACGGCCACGAAGACGGCGGAAGCCGCCGCCTCGCCCGCCGCGGAAGCGAAGCCGAGAGCGAAGCCGAAAGCGGGTCCGACGGTCACGGCCACCAAGACGGTGAAGGCCACGAGGACCGTGCGCGCCACCGTCACCGCACAGCCCGCGCGCGGAGGCGGGGGCGGCGGCGACGGCGGGGGCGACGGGGGTGCCGCTTCGGGCCCCTTCGGCAACTGTGCCGAGGCGCGCGCGGCGAACGCCGCGCCCGTGCACCGGGGCGATCCCGGGTACGGGCCGCATCTCGACCGGGACGGGGACGGCGTCGGCTGCGACACCTGACCGGCCGCCGCGCCGGTGGGCGCACTCGCGAGGTAGATCTAGGTCTACTCCGCAGACTCGTACTGCTGCCCTCGTGCGGCACCTGTTCTGCCTGGTTGGCTGGTCGCACGACGAGGCGATGGGCCTGGCGGGAGCCGGTATCCGTGCTCACGGGCCGGGGGGACGAGGGGATGCACGATGGGCGGTAACCGACGGGTGCGCTGGGGGACGGCGGCTGTGTCGACGGCAGCCGTGCTGGCCGGGATCGCGGGGCTCACGGGGCTCACCGGGGCCCAGCAGGCGGGCGCGGCCGGGCACTCCGGCGGCACGACGCGCGCGGAGCCCGGCTCCGCGCTCCTGGACAAGGACGTGGCCGCCGTGCGGAAGGCGGGCGGCGGCAAGGTCAAGGTGCTGGCCCAGGCGGAGGACGGGGGCGGTTCGGTGCGGGCCAGGGCAGGGGCGGGAAAGAAGGTGCCGTGGGACGCGCGGTTCCGCGCGGCGAGCACGTCCAAGACGTTCACGGCCGTCGTCGCACTGCAACTGGCCGCCGAGGACAAGCTGTCCCTGGACGACACCGTGGAGAAGTGGCTGCCGGGCGTCGTATCGGGGCACGGCAACGACGGCTCCCGGGTGACCGTGCGCGACCTGCTGCGGCAGACGAGCGGGCTGTTCGACTACGTCGACGACCCCGAGCTGGGCGGAGTGCTCAAGGACTTCGACAAGTACCGCCACGACACCACCCCGGCGCGGGACTACGTGGCGGTGGCCATGCGGCACAAGCCCCTGTTCACCCCCGGCGCCGGGAAGACCAGATGGGCCTACTCGAACACCAACTACCTGCTCCTTGAGATGATCATCGAGAAGGCGGGCACGCTGCCGTGGAGAGAGCAGGTCGAGCACCGCGTCATAGCCCCCCTCGGGCTGCGGGAGACCTCCATAGGCGGGGCCAACCCGTTCATGCCGGGCCCCCACGCCAAGGTCACGCTGCCGGGGGCCGACGGGAAGCCGCTCGATGCCACGGAGCACAGCCTCCAGCACACCGCCGACTCCGGGGTCATCAGCTCCACGCGCGACGTGAACACCTTCTTCCGCGCGCTGATGGGCGGCAAGCTGCTTCCCCCGGCCCAGCTGAAGGAGATGCGGCACACGGTGGAGCGCACCGACGACCCGGAGGACGTCGCCGCCTGGCCGAAGGGCGGTTACGGCCTGGGGGTGCGGGAGACCCCGCTCTCGTGCGGCGGCAGCTACTGGCACCACGAGGGCGACGGCTTCGGCTCCTACACCCGCACGGGCGTCACCCAGGACGGCCGCCGGTCCGTCGCGATCTCGGTCACCAGCGACGGGGGCGTCCCCGACCAGGTGCGGCTCAACGCGGCGACCCGCCGCCTGGTCGACCACGCGCTGTGCGGCAAGGACGGCTGAGCGGCGGGCGCCCCCGCAAAGGCGGGGCCGGACCGGCGAGCGCGGGGCCGGACCCGGCGAGGGGCGTCAGCCCCGGCTGACGCGCAGGCCCTTCGGGACGAGCACACGCTGGAGCAGGGCCAGCAGCCCGTCGGCGGCGAGGGCGAGCGCCGCCACCCACAGCGCGGCGGCGATGACGCCCTCCAGGCCGTAGGTGGCCTGGCCCAGGACGATGTCGCCGAGGCCGCCGCCCCCGGCGACGGTGGCGAGGGTCGCGCTGGAGATGACGTAGACCACCGCGATCCGGATGCCGGAGAACAGCAGCGGCAGGGCCAGCGGCAGCTCCACCTTGAACAGGACCTGGGTGGGGGTGAGTCCCATGCCGCGCGCGGAGCGCACCATGTCGGGGTCGACCTGGTCGACGGCCAGATATGCCTGGCTGAGGATCGGGGGGATCGCCGTGATGAGGAGGGCGATGGCGATGTTGGTGAAGGTGAGTCCGAAGATGCCGAGACCGATCGCGATGACCGCGAGGTTCGGCAGCGCTCGGCCGATGTTGGAGATGCTCGTGGTCAGGAACTCGCCCTTGTGCAGGTGACCCAGCCACAGCCCGAGCGGAACGGCGACGACGAGCGAGACGGCGATGACGACCGCGCACATCCACAGGTGCTGGCCGGTCTTGTCCAGGAGCAGGGAGAGCTGGTCTCCCATGAAGGTGAAGGACCCGAGAAAGGTGGACATGGCTTATGCGGCCCTCCTCGTCCGCGCCCACGGTGTGAGCAGCCGCCCGGCGAGGACGAGCACGCCGTCGGCCACCAGCGCCAGCACGACGGCCAGCGCGCCGGCGCCGATGAACTGGGTGTTGAAGGGCGACTGGAGCGCCTTGAGGATCAGCGAGCCCAGTCCCTGGTCGACGACGTAGGCGGCGATGGCGACGATGCCGATGGTCATGACCGTGGCCACCCGGAGGCCGGCGATCAACGAGGGCACGGCGAGCCGGAGTTCGACCTTGAAGAGGATCTGGAGCCGGGTCAGCCCCATGCCGCGCGCGGCACGCACCGCGTCCTGGGGGACCTCGCGCAGGCCGGTGAGGATGGTGGTGAACAGCAGATAGAGGCTGTAGAGGACGAGGGCCGTCTCGACGGTGAGGACGGAGAAGCCGGTCACCGGGACCAGCAGCTGGAAGAGCGCCAGCGGCGGCACCGTGTAGAGGAAGGAGGTCACCGCGGAGAGCGGCGCGGCCAGCCAGCCGTGGAAGTGGCACAGGATCGCGGCGGCGACGGCGAGGACGAAGCCGAGGACGACGGCGATCAGGGTCAGTTGGAGGTGCTGGAGCAGCGCGGGCCAAAAGAGGTTGGACCAGTGCCCGGTGAACCAGTCGGTGCAGAAGGTCGCGTCGCCGGCCACGCAGGCGCTGGGGTCCCCGAAGTCGGGGATGACGGGTTCCGCGCTCACGCCGCGCCCGCCTTCCGCACGGCGTCGAGGGTCGCGAGGCCCAGCACTTCGGCCTCCCCCTCAGCCTTCCCCTCGGCCTCCCCCTCAGCCTTCCCCTCGGCCTTCCCCTTGTTCTCGCCCGCGGCCTCCGGCCCGGTGACGCGGACGGCGTCGGTGCCCTCGGCCACCATGAGGGAGAGCGCGGCGCGCAGGCTGGCGTCGGCGGTGAGGGCCGGGAGCTGTGCGGTGTCCTGGTCCGTGGGGGCGGGGTCGAGGTCGAGGTCGGCGAGCTTGGTGAGCGTCAGCCGCTTCAGACCCCGATCGGCACCCACGAAGCGGGCGACGAAAGCGTCCGCCGGCTCCTTGAGGAGGGTGCGCGGGGTGTCGTACTGGGCGAGCTTGCCGCCCTCGCGGAAGATGGCGATCCGGTCGCCCATCTTCACGGCCTCGTCGATGTCGTGGCTGACGAAGATCACGGTCTTGCGGATGCGTTCGTGCAGCGCCAGGAACTCGTCCTGCACATGTTCGCGGGTGATCGGGTCGAGCGCGCCGAAGGGCTCGTCCATCAGCATCACGGGAGGGTCGGCGGCCAGGGCTCGGGCGATGCCGACGCGCTGGCGCTGGCCGCCGGACAGCTGGGAGGGGTAGCGCTTGCCGTACTCGCCGGGTGGCAGGCCGACCAGTTCCAGCAGGTCGGAGACCCGCTCCTTGACCCGCTTCTTGTCCCAGCCGAGGACCTTGGGGACGGTCGCGATGTTGTCGGCGATGGTCAGGTGCGGGAACAGCCCGGTCTGCTGGATGACGTAGCCGATGGAGCGGCGCAGCTTGATCGGGTCGTGGTCCATGATCGAGCGCTCACCGATGCGGATGTCGCCACCGGTCAGCTCGGCAAGCCGGTTGACCATCATCAGCGCGGTCGTCTTGCCGCTGCCGGAGGGGCCGAGCAGCACACAGATCTCGCCCGCGGGGACCGTGAGCGACAGGTCGTCGACGGCGGGGGTGGTGGAGTTGGGGTAGGTCTTGACGACGTGGTCGAAGACGATGTCCTGCGCCGCGGCAGAGGGCTTACGGACTGCGGCAGGGGACTTGTGGGCCGCAGCAGGGGGCTTGCGGTCGGGGGCTTGCGTACTTTCCGAACTCATGGGGTGCCTTCTTCTAACGGGGACCAGGCGAGGTTCTGACGGGGCCGGGCGAGGTTCTGACGGGGCCGGGCGAGGTTCTGGCGGGGCCAGGCGAGTTCTGGCGGGGCCAGGCCGGCTTATGGCGGGGGGCCGGCGCGTCCGCGGCTCAGAGCAAGTCGTTGGCCTTCAGGAATCGTTCGGCGACCTCGCTGGGGGTGAGCCGGACGGTGTCGACGGCGCGGTTGAGGTCCCGTACGGCCTTTTCCGTCAGCAGGGCGTCGACCTTGTTCAGCGTCTTCGCGAATGCGGGGCCCTGCTCCTTGAGTACGTCCTTGTGCACGACGGGGGCGACGTTCTGGAAGCCGTAGAAGTTCTTGTCGTCCTTGAGGATCGTGTAGTCGCCCTTGGCGAGCTGCGGGTCGGTGGTGAAGACGTCGGCCGCCTCCACGTCCCCGTTGTCGAGGGCCTTGTACTGAAGGCCGATGTTGAGGGACTTGACCTTGGAGTTCTTGAGGCCGTACGTCTTCGCCATCTCGCCGTAGCCGAAGGCGCCCGCGATGTTGTCGGGGTATTCGGCGAAGCGGAAGTGTCCCGCCTTCTTGAGGTCGCCGATGGTCTTCAGACCGTGCTTCTTGGCGAACGCGGGCTTCACGGCGACGGCGTTCTTGTTCTGGAAGGGCGTGGGCTCGAGCATCGTCAGCCCGCGGGTCTTCTGGAACGCCTTCGCCTTGCGGAAGGTCTCCTGCGCCGAGTGCGGAATGGAGTTGTCCCGGGCGAGCGACTGGAGAATGACGCCGGTGTACTCGGGATACAGGTCGATCTGGCCCGAGGTGAGGGCGCCGTCGATGATGTTGGTGGAGCCGATGTTGGACTTCAGCTCGACGTCGTAGCCGGCCTTGGTGAGGGCCTGCTTGTACATCTCGCCGATGATCCACTGCTCGGTGAACTGCTTGGCGCCGATGACGACGGTGGGTCTGCCGCCGGTCGCCGTCGCGGCGGCCCGCCCGCAGCTGGTGAGGGCCAGGAGCAGGCCCAGGACCAGCAGCCCCACGGCCACGCCGTACCCCCGGGAGCGGTAGCCCCACAACCGGGGCTGCGGCGGCCTCACACCTGGTCCCGGGAGACGGAGAAGGTCCACGTGCGCGCGAAGACCTGCCGCTCGTCGGCGCCGCTGCCCTCATACGCGGTCAGGGTGTTGACCACGAGGAAGTCGGTGGCGTCCGCCGTCATCCGGGAGCGGGTGTGCACGCGGGTGGCCCACTCGCCCCTGCTGATCGCCTCGTCGCGCTCGCACTCGACGACCGCCGAGAGGGGGTCGCCCTCGGTGAGGCGGAAACGGTTGAGGTCGCTTCCGGTGCGGGTCAGCCCGTCGGCGTGGTCGACCATGGTGCCGTCGGCGGGGGTGGTGGTGACGGTCTGCTCGCCGGTCTCCAGGTCGAGGGTCACCGTGCGGTCCCCGGGGATCCCCGTCAGCTCGATGCTGTGCGGTGGGCCTTCGCGTGGTGGGTCGTACGGGCGCAGCGCGGCCTCCTCGGCGGGGCGCGGGGCGCGCACCGGGAGCGTCAGCTCGCCGTACGAGGCGTCGAGTTCGACCGTCACCTTTTCGGGGGACGGCCAGGCCCAGGGCCACAGCGAGGCGGAGACGGCGACCCGGATCCGGTTGCCGGCGCCGAAGGCGTGACCGATGGCGAACAGCGGCACGCTCACCTCATAGGCGCGGCCCGGCTCCAGCGGCTCGGGCTCGGCGTGTCCGTCGCGGTGGGTGAGGTTGAGCAGTCCGGTGGTGACCAGCTTGGCGGAGCCGTCGGGGAAGACCTCGCACAGCCGCACCGCGAGCTGCGCCTGCGGCCGGTCGCTGGTGACGCGGAGGCTGACCTCGGGGACACCGAGGATCTCGGTGGTCTCCTCCAGCACCGGCCCGGTGAAGGTGTGGGAGCGGCCGTCGTCGGCGGCCTGATCACCGTACTGCCCGGATATGTCGCCGAACTTGAGGAAGTCGCCGGAGGCCGCGCCGAGGGGCAGTGGCGAGCGCAGCAGCGCCGTCCCCTCCCCTCCGCCCAGCTCGGCGAGGGGGATACGGCGCGCCGTCACACCGGGCGCGGGCCAGGAGGGCTCGGCTGTCCAGCGTCCGGGGCGTATCTCGCGGTCGCTGCCCACCGGGGTGGACTCGGGTATCCAGGCATGCAGCCGGGGCTCGTCCATGATCCCGTTGTCGGCGCCGCGCATCCAGTGGTCGAACCAGCGCACGCACTCGCCCTGGAAGTCCATCGCCGGGCCGGGCTCCGCCTGGTGGGGGTAGGTGTGCGCCCAGGGTCCGACCATGGCCTTGACCGGTGCCGTCGCCGGGTCGAGGTGTTCCATGAGGCGGAAGACCGCGCCCCGGTAGGGGTCCAGCCAGCCGCCGACCGCGTAGACGGGCACCTTGATCGCGGAGTAGTCCTCGCACACCGAGCCGTGCCGCCAGTAGGCGTCGCGCCGCTGGTGGGTGAGCCACTCCTCGGCGTACGGCACGGTCTTGTCGAGCCGGTCCAGCCACTCGGCGCGCCAGGCGTCGCCGAGTACGGCGGGGTCGTGGGGGCGGGCGTTGTAGGCGAGCATCGTCGCGGCCCACGGCAGCATCTCGGAGGCGAGCAGGGAGCCGCCCGCGTAGTGCACGTCGTCGGCGTAGCGGTCGTCGGTGGAACAGACGGTGACGACGCAGCGCAGCTGCGGGGGCTGGAGCGCGGCGATCTGGAGCCCGTTGAAGCCGCCCCAGGACTTGCCGATGATCGCGACCTGGCCGTCCGCCCACTCCTGCCGCTCGATCCAGGCGAGGACCTCAAGCGCGTCGTCCAGCTCGGTCTGGTGGTACTCGTCGAGCATCACGCCGTCGGAGTCGCCGCTGCCCCGGCAGTCGACTCGCACGGCGGCGTACCCGGCCTGCGCGAACTGTCCGTGCAGCGTGGCGTCGCGGGGCGCGGTCCCGTCGTTCTTGCGGTACGGGATGTACTCCAGGACGGCGGGCACGGGCCCCTCGGCGTCAGCGGGCAGCCACACCCGCGCGGCGAGCCTGGTCCCGTCCTTGAGCGGGACCCATACGTGCCGCAGTACGCGGACGGCGTGGGTGCGGTCGCCATGAGACGGCCTGTGCGGGGTGCCGGTGGGGCGGGCGGTGCTCATGGGGTGGCACCCTAGACGAGCGCTAGACGCCTATTTGCCCTGTGTACGGCGATTTTCGATGGTTGTTCAACGATGAACAACAACACAGGAATGCACGGCTCCGCATGGGGTAGGCGCGCTCTCGTTTGCACGATTGCCGGTTGCACGATCGCGCGGTGGCCGCACCCCGATTTCCGCTCCGTCGCCGCCCCGCCGCCGCCCCGCCGCCGCCCCGCCGGGGGGCCGACGGGTGGTGGCGCTCACCCCCCGACGGGTGGTGGCGGCGCTCAGCCCCCCGACGGGCGGCGGGCCCGCCACACCAGGTAGAGGGCG
The DNA here is from genome assembly GCF_035917675.1 of Streptomyces sp. NBC_01775. Classification (NCBI taxonomy): domain Bacteria; kingdom Bacillati; phylum Actinomycetota; class Actinomycetes; order Kitasatosporales; family Streptomycetaceae; genus Streptomyces; species Streptomyces sp. NBC_01775. The sequence continues at coordinate 5,195,437 of NZ_CP109104.1, read as the reverse complement.
CTGGCCCCCGCCGCCACGCGGAGCAGTATCGGAAAGACATCACCCATCGCCTCGCGCAACGCGTCGCCGCCCTGCGCGATGGGGGCGCCCCAGCGGCCGTCGGTGCGGCCCCACAGCCACACGCCGGTTCCCACCGCGACGACGGCGGGCATGCCGACGGCCGCCCACTTCGCCTCGATGCGGCTGAGCTTGGGCGACCACCAGGCTGCCAGCCAGCCCAGGGCCAGCGGGACGAAGGAGCCGGTGACGACGCCCGCGACGAGGAGTCCCGCGGCGGTCAGCTCCACGAAGCCGCCGGTGCGCGCGACGCGTTCGGCCTTGGGGCCGCGTCCGCCGCCCAGCGCCCGCCGCAGCAGGGCCCCCGTACCGGCGGGCGCGGTGGCGGGCGCGGGCACGGCCTCCTCTGCCGCAGGGGTACCAGGAGCCACAGGAGCGGCAGGAGTCTTCTTCGCCCGCGCCGCTTCCTCCTCGGTGGGCGGCGGCTTCAGTACCTCCGGCAGCTCGATGCCGCCGACGAAGCCCGGCACGGGCTCGCCCGCCGCCACCCCGCCGCCGCCACCGGGCCCGCTGCCGTACGGGCTCGGGTCCACCCGCCACCAGTCGGGGTCGGTCTCGCCCACGGGCCCCAGCTCATCCAGGCTCGCCAGGTGCGGGGACGAGGCGCCGAAGGCCGCGCTCGGGCCGGTGCCCCGGCCGGGCAACGGCGGCGGTGCGGCCTCATCGGCGTCCGCCCCCTCGCCGGACCCCCTGGCGCCCCGCTGTGTGGGCACGGAGGGCGACGGCGCGGCGGAGACGGACCCGGTGCCGGTGCCGCCGTTGGCCGCCGCGACCACGTCCTCGGGACGCCCCAGCCGGCCGAGGATCTTGCGCACGGCGGCCTTGCTCTCGGCCCCGCCCTCGGCGGCCCGCGCCTTGTCGATCTCCCCGCGCAACCCGCCGACGAGCTTCGCCCGCTCGGCCGCGGTCATGCGGGTGCTGTGGGCCAGATCCCCGATCCGGCTCAGATAGTCGAATACGAGCTGATCGCTCTCGATCCCCACCAAGTCCCCAACGGCTGCTCGCTCGTAGACGGCCACCGGCCGCCGCCACGCCTCCGCAACGACCGTACCGCGCACGCCCCCCTGTTGTGGATCTTCCCACCCGAACCATTGGCCCCACGGGGCCCCACCTGCCCGAGCCGCCTCGCCGTGCCCCGGCGTCAGCCGCGGGGCGCGGCACCGACAAGCCTCCGGCCGTCACGGAATTGACTGCCCGTCACGGAATTGACCGTGCGTCACAGACTTGACCGCCCGTCACGGAAACGACTGCGGCCGTATGCCTGGTTGGCCGAGCCGACGGACAGCGAGGACTGGCCGGCTGAGCCGCACGACGACGCCACCGCCCCTCCCCGGGGGGGCACGGCGGTCGTCACCGGTCTGGCTGGTGACGCTTCGAGCGCTCCGCCGGACGACGGCTCCCCGAACCGAACCAACCCCACCACCGCCGAACCGTTCCTGACGTCATCGCACGGTCACTCACCCTCAGTCACCGACTCACCTCGGCCGCGCCACCCCGCGCCCCCGCGCACCCCACAGCGCCTCGGCCAGCGACCCGGCCCCCCGCCTGCCGCTACCGTGGGGAGGATGAGCAGCGAGCAGAGGCGTGGTCGTGGTGGGCGTCCGGACGGCCGGGGGCCGGGGTCGGCGCCGCGTACGCTCGCCGAGGATCTGCGGGGGCGGGACGATGCCGCGCTCGCCGCGCTGCTGCGGGTGCGGCCCGATCTGCTCTCGCCGGTGCCGGGGGACCTCACCCAGCTCGCCACCCGCGCGGGCACGCGCGCCTCGGTCGTGCGGGCGCTGGAGCGGCTGGATCAGTTCACGCTCCAGACCGCCGAGGCGCTGGCCGTCGCCCCCGCGCAGGGGCCCGCCCAAGGACTCGCGCAGGGGCCCGCGCAGGGGTCCGGATCAGGCTCCGCCCCCGGTCGGACACCAGGTCACCCGGAAGAGAGCACGCCCCGGGTCCGGGCCGCGCTCGCCGCGCTCCTCCCGGGAGAGGAGGCCGCCGAGCGGCTGCCGCACGCGCTCGCCGAGCTGAGGGCGCGCGCCCTCGTGTGGGGCGACGAGGAGCGCCCCCGGCTGGTGCGCACCGCCCGCGAGCTGCTCATCTCGCCCTCCCCCACCGGGCTGGGGCCCACGCTCGCGGAGGCGGCGGGCAGCGCGAAGCTCTCCCCCGCGCGCCTCCAGGAGGTGCTCGGCGCGGCGGGGCTGCCCGCGACCCACGACCCCGTCAGCGCGCTGGCGGCGCTCGCGGCGCTGTTCGGTGACCCGGACCGCATGGCCGCCCTCCTCGCACAGGCACCCGAGGGCGCGGAGGCCGTGCTCCGGAAGCTGGAGTGGGGCCCGCCCTACGGCGCCGTCGACGTCAACGCGCCCTCGCCGCCCGTCGCCTGGCTCCTGGACCGCGGCCTGCTCATCCCGGCGGGCCCGGATGCCCCCGGCGGCCCGGCGGGCACGGGCAGTGTGGTGCTGCCCCGCGAGGCGGCGCTGCACCTGCGCGGCGGCCGGGCGCACCGCGAGCTGGAGCCGGTGGCGCCGCGGGTGACGGCGGCCCGCGCCCACGCCACGGCGACGGTGGACGCGACAGCCGCGGGGCAGGCGATGACCGCGCTGTCGACCGTCGAGGAGCTGCTGGGGTACTGGGAGACGGAACCGCCGACGGTGCTGCGCGCCGGCGGCCTGGGCGTACGCGACCTCAAGCGCACCGCCGTCGCGCTGGACCTGCCGGAGCCCGCTGCCGCCTTCTGGGTGGAACTCGCCTACGCGGCGGGCCTGTTGGCCTCGGACGGCGAGGCGGACGAGGTGTACGCGCCGACGCCCGCCTACGACGAGTGGCTGCGCGCGGCCCCGGCGGAGCGCTGGGCGGTGCTGGCGACCGCCTGGATGTCGGCGACCCGGGTGGCGGGCCTGGTGGGCGAGCGCGACGCGAAGGGGCGCTCCCTCGCCGCGCTGGGACCGGGCCTCGACCGCGGCTCCGCGCCCGAGGTGCGGCGCCGGTCACTCGGCCTGCTCGCCACGCTGGAGGCGGGCTCGGCCCCCGACCGGACCTCCGTACTCGAACGGCTGCGCTGGGAGCGGCCGTTGCAGGGCGCCAGGGAAGCCCGCGAGTCCCCGGCCGAACGCGGCGCACGTGGCACGGACGGACGCGCCACGGACGCGCGCGGCACGGACGGGCGCGCCACGGACGGACGCGAGGCGGACGCGCGCGGCACGGACAGGCAGGGCGCGCCGGGGAGTGGGGCCGCAGGCCGGCACGCCGACGCCACCGGTGGGCTCCGCAGCCGCCTGGCCCACCAGGCGCTGGACGAGGCCGAGTCCCTCGGCGTCACCGGCAGGGGCGCCCTCGCCTCCTACGCGCGTCCCCTGCTGGAGGACGCCACCCGCGAGGCCGCCAAGGCGCTGACCCCCCACCTTCCCGAGCCGGTCTCCGAGGTGCTGCTGCAAGCCGACCTCACCGCCGTCGCGCCAGGCCCTCTGGAGCGCGAACTGGCCACCTCGCTCTCGGTGCTGGCCGACGTCGAGTCCAAGGGCGGCGCCACCGTCTACCGCTTCACGCCCGGCTCGGTGCGCCGCGCGCTCGACACCGGGCGCACCGCGGCCGACCTGCACGCCTTCCTCACGGCGCACTCCCGTACCCCGGTGCCGCAGCCGCTCTCGTACCTGATCGACGATGTGGCGCGCAAGCACGGCCAGTTGCGGGTGGGCGCCGCCTCCTCGTACGTACGCTGCGACGACGACGCGCTGCTCGCCGAGATCCTCGCCGACCGCCGCTCAGCGCCGCTTCGCCTGCGGCTGCTGGCCCCGACCGTGCTGGCCTCACCGGCGCCGCCCGACCAGCTGCTGGCCCGGCTGCGCGAGATGGGCTACGCGCCGGCGGCCGAGTCCGCCGAGGGCGACGTGCTGCTCGCCCGGCCCGACGCGCACCGCACCCCGCCGCGCACCCCGCCGGACCCGGTGCCCGACGGCCCGCCGCAGCCGGACGGGACGCTGCTGGCCGCTGCCATACGGGCCATCCGCGCGGGGGACCGCGCCGCCACTCTCCCCCACAAGCCCAAGGCCCCCACGGGCCAGGCACCCACGGGCCCGGTCCCCGAGGGCGGGCTGCCCCGTACGGTCATGGCCGAGACCCTCGCCACCATGCAGTCCGCGACCCTCACCGGCAGCCACCTGTGGATCGGCTACGTCAACGCCGACGGCGCCGCCTCCCAGCGCGTCATCGCCCCCGTCAAGGTCGAAGGCGGCTTCGTCACCGCCTACGACCACACCGCCGACGAGGTCCGCACCTACCCCCTCCACCGCATCACGGGCGTGGCCGAGGTCACGGAGAGCTGAGCGCGCCCCGCACCACCCCCGCGATGCTGCACACTGGACGTTTGGCCGCATCCCAGCGGCAAAGCCGCGTCCCAGGGCACGGACGAAACGCGTCCCAAGGACGCGGAGACCGCGTCCCCCAAGGCGCGGAGACAGCGTCCCAAGGGCGCAGAGACCGCGTCCCAAGGGCGCAGAGGAGAGGGTGAGCGGGTGAACGGTGGGCCACTCATCGTGCAGAGCGACAAGACTCTGCTGCTGGAAGTCGATCACGAGCTGGCCGAGGCGTGCCGGCGGGCCATCGCGCCGTTCGCGGAGCTGGAGCGGGCCCCCGAGCACATCCACACCTATCGACTGACCCCGCTGGGGCTGTGGAACGCGCGGGCCGCCGGGCACGACGCCGAGCAGGTCGTGGACGCGCTGGTGGAGTACGCGCGCTATCCCGTCCCGCACGCGCTCCTGGTGGACATCGCCGAGACGATGGCCCGCTACGGGCGGCTCACACTCGCCAAGCACCCCACGCACGGGCTGGTGCTGGAGACGACGGACCGCCCGGTGCTGGAGGAGATCCTGCGCTCGAAGAAGGTCCAGCCGCTGGTCGGGGCGCGGCTCGACCAGGACAGCGTGGCCGTGCACCCCTCCGAGCGCGGGCAGATCAAGCAGGTGCTGCTCAAGCTGGGCTGGCCCGCCGAGGACCTGGCCGGGTACGTGGACGGCGAGGCGCACCCCATCGCGCTGGACGAGAGCGGCTGGGCCCTGCGCCCGTACCAGAAGCAGGCTGTCGAGGGCTTCTGGCACGGTGGCTCCGGAGTCGTCGTCCTGCCCTGCGGGGCCGGGAAGACGCTGGTCGGGGCAGGTGCGATGGCCGAGGCCAAGGCGACGACGCTGATCCTGGTCACCAACACCGTCTCGGCCCGCCAGTGGAAGCACGAGCTGATCAAGCGCACCTCGCTCACCGAGGAGGAGGTCGGCGAGTACAGCGGCACGAAGAAGGAGATCCGCCCCGTCACCGTCGCCACCTACCAGGTGCTGACGACGAAGCGGAAGGGCGTCTACCCGCACCTGGAGCTGTTCGACTCCCGCGACTGGGGCCTGGTGATCTACGACGAGGTGCACCTGCTGCCCGCGCCGGTCTTCAAGTTCACCGCCGACCTCCAGGCCCGCCGCCGCCTCGGCCTGACGGCGACCCTCGTGCGGGAGGACGGGCGCGAGTCCGACGTGTTCTCGCTGATCGGCCCCAAGCGCTTCGACGCGCCTTGGAAGGAGATCGAGAACCAGGGCTACATCGCGCCCGCCGACTGCGTGGAGGTGCGCGTCAGCCTGACCGACTCCGAGCGGCTGGCCTACGCGACGGCCGAGCCGGAGGAGAAATACCGCTTCTGTGCGACCACCGACAGCAAGCGGAAGGTCACCGAGGCGCTGGTGCGCCGGCACGCGGGCGAGCAGACGCTGGTCATCGGGCAGTACATCGACCAGCTCGACGAGCTGGGTGAACACATCGGCGCCCCCGTCATCAAGGGCGACACCAGCAACGCCCAGCGCGAGAAGCTCTTCGAGTCCTTCCGCCAGGGCGAGATCGACTGCCTGGTCGTCTCCAAGGTCGCCAACTTCTCCATCGACCTGCCCGAGGCGACGGTCGCCATACAGGTCTCCGGCACCTTCGGCTCCCGTCAGGAGGAGGCCCAGCGGCTGGGCCGCGTCCTGCGGCCGAAGGCGGACGGCCATGAGGCGCGCTTCTACTCCGTCGTGGCCCGCGACACCATCGACCAGGACTTCGCAGCCCACCGCCAGCGCTTCCTGGCCGAGCAGGGCTACGCGTACCGGATCGTTGACTCGACGGACCTGCTGTCGGACGACGACGCGTAGCCCCTCCGGGGGCCTCCTCGGTTTGCGACTGCGGCTGCGTCGTGGCTGGCCGCGCGGTTCCCCGCGCCCCTTTCGGGGCGCTACGCGCTGTCCTCGGCCGCCGAGTGCGTGCTCTTGATGGCGACCCTGCCGTCCGGGGTGATCGCCGCCGTCTCGCCGGTGCGCAGCCAGCCCTCGTGCAGCGGAGCCTCCTCCTCCACGTAGGAGGCGGTGATCCACGGGCCGCGCAGCAGCAGCTCGCCCTCGGACTCGCCGTCCCAGGGCAGCGGTGACAGGTCGGGGCCTGTGACGCCGTACTCGACGGAGGCGGGGAAGCGGTAGTGGTCGGATCTGCCGGCCTCGCCGCTCGCCGCGCGGGCCACGCACGCGGGCGACAGCGTGCCCGGCGCGCCCCAGGCCGCCGCCGTGCTGATGCCGTGCCGCCGGCCCAGCTCCCGCACCAGGAAGGGCCCGCCCGGCTCCTCCCCCGGGCCCCCGACGACGACGGCCTCCCGCAGCGAGGACAGGTCGCGCGGGAGGGCGTCCAGCTCGTCCCGCAGGCCTTCCCACACCGCCAGATCGGCGACGACCAGCGACGGCCGCTCCGTCTCGGCCATCTCCGCCAGCGGCGCCGGCTGGTCGTAGGCGCCGGGCAGCAGCAGCGAGGCCCCGCCTGCGAAGGCCGCGTAGGGCAGGCCCCAGGCGAGCATGCGCGACATCGGGACGACGGAGAGCACCAGGTCGTGCTCCCCGATGCCGTACGCCTGGGGCGTCTGGGCCTGGATCGCGTGGAGATACAGGGCGCGGTGGCTGTAGGCGACACCTCTGGCGCGTACGTCGGCGTAGCCGGAGCCGTGGGTCTCGGTCGTGTGGCACAGGACGGCGGCGTCGCGCTCGTCGATCTCGGGCCAGTCGTAGTGCCGGGGGCGGTCGGCGATCAGCTCCTCGTAGTCGTGCACCTCGGCGCCGCAGGCCGTGCCGCCGATGACGGCGCCGGAGCCGCTGCCGCCGCCCGCCACGACGATGTGCCGTACGTGCTTGAGGCGCGGCAGGACCGAGGCGAGCGGGGCCAGCCCGATGGCGTCGGTGAGCAGCACCTTCGCACCGCCGCTCGCGGCGGCGGCCACCAGCTCGTCGGCGGGCAGCCACGGGTCGAGTGGGTGGAGGACGGCGCCCATGGCGGGCACGGCGAGGTAGGACTCGAGGTGGTCGGCGGTATTGGCCATCAACGTGGCGACGGTGTCGCCCGAGTCCACCCCGAACTCCTCGTGGAGCGCGCGGGCGAGCTGGATGGCGCGGACGCCCGAGGCGAGGAAGGTGCGCCGGTCGGGCTCAGCGCCGCCTGTCGTCCCCGTCCAGGTGGTCACCTGGGACGTGCCGTGTGCCAGCGCCCCGTGCACCAGCAGTCGGGTCACGGTCAGCGGGATGTCCTGCATCGTGCTTCGCACACCGGCCTCCTCGGGCCTCTACACACTCGTGTTCGCGGTGGCCTCCGCGCTGGTCCGCGGGGCTTGCCGCGTGCTTGTCGACGGGGTGGTCCGTGGGCCGGCCCACGGGATGGTCCCTACCGATTCTTGCCGGGGGAACGCGTGGTGTCAGCGGGAGCGTTCCGCGGCCGACGGCCGACAGCGCCGCCGCCGCGGCCGGCAGCGCCAGGATGAGCAGCGGATACGGCGCCGCGAACGGCTGCTGCCACCAGGGCAGACGCAGGTCGAGATCGCCCTTCTTGGGGATCATCCACATCGTGCGCGCGGCGAAGACAACGACGGCTCCCGCGCTCACCCGGCGGAGCACCCGGGGGGATACCGGGAGCGGGACCGGGTGCCCCGCCTCACGACCCGCTCTGTGCTCCGCCTCACGACCCGCCTCGTGCTCCGCCCTGTGCCCCGTCTTGTGGCGCGCCAACGCGGCGAGGCCGATCAGCAGCGGGACGCACCACACCCAGTGGTGGGACCAGCTGATGGGCGAGACGAGCAGCGAGACCAGCGCGGTCACCTGCACGCCCCAGAAGTCCCCCGTTCGGGACGTACTCGTTCGGGACGCGCTCTCGCGTACGTACGCCCTCCGGGCCAGCCACATGCCGGCGACGGCCAGCGCTCCTGCGGGCACCAGCCACAGCGGGCCCGGCGTGGGGTCGTGGGCGAGGCGGGCGATCAGCCCCTGGAGGGACTGGTTGTCCACGATCCACGCCTTGCCGACCCGCCCCGTCTCGAACACCCGTCGGGTCCAGAACTCCACGCTGGCCCCCGGCAGCGCCAGCGCGCCCACCGCCACGCTCGCCGCGAAGCCCCCCACTGCCGTCAGGCCCGCCCGGAACCGTCCGGTCAGCAGCAGGTAGACGACGAAGAGGGCGGGCGTGAGCTTGATGCCCGCGGCCACCCCGAGCACGAAGCCCTTGCCGCGCGCCCCGTCGGGACGGCTCAGGTCCCCCAGGACGAGGCAGGCCATGATGAGGTTGACCTGCCCGAACGCGACTGTCTGGAAGACCGGTTCGAGCCACAGCGCGCCCGCGGTCACCACCAGCACGAGCGGAAGCCGCGCGGGGGCGAGGGACCCGGAGGTGAGGCGTTCGGGGGCGAGGGACCCGGAGGCCGCGCGTAGCGACAGCCGTACCAGCACGGCCAAGAGCGCGACGTTGCCGACGACGAACGCGGCCTTGGCGACGGCCAGCGGCACCAGCGCCACCGGCACGAACAGCAGCGCGGCGAACGGCGGGTAGGTGGCCGGAAGCCGCCACTCGGTGACCGCGAAGCCGTACAGATCGGTGCCGTTCCACACCGCGCTGCCCTCGGCGCGGTAGACCAGCACGTCCGACATGGGGAAGCGCAGGGCGACCGCCAGCACCACGAATCCCGCCACGGAGAGGGCGAACAGACCGAGGGCCTGTGGGGTACGGGTGAGCGGCGTGCGGACCGCCGGGGGTGACGTGTGGCTGGTGGGGGCAGTCACCCGTGCCGACTCCTCGTCCCCGGGACGGCTCCCGGATCGCCGTTGGCTCCGTGCCCGACGACCCTAGACGACGGCGCGTGCGCCCGCGCCGGTGGTACTCAGTGGCGAGGCGGGGCGGCCTCGGTGCCGCTACCGAGGACGACGACGCTGAACGCGGCGCCGCCGAAGGCGCGTATGGCGCGGAGCGCCTCGTGGCCGCCGCGGCGCAACCGGGTGCGGAGGCGGACATCGGCAGGGGTGCTGGTGCGGGGGCCGGCGTTACGGGTACGGGGGGTGACGATACGGGTGCGGCGGCCCGCGCCCAGCGCGGTGGCGCCTGCGGGCCGCATCGGTCCGGGGTTCGTGAATGCGGTGTCCATGACCTCATGGTCCATTTCCGCAGCTCCCCGGCGCATCGGCCGAAAGGTCGTGGTACGCAGGGGCTTTGTACGCCTCGAGTCGCATGGCGGTACGCCTCCGGTCGCACGGCCACCCCCGGGGGGATCTCAGGGGCGCCCCTGAGTCCGGCCCCGCGCGCGCCTGGCGCCCCCTCTTCGGGGCCCTGCGAAGGCCCCGTCGCGGCCCTGTCGCGGTCCCGTCGAGGCCCCGCATAAAGCGTTCGACGACCGGAAGAGGCGGGGCTAGAATCGCCGACTTGCCCCCTCGCCGCCGGTCCACCGGCCCCGAGGCGCCCGCCGCACGGAAACCGGCCGGGCCGTCCGTCAGAACCGTATTCGTACGACGCACCGCACCCAGCCGCACCCCGCGCCCCCTCCTCGCGTGCCCCGCACTTTCGCGTTCTCGCATGCCCGCGCTCTCGCATGCCCGCGTTCTCGCGGTCCGCGTTCTCGCCAGGAAGGGAGCGCCGGTCGGGCTGTCGCGGCGCGTCCGCGTGCCATGCCGGAGGCAGCCTGGTGACCGCCCGATCCGAATCCGAACCCCTGCCCGCGCAGCGCTCGCTCCCGGCGGGCGTGGGCGAGGGCGACAGCAATCCGCTCGACCGTGAGCGCGCCCATCTCACCGCCTCCCGCACCGCGCTGCGGGCGATGCGCGCGGACGCCGAGTCGCTCGACATCCGCGATGTCGCGGCGAACTGGGTCAACGCCGAGGCGCTGGCCGCCGGCATCGAGGCCCGTATCGCCTCGCTCGCCGATCTCGCGCACGCGCCGCTGTTCTTCGGCCGCCTCGACTATCTGCACACGGTGGGCGGCCCGGAGCCGGACGCCGCCGAAGGCCCCGGCGACGGCAGCGACAGGAACGACAGGAACGACAGGAGGAGCAGCGGCGGCGGCGACCGCGACCGGGGCACAGCAGAAGCCCAGCAGGCCAAGAGCCGCCCCGGTCACTCGCTCTACATCGGCAGACGCCACGTCCACGACCCCGACGGCGACCCGATGGTCATCGACTGGCGCGCCCCCGTCTCGCAGCCCTTCTACCGGGCCTCGAAGAAGGACCCGCAGGACGTCGCGCTGCGCCGCAGGTTCGGGTACACGGCCGGGGAGCTGACCGCCTACGAGGACGAGCACCTGACCGACCCCGCGGAGGCCGAGCGCCGCACCAGCGCCCTTCTCCAGGCGGAGATCGAGCGCCCCCGCGTGGGCCCCATGCGGGACATCGTCGCGACGATCCAGCCCGAGCAGGACGAGATCGTGCGCTCCGGCATCGAGGGCACGGTCTGTGTGCAGGGCGCTCCCGGCACCGGGAAGACCGCCGTCGGCCTGCACCGCGTCGCCTACCTCCTGTACGCGCACCGCGAGCGGCTCACTCGTACGGGCATTCTTGTCATCGGCCCCAACGACTCCTTCCTCCGCTACATCGAGCAGGTGCTGCCCGCGCTGGGCGAGTTCGAGGCGCGGCAGACGACGGTCGAGAGCCTGGTCGCACGGCCCGACGTCCCGGTACGCGGCACCGACACCGCCGAAGCCGCCCGCCTCAAGGGCGACGCGCGCATGGCGGAGGTGCTCCGCCGCGCGGTGCGCTCGGGCGTGCGTACGGCCTCGGACGTGCGTACGGCCTCGGATGCGCCTACGACCAGGACGTCGGCGCCCCCCGAGCGGGACCAGGAGCCGCTGGTGGTCGTGCGCGGCTCGCGGCGCTGGCGGGTGCCGGCGTACGAGATCGAGGAGATGGTCCGCGAACTGCTGGGCCGCGACATGCGCTACGGCGCGGCACGCGAGGCCCTGCCGCAGCGGATCGCGCACGCGGTGCTGACCCGGATGGAGCGCGCGGGCGAGGCGCCCGACGACCGCGTGCAGGACGCGGTGGCGCGCAGCGCCCCGGTGAAGGCGCTGGTCAAAGAGGTGTGGCCGACGGTGGATCCCGCCAGGCTGGTGCTGCGCCTGCTGTCGGAGGCGGACTTTCTGGCCGAGCACGCGCAGGGTGTCCTCTCGTCCGAGGAGCAGAAACAGCTTCTGTGGACGCGGCCCGCGCGGAGTGTGAGGAGCGCCAAGTGGTCGGCCGCCGATGTGGTGCTGGTCGACGAGGCCGCCGACCTCGTCCAGCGCACCCACTCCCTGGGCCATGTCGTCCTGGACGAGGCGCAGGACCTGTCCGCGATGCAGTACCGCGCGGTGGGCCGCCGCTGCACCACCGGCTCCGCGACGATCCTGGGCGACCTCGCCCAGGGCACCACCCCCTGGGCCACCGAGAGCTGGGACGAGGCGCTGGCCCATCTCGGCAAGGCCGAGGCGGTCGTCGAGGAGCTGACGGAGGGCTTCCGCGTGCCGCGCGACGTGATCGCCTACGCCTCGCGGCTGCTGGGCGCCATCGCGCCGACGCTGACGCCCGCGACCTCGGTCCGGGAGTCGCCGGGCGACTTCGCCGTCGAGCGGGTCTCCTCGCCGGACGAGCCGTCTGGGCAGGACGGGGCGATCGTCGCGGCGTGCCGGGCGGCCCTGCGCAAGGAAGGCTCGATCGGTCTGATCGCGGCGGAGTCCCGGATCCCCGCGCTGGAGGCGGCGCTTTCGGCCGCCGGTCTCGCGGCGCTGACACCCGGCGAGGAGACCAGCCGCGAGGCACGCCTCACGCTGGTGCCGGCGACACTGGCGAAGGGGCTCGAATACGACTACGTCGTGCTGGACGAGCCGACGGCGATCGTCGCCGCCGAACCGGATGAACGCACCGGTCTGCGCAGGCTCTACGTCTGCCTCACCCGTGCCGTCTCGGGTCTCGCCGTGCTGCATACGGCACCGCTTCCGGAGGCGCTGACGCACTCCTCCCCGTAACCCCGTAACGTAGCCGTTTGTCCCTTCGCGCCCGAGGAGTTGCGCCGTGCACCATCTCTCATACGGAGACGTCAAGACCGCCGCCGAGCGTATCGACGGGCAGGTGCGGACCGTGACGCTCGCTCGCGGTTCGGGTGGCGCCGGTTCGAGCGGCACCGGTTCGGCCGCGCAGGGGGAGCGCTTCGAGCTGTGGCTGGCTCTTGAATTCCTCCAGCACACCGGCACCTTCAAGGCCCGCGGGGCCCGGAACTTCCTGCTCGCCCACCGCGAGCAGGGCACCCTCCCGAACGCGGGCGTCACCATCGCCTCCGGCGGCAACGCCGGGCTCGCGTGCGCCTGGGCGGCGCGTGAGCAGGGCGTTCCGGCGACGGTCTTCGTGCCGGAGAGCGCGCCGCCGGTGAAGGTGGAGCGGCTGCGCGCGTACGGCGCCGACGTGCGGTTCGCCGGTACGGAGTACGCGGAGGCGGCAGCGGCGTGCGAGGAGTTCGTGGCCACGACGGGGGCTTTGGCGTCGCACGCCTACGACAACCCCCTCATCGCCGCCGGCGCCGGGACCCTCGTGGAGGAGATCCGCGCCCAAGTGCCGCTGCTGGACACGATCGTCGTCTCCGTCGGCGGCGGTGGCCTGTTCTCGGGCGTCGCGGCGGCGGCGCAGCACCACGGCATACGGGTCGTCGCCGTCGAGCCGGAGCGGTGCCGTGCGCTGAACGCGGCGATCGAGGCCGGGCGGGTGGTGGACGTGCCGGTCGACTCCGTCGCGGCGGACTCGCTGGGGGCCCGCCGCGCCACACCCATGGCGCTGGCCGCGGCGGGGCACCGCAATGTGCGGTCCGTACTGGTGCCGGATGCGGCGGTGGTCGCCGCGCGGCGTGGGCTGTGGGAGTCGCACCGGCTGGCCGTTGAGCACGCCGCGGGGGCGGCGCTCGCGGGGGTTGTGGGGGAAGGGGCGCCGTATGTGCCTGCTTCCGGGGAGCGGGTGGCGGTCGTGCTGTGCGGGGCCAACACGGAGCTCGGGGATTTGTGACCTGACGTCGCGACCGGACGTCGCGGGTGCCGGCTTGGGCGCTCCGTAGAGGCGGAGGCGGCCTTGTCAGTGGCCGCGTCTACGGTGTGGGGATGAAACAGCTTCAGCTCTCCTTCGCATCCGGGGCCCGAATCCGGTGGGCGGATCTGCCCGGTTCGCAGGGTGACGACGCTCCTGTACGGCTCTTCCTGCACGGGATCGGCGCCAGTTCGACGTACGACTACTCCGAGATCGCCCTGCATCCGTCGCTGGTGGCCACGGGTCGGCGTTCGCTGCTCGTCGACCTGCTGGGGTTCGGCCACAGCGACCGGCCGGAGGAGTTCGGGTACGCGTTGGAGGAGCATGCCGACGCGGTGGCCGCGGTGCTGGACTCGGAGGGCATACGCGGTGCGGAGGTCGTCGGGCACTCGATGGGCGGGGCCATCGCACTGGCACTGGCCGCGCGGCGGCCCGAGCTGGTCGGGGCGCTCACCCTGGCGGAGGCCAACCTCCGCGCGGGAGGCGGGCCGTGGAGCGCGAAGATCGCGGCGTGGCGCGAGAGCGACTTCGTGGCACGTGGGATGACGGAGTTCATGGCGGACGAGACCGATCCGGGATACCTCACCACCCTGCGGCTGAGCGCGCCGCACGCCCTGCACCGTAGCGCGGTGGGGCTGGTGCGCGGCACGTCGCCGCAGCTCGCCGCGATGCTGGCCGCGTTCGAGGGGCCCAAGACATTCTTGATCGGCGAGCTGAGCAGGCCGTACGAAGAGGAGGCGGACGCGGTGGGAGCCGGGGCCGGAGTGCTCACGGTCTCGTCCTCCGGCCACACCATGCCCAGCGAGAACCCGGACGGCTACGCCCGCGCGGTCGCCCAGGCATCCGCCGCTGCCGCTTCGTAGGAGCCGCCGCCGTCCTTTTCAGACCTTGTCAGACCTTGTCAGGGTCGCCACCCTCGATCCCGGTTCCGGGTTCCCGGTCCCGGGTTCCCGGCTCCGAGTTCCCGGCCCCGGGCGACAGGGCGCTGCCCGAACGGCCCCTCGCCGCAGCCGGATTCGCCGTCGGCATCAGGATTGCTGCGGTTGCTGTAGCCCCTGAAGGAGCAGTCCGACCAGTCGGCGGGGGTCGTAGCGAGGGTCGCTGTCACGTCCGATACAGAGGTTGCCGATGCCGCGCATCAGTTCGTAGGCGTCCGTACCCGGCCATGAGCGAACCCACTCACCCGGCCGGCACCTCCAGTTCGCCCGCTCCAGTCCTCTCGGTCAGCCCGGTAGTGCTGTCAGCTCCCGGCCGCGCCGTGGACCTGGAGGTGCGGGTCTCCGCGCCCATGACCGGGAGCGACCTGCCGGTCATCCTCCTCTCGCACGGTCAGGGCTACTCGAACAACCTCTCCTCGCTGAACGGCTACGGCCCCCTCGCCAACTACTGGGCGGCGCACGGATTCGTCGTGATCCAGCCCACCCATCTGAGCTCGAGGACGCTGAGCCTGGATCCCGACACCCCCGGGGCGCCGCTGTTCTGGCGCTCACGGGTCGAGGACATGACGCGCGTCCTCGACCAGCTCGACGCGATCGAGGCCGCCGTACCGCAGCTCCTCGGGCGCCTGGACCGAAGCAAGGTCGCCGTGGCCGGACACTCGATGGGCGGGCACACCGCGAGCCTGCTGCTGGGCACCCGGCTCACCGATCCGGACGACGGAACGGAGGTGGACCTGACCGAGCCCCGGATCAAGGCGGGCGTGCTGCTTGCCGCGACCGGCAGAGGCGGCGATGCCCTCACCCGGTCCGTGGCCGAGAATCTCCCTTTCCTCGTGACCACGGACTTCTCCAAGATGACGACACCCACGCTCGTGGTCGTCGGCGACAAGGACACCTCCGCCCACCTGACGGTCGCGGGCCCGGGCCGGCACGCCGATCCGTACTCCCTCTCCCCGGGCCCCAAATCCCTGCTCACCCTGTTCGACGCGGAGCACGGGCGCGGCGGGGTCGCTGGATATGACGTCGCCGAGACCACGGACGAGAGCCCGGAGCGAGTGGCCGCGATCCAGCGGCTCACCTCGGCCTACCTCCGCACCGCGCTCTACCCGGGGGATTCCGCCTGGCAGGCGGCGTGTGACGCGCTGGCGGCCGGCCCCGGTCCGCTCGGACGAGTCGAATCCAAGTAGACCGAAGAGACACCACCTCGGCGGGCGGGCCAACGGCGCGAGGTGGTCGCCACACCGGCCTCCCCGGGGCAGCGGCGAGGGGCGGCGGCGAGGGACAGCGGCGAGAGACAGCGGCGAGAGAGCCCTACTCGGCCGGGGACCAGGCCGCGACGAGGGAGAGCAGGCCCGGGAAGCGGGCTTCGAGGTCGTCGATGCGGACGCGGTTGCGGCGCGAGGGCCCGTACTGCCGCTGACGGATGAGGCCCGCCTCGCGGAGGGTGCGGAAGTGGTGAGTGAGGGAGGACTTGGGGCGGTCCAGTTCGAACCACGTACAGGCGTGATCGAAGTCCTCCGCTTCCAGGAGGAGTTTGCGCACCACACCCATGCGCAGTGGATCGCTGAGCGCGGCCATGACCGACTCCAGACGGATCTCGTCACGCGCGGGTTCCGGCAGCGGCCCGGGGAGGTCACCGGGTGGGGGCGGCGGGGCGCGGAAGCCCTGTTCGACGGCTTCGGGTGCGGCCCCGGCCGGGGCCTGGGCTCCTGCTGCGGCAGGCACGAGGGTGCCACCTCCTTCGACCTTCATTCGGCTGCCTCCGGCTGCCTCGATCAGCGGAGTACGAGTTGCATCGTACTACTCCCCCTGGTACGAATTCTCTCGTACTTCTTGTACGAGTCTACTCGTACTCCCTTCGGTCGCCCTCCCCTGCCCTGGAGCCCCTATGTCCACGGTCGCTTCCCCCGACACCAGTCCCACCAGCGCCCCTCCCACGCCTGCCGCCCCTCCCCCCGCACCTCCCGTAGCCACCCCCGCCCGGCGAGGGTGGATGTGGCTGGCGGCCTGGCCCGTCGTCGCCGTGCTCGCGCTCTCCAACGAACCGGCCCCGCTCTACGTCCTGTGGCAGGGCAGATTCGGCTTCTCCTCCGCCACGCTCACCGTGATCTACGCCTTCTACATCGCGGGCCTGCTCGGCACCCTCACCGTGGCGGGCACGCTGTCCGACCGGTTCGGACGCAAGCCCGTCCTGCTCCCGGGGCTGGCACTGGCCGTGCTCGCGTCGGGGATGTTCGCCACCGCACACTCCGTCCCCGTACTCTCGGCGGCGCGCCTGCTGAGCGGGATCGCCGTCGGCGCCTTCCTCTCGGCGGGGATGGCGGCCGTATCGGATCTCGCCGAAAGCACACAGAAGCGAACGGCGGGACTCATCGCCTCCTCCTCGATGGTGGCGGGCGCCGCGGTCGGGCCGCTGCTGGCTGGGGTATTGTCCGAGGTGCTGCCCGGCCCCTCGGTGACGGTCTTCCTGGTGCAGATCGCACTGCTGCTGGTCGCACTCGTGGTCGTCGTACGGATGCCGCTGCCACCCCGGGCCCGGGGCAACCACGAGGGCGCGGCACGACGCTGGATACGCATCCCCTCCGCACCC
This sequence comes from Streptomyces sp. NBC_01775, assembly GCF_035917675.1. NCBI lineage: Bacteria > Bacillati > Actinomycetota > Actinomycetes > Kitasatosporales > Streptomycetaceae > Streptomyces > Streptomyces sp. NBC_01775. The sequence goes on along the minus strand of NZ_CP109104.1, from coordinate 5,178,527 downwards.
CGCGCCAACCGCCGCCAACTACTGCTGGGCCTTGCCGTATTCGCACCCGCGATCGCCGCGACCGGCTTCGTCCTCTCGCTGGGACCCACCCTCCTCGCCGACCTGCTGCACACCAGCAACCGGGCGCTGTCGGGCGCGACGATCTTCGTGCTGTTCGCGGCGGCGACGGGCGTCCAGTTCGCCGCACGCCGTCTGCGGGTGCGTACGGACCTGCTGACAGGAGCGGCGCTGACGGTGCTGAGCATGGGCGCCCTCGTCCTCGCCGTCGCCACAACCTCGGTGACCGCGCTGCTGGCCTCGGCCGTGCTGGCGGGGCTCGGCCAGGGGCTGACCCAGCTCGGCGCGCTGACGATGCTCAGCGCGAACGTCCCCGCCGGCCGCCTCGCCGAGGCCAACGCCGCACTCACGGCCGGCGGCTACCTCCTCGCCGGCGCCCTCCCGGTGGCGGCAGGCGCCCTCAGCGACGCGGCGGGCCTCACGACAGGCACGACCCTCTTCGGCATCACGGTCGCCGCACTGGCCCTGATGGGAGCGACGGCCGTCATACGGGAGCGGGGCCGAGGGGACCGAGGACGCGCGGATGCGATGGCCTAGGCGGGCGTGGTCGCCAACACCGGCATGGTCTCCGCTGACGACGCGGCCCGGAGAGCGGACGGCCTGGTCGCCCTGATCGCCCTGGAGCAGGTCCTGGCCGGGAGTCTCAGACCTCCCGGTCGAGGGCCTCGCGCCACTCCCTTACGGCGGCCGGGTCGACCGGGGCGTCCCAGCCCCGGGGGCGGGCGGCGCCCCCGATGTGGAAGGCGTCCACACCGGCCCCGCGGAGTCCGGCGACGTGGTCCAGGGCGAGGCCGCCGCCGACCAGCAGGCGGGCGCCGTATCCCGGTTCGCCGTCGGCCGTCCGGGCGGCCTCGGTGAGGAGGGTGTCGTACCCCTGGTCGACCCCGTCGGGGGAGCCGGCGGTGAGGTAGGCGTCCAGGCCCGGCGTCCCGGTGAGCTGCTTGCGCAGCGCGTCGCGGTCGGCGGCACGGTCGATGGCGCGGTGGAAGGTCCACCCGCATCCGGTGATGACCTCGCTCAGGGCGCCGACGGCGCGCAGGTCGGCCTGGCCCGCGTCGTCCAGGAAACCGAGCACGAACTCCTCGGCGCCCTCGGTCCGCAGCTCCCCGGCCCGCTCGCACAGCCGCTCGATGCCCGCTTCGCCGCCCGCGTGGAAGCCGTCCGAGAGGCGCAGCATCACCCGCATGGGGAGGCTGACGGCCTCGCGAATGGCGGCGAAGGTCTCCAGGGCAGGGGTGAGTCCGTCGGCGGCGATGTCGGTGACCACCTCAAGGCGGTCGGCCCCTCCTGCCTGGGCGGCTGCCGCGTCCTCCGCGCTGAGCGCGATCACCTCAAGAATTGGTCTAGACATATTCCATAGACTGCCATACGGGAAGGGAGCCCTGGAAGACACCGATCATTCCGGAACACAATTGTTCACATGGCTACGACCGAGCCGCACGACGGCAGACACGAAGCGCTCCTCTCGCGATGGAACGCGCTGCTGGTCAGCGCGCGCGACGGCGGCGCCCGCCCCGACCCCACCCCCTACGGCGAAGAGCTGCTCTCCCGCTGGGCCGAACCGCACCGCCACTACCACGGGACAAGCCACCTGCTGACCGTCCTCAACCGGGTGGACGAGCTCGCCTCACACGTCGAGGACCCGGAGGGCCCGCCCGAGCCCGGGGCCCAGGACCTCGACCTGGACGCCGTGCACCTGGCCGCCTGGTTCCACGACGCCGTCTACCGCCCCGACCGCAGCGAGAACGAGGAGCGCAGCGCACGGCTCGCCGAGCGCGCGCTGCCCGAGGTGGGGGTGAGCGAGCCCCGCACCGCCGAGACGGCCCGTCTCGTGCGGCTCACCGTCACCCACGACCCCGCGTCCGGCGACCTCAACGGCGCGGTGCTGTGCGACGCCGACCTCGCCGTCCTGGCCGGCTCCCCCGAGGAGTACGCGCACTACGCCGCCGAGGTCCGCCAGGAGTACGCCTTCGTCCCCGATGCCGCCTTCCGGGAGGGCAGGGCCTCTGTTCTGGGACAGCTCCTCGGCCTCCCCCGCCTCTTCCGCACCGCGTACGGCCGCGCCCAGTGGGAGCACATCGCCCGCCGCAACCTCACGACGGAGCTGGAGTTGCTGACGCCGTAAGGGGCTCCCCTGCCTCTTGCTCCCTGACCGCCGCCCCTGTCCCCCACTCCTTGCCCCCTGCTCCTCACCCCCGGGCCCGGCCCTCCGGGGAGTGAGCCCGAGCACACCGGAGCCGGGGCGGGGCCGGGCGGGAATGCGGCCGGGGCCGAGCCTGGTTGGTGCCTGACATGCCTGCTGATCCCGCGACGGACGAGCCACGCGCTGCTCGTATCCCACTTTCTGTCTACATATTGGGACTATCTGTCTTCGCCCTAGGGACCTCCGAATTCATGCTTTCGGGGATTCTCCAACCGCTCGCCCGGGACCTGGGGGTCTCCATCCCCAAGGCGGGGCTGCTGGTCTCGGCGTTCGCGGTGGGCATGGTCGTGGGGGCTCCGGTGCTGGCGGCGGCGACGCTGAAGCTGCCGCGGCGTACGACGCTCCTGGCGCTGCTCGCCGTCTTCATGCTGGGGCAGATCGCGGGCGCGCTCGCGCCGACGTACGAGGTGCTGTTCGCCTCGCGCGTGGTCAGCGCGCTCGCCTGCGCCGGGTTCTGGGCGGTGGGCGCGGCCGTCGCCGTCTCCCTCGTCCCGCACAACGCCCGGGCCCGCGCCATGGCGATCATGGTCGGCGGGCTCAGTGTCGCGAACATCGCGGGCGTGCCCGCCGGAGCGTTCCTCGGTCAGCAGGCCGGGTGGCGTTCGGCGTTCTGGGCGGTCGCCGGGCTGGCCGCCATCGGTCTCGTCGGTGTCCTCACGGTGGTGCCGCGCACCGCCGTGCCGACCGGCGACGACGCCCCCAACCTCCGCCGCGAGCTGGGCATCTACCGCGACAAGCAGGTGTGGCTCGCGCTGGTGACGATCGCGCTCAACGCCGGTGCGGTCTTCGCGCTCTTCTCATACCTCGCACCGCTGCTCACCGATGTCGCGGGGCTGCCGGAGAGCTGGGTACCGACCGTGCTCGGGCTGTTCGGGCTCGGCGGGCTGATCGGCACGATCATCGGCGGACGGGTCGCCGACGCGCACCTGTTCGGCACGATGTACGGCGGCATCGCCGCCTCCACCGTCGTGCTGGGGCTGCTCGCGCTGCTCGCCGAATACCGCGTCGCGGCGGTCGCGCTCGCGCTGATGCTCGGGGTGACGGCCTTCACGACGGCACCGGCGCTGAACGCCCGCATGTTCAACGTCGCCAACGCGGCACCGACGCTGGCCGGGGCGACCACGACGGCCTCCTTCAACATCGGCAACACCGTGGGCCCGTGGGTCGGCGGCCTTGTCATCTCGGCAGGCTGGGGTTATGCGGCCGTGGCCTGGGTGGCCGCGGCGATGGCGGCGGGCGGCGTCGCGGTGACGGCGGTCGCCTCCCGGGTCCACGTGCGCTCCCGCGTGATCGCGAAGTCGGTTCCGGCCGTCGCGGCCCCGTCGCCCGCTTCGGCTCCCGCCCCGACTCCCGCCCCCGGCGAGAGCTCACCTCTTCCGGCGGCGGAGCCCCGCTGAGGTCAGGTGGCGAAGGAGTTCCTTGGGGCCGACCTCGACGGCACCGGCCCGGACGGCGGCAGCGTATTGCGTCGACGGGATGTCGTAGTGGTCGTGGTCGAACGCACGCGGCGGGCATCCGATGCCCGCCGCGAAGGCGTGCAGTTCCTCGTAGGACGTGTCGCTCACCAGGTGCGACCACATCCGCCCGTGACCGGGCCACATCGGCGGGTCGATGTAGAGGGTCATCTCCGCACCACTCTCCCGGCCCTCTCGCGTCTCCCGGCCCTCTCGCGAGAGGCTCCCGTCCCAGGTACCCCAGACATCCCAGGCGCCCCGGACACCCCGTAAGGCCGCCCGCCCGGAGCCCCGCTCACAGCCGTCCGCCCAGGGATCCCACCCGCGCCACCACGGTGGAGGTCTTACCGCACACCCAGTGCGGCTCCTCCCCCAGCTCGGGCTCCACATCCAGCGCGTGCGGGTCGGCGCCGACGCACACGGGGCAGACGGGCCAGCGCCCGTACCGCTCCAGCAGCGCGTCCTGCACGTCCTGCGCCACCAGCCCGTCCACGAAGGCGATGCCCTCGGGCCACTGACTCACCCACCAGCGGCGATGCGAGACCGACTCCTCGACGAGCGAGACGATGTCCGCGCGCGCCACGTCCCCGGCCTCCAGATCGGCCAGTATCAGCGCCCGCGCGGCATGCAGCGCCCGCTCCAGCGCGTCCTGTGGCCCGCCGCCCTCTCCCGGGTCCGGATCCGGGCCGGTTTCCTTCGGTTCCATACCTCCATTGCACCACTGAGCACACCCTCCGATCCGCTGTCCCGTTGTCCCGGGATGTGCACCCATCGGAAGCACCCGACGTGGCGGGCATTGACGGGCGACCCGTTCGAAAATATCTTCCATCCGTGAGCAGCAATCTGAAGGAAAGTTTCGCCACCCGCCCGGCCGCCCAGACGCAGGGCCAGCCCCCTGCCAAGGGCCCCGGCCACCAGCGACGCCCCCACGAACCACGCCAGAGCGCGGCCCCCTCCGCACCCGGGCCCGGACCCTCCGCACCCGGGCCCAGCCCCGCCGCCCCCGGCCCCGGCCCGTCCGCGCTGGCGGCCAAGGTCCGCACCATGGGCCCCTCCATGACGCGCTCCATGCAGCGTGTCGCCGAGGCCGTCGCCGGGGATCCCGCGGGCTGCGCACAGCTCACCGTCACCGGGCTCGCGGAGCGCACCGGCACCAGCGAGGCCACCGTCGTCCGCACCTCGCGGCTGCTCGGCTACCCCGGCTACCGCGACCTGCGCCTCGCGCTGGCGGGCCTCGCCGCGCAGCAGGAGTCGGGGGCCGCGCCCGCCGTGACCGCCGACATCGCGGTGGACGACCCGATCGGCGACGTCGTCGCCAAGCTCGCGCTCGACGAGCAGCAGACCCTCGCCGACACCGCCGCCGCGCTGGACACCGGGCAGGTGGAGGCGGCCGTCGCGGCGATGGCGGTCGCCCGCCGCATCGACGTGTACGGCGTGGGCGCCTCGGGCCTCGTCAGCCAGGACCTGGCCCAGAAGCTGCTCCGTATCGGCATGGTCGCGCACGCACATGCGGACCCCCACCTCGCCGTCACCAACGCCGTGCAGCTGCGCGCCGGCGATGTCGCCCTCGCCATCACGCACTCGGGCCGCACGGTGGACGTCATCGAGCCGCTGCGTGTCGCCTTCGACCGGGGCGCCACGACCATCGCGATCACCGGCCGTCCGGACGCCGAGGTGGCGCAGTACGCGGACCACGTGCTGACGACCTCCACGGCACGCGAGAGCGAGCTGCGCCCGGCGGCGATGTCCAGCAGGACCAGCCAGCTCCTGGTCGTGGACTGCCTGTTCATAGGGGTGGCGCAGCGCACGTACGAGACGGCGGCACCCGCGCTGTCCGCCTCGTACGAGGCCCTGGCCCACCGCCACTCACCGCGCCCGCGCAACCGTTGAGCCCTCCCCGTTGAGCCGCACCCGTTGACCGGGCCCGCCGATCCGGGTCCCCCGGTCCGAGCGCGCCGATCCGCTCCGCCGATCCACGCCCCCTGTACGACGGAGCGCCGTACGCCACCCCCTCCCCAGAGAGCCGCACCGAATGACCACGTCGAAGCCCCCCACGAACGCCGACAGCGCACACACCGGGAACGCGCACGCCGGAAACGGCCGGTACGAGCAGCTCCGGCAGCAGCTGGACACCCTCACCACCGAGGCGTTCCGCAGCGAGCTGGCGGAAATCGACCAGCTGCCCACGCTGGAGATCGCGAAGATCATGAACGGTGAGGACAGCACCGTCCCCGCCGCCGTCGCCGCGCAGCTCCCGCGGATCGCCGCCGCGATCGACGCCATCGCCGAGCGGATGGCGGGCGGCGGCAGGCTCTTCTACACGGGCGCGGGCACCGCGGGCCGGTTGGGCGTACTGGACGCCAGCGAGTGCCCGCCCACCTTCAACACCGTTCCGGGGCAGGTCACCGGAGTGATCGCGGGCGGGCCCGGCGCGATGGTGACCTCCGTCGAGGGCGCGGAGGACAGCCCTGAAGCCGCGGTGGCGGACCTGGACGCGCTGAAGCTGACCGCCGACGACACGGTGGTGGGCATCTCCGCTTCGGGCCGTACGCCGTATGCGATCGGCGCGGTCGAACACGCGCGCCGCACGTGTGGCGCGCTCACCGTGGGGCTGTCCTGCAACGCGGGCTCGGCGCTGGCCGCCGCTGCCGAGCACGGCATCGAGGTCGTCGTCGGCCCGGAGCTGCTGACCGGCTCGACGCGGCTCAAGGCGGGCACGGCGCAAAAGCTCGTGCTCAACATGCTGTCCACGATCACGATGATCCGGCTGGGCAAGACCTACGGGAATCTGATGGTGGACGTCCGCGCCTCGAACGAGAAGCTGCGGGCGCGCTCGCGGCGCATCGTGGCGCTGGCGACCGGGGCGCCGGACGAGGAGATCGAGGCGGCGCTGGCCGCGACGGACGGCGAGGTCAAGAACGCGATTCTCATCCTCCTCGGTGACGTCGACGGCCCGACGGCCGCGCGACTGCTGGCAGCTGCCCAAGGACATCTGCGCGCCGCGCTGAAGTCGGCCACGGCCCAGCCCTGACCCCGATCCCAGCCAACCCCGAGACCGACCCCGGCGCCCGTCCGCCGGGCCCTCCACTCCCCCACTCCGCACCATGGCACCCACTCAAAGAAGAGCGAATGCACCATGAGCACAGAGCACACAGACAGCACAGACGGCCCGGACAACACCGGCGGCCCTGACAACACCGGCAGCCCTGGTAACAGCGGCAGCCCCGACAACACCGACACCCCCAAGAGCACCAGCACCCCCAAGAGCACCGGCGCCTCCAAGAACGCCGGCGGCAATCCCGGCCGTGAGGCCGCCGAGGCGATCCTCCCCCTCGTCGGAGGCGCGGCGAACGTCACCTCCGTCACCCACTGCATGACCCGGATGCGGCTCGGCCTGGCCGACCGCTCCCTCGTCCAGGACGAGCCGCTCAAGGCACTGCCCCAGGTGATGGGGGTGGTCGACGACGACACATACCAGATCGTGCTCGGCCCGGGGAAGGTCGCGCGGATCACCCCCGAGTTCGAATCTCTCGTACAAGCAGCGGAGACGGCCGAATCGCGGACCGGGACGGCCGGAGCGGGCAGCACGGCGGACGAACTGGCGGCCGAGGGCGCCGCGATCCGCGCGGCCCGCAAGGAGAAGAACGCGACGCCGGTGAAGCTGATGCTGCGCCGTATCGCCAACATCTTCGTGCCGCTGATCCCGGCGCTCATCGGCTGCGGCATCGTCGCGGGCATCAACGGCCTGCTCACCAACGCGGGCTGGCTGCCGTCCCTGACCCCCGCGCTGACCGCCGTCGCGAGCGGCTTCATGTCGCTCATCGCGGTCTTCGTCGGACTGAACACCGCACGCGAGTTCGGCGGTACGCCGGTGCTGGGCGGGGCCGCGGCTGCGGTGATCGTCTTCCCCGGAGTCGCCGACGTCTCGGCGTTCGGCGAGAAGCTGGCGCCGGGCCAGGGCGGCGTGCTGGGCGCGCTGTTCGCCGCCCTACTCGCCGTCTACGTCGAGAAGGGGTGCCGTCGCGTCGTACCGACCGCGCTCGACGTGCTGGTCACGCCGACCGTGACGGTGCTGGTGGCGGGCCTGGTGACGCTGTTCGGGCTGATGTACGTGTGCGGCGAGCTCGCCACCGGCATCGGACATCTCGCCAACTGGCTGCTCCAGCACGGCGGCGCCGCGGCGGGCTTCGTCCTGGGCGGGCTCTTCCTCCCGCTGGTCATGCTGGGCCTGCACCAGGCGCTGATCCCGATCCATACGACGCTGATCGAGCAGGACGGGTTCACCGTCCTGCTGCCGATCCTCGCCATGGCGGGCGCCGGACAGGTCGGTGCCGCCGTCGCGATCTACCTCCGCCTGCACCGCAACACCTCGGTGCGCAAGACGATCCGCTCCGCGCTGCCCGCGGGCTTCCTGGGCGTGGGCGAGCCGCTGATCTACGGCGTCTCGCTGCCGCTGGGGCGCCCCTTCATCACGGCGTGCGTGGGCGGTGCCTTTGGCGGCGGCATCGTCGGCCTCTTCTACCAACTGGGAACCTCGGTCGGCTCCACGGCCATCGGCCCCTCCGGCTGGGCCCTCTTCCCCCTGCTCAAGGGCAACCACGGCCTCGGCGCCATCGCCGCGATCTACGCGGTGGGCCTGGCCGCTGGCTACGGCGTGGGCTTCCTGGCGACGTACTTCTTCGGCTTCAGCAAGCAGATGCTCACCGATCTGAACGCCGCAACGGAGCCCGAGACAGCGCCCGCCGCCGCCACTCCGCCGACGACCGAACCCCGGCCCGGTTCCGGCCCCGAGCCCGCCCCGGCCCCGGCGGCCACCTCGGCGGACCCGCCCGGCTCACTCGTATGAATGAAGCACCGCACATACGGCTCCCAGTAGCCTGGGCCCCTGGCGAGGATCCCGGCCATGGGAGCAGCAATGAGCGGCGAGCCTGAGTACGGCCCGCGTGACGAACCCGCCCACCAGTGGCCCCGGCCCCCCGTGGGCGGGTACACCTCTGACGACCTGGACCGGCTCCCCAACCTTCCGCCCCACACGGAGCTGATCGACGGGAGCCTCGTCTTCGTGAGTCCGCAAGCCAATTTCCACATGTACGCGATCGGCCTGCTGTGGATGCATCTCATGCAGCAGGTACCACCAGAGCTTCGGGCGATCCGTGAGATGACCGTCACTTTGGGGCGCCACAACCGTCCGGAGCCGGACGTCATGGTGGTGAGAGCGAGCGCTGTCGTTGACGCGGGTCAGACGACCTACCACCCAGAAGATGTCGTTCTCGCCGTGGAGGTCGTCTCTCCCGACTCGGTGGCCCGTGACCGTGACGCAAAACCCCGCAAGTACGCTGCCGCGGGCATCCCTCACTTCTGGCGTGTGGAGAGCGACGAGGGGCGCGCTGTCGTCTACGTCTTCGAGTTGGAACCCGCCACCCGCACGTACGCTCCAATGGGCATCTACCACGACCGGCTCAAGGTCTCGGTGCCCTTCTCTCTCGACATCGACCTGACGCGTATCGGCTTGCCGAGGCCCTGAGCCACGGCGGACTCATCGCTCGGCGCCTGCCCCCGCAGCCCCCGCCCCTGCCCCCGCGACCGGCGGCCCGCCAGTTCCGGCAGCAGGCTCACCAGGCCCAGGGCGGCCATGGCGACGCCGATCCATACGGGGGCCAGGAGGCCGAAGTGGGGGATGGCGGCGCCGCCGAGCGCTGAGCCGATGATGATGCCGAGCGTGATGAAGGACGAGTGCACGGTGTTGACCAGCGGTCCGGTGTTGCCCGCCCGCTGTACCCGGGCCGCCATCGCGGGATTCATGGTGATGCCGGCCAGCCCGATGCCGAGCATGAACACCACGGCGCCGACGGAGGTTTCGGCGAACAGGGCGAAGGCGGCGAGGAAGACGCCGTTGGCCGCCAGCCCGGTCACCAGGACGGCGAGGGTGTGGCGGTCGGCGAGGCGCCCGACGACGATGTTGCCGAGGAGGTTCATCGCTCCGTAGGCGATGAGCAGCAGCGGGACGGTGCCCGTGGAGAAGCCGGTGACCTCGGTGAAGATCGGGTTGAAGTAGCTGAACGCCGAGAAGGTCGCGCCGATGATCAGAGTGCTCGTGCTGAGGACGAGCCACAGCCTGCGGCTGCGGAAGACGCCCAGCTCCTGGCGGATGCTGCCGGCGCCCTCCTGCCGCTCCAGCCGGGGCACCCGCGCGAGGGTCAGCACGGCGGCGAGCACGGTCAGGGCGCTGACGGCCCAGAAGGCGGCGCGCCAGCCGTACCGTTCACCGACGAACGTGGACATCGGCAGCCCGAGCAGCGTGCCGAGCATCAGTCCGTTGAGCGCCACGGACACGGCCCGGCCGCGCAGTCCGGGCTCCACCAGCCGCACGCTGAGGGAGATGGCGGTGCCGAGGAAGGCGGCGGAGGCGGTCCCGGTGATCAGCCGCGCGACGAACATCATGGTGTAGTCGGGCGCGGTGGCGGCGAGGACGTTGCCGGCGAGGAAGATCACGAACAGCAGCAGCAGCGCCTGCTTGGGGCGCATTCTCAAGACTCCCGAGGCCAGGAACGGACCGCCGACGGCCATGGCCGCGGCGAACGCGGTGACGAGGTAGCCGACCTGCGGAATGGTGACGTCCAGTCCGTCGGCGATCTGCGGCATGAGCCCCGCGACCAGGAACTCGCTCGTGACCATGGAGAAGATCCCCGCGGCCATGAGGTAGACGGTGAGCGGCATGAGGTGACTCCTCGCATCGGAATGACGGGACAGCGATATTGGAAAGATCAGTACAAAATTTGGCCGTAAGAGAGCCGCACGGACCCGGAGCCCGTGCGGCATCCCCCAGGCGGTGACCAGCCGACGCTGGCACTGGTGCCGGCATTGGCGCCGACGTCGGCACCGGCACCGGCACCGGCACCGGCACCGGTACTCATAGCGGCAGTGGTGCGGTGCTGATGCTGGTGCTTGGCGCTTGGTGCTGGTCAGCGGCTCCGCAGCGCGTCGAGGGCCGTGGCGGCGATGGCCTCCAACGCGGCGCGCCCGGCGCCGCCCTGGCCCGAGACCCGCATGCCGCCGATGACGGCGTTCACGAAGCGCGCCAGCGCGTCCGGGTCGCGGTCGCCCGTGATGTCACCGGTGCGCCGGCCCTCCTCGATGACCGCCCGCAGCGCCACGAGCCGCACCTCCAGGTCCCGCGCCAGCACCCGTTCGACCTCCGGGTCCCTGGCGGCCAGCTCCACCGTGGTGTTGACGGTGAGACAGCCGATGCCCCGGCCGTCCCGGCAGTACTCGTACTCCTGGTCGATCACCTTCGCGAACAGCTCCTCGATCCGCTCCAGCGGCGGCCGTTCCACCTCTCCCAGAATGTCGAGCTGAATGCCGGTCATGGTGTCGACGTAGCGCGCCAACGCCCGCTGGAACAGGTCGTGTTTGCTGGTGAAAGTGTTGTAGATGCTGCTGCGCCCCAGACCGGTCGCCTCGCACAGATCCTGGGTGGAGGTGGCCTCATAGCCGTTCACCCAGAAGGCGCGCATCGCCGCGTCCAGAGCCCGCTCCTCGTCGAACATGCGCGGCCTGGCCATGCGCGTCACCCTAACAGTTATGTACTGAGCTATCCAATACCGAGGGACGGGTCCCGGGGCATCGGTCTCAGCTCGCCGCCGCCCCGCTCCGGCGGACCAGCACCGCGTTGTCCGTGCGCGTCATCGGCCTGCCGTCAGGGTCGTCCTGGAAGCGCTCGTGCTCGTCGGCGCGCAACACCTCCCACTCGCCGTCCGCCAGCCGCAGCCCCGCCAGCACCTCCTCGGGCGTCGGGAAGTGCACGTCAGGGTGGTCCGCACCCTCTTCCCAGGAGGGCCGGCCCGCGTGGCCGACGATCAGCAGCACCCCGCCCGGCGCGACGGCCGCCGCCGCGTCCCGCAGGATCCGCTCACGCGGCATGTCACCCGGCGAGTACAGGAATTGGGCAGACACCAGGTCGTAGGTGCCCTGCGGGAACGAGGCACCCAGGTCGTGCCGCTCCCATACGATCCGCTCACGCACGCCCGCGTCGGCGGCATGCCGCGCCGCGCGCGTGAGGGCCACGTCGGAGATGTCGACGGCCTTCACCTGCCAGCCTCGGCCGGCGAGCCAGATGGCGTCGCCGCCCTCGCCGCACCCCAGGTCGAGCGCGGTGCCGGTGGCGAGGTCCGCCACCTCCTTCACGAGCTGCGTGTTGGGCTCGCCGCTCCAGATCTGTTCGCGCTCGCGGTAGCGCTCGTCCCAGAACTCGCGCTCGGACGCGTCTTCCTGTGCCGTCTCTGCCATGGCGGGCCTCCCCATCGATTCCTGTGCGGAATGCTGCGCCCGCCCACCGCTCTCCCCCAAGCTTTGTTGCCACCCCGGCAAAACGGCATGCCACCGCCGGACCGGCGGTGGCATGCCGTTGCCGGCCGGCCAAGCCACCGTTGCGGCGGGGAAGGGATGCCGGGCACCGCCGTGGGGGTGGGGCGGCGGTGGCAGCGTCCGCAGGCCCGGGGGCGGGCTCAGGTCATCTCGGGGTCGCCCTTGATGAGGGCGAAGGGAGCCCCCGCAGGGTCGAGCAGCATGGCGAGCCGGCCCACGCCAGGGACGTCGGTCGGGGGCATCAGCGACCGTGCCCCTCCCCGGGTGGCCTCCTCGAAGGTGGCGTCGCAGTCGGTGACCCCGAAGTAGGGGTGCCACTCCGAGCCCGACCCCGCGTCCAGGTTCTCCTGGGGGAGCTGCATGATGCCGCCCTGCCCGCTGTCGCCCTCGGCGCCGCCGCCCGGCGAGGAGACGACGGTGTAGGAGATGCCCGCGTCCATCGGCATGTCCTCGTACTGCCAGGAGAAGACCGAGCGGTAGAACTCCTTCGCCGCCGCCGCGTCGGTGGTGTAAAGCTCCGTCCAGCACAGCGCGTCCGACTCCATGACGGTCTCCAGACCGGTCACGTCGCCCGGCTGCCATACGGCGAAGTCCGCACCGGCCGGGTCCGTGAACTGAGCCATCCGCCCGGCGGTGAACACGTCCATGGGGGCCAGCCGCACGGCACCGCCCGCCCGCTCGACGTCCGCGCGGGTGGCGTCGGCGTCGTTGGTGTGGAAGTACGCCGTCCAGGAGGGGCTGGCGCCTTCGGCCATGAGCGGACCCACTGCGGCCACGGTCTTGCCGTCGAGCAGGAAGAAGCCGTATCCACCGGCTTCCGGGCCCGCGGACTGGAAGGTCCAGCCGAAGACGTTGGAGTAGAAGGTGACGGCGGCATCGACGTCCGGCGCTCCCAGATCGAGCCAGTCCGGGGTGCCAGGAACGAAATCGGTGGTCAGCATGGGTCTCCTCCGGCGTGCATACGAGTCGTGTGCGAGACGTTGAGAGACGTGAGTGACGTGAGCGGCGTACGCGACGGGCGTACGGGCCGCCCGGGAGGCGTCAGCCCAGCATGGCAGCACCGGCGCCCACCCGCCGCTCGAACGACCTCGCCCCGGCGCTGACCTGCACCGACTCGCCTCGACCCGCCCCATGGCGACCCATGCCGACCCATGCCGACGCGAGGGCGGGGCGGAGTCTCCCCCGCCCCGCCCTCGCGTCGGCGCGCTTCACGCTGCGTGGCTCACAGCCGCCCGTCCCTCAGCAGGACCCGGCCCAGCCCGGTCTGCATCGCGGTGAGGCCGCGTACGACGGGGATCAGGGTCGCCAGCAGGATGAGGCCGGCGATGGTGTTGAAGGCGATGTCGGGGCCCCGCCCGGAAATTCCCAGGGCCAGGTCCAGCACTCCGTCGTTGCCGGCGTCGCGCGGCAGGAACCAGGACCACAGGCCGTAGAACAGCCCGCCGACGCCGCCGACGGTCCAGCTCAGCGCGATGCAGAAGGTGACGATCCGGACGGGGAAGGCCACCACGGCGTGGAGGAGGTCGCGCCAGGACTGCGCGTCGAGCAGCGCGGCCCAGCCGCCACGGGCCTCGCGCTCGCGCAGCGGCGGCAGCAGGCGACCGGTGACCCTCTCGATCTGCTGGGACTCGACCCTGGCGAGGTAGCGGGCGACGGAGAGCGTCCCGATGAGCACGGGCAGGCCCACCATGATCACGAGGGTGGAGACTCCCACGGCGAAGCCCACCACCATCACCACGAACCCGGCGATACCCAGCGGCAGCCCGGAGAGGAGGTACCCCATCTCGCGGGCGAAGCGCCCCGTGGAGCGGGCGGTCGCGGAGACGGTCGGAGCCGGGTACCCATGCGTCATCGTCATGTTTCTAATCTCGTGGAAGCGCGGGGCGGGCCCCAGCCGTCTGAGGCGCTTCTCGGGGTGGCGCTAGATACACCGTTGCCGGGGGCGTCATGGAGACGTCGCGTGGAGGCTGGCGGAACCCCGGGGCAGGGTGTGGACGCAGACGTGGGGCAGAGGCCGGACAGGGCGCCGGGCACGGGCGCACGAACGGGAGGGGCCGTCCCCTTCAGGGCCGTTTCGGGGCCGATTCGGGGCCGAATCGGGGCCGGTTCAGGGCCGTCCCTCCCGTCAACGGGCCGCCGTCAGCCCACAGTCACCGTGACCGCGTTGGACGGGGTGCCGGATACGAGAGTGCGCACCTGCTGCTTGCCCTTCATCCCGAGCTTGACGCGGATCGAGTAGTCGCCGGAGCGGTTGACCACGGAAGTGCCCGGCAGGGTCTGCCACTTGGTGCCCTGCTTCTGCTGGAGGTAGACGGTCGTCCCGGACTTGATCCCGGTGACCTTGCCGTGCAGCCGGAACTGCTCCCAGGGCTTCACCTTGGTGTGGTCGGCGGTGACGGTGTTCGTCTTGGCCACCGGCTGCTGTGCGGACTGCGGCGCCGGCTTCGGGGAGTGCCCGGCCGAGGGCGCGGCGACGGCGGTCGCGGCGCCCGCGCTCAGCAGTCCTGCGGTCACGACACCGGCGACGGCGGCACGGAGACGGAAGGTGGGATTCATGGGCGTGCGTCCTGTTCTCGTGAGGAGTGGCCACGTACACCCACAAGTAAAGGAGAAGCGGACATCCAGGCCATCGGCGGGAAGTCCTGGATTCTCCAGCCCGAAAGTCCCACTTCGGACGGACAACCCTCGGGCACGTTCAGTCGTCATCGCCCCCTCCCGGAACCCCTTTCGGGTCTCTTCGGAACCCCTTCGGGTCTTTCCGGAGCCTCTTCGCGTCCACCCGGAGCCCTTCTGTACCTCTCCCCGCCCACCACAAACAGGTGCAGCCCCGTCGGGCCGCGGTGGGGGCGGCGACAGGGCTGCGGATTATCAGGGGCGGGCCGGGACGGAACCGGCCCGGGAGGCGTGAGCCGGGCGCGGGACGGCTCAGTAGGCGGAGTCGACCTTGTCCATGGAGCCGTAGCGGTCGGCCGCGTAGTTGCAGGCGGCGACGATGTTGGCGACCGGGTCGGTCAGCTTATCGGCGGTGCCCTTGACGTGGTACTGGTCGAAGGTCGGCTGGATCACCTGGAGCAGACCCTTGGACGGGGTGCCCTTCTTGGCGTTGACGTCCCAGCCGTTCATGGCGTTCGGGTCGCCGGCCGACTCACGGATGATGTTGCGCTTGATCCCGTCGTAGGAGCCGGGAATGCCGTGCTTCTGCATGATGGAGCGCGCCTCGCGGATCCAGCCGTCCAGGTTGTCCGAGGACCCCTTGGCCTTGCTGGTGTGCGCGTCAGCCTTGGCGGCCTTCTTCAGCGCCGCGGCCTGGGCACCGACGTGCTGTGCGGAGCTGGCGGAGTGGGCGCTGACGGGCTTCTCGGCCGGCCCGGCGGGAGCCTGGGCGTGCGCGGCGCCGGAGAACGCGGTGGTGGCGAGTGCGGCCGTACCGAGGACGGTGAGGCCTGCGGTGGAGAAGCGGGCGAGCTTGGCGTTGCGAGTGGTGCCAATGGTGCTGGTGCGCATATGAACGGAAAGCCTTTCGGAGGGGACGTTGCAGTCGCGGTGCCGGGGGAGGCGGTGGCGGACCGGGGTGCGTTTCCCGACGCCGTGTGCGACTGAGACCCACCTTGGGAGATCCCGGATCGGATGCACAAATATGTGACGTACTATCCTTTTTCGTCTGATTTGACAGCTGAGCCCATACGGCACTCCCCCCGCACCACGAGGGGCAAAACGGACATACGAAGCGGCTTCGTGAGTGACGTGGCTCCTATGGGTGGCGTCACAGGAGGGGGCTTCGCGCCGGACTCCAGATGAACCCGCCGCCACCATGCATGCGCGCCCTGTCAGCGGATTTCAGGGGCTTCAGAGCCCTCCCCCGGACGGCCTCACCCGGACCCGGAAACGCCCGAGGGCGGGCACCCCTGGAAGCAGGGTGCCCGCCCTCAGGTGGGACGAGGCTGAGCCATGGCCGCCGGACGGAGCCCGGTGGCCGATGCGCGCGGACTCAGAAGTCCATGCCGCCCATGCCACCGGCGGCAGCCGCGTCGGCGCCGGCACCGGCCTTCTCCGGCTTGTCGGCGATGACGGCCTCGGTGGTGAGGAAGAGCGCCGCGATGGAGGCGGCGTTCTGAAGCGCGGAGCGCGTCACCTTGGCCGGGTCGAGGATGCCCTCGGCGATCATGTCGACGTACTCGCCCGAGGCCGCGTTCAGGCCGTGGCCCGCGGTCAGGTTGCGCACCTTCTCCACGATGACGCCGCCCTCAAGGCCGGCGTTGACCGCGATCTGCTTGAGCGGGGCCTCCAGGGCCAGCTTGACGGCGGCGGCACCGGTGGCCTCGTCGCCCTCCAGCTCAAGCTTCTCGAAGACCGAGGAAGCCTGGAGCAGGGCGACGCCACCGCCGGCGACGATGCCCTCCTCGACGGCCGCCTTCGCGTTGCGAACGGCGTCCTCGATGCGGTGCTTGCGCTCCTTGAGCTCGACCTCGGTGGCGGCACCGGCCTTGATGACGGCCACGCCGCCGGCCAGCTTCGCCAGGCGCTCCTGGAGCTTCTCGCGGTCGTAGTCCGAGTCGCTGTTCTCGATCTCGGCGCGGATCTGGTTGACCCGGCCCGCGACCTGCTCGCTGTCACCGGCACCGTCGACGATGGTGGTCTCGTCCTTGGTGATCTGGACCTTGCGGGCACGGCCCAGCAGGTCGAGACCGGCGTTCTCCAGCTTGAGGCCGACCTCCTCGGCGATGACCTGACCGCCGGTGAGGATGGCGATGTCGTTCAGCATCGCCTTGCGGCGGTCACCGAAGCCCGGAGCCTTGACGGCGACGGACTTGAAGGTGCCACGGATCTTGTTGACGACCAGCGTGGAGAGGGCCTCGCCCTCGACGTCCTCCGCGATGATCAGCAGCGGCTTGCCCGACTGCATGACCTTCTCCAGCAGCGGAAGGAGGTCCTTCACGTTGCTGATCTTGGAGTTGACGATGAGGATGTACGGGTCCTCCAGCTCCGCCTCCATCCGCTCCATGTCGGTGGCGAAGTAGGCGGAGATGTAGCCCTTGTCGAAGCGCATGCCCTCGGTGAGCTCAAGCTCCAGCCCGAAGGTCTGCGACTCCTCGACGGTGATGACGCCTTCCTTGCCGACCTTGTCCATGGCCTCGGCGATCAGCTCGCCGATCTGGGAGTCAGCGGCGGAGATGGAGGCGGTCGAAGCGATCTGCTCCTTGGTCTCCACGTCCTTGGCCTGCTCCAGCAGGGCACCGGAGACGGCCTCGGTGGCCTTCTCGATACCGCGCTTGAGGGCCATCGGGTTGGCGCCGGCGGCAACGTTGCGCAGGCCCTCCTTGACCAGCGCCTGAGCCAGGACGGTCGCGGTCGTCGTGCCGTCACCGGCTACGTCGTCCGTCTTCTTGGCGACCTCCTTGACCAGCTCTGCGCCGATCTTTTCGTAGGAGTCCTCAAGCTCGATCTCCTTGGCGATGGAGACACCGTCGTTGGTGATCGTGGGTGCGCCCCACTTCTTCTCCAGAACGACGTTGCGGCCCTTGGGGCCGAGCGTGACCTTGACGGCGTCGGCAAGCTGGTTCATGCCACGCTCAAGACCGCGCCGCGCCTCCTCGTCAAAGGCGATGATCTTGGCCATGTGAAGGGGTCCTCCCTGGATTCCCCCATGCCGAGCAGCAAGGGGAGGGTTGGATTTCTCCGGACCGCGCTGGCGCCCGCGACGGACGGCCCACGACCCGGCGGTTCACTTCCCCACCCGGCCTGCGGACCTCACCGACCCGGTCCTTCTTTTGTCACTCTCACTCGGAGAGTGCTAAGCCAATAATTAGCACTCGCCCCCCAAGAGTGCAAGCGGCTCCGGAGGAGTCTCGATGAGGGGTGGTGGGCGGTGGGGGCACCTCCCAGCGGTAGCTGGGGGAGGGCGGGCGCAAGCGGCTCCGGAGGAGTCCCAGCAGGGGCGCATGCGGCGCGGCCCCGCCCCCCGTGTCCGGGGACGGGGCCGCGCACGTGCCACGCAGGGATCAGACCGCGGGCGAGCACTTGTCGTCGTTCAGCTTCATGGCGCTGGTGAAGACTCCGACCATCGGCAGTGCCGAGTAGAGGTTGGTCTCGCCCGGCTTGACGCACAGCAGCTTCTCCCCGCCCGGGTTCCCGGGGGAGGTGTTGTTGTAGTACGTCACGCGGATCCGGTAGTTGTGGTTGTTGCAGTTGATCCAGGTGTCCCCACCTTGGAACCCGCACTCTTTCTTCGCAGACACATCCTTCGCGGACACCTGCGAGCCCTGCGCACCCTGCGCCGACGACGCGGGCGAGGCGGCCGAGGCCACCCCCGGCACCCCCGCCACCAGCAGTGCCGACAGTCCCAGCCCCGCACCCAGCACGCGCGCGGTCCGGCGGTTCATGGAAGTCATAACGCTCCTCCAGCCGTGGTTCCGACGGAAGACGGCATGGTCGAGCACCGCCCCCGTTCGCTCACCACCCCGCTCTTGTGACGCGGTTTGCCTTCCGTGCCCCGTGGTACGCGGGGTGACGAGCAGCCGCCAACATCACACGTGGAGCATGAACACGTCAATACCCGCTCAAAACAGTCCACTTGATAACGAAACGCCAGTCCGAGGCACACAGAAAGGGGCCGCACCCTTGAGGTGCGACCCCTTCCCTAAGTTCTGCGCAGTCCGGCGCTCAGCCGGTCACGCGGACCATGTCCGCCTGCGGCCCCTTCTGACCCTGCGAGATCTCGAACTCGACCCGCTGCCCTTCATCCAGGGTGCGGTAACCGTCCATCTGGATCGCGCTGTAGTGGACGAACACGTCCGCACCACCGTCGACCGCGATGAAGCCGTACCCCTTCTCCGCGTTGAACCACTTGACGGTGCCCTGAGCCATTCCTAACTCCCCTATTACTGGCCCTTGCGCGGATCCGCACTTCGCGAACCCGGGTCAGACCTCACCCCCAGTAACCGAGGGTGTGCGCCGGAACGCGTCGACCGCCGCTGAATGTATCTGCACGGACGCCCTGTGCAACAGGTCAATCGGACGAGAATTCTGGGCACGTCCGATCGGAAATAACCGCTCAACTGCGGGTAGAGCAGGGCAAGTCGGGCCGGGCATAGAGGGTCAACACGACAATTGACACGCCGTTTTCGGCAACAACTTGCCGCGTTCTCATATGCGTTCGGCAAAGACCACTGAGGGCCGAAGGAGGGACTTCCGCAACTCTACCGCCTCCCGAAACACGGAATCGCCCCTTCCGGATGACTATCCGAGAGGGGCGATTCCGTTTGTGTGCGGCCAGGCCGGAAGATCAACCACCCGCCACCGCGGGAATGATCGAAACGCCCGCGCCGTCGGGAGTCGGAGTCTCCAGCCCCTGCTCAAAGCGGACGTCGTCGTCATTGACGTAGACATTCACGAACCGGCGCAGCTTGCCCGCGTCGTCCAGTACCCGGGCACTGATCCCGGTGTGGTTCTTCTCCAGATCCGCCAGCACCTCAGAGAGGGTTCCGCCTTCGGCAGAGACTTCCGCCTGGCCGCCGGTGTAGGTCCGCAGGATGGTCGGGATTCGGACATTCACGCTCATGTTGATCTTCCTTAAGGTAGAGAGGACCTAGCCCCTGCCCTTCCCGCTTCTGGCAGAGAGGGCGCCCCACATACCCCCAGTTCAGGCAATCGCGCCAGCGAGCTCATCCTCAAGAGCCGGACAGGCTTGTTGCCCGGGGGGTCCTAGGGGGCGGAGCCCCTCTAGCGGGGGGCCGTTGGGGGGCAGAGCCTCCCCAACGGCCGTCCGGCGAGGACAAGGGGGAAAGGGGCGAAGCCCCAGAAACAGGTTCAGGCCAGTCCGGCGTCACGGAACGCGTCAAGAGACGGCGCGATAACAGCGGAGGGCCCAGCCGTAGGCGCAACGGCATCAAGCGTCTTCAAGCCATCCCCAGTGTTCAGCACCACAGTGCTGAGCGAGGGATCAAGCGCCCCACTCTCAAGAAGCTTGCGCGTCACGCCCAGCGTGACGCCCCCCGCGGTCTCCGCGAAGACCCCCTCCGTCCGCGCCAGCAACTTCATCGCATCGACGATCTGCGAGTCGTTCACGTCCTCGACAGCCCCGCCGCTCCGGCGGCAGATGTCGATGACGTACGGCCCGTCGGCCGGGTCACCGATGGCGAGGGACTTCGCGATCGTGTCGGGCCGCCGCACGGGCCGAACCGCGTTCGTCCCGTCCTTGAAGGCGCGGGACACCGGCGAGCACCCCTCCGCCTGTGCGGCGAAGATCCGAACCGGCTTGTCCTCGACGAGCCCCAGCTCGATCAGCTCCCGCAGCCCCTTGTCGATCTTCACCAGCTGGCAGCCGGAGGCGACGGGGATGACGAGCTGGTCGGGCAGCTTCCAGCCGAGCTGCTCGCAGATCTCGTACGCGAGGGACTTGGAGCCCTCGGCGTAGAAGGGGCGCAGGTTGACGTTGGTGAAGCCCCAGCCCTCGCCGAGCGGGTCGCCGATCAGCTCGGAGCAGAAGCGGTTCACATCGTCGTAGGTGCCGTCGATGGCGACGAGGTCACCGCCGTAGATGGCGGCCATCACGACCTTGCTCTGCTCCAGCCCGTCGGGGATGAACACGCACGAGCGCAGCCCGGCGCGCGAGGCCGCGGCGCCGACAGCGCCCGCGAGGTTGCCCGTGGAGGAGCAGGACAAGGTGGTGAAGCCGAACGCGCGGGCCGCCTCCAGGGCGATGGCGACCGGGCGGTCCTTGAAGGAGTGCGTGGGGTTGCCGGAGTCGTCCTTGACGTACAGGCCGCCGGTGACGCCCAGCTCGGCGGCGAGCCGGTCGGCCTTCACCAGCTGGGTGAAGCCGGGGTTCAGGTTCGGCTTCTCGGCGACGTCGGCGGGCACCGGCAGCAGCGGGGCGTAGCGCCACATCGAGGCGGGCCCGGCCTCGATGCGCGCGCGCAGGGCCTCGGGGTCGCCGGTGGGCAGCTCGTAGGCCACCTCGAGGGGGCCGAAACACTCCAGGCACACGAAGCTCGGGCCGAGCGGAGTGCGGGTGCCGCACTCCCGACAGGAGAGGGCGACGGCGGCGCCGAGCGAGGGTCCGTCGGCGGAGGCGCCGGAAACACCGGAGTCGCCGGAGGCGGGAGTGGCGGAGGCGCCGGAAGTGGTGCTTGAAACTGTCTGCACAGCCATGGAGGCGAGGCCCTTTCTCCTCATCTTCCCCGTGGCGGATTTCGTCACGGGCCGGAATTGGCACCTTCCCCACGTAGGCGGTCTCGCCTGTGAGTGTCCGCGCACGCGCGGACCGCGGGATGGTTGCCGGGGCTTCAACGGGCCGTTCCCTCTGCCCCTCTGGATGAGCTGCTCTATGGCACCGGCCGGCACAGGCCACCCGGGCGTTTGTCGCGCGGACCCCGGCATGCGGGGGTCGTGCACGTTGTTCAAGACTGTAACCGACGGCGGTACGGCTCGAGACAGACGTCCGCACCGCGAGATGGATCACAGGAGGGCGCGCACGTGCTCGATGAAGTGGGGCAATGGCTGCGCAGCCGGTCCTGGAGCGCGGCCGACCGGCCGCTTGACCTGCTGCTGGCGGCCAAGCGCCGCAAGGGCACGACCGTCAGCGTGGTATTGCCCGCACTGGACGAGGAGGCCACCGTGGGCGAGATCGTCTCGGTCATCCGCCGCGAGCTGGCCTCCAGCGCGGTTCCGCTGGTGGACGAGCTGGTCGTCATGGACTCCGGCTCGACGGACCGCACGGCCGAGGTCGCGGGGGCGGCCGGCGCCAAGGTCGTCCACCGCGACGAGGTGCTCCCCCGGCTGCCCGCGCTGCCCGGCAAGGGCGAGGTGCTGTGGCGCTCGCTGCTGGCCACCCACGGCGACATCGTCTGCTTCGTGGACGCCGACCTGAGCGAGTTCTCGGCCGACTTCGTCTCCGGCATCGTCGGCCCGCTGCTGACCGATCCGCAGCTCCAGTTCGTCAAGGCCATGTACGACCGTCCGCTGCGCGACAGCCCCGCGGGCGGCGGCCGGGTGACCGAGCTGGTGGCCCGGCCGCTGCTGAACCTGCACTGGCCGCTGCTGGCGGGCATGGTCCAGCCGCTGGGCGGCGAGTACGCGGTCCGCCGCGGCCTGCTGGAGCGGCTGCCGTTCCCCGTCGGCTACGGGGTGGAGCTGGCGCTGCTCATCGACGCGCTGGACCTGGTGGGGCTGGACGCGCTGGCGCAGGTCGACGTCGGCGTACGCCGCCACCGGCACCAGGACGGGCCGGCGCTGGGCCGGATGGCGACGGCGATCTACGCGACGGCGCAGCGGCGGCTGTGCTGGCCGGAGCCCGGGCCCGGCGGCCTCCCCCTGACCCAGTTCGAGCGCGACCAGGCCGGCACCTTCGTACCGCGCGACCACCTCCTGCGTACCGAGGAGCGGCCCCCGATGCGCACGGTGCCCGAGTACCGGCCGGGCTGGGCGGCCTGATGAGGCCGGCTCCGGCCGCGCCGGCGGCCGGAGGCTCTTCCCGGACGGCCGGAGGCTCGTTCGGCCTCACGCACGTTTGAGCGGTTCCGGCGGCGGCTAAGCTCCGCGCATGGTCGCTGACACAACGTCGCAGGTACTCGTCGCGTCCAACCGCGGTCCCGTCTCCTTCTCGGCGGACGAGGACGGCACGCTCACCGCCAAGCGGGGCGGCGGCGGTCTCGTCTCCGGCCTCTCCGCCATCGGGCCCGAGACCGACGCCGTATGGGTGTGCGCGGCCCTCGGCGACGGTGACCGCGAGGCGGTACGCCGCTTCGCGGGCCGGCTCGACCCCTCGGACACCGGCGGTCAGACCGTACGGATGCTCGACATCCCCGCCGCCACCTTCGAGGCCGCGTACCAGGGCGTCGCCAACTCCGTGCTGTGGTTCACCCACCACATGCTGTACCAGACCCCGTTGGAGCCCGCCTTCGACGAGGACTTCGCCCGGCAGTGGACGGCGTACGAGGAGTACAACGCGGCCTTCGCCGACGCGCTCGCCGAAGAGGCCGCCCAGGGCGCGACCGTCCTGGTGCAGGACTACCACCTCACGCTCGTCCCCGGGCTGCTGCGCGAGCGGCGCCCCGACCTGCGGATCGGCCACTTCTCGCACACCCCCTGGGCACCGGCCGACTACTACCGGCTGCTGCCCGACGAGGTGGCCGCGCGGGTGCTGCGCGGCATGCTCGGCGCCGACCGCGCGGCCTTCCTCACCCGGCGCTGGGCGCGGCTGTTCACCGAGTGCTGCGAGCGGGTGCTGGGCGCCACGGTCACCGACGACGGGATCACTTACGAGGGCCGCACCACGCGGATCGGCGTCCACCCACTGGGCGCGGACGCGGACTTCCTGCGCGAGCGTGCCTACCGCGAGGACGTCACCGCGCGGATGGCGCAGCTGCGCGAGCAGATCGGCACGGCGCCGGACGGGAGCCCGCGCCGCACCGTCGTCCGTGTGGACCGCACCGAGCTGTCCAAGAACATCGTGCGCGGCCTGTACGCGTACCGCCGCCTGCTCCTGGACCACCCCGAGTGGCGCGAGCACGTGGTGCACCTGGCCTTCGCCTACCCCTCGCGGCAGGACCTGGCGGTCTACCGCGACTACACGGCCGAGGTCTCCCGGGTCGCCGACGGCGTCAACGCCGAGTTCGGCACCCCCGGCTGGACGCCGGTCGTCCTCCACGTCAAGGACGACTTCGCGCGCTCCCTGGCCGCCTACCGGCTGGCCGACGTGGCGCTGGTCAACCCCATCAGGGACGGGATGAACCTGGTGGCCAAGGAGATCCCCGTCGTGTCCGAGGAGGGCTGCGCCCTGGTGCTCTCGCGGGAGGCCGGGGCGTACGAGGAGATGGGCGAGGACGCGCTCTGTGTGAACCCCTTCGACATCACGTCCACCGCCGCGGCGCTGCGGACGGCCCTCACGATGGACCCCGCCGACCGCCAGGAGCGCACCAAGCGCCTGTCCGCCACGGCCACCGCCCACCCGCCCACCCGCTGGCTCCTGGACCAGCTGACGGAGCTCCGCCCGGCCGGCTGATCCCCGCCTCTCCGGCGGAGGGACAACCTGGCGGACAGCCCCGAGCCGGCCCGGGCTACAGCCGCTCGGCCAGTCCCTCCAGGAAGGCCACCAGCCCCGCCGGACCCGGCAACGACACATCCGCCCGGGACGTCAGCTCCGGCACCCGCTCGGCGGCGCCGTCCGGTGCGGAGTAGAGCAGCAGGCCCGGCACTCCCTCTCCCCGCAGCACGTCCACCGCGTCGTACGCGGCGACATCCCCGAGGTCATCACCGGCGTAGGCCACAGCCCCGGCCTCCCGCTCCAGGACGAAGCTCCTGAGCGCGGCGCCCTTGTCGGCGCCGGGCGGCCGAAGCTCCAGCACGAGGCGGCCGGGCTCGACCACGAGCCCGTGCCGCTCCGCGAGCGCGTACAGCGGCTCGCGCAGCAGCGCGAACGCCGCCTCGGGGGATGCCGTGCGCCGCGTGTGGACGGCGACAGCGCGGCCCTTGTCCTCCGTCCAGGTGCCCTCGGGCGCGCCCAGCCGCTCCAGCAGCGCGGGGAGTTCGGCCCGTGCGGCGGCGACCCCGGGCGGCGGCTCGGGCGCGCGTACGGCGCCGTCCGCCGCGTCCCAGCGCTCGGCGCCGTACGCTCCCAGCACGGTGAGTCCCTCCAGTCCGCTCACGCCTTCGAAGCCGCCGTAGCGTACGGCGTCGGCGGCCGGGCGGCCGGTGACGACGGCGATGGCCCGCAGCCTTGGCGCGAGCCGGGCGAGCGCGGGCAGCGCGCCGGGGTGGGCGCGGGCGTCGCGCGGGTCGGGGACGATGGGCGCGAGCGTCCCGTCGAAGTCGAAGGCGAGCACGGCGCGGGCGGGGTCGGCGAGGAGGGCGGCCAGCCCGGCGCGCCCCGCCTCGGTGACAGTTTCAGGCAGCGGCATGCCGCGCACCTTAGCGAGCCGGGGCCGCCCCGCTAACGGGTGCGGTCGCGGCTGTGCTGCCGGGCGCGCCGCAGCCGGTTGACGGTGACGGGGTCGTACGCGAGCGCCGCCTGGTCGTCCAGCAGCCAGTTCAACAACTGGTAATAACGCACCGGGGACATGCCGAGCCGCTCGCGTATGGCCCGTTCCTTGGCGCCGGGCGAGGGCCAGCCGCGGGCGGCGAAGGCGAGCACGGCGCGGTCCTGGTCCGTCAGGCCCGCACCCCGTTCAGGGGGTGCCACACGCTCCTCGCCCCCGCTGCCGCCGTCCGTGTCGCTCATCCCTCCACGCTACCGGCGCGGTCCGACAGAGCGCTCAGGGCTTCGAGCGGACGCAGGGCTCCGGCCGGGCGCGAGGCTCCGCGCCGAGGGGCTCAGGACTCGGCCTTCTTGTCGGCGGCCTCGGCATCGCGCTGGAGCGCGCTGAGCACCGCCTTCGGGTCGCCGCCCTTGGCCGCGGCCTGTCCGACGGTGGTCTTCAGCTCGGTGTTGATCGTGGCCCAGGAGACCTTGCCGACGGGGTAGAACTCGGCGCCGCTGAGCTGGTCCAGGAAGCGCCACAGCTCCTTGTGCTTGCGGTCGCGGCGCATGTGCTTGGTCGTGGCGGTGGTGACCGGCATCAGGTCGTAGCGGTCGGCGAAGGCGTAGTGGTTCTTCTCCCGGTAGATGAAGGCGAGGAGCTTCCCGCACTCGTCGCGGTGGCCGTTCTCCTTGAAGGCCATCGTCCAGTCGGCGACGCCGAGGTTGCCTTCGGCGGGGCCGTCCTTGCCGGGGAGCTTGCCGGTGCCGTACTGCACGCTGTGCCGGTCGGCCTGGGGCATCAGCGTGGGGTGGCCGTTGAGCATGCCGACCTCACCGCGGCCGAAGGCGTCGAAGAGCTCCTGCCGGTTGGTCCGCTCGGGCTGGGAGTTGGTGAGGCCGGGGTCGACGAGGTTGTCGCGCAGCCAGGTGAACGCCTCGACGTTCTCCGGGGAGTTGATGGTGTAGTTGCCGACGCTGTCGACGTAGGAGCCGCCGTTGCTGATCATCCACATGAAGGTCTCGGCCTGGGCCTCCTCGGAGCCCAGCGGCAGCCCGTAGGGGATCTTCACGCCCGCCTTCTTCAGCGCCTTCGCGGCGGACTTGATGTCGTCCCAGCTCTCGGGGGCCGAGTCGGGGTCGAGTCCGGCCTGGGAGAAGAGGTTCTTGTTGTAGAAGAGCAGCCGGGTGCTGGCCACGAAGGGCAGTCCGTACTGGACGCGGTGCACCTCGCCCGCCTCGGCGAGGGCGACGAGGAACTCGGCCTGCGCGGGGATGGGGAGCAGCTCGCTGACCTTGTAGAGCCTTCCCTCGGCAGCCCAGTTGGCGTACGAGTCGAGCTGGGCTATGTCCGGTACGTTGCCGGATTTGACCATCTCGTTGAGCTTCTTGCCGATCACGTTCCAGCTGTAGACGGTGACATCGACCTTGATGTCGGGGTTCTCCTTGGTGAAGGCGTCGGCGAGCGACTTCCAGTAGGTCTCGGAGCTGTTGTTGCCGCCCGGGTCGCCGTAGTCGGCGGCCACGAGCTTGAGCGTGACATCTCCGGAACCGGACCCGGTTCCGCACCCTGACAGCGAGGTCAGACCGGCTGCCCCGGCCACTCCGGAAGCAGTCATACCAAGGAAACGCCGTCTTTCCATGTTCTCCACTACCCCTCAGAACGTGCTGAGTGCCTCCCCCCTGGCACGGCCTCTCCTGCCCGTGTCCGAGCCGCGAGTCTCCCTCCGCGTGTGCCACGGGGTCTACACCGGGTTGGATACCGGTACGGAATCCGGTTGGTTTCCGTTCAGTTCTGCTTGGCGAGTTCCGGTCCGGATTCTCGGCGAGTTCCAGCCCGGATACGGACAAAATCCCTTTCCCCGCTTGCCGGTCGGCGCTCCGGGCACGGCCGAAGGGCGTATCCGGAAAGAAGATCCCTGGAGTGGACTAGACCTTTCCGATGCAATCGCGGGAGACTGTGCGGCGTGGATACCCGTGTTGAGCCCGCGAGCGGCAAGGCCCCGCAGTACGTCATCGCCCTCGATGTCGGCGGCACCGGCATGAAAGCCGCGCTCGTCGGCGCCGACAACGAGCTGCTGCACGAGGTGCGCCGCACCACCGAGCGCGAACGCGGGCCCGAGGCCGTGGTCGAGGGAATCCTCGACTTCGCCGCCGAACTGCGGGCCACCGGCCTGGAGCAGTGGGGCACCGAGCCGGCGGCGGCGGGGGTCGCCGTGCCCGGCGTCATCGACGAGGAGCGGGGCATCGCCGTCTTCTCCGCCAACCTCGGCTGGCGCGACGTCCCCATGCGCACGCTGCTGAGCGAACGGCTCGGGCAGGGGCGGCCCACGGAACTGCCGCCGCTGCCGGTCGCCCTGGGCCACGACGTGCGCACCGGCGGCCTGGCCGAGGGGCGCCTCGGCGCGGGCGCGGGCGTGGACCGCTATCTGTTCGTCCCGCTGGGCACCGGCATCGCGGGGGCCATCGGCATCGGCACGACGGTCGAGCCCGGCGCGCACGGCAGCGCCGGGGAGATCGGCCACATCGTCGTACGCCCCGACGGGCCGCCGTGCGGCTGCGGGCAGCGTGGCTGTCTGGAGCGGCTGGCCTCCGCCTCCGCCGTCGGGCTGGCCTGGGCCGAGGCGTGCGGGGACCCCAGGGCCACGGCCGCCGACGCGGCCAAGGCCGTCGAGTCGGGCGACCCGCGTGCCCAGGAAGTGTGGGACGACGCCATCGACGCGCTGGCCACCGGCCTGGTCACGGGACTCACGCTGCTCGACCCGCGCACACTGATCATCGGCGGCGGCCTCGCCGAGGCGGGCGACACCCTCTTCGTTCCGCTCCGGGAGGCGGTACGCCAGAAGGTCACATTCCAGCCACTCCCGGCAATCGTGCCCGCGGCACTCGGGGACGCCGCCGGCTGCCTGGGCGCGGGACTTCTCGCCTGGGATCTTCTCTCCGCGGAGGTTGCGAGCCGATGAGCAAGCGAACGGTGCTGACCGGGGCCCGGGTGGTGCTCCCCGGCGGAGTGCGGGAGGACGGCGGACTCACGGTCGAGGGCCGCCGCCTGGTCGCCGCGGACGCCCCCGGTGAGGGGGCGGCTCCCGGCGAGACGCTCGACCTGACGGGCCACTGGATCGTCCCCGGCTTCGTCGACATGCACGTGCACGGCGGCGGGGGCGCCTCCTTCTCGGCCGGCACCCACGAGGACTCGCTGACCGTCATCGGCACCCACCGCAGGCACGGCACCACCACCATGGCCGCCTCCACCGTCACCGGGGACCTGGACGACCTGTGCCGGCAGGCCGGATCGCTGAGCGAACTGGCCGAACAGGGCGACCTCGCCGGCATCCACTACGAGGGCCCGTTCATCGCCTGCGAGCGGCGCGGCGCGCACGAGGAGTCGCTGCTGCGCGACCCCGATCCGGCCGACGTGCGCAAGCTCGTGGAGGCCGCGCGCGGCCAGGCGCGGATGGTGACCCTCGCACCGGAGCGCCCCGGCGGCCTGGACTCGGTGCGGCTGCTCGCGGACGGCGGTGTCATCGCCGCCGTGGGGCACACCGACGGCACCTACGAGGGCACGCTGGAGGCCGTGGACGCGGGCGCGACCGTGGCCACCCACCTGTTCAACGCTATGCCGCCGCTGGGCCACCGGGAGCCGGGCCCGGTCGCCGCGCTGCTGGAGGACGACCGGGTCACCGTCGAGCTGATCAACGACGGCACCCATCTGCACCCGGCCGCCCTGGAGCTGGCGTTCCGGGCGGCGGGCGCGGCCCGGGTCGCCTTCATCACCGACGCCATGGGCGCCGCCGGCATGGGTGACGGCCGCTATCCGCTGGGCCGGCTGGAGGTCGAGGTGCGCGACGGGGTGGCGCGGCTGGTCGAGGGCGGCTCCATCGCCGGCTCGACGCTGACCTTGGACCACGCCTTCCGGCGCGCGGTGACCGTGGACCGGCTGCCGGTCACCGACGTGGTCGCGGCCCTGTCCGCGAACCCCGCGCGGCTGCTGGGCGTGGACGGCGAAGTGGGCTCGCTGGAGCCGGGCAAATACGCCGATCTGGTGGTGCTCGACGAGGAATTCGCCCTGGCCGGAGTCATGCGCCGCGGCGAGTGGGTGGTGTCCCCCGGAGCGCTCTGAACTGCCCCTGGGGGCTCGCCCGTCGGCGAATCCAATGGCATGATCACTCGCGCGCCCGCCGCCCGGAGCGGGGGCCGGTGACGCTGGTTCCGTGTGTTGATGAGGGTGGTGTGCGCCAATGATCCTGACTGTCACGCTCAATGCCGCGCTCGACCTCACCTACCGCGTGCCCCGGCTCACCCCGCACGCGTCGCACCGCGTGCGGGAGGTGACCGAGCGCCCCGGCGGCAAGGGCCTGAACGTGGCCCGGGTGCTGGCCGCGCTCGGCTTCGAGACGACCGTCACCGGCTTCGCGGGCGGGGACACCGGGCGCGAGCTGCGGACCCTGCTCGCGGCTGACCGGACAGGGGTGACCGACGCGCTGGTGGAGGTCTCGGGGCGCACCCGGCGCACCGTGGGCGTGGTGGACGAGTCCACGGGCGACACCACCCAGCTCAACGAGCCGGGCCCGCACGTCGGTCCCCAGGAGTGGGACAGCTTCCTCGACGCCTACCGCCTGCTGCTGCGCTCCGGTACCGAGGCGGTGGCGCTGTGCGGCAGCCTCCCGCCGGGCGTACCCGTGGGCGCCTACGCGGAACTCGTACGGGAGGCCCGCACCACCCGCACCCCGGTGCTCCTGGACACCAGCGGCGAGCCGCTGCGCCGGGGGCTGGCGGCCCGGCCCGAACTGGTCAAGCCCAACGCGCACGAGCTGGCCGGCATCACCGGCACCTCCGAGCCGCTGCGCGCGGCCCGTGCGGCCCAGCGGCGCGGCGCCCGTGCGGTGGCCGCCTCACTCGGCGCCGACGGAATGCTGATGGTGACCCAGGACGGCACCTGGAGCGCGGGCGTACCCGAGCGGCTGACGGGCAACCCCACCGGTGCGGGTGACTCGGCGGTGGCCGGGCTGCTGTCCGGCCTGGCGGAGGGGCTGCCCTGGCCGGACCGGCTGGCCCGCGCGGTGGCGCTCTCGGCGGCGACCGTACGGTCCCCGGTGGCGGGCGAGTTCGACGAGGAGACCTACGCGCGGCTGCTGCCGTCGGTCAGGGTCCAGCAGGTCGACATCCCCTGACCGTCCGGCACCGCGTCCTGACCGGCCGCCTCAGCACTGCCCGGCTCAGCGCCGTCCGGCTCAGCGCCGCGGCTCCCCGCGACGTGGGCGAGCCCGCGCCGTGGGCGGCGCGGGTGCCGCGTCAGTTCCGCTTCAGCCAGACCTGGTCGAGATTGGCGTCGCACTGGTTGCCGGACTCGCACGAGATCTTCACCGAGTTCTGGCCCTTCTTGAGCTGGACGATCGACCAGGTGGTCTGCCAGCCCTTGGCCCAGTCGCCTTCCTTGGTCCCCGAGAAGTTCTTCATCTGGAGGGGACGGCCCTCCGCCTTGCCGTTGACGGTGAGCGTGGCGTCCGCGTCCTTGCCGGGCACCCCGAAGCGGACGTAAAGGCGGTACTGCCCGGGGGACGGAACGTTCTTCATGTCCCACGTCGCCGAGGCGCCCTGGTTGTTCAGACCGGCGACATAGGTGCCGCCCCGGCCCTTGGCACCCGGGATGTCCTTGGCGGCCTGGGTGCCACCGGCGAGTGTGAGGCTGGCCGCGTCCTCCTTGGGCAGCCCGGAGGGCGCGGGCTTGTCCTTCTTGTTGTCGTTCTTCTCACCCTTTTCGGGCTCGCCGCCCGCCTGCTCGGAGGTGCCGGCGTCGTCGCTCTCGTTGCCCTGGGCGCGGTTGCCGTCGTTGAAGACGATCGCGGCGCCGATACCGATGACCACGGCCGCGACGACGGCTATGGCTCCGACCATCAGCCCGGTGCGGCTGCGCCGTCCGGAGCCGGAGCCGTAGCCGCCGGCACCGGCCTGCTGGCGCGAGGCGGCGCGCCCGCCGGCCATCGTCTCGGGCGCGGCGTAGTGCGGGCTGGGCTGCTGGGGCGGCGGGGGCGGGGCCTGCTGCGGATAGCCGTAACCGCCGGCACCGGATCGCTGCTGCGGGTAGCCGTAGCCGCCGCGCTGCTGCTGTTGCTGGGGGTATCCGTAGCCGTACTGCCGCTCGCCGACCGCGCGGACCTGGTTGTACGAACGGCGGGGGACGCCGGGCTGCTGACCGGGAGAGGCCTGCTGGGTGCCGCCCTCTTGCCGGTAGAGGTAGGCGAACGGGTCGTCGTCTGCCCCTGTGTCCGGCTGGGAGGCGTCGCCACCCCCCGGTGTGGCGCCCGTGCCATTGTTCTCGGCGGTCATCCCCTCACTCCCTACTGCGTCAGGTATCCGGGCGAGCCTACCTCTCTTGGGCGAATCTCTAGTGGCGGTCGTAGCCGATCTCCACGGAAAGTGCTAACCCGCCCGGCGCTGGCTCTTCGACCGGGACCGCTTCTCGATGTACATGCGCTGGTCAGCGGATTGCAGGACCTCTTCGGCCGTCATTCCGCAGCCTGCCCAGCCGATTCCGAAGCTCGCGCCTACCCGCACTGCCCTGCCGTCAACCCTGATCGGGGGGATGATCGCGTTCCGCAGCCGCACCGCGAGGTCCTGGGCCTCAGCGGGGCCGAGCCCGTCGGCGAGCACCACGAACTCGTCGCCGCCCAGCCGGGCCACCGTGTCGTTGTCCCGCACCCCGGCCGAGAGCCTGCGCGCCACCTCGATGAGGACGGCGTCGCCGCAGTTGTGGCCGTAGCGGTCGTTGATGGACTTGAAGCCGTCCAGGTCGCAGAAGAGGACGGCCAGCCCCTTCTCACCGGGCCCGTCGCCCTCGGGCGGCACCGCGTGCACATGGTGGTCCCGACCGCCCAGGCCGCCCGAGACACCGGGCATGCCGGCGCCGTGCCGCCCGGCCGCAGCGCCGGAGACGCCGTGGAGGCCGGTGAACGGCTCCATCCCCCCGGGTCCGGCACCAGGCGGGCCCAGCCCGTCCAGGTCGGGGAAGCCGTCCTGCTCGTACCCGAAGCCGCCCGCGTCCAGCCGGGACAGGTCACCGCCCGGCCCGGCCTCGGCCCCGGCGGCGCGGCCCGGCAGCGCGCACAGCCTGCTGTTGAGACGGGCCCGCAGCTCGGCGCTGTTGGGCAGCCCGGTCAGCGAGTCATGGCTGGCGCGGTGTGCGAGCTGGAGCTCGTGCCGCTTGCGCTCCTCTATGTCCTCGACGTGGGTGAGCAGATAGCGGGGTCCGTCGGCGGTGTCGGCCACCACCGAGTTGCGCAGCGAGACCCAGACGTAGGAGCTGTCGCGCCGGGCCAGCCGCAGCTCGGCCCGGCCGCCCTCGGCCGAGGTGCGCAGCAGCGTGCCGATGTCCTCGGGGTGGACCAGGTCGGAGAAGGAGTAGCGGCGCATGGCGGCGGCGGGGCGGCCCAGCAGCCGGCACAGCGCGTCGTTTATCCGCAGCAGCCGCCCGTGCTGGTCGCCGCCCATCTCGGCCACGGCCATGCCGCTGGGCGCGTACTCGAACGCCTGCCGGAAGCTCTCCTCGCTGGACCGCAGCGCCTGCTGCTCGCGCTCCAGGCGGACCAGCGCCCGCTGCATGTTCGAGCGCAGCCGGGCGTTGCTGATCGCGATGGCGGCCTGCGAGGCGTACATCTGGAGCGCTTCGCAGCCCCACGCGCCGGGCCGGCGGCCGTTGCGCGGCTTGTCGACGGACAGCACGCCGAGCAGCTCGCCGTCGGAGGCGTACAGGGGCGCGAAGAGCCGGTCCATGGGGTGCCAGGCGTCGGGGCGGTCCCTGATGGTGCTGGGCGTGTGCCACTGCGGCACATCGTCGTCGTCCAGGACCCAGCCCTCGGTGTACGGGATGAAGCGGAGAGCGCCCCACTGCTCGCCCATCGCCAGCCGCCGCTCCCAGGAGGCGCGGGGGCCGACGCGGCCCGCCATCATGGCCTCGGCGGCGGGGCTGCCGGCCAGCGCGGCGACGACGAGGTCACCGTCGGCACGCACCAGGTTCACCGCGGCGATCTCGAAGCCGAGTCCTTCGACCACGCCGTCGGCCACGGTCTGAAGGGTGTCGGCAAGGCTGCGGGCGGTGTTGAGCTGCGCCACGACCTGGTGCAGCTGACGCAGACTGGCGAGGCGGACATAGGGCTCCGACTCGGTTTCCATCGCCCTCCCCCTGCTGAGCCTCGTACCTCAACTCCAGCGTTCGCGGGACTTTCTCCCCGGCCTTCGGCCTTGTCATTTCCATACTGCGACTGCCACCGCCACTGAATCACAGCGAGCTGTTCACCCGGTACACAGGGTCAACAATTAATGCCCTCTGTGACTCAAGTCACAACAGTGTGCGACTGGTTGACTGCGGCGTGTGCGCCTCGCCGCCGCCCCGCCATACCGGGGATGGGAGCGGTTCCGGGGCGGTCCTCCTTCCCCGGCCCCGCACGGAGGGCCTCCGGAGGGCTTCGACGGGCCCCGGGTCCTAGGCCCCGCCTGGTCCCGGAGTCCGATGCGGCGCCCGGGAGGAAATCGTTAGCGTGGGCACGTGTCCCACGCAGTGCAGCAGCAGATGACCCACGCGTCCCAGCAGATGCCCCATGCTGAGGGGGTGAGCGACGAGGAGTTCCGCGCAGCCATGGCGCGGCTGGCGGCCGGGGTGGTACTCGTCACGGCGCACGATTCCGAGGATTCGGCGCGCGGCGAGGACGTCGGCATGACGGCCACCGCCTTCATGTCCGTTTCCCTGGAGCCTCCGTTGGTGCTGGTCAGCCTGCGCACCGAATCCCGGATGGAGGAGCTGCTGGCACGCCAGGACCTCTGGGCGGTGTCCTTGCTGACGGACGCCCAGCACAAGACCGCCGGTCGCTTCGCAATGAAGGCGCGGCTCAGCGACCGGCTCCTCTTCAAGGAACTCCCCCACACCCGCGGCGCGGCCACGGGCGCCCCTTTGGTGGACGACGCGCTCGCCGCCGTCGAATGCCGCACCGAGCAGCGGATGACGGCGGGGGATCACACCCTGGTCATAGGCCGCGTCCTGGCGACCCGCCTCACACAGGGAGAGGGCGGCCCGCTGACGTACTTCCAGGGGCGCTACAGGTCGCTGCGCTGAACGCTCCGCGGGAAGGCTCCGCGGGAAGTGCCGTTGTGGGCGCGCGGCGGGGGCGGGTGCGGGTGCGGGTGCGTCGTGGTTGGTCGCGCCCACGCGGCGGAGCCGCACATGTCACGGCCCCGCGCCCCTTTGGGGCGCGGGTGCACTTGGCCGGAGGGCTCAGTCCCAGCCGCGGCCGGTGCGGCCCCGCTTGATATCGCCGCGCTGCTTCTTCTGCCGCAGCCTGCGCTCATTGATGCCGCGGGGCACCTTCTTCTTGCGGCGCGGCGGCGGGGGCGGAGCCGTCGCCTCCGCGAGCAGCGAGGCCATGCGTACGGCGGCCGTCTCCCGGTTGCGCCACTGGGAGCGGTGCTCGCTGGCCCGTACGACCAGCACGGCGCCGTCCACCAGACGGCCCGCCAGGCGCTCCAGGGCCCGGCGCTTCCACACCTCGGGGAGCGACTGGGTCGCCGCGAGGTCGAAGCGCAGCTCGGCCTGACTGTCGCTGGTGTTCACATGCTGTCCGCCGGGTCCCGACGAACGTGAGAAACGCCACGCCAGCTCGGCCTCCGGCAGGGAGACCGAGCCACGGATGAGATAGGGACCGGACATGCATTCCATGGTCGGGCTTTGTCGCGCCCCCGTCATCCGCTTTTACCTGGATGCGTCCGCTCCGTGAGCGTAAAGAAGGCAAAGAAAGCTGGAACCCGTCCGTCCCCCGGCTGCGTTGTGGAGGGTGTGAGGTCGTGGACCCTGTGCGCGGCCGAGGGCCTCGCACCAGGTCTCCCGGGAGATCTCCGACAGATCCACAGATCACGACAGAAGGGCACACCCCATGGCTGTAAGCCTGTCCAAGGGCGGCAACGTCTCGCTCACCAAGGAGGCACCGGGCCTGACCGCCGTCACGGTCGGCCTCGGCTGGGACGTGCGCACCACCACCGGTACGGACTTCGACCTCGACGCCAGCGCCATCGCGGTCACGGCAGAGGGCAAGGTCTACTCCGACCAGCACTTCATCTTCTTCAACAACAAGGCCACCCCGGACCAGTCGATCGTGCACACGGGCGACAACGTCACGGGTGAGGGCGAGGGCGACGACGAGCAGATCAAGGTCAACCTGGCCGGTCTGCCCGCCGAGATCGACAAGATCGTCTTCCCGGTCTCCATCTACGACGCCGAGAACCGCAGCCAGAACTTCGGCCAGGTGCGGAACGCCTTCATCCGCATCATCAACCAGGCCGGCGATGTCGAGATCGCCCGCTACGACCTGAGCGAGGACGCCGCCACCGAGACCGCCATGGTCTTCGGCGAGCTGTACCGCAACGGTGCCGAGTGGAAGTTCCGTGCCGTCGGCCAGGGCTACGCCTCCGGCCTGGTGGGCATCGCCCAGGACTTCGGCGTCAACGTCTGAGACCCCGTGCCGCACGGCCACCAGCCGCGCGCCCACGGGTAACACCACGCACGGTGACGGGTGGCGCTCCTCGACGCGGGGAGCGCCACCCGCGCGTGACACCATCAGCCCGTGCTCGATATCGGCTACGCGCTCTCCCGCCGCTTTCCCGACCCCCCGCAGACGGACTACCGCACGGCGGACGTACGGGCGCTGCGCCATGACCTGTTCTGCGGCGACGTCTATCTCGCCGACACCGCCGCCGACCGCGAGCTGTCCACAGCCTGGGGATGGGTGCCGGTCCTCGACTTCGCCTGGGCGCTGTGCGGCATCGCCGAGGAGCTGGACCGCGACCCCCTCGGCGCCCGCTCCGCCGGTCCCCACCGCGCCGAGCTGGACTTCACCGAGTCCACCGAGCGCCTGCGCTTCACCCGCCGCTTCGGCTGGGTGGAGATCACCGCCGACTGGACGGCCAGGGAGCCGGCAGGAGGCGACGCCACCCCGCTCTCCTTCTCCCACAAGGAGCTGCGCCGCGAGGCCCGCGACTTCCTCCACGACCTGCTCGCCGACCTCACCGACATGCACGAGGGCCTGGACACCAACCCCGCGGTCTGGGACCTGGCCGCCCGCTTCCCACGCGTCTAGTCGGCCCGTTTCCCAAGCGTCTGAAGAGCGTCATGCTCCGTGACCGAGCCGGCGCGGCGCGGACCGCGGGGCTCAGCGTGGCGGGTGACACGCGGTGAGTGACGCTTGCGTGGGGTGAGAGGCGCTTGCGTGGGGTGAGTGCGTGAGATGAGGGCGTGAGGTGAGGGCTCGGGGCTTCGAATCGCGGACGCGGCCCCCTCTTCCTAGGGTGGAAGGGCGAGCGGAAAGAAGGTGGGAGCCCATGGGCCAGCCCTACGAAGAGCGCCGCGAGAAGCAGGCCGAGCAGCAGATCCTCAGCCGGGTCAAGCAACTGGTCGAGGACGAGCACCGGCTGCGCGAGCAGCTCGCTCAGGGGCAGCTGACCACCGCCGAGGAGCACGCGGCCCTGCGCGGCGTGGAGTACGAGCTGGACCAGTGCTGGGACCTGCTGCGCCAGCGCCGCGCCAAACACGATTCCGGCGGCAACCCGGGCGACGCCTCGGTGCGGCCCTCCTCGGAGGTGGAGGGCTACCTGTCCTAGTGCGGTGACCGGCGATGTTTACCCGTCACGGGGCGTCTTCCGGTGCGTGCGGGCGCAAGGCGGACAGCCTCCTTTGGACAGCCCTCTCCTGGTGCGAAGGGCGCCGCCCCTTGCCGGCTCCCGGCGCGGACGGCCGGCCCTCCGCGAGGACGGCCGGCCCTCCGCACCCGCGCGCGGAAGATCAGCTCTGCGCGGAGACCCGGAGCAGCACCGTGCCGTGCGCGGGAACGGCCGCCGATATGTCGCCCGCCGAGCTGCCGTCCTCGTGCTTCCACAGGTCGCGCACGTCGTACGAACCGGCCTCCGGCAGGCCGATGTCGCCGGTCGTGGTGGTGACCGTCTGCTCCTGCCCCGTCTCGTTGAAGAGCGCCACGGCGCGGCTGCCGTCCGCCATCTCCTTGCTGACGACCCAGCGCCCGCCG
Organism: Streptomyces sp. NBC_01775; assembly: GCF_035917675.1. Taxonomy (NCBI): domain Bacteria; kingdom Bacillati; phylum Actinomycetota; class Actinomycetes; order Kitasatosporales; family Streptomycetaceae; genus Streptomyces; species Streptomyces sp. NBC_01775. The sequence continues at coordinate 5,141,435 of NZ_CP109104.1, read as the reverse complement.
TCCTCGGACACCACCTCGCCCTGTTTGCCGAGCAGGTCCTGGTCGACGGCTATGACCTCCTTGTTGCCCAGGATCTCCAGCGTCGCGGAGTCGGCCTCGCGAAGGTCGGAGCCGATGAGCAGGGGCGCGGCCATCACGGACCACAGCGAGAAGTGGGTGCGGTACTCCGTGTCGGTCATGCCGCCGTTGCCGACCTCCAGCATGTCCGGGTCGTTCCAGTGCCCGGGGCCCGCGTAGGGCGCCAGGGGCAGGTTCTTCTTCAGGATGCCGAGCATGCTGTTCCAGTTATCGGATATGTCGCCGGTGGTGCGCCACAGGTGTCCGACACCGGCCGCCCATTCCCAGGGCTTGTTCTCGCCCCACTCGCAGATGCTGTAGACGATGTCGCGGCCGGTCTTCTCCAGCGCGTCCCGCATCTTCGTGTAGCGCTCCTGGGCGGGTACACCCTGGTTGTTGCAGTTGTCGTACTTGAGGTAGTCGACGCCCCAGTCGGCGAACTGCCGGGCGTCGCTCTCCTCGTGGCCGAGCGCGCCGGGCATACCCGGCTCGGTGTTGCACGTATGGGTGCCCGCGCTGGTGTAGATACCGATCTTCAGGCCCTTGGAGTGCACATAGTCGGCGACGGCCTTGATGCCGTCGGGGAAGCGCTCCTTGTGCGGGACGAGCTTGCCGTCGGCATCGCGCTCGGGCTCCGCCCAGCAGTCGTCGAGGTTGACGTACTCGTAGCCGGCGTCCTTGAGGCCCTTGTCCACGAAGGTGTCGGCGACACCCTTGATCATCTCCGCGTCGAACTCCGGCCCGCAGTGCGTGGCGTTCCAGTTGTTGAACCCCATCGGCGGGGTGAGGGCGAGGCCGCCCCCGGGGGCCGGAGCCGGAGCGGCAGCCGGGGCCGACGTCGCGGCTGAGGCGGGGGCCGCAGCCGGGGCCGGCGTCGTGGCCGAGGCGGGGGTCGTGGCCGAGGCGGGGGTCGTGGGGGCCGCGAGGCCGGCGCCGCAGAGCAGGGCGGCTCCCAGGGTGGTGACCAGTCTGTTGCGGGTGGCACGGCGTAACACGGTGGGGCGCATTCCGTTCTCCTCCTCGCTCAACCGACCTATCGCCATGTACGCGACAGTTTTGGATCCTCACCGTACGACGGTGTTCGGCTCTGTTGAAGCCCCGGGACGCGGGCGCTGGGAGTTGTTGATTTACGTGTGCCCCGCCTCCACCCGCACCCCGATCTGCGCGGCGAACGCCGGGGCCAGCTCCATCAGTTGCGCCGGACTGATGACCGCGCCCGCCAGCCGGTCCACCCCCGTCACGATGTCCAGCTCCGTCGCTCCGCGCAGATCCACGTCCTTGAGGCGCACCTGGTTCAGCTCGGCCCGGCGCAGCACGCAGTCCCGGAAGGCCACCCGCTCCAGCGCGGCGCCCCCGAAATCCGGCTCGTTCAACACGCACCCCTCGAAGGTCACGTCCGTAAGCCTGGCCTGACGCAGATTCAGGAAGTCGATCTTCCCGCCGCGCACCAGCACCCGGTTCAGCCGCGCCCCGTGCAGCTGGATGCCCCCCAGCCGGGCGTCCAGCAGCTCCACGTCTCTCAGCTCGGCACCGGACAAATCCGTGCCGACACCCCACACCCCCTCCAGCACCGAGTCGAGCACCCGAAGCCGTCCGAGCGCGGCCTCGTCCAGCGCGCAGCGGTACATCCCCGAGTCCAGCAGAGTGGCCCCGGCGCCGTCGGTGCCGCTCAGGTCGAGCCCGTCGAAGCGCACCCCGTCGTAATCGCCGTCGGGCTCCAGCCCCCGCCCCTCGTAGGGCCGCAGCTCCGGCAGGCTGATCTCCGGGAGCCGCGCCTCGCGCACTGATGACTTCGCCATGCCGTCATACTGCCCGCCGCCACTGACGCTGACGGGCCGTCAGTCGATCAGTCCTCGCGCCCGCTTCTCCCCCTTCCCTTGACTTGAACCTCACTTGAAGTTGCAGGGTTGCGGCACCAGGCCCAGAGGAACCGCTCACAGCCCGACGGGCCGGAAGAGACGCCCGCAGCCGGCAGGGCTGGAAGAGCCCCCCGGGCCGGAGGAGCCCGACGGGCCGGAAGAGTCCGAAGAAGGAGCACCCATGCACGCTGTCCGTCTGCACAGCTTCGGCCCCGCCGGGAATCTCACGTACGAGACAGCCCCCGATCCCCAGCCGAGCCCCGGCCAGGTCCGTATCGCCGTCGCGGCGGCAGGCGTGCACCTCCTGGACGCGACTTTGCGCGCGGGCCGCGCGCTCGGCCCGTTGCCCCTGCCCGAACTGCCCACGATCCCCGGACGCGAGGTCGCCGGCACCGTCGAGGCGCTCGGCGAGGGCACCGACGGAAGCTGGCTCGGCCGCCGCGTGGCCGTCCACCTCGGCCCGGTACCGGGCGGCTACGCCGAGCTGGCGGTAGCCGACGCCGCCGCCCTCCAGCCCCTCCCCGACCACCTCTCCTTCCCGGCCGCCGTCGCCATGATCGGAACCGGCCGCACCGTCATGGGCGTACTGCGCAGGGCGCACATCGAGCCGGGTGACGTCGTGCTCGTGCTGAGCGCGGCGGGCGGAATGGGCGCGCTCCTCACGCAGTACGCCAAGCACCGCGGCGCCCGCGTCATCGGAGCGGCGGGCGGCCCGGCCAAGGTGGCGACGGCCGAGGGGCTGGGTGCGGACCTCGCCGTGGACTACACGCGCCCCGACTGGGCCGACCGCGTCCGCGCGGCGTACGGCGAACGTCCCGTACGTCACCTGTTCGACGGCCCCGGCGGCCGGCTCGCCCGTACGGCGCTGGGGCTGCTCGCGCGCGGCAGCACGCACTACGCGTACGGCGGCTCGTCCTCCCTGCTGACGGACGACGAGCCGGCGCGGGACAAGCCGTCACGGGACGGGCGAGCGTGGGAGAAGCCGTCACGGGACGAGCGAGCGGCCCACGACGAGCGAGCGGCCGAAGACGAGCGAGCGGCCGAAGAGGAACTGCCGACCGAGGCAGAACTGGCGGCGCTGGGCATCACCCGCCGCCCGCTGGATGCCCCGTTCATGCAGGCGCACAAGCGCGAACTGGAGGACGAGTCCCTCGGCCTGGCGGCCAAGGGCGTACTGACACCGCTCATTCACACGTTCCCTCTCGCGGAAACCGCGCAGGCCCACCACGCGCTGGAGACGCGGGCAACTTCCGGAAAGGTAACCCTGGTCCCCTGACAGGGGCTCGCTGGCCTAGCGTTCCTCCATGACCACGAAGCGGAAGCGATGGCTTGCCGGTGCCACCCTGCTGTGCGCGGTGTCCGTGGCAGCGGGGGTGCTGCTCTTCATGGAGTGGCAGCGGAACAGGACCGAGACCCTGGTCGTCCACCAGGGGTGGCGCGCGACGCAGGTGTACGAGGCGGCCGACCAGGCGCTTTCCGTCCCCGACGGGACGACGAAGAAGGCCGCCGCGCGCGCCGCACGCAAGGGCAAACTCAAGCTCCCCGCCGCCGCGAAGGAAAACCCGGAGGGCTATCTCTACCCGTCCACGTATCACGTGAAGGACAGCACGACCCCCGAGGCGCTGGTCACCCGCATGTCCAAGACCGCGCACAACCGCCTCCGCGCGGCGGGCCCCACCGACTACAAGACCCTCGTCATCGCCAGCATCGTCCAGGCCGAGGCCGGCAATCCCCAGGACATGGCCAAGGTCGCCCGCGTCATAGAAAACCGCCTCAAAATCGACATGCCTCTCCAGATGGACTCCAGCATCAACTACGCCCTGGGCCGCTCCACCCTCAACACCACCCGCGCCGACACCCGCATCCGCTCTCCCTACAACACCTACCGCCACAAGGGACTCCCCCCGACCCCCATCAACAACCCTGGCCCCGAAGCCCTCAAAGCCACGAAGAACCCCGCAAAGGGCGACTGGCTCTTCTTCGTCACCGTAAAAACCGGCGACACCCGCTTCACGGCGGACTACAAGCAGCACCAGAAGTGGGTGGAGGAGTTCAACGCGGAACAGAGGAAGAACATGGAGCAGCGGAACGGAGCCTGAGCGCGGACCGCGCGGACCGCGCCGACGAGGAGCGCTGAGCGACGTCGATGCGCCAGCGGGTTCCGGGTTTCCGGTAGGGCTCAGCTTCCGGGTTTCCGGCAGGGCTCACGGACCGGAGACGGACAAGGCATGGGCCCCGAGCACCACGGCGACGACCAGGCAGGCGACGGCTGAGCCAACGGCTGTGCGCCGCCCCGGAGGAAACCGGCGGGGCAGGAGGAGACACAGAACCGCGCTGGTCCACGCGAGGGCCACCAGCCGGGGAAGCCATACCTCCGCCCGGTCGTTCACCTGCCGACAGTGATCGGCTTGTGGCCCGGTCTCACCGAAATAGAAGAGACAGTCGCTCCCGAAATTCTCGGTACCGACCCCGACGAGCCCCCACCACATGGTGACGAGGGCAGCGGCGGCCAGCGCGACACCCACAACCGGTCGGCCTTTTGGAGCACGCGGCGCACGTGTATCCATGTCTTGACTCCCCCGGCGAGACACTGTCCCGCCGAGAGTACTGCCGCGTCATACGACCATGGCCCGGCAAGCGGAGGCGTCGCAACCGGCGGACGTCCGTCGCCCGGCCGCCGCCGCCGCGGTCCGGATCAGCACGTGCAGGTCCTCGGCCGGAGGCAGGGAGTTGTGGGCCGCCCACTGCCGGAGAAACCTGGCGAACTCGGCGTGTGCTTCCGCTGCGTCGAGCTGTTCCCGCAGCCGTTGGAGATGCCGCTCCATCGCCCCGCCCCTCAACCCGTTGTGGCGGGTGAAGCAGAGCGCGTTCTGTACGCAGTAATCGATGTCGGCCGGGGGCCCGTGGTCCCGCTCCGCCCGGCGCGCGCCCCCGTATGCCATCCCCGCTGTCCAGCCGGGCAGCAGGAGGTGCCCGACGTTGTCCCAGAACCACGGAAGATGTTCCGCCGGCAGATCCGAGGCCCGCCACTCCAGGTCGGCGAGGAAATTTTCGGGGTCGTTGTACCACTCCGGCCAGTTCCGCGCGTTCGATCAGCTCGTCGGCCTGCTCGACCATGTCCGGGGCCTCCGAGCGGGCCCAATCCGCGTAGAGCGTCGACTGCTTGGGGTCATCGGGAAGTTTGACCGGCATGCCACCGATCATCGCAACGTGTCCGGTGCGCGGGCCGTGCGCGTCCGTCCGGTGACGCGCACGGTACATCGGAGTTGCGGTACGGAGTGACAGGCCGTCGGCGGGACCACCGGCGAATCGGCGCTGCGCGAGCGACGCGGACCTTCGCGGAGCGGGTGAACCGTCCGGCCCGCCGGAGCCGCTCACGACACCCGGCTGGTGCTCACGCGGCCTCCGACGCGGGGAGATCTGTGCCTCACATGGGAGTCCGTCGACTGCGACGCCGAAGAGCCGCACTTCGACCATCAGCTACAGCGCGCAGACCGCGAGGTCTCGCACCACGAGGTCTCGCACCGCGAGGCGAAGACGCAGAACCAGGAGGACTTTCCACAAGGTCTCCAAGGATTGGGCCTACGGGAGGCTGGCGCAGGGGCCATTGCCCTCAAGCCCGATCAGGTGCAGGCATACATGGACATCGCCGCACGCCGCGGCTACGAGGCCGTGATCACGCTGTCCAACGAGGTCGCGCTGGAAGGCAGCCCGCTCGTTGACGTCAAGATCGACGGACGACGGAAACACAAGGTGGCTCTCTGGCACCTGTCGTGGGCTGAAGTCACCTACCAGGCACAGTCGCTGATCCGGCACGAGGGAGTCGGAGACAAGGTGCATGCCTGGTTGCTCCAGGAACTGCTCCACTACCTGCAACACGAGAACTCGGGCTGCCATGGCTTCCAGAACATGGGATCGGGCTGGGTCCCCGTACGCAATGGAATCAACGACGAAACCCTGTGCAAGGGAGATCCGCACGCCCTGGATGTGGTCGAGAGCTGGGAACGACTCATCCGTCAGATCTGCCTCAGCCTTGGTGGCGAACTCGGACAGAAGGTTCTTCCGGTCCAACGCGCCAAGCGTGGTGCCGATCCGAAAGCACGCCGCAGTCACCTGGCCGATCAGCTCTGTCTCGACGGGAGGCTTTACGCGGAGATCCGGCTCGAGGGTGCGCCAGGCATTCTGGCGATCAGTGCCGACCTGCGCACCAGCAAGCTTCGCAGCTCCATCGAGATCCCAGCACCCGAAAACGGCCACCCCCTGACTTGGGCAAAACGACTTATCCGTCGCCTGGCCGAGGCACCGGCCGACCTCCACATCGAAACACTGGTCGAAGGAGAGATGGGAGGCCCACGGGGCACACTGGAACGGCTCCGACCGGAGCCGGCGGACATGCTCCCGAAGAACGCGGACGCCCAGATCACCGGCTTCCGTCTGTCCCTGTTCAAAGGCATGGGCAGCAGCCGCGGGAACACCGAATCCGGCTTCATCCGCAGCGTCGACGAGGCCGTCCACCGCTTCTACACCACAGTGGTGGTCCACCTGGACCGACCGGCACTCCAACGAGCGCTATCGAAGGAACACGCCGGCACACGATGAGGCTGACCATCGGCAGCCGCACGTCATAGCGACGGTTCCCCACTGCGGCTCACGCGACGAATTCGTGAAACCCACAGTCGACGTAGCCCTGGTCGATCTGCCGACCCCCGCCAACTCGTCCTCGTCGACGCCATCAAGGTCGTCGAGGTCTCAAGGTCGTCGAGGTCTCAAGGTCGTCGAGGTCTCAAGGGACGTCGCGAGGGCTGTCGCCAAGGTGCGGGTGCGCCTTATGCAGAAGACGGCGGCATTCCAACGCCGCTCCGAAGTCATTCCAGCGTCGTGCTCCGCACCACGTCGTCGACTGTCCGGCTGCCCCGTGCTCCCCATTTGTCGGCGACGCCGAGAACGAACGCGCTGCGCGTTCCGCTCACTTTGATGAGGGTCAGCCGCAGATGACCGATGCTGCCGTCCTCGCTCTTCGTCTTGAGCGCGACCGTGTACGCCGAACGGCCGTCCACGGTGGTCGATCGGGACTCCAGGAGATGCGTCTTGCCGTCGGGGGAGAAGAACTCGGCGTTGGACCGTGCGGCGGCCTCGGTCTGGCGCTGGAGAGCGGACCGGGGCACCGCTCCCGCGCGGCCCGCGGCGACCATGCCGCCCGCGTCGGCGGCCTTGTCCCGGACGCTGATCGAGGAGGTGAAGGCGTCGATCAGATCGCCCTTCGCCGTCTTCCAGCCCTCCGGTATCGCGTAAGACAGGCCCGCCTCGTGATCCGTCACCCGGGGGCGTCCGGCGTACGGCCCCTCCTCGCCCCGGTTCAGCCACCAGACCGCGCCGCTCGTCGCGACCAGTACGAACACGATCGCGCCAACTACCGCGGCGATCAGTCCACGCCGCCGCGGAGCCGGAGCCGGAGCCTGATCCAGAACCGGATCCAGAACCGGAGCCGGAGCCGGAGCCGATGCCGATGCCGGGAATCCGGCCGGCTCGGACGGTGCGCGGTCCCCAGGGCCCTGCGGGGCTCCATGACCGGACATGACACTCGGCGGTGGTCCGTAGCCGGGCGGGCTGGACGGCGGAGGAGGGGTGCCGGGGGCTGCGTAAGGCGGCAGGTCGTCGGGCGGCGAGGTGGTCATGCCGCCCAATCTGCCCGGCTGCCCATGCTGGCGTCCTGAGCTCCCGTACTCATGTGCGGGCCTAGGCAGCCGGGTTCGCACTGCGGCACGGTGACGCAACCCCGCAGGCAGCTGTCAGCTGTCCCTGGTGTGGGTTGCACCCTGTGTATGGCCCTGATATCTGCCCGCCCGGGCGCGGTGGGGCAGGGCGGGGCAGGGCGGGGTGCGGACACGCGACCACCCCCGGGTCGCCCCCGGCCCGAGCCTCGCGCTGCCCGTCCGCTCCCAACTGCACCGTCGGGGCGTCCGGTACTCCCGCCAGGTCGAGAAGCAATAGCGCACGCGCATGCGAAAGTTCTGCGTACCGCTCCGGGACGTCATGGGCGGCGATGCGATGCCCACGTAAAGCACCTGACCCGCCGGCGGACTCGGGTACGGAGACTCCTCGAAGTGCCGGCCGTACACACTCGCCCGCGCTCGGACCGGCCCCGGGCATGACAAGGCCTCACGTGGCAATCAGAGTTGGTCCGGTACAGCCAGGGCAGCAGCCTGCGCTTCGGGCTCCTTGACCCGACGTGCCGGTCCCTTTGAAACTGCCTTGCTCCCCCGACAACTGCCCCGCCACTGCGCGACGGTCGAAGCCCTGCGCTCGGGAAGCATGGGGCCACTGAGCCTCCGTGAGACGGATGATCTGCATGCGGCAGCTTGCGTGTGCGTAGCACCGGCCTCGGCATGACCGGTGCTGACCACATCTCCTCGCCACGCATCCGGCACGGCCCACGGAGTGTGGCCGGATCGTGCCGCTGGATCGAACTGGTTCTTTACCGGACGGGCGCGGTGCCATTAAAGTGAGACGCTCTCATATATTCTACGGAGAAGGAGAGGAGGGAAGCCGTGCTGATTCACATGAATAGCTGGACCACCGAGAGCCCCATACGGGGTGGCGCGAGCCGTAAGTGGCGGGAAGTTGCCGGAAGGGCCGGATCCTTCACCTTCTCCGCCCCGAGGACAATTTTCCTGTCCTCGTGAATCCGTAGAGTATGCGCCCGGCCCGTGCGCGGGGAGGCGAGTGCGATGTTCCTCGAACTTCTTCAAGCCCTCGGTACTTTTTTTGGCGGCCTCGGCGCCCTTGTCGCGGCTACTACCCAACTCCTGACTTTCCTCAAGAAGAAGGACGAGGGCAGGGAGCTCGGCCACGGTGGCAGTGGACCGGATCCCTGGATGATCCCTGCGGGGCAGGTCATACACCTGGCCACAGCAGCTTGACGGCTCCTCCTCGAAGGACGCCACCTCGCAGAACACGCCCTTCAGCGGATCAGCCCATCCCGTTTCCGGGTTTCAAGAATTGCCATAGGAATGAACAAACGGAGGGGACGAAACCGCCCCTCCGTTTGTTCGTGCTGTCGGCTGTCCGCGACACACGCACACGACCACACCCGCGTCAGGAACGAGGGAGGAGCGGGTACTGACTGAATTACGAGAGCTGTGCACGGGTCCGGTCATTGACTGCGCACCCGTCAGGCCCCGAACCTCGCGTGAATCCCCGCCCTTTCCGGCCCACCTGTGGCACGCGGACTGACCATCTCCGACGATGCGGGCGAGGACCTTCCAGCACCACGGGATGGCGGGCAATCGTCACGCGTACACGGCGTTTGTCACGCGTACACGGCGTTGTCACCCGTGAGGTGTGCCAGTCGGCCGGCCAGAAACGAAGCAACCCACACTCGACGCCATCGGCGGCATCTACCAGGGTCCAGCAACAGAAGTGCGCCCACAGGCCGGTCGTCGGGTTTCCGCGTCCCACAGAACGTGATCATCAACGGTCGAGATCAAATCTTTGCAACAGACCCCAATGGGCTGAGATCGATACGGTGAGCCGTTCTCGCCCAGAATCGGCGGCGTATGACGGCAGCACCGTCACGTCCTCCCGCGGTCCTTGCGAGTCGGCCGTATCTCTCAGAACTGCACCGATAAATCAGTTCCTTACGAGGCGTCGGGGCGCTTTCACCCGCAATACGATCAGCAACGCGGAGGCGAGCAACACGACGCCAGAGACAGTGAATACGGTGATGACGCCGCCAATGCCGAACATCACACCGCCTGCCGCAGCTCCGCCGGCGATAGCAGACTGCACGCCTACCACCACGAGCCCGCCCGCGCTTTCTGCCTGGTCAGGCACCATACGAGTCGCCCAGTTCGACCATGCCACCGATACGCCACCAAAGGCCAGGCCCCAGAGGACCACCAGAGCTACGTACCCAGCTTGCCCGGCGGGAAGTAGCGCCAGGCCCAGTGCTGCAACACCCATCAGCACCGGTGTCAGTGCCAACGTCAGGCGCAGGCTGATCTCCAAAAGCCATCCGGCCACCAGCGTGCCCACGAAGTTCGCCACTCCGAAGACGAACAACAGCAGCGTCAATTCATCGACGTCGACTTTCACCACGTTTTCCAGAGCAGGCCGGATATAGGTAAACAGCGCGTAGTGCCCAATGTGAACCAGCAGCATCCCTACAATGCCCATCCCGAAGCCCGGGCGTCGCAGCACCTCCCACAACGTGCCCAGCCGTGCCGTGCCATGGGGCGCCATCCGGGGCAGCGCGAACAGTTGGAACACCAACGTCGCCACTCCGAGTACAGCCGCCACCAGGAAGGTGCTGCGCCAACCGGACAGCTCGCCGAGGTAGCTGCCAAGCGGCACCGCCACGATGGTCGCTATCGCAATGCCACTGAAGATGATCGATACTGCACGCGGAACCAAAGCCGCGGGCACCAGCCGCATCGCCACTGCCGCCGCCATGCTCCAGAAGCCACCGAGTGCGACGCCCAGCAGGATTCGCATCAGCAACAGCACCACGACGTTGGCGGCCACGGCCACCAGCAGATTGGAGATGATCAACAGGACGGTGAAGCCGAGCAACACGACCCTTCGGTCGATCCTCCGGGTCAGGCTCGCCGTCAACAACCCGGAAATCATCGCTGCCACCGCCGTGACAGTCACCGCCTGCCCCGCCAAAGCTTCCGACACGCCTAGATCTGCTGCCATCGGAGTCAACAAGCTGGCCGGCAGGTACTCCGCCGTCAGCAACCCGAACACACCCATCGCCAGCGAGAACACCGCCGCCCAAGACGATGAGACCGGTTGGGGCGGTACCAGTTCCACATCGGCCGCTTCGCCAGGGTTGGCCTCGGGCACGGTGTCGCACACATCACTACTCAACTGTTTGCTTCTCCTGAATCGCGTGAAAGGGTCAAGTCAAGCCTGCACGCGAACTTCAGGATGAGCTATGACAGAAAGTCTGCAATATTTGACCGAGACTCCGAACGGAAGGGCTGCAGGGCAGTTCGCCCTGTCGTCTGACCTCATCAGCGAACTGCTGACCAGCATGCGGCTACGCGGTGTTCGGTACCGTCGCGTCCACGTCGGCCCGCGGTTCGGCCTCAATTTCGAGGCCAAGCCCGGACGTGCCTATTTCCACTTCCTCGCCGTCGGCTCCGCCGTCCTGCGCACCGAGGACGGAACTGTCCACGAGCTTTCGGCCGGCAACGCCGTATTCATGCCCCACGGCGAGTCCCATCAGCTGCTCTCCGGTCCGGACACACCGGTCCAGGGCATAGACAGTTTCAATGCGGTCCCGCTCAGCAACGCGGTTTGTGATGTGAATGCCTGCCCGAGCGCTGACCCGACTCCCAGCGCGATCCTCTTCAACGGCTTCATGGAGTTCGACCTCGGCGGAATGCAGGGCCTCAGCCAGCTAATGCCCGATGTCATGCTGGTCGATGCCGGGGGGAAGCGTTATCCCGGGCTCGTGCCGATCCTCACGTCCATGAGGCGCGAAGTCTGCTCCGCACGCGTGGGCTTCGCCGGCATCCTTGCTCGTCTGGCCGAAGTGGCGGCGGCCATGATCGTGCGGGGCTGGATCGAATGCGGATGCGACAATTCTTCTGGCCTGGTGGCCGCGTTGCGCGACCCCCGCCTGGCTTGCGCCATCCTGGCCCTGCACAGGCACCCCGGGCATCACTGGACCGTGGCAGAGCTGGCAGCGGAATGCAATGTCTCCCGGTCCGTCTTCGCAGACCGATTCCAGACTACGATCGGCATGCCGCCCCTCCGTTACGCCACGGAGCTGCGAATGCTCATCGCCGGCCAGTGGCTGGCCCAGGACACATTGACGATCCAGTCCGTGGCGCAACGCCTCGGCTACACCTCTCAGGCCGCATTCAGTCGTGCCTTCAAACGCGTCACCGGCCAGCCGCCCGGCGCCAGCAGAGAAACCCCACGTTCAAAGGCTATTGATGAGGGGACTGACGCAGAGAGGGACGCGAGTTAGCGGCGGTCGAGAAAGTGGGATTCACGGCGGCTGAAAAACTTGCTGGTATCGAACGCAATCCTGCGAGGTTACGACGTCGCTGGTAGCTCGCCGTGTTCGAGGTAGGCCGGGTGGTCTTCGGCGCGTGCGGTTCTGCCGGGAGCGCCAGTGGCCCGCATCAGTGGCAGCTCGGTGAGCTGCTGACCCGCTCCGAGGACGGGGCCGCACCGGGTCAAGTAACAAGCACCACCCGGACTCTGAGGGCTGACCCGGAACTTCCTCCGAGGCAGCCCCTTTCTCGACCTCTACGGGCTACCCGTTCACACCACCCAAGCCCGGGGAAGATGGCCGACCGGTGGATGTAACGGAGATCAGAACAACGATCAGTACGGCTGTGGCGCAGCGGTCGGCGTTACCCCGGTACGAAGAGCTGTGCGCGCTGCACGGGATCCTGGTGAAGCACATCGAGGCGCTGATCCCCCTAGCGACAACACAGATCGATGGTCCTCGTTGCTGCATGAGCAGGGCGCCAACGCCCGGACGATCACGCAGGTGCTCGGGCACAGCTCGATCCGCGTGACCATGGACATCTACACCTTCGTGCGGCTCGACTCCCAGCGATCCGCCTTCGACCGCGTGGGCGACGCCCTGCGTGACATCAACGAGGGCGACGACGATGACGGAGCGAGCGGCGTTCCCGCCCGCATCTGATCTTCCCCGCAGCCGTTGATGTCAGAACTGATGTCAACGCCAACGCCAGAGGCCCCGTACCCATCCCGGTACGGGGCCTCTGACCTGCGGAGCCGCCTGTCGGATTCGAACCGACGACCTTCTGTTCACAAGATTCGGGCACGGGCCCATCGGTGCTCGCCGCAAGCTCGCGAACCGTGCGCCGAGGGCGGAGGCTGACTGCCTGTGTGTGCCGTCGTGGCCGTCATGACTGCCGTCAGAAGCAGGGCTTCGAACGGAACGCCGTTGCGGCCGTTCTTGCCAGTCAGCTTCGTGCAGGCCGCTGGTGAGAGCCATGACCGCTTCCCGCACAGTGATCGCGGTGAGGTGCTGACAGGACCCGTGTGCCAGGGCAAGCTCGTACTCACCCAACGTCCTTTGCGAGGAGTTTCCATGTACCAGCCTGGCGCCTGTCTTGAGGTCGTCTCCTCCGAGGGGCCTATACGGGAGCCGGTGACCAAGGTCGGCGGACAGCCTGTCTGGTTGGAGGAACCGCAATGGCCGCTATCGCGTGCCACCGGTGAACCTATGCAATTCCTGGGTCAGTTCACGCTGGATGGTGGCCGCCTCGCTTACCTTTTCGTGCGCGGTGAGGATTTTTCCGGCGAGACCGCGTACGCAGAGGGGGGCGAAAATGCAGTGATAATCCAACCGGGAGGGCGAGTACCAGACTTCGTGTCCGTGCGGGCGCAGGCCAAAGGGCCCGCAGCATGCGTCGACCATCGGCTACGTTTGGCCGAAGCCAAAACGTGCGTATTCCTCGGTGGCCCAGGGGTGGAACCGAATTGGATCCATGAGGAGCGCTACCCGGGGGTCGGTTGGAAACTGGTGATCCAGCTCACGTCGGAACTGGAGGATTGGCTCCCGCTCGACGGACTGACAGAAGAAGGCATTGTGACGGAAGACCTTGTTCCGTGCTATCAAGCCTGGGGCCAAAGCGGGTGGGGGGCCTGTTGGATTTTCGTCTCGCCGGACGGCAAGGAGGGCCGCTTCCTGTGGGATTGCGTATGAGAAGGCCTGAGCTGCCGGGTGGCGGGGTTTTCTCACCCGTGGCCCCGGTTGGTGGCCTCGTCGGCCCTTGTTGACGATGCTCTGACTGATTGGCCTGCGGCTCACCCGCAAGGGCATCGAGTAGAGCGAACGACTGGGCCGCCGCAACCACCCGGCCTCCCTCAGCCTCGCCGTAGCCATGTACTGCAACAAGTGGTTTCTCAAACTCGCCATGTAGGACACCGTCTTAAGTCATGTGACAGGGTGCTCCGTGCCGAATATCGGGCTGGGCCGGTGGTAGCTCGCCGTGTTCGAGGTAGGCAGGGCGGCCTTCGACGCGTGCGATGACGGCACGCTTTACGCGACGGGCGAGCCTGGGGGTCAGAAGCTGATCAAGGTCTTCGGCCGGATGGAACTCGGCGGCCAGCCGTCCTGCGGCCGTTGAGGCGCCGGGCTGCTCTATCAGCGCAGGTCGAGTCGCATCAGGACTCGGGGATGACCGGCCAGCACCGAGGTGGTGTCGGCGGCGTGGGTGAACCCGGCGCGCTCGAAGTTCTCCCGGAGCCCGGCGTACGCCATCGTCACGTCGACCTTGGCGCCACTGCTGTCGAGCGGGTACGCCTCGATCGCCGGTGCGCCGTGGGCACGGGCGAACTCGACCGCACCGGCAATCAGGGCGTGCGAGATCCCCCTCTTGCGATGACCAGGGCGTACGCGGATGCACCACAGTGACCAGACTGGCAGGTCGTCAACGTGCGGAATCTTGCGGCTGCGCGCGAAGGATGTGTCCGAGCGCGGCGCTACGGCGGCCCAGCCGACCGGCTCGTCTCCGTCGTAGGCGAGCACCCCCGGAGGGGGATCCGTACGGCACAGCTCGGCGACGTACGCACCGCGGGCTGGCCCGCGAAGCTCGTTGTTGAGCTTGGACGGGATCCGGTAGCTCAGGCACCAGCAGACGTTGGCCCCAGGTGACTTTGGACCGACCAGGGTACGGACTTCCTCGAAGGCCGAAGCCGGGCGAACCGCGATGGTCATGGCGGCACGATGTCACAACGTACTTGGTGACACCACTCAACCCCCGATGACACTGCACCACCACATCGGAACTACTCGTCTAGTCGCCGACAGGTCGCATCGGCTCGACCTCGGCCGCCCCCCGCCCGTCACTCGCACACCTCCGCCTGCGCGCCTGGGCACACATGCTCGGCTTCCGGGGCCACTTCTCCACCAAAACCCGCCGCTACTCCACCACCCTCGGCGCCCTCCGCACCGCCCGCGCCCAATGGCAACGCCTGCAAGCCGCCATCCAACGCGGCGAAGACCCACAGCCGGTGGACAGCGAGCAGGAAACCACCCTCGTCCTCGCCCACTGGACCTACACGGGAGCGGGCCTCACCCCCACCGAGCAATGGCTATCCGCATCCCTCGCCACCACCCCAACCAGCCCCACCACGGAAGGAGACAACGCCGAATGACGACGGCCATCACACCCAAGTGGCACACCACCACCGAGGTCGCCGCCATGCTCGGATTCGGCCTCTCCAAGACCAAGATGCTCGTCCTGACCGGCGAGATCCGCTCCGTCAAGATCGGCCGCAACCGCCGCATTCTCCCGGCCTGGGTGGACGACTTCATCGAGCGCTGCGCCGCCGAGACGGACGAACCCATGAGGTGGTCCGCATGAACGGCAAGCGCGGCAACGGCGAAGGCTCCATCTACCCCTACCGCAACGGCGGCTTCGCCGTCCGCATCCGCCAAGCCGGCGTCCGGGCCATCCGCTCCGGAACACCCGGCACACCACCGGTTCACTCCTCGTCGCCATGAAGGTGCACCCCAAGGTGGCACAGCGGATCTTGCGGCACTCCAAATTCACGATGACCTTCGATGTGTACTCGGAGGCGAGCGACGAGGAGATCCGCGAGGCACTGCAACGGCTCTCCCACGGCTTCGGCCAGGGCCCTGGGAGCCGCACCGCCGAGTAGCAGCCCGGCTTGGCGTACGGCCCATCACCTCGGTTCAGCAGAGCTCCGTCCTCAGCGCGGACGGGGCTCTGTCAGTTGCCATTGCCATTACCCCATTACGGCGCAGAATGGGAGATACGGACCCGACAGTTGCAAGCCGGGCCCTGCGATAGCTCTACGGAGGTGGAAGCTATGTCACAGCAGGTCCTCGGTCAGGGCCGTACGACAAGCGCGGAGGCTTTTTGGTACGTGCTCGGATGCCTGGCCTTCGGCGCGTCGTACTTCTCGAAGGTTCCCGTCAAGAAGGCGCTCAGCGAGTACGGCTTGGTCGAAAGAACGAGTGCGGAGAAGTTCTGGTACGTGGTGATGAACATAGCCTTCGGCTCCGGCTACCTCTCAAAGGTGATCACCAAGAAAGCTCTGTCCGAAGTGCTGTACGGCGACATCAGCACCGGGGCTGCCGAGCGGCGGACCTACAGCGCCACCGATCGCTCCCAGCCGGACGCCCCTGACCGTCACCACCGTGAGAGCCCCAGCCCGCAGTGATCATCGTCGTTGCTGTACTCCGCTGCTGTACGGCACCACAGAGGCCCGTCCCGGAACCCCGGGACGGGCCTCTGACCTGCGGAGCCGCCTGTCGGATTCGAACCGACGACCTTCTGTTTACAAGTCGGCAGGATTTATTCCGGCGTACTCTGGCTCACTCCAGCTACTCCGGAACGGCCAGTTCAGAGGGGGTGTCTCACCCACTCCTACTCTCACCGACTCCGGCTAATCTGGCCCACTCCGGGACCTCCGCTCACGCAGCGCTCACGCAATCCCGACTCTCCAGACCGGACGTGACCAGCGCACTTACCAGTATCCCCTAGGCGGGTCAGCTCCGCCAGAACCCCAGCAGCACACAGCAGCGCCGCCGGATCCTTGACCAGAGGATCCGACAGCGCCGGATGCCCGCACACGTCGCCATGCGCGGGTGTGGCGGGGTGATCAGTCAGTACGCCCGCACATTACGAGCCGCGGAGACAGGTGCAGCAAACGATTCGCCGACCCCCGTCTTTAGCGGGAACGAGGAAGGCGCTACCCCTTCTGAACACTTCGGGCGCCCCTGGCCGGGGACGGTGCCCCGCCTGGTCCGGGTGCTGGTGGCAGTGCGCGGCCACGTCTTCGTACCCGGACGTGACCGATTCGTCTGGGGTGTTGTCGTCGGCCATCGGTCCCCCTCTGCGGGTAGCGGCTGATGCACGGAGCGTACCGGCCTAGTTGGGGCCGCCGGACCCGTCTCCGTCAGGATCCCCGGTACATGTGCCTTCCGGACCGTCGCTGTGCTGACACGACGCGGCCACGGGGATTGTCGTGTCGGTCGGGGGCAGCCACAGCAAGGGGTCCGGACGGTACCCGGCTGTGGCAATGGCGAGTTGAGTACGTTCCAGCTCGCCCGCGTCGTAGCGTCCGGGGTTGGGCGGCTCGGGGACGTGGTGCACGAAGCGGCCCAGGCGCCCGCAGAGTTCGGCGTACACGCGGGTGTGGAGGATGAGGGCGTGCCATCCCTCGTCTACGGTCCGGCTGGGACGGAGGCCCCGGCTGTGCGGCTTGGCGCACGCGTCGACGAATGCGAGCGCCTCGGCCACGATCCGGGCGGCCACGTCGTCGCTCATGCCGGGGTTGTTCGTGCGGACCGCCGCGGTGACGGCCTCGAACTCGCGCTCACCGATGAGGTGCCGCGCTCCGGTCTCGGCCGGCGCCGTGGTGTCGTGCTGTACTGACATGTGCCTCTCCTGTCTCGGATGGGTGGGGCTGCCGCCCCGGGCCGGTGGCGCGCGTTCGGAATGGACGCCTGCGCGCGCGACCGTCCGGGGCGGGGCTAGTTGTCGCTCTCGTCGTCGGGGTCGTCGGACTCCGGGGTGTGGGTGCGCACGTATCGGTCGGCCAGGTGGCCTTGGCGGACCTCTACGTTCTTGGCCTCGTGGGTCTGGCTCTTGGCTGCCTTGATCGTGTTCTTCTCGTTGCCCATGTCGTTCACCTCCTTCCGGCTATGCCGTAGGTGAGTGCCAGCACCAGGGCGGTGAAGGCGAGCAGGTACAGGGCCTCTTGGTGTCGGCGGCTCACGCGTGCTTGGCCTTCTGGTGGAGAGCCAGCACACGTTCGTGGATCTTTGCGAGTTCGGGCTCCTGGCGGTTCTTGGCGGAGCGGATCATCTGCTGGTAGTCGGCGCACAAGGGGCAGGGCGGCCGTCCAGCGCGCGGTGTCGCTTCGCCGTCGGGGACGGCCCTGATGCTCGCTTCAGGCATGGGCTGCTCCTTGTCGATGTCGGCGCGAGACGGACGGCAGCGGCTCCAGCGCTGGGCGGCGTTTGCGCTCGACGGCGGGGAGGACGTAGGGGCGCACCAGGGCGAAGGCGTCCCCGTCCAGAGGCGTCTCCAGCGCCCACGCCTGCTCGGACGCCGGGAGGTGGGCGTAGTCCGGGGCGGCCAGAGCCCGGCGGGGGACGGCCGGTACACGCGTGCTCAGACGCCGGGCCGCGCGACGACAGGCCGCATACCAAGTCCGCCGCGTGGGCTCCCCCAACCAGATGCCCAGACACGCTGTCAGGTCGACCATGAGGAGCGGGCCGCCCCGACCCCGGGCCCGCGTCACAGCTCCACCGGCGGACGCCGGGCAGCCACCAGTTCCAAGGCAGCTTGCAACTGGTCCTCCAGTTGGGCGGGCATGCCGTCGGGGTCCACCTCGTAGGGTTCGTCCCCTGCGTGTTCGCGGGCCTGTTGTCGCAGGCGCCGCGCGGACCGGTCGGTCAGCTTCGCCGCCGGGCGGCACCTCGCAGCGAGGTCGGCCAGCACGCGGGCGCGGGCCTGGGCGGGGGTGGTCTTCCACGCGGCGCGCAGGAACTCCGACTGGTGAGCGGCCCGGGTGCCTCCGTGCGTCAGCGCGCGGGCCAGGACGCGCAGCAGGGCGCGATGGGGGTCGTAGTGGTCCACGGTCATGGCCGGCCCCTCTCGCCGGGCGTGGTGCAGGCGCAGCGGCCGGTGACGATGACGAGCGGCAGGTGCTTGCCCTGCTGCACCTCCCGGGCGTGCACGGCGGGCACCTGGCGGCAGCGAGGACAGCGGCCGGCCTCGGACCGCGCTGCGCGGACGATGCGGGCAACGGCGGGGTTACGTGCCATTGCGCTCACCCGCCTCGCGGCAGCGGGGGCAGCGGCACGGCGGGTAGCGCATGCTCCACCCCAGTGGCGGCGGCTTCGTCGTGCGCACGGTGCGCTCGTCCCAGGTACGGCCGGTGTCGCGGGAGATGCGGAGCGTCATGGCGCTCACGCCCGCACCCCCGTCCGGGGTACGGCCGCGTCATAGGCGGCGCGCTCGTCGTCCGTGGCCGGACGGAGGTGGGCGGTGCGTGCGGTCCACTCGGCGCCGCGAGGCGTCACCATGCGGACCTGGCCGCCGTCGAGCGGCATCTGCACGAGGCCCACCCACGCAGCGCGGGGCGGGGTGGTACTGGCCGTCGACTCGCCCGCGAGGTACGCGCCCCGTGCGGGCGTTTCCTTCGTGCTCTCCGTCGTCTGCGTCATCGCCGTGTCCTCGGTCGGCAGTGGAGGCAGCCGGGCGCACGAAGCCCCCGACGCCTCGTCAGTGATCGAATGACTACTGACGGTAGAAGCGTCGAGGGCTAGGTTCTATGGCACTTCGCAACCCCAACTGGAGGAAGTGCCACGTGAGTTACAGCGGCACGCCGACCGCGTCTGCCAGGTCTCGCATCTCCGGCGTCAGCGTCCGTCGCTGCACGAGGACCCGCTCCAGGATGTCCTGGGCATAGCGCTGGGCGACGAGCCACTGCGGGGCGTCGTCGTGAATCCTGTACAGGATGTGCATGCATTCTGCGTCGTCGTGCATCCGCAGGTGCGCATCTGCCACGTCCAGCAGATGGCGGAACCGCCCGGACTTCCCGCCGCCCCGTGCCGGACGCCACACGCGGACCGCATCGTGGAGTCGCAACACATGCTCTGGGCGGCGCTGGATCGCAGCGTGCTCCGCGCGCTGATGTGTCACGGTCACCGGACCGAAGTGCCTGAGATGATCCGGGCCTCCGAGGCGTTCACGGCCGAGACGGACAGCAGCGATCTGCGCCAATCGGATCGCGTCGGCGGCCTCGCCCGGCCGGTTGTCCCGCACCGCCGCCGCGCCGACGCGCAGTTGCAGCCCGCCCCACACCGTCAGCTGCTCCGGCGTGGCGCGTGAGATGCGCGGCTCGACGTCATCAGCCCAGCGGGAGGCGAGTTCTGCGACGTCTGCAAGACGCCCGCCCCGTAGCATCTGCTGGCACTGCGCGACCACTGCCGCGCCCCCGTCCAGCTCGTCGGTCGCCGCTTCGACTGCGCGCTGCGCGGCGTCCGCCGCCGCCGCGTACTGCCGTACTTGGCCGAGGAAGGAAACGCACAGCGACAGAACCTGATAGTGCAGGCGCCTGGCCGACGTGCCGTCGTTGAGCGCGTGTACGTCGCGGATGAGGGCCGGAAGCATCCGGCCAAGGTCCGCGTACTGCTCCGCAGCGAACAGTGATCGGCCGCCAGCGAGGGCCCCGCTAACACCAGACTCCGTCGGTTCCTCCGACAACTGGGCAGGCGGCGCCTCCAACGCATGGACGACCCCCCGCCACGTGTCGTGCAGCAGCGGGGGGCTCCACGCGGGCGACTCCCCGGAGACGAGTCGTGTGGTTGGTACGTCCAGCGCGCGTGCGAGCATGTGGGCTGTCTCCAGCCGAACCCCCTGCTTATCCCCCTGCTCCAACTTCCGGATGAGGGACAGGGAAAGGCCGGCAGTATCGGCGAGGTCTCGCTGGCTCATTCCACGCCGCTTGCGGACCTCTCGTACACGCGCGCCGATGTGGTTGTCAGTCTCCTCGGGCATACTGGACTCCATCCGTGATGACCTCAACACTCAGCACGGTACGCCTCCATGGGCCCGGCGGCGACGGACACGGCCTCCATCTCGGCTACGAGTGGGGGCCGTTGACGTGCTCGGACGTGACGAAGAGCCCCCGCCGTCCCGGAGGACAGCGGGGGCTCGGTCAACGTGGGACATCACTTGATGGCGACGAACAGCGGCACATACGGCTGATGGTTGGCAGGGACCAGCGGGCTGGGAAGCACGGTGTGCCCGTCCTGAAACGCCGCCCTGTATGCGATGGCGCCCAGTCCGATGTTGGTGAGGGCCGGGCCTCCGGTAGCCTGCGCGCCGCGGGGGATCTGCGGGCCGGTAGTGCCGTTGAATAGGAGCGCAGCCCAGTACATGCCGCTCGGCAGGGAGAGCGAAAGCGGCATGCTCTGGACTCCTACGGTCACCATGGGCGTTGCGGCTGCGGCAGAGGCCAGCAGCACCCCCGCCTGCGAGTACAAGCCGGTCCAGCACTGGCCGCCTGTGGCGCCGGTGGCGGCGACGGAGACGAACCAGTCGAGCGCGGTCGCGTTCAGCGTGCTGTCGAGCTGGAGCCCGGCGAGGAAGAGGCGGTTGGTGGGGAGCGTGAGCGCGGTGGAGCAGGCGTCGGGGTTGATGCTCCAGGCCGCGTAGTTCTGCCGCTGTGGCGGCCATGCGGCGTCCCGTCCTGCGGCGCCGGGGGTGCCCGTCGCACCGGTGGCACCCGTCGCGCCCTGCGAGCCCGTCGCGCCCGGGTCGCCCTTCGGACCAGTGGCGCCCGGCAGCCCGGTCTCTCCGCGCTCGCCGGGGGGACCCTGCTCACCGGTCGGCCCCGTCTCGCCGGGGTCCCCGTCCTGGCCCGCTTCGCCCGCCGGACCGCGCGGCCCCGGCACCACCACATACCCCGCGGGCGGTGGCGGGGCCACGACGACTGAGGACAGAGACAGCGCGCTGCCTTCCACCCCGGGTTCCATGAGGAATGGCCGCTGGCGCACGCCTACGATCTGCTGGTCCACCTGCCACAGGAACGGGCCCGCAGCTTCAGCCGCGGCCAGTTGGATGGAAAACGCGCCATCGTCGTCGAGCGTCGCAACCTCGCTGCCCAGCAGTATCCCCTCGTCTGCGGCCAGCACTTCGGGCACTGGTGTGAACACCAGCCGCCCCGTCCGTGCCGTACCGGACGGGGATAGCCGGGGGTACTCACCGGACAGGGTGAACGTCGGCAGATCTATGGGCATGGCTCACGCTCCCGGCTCGTTGGGGCAGTGGCTACTGACGCCAGGGCGACAGGTCCAGTTCGTCAGGGGGTGTGGGCGGGCGCTCGGTCACCAGCGTTTGCGTTCGGCTAGGGCCGCGTTCTGCGGCTGGGTGTTCGGCTCGGGTTCGGGGGCCGGGGCGTTGTCTTTCCTGCACACCAGGGCATCCGGGTCCCATGTCGGGGTCTGGAGGCTGTAGCCGTCGGGGCAGGCTGGTCCCTGGGGGCCGCGTTCGCCTTGGGGGCCGCGCTCGCCGGGCGGTCCTTGGGCGCCGTCTGCGCCGTTTTTTCCGTCTGCACCGTCCTTACCGGCCTCGCCCTGGGCGCCGTGCTCGCCTTGGGTGCCGGCCTTCCCGTCCGTGCCTGGGCTTCCGGGGCGGCCGTCGTCTCCCGCGCGTCCGCTGTTGCCCTCGCTGCCTGAGCGGCCCGGCTTGCCCGGCTGGCCGCTCGGTCCCTTTGGGCCGGGGATCGGTACGGGTACCTCGGCCCGCTTGGGCAGGCCCGGGACGGCGCGGCCGGGGTCGGGTGCTTTCGGCGTGCCGCCCTTGGCTTTGATCTGTGCGCGCAGCACGCGGACGTCTCCGGCGAGGGTGGTGACGGCGTTGCCCCGCCGGTCCGCCTCGGCGGCCAGCTGCTCGGCTCGGTCGGCCTCGTGGGAGATACGGGCCCAGATAACGACCGTCGCCCCGGAGAGGGCGACGAGGATGCACGCCAGCAGCAGTGACCGCCAGCGGCGGACGAACATGCGCTGGGTGCGGGTCACGACGAATCCCCTCCGAGTGTGGTGATGATTCCGCGCAGATGGGCCAGTTCCGCTTGGTCGGCGGCGCGTTGGGCGTGCAGCTCGGCGAGTTGGAGGCGGAGGGCGTCGCGCTCCTCTTTGAGCGCTTGCCGCTCTTGGCGTAGGTCTCCGGTCAACGAGCTGTAGCCCGCGATTGCGTTCTCTCCGCGCTTTCCCATGAACGCCACCACGGCGCTTGCCAGCCCGCCGACGCCGACGAGCAGCGCGCCGAGTGCGGTGGCGTCCACAGGCTCTCCCTACGCGGTGGGGGTGCCGTCGCGCGGTGCGACGGTCTCGGTGATGCCGGGCCCCTCCGTGCCGCCCGAGGTGGCGACGGCGGTCAGCAGGGCGAGGACGGCGGCCAGGCCGCCGACGGAAAGCGCGGCGCCCCAGCCGACGTCGAGCAGGCCGAGCCCGTCGCCGCCGAGGAGCGCGAGCACGGCCTGCGCGAAGGTGCGCAACATCCGCTCGAAGGTGGCCTTCCAGAATGCAGCGGTTGTCACAGGGGTCCTCACTTCGTCTTGAGCTTGTCGCCCGGGTGGATGGTGTACGGGGCCTTGAGGCCGTTGAGCTGGGCGAGCTGCTGCCAGGTGGTGTCGTGCTGGCGGGCGATGGATGAGAGGGTGTCGCCGGCCTTCACCGTGTACGTGCTCGCGGTGGTGCCCCTGGCGTGGGCCAGGACGCGGGCCATGTCGATGTCGCCGGGGTCGCCGTGGGAGTTCTCGGGTACGTGCTGGTGGCCGAGCCAGCCGTAATACCCCTGCCACTGCTTGCCGCTCAGGCGGACGCCGTTGGCGCCGTAGCTGCCTCCGGCCTGGCCCTTTTTGTAGGGCTTCCACGTCACGGTCGACTGCATCTTGATGCCGTGGTGGTCGTGGCACCAGCGCACGAACTTGCCCATCTCGGCGAGTGCCCAGTCCGGGGCGTCCGGCCAGAACAGGTAGTCGGTGCCGGCCTTCTTGCCGCCCCACGTCTTGGCGTGCCGCTCGTCGCAGGTTCCGACCAGCTCGACCTGGAGAGCGTTGAGGGTGTTGGTCTCGACGCCGCCGCCCAGGTTGACGAGGGCGCGGGAGGAGCGGTCGACGTCGAAGTGCTGGTACCAGCGCAGCCGCTTGTTCTTGATGTCGGGCAGCGCGGTGAAGTTCGGGGCGTCCCGACCTCCGGAGTAGCCGGGCACGGTCATGCCCTCGGTGGTGTGGATGACGCCGACGTTCGACTCCATCGCGGAGCCCGGGTACGTGCGGCCGTACCAGTAGGCGGTGGAGGCGTCGGGGTACTTCTGTGGCCCCTTGGCCATGGTGGGCCCCTTCCTGGGCATGAGAAACGCCCCGGCCATCGGGCGCGGGGCGAGCAGCTGCTGACGGGCACGGTCAGGTGTGAATGGCCAGCTTGAACTCAGCCAGGACTAGTGCCCGCGGGCGGTTGTCGTTGTGGCCAACGCGGATGGCCAGCGGCACCTCGGGGCTCACGAACATCTCGTGGTGCTTGGTGAAGCACTGCATGCCCAGCGACGGCGGCCGGTGGTCGGTGGCGGTGGTGTTGACGGGGTCGTCGGTGAAGCCGAGGGGGTCGCGAACGACCTGGTCCCGCAGTTCGGTGTAGTCCCCGGCCTCCCACTGGATCATGGCCGTGAGGGCGCCCCAGCCTGCGACGGTGGGCCAGATCAGCCCGGCGCGGGGGTCCGCTCGCCAGTCGGTGATCTGGTAGCCGTCGGGCTGCACCATCTGGTGCATGCCCTCGGCGTCGTAGGACTCGCCGGCACCGAAGGGGAAGTGCACAAGGTGGTAGCCGCCGGGGTCGATGGTCTGGTGTTCCTTGGTGATCAGGGAGCACGCGGGTATGGGCACGGTGCCGCCTTTCGTCTGGGTCAGGAGGCGGCTTCGTAGCGTCCCCAGACGTACAGGAAGTCGCCGTTGGCGTAGGTGAACGGAAGAGTCGAGTCCCAGATGCCGTTCACGTCTGCACGGGCGGACACGAACGTCTTGACCACACCGCCGTTGCTGGTGCTGTAGACGGCGTGGCCGATGGAGTGCAGGCCGCTGCTGGAGTCGTATGCGTCGGCGTTGACGATGCGGTAGGTGAAGCCGGTGGCTGGGGAGGCGGGCAGGCCGAACATCCAGTTCTCCGAGCCGCCGCCCCCGCCGGCCGCGGTGGTCGAGCCCCAGCGCAGTTGCAGCGTCCAGTCGACGGTGCGGCCGACCTTCAGGTATCGGCCGGACAACTCGCCGTTGCCGATGGTGGGGTTGGCCCCGCCCTCGGCGTACCAGGCCGGGGTCCATGAGGTCCAGGCGCCGAGGAAGCTGGCGAACTGGTCGCGGATCTCGGCGTTCATGTAGGCCGCGGTCACGATCTCGCCCACCGACCAGGTGCGCGGTGTGGTCGTCACGGAGCCACCTCCGTTCCGGGCGGGATCTCGGGTACCGACGGCGGGGGGTCCGGCGGCCGGGACGGGTTGAAGGGGTTGGGGTCGGCCGGGTTCCACCAGTCGCGCAGGTGCGGCTGCGGGATCGTCAGCAGCTGCTGCTCGATCGCCGTCACTTCCTCGGGGGCGGGCACGATCATGTCGACCCAGCCGTAGCCGCACTCGGTGCAGGCCCAGCGCGGATCGGCCGGGGAGATGACCGCCGCCGAGTTGCACACGCAGTCGGCCAGCCACCGGTTCTGATTGACCCGCGCGTAGACCGGGGGCACGTCGGTGAGGGTGCTATCCGGCAGCGGCACGCGGCGGTGCAGCCGGTACTCGATCCAGCGGAACACCAGCTCGGCGCCCGGCACATTGGCCCAGGCGTCCGGGGGCAGCTGGCGCGGGGGGATGTAGTAGGTCTCCGCGCGGACCACGTTCACGGGCTCTCTCCTTCAGTAGGCCAGGCGGGTGCTGACATCCAGCACGGAGTAGGTGGGGTCATCCAGGATCCAGACCGAGTCGGTGATGGCCGCCGAGGTGAGGAAACGAACCTGGTGGGAGCCCTGTTTGATGACCTCGCTGTAGCCCTCGACGATGACCCGCATGGACGGCTCGGGCGCCTGGGCGGGCAGGTCCGTCACGGTGAGGACGGAGCCGATGTCCGCGCCGAGGACATCGGCGTAGATCGGCAGGGTGTACGCCTCTACCGGCACCTCTCGTAGCTCGGGCGCGGGGTCGGCGTAGCGGGAGACCATCCACTGCGCGGCGGCCAGCGCGCCGGCGTCGTCCATCTTCAGCACGTCGAGCTGCTGTTCGTATGGGCCGTCCCGCTCGACCGAGACGGGATCGGTCACGCGCTGGGTCGCGCCGCCCGGCCGGGAGGCCGTGACGGTGTTGACCAGTTTTTGATCGTCGTCGGCCAGCAGGAAGTCGGGGGTTTCCAGGTCGGCGTATTCGATGGTGAAGGCGTCGTCGGCCGGGTCTGGGTTGTAGCGCACATCGCGCGAGTGGTAGGCGATGCCGTAGCTGTCCCGCTCGGCGAACAGCTTGGCCGCCTCGGTGGTTTCGACTTCCCGCATGCGGGCGGTCACCGTGGTGCCGGCCGCTCCCTGTCCGGCGATGGAGTCGTGGACGTCCCCGACGATGTCCACCTGGTGCAGTCCGACGTAGCGGGCCAGGCGCACGATGCGCTCGTCCGCGGGCTCACCGGCGAACGCGGTGGTGCCGGCCTCCCAGTGCGCCGCTGCCAGCGTGGACGGCGTCCCCAGCAGGGAGTGCCACAGGCACACGTGGGCGATCTGCCCGGAGAACAGGCGGATGCCGCGGAACGCCCCTACGTGCAGGATGCGCAGCGCGGACATCAGGGTGATCAGGGTGGGGTTCACGAACAGGGCGACGCCGTCGAGCCACAGGCCGCCCGCCTCGGCGTCGAACAGGAAGTGATGCCAGGCGTCGTCGTCGACGCGGGCGCTGATGCTGACGGTGACCGTGCGAGTCCCACCGATGTCGGTGTGCTCGATGCACAGCGCGCCGTCCGCGTCGATGGCGAACACGAGTTGGTGGTCGAGGTTCGCGGAGTGCAGGCCGAGGATGGCCCGCTCGGGGGTGGCGGTCTTGAACCAGCCCTCGATCGTCTGCCAGCTGGATACATCGTCGAGCTCGAACTGCGCACCCAGATCGCCGAGCAGGTACTTCCCCTCCCGGTCGGTCTCGGGCTCGAAGCTCACCGCTCCGGCGCCGAGGGCGGGCGGCCCCTCCCCGCCGAAGTCGGCGCTGCCGCCCGACAGAGCCTGAGTCATGACCAGCGGCCCGCCCCCGATGCCGGACAGGTCGCCGGCCGACGTCGCGCCGGACTCCTCGCCCAGCGGGTAGTAGGCGGCCAGCTTCACGGTGGCGCTGTCCGCCTCGGCGGCCTGGATGAGGATCTCCTCGGCGAGCACGCTGCGCAGTGCGGGCAGCCGGTTGAGGCGCTTGAACAGGTCCGTGCACGAGATGCTGACGGTGGACATCAGTCCGGACCAGGCGGCGGGGAACTCGTTGACCAGACCGTAGAAGCGTGGATACGTCACCGCGCCGGTCACGACGGAGATGCGGATGGGGGCGTTGCGCCGCACGTGCGGCCAGTACGGACTGGCCGGGTTGCCCGGGGTGAACCGGCCGTCGAGGTTGTCGAGGATGAGGGTGGCGGTACCGGGCTGGGTCTCGGCCAGCTCGTCCGAGGCGCCGCGGGTGATGCTCACCCCCTGCACCACGTCGACGTAGTCGGTGATGTCGCTCCAGGTGATGGTGTCGGGCTCCTGTACCAGCCCGCCCCACCCCATCTCGACCAGCAGTTCCGTCACGACACCCCCAGGTTCACGTTCAGGCCGTGCGTGCGCTTGAGCATGAGCAGCTGCTTCTGGATCTCGCGGGCAGTGGCGAGCGGGTCGAAGGCGCCTTGCACGTCGACCTGCACGTGCATCACGGACGACTGCGTGGCCACCACTGCCGGACGGCCGGCCGCCGGGCGCGTGGGCTGCGGGAGGCTCGCAGCCGCAGCGCCCGCCTGGGGGCTGCCGAGGCCGATGCGCTCTTGGTTGAGCGCGTGGAACAGGGCCATGCCGTAGCGGGCGACGGCCTTGGCGCGGATGACGAACTCGCCATTGGAGACCCTCGCCAGAATCGAGTCCGAGGTGCCCGAGCCGGGCCCGCGCACCGGGCCGCCGCCGGGGAAGCCGCGCACCGGGCCGCCGCCTGCGAAGTGGGCCATGACCGGGCCGCCGTCGCGGAACGGGCTCCATGAGCCGATCTTGCGCATGACGGCGTTGATGTACACGGTCCGGCCGTGCACGGACCCGATCGCGTTCCGGGCCGCGCGCACCGCGCCGTTGACGAGGTTGCTCGCCCGCAGGGGGCGGGGCGCCCCGCCCTTGACCCCGTTGATCGCGGACTTTGCGCTGCGCACGGCCGAGCCGACGATGTTCTTGGCCCTGAGTGCGCGGGGCGGGCCGCCGGTGAGACCGCCGATGGTCTTCTTGGCGGACTTCACCTTGTTCTCGATGTCTTTGATCTCTGCCTTCAGGGCCGAGCGTTTGGAGGCGGGGACCGTCTTGAGCTTGGCCTTGGCCTTGGTCAGCTGGCTCTGCCAGTTGTCGATCTTCGCCCGGAGATAGGCGACGTGTTCGCTGGGTGTCTTGTTCAGCTGCGTCCGCGCTGACTTGATCTTCTTTTCAAGGTCGTCGATCTTCGCCTTCAGGGCGACGCGCTTGTCCTTGGTCAGGTTCGGGTCCTTCAGCTGCCGCTTGGCCTCTTTGAGCTGCGACTCCCAGGACTTGATGGACAGCTTGAGCTGCCCGGCCTTCAGCCGTGGCACGACCGAGTCGGAGAACTCCTTGGCCTTGCGCTGGGCCTTGTCCAGGCCGCCGACAACGGAGTCCTTGAAACCCGCGAACGACTTGTCCGCAGCTCTCAGCTTCTTGCCGAGCCCCGGCACCCAGCCGAACGCCTTGGCCGCTCCGTGCAGGATGCCGCCGAACAGGCCCAGCACGGTCTCGGCGATGAACTTGAAGATCCCGATCACAGGCGCGACGGACTGCGCGAGGACCGAGACGAAGCTGATGAAGGCGTTGCCCGCCACCCGCCCGAACTCCATGAAGCCGATCTTGTTGCGCTGCA
Source organism: Streptomyces sp. NBC_01775 (assembly GCF_035917675.1). NCBI lineage: Bacteria > Bacillati > Actinomycetota > Actinomycetes > Kitasatosporales > Streptomycetaceae > Streptomyces > Streptomyces sp. NBC_01775. Next base: position 5,112,880 of record NZ_CP109104.1, on the reverse strand, counting down.
CCACGCCGTACAGGCGCCGCAGCGGCCCGGCCGTCTTACTGATCGACTTGCCCGCCGGGGCGAACGCTTCCATGATCGCGACGGCGGTGTCCTTCACCGCGCCGCCGATCAGCCGCGAGACGGTGTTCACGATCTTCATGCCGTAGGTCAGGTCCTTGAAGACCGGGCCCAAGCCGCGCAGCGCGCCGCCGATGATGTCCATGACGGCGGCGATCCGGTCACCGGCGGAGGTCATCAGCTCACCCAGCAGCGGGCCGAACGCCTTGGCGGTCTCCCCGGCCAGGCGGCCGAAGGCGGGCAGGACCTTGTTCACGGCGCCGAACAGGCCATCCAAGAATTTCGACGTCCCGCCGATACCGCGCTTCAAGCCGTCGAACATGCCCGGCAGCCCTTTGCCCAGCATGTCGCGCAGCCCCGAGGACAGGGACCGCAGCGTCGGCCCGGAGGCGGCACCGAAGGACAGCAGGGAGCGGCCCAGCCGCCCGATGCCGGACGCCATGTCGCCGACGAAGCGCTTGCCCAGGTCGAGGTTCGCCTGCAAGTCCTTCTGGAATCCGGAGGACTTGAAGACCTTGCCCGCCTTGGCGCCGATGTCCCCGAACGTCTTGCCCAGGTCGACCATGTTCTTGCCGAGGATTTTCACCAGCGGCCCGGCGCCCTTCACGGCCTTGGTGAAGCCGGGCAGCATCGCCTTCTGGATCTCACCGCCGACGCCCTTGAACTCCCCCTTCAGCCCCACCAGGGACTTGGCGAAGTCCCGCGCCGGGGCGGGCAACTTCTTCAGCGCCGCGTGGTACTCCTTGCTGCCCTTGCCCGACGCCTCCAACGCCTCCGGGATCCCCGACAAGCCGAGCTTGAGGGTGCCCGCAGCCAGGCCGCCGCCGGCCAGCATCGGCACCAGCGCGCCCAACGCGGGCAGCAGGGACAGCCCGGCGACCGCGGCGACGCCGCCCATCGCGCCGCCCAGGCCGCCGCCCTTGCTGCCCATCGACGCCGCCGCGTCCGTACCGGACGAGGCCACATCCCCCAGCCGCCCTGAGAGGCCCGGCAGTCCGCCGCCCATACGGGTGGCGCTGTCCCCGGCGCCGTCCAGCCGGGCCGACAGGGTGCGCAGGCTCCCGTCGGCGTTGCGCGTGAACCCGGTGACCGTCGCCGTGCTGGCCCGCATCGAGCTGTCGATGCGGCGGTGCAGCCGTGCGGCCGAGTCTCCGGCGCCGTTCAGGGTGCGGGAGAGGTCATCCCGGCCGGTCAGAACGAACGTCAGCCGTTCGGCCATCCGAACCGCCCCCTTCAGCAAGGCGGGCGGCGGCCCGGCTATTCGGTTGTCTCAGCCCTCAGCCGGGCCTCGTGCTCATCGATCCAGCCCGTCAGGAACTCGAAGTCCGAGATCGCCATGGCGTCGACCTCGGACGGGGGGATGTGCAGATAGCAGGCGAACAACGGCAGGTAGGTCAGGCGGCGGTCGGTGACGCGGCCGGGGTCGGCTCCGGCGGCAGCACCCCGGCCACGAGTGTCGTGGCGGGCGCCGGGTCTTTTGGGGCCTCGGCGTCCTTGATGGCCACCTCGCACGCGTCCTTGTCGAGGGCGACGTCGCGCAGTTCCTCCCATGCTTCGGCCAGCTGCTCGGGATCGTCGCTGTACTCGGCGGCCACCGCGACCGCGGCATCCCGTACCTCCTGCGCATCCAGACACACGCGCAGCTCGTCGGTGAACGGGTCGAAGCCCCCCAGGCGCAGAGCGGGCTCACTGCGCTTCTTGATGACGAAGGCCACCGTGCGCATCGCGGTCACGTCACCGCTGCGCAGGCCCAGGTGCACCTCGGCCCAGGACTGGTCGGCGGTCCGCTCGATGATCTGCACCTCGGAGGTGCGCAGCCGCCCCGCGTCGAAGTGCTCTACCTCGCCGCCCTCCGGCGCATACTCGATGATCACTGGTGCTTCCTCTCAGGTAAGGCGGCGGCGCACGTCGTCCAGGACACGGGCAACCTCGCGGATCATGCGGGGAGTGTGGTTACGGACAGCGCGGTCCCACCACAGCGGCGGCGCCGTCTGCGTCACCCACCGCCGCCGATTGCCGTAGACCGGATGCCGGATACGGCCCGAGTTGATCGTGTCGGGCATGTTGCGCAGATCGGGCGGCAGCAAAACCTTGTCCACCCACACCCGGGCCCCCGCGCTCCCCGCGCTGGTGCGCACCGAGATACGGAGGGCCTCGGCAAGCGTGGCCCGCAGCGGGCGCGTGGTCGGCGACGGCCCGCCACGGCGGGTGCTGCGGCCCGGCGAGGAGATCGGCACGTGCCGGATCGCGGACTGAAGGTCGGACTTCAGGGGCTCGGCGGCCCTGCGCACCCGCCGCTGCATGCTGGCGCGCAGCGACTCGTTGCCGGCCGCGCGCAGGCGGCGCTGCATCTCCAGCAGCTGGCCGGTGCCCAGCATCCGTACATCGCGCACGACCTCACCTCACAGCGTGGCGTCGGTGCTGATGTACACGAGCTGCGGCTGGTTGGTGCCGTCGTAGAGCCCGGTGAACTGGAGTGTCGGCTTGACCACGTCGAAGCCTTCGACGGACGGCGGGGCCTCGTCGAAGCGGATCGCGGGCAGCGCCACCCGGAACGTCTCGTCGTAGGTCGTGGCGATGTTGGGGCCGATGAACTCCCACACCAGGGACGTCGCACCGTCGCTGGTGTGCAGGTCGTCGAGGACGGTGTCGACGTAGTCCATCTCGATGGACCCGGTGATCTTCACCTGGTCGTTGCTGATGGGTTCCTTCTTCAGCCCGGACTGCCCGGCGTAGAAGCGGTCCACAGCCTGGGGACGCTCGATCTTCACGCTCACCTTGCGGACACCGTCCCGGGCCGCCTCGGCTCCGAACGCACCGGTCTTCAGCGCCATCTGCCCGAAGTGGAACGGGGACATCGCCGCGTAACTGGCGGTCGCCAGGACCGAGGTCTCCTCGCAGTCCTTCGCGTCGATGTCGAAGGACGCGGTGAGCATGCCGCCCACCTCGCACGAGAACTCAGCGCTGATGACCTTGCAGCCCAGGAAGTTCTTCCTGGTCACCGTGCCCGAAGTGAGCGGTACGCCCTTCTGGATCGTGAGGGACTTGCCCGCCACGTCCGCCAGGGCGTGCGTCTGGAGGTAGGCCGGGCCCGCGCCCTGCTGCACCGGCGTCACGGTCGTACCCATCAGCGCCTGGAACAGGGCGCCCATACCCTTGTTGGTGACCTCCAGCTCCAACGAGCCGGACGCCTCCCGCTGGGTGACCACCCGCCGCGAGGACAACGGCAGCAGCCTGCCCGCCGCGATCCCCGCCGACTGTGCGGTGGTCTTCTTCAGGACGAGCGACTCCTTGGTGAACTCGATGAACTTGGCCGGCGCCACATACGTGCCGTAGGTGGTCTCCGGTGCGACGCCGAGCTGGGCGCCGAGCCCCGATCCGATCGCCATCTCAATCCTCCCTGCGCGGCTTGGCCGCGGTCTTCTTGACAGCGGCCGGCGCCGCGGCGGGCTCTGGCTCGCGCGGCTCCTCCACCGGCTCCCACGTTCCGGGCTGGCACACGTAGCCCTCGTACCGGGCGTCGGGTACCTCGGTGATCTCGTCGGGCGACAGCTCGCGCCCGCCCAGCTCGGGGACGGTCACCGGCTCCGGGCCGATGAAGCGCACACGCGCCATGACTCTCTCCTCGTACAGGTCGAAGGGGTGGTTCACAGGCGGGCGCGGCACGAGACGGTGAAGGGGATTCCTGCCAGGGCGCCGTCGCTGCTCTGCTCCTGCATCAGGGCCCCGGCGGTCAGGTGCGCCCACAGCACGACGCCGCCCAGGGTCGGTGCCTCGGGCGCCGCATCGGTGGCACGCAGCACGTCCTCGACGGCCGCCAGCAGCGCGAACACCTCGGCGCGCCGCAGGGCCATGTCCTTCTCCCCGCCGCGCACCTCGACGTAGCAGGCGATCGAGAAATCCTCGTCACGCCTGCGGGCGCCCGCCGTCGCGAAGTCCTGCACGATGTCGACGGCCTGATCGGCTCCGGGCGACCAACCGACGTACAGGCGCCGCCGGTTCGACACGTTCGTCACGGGCGGCCCATCGACCACCGCCACGTCGGCCAGGGCGGGCGCTGCCCGCGTGATGGACAACAGCGCGTCGATCGCCGCACCCGCGCGGGATGTGGCCATCACGCCACCCCCGGCGGCAGCTTGAACGGCTCGAGGAGCTGGAGCACACGGTTGGGCACCGCGTACCCGAAGCCCGGGATCGGCTCGGTCACGCTGAAGTCGTCCGCGGTGCCGACGCCCCGGGCCGCACCGTTCTGGGTACGCCACAGGTGTTGCAGCAGGATCCGCGCGGCCAGGTTGACGGTGGCTGGCACGGTGCCGCGCCCGGCGGTGTAGGTGACCACCCACACCGTCCCGGCGAAGCTGCCGCTCCGGTGCCGCACCACGCCCACCGCCGAGTCCAGCACCACCGCCGCCAGGTCGACGGGGTCGCCGTCAGTCAGCGCTGGGGTGATAGACAGGAGCGCGATGGCCGGGACCTGGGACAGGCACATGGTGCCCCCGCGGCCCTCGATGGTCTCGGTCACCTGCCGCTCCTCGACGGGCCCCGTGTAGTGCTCGATGACCGAGGTGAGCGCATCGACATACGCCTGCAACTCGTCATCGTGCGTGCTCGTCTCGATGTCGAGCTGGGCCTTGGCCTCGGCCAGCGTCAGCAACGCCACGGCATACCGCCTCTACTTGCTCTTGACCCGGGAGCTGCGGCGCGCCGGGGTCGACGTCTCCGGCGCCGGGGCGGTGGCCTCTTCGACCTCGGGGCCGCTCTCGCTCTCGGCGAGACCGGCGGCCACAAGGTGCGCGGCCTCCTCGTCCGGTAGCTCCACGGTCTGCCCCTTCTGTGGCCAGGGCAGCCCGTCGCGGGTGCCGGACAGCTCGGCGCGCATACGCACGCGCATGGGTTCCTCCTCTCGTCAGCAGGGAGGCGGGGGCCACGGATGGCCCCCGCCCTCGGGTCAGCTTGCGCCGCCGGCGAACACCTTGATCGCGCCGGTCTGGTCGACGGTCAGACCGTCCGCGCGGATGATCGCCCGGTAGGTGGTCAGGTCGGTGTTGAACGCGTAGTCGTCCGAGCGCTCGAAGCGCACCCCGCCCGCCATGCGCACGAAGTACTGCGAGAAGTCGCCGAACGCCACGGACTTCGCGCTCGTAGCGATGGCCGCCATGTACGGGTCGGTGTACACCGGCTTGCCCAGCAGCATGTCCGGCACGCCGAGCTGGATGGAGGGCTGCCACAGGTACTGGCCCTGGGAGTCCTTCAGCTTGCGCGCGGCGCCCAGCGACGCGTCCCGCATCAGCCACCCGCACGAGGTGCTGTTCCGGTACGGGGCGATCACGCTGTAGAACAGGTCGATCAGGTCGTCTGCGGTGAACGCGCCCGTCACTCCGGTGCCGCCGGTCTTGCCGGTCGAGGCGGAGGTGACGATGCCCGTGGGCTGGTTGGTGCCGGACCCGGTGATGGCGTGCGCGCCGAACGCGTTGCCCAGCGCCCGCCCGGCCTGCATGGATAGGTAGCCCTCCAGGTCCACCCCGGTGTCAGTCAGCAGCTCACTCGACGCCTGGAGCAGGACCCCGTACTTGTAGGCGCTCAGGGAGCGCTTGGCGAACGCCGGGTCCGACTCCGTCAGCGCAACGCCCTCGGCCGTCAGCGCCGCCGAGGAATGCGCGGTCGTGACGGGCACGTCGATGGTCTCGCCCGAGGTGGTGTTCAGCACCGTAGGGCCGGCCATCATCACGCCGGACACCTCGATCAGGTGCGCCATCAGCTGCCCGTAGAACGTGGTCGGCACGGTGTTGCCGCCCGCTGTGGCGGTGCCCTTGACCAGGTCGCGGAAGTTGACGTTCTGCGGCTTCTCCAGGGTGAAGTCGCGCGCCTCCCCTCGCGCCCAGCGCCGGACCTCGCTGTCGCGCCCGGTCGCCTCGGGGGCGGTGCGGGTGACGGTCTCCGGCTTGGCGAGCAGTGTCTCGAACGCGGCGAGGGCGTCCTTGTTGCGCGCCTCGGCCTCGACGAGTTGCTTGGCGCGGGCGTCGATGTTGTCGAGGTCCGTGTTCAGGGTCTGATAGGTCGCCTCTTCCTCGGCGGTCAGATCCTCACCGCGTGCCTCGGCTGCGTCGAGCAGGGCCTTGGCCTGCTCCCAGATGTTGGCGCGCCGCTCCTGGAGCGCCTTGATGTGGCTGGACATGCGTGTCCTCCTGGGCATGACGACGACACCCACGGCGGCGCCGGGGTGTCAGGGATGGGTGGGTGAGGTGGGTGTCGCCCTGCCTCAGAAGGTGCGGCGCTGCATCAACGCGGCGCGCCGCTGCCGGATCGCCAGCCGCGGGTGGGTGTCGCCCTGCCCGCGCGGCGAAGTCTTAAGGGCCATGAGCGTGCGCTGGACCTCGCGGCCCACGACGCTCGCGTCCATGTGCACGTCGACGACGACGGGGTTCTTCGGCTGCTCGACGAACTTCTCCAAGTGCCCGGCCTCGGCGGCCGAGCGGACCTCGGCCAGTTCCGCGCCGGCGCGCTCGGCCAGCGACCGCAACCCGCTGGAGGTGTCCAGGTAGGCGGGGGTGTTGACCGGGGCCACGTCCACCAGCTGCCCGGACAGCAGCGTGCGTACCGGGAACCCCTGCTCGGTCATCGCCCAGTCGTCCTCAAAGGTGTAGAACGCGAAGCTGGAGCGCTGGACGTCGCCGCGCTGGACCAGCTCGTACACGTCCCCCCGCGCGGCCGGTACATCCACGCTGTAGTCCAGGCCGGTGCCGTCCGTGGCCAGCCGCAGCGTGCCCGCCCCGGTGGTGCCCAGCAGCATGTTGTCGTCGTGGTTGTAGCGGGCCATCGCCTCCGGCCAGCCGTCCCCTTCGGACTTGGCGAAGAACCCCGGGTCGATGCGCTCTACGAAGCCGCCCAGGTTCCGGGACAGGGTGTTGAACTTCGCCGCGTACCCGCCGATCGTCCGCACACTCTCGCCGGCCGCCCGGACCTCCACGAGGCCGCGGGTGAACCGGCGCTCACTCTCACCGTTCACGTCTACTCGCTTTCGTCGCGGGGCGCCTTGAGTAGCGGCGCGTAGTCGGTGCCCGCCCCATTGGGCAGGGGCTCCAGGTCTTCCATCTGCCGCAGCTCGTCGATGTTGTTCAGGCCGATGATGCGGGCGATGCGGTGGGTCTGGTAGCGGGTGAGGGTGTCGGTGCGCAGCATCGCGTCGGCATTGAACCGCACCTCCTCGACCGGGGGCCGCAGCAAGCTCAGGGCCTCCTCCAGGCGGGCCAGCCACGGGCGCAGCGTCCAGGTGAGCAGGTCGATGCTGTTCTGCTCGACCGTGGCGTAGGTCAGCGATCCGCCGGTCTCGCCGCCGATCTTCTCCGGCGGTACTCCGTAGACCGCGGCGATCTGGTTCGCCGACGCCTTGATGGTCTCCAGGAACTGCGACTCATTCGCTGGTACGGAGATCGGCCGGTACTTCACGCCCAGCCCCAGCACCGCCACGTCGCGCCCGCTCGCGGCCTCCTTGAACCGGGCCTTGAGCACAGACGCCGCGTCCCGCTCGACGGCCTTGTCCGTCTCCAGGACGGCCGCCGGAGTCGAGCCGTTGGCGAACCAGTCCCGCCCGAACTGCTGGGCCAGCAGGCCCGTGTCCGTCGTCGTCGCGAAGTACGCGATCGGCGACAGCCCCAGGATCTGCCCCGGCAGCGTGTAGGCCGGGATGTGGAAGAGCTGCCCCGGCTCCAGGCGCCGGCCCTTGAAGTACCAGACCGGCACGGGCGCGAGGTTGTCCTCGATGTGGACGTCGTCCGGGTGCAGCCACTCGACCTGATCCGGCCAGCCCGCCGCGTCCCAGCCCACGACCAGCCCGTAGGCGTTGCCGCGCAGCGTCAGCGACGTCATGCACCGGTGCAGCCAGTCATACCGCGTGCCCGTCGCAGAGGGGCGCAGGAAGACCTGCGGGGACGTGATCGGGCGCAGCTGCCCGGCCGTGTTCTGGTAGGACTTCAGCGGCATCGAGGCGACCGAGTCCGACAGCAGCCGCGTCGCCGCGTACACCGGGGCCAGCCGCAGCGCCCGCTCCTGCCCGCCGCCCGTCAGCACAACCGTGTCGCCGCCCGAGCCCCACACATCCTGATACGTGATCGAACGCTGTTCCTTGCGGCGAAACGGCCACCACTTCACCAGGTCACCCCTCACCACACGCTGTCGAGAATGTCGCCGGCCTCTTCGACCTCGGCGCCCAGGCCCCACTTCGCGAGCGTCACGCCCACCAGCGGGGAGATGTCCACGGACACCAGGCGCCGGGCCCACGCCCACGCGTCACCCAGCGGTCGCTTCTGCGCACCCGCCAGCGCGGCGGCGAGCGGCGCCTGGTCGAGGTGGCTGATGGTCTGCTCGGCCACCGCGTCATAGAACTGGCCGCACGCTGCCGCGATCTCACGCACCTTCGGCTGCACGATCTCCACCCCGAGGCGCTCGGCAAGCTCCGCTATCAGCGAGCCTGCCGGACCACCGGCGTCCACCACCCAGCAGCGCGGGCGGTGCCGCTCGTGCAGCTCAGCCGCCCGCTCCACCACCCAGCCCAGGCCGGGCCGGTGCTCGACCACCTCGACGTGCGTACCACCCCGCCACTCCCCGGCCACGCAAATAGCCGCGTGACTGCGCTCGGGGGTCGCGTCGATGGCGAAGCACACAGGCTCGCTCGGCTCGCTCTCAGCAGCCCCAAGGGGCCGCCACGCGTCCTCTCCGATGACCTGCCAGGTGTCCGCCGTATCCGAGGGGTAGTCGCCCACACCGAGGCGCTCACGCTCGAAGATGCCGCCGTTGCCCAACGACGCACGCTCGTTGCGCACGAACTCCGGCGTGATCAGGTAGCCCAGCGACGGGTTCGCCCTTGCCCAGGCCGCCGGGTCATCGGCGTCATCGTGGTCCGTGCAGTCGGGGGCACACTCGTCCGCGTGCGGGTCGACCGACCACTCGAAGTACGCCATCGACGGGTCCGGCTCCCCGGACTCCACAGCCCCCTGACAGCGTTGCCGCAACCGGGCCAGTTGCACCGACGGAGAGCCGATCCCCGCCGACCCGAGGTACCAGATCTGCGGGTTCTCCACCGCCGACATGGTCGGCATCAGCGCGCCCATCGCGTCGTCGCCGAGGATCATCGCCTCGTCGAGGATGTTGCAGTCACCAGTCCAGCCTCGGCCTGAGCCGCCTGAGCGGGCGATGAACTGGAGCGCCTGCCCCGTCACCAGCGTGATCGACGTCTCCGTGGTGTTGTTGAGAACACGCTTCACGCGTTTGCGCAGGTCAGGGCACCCAAGGATGAGAGACTGCACACGCTGGAACGCGACCCGCGACGTCTTGAACTCGTGCGCACTGTGAATGATCAACCGCTCGCCCAGCAGAAACAGGCCGGCCAACTCACGGGCCTCGATGATGCCGCCCTTGCCGTTCTGCCTCGGCACGTTCACCGCGACCTCGAACGCCGACCAGTTCCCGTCAGGCCGCTCCCGCATACCGACGTCCAAGACGTGCTGCTGCCACGGGAACAGCTCCAGCCCGGCCATCGCCGCCAGCTCGACGGCCTCCTGCCCGGCCGAGGACAAGAAGGATTGCGGCGCCGTGAACAGGCGCGGAGTCTGCGCACCTTCCGGCTCAGGCACGGCGAGCACGGACACGACGCGCCTCCCGCTTCTGCGAGAGCTGATCGACCCCGTCGTCCTGCTCCTCCACCGGCGCCAGCTTCCGCAGGCTCTCGATCACGGCGCGTAGCTCGCGGCCCGCGTTCGCCTTCGCTGTCGCCCCGCCCTTCTCATCCATCAATGCGGCCAGCGTCAGCGCCAGTTGTGCCAGGCCAGGGGCGGAGTCGCCGACCCGAAGGTGATCGATCTCGGCGCGGGTCGCCTCAACGTTCGTCGCCATGATCACCCCCAAGTCGTCACAGCGAGTCAGATCACGGAGAGTGCAGGGCCACTAAGACACGAGAACGCCGTACCGGCGCATCAGCGAGTACAGGCCCCGTGTAAAAAATCGGGCGACAAGGGCGTTTGGGTCGCCCGGTCCTGTCCTCAAAAACTGGCGTGGCCGGTTCGTTGATCGTGATCGCCTCGGCGTCGAGGGGCAGGCGGGTGACGGTGTGTGCCGATGCCCGTCACCAGGTGCGGGAGGACTGGGGCATGGCCGCGCGAGGCTGGGCGCGGCGCTGGTTGTACCAGCGGGAGGCGACCCGTTCCATGGCGGGTGAGCGCATGGCCTTGATGCGTTGCATGACGATGTCGCGCCCCGGGTCGACGGTGATGATGCGTGCGTCGAGTCGCTTGTACCTCGCTCGGTGCTTGGCGGTGGGCATGCTGTGGATCAGGTAGACGTCGAGCTTGCCGAGGTGCTGGCATGCCTCGTCGATGGCTGCGTAGCGGGCGCGGTGTGCGACGCGCAGGTGCAGCGGGTGCTGGGACCAGGCGGGTGCGCCGGGCCCGGTGAGGGCGAAGGTGATGCGGTCCAGGTCGATGACGATGTCCTCGGCCTTGGCGTGCGCCTCGATCCAACTGCTCTTGCCTGCGGCCGGAGGGCCGGTGACAACGAACAGCACGATGCGTCACCACCTTCGGGAAGCACGTGCGGGTGGCTGCGCGGTGGTGCGGTTGCCGCGTGCGCTGTTGCACCGTCGGTGTGCGCTGCGGGCATTGGCGGGGTCGAGCAGCGAGCCGCCGCGGCTGAGGGGTACGAGGTGGTCGAGGGTGAAGCTGAGCGGGTGTCGGGCGTCGAGCTGGTAGCCGATGTTGTGGCCGCAGATCCAGCAGGGCAGGCCGAGGCGGCGCTGCGCGTCGACGAGGCGGCGGTACGGCCGTCCGTTCCTCGGGTTGCCGGGCATGACGGTCCTCCGGGTTGGTCCGCGCAGGGCGGGGCCAAGCAGCACCCCATTGCTCTCTGGATCGTCCCGCCCTGCACGGCGTTGGGGTGGCCGCCGCCCTGGCCCTACCAAGCAGGGCGGCGGCCGTCGAGCGCTCGACAGCGTGAGGGCGCTGGAGCTGCCCGAGCATGACGAAGGCCCCGCACGGTGGCGGGGCCTTCAGCGTCTGTATCGCCCGGTTTCGGGCATGGCGATCTGCCAGGAGTGTTACAGCAGGTCACGGCGTCGGTCAAGCGGCCTGCTGGGGCCGCTCGTTGGGCGCTTCGCACAGCTCGTTGAAGTCGATGAGGTCGCGGCCCTGGCGGTCGTGACCGTGGCGGGTGAGGGCGCCGCGGTGGAGCCGCACGCGGAGGGTGCCGGGCTTGATGCCGGTGAGCTGGGCGGCGGTGTAGATATCCACGAGGACAGGGGCGGGCTGCATGGCTCCATGATGCGCCGTTGGTCCTCCGGGCGGCCGGAGGGACCAACGGGCGCGCTGCTCAGTCCTCCCAGTGCATCTCGGGCACCGCCGGGAGGCCGGCGGCCTCTCGGCGGTCCATCTCGCGTCGCATGATGTCCGATGGCTTCTCGTCCCATCCGGGCACGCGCACGCCCAGCAGCGTGTCCCGGTAAGCGTCGGGCTCGTCGTCGTAGAACGGCTCGGTGATGTCCAACCCGTCGTCCATCTCGAACGGCTCAGTCATGGGGGTGAGTGTCCTCTCAGTGATTGGTTGATCGGTAGGGAGGGAAGCGTCGTATGGGTGTGCGGGCACTGCTGGAAACGAGAAGCGCACCGGTCGGGGCCCGCCTCCCTGCCTCCCTGTGATCGACATACGCGCTGATCACACCCCGAGGGAGGGTGAAGGGAGGCTGTGAGGGAGAACTCCCTGCCTCCCTGGCGCCTCCCTTACTCGTTTTCCGGGTTCGCTTGTTCGCTTTCGCGTGCATCGAGGGCTTCTTGGACGCTGTGCCGGGAGACGACCATGCGTCCGTCGGACTTGTACGGCGGTGCTTGGACTGCGTCCAGGACGGCGCGCAGGTCGGAGGCGGTCCACTCGCGGTACTCGCCGGGGTTGTGCTCGGCGAGGCGCTGGCGCACCTCCTCGGTGCGCATGCGGTCCGCGTCGCCGAGGACGAGAGCGATGTCGGCCAGGTGGTCGGGCCGTTCGGCGGCTTCGACCCTGGCTTTGGTGTGGACGTCGCTGCGGCGGGCCTTGGCCCGGTCGGCGACGGCCTTGGCGTCGTCGTCGTCGATGAAGTGGGTGCGCACGTTCATCGCGACCTGCCCTGGGGCGAGCTGGAGCCCGGCGCCGGCGACGACGACCTGTCCCTTGTCCAGGCCCTGGCGCAGCTTGTGCGGTGCGGCACCGGCCTCGACGGCGTTGTCCCCGAGCGCCATCTCTGCCTGTGACTTGGTGCCCAGCACGAGCGAGGCGCGGATGTGGTTGCCCTCGCGGGAGCGCTTGGGCAGGTTCTCGTTGGTGGGGTCCTGGGTGCCTTCCCAGATGGTGACGTTGACGGCCCGCCCCTGGTCGTGGATGCCCTTGACCGCCTGGAAGTAGCGGGAGGTACCCGTGGCGCCGCCGTAGGGCCGCTTGCGATCGTCCTTGGCGCCGCACCCATAGGCAACCTGGGCTTCATCCACGATGACGACGATGGGATGGAAGGTGGTGCCCGGCGGGGCCTGGATGCGCCGCTGCATCTCGTCGAACGCGTCCTCGACCATCTCGGTCACGTCGGCCACGTGACCGTCGGTGGGGCCCTCGATGAGCACGGTGGCCAGACCGGCGAACATGCCCCAGTCCCCGATGCCCTTCAGGTCCCCGATACGGAACTCCACCGTGGGGTCGAGCGCGAGCCACAGCGCCAGCGCCCGCAAGCTGGCGGTCTTGCCCTGGTTGGACAGGCCCGTGATGAGCACGTGCTTCTGGTACAGGCTCAGGCCCGCCAGGTCACCGCGCAGGTTCGGGCCCCAGGGGGCGCGACCGGTCTTGTAGTTCGCGGTCAGCTCGGTGTCGGTGACCAGCGGGGAGGCGGGCACGGGCTCGTCGAGGGCGCCGGAATCTGCGATCCACAGGCGCACAGTGCGGGCCGCGGGGGCGACACTGACGTGCACCTCGTGCTCGTGCCGCCCGAGGTTCTCGGCGAGCTTCCGGCGCCGGTTCATGACCTCTTCGGTGGACGAGCCGGAGGGCAGGGAGACGTCGACCTCGACGCCGCACCCGGCGATCGAGATCGGGGAGAGCATGGCGGCGCCGGCGTCGCCCATCGCGATGATGGCCTTGCGCAGGGCGGGCACGCCCAGGTCGCGCAGGGCGGTAACGACGATGGACGGGGTGATGGGCGCGCCGCCGCTCTGCTGACGGGCGGGCAGGGCCCAGTTCGGGGCGGCCTGCTGCTTGCGGCCGACACCCCACAGGGCGGCCAGGACCATCCACGGCAGGGCCATGAGCAGCGGCCCCCATACGACGCTGCCGATCAGGACGAGCCAGCGGACGAGTTCGATCACCGCCATGGTCGGGGCGAGCACGTCGCGGATGTCCTCGTTGGCGACAGCGAGGGCGCCGCCGAGCAGCACCAGGCCACCCTGGGTGGCCAGGACGGCGACGGTTGCGGACTTGGCGATGCCGGGCGCGGCGGTCAGCAGTTCCATGCGCCGCTTGTGACGCCCGTCGCGGAAGCGGTGCGCGCGCTCTTCCCACTCCTGTGCCAGCTCGGTGTTCCCCGCGGCTTCGGCGGCGCGCATCATCCGCTCGTACCGGGAGACGGTGCGCCCGTCCCAGGTGCGGCGGGTGATGATGCGGGTTCCGCCGGCGACGTACATGGAGTGGCGGACAGCGGCGCGCAGCACGGTACCGGTGCGCTCGTCGGTGGCGAGGGTACGCAACGCCCGTCCTGCGGCGCGGGTACGGCGCAGACGAACCCGCTGGCCACCGCTGGTGGTGTGGACTGGCGCGGCCCTATCGCTGACGGACTCGGGCGGTGATACCGGGAGGCTGGGCGCCGCGGGGCGGGGTGTCCCGTTCACCCTGGTGTGGGTCATGCTGGTGATCTCCTGTGCTCTTACGAGGGTGGCAGGGGCCCGCGACGGCCGAGCAGCCTGGCAGCCGTAGACGGCCGTCGCGGGGTGTAGCTACCTGGCAGCGCGCTCCGCGCGGGTCAGGGCACGCTCGGCGTCCTTGAGCTGCTGCCGGGCGGTGCCGCGGTCGCCGCTGGTCGCAGCCTTGAGCCGGGCCTTGGCCATGGCGACCTGGTTGCGGGCGTCGTCGATCTGCCGCTCCAGGGCCTGCTGTTCACGCTCCCAGCGGTCGGCGGCCCTGCGGTCGATGGTGTCGATCTCCCGCTCGACCTTGCTGGTGTCGCCGTAGGCGTTCTTCACGCCCTTGATGACGAGCCGGGCGCGCTTCGCCTTCTCCGACGGGGTGTAGCTGTGGCCGGCCATCACTCGCTGTCCTTCTTGGCCGCGTCGACCAGGTCCTTCAGGGCCTCGGTAGCGCTTCCGTCGGACTCGACGACGCCGTGGGCGAGGATCCGACCCGCGGCCTTTAAGTCACCGGACTCGACGGCGGCCTTGGCCTTGGCGACCGTGTCGGCGTGGAACTTCGACATGGGTGCTCCTTCGGGTTGGTCGTGCAGCTTGCTGAGTCAGGGCGGCTCAGTTGTCGGTCTCGCGCTGGATGAGGGCGGCGACCGCGTCGGGGTCGTCGGACTCCAGCAGCAGGTGATCCATGGCCTTCGCGGCGCCATCGTGGTCACCGGCCTTGAGGGCGTCGATGACGTCGTGCAGCTTCTCGGCCTCGAACTCTCCGGGCATGAGCGCTCCTTGGGGTCGGTGGCCGACCGGACTGGCCGGCCCCACCACGCCCGCCGGAGGTGTCGGGAATCCGACACCTGCCGGTTGGCGCGGAAGGGTCGTCAGCCCTTGGTCTGCTGGTGCTCGCGCCACATCGAGCGGAGCACCAGGACGCAGATCGTCAGGGCCACGACGGCGATGGCGAGGACCACCAGCGCGATGGACAGGCCGATCAGGACCGCGACGAGGACGAACGCGACCACAACGAGAGAGGCCAGGGCCGCGCAGCCGACCGCGGCGAGCGTCCCGGCCGGGTAGGCGGCGAGCGGGCGCTGCGGTACAGGGTCGGGCTGGCGCGGCCAGGAGTAGATCGGGCGGCCGTCGGCGTCGATACCGATCTGCTGCACGGTCTGCTGCTCGGGGCGGCGGGCGGGGGTGGCCATCAGATGTACCCGCCCTCTCCCCGGCGGGGCTCCGGCTCGGCGTCGGCGCGTTCCTTCTCGCGCTCCAGGGTGCGGCGGACACTGTCCGGATTCGTGTCCGGACCGAGGACGGAGCAGGTGACGGGCACGACGATGTCGCGCTCGGTGATGCCCCGCTCGACGAGGTGGCGCACGGCCTCGGTCATGGTCTGCGGCCGTTGTCCGGACAGCATGTCCGCCCTGGCCAGGGCGATACGCGCGTCCGTTTCCGCGTCGCTGTCCGGGCCTGTCCGGACAGTGTCCGGCTCCCGCTCGACGGTGATGCGCGGCGGGGTCCCACCGAGGACGAGAGCGACCTGCACGGCGTCCACGTGCACGCCGTAGGTGCCCAGCAGCGCGGCCAACTCACCGGGGGCCAGCTCGGGCTGTGACCCGTGCCCGATACGGATGGCCTCGGCCGGGTCCATGGTCGCGAAGTGGTCGCGCAGCGCGGACGTAGCGGACACGTCGCGGTCCTTACGGGGTGCGGGCTCGGCGCGCTCGATGTGGTCGGCGGCCCGGGTGCGGACCATGTCCCAGGCCCGTCGTGGGGCGAGCAGCCATCCCCAGCCGCCGAACACCGGCAGCGCGTAGGGCGTGCGGCCCAGCTCGGCGCGGGCCTTCGCCCGAGGTCCGGCCCAGGCCAGCTCGGACACGACCAGGAGCGCGAGCGTAGGCGTGGAGAAGAAGACGGTGGCGGGTCGGCCGCCGTCGATCAGCTCGGCGTGGAAGCGGTTGAGGTAGACCGACAGGGCGGCGATACCCAGCGCGGCGAGGCGGGCGCCGAACGCGGAACGGCCGGCCGCAGATGCCTGCGACGCGAGATGGAGACAGGCGTAGGCGGCGCCGTCGAACACGGCGACGGCGAGCCCGGCGACGGGGTGAGGGCTGTCGTAGTGGCGGGCGACGGCGTACAGGGACCAGCCGGTGACCGCCAGCGCAGCGCCCGAGACGACGGCGAGGGCGAAACGCCAGGCCGCCCGATCGGCACGGATACGGCGGGCCATCACGAGGCATCCCGCCCGTACACCTCGACGGTGACGGCGTCGGCGAGCATGCGCAGCGATACGTCGAGGGCGCCGATGTGCTCGGCGAGGAGGGGTGCGGACGCGGTGCCGATGTTCGGCCAGAGGCGGGCGAGGTCGGCGAGGGTTTCGCGGGCGCCGGTCAGGGCGACGTCGAGGGGCGGGGCCCAGCGGGGCGCCTCGGTCGGGGAACTTGCGGGCTGCTGAGAGCCCGCGACATGATCAGTCATGCCGTCTCCTGGTGTAGTCAGGATGTGCGGTAGAGGGGTCGGGCGGTGCGCGCGCTCCTGGTGTTCCAGCACCGGGAAGCTGCTGCTCGGCCCCTCGTCTATTCGGTTGTCCGGTCCGCCTCGGCGGCCCGGTTCTTGCGGATGGCCTTGGTGACGGCCTGGTGGCTGCGGTCTCCCAGATCTGCGGCGACCGCTGCCGCGCTGCCGAGTTCGGCGACGCCGTCTTGTAGGGCTTGGGCCCGGCGTCGTGCGGCGTGCACGGTCTGGAGGCTGAGCTGTTCCAGCAGCTCCTCCTCCGCTCGCACTCGTTCGCGCCACGGGGTGGTGTCCATCACCGACGACCATACGCAACCCGGGGTTGTGGACGCAAGGGTCACGATGCCTCGGCCGCCTCGTCGTGGTCGATCCATTCCCGCAGCCCTGCCCACGTCGCCACCGGATACCGCGTACCGCACCAGCCGCACGCGAGCATCTTCCCCGGGTACCAGCGCAGCACCGCGCCGCACAGCACCCCCGAGTCATCCACCGCGGGACAGTTGCCCAGCCGGGTGCCGCGCTCGGCCCGGTCCGGGGGCTCAAGTACGGACTCGATGCCGTGGACCAGGTCCCGGATCTCCTCGGCCATGGCCCCGGCCGCGGGCCAGTTGGCCACGATCCACGGCATGTTGAGGCGCAGGGCCCGGCAGGCGCGGGCGAGCCGGGCCCGGTAGTCGCCCCACGGATGCACGGGCGACCATCCGGCGTCGTCGTGCAGCGCGCTGCGCCAGGACTCCAGCAGGGCGACGGCGCCGCCAGGGCCGCGTATGTCCAGCGCGTCCTCCCGGACGGGCATGGACGAGCCGGGGCGCCCGGCGGGCGGGGTGAGGCCGGGTGCCCGGCCTCCGGGCGCGAGCATCCCGCCGAGGGCGTCGTACAGGCCCGGCAGCGCCACCAACTGGTCGAGCAGGGCACGCTCACAGCTCTCGCACAGGTAGCCGTCGGGCACCTCGCGCTCGCACAGTCCGCACTCGGTCACGGCTGCCCCCCGGGCAGTGCGGCCCGCCAGTCGCGGGTGGCTTCGAGCCGGGCCAGCTTGCGGGCGCTGGCTTCCGCCGCGTGCTGCGCCGCGCGCATCGTGACGCTGCTCTGCCCGAAGAACGCGAGGAGGGCCCCGAAGGCGGCGCCGTCGGCGAGGAGCAGTACCTCGTAGGCGTTCACGCGGCACGCTCCCGGATGTTCCAGGCGCGGACGGGGCCGGTCCACCAGGTGGTGCTGCTGGACTCGTAGAGCTGGATGCCGTGCGGGTGGAGGACGTACACGAAGTCGTACAGGTCGGGCTCTGCGTCGATGTCCGTGATCAGACACGGTTCTTCGCGGCGCTGGCCGTGGCAGTAGCAGCGGAACCCGTTGTCGCCGATGGGCGGGCAGGGGTTGATCCAGCCGGTGTCGGTGGTGGGGTCGTGGCCGAGCTGGGACCAGCCGGCGGGGTGGTCGTCGATCAGGAAGCGGGTCATGCGCTCGTGGCTGGTGGCGAACGGCCCGTCGTGGAGGGCGTGGAGCAGGGGGAGGCGGGTCTCGGGGTGGCCGTTGTTGTGGACGTAGCGGCCTTCCCAGCCCGTGGCGGTGGGGCGGGCGATGATCGACGGGGTGTTAGGCATGTGGATCTCCTCAAGGTCTCTCGCGCGTATGCACTGGCGCGGCCCCCACCTTCGACATCTTCCGCTTGACCTGCTGTTCCTCGCCCTCACCTTCCCCCCTCCTTCCCCTCACCCCCTCACCTTCGAATCTCTCTTCGAAGGTGAGGATCAAGGTCGAAGGTGGGGGGAAGGTGAGGGGAAGGTGAGGGTGGCAAAAGAGCAGGTCAGAGGGAAGATGGGGAAGATGGGGAGTGTGTACGGGGGCTAGGCCACTTCGGGGGTGTCACCAACCGGGACATCAGGCGCGTAGCCGGGCAGACGCCACACCCAGGCGGCGTTCGTGACGCCCTTGGGCTTGTAGCTCTTCACGCCGAGCTTCTTCTTCGCGTCGCGCAGCGCGTTCGGGGTGATGCCCGCCTTGTTGGCCGCGTTCTGCACGTCCCTTGGCTCTGCTTCTCCAGCCGTGTCGGCGGACGTCAGGTAGTCCTCCAGCCAGTCGGCGGCTTCGGTGCGCTCGGCCCTGTCCACCGCGCTCACGGTGCCCTCGTCTCGCATGACGTCACGGACCGACGCCGATGTCTCGGGGCCGAGAGCGAAGCGGCTGATGTGGGCGGGCCCTTCCTCCGTCTCCACGGTCACGGGCTGGATGGCGTACAGGTGGCCGGGCAGTCCGACCCTGCCGAGGTTGTTCTTCTCCAGGGACATGACGAACTCCTCGTCTCCGTCGTCGTTCTCGCGCTTCGCGAAGGCGATCAGTGCGCGGATGAGCTGGCCGAAGGCGCCGGATCCGGAGACCCGGCTGAGGGGGTCGGCGGTCCCTGCTTTGGTGAAGTGGGCGAGTCCGAGCACGGTGAAGCCGTGCCGGTCGGCTGCGGCTACGAGGGGCTCCAGTGCCGAGCGGACCTCGGTGGCCCGGTAGTCGTTGATGCCGCTGTCCAGCAGCGACAGGAGCGGGTCGGCGACGACGAGGGCCACGCTGTACATCTCGGCGGCCTTGCCCAGCAGGGAGATGTCGACGGGCAGGGACAGCCGGGCGTGCATCTTCTCGTCGTCCTTCACATCGACGCGGAAGACTCGTTCCATGTCCGCGCCCGCAGCCAGCAGGCGCGGGGCGATGGTGTACGACCACGAGTCCTCGGACGCCGCGTAGATCACGCTGTGCGGCTTGCCGTAGAGCTGGCCCGGCAGTTGCCCGGTGGTGATTTTTGCGGACAGCCAGATGCCGAACTGCGACTTCCCCAGGCCGGGGCCACCCGCTGCGAGGGACAGTGAGTTCAGCGGGATACGCCCGTGTGACGTTGGTGGCGCGTCGGGCGGGGTGGTGTCCCACAGCCAGCGGACGGGCCTGATGCGGATCTTCGAAGCGGGAACGAGGACGAGTCGACGGGCGGGTGACTCTTCCGGGTTCGGCGTGTCCGCATCTGTCACGCCGTTCTTGGTGACGATCTGCTGTGCGATCTCCGCGACGGTGGTCATGCTGCCGCCCGTGCGTTACGCGCAGAGGCCAGGGTCTGGCGGGCCTCTACGAGCCGCAGACCGATCTGCTCGGCGGCGTCCAGCAGGCAGTTCATGGCGGTGCCCTCGTCGATCTGTCCGGCGCGCACGTGCTCGTGGGCGCGGCATGCGGCCCAGTACAGGCGGGCGTTGCGCTCGCCCTCTTGCGCCTCCAGGACGACCTTCACCAGGGCGGGCATGAAGCGGGTGGCGCCCGCGCCGCGCAGCTCGGTGACGGGCGCCGGTACGGGGCGGGGGCGGGGTGCCAGTGCGGCGGGCCAAGGGGTGGTCGGCGGGTGGAATCGGCCGTCGCCGGACCAGTGGTAGCGGTGACCGGAGGAGTGCAGGGAGGGGGCGAGCAGGATGTAGCCGTTGTGCTTGATGTCGATGCCGGGCCCGCACTGTCCGGGCAGGGTGGTCCGGGGGGAGGCGTAGAGGATGTGGAGTCCGTCGCCGCCGGTGATCTGCATGACGCTGCCGGGCAGGACACCGACGCACTGTTCGAGCCCGCGCAAGGTGAGATCCCCGTTGTGGCGGGGGTCGATGTCGAGGACGGCCCAGCCGTTGAGGGCGCAGGGCGCGCCGATGTTGGCGTCCGGCTCATCCGTCCACCAGCGGCGCACGAGGTCGGGGTCCGTGGTGGCGGCCCAGAAGCCGTGACAGGTGGGCACCCCGCACCGGCAGTCTTCGGGCCGGTGGTCGATGTAGATGCTGGATTGCTGGTCGCAGCGGGGGCAGTTGGCGTAGGGGGCCTTGCCGCGTCGGACGCGGAAGACCTTGATGCCGGCGGCGGCGTATGCCTGGGCGGCGGCGGGGAGTTCGCGGGGGATGGTGATTCCGGTGACCACGATTGTGCTCTTCTCGCTGGGCGTGACGGAGATGGCGAAGAGCAGGGGTCCTCACGGGTGAGGACCCCTGCGGTCCCGTCAGCCGGGGGCCTGCTGTCTGGCCGTGATGACGGCCTCGGCCTCGGCGGTGATGGCAGCGGCCCAGCGTCGGGCGGCGGCGCGCACGCAGTTGTCGGTCGGCTCGGTCTCCAGGTGTGCGCGGACGGAGCCGAGGACGATGGCCACCCGTGCGGGCTCGGCCGTGGCACGCTCGTGCTGCGGCTCGGGCTCGCGGATGTCCAGCGGGGTGACGGGCCACTCGCCCGGACGACGGGCCGTCACCGGAAGCCTCCTGCCTGGAAGACGGCCTTCACGAACGTCATGGCGTCGGGGTGGCAGGCGGAGCACAGCGCGATGTCGGTTCGGACGTGGCCGCCTGCGCGGTAGATGCACATGACGAGGTCGGCCGTGCCCTGGCACGGGGTGGCGCACCGTCCCTCGACGTGGCCGATGGTGACGTCGCACTCGCACCAGGTGCACTGTCCGCCGGTCGCGGGGTCGAGAACGATGACCGGGGTTCCGGCGGTGGCGAGGTCGCGTGCGGCGGCGTGGCTCTGGTCGGAGAGGAACGTCTCCTGCGGGGTACGGGTCACAGCTGCGCCTCCCACTCGGTGCGGGCGGCGACGAGCCGGGCGTGGGCCTGGTCGAGGCGGTCGGCCTGGGCGCGGAGCTTGGCGGCGACGTCGGCCAGCTCGGCGGGGCCGAGGTTCTCGATCCATGTGGTCTCGGTGACCTGGAGATCGACGAGCGGCGCTTGGCCCCGGTCGTCCTCGGGGTGGGGGGTGCTGTGAATTCGGCCGCACAGCAGCTCGGTCGTGTACGTGCCGTGGCAGTCCTCGAAGACGGTGACCTTGAAGCCGGGGAACACGGCGTTGTGGGTCAGGTCGGCGAGTCGCACGCCGAGCTGGCGGGGGGTGAGGTCGGTCTCGTCGTGGCTGCTGGTGCGGCATTCCTCGCACCAGGAGTAGGCGGGGCCAGTGGCGGTGCTGCCGTCTGTGAGGGTCATCGTCCACGTGCGGGCACCGACGGGGGTGAGTCGGGCGGGGGCGGCGGGCGCCGCGAGGGCGGTCATGCCTGCGTCCCGGTGGTGACGGTCTCGAACTGGGTGGCGAGGGCGTCAAGCTGGTTGAGCCAGGCGCGGGCCTTGGCGGTCCAGGCGCGCATCTCGTCGGGGGTCACGTCGATGACGCCGCCGACGTCGAGCGCGAGGGACAGGTCGCCGTCGCCGTCCACGTCTGCGATGTAAGCGTCTGCGGCGCACTCCCCGAAGTACGGGTGAGGCTTGGGCGAGGGCAGAGCGAGGGGGGTGCTGAGGTGAGCGGCGTGGGGACCGGTCTCGCCGCACCAGTCGTGGGCCGAGCAGGGGGCAGCGGTGCCGACGAGGCTGTAGGCGATCGGAAGGTCAGCGGTAGGGCGCTGTTCGGTCTGGGACGGCGACGTCATTGTCGCCTCGGAAGGTGTTGCTACGGTGGTCATGGCGTTTCCGATCTCTGACCTAGCTGGTGGAGTGGTTTCGCTTGACAGGCGCCCCGGGCTCGACCCCCGGGGCGTCGTCGTTTTCCTCTGCGGACGTCGCCGACTCGACCTCGGCGGCGGCCCCTTTCTCGTCGGGGATGAGATGGAGGAAGCGGTGGATGTCGACGGCACGGCACACCTTGCGGCGGCCGAGCGTGACGACCTCGAAGGGCAGACGGTCCTCGGCTGCCAGCTGATAGACGGTGGACGCAGAGAGGCCCAGCGACCTTCCGACGTGGGGCCACAGGGGCACCACGGCCGGGAAGCTGAGGATCTCGGCGATGGGGAGAGCGGGGGCAGTCACGCCGGTTCCCGAGACTCAGCAGCGGCGCCTGAGCGCCTACGCAGGGACTGGATGAAGCGCGCGTAAGCCACAGCAGGCTCGCCCCGAGGGGTTCGAGTACCGCGTTCCCACCGCCAAACGGTGGACTGATCGACATCACACGCCTTTGCAACCTCCCCGATGGAGAGATTCGCGGCTTCCCGAAGGCGCCGCGCTTCCCCGCTGTTCAGGGCGGCGCGCACGTCTACGAGGAGCAGAAGGGATCCTTGTGCCATACTCAGCACCCTAGCCATTACTTTGCCACTTGGGAAGTCGAGGGGTGGAAGTGACTAGCCGATTACCGTCCGCACTCTTGCCGGACCCTTGCCGAAGCGGGCAAGATGAAAGACATGGACGACCTCCTGACCCCCCCACCCGGCTGGCGGTTCGCCGCCTACCCCTGGTTCGCCAAGGACCAGATCCCGGAGCTCCCAAAGTTGATCCGAGTAGAGCCCGTCCTGTTGCCGGAGTTCTTCCATCTGGTGATCGGGACCGAAGACGCCTGGCACGAGAACCGTCACGGCGACAGCTGGGTTGATCCTGGGCCGACCGTGCTGTTCTTGGACTTTCAGGTCTACGAGGGCGTGGTCGAGCAGGCCCACGCAACCTCGGTCTTCTATGACCTGCCCGAGGTCTTCGAGAGAGTGCGGAAGGTGGTTCCGCCCAGCAAGTGGAAGCGACTGGGCATGGCCTGCATGGCGCAGTACCTGTTCCAGTTCATGGAGGACGGGCGCCGACCGGATAGCGACCCGGCGGCGAAAGGCTGGTCGTACCCGTCACCAAAGACCAGGACGCCATACGACTACCAGCCGAAGGCAGCGATGGAGTGGCTCGACAAACTTGAGACGCATGCCTCAGAGGCATACGCGGAGGCACGGGAGTACCCAGCTACGTACCCAGCGCCCCGGAAGAAGCGTCACCGCATCACGGATGAATTCCTCCAGGAAGTGGCAAACACTTACCGCATGGCTGAAAATGAGGGGGTGCCACCTACTAGGGAAGTGGCAAACCACTTCCGTGTCCCACACTCCACGGCTGCCCGCTGGGTCGGGTCAGCCCGCAAGAAGAAGAAGCTTCCACCGGCAAATCTGCACGAGGTACCGGAGGAGCCCCACGCCGCGAGGCGCCTTGAGCTGGAGTGGTGGCTGCATGACAGCTACCTCCAGCACTCGATCGAAATCGAGACAGATCCTCTGGAAAAGAAGCGGATGCAGGCGCAACTTGATGAGTACAGGGCGGAACTCGAAAGCCTTGGAGGGCAGCTTCCAGGGCGCAACGATCACCCGGAGAAGTAGTGAAGGGTTCGACGTACCGGCGGTGCTACTGCCGCGGCGAGGATGGCAAGGCGCTGGGCAGTGGTTGCCCGAAGCTGTCCAGCCGTCGGCACGGGGTGTACGCGGTGCGGCAGGAGTTGCCCGCGCGGGGGGACGGTACGCGCCGGTCGTTCTCACGGTCCGGGTACGAGACGGCGAAGGACGCCACGGCCGCGCTCGACCGGGTCCGTGCGCTCCTCGACCTGCCCGACCACAACGACAGCGAAGCGCAAATCTCCCTGGGTGACCTGCTCGAAGAGATCAGCAAAGACCCGCGGGCCCCGCTGCCGGAGGTCGCGGAGACCCGCCGGCGCCTGAACCTCGGGGTGTCACTGTCCTCCCGGCTGACGGTGGGCGAGTGGCTGGACACGTGGCTGGCCAGCAAGCGGACGAAGAAGAAGACCATCACCGGCTACGAATCCATCGTCCGCGTCCACCTGAAGCCGGGCCTCGGGCACCTGCGCCTGGACCGGCTGAACGTCGGCCACCTCGACGACTTCTTCGCCGCGATCAACGAGCGGAACGAAACGATCGTCGCGGAGAACCAGGCGCGGCGCGAGCAGGAGGCCCGTGCCCGGTGGGGCCGACGGTCCCGGCCGCCGGGGCGGGAGCGGGAGCGCCTGATCGAGGAGCGGCGCAAGCTCGCGGCCATGCCCCCGTACCGCAAGCCCGCCGGTGCCGCTACGCAGCAGCGGATACGGGCCTGTCTGCGCGCCGCGCTGAACGCGGCGATCGCCCGGCAGACCGAGACGGGGCTGACGTTCAACGCCGCGCAGTACGTGGAACTCTCCGGGGGCAGCCGCCCGAAGCCGGTGCTGTGGACGGACGAGCACATCGCGCGCTGGCGCGAGACGGGGCTCAAGCCCTCCCCCGTCATGGTGTGGACGCCGCCGCAGATCGGCCGCTTCCTCGATCAGGCCGAGGGGCATCGCCTGTACGCCTACTACCACCTGATCGCCTTCCGGGGGCTGCGCCGCGGTGAGGGCGTCGGCCAGGCGTGGACGGACATGGACCTGGACAAGGGCCTCATGACCGTGTCCACGGAGATCGTGCTGGACGGGTGGACGCCGGTGGAGACGGACCTGAAGACGGACGGGTCGGCGGCCGTCATAGCCCTCGACGATGTCACCGTGGAGGTGCTGCGCGCACACCGCGCCCGCCAGGCCGCGGAGAAGAAGGCCGGGGACAAGTGGGTGGAGACGGGAAAGGTCTTCACCACGGAGACCGGTGAATGGCTGCACCCCGACGAGGTAACGGACATCTTCATCGCGCTGTCCGAGGAGGCCGGCCTGCCTCCGATCAACCTGCGGGATCTGCGACACGTGGCGGCGACCCTCATTCACGCGGGCGGCGGGGATCTGCACGCCATCAAGGAGACGTTGCGGCACTCCACGATCAAGCTGGCGTCCGACACCTACACCTCGCTGCTGCCGGAGGTGGACAGGGACATCGCGAACCGTGCGGCGGCCGTGGTGCCCCGGGCGCGTAAGGCCCCGGACGAGGCGCCAGCCGATGGCAAGAAGGAGGACCGCGAGGAGTGATCGTTTGCACGTCCGCTCACGCATCGCTCACGCACGGCCCTCTGAACGCAGCGAAGCCCCAGCCGGATTGATCTCGGCTGGGGCTTCTTCGTGCTGGTCACCCGGTGGGTGGTGGCGGAGCCGCCTGTCGGATTCGAACCGACGACCTTCTGTTTACAAGACAGATGCTCTAACCAGCTGAGCTAAGGCGGCGAGTGCTGGCGCTCGTGCAGTGTACCTGGGGACATCGTTCCGGTTGGGCCGGACTACTGACAAACGGGGGGTGGGGAGGTTAGCGTCACCGCAGGTTCACGCAGTGGACTACACCTCCCTTTACAACGGATCGTCCGGCACGTACCTGCCGGTGAAGGAGAAAAGAACATGGCCACGGTCACGTATGACCAGGCGACCCGGGTGTACCCCGGCGCCGAGACGCCCGCCGTCGACAAGCTGAACATCGACATCGAGGACGGCGAGTTCCTCGTCCTCGTCGGCCCCTCCGGATGCGGAAAGTCCACCTCGCTGCGCATGCTCGCCGGCCTGGAGGACGTCAACGAGGGCAACATACGCATCGGTGACCGCGATGTGACCCACCTTCCTCCGAAGGACCGGGACATCGCGATGGTCTTCCAGAACTACGCGCTGTACCCGCACATGACCGTGGCCGACAACATGGGCTTCGCGCTCAAGATCGCGGGTGTGCCGAAGGCGGAGATCCGCTCGAAGGTCGAGGACGCCGCCAAGATCCTGGACCTCACCGACTACCTGGGCCGCAAGCCCAAGGCGCTCTCGGGCGGTCAGCGGCAGCGGGTCGCGATGGGCCGGGCCATCGTCCGGGAGCCGCAGGTCTTCCTCATGGACGAGCCGCTGTCCAACCTCGACGCCAAGCTCCGCGTCCAGACCCGTACCCAGATCGCAGGCCTCCAGCGCCGCCTGGGGATCACCACCGTCTACGTCACCCACGACCAGGTCGAGGCCATGACGATGGGCGACCGGGTCGCCGTCCTCAAGGACGGGCTGCTCCAGCAGATCGACACCCCGCGCCACATGTACGACCGCCCCGCCAACCTCTTCGTCGCCGGCTTCATCGGCTCCCCGGCCATGAACCTGGTCGAGGTCCCGATCACCGACGGCGGCGTCAAGTTCGGCAACAGCGTGGTGCCGGTCGAGCGCGAGGCCCTGAGCGCGGCCTCCGACAGGGGTGACAAGACGGTCACCGTCGGCGTCCGCCCCGAGCACTTCGACCTGGTGGACGGGGAAAGCGCCGGCACGGGCGACAAGAAGCTCTCCAAGGACGCGCACGCGGGCGTCGCCGTCACCGTGAACGTCGTCGAGGAGCTGGGCGCCGACGGCTACGTCTACGGCACGGCCGACCTCGGCGGCGAGGTGCGCGACCTGGTGGTCCGCGTCTCCGGCCGCAATGTCCCGGAGAAGGGCTCCACGGTCCACGTGGTCCCGCGCGGCGGCGAGACCCACGTCTTCTCGACCTCCTCCGGCGAGCGCCTCAGCGACTGAGCGTCCCGACGGAGGACCGGAGCGACTGAGTCCCGACGAGTCCGCCGCGCCACCTCCCAGTCACAGCAAGAGCAGTTACAGCGAGCGGACGCGGCAAGCGGACGCGGCAAGCAGGCATGGCAAAGGCCGTGACGGGAAACCCCGTCACGGCCTTTGCCATGCCGTGAACCCGGGCCCTGCCCCCACCTCCACCCCCACCTCCGCTCGCAATTTCTCCGTCCATGCTCGAACAGCGCAAAATCGCCGTCGCTCGATGTGGTGACAAAATGTCGCCAAATCACTACCGCTCGCTACCATCACGGTCGTGAACCACGCAGCCCGCCGAATCGGCCGATCCCTCGCCCTCGTACTCCCGGTCGTGCTCGTCCTGTCCGGGACCCTCGCCGTCACCAGCGTCCCCTGGGCCACCACGCCCGCCGACTCCCAAGTCCTCACCGCCTCCGCGGAGAAGGCGTCATCGGCGAGGGCCTCGACGCAGGCGAGTCCCCGCGCCCCGCAAGAGGTGCTCCGCGACCGCCTCGTCGCCGAACTCCAGGAGGAGGACCCGGGCGTCGCCCTCACCAGCCTCCAGCGCGAGATCGCCCGCAAGCCCTCGCTCGCCCGCCACTGCGTCTTCCTCGCACGGGCCCTCGGCAAGGCTGCGGTGCACAAGTACGGCGCACAGCGCGCGCAGCGCTTCTCGCGCCCCGTGTGCGACACCTCCTTCGCCCACGGGGTCGCGCAGCTGAGCTGACGCGCGGCTGAGCTGAGCCTCGGAAACCGGCCTGCGTACGGCCCCCACACGCCACCGGGTACGGAACGCCGAAACGCCAGCGCGGAACGCCGGAACGCCGACAGGGAACACCCGCGCGGGACGCCCGCGCGGGACGCCGGAACGCCGACGCCGAACGCCGACGCCGAACGCCAGCGCGGAACGCCGACGCCGAAACGCCAGCGCGGAACACCCGCGCGGGAACACCGGAAACGCGCCGGGAGCGCGAACGTACCCGCAGCGCAGCCCCGCAAGGGGCGCATAAGCTGCGGCACATGACCCAGCACCCGACCCAGGCCGTGATCCTTGCCGGTGGACAGGGATCACGGCTGAGGCCGTACACCGACGACCGCCCCAAGCCGATGGTGGAGATCCCCGGGACGGGCGTCCCGATCATCGGTCATCAGCTGGCCTGGCTCGCGGCGGAGGGCGTCACGGACGTCGTCGTCTCCTCGGGGCACCTCGCCGAGGTGCTTCAGGAGTGGCTCGACCAGTCCGAACTGCCCTGCCACGTCACGACGGTGATCGAGCGCGAGCCACT
Source organism: Streptomyces sp. NBC_01775 (assembly GCF_035917675.1). Lineage (NCBI taxonomy): Bacteria > Bacillati > Actinomycetota > Actinomycetes > Kitasatosporales > Streptomycetaceae > Streptomyces > Streptomyces sp. NBC_01775. The sequence goes on along the minus strand of NZ_CP109104.1, from coordinate 5,084,985 downwards.
GGGCCGTGGCGGCGGCCTCAAGTTCGCGGCCCGCTCGCTGCCGCGGCCCGACGAGCCCTGGTACGCGACCAACGGCGACATCTGGACGCGTTTCTCACTGCGCGACATGGCCGACTTCCACACCGAACGGGACGCCACCGCCACCCTCGCGCTGGCCCGCCCGCGCATCCCGTGGGGCGCCGTGGAGACCGACGAGTTCGGCCACGTCCTCGACTTCATCGAGGCACCGCCCTCGCCGTACCTGATCAACGCGGGCGTCTACGTCTTCTCCACCGGTTTCACCGGGCTGCTGCCCGAGCGCGGCGACCACGAGCGGACGACCTTCCCCCGCCTCGCCCGCGAACGCCGCCTCGCCGGCTTCCCCCTCCCGCAGGGCTCCTACTGGCGCGCCATCGACACCGCCAAGGACCTCACCGAGGCCGCGAAGGAACTGGCCGGTCACGGCTGATCCCTGCCCGACCGTGCGGTCCTGAGCCTGTCCGGCCACCCGGCCCGGAGGCCTACAACGGCCCGGAGCCATACACGGCCAAGAGGCATACAACGACGGAGGGCCGTCGGCTCCCCTCCCGCAGGAGGAGGCCGACGGCCCTCCGTCGCACCCGTGCCGCTCAGCCCAGCAGGCCCCCCAGGGCCCCGCCGCCACCGCCGCCACCGCCGCCCCCGCCACCCGACGAGGAACCGCCGGAGGAGGGGCCGCCGCCGGTCGCGGAGGACGAGGACCTGGCGGAGCCGTTCTGCGGGCCCGCGCTGCCGCCCACCGTGGCACGCGGCTGCTGCGGGGTCCGCGGCTGCTGCGGGGGCGCGGACTGCTGCTGGGCCGGGGTCGTCCCGCCCGGCTGGTTCTGGCCCTGGGTCTGGCCCGCGCTGGGTGTCGTCTCCGGGCCGCTGGTGGCGCGCTGCTCGCCCGGCCGGGTCTCCGACGCCGAAGGGCGGCGGTCCTTGCGGCGGGTCTTCGCGTCGCCGCGCTCGCCGGAGGCGTGGCCCGGGCCCTGGGTCGCCTGGCCCGAGCTGGAACGCTCGCCGGGCACCTGCGGCATCGGGGAGCCCGGCAGCCGGTTGGTGGGGGTCTCCTCGCGCTCGCGGACGGTGGCCGTCTGCGAGGAGCGCACCGCGCTGCCCAGCAGGGAGCCGATGAGCAGCGCGAGGCCGACGATGACCGTAGCGACGACCATGCCCCGGCGGAGCACCCGGCGGCGCAGGTCCCAGATCTCCACGCGCGGGCCGAGCCGGCGCCAGGCCTCTCCGGCCAGCCGCCCGTCGACGGAGTAGACGGGCGCCCCCGCGATGATCAGCGGGCTCCAGGCGGCGAGGTAGATGATGTCCGGCGCGTCGTAGGCCGGAACGCTGCTCCAGCTGACCGTCATCAGCAAGGCGGCCGACAGGAGCGTGCCGAGGGAGGCGGCGATCCGCTGCCAGAGTCCGAACATCGTCAGGACGCCGACGATGACTTGGAGGAAGGCCACCGTGAGCCCGGCTCCGACCGGGTGCGCCAGCGCGAAGTCCCGCAGCGGGGAGGCGATGGCCCACGGGTCGAGCGAGCGGAGCCAGGTGACCATGGAGCCGCGCTGCCCGCCGTCGAAGTAGACGGGGTCGCACAGCTTGCCCATGCCCGCGTACACGGTGATGAAGCCGAGGAAGACCCGCAGCGGGAGCAGGACGACGCCGAGGTTCATCCGGCGCCCGGGGTAGTACGCGTGCCGGACCGTTTCGCGGCGGTGCCCGTCGGTGCCGGGACCGGCCGTGCCGCTCTCGTCGGCGCCGTTCCCCGCGTAGCCGACCATCTCCAGCTCGCCGGTGTCCGGCGCGTCGAAGGCGCCGCGCGCCGGGCGTACGCCCTTCAGCAGGGGCTCGGCCTCCGACGGCTGGGGTCCGCGGGGCGGGCCCACCACGCTGGCCGGGCCGGTGCCGGGGCCGGAGCGCCCGCCGCCCTCGCCCGCGCGCCCGGGGGCCGACGGCTCCTTGATCCGGGGCAGCGTCTGTGTCGAGGCCGCGTCGGCCTCCCCCGCGATCCCGGCCGTACGGACGGCCTGGAGCAGCTTCGTCGCGCCGGTGTCCTCCGGGTTGGCGTGCCCGCTCCAGACCACCGGGGCCCGGCGCCCTGCCGGACGGGCTCCCTGGGCGCCGGGTACGCGGGCGACCGGGGCCGCCCCGACGGGAAGGGGCCGGAGGGGCTCGGTGTCCTCGAACGCCGGGCCGCGTGCGGGTGCCGCGGCTGTACGCACCGCAGCGGTGCGCGCCACGACGGGCGGTACGGCGAGGGGCGGTGCGGCGGCGGACGCCGACCCGAGCCGTACGCGGAAACTCGCGTGATTGACGACCACCTCAGCGGGGTCGGACGGGACCTTGACCGTGCTCAGCACCGGCTCGTCGTCGAAGAAACCACGCGGGCTTCCCCCTGGGCTCTCCCCAGAGCTTCGGCCCGGAGCGCCGGGTGCGCGGGGTGTTCTGGTGTCCACACTCATCTAACCGAGTGACGGACGCTTAGGACACTGCCTTGACCACGCCGATCTGTCCGAGACCCGTCAAGATCAACTGCGGCGCCTGGACGCCTCGTAGAGCACGATGCCCGCCGCCACGCCGGCGTTCAGGGACTCGGCCCCGCCCGGCATCGGGATACGTACACGCAGGTCGCAGGTCTCCCCCACGAGGCGCGAGAGGCCCTTGCCCTCGCTGCCGATGACCACGACGAGGGGCCCGTCGAGCGCGGCGACGTCCTGGAGTTCGACCTCACCGTCGGCGGCGAGTCCGACCACGGTGAGGCCCGCCTTCTGGTAGCCCTCCAGCGCACGGGTGAGGTTGGTGGCGCGCGCGACGGGCGTGCGCGCCGCCGTGCCCGCCGAGGTCTTCCAGGCACCCGCCGACATGCCGGCGGCCCGCCGCTCCGGCACGACCACGCCGTGGCCGCCGAACGCGGAGGCGGAGCGGACGACGGCACCGAGGTTGCGCGGGTCGGTCACGCCGTCCAGCGCGACGATCAGCGGGTCCTCGCCCTTGTCGAACGCCGCAGCCGCCAGCTCCTCGGGGTGCGCGTACTCGTACGGCGGGACCTGGAGGACGACGCCCTGGTGGTTGAGGCCGTTGGTCATCCGGTCCAGCTCGGGCTTGGGAGCCTCGACCAGCCGGATACCGCCACGCTCGCCCGCGTAGCGGACCGCCTCGCGCACGCGCTCGTCGTTGTCGATGAACTGCTGGACGTAGAAGGCGTTCGCGGGGACGCCCTCGCGCAGGGCCTCCACCACGGAGTTGCGGCCCACGACCAGCTCAGAGGTGCCCTTGCCGCGCTGCTGGGTGCGGCCCTGGGCGCGGCGCGCCTTGGCCTGCGCCACGCGCTGCTTGACGTGGCCCTTGCGCATTTCCGCGGGCGGGGTGGGGCCCTTGCCCTCCAGGCCGCGCCGGCGGTTTCCGCCACTGCCGATCTGGGGGCCCTTCTTCTTCCCGGGCATCAGGGCACCTACCTGTTTCCTGCGGTATGAGTGTTCGGACGTACGCCCACCAACGGTACCTGGCCCCCGCCCCTCCCCCAGCCCTCCGACCGGCGGAGGGGACAGGGGCGAGGGACAAGGGCCGGGGCACTACTCCGGGCTCAGCTCCCAGCGGGGGCCCGCGGGGGTGTCCTCGATGGCGAGCCCCGCACGCTTGAGCTCGTCGCGGATCGCGTCCGCCGTCGCGTAGTCCTTGCGCCCCCGCGCCGCCTGGCGCTGCTCCAGTACGAGCCCGACCAGCGAGTCGACCACGGAGTGGAGGTCGGCCCCGGCTCCCCCGGCCGCGCCGTCGGCCCAGGAGGCGTCGAGGGGGTCGAGCCCGAGGACGCCGAGCATCGCGCGGACCTCGGCCAGCGCCGTGGTGACGGCGGCCTTGTCGCCCTCGCCGAGCGCCGCGTTGCCCTGCCGCACCGTCGTGTGGACCACGGCGAGCGCCTGCGGCACGGAGAAGTCGTCGTCCATGGCCTCGGCGAACGCGTCCGGTACACGGCCGGCCGGCGCGGTCTCGCCCGCCAGTTCGGTGGCGCGCTGGAGGAAGCCCTCGATGCGGCCGAAGGCGGAGTCGGCCTCGCGCAGCGACTCCTCGCTGTACTCGACGGTGGAGCGGTAGTGCGGGCCGCCCAGGTAGTAGCGCAGCACGATCGGACGCCAGTGCTTGAGCATCTCGCCGGCCAGCACGGAGTTGCCCAGCGACTTGGCCATCTTCTCGCCGCTCATGGTGACCCAGGCGTTGTGGGCCCAGTAGCGCGCGAACTCGTCGCCGTACGCGCGTGACTGCGCGATCTCGTTCTCGTGGTGCGGGAAGACGAGGTCGACGCCGCCGCCGTGGATGTCGAACGCGGTGCCGAGGTATTTGTGCGCCATCGCCGAGCACTCCAGGTGCCAGCCGGGGCGGCCGGGGCCGAACGGCGTCTCCCACGCGGGCTCGCCGGGCTTGGCGGCCTTCCACATCGCGAAGTCCCGCGGGTCGCGCTTGCCGGTCTCGCCCTCGCCCTCGGGCTGGAGGAGGTTGTCCAGCTCCTGGTTGGACAAGGAGAGGTACCCGGGGAAGGAGCGCACGTCGAAGTAGACGTTGCCGTCGGCGGCGTAGGCGTGACCGCGGTCGATCAGGACGCGCATCATCTCGACCATCTCGGGGATGTGGCCGGTCGCGCGCGGCTCATAGGTGGGGGGCAGGCAGCCGAGCGCGTCGTACGCGGAGTTGAACGCGCGCTCGTTCTCGTAGCCGATCGCCCACCAGGGGCGGCCCTGCTCGGCGGACTTGACGATGATCTTGTCGTCGATGTCCGTCACGTTCCGGATGAACGTCACTTCGTAGCCGCGGTAGGTGAACCAGCGGCGCATGATGTCGAAGTTCAGACCCGAACGGATATGTCCGATATGAGGGGCTGCCTGCACCGTGGCACCACACAGGTAGATCGAGACACAGCCGGGCACGAGGGGGCTGAAGTCGCGGATCTGCCGGGCGCTGGTGTCGTACAGGCGAAGAGTCACGGGGTCAAGGGTAGTAGGCCGCGGCAGTGCCCGTGCCGCCTCCGGTGAACAGCACGGGCCCGCCCCCGGATCGGCCCGGGGCCGATGTCAGATCCGGCCGACCTGCTTGCGGACACCGATGCGGACGACGACGCGTTCGGCGTCCTGGTCGGACTGCGGATTGAACTCCGCGTAGCTCTTGCCCACGTATTTGTACGACAGCTCGTCGATCAGCTCCTGCGCGCCCTCGGTCGTCAACGTGGCGGTGCCGCGCAGCTCGGCGTAGGTGTACGGCTCCTCCGGCGGGTGCACCAGGACCGTCACGCGCGGGTCGCGCCGCAGGTTGAGCGCCTTACGGCGGTCGACAGTGGTGGAGATGAGCAGCTCGTCGCCGTCCCGCTTCACCCACACCGGCGACACCTGCGGGCTGCCGTCGGGCTGGATGGTGGCGACGGCGACGAAAACCTTGCCGTCGAGGATCTTCTTGAGGTTCTCGGAGAGCTGTGTCACCGGGACGGTCCTTCCCTCGTCGCGAACGGATACCCACTGGGCCTCACCTTCCGGACCGTACCCAACAACCCACCCGGCACCTCCCCGCCGCGACGGCGCGTCTTTCCGCCACGACGGTGCCCAGCCGATCCCTTTCCCTTTCTTTCCGCCGCGCGGCGGAAAGGGGCGGGTGGCAGGGGCGGGGCCCCGTGCGGTCAGGCCGGGTAGACCAGGGCCGTGGCGTGGGCCGCGAGGCCCTCCGCCCGGCCTGTGAGGCCGAGACCGTCCGTGGTGGTGCCCGACAGGGAGACGGGCGCGTCGATGGCGGCCGACAAGGCCTCCTCCGCCTCGGCACGGCGCCGGCCGACCTTGGGACGGACGCCGATGACCTGGATCGCGACGTTGCCGATCCCGTAGCCCGCCTCCCGCACGATGCGAGCCGCCTCCGTCAGGAGGGCGACGCCGGAGGCGCCGGACCACTCAGGGCGGTCCGTGCCGAAGTGGGCGCCGAGGTCGCCGAGCCCGGCGGCCGAGAAGAGCGCGTCGCAGGCGGCATGCGCGGCGACATCGCCGTCGGAGTGCCCGGCGAGCCCGTAGCGCTCGCCGGGCCACAGCAGCCCGCCGCACCACAGCTCGCGGCCCTCTTCGAAGGCGTGCACATCGGTGCCGGTCCCCACACGGGGCAGTACGACGCGCTGGGCGGGTCGCTCAGTACTCATCGCGGGCCCTCCTGCGGGCGAGCACGGCCTCGGCCAGTACGAGGTCGAGGGGGCGGGTCACCTTGAAGGCCTCCTCGTGGCCGGGGACGACGACGACGTCCACGCCGAGCCGCTCGACCATGCCCGCGTCGTCGGTGGCGCCCTCCCCCTCCGCCGCGATCCGGGCGTGTGCCTCGGCGAGGACCTTACGGGTGAAGCCCTGGGGGGTCTGGACGGCGCGCAGCCGGGAGCGGTCGGGGGTGCCGGTGACGGGCTCGGGGCCGTCGTCGACGCGCGGCTCGACCTCCTTGACCGTGTCGGTCACCGGCAGCGCCGGCACCACCGCGGGCGCGCCTCCGCGGACGGCGGCGGCGACGGCTTCCACGGTGTCGGCCGGAACCAGGGGCCGGGCGGCGTCGTGCACGAGCACCGTCTCGATCGTGTCGGGCAGCGCCTCCAGGCCGAGGCGCACCGAGTCCTGGCGGGTCTCGCCACCGGGGACGACGACGATGTCGGGCAGGCCCCGCTCCTCCAGGAGCGCCTCGTCCAGGAGGGTGCGCACGCCCCGGACGCCGTCGGAGGGGGCGACCACGACGACGAGGGTGACGGAGCGAGCCCGCGCCGTCGCCCGTACGGCGTGCACCAGCATGGGCGCGCCGCCCAGCTCACGCAGCGCCTTGGGCGCTCCCGGGCCGAGCCGTACGCCCCGTCCGGCCGCTGGGATGACCACGGCGGTGCGGCTGGTGGGGCGGTCAGGGGCCGCCGTACCCCCGGAAGTGGCAAAGTCGGTGGAATCGATTGACATCGGTAGCGCGTTCAGGGTTTGTGTCCTCAACCGAGATGGGTATGGCCTGGGGGTGCCCCCGACCGTAGGTTGGGGGAGTGCCGGGCGCGACCGCTCCGACCGGGCCCTTCCGTGAACACCGGTCGAGCAAGCTGCCCGGGCCCGGCACGCCACAGCCTCCCGGCGGGGATGCCGGGGCTGCGCCTCACGGCGACAGAGATAAAAGAACAGACATGCCGCAGCGCCCGGCGACGACCTATGTCATCCGGGCACCGCGGCATTGTGTTTCAGGCGGCGCTGTCTGCTGTCAGGAGGCGAGGACCTCGTCGAGCAGAGCCTCGGCCTTGTCCTCGTTCGTGTTCTCCGCCAAGGCCAGCTCGCTGACCAGGATTTGGCGGGCCTTGGCCAGCATCCGCTTCTCACCTGCGGAAAGACCGCGTTCGCGCTCACGGCGCCACAGGTCGCGCACGACCTCCGCCACCTTGATCACATCTCCGGACGCGAGTTTCTCAAGATTCGCCTTGTAACGGCGGGACCAGTTGGTCGGCTCCTCGGCGTACGGCGCGCGGAGCACCTCGAAGACCCTGTCCAGCCCATCCGAACCGACCACGTCGCGCACGCCCACGAACTCCGCATTGTCCGCTGGCACACGAACCGTCAAGTCGCCCTGCGCAACCTTCAGAACCAAGTAGGTCTTGTCCACGCCTTTGATCTGGCGAGTTTCGATAGCCTCGATCAGCGCGGCCCCGTGATGGGGATAGACCACGGTGTCGCCAACCTTGAACGTCATGTGTCAGGTACCCCTTCCGTGGCTATCCAGGGTAACACGGGAACGCCTTCTTCTGAATGGCGTTTTCGCAGGTCAGGGCGCATCTCGGGGCTTGACAACCGACCCTGTATCGTGCTGCGAGCGGTCAATGCAAGTGGGTATTCGCAGGTCGGAGCGGTTCTGCGCACTCCACGAAACGCGCCCGCGATCCGGTACGAAGCCCTCCGCGACACGACCTCCATGCCCGTTTTGTCCCCCTGTAGGGAGTGGCGACTTCGTCGCCTCTTCCGCCTTTCCCAAGAATTGATCAAAGGCGGTGTAAGGGCCTGTTGATCAATTCTTCATCATCCACTCGTATTCCGTGGAATCGCCCGTACGGATGTCCGCCGTATGTCCACCGGATCTCGCCGTATGGCGGGGGGACGGCGACGGATCTCCTCCCCCGTTGTGGCGCACTCGCCCCGCGCGCATATGCCCGTACGCACTGCCCGCGCACGCTGTCCGCACACGCTGCCGGCGCGCGCCGCTCGTACGTATGAAACCGGCCCCTTGCCGCGCTGTACGAACGGCTCGTACGAGCGTGCCTGGCGGGGTTGTGGAGCCGGAGGGTCGGGTGCGGGCCCTCCACAGGCTGTCGGTAACCTGAGCGCGCACGCGAAAAGCCCATTCGTCCGCGACCGGCACGCGCTCGCGATCGTGCCGCCGCCATAGCTCGCAATAGGAGTTGCCGCCGCCGTGAGCAGCAGCCTTCGACGCGGCACCCTCGCCGCCACCGCCCTCGCGCTCTCCGTCGCCACGCTGACCGCCTGCGGTGCGGGGAACGACGCGCAGACGCTGGAGATCAAGCCCGACAACGCGGCGACGCGGGTCGGCACCATCAAGGTCCAGAACGCCAACATCGTCACGGACGCCCAGGGTTCGGGCCAAGCCACCGTCGCGGTGCGGATCTTCAACAACGGCAAGAAGGCGCAGACCCTCAAGGGCGTCGCCATCAAGGGCCAGCGCGCCAAGCTGAGCCCCGCCAAGGGTGAGCGCAAGCTGGAGATCCCGGCGCACGGCTCGCTGGCGCTGGGCGGCAAGAAGAACGCCGCCGCGCTCTTCGAGGACGTCGAGTCGACGGGCGTCGCGGACGGCAACGCGCAGCCGCTCACCTTCGACCTCAGCAGCACCGGCTCCGTGAAGCTGCGCGCGCTGGTGGTCCCGGCCAAGCACGACTACGCGAGCGTGGGTCCGACCGCCGAGCCGAGCCAGAGCCCCGGCGCGAGCGACAACCCCTCCGGCTCGCCCTCGCCCTCTTCCTCCAAGGGTGAGAAGGGCCGTGATCAGCAGGGCGATGGCGCCGAGGACAAGGCCGACGGCCAGGACGAGGCAGGGCAGGGCGCCAACCGCCAGGACGACGCGACGGGCAGCCCGAAGGCCACGTCGGGCTCCTCCCAGCAGGGCGCGCGCACCGGGCACTGATCGCGCACCGGGCACTGCCGGCCGGGCGCTGCCCGGACACGACCGGGCACATCCGCAGCCGCGTACGACGGGAGGCCGCACCCCCACCCGGGGCGCGGCCTCCCGTCATTTCGGCCGGGCCGGTTTACGGCTCGAACTTGTAGCCGAGGCCACGCACCGTCACCAGATAGCGGGGCGCTCCCGGGTCGGGTTCGATCTTGGCGCGCAGGCGCTTGACGTGGACGTCGAGGGTCTTGGTGTCGCCCACATAGTCGGCGCCCCAGACGCGGTCGATCAGCTGCATCCGGGTCAGCACCCGGCCGGCGTTGCGCAGCAGCATCTCCAGCAGGTCGAACTCCTTGAGCGGCAGGTCGACCTTGCCGCCGCCGACCGTCACCACGTGCCGGTCCACATCCATGCGCACCGGGCCCGCCTCCAGCGCGGCCGGAACAACCTCCTCCGGCTCGCCGCGGCGGCGCAGCACGGCGCGGACGCGGGCGACCAGCTCGCGCGAGGAGAAGGGCTTGGTCACATAGTCGTCGGCTCCTATTTCCAGGCCGACGACCTTGTCGATCTCGCTGTCCTTGGCGGTCACCATGATCACTGGGACGTTCGACCTGCCGCGCAGCTGGCGGCAGACTTCGGTGCCGGGCAAGCCCGGCAGCATCAGGTCCAGCAGCACCAGGTCGGCGCCGTTCCTCTCGAACTCATCGAGCCCGTCGGGTCCGGTGGCCGCCACGGCGACCTCGAAGCCTTCCTTGCGGAGCATGTAGGACAGTGCGTCGCTGAACGATTCCTCGTCCTCGACGACGAGCACTCGGGTCACGGGAGGACCTCCGGGGCGGAAAGTTGTTCATCAGCCTGGTCGACATAGGGCCGCTCTTCTTCGTCGAAGGCGGCCGGTTCCTTGAGTGCGCCTGACAGGCGGTTCCGGCCCAGCCGGTCGGCCCTGTCGATCGCAGCCTTCTCGCGTGCGCTGCCCGCTTCAGGGAGCCGCAGCGTGAAGGTGGAGCCCTGGCCTTCGGCACTCCATACGGTGACCTCCCCGCCATGGGAGGCGGCCACGTGTTTGACGATGGAAAGGCCGAGGCCCGTCCCTCCGGTGGCCCGGGACCTGGCCGGATCGACGCGGTAGAACCGCTCGAAGATCCGCTCGCGGTCCCGCTCGGAGAGGCCGATGCCCTGGTCGGTGACGGCGATCTCGATCAGATCGCCGCCGGACGCCGCTATTCGGCGCCCCGCGACCTTGACCCGCGTACGGGCCGGGGAGTAATTGACGGCGTTCTCGACGAGATTGCCGAGCGCCGCGGCGAGCTGGCCCCTGTTGCCCCACACGTGGAGGCCCTCGGTGCCGCCCGTGCCCATCGTGATCTGCTTGCCCTCGGCGCTCTGCCTGCTGCGCTCCACGGCCTCGGTCACCAGCTCGTCCACGCGGACCGACTCCGAGTCCTCCAGCGGGTCGTCGTTCTGCACCCGGGACAGGTCGATCAGCTCCTGGACGAGGCTGGTCAGCCGCGTCGCCTCGTTCTGCATCCGGCCGGCGAAGCGCTGCACCGCGTCGGGCTCCTCGGCCGCGTCCATCACCGCCTCCGACAGCAGCGAGAGCGCGCCGACCGGGGTCTTCAGCTCGTGGCTCACGTTGGCGACGAAGTCGCGGCGCACGGCCTCGATCCTGCGGGCTTCCGTCAGGTCCTCCACCAGCAGGAGCACCAGACGGGAGCCGAGTGGGGCAACCCGTGCGGAAACCGCGAGGGCATCACCCCTTCCGGTGCCGCGCCGGGGCAGGTCCAGCTCGACCTGGCGTATCTCTCCGTCACGGCGGGTATCTCTGGCCATCTGAAGCATGGGGTCGACGGCCAGCTTGCCGCCGCGCACCAGCCCGAGGGCATAGGCGGCGGAGCTGGCCTTGACCACCGCGTCGCTCTCGTCCAGCACGACGGCGGAGGAGCGCAGGACGGACAAGACCGTGTCGACGCCAGGTGGCAGCCCCGCTTCGGTGTGCAGCGAGGTGCGGGTGGGGCGGGCCTGCTCGCGCTCGCTCCAGCGGAACGCCAGCACGGCGATGACGCCGGTGCACACCCCGGCGATCGCTGCTGCCGCGGCCACTGCCGCATTCACGTCCATACATCCAGGTTATGCGCCCGCTCTGACAGCACCCCAGCCCTGGGGCCGCCGTCCGCAAGAGCTGTCGCCCAGTGTTTACCCGGAGGGGGCCTGTGATTCACCGTCGCGGACTGATCCGGTCGCATTTCGGGCGCACCGTGGGAGCGTAGGGGCCTGAAGCCCCCACTGAAGATCCGTGCAACGGAAGGACAGCCATGCGGGACGCGTACCACGAGGAGCTGGACTCGATCGGGGACAGCCTGGTCGAGATGACCCGGCTCGTCGGCTCCGCGATCGGGCGCGCCACCACGGCGATGCTGGACGCGGACCTGAAGCTCGCCGAGAGCGTCATCGCCGCCGACGAGAAGGTCGACGACCTCCAGCGCGACCTGGAGACCCGGGCCATACAGCTGCTGGCCCGGCAGCAGCCCGTCGCCACCGATCTGCGGATCGTCGTCACCTCGCTGAGGATGAGCGCCGATCTGGAGCGCTCGGGCGACCTGGCGCAGCACGTGGCGAAGGTCACGAGGCTGCGCTTCCCGGAATCCCCGGTGCCGCAGGACCTCCAGGCGACGCTGCTGGAGATGGGGCAGCTCGCCCAGCGGCTGATGGCCAAGGCCGCCGAGGTCATCATCACCAAGGACGTCGATCTGGCGCTCCAGCTCGAGCAGGACGACGACGCGATGGACCTGCTGCACCGCACGCTCTTCCAGCACCTGATGGACGACCGCTGGAAGCACGGCATCGAGACAGCCGTGGATGTGACGCTGCTGGGCCGCTACTACGAGCGGTTCGCGGACCACGCGGTGTCGGTGGCGCGACGGGTCGTCTATCTGGTGACGGGCGACTACGCCGACGAGATCGACCCGGCGGCGGGCGTGGCCGAGAGCGACGGGACGGCGCCGGTCGAAGGCAGGTGAGCGGGCCAGGTGAACGGGGGAAGTGAGCGGAGCAGGTGAGTGGGGCCGCCGGGGCGGGTACGTGGACCCGGCGGCTCCGGTCGATGGGGCATGCATGGGCCATATGCCCGCAGGTCACTCCCCTTGCCTTCACGCTGTGTGTGCACCCGCGCGCCCTTGATGCGCCTGGGCCGGTGCGGCGTGCAATGGGGACGTCATGCCTGTCCTTGCCGAGGAGGGAAAGATGGCTGAGTCCCCGAAGCCGCCCAGGACCGACTACCAGCCGACGGCCGACTCGCGCGGGGCACATGAGCTGCCCCTTCTGGGCGGCTGTAGCTGCGGCCCCGGCTGCGGGTGTGGCTGCCAGTCGGGCGGTCCCTGCCAGTGCGGCGGCGGCTGCGGCTGAGCGGTCGGCTGGTGGCTGACGGCTGGTGGCTGACGGCTCATGGTCGCTGATGGCTGATGGCTGATGGCCGGCTGCCGGTCCGATGAGTGCCGGGGGGAGCCCCCACGGGTGCGGCACGGGCCCTGACCGGTTCGACGGGTCAGGGCCCTTCGCCGTGTCCGGAGCGGCCGTGGGGTCTGCGGGGTCTGCGGGGTCTGCGGGGTCTGCGGGGTCGACGAATCAGGTGGGGCCAGGGGGGCCAGTAGGACGGGAACGAGGGGCGGAGTCGAGGTCGGAGTCGGGGTCGGGGTCGGGGCCTGTGTCGTGTCCGGCGTCGTGGGCCAGGAGGGCCAGGCGGATGCGGTTGTCCAGGCCCAGCTTGGACAGCGCGCTGGAGACATGCGCCTTGACGCTGCCCACGGACAGGTAGAGGCGCTCGGCGATCTCGGAGTTGGCGAGCCCCTCGGCTACGGCGCCCGCGACCACCCGTTCCCGCTCGGAGAGCACCTCCATGCGGGCCCGCGCCACCTCGGCCCGGCTTCTGGCCCTCTCCCCGCGCGATCGCGCCGCAGCTGCGTCCGCCGCGTGGTCCATCAGGGTGCGCGCGACCGAGGGGGACAGCACGGGCTCACCGCGTGCGGCACGCAGCACGGCGGCGACGATCTCCTCGGGGTCGGTGTGCTTGAGCAGATACCCGGCGGCTCCTGCCCGTATGGCCTCCAGGACCTCCGTGTCCGAGTCGAACGTGGTCAGCACGATCACCTGCGGCATCGGGATCCCAGGCGGTGGGGAGGCGGCCAGCGCCCGGGTGGCCGTGATGCCGTCCGTGGTGGGCATCCGGATGTCCATCAAGATGACGTCCGGTGTGAACTCCCTTACCGCCGCCGGGACTTCCGCGCCGTCCGCCGCCTCCCCCACGACCTCCACACCGCGGGCGCCCCGCAGCATCATCTTCAGGCCCGCGCGCACCAGCGGGTCGTCGTCGGCCAGCAGGACGCGGACGGGCAGCCCCCGCTGCCGCTGCTGTGATCGCTGGTCCCAGGGCGGTGACGGGTCCTGGGGCGGCGGGACAGGCGGCGTCATATCGGCCACGGTAGCCGGGCATGCAGCGTGAACGTGCCCTCGGTCGTGCCGTGCTGGAGGGTGCCGCCCTCGATCTCCAGGCGCTCCCGCAACCCCGTCAGCCCGGCGCCGGCGCCCGGAATCCCGGAGGCGGCCACATCGGTCGGCAGCGGGTTGCTGACCCGTACGGTCAGCCCCTCGCCCGGAGTGCCCGTGAGATCGACGTGCACTCGCGCGCCGGGGGCGTGCTTACGGGCGTTGGTGAGCCCTTCCTGGACCGCGCGGTAGACGGTGCGCTGAAGCTGGGGGCGCAGCGGGTGAGCGTCCTCCGCGTCCGGAGGGCCGCCGTCCAGCCCCAGGTCGAGCTGGACGGTCTGGCCCGCCGCGCGCGCCTCGTCCACCAGCGCACCGATGCGGGCGAGGCCCGGCTGGGGTCTGACACCGCCCGTGGCGTCGACCGCCTCGGGTGGTGCTGCGGCTGCCTGCTCGTCCTCGTCCTCACGCAGCACGTGCAGCACCTCGCGCAGCTCCTCCAGCGCCTGGTGCGCGTTGTCCCTGATGACGGTGGCGCTCTCGGCGATCTCCGCGTCGTCCAGGGCCGAACCCTCGCCTGCCGCCGACTGCTTGGTGCGGTAGGCGAGGGCGCCCGCGTGCACGGACAGCAGCGAGACGCGGTGCGCGAGCACGTCGTGCATCTCGCGGGCGATGGCGCGGCGCTCGGCACGGCGGACGTCAGCCAGCCGCCGCTCGTGGTCGGCGCGGGCGCGTATCGCGTCCTCGCGGAGCTTGAGTACGAGCTGCCGCCGGGCACGGGCGACGCTGCCCCAGGCGAAGGAGATGAGGTAGAGGGCCAGGACAAGCGTGGTGATGAACCAACGGTCCTTCGTGAGGGTGGCGACGAAGAAGACGAAGGGCAGGGTGGCGCCGAGGTGGAGCAGCAGCACCGCCATCGCCGTACGGGGAGGGACGCGCAGCGCGAGGTTGAAGACGATGACCATCAGCGCACCGCCCACCGTGTCCGTCAGCACGGCGGCGGGCAGCACGGCCATCGCGACCCCCAGCGGCCAGCGGCGGCGGAGCCACAGCGACAGACAGCCCACCGCTCCCAGCGGGGCGTCCATCTGAAGCAGCCAGTCGGGCAGATAGGTCTTGTCGGCGACCCCGTCGTACAGCGCCGCCCACCACAACAGGGCCCAGCAGAACACCGTGACGTCCACCGCCCAGTCGCGGACGCTGCGACGCGTTCGCGGATGCGGCCCGAACGCGGTCAGCTCCCCCGGCAGCAGGCGCCGCTGGGTGTGCGGGGAGTGGTGGGTGGAAGTCATGACGCGAGCGTATGCGGACCGCCGTGCGGGGCGCGTCGGCCGGACGGCCAGGGAAAGCCGTCCAAGTGGCCAGGATTCACTCGCCGGTTGGCGGATGCCGGACATCCGCCGTTCCTCCTCGGGCCGTCGGCTATTCGGCCATTCGGCCTGGAACCATCGGCCGTTCGTCCTGGACCTACAGACCGCGGAGGGCCTCGAAGAGGCTGTCGTAGGCGTTCCAGCAGTCGACGCCGCCGTCGGCGTTCAGGCTGCCCATGTACCAGTCCTCGTCGTCGACGGGCTTCACGATGCACAGGCTGTGGAAGCCCAGCACGATCTCGGGGTCCAGCCGCTCGTCGACCTCCCCCGGGCAGGTCAGCCACATGACAGTACGGCCGGCCGCGTCGAGAGGGACGGCCCCCCGGTCACCGGAGACATCACGTATCGCCTGGAGGGTCCAGCCGGTGGGCAGCCGTGCTTCGGTCATGCACCGATGATGGCGTCGCTCCTGGCGGGCGGCCACGGAGTTCCGTCGTCAAGGCATCCGGTGGTCGCGTCAGGTGACCGGGCATCCGGTGGTGCGGGCATCCGGTGGCGGGGGCGCGGGGGTGCGGGGTGCGGGGGTGCGGGGGTGCGGAGGCACCCGATCAAGCGGCTGCGGGCCCGAGAGGGCCCACGGGCAGAATGACGCCCCCTACTCGCGGGAAAAGCCGCAGGTAGGGGGCGTATTCGTGCGTCTGCGTTACTTCTTGCCCTGGTTCTTCACTGCCTCGATCGCGGCCTTGGCGGCGTCGGGGTCGAGGTAGGTGCCGCCCTTTTTCACCGGGTGGAAGTCGGCGTCCAGGTCGTAGGCGAGGGGGATGCCGGTGGGGATGTTGAGGCCGGAGATCTCCTCGTCGGAGATGCCGTCCAGGTGCTTGACCAGGCCGCGCAGGGAGTTGCCGTGGGCGGCCACCAGGACCGTGCGGCCGGCGAGGAGGTCGGGGATGATGCCGTCGAACCAGTACGGCAGCATCCGCTCGACGACGTCCTTGAGGCACTCGGTGCGGGGGCGCAGCTCGCTCGGGATGCCCGCGTAGCGGGGGTCGTCGCTCTGCGAGAACTCCGAGCCGTCCTCCAGCACGGGCGGCGGGGTGTCGTAGGAGCGGCGCCAGAGCATGAACTGCTCCTCGCCGAACTCGTCGCGGATCTGCGCCTTGTCCTTGCCCTGAAGGGCACCGTAGTGACGCTCGTTGAGGCGCCAGGAGCGGCGGACCGGGATCCAGAGGCGGTCGGCGGACTCCAGCGCGAGCTGGGCCGTGCGGATGGCGCGCTTTTGCACGGAGGTGTGCAGTACGTCAGGGAGCAGGCCGGCGTCCTTGAGCAGCTCGCCGCCGCGGACCGCCTCCTTCTCGCCCTTCTCGGTGAGGTTGACGTCCACCCAGCCGGTGAACAGGTTCTTCGCGTTCCACTCGCTCTCGCCGTGGCGGAGGAGGATCAGCTTGTACGGTGCGTCGGCCATGCGCCCGAGCCTACTGCGTGTGGTTCCGGCGGATATCGGGGCCATCGGCTGTGGCCCCCGCGCACATGGGTGAGCGGGGGATTCCTGCCTAGCGTGCGGCGGCATGGCCTCCCCATCCGATTCCGCTTCCCCGTCCCCCTCGTCCTCTTCGTCTCCGCCGTCCTCCTCGTCCCTGAAGCCGCCGGCGGCGACCGAGCCTCGCTCGCTGCGGCGGATCGTCGCCGCGAGCCTCGTCGGGACCACCATCGAGTGGTACGACTTCTTCCTCTACGGCTCGGCCGCCGCGCTGGTCTTCAACAAGCTGTTCTTCCCCGGCTCCGAGCCGCTGGTGGGCACGCTGCTGTCGTTCCTCACCTATGCCGTGGGCTTCGCGGCGCGGCCGGTGGGCGCGCTGGTGTTCGGCCACTACGGCGACCGGATCGGCCGTAAGAAACTCCTGGTCATCAGCCTGCTGATGATGGGAGGCGCTACTTTCGCGATCGGGCTGCTGCCTACGCATGCGACGGTCGGGGCCCTGGCGCCCGTGCTGCTGACGACGCTGCGCCTGGTGCAGGGCTTCGCGCTGGGCGGCGAGTGGGGCGGTGCCGTGCTGCTGGTGTCCGAGCACGGCGACGCGCGGCGGCGCGGCTTCTGGGCGTCCTGGCCGCAGACGGGGGCGCCCGCCGGGCAGCTCCTGGCGACGGGTGTGCTGGCAGCGCTGACCGCGCTGCTCTCGGACGCGGCGTTCGAGAGCTGGGGCTGGCGGGTGCCGTTCCTGCTGTCGGGCGCGCTGGTGGGCCTGGGGCTGTGGATACGGCTCGCGGTCGACGAGTCGCCCGTCTTCAAGGAGGCGCAGGCCCGCGCGGCGGCGCGGGAGGCCGAGCGGAAGGCTTCCATCGAAACTGCTTCCGCCGGAGCTGCTTCCATCGAAACTGCTTCCGCCGGAGCTGCTTCCGGTGGAGCTGCTTCCGCCGGAGCTGCTTCCGGCGGACCGGATGCCGGGGCGGACGCTGTCGGACCGGATGCCGGGGCGCATGCCGTCGGACCGGATGCTCCCGCCGAGGAGCGCCCGCTTGTCGCGGTGCTCCGGCACCACTGGCGGGACGTGCTGGTCGCCATGGGCGCCCGGATGGCCGAGAACATCAGCTTCTACGTGCTGACGGCCTTCATCCTCGTCTACACCACCGAACACCTGGGCCTCTCCCAGCAGACCGGGCTCAACGCCGTACTGATCGCCTCCGCCGTGCACTTCACCGCCATCCCGCTGTGGGGCGCGCTCTCGGACCGGGTGGGGCGACGGCCCGTCTACCTGCTGGGCGCGGTGGGTGTCGGCGCGTGGATCTTCCCGTTCTTCGCACTGCTGGACACCGGGCGGTTCGGCCTGATGGCGCTGGCCGTCACCGTCGGGCTGGTGCTGCACGGGGCGATGTACGCGCCGCAGGCCGCCTTCTTCTCGGAGCTGTTCGCGACGCGGATGCGCTACTCGGGCGCCTCGATCGGCGCGCAGTTCTCCTCGGTCGCGGCCGGGGCGCCGGCCCCGATGATCGCGACGGCGCTGCTCGCGGAGTACGACAGCTCGACGACGATCTCCCTCTACGTGATCGGCGCCGCGCTGCTGACGGTCGTCGCCCTGGCCTGTGCCACCGAGACGCGGCACCGCGACCTGACGACCGTCGGAGAGGAGCACGGAGACGGTGGGGAGCGAGCTGGTGTCCCGGCATCCGCCGGGGCCGGGAGCGGGTCAGGTGCCGAGCGCGCCCGAGAGTCGGTGGAGCCGTAGCGCGAGCTGGATCTCCAGCGCGCGGTGCGGTGCCTGCCAGTCCTCGCCCAGCAGCCGGGCCACCCGGTCCAGCCGCTGGGCGACGGTGTTGACGTGGACGTGCAGCACGTCCTTGGCCCGTACAGGACTCATGGCGCAGCTGAAGTAGGCGTCCATGGTGGCGACCAGCTCGGTGCCGCGGCGCGCGTCGTAGTCCAGCGCGGGTCCCAGGGTGCGGCGAACGAAGCCCGCCACGTCGCGGGTGTCGGTCAGCAACAGGCCGAGGAAGCCCAGGTCTTCGGCCGCCGCGCCCTCGCCCTGCCTGCCCAGCAGGACGAGCGCGTCCAGACAGCGGCGGGCCTGTGGGTAGGCGGCGGCCACCGCGCCGGGGTGCGCGGCGGGCGGCGGTACCGGGGCCGAGGCCCCCACGGTGACGGGGCCGCCGACGGCCCGTCCCAGCTCGGCGGCGACCTGCCGCGCCGTTCGGGAGATCTCCTCGGTCACCGTCGCTCCGGAGGGTCGCGACGCGGCGTCCGGATGCCCCGTTACGGGCAGCAGGAGGACGGTGCCGCCGTCACGGCCGGCGGCCAGGCCGTGCCGGGTGGCCGCCAGATGGGAGGCGGCGGCCCACAGGCGCTGCCGGTCGGCGCCGGTTGCGGCATCCGGTGCGACCGGAAACCGTGCGGCATCCGGTGCGACCGGAAACCGTGCGGCATCCGGTGCCGCTCTTCCGCCGGGGCTGGTGCTCTCCAAAGGGGCGTCGAGGCGGGCGGTCAGCACCGTGTGGGGGGCGTCCAGGTCGGCGTTCACCCGCGCCGCGCGCTCGCGCAGCAGGCGGGGGTCGCGCGGGGCGGCATCCAGCAGGTCGTTCAGCAGTTCGCCCCGTACGCGCTGTTCGGCTTCACCCGCCGAGCGCCGGGCGAGCTGAAGGAGCGAGGTGACCATCGCGGCGCGCTCCAAGGTCCGCTGGTCGACCGGTGCGAGCGCCGCGTGCCCGCGCAGCAGCAGTGCTCCCAGCAGTTCGCCGCCGGCGGAGACGGCCGCCACCCAGGTGCCGCCCTCGACGCCGCCCTCCCGGACCGCGTGCCCCTCGCGCCGGGACCGTTCGACGGCGGGCGCGAGAGCGGCGTCCGGAGTATCGGTGAACTCCACGCGCCCGCCCAGCACTTCGGCCAGCGCCCGGGTCACGTCGTCCACGCCGCCGCCGCGCAGCACCAGCTCGGTCAGCCGGTCGTGCACCTCCGAGGCGCGCCGACTGGTCGCGTGGGCCTCGCGCAGCCCGGCGAGCGCCTGCGTCGTCTCGGTGAGCAGCCGGGCGTTGTCGATGGCGACGGCGGCGTGCGCGGCGAACGAGCGCAGCAGCGCGATCTGCTCCCGTTCGAAGACCCGCTCGCGCCGGTCGGCCGCGTACAGCACGCCGATCACGTCCCGGCCGCCGAGCAGCAGCGGCACCCCGAGGATGGCGACCAGCCCCTCCTCGCCGACTCCCGTGTCGATGGAGTCGGTGTGCTGGAAGCGGGCGTCGCGCGGATAGTCCTCGGTGACGTAGGGGCGGGCCGTCTGCGCGACGAGGCCGCCCAGCCCCTCCCCCATGCCGAGCCGCAGCTGCTGGAAGCGGGCCGAGACGGAACCCACGGTCACCCGCATGTAGGTGTCGCCGCGCTCGGTGTCGGTGAGCGTCATGTAGGCGACCTCGGTGCCCAGCAGGCGGCGGGCGCGCTGGACGATCGCCTGGAGCACGTCGTCCAGGTCCCGCAGTCCGGCCAGGTCGTGGACGGTCTCGAACAGCGCCGTCAGCTCCGCCTCGCGGCGCCGTCTGCCTTCGAGTTCGGCCCGTATGCGGAGTGCCAGACGTCTGCCACGCTCGACGCCTGCGGCCTCGGCCTCAGCCTCGGCCTCGGCCCCCGGGTCGTGCGAGTTCGGGCCGTCCGGGTCCGGGCCGTCCGGGTCCGGGCCGTCCGGGCTCAGGTCATCGGCGTCGGCGTCGTCATGAGGCACCGGATGCTCGTACGCCTGGGCGGGCGCGCCCTTGGTGAGCAGTTCGAGGTAGCCGAGGCAGGCGGCGGCCGTCGTGGAGGCGGGAGTGCGGGACATGGGCAACAGGGTCAGTGAGCGGTCCAGCCGCCGTCGAGGGGCAGGGAGGCACCAGTGAGGAAGGCCGCCTCCGGAGTGCACAGGTAGGCGACCGCCTCGGCCACCTCGTCCGGCTCCAGCAGGCGCTTGAGGGCCGAGTCCGCGAGCAGGATCTCCGAGACGACGCGCTCGGGCGGGATGCCGTGGGAACGGGCCTGGTCGGCGATCTGCCGCTCGACCAGGGGAGTGCGCACGTAGGCCGGGCTGACGCAGTTGGAGGTCACCCCGTGCGGGGCCGCCTCCAGGGCCGTCGTCTTGGACAGGCCCTCCAGTCCGTGCTTGGCCGCGACGTAGGCCGACTTGTACGGGGAGGCCCGGAGGCCGTGCACGGAGGAGATGTGGACGACGCGGCCCCAGCCCCGCTCGTACATGCCCGGGAGCGCGCCCCGGGTGGTGCGGAAGGGGGCCTCCAGCATGAGGGTGAGCATCGAGCGGAACGCCTCGGGCGGGAACTCGTGGACGGCGCGTACGAGTTGGATGCCTGCGGCGTTGACGAGGATGTCGGTGCCGGCCGCGGTGCGTTCGGCTTGGGCCAGGCCGTCGGGGGTGGTCAGGTCCAGGGAGTGCGGCTCTATGGCTGCGCCGCTCTTGTTGCCGGAAGCGTTGCCGGCAGCGTCGTCGGCAGCCGCTTCTTCGGCGAGGGTCTTCAGTCCCTCCGGGTCGCGGTCCGCCGCCCGGACCTTCGCCCCCGCCGCCGCCAGTCTGAGCGCGCACGCCCTGCCGATGCCGCTGGCAGCGCCCGTGACCAGGGCCGTGCGGTCGGTGAGGTCCAGGCTGATGGAGGGGGAGGAAGCGGAGCTGGGGCCAGAGGCGGGGGCGGGGGGCGTCATGGCGCTCAACGTAGGTGGTGGGCGGCGGGGAGTGGATGTGTGGGCCGCACATGGTGCGGGGGGCGGGGGTGTGTGCCGGTGCGATGTCGGGGGCGGGGGCGGTGTTTGAGTGCCGGTGCGGTGTTTGAGTGCCGGTGCGGTGTTGAGTGCCGGTGCGGTGTTGAGCGCCGGTGCGGGTGCGGTGTCGGGTGCCGGTGCGGTGTCGGGTGCCGGTGTTCTTGGATTGCCCCTGCCCGCCCCCACCCGGTCTCGTGGGAGCGCCCCCGCCCCTGGCCCTTCTCGTGGGAGCGCCCGCGCCCCTCGTTCCGGGGGCTCCGATTGACGGGCGGCGTCAATTGAGTGGCCCGGCCCCCGAGCGCGTGGGTAAGTTGCGCCTGGCGGGTGGCCGCTTACGGTTCAGGGGGGCGCGGGTATGGCCGGCAAGGCGTCGTGGGGTGGGCTCAGACGGGCCGCCGCCGAGAGTGTGGGTGGGCTGCCGCGGCAGTTCTGGTGGCTGTGGACGAGCACGCTCGTCAACCGGCTGGGGGCGTTCGTCGCGACGTTCCTCGCGCTCTATCTCACCGTCGACCGCGGCTATTCCGCCTCGTACGCCGGGCTCGTCGGCGCGCTCTACGGACTCGGGGGCGTGATCTCGTCGCTCGTCGCGGGCGTGCTGACCGACCGGCTGGGGCGGCGGCCGACGATGCTGATCGCGCAGCTGTCGACGGCCGTCTCCGTGGCCTCGCTCAGCCTGGTGACGCACCCGGTGGCGATCGCCGCCGTGGCCGGGGCGGTGGGTATGGCCACGAACGCCTCACGGCCCGCCATTCAGGCCATGATGGCCGACATCGTGCGGCCCGAGGACCGGGTGCGGGCCTTCGCGCTCAACTACTGGGCCATCAACCTCGGCTTCGCCGTCTCCTCCACCACCGCGGGCCTCATCGCGCAGTACAGCTACCACCTGCTGTTCTTCGGCGAGGCCGCGATGGTGCTGGCCACCGCCGTGGTCGTGTTCGTCAAGCTGCCCGAGTCCCGCCCGGAGGAACAGCACCCGGAGAAGCGGCGGGAGCCGGCGGGGCAGCACCCGGAGGAGAAGCGGGAGCCGGCGGGGCACATGGGGCGGGCGCCCAGGGCCGAGCCGCGGGTGTCCATGGGTACGGTGCTGCGCGACCGGCGGTTCATGGCCGTCGTCGGGCTCAACCTGCTGCTGGCCGTCCTCATCCAGCAGGGCTTCGTCGCGCTGCCGATCTCCATGGGCGAACAGGGCCTGAGCAGCTCCGACTTCGGTACGGTCATCGCGGTCAACGGCGTGCTGATCGTCTTCCTCCAGATCCCGCTGACCCGGTTCATCCAGCACCGCGACCCGGCGCGCCTGCTGATCGTCTCGGCGCTGCTGACCGGCTACGGCTTCGGCCTCAACGCGTTCGCGGGCTCCGCCGCCTTCTACGCGCTCGCGGTCGTCGTGTGGACCCTCGGCGAGATGATCAACTCGCCGACGCAGATGGGGCTCGTCGTCCGCCTCTCGCCGACACACGGCCGGGGCCGCTACCAGGGCATGTACGCGATGTCGTGGTCCGTCGCCGCGCTCGGCGCCCCGCTCGCCGGCGGCTTCGTGATCGACCATTTCGGCTCGGCCACCTTGTGGGCGGCCAGCGCGGTCATCGGCACCGTCGCCGCCGTCGGCTACGGGCTGCTGCTGCGGCACCTGCCGGGCGGGGCGGACGGGGCGAACGGGGCAGACGAGGCGGACGAGGCGCAACCGGCCGCCACGGGCGGAGCAGGCGGAACAGGTGGAACAGCCGGGGCGGCGCCTGTCGCCACGAGCGGGACGGCACCCGTCGCCGCCGACGACGGCGCCGCGCCGGAGGCGGCCCTCACAAAGAGCGCTGTGCCTCGTACAGATTCCGTGGCGTGACCCCGTCCGGGTCGCCGCAGGACTCCGCGCGCGCGTGGAGTTCGCCGTCGAAGTCGGGCACGTCGGTCTGGTCGAAGTCGCGGACCTCGCTGATGCCCACCGTCGCGCTGTAGGGAGCGATCTCGTCCAGCCGGACGCAGCCGGCGCGCTCGTTGGTGACCGTGATGTTCCAGTGCGCGAAGCGCGCCCCGTACAGCGGTCCGGCGGAGGCGTCGCCGCCGTGCCGGCCGTCGTTGTGGACGGTGATCTGGGTGCGGACGTTGGCGAACGGCATGCCGCGGTGGGTGTCGAACGTGCCCGCGGGTGCGCCGCAGCGTGCAGGCCGAGACAGCGACGAAGCCGAAGCCGTTGTCCGCGTTGACGACCCGTACGTCTTCGACGCGGCAGTCGTAGGCGCACTGGAGGACGACCCCGTTGCAGCCCTTGTCGAGCAGGTGCGGGGACTGTTCGGTCTCCTCGAACTCAACGGTCAGCCCGGTGACCGCCGAACCGGTCACCGGACGTACCGGCGAGCTCAGTTCCGGCTGCCACTCGGGGCGTACATCCAGCGGAAGGGGCCGCTCCAGGCACACCCTCCGGGCTGGGACGTCGACCTCGCGGACGCGCATGGGCCACTCGTAGGGCACGTGGCTGACGAGCTTCTCCTTGTCCGACCAGGAGTAGGCGCGGGCCCCGGGGATGTCGCCCGCCATGTGCACAGTGGTCCCATGAGTGAAACCACCGAAACGGGAGTGTCGAGGACCACGGTCCAGGTCGACGGCGAAACGGCCAGCTACCTGACCGTGGAGCAGGACGGTCCGGCCGTGTTGCTGCTGCACGGGACGTACTGGAGCCGGGTCTGGCTCCCGGTGCTGGGCCGCCTCGCCGAGGCGGGGCTGCGGCCTCTCGCGGTCGATCTGCCCGGACTGGGGCGCTCGGGAGGCGAGCTCACCCTGGAAACGGCCACGGTCCCGGCCCTCGCGGACTGGGTGGCGCGGTTCGCGTCCGCGCTGAAGATCTCCGGGCCGGTCGCCGTGGCGGGCCATGACATCGGCGGCGCCGTCGCCCAGCATCTCCTCGTCCACGATCGCCTGGAGGTGTCCCGGCTGGCCTTGGTCAACTCGGTCACCTACGACTCCTGGCCGGCGCCCCACGTGGCCCGGTTCCGGGGTCCGGGAGGCGTGGCGGGGGCCACAGCCGACGACGTTCTCGCCGCCCGCAGGCAGGCGGTGACGGCGGCGCTGGGCGGTGCCGCCACCGAGCAGCGGATCGCGGACTATCTGGACCCGTGGACGGATTCACGGGTCCGCCGCTCCTGGATGGCCATGGCGGGCGCGGCCGACAGCCGCTACACCCTTGAGCTCGTGCCCGCGCTGCGGCGGTCCACGACGCCCAAGTTGCTCATCTGGGGCGAGGACGACCCCTTCGAGACGGTGGAATACGCCGAGCGCTTCACCTCGGAGATCCCGCGCACCACGCTCATACGTATCCCGGACGCGGGACACATCCCCACGGAGAACGCGCCCGGCCGGATCGCCCGCGCCCTCGTCGGCTCCTTCACCGCGTAGAGCTAAGCGCTCCGCGGGAAGTGCCGGGGCGCTCTGTCGTTCGGCTGCGACTTCGTCGTGGCTGGTCACTCCCCCAAGTTCTCGGCTTCGCTCGGACAGGGGGGACCCCCATCGCGGCGGAGCCGCATATGACGCAGCCCCGCCCCTTCGGGGCGCTGCCGAACCGCGCTCAGCCATCGTCCCGCTTGGTCAGGTGCGTGAACGCGTCCAGATTGCGTGTCGGCTCCCCCCGCGAGGTGCGCCACGCGTACTCGCGGCGGATCGCGGTGGCGAAGCCCATCTCCAGCAGGGTGTTGAAAGCGCCGTCCGCGTTCTCCAGGACACTGCCGAGAATCCGGTCGACCTCTTCCCCGGTGACGGCGCCCAGCGGCAGCCGTCCGGCCAGGTAGATGTCGCCGAGCCGGTCGACGGCGTAACTCACGCCGTACATCCGGGTGTTGCGCTCCAGCAGCCAGCGGTGGACGGCGGCGTGGTTCTCCTCGGGGTTGCGGACGACGAAGGCGTTGACCGACAAGGAGTGCGCCCCGACCGTCAGCGAGCAGGTCGTCGACAGCTTGCGCGTACCCGGAAGAGTGACGACGAAGGTGCCGTCCGACGGGCTCTCCCACTCCAGCCCGGCGTCCTTGAGCGCCTGCTCGATCACCGCCTTCGCGGCCCCGGCCCGGTCACGTATGCGCGGCTCACCCATGCGGCGATCGTAGGCGACGGCGCCGCTCCAGCAGCGCGTCGGTGTAGACGTCGGCGGTCGCCTCGGCGGTCACGCCCCAGCCGAAGTCCCGCGCGTGCCGGGCCGCCACGCCGCCCAGCCGCGTGGCCAGCTCCTCGTCGGCGGCGAACCTGCGCAGGGCGCGGGCGTACTCGGCCGGTTCGTGCCCGGCGACGAGGTAGCCGCTGGCCCCGTCCCGTACGACCACGGGCAGCCCGCCCACGGAGGCGGCCACCACGGGGGTGCCGCACGCCTGTGCCTCGGCCGCGACCAGCCCGAAGGACTCGCTGTAGGACGGCATCACCAGCACGGACGCGGCCCGGTACCAGTCGGCGAGCTGCTCCTGGCCGACCGGAGGGCGGAAGAGCACCAGGTCGGCGATGCCCAGCTTCGCGGCGAGCTTCTGGAGGCCCTCCGGCTTGGCCAGCCCGCTCCCGCTGGGCCCGCCCACGACGGGGACGACGAGGCGCCGCCGCAGCGAGGGGTCCTCGTCCACCAGGAGCGCGGCGGCGCGCAGCAGGATGTCCGGCGCCTTGAGGGGCTGGATGCGCCCGGCGAACAGCGGGATCAGCGCGTCCTGCGGCAGCCCGAGCCGCTCACGGGCCGCAGCCCGGCCGTCGGCCGGACAGAAGCGGTCGAGGTTGACGCCGGGGTGCACGATCGCGGTACGGCCCGCAGGCGCGTCGTAGTGGTGCGCGAGCTCGCCCGCTTCCTCGGCCGTGTTGGCGATGAGCCGGTCGGCCGCGCGCACGATCTGGGTCTCGCCGATGACCCGGGCCGCCGGCTCGGGGGCGTCGCCCTCGGCCAGGGCCGCGTTCTTGACCTTGGCCATGGTGTGCATGGCGTGCACCAGGGGCACGCCCCAGCGCTCGGAGGCCAGCCAGCCGACGTGCCCGGAGAGCCAGTAGTGCGAGTGCACCAGGTCGTAGTAGCCGGGCCGGTGACCGGCCCACACCTGCATCACCCCGTGCGTGAACGCGCACAACTGTGCGGGCAGCTCTTCCTTGGAGAGGCCCTCGTAGGGCCCCGCGTCGATGTGCCGCACCAGCACGCCGGGGGCCAGCTCGACCGTGGGTTCGAGCGCGCCCGTGGTGGCCCGGGTGAAGATCTCGACCTCTATGCCCTGGTCCGCGAGCTGCCGCGCCAGCTCGACGATGTAGACGTTCATGCCGCCCGCGTCGCCCGTGCCGGGCTGGTGGAGGGGCGAGGTGTGCACACTGAGCATGGCCACCCTGCGCGGGCGGCGCGGCCCCGGCAGCCGCAGCAGAGGCTGTCTGGGCTGCGGCGACGCCCGCTGCGCCGAGCCCGCCGAACCCTGTGCCGAGCGTCCGCGCCACTGACCGAGCCGGGACACGTAATGGCTCACGGTGCCGATGCCTCCTCCGGGACGTGAAGCAGGGCTCGATGCGGCCCTCGCGCCGTAACAGCGGAAGCTTGCCTCCTCTTCCCACTTTGCCCAATTGTGATAATGCCCGCACGCCGTCGGGCCCCGCCGGGTGCCCCCGTACCCTCGTGACATGCCTTCCCGCGCCCCGTCCCGGCCCGAGGGGACGATCACGCGCGGGACGACGCACCCGAACCGGCTGCGGCGGATGGACCGCTGGCTCGCCGCCGCGCACGGGCCGGCGCTGCGCCGCTCCCCCACCCCGCCGTCCGCCGTCGACCTGGGCTACGGGGCGGCCCCGTGGACGGCGGTCGAGCTGCTGGAGCGGCTGCGGACCGTACGGCCGGACGTGCGGGTGCACGGGGTCGAGATCGACCCCGAGCGGGTCGCGGCGGCACGGGCCTACGAGCGCGAGGGACTGGCCTTCGTCCAGGGCGGCTTCGAGATCCCGCTGCCCCCCGGGGAGGCGCCCCGGGGAGTGACGCTGATCCGCGCGGCGAACGTGCTGCGCCAGTACGCGGAGGGCGAGGTCGCCCCCGCCTGGGCGCGCCTGTGCGCGCGGCTCGCACCGGATGGGCTGCTGATCGAGGGCACCTGTGACGAGATCGGCCGCCGCCACGTATGGGTCGCGCTCGGCCCCGAGGGCCCCAGAACGGTGACCTTCGCCGCCCGCCTCGCCACCTTGGCCACCCCCTCCGACCTGGCCGAACGTCTCCCCAAGGCGCTCATCCACCGCAACGTGCCGGGCGAGCCGGTGCACGCCTTCCTCCACGACTTCGATCGCGCCTGGGCGACGGCGGCGCCCTACGGCGCACTCAGCGCCCGGCAGCGCTGGGTACGCGCCGTACGCGCCCTGTCGACGTCCTGGCCCCTGACCGACGGCCCCCGCCGCTGGCGCCAGGGCGAGGTCACCGTGCGCTGGGCGGCGCTCGCGCCGCGCGGGGGGCCAGGGTGAGGGTCCGCCCTGGGCCGGGCCCGCGCCCTGGCAATTGCTGAGGAGCTGCTGCCCGCCGCCCTGGTACACGTCGCGCCGTCCCGGCTTACCGGATTCGCCGCCGGACGGACGGCCGCGAGGGAGGCGGCCCGGACCCGGTCAGCCCGAACCGAGGCGGCCCGACCCGGACGAACGCGGCGCCGGTGGGACGTTTCCCGCGTCGGTGGGGGTCTGGGCCATGACAGCCGTGGGCCATGACAGCCGCGATTGAGCGGCGGTCCGGGCGGCCCGCTGAACCAGTGCCCCTCCCGGCAGGCTTTGCCCCGTCGCGCCGCCCGGCATGCCCGCTCCTTGACGGGCAAACATTGCCGGTCACGGCACTAGCGGGATTCGACGAGCGCGGCGACGGCGTTCGCGACCCGCTCGCGCAGTTCCTGCGGGTCGAGGGCACCCCCGAACAGCATCGAGCTGGCGATGGGAAGCGCCTGGGCCCACGTCGCCAGCGCCAGGATGCTGTACAGGACAAACCGGGCGGTCTCGTCGTCGGTACCCGGAGGGGCGAGCCGCTGCGCGTCCTCGGTATAGAAACGCGCGCGCCGCGCCGCGGCCTCCGGCGAAATCCGCTGTCGCTGCAACGACTCCCACATCAACAGCCGGATCAAATCCGGGTTCGACCGATGGAAGTCGAATGTCGCAGCCGCATAGCCGGCCGGATCGGTCAGCCCGGCGGCCGGCTTGAGTTCCGCCGCCTCGGTCAGCGCGGCCGAGAGTACCGCCTCGAAGAGCTGCTCCTTGTTGCCGAAGTGGCCGTAGATCCGCTCCTTGTTCACCCCCGCGGCCTCGGCGATGCGGTTCACCCGAGCACCCTCAAGGCCGTGCTCGGCGAACTCGGCCCTCGCGGCATCCAGTAGTCGTCGACGGGTCTCCTGCGCGTCACGTGCCATACGGCGATCGTAGCACTGTCAACTAACCGGTTGGTCATCGCGTGACTCTGGCTGCCCTTGCAGTCCGGCCACTCAGGCTTCTAAGGTGCCTAGCAACCAAACGGATGGTTGGAGACTTGCATGAATATCGACCGGAAGGTCGTCGCCGTCACGGGCGCCGGCCGGGGGCTTGGCCGCGCGCTCGCCCTGGGGCTCGCGGCGGAAGGCGCGCGCATCGCCCTCCTCGGACGCGGTCTCGCGGGCGTCGAGGCGGTCGCCCGCGAGATCGAGCAGAGCGTGCCGAGCGCGGAGGAACCGCTGGCTCTCAAGTGCGACGTCACGGACGAGGCGGCCGTCGCCGAAGCGGTCAGCGCCATCGACCGCAGATGGGGGCGGATCGATGCCCTGGTCAGCAATGCGGGGCTGATGCTCCCCAGGGAGAAGCTGGGACTGCTGAACGCCGACCTCCGCGATGTGCGCCGCGTACTCGACACGAATCTCGTCGCGGGATTCATCGTCACGAAGGCATTCGCACCGGTCATGATCCGCGGCGGAGGCGGACGGATCATCTACGTGAGCAGCATGATCGGCGTCCAGGCGGGCCCAGGGCTCGCGCCGTACGGGGCGTCGAAAGCCGGGCTCAACCTGCTCGCGAACGTCGCTCACCGCGAACTCGCCGACCAGGGGATCAGGACCGTGGCCCTCGCTCCCGGGCTGACCGACACCCCGGGCATGCGCGGCACGGTCGACGAAGGCTACGTCGAGCGCGTCGCGTCAGCGTACCCAGGCGGACGGGTCGGCCGGCCCCAGGACATCGTCCCCTTCGTCCGCTTCCTGTGCGGCGACGAGTCCACGCACCTGTCCGGCACCCTGCTTCCGATTCGCCCGGTCACCGGCTGAGCGTGACCACCGCGCGACCACATCAACTCGACCGTGGAAAGGAATCTCCCATGAGCGACCGCCAGAACGCGGAGATCACCCTGTTCCGGCCCGTCGTGCCGGAACACGAGATCAACGACCTGAGAGAGCGCCTCAGCCGAGCCCGGCTTCCTGAACGGGAGACTGCACCCGGCTGGGCGCAAGGCATCCCCCTCGACTACCTCAGCGAACTCCTCCGCTACTGGCGCGACGAGTACGACTGGCGGCGCGTGGAAGGTGAATTGGCCTCGCGCGGACAGTCGCACACAGTCGTCGACGGCCTCGGCATTCACTTCCTGCACATCCGGTCCTCGCGACCGGACGCCCGTCCGCTGCTGATCACGCACGGGTGGCCGGGATCGGTCATCGAGACCCTCGACGTGATTGACGCGCTCACCGGGCCGGCCGGCGGCGAGCCCGCCTTCCACCTCGTCATCCCGTCCCTGCCCGGATTCGGTCACTCCCAGAAACCGTCCGAGGCGGGCTGGGGCATCGAGCGCATCGCCGACGCCTGGGTCACGCTGATGGCCCGGCTCGGCTACGACCGGTTCCTCGTCCAGGGCGGCGACTGGGGCGCCATGGTCACGATCACGATCGCCGTGCGCCACCCCGAGCGGGTTTCCATGATGCACACCACGGTGCCATGGGCGCCGCGTCCCGACGGATTCGACAACGGCACTCTCACGCCGACCGAGCAGCGCTGGCTGGAGGAGTACGCCGAGTTCGGGCGGTCAGGGCGCGCCCACGCGCTCCAGCAGTCCGCACAGCCGCAGACGATCGGGTACGCGCTCGTCGACTCGCCGACCGCCCAGCTCGCCTGGATCGCGGAGAAGTTCTTCAGGTTCTCCGACTCGGAGACCAGCCCCGAGGAGTCGGTGTCCCGGGACCGCATCCTCGACGACATCTCGCTGTACTGGTTCACGCGTACCGGTGCGTCCGCGGCCCGCCTCTACTGGGAGAGCTTCCGCGGCCTCGGCATGCCCGACACGAACACACCCGTGACGGTGCCGGCGGCCGTCACGGTCTTCCCACGCGACCTTCAGAAGCTTCCCCGCTCATGGGTCGAGGAACGCTACCGCGACCTGCGCTACTGGAGCGTGGCCGAACACGGGGGCCACTTCCCGATGCTCGAAGTGCCCGACGCCTTCTGCGCGGAGATCCGCGCAGCATTCGCAAACGCACCGGCGTGAGAGCCGTGGCCGTCGGGGCGGCACCCCCTGCTCGGAGAGCTTGGGGGAGTGCGTGTTCGGCGGCCCGACGGGGCAAAGTTTGCCGGGGAGGGGCACGCTATCGAGCCCTGGCATACCCCACGAACGCGTTCCACGCGGCGGCGCCGAAAACGAGTGCGGGCCCGTGCGGGTCCTTCGAGTCCCGCACCGGAACGCCGGAGGCGTGGCCGTCGCAGACCTCCAGGCACTCGCCGTTGCCGCCCCCGCTGTAACCCGACTTCCGCCACGCCCTGAGGGCCGACGCGTCGGGGATGAGGTGCTCAACGTTCATGTGCGTGTCCCTCTGCAACTTCCCTGATCAGGGAGAGTGATTCATGGTGCGACAGCGCCTCGCTCAACGCGAGATCGTAGGCCGCGCGAGCCCTCCGCCACCAGTTACGTCCTCCCGGCAGGCGGTGGCGGTGTTCATCCGGCCCCAGGGCGGCGGTCTGGAGTACATCGCCGCGCCGGAGGCGGTACGGCTCGTGGACGTACCGGCTGCCCCCCGCTGCCTCTCCGGGCTGCCCGCACCCGGTGACGGAGGCGCGTAACGACCGTACGCACTGCGCCACTTGCGCGGTCCAGCTCTATCTCTGAGGGCGGGGCAGGCTGAGCGCGTCCAGCAAGCTGGTGACCAGGGCGCGGTCCCGGTCGTGGCTGAGGCGGGTGCGGGCCGGAGCCGGGGGGAGCCAGAGGAGGGCGTCGACCTCGTCGTTGGGGGCGAAGGTGCCGTCGGCCGCCTCGGCTGCCCAGTAGCTGACCTCCTTGCGGCCCGCCCGGACCTCGTAGCGGGCGGTGGGCAGCGGCGGGCCCAGCGCGCAGCTCATGCCGGTCTCCTCCAGCACCTCGCGCAACGCGGCCTCCCGCGCGCTCTCGCCCGGCTTGAGCTTGCCCTTGGGGTGGGACCAGTCCTCCCACTTCGGCCGGTGTACGAGCGCCAGTTCGAGCCCGCCGTCGGCCGGCGCACGGCGCCACAAAACACAGCCCGCCGCTCTGATCACGATTTCCTCGTCTCCCCGCGCGGCGACGGCGGTGGGGGCAGCGGGGATTGCCCCCACAGGCGGCCGAAGACGAAGCGGGCCCCCTCCACCTCGTGCCGCTGGTCGGCGTGGAGGACGCCGAGCGCGTACGCGGTGGCGGGCGCGATGCGCGGGGTCGCGGCGGCGGACGCCGCCGCTGCCGCCGCCTCGGCCGCGTCCCGGTGCCGCTCCAGCGCCGCGCCGGCGGGCACCAGGCGCGGGTCGGCGTCGGCGGGCTGCCCCAGCACCTCCTGCGCGTAACGGTGCAGCCGCAGCAGGACCCGCACCTGGTGCCAGGCCGCGTCCTGCCGCGCTTCGGTGGCCAGGGAACGGGCAAGCGCGTCCGCGTTGTAGGGCGCTCCCGCGCGGGAGAGGGGCAAAGCTCCGACGG
The DNA here is from genome assembly GCF_035917675.1 of Streptomyces sp. NBC_01775. Taxonomy (NCBI): domain Bacteria; kingdom Bacillati; phylum Actinomycetota; class Actinomycetes; order Kitasatosporales; family Streptomycetaceae; genus Streptomyces; species Streptomyces sp. NBC_01775. Next base: position 5,052,971 of record NZ_CP109104.1, on the reverse strand, counting down.
CCTCGGCCAGGTGCTTGCGGGCGTGTTCGGCCAGCTGCGGCAGCACGGCGTCGGCCGGCTGGTCGCCCGCCGCCTTGGCGCCGTCGCGGAAGGGGACCTCGGAGGCGAGCACCGCCACCGCGTCGGCGACGGCGTGGAAGCGGGCCGAGCCGAGCGCCTGGAGCGCGGCGGAGTGCGCGCGCGTACGGGACAGCGTCAGCTGACGGTCCAGCAGCGCCCCGGCGCGAGCGGCCCCCACCGGCAGTGCCCCCCGCTCACCGGACGCGGCACCGCCACGCGCCGAAGGCCGTCCCCCCGGCGCCCGAGCGTCCCCGGCCCGCTTGTCCCCGGCCGCCGGGGCGACGCTCCCCGCGACCGGCCCCGCCACGGGTCCCGCCACCGGTCCCGCTCCCTCGGCGGGCTCGCGGGCGCCGCTCGCCAGCCGGTGCAGGGCGCCCAGCAGCCGCTCCAGCCGTGCCGCGTAGGCGTACTCCCGGGCCAGGGTGCCGGAGAGCCAGCTCAGTTCGGTGCGGAGCTGGTCGGCCCAGGACGGGTCCAGGAGGGGACGGTAGGTGTGCAGGGCGCCGTTCAGCCGGCGGGCCGCCGCGCGCAGCGTGTCCACCGCTTCGGCCGCACGCGCCGCCCCTTCCGCGCTGCCCGCGCTCTCGGCGTGGGCGCGCAGCCCGCGCAGAAGGTCGGCCGCGCGCGCCCGCAGATATCCCCCGAGCACGTCGGAGGCCGAATCAGCCGCCCGCATCGTCGCCGTGAGCTCCGTCCCGTGCCCGGCCCCGAGGACCGGGTCCCGGCTCCGCCCCACCATCACAGCCCCTTCCCCGCAGCGCTTCCCGCACCGCGGGCGCGCGTCTCATGTCGCCGGTCCACGCCTGCGCCGCCGCCCCTCGATCAGCATTTCCTGGACGTTGGGCAGGCGCTGTCCCGCCGCCTCCCCCTCGACGGCATACGCGTGCCGCGTCCAGTCGCCGTCCGGGCCCAGGTGCCAGGAGGCGGTGGTCTCGGACATGCCGGTCTCCAGCATCCGGTTGAGCGAGGCGCGGTGGGCCGGGTCGGTGACCCGTACCAGCGCCTCGATCCTGCGGTCGAGGTTGCGGTGCATCATGTCCGCGCTGCCCAGCCACACCTCGGACTCGCCGCCGTTGCCGAAGCAGAAGACCCGCGAGTGCTCCAGGAAGCGGCCCAGCACGCTGCGCACTCTGATGTTGTCGCTCAGGCCGGGTACGCCGGGTCTGAGCGCGCAGATGCCGCGTACCCACACATCCACGGGCACACCCGCCATCGACGCGCGGTAGAGCGCGTCGCAAATGGCCTCGTCCACTATCGAGTTGACCTTGATACGCACATGGGCGGGGCGTCCCGCCCTGTGGTGGGTGATCTCCTTGTGGATGCGCGAGACCAGCCCGTCCCGCAGGGAGCGGGGTGCGACCAGCAGGCGGCGGTAGGTCTCCCGCCGCGAGTATCCGGACAGCCGGTTGAACAGGTCGGACAGGTCGGCGCCCACCTGCTGGTCGGCCGTCAGCAGGCCCAGGTCCTCGTACAGGCGTGCCGTCTTGGGGTGGTAGTTGCCGGTGCCGACGTGCGCGTAACGGCTGAGCGTCTCGCCCTCCTGGCGCACCACGAGCGAGAGCTTGCAGTGGGTCTTGAGGCCCACCAGCCCGTAGACGACGTGGCAGCCGGACTCCTCCAGCTTCCGGGCCCACTTGATGTTGGCCTGCTCGTCGAAGCGTGCCTTGATCTCGACCAGCACCAGCACCTGCTTGCCGGATTCCGCCGCGTCTATGAGCGCGTCGACGATCGGCGAGTCTCCGGACGTGCGGTACAGCGTCTGCTTGATGGCCAGGACGTCCGGGTCGGCGGCGGCCTGTTCCAGGAAGGCCTGTACGGAGGTGGAGAACGAGTCGTACGGATGGTGCAGCAAAACGTCGCGCTCGCGCAGCGCGGCGAAGATGTCGGGGGGCGAGGCGGATTCGACCTCGGCCAGGTCGCGGTGGGTCCCCGCGACGAAGTTGGGGTACTTCAGCTCCGGCCGGTCCATCGCCGAGGCGATCCCCGACAGGCCCGTAAGATCCAGCGGGCCCGGCAGCGGATACACCTCCGCCTCGCTCACCTTCAGCTCGCGCACCAGCAGGTCCAGCACGTACGGGTCGATCGACTCCTCGACCTCCAGGCGCACCGGCGGCCCGAAGCGGCGCCGCATCAGCTCCTTCTCCAGGGCCTGGAGGAGGTTTTCGGCGTCGTCCTCCTCCACCTCCAGGTCCTCGTTGCGCGTGACCCGGAACATGTGGTGCGCGAGCACCTCCATGCCGGGGAACAGCTCCTCCAGGTGCGCCGCGATGACGTCCTCCAGCGGGACGTAGCGGTGCGGCGACGCCTCCAGGAAGCGCGGCAGCAGCGGGGGGACCTTCACCCGCGCGAAGTAGTTGTGCGCGCTGACGGGGTTGCGGAGGACCACCGCGAGGTTGAGGGACAGCCCGGAGATGTACGGGAACGGGTGTGCGGGGTCGACGGCCAGCGGGGTGAGCACCGGGTAGATCTGCTGGCGGAAGAGCGTGAACAGGCGGGCCTGTTCCTTCTCGGTCAGCTCTTTCCACCGCAGCAGGTGCAGGCCCTCGTCGGCCAGCGCGGGCGCGACGTCCTGCTGGTAGCAGGCCGCGTGCCGGGCCATGAGTTCGCGCGAGCGGTTCCAGATCAGGTCCAGGACCTCGCGCGGCTGGTGCCCGGAGGCGCTGCGGGTGGCGACGCCGGTGGCGATCCGGCGCTTGAGGCCGGCGACCCGCACCATGAAGAACTCATCCAGGTTGCTGGCGAAGATCGCCAGAAAGTTGGCCCTTTCGAGCAGCGGGGTCTCCGGGTCCTCGGCGAGTTCGAGAACGCGTTCGTTGAAGGCGAGCCAGCTGCGCTCGCGGTCCAGAAATCGGTCGGAGGGCAGGTCGCCGGCGGTGTCCCCGGGGCCCTGGCCCTCCTCGTAGAGGTCGACGTCGGAGTCGATGTCCGGCTCCAGACCCAGCTGGGAGCCGGCTCCGGGGACGCCGCCGCTGGTGCGGTGGGCCGCGATCGAGCCGACCGAGGGCTGAGGTACCTGCGAGGCGGGGGTGCGCGGAGCGTGCTGGCTCATGCCGCCATTGTTCCGCGCACCGGTGACATGGGGCGCGGGGTCGAAGCGCTCTGTGGCGAGGGGGCGGGCCATTACGCGAGGGTCGCAAGCTAGTTTGAATCGACGGTTACGCGCATGTGGCATCCCGGGGTGCCCCAGGTTGCTGCCTCGCCCGGCTGTCGCCGGGCCCTTCGCCGCGCACCCCTCTTTCCGCCGCCCTCTTTCCGCCGCCCTCTTCCGCCACGACGGCGCGTGACCAGGACGTACGTATCCGGCGGTGCGGGGCCGGCCGCAGGCCCGGGGTGGGTTCGGCACCGCCGAGCAGGCACGTACTGGCTGAGCAGCCTTGCGGCGGAAAGAGGGCGGCGCACCATCGCGGCGGGGAAGAAGCGGGGCGCACCATCGCGGCGGGAACGAAGGGCTCAGGTCTCCGAGCGGTACATCAGGTCGACCTCGTGGGTGCGGAAGCCGAGGCCCTCGTAGACCCGCACCGCGGCGGCGTTGTCGGCGTCCACGTACAGCATCGCCGTCGGCAGGCCCCGCTCGAAGGACAGGTAGCGCAGGCCGATGGCGGTGAGGGCCTTGCCCAGGCCGCCGCCCTGCTCGCGCGGGCTGACGCCGACGACGTAGACCTCGCCCAGCTCCTCCTCCTCGTGCACCTTCGTCCAGTGGAAGCCCACCAGCTCGCCGTCCCGCTCGGCGAGGAAGAAGCCGGAGGGGTCGAACCAGGGCTCGGCCTTGCGGTCGTCCAGGTCGCGCTGGGTGAGTCCGCCCTGCTCGGGGTGGTGCGCGAACGCCTCGGAGTTGAGGGCGAGCCAGGCCGCGTCGTCCTCGCCGGGGCGGAAGGTACGCACCCTCGCGCCTTCGGGGACGACGGGCTCGGGCAGGTCCAGCTCCATCAGCGGGCGCCGCAGCTGGCGCAGCTCGCGGAAGAGGGTCAGCCCCAGGGACCGGGTCAGGTGCCGGGCCGCGGGGTGCCCGCCGTGCGCCCACACACGCAGCCGCTTGCCCGACACGTCGAGCAGGACCTGGCCGAGCCGCCTGCCGTAGCCGTTGCCCCGGTAGACGGGCGTGACGACCAGTTCCCCGACGGGCGCCTCGACGGGGTCGGTGTCCTCAAGCTGCGCGTAACCGGCGAGGGTGCCGTCACCGGCGTGCAGCAGGAGGTGGCGCACGCCCTCCCGGGGGCCGCCGCGCAGTTGGAGCCTGCCCTGTTCGGAGACGGCGGGCTGGCCGTCCTCGCGGGCTGCGGTCTCGATCAGCGCGAGGACCTCGCGTACGACCTCCGCGGGCACCTCGTCCACAACATCCACGTCACTCATGGGGACGACCCTACGACCGGACCGGCGCGGACGACGCTGCCGGGGACCACCACCCCGGCGGGCCCAGCTCTCGGCCCCCGGGCTCCCGGGTCGTCCCCGGCTCTCAGCCCTTCGTGGGCTCCACGTCCGGACCGGAGGGGCCGGGCGGCGCCTCCGGTCCGGACAGGTCGGGCGGCGCGGTGGGCGCGCCCGGCAGGTGCAATGCGGCCTCGGTACCGGGGCCCCCGTCCCGGGGCAGCCGCAGCTCGACCGTGCCGCCCGCCTGGCGCACCGTACGGGCCACGATCGACAGACCGAGCCCGGAGCCGGGCATGCTCCGCGCGGACGGGGAGCGCCAGAAGCGGTCGAAGACGTACGGGAGTTCCTCGGCGGGCACGCCGGGCCCCTCGTCGCGCACGCTCAGCCGCCCCTCGCGCAGCGTGACTCGCACCGTGCCGCCCGTGGGGCTGAACTTGACCGCGTTGTCCAGCAGGTTGACCACCGAGCGCTCCAGCGCCGCCGGGTCGGCGCGCACATACCAGGGCGACAGCTCCGTCGTCAGCGTCACCCTCGGCCCGCGCGGGCGCACCCGCTCCACGGCGCGCTCCACCGAGTCGTGCAGCCCCACGATCTGGGCCCGCTCCTGCTCGGCCGGCCCGGCCTGGGGGCGGGACAGCTCCTGGATGTCGCCGATCAGCTCCCCGAGTTCGGTCATCTGCGTCTTGACGGAGGCCATCAGCTCCCTGCGGTCCTGCTCGGGCAGCGGCCGGCCGGTCTCCTCGCTGCGCACCAGCAGATCGACGTTGGTGCGCAGCGAGGTCAGCGGGGTGCGCAGCTCGTGCCCGGCGTCCGCGATGAGCTGCTGCTGAAGCTCCCGCGAGGAGGCCAGCGCCTCGGTCATGGCGTTGAACGAGCGCGAGAGCCGGGCGATCTCGTCGTCCCCCTCCGCGGGGATGCGTACGGCCAGATCCTCGGTGCGCGCGATGTGCTCGACGGCCTCCGTCAGCCGGTCGACGGGGCGCAGCCCGGCGCGGGCCAGCGCCACCCCGGCCCCGGCGGCACCCAGCACGCCCGCGCCGCCGACCAGGGTGAGGATGAGCGCGAGGTTGCGCAGCGACTCGTCGATCTCCGTCATCGGCCTGGCCAGCGACACCGCCAGCCCGGTACCCCCCACGGGCGTGGTGCGCACCCGGTATCCGGTGCCGTTGGAGGAGTGCGCCTCGTGGATGACCTCGCCGCGGTCCCGCTTGGCGACGGCGACGTCCGCGTCCTTGACGTCGAGCTTGTTGCCGACGATCACGCAGCTGGTGCCGGAGGCGTCCACGACCTGCACGGTGGCGCCGAAGGGGTTGGGCGAGGGCTGGTCGGGCCGCGAGCACTGCCCGGACTGCACCCGGTCGACGACCGTGCTGGGCGGCACGGAGTTGTCGCGCAGCGAGTCGTCCAGCGAGCCGAGCAGCTGGGCGCGGACGAGGAACCAGCAGGCCAGCGCGCAGGCGGCCACCGCCAGCGCCACCGTGGCGGCGGCCAGCATCGCCAGCCGGCCGCGCAGCGGCATGGAGACGGCCCGCGCGCCTTTGCGCCGGAAGCGGTACAGGAACGGGCGAAAGCCGGACATGGATGCGCGAAGGGTCACGCGTCGTCCCTCAGCACATAGCCCACGCCGCGCACCGTGTGCACGAGCCGTCCCTCGCCGCCGGCCTCGGTCTTGCGCCGCAGATACATCACGTACACATCCAGGGAGTTGGACGAGGGCTCGAAGTCGAAGCCCCACACGGCCTTGAGGATCTGTTCCCGGGTGAGCACCTGCCGGGGGTGGGCGAGGAACATCTCCAGCAGCGTGTACTCGGTGCGCGTCAGCTCCACCTGCCGCGCGCCCCGGGTCACCTCGCGGGTGCGCAGGTCCATCCGCAGATCGGCGAAGGACAGCGTCTCGGGGCCCTCCTCGGCCTCGGCCAGCGCCTGGGCACGGGCGTAGGAGCTGCGCCGCAGCAGGGCCCGGACGCGGGCGAGGAGTTCGTCCAGCTCGAACGGCTTGACGAGGTAGTCGTCGGCTCCCGCGTCCAGCCCCGTGACCCGGTCGCCGACGGTGTCGCGTGCCGTGAGCATCAGCACCGGAACGCGCTGTCCGGCCGCGCGCAGCCGCCGGGCGGCGGTGAGACCGTCCATCCGGGGCATCAGGACGTCCAGCACGATCAAGTCCGGCTGGTGCTCCTCGGCCTTCTCCAGCGCCTCGGCACCGTCCGCCGCCTGCTCGGTGGCGTACCCCTCGAAGCTGAGGCTGCGGCGCAGCGCGTCGCGGACGGCGGGCTCGTCGTCGACGATCAGGATCTTCTGGGACTCGGGGGAAAGCATGGACTCGGCGGGCATGGGCTCAAGCTTGGCACTCTCCTCGCCCCAGGGCAGTGCACCCGGGATGGCGGGTGATGCGTCCGGGAGCGCCGGCCGGGGTGCGGCCGGCGCTCCCGGGAGTGGTCGCGGGGGCGGGGCCGAAGACGCTCCCGGGAGGGCCTGCCGGGGTGCCGTCTCACGCATTCCCGTCCCGCAGCTTGTCCAGGTCCTTCTTCAGGTCGTTGACGGGGATCGCGAAGCCGAGGCCCACGCTGCCGGAGCTGGACTGCGCCTGCTGCCCGCTCCCCGACCCCGAACCCGCGGGCAGCATCGCGGAGTTGATGCCGATGACCTGCCCGGACATGTTGACCAGGGCGCCGCCGGAGTTGCCCGGGTTGAGGGAGGCGTCGGTCTGGATGGCCTTGTAGGTGGTGGTCTCGCCGTCCACCCCGCCGTTGTACTCGCCGCCGCCGAACTCGAACGGCCAGTTGCCGGAGCCGCCGCTGCCTCCGTCCTGGGACTGCCCGTCGGAGTCGCCGTCCTCCTTCTGCACCTTCACCTCCCGGTCCTTGGCCGAGACGATGCCGCTGGTGACCGTCCCCGACAGTCCCTCGGGCGAGCCGATGGCGACGACGTTGTCCCCGACGCCCACGGAGTCGGAGTCGCCCAGCGTGGCCGGCTTGACGTTGGCGGTGTCGCTGACCTTGACCAGCGCGAGGTCCTTGTCCGGGTCGTTGCCCACGACCTTCCCCGTCACCTTCTTGCCGTTGCTGAAGGAGACCTGCACGGTCTCGGCCCCGGCCACGACGTGGTTGTTGGTGACGATCTCGCCGGCCCTGGTGAGCACGATGCCCGAGCCGGTCGACTCGCCGGAGCCGCTGGAGGCGCTGATCTCCACCACGCTCGGGCTCACATCCTGCGCCACCCGGGCCGCCGACCCCTTCGCGGCCATGCTGCTGTTCTGGGCCGCCGGTACGGAGGCGCCGGCGCCCTCGTCACCGCCGAGCAGCGTCTCCATGCCGAAGGCGGTGCCGCCCCCGATGACGGCCGCACCCACGGCGACGGCCGTGATGAGCGCGGCGGGCCTGCGCATGCGCCGCCGCTTGCCGCCGTGCGCCGCGGGCCGCCCCTCGGGCCCCGTCCCCGGCCCCTCCCCGGGGAACGTCGCGTACGGCGGGACGACCGGGGGCGGCGGCACGGGGGCACCCGGGGCGCCGGAGGCAGCGGTGGGGAACGTGGCGGTGTCGGACACCGGGTTGCCGGACGCCGGATTGCCGGTCGCGGCGTTGCCGAACGCCGGAGTGTCAGGGCCGAACGCCGGAGTTTCGTGGCCGGGCGCCGGAGTGCCGTGGTTGGGCGCCGGGACGCCGTGGCCGGGTATGCCGGTGCCCCTCGTGTTGTCCCTCGTGTTGTCCATGACACCGAGAGTGGCCCCCCAAAATGAGAGGGCGCTGAGGAGGCGCTGAGAAAGCCCGAAATTATCTTCCGTTTACATCGACCCGGACGACAGCGCTACGGCGGCGCCGCGGAAGACCGCACTGCGGCGCGGCCGAAGACCGCGCTACAGCTCCGACGGGTGGCAGCCGCACGAGCGCCTGATGACCAGGCCCGAAGGGAACTGCCGCACCCGGCCCTTGCCCCCGGGCACGCCCCCGTTGCGGGTGCCGGAGACGCGCAGTGAATCGTCCAGCACCAGGTCCACGGCGGCCTTGGCCATCGCCTCGCGGTCCGAGCCGACCGTCGTCAGCGGCGGGTCCGTCAGGCCCGCCTCCTTCACGTCGTCGAAGCCGACCACCGCCAGCTCACCCGGTACGTCGAGATCCAGCTCGCGCGCGGCCCGCAGCACGCCGATGGCCTGGTCGTCGGTGGCGCAGAACAGCGCGGTCGGCCTGTCGGGGCCCGCCAGCAGGTCCAGCGCGACGCGGTAGGTGTCGTAGCGGTTGTACGGGGACTGGAACAGGCGGCCCTCCGTCGACCTGCCCGCCTCCCGCATGGCCCGGCTCCAGCCCTCGATGTGGTCGGTGACCGGGTCGCCGTGCTCGGGCGTCGACTCGACGCCGCCCAGGCACGCGACGTACTCGTGCCCGTGCTCCAGCAGGTGGCGGGTGGCCAGTTGCGCCCCGCCCGTGTCGTCCAGCACGACGGCGACGTCGTCGATGGCCTCGGGCCGGCGGTGCATCAGCACGACGCGGGCCTCCCACGCGTCGATCTCCGCCGCCGCGTGTTCGCTGGGGCCCGCGCTGATGAGGATGAGGCCCGAGACCCGCATCCCCAAGAAGGCCCGCAGATAGTGGACCTCGCGCTCGTCGAGATAGTCGGAGTTGCCGACCAGCACCATCTGTCCGCGCTCCGCCGCGGCCTGTTCGATGGCGTGCGCCATCTCCCCGAAGAACGGCTGGCGGGCGTCGGGAACGATCAGGCCTATGAGGTCCGTCCGCCGCGAGGCCATCGCCTGGGCGACCCGGTCGGGGCGATACCCCAGCTCCTTGATCGCGGCGAGCACCCGTTCCCTTGTGGCCGGTGCGACCGGCCGGGGACCGTTGTTGATCACATAGCTGACAACGGCGGTCGAGGTCCCCGCCAACCTCGCCACGTCGTCGCGCGTCACCTTGGCCACGCGCGGAAGTCTACGCGTGTCCCCCTCGCGGGGCGCCGCCCGATTCCCTCGCGGGGTGCCGCCCTCCATCCCACGCCCCGCCACGGCTCTTCCTCCGCCCCAACAGCGCCCGGCCCGAACGCGCCTACCCGGGCGGCGCCGCGTACGAACATGGTGGTCACCCACCGCCGCGTGAAGAAAGAGGGGCCGACGCACCCGCCCTTTTTCCCGCCGCAACGGCGCGCCAGCCGACACGCACGCACCGGGCGGCGCCGAACCCACCCGGCCCCACGGCCGGTTCGGCACCGCCGGACACGTACGTCGTGGTCACGCGCCGCCGCAGCAAAACGCGCGGCAGCGAAAAGGCCGAAAGAGGCTGCTCCTACGGGGAGTCGGGGCTTGAGGTGGGAGCCTCCGTGGCCGCTTCGCGGGCCACGCGGGTCGCCGCGTCGGCGACGGACCGCTCATCCGCCGAGGCGCGAGCCTCGGCCTTCCGGGCGTCGGCCTTCTCGGGAGAGACAAAGCGGTAGCCCACATTGCGCACGGTCCCGATCAGGGCCTCATGCTCGGGGCCGAGCTTCGCGCGGAGCCGCCTCACGTGGACGTCCACGGTGCGGGTACCGCCGAAGTAGTCGTACCCCCACACCTCCTGGAGCAGCTGGGCGCGGGTGAACACGCGCCCAGGGTGCTGCGCCAGGAACTTCAGCAGCTCGAACTCCTTGAAGGTCAGGTCGAGCACCCGCCCCTTCAGTTTCGCGCTGTAGGTCGCCTCGTCGACCGACAGGTCCCCGTTGCGGATCTCCATGGGGCTGTCGTCGGCGGCGATCTGCTGCCGGCCGGTGGCGAGGCGCAGCCGGGCCTCCACCTCGGCGGGGCCCGCCGAGTCGAGGAGGACGTCGTCCACGCCCCACTCGGCGGTGACGGCGGCCAGCCCGCCCTCCGTCACGATCAGCATCAGCGGACAGCCGGGCCCGGTGGAGCGCAGGAGCTGGCACAGGGACCGCACCTGCGGCAGGTCGCGGCGCCCGTCGACGAGGATCACGTCGGAGGACGGCGCGTCCACGAGCGCGGGGCCCTCGGCGGGCGCGACCCGCACGTTGTGCAGCAGCAGGCCCAGCGCGGGGAGCACCTCGGTGGACGGCTGGAGCGCGTTGGTGAGAAGAAGCAGCGAACTCATGCGCGGCCGGCCCCCTTCGTCGAGAGAACGTGCGGCGGAGTCGGATGGTGTGCTTTCGAACGGTCTCGGTTCTGCACGTTTCGCTTGCCCATGACGTCGAGTTCCCTCCTGGCATCCCACTTCGGGATGCCACCCGGGCCCGGTGCCCGGGGGAAGTGTCGGCACTGCTTCGTACGGCACTGCCCGAGGACCGGGCCCGTCCCGCCGGACCGGCCCCCAGAAAGCACAAAAGGACCCGGGGGCGACGCTGCCCGGATCCTCCTTGCCCAGCAGAATACCCACATGACCGACCGCACGGCATGTGACCTCGCTCGCGCTTCCCATCCGCACGCCCCCCTTCCAGTCACGGAGAGTGTCGAACCGGGGGCCGTGCGCAAGGAGTTGCGGGCGGCGGACGGCGTCCGTATCGAGGCGCTGTACGAGCCGTACGCGGGCTCCCGGAGCGGCGCCGAGGACGGCGCGGGCGCCGGATCGGGCACAGGATCGGGGCGCGGCGAGGTGGCCGCGATCGTCCTGGCGCACGGCTTCACCGGGCACCTGGACCGTCCCGCGCTGCGCCGCGCGGCCACCGCGTTCACCGAGCACGCCGCCGTGATCACGTTCTCCTTCCGCGGTCACGGCGGCTCCGGCGGGCGCTCGACGGTGGGCGACCTGGAGGTGCTGGATCTCGCGGCGGCCGTCGCCTGGGCCCGGTCGCTGGGGCACCGCAAGGTGGCCACCGTGGGCTTCTCGATGGGCGGCTCGGTGGTCCTGCGGCACGGCGCGCTGTACGGCCCGCACGCGGCGGACGGTCACGCAAAGTCGCCGTCAACCGCTGTGGCGCACGGGGGGCGCACGGGTGCGCGCACTCCCGGCGCCGAGGAACCGGAGAACGCCGGTGCCGACGCCGGTGCCGGTGCCGACGCCGTCGTCGCGGTGAGCGCGCCCGCTCGCTGGTACTACCGCGGGACCGCACCCATGCGGCGGCTCCACTGGGTGGTGCAGCGTCCGCTCGGCCGGCTGGTCTCGCGCTACGGGCTCCGTACCCGCATCCACCCCGAGGACTGGGACCCGGTGCCGCTCCCGCCGGTCGCCGCGGCCCCGCTCATCGCCCCGGTGCCGCTGCTCGTGGTGCACGGCGACCGCGACCCGTACTTTCCCCTCGACCACCCCCGCTCCCTCGCCGAGGCGGCGGGCCCCGAGGGGTGCGAGCTGTGGGTCGTGCCCGGTTTCGGGCACGCGGAGAACGCCGCCGCGATGCCGCTGCTCCACCGGATCGGAGACTGGGTGGGTGAGCGGCTCCGCGACAGCCCACCCGCCCGTGCACGGACACCCGGCGCGAGGCGCCATCATGGGAGCCGCGCCGCCGACAGCCCACGCGGCGCGCACGGCGCGCACGGTCCGCACGGCGTCGGCGGTACAGAGGGCACCGAGAGCACGGACGGCTGAGAGGGATCCCCACCATGGTGAGCGGCACGATCCGCTACTGGGCCGCGGCGAAGGCCGCCGCCGGTACGGCGGAGGAGCCATACGAAGCCGGCACGCTCGCCGAGGCGCTCCAGCGCGCCCGCGAGACGCACACCCAGCGGCCGGAGTTCGCCCGGGTGCTGCTGCGCTGCTCGTTCCTCGTGGACGGCGACCCTGTCGGTACGCGTGAGCACGACGCGGTCCGCCTCCGCGAGGGCGGCACGGTCGAGGTGCTCCCGCCGTTCGCCGGAGGTGCGCTGTGACGGGCGGCCAGGGACGGTACGAGTACGAACACGGAGACGGCCGCGGAAACGGCCACGGAGCGCACGGCGGTCACGGCGACCACTCCCCGCCCCTGCCCCCGCAGCAGCCCTGGCCGTACGACGGCACCGCGACGGACGACCAGTACGGGCCCGAGGCATACGGCCAGCAGACATACGGCGCTCCCGGCGCTTATGGCGCCCCCGGCACTCCCGGCTCCCACGGCGTCCAAGGCCAAGGAGTCCAAGGGGGTCATCAGGACGGGTACGGGGCGTACGAGACGTACGGGGCCTACGGGGCGCCGCACGAAGCTCCCTACCCGCAGCAGTCGTTCGAGCCGACGTACGAGGTCACTCGCGACACCGGCCCCCCGCCGTACGAGTCCCAGGCGCAGCCGTACGCCTACGAGCCCCCGGCCCACCCGGGTGCCGGTCCGCTCCCTCCCGAGCACACCGCCCAGCCCCAGCCTTACGCCCAGCCCCAACCCCAGCCCCAGCCTTACGGGCAGCAGCCTCAGCCGCAGCCGTACGCCCAGCCGCCCCAGGCGTACGAGCAGCCACAGCCACACCCGTACGCACAGCCGCAACCTCAGCCCCAACCGCAGGCCCAGCGCCAGCCCCAGCCCGCGCCCGTAGCCACACCCCCGGCGCCGGCGCCGACGCCGACACCGACGCCCGAGGCGGCGCCCGAGCCCCGGCGGCGCACCGGGTCCCCGATCATCGCGCCGGGGTTCCAGCCCGCGGCCGTCACCGCCGTGCTCGCCGCGCTGCTGGCGGCGACGGCCCAGCTGGGGCACGGCGCGCTCACCGGTGCCGTGGTGCTGCTCCAGGCCGTCACGGCCGCCGGCTGGTACCGCCTCAACGGGATGTGGCCCGCGCGGCAGGGCATCGCGCTGGCCTTCCTCGCGGGCGTCGCCGCCGACGTCGGGCTGCTGCTCACCGAGGGCGGCCGGGCGCCGACAGTGCTGATCGGCGCCATCGGCATCTGGTGCGTCCTGTCCTTGGTACTGCAACTGCGTAACCACTCCAGCCCCGACGAGCGCCTCTACGCCCTCACGGCCGGGCTGGCGGCGACGGGGCTCACGGTGCTGGCCGCCGGGATGATCCCCGCGGAGGCCGATGCGGTGACCGTGGGCGCGGGCGCGGTGGCCGTCGCCGCGCTGGCGCGGGCCCTGCCGCTGCCCGCGTACGTCTCGCCGCTCGTCGCGCTGGCCGCCGCGGCGGGCGCGGGGGTGGCCGTGGGCCAGCTAACCGGAACGGGCCCCTCCGCCGCGCTGCTGGGCCTGGCGGCCGGGGTGTGCGCGCTCATCGGGCTGCGGGTCGCCAGCTACGACTTCCCCTCCCGTTTCGTCCACATGACCGCGGGCGTGGCCCTCCCCCTGACCCTGGCCACCCCGGCCCTCTGGCTCCTGGGCCGCGCGCTGATGTGAGCGCGGGGTCGGACCGCGCGGCCGGGCGCGCACGCCCCCGGCCTGTGGGGTACGGAACACCGCGCGGGAGGGGGGAACCCGTGAGTAGGGGTTGCGCGTGTAGCGGGTTACGCTCGCGGTCAGCCGACTCATGGGGGAACCGAGGTAATGCGCGCACTCCGCATAGGGCTTGTCATCCTGGTGGTCCTCGCCGGGCTCTTCGTCGCCGCCGACAGGATCGCGGTGAGCCTGGCGGAGGACGAGGTGGCGAAGAAGCTCAAGAGCGGGCTGGATGTGCCCTCCTCCGGCAATGCCTCCGTCTCGATCGAAGGCTTCCCCTTTCTGACCCAGGTCGCCTCCGAGAACCTCGACAAGGTCACGGCCGACCTCGACGGCATCACGGCCAAGGCGGGCGGCCGTCAGGTACGGCTGAGCAAGATCACGATGGAGGCCGGCGACGTGGCGCTCTCCGACAACTACAGCTCAGCCGTCGCCGACCGCGCCACCGGCACCGTCCACATCTCCTACGCCGACCTGTCCAAGGCGGCGGACGAGGGGGTGCGCATCGACTACGGCGGCAAGAGCAAGTCCGGCAAGGGCCAGGTGAAGGTCACCGCCAGCGTGCTGATGCCGCTGCTGGACCGCCCCATCGAGCGCAGCGTCTACAGCACGGTCAGCGTGACCGGCGGCGACACGGTGCGGCTGCACGCCGACAAGGTGCCCGGCTCCAAGATCCCCGGCATCGAGAGCGCCATCCGCAAGAAGATCGACTTCGACCGCCGCATCGACAAGCTGCCCGACGGCCTGAAGCTGGAGAAGGTCGAGGCCACCAAGACCGGCGTCGACCTCTCCATGAAGGGCACACACGTCCGCATGACAGGCTGACCTTCCCGGCGTGTGAGCGTCCGCAGTACGAGACGATCGGGTCCGTACAGCAGGAGCCGGCGTACGCAAAGCCGCCTGGAAGAGGCCGTTCCGCCAGCCCCTCTCTCACATCGCGGACAAAAGCGTCTCAGAGTGCGGATCGGCGGTGACACGACCCCGTCCTCGTCCTTACGATCGAGCGCATGAAGCGACAGGCGGACCTCACGAAGCGCCGGGCAGTGGACCTGTGCCGCATCGCCGCCATGCTCTGTCGCGGCTCCCGCTGACGCCGCGCGCCCGGCACACTCCGCCGCGAAGCAGCCCGCGTACGCCTCCCCGCGCCTGATGGCGCACCGCACCGCCGCGTTACCGCCGCACAGCGCCGTGCGCGGTGCCGAATCCGCGTAGCAGCGTCTTCGCCCAGCCCGCGTATCCGCGCACATCGCGTTCTCGCGTACACACGGATCCGCCGGACTGCGCGAAGCGCAGCCGTTCCGCCCTCCGCCGCATTCACCCACCCCATGAGGAGACACAGCATGAGCCGCAGCGACGTCCTCGTCGATGCCGACTGGGTCGAGGCCCGTATCGACGACCCCAAGACCGTCATCGTCGAGGTGGACGAGGACACCTCGGCCTACGACAAGAACCACATCAAGAACGCCGTCCGCATCGACTGGAAGCAGGACCTCCAGGACCCGGTGCGCCGCGACTTCGTGGACCAGGAGGGCTTCGAGAAGCTGCTCTCCGCCAAGGGCATCGCCAACGACGACACCGTCGTCCTCTACGGCGGCAACAACAACTGGTTCGCCTCCTACGCGTACTGGTACTTCAAGCTCTACGGCCACCAGGACGTCAAGCTGCTCGACGGTGGCCGCAAGAAGTGGGAGCTGGACTCCCGTGACCTGGTCGTCGAGGTCCCCGAGCGCGCGGCCACCACGTACCAGGCCAAGCCGCAGGACTCCTCCATCCGCGCCTTCCGCGAGGAGGTCGTGGACGCCATCGGCGCCAAGAACCTGGTGGACGTCCGCTCCCCCGACGAGTTCAGCGGCAAGCTGCTCGCCCCGGCCCACCTGCCGCAGGAGCAGTCGCAGCGCCCCGGCCACGTGCCCAGCGCGCGCAACATCCCGTGGTCGAAGTCGGCCAACGACGACGGCACCTTCAAGTCGGACGACGAGCTGAAGGCGCTGTACGAGGGCGAGGGCGTCGACCTCGGCAAGGACACCATCGCCTACTGCCGCATCGGTGAGCGCTCCGCTCACACCTGGTTCGTGCTGCACGAGCTGCTCGGCCAGCAGAACGTCAAGAACTACGACGGCTCCTGGACCGAGTACGGCTCCCTCGTCGGCGTGCCCGTCGAGCTGGGCTCCAACTGAGCCCAGCGGGCTCCAACCGAAAGGACTGAGTGAACACCATGTGCGGAGCACAGGCAGGCGGCCCGGACGCCTCCACGATCAAGCCCGGCGAGACGACGATCCAGGGCAGCGTCACCCGTGACGGCGAGCCCGTCACCGGCTACGTGCGGCTTCTGGACTCGACCGGCGAGTTCACGGCGGAGGTTCCCACCTCCGCGACGGGTCAGTTCCGCTTCTACGCGGCGGAGGGGACATGGACCCTCCGCGCGCTGGTCCCTGGCGGGACGGCCGACCAGCAGGTCGTGGCCCAGGACGGCGGCCTCGCCGAGGTCAGCATCGCCGTATAAGGCCGCCTCTGTTGTGGGCGGCGGTTCCCGCCGAGGGCGGAACGGGCGGGCACAACCCACCGCGCAGCCGCACCGGTACGACGTCGAGTGCGGGCCGGTGGCCGCTTTGTGCCCACCCGTTCCGCCCTGCGGAACGCCTGCCCACAAAGCGTTAGGGTGCCCCCATGGCAGCCCACAGCAAGCTCGTCATCAAGGTCACCGCGGGCGCTGACGCGCCGGAGCGGTGTTCGCAGGCGTTCACCGTGGCCTCCGTGGCAGCGGCCAGCGGCGTGGCAGTGAGCCTGTGGCTGACCGGCGAATCCGCGTGGTTCGCCCTCCCCGGAAAGGCGGCGGAATTCGAGCTGCCGCACGCCGCCCCGCTCCCGGACCTCATGGCCGCCGTCCGGGCGAACGGCCGGATCACGCTGTGCACCCAGTGCGCGGCCCGCAGGGAGATCGGGGCCGAGGACGTCATCGAGGGCGTCCGCATCGCGGGGGCGCCGGTCTTCGTCAGCGAGATCATGGCCGAGGACACGCAGGCTCTCGTCTACTGAGCGGCCCCGTCCAGCGAGCGGGGCCTCGGGAAGCCGCTCTTCCGTACGGCGATTAGACTCGGCCACGTCCGAGTACACCGCACAAGGAGAGCCCCCGTGCTTGAGGCATTCTTCACCGCCCTGATGGTCCTGGTCTGCGTCGGCACCGTGGCCTTCGCCGGTCTCACCTTCAAGAAGCTCTACGAGGGCCAGCGCTGACATGATCGAGATTCCGTCCGACCTCCACCCGGACCTCGTCCCCCTCGCCTTCCTGCTCGGCAGGTGGACAGGCGCGGGCGTGGCCGAGTTCGAGGGCCAGGACAAGTGCAACTTCGGCCAGGAGGTCTCCTTCAGCCACGACGGCCGTGACTTCCTGGAGTACGCCTCCCACTCCTGGGAGCTGGACCAGGAGGGCAAGAAGGTCCGCCCGCTGGAGACCGAGACGGGATACTGGCGGATCGACAAGGACCGCAAGGTCGAGATCGTCATGATCCGCGACCAGGGCATCGCCGAGATCTGGTACGGCGAGCTGGCCGACCAGAAGCCACAGATCGACCTGGTGACCGACGCCATCGCGCGTACCGCGTCCGCCGGCGAGTACAGCGGCGGCAAGCGGCTGTACGGCTACGTCAACGGCGATCTGATGTGGGTCGGCGAGAAGTCCACTCCGCAGGTGCCGATGCGGCCCTACATGTCGGCGCACCTGAAGAAGGTCGTCGACCCCAGCGAGTGGGCCAAGGACGTCGTCGACCTTCCTGACGACGGCATCGCCTTCTTCTCCTGAAGCTCTGCCTTCTCTTAAGGCTGTGTGCCTCTCCTGACACCCGCGCGGCATGCATCACACCGCGCGCCATACATCGAAGGTGGCCACGTCCCGTTAATGGGGGACGTGGCCACCTTCGTCGCTTTCGCTCTGACATGCACCTGATCTGATGTCACGAGTCGGTCATGTGGATCTCAGGATGGTCACGGCTGTGGAATAGACGTCCCAAGCCGAACCGCCGAATGGGACTCTCGATGTATAAAGTTCGCAGGTCAAAGCCGGTGTAAATACTCTCCGGACCTGACCGATCACCACGGGAGAGCATATTAATGCGCGCCTCCGAGTGATAAGAAGGGCACATCCATTCCACCCGGCACGAGCGCGGTGACGCCTCCCCGCGCGTTTCCGGAATCGCTCGTATGCCACAACGGGGAAAAGGCTTCTCTCTGTGAATCGTTCACGCATCACTTCCGCCGTCGCCACCGCCGCCCTGGTCGGCGGCCTCGCAGCCGCTCAGTTCGCCACCGCCGGCAGCGCGTTCGCAGCCGGTGGCGCCGACCTCAACGCCGGCGGCGCGTTCGGCGTCACGTTCAACCGGAGCACCGGCGAAGTCATGGACGCCGACAAGAACTACGGCTTCACCGTCAACGTGGCCAACACCGGCCCCGACGCCACCAGGGCCACGCTCACCGTGACCGGGGTCAAGAACATCCACTTCGACACCCGCAAGGACGGCCACAAGCCGACCTTCGCGAAGGACCAGGGCGAGGACGGCAAGCCGGTCGACCACAACCTCACCGTCAAGTCCATCAAGGACAAGCAGGTCCAGATCTCGTTCGACCTGGCCGCGGACGGTGACGAGGCGGAGAAGGTCTACATCCCGGGCTTCATCTCGGGCAAGAAGCAGACGCTGCGCACCAGCATCAAGGGCGCCACGACTGACCCGAACACCACCAACAACGACAAGACCGTGGAGTACACGGCCAACGGCCCGGACTGGGACCCCAAGCCCAAGCCCCCGACCAACAAGCCGAAGCCCCCGAAGCCGACCGAGAAGCCCACCAGCAAGCCGACCGAGAAGCCGACCAGCAAGCCGACCGAGAAGCCCACCAGCAAGCCCTCCGACGACTCCAACACCCCGGCGCCCGCCGGTGGCTCGGACAAGGGCGGCTCCGGTGGCGGCGGTGACCTGGCCGAGACCGGTGGCAACTCCAACACCCCGATGCTGATCGGCGGGGCCGGCGCCCTCGTCGTGGTCGGCGGTGCTGCCGTGTTCATGGCGCAGCGTCGCAAGGCCGCCAAGAACTGAAGCTCACAGCAGTAGTCAGAAGGGGTGGGGCGGCGGCCCCACCCCTTCGGCGTGCGAGGGCCGCCCCGGGCTGTGCGGGGCCGCCCCCGGGCTGTGGGCCGCTCCCCCTCGGGAGAGCCCGCTTCCGCTTGGGAGCCCGCCGGACCCGCGCTCTCCTACACTGGACCAGTGGCTACCACCGACTGGCAGAGCGATCTGAGGGCGCGCGGATACCGGCTGACTCCGCAGCGCCAGCTCGTCCTGAAGGCCGTGGACAAGCTGGAGCACTCCACCCCGGACGACATCCTCGCCGAGGTGCGCCGCACGGCCGACAGCGTGAACATCTCGACGGTCTACCGCACCCTTGAGCTGCTCGAAGAGCTGGGCCTGGTCTCCCACGCCCATCTGGGCCACGGCGCCCCCACCTACCACCTCGCCGACCGGCACCACCACATGCACCTGGTGTGCAGGGACTGCACGGAGGTGATCGAGGCCGACCTGTCGGTGGCCGCGCCGTTCACCGCCGCTCTGCGCGAACGGTTCGGCTTCGAGACCGACATGAAGCACTTCGCGATCTTCGGCCGCTGCGGAAGCTGCGTCTCGAAAGCCGCCGACGACGCGTCGTAGGCTGGTCGTATGTCCTCCAGCAGCTCCAGTCCCAGCGCAGGCCCCGCCCCCAGCCCCCTGCTGACCCTCCCGGGCGCGGTGGCGGCCGAGGGCCCGGACGAGGGGGTCGCGGCGCACTACGGCGACCTGTTCAAGGAACAGCGCGCGCTCGCCGACGGCTCCGGCTTCGTGGATCTCTCCCACCGCGGCGTGGTCACCGTCTCCGGCGCCGACCGGCTCTCCTGGCTGCACCTGCTGCTCACCCAGCACGTGGAGCGGCTGCCGGCCGGCCAGGCCACCGAGGCGCTGATCCTCTCCGCCAACGGGCACGTCGAGCAGGCGCTCCAGCTCGTGGACGACGGGGAGACGGTGTGGATGCACACCGAACCCGGCAAGCAGCGGGAGCTCATCTCCTACCTGGAGAGCATGCGGTTCTTCTACCGCGTGGAGATCGCGGACCGCACGGACGAGTTCGCCGTCGTCCACCTGCCGGCCGGCTCCATCGGCAAGGTCCCCGCGGACACCGCCGTACGGGAGACGGCGTACGGGCGGGACGTGTTCCTGCCGCGCGGCTCTCTGAGGGACTTCGCCGACAACCACGCCCCGGCGGTCGGCGTACTCGCGTACGAGGCCCTGCGGGTCGAGGCGCGCAGGCCGCGCCTCGGCATGGAGACCGACCACCGCACGATCCCCCACGAGGTCGGCTGGATCGGCTCGGCCGTCCACCTGGAGAAGGGCTGCTACCGAGGCCAGGAGACGGTCGCCCGCGTCCACAACCTGGGGAAGCCGCCCCGCCGTCTGGTCTTCCTGCACCTGGACGGCAGCGAGGTGCGGGTGCCTGTCCACGGCGACGCGGTGCGGCTCGCCGCGGACGGTGTCGAGGGACGCGCGATCGGCTTCATCACGACCTCAGCGCGCCACCACGAGCTCGGGCCGATCGCCCTGGCCCTGGTGAAGCGGAACGTGCCGCTGGACGCTGCGCTTATCGCCGGCGCGGATGCCACGGCGGCGGCACAGGAAGTGGTTGTCGCGCCGTAGTGGCCTTCCGCTCGTCCAGGAATCGCGCTTGGGGCACCTCCCGGCTGGAGGCTGGGGGAGCTCGTCCTCAAGCGCCGGAGGGGCTCAATTTGAGCCCCTCCGGCGCTTGAGGAGCGGGGGCTTGGGGGCCGCGCCCCCAGAAGAAGCGGTGAAAGGGTGGGGCTGGGGTCCTCACACCTCCACCAGGACGGTGAACGGGCCGTCGTTCGTGAGCGAGACCTTCATGTCCGCTCCGAACACACCGGTGGCGACCTCCGCGCCCAGCGCGCGGAGTTGGGCGACGACCTCGTCGACCAGGGGTTCGGCGACGTCACCGGGCGCGGCCCCGTTCCAGGTGGGCCGCCGCCCCTTGCGCGCGTCACCGTAGAGAGTGAACTGGCTGATGACGAGCAGCGGCGCCCCCGTGTCCGAACAGGACTTCTCCCCCTGGAGGATCCGCACGGACCACAGCTTGCGCGCCAGCTGCGCCGCCTTCGCCGCCGTGTCGTCGTGCGTGACTCCGACCAGCACGCACAGGCCCTCGCCGACTATCCGACCAACGGTCGCGCCGTCCACAACGACGCTCGCCCCGTCCACTCTCTGCACCACAGCTCGCATCCCGCCATGATGCCGCGTCGCCATTCGCCACGCCGCGCTGCCGCCGTATGGGTGTCGGGGCGCTGCGCACAGAGGGCACAGAGTGGCACGATGCGCACACGCGGTGCTTTCCGCTGTTACCGCGCAATGGGGATGAGGGGACACAAGCCCATGAGCACATCCGGAGCCGGCCGGACACCCGTACGCTCCCTGCCGCCACGGCAACGGGGGGCTCGGGAGGCGCTGTGTGAGGAGGGCCAGCCCGATCTCCACGCCCTGCGGCTGCCCGAGCTGCGCACCCTGCGGCGCGCGGCGCAGCAGGACGAGGCGGACCTCAGCTATGTGCGCAGGCTGCTCCAGGGGCGGATCGACATCCTCCGCGCCGAGGTGGCCCGCCGCACCTCGCCGGGCTCGCCGCTGCTGGACCTGCTGCCGGAGATCCTCACCGACAGTCCCTCCAGCCACCGCTCCTCCGCCCGGCATGTGACGCTCGGCGCACCGCGCAGCGAGGAGTACCGGCAGCTGGCGGAGGAGATGCTGGCCGAGGTCGAACTGAGCGACCTCACAGCCCGTACGGACGACGAGCTGCACGACGCGATGAGCCGCCTGGTGCGCTACGAGCAGCAGGTCTCGCGCCGCCGCCAGTCCCTCCAGCGCACCGCCGACGGGTGCAGCACGGAGATGGCCCGCCGCTACCGCGAGGGCGAGGCGCAGGTGGACGACCTGTTGCCGTAGTCACCGGGGGCATCCGGTTTCCGGGCAGAGGTGTCCGGTTACGGTGAAGGCTACGCATCCGCACACGTGCCCGAACCGCCCGAAAGGTCCCACCCATGCCCGCTGCCATACCCCCCGTGCTCGCCGAAGTCGTCAGGTCCGGCTTCATCGAGGGGCATCACAGGGGCTCGCTGGTGGTGCTGGCCGCGGACGGAAGCGTGACGCTCGCACTGGGCGACCCGGAGGCGCCGGTCTACCCGCGCTCCGTGAACAAGCCGTTCCAGGCCGCCGGAGTCCTGCGCTCGGGGCTCCCGCTGTCCGGTGAGCGGCTGGCGCTGGCCGCGGCGAGCCACTCGGGAGAGCCCTTCCAGCTCGACCTGGTCCACAAGATGCTCACCGAGCACGGGCTGACCGAATCCGACCTGCGCTGCCCGCCCAGCCTGCCGCTGGACCCGGAGGAGGCGGAGGCGTATCTCGCCTCGGGGCAGACGCGCGCCCGCAGGGTGATGGACTGCTCGGGCAAGCACACCGCGATGCTCGCCGCCTGCAAGCTCAACGACTGGCCGCTGGAGAGCTACCTCGCCGCGGAGCACCCTCTCCAGCAGCTCATCCGCACCACTTTGGAGGAGGCCACCGGCGACCCCGTGGCGCACACCGGGGTGGACGGCTGCGGGGCGCCGCTGATGGCCGTCTCGCTGACCGGGGTCGCTCGCGGCTTCCGTTCGCTGGCGCTGGCCTCCCCCGAGTCGCCCCAGGGCCAGGTCGCCGCGGCGATGCGGGCACACCCGGAGTACGTGGCGGGCAGCCGCCGCCACGACACCTGGCTGATGCGCGAGCTGCCCGGCACCATCAGCAAGGTGGGTGCCGAGGCAGTGCAGGGACTGGCGCTGCCGGACGGGCGCGCACTCGCTCTCAAGGTGGACGACGGTGCCGCCAGGGCGATGGGGCCGGTGCTCGCGCGGGTGCTGGAGGACGAGATGGGCGTGCGGTCCCCGGTCCTGGAGCGGCTTGCCTCGGCGCCGCTGCTGGGCGGCGGCGAGCCGGTCGGAGAGATCCGCGCGGCTTTCTGAACCCGTCCCTCCGGCTCCCCTCCGACCCGCCTGCGGCCGGTGTCGTGCCGGGGGGGCGGGGCTGGCGCGGCCGGGGCGAAATGCGGGTGCGGTGGGCAGTGGGCGGTGCCTACCGTGTGCCGCATGCCGAATCCCGTCGAGATCCGCACGCTGGCCGGCCCCGATGAGCTTCCCGAGTGGCTGCGCGCCGTCTCCACAGGCTTCTACCGTGGCCCCTCGGTCACCGACGAGGAGGTGGCGACCCGCTCCGGGGGCATCGATCCGGCACGTACGCAGGGGGCGTACGACGGCGGGCGCTGCGTGGGCACGTTCCGGACGACGCCGCAGCGGATGACCGTTCCCGGCGGCGGCGAGCTGTCCTCGTGCGCCGTCACCAACGTCACCGTCACGCCCACGCACCGCCGGCGCGGGCTGCTGTCCGGGATGATGGCCGACGCGCTGCGGGCCGCCAAGGAGCGCGGCGACGCGATGGCTTCGCTCATCGCCGCCGAGTACCCCATATACGGGCGCTACGGGTTCGGACCCGCGAGCTGGATCACCGAGTGGGAGGTCGCCGTCTCCCGTACGGGTCTGGACCGGCGCTACGCGGGCCCCGCCGATCTGGGCGACGGCGGCAGCGTGGAGATCGTGGACGCCGAGGACTTCCGGCGCCTGGCTCCCGAGGCCCACGAGAGGTTCCGCGCGGGCTCACAGAGCCAGGGCGCCATCGACCGTACGGACCGCTGGTGGGACCTCCAGACGGGCATCCTCCGCTTCGGGGACTCCTTCACCCCCCGCTTCCACGCGGTCTACCGCGACGCCGACGGTGTGGTGGGCGGCGCGGTGACCTACACCTCCGACGACGTGTGGAGGGCCAAGCTGCCCGAGCAGACCGTCACGGTGGACGACCTGTTCGCCACGACACCGGCGGGCGAGACGGCACTGTGGCGGTTCGTGCTGTCGATGGACTGGATCCAGCACGTCCGCACCGGGCCGCGCGCTCCCGACGATCTCCTGCCGCTGCTGCTGCCCGACCCCCGGGCGGCCCGTACGCTCACCCACGCCGACTTCCTGTGGCTGCGGCCCCTGGACGTACCGCGCATGCTGGAGGCGCGCACCTACGCCACGGCGGGGTCGCTGGTGCTGGAGGTGCGCGACAAGGACGGCTACGCGGGCGGGCGTTTCCGCCTGGAGGCGGGCCCGGAGGGCGCCGGGTGCGTGGCGACGCACCAAGAGCCCGGCCTGTCGCTGGACGTGGCCGAGCTGGGCACGCTGTACCTGGGCGACGAGTCGGCGGTGCGGCTGCACGCGCTGGGCCGGGTGTCCGAGGAGCGGCCCGGCGCCGTGGCGGAGGCCGAGCGGCTCTTCCGCACGGCCCGGCGGCCGTGGTGCCCCGACGTCTTCTGAGACTCGTCCGCTTCGGGGATCCGCCTTCTTGGGATCCGGCGCCTTTCGAGGTCCGGACGCCGTCGTCCAGGTCCGAGGCCGTCGTCAAGCCGCCTCCCCCGGGCGTGGGTTGATGGGAGGGGGAGGCGGCATGACGGCGGACGGGCCGGAGCAGGCGGGCCCGCTCAGGTGTGCGGCGGACGGGTCTTGGCGGTCAGGTCTGCGGCGGTCAGGTCTGTAGCAGCAGCGTCGCGAGCACGAGTGCTCCCGCGCAGCTGCAACCAACGTGTTTGGCCTTGAGGCCGACGCTCAGCAGCAGGAAACCCACGAGGCCGAGAACCCCGAAGTGCACCTGAACGAGCTGCTCGAACGAGACGACGGCGACGGCGGCGACGAGCGCGATCAAAGGCATGGAGATCCCTCCTTCTCAGACACGGGGGGACGGGGTGGTGCCGGATGCGGTGCGCCCATGCGCCATTGGACGGGCGGAGTCGCGCGACTCCGGAGTGGAGACGGCGATGGAGTGGAGACGGCGATCAGTTGGCGAACTTGGCTGCTATATTCTGGAGTTGGTGACCAACCTCACTCAGTACATTCCCAGTTGTCAGCCATTCGAAAACACTTGGCATACAACTCCCACCTCCTGGCCTGAAGTTGTAGGGTCTCGGCGTGACCAGTAAGCGCGCCTCCACAACCGGCCGCCGCCCGCGCGAGGTGGTCGCCGACACCCTCCGTGAGCGCATCCGGAGCGGCGAGTTCGAGCCCGGCGACCGGCTGCCCACCCAGCGCCAACTGGAGACCGAGTTCGGCGTCGGCCGCAGCGCCGTACGCGAGGCCCTCGCCGCCCTCACCCAGGAGGGCCTCCTCGACAACGTGGGCAGAGGATCCTCACCGACCGTGGCCGAGCCCCGCCACCAGAATGAGGCGCCCCGGATCGCGGGCGTCGAGCTGACGGACCGCCTCCATGTGGCATTTCAGGCCGAAGACGTCACCATTGACGCGTTCTCGCTCACCACGGAGACACTGAACAACGCGCTGGCCTGGCCGGTCCGCCAGATCATGGACGGACAGCACTCCCCCAGATCCGTCACCGCGCGCATCCTCATCCCCAGCCTCGAGGCGCACTTGGCGCTGCCCCGGCTCGTCGAGAACCCCGACGACCCCAAGCCCCGGCGGCGGCTGCACAGGATGCAGTCCACCTACGTGGCCGTCCTCCAGAGCACCCTGGCCTCCCTGACGATGTACGACGTCGATGTCTCCGTAACCGTCCAGACCGTCCCGCTCACCCCGACCCACAAGCTCTACCTGCTCAACGGCGACGAGGCCCTCATCGGCTACTACCAGGTCGTCCTCAACGAGGAGGCCGACCACGAGGGCGAGCAGCTGGCGATCTACGACGTCCTCGGCCTCACCGCCAAAATATTCCGCTCCACGCGGGGACCGGACGCCCGGGACGAACAGGAGTCCGCCTTCGTCGAGGAGTCGCAGCTCTTCTTCGACTCCCTGTGGAACACGATCGCCACCCCCTTCACCCTGGAATGACCGGGATTCTCCGGAGAAGGGGGATGCTCCCCGGAAGGAAGCAGCGGCGTGTCTTCCTTCGGGTGAGCACCGAGTGCCCTGCGAGGAGCCATGATCCGGGCAGCGCTAAAGTGCCACCTCCGCGCACCGCCCAGCCGACCGAGGCCCTCGCATGACATCGACAGCGCTGCACAAGGCCACGGAAGTCGGCAGCGTGCACGGCCCGCTGCGGGGCTACCACCGCGAGTGGTACGTCGTCAGCCCCGCGGCCGACTTTCCCGGCACCGGGCGGGTCAAGGTGGGCGAACCCCGCGAGGACGCCCTGTGGTTCGACCGCCGCTGCTTCGCCTCCGAGGACGCGCTGCTCACCGAGCTGGCCCGGCGCGCGCTCCCCCGTATCCCCCCGGTCTACCGCCTGGGCGAAGGCCCCTCGCTGCACGGCTTCATCGAGGGCACCCCGCTCGACGCGCTCGCCCCCGCGGGCACACCCGTCGCGGCGGGGCACCTGGGGCAGATCATGGAGATGTTCACGCACCTGAGCGCCGTGCGGCCCGACGGGTTCTCCGTCCCACGGCTGTGCAGAGCCGAGGACCGCCCGGTCGACGGTGACAGCGCGGGGTTCTTGCGCTCGCTCATCCGCTTCACCCGCGAGCGGGCCTACCGGCGCCACCTGCCCCGCTACGGGCGGCTGTTCAACCAGCTCGGGCTGCCGCGCGGGGCCCTGGGACCACGCTCGCCACTGGCCGCTGCCGCCGCCGCGCTCACGCCCCGGCCCTTCTCCCTGCTCCACGGCGACCTGCACCGCGCCAACTTCATCGTGGACGACGCCGGGGGCCTGTGGACCATCGACTGGGAGCTGGCCATGCTCGGCGACCCGCTCTACGACCTGGCCACGCACCTCTACCTCATGAACTACCCCGCCGGTCAGCAACGCGAGGTGATCCGGCGCTGGCAGGCCCTCATGTGCCGCGCCCTGCCCGGGGCCACCGCCGGAACGGAGGAGGACCTGCCCCGCTACCTCGCCTACAAGCGCGCGCAGTCCGTCTACACCGACATCGTCCGGCACGCCAGCGCGCTCCACAGCGCCAGCTCCGCGCAGGTCAGAAGGGAGCGGCTGCGCGCCTCCGCCAAGGATGTGCACCAGGTGCTGACGCGCGGTGCCGAGGCTCTCGGGCTGCGTGAGGTGCCCACGCCCGCGGAAGTGGAAGACGCGTACGGGGCGTTCGGCGCTGTACGGCCGGTCCGCGGCTGAGGATAGTTGTCCCGGACCACGACCCGCCGACCGGGAGGACGACCCAGATGCACGCACTCGTCGGCTCCGCGAAGTCCGTACTGCTCGACTTCGACGGCCCCGTATGCACCCTCTTCCACAGCAGCCGCCCGGGCGGCATCGCCGAGCGGCTGCGCACCACCTACGACGCGAGCGGGACGCTGCCGCTCGACGAGGACCCGCAGGTCGTGCTGGCCGCGGCCTTCGACAACCCCGCCCTGGTCTCCGACGGCACGGCCCGCCGCATCGAGCAGGCCCTCACCCAGGAAGAGGTGACGGCGGCCGAGGGGGCGTACCCCACCGGATACGCGGACGGTCTGATACGCACGCTGCACGCCACCGGACGGGGCCTGGCCGTGACGACCAACAACTCGCGGGAGTCCGTCGAGCGCTATCTCAGAGCCCGGGGCCTGCTGAAGCTGTTCGAGGGGCATGTGCACGGGCGGTTCTACGACGGGGCCGGGCTGCGGATCAAGCCGGATCCGGACTGTCTGCTGCGGGCCCTGGAGTCGACCGGGGTGGCGGCCCAGGACGCCGTGATGATCGGGGACGCGGCGCGCGACCTGGTGGCGGCGCGGGCCGCGGGTGTCGAGTTCGTGGGATACGCGCGCAACGAGCGCAAGGAGAGGGAGCTGCGCGAGGCGGGGGCCGCGCACATCGTGCCCTCGCTCCGGGAGGTACTGCTGGCTGTGGACCCGTGCGCCCATGTGTAGCCGGGGCGCGGGTGGCGGCGGCGCGGATCCGTGGGCTCCATGGGCGGATCTGGCGGATCCGTGGGCGGATCCGTGGGCGGATGTCCGTGCGGATGTTTGTGCGGGCGATCCCGGGGGAGGGCGCCCTCACCTGCGGGACCGGGTCTCGCCGCGTGCGTAGGCTGGCCGTATGACCGACGCACCCACTCCCGCCAGCGACGAGCCCGCACACGACCCCGAGGTCCTTGAGCTGGCCCAGAAGATCTTCGATCTCGCCCGGCACGGCGACACCGACACCGTCGGCGCCTACGTGGACGCGGGCGTTCCCGCCAACCTCACCAACGACAAGGGCGATTCCCTCCTGATGCTGGCCGCCTACCACGGCCACCCGGAGACGGTGCGCGCCCTCCTTGCCCGCGGCGCCGACCCGGACCGCGCCAACGACCGGGGTCAGACCCCTCTCGCCGGCGCGGTCTTCAAGGGCGAGGACGACGTGGTGCGCATCCTCTTCGAGGCAGGCGCCGATCCGCGCGGCGGGACGCCCTCCGCCGTGGACACCGCCCGGATGTTCGAGAAGCAGGAGCTGCTCGACCTCTTCGGCGACGCCTGACGGAGGGCTGCTGGGCCGCGCGCGGCTCGGCGCGCGGCTGAGGCTGCGGCTACGCGCCGTGGTCTCCGTCGTGGCCGCCCCCGTGTCCCGAGTGGCCGTGGTCGAACTTGAGGACCTCGGGCGGCATGACGACGAACGGCCGCATCATGCCCATGTCTTCGTGCTCCAGCAGATGGCAGTGGTACATGAACCGCCCGTGCGCCCCGTCGAAGCGGCCCAGGACGTTGACCATCTGGCCCGCCGGAACCTGGAAGACGTCCTTCCAGCCGCCCTCGTTCGGCGCGACGGGCAGGGGCCTGGCCGGGTCGAAGACGACCGGCTTGTCCTCCTGGGTACCGCCCACGGTCGGGTCGAAGCCGGAGACGTCGAAGGCGTCCCTGCTCAGCAGCTGGAAGTCGGCCAGGTGGATGTGCATGGGGTGGGTGGGGCCGCCCAGGTTGAGGAAGCTCCACTGCTCGTAGTCGTTGTGCGCGACCTTGAACCCCAGCGTGTCGTCGAACGTCCGGGCGATGCGACGGTAGGTCTTCAGCTCGCCGTCGCGCCCCCGCACCCGCACGATCCCCTCGGCCTGCGGGACCGGCCCGTCACCGACCTCCTTGGTGATGTCGGCCATCTCCCAGATCTCCGGGTGCCCGCCGCCGCCCACCGTGCCGGGCGGGCTGAGCACGATCAGCCGGTGGTTGTGCGGAATGGCGTGAGTGAGCCGCTCGAACGAGCCGGAGAGCGTCCCCGGCAGCACGAACGGCTCCGCCACCGGCCTTGCGCCCACCCGGAACTCCATGACCTGCGGATACGGGATGTTCCTCGCCGGATCCGGCTGGCCGAAGCGGGCGTTGCCCACGTTGACCAGCCGCAGCTTCCTGCCGCGCAGCGCACGGAAGTCGACCAGCAGGTCGAAGCGCTCGGCGGGCGCCGCCGACAGCAGCTTGCGCCGCGCCGGGTCGGTGTCGTCGGCGAAGGTGATGTCGACCGGGCGGGGCAGCAGCCCGCCGTCGCTGCCGATCTGCTTGACCGTGCCGTCGGGCACCGGGGCACCCGTCTCGTCCACCAGCGCGAGGTTGTAGACGCGCGCGTTGGACGCGTTCAGCAGCCGGAAGCGGTACCAGCGCGGCTCGACGTCCAGATACGGCCAGATCGTGCCGTTGACCGTCGAGAAGGGCGCGCTCACCGGAAGGGTGACGTCCTTGTCCGACTCGGGGTCGGGGCCCAGATTGCGGACCTTGTGGAGCAGCCGGCCGTTGAGCCGCCCGTCCTCGTCCTCGTCCAGATTGCGGTCGGCCAGCACCAGCGGGATCTCGTACGCGCCACCGGGCAGGCGCAGCGCGTCCTCCTCGGCATCGCGGATGAGATACGTGCCGACCAGCCCGGCGTAGACGTTCCACCGCGTGATGTTCATGCCGTGGTCGTGATACCACCACTGGGTGGCCTGGTGGTCGTTCGGATATTCGGACAGCTGGGTGTCGCCGTAGGCGACCGCGTTCTCCGCCCAGCCGTCGTTGCCGCCGCCGGTCACGGCGCCGTGCAGGTGCGTGACGGACCAGCCGGGCAGCGCCGCGACATCGGGGTCGGGCTTGACGCCGTCCCTGCCGGGGTGGTTGACCAGCGGGTCGGTCGGCGTACCGGCGCCCACGGCGACATGGGTGACGGGGAACGTTCCCGTCAGCCGGTTCGTCCAGGCCACCCGGATCCGCTGGCCCCGGCGCACCTCGAAGGTGGGCCCGGGAAAGTGGCCGTTGTACGCCCACACGCGGGTCGGCGGGAGCTGGGAGTGCAGCCGCGTCCAGGTCTCGGTCAGCTCGATCTCGACCTGCCTGCCGCGCGGGTCGGTGGTCGGCTCGGGGCGCAGCGTGGGCGGTACGCGCAGCGCGTCGACGTACGGCGTCAGGCCGTCGGCCGTGGGGGCGCCCGCCAACGCCCGCTCTTCGGTCTCCCCGGACTCCCCCACGAGCCCCTCAGCGGGAGCCTCCGCGCTCTCCTTGAAAATGTGCTCGATCGATTCAGTGATCTCGGACAAGATCGTCCCCCCGTTGGACGTGAACTGGTCTGGCCACCAGCCGTCTTGCCGGCCTCAGCGGCCTTCTGAGATGGGTGACGCCGGTTCGCCGCATGGGGTTGCCGTCACCTCGCGGGGCAGGCCGGATTCACGTCGGCGCTCGCACGAGTGGTGTAGACCGCGCTGGACCATCGGACGCAGAGGCGGTTCATCCGACCACCCGGCCACCCGGCCACCCGGGCGGGGCGCATCCGGGTAGGCACGTCCGGGCGGGCACGTCCGGCGGGGCGCATCCGGGCGGGGCGCATCCGGTGGAGGGGGCGCTGGGGCCCCGGGGCTACTCGGGCTTGCGGGCCTCGATGAGGAAGCGGGCCGAGTGGGCGACGAACGGGCCCTCGGACTCGATCAGCTCGTGCAACTCGCGCAGCCGCTCGCGATAGCGCTCGACGGTGAAGCCGGGCACCATCCAGATGACCTTGCGCAGGAAGTAGACGACCGCGCCGATGTCGAAGAACTCCATGCGCAGCCGCTCGGACCGCAGATCGACCACCTGGAGCCCGGCGTCCTCCGCCTCCGCGCGCTCGTCCTCGGGCCGGCGCCGCTCGCGCCCCTCGGGCTGAGGGCCGAGGAAGTACTCGACCAGCTCGAAGACCGAGGCCGGGCCCACGTGCTGGGCGAAGTAGCTGCCACCGGGCTCCAGGACGCGGGCGATCTCGGCCCACCAGGCGCGGACCGGATGACGGCTGGTCACCAGGTCGAAAGCACCGTCGGCGAACGGCAGCGGCGGCTCGTCCGTGTCCGCGACGACGACCACTCCGCTCGGCCTCAGCAGCGCCGTCGCCTTGGCGACGTTCGGCGGCCAGGACTCGGTGGCGGCCATCACCGGCGGCAGCCTCTCCGCTTCCGCGAGCACCTCGCCGCCACCGGTCTGGAGGTCCAGCGCGGCCGAGGCGGAGGCCAGGCGTCCACTCATCAGCCGTTGGTACCCCCACGAGGGCCGCGCCTCGGTCGCCCGGCCGTCCAGCCAGGAGAAGTCCCAGCCGTGGACGGTTACCGCACCGGCCTCAGCCACAAGATCATCGAAGGAGCGTCCCATGACCGCATCCTCACAGTGCCCCGGACCCTGACCAACCGAATTGCCGACCGAGCCCACCGGCCCAGGCTCCGCCTGGGTCAGGGCGCAACCGTACTTATCCGGATCACCTCGCCTCTCTCCAGCGCGACATAAACGGCACCGTCCGGTCCTACGGTCAGACCGTGCGGCTCCGACTCGGGTGTGGGCAGGTCGTGTTCGGTGAGGCTGCCGTCCGGAGCAAGGGCGCCCACGCGGTTGGCCTGCCATTCGGTGAACCAGCACACGCCGTCGTGGTCCACGACCACGGCATGGGGTCTCGACTCGGCGTCGGGGAGGACGAACTCCTCGATCCGGCCCTCCGGCGCGGCGGCCTGTCCATCGGGGGCTGTCCGGCTGCGGCTGCCCGGGGTGAGCCGCCCCAACCGTCCGGCACCGATCTCCACGAACCACAGGGTCCCCGCGCCTGTGCCGCCCTTGCCGCCTTCGCTGCCCTTGCCGCCTTCGCTGCCCTTGCCGCCTTCGCTGCCCTTGCCGCCTTCGCTGCCCTTGCTGCCTTCGCTGCCGTTGCCGCCCTCACCGCCGGGGCCGGGGCTGGAATCGGAGCGAGGGCCGTTGCCGGGGCCGAGGGCGATGCCGACGGGTGCGGCGCCCTTGGTGGGCAGCGGGTGGAGCGTGATCCGGCCGTCGAGGTCGATCCGGCCCAGCGCGTCGGCCTGGTTGAGGGTGAACCACAGCGCCTCGTCCGGCCCCGCCACCAGCCCGGACGGGAACGCCCCAGTGGTGGGCAGGGGGAACTCGGTGACCTCTCCCGCCGTGGTGATACGGCCGATCCGGTCGGCGTTCGTCTCGGTGAACCACAGGGCACCGTCGGGCCCCGCCGCTATCCCGTAGGGGCCGCACTCGGGGGTCGGCAGCGCGAACGACTCCGCTTTGCCGTCCACCGTGATTCGTCCGATCCGGTGGTCTCGCGTCCGGGCGAACCACAGCGCGCCGTCCGGGCCGGGGGTGATCACCGTGGGCCCGCAGTCCGGCACATCGAGGGCGTAGGTGGTGAGGTCGCCCTCGGGGGTGAGTCGGGCAAGGGCGCCCGCGTGCACGAGGGTGACCCACAAAGCGCCGTCCGGGCCGGTGACCACGTCGTAGGGACCGGCCCCCTCGGGCAGGGTGGCGACGGTCTCCACGGCGACGTCGCGCGTACCGCGTTCAGGAACCGGGCTCATACAGAACTCCTTTGGTCACATGCCTCCTGGTCACTTGTCTCCCACGGCTCGGACCCGTCCGAGGCCGTAGCCCCGCCCAGGGCCAGGTGGGCGCCCCGCCAGCGCTGCCGCAGTCTGCGGTCGTGACTGACGACCACGAGCGCCCCCTCGAAGGTGTCCAGGGCCGCCTCCAACTCCTCCATCAGCGCGGGCGAGAGATGGTTGGTCGGCTCGTCCAGCAGCAGCACATCGGCCGGTTCGCCGATCAGCCGCGCCAGGGCCAGCCGCTGCCGCTGGCCCGTGGACAGCCGGTCGACCCGCACCTCCAGCCGCTCCCGGTCGAACAGCCCGAGGGACAGCAGCCGGTCCGTGTGGTCCTCCGGGACGCCGGGCCGGCCCTGCGCGTACGCCTCCAGCAGCGTCGCGCCCGGCGGGGCCGAGGGAGGCTCGGGGTCCTGGGAGAGGTAGGCCACCCGCCCTCTGCGGGAGACCCTGCCGGTGTCCGGGGCGAGCTCTCCCGCGAGGACGCGCAGCAGGGTGCTCTTGCCCGCGCCGTTCAGCCCCGTCACCAGCAGTCGGTCTCCTGCCGCGACCGACACGTCGGTGGGGGCCAGCCTGCCCCGGACGCCGACCGCCTCGGCCTCCACAACCGTGCCGCGCAGGCCGCTCCCGTGCAGCGACGGAGTGAAGCGAAGCGGCGCGGGCGGGGGCGGGACGGGGTCGTCCAGCAGGCGGCGCAGCCGCTCCTCGACGTTGCGCACCCGGCCGGCGAGTGACTGCTGGACGCGGCCCCCCGCACGGTCGTACGCCATCTTGTTGCCGTCCTTCATCCCTCTCCCCGGGGCGACCCTGCGCGCGGTGGTCGCCGCTGCCACGCGGAGCCGCTCCGTCTCGGACAGCCACCGCTCGTGGGCCTCGGCCCAGCGTCCGCGGGCCGCCGCCTTCTCCTTGAGATAGCCCGCGTATCCGTTGCCGTAGCGGACGAGTTGGGCCCGGTCGGCGTCCACCTCCAGCAGCGTCGTCGCGACACGCTCCAGAAAGGTCCGGTCGTGCGAGACCGCCACCGTGGTGCCGCGACGGGTGCGCAGGTGCTCCTCCAGCCAGTGGAGCGCGGTGTCGTCGAGATGGTTGGTCGGCTCGTCCAGCAGCAGGACTTCGGGGCTCGCGGCGAGGAGAGCGGCCAGGCGCAGCCGCACGCGCTCGCCGCCGGAGAGCTTGCCCACGGTGCGGCCACGAGGAAGTTGCCCCAGGCCGAGGCCGTGCAGCGCACGCTCGACCCGAGCCTCGGCGTCATAGCCGCCGCGCACCTCGAAGGCGGTCAACAGCTCGCCGTACTCGGTGAGCCCCGAAACGTCCCCCTCGGACATCGCCGCTTCCAGGGCGCGCAGGCGCTCTTCCATGGCGCGCAACTCGCCCAGTGCCCGGTCGATGACCTGCTGGACGGTCAACTCCGATGGCAGCGGCTCTTCCTGGGAGAGGTAGCCCACACCGCCGTCGGCGCGCAGGATGGTCTCACCCTGATCGGGGTCCTCGCGCCCGGCGAGCAGCCGCAGCAAGGTCGTCTTCCCCGAGCCGTTCTCCCCGACGATCCCCGCGCGCTCACCCGCCGAGAGCGCGCAGCTGACCCCGTCGAGAACGGTCCGGCCTTCGTACGACTTCGAGACGGCCAGGGCTGTGATCTGTGTGGGCATGGGTGCACTCCGAAGCGATCGAGGATGGGGCGGCCAGGGCGGACCGCGGGGCCAGGTGAACGCTTCGGAAGAGCATCAGCGACTCCTTCTCTTTCCCGTGCGCTGGATCATCACGGGGACTTTTACCGCGACGTGTGTCGCGTTAAGATGGTGGCATGACGAGAGCCGAGATGGCAACAGGGTTCGGAAAATGACCGCGGCGGACGAGGACGAGGCCGGGCCACACGAGGCCAAGACCCCCGCCCCGGAGCCGGACGACAAGGCCGGGGCCCCGCCGTCCGGGCCGGACGGCGCCGGGGAACAGCACCGCCCGAGACGTCCGGGCGGGCGCACAGCGCGCGTGCGCTCACAGGTTCTGGAGGCAGTGGGCCCGCTGCTGGTGGAGTTCGGCTACGACGGCCTGACGATCGACGCGGTCGCGGCCCGCTCCGGCGTGCACCGCGCGACGGTCTACCGCCGCTGGCGGGACATAGGCGGGCTGCTCGCCGACGCGCTCGACGCGGCCCTCGACGACGCGTGGCGCCCGGCCGACACGGGCTCGCTCGAGAGCGATCTGACCGCGCTGAACGAGGAGGTCCAGGACGCGATGGAGGAGGACCCGCCGGTCGCGTACGCCCTGATCGCCGCCTCGTTCCGCTCCGACGAGGCGGCGAGAGCCCTGCGCCACTTCTGGGAGGACCGCTACGAGCGCTGCACCGAGGTGGTGCGCCGGGCGGTGGACCGCGAGGAGCTGCCCGGCCCCCTCGAAGCGATCGACGCGCGCGGGCTGCTCGTCACGGCCACCGCGCCGGTCTACCACGAGCGCGTTCTGCTCAAGAACGGGCCCGATCCGGCTCTTCCCGCCCAGGCTGCCCGCGCGGCGGTGCTTGCCGCCCAGGCGGGCGCCTTCACCTCAGCCGACCCCCGTGCCCCCTCATGACCCTGGCCGCCGCCCGCCGCCTCACGCCCGAGGGCGGGGATGAAAGGGGCGAGAGCGAGGCGTCCGCGTCGAGGTCCGCGTCGGGGTCGGGGCCGGGGCCGGGGGAAAGGTCAGCCGGCGGGAGTTCGTGTCGCGGTGACCGCCACCGTCGCGTAGCGCATCGTGAAGCTGCCGCCCAGCGCGTCCACGGCGGCCCCGGCCCCCTCCAGCAGCTCCGCCAGCTTGGCCGGCGGGAGTTGGGTGAAGGCTCCCTGGGTGGGCAACTGGTCCAGCCAGGCGTCGCGGGTGCACTCCGTCTCCCAGTCGAACCGCCACTGCTCCGGGTCGCCGAATCCACCCGCCTCCCGGAACCCGTCGGCGACCTTGGCGAAGAGCGCATGGTTCCCGTTCAGGGGCTGCTTCATCGCGTCCTGAAGATCGAACGGGGAGTCGGGCAGCACCCGTCCGCACACCTCGGCAAAGGCTTCCGCCAATTCGGACGGGAGCTGGAACACATTCCAGAAAGCCGCCAGCAATCCGCCGGGCCGCAGCACCCGTGCCGCCTTGGCCGCGCCCGCGACCGGGTCTATCCAGTGCCAGGACTGGCCCGCCACGACGGCGTCGAATTCCCGCTCCGCAGGGTCCCAGGCTTCGAACGTCGCGACCTCGGCCTCCGTCCCGAACCGCCGGGCCAGCGCGGCCATCCGCGCGTCGGGCTCGATCCCGAGCACCGTGCAGCCCGCCGCTTGGAGCTGCCGGGCGGCGATGCCCGTTCCGGCCCCTACGTCGAGGATCCGGCAGCCGGACCCGGGACCGGAGCCGGAGCCGGAGCCGGCCTCGGGACCAGAACCGGAGCCGGAGCCGGACTCGCGGCCAGCGCCAGCGCCCGGAGCGACGGTGGCGGCGATCCGCTTCACGAGGGCGTCGGGGTAGCGGGGCCGCGTCCGGTCGTAGCGTTCGGCGTCGAGGCCGAACGACTCGGCCATCTGCCGGTGTTGATGAGACTCGCTCGGGAAACGGCGCCCTCGCGCCGGAGGTATAGTGGGCATGCGCCCACTATGGTGGGCACTTGCCCACTCGTCAACGGGCGTCACCGGTCATCAACGGGCGGGCCGCCGGACCAAGGAGAAGGGACCGCATGCCAACAGGGGTAGCCATGCGCGACGCGCGCGAGCAGCTGTTCGACGCCGCCGAGCGCGTCCTGCTCCGGGACGGGCCGAACGCGCTGACCAGCCGGGCGGTCACCACGGAGGCAGGCTGCGCCAAGGGCGTCCTGCACCGGCACTTCGCCGATTTCGACGCCTTCCTCGCCGCGCTCGTACTGGACCGGATCGGCCGGATCGAGGCCCAGGCCGCCGCCCTGCGCGACCGCGCCGGGACCGGCACCGTCGCCGACAACCTCACCGCCACACTGACGGACCTGTTCGAGACGGTGGCGGTGGCGGTCGTCGGGCTCGTCACCTCCCGCGACGAGCTGCGCGCCCGGCTGCGCGAGGACAGGCCGACCGGCGTCCCGGTCCTGACGGAGGGCGCGGCCATGATCGCCTCGTACCTGACGGCCGAGCGAGCGCTGGGCCGCCTCGCGGACGACGCCGACGTCAACGCCCTCGCTCCCACCCTGATCGGGGCCGGACACCTTCTGTTCGCGGACCGGACCGGCATCCCGCCGGAGCGGGAAGCCGTCCACAAGGTCGTCATGACGGTCATCGGCGGCGCCGTACGCCGCCCGCCGCCACGGTAAGCGGCCCCTCGGCGGCACACCCGAGGCCAACCCCGGCTGCCCCAGGAAACCTTCGCCGCACCCGCACCCGCGTGCTCACCGGTCTCACCGGTCTCACCGGTCTCACCGGTCCCAGCATCGCCAGCCGGCCCCTCCTCTGGAGCGGCCACGCGCCCCCCCGTACGCCAGCCCGCAGCCCGAGCCCCGAGCCCCGAGCCCGCGATCAACGTCGGCGAGGCCCCGGAACCCGGCAACGTGACCGTCACCCGAGGGCGGCCGTGAACAGGGCGAACGCGCTGACGATGACGCCTACGCGGACATAGACGATGACGCCTACGCGGACATAGTGGAAGCGATCCCACCGGCGGATCTCTGGGCCGAATCCTGGGCCGGCTCGCACGCCATACCGCGACGGCGGCTTCGCACAACCCCGCCGAGCGG
This sequence comes from Streptomyces sp. NBC_01775, assembly GCF_035917675.1. NCBI lineage: Bacteria > Bacillati > Actinomycetota > Actinomycetes > Kitasatosporales > Streptomycetaceae > Streptomyces > Streptomyces sp. NBC_01775. The sequence continues at coordinate 5,015,758 of NZ_CP109104.1, read as the reverse complement.
TAGCGAGCAGGCTGTCGCCGGCCCCGCACCCTGACCGGGAGTCTTCCGGGCCGTCGTCCGAGTCGCCCAGGCCGGGGCGTAGGGGGCCGGCGTCCGGGTGATGCGACGGGCGACGGCCACGGCGGCTCACCCCGCGAGGAAGTGGCGGATGTCGGCGGCGAAGGCCGACATCCGCTCCCCGGCCTCCAGCCACGTGGTCACCGAGGCACTCCAGCCTCCGGCGGCATCAGGCCACGGGCGCACGGTCCAGGTCAGACCGACGTGGCCACCGGACCGGAAGACGGCCGAGACGGCCAGGTCCCGGTCGTTGGTCTGCCAACTCCGCTCGCCTTCCCACCCGTGGTAGTCCGCGGCCAGCTTCTCCAGGAACGGCGCGAGATCGCTGTCCCAGAGCCAGGCCACCACCTCGTCGACGCGAGCGGTCAGCCCAGGGGCCCATACTTCGACGGCGTAGTGCACCGAGTCCTCGTCGAAGCTGAACCGGTCACAGAACCTCACGCCGACGGACAGGTTGTCCTGGCAGCCGACGGTCACGTCCACCTGCTCGTCGATGGCGTCGTCCGGAGTGGTCATGCTCCGGACGCTAGGCCAGAGCCACACCCGGCGTCACCGGAGTTCTTCCAGGTGCGCGGGGCCGGCCGGGGCCTCGGGCCGTCCGAGAGCGGCCACCGCCCACTTCGCCCGGGTGGACAGTTCGCTCAGGGCCTTCGCCGAGCCTTTGCTGATCGTGCGCAGCAGGTGGCGGCAGTGCGTCATCGTCGCGCGGGCGAGCTCCGCGTCGCCCGCCTCGACCGCGGCGAGCGTCAGCTCCAGGTGCTGTTCGGTGATCAGACGGCCGAGGCCGCGGCGGTGCCATTCGGAGACCGTCTCATCGGGCGGGGTGCCCTCGGCGCCGACTGCCGTACGTGCGCGTTCCAGCGCGCGCCCTGCCGCCGCGAGGTCGCCCTTGAGGCGTTCCAGGCGGGCGAGGACGTACGCCTCCCCGGCCCGGTCCGCTGCGGTGTCCTGGAGGGAGAGGAGGTTGAACTGGGCGCGGGCTGCCTGGGCGTGGTCGCCGAGGCGTTCCAGCGCGCGGCTCAGCTCGCGCAGCCGGTCCGGGTGCGGACCCGTGTCGTCCAGCAGGCGGATGAGCGCGACGCGGGCGTTCTCGGTACGGCCCTGCCTGCGGGCCAGCTCGATCCAGGTGAACTCGCTCTCCGCGGCCACATTCCGCGCGTGCCGCTCCGACTCCTGGGCACGGGCCCACTCCACGGCTCCGGCGGCGTCGGTGACCTGCCCGGACGTGGCTGACCGCAGGAGCGGAACGTCTTCGTCCCGGCCGTGCAGCGCCACCAGCACCGCGGCCAGCCACCGCTCCGCGAACCACTCGCTCCGCTCGGCGTTCTCGTACTCCAGCAGGAACCGCAGCAGCGGCAGGTCGCCGTCACGGCGGTCGTCCTGTGCCGCACGCAGCACCCCCGCCCGCAGCACCGGGTCCGCCGCCGCCTCCCGCGCGCCGGGGTCGCCGGCGCGCAGCCGTTCCAGCGCCTCACGCCCCGGGGCGAGGACGAGGTCGCGCAGGGGCTGCCGGTAGCGCTCCTCCAGCTGGTACGCGCACAGCTCCGCGGAGTTGAGCAGGACGTAGCCCGGATCGGTGCGCCTGGTGGCGGCCTCCTCCATGGCCACAAGCTCGGCCAGCGGCCGGTCCGTCAGTCCCAGACCGCTGAGCAGCGCGGCGCGCTGCGCGTCCAGGTCGGGGGCGAACGCTTCGCGCGCCTCGGCGTCCCCCGCACGCACCGCGGCACGCAGCCCCTCCTCGTCCAGTCCCTCGGACACCTCCTCGCACCACGCCGGCAGCCGGATGAGGAACTCCAGCGCCTCGGTGACACTGCTGGCGAGCAGCGACGCGTACCCGTCCGAGGACGCGTGGAGCACCGCCTGTCCCCCGCACAGGAAATACGTACCGCCGGTGTCGTCACCCGCGATCGGCTCCAGCGAGGCACCGGAGGCGAGGTGCACCTCCTCGACGTGGTACGCCCGGTTCACGTCGAAGTTGAACGGGAACGCGGCCAGTTCGGCCAGTTCAGGGCGTGTGCGCAGCAGCTCCAGAACGCGGTCGGTCATACCGACGCACCCTAGCGACACGGCGGATCCACGCCCCTGGCTGCTGTCCGCCGCGCCTCCCGCGAGGTTCAGGGCCGGGTGATGCTCAGGCCCGCGTCGGCTGCCGCCTCGAAGCTGTCATCGACAGCGACGACCTTCCGTCCGGTCGCGTCCAGGAGGGAAGCGGCAATCGCCGCGCGCATCCCGCCGGCGCAGTGCACCCACACCGTGCCGTCCGGCACCTCGCCGGCCCGGCCGTGCAGCTCGTGGAGCAGGATGTGCACCGAGCCCTCGATGAAGCCGTCTCCGCGCTCGGAATCCCGGCGCACATCCAGCACCACCACATCCAGCACCACCACGTCCTCGCCGCGCTCGTGTACACCGGCGAGGTCGTGCGTGGGCAGCACGGGCGCCTGGTCGTCGAGCATCGCTGCCAGCCGGTGGGCGGAGGTGTGCTGCGCGCGGGCCAGGTGCTCGGTCAGCCGCGGATCCACCAGATCCGGACGCCCCACGGTGCCGATCAGCAGCGAGCCGCCGGTGAAGACCGCCACCGCGCGGCCGTCCTCCTCCAGCGCGTAGGAGGTGTGGTGCGGGGTGTGGCCCGGGGCGGCGATCGCACGCAGCATCAGGTGCTCGTCCACCTCGAACGTGTCTGGGGTGTGTGTGACGGTCGACCGCCGGTTCTGCTTTCGTCAGTTCTCGCGTACCGCGGCTTTGGCACGGTCGCCGTTGTCGGCCGCGTCCTCGCGGTCGGGAAGGATGACCGGCAGCTCCGCCGCCTCCCATGCCTCAAGGCCGCCCGTCACGCTGTGGACGGAGGACCGGCCTGCGCGGATCGCCCGCGCGCCGCCTCGCACGCTGCGGGTACCCGTGCGGCACACGAAGGCCAGTGGGCCGTCGGGCAGATCCGACAGCGAGGCGGGCAACGTGCTGAGCGCGGCGTGGACGGCGCCGGCCGGGTGACGCGCCGCCCATTCATCCTCTTCGCGGACATCGACCAGCGTGAGTTTCCCGTCCACGACGCGACGATGCGCCTCGGCGGGAGACAGGTCGGCGGGGGTGTGACCGTCGCCGGGGCTCAGGCTCTGCTTCGTGACGGGCAGGACCGTCCGGATCGCCTCGTAATTCGAGGCATGGGCGACGGCTATCTGCTGCCCCATCATCGGGCAGACGTTCATCGCCTCTTCCCAGTGAGAGGTGGACTCCCATTCCGCCACATTGACGAGGCGGAATCTGCTCCCCGGAACGATCGTGCGGAACATGTACGTCCGGATGAAACCGGGTTGAGCGGCCATCACTTCCGCGGCACCCTGCCAGGCGTCGAGATACGAGCTCACCCTCTCCTCGTCGATCTCGATCGGAATGATCACGACATGGCGATTTTCCATCTGCGGCCTCCTCTGTTCTGTAAGGCAATTGCGACTTCCCACGTGCCGCTCGGGCCGGAGAGGTTCTCAGCGAATGAGGGAACACAACCGAGTCCGAGAGGTACCGGCTGTGCTTGTGAGCCGGCACTTTCTGGACGCAGCCTGCGCGCACGTCTCCATGAGCGGCAAAGATCTTTGCTGAACTGGCAAGCCGGTGGGCGTGGCCTGATACACCGTCAGCGGATCGGGTGGCCGCCTCCGTCACAACGAGCTGAGGCAACATCTGCAAGCAAGGTGCTTGCAAAAGTTAGCGCCGGGGTGCACTCTGGTGTGCATGGCCTCGCTCAATGTCGGGAATGTCGGGGAGTTCCTGCGGGAACAGCGGCGGAACGCGAAGTTGTCCCTGCGGCAGCTCGCCGACGCCGCCGGAGTCTCGAACCCGTATCTGAGCCAGATCGAGCGCGGCCTGCGCAAGCCGAGCGCGGAGATCCTCCAGCAGCTGGCGAAGGCCCTGCGGATCTCGGCGGAGTCGCTCTATGTGCAGGCCGGGATTCTCGACGAGCGTGACCGGCAGGACCTGCTCCAGGTGCCCGCCGCGATCCTCGCGGACCCGTCGATCAACGAGCAGCAGAAGCAGGCGCTGCTCCAGATCTACGACTCGTTCCGCAAGGAGAACGGCCAGGGGCGGGAGGCACCCGCTCCGGAGGCGGGCCCGCGCGGCCCGGGGCCCGACGAGCAGCAGACGTAGGAGCCGGCAGGCGTCACAACAGCAGACGTAGCGGCGGGACACCCACCGCAGATCATCTCGTGACGCGAATTCACGAGTTAACGAGCCAACGAGTCCAGCCACGGAGGCGCACCCTCATGCCCAACACGAACGACCTGCGCAAGACCCTCACCGACCCGACGCCGCTCTACTTCGCCGCCGGCGTCGTCGACAAGATCCGCGAAGAGGCGCCCCAGGCCCTCGCCGCGGTGCGCGGGACGGACCCCAAGGAGGTCCAGGCGAGGGTCACCCAGCAGGCCAAGGAGACCCAGGCGAAGGTCAGCGAGGCCCTCGGCGGGATCGACACGGACGTCAAGAAGCTCCGTGAGCAGGCTCAGCACCTCGCGCTCCAGAGCGTCGGCGTCGCGGCTGAGTACGCGGTCAAGGCCCGTGAGACCTACGACGAGCTGGCCGTACGCGGTCGCGAGGCGGTCAAGAACTGGCGGAGCGAGACCGACGAGGCCGAGGTCACCGAGGTGACCGTGCGGCGCGAGCCCGTCAAGGTCGCCGAGCCCCCGGCCGACACCGCGCCGGGTGCCACGGCATCGGGCGCCTCCGCACAGGGTGCGACGTCGTCCGGGACGAAGGCCGGCTCCAAGACCGGTTCCAAGTCCGCCACCGGCACCTCCGCGTCCACCTCCGGCGCCAAGACCTCCGCCTCTTCGGGCTCTGGCGCCACCTCGAACTCCGCTTCCGGCACGGGTTCCGGCTCCGCGACCGGCGGCAAGAAGAGCAGCACCGCCCGCAAGACCACCACGCCGCGCAAGGCCTCCCCCAAGACCGAGTCCTGACCCGCGTGCGCGGGTCGGCGGACGGGAGACGGACGGGCCGGGCACCATTCGCGTGCCCGGCCCGTTCTTCCCTTACTGGGGTACGGTGACCCAACGGCCCGCCCGGCGCCCGGCAAGCGACGAGACAGCGACCGCGACCGACCAGGAGTGTGGACACCATGCTGATGCAGGGCTTCACGACAGTGATGGGACTGATCAATCTCGTCATCCTCGCCCTGGCAGTGTTCGCCTTCGTGGACGGGGCGATCCGGCGCGAGGACGCCTATCGCGCGGCCGACAAGCAGAACAAGCAGTTCTGGCTGATCATCCTGGGCATCGCGGTCGTGGTGAACCTGGTGGTGCCGATGGTGCTGCTCCAGATCATCGGGCTGATCGCCTCGATCGTCTACATCGTCGACGTCCGCCCGGCGCTCAAGCAGGTCGCCGGCGGCGGCAGGGGCGGTCGCCGCAAGGGCGGCAGCAGCAGCGACGGCCCGTACGGCCCGCACAACGGCCGCTGATCCGACCCTGGCCCCGAGGCCACTGACCGGCCCCGAACCGCGCTCCGGCGCCGGGGGAGCCGGCGTCCTCAGCGGCTCCGTCCCGGTCCAGCGCCTCAGCACCTCAACGCCTCAGCAGTCCCGGTCCAGCAGCAGGACCGCCACGTCGTCCGTCAGCTCACCGCCGTTGAGGCGGCGCACATCGTTCATCGTCGCGTCCAGCAGCCGCTCGCCGCGGGCGCCCCCCGCCATCCGGTGGGAGACGATGTCGAGCATGCCCTGGAGCCCGAGCCGCTCCCTGCCGCCCGCGCCCTCGTCCAAGCGGCCCTCGATCAGCCCGTCCGTGTACATCATCAGGCTCCAGGAGCGTCCCAGCGTGACCTGCCGGCGCGGCCAGCGGGCCTTCGGCAGCAGCCCCAGCGCGGGCCCGCTCTCGTCGTAGGGCAGCAGCCGGGGCGCCGCGCCCCCGGCGCCCGCGAACAGCGGTGAGGGGTGTCCCGCGAGGCAGACGCCCGCGCTGCGGCCGTCGGAGGCGATGTCGACGGTGCACAGCGTCGCGAAGATCTCCTCGCTGGCCCGCTCGTGCTCCAGCACCTTCTGGAGCGTGCTGAGCAGCGCGTCCCCGCACAGCCCTGCGAAGGTCAGCGCGCGCCAGGCGATGCGGAGTTCGACGCCGAGGGCCGCCTCGTCCGGGCCGTGGCCGCACACATCGCCGATCATGGCGTGCACCGTGCCGTCGGGGGTGCGCACGGTGTCGTAGAAGTCGCCGCCGAGCAGGGCGCGGGAGCGGCCGGGGCGGTAGCGCGCGGCGAAGCGCAGCTCACTGCCCTCCAGCAGCGGCCGGGGCAGCAGTCCGCGCTCCAGCCGGGCGTTCTCCTGGGCCCGCAGGCGGGTCTCGGTGAGCTGGCGCTGCGCCAGGTCGTTGCGCTTGCGCTCGACGGCGTAGCGGATGGCGCGGGTCAGCAGTCGGCCGTCCAGCTCGTCGCGGATGAGGTAGTCCTGCGCGCCGACCCGTACGGCGTCGGCGTCGCGCTCGGCGTCGGCTCCGTCGGTGAGCGCCAGCACCGCGTGCCGGGGCGCCATACGCAGAACCCGCCGCAGGATCTCCAGCTCGCCGGACTCGGCCGCCTTCCCCTCACGGGCCCCGTCACCCTCACGGCTCCCGCCGCTCTCGTGGGTCCCGTCGCCCTCGCGGGCCTCCGCGGGCTCAGCGGCCGGGCCACCCCCGGGCACAGCCTCGCCCCCACGGGCCGCGTCCGCTCCACGAGCCGCGTCCGCTCCATCGGCCGCGTCCGTCCCACGCCTCGCGCCCCGCACGGGTGTCCCGTCGCCCTGGACCCGTACCCGGCCGTCACGTACGCCGACGCCGTCACCGCTCTCCGCGCGATCGGCGCGGTCGGCACCCTCGCCGCCGCCGTCGTCGCAGGGCAGCGAGAGGTCCAGCAGGATGCAGTGGACATCGTCGGTGAGCAGCCGTGCGGCCTCGGTCAGATTTCGCGCCGTGCGCACTTTCACGGGCCTGCCGCACTCGTCCAGCATGCGCGGCACGCTCAGCGCGCCTGCCGGATCGTCCTCGATCACGAGCAGGGTCAGACCCAGGCCGCCCGCGCCCTGCTGCTCGGCGAGCAGGGCCTGGCCGGACACGGCCTGTGACGCCGCCTGCGACGCGGAGGCCGCTGAAGGCGCGCTTACGGACATGATGAGACCTCTCCCTCCCCCGAGGGCGCGGTGGCGCACCAGACGGCCCGCCATCATGGTTCAGCCCGGAACGCGTGCGTTGGTCGTACGCTCGTCATCCCGGGCTTTCGGACAGGACCTTAGCGCCCTCGCGCACACGTACGGAATGGCTTGAGGTAATCCGCCTCGGTCATATGCCACTGGAAAAACGGGAGTTCGCCGCTCAAAGGGCAGGAATGGCCGGCCCGTGCATGACCAACGTCACGTGGCCCGGCCGTGGCCGATATCACGCCCCACCAAGGCGGTGTGGCCGACGCCATGACCGGGCCGTGGCCCGCCTCACTTGTCGGGGCGTACGACCCCCAGGATCGGCATCGTGCCCGCGCCCTCCACCGTGATCTGCCGTCCGGTGCGCGGCGCGTGCAGGAGCGCGCCGTCGCCGACGTACATCCCGACGTGGCTCGCGTCCTTCTTGTAGATGATCAGGTCTCCCGGGCGCATCTTCCCGACGGGGACCTTGGGCAGTTGCTTCCACTGCTCCTGCGAAGTGCGCGGAATGTGCTTGCCCGCCGCCTCCCAGGCCCGCATCGTCAGCCCCGAGCAGTCGAAGGTGTCGGGGCCCTCGGCGCCCCACACGTAGTCCTTGCCGACCTGCCGGGACGCCCATTCGATGGCACGCCGACCCGCGGGGGACGCCTTGGCCTTGCTCTTCTCCAGCCCCTTGATGGCGCCGGTCTTCAGCCACTTGGCCTGCCGCGCCTTGGCCGCCTCGTCCTCCAGCTGCCGCAGCCGATCGCGCTCTTTCTCCTTGAGGCCCGACTCCATGGACTTGGCCTTCTTCAGCTGCGCGGTGATTTTCTTCTTGGCGGCCTTCTTCTTCTTGCGGTTCTTCTCCAGCTTCTTCCACTCGTCGGTGGCGTCCTCGGCGTAACCCTCCAGCTGGGAGCGGGTCTTGGTGAGGCTGCCGATGACACCGCGAGTGGCCCGCTGGCCCTTGCGCACGAGGGAGACGTCGTGCAGGAAGCTCGCCGGGTCGTTGCCGAGTATGAGCTTGGCCTCGTCCGGCATGCCGCCCGAGCGGTACTGCGCGCGGGCCATGGCGCCCGCGGTGTTGTTGAACTTGTCGAGCTTGCCCTGGGTTGAGTCGATGCGCTTGGCGAGCTTGACGATGGACTTCTGCTGCTTCTTGACCTTGTCCTCGGCCGCGTTGTAGGCGTCCGTCGCGGACCCGGCGCGGTCGTGCAGCCGCTCGATGTCCTTGCGGATCTGCTCCAGGTCGGGCTTGCCCGGCTCACCCGGCTTGGTACCGGGGTCGGGCCGTCGGGGTTCGGCGTAGGCCGTGCCGAGTGCGGGCCCCGCGAGGAGCGCCGTGGCACAGGCGACGGCGAGGGCGCCGCGCACACCGCGCACCCTGCGTGCGCGGTCGCGTTCCGATGAGAGGGTCGAACTGGTCTGCGGCCGTCCCACCCGGGCCACCCCCTGTTTGTATGGTCAACTGAGGCCAACTCAGCGGATGGTGCCATGTCGTCCCCGAAACCAACAGAGCCACGTACCGAGGAGTACGCCCCCCGCCCAGCGCTCCAAGGGCCCGCCCCGGCAACGGGTGGGCGGGTGGGCGAACCGTCACGGCGAGCACCCCCGGGACCGCGCCCCGCCGGCACACCACCCCGGGCAAGGACGGCGGAAACCGGACTGGCGGCCCAAGGCGCCAGGCACCCGGCCCCGGCGCGCACCCCGGAACAGGGTGCCGCCCCCGAGAGGGGGTAAGAGTGGCGGCGGGCCCCGGCAGGCTGAGACCCCCGGCGGGGCGAGGCACCGGGCTGACTGCCGAGGTTCACTCCGCGTTCACTCAGCTCCGTTGGCCGATTCACCTGATCTGCCTAATTTCGGCCTTACACAGAGCGCGTCGCTCCGTCGAACGGGGATCGCGCCCCATAGCCAGAGAGCCAGACGGCCGCCCGGCCGCCTCTCCGGGCCCAGGAAGGAACTGAACGAAAGTGAAGCTTCAGCGCACCAACCGGCACCGCGCCGTAGCTGTCGGCGCTCTCGCGGCCTGTGGCGCCCTGGTCCTGAGCGCCTGCGGCTCGGACGACAACTCCGGTGGTTCCGGCAGCGACACCAGCAAGGCCGCCAGCAAGATCAAGTGTGATGGCGAGGGCAAGCTGCTCGCCTCCGGCTCCAGCGCGCAGAAGAACGCGATGGACATCTGGTCGCAGACCTACCAGTCGGCGTGCAGCAGCACTCAGATCAACTACAAGCCCACCGGCTCGGGCGCCGGCATCCAGGAGTTCCTCCAGGGCAAGACCGCCTTCGCGGGCTCGGACTCGGCACTCAAGCCGGAGGAGATCGCCCAGACCAAGAAGGTCTGCAAGGGCGGCCAGGGCATCAACCTGCCGATGGTCGGCGGCCCGGTGGCCATCACGTACAACGTCAGCGGCGTCGACGACCTGGTGCTGAACGCCGAGGTACTGGGCAAGATCTTCGACTCGAAGATCACCAAGTGGAACGACCCGGAGATCAAGAAGCTGAACCCGGACGCGAAGCTGCCGGGCACCAAGATCCAGGCGTTCCACCGCTCCGACGAGTCGGGCACCACCGACAACTTCACCAAGTACCTCAACACCGCGGCACCGGCCGCCTGGAAGCACGAGCCCGCCAAGAAGTGGGCCGGCAAGGGCGGCCAGGGCGCCGACGGCTCCTCCGGCATCGCGACGAACGTCAAGCAGAACGACGGCGCGATCGGCTACGTCGAGCTGTCCTACGCGACCGGCAACGACCTGAACACGGTCAAGCTCGACACCGGCGCCAGTGAGCCCGTCGAGGCCACGACGGACAACGCCTCCAAGGCCATCTCGGAGGCCAAGATCGTCGGCAAGGGCAAGGACCTCGCCCTCGACCTGAACTACAAGACGAAGGCGGACGGCGCCTACCCGATCGTCCTGGCGACGTACGAGATCGCCTGCGACAAGGGCAACAAGAAGGAGTCGCTGGCCGCGACAAAGTCCTTCCTGAAGTACACCGCCGGCGAGGACGGCCAAAAGGCCCTCTCCGACAAGGGCTACGCGCCGATCCCCGACGAGATCATCACCAAGGTCCGCAGCACGGTCGACAGCCTGAGCTGACCCGAAGCGCCGCCGCGGCGCCTCCCGGCGCAACAACTGAATTCCCGCCGCGACGGCGGGAAGCGAGACGGAGCGGTCCGGCGGTGCCCAACTCACCGCCACCGCTCTCTCGCATGCCCAACCGCGCCCCAAATGTCACGAAACGCGCGGAGAGCAAGCATCCGGTGCACCGCCAAGGGATCCGCGAAACGCAAGGCGTGAAGCGGCCCGCACCAGTCAGACCGGAGAAACCATGGCTACAGAAAACCCGCCCGCAAGGGGCGGGACCCGTAAGGGCGACAAGATATTCCTCGGCCTCTCCCGGGGCTCCGGGATCGCCCTCCTGGTGATCATGGCCGCCATCGCGGTGTTCCTCACCTGGCGCGCCGCGCTGGCCATCGGCGCCGACGAGGGCAACTTCCTCACCACCCTTGAGTGGGACGCCAACGCGGACCCGCCCGTCTTCGGCATCGCCGTCCTGGCCTTCGGCACCGTCGTCAGCTCCATCATCGCGATGGTGCTGGCCGTGCCGGTCGCGGTCGGCATCGCGCTGTTCATCTCGCACTACGCGCCGCGCAAGCTCGCGACCCCGCTCGGCTACGTCATCGACCTGCTGGCCGCCGTTCCCTCGATCGTGTACGGCCTGTGGGGCGCGCTCTTCCTCGTCCCCCAGCTGACCGGCCTCTACGAGTGGCTGGACAGCTACCTGGGCTGGACCGGGCTGTTCACCTACGAGGGCGGAGCCGCGCGCTCGCTGTTCACCGTCGGGATCCTGCTGGCGATCATGATTCTGCCGATCGTCACCAACGTCTCCCGCGAGGTCTTCCGGCAGGCGCCGAAGATGCACGAGGAAGCCGCACTCGCGCTGGGCGCCACCCGCTGGGAGGTCATCCGCATGTCGGTGCTGCCCTTCGGCCGCTCCGGCGTGATCAGCGCCTCGATGCTGGGCCTGGGCCGCGCGCTGGGCGAGACGATGGCCGTCGCCACGGTCCTGTCCCCCAGCTTCCTGATCAGCGCCAGCCTGCTCGACCCGGGCGGCGGCACCTTCGCGCAGAACATCGCCGCGGGCTTCAAGGAGGCCGGGGCCATGGGCCGTGACGCGCTGATCGCCTCCGGCCTCGTCCTGTTCGTCATCACCCTGCTGGTCAACGGCGCGGCCCGGCTGATCATCGCCCGCCGCAAGGAGTACTCGGGAGCGAACGCCTGATGAGCCAGACATTCGCCAAGGACGCTGCCGACGCCCCCGTCGCCCCGGACCCGCCGACCCCCACACTGCGCCAGCCCCGGCTGCCGCGCTGGGCCCCGCTCGGGATAGCCCTGGCCTCCGCCGCACTCGGCGTGGCCGTCGGCGCGCTGGGCGGGCTGGACAGCCGTGTCCAGTGGGGCCTGATCGCCGCGCTGCTCTACATCGGCCTCACCGCCGCCCTCGCCGGCGCGGTCGAGGGCGGCAGGCAGGCCAAGGACCGGCTGGCGACCAGCCTCATCTGGGTCTGCTTCCTGATCGCCGTCATTCCGCTGGCCTCCCTCATCTGGGAGACCATCGCCCGGGGCTCGAAGGTCCTCGACGGCTACTTCCTGAGTCACTCCATGAGCGGAGTGATCACCATGGAGCCGGGCGGCGGCATCTACCACGCGCTGATCGGCACCCTGGAACAGGTCGGCATCGCCACCGTGATCGCCGCGCCCATCGGGCTGCTGACCGCGATCTACCTGGTGGAATACGGCACCGGCAAGCTGGCCAAGGCCGTCACCTTCTTCGTGGACGTGATGACCGGCATCCCCTCGATCGTCGCCGGCCTGTTCATCCTCTCGTTCTGGATCATCATCCTCGACTTCGGATACTCGGGCTTCGCGGGCGCGATGGCCCTGGCGATCCTGATGATGCCGATCGTCGTGCGCTCGACGGAGGAGATGCTCAAGCTCGTCCCCAACGAGCTGCGCGAGGCGTCACTCGCGCTGGGCGTGCCGAAGTGGAGGACGATCCTCAAGGTCGTCCTGCCGACCGCCGTGGGCGGCATCACCACCGGCATCATGCTCGCCGTCGCACGCGTCGCGGGCGAGTCGGCCCCCATCCTGCTGCTGGTGTTCGGCTCCGCGGAGATCAACAACAACCCCTTCGAAGGCGCGCAGTCCTCGCTGCCGTATTACATCTACGAGCAGTGGGCCCTCGGCAACGAGCCGTCCTACGACCGCGCCTGGGCAGCCGCCCTCGTGCTGATCGCCTTCGTCATGATCCTCAACCTGGTCGCCCGCGGCATCGCCCGCTGGAAGGCCCCCAAGCACTAAGGGAGTGATCCCCATGGCCAAGCGCATCGACGTCAGCGGCCTCTCCGCCTACTACGGCGGCTTCCGCGCCATCGACGACATCTCGATGACCGTGGAGCCCCGCTCGGTGACGGCGTTCATCGGCCCCTCCGGCTGCGGCAAGTCCACCTTCCTGCGCACCCTCAACCGCATGCACGAGGTCACTCCCGGCGGCCGGGTCGACGGCAAGGTGATGCTCGACAACGAGGACCTGTACGGCTCGGGCGTCGACCCGGTCTCCGTACGCCGCACCATCGGCATGGTCTTCCAGCGGCCCAACCCGTTCCCGACGATGTCCATCTACGACAACGTCGCGGCCGGCCTGCGTCTCAACGGCGACTTCAAGAAGAAGGACCTCGACGGGATCGTCGAGAAGTCCCTCAAGGGCGCCAACCTGTGGAACGAGGTCAAGGACCGCCTCAACAGGCCCGGCTCGGGCCTGTCCGGCGGCCAGCAGCAGCGGCTGTGCATAGCGCGGGCCATCGCCGTCGAGCCGCAGGTGCTGCTCATGGACGAGCCGTGCTCGGCGCTCGACCCGATCTCGACACTCGCGATCGAGGACCTGATAGGTGAGCTGAAGTCGCTCTTCACGATCGTGATCGTGACGCACAACATGCAGCAGGCGGCGCGGGTCTCGGACCGCACCGCGTTCTTCAACCTCGCCAAGGTCGGAGACCCCGGCCGGCTCGTCGAGATCGACGACACGGAGCGGATCTTCTCCAACCCGTCGATCCAGGCGACGGAGGACTACATCTCCGGCCGATTCGGGTGAAAGCCGGGCGGCTTTCACCCCTCTGACTGCCCGCGGTGCTGCATGGCGGTGCCACCGCGGGCCCCTGCTTCGGGGGCTCTGCCCCGGGCCCCTGGTCCTCAAGCGCCGGACGGGCTGAATGTCAGCCCGTCCGGGGGCACCTCCCGGCCGAAGGCTGGGGGAGCTTGAGGACCAGGGCGTCAGCCGAAGACGAGCTTGACCGCCCAATACACAACCGCCGCGGTCAACGCCGCGGCCGGCATCGTGATGAACCAGCCCAGGATGATGTTCTTCGCGACTCCCCAGCGCACCGCGCTGACCCGCTTGGTGGCGCCGACGCCCATGATCGCCGAAGTGATCACGTGCGTGGTCGAGATCGGCGCGTGGAACATGAACGAGGCGGTGTACATCACGGAGGCGGCCGTCGTCTCCGCCGCGAAGCCCTGCGGCGGGTCGAGCTCGATGATGCGGCGGCCCAGCGTGCGCATGATCCGCCAGCCACCCGCGTACGTACCCAGCGACAGCATCGCCGCGCAGGCGATCTTCACCCAGACCGGGATCTCGTTGTGGTCCTGGACCTCGGCGATGCTGAGGGCCATCACCACGACGCCCATCGTCTTCTGCGCGTCCTGGAGGCCGTGCCCGAGCGCCATGCCGGCGGCGGAGACGGTCTGCGCTATGCGGAAGCCCCGCTTGGCGCGGTGCGGGTTGGACTTGCGGAAGAGCCAGAGGATGACGCACATCACCAGATAGCCGAGCAGCAGCCCGATGATCGGCGAGATGAACATCGGCAGCACGATCTTCTCGATCACGCCGGACCAGTAGACGGCGATCCCGCCCGCGAGCGCCGCGCCCACCATGCCGCCGAACAGGGCGTGGCTGGACGAGGAGGGCAGGCCGAAGTACCAGGTGACGAGGTTCCAGGCGATGGCACCGACGAGTGCGGCGAACAGGATGCCCATGCCGCTGGCGCCGTGCGGGGTCTGGATCAGCCCCTCGCTCACCGTCTTGGCGACCCCGCTGCCGAGGAAGGCGCCCGCGAGGTTCATCACGGCGGCCATGGCCAGCGCGGCACGCGGGGTCAGCGCGCGCGTGGAGACCGAGGTCGCGATGGCGTTGGCGGAGTCGTGGAAGCCGTTCGTGTAAGTGAAGAAGAGCGCGACCCCGACGGTCATGATCAGCGCGAAGGTGTCCACGGAGGGTCAGGACTCCTTGACCGCGATGGTCTCGACGGTGTTGGCGACGTGCTCGAAAGCGTCGGCCGCCTCTTCCAGCACGTCGACGACCTGTTTGAGCTTCATGACCTCGATCGCGTCGTACTTGCCGTTGAACAGGTGCGCGAGCAGCTTGCGGTGGATCTGGTCGGCCTGGTTCTCCAGCCGGTTGACCTCGATCCAGTACTCGGTGAGGTTCGCCATGGTGCGCAGGTTCGGCATCGCCTCGGCGGTCAGCTCGGCGGCCCGCGAGAGGACCTCGATCTGCTGCTCGACCCCCTTGGGCAGTTCCTCGATCTGGTAGAGGACGACGAGATCGACGGCCTCCTCCATGAAGTCCATGATGTCGTCGAGGGAGGAAGCGAGGTTGTAGATGTCCTCGCGGTCGAACGGCGTGATGAAGGAGGAGTTGAGCTGGTGGAAGATCGCGTGTGTCGCGTCGTCCCCGGCGTGCTCCGCGGCCCGCATCCGTTCGGCGATCTCGGCGCGCGCGGAGGAATCCGCCCCGAGCAGTTCCATGAGGAGCTTCGAGCCCGTCACGATGTTGTCCGCGGAGGCCGCGAACATGTCGTAGAAGCTCGTCTCCCTGGGGGTCAGACGAAAGCGCACTGGGGGTCCTCGGAATGCATCGGGGTCGGTCGACTTGATGCTAAGCGCATCATCCGGCCACGGCGAACCGGTGACCCCCAGTGTCACCCATGGAAGCCCGCACACTGAAGCGGGCTCCGCGAAGTCCGGTATCCTATACCCACCTGGGGTATGAGACGCAGTCGTCCGCCCCTCGTCCACAACGGGAGGACCGCATGACGTCTCCAGAGACAGGCCCGCCGGACACCGTGGCCGAGGCCACCTCCGAGGGCTGCTCGGCACACCAGGCGACCGGTGAGCACGGTTACACCAAGAACAAGGACGCCCACGTCAAGCGGCTGCGCCGGATCGAGGGCCAGATCCGCGGCCTCCAGCGGATGGTGGACGAGGACGTCTACTGCATCGACATACTCACCCAGGTCTCGGCCTCCACCAAGGCCCTCCAGTCCTTCGCGCTCCAGCTCTTGGAGGAGCACCTTCGCCACTGCGTCGCCCACGCGGCGCTGGACGGCGGCGCCGGGATGGACGCCAAGGTCGAGGAGGCCACCGCCGCCATCGCCCGCCTGATGCGGACCTGAGCGGACCTGCGCGGGCTGAGCCGACGGCAGGACGCGTCGTCAACAGCGAGGTGCGTCGTCCAGCTCGCCCGCCGCGCGCCGGAGGACCTCGTCGATGCGCGCCACGCTCAGCGGCCCCTCGGCGGCGGACGCGGCGATCATCAGCTCGCCGCACAGCTCGATCTCGGCGAGGGCCACGTGGTCCTGGAGCCGGGATCGTCGCTGGCCACGGCCCCCACGGCCGTCGCCCCTGTCGTCAGGCATAGACGCAGGCACACGTATCACCTCCTGTGCTCCTCATGTCGAGCGGCGGAGCGCCCTGATGCGCCGCACCGATGCGCCAGAGCCCAGCTCCCCAGCGTAGGGAGTGCCACACCCTCCGCGCATGGCACTTCCGAACCATTTCGCATCGGGCCGCCTCCCTGTACGGATCCCTTCGGATCTCTGCGGATCTCCTCGGATTCCTACGGATCCCCACGGGTCCGCGCGGACCCCCACGGATCCTTACGGTGCCGCGATCTTGCCCGCGTAGATGTCGCGAGGCTCCGGCATCACGACCCTCACCCGCGTTCCGAAGCGGTCCAGGCTGGTCGTCGAGGTGACGGCGATGCCCTCGCCCTCCTCGGCGGAACCGGTGGATCCGGCGGAACTCCCGGCGAAGGTGAAGCGGTGCTGGACCTTCCGGAGGCGTCCCTGCCCGTCGAGGTAGACGTCAAACGGCACCCGGTGGCCGGAAAAGCCTTTCTCTGCCGCCCTCAACTGCCGCTGCGCGTGCGGGGGCGCGGCCACGGCGGCGCGCTCGATGTCCACCACGCCACTGAAGTGCCACACCCGCTCGCCGCCCAGCTCACCGGTGCCCTCGTAGACCGTCCGGCGGGCGCCGCGCAGCAGCTCGGCGGCGCTGACGGGGTCGGTGGCGCCGCCGGTCACCAGGTTTCCGTCCGGGAGGCTCGTGGTGTCCACCCGGACCCACTTGTCGGCCGGAACCCCGGCTCCACGGTTCTTCATGTAGAGCGCGCCGGGTGCGACGAGTTCGGTGACCGGCCTGCGCTCCCCGGGCCTGGCGCCCTGGGCGCCGCTGGGCAGCGTGACCTTCAGCCGGCCGGTGCGGCGCGCGAGGTCGAAGACACCCGCGCCCGCGACGGTGACCCGGGTGCCGCCGCTGGCCATCTCCATGGAGGTGCGCACCCGCGCGCTCCCGGCCGCGGCAAGCGTGTCGGCGGCCCGCCGTACGGCGGCTGGGCCGGGAGGGCTGCCGGGGTTCGCGTCGCTGCTGGCGGAAGCGCCGCCCGGCGAGCATCCCGTCGCGGTGAGGAGCGTCACGCCGACCGCACCGGCCGCGGCCAGGACCCGGACGGTGACCGCGCCGCCTCGTTCGTGCCGCACCACTGCCATGTCCTGCCGACCCCTCGTCCCGGTCGCTGCCCGGTCCGGCCCGTCCCGCTGCCGCCGTCCGGATTTGCCGGTTCAACGAGGCCCTGTCAGGTGCCGTCACGGCCCGCGTACGGTGGTCACGTGCGAGAGCGAGCCCCCGAACACCAGCCGGACGCCGCCTGTGCACCGCACCGGACCTCGGTCCAGGAGCGGGGCTCTTTCTGCTGGGCGTCCTGCGGCTGCGGCTGGCGCGGTCCGGCACGCAGGGCCCGGGACCGCGCCCGCGCGGACGCGCGGGACCACGAGTCCGCCGCCGCCTCCCCCTGAGCAGCACGACGCCCCCGCCGGGTGGCCCGGCGGGGGCGGAGTAACGGGGGACGCGGAGTAACGGGGACGGGGCGCCGGCGGCCGAGAACTGGGCCCAGCGGCTGGTCGCCTCGGCTGGGAGCCGGCTCTCAGGCGGCCAGGTCGCGGTCTCCGGGACGGCGCTCCCGGGCACCGTCCTGACCGCCGGCCGTGGGCCCGCCCGCGGACTCGGCCGGGCCCGCCCACATGAGGGTCCGCAGCCGGGGGCTCTTGGCCAGGCCCCGGACGGCGGGGGTGAGCGCCCACATCGCGGGGGGCGCCAGGAGCAGCGCCACGGCGGTGCCCAGCGCCAGCCCGCCGATGACGTCCGTGGGGTAGTGCACGCCCATGTAGACGCGGCAGAAGCCCTCCAGGACGGCCAGGACGATCGCGACGAGGCCGAGCTTGCGCTGGACCATGAAGATGCCGACGGCGATGGCCATGGTGAGCGTGGCGTGGTCGCTCACGAACGAGAAGTCGGTCTTGCCCTTGACCAGGACCTCGATGCCCTTGTGCTCCAGGAAGGGCCGGGGGCGCTCCACGAAACCGCGGATCGGGATGTTGACCGCCAGCGCGATCAGCGCCGCCAGGGGTGCCCAGAGCAGCCCGGCGAAGCCCGTCAGCCCCTCTTCGAGGGTCTCGCGCTTGCGCGTCACGCCCCACCAGGCCCACAGGGCGAGGACTACCAGGCCCAGGGCGATGCCGTACTCGCCGACGTACTCCATGATCCGGTCGGCCCAGGTGGGCGCGTCCTTGGCCAGGCCGTTGATCTCATGGAGCAGTTCGACATCAGGGTTGTCCCAGGCTGCCATCGCGGTGCGGCCCCTCACTTCGGCTTCGTGTGCTCATCGCTGGATCTGCGCTGACGACCCCCCGTGGTCGCTGTGCGGAAGTCCCGTTCCGCAGAGGAAAACGCCCCGCGCCGGGTGAACCGTTCCGTTCTTACCGAACGATCACCATGACGTTATCCAAGAGTGACCCGTTACCGCAGCTCAGGGCCTATGCCTCACGGATTGTTGACGGAATCCTCCCCTGTCCCCCCTACCCACGGCACCACCCCCACCTGGTCACCCGTCCGTCGGGCGGGTGGCGCCGAAGTACTTCGGGGTGTCGATCGGATCGAACCTGATCTTGGCACCGGTATAGGGCGCGTCGATCATGTAGCCGCCGCCGACGTAGATGCCGACGTGGTCGATGGAGCGGGAGTTGTTCAGGTCGGTGCCGAAGAAGACCAGGTCACCCGGCATCAGCTCGTCGCGTTTGGGGTGCGGCCCGGTGTTGTACTGATCGTTGGCGACGCGCGGCAGGTCTATGCCCACCGACCTGTACGCCGCCAGCGTCAGACCCGAGCAGTCGAACCTGCCGCCCTGCTCCGGAGTGCCGTTGCCGCCCCAGAGGTAGGGGGTGCCCAGCTTTTCCTGGGCGTAGGTGATGGCGCCCGCGGCCTGCTTGGACGGGTCGAGACGGGACTTCTTGTTGGCGGCGAAGCTCTGCTCCATCTTGCGGATGGTGGAGACGTAGTTCTTCGTCTCCTGGTATGGCGGCACCCCGCCGTACTTGATGACCGCGTACGCGCCGGCGTTGTACGCCGCGAGCATGTTGTCCGTGACGTTGCCGGGCGCGTCCTTGACGTACTTGGCCAATTTGCAGTCGTAGCTGGCGGCCGACGGGATCGCGTCCTCCGGATCCATCACGTTGCGCTTGCCGTCGCCGTTCGCGTCGATGCCGTGGGTGGCCCAGGTGCCGGGGATGAACTGCGCTATGCCCTGGGCCTGGGCCGGGCTCTTCGCGTCGGGGCGCCAGCCGCTCTCCTGGTAGAGCTGAGCGGCGAGCAGCGCGGGGTTGAGCGCCGCGCACTTGTTGCCCCACTTCTGCACCAGGCCCGCGTAGGCGGCCGGCACCGAGCCCTTGGCCAGGTTCACCGCACCGCCGGCCGCCCCCTGCGCCATGCTGGAGGCGGCGACGTATGTGCCCACGACGAGGAGCGCGACGAACAGGGACAGCACTCCCAGCCCGCCGCCGACACCCAGCAGCCACAGCTTTCTACGGCGCACTCCTCAACCATCCCCCCGCGGACACCGGTTCAGTGACGACGACCGCGTGACGGCCGTTCGGGGGACATCTTTCCAGCCGCGCCGCTCGGAGGAAACGCGTATCGTGCCGCCTCTATGGCTCGAATACGACCACGTGTTCTCCTCATCGGCGCCGGACTCGCACTGGTGGCGGCCCTGCTGACCTTCGGTTCCGCCGGCTTCGGCGGGGACAAGGAGACCTCGGCGCGTTACTGCTGGGGCTCCTGGGGCAGCAAGGACGACCAATTCCGGTCGGACGACGATGTCTCGTATTCCGCCGAGGACACGCCGCCCAGCAGGAAGCGCCCCCACGGCACCTGCACCGTCACCCGGAGCTGGAAGAAGGAGAAGGAGTCCCTCGACGTCCGCTACGGCACCCTCCCCAAGGACACGGCCGAAAAGCGACGTTGGGCCGACGAGCTGCTCGGCCCGGAGGGCACCCCGCTGCCCGACGGGCTCTCCGGCTACGTGGACGACGCCTACGCGCTCCTGGTCCTCCCCCGCTCCTGCGACATCCAGGGACGCCCCTCGACGGTGCTCATGGAGAGCGGGGACGGCGAGGCGATGTTCACGAGCGAGGGCTGGCAGAGCGCGCGGCTGCTGGTCGCCGCCGCCAACAGCGGGATGAAGCGCGCCGGATGCGCGCCGCAGACCCCGTTGCGGCTGCGCTCGCCCCTGCCGTCGTACAACACGACGACGGACCGTGACACCTCGCCGGGCCTCGACGGCATCGAGAGCTACCCGGACAGGCTGTGCGGGGTCGCCGGGCTGGGCCCCGACTCGCTCACCACGGCACCCGACCACACGCTGAGCGTGCCGCAGACCCCGGGCCGGCGCACCACGCTGGCCTGCGACGCCCGTGCGCACAAGAGCGGTGAGCCGGTGCTGGGGCTGCGCGCCGTGCGCGACCCCCGGCTGGTGGCCCTGTTCGCGGGGCTGCCGGAACGGGACGGCGAGCGCGGCTCCTGGGCCCTGTCCCGCTCGCGCTGCGGGGACGCCCGGATGGTGACGTATGTGAGGGGCGACAGGAGCGCGGGGCAGCACGTCGGCGACCCGTCCGGCGCCCTGCCGCGCTACGAACGCGCTGCCGCCGCGTACTTCGGGTGTGAGGGGAAGCGGGGATGAGCGAGGCGGAGACGAGCGGACTCGGCGACGCCGAGGGCACGGAGGGGGCGGATGGTGCTCACGGTGCGGAGAGGACGGGGAGCGCCGAGGGGGCTGACGGTGCTCACAGTGCGGACGGCGCTCACGGTGCGGGTGAGGCGGTCTGCGCTCCGGTGAACGCCGCACGCGGGCCCCGACGGCGGCTGCGGGCTGCCGCCGGGTGGCTGGTGCGGGGGCGGCTGCGGACCGCGCTCGTGGCGGCGCTCGCCGGGGCGCTGGTCGCCTCGGCGCTGACCGCGTGGCAGCCCTGGAAGAGCGAGGACGGCGACGAACAGGCCCTGTGCTGGGGCACGCTGCGCTCCCAGGACGTGAAGGGCCTGTGGCGCGCGGACCTGACACCGCACGGCAAGGACATTCCGCCCAGCTCGACCGACCGCAGCGTCGACGGCACCTGCCAGGTCACCGCCACCATGGACACCCCCTCGGGCCCCCTGCCCAAGACCCGGCTGACGGCGCGGCTGCGCCAGCTGGACAGCTACCACAGCGCCGAAGACGCCGCCTGGCCCACGAACCACCTCGAAGCGGGAATGACCCCCATCGGCAAGGGCGTGACCGGGCTCGTCTCCGGAAACCACGCGTGGATCGCGCTGCCCGAGCAGTGCGCCTCGGGCTTCATGGACGCGGGCCCCGCCGTCGTCGAGGTCGACACCGGGTCACAGGACATGAGCCTCGCCCTGCGGCCCGGCCTGCGCACCGTGCTCGCGCGCACTGCGGTCAAGCTCGCCAACGGCGCGCTGCGCGGCCTGGACTGCGACGGCACGCTCTCCGTGCCCGAGAGGCTCCCCGAGCCGCCCCGCGTCACCGACGCCTCGGGGAAGAACGCCTGCGGCGTGCCAGGGCTGCGCGTACGGGGCCTTGAGCGCTACGACGTCACCTACGCCACCCGCGCACCCGGCGTCGCACGGGTATGCGCGTTGAGCGACTCCTCCGGGTCCCGCTCGGGCCACGACGACCTGCGTCTGACGACCGTGGAAGAGCCGCGGCTGGTCCGGCTTCTCGAGAGCGGGCAGTTCACGACGGGCGCACAGGAGCACGGGGAGCACGGGCGTGCGCTCTTCCGCGACGGCGAGGCGTCGTACCGGACGAGCTGCCCGAGCGGCTCCGTCCTCTTCCTCGTCGAGGACCGGAAACCCCCACGCGACACATCCGGCGCACCCGCCGACCGTGCGGCGGAACTGCTGCCTCGCTATGCGGCGGCAGAGGCCGAACGGCTCGGGTGCGGGCCCCTGGACACTCGGGAACTGAAGAAACGTTGAGCCCTTTGGTGCGCCCCGTTCAACGCGGACACGCGGACGGGAGCCACTTCGCCGGAGCGGACAGCCCCCCGTTGTCACGGGGCCATGGCACAATCCGTCAGAGACAACCTTCGAACTAGGGCGGTGAGTTCACCATGCTCTTGGCCGCTGACAAAGGCGATATCTCCACCATCATCGGCGGAATCGCCCCTGACTGGGGCCCCTTCGGCTCGCTCGGCAACGAAGCCCGGGTGATGATCGAGGTCGTGATGGCGGTGGCCATCCTGCTGTGCCTCGGCATCGCCATCTGGGGTGCCGCGAAACAGCGGATCGGGGCCACGGCGCTGCGGGACACCTTCAGCGCGGAGCAGGGCAAGGGTCTGATCGTCGCCGGGCTGACCGGCGTCTTCATCATCGGCTCGCTCGGCACGGTCTTCACCATCGTCTACGGCATGGCGGTCTAGCGAACGCGCCGCCATCTCCGCACCCACCCAGCAGGCATCCACACTCCTCACCTCACACCGCCTCCCGCCTCGGCACACCATCCCTTGGCACATCGCGCCTCGGCACACCTCGTCCCAGCACCTCCCCGCGCCTTGGTGCGCCCTGCTCATGAGGAGTTCCATGGACATCGTCAATCCCGCCCTTGAGGACTACCTCCTCGCCCACTGCACTCCCGCCGACGAGATCCTCCGCGAGCTGGTGGAGGAGACCCACGCGGCCGTGCCGGGCACGACGATGCAGATCTCGCAGGACGAGGGCGAGTTCCTCACGATGCTGGTCCGGCTCATCGGCGCGAAGAGCGCCGTCGAAGTCGGGGTGTTCACGGGATACTCCTCGATCTGCATCGCACGCGGCCTGCCGAAGGACGGGCGGCTGATCGCGTGCGACGTCTCCGAGGAGTGGACGGGCATCGCGCGGCGGTATTGGCAGCGGGCGGGGCTCACCGACCGCATCGACTTGCGGGTGGCCCCGGCGGCCGAGACCCTGCGCGCCCTGCCGCAGGAGCCGGCCGTCGACTTCGCGTTCATCGACGCGGACAAGGTGGGCTACCCGACGTACTACGAGGAGCTGGTGCCGCGACTGCGCCCCGGCGGCCTCATCGTCCTCGACAACGTCCTGCGCGCGGGCCGCGTCGTGGACCCCGCGGCGCAGGACGCGGCGGATGTCGCCATCCGCCAGATCAACGACACGATCACGGCGGACAGCCGCGTGGAGTCGGTGATGCTGCCGCTGCGCGACGGGGTCACGCTGGTGCGCAAGCTCGCGTAGGGCGCCGTTCCGGTTTTGGCCGTTCCGGTTTGGCGGGTGGAGGATGCTTGCCACCGCCCGCCCCGGTACAGGCGACTTGGCCGGTAAATGAGAGGTACCGCCCGTCTGCCGCAACTAGCCTCCCGTTCATGGCCTACGCATTCGATCACGATCGCTACTGCACGGAACTCGCCCGTCAGGCCGCCCTGTTCGAGGACGCGCTGGCGGCTGCGGGCCCGGCGGGGCTGGACCGGCGCGTGCCGACCTGCCCCGACTGGACGCTGCGCGACCTGACCGTCCATCTGGGCGGCGCCTACCGCTGGTTCGCCGAGATCGTCCGCACCCGCGCCACCGAGATCGTCCCGGACGAGGCCGTGCCCGGCGTCGCGGGCCCCGGCGGGGCGGCGGGGCCCGAGGAGCTGAGGGAGTGGTTCGCCCAAGGCGCCGGGCTGGCCGTCGACGAGCTGCGGACCGCCGGCCCCGACGCGCACACCTGGTCCTGGTCGACGGAGCAGAACCCCGCCTTCTGGGCGCGCCGGGCCACCCACGAGACGGTCGTCCACCGCGCGGACGCGTGCCTGGCCGCCGGGGTCGACTTCACGGTGGCGCCCGAGATCGCCGCCGACTGCGTGGACGAGTGGCTGGACATCCTCACCACCCCGGCCGTCCGCGCCCGGATGACCTCACTACGGCTGCTGGAGCCACGCGCGGGCGCCCGCCTCCATCTCCACGCGACGGATGTGACGGCGGACCCGGACCCCGCCGAGTGGCTGATCGAGCTGACGGACGAGGGCGTCTCCTGGAGCCGCACGCACGCCAAGGCAGAGGTCGCCCTGCGTGGCCCCCTCGCCGACGTACTCCTGGTCTTCTACCGCCGCCTCCCCGCCGACAGCCCCCGGGTAGAGGTACTGGGCGACCACGAACTCCTCGACCTATGGCTCGAAGCCACCAGCTTCGGCTGAGCCCAGGACCCTGGGCGGCCCGGACCCTGGGGGCGAGGCTCCGGGCTCCGGTCGTACGAGTCGCATCATCCGGCGATCACCGTGACGTACCGGCGGCCCGCTCAATAGGCAGGGCGCCGCATACGCCGCACCGCATCCGAGCTGGAGGCCACCATGTCCGCCGTCAAGAGCCAGAACCGCTGGGCCGTCCGCGCTGCCGCCCGCGCCACCGTCCTCGCCGCAGCAACCGGCGCACTCACGCTGGTCCCGGTCACGGCTCACGCCGACGAGAGCCCTCGCCATGCCCACAACGGGCCGCGCGTGGGGCTGGTCAACACCGGCCAGATCGACGACCCCGCCGAGGACGTCCTGGAGCACACCCTGCTGCTGGGCGACGACTACCGCTGGATCTGAGCAGGGGCGGGCGCGCGGGGCTTCGCCGGCCGCATCTCAGACCTTGCCCTGACCGAACGGGTCGACCTCGGTCAGCAGCTTGTCGATGCGCGCCTTGTCCACTCTGTTCGTCACCTCCGACGCCTCCTGCCTGTCCCGGACGCACTTGGCCAGCGTGAAGGCCGAGGAGACGACGAAGACCAGGCCGAGTGCCAGAAAACCGCGCTCCCACTGCCCGACCGGCAGCCGGACGATGCCGATGAGCAACGCGGAGAGCGCCAGCCCGAAGGCGATGGCCGACTGCGCGAAGAACGCTGTGGTGGTGGGCCGTTGGATGGTAGGCGTCGATTCAGTCATACGCCCAGCGTGCCGGGCCGGGGCCGCTCGCACATGGGTACGCGTACTCAATTGCGGCGGCCCGCGGCGGTGGCGGCCCACGGGCACACCCTTCTGATCTGACGCCATGTCAGCTATGGACGAGCATCCCACCGCTGCCGCCGCCGATCGGGCCGCGGCCAACATCGCCGCTTTCTGGAACGGCGTCGACACCCACGACTGGGAGTCCGTCGCCGCCGTCCTCGCCAAGGACTTCACCCGCGTCGGCATGCGCGCCGACGAGGCCGACACCTGCCGCGGTCGCGACGCCTACCTGCGGTTCGTCTCCCGCGTGACCGGCCGTATGCACCACCACGAGCTGACCGCCCGTCGCACCTTCCTCAGCGCCGACGCCCGGCACGCCCTCAACGAGGCCACCGAAACCATCCAGCCGACCCCGCACGACGCTCCACTCACCATGCACTTCGCCAACGTCATGGAACTGGACGCCACCGGCCTGCTCACCCGCCTGGACATCTACTGGAAGACCCCCAGCCGCCGGCCCCCTCCCTGGATCACGGTCGCGGCCACCCTGGGCACGGACTGAGCCCGTACCGCTCGCGACCGTGCGGGTGGCACGGGGCGCGCCCGTACGGCGCCGACCGTACGGCGTGGCACGGGGCGGTGGGACGTGGCACGGGCGGTGGGGCACGGGGCAGTGGGGCACGGGGCCGGTGCGCGGCCGGATATATCGTGTCGCCACTGCCCCCATGCGTCACATGGGTACAACATTCACGGGGACCCCGATGAAGACCTCGCATGCGATATCCGCCTCCACCGCCCTCGCCGTGACCCTGGCCCTCCTCGGCACCGCCGGCTGCGGGAGCGACAAGGACGACGGAAGCCGCAAATCCAAGCGCGGCAGCACATCGAACGACGACGGCTCCCACACGGGCAAGAACACCAAGACGCGCGGCCCGGTCAGCGTCGCCCAGGCAAACGCACTGGTCGACCGCTACCAGAAGACCAACAACAAGGCCAACAAGACCCGCAGCGCCGACCTCAACGCCACCATCGAGTCCGGAGCCCTGCGCCAGCAGTCCCTCGCACAGTTCCGCCAGCACCCCGCCCTAGAGAAGAAGGAGCAGCGCACCTACGGCAGACCCTTCACCTACACCGACCGGAACTTCCACATACCCGCCGACCGCGACTGGTTCATGGCCGACGTCGCCGGCAAGGGTCCCGGCTTCGGCAAGAAGGACCGCCGTGTGCTGGTCTTCGACCGCGGCAGCGCGGGCGGCAAGTGGAAGATGGTCGCCGCCGTCAACATCGCCACCTTCCCCAAGGTCAGCAAGAACTCCGACGGCACCGTCCAGGCCGCCGCCCCCACCCGCAAGACCGGCGCCCTCGCCCCCGCCGGGCTGGCCGCCTCCGTCAACGCCCTGATGGAGACCGGCGGCAACGACGAAGCCCGCAGCACACTGGCCAACACCTCGGCCGCCAAGACGACCCGCAGCTGGTACACCGACCGCAACAAGAACCTGAGCGGTGCCCGCGTCGTGTACAAGAGCGCCAAAACACCATACAAGGACATCTACGCCCTCAAGACGGACAAGGGAGTCGTCACCGTCTTCAACGGCGCCGTCCGCCGCCTTGAGCGCTCCACCACCAACTACATCCGGCCCAGCAAGATCACCGCTGTCTACACCGGCCCGGAACAGCAGACCTTCTTCCAGATGGACTACCTTTATCAGGGCATCGCCACCATCCCCGACAACGGCAAGGCCCAACTCCTCGGCCGCGACTCGGAGATGACGAACGCCGCCAGCCGCCCCAGCGGTGGCAAGTTCACCGAATCCCCGCCGCGCCCCAACTCCTGACCACCCCTCGTGCCCGGCGCACCCCGGGTACGCGTACGGCAGGGCCACGTGACGGGTGTCACCTGGTGATACGCGAGCGCCGAACGGGAAAGATGCACGGAGGCGCACCCCGCACAGTGCCGGGATGCTTCTGTCCGCCTCCTCGCTCTGGGCACATGACGGCGGCAGCGCGGCTAACGTCGAGTGAGGGGACAATGCCCGGACGGCAGTTGGGAAGACGAGTTGAGTTCGAGGGGGCCATCCCGGCATGAGTGACGGCGGCGAGTACGGGCGCGCACACGATCCTGCGGGTCCGGGCGGCACGGATCCGGCCTACGGCCGGGACCCCGGCCGCCTCACCACCCGCACCCGCCTGCCCGGATCCGAGGGCAGCGGCGGCAGGCCCCCGACACGGCCGGGGCGCAGCCTGATCACGATCGTGGCCGTGGTCGTCCTGCTCATCGCCGCCATCGCCTTCGCCAACCGGGGCGGCGGCAAGGAGGACGGCAAGGGCGGCGGCGGATCCGCCGAGGAGGGGCGCAACGGGGGCGCACAGGCCCAGCCCACCGCCCCCACCGGCCAAAAACCCGTCAAACCCGGCACCGACACCCCCGCCTCGGGCTTCGCCCACACCGAGCAGGGGGCACAGAGCGCGGCGGCGAACTACGCTGTCGCGTTGAGTGGCGACGGAATGTTCGCGGACTCGACCCGGCAGAAGATCGTAAAGGCCGTCTACGCCCCGCGCGTGGCGTCCGACCGCATGGACGACCTGGACAGGGTCTACACCGACCCCAAATTCCTCAGGGGCATCGGCCTCAAGAAAGACGGGTCGGCGCCCAAGGGCAGCACCTTCGTCGCGCGGACCATCCCGGTCGGCGCGAAGGTGCTCGATTACAAGGACAACAAGGCAAGGGTCGCCATCTGGTACTCCTCGCTCTTCGGCCTGGCTGGGGAAGGCTCCAAGACCCCTGTCACGGAGAGTTGGTACACCAACACTTTCGAGCTCTCGTGGCTCGACGGCGACTGGAAAGTGGCGGACTTCAAGCAGAAGGAAGGCCCCACGCCGATCGGCAAGGACCAAGCGGCCTCGTCCGCCGACGAGATGGCCGACGCAGTTGAGAGGTTCGGAGGGTTCACGTATGCCCGGTAATCGAAGCCGCGTGCTGACCATCGGAGCCCTTCTGGCGGGTGCTCAGTCCACCGCAGCGCTGCTCGCCACTCGCGCAGTCGCGGCCCCTGACGACGAAGACAACCCCTGCGACCTCGTACGCGGCCCTGCGAACGACTACTGCGAAAAGGGCGACAACAACCCCGGCTCCTCCCCCTCAAGCCCCTCCTCCGACCCCACCGCCGCCACCGACCCCCTCGCCTCCCTGGCCAAGGGCTGCGCCGAGGCGGCCTCCTGGACCGTGGACAAGCTGGCCAAGCTGGTGAATTCCACGACCAAGGTGGACTTCACCAACGGCGAGTTCCTGCGCCAGTACGCCGTCGTGTTCGCCGCCTCGACGATCCTCACGCTGACCCTGTGGCTGCTGGCCGTGGCCAAGCGGGCGGTGCGTGGCGTGCCGTTCACCGAGGCCCTGACCGAGGCGATCGGGTTCCTGTGGCTGACGGTGCTGGCCTCGGCGTTCACCCCGCTCATCCTCTATACCGTCGTGTCGGCGACCGACTCGATCACCGAGGTCATCGCCTCGGGCACATCCGGCAAGACGGACCAGTTCTTCGGCACGTTCTCCGAGGCCCTCAAGAAGGGCGACGACATCGGCGGCGGCCCGATCATGCTGATCGTCGTCTCGCTGGTGTCGGTGCTGGCCGCCGGGGTGCTCTACCTCGAACTCGTCGTGCGCGCCGCGCTGCTGTACGTCGGCGCGCTGCTCGGCACAGCCGTCTACGCGGGCCTGGTCGACAAGAATCTGTGGGGACACGTCCGCCGCTGGGCAGGCATCATGATCGCCGTGATCCTCGTCAAGCCCGTCATCGTGATCGTGCTCGGCCTCGCCGGCGCGCTCGCCGGCGGTGACGGGCCGGACGCCGTGTCGGCGGTCGTCTCGGGCCTGGCCATCATCCTGCTGGCCATCTTCGCCAGCGCGATGATCTACCGCTTCGTGCCCGGCTTCGGCGACGACATCGTCAACCACCGCAATTCCGTGCGCGATCCGGCCTCCCGCGCCGCGACCGCCGTCGTCTCCTCGCCCGCCGCGCTGGTACGCCAGGGCATCAACACCCACAGCGCGCGCGGCTCCCAGGGCGGCGCCCCCGCTACGGCGTCCGCCTCCGCCAAGCCCTCCGGCACCAGCGTCTCCGGCGGCGTGGCCGCCCACAGCTCCCGCGGTGGCGGGGGCGGCAGCGGGGGTGGAGGCGGCGGAGGCGAGGCGCCGTCCGTGCGCAAGCAGCCGGCGCCCCCCACCGCGCCCGCGTCCCCGCACTCGGCGCGCCCGCCCCGTCAGAACAGCCAGAACCAGCAGCGCAACTCCGGAGGTGACCGCGGATGACGACCCCGTCCCACACGGCAGGGCCCGGCGTCGCCACCCCGCGCCGTACGTACATGATCGGCAGGGCCCGTCCCAACGCCATCGTCGGCAAGAACCGTGAGACGGGCGAGATCGGCCTGATCATCGTCGGTGCCTTCCTCGGCATGATGAGCGGCCTGCTCATCCCCGTGCTCTCGCTGCGCATCCCGGCCCTCGTCGGCTTCCCGGTGCTCGCGCTGGCCATGATCTACGTGCCGTACAAGGGCCGTACGTTCTACAAGTGGTTCGAGATCAACCGCTCCTACAAGCGGATGCTGCGCCAGGGGACCGCCTACCGCTCCGAGGCAGCCGAGGCCGGGGTCCGGCTGGACGGCCGCGAGGTGGAGATCGGCCCGCCGCCCGGCGTCGGCAGGATCAACTGGCTGGCGGCGCCCTTCGGCCCGGACGAGATCGCGGTCCTGCTGCACGCCGACCGGCGTACGGTGACCGCCGCCATCGAGATCGAGGGCCCCGGCGTCGGGCTGCGCGACAGCGAGGACCAGGAGGCGCTGGTCGACCGCTTCGGCACCCTGCTGAAGCACGTGGCCAACGGCGACGGCTACGTCACCCGCCTCCAGATGCTGGCCCGCACGCTGCCCGCCGACCCCGACGCCCACGCCAAGGACGTCGCCCAGCGCGGCGACGAGCGGGCCGCCGACTGGCTGCGCACCTCCTACGACCAGCTCCAGTCGATGGTCTCCACCTCCAGCGAGCAGCACCGCGCCTACCTGGTGGCCTGTATGCACTACGGGCGCGAGCTGGCCACCGAGGGCACCACCATCGCCAAGGCGGCCCGCCGCACCGCCGGCCGCAGGCTGAGCAAGGACGAGGGCATGGCCATAGTGATGGCCCGCGAACTCACCGACATCTGCGCCCGCCTGGCCGAGGCCGACATCCGGGTCCGCCAGCCGCTGGGCCAGGCGAGGCTCTCCTCGCTGATCCACTCGATGTACGACCCGGACCACCCCATCGACCACATCCAGGCCATGACCAAGCGCAACGCCTGGCCCGCCGAGCTGGACGCGATGGAGCCGACCTACCTCCAGGCCAAGACCCGGGAGTCCACCACCCGCGCCCCCTGGTGCCATGCGACGGCCTGGGTGAAGGAGTGGCCGATGACCCCCGTCGGCGTCAACTTCCTCGCCCCGCTGCTGGTCCACACCCCGGATGTGATCCGTACGGTGGCCGTGGCCATGGACCTGGAGCCGACGGAGCTGGCGATCGAACGGATGCTGACGGAGAAGACCAACGACGAGGCGGAGGCCAGCCGCGCCGCCAAGATGAACCGCACCGTCGACCCCCGCGACATCGCCGCGCACGGCCGCGTCGACCAGCGCGGTGAGGACCTCGCCTCGGGCGCGGCAGGCGTCAACCTCGTCGGCTACATCACGGTCTCCTCCCGCTCCCCCGAGTCGCTGGCCCGCGACAAGCGCACCATCCGGGCCTCGGCGGGCAAGAGCTATCTGAAGCTGGAGTGGTGCGACAGAGAGCACCACCGCGCCTTCGTGAACACCCTCCCCTTCGCCACCGGCATCCGCCGATGAGGAGGGCGACAGCAGCATGACGTCCCGCACTGCCGCTCCAGGCCGGAGGTAGCCGCCATGGCCGCGCTCGATCCGCTGTCCGCCGTCACCGAAGCCTTCACCAGCTTCCTGTTCGGCAAGACCGAGACGACCCGCCTGCCCGTGCGTACCTCGACGGGCCAGGCGCAGGCCGTCTACCTGCCCACCGCGGCGCCGGGCCTCGGCGACTCCGGTGTCATCATCGGCCGCGAGGTCTACAGCGGCAAGGGCTACATCTACGACCCCTTCCAGCTCTACGGCCAGCAACTGCCGGCCCCGCACTGGCTGGTGCTCGGCGAGTCCGGCAACGGCAAGTCGTCGCTGGAGAAGACGTACGTCCTGCGCCAGCTGCGCTTCCGGGACCGGCAGGTCGTCGTACTGGACGCCCAGGGCGAGGACGGCGTCGGCGAGTGGAACCTCATCGCCGAGGAGATGGGCATCACCCCCATCAGGCTCGACCCCACCGCCGCGCTCGACCAGGGCATCCGCCTCAACCCGCTGGATCCGGCCATCACGACGACGGGCCAGCTGGCACTGCTGCGCACCATCATCGAGGTGGCGCTGGGTCACGGCCTGGACGAGCGCTCCGGCTTCGCGCTGAAGGTGGCCCACGCCTACGTCAACACGACCACGACCGACCGCCAGCCAATACTCACCGACATCGTCGAGCAGCTCCGCCACCCCAAGCCGGAGGCGGCCGAGGCGATGAACGTCGCGCTGGACGACGTACGCGCCTGGGGCCTGGACGTCGCACTCGTCCTCGACCGACTGGTCGACGGTGACCTTCGCGGCATGTTCGACGGCCCGACGACGGTCGGTATCGACCTGGACGCGCCGCTGATCGTCTTCGACCTCTCGCACATCGACCGCAACTCCATCGCCATGCCGATCCTCATGGCGATCGTCGGCGTCTGGCTGGAACACACGTGGATCCGCCCCGACCGGCGCAAGCGGATCTTCCTGGTGGAAGAGGCCTGGCACATCATCAACAGCCCCTTCGTGGCCCAGCTGTTCCAGCGGCTGCTGAAGTTCGGCCGCCGCCTGGGCCTCTCGTTCGTCGCCGTCGTCCACCACCTCTCGGACGTGGTCGACGGCGCCGCGGCCCGCGAGGCCGCCGCCATCCTCAAGATGGCGTCGACGAGAACGATCTACGCGCAGAAGGCCGACGAGGCACGCGCCACGGGCAAGGTGCTCGGCCTCCCGCGCTGGGCCGTGGAGATCATCCCCGCGCTCACCCCCGGCATCGCCGTATGGGACGTCAACGGCAACGTGCAGGTCGTCAAGCACCTGGTCTCCGAGGCCGAGCGGCCCCTCGTCTTCACCGACCGCGCCATGACGGAGAACTCGGCGCAGACCACGGAGGACGAGGCGCTGGCCGAGGCGTCCCTCGAAGCCGCGCTGGAGGCCGACCTGGAGGCGGAGACGGAGGCACGCGCGCTGGCGATCGAGCGCTCGTCCTCGGCCAAGTCCTCCAATCCGACGGTGGCCTGAGCCGGCGACGGGATCTTGCCCCGTGTCATGCGCCCCGGTTGAATGACGCTGCCGATGTCCTACGACGACCGCGAGTACCCACGCGCACCCCGGCCCCGACGTGGCCCGTACCCCTCACGTGACCCAAGGGATCCACGTGACCTGGGGGACCCTCGCGATCCCCGGGACCTACGGGATCCCCGTGATTCGCGGGAGAGACGGCGTGGGGGCGGCTCAGGCAGCGGGGGCATCCCCGACGGCCTGCTGATCGCTGTGCTCGCCTTCCTCCTCGGCCTGACCCTCTTCGCCTGGACGGCGACGGGTCTCGCGGGCCTGTTCGCACACGGCGCCTGGCCCGACCACGTCACCTTCGGCAACACCCCGGAGGCCGTCCGCGGACTGATCACCGAGCCGCACAACCTGGCCGACGCCTGGCCGAAGACCCCACGAGCCCAACTGTCCGGATACGGCCTGTTCTGGGGGATATTCCTCAGCCAGCTGATGGTCCTGATGGTGCTCACAGTCTTCGTCATGGGCACCGTGGCACGCGCCCGCGCCGTACGACGGGCACGACGGCTGCGCGGGCGGTACGAGAGGGAGTACGGGCGGGAGGAGCCGGAAGAGCCCCCCAGAGGCGGTGACAGGCCCTCTGACGGGCCCGGACCCGGGACTGCGGCTGACGGGGCAACGAGCCTCGCACAGGGCGCCCCCGTCGAGCAGCACCCCGCGCCGGAACAGCGCCCGCCCGGGACCCCGGACGGGGCCTGGCACACGAGCGGGGAGACACAGCCGGGCACAGCACCTCCGGCGGCCCCCGGACCGAACACGGGCGCCCATGGCGACGGCACGGCTGCGGGCGCGGGCGCGGGGACGAACGCCGGCGCCGGCGCGGGGCCGGGCATGACAGGCGGGCTCGCACCGGCCGGGCTCGCTCCAGGCGCCTTCGGCACCCGGCGGACCGGGAACGGCGGGCAGGACGGAGGGACGTCCGAGCCGGCCGGGGGAGACGGCCAAGACCTCGTCGCCCAGGTCCTGGAGGCCCCCGGTGCCGTACTCGTCGCCTCGACGACCCCCGCGCTGTGGGCCGCCACCAAGACCGCACGCGCCAAACTCGGCCCCGTCCACCTCTTCGACCCCACCCACGCCTGCGACACCCCAGACAGACTCCGCTGGTCCCCGCACCACGCCTGCGCCGACCGCGCCACCGCCGCCTCGCGCGCCACCGCACTCCTCGCCCCCCTGCGCTCCCCCCGCCCCATAGACGCGACCACCCACACCGCGGCCGAGACCATGCTGCGCTGCTGGCTGCACGCCGCGGCGCTGGAGAAGAAGCCGTTCCGCGAGGTGCACCGCTGGGCCCTGGCGGCCTCGCCGTCCTCGGACCCGGTACGGATCCTGCGCAGCCACCCCAAGTCGACCTCGGGCGCCGGCGGCGAGCTGGAGTCCGTCCTGGCGGGCCACCCCCAACTGCGCGCGGACGCAGTAGCGCTGGTCCGGCGTGCACTGGCGCCGCTGGGACAGCTGCATGTGCGCAACGCGTGCTCGGCCGAGCGAGCGGATCGGCTCGCGTTGGAATCCTTCATCGATGAAGCGGGCACGCTGTATGTAGTGGGCGAGGATCCGGAAGTACTTCCGCTCCTCAACGCGCTCACCCAGAGCGTGGTCGAGCACGGCCGCCGCATGGCCGTACGGTCATCCGCCGGTCGGCTCGACCCACCACTCACCACCGTCCTACGCCTGGACGCCCCGACCTGAGCCTGTGTCCCAAGCCGTTCGCCGTGGTGCCGCCGGCTCCTGACGGAAGCCGGCACCCGCCGCTCGACCAGGGGCGATCCGATCAGCAGCCGACGCGGTTCCTGACCCAACCGACAGCGCCCCCCTGACATCTGTCAGGTGGGGGGCGCCGCCGCGTGCCACCTAGGGTGCTGCGTGAGCACGGCATGTGGCGCAAGGGGGCGCAACCAGACAGCGCGCAGCCCGTGGCCCATGCACACGATCAGAGGGGAATGCATGCGACGAGGCATCAAAGCGGCACTGGTGAGCGCTGTGGTCATCTCGGCGACGGGCCTGGGCCTGACCTCAGCATCAGCCGGTTCCGCGGCGACGTCTACGGACAAGCCCGTGCAGCAGTCTGCGGCGCGGTCCCAGTCCGGCGGAAGCGGAGTCACTGCTGACACCCCGGTGCACACGGCAGGTGTGGCGGACTGCGAGCAGACCGTCGCCGCCAATGGTTACCCCGTGGGTCCGAAGGTAACGGCCGCTTGTTCGATTCCTGCACCGAATCCACCGGCTCCCACATACGGAGAGCGCCTGGACTGCCAAAACCATCTGCAAGGCTTGGCGGTAGCGAGCAACGTCGCCATCGAAGCCTGCTGGAAGGTGTAGTAGGCATGTGACCCGGCTACGCGGGGAACGTCCGCGGGGGCACGGCCTGACGAGGCCGTGCCCCCGCGCTATTACCGCCGAAAGCGGCGGCACTAGGTCGCACCCTGTTTGACATTCAGTAACCGCTTTTGGGCATAAAAAAATAGCCCTGCCGGCCGGAGCCAACAGGGCTATTCCTAAAGAAAGTTCGGCGGTGTCCTACTCTCCCACACGCTCCCGCATGCAGTACCATCGGCGCTGTAAGGCTTAGCTTCCGGGTTCGGAATGAGACCGGGCGTTTCCCTCACGCTATGACCACCGAAACACAATGAAACACACAACCGGCACAACCAACCCCCACAAAGTGGGGGCGGGTGCCCGTGGTTGCTGTCTCAGAAACCACACAGTGGACGCGAGCCTCTATGGACAAGCCCTCGGCCTATTAGTACCGGTCACCTCCACCCATTACTGGGCTTCCAGATCCGGCCTATCAACCCCGTCATCTCCAGGGAGCCTTAACCAATCAAGTTGGTGGGAGTCCTCATCTCGAAGCAGGCTTCCCGCTTAGATGCTTTCAGCGGTTATCCTTCCCGAACGTAGCCAACCAGCCATGCCCTTGGCAGAACAACTGGCACACCAGAGGTCCGTCCGTCCCGGTCCTCTCGTACTAGGGACAGCCCTTCTCAAGACTCCTACGCGCGCAGCGGATAGGGACCGAACTGTCTCACGACGTTCTAAACCCAGCTCGCGTACCGCTTTAATGGGCGAACAGCCCAACCCTTGGGACCGACTCCAGCCCCAGGATGCGACGAGCCGACATCGAGGTGCCAAACCATCCCGTCGATATGGACTCTTGGGGAAGATCAGCCTGTTATCCCCGGGGTACCTTTTATCCGTTGAGCGACGGCGCTTCCACAAGCCACCGCCGGATCACTAGTCCCGACTTTCGTCCCTGCTCGACCCGTCAGTCTCACAGTCAAGCTCCCTTGTGCACTTACACTCACCACCTGATTACCAACCAGGCTGAGGGAACCTTTGGGCGCCTCCGTTACCATTTAGGAGGCAACCGCCCCAGTTAAACTACCCACCAGACACTGTCCCCGATCCGGATCACGGACCCGGGTTAGACATCCAGCACGACCAGAGTGGTATTTCAACAACGACTCCACGAACACTGGCGTGTCCGCTTCACAGTCTCCCACCTATCCTACACAAGCCGAACCGAACACCAATATCAAGCTATAGTAAAGGTCCCGGGGTCTTTCCGTCCTGCTGCGCGAAACGAGCATCTTTACTCGTAATGCAATTTCACCGGGCCTATGGTTGAGACAGTCAAGAAGTCGTTACGCCATTCGTGCAGGTCGGAACTTACCCGACAAGGAATTTCGCTACCTTAGGATGGTTATAGTTACCACCGCCGTTTACTGGCGCTTAAGTTCTCAGCTTCACCACACCGAAATGTGACTAACCGGTCCCCTTAACGTTCCAGCACCGGGCAGGCGTCAGTCCGTATACCTCGCCTTACGGCTTCGCACGGACCTGTGTTTTTAGTAAACAGTCGCTTCTCGCTGGTCTCTGCGGCCACCCCCAGCTCAAGGAGTAAATCCCATCACCAGGCGTGGCCCCCCTTCTCCCGAAGTTACGGGGGCATTTTGCCGAGTTCCTTAACCATAGTTCACCCGAACGCCTCGGTATTCTCTACCAGACCACCTGAGTCGGTTTAGGGTACGGGCCGCCATGAAACTCGCTAGAGGCTTTTCTCGACAGCACAGGATCATCCACTTCACCACAATCGGCTCGGCATCAGGTCTCACCCCAAAAGTTGCGCGGATTTACCTGCACAACGGGCTACACCCTTACCCCGGGACAACCACCGCCCGGGCTGGACTACCTCACTGCGTCACCCCATCACTCACCTACTACAAGCTTGGACCGTCGGCTCCACCACTCCCCTACACTCCGAAGAGCTCAGGGCGGCTTCACGGACTTAGCATCACCTGATTCAATGTTTGACGCTTCAAAGCGGGTACCGGAATATCAACCGGTTCTCCATCGACTACGCCTGTCGGCCTCGCCTTAGGTCCCGACTTACCCTGGGCAGATCAGCTTGACCCAGGAACCCTTAGTCAATCGGCGCACACGTTTCTCACGCATGTATCGCTACTCATGCCTGCATTCTCACTCGTGAACCGTCCACAACTCGTTTCCACGGCTGCTTCACCCGGCACACGACGCTCCCCTACCCATCACAACACCCGTTAAGGCTTCATGCTGCAATGACACGACGTCGGCGGTGTGCTTGAGCCCCGCTACATTATCGGCGCGGAATCACTTGACCAGTGAGCTATTACGCACTCTTTCAAGGATGGCTGCTTCTAAGCCAACCTCCTGGTTGTCTCTGCGACTCCACATCCTTTCCCACTTAGCACACGCTTAGGGGCCTTAGTCGATGCTCTGGGCTGTTTCCCTCTCGACCATGGAGCTTATCCCCCACAGTCTCACTGCCGCGCTCTCACTTACCGGCATTCGGAGTTTGGCTAAGGTCAGTAACCCGGTAGGGCCCATCGCCTATCCAGTGCTCTACCTCCGGCAAGAAACACACGACGCTGCACCTAAATGCATTTCGGGGAGAACCAGCTATCACGGAGTTTGATTGGCCTTTCACCCCTAACCACAGGTCATCCCCCAGGTTTTCAACCCTGGTGGGTTCGGGCCTCCACGACCTCTTACAGCCGCTTCACCCTGCCCATGGCTAGATCACTCCGCTTCGGGTCTTGAACACGCTACTCAACGCCCTATTCGGACTCGCTTTCGCTACGGCTCCCCCACACGGGTTAACCTCGCAACATGCCGCAAACTCGCAGGCTCATTCTTCAAAAGGCACGCAGTCACGACACCAAGTGCAAGCACTTGATGCGACGCTCCCACGGCTTGTAGGCACACGGTTTCAGGTACTATTTCACTCCGCTCCCGCGGTACTTTTCACCATTCCCTCACGGTACTATCCGCTATCGGTCACCAGGGAATATTTAGGCTTGACGGGTGGTCCCGCCAGATTCACACAGGATTTCTCGGGCCCCATGCTACTTGGGTGTTCCATAAACGAGTTGCTGACGTTTCAGCTACGGGGGTCTTACCCTCTACGCCGGGCCTTTCGCATGCCCTTCGCCTACACCAACAATTTCTGACTCGTCCAACAGCCGGCAGACCATTGAAATGAAATCCCACAACCCCGCATGCGCAACCCCTGCCGGGTCTCACACACATACGGTTTAGCCTCATCCGGTTTCGCTCACCACTACTCCCGGAATCACGGTTGTTTTCTCTTCCTACGGGTACTGAGATGTTTCACTTCCCCGCGTTCCCTCCACACCGCCTATACATTCAGCGGCGGGTGACAGCCCATGACGACTGCCGGGTTTCCCCATTCGGACACCCCCGGATCACAGCTCGGTTGACAGCTCCCCGGGGCCTATCGCGGCCTCCCACGTCCTTCATCGGTTCCTGGTGCCAAGGCATCCACCGTGCGCCCTTAAAAACTTGGCCACAGATGCTCGCGTCCACTGTGCAGTTCTCAAACAACAACCAGCCACCCACCACCCCGCCACATACGTGCGAGTTCACCGGGACCGGCACCGAAGACCCAGCCAAGCGGCCATGCCCTCAGACACCCAACAGCGCGCCCGGCACGACTCCCCCACCCACACCTTCCACACTCCGAAGAGCAGTACCAGCGCAAACAGTTGAACCGTGCCGAATAGTCAACGTTCCACCCATGAGCAACCACCGTCAGACACTCGCTGACGTTGTGGCCCCTGACTGCCTTGCGGCAGCAAGATGCTCCTTAGAAAGGAGGTGATCCAGCCGCACCTTCCGGTACGGCTACCTTGTTACGACTTCGTCCCAATCGCCAGTCCCACCTTCGACGATTCCCTCCCCACAAGGGGGTTGGGCCACCGGCTTCGGGTGTTACCGACTTTCGTGACGTGACGGGCGGTGTGTACAAGGCCCGGGAACGTATTCACCGCAGCAATGCTGATCTGCGATTACTAGCAACTCCGACTTCATGGGGTCGAGTTGCAGACCCCAATCCGAACTGAGACCGGCTTTTTGAGATTCGCTCCACCTCACGGCTTCGCAGCTCATTGTACCGGCCATTGTAGCACGTGTGCAGCCCAAGACATAAGGGGCATGATGACTTGACGTCGTCCCCACCTTCCTCCGAGTTGACCCCGGCAGTCTCCTGTGAGTCCCCGTCACCCCGAAAGGCACGCTGGCAACACAGAATGAGGGTTGCGCTCGTTGCGGGACTTAACCCAACATCTCACGACACGAGCTGACGACAGCCATGCACCACCTGTACACCGACCCAAAGGGGGACCCTGTCTCCAGGGTTTTCCGGCATATGTCAAGCCTTGGTAAGGTTCTTCGCGTTGCGTCGAATTAAGCCACATGCTCCGCTGCTTGTGCGGGCCCCCGTCAATTCCTTTGAGTTTTAGCCTTGCGGCCGTACTCCCCAGGCGGGGAACTTAATGCGTTAGCTGCGGCACCGACGACGTGGAATGTCGCCAACACCTAGTTCCCAACGTTTACGGCATGGACTACCAGGGTATCTAATCCTGTTCGCTCCCCATGCTTTCGCTCCTCAGCGTCAGTATCGGCCCAGAGATCCGCCTTCGCCACCGGTGTTCCTCCTGATATCTGCGCATTTCACCGCTACACCAGGAATTCCGATCTCCCCTACCGAACTCTAGCCTGCCCGTATCGAATGCAGACCCGGGGTTAAGCCCCGGGCTTTCACATCCGACGTGACAAGCCGCCTACGAGCTCTTTACGCCCAATAATTCCGGACAACGCTCGCACCCTACGTATTACCGCGGCTGCTGGCACGTAGTTAGCCGGTGCTTCTTCTGCAGGTACCGTCACTCTCGCTTCTTCCCTGCTGAAAGAGGTTTACAACCCGAAGGCCGTCATCCCTCACGCGGCGTCGCTGCATCAGGCTTTCGCCCATTGTGCAATATTCCCCACTGCTGCCTCCCGTAGGAGTCTGGGCCGTGTCTCAGTCCCAGTGTGGCCGGTCGCCCTCTCAGGCCGGCTACCCGTCGTCGCCTTGGTAGGCCATCACCCCACCAACAAGCTGATAGGCCGCGGGCTCATCCTGCACCGCCGGAGCTTTCCACACCCTTCCCATGCGGGAGGATGTCATATCCGGTATTAGACCCCGTTTCCAGGGCTTGTCCCAGAGTGCAGGGCAGATTGCCCACGTGTTACTCACCCGTTCGCCACTAATCCACCCCGAAAGGCTTCATCGTTCGACTTGCATGTGTTAAGCACGCCGCCAGCGTTCGTCCTGAGCCAGGATCAAACTCTCCGTGAATGTTTACTCGGCCAGCAGACGAATCCACCACCGGTACAACACCACGAGAGCGGAACCAGGAGAGGAATAATCCCCCGGTTCACAGCGTCCTCGCTGTGTGTTTCTTCAAAGGAACCTCAACCCACCGGAAACCCGGTAGGTCGGGGTATCAACATATCTGGCGTTGACTTTTGGCACGCTGTTGAGTTCTCAAGGAACGGACGCTTCCTTTGGATTCCCTTCCGGGTTTCCTCCGGGCGCTGCCCTTTCGGTGTTTCCGACTCTATCAGATCTTTTCCGGTCCGTTTCCGGGTCGTTTCCGATTCTGATTCCCCTGTCGGCGGGGCGCCTTCCGGCTGACCGCTACTTTAGAGGATTTCCCTCCCGGGCTCAAAATCGAGCCTTCCGCAAAAGAATTCGGCATGCCGAAGAGACCCCTGCGAGGGGAGATCACACTGAAGTAGTGGATTCCGCCGGAGTGGCGGGAGAGCCGCCGGAGAACCGTTAAGGCTCCCTGGCAACTCGGTGAACCTTACGGATCACGTGGGATGGTGTCAACTGAAGCCGTTCCGGCTCCAACTCGCGGTTTTTCGGGGCCAGTAGAGGCCATTAAGGGTCAGTCGAGGTCCGTGAGGCGTCCGCCCGCGTCCGGCTGGGCGTGCTCGACGCGGCGCAGGAGACGGGTGAGCAGTTCGCCGAGTTGGCCGCGCTCCTGGGTGGAGAGGTCCTGGAGGAGGTCCTCCTCGAAAACGGAGGCCATGCGCATGACCTCCAGCCACTTCTCCCGGCCGGTGTCGGTGAGGCCGATGATGACGCGGACCCGGTTGTCCATGTCCCGCTCCCGGGTGACCAGGCCCTGGGTGAGCATGCGGTCGATGCGGTGGGTCATGGCCGCGGGGGTCAGGCCCAGGCGCTTGGCGATGGTGCCGGGCCACAGCTGGTAGGGACTGCCGGCCATGACCAGTTCCTTGAGGACCTCCCACTCGGGGCTGCTGAGGCCGAGGGTGGCCAGCTGTCGTCCGTAGGCGACGCTCATGCGCCGGTCGAGACGGCTGAGCGCGTTGACGACCTTCTCGACCTGGGGGTCGAGGTCGCGGTACTCGCGCTGGTAGATCGCGATCTGTTCGTCGAGCGTCGGTTGTCGGTCCGGCATGTGCGGAGTATCCCATGGCAACGCGTTGGCCCTAAACGCTTGCCGTGTGTATTCTTTAGCATCGAAGTTTAGCTTCGAAGTCTTCCCCTCTGACCCTCTTCACGATCCAGGCAGGTGAGTGTGACCACGGCGATGGCCGCCGCGCTGCGGCGGATCCAGCTCGGTAACGCGCTGGCAGCGTTCGGCAACGGCTTCACGGTGCCGTTCCTCTTCGTATACGTCGCGCGGGTGCGCGATCTCGGCGATGGGACGGCGGGCGCGGTACTGGCGGCGTTCGCCGCTGCCGCGCTGCTGGTGCTGCCCTTCACGGGGCGGGTGATCGACCGGAGCGGGCCGCTGGTGATGGTCGTCATCGGGGCGGTCGCAGCCGCGCTGGGCGCGCTGGGGTTCGGGCTGTCGACCAGCGCGCCGACCGTGCTGGCCGCCTCGGCGCTGATGGGCGCCGGCATCGCCGTGCTCCAGCCCGCGCTCGCCACCATGATCGTGTGGTGTTCGACGCCGGGGACGCGGTCGCGGGCCTTCGCCACTCAGTTCTTCCTCAACAACCTGGGGCTCGGCGTCGGCGGGCTGCTGGGTGGGCTGCTGGTCGACGAGAGCGACCCGTCGAGCTTCACGCTGCTGTTCACCATCGAGGCGACGATGTTCCTCGTGCTGCTGACCGTCCTGGTCACGGTGCGGGTGGCGCGGCCGGAGCAGCCGGGCGCTCCGGTCTCCTCGGGCGGGAGCGCGCGTGGCTCCGGCTGGGGCGTGCTGCTGCGGGACCGTTCGATGGTGCTGCTGTGTGTGCTGGGGTTCGTGGTCTTCTTCTCCTGCTACGGGCAGTTCGAGTCCGGGCTGTCGGCGTACGCGGTGGAGGTCACGCGGATCTCGACCGCGACGCTGGGGATCGCGCTGGCTGCCAACACCGCCATGATCGTGCTCGCGCAGTTCGTGGTGCTGCGGCTGGTCGAGCGGCGGCGGCGCAGCCGGGTCGTCGCGGTGGTCGGTCTGATCTGGACCGTCGCATGGCTCGGGGCAGGGGCTTCCGGGCTGGTGCACGGGGCGCAGGCCGTGGCGACCGCGCTGCTGATCGGGACGTACGCGCTGTTCGGGATCGGCGAGACGATGCTCTCGCCGACCATGGCACCGCTGGTGGCCGACCTGGCGCCCGCACGGTTCATCGGGCAGTACAACTCGGCGTTCGCGCTGGTCAAACAGCTGGCGCTGGCGGTGGGCCCGGCCATTGGCGGGCTCATGGCCGCCGCCGGGGCCTGGTGGGTCTACGTCGGAATGCTGGTGCTGTGCTCGTTGGGGATCGCCGTGCTGGCGCTCGTCCTGGGGCGGCGCCTCTCTGTGGGCCAGGACCGGCCCGCCTCCGTGGTGGTGGCCCGGGGCGGCCCCTGTGCCGGGGCGGAGTCCGAGGCATCCGGTGCGGACGCCGCAGCCGGCCGGGTGGCTACCGCCGCCTGAAGCGGCTCCGGTCCTTCGCACACCTGCGCCCCTCCCCGGTCGAATCGGGGAGGGGCGCAGGTGTGTCGTCGGCTATCTGCCCGGGAGGGCGAATTCGCACCAGACCGCCTTGCCGCCGCCCGGGGTTCTGCGGGAGCCCCAGGCCGAGGCGATGGTGGCGATGATGGAGATGCCGCGGCCCGCTTCGTCGGCCGGTTCGGCGCGGCGGCGGCGTGGGAGGTGCTCGTCTCCGTCGGTGACCTCGACGATCAGACGGCGGTCGGTGCGGCGCAGCCGCAGCCGCATGGGCGGGGTGCCGTGCTGGAGGGAGTTGGCGACCAGCTCGCTGGCGGCCAGGACGCCCAGGTCGCGCAGCTCGGTCGGGAAGCGCCAGGAGGCGAGCACTCCGGAGGCGAAGGCGCGGGCGCGCGGGGCCGCTTCGGTGCCGCCGAGGAGGTCGAGCGCCGCGTTGTGGAACAGCTCGGCGTCCGGGCCCGTGCGGGCCGGGTGCTGGAGGACGAGGAGCGCCACGTCGTCGTCGTGCTCGGCGGTGATGCCGAGGGCGCGCAGCAGCCGGTCGCAGATGATCTCGGGGGAGCCGGATGCTCCGGCGAACGCGCGCTCCAGCGCTTCGACGCCCTCGTCGATGTCGGCGTCGCGGCGTTCGATGAGACCGTCGGTGTAGAGGACGGCGGTCGAGCCGGGGCCGAGGGGGAGGCTGCCGGAGGTGTGCAGCCAGCCTCCGGTGCCCAGTGGCGGCCCCGTGTGGTCGCCCGCGCGGTGGACGGTGCCTTCGGCGTCGCGTACGAGGACGGGGACGTGGCCGGCCGAGGCGTAGCTGAGTCGTCCCTCGTTGGGGTCGTGTACGGCGTAGACGCAGGTGGCGATCTGGTTGGCGTCGATCTCCGCGGCGAGGCCGTCCAGGAGCTGGAGGACCTCGTGGGGCGGCAGGTCGAGGCGGGCGTAGGCGCGTACGGCGGTGCGGA
This sequence comes from Streptomyces sp. NBC_01775, assembly GCF_035917675.1. NCBI lineage: Bacteria > Bacillati > Actinomycetota > Actinomycetes > Kitasatosporales > Streptomycetaceae > Streptomyces > Streptomyces sp. NBC_01775. Next base: position 4,972,303 of record NZ_CP109104.1, on the reverse strand, counting down.
GCTGGCCCATGACGGCCGCTGCCCGTACGCCCCGGCCCATGACGTCGCCGATCACCAGCGCTGTGCGGCCGGCGCCGAGGGTGATGACGTCGTACCAGTCGCCGCCGACGGCCGCGTCCGTGCCGCCGGGCTGGTATGTGGCGGCGACGCGCAGGTCGTCGGGCTGCTCCAACTCCTGGGGCAGCAGGCTGCGCTGGAGGGTGACGGCGGCCTCGCGCTGGCGGCGCTCGCTGGCGCGCAGGCGCTCGGCGGCCTCGACCTGGTCGGTGACGTCGGCGGCGAAGATCAGCACGCCGCTGTCACCCGATGTGGTGAGAGGGGTGCAGGTGAAGGTGTAGTAGCCGTCGCGGGGGCCCGGGCGGCGGTGGCCCGCCACCTTGCGGGACTTGACCGTGCGGGGCCGGCCGCTGCGCAGGACCTGGTCCATGAGCGGCAGCAGGCCCAGCTCGACCAGCTCGGGCAGGGCCTCGCGGGCCGCCGCTCCGGTGGGCCGGGGTCCGAAGACCGCGGCGTAGGTGTCGTTGACGAAGCCGATCCGGTGGTCGGGGCCGTGGACGACGGCGGCGAGCGCGGGCACCTGGCCGAGCAGCTCGTACACGGACAGTGCGTCGATGCCGCGCTGCTGCGTGTGGGGTTCGGCCCCGGCGCGCCCGGTGCGTTCCGCGCTCTCGTTGTTCTCGCTGGTCCCGCTGGCCTTGGTGCTCCCGGCGTTCCCGGTGGTCTTCGTACGGTCGGCCCCCTCGGCGCGCGGGCGGTGGCGTGCGCCGGGGACTGTGGGGGTGTCCTGCTCGTGGCCGGGCTGCGGCTGGGCCACCACCGAGCCTGCCGCCTCGTCGGTGCGGTCCGGGACCGGGGCCTGGACGTCGATGAGGGGGCCGGGGTCGGCGTCGGAGGCGTCGTCCGCCGCCTCCTGGGTGCCGTCCTGGCCCGTGGCGGTGTCGGACGCGGGCTGCTGCGCCTCTATCGCCGCCTGGGCGGCAGCGGTGCGCCGCTGTGTGCCGGGCAGTCGGGCGCTCCAGCGCGTGAAGTTCACGTCGTCCGATTCCTTGTGTGGTTCGCTGCGTTCGCTCGGTCGCTCAGGTCGCTCTGCTGTGCGCTTGCGCGTGGTCGTGTGTGCTCGGGGTTCTTATGCGGGGTCACTCTTCGCAGACGTGGGCCCACCCATCGTCACACGTCCAGTGTGGCCCACCGTGCCGACATTCGTCAGACGCCGCTGTCCGGCGGGGAGTTCCGCGCCGGACCCTCAACTCGTGCCTGGGCGTCGCCCCGTGCCCGCCGCCAGTTCGAACTCGGCGCGGGGGTGTTCCAGGGAGCCGAGGGAGACGATTTCCCTCTTGAAGAGGCCGGAGAGCACCCATTCGGCGAGCACCCGTGACTTTCTGTTGAACGTCGGGACGCGACTGAGGTGGTAGGCGCGGTGCATGAACCAGGCAGGGTAGCCCTTGAGTTTTCGTCCGTACACATGCGCGACTCCCTTGTGCAGACCGAGGGATGCGACGGAGCCCGCGTGGGCGTGGCGGTACGGGGTGAGGGGCTGGCCGTCGAGGGAGGCGGCGAGGTTGTCCGCGAGGCGGCGGGCCTGGCGGACGGCGTGCTGGGCGTTGGGGGCGCACGTGGGCGGCTCCGCGCCGGGGGCCGTGTCAGTGGCCGCCTCCGGGCCTGTGGCGGGGTCGGGCAGGGCCGTCAGGTCGGGGACGGCCGCCGCGTCGCCCGCCGACCAGGCGTGCGGGGTGCCCTTCACCTGGAGCGTGGACTCGCAGACGAGCCTGCCGCGCCCGGTCAGGGGCAGGCCGGCGGCGGCCAGGATCGGGTGCGGCTTGACGCCGGCCGTCCACACCAGGGTGCGGGCCGGGTGGCGGGAGCCGTCGCTGAGGGCCGCGACCCGCTTTTCGCACGAGTCGAGGCGGGTCTCCAGGCGGACGTCGATGTTGCGGGCGCGCAGCTCGCGCAGCGCGTAGGCACCCATCTCCTCGCCGACCTCCGGCAGGATCCGGTCGCTCGCCTCGACGAGCAGGAAGCGCAGGTCCTCCGCCGAGACGTTGTGGTAGTAGCGGCAGGCGTAGCGGACCATGTCCTCCAGCTCGGCCAGCGCCTCGACCCCTGCGTATCCGCCGCCGACGAACACGAAGGTGAGCGCGGCGTCCCGGACGGCGGGATCGCGGGTGGAGGAGGCGATGTCGAGCTGTTCGAGCACGTGGTTGCGCAGGCCGATGGCCTCCTCGACGGTCTTGAAGCCGATGCCGTGCTCGGCGAGTCCGGGGACCGGGAGGGCGCGGGAGACGGAGCCGGGCGCGAGGACCAGTTCGGTGTAGGGCAGCTCCAGGGTCTGGGGAGCCGGGGCGCCGTCCTTACCTCTTTCGGCCGAACTGCCCGCAGGCCCCTGTTCGGCCGAGCTGCCCGCAGAACCTGCCGCACCCGCCGCGCGGGCGGCGTCCGCGTCCGCCGTGGCGAGCGTGGTGACGTGGGCGACTCGGCGCTTGTGGTCGATGCTGCGGGCCTCGCCGACGATGATGCGGCAGGCGGGCAGTACGCGGCGGAGCGGCACGACGACATGGCGCGGCGAGATCGAGCCCGCGGCGGCTTCGGGCAGGAAGGGCTGGTACGTCATGTACGGATCCGGGTCCAGAACCGTGATCGTGACGTCCGCCTCGCCGTCGGGCCGGGCTCTCAGCTGGTGCTTGAGCCTGCGCTGTAGGCGCAGGGCCGTGTACATGCCGACGTAGCCGCCGCCGACGACGAGGATGTGCGCAGGTTCCCTCATGGCCTTCCTCACTTGACCATGACGCACCCTCAGCCCCGGGTTTGTCCACAGGTCACGTGAATCATGTGACTGCCGTGCGCCGGACACGGGTTGTGCTTCCGGTGCCCCCCGGAGGCAGATCGTCCCAGGTCACCGGGGGCGTGAGGGGAGCGTATGAGGCGCCGGGACAGGGTCTGACGGGCCTGTGGACCGAGGGGTGGAATGCCGGGGCGGAACCGCCCCCTTCTCTCATCTCGTGGGCTCAACTATGTTCGTATCCCAGCGGGGTGCGACATGTGACGACCAGTGCACCGCATCCCGTCCGCAGACGCGGGGGTCTCCGGGGGGAGACACGGGATTACCGGGGGAACACGATGCACATTCAGGGTATTCACAGCTCTCAGTTGGCACCGATGGCGGTCTCCGCCGTATCGGAAAGCCGTGCCGTTCCGGGCACGGCCGGCCTCGGAGGGGACAGGAATCCGATAGCGGCGCCCCAGGGCACAGGCCCGACGGAGGCAGGCGCTCCGGCAGGGGACGTGGTGGCGGTTTCACCGCGGTCGACACCGCTTCGGGTGGACGCACAGCGCAACCTGGAACACGTACTGCGCGCGGCCAGGGAAGTGTTCGGCGAGCTCGGCTACGGCGCGCCGATGGAAGACGTCGCCCGCCGCGCGCGCGTCGGCGTCGGGACGGTCTACCGGCGCTTCCCGAGCAAGGACGTGCTGGTCAGGCGCATAGCGGAGGAGGAGACCGCGCGGCTGACGGAGCAGGCGCGCGCGGCGCTGGGGCAGGAGGACGAGCCGTGGTCGGCGCTCTCGCGCTTCTTGCGCACGTCCGTCGCCTCGGGTGCCGGGCGCCTGCTGCCGCCTCGGATACTGCGTGCGGAAGGCTGGATGGACAGCTCGGTGCGGGTGCCTCAGCAGCGCGCTCCGATCGTCCCCGAGCACGACGGACAGCCGGGGCTGCGGCTGGTGGAGCGGCAGGCACCCGCCGCGATACCGGAGCGGGACGCGGGCTACGAAGCGCTCGACGAGGACCCGGGCGCCGCCGAACTGCTCGATGTGGTCGGGCGGCTGGTGGAACGGGCCCGGGAAGCGGGTGAGCTGCGGCCGGATGTGACCGTCGGGGACGTGCTGTTGGTGATCGCCACGGCGGCGCCCTCGCTGCCCGACGCCGCACAGCAGGCCGCCGCGTCCACCCGGCTGCTGGACATCCTGCTGGAAGGGCTGCGCTCCCGTCCCTCGCGCTGAGCACCGGGCGAGGTCGTGTCCGCCACCGGGTCCGGGGTGGTCGTGCTGCTGTACGAACCGCCCCGGTCGAGTGGTTGATGTGCTTGTCGGGTTCCCGTCCGGTGGGGCTGTGGCACGCTGACGCGATGTTCCGCAGTGACGGTGTGTACCGGGGCCGCAGCTATGGGTGCTGACGAGGAGCGGGGGCCGGAGCGGAAGGCCGGACTTCCTTCGCGTCAGGTACCCGGGCAAGGCGGCCCCTCTCGCAGAGAGAGCACCCGGCACGCCAGGGGCGGCGTACCCGAACAGCGCAGGCGGGGTCCTCTCCCGCGCTTCGGGCCGCCCCGGACCTCCGACCCGCCCTCGGCGGACCGCACCTCGGACGCGGCCTCGGACGCGCTGCTGATCGCCCGCATGCGCGAGGGCGACGCCGCCGCGTACGAGGAGCTGTATCGCAGGCACGCGGAGCCGGTGCGGCGCTACGCCCGTACGTGCTGCCGGGACTCGCACACGGCGGAGGACCTGACGAACGAGGTCTTCGCGCGCACCCTCCAGGCCGTACGCGGCGGCAAGGGGCCCGAGACCTCGGTGCGGGCCTATCTGCTGACCTCCGTGCGGCATGTGGCGGCGGCCTGGGCACGCACCCGGCGGCGGGAACAGCTGGTCGACGACTTCGCGGTGTTCGCGCAGTCGGCGGCCGGCGCCGCCACGGCGTCGGACGCGGACACGCTCGATCTGGGCGCCGATGTGCGGGCGATGCAGGAGGCGGAGCAGACGCTGGTCGTCCAGGCGTTCAAGAGCCTGTCCGAGCACGACCAGATGCTGCTGTGGCACACGGCGATCGAGGGTGCCAAGCCGCAGGAGGTGGCGCCGCTGCTGGGCAAGTCCAAGGGCGCCACGGCGACGGCCGCGCACCGGGCGCGGGAGAACCTCAAGCAGGCGTATCTCCAGGCCCATGTGAGCCGGGCCCGTACGTCGGGCGGCGACTGCGCGCGGTATGCCGACCGGCTGGGCGCCTATGCGCGCGGCGGGCTGCGGATGCGGGCCGAGCTGGGGCTGAGGCGGCACTTGGCGCGGTGCCCGGCGTGCAGCCAGGCCGCACTGGAGGTCAAGGACCTCAACGAGCACATCAGGCTGCTGGTGCCTGTGGCCCTCATCGGCTGGTTCGCGACGGCGGGCGGTGCCAAGGCGTTCGCCGCGCTGGTCGGCGGAGGCGGCGCGGCAGCCGCGGCGGGCGGCGCCGGAGCTGCCGCAGCCGCCGGGGGCGCCGGGGGCGCCGGGGCCGGCGCGGCGGGAGGGGCGAGTGCCGCAGGAGGGGTGGGCGGTTCAGGGAGCGCGGCGGCCGGGGGTGCGGCGTGCGAGGGCCTGGGAGCGCCGGCGAAGATCGGCATCGGCGTGGGCGTGACCGTGGCGGCCGGTGCCGTCCTCGCGTACGCGCTCTCCGGTGGTGGCCCCGAGGCCGGCAAGAAGCCCCGGGCCAGGCCGTCCGCGCCGCCCACGGCCGAACAGCCGCCCGAGAGGCCGAAGCCGAAGCCGGACCCCAAGCACAAGCCCAGGCACAAGCCCGGACCGCCGCCTGAGCGGACGCGGGAGGCGCCCGCGCCCGAGCGACCGCCCGAGGCCGAGCCGGCAGCCCATAAGAGCAAGCCGGTCCCGGGCGCGAAGCCGCGGCCGAAGCCTCCGGCCCCCACTCACCGACCGCCCTCCGACCTGCCCGGCAAGCCACGCCCCGAGCCGTCGGCTCCCCCACCCGCGCCGCCCGCACCACCGGCTCCCGCACCCGCCCGGCACAAGCTCAACGAGCTGAAGTGGGACCTCCTCAGCCCGGGCGCCAAGCGCGAGGGACCCACCGTGCGCACCGTGGCGAGCAACTGGCTGTGGCAGCGCTGGGGCATGGGCATCGGCGACAAGCGCTACAGCCACGGCGTCAGCGTGCACACGCCCGCATCCGTGACGATCGACCTCAACAGGCCGTGCACCAGCTACTCGGCGCTCGCCGGTGTGGACGACATGACGCTCGGCAGACGCGCAGTGCGCTTCTCGGTGTACGGCGACGGGGCGCGGCTGTGGCGGTCCGGGTACGTCCGCAGGGGCCAGGCGCCGGTCCCGGTGCGGGTGCCGCTGGCAGGGATGAAGTCGATCCGGCTGGTGGTCGAGCCGCGCACTCCTGTGGACCGGATCGCGCTGGCCGACTGGGCGCATTCGCAGATCGCGTGCCGGTAGGGCGTTGTCTCAGGAGCGCCGGCTCAAGGGGGTTGGGCCTCAGCGGAGCGGGGCTCTGTCGGGGCACCGCCGGGGCACCGCCGGAACGGGAACTCAGCGGGCGGCCCGCGATCGGGGCCGGTCCAGTGCCCCTCGTCCCCAGGTCCAGCGTTCCGCGTCCCCCGGTCCAGCCTTCCTCGTCCGCCCGTTCAGCGTTCAGCGTTCGTCGTCCGCCAGTTCCGTGCACACCGCCTCCAGGTGTGCGAGCACCTCGCCGGGCGTGAGCGGCGTCTCCCGCGCCGGGGGCGCTCCTCCGGGGAGTCCGGCGGCGGCATAGGCGCGGATCGTGCCGTCGATCCGTAGTTCGGGCACACTCGCGGGCAGTCCGCCGCGCAGCGCCCGCGCGGCGTCGGCGCACCGTACGGCCAGTTCGTGCCGTCCGTCGAGGTGCAGGATGTATCCGGCGGTCAGCAGGCCGGTGTTGAGGACGATTTCGGCGACCTCGACCTCCAGCCCGATGCGCAGCGCCGTTCTGATCTTTCGGATGGCCTCGCGCGGTCCGCCGTCGCCCTCGCTCGCGGTGATGCGGGCGTCCAGCGTCCGCATCATGATCTCGAACATCGCGGGCGGGGTGCCCACGGATGCGTAAGCGCGGCTCCTGACATACATTTCGCGCGCCTGAGCGATCCGTCCGTCCTCGGCGGCGGCGACCGCGCGCAGGAACATCCCCAGGGTCTGCGCGTCCCTGACACCGAGTCGGTCGGCGTCCTCGATGGCGCGCCGGGCGAGCTTGTCGGCCTGGGCCGTATCGCCGCGTCGGAACCAGATGTCGGCGATCCGGGTGAGCAGGATGGGGATCTCGGTGAGGGCGCCGAGCTGCTGGGCGTAGCGCAGCGCGGTCTCGCACTCGGCGCGCGCGTCGTCGTAGCGGCCCTCCTGGATGGCGATCTCGGCGCGCAGTCCGCACACCTGGCTCAGCAGCCAGCGGTCGCCCGTGCTCTCGGCGAGCGCGGTGACCTCCACCAGGTCTTCCGTCGTGCGGTGCAGGCCGCCAGGGGTGCCGATGCGCACATGTGAGCGGAAGAGCAGCGCCACGGCCAGCTCCCACGGCGCGCTGTAGCGGCGGCAGTTGGCGACGGAGTCGTCCATGAGCGCGGCGACGCCCTTACTGCCCTCCGGGAGAGATTCGATGAACGGCCAGAGCAGGCCGGGGAACCGGGCGGTGACCGGTCCGGGCTTCTTGAACGCCTCGACCAGTTCGGCGGCGACGGCCTGGCGCTCCGGGTCGGCCGGCAGCTCTTGGGTGTAGTGCTCGGACATCAGGAAGTACTCCAGGAACTGGAACTCGCGAAAGAGCGTCTCTTCTTCCTCCTCGCGCTCCTCGGCGGCGTCCGGCAGGAGGCTCAGGACGGCCGCGACCCAGTGCGCACCCTCGTCGCGGTAGTTGCGCAGCCACCAGAACCAGCCCACGGAATGGACCAGGGTCACCAGTGTGTCCCGGTCCCGGCGCTGGAAACAGCGGTGGAGGGCCGCGCGGACGTTGTCGAGGTCGGCCTCGATGCGGGGCAGCCAGGTGAGCTGCTCGGCGGAGCGGATGCGGGGCTCGGCGGCGGTGACGAAGCGGAGGATCTGCTCGGTGTGCCGGGCCTCCGCCGCCGCGCGGTCCGCGGGGTGTTCGACGGCGCGCTCGCGGGCGTAGTCGTGGATGGTCTCCAGCATGCGGTAGCGCATACCGGTGCCGGACAGGGCGGGCGGCGGATCCGGGACGAGGATCGACTTGTCGACGAGGGTGGAGAGCAGGTCGAGCACGTCGTCGGCGGATACGGAATCGGTGTCGCCGTCTCCGTCTCCGGACGCGGTACCTCTGGACGTGCTGCCTCCGGACGCGGTCCCTCCGGACGCGGTTCCTCCGGGCTGGGCGCCTCCGGGCTGGGTGCGCTGGGGCAATGAGCCGTCGGCGCAGACGTGTTCGGCCGCTGAGAGGGTGCAGCCGCCCGCGAAGACCGACAGCCGCCGTACGACCGTGCGTTCGCGCTCGTCCAGCAGGTCCCAGGACCAGTCGACGACGGCGCGCAACGTCTGCTGACGGGGCAGTACGGTGCGGCTTCCGCTGGTCAGCAGCCGGAAGCGGTCATCGAGCCGGTCTGCGATCTGACGTGGGGTCAGGGAGCGCAGCCGGGCGGCGGCCAGCTCGATCGCGAGCGGGAGGCCGTCCAGCCTGCGGCAGATCTCGGCGACCGCCTCGGGGTCCTCGCCGGTGCGGAAGCCGGAGCGCGCGACGGCGCCGCGGTCGGCGAACAGCCGGTGTGCCGAGGCGGGTGGCAGCGGCTCGACCGGGCGGACCGTCTCCCCCGGCACGCCCAGGGGCTCGCGGCTGGTGGCCACGACGGTGAGGCCGGGACAGTGGGCCAGGAGCGTCTCGGCGAGGGTCGCTGCGGCGTCGATGAGGTGCTCGCAGTTGTCCAGCACCAGGAGCGGACGACGGTGTTCCAGGTGCTCGACGAGCAGGGCCGTGGCGTCGGTGTCGCCGGGGTGGGAGCGGGTGCCCTCGGTCGCGGCCGTCGACAGCGCGGTCTCGCGCCGCCCGAGCGCGCTGAGGACGGCACCGGGGAGAGCGGCGGGATGGTCGAGCGGCGCCAGCTCCACCATCCAGGTGCCGTCGGGGTACGGCGTGAGCTCTGACGCGCCCGCCATGGCCGCGACCTGCTCGGCGAGCCGGGTCTTGCCCGAACCCCCGGGCCCCGTGAGGGTGACCAGCCGCGAGCCGGACAGATCCCCGCCGATGGTGGCGAGGTCGGACTCCCGCCCGACGAAGCTGGTAAGGCGCGCCCGCAGGTTGCCGGGCGGCCGGGTGGGCCGGGGTGACCCTTCTCCGGGACCGCTGGGCACGGGGCCGCCTCGCGAAGGACCGCTCGCATTCGCGACGCCCTCGCGGGCAGGACCGCTGAGGGCGTCATCGGGAACGTGCCCGTTCCCAGAGCTGCCGGGGGCGGGGCCGCTCACGGAGTCGTCGTGTGGGAGATCGTCCGTGGAGCCGCCGTGGGCACGGTCGTCGACGGGCCCGTCCCGAGGCGGGCCGTTCGCCGCCCCCTCGGCGGGGGCGTGCGTCGGGCCGCCACGAACGGGGGCGTTCTCGGTCCCGTCACGAACGGGGGAGTTCTCGGTCCCGTCGCGAACGGGCTCGCTCGCGTAGCCGCCAGGAGCGGAGCCGCCGCGTGCGGAGCCGCCGCGCGGGGGACCGTCGCGCGGGGGACCGCCGGCCCCAGGGCGCGTATGGGGCCGGTTCGACGGCCCCGACAGCCCCCACAAGGCAGCCCCGTCCATGTTCGCGGCGAGCAACTGGACATGCAGTGCGCGCAGTTCCGGGCCGGGGTCGGCGCCGAGGCGGTTGGCTATGTCCTTGCGTACGGACTCGTACACCGTCAGGGCCTCGGCCGAGCGCCCGCTGTCGCGCAGGGCTCGGATGAAGAGCGCCTGGAGCGGTTCGTCCAGCGGGCGCTCGGCCGTCAGCTCCCGCAGCTCGGGCAGGATGTGCGCCGCGCGGCCCAGGGCGAGGTCGGCGGTGAAGCGGCGGTGGAGGGCCGTCTGGCGCAGGGCCTCGGCGCGGGCCGCGGGGGAGGCGCGGTCGGGCAGGTCGGCGAGCGCGGGGCCGCGCCACAGGGCGAGGGCCTCGCGCAGCACTTCGGCGGCCGTCCCGGGGTCTCCGTCCTCAAGGGCGCGCTCGCCCTGGGCGACCAGCCCTTCGAAGCGCAGCAGATCGACCTCGTCGGCCTCCGGGCCCGTGCGCAGCCGGTAGCCGCCCGGGAAGGAGAGGATGGCGTCCTTGCCGATGACCTTGCGCAGACGGCCGACGAGTGCCTGGAGCGCGGCGGGAGCGTTGTCGGGCATCGTGTCGGACTCGGTGTCCGCCCACACCTCGCTGATCAGCGTCTCGGGGGAGACCGGCGCGCTGCTGCCCGCCCGCAGGGCGAGCGCGGCGAGCAGCGCCCGGAGCCGCTGCCCGCCCAGCGGGAGAGGCCGCCCCGCCTCGTCGTGAGCCTCGCTGGCCCCCAGGATCAGATACCGCACCTCCCCATTGTCCCCGTCCCGGCCTGCGGCAGCCGGGGGTTTTCGTCGGACGCGGCCCCGCGGGAAGGGCCGGGGAGGCCTCGGGGAGGCCTCGGGGGGAGGTAAGTGCCGCGGGAGAGGAGGGAAGGGAAGGGGGCGGGCCACGGGAGGAGGCGGAAAGGCCCGGAAGGGTGGGGGCGGGTCAGCCGGAGGTGGGCGGGAGGGTGCGCTCGTAGCGCGGCGCCGGGGTGACGCCCGCTGCCGCTGCCCGCCGGCGGGGTGCCGCGGAGCCCGTCCAGCACGTGCCGCGCCGGGCCAGCAGCCGGCCGAGCCACAGCTCCATGGAGACCAGGTCGGCGAGCCCGTCCAGGGGCAGCGGCTCACCCTTGGCGATCCGCTGGATGGCCTGGCGGACGACGCGGGCCTCCACCAGTCCCGCGTCGGCGAGCAGGGGCGCCTGGAAGAGCTGCATCAACTGGTCGGCCGCGAGCCGTATTCCGGCGCGCAGCGATGCCTCGTGCGCCGTGCGGGAGGGCGCGCCCCACCCTGCGGGCAGCTCGTGGACACCGGCGCCCGCGAGGGCGGCGCGCAGGACGGAGGCGCGCGCTCCGGGTCGTACGCGCAGGGCTTCGGGCAGCGCCCGGGAGGCTCTGACGACCTGGTTGTCGAGGAAGGGCGCGTGCAGCCGCTGGTTGCGGATCTCGACGGCCTGTTCGAAGACGCGGTGGTCGGCGGCACGCCGGGCGAGGGCCGCGCGGGCCCGCCGTTCGCCCGGCCGTTCGACGGAGGGGCGGGCCTGTGCCGCGGCGTCGAGGCGCAGCGACACTTCGGCGAGGGCCTCGCCGGTGAGCCAGCGCGCCGCGGGGCCCGGTCTGCACCAGGTGAGCGCGGCGACCGAGGCGTCGACGGCGCTCTCCCCTCCCTCGCGGTACGCGGCGAACGCCGAGGCGGCCACCGTCCCGTCGCGCAGCTGTGCGGCCGTCTCCTCGACGCCGTCGCGGTAGGACGTACGGGCCAGCCTGCGCGCGGCGCGGTAGATGGTGACCGGCACCAGCAGCGAGCGCCCGGCGGCCTGGCCCTCGGAGCGGACCAGCGCGGCGACAGGGCGCACGAGGTGGCGTCTGCGCCGGTCCAGCAGCAGGTCGGCCAGGCGGGCGGGGTGCGCGTCCAGGACCTCGCGGGCGCCGAGTCCGACGAAATGGTCGGAGCTGCCCGCGGCGAGCCGGTGCCGGTGCCGCTCGGCCGTCACGAGTGAGGGCCCCGGCTCGTCGGTGAGGGGGCTGCTGGCCAGGTCGGCGTAGGGCAGGGTCTCCTCGTCGCCGGTGACGACGACGTGGCGCAGGCGCGGGTTCTCGGCGATGGCGCGGGCCCGTTCCAGCTCGGCGTCCTTGGACCCGGCCGGGTCCCTGGAGCCGGCCGGATCCTTGGAGCCGGCCGGGTCGCCCGTCGAGGAACCCCCGCTCAAAGTCAGGTCGTTGTAGGTGACGGCCATCAGGCGCTCGCCCGCACCGGCCGCTCCGGTGCCGAAGACGGTGCCCGGCATGCCGGGCAGTCCGGCCGCGAGCAGCGCGAGCGTTCCGGAGGCGGGCCCTCCGGACAGGTCGGCGCCGATACCCGGCGCGGGTCCGCCGCGCGCGGCCCGGCGGTCGGCGGGGCCCATGCCGGGGACGGGTCCCGGATCGCGTACGTCGAAGTCGTGTTCGGCCGCGTGCCGGGGGGCGGTCATCCGGGCGCGCACCGCCTCCACGAGCGCGTCACGCACCCCGGCGACGGCGGCGTCCGGGTCGACGGGCGGGGCGCCGACGACGAGCGAGGCGGACGACTCGTAGCCGGCGATCTCCCGGCTGCCGCCGTCCCGGACGATCAGCGCGTGGCCCGGGGGCACCCGGCGGACGCCGAGGTAGGGCGTGCCGTCGCCGAGCGCTTCGGGGGAGTCGGGGCAGGCGAGCAGCGCGGCGAGGTGGCCCACGTCCAGCTGCGCCTCGATGAGGTCGGCGAGCGGCAGGGCCGCCGTCGCGTAGGCGGTGCCGCCGGCCCAGCGCGCGTGGAAGACGGGCCGGGCGCCGGCCAGGTCGGCGGCGATGGTGATGCGGCGGCCGATGCAGGCGACGGCGGTGTAGCTGCCGGGCCAGGCCGTCAGGTGGCGAAACGCTCCTCCTCGTGCGGCGACGAGGCCGACGCGCAGTTCCTCGTCGGTGGCGCCGCAGCAGCCGAACACGGCGAGCCGGTAGCCGGATTCGGCCTCGATGACGCGGATCTCGTCCGGCCGCCAGTCCCCCACCGCCCAGAGCGGGTCCGGGTCGCTCCACAACACCTGGGCGCCCACCGGCTGGAGCGATCCGCCAGCGGAGGAACCGGAGGAGCCGTCGGGTACGTGGGCGGTGTGCGCGGCGTGGCCGTACGGGCCGTAGGAGTCGTACGGATCGGCGTAGGGCCCGCCGGGGTGGGGGCGGGTGGGGTCACCGGGTCCGCCGGGGCTGGTGTAGTGGCTGTGGCTGTCGTGACCTCCGGGGCCGGCTGCTCCGGCCCCGGTACGCCCCGGGTCGCCGTGGGAGCCGCGCGTTCCGTAACCGCCGCGGGCACTCCCCCCATGGGTTCCGTAGCCCCCGGCTTCCTCGCCGCGGCCTCCGTACCCCCCGTACCCGTCATAGCCGTTGGGGACGGAGGTGCCGGCCGGGCCGTAGCCGTCGGGCGCCGTGCGGGCGCCGTTGGCGCCGGGGCGGGGGGCGCGGCCCCGGCCGTTGGACCCTGCCGCGGCGCCGCTCCACCCCACCAACCAACGCATCGCCGCCTGCCTTCACTCCGCCGCCGTGTCCGCCACCGGGCGGGCCCGGCGACGTGAGTGCGCCGCCTCGACCCGGTGCCGCTGCGGCTATGTTGCCATGAGAGTGGCGCGCGAGAGGCGTGTAAGGGGCGCATAGCTCACCAAAATGCGCTGACCGTCTCACTTCCTCAAGCGCCGGCAACGCGCCCCGGGGCGCCGGAGTTCGACGGCGACTTCGGGGCGCATATACCGGTGGCGTCAGCGTCCGGCACCGCACACCCGACCGATGTCATTCAGCCAAATATGGAAAAGAGTCGAGCATCGGCGAAGGGCCGTTGACGGGTTCCGGCGCAAGAGCCGAACGGGTGGCGTGCGGGCGGGGCTCGGAGCGTGCGCGGGGTCCTCGGAAGCTCACAGGAGCGGCACACACCAGGCTCACGGAACGGCAGTGGCCACGGGAGCGGAAGCGGGGCAGGCGCACCGTCCGCGCACGGCGGCGGCCTAGGGATTCACCGTCCGGGAGCGCGGGCGGAAGCGGCCTCGACGGCGTCGGCGAGGGGGCGGGTCACAAGATCCTTACGGGCGGCGGGGATACGGAGAGGCCTCCGCGCAAGCCCTGGACCCGGCAAGACAGTTGTCGGCCCGGGAGGCGGATTACCGCCTCCCGGGCCGAACCGCCGCCTGCGGGGAATGAGGCGGCGGTGTCCCCCAGCCCACTGATCCTGAGCAGCGGGCCGACCCACGCAACTCTTATGGAACCGCTCCCCGTTCCCGCTGGACAGGCGCATGAATGGGCGCACGGCCACACACCCGGAGCACGTGAGCCACCGGATTTCGCACACGATTCCGACCGCTGCGCACCGGTCGGCGCGCGGTTGGCACGTGACCCGCGCACGTACAGGAGTACGGACATAGATCTCGCCATCCGGGAGAACGCCCCTTAACGGTAGGGATTCGGCGAACTACGCTGTGTTCGCAGTGCTTTCCGTGCGGCGCAGTGCGCAGTGACGGGAGGGGGCCCCGCACCCCGCGGGGCGGTCGTCGGTGTGTCAGGGGTGCGCATGTCCAGGGAGTCACGCGGGCCGAATGAGAAGCTCGGCACCGTCCTCGCCCTAGCGGGAATCAGCAACGCCGGACTTGCCCGACGGGTCAACGACCTGGGGGCACAACGCGGCCTCACTCTCCGGTACGACAAGACGTCGGTGGCCCGGTGGGTGTCGAAGGGGATGGTGCCGCAGGGTGCGGCGCCCCACCTGATCGCCGCCGCCATCGGCAGCAAGCTCGGCCGTCCCGTCCCGCTGCACGAGATCGGGCTCGCGGACGCCGACCCGACCCCCGAGGTCGGGCTCGCCTTCCCTCGCGACGTGGGCGCGGCCGTCAAGTCCGCCACCGACCTCTACCGGCTGGATCTGGCCGGGCGGCGGGGCGGCGGCAGCATATGGCAGTCCCTGGCGGGCTCGTTCTCCGTGAGCGCATATGCCACGCCCGCCTCCCGCTGGCTCATAACCCCGGCCGACAGCTCGGTCGCCCGCCATGTCGAGCACGCCGAGGAGGCGGGGCTCGCACGGGGAGCGCCGGCCGCCGGTGAGGGCTCGTCGCTCGCCGTCGCCGAGGGCCGCGCGCGTGAGGAGGAGGACGCCGGGGTGCCGCTGCGCGTCGGCCACACCGACGTCTCCAAGCTGCGCGAGGCCGCCGATGAGGCCCGCCGCTGGGATTCGAAGTACGGCGGCGGGGACTGGCGTTCCTCGATGGTGCCCGAGTGCCTGCGCGTGGACGCGGCACCCCTGCTGCTGGGTGCCTACACCGACGAGGTGGGCCGCTCGCTGTTCGGCGCGACGGCCGAACTGACACGGCTCGCCGGGTGGATGGCCTTCGACACCGGCCAGCAGGAAGCGGCCCAGCGCTACTACATCCAGGCGCTGCGCCTGGCCCGCGCCGCCGCCGACGTCCCGCTGGGCGGCTACGTCCTCGCCTCCATGTCGCTCCAGGCGACCTACCGGGGCTTCGCCGAGGAGGGCGTGGACCTCTCCCAGGCCGCGCTGGAGCGCAACAGGGGACTGGCGACGGCCCGGACGATGAGCTTCTTCCAGCTTGTGGAAGCGCGGGCGCACGCGAAGGCGAACGACGCCCAGGCGTGCGCCGGTGCGTTGTCGGCGGCCGAGGGCTGGCTGGAGCGCGCGCGCGAGGGCGACCCCGACCCCTCCTGGCTGGACTTCTTCTCCTACGACCGGCTCGCGGCCGACGCCGCGGAGTGCTACCGCGACCTGAAGGCGCCGCGTCAGGTGCGCAGGTTCACGGAGAAGGCGCTCTCGCAGCCGAAGGAGGAGTTCGTGCGCTCGCACGGGCTGCGACTCGTCGTCTCCGCCGTGGCCGAACTGGAGTCGGGAAACCTGGACGCCGCCTGCGCCGCGGGCACCCGCGCCGTGGAGGTCGCGGGCCGCATCTCCTCCGCGCGTACGACGGAGTACGTCCGCGATCTGCTGAACCGCCTGGAGCCGTACGGGGACGAGCCGCGGGTCGCGGAGCTGCGCGAGCGGGCACGACCCCTGCTGGTCGCCCCGGCGTGAGCCGGCACGACCCGGGGGGACTTTCTTGATCATCGGCGTGACGGGCACCACGGCTCGGCATGACGGCGCTGCGGATTGGCGGGACGGCGCTGGGGCTTGGTGTGGCGGCCCCGCGGCTTGGTGTGACGGCGCCGCGGATTCGCGTGACGGCGCCGCAGCACGACGTGGTGGCCCTCCGCCTTGGCGGGACGGTGCCGCAGCACGGTGTGGTGGCCCGGCAGCGCAGTGTCAGAGGCGCGGGTCATGATGGGTCATGTGTCCACGACGTCCCACGGCTCAGCCGCCTTTGACGACTCAGGCTCTGGCGCGGGGTCCGGCTCCCGCTCCGGTGCGGGGGCTGGCTCCGGTGCGGGGTCCGGCTCCCGCTCCGGTGCGGGAGCTGGCTCCGGTGCGGGCTCCGGCTCCGGGTTCGGCCCTGGCTCCGGTGCGGGGTCCGGCCCCGGCCCCGGCTCCGGCACTGTGTCGCCCGGGAGGGTGGCGCGGGGGGTGGACTGCGATGTGCTGGTGGTCGGCGCCGGCATCGTCGGTCTGTCCACCGCCTACGCCCTCACCCGCGCCGCGCCCGGCACCCGTGTCACCGTCCTGGAGAAGGAGCCCGGCCCCGCCCGCCACCAGACGGGGCGCAACAGCGGTGTGATCCACAGCGGGATCTACTACCCGCCCGGCTCCCTCAAGGCGCGGTTCGCGCTCCAGGGGTCGGCCGAAATGATCAAGTTCTGTGCGGAGCACAGCGTTCCGCACGACGTCACCGGCAAGCTGATCGTCGCCACCGAGCGCGCGGAGCTGCCCCGGCTGCACGCCCTCATCCAGCGCGGCAGACAGCACGGTCTGCCCGTACGCGAGCTGGGGCCCACACAGATAGCGGAGCACGAGCCCCACGTGCGGGGCCTGGCGGCCATCCATGTCGGGACGACGGGCGTGTGCGACTTCACGGCCGTCGCCCGCACCCTGGCGCGGCTCGCGCAGGACGCGGGCACGCAGGTGCGGTACGGAGCGCCCGGCGAGGTCGTCGCCGTCGACCGACGGGCCGGCCGGGGTGTGGCCGTCCGTACGGCGGACGGCACGGTCCTGCGGGCGCGGGCCATGGTCAACTGCGCGGGCCTGCACTGCGACAGCCTCGCCCGCCTCGCCGGGGACGCCCCGCAGGCCCGCATCTTCCCCTTCCGCGGGGAGTACGCCGAGCTGGTACCCGAGCGGGAGCACCTGGTGCGCGGCCTGGTCTATCCCGTCCCCGACCCCGCCTTCCCCTTCCTGGGCGTCCACCTCACGCGCGGCGTGCACGGCGGCGTGCACCTGGGGCCGAACGCCGTCCCGGCACTGGCGCGCGAGGGCTACGCCTGGCCGGTCGTACGCCCCGCCGAGCTGGGCGGGCTGCTCGCCCACCCCGGCACCTGGCGGATAGCCCGAAGACACTGGCGCTACGGCGCGGGCGAGCTGCGCCGCTCCCTGTCCCGCGCGGCCTTCACCGCCGCCGTACGACGCCTGCTGCCGGAGGTGACCGCGGCGGACCTGCGCCCGGCGCCCGCCGGAGTACGGGCCCAGGCGGTGCTGCGGGACGGCACGCTCGTGGACGATTTCCTCTTCGCCGAGGGCCCCCACACGGTCCACGTCCTCAACGCCCCCTCCCCCGCGGCGACCGCCTCCCTCCCGATCGGAAGAGAGATCGCGCGACGGGCACTGGGCGTACTGGGGACGGGCTGAACGCCCCGTCGGGGGCCCGGCCGACCCCGGTCGGGGCCCGGCCGACCCCGGTCGGGGGCCGGCCGACCCCGGTCGGGGGCCGGCCGACCCCGGTTGGGGCGGTGGCAAGCCCGGCTGGGGTGGCAAGCCCGGCTGGGGTGGGCAGCCCGGTGGGGGTGGGCAGCCCGGTGGGGGTGGGGCGGGGAAGGTTGCTGGACGCCGTAAAATCGACACATTGTGTCCGAGAACTTCCCTGAGCAGGACGGCTCCGCCGGGGCCGCCGACGACGAGTGTGCGAGCGCGCCCGCTGACGGCGACGCGGATGACGGCGGCTCCACAGGTGCCGATGGCCGTGACGGGTCCGGGTCCGGGTCCGGGTCCGGCTCTGTGTCCGGGTCCGGCTCTGTGTCCGGGTCCGCCTCTGTGTCCGGGTCCGGGTCCGGAGCGGGCGGCGGGTCCGGAGCGGGTGGCGGGCGTATGTTCGCGTCGGGGGCCGGGCCCTCGCCCGATCCGGCGGGGTCGCACCACGAGCGCCGTATCCGCAGCTTTCAACCCCGTCGCAGCCGTGTGACGGCGGGGCAGCGCGCCGCCCTGCAACGGCTGTGGCCCCGTTGGGGCTTCGACATCGACGGGCTGCGGCGGCTGGATCTGGGCAAGCTGTTCGAGGACCCGGACCTGCCGATCGTTCTGGAGATCGGCTTCGGGATGGGCGAGGCAACGGCACGGATGGCGGCGGCCGACCCGTCCACCGGCGTACTCGCGGTCGACGTCCACACCCCCGGGCAGGGCAACCTGCTGCGCCTCGCCGACGAGCAGGGCCTCACCAACGTACGGGTGGGCAACGGCGACGCCATCATCCTGCTGCGCGAGATGCTCGCCCCCGACTCCCTCGCGGGGCTGCGCGTCTACTTCCCCGACCCTTGGCCCAAGGCCCGGCATCACAAGCGGCGGCTGCTCCAGCCCGAGTTCCTGGACCTGGCGGCCGGCCCGCTGCGCCCGGGCGCGCTCGTGCACTGCGCGACGGACTGGGAGGACTACGCCGAGCAGATGCTCGAAGTCCTCACCGCGCACCCCGACTACGAGAACACCCAGCCGGACGGCGGCTACGCGCCGCGCCCCGCGTCCCGACCGCTGACCCGTTTCGAGGGCCAGGGCCTCGACAAGGGGCACGCGGTACGGGACCTGCTGTTCCGGCGGCGCTGACAGCCCGGCACCGCTGAATCCGGGGCTGCCGAGTCCGGCGCCGCCGAGGGCTGATGCCCGGTGGCCGAGGTTGGGGCCGGACGCCAGCACATGTCACCCGCACTGGTTACTGTCGATGGGTGCATGACGAGGCAACCGGCGCTCCCAGCGCGCCGCCGAACCCGATGACGGACGGGCTGCCGTCCCCGCCGGCGAGCGGCCCCGCGCCCAGTGGCGGACTGCGTACGCCGAGTGTGGGAGCGGGGCCGGGCACGGGCACGGGCTTGAGCGCAGGCGCGACCGCGGGCTTCGGCGCGGGTGCACCAGGAGGTGCCGTCGCGAACACACCCCCAGCCCCAGGGACGTCAGGGATGTCAGGGATGTCAAGGACGTCAGACACATCACAGGCATCACATGCATCAGGGACACAACGAGCATCGGGGATACCAGGGGCATCCGGGCAGAGCGCGTACGACCCGGCGCCCGCCCCTCCGTACACGCCCCCGCCCGCTCCGTCGGGCCGGGCACCTGCGCCCGCTCCGGTGAACGCTCCGCCACCCCGCGCCCCGTACTTCCCGGAGATGGCCGCGCACCCCGCGCACAGCGGCCAGGGCGTCCACGGCGGACCAGGCACCCCCAACGCCCCGGGTACCCCAGGCACCCCGAGCGCCCCGGCAGCTCCCGGCACGTGGCCGTACGGCACGGGCCCCGCGCACCCTGCCCCCTCCTGGTGGCAGCGCAACCAGCGCACGTTGCGCGGCGCCGCGCTCATCGTGCTGCTCGCGCTGTGCGGGCTGATGATCCTGGCGCTCGTGCGCGAGCAGACCGGTACGCGGGGCCTCCTGGTCGGCTTCGGACTCGCGCTCTTCCCCGTACCGCTGCTGCTGACCGCGTTCCGCTGGCTCAGCGCGACGCTGCCTGCGCCGTGGCGCACCCATCTGTTCGCGTTCGCGTGGGGGGCGTGCGCGGCGACGCTCGTGGCGATCCTGGCGAACGGGTTCGCGACCGACTGGCTGGCGAGTTCCGTCGTGGTGGACTCGCCCAAGCAGGCCGACACCCTGGGGGCCACCGTCATCGCGCCGGTCGTCGAGGAGTCGACCAAGGCCGTGGCGATCCTGCTGCTCTTCCTCTTCCGGAGACGGCACTTCGACAGCGTCGTCTCCGGGATAGCGGCGGCCGGAATCACGGCCACCGGTTTCGCCTTCACCGAGAACATCCTGTATCTGGGCACCGCGTACGGCGAGGACTCGCTGCTCGACCCCGACAGCCTGTCGGGGTCGGCGACAGCGGCGACGTTCTTCATCCGGATCATCCTCGCGCCGTTCGCGCACCCGCTCTTCACCGCGTTCTCGGGCATCGCGTTCGGCATGGTCGCGGCCATGCCGAGACGCCGGCGCGTGCTGCGCTGGGTGGTGCCGTTCCTCGGGCTGTTCACGGCGATCTTGCTGCACGCGATATGGAACGGCTCGGCGTCCTTTAAGAACCTCACCTTCATCGCCGTCTACGCCCTGTTCATGATCCCCGTCTTCGCCGCGCTCACCTGGCTGGCGATCTGGTCGCGCCAGCACGAGCTGAAGGTCGTCCGCACGACGCTGCCGGCCTACGCGGCAGCGGGCTGGTTCAGCGAACCGGAACCGTGGTCACTCTCCTCGATGCGGGCCAGGTCGATGGCCCGCGCGATGGCCCGCCGCAGCCACGGCCCGGAGGCGGCCCGCACCCTGGCCGCCTACCAGCACGACGCCACAGCCCTCGCCCTCCTGCGCTCCCGCGCCGACAACGGCGCCACGGCCCCCGACTTCGCCGCCCGCGAGCACGACCTGCTCCAACGCCTCCGCACCTCCCGCCCCTTGGCCGCCCCACCCACCACCAGCGCAGCCCTGACCCTCAGCCGACCGTTTGTGCCTCCGCAGTGGGCGGGGTATCCGGGGCGCTGAGGCAGTCCGGCCAATGGTCCGGCTATAGGAGCCTAGCCAGGGAAACTGCTAAATCCAGGACTTCGGGCCGCAGAGACAAGGCTATGCCCCAAGACGCTGTGCCATGTGGGAAAGCTCAACGCTGGAGGGCAGGTGGACTCTGCCCGAATCTAGTTGCTGCAGGCAGTTCAATCTCCTCAAAGTGTATTGGAGGATAAACGTCTGCCAGCAACCGTTCAGGGGAGCCCTGGTGCCCGGCATCTTCTCCCATGAGGTACTTTCTGTTGCCGATACACAAGCTAAGGGCACTTCGTCCCACCCAGGCGTCCGCGCGGAACAGAGAGTCTGCGCGAGGGTGCGCGCGCACATCGACCCCTTGACTTCTGAGCATGACAATAGAAAATACCTCCCGCAGGAAGCCGTAATACGAATTCCCGCCCCTCCAGCGCATTGCAGCTCTAGCAATATTCCTTTCAGTTCCGGTCTCGGTCACCTCGTCAACTATCCTTCGCACCGGCAGGACGAGCATTGATTTCCCCAGCTCTCCGACCTCGATACAATCCCGGAATTGCTGGTAAGCCGGCAGCCGCCCCGCGCTTTCCATACAGATGTGAAACATTCAGGTAAAGGCAAAGTCCGGGTGCCAGTCGGCTATCTGCCGTATCGACTCCCCGTCCGGGCGACTGACCTCGTCCAGAGCATGCTCGTTTTTCCGGCACACGGACTGGACCTCTTCCACTGTGAGTTCATACACAGTCTCTGCACGGTGCCCCATGACTGCTGGTACGCCACTGGTCGTACAGGCGGCACGTTCCGTCAGACGAACAGAAGCGGTCCAGTACATCTTGTGCACTCGTCACCGTGTGCACACACTCCTCAACGAACGGCCAGCACATGGATGTTGGACGACAGTGCAGCCCCGGCACGCGAGTGGCTAGCATCATTGCACTGCCGGGTGTTCGGCGCCCTGTGGATGAGGGCACGCTCGGCACCGGACTCCAGATGGGAACAGGCATGACCGGAGATGAGACTCTCCCGGACCCCCTGCCGATGGACTGGACAGCACTGTCCAACATGGCAGCATCGGTCGCGGATGACCCCGAGCTCATGGCAGTACGCGATCACCTCAGCGCGCTGGACCCTCAAGGAGACCAGTTCGCCCGAATCCTTCGGGAGACCATCGACCAGCTCCTCGACGGCGAGAACACGGGACGATACGACTGGAATGATCTCCACAAGACGGAGAAGACCCACGCAGGAACGCTAGTTGAGATCAACTTGCAGCGAGAATTTCAGTTTGAGGACGGACAGGATCTCGACTACCGCATTGCCGGATACGAGGTTGACTGCAAATATTCGCAGAAGCCCTATGGGTGGATGATCCCTCCCGAGGCGCTTGATGAAATCTGTCTAGTCGTCTGGGCAGATGACTACGCAAGCAGATGGAGCGCTGGGCTATTCCGCGCCAACCGAGAAAAACTCACCACTTCCGGGACCAAGACAAAGAAGGGAAACCGAGACGGCAAATTCCAGCTCACCAAGCAGTTGCACCGCAGTGTTTACTGGCTCTGGGAGAACGCTCCACTAAAAGAAAACCTTCTGCTTCATATTTCCCCTGAAACACGGCAGCAGATCCTGCACGCAGGCGCCCACTCTCTTAGGCAGTCTGGTGCAGCCCGCGTCCGGGAGCTATTCCGTCGAGTTCAGCAGCGTCCGATTACCCGTACAGTGGTGCGCACACTGGCACAGCAAAAGGACTACATGAAACGGGTACGCTACAACGGTGGCGCCCGGACTTCCCTCCGGGACGAAGGAATAGTAATTCTCGGCGACTACTCAGTACACCAGAATATAGCCCGCCAGTTGCAGATCCCGATCCCACAGGAGGGCGAATTCGTCAGCGCGCGGCTGGCAAGTAGGCGGCAAGAACACGGAAACAAACCCACCATCCGCATTGGCGGCGTGGATTGGGTTATCGCGGACGAGCACGACCACGCCGAGACGGCCCCAAGGCTCCCTGAACCCCGAAGGGCCTCCGCTGACTGATGAGCCACCGAGCAGTCCCTACCAGCAGCTCTTCCGCCCAGCCTCTGCCCGAAGGGTCCTGGGCATCTTCCGCGTCGCGCCGCAAAAACATGCAGGCGATCAAGAGCCGGGACACTAAACCAGAGCGGCTCATCCGGAGCCTGGTGCATGCCCAGGGCCTCCGATACCGCGTCGCTGCACGGCCTTTGCCCAAGCTCCGGAGAACAGCCGACCTTGTGTTCCGGCCGACTCAAGTGGCTGTGTTCGTGGACGGCTGTTACTGGCACGGGTGCCCTGAGCACTACGTACCCCCCAAGACAAACTCGGGTTACTGGTCAGACAAAGTGACTCGCAACGTGTCACGTGACCGGGACACGGACCGTCAACTGCTGGAAGCGGGGTGGACAGTTCTCCGCTTCTGGGAACACGAATCACCTGGTGCTTGCGCCCTGAAGATTGCTGACACTGTCAGTGAACTCCGAGCGCGTAGCGGGAAGTGACACGGCGGGGAGAGGGAAAAGGGAGTCTTCCTCTTCTTCCCCTGCTGAGCGAGTTCCCTTGGGCAGAACTTCGAGTCCAGCCTTGAGGGCGTCGGCGATCCGCTCTCCCACCGCTTGGGCCACCGGAGGGGGAAAGGCGTTCCCAACCTGCCGGTAGGCTGCCGTCTTCCGGCCGGCGAACTCCCAGTGGGCGGGGAAGCCCTGAATAATTGCGGCCTGAGTGACAGTTAGCTTAGGCCCGAGCGGCTCCCCCTCGGCTCCGACGGCGTAGAGATCGCGATCAGGATCTTTCATTTCCTCTGGCTCGTTCGCCACGCCCATAGCGTCAACCCCGAGCTTGAGCCAGGCGCGTTTTGCGCGTGTCGGCCCGAGATCCGCCCCCCCGTGCTTCTTAGAGCCGCCAACCAACGTGGGAGCAATGTCATTTTCAGCCAGCTCGTACCAACGTTTGAAAGCAGCCTTCCCCTGGGGGGTCTGCCCGAAGCGTGCACGCATGGACGCAGCCAGGGCCGTGCCGACAGTAACGAGGTCATCTTTGCGGGGTTCTGGCCAGGTGAAATAGCCCGAAAATTCCGGCTTCATCGCGACGAGGATGGCACGGGGACGCAGCTGCGGAACACCATAATGGCACGCCTCGATCACCTCCCAGCCGCAAAAATCGTAGCCCGCCCTCTCCAGGTCTTTGATAAACCTCGTCCGGTAGTCAAGAAATTTATGCTCAGGCTGAAGCAGGCCGCGCACGTTCTCGATCATTACGGCTTTCGGCTGAAGCTTTTTTACAAGCCTTAGCATTTCGGGAAACAGATCTCGGTCATCATTCTCTCCGAGCTGTTTTCCCGCAGACGAGAATGGCGGACAAGGGACTCCGCCAGCAAGAAGATCCAGAGAGCCCTCATCCAGCCCAAGAACACAAGGATCAAACTTGTTCAAGTCTTCCTTGATGATCGAGCAGCCTTTCCATTCGTGGTGGCTGCCGACGTTCTTCTGAAGAGTGGCGACAGCGTGATCGTCCAGCTCTACTAGGGCATGGTGCCGAAAGCCCGCGTTATGCAGACCAAGGGCCTGTCCACCCGCTCCGGCACAGATCTCAACTGAGGTGAACCCCCGTTGCTCAACCCGGCCCATCCGCCCTCCTTCTCGCTGCGCCCTGGCGGACACTGCTGAACCTCTGCCCCACAGCGTGTCAGACCCCACTGACAACGCACTTGCCTCAGTCTTCCTCATCCCACCGGCGCGCCTCCACCGCCCCATGAGCGCCCGGGACACTCACACAATATGGCTTGACTCAGGCCCCTCATGCGCCCGGGTCCCACCCTTCAATCACGGAGCGTACCGGTACTGGACAATTACAGCACCCTAAGTAATCACCTCTAGAGTGCTCACATGTCGCAGCGAAGTGGCCACATCGTACCGTTCTCCGGTCTTTCTAGTTCAGATCTGATCGTCGATACGGTGTACAAGGGTGGGAGTGCCGGGAACACCGCGGACGACGCAATCTGCAAGCTGCTGCCAGTGGGGAACCAAGGCGGGTTCCGCTTCAAGGGTTCTCCGCGGAAGCAGTCGGTCAAGCTCGTCGCCCTCTACACGACAGGTGCTGACCCAGACTGGCCGGACGTTCTCGACATACAGACCGGACTGTTCACGTATTACGGGGACAACAAGCAGCCTGGACAGGGGCTTCACAGATCACAGCGGGGCGGGAACATCCTGCTCCGGGACGTCTTCGAACTCGCCCATGGATCCGCGGATGACCGGGCCAGCATTCCGCCGTTCTTCCTCTTCGAGAGAGGAACGTCGGGCAGGGACGTCATCTTCCGCGGGCTCCTCGCCCCAGGAGCCGAGTCCCTGCCTGCAGATGACGAGTTGGCAGCCATCTGGCGCAGCTCAGGCAGCAGCCGTTTCCAAAACTACCGTGCACGTTTCACTGTGCTCAACGAACCTGTGATTCACCGCGCATGGATCGATGAGATTCTCGGCGAGAGCAGTACCGGACCGTCGGTACCAGAGAGCTGGCTCTCCTGGGTGCAGGGCCGCACCTACAATCGGCTGACAGCGCCGACGACCCTGCACACCCGCACCCGTGCCGAGCAGACCCCGGATTCGGCGGGAAAAGATCTCATTTCCGCTATCACTGACTACTTCAATGGTGATCCGCATGGGTTTGAGGCCTGTGCTGTCGAACTGTGGAAGATGCAGGCTCCCAATACGGGGGACTGCGAGGTCACTCGTCCGAGCCGGGACGGGGGACGGGATGCCACCGGCCTCTACATGCTTGGCCCTCACGCTGATCCAGTCGCCGTTCACTTCGCTCTTGAGGCCAAGTGCTACGGACACAACACGTCTGTAGGGGTACGCGATACAGCGCGTCTCATCTCACGTCTGCGGCATCGCCAATTCGGTGTCTTTGTCACCACCTCACACTTCAATACACAAGCATACAAAGAGGTCAGAGAGGACGAGCATCCGGTCATCATGATGTGCGGCAAAGACATCGCAGACCTGTTGCGGAGCCGGGGCTTTTCCACCCCAGCCCTCGTCTTGCGGTGGCTGACTGCCACATTCCCCTCAACCGCGGGGTGACGTCAGGTCCCGCGAGTCTGCCCTCAGGGCGGGATGTCCGGGACTATTGGGGGCTCAGGGGCTTGGGGTGAGGCTTCGTCCCGGGCCGTCGTTGCGAGCTGGAGGGTCCGTTATGGGTGGAGGTCAGGTGGGGGCGGCTGCTCAGGAAGCGTTGCTGCGGGTGGTCGGGGAGCATGATCGGGGGGTGCTGGTGACGTTGCGGCGGGGTGGGAGGGCTCAGCTCTCCAATGTGAACTACGCCTGGGATCCCGGCAGTCGGGTGTTGCGGGTCTCCATCACCGACGGGCGGGCCAAGGCGCGCAATCTGGCTCGGGATCCTCGGGCGAGCTTTCATGTGACGAGCGCGGACGGGTGGACGTGGACCGTGGTGGACGGGGTCGCGGAGCTGACGCCCGTCGCTGAGGATCCGCACGACGCCACGGTCGAGGAGCTGATCGAGGTCTACCGCGCCATTCGGGGCGAGCACCCGGACTGGGACGAGTACCGCGCCTCGATGGTGGCCGACCGGCGGCTGGTCGTGCGGCTCAGCGTCGACCATGTGTACGGGCAGTTGCCGCAGGGGTGAGAGGCGCCTCGACCGGCCTCGTGCCTCCGGCGCCGGACCGATCTCGTGCCTCCGGCACCGGACCGGCCGTGCCTCTGGCCCTCTTCGGCCCTGCTTCTCCATGAGGCCGCCGCCCTTCCCTGAGCCGGGGCCTTCCCTGGGGTCGCCTCTCTTCCCTGAGCCGGGGGCCTTCCCTGGGCCGCCGCCCTCCCCTGGGCCGGGGAGCCTCCCCCTGGGCCAGGGGCCTTCCCCGGGCCTGGGGCCTGGGAAGGGCCCCGGCCCGGGGAAGAGGGGCCTCGCCGGACCGCTTACGCCGACGCGTCTGTCAGCAGGCGGAGTTCGTCGTCCGTCAGGCGTAGGTCGCTCATCGCCATCAGGGTCGGCAGCTGTTCGGTGGTGCGGGCGCTGGCGATCGGGGCCGTGACCGTGGGGCGGGAGGCGAGCCAGGCCAGGGCGACGGTCGCCTCGGGCACCTGGTGGGCCGAGGCGACGGTGGAGAGGGCCGCCAGGACGCGCTGGCCCCGGTCCGTGGCGAGGTGCTGCGCGGCCCTGCCCGCGCGGGCGCCCTCCGGCACCTGCTGGCCGGGGCGGTACTTTCCGGTGAGGAAGCCGGCCGCCAGCGCGAAGTACGGCAGGACGGCCAGGGATTCGCGCCGGGCCAGCTCTTCCAGCTCGCCCTCGTAGGTGTCGCGCGAGACGAGGTTGTAGTGCGGCTGGAGCGCGACGTAGCGCGCGGTCCCCGCGGAGTCGCTGAAGTCGAGGGAGGCCCGCAGGCGGGCGGGGGAGATGTTGGAGGCGGCGATCTCGCGGACCTTGCCCTCCTTGACGAGGTCGTCCAGCGCGGTGACGATCTCGGAGACCTCGACGGACTCGTCGTCGAAGTGGGTGTAGTAGAGGTCGATGTGGTCGGTGCCCAGGCGGCGCAGCGAGTCCTCCGCGGCGGCCTTGAGAGTGGCCGGCGCGAGGCCCATGTGGTCGGGGTGGCGGCCGGCCTTGGTGGCGATGACGACGTTCTCGCGTACGGAGGAGCCGCGGGAGGCGAGCCACTCGCCGATGACGGTCTCGGATTCGCCGCCCGAATTGCCCTCGACCCAGGCGGTGTAGGCGTCGGCGGTGTCGATGAGGTTGCCGCCGCCCTCGGTGTAGGTGTCGAGGACGGCGAAGGAAGTGGGCCGGTCGGCGGTCCAGCCGAAGACGTTCCCGCCGAGCGCGAGCGGCGAGACGGAGAGCTGTCCGATCTTCAAGTCGGCGTTCATCTGCATGCTTGCGACCGTAACGCGACGGCGCACGCCGTACCGGAAGCACCGCCGCCCGGGGCGGGAGCCCCTCGGGAGTGAGGCCGGCGGTCCCGGTGTCGGGGGGTGTTCACCGGGACCGCCGGGGTCTGGAGTGCCGAGGCTCGTAACCGCCACCGCCACCGCCACCAGCGCCGCCACCGCCCGCGCCGCCACCGCCCGCGCCGGCGCTTCGGGGCCCGAGCGCCGCCGCCTCCTCCCCTCCTGCCGGCTGGGCGGCTCAGGTGCGGTGCGGCGCCTCAGCTGGCGGTGCGAGGCGGCGGCGTGGGTTTGTGGGCGGGCACCGTCACGATCCGTGGACGCTCACGATCCGTGGAAAGTCACGGTCCGTGGACGGAGGCGGACGGGCCCTCAGCAGAAGTCGGGGTCGGCGGAAGTCGGGGTCAGCAGGAGTCGGCGTCCGGCCGTCTCACACGTTCACGCCCTTGTCGCGCAGCCACGGCAGCGGGGCGACCGGGTCGCCGCCGCCGGGGCGCACCTCGACGTGCAGGTGCGGGCCCGAGGAGTTGCCGGTGGAGCCGACTCTGCCGATGACATCGCCGGTGCCGACCTTGTCGCCCGCGGACTTGGTCATCGACGAGAGGTGGCAGAACCACAGCTCGGTGCCGTCGTTCAGCTTCAGCACGATCCGGTAGCCGTACGAGCCCGCCCAGCCGGCTTCCTTGATGGTGCCGGAGTGGATGGCCTTGACGGGGGTGCCGTTCGGGGCCGCGAAGTCCTGGCCCGTGTGGTCGCTCTGCCACATGCCGCCCGCCTGGCCGAAGCCGGCGCTGAGCTGGAAGGAGGCGAGGGGCGCTGTGTACTCGCGGGCGAGCTTGGCGCGGCGCTCGGCCGCCGCCTTCCGCTTCTTCTCCTCGGCGGCCTCGCGCTTGCGCTCGGCCGCTGCCTTCTTGTCGGCCGCCACCTGCTTCTTGGCTGCCGCGGCTGCCTTCTCGGCGGCCTGTTGCGCGGCCTCCTGGCGGGCGGTGGCGTCGGCTTCGGACTGCTGCTGTTCGGCCTGCGCGAGGATGCGGACGCGCAGGGCCTCGCCCGCGTCGGTCTTGCCCTCGGCTGCCTCGTCCGCGGAGAGGCCGGCCTGGGTGAGGGGCGCGTGCGCGGCGGCGGCAGCCACCGGGTCGGTGCCGTCGGAGTCGCCGTCGGATATGAGGTCGCCGACGCCGGGGAGTTGCTTGGCGTCGGGCAGGTGCTCGGGGAGGTTCTTCACGGCTCCCGTCGCCGACGACACATCCGGCATGGAGATGGCGGCGGGGTCCTTGTCCTGGGCCGTAGCCATGCCGCCCGCGCCGACGGCGGCGATCATGCCGACGCCGAGAACCGCGCCACTGCGGGCCACACCGCCGGAGCGCTGCTTGCCCACGCGGTGCCGGCCGCGCAGCGGACGGAGGGACTCCTCGGTGGGATTCCACTCCTCCCAGGCCTCGTCGCCGGTCCCGGTCCCGGCCCCGGGCCCGTTTCCGGTCCAGGTCGCGGTCCCGTTTCCGGCCTTGTCACGCGGGCCGTAGGCCTCATGCGGACCATAGGCCTCCGGCGCACCGGCCGTCTCGCGCATGCTGAGCGGCTCGCGCACGCCGACCGGCTCGCGCGCCCCGAGCGTCTCGCGCATACCGATCGTCTGGCGCAGGTCCGCCGACTCCCGTACGCCGTAAGGCTCGTGGACACCGGCCCCGGCACCCGCACCCACACCTGCCCGCTGGGCGGCTGCGTACGTAGCAGAGGTGCCGTACGCACCGGAAGTGCCGTACGTACCGGGGGTGCCGTACGCGCCGGCCGTCTCGTACGCGCCGGCCGTCTCGTACGCGTCATACGGTCCGTGCACGTCATACGGTCCGTACGCGTCGTACGGAGCGGACGGGGGGCCGTCGTCGAGGTACGGGTCGTACGAGACCTCGGGGGCATGCCTCTGTGACCTGGACGCCACGGGGGCGCTCTCCTTTCCTTCCTTCTCGCCTACCGGGTTAGCTGACGGGTTCGGAGCAGGAAGGTCTCCTACGGGCGTCCTCGCGCCGGGGCGCAAGGCCGTCCGATTCACCCCATCCTTCGCGTCCTGTGCGGACGAGAAGGGGTGGTTCCCCGGTTCCCACGCTGCGGTGCTGCTTGTCGAGTCGCGGCTCGCGCTGTCGAGTTGTGACTCGCGCTGGCGAACTGTGCCTCGTGGTGCCCCGCTTGCGGGATTCGGCGACGGCGCACGGTGCCGTCTCTCGTGACGACAGTGACAACCGCGCTGCGTTATCGGACGTTAATAGAAGCGAGCCGTTGATTCCAAGCTGTTCCCGTTAATTAGTAGTCACAGCGGCCGACGCTTTTCGGGCAACACAGGATCAATTGGGACGCTCCGTCACCCGAATTAGTCCGTATCGCTGCGTAGCGTGACGTGTGTCGACTTCTGGTGGGCGACGGCGAGCAGGGCCATGTCATCGGCCGACACCCCTCCCGTGTGGGACTCGACATCCGCGAGGACCGTCTCCAACAGCTCCCCGGGATGGGCGAAGAAGCTGTGCGCCAGCCGCTTGACCGGGTCGTAGAAGTCGCCCTTCGCGTTCCGCGCCTCCGACAGTCCGTCGGTGTAGAGGAGGAGATGGGAGCCGGGCGGAAAGGGGAACTCGTCGGTGTGGTCGGGCCACACGCCCAGCTCGGTCAGGCCGAGCGGGAGGGCGGGGACGGACGGCTCCAGGAGGGTGGCTCTCCCTCGGTTGATCAACAGTGGCCCTGGATGGCCCCGGTTGACGATCCGTATGACGTGCGAGCCGGCCGTGTTCCCGTGTTCGTCCCAGGGGATCTCGACCAGCGCGGCGGTGGTGAAGCCCTCGTACTGCGCGGTGCCCAGCTGTCTTCGGCCCTCCCGCTGGAGGGCGCGGTCCAGCCGGGCGGCGACCCCGCCCAGGTTCGCCTCCTGCTCGGCCGCCTCCCGGAAGGCGCCCACGACGATGACCACGGCCTCCACGGCACCCAGCCCCTTGCCGCGTACGTCGCCGATGAGCAGCCGCACTCCGTGGGGGGTCTCCTCGGCCGCGTAGAAGTCGCCGCCGACGCGGGTGTTGGCCTGTGCGGCGCGGTAGCGGACCGCGAGGGCGAGCCCGGAGAGGCTGGCGGGCGGGGAGGGCAGGACGGCGATCTGGACGGCCT
Source organism: Streptomyces sp. NBC_01775 (assembly GCF_035917675.1). Lineage (NCBI taxonomy): Bacteria > Bacillati > Actinomycetota > Actinomycetes > Kitasatosporales > Streptomycetaceae > Streptomyces > Streptomyces sp. NBC_01775. Next base: position 4,941,909 of record NZ_CP109104.1, on the reverse strand, counting down.
CGGCGATGGTGCGTGCCGAGGCGAGCCGGTCGCTGCTGCGGCGCAGCAGCAGATTGACGCCGATGGCCAGCACGGCGACGGTCGCCCCGGTGGCGATCCTGGTCTGGGTCTCCAGGCTCCCGATCGTCGAGTCGCGGAACAGGAGGAAACCAGCGAGGAAGACCAAGCTGAGGAAACTGGTGGTGATCGTTCCCCACAGACCGAGCAGCGCGGCGGCGGCCAGGGGCGCCGCCACGAACGGTGCGGAGAACGTCGCGTCCCGTGGAGTGACCAGTTCGAGGACGACGCCCACAAGGACGAGGACCGCGGGCAGCAGCCGCGCGTAGCGGCGCAGCCTGTTCCTGCGCCGCTCGGCTGCTGCATCCGCTTCGTTCACCCGCACTGTCCCAATCTGTCCTGGGGGGCGGGACTCGGCCAGTCGGGAGGGGCATTGGTCGGGACGGTGCGGTCGGGACGGTGCGGTCGGGACGGTGTCGTCCGGATGGCGTGGTCGGGACGTCGCGGTCCGGGTGTCGTGGTCCGGGTGTCGTGGTTCGCACGCGGGGACCCGGACGTCAGTGCGAGGCGGGGCCGCCTTCCTCGGCCGGGGCGGGCCCCGCATCCGGCCCCGCATCCGGCCCCACGCCTGGTCCCACGTCCGGCCCCACGCCCGGCCCCGACCCCGGTGCGGGCGAGGCCGCGGGCAGCGACTCCGCGCCGGCGGCCAGTGCCGCCAGCCCCGCGTTCCACAGCGCGGGCAGCGCCTCGATACCGGGTACGGCGGAGTGCCCGACGAAGGTGGCGTGCAGTTGTCCCCCGTAGGTCGTCCAGGCGATGAACAGCGGCTGGCCCGGCACCGAGACCGGGACGGGGAAGAACGCGACCGGCGGTTGCCCCGCCCAGGTGAGCCGCGCCCGGGCCCGTACGTCCGCGAGGGTGAGCGGCACATAGCGCGGGTCGATACCACGGCTGAGCCCGATCCGCCCGCACCAGTACGGCAACCGGTCGAACAGCACCCGGTGCCGGCGGCCGACCGCGCTGAGCCGGGCGTGGGTCACCTCGCGCTGGAGGAGGGCGAGCTGGCGCATCGGCGAGGGCTCCCCGCACGGAAGCGGCACGGTGGCCACCCCGCCGTGGTTGCCCAGCAGCCGCAGCGGATCGTCGGCCGTACGGAGGCTGATGGCGAACGTCGCGCGCAGGCTCAGGGCCGGGTCGCCGGCCCAGGCGTCCGGGTGCCAGGCGCGCAGCGCGGCGGTGACGGCCGCCAGACAGATCTGGGTGATGCCGGCGCGGGTGGCGCGCGAGACGGCGTGCAGCGGCGCCAGATCACACGATCCGGTGACGGCCACCCGTCCGGTACCCCTTCCCGCAGTCCGTCCGGCGTCCGTGCCGGGTGCGGTCGAGCCGGTCAGAGCTGTCAGCGCGGGCCAGCTCGCGGTGGGCCGTACGGGGGGCAGCAGGTCCTTCAGCACGGTCAGGCCCCAGTCCCCGCGCGCGGGTGCGGTGGCGAGTTGCGCGCCGAGGGGGGAGGTGCGCTGGTGGGGCGGCGGGCCGAAGAGGCGCTCCATCGTCTCGACGGCGGCGCGGCCGTCCTGGAAGGCGTGGTGCGCGCGATAACAGAGCGCGAAGCCCTCCCCTCGACCACCCTGACCCGGACCGCCCCGCTCACCTCGGCCGTCCCGCTCCCCCCGGCTCCCCTCCCGCTCCACGAGCCACACGCCCCACAGCGGACGGTCGCGCTCCAGCGGCTGGTCGAGCACGGCGCGCAAGGTGGCGTCGGGATCGCGCGGGACGCTGCCGGGCACGGTGACCCGGTGAATGTGCCGCCGTACGTCGAAGGCGGCGTCCGGCACCCATACGGGCCGCCTGCCGACAGACCGCCCGCGGCCGGGCCGACTGCCGTCGGGCCGCCCCCCGGATCCCCCTTCGACGAGGCGGTACGTGAGTTCGGGCGCCGCCAGCACCCGGGCTGCCAGCTGGGCTGCCAGCTCGTCCGTACGGGGCGGGCGGCCCGCGAACAGCAGCAGCCCGCCCAGGTGCAGCGAGCTGTCCGGGCCGCGCCGCGCGAGGTCGAGGATCAGCCGGTCGCGTACGGACAGCGGCCGGGGCGCGGTCAGCGAAGGGGCGGGCCGGGGAGGCGGGAGCGCTTCGGTCATGGCGTGCTTCTCTATCCGTTCTATCCGTTCTATCCGTCAGTTCGTGGGTTCAGGCCCTGGTCCAGGCCCCGGTCCCCGCCCCGGTCTCCGTCGGGCGGTCACGCGGGGGCCAGGGCGAGGGCCGCGTTGTGTCCGCCGAAGCCCGCGGAGACGGAGAGGGCCAGGCCCGACTTGTGGTCGAGAGCCGCCGTCGGCAGGTTCAGCGTGAACTCGGGCGAGGGCTTGGTGAGGTTGGCGTTCGGCGGTACGCCGCCGCACTCGACGGCGAGCACGGTGAGGGCCGCCTCCACCGCCCCCGCGGCGCCCAGCAGATGGCCGGTCACGCCCTTCGTGGAGGAGACGGGCGGCTCGTGCGGCAGCAGCCGGGCGAGGGCCGCCGCCTCGACGCTGTCGCCGAGGGGGGTGCCGGTGGCGTGCGCGTTGACGTAGTCGACGTCCCTCGCGTCCGCTCCCGCGCGGGCGAGGGCCTCGCTCACGGCGGAGCGGATTCCGGCGCCGTCCTGGCGGGGCTTGACGGGATGGTGCGCGTCACCGGCCGCGCCGTAGCCCGCGAGCCGCGCGCGCACCCGTGCGCCGCGCGCTGCCGCGTCCGCCATCCGCTCCAGGACGAGCACCCCCGCGCCCTCCCCGATGACGAAGCCGTCGCGCGTGGCGTCGAAGGGGCGGGAGGCGGTGGCGGGTTCGTCGTAGCGACGCGAGAGTGCCCTGATGCGGTCGAACCCGGCGACCTGGAAGGGGGTGAGCCCCGCGTCGGCGCCACCGGCGACGGCGATGTCGCAGCGGCCGAGCAACAGCAGGTCCATGGCGGTTCCCAGTGCCGTCGCGCCCGCCGCGCACGCGGTGTTGACGGTGAAGCTGGTGCCCTCGGCGCGCAGCGCGACGGCGAGCTGCGCGGCCAGGGAGTTGCCGAGCGAACTGGGCATGGCGTACGGCGACATCGCGGAGGGGCCGCGCGCCAGCAGGACGCGGTGCTGCGCCTCGTAGGTGTGGGCTCCCGTCGCGCCCGAGCCCATGACGACGGCCACCCGGGCACCGCCCCAGTCCGGCGGCTCGGCGCTCTGGGCGCCCTGCGGCCACCAGCCCGCGTCGCGTACGGCTTCCTCGGCGGCCAGCAGGGCGAGCTGCACCGCACGGTCCGGCCTGCGGGTGCGGGCCTGGCCCAGCCGCGCGGGGTCGAACTCGGGTGCGGGGCAGGCGAGATAGACGGGCCCGCCGTCCGGCCCACTGTCCGACCCGCCCTCCGGCCCGCCGCCGCGCCGCACGTCACCGCCCAGCTCCGGGCCGAAGCCGGAAACGAGCACCGAGGTCGGCGTGCCCGTGCCCACCCGTGCCCAGGTCGCCTCGGCGCCGTCGCCCGCGGGGGTCAGCATGCCGAGACCGGTGATGGCGACGTCAGCGGCGCCCCACTCCGTCACGCGGCACCGCCGGTCCCGGCGGTACGCGCGTGCGTGCCCCGCACCGGTACGGAACCGTCCCGTGCCGTTCCGCCCGGCGTATGGACACCCGCGCGCGTCGCGAGGCGGTCCAGCAGCGCGACGACGTCGGTGACGGTGACGGCGCCGTGCAGCTCCTCCTCGGTGACGGGGATGCCCTTCTCCTGATGCATGACGAGGGCCAGTTCGGCGATGCCCAGGGAGTCGAGGCCCACCTCCTCCCGTACGGCGTCCGGGATGATCAGCGCTTCGTCCACTCCCATGGACACCAGCACGGCCTTGAGTTCCTCGACGGTCATGTCACTTCCTGTGGGGTGAATTACGGGGCCCTGTGGGGTGAATTACGGGGCTCTGTGTGGTGAATTACGGGGCCTGTGGGGTGGGTTACGGGGGCCCGGCACCCGGGGCACCGCCGTCATCCGGGCGTCGTCGAAGCTCAGCGAGAACGCGGCGACGGCGCGCGGGGGCCGCTCGCGCACCGCGCGCAGCTCCCAGCGCGCCGCCAGCGATGCCAGCACGAGGGTCATCTCCGTCCAGGCGAAGCCCTCGCCGAGACAGCCGTGCGGGCCGAGCCCGAAGGGCAAGAACGCCTCCCGCGCCGGGCCCTCCACCGGCGGTACGGGCCCGGCCCCCGCGTCCGGCCGCCCCTCCGCCACCTCGGCCGCCACGTCCGCCGTCACATCAGCCGTCACATCAGCCGTCACATCAGCCGTCACGTCGGTCGGCGGATCGGTCGGCGCATCGGTCGGCGCATCGGACGTCACCTCGGCCGCACCCGTCCACCGCTCGGGCCGGAAGGCCGCGGGGTCGGGGAAGAGCTTCGGGTCACGCTGGAGCGCGTAGTAGGAGAACATCACCATCGCGCCCGCCGGCAGCGGCAGTTCGCCGAGCCCCTCGGCGCGCAGCACGGTCTCCCGCACGGCGGTACGGGAGATGAGATAGCCGGGCGGATACAGGCGCAGCGCCTCGCTCAGCACCCCGCGCGTGTACGTCAGACGTGGCAGGTCCGCCCAGCGCGCGGTGCGGCCCGCGAGCACGGTGTCGGCCTCCGCGTACAGCGCACGCCGTGCCTCGGGGCTCCGGGCCAGCAGGTGCAGGGCCCAGGTGAGCGTGCGCGAGACGGACTCGGTGCTCGCGATCAGGAACGACATGGCCTCGTCGTGCACTTGGCGGCGGGGCATCCGCGCACCGGTCCGGGAGTCGGCGGCGCGCAGCATGGCGTCCAGCAGATCGCCGTGCGGGCCCTCGTCCCCCCGGGAGTCGTCCGCCGGAGATCCGTCCGCCGGGGGCCCGTCCGTCGCGGCACCCTCAAGCCCGGTGGCGCGGGCGGCGATCAGGCCGCCGACGACGGTGTCCAGCACGGCCATGCTGTGCCGGAAGCGGCGGTTGAGGGGGCTGACGAGGTCCGGGAGACGGGCCAGCAGTCCGGTGGGGTCCATGCCCCGGCTGCCCGCCCACTCCATGAGGACGGGCACGGCCTCGGCGACGCACGCCACCTGCCGCTCGTCGATGCCGGAGGAGAACAGGCAGCGGGTGACGTTCTCGGTGGCCAGCGCCATCAGCATCCGGTCCGTCTCGATGGGCTGCCGCTCCTCCTCCAGCGCCTCCAGGCGCCGCTCGGTCAGCTCGGACATCGTCTCGGCGTAGGCACGCAGCCGGGCGTGCCGCAGCGCCGGCATCAGCAGTCGGCGCTGACGGCGGTGAAAGGGACCGTCGGTGGCGAGCAGGCCGTTACCGATGATCCGTTTCATGACGCGGAAGTGCGGGCTGAGGCCGAAATCGGCGGCGCGCGCGGTGAGGACGTCGCGCACCAGCCGGTGGTCGCTGAGCACGGTGGCGGTGCCGTGGCCCAGCCGGATGGTGGCGGCGGGACCCAGCTCGCGCAGGGATTCGAGGAAGGCGAGCCGCCGGTGCAGCATCCGGGGCGCGTGGCCGAGGAGAGGGAGCCCGCCCGGGGCAGGCGCGGGTTCGAGGGGCATAACCCGGCCATCACAGCAAAAACCGGAGCGCCTCCAAACACCAAGGAGCGAACCGCACTTCGGACGAGTGAAGAGCTTCACCCGCGGGAGTGGCCCGGCACTCGGGGCGGGGACGCCGCCGGTGGCGCCCCGGTGAAGTCCGTTCGGAGCAGCTCGCCCCCGGGCTGGTCCCGCCGGTCACCGAGGAGAAGCCTTGTCGTCCCAGAGCGCCACCACGCCCCTCCCGCCGTCGGCCCCGCGCCGCGCCCGTGTTCCGCGTGTTCCGCCCGCTCCCGGCGCGCTGCCGGTGCTGGGGCACGCCGCCGCCTTTCTGCGGGATCCGCTCGCCTGGCTGGCGCGGTGCGCCGCGTCCGGCTCGGGAGAGGGCGTCCACCGGCTGCGGCTGTGGGGGCGGCCCAGCTATCTCCTCACGGACGCCGACCTGGTGCACGAGGTGCTGGTGACCCGCGCCGGGGACTTCGAGAAGGGCGGGCAGTTCTACCGGAACGCGCGTGCGATCTTCGGCGACACCCTCGTCACCGCCTCGGCCGCCAAGCACCCGCACCAGCGGCGCCGGATGCAGCCCGTCTTCCGCCGCGCGCGGATCGCGGCGGCCGTGCCCGCCATGCACCTGGAGGCCGCGCGTATCGCGGACGCCTGGTCCTCGGGCGGCGTGGTCGACGTCGTACGAGACAGCGTCCTGTACGCCCATCGCACCGCCGTGCGCACGCTGTTGCCCGTGCTGTCCACCGTCGAGGTGGACCGGCTGGCGATCGCGTCGGCGCGGCTGATCGAGGACCTGTTCCTGCGCACCGTCCTGCCCCCGCAAGCCGGGGTCCTGCTGCGGCGCCGCTTCGAGGCCTCGCTGCGCACGCTGCGCGAGGCGTGCGTGGCGGCCGTGCCCGAGGCGCGCGCCTACGCGGCCGACGAGCGCTCCGGGCTGCTGGCCGCGCTGCTGGAGACCAGCCCTCACGGGGACGGGCCCGCCAGCGACGAGGAGGCGCGCGACCACTTCGTCTCGCTCCTGATGGCGGGCACGGAGACGAGCGTCAGCGCGCTGGCCTGGCAACTGCACCATCTCAGCCGGGACCTGCCGCTCCAGCACCGGATCCGGGACGAGCTGCACGCGGTGGCGGGCGAGCGGCCGGTCACGCTGGAGGACCTGGAGCGGATGCCGCTGCTGCGGCGGGCGACGGTGGAGACGCTGCGCTGCCGTCCACCGCTGTGGATGCTGCTGCGCACCAGCGTGCGCGAGGTGCGGCTGGGCGGCCACCGCTTCCCCGCCGGTACGGAGTTCTACTTCAGCCCGCACCAGCTCCAGCACGCGCCGGGCACCTTCGCGGAGCCGGAGCGCTTCTGTCCCGAACGCTGGCCCGAGCGCGGTCCCTCGGCACGGGACCGCGCCTTCCTGGCCTTCGGCACGGGCCCGCGCAAGTGTCTGGGCGACCACTTCGCGCTGACGTCGCTGGCCGTCGCCACCAGCGCCGTCCTCACCCGCTGGACGCTGACCCCGGCGGACGCGAAGCCTCCCAGGGCGCGGCTGCGGACGATGCAGGTGCCTCTCGCGCTGCGGCTGCGCGTGGAGCGACGGCACTCGGCGCTGTGAGGCCCCCGTTCGGCGCTGTGAAGGCGGCGCTCGTCCCGGCAGGCGCGGCACCCGTCCCGGCAGGCGCGGCGCTGGTCCCGGCAGGCGCGGCGCTCGGCGTGGTGAGCGCGTGGCCCCAGGCCAGCAGGACGCAGATGTCGGCGAGCGCGGGCGCGTCGTACAGGAGCGGGCGCGGGCCCGCCTGGTCGGGCACGGAGGTGAAGCCGCCGTCGGGCCGCTGCCGGTCGGCCAGGTAGTCGACGGCGGAGCGCAGTTCGAGCGCGTGCTCGCGTGAACGGCTGAGCGCGACAGCGGCGTAGGCGGTGCTGATGGGGTCGCTGGGGCCGGTGTCCTCGTGGCCCCAGCCGCCGTCGGGCAGCCGCCGCTCCACCAGCTGGGACAGCAGCCGCTCCCGCAGCCCCGCGAGCCGCTCGCGAGGTACGTCCAGGCCGGTACGGGTCAGCGACTCGCACGCCAGCACGGTGCGGTGGAGCGCGTTGGTGACGTTGCGGCTCCAGCTGCGCTCGTGCAGCGCGCCGCCCGGACCCTCCCGTTCCGAGGCCTCCTCGGCGGCGCGGGCCAGGAAGCGGGCCGCGGCCTCCGCGGTGCGGCGAGGGCCCGGACGGGTGCTGGGCGCCAGCGCGTTGGCGGCGCCCGCGGTCATCGCCGTCTCCGACTCGACGCCGCGCGCGAACGTGGGCACGCCGCCGTCGTCGTTGGCGAGCGCGACGAGGTGGTCCTCGGCCGCCTCGACGGCCCGGACATGACGGCCCGGCGCGGTGGCGCGCAGGAACTCCAGGGCGTAGGAGGTGTCGTCGGCGTCGCTCTGCCGCACCCCCCGGGTGAAGCCGAAGCCGCCGTCGGCGTGCTGCCGCGCCGCCACGGCGTCGGCCATGCGCCGTACCGAGGCGTGGGCGCCGTACCCGGCGGCGGTCAGCGCGAGCCCGCCGGTGACGGTGGCGAACAGGTCCATGCCGGTGATGAACGGCAGCCCGCCGTCCGGCCGCAGCTCCCGCGTCACGCGCCTGATGGCGGCCGAAGTCTCCGTACGGCGCCCGGGATCGGTCCACAGCGCGAGCAGGCCCAGCAGCCGCGCGAGGTGGTTGGCCTCCCACACCGGCCCCGGACGCAGCGCGGGCGCGAGCGCGTCCAGATCGCCGGGGCCCAGCTCCGCGGTGCGGCCCGCGCCGTGCGCGGCGAGCACCTTGAGCGCGGCCATCTCCAGGCCCAGCCAGGACTGCTGGCCGGAGGCGGCGTACTCGGCGTAGCGGACGAGCGGGAGCGCGGGCCAGGGCGCGGCGCCGAGGTGGGCCAGCAGCGTCTGGAACATGAGGCGCTTGCGCCCGGCCGTGAAGTGCGGGAAGCGGGCCATCATCCGCTCGGTGTCGGCATGCCCGGCGACCACCTCGCCGAGCACGGCGCGCGCCACGGCGCTCTGTACCGGATCGGGCGGATCGGTGTCGAGGGCGTGCTTGAGGTAGCGCGTCAGCCGGTCGCACGCCGGGTCGCCGGGAGCGAGCCCCCTGACGAGTCCGAGCAGCAGCGCCGACTCCAGCACCCGGCTCTCACACGGCGCCGCCACCAGCCCGTCCGCCCCCACCCTCGCCCTCACCCGGCCCGCCAGCCGTGCCTGCGCGGCCAACAGCCGTGCGGGCACGGGGGAGAGCGGCACCGGCGCCGCGTACACACCAGCAGTGATCATGCACACCTCGCGCGACTGCCGCCGGAGGCCGGCGGTTGAGAATCCGGGGGGAGAAGAGCCGGAAGGAGATGCGCCAACGCCCGCAGGACGTGCAGGCCGACGGGGGCGAAGGGGGCGTAGGGGGCGAAGGGAGCCTCGGCGGCGACGAGAGGCTGGCCGGCCCGGAGCCCGAGGCCGGACAGGGGGACGAAGGCGTGCCAGGCGATGGCGTGGGGGTCCGGGCGCAGCTCCTCGTCAGGGGCGAGGCGGGCATGGTGGACTGCCAGCCAGCAGGGGCCGGTGGGGCCTTCGACACGCTCCCGCCACAGCTCGTGCGGGCCGCCGTGGGCCGCGCGTACGCCCAGCTCCTCCGCCAACTCCCGGGCGGCGGCGGCGCCGTAGGACTCGCCCGCGCGGACGGAGCCGCCCACCAGGACGTCGTAGTGGCCCGGCAGGACCGTCAGGTGGGGTGGGCGGCGGTGGACCAGTACGTGGTCCGGGGGACCTGTGGGGGCGGTCAGCACGGTGGCGGCCACGCGATGGTGCAGCCCTTCGCGGGCGGCGCCGCCGCGCGGCCCGCTGCGCACGAGGCGGTCGTCGGCGTCCACGTAGTCCACCTGTTCGGGCACCCGTGACTCCTCTCGCCGGGCGGCCCGTTCACCCGGACAGCCCCGCATCCCCGCACCCTGCTTGGGCACGCAGCGCATCGAATAGGATGCGCTGCGTTATGTCAATGACGGCGCTCATCAATCACCTGTACGCGGCCTGGCAGCGCGGCCCCGTCAGCGAAGTGCGGCTCGGCTCCCAGCGGGCGGTCCTGGTGACCGGGCCGGAGGAGGTGCGGCGGGTCCTCGTCCAGGACGCCGCGTACTACACCAAGCAGGCACACCGCGCGCGTTCGCTCCTCGGCGACGGGCTGATCGTCGCCACCGGCGACGCGTGGAAGCGCCAGCGCCGCACGCTCCAGCCGCACTTCACGGCTCCCGCCGTCCGCCGCTACGAGCGGCACATCAGCGACGCGGCCCAGCGCCTCGCCCGCCGCTGGGACGCCCTCGCCGACACGGGTGAGCCGACCGACATCGGCGAGGACATGCGTTTCTTCGCCCTCGACACCATCTGGCGCCTCCTGACCGGCACCCCCTTGGACGCGCACACGCACCGCGAACTGGCCGCGATCGACACGGTGGTGGCCGCCCTCCCCACGATGGGCAGCACACCGCGAGACGGCAGCGGCAGCATGGACGGAAGCGGCGGGAGCGGCGGGAGCGGCGACCCGGACATCGGCGGCTGCGATGAGCAGGCGGCGGCGCTCGCGCGGATCGACGCCGTCGCGTCGCGGGCCGTCGCCGCGGCGCGGGAGGCGGCTCCGGCGGCGAAGACGGGGATTCTGCACAGTCTGGTCGACCTGCCCGACCAGCTGCTGCGGGACGAGTTGGTGACGCTGATCGTCGCCGGGCACGAGACGACGGCCACCACCTTGAGCTGGCTCCACCTCCTGCTGCACCGCCACCCCCGGTGGCGGGAGTGGGCCCTGCGCGAGGGAGCCGCCGGGTATCAGGCGCTGATCGGCGAGGCGCTGCGGCTCTACCCCTCGGTCTGGCTGGTGCCCCGGCACGCGGCCGTGGCGACAGAGCTGGGCGGGCAGGCGATCGAGGCGGGTACGCGGGTGCTGGTGTGCCCGTATCTCACGCAGCGCGACCCGGCGTGGTGGCCGGCGCCGACCTCCTTCGACCCGCGCCGTTTCGCGGCCAAGCCACGTCCCGGCACGTACCACCCCTTCGGGGTCGGGCCGCGCGCGTGTCTGGGGCAGCACTTCTCGCTACGGGAGATGCAGGTGCTGCTGGAGGCGCTGTTGCCGCACCACGTTCCCCGGTTCACGGGCCCGCAGCCCGCTCCCGCCTTTGCCGTGACGCTCCGTCCGGAGGGCCCGCTGACGGCGACCCTGCACCGCCCCTGAGCGCCGCGGGCCCCCAGCGGACCACGGCAGGCCGCGGCACGCACGCCGACCGCACGCCGACCCGCTCCGGGCCGGGCCGGGCCGGGCCTTGAGTCAGCTGCCCACGCCGGGGGAGAGCGGGCCGAGCTTCGGGACGGATCCCTCGTCGGAGTCGGTGACCGGGCCGCCGGTCCAGTCGGTCTCGATGGCCCGGGTCTGGTCGGGCGGGGTGATCCGGGCTCGGTCCGGGGCGACCGTCCTGACGCCGGTCATCGCGGGGTTGGCGAACGACAGCGGCGCCCACGCACTCGCGCCGGGCGCGAGCGAGACGTTCTCGACACTGCCGCCGGCGCGCTGCGGGTTGACGGACACCTGCTGGCCGGCGCTGTTGACGAAGGCGAGCCCCGGGTAGCCGCGCAGCGTGCAGGTCCTGCCGGAGTTGTTGGTGAGCACGAGCGAGAAGTTCTCCTGGCCGGCACCCGAGTGCTGGGGCCCGAAACGGGCGCCCAGGTCCGCGGACTGGCAGCCGGAGCCCGAGTCGCCGTCGGCGCCGCCGTCGGCAAGGCCCCCGTTCGCCTCGCCGGAGCCGCCGCTTCCGCCGGAGTCGCCCCCGCCGCCGGCGGAGGACGCGCCGGAGGAGTTCTGGCCCATGGAGGGGGCGCCGGGAGAACTGCCCGACTTGCCCTCCCCCTTCTTGTCGTGCAGCCCCTTGTCCGTCCTGTCGCCGCCGGCCGGCGCGGCCTGTCCCTCGACCCGGTGCGGGCCCATGGAGCTGGGGTCCGGCTCACCACACCCGGCCAGCAGCGTGCCCGCCGCCAGTACGGCGGTGGCAGCGGCGGCCGTACGGCTCACCCGCAGCCTCGGACGGACGCTCCCGCGCGCGCCGGACTGCCGCCCGGTCGCCGTTATGCCGTCGTCCTGTGTCATCGCTGCCGTACTCCCTGTCGTTCCGTGTCGCGGCTTTCAGGACGTCTCCCGAGAAGCCACGATGTACCCCTTCAGCGTGCACCCCTGCCCCGAACAGGTCGTTTACGGGTCGGTGGACTTCGCGAGAAAGGTTCTCGGCGGAAGTGAGATCTATCTCACATGTGCGAGTGCCGCACCGCGCGAGGGCAGGAGCGTCTAGGAACCGCCCTTCTCCTTGCGTCCCGCCGCGCTCACCCGCAAGCTCTCCACCACCTGTTCGGTTCGCACGGAGCAGTCCTCGTCGCACCGGATCTGCATGTACACCGAGGGGCCTCCCCTGCGGGTGGAGGCGAGTCCGATCTCTTCCAGGGAGTGGCCCGGAGAGTCGCACGACGACCAGCTTCGCACCTTCCCCCGCCACGCCTTCTCCTTGACGTCACGGCTCCCGGTGTAGCTACAGCCGCTATGGCTGATTCTCCCCACCTTGTCGGCCACGGTGGCCTTGGTCTCCTCCGCGTTCGGCACGTTCTCGGTCTTCCCGGAGCCGACACCGACGAAGACGCCGCTGACCGAGGCCGTGAGGTCCTGCCAGCGGCTCACGTCCTGCGCGATCGTCAGCCCGGGAGCGTGCTGGCCCGACAGCCCCAACATGGCTGGATTCCAGCCAGAATTGACCGTCTCTTCCGCCCACGCGCCCGGCACCTTCACGCTGATCCGCCCGGTCGAGTCCTTCACCCGCACGTCGTCGACCGCGTTCGGCGGGGCTTCGCCCTGCTCCTTGAGCCACACCGCGCCGACCCCGGACGCGGCGAGCACCACCACCGCAAGCCCCAGCACCAGCCAGCGCCGGCCCTTCCGGGAGCGGGGCGACGCCGCCTTGGACGACGAGGAGTCGTCCGCCTTCGTGTCCCGCTCCGACGCCGGAAGCCGCGGCCCCGGGGGAGGCGGCTCGGGCGACGAGCTCCGGAACGCCGCGGTGGACCAGGTTTTTGTCGGCTCCGGCGCCGGAGACGCGGGCTCCGGGACCGGCGAAGAGGCCCCGGATGCCTTGTACGGCGACGCTCCTGACGAGGGCTCAGCCGGTGGCTGGAACCATGCGGGCCTCGGCTCCGGAAACGGCGGTTCCGGAGCCGGTGACGGGGCGTCCGGGACGGTGGACGACGGCACGGGGGATGCCCCCTGTGACGACGGATCCGTAGCCGGGGACCCCTTCGACGGCGGGCCCGGGAGAGGCGAGCCCTGGGACGTTCCGCGAGGCGTTTCCCGGGACGACGGGTCAGGGACGGGCGACGCGTGCGACGGCGGCACCGCGTCCTGCGGCTCCTTCGACAACGAGTGCGACGAGTGCGACGACGGCGATCCCTGCGACGAGGGCGACGGGTGCTGCGACCCGGGCGTCTGCGAACCGTACGAAGGCGGCACCGCGTCCGAGGGCTCCTCCGACGACGAGGACGGCCCTGGGGACCCCGGGGACGCCGGGGGCGCCTGAGACGCCGACGTCGGGGGCGGCAAGGGGGCCGGAGACTGCGGTGCCACCCGGCGCCGCTTCGCCGCGAAGCGGCGCTGCACCATCAGCTCCACGGTCCCGGTCTGCCCCGCGGCAGCCGCTTCGGCGGCCTTGGTCTCCATGCCCCCGATCCGGTCCAGCGCGTCCGCGAACGCCGCGGCGGTCTTCCAGCGGCGCTCGCGGTCGGGCTCCATCGCCCGCTCCACGGCGCGGCTCACCTGGGGCGGTATCTCAGGGCGCACCTGGTCCACCGGCAGCACCTTCCCCGGCGGCCCCGGCACCTTGCCGGTCACCAGGTGGTAGAGCACACCGCCGAGGCTGTAGACGTCGGCGCGGGCGTCGATTCCGTCGAAGGGCTCGGCCTGTTCGGGCGCCATGTAGCCGCTGGAGCCCGCCACCACGGTCAGCCCGGACGCCTGCGCGAGGTTCTTGGCCAGCCCCAGGTCGGCGACCAGCACGCGCTCGCGTCCGGCCGTACCGCCGCCCGCCAGCAGCACGTTGGACGGCTTGATGTCGCGGTGCACCACCCCGGCCTCGTGCAGCGCCTGCGTCCCGCGCGCCGCCTCCGCCGTGAGGCGCAGCGCGTCGTTCAGGTGCAGCGGTCCCTCGGCCATGCGGTCGGCGACGGTGCCGCGATCGGCGTACTCCATGACGAAGTACGGCCGTTCGTCGTCCATCTCCCCCACGTCGAAGACCTGCACGACTCCCCCGGCTGTCGCCTTGCGCAACAGCCGGGCCTCGGCAAGGAACCGTTCGCGGATGTCGACCCGGTAGGCCCAGTTTTCGGCCATCACCTTAACCGCTACGGGAGCTTCAAGCCGGTCGTCGTGGGCCAGCCACACGACAGCGAAAGCGCCCGAGCCGAGGCGTCGGTCCACTCGGTACCGGCCGATCTGATCAGGTGAAGGCATGCCCCTTATGATGCCTGGGTGAGTCCATCCTCTTCACAGATGCCGTGACCGAGCCCCCCATGACACAGGATTCCACCGGACCCTCCGCTGGTCCCGCCACCGGCCCCGCCGCCGAGAACGAGGCCCTCGCTGCCCGCGCCGCAGCCGGGGACGCCGCCTCTCTCGACCTGCTGCTGCGCGCCATCCGCCCGGAAGTCGTACGCCGCTGCGGGCGCTTCCTCCTCTACCGAGAGGACGCCGAGGAGGCAGGGCAGGACGTGTTGTTGCAGGTCGCGCGGCACATCCACCGCTTCGAGGGCCGCAGCCGCTTCAGCACCTGGCTGCACACCATCGTCGCCAACTGCGCACGCCAGAAGTACCGCGAGCTGAAGCGACGGGCGGTCGAAGAGCCCATGCTGCCGCACGAGAGCGGCGCTCCTGACGGACGTCCCGACCCCCGGACCACGAGCGTGATCGCCGGCTCGCGGGTGGATTTCCTCGACGCGCTGGAACGACTGGAGCGTGAGAGTCCACACCTGGTGGCTCCTCTTGTCTACCGCGACCTCTGTCAAATGGACTACGCCGAGATCGTCGACCGCCTGGACATTCCTCTCGGCACCGTCAAGTCCCGGCTGCACCACGCCCGCCGCCAGATACGCCCCTGGCTCTCCACCAGTTTTTAACGGAACCCTTACAAAATCGCGACCCACTACCGGCTGCTTCCGGGCTGATTACTGACCGTTCGTTCCCGATCGTTCCCGCACTGTTCATGCGTGCTCACCCTCGCGGGCGGCGGGCCGCGAGGGCGTGCTCGTCACCTCGCGGGCGTCCGTACGCAGCAGCCGCGCACCCAGCGTCAGCCCGCAGGCGAGGGCCGTGACGAGGCCGAACGAGGCGACCAGCGAGGTGAGATCGGCGATCCCCCCGACCAACGAGGGGGCGATGAGACCGGCGGTGTACGTGATCGTCGCGACGCCCGCGATGGCCTGCGCCGGTGCCGCGCTGCTGCGCGCCGCCGCGGCGAAGGCCAGCGGCACGACGACCGCTATGCCCAGCCCGATCAGCCCGAAGCCGCTCAGGGCCAGGGCCGGGGACGACGCGGTGACGACGAGCACGCCGCCCAGGACCGCCAGCATTCCCCCGGCCCGCACGGTGCGTACGGCGCCGAAGCGGTCGACCACCGCGTCCCCCGCGAGCCTGGCCACCGCCATGGTCAGCGCGAACGCGGTCGTGGTGGCCGCCGCCAGTCCCGGTGAAGTGCCGAGCACGTCGCGCAGATAGACGGCCGACCAGTCCAGGCTCGCCCCTTCCGCGAAGACGGCGCAGAAGGCGACGGCCCCGATCAGCACGGCAGACCTGGGCGGCAGCGCGAAGCGCGGCGGCGGATCCGCCGCCGGCTCTGTCGGCACGTCCAAGGCACTCCGGGTGACCAGTACCCCGAGGACCGTCAGCACACCGGCCGCCAGCAGGTGGTGCAGCCGGGCGTCGACGCCGAAGTGAGCGGCGAAGGTGCCGCCCACGGAGCCGACGAGGGCGCCGATACTCCACATTCCATGCAGACCGGACATGATGGAGCGACCCAGGCGCCGCTCGGTCTCGACGCCCAGGCCGTTCATGACGACGTCGGACGTCCCGGCCGTCGCGCCGAAGAGGAAGAGTACGAGGCAGAGGGTGAGCAGGTTCGGCGCCAGTGCCGGGAGGGCCAGGGCGAGCGTCCACAGCGCGAGCAGCACCCGCAGCGCGGGCCGGGCGCCGAAGCGGTGGCTGATCGCACCCGCCATCGGCATCGCGACCGAGCCGCCGACCGCGGGAAACGCGAGGGCCAGGCCCAGTTGACCGGCGGAGACTCCGGCGTGCTCCTGGATCCAGGGCACCCGCGTGGCGAAGCTCCCGGTCACCGAGCCGTGGACGCAGAAGACGAGCGCGATGGCGAACCGGGCACCGCGCAGCCGGGAAGGCGGCCGGGAAGCGGGGGTTCCCGAACTCGGCGTCGCTCCTTGCTTCTTCGGCGAGGGCGCGTCGCGCTTCAGCGGCGGCGCGTCGCGCTTCAGCGGCGGTGCGGCGCGCTTCAGCGGCGGTGCGGCGCGCTCTTCCGGTGAAGCTTCGCGTTCCCCCGATGAAGTGGCGCGCTTCTTCGGCGGTGGTGCGTCGGCAGCCGTCATCTCAGCGGTCCCTCCTCGGAGTTCGCACGGCTCGGACAGTGCTGCGCCGCGCGTGCCGCGTAAACTATCAGGGACCCTTCCTGAAAGGTATTGTGAAAGACTCCGCTCATGCCACCCGCGTCTCCGAGCACCGCCAGGGCCCTGAACGACCGCCTCGCACTGGAGCTGCTCCAAGAGCACGGGCCGCTGTCGGCCAGTCAGCTCACCACGCTCACCGGCCTCGCCCGCCCCACCGTCGCCGACCTCATCCAACGGCTCGGCGAGAACGGGCTGATCACCCCCGCCGGGGAGTCCGGGGCCAACCGGCGCGGCCCCAACGCGCGGCTGTACGGGATCGCCGCGGACCGGGCGCACCTCGCGGCGCTCGACATGCGCGCCGACAGCGTGCGCGTCCTGGTCGCGGACCTGCTCGGCACCACCCTCGCGGAGGGCACACTGCCGGTCGACGCGCTGGAGAAGGACTGGGCGGCGAAGCACGGGGCGGGGACGCACCGTTCGGGCACGCACGGTTCGGGAAAGCACGGCGCCGAGGTCGGCGCGAGGGACCGGTCCGCCGAGGCGGTACGGCGCTCCGCCGAGCTGCTCGATCAGGTGATGAAGGACGCGGGCGTACGGCAGTTGCACAGCGTGGCCGTCGGAGCGCCCGGGATGATCGACGCGGCGACGGCACGGCTGCGCACCAGTACGGGCCTGGTCTGGCACCACGAGGTGATCGCCCTGCTCCAGCAGCGCCTCACCGCGGCCGTCCGCATCGAGAACGAGAGCAACCTCGCCGCCCTGGCCGAACAGCGGCAAGGGGTGGCCCGCGGCCGGGACTCGTTCATCCTGTTCTGGCTGGGCGAGGGCCCCGGCGCGGCGGTGGTCCTCGACGGGAAGCTGCGCAACGGGGCCTCGGGCGGGGCGGGGGAGATCGGCTTTTTGCCGATGCCGGGCACGAACGGGCTGCCGTCGGCCACGGATTGTGACGACGGATTCCACTCCCTGGTCAGCGGCGCCGCCGTGCGCCGCCTCGCCGAGGAGCACGGCATCGGCGAGGAGCACGGCATCGGCCCCGAACAGGGCCTCGCTCCTGAACCGGGTGCCGACCCCGGGCAGGGCGCCGATCCCGCGCACAGTTCCGACCCCGCGCTGAGGCTCGAAGCCGAGGCGGCGGTGCGTGCGGCGGTGGCGGCGGGGCCGCCCGGCGAGGCCTTCCTGGACGCGTTCGCGTCCCGGATCGCGCTGGGGGCAGCGGCGGTTGTCGCCGTCCTCGATCCCGGCTGCCTCGTCCTCGGGGGCGAACTCGGCCACGCGGGCGGCACCGCGCTCGCCACCCGCGTCGAGTCCGCGCTCGCCCGGCTGTCGCCGCTCCCCACGGAGGTACGGCCCAGCCACTTCGGCGGCGCGGGAGTGGTGCACGGCGCGCTGCTGGCCGCCCAGTCGATGGCCCAGCAGGCGCTGTTCCCGGGTCCGCACGCCTCGTGAGGCGCTGCGGAATCGTCTCGGAGGCGCGCCTCTGGAGCGCCCCGCGGAAGTGCGGCGCCTCACACGGTGGGGGCGAGCTGCTGGACGTCCCCGTAGGCGAGTTCCGCGGCCGGGACATGCTGTCCGGAGCGGATGGTCCGGGCCGTCCGAAGGGCTGAGGAGAGGGCCTGGCGGTAGAGGAGCGAGCCGAGGCTGACCCGGCGCACGCCGAGCGACCCCAGCTCGGGCAGCGTGGGGCCGGTGGGCGAGTAGAGGATGTTGAGGGGGACGTCGAGGGCCTCGACGAGCGCCCCGATGCGGGCGGGCTCCGTCAGCCCGGGTACGAACGCCCCGTCGGCGCCCGCCTGTTGATAGGCGAGGAGCCGCGAGAGGGTCTCGTCCTGACCGGTGCCGAGCCAGTGGGTGTCGGTGCGGGCGTTGACGAAGAGGTCCGGGACGGCGGCCTTCACCGCCCGGACCTTGGCGGCGTGCACGGCGACGGGAACGAGGGTCCCGTCGGGACGGCCGTCCTCCAGGTTGAGGCCCACCGCCCCCGCCTCGGCGAATTCCCGGGCCAGCGCGGCGACCTCGTCCGGGTCGTCGCTGAAGCCGCCCTCCGCGTCCACGGACAGCAGAAACGGCCCGCGCCCCAGGCACCGGACCTGCGCGAGGGTCGCCTCCTTGGTGACCCCGGCCCCGTCCGGAACCCCCGCGGCCCCGGCGACGCCGAGGCTGGTGGTGCCGATGGCCGCGAACCCGTTCGCGGCCAGGACGGCGGCGGAGGAGTAGTCCCAGGCGTTGGGGAGCAGCAGGGGCGCGTGCGGGACGTCGTGCAGGGCGGCGAAGGGGGTGAGCCCGCTCATCGGATGGCTTCCTCGCGGTGGTTGAGGTGGTGACGGCGGCGCCGTCATGACGGCACCGTAGGACGCGGACACTTCGCCGGCCGCCGAAGCGTCACCCCCGTGCCGAGCACGGCGGCCGAGCCCTCGCACGGCGCTACGGCCTGTCCGGCGGATCTTTCTGTTGCCCTCTCTCAGGGTGCTGAGCAGGGGGTGCCCCTGCCTGTGCTGTGCAGGGTGCGGGTGTGTTGTGGGCTTGTCGCGCGGTTCCCCGCGCCCCTTCGGGACTCGTCCCCGCGCCGGGCACGCGTGATCCGCCGGACACGCCTAGTCGGCGTCAGGAACACGGGCACTCATGGGCGTGTGGTCCCGTGGGCGGTCGGTGCCGCCGCTTGCGGCCGGGTTCTGTTTCACCACGTGCGGCCTGCGCAAGTACATGGTGTCGAACGCCCCCACGCCGGGATGGGAGAACGTGACCGTCGGGCTGTCGTCCACGGGGCACCGCGCCCAGTCCACTCTGGGGTCCGGTCTGGCACCGTGCCGGAGGGGTGGACGTTGTGGTGGCGTCGCCCTGGCGGTCTCCAGGATCCGTGCCGGGGCGCTGCGTTCCGGGGCGCTGCGTTCCGGGGCGCTGCGTTCCGCCGCTCCGGCGAGGGATGCCGTGGAGGCGACGGAGGCGGCTGGTCCGACGGACGCGACGGATACCGCGCCCGCGGGCTGTAGTCGGGGCTCGTACCCGTAGGGCTCGTACGGGGGGTGGGCCGGGTACGGGAGCGTTCCCGGCAGTTGGCCGGCTTCCTCCGCCGCTGCCCGTTCTCCGCCGCCGCTCGTCACCACCACCATGACGCCGACGATGATCAGCAGGAGCCCGGGAAGGGTCGCGATCTCGATGTGCTGCCCCAGCAGCCACCATGCGGTGAGCGCGGCCACCGGAGCCTCCAGCAGGAGGAGCACGCTCATCGTCGTCGCCGATGTCCTGCCGAGGGCGAAGTTCATCGAGCCGAGCCCCAGCAGCTGGGGGAGGATGAGCAGTCCGAGCAGCGACAGGTGCGTCGTCTGGTCGAAGCCGGTGAGCGGGATGCCCGCCAGCCAGCAGACGGCGAGGAGTTCCAGACCGCAGATCAGCGAGGTGACCGTCGAATACAGGGGCGTACTCACCCCTGGGCGCGCCTTTTCGCTCAGGGCGGTGTACCCCGCCAGAGCGATGGCCCCGGCGAGGGCGAGCGCGTCACCCAGCAGCGCCGTACCGCCGGCCTTCAAGTCGAGGCCGGTCGCGGCGACGGCTCCGACCACGGAGAGCGCGAGCCCCGCCCATGTCCTGCGCGAGGCCCGGGCGCCCTGCGTCCGTGCGATGAGGGCCTGCCAGACGGGCTGGGTGGCGACGAGCGCCGTGGACATCGCGACCGAGGTCAGCCGGGTGCTCGTCATGAAGGCCGCGAAGTGGCAGGCGAGCGCCGTGGCCGCGAGGAAGCCGAAGACCAGGGGCCGCCACTGCTCCCGGCGCAGCAGGCCGCGCTCGCCGCGCGCGACACGCACCACCTCGCGACGGCGCAGTAACAAGAGCAACGGCCCGAGCGTGGCAAAGCCCAGAAAGTTGCGCCAGAAGGCCATGGCCAGTGGCGACGCGGAGGCGTAGGCGGTGAGCGGGGCGGTGGCCGAGAACGAGACCACGGTGACCATCATCGCCGCCATGGACAGGGGATCGATCCTGGATTTCACGCCTTCGTACCGCCGTCCGGCAGGTGACCGGCAGCGCGCGAGGGTAAGAGCGTGTGCGGGGCGATCCCGCTCTTGTCGGATGCGGCGCTGAAGCCGTCAGCGGTCTGTTCGAACTCGTTCATCGGGTACGCGGATTTCTGTGCCGGGGGAGGGGGGAGCCGGGGAGGCAGGTGCCGCGCCGGGGGTTCGGGAGCGCGGCGAGGACCACCGAGAGAAGTCGACGCGCCGGGCGGGGTGTTGGCGCGTGGGTCGCTCCTCTGGGATGCGGAAAGACGTACGGAAGTTTTTGCGCGGCCCGAGCTGTTACGAATCAGTTACATGAGAAGTCGTTTCGGCGCACAGCGGGAGCGCCGCTGATCGAGCGGGATCTTGTCCGCGGAACTGCCCGGGCCCGCGTGCCACCGGGGCGGTCACCACAAGGTGCCCCTGTCACTGAAAAGTGCGTTCTTCCTGCATAGGGCTTACTTCCCTACGGTGATCGAGTAACTGGAAGTGACCAACCTGAGCAGGCGAGGACGATCCACATGTACGTGCACGACCACCTCGGACAGCCGCTGACCTCCGCACGGCTGTCCGTGAACGGCACCAAGCTCCACTACCGGACAGGGGGCCAGGGGGAGCCCGTCGTACTGCTCCACGGCGCGCCGAAGACCAGCTACCACTGGCGGGACGTCGTTCCGCTTCTGACGCCCCACTACACGGTGGTGACGCCGGACCTGCGCGGGATCGGCGATTCCGCACCGGCCGCCGACGGCTTCGACACGGCGACGCTCGCGGACGACATCGCCGAGCTGATGAGCGGGCTCGGCTTCACCTCCTACCGTGTCGTCGGGGAGGACTGGGGCGCCGCCGTCGCCTACCAGCTCGCGGCCCGACACCCGGACCGGGTGCGGCAGTTGGTCTACCAGGAGGCATTTCTGGCGGGCTTCGGCTGGGAGGAGGTGACCCACCTCGGCGCGGAGCGCGTGGCCGCCGGTACGTGGATCTACCACGTCGGCTTCTTCTTCCAGCCGGACATCCCCGAGATGCTGATCACTGGGCGCGAACGGCCGTTCATCGACCACTGGATGTCCCAGGAGGCGCACAACGTCGACGCGCTCTCCTCCGACTTCCTCGACGAATACGTCCGGACCTACACGATGCCCGGCCGCCTGCGGGCGATGCTGTCCATCTACCGCGCCTCGCTCGAGGACGCCGAGCTCAACCGCGCCGCCGCCCGCACCCCGCTGTCGGTGCCCGTCCTCGCGGTCGGCGGGAGGTACGCCATGGGCGGCGACCCGGCCCGGCAGATGCGTGAAGTCGCCACCGATGTGCGCGAGGTCGTGCTGGAGGCGGGGCATCATCCCGCCCAAGAGACCCCGCACGAGACGGCCGAGGCTTACCTGGAGTTCTTCACCGGCGACCGCTGAGGCGGACGGCCCCGCGGGGGGTCAGGGGTGAGGGCCGGGGGTCAGGGGTGAGGGGCGAGGGGCGCGAGGTGAGGTGCGAGGGGCGAGGGGGCCGAGGGGTGAGGGGTGAGGGGCCAGTGCCGAAGAGGCCCCGCCGGTCGCCCCTCGGGCTGCGCAGCGGCGGTCAGAAGATGTCCGGGGTCGGGATCGCCCGGGTGAAGTCACCGTCCCGCAGGGCCTCGGTGGGGATCGACCAGTGCATGCAGCCGCCGTCACCGCCGATGTACCACTCGTTCTGAGAGTCCAACTGCAACAGGTGGTGGTACGTGTTCGGGTCCTCATCGTCCGGCAGCACCGGCGAGGACCCCGTCGGAAACAGCGGCCGTCCGAAGGCGAGGTGGCCCTCCGCGTCGAGCAGGCCCGGTGGCGGCGGCCCCTCGGCGAGCTGGTTCCTCACGTGCATCCCGAGCATGGCCCTGCCTATGCCCTCGACGTCGGGCCCCGGATCGAGGGTGTCCCAGGCCGGATCCCAGGTGTCGGGAAGGACGAACCCGGGCGTGGCTGTCCACGGGGTGGGCGTGAAGTCGCTCGCGCGGGCGGGCGGCTCGGTCTCCACCGCGGCGTCGGCGCGCGCCGCGATCACCCGTCCGCAGCGTGGGTCGTCGTAGCCGGCCTGGACCGACAGTTCGAGGGCGGCGGGGTCGGACAGCTCGGAATCGCTGTCGAGCGCGAAGAAGTTGAGCAGCCCCGTGCCGACGGGGACGAGCCCGCCCAGCCACGGGTGCAAGGCGTCCGTGTCGAGTACGGCGAGCAGGCTCAACGGGAACCCCTCGCAGGACGGCCACGGGGTGCCCGGTTCGAGCAGGGCCAGGCCGCCGAACCGGCTGTGTCCGGCGGCCTGGCCGGGTCGGGCCTCGGTCAGCGCGAATCCGGGCCGGGCCAGGGTGAGGCACCGAGCCGCGAGGTCCGCGCCGAGACGTTCGGCGCAGACCTCACGAAGGGCGGAGGGCATGCCGTCGTGATCCATGCGGGAATCCAAACACCCGCCGCTGACAGCCGCCGAGCAGTGCGCTCGGCGGCCCCTCCCCGCACGGCGCCGGTCGGGTCGGGTCGGGTCGGATCAGCCTCGACTCGGCGTCAGCCCGGCGACAACGCGGCGCCAGAGCACGGTGTCAGAACACGGCGTCAGAACACGGCGTCGGCGATGCGGTCGACCTGGTCGACGTCCGAGGACCAGCAGTAGAGCATGACCTCGTCGGCACCGATGTCGAAGAAGGCACCGACCGCCTCGCGGACGCCCTCCGGCGTGGTGACAAGACCGTCCACCACGTGATCGGCACGACCGCTGAAGCCGTAGTAGTCGCGGACGTTGTGCAAGGCCCGCTCGACGGTGCGCTCCGGGCCGAGGGCGACGTTCATCTGGGCGACCAGGCGCGGCCGGCCGGTCCGGTCGTGCTTCTCCCAGACCGCCTCGACGTCGCGGAACAGACCGTCCATCAGCCGCGGCGGCAGCGCGGCCCCCAGGAAGCCGTCGCCGAACCGGCCGACCCGCTCGATCGCGGCGGGGACGAAGCCACCGAACAGCACCTCCGGGCCGCCGGGGGTCGCGGGCTCGGGACCGATGGGCCCGACGCCGTCCCCGTAGGGCTCGCCGGCCCAGGTCCGGCGCAGCAGGGTCATCTGCTCGTCGAGGCGGCGGCCCCGGCGACGCATGTCGATGCCCGCGGCCAGGCAGTCGTCTTCGCGACCGCCGACGCCGATACCCAGCGTGAAACGGCCGTCCGACATGCGGTCGAGGGTCGCCGTCTGCTTCGCGAGCATCGCGGTGCTGTGAACGGGCGCGATCAACACCTCCGTCTGGACACGGACACGGGACGTGGCCCCGGCGAGGGTCGCGAGGGTGACAAGGGGCTCGGGGTTGCCGAAAACGAGCCGGTCGAGCAGTCCGAGCGTGCTGAACGGGCCGGCGTCGACGCGCCGGGCCCAGCTCAGCAGCAGGGCGGGGTCGTCGATGGGAAGGCCAAGGCCGATCTTCATGGGTGAATCCTCCGGAGGGCATGCCGAATCGTGTGCCGCCCCTCCGTGGGCTCCGCGCGACTGTGCGCGGGCTCGCTCCCTTTCTGCGGCGTTCGTTCTGGAGAGCGTGATCGTCAGAGTGCGGTGACGGTAACGCGCCCGCCCGAACGCGAGCAACGCCTTTTCGCCCGCCCGCAGTCACCGACCGGCCCGCACGCCTCGCCCGCACGCCCCGCACGGCGTCGGCCGGAGCGGTGCGGGGCGGGGCGGGGCGGGGCGGACGGGGTACGGGCTGTCCCGACCGAAAGTTCTTCCTCTCCCGACTCCTCGCAGCGCGCGGCAGCGCACGCCGCGCACGGGTAACGCGGGGGGGCGGGAGCGGCGTCACGCGAGGGACGAGACGACGGGCGAGGCGCCGGGGGACGGATCGTCGCGCTGCGCACAGCCGCGAATCCGGAGAAGCTGGATGACGTGGCCCGCCAACTGGCTGCCGGGCCCACCCCCGCCATGTCCGCCCCCGCCATGTCCACGCCCGCCGCACCCCACCCCGGACGGCTGTCACATCCGGAGCCGCCGTCCCGTCCGTAGGGGACGGCGGACACCGGCCACCCGACCCCGGAGGCACCAGCCCATGCCCAGGCCCACGGACGACACCGACCCCCACTCCCCCGCGCCCTCTCCCTCCCCCCAAGGCCCCGTCCTGGTGACCGGCGGCACCGGCACGCTCGGCCGTCCCCTGGTGGACGCGCTGCTGGCGGACGGCGTACCCGTACGGGTGATGAGCAGGCGGCCCCGCGCCCAGGGCGACAAGCGGCCCTACGAGTGGGCCGTGTGCGACCTGAAGAACGGCATCGGGCTGGCCGCGGCCGTGGCGGGCGTACGCGCGATCGTCCACTGTGCGACGGACCCGTTCCGGGAGGCGGCCGTACTCTCGCGGCTGGTCGAGGCCGCGCGGCAGGCGGGCGGCCCGCACCTCGTCTACATCTCGATCGTCGGCGTCGACACCATCCCGTTCTCCTACTACCGGGGAAAGCGGGAGGCCGAACGGGTCCTGGAGCAATCCGGCCTGCCGTGGACGGTGCTGCGCGCGACCCAGTTCCACAACCTGATCGTGACCATCACGAACGCGCAGCGCCGGCTCCCCTTCGTCTTCGCCCCCTCCGGCGTGCGCTTCCAGCCGATCGAGGTCAGCGAGGTCGCCGCGCGTCTGGCGGAACTCGTACGAGGCGCCCCGGCGGGCCGCGTCCCCGACCTCGCGGGCCCCGCGGTGCACACGGCCCGCGACCTGGCCGAGGCAACCCTCACGGCCTACGGGCGCCGCCACCGCGTCGTCGGATTCCGTCTCCCCGGCGGCATGGGCCGCGCCCTCCGCCAGGGCGCCAACCTCGCCCCGGACCGCGCCGTCGGAACGGTCACCTTCCACGACTTCCTCGCCGCGCGGACCGCCGCCGCCGGGCCGGCGGCGAAGCCACGGGAAGGGTGACCGAGGGCACGGGGATCAAGGGTGGGGCCCAGCGGGGTGCCGGGACCGGGCGCGAAGGGGTCGGCGGCAGCGTGAGAGCGTGGGGGCATGCCCTTTGCGACGGCGGCTGACGGGACCGCGCTGTATTACGAGGTTCATGGCGCAGGGCCCCCGCTGCTGCTGCTGAGCGGGCAGTCCAACAACCACCGCTGGTGGGACCCGGTGCGGGCGGACTTCGCCGCGGAGTTCACCACCGTCGTCATGGACCACCGGGGGACGGGCGCGAGCGGCCGGCCCGACACCGACACCTACAGCACCCCCGCCTTCGCACGCGACGCGCTCGCCGTCCTGGACGACGCGGGGATCGCGCGGGCCCACGTCTACGGGACGTCGATGGGCGGCCGGATCGCCCAGTGGCTCGCCGCCGACCGGCCCGAGCGCGTCGACCGGCTCGTGCTGGGCTGCACCTCACCGGGCGCGCCGCACGGCATCGAGCGCGGCCCCGAGGTGCGGCGGGCACTCGTACAGCCCGACCCGGAGGCGGCGCGGCAAGCGCTGCTCGACCTGATGTACACCCCCGCGTACTCGGCCCGGCACCCCGGCCCCTTCCACACGCTGGGCGACCCGTCGATGCCGGGGTACGCGCGGCGCCGCCATCTGCGGGCGAGCGCGGAGCACGACGCGTGGGAGGCGCTGCCCCGCATCACGGCGCCCACGCTCGTGGTGCACGGCACGGACGACGCGTTCAACCCGACGGCGAACGCGCCGCTGCTGGCCGGGCGGGTGCCCGAGGCCGAGCTGCGCCTGATCCCCGGCGCCCGGCACGCGTACTTCGAGGAGTTCGCCCACCTCGCCACCCCCCTCGTCCTCGGCTTCCTGCACGGCCGGTTCCTGCCTCCTTCTTGGTGCTGAGCGGTGCCCTCCGGGCCGGCTTGTCCGGCGGATCCTTCTGTTGCGCTCTTTCTTGGTGCTGAGCAGGGGGTGCCGCTGCCTGTGTTTTGCAGAGTGCGGGTGCGTATGGGCTTGTCGCGCAGTTCCCCGCGCCCCTTTGGGGCCTTCGGGGGCCCGCTCTACGCCGCCCTCGGCGGGGTGAGGTCTACCGGTGCCGGGTTGAGGCGGGCGAAGCCCTCCTGCCGCTGGTAGGGGAAGTAGGGGTATGGCGCGTCCTTGGCGCTCGCCGCGTCCAGCTTCGCGACCTGCTCGGGGGTGAGGCTCCAGCCGACGGCGCCGATGTTCTGGCGCAACTGCTCCTCGTTGCGGGCCCCGACGATCACCGACGAGACGCTGGGACGCCGCAGCAGCCAGTTGAGGGCCACCTGCGGGACGGTCCTGCCGGTCTCCTCCGCGATCTCGTCCAGCGCGTCCACGACGCGGTGGAGCAGCTCGTCCTCGACGGGCGGTCCGGCGGCGGCCGTCTCGTGCAGGCGGCTGCGCTCGGGCAGCGGCCGGCCGCGCCGGATCTTCCCGGTGAGCCGGCCCCAGCCCAACGGGCTCCAGACGACGGCACCGACACCCTGGTCGAGCCCGAGCGGCATCAGCTCCCACTCGTAGTCGCGGCCGATGAGGGAGTAGTAGACCTGATGGGCGACGTAGCGGGGGTGGCCGTACTTCTCGGCGGTGGACAGCGACTTCATCAGCTGCCAGCCGGAGAAGTTGGAGACGCCGGTGTAGCGGACCTTCCCCTCGCGGACGAGCTGGTCGAGCGTGGCGAGGACCTCTTCGACGGGGGTGGCGGCGTCGTAGCCGTGGAGCTGGAAGAGGTCGAGGTGGTCGGTACCGAGGCGGCGCAGCGCGTCTTCGGTGGCCTTGATGAGGCGGGCGCGGGAGGTGCCGTGGTCGCCGGGCCCGTCCCCCATGGGCAGCCCGGCCTTGGTGGAGAGGATCACCTGGTCCCGGCGGCCCTTGATGGCCTGGCCGAGCACCTCCTCGGAGGCGCCGCCCGAGTAGACGTCGGCGCTGTCGAACATCGTGATGCCCGCGTCCAGCGCGATGTCGACGAGGCGGCGGGCCTCGACGGCGTCGGTGTCGCCCCACGCCCCGAAGAACGCCCCCCGCCCGCCGAAGGTCCCGGTGCCGAGGCTCAACGCCGGCACCTTCAGCCCTGAGGCGCCCAGCTGACGGTATTCCATGATGGTTCCCTCCCAAGTGGTCTAACGGGACTGCATTCCCGTTAAGATGTGAGGGCGACGCTAACAGAAGCCGCGACTTAAAGGAACTGGAGACCCGTTATGGGAAGCGAGCGGGAGGACCGGACCGCCACGGGGGCGGCCGGGGCGGGGGCGGCTGGAACAGGGGCGGCTGGAACAGGGGTTGGCACCGTGCGCCCCGGGGGCCGTACGGCGCGGGTGCGGGAGGCCGTACTGCGCGCCGCGGGGGACGCGCTGGCCGAGCGCGGCTTCGCACACCTCGACCTCGCCGAGGTCGCCCGACTGGCAGGCGTCGGCAAGACGACCGTCTACCGCCGCTGGGGAACGGTCACCGCGCTCCTGGCCGACCTGCTCGCCGACATGGCCGAACAGTCCCTCCCCCGCACGGAAACCGGCACGCTCCTGGGCGACTTGAAGGCCAACGCCGCGCTGGTACGGCGCACCCTGGCAGACCCCCGCCAAGGCGCCCTGTTCAAGGCGGTGATCGCCGCGGCGACCTGCGACGAGAAGGCCGCCGACGCGCTGCACCGCTTCTACGCGGTCCGGGTCGAGGAGTGGGTGCCGTGCGTCCACCAGGCGCTGGCCCGGGG
Organism: Streptomyces sp. NBC_01775; assembly: GCF_035917675.1. Taxonomy (NCBI): domain Bacteria; kingdom Bacillati; phylum Actinomycetota; class Actinomycetes; order Kitasatosporales; family Streptomycetaceae; genus Streptomyces; species Streptomyces sp. NBC_01775. Next base: position 4,914,112 of record NZ_CP109104.1, on the reverse strand, counting down.
CGAGATCCCGCCCGGCACGGACCCGGAAGAGGTCATCCGCGCCGTCTCGGCCCCCCTCTATTACCGCCTCCTCACCACCGGCGACACCCTGGACGAGCCGTCGGCGACCCGCGCGGCGGAGGCGGCGTACGAGGCGGCGCGGGCGGGCGCGTACCGGGCCGCGCCCGGTGGGTCGGCGTGATGGGTCGCGGCCCCCGCCGAGGATGAGCACGGGACCACCCTCGCCCGGTGGACAGCCCCGCGGGCGCGGACAACCACGTTGCGTCGTCGGTGCTTCTCGCTTTCCCAGCTGTCCGTTTCTCGCGGAGATAAGGATCTTTACGAGTACGGCGGGTTCGCGGTCGAACAGGCTCTGGGCGAGCGGTCCGTCATCGCTGTGACTGTGACGAGGAGCGGGAAGTGGGCCGGTTGAACATCTGCCTCTTGAGCGCGTTGGCTTGAGCGCGTTGGAACGTACGGTCGACGGCGGGTACCGGACCACTGGCAGGGACCCATCACTTCAGTTGTCCGGCCTGTCGGTGGGTCCTTGTAGCCTCCCCATCATGACAACTGAACTGGCCCATGACCCGCGTCCGATCTTCGCCAGGGCACTTGATCAAGCCGGGAAGCAGGTCGCGGCGGTAAGTCCCGATGAGCTGAGCAGCAGCACTCCCTGTGCCGATTACGACGTTCGCGCACTGCTCGGGCACATAGTCTCCGTGCTGCACAAGCTCGCCCGTGTCGGCACCGGAGGCGATGCGCGCGACGTCCCCGATGTGATCGACGGCATAGCCGATGACGGCTGGGCAAGCGCATTCGCCCGGGCCCGTAGCGAGGTCGAGCGGGTGTGGGCCGATGACGAGAAGCTCGACCGAATGGTAGAGCTACCGTGGGCCACGCTGCCCGGCCGGACTGCTCTCGATGCCTACACCCACGAGTTCACGGTTCATTCCTGGGACCTCGCCTGTGCCACCCGGCGGCTCGCCGAACTCGACCCCGACCTTGCCGTGCGGGCGCTCAAGGCATTCTCGGAGTTCGCGCCGCCGGAGGCCCGCAGCGAGCAGGGCCCATTCGGCCCGGTCGTACCGGTGCCCGACGACGCCGACATCTACACCCGGCTGGCCGGCTACGTGGGGCGCCGACCATAGTCGGCAGCACGTATCGCGACCTTGGGTCGGCAGAACCATCGGCAATCGGACGTGCCTCTTCGCGGGCCGGCGTGTCAGTAGAGGGTGTCGCGGACCCGCAGAGGAAGCCCCGCCCGGCGGGGCAGGGAGGAACCGGCCCTGCGCGGCGTCGAGGCACGGCCAGGTACCCGGTTCCGAGGTTCTTACGGACCGGTGACACGGCCGGCGGGAGCCCCCGCGCGGCGGCGCCGCGCGCCTAGCGTGGCCGTATGCGCGTACTCGTCACCGGCGGCGCCGGTTTCATCGGTTCTCAGATCGTCCGGACGCTGGCAGCCGCGGGCCACGAGGCGGTGGTGCTCGACGCGCTGCTGCCCGCCGCGCACCCGGCCGGCGCGCCCACGGGCGACACGCACCCGGCTGACGCCGGGGCCCCTGCCCCCACGCCGGTTGCCCGGCTCCACGTCGGGGACGTGCGCGACGCGGAGGCCGTCGCCGAGGCGCTGCGCGGCGTGGACGCGGTGTGCCACCAGGCCGCGATGGTCGGCCTGGGCAAGGACTTCGCCGAGGCGCCGGACTACGTCGGCTGCAACGACCTGGGCAGCGCCGTCCTGCTGGCGGCGATGGAGCGGGCCGGGGTCCGCGACCTCGTACTCGCCGGCTCGATGGTCGTCTACGGCGAGGGCCGCTACGAGTGCCCCGCGCACGGCCTCGTCCGGCCTGGCCCGCGGGCCGTGGAGGCGCTGCGCGAGGGGCACTTCGAGCCGCCGTGCCCCGAGTGCGGGGCGCCGCTGCGGCCCGGCCTGGTCGGTGAGGACGCGCCCGCCGACCCGCGCAACACCTACGCGGCGACAAAGCTCGCGCAAGAGCACCTGGCCGCTGTCTGGGCCCGTGCGACGGGCGGCAGGGCGCTGTCGCTGCGCTACCACAACGTCTACGGGCCCGGGATGCCCCGCGACACCCCGTACGCGGGCGTCGCCTCCTTCTTCCGCTCGGCGCTGGCCAGGGGCGAGGCACCCGCCGTCTTCGAAGACGGCGGGCAGCGGCGCGACTTCGTGCACGTACGCGACATCGCGGACGCCAACCTCGTCGCACTCGAGGCGCTGCGCGCCGGGGAGGCCCGCGCCCCCGGCTCGTTCGCCGCCTACAACACCGGCAGCGGACACCCCCACACGGTCGGCGAGATGGCCCAGGCGCTGGCCGACGCGTACGGGGGCCCGGCGCCGGTCGTCACGGGGGAGTTCCGCCTCGGCGACGTCCGCCACATCACGGCGTCCTCGGCGCGCGTCGCCCGCGAACTGGGCTGGCGGGCGCGGGTCCCCTTCGAGGAGGGCGTACGGGACTTCGCGACGGCACGGATGCGCACCCCGGCACACAGCGACGCCTGAGCCCCGGCGCACAGCAGCGCCTGAGCGACGTGCAACCCGCCCCGAGAGCCGAGGGCCGCTGAGGGTCGCTACGAGGCGGGAACCGGGGCGGCCGGGGCGGCGAGCGGCAGGGTCAGTTCGAAGCAGCACCCGCCGCTGACGTTGCGCACGGCGGCGGTCCCCCGGTGCGCCTCGACGATGCCCCGGACGATGGCCAGGCCCAGCCCGGCGCCCGGGGGCGTGCGGGCGTGGGTGCCGCGCCAGCCGGTCTCGAACACGCGCGGCAGGTCCTCCTCGGGAATGCCGCCGCAGCCGTCGGTGACCGACAGGACGACTGTGCCCCCGCCGGGCCCGCCGGTCCCGGCGCCCCCGTCGTACCCGTCCTCCCCTGCATCGCGGCGGTGGGCCGCCACGGCGACCGTGCCGTCGGCCGGGGTGCGGCGGATGGCGTTGATCAACAGGTTGCCCAGCACCCTGGTCATCTCGCGCGGGTCGACCTCGACGGGCAGGGGAGCGACGGCGGTGCCCACCAGACGTACGCCGCTCTGTCTGGCCAGCGGGTCGGCACCCGCGAGCGCCTCGTCGACCAGCTCGGGCACCGAGACACGGTGCGGGGCCAGCGCGAGCGCGCCCGCGTGGATGCGGGACAGTTCGAACAGGTCGCCGACCATGGAGTTGAGCCGCTCCACCTCCGTACGCATCTGCCGCAGGCTGCGCCCGGTGTCGGCCACCATGCCGTCCTCCAGCGCCTCGGACAGGGCGCGCAGCCCGGCCAGCGGGGTGCGCAGATCGTGCGAGATCCAGGCGACCAGCTCGCGCCGCGAGGTCTCCAGCGCCCGTTCGCGATCCCGGGAGGCGGCCAGCTTCTCGCTGGTGGCGGCCAGCTCCCGGGTGAGCGCGGCCAGCTCGGCGGGCTCGGCCAGCAGTCCGCCGTCCGGCGCCGTGAAGCTGCCGCCGTCCCCGAAGGAGCGGGTGGCCCGGGTCAGCGCGTCGCTGCGCGCGGCCACCCAGCGGCCCAGCAGCAGCGCGGTGGCCAGCGAGACCACGGCCGCCATGGCGACGACGGTGGTGACGACGAACAGGTCGTGGCGGGAGAGGAACATCGCCCACGCGACGGCCAGCGTCCCCGAGAACATGGCGGTGACGGCGACCGTGGAGACGACCGTCAGCGCCACCACGAGCGAGCGGTGGCGCAGCGCGCGCAGCGCCAGCGCGCCGAGCAGCCCGGCAGCGGCGGCGCCGAGGAACGCGAACAGGGCGATGAGCAGCATGTCGCGCACGGCGCTCAGGCCCCCTCTGCGGCGGCGGGCCGGGGCCCCTGGTGGTCCAAGTGGATATCCGGGTCCGGGTCCAGGCGGTAGCCCACGCCCCACACGGTCTGGATCAGCCGGGGCCGCGCCGGGTCCTCCTCGACCTTCGCGCGCAGCCGTCGTACGTGCACGGTGACGGTCGACAGGTCGCCGAAGTCCCAGCCCCACACCTCGTGCATCAGCTCCTCCCGGCCGAAGGCCCGCGCCGGGTGCCGCAGCAGGAACACCAGCAGGTCGAACTCCCGCACGGTGAGGGCGAGCTCGGCCCCGTCCTTGGCGGCGGACCTGGCCGTGGGGTCGACGGTGAGCCCGGCGACGCGCAGCACACCGCCGTCCCCGGGCCCACCGCCGTCCCCGGGCCGGGGAGGGCGGCTGCGGCGCAGGACCGACTCGACGCGCAGGACGAGTTCGCGAGGGCTGAAGGGCTTGGTGACGTAGTCATCGGCCCCGACCTCCAGGCCGAGCACCCGGTCGCCCTCGTCGCCGAGCGCGGTGAGCATGATGACCGGCACCGGGCCCGAGGCGCGCAGCCTGCGGCACACCTCCAGGCCATCGATGCCGGGCAGCATCAGGTCCAGGACGACGAGGTCGGGCCGGTGGGCCGCGGCGCGCTCCAGCGCGTCCGGGCCGGTCTCGGCGCGGTCGACGGCGTAGCCCGCGCGGTCGAGGTATCCGGCGACGACCTCGGCGACGGTGGGGTCGTCGTCCACGACCAGGACGCGGCCGGAAGGCGGTGTCTGCATACACCCAGCGTGGCACCGCGCGGGCGGACCCGGCGGGGGTGCGGCGGCCGACGGGCGCGACGTCCGCGTTTCGTAAGGACCTGAAGTCCGGAATGTGGCTTTTTGCTTCGTAGGGTGAGCGCGTGATCGCTCCTACACCCCTCCCCTCTTCCGTCTCCGTGGATGTCGTCCTGCCGTGTCTCGACGAGGCCGGAGCACTGCCCTGGGTACTGGAACGGATCCCGCCCGGCTGGCGGGCGCTCGTCGTGGACAACGGCTCCTCAGACGGCTCGGCCGAAACCGCGCGCGCACTGGGCGCGACCGTCGTGCACGAGCCGCGCCGGGGCTTCGGCGCCGCCTGCCACGCGGGGCTGCTCGCCGCCGAGGCGGACATCGTCTGCTTCTGCGACTGCGACGCCTCGCTGGACCCCGCTTTGCTCGCGCCGTTCGTGGAGACGGTGCGCGGCGGCGGCAGCGACCTCGTCCTGGGGCGCAGGCGCCCGCAGACGGCGCGGGCGTGGCCCGCGCACGCGCGCGCCGGGAATCTGGCTCTCTCCCGCATGCTGCGCGCCCGCACCGGCGTGCGGCTGCGCGACCTGGGCCCGCTGCGCGCCGCCCGCCGCGAGGCGCTGCTCGCCCTCGGCCTCACCGACCGCCGCAGCGGCTACCCGCTCCAGATGGTCGTCCGCGCCGCCGACGCGGGCTGGCGCATCGAGGAGCGGGACGTGCCGTACCGTCCCCGCACCGGCAAGTCCAAGGTCACCGGCACCTGGCGGGGCACCTGGCACGCGGTCCGCGACATGCGCGCCGTCCTCAACGAGCCACCCGGCGGCGGGTCGACCGGCAGTGGGTCACCCGGCAGTGGGTCACCCGGCAGTGGGCGGAAGCTCACCGACCGCCCCGGCACGCGCGCGGCGGAGGCCGGGAAGTGACCGGGCACGCGGGCCGCCAGGGGCCGACCGAACACGCGGGCCGCCAGGGGCCGACCGGGCCGGCCGGGCCGACCGCCCTGCTCGTCATCGCCAAGGAGCCCGTCCCCGGCCGCGTCAAGACCCGGCTCACCCCGCCCTGCACACCGCGGGAGGCGGCGGAGTTGGCGGAGGCCGCGCTGCGCGACACCCTCGACGCCGTACTGGCCCTGCCGGCGCGCCGCCGGATCCTCGTGCTCGACGGGCGGCCCGGACCCTGGCTGCCGGCCGGGTTCGAGGTGGTGCCGCAGTGCGCGGGCGGGCTCGACGAGCGGCTGGCGGCGGCATTCGGCGGCTGCGGCGCGGGGCCCGCGCTGCTGGTCGGCATGGACACCCCCCAGCTCACCCCCGCACTGCTCGCCCCCGCGCTCGGGCCCGGCGGGTGGCGCGGCTGCGACGCCTGGTTCGGCCCGGCCGAGGACGGCGGCTTCTGGGCGCTCGGCCTGGCGGCCCCCGACCCCGCGCTGCTGCGCGGCGTCCCGATGTCCACACCCACGACCGGCGCGGCCCAGCGCGCCCGGCTGACCGGCGCGGGGCTGCGCGTGCGGGAACTGCCCGCGCTGCGCGACGTGGACACGGCCGCCGACGCGCTGCACGTCGCGGCCCGCGCCCCGCACGGCAGGTTCGCGGCGAAGGTGGCCGCCCGTCTCGGCGACCGGCCCCCCGGCCGCCTGGCGCCGCTTCCCGAGGGCGTGCGATGACGACCACGACGTGGGCGCCGTGGGGTGCCGACCCGTACGCGGACGCGCTCAGCGCCGACCCCTACGCGGAAGCGCTCCGCGCCGGGAAGGGCCCGCTCCGCCTCCGGAGCGACGACGGGCGCCTGCTGCCCCTCGATGTCGAACGGTGGTGCGCGGACGCGGACGCGGCCGACCTGTCGGCGCTGCGCCGCTGCGAGGGCGCGGTGCTGGACGCCGGCTGCGGCCCCGGGCGGCTGGTGGCGGCGCTGACCGCGCAGGGCAGGCGCGCGCTGGGCATCGATGTGAGCGCGGCGGCGGTCGCGCACACGCTGCGCGGCGGCGGCGCGGCGCTGTGCCGTTCGGTGTTCGACCCGCTGCCCGGCGAGGGCCGGTGGGGCAGCGTGCTGCTGCTGGACGGCAACCTCGGCATCGGCGGCGACCCCGCCGCCCTCCTGGCACGCGTCGCCGGGCTGCTCGCGCCACGCGGACTGCTCATAGCCGAGACGCAGCCGTCGGAGGACCTGGACGAACACCTGACCGTCCGCCTCGACGACGGGACCGCGACGGCCGCCGCCCAGGCGCCGTTCCCCTGGGCCCGTCTGGGCTCCCGCGCGCTGCTGCGGTACGCGCTGCCCGCCGGGTGGTCCTCGTCGGCTCAGTGGTCCGTCGGAGAACGCTCGTTCCTGGCGCTCCGCCGCCCCTGACCCCGCCGCCCGCCGACCCGGCGCCCATGGACCCGCCGTCCATCGGCCCGCCGGCTGCCGTCCCGCCACGTGCGCACCAGCAGCCACAGCCCCGACGCCGCGAACAGTGCCGCCGTCACCAACAGCCAGCGGGCCGCGTAGTCCGGGGGCGGGTGCCCCGTCGTCCGCGCGTAGCGGGCGGGCGGGCCGACGATCAGCGGGAACCAGACCAGCAGCAGGAGCGCGGCCAGCAGCGCGGGGATCCGCACGTGGTTCAGATACCGGCCCGCCGGGCGCAGCGCGCGGTCCGCCAGCGAGTACAGCGGCACCAGCACCAGATCGTGCAGCAGCGCGGCGCCCACCAGCCACACGGCGACGGCCAGTGCGTCGTCGGCCAGCAGCCGTACGCCCGCGTAGGCGGTGACGGCGAACGACGCGAACAGCAGGACAAGGTGCCAGGCGGTTTCCGCATGACGGTGCCGCCGCGCCCCATCGCGGTGCGGCTGCCCCCCGCCGCCCCTCATCGCGAGGCCCCGAACGCCAGGCGGGCCACCCATTTGGTGTTGTGGACGCCGGGCGCGGCCGGGACGATGACGCGCGCCGGGTAGCCGTGGTCCAGGGAGAGGTCCCGGCCGCCGACGCGCAGCGCCAGCAGCGAGCGCGGGTCCCGCACCTGCGCCGGGCTCAGCGCCACCTCGCGGAAGGAGCCGTGCCGCTGGAGCGATTCCACGAACACCCCGGGCAGCCCGTCCCCGCCCAGCGCGTCTCCCCCGTTGGCGCCGAAGCCCACCAGCTCGGCCAGGTCGCGCAGCCGCACCCCGCTCCAGTCCAGGTCGGAGGTCGACCAGCCCTCCACGCAGGCGATCGGCAGCGCCGCGCCGTGCTGGGGCAGGCGCAGCAGCGCCGCGCGGGTCAGCCGCAGTGACCGGCGGTCCGCGCCCTCGACGGTCAGCCGCCAGCCCTCCCCTGTCCGGCGCGCGGTGACGCCGACGGCCGCGGCGGTCTTGTTGATCTGGAAGCGGTAGGGCCCCGGGCCCGGGTCGCTCCCGCCGTGCGGGGCGAGCAGCGCGGTGCGCCGCGCGACGCCGTCGAAGTTCTGGCCTGCCGTCAGCCCCAGCAGCAGCAGCGAGCCCCCGCCCACCGCGCCGAGCGCGCCGCGCCGGGAGAGGGTCGGCGCCGCGGGCGCCGGCGGTACCAGCCCCGACCCCACATCCGGCTCCGGCTCCGGCTCCACATCCGGCTCCGGGCCCGACCCCACATCCGGCTCCGGGCCCGCGCCCGCCCTCGCGGCCTCGGCGGGCCGTCCGGCGCGCAGTACTCGTACGGCCTTGGGCAGCCGCAGGACCACGTGCACCACGAAGGCGGCGGCGAAGACCCAGGCGCCGTAGAAGTGCAGGGGGTAGAACGAGCCGGGGAACACATAGTCGAGCTGGACGTTCAGCAGCCCCGTCACGAACTCGAACAGCACACCGCCCACCAGCAGGAGCAGCGAGATCCGCTCCAGCGCGTGCGCCGCCGAGCGGGCCGGGGGCAGCGCGAACAGCTTCGGGATGACCGACCACAGCTTGGCCAGCAGCACCGGCACCAGCGCGATCCCCACCGTGACGTGCAGCCCCTGGGTGAGCCGGTAGAGCCAGTGCGGGCTGGTCGGCCAGTCGAACAGGTAGAAGCCGAGCAGGCCCTTGTCGGGCGTCTTGTCGTTGACCGCCGACAGCTCCGGGTTGTACGCGGCGTAGGAGAGCAGCCCCGTCACGAACAGCAGGGTGATCCCGGCCAGCAGCACGGTGCCGAGCACCGCCGTCAGCCAGGGGCCGCGCAGCGGGCTGCGCCAGAAGCGCGGGTCGGAGGGAAGCCGGTCTCGGCGGAGGGATTTCCGGCGGAGGGATTTCCGGGGGAAGGTCTTCCGGGGGAAGAGGGTACGTCGGTCGCCCATGGCGCGACCGTAAGCGGACAGGCACCCGGGCAGGACGCTGCGACTCATGACGAAACGCTGACGTCCTCCACGTGCCGCCCCCACAGGGCCCCGCACGGCCTACCGTGCGGAACGTGCCCCCACGAACCACCCCCGAACCTGCCCCCGAGCCCGCCCCGCCCCCGCGCGCGGAGGCCCCCTTCCCGTCCCGCCCAGCCCGCCAAGACCTCCGCCACCGCGCCGACCCCGCCCGTCGCGGGACCGGCCCCGACCTCGGGGCCGTCGCCCTCGCCGCGCTGCTGGTGGCCCTCGCCATCGGCGTCGGCTCGGCCGTGCAGCACGAGCACGGCACGCTGCGGGTCAACTGGCCCCCGTTCTACGCCCACTGGGCCCCGCATGTGGGGCCGGGCAGCGCCGCCGCTGTGCTGGTCGCCGTGGCCGTCGTCGCCTGGGGGCCGTCGCTGGCGGCGCGGCTGCCCTGGCAGCGGCTGCTGCTGACGACCTGGGCGACCGCGATGGCCTGGACGTGGTCGCTGGCACTGATCGACGGCTGGCAGCGCGGCGCGGCCCGACGGCTGACCACCCGGTACGAATACCTGCGCGAGATCGGCCGTTTCGACGACGTCGGGGCCGCGCTGCGCGGCTTCACCGACCACATCCTGCTCGGCTCCCCCGACCACTGGGTGCCGCACGTCGCCGGGCACCCGCCGGGTGCGGTCCTCACCTTCGTCGGGCTCGACCGCGCCGGGCTGGGCGGCGGCGCCTGGGCCGCCGCCTGGTGCGTGACCGCGGGTGCCTCGGCCGCCGTAGCCGTGCTGGTGACCGTGCGCGCCCTGGCCGACGAGGAACGGGCCCGCGCGGCGGCGCCGTTCGTGGTGGCGGCGCCCGCCGCGGTGTGGGCGGGAGTCTCGGCCGACGGTTACTTCACCGCCGTCGCCGCCTGGTCCCTCGCGCTGCTCGCCCTGGCCGCCACCCGAAAGAGCCGCGCGCCGCGCGCGACGGCGCTGGCGGCCGGACTGCTGTTCGGCCTCACCTGCTACCTCTCGTACGGCCTGACCCTCTACGCGCTGCTCGCCGGTGCCGTCCTGGTGGCGGCCCGCACCGCCCGCCCGCTGCCGTACGCCCTGACGGGCGCCGCGCTGGTCGCCCTCGCCTTCACCCTGGCGGGCTTCAACTGGTGGGAGGGCTACCGGCTGCTGACCGAGCGCTACTACCAGGGAGCCGCGGCGATCAGGCCGTACGGCTACTGGGTGTGGGCCAACCTCGCCTGCACGGCGGTCGTCGTCGGCCCCGCCACGGTCGCGGGGCTGCGGCGCGCGCTGACGAGGGCGCCCGGCGCGGTGGGCGGCCTGCGGCGGAGCGGCGGCCCTCGGAGGAGCGACAGCCCGCAGGGCAACGGCGGCCCGCGGCGGAACGGGGACGCGCACAAGGTGCCCCCGGGCCGAGCGGGCGCGTACCGGCTCGTGGTGCTCGTCCTCGCCGCGCTGCTGACGCTCCTCGTGGCCGACCTGTCGGGGATGAGCAAGGCGGAGACGGAGCGGATCTGGCTGCCGTTCGCCGTCTGGACGCTGCCCGCCGCCGCGCTCCTCCCCCGCCGGGGCGCCCGCGCCTGGCTGTCCGCACAGACGGCGCTGGCCCTGCTCGTGAACCACCTGCTGCTCACCGGCTGGTGACGCCCGGCCGGCGCCCGGCGGACGACGCCACGGCCAGGCGTTCGGCGGAGCACGCCACGACAGGGCCTAACGGCCGAGGGTCTTGCACAGATCCTCGTACCGGCCCTCCAGCGCGAGCAGTTCGCGCGTCGTACGGCCGTCCTTCTTCGTGTACTTGACGGACATGAAGCCGCGCGAGATCAGCCACTTGTTGTGGACCGGACGATCGCCGCTGTGCAGCAACGCGCCCCAGTCCCCGCCACTGAGCACGTGAGTGTCGCTGCCGGGCCGCGGGTACGTCTGCGGGCCCGTACCCGACAGGTCGCGCCGCACGGTCTTCCCGGTGTCCAGGTTCTTCGCGTCCATCACCAACGGGCCGCTGGTGATGGCGAAGACCGGATCGCCCGCGTCGTTGAACCAGGTCTTCTTCACCATGTCCACGACGGGAAACGTCGCGTGCACGGGAAACGCGCACACTTCCCCGCGCGGGTAGTCGAGCTCCGGCTGCGCGGGCCGGCTGACCACGGGCCCGTGCCAGCCCCCACCCCCGCCCGCGCCCGCGCCGTCGCCCGTGGCCGCGCCCGCGCCCGTGGCCGCGCCCGCGCCCGTGGTCGCGCCCGTGGCCGCGCCCGCGCCCGTGGCGGTCACCGCCCCCGCGGCCACCATCAGGGCCATAGCCGCCACACACGTGAGTGCCCTCCTTCCGCGCGCCCGGCCCGCCGCCCCCCGCGCAGCCACCCCCCGTACCCCCCGTACCCCCCGCGTGCCCCGTCCCGCCGTCGCGTCCATCGATGTCCTCCCTCATCACGCTCTCGCGCACCGCGCACCGATCCCCGCCGCCCCGGTGCCGTGTCGGGGCTTCGCGGCCTACTGTGGCTGGGGTGGGCGGAGGCCGGGAAGACGATTCGGGTCTCACCGAAATGTCGGCCCCGGCACGATCCGCGGCCACACGAACGCGGGAGCAAACACGCGGAGGAGCCGGCTCGTATGCGGATTCACTTCACGCTCAGCGATCTGGCACGCACCCGGCTCGCGGCCGTCCCCAGCCCGCTGGCCGCGGCCACCTTCAGCGCGTACCGGCTGCGCGACAGCTCGGACGCACCCGCTCTCGACCTGTGGCGGCGTGCCGTACGACGGGACTGGAAGCCGGGGCGGCAGCGGTTGTTCGGGATCCTCGCGGCCCGTACGCCGACCCAGCCGGTCCCGCGATTCCTGCGCCCGCACGAGGGCCTCCTCACGCTGGAGGAGGAGCTGGACCAGCTGCGGTCCACGCCCCGTTCGGCCCTTCGCGCGGACCTCGCCTACGTCGCCGAGCACCGCGCCCTCCCGTCCTGGACCCGCGCCCTGGCCGACGGCGACCGCGAGGCCCTCGACATGTTCGCCGAGGCGGCGCGCGCCTATCACCAGGTGGCCATCGCCCCGTACTGGCACGCCATTTCCTCGCAGATCGCCGTCGGCCAGGCCTTGCGGTTACGGCAGTTCCGCGAGGGCGGCATCGAACGCGTGCTCAGCTCGCTGCATCCCTTGCTGCGCTGGCGTCCGCCGGTGCTGGAGACGGCGGGACACCCCGATGACGTCGTCGGCGAGGACTACCACCTGGGCGGGCGCGGACTGGTGCTGGCCCCGGCCGCCTTCTGCTCGTACGTGCCCTGCGACCCGGCGGACGAGCAACCCACGCTCTACTACGAGGCGGCGGCGCACCCCCCGCTCGCCTCGCTCACCCGTCCGTACGGCGGGCCCGCAGATCCCGCAGATCCCCGCGGCGAGCTCGCCGCGCTGCTCGGGCACAGCCGGGCCGCCGTGCTGGAGGTCATCGCCGACGGGGTCAGCGGCGTGTCCACGGGGCAGCTCGCGCGCCGCGTCGGCCTCTCACCCGCCTCCGCCAGCGAGCACACCGCCGTGCTGCGGCGGGCCGGGCTGGTCGCCACCCACCGCTCGGGCCGCACCGCCCACCACTCCCCCACCCCGCTCGGCTCGGAGCTGCTGCGCGGCGCCGTCGCTCCCGCTACCGACCCGGCTACCGACCCCCGTCCCGATCCCGAGCGGCACGGAAGCGGGCCTGCCCCTCGCTGAGGTCCACGATCGGCGCCGGGTAGTCCAAGGCGGCGCGTTCCGCGTCGTCCAGCAGCCAGGGCCGGTGCACGGCCGCCCCGTCGATCCCGGCCAGTTCGGGCACCCAGCGGCGGACGTAGGTGCCGTACGGGTCGTACTTGCGAGCCTGGGTGAGCGGGTTCAGCACCCGGTTGGGGCGGGTGTCGGTGCCGGTACCTGCCGCCCATTGCCAGTTGAGCTGGTTGTTGGCCACATCACCGTCCACGAGCAGCGCGAGGAAGTGGGCTGCGCCGGTGCGCCAGTCCACGTACAGGGTCTTGGTGAGGAACGACGCGGCCAGCAGCCGCGCCCTGTTGTGCATCCAGCCCTCGTACCGGAGCTGCCGCATCGCCGCGTCGATCACGGGGTATCCGGTGCGGCCCGCGCGCCAGGCGGCGATCTCCCGGGCGGCGGCTCCGCGCTCGGCGCGCCAGCGGTCGCCGTGCGGACGGTAGTCGACGTGCGCCGTCCCGGGGCGCGCGGCGAGCACCTGACGGTGGAAGTCCCGCCAGGCGAGCTGCCGTACGAAAGCCTCGGCGCCGGGCCCGGCGCTCCCGCCGCCCGGTCCGGCTTTCCCTGCCTTCCCGAGGGCCTCGTGGGCGAGTTCGACGGGGGAGAGGGTGCCGAAGTGCAGGTGCGGGGAGAGGCGCGAGGTGGCGTCGGCGCCCAGATCGTCCTGGCCGCCACCGCCGCGAGAGGCACCGCCCCCACCCGCGCCGCCGTAGGTCCGCAGCGCCCCCGCGCGCCGCCACGAGGCCCACCGCTCCCGTCCCACCCGCTCGCCGCCCGCCGCGAGCCCGGGGGAGACCCCGTCCACGCGGTCCCCGCGCGGCAGTTCGAGCGAACCGGCTTTCTCCGGCACCCGCACGGCGCGCGGAGCGCCCAGAGGCGTACGCCACCCAGCCGCGCGCCAGCGGCGGTAGTACGGCGTGAAGACGGCGAAGTGGTCGCGCCCACCGCTGGGCACCTCGGCGCCGGGCGCCAGTACGGACGTCACCGCGTCGTGCACCCGCAGCGCACATCCCACCTCCGCCAGCGCGGCGCGCAGCCGCTCCTCGCGGCGCTGGGCGTAACCACTGACATCGGCCGCCACATGCACCTCATGCGCCCCGCACTCGCGCGCGGCCCTGGCCGTCTCCCCGGCCACGTCCCCGGCCCGCAGCACGAGCCGGCCGCCCCGCTCCCGCAGCCCCTCGTCGAGTGCGGCGAGGCAGTCCGCGAGGAAGGCCCGGCGGTTGGGCACGTCGAACCCCGCCGCCGCCACCCCCCGGTCCAGCACGAACAGCGGCACCACCTCGTCGGCCCCGGCCAGCGCGGCGCGCAGTACGGGGTTGTCGCGGAGGCGGAGGTCGGCGGTGAACAGCGCGATCGAGACACTCACGCGAGCGGTAACGCGCCCCGCACGCCCCTCGTCACGCACACCCCGGCATTCGGGGCCCGCGGGCCCGCCCGTGGTGTGTCGGTCGACTCGCGCCGTACCCGACCACCGTCCACCGCCCGCACGCCACGGTCACCATCGACCCCGCCACGCAGCTCGGCGGCTTCCGTGACCGTGCCGGCCATGTGGTCGAGATGGGTGAGCACGGCACCAGCTCCGGCACCGAGACCTCCACGACCACGAACTCCGACTCCGCGCCCGACCAGGGGCACGACCAGGACAACCAGCAGGACTGATGTCCGTAACCGAGGAGAGCTTGAGATCGGCACGGGTACCGGCTACTCCTCCGCCCTGATGTGTCACCGACTCGGTGAGGACAACGTGACGACGATCGAGGTCGACCCCGATGTGGCGGCCCGTGCCGACGCCTCGTTGGAAGCGGCGGGGTCCGAGACGTGGACCGTGACCGGGGACGGGCTTCTCGGCCATCCCCGCCGTGCCCCGTATGACCGGGTGATCGCCACCTGCGCCACCGGGAACCTCCGAGGCGCTGTCGCTGTCGCTCAGTTGTGGGCATGTGTCGAACGGCGGGCGAGGCCCCAACCCGGCACGCCGCGCGCGGAGTTCGCTGTCAGACCCCACATCTAGGGTGGCGAGCCGGGACTCCGGAGCCGCCGGGTCCCGCAGAACGCACGTCACCCGGGCCGAAGAGCACGGGCGAGCCGAGGAGAGCCGGTATGCCGACCGACCCGTCCAGCCACAGCGTGACCCCCACCGACAGTCACAGCGTGGCCGACAGCCACAGCGTGATCGAGGTCCGGGGCGCGCGGGAGAACAACCTGGTGGATGTCTCGCTCGACATACCCAAGCGGCGGCTCACCGTCTTCACGGGAGTCTCCGGTTCGGGCAAGTCCTCCCTCGTCTTCGGCACCATCGCCGCCGAGTCGCAGCGGCTGATCAACGAGACGTACACCGCCTTCATCCAGTCGTTCATGCCGAGCCAGGGCCGGCCCGACACCGACAGCCTGCGCAATCTGAGCGCGGCGATCGTCGTCGACCAGGAGCGGATGGGGGCCAACTCCCGCTCCACCGTGGGCACCGCCACCGACGCCTACACCATGCTGCGGATCATCTTCAGCCGCCTGGGCACCCCTCACCTGGGCACCTCCACCGCCTTCAGCTTCAACAGCACCGAGGGCATGTGCCCGGAGTGCGAGGGCCTGGGCGAGGCCACCAGGATCGACGTCGACCAGATCGTGGACCGCGACCTGTCGGTGCGCGAAGGGGCGGTCAAGGCACCGGGGTTCGCCGTGGACTCCTGGTTCTGGCAGGTGATGGTGGGCTCCGGTTTCTACGATCCGGACAAGAAGGTGCGCGACTTCACCCAGGAGGAGTGGGACGCGCTCCTCCACATGCCGTCGACGAAGGTCAAGGTCGGCTCCAGCAACCTCACCTACGACGGCGTGATCACCCGTATCCAGCGGAC
Source organism: Streptomyces sp. NBC_01775 (assembly GCF_035917675.1). Classification (NCBI taxonomy): domain Bacteria; kingdom Bacillati; phylum Actinomycetota; class Actinomycetes; order Kitasatosporales; family Streptomycetaceae; genus Streptomyces; species Streptomyces sp. NBC_01775. Next base: position 4,898,760 of record NZ_CP109104.1, on the reverse strand, counting down.
GTATCTGTCCAAGGACCGCGAGTCGATGCAGTCCCACATCCGGGAGTTCGTGGACCGCGCCGTCGTCTTCGAGCCGTGTACGGCCTGCGGCGGCACCCGGCTCGCCCCCGCCGTGCTGGCCTCGAAGATCAACGGGTTGAACATCGCGGAGTGCTCCGCCATGCAGGTCAGCGACCTCGCCGTCTTCATACGCGGCATCGAGGACACCTCCGTGGGGCCCGTGCTGACCGCCCTGCGCCAGACGCTGGACTCGCTGGTGGAGATCGGGCTGGGCTACCTCAGCCTGGATCGCACCTCCTCCACGCTGTCGGGCGGCGAGGCCCAGCGGGTCAAGATGGTGCGCCACCTGGGCTCCAGCCTCACCGACGTCACCTACGTCTTCGACGAGCCCACCATCGGCCTGCACCCGCACGACATCCAGCGGATGAACGACCTGCTGCTGCTCCTGCGCGACAAGGGCAACACCGTGCTGGTCGTCGAGCACAAGCCCGAGGTCATCGCCATCGCCGACCACGTCGTGGACCTCGGCCCCGGCGCCGGTACCGAAGGCGGACGGATCTGCTACGAGGGCGACGTAACGGGCCTGCGCGCCTCCGGCACCCTCACCGGCCGCCACCTGGGCCACCGCGCGCGGCTGCGGGAGACGGTCAGGGAGCCCAAGGGCTCGGTCCCGATCACAGGGGCGAGCCTGCACAACCTCAAGAACGTCGACGTGGACGTCCCGCTGGGCGTGCTCACGGTCGTCACCGGCGTCGCGGGCTCGGGAAAGAGTTCGCTGATCCACGGCTGTCTCTCCGGCCAGGAGGGCGTGCTGGTCGCGGACCAGTCCCCGATCCGCGGCTCCCGGCGCAGCAACCCGGCCACCTACACCGGCCTGCTCGGCCCGATACGCACCGCGTTCGCCAAGGCCAACGGCGTCAAAGCGGCGTTGTTCTCGGCCAATTCGGCGGGCGCCTGTCCGAACTGCAACGGGCTCGGCCTGGTCTACACCGACCTGGCGATGATGGCCGGCGTCGCCTCCACCTGCGAGCAGTGCGAGGGCAAGCGCTTCACCCCCGAGGTGCTGACGTACACGCTGCGCGGCAAGAACATCAGCGAGGTGCTGGGCATGTCGGTGGCCGAGGCCCGCGCGTTCTTCCCGTCCGGCCAGGCGAAGGCGATCCTCGACCGCCTCTCGGACGTCGGCCTGGCCTATCTGCGCCTGGGCCAGCCGCTCAACACCCTCTCCGGCGGCGAGCGCCAGCGCCTCAAGCTGGCGATCCACATGGCGGAGAAGGCCAGCACCTACGTCCTGGACGAGCCGACGACGGGCCTCCACATGGCCGACGTCGACCAGCTCCTCGCCCTCCTGGACCGCCTTGTGGAGGACGGGAACTCGGTGGTCGTCATCGAGCACCACCAGGCGGTCATGGCCCACGCCGACTGGATCATCGACCTGGGCCCCGGCGGCGGCCACGACGGCGGCGAGCTGGTCTTCGCGGGCACCCCCGCCGACCTGATCACCACCACGGACACCCTCACAGCCCGCCACCTGCGCACCTACGTCGGTGCCGAGGGCACCCACGCCCCGGCCGTCGGGGGCTGACCCGGCTGTCAGCGCCTTCCCCTATCGTCCCGGCATGACCAAGAACAGACTCGCCCTCCTCCTGGAGGCCGGCTTCACCGACCGGCTGGACGCGGGGGACACCGCACTGCTGGCCCGCCGGGCCACGCTGAAGTCCCGCTACGAGACGCCCTCGTGGCGCTTCCCGACGAACTGGTGGTACGCGGTTCCCGGGGAGAGCTACGAGGGCCTCTTCCCGGCGCTGAATCTCCACGACCGGTTCCCGGTGACGTTCGGGGAAGGCGCGGACGTGGCCGACCTGCCGTCCCGCCCCGGGGCACTGCCCGTCTGCGTCACCCCGGAGCTGGACGGCTGGCGGCTGATCTTCGGCAATCTGCGCGAGGTGATCGGTCTCAGCTGGGACGCGATGACGGGCGCCGTCGAGCGCCTGAGCGCCCACTGCGGCGAGGCCCACATGTTCCTCGAGGACATAGCGGGCGGCTCGGACGTCTGGATCGTCGCCGAGCAGGGGAGCATCCGGCGCCGGTACGCACAGGAGTCCAGCCCCGAATGGGTCGGCGACCCGCTGCCGTGGGAGGAGCTCGCCGTCGACGACGAGGACTTCGACCCGGAGTTCGACGAGGCCGAACCGAACGAGGGCACGGTCGGCGCCACCACGGCATGCGCGTACCTGTCGGTCGACCCGACCGACCTCGGCCCGGACACCGACCTGCGCGGCCACGCCTGGCTGGCGCTGAGCGCACCCGACGTGGGACACGAGGGCCTGGCGGCACTCGCGCGCATCGCCGCTGTCCCCCTCGACTACAGCGCGCAGCAGGCGGATTCCTCGGCCCGGCCCGACAGCCGGTGAGAACAGACCACGGGATCCCGGAGCGGCTGACGGCACTTCCCGTGCGGGTCCGCCCCTGCTTGGGAGAGACGGCCGACTCCTATGTCCGGTGACCTGGCGGTTCGAGCCTCGCGGGACACGCTGGCTGGAACCAATGGCCAGGCTTCTTGGCACCTGCGGTGAATTGCCATTCGGGTGGGAACCGTGCGTGGGGTGCTCTCGGTTCCAGTTCCAGGACCGTGGAAGACGAAGTTGCCCGGAACGCTTTGCGTCCCGGGCAGCATGCGTAGGCGGCAGCCCGCAGGCTCCTGGGGAAGTTGCAGGTCTCAGCCGTCTCAGGCCGCGGTTGTTGGGCTTGCTGTTTTGGCGGTGCGGCGGTGTTCGGCGTTGATGCGCTGGGCTTCTTCGAGCTGGTCTTCGAGGATGACGATGCGGCAGGCAGCCTCGATGGGGGTCCCGTGGTCGACGAGTTCCCGGGCGCGGGCCGCGATGCGCAGTTGGTAGCGGGAGTAGCGGCGGTGGCCGCCGGGGGAGCGGAGCGGGGTGATGAGGCGGGCTTCGCCGATGGCTCGGAGGAAGCTGTGGGTGGTGCCGAGCATCTCGGCGGCCCGGCCCATGGTGTAGGCGGGGTAGTCGTCGTCGTCGAGACGGCCGAAGGAGTCGTCTGCTGTCATTGCACCTCTCTGTGGAACGCGTGGAGGGGCCCTGGTGCCGTCTGGCACCAGGGCCCCGAAGGAACTGCTACACCATCTGCCGGCCCTGATACCGCACCGGCCTTCTGTATCCGCAGACCCGACCGAGACGCTGTCGGGGGTGCGGGGATCGCGGTTGCTTGACCGGAGACCACCTCACTATCGATGTCCTGCGGTACCCGGGCTCAAGACTTCCGCCCGGGCGATCCTGATGGCGCCTGGCTCCTCCGTTTCTTCCCTCTGGGATCAATCACTTACCTACTGCGGGTACTGCGCTCCTGCGTACTGCTGGTGATGCGAACTGCTCTGTGGCCTGCTGTAGCGCCACTCTTCGGCAGCCAGCCCCGTCGCCCGTCCTGCGTCTGCCCCGGCTTGGAACCCCACTGCCGAACCTCCCGGTGCGCGCGTCCGCAGCCGACGCCTTCACCGAGGTGCTGCTCACTGCACTGCTGGGTACTGCGAACTGCACATACCGAACTGCGGTACTGCTCACGGCGGCCCCTGATCACTGCGGGCCCCCCGGTCCGGTCGTCAGTCCCGTCGCCGTCCTGCAACAACCCTGGCTCCGGAACTCCACCACCGAACCGTCCTGCGAACTGCAACTGCGGCTACTGCTGGCCGGCAGTTCGTCTCTGCCAGGCCTCGTCGATCTCGGCTACGAGAGAAACCATAACCACACCACAACCTAATGTCTACTCCAGCCAACATAGATTTCCGCGTGTTCGTCGATGAGGTAATCGACCTCGCCCAGCGATGGAGGGGGGGAGTTTGGTTTGGAGCCACCCGGCCCTGGGCGCGGCACTTGGAGCGGCCGTTGCCGTCGTCACCCTTCTGCATGAGCTTCTGCGGTAGCCGACGTACCAGCCTCGGCCCGTTCCCGGTGTCTCTGCAGATCTCGCGAAACGGGCCGCGGTGGCTCATCGAGGGCGTCACCCCAGCGCAGAAACGGAGCCTGTGCATACGGTCGGCTGAGAAAGTGCCGCCAAGCGGGAGCCATGAGTTGATCAATTTCGAACGGTCGTGACGGGCATCCGCCCAACGGAGCACGGTCCTTCGGGGTGGTCGCCGTTCGCGGAGAGCAGGTCGTCCATTCCGCCGAAAGCGCCGCGCTGCTCGTCCAAGCCGCCGCCCCCACCCCCACGCCCAGCGCCCAACGCAGCGCCCCGCGCCCCGCTCAAGGCGGCGACGGGCCCGGCCCGCCCCAGGGCCGGCCCCCCGGCCTCACCAGGTCGGGCGCGCCGATACCCCGCCGTCCACGACCAAGTTGTGGCCATTGATCCCGGCGGCCAGGGAGGAAGCCAGGAATACGCAGGCGTTGCCGACGTCTTCCGCGAGGCCCAGGCGGCCGGTGGGGGAGGCCTCGCGCCAGCGGTGTACGCCCTCGGGCCACTGTTCCTCAAGGCCCTCACGGTCGACCAGGCCCGGCGAGACGGCGTTCACCCGCACCCCGAGCGGGCCGTATTCGAGCGCGGCGGCACGGGCGTGGGTCACGATCGCCGCCTTGGACGCGGAGTAGTGCGCGTGCCCCGGCGCCGGGTTCGCCGCCTCGATGGAGGCGATGTGGGTGACGCTGCCGCCCCCGTCCTCCGCGAGCAGCGAAGCCGCCGCCTGCGTGCAGGCGAAGACGCTGGTGAGGTTGGTGTCCACCACCGCGCGCCACTCCCGCTCCGTCATCCCGGGGAGCTGCTGGACGGGCTGCGCCCCCGCGTTGTTGACGAGCGCTCCGAGGCCGCCGCGCCACGCGGCGGCCTCGCGCACCACCGCGTGGCAGCCCTCCTCCGTGGCCAGGTCCCCGTGCACGGCGTGCGCGCTGCCGCCCTCGCGTTCGATGGACGCCACGGTCTCGTCCGCACCCGCCCCGTCGGTGCGGTAATGAACCACGACGGGGGCACCCGCTGCGGCGAACCGGAGCGCGATGCCGCGCCCGATACCGCCGGACGCGCCGGTGACCAGCGCGGTCCTGGTGTGTACGAGCCTCATGGGCGTCCCAGCTCCTCGATCTCGCGGGCGGCGCGAGGGTAGGCGCGGGCGAGCGCGGCCGGGTCCCCGTGCTCGTAGCAGTCCTCGGTGTATCCGGGCGCCATCGTGCAGCCGAACAGCGTCCAGGATCCGCCCTCGGCGACCCGCGCCCCCATCCACGTCCCGGCCGGCACGGTGAGCTGCACATGGTGCCCGGCGCCCAGCACGTCGGGCCCCAGCACGGGGGTGCGCGCGCTGCCGTCGGGGGCGAGCAGCAGCAGGGTGAGGGGGGCACCGAGGTAGTGGTGCCAGATCTCGTCGGCCGACAGCCGGTGCAGACGGCTGCGGTCGCCGGGCTCCGAGGTCAGCAGGACCACGATCGACGTGCCCTCGGGCCGCCCGTCGCCCCGGTCGGGGCCCGCCCACAACTGCCGGAAACGGCCGCCCTCCTGGGGCAGCGGCTCCAGTCCGAAGTGGTCGACCAGCGCCTGTGGGGTCGTCGTACTCGCATCGTGCGGCATCCCCCAGCACTGCCCTCGCCGCGCAGCGCGCATGCGTACCCCGCCGCACGGTGCGCACGCGTGCCCCGCCACACAGCGGCATGCGTGCCCCGCCACACGGTGCGCACGCGTGCCCCGCCGCACGGTGCGCGCGCGGCGAAGTCCTGGCCGCCTGCTTCCTCCGCCTCCCTGTGCCTCTCTCCGCCTCTCTCCCCGCCCCATCAACCCGCGACGGCATCCCGGCGTCACCCACAGGAGTGAGATCGGAACACCAGAGTGGGCTGGAACACCCGTTCACCTCCCTGCACTTGGGCCGACTGCCTACAGTTCACGCTTCGGCCCCGGTCTCCGGCCGTGCGCCACGGCTGCTGCAACCGGCCCGCCGACGATGGCTGTCGAAGGGGCCACCCATGGTTGTCAACCCGCACTTTTCCTTCCCGCCTTCGCCTTCCTTCCCAGCAAGCAGCGACGGGGTACGGCTCGTCGGCGTCAGGGGCGAGCTGGACATCGCCACGGTCCCCGAGCTGGAATCCGCGCTCGACTGGGTGTTCGCCCCCGAGGGCCGGCCCCTGGTCGTGCTCGACATGCTCGCGGTGACGTTTCTGGACTGCGCGATCGTCCGTCCCCTGCTGCACGCCCGCTCGACCGCGCTCTCCCGCGGGGGAGCCCTGTCCCTGGTCTGCGGACCCACGCCGGTGCGCAGACTGCTGCGCCAGCTGAGTCTGGAGCGCCACCTGGTGAACTACGGCACCATGGCGGCGGCTCTCGCCGCGCCACCTCACCGCCCTCAGCGGTGATTTCGCCGTGGCGCCCGCGTACGGCCACGCGCTCGTCAGCCCGGATCGATCAGATCGGCATCGGCCCACGGCAACGACCGGCTGTACCGCGGTCCCGGCAACGACCGGCTGTCCGGCGGCCCCGGCAACGACCGGCTGTCCGGCGGCCCCGGCAAGAACGTCGTCCACCAGGACCGACCTCCCCGTCTTCGCCTCCCGTCTCCGTCTCCGCCTTCGTGAACACAACGACCACAACGACCAATACTTTTCTTGCGGCACGAGGGCAGACACCGCCCCGGGGCCGGGGGAACATGTGGCCACTTCGGCCCCCGTCCCCCCGGCCCTCTCCCCCGAAAGGCGGTGTCACGCGTGCGCACGCGCATCCTCTTGTCCCCGCTGGCCGCCGCGGTGGTCGTGCTGCTCGTCCCGCCGCTGATCACCTCCGGCAGCGGCGCCGGCACCGGCACGAACATCCCCGGCCTGCGCCTGATGGTCCCCAACACACCTGGCGGCGGCTACGACATCACCGCCCGTACGGCCGCGAAGAACGCCGAGGACGCCGGGCTCAACCACAACATCGAGGTCTTCAACCTCCCCGGCGCCGGCGGCACCGTGGGCCTGAGCCGCCTGGTCAACGAGCGTGGCAACGGCAAGCTCGCGATGTCCATGGGCCTGGGCGTCGTGGGCGCCGTCCACACCAACCACTCCCCCTCCTCGCTCGCCGACGCCACTCCGCTCGCACGGATGGTCGAGGAGCCCGACATCGTCGTCGTCGCGAAGAACTCGAAGTACAAGACCTTCGAGCAGCTGCTCGCCGACTGGAAGAAGAACCCGCGCGCCCTCCCCGTCGGCGGCGGCTCCTCGGCGGGCGGGCCCGATCACCTCGCGCCGATGCTCATGGCCCGCAAGGCCGGCATCGAGCCGAAGTCGGTCAACTACGTGCCCTTCGACGGCGGCGGCGAACTCCTCGCCTCCGTGCTCGGCGGCAAGGTCAAGTTCGGCGTCTCCGGCCTCGGCGAGTACCGCGACCAGATCAAGTCCGGTGAGCTGCGGCTGCTCGCGGTCACGGGTAAGCAGCGCGTCAAGGGCTTCGACGCGCCCACCCTCAAGGAGTCGGGCCTGGGCGTGGAGTTCACCAACTGGCGCGGCATGATGGCGCCGCCCGGCCTGTCCGGCACTCAGCGCGACAAGCTGATCAACTTCCTGCGCGAGCTGCGTCGCTCGAAGGAGTGGAAGAAGTCGCTGCGCGTCAATGGCTGGGACGACGCCTGGCTCCCCGGAAAGAAGTACGGCCGCTTCCTGAACGGCGAGGACCGGCGCGTGGATACCGTCTTGAAGGAGCTGGGCCAGTGAGCACCTCCGACCCGGGCCGCCCGGACCCCACGCCCCCTCCCACCGACGATTCCGCGGCCCCTCCCGCCGACGGTTCCGCCACCACTTCCACTTCCGCGACCCCTCCCCCTTCCCTTCCAGGCCCAGGGTCTTCCCTCGCCGAACGCCTCAAGGGCCGCTCCGAACTCGGCGTCTGCGCCCTCCTGTTGTGCGTCGGCGCCCTGGTGCTGGGCGACGCGCTCACCATGGACACGGTGGCCTCGGCACGCGGGCCCGTCGGGCCCCGTACGGTCCCGCTCGTCGTCGGCGTCGCCCTGCTGGTCGTCTCCGTGCTGCTCGCCGTCGACGTGCTGCGCGGCGGGCGCGGCGAGGCCGAGGCAGGGGAGGACGTTGACACGTCCGAACCCGGCGACTGGCGTACGGTCGCCCTCCTCGCGGGCGTCTTCCTCGTCTTCGCCGCGCTGATCGAGCCGCTCGGCTTCCCCCTTTCGGGTGCGCTGCTCTTCTGGGGCTCGGCCTTCGCGCTGGGCAGCCGCACCCACGCCTTCACCCGCGATCCGCTGATCGCGGCCGGGCTCTCGCTGTTCACCTATGCCGTCTTCCACCTGCTGCTCGGCGTCCCGCTGCCGGGCGGCCCGCTGATGGGAGTGCTCTGACCCATGGACTCCCTCAACTCCCTGCTGGACGGCTTCGGTACGGCGCTGACCCCGCTCAACCTGCTGTGGGCCGCCACCGGCGTGCTCCTGGGCACCGCCATCGGCGTGCTGCCCGGCATCGGCCCCGCGATGGCCGTCGCACTGCTGCTGCCGGTCACCTACGGGCTCGACCCGACCGCCGCCTTCATCATGTTCGCCGGGATCTACTACGGCGGAATGTTCGGCGGCTCCACGACCTCGATCCTGCTCAACACCCCTGGTGAGAGCGCTGCGGTGATCGCCGCCATCGAGGGCAACCCGATGGCCAAGGCGGGACGGGGCTCGCAGGCCCTCGCGGCGGCGGCCATCGGCCACTTCGCGGGCGGCATGATCGGCACCGTCCTGCTGGTCGTCCTCGCGCCGACCGTGGCGGACCTCGCCGTGGACATCGGAGCGCCCGACTACTTCGCGATCATGGTGCTGGCCTTCATCGCCATCACCTCGGTGCTGGGCTCCTCCCGCATCCGCGGCTTCGCCTCGCTGCTGATCGGCCTGACGATCGGCCTGGTCGGCCTGGATCAGATGACGGGCCAGCAGCGGCTGACGTTCGGCAGCCTCCAGCTCTCCGACGGCATCGATGTGGTGATCGTCGCCGTCGGGCTCTTCGCGATCGGTGAGGCGCTGTGGGTGGCGGCCCATCTGCGGCGGGGCGGCAGCCAGGCCATTCCGGTCGGCCGCCCCTGGCTGGGCCGCGAAGAGCTGCGCCGCACCTGGAAGCCGTGGCTGCGTGGCCCGCTGATCGGCTTCCCGTTCGGCGCGATCCCCGCGGGCGGCGCCGAGATTCCCACGTTCCTCTCCTACATCACCGAAAAGCGCCTCTCGCGCCACAAGAAGGAGTTCGGCAAGGGCGCCATCGAGGGCGTGGCGGGCCCCGAGTCGGCCGCCTCGGCCTCGGCGGCCGGGACCCTGGTCTCGATGCTGACCCTGGGCCTGCCCACCACGGCGGTGGCCGCGGTGATGCTGGCGGCCTTCCAGCAGTACGGCATCCAGCCGGGCCCGCTGCTGTTCGAGCGGGAGCCGGAGCTGGTGTGGGGGCTGATCGCCTCGCTGTTCGTCGGCATGGTGATGCTCCTGCTGCTCAACCTGCCGCTGGCCCCGGTCTGGTCGAAGCTGCTGCGGGTGCCGCGCCCGTACCTGTACGCGGGGATCCTCTTCTTCGCCGCCGTCGGCGCCTACGCGGTGGGCGGCGAGGCGATCGACCTTGTGATCCTTCTCATCATCGGGCTCATCGGCCTGATGATGCGCCGCTACGGGCTGCCGGTGCTGCCCGCGATCATCGGCGTCATCCTCGGCCCGGGCGCCGAACAACAGCTGCGCAGGGCGCTCCAGATCAGCGACGGTCAGGTGTCCGGAATGGTCAACACCCCCTTCTCGATTGTCGTTTACTCGGTCATCGCGCTGGTGCTGGTGTGGCCGCTGCTCAAGCGGATGGCCCTGCGGTCGCGCTCCGCGAAGGACTGAGAGCCGCCACTCACCCCCCACCGGACCCCACCCCCAAAACCCCCCGCCCCCCTGACCCCGCGTCCCGCTCCGCCCCCCGTCGGAGCGGGACGCGGCTTTGTGCGCGGGCGCTCCCGGCAAGCCCTCAAAATCATTTGGTAAACTAACTATTAACGCTTTTTTGACGTTCTCTTGACCGAGAGACCGGACGCCCAGGAGGAGCCATCCGCTTGTCGACGCCCGGCCGCACCGGCCACCGCTCGCCTTTCGTACTGCCCATATCCGTCCCCGCCGGTTCCGTCCCCGCCCGCGGGAGGGCGTGAGCATGGGACACGCGGACACCCTGCTCGCCATGGGCGGCGCCTTCGTCGCCGCCGCCGTCCTCGCCCGCCTCGGCAACCGCATCGGGCTGCCGACCATCCCGCTGTTCATCCTGGCCGGCATACTCCTCGGCCCGAACACCCCCGGCTTCGTACTCCTGCACGACCCGCACGACCTGGAGATGCTCTCCGCGCTCGGCCTCGTGCTGCTGCTCTTCTACCTCGGCCTCGAGTTCCACATGGACGACCTCAAGACCGGCGGCAAGAAGATGGCGCTGGCCGGCGGGCTCTACCTCGCCCTGAACGTCGGCGCGGGCCTCGCCTTCGGCTTCGCCATCGGCTGGGGCACCTCGGAGGCCCTGGTCCTGGCCGGTGTCCTCGGCATCTCGTCCTCCGCCATCGTCACCAAGACGCTGGTCGACCTGGGCCGCATCGGCAACCCCGAGACCAAGCCCATCCTCGGCATCATCGTCGTCGAGGACGTCTTCCTCGCCCTCTACCTCGCCGCGCTCCAGCCGGTGCTCGCGGGTGCCGACAGCATGGGCTCGGCCATGGTCCAGATCGGCAAGGCGTTCGGCTTCCTGCTGGTCCTCGCCCTGGCGGCCCGCTTCGGTACGAAGGTGATCGGCAAGCTGTTCGCCACCAAGGACAACGAGCTGCTGGTCATCTCCTTCCTCGGCGCCGCGGTGCTGGTCGCGGGCATCGCGGAGGAGTTCGGCGTCGCCGACGCCATCGGGGCCTTCATGGTCGGCCTCATCCTCGGCAACACCACGTCCGGAGATCGCATCCGCGAACTCGTCCACCCGCTGCGGGACGCCTTCGGCGCGATCTTCTTCTTCGGCTTCGGCCTCTCCATCGACCCCGGCGACCTGCCGACCGTGCTGGTCCCCGTGCTGGTCGCTGTCGCGATCACCATCGTCATGAACGTGGTGGCCGGGCTCAGCGCGGCCAGAATCTACGGCTTCGGCGCCCAGCCGGCGGCGAACGTCGCCACGACGCTGCTCGCGCGGGGCGAGTTCGCCCTGATCCTCGCGACGATGGCCTCGGTGGCCGGTCTGGACCCCCGCCTCTCCCCCTTCATCGCGGGCTACGTCCTGATTCTGGCCGTGGTCGCCCCCTTGGCCGCAGGCCGCTCGGCCTGGCTGGCCAGGCTCCTCCCCGAACAGAAGGAGCCGGCCCCGGCACCGGCGGCCCAGGGGTATTGATCAGGCCCTCGGGCCGGTTCGACCCGGTTCCCTGGGCACCGGTCCGGGGCCCGGGCGGCGGGGCTGAGCGGTGGGGCGGCCGGTGAGCTGCGGTGATGGGAAGGGTGGCTGTTACAAGTTCCGGACAGTCTTTTCCCCTGGTCCCGTGAACTTCCGGCGGAGGCTGGCCATCTCACCTCTCGTACTCAATGGATACGGGGAGCGCCGGACGAAGGCCCGACGCCGGAAAAGAGGAACCATGAACGCCAAGCTCAACCGCGCCGTTCGCTGCACCGCCGCCGTGCTGGCCGTCATCGCGGTCGGCGCCGGGGCCACCGCGTGCAACTCCTCCTCCGGGGAGTCCTCTTCCAAGGCCGGCGCACACTCCGCGGCGAAGGACTCCGCGTCCGGCAAGCAGGACGCGGCCGGGACCAAGGTGAAGAAGACCGCTGCGAAGGGTTCGCGGACCGACTCCATCAACAGCACCTCCGCCTCGGCCACCACCAGCGAGCGCTGCCACACCGGCGAACTGGACTACAGCTGGGGCGGCCCGAACGGTGGCCGCCCGGACATGGAGGCCGACTACCAGCAGATCGCCTCGATCCGGCTCACCAACAGTGGTGACCGCACCTGCACCCTGCGCGGCTTCCCCGGCGTCCGCCTGATCAGCAAGTCCGGCGTGGCCTGGGACCTGCGCCGCTCCTCGGACACGCCCAGCGCCATCACCCTGAAGCCCGGCGACGACACCGCCGCGGTCTCCATGAACGTCCTGCCGCTCCCCAAGACGATGAAGGGCCCCAAGCCCTTCAAGGTGAGCAAGGTCATGATCACCCCGCCCAACGAGACCACCCACGTCACCCTCAAGTGGCCCTACGGCGGCGCCCTCCTCGACCAGTCCGGCGCCACCCGCCCCGGCACCTTCGTGAACCCGGTCGGCGTGGGCTGACCCGCCGCCCCCATCGCCCGCCGACGGCCGCACCGCGCGCAACACGGTGCGGCCGTCGGCTTTTCTTCGCCGCCGCGACGATGCAAGGCCGAACACCGCAGACCGGCGGCGCGGGGCGGCCCCCCACAGGTCGCCCCGCACCGCCGGTCCCGTGCGTCGTGGCCGGGCGCCGTCGCGGCCTCACTGCACCGCTCGGTCACGGCCCGCGCCAGAAGGAATGGTCTCCAGGGGGTGGCCGCGAGGGGGCGCGGCAAACCGGCCGAAGGTCTCAGCGGCGGGCGTGGCGGCCCCGGCCGCCCCCACCAGGGCGGTCCTGGGGTGACTGCGGCGCCTCGGGAGGCAGCGCCCCGGGGCCGGGCGCCCCCGGACGGCGGCCGTATTGCTCGGGCGACAGCGGGGCACCGGGCGTGGGTCCGGGGGCCTCGGGGCCGGAGACCCCAGGGCCGTACGGGTCCGTCGGCACCACCCCCGCCTCGGCGGGGGAATCCGCACCAGCCTCGTCAGGCCCAGGGGCGGAGCCCTTCTTGCCGCGGGCCCGCAGGTACTCGATCACGATCGGGAGGATCGACAGCAGGACAATCCCGATCAGGATCGTTTCGATGTTCTTGTGGACGAACTCGACCTGCCCGAGCGCGGCGCCCAGCAGCGTGACCCCCGCGCCCCACAGCGTTCCACCGACGATGTTGAAGATGACGAAGGTGCGGTACCGCATCCCGCTGACGCCCGCGATGATCGGCGTGAACGTCCGGACGATCGGCACGAACCGCGCCAGCACCAGCGACTTGGGGCCGTGCTTCTCGAAGAACTCGTGTGCCTTCTCGACGTTCTCCTGCTTGAACAGCTTCGAGTCGGGCCGCCGGAAGAGCGAGGGCCCCACCTTCTTGCCGAACAGATATCCCACCTGGTCGCCCAGGACCGCGGCGAGCACGATCAGCAGGACCATCAGCCACAGCGGCAGGTGCAGATACTGATCGGTAACGATCAGCAGACCCGTCGTGAACAGCAGCGAGTCCCCCGGCAGGAAGAACCCGATCAGCAGGCCCGACTCCGCGAAGACGATCGCCAGAATCCCGATCGGACCAAAGGTCTGGATCAGGAAATCCGGATCCAGCCAGCTGGGTCCAAGTGCGAGTTGGGTCACGGAATGCTCCTGATCAGGGGCGCGGGGGGAGTACGAGACGCGCCGACGGGCACCGAAGGGCTGAATCGGACGCTACAACGCTACCAACGCGGCCCTCTCTCCCACCGTTCCCGTGTGAGAGGCCCATAAGGGCACAACCACACAAGCAGGATGCCCCGCCCTTGGCAATCCGCAGAACAGGCGTTCCCCGGCAGCCCCCGGCCCGCTAGCTTTCCCTTCCGTCCCGTCCGCCCACGCGCCCCTCCGCGAGCCGGACACGGAGCACCACCCGCACAAGAGCGGACAGCGCCACCCCTGCCGTACACCCGTATGCCCGACGCACCGGAAGGATCACGACTGTGCACGTACCACTCCGCACGCTCCGTTCCAGATCCGTCGCCGCGCTCGCCGCGACCGCGCTCGCCGCCCCGCTCCTCCTCGCCTCCTCCGCGACCGCGGGCGGCGCCGGCTCCCACCCCGGCAAGGAGGGCGACAAGCTCGCCGCACACCTGGTCCAGCGCACCAGCGGCAAGGGCGCGCTGAAGCACCTGATCGCCCTGCGCGCGATCGCCGAGGCCAGTGACGGCAACCGGGCAGCCGGCTCGAAGGGCCACGACCGCTCCGCGAAATACGCCGGCGCGCTCTTGAAGCAGGCCGGCTACAAGGTCTCCTACGAGAAGTTCGAGTTCACCTACCGCAAGACCCTGGCGGAGAAGCTGAGCGTGCTCACCCCCGAGCAGCGCGACGTCCCCGTCACCCTGATGACGTACACCAAGAGCACCCCGGAGGGCGGCCTCAAGGCGCCCGTCGCCGCTGTGCCCGTCGACGCGGACGGCTCCAGCGGCTGCGAGGCCGCCGACTACGCGGGCGGCGATTACCAGGGCAAGATCGCGCTGATCGAGCGCGGCACCTGCTCGTTCGCCCAGAAGCAGGCCACCGCCGCCGACGCGGGCGCGGCCGGCGCGGTGATCTACAACAACGTGGCGGGCGAGCTGAACGGCACCCTCGGCGACCCGGAATCCGCCCGCATCCCGACCGGCGGGGTCGGCCAGGCGGACGGCAAGGCCCTCGCCGAGCTGGTGGCCAAGGGCGGGGTCTCCGTCAACCTGGAGGTGCGCGAGTTCCAGGAGCAGCGCACGACGCCGAACGTCATCGCCGAGACCAAGGGCGGCGACCCGGACAACGTCGTGATGCTCGGCGCCCATCTGGACTCCGTCCCCGAGGGCCCGGGTATCAACGACAACGGTTCGGGCTCGGCCGGGATCCTGGAGACCGCGCTCCAGCTCGCCAAGGCCGACCACAAGGGCAAGCACGCCAACAAGGTGCGCTTCGCGCTGTGGAGCGCCGAGGAGCTGGGCCTCCTCGGCGCCGAGGAGTACGTCAAGCAGCTCCCGGCCGCCGAACGCGAGAAGATCGCGCTCTATCTGAACTTCGACATGATCGCGAGCCCCAACTACGGGATCTTCGCCTACGACGGTGACGACTCCGACGGCACCGGCTCGGGCCCGGGCCCCGAGGGCTCGGCGAAGCTGGAGAAGGACCTGGCCGCGTTCTTGAAGACCCGTGGCCTCGCCACCCGGGGCACGGACTTCGACGGCCGCTCCGACTACGGCCCCTTCATCGACGCGGGCATCCCCTCGGGGGGTACGTTCACCGGCGCCGAAGGCATCAAGACGGCCGAGGAGAAGAGGCTGTGGGGCGGCACGGCGGGCGCCGCCTACGACAGCTGCTACCACCAGTCCTGCGACGGCCTGAAGAACATCAGCCTCCGGGCCTTCGACGCCAACGTGAAGGCCATCGCCAACGCCGTGGGCCACTACGCGTGGGACACCACGGGGCTGCCCACCGCCGCACCGAAGCCGGCCGCCTCGCGACCGAAGTCGGGCACCAACTCCCCCTCGGTGAAGGCCACTTCGGGCCCGTACAAGGGTCCCTGGCTGGTCCGCTGACCCGCGTCCCGCCCAAGGGAGCAGGGGCGGGGACGGGGACGGAGGCGGGAGGGCCGACGCGGAGGCGCGCCGGCCCTCCCGCAGCCCGTCACCAGCCACCAGTCACCCACTCGTTCATTCATTCCTTCATCCACACCCTGTGGAAAACTTTGGCGACCCCGGCCACTTCCGGCGACCCGGCCACTTCCGGCGGCCCCAGCGACCCCGGCGCACCCAGCAGTTCCAGCCGCCGCTCCGCCCCGGGGCCCCGGGTCCCCGCCGCGCGGGATCCCTCCGCAGCCTGCCCCCATTAATCGTCAATAGTCGGGATTGCACCATCGTCACAAGGCTGCGCCCGGTACCTGTGGCCCGGTAGGCTTTCCGTGTGATCTTCAAGCGAATCGGAAACGGGCGGCCGTACCCCGACCACGGCCGGGAGAGCACCCGCCAGTGGGCGGATGTCGCCCCACGCCCGGTGCGTCTTGACCAGCTCGTCACCACGAAGGGCCAGCTCGACCTGGAGACCCTCCTCGCGGAGGACTCGACCTTCTACGGCGACCTGTTCGCCCACGTCGTGAAGTGGCAGGGCGATCTGTATCTGGAGGACGGCCTGCACCGCGCAGTCCGCGCCGCGCTCCAGCAACGCCAGGTGCTGCACGCACGCGTTCTGGAGCTGGACTGATTCGCACACGTTGACCCGATCGGGTAGGCGTTCCGACGAGCCATTGATCATCTAGTAGGCAGTGCTGTTCGTGCGCATTACGCTGCGCACATGAGCATGCTCACTCCCCCCGGCATGGGCGGCAAATACCGCATCAAGGGTGACCGTTACCCGCGCATGCGCAGGTCACGGGGACGAGGAAAGATCATTTTCGCCTCTGTCGCCTCCATGGTGGCCGTCGCGATGATCGGGTGGGGCACGCTCCAGCTCATCGACATCTTCTCCGGCGGCTCAGGCGGGGCCCGCGCCTCCGGAGCCGGGGGCAAGCCCGGCGACTGCGCGACCCCCGCCGCCTCACGCGACGCCGCCGCGGCCAAGGACGAGCAGAGCCGCGCACCCGGCGACGCCGGAAAGGGCAAGGGCAGGGGGAAGGCGAAGAGCGAGGACGACAAGGGCGGCAGGGACGACAAGGGCGAGAAGAGCGAGGGCGAGGGCAAGGGCGGCAAGAACGGCGGCTCACCGCCCGAGGGCAAGCTCCCCGAGCCGCGCGCCATCACCGTCAACGTCCTCAACGCCACCTCGCGCGACGGCCTCGCCCAGTCCACCGCCGACGACCTGAAGAAGCGCGGCTTCAAGATCGGCAAGGTGGGCAACGCGCCTGACGGCCTCGACAAGAAGGTCAAGAAGGCGGGCATGCTCGTCGGCGCACCCGGCTCGGCCACCTCGGCCCGGCTGAAGGTCCTGAGCACTCAGGTCGACGGCACCGGCACCAAGTTCACAGAGCGCGACGGCAAGGACGTCGATCTCGTCCTCGGGGACGGCTTCAAGAAGCTGACGAAGAAGAAGGCGGCCATGTCCACGCTGGCGAAGCTCAACAAGTCGAAGCCGTCGCCCTCATCCAGCGGAAAGTGCTGAGCCACGGCGGAGAGCGCTCAGCCGGAGGGCGCCCCCGGACCCCTAACAGCGGCCTGAACCCGAAGAGGGCCGGGGGCCCGAAGAACGGCAGAGCAGCCCGCGGGTTGGCAGAGCCCGAAGCGGCACGAGCGCCCAGGACGGCGCGCGGGCCGAAGCCGAGGCAAGCCCGAACGACCACGCGAGCCCCGGACCGCGAGCGCTCCGGGCCCACCGGGAATCCGGCACCGCCAGCGGCCAGCGGCCACCAAGGTCCAGGCCCACCAGCTCACCGGGCCACCGGGCCGCCGGGCCGCCGGGCCGCCAACACTCCTCCAGGCCCACCGGACGCCAGAGGTCCGCTCCCGCTCAGCCGACCGCCCCGCTCAGCCGACGGCCCCGCTCAGCTGACCGTCCCGTACATCCGGTCCCCGGCGTCGCCCAGCCCCGGGACGATGAAGCCCTGTTCGTTGAGGCGCTCGTCCACCGACGCCGTCACCACCGTCACCGGCGTCCCGGCCAGCTCCCGCTCCATGACCTCGACGCCCTCGGGGGCCGCAAGCAGGCACAGCGCGGTCACATCGTCGGCGCCGCGCCGGATCAGCTCCCTGATGGCGGCGACCAGCGTTCCGCCGGTGGCCAGCATCGGATCGAGCACGTAGACCTGGCGCCCGGACAAATCGTCGGGCATCCGGTTCGCGTACGTCGAGGCCTGGAGGGTTTCCTCGTCACGGATCATCCCGAGGAAGCCGACCTCTGCCGTCGGCAGCAGCCGGACCATGCCCTCCAGCATTCCCAGCCCCGCCCGGATGATCGGCACCACCAGCGGGCGCGGGTAGGAGAGCCGTACGCCGGTCGTCCCGGTCACGGGCGTGGTGATCCCGACCTCGTCGACGCGTACGTCCCGGGTCGCCTCGTACGCGAGCAGCGTCACCAACTCGTCCGCGAGGCGGCGGAAGGTGGGCGAGTCGGTGCGCTCGTCGCGCAGCGTGGTGAGTTTGTGCGCCACCAGCGGGTGGTCGACGACATGGGTCCGCATGCTTCGACAGTATCCGAGGCCCGGCGCGCTGAGCCCCGGCGGTCAGCACTGGCGTGCGCCGGGCGGACGGGGGAAGGTGACAGATACGCCGGAGGTACGCATATGCCAGAGCCACAAGAGCCCAGGAAGGCCCGGGAGTCGGCCGAGCACGCGCAAGATGCCCGGCGGCAGGTCACCGAGGCCGATCGGCTGCGCCGCAGAGCGCGCTTTCTCCGAGAGCTGAACGAGGCCAGGGCGCTGCGCGAACGCGTCCACCCGCGCCGCTCCCGCGCGGCCCGTATGCGGCAGCAGGCGCTCCGTATGCGAACGTTCCGTTGGTGAGCGGCAAAGCGCTCATGGGAGTGCTGGTGAGAAGCTGTGCGTCGCGAGTGGTCACAGTGAGTCGTCAAGGATCCCCTCCCAGGTTCGGATCGGGCAAACAGCGTGACGACGCACTGTCGAAGACCCTTCGCACAGCCCGGGTTTCTGCCACGATTCCGATGGGGCGGGGGCACGGTCCTCGTCAGCACTCGGGCACATCTTGAATCAGTGGGAGAGTCACGGTGTATTTCGCCGCGCTGCTCGCGCGCACCGAAGACGGGTGGGAAGCGAGCGACACAGAGCTGGACGATGTGGAGACCCTGGCGGACCTGGCCGATCTGGCCCGGGAGGCCACAACGGAAGACGAGACAGTGCTGGTCTGCATCGAGCAGGAGGGCGAATGGTTCGGCGTCGTCCGCGTGGACGGCGAGGAGGATCCCCGCGTCTTCGTCTCGGACGCCGCCGCGGCGATGCGCAGCTCGTACGGCGAGATACTGCTCTCCGACGAGTTGCTGGGCCGCGAGCCCGAAGACCCGGCGGCGCTGGACCAACTCGTGGACCTTGACGGCACGGAGGACGGTGAGCCGGAGGACGACGAGGAGGACGAGGCCGCCGTCACGGCGACCGGGGACGCGGACAGCACGCCCGCGGGCCCGATCGGCGACGCCGGGATCCTGTCCGACCTCGGGATGACGGACAAGGCACTCCGCTCCCTCACCCCCGAGGACGCCCTCAGCGAGGTCGCGGACGCGCTGGGCTGCACGGACGTACTGGAAGCGGTCCGCTGAGGCCGCCACCACCGGGGCCGCCCTCGCGGGGGCCGGTATCGCGGGGGCCGGTGTCGCGGGGGCCGGTGTCGCGGGGGAGGTTCTCCCGCCCGGGACCGGCCGCCGAGGCCGGCCCCAGGCGGGACACTGTCCCCATGCCCCCCGAGAACGACGACCAGAAAGCCGCGCAGAAGGACGAGCAGAGGGTTGAGCAGGCCGAAGAGCAGGCCGGGGCGCCCCCCGCTCCCGACCCTGCTCCCGACCCCATGGGCGACCCCGTGCGCGCTCCCTGGCAAGAGCCGATGCGGCTGGCGCTGGCGGAGGCCGTACGGGCGCCGGAGACGGGGGACGTACCGGTCGGCGCCGTCGTCCTCGGGCCCGACGGCGCGGTGCTCGGCCGGGGCCACAACGCCCGCGAGGCGGACGGCGATCCGACCGCCCACGCCGAGCTGCTCGCGCTGCGCGGCGCGGCCCGCGCCCGGGGCGGCCGAGACTGGCGGCTGACAGACTGCACCCTGGTCGTCACCCTGGAGCCCTGCACGATGTGCGCGGGCGCCGCAGTGCTCTCCCGGGTCACCCGCGTCGTCTACGGCGCCCCCGACCCCAAGGCGGGCGCCGCCGGCTCCCTCTGGGACGCCCTCCGCGACCGCCGCCTCAACCACCGCCCGGAGGTCATCAACGGCGTCCTCGCCCCCGAGTGCGCCGCCCTCCTCACCAACTTCTTCCGCACCCCCAATACCGATTTCGGCCCAGCCCCCGAAGTGGGCTAGAGTTCCTCTCGGTAGCGTGTCCGAGCGGCCGAAGGAGCTCGCCTCGAAAGCGAGTGAGGGGGCAACTCCTCCGTGGGTTCAAATCCCACCGCTACCGCTCTGAGCAGGAAGAACGTAGGGGCTGGCCCAGGTGGGCCAGCCCCTACGTCGTGCTCCGTCTCAGTTGGCTCCCGCCGCAGACGAACGTCTCGCCACGCGTCACCTACCCAGGAGGGCGCCGTCGGTCAGAGGCGGGCGGCGGGCTCGGGTGTGGCGAGGTCGGGGGGTCGTTGGGGAACGTCATCGCGTCTGTCGTGGCATGGCGGCTCCTGTCAGGCGCGGGAAAGGTCGGTGCCTTCCGGGGCTTGGTAGCAGGGCGAGACGAGGGTGACGTCGATCTGTGGCTTGAGGTCACCTGAGCGTGTCTTCAGTGCCCTAATCGCCACACGATTCCCGGAGGTGGTGTGTACTGCCATGATCTCCGGATTGCGAGCCATGCTGTTCATAGGCCCGTCCTTGGTGATACGCCACCCCATTTCGGGCAGTCGGGAGCGCAGGTTCTCCATGGCGGTGTCGAAATCGTCCGCGTCCGCTCGCCACAGCGCCCAGGGATGGTCCACTCTGTAGTAAGTGGTGAAATCCGGGTCGATGGCGTCACACGGTCCGGCGGCTGCAGGAATGTGACTTGGGGTGCCGGGGATGCCCATGGCGTCCACCAGCCGGGACGACATCCGGTTGACCTCGTCCTCTGCCTGGGACACCTCGCGCACCTCGGGTGTGTATCCGAGGATCCTGCGCACCTTCGACGGTTTGGCGACCCGTTTGAGGTCAGATTTGTCCATGATCGAGCGTCCCCTCAACGGAATCATGGTCAGGAGAGCTGCAACGGCAGCTTTCCGGTGGCCGGTCACTGTTTGAGCGTGACGTTGTTGTAGTCACCGGCCACTACCTGGGCCATGTTATATAGGCTGACCGTCGGGTCGCCGTCGCGTTCCTCGTCCCAGTACTTGCCATGACCCGTGGGTCCTCTCCATGGGCCGTAGTCCATGACGTTGCCTCCGAAGCGCTGGTCGGTGGGTATTGCCCGGTCCGGGCCACCGCCGTGGAAGGCGCGTCCTCCCTGACGCACCGTGGTGTCATCGACCGTCTTGTCGGCGGCAACGGCCCATACATGGTCGGCGCCGACGCCGAGGTCTTCCGCACGGCGTACGTGGACGCCGGGAGAGCCCTGGAACATGATGTCGTCGGCCGGGAGCAGGTGGCCCTTGGCGGCTTCGCCGACAACCGCGGAGCCGTAGGAGTGGCCGGAGACGGTGGTGTGCGAGGCGTCCGCTCCGCCCTGGGCGGCCTGGGTGCCCTCGGTGAACCTCCGGAGGGGGTCGGCGCCCTCGTCGGCGAACTTGCCACGCATCGGGTTGTGGCCGGGGTTGATGTCGGGGGCGTCGTAGTCCAGCCACGTGATCGTCGATACCGAGGCGTCGGGGCCGGCTGATTTGGACGAGTGCCGCCACAGGCGGTCCACGCGGTGCAGGTCTCCGTCGATGGCGGAGAGTTTCGCCGTGGTTCCGGGCACGTGGATGGCGGTGTGGTCGGCGGTGTCGGGGTTGCCGTTGGCCAGAATGATCCGCCCGTCTCCGCGGCCCTTGGGGTCGAAGCCGAGCAGGTATGCAGGGGGGAGCTCTTTGATGCCGGTTCGGTCGAAGCGGCTCTCAATGGCTTCGATGCCCTTGAGGGTGTCGTTGATGTGGTCCCTGCGGCCCTTCCAGCCGGGCGGTTTTTCCGTCAGCAGCTGGTTGAGTTCGGTCTCGTAGCGGCCTTTGGTCGTGGCCATCTCGGCGCGGTTGGCTTCGTCGCGTATGTCGGCGGGCAGTCCGTCGAGCGCGCCGATCTCTGCGGGGTAGAGGGCGAGGTAGTGGTCCCTGTCCTCGTCGCTGAGGAGGTCCCACCACCGTTTGTTCTCCTGTGAGCTCCTGCCCTCTGGGGGCTGGGGAAGGTAGGGCTCGGCTTTGGCGGCGGCTTTCCGGGAGGCTTTGGTGTCGGCAGCGGTGTCGTTCCAGTCTCCGGACGAGACGTGCAGTTCGTCGTCTGCTTTCAGGCGCCGCAGGACGCGAGCGAACGTCTTGTCGGCCTCGGTTGCTTGCCCGACGGCTTCGGAGATTTCCTGGGCGATGGCCAGGGCTTTTCTTTTCTCGCTGTCGGCGCCGTGGGCTGTGCCGCCGTCGTATTTGCTTCCGTCGTCGTCTTCCGGGCTGGCGGAGGAGCAGGAGACGGAGCCGTCGGACTCGACGGTGAAACCTTCCCGCTCAGCCTCTTGCAGGGCCTGGTTGAGCCTGATCTTGGCTTTGCGGAGAATTTCTTGCAGCAGGTCTATGTTGGTGCGTATCAGTCCGGTCTGGACCTGCATGTAGTGGAAGTTGTCCGACAGCTGGCCCACTTGACGCAGGGCAGCATTGGCGGCGCGGCCTTTTAGCTTGCCTCGGATGCCGGGGGCAACGTTTTTGTTGAGCCCGTCTTTGCCGCGATCTCCTGCGGAGGAGAGGCTCTTGTAGACGTCTGCGGCGCGGCCCAGGTCTTCGGTGTCGAGCTTGGTAAGCGTCTGCCATTTCACCGTCTCTCACCGCCCGGGAGTGTCACGGTAGCGGCGTGAGAGCCGGTCGAATTCGCTGTGACGTTCTTCGTCGTTGTTGTGCTGCATGGTGCCTGCGTTGTGCATGCTGCCGGCCAGGCGGATGCAGCGGTCTGCGACTTTGTTGGCGTACTCAGCCCAAGAGCTGTGCAGGGTGTCGGCGATGATGCTGGCGCACTCGAAATCCCCGTCCCCATCTATGCCGAAGAACGTGTTGAGCGTGTTGAAGGTCATTTGCAGTCCGGCCCAGCTGATGGGGCGCTTGAGCTGGTCGATGTCGTGCGCGGCCTTGCGCCAGGCGGCCCGGTCGGAGATGGTCTGTCCGTCCGAGCCGGTCCCATCCGACTGGGGCGGGGCCTGGCCTGCCAGCTGCATTCGCGCCGGCCCATGACTGTCGGGGGATAAGTCGTTGATCGCCGAAGAGCCAGGCTCGGCGGTGGCATGCGGGTCGGGCACTCCGATCACATCGGAGATCGCCGAACGCTCTGCCACGATCTGCCCCCCGTGGTTTCTCGCTGGTTGAGTGTGCCCGCCGGGGGCGGAGTGCCGACAGGGCGGTGAGAACTATAGTTCGCAACCTGTCAGGTCGGTGCCCCATCAGGCCGTTTTAGGCGAAGTTGAGTACGTGTACTCAGGCGCTCTGTATCGGTTGGGGACAGTTGGCCACGCGATGTCCCCCATCGACGTGCGAAGGGGGTGAGACCTGTTGAACGGGTACACGCGGCACAGCGTTGTGGCGTGGTATCGGCCTCGACTCCAGTGACGCTGTCGCGGGCAGCGGCGTGCCCCCTTCGGTCCGGGGGAGGGACCGCAGGGGAAACGCACCGTGTGTGGCCAGGGGCCACAACTCGCCGCATCCGAAGCCTTGTTGCTGATAGGCGCAGTACCGGACCGGGGTCAACACAAGCCGTACGCCCGTGAGTTCACCGTCGTGCACCCCGGCATGCTGCCGCTCTTCTGCGACCAGGATGGCCAAGACAGCAGCTCGGCGGTAGCGATGTACGTCAGGTCGCCCACCAGCTATGCCGACGAGGTCGAAGAGGTCCAGCTCAAGGACGGGGACGACGCCCTCAAGCGCGCCGTGCAGGTTCTCGACCAGGCGGAGTCCGACGCGGAGGCGGCCCAGCGGCCCGGCGGCCATGCGGCCATGCGGCCATGCGGCCATGCGGCCATGCGGCCATGCGGCCATGCGGCCATGCGGCCATGCGGCCATGCGGCGACAGCACCACAAACCCCCCTCGGGTGTCGAGGAAGAAGCGCGCCCGGAAATAATCCTCCGGGCCGCCGATGAAGATGACTCGGTTTACGACATCGTTGGCCTGGAACTCTTCGACGTCGAAAGCCTGATGGCTCTCACTCCCGGAGGCAGTGAGGTCGAGGTCGTCAATAGTTCGTCCAATGCGTTCATCGAGTTCGCGTACCGCATCGGTCTGCGTTACCAGTCTCCAGAACCCGGGGGCGGCAGTGAGCCGCCGCGAAGACGGGCGCGAGCTTGTGCCAGACGCCGTGCCCTCTCACTCACGCAACAGGAAGGCGCCATCCACGACGACGTCCGTGCCGGTGGTGTAGGCGGACAGGTCGGAAAGCAGGAAGGCGACGGTCCTGGCGACCTCGTCCGACTCGCCCAGGCGGCCCGCGGGAATCTTGACTTCGAGCCGGTCGGTCACGTCCTTCTGTCCCGGCGCCATCGTCAAGGGTGTGCGGATCGCGCCGGGGGAGACGCTGTTGACGCGGATCCCGAGAGGGGCGTAATTCGCCGCGGTGCCTTTCGTGAGACCGATGAGTGCGTGCTGGGTCGCGGTGTAGACCGGAAAGCGACTGAGGACGGTGTGTGCCTCGACCGACGCGATGTTCACGATCGATCCTCGCCCGTCTTCATCATCCGAGCGGTCTCGGCCATCATCGCGAACCCGACCCCGTCGAGGTTCACGCCCATGACGGTGCGCCAGTTGTCCGGACCGGACTCGTGCAAGAGCCCTTCGGTGCCCGAGATCCCCGCGTTGTTCACGGCGAGGTGCAGATCTCCGAACGTCTCGGCTGTCCGGGCGATCGCTGCGGCGATGCTGTCGTAGTCGGCGACGTCGCCGGGCACGCCGACGACACGGCCGCCGCCGAGTGCGTTGACCTCCGCGACCGTCGCATCCAGGTCGGTGCGACCACGCGCCATGACACCGACATTGGCTCCGCAGGCAGCCAGGATGTGGACGATTGCCTTGCCGATCCCCTTGGAACCCCCGGTGACGAACGCGTTCTTTCCCGTGAGGTCGATCTTCATGTTCATGCTCCTGTATGTGGTGCCGCAATCTTGGGCGAAGCTCTTGCACCGACCCGGCGAGCCGTCCCCGTCTTCTGGAGGGGCGTCACCCGTACAGCCCTCGCGTTGCGGCGCGTGATGTCGGGCTCCGGACTCCTTGCAGCCGATGGCTGGGGGCGTGGGGAGTGGGTAGGTGATGCGAGGTTCCGGTCGTTGGCCAATTGTGCGGACCGCCGGATGGGCAGCCCGGCGGCGCGGGCCCGGCCGTCTGACCCGGCCCGCGGCAGCGGGCGTCACCGTGCGTCTTCCGGGTGGTTCAGCTCAGAGTCGCGATGTCGATCACGAACCGGTAGCGGACGTCGGAGGACAGGACGCGCTCGTATGCCTCGTTGATCTTCTCGACGGGGATCACCTCGATCTCGGAGCCGAGGCGGTGCTCGTCGCAGAAGTCGAGCATCTCCTGCGTTTCGCGGATGCCGCCGATCAAGGAGCCGGCGAGGGCGCGCTGTCCGCCCAGGAGAGAGAAGACGTTGAGGGAGACCGGTTCGGAGGGCGCGCCGACATTGGTCATGACGCCGTCGGTGGCGAGCAGCGACAGGTAGGCATCGAGGTCGATCCTGGCGACCCTGTTCAACGCGATGGCCATCACGGTCGTCATCCTGTGGCTCGGCACGCTCGTCGTCGCCGTGCCGCTGCTCCGCGCCCGCGTCGCCGACCGTGCGTCCGCCTGGGCGATTCGCTCCGGCATCGTCCTGGCACTGGTGGGGGCGGCCGTCGGATTCCTGATGACGCAGCCCACGCCGGAGCAGCGGCGCGGCGACTGCGACGTGGTCGGTGCGCACAGCGTGGGCGTGCCGGACGGCGGTCCCTCAATGCCGCTGACCGGTTGGTCGACGGCCGGCGGCGATCTGCGGATCTCTCACTTCTTCGGCATGCACGCGCTGCCACTCCTGCCGCTGCTGGTCATGGCACTCACCGCCCTCGCACCGCGCTTCGCCCGCCTCGCCGACGACCGGGTGCGGCGGCGCCTGACGCTGCTCGCCTCGGGGGTGTACGCCGCCGTCTTCGCCCTGCTCCTCTGGCAGGCGCTGCGGGGCCAGGCGCTGATCCACCCGGACGGCGTGACGCTGGGGGCGGCCGGCCTGATCCTGCTGGCCGCCGTTCTCGGGACGTTCGGATCCCTGCGGGTTCCGGCACCCCCTGCGGACGAGGCGGCTGACGCCGAAGCGGTCAGCGCCTCGAAGGCACTCGTCTCGTGGCCTGATTCCTCCCGCACGTGGCCGGTCTCCTCCAACAGCTCGGCCTCGCCGTTGGGCCCGGGCCCCCGCTTACCAGGGAAGGGTGCCCGCCGCGTCGAAGTAGCCGCCCGTGGGGCCGTCGGGGCCGATCCGGGCCATGCGGACGATGATCTCGGCGCCCTCCTCGACGGTCTGCGTACCGCGGTGGCCGTTCAGGTCGGTGGCGGTGTAGCCCGGTTCCACCGCGTTGACGCGCATACCCGGGAACGCCTTGGTGTACTGCACGGTCACCATGTTGACCGCGGCCTTCGACGCCGGATAGGCGACGCCCGGGAAGGCGTAGGCGGGGGTGTCAGGGGTGCTGACCAGCGTCATGGAGGCAAGGCCGCTGCTGACGTTGACCAGGACGGGGGCCGCGGAGCGCCGCAGCAGGGGCAAGAACGCGTGGGTCACACGCACCATGCCGAAGACGTTCGTCTCGAACAGGGGGCGCAGCGTGTCGGCGGTCGTCTCCTCCGGGCCGATCACCTCCTCGCCGATGCCCGCGTTGTTGACGAGGACGTCCAGTCCGCCGCCGTCGGCCTCGATGGTCTTCGCCGCCTGCGCGACGGAGGCGTCGTCGGTGACGTCGAGGAGGACCGGCCGCGCCCCCAGCTGCTCAGCTGCGCGGCGCCCGCGCTCGGCGTCCCGGCTGCCCGCGTAGACGGTGTGACCCGCCGCGACGAGACGGCGGGCGGTCTCGAAGCCCAGGCCCTTGTTTGCTCCTGTGATCAGTGTTGTCGTCATGCCCCCAGCTTGCGGCGCGGGCGGGCGGCCGGCCATGCGTCCCGTCTTCCTGGGACTGCGGGTACCAGGCGCGTATCCGGTGGACGGTGTTGACTGGCGGCATGGCGGCGACGGAGTTCGGACGGGCGGTACGGCGCTGGCGTGACCGGGTCCCACCCGGAACCGCCGGGCTGCCCGCCGGGGGGCAGCGGCGCGCGGCCGGGCTGCGCCGCGAGGAGCTGGCCCTGCTGGCCGGGATCTCCGTCGACTACGTGACACGCCTCGAACAGGGCCGGGCGACCAGCCCCTCGACACAGGTCGTCGAGGCCCTGGTCCGGGCGCTGCGGCTGTCGGGCGACGAGCGCGCGCACCTGTTCCAGCTCGCCGGGCTCGCACCACCGGGACCCGAGACCGTGCCCGCGTACCTCACGCCGAGCGTCCAACGGCTGCTGGACCGGCTGGCCGGAACACCCGTCGGGGTCTACGACGCGGCCTGGACGCTGCTTGTGGCCAACCCGCTGTACGCGGCGCTGATGGGCGACCCGTCCGGGTGGCGTGGTAACGAACGCAACGGCGTGTGGCGCAACTTGGTCGGGCCCGGCAGCCGGGTCCGTCACACGCCGCGGGAGCGGCGCGCGTTCGAGGCCGCGCTGGTCGCCGACCTGCGCGCGACCGCGGGCCGGTATCCGGCCGATCAGCACCTGCGGCGCCTGGTCGCGCAGTTGCGCGCGCACAGTGAGCGGTTCGCCGAGCTGTGGGACGCGGGCGTCGTCGGCCGCCAGGAGGGCTCGCGCAAGACGGTCGAGCATCCGCAGGTGGGCCCGCTGACGCTGGACTGCGACGTGCTCAGCGTGGCGGGCAGCGACCTGCGTGTCATGGTCTACACGGCCGAGCCCGGCACCCAGGACGCGGAACGGCTCGCGCTGCTCGCCGTACTCGGCACCCAGTCCCTGGTCGAGTAGCAGTTCCCTGGTGGAGCAGCCGCCTCCGCCCGCGGACTGCCGCCTCCGCCCGGGGGCTGCCGCCTCCGTCCCGGGACCGCCTCCGTCCCGGCCCGGGAGAGCCGCCATGCGCGTGGGAAGCCACGGACTGCGGGGCCCGTGGGGGCGTCGTACGTTGGGAAGGGCCGCTGGTCCCATGGGGGGAGCTGGGAGATGGCGCATGCGTGCTGTCGGAGTGCGGGAGCCGAAGGGGCGGCCGGAGGTCCTGGAGGTGCCGCGGCCCGAGCCGGGTGAGGGCGAGGTCCTGGTGCGGGTCAGCGCCGCCGGGCTCAACCCGCTCGATTGGAAGATCGCGGACGGCATGCTGGAGGGCGCGCTGCCGTACGCCTTCCCCCTGGTCATGGGCGTGGACTTCGCCGGCGTGGTGGAGAGCAACGGCCCCG
Source organism: Streptomyces sp. NBC_01775 (assembly GCF_035917675.1). Classification (NCBI taxonomy): domain Bacteria; kingdom Bacillati; phylum Actinomycetota; class Actinomycetes; order Kitasatosporales; family Streptomycetaceae; genus Streptomyces; species Streptomyces sp. NBC_01775. The sequence continues at coordinate 4,870,801 of NZ_CP109104.1, read as the reverse complement.
GGTCGCGCCGTTTCACGCCCGGTGACGGTGTCTACGGGCAGGTGATCAGCGACCCGGTCGGGGGCGGGACGTACGCCGAGTTCGTGGTGGTCGACGAGGCGGGCAGCGTGGCGCTCGCACCGCCCTCGGTGCCGCTCACCGTCGCGGCGGGGGCACCGACGGCCGGGATGACGGCGCTGGGCATCGTGGACACGGCGGCCCTGCGCGAGTACGAGAGCGTGCTGATCGTCGGCGCCGCCGGCGGGGTGGGCACGTTCTTGACGCAGCTCGCCTCGGCCCACGGCCTGCGGGTGATCGCGGCCACCCATGGGCGCGACGAGCGCCGGATGGCGGCCTTCGGCGCCGCGGTCACCGTCGACGCCAGGGAGCGGGCGCTCGCGGACGCGGTGCGCGAGGAGTACCCCGAGGGTGTGGACGCGCTGGTGGACCTGATCGCGGCGGACCCGGCCGCCTTCGCCGCCGGCGCGGCGCCGGTGCGCAACGGGGGCGTCGCGCTCTCCACGCTGGGCGCCGCGGTGCCCGGCGAGCTGTCCGCCAAGGGCGTGGAGGGCCTCAACTTCCAGCTCACGGCCTCGGCGGCCCTGCTCGACAGGCTGGGGCAGGAGCTGGACAGCGGGCGCCTGGTCGTCCCCGTCGAGACCCAGGTCCCGCTGGAGCAGGCCCCTGACGCGGTGGCCCGCAACCGGGTGGGCGGGGGGCGCGGAAAGACCGTTTTCCTGCCCTGACGGGGTGGCCTCCCGCCCCGGCCGGCCGGACTCGTACGCGCGTACGCCAGATGGCCCCGCCAAAGCTCCCTGCCCGACCGCCCCTCTCCGCCCCTCTCCGCCCCCCTCCGCACCCTCCGTCACTTCCCGGCACGTCCCGGGCGGATCGGGCAAACGCCGCCCACCCAGCGGCTCTTGGGTCCCGTGCGGAGTCCGCGGGCAGTCCGCGCGGGACCCCTGTGGACTCGATCACCGATGCCCTCTTCCCGTTACACTCACACAGCCGCACAGGTGTACTGGATTTCGGGTACCGAACACGCTCGGGGAGGGGCAGCGCGATGGCGCAGGCGAAAAAGGTCGTGTCCTACATGCTTGTTGTCTTCGTGCTGTACACGATCATCACGTCACCCCAGCGAGCCGCCGACCTGGTCCAGATAGGTTTCGAAGGCATATCCAGCGCGGCACAGGGCGTCGGCGAGTTCATGACCTCGCTCGTCAACTGAGCCCCCCGAAACTCACCCCCCGATCCCCCGGATCGGGGGGTTTTTCTTGCAACTGGCAAGCAACACGGAGTTATACGGTGCTTGCGCACGGTGCACATGTCTTGTGATGCTATGACCGCTTTTGGCGGATGAATGACCGACCAGGACAGATCTGCACCGTGAACCGTAAAGGGGTGGTGGCTGAGTGGATGGGACCCGTACCCCCACCCAGGCTCCCTCCGGTGATGCCGATGCGCCGCCGACCCCCGCCGAGGCCCAGCGGGAGCGTGCCGCGCGGACCCGGGCGCTGACCCAGTCCCTCTTCGAACAGCTCACCGGGCTCGACCGCGGCACGACGGAGTACGAGCGGATCCGCTGCGCCCTGATCGAGGCGAACCTGCCGCTGGTCCGGTACGTCGCGGCCCGCTTCCGCAGCAGGAACGAGCCGATGGAGGACGTCGTCCAGGTCGGCACCATCGGCCTGATCAACGCCATCGACCGGTTCGACGCCGAGCGCGGGGTCCAGTTCCCCACCTTCGCGATGCCCACGATCGTCGGCGAGATCCGCCGCTACTTCCGCGACAACGTCCGCACCGTCCACGTGCCCCGCCGGCTGCACGAGATGTGGGTCCAGGTCAGCGGCGCCACCGAGGACCTGACGACGCTTCACGGGCGCTCTCCCACGACCGCTGAGATCGCCGAGCGGCTGAAGATCTCCGAGGACGAGGTCCTCGCCTGCATCGAGGCCGGACGGGCCTACCGTGCCACGTCGTTGGAGGCCGCACAGGAGCGCGAGGACGGGATGCCGGGCCTGCTGGACCGGCTGGGCTACGAGGATCCGGAGCTGGACGGCGTCGAACACCGCGACCTCGTCCGCCATCTGCTCGTACAGCTGCCCGAGCGCGAGCAGCGGATCCTCCTGCTGCGCTACTACCGGAATCTGACGCAGTCGCAGATCAGCGCGGAGCTCGGCGTCTCGCAGATGCACGTCTCGCGCCTGCTCTCACGGAGCTTCGCCCGGCTGAGAGCCGCAAATCGAATCGACGCATAGCCGGATCGAGCGACACCAATCCCGGCCTCTCCGCCCTCAACTGTGCAGTTTTATCGACATGAGGCTACGTCGCGTTGCTGACTTGTGACATTCTGCAAGAGCTGCGTTTGCCGCAGTGGTGCTCCCGGTATTCAGGGGGAGGTGCTTCCCTCACCCGAGGGCGCCGCAGCGACCCGTCCGCGACCTCAAGGGGGTGGCATGTCCGTAGAACTGGGCAGCTCGAAGGTGCTCGCCGAGAACACGACCCCGGGGGCACCTCCCGGGCCAGCCGAGCCCGGCAGCGCACCCGCGCCACAGGATCTCGTCGAGCCCGCCGCAGTGGTGGCCGCCGGCGCCGCGATCGACACCCGCACCCTCTCCCGCTCCCTGTTCCTGCGGCTCGCCGCACTCGACAGGGCAGCGGTCGACTCTCCGGAGACGGCGCCGAGTGCGGAGCGTACGTACGTCAGGGACACGCTCATCGAGCTGAACCTCCCGCTCGTGCGCTATGCGGCGGCCCGCTTCCGCAGCAGGAACGAGCCGATGGAGGACATCGTCCAGGTCGGCACCATCGGCCTGATCAAGGCGATCGACCGCTTCGACTGCGAACGGGGCGTGGAATTCCCGACGTTCGCGATGCCGACCGTCGTCGGCGAGATCAAGCGCTTCTTCCGTGACACCTCCTGGTCGGTGCGGGTGCCGCGCCGCCTCCAGGAGCTGCGGCTGGCGCTGACGAAGGCCAGCGACGAACTGTCACAGACCCTGGACCGCTCCCCGACCGTCACCGAACTCGCCACCTGCCTGGGCGTCTCCGAGGAGGACGTGGTCGACGGCCTGGCCGTCGGCAACGCCTACACCGCCTCGTCGCTGGACTCCCCGTCCATGGAGGACGACGGCGGCGAGGGCTCGCTCGCCGACCGGCTGGGCTACGAGGACACCGCGCTGGAGGGCGTGGAGTACCGCGAGTCGCTCAAGCCACTGCTGGCCAAACTCCCGCCCCGTGAGCGCCAGATCATCATGCTGCGCTTCTTCGCGAACATGACGCAGTCGCAGATCGGCGAGGAGGTCGGCATCTCCCAGATGCACGTCTCCCGGCTGCTGACCCGCACGCTCGCGCAGCTGCGCGAAGGGCTGATCGCCGAGGACTGAGCGCACAGACAGGGGGTCCGAGTGCCGCGGGGGATACGCACCGGAACACGCACGAGCCGAAGGAGCACCGACGCCACAGGGTTCACATCTGACGTAGCGTCAGCAACACTGTCGCCATGCGAAGCCATGGGACGCGCGAGCGGACGCTGCGGGCACACGCCACGAGCCGCCGGAGCGGCCGAAAGACCGCCCCGGCGGCTCTGGTCTGTCTCGGCGCGCTGCTGACCGCCGGATGCGGCGCGAGCGGGGACGACGGCTATGTCGCGGTCGGCGCGGCCGGCCCCTCCGGGCACGGCGACAGCTCCTCGTCCGGCCCCGCACGGCCGGATGACAAGGTCCGCCTGGTGCCGCTGGACGAGCGGGGCGACGGCGGCGCGAAGGGCAAGCGGGGCAAGGGCGGCACGGACGCCTCCCGGAACGCCGGGGACGCCGGGGGAGCTGCGGACGGCCACGGCACGACGGGTGGGCGGGACGGCAGCGGAGGATCGGATTCCGGGTCTGGGTCCGGATCCGATTCCGGCTCCGGGTCCGGGTCCGGTTCGGGCTCGGGTTCCGGGGACGGCGGAACGGCGGCGGGCGGCGGGAACACCACGGGCGGAGGCAGCGGCGGAGCGCCCGGCTCCGGATCCCCGGACTCCCCCAGCGGGAGCGAGACCCCCGGCGGCTCGGGCGGAGACGGCGGGGAGCAGACGGGCGGCTCTTCCGGCTCCGGCGGGCCCGCCGTGCTGAAGGCGGGCACACCGAAGCGGGCCAAGGCCGATGACCGGTGGTGCGAGAAGGTGACCGTCACCTTCCGCAACACCGGGGGCAGCGCCGTCACCAAAGGCAAGGTCACCTTCGGCACCCACATCATCGGCGGCCTCGGCGTCGACTGGGCCACCCGCGAGAGCACGCGGACGCTGCCGGTGCCGATCGGCGCGGGCGAGAAGAGGACGAAGACCTGGACGGTCTGCGTCGACGAGTGGCGGGTGCCGCTCGGCATGCACATCGAGACCCGCGAGGTGAAGCTCTCCGGCTGGAAATAGCCTCCAGCCTCCGGACAACACCCCGCCCCGCCCTGCCCGGACCTCAGCGGACCAGGAGGTCCCGTCAGCGGACCAGGAGGTCCCGTCAGCGGGCCAGGAGGTCCCGCAGCGCCGTGGTGATCTCCTCAGGGGCTTCCTCTGCCATGAAGTGGCCGCAGGTGACCGTGGCGTGGTGCAGGTCGGGCGCCCAGGGCCGCCACTGCGCCGCCGCGTCGTAGCCCAGCGCGGCCCCCCAGTCCTGCTGGAGGACGGTGACCGGCATGCGGAGCCGGCCGCCCGCCTTCCGGTCGGCCAGGTCGTGTTCGACGTCGATGCCGGCCGAGGCCCGGTAGTCGGCCACGATCGAGGGCACGGCGGCGCGGCAGGCGTCCAGGTAGGCGGCGCGGACGTCGGCGGGGAAGGCGTCCGGGTCGTTGTTCCACAGGTCGAGGAAGTGGCCGAAGAAGAGGTCCGGCGCGGCGCCGATCAGCTGTTCGGGCAAGCCCGGAGGCTGCGCCATCAAGTAGAGATGGAAGCCGACGGCCGCGCCGGTGCCGTGCAGCGCCTCCCACATCTCCAGGGTCGGCAGCACGTCCAGGCAGGCCAGGTGCGTCACCGTGCCGGGGTGGTCGAGCCCGGCGCGGAAGGCAACCAGGGCGCCCCGGTCGTGCCCGGCCAGCGCGAAGCGCTCGTGCCCCAGCTCGCGGGCCACGGCGACGATGTCGGCGGCCATGGTGCGCTTGGAGTAGACGTCGGGCCCGGTCCCGGCCGGCTTGTCGCTGGCGCCGTAGCCGCGCAGGTCGGGGCAGATGACGGTGTGCTCGGCCGCGAGCGCGGTCGCCACGTGCCGCCACATCAGATGGGTCTGCGGGTAGCCGTGCAGCAGCACGAGAGGGCTGCCCGAGCCGCCGACGGCGACGTTGAGGGCGACCCCGTCGGCGGCGGGGACGCGCCGCTGGTCGAAGTCGGGAATGGTCGGTGTCATGGTGCGCTGCTCTCGTTGATCGCGGACCGGGCACGGGTCGGCCGCGGACCGGGCACGGGTCGGCCGCGGACCGGATGGGAACCTTCTGCGGCCGGTGGGGCCCGGCTGCGGACCGGCTGCGGCCGGTGGGGCCCGTCCGGGCGGTGGACACGTACGAGGCTGCCGCGTACGAATCAGCAACCGGTCAGCGCGTACGGTGACGGGGCCCTGGCGGGCTCGGAACGGCCGGGACCGGGGGAGGATCCGGGCCCGGAAGGCCGGGACTCGGAGGGCCAGGACTCGGAAGGCCGGGGCCCGGAAGGCCGGGGCCCGGAAGAGCTGTCGGGCGGCCGGGAGGTGCGGATGGAGCGGGTCACGTTCGGTGTGCTCGGGCCTGTGGTGGCCGAGGGCGACAGCGGGGTGCTCGCGCTGAAGGGCCCCCGCCACCGGGCCGTACTGGCGCGGCTGCTGGTGGCCCGCCGCCGGGTCGTCCCCATCGCCCGGCTGGTCGAGGACCTGTGGGACGAGCCTCCGGCGGGCGCTGTGGGAGCCGTACAGACTTTCGTGGCCGCGCTGCGCCGCGTCCTGGAACCCGACCGCAGGCCCCGAACACCCGCCCGGCTGCTGGTCACCGAGGGCCCCGGCTACGCGCTGCGGGCCGAGCCGGACGCGGTGGACGCCTGGCGCTTCGAGACGGCCACCGGCTCCGCCGCTTCGCTGCCGCCCGCCCAGGCGCTGGAGCGGCTGCGGGAAGGGCTGGGGCTGTGGCGGGGCCCCGCGTACGCGGAGTTCGCGGAGGAGAGCTGGGCACGCGGCGAGCGCTCCCGGCTGGCCGAGCTGCGGCTGTGGGCGGAGGAACAGCGCGCCGAGGCGCTGTTGGCGCTGGGCCGGGCCGCCGAGGCCGTGCCCGACCTGGAGGCGCGGCTGGCCGGTCACCCCTGGCGCGAGGACGCCTGGCGGCTGCTGGCGCTGGCGCTGTACCGCTCGGGCCGCCAGGGGGACGCGCTCGCGGTACTGCGCCGGGCCCGCGCGGCGCTGGCTGACCGGCTCGGGGTGGACCCCGGGCCACGGCTGCGCCGCCTGGAAGCGGACGTCCTCGCCCAGGATCCCGGCCTCGACCTCCCCTCGGGCGCCTCGGCCTCGGCCGCCCGGCTGTGGGCGCGCGCTGCCGAGGACTACGACCGCACGGTCGCCGCCGGGGCGCGCGCCCGGCTGGAGTCGACGGTCGGCCTGATCCGGAACCTGGCCGTGACCGGCGGCAGCGGACTGGAGGCCGCCCGCGAGCACCGTATGGCGGCGATCCGGGTGGCGGAGGAGAGCGGCGATCCCGAGCTGACGTCCCGGGTGATCGGCGCCTTCGACGTCCCCGCGATCTGGCCCCGCAGCGACGACCCCGAACTGGCCCGCCGAATCGTCGCGGCAGCCGAACGCACGCTCGCCGCCCGCACCGCCCTCGCCGCCGACGACCCACGAGGCCGCCCGGCGGAGCCCTCGGGGTCCCTGGAGCCCCTGGAGTCCCCGTACGACCCCGCGCGCTGCCGTCTGCTGGCCACCGTCGCGGTGGAGTCGCGGGGGACCCGCTCTCCGCGTGGTCCCCGGGCCGCGCGCGAGGCCGAGCGGATCGCGCGGGGGCTGGATGATCCCGCGCTGCTGGCGTTCTGTCTCAACGGGGTGTTCATGCAGTCCTGCACCCGCGCCGGTATGGCGCCCCGGCGGGACGAGGTCGGCGGGGAGCTGGTCGCGCTGGCGGCCCGGCACGGGCTGGTGACGTTCGAGGTACTGGGCCACCTGATCCGGCTTCAGGCCCGCGCCGCGCTGGGCGACTTCCCCGCGGCGGACGCGCACGCCGCGGCGGCCGACCGGCTGGCCGCGCACCACGAGCTGCCGCTGGTGGGCGTCTTCACGCAGTGGTACGGGGCGCTGCGGCTGGCCGCGTCCGGGCACCTGTCCCGTGCCGAGGCGGCCTGCCGGGCCGCCGCCGCGCGGCTGGACACGGCCGGGATGCCGGGCGTACGCGACGGCCTGCTGCCGCTCGCACTGCTGTGTCTGAGCCTGGCGGACGGCACCCGCTCAGCGCGCGAGGCGGCAGAGGCGGCGAAGGTGGCGGAAGGAGCAGAGACAGCGAAAGTGGCGGAGGCGGCAGAGGCGGCAGAGGGGGCAGAGGGGGCAGAGGCGGCCTTGGACGTCGGTCCCGGCCAGGAGTGGGGCCCCTATCGGCCCTGGGCCGAGCCGTTCGCGCTGCTGCGCAAGGGCGATACGGAGGCGGCACGGGCCGCGCTGCGCGCCCTGCCGCAGCCGCCCGCGGATCTGCTGTACGAGGCGCTGTGCTGTCTGGAGGCCGCGGTCGCGTTGGAGCTGGGCGACCGGCCCGTGCTGGAGCGGGTACACGCCCGGCTGCTCCCGGCGGCCGGGGAGCTGGCGGGCGCGGGCAGCGGCATGATCACGCTGGGGCCTGTGGACCGTTGGCTCGACGCGGTTGGCGCGGCGCTCGGCACGGGGCTCCCGTAAGCGCGTCCCCGCATGGTCGCCGCGCCCCGCCGCGGGGCCGCCCCGCCACGCGGAAAGACCCCGGAGCCGGATTCCGGTCTCCGGGGGACAAGGAGACGGCCGCCATCCACGCGCTCGCGAAGAGCGCGGCCACGGCCGGTCCGGCGGATCCTCCTGTTGCCCTCTTTCCTGGTGCTGAGCAGGGGCTGCCCCTGCCTGTGTTTTGCAGGCCACGGGCGCGTAAGGGCCGCGGGCGCGTAAGGGCCGCGGGCGCGTAAGGGCCGCGGGCCCGTAAGGGCCGCGGGCCCGTAAGGGCTGGTCGCGCGGTTCCCCGCGCCCCTTCGGGGCACGCCCCGAAGCCGGGAAGCGCGGCCGGAGGGCCGCCTACGCCTACGCGAAGGCGAGCCAGGCGACGCCGGCGAGTACGACGACCGCGATCACGACCGCGAGGATCACGCCGACGCGTGGTCCCGCCGAGGGCTGGACCGCCGGTCCTCGGGTCTGCTGCTGCGGGGCGCCCTCGTCGACGAAGGCGCGGAACATCTGGGTGTTGCCTGCCGGGTCCGGCTGTCCCTCGGGACCCTGCGGCGACTGGGGGTTGTGAGCCATGGATCAGGACCCTAGCGAACCCGTCCGGCCCCGCACAGCCCAGGCCCCACCTGGGCTCTCCGGGCTTCTTGACCGGCCGTTGAAGGGATGCGCACTCAGGCTTTGCTGATTGTTTGCACCGGTTGCCCGGAATCAACTTGCCTACAGCAACCAATCACTTTATGGTTGCCTTAAGCAACAAGTTCATGGGGTGCAGATGGCCGAACGCAGTCAGTACGAGGAGCTGGCACGGCAGATCAGCGCCATAGGCGCCGTCAAACGCGAGATGGCACGCGGACTCCCCCCGGAGTGCCCGCCCGCCTCGGCGGCCGTACTGATGCTTTTGCACAAGCACGGGGAAATGCGCACCAGCCAGTTGGCAGAGCTGATGGCCATCGACATGTCGGTCACCAGCAGGCATGTCACGCACGTCGCCGACCGCGGCTGGATCGAGCGCCACCCCGACCCCCAGGACGGCCGCTCGCGGCTGCTGCGCATCAGCGAGACGGGCGAACGGCTCCTGGACGAGCTGTCGACACAGACCGTCGAGTCGCTCGCGGCCCACCTGCACGACTGGAGCGACGACGACGTCGCCCAGCTCAACACGCTGCTCAGCCGGCTCCGCACGAGCTTCGGAGACTGCCGCGCCCGCGGCGGGCTCCCCGAAACGCACACCACCGCATCACACTGAGTAAGAAGGACGCCGAATGGCAACAACCCGACCCCAGCCGCCGGCCGGGGGGCCCCGCGACGCCGTGCAGGGGGCCAATGGCGGGGCTCGACACGCGGCACACGGCCAGCACGCGCAGTCGGCCCCCGCCGCCCAGACCTCAGCCGCCCCACCGGCATCCGGGGACACCGCAGGCGACGCACCGATGACCCACCGGCAGATCATGGAGGCGCTGTCCGGGCTGCTGCTCGGCATGTTCGTCGCCATCTTGTCGTCGACGATCGTCTCGACCGCGCTGCCCAAGATCATCTCGGATCTGAACGGCAGCCAGAGCTCCTACACCTGGGTCGTGACGGCCTCGCTGCTGGCGATGACCGCGAGCACCCCGCTCTGGGGCAAGCTCGCCGACCTGTTCAGCAAGAAGCTGCTGGTGCAGCTCGCGCTGATCGTCTTCGTGCTCTCCTCGGCGGGAGCCGGTCTGTCGCAGAGCGCGAGCACGTTGATCATCTTCCGCGTGTTCCAGGGCATAGGCATGGGCGGACTCTCCGCCCTGGCCCAGATCTGCATGGCCGCCATGATCTCCCCGCGTGAGCGCGGGCGGTACAGCGGCTACCTCGGCGCGACGTTCGCCATCGCCACCGTCGGCGGCCCGCTGCTCGGCGGCGTGATCACCGACACCAGCTGGCTCGGCTGGCGCTGGTGCTTCTACGTCGGCGTCCCGTTCGCGATCATCGCGCTGATCGTGCTCCAGAAGACCCTGCACCTGCCCGTGGTCAAGCGGCAGGGCGTCAAGGTCGACTGGCTCGGCGCGTTCTTCATCGCGGCGGCGGCCTGCACGCTGCTGCTGTGGGTCACCTTCGCCGGTGACAAGTACGACTGGATCTCCTGGCAGACCTACGCGATGGTCGGCGGAGCGATCGTGCTCGCCCTGATCTTCGTGCTCGTCGAGTCGAAGGCCAAGGAGCCGATCATCCCGCTGCGGCTGTTCCGCAACCGCACCATCACGCTGGCCGCCGTCGCCTCCCTGTTCGTGGGCATCGCGATGTTCGGCGCGACGGTCTTCCTCAGCCAGTACTTCCAGCTGGCACGCGGCAAGTCGCCGACGATGGCCGGTGTCATGACGATCCCGATGATCGCGGGCCTGTTCGTCTCCACCACCGTCTCGGGCCAGGTCATCACCCGCACCGGCAAGTGGAAGCTGTGGCTGTGCGCCGGCGGCGTGTTCATGACCGCGGGCCTGGGCCTGCTGGGCACCCTGCGCTACGACACGACGTACTGGCACATGGCCATCTTCATGGTCCTGCTCGGCCTCGGCGTCGGCATGATGATGCAGAACCTGGTGCTGGCCACCCAGAACCAGGTGAAGCCCGAGGACCTCGGATCCGCCAGCTCCACCGTCAACTTCTTCCGTTCCCTGGGCGGTGCGGTCGGTGTCTCGGCGCTCGGCGCCGTGCTCTCCAACCGGATCACCCACTACATGGAGGACGGCTTCGCCAAGCTCGGCATGAAGGGCGGCGGAGCCACCGGTGGCGGCGGCAGCGCCCTGCCCGACCTGGACAAGCTCCCCGGACCGGTACGCACCGTCGTGGAGAGCTCCTACGGCCACGGCATCGGCGACATCTACCTGTACGCCGCGCCCGTCGCACTGCTCAGCCTGCTCTGCGTCCTGTTCATCCGGGAGGTCCCGCTGCGGACCACCTCCGGCATCGAGCAGGACAAGGAGCCCCAGCAGCAGCCGGCGATGGCGGCAGCAGGACCCGTGGCGGACGTGGCAGCCCTGTCCCCCGGGGCCGGCCCGGCCGTCGAGCGCACGGCCCCGCAGCCGGTGGTCCAGCCCGCTCAGCCGGGGGGAGAGACCCAGCAGTTCAGGGAGTACGCAGCAATGGCAGCCGCACAACCGCCACAGCCCTCGGCGCCGATGCCCGCGAACGGGTACGGGGTCTACGGGACGGTCCGTAACGCCGACGGCCTCGGGGTCGCCAGGGCCGCCGTCACGCTGATCTCGCTCAGCGGGCGTCAGCTGGGCCGCTCCGTCGCCCACGCCGACGGCTCCTACGGGCTGGACGCGCCGGGCGCCGGCTCCTACGTCCTGATCGCGGCGGCCGACGGCCACCAGCCGCAGGCATCCACGATCGTGGTCGGCGACGAGCCGCTCGCGCACGACCTGCTGCTCTCGGGCACCAGCGGCCTCGCGGGCCAGGTGCGCGGGCTGGTCGACGGCGGGCCCGTCCAGGGCGCCATGGTCGTCGTCACCGATGTGCGCGGCGAGGTGCTGGCCACCGGTCTCACCGGCGAGCAGGGCGACTACCGCTTCGACGAGCTGGTCACCGGCAGCTTCACGCTCGCCGTGAACGCCGCCGGCTACCGGCCGACCGCGATCCCGGTCGAGGTGCAGGGCCAGGGCGTGACCAGGCTCGACGTCGACCTGGCCTCGGGAGCGCGGGTGACCGGCACCGTGCGCGCGGGTGCGGGCCGCAGGCCCCTGCCCGACGCGCGGGTGACGCTGGTCGACGCGGCAGGCAATGTCATCGCCACGTCCACCACCGGTGAGGACGGCGCCTACGCCTTCACCGACCTGGACGCGGGCGACTACTCGGTCATCGCGAGCGGCTACCCGCCCATGGCGAGCGCGCTGCGTGTGACCGGGCCCGGAGTGGACGCTTACGACGTCGAGTTGCACCACCCGGACGAGTGACCCCCCGGACCGGACGGCGCGCGGATCGAGCGGAGCGCGCGCCGTCGGGTCCGGACCGGGGAAGGGCCCCGGCATCCACGGCCCGCGAGTGCGGGCAAGGGACGGCCCGCCGCCGTGGCGCCGGGGCCCGTCGTATGCGAGAAGGAGCACGAAAGAGATGACAGGCGGGGCAAGCGGAGCGGCAGCCGACGGCGGCGCCGGAGCCGGATCCGGGGGCACCGGCTCAGGCGGCGTACGGGCCCGGGTCAGGACCCGGGACGGCTGGGCGGTACAGCACGCCGTGCTGACCGTGACCGACATGACGGGCACGCAGATGCTGCGCGCCGAGGCCGACGAGGAGGGCGTCGTACGCGGCGGCGAGCCGCTGCCCCCCGGCGCCTACACCGTGATCGCCACGGCCATCGGCTACGCGCCGGCCGCCTCCACGGCCATGGTCACGGCCTCCGGCCGGGCCGACCTGGGCACGCTGGTGCTGGCGCGGCAAGGCGGCGTGGAGCTGCCGCCGCCCGGCGCGTGGACGATCGACCCGATGCACTCCACGATCGCGGCGACCGCCCAGCACCTGGGCATCTCCAGCGTGCACGGCCGCTTCAACGAGTTCGCCGGGCGCATCGAGATCGCCCAGGACCCGGACAAGTCGGCCGTGGAGGCCGTCATCAAGGCGGAGAGCATCGCCACGGGCAACGAGATGCGCGACCAGCACCTGCGCTCGGGCGACTTCCTCAACATCGAGACCTACCCGGACATCACCTACCGCAGCACCGGCGTCGACACGGCCGGGACCGACCGGTGGACGGTCCACGGGCAGCTGTCGATGCACGGCATCGTGCGCGACGTGGACCTGGACCTGTCGTACCTGGGCACAGGCCCCGACCCGTGGGGCGGGCTGCGCGCGGCGTTCCGCGCCACGGCCGAACTGCGGCGCCAGGACTTCGCGATGAACTACAACCAGGTCGTGGCCGCGGGCATCGCCGCCGTCGGCACGACGCTGCGGGTGGACCTGGACATCCAGGCGGTGCAGGGCGAGACGCTGCCGTTCACCTGAGCGGCTCAGGTGAACGGATCGGGCGGGGCATCTCGGGTGAGCGGCTCAAACGGGCGGCCCGGGAGAGCGGCTCGGGACGGGGCGCTCACCCGTCGGCGGGTGTCGACTGAGCGGGAATCACGGGCGCGGGGCGGTCCTTCGGGGCCGCCCCGCGTTCTGTGTCCGCGGGGGTGGCGGCGCGGGCCATGGCCTCGATACCGGCGATCACACATTCGAGCGCGACGCCGAAATCCCGCTGCTCAAGGGGGCGAACGCCCTCACCGCCCTCCGCGTACTCGGGCCGCCGGCCCAGCGTGTCCCGCAGCGCGTGGAAGCAGTCCTCGGAGCTGACGCCCGCCTCGCCGCACCGGCTGAGCCAGCTCGCCTCGACGGCCGCGTGCCCGTAGACGAACGAGAACAGCGAGGTGAGCGCCCCGTCCGCCTGCGCCTGCGGCAGCCCCGAGCGCAGCAGGACGCGGCGCACCCCCAGCCGGAAGGCCGTCGCGCTCGGGCCGACGTTCAGGAAGCTGCCGAGCGTGCCCGAGGCCCAGGGGTGCCGCTTCAGCAGCCCGCGCAGCGCGGACGCCGACTGCCGCAACTGTTCGCGCCAGTCCGCGCCTTCGGCCTCCGCGTCCGGGACCTCCAGCTCGCCCTCCACCGCGTCCAGGGCGAGTTCGAGCAGATCGTCCTTGCGGTCGACGTACCAGTACACGGACATGGCCGTAACGCCCAGCTCGGCGGCCAGCCGGCGCATGGAGAACCCGGCCAGCCCCTCGGTGTCCAGCAGCCGCACGGCGGCGGCGGTGATCTTGGCCCGGTCGAGGCCCTCCGCCTGGCCCGCGCCCGTCGCTCTGCGGCGCGCGCCCGGCCGCTCCTCCAGCCACACACTGGTCCTGCGCATCCGGCTCGTGCGGCTGCCGTCGCTCATGGCACGCGCTCCTTCGGGAGCCGGCTCGGGGAGCCGGAGAGAAGGCGGAAAGGCGGAAAGGCGGAAAGGGGTGGAAACGGCCGGTGCGATCCGGACCGTTACCCCCTCGATGCTAATCCGTATCCGCCGGCTCGGCTGTGCGCTCACGCCGTAAGGGCCATGCGGTCGAACGCGTGACCGTCGCCAACCGCCCGCCCCACGCGGTGCGTTCACCACCGCGCCCGCGCGACGCCCGCCCGCCGCGCCGGTCCACCCGGCCCCACGCGCTCGGCGCGTCCGTCCCGTCCGTCCCGTCCGTCGCGTTGGCCGGGCCGGCCGGGCTCAGCGCCTTGGACGGGCTCGTCGCTTTGGACAGGCTCGGCGGGGCGCAGGACGTAGCCCTCGCCGCGCCTGGTGTGGATCATCGGCGTGCGCCCCGCGTCGACCTTCCGCCGCAGGTAGGAGATGTACAGCTCGACGACGTTGGCCTGTCCGCCGAAGTCGTAGTTCCAGACCCGGCTGAGGATCTGCGCCTTGCTGAGCACCCTGCGCGGATTGCGCATCAGATAGCGCAGCAGCTCGAACTCCCTGGCCGTCAGCCGGATGCCGTCGCCGCCACGGGAGACCACGCGGCTCTCCTCGTCCAGCTCCAGGTCCCCGACGACGAGCAACGACCCGGCGCGCTCCGGGCGTTCGCGCAGCGGGCCCTTCCGATGCAGCAGCGTACGCAGCCCCGCGACGACCTCGTCCACACCGAACGGCTCGGTCACACAGACGTCACCCCCGGCGCGCAGCCCCGCCAACCACTTCTCGCCCACGCCCGCGTCCGCGTCCCGCCCGACGAGGAACAGCGCCGGCACGTCCGGCAACTCCCGACGCACCCGGGCCGCCACGGCCACGTCCTGAGCGCCGCCCTCCGCGCCCTCTTCCGACCCGGGCGTCACATCGAGCACAAGTACGTCCGGCCGCCACTCCCGCACGCACCGCACAGCGGCCCGCGCCTCGCCCTCGGTCCTTACGGCCCACCCTTCGTACCGAAGCGCCATACGAAGCAGTTCGGTCCGTGAAGGCTCATCGTTCACCACGAGCACCCGTAGTGCTCTCCCCACCGCTGTCCGACTCATCCGGCCACGATCGACCGCGCCCGTGAGAGAAACCTTGCGGGCTCCTGTGAATACGCTGAGAAAGAGCCGCCTGGCCGCCTGGCCGCCTGGCCGCCAGAAAACCGGCCCCGGCAGCCCCGCCCGGGCACTCTTCCTGAGACGAGCGTCGCGCCCGGAGGAACTTAGAGTCATCCGGTGACCGCAGTCATAGCAGCCATGATCACAGCCATCGTCGGCGTCCTGGGAACCCTCTTCGCGCCGCTGATCTCTCACCGCATGGCCACGCGACAGCGGGCCGAGGACCGGGAAGAGACCGAACGGATCCGCCTCTTCGAGGAACGGCGCGCCGCGTACACGGCAATGAACCGAGCCTCTCGCCGTTTCAGCACTCTGCTCAAGGACGCTCTGCACCGCCTGCGCGACGGCGTGTACACCGACCAGGAACGTACAGCACTGGAGGAGGCCCGGCTCGACTATCGGGAGCGTTACGCGGAAGCCCAGATGATCGTCCCGGAGCGGATCCTGGAGGCATCCCGCGCCGTCAACCAGGTACTCGCCAAGGTCGATGCCACCGTAAAGCGCCTGGACCGGAACCTGGCGCGCGACGGCGAAGACGCGGATTCGGTCCGGCGCACCCTCACCGCCGACGGCGACCCCCTGCTCGCCGCCATGCGCCAACTGATGCGCGAGGACCTGGGCGTACAAGACTGACCCCACCGCACCAGATCAGAACGGCTGCGGCACTTCGCTGCGATGCGACCACACACAAGAGCCCCCGGGATGACCCCGGGGGCTCTGGACTGCGCGCTCGGCAGGATTCGAACCTGCAACCTTCTGATCCGTAGTCAGATGCTCTATCCGTTAAGCTACGAGCGCTTGCTTTCCGGCGACTTTCGTGCCGTGCGGCGTTGCGGGAACAACATTACATGACCTGCGACGCGAGGCGAAATCCTATTCATATAGGGGCTCTGACCTGCCCAAACGTGGCTCTGGGGCCTGGACGGCGGCCCGGCGGATCCTCGGTCGGCGTCTGCGGGCCACGAACGACAGAAGCCCCAGCCGATAGGGCCGGGGCTTCGGTGATCTTGAAGATCAGAAGCGGAGGCTCCGGGATTTGAACCCGGGATGGGGGATCACCCCAAACCGCATTAGCAGTGCGGCGCCATAGACCAGACTAGGCGAAGCCTCCAGACACACTCAGCCGCTCCCCGAAGGGTGGTGAGGTGTGTGCTGATGATGGCACAGCCCCTGGGGCTGTCTCCAATCGGCTCTACAGTACTCGGTCCCTGGACCCCTGGGCAAAGCGTTAGCCGGATGACGTGGAGCGGAGGGCTCAGCGGGCGACGGGGCGCCCGCCCGGGACCGGGACGCCGACGCGGGACGCCGACGCGGGACGCCTCCCCGAGGCGGGGCAGGACGTCGACGGGGGGCGAATCCGGTCGAAGCCGGGCGAACATGGCCGATCCCGTGCGCAACGGCGCGGCGCGACGGGCGTTAGGGAGTCGAGGGGACGGCTCCACGCGGCCTCTCACTCAAAAGGACTCGCCCCCCGTCAACACTCAGCCCAGCGCCACCACGGGCACCGCCCGCAACACCTGGAGCACGTATGCCGCGCCGTACCGTCACCGTCCTGGCCGTCACAGCCGTCGCCCTCCTCGGCCTCGCGGGCCCAGCGAGCGCCATCTCCCCGAGCGTCACTCCGGCGAGCGCGAGCGCCGCCTCCGAGAGCGCCACCACCGCGAGCGCCACCTCCCCCGGCGCCGTCCGCTCCAAGGACCACCTCACCTTCACCGTCGCCGACAGCGGCAACGCCGCGCTCGACGGCTCGTACACCGTCCGCTGCCGGCCCGCCGGCGGTGACCACCCAGCGCCCGGCCGCGCGTGCGCGGCGCTGGAGCACGCGACATCCGGCGGCAAGAACCCGTTCGAACCGGTGTCCTCGGACGCCATCTGCACGATGGTCTACGGCGGCCCCGCCACGGCGCGCGTCACCGGCACCTGGCACGGGCGGAAGGTCGACGCCCGCTTCAAGCGGAGCAACGGCTGTGAGATCGAGCGCTGGAACAGCCTGGTCCCCGCACTTCCCAAGACCTCGTAAGACCTCATAAGACCTCGGTAAGGCCTCGGCAAGAACTCGTAAGGCCCGATATATCCGTATGCGAAGGCCGCGTAGGACCGCACCCCAAGACCCCGTAAGCCACCCATCGGCGTACAAGAGCGCATGTGATGGACCGTTCGGTCACGTGTGCGGGCATCGGTGTCGCTCCTCCACCGGCCTCCCCCACATCCGCCGCCGCGCGCACCACCGCTGCCCGTAGACTCCCCCCTAGTGACACGCCCGGGGCGAACGGCAGACTGGCAGTCGTGGCCCGACCGGACCAACGAGGAAGAAACGGGCGGATGGTCACGAGCACCGTGAGGTCAGCAGGGAGGAATTGTCGCCGTGAGCAGCAGGCCATCCCGAGGCGCTGCTCGCCTCGCCGCCATACTCGACGCCCTGCCCGACGCACTGCTTCTGGTGAACTGCAACGGCACGGTGGTCAACGCCAACACGATCGCGCTGGAAGCCTTCGAGACGCCCGGCACGGCTCTCGTGGGTCGCGGCCTGCTCGATCTGCTTCCCGAGTTCGACTCGAAGCGGATCCCCGGGTCGATGCGCCGCCCCGAAGAGGCCGCCGCCCAGGCGCAGGACCGCCAGAAGCCGACCCGGATGGTCGCGCGGCGTACGGACGGCACCGAGTTCCCGGTCGAGGTGACCAGCGCGAACCTTGAGGACGGACGGACGCCCTACGCCTCGGCCATCGAGGCGGCGTTCGCCGACCACAGCGTCACCGGGCAGGGCGGTTACACCGGCGACGAGTTGCTGATGCTCGTCGTACGCGACCTCACCGGCACCCTCGACACCGAGGCCGAACTGGCGCGCCAGCAGCGGCAGACCGAGATGATCCTGCGGGCCGCCTCGGAGGGCGTGGTCGGCGTCGACGCCGAGGGCAACGTCGTCCTCGTCAATCCGGCGGCTGCTCAGATACTGGGATACCGCGCGAGCGATCTGGGCGGGCAGCGGCTCCATCCCCTCGTCCACCACTCGCGCCCCGACGGCAGTCCCCTCCCGTACGAGGAGACGCCGCTCGCCGACACCCTGCGCTCGGGCCGCAAGCACCGGATGCGCGTGGGGCAGGTGCTGTGGGCGAAGGACGGGCGCGCGGTGCCGGTCGACATGACGACGGCGCCGGTGCGGGACGGCGAACAACTGGTCGGCGCGGTGCTGACCTTCGCGGACCGGCGCCCCTACGACGAGGTCTCCGCGCGCCAGTCCCAGCTGCGCGCGTTGCTGGAGGAATCGCTGCGCGGGCCGCTGGAGCAGCTGCGCGGCGAACTGGCGGGGCTCGCCTCCGACCCGGCCGGACAGCTGTGGCCCGAGGCGAACCAGATCCTCCACAACCTGTCCGCCGGTTATGCCCGGATGACGACGCTCGTCGACAACGTCCTCAGCTACCAGCGGCTGGATGCCGGACAAGAACGGCTCAGCTGCGAGTCGGTGCCGATGGACGCGGTGGTCTCCGCCGGCGTCGAGGGCGCCATCGAGCTGATCGGGCCGGGGCGGGCGCAGTTCGCCGTGCACGCTCCGCCGATAGAAGCGGAAGTGGATCCGGAACGGCTCGCGGTCGCGCTGGCGCACCTCATCGCCGACGTGGCGGGCGTGGACGCGACGGGCCGCACACCGGCCGCGCCGCCGCCGGGTGTCGACCCGACGATCGTGGTCGCGGCAGCGCAGCGCGGGGACGTCGTGCGCATCGAGGTACGCGGCCCGTACGGCGGCGGCAGCCCCGTCCACGAGCCGCTGGTGCGCGGCATCATCACCCGGCACGGCGGCGTCCTTCAGACCCACGAGGTACCGGGTGCGGCGGGGGGCAGCGCGTATGTGCTGGAGGTACCGGTCGTCGCGGCGCCTGGGAACGCGTCCGGTTCGGGGCGGCCCCGTGCGCGGGCGCGCGCCCGCGCAGAGGGTGAGCACGTCGGCCCCGGCACTGACGGGGACACCGGGGGCGGCACGGGAGGCGGCGGCAGCCACGCCCGGGGCCGGGGGCCCGGCAGCACGGGAGGCCGGGGCCACGGTCATGCGCGGGGCGTCGGTGACGGCAGTGAGGGCGGTGCTGTCGGCGACACGGCCGGTGGCGGCGGGGCCCTCGCGGGGGCCGGGTTCAATACGGTGCGCGGGCCGGAGACCGGCGAGACGACGTTGATGCCCGCTCCCGCCGCACCGGCACGCGGTACGGCGGGGCAGGTGTGGGGCCCGGAGCACGACCGGGGAGAGGGCCCGGGTTCCGGTCCCGGGGCCGGTGGTGGGTCCGAGACCGGTAGTGGGCCCAGGACCGGTAGTGGTCGGGGTGCGTGGGAAGCGGCGGGTTCGGGCGGCCCGGGAGGCCCAGAGGGCTCCTCGGGCGGAAGCGGAACGCCAAGCGGAAGCGGTGCCGGAAGCTTCGGGCCGGGCGGAAGCGGTGATGGCGGCGGCGTCCGCGCGGGTTCGGGAAACGCGCTTCAGCTGGAACCCGCGCCGGACCCCCGGCAGGGGCCCCCGGGGCTCGGCCAGGTGCCGGATCCCCGGCAGAGCCATGAGCTCGGGCCGGGCTCGGGCGCTGGGGCCGGCGGTACTGGTGGCCGCGGTACTGGTGCCGGGGTCGGGCCCGGGACCACGGCTGGGCCGGAGCAGGCCGGGCCTGCGGTGCCCGGACAGGGCAGGCCCGTGCACGACACGCTCGACCCGGGCCGGCCCGCGCAAGGCCGGCCCGGACAGGGCAGGCCCGGACAGGGCAGGCCCGGACAGGGCAGGGCCGGACAGGGCAGGGCCGAGTTGGGGCCGGGAGCCCGGCCGGGGAGCGAGTCCGGGGCTGCCCCGTCGAGTATCGGCGACGAGGGCTCGGCGCAGGCTTCCGCCCAGGGGCCTCGCGTCCCGGCACAGGAGTCCTCGTACGGCGAGGGCTTCGAGGCCGTCGAAATCCCCCGGCCCACGGGGCGCCGGCGCGGACGGCCGAGCCCTGCGGAGGAGCAGCACGAGCTGCCGGAACAGTACGAACAGCACGACCAGCACGAACTGGCTTCCGGCGCGGGCGAGAGCACGCGCGGTACTGGAGCCGGCAGCGGAGCCGGAGCCCTCGCGCTGCCGCCGGCGGGCGGCGGCAATGTGTCCGTACCGGCACAGAGCGCGGGGCGGCGCGCCCGGCGGACGTTGGCCGACCCGGCCGAGGCCCGCACAGATGTGACGCCCGATGCCCTTGGCCCGGGTGAGGCTGTCGAGACTGATGGCGGATCACTCGCGGCGCACGAGGCATCCGGTGCTCAGGTGTCGTACGAGGCAGGCGGAAGCGAAGGGGAGCAGAGTTCGGTCTCCAGCGAGCTGGAGCTGCCGGCGGTCAGTGGTGGCGGGCGCAGGGCGCGGCGCATTGCCGCAGCGCGTGCGCGGGCGCAGGCCGAAGCGGAGGCCCAGCAGGGGCCGCAGCACGCGCCGTTCGCGCTGCCGCCGGGGCCCGCCGCCGAGGAAGAGCCCAGCTCGGGCTCGGGGCCAGGTATGGGGTCGGGCGCGGGGCCGGGCGTGGGATCGAGTGCCGAGGCTGGTTCCGGTGCCGGCGTGGGAGAGCCGGACGCCGCCTCGTTCGGGTACGGCCTGAACGGAGTGGGCAGCCCCGCTTCCTCCCCCGCCTCGGATGCTTCCTCCCCCACTTCCCCCGCCTCAGCCTCCGCCGCCGCCTCCGTAGAAGAACAGCCCCAACAGGACGGGGCCCAAGCCGAGGCTGAGGCCCAAGCCGAGGCCGAGCGGCGGCGTGCGGAGCACTCGGTGGTCGCGGCGAGCCCGATCCTGGGCGGGTCGTACCCACAGCACCAGCTGCCCCAACTTCCCCAGAGCCCACCCATGCCGGAGCACGGCCAGAGCGGCACGGGCGGCTCCGGCCCGTACGGCTCCGAACAGGGTCCGCTCGTCAGGACGCTGGGCCAGGGGATGCCGTTCACCGAACGGATGGCCGAACAGGCCGCGCACCAGTGGCACGGTCAGCCTCCCCCGGCGTCCTCGCCCGCTTCGGCCATACCGTCCACACCGTCCACTCCCCCCGCGCCCGCCGGTTCCGGCCGCCGGCGGAAGCTGGCCACTCCGCAGGAGCGGCAGGAAGAGGCCGCGCCGGGTCAGGAACAGACCGGGCCTGCGGGGCAGGCGGCGCGCGGGCAGGGACAGGCAGCGCACGAACAAAGCGGACAGGGCGGACAGGGCGGACAGGCCCAGGGGCAAGGCCGAGGCCAGGAGCAGGGCCAAGCACAGGCCGAGACCGGCGCCCCCGCTCGGCCTCAGCCCGGCACACAGTCAACGGGTCGGCCCCAGGGCCGGCCCGCGCAGCAGGGCGGAGCCCAGCCCCCGGCCGTTCCCGGGCAGAACCCGCCCGGTGCCGGTCCGCTGCCGGGCCCCATGCCCCAGCCCCAGCCCCGACCCCAGCCACACTCGCAACCTCAGCCTCAGCAGCCGCAGCCGCAGCCGCAGAACGGCACGGGGAACGGCACCGGCCCGCAGCAGTTCGCGATCGGCGCCTCCGTCGGGCCGTCGCTCACCGAGGGGCCGGAGCCGCTGGACGGGCCCGACAGCCCGGTCGAGGTCTCCGACGGGCGCGGGCTCAGCATGCCCCCGTACGCCAGGGACGACGAGCTGCCGCCCGAGCCGCTCGACAATCCGCGACGGCTGCTCGTCTGGCCGGAGCCGGACGTGTCCACCCAGCAGGCGCTCTCCGATCGCGGCTACCGTCCCGTCCTCGTGCACTCGCGCGAGGAGGTCGACGCGCAGATCGCGGCCTATCCCGCCGCGCTCTTCGTCGACCCGCTCACCGGCCCGATCACCAGGACCGCGCTCCAGTCGCTGCGCACCGCGGCGGTCGCCGCCGAGGTGCCGGTGCTGGTGACGGCGGGTCTGGGACAGGCGACGCGCGAGGCGGCGTACGGCGCCGATCCGGCCGTGCTGCTCAAGGCACTGGCTCCGCGCGACAGCGAGCAGCACCCGCCCAGGGTGCTGCTGGTCGAGGAGCATCAGGCCATCGCGGGAGCCTTCGCGGCGACGCTGGAGCGGCGCGGCATGCAGGTCGCGCACGCGCCGACGGACGCGGAGGCCGTGAATGTCGCGGCCCAGGTCAGGCCGAACCTCGTGGTGATGGACCTGATGCAGGTACGGCGCCGACGTGCGGGCATCATCGACTGGCTGCGGGTCAACGGGCTGCTGAACCGCACCCCGTTCGTCGTCTACACCTCCGCCGACATGGATCCGGGCGAGCTGCCCCGGCTGGCCTCGGGCGAAACGGTGCTCTTCTTGGCGGAGCGCTCCACCAGCGGCGAGGTCCAGTCCAGGATCGTCGACCTGCTGACGAAGATAGGCGCCAACTGAGCCGGAGCGCGCCGGATCCGCGAGATCGCCGGGATCCCTTGGGATCCCAGGGGATCGCAATCGACTGCACCGGACCGGACCTCAGCCGCTGCCGCAGCAGCAGTCTTAGGGGCCCCCGCCCTGGGGAACCGCCTCAAGCGTGAGGGATCTCCTCCTCGCCGTACTCCCTGAGGAGTACGGCCAGGGGCGGGCACTCAGGGTGCGGCGGCGGCTCAGCCGAGCGTCGTCACCTCCAGCTCACCGGCCGCGTACTGCGCGCGCAGTACCTTCTTGTCGAACTTCCCCACACTCGTCTTCGGTACGGCCGCGACCGACGTCCAGCGCTCCGGGAGCTGCCATCGGGCGATGGTCTTGCCGAGGAAGGTGCGCAGCGCCTCGTAGCCGACCGGCTCCTCGCCCTCCTTCAGGACGACGGCGGCGAGCGGTCGTTCGCCCCACTTCTCGTCCGGGACCGCGACGACGGCTGCCTCCGCGACGGACTCGTGGCCCATCAGTGCGTTCTCCAACTCCACCGAGGAGATCCACTCGCCACCGGACTTGATGACGTCCTTCGCGCGATCGGTGAGCGTGAGGTAGCCCTCGGGGGTGATGACGCCGACGTCGCCGGTGCGCAGCCAGCCGTCAGGACTGAACTTGTCCTCGGGGCGCAGAGGCTCTTGGCCCGCGCCTCCGTAGTAGGCGCCGGCGATCCACGGCCCGCGCACCTCCAGCTCACCGGCCGAGGTGCCGTCCCAAGGGGCGAAGCTGCCGCCCGGAGTGGCCAGCCGCGCCTCGACGCCTGCGGGGAAGCGGCCCTGGGAGATCCGGTAGGGCCACTCCTCCTCGGGTGTGAGGCCGCCCGGCGGGTGCGCGAGCGTGCCCAGGGGTGAGGTCTCCGTCATGCCCCAGGCGTGGCAGACCCGCACGCCGTGCAGTTCGTCGAAGGCCGCGATCATGGCGGGCGGACAGGCGGAGCCGCCGATGGTGACGGTGCGCAGGCTGGAGATGTCGCGGGGGCGGGCGGCGAGTTCGCCCAGCAGGCCCTGCCAGATGACGGGCACCGCCGCCGAGTGCGTGGGCCGCTCAGCGGCGATCATGTCCGCGAGTGGTCCGGGCTGGAGGAAGCGGTCGGGCATCAGCAGGTTCACGCCGGTCATGAACACCGCGTGCGGCAGCCCCCAGGCGTTGACGTGGAACATCGGCACCACGGGCAGCGAGGTGTCGCCCGACGTCAGGCCCATGGATTCGGCCATGTTGACCTGCATGGAGTGCAGGTAGATGGAGCGGTGCGAGAAGACGACGCCCTTGGGGTCACCCGTCGTGCCGGAGGTGTAACACATGGCGGCGGCCGAACGCTCGTCCACATCAGGCCAGTCGTAGCCGGTGGGGCGGCCGTCCAGGAGCTGGTCGTAGTCGTGCACCTGTGCGGTACAGCCCTCCAGGACGGACAGGTCTCCGGGGCCGACGACGACGATGTGTTCGACCGGGTCGAGGCGCGGCAGCAGCGGGGCCAGCAGCGGGAGGAGGGTGCCGTCTACCAGGATGACGCGGTCGGCGGCGTGGTTGACGATCCACACCAGCTGCTCAGGGGGAAGCCGCAGGTTGAGGGTGTGCAGGACGGCGCCCATGGAGGGGACGGCGAAGTACGCGTCGACGTGCTGGTGGTTGTTCCACATCAGCGTCGCGACGCGGTCGTCCGCGCTGACGCCCAGTTCGTCGCGGAGAGCGTGCGCAAGTTGGGCCGCGCGCTCGCCGGTCTCGTGGAAGGTCGTGCGGTGCGGTTCCCCCTCGCCGGTCCAGGTGGTGATCCGGGAGGCGCCGTGGACCGTCGTCCCATGGCGGAGGATGCGCGAGATGGTCAGCGGTACGTCCTGCATCGTGCTCTGCACCGGGGGCCTCCCGAGATACGGCGGATTCGGTGGGTACGGCGGGTCGACAGAACGGGTGCGTCACGCGCGGCACTACGCGCGGGTAAGGCACCGGTTCCGCGGAAGCCTGCCACCGACCGCGCGGTATGTCACGGGGTCGTGCGGAGATCGGCCGTCCGGGAAGCGCGCCGGAGTCAGGCCGCGACCGGCTCCTGCCCCCGGGCGCCTTCTCCCCCGAATCCCCCGTACCCCCCGTGTCCCCGGCGTCCCCCGCCGTGGTGGCTCTCCTGCTCCGCGGAACCACCAGGTCTGCGGTGGCCCGCGTAGTCGGGGCTGTCGCTCTGTGCCTCGCCGAGCACGTCCGAGGCGAGCTGTGCGTCCTCGCGGAGCTTCGCCAGAGCGCGGGATACCGCGCTCTTGACGGTGCCGACCGAGACCCCCAGCACCTCGGCCGTCTGTATCTCGCTCAGGTCTTCGTAATAGCGCAGCACCACCATGGCGCGCTGGCGGGCGGGCAGCTTGAGCACGGCGCGCCACATGGCGTCCCGCACCGCCTGCTGCTCGGCGGGGTCGGGTGCGGGCAGCGGGTCGGGCTCCGGCAGCTCGTCGCAGGTGAACTCGTCCACCCTGCGGCGGCGCCACTGCGAGGTGCGGGTGTTGACCAGCGCACGGCGGACATAGCCGTCCAGCGCGCGGTGGTCCTCGATCCGCTCCCATGCCAGATATGTCTTGGTCAGCGCTGTTTGCAGCAGATCCTCGGCGTCGCTGGGATTGGCTGTCAGAGAGCGGGCGGTGCGCAGCAGCACGGGGCCGCGCGCGCGGACGTAGGAGCTGAAGGTGAGCGGTGATCCCCCGGAGCCTGGCAGCACCGCGGGGGACCCCGCGGTCATCGAAACGGTGGTCCGGGTGGTCCGAACTGTCCCAGGCGTGGTCATGGCTCAACGCTAGAAGTCGCGGGGTGCCCCCGGGATCGACCGGAGGTCCCGATGGCGCGTCCGCCTCAGGGTGTAGGGGTAGTGCTGGCTACACCTCCTGAAGGTGGAGACCATCCACCAGGGGGATCAGGGGCGTCTGCGGGAACTCACCCGATGACGGCTACGGGGGCGTCCACGAGGTTCTGGTCGATGTGGACCGAGTGCCCGCCGTAGGTGCGCTTCACGTTGCCCGTGAACTGGTGGATCCGGCGGTGCGGCTGCCAGGCCCGGCGGTTGATCCGGCGCTCGCTGTGCAGGGACTTGGGGACGTTCCAGCGCGCGAACCACATGGCCGTCGGCAGCCCGCGCGCACCCGCGGCCCGCGCCTTCTCCAGGTGGGCGGCGCCCGAGTTGGCGCTGCTGTAGAAGCCGGCGACGTAGCCCTGGGCGCGAACCGCGCTGTTCCAGCCCTGGATGAAGCGCAGCGTCGTGGCGGCACAACTCTTGTTGCGGTAGTTGTACGCCTCCATGTCGAGGTAGACCGCGCTGTGCCGGACCATCTTGAACCGCTTGGCCTGACGCACCGCGTCCAGCCCTTCGCGCTTGCCCCGCGCGTAGGGGCCACGGGTGCTCATGCGGACCTTGCGCTTGTGGGCGGCGCGGACGCAGGGGGACTGGGAGCCGACGTAGAGCGGCAACAGCTTCCAGCCCAGCTTGTGCACGCCCCCCACCCAGGAGGGCGACAGGTGCTTCTGGTTCGGGCACGCCCTGCCGCGCCCGCCGATGTAGACGCCCACCGCGCCGAACGGGGAGGCGCGCTTCCACGCGCGCATGGTGGCGGCCGAGGGAGCCTGGCAGGTGTCGAAGGCCTGGCCCTTGAAGACCTTCGCGCCGAAGGCGCGCGGGTCGCCCCGGACGAGCGACGGCTGGCCCCCCGGGACACCGGGTGCGCCGGGCGCCGAGGGATCCTCCGGCACGTCGGGGGCCGCCGGGTCACGCTGGGCACGCGGCGCGGAGGACTCGCCGGGCAGCGAGGGCTCGCCGGACCGGGACGGCTCATCCGGCTGAGCGGACCCGGAGGGTGCGGCGGAGCCCGGAGGAGCTTCCGGCTGCCGCGGGACTCCTGGCTTGGACGGCACCGCTGAACCGGATTCCGGAACCGAGCCGGTGCCGGGAGCCGACTTCCTGGGTGCCGATGGTGACGGGGGAGCGGCGTGGGACGAGGAAGGTGCCGGAGGGTGGCTCGTGGCAGTATCCGGTGGCGCCGCCTCGGTTGCGGTGGCGGGGAGGACCCCGGAGGTGAACAGGGCGGCGAGCGCGGCCAGCAGAACGGTTCCCCGGCGAATGATCTGATTTTTGGCCATGGGGCGAGTGAAACGAGTCCCGGCACATGGAACCGTTCAGGCTCGCCCGCAGGACCGCCGGATTCAGCCATCTGCCCTGTCTGCTCCGTGTGCCCTGTCACCGGTCCTTCGCCGGTCTGTCGCCGGCCCCGGCTTACGTCCCGGCCAGCACCAGGCCGGACGTCGGTACCCCGGTGCCCGCCGTGACCAGCGTGCGCTCCGCACCGTCCACCTGGTTGACGGACGTGCCGCGGATCTGGCGTACGGCCTCGGCGATGCCGTTCATCCCGTGCAGGTAAGCCTCTCCGAGCTGGCCCCCGTGGGTGTTGAGCGGAAGGACCTCCTCCGCGACGAAGTCCGCTCCCTCGCCGCGCGCGCAGAAACCGAACTCCTCCAGCTGCATGAGCACGAAGGGGGTGAAGTGGTCGTACAGAATGCCGACGTCGATGTCGGAGGGCGCCAGCCCGCTGGTGCGCCACAGTTGCCTGGCGACGACGCCCATCTCCGGCAGCCCCGTCAGGTCGTCCCGGTAGAAGCTCGTCATCTGCTCCTGCCGCCGGCCGGCTCCCTGCGCCGCCGCCGCGATCACAGCGGGCCGGTGCGGCAGGTCGCGGGCGCGCTCGACGGAGGTGACCACCAGCGCCTGGCCCCCGTCGGTCTCCTGGCAGCAGTCGAGCAGCCGCAGCGGCTCGACGATCCAGCGCGAGGCGGCATGCTCGGCGAGCGTGATCGGCTTGCCGTAGAAGTAGGCGGCCGGATTGACCGCCGCGTACTTCCGGTCCGTCACGGCGACGTGCCCGAAGACCTCGGGGCTCAGGCCATAGGTGTGCAGATAGCGCTGCGCCGCCATGGCGACCCAGGAGGCGGGGGTGAGCAGGCCGAAGGGCAGCGACCAGCCGAGCGCCGTACCTTCGGCGGAAGGCTCGCGCCACCGCACACCCGAGCCGAAGCGCCGTCCCGAGCGCTCGTTGAACGCGCGGTAGCACACGACTGTCTCAGCGATCCCCGAGGCAACGGCCAGCGCCGCCTGCTGGACAGTGGCGCAGGCTGCGCCGCCTCCGTAGTGCACGCGAGAGAAGAACGACAGCTCACCGATGCCCGCCGCCTGCGCGACGGTGATCTCCGGGCTGGTGTCCATGGTGAAGCTGACCAGGCCGTCGACGTCATCCGGTGCGAGCCCCGCGTCCTCCAGCGCCGCCTGGACGGCCTCGACAGCGAGCTTGAGCTCGCTGCGACCGGAGTCCTTGGAGAACTCGGTGGCACCGATGCCGACGATCGCCGCACGGCTGCCGAGCCTGTCGGGGCTCCGGAGGCTCATATGTCCGCGCCTTCCTGGAGGTCCGCGCCTTCTTGGCCGGGCTCGCCTTCCTGGCCGGGCTCGCCTTCCTGGCGGGCCTCCTCTGTCAGGCGGCCCTCGTCCTGCCGGAGTGTCCCGGCTTTGGGCTGAGGCTCCTCCGCCGAACCCGGCGTCCGGAGGGTGAGGACGAGGGTGACCGCGCCGGTGACGTGAGCGCCCAGGCTGTTCTCACCGGTCACGGCGATCCCGACCTCCACCCTCGTGGCATCCGGTGCGCCGGTTCCGGGCGCCGTTACAGAAGTGACGCGGCCGGTCAGCGTCATGGTGTCGCCCGGATAGTTGGGAACGCCCAGCCGGACGGCGACCTTCCGCAGCCGGGCGTGCGGCCCCGCCCACTCCGTCACATAGCGGCCCACCAGGCCGTTGGTGGTCAGGATGTTCATGAAGATGTCGGGCGAGCCCTTGTCCCTGGCCGCTTCCGCGTCGTGGTGCACATCCTGGAAGTCGCGCGAGGCGACGGCTCCGGAGACGATGAGCGTGCGCGTCACCGGTATGGCCAGCGGCGGCAGTTCGTCACCCTCGCGGGGCCCAGGCGGGCCCGTACGCGCTGTCGTCGTCACAGATCCTCCGGTGCCACTGATCGTCCGGCGTCCTCCGGCGGCACGCTCGGTACCCCCTCCTTCAGCACGCTCGGTACCTCCTCCTCCGGTGCGGCCAGGGCCTCGCCCAACTCGGCCAGGAGCGCACCGGGCGAGCCGAGGCAGGCATCGAGCTGCCGGCCCCACAGGAAATGCCGGTGCACCGGATGGTCGAGATCCGCCCCGATACCGCCGTGCAGGTGCTGCCCCGCGTGCACGACTCTGCGGCCCGCGTCCGCCGCCCACCACGCCGCGGTCAGCGAGTGGGTGTGCGCGGGCAGCCCCTGGTCGTGCCGCCACGCGGCCTCGTAGACGGTGACGCGGATGGCCTCGGTGTCCATGTGCGCGTCGGCGGCCCGCAGCTGTACGCCCTGATGGGTGGCGAGGGGGCGTCCGAACTGCTCGCGCTCACAGGTGTGTTCGACCGCGCGGGCGAGTGAGCCCGCACAGACCCCGGCCTGGAGCGCGGCGAATCCCGTGCGCGCACGGTCGAGCGTCGGCCGGTACGCCTCGTCGTACGAACTGTGCGGGACATGCGGTCCCGATGGCGCGCCCTCTCCCAGCACCTCCCCGGAAACGTCCTCCAGAGCGAGCCGGCCCGCGCTCCAAGGAGCCGTGGTCTCGACCGGGACGACGCGGACTCCGGTCCGCGCCGTCTCCACCAGGAAGCAGCGCACCACACCATCCGTCGCGCACCGCGCGGGCACCAGCACATGGGTGGCCTCGCGCAGCCAGGGGACGACGGGAACGACCCCGCTCAGCCGCCAGTCCCCGCCCCCTCCCTCGCCCTCCTGGTCGTCCTCACCGGCCCCGGCGCTCGTGACCGCCGCCGCGTCCCGGGACGGCCCCCTCACGGCCGGGGACGCCGTCACCGCCGGGCCCCGGCCCGGCGGCGGGAACGCGCCGGTCGCCACGGCCGTACCGGCACGCAGCGCGGGCAGCCATCTCGCGCGCTGCTCACTCGTCCCGTACGCCCCGATCGGCAGCAGCCCGTACACACAGGTCGCGGCGAACGGCACCTGCGCCGTACGGCGGCCCTGTTCCTCCAGCATGAGCGCCAGGCCGAGCAGCCCGGTCTCCTCCACGGCGGCGACCAGGCCTGCCGCGCACAGCCCCTTCCACAGCTCCGCGTCGGTGTCGCCGTCCAGCGCGCGGAGGCGCTCGGGTGTGGAGAGGTCTTCGAAGATCTCGGCGGCCAGCTCGCGCGCCGCCGCCTGTGCCTCGGTCGGGGTGAAGTCCATCAGACCGCCCCTCTGAAGACGGGCAGTTCGAGGTCGTCGTCCACCCGCAGGAATTCCAGATCGACCGGCATCCCGATGCGCACCTTCTCGCAGGGCACTCCGGTGATATTGCTGACGAGGCGTACCCCTTCGCCGAGTTCGACAAGTGCCACCGCGTACGGCGGGTCGAATGCGGGGAACGCCGGATGGTGCATGACGACGTAGGAGTAGACCGTTCCGTGCCCCGCCGACTCGACAGCCCTCCATTCGCTGGAGCCGCACGCGTGGCAGCCGGGCAGCCAGGGGAGGCGCGGGGTGGCGCACGCTTCGCACCGCTGGAACAGCAGCTTGTGCCGGGCAACGCCCTCCCAGAAGCCCGCGTTGTCCCGATTGACCACGGGCCGAGGCCGCCTGCCTGAAGCGGACCGGCCCGAGCCGGCATCCGAGCCGGCATCCGGGGCGGCGTTCCTCCCGCCCTCCGCAGGGCGGTACTTGAGAATGCGGAAGCGGTGGGTTCCCGCCCTCTCGCCGCCTGCCCGGATGTCCATGCGGGTCGTCACGAAGTATCCGGTGCCCAGTTTCGTCGCCTTGCGCGGGGAGACCGACTCGATCACCGCGTCGAAGGTGATCTCGTCCCCAGGATGCAGCTCCCGCACGTACTCCTGTTCGCAGTCGGTGGCGACGACCGAGGTATAGCCCGCGCCCTCCAGCGCGCCCAGCAGCGCGTCGTACGGGCCCGCGCGCCTCGCCTGCCCGCTGAGCCCGGCCATCGTCCAGACCTGGAGCATCGTCGCGGGCGCCGAGCCGTCGGGCGGAACTGGGTGGCCCAGGGCCTCGCACCAGTGCCGGATCATCGGCTCGTTGACCGGGTCCTTGCCCCGTGCGGAGACCGCGGCCGGACGGCCCTCGTACTCTCGGAGGGACTCGTGGAGCACGTCCTCGCTCACCGCTTTCTCCTCCGCATCCCCAGCCGCATCGTCGCGACGATCTCCCGCTGGACCTCGCTCACTCCGCCCCCGAAGGTGTTGATCTGCGCGGCGCGGTTCATCCGCTCCAGCTCGCCGTCACCGAAGACGCCGGGGGATCCGGCGCGCACCGTGCCCACCTCACCGAGCACCTCCTGGCACAGCGCGTAGACGGCGACGGTGCTCTCGGTGCCGGCGAACTTCACCCCGCTCGCGTCGCCCGGCGCGAGCGTGCCCGCGCCGACGTCGCCGACGAGTCGCCAGTTGAGCAGCCGGGTGGCGGCAAGGCGCGCGTGCGCCTCGGCGAGCCGTGCCCGCGCCCACGGCTGTTCGAGGGCGCCCGTCTCGCGCGCGTGCTCCAGCACCGCCCGATAGTGGTCTTCCGCCTGCATCCCGATGGCGGCGAGCGCGACCCGCTCGTGGTTGAGCTGGTTGGTGATCAGGCCCCAGCCGCCGTTCTCCTCGCCGACGAGGTTGCCCGAGGGCACACGTACGCCGTCGTAGTACGTCGTGGTGGTCGTCAGTCCGCCCACGGTTTCGATCGGCGTCCAAGAGAACCCGGAAGCATCGGTAGGGACGAGAATGATCGAGATGCCGTGGTGTTTGACCGCTTGCGGATCGGTCCTGCACGCGAGCCAGATCCAGTCGGCCTGCTGGGCGTTGCTGGTGAAGACCTTGTTGCCGTCGATCAGCCAGCTGCCGTCCGCTTCCCGTACCGCCCTGGTGCGCAGCGAGGCGAGGTCGGTTCCCGCTTCCGGTTCGGTGTATCCGATGGCGAAGACGAGGTCACCGCTGAGGATCCGGGGCAGGAAGTACGCCTTCTGCTCCGGCGTCCCGTACCTCATGAGCGTCGGCCCGACGGTGTTGAGGGTGACCATCGACACGGGCGCTCCCGCGCGGTACGCCTCGTCGAAGAACACGAACTGCTCGTCCGCGCCGCGCCCCTGGCCGCCGTACTCCACGGGCCA
The DNA here is from genome assembly GCF_035917675.1 of Streptomyces sp. NBC_01775. Taxonomy (NCBI): domain Bacteria; kingdom Bacillati; phylum Actinomycetota; class Actinomycetes; order Kitasatosporales; family Streptomycetaceae; genus Streptomyces; species Streptomyces sp. NBC_01775. The sequence goes on along the minus strand of NZ_CP109104.1, from coordinate 4,839,388 downwards.
CCCGAGGCCGAGCAGGCCGTCGGCGCCGATACGCCGCAGCAGCGCACGCCGACGCGCGGGGTCGGGGGCTCCGCCCGGGGTGCGCTCGTCGGGAGGTATCAGCTCGCGGAAGTAGGCGCGCAGTTCGGCCCGCAGGCTTCGCTGCCGCTCGGTGAGGGCGAGATGCATTTTCTGACTGTCCGTCAGCTCTGGTGAGACTGTCAAGGTCGCCGCCGCGCGGTCCCGACGCACTCGCGACGTCCCTCACACCCGCCGTGTCACACCCGTCGCGCCTCACGCACGCCCGAAGCCCCCGCCCGCCCCAGGACCCCAAGCCCCCTGCTCCCCCTGACCCCTGAGCCGCCGAGTCCCCGGTCCCCACGGCGCACAAAGCAGCCGCGCGCCCGCGAATTACTCGCGGACGCGCGGCCTCAGCCCATCCCCATGAACGCTCCGGCCAGTGGCCGGTCAGCCCGTCAAGCGGTCACCAAAGGTTGGTGAAGACGACGGTGTTCGTCTCGTTGTGCGTCTCGTTCGACTGGTCCACGACCGCACCATTGCCGTTGACGGTGGCGTTGTTCGCGTTGTTGGTGTTGTTCCCGTCGCCCCTCGCACTCTGCGCCTGGGTACTGACACTCGCGTTGGAATTCGATCCGTCGTCCGCGAAGGAGCCGTTGTCCGCCTGCGCCACGCCGGACATGACGGCGACGGCGAACGGAAGGGCGGCAGCAGCTGCGATGACGCGGGCGGTACGGATGCGTGCCATGTTCGTTCCTCCAGGAACCGTATGTGCGCCGCGATTGCGGCGCTGCACCAGAAGTGCGCTGTTTGCCGGGCGGTTGGCCTGCCGCCCTGATGTCGCTTGCGACGTCGCGGGACCAGAGTTGCCCACCGAATCCCCGGCGAACCACTCTTGGCGGAATGATTCGCTCGCAAGCATGACGATGTGTCGATAAACGCCCCTCGCGCCCCCAACCCCCCGGATTCCGACGCCCGCACCTGCCGTCGCCCTCGCGCCACTGGGAAGAAGTCATCACGGCACCTTTCAGCCAAATTCATGTGCATGTCCGACTACGGGAAAGACACACGGCCGGAGCCCTTCTCGGCCCCAAACTCCCGTACGAAGCTGGGCTTATGGGCTCCCTCGCTCTTGAGCACGCGCTGGCCGCCGCCAGCCGGGGACTCGCCGTCCTCCCGCTCTCCCGCAACAAGCTTCCGGCTCTTCGCTCCCCGCACCACGCACGCGGTCCCGCGAGCGCCGCCCCAAGCTCCCCCACCACCCCGCACGACCCTCCATCGCCGTACTCGGGTGGCCTGACCGAACCTCCTGAGAAGCCCTGTCACGGGGAGTGCGGGCTGCTCGGTCACGGCGTCCACGACGCCACCTCCGACCCCGAAGGCGTGCGCGCGCTCTTCGCGGCGGCGCCCTGGGCCACCGGATACGGCATCGCGTGCGGACGGCCGCCGCTCCACCTCGTCGGGCTCGACCTCGACGTGAAGAACGGCACGGACTCGCTCGGCGCACTGGAACGCCTCGCCGACGCTCACGACTTCACCCTCCCGCCCACCACGACCGTGCTCACTCCCAGCGGCGGCCGGCACCTGTGGCTGCGCGGGCCGCGGGATACCGCCGTGCCCAACTCCGTCGGACGGCTGGCGCCCGGGATCGACGTAAGAGGCAGCGGCGGCTACCTCGTGGGCCCCGGGTCGGTGACCGTACGCGGCACCTACCGGCTGGCCCCCGGCTCGCTCAGCCAGCCCCCTGCCCCGATACCGCCCGGACTGCTGGCCCTGCTGTTGCCCCCGCCGCCCGGACGGCGCGTGGGCGAGCAGTACGCGGCGTCCTACGACCGCCTCGGCGACGGCGGGCCCGGCGCCGCGCTCATCCACTTCGTCCGCGGGGCTCCGGTGGGCCAGCGCAACGCCCGGCTGTTCTGGGCGGCCTGCCGCGCCTATGAGACAGGGCGAGGCGACACGCTGGCCGAGCCGCTCGCCCACGCGGCCATGGCATCCGGCCTCCCCGAACGCGAAGCCCGCACGACGATCGCCTCCGCCTGCCACCGTGCCGCACGCTTCCCCACAAGCTGAGCCCCTACGCCCTATGAGGACGCGTTCATCCGGGCAAGCAGAGCGCAAGGAGGGCGTTTTCGCGCTTCATCCGGTGCGAGGCGATACACGCTTCATCCGGTGCGACGCGATACGCCCCTTCATCCGGTGCGAGGCACTATGCGCTCCATCCGGTACGACGCGATACCTCCCTCATCCGGTCGCGCGACGCACCAGTAGCCAACCCCGTGAGGGGCGCCGCCCTCACGCCACTCCAGGGCGCCAGGCCGGGTCACGGCCGGTGAGGGCCACCACCTGGTCGAGCAGGGGCGCGTCCTCGGACACATGGACGATCGGCCCGAAGATCCCCTGCGTACCCTCCTCCTGCGCGAAGCCTGCCAGGAACGTGTGTACGGTGCGCAGACTCTCCTCGTCGGCCACCAGCTCCTGCCCGGTCGCCCGAGCGATGTCCCAGCCGTGCACCACCAGCTCGTTCAGCAGGACGAGCCCCGCTTCCGCTCCCGTCAACGAAACCCCGCCGATCCGGGTGTCGCCCTCCCACGCCTCCGGGAAGTGCCAGGCCTCCGTCAGCTCTTCCAGCCCGCGGGGGAGCCGCGCGCGCCAGTCGCCGGGCAGGGCTCCGGGCCCGTGCTCGGAGGGATCACGCTCGGTGTTCTCGCCCAGCTTGTGCGCGGCGTACTGAAAGCCGACCGACAGCTCGATCACGTGTGCCAGCAGGTCGCGCAGCGTAAAGCGCTCGCAGGGCGTGGCACTGTCCAGCGCCGCGTCCCGCACTCCGCCCGCCAGCGCGGCCATCTCCCGCGCCGCAGGTCCGACATCGATCCCTGTCTCCGTCATGCCGCTCGCCTCCCGTTTCCGTCTCTCGGTTCGCCGTCTGCCTTCAGACTCCGTACAGAGCAGGCCGCGCGCACCAGAACGGACCACGCGAGTCGGCCGAACTCATCGCTTTCCCAGGACGGCACGGTGGCGTGCCTCCGTCACCCGGGCGGCCCCATCGACGCGCGAGCCTGCCGATCCGCGCCGGAAAGCGGGGAGGGACGGAGGGTGCCTGATGTCACCGATCCCCTGCTGAATCTCGTCCGGCGCCGCCGGGAGCCCGTGGTCACCCAGACGGCCCGGTCAACCGTCGCCGCGGTGATCGCGTATGTCGTCGCCCTCCAGCTGAGCAGTGAGCCGGCGCCGCTCACCGCGCCGCTGACCGCTCTGCTGGTCACCCAGGTCACCCTCTACACAACGCTGAAGACCGGCATGCGCCGTGTGAACGCGGTGGTCGCCGGGGTGCTCATCTCGACCGGCTTCAGCTCCCTGGTGGGACTCACCTGGTGGAGCCTGGGCATCGTCATCCTTGCCGCGCTGATCATCGGCCGGTTCGTCAAGGCCGGGGAGTTCGTCCCGGAGACCGCGATCAGCGCCATGCTGGTGCTGGGAGTGTCGCAAGTGGCGGCGATGGCCTGGGACCGGGTGCTGGAGACGCTGGTCGGAGCTGTGGTCGGGCTGTCGTTCAACGTGCTGTTCGTGCCACCCGTATGGGTGCAGCCCGCAAGCGAGGCCGTCATCGACCTCTCCGGCCGGATGCGGCGCCTGCTGCTGAGCCTCGGCGAACAGGTGCGCGGCCACATCCCGGTGACGCGGGCCGCCGAGCGGCTGCACGAGGCCCGGCAGCTCGACCAGGACATCGAGCAGGTCGACGCGGACCTGCGCCGCGCCGAGGACAGCCTCCGGCTCAACCCGCGTGTCAAGGAGGGGATGCTCTCCCGCGTGGTGCTGCGTACCGGCCTGGACACCATGGAGATCTGCGCGGTCGTCCTGCGTACGGTGTGCCGGACGCTGGTCGACCTCGCCAAGGCGCGCACGGAAGAGCCGCTCTTCGCACCGCACATCGCCGAAGGGCTGCACGAGCTGTTCACCCACATGGCCCGCGCGATCGAGAGCTTTGCCGTGCTGATCACCACCCAGGTCAGCACCAACGCGGATGAGGCTGAATCACGCCTCGTGCGGGAACTCGACGCCAGCCGCACCAGCCGCGACACGGTCGCCCACCGGCTCCTCGACGGCGTACAGGAACACCCCCGCCAGTGGCAGCTGCACGGAGCGCTGCTGGCCGAGGTCGACCGCATCCTGGACGAGCTGGATGTGGAGAAGCGCTCCCAGCGGCTGTGGGAGGAGCTGGACCGGCAATCCCGGGAGCAGCGCGACCGGTACCGGATGCTGCGCAAAAGCCTCGGCTGGCGGCCACGGCGGGACAACGGCCGGGAGAAGGATGAGTGGGCCGAGGCGGACTGAGCTTCCCGCCTCGGCGGCCAGGACAGCGCAACGTTCCGGGCAGCGCACTGTTCAGGGGCAGCGCAACGTTCCGGGCAGCGCACTGTTCAGGGGCAGCGCAACGTTCCGGGCAGCGCACTGTTCAGGGGCAGCACGCTGTTTACGGCAGCGACCGCCGCAGATAGTCGGCCGTGTGCGTGTGGGACGTGCGCACCATCTCCTCCGGCGTCCCGGCGAACACCACCTCGCCGCCGTGCGCCCCGGCCTCCGGTCCGATGTCGATCACATGGTCGGCATGCTTGACGACGTCCAGGTCGTGCTCGACCACGACGACCGTGTTGCCCGCGTCCACCAGCCGGTCCAGCAGCGCCAGCAGGGTCTCCACGTCGGCCATGTGCAGCCCCGTGGTGGGCTCGTCGAACACGTAGACGCTGCCAGTCTCGTGCAGCCTGTGCGCGAGCTTGATCCGCTGCCGCTCGCCTCCCGACAGCAGCGACAGCGGCCTGCCGAGCGTGAGGTAGCCGAGGCCGACCTCCCGCAGCGGGGAGAGCCGGCGCAGGATCGCGGGATCGGTGAAGTGCGCCAGGGCCTCCTCGACGGTCATGGCGAGCAGGTCGACGACGTTTTTGCCGTTCATCCGGTACGCGAGAACCTCCTCGCTGAATCGCCGCCCCTCGCACGTCTCGCACACGGTGGTCACCGGGTCCAGGAACGCCATGTCCATCGTGACGCTCCCGCGCCCCTGGCAATCCGGGCACGCGCCCTTGGAGTTGAAGCTGAACAGCCCGGCGTCCGCCCCGTGGTGACGCGCGTACATCCGGCGCACCAGGTCCCAGATGTCGGTGTACGTCGCGGGCGTCGAGCGGGACGAGATCCCGGTGGCCGACTGGTCGAGGACGATGGCCTCCGGATGGCGGGCCACAAATGCCCCGGCGACCAGCGTGCTCTTGCCGGACCCCGCGACGCCGGTGACGGCGGTGAACACCCCGGTCGGGATGTCCACGCTCACGTTCTTGAGATTGTGGAACGACGCGTCCCGCACGGTCAGCACGCCCGTCGGCCGCCTGCGCTGCGCCCCCGGCTTCAGCCCCGTGCGCTCCCGGAAGTGCCGGGCGGTGGCCGTTCCGCTCTCCACCAGTTTCTCGACGGTTCCCTCGAAGACGATCTCACCACCGTTTGTGCCTGCTCCAGGGCCCATGTCGACCACATGGTCGGCGATTCCGATCACATCTCGGTCGTGCTCGACGATCAGCACGGTGTTGCCCTTGTCGCGAAGTGCGAGCAGCAGACCGTTCAGCCGGTCCACGTCGCGCGCGTGCAGTCCGACGCTGGGCTCGTCGAAGATGTACGTCATGCCCGTGAGGCTGCTGCCCAGGTGGCGCACGGTCTTCAGCCGCTGGCCCTCACCGCCCGAGAGCGTCTTGGTGGGCCGCTCCAGTGTCAGGTAGCCGAGCCCCACCGCGTCGATACGCCCCAGCGCCGCCAGCGCCGCCTCGACCGCCGGGCCGCCCACCGGGTCCAGTGCCACATCCGACTCCCCGAGCACACGGGCCAGTTCGCGGATCTCCATCGCACACATGTCCGCGATGCTGTAGCCGTCGATACGGGACGCCAGCGCGCGCTCGTTCAGCCGCGCCCCTCCGCACTCCGGGCAGCCGACCTCGGTGACGACCTCCTCCGCGCTCTTGCGCTCCCGGATGCTCAGCGACTCCAGGCCGGGCTTGATGAAGCGGCGGGTGAAGCGCGGCACCACCCCCTCGTAGTCGTTCAGCGCGACGTTCCCGAGGGTGCCGCCATGTGGCCGCTGCGTCCGGAACCCGCCGCCGTACAGCAGCAATTCACGCTCGCTCTCCGAGTAATCACGAAGCGGCTTGTCCGGGTCGAAAACGGTCGGCTCTTGCGCCAGGCCCGGTCCTCCCGTGCCCCTGTACCGTCGGATCTGCGCATACCGCTTCCAGTAGTTCGTCCCCACCGCGAACGCCGGATGCCGGATGGCCCCCTCGTTCAACGACTTCGACTCATCCAGCAGCTTGCCCAAATCCAGCCGCACCGTCCGCCCGAGCCCGTCGCAGGCCGGGCACATTCCCTGCGGATCGTTGAACGAGTACCGATTCGAGAGCCCGGCACTGGGCTCCCCGCACCGCGAGAACAGCACCCGCAGCACCGGATTGACCTCGGTCATCGTCCCCACCGTCGAACGCGAGCCGCCGCCCACGGGCTTCTGGTCGACGATGATCGCCGGGGTCAGGTTCTCCATGAACTCGAACTTCGGCCGTTCGTAGCGCGGCAGCCGGTTCCGTACGAACGAGGGGAACACCTCATTCAGCTGCCGCTGCGACTCCACGGCCACCGTGTCGAACACCAGCGACGACTTGCCCGACCCCGAGACCCCCGTCACCACTGTCACCCGCCCCAGCGGTATCCGCAGCGTCACGCCCCGCAGGTTGTTCTCCCGCCCACCGCGGACCACAATCTCCCCCGGCACCTGCTCCTCCTCACATCCGGCCTCGCTCGCTCCCACCACCCTCCTCAAGAAACCAGACGTCTCCTGTCCGGTTTTCCCGCTGGTCCGGGCCGAGACGAAACGGCCGCTACATACGACTGACCGCCGCCTCTTATGAAGGCGGCGGTCAGCCGATCACCGCTCCCCCCTGGGCGGAACACTCGGGGGCTGAATATTCCCGAGGGGGCGGAATTCTTGGTGGGGACTCAGGAAGCGAAGTCCGTTTCACGGGCGTAGCGACCCGCCCGCCGCCCGGTCACGGGCCCGGCGCCGACGGCCACCTCGGAGCACTTCCGACGCACCGCGATCCCCTTCATAGAGGCCATGACCGGTTTATTGAGAGCCTGAACGGTTCCGGGCCATGCAGTGACCGAACGGTTCCGGGCCAGGTCATGCAGCCGAAGAGAAGATCCCATGGGCCGTGAACAGCCGTACGGGAGTTCCGCACCGCGGGAGAGCCGGTTCACTGGCACGCGGCCCTCTCCCGAAGGGGCGTCGCCCGCCTGCGCACACCCGCCGGCCGCCGCGTTCCGGAACAGTGCAGAGGGGTGTTGGCCGCCACCGCCATCGGCTTGATGACCTCCTTGGGCTTCACCAGGGCCCGCCCCTGGCATTCGCCTTCCTCCCCGTCCTCTCCCGCCGCGCTCTCCGCGAGGTATGTGCGCCACGTGCCGCCTCCCAGCACGACGCTGACGACGAGTGCGAGGACGGCCACCACATCGGCTGCTCGAACACTGGGTCGACGCCCTTCACCAGGCTGCTGGCCGCCCTTGTCCACGGCCCCGCCGCCGCGACGGACCCGCCACTTCTGCTTCGCATCCTCGTTCCATGACTCACCCACTGCTCTCACCTGCCCTCATCGCTGCTCCTCGCCGGCCGGCCGTCATCCTGCCCTTCTCTCACGGGCCACGAGCCGCACCAGCCCGTCTCAAGGTGTGATGCGGCCCCTGGCCGAAAAGTTCACGGCTCCATTCAGCCAGTTCCGAAGCGAGGGCGGCCCGGCGCCCGAAAGTCGACCTGCGGCCACGCGGGTCACAGTCCGAAGGCCACCAGCCGCGTACGCCCGGAGCGGGAGCGCTCAACGGTCCACCGGCACACGGCAGGTCGCCGTCACAGCCCGAGGATCAATTCGCGTACAGCGGCTGGCTGGGAGAGGAACGGGTGGTGGCCGGCGTCGAGTTCCACGACGCTGCCCGCCCTGCCTGCGTACTCGCGTTGCAACCGGGCGGGGGTGCCTCTGTCCTGGGCGCAGACGAGGTACGTCGAGGGCACGTGCCGCCACGCCGCTGCCTTCACCGGCTGCTCGAGGACCGCCAGGCTCTGCGGGGCCGTCTTGTCCGCGGCCTGTCGCTGGATCTCCGGATCGCAGTCCTGGAGGAACGTCTCGGCCAGAGCGTCGGGCCGGACGGCGAAGGTGCCGGCCTCGGGATCGATGTCGAGAAACGGGGCGGGCCCCTCGCCGCCGAACGAGGAGAGGCTCTGCCCGACCTCGGGCAGGTAGCTCGACACGAGCAGCAGGTGGTGCACGGCGTCGACGCCCGCAGCCGCCTCCGCGGTGACGATCCCGCCGTAGCTGTGGGCGACCACGACGGCCGGCTCGTCGTTCGCGGTCAATACTCGCCGGACCGCGGCGACATCCTCGGCCAGCCCGGGGCCTCCCGCGCCTGTCGGCTCCCCCGTCTCGCCGCAGCTCGGCAGGGTCGGCGCCTCGCTGGCGACACCCCGCTCGGCCAGCAGCTCACCAGTTCGGTGCCACCACCACGATCCGTCCTTGACGCATGCCCCGTGCACGAAAACGACCCTCATCATGACCCCTTCGTCTTCTTTCCTTCGCTGTGGAGCGATATTAGACGTACCAGTAATTACGTGAAAAAGTGACGGCGATGGGCAGGCAGCGGCAACCTCAGATCAGGCAGCGGCTTCTCGTCGCGTGCACCGACTACTCGCTCGAGCACGGGCTCCCCGACCGGCTCGAGCCGCTGGCTACCGCCGCGGGCACCTCGAGCCGGATGCTGATCTACCACTTCGGAACCCGTGACGGACTGCTCCGCGAGATCCTCGGACAGGCCCGGCAGCGCCAGCTTCAGGCCTTCACCGACCTGATATGCCTGCGCCCTGACGAGCCCTACCCGATGACCCTGGCCCGCGCCTGGTCAGCGATCTCCGGGCCAGAGGGCGAGCCCTACCTCCGTATGTTCAGTCGGCTGCACGACACCGCAGGAGAGCCCCTCTGGCCCGGCTTTCGGCGAACCGCGACCACCGACTGGCTCGCGCCCCTGGAGGCCGGCATGCGCAGCCTCGGGCGACCCGAGCTGGCCACCGTCGTGCTCGCCGTCATCCGTGGCCTCCTCATGGACCTGGACGCAACCGGCGATGCCCCACGCACGCACCAGGCCTTCCATGACTTTCTCACCACGATCGACAGCGCCTGAGACCGTGCCTGAGACCGATTCAGCGGGATTGGGGTAGGGGTTTAAGGCCGGGTGGCGGGTGGCGGGTGACGGGTGGTGGGTGGCGAACGCAGCCAATTCGCTTGGCCACGCAGCCAATTCGCTTGGCCACAGGTTGGCCACACAGGCTGATCAAAGCGGGGATCAGGTGGGGGCAGGCCGGCACACGCGACCACGCAGAAGGGGCACCCGGGAACCCGGGTACCCCTTCTGACGTGCACGTTCTCCACATGCGCGGATGCGGTGGGATTGAGATGTCACGCCCACATCGGCAGCGAAGCGAGTGTGACGGCTGCCGTGCAGGACTCGGCTGTCGTGTCGTATCGGGTTGCGATGCCGCGCCGCTGCTTCAAACGATTGAAGACCCGGACACCGGTCGTTGACCGGTCCGCGTACGTACCCGGAAGTCATGCAGGTGCAGCTTGCCCCGTGCCAAGCGTGAGCTGGGGGGGACCGGGGGGACACCCGATACACCGTCAACCTGTTCTCCGGGACCTGAACAGGGTCGAGTTCCGGAGAACAGGCGATGTAGTAGGAGACGACGGTCTCGTGCCGGTTGGTGGCCATGGCGTGGAAGACGTCGTCCTTCTCCAGTTCGGACCGCCAGCCCTTGCTGAAGCCGTAGGCGGCGACCGCCGTCGCCCATCCGAACGGCCCCCGGTCGATCAGCGTGTGTACGGGGCCCGGTCGCGTAGGTGAGGAACACACCGATCGGACCATTCTCGGGGTGGCCCCCAGTGCCGGAGTAGTGCCGCTGCATGCCGACGGCAAGCACCTGCGCAGTACCGGCTCGGAGCGCGGACTACGGCACCCCTATGGCGCGGTTGCGGCATGGTGCCGGAGTGCGTCGGTTGTCGGTCCCGCTTGCCGAACGTGGTGGTGAACTCGCCTGAAGGCCCAGGCCAGCAGAGCGACGACGGCGAGCATCAGAACGACGTTGGCACCGTACTTGGCCACGTGGGAGGTGGGTGCGCCCAGGGGCTCGACCGCGAAGGAAAGCCCCGCGTTGACCACGAGGGCCGCGCCACCGACCATGAGCGCGTGGAGTCGGCCCCAGCGCTCGCGCCTCGACCAGTACAACAGCAGGCCGCCGCCCAGAACGAGTACTGCCCCGTCCACAGCGGTGCCCGACCAGCTGGGCGGCACCAGTTGATGGGTGGCCAACAGGACCACCGCGCCACCACCGGCCAGCCACGGCGGCGGCACCCGGCCGGGCACGGTCGCACGGCGGCGCGGCAGGACGAACGCGGTCACGGCGAGGGTGAGGGCGACAGTGGCCGCGATGCCGAGCTGTGCCGGGCTCGCCATGAACTTCTTGGTGTGCTCGTGAAAGAAGATCACGACTGCCAGTGCGTACAGCGCGACCATCGCCGTCATGCCACCGCGGCGCAGCCATGGCCGGTCGGCCAGTTGGGGAACGCAGGACTCGATCACGACGATCGGGGCGGCGAAACTCCAGATCACGTGGCCGCCGACGAATCCCAGCACATTGTGGACGCTGATGCCGAGGGCGGGTATGAGGGTGGGGAGGCGCCCTTCAGCCCAGGAAGCGTCACTGAAGGAGTGCGGGTTGAACAGACTCTGGTCGATCAACCCGGCCTCGACGACTCCGAACGCCATGCTCAGCAGGAGGATGGTCGGCCAGCCCCGGCCGGTGCGGCGCGTGACCTCCCTGATGATCACCGCAACCGTTCCGTAGAGCGGGGCGAGCAGCAGCAGCCCGGATATCAACTCCCATGGGTGGCCGATGATCTGGTCGTAGCCGATGAGGTATTCGGCACATACAGGAGACAGGACAAGAAGCGCCAGGGCCGGTGCCAGCCGACGCAACAGCGGTGGCTTCCCGGGGGAGGAAGAGCTCTCAACTTCCACGATCGTTCCTTGGGGTGTGAGGTTCCTGAGTCGGAACGGGGCGCCGTCTTGCGCAGGCGCTACCGGTACTTCTCGAAGGTAGGTGCGCGTTACAGTCCACGACTCAGGCATAGGTCTCCTGTGCGTTGACCAAAGTTGATCAGCGAAGCCGCCGCCGGTCATCCGATCGTTGACCGATGCGCCTGATTTGCAGACAAGCGCTGGGGCCTCTCGTGCCCGATTCCACCGGGAAACCACGGGAAAGACCGGGGACCTATGGCGCTTGCGCAAGAGAACGGCCCCCGACCAAGCTCACTGGTCAGGGGCCGTTCTCGCTGCTCTCAGCGCGGAGGCGGTGGGATTTGAACCCACGGTGACATCGCTGCCACGACGGTTTTCAAGACCGTTCCCTTCGGCCGCTCGGGCACACCTCCCCGCGTCGTCGGGTGGACGACGCGGGGACCAGCCTAGCGTGTGGTTACTTGTCGCCCTTGCGGGAGCCGAGGGTCAGCTCGGCGGTGTGCTCCTGGCCGTCGCGCTCGTAGGTCAATTTGACCTTTTCGCCCGGCTTGTGAGTCCAGATGGTGCCGATGAGGGTGGGGCCGCTGTCGATGACCGTGTCGTTGAGCTTGGTGATGCGGTCTCCGGACTTCAGGCCCGCCTTCTCGGCGGGGCTGCCGGAGGGGACCGCCTCGCTGCCGCCTTCGCCGTTCTGGGAGATGGTGGCGCCGTTGCCGCCGCCGCCCAGCTCCACCGTCGCGCCGATGACGGGGTAGACGGGCTCGCCCGTCTTGATCAGCTGGCCGGCCACCCGCTTGGCCTGGTTGACGGGGATCGCGAAGCCGAGGCCGACGCTTCCGGACTGGCCCTGGCCGCCCATGCCGCCGCCTCCGCCGCCGCCTGCCGGCTGGATCGCGGAGTTGATGCCGATCACGGCGCCCTGCGAGTTGAGCAGCGGGCCGCCCGAGTTGCCAGGGTTGATCGACGCGTCGGTCTGGAGCGCGCTCATGTACGAGGGGTTGGCGCCCTGGCCGTCGCTGGAGGCCACCGGGCGGTTCTTGGCACTGATGATGCCCGTGGTGACCGTGCCCGAAAGGCCGAACGGCGCGCCGATCGCGATCGTCGCGTCACCGACCGCCGCACCGCTGGAGTTGGCCAGCGAGAGCGGGGTCAGCTTGCGGTCGCCCGCGCCCTTGAGCTTGATGACGGCGACGTCGTAGCCCTGCGCCTCGCCGACGACCTGCGCGTCGTACTTCTTGCCGTCGGAGAACGTCGCCGTGAGCTTGCCGCCGCGCGCCCCGTTGGCCACCACGTGGTTGTTGGTGAGGATGTGGCCTTCCTTGTCGAAGACGAAGCCGGTTCCGGTGCCCTCTTCGCCGCCGCCGGACGACTGGATCGTCACCACGCTCGGCAGCGCCTTCGCGGCTATCCCCGCGACCGACTTGGGTGAGCGGTTCAGCGTCTTGGGGTCCGAGGACGAGGTGATGGTGGTGGTGTCGCCGTTCGAGCCGCGGTCCGCCGCCCAGAAGCCGAGCCCGCCGCCCACGCCGCCCGCGACGAGCGCCGCGACGACGACGCCCGCGATCAGGACGCCCCGGCGCTTCTTGCCCTGGTCCGGGCCGGGACCGCCCGCCGGGGGCATCGCCCAGGGGTCGTGCGGCGGAACGCCACCGGGGCCGCCAGGGCCCACCGGACCGCCTTGGCCGCCGCCACCCGCGCCGTACGGGGGTGGCGGTGGCGGCGTCGGCGTACCCGGATCGCCGTAACCCCAGCCGCCGCCCTGACCCGCACCGCCTTGACCTTTGTCACCTTGGCCCGCGCCGCCCGACTCCGACTTGTTCATCGCGGTCAGCGGCCCCGCCGGGGCTGGAGGGGCCGAAGGGGCCACGCCGGCCCCCGCACCGGCCCCGGCTCCCGGTTCCGTGAAGCCTGGGCCGCCCTCCGCCGAGGCATTCGTCCGGCCACCTGACGGTGCTTCTTGCTGCGGCTGCATGATGACGGTGTCCTCCCTGCCGCCCCTCTGGGGTACTACATCGTCCTGGACGGCTGGGCCATCCTGCGTACGGTCGGCGACGGGGGAGCTGGACGAGGCGGTGGGGGCCGCTGCGCCGGAAGAAGGAGAAGAGGCGGCAGAAGCGGGGGAGTCGGGTGAGGCCGGCGAGAAGTCGCTGCCCTCACGGCTCGTCGGGGCGCCGGTCGACGGGGCGTCCGCCGGCGCCGGGGGCGTGGGGTTCGGCCCCGCCGCAGGCGTCACGGCAGCGCCCTCGTTCTCGGTGCTCACAGCTCACTCCTCATCAGGTACACGACATCGCAGGGATGGGGTGTTCACATATTCGGGTATCCGCAGACAGCTTTTCCCATCAGGTGTCAGACGGGCGTAAGCCGACACACAGCCTCCGCTGCGCAGTTTTTATATCCGACTAAAACGGCCAAACCGACAGGACGTCCACTCAGCTCTCACTTACGCGTTCCGCTCCTGCGCCCTCCGTGATCACGGGACCCAGCGTAGGCGCGGCCGGGTCGCACCGCCCCTCGACGTCGGAACCGCCGTGCGAAGGGGTGTGCACACCGCACCCGGAGTCCACCGGGCCCACCCAGGCCCCACGCGGAGCCCCGTACGAAGTCGCACACAAGTCCGTGCGCAAAGCCCTGCACAACGTGTCCGCCGCCCCGGTGGCACGATAACCCGGTGAGCTATGAGATCGACGCCGGGTCGCGCCGCCGTCTCGCCCGCCCCTTGTCCGTCATCGCCCACCGCGGAGCCTCGATGGAGGCCCCGGAGCACACCCTCGCCGCCTACCGCCGGGCCATCGAAGAGGGCGCCGACGGCCTGGAGTGCGACGTACGGCTCACCGCTGACGGCCATCTCGTCTGTGTGCACGACCGGAGGGTCAACCGGACCTCCAACGGACGCGGCGCCGTCTCCACGCTGGAGCTGGCCGACCTCGCCGCTCTCGACTTCGGCTCCTGGAAGGGCAGGCACGCCGATCCGTACGAGTCACCGGATACCGACACGGACACCGACGCCGGCCCTTCCTCCGGCACACACGTCACCGCACGACCGGATACCGGCACGGGAACGGTCAACGGCAACGGAGCGGCGGCCCGCGCCGCAGACCCCGCCGAGCACACCTCCGTTCTCACGCTCGACCGGCTGCTGCGGCTCGTGGCCGAGGCGCCGCGCCCCGTCGAGCTGGCCATCGAGACCAAACACCCCACGCGCTGGGCGGGCCACGTGGAAGAACGCCTCCTGGAGCTGCTCGCACGCCACCGGCTCAGCACGCCTGTGCGCGTCATGAGCTTCTCCGCCCGCTCCCTCCAGCGGGTGCGGACGGCGGCACCGCACCTGCCGACGGTCTACCTGATGCAGTTGCTGCTGCCCCGCCACCGGGACGGCCGGCTGCCGCACGGCGTACGCATCGCGGGACCGAGCATCCGCATCCTGCGGTCGCATCCCGGCTACGTTGCCCGCGCCCACCGCGCGGGCAACGAGGTGCACGTATGGACGGTGGACGAACCGGAGGACGTGGAGCTGTGCGTCCGCCTGGGGGTCGACGCGATCATCACCAATCGCCCCCACCAGGTCCGCTCCCAACTGGGGCTGGACTGAACTCACCCGCCCCGTACATCACCCCAATTCACCTCATTCGTGAAGTACTTACCGGGAGTACACCGGCGCATTCGCTGCGTAGTGCAGACTCGCGAGTGCGTCAAGAGAACGGAAGTGGCCGGTTTCCTATGCACTCGCGTGGGGCATTCATCCGATGGCGTGGGGCAAAGGAGGTCTCGGGGGTGGCGTTGGTGGTGGCACAAGAGGTGCCTACTTCGTCGACCATGGCCGTGCCCCATGGCCCGTCGGCCGTGGGGATCGCAAGGCGTCGGATGCGCGAGGAACTCCTCGCCGGCGGCGCGCCGGACGCGGTCATCGACGATGCGATTCTGATCCTTTCCGAACTGCTCAGCAACGCGTGCCGACACGCACGCCCATTGAGCGCGGGATTCACCAGATCGAACGGTACGAACAGAGCGAACGTAACGAACGGCAACAGCGACAGCGCGGACAGCGCGAGCGCCACGGACACCGCGGACGCGGCGCACACGGCCAACAGCGCCGGCGTCGTCGAAGCCGCCTGGCACAGGGACGCGCGAGGGGAGCTGACCATCTCCGTCACGGACGGCGGTGGTCCGACACGGCCACTTCCGGCCACCCCCTCGGTCACCGCACGCGGCGGCAGAGGGCTCGCCATCATCACGGCGCTGGCCCGTGACTGGGGCGTCAGCACGGAACGGGAAGGCCACAGGGGCGGGAGCGGGACAGAGGGAGTGACGGTCTGGGCGGTTCTGCCGCCGAGCGGCTCCTTCAGCGGCAGGGTCGCCGCGAGCCTGGATCTCGGCCTGGCATCCCTCGAAGAGCTGGGCTGACCTGCTCGACCCGCTCAGGCCCACTCCGGCACGGCATCCGGTCCGGGCACCCGACGAAGGCACACCCGACAACAACACCCGGCAAAAGCACACAACACAGGCACGCGACAAACAAGGCACTCAGGTACGGAACGGTGCACGCGCCGTCTCCCGCGCCCCCTCGCATCCCGAGCGGAGCGTGAGAGGCGGCGCGTCCCTTTCAAGGACTAGGATCGCCGCTTCCGGACACCGCCGCACACCTGGAGAACCGCTCGTATGGCTAAGAAGCGCCGCCCCCAGTCAACCCCCGCGAGAAGCGCGGGAAGCGCGGGAAACTATCCGGTCGTCGGCGCTCGCCAGCCGTGCCCCTGCGGTTCGGGCCGCCGCTACAAGGCGTGCCATGGCAGGGAAGCAGCGCACGCAGCGACCGAACTGGTGCGCCGCCCCTTCGAAGGGCTGCCCAACGAGAGCGACTGGGTCGCCCTGCGCGAGCTGGTCCCCGCCGGAACAGCGCGGCTGACGCTCAAGGAGGGGCTGCCCGAGGGCGTTCCCGCCGTGACGCTCGCGACGGTGCTGCCGATGGCGTGGCCCGCCCTGCGCCGTGAGAGCGGCGAGGTCCTGCTCGGCCTCCAGAACGACACCGCCTCCGGCGACATCAGCCGCGACCTGGCGGACACACTGGGCCGCGCGCTGACCGCCGAGCCCGGCACACCCGTCGACGCCGGCCGGACCGACCCGCAGGGGCCGCGGTTGCAGGATCTGCTGGACCTGGAGGCTCCGTTCGAGCCCGTGGTACACAGCGGGTTCGAGTTCTGGATCGAGGGGGACGACCAGCCCGGGGGCGAGGTCGCCGCGTCCTTGGAGAGTGCCAATTCGGCCGCCATCCCGACAGCCCGGCTCTCCGGGGTGGAAGGTGCGTATTGGTGTGAGGCGCCGGAAAAGAACCATCTGCGCTGGGTGATGACCCACCCGGAGGAGCGGCTGCTGGACGCGCTCGCCCGACTGCACGCACAGGGCGCCTCCACGCTGGGTGAAATTTCCGGAGCGTCCGCCACCGAGGGGTCCCGGCTGGTGGGCTCCTTCCGTGCGCACGGCCTGACCGTACCGGTGTGGGACCTTCCGTCCGGGATGACCTCGGAGGACTGCGAGAAGCCCGCCGCAGCCTTCGCCGAACGCCTCGCCGAGGCGCTGGCGGCCACCACACCGTTGACGGCGGAGGAGCGCAGGGCGCGCAGCGGGCTCACCAACCGTCAGGTGACGCTCAGCTAAGGGTTGTCGGCGGATTCCGAAACGGATGTGCGGAGAAAATGTGACCGTGACTCGCGTCACACTGGGGGCTCAACTTCCCATACTCACAGGTGAATCGGCGTCTGGATATGGGCGATCGAATTTGCGAACGGCCGATCTCTTGTTACCGTTCTAGGTGCCCGGTCGCTGGTGCATCCCCCGTCGCCAGCGACCGGGTTTTTCTCTGTCCGGACCCAGCGCGGCCTCCGGCCGGGCCCGAGTCCGGTGCGGACCGGCCCTGACGTCACGGGACGCCCGCGCCTAACTCCCCGGCTGCTTGGGGGAGTTGCTTCCGGAGCGCAGCAGGCGCCGCTCCCCGTCCGCCGAGGCGACCTCCGCGACCGCGGAATACGGACCCTTCTCCGCCGTGTCGTCAGCTCCGCCGCCCGAGTGCCGTGGCGTCTCACAGATCCCCGGCTCGTCGGCCGCGGGCATCGTGCAGTGCACCTGGACGGTCCGGCCGTCGGGGCGCATCAGAGTGAGAACGGCCGGCAGCTGTCCGTTGGTCGCGTTCCTGTAGTACGTCCTCGCCCAAGTGTCCTCATCCTCGGTCAAGACGCAGGTCTGGGCCTCCACACCTTCGGGTGAGGCGATTTCCGGACCGCAGGAGGAGGCAGGCCGGGAGCCCCGGCCGTCGGCCCGGCCGGCCGGCTCCGGAACGTCAAGCCCGGAGGGCGACTTGCCCTCGTCCCTGGCGGCCCCGTTCTCCGTATGCCCGCCGTTCTCCGGGTGCCCGTCCGACGAGGGGCCGCGTTCGGTCCCCCCGGCGTGCCCGGAGCCTCGCTCCGTGTCGCGCTGGGGGTCTGACGGGCGCTCACCGCGCTCACCGCCGCCGAGCCCGGTACGGGCGGCCTCGGATGCCTCGGACGCCAGGCGTGCGTCCTCACCCGCGACAGCTGCGGCGAGCGGCAGCGCGACGGCGAGCGCGACCGTACTGGCGAGCGTGACCACGCGGAGCCGGGACGCGCGCGGTTGCGGCTGGTGCATGAGGGACCCACCTGGGACTGGAGGAATGGAGGGGGAGAGGGAGCGAAGAGAGGCGCGGGCGGGCGGAGACGCCATGCCGGTGGGGTGAACATATCGGGGGAAGGGGCGCACACCGCCGTCCGGCCGCCCGTTTCCCGTACAACTGCGGCCAGCTCGTACCCGTACGAGTGAAGATGCGGGGGGCGTACGCCCCCCGCATCTCGGCACCTCTCGCGCGCCAGCGGCACACCCTGCACAGCGCGTGACGCCCACCGCCGACGAGCCGGCGGGCCGACGCGCGTCAGTAGGCCAGCCTGCTCCCCGAGTCGGGGGTGGCGGCGCTCTCCTCGATCAGCACATCGAGCAAATTCTCCATACGGGGCAGCCAGGGCTGCTCCTTCGTCCCGCGCTCCGGCTGCCGCTCCCAGCGGACCCTTCCGGCCCCGGTGCGGGAGGCGGGCAGCGCCACATATCCGCCGTCCCCGTGGAAGCGCAGCGAACTGGGCACCCGGTCCTGCGCGTACAGCAGTTCGCCCAGCTCCTCGATCGCGTACGGCTCCACCAGCACCGAGAAGCGGGTGGGCGTGGCGATGACGGGGCCCAGCCGCACCCCGGTGCGCTCGAACTTGGCCAGGGCGCGCGCTCCGGCGACCGCGGGCAGGCTCAGGGCGCAGGGCGCGGTGCCACCGGTGGCCAGGATGACTGGCGCCTCCGGTCTGTTGGTCCACCACCAGCGCACCATCGCCGCGTCCGTGGTGGCCGCCAGCAGCACCGGGTCGAAGGGATGTGCCCCCGGCACCACGCACTCCGGGTCCAGGCACGAGCAGGACGCCTGTTCCCCCTCGGCGAGCATCTGTTTGGACTGGCGGCGGGTGGGGGAGGGAGCAAGAGCCGCGCCTGGCACGACGGGCCACTGCCACTCGGTGGCAGCGGTAAGCGCCATGCTTCGCATCGGTGACCTGTGGGAACGCCGTCGGGGCCGCGCCCAGAGCCTTCGGCCCGAGAGCTGCCCCCAGACCCAGAGGGAGCGTCGCCTTCCGAGGATCTCGCGCATGAGCGCTCGTTCCTTTCCGTAAACGCCAACTGACCGTCTCGTCCGAGATCTAGCCCATAAACACCGCGTGGATCGTTCGTGACCTTGCGTGCCGAACAGCGCATCATGCCGCGGGCCGAGCGTGAAACGTGGCGTGGGGTGGCGCGCGCATGGCGTTCACGCTGTGGACTGCCACCTGTGCCGGTGCTGCTCGTACTTGCTCGTTACTTGCCGAGAACTGCTCGTAATCCGCTCGTACCGCGCCTGTGCTGCCTGGTGCAATCCCGCCAAGAGGAGGCTGGGGCGGGCCCGCTGCTACCTAGGACGCCATGTCTCCCCACAGGGTTCCGTACCCGCAGCAGCTGTGCCAACGCGCTGCCGAATGGCCTCAGTCGACAGCAGTATGCATGTCACGTGAGCGGTTTTGCGCCAATCTCCGTACGCCCCTGCTTGCCCCCGTGCATCGGAGCCCTCTCACGGAAACCCTCGGCACCGCAAGACCAGTGCTGGACATCCCGTCAACAGTGTGTGTACATGTAGTGGCATTGATAGCGGAGCAGCATGACATGGGGGTTTGCGATGCTGTTGGAACCGTTCAAATGCAGCGTAAGCCGCCGCCCATGACCTCCCCGCGCCTGCCGAAAGTGGCTGGAATCCAACCGGTGCTTTCCCCACCCTCGCAGACTGCCCCCTCCCCTGCCGGGGGTTCTCCGGCGGACCGGACGACCGATTCCGAGCGGTTCCGCGACCCGGATCAGGTCACCGACCATGACCGGATCTGCGACCTCTCCTCGCTCCACGACCTGACCACGCGGCTCGCGCGCACCGATTCGCTCGACTCCGCGCTCCACGAAACGCTGCGCGCGGGCGCCACCCTGCTCGGCGCACGCCGCGGGCTGGTCGCTCTCGAACCCGGCACCGACCCGCGCGGCGCCCCCGCGGTCCCCGGCGCCCGGGGCGCGAGTGCCTCTGGTGCCTCCGGTGCCTTCGGCGGCGCCGACACCTTGCCCGAGCGCACCATCGGCCTCGGCCTCGAACACGCGGACCTGAGCCAGATCGAGACGGTGCCCCGCGTGTCCGCCGCCTACGCCCGCGTCCTCGACCGCGAGAGCGGGGCGGATGGGGCAGGGTCCGCGCCGCCGCGCGCCGACGCCGCGTCGCAGGACACCACGTCACCGGATGCTCCTGGGGACACCGCGGCACCGGATGCCGGGGCACGGTGCACCGGGGCACCGCCCTCCGCTTCGGCCGCCCGGTGCGGCATCGCCTGCCCGGACATCGCCGCCGACCAGGAACTCTCCCCCCGTCATCGCGAGGTGGCCGCGCGGCTCGGTTACGCCGCCACCTACGCCGTACCCCTCATCACCGACGGCGGGACCCGGCTGGGGGCCGCCGTCTGGCTCTATGACGAGCCGGGCGAACCCACGGCACGACAGCGGGAACTGGTCGGCAGCTATCTGCGGTACGCCGCCGAGCACTCGGCCCGGCTGGGCGAGCTGGCCCGTAACCGTGCCGCCATGGCCACGCTGCAAGAAGAGCTGCTGCCCAGCGCCCTGCCCCGGGTGCCCGGCGTCACGCTCGCGGCGCGCCACCGTACGGGTCCGGGCGGGGGCGGCGACTGGTACGACGCGCTGCCGCTGCCCGAACGCGCGCTCGGGCTCTCCGTCGGCGGCGTCACCGGTGGCGGGCCCGCCGCCGTCGCGGCCATGGGGCGGCTGCGGGCCTCGCTGCGGGCCTACGCGGTGATGGAGGGCGAGGATCCCGTCGCGGTGCTCTCGGATCTCGAACTGCTGCTGCGGCTGACGGAACCCTCGTGCTCGGCGACCGCGCTGTTCGCCTACGTGGAGCCCGCCAGCCGCAAGGTGCTCCTCGCCGGGGCGGGGCACTGTCCGCCGTTGATCGTCGGGCCGCACCGGATCGAGCCGGTGGAGACGGCCGTCTCGGCGCCGTTGGGCATGCTGGCCTGCTGGGAGGCGCCCAGCGCCGAGGTCGTCCTGCGCGAGGGCGAGACCCTGCTGTGCTACACGGACGGGTTGCTGCACCGCACCGGAGACTCCATGGACCGGGCCTTCGCCCGGCTGCGGTCGGCGGCGGCGAGCGCGCCCCGCGCCGCGCACCAGGATCCGGACGTGCTCGTCGAACATGTGCTGCGCACGGTGCTGCCGGGCCGGCTTGCCGAGCAGAGTGATCACCCCGAGGACGTCGTCCTGCTGGCGGCCCGCTTCTGAGAACGGGCTCACGCGGGCCTGCTCCTGGGCCGCCGCGACCCGCTCTTGGATCGCGCCCAGCCCGTTCCCGGGACGCTCCGGTTCGCCCGTTCCGCACGGCGCGCCGTCCCGCGCGCCGTGAAACTGAACGTCACACCCGCACAGCTCTGGACCAGCCGCGTGCCGCCCATACGATGGAAGGTGGTTTTATCCGTCAAAGAGGAGGCACACGTGACAGACGCCGCTGAGGAGCAGCCGATCAAGCAGCGGAAGAACGGCCTGTACGCGGGGGTCTCCGACGAGCTCGCCGAGAACATGAAGACGGGCTGGGCGGACACCGAGCTGCAAGGGCTGGAGCCGATCGCGCAGGCCGGCGAGGCAGCCGCACGCCGCGCGAAGCTCTCGGCGCGCTTCCCGGGCGAGCGCCTCGTCATTCCCGCGGGGAACCTCAAGACCCGTTCCAACGACACGGAATACCCCTTCAGGTCGTCCGTGGAGTACGCGTACCTCACCGGCAACCAGACGGAGGACGGCGTGCTCGTCCTGGAGCCGGCCGGTCCCGGCGGGCACTCCGCGACGCTCTACCTCCTGCCGCGCTCCAACCGCGAGAACGGCGAGTTCTGGCTCGACGGCCAGGGCGAGCTGTGGACCGGGCGGCGGCACAGCCTCACCGAGAGCGAGAAGCTCTACGGCCTGCCCTGCGCCGACGTCCGTACCGCCTCCGACGTGCTGCGCAAGGCGAGCGGCCCGGTGCGGGTCGTGCGCGGACACGACGCCGGGATCGAGGCGGCGCTGGCGGACAAGACCACGGCCGAGCGCGACGAGGAGCTGACGGGCTTCCTCTCCGAGCTGCGGCTGGTCAAGGACGAGTTTGAAATCGATGAGTTGCAGAAGGCGGTCGATTCGACCGTGCGCGGCTTCGAGGACGTCGTCCGCTCCCTCGACAAGGCCGAGGCCACCTCGGAGCGCTACATCGAGGGCACCTTCTTCCTGCGCGCGCGGGTGGAGGGCAACGACATCGGCTACGGCTCCATCTGCGCCGCCGGACCGCACTCCACCACGCTGCACTGGATGCGCAACGACGGCCCGGTGCGCTCCGGAGAGCTGCTGTTGCTCGACGCCGGTGTGGAGACCCACACCCTCTACACCGCCGATGTGACCCGCACCCTTCCGGTCAACGGCCGCTTCACCGAACTCCAGCGCAAGATCTACGACGCGGTGTACGAGGCCCAGGAGGCGGGCATCGCCGCCGTCAAGCCGGGTGGGAAGTACCTCGACTTCCACCGCGCCGCGCAGCGCGTGCTGGCCACCAAGCTCGTCGAGTGGGGTCTGGTCGAGGGTCCCGTGGAGCGGGTGCTGGAGCTGGGCCTCCAGCGCCGCTGGACGCTGCACGGCACCGGTCACATGCTCGGCATGGACGTGCACGACTGTGCGGTCGCCCGGCGCGAGACCTACGCCGACGGCACGCTGGAGCCGGGCATGTGCCTGACCGTCGAGCCGGGGCTGTATTTCCAGGCGGACGACGAGACGGTGCCCGAGGAGTACCGAGGCATCGGCGTGCGCATCGAGGACGACATCCTGGTCACCGCGAACGGCAACCGGAACCTGTCGGCGGCGCTGCCGCGCACGAGCGCCGACGTCGAGACGTGGATGGCCGAGCTGAAGGCGTGACCGGCCGCACGCGCATGAGCTGGGCACGCTGACGGGGCGCGTCGCGCCGCGCCTCGGCCGGGCGCCGAGCCCCGGCCGCTCAAGAGGAAGAGAGCACGCATTGGTCTCCCGGTTGCGGGCCGGACTGCTGTCCGCGTTTCCCTTCCTCGCCATGGGCGTCGTCGGCGCCGTCGACCTCACCGGCGGGCCCGGGATCGGGCTGCTGCCGATGATGGCGCTCGGCCCGGCCTTCGCAGGGCTCACCGGCGGCAAGCGGCGCACCGCGCTGGTCGGCGCGCTCGCGATGGCGCTGTCCATCGCGCTCAGCTTCTACAACGACCAACTCGGCGAGCGGCGCGGCAACGCGACGCTGATCTCCGTCGCGGGCGTCTCCGTCGCCGCGCTGCTGGCCACCGCAATGCGGCAAAAACGCGAGGCGGAGCTGGCCAACGTCCGCTCCATCGCCGAGGCGGCCCAGCGGGTGCTGCTGCGCCCGGTGCCCAGGGGTGCCGGGCGGCTGCGGGTCGCCGTCTCGTACACCTCGGCGGTCGCGGAGGCCAGGATCGGCGGGGATCTGTACGAGGTCGTCACCTCGCCATACGGCGTACGGCTCATCGTCGGTGATGTCCAGGGCAAGGGGCTGGAGGCGGTGGAGACGGCGGCGGTCGTGCTCGGCGCCTTCCGCGAGGCCGCCTACGACGAGCCCGATCTGCTGGCGGTCGGGGAGCGGCTGGAGCGCGCGCTGTCCCGGCACCTGCTGGGCGAGAAGTTCGTGACGGCGGTGCTGGTAGAGGTGCGCGAGGAGGGGCGCGCAGCCGGTGCGGTGGGCGTACGTGAAGGGGGCGTACGCGGGGAGGTTGTGGGCGCGGGCGTTGTGGGCGCGGAGGTTGTGGGCGCGGAGGTTGTGGGCGCGGATGTGGAGGTCGCCCGCGAGGAGGGGTCCTTGATGGCGGGGCGTCTTCTGGAGGGCTCACCCGGGGGCAGCGGGGGGCGTACGGAGACCGCCACGCTCCTCAACTTCGGCCATCCGGCGCCGCTGGCGGTACGCCACGACGGCAGCGTGCACTTCGCCGAGCCGCCGCAGCGCTGTCTGCCGCTCGGCCTGGGGCTGCACGGGATCGAGCCGCCCAAGCCGCACCAGGTGCCCTTCGCGCCCGGCGACCAGCTGCTCTTCTACACCGACGGCGTCACCGAGGCCCGGGACGCCGACAACCAGTTCTACCCCCTCGACCAGCGCGCCCACCTGCTCAAGGACCCCGACCCCGAAGGGGCGCTGGAGGCCGTACGGCAGGACATCCAGGAGCATGTGCGCTCGCCGCTGAACGACGACGCGGCCATGCTGCTGCTGCGGTACCGGGACGTGGGACTGCTGCCGGCGCTCGGGGAGGCGGGGGAGGCCGACGTGTTCGTCCGGGAGTGATCCAGACCGCGGGCTTCGGGCTCAGGGCGCGGTCAGGAGGCGGTCAGGACGCGGTCAGGAGTGAGCCCTCGGGGCGGGCGAGGACCTTGTCGAAGCTGACGACGGCGCCACGGCTGCCCGGCCGGTTGCGGAAACGGACGTGATCGGCGAGGGACTCGATCAGGAACAGTCCGCGCCCGCTCTCCGCCTCGCCCGCACCGGTCATCGGTTCGGATTCGGTGGGGAAGCCCGGCCCGGTGTCGGCCACCTCGATGCGGCAGCGATTGCCCTCCAGGTAGGCCGATACTCGATACGCACCGGCCCTGCCTCTGGTATCGGTGCCGTGCTCGACGGCATTCGCACACGCCTCCGACAGGGCGAGGGACATGTCGTAGGCGATGTCGGGATCGACGCCCGCCGCCTCCATGGAACTCAGCAGCAGGCGCCGCGCGAGCGGCACACTGGCGGCTTCGCGCCGTAGCCGGAGAGACCACCACAGGCTGCTCATGCTCACCCTCCACGCGGCTCGACACACGGAATTACCTATTGCCTGGGGCGAGGAGCACTACGCGGCACCATCGCTATGCCCCCCGTACGGCGGAAGCGGCGGAGGCCAGGCGCGTGCGAGAAGACCCACGTGCGGGTACAGCGGGAGCACGCGGCGCGTACGCACGCCCCCGGGCCGCCCGCGCGGACTCCCCGCGCGGACCCGGTGTGACGCTGCCTCCTCACCGGATGCTCCGCCGGTTCTCCTGACGGGCCCTCCAGCCGGACTGGAGCGGGGCGGCCCTGCCGTATACCGGTCGTACAACCGGTGAGATGATGGCGCGGCCATGACTGCCGGTGCGGACCTGAGACTGCTGCGGGCTGCGGTGTTCGCCGCGGTCTGCGTCACCGTGTCCGCGGCCGGGCACATCTTCGCCGCGGGAGTCGGGGTTCCCTTCTTCTCGCTGGCGCTGGGCTTCGCCTGTGTGTTCGCAGTGGCTCTGGTGCTGGGGCGGCGCGAGCGTTCGCTGCCGGGCATCGCCGGGCTCCTGGCTCTGGGCCAGATCGGCCTCCACCTCCTCTTCTCCGCCGGACCGCACTCGGCATCCGCCGGCGGTATGACGGCGGGCTCGGGCGGCGCGGGCGGGGCGGGCGGCTCCGGCGGCGGGGTCAAGGCGCTCGCCGGGAAACTGCTGTGCAACGACAGCGCGATGGGCATGTCCGAGGCGCAGGCCCATCGCGTCGTCGCACGCGCCGGGCTCTCCCCCGATGCCGCCCAAGCCGCTTCGGGCGGCCACACGGTACACGGGAGCGCGGTACACGGAAGCGCGGCCCACGGTGGGTCCGGGCACGCGGCGCACGATGCCGCCGCCTCCTCCCTGCCCTTTCCCGAGACCCCGTTCGACTGCCTGCGCGACGCCGCGCGGGCCGCGCTCGGCACGCTCGACGTCCGGATGCTGCTCGCCCACCTGTTCGCGGCGCTGCTGCTCGGATGGCTGCTGCGTCGGGGCGAGGCGGCCCTCTGGCGGCTGTTGCGGCTCTCGGCGGACGTGGCGGCGGTGACGGACGAGGTGGTGGCCGCACGCGCGCTGCGGCTGGCCTTCGCCTTCGTCCGGGCGCTGCACGCGGGGCTGCTGCCGTGGGCTCCCGTACGCGTCGGCTTCCGGACCCCGCGCGAGGAGCTGGCGCCCCGGTCCGTCGCCCTCCAGCACTCGGTGCACCGGCGCGGCCCGCCGGCGACGCGGAACGACGCGTTCGCCCTCGCGGCCTGAAGCGCCTGTCCCACGTCAGTTCCTGAACGCCCGCTCCTGAAGCGGGCGGCACAGCCATGACAGCGGCGGGTGCGGGGCCGTCCTGCGCACGCGCGTACGCACGCCGCGTTTTCTCCCGGCATCCGGCTCCTCACGCACGCGATGTCCGCGATGCCACGCCATGTCATGTCATGCCACTACGTCCTGGGCCATCCAGGGCGTCCTGTGTCACTCAGGAGCGCACACCGATGAAGATCACCTACCGCCGCGCCGCGACCGTCTCCGCGCTCGCCGCCGGTGCCGTCCTGCTGGTCGCCGGACCCGCCTCGGCGCACGTGAGCGTCGACCCGGAGGAGGCCGCGAAGGGCGGCTACAGCGTCGTCAACTTCAAGGTCCCCAACGAGCAGGACAAGGCCTCCACCGTGAAGCTGGAGGTCACCTTCCCCACCGACCACCCGCTGGCCTCCGTCATGCCGCAGCCGGTGCCCGGCTGGGACGTGAAGGTCGAAAAGAAGAAGCTCGACAAGCCGATCGAGATGCACGGCGAGAAGATCACCGAGGCCGTCTCCAAGGTCACCTGGACCGGCGGCAAGGTCGAGCCCGGCCGGTTCCAGCAGTTCCCCGTCTCCATGGGCCAACTGCCCGAGGACGCCGACCAGCTCGTCTTCAAGGCCCTCCAGACCTACGACGACAAGGAGGTCGTACGGTGGATCGAGGAGCCGAAGGAGGGTGCGGCCGAGCCCGAGCACCCCGCTCCGGTTCTGAAGCTCACCGCCGCCGAAAAGGGTGAATCCGGCGCCGGCGACGCCTCGTCGGACGACGGAAAGTCGACGGAGAAGGCCGCGGCCTCCTCGGATTCCGACTCCGGTTCCGGTGACAGCTCCGACACCACCGCGCGCGTGCTCGGCGGGGCCGGCATCGTCGTCGGGATCGCGGGCGTCGCCTTCGGCGTCCTGGCCGGGCGCCGCCGCAACGCCTGACCCAGCCCAGCCCCTGCCCTCCGTGGCGGTGCGGCCCCGCACCGCGGCCCGGCACGGCGCCCCCGTACGGCGCGCACTCCCGTGTGCCCGTACGGGGCGCGGACGTGCTCCGGCGTGCGCGCCGGGCCGCACCGCCCGCAGCACTTTGGAAACGCACTATGCGCACAACGAGAACAGCCACGACAGCCGCCGCGTTCGCCGTGGCAGCCGCCCTCAGCCTCACCGCCTGCGGCGGCTCGGACGGGTCCGGCGGCAAGAGCGCCGCCGACAAGCCCGCGACGGTCGAGAAGCAGAAGAAGGGCGGCGCGGTCCTCGACCAGCCCTTCGAAAAGCCCGACCTGACGCTGACCGACACCCACGGCAAGTCCTACGACATGATCGAGGAGACGAAGGGCCACCCGACGCTCCTCTACTTCGGCTACACCAACTGCCCGGACATCTGTCCGTTGACGATGAGCAACATCGCGGTGGCCAAGTCCAAGCTCCCCAAGGACGAGCAGAAGGACCTGCGCGTCGTCTTCGTCACCTCCGACCCCAAGCGGGACACCCCCAAGGAACTGGGCAAGTGGCTGCGCGGCCAGGACCCCTCCTTCATCGGGCTGACCGGGGACTTCGCCACCATCCGGGCGGGCGCGCGCAGCGTGGGCGTCAGCCTTGAGCCCTCGTACAAGAAGAAGAACGGCGACGTCGTCTCCACCCACGGCGCCCAGATGCTGGCCTTCTCCCCCAAGGACGACAAGGCCCACGTCCTCTACACGGAGGGGAACACCACGCCGGAGATCCTGGAGAAGGACCTCCCCAAGATCATCAAGGGAGAGAACCCGTGAGCCCGCGCCACCCCCGCCGTCCGTACCGCCGCGGCTTCTCCGGTGCCGCCGCCGTCGCCGTGGGAGCCGCGCTGACGCTCGCCCTGGGCGCCTGCTCGTCCACTGACGACTCCGGCGCCGGCGGTCCGGACGCGAAGAAGGGGGACGGCCGCCCCGAGCTGAAGGTCAGCGGCGCCTATGTGCCGCAGCCGCCCACGGACAAGATGGCCGGCGGCTTCCTGACGGTCCGCAACGGGGGAGCCAAGCCGGACAAGCTCACCTCCGTCTCCAGCGACATCGCCGGGGAGGTGGAGATCCACGAGACCGTCAAACAGCGGATGCGCCAGGTCAAGTCGCTGAAGGTGCCCGCCGACGGCGCCCTCGAACTGGGCAGGGGCGGCAACCACCTGATGCTCATGGATCTCAAGCGCAAGCCGGTCAAGGGCGACGAGGTCACCTTCATCCTGCACTTCGAGAAGTCGGGCCCCGTCACGGTCAAGGCTCCCGTCGAAGCGACGAACTACACACCCGAGAAGTGAGGTTCGCAGGCGTGCCGTACACCACCGCACAAGGACGAGGCTGTCGTGCGCGTACAGCCCTTTCCGTCATACCCCGCGCCCTGCTGGCCGCGCTGCTGGGCGCCGTGGCGCTGCTGGGCGTGGTGGCGACAGCCACGCCCGCGTCGGCGCACGCGGTACTCACCGGCAGCAGTCCGGCGGAGAGCGCGGTGGTGCGCGGCGCGCCGCCCCGGCAGGTCACGCTCGACTTCTCCGAGGGCGTGGCCATGTCGGACGGGGCCATCCGCGTCCTGGACCCGCGCGGCAAGCGGGTCGACACCGGCAAGGTCCGCGACACCGGCAAGGGCGGCGCCGTACAGCGTGCGGTGGCGCTCAGGCCCGGCCTGGTCAAGGGCACCTACACCGTCGCCTGGCAGGCCGTCTCCGCCGACAGCCACCCCGTCTCCGGCGCCTTCACCTTCTCCATCGGCAAAGCGTCCAAGACGTCGGCGACCGTGCCGGGGCAGGACGCTGACGCGGGCGGCGGGTCCGTGGGCGCGCTCTACGGCACCGCGCGCTACGCCGCCTACGCGGGCTTCATCCTGCTGGTGGGCGGCGCCGCCTTCGTCCTGCTGTGCTCCTCCCGTGCCGCCTCGGCCCGCGCCGTTCAGCGGCTGACGATCACCGGATGGGTCACGCTGACGGCGGCCACGCTGGTGATGCTGCTGCTGCGCGGCCCGTACACCGGTTCGGGAGAGCTGGCCGATGTGCTCGACCTCGGCGGGCTCAAGGACGTGGTGTCCACCAAACCGGGCGCCGCGCTGGTCTCCCGGCTGCTGCTGCTCGCCGCCGCCGCGCTGTTCGTCTCTGTGCTGTTCGGGGCGTACGCGAAGCGGCCCGAGGGGGAGGACGGGGCGGATGCGGCCTATAGGGCGGAGAGGGCGGATACGGCGGAGGGGGCGAGTGTCGCCGGCGATTCCGGCGTTTCCGGCAGCTCCGGAGTCTCCGGCAGCTCCGGTGACTTGAGCGACGCCTCCGATGCCTCCGACGCCTCCGACGCTGATGAGGCGGCTGCGGAGAAGGAGGCGGCACGGACGCAGCGGGACCTGCTGTACGGGCTGTCCATCGGCGGCACCGTCGTCGCCGCCGGACTGGCCGCGACCTGGGCCATGGCCGAACACGCCTCGACCGGCATCCAGTCCGCGCTCGCCATGCCCGTCGACGTGCTCCACCTGCTGGCGGTCGCACTGTGGCTGGGCGGTCTCGCCGCGCTGTTCGCACTTCTGCGCTGGGGTCCGGCGCCCGGACGGGAGACCGTGGCGCGCTTCTCGCGGCTCGCCTTCACGAGCGTCACCGTGCTGGCGGCGACGGGCCTCTACCAGTCCTGGCGGCAGGTCGGCTCGTGGAGCGCGCTGACCGGTACCTCCTACGGCCAGCTGCTGCTCGTGAAGGTGGCGCTGGTCGCGCTGCTGGTGGGCGTCGGGTGGATATCGCGCCGGTGGACGGCACGGCTGGCGGAGAGCCCCGAGGAGGAGCGCGCGGAACGGGCGGCTGCCGAGCGGGCGGCTCCGGCCGCATCACGGACGGCTGTCCCGGGCAGGCGCAGCGCGGAACGGGTCGCCGTCGGCGCCTCCCGGAACGGTGGCGCACCGGATGAAGGCGAAAATGGCGGCGCTGGTGCCGGAAAGCGTGCTCCCGCCGACCCGGTACGTGCCGCGCAGCTCGCCCGGCAGCGGGCGGCCTCCAACGCCGCCAGGCGGCGGCAGGAGCGCGACGCCGACCCGCGGCGCAGCGGGCTGCGCCGCTCGGTGCTGACAGAGGCCGCCATCGCCGTCATCCTGCTGGCCGTCACCACGGTCCTCACCAGCACCGAGCCGGGGCGTACGGAGGAGCAGGCGCGCGCGGCGGGCAGTGCGACGGCGCGGCAGCCCGGCGGCCCGGTCGATGTGAAGGTGCCGTTCGACACCGGGGGCGCGCGCGGCAAGGGCACCGCCGAGTTGGAGATCGACCCGGGCACCAGTGGCGACAACACCCTTGAACTGCGCACCACCCGCCCCAGCGGCGAGCCCCTGGCGGCTCCCGAGGTAAAGGTCGCCCTCACCCTGCCCGCCAAGGACATCGGGCCGCTCCCCCTCACGCCGGAGCCGGTCCGTGGGGAGAAGGGGCACTGGAGGGCGAAGGGGGTGCAGCTTCCCATGGCCGGAAAATGGAAGATCGCGGTGACGGTGCGCACCTCGGACATCGACATGGTCACCGAGACCACGACCGCGACCATCGGCTGAGCGAGCCGGACCGAACGGAACGACCGGAACAATGAGCACACAGCGCAACGACAAGCGGGGCAGCGGCCCCGGGCGAAGCAGGTCCGGGACCGGGAACGGGACCGGGACCGGAGACGGGGCCGGTACGGGCCCCGGGGGCGACGCGGCAGGGGCGGGAGAAGCCAGGGCGGGCGAGGCCGGAGCCTCGGACGGTGCTGCCGCCGGGGCAGGACGGTTCTCGCGGCGCCGCCTGCTGGGGACGGCCTCGGCCGCCGGCGCCACTGGGCTGGCGCTCGGCGGCGCCGGGGGCGCCTACGCGCACTCCGCGGTGCAGGACTCTCCTCCCACGCCTCTGACGAGCCTCGGCTCGACCACCGTGCCCTTCCACGGCACCCACCAGGCGGGCATCCTCACCCCCGCGCAGGCCCACGGTCACCTCGTCGCTTTCGACCTCGTACCGGATGCCGGGAGAAAACAGGCAGCGGCCCTGCTGCGGCGCTGGTCGGAAACGGCCCACCGGATGATGCGGGGGAAGCCCCCCGTGGGCGGGGAGCACGACACGGGCATCGCCCTGGACGCGGGCCCCTCCCGGCTGACGGTGACCTTCGGCTTCGGGCGGACCTTCTTCACGCGGACGGCTCTCAAGGAGCGGCTGCCCACGCAGCTCGCGCCGCTGCCGGACTTCTCGGCCGACGCCCTGGACAAGAAGCGCTCGGACGGCGACCTGTGGGTCCAGATCGGCTCCGACGACGCCCTGGTCGCGTTCCACGCGCTGCGTGCCCTCCAGCGTGAGGCGGCGGGCACAGCGCGGCCACGCTGGCAGATGACGGGCTTCAACCGCTCCCCCGGCGCCACCGACCGCCCCAGGACGACCCGCAATCTCATGGGGCAGATCGACGGCACGAACAACCCCGAGCCGGATGAGAAGAACTTCGCCGAGCGCGTCTTCGTCCCCGCATCCGGTCAGCCCTCCTGGATGGCCGGAGGCTCCTACGTGGTGATGCGGCGTATCCGGATGCTGCTCGACGAGTGGGACAAGCACTCTGTCCACGACCAGGAGAAGGCCATAGGCCGCCGCAAGTCCGACGGCGCTCCCCTCTCAGGAGGCGCCGAGCACACGGAGCCCGACCTGGACAAACGCGGCAAGGACGGCTCGCCGCTCATCGCCGCCGACGCGCACATCCGCGTCACCTCCCCGGACTCCAACAGCGGGGCGGCCATGCTGCGCCGTCCCTTCTCCTTCCACGACGGCTTCCGGGACGACGGCGCACCGGATGCCGGACTGCTCTTCCTCGCCTGGCAGGCGGATCCGCTGCGCGGCTTCGTCCCGGTGCAGCGGAAGCTCGACCGGGGGGACGCGCTCTCGCGCTTCCTGAGGCATGAGGCCAGCGCGCTGTTCGCCGTTCCTGGCGGGCCGCGTGAGGGCGAGTACGTGGGTCAGCGGCTGCTCGAAGGCTGAGATCGGCGCACGGGGGCGCCGTGGCCGCGACTAACGTGGCCGCATGTCACCTGCGAGCCGCTATACGTACCTCGGTCCCGAGGGGACCTTCACCGAAGCCGCGCTGCACACCCTGCCCGAGGCCGCCACCCGCCAGCTCACGCCGATGGTCTCGGTCCCGGCCGCCTTGGACCCCGTACGCAACGGCGAGGCGCAGGCGGCTTTCGTGCCGATCGAGAACTCGGTGGAGGGCGGGGTCACGGCGACCCTGGACGAGCTGGCGAGCGGCCGTCGGCTGATGATCTACCGCGAGGTGCTGCTGCCGATCGCGTTCGCGCTGCTGGCGCGGCCGGGCACGAGCCTGGAGTCGGTCAAGACGGTGACCGGGCATCCGGTGGCGCAGCCGCAGGTGCGCAAGTGGCTCGCCGAGCACCTGCCGGAGGCGCTGTGGGAGTCGGCGGCCTCCAACGCGGACGGCGCCCGGCTGGTGCAGGAGGGCCGCTACGACGCGGCGTTCGCGGGGGAGTTCGCCGCGGCGACCTACGGCCTGGAGCCACTGGTCACCGACATCCACGACGCGGAGAACGCGATGACGCGCTTCGTGCTGCTGGGCCAGCCGGCCCGGCCCTCGGCCCCGACGGGCGCCGACAAGACCTCGGTGGTCTTCTGGCTGCGCAGGGACCATCCGGGCGCGCTGCTGGAGGTGCTGCACGAGTACGCCTCGCGCGGGGTCAACATGATGCGGATCGAGTCGCGGCCGACCGGCGAGGGCATCGGCCGCTACTGCTTCTCGATCGACTGCGAGGGCCATGTGCAGGACCGGCGGGTGGGGGACGTCCTGATGGGGCTGAAGCGCTCCTGCCGCGAGGTGCGCTTCCTCGGCTCGTATCCGCGCGCCGACGAGCAGCCGCCCACGCTGCGTTCGGGCACCGCGGACGAGGATTTCGTGGCTGCTGCCGACTGGCTGAGCCACTGCCTCGACGGTCGGGAGTGAACGGAGAGCGTCCCGAGTGAGCGCGGATCGGCGCGGGGTGAGCGCCTGTCGACGGCGGGTGAGCGCCGGTCGGCGCGGGGTGAGCATGGAAGAGCGGTGTGTGCACAGGCTCGGCAAAGTTATCCACAGGGCTGGGTGCCGACCTGTGCACAAGTCGACAGACAAACCGGACTCTGTCGACAAAGCAGCATGCAGACCGCATCTCCGTCCACAGCGCTCAGGTCCCGCCTCGTCACCGCAATTCCCTTGATCAACTCGTTGGAGTGAGCTAATCCCGCTCGTTTGAGTGTGTATTTCGGGTTTGACGCGGGAATTCTGCGCCAGCCGAACAGTCACCGGAACTCACCGCTCCAATTTCCACAGCAGTGCATCCAAGCCTGTGGAAAAGCCTGCGGACGACCCGCACCGCTGTGGATAAGTCAGAGGGAAACCCGTCCCCAACTGCCCCCATGGGAGCCCGAGTCAGGCTGCCGCCTCGGCGCTTCCCGTATACGGCGAATTCCCCCGAACCCCTCTTCCGGATGGCCCGGCAAATACCTCAATACGGACAAAACATGCGCAAAGCCATATGGATTCGAGAGGCCCGGGTGCCCACCGGTACCCTGGGCGAGTGATTGACCTTCGCCTGCTCCGTGAGGACCCCGACCGTGCGCGCGCCTCGCAGCGTGCCCGTGGAGAGGACATCGGCCTCGTCGACGCGGTGCTCTCCGCCGACGAGCGGCGCAGGTCCTCCAGCGTCCGCTTCGACGAACTCCGCTCCGAGCAGAAGCAGCTCGGCAAGCTCATCCCCAAGGCGCAGGGCGAGGAGAAGGCGGAGCTGCTACGCCGCACGGGCGAGCTGTCCACCGCTGTGAAGGCCGCCGACGCCGAGCAGGACGACGCCGCCGAGGAGACCCAGCGGCTGCTGCGTCAGCTCGGCAATCTCGTACATCCGGACGTCCCGGTGGGCGGCGAGGAGGACTTCACCGTCCTGGAGACGATCGGCGTCCCCCGTGACTTCGGAGCCGAGGGCTTCGAGCCCAAGGACCACCTGGAGCTGGGCCAGAAGCTCGGCGCCATCGACGTCGAGCGCGCCGCCAAGGTGTCGGGCTCGCGCTTCTACTACCTCACCGGAATCGGCGCACTGCTGGAGCTGGCTCTCGTCAACGCGGCCATCGCGCAGGCGAACGAGGCGGGCTTCACGCCGATGCTGACTCCCGCGCTGGTCAAGTCGCAGGCCATGGAGGGCACCGGCTTCCTCGGCCAGGCCGCGCAGGACGTCTACCGCCTCGACAAGGACGACCTGTATCTCGTCGGCACCTCCGAGGTGCCGCTGGCGGGATACCACATGGACGAGATCATCGAGGCCGACCGGCTGCCGCTGCGCTACGCCGCCTTCTCGCCGTGCTTCCGGCGCGAGGCCGGTACGTACGGCAAGGACACCCGCGGCATCTTCCGCGTCCACCAGTTCGACAAGGTCGAGATGTTCTCCTACGTCGCGCCGGAGGACTCGGAGGCCGAGCACCGGAGGCTGCTGGAGTGGGAGAAGGAGTGGCTGACCGGACTCGAACTGCCCTTCCAGGTAATCGATGTGGCCACCGGTGACCTGGGGGCCTCGGCCGCGCGCAAGTTCGACTGCGAGGCGTGGATCCCCACCCAGGGCAAGTACCGCGAGCTGACCTCCACTTCGGACTGCACCCAGTTCCAGTCCCGCAGGCTCTCCATCCGGATGCGCGACGGCAAGCACGTGAAGCCGCTGGCGACGCTCAACGGGACGCTGTGCGCGGTGCCCCGCACCATCGTCGCCCTGCTGGAGAACCACCAGCGCGAGGACGGCTCGGTGTGGCTGCCGCCGGTGCTGCGGCCCTATCTGGGCGGACGCGAGGCGCTGGAGCCGGCCGCCAAGTGAACCAGGACAGCGGCCCGGCCTTCCCCTACCGACTGATCGCCACCGATCTCGACGGCACGCTGCTGCGCTCCGACGACACCGTCTCGGAGCGCACCCGCGCCGCGCTGAGCGCCGCGTGCGCGCGCGGTGCCGTCCACGTCGTGGTCACGGGCCGGGCCGTCCCCTGGACCAAGCACGTCCTTGAGGACCTCGGGTACCGGGGCCTGGCGGTGTGCGGCCAGGGCTCTCAGGTCTACGACGCGGGCTCCGGCCGGCTGCTGACCTCCGTCACGCTCGACCGGAGAGTGGCCG
This sequence comes from Streptomyces sp. NBC_01775, assembly GCF_035917675.1. Lineage (NCBI taxonomy): Bacteria > Bacillati > Actinomycetota > Actinomycetes > Kitasatosporales > Streptomycetaceae > Streptomyces > Streptomyces sp. NBC_01775. The sequence continues at coordinate 4,804,442 of NZ_CP109104.1, read as the reverse complement.
AACTGGCCCTCGCCAAGATCGAGAAGGAGGTCGGCCCCCTCGCGCTGGCCGCCTCCCGGGACGGGGTGGACGGCGAGGTCGTCGTCGGTCCCGGATACCGCGTGCGGGAAGGGCCGCTGCCCTCCGTCCCGTTCGAGGACCGCGCCGCGCTGTGGGCCCATCCGCTCAACAAGCTTTATCTCCAGCATCCGGAGCTCGACGACGACGCGCTGGCGAAGGCCGCACGGGAGGCCGCCGGAGACCTGGTGGCCGTCACGATGTCCGGCGAGGACATCGTGGAGATGCTGCCCCTCGGTCTCAGCAAGGCCAAGGGCCTCGCCCTGGCAGCCCGCCGCCTGAAGGTGCACTCCGCCGAGACGCTCGCCTTCGGCGACATGCCCAACGACATCCCGATGTTCGCCTGGGCCGGCCACGGCGTCGCCATGGAGAACGCCCACGAGGAACTGCTGTCGGTCGCCGACGAGGTGACGTCCTCGAACGACGAGGAAGGCATCGCGCTCGTCCTGGAGCGCCTCCTCGGAGAGAGCTAGCAAGCCCGGTCCCGCTGCCTTGGCCCGGTGGGCCGTGCGGTGGGCCGTGCGGGCCACTCCCGTCGCCACTGTGAACAGCTCGCCCGACCGCGCCGGGTTCGCCGTGCTGATGAGGGCCGCGCTGCTGACACGGGCCGCGGCGCTTTCACGCACTTCATCCGCACGGCCCTGCGGGCGCGGTCGGAGCTGGGGAGGGGCCCGCTGGGCGGGGCTCAGTCCCAGCCGTCGTAGAGCGGGGCGACCTCGGGGGTCTCCCCCGTCTCGTACAGCGCGGTGACCCCTGCCGCCCTGCGGGCCATCTCCTGGCGGGCCTCGGGCGGCTCAAGGACCTCCACGGACGTGCCGAACTGGAGCAGCTGACTGATGGCGGGGAGCACGGAGTAGGCGACGCGCACGGTGATCCAGTCGCCTTCCACGTCGGTATCCGGTGCGTCGGCGAACATGGGGCCGACGATGCGGGCGAACATGTCGAACCTCGTGCGGTGCACCCGCACCGTCACCTCGGCCGCCCTGGGCCGCTCCTCGACACGACGGCGCAGCGCCTCCCAGGCATCGGCCAGCTCCACCCCTGGGCGACGGCGTACGGGAGCCTCGACCAGCTGCGCGGCACCGATGCGGTCCGCGCGGAAGAGCGCGGGCCTGCGCTGCCGGTCGGCCACGAGATACCAGACACCTGCCTTGCTGACGAGGCCGTAGGGGTCAACGGTGTAGGTGTGCTGCTCGGGGCTGCCGCCGTGGCGGTAACGGATCCGCAGCCGCTGGTCGGCGAAGACAGCGGTATGCAGCACATCAAGGTCGACCTCGGACCGCGGACCGGTCAGCCAGCGGCCCGGGTCGATCAGAATCCGGCGGCTGGTCAGCTCCGCGGCGGGCCGGTGCGGCGCCGGCAGCGCGGCCATCACCTTGCGCAGCGCCGAGCCGAGCGCGCTGTCCAGGCCGAGCGCCGCGTGGGCGCCCTGCGCCGCCAGCACGAACAAGGCACGCGCCTCGTCTGTCGTCAGCCCGGTCATATCCGTGCGGTATCCGGGCAGCAACGCGATGCCGCCGTGCCGCCCCCGCTCGGCGTAAACCGGCACTCCGGATACCGAGAGCGCCTCGATGTCGCGGTAGATGGTGCGGGCCGAGACCTCCAGCTCCGCCGCCAGCTCGGCGGCGGGTATCCGCTCGCGCGTCTGGAGTATGAGCAGGATGGACAGCAGCCGATCGGATTTCACGTACTCCAGAGTGCCGGAAATTAGTTGACGATAGTTGTCAAGTTTTGGCGGGAGACTCTTCCCGGAAGCCGGTCCCGGACGGCAGGGCCGGACAGACGGAGGAGCGAACGTGAGCGCCACACCTGTGATCCCCGACCCCCGGCCGGTGTACGAGCGTGCGGCCGGACAACTGGCCACGCTGATCGCCGCCACCCGGCCCGGCGACCTGGACGCGCCGACGCCCTGCGCGGAGTACGACGTGCGCTCGCTGCTCGGCCACGTCAGCAGCGGGGCCACACGTGTCGCGAACGCGGCCGAGGGGGGCACCTCGGAGGGCGAGGACGTGCCCGTGTGGACGGCGGACCTTCCGGCCGACCGCTGGTCCCGGACGTATGACGAGGCGCGCGCCCGGATGACGGCCGCGTGGGCGGACGACGAGAAGCTGGACGCGCTGGTGACCGTGCCCTGGGGACGAATGCCGGGCCGGATCGTTCTGGCGGGCTCGGTGATGGAAACGGTGGCCCACAGCTGGGACCTTGCCGAGGCCATCGGCTGGGAGGACCCGCTGGACCCTGAACTGGGTGAGTTCGCGCTGGCGGCGGCACATCAGGCGCTGCCCGCCGAGGGACGCGAGCACGCACCGTTCGGGGAGGTTCGCGAGGTACCGGAGGACGCCGATGTGTACGCACGGCTGGCGGCCTGGCTGGGCCGCGATCCGGAATGGGACGGCGGGGGCGTCCGGGGGAGCGCGCGGGAGGGTCTGAGTGCGCTCAAGGACGCGGTGCGCGGCAGCGTGCTCGTACCGGATGACGAGGGATACGACGAGGAGCGCGGCGGTTTCCAGCTGGGGGCCTGGCACCGCCCCGAGGTGCTCGTCGCGGCACGGAACGCCGAGGACGTTCAGGCAGCGGTCGACTACGCGCACCGGCACGGGCTGCCGCTGGCCGTACAGGCGACCGGGCACGGTCTGAGCCGGGCCGCGAGGAAGGGCGTGCTGATCAGCACGCGCCATATGACGGGCATCCGGATCGACGCGGAGGAGCGCACGGCGTGGATCGAGGCAGGGGTTCGCGCGGCCGACCTGGTCGCCGAGGCGGCCCGCCACGGCCTCGCCCCGGTCAACGGCTCGGCGCCCGGTGTCGGCGTGGTCTCGTACACACTCGGCGGCGGAGTCGGGCTGCTGGGACGGCAGTTCGGGTACGCGGCCGACCACGTGCGGCGGATCGACCTCGTCACGGGTGACGCGTGGGCGCTCCAGGTGACCGCTAAGAGCGACCCGGAGCTGTTCTGGGGTCTGCGCGGGGGAGGCGGCGGCTTCGGGGTGGTGACGGGCATGGAGATCGGGCTCGTACCCGTGGAGCGGATCTTCGGCGGCAGGCTCGTCTTCGACGGCGGCCAGGTCGCCGAGGAGGTGCTGCGGACGTGGCAGGCGTGGACCGCGTCGGTACCCGAGGAGCTGACCTCGGCGGTGACGCTGCTGCCGATGCCCGACTTCCCCGGGGTGCCCGAGCCGCTGCGTGGCCGCTACCTCGCACAGGTGCACATCGCCTTCAACGGCTCACCGGAGGAAGGCGAAAAACTGGTCGGGCCGCTGCGTTCGATCGGCTCCCTGCTGGTGGACGAGCTGCGGGAGATGCCGTACGCGGAGTCGGCCACGGTCTTCAGCGAACCGGATACTCCGCGCTCCTACCGCAGCACCAACCTGCTGCTCTCCGACGCGCTGGAGGGTGACGTGCTGCGCACCGTGCTGCGGGAGGCGGGACCGGACGCCGAGGCGATGTGCGTGCTGGGCATGCGTCACCTGGGCGGCGCGTTCTCCCGTACTCCGGAGGTGCCGAACGCTGTGAGCAACAAGGAGGCGGCCTATCTGCTGGGCGTGCTCTCCCCGTTGGAAGGACCGGGCGAGGAGGCGGTGCGCGCGTTGCACGAGAGGGTGCTGTCCCCGGCGCACGACCGGATGGCGGGCCGCAGCCTCAACTTCCTCTACGGGCCCCAGGACGAGGAGACCGTACGACCCGTGTTCGGAGAGGAGACGACGGTCCGGCTGAAGCGCCTGAAGGCCGCACACGACCCGAAGGGCATCCTCCAGTTCAACCACTGGGCTCCTGAGCGAGATTGAGGCGCCGGAAGCCCGGAGGCGGGCAGGGGTGTGGCTCCGGCAGGGGTGTGGCTCCGGCAGGGGTGTGGCTCCGGCAGAACAGGCCCGGGGCGTACACCGGTACGCGGCAGAACGCGATCGCGCCGATGGGGAACGTCAGCGTGATCGCGTAACTGTACGACCGTCGCATCGTTGTACTTGTCGCGCGGAGGCGACTGGAGAAGATGCGACGAGCGAGCGTGAAGTAGCGGTCACCGGTTGAGGCTTGGCCCGAGAAAGGCCCCTTGCCGGTCGTGGGGTATGTGGAAGACATGAGCTGATCTCCGCTCCTGGCTCCTGGATACGGACACCTGACGGCCCCCAGGTGATCGGGGTTTCCCAGTCATGTCCGTCCGGACCCAGGAGGGTTCTCGCATGTATTCCGATTCCGTCCTGCTGGAGTCGCGCAGCGCGCGCTCCGGCATGGCGCACCGGGTCGAAGTCCTCGACAAAGTGAAGGCGTTGGCGTTTTCCACAGGTAGTACACAGGCCACCACCCGGGATGTGGCTAACTACTTCGAGGTGGCGCTCAACACTGTGGAAAAGTTGGTCAGTCGGCACCGGGAGGAGCTGGAGAGCAACGGTCTCAGCACTCTTCGAGGCGCTGACCTGCAAGAATTTGAGACTGACAAGTTGTCAGTCTCAAATGTCCCAGAACCGGGTTATCCACAGCTCCGGCGCAGCCTCACCCTGTTCAACCGCCGCGCCGTCCTCAATGTGGCGATGCTGCTGCGGGACAGCGACATCGCGCGGAGGGTCCGCGTCTACCTCCTCGACGTCGAGGGAACCACCCACCCCCACACCCGGAGCGGAGCCACGCGATGCCCGGGTGAGGAACTGAGGGACACCGTCCGCACGCTGGCTGTCGGCTACGGCTCTCTCGACCGGCGCGTCAGTGGGCTTGAGTCGGCCGGGGCCGAGCTGGGCGCCGTGCTCCAGGAGTTGGGCCCGGTGATCGGGCGTATCTCCGAGAGGCTCGAGCGAATGGACAGTCGCCTGGTGGAGACCGAACGCAGGACCGAGCACACCGAGAAGGTGGTGTGCTCGATGAGCCAGCGTCTCGCCGACATGGGCGAGGAGATGCGGGAGATGCGCGGGGACCTGCGCGGCGTGATGCGGGCGACCGGCGCCAAGCCGGTCACCCGTCCTCGCCGTAGCTGATCTCGCGCCTCGCGCCTCGCGCACCCTTCGGTCGGCCGCTTCGGTCGGCCGGAGGGTGCGGGTGCGCGGGTGCGCGCCGGAGGGTGCAGGGTTTCTCGCGCCTGCTCGCCGGAGGCCTCTGCTCCGCTTCCAGTCGTACGAAGGGACGTCCGCCCTGGGGAGCGCCGACCGGCCGATACTGAGGCTCCGGTGGGGAGACAGGGCTTCGTCTGCACCACCGGATGCCGGGCCCGTCCGGGTCGCGAGGCTGTCGGCCGAGCGGGCTGTCGGCCGAGCGGCCGGAGCTGGCGGGGCTTGTGGCAGCCGCGACGTTCGGCACGGCCAGGCCCGTCGACGACCCCGTACGGGAGCGCCAGGTCCTGGGCGAGATGGCCCGGCGCTCGGCGGCCTGCGGCATTGGACCCCCGGTACGCCTCCGCCGTGCCCCGGGACCAGATCGAGGCGAACAAGCTGGTCCAGCGCGGCCTCTACGCGCGCCGGAGGGCGCGCCCAGGAAAGAGCTCCTGGGAGAGAGCCCGAACCACGGTTCCGGTCAGCGCCCCGGCGTGCGCCCCGATCTCGTCCGGGAGGCGCGTCCCGCGCTGACCGCCTCACGACGCGGCTCCTCGACGCGCTCCAGGACACCGAACGCGCGCGGACCACGCCGTCTGTGGCGCCGGGCTCGCCCGGGGGCCGTACACGCCACCCAGGAACGGCACCTCGACGTCCTGCAACACCAAGGGGCTCGCGCGGGCGCTGCCGTCGGTCTGCCGAGCCGCTCCTCCGGGCGAAGTACTCCTTCGGGCGAAGTACTCCTTCGCGTGACGCGCTCCTCGGATGAAGCGCTTCTTCGGTGCTTCGCTTCTCGATGGCTCGCTCCGTCCGGTCGGGAAAGCTGTGAGGCGGATCTCCCTGGTCACAGACTCGCTTCATCCGGTGGAGTTGTAGGATGACTGGGCAACCGGGCGAATCGGAGCACGCGTACACGAAGGAGTTGGGCATGGCGTTGCAGGCCGCTGGGCGGCAGTCGCTCGTGGACACCGTGGTCGGTGAACTGCGGGCGCAGCTCACCGCGGGCGAGTGGCCGGTCGGGGAGCGCATTCCCACCGAGCACGCGCTGGCCGAGCAGCTCCAGGTCGGGCGCAACACCGTCCGCGAGGCGGTCCGGGTGCTCGTGCACGCCGGGATGCTGCGCTCGCGCCAGGGCGAGGGCACCTTCGTCGTCGCGACGGCCGACCCCGGCGACATCATGCGCGGGGTGCAGCGCGCCGACGTACGGGACGTCCTGGAGCTGCGCATCGCGCTGGAGGCCGAGGGAGCGCGGCTGGCGGCCCTGCGGCACCGGCCGGCGGACATCGCCCGCATGCGCGCGGCCCTCGCCGCCCAGGCGGCCTTCAAGAACCGCGAGGGCCAGCCCGCCGACGGGCAGTACGAGCTGTACGCGGAACACGACATCGAGTTCCACGTCGCCGTCGTGGACGCGGCGCACAACGCGGCCCTGAGCGCCACCTACGGGTGGTTCAGCAGCTCGGTACGAGACGCGCTGGTGGCGTCGCTGCGCGACCGGCAGATGCCGCGCATGCACGAATCCGACCACCACGATCTGGTGGACGCCATCGAGACCGGCGACCCGGAGGTCGCCGAGCGGGCGGCAAGGGAGCTGCTCGCCAAACCGAAACAGGCCGTCGAAGCGCTGCTCGGCACCGAGTGAGTGCCGGGGCGTACTGCCCGTCAGGGGCGCCGCTCCCTCTCCCCTTCTCCCCCCTCACACCCCTTCTGCCTTCCGAACCATCCACCTGACCACTCGTACGTTGAAAGAGGCACCACCCGCGATGTCGCCGTCCCCGAAGGAAGGGCTCAGTACGGAAGAGCTCATAGAGGCCGAGCTGTTCGACGCCGAGGAGGATCTCGCTCCGTCGCCTCCCGTCGCGGCGGCGCGCGGCCGACTGCGTACGCATCCGGTGCTGCTGTTGGTGGGCATCGTGCTCGCCTCTTTGAACATGCGCGCCGCGCTCGCCGGAGTATCGCCCGTACTCGGTGAGATCAGCGACCACTTCGGGATGACCTCGACGATCAGCAGCCTGGTCACCACCATTCCGCTCATCTTCATGGGCGTGATCTCACCCCTGGCGCCCAAGCTGGCACGCCGGTGGGGGACCGAAACGGTGCTGCTCGGGGCGCTCGTCCTGCTCGCCGGCGGCATCGCGCTGCGGATCGCGCCGCCCATGGTGACGCTCTTCGCGGGCTGTGCGGTGGTCGGTTCGGGCATCGCGCTGCTCAACGTGCTGATGCCGGGCCTGATCAAGCGGGACTTCCCGGACAAGGCCGCCGGGATGACGGCGCTGTACTCGACGGCGATGATCCTGGGCGCGACCGTCTCCGCCGCCGCTGCCGTGCCGTTGGAGCACGCTTTGGGCGGATGGCGCGGTTCGCTCGTCTCCTGGGCGCTGCTGGCCGCTGTCGCGGCCTGCGCCTGGCTGCCGCAGGTGGTGCTCTCCCGCGAGGGCACCCGCCACGGTCAGGCGGCAGCCGTATCGGCGCCCCGGACCGACCAGGGGCAAGGGCAGGGGCAGGGGCAGGCCGGGCCGAAGCTGACGCGCTCCCCGATCGCCTGGCAGATCACGCTGTTCATGGGTTCGCAGTCGCTGATCGCGTACGTGACCATCGCCTGGCTTCCGACGCTCCTCACCGACCACGGGATGAGCAGGGCGACGGCCGGTCTGGTCTTCGCGTTCAGCACGCTGGTGCAGATGGGCGGCTCGTTCCTCGTGCCGACCCTCGCCGGGCGGATGCGCGGCCAGCGGCTGTTGTGTGCGGCGGTCGCGGTGTTCATGGCCGTGGGCCTCACCGGTCTGCTGGTCGCGCCGGTGGGTGGGGCCTGGGTGTGGGCGACGCTGCTCGGGCTGGGCCAGGGCGGGGCGCTCGGTATCGCGCTGACGCTGATGGTGCTGCGCTCCGGGGACGCGCACACGGCGGCTCGGCTGTCCGGTATGGCACAGACGTGGGGCTATCTGCTGGCCGCCGCGGGGCCCGTGGTGCTGGGCGCCGTGCACCAGGCGACCGGAGGATGGACCGTCCCGATCGCCCTGCTGCTGTGCGTGTGCGCCGGGCTGGTGCTGCTCGGCCTCGGCGCCGGCAAGGACCGCAAGATCGGGGACGTCGCGGCCTGAGCACCGGCCACGGCCCGAGCACCGGACACGGCCCGAGCACTGATCGCGGCCTGAGCACCGGTCGCGGCCCGAGCACCGGATGAAGGCGAGAGTCCGATCGGCACCGGATGAACGCGGAAAAGCGCGGCGGGCGATGAACCGCCCCCGCGCCTTTCCGTCCCTCCTGCTGCCTCGCCCGCCGGCGGGAGGCGCGCCCGTCGGGCCTACTCCTCCCCCGCCAGGGTCAGCGTGCGCAGCTTCTGGCCCGCGAACAGGGTGCCGCCGACGGTGACGATGACGATCAGGGTGACGGCGGCGGGAAGCGCCACGTCCGAGGTCACATCGGCGCCGCTGCCCGCCACCTTCTCGGCCAGCGCGAGCGCCCACTGCTGGACGCTGAGGGTCTTGGCGCCGGATACGAGGCTGCCGAAAAGGGCCTCCCAGATCAGCGCGTACGCCAGGCCGATGACGACCGCGTGCCTGCTGAGGGTGCCCAGCATCAGGAACAGCGCGCTGTAGGCGATCGAGGCGACGACGGCGGCGAGCGCGTAGGCGACCGCGATCTGCTGGCTGTTGCCGTTCAGGATGAACCCGGCGACGAGCACGGGCACCGCGGAGAAAACGGCCGTTACTCCGGTCGCCACGATGAGCTTGGTGACGATGATGGACGTGCGCTTGACGGGCTTGGACAGCAGGTAGACCACGGATCCGTCGTCGATCTCGGGCCCGATCGCGCCGGTTCCGGCGATCACGCCGATCAGCGGCACCATCGTCGCCAGCGCGAAGCCGCCCAGCAGTTGGCCGGCCACCGCGTCATCGGCGCCGTTCATGGCGCGTACGACGGCGGCGACGACGATCAGCAGGGCCGGAAGCGCGCACAGGAGGAGCGCGCGCCGGCGGCCAAGGAGCGCGCGATACGTCAGCCGCGCGACTGTGGGGTTGTACATCTCTTGGCTCCCTTCCGTCGCTCAGGCCGCGACGAGGTACGAGAAAACGCTCTCCAGGGACTCGTCGGAGGGCGAGACGGTGTAGAGCCGGATGCCGTGCTCGCGCGCGACGCGCGGGAGCAGTTCGGTGAAGCGGGTGAAGTCGATGGCCTGGATGCGCAGCGCCTGCTCGGCCTGGTCCAGCTCGATGCCCGCGGTGGAGCCGTCGGCGATGAGGGCCGCGGCGAGCTGCCGGTCGTCGCTGGAGCGCACCAGGTAGCGGTGCGGCCGGTCGGTCATCAGACGGCGGATCTTGCGGAAGTCTCCGCTGGCCGCGTGCCGTCCGGCGACGATCACCTCGATGTGGGAGGCGAGCTGCTCGACCTCCTCCAGGATGTGCGAGGAGAAGAGCACCGTGCGCCCCTCGTCACCCATCTTGCGCAGCAGCTCCATCAGTTGCATGCGCTGGCGGGGGTCCATGCCGTTGAACGGCTCGTCCAGCAGGAGCACGGACGGCTGGTGCACCAGGGCGGAAGCCATCTTCACGCGCTGGCGCATGCCCTTGGAGTAGGTGGAGATGCGGCGGTCTTGGGCGTACTCCATCTCGACCGTCGCCAGCGCCTCCGCCGCGGCGGCGCGGGGGTCGGGGAGCTGGTGCAGTTCGGCGTTGGCGAGGACGAACTCGCGGGCCGTGAGGAAGTCGTACATGCCCTCGCGCTCGGGCACGAGGCCGATGTGCCGGTAGGACTGCTCGTTGCGCCAGATCGGGGTGTTGTCCAGGGTGACGCTGCCGTTGGAGGGGGCCAGGAAGCCGCCCATCATGTGGATGAGCGTGGATTTGCCCGCGCCGTTGGGGCCGAGGAGGCCGGTGACGCCGGGGCCGATGTTCATGGTGATGTCGTTGACCGCGACGACGTTCCCGAACCAGCGGGAGGTGCGGTCGATGCGGAGTGTGCTCATGGGCGCAGCCCGTTCCTTCGAGGAGTCGTGGTGGGACGCGGAGCGGGAGTCGCGGTCCGGAGGATCACCGTCCGGGCCCGCGCGGTCCGGGCCCTCACAGTCCGGCCTTCCGGTAGCGGCGCAGCAGGAGGGCGTACGCGCCGGCCGTCAGCGCCGCGAAGACGAGGAGGTAGCTGACGCCCTGTGCAGCGCTGAGAGTCGCCCCCATCGGGAATCCTGAGTCCCCGCCGAGGAACTTGCTCTGGATGCCGTCCATGAGCGTCCCTGGCGATCCCAGGCCGAGCCAGGCGATGCCGGAGTCGTTCTCGGAGGTGCTCGCGATTCCCTGGAGCGCGGTGATCAGGAAGAACGGGACGGTGATCGCGACGATGATCGCGGCGATACCGAAGCCCCTGCGTGGGGTGAGCGCCGCGATGTAGGAGGCGATCCCGGCGTGCAGCAGTGCGAACAGCACACAGAAGACGAGTCCTTGGGCCGCGCCCTTGGTCTGGTCGGAGAAGTCCAGCTTCACCAGGAGGGAGCCGATGTACATGATGAGCACGGGTGCCGCGGTGAAGATGAACAGGGCACCCGAGATCGCCGCGTACTTCGCCGTCACATAGTCGCTGTTCTTGATGGGCCGCGAGAAGTACAGCGGGGCGGTCTTGAACCGCAGGTCGAGGGAGATCGCCTGGGGTGCGACAGCTGCGAGGTAGATGCCGAGGACCGGCTGGAGCATCAGCACGTACTCCGCGTATCCGACCTCCAGTTGCTTGGTCTTGGCGAACGCGGCGACCGCGACGACGATGACCGCCGGCAGACACACCACCGCGAACAGCAGCATGGGCAAGACCTTGGACTTGGCGGACCGTCCCAGTCCGTAGGCGCCGCGCAGCGTCTGGGTGAACAGCGAACGCCTGGCGTACGAGCGGCCCAGCCGGGGTCCTTCGTAGCCGCGGTACCCGATGTTGTGGATGACGTCCTGGCCGCGCTGTGCGGCGGGCGCCGTGGCGGTGGGCTCAGGCGACATCGCCGGCGCTCCCTTCGGTGAAGACCTCGGAGATCTGGTGCCTGCGCTGTTCCATGCGGACCAGCCCCAGGCCGAGTTCGGCCGCGGTGTCGCGGACGGTGTCGTAAACCGACTCGTCGTCGATGTCGACGGTGACCAGGTGGCCGGCGCCGGGCGCGACCGCGCTGTCGGGGCCCGGGGCGCGCAGGGAGAGCCCCGCATCGCCGAGGGCGGCGCGCAGGGCCTTGGTGCCGTCCGGATGCCGGTCGGTGTCGGTGACCTCGACGGCCAGTACGGCCGTGTGCTGGGTGAAGTCGGCCGTGGAGGAGGAGCGCAGGAGCTTGCCGCCGTCGATGACGACGACATGGTCGCTGGTGCGCTCGAGCTCGCCGAGGAGGTGCGAGGTGACCAGCACGGAGATGCCGAAGTCCCGGTGGACGCGGCGGATCAGGCCGAGCATCTCGTCCCGGCCGACCGGGTCGAGGCCGTTGGTGGGCTCGTCCAGGAGAACGAGCCGGGGGTCGTGCACGAGGGCCTGCGCGAGCTTGACGCGCTGCTTCATGCCCGTCGAGTAGCCGCCCATGGGGCGGTAGCGCTCTTCGTAGAGGCCCACATGCCGCAGGGTGTCGGCGGTGCGCTCGCGGGCCGCCGTGGGCGGCAGCCCCGACATGCGCGCCATGTGGACGACGAACTCGGTGGCGGACACGTCCGGCGGCAGGCAGTCGTGCTCCGGCATGTATCCGACGCGCTCCCGGATCGCGCCGCCCTGGGTGCTCACATCCATGCCGAGGACGCTGGCCGTGCCTTCGGTCGCGGGTGCCAGCCCGAGAAGGATCTTGATCAGGGTGGATTTGCCGGCGCCGTTGGCACCCACCAGGCCCGTAACGCCCGGTTCTATGCCGACGGTCAGCCGGTCGAGTGCGGTCACCCTCGGGTACCGCTTGCTGAGGCTTTCGGTCGCGATCACAGTCACGTCCTCGACGCTAGTGGCGGCTCGACGCGTCCGCGTCAGACAAGGCGGGGGTTTCCGCCTACCTCTCAGGTCGGAGACACCCGTAGGGGCAGGACCTTGAGTAGGGGGTCGGAAGTTATACACAGGCTGGACGGGGGCCCTTGACCGCGCCATGGCCCGATGTCACATTCATCAGTGTCAACTTGCTCACGCACCGGTACGACTCAGGGACGGATGGTTGCGATGCGCCCAGCAATGATCGGTAATACCTCCGCCGGCCTGCGGGGATCCAGGGCCGGCCTGCGGGGCGTCAAGGCTGATTTGCAGGGCTTCAGAGAAGTGCAGCAGCTGAGCTACGCGTGCGCGGAGTCGGTGGCCGCCCGGCTGGTGCCGGGGGTGACGGAGCGGGACGCCGCGCGCATGCAGCGCGAGTGGCTGCGTGAGCGCGGCGTGCGGGACTGGTTCCATCTCCCCTTCGCCTGGTTCGGGGACCGCACCGCCTTCACCGGCTTCAGGATCCCGCTCCAGTTCTTCCCGACGAACCGGAAGCTGGAGCCCGGCATGCCCTTCATCCTGGACATGGCGCCCATCCACCACGGATACACCTCGGACATCGGTTATTCCGGCTGTCTGGGCCCCAACCCCGTGCACCAGCGGCTGATGTCGGATCTGCGCGACCACCGCGAGCTGATACTGGCCGAGGTGCGCGAGCGCCGTCCGCTGCGGGAGATCTACGAGGACGTCGAGCGGCTGATGGTCCGGCAGGGATATGCCAACAGGCACCGCGCGTACCCCTTCGGAGTCATGGCCCACAAGGTCGACCGCGTGAGCGACCGCCGCTGGTCCCCCACTCTCTTCGGCTTCGGCACCAACTCCCTCAAGGGGCTGGCCAAGGACGCGCTGCACGGCCACAGGGACGGCTGGTCTCCGCTGTGGAGCCCGCACCGCTTCTCCGACCACCCTCCGCAGCCGGGGCTGTGGGCCGTCGAGCCGCACCTGGGCTTCCGTGGCACCGGCGCGAAGTTCGAGGAGATCCTGGTCGTCACCGACTCCCAGGACCCCGAGGAGAGCGCCTTTTGGCTCGATGACGATCTGCCGCATGTGCGGCTTCGGCAGAAGGAGGCAAGCACCGTATGAGGCGGAACAGGAAAGCCGTGCCGGAGAGCGGGCCGCGAGGCCAGGAGCCGCTGGAGGGCGCGCGAACGCGCTGGGTGAGCACCGGCGGGGTGGAGCTGTGCGTCGCGGAGCTGGGGGATGCCGATCTGCCGACGGTGGTGCTGGTGCACGGCTACCCGGACAGCAAGGAGGTCTGGTCCGAGGTGGCGCGCCGTCTCCAGGACCGCTTCCATGTGGTGCTGTACGACGTGCGGGGCTGCGGCAGGTCCACGGCGCCCAAACCGCTGCGGGGCGGCTTCACTTTGGAGAAGCTCACCGACGACTTCCTCGCGGTCGCCGCTTCCGTCAGCCCCGGAGAGCCGGTACATCTGGTCGGGCACGACTGGGGCTCGGTACAGGGCTGGGAGTTCGCCACGGTCAGCCGCACCGAGGGCCGGATCGCTTCCTTCACCTCCATCTCCGGTCCCTCCCTGGACCACTTCGGTCACTGGATCAAGAAGCGGTTCTCCCGTCCGACCCCGCGCAGGGTGGCCCAGTTGCTGGGCCAGAGCGCCAAGTCCTGGTACGTGTACGCGCTGCACACCCCTGTGCTGCCCGAGCTGGCGTGGAAGGGCCCGCTCGGCAAGCGCTGGCCGCGCGTCCTGGAGCTGACCGAGAAGGTGCCGGCCAACGGGTATCCGACCGCGTCCCTGCCCACGGACGCCGCCCACGGCGCCTGGCTCTACCGCGACAACATCCGCGCGAGGCTCTCGCACCCCCGCACCGACTGCTACGCCCACACCCCGGTGCAGCTCATCACCCCGACCGACGACATCTTCCTCAGCGAACGGCTCTACGACGAGCTGGAGCTGTGGGCACCGCAGCTCACCCGCCGCACCCTGCCGGCCAAGCACTGGGTGCCGCGCACCCGCCCCGACCAGCTCTCCGCGTGGGTGGGGGAGTTCGTCACGAGCCAGGAGTCGGGCATCCCGGCCAGGGAGCCGGCTCCTGCGGGCAAGCACTCCGACAGGTTCTCCGGCCAGCTGGTGCTGGTCACCGGCGCGGGCAGCGGCATCGGCCGGGCGACGGCCTTCTCCTTCGCGGAGGCCGGGGCCCGGGTGATCGCCGTCGACCGGGACGCGGACTCGGCGGCACGCACCGCCGACATGGCACGGCTGATCGGTGCTCCGCACGCCTGGGCGGAGACGGTCGATGTCTCCGACGAGCAGCAGATGGAGAAGCTCGCGGAGAAGGTCGCCGACGAGTACGGCACTCCTGATGTGCTCGTCAACAACGCGGGGATCGGCATCTCCGGCTCCTTCCTGGAGACCAGCACGGAGGACTGGAAACGCACGCTGGACGTCAACCTGTGGGGCGTCATCCACGGCTGCCGGCTCTTCGGCAGGCAGATGGCCGAACGTGGGCAGGGCGGTCACATCGTCAACACCGCGTCGGCCGCGGCCTACCAGCCCTCCAGAGTCCTCCCGGCCTACAGCACCTCCAAGGCGGCCGTGCTCATGCTCAGCGAGTGTCTGCGCGCCGAGCTGGCGGGGCAGGACATCGGAGTCTCCGCGGTGTGCCCCGGGTTCGTGAACACCAACATCACGGAGACGGCGCGGTTCACGGGTGCCGACGAGAAGGAGCAGCAGCGGCGCCGGCGCCGCACCTCCCGCCTGTACGGCATGCGGAACTATCCCCCGGAGAAGGTCGCCGACGCGATCTTGCGAGCCGTGGTGCACAACCAGGCGGTGGTGCCGGTGACACCCGAGGCACGCGGGGCCCGCCTGATGTCCCGCTTCACCCCGCACACCCTGCGTGCGATAGCCCGCCTGCGGCCACCGGTCTGAGCGCCGCTGCCCCTCCTCAGAGAGCCACTCATCGCAGAGCCCGCACCCCGGGGGCTCGCCCACCGCAGCGTCCCGGACACCCGCCGACCCTGGAGCCGTCGTATGAGCGACGAGAAAGCCGAGCAAGCTGAGCCCCTCAGCAAGGACCAGGACTTCCACCACGACATCGTCCCGCGCAGGGCTTCCTTCGGCTGGGAGCGGACCCCGCCGCACTGGATTCCGGACGAGCCGATCGCCACCCACGTGATCAATGTGCTGCACCCGCTCCTGCACCTGCTCCTGCGGGCCGGGGAGGGGCCGCCCCGCCATGCCCGGCGGGTGGGCGCCATGACGGTGACGGCGCCGGCGGCGGTGCCGGCCTGGCTGTGGATGTGGATGTGGATGTGGAGCGCCGCCCGGTATCTGATACGGCACGATCCGAAGCCGGCCGGGCGGCTGCGCTGCTCGCTGAAGGAGCACAACGTGGCGGTGGCCAAGGGCCTGTTGCCGACGTGGCGCGAGCTGGATTCGGCGATACCTCGCTATTTCAAACGCTCGTACCATCCCTCCCAGGAAGGCTCGCCGCGGCGGGCCGTGGACCATCTGGCCACGTCCCCCGAGGCGCGGGGCGCCGCAGGGGCGATAGGCCGCCGCGCGGCACTGTGAGCGAGGAGAGCGGACCCATGTCCCCGTCCCAGAGCCCGGACTCCGTGCCGGAGTACCGCATCGAGGATCTGGCGCACCACAGTGGTGCGACGGTCCGCACCATCCGCGCGTACCAGGACAGAGGTCTGCTCCCCAAGCCGGAGCGGCGGGGCCGGGCCAATGTGTACGACGACTCGCATCTGGCCCGGCTGCGCCAGATCGCCGACCTGCTGGAGCGCGGCTACACCCTGGCCTCCATCAAGGAGCTGCTCCAGGCCTGGGACGAGGGCCGGGGGCTGGGCGGGGTGCTGGGCCTGGTCGCGGAGGTGGACGGGCCGTGGACGGACGAGGAGTCCGGCCGGGTCTCGCGCGAGGAGCTGGACGAGCTGTTCGGCGGCGAGCACGACGACACGGCGGTCTCCGAGGCCGTGGCGCTGGGGGTGCTGGTGCCGCTGGCGGGCCGGGACGACGAGTTCCTGGTGCCCAGTCCACAGGAGCTGGCGGTCGCGGCGGAGCTGCACAAGGCGGGGGTGCCGCTGCTGGCGATCACGGAGCACCTGCGGGAGCTGCGCGGACAGGTCGAGCACATCGCCGCCCGCTTCCTGGACTTCACCAACGAGCATGTCTTCATCCGCTACCTGGGCTCCCTCCCCACGGACGGCGACGCCTCGGAGGCGGCGGAGCTGGTGCGCAGGCTGCGGCCGTTGGCACAGCAGACCGTCGAGGCGGAGCTGGCGCGGGCGATGCAGAAGCTGGCGGCGCGAAATCTGCGGGACCACCTGCGTTCGGCAGCGGCGCTCCCCCCGCCACGAGGCGAGGCCCCGGCCGGCGAGCAGGTGCGGCTGCCGACGGGCATGGTGGAGGCGGTACGGGGACTGGTGGGAGAGGAGAGGGCACCCGACTTCATCGCGGCGGCGGCCGAACGGGAGATACGGGCCCGCGCGATGGACCGTATGGCGATGACGGCGGAGACGGGGACGGGGACGGCGGGGACGGAGCCGGGGTCGGGGCTCGGGGCCCGTTCCGGGCCCGTCACCGGTTCCGGAACGGGCCCCGGCTCCGGGTGACGTCTCCCGGCTGACCCAAGTGACAAATTCCGTCGGAAAGGAGTACCGAAGCACTCACATACGCCTCTTGCCCCGCAACGATCCGCACACCAACGTGAACCTCTCGTCCCGTCACAAATCAGAGGGGGATCACACGATGCGAAGACGCGCGTTTCTCGGCGGTGTCGCGGCAACGGCAACGGCAACAATCGCGGCCACCGGCACAACCGCAGCCGCAGCCACAGCCACGGCGGCAGTAGGGGCGGAAGCAGAGGCTGGGGCTGGCGCCGCTCCCGACGTCCCCACCGTGCAGGCCGGTTGGCAGCTGATGCCCGGGCCGACCGTCGACCCGGGGGCGCGGCTGTTGGCCGTATCGGCAGCCGGGCGGGATCTGGCCTGGGCGGTCGGGGAGCAGGGGCTGCCGGCCAGCGGGACGGGCGGACGTCCCCTGGCGCTGCGCTGGGACGGTGCGGCGTGGTCGCAGACAGATGTGAAGCACCTGAGCCTGAACGGTTCGCTGCGCTCGGTGAGCGGGACTTCGGCGCGCTGCGCGTGGGCGGTGGGGGAGGACAGGGACGGCGCGGACCGGCTGTTGCGGTGGGACGGCACCACATGGCGCCAGACGGAATATCCGGGCAGCGAAGACCCCGCCACCGTGCTGACCTGGGTCGCCACCGGGCCGGACGGTGCGGTCTGGGTCGCGGGCCAGCACGAGGGGCTGCCCAAGCTGCTGCGCCGGAAGGGCGGCACGTGGGCCTGGACGCCCCCGATCCCCAACGCCACCTCGGCCACGGCGCCGTGGCGCGTACGGCTGGGCGGCGGTACGGATGGCGGCGTGTACACCGTCGGTGACGACCTCGCCCGTTGGGACGAGGCAGGGGCCTCGGCCAACGGGGCCTCGGCCGACGGCGGCAAGGGCAAGGACAAGGGCACGGCAAAGGACAAGGACAAGGACAACGGCGTGCGTGCCGAGGGCGGCTGGACGGTGCTGCCGCCCGTTGTCGGCATCCGCCTCGGCATCTCCGACCTGCTGCCGACGGCGGCGGACGACATCTGGGCGGTCGGTGCCGCCTTCGGGGTCGGGGGGCCGCCGGGGAAGCCGCCGGGCGTGGTGCTGAGCCACTTCGACGGGAAGGAGTGGACGTTCGTGAACGGGGACACTCTGCCGTTCAAGATCGGCTCCCTCAACGCCATCACCGACAGCGGCAGCAGCACAGGCAGCGCGCGCGGGCCCGGGCTGATCGGGGGCTGGGACTTCTGGGACTCAAGTTCGGCGCACTACCTGCGCTGGAACGGCACCCAGTGGGCCGGGGAGCGCGGTGGGGCGAACGGCGTGGACGCGTATGTGCGGGACGTGGCGAGCGTGCCCGGACCGGCGGGCGGCGCCTGGTCGGTGGGCCACAGCAGGAACACGTCGCCGGACCAGACCCAGTTCCGCATCGAACGGTACGGCTGACGCTGCGCCGGAACGGGGACGGGAACGGGAACGGGAACGGGAACCAGGACCAGGACCAGGACCCGGACCCGGACCCGGACCGGAACCGAACCGGCACACACGCCTCGCGGCTCGGGGCTCGGGGCTCGGGGCTCGGGGCTCGGGGCTCGCGGCTCGGGCTCCGGCCTCGGCGCTCGCGCCTCGGGCTCGGGGCTAGCGCACCCGTTCCGCGCCTTCCGTGGCGATGCGTTCGAAGACGCGCTCGTCCGCCTCGAAGAGCGTTCCGGGGATCGGCCAGTGCAGCGCCAACTCGTCGAAGCCCAGTTCGCCGACGCGCCCAGCGAAGTCGACGAACGCCTCGACGGATTCCAGCGGACGGTCGGGGGTGAAGCCGGTGAGGAGGGTTCGCCCGAGTGCGCCGGGGTCGCGTTCGGTCTCGGCGCACGCCTTTTCCAGTCCTTCCACCTGGCGGGCGAGCGCGGCGAGCGAGTCGGCCGGGGTCCCGCCGTTGTTGGCGGCGGGCTCGCCCGTCGTCAGCCAGGACTGCCCGTACCGCGCGGCGAGGCGCAGCCCGCGCGGGCCCGTGGCCGCGACGGTGAAGGGCAGGCGCGGGCGCTGGACGCAGCCGGGGATGTCACGGGCCTCGTGCGCGGAGTAGTACGTGCCCTCGTGGGTCACCTCGTCGTGCGTCAGCAGCCGGTCGAGGAGGGGAACGAACTCCGCGAAGCGGTCCGTGCGTTCGCGTCGCGTCCATGCCTCCTGGCCGAGCGCCGTCGCGTCGAAGCCGCTCCCGCCGGCGCCGATCCCCAGCGTGATCCGCCCCTCGCTGATGTCGTCGAGCGTGAGCAGTTCCTTGGCGAGGGGGACCGGGTGCCGGAAGTTCGGCGAGGTGACCATCGTGCCCAGGCGCAGCCGCGAGGTCGCCGTCGCGGCTGCCGTCAGGGTGGGGAGGGCCCCGAACCAGGGGCCGTCGCGGAACGGTACCCGCCATGAGAGGTGGTCGTAGGTGTACGCGGCATGAAAGCCCAGCTCCTCGGCCCGCTGCCACACCTCCCGGCCACCCTCGGACCAACGGCGGACGGGGAGGATCACAGTGCTCAGGCGCATACCCCGACCCTATGCGCCCCGCCCCCGCCCACCGACCGCCCCGCCTTCCACGGAACCGGACCCACGGACCCACCCCCACCCGGAGCCGGACCCCACCCTCGCGCCGCTCCGGGACCCGCCCTCGCGGGGGCACGGCCCCCTCACCCGGAGCCGGACCCCACCCCTCACGCGAAACCGGGCCCCACCCCACAGAGCCGGCCCCACGCCCCCCACGCCCACCCCCACACCGCACCCGCACCCGCACCCGCACCCGCACCACGTCCCACACCCGCCCCCGCCAAGCAGCGCAACTGCGCCTCACCAGGCATGATCAGCGGTATGGACCATATGAACCACCACCCGCAGATCCACAGCACCGAGTCCGCGGTCTCCGTGCTCGGGGCGCTCGCCGAGCGGCGCGGGCTGCGGGTCCGCACCGAACACGCGATCGGTGCCGACGAGTCCTCGCGGCGCACGGCGGCCGGTGCGTTCGCCGTCACCGACGAGGACGGGTCCCTCCCCCACGAGGCGCTGCTGGAGATCGAAGCGAGCGACAGCCCCTCCGGTACGCCGCTGACGCCGAAGATCTCGGTGCAGCTCTTCGAGGAGGGGGACGCGCACATCACCGTCGACGGCGTCACCTTCCACGACCTGCCGCGCGAGGCGACCCCGGCCTTTCTGGAGGCGGTGTTCGACCGCGTGGCGCGTCTGAAGACGACGTGGTACCCGCCGTTCTGCCGGCTGATCGTGGCGCTGCCCGACGACCGTACGTACAAAGAGATCGTCCCCATGGCATACGGCGGCCTCACCCCCTGGATGAACACCCTCCCCACCTGATCGAGCGATCATGGCCCGGCCGTGGAGCGGTCATGCACCGCCCGAGGAGCGGTCATGCACCGCCCGTGTACCGGCCGTGGTCCGGTCCGCCCAGGACGCCTGGTCCGCCCAGGACGCCCGCGACGCCGGGACCCCGCGACCGCCGGGACCCCGCGACCGCCGCGACCGCCGCGACCGCCGCGACGCATATTCACATGCGCCCGCCGGCCCAGCCCGGGCATCCTGAAGTCACATGAACGGCAAGCCGAACGAGCACAGCAGCACAGCGACCAAGCGCCATGTGCGCATATCCAAGTATCTGGCCCGTCACCTGCGCCACGACCCCGACCGCATCGGGCTCGTGCTGGACGCCCACGGGTGGGCCCGTACCGATGAACTCCTGGCCGCCGCCGCGGCCCACAACTTCCCGTTCACCCGCGCCGAGCTGGAAGAAGTCGTCGCCCACAACGACAAACAGCGCTACGCGTTCTCTCCCGACGGCATCCGGATCCGCGCGAACCAGGGCCACACGGTCGACGTCGAACTCGACCTGCCCGCGCTGCCGCCCCCGCCCGTGCTCTTCCACGGGACGACGCCGCGCTTCCTCTCCGCCATCCGCGACGAGGGGCTGCGGCCCATGACCCGGCACGCGGTGCATCTGTCGCCCGACCGCGAGACCGCGGCCCGCGTGGGGGCCCGGCGCGGCAGGGCCGTCGTGCTGACGGTCGCCGCGGGGTTCATGCACGAGGAGGGGCACACCTTCTGGCGCAGCGAGAACGGCGTATGGCTCACGGAGGCGGTGCCCCCGTGCTACCTCACCTTCCCCGGCTAACGTCCTCCTCCATGACGACCCTCTCCACCGCCACCGGTCAGCGCTCCCTCGGCGACCCCGCCGTCACGTACCCCCTGTGGCCCCCGCTGACCAGCGGCTGTCCGCGGACGAGCACCGAGGAGACGGCGTACCCGGTCGAGGTCGACTACGCGTACGAGACGGTCGACCCCACCCTCTTCGCACCCCCAGCCCCCCCAGCCCCCGCAGCCCCCGCAGCCCCTGCAGCCCCCGCAGCTCCCACAGTCCCCGCCACCCCCTACACCGGCATCGACCGCTGGTCCCCCCTCCTCCCGCCCCTCGCCGCGCCCGGCTTGGGCGAGGGCCGTACCCCGCTGGTCGAGATCGGCGACGGCCTCTACGTCAAGGACGAGTCCCGCAACCCCACCTGGAGCCACAAGGACCGTCTCAACCGCGTGACCGCGAGCGCCGCGCTGCGCATCGGGGCGCCCGGGACCGTGGTGGCGTCCTCCGGCAACCACGCGGCCTCGGCCGCGGCGTTCGCGGCCCGCGCCGGACTGCGCTGCGTGGTGCTGGCCTCGGCGGACACCCCGCCCGCCGTCTCCTCGTTCGTACGCGCGTACGGCGCGGTCGTGCTGCCCGTACCGGCCGAGGCGCGGTGGCCGCTCACCCGGCTGATCGTCGAGCGCTGCGGAATGCACCCCGTCAGCAACCTCACCCCCACCCACACCGGTCACGCGTTCGGGCCCGAGGGTTACAAGACGCTCGCCTACGAGATCCACGCCGATGTCGGCGTCCCCGCAGATGTGTTCGTGCCCGTGGGCTACGGCGAGATGCTGTTCGGGCTGTGGAAGGGCTTCGACGAACTCCGGCGGCTCGGCGTCACCGACCGGGTGCCGCGCCTGCACGCCTGCGAACCGGCGGCGGGCGGCCCGCTGTCCGCCGCCCTCTCCCGTGACCTGCCCGCCGCCCGGGTGGCGGTGGGCCACACCGACGCGTACGGCATCGACTGCGCGGTCGGCGGCTACCGCGGCGTGCTCGCCGTACGCGGCAGCGGCGGACGCGGCCTGCTGGTGGACGACGAGCGGATGCGCGCGGCACAGCGCGAACTGGCCGCCCACGGCATGTGGGCCGAGCTGTCGGCGGCGGCGGGGCTGGCCGCCTACCGCACCCACGGGACCCCGCACCGGCGGACGGACCGAAGGGACGGAGGCTCACAGGACGGAGGCTCACAGGACGAAGGGCCACAGGGTGAGGGGCCACAGGGTGAGGGGCCCGTCGTCTGCGTCTCGACGTCCTCCGGCTTCAAGGACAACGCGGTCGCCACCCGCACCCCCGACCCCGTCGACCCGTCCTGGGACGCGGTGGCGGCCCGTCTGCGCAAGGAAGGAATCAGCACCTGAGAGGCCCCCGGCCTCGCCACCCGCTGATGCCCCCGGCCTCACCCCCCACTTGAGCCCCCCGGATCACAGCCCGAAAACCCGCGCCGCGTTGTCGTGGCACACCGCCCGCAGCCACTTCTCCCCCAGCCCCGTCCGGGTCTCCAGCGCCTCCAGGGCGTCCGCGTACGCGTACGGGATGTTGGGGAAGTCGGTCCCCAGCAGCACGCGGTCGCCGAGCGCGGCCAGCCGGGGGAGGGCCTCGCGGGGGAAGGGGGCGCTGTCCTCGACGAAGTCGGTGAAGGCCATCGTCGTGTCGAGCAGCACTCCCGCGTAGCGCTCGGCCAGCGTCAGGAAGTCGGCGTACTCGGGCATGCCCAGGTGCGCGACGACCAGCCGCAGCGCCGGGTGCCGCGCCAGTACCGCGCCCATCGGCCCCGGCCCGGTGAACGCGGTGGGCACCGGGCCCGAGCCGCAGTGCGTGACCACCGGCGTGCCCGCCTCGGCCAGCAGCCCCCACACCTTGTCCAGCAGCGGGTCCCTCGGGTCGAACCGGCCTACCTGAACGTGGCACTTGAAGACCCGCGCCCCCTGCGCCAGGGCCCGCCGTACGTCGTCGGCGGCGCCCGGCTCGGCGTAGAAGGTCGCGGTGTGCAGGCAGTCGGGGGTGCGGGCCGCGAAGTCGGCGGCCCAGTCGTTGAGGGAGCGCGCCATGCCCGCCTTGTGCGGGTACAGCATGGAGGTGAACGCCCGGACGCCGAAGCCACGCAGGGTCTCCAGCCGCCGCTGCTCATCCTCGCGGTACGCGATCGGCCAGTGCCGCCCCACGAGCGGGCCGGCCGCGTCGAAGTACGCCCATACCTTGGCCAGCAGCCGTTGCGGCATGAAATGGGTGTGCACGTCTATCAGCGACGCGAGCCCCAGCCGCGCCCGGAACGCGGCAACACGCTCCCGCTCCGCCACCGCCCCGCCACTCTCCTCAGCCCCGATGTCAGACCCGATGTCACCCCCATGGCAGCCCCGATGTCAGCCCGATTTCAGCACCGATGTCAGACCCGAGGCCGGCCCCGATGCCCATGCGGTCACCCTGGGCGGGCCGCCCCACCGCCCTCCCGACAACCTCCGCATCACGGGAACGAGCCCCCAAGTCGCCGGTATGACGGCTGCTGACTCGGGGGCTCGGCTGGTTCCGCGGACGGAGGCCGGGGCGGGCTCGGCCCTTGACGGCCAGGCGGGCTCGGCCCTTGACGGACCGCGCCTGACGGACCGCTCCGGCTCAGCCCTTGACGGGCCACTCCAGCGGCGGGGAGTTGAAGCCCCGGCTGAGCTCCACCGCTGCGGGCTTCTGGCCCTCGGGGACCAGGAAGACGCCGCAGATCTTCTCCTGGTCACCGGGCTTGAGCTTCTTCTCGGTGTCCGTCGTGGGGCAGTTCTTCCACTTGGCGTCGCCCATCAGGACGATCAGCTCGCGGGTCCGCTTGTCCTTGTCCGTCTTGACGATCAAGTCGTCGTTCATGTCACCGATCTCCATCGGGTCACCGCTCTGGTGCTTGAGAGTGGACGAGACGAAGACGGGGACCTGCGGGCCGTCCTTCTTGTCCTTCTCAAGGCCGGAGTTCTCCATGTCCTCGACGGTGCCGGTCTCGACCTTGGTCGGGGTGACCGTCCACTTGCCCTTGGCCTTGGCCCCGTCGTTCGTCTGCGTCGGGCTGGCCTCGCCGAGCTTGAACGTGGTCTTGTCCTCCGAGCTGGAGGACGAACCGGACTTGTCGCCGCCCTTCTTGCCCGACTTGCCCGAACCGTTGCAGCCGGTCAATGCGACCGTCAGCACGACGGCACCGACGACCGCCGGAACGGCACGACTCCACCTGCGCATGTCTTCCTCGCTTTCCCCGCTACCCGGGGCGTGGGGCCCTCGGGACATGGATCAGGGGGTGATCCTGCCAGAAGGCGATCGTCCGCTTCTGTCGAGGGGCGGGGCTCCCCCCGCGACCGGCGGAAAGAGCGCCCCGTACCGCGTGGGTTGACCCGCACTGCCGCGCCGGTCCACCCGGAATCTCGGGTCAGCGTCTGACGCGTTCATGCCGCTGGGGTCCCTAACGTCGTGTCCAGCACCACGGAGGACCACGTCAGCACCACGGAGTGCGACGGAGTGGGACGAAGTGGGACGAGCACCGCGTAGCACCACCGGGAAATCAACGGGGAAATCAACGGGGGAAGGGGAGTCGTCATGGCTCCGAGCAGCAAGAAGGACCGCACGACGAACAGCGGGGAGGCCGGCAAGAAGGGCCGCAGCCGTGCCGTCCTGTCCGCCACCGCCGTGGCGGCGGCCCTCGCCGTCATGGGCGTGGGCGTCGCCGTCACCGGCGGCGGAAACGGGGGCAGCGACGGCGGCAAGGCCGCGGCCTCGTCCGAGAAGGAGAGCCAGCACGGCAAGGCGAGCGCGAAGGAAGCGGCAGGCTCCAAGGACGAGCTGCGCGACATGGCGGGCGGCGGCGGCCGGGCGCCGAGCGGGACGTTCTCCAACCGAGTCGTCACCTGGAACCTGCACGGGCCCGGCCGCCACAGCGCGTACGAGCAGGCACGGCAGATCGCCCAGTACCGTCCGGGCGTCATCGGCTTCCAGGAAGCCTGCAAGACCAAGGTCGACCGGATCGCCAGGGCCCTCAAGAAGGTGCACAAGCTCGACTATCACGTCACGTACGGCACCGTGAACCGCAAACGGGGACAGTGCGGCGGCATCTTCAAGGGCGGTGCCTACGGGCAGGCCATGCTGACGGCGGCGCCGGCGAAGGACGCGGTCAACACGCGCTATTCCCGGGGCGGTACGGAGCCGCGCGGCTACATGGCGGTCACCGTGCCCGTCGCGGGCAAGGACGTGCGCGTCTTCAACACGCACTTCGCGCAGAAGACAGAAGGCGACCCGCAAACCGAGGTACGCGCCCAGCAGGCGCGCGAGCTGGAGGCGGCGGCCCGCCCGCACAACCGCGCGGTCGTGCTGGGGGACTTCAACACGCTCCCCTCGTCCAGCGAGCTGGCCCCTGTCTGGCAGCACTTCGCGGACGCCGACCCGTACTGCGGGGCCAAGCCCGACGCCCGCTGCCAGGGCACGATCGGGACCCCTCCCCAGCGCAAGAAGCTCGACTTCATCCTGCTGCGCCGGGGTGCCTTCAACCCGCCGGGCGTCGGCGTCCACGACCCGCAGGGGCAGTCGGACCACTCGCTGGTCCACGCGGACCTGAAGCCGCTGTTCTGAGCAGGGCCACTGTCCTGAGCAGCGCCGTTCCGAGCAGCCGCCGTTCCGAGCAGGCAGCCGTTCCGGGGATCACAGCCCGGGTGCGCTCCACACGGGGAACCAGCGGCTGAGGTCCTTCTCCAGGGGCAGGTCGTTCGCCAGCAGGGCGCGCACCTGGAGCTCCAGCCCGTTGTCCCGCTTCTCGGCCGCGCCGGGCAGCGGGGCGAAGGGGTAGAAGGTGCCGCGTTTGTAGAGGTAGATCAGCGCGAGGGGGCGCGGGGCGCCGGTCACGGCTCCCGTGCCCCCTTCCGCGCCGTCCGCCGACCCCCCGCCGTCGGCCGACTCCGTGCCGTCCACCGATTCCGTGCCGTCCGCCGACTCCCGGAACGTGACGGTCGAGCACAGCAGCTGCGGTCCGAACCCGCCCTCGGCGAGCAGGGTATTGACCGCGTGCAGGTCGTTGACCAGGTCGGCCGTCTCGTCGGGGGCGTGGCGCGCGGTCAGCCATGTATAGCCGTAGGAGTCCTGGCCGAACTCGACGGGGATGCCGCCGCGCTCCGTGTCCGCGTCCAGCAGCGCCCGTACGTCCCGCTGGAGCTGGGCGAAGGCGCCGCCCTCGACGCTGGCGAAGCAGACCGCGCCCATGCCGGTGGGCACGAAGGCGGCGCCCGCCTGGAGGGTGACCGCGGCGGACGGCAGCGCGAACAGCTGGTCGAGGTCGGGCCGCTTGGGCTTGCTGCGGCCGAGTAGCGCGTCCAGAAAACCCACCTCGGGCCCCTCTCATCGAGCCTCATCGAGATCGAGCGGAGTCGGGTGTCGCGGGTCGGGCGGAGCCGGATGTCACTGGCCGGGCGGAGCCGGATGTCACTGGCCGGGCGGAGCCGGGTGTCACTGGCCGAGCTGGGCCGAGATGCGGCCGAGCTGGTCGAGCCGCTTCTCCAGCGACGGGTGCGAGGAGAAGAGCGCGGCGACGCT
Organism: Streptomyces sp. NBC_01775; assembly: GCF_035917675.1. Taxonomy (NCBI): domain Bacteria; kingdom Bacillati; phylum Actinomycetota; class Actinomycetes; order Kitasatosporales; family Streptomycetaceae; genus Streptomyces; species Streptomyces sp. NBC_01775. The sequence goes on along the minus strand of NZ_CP109104.1, from coordinate 4,778,139 downwards.
CTCGCCGGAGAAGGCGGGCACGAAGAAGAACGCGTTGTACGGCTCGGCCTTGCGCAGGTCCCTGGTCGGGATGCGTGCCATGTCGCCGCTGATCTTCGTGAGCGCGGAGCCCAGCGCGGACGGGCGTCCGGTCAGCAGCGCTCCGGCGCGGTCAGCCGACAGCTCGCGGTAGCGGGACAGCAGCCGGGTCAGCAGGAAGCTGATGACGTAGACAACGGCGCTGACCAGCGGTACGAGGAGCAGCAGCAGGCCCGCGCCGTTGTCGTTGCTCCGCCCGGCGGCCCGCCCGACGCCGCCCCACAGCGCGACGCGCGTCATGATCCCGGCCAGCACGCCCAGGAACGAGGCGATCGTCATCACCGCGACGTCCCGGTGCGCGACGTGGGACAGCTCGTGCGAGAGCACGCCCTCCAGCTCGTCGGGCTCCAGGCGGCGCAGCAGCCCGGTGGTGGCGCACACCATGGAGTTCTTCTGGTTACGGCCCGTGGCGAAAGCGTTGGGTGCGTCGCTCTCCGCGATGGCGACCCGGGGCTTGGGCATGTCGGCGAGCGCGCACAGCCGGTCGACGGCTCCGTGCAGCTCGGGCGCCTGCTCGGGGGTGACCTCGCGGGCGCCCATGCTGAAGGCCGCGATCTTGTCGCTGAACCAGAACTGGGCGATGAACAGCCCGCCCGCGATCAGGATCACCAGGGGCCAGGCCTTCCCCAGCAGTGCGACCAGCACGCCGACGAGGACGACGTAGAGCAGCCCGATGAAGAACATCGTGGTGACCATGCGCGTGGTCAGACCACGGTCCGGGACATAGCGCGTGTGACCGGCCATGGGCGCCTCGCTCCCTTCCTCATGCGGATACGGAGCCTCCTCTTCGATTGTGCCGCTTATGTCGGTAATCACGCGATAAGACCCTGAGATACCGCGCTCACCCCGTGCTCCGGCGCCCAGCTGTGCGCCCTGCGTGCTCCCGCTCGTACGGAGAGTGCTCTCATCCGTGCAGCACCTCGCACGCATGTTCAGGCATATGCGCGAAGATGGTGCCTGTGACTCATCCGTCTGAACCTCTCGCCCCGAAGAGCCCAAGCCCGAGTCCAAACCCGAGTCCAAACGCAGGCCCAGGCCCAGGCGCAGGCCAAGGCCCAGGCCAAGGCCCAGGCCCAGGCCCAGGCACGGGCCCGAGCCCGAGCCCGGACGCCGGTCCCGACGGCAGCGCACACAGCCGTCCGCACAACCGCCCGCACAGCCAGGCGCCCAGCCACGCGCACAGTCACGTGCCGGGCCGCGCACACGGCCGCGTGACCGCCCCGCCTCGGGGTGCCCGCGTGACGAGCCCCCCTCGCCTGATCGCCACCGATCTGGACGGCACGCTGCTGAGGCACGACAAGACGGTTTCCCCCCGTACGATCGCCGCGCTCGCCGCCGCCGAGGACGCCGGGATCGAGGTGTTCTTCGTGACCGGCCGGCCCGCCCGCTGGATGGGCGTCGTCAGCGAACATGTGCACGGCCACGGGCTCGCCATCTGCGCCAACGGCGCCGCCGTCGTCGACCTCCACGCCGAGGGACCGCGCGTGGTGCGGGTGCGGGAGCTGGCGCGGGCGGACGCCCTCGCCGTCGTCCACGCCCTGCGGAGCGCGGCACCGGGAGTGACCTTCGCCGTCGAACGGGCGGAGGGCATCCACTACGAGCCCGACTACCCCTCCTTCCCCCAGGACCCCGGCACCTCCTACGCCCTGGCGGACGAACTGCTCGCGGAGGGGACGGGGCTCGGCTCCGACCCGGTGCTGAAGCTGCTGGCGCACCACCCGGAGATGGACGCGGACGAGTTCCTGGCCCTGGGCCGGAAGACGGCGGGGACGCACGCTGAGTTCACCAGGTCGAGCCCGTCCGCGCTGCTGGAGATCTCGGGGCGCGGGGTGAGCAAGGCCAGCACCCTGGCGCTGGCCTGCGAGGAACGGGGCATCGCGCCCGAGGAGGTCGTCGCCTTCGGCGACATGCCCAACGACCTGGAGATGCTCGCCTGGGCCGGCACCTCCTACGCCATGGCCAACGCCCACCCCGATGTGCGGGTCTCCACGACACACACGACGTCCACCAACGAGGAGGACGGCGTCGCCACCGTGATCGAGACGTACGTCTAGTGCCCCTCCCGGCAAGCTTTGCCCCGTCGCGCCGCCCGGCACGCCCGCTCGCGGCGTTGGCCAAAAGCCCTGGTAGCTCCTTCCCCAAGCTCTCAACTTCGTTCGAGCAGGGGAGACCCCAATCAAGGACTTCCGGCCGCCTTGCGATCGCACGCACCGGACGACGCTCCTTGACGGGCAAACATTGCCGGTCACGGCACTAGCCGATGGGGGCCACGGCCGGTGCCGGGTGCCGTGTCTCCCGGGCCCCGTCCCGCTCCCGGTCCCGACCGGCGAGCGCCGCCTCCCGCTCGGTGGCGAGCATCGCGGCGAACGGGCCGTCCGCCGCCGCCAGCCGGGCGTAGGAGCCGCGCTCGACGGTGCGGCCACCGTCCAGCACGATCACCTCGTCCACCGCCTCCAGGCCCTGGAGGCGGTGGGTGATCAGTACCGTCGTCCGGCCCTCGGTCGCCGCCAGCAGGTCGGCGGTCAGCGCGTCGGCCGTGGGCAGATCCAGGTGTTCGGCGGGCTCGTCGAGGACGAGGACGGGGAAGTCGGCCAGCAGCGCACGGGCGAGCGCGAGCCGCTGGCGCTGTCCGCCCGACAGCTTCGCGCCGTGTTCGCCGACGAGCGTGTCGAGCCCGTCGGGCAGCGTGTCCACCCACTCCGCCAGCCGGGCGGCGGCCAGCGCGGCGCGCAGCTCGGCCCCGGTGGCGGAGGGCCGGGCCAGTCGCAGGTTCTCGCGGAGCGAGCTGTCGAACAGGTGGGCGTCCTGCGCGCACAGGCCGACGACGCGGCGTACGGCGTCCGGGTCGGCCGCCGTCGCGTCCACGGCGGGGGAGCCGAGCGTGTACGGCGCCGCACCGTCCCGCCCCGGCCCCCGCCCCTGCTCGGGCTCGGGCTCCACGAAGCGCAGCAGGGCGTGGGCCAGCGTCGTCTTGCCCGAGCCGGAGGCGCCGACGACGGCGACCCTGCGGCCCGGCGTCAGCTCCAGCTCGAACCCGTCGAGCGCCGGGGGCGCCCCCTCCGGAGCGTCCGGGTAGCGGACGGTCAGGCCCCTCGTACGCAGCGGGAAGGGGCGCTCCCCCAGCTCCGCCGGGTGCTCCGGCTCCCGTACGGGCACGGGTGCGTCCAGGACCTCATGCACGCGCTCGGCCGAGCGCCGTACCCGCTGGCGGAACTGCACCGCCTGCGGCAGGGGTGTCATCGCCTCGAACACGGCCAGCGGCGTCAGTACGACGGTCGCCAGAAGCAGCCCGTTCAGCGCGCCGTCCACCGTCGCGGCGGCGCCCGCCCAGGCGGCGGCCGTCACCGTGAGACCGGCGGCCAGCGTGCTCAGCCCCGCCGCGAGCGCCGTACGGGCCGCCGAGCGCGCGGCGATACGCGTGAGCGCCGTATCGGCTGCGGCGACCTCGCGACGCCGCGCGGGCAGGGCGCCGCTGACGGGGAGTTCGCCGGATGCCGTGCCGGTGAGCAGGTCGACGGTACGGGTCGCCAGGTCGGCCCGCGCGGGCGCCAGCCGACGCTCGGTGCGGCGCGAGAGCGTGGCCGTCAGCGCGGGGACGGCCACGCCCGCCACGGCCAGCCCCAGCGCGAGGGCCGCGCCGGCGGCGGGAAGCAGCCACGCGGTGAACGCCACCGACGCGAGGGCGACCGTGGCGGCGACGGAGGCCGGGAGCAGCCAGCGCAGGAAGTAGTCCTGGAGCGCGTCGACGTCGGCCACCAGCCGGGTGAGCAGGTCGCCGCGCCGCGTGCCGCGCAGCCCGGCGGGGGCCAGGCGCTCCAGGCGGCGGTACACGGACACGCGCAGGTCCGCCAGGACCCGGAGCGCGGCGTCGTGCGAGACGAGGCGCTCGGCGTAGCGGAAGACGGCGCGGCCGATCCCGAACGCGCGGGTCGCGGTGACCGCGACCATCAGGTACAGGATGGGGGGCTGTTGGGCCGCGCGGGAGATCAGCCAGCCCGAGGTGGCCATGAGGCCCGTCGCGCTCAGGAGCGCGAGCGCTCCTAGGGTGAGCGCCAGCGCGAACTTCTTCCTCATGCCTTCGGCCTGGCCCATGGACCGTACGCGGGTGAGGGTGCGCCGCGCTGTGGGGGCGCCCTCGCTTTGGGGGTGGTGCGGGCCGGTTGGCGTCTGAGGGCCGCCTTGGCCCTCCCCCAGCCTCCGGCCGGGGGGACCCCCACTGCCGCCCCTGGCGGCAGACAGCCCCAAGGCTGTGGCGTTCCGCCGCCCCACGGCGGCAGCGTCAGCTCCCAGCTCCACCACCCGGTCCGCCGCCCCCAGCAGCGCCGGGCGGTGTGTCACCAGCACCACCGTGCGGGTCTCGGCCAGGTGGCGTACCGCCTCCAGGACCGTGGCCTCCGTGGTGCCGTCCAGTGCGGCGGTCGGCTCGTCGAGCAGCAGCAAGGGGCGGTCGGCGAGGAACGCGCGGGCCAGGGCGACGCGTTGGCGCTGGCCCGCGGAGAGGCCGCCGCCGTCCTCGCCGAGGACGCGCGCGGGGTCGAGGTCCGGCGCGCCCGCGTCGGCGAGGGCGCGGGCCACCGCGTGGCCGTCGGCGTCGGGCCGGGCGAGCCGGACGTTCTCCGCGATCGTGCCCGCGAACAGGCAGGGGTGCTGAGGTACCCAGGCGATCTGCTCGTGCCAGCCCTCGGGCTCCAGCTGGGCCAGCGGTACGCCGCCCACCCGCACCTGTCCCTCCGTGAGCGGGGTGAAGCCCAGCAGCACGGACAGCAGCGTCGTCTTGCCGCCGCCGGAGGGGCCCGTCAGCGCGACCGTCTCCCCGGGGCGCAGCACCAGATCGGTGGGCGCCAGGGAATACCCCGTACGCCCCTCGTGCCGTACCGCGGCGCCCTCCAGCGTGAGGGAGGCGGTACGGATGTCCGCGGTGGCGGACCCCCGCTCGGGGACCGGCCGCTCCAGGACGGCGAAGACCTCCTCCGCCGCGGCCAGGCCCTCGGCCGCCGCGTGGTAGTGCGTGCCCACCTGCCGCAGCGGCAGATACGCCTCGGGGGCCAGGATGAGCACCATCAGCCCGGTCGTCAGGTCGAGTTCGCCGTGGACGAGCCGGGTACCGATGCTGACGGCGACGATCGCCACGGAGATCGTCGCCAGCAGTTCCAGCGCGAACGAGGAGAGGAAGGCGAGCCGCAGGGTGCGCAGGGTGGCGCGGCGGTAGTCGCCGGTGATGGCGCGGATGTTGTCGGCCTGTGCCTTGGCGCGGCCGAACACCTTCAGCGTGGGCAGCCCGGCGACCACGTCCAGGAAGTGCCCGGACAGCCGGGTCAGCAGCCGCCACTGGCGGTCCGTGCTCGACTGGGTCGCCCAGCCGATCAGCGCCATGAACAGGGGGATCAGCGGCAGCGTCACCACGATGATCGCGGCCGAGATCCAGTCGGCGGTGACGATGCGGGCCAGCACCGCGACGGGCACCACGGCCGCGAGGCCGAGTTGCGGCAGATAGCGCGCGAAGTAGTCGTCGAGCGCGTCGACCCCGCGCGTGGCCAGCGTCGTCAGCTCGCCGGTGCGCTGCGTGGTCAGGAAACCGGGCCCCAGCGCGGTGGCCCGCTCCAGCAGCCCCGTACGCAGCTCGGACTTGACCGCGGCGCCGCACCGGTGGGCCGCCAGCTCCGTCAGCCAGGACACCAGGGCCCTGGCGACGGAGACGGCGCCGAGCAGCAGCAGCGCGGTGCGCGCGAACTCCCCGTGCCGGTAGGCGGCCACGACGATGTCGGCGATCAGCATCGCCTGCCCGATGACCAGGGCCGCCCCGGCCAGGCCGAGCGTGACGGCGGTGAGCAGGAACAGTCGGGTGGTGCGCGCGTACCGCAGCAGCCGCGGGTCGACAGGCTTCATGGCGCCGGCTCCCCCGCTCTCAGTGGCCGCCGGACGGCGCGAGGCTCTGGGTGCCGATCCGCTTGCGGAAGACCCAGTACGTCCAGCCCTGGTAGAGCAGCACGACGGGCGTGGCGATCGCCGCGCACCAGGTCATGATCTTCAACGTGTAGGGCGTGGAGGACGCGTTGGTGACCGTCAGGCTCCACTCCTCGTTCAGCGTCGAAGGCATCACGTCAGGGAACAGCGTGAGGAAGAGCATCGCCACGGCGGCCACGATGGTCAGCCCCGAGAAGGCGAACGACCAGCCCTCGCGCCCCGCGAGGTTGGTGCCGAGCGCGGCCACCAGCGCGACGACGGCGACGACGAGGGCGGCCATGCTCCAGCTGTCACCGCTGTCGGCCTGCGTCCACGCCAGGAAGCCCAGCGCGAGCACGGCGGTCACCAGCCCGAGCACCGTGGCCAGCTTGCGGGCCCTGTCGCGGATGTCGCCGAGGGTCTTGAGCGCGGTGAAGACGGCGCCGTGGAAGGTGAACAGCGCCAGGGTGACCAGGCCGCCCAGCAGCGCGTAGGGGTTGAACAGGTCGGCGAGGGTGCCGACGTACTCCATGTGCTGGTCGATCTTCACGCCGCGCACGATGTTGCCGAACGCCACGCCCCACGAGAACGCGGTGATCAGCGAGGTCCAGAAGATCGCGTGCTCCCAGTTGGTCTGCCAGCGCTCCCCCTCCCGCTTGGCGCGGTACTCGAAGGCGAGGCCGCGCACGATCAGGCAGACGAGGATGAGCAGCATCGGCAGGTAGAAGCCGGAGAAGAGGGTGGCGTACCACTCGGGGAAGGCCGCGAAGGTGGCCCCGCCGGCGGTCAGCAGCCACACCTCGTTGCCGTCCCAGACCGGGCCGATGGTGTTGATCAGCACCCGGCGCTCGGAGCGGTCGCGGGCCAGCAGCTTGGTCAGCACGCCGACCCCGAAGTCGAAGCCCTCCAGGAAGAAGTAGCCGATCCACAGGACGGCGATGATCACGAACCAGATGTCGTGGAGTTGCACAGCGATTCGCCCCGATCTCAGTACGAGAAGGCCATGGGCCGGTCGGAATCGGTGTCTCCACCGATCTTGGTGGGCGGGTTGAGGTCGGCCTCGGTCAGCTCCGGGGGCCCGGCTTTGACGTACTTCACCAGCAGCTTGACCTCGACGACGGCGAGGATCGCGTACAGCGTGGTGAAGACGATCAGCGAGGTGAGCACCTCGCCCTGGGAGACGCTGGGGGAGACGGCCGAGGCCGTGGGCAGCACCCCGTAGACCACCCAGGGCTGGCGGCCGGTCTCGGTGAAGATCCAGCCCCAGGAGTTGGCGATCAGCGGGAAGAGGAGGGTGAGCGCGGACAGCCGCCAGTACCAGGTGCCCAGCCGCCCGCCCAGCTCGCGGTCCTTGGTGAGCGCCAGCCGGGGCACCGCGTTCTCGTCGGCCGTACGGGTTCGCAGCCGCTCGGACAGCCAGAGCCTGCGCCGGGTGAGGTAGAGGCCGGCGAAGCCGAGCGTGAAGGAGGCCATCCCGAAGCCGATCATCCAGCGGAACGACCAGTAGGCGACGGGGATGTTGGGCCGGTAGTCATCCAGCCCGACGCTGTCCTTGTACTTCTCCTTCAGGTGCGCGTTGGTGTCGTTGATGCCGGGGACGGCCTCGTAGAAGTTGTCGTGCGCGAGGAAGGAGAGGACACCGGGGATCTCGATGGCGACCTTGTTGTGTCCCTTGTCGACGTCGCCGTAGGAGAAGACGGAGAACGGGGCGGGGGCCTGGGTCTCCCACAGGGCCTCGGCCGAGGCCATCTTCATCGGCTGCTGCTCGTACATGATCTTGCCGAGCCGGTCGCCGCTGACGACGGTGAGCAGTCCGCCGATCACCAAGGTCACCAGCCCGAGCCGCAGCGAGCTGCGCATCACCGGGATGTGCTTCTTGCGCAGCAGGTGGTAGGCGGCGATGCCGACCATGAAGGCGCCACCGGTCAAGAAGGCGGCGGTCATGGTGTGGAAGAACTGCGCCAGCGCGGTGTTCTGGAACAGGATCCCGAAGAAATCCGTCATTTCGGCCCGGCCGTTGCCCTCGTTCATGCGGTACCCGACCGGGTGCTGCATCCAGGAGTTGGCGGCCAGGATGAAGTAGGCCGAGGCGACGGTGCCGAACGCCACCAGCCAGATGGTCGCCAGGTGCAGCTTCTTGGGCAGCTTGTCCCTGCCGAAGATCCACAGGCCGATGAAGGTCGACTCCATGAAGAAGGCGATCAGCGCCTCGAAGGCGAGCGGTGCGCCGAAGACGTCTCCGACGAAGCGGGAGTAGTCCGACCAGTTCATGCCGAACTGGAACTCCTGCACGATGCCGGTGACCACGCCCATGGCGATGTTGATCAGGAAGAGCTTTCCCCAAAAGCGGGTCGCCTTGAGGTACTTCTCCTTGTTCGTCCGCACCCACGCGGTCTGGAGGACCGCGGTCAGGGTGGCCAGGGAGATCGTCAAAGGGACGAAGAGGAAGTGGTAGACGGTCGTGATGCCGAACTGCCAGCGCGCCAGGGTCTCCGGCGCCAACGCAAGGTCCACGTTGCTCTCTCCTTCGGGTCGCACCCGCGTTCGTGAATGCGTTCACATTCACAAGCGACCCTACGACACCCCCATACCGGACATGTCACCGGGGGTCGAAAACCCGGCCGGGACAGGGGCAGACGTTCCCAAAAGGGACTAAAGCTCTTTCCGAAAAGCCGCCGTGACCTGCAAGAAGATGTCGTTGGCCGCGGTCTCTCCAATGGTGACCCGCACGCCCTCCCCGGCGAACGGCCGCACCGTCACCCCGGCCGCCTCGGCCCGCTCCGCGAAGTCCGCCGTACGGGCTCCCAGCCGGAGCCACACGAAGTTCGCCTGCGACTCGGGCACCGTCCACCCCTGGCCCCGCAGCTCCCCCAGCACCCGGGTGCGCTCCTCGATGAGCGCCTCCACCCGCTCCAGCAGCGCGTCCTCGCTGCGCAGCGAGGCTATCGCCGCCTCCTGTGCGAGTTGGCTCACACCGAAGGGGACGGCGGTCTTGCGCAGCGCGGCGGCCACCGGCTCGTGCGCCACCGCGAAGCCGACCCGCAGCCCGGCCAGCCCGTACGCCTTGGAGAAGGTCCGCAGCACACACACGTTGGGGCGGTCGCGGTACAGCTCGATGCCGTCCACCACCCGCTCGTCGCGCACGAACTCGCGGTACGCCTCGTCCAGCACCACCAGCACATCCGCCGGCACCCGGTCCAAGAAGCGCTCCAGGTCCGCACGGGGGATGGCGGCGCCGGTGGGGTTGTTGGGGTTGCAGACGAAGATGAGGCGGGTGCGCTCGGTGATCGCGTCCGCCATCGCGTCCAGGTCGTGCGCCTCCTGCTCGGCGCCGCCGGTCAGCGGCACCCGCACCGAGGCGGCGCCGGAGATCTGCGTGATGATCGGGTACGCCTCGAAGGAGCGCCAGGCGTAGATCACCTCGTCCCCCGGACCCGCCGTCGCCTGCAACAGCTGCTGGGCGACGCCCACCGAGCCGGTGCCGGTGGCCAGGTGGGAGACCGGCACCTCGAAGCGGTCCGCCAGCTCGGCGAGCAGACCGGAGCAGGCCATGTCCGGGTACCGGTTGAAGGAGGCGGCGGCGGCCGTCACCGACTCCAGCACGCCGGGCAGCGGCGGGTAGGGGTTCTCGTTCGACGACAGCTTGTAGGAGACGGGCCCGTCGGCCGAGGCCGGGCGGCCGGGCTTGTAGGACGGGACGTCCGCCAGCGCACCGCGCAGCCGGGGGCCACGCGCCCCCGTCGCGTCCCCGCGCTCCTCGTGCTCCCGCTCGCTCTTGTCACTCACCGCTGCTCCTCCTGGACCGTCGTCCCGTATCCGCGTCAATACTGTTCACCTTAAGAGGATTCCTCCACCCGGCGTACGTCCCGGACGGGGCCCGTCCGCGTACGCCCTGCGCGCTGGTGGCGAACGCGGTGGCGCGCATCGCTCGTGAAGGTGATTAAGGCTCCCCTTACCGGATCGCCGATCCGGCGGAAACAACCGCGCCCGCTCTCCGCCACGAGCCGCGCGACCCAACCGTGAACTGCGCGTTCCATGGTCGTTCCGCCCCGTCGAAGACGCCGGATCCTGCCTGCTCGCGCGCCCTCCGCGGCCCCGGCGTCCAACCTGCCGCAGGCCTACGATCGGGTCGCCATGACAGCAGCAGAGAAGCATCAGGGGAGCCGGACACCGGCGTCCCTCCCGCAGCCTCCGGCCGGGAGGTACTCCCGGGGGAGCCGGCCGAGGGCGCGGGCCGGCATCCGGGATGTCGCCGCCGCGGCCGGTGTCTCCATCACGACTGTCTCCGACGCCCTCAACGGAAAGGGCCGGCTTCCGGATGCCACGCGCAGCCACGTCCGCGAGGTCGCCGAGCGGCTGGGCTACCGCCCCTCCGCCGCGGCCCGCACGCTGCGCACGGGCAAGTCGGGGCTGATCGGCCTGACCGTCACGACGTACGGCGAAGAACCGTTCACCTTCACCGAGTTCGCCTACTTCGCCGAGATGGCGCGGGCCGCGACCTCGGCGGCGCTGGCCCGCGGCTACGCCCTGGTGATCCTGCCGGCCCCGGCCCGGGACAGCCCCTTCGACGTGTGGTCCAACGTCGCGCTGGACGGCACCGTCGTCATCGACCCCTCCGACCAGGACCCGGTCGTCACCGAACTGGTCCGCTCCGGGATCCCGGTCGTCTCCGACGGCCGCCCCAGCGGCTCCGTGCCGGTCACCGCGTGGGTGGACCACGACCACGAGGAGGCGGTGCGCGGCCTCCTGGACCACCTCGCCGAATCCGGAGCCCGCCGCATCGGCCTGCTGACGGGCACCAGCACCGACACCTACACCCGGCTGTCGACCAGCGCCTACCTGGAGTGGTGCGAGCGCGTGGGCCAGGACCCGGTCTACGAGAGCTATCCGGCACACGACCCGTGCGCGGGCGCGGTGGCCGCCGACCGGCTGCTGGCCAGACCCGACCGCCCGGACGCGGTCTACGGCCTCTTCGACCCCAACGGCACCGACCTGCTGGGGGCGGCGCGACGCTACGGGCTGCGGGTGCCGGAGGACCTGCTGCTGGTGTGCTGTAGCGAGTCCACCGTCTACGCCACGACCGAGCCGCCCATCACCACGCTCTCGCTCAAGCCGGGGCGGATCGGCAACACCGTCATCCAGCTGCTGATCGACGCCATCGAGGGCATCGGCCCGGCGCTGCCCGTGCGGCAGGTGATGCCCACCGATCTGATCGTGCGTACCTCCTCGTATCGCCGGGGCGCTCGCACAACGGTCAGTGCGCCCCGTGCGCCCCGCGCTGACTGAACGCGACCGATACGGAAATGCCGGGTGACGCGGATGGCCGCCGCCGGGGCTGACGCGAGGGGTCACGGCCCGACGCGGCGGAATCCGGGCGGAATCCAAGAGGTACGTCCCCGGAGAATTCCGGATGAATTCATGCCCCGTTCGGACACTGCGTCAAATGCGGGCCCCCAGGTGCGTCACAAGCCGCGACCAGCGTTCCTATGATTGGGTGCACCCCCGGTCGAAGGCCGGGGGAGGACGACACCGGGACCGGCTCCCGACCTGGGTGGCTCCCAGGCCGAAGGACCAGCGGCTGGGACCGTCTCCGCGGGCCGTGAGGCCCCGAACGGAAGGGGGAGGTCGGCGGTGCACGGCGGCGGCGCGATGGTGGAGGGGTCGATGACTCAGGGGGCCGGTCAGGGACCCGACGTATGGCACGGCGGGACGGCGGCACACGGGGAGGGAACCGGCACGGGGGCGCCCGTCGGGCCTCCCGGCACGGGCTCGCCCGTCGCGCCGCCGAGCGGTCCCGGGCAGGGCGTGCCTGCGCAGGGCATGCCTGCGCAGGGCATGCCCGCGCGGAGCGTGCCCGTGCAGGGCGCACCGGTCCCAAGTGGCCCCGTGCCGGGAGCCGTTGCTCCCCGTACGGCGGTCCCGGACACCTCCGTGCCGGGCGGCCCGCCGCCCCGCGACCCCCGGCCCGTCGGCGCCCCGGCTCCGGCCGGCCCGCGGCCCGTCAGCGACCCGCGCCGGGCTGCCGCGCCTCATCCGGCCGGCGGACCGCCGCCCGGCGCTCCGGCACTCAGCGGTCCGGCGCCCGAAGAGCCCGCGCCCGTGCGCGCGGAGATGCCCGAGGAGTACACACCGACGGCGCGCGACCTGCCGGTCGTCGGCGCCGCGACCCGGGTGGCGAGCGTGCCCGAGCCCACCATGGTCGACGTGCCCGTCGCCGCGCCGCGGGGCAACGACGGCGAGGGCCCCCTCTACGTCGTCGGCGACGTGCACGGCTATCTCGACGAACTGCGCGCGGCACTGCGGCAGTTCGGCATCATCGACTCCGAGGACCGCTGGGTCGCGGGCAACGCGCGCCTGTGGTTCCTGGGGGACTTCACCGACCGGGGCCCCGACGGCATCGGCGTGATCGAGCTGGTCATGCAGCTGTCGGCCGAGGCCGCTGCGGCCGGCGGCTACTGCAAGGCGCTGATGGGCAACCACGAGCTGCTGCTGCTCGGCGCCAAGCGGTTCGGTGACACCCCCGTCAACTCCGGTGCCGGCACCGCCTCCTTCCAGGCTGCCTGGCTGCTCAACGGCGGCCAGCGCACCGACATGGAGCGGCTGGCCGGCCACCACCTCCAGTGGATGTCCCGGCTGGACGCCATCGCGCTGGCCGACGGGCACCTGCTGGTGCACTCCGACGCCACCTGCTACATGGACTACGGCAACACGATCGACGAGGTCAACGACGCCATCACCACGGCCCTCCAGCGCGACGACGCGGAGGAGACGTGGGACCTGTTCCGCAAGTTCACCAAGCGCTTCGCCTTCCGGGACGAGGGCGCGGGCCCCATGGCGGTGCGCGAGCTGCTGGACACCTTCGGCGGCAAGCGGATCGTCCACGGGCACAGCCCCATCCCCTACCTGCTGGGCGAGGTGGGCAGCGAGGACGGCGAGGGTGAGGCGAGCGCCCCGCAGATCACGGGTCCGCACGTGTACGCGGACGGGCTCGCGGTCGCCATGGACGGCGGGGTCACGATGGCCGGAAAGCTCCTTATCGCGCAGTTGCCCCTCGTGCAGTGAGGGGCGCACGGGGCGCGGTTCGGCGCACCTTTTGATTCGCGCGCGGATTCCCGGGCAGACGTTTCCCCAGAAGTGATCGGCTGGGGGGCATCGCTGTAGCGGGTCAATTCTGGAAACTCTCTGTCACTGAGCACCTCCGGCGCTCTACCATCGGCCTTGCCGAAACTGAGTTCTCCGCCTGCTGACCTGCCCCGCCCTCGACCGGCCCACCCAGGCCCTACGGAGCATCGGGGGATGCACATGAACACCGCTCCGCACCTGCTACGCGAAGACCGGCCCGAGTTCGAGCGGGTCCTCGACGAGGCTCTGCGAACCGCGCACCGCCGCGCCGACCTCGCTGCGATCGGCCAACGGCTCAACGCCGAGCAGCTGCGCACCATGGCGCTCAGCGCCGCCACCGCGATAGCCGCGTGCGCGGAAGCCGAGTACCACCAGTTCGTGCGCCTGCGCGAGGAGTTGCGCCGCCCCGAAAACGCGCCCTCCGTCTCGGGCCGCCCCTCCTCGGGCGGCGGCTCAGGTGCCGTGACCACGCTCGCCGGGGCGGGCGGGGAGGCGGCGGGGGGCGCCAAGGCCCGTGGGGCGAGGGAGGGCGGCGGCGAGAGCGTCGGCAACAGGCTGGCCGGGGCGATGGGCAGCGACAGCCTGGCGGAGGCGGGGGGCGCGGGGCTGGTCGCCATGGTCTCGGTGCTGGCCCCGGTGCTCGCGGGCACGGCGGCCGTCATCTTCCTGCTGCTGGGATACGCGCTGCATCTGCTGACCCCCGAGCCCGCCGTGGCAGGCCCGATCCGCAGCGCCGGCTGGGTGTTCGCGGCGCTCGCCGCGGCCGGGATCCTGGTCGCGACGGCCGGCCTGCTGCTGGCCGCGATGCGCAACGGCGCCGGAGCGGCGCGCGCGCCCGGGGGCGACAAGGGCAACGATCCGGGCGCCGGCCGGCTCGCGGAGGAGGTGGCGCTGGCCCGTACGGCGTGGCGCGAGGCGCTGATGGAGCGGGGGATAGTGCCGTTCCTGCGGGAGGCGCTGGCCGATCCCAGGGGGCCCGAGCAGGCGCCGTCCACCTTCGTGCCGCGAGAGAGCCGGCTGGGGTATTCCCACCCGGGCTTCTCCAGCCGCCCTTCCTCCGAGTCCCCCGACCGGACCGAGACCCGCCCCCGCTTCAGCAGCCCGGACTACTCCAGCCCGGACTACGGCGGCCCCGACACCCCACCCGCCTGACCCGGTCGCCCTGAGCCGCCCGGCTCAGCCCCCCAGCCGTCGAGCCGTCGAGCCGTCAACGGACGTCCCGTCACTGGGCCGACGTGCGGGCCTCGTCCAGGGAGCGGCGGATGTCTGCCACCAGATCCGCGGCGTCCTCGACACCCACCGACAGCCGGACGAATCCTTCCGGCACCGCGTCACCGCCCCAGCGCCCCCGGCGCTCCGCCGTCGAGCGGACCCCGCCGAAGCTGGTGGCCTCCCCCACCAGCCGCAGGCCGGACAAGAACCGCTCCGCGTACGCCTTGTCGGGCAGCGTGAAGGAGACGACGCAGCCGTACCGGCTCATCTGACGGACCGCCAGCGCGTGCGCGTCATCCCCCGGCAGCCCGGGGTGGCGCACGTCGCTCACCTCGGGGCGCGCCGTCAGCGCCTCGGCCACGGCCAGCGCGTTGCCCGCCTGCCGCCGCGTACGCACGTCGAGGGTCGCCAGCGAACGGTGGGCGAGCCATGCCTCCATCGGGCCGGGGATCGCGCCGACCGTCTTGCGCCAGGCCCGCACCGAGGCGGCCAACTCCGCGTCCCGGCACACGACATAGCCCAGCAGCACATCGCCGTGGCCGGTCAGCGCCTTGGTGCCGCTGGCCACCGCCAGATCGGCGCCCAGTTCGAGGGGGCGCTGGCCCAGCGGGGTGGCCAGGGTGTTGTCGACGGCGACGAGTGCGCCCCGCTCGTGCGCCGCGTCCGCCAGGCGGCGGATGTCGCACACGTCCAGCCCCGGGTTGGAGGGCGTCTCAAGCCACAGCAGCCGTGCCCCCGCCAGGACGTCGAGCCGACCGGGCTCGTCCCAGCCGTCGGTGGGCGCCGTACGCACCTGGACGCCGAAGCCCTCCAGCCGGGCGCGCAGCGCGGCCAGCAGGTTGTAGCCGTCCGAGGGCAGCACCACCGTCTGGCCGGGGCCGAGCTGGGAGAGCAGGACGGCGGAGATGGCACCCATGCCGGAGGCGAAGACGACCGCCTCGGCCGCCGGGTCCTGCGGCGCCTCCAGCGCGGCGACGGCCCGCTCCAGCGCGGACCAGGTGGGGTTGGCGTCGCGCCCGTAGGCGTACGGCGCGCCCTCGATGTCGCCGGGCAGGTGGTAGTGCGCGGCGAAGACCGGCCCTGGCAGCGGGGGAGCGTACGGCTCCTCCTCCGGCAGGCCCGCGCGCACGACGCGGGTGCCGTCGGCGTCGCTGACCGACCTGTCGTGGACACTCATGTACTGCCTACCTCTCCTTGGCGCTGGGGGCGCCCCGCTGGGGGCGTGCCCTGAAGGGGCGCGGGGAACTGCGCGACCAGCCACCGAGCACCCGCACCCCGCAAAGCACAGAAAGGGGCACCCCCTACCCAGCGCGTATGCCGGATCAACGCACGTAAGCCGATCAACGGAGAGCCGCAAGGGCCGCAGCCCCACTCTGCGCACCGTACCCACCCCCGAAGAGCACCGCATGCGCGAGCAGGTGCTGGAGCTGGTGCAGCGGCACCCGCGCCGCGCGCCCTGGCACCGGGCGCACCTCCTCGTACGCCGCCAGCAGCCGGGGCAGTTCGGGGCAGCCGAACAGGGCCAGCATCGCCAAGTCGGTCTCCGGGTGGCCGCCTTGGGCCGCCGGGTCGATCAGCCGGGCGCGGCCTCCCCCGGACTCCGTCCCCGGGGTGCCCCCGGCGACCCAGTGCACGTTGCCCGACCACAGGTCGCCGTGGATGACGGCGGGTGGCTGCGGCGGGCCGGACACGTCCGGTTCGCCGAGCCGTTCGCACAGCTCTTCCACGGCCCGCGCGTCGGCGGGCGCGATCCGCGCGCTGTCCACGGCGGCGCGCAGCAGCGGCAGCAGCCGGTGCTCGGCGTGGAAGGCGGGCCAGGCGGCCGGCTCGGTCACCGGTTCGGGCGGCGAGGTCAGCGGCAGCGGGCCCAGGTAGCACGGCTCGCCCGGGGTGCCCCAGGACGGCGCCGGGCTCTCGTGCAGCGCGGCCAGATCCCGCCCGAGCCGCTCGGCCTGCGCCGGGTCGGCGGAGCCGGGCGGCACCCACTCCAGGACGAGGACGTCACGCTCGATCGCGTACACCTCGGGCACGGCGACGGCCCCCGTCGCGCGCAGCCGGGCCAGGCCGGCCGCCTCGGCGGCGAAGAAGTCGGCGGGCGCGCTGTCGAGGGCCTTGGCGAAGACGGTGGTGCCGTCGGCCAGGCCCACCTGGCAGGCGTCGCAGATCGAGCCGCCGCCGACCGGGCGCGCCGTGCGGACGGCCTGCCCGAGCAACTCCCCCGCCCGCGCCGCCGGGCCGGGCGGGGGCGGGGACTGGGACGGCGGGGGCGGGGGCATCAGCCGGCCTCCCGCACCTCGACGGCCGCCGCCACCTCGGACAGCAGCCCTGGCATGGCCGCCTCCACCAGGTCCAGGCACTCCTCGAAGCCGCTCTCGTCGCTGTAGTACGGGTCGGGGACGCTCAGGTCACCGCGCCCGCCCTCCTCGGCGGCGACGGCCTCCGGGTCGTAGGAGCGCAGCAGCCGCACTTTGGCGGCCTCCTCGGGACGGCGTGCCAGGCCGCGCAGATCGCGCGCGTGCCCCTCGTCCAGCGCGACGATCAGGTCGTCCGTCTGGAACCAGGCGGGCTCGAACCGGCGCGCCTCATGCGTGAGTCCGTACCCCGCGGCCTCCAGCACCGCGCTCGTGCGGGGGTCGGCCGGGTCGCCCAGATGCCAGCTGCCGGTGCCCGCGCTGTGGATCTCCACCAGGTGGTCCAGGCCGGCGTCCCGCACGTGGGAGCGGAAGACGGCCTCGGCCATGGGGGAGCGGCAGATGTTGCCCGTACACACAAAGCAGACGCGGTACATGTTCCCCCTCTCAGTCCCGGTCCATGGCCAGGTTCAGCGCCCAGGACACGACCGAGATGATCAGGCCGCCGAGCACCGCCGTGCCGAAGCCGTCCACATGGAAGCCCACGTCCAGTTTGTCCGCCACCCAGGAGGTCAGCATCAGCATCAGGGCATTGATCACCAGCGTGAACAGGCCCAGCGTCAGCACCAGCAGGGGGAGCGAGAACAGCTTGACGATCGGCTTGACCACGAAGTTGACGACGCCGAAGATCAGGGCGACGACAACCAGCGTCAGCGTCTTCTTGCCCCCGTCGTCGCCGGTCACCGCGATATCGCCCAGGAGCCAGGTCGCCACGGCCAGTGCCGCTGCGTTGGCCAGCGTCTTGATGAGGAAGTTCGTCATGCTGAAATCGTTGCAGAAGCAGGCGTCGACGTCACAAGGGGTGCGGGTAGTGGTGCGGGCAATCGTGCGGACGAGAGTCGGGGGAACGCGGACAGACGTGTGGGGAACAGGTCGCGGGGTGAGCCGTCCGTGAAGGAGTTCCGACTGGAGGAGCTGGAGGCCGAGCGCGCCGTGAACGACGGCGCCTACCTGCGCTTCTTGCACGAGCGCAACATGTCCGTCGGCCTGTACGCGCTGAACGCGGGCGAGCCCGACCGGCAGCAGCCGCACCCCCAGGACGAGGTGTACGTCGTCGTCAGCGGGCGGGCCTCGCTGACCGTGGGGGAGGAAACGACGCAGGTCGCGCGCGGCAGCGTCGTCTACGTGCCCGCCCAGGTTCCGCACAAGTTCCACCATGTCTCGGAGGACCTGCGCGTTCTCGTGGTCTTCTCCCCGCCGGAGGGCTGAGCGGGAGGGCTGAGCGGGAAGCCTGCCGGAGAGCTGCCGGAGAGCTGCCGGAAGGCTGGGCCGGAGGCCCGGCTTCAGGGTTACCTAGGGGTCAGGTTCAGGGGAGGACGAGGGCCACGGCGGCCCCACGCGCTTGCGGCGCCGCCTAGCATCAAGGTCAGAAGGCACGAACGCCTTCGAACACCCTCGGATAACGGAGCACAGACATGGACACGAAAGGCACTCTCTCCGGCCTGCCCTGGTGGGTGAAGTGGGTCGTCATCCCGGTGATCGCGCTGGCCGTCTTCGGCGGCCTGATCACCAGCCTCATCGGATTCGTCATCGGCCTGCTGTTCAAGGTGCTGATCTTCGCCGCGCTGGTCGGCGGCGTCATCTACCTGGTGCGGCACTTCACTTCGGCTTCCTCCTCCTCCCGCGGCGACTGGTGACCGGAGCACGCCCCGGCACACCGGCACCGGAGGCCGGGGCGGGAACGGCGGGCCCGCCGGCCGGACCAGCGCCGGACGGGCCACTGCCCAGCGGCCCGGAAACGGGAGGGCCGGGTACGGCGCCACCCACGGGTACGGCGCCGCCCACCGGAACGGCGGGCCCACCAGGAGCGACCGTCCCCGGGCCGCCCGTCCCCGAAGCGCCCGTCCCCGAGCCGTCCGTACGCCGCCGGTCCGCCGAGACCACCAGCGCGGCCAGCAGCGTCGTCACCGGCACCGAGGCCACCAGGCCGATCGAGCCCACGAGCGTGCGGACGATCTCCTCGGCCACCACCTCGCTCGTGGCCACCATCGAGACATCGCTGCGCGCGATCGAGAACAGCAGCAGCAGCGGCAGCGCGGCACCCGCGTAGGCCAGCACCAGCGTGTTGACGACGGACGCGATGTGGTCGCGTCCGATCCGCATGGCGGAGCGGTAGATCTTCCGCCAGCTCGCTCCCGGGTCCGCCTCCTTCAGCTCCCACACGGCTGAGGTCTGCGTGACCGTCACGTCGTCGAGCACCCCGAGCGAACCGATCAGCACCCCCGCCAGCAGCAGGCCCCGGATCTCGATGCCCGGGTAGAGCCCGTGCACCAGGCCCGTCTGGTCGTCGGTGTTGCCCGTCAGCTGGGCCCAGCCGATGAACAGCGAGCCCAGCAGCCCGATCAGCAGCAGAGAGACCAGCGTGCCCAGCACCGCGACCGACGTCCGCGCGGACAGCCCGTGGCACAGATAGAGCGTCGCCAGCATGATGGCACTGCCCCCGACCACGGCCACCACCAGGGGATTCGAGCCCTGGAGTATCGCGGGCAGGATGAACAGCGTCAGCACCGCGAAGCTGACCACCAGCCCCACCAGCGCCAGCACCCCGCGCAGCCGCCCCACCAGCACGACGACGAGGGCGAAGACGACGGCGAGCAGCACCATCGGCACGTCGCGGTTCGCGTCGATGACGCTGTACTGGAGGTCGCGGGGCGCCTTTTCGGCGTACGCGACCACGACCTGCTGACCGACGGTGTAGGTGCGGGTGGCGTCCGGGGTGACGACCTCGGTGAAGGTGTGGCCCTTGTCCTTGCCCTCGGTGACCTCGACGGTCGCCTTGTGACAGACGTTCTTCGCGCCCCCGTTCTGCTGGCCGTCACCGCCCGCCCCTTCCGAACCGCCCGCACCACCGGCACCCCCGGCACCGCCCGCACCGCCGGACTGGGCCGGCGGCTGGCGGACGTTGACGTCCCCACAGCTCACCTCCGCCAGCTTCGTGACCTTCGCGGCGAAGGTGGGCCGGTCGAAGCCGACCCCGGAGTGGTCGTGCACGTGCCCCGGCGCCCCGCCGGGCCACAGCACCACCAGAGCGACCAGCACCGCCAGCGCGAACGGGATGAGCACCGCCGCGACGACCTTGCGCAGATGGCGCGATACGGGCGCGGGCGGCCCGTGGCTGTGGGCGTGGCTGTGCCCATGACCGTGCGAAGGGCTGTGGGGGTGGTCGCGGGGGTGGTCGTGGGGGGAGCCGTGGGACGGGCCGTGGGAGTGGGTCACCGCCAGATCATCGCAACAACGTCCGGGTGGGGTGTTCAGTCCGGGCCGTGTGCCGTTAGCGTAGTGACGCCTTTGCACATCGCGGGAGCTCCGAGCACGGGGCTGAGAGGGCGCTGATCTCCGTGGAGAAGCCACGGACACGGCTGCGCCGACCGCCGAACCTGTTACCGGGTAATGCCGGCGTAGGGAGTGGGTCTCATGACCACGCAGGATGCACACGCGCGCGCCCAGAACGCGGCTCAGAACGCGATCGGATCGCACAAGGGATACCTGGAGGGGCCACGCTCCGACATCCGGGTACCGGTCCGCCGCGTGCACCTCACCAACGGCCAGGACGTGACGCTCTACGACACCTCCGGGCCGTACACCGACCCCACCATCGAGACGGACGTGCGCCGTGGCCTCGCGCCGCTGCGCGAGAACTGGATCATCCAGCGCGGAGACACGGCCGAGTACACCGGGCGCGAGCTGCGCCCCGAGGACGACGGCCTCAAGCACACCAGCCCACGCGGCGGGCTGCTCCGGAGCGGAACGGCTGATCTACGGGGCCTCGACGCGGTCTTCCCCGGCCGGCCCCGCCAGCCGCGCCGGGCCCGCGAGGGACTATCGGTCACCCAGCTCGCCTACGCGAAGCGGGGCGAGATCACGCCGGAGATGGAGTACGTCGCCCTCCGCGAGAGCCTGGCGCCCGAGTTCGTCCGCGACGAGATCGCCGCGGGCCGCGCCGTCCTCCCGGCGAACGTCAACCACCCGGAGACCGAGCCGATGATGATCGGCAAGAACTTCCTGGTGAAGGTCAACGCCAACATCGGCAACTCCGCCGTCACCTCCTCCATCGAGGAGGAGGTGGAGAAGATGACGTGGGCGACCCGCTGGGGCGCCGACACCGTGATGGACCTGTCCACCGGCCGCAACATCCACACCACCCGCGAATGGGTACTGCGCAACTCCCCCGTCCCCATCGGCACCGTGCCCCTCTACCAGGCGCTGGAGAAGGTCGACGGCAAGGCGGAGGAGCTGTCCTGGGAGGTCTACAAGGACACCGTCATCGAGCAGTGCGAGCAGGGCGTCGACTACATGACGGTCCACGCGGGCGTGCTCCTGCGCTACGTGCCTTTGACGGCCCGCCGTAAGACCGGCATCGTCTCGCGCGGCGGCTCGATCATGGCGGCGTGGTGCCTCGCGCACCACAAGGAGTCCTTCCTCTACGAACACTTCTCCGAGCTCTGCGACATCCTCCGCGCCTACGACGTGACGTTCTCGCTCGGCGACGGGCTGCGCCCCGGCTCGATCGCCGACGCCAACGACGCCGCGCAGATGGCGGAGCTGGACACCCTCGGCGAGCTGAACCGTATCGCCAAGGCCCACGACGTCCAGACGATGATCGAGGGCCCCGGGCATGTCCCGATGCACAAGATCAAGGAGAACGTCGACCGCCAGCAGGAGATCTGCGAGGAGGCCCCCTTCTACACCCTGGGCCCCCTCACGACGGACATCGCGCCCGCCTACGACCACATCACCAGTGGCATCGGCGCCGCGATGATCGGCTGGTGGGGCACGGCGATGCTCTGTTACGTCACCCCGAAGGAACACCTCGGGCTCCCCGACCGCGACGACGTCAAGACCGGCGTGATCACCTACAAGATCGCCGCCCACGCCGCGGACCTGGCCAAGGGCCACCCCGGCGCCCAGAACTGGGACGACGCCCTCTCCGACGCACGCTTCGAGTTCCGCTGGGAGGACCAGTTCAACCTGGCCCTCGACCCCGACACGGCCCGCGCCTACCACGACGCGACCTTGCCGGCGGAGCCGGCCAAAACCGCCCACTTCTGCTCCATGTGCGGGCCCAAGTTCTGCTCGATGAAGATCAGTCAGAGCATCAATGAGCGGTTCGGCGGCGAGGAAGGCGCGACCCCCGACGAGATCGAGGCGGGGATGTTGCAGAAGTCGAAGGAGTTCGCGGAAGCGGGTAACCGGGTCTACCTGCCGATGGCCGAGCAGGCCGACGTGAGCTGATCTGTCGCGGTCTGACCTGCGGCGATGTGCGAACCCTAGCCGAGGGCTACGGTTCGCACATCGCCGTTGTTTCCCGTGAAACCTAGGCAACCTACAGCTCGGAGCCAGGGTTTCGCCCCGGCAGGACGTAGACCTGAGCCCCGACGCTGTCGACGCCGCGCTGGCGAAAGCACCCGTGCCGCAGCATCAGCCGCAGGGCGGCCAGCACCTCGTCCTGGGACAGACCGGTACGCGTGACGAGATCGTCCGTGCTGACCCGGGCCTCGCCGTCCACCGTGAGCATCCCCGCCATCAGTGCGGCGACGGGCCACACGTCCTTGGTGATCGCCAACTGCTTGCGCTCCCAGAGGGAGAGCAGGGAGACCGCGCCCGCGGTGGGGGCCGGGGGCTGGTGGGACGGCGGGTGGTCCTCTCGCCGCCGAGGCGCGGTGTTCTCCACGATCCGCCCCAGCAACGCGACGGTTTCCCGCTGCTGAGCGAGTACTTCCGCCTGCTGAACCAGCACTTCGCGCTGCTGAGCCAGCGATTCCTCCTGGAAGCGCCGGTCTTCACGCTGCCGGGCCAACCACTCCTCGTCCAGCCGAAGGTTGTGCTCCTCCAACCGCACGATCGCGTCGGCCACCCCCGCAGGCATGGCGTACGCCGTGGGAGCCGCCGGTTCCTTCGGCTGGATCTCCGCCTTGTCGAGCGCGTACGAACCCTCGCGCTGAAGCGCGATGACAACCTCAGTCACCCAGCGTTTGAACGGTTCCGCTTCGCGCTTGGTGCATCCGTTCACGAGTCGGATCAAGCCTTGCAGGTTGACCACTTTCATGTCTCGGCGCCACTCTCGACCTGCGGGAACGCCCAGAGTGTGCTTCCTGAGCACACTCTCAAGGGTGTCCGAGTTCATGGTGTCCGCGACGTTCCTCAGAGCCGATCCCGTATGGGTGTAGCCAAGTTGGCGACACACGTCGGCCGCTGGGAACCAATAGATGCCATCCGGCGTCGTCAGCCGCCGCACCCGCGCGCCCGTCGCCGCGTACACGAAGTCGCCGATCTCGATGGCGTCCTGGCGATGTACCGCCCCGTCGGGGGGCGGTACGGACTGCTCGTACATGAGCGTCACCTCCGACTCTCACACAAGCAGGCGAACGGGCGATAATCGGGCCCGTTAACGAACGTTAACTCGTATGGGCGAATGTGACAGCATTAAGGGCGGTTCGTGGCTCCCCCCTCGTGTCACGAACCGCCCGGCGCTACGCGCGAAGCAGCGCTCACACAAGGCTAGTTGACTCTGCGTCAGTGTCCAATCACAGTATCGATATAGACCTATCGAGATATTTATCGTTGCGACACGCACAGTGACAAAAGCGGAGTACCCCCGTCGGTGCGCGCTTCGGAGGCGTTATGGATCTGGCTCTGCTGCGCACGTTCCTCGCGGTGCACCGGGCCGGGTCCTTCACGCGTGCCGCCGCGCTGCTCGGGGTCTCGCAGCCTGCGGTGACGGGGCAGATACGAACGCTGGAGCGGCAGTTGGGACGGCCGCTCTTCCTCCGGCAGGCGCGAGGGGTCACGGCGACCACGGTCGGTGAGGAACTGGCCCATCAAGTGGCGCCGCATCTCGACGCGTTGATGGAAATAACCGAGAGCCGACTGGGCGAGGAGACCGCTGGGCGCACCCTGCACCTGGTGGGGCCGCCCGAGTTCACCTCGCTGCGCGCGCTGCCCGCGCTCGCGCCGCTCGTCGAGCAGGGCATGACGCTGCGGGCCGCCTTCGGCTCGGCCGAGGAGAGCCTGGACGGGCTCGCCGCCGGCCACCACGACCTCGCCCTGAGCACCGCACGCCCCCGCGGCGAACTCCTCACCGCGACCCCGCTGTGCGACGAGGAGCACATCCTGGTCGCCGCGCCCCGCTGGGCCGCGCGCCTGGGCGGTCCGGCCGTGCTGCGGGCCAAGGGATCCGGACCCCTGGAAGGCGTGCCCGTGATCGACGTGCACGAGAGCATGCCGCTGACCTCGCGCTACTGGGCCACCGTCTTCGACGCGCAGCCCGTGCACAACGGTGCGCTGGTCGCCCCCGATCTGCGGGCCGCGCTGGAGTGTGTGGCGGAGGGCGCGGGGCTGGCCGTACTGCCCCGCTATCTGTGCGTCGAGGCGCTGGACGCGGGACGCCTGGTCTCGCTGTTCGACCCGCCCGTACCACCGCTGCGTACGTACTTCCTGTCCGCGCGCGCCGGGACACTCGCGCTCCCGCACATCGCGCGCGCCCACGAGTGGCTGCTGCGCGCCGCCGTGCACTGGTGAGGGCGGCGTACCGGGTTTGACCCCGTGCGACGCGGGCCAAACCTCACCCATGTCCGACGAACGTCCCGTGGTCAAACGCACCGCCCGCGCCATCCTTCTCGCCGGTCCCGACGACGAGGGGCCCGGCGAGCTGATCCTCATCAAACGCACCAAACCGGGCCGCGAACCGTACTGGATCACCCCCGGCGGCGGGGTCGAGCCCGGCGTCGACCGCACCGTGGTGGAGGCGCTGCACCGCGAGGTCGACGAGGAGTTGGGGGCGAAGGTCACCGATGTCGTGCCCGCCTTCGTCGACACCGTCCACGACGCCGAGGAGACGCCCGGCGGCGTGAAGGTGCAGCACTTCTTCGTGTGCCGGCTGGTCTCCATGGATCCCACGCTGCGGCACGGGCCCGAGGTGGACGAGCCGTGCGGGGAGTACGAGATCGTCCGCCTCCCCTTCACCCCGGAGGGCGTCACCTCGGTCGAGGTCGTGCCTCCGGCGCTGCGCGCCTATCTCGCCGCCAACATCGAGGGAGTACGCGCGCTGCTGGCGCCCGACCTGGGCTGAGCGCTGGGCCTGAGATTTGGGGTGCGACTTGGGGCTGACGGCGCCGGCGCACGGGTTCCTCGCGGGTGCCTCAGCCGAACCAGCCCTGGAACGGGGCGGGTTCGCGCTCCCGTCCGCGCCGCTGCGCCTCGGCCAGCGCCCGCTCCGCCTCCTGCCGCCAGGCGGCGACATCGGGGGCATCGGGGACCCGCTCGACCTCGTGGCCGCTCTCGGCCCGCGCGGAGATCGCGGCGGAGACCGCTGCGGGGGCGGCGGGAGCAGCGGGAGCAGCGGGAGGTGGCGTGGGCTGCGTGGTCGGTGTGGCTGGGGTGGCTGGGGTGGCTGCGTGTTGCGGACGGGGCGCGGGCTGCATCTCGTAGGCCGTGGGTGACGTTCCTGCCGCCACCGTCGCGGGTGCCGCAGTCGTCGTCGCTGTCGTCCCGCTTGGACGGCGGGCCCCGGCGTATTCCGCGGCAGGAGCCGGGGCCGCAGGAGCCGGGGGGAGCGCGGGAGCCGCGGGGATCTCGGGGAGCGCGGGAGTCGCAGAAGTCCCTTCCGTCCCCTCCGCCCCGGCCGCCGCACGCGCGTCCCGTTCCTTTCGTGCCTCGCGCGCGTCCCTCGCCGCGCCGAAGAAGTCCCCGCCCTTGCGCTTGTAGTCGTCGGTGCCCCACTCCCGCGCGGGGCGGCGCGGGGCCTTCTGGAAGTGGGGTATGTGCTTGGCGCAGTGGATGTACGCCTCCTCCACGTCGACCCGCACCCACAGCAGGGCCCGTCGGCCCGGCACCGGGTCCGCAGGCAGGTCGGGAACCCAGGGGCGCAGTTCGGAGTCGTCGAGGACCTCGGCCCTGCCGTTGATGTGCAGGCCGATCCTGGCGCGGACGAAGTCGATGAGCAGGATGCCCAGGTGGGGGTTCTCCTGGATGTTGCCCAAGCTGGCGTGCACGCCGTTGCCGCGGTACTCGGGGAAGACCAGCGTCCGCTCGTCCAGCACCCGCAAAAATCCCGGTGGCCCGGCGCGGAAGCTGCTGTCGCACTCGCCGGAGCGGTCGGCCGTCGACAGGAAGAACATCTCCTGCTGGCCCGCGAACTCCCGCATGCGCTCGTTGAGGTGGTCGAGCACCTGATCGTCGTAGAAGCGCCCGGCCCGGCCGTCCGAGCCGAGCCGCTGCTGGAGGGTGTGCTCGCCGTCGCTGCCGGGTCGGGGCCGTCCAGGGCCGTGCCCTTCTCCGCGCCCTTCGTACCCGTTCGCCGTACTCACCGCCACGCCGCTCTTTCCTTCCTCAGCCGACACGCGCTAGTTCTCCGCCGTCGCCAGTGCGTCCAGGGAGTCGTGCCGTATCCGATGGGTGGGGATGCCGAGCCCCACCAGCGTCTCGACTCCGCTTCTGATCATTCCGGGCGGCCCTGAAAGGTAGCCGTCGTAGGACCGCCAGGGCCCGTATCTGCGCACCGCGTCCGGGAGCTGTCCCGCCAGTGCCTCGGCGGGGGTCCGGCCCGCCGCCACGACGGGGCGTACGGCCAGCCAGTCGTAGCGCTCCTGGAGGCGCAGCATGGTGTCCAGGTCGTAGAGGTCGTGGTCGGTGCGCGCACCGTAGAAGACCTCGACCGGGCGGGGTCTGCCCTGGCCCGCGACATCCTCGACCATGGCCTTGATGGGGGCGATGCCGGTGCCGCCGCCCAGGCACAGCAGCCCGCTGTCCGCGCGGTGATCGACGGTCATGGAACCGGCGGGCGGGCCGAGCCGCAGCACGTCGCCGGGGCGGGCCCGCTGAACCAGCGCGGTGGAGACCCAGCCGGCGGGAACGGACTTGATGTGGAAGGTCAGCAGCCCGTCGGAGCGGGGTGCCGAGGCGAAGGAGTAGTGCCGCCACACACGCGGCCACCAGGGCGTCTCCAGGCTCGTGTGCTGCCCGGCGCGGAAGGGGTACGGCTGGTCGGGGCGGACCGTGAGCACGGCTATCTCGGAGGTGCGCTGCTCGTGGGTGACGATCTCCGCCTCCCACCAGGCGGGCGCGCGGCGCTCGTCCTCGGCCGCCGCGTCGATCATGATCTGGGATATCGCGGTGTACGCGCGCACCCACGCGGCCTCGGCCCGAGGCCCCCAGCTGCGCGGCGCGTACTGGCTGAGCGCGGCCATCAGACACTCGCCGACGGCGGGGTAGTGGGTGGGGTGGGTGCCGTACTTGCGATGGCCCCTGCCCAGGCCCTTGAGGTACTCGGTGAGCACCGCGGGGTCGTCGTAGAGCCGCACGGAGGTCAGCAGCGCACGGAAGAGCCGGTCGCGCTGGGTGTCCATGGCGGCGGGAAACATGTCGCGCAGATGCGGGTTCTGCACGAACAGCAGAGCGTAGAAATAAGCGGTGGCCGCGTCCGAGGAGCCTTCCAGCTCCGTCATCGTGGCCCGGATCAGCTCCGCGTCGTCCGCGGGGCGCGCGGCCAGGGGCTGCTGGGGCCCCGGTGCCTGCTGGGGCACCTGTGCCGGCCGCGGCGTGGGTATCTGCTGCGGTGCTGGTGCCTGCCGCGGTGCTGGCGCGTCGCGTTCCGCTGTCGCCTCGCGTTCCGCGGGTGCGGCATCGGACGGCGGGGAGAACCATCCCCGCTCGCCGCTGCCACCGGCGGACGCACCGTCGCTGCCCGACATGGTGGTCATGCTCGCCTCGCCTCGTACATCTCCGGACGGTCTGTGCACATCCGTGTCCCGGACGTTCCGGTATTCCGACCCCCCGAACACCGAGCGAGGAAACCACCATTGCAGCCCTTACAGCACGATGCGGGATCGACCATACCGTGAGGACTTCACTCCACAACCCCTGTCCGTGGTTCCACAGAATTTCCGTGATTCTGGCCACGGAGCGTGAATTAGCGTGTAACGGAGACGAACTGATAGGCCCCTCGCAGATCCCGGCCCGTGTACGCATGGGAAGCGAGGGTGCGCACATGGTGATCGGCGTTGACGGCCACGGAGACGGGCACGGCGGCGAACAGCTCGGTGTCCGACAACGAGTCGCCGTAGGCTACACAGTCCTGCGGCAACACCCCGAATTGTGCACAGAGTTTCTGCGCCACCTTCACCTTCGCGGCAGGCGTCAGAATCCCGGTGGGGTCCATCGGACGCGACGGATACTTCGTACTTCCGTTCGGAATTGCGGACGGCACCTCGGGCCAGCGCGAACCGTGCGCGGCGTGGGCTCCCCAGTCCAGCAGCCCTCGCACAAAGAAATCCGGCGAGAGTGAAATGACCGCACAGTGGTCCCCGTTGGCCCTTATCTCCGCCCAGACCTCGCGGATGCCCGCAAGCCACGGCGCCCCCGCGAAGGCCGCCGCCACCACCTGGTCGGTCAGCCCGGACCACAGCGCGCAGGCGCGCTCGGCGTACTGCGGCGGGCTCAGCTCACGCGCCGCGAAGGCGCGCTCCAGCGCACGGATCTCCCGCTCGACGCCGAGCTGTTGGGAGATCTCCACGGCGGCGGCCGAGCCGTACATCAGCGTGCCGTCGAGGTCGAAGAGGTGAAGCCGGGGACGGGGGCGGGACTGGCTCGGGGCCTGGTGCCGGTCGTCTGCGGGTGCCATACGGGCGATCGTATGAGCGGGCGGCCGTACTCGGCACCGAGTATCCGGGGATACTCCCGCTGTCAGACGACCCGCGCGGCGGGGCGCGGCACTCTCGTGGCATGAAGCTGACCCGACGTGCCCGCAGGGGCACCCTCGTCCTGCACGTCAGCGCCTCGGCCGCCTGGCTGGGCGTCTCGGTGTGCCTGCTCGCGCTCGGCATCACCGGCGCGGCCTCCGGCTCCGCAGCCGCCTCGGAGGCGGCCTACCGCTCCATGAAGGTCTTCGGCGACTGGCTGATCGGTCCGCTGGCCCTGGCCACCATGGTCACCGGGCTGCTGCTCTCGCTGGGGACGCGCTGGGGACTGGCGCGCCACCACTGGGTATGGATCAAGTTCTGGCTGACGCTCGCCGCGGGAACGGCCAGCGTGCTCGCGTTCCGTACGACGATCGACGAGACGGTGGAGGACGTCGTCGCCGGGGACCCGGTGACCCCGGCCCAGATGATCAGCCCGCCGGCCGTCTCGCTGAGCGCCTACCTCTTCATGACCGTGATCTCCGTCCTCAAGCCCTGGGGCCTGACCAGGCGCGGGCGGCGGCAGCGTCAGCGCTCGGCGGGGACCGCCGCTGCCGCCGCCTCCGCGCGGGGGAAGGCCGCGTCGCGGGGTGCCGCGGGATCTGCGGGGTCGGCGGGGTCCGCGGGGTCCGCGGGGTCCGCGGGGTCCGCGGGGGAGCCGTCCGCGCGGGCCAGGGAGTTGGCGCACAGATATGCGCTCAACGATCACAGGCTCAGATAATTGCAGGCGCATTTTATTTGCGAGCGCGGGCAATCGCGGCGATGACCTACCCTGTACGTACGCACGTTCTCGCCCCTTGCGTTCTCGCCCGCCCCTCGCGCCGGACGGGGACGACAGGCGATGGAGACAGGAGCCGCCCATGTCACGTTCCGACCCCGGTCTCGCGCACGGCTGGTGCGCGCTCTCCGCGCTGCACGGCCGGATCGAGGCACACATCGAGCGCGCCCTCCAGTCCGAGCACGGCCTCAGCGTGCGCGAGTTCTCGCTGCTGGACGTGCTCAGCGAGCAGCACGACGGAGACGGCGGCCACTTCCGGATGCACCAGCTCGCCGACGCCGTCGTCCTCAGCCAGAGCGCCACGACGCGCCTGGTCACGCGGCTGGAGGACCGGGGCCTGCTGACCCGCTACCTGTGCCCCGACGACCGCCGCGGCATCTACACGAACGTCACCGAGGAGGGCCACGTCCTCCTGGCCGCCGCGCGCCCCACCCACGACACCTCGCTGCGCGAGGCCCTGCACACGGCCGAGCAGCGCCCCGAGCTGGCCCCGCTGGTGACGGCCGTACGCGCCCTGGAGCCCACCGGCTCCCGCACCGGGCCGGCTGCCTCGGCGCCGTCCGCCTGACCCCCGCCCGCGAGGGCGGCAGCGGCCCCGCCCGCAGGACGTTCCGGGGCTCCGGCGCCTCCCGGCGCGTACGGGGCGTACGCTCCGGGGCGTGACCACCGCTTCTTCTCCGGTCGGCCCCGGCCCGGCCCACGACGACTTCTCCGTCCGTCGCGCGACCGCCGATGACATCCCCGAGATTGTCGCGATGCTCGCCGACGACCCGCTCGGCGCGCACCGTGAGTCGCCCGACGACCTCGCGCCCTACCGCGCCGCCATGACGCGCATCGCCGAGGATCCGAACCAGCACCTCGTCATCGCCGTCCAGGACGGCCGCGCCGTCGCCACCTTGCACCTGACGGTGATCCCGGGCCTGTCCCGGCGCGGAGCGGCGCGCTCGCTCATCGAGGCCGTACGCGTCCACCGCGACGTGCGCGGCACGGGCCTGGGCACCCGGCTCACCGAGTGGGCCATCGAGGAGTCCCGCCGCCTGGGCTGCGCGATCGTCCAGCTCACCTCGGACGCGACGCGCGTGGACGCCCACCGCTTCTACGAGCGGCTCGGTTTCGAGGCCTCACATCTCGGCTTCAAGATGGCGCTCTGACCCACGGGACCCACGAGACCCCATGGACCCCACGAAACCCACGGAGCCCGCGGGGGAGACACGACAGCGGGCCGGCCGCCGTCACCGTCCGTCCCCGCTCACGTGTCCTTCAGGAAGCGGGCGAGGGCCTCGGCGGTCTCGGCGGGGCGGTCCTCGGGGAGGAAGTGACCGCCGCCGGGGATCAGTTCGCGCCGGGCGCCGGGAATGGCCGCCGCCAGCGCGTCCGCCGTGCGCGGAACGAGCCAGCGGTCCTCCTCGCCCCACAGCACCAGGGTGGGCACCGCCACGGTGCCGAGCGTCTCCACCACCTCGCGGGTGTCCTCGAAGCTGACCGCCACCACCTGGTCCAGCCAGCGCTGTTGCCCCTCCTGGCCCTGCCAGGGCGCGGCGTAGGCGCGGGCGGTCTCCGGGGTCATGGGACGGTGGGTGGCGGAGCCGAAGCGGGCCGCGACCAGGTCGCCGAAGATATCGGCGGGCATCGTGCGGTAGACGTCCGCGTGCCGCTGCTGATGCTCGGTGAACGGGGTGTTCCACGGGCCCAGCACGGCGGCGTCCACCAGCGCGAGCCGGTCGGCCCGTACCCCTTCGAGCAGGTGGGCGCGGGCGACGACGCCGCCGCCGATGTCGTGCCCCACCAGTGCCGCACCGTCCTCGATGCCCCAGTGCGCGACGAGTTCGGCCAGCGTGCGGGCCTGGCGCGCGATCGAGGGGGCGACGCCGGGGTCGGCGCGTGAGTCGCCGTATCCCAGCAGGTCCCAGACGTACACGGTGTGCGTGCGGGCCAGCACGGGGGCGACCTCGCGCCACAGGAACGAGGAGGCCGGGCTGCCGTGCGTCAGCACGACGGGCGGCCCCTGTCCCTCGCCGTGGACCTCCGCCGCGACCTCGCCGCCGGATACCCGTATGCGCATGACGAGCCCTCCCAAGCTAAGGGTTAAAGTTGGGTTACTCGCATTACAGTAGCAGGAGGTAAGGCGTGCAGATTCTTTTTTCCGATTACGCGCGGGGGGCGGGGACCACGACGGACCTGGTGAACACCTCGCCCCTGGTCAGAAGCGCGGGCGAAGCGCTGCCCGGCACCGGCGCGCTGGCCCGCTTCTTCGCCGAGCACGGGATGGACGTCCCGGCGCCGACGGCGGACGACCTCGCGGCGGTCCACGCCCTGCGCGGCGAACTGCGCGCCCTGCTGGACGGCGCCGAGCAGCACGCGCCGTCGGAGAACGCCCTACCGGAGGGGGCCCCGTCGGAGGGGGCCCTGTCGGAGGGGGCCAACGCGCTGCTCGCGCGCGTCGCCGTCGTGCCCGTGCTGCGGCGGGACGGCGAGGAGCGCTGGCAGTGGTACCTCGACACCGCGCCCGACACCACGCCCGCCGACCAGTTGGCCGCCCTCGCCGCGACGGGCATCCTGGGCACCCTCCGCACCCTGGGCCAGGGCCGCTTCCGCCCGTGCGCGGCGCCCGACTGCGCGGGCACCTTCATCGACACCAGCCGCGCCGGCCGCCGCCGTTACTGCATGCCCGACCTGTGCGGCAACCGCCAGAACGTGGCCAACCACCGTGCCCGGCGCGGGAGCTGACGCCCGCGCCTACGAACAGGCCGGACCCGAGCCCGCCGGACCCGAGCCGGCCAGCTCCGAGCGGACCAGCTCCAGCAGGCGGCCCGTCCAGTTGCGGCCCTTGCCCGCGGGGTCGTCCAGCCAGAACCGGGAGTCGGCGAAGCCGGTGTAGCTGATCCTCGCGTCGCCGGTGGACAGCAGCACCCGGGCCAGTTCCGGGTGCTGGGTGAACTTGGCCCGCAGCAGCCGCGTCATGACGGCGAGGCGGAGGGCGGGCCAGTCGGCACGCAGCGCTGTGCGCGTGCCCAGCTCGCGGGCCTCCCTGCCGGTCGCGGCGTGCCGTATCCGCGCGCGCTCGGCAGGATCGGCCGCCGCCAGCGACCAGTAGCCGTGCAGCACCGAGTCGAACGTCTCGTCCCCGCAGGTGAGGGTCACCGGATACTCGTTGCGCAGGACGAACAGCCCGGGCCGCTCCGGCCAGCCCTGGGGGTAGACGGTCTCGTGGGAGGTGAGGACGGGGCGGCCCGCGCCCTCCGGATCGTCCGCCTGCCGGACGCTGTGCTGCTCCCGCGCCCGCGCGAAGCCCTCGGCGGCGGACCGGAAGTAGTCGACGGCCCGCTGGTGCGCCTCCTCCGTGACCACCGGCCCGTCCCCCTCCACCGGCTCCCCGACGGCCGTGAACAGGATGCGCAGCGGCCTGTCCTGCTGGTCCATGTCGCCCAGGGCGTAGACACGCAGGTGGGGCGGAACGGCGAGATAGGCCTCCCGCAACAGCTCCCTGTTGCGCGCGCAGGGGTCCGCGCCGAAGCGCCTGACCGCCTCGGCGCAGCGCTCCCGGAGCGTCGGCCGGCCGCTCAACTCCTCGACCTTGTCGGCGGCTTCGGCGAAGAACCCCTCCGGTGTGAGCGGCCGGGGTGCCCGGGAGGCCCACCCGGACGGCCGGGCGCCGCCGCCCACCGCCCCGCCGCCGGAATCGCCCGCTTCCCCGGGCCCGGTGACTTCCTTCGGTTCGGTGACTTCCCTCGGCCCGGTGACTTCCCTCGGCCCGGTCACGGAGATCCGGCCCGACTCCAGCATCCGCCGCAGCCCTTCCAGGTCGCCCGGCTCTCCCTCGGCGGCACACTCGACCGTTCCGTCGGCGTAGACCAGCAGGTCGTCGAACACGTAGTCACCCGTGAACGGATGCCGCCGCCACACATGGCACCACGCGCCGTCGATCCGCTCCCCGTCCACAACCCTGTAGGCCGCCCCCCGCCACGTCATACGCGCACGCTACCGGGAGAAGCAGGAGGTGCCGGCAGCGCCGACAGCAGGGTGCGGCACCGGTGCGCGCCAGTTGGAGGCGCACCGGTTCTCGCCCCGGTCCAGGGCCGAGGCGGACGTGGCGATGATGGCGTCGAGGCGCTCGCGGGTGCCGCGCAGATCGTGGATCTGCCGGTCGATCCGGTTCCGCTCCGCGGCGAGCCGCTCCACCAGCTCCGGCGTCACCTCGCCGGTCGCCAAGCAGGGGAGCAGCTCCAGGATCTTCCTGCTCGGCAGCCCCGCCGCGTACAGCTCCTGGAGCATCCGCACCCGGCCGACCGCCTCGTCCCCGTAGAGCCGCTGGCCGCTGGGGCTGCGCTCGGGGAGGAGCAGGTGCTGCTCCTCGTAGTAGCGAAGCGCCCTCACACTCACG
This sequence comes from Streptomyces sp. NBC_01775, assembly GCF_035917675.1. Classification (NCBI taxonomy): domain Bacteria; kingdom Bacillati; phylum Actinomycetota; class Actinomycetes; order Kitasatosporales; family Streptomycetaceae; genus Streptomyces; species Streptomyces sp. NBC_01775. The sequence goes on along the minus strand of NZ_CP109104.1, from coordinate 4,744,542 downwards.
CCCGCTCTGCGGGCCAGCTCGCCGATACGCACCGTTTCTCCCTGGGTCCCGGATCGCTCTTGCCTCTTACGTCAACGTGAGGTTTTAGCGTAGCGAACGCACGCCCGGAGCACGCCGCCGAAGTGGCCCCCGACGCGTGCCCCAGCCCCTGCCTCATGCGAAGGAACAGCCATGACCAGCCTGTTCGACAGCTTCACACTCGGCGGCCTCCGGCTGCCCAACCGTCTTGTGATGGCCCCCATGAGCCGCGGCCGGGCCACGTCGGACGGCCTGCCCACCCCCTCGATGGCCACCTACTACGCGCAGCGCGCCACCGCCGGACTGATCGTCAGCGAAGGGGTGCAGCCGAGTCTGCTGGGCCAGTCCAACCCCTCCACCCCCGGGCTGCACACCGACGCACAGGTCGCCGCCTGGCGCCCGGTGACCTCGGCGGTCCACAGCAACGGCGGGCGGATCTTCGCCCAGCTCATGCACGGCGGGCGGGTCGGCCATCCCGAGGTCGTCGGCCACCATCCGGTCGCCCCGTCCGCGGTCGCCCTCCAGGCCGAACTGTTCACCGGGCCCAAGGGGCGGCTGCCCGCGCCCGTCCCCCGCGCGCTGACGACCGCGGAGGTCGCCGACGAGGTGCGGGTGTTCGCCGACGCGGCGCGGCGCGCGGTCGACGCGGGCTTCGACGGCATCGAACTGCACGGTGCGAACGGCTACTTCATACAGCAGTTCCTCTCTTCCAACGTCAACCGGCGCACCGACGTCTACGGCGGCTCCCTCACCGGCCGCATCCGCTTCGCCGTGGAGGTGGCCGAGGCCTGCGCCGCTGCCATCGGCGCCGACCGCGTCGGCCTCCGCGTCTCCCCTGGCGGCCCCGTGTGGGACGTGGTCGAGGACGACGTCCCCGGCCTCTACACCGCCCTGTTCGAGGCCCTGGCCCCGCTGGGCCTCGCCTACATCCACGCCCTGGCGACCGTCGAGGACGAGACACTCATCGCCCTGCGCAAGGCGTGGCCCGGCGCCTTCATCGTCAACCCGTCGGTGCCGGGCGGCGACCACCGCGCGGACCGGACGGACGGCGAACGCTGGCTCACCCAGGGCGCCGACCTGATCAGCTACGGCCGCGCCTACCTCGCCAACCCCGACCTGGTCGAACGCTTCCGCGCCGGGCTCCCCCTGAGTGCCGAGGACCTCGCCACGTGGTACCAGGGCGGCGACACCGGCTACCTCACCTACCCCGGCTACCAGCACTGAGGAGGCCGGGTACGGCGCCGGCGGGGCCGCGGGCCCCAGTGCTCGGGCAGCGGCCCGTAGGACACCGCCCGCCGGCCGTCGCAGGGGGGGTCGTTTCCTCAGCCACGCTCATCGCTCGAAGGTCCGTAAGCCCCAGGTGCAAGATGGTCCTTGCGCGCAGGGAACAGGGATACGGATACGCGCGGGGGGAGCACGCATGAGGGACAAGCTGGCGCTGCGGCACCGGTGGCGCAGCGCGGTGTGGTGGGTGGCCTGCGGATGCGCCTTGCTGATGCTGGGGATCATGGTCTGGACAGACATCGTGGGCACCACCTTCCGGCCCGATCCCCCCGCCCCCGGCCCGGAGGAATACGCCAACTACGCCTTCATCGTCCTCCTGGCCGTACTCTGCGTACGAGCCGCGCTGCGGGGCGTCGTCCTGCGCCCCGCGGGTGTCACCGTTGTCGGCTTCTTCCGTACCCGCCAGGTCCCCTGGCAGGACATCGCCGAGGTCGAACTGGCTCTGCGCACCGGCGGGTCCAGCTCCGGCCGCTGGCGCATAGCCCTCCGCCTCCACGACGACACCGCCCGCTGGATACCGTCCTTCCTCCACGGCTTCATGAACCGCGGCAGCGAAGAAGTCCCCCCGCCCGGCGACCGCACCCGCTACGGCAAGGTCTTCCACCAGGCCCCCGCGAACGCCCCCCGCGAACTCGCCCGCCTCCATCACGAACTGCGCCTCGCCTGGTACACCCGCACTCGCGCCCGCCATCGCCCAGGAGAATGAGCACGCTGAACTGCGTGGCATTTCTTCAGCGGCACCTGGGATACCGGTCCGCCGGGGCAGTTGTCCTGCTCAGTCCTGCGGGGTGAGCAGGACGATCGGGATTTCGCGGTCGGTCTTCTGTGCGTACTCGTCGTACAGCGGGAAGATGCGCGCCATCTGGAGCCAGAGGGGCTCACGTTCGGCCGGGGACGCGACCCGGGCGCGAGCGGTGAACCGACGGCCGCCGACCTGCACCCCGACGCTCGGGTCCGCCTGGAGGTTCTTGAACCACGCCGGATCCTCGTCGGCGCCACCTTTGGAGGCGACGACGACGAAGTCCTCGCCCGCGGTGCCGTAGATCAGGCATGTGCGGCGCGGAATGCCGCTCCTGCGTCCGGTCGTGGCGAGCACGAGCGTGTGGACGCCGTTCGACTCGTGCCCCTCGGTGCCACCCGAGGCCAGATACGTACGAGTCTGCTCAGCGACCCAGTCCCACTGCGAGTCGGTGGCGCGGTCGAGGTCATCGGCGACAGCCATGACGGACGGTCCTTTCTGGAACGGAAATCTGGAACGGAAATCTGGTACGGAAGTCCGGAACGGAAATCTGGTACGGAACGTGCTGACTGGCGATCTGCTTCAGTTCTTGAGCTCCTCGACCAGCCCGATCACGACGCCGGCGGGGCCGCGGACATAGCAGTACCGGCAGATGTCCCCGTACTGCGCCACCTCACCCACGAGTTCGGCGCCATGGGCGCGCAGACGGCCGAGGACGTCGTCGACGGCGTCGACGACGAACGTGAGGCGAGGGATGCCCGGGGTGTTCATCGGCGCCCTCGGCGCGGTGCTGGTGGCCACCGGCGTGTGGAACGTCGACAGCTCGACCCGGCCGTGGCCGTCCGGGGTCCGCACGACGGCGAGGTCCGCTCGGACGCCGTCCAGCCCGATGAGCTGGTCCGCCCATTCCCCCTCGACCGCTGCCTCGCCCTCCAGCTCCAGGCCGAGTTCGACGAAGAACGCGACAGCAGCCGCGAGATCCTCGACCACAACGCCGACGTGATCCATCCGGTGAATCATCATGTCTCCCGTGTCACGCGGCCCGTCGTGGCCGCTCCTGCCCCTGGGACGGAGCCGGCGCGATGTTCTCGACCAACAGCGTCTGTGATGGCGGTCACATTCCCTGCCGGCACGGCGAGGCGTAGGGACGGGCCGTCAGCAGGGGCCGCCTTCGGGCCAGACGGTGTGGGCGGAGACCGACCTCTGAACTCCCGGAGCAGCCGGGAGGGTTCCGCTTCGGCCTCACGCCGGCACGCCGGCACGCCGGGAATCGACTCCGGATGGTCTGTTGTAGCCGTGTAGCAGGGACCGCGAGCACTTGGAGTTCCCCCGTTCGTGTGATCGACTGCTCAGTGCCCGAGAGGAACTCGAAGCGCAGCGCGACGCTTCGCCACGGCCGGACGCGACTCCGGCCGACCGCGGGGCCGGCCCGACCAGCCGCCCGCCGCGAGTAGCGGGCCCGTGCGCCGCAGAGGCGCGCACGCACCATTGCACGTACGCACGTAGAGGAGAGAAAACATGCGCAAGTTCCAGCGCACAGCAGTCGCCGTCGCCAGCATCCTGGCCTTCTCCGGCCTGGCCGCCGGAGCCGCCCAGGCCGCCGACCTCCCTTTTGCTGAAATGCAGGGCGACGCCGCGACGGACTGCTTCACCAAGGAGACCCAACGGGAGATGGACGAGGGAGCGGGCCACCACGTCACGATCGTCCACTGCGAACGCGATCCCCAGAGCCCGGGCACCATGCTGGTCTTCTACCGGGACTGAGTCACGAGGCGGGTCACCTCCGGCCCTCTCCCCCAAGGCCACGGTCTCCTAGGCCGCGCGCGCATCGGAGAACCGGACGCCGCACCCGCACCGGACGTTCCGTCGACGTGACGGACGAAGGCGGCTCCTCTGTCCCCTGCGCGGGGCCGGAGGGGCCGCCTTCGTGTTGCTCGGTGCCGGCGGTGACGGCGATGGCCGGACGGTGGGCCGACGGCCACGGCACGCACGTCGAGAGCCTGGACACCGCGCTCCCCCACGTCACCGGCACCGCGCCGGGCCTCAACGGGGCCCCGATCGCACGTTGGTGCCGCCGGAGATGTCGTGCGAGGCCGCGGTTCTTCTCGTGGTCTCAGGTCGTGTCGCTGAGTTGTTGTCCCAGGGACGTGTCAGTTCCTCAGTAGGGGGTCGGGGCCGTGCCAGTCGGAGGGGCCGGGCAAAGCGAGGACTCCGGCCAGCGTGTGATAGTCCCGTAACGGAGGATCTTGAGCCCTTGAAGCGTCATCCGAACGTGTGGTGGGGTTCAGGTGACCGAAAAAGATCTTGAAGTGCGACGCGGTGCTTCGCCGCGGCCGGACACGACTCCGGCCGACCGCTGAGCCGGCCGGTCCACCCGCGCTCGGTGACAACCGGGCCCGCATGCCGTCCAGGCGTGCACGCGCACCGCACCTATGCACGTGAAGAGGGGAATACATGCGCAAGTTCCAGCGCGCAGCAGTCGCCGCCGTAAGCCTCCTGGCCTTCTCAGGCGTCGCCACCCAGGCCGCCCAGGCCGCCCCGACCGCCCAGGCCGGGTACGACTACGGCAAGTATGGGAGCTGGTCGGCCTGCCAATCGACAGGCAAGGGCGCGGAGTTCATCAAGAAGTTCCACTGCGTGGAAAACGGCGACGGTAGCTGGACACTCCACATCGACGAGGACCAGCCGTGCGGGCCGCCCACTCCGAACAGCACGGCTGCTCAGGCTTCCACGAAGAACGGGTTCTCCACGATGGGATGCTGAGAACTCCTCGGCACAGACCGGCCGGGATCTCTTCGGCCCTGAAGCAGTGGACGTTCCGCGGCGTGAACGTCGAACGGCGGCTCCTCCACCGCCCCCGCACAGCACGAAGGCGGCCCCTCCGGCCCCGGTGAAGCCTGGATTCCGGTGGCCGCCGCAACACCGCCTGGTCCAGGTGGTGAGTAGATCACGCAAGACGCTCGGCTGGTGTCTTCCAGCCGAGCGTCTTGCGTGGGCGGCCGTTGAGTTCCTGTGCGACGTGTTCGAGGTCCTGAGAATCCGACACGAAATCTGAGAACCTACAACGGCGCCTACGTCTGCGCCATGTCCACGAAGCGCGAGTAGTGGCCCTGGAAGGCGACCGTGATCGTCGCCGTCGGTCCGTTACGGTGCTTGGCCACGATCAGGTCCGCCTCACCGGCGCGCGGTGATTCCTTCTCGTACGCGTCCTCGCGGTGCAGCAGGATCACCATGTCCGCGTCCTGCTCGATCGAACCGGATTCGCGCAGGTCGGAGACCATGGGCTTCTTGTCGGTGCGCTGCTCGGGACCACGGTTGAGCTGGGAGAGCGCGATGACCGGGACCTCCAGCTCCTTCGCGAGGAGCTTGAGGTTACGGGACATCTCCGAGACCTCCTGCTGCCGGCTCTCGGGCCGCCGGGAGCCGCCGGTCTGCATGAGCTGGAGGTAGTCGATGACGATCAGCTGGAGGTCGTTGCGCTGCTTGAGGCGGCGGCACTTGGCGCGGATCTCCATCATCGACAGGTTCGGCGAGTCGTCGATGTAGAGCGGCGCCTCGGTGACCCCCGGCATCTGCCGGGCCAGCCTCGTCCAGTCCTCGTCCGTCATGGACCCGGACCGCATGTGGTGCAGCGCCACCCGCGCCTCGGCGGACAGCAGCCTCATCGCGATCTCGTTGCGCCCCATCTCCAGCGAGAAGATCACACTCGGCATCGCGTGCTTGATGGAGCAGGCGCGGGCGAAGTCCAAGGCCAGTGTCGACTTTCCCATGGCAGGCCGCGCCGCGATGACGATCATCTGGCCCGGGTGGAGGCCGTTGGTGAGGGAGTCGAGGTCGGTGAAGCCAGTGGGGACGCCGGTCATCTGGCCGCTGCGGGAGCCGATGGCCTCGATCTCGTCGAGGGCGCCTTCCATGATGTCGCCGAGCGGGAGGTAGTCCTCGGAGGTGCGCTGCTCGGTGACGGCGTAGATCTCGGACTGGGCGCTGTTGACGATGTCGTCGACGTCGCCGTCTGCGGCGTAACCCATCTGTGTGATGCGGGTGCCCGCCTCGACCAGGCGGCGCAGGATGGCGCGCTCGTGGACGATCTCCGCGTAGTACTCCGCGTTGGCCGCGGTGGGGACGGCCTGGACCAGCGACTGGACGTAGCCGGGGCCGCCGACGCGGGCGACCTCGCCGCGGCGGGTCAGCTCGGCGGTGACGGTGATGGGGTCGGCGGGCTCGCCCTTGGCGTACAGGTCGAGGATCGCCTGGTAGACGGTCTCGTGCGCGGGGCGGTAGAAGTCGTTGCCCTTGAGGACCTCGACGACGTCGGCGATGGCGTCCTTGGACAGCAGCATGCCGCCGAGGACGGACTTCTCCGCCTCCAGGTCCTGCGGAGGCACCCGCTCGAACCCTCCGGCGGGGCCTTCGGAGCCGCGCTCGTGCTGCTCCGCGAACCCGCCCCGGCCGCCGCCCCCGGAACCGCCGGAGCGCCGCTGCCCGTTCGAGCCGTTCGGGCCGTTCTGCCCGGACCCGGGGCCCCGTTGGTGTGCGACGGGAAAGCTCTCCTCGAAGGAGAGGTCAGCGACCCAGGGATCCTCGACATGTTCGGGCTGCTGAGTCACCCCCGTCACCTCCTCCCGTCCTACGGCACAGTCTTACGGCACTGCTCTGACAATTGATTCGCCCGGCTCCGGTTACGGCGCGTCGGTGCGACGGTGAAGAAACGGGGAACGGGAGGCCTGCGCTGGTCCACGGTAGGGCGCTCCCATGGTTCAGCCAATCACGTAATCCACAGGGGGATGTGGACAGTCGCTGCCAACCTGTGGAGAAGCCGCCGAAAGCTGTGCACGAGTCGGGGGACAGCGCTGTGGATTACTCAGGTGGCCCCCACATATACCCCGTGTGACCTGCCCTTTCGTCGTCCACCGGCTGTGCGGGGAAAAAACTTCCGCGCTCTGTCCCCAGGAGGGTCACGCACGGTGTTCCCCCCTTCCCCGTACACCGACAAGTAAGAGGCGGAGCGGGCTTGCGCTTATTACTTGTGGATGTTTGGATCGAACCTATGAGCCCCGCCCCCATGACCTCGCGTACCAAGGTGCGCCGACACGACCGTGAGATCATCGCGCTCGCTCTGCCGGCCTTCGGCGCACTCGTGGCGGAGCCCCTCTTCGTGATGGTCGACAGCGCCATCGTCGGCCACCTCGGCACCCCGCAGCTCGCGGGGCTCGGCGTCGCCGCCCCGCTCCTCCAGACCTGCGTCAACATCTTCGTCTTCCTCGCCTACGCCACCACCTCCGCCGTCGCCCGGCGGCTCGGCGCCGACGACCTGCCCGCCGCGCTCCGCCAAGGCATGGACGGCATCTGGCTCGCTCTCCTGCTCGGCGCGCTCGTCATCGCCGCCGTCCTGCCCACAGCGCCCGCGCTCCTGGACGCCTTCGGTGCCTCGGCCACCGCGGCGCCCTACGGGGTGACCTATCTGCGGATCAGCACCCTGGGCATCCCCGCCATGCTCGTCGTCCTCGCCGCGACGGGCGTACTGCGCGGCCTCCAGGACACCAGGACCCCGCTCTACGTCGCCGTCGGCGGCTTCACCGCGAACGCCGGGCTCAACGTGCTGCTCGTCTACGGCTTCGGCCTGGGCATCGCCGGCTCCGCCTGGGGCACCGTCCTCGCCCAGTGGGCCATGGCCGCCGTCTACCTGACCGTCGTCGTACGCGGCGCCCGGCGGCACGGCGCCTCGCTACGGCCCGACCTGGCGGGGATCCGCGCCAGCGGCCGGGCCGGGGTGCCGCTGCTGATACGTACGCTCTCGCTGCGGGCCGTCCTCATGATCGCCACGGCGGTCGCCGCCCGGCTCGGCGACGCGGACATCGCGGCCCACCAGATAACCCTCACCCTCTGGTCGCTGCTGGCCTTCGCGCTGGACTCCATAGCCATAGCGGGCCAGGCCATCATCGGCCGCCACCTGGGGGCCGGCGACGAGAAGGAGGCCCGGGCCGTGTGCCGCCGGATGGTCCGGTGGGGGGTGGCCTCGGGGGTCGTGCTGGGTGTGCTGGTCGCCCTCGTGCGCCCGCTGTTCATGCCCCTGTTCACCTCGGACCAGTCCGTGATCGACCAGCTCACACCCGTCCTGCTGGTGGTGGCCGTGACCCAGCCGATAGCGGGCGTCGTCTTCGTGCTCGACGGCGTCCTGATGGGCGCCGGCGACGGCCCGTACCTGGCCACCGCCATGCTCGCCACCCTCGCGGTCTTCGCCCCCGTCGCCCTGCTGGTACCGGCCCTCGGCGGGGGCCTCACCACGCTGTGGTGGACGGTGGCGGGGCTGATGATGTCCACCCGCCTGGTCACGCTGTGGCTGCGCGCGCGCTCGGGACGCTGGGTTGTCACGGGTGCGGTACGGACGTGAGAGCCCCGGCCCCGGCCCTTCCCGATTCTTCTGGGGGCTCCGCGCCCCGGACCCCAGGCGCGATGCAGTGAGGTCCACGGGGTCACAGACCCCAGCACACAACACGAGGGCCGCACCCCAAAGGGGTACGGCCCTCAATTGTGAGTCGGGCAAGCCGAGCGCAGCTCAGCCGGCGGCGACCTCGACGTCCACCGAAGCGGCGACCTCGGGGTGCAGCCGCACCGACACCTTGTGCGAGCCCAGCGACTTGATGGGCGAGCCCAGCTCGATACGGCGCTTGTCCACGTCGGGACCGCCGGACGCCTTGACGGCGTCGGCGATGTCCGCCGGGGTCACGGAGCCGAAGAGCCGGCCCTGATCGCCCGCGCGCACCGTCAGGTTGACGCGGAGGCCCTCAAGCCGGCCCTTGATCTCGTTGGCCTGCTCGATCGTCGCGATCTCGCGGATCTTGCGAGCGCGGCGGATCTGCTCGACGTCCTTTTCGCCACCCTTGGTCCAGCGGATCGCGAAACCGCGCGGGACCAGGTAGTTGCGGGCGTAGCCGTCCTTCACCTCGACGACGTCGCCTGCGGCACCGAGGCCGGAGACCTCGTTGGTCAGGATGATCTTCATGATTCGGTCACCCTTCCCTTATCGCGCGGTGGAGGTGTAGGGCAGCAGCGCCATCTCACGGCTGTTCTTGACAGCCGTGGCGACGTCACGCTGGTGCTGGGTGCAGTTGCCGGTGACCCGGCGGGCACGGATCTTGCCGCGGTCGGAAATGAACTTCCGCAGCAGGTTCGTGTCCTTGTAGTCGACGTAGGAGATCTTCTCCTTGCAAAACACGCAAACCTTCTTCTTAGGCTTGCGAGCAGGCGGCTTCGCCATTGTCTCTCTCCAGGCTGGTTACTCCCGGGGGATGACCCCCGGACCCCCGGCCGGGCCCATGGAGCGGCCCGATCGGGGGGATACGGATCAGAAGGGGGGCTCGTCCGAGTAGCCGCCGCCACCACCGCCGCCGGGGCCGCCGCCCCAGCCGCCGCCACCGCCGCCCTGGCCGCCTCCGGCCGGAGCGCCTGTGGCCCACGGGTCGCCGGCCGGTGCGCCGCCGCCCTGCTGGCCGCCGGAGCCACCGCCCCAGCTGCCACCCTGGCCGCCGCCACCGCCGCCGCCGAAGCCGCCGCCCTGACCGCCCCGGCCGCCACCGCTTGTCTTGGTGACCTTGGCCGTGGCGTTGCGGAGGCTGGCGCCGACCTCATCGACGTCCAGCTCGTAGACCGTGCGCTTGATGCCCTCGCGGTCCTCGTACGAGCGCTGCTTGAGGCGGCCCTGCACGATGACGCGCGTGCCCTTGGTGAGGGACTCGGCGACGTTCTCCGCCGCCTGCCGCCAGACCGAGCAGGTCAGGAACAGGCTCTCGCCGTCCTTCCACTCGTTGGTCTGCCGGTCGAAGGTGCGCGGAGTGGACGCGACGCGGAACTTCGCGACCGCCGCACCGGAAGGGGTGAAGCGCAGCTCGGGGTCGTCGACGAGATTGCCGACGACCGTGATGACGGTCTCGCCTGCCATGGGTGAACCTCTCGGCGGGGTGCTGCTGGCTGCTGTGGTGCTTGGTTGCTACTCGGTTCCCAGGACGCTTCGAGGACGGGCCTCAGTGCATCGAGGGACGAAGGACCTTGGTCCGCAGGACGGACTCGTTCAGGTTCATCTGGCGGTCGAGTTCCTTGACCACAGCAGGCTCGGCCTGGAGGTCGATGACCGAGTAGATGCCCTCGGGCTTCTTGTTGATCTCGTAGGAGAGACGACGACGGCCCCAGGTGTCGACCTTCTCGACCTTGCCGTCGCCCTCGCGGACGACAGAAAGGAAGGACTCGATCAGGGGGGAGACAGCGCGCTCCTCCAGATCGGGGTCGAGGATCACCATTACCTCGTAGTGACGCATGTGGAACCCACCTCCTCTGGACTCAGCGGCCACGGTCGTTCCGTGGCAGGAGGGTCGTGATGCGTTTCCGCGCTCCGCGTGCGAATACTTCGAGACACAGCCGGAGCGCAGACCGACCAGAGTACCCGGCCGGGGCCTTCCGGTTGAAATCCAGGGGTATCCCGGAGCAATCTGGACACCTCGGGTGTGAAAGGCGTGACATACCGCGCCGCACTCTGTCAGGAGGTGCCTCATGGCACAGGCAGTAGGCCGACGTCCTCTCTCCTTCCTGAACACCGACGGCAAGCCGCATCCCGTCGAGAACTCCTTCGCCGCCGTGACCATGCTGCTGGGCCTCGTGGCAGCCGTCTCGGCTTTCTGGACCGGGATGCATCCGCTCAGCTGCTGGGCGGGGCTCGCGGGAATCCTCACCGGGCTGTGGGGCCAGTTCATCTCCGCCACGACGGGTGAGCGGTTCGTCACGATCATCGGTCTCGGCGCCGCCGCGGTCGGGTTCTACCTGGGTATGGCGCACGGCGGCCTGCTGCCCTGAGCCCGCGGGCCCTCCGGGGCCCGCGGGACCCGTGCCCTGAGCCGAACAGGGCGCCCAGGGGCACAGTAGGCTTCCGGCGAGCATCACTCAGTTCGCCGGAGGAGCGTCCCGCCATGAGTCTGACCCTGAGGGCCATCAGCCGAGAGCAACATCTGGCATATGTCCAGAGCCTGCCTTCGGCAAGCCACTGCCAGGTTCCCGCATGGGCGGACGTCAAGAACGAATGGCGCTCGGAGAACCTCGGCTGGTTCGACGACCGCACCGGCGAGCTGGTGGGCACCGGATTGGTGCTCTACCGCCAGCTGCCCAAGCTCAAGCGCTACCTGGCGTACCTCCCCGAGGGCCCGCTGATCAACTGGTACGCGCCCAACCTGGACGAGTGGCTGCGCCCGATGCTGGCGCACCTCAAGCAGCAGGGCGCGTTCTCGGTGAAGATGGGCCCGCCCGTGGTGATCAGACGCTGGGACGCCCCCGCGATCAAGAAGGGCATCCAGGACCAGGACGTCAAGCGGCTGCGGGACGTCGAGGCCACCTACATCGAGCCCCGCGCCTTCGAGGTCGCCGACCGGCTGCGCCGCATGGGCTGGCAGCAGGGCGAGGACGGCGGCGCCGGCTTCGGTGACGTCCAGCCGCGCTACGTCTACCAGGTGCCGCTGGAGGGCCGCTCCCTGGAGGACGTCCACAAGGGCTTCAACCAGCTGTGGCGCCGCAACATCAAGAAGGCCGACAAGGCCGGTGTCCAGGTGGTCCAGGGCAACCTGGCCAACGACTACGACTTGGACGAGTGGCAGCGGCTGTACGAGATCACCGCCGAGCGCGACAAGTTCCGTCCCCGCCCCAAGGGCTACTTCCAGCGGATGTGGAAGGTCCTGAACGCCGAGGACCCCAACCGCATGCGGCTCTACTTCGCCGAGCACGAGGGCGAGCGCATCTCGGCCGCCACCATGCTCGTCGTCGGCGGGCACGTCTGGTACTCGTACGGCGCCTCCGCCAACCACAAGCGCGAGGTACGTCCCTCCAACGCGATGCAGTGGCGGATGCTCCAGGACGCCTACGCGCGGGGCGCGAGCGTGTACGACCTGCGGGGCATCAGCGACTCCCTCGACGAGACCGACCACCTGTTCGGCCTGATCCAGTTCAAGGTGGGCACCGGCGGGCAGGCGGCGGAGTACCTCGGCGAGTGGGACTTCCCGCTGAATAAGCTGCTGCACAAGGCGCTCGACATCTACATGTCGCGGCGCTGAGCGAGGGGTTTTCCGCCCCTTCCACCTCACCCGACCCAGAAAGGTGCCGTACCGGACATGGCGCTCTCCCTCTACGTCGACAGCGATCGCTGGCGGGCGCACCAGCAGTCGGTGGTTCAGCAATTCCCGGGGATCGTTCCGGTCTGCAAGGGCAACGGCTACGGCTTCGGCCACGAGCGTCTGGCCGACGAGGCGACGAAGTTCGGCGCCGACGTCCTGGCCGTCGGCACGACCTACGAGGCCGCCCGCACCAAGGACATGTTCGGCGGCGACCTGCTGGTGCTGACCCCGTTCCGCAAGGACGAGGAGCCGGTGCCGCTGCCCGACCGCGCCATCCGCTCGGTCTCCTCGGTGGAGGGCGTGGGCCTCATGCGCGGGGCCCGGGTCGTCATCGAGGTCATGAGCACCATGAAGCGGCACGGCATCACCGAGGAGGACCTGCCCCGGCTGCACGCGGCGATCGACGAGGTGCGCCTGGAGGGCTTCGCGATCCATCTGCCCCTGGACCGCGCCGACGGCTCGGACGCCGTCGAGGAGGTCATCAGCTGGATGGACAGGCTGCGGGCCGCCCGCCTGCCGCTGGAGACGATGTTCGTCAGCCACCTTCAGCCGAACGAATTCGCCGTGCTCCAGCAGCAGTTCCCGCAGACCCGCTTCCGGGCCCGGATCGGCACCCGGCTGTGGCTGGGCGACCACGACGCGACCGAGTACCGGGGCGCGATCTTGGACGTCACCCGGATCGCCAAGGGCGAGCGCTTCGGCTACCGGCAGGCCAAGGCGGCCGGCGACGGCTGGCTCGTGGTGGTCGCGGGCGGCACCTCGCACGGCGTGGGCCTGGAGTCCCCCAAGGCGCTGCACGGCATGACCTCCCGCGCCAAGGGCGTGGCCCGCGCTGGCCTGGCCACGGTCAACCGCAACCTGTCGCCGTTCGTGTGGGCGGGCAAGCAGCGCTGGTTCGCCGAGCCCCCGCACATGCAGGTCTCGATCCTGTTCGTCCCGGCCGACGCTCCGGAGCCGCACGTGGGCGAGGAGCTGACGGCGATCCTGCGCCACACCACGACGATGGTGGACCGGACGGTCGACCGGTAGCCGCGCGCGCCCCCAGCGGCGGCACAGCGCCGCACAGCGCGAACGAGGGGCCCGGGAGACGCGTCGGCGTCTCCCGGGCCCCTTCCGTTCGCCCGGCGGGCGACCCGAGCGGTCAGCTGTCCTTGCCGTCGATGCTGTCCTTGCCCTCGATGAAGGCCTGCACGTTCTGCCGCGCGACATCGTCGAAGTACTGCACCGGCGGCGACTTCATGAAGTACGAGGAGGCGGAGAGGATCGGGCCGCCGACGCCCCGGTCCTTCGCGATCTTCGCCGCGCGCAGCGCGTCGATGATGACGCCCGCCGAGTTCGGCGAGTCCCACACCTCCAGCTTGTACTCCAGGTTCAGCGGCACATCGCCGAACGCGCGCCCCTCCAGGCGGACGTAGGCCCACTTGCGGTCATCGAGCCACGCGACGTAGTCGGAGGGGCCGATGTGGACGTTGTCGGCGCCCAGGTCGCGGTCGGGGATCTGGGAGGTGACGGCCTGCGTCTTGGAGATCTTCTTCGACTCCAGCCGCTCGCGCTCCAGCATGTTCTTGAAGTCCATGTTGCCGCCGACGTTCAGCTGCATCGTGCGGTCCAGGACCACGCCGCGGTCCTCGAAGAGCTTGGCCAGCACGCGGTGCGTGATGGTCGCGCCCACCTGGGACTTGATGTCGTCACCGACGATCGGCACCCCGGCGGCGGTGAACTTGTCCGCCCACTCCTTGGTGCCCGCGATGAAGACCGGCAGCGCGTTGACGAAGGCCACACCGGCGTCCAGCGCGCACTGCGCGTAGAACTCGACGGCCGTCTGGGAGCCCACCGGCAGGTAGCAGATGAACACGTCGGCCTGGGAGTCCTTGAGGGCCTGGACGACGTCCACGGGGGTGGCGTCGGACTCCTCGATGGTCTCGCGGTAGTACTTGCCCAGGCCGTCGTAGGTGTGGCCGCGCTGGACCGGGACGCCGGCGGGCGGCACGTCGCAGATCTTGATGGTGTTGTTCTCACTGGCACCGATGGCGTCAGCGAGGTCGAGGCCGACCTTCTTGCCGTCGACGTCGAAGGCGGCGACGAACTCGATGTCGCGCACGTGGTAGTCGCCGAACTGGACATGCATCAGCCCCGGGACCTTGCTGTCCGGGTCGGCGTCCTTGTAGAACTCGACGCCCTGGACCAGCGATGCGGCGCAATTTCCCACGCCGGCGATGGCTACGCGAACCGAACCCATTCCGGTTGCTCCCTGTGTGTTCTCGCTGAGGCCCGCACGAGCGGAAACCTCATGTGTCGGTGTTATCGGACGGACCCGGCGCGGGATCCGAGGACTCGTTCTGACTGGAGTCGCGCTGACCGCGCCCCGACCGCTCGCTCTCGATGAGTTCGTTGAGCCAGCGGACCTCGCGCTCCACGGATTCCATGCCGTGCCGCTGGAGTTCGAGGGTGTAGTCGTCGAGGCGCTCGCGCGTACGGGCGAGAGAGGCGCGCATCTTCGCGAGCCTCTCCTCCAGCCGGCTGCGGCGGCCTTCGAGCACGCGCATACGGACGTCGCGCGAGGTCTGGCCGAAGAAGGCGAAGCGGACTCCGAAGTGCTCGTCCTCCCAGGCGTCGGGGCCCGTTTGGGACAGCAGTTCCTCGAAGTGCTCCTTGCCTTCGGCCGTCAGCCGGTAAACGATCTTCGCCCGGCGCCCGGCGAGCGGCGCCGCCTGTGTGAGCGCGGGCTGCGCCTGGGGCTGACCGGCCGTTTCCTCCACCAGATAGCCGCTGTGCACAAGCGACTTGAGGCAGGGGTAGAGCGAGCCGTAGCTGAAGGCGCGGAAGACGCCGAGCGAGGTGTTGAGCCGCTTGCGCAGCTCGTACCCGTGCATCGGTGATTCGCGGAGCAGGCCGAGGACGGCGAACTCAAGAATGCCCGAACGTCTGCTCACCGTCCGCCTCACCTCCTCGTGCTGCCACTGCGCCGACGCATCCGATACGCCTTTATCTCGCTCTGATGTATCGGCTCGATACATCCCGACGATAGAGCGCCCCCTGAGGAGCGACAAGAGGGGGGTCGGTGAAGGGACTCACATCACTGATTCACAGCAGAAGCTTTGCGTCGAATGAGGCGATTAGGCGGTAAGGAAGGTTTTGAAGCTGCGTAGTCTGTCGGCTGTGCAGACACCACCGGGAACCGAGCGGCGCAAGTGAGCGTCCTCGACCTGGGTGCAGTGCGTGCGGTTCCTGTGAAACGGTCCGCTTGCACTCGGGGGGACCAGACGTCAACTGCCACCTTCAGGCGCAAGGGCCGCCTGCCCGAGGAGTAGCTGTTCCAATGAGCGGAAACCGTCGAAAGCCGCCGCAGGGGCGCGGCCGACGTGCGGCGCAGCCGCCGCCGTCTTCCGGACGCCGCGCAGCACCGCCGCGCAGCACCGGTCCCGGCCCCGGCCCCGATTCCCACGGCGGCCGTGCGGAGTCCAGAAGAGCGGCCCAGCAGAGCACCGGGGGCGGGGGTGGCGGCAGGCGCCGCGCGGCCTCCGCTTCGGCCCCGGCGGGCGCGGAGGGCGGACGCCGCGCCGGCGGTCCGCGCGGACGCGGCCGGGGCGGACCGGAGCGCAAGCGGTTCATCGACTATCCCCGCGCCAACAAGTACGGGGTGCGGCGCTGGCTGCCGTCCTGGAAGCTGATCCTCGCCACCGGCTTCGGCTTCTTCGCACTGCTGGTGGGGCTCGCGGGTATCGCGCTGTGGATGGTGCAGGTGCCCGAGGCCAGTGCCGCGGCCAAGCAGGAGAAGAACGTCTACTACTGGGCCAACGGCAAGCAGATGGTCGTGGCCGGTCAGGGCGATCACAACCGGCAGGTCGTCGGCATCGACCAGATCCCGCGGGGCATGAAGTGGGCCGTGATCGCGGCCGAGAACGAGACCTTCTACCAGGACAACGGCGTCGACCCGATGGGCATCATCCGCGCCGTCGGCAAGATGGCGCTGGGCGGGGAGACCCAGTCGGGGTCGACGATCACCCAGCAGTACGTGAAGAACACCTTCCTGGACCAGTCGCAGACCCTCACCCGCAAGGCCAAGGAACTGCTGATCTCCATAAAGGTCGGCGCCAAGGAGGACAAGGACGACATCCTGGCCGGCTATCTCAACACCGGCTACTACGGGCGCGGCGCGTACGGCATCCAGGCGGCGGCGCAGGCGTACTACCGCGTGGACTCCTCCAAGCTCAGCCCCAGCCGGGCCGCCTTCCTGTCCGCGACGCTCAACGGCCCGAACCTCTACGACCCGGCGGGCGGCATCGGCTCGGCGGCGACCAAGGACAAGAACCTCAAGCGGGCGGAGGCCCGTTGGTCCTGGACGCTGGATCGCGAGGTCGCCATAGGCAAGCTGTCCAAGTCGGACCGCGACAAGATCAAGGCCAAGGGCTTCCCCATGCCCAAGCCGCCGAAGAAGGCGACGGAGCTGAAGGGCCAGACCGGCTACCTGGTGGAGCTGGCGAACAGGAACGCCGTCGCCCAGAGCAAGGGCAAGATCACCAAGCGCATGCTGGAGACCGGCGGCTACCGGATCCACACCACCTTCGACCAGAAGAAGACGTCCCAGCTACAGCGCTCGGTCGAGAAGGTGAAGAAGGCGAACCTCGACCAAAAGAAGCGCAAGGTCGACAAGTACGTCCAGTTCGGCGGTGCCTCGGTCAGGCCTAGTGACGGCGCGATCGTGGCCACCTACGGCGGCGAGGACGCGACCAAGCACTTCACCAACAACGCCGACTACACCGGTGTTCAGGTGGGCTCCACCTTCAAGCCGTTCGTGATGGCGGCGGCGATGCGGAACGGGATGCTCGACCCCCGCCTGGGGAAGACGCAGACCGACGAACAGCGCACCAAGGTGTCGCCGAAGAGCGTCTACAACGGCAACAACAAGGTCAAACTGCGCGACTACGACGGCAAGATCTGGACCGACAGGGACGGAAAGGAGTGGCACCAGAGAAACGACGGCAACAAGGACTACGGCAGGGTCAACCTGCGGTACGCGATGCAGGAATCGGTGAACACCCCCTTCATCCAGCTCGGTATGGACGTGGGCACCGAGACGGTCAAGAAGGCGGCGCTGGACGCGGGCCTGAGCAAGGACGGGCTGGCCCGCACCACCCCGACCTTCTCGCTGGGGACCTCGGCGCCCAGTGCCATCCGGATGGCCGGCGCCTACGGCACGTTCGCCAAGAGCGGCAAGCGCTCGGAGCCGTACTCGGTCAGCAAGGTCGAGCGGAAGGGCCAGGAGATCTTCACCCATCACACGAAGAGCGAGCTGACCTTCGACCGCGCCGTCGCCGACAACGTCACCAACATGCTGGAGACCGTGGTCCAGAAGGGCACCGGCTCCAAAGCCAAGGCCCTGGGGCGCCCGGTGGCGGGCAAGACGGGTACCACGGACGACAACAAGTCCGCCTGGTTCACCGGATACACCCCGCAGCTCTCCACGTCGATCGGCATGTGGCGGGTCAACGACCAGGCCAAGTCGCAGAAGTTCCTCAAGATGTACGGCGTGGGCGGCGAGGAGTCCATCCACGGTGCGTCCTTCCCCGCCGATATCTGGACGGAGTACATGAAGGGCGCGCTCAAGGGCACCAAGGTGATGCGCTTCCCGAAGCCGGGACCGATCGGCGAGACCGTCTACGGCGACGGCGCGAGCCCCAAGCCGACGCCGAGCGAGCAGCCGGACGAGCCCTCGGACGATCCGACCGCGTCCCCGACCAAGTCGCCCACCAAGTCCCCCACCAAGAGCCCGACCCATTCGCCCACGCCCACGGACACCTGCACGCCGCCGAGGCCAGGATGTGAGGACGACGGCGGCATCGGCGACCCGGGCGATCCCGGCGGCGCCGACGGCGATCCGGGCGACGCCGACGGCGGTACTCCCGGCAATCCGGGCGGCGACAACGGCGACGATCAAGGGGGCCTCTTCGGCGGCCCCACCACAAACCGCAGGGATTAGCCTTCGGGCCACCACCCGGACACACTCCCCGCATACGGCGGCGCACGGCCCCGGCTCACTCCTTGAGCCGGGGCCGTGCCGTGTGTGCGGGCCATTCGCCCCCGTCCGCGCACCACCCGCACATCGCCCGCGCACCGACAGCACGCCGAAGCTGCCGCCCCCACTGTGGGTGACAGGGGCGTGCGGCAGGATGTGCCCCATGACGAGCGCCCCCACCGACCGGAACCCCACGCCGCGGCAGCCCGCCACACCCCCCGTCGTACACCCCACGGACACGGACAAGGTGGCCGCCGCGGCGAGCGAAGTGGCCGGCGGGCCAACAGGCCGGCGCGCCGTGCCAGGCGCCGGCTGGTGGTCCCCCTTGCGCGTGATGGTGGTGGTGGCCCTGGGGATGTACGCGCTCGGCGTGGTGCAGAAGATGCCCTGCTTCGAGGGCGCCTGGTTCTCCGGCCAGACCTCGCAGTACGTCCACGCCTGCTACTCCGACATCCCGCACCTCTACAACGGGCGGGGCTTCGCCGACGGGCTGATCCCCTACTTCGACCGGATTCCGCAGGGGATCTCCGGCGGTATGGACTACCTCGAATACCCCGTGCTGACCGGCGCCTTCATGCAGGTGGCGGCCAAGCTGACGGTCGGCGGCGACAACATCCGGCAGGACGAGCAGATCTACTGGATGGTCAACACGGGAATGCTGATGGTCTGCGCGGCCGTCCTGATCGTCTGCGTCATCCGCACCCACCGCAACCGCCCCTGGGACGGCATGCTGGTGGCGCTCGCCCCGGCCCTCGCCCTGACGGCGACCATCAACTGGGACCTGCTGGCCGTGGCGTTGACATCCGCGGCGATGCTGTCGTGGTCCCGCTCGCGCCCGCTGACGGCCGGGATCCTCATCGGCCTGGCGACCGCGGCGAAGCTCTACCCGGCGCTGCTGCTCGGGCCGCTGCTGGTGCTGTGCTGGCGAGCCGGGCGCTGGGCCCCGTTCGGCCGGGCCGCCGGGGGAGCGGCGCTGTCCTGGGCGGTGGTGAACATCCCGGTGATGGTGCTGGCCCCGGCGGGCTGGGCGAAGTTCTACACCTTCAGCCAGGAGCGCCCGGTCGACTTCGGGTCGGTGTGGCTGATCATCCAGCAGCGCACCGGACATTCGTTCGAAGATGCCAACACCTACGCCATGATCCTGATGGCGCTCGGCTGTGCGGGCATCGCCACGCTCGCCCTGTGCGCGCCCCGCCGCCCCCGGCTGGCTCAGCTGTCCTTCCTGGTCATCGCCCTGTTCGTGCTGACCAACAAGGTGTACTCACCGCAGTACGTGCTCTGGCTGATCCCCCTCGCCGCGCTCGCCCGCCCCAAGTGGCGTGACTTCCTGATCTGGCAGACCTGCGAGGTGCTCTACTTCGTCGGCATCTGGATGTACCTCGCCTACACCAGCAGCGGCGACAAACACCAGGGCCTCCCGCCCGAGGGCTACCAGCTGGTGATCCTGGCCCATCTCCTCGGCACGCTCTACCTGTGCGGGATGATCGTGCGCGACGCCCTCTTCCCCGAGCACGACCCGGTGCGCCGGGACGACGGCTCCGACGACCCCGGTGGCGGCCCGCTGGACCGGGCACCCGACGTCTTCAACCTCGGCTCCCTCAGCCACTCCCTCAGCCGCGCCCTCGGCCACCAGCCGGTCGCTCCCAACCCCGAGAAGGCATCCGTCCGTTGGGGCACACTGGCGGACTGAGCCGGATGACCTCGCCCCACCCCACAGGACGGCGGCTGCTCTGTTTCACGTGAAACCACCGGACTCTGCTGTGTGAGGCTGTCTCCATGTCCGTCGCCCGCGATCTGCGCACGCTGCTCCGTTTTTCCGGTTTCCGCCGGCTGCTGGCGGTGCGACTGCTGTCCCAACTCGCCGACGGGGTCTACCAGGTCGCGCTGGCCGCCTATGTCGTCTTCTCCCCGGAGAAGGAGACCTCCGCCGCCGCCATCGCCTCGGCGATGGCGGTGCTGCTACTGCCCTATTCGCTCCTCGGGCCGTTCGCCGGTGTCCTGCTGGACCGCTGGCGCAGGCGGCAGGTGCTCCTCTACGGCAACGTGCTGCGCACCGGGCTGGCGACCCTCACCGCCACGCTCGTCCTGGGCGCGGCACCGGAATGGCTGGTCTACCTCTCCGCGCTCACCGTGACCGCCGTCAACCGCTTCGTCCTGGCCGGACTGTCCGCCTCGCTGCCCCGGGTTGTCGACGGCGAGCGCCTCGTCATCGCCAACTCCCTCTCCCCGACAGCCGGCACACTCGCCGCCACACTGGGCGGCGGGGTCGCCTTCGTCGTGCGCTTCCTCGCCCCGCAGACCGGCCGCCAGGCCGACACCCTCGTCCTGCTCACGGGTGCGGCGCTCTACCTGCTGGGCGCGCTCGCCTCGCTCCGGATGGACAAAGACCTTCTCGGTCCCGGCCCGCAGGAGCGGCAGCTCCGCGTCCTGGCCGCCGTCGCCAGCACCGTACGCGGCCTCCGCGCGGGCCTGCGCCACCTCGGCGAGCGCCGCCTCGCCGCCTACTCCCTCGCAGCCGCCACGTTGATGCGCTTCTGCTACGGCGCACTCACCGTCATGGTGCTGATGCTGTGCCGCTACGCCTGGAACGGGGGAGACGCCGAGGACGGGCTGGGGCTGCTCGGCGTCGCACTCGGGCTTTCGGGGGCCGGTTTCTTCAGCGCCGCCGTCCTTACCCCCTCGGCGGTGCGCCGGGTCGGCATCTTCGGCTGGATAGCACTGTGCTCAGGCGGCGCCGCGCTGCTGGAGCCCGCGCTCGGGCTGCCTTTCGCGCCGGTGCCGATACTGATCGCCGCGTTTGTGCTCGGGCTGGTCACCCAGGCCGCCAAGATCGCCACCGACACCGCCGTCCAGATCTCCGTCGACGATGCCTATCGCGGCCGGGTCTTCTCGCTCTACGACATGCTCTACAACGTGGCCTACGTGGGCGCCGCCGGTACCACCGCGCTGATACTGCCGCCCGACGGCCGCTCGACTGCCGTGGTCGTGGGAGTGGCGGTGCTGTACGCGGCGATCGCGCTCGCCGTCTTCCATGTTTCACGTGAAACAGGGGACTCCGGCAAGACCGGCTCCGCCTCCGGCGACGCCGGGACCATCAGCCCTGCTGGGCCGCCCACCACTCCTTGAGTGCGGCCACGGCGGCGTCGCGCCCCATCGGCCCGTGCTCCAGCCGCAGCTCCAGCAGGTGCTTGTACGCGCGCCCGACCTCGGGCCCCGGGCCGATGCCCAGCTCCCCCATGATCTCGTTGCCGTCCAGGTCCGGCCGGATCGAGTCCAGCTCCTCCTGCTCCTGGAGCCGCGCGATGCGCTCCTCCAGCCCGTCGTACGCCCGCGAGAGGGCGGTGGCCTTGCGCTTGTTGCGCGTCGTGCAGTCCGAACGCGTCAGCTTGTGCAGCCTCTTCAGCAGCGGGCCCGCGTCGCGCACGTAGCGGCGCACCGCCGAGTCCGTCCACTCGCCCGTGCCGTAGCCGTGGAAGCGCAGATGCAGCTCCACCAGCCGGGAGACGTCCTTGATCATCTCGCTGGAGTATTTGAGCGCGGTCATACGCTTCTTGGTGAGCTTGGCGCCCACCACCTCGTGGTGGTGGAAGGAGACCCGGCCGTCCTTCTCGAAGCGCCGCGTCCTCGGCTTGCCGATGTCGTGCAGCAGCGCCGCCAGCCGCAGCGTGAGGTCCGGCCCGTCCTCCTCCAGATCCATCGCCTGGTCCAGCACGGTCAGCGAGTGCTCGTAGACATCCTTGTGCCGGTGGTGCTCGTCCCGCTCCAGGCGCAGCGCCGGCAGCTCGGGCAGCACCCTGTCCGCGAGCCCGGTCTCCACCATCAGCCGCAGGCCCTTGCGGGGGTACGGGGACAGCAGCAGCTTGTTCAGCTCGTCCCGCACCCGCTCCGCGGAGACGATCTCGATCCGGTCGGCCATCTCCTTCATCGCGGCGACGACCTCGGGGGCCACCTCGAAGTCGAGCTGCGCCGCGAAGCGCGCGGCGCGCATCATCCGCAGCGGATCGTCGGAGAAGGAGTCCTGCGGGGTGCCAGGGGTACGCAGCCTGCGCGCCGCGAGGTCCTCCAGGCCACCGTGCGGGTCGATGAAGCTCTTCTCGGGCAGCGCGACCGCCATCGCGTTCACCGTGAAGTCCCGGCGGACCAGGTCCTCCTCGATGGTGTCGCCGTAGGTGACCTCGGGCTTGCGGGAGGTGCGGTCGTAGATCTCCGACCGATACGTCGTCACTTCGAGGATGAAGTCCGACTTCTTCACCCCGACCGTGCCGAAGGCGATACCCACCTCCCATACCGCGTCGGCCCACGGACGCACGATCGCGAGCACGTCCTCGGGGCGGGCGTCGGTGGTGAAGTCGAGATCGTTACCGAGTCGTCCCAGCAGCGCGTCCCGTACCGAGCCGCCGACGAGAGCGAGGCGGAACCCCGCGTCCTCGAAGCGCCGGGCGAGATCGTCCGCGACCGGTGACACCCGCAGCAACTCGCTCACGGCACGGCGCTGCACCTCGCTGAGCTGCTCGGCTGCCGACTGTCCCGTCGGCGGGGCGGTGGTCGGGGCGGTGGACTGGTCCTGGCTGTCACTGTTGGCGTTCGGCACAGCAGGAAAGGTTACGTTGCCGCCCGTACCGGGGGCGCCCCGTGCCCGTCCGCACCGCTGAGTGATCATGTGGTGGCAGGCGCGGCACTTCCACCCCGCGGGCATCGTTACCATCAGGGATCCGGAACCGGACGAGCAGCACCAGACGAGCAGCACCGATCGACGACGACCGATCGACGACGACCAACGACGGGATGGACGAGCGCGTGGCCGAGGCGGCTGAGAGTCAGGCTCCCCCTGGTCCCGGGGGCACGAACCGCACCGGTGAGACGGGCGCCGCACCCCGGGCCCGAAAGCGGTCCCGCCTCTGGAACCGCCGGGCCGCCACCCTCGTGCTCGTCGCTCTCCCGGTGCTGGCGGGCATCCTGGCGCCGTCTCCCGTGATCGCCGCATCGTCAGCGGCAGCCGCCCCCGCCACGGCGGCAGAGGCGGCCTCCAAGGCGACGGCGAGCTCCAAAGCGGCGGCAAGCTCCAAAATCGCGGCGGGCTCCACGATCGCGGCGGACGCAAAGGCCAAAGCGGGCTCCAAGACCACAGCGCGCTCCGGCACCGGCTCCCGCAGCGCCGAGGTCTCCCTGAACGAGGTCACGCCCTCCGTGCCCAAGGCGGGCGACACCCTCACCCTCACCGGAACCGTCACCAACACCAGCCGCTCGACCCTCAGCGCCGGCCGCCTCAACCCCCGTATCGGCCCCACGCTCAACAGCCGCAGCGCCATCGAGCAGGCGTCGCGCCGCAAGGGCTACCTCTCGGGCGCCGACGGCAACGAGGTCGCGGGCAAGCACTCGGTGAAGCTCTCCGGCATGGCGCCCGGCGTCACCCGCTCCTTCACGCTCAAGATCCCCGTCAGCGACCTGGACCTCGGCCCCAACGGGGTGTATCAGCTCGGGGTCTCCCTCACGGCCCACACCAGGGCCCGCCCCTACGACCAGATCCTCGGTATCGGCCGCACCTTCTTGCCCTGGCAGCGGTCCGACGCCCGGCACAAGAGCCAGCTCACCTACCTGTGGCCGCTGATCTCGACGCCCCGCCTGACGGCGCGCACCGAGTCCGACGAGCAGCAGACTCCCGTCCTCCGCGACGACGAGCCCCTCATCAAGGAGCTGCGTCCGGGCGGGCGCCTCCAGCAGATGGTCGAGCTGGGCGACGACCTGCCGATCACCTGGGTCATCGACCCCGACCTGGTCGCCACCGTCGACATGATGACGCGCCGCTACCGGGTCGAGAAGCCGGGCACCGACGAGACGAAGGCGGGGAAGGGCCAGGAGTACGCGAGCCGCTGGCTCAACGACCTCCAGAAGGCCGTGCGCGGCGAGGAGGTCGTCGCGCTCCCCTTCGCCGATCCCGACCTCGCCTCGCTCGCCCACCGCGGCAAGGACGTGCGCGGCGCGCTCAGCTCCCTCGGCTCCGCGACGACGCTGGGCAGGAGGGCCGTCGGGACCGTTCTGCACATCAAGCCGAGCACGGACTTCGCCTGGCCCTACGAGGGCGCCGTCGACTCCTCCATCGTGGATGTCGCCACCTCGGCGGGCGCGCACAACGTGATCGCGCGCAGCGACAGCGTCCGCGACTCGGGCCTGTCCTACAGCCCCACGGCGGCCCGCCCCATCGGGAGCGGCAACACCGCGCTGGTCGCCGACGCGCGGCTGTCCACCGCGTTCCGCGGCGACATGTCGCGGTCCGACGCCTCCTCCCGCGCCGTCCAGCAGTTCGTGGCGCAGTCCCTCGCGCTCTCCAGTCAGGTGCCCGACCGCACGCGCAGCGTCGTGGTGGCCCCGCAGCGCACGCCGAGCGTCTCGCAGGCCCAGGCGATGGCCGAGGGTATCCAGGCGCTGACCGGGAGCGGGCGCTGGACGCAGGCCGGCAGCCTCTCCGACGCGGCCGAGGCCGAGCCCGACCCCGGCGCCCAGAACCGGATGCCCTCACCCGCCTCCTACCCCGCGTCCCTGCGCAAGACGGAGCTGCCGACCTCGGCCTTCGAGCAGGTGCGCAGGACGAAGGAGACGCTGGACGACTTCAAGGTGATCCTCAGCCGCGCCGACCGCGTGGTGCCGCCCTTCGGCAACGCCATAGACCGTGAGGTGTCCAACTCCTGGCGCGGCGACTCCCGGGGCGCCACCGGGTACCGGAACGGGGTGCAGCGGTATCTGCTGAGCCTGAAGCGGGGCGTCCGGCTCATCCAGAAGTCGGACATCACCCTTTCGGGCCGTGAGGCCACCATCCCGGTCACCGTGCAGAACAACCTCTTCCAGCACGTGGACGGCCTGGACCTGGAGCTGAGGTCGAGCCGTATCGGCCTGGACGTGGGCGAGGTGAAGCGGGTCAGGGTGGACGGCGAGCACAGCCAGTCCCTCAAGTTCGACGCCGCAGCCAAGACCAACGGCCGGGCCTCCGTCGTCGCGCAGCTGTACACGAAGGAAGGCAAGCCCTACGGCAAGCCGATGAAGTTCCAGGTCCACGTCACGTCGATCACCTCGACCGTGCTGCTGGTCATCGCGGGCGGCGTGCTGCTGATGGTGCTCGCGGGCATCCGGATGTACACCCAGCGCAAGCGCACCGGCCCGCCCCCCGACCCGGACGCCCCGCTGGAGCTGCCGGACGAGGACGGGGACGGCGACGGCGACACCGAGGACGGCTCCGGCGAGAAGGGCGAGCCGGACGACGAGGACGAATCCGGTGACCAAGACGAGTCCGGCGACGAGTCCGGAAACAAGTCCGGCGACGAGGACAAGTCCGGTGACGAAGAGGGGTCCGGGGACGAAGACGCCGGAGACCCCAAGGACGGCAAGGCCCGGGGCGCCGATGCGGCAGGTGACGGGGCCGACACCGTCCGCCAAAACAACAACCCCCCGGGCGCGGGTGAGAAAGTGGACCGTTGAGTCAGCCGGGCGAGCAGGGGCAGGGGTAGGTAGCGACGATGAACGCGCCGTATGGCGGTGACCGGGGCCGAACTCCCGGTGACGGCTCAGGCCGGCCTCATGAGGACCCGTACGCGCAGGACCCGTACGGGCAGCGTCCGTACGAGGAGCGCGGCCCCGCACACGGCGTGCCCTACGACGAGGACCCCTCGACCGTCCAGTTCACCGGCGGCCCACGCGGCGACGAGGGGAACGACCCCGCGGGGCAGCCCTACGGACAGCAGCCTCACGGGGCCCGTCCCCCCCACGCGCAGCACCCCGAGAACCCCCCGCAGCACCCCGAGAACCCCCCGCAGCACCCCCAGCCCCCGCAGGTCCCCCAGCCCCAGCAGCCGCAGCCGCAGGGGAGGCCGCCGCAGGCGCCGCCCCAGCAGGGTGACGCCTTCGCGCATCTCTACCGCGACCAGGGCCACCAGGGGCAGAGCCCCGAGCCCCCGCGCCCTGCTCAGTTCTCCCAGCAGCCGCCCCCACCCCCCGGCGGCCCGCACCAGCCCCAGCAGCCCGCACAGCCCCCGCATCCCCAGCAGGGGCCGCCCCCTCAACAGCCGCCGCACCACCGGCAGTACCAGCAGGCGCAGCAGCCGTACCAGGCGTCCCCGCAGACCGCGCCGCCCCAGCCCTATCCCCCCGAGCCCGGGGCGCCGGGAGCCGCCGAGGAGCCCTCAGCACAGACGGTCAACCTCGGTACCGTCTCCCCCCGGTCCGGCGAGGCCGCACCGGCCGCGGGCGGCGGGGGTGGCGGCGGCCTCCTCAAGTCCAGCGCCATCATGGCCGCCGGCACGATGGTCTCCCGGCTGACCGGCTTCATCCGCTCCGCGATGATCGTCGCCGCGCTCGGTGCCTCCGCGCTCGGCGACAGCTACCAGCTCGCCATCACACTCCCGACGATGATCTACGTGCTCACCGTCGGCGGCGGCCTCAACTCGGTGTTCGTCCCGCAGCTCGTGCGGGCCATGAAGGAGGACGACGACGGCGGCGACGCGTACGCGAACCGGCTGCTGACCCTCGTCGCCGTCATCCTCGGCCTCCTCGCGGTCGCCGCCGTGTTCTGCGCGCCCGTCCTCGTCCGCCTCATGTCGGTCAAGCTCGCCGACAACCCGGCGGCCAACGAGGTCACCATCACCTTCGTGCGCTACTGCCTGCCCTCGATCTTCTTCATGGGGATCCACGTGGTGATGGGGCAGATCCTCAACGCGCGGGGCCGCTTCGGCGCCATGATGTGGACCCCCGTCCTCAACAACATCGTCATCATCGCCAGCATCAGCATGTTCCTGTGGATCTACGGCACGGCCTCGACCTCGGAACTGTCGGTGACCAGCATCCCCACCGAGGGCATCAAGCTCCTCGGCGTGGGCACGCTGCTGGGCCTGGTGGTGCAGGCGCTGGCGATGATCCCGTATCTGCGCGCCGCGGGCTTCCGTATCCGGCCCCGCTTCGACTGGCGCGGGCACGGCCTGGGCAAGGCCGCCAAGCTGGCCAAGTGGACGATCCTGTTCGTCCTCGCCAACCAGGCGGGCGTGCTGGTCGTCTCCCAGCTCTCCACCTGGGCGGGCGACTCCTCGGCCCAGGACGGCAACTCCGGCACCGGCTACATCGCCTACTCCAACGCGCAGCTGATCTGGAACATGCCGCAGGCCATCATCACCGTCTCCGTGATGGCCGCGCTGCTGCCCCGCCTCTCCCGCGCGGCGGCGGACGGCGACACCGGAGCCGTCCGCGACGACATCTCCCAGGGCCTGCGCAACTCCGCCGTGGCCATCGTCCCGATCGCCTTCGGCTTCGTCGCGCTCGGCATCCCCATGTGCACGATGATCTACGGCTCGGCGGGCGTGGACGCCGCCCGCTCCATGGGCTACATGCTGATGGCCTTCGGCCTCGGCCTCATCCCGTTCTCCGTGCAGTACGTCGTCCTGCGGGCCTTCTACGCGTACGAGGACACCCGCACCCCGTTCTTCAACACCGTCATCGTGGCCGCCGTCAACGCCGCGGCCTCCGCGCTGTGCTTCGTGCTGCTGCCCGCGCGCTGGGCCGTGGTCGGGATGGCGGCCTCCTACGGCCTCGCCTACATCATCGGTGTCGGCATCGCCTGGCGCCGGCTGCGCCTTCGGCTGGGGGGCGATCTGGACGGCCGCCACGTGGTGCGTACGTACATCCGGCTCGCGGGTGCCAGCGTCCCGGCCACCCTGCTCGCCGGCGGCGCGGCCTACGGCATCATGCACGTCCTGGGCAGCGGCACCTTCGGCTCCGTAGCCGCACTCGTCGGGGGAGGGATCGTATTGGGCGCGGTTTTCGTCCTGGCGGCGAAGCGGATGCGCATCGAGGAAATGACGGCAATGCTCGGCATGGTTCGCGCCAGACTCGGACGATGAACCAGCGCATACAACCATCATTCGCCGCCGCGTGTCGTGCATAGCGGCGAGGTGTAGGCACAATTGTTTTTGGTCGTTTCAGAAACGGCCGCTACGGATGGGGAGGCAGGAACGACGGTGGCGGAACGGAGCACAGCCGCTGTCGACGTGGCCGAGACCGGCGGGGAGAACGGCGACCCGCTGAACGCCCGGCAGGACGGGGCCACGAGCGACGGTGCGACGGACGCGACGAACGGGCACAGCCGGGACGCCGAAGCCTCGCAGGAGGCCCCGGCGGACCCCACCGACATCGACGACGCCGCAGACCCCACCGGCCCTGCCGACGAGGCGGCCGACTCTTCCGACGAGGCGGCCTCCCTGGACGAGGGGCAACCCGAAAAGCCCAACGCCGAGGCAAAGGAAGAGGCCACGGTGAAGACCGAGGCAGATGCCGACGTCAATGCCACTGCCGGTTCCGAGAAGACCGACAGGGCCGAGAAGACCACCAAGACCGGAAAAACAGAAAAGCCGGCGAAGAACGGGCAGAAGCAGGCCAAGCCACAGGCCAAGACGCAGGAAGCCGCGCCCGGAAGCGAGCCCGCAACAGGGATCAAGACCCCCGCGGCGGGGACGAAGGCCGAGGCGGCGGCCTCCGAGCAAACCGCCACTTCTGAGGAAGAGTCCCCCGCACAAGAGGCGCCC
Source organism: Streptomyces sp. NBC_01775 (assembly GCF_035917675.1). Lineage (NCBI taxonomy): Bacteria > Bacillati > Actinomycetota > Actinomycetes > Kitasatosporales > Streptomycetaceae > Streptomyces > Streptomyces sp. NBC_01775. The sequence goes on along the minus strand of NZ_CP109104.1, from coordinate 4,715,778 downwards.
GAAGAAGAACCCCCCGAGCTGCACAGCGGCCACAAGCTCGCCCGCCGCTACCGCCTCGAGGAGTGCGTCACCCGGCTCGACGGCTTCAGCAGCTGGCGGGCGGTCGACGAGAAGCTGCGCCGCGCCGTCGGCGTGCACGCCCTGCCCGTCGGCCACCCCCGCGCCCGCCAGGTTCTCGCCGCCGCGCGCTCGGCCGCACTGCTCGGCGACCCTCGCTTCGTGCAGGTCCTCGACGCCGTCGAGGAGGGCGACCTCGTCTACGTCGTCCACGAGTGGCTGCCCGACGCCACCCCCCTCAACGAGCTGCTCGCAGCCGGGCCCCTGGAGCCGCACGAGGCGTACCAACTCGTCAGCCAGCTCGCCCAGGCCCTCACCGCCGCGCACCGTGAGGGGCTGGCCCATCTGCGGCTGACCCCCGCCTGCGTGCTGCGCACCGGCATGGGGCAGTACCGCATCCGCGGCCTGGCCGTGAACGCGGCGCTGCGCGGCGTCTCCAGCGACCACCCACAGCGCGACGACACGGAGGCCATCGGCGCGCTGCTGTACGCCTCGCTCACCCAGCGCTGGCCCTACGAGGAGGACGCGCACGGTCTGCCCGGCGTGGGCACCCTCGCCAAGGGCGCGCTCGTGGCACCGGAGCAGGTCAGAGCCGGAGTGCACCGCGGCCTGTCCACGCTCGCGATGCGCGCCCTCGTCAACGACGGAGCGACCCCCTCCCGCCAGGAGCAGCCCTGCGCCACTCCGGAGGAGCTGTCCAAGGCGGTCTCCACGCTGCCGCGCATCCGCCCGCCGGAGCCCTCCTTCACCCCGCCTCCGCCGTACCAGCGCACGGCCTACCAGCAGGGTGCTTTCTCGGCACCCGGCGCGGCGGGCAACGGCGGCGTGCCCGGCGGCACCGCCGCCGGAGCCGGTGCCGAGCCTCCGGCTCCTCCCACCCTGCCGGGCCGCACCGGCAAGATCCTCAAGTGGGGGGTCTCCGCGTTGCTGATCGCCGCGCTCGGGCTGGGCAGCTGGCAGGTGGCCGACGCGCTGCTGAAGGGCGAGCCGACGACCAAGGACAAGGCCAAGCCGGCTCAGAGGCACGACACGTCCCAGGCCGGCAAGGTCATCAAGATCGACGATGTGAAGGACTTCGATCCGGAGACCGACGGCTCGGAGAACCCGGACAGGACCGGTGACGCCGTCGACGGCAAGTCCGGCACCTACTGGCTCACGAAGCACTACATCGGCCGTCCCGACTTCGGCAACCTCAAGTCAGGCGTCGGCCTCATCCTCGATCTCGGCAAGACCCGGGAGGTGAGCCAGCTCAAGGTCGACTTCATGGGCAAGACCTCGGCGAGCTTCCTGGCGGCACCCCGCAGCGTCACCAACACACCCTCGGCGCTCAACAGCTTCAGCAAGGTCACCAGCGGGTCGGGGGAGCACCTCCGCCTCAAGGCCAAGAAGCCCATCAAGACGCGATTCGTACTCCTGTGGCTCACCAAGCTCCCACTCTCCGAGGACGGCAACTACCGTGGGCGCGTCACGGAGGTCCAGGTCCTCAGTTGAGACCGCGGACACCGCTCCGGCCGCGGGCGCGGCGGAGCAAGGGGAGGGGCTGATGGCGAGCGACGACGCGACGCGCCGTCCACCGCGCGCGGAGGGCGCCGCCGACGACGGCACCCTCCCGGGCGAAGACCCCCACCACCGGTCCGACGACCCCGAGCACCACCGCTCCGACGACCGCGAGCTGCTCGCCCGTCATGTCGCCGGCCACCCCGACGCGTTCGGGGAGATCGTCCGCCGCCACCGCGACCGGCTGTGGGCCGTCGCGCTGCGCACCCTCGGCGACCGCGAGGAGGCAGCCGACGCCGTGCAGGACGCCCTCATCTCCGCCTACCGCGCGGCCCACACCTTCCGGGGCCAGTCCGCCGTCACCACCTGGCTGCACCGCATAACCGTCAACGCCTGCCTGGACCGCACCCGCAAGGCCGCCTCCCGCCGTGCCACGCTCACCGACGACACGGAGCGGCTGGAACAGCTCCTGGAGCCGCACGAGTCCGCCGCCGTCCCGGCCGAGCGCGAGGATCTGCACCGGCAGGTGATCGGGGCACTCTCCGAGCTTCCCGTGGAACAGCGCGCGGCACTCGTCCTCGTCGACATGCAGGGCTACCCCGTCGCCGAGGCGGCCGAGGTGCTCGATGTGGCCGTCGGCACGGTCAAGAGCCGCTGCGCGCGGGGCCGCGCCCGCCTTCTCCCTCTCGTCGCGCACTTGTGGCACCGGACCGGCGGAAGCGCCGACGACAAGGACGAGGGCGAGGGCGGTGGGGGAAGGAACCGGACTCAGGGGACATCCGTCCCAGCTGCGAGAGACGTTCCGCGGGACGCGAGGCAGGACACCACAGGACCCGGCGCCGTGAAGGGAGGGGGGCAGGCATGACATCCACTCCTTTCCCCGGCGGGACCTCGGGGCGGGACGGCAACTCCGGACCGCACGAGCACGAGGCACACCCCGAGGCGCTCGAGGCGCACCCCGAGGTCGAAGAGCTCTCCGCGCTGAGCGAGGGGATCCTCCCCGTCGAACGCCAGACAGAGCTGCGCGCCCACCTGTCCGAGTGCGAGCTGTGCGCCGACGTCCACGCCTCGCTGGCAGACATCCGCGAGCTGCTCGGCACTCTTCCGGGCCCGGCACGTATGCCGGAGGAGGTGGCCAGCCGCATCGACGCCGCCCTCGCGGCGGAGGTGCTGCTGGATGCCACGACGCCGGACGGCGAGGGTGCCGCTGTTTCACGTGAAACAGCCATCTCCGAGAACGCCGTTTCACGTGAAACAAGGCCGGCCAGTACAAGGCCGACCCCCAAGGACCGCCCCGCCGGACACGCCCCGGCCTCCACCGGCCCAGGCTCCACCGGCCCAGGACGGGGCCGTCCCGGCGGACGGCGCCGGCGCTGGCGTACCGTCACCCTCGCGGCAGCGGCCTCCGTCGTAGCGCTCGGCCTCGGTGGCATCGCACTCCAGAGCTTCACCGATCAACGGTCCGTGGAGGTCAGCTCGGGCGCCGCCGACGACGCGCGACGCCAGGCCCCCAACACCGCACCAGACACCACCGGTTCCCCCGACACGGGCGGCAGCAGCGACGACCAGAAGCTGCGCCGGCGCGTACAGCACCTGCTCTCCGGCCAGAAGACGACGACGCCCACCGAGAGCGGCGAGGGGACCGTCCGCCCGACCGGCACTCCGACCCTGGACACCAAGCAGAGCCCCGGCGGCGAGAACAACACCCTCCGCGACGACCGGGCCGGAGACGCGGCGGTCGTCCCCTCCTGTGTGCGTGACGGCATCCACCGTACGGAGGTCCCGCTCGCCTTCGACCCCGACGCCACCTTCGAGGGCCACACGGGCTATCTGGTCGTCCTCCCGCACAAGGGCGGTGATCCACGGCGTGTGGACGCCTATGTGGTCGACCCCTCCTGTGTGAGCGCCGAGCGTTCGGGTCCCGGGAAAGTACTCATCAAGCGGACGTACCCGCGCGGGTGACACGCCCTGGCGGCACGGGAATGTCTGCCCCGTAGGATCCGTTGGACGGGGTGCAAAGCCTCGGCAGAAGATCCCGGTAAGCAGTCGGCAGACAAGGAAGACTCCCGTGAGCGACGTCCGCAACGTCATCATCATCGGTTCGGGCCCGGCCGGATATACGGCTGCGCTGTATACCGCCCGAGCGTCGCTGAAGCCGCTGGTGTTCGAGGGTTCCGTCACGGCGGGTGGCGCACTGATGAACACGACGGAGGTCGAGAACTTCCCCGGGTTCCAGGAAGGCATCCTGGGCCCCGAGCTGATGGACAGCATGCGCGCCCAGGCCGAGCGCTTCGGTGCCGAGCTGATCCCCGACGACGTCACCGCCATCGACCTGTCGGGCCCGGTCAAGACCGTCACAGACTCCGCCGGCACGGTCCACCGCGCCAAGACCGTGATCGTCTCCACCGGCTCCCAGCACCGCAAGCTGGGTCTGCCCATGGAGGACGAGCTCTCCGGCCGCGGTGTGTCGTACTGCGCCACGTGTGACGGCTTCTTCTTCAAGGGCCAGAACATCGCCGTCATCGGCGGCGGCGACACCGCGATGGAAGAGGCGACCTTCCTCTCCCGCTTCGCCGACTCGGTCACCATCGTCCACCGCCGCGACACCCTGCGCGCCTCCAAGGCGATGCAGGAGCGGGCCTTCGCCGACCCGAAGATCTCCTTCGCCTGGAACAGCGAGGTCGCCGAGATCCACAGCAAGGAGAGCAAGCTCTCCTCCCTGACGCTGCGCGACACCGAGAACGGCGAGACCCGCGAGCTGGACGTCACGGGCCTGTTCGTCGCCATCGGCCACGACCCCCGCGTCGAGCTGTTCAAGGGCGTCCTGGCCATGGACGACGAGGGCTACCTCAAGGTCGACGCACCCTCCACCCGCACCAACGTCCCCGGCGTCTTCGCCGCGGGTGATGTGGTCGACCACACCTACCGCCAGGCGATCACCGCCGCCGGCACCGGCTGCTCCGCGGCCCTGGACGCCGAGCGCTTCCTCGCCGCCCTCACCGACGCCGACGCCGAAGAGACCCCCGAACCGGAGAAGACCGCAGCCGCCGTCTGACGGGACGCACACCCGGGCGTCCGATCCTCTCCCCGTACGACCCACTCCCCAGCAGCACCAACCCACGAATGAGGAGAAGCACCATGGCCGGTGCCACCGTTACCGCGACCGACGCAGACTTCGAGGACGTCGTCCTCAACAGCGACAAGCCCGTACTGGTCGACTTCTGGGCGGCCTGGTGCGGCCCCTGCCGTCAGATCGCCCCGTCCCTGGAGGCCATCGCCTCCGAGAACACCGAGAAGCTGACGGTCGTCAAGCTCAACATCGACGAGAACCCGGCCGTGGCGGCGAAGTACGGCATCATGTCGATCCCGACCATGAACGTCTACAAGGGCGGCGAGGTCGTCAAGACCATCGTCGGCGCCAAGCCGAAGGCCGCCATCGAGAAGGACCTCGCCGAGTTCATCGGCTGAAGAGCCACTCCATCGGCACGGCGCTGGGGGCGCGGTTTCACGTGAAACCGCGCCCCCAGTCGTATGCGGAGCCTCCCCAGCCGCAGCCTGTCGCAGGCCAATCGCAGCCCAGCGGCAAGCGCGAGAACTAGTGCCGTGACCGGCAATGTTTGCCCGGAAGGAGCGTCGTCGTGGGGGCACCGCCCGCGCGAGCGGAGCCGAGCGTGGGGGAGCGTGCGATCGCAAGGCGGCCGGAAGCCCTTGATCGGGGCCTCCCCTGCTCTGGGGGCACCTCCCGGCCGAAGGCCGGGGGAGAAGCTGAGAGCTTGGGGAAGGAGCTACCAGGGCTTTTCGCCAACACCGCTGGGGGCACCCCCTGCTCGGAGAGCTCGGGGGAGTGCGTGCCGGACGACGCGACAGGGCAAAGCTTGCCGGGAGGGGCACTAGAGCGGCCTCAGCGCCGGCTCCTTACCGTGGACGGCGCCCAGCAGTTGGTCCAGCGCTCGTTCCATGTCCTCCCGCCAGGAGACCGTCGAGCGGAGCTCCAGTCGCATGCGGGGATGGCGGGGGTGGGGCCGCACGGTCTTGAAGCCGACGGCCAGCAGATGGTCGGCCGGCAGCAGACAGGCCGGCTCCCTCCACCGGGCGTCCCCGAACGCCTCCATCGCCTTGAAGCCCCGCCGGAGCAGATCCTTGGCGACGGTCTGCACGATCACCCGCCCCAGCCCCTGCCCCCGGAACTCCGGCAGGAGGAACGCGGTCATCAGCTGCACAGCGTCGGGGGAGACAGGGCTGGTGGGAAAGGCGAAGGATCTCGGCACATAAGCCGGCGGCGCGTACAGCACAAAGCCCACCGCTGCCTCGTCCACATAGACGACCCGCCCGCAGGAGCCCCACTCCAGGAGCACGGCCGAGATCCACGCCTCCTTCTCCAGGTCCGACCGCCCGGCCGTCGCCGCGGCCTCACCGCTGACCGGATCCAGCTCCCAGAACACACAGCCGCGACAGCGCTTGGGCAGATCGGAAAGATTGTCCAGCGTGAGCGGAACGAGCTGTCGCCCCATGGATCCATCGTATCCATGGGGCGACAGCTCGGCGGTGCCATTTTGGGTTGTGGGCGCACACTCTGTGGTGTGAGCGCTGCCCGTTACGACTCCTCGTCGGCGTCGTCCTCCGTGAGCTTCTGCTCCAGGACCCGGCCCTCCCCCGGGGCGAGCTGCCCCAGGATCCGCTCCAGGTCATCCATGGAGGCGAACTCGACGACGATCTTTCCCTTCTTCTGACCCAGGTCGACCTTCACCCGGGTCTCGAAGCGGTCCGAGAGCCGACCCGCCAGATGATTCAGCGCCGGGGAGACCCGGGCCCCCGCCCGGGGCCCCTTGGACTTCGGCGTGCTCTTGGGCGTGGAGCCCATCAGCGTGACGATCTCCTCGACCGCCCGCACCGACAGCCCCTCGGCCACGATCCGGTGGGCGAGCTTGTCCTGCTCCTCGCCGTCCTCGACCGACAGCAGCGCCCTGGCATGCCCGGCGGAGAGCACCCCCGCCGCCACCCGCCGCTGGACGGAGGGGGAGAGCCGCAGCAGCCGCAGGGTGTTGGACACCTGGGGGCGCGAGCGCCCGATACGGTCCGCGAGCTGGTCGTGGGTGCAGTTGAAGTCCTTGAGCAGCTGGTCGTAGGCGGCTGCCTCTTCCAGCGGGTTGAGCTGTGCGCGGTGCAGGTTCTCCAGCAGCGCGTCCAGGAGCAGCTTCTCGTCGTCGGTCGCCCGGACGATGGCCGGGATCCGCTCCAGGCCGGCCTCCCGGCAGGCCCGCCAGCGGCGCTCGCCCATGATCAGCTCGTAGCTGTCGGGCCCGATCTGCCGTACGACGACCGGCTGGAGCAGTCCCACCTCCTTGATGGAGGTGACCAGCTCGGAAAGCGCGTCCTCGTCGAAGACCTCACGCGGCTGACGTGGGTTGGGGGTGACCGCGTCCAGCGGCACCTCCGCGAAGAACGCCCCGGCCACCTCCTCGACAGCTGCCCCGTCGCCCGCTGCGTCGGGCCCCGGGCCGGCACCGTCGGCGCTCTTCGCACCCGCACGGTCCTCCCCGGCAGTGTCCGCCCCGGCGGCGGTCCCGTTCGCTCCGGCTCCCTGCTCCGTTTCACGTGAAACGGCCCGGCGATCCCCGTTCGGCGCCTGGGTCAGCCCGGCGACCTTGGCCGCCGCGACCCCCCGGGAGCCGGCGTCCGGGGTGAAGACGGGGACGGCGGTGGGGGAGGTGGATCCCTGCGACTGGCGTTCGTCCTCCGACGCCTCGACCGTGTCCGTACCGCTCGGCGCTGCCGGGATCAGCGCACCGAGCCCTCGCCCGAGACCCCTACGTCGCTCGCTCACTGAGTCCCCTCCGCCATGGTGCCGTGCTGCTGTAGCTGTTGTTGTTCCTGCTGGGCCTGCTCGACATGGGGGTCGCGCAGGGCGATCTCCCGCGCCGCCTCCAGGTAGGAGAGCGAACCGCTTGAGCCCGGGTCGTAGGTGAGCACCGTCTGCCCGTAGCTGGGAGCCTCGGAGATTCTGACCGAACGGGGGATGTTGGTCCGCAGGACCTCCTTGCCGAAGTGACTGCGCACCTCCTCCGCCACCTGCGAAGCCAGCCGCGTCCGCCCGTCGTACATGGTCAGGATGATCGTCGAGACGTGCAGCTGCGGATTGAGATGCCCTCGCACCAGCTCGACGTTGCGCAGGAGCTGGCCGAGGCCCTCCAGCGCGTAGTACTCGCACTGGATCGGGATCAGCACCTCGGCGCCGGCGACCAGCGCGTTCACCGTCAGCAGGCCGAGTGAGGGCGGGCAGTCGATGAGGATGTAGTCCAGCGGCTGCTCGTATGCCTCGATGGCCCGCTCAAGACGGCTCTCCCGCGCGACCAGCGACACCAGCTCGATCTCCGCACCGGCGAGATCGATGGTAGCGGGCGCGCAGAAGAGACCTTCCACGTCCGGCACCGGCTGGACGACCTCGGAGAGCGGTTTGCTCTCCACCAGGACGTCATAGATCGACGGCACCTCGGAGTGGTGGTCGACCCCCAGCGCCGTGGAGGCGTTGCCCTGCGGGTCGAGGTCGACGACCAGGACCCGGGCGCCGTGCAGGGCCAGCGAGGCGGCGAGATTCACCGTCGTCGTGGTCTTCCCGACGCCCCCCTTCTGGTTGGCGACAACCATCACGCGCGTCTGTGCGGGCCGGGGGAGGCCCTCACCAGCACGGTTCATCGCCTCGACCGCCTGCTGGGCGGCACGGCCGATCGGGGTGTCATCCATCGGTGGCGGCGTCTCACGTACCGCGTCACCGCGGGGAGCGACCCCACCCGCGCTGGTATCCCCTGGTTCTGAACGGGGACCGGGGACCGGATCGGCCATCGGTCCCGCGATGTTGGCGTCGGACCGCAACGGTTCACTCTCCTCAACATCAGGCTCGCTATGAGCAGAGCCTCCCATGCTTTCGGTCCCGTGAACCAGCGAGCCCCGCTCAGTTGTGGATGAATCCACGTCCCGACGGGGCTCATAGGCGGTATGGGCGCGCGCACCGGCGGCAGCGCGGCCTCTGTTGATGATTCCGTGCAAGAGAGAGCGGCGTTTCACGTGAAACACGATGCATGGGCTCGGTCCACGGAACGCCGCGACACTCCGCTATGTGTAGTTTTAAGAGCTTTTATGGAGTAGCGCCCTCAGCGTCGGCGGTGTCCCCGTGCCGTCCGGCCACCCGAGCGGGCGGCCTTCTCCGCCTTGGCCCGCCGGGCCGCGAACCGCACCCCTCCGGGGCTCTCCCCCACCCGGGCCCGCACCACCGTCGAGAGGGGATCGACGACACCCTCACCGATCTGCTCGACCGTGGTCTCCACGACGCCCAGCTTGTGCAGCGCGTCCCTGGCGGCCCGGACCTCGTCCTCGGCGGTGTCGCCCTTGATCGCCACCATCTCGCCGTAGGGCCGCAGCAGCGGAACTCCCCAGCCCGCCAGCCGCTCCAGCGGAGCCACGGCGCGGGCCGTCACCACATGCACCGGCGTCAGCGAGCCCAGCATCTCCTCGGCCCGGCCCCGCATCACCGTCACATGATCCAGGCCCAGCAGCTCGACGACCTCCTGCAGAAAGGTCGTACGCCGCAGCAGCGGCTCCAGCAGCGTGATCTTGAGGTCGGGCCGCACCAGCGCCAGCGGGATGCCCGGCAGCCCGGCACCCGAGCCCACGTCGCACACCGTCACTTCCTCGGGCACGACCTCGGAAAGCACCACGCAGTTCAGCAGGTGCCGCTCCCACAACCGGGGCACCTCGCGCGGCCCGATCAGGCCGCGCCGTACCCCGACATCCGCCAGCAGCTCCGCGTAGCGCTCAACGTCCCGCAGGCTGTCACCGAAGACCTTGCGCGCCGTCTCAGGAGCGGGCGGAAGACTCGGCTCCTGCTCCTGGGGCTCCCCCGAAAGCTCCGTCACGGGAGAACGACCACGCAGCGCTGCGGCTCCTCGCCCTCGGACTCGCTGCGCAGCCCGGCGGCCTTCACCGCGTCGTGCACAACCTTGCGCTCGAAGGGCGTCATCGGGCGCAGCTTCACCGGCCCACCGCTGCTCTGTGCCTCCTGCGCGGCCTTCGCGCCCAGCTCCGCCAGCTCCTCACGCTTGCGCGCGCGGAACCCGGCGATGTCCAGCATCAGCCGGCTGCGGTCACCGGTCTCGCGGTGCACCGCGAGACGCGTCAGCTCCTGGATCGCCTCCAGGACCTCCCCGTCCCGGCCGACCAGCTTCTGAAGGTCGCGGGACGAGCCCTCGCTGATGATCGATACCGCGGCTCGGTCGGCCTCGACGTCCATGTCGATGTCGCCGTCCAGGTCGGCGATATCGAGAAGCGCCTCAAGATAGTCGGCCGCGATCTCACCCTCCTGTTCCAGGCGGGACAGGGTGTCGGTGCCCTCTGGGGCAGTCGTGTCCGTCACGGCGGGGACTCCTTCGGTGCTCACTTCTTGGACGGGTGCTTGGGACGCTGCGGGCCCTTGCGCTGCTGCCCGGACTTCTTCTGGCCCGACTTCTTCTGGCCCGACTTCTGCTGGCCGGACTTGGCCTGGCCGGACTGCTGCTTCTGGCCGGGCTTCTGGCCGCTCTTCTGCTGCGACTGCGGCGTCTTCTGGCCCTGCTTCTGGCCCGCGCCCGCCTTCTTCTGGCCGGTCGGCGCGGCGTCCTCCACACCCGGTGCGTCGGCCTTCTCCAGCGAAGTGGTGGCCCCGGTCTTCTCCGTGCCCGCCGTGCCGCCCGTCACCGGACCGGTCTGGCGCCGGGACTTGCTCTGCCGCTTGGGCTGCTGACGCCTGGCGCGCGCCGCCTCGACGGCCTCCCGCGCCTCGACCTCCTTGGGGTCCTCCTTCAGCTTGCCCGCCGCGCGCAGCTTCTCCTGGCGCTCATTGAAGGCCCGCGAGCCGGGCGTCGGGTTGCGCTTGATGACGAAGAGCTGCTGGCCCATGGTCCACACGTTGGTGGTCAGCCAGTAGACGAGGACACCGACGGGGAAGTTGATGCCGAAGACGGCGAACATGATGGGGAAGACGTACATCAGCATCTTCTGCTGCTGCATGAACGGCGTCTTCACCGTCAGGTCGACGTTCTTGGTCATCAGCTGGCGCTGCGTGTAGAACTGCGAAGCCGACATCAGCACGATCATGATGACCGTGACCACGCGGATGTCCGTCAGTGAGGCTGCCAGCTCTTGCGCCTTGCCGGCGCTGTCCATGAACTTCGCGGCGATCGGGGCGCCGAAGATCTTCGCGTTACGGGCGCTGTCGACCTGCGACTGGGTGAGCACACCCACCGCCCGGTCGCCCGCGATGTGGTTGAGCACCTGGAAGAGCGCGATGAAGAACGGCGACTGCGCCAGGATCGGCAGGCAGCTGGAGAGCGGGTTGGTGCCCGTCTCCTTGTAGAGCTTCATCATCTCTTCGCTCTGGCGCTGCTTGTCGCTCTTGTAGCGCTCCTGGATCGCCTTCATCTTCGGCTGGAGCGCCTGCATGTTCCGGGTCGACTTGATCTGCTTCACGAAGAGCGGGATCAGGCAGATCCGGATCAGGACCACCAGACAGAAGATGGACAGACCCCAGGCCCAGCCGCTGTTCTCGTCGAAGACCAGGCTGAACAGCGAATGGAACTGGACAATGATCCAGGAGACAGCGGTATAGAGAGGACTCAGGATCGTGTCCACGAATCAGGCTCCTTGGGCGTTGGACTGGGTCCGGTGCTGCTGCCAGCGCGAGCGGATCCGCTGGTGCCATACCGGGTGCTTCCGGGTGGGGACATGGTCGACACCACCGGGCGACCACGGGTTGCAGCGCAGAATGCGCCAGGCGGTCAGCGCCGTGCCCTTCACGGCACCGTGACGGTGGATGGCCGTATATCCGTAGTGCGAGCACGACGGATAGAAACGGCACACCGGCCCGAGCATCGGACTGATGGTCCACTGGTACAGCTTGATCAGCCACAGCAGCGGGAACTTCACTGAGCACTCCCTCCCGGTTCACGGCCGGGGGTCCGGGGGCCGTCCCCCGAGGTCTCACAGCGAGGGGACCCTCCAGGCAGCCTCCGCAGCGCGGCGTCCAGATCACGGACCAGAGCGGAGTGATCCGCCTCTCCCGCGCCGGGCAGCGCCCGTACGACAACCAGGCTACCCGGGGGCAGACCCGGGAGGTGGTCACGCATCAGATGCCGCAGGCGCCGCTTCACACGGTTACGGATCACCGCGTTGCCCACCGCCTTGCTCACGACGAAACCCGCACGTGCCGGGGGAACCTCTTCCCCTGGCGCGTGCGGGTCCGTTCGACTGCGGAGGTGGACGACGAGGAGCGGGCGACCCGCCCTGCGTCCTCGGCGTACCGCGGTCGCGAAGTCCTCGCGCCGCCTCAGCCGGTTCTCGGTAGGCAGCACGTCATGGACCTGTGATCAGGCTGCTCAGGCCGACAGGCGGGTGCGACCCTTGCTGCGGCGGTTCGCGACGATCGCGCGGCCGGCGCGGGTCCGCATGCGCAGCCGGAAGCCGTGGGTCTTCGCGCGGCGACGGGTGTTCGGCTGGAAGGTGCGCTTGCTCACTCGGGGGCTCCAGGAATGCTTCGGCCCCGCGATCTTCGCGGGACGGGGTGTAGGGAGTCGACCGGCTGTCACCGTGCGCCCACGAGTAGCTCGCAACGCCCGAGTGCACCGCTTCCTGACCGAGCGGGTAAACCCGCTGATCTTGCCCATCGGAGGCAGGCGGCAGCAGCCGTCGACAACTCGACCTGGTCACGGTACGCGCGCTTACGCCATCCGGTCAAACCAGTGTCAGCGGGGCAACCCCGCTACTGCACTCGTGCACAGCCTGTGGACAACGACTTGAACGGGGCAGGTCCGCGTGACTACCGTGGCCGAACTTCCCTTCCTTCCCGACCGTCCCGAGAACCACACATTCGTGGGATCTGGTCGGTCACGGAACGACCCGTCATCACGACGATCCGTCATTCAGCGAGTGAGAGAGCGTGCCCCGTGGCTGACCTGCCTGCCGATCTTGCCGCAGTGTGGCCGCGCGTGCTGGAGCAGCTCCTGCGCGAGGGACAGGGAGTGGAAGCCAAGGACCAGCGCTGGCTGCGCGACTGCCAGCCCCTCGTCCTGGTCTCCGGCACCGCGCTGCTCGGCGTGCCGAACGAATACGCGAAGGGCGTCCTGGAAGGCCGCCTCTCGCCGATGATCAGCGAAGCCCTCAGCCGTGAGTGCCAGCAGCCCATCCGCCTGGCGATCACGGTAACCGGCCCCGCGCCCGAGCCCGCCGCCTCCCCGGCCCCCGCTTCCCCTGCCCCATCGGCACCTTCCGCCCCGGGCGGCCCGTCGATCCCGGCCCCCGCCGCGCCTCCCGAGCAGCAGCAGTCCCACCAGCCCCCGCAGCGTGAGGGCGGCTACGACAGCACCTATGACGGATACCAACCGCATGAGTCGTACGACAGCTACGACCAGCGCGGCCAGCACTCCTCTCACAACCAGCCCGGACAACCCGGGCAGCACAGCCAGCCCGGCCAGCACGGCCGCGAGCAGTACGAGAACCGCGACCTGCCCGGCGCCCGCAACGCGTACCCGGACTACCCGCCGAACCCCCGCCAGGGCCCGGGCCCCGGTCCCGGCCCCTCTCCCTGGCCGCAGCCGCACGAGCCCTATCCCCCGCAGCACCAGCGCCATCAGCCCTACGACCGCCGGCGCCAGCCGTACGAGCAGCAGCCGTACGACCAGCAGGGCTATGACCAGCAAGGATACGAGCAGCAGAGCTACGACCAGCAGCCGTACGAGACCTACGATCAGCAGCGCCAGCGCCACCGTCCGCAGGTGCCCCAGCAGGGCCGGCCGCCAGGTGCGCAGTACGACAGCCCCGCCCAGCTGCCCGCCCCCAGCGGGGCCCCGGGGCCGCTGGCCGCTCAGCCGGCGCCCGCCACGGGCCCGGGGGAGCCGACGGCGCGGCTGAATCCGAAGTACCTGTTCGACACCTTCGTGATCGGTGCTTCCAACCGCTTCGCGCACGCCGCCGCGGTCGCCGTCGCCGAGGCCCCGGCCAAGGCGTACAACCCGCTGTTCATCTACGGCGAGTCCGGGCTCGGCAAGACGCACCTGCTCCACGCGATCGGCCACTACGCGCGCAGCCTCTATCCGGGCACGCGGGTGCGCTACGTCAGCTCGGAGGAGTTCACCAACGAGTTCATCAACTCCATCCGCGACGGCAAGGCGGACGCGTTCCGCAAGCGCTACCGCGACATGGACATCCTGCTTGTCGACGACGTCCAGTTCCTGGCGGACAAGGAGTCGACGCAGGAGGAGTTCTTCCACACCTTCAACACCCTGCACAACGCCAACAAGCAGATCGTGCTGTCCAGCGACCGGCCGCCCAAGGCGCTGGAGACGCTGGAGGACCGGCTGCGCAACCGCTTCGAGTGGGGCCTGATCACCGATGTGCAGCCTCCGGAGCTGGAGACGCGCATCGCGATCCTCCGGAAGAAGGCGGTGCAGGAGCAGCTCAACGCCCCGCCCGAGGTGCTGGAGTTCATCGCCTCACGGATCTCGCGCAACATCCGGGAGCTGGAGGGCGCGCTGATCCGGGTCACGGCCTTCGCCAGCCTCAACCGGCAGCCGGTCGACCTCGGGCTGACGGAGATCGTGCTCAAGGACCTCATCCCCGGCGGCGAGGACGCCACTCCGGAGATCACGGCCCCGGCCATCATGGCGGCGACGGCGGACTACTTCGGGCTGACGGTGGACGACCTGTGCGGGTCCTCGCGCAGCCGGGTGCTGGTGACGGCACGGCAGATCGCGATGTACCTGTGCCGCGAGCTGACGGATCTGTCACTGCCGAAGATCGGCGGCCAGTTCGGCGGCAGGGACCACACCACCGTGATGCACGCCGACCGCAAGATCCGTGCCCTCATGGCCGAGCGGCGCTCCATCTACAACCAGGTCACCGAGCTGACCAACCGCATCAAGAACGCCTGAGACGGTCCGCGTGCGGCCTCTCGGCCGCTGTCACTCGACGTCTCCGCGTCTGTCACACCGTCCCTGAGCCTCTGTCTCGCGGCCCCTCACCAGCTGCCGCGAGACCCCTCAGCGACCACCGGGCCCCCGGGGAGCAACTCCCCGGGGGCTCTTCGCTGTTCGATTACGGGGGCCGGGGAGGGGTCGGTCCACAGAAATATGGGGTTTCCCGCTTCCACACCCTGGGGACCTTGTCAGTTGTCCCAACTGCGTCCACAACGGGCCCGGCCGGCAGGCGGTTTACCAAGGTCATCCGCCTGTGTACTTGTGGGCGCCCGCCGTCCACAGTGTGTGGAGGGGGAAGCGTGCCCGGCGGCGCGCATCAGCTTGTCCACCGCCCGCCCACAGGCAGAGGCGGCTTTTCCCCAGCTTCTCCACAGACCTGTCCACTGTTCGGCAAGGCAACGCGCCCTCTCACCGGTACGAGTGAAAGCGGTCACACCGAGGGCCAGGATTGGGCTGTGGGAAAGGCGGGTAAAACTGTGGGCGCCGCTGTGGGGAACCCGCCCCGGTCTGTGGGTGGGCTGTGCAGAACTTTCCTGCGTCCACAGAAACCCCTCGTTCCTCCACCGGTCCGCCCACAGGCGCGGTGGACAAAATTCCGGGTCTGAGCTGGGGAAACGCGCTTTTCCACCGTTTCCACAGCCCCTACTACTACGACTACCTATAGAGAGCCCGGAAATCGCTTCGAAGTGGGGGCTGTGCACAACTCGGCTCCTCGGGCCTCGGGTCGGATCGCGACGAGTTGACCCGCAGCCGCACCTCCTGTCAGTGCCGTGCGTCAGACTGGTGCCCGGCAACAGCGAGCAGGAGCAGCAGGAGGCGGCTGAAGGTGAAGATCCGGGTAGAGCGCGATGTCCTGGCGGAGGCGGTGGCGTGGGCTGCCAAGAGCCTCCCCGCCCGTCCGCCGGTGCCGGTCCTCGCCGGCCTGCTGCTGAAGGCGGAGGAGGGCACCCTGAGCCTCTCCGGCTTCGACTACGAGGTCTCGGCCCGGGTGTCGGTCGAGGCCGAGGTGGAGGAGGACGGCACGGTCCTGGTGTCCGGGCGGCTGCTCGCCGACATCTGCCGCGCCCTTCCCAACCGTCCGGTGGAGATCTCCACAGACGGTGTACGGGCCACCGTGGTCTGCGGCTCCTCGCGCTTCACGCTGCACACACTGCCTGTGGAGGAGTATCCGGCGCTGCCCGAGATGCCGACCGCCACGGGCACGGTCCCGGGGGAGGTCTTCGCCGCCGCCGCCCAGCAGGTGGCCATCGCCGCGGGGCGGGACGACACGCTGCCGGTGCTCACGGGTGTGCGTATCGAGATCGAGGGCGACACCGTCACGCTGGCCTCCACCGACCGCTACCGCTTCGCGGTGCGCGAGTTCCTGTGGAAGCCGGAGACGCCGGATGCCTCGGCCGTGGCCCTGGTGCCCGCCAAGACGCTGCTGGACACCGCCAAGTCGCTCAGCGGCGGTGACAACGTGACGCTGGCGCTGTCCGGCTCCGGTTCCGGCGAGGGCCTGATCGGTTTCGAGGGCGCGGGGCGGCGTACGACGACGCGGCTGCTGGAGGGCGATCTGCCCAAGTACCGCACCCTGTTCCCGACCGAGTTCAACTCCGTCGCCGTGATCGAGACGGCGCCGTTCGTGGAGGCCGTCAAGCGCGTCGCGCTGGTCGCCGAGCGGAACACCCCGGTACGGCTCAGCTTCGAGCAGGGCGTGCTGACCCTGGAGGCAGGGTCCAGCGACGACGCACAGGCTGTGGAGCGGGTGGATGCCGACCTGGAGGGCGACGACATCTCGATCGCCTTCAACCCCGGCTTCCTGCTGGAGGGGCTGAGCGCCATCGACTCCCCCGTGGCGCAGCTCTCGTTCACGACCTCGACCAAGCCCGCCCTGCTCAGCGGCCGTCCGGCCAAGGATGCCGAGGCGGACGATGCGTACAAGTACCTGATCATGCCCGTCCGCCTGTCGGGCTGACGCCTGCGGCCGGTGCGGCCGACGGGCCGGCGGGGGCGGGCCGCCGTCGGCCGAGGGCCCGTGGCCGGTCCGTACCCTCTCCGGCCTTCGGCCCGGAGGCACCCGCGCGGCCTTCCCTGGCGGCAGCCTGCCCACAGATTGTGGAGGCGTAGGGTCGTATTCGGTCGGAATACGCCAAGAAACTCAGCTAAGGGGCAGTGATGGAGCTCGGTCTGGTCGGTCTCGGCAAGATGGGCGGGAACATGCGGGAACGCATCCGCCGGGGTGGCCACACGGTCATCGGCTATGACCGGAATCCGGCCGTGGCGGACGTGGGCAGCCTGAAGGAGCTGGTGGACCGGCTCAGCGCGCCGCGTGTGGTGTGGGTGATGGTCCCGGCGGGCGCGGCCACCCAGTCCACGGTCGACGAGCTGGCCGAGCTGCTCTCCCCCGGGGACCTGGTCGTGGACGGCGGCAACTCCCGCTGGTCGGACGATGAGAAGCACGCGGAGGAGCTGGCGGCCAAGGGCATCGGCTTTGTGGACTGCGGGGTCTCCGGCGGCGTCTGGGGCCTGGAGAACGGCTACGCGCTGATGTACGGCGGTGATGTCGAGTACGTGGCGAAGGTGCAGCCGGTCTTCGACGCGCTGAAGCCGGAGAGCGAGTTCGGCTCGGTGCACGCGGGCAAGGTGGGCGCCGGGCACTTCGCGAAGATGGTCCACAACGGTGTCGAGTACGCGATGATGCAGGCCTTCGCCGAGGGCTGGGAGCTGCTGGAGGCCGCCGAATCGGTCACCGACGTGCGCGAGATCTTCCGCTCCTGGCAGGAGGGCACGGTCATCCGTTCCTGGCTGTTGGACCTGGCGGTCAAGGCGCTGGATGACGACGAGCACCTGGAGAAGCTGCGCGGGGTCGCCGCGGACTCGGGCGAGGGCCGCTGGACGGTGGAGGCGGCGATCGACAACGGTGTGCCGCTGCCCGCGATCACGGCGTCGCTGTTCGCGCGGTTCACCTCGCAGCAGGAGGACTCGCCGCAGATGAAGATGGTGGCCGCGCTGCGCAACCAGTTCGGCGGGCACGCGGTCCAGGGCTCGAAGTAAGCGGGCGGCCTGGGCAGGGCCGGATGGTGTGAGGGAGACCGGGGACGCACAGCCTCGGGAAGGACTGGGGAGGCCGGCGACGCCGTGCATGTGACGCATCTCTCGCTGGCCGATTTCCGGTCGTACGCCCGGGCCGAGGTGCCGCTCGGGCCGGGCGTGACGGCGTTCCTCGGGCCGAACGGCCAGGGCAAGACGAATCTCGTCGAGGCCGTCGGCTATCTCGCCACGCTGGGCAGTCACCGGGTGTCCTCGGACGCGCCGCTGGTGCGGATGGGTGCCCAGCGGGCGATCGTGCGGGCGCAGGTGCGCCAGGGGGAGCGCGAGCAGCTGGTCGAGCTGGAGCTGAATCCGGGCAAGGCCAACCGGGCACGGATCAACCGTTCCTCGCAGGTGCGGCCCCGCGATGTGCTGGGGATCGTGCGTACGGTGCTGTTCGCGCCGGAGGACCTGGCGCTGGTCAAGGGCGATCCCGGTGAGCGGCGCCGGTTCGTGGACGAGCTGGTGACGGCCCGGGCGCCGCGGATGGCGGGGGTGCGCTCGGACTACGAGCGGGTGCTCAAGCAGCGCAACACCCTGCTGAAGTCCGCCGCGATGGCCAGAAGACACGGCGGCAAGGGCGTGGATCTGTCGACGCTGGATGTGTGGGATCAGCATCTGTCGCGGGTGGGTGCGGAGTTGCTGGCGCAGCGGCTGGATCTGCTGGCCGTGCTGGGGCCGTTGGCGGACAAGGCGTACGAGCGGCTGGCGCCGGGCGGCGGGCCCGTCTCGTTCGAGTACCGGGGCGGGGTGGACGGCTCGTCGCTCCCCCAGGCTTCGGCCGGGAGGGGCCTCCAGGAGCAGCTGTACGGTCAGCTGCTGGCGGCGCTGGGTGAGGCGCGTAAGCAGGAGATCGAGCGCGGGGTGACGCTCGTGGGGCCGCATCGTGACGATGTGCTGCTGCGGCTGGGGGAGCTTCCGGCGAAGGGGTACGCGAGCCACGGGGAGTCGTGGTCGTTCGCGCTGTCGCTGCGGCTGGCGGCCTATGAGCTGCTCAAGAGCGAGGGGCACGAGCCGGTGCTGGTGCTGGATGACGTGTTCGCGGAGCTGGATACCCGGCGCCGGGAGCGCCTGGCGGAGCTGGTGGCGCCGGCCGAGCAGGTGCTGGTGACCGCGGCGGTGCCGGAGGACGTGCCGGAAGTGCTGGTGGGGGCGCGGTTTTCCGTGGCGGAGGGTGAGGTGGAGCGGCTGTGAGCGAGGACGTACCCCCGGCGGGTGGACCGTCGCGGAACGCCTCCGGGCCTTCGGTGAACCCGCCCGGTCCGGGCGCCGGCGCGCCCGATGCGGGCGGCAAGGTGCCCGAGCACAGCGGGGTGGATCTCGCGCGGGTGGCGCTGCGCGCGGCCAAGGAGCAGGCGAAGGCGCGGGGTGCGGAGGCGCAGCAGCGCAGGCAGGCGCGGCGCGGAGGCGGGCTGCGCTCGGGCTCCGGGCGGGACGGCAGGGACCCGATGCCGCTGGGTGCCGCGGTCAACAGGCTGATCGCCGAACGGGGTTGGGAGGCCCCGGCCGCGGTCGGCGGGGTGATGGGGCGCTGGCCGCAGATGGTGGGTGCCGAGGTGGCACAGCACTGTGAGCCGCAGCGCTACGACGAGGAGGAGCGCACGCTTGTGGTGCGGTGCGATTCGACGGCGTGGGCGACGCAGCTGCGGTTGCTGGCGCCGAAGCTGGTGGCGCGGCTGAATGAGGATCTCGGACAGGGCACCGTTAAGTTGATCAAGGTGCGGGGGCCGGAGGCGCCGCGGACCGGATACGGGCGGTTGCGGGCGCCGGGGAGCAAGGGGCCGGGCGACACCTACGGGTGAGCGGGAGCCTGTGTGCGCAGGTGGGCAGCGTGGGGAAGCCGTGAAGAGGCCGGGTGGGCGCGGGCTTGCCGTAGCGGTGTGTAGACGGGCCGGGACAGCCAGAGACAGGTCGAAGCGCTCAGTGCCACTGTGAGCCTCTTGGCCCCCCGGTCCGCATATGGGGAGTCGGTGGACGCCAGTTCAGGTCGGCACATGCGGACTCAGGCGCCCGCAAACCCCCATTCACATCGCTGCCACCGGTACACTGGGGGACTACCGCACCGTTGCGGGACATGTCGAACGACGCAGCCGCTCCGCATTGCCCTGGAGACGGCCTGTGCTGTGCCAGAAAGGGCGCTTCGTGGCCGATTCCGGCGATCTCAACGAGAACGACAAGACACCTTCCCCGGCCATGGGCCAGGCGGTACCCCCAACAGACGGCGATGGCGCCGTGCCCGAGTCCCCCGGTGCGGTTGTTCCGGTGGGCGGGCCCGGGGAGCCGTCGTACGACGCGAGCGCGATCACGGTCCTTGAGGGCCTGGACGCGGTTCGCAAGCGTCCGGGCATGTACATCGGGTCGACCGGTGAACGTGGTCTTCATCACCTTGTGCAAGAGGTGGTCGACAACTCCGTCGACGAGGCGCTCGCCGGGCACGCGGACACGATCGACGTGACGCTGCTGGCCGACGGCGGTGTGCGCGTGGTGGACAACGGGCGCGGCATTCCCGTGGGCATCGTGCCCTCGGAGAACAAGCCGGCCGTCGAGGTCGTGATGACGGTGCTGCACGCGGGCGGCAAGTTCGGGGGCGGCGGATACGCGGTCTCCGGCGGTCTGCACGGCGTGGGCGTCTCCGTCGTCAACGCGCTGTCGCAGAAGGTGGCCGTCGAGGTCAAGACCGACGGCTACCGCTGGACCCAGGACTACAAGCTGGGGGCGCCGACGGCGCCGCTGGCCCGTAACGAGGCCACGGACGAGTCCGGCACGATGGTGACGTTCTGGGCCGACGGCGACATCTTCGAGACGACGGACTACTCCTTCGAGACGCTCGCGCGGCGCTTCCAGGAGATGGCGTTCCTCAACAAGGGCCTGGCCATCGCGCTGACCGACGAGCGCGAGGGGCATGTCGACGAGGAGGGGCGGCCGAACACGGTTCGGTACCACTACGAGGGTGGTATCTCGGACTTTGTCCGGTATCTCAACTCCCGCAAGGGCGAGCTGGTTCACCCCACGGTGATCGACTTCGAGGTCGAGGACCCCGACCGGCTGCTCTCGGTCGAGATCGCCATGCAGTGGAACACCCAGTACAGCGAGGGTGTCTACTCCTTCGCGAACACGATCCACACGCACGAGGGCGGCACCCACGAAGAGGGCTTCCGGGCCGCGATGACGGGTCTGATCAACCGGTACGCGCGCGACAAGAAGCTGCTGCGCGAGAAGGACGACAACCTCACGGGTGAGGACATCCGCGAGGGTCTGACCGCGATCATCTCCGTCAAGCTGGGCGAGCCGCAGTTCGAGGGCCAGACGAAGACGAAGCTGGGCAACACCGAGGCGAAGACCTTCGTCCAGAAGATCGTCCACGAGCACCTGACGGACTGGCTCGACCGCAATCCCAACGAGGCGGCCGACATCATCCGCAAGGGGATCCAGGCGGCCACCGCGCGGGTCGCGGCGCGCAAGGCGCGGGACCTGACCCGGCGCAAGGGGCTGCTGGAGACGGCGTCGCTGCCGGGCAAGCTCTCGGACTGCCAGTCCAACGACCCGGTCAAGTGCGAGATCTTCATCGTGGAGGGCGACTCGGCGGGCGGCTCGGCCAAGTCCGGCCGTGACCCCGAGTACCAGGCGATCTTGCCGATCCGCGGCAAGATCCTGAACGTCGAGAAGGCCAGGATCGACAAGGTCCTGCAAAACGCCGAGGTCCAGGCGCTGATCTCGGCCTTCGGCACGGGTGTGCACGAGGACTTCGACATCACGAAGCTCCGCTACCACAAGATCATCTTGATGGCGGACGCCGATGTCGACGGCCAGCACATCAACACCCTGCTGCTCACCCTGCTCTTCCGTTTCATGCGTCCGCTGGTCGAGGCCGGGCACGTCTTCTTGTCGCAGCCTCCGCTCTACAAGATCAAGTGGAGCCGGGACGAGTACCAGTACGCCTACTCCGACCCCGAGCGCGACAGCCTCATCCAGCTCGGCCGCGAGCAGGGCAAGCGCATCAAGGACGACTCGGTGCAGCGCTTCAAGGGTCTGGGTGAGATGAACGCGGACGAGCTGCGCGTGACCACCATGGACATCGAGCACCGGGTGCTGCGCCAGGTGACGCTGGACGACGCGGCGGCAGCCGACGACCTGTTCTCCATCCTGATGGGCGAGGACGTCGAGGCCCGGCGCTCGTTCATCCAGCGGAACGCCAAGGACGTCCGCTTCCTCGACATCTGACGTCGTCGGCCTCGCCCGAGAAGCGCCGCACACAGAGAAGGACTTGATCTTTAGCCATGGCCGACGAGACCCCCCCCACACCCGACGAGTCCGCGCCCGAGAACGCACCGGCGCCCGACAGCGCGCTGGTGGACACCGAAGCCGGTGCGCGCGTGGAGCCGGTGAGCCTTGAGACGGAGATGCAGCGCTCCTATCTCGACTACGCGATGAGCGTGATCGTGAGCCGTGCGCTGCCCGACATCCGCGACGGACTCAAGCCGGTGCACCGCCGGGTGCTGTACGCGATGTACGACGGCGGCTACCGCCCCGAGAAGGGCTTCTACAAGTGCGCCCGCGTCGTCGGCGACGTCATGGGCACGTACCACCCGCACGGCGACTCCTCGATCTACGACGCGCTGGTCCGGCTCGCCCAGCACTGGTCGATGCGGATGCCGCTGGTCGACAGCAACGGCAACTTCGGCTCCCCGGGCAACGACCCGGCCGCGGCCATGCGGTACACCGAGTGCAAGATGGACCCGCTGTCGATGGAGATGCTCCGGGACATCGACGAGGACACCGTCGACTTCCAGGACAACTACGACGGCCGCAACCAGGAGCCCACGGTCCTGCCGGCCCGCTTCCCGAACCTGCTGATCAACGGCTCGGCGGGCATCGCGGTCGGCATGGCGACCAACATCCCCCCGCACAACCTGCGCGAGGTCGCGGCCGGCGCGAAGTGGTACCTCGACCACCCCGACGCCTCCAACGAGGAGCTGCTGGACGCGCTCATCGAGCGGATCAAGGGCCCCGACTTCCCCAGCGGCGCGCTGGTGGTGGGCCGTAAGGGCATCGAGGAGGCGTACCGCACCGGGCGCGGCTCGATCACGATGCGCGCGGTCGTCGAGGTGGAGGAGATCCACGGCCGCCAGTGCCTGGTGATCACCGAGCTGCCGTACCAGGTGAACCCGGACAACCTCGCGCTGAAGATCGCCGACCTGGTCAAGGACGGCCGTGTCGGCGGCATCGCGGACGTGCGGGACGAGACCTCCTCGCGCACCGGCCAGCGCCTGGTGATCGTCCTGAAGCGGGACGCGGTCGCCAAGGTCGTCCTCAACAACCTCTACAAGCACACCGACTTGCAGACCAACTTCGGCGCCAACATGCTGGCCCTGGTCGAGGGCGTACCGCGCACCCTGTCGCTGGACGCCTTCATCCGGCACTGGGTCGCCCACCAGGTCGACGTCATCGTGCGCCGCACCCGCTACCGGCTGCGCAAGGCCGAGGAGCGCGCCCACATCCTGCGCGGTCTGCTCAAGGCGCTGAACGCGATCGACGAGGTCATCGCGCTGATCCGGCGCAGCCAGACCGTCGAGGAGGCCCGCGAGGGCCTGATGGGGCTGCTGACGATCGACGAGATCCAGGCGAACGCGATCTTGGAGATGCAGCTTCGCCGGCTGGCGGCACTGGAGCACCAGAAGATCACCGCCGAGCACGACGAACTCCAGAAGAAGATCAACGAGTACAACGCGATCCTGGCCTCGCCGCAGCGGCAGCGGGAGATCATCGGCGAGGAACTGGGCAACATCGTCGAGAAGTTCGGCGACGACCGGCGCTCCAAGCTGATCCCCTTCGAGGGCGACATGTCCATGGAGGACCTGATCGCCGAGGAGGACATCGTCGTCACGATCACCCGTGGCGGCTATGTGAAGCGCACCAAGACCGATGACTACCGCGCCCAGAAGCGCGGCGGGAAGGGCGTGCGCGGGACGAAGCTGAAGGAGGACGACATCGTCGACCACTTCTTCGTCTCCACGACCCACCACTGGCTGCTGTTCTTCACCAACAAGGGCCGCGTCTACCGGGCCAAGGCCTACGAGTTGCCGGATGCCGGCCGTGACGCGCGCGGCCAGCACGTGGCCAACCTGCTGGCCTTCCAGCCGGACGAGGAGATCGCCGAGATCCTGGCGATCCGCGACTACGACGCGGCCCCCTACCTGGTGCTGGCCACCAAGTCGGGCCTGGTCAAGAAGACTCCGCTGAAGGACTACGACTCCCCGCGCTCGGGCGGCGTCATCGCGATCAACCTGCGCGAGATGGACGACGGCCGTGACGACGAGCTGATCGGCGCCGAACTGGTCTCGGGCGACGACGATCTGCTGCTGGTGAGCAGGAAGGCGCAGTCGATCCGCTTCACCGCCACCGACGACGCGCTGCGGCCGATGGGCCGGGCCACCTCCGGTGTGAAGGGCATGAGTTTCCGTCCTGAGGACGAACTGCTCTCGATGAATGTCGTGCGGGCGGGTACGTTCTTGTTCACGGCTACCGATGGCGGGTACGCGAAGCGGACGAACATGGACGAGTACCGCGTCCAGGGCCGCGGCGGACTGGGCATCAAGGCCGCGAAGATCGTGGAGGACCGGGGATCGCTGGTCGGCGCGCTCGTGGTGGAGGCGACGGATGAGATTCTGGCCATCACGCTCGGCGGCGGTGTGATCCGTACGCGGGTCAACGAGGTCAGGGAGACGGGCCGTGACACCATGGGCGTCCAACTGATCAACCTGGGCAAGAAGGATGCGGTCGTCGGTGTCGCGCGTAACGCCGAGGCCGGTCGTGAGGCCGAGGAAGTGGAGGCCGCGGTGGACTCCGTCGACGACGGGGAGCCGCAGTCCCCCGACCACGACGACTAGGACGACTAGGAGCAGGGCGTGAGTGGTGCTCAGCCTCAGCCGCAGGCGCAGCCGAAGGCACAGCCTCCGTCCCCACCATCCCAGCCTCAGCCCGAGCAGCAGCCGCACCGGCCGCCGCAGGCGTACCCGGCCCCGCCGTCGGAATCCGGCAGCGGGGCCCGGTCGGGGACCCGTAAATCCGGATCCGGCGGGTCCGGAGCCGAGGGGTCGGGCGGGTCCGGCGGTGACGGGAATGGCGGTGATGCCGGGCAAGGCGCGGTGCGCAAGCCGCGCACGGGTGCGAGTACGATCCCGCGGACCCGGAAGGCGCGGCTGCGGGTGGCCAAGGCCGATCCGTGGTCGGTGATGAAGGTCAGCTTCCTGCTGGCGGTGGCACTGGGCGTGTGCACGGTGGTGGCCGTCGCCGTGCTGTGGATGGTGATGAACGCGATGGGCGTCTTCTCCACCCTCGGCGGCACGGTCAGTGAGGCGACCAGCGCGGAGGGCAGCGGCGGCTTCGACCTGGAGTCGTTCCTCTCGCTGCCGCGGGTGCTGCTGTTCACCTCCCTGATCGCGGTCATCAACGTCGTACTCGCGACGGCGCTGGCCACCTTGGCCTCCTTCATCTACAACCTGTCGGCGGGCTTCGTCGGCGGTGTGGAGCTGACGCTGGCGGAGGACGAGTGACCGCCATCCCGGGCGCTCTTTGACGCGTGCCCGGGCCGGTGCCGGCCCGGGCGGAAAGCGATTTGGGGCACGGCTTGAAGTGCGCTAATCTTTCCGTGCAGCGCGCGGCTATAGCTCAGACGGTTAGAGCGCTTCCCTGATAAGGAAGAGGCCCCAGGTTCAAGTCCTGGTAGCCGCACCAGCGAAAAGGCCCCCGGCTCCGTAGAGCCGGGGGCCTTTTCCATTCATCGGTGACCCGTCGGATCTGGCTGTGACGGAGGGTGGCCTTCAGGCCCGGTTGAGGACGTTGTGCGGGGTCCGGAGCGCACCGAGGCGGCCGGTGGGCCGGGCCAACCTCGCGGAGGCGGGCCGGGGGCGTCACCGCTCGTTTAGGCTGCCCGCCATGGAGGCGAGGACGAGCAGGCCACAGAACGTGCCGCATCTCCCGCAGGACGAGACCGAGATGTGCACGGACCTCATGCTCTACCACGATGGTGCGGCGTTCACCGGAGTCAACTACACGGTGTCCGAGGAGGGCCGGCTCCTGGACGAGACGTCCTACTGGTGGGGGGCGCAGGACGGGCCGGACCTCGAATGGTGGCCCAGCGGGCTCATACGGGCGGAGGGCGTCCGCCGGCACGGCGTCGCCGTGGGCTGGTGGCGCGAGTGGTACGAGGACGGCTGGCCGGCCGAGGAATCCCTGCTGGCCGAGGAGGTCCAGGTGCGCCGCCGCTGGAGTGCGGACGGCGAGCTGGTGATGGACTTCGTCTCCTCCCGCCCGGAGGCCCGGAAGGCCGCCGAGACGCATCCGGCACGGCGACGGCGGACGACGGAACGCTGCCTCCGGACCGATGAGTTGGGCACCTACGACTGGTTCGTGGCGGGCTACGAGGGCGCGCCGTTCACCGGGATCGCCGTCGAGTGCGACCGGGACGGCCGGCTTCTGGGCACGACCTCGTACCGGGAGGGGATCGAGGACGGGGTCCGTCTCGAACTGTGGCCCACCGGCCGCAAACGGGAGCAGGGCAGCTGCCGCGCCGGGGTGGTCGTGGGGTGGTGGTGCCAGTGGGACAGCGACGGCAACCTGGTCGAGGAGACTCTCTTCGACGACGACGGCAAGCACCTGCTGATCCGGCGGTGGGGCGACGACGGCGCCCTGGCGCGCGACTACGTCGCCCCCACGGCGGAGGCGCGCGCGGCTGCCGTCGCGCACCCGCCCGGCCGGCCGGAGTAGTTCAGCCCGAGGTCGCGGGGGTGGGCCGGGACGCGGCCGGGCCCGCAGCCGGGATCGGCGACCGGCCCGGCGTCCGCCGCCCGGGCGCGTTCGGCGAACGCGGCGAGCACGGCGCGGTCCAGCGGCTTGGTGTCCAACTCGTCGCGCGCCGGCCAGGTGTAGTCGGCGGCGACGGCGTCGTAGGCGGCCCGGGTGGCGTGGAGGCAGGCCGGTTCACTCACGGTCGGGGAGCCCCTGGCCCCGGGGACCGACAGTTTGAGGGGCGAGGGAGGGCTGGAAGGGCTCAGACGGGCTCCGCGGTCAGGCCTTCGATTTCGAGGTCCCTCGACAGGGACTGGAGCGCCCAGTCGAGGAAGCGGCGGCCGTACTCGTGCCGGGCCGCGTTCACGATCGGGTCGGGGCTGTCGGGCATGGTGAGGCCGAAGGTGCTCTCCAGCCAGGCGAGGTACGCGGGGTGGCCGGCGGAGTGTTCCCGGGTGGGGTCCCATGGCAGGAGCCACTCGTCGTCGAGAGCGAGCAGCTGGAACAGGTCCCGCAGGCCCTGCGCGACGACGTCGAGGCCGCCTTCGTCGCCGAAGAAGATGACGGGCAGCGTCGCGAGATCGGTGCGGTCGTCGCACCGCCACAGCGCGTAGAAGGACCCGGAGCCGGTGGCGTGGGCGAAGGGGATGAGCTGGTCCAGGGCGCGCCGGACGGACGGGTCCGGTGTCTCCAAGGACAGCCATTCGGCCAGCCCGGCCTCGGGACGGCCGTACTCGAAGAGTTCGAAGCCCTCCGAGAACTCCTCCCCCTCCAGGCTGTCCTCGAACTCCTGGAGCAGGTTCAGCTCGGGGATGGGTGAGTACGTGTTCATGGCACCTCCGTGAGACGGGTGATCAAGGGCGATCGGGACGAATCAGGACGATCAAAGTGATCGAGGTCACGGACGCTACCGTTCGGCACCGACATCGACAGCGCGCATCGCGGGCTCGGGTGGCCGATTGTCCTGACCAGCCCCTATTTACCCGGCCGGGCCGACCCCTTTGTGCGAGGAAGTGGTTGGGTATCATCGGGCGCCAGAGAGGTCCCAATGTCTAAGAAGGACGAGGTAGCGCGGTGAAGAAGCTTTTCCTGGTCGCATTGGCCGCCATCGGCGGCCTCCTCGTGTACCGCCAGATCCAGGCGGACCGCGCCGAGCAGGATCTGTGGACGGAGGCGACCGACTCCGTGCCCGCAGGTTCGGGTGTGTGAAGCTCAGCGAACAGCGAACGTGAGGCCCTGACCGCCCCGAGCGGTCGGGGCCTTCGTCTGTCCCGGCCCGCCTCTCGCCCCGCTTCGCCCGCCCGTCGCCGGTGTGGGCGGCTCCCCTTCCTCGCCTCGCTCGCGTCATCCCCGTGCCGCGTCCCCTCGTCCCGCCGCGTCCGCCGTTGCCGGACGGTGACACTTTTTCCCTTGAGGGTTGCTCACGCAAAGCAATACGGTGCTCGTGCAAAGCTGCTTGGAAGAGTCGCTGTGGCCACGGGGACCGAGGGGGACGAAGGACATGCGACCAGTGCGTAGCCGCCTGGCGGGGGCGTTGACGGGCGGGGTGGCGCTCGCCGTGCTCGCCGGCCCGCTCGCCGTGGCGGTGCCGAACACCGCGCCGACGGCACCGACTACGGAAGTGGGCAGCCGAAGTGGCGTTGCCCGTGGCAACAGTTCCCTTGCGGCGAACAGCGACAGCGCCATGGAGATGGTGCTGGACTCCTCCGGGTCCATGGCGGACGAGGACGGCTCGGGCAAGACCCGTATCGCCTCGGCGCGCGAGGCCGTCGGCACCGTCGTCGACAGCCTGCCCGACGGCTTCCCGACCGGGCTGCGGGTCTACGG
Source organism: Streptomyces sp. NBC_01775 (assembly GCF_035917675.1). Taxonomy (NCBI): domain Bacteria; kingdom Bacillati; phylum Actinomycetota; class Actinomycetes; order Kitasatosporales; family Streptomycetaceae; genus Streptomyces; species Streptomyces sp. NBC_01775. Next base: position 4,687,540 of record NZ_CP109104.1, on the reverse strand, counting down.
CGCCGACAAGGCCAAGAGCTGCACCGACACCCGGCTCGCCCAGCCCGTCGAGCCGCTGGACAGGGCCGGCATCAAGAAGGCCGTCGCCGCGGTCGAGCCCAAGGGCGACACCCCGATCGGATACTCGCTCAAGAAGGCCGCGGCCGACCTGCCCAAGCCGCCGCACAGCGCGATCGGCCGCCGCACGATCCTGCTGATCTCCGACGGCGAGGACAACTGCGGGGCGCCCAAGCCCTGCGACGTGGCCAAGAGCCTGTCCAAGGACGGCATCGACCTGCGGATCGACGCCATCGGCTTCCAGGTGAAGGGCGCGGCCCGCAAGCAGCTCAAGTGCGTCGCGGAGGCGGGTCACGGCAAGTACTACGACGCGCCCGACGCCGACGACCTGGCCCGTGAACTGGAGCGCGCCGGGCGGCTGTCGGCCGACGGCTACCGCTTCAAGGGCACACGCGTCACGGGGACGGCCTCCTCGGGCGACGCGCCCGCGCTGAAGGCCCCCGGCCAGTACGTGGACACCATCGGTCCGGAGGAGACCCGCTGGTACGCCGCCCACCTGGACGGGAGTTCCGCCACCGACCTGGCGGCCACCGGGGTGCCGACCCCCGGCGTCCGGGTCGGCCGACTGGACGGGCTGAAGCTCACCATGCGCGCCGCCGACGGCAGCATGTGCGGGAGCGACAACGGCTACTTCTGGCAGGACGAGGGCGCCGCCCCGGTCACCACCGCCGTCAGCCGGATCCCCCGCGAGCACCCCTTGGGTGACTGCGACAGGCCGGGGAGCTTCACGTTCGAACTGAAGCGGGAGTCCGAGGACGACTCCGACCAGGCCCGCTGGCCCGTCGAGCTGCGGCTCGGCGCGGAGAAGCCGCTGAAGAAGGGCGTCACCCCGGCCCGCGCCGAAACCTCCTACGGCGCCGCGGGCAAGGACTCCGCGCTGCCGGCCGGCGGCCCGAAGGACATCCAGGGCGGCACCGGCTTCAACGACGCGAAGAAGATCGGCACGGGCGTATGGCGCGACACCCTGCTGCCCGCGCAGACCCGCTGGTACCGGGTGCCGGTCGGCTGGCACCAGCAGCTGCGCTACGACGTGGAATTCGCCAACGAGCCCAAGCGGAACGAGGACGCCGTCCAGTCCTCGTACGTGTGGACAACGGCCTTCGCACCGGGCCGGCTGCCGCTCAAGGACAACGCCGAGTTCTCCCCGCGCCAGCTCTACCGGGGTGACCCGGTGAAGGTCTCGCAGGGTACGGTGCCGGTCTCCTGGAACAACCGCGCGGAATCCAGCAGTTCGGTCAAGCCCGTACGGCGCGACGGCACCTACTACCTGGCCGTCACGCTGGGCGCCGACGCCGCGCAGATCGCGGAGAACGCCGCGGTGCGTATCGTCCTGCGCGTCGGAGTCAAGGGCAAGGCGAGGACGGGGCCCGAGCACGACGCCCCGCTGGCCGCGGCGCGGCACACCGGCACGGGCGACGGCGCGGACGACGGCAAGGGCGGTACGGCCGGCAGCGCGGCAGGTGAGGACGATCCGGGGCCGCACCCGGCGGTGCTGGCGGGCGCTGGAGCCGCGGCCGTGCTGGTGATCGCGGGAGGCGTCTGGTACGCGCTGCGGCGGCGTGGCAGGGTCCGGAACACGAACGTGATGAGGGGTGGGACGTGGTGAGTCCGCACATGCGGCACAGACGCAGGCGCGAGCAGCAGCAGTACGAGCGGCGCGGACGGTCCGGGCGGGCGTGGACCGGGCGCGCGGGGGCCGTCGTCGCCGCGCTGTGTGCGGTGGCGGTGATCTCCCCGGCCCCCGGCGCCGCCGCGCTGGCCAAGCCGAAGCCGTACGAGATCTCCGGGGACGCCAGGAAGACGGCGGGCGCCTCCAGCAGCGCCGACGCCCCGCAGATCAAGCCCGGCCTCTTCCACGACCGGATCGGGCCGGGCCAGGAGAAGTACTACGCCGTCAACCTGGACGCCAAGTCCTCCATGCACGTCACCGCGACCGCGGTACCGACGCCGGGCACCAAGGTCACCTATGAGGACGGCCTCAAGCTGACGCTCCAGAACACCAACGGCGACTCCTGCGGCTCCATGGACCTCAGCGCCGGCGGTGATACCGCCTACCCGCTCACCGCGTCGGCCGCCCGGCTCATCGGCGACGAGAACAGCGAGAGCTGCCGGGAGAAGGGCCCCTACCTGGTCCGCCTGGAGCGCGACGAGGGCAGCGGCTCCGGTCCGGGCTCCTGGCCGGTGGAGCTGTCGCTCAAGAAGGAGCCGGGCCTCAAGGGCAGCATCCCGGCCCCCTACCCGGGCACCGAGGACGAGACGGACGACAACAACAAGCGTCCGACCCCGCCTTCCGGCACGGCGAAGTCCGCCAAGGGCGGCACCGGGTTCAACGACGCGCGCGCCCTGGACAGCGGAGTGTGGAAGGACCGGCTCCAGCCCGGCGAGACCCGCTACTACAGGGTGCCGGTCGACTGGGGACAGCGGCTGTACGCGCGCACGGAGGTGCCCAACTCACCGGCGGAGGAGGGCACCATCTCCAGCACGTACATCTCCAAGGGCTTCCGGATGAACGTCTACAACCCGGCCCGCGACGCCCTCTACGACGAGAACTTCCAAAGCTACGACGGCGACGGCGCCAAGTTCGACCGCTACAGCAACCCGGTGCGCTACGAGAACCGCTTCGCCGACGAGGCCTCCGGCACCCGCTTCGCGGGCTGGTACTACATCGCCGTGACCGCCGGGCCGGAGATGGCCGAGCCGTTCCCCAAGGGCACGCCCGTCACCGTGCGGGTGGCCGTCAAGGGCAAGGCGAAGAAGGGGCCCGCGTACGACGGCGACGCCGTCGCTGCCGGATTCGGCGTCAGTGACACGGACCGCGAAATGGCCGAGAAGGGCCTCACGGCGGCCGAGGTCGAGCACAACGACACGCTGCGCACCGTCGGATACACCGGTATCGGCGCCGGTGCCGCGCTCATCCTCGTCCTGGCGGTCTGGATGCTCCTGGCACGACACAGGGCGGCGGCACCCGCCCCGGTGACGGCGCCCGGCCCGTGGCCCACCCAGCACCAACAACCCGAGCAGTACCAACAACCTCAGCAGTACCAGCAACCCCCGACTCAGCAGTACGGCGGCCCCGGAGGGTACGGACACCATCCGCAAGGCTGACGAGAGGCGCGTCCAGCAGCGGAACAAGAGCGGCAGCGGAGCAGGAGGGCCCGGACGGAACGTATCCGTCCGGGCCCTCTTCGTGCTCCGCGTGCCCACCGCGGCGTACGCCGTACGCCGCGCGCCGCGCCCCGCGTCCTCAGCCAGGCCGTCGAGGGTCCTCAGTCAGGCCATCGAGGCGAGCGCCACCACTCCGGCCACCACACACAGCACCGCGACGATCAGCACGGGCACCGCCACCTTCAGCGGGGGCCCCGGCCTGCGTACGGGTACGGGCGCTGTAGGCGCTCCGGGAGCCGTCGGCGCTCCCGGGGCCGGTGCCGGCCCCGCGGGCGCTCCAGCGGGCCCTGGGAACGGCTGCGCGGGCGTCGCGGCGGGTGTGTACGGCCGGGTCGAGCCCGAAGGGCCCGGGATCGGCGGGGTGCTCGGCTGCCCGGGCACGGGCACGGGCGGCGGCGAGACGGCGGCGGACGTGGCGGTCTGCGCGGACTGCGGGGGCGTGGGGGTCTGCGCGGACTGCGGGGGCGTGGGGGTCTGCTGCGGAGGCTGGAGGTGGAAGCTGCCGGTCGCCGAGGGCGGTGCCGCGGCGGGCCCGGGGCCCGTCCCCAGGGACGTGGTGGCCTCCCGCGCACCGGCGGGCCCGTCGGGGCCGAACCCCTCGGGCAGCGGCCCGAGGTGGTCGAAGACCTCGACGATCTCCTGCTCCGCCGTCGCCTCGCCGTTGAGCATCTCGGCGGCGCCCGCCAGCGCCTTGCGCGCACCGGTCGCCGTGCGGAACCGGGCCTGCGGATCGGGCTGCAACAGCTGCCCGAGCACCTGCCACAGCGGCTCGGGCACGCCCTCGGGAGCAGACGGCACCCCGTGCTGGTACTGCTCGAACAGCGCCTGGGCGTCCGGCTTCGTGCCCGTCAGCAGGTAGAGCGCGACCAAGCCGACCGCGTACAGGTCCGAGGGGAAGTCGGCCTCGGCGTTGAGCATCTGCTCGGGCGCGAAGTATCCAGGTGTGCCCACCACGTAGTCGGTCTCGGTCAGGCGGGGCTCGCCCTTGCGCATGGAGATGCCGAAGTCCGAGAGCCGCAGGTGCGGGCGCCCGGTGCCGGTGGGCTCCAGCAGGATGTTGGCGGGCTTGATGTCCCGGTGGATCACGTCCTCGGCGTGCACGGCCGTCAGACCCGAGAGCAGCTGGTCGAGCAGGGTGCACACGAAAGAGGGCGGCAACGGGCCGTAGTCACCGATGAGATGGGCCAGCGAACCTCCGCTGACCAGGTCCATGGTGAACAGCACCTTGTCGTCGTCGGCCGCCCAGCTGGCCGGGGCGAGCACGTGCGGGTGGTCGATGCGGAGGGCCTGTTCGCGGACGAAGCGCAGCAGGGTGTACGCGTCGCTCTGCTGGAGCACCTTGGCGGCGACATAGCGCCGTCTCCGGTGGTCCCAGGCGCGCCAGACCGTACCGACGCCGCCGCGGCCGATCGGGTCGATCAGTTCGTACCGGCCGGCGAAGATCTCTCCCATGGCGCTGTGCCTGCCCCCTGTTTCCGGTTCCGGAGCCTGGTGATCAGCTCTGGTGTGCTTCGTAGTGCTTCACAGCGTCCGAGGTGCGTCCCGCCCCGTAGACCCGCAGGAACTCTGCCAGCTCCGGGTGGGAGGGAGCGAGGGCGTTGGACGCCTCGATGATGTCGGCGGCGTCCGAGACCGAGCGCAGCAGGGCCTGGATCTCTCGCACCACGCGCTTGACGGGGGTCTGTGAGGCGCCGGAGGAGGCGGTCTGTGAGGTGTTGTTGAGCACGCTGCCCCCGGCGGTACGGCGGATCTCGTCCATCCGGCCGGTCGCGTCGGCCGCGCTGATGTCGCCCCGCGCCACCTCGGCGGCCAGCTCCTGGAGGGCCTGTACGCGCTGGACGACGGCCGGATTGCCGATCTTTGCGCGCTGGCCGCTCATGAGCTGCGAAAGCATAGGAGCGGACAGTCCGAGCACGGTGGCCAGCCGTGCCTGGTTGAGGCCCAGATCCTCGATCAGACGCCGGAAGAGACTCCCCAACGGCTCGCCGTACCACTGACTCTGGAGCTCGCGCGCTTTGGCGGTCGCTTCCTGTGCTGCTGCGTCCATATCGTCTCCCCTGGGCTCCCCTACGTCACTTCGCTCGCGCGAACTTGCCGTGCATCCTACGGAGGGTGACAGGTGCGGGGCGATACCCGGTCGGAATTAGCCTCCGGGAGCCGGTACCCTGGTGCGCGAAGGGGCCATAGCTCAGTTGGTAGAGCGCTGTCTTTGCATGGCAGATGTCAGGGGTTCGACTCCCCTTGGCTCCACAGAAGAAAAGCCCTTCTGACCTGCGGAAACGTGGGTCAGAGGGGCTTTTTTGTGAGCCCTGGTGGGCACGCGACGGGCACAGTGCCTCGACTGCGGTTCCACATGGCTTGGACCGGCGCTGCCGGAAGCCCATGTTCGAACCCCTCGTGCTCGCTCACGTGGACCGGCTCATCGGTATCCAGGGCGGCACTCGGAGTAAGTACAGGACAGAAGTACGCGAGAACATGGCTCCCCGGTTCGGGCCCTGGGAAAGGCCGAGGACGGCAAGGCCGTGTGCTCGGCCCGCCGAAGACCAAGAAGCCGCGCCGGACCCTCGTGATCACGCACAGGCCGGATCAGAGGCTGCGGAGCCGCGCCAAGGGCCTGGTCTCATGAGACGGCCCTGTGGCTGAAGAGCGAAGTGCCGAGCGCACCGAGAATTCGATACTCGCTCCCAGCAGGGCCGATATTCCTTGCTCCATGCGGGAATCCTGCCTCGCGCGGCCAGCGGCCCGCACCGACTTCTCAGAGACTCAGGATGCGCGCCGACCTCCGCTGCCTACGGGCTCGCTCCCCGCGGATATGCCTTGGGCGCCCACGCCGCGACCCACCGGACGAGCCTTGGAAGAACTGCAAGATCCTCCGAGGCTGCCTTGGAAACGGCGGGGTCGATATCGCCGTCGATCCGTGCGAGCACCGCAGAAATTGATCAATTATCCGACAGGCACATCATCCTGGTATTCGGGGGTCGGCCTAAACGCAATCCACACTGTGCGACGAGAGAAATCGCGAAGGAGCAGCATGCGGTGACAGGCTCGCGGAACGGCGCCACGCCCGGGGGTTTTTCTCTTCGGGATGTCTGAAGAGCTCCCTGGCGATAGGTGAGCGGCAGGACGAGAAGCTTCTTCACCCTGCTGAAATGCGGTCTCTTGTTCATGGCGTCAGCTCACCCTTGGGGAGGCGCGGGTCGGGTCGGATGAATTCCTTTCGGATACCATCCGGCCGAAATGCGTATGGTGTCCCAGTGATCCGCCCAGACGCCGCAGTCAGTTTTCAGGGTGCGCGCAACGGTGCGAGTCGCCTCGCTTCGACGTCAGCGTCAAGCGAAAGCCGTACGCCGCTCTCTGGTATCGCCCTACCCATGCTGCCGGCATGTGACACAGCGATTCCCTGATGAAGCGCGAAGGGCTGTGAAATGTCCGCAGAGTTTCGTACACGGGTAGGAAGCTTCATGAGACTCAGCCTCTGGGGTGCGCTCAATAGACGCACCATTACCGCCTGGCTCGCGACGGTGGCGATGATCGCCGCAGTCATGGTCGCAGTAACCGCTTCGCGAGCGCAGGCCGTCGCGACACCTGTCCCTCTCGGTACCGCAGGCACCTACGCCGTTCTCGCGGGCCAGTCGATCACCAACACCGGCCCGTCCGTGATCACCGGCGACGTCGGAGTGAGCCCCGGGACGGCTATCAGCGGGTTCCCCCCCGGACTGGTCAACGGGACCACTCACTCGGCAGATGGCCCAGCCCTGACGGCCAAGAACGACCTGACCACCGCGTACAACAACGCTGCGGGCCAGGCTGCGGATGCCAGCCTTCCCCCTGACCTGGGCGGGCTGACCCTTGTTCCCGGGGTCTACAACGCGTCGAGTACCGCCGGTCTGACAGGCACGCTGACGCTGGACGCCCAGAACAATCCCAACGCGGTGTTCGTCTTCCAGATCGGATCATCGCTCACAACGGCTTCGGCCAGCCGTGTGCTCCTCGTGAACGGCGCATCGCCGTGCAACGTCTTCTGGCAGGTGGGCAGCTCCGCCACGCTCGGCACCAACACCACCTTCGTGGGCAGCATCCTGGCCCTGACCTCGATCACCGCGAACACCGGAGCGAGCATCGACGGCCGGGCGCTGGCGCGCAACGGTTCCGTGACGCTGGACACCAACCGGATCACCCGGCCTGAGTGCGCCAGCACCACGACCGGGACCACTACGGGCACTACGACCGGGACGACCACCGGCACTACGACCACCGGCACTACGACCGGGACGACCACGGGCACTACGACCGGGACGACCACCGGCACCACGACCACCGGCACCACGACCGGGACGACCACCGGCACCACGACCACCGGCACCACAACCGGGACAACCGCCGGTACCACCACGGGCACCACCACGGGAGTTCTGGGAGGCGTTCTGGGCGGCGCCCTCTCGGGCGGCACCACAGGTGGCTTGACCACGGGTGGCCTGATCACGGGTGGCGGCGGATCGATCGCCGGCAACAACGTGGGCGGCGGTACCCAGGGCAGTGTCCAGGGGAACACCGCTGGTAACACGGCAGGCAACGAAGGCAACACGCGAGGCAACACCCAGGGCAACACATCCGGCATTACCGCCGGAAACAGTTCTGGCAACACTCAAGGCAACACAACCGGCATTACTGCCGGAAGCAGCTCCGGCAATACCGAGGGCAATGCTGCGGGCAGCACCCGGGGCAATACGGCCGGGAACACCACGGGTGGCGGACACGGCGGTGGCCACGGTGACCACCACAAGCCTTGCAAGCACCACGGCAAGTGTGACCACCACAAGCCTTGCAAGGGCCACGGGAAGTGTGACGACCACAAGCCTTGCAAGCACCACCACGGCAAGAAGTGCGAGCACCACAAGCCCTGCAAGGGCCACGGGAAGTGTGACCACCACAAGCCCTGTAAGCACCACCACGGCAAGAAGTGCGAGCACCACAAGCCCTGCAAGGGCCACGGGAAGTGTGACCACCACAAGCCCTGTAAGCACCACCACGGCAAGAAGTGCGAGCACCACAAGCCCTGCAAGGGCCACGGGAAGTGTGACCACCACAAGCCTTGCAAGGGCCACGGGAAGTGTGACGACCACAAGCCTTGCAAGCACCACCACGGCAAGAAGTGCGAGCACCACAAGCCTTCTGGCCACCACGGCAAGAAGTGCGAGCACAACGGCCTTCGTGGTGAAGGGCCGCCCTGCCGGTAGGCAGCGTGGGAATCCACATTTCTGGCCGACCCGCAATCCGACCGCCGCGTGAACGGGCGTTTCGGGAGTCGAATGGAAACCTTCTCCAGGCGTGCACGACAAGGTGAAGAGGCCTGGTCGATGACGCGCCGGGATGGGGCAGTGAGGTGTGGTGGGGCTTGAGGGCCCCACCACACCCGCCCCGGGTCACCAACAGGAGAAGCCGAGCGGGCGGCGCGGAGTACCGAGCTTCTGGATGTGAGGGAATGGAAAGCGGACTGGTCCATGAGGCGCCCACCGATGAGGAACGGGAAAGCGCGCAGAGCTTGGGTGGGGAAAAAGCGCACCCACGGGAGGGGTCTCCACTTTCCCGTCCGCTACGACGAGCGATCGACGTAGCCGTCGCTCTGTGCCTGGCCACATGCCTGATTCATCTGCTCTTCGTGTTTCTGCACGTAGCACCTTCGAATACCATTTCGAAACGTTATCAGGAGCGGGTCAACGGGTGGATCTTCCCGTTGTTCGAGCAGAACTGGAAGCTCTTTGCTCCGAACCCGGAATCTTTTAATCACAAAATCTCGGTGAGAACCATGCATACCACGGAAAACAGCACCCCTAGGGTCAGTGACTGGTTCGATCTGTCTGCCGTGGATGACGCAGCCGTCAGGCACAGCGTCTTTCCGAGTCACACCGCGCAGAACACCCTGCGCAGGGCCTGGTCCTCTTATCTCGAAACACACGGTGGGGACGATCAACCTCATTCGGATCGGGCCCGAATGTTGCAGGAGTACTTGAGCAACATCGCGGCGGACCGGGTCGCCGCGCATCGGCGGGGCCCATTCGAGAGAATCCAGCTACGTGTGCGTACCGTTCCGGTCGCCGCCCCCGCGACCACAGGCGGTTCTCGGCCCACCGCACCTCCGCGGGGAGAGACCCGGCATCTGCCGTGGTGGGAGGTGACCCCCCGTGCGAACTGAGCAGAATCCGAATTCCCCGTGCCCGCCCCGTCGGCAGGCTGCCCCACAGATCTTCGGTACCGCGAGGCGACGGATGCTCGACACCCTGCGTTCGTGTCGTGCGGCCTTCACCGAGCAGGCCGGTTTCCTGTACGCCGCGGCAGTGCTCCGTATCGGCTACGGGCTTCTCTACCTGGTCTTCCTCCTGCGGGAGTTCCCGCACCGCGATGAGATCTGGGGCCCCGGTTCGCCGTGGACACCCGCTCTCGCGAACGAGTTGTTCATGCAGACCGGCTGGTCCAGCATCCTCACTCTGTACCCGGGGCGCCCGTACTTCGAGGCCTGTTACGCCCTGGCCCTCGTCACGTCCGTGCTGTTCATGCTGGGGTGGCGGACGAGGTTCGTCTCTGTCGCCTTCGCGGTCATCGTGGTCTCGCTCCACGCCCGGACCATCTTCATGACGGACGGCGGGGACAACCTGATCCTTCTCATGTCCGTCTACCTCTGTTTCACGGCGTGCGGACGCCGCTGGTCCCTCGACGCACGCAAGCACCGGCTCCATTCCGGTGCGGCGGGTACGGGATTGCCGTCGCTCGCTGAGATCTCCAGCCGGTGGCACCAGCTCGGGATCACGCGGCGGCGCCTGGTGACGCTCATCCACAACTGCGGGATGCTGGTCATCGCGGCCCAGATCTGCCTTCTCTACGGGGCCGCGGGTCTCTACAAGGTGCAGGGCAGCTTCTGGGCTGACGGAACCGCTCTGCACTATGTGCTCAACCTTGACCTGTTCCGGCCCTGGCCCGCCCTCTCGGCCATGGTCGACCGTCAGCCGACGTTCCTCACCGTCGTCGGATATCTGACGGTGCTGATTCAAGTGGCTTTCCCGTGCCTCCTGTTCAGCAGAGTCAAATACGCCCTCCTCCCGATGCTCCTCGGCATGCACTTGGGAATCGCGGTACTCATGGGGCTCCCGTATTTCTCCGCTTCCATGATCGTCGCCGACGCCGTGTTCCTCCCCGACCGCTTCTACATCTCCCTGGGGCGCCTGCTGCGACGGAAGGGGGACCGGGATGCCGACGGGAGACTTGGCGCCGCCGTCCCGCCGAAGGGCTCCCTCCTGCCGTCGCAGCCCCGGCCGGCGGACTGCGGGCAGGTCTCACAGGACGCCTCTGGAGCGGACCGCCGCCCCGTGACCGGGTCGGCGCCGCCCCCGTAACCCGACCCCACCCACCCGCCGACTCCGATATGCGTACGCCCTCTGGGGAATGCGGCACTGGTAGCCGCACTACGGGATCCGGCCTGGTTCATACCCCATGGCCGGCTGCCGGGCGGCCTTCCATCACGCCATGGGGCGCAAGCCGTAGGCATCGTGTGCCGAAGTGGCCCTTGAACTGTTTGATTTGTTCGCAGCGCGTGAGAACTGACGGACGCGCGGGGGCGGTGTGCGCACCGCTGCTGCCGAACGGTGAGAAGCCGGGGTACCCGGCCGAGCCGGGTGCCCCCGACCGGGTCCGCAACCGCCGGCAGCTCGGCACCCGGGGTGCTCGCCTTCCTCAACGCACGACTGTGACTGGGGATCCGCGGTCGATCTCAGTCCGCCGACGCGGACTGGGCGCAGGCGTCGGCGATGGCCTGCGTGTCCCAGTAGAACGGACGGACCTCGGTGATTCTCCCGTTCTTGACCGTGACCGTTTGCAGGATCGGAAAGCTGAGTTCACGGCCGGTTGCACGAGCTCGGGCACGGACCTGAGTGAGCACGACCGCGGTCTCGCCGGTGGCGAGAAATTCCTGCTCCACCATGTCGAACGTTTCCCAGACCTGTCCCATCACGAGAAAGAACCGCGCCATGCCGTCGTGCCCACGCCAAGTACCTCCGAAGGGCAGAGCATCTGCTTGGTGCAGCTCGACATTCGGCGCGAAGAAGGGGGCGAGCAGGTCGAACGAAGCCTTGCCAGGGCCTCCGGCCGCCAAGTACTCCGCCTCAGCCGCGTACATGCCGGTGAGTACTGCCACTGAGTCCGTTGTGGGCGTATCCGTCATGCCCTCAGCATGCTCGGCGAAGACGCATCCCGCTGGCGGCAATCAGCCATCGTTGTCAGTGCCGAGTTCCAGATCGTGGTGGGTGTACGTGCTGGTGGTGGCGTTGTCGAATGCTCGGGGGCGGGTGCGTCGGGCCACCCCGTACGGCGGTCGAGGGCCCGCGCCGCGTCGTGCGGCTCCAGTTCGCCGCCGTTGCGGCCGTGCGGGAGGAGGATCCGCCCTGGGAGCGACCGGCCTGGGAGCGACCGGCCCTGGTGCGACCGTCTCGCGAGTGACCGGCCAGGGAACGCGCAAACCCCCGGAGTCCGGCGACTCCGGGGGTTCCGCGACGCATCGTCAGCCCAGGCACTCCGAGACGACGTAACCCGTCGTGCCGCGGTAGGTGACCTTGGTCCAATACTTGCTCGTCTTACCGCACTTCGTGTACTGGCCGCCGTTGGTCTCGGGGCCGATGCACATCTTCGTGTTCTTGTAGACCAGGCGCTGGGACGTGGACGAGAGGCGGGGCGCCTTACGGAGCGCAAGGTTTTCCTTGGACGTACCCCAGAAGGCCGGGGCCTTGCAGCTCGCGGACGCGGAGACCGAGCCGGACTTCGCAGTCGCCGGAGCGGTTTCAGCGGCGGAGGCGGAGGCCGAGGCCGCGCCGAACAGGCAGACGGCGGCGAGCACGGAAGGGACTATCAGGGACTTCTTCCTACGGGTGGTGTTCCGATCTGCCATGCACAGGTGCCCCCGCGTGACCAGGCACGGAGGACGTGGAAACGCCGGCGGGCCCACACGATGAGACAGGCACTCGCACCAGCGGATACCTGCTTACACGAGCCCGACGGCGCGGCTCAACTGGAACAGACTTTCCCCCGACCCCGTTCACAACTTCCGCACCACAGGCCCCAGGGTCGTTATGCCCTGTCTGCCTCTGCCGGTGGGCCGAACCGCTACGGCGCCAGGGCCCCGGCGACAGTGGAGGCGGACTGACCTGCTCGACCTTGAGTGGCTGGTTTCCGGTCGCCTGAGAGAGGCGGGACATCAGCCGAGCAGCGCGGCGGCCGTGGCCAGCAGGTCCTGGTTGCGGCCGGTGACGTCGCGCTCGGTCAACTGGTGCAGCTCGTCCGCCTGTACGCCGAGGTCCTCCAGTGGGACGTCGACGTTGCCGCGTGCCCGGGTGGCGCGGCGCAGGGCGACGCGGAAACCGGCGCCGCGCGGCAGTTCGCCGAGCAGTTCGGGCAGCCAGACGCGCAGCAGTTCGTGCGTCCAGACGTTGGCGCCGCCGGCGCCGGTCCGCCGCGCGGTCCCGAGGACGGGGCCGAGGCCGTTGTCCTGGAAGCCCGCGGCGAAGATGTCGGCAGCCGAGTAGGACAGCGCGTCGGTGATCAGCACCTTCGGGCCGGTGTAGCGCGGCAACCCGGCGGTGATCGCGTCGGGGTCGGTGAGGGGGAAGCCCTGCGAGTGCGCCGCACCGGTCTCCACGGCGGCGCGGATCGAGCTCGTCCAGGCGCGGAAGCCAGGGTGGGCCCGCGTCAGCGCGAGCGCGGCGCGGGTGGTCGACAGCGAGAAGCTCACCGGGGTGACGGGGCGCTCGCTCAGCACCTGCAAGACGCACTCCGCGGCCGGGACATGGCCTCCCGGGTTGCCGCGGATGTCCACGATCAGCCCTCCGTCCGGAGCACGCGCCACGATCCTCGCCAACTGCTCGGCGAACACCCGCGCGCCCGGCACGTTGAAGGAGAAGATGCGCAGGTACCCGTACGAGCGGCCACGGATCCGCAGCGTGCGGTGGGCGACGACGCCGCGGAGGGCCCGCGGGGCCGGACGCCGCGCCGGGGGCGGCGCGAACAGCGCGCGCTTGATCTGCCGCGTGGCTTCGTTGCCCGCGTCGATGCCGAGGCTCGTCGCGAGCGTGGGCACCGGATCCTGCGCGCGCCCCGCGCGCCACTCGGCGGCCCGCACGCGCCAGGGGATACGCGTCTCGCGGCGGCGGCCGGCGGGCGTGCGGTAGGACAGCACCACCCAGCGCTCGTCGGGCGGAGGGCCGGTGCGCAGCGGGCGCAGCGTCAGCGCCTCCAGCCCGCGCGCCAGGCGCGCGTCCGGGTTGGAGCCCGCCTGTGCGGCGGCGTTGCGTTCGATCGCGCGCTCGATCGGGACGCCGTTCCAGGCTTCCAGCTCGGCACCGGTGTCGAAGCCCGCATGCGCCAGCGAAGGGTCGATCTTGGAGACGATGTGGTGCGGTGTCCCGTCCGGGTCGGCGTAGCGCTCGACGAGGAAGCCCAGCGTCGCCACGTGGCCGCGGTACGGGTCGGGCAGCTGGTAGACGGTGTGCAGGTCGCGCAGCTCGCGGAAGGTGCCCGCGAGCTCGGCGTGGAACTGCTGCTCGCCGAGTGTCCGAAGGCGGCGTTCGAGCAGCCGCAGGCGCTGGACCGGATCGGTGGCGTGCATCGCCCGCTTGAGCGGAAGGTGGACGTACAGCTCCTCGAGCAGCACCCGGGCGGCGGCCACCAGCTGATAGCGGCCCGCGAGCGGCAGCGGATCGGCGGCGGTCCGGTCCATGAACGCGTCGAGGCCGATCGAATCCGGCAGCGTCCGGGCCGGCTGTCCCACCTTCGCGCTCATGCCTTCGCGCTCATGAGTAGTAGTCGGCGAGGTGCTGGAGCTCGGGCACGCCGCTGCGGGTCACGGCTGCGAAGTAGGCCGCGTCGTGGGTCAGCGGATCCAGCCGCGGGATGACCAGATCCGGCGGTACCTCGCCCGCGGCGGCGAACGCGCCCACATCGCCTTCCGGCATGTCGCCGAACAGGACGAGCGGCGCTTCGGGATCGTCGAGCGGCCCGCCCCAGTCCGCGAGCGCGTCCTGCGCGGCGCGCCAGGCGGCCACCGGGTCGGCCCGCACCTTCTCCAGCGCGCGCTTGACGCCCGGCCAGTCGAGCTTGGCGTCGCTCCGGCCCGGCTGACGTACCGCCACGCGTCGCTTGAGCCCGGCCACCGTGATGCTGTCGGTGTCCGTCGCACCGGCGGCGGTCATCAGCCCCGGCATTCCGTAGAACGGCCGGCCGCGCACCATCACGAGCCGTACGTGGCGCTCGGTCGCGTCGATGAGGTTGCGGTACACGTCCTGCGCGGGGTCGTGGCGTTCGAGTACCAGCAGGTCCGCGGCGCTGCCCTGCCGCAGCCGTCCCACCTGCGGCCCCCAGGCGGTCGCCAGCGCGTCGCCGGGGTTCGCGGTGATCATGTCGCACAGCTCGCGGTCGGTGAAGCGCCCGCCGAGCTCGTGGCGGTTGACGGCGTCGGCGACTTTGAGCTCGCCGAGCACATGCTTGGTCCCCGACGGCGACCAGTCGGAGCCGAGCGCGATCCGCAGCCCCTTCTTGTCCGCCTCGACCACCTTTGTCGTCTCGTGGTAGAGCCAGTAGTTGGAGAACGGCGACCATACGACGGTCCCCTTCTCCGCGGCGTTGACCGCCGCCACCCCGCCCTGCCACATGGTGAAGTCGGCGGCGGTCAGCGCGGTGCCGTGGACGCCGATCAGGCCCGGTTTCAGACACGGCTGAAGGTCCTCGAACTCGCCGTGGACGGTCGATCCGAGCTTGCCCTCCGCGACGTGGTAGATCAGCACGCGCGTGCCGTCGAGCTGATCCGCCCGCTTCTCGCGCAGCTCGTCGGCGTCGAGTTGGAGCGCCGCGGTCATCACCATGTCGGCGCCCGCCGGCAGCTTCTCGTTGTCGATGATCCGCAGCAGCCACCCGTCCACGGGACGTGAGGAGTGGGGAGCGCCCTGGATGGCCGTGGTCCCGCCGATCAGCGCCTTGACCTCGACGTACTTGACCAGCGCCTCGGGCGCGGCCTGCTGGAGCACCTTGGCGGGCCAGGTGACCGACGTGGAGTAGTCGGGCGGATCCTCCTCCTTGACCCAGCGATCGTGGTGCAGGTACGGAACGCCGGCCGCCTCCCACAGCGGGAGCGTGTTGTAGCCGATGTGGTTGTGAAGGTCGATCAGGCCGGGGAGGATCAGCGCGTCCGTGTCGATCCGCGGCGCGCCGGAGAACCCAGCGGGCGGATCCTGCCCGGCCGACCGCACCGCGGCCAGCCGGCCGTCGTCGCCGACGTACACGGCGCCGGGATCGAGGATCCGGTGGTCGTCGTCGAAGGTGACGACCGTGCCGCGGAGTACGACCGCCATCAGTCCGGCGCCTTCCAGACCAGCGTGTGCCCGTCGTCGGGCGACGGGCGGCTGACGGAGTTCTGGGCCCCGCCCGGCCCCTCGCGCACCCAGGAGTCGTCGCCCAGGAACGACGGCGCGCCGAAGGGCAGGTCACGGCGGGGGATCGCGGTGTAGTCGGACTCCTCGAAGGCGGCCCCGTAGTTGGGCCCGGTGTTGTCGCCGTCGTCGTCGGGCGTCACGATCGTCCGAAGTTCCGTGACGGCATCGCGCCAGGCGTTCACCAGCGCCGCCTCGTCATGACTGGACGGGTGGGGGACCTCGACGAGCGTGGCCTGCGGCCGGGTCGTCCACAGCCGGACCGCCTCCTGGGCCATGAACCCCATCGCGACGACGGCTTCCAGCGTCGCGTCCGTCGCCCGGTCGAAAACCGCGTCGCGCCACTGCTTCTGGGCCGGCTCGTCGAGTCGGTCCTTCATCGCGAAGGCCTGGCTCGGATGCACCGCGTACGCCCATGCGTTGAGGCAGACGTAGGAGCGGGTCAATCCGAGCTTGGTGAGGAAGCCCTGCACCCGCTGCCCGGCGTTGCCGACGAGGCTGCGCCCGGCGATCCGCTCGGTCGGCCCGGGGTCCGAGGCCACGATCAGCACACGGGCCGAGCCGTCCAGCCGGCCCCGGTAGAAGATCGGCCCCCAGTCGAACCAGAACGCCGATGTGACGGGCGGCTCGGGCACCTGTCCGAACAGCTCGGCGAACTGCGCCGTCGGTCCACGGTCGAATTCCGGCATCGCTCGTGCGCCTCCTCATCGGTCGGACGGCGCCCGCCGTCAACCTCATCAGGGCCCGCGTGACGGGGTCCGTAACCATGGATCACTCCGCTCGGCTCTTCACAAACCGCGACAGCCGCCAACTGGCCGAGGTGAGGAGAGCGGAGGACAGCTCGCATCGGCATTCCCTATCTGTTCAATTCGCAAGTCATACGGCCTATTTCCACTCGATCGAGTGACTATGGAGGGGTGGCGCAGCGCCACCCCAGGAGGCGCTGCCTATGCTGACGGGCCGATTTCCGGACTCCAAAGTCACAAGGTCATACGTCATGGCACCGATGGCACTGCACATGGACGAGGGCCGTTCGCTCTCGTCGGCGACCCTGCCGACGGGACCCGACGGCGGCCCCGAGGGCACCGTGCTGGCCCGTACGACGCGGGGACGCACGGTGCTGGAGCTGCACGGCGAGATCGACCTGGCCGTGGTGCTGGCGACGACCCCGCAGCTGTACGCGCTCACGGCCTCGCCCAGGCCCCAGCTGATCGCCGACCTGCGGCCCGTCACGTTCATCGATTGCAGCGGCCTGGCCCTGCTCGTCGACGTCCGCTCCCGGGTGCTGGCCGGCGACGGCAACTTCACGCTGGTGTGCGCCGATCCCAGGGTGCTGAGGCTGTTGCGGATCACCGGCCTGATCACGCTGCTCGCTCCGGTCCCGGAAATGGAGGAGGACCTGGACGGGCCCGAAACGGAGAGCCCGGTAACGGACGAGCCGGAAACAGACCGGCTGGAGACAGACCGGCCGGAAACAGACCGGCCGGGTGCGGATGGTCCGGGCACGGAGAAGGGGCGGGAGATCTGAGTCTCCCGCCCCTTCTCCTTCGGCGAGGCCGCGAGGGCCGCTCGGGCCCGCGGGGCCGCGCGCTACTTCTTGCGCCGCTCCTCGGCCTCCGCGTCGTCCTGCTTGGCCTGGACCTCGGGGTCGAGGCCCGCGTCCTTGCTCCCGCTCTCCTCCTCGGGCGAGCCGTTCACCGACGTCAGCGGCGTGTGGTCGCCGACCTCGGTGGCGGCCGGGGGCTCGACGAGCCAGTCGGGGTTCGCCTGCCGGTCCCACCAGCGCCAGGCGGCGTAGGCGCCGCCCGCCAGCAGGCCGACCAGACCCGCGCGGACGACCAGCCGCCCGGCGCGGGAGCGTCGGCGGCGGCGCCGCGTGATCTTCTCGATCTCCTTGACGGTCACCTGGCCGCGCAGCGCCGCGACGGCGGCGGCGCCGCGCTGGGCGGCCTCTTCACGCGCCGGGCCCGCCGCGGCCCGCGCGTCCGTCACGGCGTGCTCGATGCGCGGGGCCGCGTAGTCCGCGGCCTTGTGCGCGGCCTTGCGGGCGCGCTCGCCGGCGCGGGTCGCGGCCTTGTCGACCTCGGGCGGCAGCGCCTCGCGGGCCTGCGCGACGCGGGGGCCGACGTAGTGCTCGTAGCCCTCGCGTGCCGAGTGGCGGGCCTGCTCGGCGGCCAGCGAGACCTTGGGCCCCAGCCGCGCACCCGCCTCCTGTGCGTAGCGTGCGGCGGCGTCCTTGGCATGTTCCGCGTGGGGCGCCATCACCTCCGCGGCGTGGCGCACGCTCTCCTTGGCGGTGCCGGTGGCGGCGCGCACGCTTTTCTTGGCGGTCACGGGTTCCTCCTCTTCGGTGGCTCATGCTCGGGGCGTGTCTCTGTGAACAGAGGATAGAAGTCGTTTTCCACCCGTTTTGAAGATCATGCACGGGAGCTCAGAACCTGGCATGCCACGGGCGGGCATCCGGGTCATTACGGGGCGCACTTCCCTCCACAGCGTCCGTGGGAGGATCGGGGGAGTCAATGCAGACGGATGGAAGGTAGATCGTGGCCGAGCAGCTCTACGCCACCCTGAAGACCAACCAAGGCGACATCGAGGTACAGCTTTTCCCCAACCACGCGCCGAAGACGGTCAAGAACTTCGTCGAGCTCGCCGAGGGCTCCCGCGAGTGGACCCACCCCGCGACCGGGGAGAAGTCCACGGCCAAGCTGTACGACGGCACCGTCTTCCACCGGGTGATCAGCGGTTTCATGGTCCAGGGCGGTGACCCGCTGGGCAATGGCACCGGCGGCCCGGGATACGAGTTCCAGGACGAGATTCACCCGGACCTCGCCTTCACCAAGCCCTACCTGCTGGCCATGGCGAACGCCGGGCCCGGCACGAACGGCTCGCAGTTCTTCATCACCCTGGCGCCGACCACCTGGCTGACCGGCAAGCACACCATTTTCGGTGAGGTCACCAGCGAGGCCGGCAAGAAGGTCGTCGACGCCATCGGCGGCACCTCGACCAACCCGCGCACCGACCGTCCGCTGGAGGACGTCGTGGTCGAGTCGGTCGTGATCGAGCGCCGCTGAGCGCAACCGGGGAACCACGCAGCCCCGCCTGTCCGTAGAAGGAGGACAGGCGGGGCGACGTGTGCTGGACACGGAGGGGACGAGGCGATGGAGCGGAACGGACAGCCCGAGGACCGGGCGGAGCAGCGGGGGCCCGCGTTCTGCTACCGGCATCCCGACCGTGAGACGGGGATTTCCTGCGCCCGCTGCGAACGCCCGGTCTGCACCGACTGCATGATCCCGGCCTCCGTCGGATACCAGTGCCCCGAGTGCGTCAGATCCGGCTCGGGGACCGGACACGCGCCGGACGCGAATCAGCCGAGGACGATAGCGGGCGGCAGCCTGACGTCCGACCCCCGGCTGGTCACCAAGGTGCTGCTGGGTATCAATGCGGCCGTCTTCGTCGCGGTGCTCGCGGTGGGCAACCGGCTGCTGGACGAGCTGCTGCTGTTCGGCCAGGCCGCCACCGAGCGCTACGGCCCGCTGGAGGGAGTCGCCGAGGGGCAGTGGTACCGCCTGTTCACCTCGATGTTCCTGCACCAGGAGATCTGGCACATCGCGATGAACATGCTCGGGCTGTGGTTCCTGGGCCCGCCGCTGGAGCAGGCGCTGGGCCGGGTGCGCTTCCTGGGGCTGTATCTGCTCTCGGGGCTCGGCGGTGGCGCCGTCACCTATCTGCTGGCCGCGCCGCAGCAGGCGTCGCTGGGTGCCTCGGGTGCGATCTTCGGCCTCTTCGGCGCGACGGCGGTGCTGATGCGCCGGCTGCGCTACGACATGCGGCCGATCCTGATCCTGCTGGCGATCAACCTGGTCTTCACCTTCACGTGGAAGAGCATCGCCTGGGAGGCCCACATAGGCGGGCTCGTCACGGGTGTGCTGCTGGCCTTCGCACTGGTGCACGCACCCCGGGAGCACCGGAAGCTGGTGCAGTACGCGGCCTTCGCCGTGCTGGTGGCGGTGGTGGTGCTGATCCTGGTGCTGCGTACGCTCCAGCTCACCTAGGGCCTCTCGTTTGGAACGAAAGACCCTGGCGGCGGTCACCTGACCGGTGGACAGAGCGGGCTCCGGACCTGCCGGAAGCAGGTTCTCCGGTGAGTTGTCCACAGCGTGTACGGGATCTTGTGTATGGAGCGCCCCGCCCGCCCCCACAATCGCTCAGGAGTGCGTTTCCCTTGGGGTTACGGGGGTGACCAGGGCTCTCTTCGGCGGAGCCCCGGTCACATCGGCGTCAACACCCGGAAAGTTATCCACAGATCTTGTGAGTTTTCCAAGGCTGTGGATCAGCCTGTGGATAACTCTTATTTCCACTGGGTGGAGACCACGAATCCGGTCGCGATGAAGCCGAAGCCGACCACGATGTTCCAGTTGCCCAGCGAGTGGATGGGCAGGGAACCGTCCGTGACATAGAACACGACGATCCAGGCAAGCCCGATGCCGAACATGGCCAGCATCAGCGGGGCCACCCAACGGCGGCCACCGCCACCTCGGAGGTCGATGGTGGTGGCCTTCTTCTCCGGCGGGGGCGTGAAGTCCGCTTTCTTCCGGATCCGTGACTTCGGCACGAGAGACTCTCCTGTCGATGCGCTGCTGACCGCCGTACGGCCCACGGGACGGTGGTCCGTTAGCGTAGTGCTTCCCCAGGGCGGAGGGAGACAAGGGTACGGTGACGAGATCGCTCATCCGGCCTGCGCGGCTGGCCGCAATCGGGGTTTTCGCCCTGGCAGGACTCATCTTCTGGGTCAGCTTCAACACGGCGCAAGGGACGAACATCCGCAGCGACGATTCGATGCTGCGACTCTCGGATCTCGTCCAGGACCGCAGCAGGAAGAACGCCGGCCTCGACAGCTCGGCCGCGGCCCTGCGCCGCCAGGTCGACGCCCTCGCGCAGCGGGACGACGGCAGCACGGCCGGGCAGAAGCGCAGGCTCAGTTCGCTGGAGAAGCGCGCGGGCCTCAAGAAGGTCTCCGGCGACGGCCTCGCCGTCACCCTGGACGACGCGCCGACCAACGCGACCGCCAAAGTACCCGGGCTGCCCGACCCCGAGCCCAACGATCTGGTCATCCACCAGCAGGATCTCCAGGCTGTCGTCAACGCCCTGTGGAAGGGCGGGGCCGAGGGCATCAAGGTCATGGACCAGCGGCTGATCTCCACCAGCGCCGTGCGCTGCGTCGGCAACACCCTGATCCTCCAGGGCCGGGTCTACTCCCCGCCCTACACCGTCACCGCCGTCGGCGACCGGGACAAGCTGCGCACCGCGCTCGACAAGGCCCCCGCGATCCGCAACTACCTGGAATACGTGGACGCGTACGGCCTCGGCTGGAAAGTCGATGAGAAGAAGTCGGTGACTCTTCCGGGTTACTCCGGCACAGTGGATCTCCGGCAGGCCAAGCCCGTGGGGTGAGCGAGTCGGCGAGCGTCGGAAGTGAGTGACGGCGGTGGCGTTACGGACGGTCGTAAGAAGCTTCAGTGAGCTGTGCATCACCGTAGGCATCCTGATCGTGCTGTTCGTCGTCTATGTCCTCTACTGGACGGGACTGCGCGCCGACAGCGCCTCCGACGGTGAGATCGAGCGCCTCCAGAAGGAGTGGTCCGACGGTCCCGTGGCCGGCGGCGCCCAGGGGGACGACGGCGGGACGGACGGGGCGGACTCCTCGGGCTCCTCCGGCGGCCAGGACCGGGGCGGTGCGGGCGGCGGCGCGGACCAGCAGCGGGCCGGGGCGGCGCGCACCTACCGGGACGGCAGGTCCTTCGCTGTGATGTACATCCCTCGCTTCGGCCGGGACTGGTCCAAGCCCGTCCTCCAGGACACCGGCACCCGGACCCTGCGCAAGGGGCTGGGCCACTACACCCGCACCGCGCGGCTGGGCCAGAAGGGCAACTTCGCCGTCGCGGGCCACCGTCGCACCTACGGCGACCCCTTCAAGGACTTCCCCCGGCTGCGGCCCGGCGATCCCGTGATCGTCACCGACGGCGCGACCTGGTACACGTACACCATCACCAAGCCGCCGTACCGCACGCTGCCCAGCGACACCGGAGTACTCAACTCCGTCCCCGCGCCCCTCGACAAGGCCGCAACCCCCTTCGACAGACCCGGCCGTTACCTCACTCTTACGACCTGTGATCCAGAGTGGGGCAGCAGCCACCGGCTGATCGCGTGGGCACGACTGGACGCGACCCGGCCGGCGGCTGAGGGGAAGCCGGACGCGCTCACCCGCTGACGCCGTACTCTGGGGTGGCTGAACGGCAGGCGTGCCCGGCGGGGTGCGTGGGAGGAGAGAGAGGACGGCATCGCGGGATGTACGGCTGGATCTGGCGGCATCTGCCGGGCAACGGGTATGTGCGCGCACTGATTTCGCTGGTGCTGGTCGCCGGAGTCGTCTTTCTGCTCTTCCAGTACGTCTTCCCATGGGCGGAGCCGATGCTTCCGTTCAACGACGTGACCGTCGACGGCGCGGCCGGGACCGTGGGAACGACCGGGGCGAGCGGTGTGGCCGGTTCCGGTGCGGGAGGCGTCGCATGAGCGCCCGTGTGCTGGTCGTCGACAACTACGACAGCTTCGTCTTCAACCTCGTCCAGTACCTCTACCAGCTCGGCGCCGAGTGCGAGGTGGTGCGCAACGACGAGGTCGAACCGCGCCATGCGCAGGACAGTTTCGACGGCGTGCTCCTCTCCCCCGGCCCCGGGGCGCCCGAGCAGGCCGGGGTGTGCCTCGGCATGGTGCGGCACTGCGCGGAGAACGGCATCCCGGTCTTCGGCGTCTGCCTGGGCATGCAGTCGATGGCCGTCGCCTACGGCGGCGTTGTCGACCGCGCCCCCGAACTGCTGCACGGAAAGACCTCCGCGGTCTCCCACGAGGGCGCGGGAGTCTTCACCGGGCTGCCCTCCCCCTTCACCGCGACGCGCTACCACTCGCTGGCCGTGCGTCCCGGCACGGTGCCCGACGAGCTGGAGGTCACCGCCTGGACCAGCCCCGCGGACACCTCCGTGGACGGCGGCCGGCTGGTGATGGGGCTGCGCCACCGCGAACTGCCCGTCGAGGGAGTGCAGTTCCACCCCGAGTCGGTGCTGACCGAGTGGGGCCACCGGATGCTGGCCAACTGGCTGGTGCGGTGCGGCGACACCGGCGCCGTCGAGCGCGCGGCACGTCTGGAGGAAGGGGCGCCACGGGCAGCCGGGCTGGGGACGGTCACCGGGTGACCACCGGCTACGGGGACGGTGCCGAGGGCGGCGGGGGCACCTCCCGGACGGAGTCGGGTCGGGGCACCTCCGGGGCGGAGCCCGGGTCAGGGCACGACCAGGACTACGACCCGTACCGCGCCGCTGTCGACGCGCTCTACGATCCGCTGACCGACCCCCTGCCCGGTCAGCGCGCCCCCGGCCCGACGCCCGCCCCTGGGCCGGAGCCGGTGCCGGAATCCGACATACCGTACTGGGCGCAGGAGGAGGCCTCCTCCGACCTGCCGTACTGGGCGCAGGAGGGTGCCGCGCGGCCTCACGCCACGGCGCCGTACGAACAGCAGCCCGAGGCGGACCCGTACGCGCAGGCGTACGACGCCCCGGCGTTCGCGCAGCAGCCCTCGCAGCAGCCCCCCTACGGGGCGTCGGGGTACGGGACACAGGCGTACGAGACCTCGACGTACGAGCCGTCGCCGTACGGGTCCTACGAGCCCCCTGCCCAGACCCAGGCCTCCTACGGGGCCCCGGCATACGAGCAGCCGCAGGCACCCGCTCCGGCCGCTTCGCCCGTGCGCGAGCCCGAACCCGCGCCGGTCCCCGCTCCCACCCCGGCTCCCGCTCCCGCGCCTCCTCGTACGACGGGGCAGCCGGATCGCGGGACCGTCGGGCTGCGGCGGCCCGAGGCCTCGGATCTGGCGCACCGGGCGGTCTCCCGAACGGCTGCCGCCCCGCCGGCGTCCGGCCGCGCGCACGCCGACCGTCTGCCCGGGCCCACCCGGCTGGAGGCCCGCAGGGCGGCACGGGCGCTGCGGCCCGGGCCGGGGATCATCGCGAGCCGCGCCATCGGTGAGGTCTTCATCACGTTCGGCGTGCTGATGCTGCTCTTCGTCGCCTACCAGCTGTGGTGGACGAACGTACGGGCGAACCAGCAGGCGGGCGGGGCCACTCACGACCTCCAGGAGCAGTGGGACGACAAGCAGCAGAAGAAGGGCATGGATCCCGAGCGCAAGGCGGGCGCCTTCAAGCCGGGACAGGGCTTCGCCATCATCCACATCCCGAAGATCGACGTCACCGCGCCCATCGCCGAGGGCGTCTCCAAGAGCGCGGTGCTGGACAAGGGCATGGTCGGGCACTACTACAAGAAGCCGCTGAAGACCGCGATGCCCTGGGACGACAAGGGCAACTTCGCCCTCGCGGGCCACCGCAACACCCACGGCGAACCGTTCCGCTACATCAACAAGCTGGAGACGGGCGACACGGTCGTGGTCGAGACCCAGTCGAAGTTCTACACGTACAAGGTCACCCGGCAGCTGCCCTCCACCTCCCCGTCCGATACGGGGGTGATCGACCGGGTTCCGCCGAAGTCCGGTTTCACGGAGCCGGGCCGCTACGTCACGCTGACCACGTGCACGCCGGAATTCACGTCGAAGTACCGTCTGATCGTCTGGGGCAAAATGGTCGACGAGCGTCCGCGGAGCAAGGGGAAGCCGGACGCGCTCGTCGACTGACCCACCGGCCGGCGGGCGGCAGGACGAAAGCGGCGGAGGTTGGGGGTACCACCCGGCCGGAGGCTGGGAGGAATTGGTGACGAAGAGCGAGCGGGAGTCTGCCCGGGGGGCCGTCCGGCGGGCCGCCGGGGCGGATGAAGAGGCCGCGGGGCGGGGGCCGGAGGAGGCTCTCCAGGGCGACGAGCCCTCCGCGCCGGACGGGGCCGCCGGGTCCGGAGACGGCAGCGGGCCCGACGAGGCCGACGAGGCCGCCGCGTCCGGCGGCGAGAGCGGACCCGGCGACGACGGCGCGTCCGGCGGCGACGGCGGGCCCGGCGACGGCGACAGCGGCCCCGACAAGGGCGGCAGCGGGGGTGACGGCATACCCGCCGCGGCCGGAGCCCGTGGCGGGCGGGGCGCTGTCGCCATCGGCGTCGGGCTCTTCGGCGAGCTGCTGATCACCGCGGGCCTGGTGCTCGCGCTGTTCGTCGTCTACTCGCTGTGGTGGACGAACGTCCTCGCCGACCGCCAGGCCAAGCGCGAGGGCGACCGGGTGCGCCAGCACTGGGCCGCCGGCCGGGGCCCGGGAAACCTGGACACGAAGGACGGCATCGGCTTCCTGCACGTGCCGTCGATGTCCTCGCGCGACATCCTGGTCAAGAAGGGGACCAACCCCAAGGAGCTGAACCAGGGCATCGCGGGTTACTACACGAAGCCGGTCAAGTCCGGGCTCCCGCAGGACCAGTCGGGCAATTTCGCGCTCGCCGCGCACCGCGACGGGCACGGCGCGAAGTTCCACAACATCGACAAGATCGACAAGGGTGACTCCGTCGTCTTCGAGACGAAGAACACCTGGTTCGTCTACAAGGTCTACGCCACCTTGCCGAAGACCTCGAAGTACAACACCGATGTGCTGGACGCGGTGCCCAAGGAGTCGGGCAAGAAGAAGACCGGCCGCTACATCACGCTGACGACCTGCACCCCGGTCTACACCTCGCGCTACCGCTACGTGGTGTGGGGCGAGCTGGTGCGCACCGAGGACGTCGACGACAAGCGCACGCCCCCCGCCGAGCTTCGGTAGTTGCCGGCGAGCGTTGTGGGTTGCCGGCGGACGTTGTGGTTGAGGCCGTCCCCGATTCCGCCGGACCCTGTTCGGCGCCGGAACCTGTTCCGTGGTGGGTGCGAGCCGTCGCGGCGGGATTGATTCCGGGGCCTCGCCCCGAACCCCGAGGTCCAACGAGTGGAGCCCCCCACCAAGAGTGAGGGGCTCCGTCTTCAGCCAGGGCGGTGACCCCTTCGGCCTTCAGCCAGGGGGGTCACCGACGGTGGTCACCCAACGCCGCCGAACCAGCCGCCACCGCCGCCGTCGTCCCCTCCGTCACCGGGGCCGGCCGGGCGGGTGATGATGTCGATCTTGTCGCCCTTCTTGCCCTGGGAGTTGGCGGGCGGGGTGGTGGACACGACTACGGCATTGCCCTTCTTGTCCCCGTGGACGGTGCCGACGTTGAAGCCCGCGCCCTTCAGCTCGCTCCTTGCTTCGCTGAGCTTCTTGTTGGTGACGTCCGGGACGGTGGCGGGCTGGTCGGCAGGTGCCTTGGCGACGGTCAGCTCGATCTCGGTGCCCTCCGGCTGCTTGCCGGGACCCGGGTTCTGCTTGGTGACCGTGCCGGCGGGCTTGGACTCGTCCTCCTCCTCCGCCTTCTTGACCTTGAAGCCGAGCGTGGTGAGCTGTGCGTTCGCCTCGTCGAAGCTCTTGCCGACGACGTTCGGGACGGACGGCTTGGACTCGGTGGCCACCGTCAGGGTGACCGTGGTGCCTCGCCGGACCTTCTGCTCCGCGGCGGGGTCCTGGTCCAGGACGTTGCCGGCCGGCTGCTGGGACTCCTGCTTCTTCTTCTTGACCTTGAAGCCCTGCTCGCTCAGCTTCTGCTTGGCGTCGGCGTAGACCTCGCCCTCGACGTCGGGGACGGCGCGCGGCGCGGCACCCTTGGACAGGATCAGGCTGACGGTGCTGCCCTTGTCGACGTCCTTGCCCGCGGTGGGATCGGTCTTGCAGACCATCTCCTTCTTCTCGCCGCAGTACTCGCTCTGGCCCTTGCTGGCCTTCAGCCCGGCGTTCTCGATGCGGTCGGTGGCCTCCGAGACGGACAGCCCCTTCACATCGGGCACCTCGTTGGAGTCCGGCGGCGAGCTGAGCAGCGCCTTGCCGATGAAGATCGCGCCGACGAG
Source organism: Streptomyces sp. NBC_01775 (assembly GCF_035917675.1). Taxonomy (NCBI): domain Bacteria; kingdom Bacillati; phylum Actinomycetota; class Actinomycetes; order Kitasatosporales; family Streptomycetaceae; genus Streptomyces; species Streptomyces sp. NBC_01775. Next base: position 4,660,915 of record NZ_CP109104.1, on the reverse strand, counting down.
CACCAGAATCACCGCGAGCGCCAGCAGGATCGTCGAGATCGGGCTCTTCTTCGGCTTGCGGCGTCCGCGGTGATCGTCGTAGTAGCCGCCGTCGTCCGGGCGCATGGGCGGCAGCATCGAGGTCTGCGGGTCCTGCGCGCGCATCGCCGCGGTGGGCTGGTCCTCGGGGTAGCCGTACCCGGCGGCGCCCATCGCGCTGGCGGCGACGGGCTGCCCGTCGAGGCAGGCCTCGATGTCGGCGCGCATCTCATCGGCGCTCTGGTAGCGGTAGTCCGGGTCCTTGACCAGGGCCCGCATGACGATCGCGTCCATCTCGGGCGAGATCTCGGGATCGAAGGCGCTGGGCGGCTGCGCCTCCTCGCGCACATGCTGGTACGCCACCGCGACCGGGGAGTCCCCGATGAACGGCGGCCGTACGGTCAACAGCTCGTAGAGCAGGCAGCCGGTCGAATACAGGTCCGAGCGGGCATCGACGGACTCGCCCTTGGCCTGCTCGGGCGAGAGGTATTGCGCGGTGCCGATCACGGCCGAGGTCTGCGTCATGGTCATGCCGGAGTCGCCCATGGCGCGGGCGATGCCGAAGTCCATGACCTTGACCTGGCCGTTGCGCGTCAGCATGACGTTCGCCGGCTTGATGTCGCGGTGGACGATGCCGTTGCGGTGGCTGTACTCCAGGGCCTGGAGGATGCCGACGCACATCTCCATGGAGCGCTCGGGCAGCAGTTTGCGGCCGGAGTGGAGCAGCTCACGGAGCGTGGAGCCGTCCACGTACTCCATGACGATGTACGGGATGGAGACCCCGTCCACGTAGTCCTCGCCCGTGTCGTACACCGCGACGATCGCCGGGTGGTTGAGCGAGGCGGCGGACTGGGCTTCGCGGCGGAAGCGGGCCTGGAACGACGGATCGCGAGCGAGGTCGACGCGGAGCGTCTTGACCGCGACCGTGCGGCCCAGCCGGGTGTCCTGCGCGAGGTAGACCTCGGCCATGCCTCCCCGGCCGAGCACCGAGCCCAGCTCGTACCGGCCGCCTAGGCGACGCGGCTCTTCCATAGTCTCCAGCCCTCTCCGGTCTTCCGTGCCGCGGCGCGTCGAACGTCCGGCCTGCGACACGGCGGTGTGCTGCTCGGCATACGTTACCCGGCCACTCCTGCGTGCTCGGTGTGTCCGTGGTGACCAGGGTCACCTGTGCTGCTGGTACGCGTCACTGCTTCCCGTCGAGGACGGCTTCCATCACGCCCTTGGCGATGGGCGCCGCGAGCTTGCCGCCCGCGATGTCGCTGCGGAGTGTGTCGGAACTCTCCACCACGACAGCGACGGCGACGGGAGATCCGTCACTCGTCTTCGCGTAGGAGATGAACCAGGCGTACGGATTGTCCTTGTTGTTCTCTCCGTGCTGTGCGGTACCGGTCTTGCCTCCGACGGTGACGCCGGGGATCTGGCCGGCCTTTCCGGTGCCTTCCTTGACGACCGTCTCCATGCCCGACTGGAGCTTCTGGGCGTTCTCGGCGGAGACGGGCTCGCTCAGCTGCTTGGGCTTGGTCTGCTCGACGACGTTCAGGTTCGGCGCGACGAGCTGGTCGACCATGTAGGGCTTCATCAGCTTGCCGTCGTTGGCGACAGCCGAGGCGACCATCGCCATCTGGAGCGGCGTGGCGCGGTTGGACGCCTGGCCGATGCCGGCCTGGGCGTTCTGCGGGCGGTTGTCCTTGGGATAGACACTGACCGCCGGGCGGACGGGGGTGTCCTGGTCGCCGCTTTCCAGCGGACGGTTGAAGCCGAACTTCTCCGACTGCTTCATCATCTCGTCGTTGCTCAGATCGTCGCTCATCTTGGCGAAGACGGTGTTGCACGACCACTGGAGGGCGACGCGGATGCTGCCGTTCTTGCACTCCGGGTTGTTGCCCTCGTTGCCGAGGGGGGTGGTGGAGAGGGGCAGCTTGTACGGGTCGGGCGAGTCGGTCTTGGAGTCCAGGTCGTACTTGCCGCTCTCCAGGCCCGCCGCCGCCGTGACGACCTTGAAGGTCGAGCCGGGCGGGTAGGTCTGGCGCAGCGCCCGGTTGAGGGTGGGGTCGTCCTTGTCGTTCTTCTTCTGGAGGGCGTTGTAGGACTTGCTGTCCTTCTCGCTGTTCCCCGCGAAGACCGACGGGTCGTAGGACGGCTTGTTGGCCAGCGCGAGGATGGCGCCGGTCTTCGGGTTGATCGCCGCGACCGCGCCCTTCTTGTCACCGAGCCCGTCGTAGGCGGCCTTCTGCGCCTTGGCGTTCAGCGTCGTGACGACGTTGCCGCCCTTTTGGGGCTTGCCGGTGAGCATGTCGATGGTGCGGTTGAAGAAGAGCCGGTCGTCGTCGCCGGTGAGTATCGGGTCGTACAGGTTCTCCAGCTGGTTGGCGCCGAACGCCTGGGAGGCGTAGCCGGTGACGGGCGCCCACAGCTTGCCGTTCTTGTAGGTGCGCTTGTACTTGAAGTCCGAGTATCCGCCGTCGCTGACGCCCGTCGAGTCGGTGATGGACTTGCCGTCGACGATGATGTTGCCGCGCGGCTGGGCGTACCGCGCGATGTCGACGCGTCGGTTCTTCGAGTCGGTCTTGAGGTCGTCGGCCTGGACGAACTGGAGCCAGTTCGTCCGCACCAGCAGGGCGAGCACGAGCAGGCCGCAGAAGATCGCGATCCGGCGAAGGGGCTTGTTCACGGTCGGACCACCTGAGTCATCTCGGCGTCGGGTGAGGGGGCCGGGGCCGGGGCGGGGCGGCGCGCGGTGTCGCTGATCCGGATCAGGATGCCGACCAGCGCCCAGTTGGCGATCACCGAAGAGCCGCCGGAGGCCAGGAACGGCATCGTCATACCGGTCAGCGGGATCAGACCCATGACGCCGCCTGCGACGACGAAGACCTGGAGGCCGAAGGCGCCGGAGAGGCCGACGGCGAGCAGCTTGCCGAAGGGGTCGCGGGCCGCCAGCGAGATGCGGACACCGCGCTCGACGATCAGGCCGTAGATGATCAGGACCGCCATCATGCCGGTCAGGCCGAGCTCCTCGCCGACCGTGGCGAGGATGAAGTCGGAGTTGGCGGCGAAGCCGATCAGATCGGAGTTGCCCTGCCCCCAGCCGGAGCCGAGCACCCCGCCGGAGCCGAACGCCCACAGCGCTTCCATGGCCTGCTCCGAGTTGCCGGGGATGCCCTGCCTGGCCTTGAGGTACGTGGCCATCGGGTCGAGCCACGCCTCGACACGCTGCTGCACGTGCGGCTCGAAGGTGGCCACGGCCGTGGCGCCGCCGGCGGAGAGGAGCAGACCGAAGACGATCCAGCTGGTGCGCTCGGTGGCGACGTACAGCATGATCACGAAGAGGCCGAAGAAGAGCAGCGAGGTGCCCAGGTCGGTCTCGAAGACCAGGATCATCAAGCTGAGCGCCCAGACCACCAGGATCGGGCCCAGGTCCCGGCCGCGCGGCAGGTAGAGCCCCATGAAGCGGCGCGAGGCCAGCGCGAGCGCGTCGCGTTTCACCATCAGGTAGCCCGCGAAGAACACCGCGATGATGATCTTCACGAACTCGCCGGGCTGGAGGTTGATGAAGCCCAGGTTGACCCAGATCCGCGCGCCGTTGACCGGCTTGAAGAAGACCGGCAGCACCAGCAGCACCAGGCCCACGGCCATGGAGATGTAGGTGTAGCGCTGAAGGACGCGGTGGTCCTTGAGGAACACCAGGATCCCCACCAGCAGCGCGAGCCCGACCGCCGAGTACAGCAGCTGCTTGGGCGCGTCCGGGCTGAACGCGCCGAAGGCGCTCTTCGCGCGCTGGTGCAGCCGCTCCGACTGGTCGAGCCGCCAGATGATCACCAGGCCGAGGCCGTTGAGCAGGATGGCCAGCGGCAGCAGCAGCGGATCGGCGTACGGCGCGAACCGCCGCACCACCAGGTGGCCGATGCCGGCGAGCAGCGTCAGCCCCAAGCCGTAGCCGAGCATGCCGGACGGGAGCTCGTCATTCATGGCCAGGCCCACGTTGGCGTAGGCGAAGACCGGGACGAGGATGGCGAAGACGAGCATCGCCAACTCGGTGTTGCGGCGGCTCGGAAGTCCGCCGGAGGACACCGTGGTGTTACTGCCGGTGTTGGTGAGGTTGCTGCTCATGCCTTGTGCCGCCCCCTACGGCGCGGTGCACTGCTTGGCCAACTCCTGCTGCTTCTCCGTGAGCTTGGGGCTCGGAGACGGAGTGCCGGAGGCGGCGTCAGTGGTGTCGTGGGTGGTGCCGGAGGTGAAGGCGGTCCGGGTGACCGAGCCGGTTCCGGCGGTGCCCGCGGCGGCGGTACCGGTGCCGGACTCCGCTCCGCCCTGCCCGCCCGAGTCGACCGGTTTGTTCTGCTCTTCCGGGTTGTCCCTCCTGCCGGAGTCCTGGGACTTGTCGTCCGGCTTCTTCGGGCGCTTCGGCTTCTTCGGGTGCTGCTTCTCCTCGGCGACGACCTTGCAGACCTCGGCCTGCTTGCCCAACTCGTCGATCTTGGCCTTGGCCTCGTCGAGGTTGTTGAGCGGGATCGTCTCGCGCACCTGGTTGCGCTGGAAAAGGGGCAGGTACTTGAGTTCGATCTCGGGCCGGTCCTCTTGGACCTTGTTCAGCTTGACGCCCGCCAGCTCCTGGCTGATGCCCCGGTAGAGCGCCACGTGCTGGTCGTTGTCGCTGACGTAGTACTGGGTCTGCGTCCAGCGGTAGCCGCCGTAGAGCCCGCCGGCGACGACGGCCAGCGCGAGCGTGATCCACAGCGAGCGCTTGACCCACCGGCGCTTGCCGCCCGGCTTGGTGAAGTCGTCATCGGTGTAGGGCCCGAACGTTCCCGCAGGCGCGGACGGGTCGCCGTCCGGCGGGCCGAAGCCCTCCGGCGGGCCGGACTGGCCCTGCGGGGGCACGCCACCCTTGCCCAGCTCGGCGGCGCGGGCCGCCGGGGTGCGCAGGGCGCCGGGGTCGCCGCCCAGCGGCTGCTGGGTCTCGGCGACCGCGCCGACGATGACCGGGGTGTCGTTGAGCTGCCCCGCGAGGGTGTCCTCGCTGCCCAGCGCGTCGACGTCGAGGACGTCCGCGATGATGCAGGTGATGTTGTCGGGGCCGCCGCCGCGCAGCGCGAGCTGGATCAGCTCCTGGATGGTCTCCTGCGGGCCGTGATAGCCGCCGAGGGTGTCCTCCAGCGTCTGGTGCGAGACGACGCCGGACAGCCCGTCCGAGCACAGCAGATAACGGTCGCCGACCCGCACCTCGCGGATCGACAGATCGGGCTCGACGTGGTCACCGCTGCCCAGCGCGCGCATCAGCAAGGAGCGCTGCGGGTGGGTGGTGGCCTCTTCCTCGGTGATCCGGCCCTCGTCCACCAGCCGCTGCACCCAGGTGTGGTCCTGGGTGATCTGGGTGAGCTGGCCGTCGCGCAGCAGATAGGCGCGTGAGTCGCCCACATGCACGAGCCCGAGCCGCTGTCCCGTCCACAGCAGGGCGGTGAGCGTGGTGCCCATGCCCTCCAGCTGCGGATCCTCCTCGACCATGACCCGAAGCTGGTCGTTGGCGCGCTGCACGGTCGTGCCGAGGGAGGTGAGGATGTCGGATCCGGGAATGTCCTCATCCAGCTGGACCATGGTGGAGATCACCTCGGAGGAGGCGACCTCGCCGGCGGCCTGGCCGCCCATGCCGTCGGCGACCGCGAGCAGCCGTGGCCCGGCATAACCCGAGTCCTCGTTGTGCTCGCGGATCATGCCGTCGTGTGATCCGGCGGCAAAGCGCAGTGACAGGCTCATGCGCACCTCGCCCGTCGGCTCCGGGTACATCCGCACGGTGCCCACCCTCCGGTCGTCATGTCGGTACTACTTCCGCAGCTCGATGACCGTCTTGCCGATACGGATCGGCGCTCCGGGCGAGATCGGCGTCGGTGTGGTGAGCCGTGTCCTGTCGAGATACGTGCCGTTGGTCGACCCGAGGTCCTCGACGATCCACTGGCCGTCACGGTCCGGGTAGATCCTGGCATGCCTGCTGGACGCGTAGTCGTCGTCCAGCACGATCGTGGAATCGTGGGCACGCCCGAGGGTGATGGTCTGGCCCTGGAGGGCCACGGTGGTTCCGGTGAGCGAGCCCTCCGAGACCACGAGCTTGGTGGGGGCGTTCCGTCCGCCCCCGCGCCCACGCCGGCCACCGCCCCCCTGTGGCGGGCGCTGCGGCTGCTGGGGCCGCTGCTGTTGTTGCGGGCGCTGCGCTTCGGCGCGCCGCGCGGTCCGCTGGGTCACCCGGGTGCCGAACAGGTCACTTCTGATGACCTGGATGGACACGATGACGAACAGCCACAATACGGCGAGAAACCCCAACCGCATGACCGTGAGGGTCAGCTCTGACATTGCCCCCGCTTCACCCTTCGGCTTGCCGGTAAATGATCGTGGTGCTGCCCACAACGATGCGTGAGCCGTCGCGGAGCGTAGCGCGCGTGGTGTGCTGTCCGTCTACCACGATTCCGTTTGTGGAGCCCAGATCCGCGATCGAAGAGGGGTTTCCCGCCCGGATTTCGCAGTGCCGCCGCGAGACTCCGGGGTCGTCGACCCGTACGTCCGCCTCCGTGCTGCGGCCCAGCACGAGGGTCGGACCGGAGATCTGGTGCCTGTTGCCGTTGATCTCGATCCAGCGCCGGGTCTCAGCCCCCGGCAGCGGACCGGCCGAGCCCGCGGGGCCCGGCGCGAAGGCCGGAGGCGAGCCGGGAGGCCCCGACGGCACCGGGGGCGCCGCGGCGGGGCGGGGCGGAAAGCCACCGGGTGCCGCGCCGCCCGCGGGGTTCGGGGCGCCGCGCTGCCCTTCCGCCTGGGGCTGGGAGGTGCTGGAGGCGAGGGTACGGCTGCGCACGCGGTACAGCCCCGTGTCGAGGTCCTCGGCCTTCTCCAGGTGGACCTTGATGGGGCCCATGAAGGTGTAGCGCTGCTGCTTCGCGTAGTCGCGCACCATACTGGAGAGTTCGTCACCGAGCTGGCCCGAGTACGGGCTGAGCCTGTCGTAGTCCGGAGTGCTCAGCTCGACGATGAAGTCGTTGGGTACGACGGTGCGCTCACGGTTCCAGATCGTGGCGTTGTTGTCGCACTCACGCTGAAGGGCACCCGCGATCTCTACGGGCTGCACTTCGGATTTGAACACCTTCGCGAAGGTGCCGTTGACGAGACCTTCGAGTCGCTGCTCGAAGCGCTTCATAACTCCCACGGTGCACCTCCTTCCCAGATGCCCTCGGACCTAGTGCCACTTCCAGTGTGTCCCCGGGCGCGGGCACGACGAGTCTGCGGTACTGCTTACTGATCGTATCCACGCGTGGGGAAATCGGCTGGTTCCCCGGTGGAGGCCCGCGGTCAAGTGTTGCCTCTCACAGTGCCTCGCACCGCCTCACACCTTCGCATGGATCGTAGAGGGCTCGCGCCGAGTGTCCTGCCAGAGCTGCCGAATACGGATGTGAGTCCACCCCTGGCACCGTGCTAATCTTCTGGATGTCGGCAGGCGCCCGCTACGGGCCAGGCGGCAGCACCCAATGCGCGGGTGGCGGAATAGGCAGACGCGCTGGATTCAGGTTCCAGTGTCCGAAAGGACGTGGGGGTTCAACTCCCCCCTCGCGCACAGTGAAGAAGGCCCTCACCGGGTTCCGGTGGGGGCCTTCTTCGTGGTTTCCCATGCGGCTCTCGGGCGCTTCTCATCCGCGGCGCTTCTCATCCGCTTCTCACGCGCTTCGGCGGGGAGCCCTCCCGGCGTCGGGCCCGGCCTGGATCTGGCTTGGATCTTGCTGAGACCTGGCCGGGATCCGGCCGGGGCCTGGCTGGAGTCCGGCTTGGGCGCGCGTCTACGCCGCGTCCGCCGCCGGTGGTTCCGCGCATACGGATGGTGACCGGAGAATGACGTCCCGCGATGTCTGAGCCGCGGGCAGGGGGAGTACGACGAGTGCCGCATCGCGGCAGCCTGCGGTGGGACGGGCCGCTCTTGGTGAATGTGGCTTCCGGCGGCTCCGGTTGGCCGCGCGGGGCTGATCGGCCACGCGGGGCCGACCGGGCCCGCTCGTGGTGGCCGGCTGTCGGCGGTCGGCTGGCTGTCGACAGCCGACAACAGGCTGTGGGCGGGCGGTGGCAGGTCCGTTACGCCGCGAGGTTCGCGGCCAGGGCCTTGGCGCGGCTCTCGGCGGCCTCGTGGGCCTGGGCGCGGGAGGTCTTCGCCAGGTCGATGAGCTCTTCCATGCCGGGGGTCGTCTCGGCGAGCGTCAGCTCGGGGACGATGAACTCCACGTCCAGGCCGAATCCGCCCTCGCCGAGGACCTTGCCGAGGTAGTTCTGCACGAACTCGAAGCTCTCGCGGGGAGTGCCCGGCCCGTAGCCGCCGCCGCGGCTGGCGACGACGGTGGCGGGCTTGCCGGCGGCGGAGGGGGCGTCGGTGCCGGTGGTGCGGCCGATGATGATCACCTGGTCCAGCCACGCCTTCAGCGTGGAGGGGATCGTGAAGTTGTACATCGGGGCGCCTATCAGCACGGCGTCCGCCCGCTCCAGCTCGCCGGCCAGCTCGTCCCGCAGTACGAAGGCGGCGGCCTGCTCGGGCGAACGGTCATCAGGGGCGGTGAAGCCGGCCGACGCGGCCAGGCCGTCCAGGTGCGGGAGCGGGTTGGCGCCCAGGTCGCGGTAGATCACGGTGCCGTCGGGGTGCTCGGCCTCCCATGCCTTGCGGAAGGAGGCGGTGACGTCCCGGGAGACGGAGGCTTCCTGCGGGAAGAGGGACGAGTCGATGTGCAGCAGCGTGGCCATTGGGGGGCTCCTAGTGCTTCGTAAGCAGGGGAAATTTCCTACGTAACTATTTCTAGCACAGTCACTTACTTTTCTGCACCCACTTGTGGAGTACCAGTACCCTGGAGTCATGTCAGAGCTTGGAGAGCTGCGAGACCCGCCGGACGAGCGGTCCCTGGCTTCGGCCTGCTCCGCTCCCGAGACCGCCATCACCCGGGTCTTCCACCTGCTGGGCAAGCGGTGGACGGGGCTGATACTGGCCGCGTTGATGAGTGGCCCGGGACACTTCGCCGAGCTGCGCCGGGCGGTCCCCGGCATCAGCGAGCGCATGCTCTCCGACCGGCTGACCGAGCTGGCGGCGCTCGGGCTGGTCACGCGCGCCGTGGAGGAGGGCCCGCCGCTGCGGGTCAGCTACAGCCTCACGGACTCGGGCCACGCACTGAGACCCGCCATGGTGGAGCTGACGCGCTGGGCGGACGGGCACCTTCCGCGGGACGCCGGTACGTGTCCGGAGGCGTTCCGGGAGTGAGCTCACGGCTCGGTGGGGGTCGGCCGTAGGGTGGAGGCGATGAACGCCAACTCTCCTACGCACGCGAGCGACGAGCCCGGCACCGAGCGGCTCGAAAAGGCGGTGCGGGCTGCGGAGACCGCGCTGATCGAGTACGAGATCGCGGTCGAGACCTTCCGGGTGGAGGTGGAGAACTTCTCGCGGCTCCACCACCAGCGCCTCGGCCCCGTCTATGCCCGCCTGGACGAGCTGGACGCCCAGATCGCCGAGGCCGTCGCCGCGCGCACCGGCGATCCGGAGGACATCCGCAAGGCCGAAGAGGCCCGCGGAGCCGTGTTGCCGATGCCCCAGGTCGAAGAGCTGTTCTTCGGCTGGATCGGCTCGGAGGGCATGCTCCCCGAGGCCCAGGCGATGCTCAACGAGCAGCCCGTCAGCCCGCCCAGCCGGGTTCGGCCCAGCGAAGAGGCCCGTAAGGCGTTCCGTGACCTGGTCCGCAAGGCCCACCCCGACCTCGCGCAGGACGACGCGGAGCGCGAGCGGCGCGAAGCTTTTCTCGTACGGGTGAACAAGGCCTACGCGGAAGGGGACGCGGCCACGCTCCACGCGCTCGCCGAGGAGTGGGAGGCCGGGCCGCTGCCGGGGCCGGTGGCGGCGCTGCTGCGCAGCGAGGAGCTGTACGCGCGTCTGGAGTGGCTCTCGCGGCGCAAGGAGATGCTCGCGGAGGCCGCCGCGGAGCTGGAGGGAAGCGCGATCGGCGCCATGCTGAAGATGGCGCCGGACGACCCGGACACGCTTTTGGAAGAGATCGCCGAGCAGCTGCTCGGACAGGTGGCCGAGCGCGAGCGGGAGCTCGCCCGGCTGAGAGAGGGAGAGCAGGGATGAACGCCCTTCCCGGACAGGTGCCGCAGACAGATGTGGCCTCGCTGCCGTCCGAAGCGCTGCTGCTGGACGTCCGAGAGGACGACGAGTGGGCGGCGGGGCACGCCGAGGGCGCGCTGCACATTCCGATGAGCGATTTCGTCGCCCGTCAGGGCGAGTTGACCGAGCGCCTCGGTGAGGGCGAGCGGGTGTATGTCGTCTGCCGGGTCGGCGGTCGCTCGGCGCAGGTCGCCGCGTATCTGCTCCAGCAGGGGCTGGACGCGGTGAATGTGGACGGCGGCATGCTCGCGTGGGAGAGCGCGGGCCGTCCCCTGGTCGGGGAGGCGGAGCCGGCGTTCGTGCGCTGAGGCGGAGCGGGCGGCCGTGTGCCTGAGCGCCGGTCGGTGCCTGAGAGTGCCGGTCGGTTCCTGGGGAGGCGTTGGCCGGGCTTGGTGTGGACCGGTGTCCGCCGGGCTCAGGGCTGAGGGCTGAGGGCTCAGGTGGGCTGGTGGGTGGCGAGCAGGTCGCCGAGGGCTTCCTCGTGGGCGGCTGCCGGGCCCATGGACAGCTCCAGTTGCTTGGCCCAGGCGTGGAAGCGGTGCAGCGGGTAGTCGGTGTCGGCGCCCATGCCTCCGTGCAGATGCTGGGCGGTCTGCACCACCCTGCGTACCCCCTCCGACGCCCAGATCTTGGCGACCGCCACATCCAGGGGGGCCAGCCGCCAGGCCGCCTGCCAGAGCGTGGCCTCCATCGCCCGTACGTCGATGTAGCGGTCGGCGGTCTGGACGGCCACCGCCTGGAACGTGGCGACGGGGAAGCCGAATTGCCGGCGCTCGCTGACGTATGCGCTGGTCATCTCCAGCACCCTGCCGGCGAGCCCGAGCGCGAGCGCACAGGTGCCCGTGGTCAGCAGCCGGTGCAGGTGGTCCGCCGCCTCCGGCGCTTCGATGAGATCGCGGTCGGGGATGTGGGCCGCGGCGAGGCGTATCTCGGCGTAGCGCTCCCCGTTGGTGGACGCCTGCTCGGCCAGGGTGACGCCTGGTGCGTCCGGCGGGAGGAAGGCCAGCACGGGTGTGCCCTGCGCGGTGTGCGCCGGGATCACCGTCAGGCCGGCGGTCTGCGCCCAGGGCACCGCCGTCTGCGTCCCTTCGAGACTCCAGCCCCCTCCTTCACGGGCGGCCGTGACGGCGTGGTGGGGCGGCTCGTGTCCCGTACGGCCGTGGGCCGCCGCCGTCAGCGTCAGCTCGCCCGCCGCGATACGGGGCAGCAGCGCGGCCCGCAGCTCCGCGCTTCCGTACGCGCCGAGGATGAGCGCCGCCGCGCTGGTCTCCAGCAGGGGGACTCGGGCGAGCACCCGGCCGGCCTCGCGCAGCACCAGGCACAGCGCCACCGGGTCCAGGCCCGATCCGCCGTGCTCCTGGGGCACGAAGAGGCCGAGCAGGTCGGATGTGGCGAGCTGCCGCCACAGCGCGCGGTCGAAATCGTCGGCGACGGCCGCCCGCACCAGCGCGGGGCTTTCCACCGCATCGAGCGAGACCCCCGAGAAGGCGGCCTTCGCGGCTTCCTGGGCCGCCTGCTGCTCCTCGCTGAAGCTGAAGTCCATGGCTTCTCTCCCCTGCGTGCGCTGCGTGCCCTGTGTGACCTGCGTGCGCTGCGTGCCTGGCGACCGGTTGTGGCCCGCGACGTGTGTGCCGCTCTGGCTGACGGGGCGTCAGGTTAATGGCGGGGGACGCACTTTGCCAGGGGTGGGCGAGGCCTGGCGCCAAGCGTCCGGGGGAGGACCGGAGCTAAGCGTCGAAGTCCACCTCGACCTTGGGGGTGAGGGGGTGGGACTGGCAGGCCAGGACGTACCCCGCGTCCAACTCCTCGGGCTCCAGCGCGTAGTTGCGGTCCATGTGGACCTCGCCCGACAGCAGCCGCACCCGGCAGGTGCCGCATACGCCCCCCTTGCACGCGTACGGGGCATCCGCGCGGTTGCGCAGCACCGTCTCCAGGACCGATTCGCCGTCGTCCATGGGCCAGCTGCCGCCGCGCCCCGCCAGCGTGGCGCTGACCGTCACCGAGCCGGTCGGCAGCGAGCCGGCAGGCCCAGCGAGCCCAGCAGGGCGAGCCGGGGACGTGGAGGTGGTGGTGAGGGTGTTCGCTGCCACGCCCCCTTCCATGCCCGCGTCCGCGTGGAAGATCTCCTGGTGGATGCGGGATCTGGGCACGCCCAGGGAGCGCAGCGCCTTGGATGCGCTCTCCACCAGCCCCAGCGGGCCGCACAGATACCAGCCGTCCATGGCCGGTATCCCCGGCGCGTACAGGAGGGAGGGCAGCAGCGCGGTCAGCCGCTCCTCATCCAGCCGTCCGGAGGCCAGCCCGCTGTGCTGTTCCTCGCGCGAGAGGACCGTCACCAGCTGGAAGCGGTCGGGGTAGCGGTCCTTGAGGTCGGCCACCTCCTCCAGGAACATCGTCGAGGCCGTCGTCCGGTCGCTGCGTATCAGACAGAACCGCGCCTCGGGCTCCCGCTTCAGCAGCGTCGCGGCGATGGAGAGCACGGGGGTGATGCCGCTCCCGCCGACCACCGCGGCGAAGTGCCCGGGGCGCGGCTCCAGAATGAACCGGCCGGTGGGCGGCAGCACCTCGACCGTTCTCCCCTCGGTCAGCTCCTTGAGGGCGTACGTGGAGAACTCGCCGCGCTCGACCAGGCGGACGCCGACCCGCAGCGTCTCGGGAGCGGCGCCTGCCGGGTCGCACAGCGAGTAGGTGCGGCGGATCTCCTCGCCGCGCTCGTTCGTCCTGCGCAGCGCGATGTGCTGACCCGGCGCGTAGGCGTATGCCGCGCGCAGCTCGGGCGGAACGTCGAGGGTCAGCGCAGCGGAGTCGTCCGTGAGCTGTTCGACGGCCCTGACGTGCAGCGGATGGAACACCGCTCACACCTCCTTGAAGTGGTCGAACGGCTCCCCGCACAGCTCGCAGCGGCGCAGCGCCTTGCAGGCCGTCGAGGAGAAGCGGCTGAGCACGACGGTGTCGGCCGAGCCGCAGTGCGGACAGCGCACCGGATCGGCCTCGGCCGTCGGGGGCGGGCTCGCCTCTTGACCGGGCGGGGCGTGCCGGGCGGGCGGGGCGTGCCTGGTGGGGGAAAGGCCCACCAGGAACGGGCCGTCGGCGCGGGAGGTGGGGCGCGGCGGGGCCACTCCGTGTTCCGCCAGCTTGCGGCGGCCCTCCTCGCTGATGTCGTCGGTCGACCAGGGCGGGGACAGGACGGTGCGCACGGTGACCCGCTCGGCTCCGGCCTGACGCAGCACGCCCTCGATGTCGGAGGCCATGGCCTCGATCGCGGGGCATCCGGTGTAGGTCGGGGTCAGCTCGACGTCGAGATGGCCCGGCTCGGGTTCGCTGATGGCACGCAGCACGCCCAGCTCGGCGAGCGTGATCACCGGGAGCTCGGGGTCCGGGACCGAACCCGCCAGTCCCGCCAGAGTTTTGAGACGCTCATCGGTGTCAGCTTCGGCGGCCTTCGCGGCCTCGGCGGGTGTCGGGGTGTGTGCGTGCGCGGGTGCCTGGGCGGGTGCGTGTCCGTGTGCGGTCACCATGTCGCCCCCGGGTGGCTGCGGTGGAGATGCTGCATCTCGGCGAGCATCCGGCCGAACGGCTCGGTGTGCAGCCCCTGGCGCCCCGCACCGGCGGTCCAGGCTCCCACGCGGGGCCCTTCGGGAACGGTCAGCCCGGCGCGGCTGAACACATCGGCGATGCCGGCGCTCCACTCCTCCTCCAGCTCCTCCCATCGCACCTCCAGGCCCTCGACGGGCTGGAACAGCTCCCCCGTGAAGCGCCACAGCGCGTCGGCGGCTCGCTGCGTCCGCGCGTGGCTCTCCTCGGTGCCGTCCCCGAGGCGTAGCGTCCACTGCTCGGCGTGGTCGCGGTGGTACGCCGTCTCCCGGACGGCCTTCTCGGCGAGCGGAAGGGCCGGGGCGAGCTGGGTGTAGAGCGGCTGCTGGTAGGTGGAGAAGAAGAGCTGCCGCACGATGGTGTGGGCGAAGTCTCCGTTGGGCTGCTCCGCCAACTGGCAGTTGCGGAACTCCCGTTCTTCCCTCAGATAGGCGATCTCGTCCTCGGTGCCCAGCTCCTCGCGGAGCCCGGCGTAGAGGGAGCGGGCCTGGCCCAGCAGGTCCAGTGCGATGTTGGCCAGCGCCAGCTCCTCCTCCAGCACGGGTGCGTGGCCGGCCCATTCGCCGAGGCGGTGGGAGAGGACGAGTGCGTCGTCGGCGAGGGGAAGCGTGGCGAGGGCGGGCGGGGCGGTGGCCGTCACAGGTTCTTCACCCCGTCCGGGACCTCGTAGAACGTCGGGTGGCGGTACGCCTTGTCGGCTGCGGGGGCGAAGAACGGGTCCTTCTCGTCCGGGGAGGAGGCGGTGATCTCGCTGGAGGGCACCACCCAGAGGGAGACGCCTTCGGAGCGGCGGGTGTAGAGATCCCGGGCGTTCCGGAGCGCCATCTGGGCGTCCGGGGCGTGCAGGCTCCCCGCGTGGGTGTGCGAGAGGCCGCGCCTGCTGCGGACGAAGACCTCCCACAGGGGCCAGTCAGCACTCATCGGGCTCAGCTCCTCTCTGTCCGGGCGGAGTCGTGCGGTTCGGCGGTGGCGGCGGTGGCTGTGGCGGTGGCCGAGGCGCGGTGTTCAGCGGTGCGGTGTTCAGCGATGTGTTGCTTGGCGGCGTGGGCCGCGGCGGCTTCGCGGACCCAGGCACCTTCCTCATGTGCCGCTCGGCGCTGGGCTATCCGCTGTTCGTTGCACGGCCCGTTGCCCTTCAGGACCTCGCGGAACTCCTGCCAGTCGATGACGCCGAAGTCCCAGTGCTCCCGCTGCTCGTTCCACTTCAGGTCCGGGTCGGGCAGCGTGAGGCCGAGAGCTTCGGCCTGGGGGACGCAGATGTCCACGAAGCGCTGGCGCAGCTCGTCGTTGGAATGCCGTTTGATCTTCCACAGCATCGACTGCGCGCTGTGGGCCGACTCGTCGTCGGGTGGACCGAACATCATCAGCGAGGGCCACCACCAGCGGTCCACCGCGTCCTGCGCCATGGCGTGCTGCGCCTCGGTGCCCCGGCTCAGGGCCAGCAGCAGTTCGTAGCCCTGGCGCTGGTGGAAGGACTCCTCCTTGCAGACGCGGACCATGGCGCGGGCGTAGGGGCCGTAAGAGCAGCGGCACAGCGGCACCTGGTTGGTGATCGCCGCGCCGTCCACCAGCCAGCCGATGGCGCCGACGTCCGCCCAGGTCAGGGTGGGGTAGTTGAAGATCGAGGAGTACTTCTGCCGACCCGAGTGCAGCTTGTCGAGCAGCTCGTCGCGGCCCGCGCCCAACGTCTCCGCGGCGCTGTAGAGATACAGGCCGTGGCCCGCCTCGTCCTGGACCTTGGCCATCAGGATCGCCTTGCGGCGCAAGGAGGGGGCGCGGGCGATCCAGTTGGCCTCCGGCTGCATACCGATGATCTCGGAGTGGGCGTGCTGGGCGATCTGGCGGATGAGGGAGGAGCGGTAGGCGTCCGGCATCCAGTCCCGCGGCTCGATGCGCTCGTCGGCAGCCACCGCGGCGTCGAAGGCGGCCTGGAAGGCGGATTCCTCGGCCCCGCCCGCAACCTCGCCCGTCGCGTCGCTGCCGACCAGCGTCGATGTCCTCGATGCCATACGAGCCCCCTGATCTCCCGACGAACCTAGCCGACCGATCGTTCGGTCCAATGGTGAGCCGAGGTCTCGCGGGGTGTCAAGAGCGAATGCCACGGTCTCGCGGGGCCGGGCTCCCGTGCCCCAGTAGTCTCTGAGAGTCTCTGAGGCGGACCGGCCCAGTCATATGGGCGCGGGAGAACATGGGAGCAGGCAGGGCATGGAGCCAGCAGCGCACCAGGTGCCCGGGGCGGCGGACGGCGGAGCGCACCCGCCGGGTGACGCGCAGGCGGACGGGGCGGACGGGGTGGACGGGACAGGCGGGGCGGACGGACCGGGCACGGAACTCGGGACGAACGAGCCGAGAGGGGCGAGCGAGACGGAGGGGCCGAAAGGGTCTGGCGGGGATACGGGGACTCCCGAGGACGGTGCCAGGACGTCCGAGGCCGGTGCGGGGATCCCCGAGGACGGGGCTGGGACATACGACGCCGCCGGAACCCCCGAGGACGACGCCGGAACCCCCGAGGACGACGCCGGGATCCCCGAGGACGACGCCGGGGCTCCGGACAGTGCCGGGATCCCCGAGGGTGAGGAGCCGGCCGGTGTCGCCGCGCTCTCCCTCCCGGCTCGGATCTTCGTGGCGATAGCCTTGGCCGTCGTCACGGTCGGGATCGCATTCCACGTGGCGATGGTCTTCTTCCAGACTGCCCCGTACAACACCATCAGCAAGCAGCACGCCGAGGTCATCGACGCGTACGTCAACCCCGAATTCGAGCGGAACTGGAAGCTGTTCGCTCCCAACCCGCTCCAGCAGAACGTCGCCGTGCACGCCCGGGCCACCGTTGCCAAGGACAACGGCGACACCCAGACGACGGGCTGGGTCAATCTCAGCGCCATGGACGGCGAGGCGATCCGCGGCAACCCCGCACCCAGCCACACCCAGCAGAACGAACTGCGGCGCGGCTGGGAGTTCTACACCGACAACCATGACGAGAAGAGCCGGCCCATAGGGCTGCGCGGACAGCTGTCCGAGGACTACCTGAAGCGCATCGTGATGCGTCGCTTCGGGCCGGAGCTGAACGGTGGCAGCGTCGAGCGCGTACAGGTGCGCTCCGCCGTCACGCCGGTCGCCCCGCCCAAGTGGAGCGAGGAGCGCATCGACGTCAAGACGCAGTACGCCGTCCAGCCCTGGTGGCAGGTCACCAGTGCTGACCTTCCGGGAGGCGGCAAGTGACGGATCAGGGACGGTACATGGCCATCGGCAGTCCTCGCGCACGCGTCGAACGCGCGGTCTCACGCGCCCTGACCCGGATCACCGCGCACGCGCTCGGGCCGTACCAGACGGCGATCGTGCGGATCGGGTTCGGCTGCGCCTGGTTCTTCTTCCTGGTGCGTGAATGGCCGCACCGCCAGGAGCTGTACGGACCCGACGGACCCTGGAGCTGGGGGCTCGCCGAGCGGCTGATCGATACCAACGACTCCTTCACGGTGCTGATGTGGTCCAGCAGCGACAGCTGGTTCCAGCTCGTGTACCTCATCGCGATGGCCGCCTCGGCCGCGATGATCCTCGGCTGGCACACCCGGGCCGCGAGCGTGCTGTTCATGGTCGGGGTGCTCTCCCTCCAGAATCGCAGCGTCTTCATGGGCGACGGCGGGGACAACGTCATCCATCTGATGTCGATGTACCTGGTGTTCACCCGCTGCGCGCAGGTGTGGTCCCTGGACGCGCGCCGTGCGGCGCGGGAGCGCGCGCGGGGCGGGGACGCCCGTACGGGAGGCGCCGGCGGGGTGGTCCTGTGGGCGGTGCTGGGCGCCGTGCTGCTGGGCAGCAGCGTCGCGGGCGGCTTCACATCCGGCTGGGGGATCCTCTACTGGGCGGTGTGGGCCGTACAGGGCCTGTGGTGGGTGCTCGTCAAGGCCGCGGCGCGGAGCGGGCACGCGGTGCGCGAGCTGCGCGACGTGTGCGATGTGCTCGCCAACCTCGCGCACAACGGCGTACTGCTCGTCATCATGGTCGAGGTCTGCCTGATCTATTCGACCGCCGGATGGTTCAAGATCCAGGGCACTCGCTGGCAGGACGGCACCGCCGTCTACTACCCGATGAATCTGGACTACTTCACGCCCTGGCCGGAGCTGAGCACGCTGCTCGCGAGCAGCGGAGTCATGATCTTCCTGGTCACCTACGGCACCGTCGCCACCCAGGTCGCCTTTCCGTTCACCCTGTTCAACAGGCGCGTGAAGAACGTGCTGCTGGCCATGATGATCATCGAGCACATCAGCATCGCCCTGCTGCTCGGGCTGCCCTTCTTCTCCCTGGCGATGATCGCCGCGGACGCGGTGTTCCTGCCGACGGTCTTCCTGGTGTGGTCGGGTCGCCACATCTCCGCACTCGCCGGACGCGCCTGGGGCTCTCTGCCCGGCACAGGACGCGCGAAGGCGCCCGGAGCGGCGCGAACGGTCACCTGGGGCGCGCGGGGAACGGGCGCACCGGATGAAGACGTACAAGCCGAGGAAGCGCGCCCGGACGCCGTCTCCCGCCGGTGAAGGTCCACGTCAGGGCGGCCGTAGGGTAGCCGGGTGACTGGTGGGACGGAGTGGGAGAGATACGCCGCTGAGGGCGTGCTGCTGGACGGGTTCCACGCGCTGAAGCATGCTTTGCGCTTCGGCGCACGGGTGCCCGTCGCGGTCGCCAGGGACAGGCCGGCCGCGCTGGCACTGGCCGCGGAGCTGGCGCCCGATCTGACCGGCACTCTTGAGGAACTGCTGGAGGAGGTCCCGGGGGAGACGCTGCGTGCCCTGGTGCCACGCCCGCACCCGACGGGAGTGGCAGCGCTCGCTCTGCGCGACCCCGCGCGAGGCGGCGTGCCCCGGGAGAGGTCCGGCCGGGACGCGCCCCTCGTCGTCCTGGACAACCCCCGCAACCTCGGCAACGTCGGCGCCGTGGTCAGGCTGGTGGCGGGCGCGGGCGCCGGTGGCGTGCTCACCACGGGGGACGCCGATCCCTGGCACCCCTCGGCCGTACGGGCGAGCGCCGGGCTGCACTTCGCGACGGCCGTCGAGCGCCGGGAGGCTGCCGCGCTGCCGGAGGGTCCGCTCTACGCCTTCGACCCGGATGGTGCGGATCTGCGGGACGCGCCGCTTCCCCGGGGTGCGATGCTCGCCTTCGGATCGGAGCGGCACGGGCTCTCGGACGTGGTCCGGGCCCGTGCCGACCATCTCGTGGCGCTTCCCATGGAGCCGCAGGTCTCCAGCTACAACCTGGCCACCAGTGTCGCCATGGCGCTCTACCACTGGATGGCGCAGAGCGCCTGACGGCTCTGGTCACAGGTATCTGACGGGCCGGGGCAGAGGCACCTGACCGTTCGGTTCAGAGGCACCTGACGGGTCGGTTCAGAGGTAGGGGCCGCCGGTGCGGCCCTGCGCCTCGTTGGCGCCGAGATCCTCCGGTACGGCGCCGGGCGGCAGCGCCCTGCGCATCTGCTCCAACTGGGCGCGCGCCGCCATCTGCTGGGCGAACAGCGCCGTCTGGATACCGTGGAAGAGGCCCTCCAGCCAGCCGACCAGCTGTGCCTGGGCAATGCGCAGTTCGGCGTCGGTGGGGGTGGAGTCGTCGGCGAAGGGCAGCGAGAGGCGCTCCAGCTCCTCGATCAGCTCGGGCGCCAGACCGTCTTCCAGCTCCTTGATCGAGCTGGTGTGGATCTCCTTGAGCCGAACCCTGCTGGCCTCGTCCAGAGGGGCCGCCTTCACCTCCTCCAGCAACTGCTTGATCATGCTGCCGATCCGCATGACCTTCGCGGGCTGCTCCACCATTTCCGTCACGGGGACCTCAGCCTGCTCATCGCCATCGCCGTCCCCGCCGCCCTTGGGCGCGGCACTGCCAAGAGCCATCCCGTCGGGGCCCACGACCAGGACCTGGGGGCTCTCCTGCGATTGTTCGTTGCTGGGCTGTGTCATGCCCCCCATTCTGCATCCTGATCCACCGCGTCCGCCGGGCGAGGGGCGGGGTTCAGCTCCTCCGCAGCCGCAGGGCCAGGAAGCCGAGTCCCAGCCCCACGAGCGTCATGCCGGCGCCGAGCGGCAGCACGGGCAACACCTGGCCGGACGGCTGGGCGGAGACACGTTCCTCCTCGCCGCCCTCGCGGGGGCGGGCGCTGTCGGGCTCGTAGAGATTGTGCTGCCCGATGGCCTGTTCGGAGGACCGGGGCCGTGGGCGGCGGTGACCGGAGGACGGCGGGTGCGCGGCGGGCCGGCGACCTGCCTCAGGCTTCTCGGAGCGCCGGGGGCGGTCGGGTCTGGTGTGCTTGCGCTTCTTGGCCTTGTCCCTGCCTTGTTCCTTGCCGTCAGCCTCGCGGCCCGCTGTGCCGGCGCTTCGGGACCGGGAGGGTCCGGGAGTCTTCGAAGGCTGATGGTGGCGGCTGGGAGAGCGGGTGGCTTCGGGCCGTTTCTCGTGTGGGTCGAGGGCGCTGGTGCGCCGGGGGCGGGGAGACCGGCCGGGCTGCCAGGACAGCCACTCTTCCCATGCCTCCCAGTCCTGGCCGGGGCTCTTGGGCCGGTCGATGCTGTTGGGCCGGCCATGGCTGCTGGGCCGAGTGAGCTTGCTGAGCCGGTCTGGGTGTCCGAGCTGACCGGAGTGTCCGAGCTGGGCGGGATGTTCGAGCTGGCCGGGGTGTCCGAGCTGACCGGAGGGACGGTCGAACCCGTTCGGGTAGGAGGGCAGGGCGGGCCGGTGCGAGGAGCCGACGGCCGATCCGGGCGACTCCCGCCCGGGATCGAGAAGCGGCACCGGATGGCCTGAGCCTTCCTGGCGCGACGGCTCCGGCGGCTGCTGGGGGCCGCCTGCGGGAAACGACGGTGTTGGCTGCGACGGCAGAGGATCCCCGGCCCGGTCCTCGTCTTCCGGTGCGGCATCCGGTGCGACGGTTCGCAGGGCACCGGATGCCGGGGGCGATGTCAGGGGCGAGGCCGGGATCGATGCCGAAGCCGGCGCGCTGGAGAGTGCCGTCCGCTCCGGCTGCGCCGTACGGCGGTCCGGAGCGGACTCACTGGCTTCCGAGCCCTCCGAGCCCTCCAAGCTCTCGCCGGGGTCCTTCGCCTCCTGGAGGGTGCGTGCTGCCTCGCCGTGGGCCGGGCGCGCGAGCGCGGCGGGTGCGGGGAGAACCAACAACGCGCAGGTCAGCAGGGAAAATGCCATGCGCCTTCGCTGAGCGTGCCCCACGGCCGTGACCCTCCCGCGCTGGATGGTCCAGAGACCTCATCAGCGTCACACGAGGGTATAAATCCGGCATTTCGGGCGGGGCGGATGGGGGACGGAGAGATCACCCCTGCCCGGCCGGGCACGGTCCGGGCCCCGGACCTGTGGCCGCGCCTCTGACTGAGCGCGAGCCGGAGTCCGAGCCCGAGGGGGCCGCTCCGGGCAGCGGGGCGACAGGACGGCGGGGCGGCCCCCTGACGAGTGCCCCGGGCCGCGCCCCGCCCCGCAGGGCGTCAGGTCCCCGTGCCCGTGGCCCGCGTGGCCCCCGTGGCCCCGGCCCTCATAGCCCAGCCTTCATGGCTTGAGGAGGATCTTGCCGACGTGGCCGCTCGCGTCCATGGCGCGGTGCGCCTCCGCCGCGTCGCGCATCGGGACCGTACTGTCCACGATGGCCCGCACCTGGCCCTCGGCGATCAGCGGCCACACGTGCTCGCGTACGGCCGCCACGATCGCCGCCTTCTCGGCCGGCGGCCGGGCGCGCAGCGAAGTGGCCGTCACCGCACCGCGCTTGGCCAGCAGCGCGGCGAGGTTCAGCTCGCCCTTGGTGCCGCCCTGCATGCCGATGACGGCCAGGCGGCCGTTCACCGCGAGGGACTTGATGTTCCGATCCAGGTATTTCGCGCCCATGTTGTCGAGGATCACGTCGGCGCCCGCCCCGTCGGTGGCCGAACGCAGCTCGTCGACGAAGTCCTGCTCGCGGTAGTTGATCAGGATGTCCGCGCCCAGCTCGGCGCAGCGCTTCAGCTTCGCCGCGCTGCCCGCCGTCACCGCGACCCGGGCGCCCACCGCCTTGGCGAGCTGGATGGCGAGAGTGCCGATGCCGCTGGAGCCGCCGTGCACCAGCAGCGTCTCGCCCGGTCGCAGGTGCGCGACCATGAAGACGTTCGACCAGACCGTGCAGGTCACCTCCGGCAGACCCGCCGCCGTCAGCAGGTCGACGCCGTCGGGCACGGGCAGCAGCTGGCCGGTGGGCACCTGCACCTTCTCGGCGTAGCCGCCCCCGCTCAGCAGGGCGCACACCTCGTCGCCGACCGCCCATCCGGACACGCCTGGGCCCACGGCCGAGATCCGCCCCGAGCACTCCAGGCCGGGATACGGGCTGGCGCCCGGCGGCGGCTCGTAGAAGCCCTGGCGCTGGAGCAGGTCGGCGCGGTTGACGGCGCTCGCCGCGACATCGACGAGGACTTCGCCTTCCCCTGGCTCGGGGTCCGGGACCTCCGCCCAGACCAGCGCCTCGGGACCGCCGGGTTCGGGAATCGTGATCGCATGCATGCGGCCGACGCTACCCGCACGGATGTCCGGCCCGCGCGTTCAGGCGGCGTAAGTGAAGCGGAGCTTCTGGTCCGGGGTCGGCGCATAGCCTTGATGGCAGCCCGAGCAGAACCAGAACCAGAAGTCCTCCTTGCCCGGTCCCGTCTCGCGGGTGTCCTTCCACAGGAGCCTGGCGGGGCAGTTGGGACAGGTGGGCGGCGGATCCATCGCGACATCGTCACGCCTGGAGCCCTCCGGAATCCCCGAGGCGCGACACTGCCACCCGAAGGGGTGAGACCTCCTACCGGAACTCGCCCCGCCGCTCGCCCGGTTCGGGAGCCGCGTGCGAGGCGCGGTGGATGACCACGACGCGGTCGGTGAGCTGGAGCTTGGCGGCCTCCGGATCGTCGAAGGGGAGTATCCGGTGGCCGCGGATGACCGAGACCACCAGGTCGGCGCAGTCACGCGGCGCGTGGCCCGCCTCCGCCTTGGTGACGGGGCGCTCCTTGAGGTCGAGCCCGGTGCCCTGCTGGATGAGGTCCTCCATGACCGTACTGGCGTACGGGCTGAGCATGGCCAGGCCGAGCAGCCGGCCCGCCGCGCTCGCGCTGGTGATCACCGCGTCCGCTCCGGACTGCCGCAGCAGCGGGGCGTTCTCCTCCTCACGGACCGCCGCGACGATCTTGATGCGCGGGTTGAGCTGCCGCGCCGTCAGAGTCACCAGCACCGAGGTGTCGTCGCGCTGTGGGGCGATCACGATCTGTTTCGCACGCTGCACCTCGGCCCGTACGAGCACCTCGCTGCGGGTGCCGTCCCCCTCGACCCCGGCGAAGCCCTCCGCGTTCGCGGCCTTGACCGCGTGGGCGTGCGGGTCGATGACCACGACCTGATTGCGGCCGAGTCCCGTCGACAGGAGAGTCTGGGTCGCCGAGCGGCCCTTGGTGCCGAACCCGACGACGACGGTGTGGTCGCGCAAGGCGGACCTCCAGCGGGAGAGGCGCCACTGCTGCCGGGTGCGGTCCGTCAGAGCTTCGAGAGTGGTGCCGATGAGGATGATCAGGAACAGCACGCGCAAGGGCGTGACCAGGAAGGTGTTGACGAGGCGCGCGCTGTCCGAGCCGGGGGCGATGTCGCCGTATCCGGTCGTCGAGAGCGTGACCGTCGTGTAGTAGAGGCAGTCCAGGAAGGTCATATGGTTGTCGACGTCGTCGACATAGCCGTCCTTGTCCACGTAGACCAGCAGCACCGTCACCCACAAGACGGCGAACGCGGCGAGCAGCCGCCGGGCGACCTGCCGGAACGGGCTGACGTCGGGGCGTGGCAGCAGGACGTTGCGCTGCTGCTCCGACTCGCCGTCCTCGTCCTTGGGGCTGCGCAGCCGCCTCACCATGGCAGCTCCAGAACGGGAACGTCCGTACCCGGAGCCGCGCCGTGCGGCGGGATGACGGCGAGCGCGTCGGCGGAGGCGATACCGCGCAGCATGGCGGGCCCGGCGAACCGCAGCGGGCGGATGCGTGCCCGGATGCCCGAACCTTCGCGGACGACGGGCACCAGCCGGGTGTCGCGTGGGTGGCCGTGCACCTCCTCGCCCAACGTGGCTTGCGCCGGGGCGGGTTCGGGCCGCCCGGCGAGGGCGCGCAGCAGCGGAGCCGCCAGGGTCATCAGTCCGGAAAGCGCCGCGAGCGGATTGCCGGGGAGGCCCACCAGGTAGGTGCGGCCCGGCTTCCGGCCGCTGTTGTCAGTGCCCACACGGCCGGCCTTTCCTGCTTCATCCGGCAATCTTGCTTCATCCGGCAGTGCGGCCAGCAGCATGGGGTGGCCGGGGCGTACGCGCACGCCTTGGACGAGCAGTCCGGCCTCCAGGCGTCGAAGTGTGGGCTGGAGATGGTCGACGGGGCCGGCCGCCGTTCCTCCGGTGGTGACGACGACATCGGCCGTGGTCGTCGCGATCGCCTCGTACAGCGCTTCGGCGTCGTCGCCGAGCCGCCGGGTGACGATCACCTCAGCGCCCAGGGAGGCCAGCCACGGCCCCACCATCGGGCCGAGCGCGTCCCGGATCAGGCCGTCGTGCGGGAGGCCTTTGTGGAGCAGTTCGTCACCCAGGACGAGGACTTCGGCGCGCGGGCGGCGCACGACCTCCAGCTCGTCGTAGCCGGCGGCCGAGGAGAGGCCCAGGGCGGCCGGGGTGATGAGCGCGCCGGGGGACAGCAACTCGTCGCCCGTGCGGCACTCCTGGCCGCGCGGCCGTACGTCGGTGCCCGGCTGGGGCGGGCTCGTGGTGCGCAGCCGTCCCTTGCCGGTCGGTTCGGCATGCTCGGAGCGCAGGACGGCGCTGGTGCCGGGCGGGATGCGGGCACCAGTGGCGATACGGACCGCCTGCCCGTCGGCCAGCTGCGGCGGCTGGGACCTGTCGCCCGCCAGGATGCCGGGACTCTCGCTGCCGTCCGGCTCGCGCGCCAACTCCCAAGGCCCAGGCCCGGAAACGGCCCAGCCGTCCATGGCGGAGGTGTCGAACGACGGCAGGTCGGTCAGGGCCCGCAGCGGCGCGGCCAGGGTGTGGCCCAGCGCACGGTCGAGCGGCAGCGTGGCGTGGGGGAGCGGGGAGGCGACGCGGGACGCCAGTGCGACGGCCTCGGCCCACTCCGGGCGTGGAGGCTTCCGCTCGGGCGGGGGCTTCTGTTCATCCGGCCGCGTGCCGGAGCCTCCCGTTCCGCCCCGGTATCCGGTAGTGGGCGAAGAAGCGTCCGGGCGAGGGCCGCTGTGCGGGTCCGGATGAAGCGAGGGCTCGTCGACGTCGTACACCGCCTCGTCGCGCTGACGGGCGCCGGCCCGGTCGCCTCCGGCACCGGCACTTGCACCGGGCGCGGACTCGCGGCCCGTCGTGCGCCCGCCGCCCGGTTCGGTGCTCTCCCCCTGCGCGCGCCCCGCGCCCGGGGCGCCGTGCCCGGGGCCCTGCTGGTCCTCGCTCCATTGGATGCGCCGAATCCGCTTGAGCCGCGGCGCGGGCGGGGCTGAGGGCCGGGCCCTGCCGCTGTTGGCCAGCGCGATGGCCTCGTCGAGTTCGTCGGCCCCGCTCATCGTTCGTCTTCCGCGTCCTGGGAGTTCGTGGGGTGCTCCTGGTCCTCCGCGGCCCAGCGGCGCGCGAGCTCCGCCGCCTTGGCCGCCGCGCGCGCGATGTCCTCAGGTGTGCCGTCGGCACGTCCCGCCGCGTACCCCACCAGGAACGTGGTGAGCGGCGCCGCCGGCCGCGCCACGCCGTGCGCGGCGTCGCGGGCGAGGTCGAGCAGCGTGGCGGTGTCGACCTCGGTCTCGATGCCCAGTTCGGCCTTGACTGCGGTGATCCATTCATCCAGCACGGTGCCATGCTCCCTGATACGGGCCCGCGCTGTGGCGATGTCGTCCCAGGTGTCGCAGTCCAGCGCGGCGGCCACGGCGGCGGGAGAGGTCACACGGTGCAGCTTCAGCCCCGGCAGCAACAAGCGCAACGGCAGGCCCGAAAGATACCCGTACTCGGTGCGCAGCAGGGCGAGTTCGCGGCGCAGCGGCTCGGCGCGGTAGGCGGCCAGCAGCGGCTGGTCGCGGCCGTCGTGGACGACGGCGCCCTCGTATCCCGCGGGGATGTCCAGCAGCGCGCGCACCGTATCCGCGCCCAGGAAGGGCAGATCCGCGGAAACGACCAGCACGGGGTCGCTGAGGCCTCGCGGGGCGCCCCCGGCCCCGTGGGCCTCATCGAGAGCGTCGAGGCGGCTCAGACCGGCGTGCAGGCCCGTGAGCGGGCCGCCGCCCGGCGGGTCCTCGCGGGCCCACGCGACCGCACGGTACGTCGGTCGTCGTGGGCCCACGACGACCGACGCCGTCGCGTCGGCACAGGCGCTCAGCACGCGGTCGAGCAGTGGTCTGCCGCCGACCGTGACGGCCGGTTTGTCCGTGCCGCCCAGCCGGCTGGCTCCGCCGCCCGCCAGCACGAGCGCGCCATAGGTTCGTCGTGGCGCGCCCGCGCCGGGCGTGGTGGGTGCGGGTCCGGATGCCTGGGTCACGCATCAGAGCGTACGGAGAAGCACCGCCGGCCGCTCCACGCAGTCCGCGACATGGCGCAGGAAGCCTCCCGCCGTGCCACCGTCACACACCCTGTGGTCGAAGGTGAAGGAGAGCTGGACGACGTCCCGTACCGCCAGCTCACCACCGGCCACCCAGGGTTTGCGGGCGATACGTCCGACGCCGAGCATCGCGGCCTCGGGGTGGTTGATGATCGGGGTGGAGCCGTCGACCCCGAACACTCCGTAGTTGTTCAACGTGAAGGTGCCGCCGGTCAGCTCGGCGGGGGAGAGCGTGCCCGCCCGGGCGGCTTCGGTGAGCCGCGCCATCTCCTCGGACAGCTGCTCGGCCGACAGCGTGTGGGCGTTCCGTACGACGGGAACGACCAGCCCTCTGTCGGTCTGCGCGGCGAAGCCGAGGTGCACCCCGGGCAGGACGACGATCTCCCGCGCCTCGGTGTCCACGGTCGAGTTCAGCTCGGGGAAGCGGGTGAGGGCCGCCGTGCAGATGCGCGCCAGGAGCGCCAGCAGGGAGACTTTGGGTGGGGTTGTGCCGCCCATCGGGCCGGATGCCGGATTCGAACCGGATACCGGACTTGAGTCGGATACGGGACTCGAGCCGGATGCCGCGGCCGAACCGGATGCCGCGGGGGCTCCGTGTCCCGGTGGCGCGTTCATCTCCCGCCGCAGGGCGAGCAGTTCCGTGGCGTCGGCGTCGACCCAGCAGCTCGCGTCGGGGATCTCGCTGCGGCTGCGGGACATGCGCTCGGCGGCTGTGCCCCGGATGCCCCGCAGGGGGATCCGCCGCGCGCCCTCACCGGCACCGTGCTCGGAACGCGCACCGGATGAAGCGTGTTGTGCGGCGCGCTTTGGAGTATCGGTGTTCCGGGGGCGGCCGGCGGTTGGCGTCGTCCGCGCCTGGGCGTGCGCTTCTTCAACGGCACGCTCCACGTCGGCCCGCAGAATCAGCCCGTCGGGGCCCGTGCCCGTCATTCCGGCGAGGTCGACCGCGTGTTCGCGGGCCAGGCGGCGTACCAGGGGTGAGATGACGGCGACGGGACGGCTCGCCCCGGCGCCGCCGTCGTGACCGTTCCGTCCGGCGGGGGCCTGCGTGCGGGCCTTCACGGGGGTGTCACGGCGTGTGTCCGGCCGGGACTTCTCCCCCGCCCCGGCCTCTGTCCCTGCCGTCGGCCGTGCTTTTGCCCCGCCCACCGCCCCGCCCACTGTCCCCGCTCCCGGCGCGCGCACGGAGGTCCGTGGACGCCGTTTCGGGGCCGGTCCGGTGCCGTAGCCGACCAGCACATTCCCGGAGCCGCCCACATGTTCGGGCTCGGGGACGCCGTCCGCCTCGGAGGCGGCAGCCGGGCCGGTAGCGGCGCCGCTCTCCGCGCCGGCCACGTCGGGGCCGACCGCGACCGTGACCAGTGGGGCGCCCACCGGCACCTCGGCGCCCTCCGCCGCGCTGTGGGAGGTCACCACTCCCCCGTACGGGCACGGCACCTCGACCAGGGCCTTGGCCGTCTCGACCTCGACGACGGGCTCATCGATCTTGACCGTGTCGCCCACCGCCACCAGCCAGCGGACGATCGTCGCCTCCGTCAGCCCCTCCCCCAGGTCCGGCAGGGCGAACTCGCGGACTACACCCATCAGCGCGTGCCTCCGTCCGGATGCCGGATGTCCGGTCCCTTCGCCGGATCCTCGGTCCATTCGCTCTCCCACTGGAGGCGCGCCACCGCGTCCAGAATCCGGTCGACGCCGGGCAGATGGTGCCGCTCCAGCATCGGCGGTGGGTAAGGGATGTCGAACCCCGCGACGCGCAGTACGGGCGCCTCCAGGTGGTGGAAGCAGCGTTCGGTGATCCGGGCGGCGATCTCCCCGCCCGGGCCCGCGAATCCGGGCGACTCGTGGACGACGACCGCGCGGCCGGTGCGGCGTACGGAGGCGGCGACCGTCTCCTCGTCGAACGGCACCAGCGAGCGCAGATCGACCACCTCCAGGTCCCAGCCCTCGCCCTCCTCCCGCGCCGCCTCGGCGGCCTCCAGGCAGACCTGCACGGACGGGCCGTAGGTGATGAGCGTCGCCGAGGTGCCGGGGCGGCGTACGACGGCCTCGCCGATGCCGGGGACGTGCTCGGGCTCCTCCGGATTCCAGTCGGCCTTCGACCAGTACAGCCGCTTGGGTTCGAGGAAGACCACCGGATCGTCGGACGCGATGGCGGCGCGCAGCAGCCCGTAGGCGTCCGCGACGGTGGCGGGGGTGACGACATGGATGCCGGGCGTCGCCATGTAGTACGCCTCGGAGGAGTCGCTGTGGTGCTCGACGCCGCCGATGCCGCCCCCGTACGGGATCCGCACGGTCAGCGGCATGGGCAGGCCGCCACGGGTGCGGTTGCGCATCCGGGAGACGTGCGAGACGAGCTGCTCGAACCCGGGGAAGGCGAAGGCGTCGAACTGCATCTCCACGACCGGCCGCAGCCCATACATCGCCATTCCCACAGCGGTACCGAGGATCCCGGCCTCGGCCAGCGGGGTGTCGGCGCACCTGTCCGGCCCGAAGCGCTCGGCCAGTCCGTCGGTGACCCGGAAGACCCCGCCCAGGGTGCCCACGTCCTCGCCGAAGACATGCACGTCCGGATCCTCGGCCATCGCGTCCCGCAGGGCGCGGTTGAGCGCCTGGCCCATCGTGGCGGGCTTGCGGGCCACGGCGTCGGCGGCCTCCGGCGGCCGGCGCACTGCTGTGCTCATCGGGTCTCCTCCCCCGCCCCGGCGCGGCCCGCCGACTCCTCGGCCGCCAGCTCGGCGCGCAACTGGTCCTCCTGCTGCCGCAGTTGTGGGGTCCGCCGGGCGTAGACGTGGGTGAACAGCTCCATCGGGTCCAGCCGCGGATCCTCGTTCATCCGGTCGCGCAGCGCGGCTGCCTGCCGGTCGGCCGCCTCCTCGGCCTCCTGTACGGCCTTGTCGTCCAGGAGGCCGCGTGCCCGCAGCTCGCGCTCCAGCAGCGTCACCGGATCGTGTGCGCGCCAGGTGTCGACCTCGCTGGCGGAGCGGTAGCGCGTCGCGTCGTCCGCGTTCGTGTGCGCCTCCAGGCGGTAGGTGACGGCCTCCACCAGCGTGGGTCCCCCGCCGGCGCGTGCGTGCTCCAGCGCGCCGGTCAGCACCTCGTGGACGGCCGCCGCGTCGTTCCCGTCCACCAGCCGCCCCGGCACGCCGTAGCCGACCGCCTTGTGGGCCAGGGAGGGCGCAGCCGTCTGCTTGGCGAGCGGGACGGAGATCGCGAAACCGTTGTTCTGCACCAGGAAGACGACCGGTGCCTGCCACACGGCCGCGAAATTGAGCGCCTCGTGGAAGTCGCCCTCGCTGGTGCCGCCGTCCCCGACGAGCGCGAGCGCCGCGACGGGGTCGCCCTTGAGCCGGGCCGCGTGCGCCAGGCCCACGGCGTGCGGCAGCTGGGTCGCCAGGGGAGTGCACAGCGGCGCGACCCTGGTGGCGCGGGCGTCGTATCCGTGGTGCCAGTCGCCCCGAAGCAGGGAGAG
Organism: Streptomyces sp. NBC_01775; assembly: GCF_035917675.1. Taxonomy (NCBI): domain Bacteria; kingdom Bacillati; phylum Actinomycetota; class Actinomycetes; order Kitasatosporales; family Streptomycetaceae; genus Streptomyces; species Streptomyces sp. NBC_01775. Next base: position 4,631,088 of record NZ_CP109104.1, on the reverse strand, counting down.
CACCTCGACGGGATCCAGTCCGCGGGCCACAGCCGCGAGGGTGTCGCGGTAGCTGGGGAAGAGCCAGTCGTCCTCCCGGAGGGCCAGCGCGGCGGCGACCTGGCATGCCTCCTGGCCCCTGGAGGACGGGTAGACGGCGAGGCGGCCCTGTTTGGTGAGCGCCGTCGCCTGCTCGTTGAACCGGCGTCCGTGCACCACGGCGGTGTGCAGGCGCCGCAGCAGCTCACCCCCGGGCCGCGCCCCACCGCACCCCGAATGCCCGTCTCGTCCCGCATCCCGGCCATCCGGTGCGCCGAGGCCGAGCACGCGATACGGCTCGGCATCCGGGAGGAGGGGCGCCGGGTCCGTGCGGGGGCGCCAGGACGGGGGAGGTGTGGGGGTGTAGGCGCCGTGCTGCTCTAGAACCGTCATGTCGAGCACCTCCTCGTAGGGGGCGGGCCGCGGCGTGGTGCACCGGCGAGCCGGGGCAGGCCACCGGCTGGCCGGGCGGGGCGACCCGATGGGACGCCCCCTACCGATTGTTCGGTCGCTGGCACATTTTGGCTACGGGTGGCCTTGGCCTGTGGACAAATGGTCCGCAGGACCGTTCGATGACCGCAGGGTGTCCATCAAGGGGAGGCAGGGGGCTGTGCCGGGTGAACAGATGGCCGGTGGGCCGGGAGAGCCCGGGCCGTGGCGGGACTCCCGCTCCCTCGCGCGCCCTCTCGACTCGATCGACCGGGACATCCTGCGGCTGCTCCGCGCGGATGGCAGAGCCTCGATACGCTCCGTGGCCGAACGCGTGCACGTTTCCCGGGCCAACGCCTACGCGCGCATCAACCGGCTCATCGAAGACGGCGTCATCCGCGGCTTCAGCGCCCGGATCGACCAGGAGCGCGCGGGATACGGCGCTTCCGCCTACATCACGCTCAAGATCGTGCAGGACTCCTGGCGCAGCGTGCGCGAGAAGCTCCAGGAACTGCCCGGTGCGGCGCACATGGCGCTGGTCAGCGGGGACTTCGACGTGCTGCTGCTGGTGCACACCTCCGACAACAGGGCGCTGCGCGACCTTGTGCTGACCCGCATCCAGTCGATCCCCGAGGTGCTGAGCACCCGCACGCTGCTGGTGTTCGAGGAGACGGATCTGGAGCCGGAGCCGTAGCGGGCGGAGGCGGGCGGAGTCGGACGGAGCGGGATCAGTGGGTGCGCAGCCCGGCGAAGGCGGTGCGGACGACCGCCTCGGCGACCTCGGCGCTGCTGGCGCCGCCTGACGCGTGTGCCCCGCTGCCGTTCGCGCGGTCGGGGCGGTACCACTCCGCGATCGAGTTGATCATCCCGAACAGCAGCCGGGTGGCGAGCCGCGCGTCGACATCCACGCGCAGATCCCCCTCGACGGCGGCCTCCTTGACCAGCCCGGCCACCCGCTGGTCGAACTCCCGGCGGCGGGCCATCGCCCAGATCTCCGTCTCGGTGTTGCCGCGCACCCGCAGCAGCAGCGTCACATAGGGGAGTTCGGCCATCAGCACCTCGACGGTGCGGCGCGTGACGTGCTCCAGCCGCTCCACCGCGCGCCCCTCAAGAGCGCTGGGCTCCTCCAGCACCCCGAACAGGCCGTCCAGGGCGCGGCTTATGCCGCGGCGGAGCAGCTCCTCCTTGCCGCGCACATGGTGGTAGATCGAGGACTTGGAGATCCCGGCCGCCTGGGACAGGTGCTCCATCGACGTGCCGTCGTAGCCCCGCTCGTTGAACACCCGCACGGCGACGGAGAGCAGCGAGTCGGGCGTGTAGGTGTCGCGCTTGACCGTGGGCATGCGGCCGATGCTAGTGCCCCTCCCGGCAAGCTTTGCCCCGTCGCGCCGTCCGGCACGCACGCTCGCCGCGTTGGCCAAAAGCCCTGGTAGCTCCTTCCCCAAGCTCTCAACTTCGTTCGAGCAGGGGAGACCCCAATCAAGGGCTTCCGGCCGCCTTGCGATCGCACGCACCGGACGACGCTCCTTCCGGGCAAACATTGCCGGTCACGGCACTAGCCGGGCGCCGAGAGGAGTTATCCACAGGTTCACAGACCCCCTTGCACCGAACGATCGGTCGGTTGCAGTATCTATCACGTGGGCGGGCACGGCAAAGGCCTCGTCCGTGACCACCCAGTCTTCCGCCGTCTTCCCAGCTCAGCGAGGAGTTGGTCCGCGTGACCACCGGTAACGGATCCACCACAGCGCAGCTCATCGACAAGCACCGTCCGACCCTGGACCGCGCTCTGGACGCGATCCGCACCAGGGAGTTCTGGACCCCGCACCCCGAGCACCCGAAGGCCTACGGCGAGGGCGCGCCCGAGGAGGGGAAGGCCGCCTTCGACGCGCTGCGCGGCAGCCGCTTCGACCTGCCGGGCCAGCCCGTGTCCGGCGAGTGGACCGCCACCGAAGTCTCGCCGTACGGCCTGGAGATGGGTATCTCCTACCCGCGCACGGACGAAGGGGCCATCGACGTCCTGCTGCCCGTCATGCGCGGGGGCCTGCCTGCCTGGCGCCAGGCCGGGCCCGAGGGGCGCGCCGCAGTCTGTCTGGAGATCCTGGCGCGGATCAGCGCCCGCACCCACGAGTTCGCCCAGGCCGTGATGCACACCAGCGGCCAAGCCTTCATGATGGCCTTCCAGGCGGGCGGACCGCACGCCCAGGACCGCGGCATGGAGGCGGTGGCCTACGCCTACGCCGAGCAGACCCGCACCCCGGAGCGGGCCGTCTGGGAAAAGCCGCAGGGCAAGCGCGACCCGCTTCGGGTCACCAAGGAGTTCACCCCGGCCGGGCGCGGTATCGCGCTGCTGATCGGCTGCAACACCTTCCCGACGTGGAACGGCTTCCCCGGCTTCTTCGCCTCCCTCGCCACCGGCAACGCTGTGCTGGTCAAGCCGCACCCGCGTGCGGTGCTGCCGCTCGCCCTGACGGTCAGGATCGCTCGCGAGGTGCTGGCCGAGGCGGGCTTCGACGCCGATCTGGTCGCCCTGGCGGCCGAGGCGGAGGGCGACGGCATCGCCAAGAACCTGGCCACCCGTCCCGAGATCCGGGTGATCGACTACACCGGCGGCTCGGCCTTCGGCGAGTGGCTGGAGGCCAACGCCCGCCAGGCGCAGGTCCACACGGAGAAGTCGGGGGTCAACACCGTCCTCATCGACTCCACCGACGACTACGCGGGGATGCTCTCCAACCTCGCCTTCTCCCTCTCGCTCTACAGCGGCCAGATGTGCACCACGCCGCAGAATCTGGTGATCCCCGCGGACGGCATCGCGACCGACGCCGGGCACAAGTCCTACGACGAGGTCGTCGCGGACCTCGGCGCCGCCGTCAGCAAGCTGCTGGGTGACGACGCACGGGCGAACGCCCTGCTGGGAGCGATCGTCAGCGACCAGGTGCGCGAGCGGCTCGATTCGGCGTCCTCGCTGGGTGAAGTCGTCCTGCCCTCAAGGGTGGTGGAAAACCCCGAGTTCCCCGGCGCCACGGTCCGCACCCCCGTGATCGTCAAACTGGACGCCGCCAAGCCCGAGGCCGAGGCGGGCTATCTCTCCGAGTGCTTCGGCCCCGTCTCCTTCGCGGTGGCCGTCGGCTCGACGGAGGACGCGCTGACGCTGCTGCGGAGCACCCTGAGGGAGAAGGGCGCGATGACCGTCGCCGCGTACACCACCTCGCCCGAGGTGGAGCGCCAGGTGGAGGAGGTCTGCTTCGACGAGCCGGCGCAGCTCTCGCTGAATCTCACCGGCGGTGTGTACGTCAATCAGACGGCCGGCTTCTCCGACTTCCACGGCTCGGGCGGCAACCCCGCGGCCAACTGCACGCTGTGCGACGGGGCGTTCGTGGCCGGGCGGTTTCGCATGGTGGAGGTGAGGCGCATGGCAGCGTCCTGACCTCCGGGGGCGGGAGAGCCGACGAGGACCTGCGGCCTTGCCGAGACCCGAGATCCGAGGCCCCGGGCCCCGGCAAGGCCGGGGCTCGGTCTCAGACAGCGGGCCGGTCTCAGTCTGCGGGCCGGTCCCAAGTCCCAGGCCGGTGCCGGCCAGGGACTGGTGGCTGGTGTCAGTCCGCCGGCTGTCCCGAGGAGACCGTCAGGTCGACCTTGTCCTTCTTCGGGTCGAAGTCATCAAGGTCAGCCGGGTTCTGGTCCAGCACCGTGTTCTTGCCCCAGACGTTCTCGTCCTCGGTGGTGACCTCGCCGAGTTTCCATCCCGCCGCACGCAGGCAGGCCTTCACCGAGGTGAGGTCCTTGATGGTCAGATTCGGGATCATGACCTTGCTCTTGTCGTCATAGGTCTTGGAGGCGTCGGTGCACTTGGACGAGTCGATGGTGCGGCTCTTGTCCGGGCCCTTGAACTTCCCGCCCGACCCCCCGTCGCCGGAGGCGGCCCCGCCCGGCTTCACGTTCTGTGTGGGCTTCTTGGCGGGCTTCTTGTCGGCCTCCTTGTCATCGCCGCCGCTTGAGGCATTGATGATCACGAAGACCAGGGCGATGATGACGGCGAGACCGGCGATGCCGTAACCGGCCATGGCGCCCGGCGACGGCTTCTTGCCGGGGCCGCCGTGCCCACCGGGGGAAGGCGCGCCGTGCCCACCCGAGGGAGGCGTGAGGCTGTAGGGCGGCGGGGTGGCGGAACCGCCGGAGGCCGCAGCGTAGGGCGAGGGCGGCGGCGGGGTGGAGGGACCGAAGCCGGGCCGTCCCATCGCGGGCTGGGTGGGCGGCGGGGTGGAGGGGCCGAAGCCCCCGCTGTTGTACGGCCCCGGCTGGTACGGCTGCTGCACTCCGCCCTGCGAGGGCGGGGTGCCCGCCTCGACGGGCGGGAAGACGGCCTGGCCCACGCCCGCGCCGCTGTTGGCGGGCGGGCCGCCGCTGATGATGATCGGCGAGGCACCCGAGGCGACGCCCGAGCCGCCGATGCGGGCGCACTCGTCGTGCATGGCGTCGGCGGAGGGGAAGCGCTCGTTGGGGTTCTTCTTCAGCGTGCGCGCGACCAGGGCGTCGAGGGCGGGCGGCACGGACTGGTTGATGGAGGAGGGAGCGACCGGCTCCTCCTGGACGTGCGCGTAGGCGATGGCCAGCGGCGAGTCCGCGTCGAAGGGGAGCCGCCCGGTGAGCAGCTCGAAGAGCATGATCCCGACCGAGTACAGGTCGGAGCGGGCGTCCACGCCGCGGCCCAGCGCCTGCTCGGGGGAGAGGTACTGCGGGGTGCCGACGACCATGCCCGTCTGTGTCATGGAAGTCACACCGGACTGCATGGCGCGGGCGATGCCGAAGTCCATGACCTTGACGACGCCACGCTTGGTCAGCATCACGTTGCCGGGCTTGATGTCGCGGTGGACCAGGCCCATCTCGTGGCTGACCTCGAGCGCTGCCAGCACATCGCCGGTGATCTTCAGCGCCCGGTCGGCGGGCATCGCGCCGTACTGCGCGACGTCCTCGTCCAAAACGGTGCGCAGTGGCTTGCCCTCGACGTACTCCATGACGATGTAGGGCACCATCGAACCGTCGATCTCGTCCTCGCCCGAGTCGAAGACGGAGACGATGTTGGTGTGCGTCAGCTTGGCCACCGACTGGGCCTCGCGCCGGAAGCGTTCGCGGAATGACTGCTCGCGGCCCAGCTCCGTGTGGAGCGTTTTGACCGCGACCTGCCTGTCCAGCACGGAGTCGTAGGCGAGATACACCGACGCCATTCCGCCCGCGCCCAGCAGTGAACGGAGCTCGAAGCGCCCCCCGCCGACCGTGCGGCCCAAGTAGTTACCGGCCGCCTGTGCGCCGTCCTCGCTCATCTGACTGCTTCCCCCTCGGCGGCGCTGCCCCCGTGCAGGTACGTTGAGTGATCCATAGACCTGATACTGGCCCAAGTTTGCCCGAGGGCTCTGTCACGTCAAGCTCGTTGCCCGTTCCGTGACCGGATGCGCATACGGCCTTCGCGAGTGCCGTCCTCTGGGCCGTGCCGAGCCGCTCCAGTGAGCGTACGGGGTGACTTACGTCCCAGCGCACGGACCCCGCATCACTCGTCCCGCACCCTGTCGCGGGTCCCGTCACACCTTCCGTCACAGCTTCGGCACACCCTTCGCCACGGCCTTCGTCGCACCCCCGGAAGAGCGATGCTGCGTACGCCGTTGAGCGTGCCGATGTGGGTCTTGCTGTGTACATGCGGTCGCTGTCTGCGAACTTGCGGGGCCGGTGTCCCAGCTTGTTGGATGGCCCCTCTTTCGTATTCCGTCCCCATCCATGTACCCCCCGCGTGCCTGTAGCCTCCATGGGGGAGTACGCACCGCGTGAATGTCCGCGGATTCGAATCGACGGCGAGGACTGATGGCACAGACGCAAGCCGGCGGGGGCCCCTTGGACCCCGACGCGACGGGCGGCGGCTCCATGCCCGATTCGCCGGAGTTGTGGGGCAACAACGGCGTCGTCGGCGACGGCCGGTACCGCCTCACGCACCGCCTCGGCCGGGGCGGCATGGCGGAGGTCTTCGGCGCCGAGGATCTGCGTCTCGGCCGTACGGTCGCGGTCAAGCTGCTGCGCTCCGACCTCGCCGAGGACCCGGTCTCCAAAGCGCGCTTCACGCGAGAGGCCCAGTCCGTCGCGGGCCTCAACCACCACTCCGTCGTCGCGGTCTACGACTCAGGCGAGGAGATGATCGGCGGCAACATCACGCCGTACATCGTGATGGAGCTGGTCGAGGGCAGCACGATCCGTGAGCTGCTGATGACCGCGGAGGCGCCGCCCGCCGACCAGGCGCTGATCATCGTCTCCGGCGTGCTGGAAGCGCTGGCCTACAGCCACCAGCACGGCATCGTGCACCGCGACATCAAGCCCGCGAACGTGATCATCACGCACGGCGGCGCGGTCAAGGTGATGGACTTCGGCATCGCCCGCGCCCTGCACGGCGCGTCCAACACCATGACCCAGACCGGCATGGTCATGGGCACCCCGCAGTACCTCTCCCCCGAGCAGGCGCTCGGCAAGACCGTGGACACCCGCTCCGACCTGTACGCGACGGGCTGTCTGCTCTACGAACTGCTGACGCTGCGCCCGCCGTTCACCGGTGAGACCCCGCTGTCGGTGGTCTACCAGCACGTCCAGGACGATCCGGTGCTGCCCTCGCACATCGCCGATGTCGTGCCGCCCGAGCTGGACGGGCTGGTGATGCGCGCGCTGGCCAAGGATCCGGACGACCGTTTCCAGTCGGCCGAGGAGATGCGCGGACTGTCGCAGTACGCGCTCCAGATGCTGCACGAGCAGGGCGCCCACACGGGCGGTCTGTGGAACACCGGCCCGGTCACGCACGTCGGGGCCTCGACCCCCGCCATGGGCGTCCCCGGCGCCGACGCCCGCCAGCACCCCTCCCACTCCGAGACCTCCCAGATGGGCGCGCCCATGCTGCCGGGCTCCCGGGACGACGACGGGGGGTTCGAGGGCGGTAGTCGGCGCGGCGGTGGCGGCGGCAGGGGCAGCAGGGGCGGCAACGGCTTCAAGTACGCGCTGGTGGCCTTCCTCGCGGTGATCGCCATCGCGGGCGGCATCGCCTACGCGCTCAAGGACGGCACGGGCGGCGACAACAAGGATAAGAAGCCGTCCCACAGCAATTCGGAGACCAAGAAGGAGAAGCACACCAAGGATCCGAAGGGCACGCCGACGGAGACCGAGGAGGAGGACCCCGGCACCGGCACGGGTGACCCGGGCGACTGGACGCCGACCCCGACACCGACGAACTCGGCGACGGGCCCGCCCCGGCCCACCACCTCGCAGACCGGAGGGCCGGCCGACACCCCGACCGGCACCGGCAACGGCGGCCGTGGCGGTGTGTCGAACGGCAACGGGGACGGCGGCGGCAGCCCGACGAAGTCCCCGACCCCGACGTCCGGCGACGAGGACCAAGGCGGCGACAACGAGGGCGGCGAAGCGGGCAACAACACCGAGGGCAACTGACGCCTCGTCCGCCCCTCCCGGCCCTGGGTACGCCCAGCCCGCCTCCGGGCAGGCCGCTCAGCCCCCGAGCCACTTCCACCGGTCTCCACCGGCCTTCCACCGGCCGTCGACCCCGCGTCGGCGGCCGGTCGGCGTATCAGCGGGTCGGCGTATCAGCGGGTCGGCGGGTCGGCCGATCGGTGGAGCAGCGGTGACCGGTGGTCGGTGGTCGTGGTCAGACGTCCGGTGTCCGGCGGTCCGGCGGTCCGGCGGTCGGACGTACGGCGTCCGTCGGGCAGGAGGCGTACAGCATCGGCCAGTTGGCGTGAGCGGTCGGCGGCCTCCTCACAGCGCGGGTTTGATTGACGTAACCTTCGACCGACTGTCGTACGAGGGCGTCGAGTTGGCCCGAGTCGGGTTCCGGGGCCGCTCTTGACCCCCGTTGCGGAGCCAGGCGCTCCGTTTCCTCTACGATGCGGCTCGTGCAGCCGTCATCGCCCGCCCTCACCGAGGGCACCCTCCTCTCCCTGGTGCGGCGATACGGCGTGGGGGAGCCGCTGTCGTGCGAACCGGTGTCGCAGGGGCTGCTCAACCGCGGCTACCGCCTCTCCACCACGCACGGCAGCTATTTCCTCAAGCATCACCTCGACGGCGACCCCGCCGACCCGGCCGGACTCGACCGTATCGAAGGCCAGCACAGGGCGACGGCTCAACTAGGGGCGCTCGGGCTGCCGGTTGTTCCCACGCTGGCGTGCCCCGGGGGGCGGACGGTAGCTGTGGTCGGCGGGCGCTGCTACGCGCTGCACCCCTGGGTCGAGGGCAGCCACCGGCACGGCACCGAGCTGTCGGCCGCGCAGTCCCGCCAACTGGGGGCCCTGCTCGGACAGGTGCACACCCGCCTCACACAGGTCATACCCGAGGTGCCCAGCACGGCCCACGAGAGCGCCGACCCGGCCGCGACCTACGAGATGATCGGGGAACTGCTGGTGCACGTAAGGGCGCGGCGCCGGCGCGACAGCTTCGACGAACTGGCCGAGCACCGGCTCACCGAGCGCCGCGAACTGTTGCGCCGCTACGCGGCGGACCGTCCGCCCGCTGTGCCGGACTCCTTCAGCGGCTGGGTGCACGGGGACTTCCACCCGCTGAACCTGCTCTACGCGACGGCGGGCCGTGAGCCGCGGCCCGTGGCGATCCTGGACTGGGACCGGCTGGGTGTGCACCCGCGCGCGGAAGAGGCCGTGCGCGGGGCCGCGATCTTCTTCGTACGGCCCGACGGGACGCTCGACCTGCGGAAGGTACGGGGCTTCGCGCGGGCGTACCGGCACTTCGCCGGGGCGTCCCGTGCGGAACTGGCCGCCGCTGTGCACCGGGTGTGGTGGGAGCGGCTGAACGACTTCTGGATGCTGCGCTGGCGCTATCAGCTGCGGGACGTGCGAGCGGATCCTCAGTTCCCGGCCGCCGCCGCACTGGTGGTGTGGTGGAGCGCCTGCTATGAGGCGGTGCGGTCCGCGTTCTGCGACTGACCGGATGCCTTGTCGGATGCCTGACCGGGCGCGTGGCCGGATGGCGGACCGGATGCCTGGCCGGATGGCGAACTTGGTGCTTGACCGGATGCCCGGCCGGAAGAGTGTCCGGAGGAGCGGCTGTGCTGCGCGGGGCCGTGCGGGCCAACCGGGCCGTGCCGCGACCGGCCGGTCGGGCCGGGTACGCCACTGAGCCGGTGGACGGTCACGAACTCGGGATCGATCCGCAGATACGCCGGATCGAACCGCTGTCCATCGGCCCGCTCGGTCAGCGGACCGAAGCGCTCCAACTGCTCCTCGGTGGGCTCGATGAGCCGGGCCTGCCCGACGAACTGCACGGACCAGACCTCCGAGGCGCCCGACTCCACGTTTCCCGCCTCGAAGGCGACAACGTTGCCAGCCAGTGCTGAGTGATAGTCAAAACCTCGGTGGATGCGTATGAGCACGCTCTCACCGTCCACGAGATGTCGCGCGACGGTGACGAAGGGCAGCGCGTGCTTGCTCATGGCGACCCGTCCATAGCGGATGCTCGGCAGCAGGGCCAGTGCCTCTTCGCGTTCCGGGTCCGGTGGCATACCTCCACCCTGCCTGCCTCAGCTGTCCCGAACCAGGGTGATCAGCCCCTAATTGAGGGTCTTTCGGCCCCTTGCGTTTCGCGCCTCTCGACCCATCGGCCGCTCAGCCCGGGCCTCTCGACAGGCCTCCCGCATGGGCCCCCGCATGGGCCCTCGACGGGCTTCTCCACAGGCCTCTCGACGGGTCTCTCGCAGGGGGAGGCCGCTGGGCGGGAGGGGCTATCTCCCCCGGCCGGCCTGGAGCCGTGCCACGTACGCCGCGGCTTGGGAGCGGCGCTCCATGCCGAGCTTGGCCAGCAGGCTGGAGACGTAGTTCTTGATCGTCTTCTCGGCGAGGTGCAGCTGCTCGCCGATGGCGCGGTTGGTCAGGCCCTCGCCGATCAAGTCGAGGATCTTGTGCTCCTGTTCGGTGAGCGCGCCGAGCCGCTCGTCCCCGCCGTCCTGCCCGCCTGTGCCGTCCCCGCCGTCCCTGCCGTCTCCGGCACGTCCGGCACCTTGGCCGCCCCTGCCGCCTCCGACGTGCCCGGCGCCTTGGCTGCCCCCGTCATCTCCGCCGCCCCCGTCATCTCCGCCGCGTTCGGCGCCACTGCTGCCTCCGGCGCCCCCGCCGCGCAGCTGTTCCAGAACGCGCCGGGTCGCCACCGGGTCCAGCAGGGACTTTCCCGCGGCGATGTCGCGTACGGCCGTCAGCAGCTCGGTGCCGCTGATCGCCTTGGGGGCGTAGCCCGAGGCCCCGGCCATGATCGAGTCGAGGAGTGCCTCGTCCTCCGAGAAGGAGGTCAGCATCATGCAGCGGACGGACTCGTCGTGCGAGCGGATCTCCCGGCAGACCTCCACGCCGCTGTCGTCGGGTAGCCGGATGTCGAGGACTGCCACGTCCGGGTGAGTGGCGCCGATACCGGCGATGGCCTCGGCCGCCGTGCCGGCCTCGCCGACGATCTCGATGTCGGATTCGACCGAGAGCATGTCGCGCACGCCCCTGCGGACCACCTCGTGATCATCGACCAGGAATACGCGGATTCTTCCGTTTTCGGCCACTGCTTCAGTCTCACATACTGATCCTCCCTCCACTCTTCCCGGGCTCTGGCACCCCGGGTTAACGTGCGAGGGTCCGCGGCTCGCGAAGCCGTGACCAGTGATGTCCCTGATTCTTCGCACAAGTGCTTGGACTTCCGCGTTCTTACTTGGATATCCGAGCAAAGTTGCAGGTCAGGGGCGCCTCGTGCGTCTATGGAGATACTGGCCATGGCTAGGGGCGTTCCCGACTGGGGTCAGGACGAGCGGGCCGCGACCGGGACAGCAGTCACCCACCCGGTGCCGACCGCGACGCTCCCACCCCGTGCGCCGCACGGGACCGGGCGAGCCTCCCCCCGCCAGTGGGCGGGGGAGCCCCAGGCCACCGGCAATCCCGGGGGCCGGACAGACGGAGGAGCACACGTGACCGTGGAGAGCACTGCTGCGCGGAGCACCGCGCGCCGCAGCGGCACCGGAGGAAAGCGCGCGACCCAGGCTGCGAAGGCCGCCGGGGCGGGCAAGGAGGCCGCGGCGAGCAGCACGGGCGGCCAGAGCGGCGCCCGGAGCACGGCGAACGGCGCGGGCACCGCCAATGGCGCGGGCGCCGGCAGCGACAACGGCGCGACCGGCGCACGCGGGGAGTCCGGCGCTCGTAGCGCACGCGGCGCGAGCGGCGCAGGCGCCGCCAACGGGGCGGCCAAGCCGCGCAAGGCCGCCGCGAAGGCCCCTGCCAAGGCACCGGCCAAGGGCGGCCCCGCGAAGTCCGCCGCCAAGACGGCGTCCAAGGCCACGGCGAAGGCGCCGGCGAAGGGACCCACGAAGGCCACGGACCCCGCCACGAAGCCCCAGGCCAAGGCCCCTGCCAAGGCTTCCGCCAAGACCTCCGCCAAGGCCGGCGCGTCAGCCGGAGCCCGTGGCGCCAAGCGTGCCCGGCCCGCCCAGCGCACGAAGTCCGCAGCCACGACCGCGGCCACCACCGGCGCCCCCGCGGACACCGAGCTGGTGCAGCTCCTCACTCCGGAAGGCGAACGGGTCACCCATCCGGACTACGACGTCGACCTCTCTGCGGAAGAGCTGCGCGGCCTCTACCGCGACATGGTGCTCACCCGCCGGTTCGACTCCGAGGCGACATCCCTCCAGCGCCAGGGCGAGCTGGGTCTGTGGGCCTCGCTGCTCGGCCAGGAGGCCGCCCAGATCGGTTCGGGCCGCGCCCTGCGCGCCGACGACTATGTCTTCCCCACCTACCGCGAGCACGGCGTCGCCTGGTGCCGTGACGTGGATCCGACGATGCTGCTCGGCATGTTCCGCGGTGTGAACCACGGCGGCTGGGACCCCAACAGCAACAATTTCCACCTCTACACGATCGTGATCGGCTCCCAGGTCCTGCACGCGACCGGATACGCGATGGGCGTGGCCAAGGACGGCGCCGACTCCGCCGTGATCGCCTACTTCGGCGACGGCGCCTCCAGCCAGGGCGACGTCGCGGAGGCGTTCACGTTCTCGGCCGTCTACAACGCGCCGGTGGTCTTCTTCTGCCAGAACAACCAGTGGGCCATCTCCGAGCCCGCAGAGCGCCAGTCCCGCGTGCCGATCTACCAGCGCGCCCAGGGCTTCGGCTTCCCGGGTGTACGCGTGGACGGCAATGACGTGCTGGCCTGTCTCGCGGTCACCAAGGCCGCCGTCGAGCGCGCCCGCGCCGGCGAGGGCCCCATGCTCATCGAGGCGTTCACCTACCGGATGGGCGCCCACACCACGTCCGACGACCCCACGCGCTACCGCTCCGACCAGGAGCGCGCCTCGTGGGAGGCCAAGGACCCGATCCAGCGGCTGCGCACCTACCTGGAGAAGGAGGGGCTGGCCGACGCCGCGTACTTCACCTCCATCGAGGAGGAGAGCGAGGCCATGGGCAAGCACGTGCGCGAGGCCATCCGCACCATGCCCGACCCCGACACCATGGCGATCTTCGAGAACGTCTACGCGGACGGGCACGCGCTCGTCGACGAGGAGCGCGCGCAGTTCGCGTCGTACCTCGCCACGTTCGCCGACTCGGACTCTCACGAGGAGGGCCGCTGATGGCCACCACCGCCGCCGCTCCGGCCCGCTCCGAGGCCACGAAAACGAAGAAGCTTCCCCTCGCCAAGGCGATCAACGAGTCGCTGCGCACCGCGATGGAGAACGACCCCAAGGTCCTCATCATGGGAGAGGACGTCGGCAAGCTCGGCGGCGTCTTCCGGGTGACCGACGGGCTCCAGAAGGACTTCGGCGAGGGCCGCGTCATCGACACGCCGCTCGCCGAGTCGGGCATCGTCGGCACCGCGATCGGGCTGGCGCTGCGCGGCTACCGTCCCGTCGTCGAGATCCAGTTCGACGGCTTCGTCTTCCCCGCCTACGACCAGATCGTCACCCAGCTCGCCAAGATGCACGCGCGGGCGCTGGGCAAGATCAAGCTGCCGGTCGTCATCCGCATCCCGTACGCGGGCGGCATCGGCGCCGTCGAGCATCACAGCGAGTCTCCGGAGGCGCTGTTCGCGCACGTCGCCGGGCTCAAGTGTGTCTCCCCGTCGAACTCGTCGGACGCCTACTGGATGATGCAGCAGGCCATCGAGAGCGACGACCCGGTCATCTTCTTCGAGCCCAAGCGCCGCTACTGGGACAAGGGCGAGGTCGACACCACGGCCATCCCCGCCCCGCTGCACTCCGCCTCCGTCGCACGGCGGGGTACGGCGGCGACGCTCGCGGCCTACGGGCCGATGGTGAAGGTCTGCCTGGAGGCGGCAGCCGCCGCCGAGGAGGAGGGCAACTCGCTGGAGGTCGTGGACCTGCGCTCGATGTCCCCGATCGACTTCGACACGCTCCAGCGCTCGGTGGAGAAGACCGGCAGGCTGGTCGTCGTCCACGAGGCTCCCGTCTTCCTTGGCACGGGAGCGGAGATCGCCGCCCGCATCACGGAGCGGTGCTTCTACCATCTGGAGGCACCGGTGCTGCGCGTCGGCGGCTTCCACGCGCCGTATCCTCCGGCCCGCCTGGAGGACGAGTACCTGCCGAACCTGGACCGGGTGCTCGATGCCGTCGACCGCGCGCTGGCGTACTGAGGAGAGCCGTGACGATGACTGAAAGCGCCAACAGCGCCAACAGCGCCCCTGCCGACAGCGCCGCTCGTATCCGCGAGTTCAAGATGCCCGACGTGGGCGAGGGGCTGACGGAGGCGGAGATCCTCAAGTGGCATGTCCAGCCCGGCGACACGGTCACCGACGGGCAGGTCGTGTGCGAGGTGGAGACCGCCAAGGCGGCGGTGGAGCTGCCCATTCCGTTCAACGGCGCGGTGCATGAGCTGCGCTTCGAAGAGGGCACGACGGTGGATGTCGGCACGCCGATCATCACCGTCGACACGGCGCCCTCGGAGGGCGGTGCGCCTGCTGCGCCTGTCGCCGGGGACGGTCGGTCCGCTGAGGACCGTCAGCCCGCCGACGCCGGGCAGGAGCCCGGGCAGCCCGAGCAGCCCGAGGGGCGTCAGCCCGTGCTGGTCGGCTACGGAGTTTCGGCCGGCTCCACCAAGCGGCGCCCCCGTAAGCGTCCCGAGGGTGAGATTCCGGCCCCGGCCCAGACCCCGGCCCAGACCCCGACCCCGACCCCGGCTCGGGCGCAGGAGACCGCGCCCGCGCCCGCCCCCACGCGCGCCCCCACGCCCGCGACGGCCCCCCAGGAGACGCCCGGCGTCAACGGGCACGGCGCGGTGGCTCCCGTCGAAGGGGAGCGCCTGGAGCGGCCCCTGGCCAAGCCTCCGGTGCGCAAGCTCGCCAAGGACCTCGGCGTCGACCTGAACGCGGTCACCCCGACGGGGCCCGAGGGCGTCGTTACCCGCGAGGACGTCCACGCCGCGGCGGCCCCCGCCACCGCCGCGCCCTCCCCCGCGCAGGAGCCCCCCGCGGCGGCTCCGACGGCGGCCCCCACCCAGGGGTCCGAGCCGGTGCGGGACGAGGGAGCGCCCGGCGCCAGGGAGACCCGTATCCCGGTCAAGGGCGTCCGCAAGGCCACCGCGCAGGCGATGGTCACCAGCGCGTTCACCGCGCCGCACGTCACCGAGTTCGTGACCGTGGATGTCACCCGGACGATGAGGCTCGTCAGCGAGCTGAAGCAGGACCCGGACATGGCGGGCGTACGGGTCAACCCGCTGCTGTTCGTCGCCAAGGCGTTCCTGCTGGCGATCCGCCGCCATCCGGAGGTCAACTCCGCGTGGGACGAGGACCGTCAGGAGATCGTCCGTAAGCACTACGTGAACCTCGGCATCGCCGCCGCGACCCCCCGTGGGCTGATCGTTCCGAACGTCAAGGACGCGCAGGACAAGACCCTGCCCGAACTGGCGTCCGCCCTCGGGGAATTGGTGAGCACCGCGCGCGAGGGCAGGACCAGCCCGGCGGCGATGAGCGGCGGGACGGTGACGATCACCAATGTGGGGGTCTTCGGTGTCGACACCGGCACCCCGATCCTCAACCCTGGTGAGTCCGCGATCCTCGCCTTCGGGCAGATCCGCGAGCAGCCGTGGGTGCACAAGGGCAAGGTCAGGCCCCGCCAGGTCACCACGCTCGCCCTCTCTTTCGATCACCGGCTGGTGGACGGGGAGCTGGGCTCCAAGGTGCTGGCCGACGTGGCGGCGGTCCTGGAGCGGCCCAAGCGGCTGATGACCTGGAGCTGAGCCCTCTCCACAGGCCGAATCCATAGTCCGAGTCCATTCCGGATCCACAGTCCGAAGGCGCCGTCCGAATCGTGGACGGCGCCTTCGTTTGAATCTCTGTTGTATCTATGGTGTGCACATGCCTTCCGCTGCCGCCGTCAGACAGCCCCCTGCCGCAGAACGCGTGTACCACTACGTCAAGCAAGCTGTTCTGGAGCGGCACTACGAGGGCGGCATGCTCCTGACCGAGGGCGAGCTGGCCGAGGCCGTCGGGGTGTCCAGAACACCTGTGCGCGAGGCCCTGCTCCGGCTGGAGGTCGAGGGACTCATCCAGCTCTACCCCAAGAAGGGCGCGCTCGTCCTGCCCGTGTCGGCGCAGGAGATCGAGGACGTGGTCGAGACCCGGCTGCTGGTCGAACAGCACGCCGTGCACCGCGCGGTGCCCGTCTCCGACGCGCTCGTCCGACGACTGGAGGAGCTGCTGGAGGAGCAGCGCGCGCACGCCGCCGCCGGCGACCTGGCCGCCGTCTCCGTGGCCGACCGCTGCTTTCACGCCACGATCGTCAAGGCGACGGGCAACCAGATCCTCACCCGCCTCTACGACCAGCTCCGTGACCGCCAGCTGCGCATGGGCGTCGCGGTGATGCACGCGCACCCCGAGCGGATCGCGAAGAACCTCACCGAGCACAGCGACATCCTGCGCGCCCTTCGCGAGGGCGACACGGAGGCGGCGGCGCTCGCCGTCCACCAGCACGTCAGCCGCGTACGACACCTGGTACGCGGCGAGGACAGGCGCGGGGACGGGCGCGGGCTGGACGAGGGGCTCGGTCGCGGGCTCGACGACGGGCTCGGGGGCGGTGCGCCCCGATGAGTTCAGCCGCCTCGACGGACATACGCCTGCCCGGCGACCCGCCGGGCGGCGCGCGCGCCATGTGGGTGTGGGGCATCGGCGTCGCGGTCTACTTCGTCGCCGTCACCTATCGCACCAGTCTCGGTGTGGCCGGAATCGACGCCGCGGACCGCTTCGGAATCAACGCTTCCGCCCTCTCCAGCTTCTCCATCCTCCAGCTCCTCGTCTACGCGGGCATGCAGATCCCCGTGGGTCTGCTCGTGGACCGCTGGGGCACCAAGCGCATCCTGCTGCTGGGCGTGGTGCTGTTCACCGCAGGGCAGTTCGGCTTCGCCGTCTCCGGCTCGTACGCCATGGCGCTGGCCTCGCGCGCCCTGCTCGGCTGCGGGGACGCGATGACGTTCATCGCCGTACTACGGCTGGGCGCACGGTGGTTCCCTGCCCGGCGCGGGCCCGTGATCGCGCAGGTCGCGGCGCTGATGGGCATGGCCGGCAACCTCGTCACCACGCTGGTGCTCGCGCGCGTCCTCGACACCTTCGGGTGGACGCCGACCTTCGCGGGCAGCGCGGCGGGCGGGTTCGCCATCCTGCTGCTGGTGATCTTCTTCCTCAAGGATCACCCGGAAGGGTTCGCGGCCCCCGCCTTCCCCAAGGAGGCGAACGGCGGGCCGGGTCCGGGCTTCATCCGGCGGCAGATCACCGCGGCGTGGCGGGAGCCCGGCACCCGGACGGGTATGTGGGTGCACTTCACCTGTCAGTTCCCCGGCATGGTCTTCCTGCTGCTGTGGGGCATGCCGTTCCTGGTCGAGGCTCAGGGGCTCGGGCGCGGTACCGCGGGCGAACTCCTCACCCTGGTGGTGATCTCGAACATGTGCTGCGGCCTCGTCTACGGCCAGGTCATCTCCCGCCACCACGCGGCCCGCACCCCGCTGGTGTTCGGCACCGTGCTGGCCACGGCCACCGTGTGGGCGGCCACCATCGCCTGGCCGGGGCGCTCCCCGATGTGGCTGCTGATCGTGCTGTGCGTCGTGCTCGGCGCCTGCGGGCCCGGCTCGATGATCGGCTTCGACTTCTCCCGCCCCGCCAATCCGCCCGAACGCCAGGGGACCGCGTCCGGCATCGTCAACATGGGAGGCTTCACCGCCTCCATGACGACCCTGCTCGCCGTCGGCGTACTCCTCGACCTGACAGGCGACAACTTCCGTATCGCCTTCGCCAGCGTCTTCGTCCTCCAGGCGCTCGGCCTGGCCCAGGTGATCCGGCTGCGGGGGCGTGCGGTGCGGCGGGAGCGGGAGCGCATCGTGGCGAGCAGGGTCGAGGCGGTCCACGTGCCGGTGTGAGGCGGTGCTCGACGGCCCTGATGAGGCCGTGAGACAGCGTGGGGCGGTGCTCGACGGTGTGAGGAAGTGCTCGACGCTGTGGGGGCGGGCGTACGGGGCTCGGGGGAGCGCGCGGGAGCGCTCAGGGCGTGACGGAGAAATGGGTGAGGATGGCGGTCGCCAACTCGGCGTCCCCCTCGGTCTTGACGCGGTCGGAGACGGCGTCGGCGCGTACCCGCCCGGTGGCCAGCCGCAGATAGGTCTCCCAGTCCAGCGACAGCGTCGCCTCGGGGCCCAGCGAGGGACTGCCGTCCACGCTCGCCTTGCCGGCCGCGTCCACGCGTACCGTCCGCATGAACTCCATCGGGCCGCTCACGTCGAAGACCACGGCGGAGTTCGGCGGCACTCCGGCGTCCTTGGCGACGACCTTGGGCAGCCCCGCCAGCAGTACGTCCCGCGCCACGTGCGCGCCCGGCGAATCCAGGTTGCCCGGTGTATCCAACGCGCGCCGGAGGTCCTGTTCGTGCACCCAGACATCGAACGCGCGCACCATCAACTGCTGCTCCAGGGGCAGCTTCCGCGGCCCGAACGGCACCACGCTGCTGACCTCGTCCTCGGGTCCTCGCTTCTCGTTCCGCAACTGCCGGGAGCGCCGGATGAGGGTGTACTCGAACTCACTGGTCATCTCCGGGCCCGTGTGGTGCCGCCGGACGTCGACCTGGACCTCCATGTGCCGGCTTGTCTCATCGCGTACGTGATAAATGTCGCGAGGGAGTGTGTGGATAGGGCGCGGATCGCCGAGCAACTCGCACTCCAGCCCGATGATGTGGGAGACCACATCACGAACGGACCAGCCGGGGCACTCGGTCGCCCGGTTCCACTCCCCTTCGGCGAGCGGGGTGACCAGCTCGGATATCGCTTCCATGGACTGGGTCCAGGCGTCAACGTAGGGCTGAAGGCTTGGGTGGTCGGTCACGGGACCCCTCGGCGTTACGGATCGTTCGCGGGCTGGGTGCTCTCAAGTTACGCTGCCACGGGCACCCCGGCAGTGCTTTTGGGACGATGCTAGGCCCAATCGACCCCCTCGATCGCATGGACGGTGGTACGGTGCGCGCTTCTCTTCTCCAGATCCAGGTAGACCCGGATGAATCGGTCAATTCCCGGCGGGAGCGGGTCGCTTCGCTCGTACGCGCTCAAGAGGGCGCGGACCTGGTGGTGCTGCCCGAGTTGTGGGCGGTCGGCGCCTTCGCCTACGACCGCTTCGCGACGGAGGCCGAGGACGCGGACCCGGCCAGCGGGCCGACCGCGCTGGCCATGTCGGCGGCGGCGCGCGACGCGGGAGTGTGGCTGCACGCCGGCTCGATCGTCGAGAAGGGCCACGAGGCCGGGGCCCTCTACAACACCTCCCTGGTCTTCTCCCCCTCCGGCGAACTGGTCCGCACCTACCGCAAGATCCACCGCTTCGGCTTCGACCGGGGCGAGGCCGCGCTGATGACGGCCGGCACCCAGCCGGTGACCGTGCCCCACCCGCAGGCCACCCTTGGCCTCGCCACCTGCTACGACCTGCGCTTCCCCGAGCTGTTCCGCGCTTTGGTGGACGCCGAGCCGGAGGGCGCACGGGTGCTGGTCGTCCCGGCGGGCTGGCCCGCCAAGCGCGCCGAGCACTGGACGCTGTTCGCGCGCACCCGCGCCGTGGAGAACCAGAGCTTCGTGCTCGCCTGCGGCACGGCCGGCACCCACGCGGGCGTCGCCCAGGCGGGCCGCAGCGCGATCATCGACCCGTGGGGCGACGTGCTCGCGGAGACCACCGGCTCGGAGGAGACGGTGATCACAGCCGACCTCGACCTGTCCCAGGTCGACAAGGTGCGAGAGTCCTTTCCGGTACTGAAGGACCGCGTGCTCTGACCCTCGCGGGTGGCCGCCCGGGGCTCGGGTGGCCACCCGGGGGCTTGCGAGAGCCTGTGGGGCGCAAGGTCTGTGTGGGTCTGCCGGGCCGGTGAGAGCGGTCGAGCGGCCCGGAGCGGCGTGCGGTGGCCCGGAGGCGGCGTGCGGCGGCCCGGAAGCGGCGAGGGGCGGTCCGGACCCGCTCCGCGGCGGCCCGGAGCGGCGCTCTCGTCGGGGAGTGGCAGTCTGGAGCTATGAACGACTCGGCCGCCCCCTCCGCTCCCACCCCCGCCCCCCGGCCCCGCGTCCGCGCCCCCGAGCTGTCCGGCGCGGGCGGCTGGCTGAACACGGGTGGGGAGCAGCTCGACCTCGCCTCGCTGCGCGGCAAGTGCGTGATCGTCGACTTCTGGACCTTCTGCTGCGTCAACTGCCTGCACGTCCTGGACGAGCTGCGCGAGCTGGAGGAGCGGCACCAGGACACGGTTGTGGTCGTTGGCGTGCACTCGCCGAAGTTCGTGCACGAGGCCGAGCACGCCGCCGTCGTGGACGCGGTCGAGCGGTACGGCGTGGAGCATCCGGTGCTCGACGACCCGGACCTGGCGACGTGGAAGCAGTACGCGGTCCGCGCCTGGCCCACACTCGTCGTGATCGACCCGGAGGGCTACGTGGTGGCCCAGCACGCGGGCGAGGGCCATGTGCACGCGATCGAGAAGCTCATCGGGGAGCTGGAGGCCGAGCACGAGGCCAAGGGCACCCTGCGGCGCGGCGAGGGCCCGTACGTGCCGCCCGAGCCCGTCGCGACGGACCTCCGCTTTCCGGGGAAGGCCCTCGCGCTGCCGGATGGCGGCTATCTCGTCTCGGACACCACCCGCCACCAGCTGGTGGAGCTGGCATCCGACGGCGAGACCGCGCTGCGCCGTATCGGCACGGGAGAGCGCGGTCTGGTGGACGGCGCACCGGATGAAGCACGTTTCAACGAGCCGCAGGGGCTCGCGCCGCTGCCCGGCGGCGACGTCCTCGTCGCCGACACTGTCAACCACGCGCTGCGCCGCCTCGACCTGGCCACCGGTGCGGTGACGACCGTGGCCGGCACGGGCGCGCAGTGGTGGCAGGGCGCTCCTACCGACGGCCCCGCGCGCGAGGTCGCGCTCTCCTCGCCCTGGGACGTGGCCTGGTTCGCGGACCGCGCGTGGATCGCCATGGCGGGCGTGCACCAGCTGTGGACGTACGACCCGGAGAGCGGGACCGTACGGGCCGAGGCGGGCACGACCAACGAGGGCTTGGTGGACGGCCCGGCGGCGCAATCCTGGTTCGCGCAGCCCTCCGGGCTCGCCGTCGCACCGGATGAAGCGAGATTGTGGCTCGCCGACTCCGAGACGAGCGCGCTGCGCTGGGTCGAGCGCGCCGACACTTCGCGGGGCGACGGCACCTCGCAGGACGGCTCGCAGGACACCTCGCAGGGCGGCGACGGAGGGTTCGTCGTCCACACGGCCGTGGGCACCGGACTGTTCGACTTCGGGCACCGCGACGGCCCCGCCGACCAGGCACTCTTGCAGCATCCGTTGGGCGTCACGGCGCTGCCGGACGGGTCGGTGGCCGTATCGGACACCTACAACCACGCGCTGCGCCGCTTCGACCCGGCGACTGGTGAGGTCAGCACCTTGGCGACCGACCTGCGCGAGCCGTCGGACGCGGTGCTGGCGTCCGACGGCTCGGGCGAGATCGTGGTGGTGGAGTCGGCGCGCCACCGGCTGACCAGGCTTCGGCTGCCCGAGGACGCGGTACGGGTGGAGGGCGTCGCGCACCGTACGCAGCGCGCCGCCACCGAGGTCGCGGCAGGTGTGCTGCGGCTGGACGTGGTCTTCCAGGCGCCCCCCGGCCAGAAGCTCGACACCCGCTACGGCCCCTCGACCCGGCTCATCGTGAGCGCGACCCCGCCCGAACTCCTCGAACAGGGTGACGGGCAGGGAACGGAGCTGATGCGCGAGGTACGGCTGGCCGGGGGCGAGGGCACAGAGGGTGTCCTGCACATCTCCGCCATGGCCGCCTCCTGCGACGAGGAGGGCGAGTTCCCCGCCTGCCATGTGCACCAGCAGGACTGGGGTGTTCCGGTGCGCCTCACGGCAGACGGCGCCGACCGCCTGCCCCTGGTGCTCGCCGGGATGGACGAGAAGGGGCTGGACGAGTAGGAGCCCGGACGCGGGTCGGGGCGGGACGCGAACAGGAGCTGAGGGTGACAGGGGCCGGGGGCCTCCTCACCCCCTCACTCCCAGTGGTGCTTGTTGACCTCTTCGACCACCGGTGCGCCCGGGGCCGGAGGCTGCACGCGGCGGCGCTTCAGGATGCTGATGTAGGCGCACAGGCCGATGGTGCCGACGAGGAGCAGGATGATGCCCATGACGTCGACGTTGAGACCGCTGACGTCCCAGTCGACGGCCAGGGTCAGGATCGCGCCCACGGCCATCATGCCGATGCACACGACGATGCCCATGAATGGTGCCTCCAAGCTCGGTTGAGCCACTGGCTCGTTCCCCGAACTGGCTCGTTTCCCGGGCCGGTTCGCTTACCGGGCCGCGAGTACCCGGGCCGGAGGCAGGCATTCAGTACGTCTGATCTCTACTGCCCCTCCCTTTCCTCTTCCTGATCCGGCGTCGCCTCCTCGGGTTCGTCCACCGGCACCCCGAACCAGCGCAGTGCGATGGGACGGGACCCGGGCGCGGCCTCGCGGGGGCCCCGCGCGAAGCGCTGCACCAGCTCCAGATACGCGTCGTGAAACGCGCTCAGCTCTTCCCGGGTGAGATGCGTGAGACTGCGGGAGCCGCGCATCCAGCCTTCCGCGTCCGGGTGTTCGAGGGTGTAGCGCCGCGCGAGGCCGATGTCCTCCTCCATGCGCATCCGGTCCAGCTCCCCCAGCACGGCACGCTCGGCGGTCGTCAACTCCTCCTGCGGCGGCCGTCGTACGTCCAGCCCGCGTACGCCGCGCCACCACCGCTCCCGGCCGCCCGCCGAACGGTCCGGGTCGTCCTCGATGAATCCGCCGCGCTCCAGCTGGCGCAGGTGGTAGCTGAGCGTTCCCGTGTTCTCGCCGAGCACCGCGGCCAGGGTCGTCGCCGTGGCGGGGCCCGAAGTGCCCAGTCTGCGAAGGATCTTCAGGCGCAGGGGGTGCGCGAGCGCCTTGAGGGTTCCGGGGTCGCTGATGGTGCGGCGTGGCTCGTCGTCCTGCTCAGTCATGCCCCCAGTCTACGCGTCGCAGATTTTTCTCTGCATGATTTTCTCTGCAAAGCTTTCTATGCAGAGAAAGTTCTGCAATGCTGATGGGGCGAGGCCGGGAGACAGACACTCGGCCAACGACCAAGGGGGAGAGCTGTGTTCACAGTGCGTGGATCGTTTCGTTCACGACGGGTCGCGGGGGCCGTACTCGGGCTGACGCTGGCCACCATGGCCGCCACGCTCTGCGCGGCGTCGCCGGCGGCTGCTGAGGAGCGCGGGGGCGTGGAGGGGACGTTCACCTCCTGCCCCGCCCGCGCCGAGCTGCCCGAGGGCGCGGACCCGGCGCTGTGGCGGTGCGAGGTGATCACGGCGACGGGCAGCCTGACGATAGGTAAGGCACACGTGCCGCTGAAGGAGCCGGTCGTCATCACCCATGCCGAGGGTCGGATAGACGGCGAATTCCATCAGGTCTTCGGGGGCTTGGAGGCCGACCCCGTGCCAGTGCCGGGCACTCCGCTGCGGATGAAGTTGCGCTATGGAGGCTCGTTCGACTTCCACTCCAACGAAGAGCGGATGGGAGAGCTGGCGCTGACCCTCGGCCTCAGCAGCGGCCCGCTGCTGCCGCGCGGCTGTGCGATAGGCAGCGAGGCGAAGCCGGTCCAGCTGACCTTGCAGGCAGCCGGGAACCCGGCGCCCGGACAGATGCCGGACGTGGTGGCGGAGCCCTTCGCCGCTCCCCGCACCTCCGGCTGCGGCAAGGTCGGCCCGGTGCTGGACAGCGCGCTCGGGCTGCCCGCACCGCCCGAGCAGAACAGCCTGTATCTCGACGGCGAGCGGGCGATCCGCCCCTACGCCGAGCTGCCCTGACGGGGGCGGGGCCCCATTCGCCTCACTCCCCCAAGAAGGCGGTGAGGCAGTTGGCCAGCAGGAAGGGGTCCTTGGCGCCGCACAGTTCGCGGGCCGCGTGCATGGAGAGGATCGCGACGCCGATGTCCACGGTCGTGATCCCGTGCCGGGCTGCGGTGATGGGGCCGATCGTGGTCCCGCAGGGGACGTCGTTGTTGGACACGAACGTCTGCCAGGGCACGCCCGCCCGCTCGCAGGCAGCCGCGAAGACGGCACGGCCCGCACCGTCGGTCGAGTAGCGCTGGTTGACGTTGACCTTGAGAATCGGGCCGCCGTCGGGCATGGGGTGGTGGCCGGGCTCGTGCCGCTCGGGGTAGTTGGGGTGCACCGCGTGGCCGGTGTCGGAGGAGAGGCAGATGGTCCCGGCGTAGGCGCGGGCCCGGTCCTCGTAGGAGCCGCCGCGGGCGAAGACCGAGCGCTCCAGCACCGAGCCCAGCAGCGGGCCCTGGGCGCCGGTGTCCGACTGGCTGCCGTTCTCCTCGTGATCGAAGGCGGCCAGCACCGGGACGCAGGTGGGCGCGGTGCCGCTCTCGGCGACAGCGGCGAGGGCGGCGGCGCCCGCGTGCACCGACAGCAGGTTGTCCATGCGCGGCCCCGCGAGAAGTTCGCGGTCGCGTCCCAGATAGGAGGGAGGTTCCACGCTGTGAGTCATCAGGTCCCAGCCGGCGATCTCGTCCGCCGGCAGTCCGCTCTCCTCCGCGAGGAAGCGCAGCAGATCCCCCTCGCGGGGCTGGCCCAGCCCCCAGATCGGGGTCATATGGCGCTGCCGGTCGAGCTTGAGCCCCTCGTTGGCCTGGCGGTCGAGGTGGATGGCGAGCTGGGGGACGCGCAGCAGGGGGCGGTCCACGTTCACGAGGTGGGTCGAGCGGTCGCGCAGCGTCAGCCTGCCGCTGAGGCCGAGATCCCGGTCGAGCCAGGTGTTGAGCAGGGTGCCGCCGTAGATCTCCACGGCGATCTGCCGCCAGCCGTGTGCGCCGGTGTCGGGCACGGGTTTGACGCGCAGGTTGGGGGAGTCGGTGTGCGCACCGATGATGCGGAACGGTGCCGCCGGCGTGGCCCCCTCCGGGACGTACCACGCGATCAGCGCGCCGCCCCGCAGCACGTACTTGCCGCCCGTCCCCGCGTCCCATGCCTCGGTCTCCAGCACCTGCCGGAAACCCGCCTTCTCCAGCAGCGCCGCGGCGTTCGCGGCCCCGTGGTACGGCGAGGGGCTCGTGGTGAGAAAGGACATCAGACCGTCGGTGTGACCGCGGTCGAACGGCATGGCTTCGCTCATGCGCCCACCTTACGGCGGCCCTGGCCGCAGCCGGTGGCCGCGCTCGAACGCACACAAGAGGAGCGCCCCGCTCCCGGGTGGGCGGGAGCGGGGCGTGGTGTCACCGAGCCGTGGGAGGGCGGCTCAGAAGGCGCTCTCGTCCAGGTCCATGACGGACAGGTCGACGACGTCCGCCTGCTCGCGCTCGACCGAGACGTGGGGCAGGACGTTCGCCGCGAAGAACTTCGCCGCCGCGATCTTGCCCTGGTAGAACGGCACGTCCTTCGGGGAGGCGCTCGCCAGCTTCTCGGCTGCGACGGCGGCGCCGCGCAGCAGCAGGTAGCCGACGACGACATCGCCGGACGCCATCAGGAAGCGGGTGGTGTTGAGGCCGACCTTGTAGATGGACTTGATGTCCTTCTCCGTGGCCGCGAGGTCCGTCAGCATCGTGCCGACGATGGCTTCCAGGTCGGCGGCGGCCTTGGCGAGGTGGTCGCGCGAGCCGGCGAGCTCTTCGCCGCCGCGTGCGTCGGCGAGGAACTTCTTGATCTCCTCCGAGAGCGCGGTGAGAGCCTGGCCCTGGTCGCGGACGACCTTGCGGAAGAAGAAGTCCTGGCCCTGGATCGCGGTGGTGCCCTCGTAGAGCGTGTCGATCTTGGAGTCCCGGATGTACTGCTCGATCGGGTACTCCTGGAGGTAGCCCGAGCCGCCCAGCGTCTGGAGGGACTGCGCGAGCTGTTCGTAGGACTTCTCGGAGCCGTAGCCCTTCACGATCGGCAGCAGGAGGTCGTTGAGCCGCTTCGCCGCGGAGGCGTCCTCGCCGTTGTGCTCCTTGACCAGGATCTCGTCCTGGACGGCGGCGGTGTAGAGGATGAGGGCGCGCATGCCCTCGGCGTACGCCTTCTGCGTCAGCAGCGAGCGGCGCACGTCGGGGTGGTGGGTGACGGTGACGCGCGGCGCGGTCTTGTCGGTGAACTGCGCGAGGTCGGCGCCCTGCACCCGCTCCTTGGCGTACTCAAGGGCGTTGAGGTAGCCGGTCGAGAGCGTCGCGATGGCCTTCGTGCCGACCATCATCCGGGCGAACTCAATGATCTTGAACATCTGGCGGATACCGTCGTGCTTCTCGCCCAGCAGCCAGCCCTTGGCGGGGCGGCCGGAGGCGCCGAAGGTCATCTCGCAGGTGTTGGAGGCCTTCAGGCCCATCTTGTGCTCGACGTTGGTGGCGTAGACGCCGTTGCGCTCGCCCAGCTCGCCGGTCTCCCAGTCGAAGTCGTACTTCGGCACGACGAAGAGCGAGAGGCCCTTGGTGCCCGGACCGTGGCCCTCGGGGCGGGCGAGGACGAAGTGCACGATGTTCTCGGACATGTCGTGCTCACCGGAGGTGATGAAGCGCTTCACGCCCTCGATGTGCCAGGTGCCGTCGTCCTGCTGGGTGGCCTTGGTGCGGCCGGCGCCCACGTCGGAGCCGGCGTCGGGCTCGGTGAGGACCATGGTGGAACCCCACTGCTTCTCGGCCATCAGCGTCGCGACCTTGCGCTGCTCCTCGGTGCCCTCCTCGTGCAGCACACCGGCGAACGCCGGGCCGGAGGCGTACATCCACACGGCAGGGTTGGCGCCCAGGATCGTCTCGGCGAAGCCCCACAGGAGCGAGCGCGGCGAGGTGGTGCCGCCGATCTCCTCCGGGATGCCCAGCCGCCACCACTCGGCGTCCATGTATGCCTGGTAGCTCTTCTTGAAGGCTGCCGGGACCGGCGCGGTGTTGGTCTCCGGGTCGAAGACCGGAGGCGTGCGGTCGCTCTCCTCGTACGAGGAGGCCAGCTCGTTCTCGGCCAGCCTGGCGATCTCGCTCAGCACGCTCTTGGCGGTCTCGATATCCATCTCCGCGAACGGACCAGTGCCGTACACGGTGTCGCGCCCGAGGACCTCGAAGAGGTTGAACTCGATGTCGCGGAGATTCGACTTGTAGTGCCCCATGGCGACGGCTCCGTAGTGGCTCGCTCGTACTTGTCAGTATTCTCAGTGATGATGCTACCCGTCGGTAATAAGAAGCAACCCCCCGCTCGCATCTGTGACTCGTTACTCTCTTCGGTATGTACGGCTACGACCAGACCGGTGCTCAGGCCGGACAGGGCCACGGCTATCCGCACGCCGGGCACCCCGGCCAGCAGGGGCATCACCAGCAGGCACCGCCTCCGCCTCCTTATGGGGCACAGCAGGGGGCGCCTCCGCCGTACGGTCAGCCCGGGGGCCAGCAGCCGCTGTACCCCGAGCCGTCGCCGCCCTCTCTCCAGGAGGCGGTGCGGGCCTTCACCACCGGCTCGATGTCGGCCGAGGACTTCCAGGGCGTCTTCTCCGGCTCCAAGGTGTACTGCCCGCGCGGGGACAACCCCGGCTTCCTCGCGCTGCACAACACCCAGCAGCCCGTCATCCCCATGTTCAGCACCCTCAAGGAGCTGCGCGCCTACGCGGGCAAAGAGTCGAAGTATTTCGTCATCACCGGTGCCGAGGTTCTCGACCTGCTGCCCTCCGGGTACGGCTTTGTGCTCGACATGGAGGGAGAGCACCGCGTGGTCTTCGACGCGAAGGCGGTCGAGGAGATGGTCGACTTCGCGATGCGCCGGATGTACGGCTGAGTGCTGCGGGTCTGCTGAGTCCTGCGGGTCCAGAGCTGCGGGCCGCGCGCCGCGGACCGAGAGACGGGCTGCGGGGGCGGGGGCCGCAGGCAGGGCCGAGGGCTGCCCGTCTGTGGGGTGCCTGCCTGTGCGCTGGGGCTTTCTCCGTCGGGAATCCCCCGGTGCGTCCAGACGTTCAGCGTTCAACTAAGTTGAATGGTGAACTACCTGGAGGTCGTCATGCCCGCCATCACCGTCGAGAACCCCCTCGCGCTGCCCCGTGTGCCCGCGCCGCCGCGGGAGAGCGCCGCGCCGCGGCCCGTGCTCGCCGTTTCCACGGCGCCCAGCGGATTCGAGGGGGAGGGCTTCCCTGTGCGCAGGGCCTTCGCCGGAATCGACCACCGGCACCTGGACCCGTTCATCATGATGGACCAGATGGGAGAGGTGGAGTATGCGCCCGGTGAGCCCAAGGGCACCCCTTGGCACCCGCACCGTGGCTTCGAGACCGTCACCTATCTGCTCGACGGCTCCTTCGTGCACCAGGACTCCGAGGGCGGCGGCGGGGTCCTCAGCGACGGTGACACCCAGTGGATGACGGCCGGCTCCGGGCTGCTGCACATCGAGGCGCCGCCCGAGGAGCTGGTGATCAGCGGTGGCCTCTTCCACGGTCTCCAGCTGTGGGTCAACCTCCCGGCGGCCGACAAGATGAAGGCGCCCCGCTACCAGGACATCGGTGGCGGCAACATCAAGCTGCTGACCACTTCCGACGGCGGCGCGCTGCTGCGGCTGATCGCCGGGTCGGTCGACGGGCACGAGGGCCCCGGTGCCACCCACACTCCGATCACGATGATCCACGCCACCGTCTCCCCGGGCGCCGAGCTGACCCTCCCCTGGCGCGAGGACTTCAACGGGCTCGCGTATGTGCTGGCCGGTCGCGGTTCGGCGGGGACGGACAGGCGGCCCGTGCACACCGGCCAGACCGTCGTCTTCGGGCGTGGGGGCACCTCCCGCTCGAGCGGAGCCGAGAGTGGGGGAGGCTCGCTGACGCTGCGCGCCGATGCCTCGCAGGACTCCCACACCCCGGACTTGGAGGTCGTGCTGCTGGGCGGCCGTCCGATCAGGGAGCCGATGGCGCACTACGGCCCGTTCGTGATGAACAGTCACGTAGAACTCGCCCAGGCTTTCGAGGACTTCAAGGCGGGCCGCCTCGGCCGCGTCCCGGCCACCCCGAGGACGCCCCAGGGCTGAGGTCCTGGCCTCCGCCGTCCCCGTCCGGTACCGCCCGTGCCCGCCGGGAGGGCCGGGGGCTCAGACAGGGGATCAGCCGTCCCTCTGCCCGCCCGATCCTTACTCGCCCGGTCCCCGCTCGCCCCGGCCCTCCTGCTTGCCCTTCCTCTCCTCCTCGTCGAGGAAATCGGCGAAGTCCGTGGCCAGGGCCCTGTCGAGTGCCTCGTCGGGGCTCTCGTCCCGGCCGTCGCTCCCGGGGTCGGGGTCGGGGCCGAGGTCAGGGTTGCCGGCGGTGCCGACTTC
Source organism: Streptomyces sp. NBC_01775 (assembly GCF_035917675.1). NCBI lineage: Bacteria > Bacillati > Actinomycetota > Actinomycetes > Kitasatosporales > Streptomycetaceae > Streptomyces > Streptomyces sp. NBC_01775. The sequence goes on along the minus strand of NZ_CP109104.1, from coordinate 4,601,842 downwards.
GGCCTCGTTGCCGTTCTTCGTCAGGCCCGTCTCCCGCATGTGGAACCAGATGCACTTGCCCTCGCCACGGGGGTCCACGCCCCAGCGGTCGGCGAGCATGCCCAGCAGCATCAGGCCGCGTCCCGAGGAGGCCAGCTCACCGGGGCTGCGGCGGTGCGGCAGCTCGTCGCTGGAGTCCGAGACCTGCACCCGCAGCGTCCGGCCCCGCTCCTCACCGGAGACCGGAGACACCTCCAGATCCCTCGTCCCCCGCGAGTCCCCCTCGCCCCCGTGCGGCACCGTGACCTGGGCGACGAACACCGCGTCGCCGTCCGTGTGGACGAGCACGTTCGTCAGCATTTCCGACAGCATCAGCACGGCCCCGTCCACCTGGTCGGGGTCGGCCCAGTCGTGCAGCAGGTCGCGCAGCTGGTGGCGGGCGGTGGCGATCCGGTCGGGCTCTGCCTGGGCGACGGTCATCACCGTGCGGCGCGCGGAGACGGGGGCGCCCTCCGGCTGCGAGCCGTCGGCGGGCGCGCTCAGCGCGAGCAGCAGCAGCGCGATGTCGTCCTCGTGCCGGTCAGCCAGCGGGCCCGTGGTGCGCGAGTGCGGCGGCCCGTCGTCGCCGTGGACGGCCCGTACGAGTGCCTCGGCGACCTGCTCCAGGTCCGTGCCGGGGCCCGCGTGCTCCTCGACGACCTCACGGATGCGTGCCCAGCCGGTCTCCAGGTCGTGACCGCCGGTCTCGATCAGCCCGTCCGTGCACATCACCAGCCGCTCGCCGGGCTCCAGCACGAGGCGGGTGGTGGGGTAGTCCGAGTCCGGCTCGACGCCCAGCGGCAGGCCGCCGGCGGTGGGGCGTACGAGCATCGGGCCGCCGGGCATCTGCACGGCGGGGTCCGGGTGGCCCGCGCGGGCGATGTCCAGGGTGCCGGTCGCGGGGTCGACCTCGATGTAGAGGCAGGTGGCGAAGCGCGGGTCGGCGTACTCGGGGTCCTCGTCGTCCTTGGTGATCTCGGGCGCGGGCGCCGGGGTCTCCTCGGGCGGCTCGGACGGCGGGGGCGCCACCCGCTCGCCGCCGCTCATGCCGTGCAGAAAGCGGGAGGCCCGCGAGAGCACCGCGTCCGGATGGTGCCCCTCGGAGGCGTAGGCGCGCAGGGCGACCCGCAGCTGGCCCATGATCCCGGCGGCGCGCACGTCGTGGCCCTGTACGTCGCCGATGACCAGCGCGGTGCGCCCGGAGGGCAGGGGGATGACGTCGTACCAGTCGCCGCCGATCTGGAGGCCGCCGCCGGTGGGAATGTACCGGGCCGCCAGATCCATGCCGGGGATGGCGGGCTTGTGCGCGGGCCGCATGGTGCGCTGGAGGCGGGCCGACAGCTCGCGCTCGGACTCGTTGAGCATCGCCCGGGACAGCGATTGGGCCAGCATCCGGGCCACCGTTGTGAGGATGGCGCGCTCGTCCGGGGTGAAGGTGACGGGCCGGGAGAAGGCCGCCATCCACGCGCCGATGGTGCGCCCGGCGACGGTCAGCGGCAAGAAGGCCCAGGCGGTGTGGCCCGGCTGGGTCTCCCCCGGCCGGGCTGTCGGAAAGCGCTCCGCGTACTCGTGTGGGCTGAGCAGATACAGGGCGCGCCCCGTGCGCACGGCCTCGGCGGCGGGGTCGTCGTCGGACAGCCGCAGCCGGGCGCCCCCCGAGCCGAGCCCCGAGGCGTGCCCGAGGCCCGCCGCCGCGCCGCCCTGCGGGGCCCCGTAGACGGTGAGCTGCTCGCCGTAGAGGCAGAAGACGGCGAGCGCGTCGGGAGAGAAGCCGGGCATCGCCAGCGAGGAGGCGACGCGCAGCACTTCGGCGGTGCTGTACGCCTCGGCCAGCGCGCGCCCGGTGTCCAGCAAGAACGCCTCGCGGTTGCGCCGCCAGTCCCACTGAGCCGTGGCACTCTGCGCGGCGGCGCCCGTGCCCGGCGCCTGCCCGGCGGTGCTCGTCTCGTCGCGCTGCGCCCGCGCGTTCTCCGGCTCGGGGACCTCGTAGATGATGCCGCTGATACGGACGGCCGGATCGGGTGCTCCGGGTTCGTGGGACGCGAAGGGGGCGTAGGGGCGTACGACGGTGCGCACGGTGCGGGTCACCGCGCCGTCCCTGGCAACCACCCGCATGAGTGCCTCGGCGGAGGTCTCCTCGGTGAGGGCTAGAGTGACGATGCCCTGGAAGCCGACGTAGTCGACGGCGTGCAGGTGGGAGCGGACCGCGTTGCCCGGGAGGGTCAGGGGAGCGGTCGAGGTGGCGCCGGACGCGTTCTCGGCGAGCCCGAGCAGGCGCGCTGCCCGCACGTCGAGAGTCACAAGCCCCGTGGCGTTATCCCAGGTCCAGAGCCCAACGCCCAGGGCCGACAGGACGTCATCGGTGCGCATTGCACCACTTTATGCGGAGTTCACGAGGTTCCGGAAACGGGGGCGAAGGGGGTCGGCCCAGGGCGGTAGTCTGAGAAACATCTCTCTGTGACTCCTGAGCCCAACGACTTGGATGAATGATGCATCGGTACCGGTCCCACACCTGCGGCGAGCTTCGCGCCACGGACGTCGGCACTGACGTCCGACTGAGCGGCTGGCTGCACAATCGCCGGAACCTGGGCGGCATCCTGTTCATCGATCTGCGCGACCACTACGGCATCGTGCAGCTCGTCGTCCGCGACGAGTCGAGCGAGATCAACGACAAGCTCAGCTCGCTCTCCAAGGAGACCGTGCTGCGCGTGGACGGCAAGGTCACCGCGCGCGGGGAGGAGAACGTCAACCCCGAGCTGCCGACCGGTGAGATCGAGGTCGAGGTCGCCCAGGTCGAGGTCCTCGGCGGGGCCGAGCAGATCCCCTTCACCATCAACGCGGAGGACGGGGTCAACGAGGAGCGCCGGCTGGAGCACCGCTTCCTCGACCTGCGCCGCGAGCGCATGCACCGCAACGTCATGCTGCGCAGCAAGGTCATCGCCGCCATCCGCGAGAAGATGACGGCCCAGGGGTTCAACGAGATGGCGACGCCGATCCTGTCGGCCACCTCTCCCGAGGGCGCCCGCGACTTCCTCGTCCCCTCGCGGCTGCACCCCGGCAAGTTCTACGCGCTGCCCCAGGCGCCCCAGCAGTTCAAGCAGCTGCTGATGATCGCCGGCTTCGACCGCTACTTCCAGATCGCGCCCTGCTTCCGCGACGAGGACGCGCGCGCCGACCGCTCGCCCGGCGAGTTCTACCAGCTCGACATGGAGATGAGCTTCGTCGAGCAGGAGGACGTCTTCGAGGTCATCGAGACGGTGATGACCGAGCTGTTCCGGGAGCTGGGCGAGGGCCGTGAGGTCACCTCCCCGTTCCCGCGCATCCCGTTCCGCGAGGCCATGGTCAAGTACGGCTCGGACAAGCCGGATCTGCGCGCCCAGCTGGAACTGACCGATGTCTCCGACCTGTTCAAGGGCTCCGGCTTCAAGGCGTTCGCCGACAAGCATGTGCGGGCCCTGCCGGTGCCGGACACCGCCTCCCAGCCGCGCAAGTTCTTCGACTCGCTCGGTGACTTCGCCGTCGAGCAGGGCGCCAAGGGCCTGGCCTGGGTGCGGGTCGGCGAGGACGGCGCGCTGAGCGGCCCGATCGCCAAGTTCCTCACCGAGGACGATGTGCGCGCGCTGACCGAGGCACTCGGGCTGAAGCCGGGGCACGCGGTCTTCTTCGGCGCCGGGGAGTTCGACGAGGTCTCCAAGATCATGGGCGCGGTCCGGGTCGAGACGGCCAAGCGCGCCGGCCACTTCGAGGAGAACGTCTTCCGGTTCTGCTGGATCGTCGACTTCCCGATGTTCGAGAAGGACGAGGAGACCGGCGCGGTCGAGTTCTCGCACAACCCGTTCTCCATGCCGCAGGGCGGCCTGGAGGCGCTGCGCACCAAGGACCCGCTGGACATCCTCGCCTGGCAGTACGACATCGTCTGCAACGGCACCGAGCTGTCCTCCGGCGCCATCCGGAACCACGAACCGGAGATCATGTTCGAGGCGTTCGGCATCGCCGGATACTCGAAGGAAGATGTCGAGCGGGACTTCGGCGGCATGCTGCGCGCCTTCCAGTTCGGCGCCCCGCCGCACGGCGGCATCGCGCCGGGCATCGACCGCATCGTGATGCTGCTCGCGGACGAGCCCAACATCCGCGAGACGATCGCCTTCCCGCTGAACAACAACGCCCTGGACCTCATGATGGGCGCCCCCAGCGAGGTCGAGGAGAGCCGCCTGCGGGAGCTGCACCTGTCGCTGCGTAAGCCTGCGCCGCAGGTCAAGCCGGCGCCGCAGGTCAAGCCGGCGGAGTAACCGCGACAACGCCGCATGGATTGCGCGGGAAATACGGCGGGGCCGGGGCCATGTGGTCCCGGCCCCGCCGTATTCGGGTTCGTTGAGGGGCACTAGGTCGGGACGTCCTGCGTCCGGGGTGTTCCGGTGGGGGCTTGAGCGGGGGTCTGGGCGGAGCGCAGGGTGAGAGCGGCTGTCAGGGCGCCCAGGGCCGCGCAGGCGGCGGCCACCAGGAACGTCGTGGACTGGGCCTGGGTGAAGGCTTCCCTGGCGGCGTCCGCCACGGCTGAGGGCGGGGCCTGCGCCAGGGTCTCGCCGAGGGAGCCGGATTCCGTGCCGGATGTGGTTTCGGGGAGAGCCGCGCGGTAAGTGGCCGAGAGAAGCGCGCCCAGACCAGCCACCCCAAGGGCGATGCCGAGCTGCTGGTGGGTGTCGTTGAGGGCCGCGCCCATGCCGGCGCGGGCGCGGGGAACGGCGCTGAGGACGGTACTGGTGGTGGAGGGCCCCGCGAAGCCCGTGCCGAGCCCGGACAGCGCGAGGCCCGCGGCGGTCACCGCGTAGGAGCTGGTGGGGGTGAGCCCGGCGAGGACGCAGAATCCGATGGCCGTCACGGTGAAGCCGGCGACGATCGCGGTACGCGGCCCGAGGGAGGCGTGCGCGCGGCCACCCGCCGCCGAGCCGACGACGACGCCAATGGCCAGCGGCACGACCGCTGTTCCGGCCTCCAGCGGGGAGTAACCGCGGACGAGCTGGAGGTACTGGGCGAGGACGAACAGTGAGCTGCCGGTGCCGACCGTCAGCAGCGCCGCTGCCGCGCCGCCTCCGGCGAAGCGGCGGTCGCGGTAGAGCGTGAAGTCCACGACGGGGAAGGCGGCTCGGCGCTGCCACCAGGCGAACGTACCGAGTGCGAGCACCGCGAGGGCGGTGGCGGCGAGGACCACGGGCTGCCGCGTACCGAGTTCGCCCGCCTTGATGATCGCCGTCGTCAGCGCGACCATGCCGAGCGTGACCAGCGCGGCGCCCGCTCCGTCCACGGGACGTCCCGCCGGGTCGCGGGATTCGGGCACCAGGCGGTGGACGGCGAGCGCGGCGAGGCCCACCAGGGGCACGTTGAGCAGGAAGACTCCGGCCCAGCTCCATACGGAGACCAGCGCACCGCCCAGTACGGGCCCCGCCGCCATGGCGACGGAGGCGACGGCGGCCCAGACGGCGAAGGCACGGGGCCGCTCATGCTCGGGGAACACCTGAACGAGAACGGCGAGGGTCGCCGGCATGACCAGCGCGGCCCCCACACCCATGGCCGCGCGCATCGCGATCAGCCACCACACCGACCAAGCCGCCGCCGCGGCGACGGAGGCCACGGTCAGCACGGCCATTCCGACGAGCATCGCGCGGCGCCGCCCGTAGCGGTCGCCGACCGCGCCCGCCGCGATCAGGAGCCCGGCGAAGACGACGACGTAGGCGTCGAGCACTGCTTGCTGCTGGGCGGTGGAGGCGTCGAAGTCCGCCGCGATCGAGGGCAGGGCGACGTTCAGGACGGTGTTGTCCAGCACGATCACGAGCAGCGCCGCGCAGATCGCGGTCAGGATCGTCCATCTGCGCGGATGGCCCTCGTTCTCGTCTGTCATGGGGCGTCGTCTCCTGTCGTGGCTCGTGGCTCGTGGCTCGTGCTGTGGTCCTACAGTGTTGGTTGATTGCCCAACACTGTAGGGGAACCGGCGGACGCGAGGAACCCATGGGAGGTGCGCGCGGATACGCTGGGGCGCCATGAGTCCCAAACGCGCGCACAGTGAGGGAGCCGCGTCCGCGATGCCGGGGGCGGTCTGGTTCCGCGAGCCGCGCCCCGCCGGGCGGGCACAGGCGCTCACCCGCGAGCGGATCGTCGCGGCGGCCGTCGCGCTGCTGGACGAGCACGGCGTGGCGGGACTCAGCATGCGCAAGCTCGCCGAGGTGCTGAACGTGCACGCCACGAGCCTGTACTGGCATGTGCCGCACCGCGACGACCTGTTGGACCTGGCGCTGGACGCCGTGTTCGCGGATGTCGCGCTGCCCGCGCGCCACTCGGCCGAGTGGCGCGCGGATGTGGCCGCCTTCATGGACGAGTGGCGCGCCGCGCTGCTGCGGCACCCCTGGTCGGGGCCGCTCGCCGGCAGCCGCCCGCTGCTGGGGCCGAACGCGCTGGCGCGCTCGGAGTTCGTCTTCGCCGCGCTCGTCAGCGGTGGCTTCACGGGGGACGACCTCACGGCAGCGGCCGGGGCCGTCTCCAACTACGTGATCGGCACCGTCGCGGCCGAGGTGCCGTGGAAGGTCGCGTCCCGTGCGGACGAGGAGGGGGCTCGCAGCGCTCTCATCAGCCGCCTGCGGGGCGCCGCCGAGACCCACCCCACGCTCGCCGCACATCCGCCGGCACTCCGCGCCGACTGGGACCGGCACTACGCGCGCGGCCGGGACTTTCTGCTGGACGGCCTCGCGGCGGCCCGTCCCCGCTCTTGATCCCGGCTCTTGATCCCGCTGCGGCTGTGCCGGCTTTCCTGGTTCCCGCGCCGCCTCGCCGCCCGTTCATGATCTCCGCGCCGGTCCCGCCGGCTTTCTCGGTCCTCGCGCCGTCCCGCCGCCGTCCGTGATTCCGGTTGGGTTCTTCCATGCCTCTGACCAGCGCAGCCTCGCCTTGAGCCTCCTTCGGGGGTAGTGCCACCTACACCTCGGGGACGGCAGTTAGCGCTATGGGAGCGGGCCCAGGATCTCCGTAGCGTCGTAGCGGCAACGGAGACAGCGGGGACAGCGAAAACAACACTGAGACGTCAGCGCACCGGCGCCGACGCGCGGTTGGGGGCGGCGGCAATGGGCGGGCGTGCGGAGCGGAAGGCCCGGAAACGGGCGGAACAGCACCAGGGCGGAGGCCAAGGCCAGGGCGGAGGCCAAAGCCAGGGCCCGAGGGCGGAACCGTGGACGGTGCGGTTGGACGGGGTCCGGAAGGTCTACGGCAAGGGCAGCGCCTCCGTGGCGGCGCTGGACGGCGTCAGCACGCACTTCGCGCCAGGCAGCTTCACCGCCGTCATGGGCCCCTCGGGCTCCGGCAAGTCGACGTTCCTCCAGTGCGCCGCCGGTCTCGACCGGCCCACCTCGGGCAGCGTCTCCGTCGAAGGGCACGACCTGGGCTCGATGCGTGAGACGGCGCTGACCAAGCTGCGGCGCGAGCGCATCGGATTCATCTTCCAGAGCTTCAACCTGCTGCCGGCACTGACCGTCGCGCAGAACGTCGCGCTGCCGCTGAGGTTCGCGGGCAAGCGTCCCGCGCGGGGTCACCTGGAGCGGGTGATCGGCCGGGTCGGGCTGACCGACCGGGCCAGACACCGTCCCGCGCAGCTCTCGGGCGGCCAGCAGCAGCGGGTGGCGATCGCCCGCGCGCTGGCCATCCGACCCGCCGTGCTGTTCGCCGACGAGCCGACCGGGGCGCTGGACACCCACACGGCGGGCGAAGTGCTGGCGCTGCTGCGGGAGGCCGTCCACCAGGACGGGCAGACCGTGATCATGGTGACGCACGACCCGGTCGCCGCCTCCTACGCCGACCGTGTGCTCTTCCTCGCCGACGGGCGGATCGCCGATGAGATGGCGGCACCCACGGCCGAGCAGGTCGCCGAGCGGATGACGCGCCCCTGGCACGAGGCGGGCCGACCGACCGCCTCCTCGGACAGGGCGGCCGTGTGATGTTCGCACTCGCATGGCGCACGCTGCGCTTCCGCAAGGGCGGCTTCGTCGCCACCTTCCTCGCCCTGGCCTTCGGCACCGTGATCGTGATGGCCTGCGGCGGGCTCCTGGAGACCGGTGTGCGCAACAACGCGCCGCCCCAGCGCCTCGCGGGCGCCGACCTGGTGGTCACCGGCGACAGGGACTATCAGCTGCCCAAGAAGCACCCCTCCGACCCGGAGGAGGACGTCGAGAGCGCCGTCCTGTCCGAGCGGGTGCCGGTCCGTGAAGGGCTTCAGAAGGCGGTGCGGAGCGTCACGGGGGTGCGCTCCGCACTGGCCGAACGGGACTTCGAAGCGGCGCTGTTGGGCGGCAAGGGCGGCGGCGCCCAGGTGGCGGCGCACGGCTGGGAGTCCGCCGCCGTGACGCCGTTCCGGACGAGCGGGGGAAGGGCACCCACGGCGGCCGACGAGATGGTCCTCGACGCGCACACCGCCCGTGCCCACGGGCTGAGCGCCGGCGACCGGGTTCGGGTGGCCGCCCACGGCGGGTCCCGCACCTACGAGGTGACGGGCATCGCCGCACCCGCCAAGGGCCGCGGGGTGGCTCAGCCCACCGTCTTCTTCTCCACGGAGCGAGCCCGCGAGCTGTCCGGCGACCGGGTCGCCGACATCGCGGTGACGGCCGCACCCGGACAGGATGTGGCCGAGCTGAAGTCCCATATGGGCGACGCCCTTTCGAAGGTGCCGGGCGGTGGCTCGGTCAAGGTCGTCTCGGGGGACGACAGGGGAGCCGTCGAATATCCCGACGTGCTGGAGGGCCGCGAGACATTGATCGTGCTGGCCTCCGTCTTCGGCGGACTGGCGACCTTGGTGGCGGTGTTCGTGGTGGCGGGCACCGTGGCGCTGTCGGTCAAGCAGCGGCACAGGGAGTTCGCGCTGATGCGGGCCACCGGTGCGACGCCGCGCCAGCTGCGCCGGATGCTGCTCGGCGAGACGCTGATGGTGGCCGTGCTCGCGGCGGTGGCCGGCTGGCTGGCCGGGCCGTACGCGGGAAGCTGGCTCTACGACAGGCTGGTGGCCGCCGACCTGGTCGAGGGCATCGTCGTGCACAGCCAGGGCTGGGTGCCCTCGGCGGCGGCTGCCGGGGCGCTGCTCTTGACCGCGCTGGGCGGCGGCTGGGTGGGAGCCCACCGCGCGATCAGAACCAGGCCGGGCGAGGCACTGTCAGATGCGGCGCTGGATGAGCGGTGGGTCCACCCGGTGCGGATCATCCTGGGGGTGCTCTGCCTGGCGGGGGCCGGGACGCTGGCCCTGCTGACCGTGCTGCTCTTCGACGGGCCGATCGCCGCCAGCACGGCGGGCCCGACGGTGATGTGCGCCGTGATCGGCCTGGCGCTGTTCGGTCCGGGGATCACCAAGGTGGTGACCGTGCTGGTCTCTCCACTGGTGCGGGTGGTGACGGGGCCGAGCGGCGAGCTCGCCGTCCTCAACTCCCGGGCCCGCACGGTGCGGATGGCCTCCGTGGTGGTGCCGGTGATGCTGGCCAGCGGAATGGCGCTGGGCAACATCTATTTGCAGACCACACAGGAGCAGGTGACCAAGGAAGCCTTCCGTGAAAATCTGCGGGCCGACGCCGTCCTGACCGCACCGGCGGGCGGGGTCGACCCGGGGCTGGTGGACCGGGTCCGCTCGCTCGACGGGGTCGCGGCGGCCGGGGCATACGTCTCCACGACGGGCTTTGTGGAGCGCCCGCGCAGCGCACAGTCCGAGGACGGGCTGCCCCTCCAGGGCGTCACCGGGCGCGACGCGTCCAGCACCACGGCCGTCACCCCTGTGAAGGGCGCGCTCAAGGACCTCACGGGCCGCACCGTCGCGCTGCCGGAGGCTCTGGCCAAGAAGGCGGACCGGGATGTGGGCGACACGATACGGATGCGGCTGGGGGACGGGGCCGTGGTCCCGCTGAAGGTGGTCGCCCTGTTCGAGGGCAGGGCCGGGTTCGAGACGGCACTGGCGCCCTCCTCGGTGCTGGCCCCGCACACCACGACGGGCCTGCCCCAGCAGATCGTCGTGCGCGCCGACAGCCGTACGTCGCAGGGAGAACTGACCGCAGCGCTGCGGGAGTTCGCCGCGACCCAGCCGGGCCTCGGGGTGGCCGACCGGGACGCGCTGCTGGCCGCCAACGCGGACGACGCGCGGATGCAGGCGTGGGTCAACTACCTGATGGTCGGCATGATCGTCGCCTACACCGCGATAGCGCTGGTCAACTCCCTGGTGCTGTCGGTCTCCAACCGGCGGCGCGAGTTCGGCCTCCAGCGGCTGAACGGGGCGACCGGGGGGCAGGTGCTGCGCATGATCACCGTCGAGGCCCTGCTGGTGACGGGAGTCGGGCTGCTGCTGGGCGCGCTGGCCGCCTCCACCTCGCTGATTCCCTTCAGTGTGGCGGCCTCGGACAGCTGGATACCGTCGGGGCCGCTGTGGATAGCCGGCGCCGTGGTGGGGACGGCGTGCACGCTGGCGCTCGGGGCGTCGCTGCTGTCGGCCTGGTCCGTGCTGCGGCACCGGCCGGTGGAGGCGGCGGTGGCCGCCGAGTAGGGCCGCCCGGCAGGAGGCGGGGGCCGCGCGGCGGGCCCCCGCTCCGGGGTCACAGGCCCGGCGTCAAGGAGCGGGGGCGAAACGGTTACCCCTGGTGGGCGTATCGGCACATAAGCAGCATGGCTGGTGGCAGCGTGCGAGGAGCCTGGGGGATATGCGCAGTGGGCTCATCCGGGTGGTGTTTCGACAAGAGCGATCAGTAGCGGACGAGTTGGGGGCTTGATGTGTCTCGATTGGTCGCACGGGCGGCTCCCGGCCCGGTGCGGGGCTCTGGGCCGGGCACGCCAGGGCCTGCCCGGGGGCGCGGGCGGGCCGATGCGAGGCGGTACGTCGTGTCCAATGTGGCCGTGGACCAACGACAGCGACCGCGAAGGAGGCGGCGGCATGGGCGCCGGAGGACTCAACCCCGGAATGTGTTGCCGCTGCGATCTGCGTGTGACGCACCGGGCCCTGATCGCGATCATCGAGACGGGTTCGGGCCCCGGCGGCAGCGCGTACGCCTGTCTGCCCTGCGCTCACGACTACGCCAAGACCCCGCTGGCCCCCGCCTGGCTGTCCGAAACGATCGCCCACGCGGAGGCGGTCAGGAAGGAGTGGCAGGCGCAGGGGGGCGACGCGGCCGAGGCGGAGGAGGGTCCGCTGGCGTCTGAGGACTGCTGAGCGGGGCGGCGCGCGCCCCAAAGGGGCGCGGGGAACTGCGCGCCCAGCCTGGGGGTGCCTCCCTGCTCGAAGAGCTTGGGGGAGCGCCCGCACTCTGCGAAGCACAGGCAGGGGCAGCCCCTGCTCAGCACCAGGAAGAGGGCAACGGAAAGATCCGTCCCCTGCCTCGGAGTGCCGGTCCGGTCACGGATCAGGGTGCGGTCCGGCCCCCGCATCAAGGTGCTGGTCCGGGCAGGACGGCGCGCGGGACGGGGCCGGGTGGGGTTCACCCGGCGTTCACTCCTGCGCTGCCCGGTGGCGTCCGGGCGCACATAGCGTCGCGGCGGCGTACGAGTGACGCGCGCCCCAGAACCGGAGGACGACGATGCGAAAACCGCTGCCGCTGCTCACCTCGCACCCGGGTGGCAGGTCCGCGATGACGTGCCGCTACCGCTGCGGCGACGCGTGCTTCCACGAGGTACCGAACACCAGCGGGAACGAGTACGCGGGGGAGGTCATCGCCCGTGCGCTCTCGCGGCGTTCGGTGCTGCGCGCAGGTGCCGTCGTGGGGGCGGGGACGGCGATCGGGGCGGGGCTCACCGGGCCTGGCGCCGCACCGGCCGTCGCGGCACCCGCTGACGCCGGCGGGGGCGCCGCCGAGGCCGCCCGCAAGGGGAGTGGGAAGCCCGCGAAGGGGCTGCGGTTCTCGCCCGTCGAGCCCAACACGACCGATGCGGTGACCGTGCCGGAGGGGTACGGCCACAACGTCGTCATCCGGTGGGGCGAGCCGATCCTGCGGGGCGCGCCGGACTTCGACCCGAAGCGGCAGAGCGCGAAGGCGCAGGCGGGGCAGTTCGGTTACAACAACGACTTCCTCACGCTCCTGCCCCTGCGCTCCGAGCGGGGCCGTCAGCTGCTCGTCGCCAACCACGAGTACACCAACGAAGAGCTCATGTTCGCGGGCTACGACCCGGACAAGCCCACCCGCGAGCAGGCCGAGATCGCCTGGGCCGCGCACGGCCTGTCCGTCGTCGCCGTGCAGGAGGAGCGCCGCACCGGCGCGCTGCGGCCGATTCCCCGCCATACGCTCAACCGCCGGATCACCGCCACCACACCCTTCGAGGTCACGGGCCCGGCGGCGGGCAGCGCGCTGCTGCGTACTTCCGCCGACCCGCGCGGGCGGCGCGTGCTGGGCACGCTCAACAACTGCGCCGGAGGCACCACCCCGTGGGGCACGGTGCTCTCGGGCGAGGAGAACTTCAACCAGTACTTCGCCAACGCCGAGAAGGTCACCGACCCCGAGCGCGCCGCCAAGCTGAAGCGGTACGGCGTGGTGGGCGCCGCCAGCCAGCGCCGCTGGGAGAACTTCGACGACAGGTTCGACCTGGTCAAGGAGCCCAACGAGGTGCACCGCTTCGGCTGGGTGATCGAGGTCGATCCGTACGACCCGGACTCCACGCCGCGCAAGCACACCGCGCTCGGCCGCTTCAAGCACGAGGCGGCGCAACCGAGGCTGACCCGCGACGGCCACGCGGTGGTCTACATGGGCGACGACGAGCGCTTCGACTATTTCTACAAGTTCGTCTCCAAGAAGACGATGCGGCGCGGCACCAGCGCGGACGTGCGCCGTCACAACCTGAGTCTGCTGGACGAGGGCACCCTCTATGTCGCCCAGCTGAGCGGGGACAGCCCCCAGGACCAGATCGACGGCGAGGGCAAGCTGCCCGACGACGGGGAGTTCGACGGCACGGGCCGCTGGATTCCGCTGGCCAGTGGCGACAAGTCGTTCGTGAAGGGCATGACGGCAGAGGAGGTCTACGTCTTCACGCGGCTGGCCGCCGACAAGGCGGGCGCCACCAAGATGGACCGCCCCGAGGATGTCGAGCCCAGCCCGCGCACCGGGCGGGTCTATGTGGCGCTCACCAACAACACCGACCGTGGCAAGGCCGGCAAGGCGGGCGCCGACGAGGCCAACCCGCGCAACGCCAACAAGCACGGCCAGGTCCTGGAGCTCACCGAGCGCGGCGAGGACTCTCCCCCAGCCTCCGGCCGGGAGGCACCCCCGACCCTGCGCTTCTCCTGGCGGCTCTTCCTGGTGTGCGGCGATCCCGAGGATCCGGCGACCTACTTCGGCGGCTTCCCCAAGGACCAGGTCAGCCCCATCTCCTGCCCGGACAACGTCACCTTCGACGACTACGGCAATCTGTGGATCTCCACGGACGGCAATGAACTGGGCTCGCACGACGGCCTGTTCGGGGTGGCGACGGCCGGGTCGCGCAGGGGCGAGGTCCGCCAGTTCCTGACCGTTCCGGCGGGCGCTGAGACCTGCGGGCCCCTCGTCCAGGAGCGGCGCGTGCTGGTTTCGGTGCAGCATCCGGGGGAATCGGACGGTGCTTCGGTGGAGAATCCCGCCTCTGCCTGGCCCGACGGCCCGGGCAAGTATGTGCGCCCGGCGGTGGTCGCCGCCTGGCCCAAGGACGGCTCGCCCGTCGGACGGTAGGCACGCCGTCGGCAGGTCGCTCGCCCGCAGACCGTGACGCTCAGTCGCGACGGCAGGTCACAGGGCCTCGGTGCGGGGCAGCCCCGGTGGCTGCCCCGCATCACCTGCGACTGCGTCCCGACCGGTGGCGACCGGTCGGGGCCCGTGCGAGGCTTTCGGGGAGGCAAAAGGGATAAACAGCAACGAAATAAGTGCGCGGCGAAGTACATGTGCGGCAAGGTCTCTCAACCGTTGCGGGTGCATCCATGGAACGAACGAAGATCCTCATCGTCGGCGGCGGCTTCGCCGGAGTCGAGTGCGCACGTGGTCTGGAGCGCGGACTCGCATCGGGTGAGGCGGAGATCGGCCTCGTCACCCCCGCGAGCTACGAGCTGTATCTGCCGCTGCTCCCCCAGGTCGCGGCCGGAGTGCTCACCCCGCAGTCCGTCGCGCCGCCGCTGCGCCGCCTGCTGCACAAGACGGCGATCATTCCCGGCATGGTCATCGGTATCGACACCCACGACCGGATGTGTGTGATCCGGCTGATCAGCGGCGAGCTGGTCAAGCGCCGCTACGACCACCTGGTGCTGACCCCCGGCAGCGTCACCCGCAGCCTCGACATCCCCGGCCTGGACGAACAGGCGCGCGGCATGAAGACACTCGCCGAGGCCGCCTATGTACGCGACCACGTGATCGCCCAGCTCGACCTGGCCGCCGCCAGCTCGGACGAGGAGGACCGTGCCCAGCGGCTCCAGTTCGTGGTCGTCGGCGGTGGCTACGCGGGCACCGAGACCGTGGCCTGCCTCCAGCGGCTCACCAACGCGGCGGCCAAGCGCTACCCCCGGCTCGACCCGGGCCTGATCAAGTGGCATCTGCTGGACATCGCGCCGAAGCTCATGCCCGAGCTGGGCGACCGGCTGGGGCGGCGGGCGCAGCAGATCCTGCGCGAGCGCGGTACGGACGTCTCGCTGGGGGTCTCGGTCGCCAAGGCCGATGAGGACAAGATCACCCTGACCGACAACCGGGTACTGCCCTCCCGCACCCTCATCTGGACGGCGGGGGTCGCGGCCAGCCCGCTGATCGGCAATCTCGACGCGGAGACGATCAAGGGGCGCCTTGTCGTCCACTCCGATCTGACGGTGCCGGGTCACTCGGGCGTGTACGCGCTCGGTGACGCCGCCGCCGTGCCGGATCTGACCAAGACGGAGGGCGCGTTGTGCGCGCCGACCGCCCAGCACGCCACCCGGCAGGGCCAGCACATGGCCCGCAACCTGCTGGCCACGCTGCGCGGCGAGCCCAGGACCCCGTACCGCCACAAGGACCTCGGCCTCGTCGTGGACCTCGGCGGCACGGACGCGGTCGCGCGCCCCCTCGGCTACGAACTCTCCGGGCTCCCCGCGCAGGCCGTCGCCCGTGGCTACCACCTGATGGCGCTGCGAACGTTCACCGCGAAGGCCCGTACCGTCGCGAACTGGGCCCTCAACGCCACCACCGGCGACGACTTCGTCCGCACCGGTTTCCTCTCCCGTCGGCCCGCCACCTTGCAGGACATGGAGGCCACCGACGCCTACCTCACCCCGGAGCGGGCGCGGGAGCTGACGCGGTAGCTCTGCGGGCCGGTGTCAGCAGCGGCGGGCCGGTGTTCGGCTGCCGCCCGGTGTTCCGTGCGCTGAAGCAGATCGATCTCGGCCGGTCGGCTCGTTGACTTGAAGCGCGGTTGAAGGTGGAGCGTGAGTGCCCTCGCATCAGCGCGAGACGCACCCTCACAGGAGGCACCACCATGCACGCCGTCGTTCTGCACGAGTTCGGCCCCGCCGAGAACCTCCGCTACGAGACGCTGCCCGACCCCGAACCGGGCCCCGGGCAGGTCAGGATCGCCGTGCGCGCCGCAGGGGTGCACGCCATCGAGACCGTGCTGCGGGCCGGGGTCACCGAGGGCCTCGTCCCGCCGCTGCCCCAGCTGCCCGCGGTCTTCGGCGGCGAGGTCTCCGGCACCGTCGACGCGCTCGGGCCCGGCGTGGACCCCGGATGGCTGGGCCGGGACGTGGTCACCGCGTACGGCACACCCGGTGGGTACGCCGAACTCGCCGTCGCCGACGTGAGCGCGCTTCACCCCCGTCCCGCCGCGCTCAGCCACGAGGCGGCCGTCGCGATGATCGTCACCGGGGGCACGACCATGGGCGTCCTCGCGCACGCCGGGCTGCGCCTCGACGACGTGGTGCTCATCAACTCCGCCGCCGGCGGTATCGGCCGCCTGCTCATACAGCACGCCCGCGCCCTGGGTGCCACGGTCGTCGGCGCGGCGGGCGGCCCCGTCAAGAGCGCGGCGGTGCGTGAGCTGGGCGCCGACCTGGCCGTGGACTACGACCAGCCGGGCTGGGACAAGACCGTCTCCGACCGGCTCGCCAGGGAACGGGTCCCCAAGGAGGGACTCGCCGAGGAGCGGCCCGGCAAGGAGAGGCCCGGTACGCGCGGTTCGGTGACCGTCGTCCTCGACGGTGTCAGCGGTGAGAAGGGCCGTGCCGCGTTCGGGCTGCTGGGCGAGGGCGGGCGCTACGTCACCTACGGCGCCATCTCCCGGTCCGTGTTCGAGCCGTCCGCCGAACTGCTGGCCGAGCGCGGCGTCACCTGGGTCAACGCACTGGGCGAGCTGCTCGCCGGGCCCGAGAACACCCCCGACTACCAGGCGCAGGCCCTCGCCCGCGCGGCCGACGGCGAACTGGCGCCCGACGTCCAGCGCTTCCCCCTCAGCCGGGCCGCCGAGGCGCACGCCGCGCTCGAACGCCGGGAGACGACCGGCAAGGTGATTCTGTTGCCGTAGCCGCGCATTCGTCCCATAGTCGCGTATTCGTCCGCGTACCGTCACCGTCCCCCCGGGGCCGCCCTCTCCGGTCACCCTTTCGGTGGGGTCTGTACGCCCAGCACGACGGCGCCGTCCGCGTAGCGCCGGATCCGCACGTCCTGCCAGTCGAACGCGTCGTGCACCAGCGCCTCCGAGCCGTAGCGTTCCAGCCACTGCCGCTTGTCCAGCAGGAAGCCGCGCGGCCCGACGGCCTGGAAGTCCTCGGTCAGCAGCGCGTCGGGCGGGAGAACGACACGGCTTTGCTCCACGGAGCGCAATGGTCCGCACCTGTGCGTACACCAGCGGGAGTACGGTCAGGGATGGCGCATTCGTGAGGGATTTCGGGGCACAGTTGGTGGAGACCGAACGGCCTGGTGGCCCGCAGGCCGAACCAGTACCGACAGTATCGATGATGACCAGGCGGCCCGCCGTGGCCGCGATGAGGAGCCCCGTATGCCAGCGGTTCCAGGGGTGCGCAGCCTGCGCAGGGTGGTGCGGCAGCGCCAGGAGTGGCCGACGGTGGATCTCGCGCACCCGGCCCGTTCCCCACTGGGCACCTCCGTGGTGGGCTGCGTGGCCTACGACTCGGAGGGCACCCGGCTGCTGGGCGAGTGCACCGTCGCCGAGGCCCACTCGTGCGTGCGCAAGGGCGACGGCGGGGGCTTCGTGTGGATCGGCCTGCACGAGCCCTCCGAGGAGGAGTTCGAGGGCATCACCGAGCTGTTCGGCCTGCATCCCCTGGCTGTGGACAACGCCATCGAGGCCCACCAGCGTCCCAAGGCCGAGTGGTACGGCGGCGAGATGATGTACGCGGTCTTCAAGACGGTCAGTTACGTCGAGCACGAGGAGCTGACCAACACCAGCGAGGTCGTGGACACCGGCGAGATCGTCGTCTTCACCGGGGCCGACTTCGTGATCACCGTGCGGCACGGTCCGCACGGCTCCCTCGGCCCGCTGCGCGAGAGCCTGGAGGCCGAGCCGGAGCGGCTGGCGCAGGGTCCGGCGGCGGTGCTGCACGCCATCGCCGACCAGGTCGTCGACGACTACCTGCTCGTGGCCGACGAGGTGCAGACCGACATCGACAACCTGGAGGTCGATGTCTTCACCCCTGACACGCAGCCCTCGCGAGGCTCTGCCGGGTCCGACACGGGGCGCATCTACCAGCTCAAGCGCGAACTGCTGGAGCTGAAGCGGGCGACCAGTCCGCTGGCGCGCCCCCTGGAGCTGCTCTCGTCGCAGCCCAACAAGCTGATCGACGCCGAGATACGGAAGTACTTCCGGGACGTCGCCGACCACCTCTCCCGCGTCACCGAGCAGATCGGTGCCTTCGACGCCCTCCTCGACTCCATCCTCCAGGCCCACCTCGCCCAGGTCTCGACCGCGCAGAACGAGGGCATGCGCCGGATCAGCGCCTGGGTCGCCATCGTCGCCGTTCCCACGATGGTGTGCGGCATCTACGGCATGAACTTCGACCACATGCCCGAGCTCCACTGGGAGTTCAGCTATCCCCTGGTCCTCGTCACCATGTCGGTGATCTGCGTCGCGATGCACCGAGCTTTCCGCCGCAACGGCTGGCTGTGAGGCGACCGGCTGTGAGGCCGCGGGTCGTGAAGCGCCGGACTGTGAAGCGGCCGGCTTTGAGCCGGCGGACCCATGGGCGGGCGGCTCGGCGCGCGGCGGCGTACCAGCGCGAGCGCCGCACGGCACGGCGCAGCCGGGTGCCGCGCAGGGACGTGAACAGGTGTGTGTACTGCTCGACGACCCGTTCGGGGTCGTAGCGCCGGGCACTCACGCGCGCGGCCTGGGCCATCACCCGCCGACGCGGCTCGTTCTCGATGAGTGTGAGCATCCGTTCGGTCAGCGCGTGGGCGTCGTCGCGGGGGACGAGGAAGCCGTCGATGCCGTCGTGGATGATCTCGGCGGGCCCCAGCGGGCAGTCGGTGCTGATGACCGGGACGCCGCAGCGCATCGCCTCCACCAGTGTCATCCCGAACGACTCCGCGTCGGAGGAGCTGGCCACCAGCGAGGCCCGCGCGAACTCCGCCTCGATGGGGGAGCGGGTGCCCATCAGCCGTACGTGCGAGCCCAGTTCGAGGCCGTCGATCAGCTGGCGCAGGCGCTGCTTCTCGGGGCCGCCGCCGTAGATCCGCAACTGCCACTCCGGATGCTTGGCGGCGACGGCGGTGAACGCCTCGACCAGCAGGTCGAACCGCTTGCCGGGGACGAGCCGTCCGGCCGCCGCGACGACGGGCTCCCCGGGTGCGGGCTGCTGACCGTCGCCCTCTGCTGCCCGGACCGAAGGATCCGCTTCCCGCACCGGAAGGTCCCTTCCGTCCCTTCCCCTGGCCGAAGGGTCCGTTTCCCGCACCGGATGCTGCATCGCGTACGCCGAGGACCGCATCGCGTACGCCGAAGGCCGCATCGCGTGCGCCGGAGGCTGTGTTTCCCACACCGAAGGGTGCGGCTCGGGAACGATGTTGGGGACTGCCACCACCGGCACCCCTGGCAGCCGCATGCGCCGCCGGTAGGCCGCGGCGTCGGCGGCCGTCGTCGTGACGACGGCGTCCAGCGAGCGGTAGTGCCGGCCCAGCACGGCGCGCAGTTTCTTGCTGTGCGCCTCCAGACGCAGGTGCTCCTGGGCGACGCACAGCGCGCGGCGGGGGCCGAAGCGGGCGAGGTAGACATTCAGTCCTGGGCGCGTACCGAAGATGACATCCGCGTCGGAGCCCTCCAGATAGCCGCGCACCCGCAGATCGTGCAGGCGGCTGTACTGCGCGTACCGGCGATCGGCGCGCGGGAAGTCCCGTGCGGGGGCATCGAACTGGGGGTGCCCCGTATCCGTGCTGCCCTCGCGCAGATCCACCAGCGGGACGAGCCGCACTCGGGGATCCCAGGCGAAACGGGGCTCGTCACGGTGCCGGCGCAGCGAGACGACCTCCGCCTCGTGCCCCGCGTCGACCAGAGCTGTCGCCAGGTTGAGCGTGGTGCGCACGGTGCCGCCGACCGCATACGCGTTGTGCAGCAGGAACACGACCTTCAGGCGTGGCACCGATGACTTTCGTGACACCGATGAGCTTCGTGACACTGATGGCGTGCGTGACACTGATGGCGTGCGTGACCTTGGTGGCTGAAGTGGCCTCTGTGCCTTCAGCGGCAGCCTCGGCATTCGTGGCATCCAGAAAATCTGTGGCATCCATCGCATCCGTCGTATCCGTGGCATCCCCGAGGCGTGTCCCCGGGCGTACGTTCCTCTCCGTGACGGCGGGAAACCCTCCCCCGCTCACCGTGCCCCGCAGGCTGGGGGCGGCCCCGCACGCCGTGCTCCGCACGCCGTTTCCGGGTAGCCGGGTGGTGGAGTCGGTAAACCGGTGGCGTGTCGCACACGCTGTTGCTCGCAGGGACGACGGCGTTGTCCCGTGGGGGACGGGGCTCCGGGGGACGGGTCTTCGGGGGACGGGGCTTCGGGGGTGGGGGGACGGGGGTGGGGGGACGGGGGCGTCGGGTTCGGAAATCCCGAACCAGCAATAGGGGTGATCGCTCCATCGTGGGCTGACCTGCCACTTCGTAGCGTGTGAGGCATGGCGACAGGGCGGAAGCAACGGGAAGAGCACGCGGGGGATGCGGCCCTCACGATGACGGGGGTCACCCGGCGATATGGGCGGGGCGGGGGCGCGCTGCACGCGCTGCGCGGGGTGGGAGTGGCGCTGCCCAGAGGCAGCTTCACGGCGGTGATGGGTCCCTCGGGGTCCGGCAAGAGCACGCTGCTCCAGTGCGCGGTGGGTCTCGACCGGCCAACCTCGGGCAGCGTACGGCTCGGGGGCCAGGAGCTCACCGGTATGGGACAGCGCTCGCTGACCAGGCTGCGCAGAACCCACGTCGGCTTCGTCTTCCAGTCCTTCAACCTGCTGCCCGCGCTCACCGCCGAGCAGAACGTGAAGCTGCCGCTGCGGCTCGCAGGAGGCGGCCCGCGCGGCAGCCGCCGCGTCCACCGGGAGCGGGCGCGGGAGGCGCTGGCGCGCGTCGGCCTGGGTGACCGGGCCCGCAGCAGGCCCAGTGAGCTGTCCGGAGGCCAGCAGCAGCGCGTGGCGCTCGCCCGCGCTCTGGTGACCGAGCCGGAGATCATCTGCGCCGACGAGCCGACCGGAGCGCTCGACCCGGTCACCGCTGAGGAAGTGCTCGCGCTGCTGCGGCAGTCGGTCGACGGGCTGGGCGCGACGGTGCTGATGGTCACCCACGACCCGGTGGCCGCGGCGTGTGCGGACCGGGTGTTGTTCCTCGCGGACGGGCTGGTCGCGGACGAACTCCTCGTCACCGGTGGCCCGGAAGGGGGCCGGCAGGGGAGCTCGGAGGGGCCGGGGCCGATGCCCGGTCCCGCCGTCCTACGGGGGGACGGCGGGGCCGGGCCGGTCGGCGGCACCGGCACCGGGCCCGCGGCGCAGATCGCCGCCCGGATGCGGGCGCTCACCCGTCATCCGGTGGCTCCGTTGGATGTGGCTGCCGCGTACCGGGAGGAGGTGCCGGCATGACGACAGGTCTCGCTCGCGCGTCCGTACGCGCACGTCCCTCCTCCTTCGCCGGGGTCTTCTCCGTCCTCGTCCTGTCCGCCACGGTGGTCACCGCGTCAGTGGCGATGCTGCGTACGGCGTCCGGTGTCGCGACAGGCGAGGCGCGGGAGGAACTGACCACCATGGGCGCCGGGTTCACCGTCGTCACCGTCTACCTCTCGATCTTTGTGATCGCGCAGGTCATGGCCCTGGCTGTGGCCCAGCGGGCGCGCGAGAACGCGGTGCTGCGCGCCGTGGGTGCCGCGCCGTGGCAGATCCGGCGTACCGTCGCCACCGAGGCGCTGCTCACGGCGCTGCCCGCGCTGCCCGTCGGCTACGGCCTTGGCTGTGTGCTGGCCCGCGTATGGCGCGACGGCATGGCCGCGCACGGGATCCTGCCCAAGGGCGTGCCGCTGACCGTCGGCTGGGTTCCCGCGCTCGTCGCGGGTGGCGTGCTGCTGGTCACCTCCCAGCTCGGCGGGCTGCTGGCCGCCCAACGCGCCGCGCGCGCCCGCCCGGTGGACGCGCTCGGCGAGTCGGCCGTGCCCCGGCGGGGAGTGACACCAATGCGCGTCATACGCGGCTGTGCCGCGCTCGCCGCTCTCATCGGCGCGGGCGCGCTGACCGCGCTCACCGCGCAGGGGCCGCGCGAGGACGTGGGAGAGCACCTGCCGCTGGTGCTGCTCGCCTACCTCGTCGCTGTCGGCCTCGCGGGCCCCGCGCTGGGCAGGATCGCCGCGGTCCTGGTGGCCGTACCGCTGCGGCTGACGGGCTACGGTGCGGCTTCCGAGACGGCCTTGGCCACCGTCCGCGCGTACGCAGGCCGGCTCTCCTCCGCGGTGACGCCCGTCGCGCTGGTCGTCGCCTTCACACTGGTGAAGCTCGCGGCGCTGGCCGCGACGGACGAGCCGTCGTGGATCGACCTGTTCGCCACGGTCCTCTACGCCGTGTTCGCCGCCTTCGCGGCGGCCAACACGATGGTGATGCTCACGGCGGAGCGGCGCCGCGAGGTCGCGCTGTTGCGCGCGGTCGGGGCCGGTCCCGGGCAGGTGGCGCGGATGCTGGTGGTCGAGGCGTTGACCACGACGGTGGCCGGATTCGGCGCCGGCGCCCTGGTCGCCCTCGCGGTGACGCTGCCGCTGGGAGACGCGGCAGGCGCCCCGCTCTCGTCCCTGGGCGCGGGGACCTGGGCGGCGACGGGAGCGGGGGTGCTGGCCCTCGCCCTGCTGTCGACGCTCGCACCGCTGCCGGGGCATTTGCGCAGGGCGTTGCGATGAGGACCGGGGGTCGTGCGGGGTGCTGCGACGGAGCGGGGGGCGATGGTGCGGGGCGCGGCTGTGAGGGCGCAGACCGGACGGGGCAGGCCGGGTCGGGAGGCGACGGCCCGGCGGGAACACCCCCTCCCACGGACGGGACGGGGCAGGTGATGATTGCTCCGTACGCCGTTCCCTTTCCCTCTCTCCCCCCGCGTGACCAGATGATCGTCAAGGCTCTCGACGCCCTCGGCCTCCCCGCCTCACGGGCGGCGCGCGGCGCGCTCGCGTATGCCGTGCTCGGGCTCGTCCCCGCGCTGCTGGGCCTGCCCGCGCTGGCACTTCTCGCGCTGGGCGGCGCGCTGTGTGTCACCCGCGCCGGGCCTCCGCTGCTCTCGCTTGTCCTGACGGGGGTGCGCGGGCTGACCCGTGTGGAACGGACGCTGGTTCGGGTGCTGCTCGGCGAGGACGTACCCGAGCCGCCCGCGCCGCGTCCGCTGCGTGCCGTGTACGACGGGGCGATGTGGCGGGGTGCGGCGTTCGCGGTGATCGGTGTGCCGCTTGGGGCACTGCTGTTCGTGGTGCAGGTGGCCGCACGGCTGTACGCGCTGGTCGTGCTGAGCTATCCCCTGTGGTTCCGCGCGGTGCGCCAGGACGGCCACCAAGGGCTCAGTCTCACGGGGGAGATCCCCCTCGATACCTGGCCGCGCGCCCTCGCTCTCGCGCTCGCGGGCTTCGTGCTGCTGGTCGCGGCGGGCTGGACGGGCCGCCAACTGGCCGCGCTGGTAAGGCTGCTGGCGCGTACGCTGCTGGCCCCGCCACCCCTCGCGGACCGGGTGCAGGACCTGGAGGAGAGCCGTGACCTGGCCGTACGGGACTCGGCCGCGACGCTGCGCCGTATCGAACGCGACCTGCACGACGGGGCACAGGCCCGGCTGATCGCCCTCGCCATGTCCCTGACCCGCGCCCGCGCCGTGCTCGGCCCCGAACCGGCCCGTACCGACACGGCGAAGGCCCGCGACCTGGTCGACCAGTCCCTCGGCAACGCGCGTACGGCCCTGTCCGAACTGCGCGACCTCGTACGGGGCATCCACCCGCCCGTGCTCGACAGCGGCCTGGCCCCGGCACTCGCCTCCCTCAGCACGGACATGGAGTCACCGGACATGTCCGTATACCTGTACACGACGGGCCTGCCCGCCGCGCCCCGTCCGCCCGAGGCGGTCGAGACGATCGCCTACTTCTGCGCGGCCGAACTCCTCACCAACGCGGCCCGCCACGCGGGGGCGAGCGAGGTGGCGGTGATCGCGAAGGTACGGGAGGGCACGCTCGTGCTGGAGGTCGCGGACAACGGGAGAGGAGGCGCGG
Source organism: Streptomyces sp. NBC_01775 (assembly GCF_035917675.1). Taxonomy (NCBI): domain Bacteria; kingdom Bacillati; phylum Actinomycetota; class Actinomycetes; order Kitasatosporales; family Streptomycetaceae; genus Streptomyces; species Streptomyces sp. NBC_01775. The sequence continues at coordinate 4,578,153 of NZ_CP109104.1, read as the reverse complement.
CGGTGGGGAGCGCCGACGCGCGGTCGAGGAGATCCGGGCCGTCGTCCTCCGGCCTCCAGGGCCTTTCGGAGCGCGTACGGACGGTCGACGGCACACTGACTGTCGACAGCCCACCCGGCGGCCCGACCAGGGCGACGGTCCGCCTCCCCCTTCCCCCGCAGGAAGAAACGAAGGGCCGAGCAGTTGACTGATGCGCGTGATAGGTCGCCGCTGCGTGTGGTGATCGCCGAGGACGCCGTCGTCGTACGGGAGGGCCTGGTGGGGCTGCTCACCGACCGCGACGTGCAGGTGCTCGCGGCGGTCGGCGACCCCGAAGCGCTGCTGGAGGCGGTCGAGCACACCCGCCCCGACGCCGTCGTCGCCGACATCCGCATGCCGCCCACCCACCGCGACGAGGGCCTGCGCGCCGCCGCCGAACTCCGCAGCCGCCACCCGGAGCTGGGCATCCTCCTGTTCTCCCAGTACATCGAGACGAGCTACGCGCACACCCTGCTCGCGAGCGGCCCGGCGGGTATCGGCTATCTCCTGAAGGACCGCGTCCTGGACGTCGACGACTTCGTCGAGGCCCTCCACCGCGTGGTCGCCGGCGGTACCGCGCTGGACCCCGACGTCATCTCCCGCCTCCTGCGCACGGGCCCTTCCCTCTCCGACCTAACCGCCCGCGAGCACGAGACCCTCACGTTCATGGCCGAGGGCCTCACCAACGCGGCCATCGCCGACCGCATGCGCATCACCCAACGCGCCGTCGAAAAGCACACAGCCGCCATCTTCGACAAACTGGATATCCCCCGAACCACCGCCACCCATCGCCGAGTCCAGGCGGTGCTCCGCTTCGTGGAAAACCCGCCGCCCGCCCCCGAGGAGTGAGTGCCCGGCCTTGAGGAGCGAGGGCTCGCCCGTTGTCGGAACGGGGCCCTCGGCCGTCGGGGCGTCCGGGGCGTCCGGTCGTGCGGGGCGAGGCAGTCGTTCAGGTCAAGCCGGTCCCCCTACCCCTCCTCGTCGGGCCGCGGCCCCCAGACGTAGGAGCCGCCGCCGCGCCAGTCGATCAGGGGGCCGTCGAGGTCGATCCCGTCGGGGTCGAGGCCCGCCTTGCGCAGCAGTTCGAGTACGTCGTTGACGTTGTGGGCCAGGCCGAGGATCTGGCCGTCGGCGCGGACACGGCGTCCGCCGGTCGCGCTGGGGGGATGCACGATGATCGGCGCCATATCTCCACCTTGCGCCGGGACGTCCGCACCCGCATCCGGGGCCCGGTGAGGGGTCCCATGCGAAGATGCTTGCGGTAGTGACACGGATGGGATGATTCATGGCACAGAGTCGCTGCATGATCCATCGCTTCAGGACATGGAGTCGCGCACGATGCGTGGGGTGACCGTTACGGGGAGCCGTACGACCGGGCATCAGGGCCGGGAGCACTACGCGAAGCTCTTCGCCGACCATCTCGCCCCCTTCGCGCACGACGGCCACTTCCATCTGGGCGGGGCGCGCGGAATCGACAGCCTCGCGCTGGAGTGGCTGGCGGCCGAGACGCGGGCGTGGATCACGGTCGTGGTGCCGGGGACGCTGGAGCAGCAGCCGTACGAGGCCCGGCTGGCGGTCGACCGGGCCAGGGAACGCGTTACGGAGATCGTCGAGCTGGGGGCCGAGCCGCTGGACGACGCCGCCTATCTGGCCCGTAACCGCTGGATGGTGGACCGCTCCACCCTCACCATCGGCTTCCCGGTCGGCGAGAGCCGCAAGTCCGGCACCTGGCTGACCCTCGACTACACCGCGCAGCAGAACAAGCCCCGGCTCATCGTCCCGACCTAGTCCTGCGGGCACGGGCACAGGCACAGGCGCGGACACGGGCACGTGCACAGGCGCGGGCAAGCGGCCCCGGGCGCCCCACCATCCCCGCGCGGGACGCGTTCCCCGCCAGTGGCGGTCATTTCGTGAGGACTCTGTGCTGCGCCGCCCAGGCACACCGAAGGGTGGTTTAGAGCGAATACGGCCGTATTGAGGGCATGCCGTAACTACGTTCTGTGAACGGAAGCTTCTGGTCCCCTCATGGGGCGCGGTCAGGAGTCGACCGACCCGACAGGTAAGTCCCGTTCACGAAGGAGTACCACCATGGCCCGTATGCCTCGCGTCATGTCCGCAGCAGTACTCGGCGCCACAGCCGTCATCGCTCTAACCGGCAGCACAGTGGCGACGGCCGCACCCAACACCAGCTCTCAGGCCGCTCCGGCGGCTCCCGCCGCCACGCAGGCGTCCAAGGTCCAGCGCGTCTGCACCGTCAACGACAACGGCGTCAACTTCCGCGGTGGCCCGGGCAACAGCTATCCGGTACTGGGTCAGGTGAACCGGGGGCAGAAGCTCAACTACCGCGGGCGGACCGGAGACTGGATCTTCGGCGACCTGTGGGGCGGCCGGACCGGCGTATGGATCTACGTCGCCTACCTGAACTGCTAGGCCGTTTCGGTCAGGTCAGCTGATCGCCGGTGGGTCCGGGTGCGCCGTTGCTGATGCGCGGTGAAGCGGATTCAGCCGCCGCTCCCGGACCGGATACCGAAGCGGGGTGACGGTGGGTGGGGGGCCATATTTACCGGAGAAGTACGGAAATGCTCCGGGCCGAAGGCCGCGAGGTGCCGGCGGCATGGGCCACCGAAGTCACCCCGCGCCGGACCCGTCGGGAACGGCGTCTCCCGAGGGCGCGTCGCCGCGCCCGTAGTGGTGGGTGGTGAACATGTACAGCAGCCCCGTCACCAGGACGACCGCGCCGCACAGCAGCACGATGTAGTTGGAGTACCAGGGCTCCTCGGGGGTGCGGGCCCAGCAGATGTTGACGATGGCGAAGATGCCGTAGGCGAGTGCCGCGCTGTTGACCAGCAGCCCCCAGCGGCCGAGCGTGAACTCCCCGGTCGCGCGCCAGCCCTTCAGCCGGGCCCGCAGTGCGGCGAGGACGACCATCTGGAACGAGGCGTAGATGCCGAGGATCGCGAACGACACGATCTTGGTGAGGGCGTCGGCGGAGATCAGCGAGCCGAAGGCGATCAGGCCGGGGATGACGGCGGCCACCAGCAGGGCCACCTCGGGGACGGCCCGCTTGCGGGAGAAGCGGCGCAGCAACCGGTGGCCGACGACCATGCGGTCGCGTGCGTAGGAGTAGATGAGGCGTCCGGCGGCGGCCTGGAGGCTGATGGTGCACGAGAGGAAGGAGATGAGGACGACGGCCATCACCAGCCGCGCCCCGACCTCGCCCATCGCGTCGAAGAGCAGGTGGACTACCGGGTTGGGGTCCTTGCCGGAGATCACCGCGTTGTAGTCGGTGACGGACAGCAGCAGCGACCCGCAGGTGAAGGTGGCCGCGGCGCCGCCGACGTAGATGGTGCGGCGCATCGCCTTGGGGATGACGAGCCCGGGGTGCTCCACCTCCTCGGCCGTGTCACCGCACGCCTCGAAGCCGTAGTACTGGTAGAAGCCGATGATGGCGGCGGCCAGGAAGACGGGGAGGTACGAACCGTTCCCGCTGGTGCCGTAGGTGTCGAAGATGACGCCGAGGCCGTGCGCGCGGTGGGTGACCAGGAGGTAGATGCCGACGATGAGGGCGCCGACCAGCTCCGCGCTGAAGCCGATGACGGCCGCGAGCGACAGCGCCTTCGTACCGGCGAAGTTGATGAGGGCGGAGACGAAGATCAGGACGACGGTGCAGAGCACGGTGGTGTGTACGTTCGAGTCGAAGCCGAACAGGATGGCGATGTAGGGGCCCGCGCCGTACGCGACGCTGGTGATCGTCACCAGCAGCGCCCACATGTAGACCCAGCCCGTCATCCACGCCCACCGCTGACCCCACAGCCGCCGCGCCCACGGGTAGACCCCGCCCGCGATGGGGTACTGGGCGACGATCTCGCCGAAGACGAGCGCGACCAGGAACTGCCCGCAGCCGGCCAGCAGGAACGCCCAGATCATCGGCGGCCCGCCCTCGGCGAGGGCCGAGCCGAAGAGGGTGTAGGTGCTCACCACGGGTGAGAGGTAGGTGAAGCCGAGGGCGAAGTTCGCCCAGGGGCCCATCTCCTTGCGGAACTCCGACCCGGGAGTCCCGTTCCCGCCGGAGTTCCCCCCGGAGTTCCCCCCGGAGCTGCCGGAGTTGCCCCCGGAGTTGCCGCCGGACGCGGCGGCCTCGGCCTGTGTCATCAGCGCTCACTTCCCTCGGGCTCGGGGCCCGGCCGTCCAGTGATCAGGTCGGTGGCGCGTTCGGCGGTGAGCAGCACGGTCACCATGGGGTTGATGGAGGGCATGCTCGGGAAGACCGACGCGTCCACGATCCGCACCCCCTCCTGTCCGCGCAGCCGCAGCAGGGGGTCCACCACGGCCCGCGGATCGTCGGCGGCGCCCATGCGGCAGGTGCCCGCCGGGTGGTAGACGGTGTGCGCGGCGCGCCGCCCGTACTCCGACAGTTCCTCGTCCGACCGGAGCTTGGGCCCCGGTGCCACCTCGCGCCGCAGCCAGTCGCGCAGCGGTGCGGTGTTCGCCACCTCGCGGGCGAGGCGCAGCCCGTCGACGATGGTGCGTTCGTCGTGACCCTCCGGGTCGGTGAAGTAGCGGAAGTCCAGGGCCGGATGCTCGGCGGGGTCGGCGCTGCGCAGCCACATCCGCCCGACGGAGCGGGCGCGCGGCACGTTGGGCGTCATGCACACGCCGTAGGGGGGCGTGGGGTAGCCGAGGCGCTCGGTGTTGACGGTGAACGGCACCTGGTAGAAGTGGAACATCAGGTCGGGCCGGGGCTGGCTGGTGTCGCGGCGCACGAACAGCCCGGCGTCGGAGTCCATCGCGGAGTTCGGCGGCAGCGGCCCGTGCGTCTCCCAGATGATCACCGACTCGGGGTGGTCGAGCAGGTTCTCCCCCACCCCTGGCAGGTCGGCGCGGACGTCGATGCCGAGCGCGCGGAGCTGGTCGGCGGGGCCGATGCCGGAGAGCAGCAGCAGCCGGGGCGTGTCCACGGCCCCCGCGCACAGCAGCAGTTCGCGCTCCGCGCGCACGGTGCCCGTGGAGCCGTCCGCGTACCGCACCTCGACCCGCGTGAGCCGCCCCGCCTCGTCGGGCAGCAGCTTGTACGCCCAGGTCTCCAGCTTCAGCGTCAGGTTGGGCCGCTCCAGAACGGGGTGGAGGTAGGCGACGGAGGCGGAGGAGCGGTGGCCCGTCGCCGGATCGTAGGCGAGGGAGAAGAACCCGGCGCCGTCGGGGAAGGGGCGGCGGTTGAAGTCCTCGATGACGGGGACGTGCAGCGCGTCGGCCGCGGCGGTCACGAAGTCCTGGGCGATGGGATTACGGTCGTCCTCGCCGACGGGGACGATGGTGTTCTTCAGGCGCTTGCGGTACGGCAGTACGGTGACGGGGTCCCAGCCCGCGCAGCCCATCGCCACCCACTCGTCGAGGTCCTCGGGGAAGGGGAGGAAGCTGATGAGCGTGTTGTGCGAGGAGCAGCCGCCCAGCACCCGGGCGCGGGAGTGGACGATGTGGGAGTTGCCGCGGGGCTGTTCGGTGGTGGTGTAGCCGTAGTCGTATCCGCTCTCCAGCAGGTTGATCCAGTTGCGCAGCCGCAGCACGTTCTCGTCGCCGACGTCGCTGGGTCCGCCCTCGATGACGCACACGCGGCAGTCCGGGTCCTCGGTCAGCCGGGCCGCCAGCACGGAGCCCGCGGTGCCGCCGCCGACGATGACGTAGTCGTAGCCGCCCGCGTCGGGCTCGTTCATGCTCGTCCCTTCCACCGCGCTCGCCCCGCTCAGCCCTTGAACCAGCCGGAGGGGGCCGGTCTGAGGTTCTGGTAGATGTGCTTGGCCTCCTGGTATTCGCGCAGCCCGGTCGGCCCCAGCTCGCGGCCGATGCCGGAGCGGCCGAAGCCGCCCCACTCGGCCTGCGGTACGTACGGGTGGAAGTCGTTGATCCACACGGTGCCGTGCCGCAGCCGGTTCGCGACCCGCTGGGCGCGGCTCGCGTCGCTGGTCCACACGCCGCCCGCCAGCCCGTAGCGGGTGTCGTTGGCCAGTTCCACGGCCTCGTCCTCGGTGCGGAACCGCTCGACGGTGACGACCGGTCCGAACACCTCCTCCTGCACGATGCGCATGGAGCGGTCGCAGTCGGCGTAGACGGTCGGCAGCAGGAAGAAACCGTCCGCCAGTTCGGGGTCGTCGGGCCGCCGCCCGCCCGTGACCAGCCGGGCCCCCTCCTCGCGGGCGACCTCCAGATAGCTCTCGACCTTCGCCCGGTGCTCGGCGGAGCTGAGCGGGCCGCTCTCGGTGAGCGGTTCGAGGCCGCTGCCGAGCCGGATGGCGGCGGCCCGCGCGCCAAGACCGGCGACGAACTCGTCGTGGATGCCCTCCTGGACGAGCAGCCGCGACCCGGCCGAGCACACCTGGCCGGAGTGGAGGAACGCGGCGTCCAGCGCGTAGTCGAGGGCTGCGGCGAAGTCGGCGTCGTCGAAGACCACGTTGGGGTTCTTGCCGCCCAGCTCCAGGGCGAGGTTCTTGACGCCGGGCGCGACGCTCTCCATGATCTTCCGCCCGGTCGACAGGCCACCGGTGAAGGAGACCAGGTCCACCTCGGGGTGTGTGGTCATCGCGGCGCCTACCGTCGTCCCCGAGCCGAGGACGAGGTTGGCGACGCCGGACGGCGCTCCGGCCTCCGCGATGATGCGGATCATGGCGACCGTGGACAGCGGGGTGGTCTCACTCGGCTTGAGGACGAAGGTGTTGCCCGCGGCGAGGGCGGGGGCCACCTTCCAGGACGCCTGGAGCAGCGGGTAGTTCCACGGTGCGATGAGGGCGCACACACCCACCGGGTGGTGGACGACCCGGCTGAGGACGTCGGGGCCCACGTCCACGACCCGGCCGCCGTCCTTGCCCGCGAGTTCGGCGAAGTAGCGGAAGGCGTTCGCGACGTCCTCGATGTCGATGCGGGCCTCGGTCAGGGTCTTGCCGGTGTCGAGGGTCTCGGTATGGGCGATCTCCTCCCGGTCGCGGAGGAGCAGGTCATGCACCCGGTGGAGGACGTCGGCGCGGTCGCGGGTGGGGGCGCCGGACCAGTCGGCCCGGTCGAAGGCCCGCCTGGCAGCGCGGACGGCCAGGTCGACGTCGGTGTCGTCCGCCTCGTCGACGGTGGTGACCACGGAGGCGTCGAAGGGGTTGATCACGTCCCGCCGCCCGCCCGCCGCGGCCTGCCGCCACTCCCCGTCGATGAACAGCTCCGCCATCGCCCGTCTCCCTCGCTCCGTCTTGACCGGGCGCCAACATCGCGCAGGGCGCTGCCGCTGGCCAAGGGGCGCACCGGGTGGGGGCGGCCAGGGGGCGATAATCGGCACCGATGGGCCAATCCGGTGCCCCTGGGCGCCGGGACGGCGCCAAGGCGCCCGAAGGGGCGCGGGGAACTGCGCGACCAGCCCCCACACACCCGCGGTCTGCGAAGCACTGGCGGGGGCAGCCCCTGCTCAGGACCAAGAAGGAGGGCGACAGAAGGGTCCGCCGGACAGGCGGTAAGCACGCCGGGCGGCCACGCCGGGCGGCCACGAACCCGGCTGCACCGTCTCCGGGCCGCCGCCTCCGAGCCCGCCCCCGCCGGGGGCTACATCTCCGGGGCCGCAGGCCCCGAAAGCTCTGAGACCGCCGGCTCCGATGCCGGCTCCGCGCCCTCGCGCAGCACCTCCACGAACGCCGCGACGCTGGGCCGGTCCCGGGCCGTCGTCCGCGTGACGACCACCACGTGCCGCTCCACCGTCTCGCGCAGCCGCCGGACGTCGAAGCGGGAGGCGCGCAGCCGCAGCATGAGGCCGGTGACGGTGGTGACGCCGATGCCCGCCTCGACCAGCGCCAGCGTGGCGGCCGTGTCGGTGACGACGTGCCGTACGTCCGGCTCCAGCCCCGCCCTGCGGCAGGCGGTGCGCACCGCGCGGCCGTAGTAGCTGTCGGCGGCGGGAAGGATCCAGCCCAGCTCGCGGGTGGCGGCCAGCGCCACCGACCGGTGCTCGGGCAGGGCGCCGTGCGGCACCGCCAGCGCGAACCGTTCGCGGTGGAGCCGGGTGAGGGTGAGCGCGGGATCGCGCGGAATGGGCACGTCCGGGTAGTCCAGGCCGAGCGCCAGATCGACTCCGCCGCCCGCGACCGCGTCGTAGACCTCGTCCACGTCCATGTCCCGGCTGTGCACATCCAGCCGGGGGTGGAGCGTGCGCACGCGGCGCAGCGCCTGCGGCAGGATCTCGGCGGCGGCCGTGGCGAACAGGCCCACGCGCAGCACCCCGGCCACCTCTCCCCGCTCCCGCTCCAGCGCCTCGACCGCCTCGGTCCCGGTCGCGAGCATGCGTTCGGCGTGCGCGGCCAACGTGCGCCCCGCGTCGGTGAGTTCGACCCGCCGTCCCGCTCGCCGCAGCAGCTCGACACCGGTGGCCCGCTCCAGCGCGGCGATCTGCTGGGAGACCCCGCCGGGCGTGTAGCCGAGTGCCTCGGCGACGGCGGTGACGGTGCCGCGCCGGGTGAGCTCCACCAGGGAGCGGAGCTGCGCGCTCGTCCAGTCCATATAGGGATCGTAAAAGATCGGAAGCAGGAACTATTCATGGACGTCAACGGTCGGGGCGTTGGACGATGGCGGCGGTTCGCTGATCAGCACCGAGCACCTCCCGCCAGGCACGTGTGGTCAACGGAAGGGATCGGCACATGTCCCCCGCCTCAGCCTCCGCCCCCCACCCCGCTCCTCAGCCTCGCCACCCTCAACCGCAGTCGCAGCCCCACTCCCCGCCCCCCTCTCATCTCCCGTCCGCCGCCGACGTCGTGATCGTCGGCGGGGGCGTCATGGGCGCCAGCATCGCCTTCCACCTGGCCGAGGCAGGCGTCGAACGCGTCGTCGTCCTGGAGCGGGACGAGCTGGCGAGCGGCAGCTCCGGCAAGCCCATCGGCGGCGTACGGGCCCAGTTCTCCGACCCGCTCAACATCGAGCTGGGCGCGCGGAGTCTGCGCGCCTACGCCGACTTCCCGCGCCGCCCGGGCGCCGGCATCCGGCTGGAGACGGTCGGCTATCTCTTCCTGCTGACCAGCGAGCGGGACGCCGCCGCCTTCGAGGAGAGCGTCCGCACCCAGAACGCGCTGGGCGTCCCCACCCGGATGACCGGCCCCGCCGAGGCCGCGCGGCTGTGCCCGTACGTGTGCACCGAGGGGCTGGTGGCCGGGGTCTTCTCGCCGGACGACGGGCACGCGCGCCCCGCCCTGGCCGTGGCGGGCTACGCGCGGGCCGCCGCTGCGGCGGGCGTCACCTTCGCCACCGGCACCACGGTCACCGGACTCGACGTGCGCGGCGACCTGGTGAGCGCCGTCCACACCGACCGGGGCCGGATCGCCTGCCGCACGGTGGTGTGTGCCGCGGGCGCCTGGTCCCAGGGGATCGGCGCGATGGCGGGGGTTTCCTTGCCGGTGCGGCCCGTACGCCGTCAGCTCGCCTTCACGGCACCGCTCGACCCGCCCGCGCCCCGCGTCCCCTTCACCATCGACTTCAGCTCGTCCGCGTACTTCCACAACAGCGACGACGGACTCCTGTTCGGCCTCGCCGACCCCGCGCAGCCCGACGGCTTCGACACGGCCTGGACCGACGACTGGCTTCCCCTCTTCCGCGCGGCGGCCCGCGAACGGGCGCCCGAGCTGGCCGGGATGAGCATCGCGGACGGCTGGGCGGGCCTGTACGAGGTCACCCCGGACCACAACGCGCTCATCGGCCGGTCGGCCCCGGTGCCCAACTTCCTCTACGCCACCGGGTTTTCGGGGCACGGCTTTCTCCAGGCGCCCGCCGTGGGCGAGCTGGTGCGCGATCTGCACCTGGAGCGGGAGCCGTTCGCCGACATCGCCCCGCTGAGCGCCGAGCGCTTCACCGGCGAGGGCGCGGCCGGGGTGCGCCCCGAGGCCCATGTCGTGTAAGCGCCGTTCCGCGTCCCACGTCCCGAAGACCACACCCCGACGTCCCCTCTTCGAGAAGGAGTCCGCATGATCACCTCCACCGCGACCCTCCGCGAGCGCGCCCGTGCCGCGCTCGCCGCCGTCGGCGCCGAGCCCGCCGCGCCTGCCGAGGGCACTGGGCTGACCGCGCGCACCCCGCTGACCGGCGAGGGCCTCTTCGCCCTCGCCGCCACCGGCCCCGAGCAGGCGGAGGCGGCCGTCGCCGCGGCGCACGAGGCGTTCGGCCAGTGGCGCGCGATCCCCGCGCCGCAGCGCGGCGAACTGGTGCGCAGGCTCGGCGACCTGCTGCGCGCGCACCAGGGCGACCTCGCCGACCTCGTCACCATCGAGGCGGGCAAGATCCGCTCCGAGGCGCTGGGCGAGATCCAGGAAATGATCGACATCTGCGACTTCGCCGTGGGCCTCTCCCGCCAGCTCTACGGCCGCACCATCGCCTCCGAGCGCCCCGGCCACCGGCTGGCCGAGACCTGGCATCCGCTGGGTGTCGTCGGGGTGATCTCCGCCTTCAACTTCCCGGCCGCCGTGTGGTCCTGGAACACCGCCGTCGCGCTGGTGTGCGGCGACACCGTCGTGTGGAAGCCGTCCGAGCTGACGCCGCTCATCTCGGTGGCCTGTCACACGCTGCTGGCCCGCGCCGCCGAGGACGTCGGGGCCCCGGCCGCCGTGCACCAGCTGCTGCTGGGCGACCGCACCGTGGGAGAGAAGCTCGTGGACGACCCGCGCGTGGCCCTCGTCAGCGCCACCGGCTCGACCCGGATGGGCCGCGAGGTCGGCCCCCGCGTCGCGGCCCGCTTCGGGCGCAGCCTTCTGGAGCTGGGCGGTAACAACGCCGCCATCGTCGCCCCCTCCGCCGACCTCGACCTCGCCGTCCAGGGCATCGTCTTCGCCGCCGCGGGCACCGCCGGACAGCGCTGTACGACGCTGCGCCGTCTGATCGTGCACCGAGACCTCGCCGACACCCTCGTGGAGCGGCTCACCGCCGCCTACCGCAAGCTGCCCATCGGCGACCCGTTCGACGAGCACACCCTGGTCGGCCCGCTCATCCACACCGGCGCGCTGGAGACGATGCGCGCGGCGCTGGAGCGGGCCCGCGCCGAGGGCGGCGAGGTGCTGGCGGGCGGCGCGCGCGTGCTCGCCGACCAGGCGCCGGGCGCGGCGTACATGGAGCCCGCGCTCGTGCGGATGCCGTCGCAGACGGGGGTGGTGCGCGAGGAGACCTTCGCGCCGCTCCTCCACGTCCTGACCTACGACACGCTGGAGGAGGCCCTCGCCCTGCACAACGCGGTGCCGCAGGGCCTGTCGTCCAGCATCTTCACCCGCGACCAGCAGGAGGCGGAGGTCTTCCTCTCGGCGGAGGGCTCCGACTGCGGCATCGCCAACGTCAACATCGGCACCTCGGGCGCGGAGATCGGCGGCGCCTTCGGCGGGGAGAAGGAGACCGGCGGTGGGCGTGAGTCCGGCTCGGACGCGTGGCGCGCCTACATGCGCCGCGCGACCAACACCGTGAACTACTCCAGCCGGCTCTCCCTGGCCCAGAACGTCAGCTTCCTGTGAGACCTGGGCTTCCTGTGAGACCTGGGCTTTCTGCGAGGCCTCGGCCTTCTGGGAGGTCTCGGCCTTCTGCGAGCAGCTGCCCCTGGGCGAACGCGGGTGCATGAGCCCGGCGGTCAGGGGCACCCGGATTCGGGAGGTTGATACGTATGGTTCCGCTGCTACTCGTTCTGCTTTTGGCCTTGATCCTCTTTGGTGCCGGTTTCGCACTGAAGGCGCTGTGGTGGATCGCCGTGATCGTCCTTGTCGTCTGGCTGCTGGGCTTCCTCGTCCGCTCGACACCCGCGGGAGGTAAGCGAAGCCGCTGGTACCGCTGGTAGCCGCTGTTTTCCCGACACGCCGGAGGGGCCTTTCGCGCCCCTCCGGCGCGCGGCTGTGCTCGGCGCTCCGCGAGAGGCCGTGCCCTCTTTCCTGGTGCTGAGCAGGGGCTGCCCCTCGCTGTGCTTCGCAGAGTGCGGGCACGTGGTGGCTAATCGCGCAGTTCCCCGCGCCCCTTCGGGGGGCACCCCGTGCCGGGGACGCGTGACCCGCCGGACAGGCCGTAGCCGCTGACGGGTCGTAAGGTCGGGATCATGGATACGACGGCACTGCTGGCGGACTGCTACGACCGTGTGCGCGAAGAGGTCCACTCCGCGCTGAGCGGCATCGGCAAGGCGCATCTCAACGAGCGGCCCGACGAGGGCACCAACAGCGTCAGCTGGCTCATCTGGCACCTCACGCGCGTCCAGGACGATCACATCGCCGACGCCGCCGCGCGCGAGCAGGTCTGGCACGCACAGGGTTTCGAGGAGCGCTTCGGCTTCGGTCTCCCCACCGACGACACCGGATTCGGCCACGGCCCCAAGGACGTGGCGGCCGTCCGGGTGGACTCGCCGGACCTGCTGCTGGAGTACCACGACGCGGTGCACGAGCAGACCCTCGACTTTCTGCGCACCCTCAGTTCCCAGTCGCTGGGCCGCGTCATCGACGACGCCTGGGACCCGCCCGTCACCCTCGGCGTCCGCCTGGTGAGCGTGATCGGCGACGACATGCAGCACGCGGGCCAGGCCGCGTTCCTCCGGGGCATCTTGGAGCGCCGGCACTGAGCCTCCCCGTCCCCGTCCCCGTCCCACCCCCGTTCCGTGGCAGCCGGAACACCTGAAGCCCCAGGTGTCCGAGGTGTCCGAGTCCGAAGAGAGGCGCGCACCGACACCGTGAACCCCCCACAGCGCACCGCCACCAGCTCCACCCTCACCCTCCACGTCAACAGCACCCCGCACACCGTCACCGTCGACCACCGCGCCACCGTCTTGGACGTGCTCCGCGAACAGCTCGGACTCACCGGCTCCAAGAAGGGCTGCGACCACGGCCAGTGCGGCGCCTGCACCGTTCTGGTGGAGGGGCGCCGCGCCAACAGCTGTCTGCTGCTGGCCGTGGCACACGACGGCGCGTCCCTCACCACGGTCGAGGGACTCGGCGACGAGGAGAAGCCGCACCCCCTCCAGGACGCGTTCGTGGAGCGCGACGCCTTCCAGTGCGGCTACTGCACATCCGGCCAGCTCTGCTCCGCCGTCGGCATGCTCGCCGAGGCGTCCTGCGGGCACCCCTCGCACGTCACCCCGCCCCACCTCCTGGAGCGGGCCGACGGAGCCCCCGCCGAGCTGACCCGCGAGGAGATCCGCGAGCGCATGAGCGGCAACATCTGCCGCTGCGGCGCCTACCCCCACATCGTCGACGCGATTGAGGACGTGACCTCGTGAGGCCCTTCACCTTCGAGCGGGCCGCGGCACCCGAGCAGGCCGTGGACGCCTTCGCCGCGCATCCCCACGCCCGCTATCTGGCGGGCGGCACCAACCTCGTCGACCTGATGAAGCTGGGCGTGGAGCGGCCCGAGCACCTCATCGACGTCAGCGGCCTGGAACTGGACCAGGTCGAGACCACCCCCGAGGGCGGACTGCGCGCCGGGGCCAACGTCCGCAACAGCGACCTGGCCGCACACCCCGCCGTCCGCCGCTCCTACCCGGGGCTCTCCCAGGCGCTGCTGGCCGGGGCTTCGGGGCAGCTGCGCAACGTCGCCACCACCGGCGGCAACCTCCTCCAGCGCACCCGCTGCCCCTTCTTCCAGGACACCTCCACACCCTGCAACAAGCGCGAGCCGGGCACCGGCTGCTCGGCGCGCGAGGCCGCGAGCCGCGACATGGCGGTGCTCGGGCACTCCGCGGCGTGCGTGGCCACCCACCCGTCCGACATGGCCGTCGCGCTCGCCGCGCTCGACGCCGAGGTGACGGTGCTCGGCCCCGAGGGGCGGCGCACCGTTCCCGTCACCGACTTCCACCGGCTCCCCGGCGACAGCCCGGACCGGGACACGGTGCTCAGCCCCGGCGAGCTGATCTTGCACGTCACGCTGCCGCCCCCGCCCCAGGGCGCCCGCTCCGGCTACCTCAAGGCGCGCGACCGCGCCTCCTACGCCTTCGCGCTCGCCTCCGCCGCCGGAGTGCTCGCGCTCGCCGGTGACGGCACGGTCCGGCACGCGGCGCTGGCCTTCGGCGGGCTCGCCCACCGGCCCTGGCGCGCCACGGCCGCCGAGGAGGCGCTGCGCGGCGCGCCCGCCACCCCGGAGTCGTTCACCCGCGCCGCCGAGGCGGAACTGTCCGCCGCCAGGCCGCTGTCCGACAACGCCTTCAAGGTGCCGCTGGCCCGTGGCCTGGCCGTGCGCCTGCTGACCGCCCTCGCCGAGAGCCCCGACGACAGCTTCGCCGACAGCCCCGCCGGGGCGTGATGAGGATGGCCGTGCACCACACCACCGACACCGGCTCCGCGTCCGCCGGTACTTCCTCCGACGCGCGCACCGACGCCGGTGCCGGCCCCGTCGGGCAGCCCGCAGAGCGCCGCGAGGGCCGCGCCAAGGTCACCGGGACCGCGCGCTACGCCGCCGAACACACCCCGCCCGGCTGCGCGTACGCCTGGCCCGTGCCCGCCACCGTGGCGCGCGGCCGGGTCACCCGCGTGGACGACACCGAGGCGATGGCCACCACCGGCGCGCTGGCCGTTCTCACCCACGAGAACGCCGACCGCCTCAACCCCGCCGACGACGGGATCCTCGACGTCCTCCAGAGCCCCCGCGTGCCGCACCGCGGCTGGTACGTGGCGGTGGCCGTCGCCGAGACCATCGAGGCGGCGCGCGCCATGGCCGAGGCCGTGCGCGTCGAGTACGAGGAAGAGCCGCACGACGTCATCCTCACCCCGGACCACCCCGGCCTCTACAGCCCCGAGGAGACCAGCGGCGTCACCACCAACCGGGCGCGCGGCGACTTCGACCGGGAGTACGCGGCGGCCCCGCACACCCTCGACGCCACCTACGCCGTCACCCCGCTGCACAACCACCCCATGGAGCCGCACGCGTCCACCGCGCTGTGGGAGGGCGGGCACCTGATCGCCTACGACTCCAGCCAGGGCTCGACCACCGTGCGCAAGACGCTGGCCGCGCTCTTCGACCTGGCCGAGGGACAGATCACCGTCGTCTCCGAGCACGTCGGCGGCGGCTTCGGCTCCAAGGGCACCCCCCGCCCCAACGTGGTGCTGGCGGCGCTGGCCGCCCGGCACAT
Source organism: Streptomyces sp. NBC_01775 (assembly GCF_035917675.1). Lineage (NCBI taxonomy): Bacteria > Bacillati > Actinomycetota > Actinomycetes > Kitasatosporales > Streptomycetaceae > Streptomyces > Streptomyces sp. NBC_01775. The sequence continues at coordinate 4,563,053 of NZ_CP109104.1, read as the reverse complement.
CGGACGCCCCGTCAAGCTGGCGCTGCCCCGCCGGGAGATGCCCGCGATCGTGGGCCACCGCGCGCCGACCATCCAGCGGCTGCGGCTGGGCGCCCACGCCGACGGCACGCTGACCGCGCTGTCCCACGAGGTGGTGACCCACACCTCCACCGTCAAGGAGTTCGTGGAGCTGGCGGCCCTGCCCGCGCGCACGATGTACGCCTCCACCGCCAGCCGTACCGGTCACCGCTTGGCGGCGCTCGATGTGCCCAGCCCGTCGTGGATGCGCGCCCCCGGCGAGGCGCCGGGCATGTACGCGCTGGAGTGCGGGATGGACGAGCTGGCCGTCGAGCTGGACCTCGACCCGGTCGAGCTGCGGCTGCGCAACGAGCCGGAGAACGAGCCCGACACCGGCAAGCGCTTCAGCAGCCGCCACCTCACCGACTGCCTGCGCGAGGGCGCCCGCCGCTTCGGCTGGCACGGGCGCGACCCACGGCCCGGGGTGCGCCGCGAGGGCGACCTGCTGATCGGCACGGGCGTCGCGTCCGCCACCTACCCGGTGGTCGTCATGCCCTCCACCGCCTCGGCCGAGGCCCTGGGGGACGGCACCTTCCACGTGCGCGTCAACGCCACCGACATCGGCACCGGAGCGCGCACCGTCCTCGCCCAGGTCGCCGCCGAACAGCTCGGCGTCCCGCTGGACGCCGTACGGATCGACATCGGCAGCAGCGACCTGCCCAGCGCGTCCCTGGCCGGCGGCTCCTCGGGCACCGCCTCCTGGGGCTGGGCCGTCCACAAGGCGTGCCGCGAGCTGAGGGCCTCGGGCAGCGGCATCGCCACCGTCGACACCACGTCCGACGTGCAGGCACAGGAGGACTACGCGCGGCACGCCTTCGGCGCGGTCTTCGCCGAGGTCCAGGCCGACACCGTCACCGGCGAGGTGCGGGTACGCCGCATGCTGGGCATGTTCGCGGCCGGCCGCATCCTCAACCCGCGCACGGCCCGCTCCCAGTTCCTGGGCGGCATGACGATGGGACTGGGCATGGCGCTGACCGAACACAGCACCCTGGACCCGGCGACCGGCCGCTTCATCGAGGCCGACCTGGCCGGATACCACGTGCCCGCCTGCGCGGACGTGCCCGACATCGATATCGACTGGCTCCACGAGGACGACCCGTACCTCAACCCCGTCGGCGGCAAGGGCATCGGCGAGATCGGCATCGTCGGCACCCCTCCCGCGATCGCCAACGCGCTGTACCACGCGACCGGCACCCGCTGCCGCGAACTGCCCCTCACCCCTGACCGGGTGGGTCTGCTGGGATGAGTGGCACCGGTCCCGCAGGCCCGGTTCAGCCGTCCGACGCGGCGCCGTCCTCCTTCGGGGCGGCGCAGGCTACGGTGCGGTGATCCTTGGCCGCTTGCTTGACGATCCGCACCATGTCCTCGCGCAGCTTCCCGTAGTTCTTCCGCCACGCCTGGGCCTTCACGTACAGGTTGGTGGCGTTGTCGTCGCCCGTGTTCTTGGTGCAAGGTACGACGACGCTGGCGGTGTCCTGGGAGGACCAGCTCTGCTCGAAGCCGGGGATGCTCTTGGTCTTGCCGTGCCCCGGGCCCGTGCCCACCCGGTCGGGCTTGTGGACCGAGTTGTGCTGCTCGACGGAGACCCGGAGCACCTGCTTGCCGTCCACGGTGATGCCGCACTGAGCGTTGTAGCCGGCCTCTGCCCGCGTCAGCCGCTTCCAGCGGTCCGCGTAGTGGGACGCGGGAACGACACGGTTCACCACCGATTCGGACGCCCAGCAGGTGGTGCCCCCCGAGATCTCGGAGAACTTCTTCGGGCCCTTGCTGTCCTCGCCCTTGGCGAGGAAGCCGCCCAGCGCCCCCGCCGCGACCAGGGCCACGGCGAGGACGGTGAGCAGGGCGATACGGAGCGGGCGGTTCATGTGCGTCCGTTCCCTTACTTCTCTACGGCCATTTGCTTCACTTGCTCGATGGAGGTCAGGAACGGCGCCGTCGACCCGACCCGGCTGTATCCCTGACTGAAGCCTTCATCGGAGTACAGCTCTGCCCAGCTGTCCGAGATCTTGACGCCGTGCTCCTTCCCGATGGCCTTCAGCATCTCCTCGTTCTGTCGCACGTCACGCCCGGCCATCTCGTCGTAGATCGCACCGGCCCTGTCCGCCGCCGGCGCTGACGCGTTGCTGCTCCAGTGCGCTGCGTCCTGGTCGTTGAGGGCAGCGCCCTCCGCCCCGATGATCAACGACGCGGCGGTCGCGGCCCCGACGGGAGTCGCCGTGAAGGGCGGCATCACGCTGGCGCCCGTCACCACGGCGCCGAAAGCGCCGTTGGCCCACAGGCGATTGCTGAGCGTGGCCTTGTCGTACTCCTGATCCTCCACGACTGCCGGGCCGATGATGCCCTCCTGGGCACCGGAGGCCAGAGTGCCCGCGGTCTCGCCCGAGGTCTTGAGGACCTCGTGCACGATGTCCTGCGGGGGCGCGTTGTACTTCTCGCCCGCGGGGACGTCCCCGCCCAGGTGATGGTCGAGCACCTGAGCGGTGTAGAGCTTCTGACCGGCGGTTATCGTCGCATTGGCGTCGGGGTCCTGCCCCAGCTGCACGAGGAACTTCGTCGCGTCGCGGTGGTCCAACCCGGCCTCTGCCCCGGACATGGGGAACAGCTTGTCGGCACCACCACCGTCCTTCATGGCCCGGAAGAAGTCCGGCGTGTACTCGGCCGCGGCGTTCCCCAGGCCGGGGCGCATCCCCGGTGACATCGAGATGTCCGCGTTCCCGTCCTCGTCGACGGTGCCCATGCCCTTGATGAGCTTGGACATGAGGTCCGCCTGGTCCTTGGTGTGCTCCGCCGGGACATTCAGTGGCGCGTCCCAGTCGTGACCGGTCGTCGCGGAGGCGAGCGCGTGCCCGAGAGCCACCCGGGGCCCGTTGAAGTCCTTCTCGGCGCCGGACTCGGGGACCTCTCCGTCCGGCAGATACATGCGGTCGCGCAGTACGTGGTCGAAGTTCTCCTCGTCCTGGAAGAAATCCGAGGACGCATCGCTGTTGTGACCCAGCGCCTCGAAATATCCGGTGAACGGGTCCTCGCCCTGGTCCCACTTCGCACCGAAGTTGAGGTAGTCGGCAGGGGTCACACCCTGGGTCAGCCACTTCCGGTGGGTGTCCTGGTCCGTCTCCGTCGAAAGGCCGTACGGGATGTAGGAGTCCTTGTCCTTCTTCATGAGCGCGTCGCCGTAGTCGTTCAGAAAGGCGGTGTCCCACTTACCGGTGCGCATGAGATTACTCATGACCTGGAAGCCGTACGGAGGATTGGAGGCGCCGGCCCGTCCCGTGTACGGGACCGTTCCTATCCGGTCGCCGCTCACTTCGAGGACGTCCTTCTTCCACGCCGTCATCGCCGGGGAGTCGGAATGGCTGGCGAGGCCCATCGTGACGCCCAGGTTGTCCTGGAGTGCGGCGAGTTGCTTCGTCACTCCGGCCGGGCGTTTTTCCGCCATCGGCGGCACGCCGTCGGAGTACGGCGGCTGCGCCGCGCCTTTCCAGAACTCCATCATTCCCTTGGCGCCCATGCCGGTGGTGAACTGTTCCGCGAACCGCGAGTTGAGGGAGTTCTTGGCGAGCAGACCGTTCAGCTGGGAGAGCTTCTTCGGGTCCTCTTTGAGATTCTCGTCGTTGGCCAGCTTGGTGGCGGCTTCCGCGTCGGCCTTCGTTTCCTTGTCGACGTCCTTCAGGTGGGCGAGGCCGTCACTGGTGAAACCCTTGGCGGCGCCGTTGTGGTCGATCCCCAGTGCCGTCTTGAGCCACCGGTCCGCCGTGCTGGCGAACTCCAGGGCCCGGTGGGTACGCCGGGTGTAGGAGACGATGGTCTCGTGGTAGGCCTTCTGGAGCCCAGCTGTGTCCTTCGCATCCGCGGGCGGGTCGAGGTAGACCACGCCGTTCTCCCGGTTGACCTTCAGATATTTCTTGCCGTCGGGAGCCGGGGTCTCGACGTCTTCGATGATGGCCTTCAGCTCTTCCTTGGCCCACTTGAAGGCGTGCAACGCCTCGGTCATGACTCGGCCCAGGTCATCCGCCTCACCGGCGGCCTCGGTGATCTGCCTCTTCACGTGATCGAACCGCTTGACGGCGGCGTCGCGCGCGTCGCCCTTCCAGTTGGAAGTCCGCAGCGGGTTGGAGACGGTGCTGTTGAAGTGGGTCTCGACGGTGCTGAATTTCTTACCGAGTTTGGTCCACTTGTGGGCCGCCTCCTGCAATGGCGTCAGGTTCACGTTCCTGACGTCCGCGTACTCCAGTGTCATTTATGGCCCCCTTTCCTAGGAGTCGGACCCGGAAGAGGGTGTGCCGTTCTGGGGGACGTAGGGCCCGTACAGCGGTGGGCCGTAGGTGTTGCCCGTATTGGGGGTCAGGCTCGGGTTGGTGGTCAAGGGCGGGTTGGTGGTCAGAGGCGGGTTGGTGGTCAGGAAGGGCGAATCCCCCTGGGGCTGGAGCCGCGGCGGCCCGCTGGGGTTCAGGAAGAGCGGCGGGAGGTCCGACGAGGACTTCCCTCCGTTCGCCTCTTCCTTCTTCTTCTCGGCCAGCGCCGCCATTTCGGCCGCGGTCATGACGTCCCCGCCCTTGAATTCCTCGGCGGCCTTGCGCAGCGCTTTTCCCATGGCACCGAACAGCCCGTCCAGGTACTTCATCTGGCGGCGCCAGCGCTCCTGGAAGTGCTTGAAGGCCTCGTCGCTCTCGAAGCCCTTCATCGTGCCGGGGACCTGCTCGGTCTCGCGCATGGTCTCGTTGTCCGCCTTGGCGAACTCGTCGCGCACCGTGTCCGCCTTGCCGGCATGGCCCTTCAGCTGGCCCGCGTCCACATGAAGGTACTTACCGCCCTTACCGCCCCCCGCTCCGGCAAGCCGCATGGAAGTGGCCTGCTCAGCCCGCGCGTTGGTGACCAGTCCGGCCCATTCCTGCTCGAACGACATGTTGTCCCCGCTTTCTGCCGGTGAACGTCTCCGACATCCTTGGCAACATACAAGAGAACTACGCGTGGTGGGGCTCCCCACAGGTTTCGCAAGGGCGTCAGGGCTTTCACCGTTTCGTCACAGGGGGCCGCTCCGCAAGAAGTCGTAGTAGTACTCACCCCCTACCCGGATGGGGGCTGGGTTCACCCCCTGTCCACCGGCCGGTGGACGGCACGTTCAACCGGCCGCACGTGTCGGAGGGCGGGGCCGCGCGGCAACGATCGCCGTATGAGAGATCTCCCCGTACGGGCCGCCCGCTGGAGCGCCCTGCACCCCTGGCGAGCGATCACCGGCTGGCTGCTGTTCGTGGTGGTGTGCCTGGGCACCGGCATAGCCGTGGGCGGCAACCCCGCCACCACCGAGGACTACCGCGTCGGCGAGGCCGGCCGCGCCGAGGCCGTCGCCACCGAGGGCGGGCTGGGCCGCGAACCCGTCGAACAGGTACTGATCACCGCCCGCTCGGGCCCGCTCGACCGCGCCGAGTCCCGCCGGGCCGCGCACGAGGTGCGCGAGCGGATGCGCGGATTGCCCGAGGTCGAGCGCGTGGGAGCGCCGGTGCGCTCCCACGGCGGCAAGGCTCTCCGGGTCCGCGTGACGATGAAGGGCGAAGAGCTGGAGGGCAAGAAGCACGTCGACCCGCTGCTCGCGCAGACGGCGGCGGTCGGCGAGAAGTACCCCTCGCTGCGCGTGGAAGAGGTCGGATCCCCCTCCATCGGCAAGGGGGTGGACGGCCAGCGCTCGGACGACCTGCTGCTGTCCGAAGGGCTGACCCTGCCCCTCACCCTGCTCACCCTGCTGATCGTCTTCGGCTCCGTGACCATGGCCGCCGTCCCGCTGCTGCTCGCGGTGACCAGCATCGTGGCCGCGATGGGCCTGGCGATGCTCGCCTCGCACCTGTCGCCGGACGCGGGCGTCGGCAACAACGTCATCCTGCTGATCGGCATGGCGGTCGGCGTCGACTACACGCTCTTCTACCTCAAGCGGGAGCGCGAGGAGAGGGCCAGGTCGGGCGGACGGCTCAGCAGCGAGGCGCTGGTCGAGCTGGCCGCCGCCACCTCGGGGCGGGCCGTGGTCGTCTCCGGGCTGGCGGTCATCGTCTCCACGGCCACGCTGTACCTGGTCGGGGACGTCATCTTCGCGTCTCTGGCGACCGGCACCGTGGTCGTCGTCCTCGTCGCAGTCCTCAGCTCCCTGACCGTGCTGCCCGCGCTGCTGGTGAAGCTCGGCAAGCGGGCCGAGCGCCGGGCGGCCTCCCGCAGGCCCGGAAGCCGCGCCGCGCTGCGGGCCGAACGAAGGGCCGCGCGTGCCCGGGCCAAGGGGGACGGCCGCGTCTGGCAGGCCCTCATGCGGCCCGCGAGCCGGCGCCCGGGGCTCACCCTGTGTCTGTCCTCGCTGCTGATGCTGGGCCTCGCGGCGCCCGCGCTCGCGCTGAACCTGGGCGTGATGGACCGCGACACCCACTCCCGTGAGATCCCCGTGATGCGCGCCTTCGACCGGCTGCACGCGCACTACCCCGAACTCCAGGTCGTCCACCAGGTCGCCGTACGGTCAGCCCCGGCGCGCGCGGGCCAGGTGAGTGCCGCGCTCGACAAGCTCGCGCAACGCGTCCAGCGGGACCCGCTGTTCACCGGTGACTCCCGCAAGCGCGTCTCGGCCGACCGGCGCGTGGCCGTGCTCGATCTGCCCGTCGCCCACAGGCCAGGGTCGGACGCCTCCTTGGACTCGCTCGCCCGCCTGCGCGAGGACCACCTGCCCGCGACGGTCGCCGCGGTACCGGGCGCCGAGGCCGTCGTCTCCGGCGAGGGGAACGTCGCGCGGGACGCCGACTACCTCGACCACCAGAACCAGAAGCTGCCGCAGGTCATCGTCGCGCTGGTGCTGGTCACCTTCCTGATGACCCTGGCCGCCTTCCGCTCCGTCGTCATCGCGCTGGTGGGCGTCGTCCTCAACCTGCTGTCGGCCGCCGCCGCGCTGGGACTGCTGGTGCTGGTCTTCCAGGGCGAGTGGGCGCAGGGGCTGCTCGGCTTCACCTCCACGGGGTCGATCGGGTCCCGGGTGCCGCTGTTCTTGTTCGTGATCCTCTTCGGGCTCTCGATGGACTACCAGGTCTTCGTCGTCAGCCGCATCCGCGAGGCCGTCCTGCGCGGGGTTCCCACCCGGCAGGCCGTGGTGGACGGCATCACCAGCTCGGCCGGAGTGGTCACCAGCGCCGCCATGGTCATGGTCACCGTCTTCGCGAGCTTCGTCTTCCTGCACCTGATCGAGATGAAGCAGATCGGCTTCAGCCTCGCCGCCGCCGTGCTGCTGGACGCCTTCGTCATCCGCGTCCTGGTGCTGCCCTCGGCCATGCTGCTGCTGGGCAGGGCGACCTGGTGGCCGGGGCGGCCCTCCCGCGCCGAGCCGCGGTAGCGGGGCGGACAGTATGTTGGCGAGCATGAATCTGTGGGCTGCCCGCCCGGGATGGCGGCTGCGCAGGCTGACGACCGTCTCCTGGGTGTTCTTCGGCGCGTACTCGGCGATCAGCACCGTCGCCGACGACAACGGCTCCGAGGCCCAGCGCCTGTGGTGGCTGGGCATTCTGGCGGCCATCGCGCTGTGCTTCGCGGCACGCACCCGGATTCCCGGCGACCGGCCGCTGCCCTCGCACGCCTATCTGCTCGTGCTCGCGCTCGGCCTGGGCGGGCTGTCGTACCTGCGGGGCGGCTATGTCGCGCTGTTCATCGTGACGCTGCCGCACTTCTGGATATACGGCCGGACGCCGAGGCCGGCCATGGCCTTCAGCGGGCTCGCCGCCGTGCTCACCCTCATCGGCAGCACGATCCGGCAGGGCGGGGATCCCGGGTACTTCGGCACCACCCTGGCCTCGACCTCCATCGTGTTCGCCGCGAGCGCGCTGATCGGCCTGTGGGCGCACGAGGTGGTGGAGCAGAGCGACGAGCGGGCCCGCCTCATCGTCGAACTGGAGCGCACCCAGGCCGAACTCGCCGAAGCGCACCAGCGCCAGGGTGCGGCGGACGAGCGCGAACGGCTGGCCCGCGACATCCACGACACGCTGGCCCAGGGCTTCGCGTCCATCGTCGTCCTGGCCGAGGCGGCACGCTCCGGGCTGGCGGCCGAACCGGCACGCAGCGCCCAGCAATTGCGCTCCATAGAACACACAGCCCGCGAGAACCTGGCCGAGGCCCGCGAACTGGTCGGCTCCGCACACGGCGGCGGGCGGGCCGCGGGCTCGGTCGCGGACACCTTGCGGCGCACCCTGGACCGCTTCGCCGAGGACACCGGCCTGGACGTCAGCGCCGAACTGGCCGACCCCGCCTGCGATCAGCCCACCCGCATCGCTCTGCTGCGCTGCACACAGGAGTCGCTGGCCAATGTGCGCAAGCACGCGAAAGCGTCGGCCGTCAGCGTCGTCCTCGCCGAGCGCGAGCGCGGCCGGGTCGTGGAGCTGGAGATCACCGACGACGGCGCGGGCTTCGCCGTGGGGGAGGAGGCGCTGTCGGGCGGCTTCGGCCTGCGCGGGATGCGCAAGCGCCTCACGGAGCTGGGCGGTGACCTGCTGCTGACCAGTTCCCCGGGCGACGGGACGCGGCTGCTGGCCATGGTCCCGCTGAGCGAGGAGAGGTGAGAGGCCCGGTGGAACCCCGGTCAACGGCCGCCGCACGCCCCCCGGTCCGGGTCGTCGTCGTGGACGACCACACGGTGATGCGCGCCGGAGTCCTGGCGCTGCTCGCCCACGAGAGCGGCATCAAGGTCATCGGCGAGGCCGGCGACGGCAGGGAGGCGCTGGACCTGATCGCCGCCCAGCGGCCCGATGTCGCGCTGCTCGACCTGCGCATGCCGGTGCTGGACGGGGTGGAGACGACGCGGGAGATCGTCGCCCGCCACCCGGGGACGCGGGTGCTGATCCTCACCACCTACGACACCGACGCGGACATCGAGCGCTGCGTGGAGGCGGGCGCCATCGGCTACCTCCTCAAGGACACCTCACGGCGCGAACTGGTGGACGCGGTCCACGCCGCGGCGCGCGGCGAGACGGTGCTCGCGCCGCGCGTCGCGGAGAAACTGGTGGCCCGGATGCGCCGTCCCGTGCCGGTCTCGCTCACCGCCCGCGAGGCCGATGTGCTGGGCGCGGTCGCCGACGGTCTCACCAATCCCGAGGTGGGCAGGCGCCTGGTCATCACCGAGGCCACCGTCAAGACCCACCTGCTGCGCATCTTCGCCAAGCTGGACGTCAGCGACCGGACACACGCGGTGGTGGTGGCCCTGGAACGCGGTCTGCTGACCCGTCCACCGGGCCCGCCGGACGCGCCAGGCGCCACCGGCGCACGGTGACGGGCGGGAGGGGGACGGGAGGGGGCGGGAGGTGACCTCGGGTCGGGGGAGGCCCGGCAGCCGCGTCGTACGCTTGTCCGCCACGCACCGGAGACGACGGGACATCGGGCACAACGGGGGCACGCACCATGCGCACGACCATCGAAGCCGCCTTGAGCGACGACGCCGAGTGGGCCGACGCCGAACACGCCTACGGCGACGGGCCGGACACCCTCAAGTGGCTGCGGGAGGCGTGCGGCGACGACCCGGAGCGCGCGGGCCGCGCCATCGGCGTCCTGGGGGGATGCCTCGTCCACCAAAGCAGCGTCTACGCGGGCTCGGCCAAGGCGTACCCCGTCCTCGTCAAACTGCTGTGCGACCAGGCGACCCCGCGCCGCGGCGACTTGGCCGACCTCGTTCTCGGCATCACCCTCGGCACCGGCGAGACCGAGCGCGTCCACCTCGACATCCGCGCCGCGCACGCCCACGCCGCCCGCCGGCTGCTGCCGCTGCTGGCCGACCCCGTACGCGAGGTCCGGCACCGGGTCGCCTACCTGACCGGCCTGCGCACCGGGCACGAGGAGCACACCGTGCCCGCGCTGCGGGAGCGCGCCTGGATCGAGCCGGACTCCCTGCTGGCCGCCGCCATGACGGCGGGCGCCGCCCGCCACCCCCACGAGACCCGCGCCGCGTGGCTGACCGCGTGCCTGTCCCCCGACCGCTCCCCGGGCGTACGGGCCGCCGCCGCGTGGGGCCTCGCCCGGGCGGAGCTGCCCTGGCCGCCCGAGGCCACGGCCGCCGTCGAGGAGGCGTGGGCGCACGGCGACGTGCTCAGCGGCGACGTCATCGACGGGGAGGAGTGGCGCTGGTCGGAGAACCCGCTCGCGGAGACCCTCCACGCCATGGACGACCATCCGCGCGCCGCGGCGGTCTGCCTGCGGCTCGCGCGGGAGCAGGACGCGGACACCGCCGAACGCGGCGTCTTCGGCGCCCTCGCCCACCTCTCCGGACACCCCGGGGCAGCCCCCCACTTCGCCCCTCTCGTCCCCCTCCTCCAACAGCACCGGGACCCGGTCATCCGGGGGTACGCGGAGGACGTCGAAGACCTGACGGGGACGACGCGGTGACGAGCCCCCCGCCCATGAGGGCCCGCGCCGGCGCGCTTCCCATCTCCCCCAGCCCGACCACGCTCACGGCATCGCTGCGCACACTGTCGCTGTCCACGGAAGTTCTCCCGAGTCCTCGTAGGGAGGAACACGGTCTTACTTGAACCAGACTTCAAGTCAAGGGACGGAGAGACGGAAGGGCGACAGGGGCGATGGGGACGGCAGGGGCGGCAGGGCGGCAGGGACGGCGCTCAGGGTCAAGGGCCGCTAACCTGGACAAAAGCACTGCCCCGACCGCTGAGGGAGGTACCCGATGCCCGAGCTGCCCGACGTCGAGGGCTTCCGGCGGGTCCTCGCGGACTGCGCGCAAGGCAGGACGATCCAGCGGATCGAGGTACGCGACACCGGCGTTCTGCACGGCGTGAGCCCCCGACAACTGCGCGACGCGCTGGAAGGCCGCCGGTTCGGCGTGCCCGAGCGGCGCGGCAAGTGGCTGCTCGCCCGCACCGGCGGCCCCACTCTGCTCCTGCACTTCGGCATGACGGGCAAGCTGGTGTGCTCGTCCCCCGACGAGCCGTTCCACGCGCACGACCGCGTCGTCCTCACCCTCGGCAAGCGGCGCCAGCTCCGCTACCGCGACCAGCGCAAGCTCAAGGGCCTCTGGCTCGCGGACGAGACCGGGGTCGCCGAACTCCTCGGATCCCAGGGCCCCGACGCCCTGACCGTCTCGCGCCGCGACTTCGACCACGCCCTCACCTCCCACCGCCGCGCCCTCAAGTCGGCGCTCACCGACCAGTCGGCGGTGGCCGGCCTCGGCAACCTGCTGGCCGACGAGATCCTGTGGCAGTCCCACCAGCACCCCGCCCGCCGGACCACGGCCCTGACCGGGACGGACATCGCCCGCCTCCACAAGGACATGCGCCAGGTCCTGCGTACCTCCAGCCGCGCGGAACGGGTCCCGCCCAAGTCCGCCTGGCTCACCGGCCACCGCGACGAGAAGGACCCCACCTGCCCCCGCTGCGGCACGCCGCTGTGCAGGACCCGCACAGCGGGCCGAAGCACCGTCTGGTGTCCCCGCTGCCAGCCACCACCCGGCTGAGGGGCCTGGCCCTGTGCGCCGGTCGGGGTCCGGTTGGCGGGCAGCCGCCGTGACGGCTACCGGCCTCCTCCGTCGCTCACCGCCAGGGTCGCTCACCGCCAGGAGAGATCCCAGGGGCCCCAGGGGTCACACTGCTAACGTTTTCGACGTAACAGCCGCCGTCGGCAGAGGGATCCCAGCACCGTGACCAGCGATATACGAGACCCGAGCGACGCCAGCCAGCCGGAACGGGAATCGGAGCCGGAGCCGGAACCGGAGATTCCCCCCTTCGGGCCAGAGCCATGGTGGGCGGATCTCGGAGCTGTCGGCGGGCTGGTCATCGCCGTCCTGGGCGTCGTTGCCATCGTGGTCCTGCTCCTGGGTGTCCCCGGCCTCCCCCAAGGTTCGTGGACCAGCTACTACCAGTGGGCGAAGGTGGTGGCGGTCGGCGCGGTGGTCGCGGGCACCACCATGTTCTCCCGGCGCCGCAACAAGCCCTCCCCGTCACCCGAGGAAGCTCCGGACGACGGCCGGTGAAGCATGTGCTGGCCGACCCCCAGGGCCTGTCGGCCAGAGCCCGGCGGTTCCTCGGGGCGCATGCCTCCATGGCGCCCTTCGACGCGACCGCCGGCCCGTCCGACGACGAACTGCGCGGCCAGTTGCGCGCGTTGTTCGACATCACCGACGACACCGCCTTGACCCGGCTGCGCGGCGCGCAGGCCCGCTACGGAGGTCTGCGCTACCACAGCGCGGCGTGGGGCTTCCGCGAAGTGATCGAGTTCGCGCCCTGGCCGGAATACGAGGCGGGGGACGGTGAGCCGATCGCCTGGTTCATCGAGCACGGCGTGGCGTACCCGTGGGCGGTGTGGATGCTCGGAGACGGCACCGTCGCGTACTGCTTCCCGGGTCCCCACGTCGGGCAGGTGGTGCCGGTCTTCCGCTCGGGCGACGCGGTCATCGAACGGGACGCGCTGTACCACGAGTGCGCCGACTGGACACCGGTGCGGCCCCCGGGATCCCACACCCCCCTCACGGCCCGCGCGGTCCGAACGGCCGCCCAGCGCCAGGGACTTGCCCCGCTGCACGCGGCGTCCGGCCACACCGAGTGGTGGTGGGAGGGAGACGGGTTCCGCGTCCATGTCTCCTTCACCTTCGCCAAGGTCTTCGAGGAACCGGAGGAGGAACGCTGGTGGGTATGGGCCGACGGCCCATCCGCCGAGCACGCGGCCCGCGCTTTCCTGGCCGGGGCGACGGAAGAGTAGCGGCGAGCCCGACGGCTCCCCCTACAGCCGTAGCCGTGGACGCGGGGGGAGACATCGTCGTCTGCTTCGGCAACGGCATCGCCGTGTTCACCAGCACACCAAGCCAGCCTGCCGACCCCGCGTGCTGCGCTGACCTCTGAGGGCACATCCGAAGCCCTCCACAGCCGATGCCCTCCACAGCCGACGGCGGAGCAGCGACGGCGGAGCAGTGACGGCAGCGACGGCTTGGGCAAAGCGTCGTCCATCGCCTCCGATGAGTCCTTCGGCGGCTGGAGCAGGACCCTCACCGATCCCCGGCTCCGCGCGGCCATCGCCGGACGACCGGGATGGGACCGCTCATCACCGGTCGAGGCCGCCGCTTTGCTCCAGGTCATCCAGGAACCGCTCGTGCACCCGCAGTTCGCGGCCTCTGCCCGGACTCGTCAAGACGATCGTCTTCGCCTCCCCAAGCGCCGTGGGTCCGGCCCCCAGCAACTCGCGCGTGATCACGACCGCGTCGAGCACCTCGACGCGGCGCTCGCTCAGCAGCCGCTGGACGAGAGCCATCCCACCGGCACTCGCGAGCAGCGGACGGCACTCCTCCACGAGCGTCTCGAGCCGGGCCGCCCTCTCCGGACGCAGCCCTCTGATCACCATGTCAGTGCCCTTTCCCGTTCCCCTTCACAGACCGGAGGGGCGCCCCCCGACCACGTCCCGAACATTCTGAGTGCCGCCCTCTCCTGTGCACACCTGCGGAGGCTCGGACCACCGGCCGCCGCGCTGCCCGGGGCGGCCATCAAGCCCTTCCGGTACGTGGGCGTATACCCGGCGCTCCTCCGCTCGATCGGCCGCGAGTGGAGGGCGGGCCCGCCCGAGCAGCCCGCGGGCTGACGGCGCCGGGCGGGCGCGTCCCGCGCGTCCACCGTGGCGCCGTCAACCGTGCGCGCGCGAGGTGAGCCGCCGCGCCCCCTCGCGCTTGGCTCAAGGGCCGGGCATCAGGTGTCGGAAGCGTAGGTGCGAGCAGTCAGCTGCCGAGGCGGGCCGTGACTCTGCGCAGCTCCGCCGCGAGCGCGTCGGGTGCCTCCAGGGGCAGGAGGTGGCCGACGCCGGGGACCGTGCTCAGCCGGGCGTGCGGGATGTGCGGCAACAGGTGTTCTCGGAGCACGTGCGGCGGCTCCACCGCGTCGTTCTCCCCGGCCAGGACCGTCACCGGGACCTCGATCGCCCGGGCGGCGTCCGTGATGTCCGTGGCTATCCCCCGCAGCGGCCACTCCCGCCGGGCCTCGGGGCGGACGGCGAGGCTGTCGCGTACGACAGCGGCCCGCAGCGACTCCGTCAGCGGTATGGAGGTCAGGGCATGGTCGAGCGCCTGCCCGACGGACTCCGGCGAGTCGTACGCGTGCGAGAGCCCCTCCCGGTACTCGGGGGTCACCACGGCGGGCGGCTGCGGCGGCGCGGGTGCGACCAGCATCACGCCCGCCAGCCCCGCGGGCCGGCGCGCTGCGACGAGCTGGCTCACCTTTCCGCCCATCGAATGGCCGACAAGCACGAACGGCCCGAGGTCCAGGGCTTCGACCACGCACGTGAGGTCGTCGGCGAGCTGGGCCAAGGAGCAGGGGCCGGGCAGTGCCCGCGACGTGCCCCAGCCGCGCTGATCGAAGCGGACCGTGGCCTGTTCGGCCGGAAGCCGTCCAACGACCCCGTCCCAAGTGGCGGCGGAGCCGCCCCAGTAGTGGACGAACACCAGCGCCGGCCCGGTGTGCCCCTCCGAGCGCACCTCGATCCAGCGCGGCACGGGAGAGCCACCGAGCACGTGGCGCACCGCCGATGCCCGCGCCACACGGCCCTCTTGACCTGTCCGACGCGGCCACGTCGACCGCGATGAGGGAGCCACGTCGACCGCGATGAGGGAGGGGCCGTCCGGCAGGAAACGGCACGCTCGGGCGCCGGTTCAGCTTCAGCCCTCGTCGCCGTCCGAGCTGCCGTCCCCGCCGTCGTCCGAGTCGGACTCCTTCCCGGACTTCCCGGCCTTCCCGGACTCCCTTCCGGGCCCCTTTCCCGAGGCGGCGTCCGGCACGACGACGTAGCTGAAGATGTGGCGGGTGCGGCCTTCCCCCGGAGTGCTGTCGGCGCGCGCGGCGACCGCCGCCTCGATCTCATCGACCAGCGAGGCGAAGTCGTCGTCGGTCAGCCACACCGCGCCCTGCCGGTAGACCACGTTGTCCGCAGGGGGATCGGCCTCGTCGTCGGCGAGGTAGCGGTCGAAGTCCGACATCACCGCGGCCGAGAACGTGGTGAACGCCTGCTGGTGGTCCTCGCGCGTCATCGTCTTCCGCGCCTCCTCGCCCACCAACGCCCTCTCCTGGCGCACCTGGTAGCTGCGCTCCACCGTGCCCCGCACGCGTTTCTCGCTCACCACCTCCAGCACCTCCGCCTTGGTGAGCGTGGCGATGTGCCGGTACATCGTTGCCGGTGCGATGTCGGGGAGGCGGTCGCGCAACTGTGCTGTGGTCAGCGGCTCGGAGCCGACCAGCGTCTGGAGGATGCGCATCCGGACGGGATGCAGAAGCAAGTTCGCGTTCGTCATGACTCTATGGTCTCATGTTTGATAACGTTCTCGAAGTTGAGAGCAATGAGTGACGGACAGAGCGACGGAACATGAGCGACGGAGAGGCCGAAGAGTGCGGGACATAGAGATGGCGGTCATCGCGGACGACGCGGTGCCCCTGGCGGGAACGCTGACCCTGCCCGAGGGGCCCGGTCCGCATCCGGCGGTCCTGCTGTTGCACGGGTCCGGCCCGATGGATCGCGACGGCAACAGCGCCAAGCTCCGCATGGACCTGGGGGCACCGCTGGCCGCGGCCATGGCGGCGGAAGGCATCGCCGTACTGCGGTACGACCGGCGCGGCGCCGGCGACACCCCCGGCGACTGGCGGACGGCCGGATTCACCGACAACCGCCGCGACGCCTCCGCCGCGGTCCGCGCCCTGGCCGCCCACCCGGACATCCGGCCGGACGCCGTCGGCGTCGTCGGCCACAGCGAGGGCGCCGTCCACGCCATGTCCCTCGGCGCGCGGCCTGACGTCAAGGCGCTCGTGCTGCTGGCCGGGTTCGCCCGCGTCGGCGAGGACGCCTTCCGCTGGCAGGGCCGGTCGGTCTCCCGCACTCTCCCCGCCCCCGTCCGGCTGCTGCTGCCGGTCCTGCGCGCCCTGGCCGAGCGGCAGCTCGCCCGCGTCAAGACCACGACCACGGACGTGGCGCGCGTCGCCCGAATACCGGTGAACGCCCGGTGGATGCGGGAGATGCTCCGCCACGACTCCCGCACCGACCTGGCGGCCGTCCGGGTACCCGTGCTGGCCGTCACCGGGGACAAGGACCTCCAGGTCGACCCCGCCGACCTGGACGAGATCAGCCGTCTGGTGCCCGGCGAGGCCGAGGTCCACCGGATTCCCGACCTCACCCACCTGCTGCGCCGCGACACAGGGCGGCCCTCGGTGGGCTCCTACCGCCGGCTGCTGCGCGGCCCGGTCGACCCCGACCTGCTGGCCCAGGTCGCCGACTGGCTCGGCCGCCAACTCCACGAAACACCGAAGGAGACCAGCGCCGTGAAGCGCACCGCTCCCTCTGGAGGTTCCGAGGCGGCTCAGTAGGCCCCGACGGCCTACCGCTTACTGCTTACCGCCTGCCCCCTGCCCCTACTGCCGACGACCGGCCCGCCTCGGCGCTTCGCCCTCCCGGCGCGGTGACGCCCGTACCTCTTCGCGTCCCCGCCGGGCCGCGTGGCCATAAGCCGGGTCTTGGCATGCACCTGTCAGCTACCCGCGAAAGAAAACGCGCATTCCTTCCCGCGAAACCCGTAAAGGAAGCATGAAATGAGTACGGCAACTCCCGCTCGCCGGCGAAACGGCATCGTCCTCTTCCTGGCCGTCACCTTCATCACGAGCTGGGCGTCCTGGGGCCTGGCGATCGCGCTCGGCGGATCGGCGATGAAGCCCCCCGTCGTCCTCCCCTATCTGTTCGGCGCCTTCGGCCCGTTGATCGGTGCGCTCGTGCTCCGGATGCGCCGGGCCCGCCGCCGCGACCCCCGCCCGGAGCACGCCGTCCGGACCCGCCCGAAGGTGCTGTTCTGGGCGCCGCTGCTGCTGGTGCTGGCATCCGCGAGCGTCGTGGGGGCCGCGCTGCTGGCGCACCTGCTGGGTGGCCCCGAGGTGAACCTGTCGGAGGCAGAGGAGCTGTTCAAGACCGCCGGTGGCCCCGCGCCGTTCTTCGTCAGCATGCTGGTCGCGGGTCCGTTGTCCGAGGAGGCCGGCTGGCGCGGTACCGCGTACCCGCGTATGCGCGCTTCGCTGGGCCGCTTTCAGGTCGGCC
Source organism: Streptomyces sp. NBC_01775 (assembly GCF_035917675.1). Lineage (NCBI taxonomy): Bacteria > Bacillati > Actinomycetota > Actinomycetes > Kitasatosporales > Streptomycetaceae > Streptomyces > Streptomyces sp. NBC_01775. The sequence goes on along the minus strand of NZ_CP109104.1, from coordinate 4,545,950 downwards.
TGCTGCTCGGAGTCATCTGGGCGGTGTGGCACCTGCCGCTGTTCTTCATCAATGGGACCGTCCAGGAGAAGCTGGGCCTCGACAGCCTGAGCGGCCTGCTCTTCGCGCTGAGCACCATCCCGATGGCACTGCTGACCGGTTACGCCTATGAACGCGCCGGTGTCTTCGCCGCCATGGCCGTGCACTTCGCCGCCAACACGACCATGACGCTGCTCGGCGTCGAGGAGCCCCTGGTGCAGGCCGCCATCCTCACCGTCCAGACCCTGCTCGCGCTGGTCCTGCTGGCCACGCACCGCTCGGCCCCCAAGCCCGCCCCGACCCCGGTCCCGCACCCCCACCAGCCCCTCACCGACCCCGCCGCCCCGGCCCCCACGCCCACCCACGCCGAAGCCTGACCCCACCTCACCCCGCCCGAGGCCCCCACTCACCCGGCCCCGTCAACACCGCCCGGCGCGGTGCTGCCGGGGCCGGCTCCCGCACCGGAACCGGAACCGGAACCCGCACCAGAGACGGTTGCGTGGGCATGCCATGACGTTCTGCATGAGCGGCACGGAACCCCCGCGTCGCAGGCTGAGGCGCACGTCAACGTCTGCGTGTGCGATACGACGCTGACAACTGGCCCTCCACCTGGGCGGGTCCGCTCCCCGCCGAGAGTCGTACGCCGCCACCGTCCCGCCCAGTGGCTGGGCACGAGGCCCGGCAACTCACCCCCGACGACCGCGCGGTGACGACCCCCGGCGCCCGCCGATAGCACCCTGCCCGACGTCTGATCCCCAGCGGCGCACCCGCACCGCACTCAGGGCACCCCGCACCGCACTCAGGACACACCCCGCACCACACCCCACTCGGCACAGGCCACACCCCACTCAGGGCACGACCTTGACCCCGACACCGCCGATCCGCCCGTACGCATCGAAGTCGACCTCGGCCCTGTTACCGCCGGGCAGGTCGGCGACGATCCGGTCGCCCTCGACGCGCTGCGGCACACCATGGTGGTCGAAGTACCCGCCGACGACCTGCCGGGCCGAGTGCCCGATCAGTCCCGCACCGGTGAGCAGCGTCCGCGGCAGCGTGACCGGATCCAGGTCGACGCGTGGAATCCGCGCGTCGTCGGGCAGGAAGTACACCTGCGTGGTGGGCCCCGCCGGAGCACCGATGTACCCGGGGGCCTCGGTCACCCCCATCCCGGCGAACGCGACCATCTCCGCCGCGCGTCGGGGATCTTCGAAGCCGGAGAGATCCAGGACCTCCTCGGTCAGTTCCGCGATGCCGTGCGCCTGCCCGTACCGCCGGATCGCGGCGGTCAGGGCGACCACCTCGGTGCCCCGCATCCCCGGGTTCGCCCAACCCCACATCCAGGACCGCTCGTCCATGTCGTACGTCCCCAGCACGGCCACGTGCAGCTCCAGCTCCCCTTGCTGGTACCGGCACGACGGCAGGTCGGCGGCCCAAGGCCCTTCCGGCAAGAACGCGGTCAGGGCCTCAAGTTGCACTGCGCCCCAAGCGGCATGCCGTTCGGCTTCCAGGAGGAACGCGTCGCTGAATTCACTCGCCATGCCGAGACCCTACGAGGCCGCCGCGAAGACAGGTCGAGCAGGGGCGACCGGCCTTGCCGGCCGCTTCCGGCCCGGGTCGGCAGGTGGTGACGGGGGCCACCGGACACGGTCCGGTGGGGGGCGGGGGGTCGCCCGGAACAACGTCCCACGGACATCCGGAACATCGGCCCAACTGTCCGCACGGCTCTTCGCCGTACTCCGAGACGGCACCTCCCACGGACTCCGGCCCGCCTGCGCCACGGCTGGCCGGCATGGGCTCTGGGTCGGCAGGGGCCTGGCCGGCACGGGCTCCGGGTCGGCACGGGGGTGCCCGGCCGAGCAGGGGGCTGGTCGGCTGCCATGCACTCGGCTGTGCCGTACTTGGGGCTCTTCGCCGAGAAGAATCCGACGGGTTGCTGTCCGTGGGGGAGGAAGAGGCGCCCTTCCCCCGGGTCGGGCGCCCTTCCGCCGGTCGGGCCCTCTTTCGCCGGTCGTCCTTCGGCCGGAAGTGGCGGAAGGCGCGAGAGAAGGCGGGGCTGTCGACGAACTTCGTTTGCGATGCAGGCGAGGAGAAGGGCGTTTCGCCTGGGACCGAAACACCTCGCGGCTCGCCAGAAGGGTAGGCAACATCAAGGAATGGGACAGGGGGGGGCGGGACTGGCCACCGGCGCCGCAATGGCGGGCGATGACCAAGGCGGCCCCGGCAACGGAGGATTCGGACCGGACGAGAACCAAAGCTCCTCCGGCGGCGGGGTCTGAGGCCGACCCGCAACAACAGCGAGAGTTGTCATTTTCAAGAGGGGGAGAAATGAAGCGATTTGCTGCGGTCGCACTGGCGGTCGTTTCCATTGCCACGCTGGGGGCTACGACCGCGAGCGCGGCCGGCACGACCGCGAGCACGGCCGACGTGACAAGGAGCAGCAGCCTTCAGGGCGTGTGCGGCGACGACTACGACATCCAGACATCAGGGGGGCGAGTCGCGGCCTCGCTGTGGTGCTCCAACGGGAAGATCTACGTCGACGGTTGGGTAGAGGACACCGATCGCGACGGGCAGTGCGCCATAGTTTCCGGCAACATTGGTTCCACTGACTTCTCGTCGAAGGCATGCGGGAACGGGAAAAAGAAGGAGTTTCACTCCTCGGGCAAGGGCTCGACCGCGAATATCTATCTGCGAGAGGAATGAGTATAGATGGTGAAATGGGCCCCGAACCGCGACTGGTCCGGGGCCCCTTCACGTGAGGTGGCTCAGGCGTCTTACGGGCGGTCCTGACACCCAACCCGGAAACTCTTCCCGGTCACAGCGCTAGTCGTCGAACTCGAAGCCCGAAGTCTCCGCACGGGCAATGATGTCGCGGACTGCCTCGGGGCTCGTGATGACGGGTTCAACGGCCGCCTTGAGTTCCATGAGGTCGCTCGAACTCCCGACCGCGCAGAACATGCCAGCCTCGCTGTCGAAATCGAGGCGCTCGGCAATGTCCGGCCAGGCGAACTGCACGAGACCTTCCCAGAAGTACCCGTTCGGCTCGTGCCCGGCGGCAGCTACTGCGGCATCGGCAGCCAGGCCACCGGTACCCCACGTCAGCGAGTGTTCGCCGTCGACGTCATGCAGGTTGATGGTCACGGGCGCGATCCTCTCACGCTCAGCGCACGGGCTGCCCGAGCCCTCGAACCACTCGCCCGGTCCCTCACCGCTCCCGACCCCGGCTAACCTTTCCGGTCACAAAAACGGGCGGTGGTCGGCCGCTCACAGCAACGGGCGGTGGTCGGCCGCGACGAGGAGGTCGCCGTCCGCACGCTCATCGACGAGACGCTGGACCAGCTGTCGCCACCGGGCGGGGAGATCAGGTTCGACATGGTGCCGATCGCAAGTGCCCGTGCTGCCCGTACATCCAAGCCACATGCGTGGAGACGGCGCCACCTTCATTCGAGGGTGCGCGTCGTCAGATGAGGCCGCGCGCCGTGGCTGCTGCATGCAGGGCGTCGTGCAGGCGCCCGTCACGCACCTCGCGCCGGTGAGCGACCGCTTCCACACGTCGCATCGGCACTCGGTACCAACGGCTCACCGCAGGGTGGTGAGTGCTGTTCTGTGCCCCCCCCCGGGGGCCCGTGCTTGACCTGCCGGAGCGGTCCCTGTCGGAGGCGGATGCTTGACTGCCAGGTATGGACCCCGAGACTTCCCTGGCCGAGCTGCGCGACTTTTGCGCGGAGCGCCTGCGCGCGGATCTAGCCGAGCGAGTTGCGGGCCTGGTCCGGCCGGGTTTCGAACTCGTGCCCGCCGCATCGGGCCAGGCCGCCGGTCACAGCCGCTTTGGCGGCAACGCCATGCTGGAGCCCGGTGTGCCCTGGCCGAGGTGTGAGGGCCTCCCGCTGAGTCTGCTCGCCGTCCTCGACACCGACGCGCTGCCCCCTTGGCTTGACGGCATCCTCCCGCCCGGCACCGGCCTGCTCAACTTCTTCCACCTCGACATCGAATCGGATCAGGCCGACCCTGCCGCCTGGGACGTGACGCGCCGCGCCGGCCATTGCGCCCCGGAGTTGGGGCAGGTCGTGGCGGCCCGTTCCGGCCTCGCCGTCGAGACCGAGCCACCCGCCACAGCCGGCGTCTTCGCGCCCGTTGCCTGGGCAGCCATGCCCGGCTTCGTCTTTCCCGACCTCTTCGACAGCGCATGGGACGCCATCGATCCCGAATTCGGGCCCGACTACGACGATGTGGAGGTGTTCAAGCACGAGATGCTGACTGAGTTTTGGGTCCCGGGCAGCCTGCTCAGTGAGGACATGGCCTTCGGTCGGCCGGTTTACCCCACGGGAGGCGGACCCGTGCTGCCCGACGGTGAGGACTTGGAGGGCCACCATCACCTGCTCCAGCTCTCCGACAAGCACGAGTGGCACATCGACGGCGACGGCGGCTGGATGCACTGGTCGATTCCCACCCACGCGCTGCGCGTCGGCGACTTCACTCAGGCGATACCGACCCCTGACGTCTGGTGAACCATTCGGCCTAGATGCCGCCGGACCGGATGCGCTCGTACGTACCGAGCGCAGAAACACCGCGCGCGAAGACGGCAACGGGTCTTCTGGCGCGGATCTGGCACGGGACGCCTGAACTGGCCCAGACAACAAACAACCCCCAGGCCGCTGACCTGGGGGTTCACCTCTGAGCGGGCGACGAGAATCGAACTCGCGCTCTGAGCTTGGGAATCAGCGGCGCTTTGAAGCGCATCGGACAGCCGACCTGCGGGAATGCGCCCGGTGGCGGTCCTGGCGAGGGGCTCGGTTGGACCGTGGTTGACCGCCGAACTCTGCGCTGAAGGGCACGGATGGGGCACAGCGGGCCATAGACGTGCTGGGGCGTTATGGCGGCATGGCCAGGCGGCCAGTCGACAGGCTCCCTCGGGCGTACACGGGCTCACATTGCGCGTGCAAGCCGCAGTCGCACCCCGCCTGCGGACCGGTATCGATTATCATGGGAGGTTTCTGTCGTACCCCGCTGCGCCATGAAGAGCCCGATGAGCGTGCGTGCGGGCGACCCGGCCGGGCGCGTCCTCCGTAGCCGAGCGGCTTTCACCAGGAGACCCTTCAACCTCGGTCCGGAGGCATCGGCAACTGCTAGTCGGCGTCGGAGCCATCTGATCTGCTGCGCTGCTCTCGCAGTTCCCGCAGGGCCTGCACTTTACGTTCCTGCTCATCACGGATTCTCGGCGCGTTGGCCATCTTGTGCTGGTCGGCCAGTTTCTTCAGCTCAGAGTGAATCTTGCCCAGTTTGTCCTCCAAGTGCTTCGTAGGTTGCCGGCCTCTCAATGCCTCGGCCCACGTACTGAAATCCACCGTGTACTCCAGGTCCTCCACCCGTCCGTACGGCCCTTCGGAAAGGACGGTGAAGTTGTAGGCCGTAGGCAGATCGCTCTCGAACCGGGCGTGGTTGTCGAGCAGGTATTCCAGTCGGCGACCAGGCGGCAACATGGGAATCGTGCGGGACATGGCACGTTGCAGCATCTGGGTCAGATCATCGCCCCAGCCGGATACCAGTGGAGGATCGGCAGCGATTCGTACGTCGCGTGCGACGGTAGGCCCGATGTTCTCGACGACTACGACGAGGACACCCGAGGCTGGGTCCCGGGGCTGGATGTCCACGATGACGTAGGGCTCGTTCTGCTCCCGGTGGGCTGCCTTCGCCTGCTCCAGTTGCAGATGAGCGACGGCGACTTGTTCGCCAGCAGCATCGGCTGGAGGACGTCTTGCTATGAGCTGCCGGGCGGGGACGCAAGGGGGATCGGCCGGTGACCACCAACGAGCTTGCGATACGTCGTGCCGCAACACCGACGTGGGCCCGGTTGCAGCAGCGTGCCTGGCACTTGCCGAGGCGCCCGCCAGCTTCGTGCCGCTGTCATGGATCAGTTTCAGCACGTATGGGTGGTCCGTGCCGGGGTGTGTGAATCGTGCCGCGCCACACCGGGCGCCCTGCCGGGTACATGGTGGGGAGGCGGTTGCTGGTCACACGGGAGCTCGGGCTCTTGGCCGTGGTGGAGGACGGCGGCGATGCGGAGCCCAGGCTGCGAGACGCCCTCTCAGGTCTTGTGGTGGCGTCGCTTTCCGACGGTATACCGCGCAGAGTCCTGGACTTCGCCGGAGGTGGTGAAGTGCGTGCCTTGCAGTGCGAGGTGATCCGGCTCGTCGACCTGCGGGTCGGCGGGGTCCTGGGCAACTCTCTCGACGACCTCATGGCGGCATGTGAGGAGTATCGGGAGGCGACCACCCAGCTCCTGCTCCAGGGGTTATGGCACCCGTGGCTGACCAGATTGCGCACGCCCGCGCCGAAGCTGGTGTGCGTCTGATCCCCCGCGCCCGACAGGCAGACCGCGTCACGGCCGGACGGGGAACCGTCCGGCCGTGCAGATTCAGCGGAGCGTGCTTCCGAGCTGTGCGTCCGTCACGGGAGCGCCGATGTCGCTCGGCCCGAAGGAGGTGGCGTTCTCCGTGGTGATGCCGGTGGCGGTACCGCGCAGCGACCACACCGCTCCGGAGGAGTCGTTCTCCTGCGTCGAGGACACATTGAGGTCGCGGTGCCCGTCACCGTCGACGTCGAGGAGGGCGCAGCCCGCGCCGAACTCGTCGTTCTCCTCGGCGACTCCGGGGACGCCCGCGGAGTCCTGGTCCAGCAGTTGGCTGCCGGTGCCGGTGACGCCCGATTCGGAGCCGTGCAGCAGAGCGACGGCGCCGGCGTCGGTCTTGTCCCCGCTGTCCTTCCAGCGGATGCCGAGCGCGACCTCGGCACGGCCGTCGCCGGTCACGTCCGCGACCGACACGCAGGAGCCGAGCATCTCGCCGTCCGAGGGCGGCTCACCGGGGAAGCCCTCGATGCTCTGGTCGAACTTCTGCTTGCGGCTGGAGGACAGACCGTCCTTCGTGCCGAAGACGACCGTCACCTCGTCGAAGAGGTCACTGCCGCCGCTCACGACGAGATCGTCGTAGCCGTCTCCGTCCACGTCACCGGCGTCCATGTCCCCATTGCCGGCGTCCGGCCCCCGGGAGACCTTGAAGCCGGAGGGGCTGCCGAGAAGGGCGTCACTGCTGTAGACGCCGTCTCCTGCGTAGCGCCGGAAGGTGAGGTCCTGCCGGCCGTCGCCATTGACGTCGGCCACGCCGCGGATCGTGGAGGGACCGGTGACGGAGGTGGCGCTGTTGAGCTCGTCCCACTCGGACTTGTCCAGGAAGTCGAGCTTCTTGGCCGGGGTCCCGGACCGGGTGAGGGGCCCCTTCCAGAGGGCAGCGGGCTGCTTGACCTGGTCGTCCCCGGTGGATCCCGGGTCCCCCAGCAGGGCGAGGTCGGCCTTCTTGTCGCCGTCGAAGTCACCGATCTGGGGTGTGGTTCCGTAGCCGGGTATGGCCGTGCCGCCCGTGAGTCCCTTGGCCGAACCCCACAGGATGACGCTGCCGGACGCGGGGTCCGCGGAGCCGATGACCACATCGGCGTAGCCGTCGCCGTCCAGGTCCCCCTTGCTGAAGGACTCACCGAACTGCTGCTTCGCGGTGGCCGAACCGGGCACGCCGCTCGTCGAACGGCTCACCAGCTTCCTGCTGCCGGTGTCGAGCCCCTTGGCGGACCCGTACGTCACTGCGACGTACCCGGCCTTGGCCTTGCCACTGATGGTTCCACCGGGAGCACCGCTCACCAGGTCCGCGTAGCCGTCTCCGTTGAAGTCCTCCTCCGCGTCCGCCTTCTGCGTGGCCCGCTGCTGCTGTTCCGCTGCGGCGTTCGCCGCCTCGGGCTGGGCGAACAGCGCGGTGGTCACCCCGCCGACGGTCGCCAGCGCCAGGGCGGCGGACGCCGCGAGGCGGGCGGCGGGGGCCTTGCGGGCGCGGGGCCCGTCACTTTCGACCGGGCGTCTTACGAAACTCATGTGCCACTTCCTCATATGGGGGGGGGCGGATACGGAGATCCAGGTCATCCAGGACAGCGATGGGTGATAGCCGATGAGAGCGCTGCCGACCGGATCCGTCGCCTCGCTGCTACAGGTGAGATGCCGCCGGGCCGGAATTTGTTCACGAGAATCTGCCCGGACTCGGTGCCGGCGGAAAACTCAAAACAGCGGAGCGCCCAAACCGAGATGATCGGTCCGGGCGTTCCCCAGCAGGTCAGAGGGCTGTTCGGGCACGCGGAGGGCACGGAGGGCTTGAAGGGGGCCGACAACGAGGAAGGCCCAGGTCTCTGACCTGGGCCTTAACTGCGGAGCGGGCGACGAGAATCGAACTCGCGCTCTGAGCTTGGGAAGCTCATGTTCTACCATTAAACTACGCCCGCGAGGAGCCACATGAAGGTGGCCCGTCGCGGACACTCTACCCCATGGCTGACCCCAGGCACATACGGCTTGGGGTCTCTTCGCTGTTCGGGGGCTTTCGGGAGGACTCGGTGGAGTTTCCGGGGGCCGGCGCAGGCCCCATCGTGCGTCGGCGTGCGGGAGTTGAGGGGCGTACGGTGGGACGCGGAGTGCCGGTCGGTCGGGCGTCGGACTCATCCCCTAACGTGGCTTTTGTCGTCCACGCACCCACGTGAGCAGGGGAGAGGGAAGCGATGGAATCCACCGTCGTCCAGTGTGCCGAAGGGCACGTTTTCAGCACCTCGAAGTTCCCGATGCAGAATCTCGGGGCCTCCCGGATCGGACCTGGGCGGCTGCTGCGCTGCCCCCGTTGCGGACGTCTGCGGCAGGCCGTCCCTGTCGCCCGGCAGGAGAGCTGACGGCAGAGGCCGACCGCAGGGCGGAGCCGACATCGGATCGGAGCCGACCGTAGAGCGGAGCTGCTGACGGCAGAGAAGAGCTGACGGCAGAGCAGAAGCCGGGGAGAAGTCAGGGAAGGCAGTACAGATCCGCCCAGCGGGGCCGGTCCGATTGGGCCGGCCCCGCTTCGTGCGCGTAGTCTCAGCCCGTGCTTCTCTCAGACAAGGACATCCGGGCCGAGATCGCCGCAGGCCGGGTGCGGATCGACCCCTACGATCCGGCGATGGTGCAGCCCTCCAGCATCGACGTCCGCCTGGACCGTTTTTTCCGGGTGTTCGAGAACCACCGTTACCCGCACATCGATCCGGCCGCCGAGCAGGCTGATCTGACGCGGCTGATCGAGGCGGAGGGCGACGAGCCGTTCATCCTGCACCCCGGGGAGTTCGTGCTGGCCTCGACGTACGAGGTGATCACGCTGCCGGAGGATGTGGCCTCGCGGCTGGAGGGCAAGAGTTCGCTGGGGCGGCTGGGGCTGCTGACGCACTCGACGGCCGGGTTCATCGACCCGGGCTTTTCCGGCCATGTGACGCTGGAGCTGTCCAACGTCGCGACGCTCCCCATGAAGCTGTGGCCGGGGATGAAGATCGGCCAGCTGTGCATGTTCCGGCTGACCTCGCCGTCCGAGTTCCCGTACGGCTCGGAACGCTACGGCTCCCGCTACCAGGGGCAGCGCGGGCCGACGCCGTCGCGCTCGTACCTCAACTTCCACCGCACCCACGTATGACCGCACCGCACCCGTGCATGACCGCACCCGCGCCTATGCGTGACCGCACCGCGCCCATGCATGACCGCACCGCACCCACGTATGACCGCGTCGACATATGAGAGGCCAGGGGCAGCACCAGATGAGTGACGAGCGCGAGAATCTGACGTACTCCCTGTTCGGGCAGGCCACCCGCGAGCTGGCGCAGTCCGTGGCCGACGACGGGTTCGAGCCGGACATCATCTTGTCGATCGCGCGGGGCGGCCTCTTCGTCGCAGGCGGCCTCGGCTACGCCCTGGACGTCAAGAACCTGCATGTCATGAACGTGGAGTTTTATACCGGTGTGGGGGAAACCCTCGACATGCCGGTCATGCTGCCGCCGGTGCCCAACCTCGTTGACCTGAGCCGCAAGAAGGTACTCATCGCCGACGACGTGGCCGACACCGGCAAGACCCTCAAGCTCGTGCAGGACTTCTGCGCCGAGCACGTCGCCGAGGCGCGCAGCGCGGTCATCTACGAGAAGTCGCACTCGCTGGTCAAGTGCGACTACGTCTGGAAGCGCACGGACCAGTGGATCAACTTCCCGTGGTCTGTCGAGCCGCCCGTGGTGCAGCGCGAGGGGCAGGTTCTCGACGCCTGACCCCTGCGGCGCCGCCTCATCAGGCGCCGCGCTCTTCAGGCGCCGCGCGTGAGTCCGCCGGTCGCCAGGATCTGTGTGCCGGACCTCTGGTTGTCCGGGTGCACCGCCCTGTGGAACGCCGCCTGCGCCTCCTCGTACGTCGCCTCCGGCGGGATCGCGAGGAGCGAGAAGTGGTCGTGTTCGCCGCGCGTGACGATCACGGTGTCGTCACCGAGCGGGAACCAGTCGATGTGGATGAGCTGTCCGCGGACGAACAGCGGCTTCTGTACCCCGTCCCACGCTTCCGTGTCCACGCCTACCCGCGTGATGGGGCCCAGCAGTTCCGTCAGCGCCGCGACCAGGCCGGGGAGTTCGGCGCCCACGTCTCGGGAGCTCGGCCACCAGGCGCCGTCGAGAATGCCCTCGCGGCTCCGCTCCGGGTCGGGCACCAGCACCACATGCCCCCGCCTCATCTCAGCCGGGCCGACCGGGTCTGTCACCTCGACCGGGTCTGTCACCTCGACCGGGTCTGTCGCCTCGGCCGGCCCTATCGTCTCAGCCGTCTCGGGCGGTGCCGGGGGTGCGGTGCGGGGAGTGCTGTCAGGGGAATTCGTCATCGTCTGCCGTCCGTCCGCGAAGAGCCGGCACCGGATCGCTGGTCCCGCCATTACCGAGACCGCAAGCCCGCAAGCCCGCAAGCTCGTAGTCCACGGGGCTCACGGGGCTCACAGTGCTCACAGCGTTGATGGTGCCTATGTAAGGATTTCCCCCTTACACCCCTATATCTCCACTCTACTGCGGCCCACCAAGGGACCAGGGCCCACACCGTGACGCACGCGGCCGGAACTCGCCGCGGCGCCTGCTGCGGAGAGTAAAGAGACGTGCACGGGTGGTTCCCCTTTTCGGTACTTGCGGGTAAGTACCGCTGGTAACAACAGTTGCCGGCGATAAGGGAGACCACCTCATGGCTCGTGCGAGACCCGTGACAGCGGTAGTGGCGGCGCTGGTGATGGCCCTCGGGGGAGCGGGCGCGGCGACCGCGGCGTCGGCGCCGCCGTCCCCGGGAGCCGAGGCCGAGGCCCGGCAGAGCGTGCGTGCGGGCACGCCGCTGCCGCCGGAGCTGGAGAAGATCAGAGCCGAGGAGGCGCAGAAGCTCTACGGCAGCCCCGGTGAACGGCCCGTGGAACAGCGCAAGAGCAGCCTCATCTCGCTCGGGGACAGCGAGATCTCGGGCGAGGGCGTCGGCACGTACGAGCCGGGCACCAACGGACCCGACAACTGGTGCCACAGGTCGCCCGACTCCGCCGTGCACCGCACGGGTATCCAGGCGGACGTGACGTACAACGTCGCCTGCTCCGGGGCCAGTACGGAGAACATCCGCGTCGGCGGCACCAAGCAGTACGCCGATGAACTGGTGCAGAGCGACAGTCTGGCCATCAAGGCGCGCAACACCCGGCTGAAGCAGATCATGCTGGTCGTCGGCGCCAACGACGACCTCCAGTTCGGGCCCGTCATGACGGACTGCGTCATCCGCTATCTCACGCTTCAGGGGCCCTGCGAGCCGAAGTACGACCCCGGATGGCAGGCCAGGATCGACGGGCTCGTGCCCAAGGTCGAACGGACCGTGAGCGACCTGAAGTCCGTGATGCGCGACGCGGGCTACGCCGACGGCGACTACCAACTCGTCGTCATGGGCTACCCCAGCCCCATCGGCCCCGACATCAAGGACAACCCCAAGTTCCCCGGCAAGCTCGTCGGCGGCTGCGTCGGTCACACCAGCGACGCCGCCTGGGGCCGCAACACCGCCGTGCCCGCCTTCGAGAAGGGCGTGCGCAAGGCCGCCCAGGGCTCCGGCGCCAGCTACCTGGACGCCTCCCGGCTCTTCCACGGCCACGAGGTCTGCATGGAGAACCCCTGGGCGCGCGGGCTGTACGTGGACATCGCCAATCCCTTCCCGCCCGACGCCAACTCCGTACGCCAGTCCTTCCACCCGAACGAGCGAGGGCATGGCGCCTTCGCCTCCTGCTTCACCGAGATGTACAAGGCCGGGCAGAACGGCGTACGCGAAGCCTCCTGCGCTGACCCGGACGGCAAGGGCTCGCCGAAGCTGTACCAGCAGGCGTGGGACGACTCCTTCAAGCCGTTGCGGAACGCGGCGACGGGTACCTGCCTGGACGCCGACAGCGCGCACAGCGCGGTGGGCACCGATGTGCGCGGGTGGGCGTGCGGCTCCCAGCGCAACCAGCTGTGGTGGTACGACTCCGCGGGCCGCGCCCTGTACGCCGGGCAGACCCACGACCGCTGTGTGGAGAGCGAGGGCGGAGTGAAGGAGGGCGCGGCGCTGGCGCTCGGCAACTGCTCGGGGGCCGCGGCCCAGCAGTTCGTGAAGGACGGCGCCACGCTGAAGGCCGCCTCCGGGAACCTGTGTGTGAGCCTCCCCGGGGCCGAGGCCCAGGCCCGCCTCGCGACGTGTGACGGATCGGCCGCACAGCGCTTCAGCTGAGCGTTCCGCTGGAAGTCCGGTACGCCGTCTGCGACTGCGTCGTGGCTGGTCGCGCAGTTCCCCGCGCCCCTTCGGGGCACGACCGAACCGCATGGACTTCAGCGAGGCCGCTCAGGAGGAGGCGCGAACCCTGGTGACAGAGAGCCGGCCGCTTCCGGGCTGAACCGGAAGCGGCCGGCTGTCACACAGGGGACGCGCGGAAAACCGCTCGGACGCCCCGGCTCGGCAGAGCCCCCCGCTCAGAGCGTGCCGAGCTTGATCAGGAACAGCAGGGCCAGCAGCTGAATCGCGGAGGCCCCCAGCGCGCGGGGCCACGGCAGCTCGTGGGAGCGGCTGACCATCGAGGTGAACAGCACCCCGGACAGCACCCACGTCGCCCACCCGAGGATCTGCACCAGACCGGCGTTGCCGCCCAGGAAGAGCGCGAACAGCAGCCTCGGCGCGTCCGTGAGGGACATGATCAGCATGGCCAGCCCCACCGTGGGCTGCCACGCGCCGTTGCCGCCGAACTGCCGTGCCAGGGTGTGGGTGACCGCGCCCAGGATGAGCCCGGCGATCACCACGGCGACGCCGGTGGTGAGCACGTACGGGATGGCCTGCCCGATCGTCGTGTTGATCACGTCCTCGCGGGCCTTGTCGAGGCCGAAGACCGCGAGCAGGCCGTAGAGGAAGGTGACGATCAGCGCGGGGCCCCACACCGCGTAGTCCCGCATCTGCCAGAACGTGGCGTTGGGGTGCAGGACGATCCCGCTCAGCAGCGCCTTCCAGTGCAGCCGCGGGCCCGAGGGGGGTGCCGGGGCGTTGCCCCCGTACCCGTCGTCGCCGTACGGGTCGGGGCCCTGCGGGCCGCCTGGGCCATAGGGGTCCGGAACGCTGAACGACTGTGTGCTGCCCGGGTTGTTGGCGTACGGGTCGTGACCGCCCGCGCCAGGACCGTACGGGCCCTGGCCGTGCGGAGGCGCGCCGTACTGCGGGGGATGTGGATCCCCGAAGTACTCGGGCTCATCCGGCCCGCCCCGAGGGCCGTACGGCCCAGGCCCAGGCCCCTGGCCCGGCCCCGGACCCGGTCCTGGGGCACCTCCCGGCGCCCGACCGCCCTGCCAGGGCCCCGGGTCCCGGCCCTGCTGGGGGTACGGCGAACCCTGCGGGTGCTGAGGGGAATGCCCATGCTGCTGCGCGCCCCGGGAGTCCCGGCCGCGTCCGCTTCTGAAACCAGCCACGCAATCGAACGTACCGTGTCGCGCGGACCTCGGTGCCATGGGCGAGTGAGATGACCGGACATCGCTGCTGACCTGTGACATCCCCTAGGGGCCCCCGGTGGAGCCAGCCCCCGTACGGGGGTGGAGCCAGTGCCACCCCCGGCGCCGGTTTTCCGTAGCGTGAGGCCTCAGCCCCGGGGCAGGCGGACCGCGAAGGTGACGACGGAGCCCTGGCCCCCGGCGTCACCGACCGTCAGCCGGTCGGTGACCAGTTTGGCCAGCCACAGGCCGCGGCCCGTGGGGGCGCCGTCCAGGCCCGGCAGGAGCTCGGGGATCACGTCCTCGGTGAAGCCGGGGCCGGAGTCGGCGACCTGGCACTCCAGCTCGTCGCCGATGTGCCGCAGCAGGAGTTGTCCGCCGCCGCCCGCGTGCTCGACGGCGTTGGTGGCCACGGCGTCGACCGCGACCACGAACTCACCCCTTCGCGGCTCGCACAGGCCCGCCCAGGCGGCGCAGGACTCCACCTCGATCCGCAGCCTGGGCAGGTCTCTGAGGGTGAAGCGGAGACGGCAGAGAAGCTCGGGGGTCAGCATCCGGTGCCCTCCTCGGCGAGGGTCGGTGAACGGATGGAATCCGCACCGGCGCGGTGTGCCCCGGCCGGGCACTCCCCGGTGTGGTGCGGGAGGCGGGGGGACGAGCAGGAGCGGCGCACGGCGCCGGGCGACCGGAGCCTCGCTCCGGCCGGGGGCCGGTCTTGGCCGGCCGGTCCTTCCGGGGCCGTCCGACCGGGGGCGTCACGGTCCGACACCTGCTGCTCCTCCTCGCGTTCCTGGCTGCTGGCGCGCTGCTGTCGCGGCTGTTCCTGCGCTGCGCGTTTAGGAGGCTAGGACGGGCGCACCGCTATGGGTATACCGCGACGGTGGTTTGGCTCGTGTGGTGCATTAAGTGAACGCATTTGACCATGACTTGTTGAGAAACACGCAATGGCCGGTCCCGTGGATTACGGAACCGGCCATTGAGCGGTTCATGGCAGTCGGTTTACGGCCGTAATAGGCCTACGACGAAACGACTGCCCAGGTGCGGACGCTACTGCGCGGGCTCCGGCTCGGGCTCCTTCGTCTCCTCGCCGTCGTCCACCGGATCGGCCGGCGTCCTGACGGAGTCGAGCAGCAGCTGGGCCACGTCGACGACCTGGAGGTTCTCCTTGGCCTGGCCGCCCGTGGCGGAGCCACTGCCAGCGGCGGCCTTCTTGCCGTTGACGGAGTCGGTGAGCATGACGAGGCAGAAGGGGCAGGCGGTGGAGATGATGTCCGGGTTGAGGGAGAGGGCCTCGTCCACACGTTCGTTGTTGATGCGCTTGCCGATGCGCTCTTCCATCCACATCCGGGCGCCGCCCGCGCCGCAGCAGAAGCCGCGCTCCTTGTGCCGGTGCATCTCCTCGTTCCGCAGCCCGGGAACGCGGCCGATGATCTCGCGCGGGGGTGTGTAGACCTTGTTGTGCCGGCCCAGATAACACGGGTCGTGATAGGTGATCAGACCCTCGACCGGGGTGACCGGCACCAGCTTGCCCTCGTCGATCAGGTGCTGGAGCAGCTGGGTGTGGTGGATGACCTCGTAGTGGCCGCCGAGTTGCGGGTACTCGTTGGCGATCGTGTTGAAGCAGTGGGGGCAGGTCGAGACGATCTTCTTCGACGCCTTCGGCTTCTTGGTCCCCTCCGCGCCCTCGTCATCCGGATCGGTCTCGCCGAACGCGGCGTTCAGCGTGGCGACGTTCTCCTCGCCCAGCTGCTGGAAGAGGAACTCGTTGCCCAGGCGGCGGGCGGAATCCCCGGTGCACTTCTCGTCGCCGCCCATGATCGCGAATTTGACCCCCGCGATGTGCAGCAGCTCCGCGAACGCCTTGGTCGTCTTCTTCGCGCGGTCCTCCAGGGCCCCGGCGCAGCCGACCCAGTACAGGTATTCGACCTCGGTCAGGTCCTCCACCGTCTTGCCGACGACCGGGACCTCGAAGTCGACCTCCTTGGTCCACTCGAGGCGCTGCTTCTTGGCCAGGCCCCAGGGGTTGCCCTTCTTCTCCAGGTTCTTGAGCATCGTCCCGGCCTCGGAGGGGAACGCGCTCTCGATCATCACCTGGTAGCGGCGCATGTCGACGATGTGGTCGATGTGCTCGATGTCGACGGGGCACTGCTCGACGCAGGCGCCGCAGGTGGTGCACGACCACAGCACGTCCGGGTCGATCACACCCCCCTCTTCCGCGGTGCCGACCAGCGGGCGTGCGGCCTCGTCCAGCGCGGACTGCGGTACGTCCTTGAGCTGCTCGGCGGTGGCCTTCTCCTCGCCCTCCATCGTCTTGCCGCCGCCCGCCAGCAGGTACGGCGCCTTGGCGTGCGCGTGGTCGCGCAGCGACATGATCAGCAGCTTCGGGGAGAGCGGCTTGCCGGTGTTCCAGGCGGGGCACTGCGACTGGCAGCGCCCGCACTCGGTGCAGGTGGAGAAGTCGAGGATGCCCTTCCAGGAGAAGTCCTCGACCTGGGAGGCGCCGAAGCGGACCTCTTGGGCGTTCTCGTCGTCCGAGTCGTCCAGCGCGGTCTCGAAGTCGATGACCTTGCCGCCGGACATCATCGGCTGCAACTCGCCCAGCGCGGTGCCGCCGTCGGCCTCCCGCTTGAACCAGATGTTGAAGAAGGCGAGGAAGCGGTGCCAGGCCACACCCATGTTGGTGTTCAGGCCGACCGTGATCATCCAGATCATGGTGGTGCCGAGCTTCACCAGCGCCGCGAGGTAGACGAGCGTTTGCAAGGTGCTCACGCTCAGCCCGTGGAAGGCCGCGACCAGGGGGTACGAGAGGAAGAACGACGCCTCGTAGCTGTCCACGTGGTGCAGCGCGCCCTCCAGGCCGCGCAGCGTGAGGATGGCCAGGCCGATGACGAAGATGACGTACTCGACGAAGTATCCCTGCCAGGCCTTGGAGCCGGTGAAGCGGGACTTGCGGCCCGCGCGGGAGGGCAGGCTCAGCAGCCGGATCACCATGAGGACCGCGATGCCGACGGTGGTCGCGAGGCCGATGAACTCGATGTAGAGCTCGTAGGGCAGCCAGTCCCCGATGACCGGCAGCACCCAGTCGGCCTTGAAGAGCTGGCCGTAGGCGTTGATGATCGTCGGTGGCAGCGTGAGGAAGCCGATCGCCACGAACCAGTGGGCGGCGCCGACGACGCCCCACCTGTTCATCCTCGTATGCCCGAGGAACTCCTTGATCAGGGTGGCCGTGCGCTGCTGGGGACTGTCCTTGCGCGTGCCCGCGGGGAGCGGCTGACCGAGCTTCACGAAGCGGTAGATCTGCGCGATGGCGCGGGCGAAAAGCGCCACGCCGACCGCTGTGAGTACCAGCGTGATGACGATCGCGGCGAGTTGCATAACGGCTCCTCGGAGTGGGGGTACCACCTGGCCGGAGGCTGGGGAGGTCGTGTACTAAGCAGTAACTTATCCAGTTCGTACGAGACTACCCACTAGCCGTGAGCGCCTGCACCCGCCCCTGCCGGTGATTTGCGTCGCCCCGGCCCTCGGTCTCCCCCGGTCTTCGGCCGGGAAGTGCCCCCTCGGACGGGCTGCCGGCGGCCCGTCCGGGCGCCCTGCGCAGGGGGCGAGCAGCCAGATTGAGTCTCTTCCACTCATGCTTTTTGACGCGGCGGCGAAGGTGATGCACTCTTGAGTCAGCCTCACTCAAGAGACATAGCTGGAGGAAAACGAAATGGCTCGTGCGGTCGGCATCGACCTGGGTACGACGAACTCCGTCGTCAGTGTTCTCGAAGGCGGTGAGCCCACCGTCATCACCAACGCCGAGGGCGCCAGGACCACGCCGTCCGTCGTGGCCTTCGCGAAGAACGGCGAAGTGCTCGTCGGCGAGGTGGCCAAGCGTCAGGCGGTCACCAACGTGGACAGGACGATCCGGTCGGTCAAGCGCCACATGGGCACCGACTGGAAGGTCAACCTGGACGGCAAGGACTTCAACCCGCAGCAGATGAGCGCCTTCATCCTGCAGAAGCTGAAGCGGGACGCGGAGTCGTACCTGGGCGAGAAGGTCGCCGACGCCGTCGTGACCGTCCCGGCGTACTTCAACGACGCCGAGCGCCAGGCCACCAAGGAGGCCGGCGAGATCGCGGGCCTCAACGTGCTGCGGATCGTCAACGAGCCGACCGCCGCCGCGCTGGCCTACGGCCTGGAGAAGGAAGACCAGACGATCCTGGTCTTCGACCTCGGTGGCGGCACCTTCGACGTCTCGCTGCTGGAGATCGGCGACGGCGTCGTCGAGGTGAAGGCGACCAACGGCGACAACCACCTCGGTGGTGACGACTGGGACCAGCGCGTCGTCGACTACCTGGTCAAGCAGTTCCAGTCCGGCCACGGCGTGGACCTGGGCAAGGACAAGATGGCTCTCCAGCGTCTCCGCGAGGCCGCGGAGAAGGCGAAGATCGAGCTGTCCTCGTCCACCGAGACGACGATCAACCTGCCCTACATCACGGCGTCCGCCGAGGGCCCGCTGCACCTGGACGAGAAGCTGACGCGCGCTCAGTTCCAGCAGCTCACCCAGGACCTGCTGGAGCGCACCAAGACGCCGTTCCACAACGTCATGAAGGACGCGGGCATCCAGCTCTCCGAGATCGACCACGTCGTTCTCGTCGGTGGCTCGACCCGTATGCCCGCCGTCGCCGAGCTGGTCAAGGAGCTGACCGGCGGCAAGGACGCCAACAAGGGTGTGAACCCGGACGAGGTCGTGGCCATCGGTGCCAGCCTCCAGGCCGGTGTCCTCAAGGGCGAGGTCAAGGACGTCCTGCTGCTGGACGTCACTCCGCTGTCGCTTGGTATCGAGACCAAGGGCGGGATCATGACGAAGCTGATCGAGCGGAACACGACGATTCCGACGAAGCGTTCGGAGACGTTCACGACGGCGGAGGACAACCAGCCGTCGGTGCAGATCCAGGTCTTCCAGGGTGAGCGGGAGATCGCGGCGTACAACAAGAAGCTGGGCATGTTCGAGCTGACGGGGCTGCCGCCTGCGCCGCGCAACGTGCCGCAGATCGAGGTCACCTTCGACATCGACGCGAACGGCATCATGCACGTGTCCGCGAAGGACCTGGGCACGGGCAAGGAACAGAAGATGCAGGTCACGGGCGGCTCCAGCCTGCCCAAGGACGACATCGAGCGCATGATGCGCGAGGCCGAGCAGTACGCCGACGACGACGCCAAGCGCCGCGAGTCCGCCGAGACCCGCAACCAGGCCGAACAGCTCGTCTACACCACCGAGAAGTTCCTCAAGGACAACGAGGAGAAGGTCCCGGCCGACACCAAGTCGGAGGTCGAGACCGCCCTTGAGGACCTCAAGGAGAAGCTGAAGGGCGAGGACACCGCGGCCATCCGCGAGTCGTCCGAGAAGGTCGCCGCCACCAGCCAGAAGCTGGGCCAGGCCCTCTACGCCGAGGCGCAGCAGAACCAGGCGGCCGGCGGTGCCGAGGCCGGCGCCGACGCGCCGGGCGGCGCCAAGCCCGAGGGCGGCGACGAGGACGTCGTCGACGCCGAGATCGTCGACGACGACCAGCAGAAGCCCAAGGACGGTGCGGCGTGACGGAGGAGACACCGGGCTTCGCGAAGGAGCCCGACGTCCCCGCCGACACCGGCCCCGCACAGACCGCCGCCTCCGGTAAGGAGGCGGCGGCCCCGGGGCAGTCGGCCGGGGACGCCCAGCACTCCGAACAGGCTCCCCACTCCGAACAAGACCTGGACGCGGCGCGGGACATGAACGAGAGCAACGGCAGCAGCGACATCGTCGACAGCGCAGCCGCCGACGGCACGGCCCCGGACGGCGAGGCGGGCGAGGGCGACGTGGCCCGCACCGCCGAGCTGGACCAGACGCGCACCGCGCTCCACGAGCGCACGCAGGACCTCCAGCGGCTCCAGGCGGAGTTCCAGAACTACCGCCGCAGGGTCGAGCGGGACCGCGCCACGGTCAAGGAGATCGCCGTCGCGAACCTGCTGACGGAGCTGCTGCCGGTGCTGGACGACATCGGCCGTGCGCGTGATCACGGTGAGCTGGTCGGCGGCTTCAAGTCGGTGGCCGAGTCGCTGGAGATGGTCGCGGCCAAGATGGGTCTGATGCAGTTCGGCAAGGAGGGCGAGCCCTTCGACCCGACGGTCCACGAGGCGCTGATGCACTCCTACTCCCCGGATGTCACGGAGACGACGTGCGTGCAGATCCTCCAGCCGGGGTACCGCATCGGCGAGCGGACCATCCGCCCCGCGCGGGTCGGTGTGGCCGAGCCGCAGCCCGGCACCAAGGGTGAGGGCGGCGACGCCGCAGGCTCGCCGGAAGAGGAGAACGGTGGCCCGGACGAGGGCTGACCGCGGACGGGAGGAGGGACGTCGAGGATGAGTACCAAGGACTTCATCGAGAAGGACTACTACAAGGTCCTCGGCGTCCCCAAGGACGCCACCGAAGCCGAGATCAAGAAGGCGTACCGCAAGCTCGCCCGGGAGAACCACCCGGACGCCAACGCAGGCGACCCCAAGGCCGAAGAGCGCTTCAAGGACGCCTCCGAGGCGTACGACGTCCTCGGTGACGCCAAGCGCCGCAAGGAGTACGACGAGGCGCGCACCCTCTTCGGCAGCGGCGGCTTCCGGCCCGGCGGGGCCGGGGGCGCGGGCGGCCCCGGCGGAGGAACGTTCAACTTCGACCTGGGCGACCTGTTCGGCGGCGGCCAGGGCGGCGGGGGCGCGGGCGGTCCCGCCGGCGGCTTCGGCGGCGGGCTCGGCGATGTCTTCGGCGGGCTCTTCAACCGCGGCGGCGGCAGCACCCGCACCCAGCCGAGGCGCGGCCAGGACATCGAATCCGAGGTGACGCTCAGCTTCACCGAGGCGGTGGACGGGGCCACGGTCCCGCTGCGGATGTCCAGCAGCGCCGCGTGCAAGGAGTGCGCGGGCACGGGCGACAAGAACGGCACCCCGCGGGTGTGCCCCACCTGTGTGGGCACCGGGCAGGTCTCCCGTGGCGGGGGCGGCGGCTTCTCGCTGACCGACCCGTGCGTGGACTGCCGGGGCCGCGGCCTCATCGCGCAGGACCCCTGCGAGACCTGCAAGGGCTCGGGCCGCGCCACCAGCTCGCGCACGATGCAGGTGCGCATCCCGGCGGGCGTCAGCGACGGCCAGCGCATCCGGCTGCGCGGCAAGGGCGCACCGGGCGAGCGGGGCGGGCCAGGCGGTGACCTGTACGTCGTCGTGCACGTCGACAGGCACCCGGTCTTCGGCCGTAAGGGGGACAACCTCACCGTCACCGTGCCGGTCACCTTCCCGGAGGCGGCCCTCGGCGGCGAGGTGAAGGTCCCCACGCTGGGCGGCCCGCCCGTCACCCTGAAGCTCCCGCCCGGCATCCCCTCGGGTCGCACGATGCGGGCCAGGGGCAAGGGCGCGGTCCGCAAGGACGGGACACGCGGCGATCTGCTGGTGACAGTGGAGGTGTCGGTGCCCAAGGATCTGAGTGAGAAGGCGAAGGATTCCCTGGAGTCCTATCGGGACGCGACAGCGGGAGAGGACCCGCGCGCTGCGTTGTTCAAGGCAGCGAAGGGAGACTGAAGTGGATGGCCGGGACGGACGCAGAAGAGGGTATGCGGCTTCGTACGAGCTGACCGAGGAATCTCCGGTCTACGTCATCTCGGTCGCCGCTCAGCTGTCGGGCCTGCATCCGCAGACGCTCCGGCAGTACGACCGTCTCGGCCTGGTGTCGCCGGACCGCACGCCCGGACGCGGCCGGCGCTACTCGGCGCGCGACATCGAGCTGCTGCGCGAGGTGCAGCGGCTCAGCCAGGACGAGGGCATCAACCTGGCGGGGATCAAGCGGATCATCGAGCTGGAGCAGCAGGTGAGCGCGCTCAAGGCGCGGGTCGCCGAGCTGTCGGCCGCCGTGGAGGGCGCCGCCGCGGCGATGCAGCAGCGCGAGGCGCAGGTGCACGCCTCCTACCGGCGCGACCTGGTGCCGTACGACGACGTGCACCAGTCGGGCGCGCTGGTGGTCTGGCGCCCCAGGCCCAGGGAGTGAGCCCGGGGCCCGGGGCGCCAGGAGGTCACTTCGAGAAGCCGTAGTTCAGGAGCTTCTTCGCGTCCGCCGTGCGCTTGGCGACGGAGGAGGAGGTGAGGACGGTGCCGATGACCGTCTTGCCGCCGCGGGTGGCGGCGAACACCAGGCAGTACTTGGCCTCGGGGCCCGAGCCGGTCTTGACGCCGATGGCGCCCGAGTAGCTGCCCAGCAGGTTGTTCGTGTTGGACCAGGACATGGTCCGGTGGCCGCCGCTCTTGGTGACGGTCTTCTGCTTGGTCGAGCGGGTCTTCACGATCGAGCGGAAGGTGGAGTTCTTCATCGCGCTGCTGGCGAGCTTGGTCAGGTCCCGCGCGGTCGAGTAGTTCTTGCCGTGGCCGATGCCGTCGAACGAGTCGAAGTGCGTGTTCTTCAGGCCCAGGCTCTTGGCGGTGGAGTTCATCTTGCCGATGAAGGACTTCACCCGCTTGGCCCGGGTGGAGCCGCTGCCGAACTTGTCGGCCAGCGCGTAGGCCGCGTCACAGCCGGAGGGCAGCATCAGGCCGTACAGGAGCTGACGGACGGTGACCTTGTCCCCGACGATCAGCCGGGCCGAGGAGGCGGTGTTCCGGACGATGTAGTCGCTGTACGCCTTCTGGATCTTGACCTTGCTGTTGAGGTTGAGGTTCTTCTGGGCGAGCACCACCCGGGCCGTCATGATCTTGGTGGTCGAGCCGGTGGAACGCCGGGTGTCGGCGGCCTTGGTGTAGAGGCTCTTGGCGGTGCCGTTGTTCATCACGAAGCCGCTCTTGGCGACGATCGAGGGCTTCTTGGCCGCGGCGGCTGCCTGCGGTGCCGCTGCGAGTGCCGGGGAGGTCAGGGCCCCCGCCGTCAGGACGGCTCCGGCGGTGACCATCACCGCGGAGACCCGGCCGATGCCGTTGATGCCGATTTTCACTGTGTTTGCTCCAAATGCCCCTGTGCTGGGGCTCCTTGAGTGGGCCGCACCCTTGGTGAGACTCCGGGGGACGCCCGGTGGATGCGCTCTCAGGGCTGTTTTCGTCAGGGTTTTACGAACGGGTTGCTGACGGATGCGGATACCGGGAACGAAACGGGATCGTAGACGGTTGTACGGGGTACTCGGCCTTGAGCGGAGTAGGCTCAACTTGCTGCATACTGAAGAAGGCAACTCATCGGAGGAGGAGCGCAGGACGTGGACGCGGAGCTGACCAACAAGAGCCGGGACGCGATCAGCGGGGCGAACAGCCGTGCGGTCACCGAGGGACACCCCGACATCACCCCGGCGCATCTGCTTCTCGCCCTGCTCACGGGTGAGGACAACGAGAACATCCAGGACCTGGTCGCGGCGGCCGGCGCCGACCAGGCCGCGCTGCGCGCGGGCGCCGAGCGCCGGCTCGCCGCGCTCCCCACCGTCCAGGGCTCGACCGTCAGCAGGCCGCAGGCCGACCGCGATCTGCTGGCCGTCATCACGGACGCCTCGCAGCGCGCCAAGGAACTGGGCGACAGCTTCGTCTCCACCGAGCACCTGCTGATCGGGATCGCCGCGAAGGGCGGCAGCACCGCCGACCTCCTCAAGGAGCAGGGCGCCGGCGACAAGAAGCTGGTGGTGGCCTTCCAGGAGCAGCGCGGCAGCAAGCGCGTGACCAACGCGGATCCCGAGGGCACCTACAAGGCGCTGGAGAAGTTCGGCACCGACCTGACGGGCGCGGCCCGCGAGGGCAAGCTCGACCCGGTCATCGGCCGCGACCACGAGATCCGCCGCGTCGTGCAGGTCCTCTCGCGGCGCACGAAGAACAACCCCGTGCTCATCGGCGAGCCCGGCGTCGGCAAGACCGCCGTCGTCGAGGGTCTGGCCCAGCGCGTGATCAAGGGCGATGTGCCCGAGTCGCTGCGCGACAAGCGGATCGTCGCGCTCGACCTGAGCGCGATGGTGGCCGGGGCGAAGTACCGGGGTGAGTTCGAGGAGCGGCTCAAGACCGTGCTCTCCGAGATCAAGGAGAGCGACGGCCAGGTCATCACCTTCATCGACGAGCTGCACACCGTCGTCGGCGCGGGCGCCGGCGGCGACTCGGCCATGGACGCGGGCAACATGCTCAAGCCGATGCTGGCCCGGGGCGAGCTGCGGATGGTCGGCGCCACCACGCTGGACGAGTACCGCGAGCGGATCGAGAAGGACCCCGCGCTGGAGCGCCGCTTCCAGCAGGTGCTGGTCGCCGAGCCCACCGTCGAGGACTCCATCGCGATCCTGCGCGGCCTCAAGGGGCGCTACGAGGCGCACCACAAGGTGCAGATCTCCGACAGCGCCCTGGTGGCCGCCGCCGCGCTCTCCGACCGCTACATCACCTCCCGCTTCCTCCCCGACAAGGCCATCGACCTGGTGGACGAGGCGGCCTCCCGGCTCCGGATGGAGATCGACTCCTCCCCGCTGGAGATCGACGAGCTCCAGCGCGCGGTCGACCGGCTCAAAATGGAGGAGCTGGCCCTGGACAAGGAGACCGACCCCGCCTCCGTCGAGCGTCTGGAGCGGCTGCGCCGCGAGCTGGCCGACAAGGAGGAGGAGCTGCGCGGCCTCACGGCCCGCTGGGAGAAGGAGAAGCAGGGCCTCAACCGCGTCGGTGAGCTGAAGGAACAGCTCGACGAACTGCGCGGTCAGGCGGAGCGCGCCCAGCGCGACGGCGACTTCGACACCGCCTCCAAGCTGCTCTACGGCGAGATCCCCGGCGTGGAGCGGGAGCTGGAGGCGGCCTCCGAGGAGGAGGAAGAGGCCAAGAAGGAGGCCGAGGCCGCTACGGCGGCGGGCCGGGCGGACAAGCGGGACAAGATGGTCAAGGAGGAGGTCGGCTCCGACGACATCGCGGACGTCGTCGCCTCCTGGACCGGCATCCCCGCCGGCCGCCTGCTGGAGGGCGAGACGCAGAAGCTGCTGCGTATGGAGGACGAGCTGGGCCAACGGCTGATCGGCCAGACCGAGGCAGTACGCGCCGTCTCCGACGCCGTACGCCGCACCCGTGCCGGCATCGCCGACCCCAACCGCCCCACCGGCTCCTTCCTCTTCCTCGGCCCCACCGGTGTCGGCAAGACCGAGCTGGCCAAGGCGCTGGCCGACTTCCTGTTCGACGACGAGCGGGCGATGGTCCGCATCGACATGAGCGAGTACGGCGAGAAGCACTCGGTGGCCCGCCTCGTGGGCGCGCCCCCCGGCTACGTCGGCTACGAGGAGGGCGGCCAGCTCACCGAGGCCGTACGCCGCCGCCCCTACAGCGTCGTCCTGCTGGACGAGGTCGAAAAGGCGCACCACGACGTCTTCGACGTCCTTCTCCAGGTCCTCGACGACGGCCGTCTCACCGACGGCCAGGGCCGCACCGTCGACTTCCGCAACACGATCCTGATCCTGACCTCCAACCTGGGCAGCCAGCATCTGATCGACCCGCTGGAGAAGGAGGAGGAGAAGCGCGAGCAGGTCCTCGCGGCCGTCCGGGCGGCCTTCCGCCCGGAATTCCTCAACCGCCTGGACGACCTGGTCATCTTCTCAGCGCTGGCGGGCGACGAGCTGCGGCGGATCGCCCAGCTCCAGATCGACGCGCTCCAGCGCCGCCTGTCCGAACGCCGCCTCACGCTCGACGTCACCCCGGCGGCGCTCGACTGGCTCGCCGCCGAGGGCAACGATCCCGCGTACGGGGCGCGGCCCCTGCGCCGTCTTGTGCAGACCGCCATCGGGGACCAGCTCGCGCGGGAGATCCTCGCGGCGGAGGTCCGCGACGGTGACGTGGTCCGGGTGGACCACGTCGAGGGGTGGGAAGGCCTGACGGTCGGCTCCCCGGCGGACACGCCCGCGGCGGGCGGCTTGTAGCCCGTCCGGTCGGGAGGTACCCCCGAGGTTGCCATTGCCGGGGGCCCGTGCGGGAGGATGAGCGGAATCCGTATGAAGGGAACACCCACGTGAGCATCGACCCGTCCTCGATCCCGAACTTCGGGGGCCAGCCCGAACCGGAGGACTCCGGCCCGAGCGGTCCGGTCATCCCGGACCAGGACCTCGTCAAGCAGCTCCTCGACCAGATGGAGCTGAAGTACGTCGTCGACGACGAGGGAGACCTCGCGGCGCCGTGGGAGGAGTTCCGCACCTACTTCATGTTCCGCGGGGAGGAGGAGCAGCAGGTCTTCTCCGTCCGGACGTTCTACGACCGGCCGCACACCATCGAGGAGAAGCCCAAGCTCCTCGAGGCCATCGACGACTGGAACCGCCGCACGCTGTGGCCGAAGGTCTACAGCCACACCCACGACGACGGCAGCGTCCGCCTCATCGGCGAGGCCCAGATGCTGGTCGGCACCGGTGTCTCCCTGGAGCACTTCGTCTCCAGCACGGTCAGCTGGGTCCGCGCCTCGATCGAGTTCGACAAGTGGCTCGTGGAGCAGTTCGGCCTGGAGAAGGACGTCGACTCCTCCGAGGGCGGCGACGGCGAGGGCAACGGCGAGAACAACAACGCCTGACTCGTCCCGCTCGCGGCCCTCACGAACGAAGCCGGGCAGCACGAACGAAGCCGGGCAGCACCAGCAAGGCCGGGCAGCCGTCTCGTACGGGCTGCCCGGCTCTGTGCGTTCGCCCCCGGCTCCCGGCCGGCCCGTCACCTGCCGGACAGGTGACGCAGCCGTGCCGCCGCTTCCTCCAGGACCTCAAGGCGCTTGCAGAAGGCGAAGCGGACGTACGGGGCGCCGGCCGGTTCGTGGTCGTAGAAGACCTGGGTGGGGACGGCGACGACTCCGGCGCGGCCCGGCAGGTCCAGGCAGAAGGCGGTGCCGTCGGTGGCGCCCAGGGGGCGGATGTCGGTGGTGATGAAGTAGGTGCCCGCGGGGCGGAAGACCCCGAAGCCCGCCGCGCGCAGCCCCTCCGCCAGGAGGTCCCGCTTGGCGCGCAGGTCCTCGCGCAGCGCGGTGTAGTAGTCGTCGGGCAGCGCCAGCGCCTCCGCGACGGCGTACTGGAAGGGCCCGGCGGACACGTACGTCAGGTACTGCTTGGCGGAGCGCACCGCGGTCACCAGGGCGGGGGTGCCGGTGACCCAGCCGACCTTCCAGCCGGTGAAGGAGAAGGTCTTGCCCGAGGAGCTGATGGTGACCGTGCGCTCGCGCATGCCGGGGAACGAGGCGAGGGGGAGGTGCTCGCCGTCGAAGACGAGATGTTCGTAGACCTCGTCGGTGACGGCCAGCAGGTCGCGCTCGACGCACAGCTCGGCGACGGCGGCCAGCTCCGCGCGGCTCAGTACGGTGCCCGTGGGGTTGTGGGGGGTGTTGAGGAGGATGAGGCGGGTGCGGTCGGTGACCGCGTCGCGCAGTTCGTCGAGGTCGAGACGGTAGGTGCGGTCGGCCGCCCTGCCGTCGGCCGCCCCGCCGTCGGCTGACTCGTTGCCGACCGCCCCGCCGTCGGCCGTTCCCCCGGTGGCCGGGCGCAGCATGACGGGGACCCGCGTGCCGCCGGCCATGGCGATGGAGGCGGCGTAGGAGTCGTAGTACGGCTCCAGCGCGATCACCTCGTCGCCGGGCTCGACCAGCGCGAGCAGGGAGGCGGCGATGGCCTCCGTCGCGCCCGCGGTGACCAGGACCTCGGTGTCCGGGTCGTAGGTCATCCCGTAGAAGCGCCGCTGGTGGTCGGCGATGGCGGCGCGTAGCTCGGGGACGCCGGGGCCCGGCGGGTACTGGTTGCCGCGACCGTCCCGCAGGGCGCGCACGGCGGCCTCGCGGACCTGTTCGGGGCCGTCCGTGTCGGGGAAGCCCTGGCCGAGGTTGAGGGCGCCGGTCTTCACGGCCAGCGCGGACATCTCGGCGAAGATGGTGGTACCGAACTCGGCGAGGCGGCGGTTGAGCAGCGGGCGCCCGGCCCCGGACTCCGTCCGGGAGGCACCCCCGGCTCCCCGCGCGCCCGGGGCAGCAGCTTGGCCAGCAGTCATGGCCGTCATCCTCCGGCAAGCTCTAATCTTCCTCAACTCGGCTTTGCCCCGCGCGGAGCCGGGCAGGAGCCGCCTACGTCCAAGTGGCGTGCCAGTACTTGGCGATAGAGCACAAGCGCTTCCAAGGGGGATACGGATATGGCAATTTCCCTGATCATCGTGGGGGTGTTCTTGATCTTCGCGATCTTGATCATCGCCGGCAATGTCAGTGGCGGCGGGTCCGGCGGGGGCATGGGTTCGCGCGGCGGATCCCGCGGTTCCTGGTGGGCCGGCGGCGGCGACTCGGGCGGCGGGCACCACCACGGGGGAGGCAGCGGCTGTAGCGGCGGCTCGTCCTGCGGCGGTGGCTCCTCGTGCGGCGGCGGAGGTGGCGGCGGCGGGGGCTGCGGCGGTGGCGGTGGCGGCGGGGGCGGCTGAGGCCTGACTCCTCGTCAGAAAGGGGCAGTTGGCGGCGCGTGCGCCCGTCGGCTGTCCCTTCTTCTTCGCGGACAGGGGAACACCTGACCTCTTCCATACCTATGGGATGGAAATCTGGAGATGTTGGGTAAAAACGCTGGGGACGCAGAGCATTCCGTGATTCGGTGAATCGTGAATTGGCGTCCCCGAGCGCCCCCGGAGCCTCGGGACATCGAGGGGTGGGCCGGCCCACCCTCCCTGCGTGTTTGCGGAGCCGACCCATGCTCACCATCCTGAAGACCGCCTACACCGATACCCGCGCGGGTGACCTCGCGTGGGCCCTGGGCCGCGAGCCCCTCCCGGCGCTCGCCTGTCGCGACCTCGAACTCGACGGCGCTCACGTGCAGTTGCGGCTGCTCGGCGCCTCGCACCAGGTGCTGCTGGACGAGGGGTACGGAAGCTGTTCGGAGACGGTCGCCTGTATGCCGGGCAGCAGCACCCCCCTGCCGCTGGGCGTCTCCAAACGCTTCGGCGCGTGGGAGTACGAGTTCGCGGCGCGCGTCGAGACGCTCTCGCCGGGCTCGTTCACGGGGCGCGCGCAAGAGTTGCTCGCGCTGGTGGCAGACCATCCGAACGGGCTCGCGGGCACCTTCCCGGGCGCCCCCCATGCCTTCACCGCGCTGCTGGTCCAAAGACACGAGGGCCAGGTGCGCTGGCGTACCTGGCACTCCTATCCGCAGGAGGGCCGTCTGGTCTCCACGCGCACGCGGGTGGCGGCCGGAAACCGGTGCCAGCGCGATCCGTTGGAGCCTCTCCCGGGTGCCACCCGTTCCTCCGCACGCGGGCCCGCCTTGGCCTGAAGCGCCATACGAAGCCACCCATGTGAGTGACCGAGGGTGCTATCTCTGTCACGTACCGTTCCCCGCATGATCGAACACTCCCAGCCCCGCGAGGAGATCGCACGGCTGCCCGTTCCGGCGGGGCTGGGGCGGGGGTTCGTCCTCGCGTCGGTCTTCATGTGCGCGGCCTGCGGCCTCGTCTACGAGCTGGAACTGGTCGCGCTGGCCGCCTACTTGATCGGGGATTCGGTCACCCAGGCCTCCGTCGTGCTGTCCGTGATGGTCTTCGCGATGGGCGTCGGCTCGCTGCTGGCCAAGCGGCTGCGCTGCTGCGCCGCCGCCGGGTTCGGCTGTGTGGAGGCGCTGCTGGCGCTGGTCGGCGGCGGCTCGGCGGTGGCGCTGTACGCGTCCTTCGCGTGGCTGGGGGAGGCGCGGATCGCGCTCGTGGTCATGTCGTTCGCGATCGGCGTGCTGATCGGCGCCGAGATGCCGCTGCTGATGACCCTCATCCAGCGCATCCGCGAGCAGGATCCCGGCGGCGCGCTCGCCGACCTGTTCGCCGCGGACTACGTGGGCGCGCTGGCGGGCGGGCTGACCTTCCCTTTTCTTCTGCTGCCACTGTTCGGACAGCTGACCGGCGGGCTGCTCACCGGGGTCGTCAACGCGCTGGCGGGCGGCATCGTCGTGCTGTGGCTCTTCCGTGGGGACCTGACCGCGCGCGGGCGCCGGCGGCTGCTGGCGGCCAACGGCTCGGCGCTGCTCCTGCTGCTGGCGGGCACCGTGTTCGTCGGCCCGTTCGAACGCGCGGCGCGGGAGCAGATATACGGGGACGAGGTGCGGGTCGCCGTGCGGACCGGGGTGCAGGAACTGGTGCTGACCGGCGGCGTGGCGCGCCGGGAGTGGCCGCGCACCGGCGAGCTGCGCTTCTTCCGAGGCGGCCGGCTGGCGGTGCGCGGCTCGGACGAACGCGCGTACAACGAGGCCCTCGTCGGCCCCGCCATGGCCGCGGGCCGCCACTCCCGGGTGCTGATCCTCGGCGGCGGTGACGGGCTGGCGCTGCGCGAGGTCCTGCGCCATCCGGACGTGCGGGAGGTCACCGTCGTCGAGGTCGACCCGGGCGTCGTCCGCCTGGCGCGCGAGGACCCCGGCCTGCGGGCGCTCAACGGGGGCTCTCTGGAGGATCCGAGGGCCGGGGTGGAGACCGAGGACGCCTTCAGCTGGCTGCGCCGCCGCGTCCACGCCGGTGCGGGCGCCGAGCCCTACGACGTGGTCCTCTCCGGGCTCCCCGACCCCGGTACCTCGCCCAGCGCCAAGCTGTATTCGCAGGAGTTCTACGGGCTCGTCGCCCGCGTCACGGCGCCCGACGGGCGGCTGGCCGTGCAGGCGGGCTCGCCCCGCGGCCGACCGCGCGACTTCTGGACGGTGGAGGCCACGCTCCGGGCCGCGGGCCTGCGGACTTGTCCGTACGCGGTGGACGGCGCCGCCGAGCCCGCCGCCTCGGGCCCCGGCCCCTCGACGCGTACCTTGAACGCGGGTTCACGGACCGGCCGCCAGTGGGGCTTCCTGCTGGCCCATCGGGGCAGGGGGCTCGCCCGACAGGACGCGGCGCGCTGCTCGTTGACGAGCGTGCCCTTCAGGGCGGCGCGCCGGGCCGAGCGCGGCCGGATCGAGGGGCTGCCGCCCTCCACGCTGACGCACCCGCGCTACCCGGCAGAGAAGTGAAAGATCCGGCCCAGTCATATGTGTGCGGACTCATGGGTAATAGGCTCCGCCCCATGGAGCACGAGGTGTACGTTCCGTTTTCCGTCGGCTCTGTGCGGGCCGCACTTGCCGACAGCGAGCGCGTCGCGCGCTGCGTCCCCGGGTTGCAGCGGTCCGACGACGAGACGGCCGAGAGCGACGAGACGGCCACGGACGCGGGCGAGGGGCAGGCCGCTCCCTCGCCCGGGGACCGGCTGACGGGCCGGCTGCGGGTCCGTATCGCCGGATCGACGATCACCTATCGCGGCGCCCTCACCCTCACCCCGCGCCCCGCCGACGGCGGACCGGCGGGCGAGGCGGGGGTGCTGGAGGTGACGGGCTCCGGCAGCGAGGCGCGCGGCGACGGCGCCGTCGAGCTGGCACTGACCGTCGAGCCCCGTTCCTCCGACGACGGCGAGGGCACCGACCTGCTGTGCACCGGCACCGTCACCGGCACGGGGCGGCTCGCCGACATCGAGGAGAAGGCCGCCACTTCGGCGGGCGTACGCCTCCTCGACCGCTTCGCCGCAGCGCTCGCCGACAGCATCCGCGACGAGCCGCCCGCGGGCACCCCCGAGGCCGAGGCGGGCACCGACGGCACGGCCGGCACCGGTGAGGGGGCAGCGGGCCCGGTCGCCGGCGGCATCGGCGCCCCCGGCGACAACGAGCGCGCCATCCCCGGCATCCCCGAGCCCGAGGAGTCGGAGGAGGGCCGCAATCCCCTGTTCGAGACCGATGTCCCGCCCTCGTCCCTGGGCCCCGGCGAGCCGGCGGACGCCGCGGGTCCCGAGGGCTCCCAGGGCGCGCCCGGCGAGTACGACAGCGGTGCCTTCGAGGGCGGCTCGGGGCCGCTCGGCGCCGAGGCGGCGCACGCGCGGCGCACCATGATCGGGCGCAGCGCCGAAGAGGTGGACCACGCGCCGCCGCGCGGGCGTTACGCGCCGGTGCCCACGCCCGAGCCCACGACGGCGACCGCCACCTTGCGCTGGGCGGCGCCCGCGGCGGCCGTCGTGGTCGCCGGGGCCGTGGTCCTCGGCCGGGTCCTGCGGCGGCGCCGTTGAGGGCGCCGTTATGGTCGCTGTATGACTGATCTGCCCACCCCCGCAGAAGAAGCCACGACCGTCGTGCTCGGTGCCGGCGGCACCGAGGTAACCGTCGAGCCCCAGCACGGATGCCGGCTCGCCTCCCTCCAGGTGGGCGGCACCGAACTCCTGCGCCAGGGGCCGAAGTACGGCTCGTTCGTGATGGTGCCCTGGTGCGGCCGTACGGCGGAGGGACGCTTCCGAAACGGCGGGGAGATGTACCAACTCCCCCTGAACAACGGCCCCCACGCCCTGCACGGCACCGCTCGCGACGGGGTCTGGCGCACGGCGCCCGGTGGCTCGGACACCAAGGCGTCCTTCACCTACGACCTGACCGATCCCTGGCCCTGGGAGGGCCGGGTCACCCAGGTCGTGGAGCTGGCCGGGGACGGCGGCTCGCTCACGCTCAAGCTCGCCGTGGAGACCTTCGACGTCTCCTTCCCCGCGCAGGCCGGCTGGCATCCGTGGTTCCTGCGCAACCTCGGCCAGGGCGGCGAGGACGTCGCGCTCGACTTCTCGCCCGAGTGGCAGGAGGAGCGCGGCGCGGACCACATCCCCACCGGCAAGCGGATCTCCCCGCTTTCCGGGCCGTGGGACGACTGCTTCGGGATGCCGGAAGGCGTCGACGTCACGCTGACGTGGCCCGGCGAGCTCGCCCTGCGGGTGACCTCGCGCGGGGAGTACGTCGTGGTGTACGACGAGCAGCCCGAGGCGGTCTGCGTCGAGCCCCAGTCCGGCCCGCCGAACGGCCTCAACTCCCACCCCCGCCAGGTAACCCCCCTGGACCCCCTGGAGATCACCACCACGTGGAGCTGGCAGCGCCTGTAGGCTCGCGCCTCGCCCCGCAGCGGGGCACAGTCGGGCGGGGCCCCACGGGAACATAGGCTGGGGTCTCATGACTGACGACGTGCGCGCCGCACTGCTGCGGCAGATCCAGGACAAGGCCGTGGTGCACGGCAGGGTGACTCTCTCCTCGGGGGCGGAGGCCGACTTCTACATCGACCTGCGGCGCATCACCCTCGACGGGGAGGCCGCACCGCTGGCCGGTCAGGTGATGCTGGACGCGACCGAGCACCTGGACTTCGACGCGGTGGGCGGCCTGACGCTGGGCGCCGACCCGGTGGCGACGTCGATGATGCACGCCGCCGCCGCCCGTGGCCGCAGGCTGGACGCGTTCGTCGTGCGCAAGGCGGGCAAGGCGCACGGTCTCCAGCGCCGGATCGAGGGGCCGGATGTCGCGGGCCGCCGGGTGCTGATCGTCGAGGACACCTCGACGACGGGGAACTCGCCGCTGACGGCGGTCGAGGCGGCACGGCAGGCGGGCGCCGAGGTGGTCGCCGTCGCGACGATCGTGGAGCGCGGTGCCGCGTCCGCCATGGAGCGCGCGGGTCTGCCGTACGTACACGCGTTCGATCTGGCAGGCCTCGGGCTGGACTGAGAGTCGCCCCGAACTGGGCCAAATGGTCCTTGTTTCACGTGAAACCACGCCCGAAAAACGATCGTGAATTTGTGAATTCACGAGTCTGGAGCATCCGGTTTCTTCTGGGAGGATAGGCGCGACGATGACGTCGTTCCGTTGAGCCGTATGAGCTGAAGCTGAACCAGAGCCGGATCGAATCGCACACCCAAGGAGCGGTCTGATGCCCATCGCAACTCCCGAGGTCTACAACGAGATGCTCGACAGGGCGAAGGAAGGCAAGTTCGCCTACCCCGCCATCAATGTCACCTCGTCGCAGACGCTGCACGCCGCGCTTCGCGGGTTCGCCGAGGCGGAGAGCGACGGGATCGTTCAGATCTCCACGGGCGGCGCGGAGTTCCTGGGCGGCCAGTACAGCAAGGACATGGTCAGCGGTTCCGTGGCGCTCGCCGAGTTCGCGCACATCATCGCCAAGAAGTACCCGGTGAACGTCGCGCTGCACACCGACCACTGTCCCAAGGACAAGCTCGACGGCTACGTCCGCCCGCTGATCGCGGTCTCCCGCGAGCGCGTGCAGCGCGGTGAGAACCCGCTCTTCCAGTCGCACATGTGGGACGGCTCGGCCGAGACCCTCAAGGACAACCTGGAGCTCGGCCAGGAACTGCTCGCCCAGGCCGCCGCCGCCAAGATCATTCTTGAGGTCGAGATCACCCCGACCGGCGGCGAGGAGGACGGCGTCACCCACGAGATCAACGACGAGCTGTACACCACCGTCGAGGACGCCATCCGCACCGCCGAGTCGCTCGGCCTCGGCGACAAGGGCCGCTACCTGCTCGCCGCCTCCTTCGGCAACGTCCACGGCGTCTACAAGCCGGGCAATGTCGTGCTGCGCCCCGAGCTGCTCAAGGACCTCCAGGAGGGCGTGGCGGCGAAGTTCGGCAAGGCGGCCGGCTCGCAGCCCTTCGACTTCGTCTTCCACGGCGGCTCCGGCTCCACCGAGGAAGAGATCGCCACCGCGCTGGGCAACGGCGTCGTGAAGATGAACCTGGACACCGACACCCAGTACGCCTTCACCCGCCCGGTCGCCGACCACATGTTCAGCAACTACGACGGCGTCCTGAAGGTCGACGGCGAGGTCGGCAACAAGAAGGTCTACGACCCGCGCAGCTGGGGCAAGGCCGCCGAGAAGGGCATGGCGGCGCGGGTCCAGGCCGCGTGCGGCCACCTGCGCTCGACCGGCACCAAGCTGAAGTAGTCCGCCGCGCGGCACACAGCACGACGAGTGCCCGGATCCTCCGCGGAGGATCCGGGCACTTCGCTGTGCGGCCCGTGGAGCAGTGCCGACTGATTCCTCATGACCTCGGCGAGCTCGGGAATCCACTGTTTCGGGAAGTGCGGCAGAGCGAAATCGCCGCATCCGTCCTCTCAGAAGCAGTTTCTGGTGCCGATACGGAGGGGGCGTCCGGGCGGGAGCGGCGACTCCAGCGGCTCGTCCACGGGTATGCCCGACCAGTCGACACGGGAGGGCCCGTCGTCCACTCCCGCACGCACTCGTGCGCCGAGGTCGTACTCGGCGACCGGCTGGCCGGGCCGGTGGATCTGGAGCACGATCCCGTCGTCCGGGTCCTCGTACTCGTAGTCTTCTTCCTCGTCCTCGTCCTCGTCCTCGTCCTCTTCCCCGTCCTCACCGTCCTCCGCCGACGTGCGCGGGTAGGCGTCGCGCAGTGCCTCATCGGCGTAGGCGCGCGCGTCGGCCAGGGAGCTGAACAGGAGGAACCTGTGGTCGTCCTCGTTGTTGGTGACCCAGAAGAAGACGCGGAGCAGCGCGAATCCGTGACGTCCGTGGCTCAGGTCGGGGAATTCGGGCTCCTCGCCCAAGCTCCTCGCCTCGTCCCATGACATCTCGTTCGGCCATGCCTGGTCTGTCGGCAGCGCGTCGAACTGCGCGAGGCAGTGGCGGGCGGGGGCCTCCCACGGGTCGCGGCGCAGCGCCTCCTCGTAGGCGGCGACAGCGCCGTCGCGATCGCCGGTCCAGGTGAGCGCGTGCCCCAGGTACAGGGGCACCAGGGCGTCCTCGGCGTCGACCCGCAATGCCGCCCGTGCCGTGCGAACAGCCTCCTCCGCGGCCGGATGGCTGAGTCCTTCGGGGTCGTGTTCGCCCATGCCGTTGAACAGCGTGCCGTCCTCGCCGAAATCGCTGCGGACCTTGGTCAGCGCGCAGTGCCGCAGCGCGAAGGCCGCTGCCGTCGAGCGGAGGACGGCGAGCGTCGCGGCGGTCTCGGCGTCGCCGGGGGAGCTTTGGCGTTCGGCTTCGTCGCAGTACCGCCGAGCCTCCGTCAGCTGGTGGAAGTCCCCGTCGGGCCCGCCGTCGTACCTGAACAGTTCCTCGCACTTGCCGAGCGTGCGGCGCGCTTGGACGAGGAGGGCGCCCACCGTGTCGTCAGCCATGGCAACGCAACCTACAGCGCGGCCTCGTCCGCCCGTCCGGCGAGGGGCAGTTGGGGCCAGGGAGGGCCGTGGGTCACTGGCCACTCCCGCGTCCGACGCCGGCCCGAGGGGGATCCGAGCGGCCTTTCGCTATGAATTCGTGATCGGTTCCCCCTGCAAACATCCATGTCCTGACATGCAGACTGGCCCGATGAACAGTGGGTCGCGGAACAGCGCGCGAATACGGCAGGCCAAGTCTTCCCTCTGGGAATTCTTCCAGGGCCTCGGCAAGACCTTCATGCTCCCGGTGGCCCTCCTGGCGTTCTGCGGCATCATGCTGGGCATCGGCTCGTCGCTCTCCAGCGACGCCGTCACGGACAACCTCACCTTTCTCAAGGGCGAGGCCTTCCACCTGGTCTTCACCTGGATGGCCAACACGGGCGGGGTCGCCTTCACCTTCCTGCCCGTCCTGTTCGCGATGGCCATTCCGCTCGGTCTCGCCCGCGAGGACAAAGGCGTCGCCGCCTTCTCCGGATTCGTCGGCTTCGCCTCGATGAATCTCGCGGTGAACTTCTTCCTCACCGCCAAGGACGTCGACTTCGAGGACAAGAAGGCGATCGCCCACTACGGCATCGCCGATGTGCTGGGCATCCAGTCCATCGACACCGGACTGCTCGGCGCCGTCGCCGTCGGCATCATCGTCTCCCTGCTGCACCGCCGCTTCCGCACCCAGCGGATGCCCGACGCGCTCGCCTTCTTCGGCGGACTGCGCTTCGTGCCGATCATCTCCGCGCTGGCCCTGAGCGTCGTCGGGCTCGTCATCCCGCTGCTGTGGCCGACGTTCAACGGCTGGATCAAGGACATCGGCGAGGCCATCGGCCACACCGGGGTCTTCGGCCCGTTCTTCTTCGGCATGGGCGAGGTGCTGCTGCGCCCCATCGGCCTGCACCACGTGCTGGTCGCGATGTTCCGCTTCACCGATGTGGGCGGCGCGGGCACGGTGTGCGGCGAGCACGTCAGCGGCGCGCTCAACATGTTCTACGCCCAGCTCAACTGCGACGCTCCCGCCAACAGCGACGTCACCAGCGCCACCCACTTCCTGTCCCAGGGCAAGATGGCCGCCTACCTCGGCGGGCTGCCGGGCGCGGCGCTGGCGATGTACCACTGCGCGCGGCGCGCGATGCGGCCCGAGATCAAGGCGCTGCTGGTCTCCGGCGTCGTCGCCTGTGTGGTCGGCGGCATCACCGAGCCGCTGGAGTTCCTGTTCCTGTTCATCGCGCCCTGGCTGTACCTGATCCACGCGGTCCTCGTCGGCCTCGGCTTCCTGGTCGCCGCCGTACTCGGCGTGTTCATCGGCAACACCGACGGCAACGTCATCGACTGGCTCGTCTTCGGCATCCTCCAGGGCACCACCACCAAGTGGTATCTGGTGCCGGTGATCGCGGCGGTCTGGTTCGCCGTGTACTACTTCCTCTTCCGCTGGGCGATCCGCCGCTTCGACCTCAAGACCCCCGGGCGCGAGGACCCGGAGGACGGGCAGGAAGGCGACGAGCAGAAGGGGGCCGGGCAGAAGGAGTCGGCCTCCGGCGGGGGCGAGGGCGCTCCGGGGGACGCCGACGCCGCGCCGGACGCCCCCAAGAGGGAGCTGGTCGCGGGCAAGTACGACCCCGTCGCCATCCTCGAAGCGCTCGGCGGCCCCGACAACATCCGCACCCTCGACAACTGCATCACCCGCCTCCGGATGACCGTCGAGGACGCGGAGCGGCTGGATGAGGCCCGGCTGAAGAAGCTCGGCGCGGTCGGCGTCGTCACGCTCGACGCGCACACCGTCCAGGTCGTCATCGGACCGCAGGTGCAGTCGGTCAAGGACGCGCTGGCCACCCTCGTCCAGGTGAAGTGACCATGGCGTACGACGCCGACCGCGACGACGCCGACCGCGACGACGCCGACCGCGACGACGCCGACCGCTATGACGTCCAGCGCTACGACTTCGACCGGGTCGTGGACCGGCACGGCACCTGGTGCACCCAGTGGGACTACGTCGAGGACCGCTTCGGTGTCCCCGGCCTGCTGCCCTTCACCATCTCGGACATGGACTTCGAGACCGCGCCCGAGGTGCTGGCCGCGCTGCGCGCCCGCCTGGAGCACGGCGTGCTGGGGTACTCGCGCTGGCGTCACGCGGACTTCCTGTCGGCCGTCACCGACTGGTACGTGGCCCGGTACGAGACCGCCGTGGACCCCGGCTCCGTGGTCTACGGACCCTCGGTGATCTACCAGGTGTCGCAGCTGCTGCGGCTGTGGTCGGCGCCGGGGGACGGGGTCGTCGTGCACACGCCGGCCTACGACGCGTTCCCGAAGGTCCTCGCCGCGCACGAGCGCGAGCTGCGCGGCTGCCCGGTGGGCGACTTCGGCGAACTGGAGCGGCTGCTCGCGCTGCCCGACACGTCGGTGCTGTTGTTGTGCTCGCCGCACAACCCCACGGGCAAGGTGTGGACGCGGGACGAGCTGACGCGGACGGCTGCGCTGTGCGCCCGGCACGGGGTCGCCGTCATCAGCGACGAGATCCACGCGGACTTGGCGCACGCGCCGCACGTCCACCGGCCGTGGGCGCTCCACGGCGCGCAGGACGGACGCTGGGCCGTGGTCACCTCGGCGTCGAAGTCCTTCAACATCCCCGCGCTGACCGGGAGTTACGGGATTGTCGGAGACCCCGTATCCCGTGACGCGTACCTGCGTGCGCTGAAGGAGGCCGACGGGCTCTCCTCCCCCGCCGTGCTCTCGGTCGTCGCCCACATCGCCGCCTACCGGGAAGGCGGGCCCTGGCTCGACGCGCTGCGCGCGTATGTGCGGGGCAACTTGGAGATGGTCGCCGAGCGGCTGGACGCGGCCTTCCCCGGCCTCGGCTGGGCTCCGCCCGAGGCCGGGTACCTGGCGTGGATCGACCTTCGTCCACTGGGTGTGGACGACGAGGCGCTTCAGCGGGAGCTGATCGAGGAGGAGGGGGTGGCGATCATGCCGGGTACCGCGTACGGCCAGGCGGGGTTCGTGCGGCTCAATGTGGGGTGTCCGCGGAGTAAGGCGGTGGCCGGGGTGGGGGCGTTGGTTCGGGCGTTGCGCCGGTTGCGCTGAGTGGTTCTCGCCCCGGCGCGTCCCCCTTTGGCCGGGGCCTCTCCCGCTTGGCCAGGGACCCCTTTCCGGTTCCTCGGGGCTCCGTCCCGAGAGGCGGTCACAGTGGAAGGACCGGTGATCAAGAGCCCTCGGGGTTCATGCCACCCCGGCACCGGAGATTGGCTGAAGATCAAAAACGAGCGGAATCGCATCTGCTGCAACGCTCCGCTGCTTTCACTGCGCCCCTTCTCGCAGCTCAATGAGGGAGTGCAATGGAGTGGCGAGACGGGGTTCCGTCGCGCTTTCGGCCAGCACCCCCGAGTATCGGTGGCCGCCGCAGTTCAGGACCGGGACGCGGAGGAGGCGGCGGTGCCGGCACGGGAACGGTTGGCGCGGAGCTCGTCGTGGTGGTCGGCCGCCCAACCGATCAGCTGCTTGACGATCTCGTTCAGGCCGCCGCCGAGCGGGGCGAGCGCGTACTCGACGCGCGGTGGCACCTCGGCGTAGGCGGTACGGCTGATCAACCCGTCCTCTGTGAGCTGGCGAAGGGTGTGGGTCAGCATGCGCTGGGAGATGCCCGGGATCTGGCGCTGCAAGTCGGTGTAGCGCATCGGGCCGCCCTCCAGGACGGCGATGATCAACATGCTCCACTTGTCGCCCACCCGGTCGAGCACCTGGCGGATGAAGTCCATGTGATCGGCGGGGATGCTCGCGCACGGCCCGACCGCAGCCGCCATCCCGATATCCGCGCTGTCCTGCATAGCGCCCGTTCCTCTCCGTCGCGCACACCGGTGTGCCTTTTGTATCGCCTTCCATACTGGCCCATCATGGCGTTACGAACAAAGAGTAGGAATTGGAGGTCAGGCCATGAAGGTAGAGATCTGGTCTGAGATCGCCTGCCCCTGGTGCGGTCTGGGCAGCCATCGGTTGGACCGGGCCGTGGAGCGATTCGAGCACAGCGGCCACGTAGAAGTGATCCACCGCTCGTTCCCTCTGGGCAGTGGCCTCCCCGAGGACCGCACGCTCAGCGCCCGCGAATTCGTGCTGGCCAAGTACGGCGTCCTCCCCGGGCAGGCCGGCGTACCGGATATCGAAGGCATGGCCGCCGCCGAGGGCCTGGCCCCCTACCGGGTCCTGGACAACCGGGTCGGGAACACCGACCTGGCCCACGAGTTCCTGGCTCACGCCTCCGCCGAAGGCAAGAACGGCGAAGCCTGGAACATGATCTTCCGCGCCTACTTCGGCAAGGCCGAGTCGATCTTCACGCTCGACGACCTGCTCGGGTTCTCCGACAAGCTCGGCCTGGACCGCGAACAGACTCGCCAGGTGCTCGCCGACCGGCGCTACCGCCGTCAGGTACAGGAAGACGCACACCAGGCGCAGCGGCTCGGGGCAACCGGTGCCCCCTTCACCGTCATCGACGGCCGGCACGCCGTGCCAGGTGCTCAGGGCACCGACGCCCTGCTCGGGCTGCTACGGACCGCGTGGAACGAGACCCGCCCGGTCGCCGTGGCACCCGGCGGCGACGCGCCGGCCTGCGGCCCCGACGGCTGCGCCGTCCCCACCCGCCCCTGAATCACCGCACCATCACGCACATCAACTTTCGAAAGGCTCCACCATGTCGTACCTGCTGCACATCGACTCCTCCTCGCTCGACGAGGCGTCCGTCTCCCGTCAGGTCGCCCGGTCCTTCCGTGACGCCTGGCAGGGCGAGGTCGTCCACCGCGATCTGGCTGCCGCTCCCGTGCCGCATCTGAGCGCCGCGGGCATCACAGCCCGCGACACCGACCCGGCCCAGCACACCCCGGAGCAGGCATCGGCCGCCGCTGTTCAGGACGAACTCATCGAGGAGTTCCTCGGTGCCGGCGCCTACCTTTTCACCGTGCCGATGTACAACATCACGATGCCCTCGGTGTTCAAGGCGTGGCTGGATCAGCTCATCGTCTTCGACCGGACCGTGATCCACGGCGGCCCCTCGCCCGCCGCCGGTCGCCCGGCCGTGCTGATCTCCGCCCGCGGTGGCGCCTACGGCCCCGGCGCGCCCCGGGAGGGTCTGGACTACGTTGTCCCCCCTCTGGAGGCCATACTCGGTCGGGACGAGCTGCTCGGCCTGGACCTCACCACGGTGACACCGGAGCTGACCGCGGCCCCGCACACCCCCGCCCTCGCCTCGCTCCTGCCCAAGCACGAGGCGTCCATGGCCAACGCCCACGACCAGGCCCGCCGCCTGGCCACCGCCCTGGGCACCCCGCTTGCCGCCTGATCCTTCTCACCTGGTCCCTATGACTGACCTTTCGGCCGGGCCCCACTTCCGCTTCTTGCGGGGGCCCCGCTCCTGCTCCTCAAGCCTCGGAGGTGGCTATGGACAGCCCCTCCGGTCGGCTTCGCGGCCCACCCCCATGGCGGGGGTGGGGCGGGGCTCAATGCAGGTACGACGCGCCGTTCAGGTCGAGGACGGCGCCCGTTGCCCACTCCGCGCCCGGGGAGTCGGTCGTGAACCAGGCCACCGCCTCGGCGATGTCCCGGGGCTCGGCGATGCGGCCGATGGGGTGCTGGGCCACGATGCGTTTGCCCTCGGGGCTCTCCAGCAGCTCCTCCGTCAGGTCCGTGCGGGTGAAGCCGGGGGCGATGGCGGCTACGGCGATGCGGTGGGGGCCCAGGGCGACGGCCAGGGACTGGGACAGGGCGTGCATGCCGGCCTTGCTCGCGCCGTACGCGGGTACCTCCGGCTCGCCGCGGTAGCCGCCGCGCGAGCCGACCATGACGAGGCGTCCGCCCGCGGGGCCCTCGGGCCGGTCCAGGAGGTGGCGGGCGAAGCACCAGGAGAGGTGGGCGGCGCCCAGGAGGTTCACGTTCACGGTGCGCTCCCACAGGGCGCACCACTCCTCGTAGGAGGTGGTGGCGATCGGGTGCTCGACGTGCACGGCCGCGTTGTTGACGAGGATGTCGACGCCGCCGAGTGCGGTGACGGCTTCGTCGAAGATCCGGGCGACCGACTCCGGGTCGCCCAGGTCGCCGGTGACCAGCGCGTGGCCCTCGCCCGGCAGGCTCGCGACGACGGCCTCGCCGGCCGCCGTGTCGGCCCGGCAGTGCACGGCGACGGCGTCACCGCGTTCGGCGTGCACGGCGGCGACGGCCGCGCCGATGCCCTTGGCGCGGGAGGCGCCGGTGACCAGCACTCTCCTGCGGGGGCCCGTACTCGTACCGGTGGTTGCGGTCACGCGGATTCCTCCTCGTCCGGTAGGTGGTCCAGTACGTGCCGGATGCGGTGCACGGCCTCGTACACGTCCTCGAAGCGGGTGGACAGGGGTGCGGGCGAGGCGCGCAGGCGG
Organism: Streptomyces sp. NBC_01775; assembly: GCF_035917675.1. Lineage (NCBI taxonomy): Bacteria > Bacillati > Actinomycetota > Actinomycetes > Kitasatosporales > Streptomycetaceae > Streptomyces > Streptomyces sp. NBC_01775. The sequence continues at coordinate 4,503,757 of NZ_CP109104.1, read as the reverse complement.
TCCGTGGCGCCGTAGTCCACGAGCACCCCAGCGCGTTCGGCCAGCAGCGGCACCAGCGCACGGGCCCTCGGATGCGCGTAGGTGAGGTGGCCGCCGCGCGCTGCCGGGTCTGCCGGGCCCGCGAGGCGGAAGCCGTGGGGCTCCAGCAGGTCGGCGGCGAGGCGCTGGAACAGGCCCGTCAGGGCGAGGCTCTTGGCGCGGACCCGTTCCATGCCCGCCTCGCCCAGCAGGCGCAGCGCGGGCCGCAGGGCCGCCAGCGACAGCACCGGCGGGGAGCCGGTCAAGAAGCGGCGGATGCTCGGGTCGGGGTCGAAGTCGTGGCGCATGGCGAGCTGTTCGCGGTGCCCGTACCAGCCCTGGACGGGCTGGGTGAGCCGGGCCTGGAGCCCCTCACGGACGTACAGGAGCGCGGGCGCGCCGGGCCCGCCGCACAGGTGCTTGTACGTGGAGCCCACCGCGAGGTCGGCGCCGTCGTCGGTGAGCCGGAGCGGCACGGCGCCCACCGCGTGGCTCAAGTCCCACAGCACCAGCGCGCCCGCCGCGTGGGCGATCTCCTGGACGGCGCGGATGTCCTTGAGCGCGCCCGAGCGGTGGGAGACCAGCGACAGGGAGACCAGCGCCGCCCCGCCCTCGACTGCCGTGCGCAGCTGTCCGGGCTGTGGGCCCAGGTCGGGGTCGGTGCGCACCGAGCGCAGCTCGCGGCCGTACTCCTCGGCGAGCCCGGCCAGGACGTACTGGTCGGTGGGGAAGTTGTCGTCGTCCATCACCACGGCGCCGGGCCGCTCGCGCAAGGCGGCGGCGCCGAGCTTGTAGAGGTTGACGCTGGTGCAGTCGGAGGCCACCACCTCGCCCGGCCGGGCGCCCAGCACCGTGGCGGCCAGCTCGTCGCCCACGCGCTGCGGCAGGTCCAGCCACTGGGTGCGGGCCTGCGCCAGCCGCTCGCCCCACTGGCCGCGCACCAGCGCGTCGGTCTCGTCGGCCGTGTCGGCGGGCAGGCGGCCCAGCGAGGCGCCGTTGAGGAAGATCAGCCCTTCCGGTACGGGCGCGAAGCGGGCCCGGAAGGCGGCCAGCGGATCGTCCGCGTCCAGCTTCCGCACCTCGTCGAGCTCAGTGCCCACGGGTGCCGTGCCGTACGGCCCGGTGTGCCCCGTCGTCGTCATAGCCGCCCCCTCGCTGACCAGAGTTCGGGAAAGAAACGGTGCTCGCTGACCCGGCGCAGCCAGGCCACCCCGTGGGTGCCGCCGGTGCCCGGCTTCGTGCCGATGATCCGTTCCACCGTGAGCAGGTGCAGCGCCCGCCAGCGGCACATCGCCTCGGCCACGTCCATCAGCGCCTCGGCCAGCCGGAACAGCTCGTCGTCCGGGCCCTTTCCAGCGGCGTACACCCCGGCCCAGGCGCGCTCGACCTCGTCGCTGGGCTCGTAGGGCTGTCCGGGGTCGCGCCGCAGCGCCGCCGTGCCGATCGGCGCTCCGCGCCGGGCGAGCAGCGCCACCGCCGCGTCGTACACGCTGGGCTCCTCCAGCGCCCGGCGCACCTGCTCGGCCACGCCCGGGACGCCCTGGTGGGGGCGGGCGAGGACGGGGTCCTTGTTGCCGAGGACGTACTCCACCATCCGGTACATGTACGACTGGAGGCCCGATGCCTGCCCCAGGCTGTCGCGGAAGGCGTTGAATTCCGTGGGTGCCAGCGAGCCCAGCACGTCCCACGTCGAACACAGCAGCTCCGCCACCTTGCGCACCCGGCGCAGCACCCAGATCGCCTGCGGCACCTCGTCCGTGTCCAGCAGCGAGCGGACCCGCGTCAACTCCTCGTACAGGAGCTTGAACAGCAGCTCCTTGACCTGCCCGAGGACGTAGAAGGACAGCTCGGCCGGCTCCTCGGAGCGCGGCTGCTGGAGGGAGAGCAACACGGTGATGCTCTGGTAGTCGATGTAGGGGGTGGAGCCGCCGTCGAAGTCGACCAGGGGGCAGCCCTCGCCCCTGGCGACGAGGCGGGCGCGTTCCGCGTCGCTGCCCGGGCCCAGGTCCTTCACGCGCCGCACCCCGCGAGCCACTTCCGGCGCGCTCGCGCGTAGCGGTCGGCGAACAGCGGGTCGGGCAGCGAGGCGGAGGCGTACCGGCGGCCGAATCGCGCGTCGTAGGCGCCGAACCACTCCGGGTTCTCATCGAGGAACAGCACGTCGTGGAAGGCCATGTTGCGCAGCGCGAACAGCGGGACCGGAGCGCGCGAGACCCGCAGGCTCGGGTTGCGGGCCGCGCGCTCGTCGCACGCCGGATGGAACTGACCCAGCATCAGGTAGCGGTGTACCAGCTCCGGTTTGGCTCTGCGGTGCGCCTCGTCCATCTGCGGGAGCGCCGCGGCGTCCAGGCCGTCGAGGACGATGACCAGCGCGTGCAGGGTGCGGTTGCGGCCCGCCCATTCGGTGTGCTCGAACGTGTCGACCATGCGGTGCACCAGCGCCGTCAGCTCGTCGGCCCCGGGCTCGGGAGCCGTCTCCCACTGCTCGACGCGCAGCGTTCCGGCGCCGATGGCCGGGCCCACGAACGGGCACACCTGCCCGCCCCGTCCGATCTCGCCGTGCGGCCGGCACAGGAAGTCCTCGAACCAACGCCATGCCTGGCCCTGCGGCGAGGCCCGCCCCCCGCCTTGTGTGTCCTTGCCCCGTGTGTCCATGCCGCAAGAATCACCGCATGACAAGCGCCCCCGGCAGGCCGTTCTCCGTCATCGTGGCGAGGTGCCAGGGGCATGCCCACCGGGTGGGAGGCCAGGTGAGCAGGGGACCGTGGGGCGGGCGTGGCGAAGGGTGCCGGGACGGGACGGTGGGGGGTGGCCGCTTTTGCGGGCTTGCGGGCTCGCGGGCCCGGCGCTAGTGGCCTTCCGGCGGCACGGGCCGGGCCCAGGATGGGCGGGTGCCCTCTTCCCGCCTCTCCCCTGGCCGCCCGCCCCACGCGAACCTTCCGCGCCGGATCTTCCAGCTGTACGCCGGGCTCGTGCTGTTCGGCGTCAGCGTCGCCCTGCAACTGCGCGCAGGTCTGGGCCTCAACTCCTGGGACGTCTTCCACCAGGGCGTGGCCGAGCACTCCGGGCTGAGCATCGGCACCGTGGTCATCCTGGCCTCCGCCGCCGTACTGCTGCTGTGGGTGCCGCTGCGCGAGAGGCCCGGCATCGGCACCGTCTCCAACGTGCTGTTGGTGGGGCTGGCCATGGACGCGACGCTGCGCCTGACGCCCACTCCGCAGCCGCTGGCGGTGCGCGTCCCGCTGTTCCTGGTGGCCGTGGTCCTCAACGGCGCGGCGACCGGCCTCTACATCGCGGCCCGCTTCGGCCCCGGCCCACGGGACGGCCTGATGACGGGCCTGTGCCGGGTGACGGGCCGCTCCACCCGGATGGTGCGCACGGCGATCGAGATCGTGGTGCTGGCGACGGGGTTCCTGCTCGGCGGCTCCGTCGGCGTCGGCACGGTGGTCTACGCGCTGGCCATCGGGCCGCTGATCCAGTACTTCCAGCGCCTGTTCGCCGTACCGCGGGTGCCTCCGGCGGCGGGGGCCGTCCCGAAGGGGCGCGGGGAACCGCGCGACCAGCCCCGAACACACCCGCCCTCCGCAACGCACGGGCAGGGGCAGCCCCTGCTCAGCACCGGGAAAGAGGCCGGCAGAAAGATCCGCCGGCCAGGCCGTGGCGGTCCCGGCCCGCAGGGCAGCACCGTCCCGGCCCGCGGGGCCGCACCGCACAGGCCCCCGCCAGGAAGAGGCACACTGGAGCCCATGGGCATTCACGAAAACCTGCTCGGGGGACCGACCCCGACCCACCTCCCCGAAGACCCGGAGCCGCGGGACCTGCTCGCGTCCGGGACGGCACCCGCGGAGGTCGCCGCGAAGTACCCCACGTCCTCGCTGGCGTGGGCGCAGCTCGCCGACGACGCCTTCGAGGCGGGCCGCACCGTCGAGTCGTACGCCTACGCGCGCACCGGATACCACCGGGGGCTCGACTCGCTGCGCCGCAGCGGCTGGAAGGGGCACGGCCCCGTGCCCTTCGAGCACGAGCCGAACCGCGGCTTCCTGCGGGCCCTGCACGCGCTCGCGCGTGCGGCCGGCGCCATCGGGGAGCAGGATGAGTACGAGCGGTGCTCGGCCTTCCTGAAGGACAGCTCGCCGACGGCGGCCTCCACTCTCGGCTAGCGTTTTCGCCGGTCAGCGCGGTACGGCGGCGGTAAGGATCCCCGGAGGGCGTGGGGCCTTGCCGTCGCCGCCGCGTTGCCCGCATCATCGCTGTGGGCCGCATGACCTGGTGGCCCGAGGGGACCGGGGCTCCGACGTCGATCGGGAAGGGGCGGACCGCTACCCGGAAGCTCATGTAGTGGAGACAGCGATGCCGCACGAGCCGACCGATTTCCCCGAACTCGACTTCGCGGGCACGACGCCGTACGAGGACTACGTACAGGCGGATCTGCTCACCCACCTCCAGCACCCGCTCTCCGACGACCCCGGCGAGCTGGTGTTCCTGGTCACGACCCAGGTCATGGAGCTGTGGTTCACCGTCATCGTGCACGAGTGGCAGACCGCGGGCGGCTGTCTGCGCGACGACGACGTGCCCGGCGCACTGGACGCGCTGACGCGCTCCACGTACGAGCTGCGCGCCCTCAACGCCTCCTGGGAGCCGCTGGCGCACCTGACGCCCGCGCAATTCAACGCCTACCGCTCGGCGCTCGGTGACGGCTCCGGCTTCCAGTCGGCCATGTACCGGCGCATGGAGTTCCTGCTGGGTGAGAAGTCCGCCTCGATGCTGGTGCCGCACCGGGGCTCTCCCCGGGTGCACGCCGAGCTGGAGAAGGCGCTCCAGGAGCCGAGCCTGTACGACGAGGCCCTGCGCTTCCTCGCCCGGCACGGCGCACCCGTCCCCCAGGCCGTGCTGGACCGCGACGTCTCCGGGCGGTACGAGCCGGACGCGGGCGTGGAGGCCGTCTGGGCCGGGATCTACGCGGGCGCCCCGCAGGATCTCGCCCACCGCCTGGGGGAGGGGCTGACCGAGGTCGCCGAGCTGGTGTGGCGATGGCGCAACGACCACCTGGTGGCGACGCGGCGGGCCATGGGCGCCAAGACCGGGACCGGCGGGTCCTCGGGCGTCGCCTGGCTGGAGAAGCGGGCCGCCAAGCAGGTCTTCCCGGAGCTGTGGACGGCGCGCAGCCATGTCTGAGCCGAACCGGGCAGCCGGGACCGAGCCCGCCCGCTCCCTCGACCGCCGTGACCCCCTCGCCGCCCTCCGTGAGCTGTTCGTCCTCGACCCCGCCACCGTCTACCTCGACGGGAACTCCCTCGGCGCCCTGCCCCGCTCCGTGCCCGCGCGGGTCGCGGACGTGGTGAACCGGGAATGGGGGCGGCTGCGGATCCGGTCCTGGACGGAGTCCGGCTGGTGGACGGCCCCCGAGCGGGTGGGCGAGCTGGTGGCACCGATCCTGGGCGCCGCGCCGGGGCAGGTGGTGGTGGGCGACTCCACCAGCGTGAACATCTTCAAGGCCGTCGTGGGCGCCGTCCGCATAGCTCAGGAGGGGAGCACGGGGGACGCGGGAGCGACGGGGGACGCGGGCGCCGCCGGGGAGGCTGAGCAGCGCACCGAACTGCTCGTCGACCGGGCGACGTTCCCCACCGACGGGTACATCGCCTCCGCCGCCGCCCGGCTCACCGGCTGCACCCTGCGGCCGGTGGCGGCGGCGGAGGTACCCGCGGCCGTGGGGCCGCGCACGGCGGCGGTGCTGCTCAACCACGTCGACTACCGCACCGGCGAACTGCACGACCTGCCCGCGCTGACGGCCGCCGTCCGCGCGGCGGGCGCGGTGTCCGTGTGGGACCTGTGCCACAGCGCGGGCGCCCTGCCCGTGGGGCTGGACGCGCACGGCGTCGACCTCGCCGTCGGCTGCACGTACAAATACCTCAACGGCGGGCCCGGCTCGCCCGCCTACCTGTATGTGCGAAGCGGCCTCCAAGCCCGCTTCGACTCCCCGCTCCCCGGCTGGAACTCGCACGCCGAGCCGTTCGCCATGGCCCCCGGCTACGAGCCCGTCGACGGCGCCGGGCGCGGGCGCGTCGGCACGCCCGACATCGTGTCCATGTCCGCGCTGGAAGAGGCGCTGCGCGTGTGGGAGGGGGTGGCCATCGAGGACGTACGGGCCAAGTCGCTGGCGCTGACGGACTACTTCCTGCGCCGGGTGCGCGAGCTGGTACCCGCGGACGCCGCCGTCTCGCTGACGTCGCTCACCCCCGAGGAGCACGCGCGGCGCGGCAGCCAGGTCGCGCTGCTGTGCGACCCGGCGCAGGAGGCGGGGCGGGTGATGGAGGAGCTGGCGGCACGCGGGGTGATCGGGGATTTCCGGTACCCGGGCGTACTCCGCTTCGGATTCACCCCGCTCTACACTTCGTTCGAGGACGCCGAGCGGGCTGCTCGCGTCCTGGGCGAAGTGACCGGGGGGCCACGATGAGCGACGCGGAGTGCAAGGCGCTGCTGGCACTCGAACCGGTGGGGCCGGAGAGCCAGGAGCGGTACGGACCGCACCCGTCACAGGTCATCGACCTGTACGGAGTGGGTGGCACGGGCAAGCGGATCGTGGTCCTGCACGGCGGCTTCTGGCGTGAGGGGTGGGACAGGACGCATCTGTCGCCGTTCGCCGCCGCGCTGGCGGGCCAGGGGATGTCGGTGGCGCTCGTCGAGTACCGACGGGTGGGCGGCGACGGGGGCTGGCCCTCGACCGTCGAGGACGTCGACGCCGCGCTCGAACACCTGGGGGCGCCGCCGAGCGTGCTGGTGGGGCACTCCTCGGGGGGCCAGCTGGCGCTGTGGGCGGCCTCCAAGCGGGCGCGGGCCGCGGGCCGGGTGGTGGCCGTGGCGCCGGTCGCCGATCTGGAGCGGGCGCACGATCTGTCGCTGAGCGAGGGCTCGGTGGCCGAGTTCCTCGGCGGCGAGGACAAGGTCGCAGCGGCCATGCCGGACGCGGACCCGATGCGGCTGCTGCCGCGTATCCCGGTGGAGATCCTGCACGGGACGGCCGACCTGGACGTGCCCATCGAGCTGTCCCGGCGTTACGCGAACAACTGGGGCGGCCGGCTGCATCTGCTGCCCGGCGTCGGCCACTACGCGCCGTTGACGCCGCGCACCCCCGCCTTCGACGTGCTGGCCTCGTCCCTGCGCTGAGGTCCGGCTCCGCGGGGCCCACACCGGGGGCGTGCGGTCCCGCGAGGTTTATGACGCGGGCGTCCGGCCCCCGTGTGCGGGGCCGGACGGACCGGGGCGTTACTGCGGCGGACCTCAGCGCTGCACGAAGTCGCCCTGTCGCACACCGCCGCTGAAGTTGCCGACGAAGTTGTCCGAGATGTTGGTGATCCGCCAGTCCTGGCTGTGCGCCGTGTCGTTGTCGCTGACGCTGGTGCGGCGCGACAGGACCGCCTGGGTGAAGTCGTTGACGCGCTTCTCCCAGTGCACGCGGTTGTTGCTGTTCTTCGTCTCGGAGTAGTGGTCGCCGCCGCCGGCGAAGGCGGTCCCCGCAGAGCCGAGAAGGGCGGCGGTGGCCAGAACGGCGGCTGCGGTCGCGGTGCGGATGCGCATGAGTGCTCCTTGGAGGTTCGAACGCGCGGTCTGCGCTTGCGTCGGAACCTCTTCCACGCCGGACACGGAAACGATCAGTATTCGTCCGCACGTGTCGAGCCGCTACTCCGCTCGGTCGAGTCCCGCCCGGCCCGGCCGTGCACGGCGGGGCCGTCCTCCCTCCCCCTGGCGGGAGGCGGTGCGCGTCCGCGGCGGGGCCCAGGACAGACTGCGGGCATGGAAGCGAAGCGTACGACCGGGACGGTCGGAGCCGGTGTCACCTTGGGGCTGTTCGCGGCGTGGGCGCTCCACGACGCCGAAGAGGTCGCGGCGATGCCGCACTGGACGCGCACCCGCGTGCCCGAGCTGCGGGAGCGGCTGCCGTGGGTGCCGGAGCGGATATGGGCCCGGCTGGAGTCGCTGGACGGCGCGGAGTTCTCCACCGCCGTCGCCGTGATGGGCGCTGTGGTGGCAGCGGCGGCGGCCGAGGGGGCGCGCACCGGGGGGCGCTCCGCTTTCTACCAGACGGCACTGAACGGCTTCGGGCTGCACGGCTTCGGGCACCTCGCCCAGGCGGCGGCCGTGCAGGGCTACACCCCCGGCTCGGTCACCTCCCCGCTGCTGGTCATCCCCTTCACGGCCTGGGCCCGCGGCCGGCTGCGCGACGCCGGAGCCCTGCGCCCCACCCGTCCGCGCGACGCCGTCCTGGGCCTGGCCTTCGCCGCTGCCGCCACCGGGCTCTCCCACGCGGTGGCCCGGCGGCTGCGCCACCGCTGAGAACCGCGCGGGCCCGGGGCTACTCCCGCGGGGTGCCGACCCGGAGGCGGTTGCCGTCCGGGTCGCGCAGCTCGATCTCGCGGGCCCAGGGGGCCTCCTCGACCTCGACGCCGAACTCCCGGGCGAGCGGGTCGACTTCCCGCACCCGCAGATACACCAGCGTGTCGGGCCGCGCGTCCCCCTCGTGCTCCGACAGGAACAGCCGCACCGCGCCCCGCCCGATCTCGACGAACGCCGGAAGGCCCGGCGCGAAGCGGTGCTCCCAGCACGGAGCGAACCCCAGCCGCGCGTACCACCGCACGGCCCGCGCCGCGTCGGCCGTCCGCAGAATGGGGATCACGGTCTCGTCATCGGCCCGCTCGCCGGGCGCGCAGTCGTCCATGCCCGGATCCTCGCAGGCGGGTATGACAGAGCCCTGCCCGCGAGCCGCCCCACCCACCGGACTACGACCGCCCCTCGGCGCGCGGCCGGTGCGCGGCGGATCAGCGCACGTAGTTCTTGAGGATCTCGGTCTCCAGCGTGATCCCGACCGGGTCGGGGAGGGTCACCTGCTCGCCGAACGGGGCCGTGTGCAGATCGCGGTAGCGGCCGGTGTTCGGATCGGGGTTGGTGTGCACGACGAGTTCGCACACGTCCCGGTCGATCAGGAGGTGGACGGGGATGCCCACGGCGGCGTAGGCGGCCGGCTTCTCCTGCCGGTCCCCCGGCCCGAACGGTGTTCCGGCCTCGGGACACCCGAGCGAGTGAGAGCCGGAGTGCGGGGAGCGGCCGGCCCGGCGCGGAACGGCGGCCGGCGGTTTCCACAGGCTGTTGAAAACTCTGGCGGCCATCGTGCCGCGCCGTGCCGGACCGGGTCGGCGGCTTTCTCCTGGAATTACGGGGGCTACGGGAATTACAGGAAGGAGTTGACCTCGATCGTCTCGTCGCGGCCCGGTCCTACGCCGATGGCGGAGATGGGGGCGCCGGACATCTCTTCCAGGGTCTTCACGTACGCCTGGGCGTTCTTCGGGAGGTCGGCGAAGGTCTTGGCCTTCGTGATGTCCTCGCTCCAGCCCGGGAGGTACTCGTAGACGGGCTTGGCGTGGTGGAAGTCGCTCTGGTTGTAGGGGAGTTCGGTGGTGCGCTCGCCGTCGACCTCGTAGGCGACGCAGACCGGGATCTGCTCCCAGCCGGTGAGCACGTCCAGCTTGGTGAGGAAGAAGTCGGTGAGGCCGTTGACGCGGGTCGCGTAGCGGGCGATGACCGCGTCGAACCAGCCGCAGCGGCGGTTGCGGCCCGTGGTGACGCCGAACTCGCCGCCGATGGTCCGCAGCGCCTCGCCGTCCTCGTCGAACAGCTCGGTCGGGAAGGGGCCGGCGCCCACGCGCGTGGTGTACGCCTTGAGGATGCCGATCACGCGGCTGATCTTCGTCGGGCCCACGCCCGAGCCCGTGCAGGCGCCGCCCGCGGTCGGGTTGGAGGAGGTGACGAAGGGGTACGTGCCGTGGTCGACGTCCAGCAGCGTGCCCTGGCCGCCCTCGAAGAGGACGACCTTGTCGTCGTCGATGGCCCTGTTGAGGATCAAGGTGGTGTCGGCGACATAGCCCTTGATCTGGTCCGCGTAGCCCAGCAGCTCCTCCACGACCTGCTGCGGGGAGATCGCGCGGCGGTTGTAGAGCTTGGCGAGGATCTGGTTCTTGAAGTCGAGGGCCGCCTCGACCTTCTGGAGCAGGATCGACTCGTCGAAGAGGTCCTGGACGCGGATGCCGACCCGGTTGATCTTGTCGGCGTAGGAGGGCCCGATGCCGCGGCCCGTGGTACCGATCTTCCGCGTGCCGAGGAAGCGTTCCGTCACCTTGTCGAGGGTGGCGTGATACGGCGTGATCAGGTGAGCGTTACCGCTGAGCAGGAGCTTGGAGGTGTCGACGCCGCGCTCGTTCAGTCCGCTCAGCTCGGAGAGCAGGACCGACGGGTCGACGACGACCCCGTTGCCGATGACCGGGACACATCCCGGGGAGAGAATTCCGGAAGGGAGAAGGTGGAGCGCGTACTTCTGGTCGCCGACGACGACCGTGTGGCCGGCGTTGTTGCCGCCCTGGTAGCGCACCACGTAATCGACCGAGCCGCCGAGCAGGTCGGTGGCCTTTCCCTTGCCTTCGTCACCCCACTGAGCACCGAGCAGCACAAGTGCGGGCACAGGCGTACACCCCTTCCGGGCGGGGCATGTCCCACGTGCATGGCGCTTTTCGCCATCGCAAGAGCCGTGGACCGGTGCCCCAGATAGAGGAAGCCCCTGGCGCAACAGCGACAGGGGCTCTTGCACCGAGAGATTACCCAACAATTCTCTCGGGTGACGAACAGGGGAGTGCCTCGCGCCGGACGGATGTACGGCCCAGACCAGTGGACACATGGAAGGACCGAGGTGTCGGCTCCAGATCCCGCGAGGGCGAACGGCATCGCCCCGGCCCCGCTCCTCGTGGTCATCGACCCTGTCGCCCGGCTCACGGACGGGGAGTCCGTACGCATCGCGCGCGATGTGCTGCGCGCCGGGTCGCCCGGGGTGAAGGTGTGCCTGCCCGAGGACCCGGAGGAGACGGCCCGCGCGCTGGCCAGACGGGGCAGCCGGCGCCCGGTGCTGGTGGGCAACGACCGCGCCCTGCTGCGCGCCGTGCAGCTGCTGCACCGTGAGCACGAGCTGGAGGAGGCCGCGCTGTCGGTGGTGCCGGTCGGCAACGGCCCCTCGGTGGCGCTGGCCCGGGGGCTCGGGCTGCCGCTGGACGCGGTCTCGGCGGCGCGCACCGTGTTCAACGGGGCCGAGCACCGGCTCGACCTGCTGGTGGACGACTGCGGCGGCGTCGTGCTGGGCGGCCTGCGCATCCCGGCTGTCCCGCCCCTCGCCGCGCCCCCGGTGAGCGGCAACGGCGACGGCAGTGGCTACGGCTACGGCTACGGCTACGCGTACGGCGGCTACGAATACGGCCATGACGGGGAGGGGAGCGGCCCCGGGCCGGACGTCCCGGACTCCCTCAGAGGCCGGGTGCCCGGGTTCGAGCCCGGCTCCCCGCTGCGCCGGGTGTGCCACTCGCTGGTGCGGACGGTGCTGCCGCAGAGCATGCGCGCCGCCGCCGGGCGGGGCGGGGGCGCGGTGGCGGGCCGGGGTGCGGCGGCCGAGCCGCTGGCCGGGACGCCGCGGTCCGCGCCCGTACCGCCGTCGGCGCAGCTGCTGCGGGTGGAGGCGGACGGCAAGCTGCTGGCCGACCTGGACGAGCCGGTGGAGGAGGTCTCGGTCCGCACGACGGACGACGGGGGCCTCGCCGAGGTGACCGTACGGCCGGGTGCCGGACCTGGTGCCGGTGCGGGTCCCGCTGCCGGTCCGGGTGCCGATCCCGCTCCGGTGCGGGCGATGGCGCGGGCGGTCACGGTCTCCGGCGGGGAGTTCCGCTACCGCGCCGATACGACCCGGGTGGGCGGCCCGGTGCGGACCCGCACCTGGACGGTCCTGCCCCACGCCTGGCGGCTGGTCCTGCCGGAGAGGGGCTGAGGACTCAGCCCTCGGCCGGGGCTCTCGCTCGCCGCAGCCGGGCCCCTCGCCGCCTCGGCCGGGGCTCTCGCTCGCCTCAGCCGGGCCCCTCGCCGCCTCGGCCGGGGCTCTCGCGCGCCTCAGCCGGGGCTCTCGCCGGTGTCCGGAGCGGTGCCGGTGTCCATGCCGGTGCCGGGGGGCGGCGGGTGGTGGTCGGAGGCGCCGTGGGTCTCCTGCCATCGCTTGAGCAGGGCCTCCAGCTCGACCTGCATGAAACGGAGGAACTCGGCGCTCTCGTTGACGCGGCGCCCCCCGGGGGTGGCCTCCCCGATGGCACGGGCCCCGGTGCGGAGGGTGGCCGTCCAGCGGGTCAGGACGTTGTCGCGGTTGAGCAGGGTGCTGTACCAGACGTCGTGGTGCAGCAGATAGCGCTCGCGCCGGGAGCCGGGATCGCGCTGCCGGCTGATCATGTTGACCTGCGCGAGATAGCGCACGGCGCCGGAGATCGCGGCGGGGCTGGCCTGGAGGCGCTCGCTCAGCTCGGCCGAGGTCAAGGCGCCCTCCTCGGAGGCGAGCAGGCAGGCGAAGACGCGGGACGCCATGCGCTGCATGCCCGCTTCGGTGAGGTCGGCGGCGAAGCGCTCGACGAAGGGCGAGATCTTCTCGGCGTAGTGCCGCCGGGCTTCTTCGTCATCCGTTACGCCCGGTTCGGTCCCACCGTTCGTGCCGGTCTCCGCCCTCTGATCTGCCACGTCGTTCAGCTTCTCCCTGCTCGATGGTCCCGTCACAGACCCTAACGCTTCCTTAACTTCACAAATTTGTGAAACTAGCGTAGCTTCCCAAACATGAACGCCGCTACCACCGCGACCGCCCCCACGACCACGGCGATCTCCGTCTCCGGACTCGTCAAGACCTTCGGCAGGACCCGCGCACTGGACGGGCTCGACCTGGACGTCGCCAGCGGTGAGGTTCACGGCTTCCTCGGCCCCAACGGGGCGGGCAAGTCGACCACCCTCCGCGTCCTGCTCGGACTCCTGCGCGCCGACACGGGCACGGCCCGGCTGCTCGGCGCCGACCCCTGGGACGACGCGGTCGCCCTCCATCAGCGCCTCGCCTACGTCCCCGGCGATGTCGAGCTGTGGCCCAACCTGACCGGCGGCGAGGCCATCGACCTCCTCGCCCGGCTACGCAATGGATTCGGCGGCGCGAAGCGTCTCCACTCGGGGCGGCGGCGGGTGACGGGTGGGCTCGACGGGGGCAAGCGGGCCGAGCTGATCGAGCGCTTCGACCTCGACCCCACCAAGAAGGGCCGCACCTACTCCAAGGGCAACCGGCAGAAGGTCGCCATCATCGCGGCGCTCGCCTCCGACGCGGAGCTGCTGCTGCTGGACGAGCCCACGGCGGGCCTCGACCCGCTGATGGAGGTGATCTTCCAGGACGTGATCCTCCAGGCGAAGGCCGCGGGCCGGACCGTCCTGCTCTCCAGCCACATCCTGTCCCAGGTCGAGAAGCTCTGTGACCGGGTGAGCATCATCCGGCTCGGCAAGATCGTCCAGTCCGGGACGCTCAGCGAGATGCGGCACCTGACCAGGACCACCATCGAGGCCGAGACCGACGCACCCATGACCGGGCTCGACACGCTGCCCGGCATCCACAACCTGCGCACCGACGGGGACCGCGTCCACTTCGCCGTCGACGGGGCCCACCTCGACGCCGCCGTACGGCACCTGAGCGGTCTCGGCGTACGCAGCCTCGTCAGCCACCCGCCGACTCTGGAGGAGCTGATGCTGCGCCACTACGGCGACGAGCTGTCGGCCAACAGGCACGGCATGGGCGGCATCGAAGCGGACACCTCCGTGGACACCGGCCCGGACGCGGAGGCCACCTCGCGATGAGCACCGTCACCGACGCCGCACCCCGCACCGGGGCCGTGCGCGGCCGGGAATCCTCCGGCAGGCACGCCCTCGCGGGCACCGGCACCCTCGTCCTCTTCGCGCTGCGGCGCGACCGGGTGCGCCTGCCCGTATGGGTTCTGGCGATCTTCCTCGTCTCGCTGTCGGGCATCAGCAAGGCCAAGACCATGGCGCCCGACGACCCGGCCAAGGCCGCCGACATGATCAAGACGCTGAGCGGCCCGGCCATGCTCGCCATGACGGGGCCCGAGCACTACCTTTCGGACTTCACGCCCGCCGCGGCCCTCAGCCTGCAAATGCTCGGCTACGGCGCGATCCTGGCCGGTCTGATGAGCGTGCTCACCGTCGTACGGCACACCAGGGCCGACGAGGAGACCGGCATCGCCGAGCTGATCCGCTCCGGGGTCGTGGGCCGGCACGCCACGCTCACCGCGGCCCTCACCACTGTCGCGAGCGCCAACGTGGTCCTCGGGCTGCTGCTCGCCGGCACGCTGCCGGGCGCCGGGCTCGACGGTTCGACGGCGGGCGGCGCGCTGCTCTACGGCGCGGCCCACACCGCGGTCGGCCTCGTCTTCGCGGGCGTCGCCGCCGTCACCGTGCAGCTCAGCGCCCACGCCAGGGCCGCCTCCGGGATGGCGCTGAGCGTGCTCGGCGCCGCCTACGCGCTGCGCGCCGCGGGCGACGTGGGCACCGACGCGATCTCCTGGCTCTCGCCCATCGGCTGGGCCCAGCGCAGCTACCCCTTCGTCGACGACCGCTGGTGGCCGCTGCTGCTCGCCCTCGCGGTGGCCGTGGTGACGGGCGCCGCCGGGTACCTGCTCAGCACCCGGCGCGACGTGGGAGCCGGGCTGCTGCCGCCCAGGCTGGGCAGCGCGCGGGCCACCCGGGTGCTCACCCACCCGCTCGGCTTCGCCCTGAGACTGCACCGCGGCCTGCTCCTCGGCTTCGGCGCGGGGCTGGTGCTGCTCGGCGCGATGTACGGGTCCCTCCTCGGCGACATCGAGGACATGCTCAACGACCTCGGCGGCGACGTACGCGACGCCATCGCCGAGGCGGGCGGCTCGCTGTCGGAGTCCTTCGCCTCGACGATCATGCTGGTGATCGCCGTCGTCGCCTCGCTCTACGTCGTCATGGCCGCGCTGCGCCCGCGCTCGGAGGAGACCGCGGGCCGGGCCGAGCCGCTGCTGGCCACCGGTCTGTCGCGGTCCCGCTGGGTCGGGTCGCACCTGGTGGTCGCCCTCGGCGGCGGCACGCTGGTGCTGCTTCTCGGCGCGCTCGGCCTCGGCCTGGCCGGTGCCGCCGCCACGGGGGACGCGGGCCTGCTCGGGCGGCTGCTGGGCGCGGGACTCGCCTACGCGCCCGCGCTGTGGGTCACCGGCGGGGTGGCGGCGCTGCTGTTCGGCTGGGCGCCGAAGGCGACGGCCGTCGCGTGGCTGGTGCCCGTCTACGGCTTCGTCGTCGGCTACCTCGGCAAGCTCCTGGACCTGCCCGGCTGGATGAACGACCTCTCGCCCTTCGGCCACGTCCCCCAGCTTCCCTCGGCGGACATGCGCTGGACGCCGGAGCTGCTGCTCGTCCTCGTGGCCGCGGGGCTGCTGGCGGTGGGGCTGGCCGGGTTCCGCAGGAGGGACCTGGAGACGAAGTAGGGACCTGGAGACGAAGCAGGGACCTGGAGACGAAGCAGGGAGTCGCCGTCTTGAGCGCCTCGCGTCCTCCGGCCGTCCGTGGCCGGGGGACGCGGCGTGCGTCCGGCGCTTCCGGGGTGCGGGAACGGTGCCCGGAGTCAGTCCGTCATTCCGCGCGCTCGTACACCACGGCGCCGCCGTCCGGGAACTCCCGCCGCAGGGTTTCGCCGTCGAGCCGCAGGGTGGAGGCGTTGCCGGCCTGGCAGGCGCCGCGGGACACGGTCCTGTCGACCTCGGGCGGCGCCACCCGTACGGGGTCGGTGTCGGTCCCGACGGAGAACACATCGGCGTCCGCCTCGCAGCGCTCGACGCCGTTCGAGATCATCGAGAGGCCCTTGCCGTCGATGTCGTCGGCGGCGATGGTCAGCGTCTGCTGGCCTCCGTTGGCCAGCTGCCGCTGCCACTTACCCACCAGTTCCTGCGGGATCTTCTCCGGCGAGGCGACCTTGTGCAAGGTGGCGGTACGGCCCGCGGCGCGCCATTCGAGGGTGTCGCCGGGCTTGGCCAGCAGCGTGTGCTCGCCGATCGCCGCGCACTTGCCCTCGGGCAGGCTCTTGACGACCTTGGTGTTCAGCCGCAGCCCCACGCCCGAGGCTGATCCGGCCTTCCCCTCGAGCTTGCCGTCGCTCTTGCACTCGTAGTCGGTGCCCAGGCTGACGCTGTTGGCGACGACCTCACCCTCGTTGCCCTCGGTGATGACGAAGCGGCGGTGCTGTCCCGTCGGCCGGCCGTCGCGCTCCACGGCGCCGACCCAGGTGCCGACGTACTCCGGGGGCACGTCGGAGTCCGACCGCGATTCCTTCTTCTTCTCGTCGTCGCCCAGCGGCCCCAGCCCCGTACCGGCGGCCACCCCGGCGCCGACCAGCACCACCACACCGGCCGCGACCAGCAGCGCCCGCCCCACCCGCCGGGGGCGCCTGGGCCGGGATCCGCTGGCGGGGTCGCCGTCGGGACGGCGGACCTCGGTGGGTGTCGCCGGTTCGGGTGCCGTCGTCCCCGAGGAGAGCGAGCTGTCCGACGGGGACGGGGTGCCGGACTCGGACGGCGCTTCCGCTTGCCCTGCCGTTTCCGGGGAAGCGCCGGGAGCCGACGGGGCCGGCGAGGCGGTCGGGAGTACGGGGGCCCCGGGCCGCCCGGAGCCCGAAGGGGGCGTTTCGGCGTCGAGCAACTCGGCGGCGTGGCGCCCCAGTTCGGCCAGGAGTCCGGCGGGCAGCCACGGGGGTGCCGAGATGCCGGTCGCGATGGGCTGCACCCGCTCCACGACCTCTTCGGGCGCGGGCCGGTTCTCGGGGTCCTTGTCGAGGCAGTCGGCGATCAGCTTCCGCATCGGCCCCATGCCGCTACCGGGTCCGGCCCGATCGCCCGCCTTGCGCGGTCCGGCCGGTTCGCGTGGGTCGCGTGGATCGCCCGACCCGCCCGGCTCGGGCTCGTCGTCCAGGCCCGCGAGGTCCGGTTCCTCGGAGGCGATACGGAACATCACCGAGTGCACGCCTCCGGCCCCGGACGGCGATCCGAAGGGCGGACGTCCCGTCGCCGCGTAGGCGAGCACGCCGCCGAGGCAGAACACATCGCTCGCGGCGGTGACCGGGTCGCCCGTGATCTGCTCGGGCGACATGTAGCTGGGCGAGCCGACGACCATGCCGGCGGTGGTGAGCGTCGACTCGGGCACAGCGTCGAGCGCGCGGGCGATGCCGAAGTCGATGACGCGCGGCCCGTCGATCGTCAGCAGCACGTTGGAGGGTTTGAGGTCGCGGTGCACGAGCCCGGCGCCGTGGATGTCCAGCAGCGCCGAGGCCAGCCCGTAGGCGAGAACCCGCAGCGAATCGGCCGGCAGCGGACCGTACCCCGACCGGCGCCGCGTCCCGGTCCAGCTCTGGGTGCCCGCCGAGACGACCTCGTCGAGCGAGGGGCCCGCGATGTAACCGGTGGCCACCCACGGGGTGTCGGCCTCGGTGTCGGCGTCCAGCACCGGCGCCGTCCACCGGTCGCCGACGCGCCGCGCGGCCTCGACCTCCAGCTGGAACCTGGCGCGGAAGAGGGGATCGTCGGCCAGGTCTCCCTTGACGAGCTTGACCGCCACGGTGCGTCCGCCCGAGGAGCGCGCGAGATACACCCGGCCCATGCCGCCGGCCCCGAGCCTGCGCAGCAGCCGGTACGGGCCTACGTGGGCCGGATCGTCCGACGTCAGGTCCGTCATGCTCTGCCCGCTCCCGCTGCTCGTGGTGGCCTTCCCCGCTTTGGTCCGAGGCTGTCTCTCATTTCACTGTCGGCCACGAATGTCACGGGAGGGCTGCCAACGGGCCTCGCTTTGATCGTAGGGGATCGTAGGGGGGTGACGCTGTGTCATGAATTTGCTGCCTGTGCCTGCGCTTGTGCCGGTATCGGCGCGGCGGTGGTGGGCGCCGTTGCCTGCGCCTTGGTGATCCGGTGCACCACCACTCCGGCCAGCACGGCGCCGATGATGCCGATGAAGGTGAAGAACGCCGAGGTCGCGGCGCCGCCGACGGCGGACAGGAGGTTCTCCTGGTCGTACCAGGAGACCAGGGACGTCGCCTCCCCCACGAAGAAGCAGAGCCAGGCGATCCACCAGCAGTTGAGCAGCGAGCGCCGCCGGTCCTTCGGCGGCGGTACGGAGGCCCGCCAGATGTCGTTGGCGATCTGCTTGGGGAGGTAGAAGAAGACCACGGGGATGAACCAGGAGCCCACGGCCAAGCCCTTGCCGCGCCGGAACCCATCAGGCTTGAGCTCCTCGCCGCGCAGCCGTGCGGCCCGGAACCAGCACAGCCACAGCACAATGACCGGGATTCCGACGACGACCGTGAGGATCTCGAACACCATCGACTGGGTGCGCAGCGTGGAGAAGCCGTCGAGCGCGCCGATCCTCGGGCTGATATCGGAAGCGGCCAGCGCCGACTGGGCGCGCGTGAGCACATCGATGAGGGTGGAGAGCTGGAGCATCAGCGGGACCAGGAGGAGGCCCAGCAACGAGTTCAGCGCGATCGACAGCCCGCGCGGGGCGCCTGCTCCGCGCGGCGAGTGGGGCACGGGCCCCCGGCCAGGTCCTGGCCCCGGTCCCGGTCCTGGCCCCGGCCCCTGGAACGGTCCGCCCGGCGTGGGGCCTTGGAGGGGAACGTACGGACTGGGCGGCCCGAACGCGCCGTTGGCCGGACTCCCCGGGGCTCCGGGCGGGGTGGGCGACCCTGACGGGGTGTTCGGTCCGCCTGACGGGGTGGCGTAGCCGGGCGCCGGGGAGTCGGGCACCTGCGCGGGCCCGAAGCCGACGCCCGCCCCCGCCCCCGCGCTCACCTCCCGCTCGGCGTTCGGCAGCGCGCCCCCGTCCGGCAGCGCGCCCCCGTTCGGCAGCGCGCCCCCGTCCGGCAGCGCGCCCCCGTCCGACGGCGAGCCCGCGTCCCGCAGGACCTCTGCGGCGCGCAGGGCCTCCGCGTCCGGCAGCGCGCCCGCGTCCGGCAGGGCTCCCGCGTCCCGCAGGGCGTCCGCCGCCTCCGGGTCCTCGCTGTCCAGCAGGGCCACCGCGTGCCGGCCCAGTTCGGCCAGCACCTCGCCCGGCAGCCACGCGCCGTTGGGCCCGGTGTCGGGGCCGAGGGCCTCCAGCAGCGCGGGAACATCGGGGCGTTGCCCCGTGTCCTTCGCCAGCGCCCCGGCGATCAGCGGCAGCAGTCCCTCGGGAACGCCCGCCAGGTCGGGCTCCTCCTGGGTGACGCGGAACAGCAGCGAGTGGATGCCGCCCTCCGCCGTGCCGAAGGGCATGCGCCCGGTCGCGGCGTACGCCAGCACGGCGCCCAGGCAGAACACGTCGCTCGCCGGGGTCACCCGCTCCCCGCGTACCTGCTCGGGCGACATGAAGCCGGGCGAGCCGACGACGACGCCTGTCTTGGTGAGGCCGCCGGAGGACTGCACGGCACCGTCGAGCGCGCGGGCGATGCCGAAGTCGATGACGCGTGGCCCGTCGATGGTCACCAGCACGTTGGAGGGTTTGAGGTCGCGGTGCACGAGCCCAGCGCCGTGGATGGCGCCGAGCGCGTGGCCGAGTCCGGCGGCCAGCGCGCGCACGGAGGTCTCCGGCAGCGGTCCGTACTGGATGTCCACCACCTCGGCCAGCGAGGGCCCCGCCACGTAGGCGGTGGCCACCCACGGGGTGTCGGCCTCGGTGTCGGCGTCCAGCACGGCCGCCGTCCAGGTGCCGCCCACCCGGCGCGCCGCGGTGACCTCCTGGGCGAAGCGCCGTCGGAAGTCGGTGCTGCGCGCCAGTTGGTCCTGGACGACCTTCACCGCCACGGTCCGGCCGCGTTCGGAACGTGCGAGGTAGACGCGGCCCATGCCGCCTTCGCCGAGCCTGCCCAGCAGACGGTAACCACCGATCCAGTGGGGGTCCTCAGCGCTCAGCGCTTCCATAGCCTTATGCCCCTCCTCATGGTCCGCATGAGGATAGGCCGTAGACGGACGGACGTGCGAGTCGCGCCCCTCTTGGACCAGCCGCCCCAGGGGTCACATTTCCGGCCGTTCCCCGGCCCTTGTCCCCGGGAACCAGCTCGTCCGGCGCTTCGGCCGGCCGCCGCAGCGCGCTTGTGACCTGGCCGCACGCCCTGCCGGAGCAGGCTCATGTCCCGCGCTGCCGCAGACGGCGAGCAGCCGCTCCCGATCCTTAACGTCACAAGGAAGTCGCTTTAACCCGCGCTTCCCTACGTTCGACGGCATGGAATCGCTGAGCCAGTTCGCCACCCACCTCGCACTCGACCTCGCAGCCGTGCTGGTCCTGACGTTCGCCGTGTACTTCCCCAGACACCGGCGACGGGACCTGCTCCCCGCTTATCTCGCGCTGAACGTCGCGCTGTTCGCGGTCGTCGCGGCCCTCGCCCGGGTCGGGGGCGACGGCGGAATGGCGCTCGGATTCGGCCTGTTCGGCGTGCTGTCGATGATCCGGCTGCGCTCGGAGTCCATCCAGCACGAGGAAGTGGCGTACTACTTCACCACCCTCGTCATCGGCCTGGTCTCCGGTCTGCCGCACCTGCCCTTCGGCCTCGCCGCCGCGCTGTGCCTGCTGCCCGTCGCCGTCCTCTACTGCGCCGACCACCCGCGCCTGTTCTCCCGCACCCGGCGCGCGGTCGTCACCCTGGACGCGGCCGTCACCGCGCCGGAGGCCGTACGCGAACGGATCCGCGCGCGGCTGGGGGAGCCGCTGGCCTGGAAAATCAGCGAGGTCGACTTCGTCCGTGACCTGACGGTCGTGGACGTGCGCTACCGCCAGCCCGCGCCGTCGGCGAAGAACGAGTCCCTGGCCGCGTCCCGGGGACGAAGCCGCAGCGCCGTTCGTGACGACTCCGGCGACAGCGACACCCGCAACTCCGGTGGCAGCGACCCCCGTACGTGTGACACCGCATCTGCCGCTGCCCCTGCCGCTCAGCTGACGGAGACCGCCCGATGACCGGGCCTGTCACCGCGGCCACCCGCGTCGCCCCGGCCGTCCGCGCACTCGCCCGGGCCGCGCTCGCCGCCCACCCCGTCGGTCTGGCCGAGGTCATGGAGCGCGCCCCGCTGCTGGACCGCTACGACCGCTGCTACCTCGTCCCGTCGCACGCCTTCCAGGACATCGCGGCGCGCCTGACCGACCCGCACCGCGACGAGCCCTTCCGCGCCCTGTCCATAGGCGGACGCCGGTGGTTCGGCTACCACTCCGTCTACTACGACACCCCGGGCCTGCGCGCCTACCACGACCACCGGCAGAGCCGCCGGCAGCGCTGCAAGATCCGCGAGCGGCTCTACGAGGACACCGGGGAGCGCCAGTTCGAGATCAAGGCGAAGGGCGGCCGGGGCCAGACCCTCAAGTTCCGCCGCCGCCTGGGCGAGCGCGCCCACGCGCTGGAAGACGCGTCCCGCAGCTTCCTGCGCCGGACGCTGGAGGAGACCTACGGCGCCGGCTTCACCGTCCCCGACGACCTGCGCCCCAGCCTGGTGACGGACTACACCCGCGCCACCTTCGTGGCCGACGGCCGGCGCATCACCTGCGACGCGGGCCTCGTCTGCCGCGACGCCCACGGCAACGAGGTCCGCGCGGCCCGTGACCTCGTTCTCGTCGAGACCAAGTCCTACGGCCACCTCACGGAGGCCGACCTCCTCCTCCACGAACACGGCCACCGCGCCGCCGACTTCACCAAGTACGCCTCCCTGGGCGCCCTGACCCCCACCCTCCCCGCCAACCGCTGGCGCCGCGCCTTGAGGGAGGTCTTCACGGTGGCGTAGCCGCGTTCGGCACGCTTGCCTTCGCCGTTCGCCGTTGCCAGGGCGCCCCGCCTTCGCGCCGCCGCTCACCGTGCGGCCCCGCGCGGGGCCCTCACGCCGGAAGCGGTCTTTCGTGGACGACGTGCTTCATCACCAGCGTGGAGCTGAGCCGCTGGACGCCGGGCAGCGTGGCGAGGTTCTCGTCGTACAGGCGCTGGAAGGCGGCGAGGTCGGCGGTGACGACGCGGAGGAGGTAGTCCGGGTCGCCGAACAGGCGCTGGGCCTGGATGACCTGGGGGAGCTCGGTGAGGGCCTGCTCGAAGTCGGAGATTGTGGTGCGGTCCTCCTGGCGCATGGTCACGAAGACGAGCGCGTCGAAGGTCAGCCCGACCGCGCCCGCGTCCACCACCGCGCGGTAGCCGCGGATCGCACCGGAGCGCTCCAGCTCGCGCAGGCGGCGGTGGCACGGGGAGAGGCTCAGGCCGACGCGGGCGGCCAGCTCGGTGACGGTCAGCCGCCCGTCTTCCTGGAGCTCCGCAAGAATCTGCCGGTCCATGTCGTCCATGGGGGAGATTCTTCCAGTGGTGGCTCTCCGGGGGAGCAAAACGGGGAGCACTTTTGGGCTGATCGTCCGTAATCTTCCTTCTGGAACCGTCAGGTCCGGAACCGGCGACCCGGGACCGTCAGAGAGGGAGAAGTACCACCATGGCCGTCAGCTCCATAGCCGCTTTCTTGGCCGTGTCCGTCATGCTCGTCATGGTGCCGGGTGCCGACTGGGCGTACGCGATCTCGTCCGGCCTGCGCGACCGCTCGGTCGTACCGGCGGTGGGCGGGCTGATGCTCGGCTACGTGGGGCTCACGGCCGTCGTCGTGGCGGGGGTCGCCGCGCTGGTGGCCCGCACGCCGGGTGTCCTCACGGGAGTGACCCTGCTCGGCGCCGCGTACCTGCTGTGGCTGGGGGTGACGACGCTGATCTCGACGTCGTCCGCAGCCGCTTCCGCACCCCGGGCCGAGGTGGGAGCGGAGGGGGAGCCCGCCGCGCGGGCCCGGGTCCTCAAGGGCGCGGGCGTCAGCGGACTGAACCCCAAGGCGCTGATGCTCTACCTCGCGCTGCTGCCCCAGTTCGCCGACCAGCACGGGGACTGGCCGCTCGCGGCGCAGATCGGTCTCCTCGGCCTGGTGCACATGCTCACGGCCGGTGCCGTCTACCTCGGTGTGGGCACCCTGGCCAAGACCCTGCTGAGCGCCCGGCCCACCGCGGCGCGCGTCATCACTCGCCTCTCGGGCGTCGCGATGATCGCCCTGGGCGGCCTGCTGCTGGCCGAACACCTCATCCCCTGACGGGCGCGGGCCCTGACGGGCGCGGGCCCCTGACAGACGGGGCCCCAACAGCGGGCTCAGGCGCACGCCCCGAAGCGGCAGCGCACCGCCGCGCCCCCATGCGCCGAGGTCCCCAGCTCGACGCCGCCGCCCGAGTCCTCGGCCGCCGTCCGCGCGATGTCCAGGCCGAGCCCCGTGGAGCCCGCCCCGCTCTCGCCGCGCGCCGCCACCTCGGCGCCGCCGTCGGCGAAGCCGGGGCCCTCGTCCTCGACGGCGAGGGTGCCCTCGGGGGTGACGGTGATCCACAGGCCCGCGCCCTCCGGCGTGTGGTCGAGGACGTTGCCGATCAGGGTGTCGAGCACGGCGGACAGCTCCTCGCGGGAGACCCGTACGCACACCGGCGCCGCGGGCGCCGAGACCGTTACGGCGCGGCTCTGGTCCTCGGCGAGCGGCGTCCAGAACGCGGCCCGCTCGCGCGTCACGGCCGCCAGGTCGCACCGCTGGGAGCCGGGGTCCGCACCGGCCCGTCGCGCGGCGCGGATCACGCCGTCGACGCTGCGCTCCAGCGCCGCCACGGACTCCCCGATCCGCGCGGCCTCATCCGCGTCCCGCAGCCCTTCGGCGTCCAGCCGCAGCGCGGCGACCGGCGTGCGGAGCCGGTGCGCGAGGTCGGCGCCGCGCTCGCGCTCGGCGGTGACGAGGCCGTCGATGCGCTCGCCCAGCTCGTTGAGCCGCCCCGCGAGCTGCCGCAGCTCGCGCGGGCCCGAGGGCTCGGCGCGCGCGGTGAGCTCGCCGCCCGCCAGCCGGTCGGAGACGAAGGCGAGCTGCCGCGTGGCGCGGACGAGGCGCGCCGCCAGCCGGTCGGCGAAGGCCAGCCCGAGCAGCATCAGCGCGACGCCGAGCCCGAAGACCGCCAGCCAGGAGGGGAGGACGCCCGCGTGCAGCTGGTCCTCGCTGACGGCGACCTCGACGACGGACGCGGAGTGCGCCGAGGGCCGCACCCGGCCATGCTCCTTCCCCTCCGCCCCGGACGCGAGTACCGGCACCATCACCACCCGGCCCCCGCCGTGCCCGTCGCGCGGCGCGTAGGTGAAAGCGCGCCCGCCGCGTGCCAGCTTCAGCGCGTCGGCGCTGACCCCGCCCGTGCGGCGCCCCAGCACGGTGTCGTCCGCGAGGACGACGGAGGTACGCGGCTGCCCGCGCCCGTTGAGACCGTCCACCACGCCCTGGACGACCTCTCGCCCGCCCGCGCCCCGGCCCAGCGAGCCCCCGACCACGGCGGCGACGGACTGCGCCCGCTCGGTGGCGTCCGTCATCGCCCGGTCCTCGGCGTGGCTGCGCACCAGCAGCGCCAGCGGTACGAGCAGGACGGCGAGCACCACGACGGTGGTCGTCCCGATGAGCGCGAGCAACTGTCTGCGCATCAGCCGTCGCCCTCGATGGCGTCCCCCTCGGAGGCATCGCCCTCGGCGCGGTCCCCCTCGGCGGAGTCCCCGGCGCGGTCGCCCGGGGGCTCTTCCGGTGCGGCCAGCTTCACTCCGACCGTGCGCACCGTGTGCAGATAGCGCGGGCGCTGCGCCGTCTCGCCCAGCTTCCGGCGCAGCCACGACAGATGGACGTCGACCGTCTTGTCCGCGCCGCCGAGCGGCTGCTGCCACACCTCGGCCAGCAGCTCGCGGCGGGAGACCACCTGGCCCTGGCGCCGGGCCAGGTAGCACAGCAGATCGAACTCGCGCGGGGTCAGCTCCAGCGCCTCCCCCTCCAGCGTGACCTCGCGTGCCGAGGGCGCGACCAGCAGCCCGCCGACCCGTACGGGCGGCTCGGGCTCGTCCGGCTCCCCGCTGCCCAGCCGCCGCAGCACCGCCTTGATACGGGCCTCCAGCTGGCCCGATCCGAACGGTTTGACGATGTAGTCGTCGGCGCCGTCCTCCAGCGCGGCGACGATCTCCGGCTCCTCGTCCCGCGCCGTGGCGACGATCACGGGAACGTCGCTGACCGAGCGCAGCATCCGCAGCACCTGCCCGCCGTCCACGTCCGGCAGGCCCAGGTCCAGCACGATCAGGTCGGGCCGATGGGTGACCGCCGCGTCGAGCCCCGCCATGCCCGTGGCGGCCGTGGCCACGGCATGGCCACGGTCCCGCAGCGCCCGTACGAGCGCCGCGCGCAGCTGGGGGTCGTCCTCGACGACGAGCAGATGTGGCACACATGCACGTTAGCCATATCGCCGGGCTCCGCCGACAGGCAGCCCGCACCGATACCGGCACCTGCACCGATACCTGCACCGGCACCGATACCTGCACCGGCACCGATACCTGCACCGGCACCGATACCCGCACGGGATCCGGCACCGCACCGGTCTGTCCCGGCTCCCGCGCTGTCCCCTTGCCCTGCTCTTAACCCGGCATTAGGGAACGGGACGGCAGACTGCCGGACATGCGGGACGGCACGGAGGGCCCAGAGCGCCCAGCGGACACGGCGGCCAGGTACGACAGCACGGCGGCCCGGCACGACAGCACGACGGCCGAGCACGACAGCACGGCGGACATCCCGGGCAGGCGGCCCCGGCGCAGGCAGCTCGGCGCCGTGGCCTGGGTGTGCGCGGTGGCCGCCGCCTTCCTCCTGGGCGCCTGGTCCTTCTCGCACGCGGACCCCGGCGGGCAGTACGGCCGCCCCGAGCCGCTCACCGAGGCGGGCGTCCAGCACGAGCTGTCCCAGGCCCAGCAGCGCGCCGCCACCAGGAGCGCGTACCCCGAGAGCACCCGGAAGCCCGAGGAGCCGACGTCCTCCCCGCACCCCTCCCGGCCCACATCCCGCACCAGCACCAGCACCGTCCGCTTCCCCGACGGCCTCGGCACGGCGGTGGCCGAGTGCCGTACGGACGCGCGCACGGTCAAGCTCCTGAGCTGGTCCCCGGCCGAGGGCTACAGCGCCGACGACGTCGAACCGGGGCCCGCGCCGAAGGCCGGTGTCGAGCTGGAGCCGGCCGCCGACGACGCCGACGACCACACCGTCATCGTGCGCTGCGCCCAGGGCAAACCCCATGCCGCGTACGAGAGGGAGGACGCGGACGACGACTGATCATTACCCTGGCTTGCGTCCACCCTCCCGTGGCCCCTCCGGCCCGGGAGGTGTCCGTCCGTCCGGGCGGGCCAGACGCGAGTGAACCGAGGTACCGACCGTGACGACCCACATCCCCTCACCAGCCACCGCCTCCGCCCCCGCCGCCTCCGCCCCCGCCGCTCCCGACCCCGGTGCGGGCCGGGCCGTGCACGCCACGGACCGCGCGCACGTCTTCCACTCCTGGTCGGCCCAGGGCCAGATGGACCCGCTCGCGGTCGCCGGGGCCGAGGGCTCGTACTTCTGGGACTACGAGGGCAAGCGGTACCTCGACTTCGCCAGCGGTCTCGTCTTCACCAACATCGGATACCAGCACCCCAAGGTCGTCGCCGCGATCCAGGAGCAGGCGGCGAAGATGTGCACCTTCGCGCCGGCCTTCGCGATCGAGGCCAGGTCCGAGGCGGCCCGGCTGATCGCCGAGCGCACCCCGGGCGACCTCGACAAGATCTTCTTCACCAACGGCGGCGCCGACGCCGTCGAGCACGCCATCCGCATGGCCCGCCTGCACACCGGCCGCCCCAAGGTGCTGTCCGCCTACCGCTCGTACCACGGCGGCACCCAGCAGGCGATCAACATCACGGGCGACCCGCGCCGCTGGGCCTCCGACACCGGTACGGCGGGCGTCGTCCACTTCAACGCCCCGCACCTGTACCGCTCGCCGTTCTACGCGGAGACCGAGGAGCAGGAGTGCGAGCGCGCGCTGGCACACCTGGAGCAGACGATCGCCTACGAGGGCCCGCAGACGCTCGCCGCGGTCATCCTGGAGACCATCCCCGGCACCGCCGGGATCATGCTGCCGCCGCCCGGCTACCTCGCCGGCGTCCGCGAGATCTGTGACCGGTACGGGATCGTCTTCGTCCTGGACGAGGTGATGGCGGGCTTCGGGCGGACGGGCACCTGGTTCGCGGCCGACCTCTACGACGTCGTCCCCGACCTGCTCACCTTCGCCAAGGGCGTCAACTCCGGCTACGTCCCGCTCGGTGGCGTCGCGATCTCCGCGAAGATCGCCGAGACGTTCGATCAGCGCCCCTACCCGGGCGGCCTCACCTACTCGGGCCACCCGCTGGCCTGCGCCGCCGCCGTCGCCACCCTGGAGACGATGGCCGAGGAGGGCATCGTCGAGCACGCCGCGCACCTGGGCGAGGCCGTCATCGGCCCGGCGCTGCGCGAGCTGGCCGAGCGCCACCCCTCGATCGGCGAGGTGCGCGGCACCGGCGCCTTCTGGGCCCTGGACCTGGTGCGCGACCGCGCCACCCGCGAACCGCTGGTCCCCTACGGCGCGACGGGCCCCGCCAACGCGCCCATGGCCGACTTCGCCGCCACCGCCAAGCGCGCGGGACTGTGGCCGTTCGTCAACATGAACCGCACCCACGTCGTGCCGCCGTGCAACATCACCGAGGCCGAGCTGAAGGAGGGCCTGTCCGCGCTGGACCAGGCCCTGACCGCGGCCGACGCGCACACCGTCACGGGTGGCGGCGCGGGCGGGGGCGCGAGCGCGTGATCAAACGCAGCACCCTGCGCTCGCAGGTCGCCACCGCGCTGCGCGACGAGATCCTCGCCGGACGGCTGGCCACCGGCCGCGACTTCACGGTCAAGGAGATCGCCGAGCAGTACGGCGTCTCCGCGACGCCCGTGCGCGAGGCGCTGGTCGACCTCGCGGCGCAGGGGCTGCTGGACGTCGAGCAGCACCGGGGCTTCCGCGTGCACGAGTTCACGCTGGCGGACTACCTCGCGATGTGCGAGGCCCAACAGCTCGTCGTGGACGGCGTCTTCCAGGGGCTGCCGAACCCCGCGGGGCCCGCCGAGGGCCGACGCGGTGACGCGCGCTGCGAGACGGTGGCCGAGCGGGCGTTCCAGGCGCTGCGGCCCGAGGTCGTGACGTCGGTGCGCCGCCGCGCCGTCGCCGCCGAACGCGCGGCGCGCTCCGGCGACCTGGACGTGCTGATCGCCTACGACCTGCGCTTCTGGCGGGAGTTGAGCGGCCTGCTCGGCAACGCGTACGTCTGCGACTTCCTCGACCGCCTCCGCATCCAGTGCTGGGTCTACGCCGTCTCCGTGCTGCGCACCCTGCCGACCCCGCGCGGACACCTGTGGTCCGGCCACAACGCGCTGGTCGACGCCGTGGAGTCGGGCGACGCCGCGAGCGCCCGCGAGGTCATGGCCTCCTACAACTCCCACGCCCTCGCCCTGGTCGGCATCGGCGCGGGGCAGGGCCGGGCCGGGCAGCCGGACGGCACGGACGGAGAAGACGTGCGGCCGAACGACACAGACGAGGGAACGGAACGATGAACGGGGCGTCGAGCGCCTCGCGGCCCCTCGTCGCGCCCCCGCGGCGCACCGGTGCCACCCCGCTGCCCGGCGGACGGGAGCTGGGCTGGGCGGAGTGGGGGCCGGAGGACGGCGTCCCGGTGCTGTTCTCGCCGGGCGCCGCGACGAGCCGGTCCCTCGGGTTCGGCGCGGGCGTCGTCGACGCGCTCGGGGTGCGGCTGATCGCGCTGGACCGCCCGGGGCTCGGCGCCTCCACGCCACAACCGGAACGTACCTTCGACGACTTCGCGGCGGATGTGGCGGCCCTCGCCGCCTACCGGGGGCTGGGCCGTCCGGCGATGGTGGGCAACTCCCAGGGCGCGCCGTTCGCCCTGGCCTGCGCCGCACACGGGGTGACGGGGCCGCTCGCGGTCGTCTCCGGCGCCGACGAGGTCGCCGATCCCCGTTTCGCCGAGCCGCCCTTCGAGGAAGCGCTGCCCGCCGAGCTGCGCGGCCTCATCGCGCTCTCCGTCTCCGAACCCGGCGCCGCCCAGGCGCGGTTCGCCCGTCTCACGCCACAGGCCATGTGGGACATGGTGCTCGCGGGCAGCCCGGCCTGCGACCGCGCCGTCTACGAGAGCCCCGACTTCGCCGCCGCCTACCGCCACGCCATGGACGAGGCGTTCGCGCAGGGGCCGGACGGCTACGCCCGGGACACGGCGTTGGCCATGGGCCGCTGGGGCATCGACCTGGCGGCCGTCGCCACGCCCGTCGGCTTCTGGTACGGCGAGGAGGACTTCAGCCACTCGCCCGACCAGGGCGCGGGCCTCGCCGCGCGGGTGCCCGGTGCCGTACGCCACGTGGTGCCCGGCATCGGCGGCGCACTCCTGTGGACGCACGCCGCCGATGTGCTGCGCGTCCTGCTGGCCCGTACGGCGCCGTGACCTGGACCGTGCCGGGGTGCGTCACCAAGGGCTGTCACAAGGGCTGTCACAAGGGACGGACCGGGAGCGTCACAAGGGGCGTGACCGGGGGCGTGCCGGGGGTGAAGCCGCGCGTCGGTGTGCTGAACACACCGGGCAGGGGGCGGATGGCGCCGGGCGCACTACGCTGGGCCCATGCAGGTCCCTGACGGTATAGGAGCGCCCCTTGGCCTGTGACCTCTGGCTGGTACCCCTCGTCGACGTGCTTTGCCACAGCCCCGACAACCCGTTCGCCGAAGAGATCGCCACCTACGACAGGGCGCTCACCGAGGCGGGCCTGCCCACCGTTCCGGTATTCGGCTACATGCCGGGCCTCTCCGGCGACGTCGCCCCCGTCGCGGGCTTCGACTACGACGCACTCCACTACCTGCGCCGCGCCTATCTGCTGCTCGCCAGCGGACTGGAGGTCACCCCGGTGGGCGAGCTGGGCGGCGACTACGAGCAACTCCTGGAGATGTTCGAGCAGACGGCCCAGCAGTCCCACCTCGTGTGGCACTACGACCACGCAGGGGCCTACATCCCTGTCGACTTCAACTCCCCGCTGTCCGACGACGAACTCCTCGAAGGCGGCGGTCCGCTGGGCTCCAGCCACGGCCTGCTGCGCGAACTCCACCTGGTGGGCCCGCATCTGGGGATCGACCCGGACAACCCGCCCCCGGCGCCCGCGGCTCCGCTGCGTCCCACCGATCTGGACGAGCCCGCCGCGTCCGCCGCGATCGGCTACGACGACGGCACGTCCTTCGGCCGCGAGCGCCATGTGTGGCTGAGCCTGCATGCCGCGGCGACCCGCAGCCTGGCCCAGGGCTCCATGATCGTCTTCGGCTGACCCCGGCCCGGACCCGGGTCCACATCCGGTGGGCCCGGGTCCACGCCCAGTGGGCCCGGGTCCAGCCCAGGCTCAAGCGGATCCGGGCCGGGCCCCGGCCGGGAACAGCGCCCGCCGGGGCTCAGCCCGGCGGGCGCTGGCGGGGCATGCTCGGGCGCTGCCCGTTCGGTGGTGGCGGGGGCGGCAGCCGACGCGCCGGCCCACCCGCGGCGGGGCCGCCGCCGTAGCGCCGCGCCCGGCCGGTCCGCAGCGCACTGTGGAGATGCACGGGCGCCGAGGCGGTCCTGAACTCCACCATCCAGTCGGACGTCTCCGTCCGTACGATCTCGCCCACGTCCTCCGCGAAGCGCCGCAGCACCGCCAGCGACCGCTCGGCCGCCTCGCCCGCGGTGCCCTCGGCGGGCCCCAGGACCTCACGCACGTTCTCCGCCGCCCACTCGTACCGCAGCGACTCCAGCCGCCCCTGCACGGCCTGTGCCGTGGCGATGTCGCGCATCCAGCCCGAGGTCAGCCCCAGCCGGCGGTCGGCCAGTACGCACACGCCGGCGACGAGGAACGCGATGTATCCGGCATACCCCCAGACCGCCCACGCGTGGGGCAGCAGTCCCGCCAGATCCAGCAGCGGCACCGCGGCCCCCGCCGCCGCCCCGGCGACGGCCCCGGCGCGCAGCACCCGCGCCCAGCGGCGCTTGCGCACCCGGTCGGACAGATACCACTCGACGATCTCCAGCGCCCCCCGCTCGACCCACTGGTACAGCTCCTCCAGACGCTCGGCGGGCTCCTCCCAGTCACCGGACGGAAACCCGCGCCCCAGCAGATCCGGCTGACTCACCCGAGCACTCCCAACGACGCCCAACGACGCCTGACGACAACCCACGACGGCGTACCGCGGCGTTCCGGCCCCCGCGTCCGACCCCCGCGTTCCGGCCGCCCCCGCGTTCCGGCCGGCCCCGCGTTCCGACGTCCCTTCCTACCGCCGGTAGAGGGACTTTCACGTCGAACCCCTATGTTTTCCCTCAGAAGGGGTCGGATCCCCGGGCGCGTCGCGGGAGGGCCGTCCCCCGGAGGACTGACGGGCGCCCCCGACCGCCCTCCCCGACCGCCCCCCGACCGCGCCCCCAAGGCACCCGCCGCCGCCCGCTACGCTGGGCGGCGTGAGGATCCTGGTCATTGGCGGCGGTGCCCGCGAACACGCAATCTGTCGCTCGCTCTCCCTCGACCCCGAGGTCAGCGCCGTGCACTGCGCTCCCGGCAACGCCGGGACCGCCGAGGTGGCCACGCCGCACCCCGTCGACGCGCTGGACGGCGCCGCCGTCGCCGACCTGGCGGCCTCCGACCAGGTCGCCGCGGACCTGGTGATCGTGGGCCCCGAGGCACCGCTGGTCGCGGGCGTCGCCGACGCGCTGCGCGAGCGGGGAATCCCGGTCTTCGGCCCCTCCGCCGAGGCCGCCACGCTCGAAGGGTCCAAGGCGTTCGCCAAGGAGGTCATGGCGGCTGCCGGGGTGCCGACCGCGCGCAGCTACCTGTGCACCACCCCCGAGCAGGCCGACACGGCGCTGGACGCCTTCGGGCCGCCGTATGTGGTCAAGGACGACGGCCTCGCCGCGGGCAAGGGCGTCGTGGTGACCGACGACGTCGAGGAGGCCCGCGCGCACGCCCGTGCCTGCGGTGGCGCGGTGGTCATCGAGGAGTTCCTCGACGGACCCGAGGTCTCCCTCTTCGCGGTGACCGACGGCGAGACCGTCGTACCGCTCCAGCCCGCGCAGGACTTCAAGCGCGCCTACGACGCCGACGAGGGCCCCAACACCGGCGGCATGGGCGCCTATTCGCCGCTGCCGTGGGCCGACCCGAAGCTCGTGGACGAGATCATGACCACCGTCCTGGAGCCCACCGTCCGCGAGCTGCACCGCCGCGGCACCCCCTTCTCCGGCCTGCTCTACGCCGGTCTGGCCCTCACCTCGCGGGGCGTACGCGTCATCGAGTTCAACGCCCGCTTCGGCGACCCGGAGACCCAGGCCGTACTCGCCAGGCTGCGCACCCCGCTGGGCGGGCTGCTGTACGCGGCGGCCACCGGCACCCTCGCCGACCTCCCCGCGCTGCGCTGGAGCGACGGCGCCGCCGTCACGGTCGTCGTGGCGGCGCACGGCTACCCCGCCAAGCCCCGTACGGGTGACGTTGTCGAGGGGCTGGAGGAGGTCGCGGACCAGGACGGCCCGCACGCCTACGTCCTGCACGCGGGCACCAGCGCCGGCGAGGACGGCACCGTCCGCAGCGCGGGCGGGCGGGTGCTGTCGGTGACGGCCACCGGCGCCGATCTGCACGAGGCCCGCGACCGCGCCTACGCGGCAGTCGGCCGCATCCGGCTGGCGGGCTCGCACCACCGCACGGACATCGCCGCGCGCGCGGCGGCCGGGGCGAAGGACTGAGCGCACGGCCCAAGGATCGAGCGCACGGGCCCAAGGATCGAGCGCACGGGCCCAAGGATCGAGCGCACGGGCCCAAGGACCGAGCGCACGGGCTCAAGGGCCGAGCGCACGGGCCCAAGGACCGAGCGCACGGCCCTCATATCGCCCCGGGGCGACTTTGAGCAAGACCTCTCCCCAAAGCCATTCCATCGGGTGACCGGAGCCTCGTACGGCTGACGCCCGGCAGGGCCCCAACTAGGGTGCCGAACAAGCCGAGTGGGCCGCCCCCGACGGGCGTCCGTCGACTGGCGCAGCGCGCATTGCGGTGTCAGCGCGCGGTGTCAGAGTGGGTGGGAGCCGGAGAGACCGGCTGCGACTTGGAAGGTGTCCGGGGGTGAGAGATGAACGGTGTCGGCCGCCGCGCCGCCACGCGCTCCGCGCGTGCTCACGCCCTCGCGGTGCTGCGGGTGCGCAGCACGGTCCTCGGCCTCGCACTGCTCCCGGCAGCCGCGGCCGTCATCCTGATCGCGGGCAACGCGACAGGCCACTTCGGCGCCGGGTGGGACACCGCACGCTGGGCCGTGACGGGTCTCGGCCTCGCGGTTCTGGCCTGCGCGGTGTCCGCGGGGCTCGTCATCGCCCGCGCCCGCCCCGCCGTCTCACCCACCGTTCCCGTCGACGAACGGTCGGCCCCCGACCTGTACGCCATGGTGCGGGACCTCGCCGAGCGGCTCGACGTCCCCGTCCCCTCCGCCATCGCGCTGACCCCGGATTGCGACAGCTGGCTGGAGGACCGCACCCACCCCGCGCAGACCCCCGCCTCCGGCACTCCGGCCGAGGAGCCGGGCGGGAGAGGGGGGAGGGCGCCGGGCGGGACGGGTGCCGGAAGCACGGCGCGGGCCGAAGCGCCCGTTCTGGTCATCGGCTCGCCGTTCCTGTGGTGGATGCGCGTGGCCGAGCTGCGCGCCCTGCTCGCCCCCGTCGTCGCGGGTACGGGCCCCTCGGTGCACCCCGACATAGCGGCGGCCCGCCGCTTCGTACGGGGCCTGGACGCGGCCGTCGCCGGGGCCGACAAGCAGCAGGGGCCGCCCGGCGCGGGCCGTCCCCGGCTGAGCGCGGCCCGGCTGGTGGGCCCCCTCGCCCGGCTGATGCTCCGTGCCGCCGGTCCGCACGTCACACAGATGGAGCGCGGCGTCGCAGCCGCCGCCTCCGAGCGCGCCCAGAGCGTCGATTACGGATTGCGGGTGGTCGCCCAGGAGCAGGTCGGGCTCGCCTACGCCGGGTGGGACCGGCTGCTGACCCGAGTAGCGCTGCCCGCCTGGCGGCTGGGCCTGTGGCCCACGCGGCTGGACGCCGGTGTCGTCTCGGCGCTGACCGAGCTGTCCCGCCGCGACCGCCTCGCCGAGGGCTTCACCTCCCGGCTGGGCGAGCGCCCCGCCTGCGATCTGCTGGAAGAGCCCGGCACGGTGGACGCCGCCGTCTCGCTGTTCGCCGCCCGGCTCTTCCTCGGTGCGACGCCCCCGCTGCCCATGGGCAGCGGCCCGGGTGCGGCGGCTCCGGAGTGGACACCGGTGGAGTGGTCGGCGTATCCGGAGGAGGTCGTCGACCGCATCTGGCGCACCGAGGCCGCCCGCCTCTTCGCCGCCCTCGACGCCACCCGCCCCACATGTGCGCCCTCCCCCGAGCCGGACCCGGCGGCGGCAGTCCGGCCGGACGGCGCAGACGCGGTGAACGCGGCGGACAGGGCGGACGGGGCGGAAGCGGGAAGAGCCGGGGAGGTGAGGACAGCCCCGAGCGCGGCGGACGTGGCGACAGCCGTGAGTGCGGCGGACGTGGGAACAGCCGAGGGCGCCGCACACAGCGGGCGGCCCCCGGGCACCGCAGAGGGGGACCACGATCACGAGCTGACCGGGCCCACCCTCTCCCGCGTCCTGGACCGGTTCGCCTCACCGGGGGAGACCGAGGCCCTGGCAGCGCGGATCAGTGCGGACGTGGCGCGCGCCGAGGCCATGAGCGCCCCTGGTGCCATCGGTGCGACCCCGGGCGCCGGGGTCCTGCCAGGGGCCGGGGAAACGCACCCGGCGCCCCCGGCCCCGATGGGCCTCCCGCTCCAGCCCCCGCGCAGCGGCCGGGAGCTGCTGACGGACCACATCACCGCGGCCGTCTGCTGCGCCGCCGTCGACACCGCGGGCGCCGCACCGGGTCTGGACTGGCTCGACGGCCCCACGCTTCTCGTCGAGGGCGAGCGCAGAAGCGATCTGTCCCGGCTCGTACTGGCGCTCGTCGAGGAGGGCGACTCCCGCGGCCTGCGCGACTGGCTGGCCGCCGTCGGCGTGCGCCCGGACAAGCCCGTGCGGCTTGTCTGAACTTCGTCCCCAACGGATTAGCGACGAAGGGTGACCACATGCATGCGTAATGTGATGTGCTGTCTGTCGTCACCAAAGCGCGGCACGGCACGGCGACCGGAGGCGGGCCCGTGGCGGACGCGCCGGCCATCCCGCGCCAGTGGGTCGGGAGGCCGGGGAGGGAGCAGACAGTGGGAACCGAGCGGACCGAGCAGGAACGGCACGCACCCCACGCCCGGCAGGGCGAGCAGACCCGGCGCTGGGAATCCGGCGCCCTCGCGCACGCCGTCACCGACCCCTTCGGCCAAGGCCCTCTGCCCTGGCTGCGGGTGAGCGAGAACTACTTCGAGAACGGCCGTCTCGTCCCCTGGTACATCGACTGCGACCCGGCGCCCGGCCAGACCTCGCGCACCCCCGAGCTGGTGCGCGAGCTGGCCGGCGGCAATCGCCTCGTCCCGCCGCCGCGCACCCGGGGCCTCTCCAGCAGCGGCCCGCCCGCCGCCGACGACGTGCGCTGCCAGATCAAGGGCTTCGCCTCCGTCCCGGGCGGCACCCTGCCCGGTGAGTCCATCGACTTCCGCATCACGGTCAACCCGCCCCAGCCCTTCAGCGTCGACGTCTACCGCATCGGGCACTACGCGGGCGCGGGCGCCATGAAGATCACCACCAGCCCCCGGCTGTCGGGCATCAGGCAGCCCGACCCGCTCACCGCCGACCGCACCGTCTCCTGCCACCACTGGTGGCTGTCCTGGCGGCTCCAGATCCCCGAGTTCTGGAGCACCGGCGCCTACGTCGCCGTGCTGACCACCGCCGACGGGCACCGCTCGCACATCCCCTTCACCGTGCGCGACCGCGACCCCGCCGACCTGCTGCTCATCCTGCCCGACGTGACGTGGCAGGCGTACAACCTCTTCCCCGAGGACGGCCGCACCGGCGCCAGCCTCTACCACGCGTGGGACGGCGAGGGGCGCCTGCTCGGCGAGAGCGAAGCGGCCATGACCGTCTCGTTCGACCGCCCCTACGCGGGCTCGGGCCTGCCGCTGCACGTGGGCCACGCCTACGACTTCATCCGCTGGGCCGAGCGCTACGGCTACGACCTGGCGTACGCCGACACCCGCGATCTGCATGCGGGCCGCGTGGACCCCACGCGCTACCGCGGCCTCGTCTTCCCCGGCCACGACGAGTACTGGTCCGTGCCCATGCGCAGGGCCGCCGAGAAGGCGCGCGACAGCGGCACGGCGCTGGTCTTCCTCTCCGCCAACACCATGTACTGGCAGGTCGAGTTGGACGCCCTGCCCTCCGGCGCCTCCGACCGCCTGCTCACCTGCCGAAAACGGCGCGGCCCCGGCCGGCCCGCGCTCTGGCGTGAACAGGGCAATGCCGAGCAGGGGCTGCTCGGCATCCAGTACGCCACGCAGGTCGCCGAGCCCTATCCGCTGATCGTCCGCAACGCGGACCACTGGCTGTGGGAGGCGACGGGCGCGGGCGAGGGCGACGAGCTGCCCGGCCTCGTCGCGGGCGAGGCCGACCACTACTTCCCCCGGACGGCCTTGCCGGAGCACACCGCGCGGATTCTGCTGGCGCACTCGCCCTACCGCGACCGTGGTGGCGCCCGGCGCCACCAGGAGACGTCCCTGTACCGCGCCCCGTCCGGCGCCCTCGTCTTCTCCTCGGGCACCTTCGCCTGGTCCCCGGCGCTGGACCGTCCCGGCTACGTCGACGCCCGGGTCCAACGCGCCACATCCAACCTCCTGGACCGCATCTGCAAGCGGGACTGACGTCCCGGGTTTCCCCGCCACCTCCTTCCCCGCCGCGGCAGCCCGGCGGTACCGACCCGGCACCCGCCGTCGGGGTTCTCGCCGTGCCGGTGAGCCCACCCACCCGCCCACCCGTTACCCCGCGACGGCGAGACAGGGCCCCACGGCCGTCGCGGGAGATCCGGGGGCGGGGCCCCGTTGCGGAGATGCGACCGGGGCACAGGGGAGAATCGGGGCACCCGTCGTACATCGGCCGCCCCCCGGGAGGAAAAAACGTGTCTGGATTTGTCGAGAAGCCCGAGCCCGCCAAGGTGCCCGGCCTGGAGCACCTGCACACGGGCAAGGTGCGCGACCTGTACCAGAACGGGGCGGGCGAGCTGGTCATGGTGGCCAGTGACCGGATCTCCGCGTACGACTGGGTGCTGCCCACCGAGATCCCCGACAAGGGCCGCGTCCTCACCAAGCTGTCGCTGTGGTGGTTCGAGCAGCTCATCGACGTGCTGCCCCACCACGTGCTCAGCACCGAACTTCCCCCCGGCGCACCCGCCGACTGGGAGGGCCGCACCACCGTGTGCCGTTCCCTGCGCATGCTCCCCGTCGAGTGCGTGGCCCGCGGCTACCTTGCGGGCTCCGGATGGGCCGAGTACCAGCAGTCCCGCACGGTCTGCGGGCTCGCCCTCCCCGAGGGCCTGGAGAACGGCTCCGAGCTGCCGGGTTCGATCTTCACCCCCGCCACCAAGGCGGCGGTGGGCGAGCACGACGAGAACGTCGCGTACGAGGACGTCGCCCGCGAGGTGGGCCCGGAGGCCGCCGCCGAGCTGCGCCAGTCCACCCTCGCCGCCTACGACCGGGCCCGCGACATCGCGCGCGAGCGCGGCATCATCCTGGCGGACACGAAGTTCGAGTTCGGCTGGGACGACGCGGCGGCCGAGCGTGAGGGCGGTGACGGCAAGCCCGTGCTCACGCTCGCCGACGAGGTGCTGACCCCCGACTCCTCCCGCTTCTGGCCCGCCGACCAGTGGCAGCCGGGCCGCTCGCAGCCCTCGTTCGACAAGCAGTACATCCGCGACTGGCTCGACTCGCCCGCCTCCGGCTGGGACCGCCACTCCGAGCAGCCCCCGCCGGCCCTCCCGCAGGAGGTCGTCGAGGCGACCAGCGCCCGCTACATCGAGGCGTACGAGCGCCTCACCGGCGTCCCCTGGAGCTGACTGGGCGGGGCGGAAAACGACGAAGGGCCCCGGTCCGAAGACCGGGGCCCTTTCTCTGAGCGGACGACGAGGCTCGAACTCGCGACCTCAACCTTGGCAAGGTTGCGCTCTACCAACTGAGCTACGTCCGCCTGTCCCCACCGGCACCCGGGGTGCGGTGAAGCGCGGCCCAGTATAGCTGGACTCGGAGGCGCTCGGACCGGGCGCTCAGATCCAGCCCCGTTCGCGGGCCATCCGGGCCGCCACGTGCCGGTTCTCGGCCCCGAGCTTCGCCGCGGCGGCCGACAGATAGTTGCGTACGGTGCCCTGCGTCAGCGACGCCTCGCGGGCGATGTCCGCGATGGACGCACCGTCGGTGGCCAGCTCCAGCAGCTCGGCCTCCCGGGCCGAGAGCGGGGAGTCCCCGGCGCTGATCGCGTCGGCCGCCAGTTCCGGGTCGACGTAGCGGCTGCCCCCGTGCACGGTGCGGATGATCTCCGCGAGCTGCTGCGCCGACGCCGTCTTCGGGACGAATCCCCGTACGCCGGCCGCCAGCGCCCGCTTCAGGTGGCCCGGCCTGCCGTGGCTGGTGACGATCATCGTCCGGCACTCCGGTACCGAGGTGCGCAGGCTGGAGGCGACCTGTACGCCGTCGGCCCCTGGCATCTGGAGGTCGAGCACCGCCACATCGGGCCGGTGGGCGAGGGCCATGGCCTTGGCCTCGGGCCCGGAGGCGGCCTCGGCGACGATCGCCAGATCGTCCTCCAGCGCGAGCAGCGCGGCCAGCGCCCCCCGGATCAGATGCTCGTCGTCGGCCAACAGCACGCGAATGCCCGACGGGCCCTCCGAGCCCCCCGTCCCGCCCGGGCCATCACCCGCCGCCCGTGCCTCCGCGCCCGCTTCGGCCTCTGGTACCTCGCTCACGGCTCTCCTCTCAACCCGTCGCCGTGCTGCCACCGACGCCGTCACCGGACGGGCGCTCGTACCCGAGTCCGGCCCCGCCGTCCCGCTCCACGGCCCCCGCTTCCACGGCCCCCGCTTCCACCGGCGGCACCCCCGCGTCCTCCCCGACCGGGACGTCCGCGCCGCCCGGGACCTCCGCCCCGACCGGGACCTCCGCGCGCAGTCGGAAGAGCGCGGCGCCGTCGGGGTCCGTAGTGCGCTCCGCCGTAAGGGTGCCGCCCAGGGCGGCCAGCCGTTCGCGCAGGCCCACGAGGCCCGAGCCGCCCTTCGTGGGACGGGCGCTCACGCCGTCGTTCTCCATCACCAGCACGGCGGCCGGGCCACCGCCGGCGAGGTCGACGGCGCTGACGTGTACGGCGCACCAGGAGGCCTCCGCGTGCCGCAGCACGTTCGTCGCGCCCTCGCGCACCACCCAGCCCAGCGCCGACTGCGCCTCGGGCGGCATCTCCAGCGTGCCCCCCTCGACCCGGCAGTCCACGCCCGCGGCGCGCAGTACCCCACGCGCACCGGCGAGTTCGGTCTGGAGGCCCACTTCCCGGTAGCCGCGTACGACCGCGCGCACCTCGGTCTGGGACTCGCGCGCCAGCCGCTGGACTTCCTCCATCTGCTCGACGGCGCTCTCGGCGCCGCGCCGCGCCAGCTGCGTCGCCAGCTCGCTCTTGAGCGCGATCACCGACAGGTTGCGGCCCATCACGTCGTGGAGGTCACGGCTGAAGCGCAGCCGTTCCTCGGCGACGGCCAGCCGTGGCTGCACCGTCCTGGCCTGGTCCAGCTCCCGCATCACCGACAGGTACCAGGTCGAGGACCGGGGTGCGAACACCCCGATGCACCCGGTCACGGCGACGAAGATCACGAGAACCACCAGCGAGGCCCAGCCCATGCCCGCCACCGCGAAGGCGCCGGTCAGCGCGGTGGTGAGGGCGGCCACCAGCTTCAGGGCCCGGCGCGGTGTCACACACAGCCCGTAGACGCCGAGGGGGCCGGGCAGTGAGCCGAACAGCGCCAGGGCCACGGCGGGACCGGGCTTGACCCAGTCGGCGGCCACCAGTGTCAGCAGCAGGGCGACGATGGGGGCCTGCACCACGACCATCGCCACGAGCCACCGTACGGGTACGGGACCCGTGCCCAGGTAGAAGTCCATCCCCTTGCGCAGCCCGCGCATGCTCAGCAGGCACTGGACGAGACCCAGCAGGTAGATCAGCCCGACCAGACCCATCGGCAAGGGGGCGTCATCGACATTGGGGACGATCTGCGGGCTGCCGCTGAAGTAGAAGATCCAGGGAGTGGAGAACAGCACCCAGCGCGTGGAGGTTTCGACCTGATCCTGCGTGCTGCGGCGCTGCCAGTTGCTCCACTTGGCCCTGCGCCAGCCGACCATCGGCCGCCTCCCGTCTCCCGAGCGCCCCTCACCCTACGTGGCATCCCCGAACCCCCGGCCCGCTTCTCAGGGCCCAGCCCCCAGCGGTATCCGCGCGCCCCTTCAGCGGCGAGGCTCCCAGCGGAAGCGCCGTCGGACCGTGTACGCGCCCAGGGCGATCCAGGCCACCGCGACGGCCAGCGCCCGCAGCGTCCCGGCACCGCTGAGCTGCTCGGTCCAGCCGCCGCGCACCAGGTCCATGACCGGCGTCATGGGCAGCCAGCGGAACGCCTCGGCCAGCTGGTCGGGCAGCACCTCCAGCGGGACGAAGACCCCGGAGCCGATGAACGTCAGCATCATCAGGGGCATCGGTGTCAGCTGCGCCATCTCGGCACTGCGGGTGAAGACCGTGGAGGCGGCGGCCAGCGAGGCCATCATCACGATGCCCAGCACCACGCCCGCGACGATCAGGTCGGGCCGCGCCGGGGCGCCCACGTCCAGTACGGCGGCCCCGCCGGCCAGCAGCAGCACGCACTGCGCGAGCCCGACGGTCACGGCGGGCAGCGCGGCGGCCCCGAGGATCTCCAGGTCGTTGGCCTCACCGGTGCGCAGCCGCTTGAGGACCAGCTCCTCGCGCCGTGCGACGTAGACGCCGACGAGGTTGCTGTAGATGGCGAAGACCAGCACCATCGCCACCGACCCCGGCACCACCGTGGTGCCCATCGACAGCCCGGTGCCGGACAGGTCGGCCTGCTCGACGGTCGACTTGATGGAGAAGGTCAGCATGATCGGCACGACGAGAGCCACGAACAGCGCCGACCTGTTACGCAGCAGCAGCGTCATCTCCGCCCGCGCGAGCGCGCCCAGCCGCCG
Organism: Streptomyces sp. NBC_01775; assembly: GCF_035917675.1. Classification (NCBI taxonomy): domain Bacteria; kingdom Bacillati; phylum Actinomycetota; class Actinomycetes; order Kitasatosporales; family Streptomycetaceae; genus Streptomyces; species Streptomyces sp. NBC_01775. Next base: position 4,462,694 of record NZ_CP109104.1, on the reverse strand, counting down.
CCCGGAGAGCCCGCTCGTCCTGGCGCCCTTGGCCTGGGCCCGGCCCGGTGTTCCGGTCACGGCGCTCATACCCGCATCCCCGCCTTCGTCCTCGTACCTTCGCCGCGGTCCGGACCCTGGTGTCCGGCGGAATCTCCGTGCCCGCCGGACGCGCTCCCCAGACCGTTCCCGTTCCCGTGCTCGTCCTCGTACCGGTGGCCGGCCTGGGCGATCTCCAGAAACGCCTCTTCCAGCGAGGCGGCGCGGGCCTGCAAGCCCTCCAGCTCGACGTCCGCCTCCCGTGCCCACAGCAGCAGTTCGGTCAGCGAACGCTGCAACGCGTCGGTCTTGACGGACACCGTGCGCCCCTCGACGGCGGCGGGCACGGACAGTGGCAGCCGCTCCGGCAAGACCCCCGCCGGCAGCCGGAAGGAGATCCGCGAGGGCCGCTCCGCCACCACCTGTTCCGGGGTGCCGGCCGCCACGATCCGCCCGGCCTGCATGATCGCGAGCCGGTCGGCGAGCTGCTCGGCCTCCTCCAGGTAGTGCGTCGTCAGCAGCACGGTCGTGCCCTGGGCGCGCAGCTCGCGCACCAGATCGGCGGTGTCGCGCCGCCCTTCGGGGTCCATGCCGGTCGTCGGCTCGTCCAGGAACAGCACCTCGGGCCGTCCGATCAGCGCCAGCGCCAGATCCAGCCGCCGACGTTCGCCGCCGGACAGCTGCTTGACCCGTACGCCGGCGCGCTTGCTGAGCCCGACCAGCGCGAGTGCCTCGCTCTCCGGCCTGGCCTCGCTGGTGACCCCCGCCCACATCCTGGCCGTCTCCGCGACGGTCAGCTCGGAGGGGAAGCCACCCTCCTGGAGCATGACGCCGGTCCGGGGGCGTACGTAGGCGCGCTGGGTGTACGGGTCGAGCCCGAGCACCCGCACGCTGCCCTCGCTCGCCCGGGCCAGCCCTTCCAGCACCTCCACGGTGGAGGTCTTGCCCGCCCCGTTCGTGCCCAGCAGTGCGAAGATCTCTCCCTCGCGTACGGAGAACGAGATGTCCCGTACGGCTTCGAAGGCGCCGCTCTTGCCCGCCGCGTACCGGCGTTTGAGTCCTTCGACCTCGATTGCGTCCATGCCCTCAAGGTTTCCGCCGTGCGGGCGCCTCGGGCAGTGCGGGGCGTCATCGTTGCTGATGACGAATGTCATCCGGGCCGGAACGTGTCATTCGGAGCGTGTCATCCGGAACGTCCCATCCGGGCCGGAACGCCGAGCCGTCGGAAAACCGAGCCGCTGGAAAGGGGCCCGGCGGCCCGGTGCGGAAAACGATGAAGGGCCCCGGTCCGAAGACCGGGGCCCTTTCTCTGAGCGGACGACGAGGCTCGAACTCGCGACCTCAACCTTGGCAAGGTTGCGCTCTACCAACTGAGCTACGTCCGCCTGCCGCCACCCGGCTTTCACCGAGTGGTGCGACCAATACCCTACCTGATCGTTTCCGACCGAAGGACGGTATTGGAGAGCGGGTGACAGGAATCGCACACTGCGCCTCCCTCTTGGAAAGAGGGCGCTCTACTACTGAGCTACACCCGCGCGCTTCGTGAGGTTTCCCGGGGGGCTCCCTCGCGGCGTGATGTGAACTCTAGCCGATCAACCGGGGTGCATGGCAAGTCGGGAGGTGCGGGGCCCGGGCCGGGAGGTGCGCGGCTCGGTGTCACCCGAAGGTGGCGCTCAGCGCGAGGCGTTGAACGCTTCGTAGACCTTCTTGGGAATGCGGCCCCGGGCCGGTACCTCGAAGCCGTTGGACTCCGCCCAGGCCCGCACCGCGCGGGGGTCGGGTGCTACGGACGTACGGTGGTAGGTCTTGCCCGACTTCGCCCGCTTGCGTCCGGCTTCGACGAAGGGGGCGAGTTCGGTACGGAGACGCTTGGCGTTGTCGGTGGTCAGGTCGATCTCGTAGGACCTGCCGTCAAGGCCGAAGGTGACCGTTTCCGCCGCTTCTCCGCCGTCGATGTCATCGGAGAGTGTGACCACTACGCGCTGTGCCACGGATATCGGTCCTTCCTTCAGGAATGTTAAAGGGATCACCCGGCATTACCGCGTCCTGCGCGGCTCCGCTGACAAGTCCGGCCGGGGCCGCCGGAGGCGACAAGCCGGTATACGGGCGAGTCCGGATAGGGGACGGGGTCCTTATTCTGCTGTGCTTCGGATCGCGGCAGGCGCACAGAGATTGTGGGCCGACGGAATTCAGATCGGCTTCCGGCCGCAATCGGGACCATACTTTTTTCCGGGCCGTTTTCCCAGTGCTACGCGAAGTCCCAACAGGATCGTCACCTATATCAACGCGCGTAGAATCTCATGGCGGGTACGCTGGCCAGCGCAGCGCCCCCGCTAAGCACTAGGAGTACCCCGTGGCTCGCGTCGTGGTCGACGTCATGCTGAAGCCGGAGATCCTCGACCCCCAAGGACAGGCGGTGCACCGCGCACTGCCCCGTCTGGGCTTCGAGGGAATCTCCGATGTCCGCCAGGGCAAGCGCTTCGAGCTGGAAGTGGAGGGCCCCGTCGACCGGGCCGCCCTCGCCCGTATCCGTGAACTGGCGGAGACGTTTCTCGCCAACACCGTGATCGAGGACTTCACCGTCCGGGTCACGGACGCCGAAGGTGTCGAGCGCCTGGTCGAAGCGGACGCCGACTCCGAAGGAGCCGTGGCGTGACCACCCGTATCGGCGTCGTCACATTTCCCGGCTCCCTCGACGACCGTGACGCACGGCGCGCCGTCGGCATCGCCGGCGGTGAAGCGGTCGCGCTGTGGCACCGCGACAAGGATCTGCACCAAGTGGACGCCGTCGTTCTGCCCGGCGGATTCTCCTATGGCGACTATCTGCGCTGCGGTGCAATTGCCCGCTTCTCGCCCGTCATGCAGACGATCATCGAACAGGCGAAGGCCGGAATGCCGGTGCTCGGCATCTGCAATGGCTTCCAGGTCCTGTGTGAATCCCATCTGCTGCCGGGCGCGCTGACGCGTAACGATCACCTGCACTTCCTGTGCCGCGACCAGCGGCTGACCGTCGAGAACGCGGACACCGCGTGGACGCTCGACTACGCGCGCGGCCAGGAGATCACCGTCCCCCTCAAGAACGGCGAGGGCGGTTACGTCGCCGACGAGCACACTCTCGACGCGCTGGAGGCCGAGGGCCGCGTCGTCGCCCGCTACCAGGGCGGCAATCCCAACGGCTCGCGCCGCGACATCGCCGGCATCACCAACGAGGCCGGGAACGTGGTCGGTCTCATGCCCCACCCCGAGCACGCCGTCGAGGCCCTGACCGGGCCGACGACCGACGGGCTCGGTTTCTTCACCTCGGCCTTGAAGAAGCTGGTCACCTCATGACTTCCCAGAGCCTGGACACCGTCGAGCACGCGGAGCAGACTCCCGAAACCGACCTCCCCTGGGCCGAACTGGGCCTGAAGGAGGACGAGTACGCCCGCGTGCGCGAGATCCTCGGCCGTCGCCCCACCGGTGCCGAGCTGGCGATGTACTCCGTCATGTGGTCCGAGCACTGCTCGTACAAGAGCAGCAAGGTCCACCTCAAGCAGTTCGGCGAGAAGGCACCCACCGAGGGCCCCGGCGCCGAGGCCATGCTGGTGGGCATCGGCGAGCAGGCGGGCGTCGTGGACGTCGGCCAGGGCTACGCCGTCACCTTCAAGGTCGAGTCGCACAACCACCCCTCTTACGTGGAGCCCTACCAGGGCGCGGCCACCGGTATCGGCGGCATCGTGCGCGACATCATCGCCATGGGCGCCCGCCCCGTCGCCGTGATGGACCCGCTGCGCTTCGGCGCCGCCGACCACCCCGACACCAAGCGGGTGCTGCCCGGAGTCGTGGCGGGCATCGGCGGCTACGGCAACTGTCTGGGCCTGCCCAACATCGGCGGCGAGGTCGTCTTCGACGACTGCTACCAGGGCAACCCGCTGGTCAACGCGCTGTGCGTGGGCGTTATGAAGCACGAGGACATCCACCTCGCGAAGGCCGCGGGCACCGGCAACAAGGTCGTCCTCTACGGAGCCAGGACCGGCGGTGACGGCATCGGCGGCGCCTCGATCCTGGCGTCGGAGACCTTCGACGACGCGAAGCCGAGCAAGCGTCCCGCCGTCCAGGTCGGCGATCCCTTCCAGGAGAAGCTGCTCATCGAGTGCACCCTGGAGGCGTTCCACGCCGACCTCGTCGTCGGCATCCAGGACCTGGGCGCCGCCGGGCTGTCCTGTGCCACCAGCGAGCTGGCCTCCAACGGCTCGGGCGGCATGCAGGTCGAGCTGGACACCGTGCCGCTGCGCGACTCCTCGCTCTCCGCGGAGGAGATCCTGATGAGCGAGTCCCAGGAGCGCATGTGTGCCGTGGTCGAGCCGGGCAAGGTCGACCGCTTCCTGGAGATCTGCGAGAAGTGGGAGGTCACGGCCACCGTCATCGGTGAGGTCACCGACGGCGAGCGGCTGGAGATCTTCTGGCACGGCGAGAAGATCGTGGACGTCGACCCGCGCACCGTCGCCCACGAGGGCCCCGTCTACGAGCGCCCCTACGCGCGGCCCGAGTGGCAGGACGCGCTCCAGGCCGACGACCCGGCCAAGCTCCCCCGTCCCACGGACGGCAAGGAACTGCGCGCCGCCACCCTCGCACTGCTCTCCTCGCCCAACCAGGCGGCCAAGTCCTGGATCACCGACCAGTACGACCGCTACGTGCTCGGCGACACCGTCCTCGCCCAGCCCGAGGACAGCGGCATGATCCGCATCGACACCGAGACCGGCCTCGGCGTCGCCGTCTCCACCGACGGCAACGGCCGCTACGCCAAGCTCGACCCGTACGAGGGAGCGCGGCTGGCGCTCGCGGAGTCGTACCGCAACGTCGCCGCGACCGGTGCGCGCCCCCTGGCCGTCACCGACTGCCTCAACTTCGGCTCGCCCGAGGACCCGGCGGCCATGTGGCAGTTCGCCGAGGCGTGCCGCGGGCTCGCCGACGCCTGCAAGGAGCTGGGCACGCCCGTCACCGGCGGCAACGTCTCGCTCTACAACCAGACCGGCGAGGCGGCCATCAACCCCACGCCCGTCGTCGGCGTCCTCGGTGTCATCGACGACGTGGCCCGGCGCACCCCCATGGCCTTCGCCGAGGAGGGGCAGTTCATCTACCTCCTGGGCGACACCGAGGAGGAGCTGGGCGGCTCGGCCTGGTCGCAGATCGCCCACGGCCACCTGGGCGGCCGTCCGCCCAAGGTGGACCTGGACCGCGAGCGGCTGCTGGCCGAGATCCTCATCTCCGCTTCCCGCGACGGCATGGCCGACGCCGCGCACGACCTGTCGGACGGCGGCCTGGTGCAGGCGCTCGCCGAGTCCTGCCTCAAGGGCGGCAAGGGCGCGCGGATCGTGGTGCCCGACGGGACCGACCCGTTCGTCTTCCTCTTCTCCGAGTCGCAGGGCCGCGCGCTGGTGGCGATCCCGCGCAGCGAGGAGGTCCGCTTCACCGACATGTGCGCGGCCCGCGGCATGCCCGCGGCCCGCATCGGCGTCGTGGACGGCGCGGAGCTGGATGTCCAGGGCCAGTTCAGCATCCCGCTGACCGAGCTGCGCCGCGAGCACGAGACGACGATTCCCAGCCTGTTCGGCTGACGCCGACGGGAGCGACTCACCCGGCGTGCGCGACTCACCCGGCGTGCGCGACCGCACCGCTCGTACGGGCCACCGGCTCCGGGCGGCCGGACCTCCAGGTCACAGGCCGTCCGGCGCCGCGCCGCCGCCCTGAGCGCTCCGCGGGAAGCCCGGGGTGTCACCTGCGACTTTGTCGTGGCTGGTCGGGCCCACGCGGCGGAGCCGCATATTTGACACAGTCCCGCCCCTTCGGCGCTGCCGAACCGCACCGGACTTCGCGGGACCCGCTCACCCCTGCGCGGTGGGGCGGACGACGAGGTCGCCCACGTCGACCCCATCCGGCTGTTCGACGGCGAAGGCGATGGCGCGGGCCACCGCGTCCGGTGAGAGCCCGGTGTCGGCCATCATCTTGGTGACCTCGGCCTTCATCGCGGGCTGCATGCGCTCCGCGAAGTCCGTGCGGACGGCGCCGGGGGAGACGACGGTCACGCGCAGGCTGTCGCCGGCCTCCTGGCGCAGGCCCTCGGAGAGGGTGCGGACGGCGTTCTTCGTGGCCGCGTACACCGACTGGGACGGGACGATGCGCAACCCGGAGGTGGAGACGGTGTTGACGAAGTGCCCGGAGCCCTGTTCCCGGAAGACGGGGAGGGCGGCGGCGATCCCGTACAGCACGCCCTTGAGATTGACGTCGATCATCTCGTCCCAGTCCTCGACGCGCAGCTCGTCCAGGGGGGAGATGAGGCCGACCCCGGCGTTGCTGACGAGGACATCGAGCCTGCCGTACCGGCTGCGGGCCAGCTCGACCAGCCTGGCCAGGTCCGCGCGCCGCGTCACGTCCGTGGAGGCCCAGGCGGCGGCACCGCCCGCCTGTTCGATGCGGGTGGCCAGAGCGTCCAGACGCTCCGAGCGCCGCGCCCCGAGCACGACCTTCGCGCCACGCTCGGCGAGCAGGAGCGCGGTCGCCTCGCCGATACCGCTGCCGGCGCCCGTGATCGCCACGACCTTGCCTTCGATTCCCGACATGAGCAGTCCTTTCGGGGGAGGGCCCCAGGGGTGGCCGGATGAGGCCGCCGCGGAGGCCGCATGAGGCCTGAGAGGAATGAGGGCAGGGCAAGCCGTGCCCTACAGTGGAAGTGGAGGCCCCGCCACTTCTTGCCCCCACGTTAAGTGGAGGTGCCGCCACTTAGCAACCGGTGACGAGGAGAGCCGCTGATGGTCCGGGAAGCAGGTCGTCCGCTGCGGGCTGACGCGCAGCGCAACCGGGACAAGATCCTGGCCGCGGCGGTGCGCGTGTTCACCGAGGAAGGGCTGGAGGCGCACTTCGAGCGCATCGCCAAAGAGGCGGGTGTGGGCACCGGCACCCTCTACCGCAACTTCCCGACCCGGGAAGCCCTGGTCGAGGCGGCCTACCGCAACGAGGTGGCCCAGCTGTGCGACGCCGCCCCCGCCCTCCTGGAGACGCTGCCGCCCGAGGAGGCCTTCCGGGCGTGGACGCGCCACTTCATCGACTACGCCACCGCCAAACTCGGCATGGCCGAAGCGCTGCGGGCCCTCGTCGCCTCGGGGAGCAACCCGCACGCCGAGAGCCACGAGCTGATCCAGGCCGCCCTCTCCACCCTCCTGGACGCCGGCATCGCCGCCGGTACGCTCCGGCCCGACATCCGCCCGACCGACATGTTCGCCGCCCTCGCCGGTATCGCCCTCACCTCGGGCAGGCCCGAACAGCGGGACCAGGCCGAACGCCTTCTCGATCTCACCTTGGACGGGCTGAGGCTCAACCGGGCGACCAGCGGCTAATCTCACGCCTATGCCGCCCGCGAACCGCACCCCCGCAGGAAGAGACCGGAAACCTCGCACATACGACCCGGCACGGGTACGCGCAGCGCTCATCAACCAGGTCGAGGCCGTCGCCGACGCCGCGCACCAGCTCACGCCCGAGCAGCGCACGCTGCCCTCCGGGCTCCCCGGCTGGGACGTGCACCATCTGCTGGTGCACATCGCGCTCCAGATCGACGCCGTGCCCCGCTACCTGGCAGGGCCGGGGTCCCCCGCCGCGGCGCCCGAGGTCTCCCTCTCCCGCTGGGCCGTCTCCACCGCGACGCGGGCCGACGCCCTGGACGAGGACACCCGCGGCGAGGCGGCCCGCTCCGCCGACGGCGCGGCGCGCATCGACGAGGCCGTCGCCGACCTGGAGCCCGTCATCGAGTCCGCCGTAAGCGAGGACCTGCTGATCCCGCACGGCTTCGGCGCGATGCGCATGCTCGACTTCACCGTGACGCGACTGGTCGAGCTGGTCGTCCACAGCGACGACCTCGCCCGCGCGGCGGGCATCCGGGTGGCCCTGGACCGCCAGGCACTGGCCGCGACGGTCCGGCTGCTGGCCGACGCCCTCGCCGCGAAGGCGCCGGGCGGCTCCGTCGAGGTGCGGATCCCGCCGTTCGCTGTCGTACAGGCGATCGAAGGCCCACGGCACACCCGCGGCACCCCGCCGAACGTCGTGGAGGCGGACCCGCTCACCTGGCTGCGCCTCGCCACAGGCCGCCTGACCTGGAGCGAAGCGCTCGCCTCCGGCCACCTGTCGGCCAGCGGCGAACGCTCCGACCTGTCGGCCGTACTGCCCGTACTGGGCTGAAGGTCACAGGTCCCCGGTTCGGCGCAGCGGGGTGTCTGTCCTAGACTCGATGACGTGCCACGTGGTGACGGACGACTCAGCCACGACCTCCTCCCCGGCGAGAAGGGCCCCCAGGACGCTTGCGGCGTCTTCGGCGTCTGGGCTCCGGGTGAAGAGGTCGCGAAGCTCACATATTTCGGCCTGTACGCACTGCAGCACCGCGGTCAGGAGTCCGCGGGCATTGCGGTCAGCAACGGCTCCCAGATTCTCGTCTTCAAGGACATGGGCCTGGTCTCCCAGGTCTTCGACGAAACCTCACTCGGTTCCCTGCGCGGCCACATCGCCGTGGGTCACGCGCGCTACTCGACCACCGGCGCCTCGGTCTGGGAGAACGCCCAGCCCACCTTCCGCGCCACCGCCCACGGCTCCATCGCCCTGGGTCACAACGGCAACCTGGTCAACACCGTCGAGCTGGCGGAGCTGGTCGCCCAGCTGGCCGCCACCGGCAACGGGCGGGCGACCCAGGTAGCGGCCACCAACGACACCGACCTGGTCACCGCGCTGCTCGCGGGCCAGACCGACGAGGACGGCACCCCGCTCACCGTCGAAGAGGCGGCCCCGCGGGTGCTGCCACAGGTCAAGGGCGCCTTCTCCATGGTCTTCATGGACGAGAACACGCTCTACGCGGCCCGCGACGCCCAGGGCGTCCGGCCGCTGGTCCTCGGCCGCCTGGAGCGCGGCTGGGTCGTGGCCAGCGAGACCTCGGCCCTGGACATCGTCGGCGCGAGCTTCATCCGGGAGATCGAGCCGGGTGAGCTGGTCGCCATCGACGAGAACGGACTGCGCTCCCAGCGCTTCGCCGAAGCAAAGCCGAAGGGCTGTGTCTTCGAGTACGTCTACCTCGCGCGCCCCGACACCGACATCGCGGGACGCAATGTCTACCTCTCCCGGGTGGAGATGGGCCGCAAGCTCGCGGCCGAGGCCCCGGCCGAGGCCGACCTGGTCATAGCGACCCCGGAGTCGGGCACGCCCGCCGCGATCGGCTACGCCGAGGCGAGCGGTATCCCCTACGGCTCGGGCCTGGTCAAGAACAGCTACGTCGGCCGGACCTTCATCCAGCCCTCACAGACCATCCGCCAGCTCGGCATCCGCCTCAAGCTCAACCCGCTCAAGGAAGTCATCCGCGGCAAGCGGCTGGTCGTCGTCGACGACTCGATCGTGCGCGGCAACACGCAGCGCGCGCTCGTCCGGATGCTTCGCGAGGCCGGAGCTGCCGAGGTCCATGTCCGGATCAGCTCGCCACCGATCAAGTGGCCGTGCTTCTTCGGCATCGACTTCGCCACGCGCGCCGAACTGATCGCCAACGGGCTCTCCGTCGAGGAGATCGGCAAGTCGCTCGGCGCGGACTCGCTGTCCTACATCTCCATCGACGGCATGATCGAGTCCACGACGATCCCCAAGCGGGAGCTGTGCCGGGCGTGCTTCGACGGGGAGTACCCGATGGAGCTTCCCGACCCCGAGCTGCTGGGCAAGCACCTGCTGGAGGTCGAGACGGGCACCGACGTCGACGGCGTCAACACCCTCGCCGCCGGCGTAGGCGCCGCGGACGCCCTGAAGCGGCCCTAACGATGCCGCCCCTGCCCCGCCCCTTCCCATTTCTTATGGGGGGGCGTCGGCCCTCAACCCCCGCTCCTCAATCGCCGGAGGGGCTGACTTCAGCCTGTCCGGCGATTGAGGACGAGCGCGCCGGCGCGATTGCTTGAACAGGGGTTCGGGCAGGCCGCACAAGCCGACCACCTCAGCCACACACGAGAGACGTACCGATGACGAAGAGCGCCGAAAACGCTGGCGCAGCCAGCTACGCCGCCGCAGGCGTGGACATCGAGGCCGGCGACCGCGCCGTGGGCCTCATGAAGGAGTGGGTCAAGAAGACCCAGCGCTCCGAATCGATCGGAGCGCTGGGCGGCTTCGCAGGCCTGTTCGACGTGACGCGGCTCAAGGACTACGCCCGCCCGCTCCTCGCCTCGGCCACCGACGGCGTAGGCACCAAGGTCGCGGTCGCCCAGCGGATGGACGTGCACGACACCATCGGCCACGACCTGGTCGCGATGGTCGTGGACGACCTGGTGGTGTGCGGCGCCGAGCCGCTGTTCATGACGGACTACATCTGTGTCGGCAAGGTCGTCCCCGAGCGCGTCGCGCAGATCGTGAAGGGCATCGCCGAGGGCTGCGTCCTGGCGGGCTGCTCCCTGATCGGCGGCGAAACGGCCGAGCATCCGGGCCTGCTGGGCCCGGACGACTACGACGTGGCGGGCGCCGGAACGGGCGTGGTCGAGGCCGACGCCGTGCTGGGCGCGGATCGTATCCGTTCGGGGGACGCCGTCATCGCGATGGCTTCCTCCGGCCTTCACTCGAACGGGTACTCGCTCGTGCGGCACGTGGTCTTCGACCGGGCCGGCTGGGCCCTGGAGCGCGAGATCCCCGAGTTCGGCCGCACCCTGGGCGAGGAGCTGCTGGAGCCCACCAGGATCTACTCCCTGGACTGCCTGGAGCTGACCCGCAGGACCGAGGTGCACGCCTTTTCGCACATCACCGGCGGCGGCCTGGCGGGCAACCTGGCCCGGGTGGTCCCCGAGGGCCTGCACGCCACCGTGGACCGGGCAACGTGGACGCCGGGTGCGGTCTTCGACGTCGTCGGCCGCGTGGGCGAGGTGGCCCGCGAGGAGCTGGAGAAGACGCTGAACATGGGCGTCGGCATGGTCGCCGTCGTCCCGCCCGAGTCGGTGAGTGTGACACTCGCCACCCTCGCGGACCGGGGCGTGGATGCCTGGGTCGCCGGTGAGATCACCGAGCGCGGCGGGCATGGCGAAGCCGTCACCCTCACGGGGGACCATGCACGCTGAGCCCGTTCACCCGGGGGCCGCGGGCCCCCGGGACCCGGACATCTCGGGGCGAGGCCCCGAGCGTGGCGGGCCCAGGCATGTCAGAACCCGGTCCGGCGGCGGCCGGACCGGGTCACTGTGGCTGAACGTCAGGCGCCGCGGCGTTTCGACTGCGGAGCCGACGATCCGGACGAACCATCGTCGTCCTCGTCGTCGTTGTAAAGATCCGCGTACTGTGCGTACGGGTCGTCCTGCTCATCGTCCTCGACGGGCTCGCCAGTGTTCGGCGGCTCGTTCGATGTCGATGCGCCCAGCTCCTCGGCCAGGCGCGATAGGTCTGTCCCACCGCTGTTGTACTTCAGCTGGCGGGCGACCTTCGTCTGCTTGGCCTTGGCCCGGCCGCGCCCCATGGCTCGACCCCCTCAACGACGGGGCTCGACGGCCCCAGAGTCTTGACACGCGTTCATGATTCATATCGGCCTCTCGTGGGAGAGACCGGCACTCAGGGCTTCAACGGTACCTGCTTCCGCGGCCGTACGGTACGTCGCCCGCACGACACGGCCGCAGTCCGACGCGCCCGATGACCTTCCACATGCTGGTCGGTTGCGATTTTACCTTCCTGTGGCGGATCGGCTCGCCGTGGGGTCGTGAGACGCCTCTCACCTGCCCATGCGCTGCTCCGCGAGCCGGTCGGCCGCCACCGCCGGAGGCACTCCGTCCGCCTCCGCGCGGTCGAAGATCTCCACGGTGGTGTCGAAGATCTTGGCGGCCTTTGCCTTAGCGCGTGCGAAGTCGAACCCGTGCAGCTCGTCCGCGACCTGGATCACGCCGCCCGAGTTCACGACGTAGTCGGGCGCGTAGAGGATCCCGCGTTCGGCGAGGTCCTTCTCGACTCCCGGGTGCGCGAGCTGGTTGTTCGCGGCACCGCAGACGGCCTGGGCGGTGAGGACGGACGTCGTCTCGGCGTCCAGCGCGCCGCCGAGGGCGCAGGGCGCGTACACGTCCAGGCCCTCGGTCCTGATCAGCTCCTCGGTCCCGGCGACGACGCCGACCTCGGGGTGCGCGGCGAGCACGCGCCGTACGGACTCCTCGCGCACGTCGGTGATCACGACGCGCGCTCCGTCCTCCAGCAGGTGTTCGACCAGGTGGTGGCCGACCTTGCCGACGCCGGCGACGCCCACCGTACGGCCGTGCAGGGTCGGGGCGCCCCACAGGCGCTGGGCGCTGGCGCGCATCCCCTGGAAGACGCCGAAGGCGGTGAGGACCGAGGAGTCGCCGGCGCCGCCGCCGGCGGGGGAGCGGCCGGTGGTCCAGCGGCACTCCTGGGCGACGACGTCCATGTCCTGAACGTAGGTACCGACGTCACAGGCGGTGACGTATCGGCCGCCGAGGGAAGCGACGAAGCGGCCGTAGGCACGCAGCAGGGCTTCGGTCTTGATCTGCTCGGGATCGCCGATGATCACGGCCTTGCCGCCGCCGTGTTCGAGCCCGGCCAGCGCGTTCTTGTAGGACATGCCCCGGGCGAGATTGAGCGCGTCGAGGACCGCGGCCTGCTCGGGGTCCGCCGCGCCCGCGTACGCGTGGAAGCGCGTGCCGCCGAGGGCGGGGCCCAGGGCCGTGGAGTGCAGGGCGATGACGGCCTTGAGGCCGCTGGCCCGGTCCTGGCAGAGCACGACCTGCTCGTGCCCGCCCTGCTCCGAGTGGAAGAGGGTGCTGACCAGCGGATCGCCAAGGCCGCCCGCGGTGGCGGGAGCGCTTGCGGTGGGTGATGCCTCGATCACGGTAGTGACTCCTGGGCTCGCGTCGTAGCCCTCGGCGAGGCCGCGCCGCTCGTGGCAGGGGAGGGCCCCGGGAGGACCGGTCGAGAGCAGGGTACGACCTGGCCGTTGCTGGCACGTTGCGGTCCCACGATCGGGGTAGTCAACTGTCTTTCAGGCTTGTCCGGACCGGTTCTTGGAGGAAGCGCGTGGCTGAGAAAGCGTCGGTCATTGTCCCGTACGCGGCATATCTACGGGTCTATGAGCCGTTGGCTGCCTTTCCCGAGCCGGAACGTGCCCACTGGATCGGGTACGCCAAGCAGGAGCGTTTTCCCAGTGCCCAGGACGAAGTGCGTCGCGCGCTGGCCGACTTGCTGCCCGTGCCGCCCGTCGTGGTGCCGGAGCGGGAGAGCGCCGAGGCGTTCGTGACGGAAGTGGACGGGGTGACCTGCGTGTGCCCCTGGCGGACCCGGCTGCGCAGCTGGCAGGCGCTCTCCGCGCTCACCCAGGCCTCGGGCGACCGGGCGCCGGACTTGCCCCAGGTGGTGCTGGACGCGGCGCTCCCGCCCGTCGTGCGCCGTCAGGCCGCGGCCGACTACGAGCGGTGGCGGGAGCACAACCCGGACGCCCGGCCCTGGATCCGTACGGCGCTGTGGCATGTGCCCGTCCGCTGGTTCGTTCTCTTCGTCGATGAAGAGAGGGAGTTTGCGAAGCCGGAATCGGGTGAGGAGAGCGGACAGCAGTTCGTTCTCCGCTATCGCACGCCAATGGCCCAGGCGAGGCGCCGTCTCGCCAGAGGGCTGAAGGTGCTTCGCGAGGAGCTGGAGGAGGGGCCGCTCGTCGAAGGGCTGGTAGATGTGGGCCGCTGGCTGGAGGAGTTCCATCCGCGTTCCCTCGTCGAACTGGACTACGGCGGGCTGGCTCATGCGATCCCCGAGGAGCAGCTCGCGGGGGACCACTCCGCCGCCGATGTGGCGGAGGGTCTGGCCGCGCTCCGGGTGGGTGACGGTGAGCGGGCCGGCGAGGCGTACGGGCGGTTGACGGACCGCTGGCGGGCGATCCGGGAACTCCAGTTCGCGAGCTGAGTCCGGGATCGGAACGTCCTGGGACCTACGTCCCGAACCGGGTTTTTGCCTCAAGCGTGATGGATTGCACTTAAAGGGGTCTTGCTCTCAGACCTACCCCTCGTGTCAAAATAGGACAAGGAGTCCGCACGGGGCTCCTTCCGTCCAACTATGGGCGGATAGATCGGTATTGCCCTCCTTGATGGGTCTGATGGCTACTGCTCCCGTTGTGACTGATCGTCACGGCGGCGTGACTGTCCGCTATGGGACGGTCCATCGGCTTCCGTCGAGGTTGAACACCTGAGAGGGCAATTCCATCGGTTTGGCCGACGTGGCTGGACAGATGGTGTAGTTGTAGTGCCGAGGACAAGCCGTTCGTCCTATAACCGACTCGGCTCGCGTCCGCCATATCGGGCAACGCGGGTCAAGGTGCAGAATTTAGAGGAAAGAACCGTGATGGTTCGGTTCTCCCGAGGAGGCCGCTCATGACCGCTCGCACCCCTGATGCCGAGCCGCTGTTGACCCCGGCTGAGGTTGCCACGATGTTCCGTGTGGACCCCAAGACGGTCACGCGCTGGGCAAAGGCGGGCAAGCTCACGTCCATCCGCACGCTCGGAGGACACCGCCGCTACCGCGAGGCGGAGGTTCGCGCCCTGCTGGCAGGTATCCCCCAGCAGCGCAGCGAGGCTTGATCAGGCGAAACAACACCATATAGGGGCGTTTTCGGGGCCCCCTCCCCGCAAGTACGCCCATTGAGCACCATTCGACAGTCGCTGCCCCAACAGTGCTTGTCTTGTGATCGCGCTGGACTCCGCCGGGTCCGGCGCGATCTTTTTGTGCCGCGCTCTTCTGTGCCCCGAGGGACGGGTGGGGTCGGCGGGGTCGGTTGGCGGCTGCTGATCGAGCTTGATCGGCTTCGTACGAACCTGCTGGCATGACCGTCGGCAGGGGTGGAAACCCTGCATGGGGAGTCGCCCCGCGGGCTCTTCCGAGGGGGCGGGGCAGCTAGTGCAATTGCACATATTAAATTGACGGTGTGTGAGGGGGCCTCAAGTTCCCCATCGGTACGCCGGAGTTGAGTGACACCCGTCACACGTGGAATATCTTGTGGTCGCCAACGAACCTACGGTAATGGGCCAACAGGCCCTGGACGTCGGTCACTTGCCGGGGTAGCCCTGCGGTGCGGGCTCCCCGGTCGCCAGGTTTTGGTTCTCCATCGCCAGACGCAGCAGGCGATGACAGATGGGGCAGTGCCGGGTCATGTGGTGGTAGCGCGTCGCCGCTGCCAGGTGGGCGCGCAGAAGCGCCCTCGTTTCGTGCCGCCTCGGAGCGTAAGGAGCTGTCGCCATCCGCCGCACCTCCTTCAGTAGGGGTACCCCGGTACCGAGGGGTCGTCAACCGTCCTGACCGGCCAGGGGTCTGAGGGGGCGTGAGAGGGGCCTGCGACTGTGTGGGTGGCTGGGGGCCCGGCTGTTCTGCGGTGCTGGCGGGGTTTGCCGGTTCGGTGGACGGCTTTGCCGCTGCCGGGCGTGGCCTCATGGGCGGCCTGGGTGGGCGTGTGAAAAGGGGCCCGCAGTTGTGTGGCCGCGGGCCGCGCTCTTCCGCGGTCCTGACGGGATCTGCTGGCTTGTTCGGCGGCTCCGCCGCGGGCGCGGCCTCCTGGGTGGGCGCGCGAAAGAGGCCCGCAGCCGTGTGGCTGCGGGCCTCTTTTCTCTGCGGTCCTGACGGGATTTGAACCCGCGGCCTCCACCTTGACAGGGTGGCGAGCACTCCAAGCTGCTCCACAGGACCTCGCGAAACGAGACTCTACAGCAGGTCACGGGTGCGGAGCGAACTCACCCTGGGTGATCATCGTTTCACACGGAGCGGCCCCGGTCAGGGGGCCGCCGCGTCCACGGCCTTCACGATGCGCTTGTCCGAGACGGGGTACGCCGTGCCCAGCGCGTGCGCGAAGTAGCTGACGCGCAGCTCCTCGATCATCCAGCGGATCTCCCGCGCGGCCTGCGGCACCGGACGGCCCCGGGGGAACTGTTCCAGCAGCCACAAGTACTCGTCCCGCATCTCGTGGACCTTCGCCATCCGCGTCCTGTCCCGCTCCACATGGTGGGGAAGCTGCTGGAGGCGGCGGTCGGCGGCGACGAGGTAGCGCATGAGATCGGACAGGCGGCCCGCGCCGTGTTCGGTGACGAAGCCCGGCTTGATGAGCGCGTTGAGCTGGGCGCGTACGTCCGCGACGGAGTCGGACAGTACGGGGCTCGTCGTGGCCCGCAGCCTGCCCTCGCAGGAGTGCCAGGCCGCCAGCACTTCCTGGACCTGCTGGACGGTGCGCACGGTGGCGTCCACCAGGTCGGAGCGTACGGCGTCGAACAGCTTGCGGAAGGACTCCTCGTCCCAGGCGGGGCCGCCGTGGGCGGCGACGAGGCGGTCGGCGGTCGCGGAGACGCAGTCCTCGAACAGGGCCTGCACGCTGCCGTGCGGGGAGCGGGAGAGGGCCAGCTTCTGCTGGTTGCTCAGCTTCGACTGGGCGAACTTGGCCGGGTCGGAGGGGATGTTGAGCAGGATCAGCCGGCGGGTGCCGCGCCACATCGCCTGGCGCTGTTCCGCCTCGGTGTCGTAGAGCCGTACCGCCACCGAGGCGCCCTCGTCGGCGAGCGCCGGGTACGCCTTCACCGGCTGTCCGGCGCGGCGGGTCTCGAAGGTGCGCGGGAGGGTGCCCAGGGTCCAGCTCGTCAGGCCGGTGCGCTGGAGGGCGGGGGCCGGGGACGAGGACGACGGCGTGGGCTCGCCGTCCGGGGAGGCCTTCGCCGCCTTGCCTGCCTTGTCCGCCTTCGCGCGCGCCGAGGACTCGAACGCCTTGCTGAGGGCCTGCTGCGTCTGGGACTTGAGACGGATCTGGAGGGACTCCAGATCCTTGCTCTCGGCCAGCTTGCGGCGCCGCTCGTCGGTGACGCGGAAGGTGATCTTGAGGTGCTCCGGAATCTTCGCCAGGTCGAAGTCCTGCGGGTCGACCGGGACGCCGACCATCCGCTTCAGCTCGCGCGCCAGGGTGTACGTCAGCGGCTCGGACCGCGGTTCGGTGGTCTCCAGGAAGCGCTTGGCGTAGTTGGGCGCGGGAACGTAGTGGCGGCGCACCGGCTTGGGCAGGGAGCGGATCAGCTCGGTGAC
Organism: Streptomyces sp. NBC_01775; assembly: GCF_035917675.1. Classification (NCBI taxonomy): domain Bacteria; kingdom Bacillati; phylum Actinomycetota; class Actinomycetes; order Kitasatosporales; family Streptomycetaceae; genus Streptomyces; species Streptomyces sp. NBC_01775. Next base: position 4,445,621 of record NZ_CP109104.1, on the reverse strand, counting down.
CAGGTCCTCACGCAGGCCCGGGATCTGCCAGTCGAAGAGGTCGGGCGTGACCTGGTTGAGGACCTGGAGCGGCACGTGGACGGTCACTCCGTCCGCGTCGGCGCCCGGCTCGAACTGGTACGTCACCGGCAGCGCGAGGCCGCCCTGGCGCCATACGTCCGGGTAGTCGGAGGCGTCGATCTCCTCGGCGCGTTCGCTCAGGAGCATCGACTTCTCGAAGTTGAGCAGGTCGGGCTCTTCGCGGCGCTTCTTCTTCCACCAGGCGTCGAAGTGCGCGCCGGAGACGACGTGCTCGGGCACGCGCTGGTCGTAGAAGTCGTAGAGCGTCTCGTCGTCCACGAGGATGCCGCGGCGGCGGGCCCGGTGCTCCAGCTCCTCGACCTCGTCCAGCAGCTTGCGGTTGTCGCTGAAGAACTGGTGGTGGGTGCGCCAGTCGCCCTCGACCAGGGCGTTTCTGAGGAACAGGTCGCGGGAGGTCTCCGGGTCGATCCGGCCGTAGCCGACCTTCCGCTGGGCCACGATGGGGACGCCGTACAGCGACACGCGCTCGTACGCCATCACCGCGGCCTGCTTCTGCTCCCAGTGCGGCTCGCTGTAGGTGCGCTTGACCAGGTGCTGGGCCAGCGGCTCGATCCACTCGGGCTCGATCTTCGCGTTGACCCTGGCCCACAGCCGGGAGGTCTCCACCAGCTCGGCCGACATGATCCAGCGCGGCGGTTTCTTGAAGAGCGCGGAGCCCGGGAAGACGGCGAACTTCGCGCTGCGCGCGCCCAGATACTCGTTCTTCTCGGTGTCCTTCAGCCCGATGTGCGACAGCAGCCCCGCCAGCAGCGACTGATGGACGGCGTCCTCACTCGCGTCCTGCTCCGACAGGTGGATCTTCATCGTCTTCGCCACCTGGCGAAGCTGGGTGTAGATGTCCTGCCACTCGCGTATCCGCAGATAGTTGAGGAACTCCGACTTGCACATGCGGCGGAACGCCGAGGAGGACAGGGCCCTTTGCTGCTCGCGGACGTACCGCCACAGGTTCAGGAAGGTCAGGAAGTCGCTGCCGGCGTCCCTGAAGCGGGCGTGGTGCTGGTCGGCCTGCTGCTGCTTGTCGGCGGGGCGCTCGCGCGGGTCCTGGATGGACAGGGCCGCCGCGATCACCATGACCTCGCGGACACAGCCGTTCTTGTCGGCCTCCAGGACCATCCGGGCCAGCCGTGGGTCCACCGGGAGCTGCGCGAGGCTGCGGCCCACCTTGGTGAGGGTGCGCGAGGAGGACTCCAGCGCGCCGAGCTCCTCCAGGAGTTGGACGCCGGCCTTGATGCTGCGGTGGTCCGGCGGGTCGATGAAGGGGAACTTCTCGATGTCGCCGAGGCCCGCCGCCGTCATCTGGAGGATGACCGAGGCCAGGTTGGTGCGGAGGATCTCCGGGTCGGTGAACTCCGGCCGGGCGAGGAAGTCCTCCTCCGAATACAGCCGGACGCAGATGCCGTCCGAGGTGCGGCCCGAGCGGCCTTTGCGCTGGTTGGCGCTGGCCTGGCTGATCCGCTCGATCGGCAGGCGCTGCACCTTGGTGCGGTGGCTGTAGCGCGAGATGCGCGCTGTGCCCGGGTCGATGACGTACTTGATGCCGGGGACGGTGAGGGAGGTCTCGGCGACGTTGGTGGCCAGCACGACGCGGCGGTTGCCGTGCGCCTGGAAGACGCGGTGCTGCTCGGCGTTGGACAGCCGGGCGTAGAGGGGCAGCACCTCGGTCTCGTTGCCGGGCCGGTGGCCCGCCGAGCGCTGGAACTTCTTCTCCAGCGCGTCGGCCGTATCGCGGATCTCCCGCTCGCCGGAGAGGAAGACGAGGATGTCGCCCGGACCTTCGGCCTGGAGCTCGTCGACGGCGTCGGAGATCGCGGTGACCTGGTCGCGGTCGGGCGCGGTGCTCTCCTCGGCCTCCTCGTCGAGCAGCGGGCGGTAGCGGACCTCCACCGGATACGTCCGGCCGGAGACCTCCACGATCGGGGCGTCCCCGAAGTGCCGCGAGAAGCGCTCCGGGTCGATCGTCGCCGAGGTGATGATGACCTTCAGGTCGGGGCGCCGGGGCAGCAGCTGGGCGAGGTAGCCGAGCAGGAAGTCGATGTTGAGGGAGCGCTCGTGCGCCTCGTCGATGATGATCGTGTCGTACTGGCGCAGCTCGCGGTCCTGCTGGATCTCCGCCAGCAGGATGCCGTCGGTCATCAGCTTCACCAGCGTGTGGTCCTTCACCTGATCGGTGAAGCGGACCTTCCAGCCGACGGCCTCGCCCAGCTGGGACCCCAGCTCCTCGGCCACGCGCTCGGCGACCGTGCGTGCGGCGATACGGCGCGGCTGGGTGTGACCGATGACACCGTGGATGCCGCGGCCCAGCTCCATGCAGATCTTGGGGATCTGCGTCGTCTTGCCCGAACCTGTCTCGCCCGCGACGATCACCACCTGGTGGTCGCGGACGGCCTCCAGGATCTCGTCCTTCTTCTGGCTGACGGGCAGCTGCGGGGGATACGTGATCCGTGGCAGCGCCTCGCGGCGGGCGGTGACGCGCAGCTCGGAGGTGTCCATCGCCGCGGAGATCTCCGCCAGGACGCCGGCGCGGGCTTCCGCCTTGCGGATCTTCCGGGCACCCGCCAGCCGACGGCCCAGCCGCTGCTGGTCCGCGAGCATGAGGTCGGGGAGACGGGTCGCGAGCGCTTCTGGGGAGCGAGGGGAAGTGGACATACCTTTCCCAGGATCTCACCCGGGGCGAGGGAGAGGCGAACGGTTTGACCTCCGGTCGGGGCGGTGTGGCCCAGGTGCGACCCCGGTGGGGCGGTGCGACCGGCGGGGCGGGTGCGACCGGGGGTGGGTGCGAGCGGTGGGTGCGACCGGCGGGGCGGTGCAACCGGGGGATGGGCCTCCGCGTCGCTGTATCCGTACGTGTGTTTGTGCCCCGGCCCCTCCCCCCAGCCTCCTGTTGGGGGCGGGGCCGGGGCACACATCGTCCGGAACGGGGGCAGCATGACGCGGAAACGGCGACGCCGGCTCGTGCAGGGGGCCGCGCTCGCATGTGTGCTGGCCGTGCTGCCCGCCACCTGGCTGCGGCTGTCCACCGACAGCCGAGTCGTCCGCGGCGGCATCGAGGCCGCGCCGTCCGCACCGGTGGCGGTCGTCTTCGGCGCGGGGCTGTGGGACGGCGAGCCCTCGCCGTATCTGGCGCACCGGCTGGATACGGCGATCGAGCTGTACCGGCACGGCAAGGCCCGCGCGCTGCTCGTCTCCGGCGACAACGGCCGCCACGGCTACGACGAACCCAGCGCCATGCGCGGCTATCTGACCGAGCGCGGCGTGCCCGCCTCGCGGATCGTCGCGGACTACGCCGGCTTCGACACCTGGGACTCGTGCACACGGGCCCGCCGGATCTTCGGCGTGGACCGCGCGCTGCTGGTCAGCCAGGATTACCACGTACGCAGGGCGGCGGCGCTGTGCCGGGCGGCGGGGATCGACGCGTACGGCGTGCCCGTGACCGAGCCGAGGGACGTCACCTGGTACGCGGGCGGGGTCCGTGAGCTGCCCGGCGCCGCGAAGGCAGCCCTGGATGCCGTGTTCACCCCCGACCCGCACTTCCTCGGCCCCCACGAACACGGCGTACAGCGGGCGCTGGCCCGGACGCACGGGACGCACGGGGCGCACGAGGCGCACGGGACGCACGAGGTACACGGGACGCACAAGGCGCACGGGATACACCGGACACACGAGGCGAGCAGGTCACACCGGTCACATCGGTCGCACCGGAACGACCCGCACCACACGTAAACCTTCACGAACCCCCACGCACGAGAGCGAGCGACAGGCCATATGACATCCGCGGACACCGGCACCACCCCCTCCAAGAGCGAGCGACTGCGGGCCGCCGCCGAGGGCGGGGACGCGCACAGCACGTACGAGTACGGCGAACACCTCGTCAGCCAGGGCCAGGTCGACCAGGCGCTGCCGTGGCTGGAGCAGTCGGCCGAGGCCGGGGAGCCGCGGGCCGCGCGGCTGCGGGCCATCGCGGCCAAGGACCGGGGCCAGTGGGAGACGGCACAGCACTGGTACGGCAAGGCCGCCGAGTGGGACGGGGACTGCGCGTTCGGGCTCGCCGAGCTGTTCGTGGAGCGGCTGGAGGACGAGGAGCGCGCCGCCGAGTGGTACGCGAAGGGCACGGCGCTCGGCAGCCTCAAGTGCCGCACCAACGGCGCCGTACTGCTGGCGCGCCAGGGCCGGATCGAGGAGGCCGAGGAGGAGCTGGAGCAGGCGGCCGGCGACGGGGACGACGTGGCCGACGGGATCCTGGAGCACATACGGGGCCTGGAGATCCGCACGGTCCGGTGCGAGGAGGAGATCGAGGAGCTGGTCTTGCTGGCCGCGAAGCCGGCGCAGGAGCGGACCGAGGACGAGGACGAGGAGCTGGAGAACCGGCTGGAGGAGTTCCTGGAAGACGAGGACTTCGGTGAACTGCACACCACGCACAAGGCGCTCCTCGCCTACCCGCACCTGGTGCGCGACGTGGAGGGGACCTACCGGAAGGCGCGGGAGCTGAACGTCCCGGACACGCACGAATCCCACGCGCTGCTGCTCTTCAACCTGGGCCGGTACGAGGACGCCTGCCGCGTCCTGGAGGAGGCCCTCACCCTTCACCCCGACTCGCGGGCCCTGGCCCGGATGCTGAGCGCGGTGCACTTCCAGTACGGCGAACTGGACGCGTACGAGGCATCCCTCCTGCCCGGGGCCGAGGCGGGCGATCCGCTTCAGCAATACCGGCTCGGGAGGCACTTCCGCCGCCAGCGGCGGTCGGCCGAGGCCCGCAGGTGGCTGGAGGCGGCCGAGGCCTCGGCGGAGCCCCGCGACAAACTCGACGACGACATCGCGGGCGAACTGGAGCGGCTCGCGGAGGCGGAGGAGGGCGAGGCTCCCGCGCTGAGCGCCGAGGAGGAGGCCCGGCTGCCCGGACTGCTTACCGCCGCCGAATCCGGCGACCGCGCCGCGGCCTTCGAACTCGGCGGCCTGATGGAGCGGCTGTGCCGCTACCCCGAGGCCGTACGGCACTACCGCTCGGCGGCGGCCGACGGTGACCCGCAGGCCTCCTACGCGCTGGGCCGGATGCTGCACGAGGAGTGCGGCGCCTGGGAGAAGGCCGTCGTACCCCTGTACCGGCCCGCTGCCGAGGCCGGGGACCCGGACGCGATCGAGGGCCTGGGCGCGCTGTACGCGCGCAGCGACGAAGAGATCAAGGCCGAGTGGTGGCTGCGCCAGGCGGCGGACCTCGGCAGGCCCGAGGCGGCCGGCTGGGTCGGCAACCGCGTCGGTGACGAGTACGGGGACCGGCAGGAGGCCGTCCGCTGGTGGACCCGCGCCACGCACGGCGGCAAGGTCTGGTACGGCTGGCGGGCCGGAAAGGTGCTGGTCGGCCAGGGCGAGTACGAGCAGGCCGAGGAATTGCTGCGGCTCGCGTGGACAGGCCGCGAGGAGCAGCAGCCCTTGAACGAGGCCGCCTACTGGCTGGCCCGCGCGCTGAAGGGGCAGGGGCGCGTGGACGAGGCCCTGGAGTGGATGCGGACCGCGGGCGAGGTGCACTCGCTCGTGCAGGCCGGCTACACCGGATTCATGCGCACCTCGCTCTTCGACCCGAAGCTGGATCTGGCGGAGATCCTGGTGAAGGAGATCGGGACCGAGGCCGCCGACGAAGAGGCCGAAGCGCTGCTCGCCGACGTGCTGAAGTACGGGCCGTACCACCGGACGGCCCGTCACCTGGCGGCGCGCATCGCGGAGCGGCGGGGCGACGTGGACGCCGCGCGCGAGCACCTGGAGCAGGCGTACACCCCGAAGGGCGAGGAGACGGGGCCGCTGCTGACGGCCGAGGACGTGGCGGGGGCGCTGCGGAACTTCCTGCGGTTCTGAGAGGTTCCGCCGGGCGGGGCTGAGGTGCGGGGCGGGGCATCGGCGTACGCCGTCCGACGGCTGGCCGTGCGAAGACGCCGCAGGCGAAATGTGCGTTTTGCCCGCATAGTGTGAGGCCATGAGCGCCGAGGAACCGGAGTGGTCCGAGCACCGGGTGGAGCCCGACGCGGAGGAGCGCGGAACGGGGCTGCCCCACGAGCAGCACGGGCAGCACCGGCAGCAGGGGCAGCACGGGCAGCACGGACACAAGCCGAGTGCGGGGGGGAGATGGCGGGCCTTCAAGCACTCGCCGTTTCTGCCCGCCTCGGTGCTGGTGCTGATCCTCGCCGCGGCGGCCGGGCTCTTCGCGGGGTCGTACACGTACGCGATGGCCAATCCCACCCCGCACCACGTCCCGGTCGCCATCGTCGGCAAGCCGAACAGTACGCACGACCGGAGCGCCTTCGTACAGGGCATGGAGAAGGGGCTCGGGTCCTCGCTGAAGCTGCGGCACTTCCGTACGCAGTCCCAGGCGGAGCGGGCCATCGAGGCTCAGCAGGTCTTCGCGATCCTGCGCGTGGAACGGCCCAAGGGGGTCGAGCTGGACATCTCCAGCGCGTCGGGTGCCTCGGTGGCCGAGCTCCTGGAGAAGGCGGGGCCGAAGGTCGGCAAGAAGATCGGCGTCCCGGTGAAGGTGCGGGACCTCAAGCCGTTGAACGAGGGCGACCCGCGCGGCCTGGCCATCTTCTACATCTCGCTCGCGGCCGTGATCATCGGCTTCGTCGGCGCGATCCAGCTCAGCGTGCACGCGCGCGATCTGAATCCGCCCGAACGCATCGCCTACACCGTCGCGTACGCGCTGCTGGGCGGCTTCGTGATCTCCGCGGTCGTGGACTGGGGCCTGGACGCGCTACGGCTCCCGTTCACGCACTCCTGGCTGATCCTGGCGCTGACGATGTTCACCTGCGGCATGGTCTTCACGATGTTCAACACCCTCTTCGGGCGCTGGGCCATGCTGCCCACCTGGGGCGTGATGGTGCTGCTGGGCAACCCGTCCTCCGGCGGCGCCGTCTCCTGGCCGCTGCTGCCCTCGGTGCTGGGTGAGATCGGCCGCTGGCTACCACCGGGCGCCTCGGTGAACGCCCAGCACACCGCGGTCTACTTCCCTGAACACCAGCTCCTCCAGCCCTACCTGGTGCTGGCCGCCTGGGCGCTGGTCTCCAGCACCGTCTTCTGGATCTGGCGCCACCGCCACCCGGGCGGACGCACCAAGGACGCGGCCCACGCGGCGGCCCCGGCCGCCGCGTGACCGCCGCTCCGGGGGGGAGGGGGAGCGGCGGCGTCAGGCTATGGGGCCGTCAGGCCATGGCCGGGCGTCAGGCAATGGACGGGTGGCGGGGCGACGCGGGGCGCCGGCCGCGGATGGTGCGGTAGAGCGCACCGATCAGGGCGGACTGGATCAGCGCCGAGAGGGCGATCGAGAGCACATCGAACCAGGTCGACTCGGTGTTCACCAGGAGGAAGAGGAAGGACACCGGGGCCGTGGTCACGTACATCCAGATGCCCGCGAACGAGGCGTCGGGCCCCTGCGCGAAGAGACTGACGCCCACGGCGAACGCCACAGCGGCGAGGACGAGGCCGAGGTAGGCGAGGGCGGCCGGGTTGACCCACAGTCGGCGTGCTGTCTTCCCCCAGGTGTGCATGCGCGTCATCGCGGGATCTCCTCTGTGTGCTGTTCGCACGTGGGCGGTCAGGTCACGTGCCGGTCCGTATCAGGTTGCACGGTCACGGTAGGCAGGGGCGCCTCACCCTCGCATGAGTGCGCGTACTCAGTTCTGGCCCCGACGACGACCAGGGCGGGCGCGAACCAAGGCGCGAGCGCACGACCGTGGAACACCCTCCGTGGCGCCCGGCACACCCCGTGACACAAAAAAGCCCCTTCAGAAGATCTCTGAAGGGGGCTTCCGCCCTACGAGGGCGACGGTGGCTGGGGCCGGGGTCGAACCGGCGACCTTCCGCTTTTCAGGCGGACGCTCGTACCAACTGAGCTACCCAGCCGCGCACCTCGGGAGGTGCAGCGGTCCTGACGGGATTTGAACCCGCGGCCTCCACCTTGACAGGGTGGCGAGCACTCCAAACTGCTCCACAGGACCAAGCTTTCGTGCGAGCCCTAGTCTCGCACAGTGCGACCGGTGCTCCCAACTGCTTTTGGGGGGCTCCCGAGCTGGGGTGACGTCGCCGGAAAAGAGTAACAGACCCCAGGGTGTGCCCCGTAAACATGCCGGTCCGGGGGGTTCGGCCGGGGAGTCCGGGGAGGGGGCTTGGTGGGGTCCGTTTGAGTCAGGGGCGGGGGTCACTCTCCGGAGTCGGAGCGGTCGTAGGTGTTCTGGAGGGCGGCCGGGTCCAGGCCGGCCTCGGTCAGGATGTCGGCGGCGGTGCCGCGGCCGATGCGGGCGATACCGAGGAGCAGGTGGTCGCAGTCGATCAGCGGGGAGCCGGCCTGCTCGGCGTGCTCCTCCGCGAGCGCCATGGCCTTGCGGGAGTACGGGGTCCAGGCGATGCGCTCGGCGGCCTGCGAGGCGCCCATGCCGATTCGCGTGCCGACGGTCCGGTGGACCTCCTCGGGGACCGCGCCGGCCCGCTGGAGCAGGGCGGTGCCGGTGTTGTCCTCGGCGGTCAGGCCGTACAGCAGGTGCTCGGTGCCGATGTAGTTGTTGCGGTGCTGCACGGCGGCCCGCTTCATGTGCGTCATCGCCTGCTGGAGGCCCTCGGTCAGCACCTCGGGCCCGTACCGCTTGTGGGGGGCGTGGAAGCGCTGCTGCACCGCCTGCCGGGTCACCCCGAGTGCGGCGCCGATGTCGGTCCAGGAGCAGCCGTGCAGCCGGCAGTGCTCGACGTAGTCCTCCACCAAGTCGTCCGCCAGCGCCTGGAGTTGGCCGGACAGCTGGGCGGCGGAGGTGAGTAGCGCCAGCCAGTCCGGCTGCTCGTGCCCGCCCGGGCGGTGTGCGGCCTCGCAGGTCCTGTCCACTTCGGCGATCAGGTCGTCCAGATCCGGGAGCGTCATGCGTCAAGTAGGCCTTGACAGATGCAAACTGTCAAGAGTTGCTTGCCTGTTCGGTCGGGTGGCCGATGCCGGCGTCCGTGTCCGCGTCCGCGTCCGCCTTCGCCTCCGCCTCCCCCTCCCCCTCCGTGTCCGCGTAGTCGGCCTGCCGGCGGCCGTGACTTCTCGTCGGTGATCCGCCCCGTGATCCGCCCTGTGGTCCGTCCTGTGGTCCGCCCAGCCCTTATCCCGCCCCCGTCTGACCGGGACGGCCCTGCTCCGGCACCACCTGGCGCCTCCGCACTCCGGCCCATACGGGGGCTGAGGAGCGGGTTCGTTGAGGTGTCGTCGGCGGGGGAACATGGCGGGATGACAACACCGGCACGCGAGTCCTCTTCCGACAGTGAGTCCTCCTCCGATCGCGCGCACTCCTTCAACAAGGCCGCCGCCCAGTACGCGGCGGCCCGACCGCCGTACCCGGCCGCGTTGTTCGACGCCGTCGAAGAGCTGGCGGGCCGTTCCCTCGCGGGGGCCCGGACGGCGGACGTCGGGGCCGGTACCGGCATCGCCACCGCGGTGCTGCGTGAGCGCGGCGCCGCGGTCCTCGCGATCGAGCCGGGGGACGGCATGGCCGCGCAGTTCCGCCTCACGCTTCCCGACGTCCCCGTGGTCCGGGGCGACGGCAACGCGCTGCCCCTCGCGGACGCCTCCCACGACCTGCTCACCTATGCCCAGTCCTGGCACTGGACCGACACGGAGCGCTCCGTCCCCGAGGCGCGGCGCGTGCTGCGGCCGGGCGGGGCGCTCGCGATCTGGTGGAACACGTCCGCTCTCGACGTGCCGTGGATCTTCGCCCAGCACGAGCGCGTGGCCCGTGCCACCGGCGGGAAGCCGCCCTCGGCCGACCGTCCCGCCGACAGCGTCGCCGTCCGGCTCGTGGGCCTGTCGGATCGCCCGGACTTCGACGTCACCCGCCGCCGGATCCGTTGGAGCCGCACCGTGCCGCTGGACCTCCACCTGGCCAACATCGGCAGTCACTCCGCGTTCCTCGTCCTGGGCGAGGAACGCACCCGTGCCTTCCTCGACTCCGAACGTGCCCACCTGCGCGAGGCGCTCGCCGGGACGGGCTCCGACGAGTGGGTGGAGGAGGCGTACGTGGTCGATCTCCTGGTAGCGGTGGCCCGCTGAACGGGGGCTCTCCGGCAGGCACTGGCCGGTGACGACCGCGGCGATCACGACCGCTGTATCGTCACCTGATGGCGCTGGAACACACCGGAAGCACTCCTGGAAGCACTCCTGGAAGCACTCCTGGAAGCAGTACTGGAAGCAGTACTGGAAGCAGTCTTGGGAGCACGCGAGGCGTGGCGATGGTGGAGCTCCCCGCAGGGGAGATCGTCCTCCGGGACGAGGGGACGAAGACGAACTGGAAGGCCGAGGTCGACGCCTTCCGCCTCGCGCCCTTCCCTGTGACTCGTGAGCTGTACGCCACCGTTCAAGGCGCCGCACCCACTGTCCCCGTCCCCCTTGACGCTGCCTCAGCGCCCGTGGGCACGGCAGGGCAGCCGGGTCCGGCCGGTGGCGCCCGGACCCCGGTGACCGAGGTCTCCTGGAAGGACGCCATCCGCTTCTGCAACAGGCTCTCCCGCGCGACCGGGCTGGAACCCTGCTACACGTCGGCCGACGACCCTCACCGTCCCGACGCCGACCTCGACTCCGACCCCGACGCCGAGCGCGTGGTCTGGAACGAGGCGGCCGACGGTTACCGTCTCCCGTCCGAGGCCGAGTGGGAGTACGCCTGCCGCGCCGGCACCTCGGGCGACCGCTACGGCGCGCTGGACGACATCGCCTGGTACCGCGCCAACTCCGGTGACAGGGCCCACGAGACCGCCACCAAGGCCCCGAACGCCTGGGGCCTCCACGACATGCTCGGCAACGTGTGGGAGTGGTGCTGGGACCTCTACGACCCTCATGTCTACGGCCCGTACCGCGTCTTCCGCGGCGGCGGCTGGCAGGACCACCCCCGTGGCGTGCGCGCCCCGTGCCGCCGCAAGAGCCACCCGACCCTCCGCATAGACGACCTCGGCTTCCGCCTGGCCCGGTCGCTGACCCGCCGCCCGCGCTGACGGCTGTGGCCTCGGCGGCGGTCGTGGCCTGCCGAAGACGCCGTGGCCTGCGCTGCGGGCGTTCTGCGAGGATCACTCCATGGGGGACATGGACGATCGTTTTGCCGGAACCGGAACCGGAACCGGAACCGGAACCGGAACCGGAACCGGAAGCGACGGATGCGGATCCGACGGATGCGGATCCGACGGATGCGGATCCGACGCCGAAGCTCCACACCTCGAAGCCAACACGGCCAATACAGCCAATACAGCCGGCACGGTCGGCACAGCCGGCACGGCGGTGCGCGTGGAGTGGGTCGTGGGGCTCGCCATGAACAGTGCGGCACCGGACTCGGTTCTCCAGCGTGTCTTCACGGTCGACCCGCTGCCCGACCATGACTACTGGCTGCGCTTTGGCCGGCTGTCGCACCAGGTGGCGACGGCCGCTCTCGCGCACCGGGACCCCAAGGTCCGCAAGTCCCTCGCCGAGAACCAGTCACTGCCTCCGGAAGTGCTCGCCGTGCTGGCGGAAGATCCGGATCCGCCGGTTCGCCGCCTCGCGGTCTTCATGGCGGGCGAGTTCGGCGTCGAACTGCCGACCGAGCTGACGGTCCGGCTCGCCACCGGCCCCGAGACGGGGATGCGGGGCAGGGCCCTCGCGCTGCTCGGGCTGCCGGACGAGATACGGCTCTCGCTCGCCGAGGACCCCGACCCGCGCGTCCGGGCCGCCGCCATCAGCGCATGGAGCTGGGCCCGGCTGCGGCCGGAGGTCCGGGCCGCGGCCGAGGCCGACCCCGATCCCCGGGTGCGTAAGGCAGTCGAACGCGCGGCCCGCGTCGAAAGGCCGCTCCCGACGACGGCCGAGGACTTCCTCGCGGAAGAGGACGACCGCCGCCGTCGCGACGCCGCGTTCGCGGAACCCGTCGACGCCGCGCTGGCCCGGCTGCTCGTGGCGCACGAGGACAGCCGGATACGCCGCGCAGCGGCCTGCAACCCGCACGTCCCCACCGCGCTCGCCCTCCCGCTGGCTGCCGATCCCGAGCCTTCCGTCCGGCTCGCCGTCTCCCTGCGCGGGGACCTCACCGAGGAACAGCGCGCGGCGATCGACTACACCGTGCCCCCGGGCCGCCACGAGGTGCCCGCCTGGGTGGCGGAGCGCTTCGGCGACCCGCACGCGCTGCGCGAGATCGCGGCTTCCTCCCACGTCCTGCTGCGCCGGGGTGTCACCTGCGCACCGGAGCTGCCGGCCGACGTCGTCGAGCGGCTGGCCGCCGACGAGGACTACTACGTCAGGCTGATGCTGTGCGAGAACGACCGGGCCCCGCACGAGCTGCTGGTGGAGATGTTCGCCGACTGGCAGGGACTGAGCTGGGCCACGCTGGCCTTCCGCCGCAATTTCGCCCGCCCCGGCCTCGCCCGGTTCGCTGACGACCCGAACCACCGGCTGCGTTATGCCGCGCTCTTCGACCCCGAAGGCGGGCCGGAGCTGGTCGAGCGGCTCTCCCACGACGAGGACGACATGGTCCGCCGCCAGGCCGCGGCCGACCCCCGTCTGCCCTGCGCGAGGCTGGTCGAGCTGCTGGGCGAGGGCGGGATGCCCCGCACGGCGGCCCGCAATCCTTCGCTGCCGGTGGAGCTGATGCACCACCTACTCGACCTCGCAGGCGCCGACCGCCAGCCGTATTGACCCGCGGGGTCGTTGAAGCGGCTCCACGCACCGGAACAGCCCCACGCGCCGGAACAGCGAAGGCCCCACCTGGAGAGATCCAAGTGGGGCCTTGATGTTGTGGTGCCCCCAACGGGATTCGAACCCGTGCTACCGCCTTGAAAGGGCGGCGTCCTGGGCCACTAGACGATGAGGGCCGATGGCCCGCCCTGGCGCTGGTCAGCGCTTCGGGGGACTCCGGCAGCATATGGGATGCGCGGACGGTTCGCCAAAACGGTTTCGCTGGGGCCGTTCTCAGCGGCCGGCCCTCGACGCTCAGCGGCCGTTCGTCGGTGCTCAGCGGCCGGTCGCCGGGCTCGTCGCCTTCCCCGTACCCGCCGACCCCGGCCCCGGCCCCGTCTCCGGCCCAGGCCCCGGTCCAGGCCCCGACCCCGCCTCCGACGGCGAGACGGAGGGTGCCCCGGGCAGCGATGGCGATGCCGAAGAGCCCGGCTTGATCTCTTCCGGGAGGTGGCGGGCGACCTCCGCCTTGGACAGGCCCAGGCCGCCGAGAGTGATCTCGTCCCACGCCTGGAGCAGGCGCGAGTTCCGGTCCAGGTAGAGCACGGACGCCTGCACCTTGTCCGGCGTCTCGCCCTCGACGGCCCGCAGGCCGCTGCCTCCCGTGGAGCCCTGGGTCATCAGCCGGGTGCCGTGCTCCAGCGTCTCGGTCCTGCGGTTGTGGGTGTGCCCGGTGAGGGCGAGGGGGACGAGGCCGTCGGTCTGCTTGGCGAGTACGGGGTTGTGGCCGACGGCGATGTCCACGGGGGTCCCGGCGTCCCGCTGGGCCCGCAGGGTGGCAGCGAGCTTGCCGCCCTCCGTCTCCTCCGCCGGGTCGCCCTCGGCGGCCACGGACCGGTCCGGGGTGAACTGCGGGTCGCCCCACCCGGACAGCCGCAGCCCGGCGACGTTCACCGGCACGCCCGAGTCCAGCACGTGCACCCGTGACTTGCGCCGGTCGCCGAGCTTCTTGACGGCCTCCTGGGTGGTGAGCGAGTCGTGGTTGCCGCGTACCCAGACGTAGGGGGCGCCGAGGTCCGGGATGGGGTCGAGGAAGCCGTTCTCGGCGGACGTGCCGTGGTCCATGGTGTCGCCGCTGTCGATGATCACGTCGATGTCGTACTGCTTGACCAGGGAGCGGATGATGTGCCAGGCGGCGGGGTTGAGATGGATGTCGGAGACGTGCAGCACCCGGGTCGTGGACGGGTCCGGCTCGTAGGCGGGGAGCGTCGAGGCCGCGTCGTACAGCTTGGTCACATTGGTGACCAGCCGGGCCAGTTCCTGCTGGTAGACGTCGAACTCGGTGGCGATGCTGCGCGCGTTGCCCACCACGGAGGGCGCGCTGGCCAGCAGCCCGGAGAACTTCGGCTCCAGCACGGACTTCGGGTTCCACGTCGCCAGCGCCGTCGCGCCGCACGCCGCGAGCAGCGTCAGCGCGAGCCCGCCGGCCAGCAGCGCCCGGCGCGGACGGCGGTAGACCGCGAGCCCCAGCGCGCACGAGCCGGTGACGACGGCGGCCACCGAGCGCACCCCCAGGCTGAGCGCTCCGGAGCTGACGTCCGAGGAGATCTCGTCCTCCAGGCCCTCGATGCGCTCGGGATGGTCCACGAGCGCCGAGGCCCGCTCCTGGTCCAGCTGGTCGACGTCCACGTCCAGGCGCAGCGGGGCGTAGTGGCTGCGCAGCTCCAGGGCGCCCAGCGGCGAGACGTTCACCTTGGTGCCGCCGGTCAGGGAGGGGCGCACGGTCATCCGGGTGTCGACGGGGCCGACGGGCGTGTGGACGCTCCCCACGACCAGCAGCCCCAGCCAGGCTCCGAGGACGGCGACGGCCACGAGGCCCACGCTTCGCCAGTACGGGTGCGGGGTGTGGACGAGGGAGGCGGTGGGCGCCGTGCTGTGCGCGCGGTATCGGCGCCGGAACGGTGCGGCGAGCGTCCGGGCCCAGCCCGCCGCGGCACGCAACGGTTTGGCCGCGGCACGGAACGGCTTGGTGGCAACGCTGGCCATGCAGGGCGGTATGCCCCTTGTGCGGCTCTCCCATGCCCCGCGCCCCGCCGATCGGGCGGCTCTCGCGTGCCCCGGCTCGCCTGCTGCCTGCCGGGGGTGCTGCCGGGGGTCCTTGCCGGGGGTCCTGCCCAGGGTCCCTGCCGGGGTCCTCCCCGTCCCCCCGGCCCCCCGCCCCCGCGTTTCCCCGGGTTCCTCCGCCCCGCCGGTAGTGGCCGGGGAGGGCCTGGCCGACAATGGGCGAGTGCTGGAGATGACGCGCGAGGAGTTCGAGGAACTGGTCGCCCAGGCGCTCGACCGTATCCCGCCCGAGCTGACGCGGCTCATGGACAACGTGGCGGTCTTCGTCGAGGACGAGCCCCCCGCGGACGACCCTGAGCTGCTCGGGCTCTACGAGGGCACCCCGCTGACCGAACGCGGCGAGTGGTACGCGGGCGCCCTCCCGGACCGCATCACGATCTACCGGGGGCCCACGCTCCGGATGGTCGGTGGGGAGGAGGGCGGCCGGGACCTGGTCGTCCAGGAGGTCGAGGTCACGGTGGTGCACGAGATCGCCCACCACTTCGGCATCGACGACGAGAGACTGCACGCGCTCGGCTACGGGTGACCGGGCGGCCCCCAGGGGAGGGCGCCCGAGGGGCGCGGTGTGGGGGCGCTCCGCCGTTCCTGGCGCGCGCTGCACCGGGCGCCGTGGGCGCCGTGGCGCGTGACCTGTTGGGGTGACGGGGAGTTGGGCAACGCACTCGCCGATGCCCCGCGCTGGAGGTCCCCGCCGTGCGCAGAACCCGTACCGCACCCACCGCCACCGTCGTCGCCCGTACGACCATCAGCGCGCTGATACTCGCGGCGGTCTCCACGCTCAGCGGATGCATGACGGTGCAGGGCGCCGACGACGCGGGTGAGGGCGGCACGGCGCCGGTGGGGAGCCGCTCCGACGACCACGGCGGCGCGGCGGCCCCCGAGGGCGGCCTCGACGGGTCCGGATACGGCGCCGGGCGCGGCCACGGCAAGGACGGCCACAAGCACGGCAAGGGACACGGCCGCGAGGGACGGGACGGGCGGGACGGCGAGCGCGGGGACAAGGGCAAGCGCGGCCACGGCAAGCACGGCAGGGGCGGCAAGGGGTCCGACGACGGAGGCGGGACGGGCGGAGGGCGCGCGGGCGGCCCTTCGGCGTCCACCTCCGGTTCTCCGTCGGGCGGCGGCGGTTCCCGGCCGACCAAGCACCCGAACCCTCCGGGCGGATCGGGCGGTTCCAGCGGTGCGGGCGGCGGGCACGGCGGCGGTCCGGGGTCGCCCACCGCTTCGCCCACCCCCTCCCCGAGCAAGCCGGACCCGGACCCCTCGCCCACCAGAACCGACGCGTCGCCCAGCAGAACCGGCCTCTCGGCCGGCAGGGCCCGGCTCCCCACGGCCTGAGAGCCGGGCCTCACGGCCCCCTCCCGGGCCCTGGGGCCGGGCTCCGGGACAGGGCTCCGGGGCGCCGCTGTCCCGCCTGCTGTCCAGCTTGATGTCCCGCCTGAGAGGGCGGGAGGGGAGGGGCGGTGGAGGCGGCAGGTAGTCCATTTGCGTGGGGCTACAGGTGCCGCGTATGCTGGTAGATCGTTTGATCCCATTTGCCCGGCGCCGTTTAAGAGCGCGCCGCGTGGCGCGTTCCTCTCTGGCCGTGGCTGACCGCATTGAGGCGGTCGTTTGCGAATTCACGGAGTTCTGGGCGCGTGCCGAATGACTCCGGAAGGTTCGCATTTCGCATGTCTGTTACCACCCCTGCCGCCGTCCTGCCCGAGGACAGCACCCCCGAGCAGGCCGACTCGGCCGTCGCTGAGGCCAGCCTGCTCGCCGTCACGGAGGCCGACGAGGCCACCGGGACCACCACCGACGTCCAGGCGGCCGACGAGGCCGCCGAGGCCCCCACGGCCGAAGAGGCCCCCGCTGCGGACGAAGCCGAAGAGGCCTCCGTGGCCGAGGAAGCCGCTGAGCCCGCCGAGCCCACCTTCGCCGACCTGGGCCTCGCCGAGGCCGTCGTCCGCAAGCTGACCCAGAACGGCGTCACCACGCCCTTCCCGATCCAGGCCGCGACCATCCCGGACGCGCTCGCCGGCAAGGACGTCCTCGGCCGGGGCCGCACCGGCTCCGGCAAGACCCTCTCCTTCGGCCTCCCGCTGCTCACCCGCCTCAGCGGCGGCCGTACGCAGCGCAAGCGTCCGCGCGGCGTCATCCTGACGCCCACCCGCGAGCTGGCGATGCAGGTCTCGGACGCGCTCCAGCCCTACGGCGACACCCTGGGCCTGCGGCTCAAGGTCGTCTGCGGCGGCACGTCCATGGCCAACCAGATCTCCGCGCTGGAGCGCGGCGTCGACATCCTCGTCGCCACCCCCGGCCGCCTGCGGGACCTGATCAACCGCGGCTCCTGCTCGCTGGACGACGTCGAGACCGCGATCCTCGACGAGGCCGACCAGATGGCCGACCTGGGCTTCCTGCCCGAGGTCACCGAGCTGCTCGACCTGGTGCCCGAGGGCGGCCAGCGGATGCTCTTCTCCGCCACGATGGAGAAGGAGATCGACTCGCTGGTGCGGCGCTACCTCACCAAGCCCGTGATCCACGAGGTGGACGCGGCGCAGGGCGCCGTCACGACCATGACGCACCACGTGCTCATCGTGAAGCCGCGCGACAAGGCACCCGTCACCGCCGCGATCGCCGCGCGCAAGGGCCGCACCATCATCTTCGTCCGCACCCAGCTCGGCGCCGACCGCGTCGCCGAGCAGCTCGGTGAGTCCGGCGTACGCGCCGACGCGCTGCACGGCGGCATGACCCAGGGCGCCCGTACCCGCACCCTGGAGGACTTCAAGAGCGGCAAGGTCAACGTCGTGGTCGCCACCGATGTCGCAGCGCGCGGCATCCACGTCGACGGCATCGACCTCGTCCTGAACGTCGACCCGGCGGGCGACCACAAGGATTACCTGCACCGCTCGGGCCGCACCGCGCGCGCCGGTGAGTCCGGCACGGTCGTCTCGCTGGCGCTTCCGCACCAGCGGAGGCAGATCTTCCGGCTGATGGAGGACGCGGGCGTCGACGCCTCGCGCCACCTCATCGGCCGCGGCGACGTCTTCGACGAAGATGTGGCACGTATCACAGGTGCCCGTTCGCTGACCGAGGTCCAGGCCGAGTCGGCGGCCAACTCGGCTCGCCAGGCCGAGCGCGAGGCCAAGCAGCTCGGCCGCCAGCTGGAGCAGCTCCAGCGCCGCGCCGTCGAGCTGCGCGAGGAAGCCACGCTGCTGACCGCACGGGCCGCCCGTGAGCGGGGCGACGACCCCGACGAGGCGCTCGCCGCAGCTGCCGAGGCCGAGGCCGTCGAGGCCGCCGCCGAGGCGAAGGCGGAGGCCGAGCGGCGCGAGCGCGCCGAGCGGGCGGAGCGCGAGCGCCGGGACCGCGACCAGCGCGGTGACCGTGGCTCGCGCTCGTCCTACGACAAGCGCGACGGCGGCCGTGACCGCCGCTCGTACAACGACCGGGGCGACCGCCGCGACGACCGCGGCAACTTCCGCCGCGACCGTGACCGGGACGAGCGCCCCTACGGCCAGAACCGTGACCGGCGCGAGGGCGACCGTGACCGTCGGGACGACAACCGTGAGGGCGGCCGTGGCGGCTTCCGCCGGGACGACCGCCGCGAGGGTGGCGGCGGTGAGCGCGGTGGCTTCCGCCGGGAAGCCTTCCGCAGCGGCGAGCGCCCGCACAACCGCGACCGGCGTGACGAGCGCCGCCCGCAGAGCCGCGGCGGCGAGCACCGCCCCACCTCCGCCGGCCCGAGCCGCGCCCCGGCGCCCCGTACTTCGGACCGCCGCTCGGACAAGCCCCGCTGGAAGCGCAACAACGGCTGACGGCTGAGCCACGGCTCTGGTGCCGGTGACCGGCACCGGCTCCAGAGCCCGGCCCACGTATCGAATTTCTGCTCGACACCGGCCTCGAAGGCGTTCAACCCGGAATGCCTTCGAGGCTCGCCGGACCCCCGGGCTATGCTGCTCGGTGCGGGCCGTTAGCTCAATTGGCAGAGCAGTGGACTTTTAATCCATTGGTTGTGGGTTCGAGTCCCACACGGCCTACCGCCAAGGGGGAGGGTTTGACCCTCTGACCTGCGAGGGAGCGCCCGGACCGAGATGATCGGTCCGGGCGCTCCGCCGTTTCGGGGCGCTCTGCGTGAGTGGTGCGTGGGCGATGCGTGGGCGCACAGCCGCCCCTGTGCGTCGCCGTCTGCCTGCCGGGACCACTTCGACCTCGGCGAGTACGTCCACCGAGCCTTGCAAGCGGAGCGAGCGGGTTCCTGCTGAAGAACGCCCCGGCGCATACCTGTTGAACGGGATCCGCACGGTCGCCGTCGGGCTGTCGAACGCCGAGGTCGCCGAGGTCGCCAAGGTCGCGAGGTCGACGGCGGGATGGTCTTCGGCCGCGAGACGGTGAAGCCGTGCGTCTGGCGCATCCCCCTGCCCATGGCGGCCGTTGTCCCCCATCCGGGCTACCCGAACTGTCCACCGGCGGGCGACGATCTTCGGGGCACCCGGCTCGTAGCGTCCTTGTCGACGCGGCGGCAACCCGGTCGCCCGTCGGTACAGGAGGATTCCCATGCCGGTCTGGAGCCTGCGCTCTCTCAAGAGACCTCTGTCACCGGAGCCGGTCACGGCCGGTGTGACGCCACCGTGGCTGAGGCCCACGGGAGTTCGCCTGGTGGTGATGCTGGTGCTGTTCGTGGCGGTGGGCACCCTCACCGGCGTGGTGGAGGCATCGGGCGAAGTCCATCCGGTGCCGGCCCTGATGTCCGGTGCGGCCGTGGGCGCGATCGCGCTGCTGCTCTACGGGGCGGTCGTGCGGGCGATGGAACGGCGCGCCGCGACGGAGCTCGCCACCGCCGCCGCCCGCCCAGGGCTGCGCACCGGCATTCTTCTCGGGCTCGGGCTGTTCACCGTCACGATCGCGGTGATAGCGCTGTTCGGCGGGTACCGCGTGGCCGGCTGGGGATCCGTCGGCGGGGCGGTGAGCATGTTCGGCCTGATGGTGAGTGCCGCCGTCACCGAGGAGATCCTCTTCCGTGGCGTCGTCTTCCGCCTGGTCGAGGAACTCACCGGGACGTGGGGCGCGCTGGTGATCTCCGGCCTGCTGTTCGGCGTCGTTCACCTGGTCAACCCCGGCGCCACGGTGTGGGGAGCGGTGGCCATCGCTGTCGAGGCGGGTCTGATGCTCGGGGCGGCCTACGCCGCCACCCGGAGCCTGTGGCTGCCGATCGGCCTTCACCTGGGGTGGAACCTGGCCGCAGGTGGCATCTTCAGCACCACGCTGTCCGGCGCGGCAGGGGGGCCGACGGGGCTGTTCGACGGCGCGATGTCGGGCAACGCCGCGCTCACCGGAGGCACCTTCGGTCCCGAAGCCAGCGTCGTCGCCATCCTCGTCTGCGGCCTGCCCACGCTGGTGTTCCTGCGCCTGGCGAGACGACGTGGACGCCTCCTCACCCGGCGTCAGAGCGCCGCTCGCCGAGGTCTGGCCGAGCCGTGGTCCGAGCCGCGGTCCGAGTCGCGGTCCGAGTCGTGGTCCGAGCCGCGGTCCGCGTCCGGGGATCCGCGTCGGCCCGTGTGAGAGCCTGTTCCTTGAGGTGGCGGAGACGGCGTCGCGGCGCCTCCCGGACCGCACCGTCCCCCCGAACGCCTTTCCGGCGCAGGCCGGTCGGGGTGACCAGCAGGAAGACGGAACAGGGATGGCCGGGAGCCCGACGGATTAATTCCGTGTCATTGACGAAAAAATCAACAACCACCATGCTGTGCGGCACGCAGGATTCGCAACGGCGTCCTGACCAGAACCGTGGCGGATACAAGAAGAGTTGGTTCCCGGACTGTCACGTGACTGCGGCAGGCTGAGCCAGGGACGAACTCAACACACGCGGCGGGTTGTCGCGGGGCTCAGCTCAAGCCGGCCTCCGCTGACCGCGCGGCCGGGCGCCCCCAGTCACATGCAGCGCGGCACCCTGACGTCACCGCGCGCCCGGCGGAAATCCGACCACACATCAGCGAGATCACGATGCGGTTCACAGCTCGATCAGCTGGGGCGCGAGAGAAAGGAGAGTTCGCATGGGGGAAAACCACGGCGTGAACTCGACCGGAGCCGCCGAGCGGCGTACGTTGTCGCGCCGGCGGATGCTCGGCATGTCCGGGATCGCCGGGCTGACGGCGTTGGGTGCCGCGGGGTGCGTGGGCGACGACTCCGGGTCGGGTAAGAGCAAGAAGGCCGACGGGTCGAGCAAGGACGCCGGGTCTGGTGAGAAGAAGACGAACGCGGGCCGGAAAGAAGGCTCTCGCGTTACCGCACCGCCCCCCGTCGGGGTCCTCGGGGCGAACTTCAACGGCGCCCCGGACAATGTGAAATTCGACGAGCTGGAGGACGTCTCGGCCACATGGCTGCGCGGGTTCTTCCCCATGCGTGACGCCGATAAGGGCGCCATCTCCGAAAAGCCGCAGATCAAAAAGCTTCTGGCGGCCAAGGAGCGTGGATTCGGCACGGTGCTGTCGCTGAAGTTCCCGTACATGGAACAGGACATCCCGACCCCGGGCACCGATGCCTGGAAGACCGCGTTCGCGCGCGTGAAAAAGGTGCTGCCGACCGTCATGGACAGGGTCGACATCTTGGTGATCGGAAACGAACCGTTCCTGGAGACCCGCAAGGACCAGCGCGATCGCCGCCTCAACCTCTTCTACGAGAAGATCGCGCAATACATCATCGCCTACCGAGCCGAGCACTCCGCGCGCAAGACCAAGCTCTACATGGGGGCGCTCAACCACCTCGACTGGGACGGCGGGCAGACGGGTGCCACCAAGCGCTGGATGGAGTTCGTGAAGAAGACCAAGGACATCGAGGGTGTGGACATCCATCCGCATGTGACGTCCCTGGCCGGTTCCAAGGAATACCTCGACTACATCCTTCCCCGTATGCGTCCCGAACAGAAGTTTTTGGCCACCGAGTTCTCCCTGGTCCTGCTCTGGAAGGCACACCAGACAGACCCGGTTTCTGCCCGATTCGCAGAAAAATACAAAGATGCCCGGGGAAAGCAGGTGTGGGAGGTGCTCCGCGGAGCCACCGAACAGCCCTTCACGCAGCAGAAGTGGGACGATTTTCTTTCCATGACCCCCTGGTTCGCGAGTAACAACACCTACCTTCAGGATCAGCTTGAGCAGTTCCGCAAGACCAAGAGGCTCGCGGTGGCCACCTACGGGGTGATCCAGGACGAGGCCATGACGTCGAACTTCACCAAGAAGAAAAATCCGTGGATGCTCAACAGCCTGTTCTGTCCTTATACCGTCCAGTCCGGCAAGGGCGGTCTGCCCGGACGGAACCGCGTGTGGATCAAACAGTTCCGTGCGCTACAGAAGACCGACTGAGGGACCGCGGGAGCGGTTCGGCCTGCTCGGCGGCGCGTTACGGGCAGGTGGCCCCGGACGTGGATTCACCGTTGCGGCCCGCATTCCGTCACGAGGTGCGGCGTGAGCGACCCGGTCCGCGTGCTGATCTGTGAGGATCAGCAGCTCGTACGGGCCGGATACGTCGCCATCCTTGACGCGCAGCCCGACGTCGAAGTGGTCGGTGAGGCCGGTGACGGCCGCGCAGCCGTCGACACGGCACGGCAACTGCGCCCCGACGTCGTGGTGATGGACGTACACCTTCCCGGTATGGACGGCATCGAGGCGACCAGGCTGCTTGCCGGGCCCGACGCTGCCGACCCGGTCAAGGTGCTGGTGGTCGCCGAGCGCGACCTCGATGAGCATGTGTACGAGGTCCTGCGCGCCGGGGCCGACGGATTCCTGCTCAAGGACGCGCCGTCGGCGGACCTGATCAACGCCGTACACACGATCGCCACGGGCGACTCGCTGCTCGCACCGGCGGTGACCCGCGGGTTGATCGGCCGCTTCGGTGACCGGATACGCCCGGTCCCCGCCGCGCCGCCGGCCGGGTGTGGGCGCGTCGGCCTTACCCGGCGCGAGACCCAGGTGCTGCGGCTGCTCGCGACGGGGCTGTCCAACACGGAGATCGCGGCGCAGATGGTGATCAGCCCTGAAACGGTGAAGACGCACGTCTCCCGCATCCTGGCGAAGCTGGAGCTGCGTGACCGCGTCCAGGCGGTCGTCTTCGCCTACCGGACCGGTGTCGTGGAGGTGTGAGGCGCTGAGGGGGAGAGGCGCTGAGGGGGAGCGCTGGGGAGCGCGCTACCGGAGCATCGTCACCGGAACAGGGCGCGGTCCGTCAGACCCGTGGGCGGCCGTACCTGGCGTCGTTGTCGCGCGACGGCACCGCCGCGGCGAGCGCTGTGCTGGTGTCCCGCAGGTCCTCGGGGAGGGAGGCCGCCGCTCCGGCACCACGGCCGCGGTCCAGCCGCTGGCGCACGCTCAAGCGGATACCCAGCTCCCTGTTCAGCCCGACCGTCTCCATGAGGTCGCACAGGAACAGCATGTGCGCGTCGACTCGGCTCTCCTCGCCGCAGGCGGCACGGGCCTCCGCGATGAGCGCTTCGCGCAACACGCGGTCGGGGTAGTGGCGTTGCCTCGCGCGGAAGAGGCCGGTGTGCCCGCCGGGCTTGGGGTGCAGCACGCCGCGCGCGGCGAGCGCGTCCCGGTGCAGCGAGAACCCTTCTTGGTGCCGCCGGAACCACTGGTAGAGGCGGACGCGGCCGTGTTCGGAAGCGGAGCAGCTCTGCTGCAACTCGGCCAGCAACGCGTCGGCCCAGCCGAGGCCGGTGGGGCGGGCGTCGAGCAGTTCGATCTCGACGCCGTGGAGGCGGTAGACGTCGAAGCCGAGCGCCTTGGATTTCCGGGAACGGACCGCCAGCTTACGGCGCAGCGCGAGTTCGCCGAGTTCGGCCGCCGCGCACCCGATCACCGCCGGGGCACGACCGGAGCCGTGCACCTTGCCGGAAGCCAGGTGTGAGAGCAGGACGAACTCCTCGGGCAGGGACAGGTAGCGCTGAGAGGGAACGGACATGCGTCTCATCCTTACCAACGTCGTTCCGGGTGTGGAATCCGCCTCGCCTGGCCGTGCACCGAGCGGCCTCGCTGACCTCGGTGGCCTCGGCGTCCTTGCCGGCAGTGGCCCGGATGTGGCGCCCGCTGCCCGTGGGCAGCGCGACCGTACGGGCCGCGCGCACCCGGCCGTCGCGGGAATCGTCAACAGTGGGACCGCGATGCCGCCGCGTCAGGCGTGATCACAACCTGACCTCGCTTCAGGTCGAAGCCGACGGTATTGGCGAAGAAGAACCGGATCCCGGTGTTCATGTTCGGGTGGTCATTGAGGCGTGGGGCGGGCTGGGTGCTGCGGTTCGCGCCTGCCTCGAACCTGCACAGCACTTTGCTGTCGGATCCAATGGTGATGGGCGTCCCCTTGGTGATGGATGTGCCAGTCCGGGGAGCGTTTGGCATGAGGGTGCTCGATACGGTTCCACTCGTGCCACCGGTGTCCGGGGAGGTCTTGGCGCAGGACTTCGCGTCTCCAACCGTCCAACAGAGCCGGATGAGCTTCTTGTACCCCGGGGACCCGTTGGGGTAGGTGAAGCCCGCCTTGAGCATAGGGACCGCGACGCTGTCGGATGTCTCCTGGACCTTGCCTACCGACAACTTGCCGGAGGAGAGATCTTCTCGGATGCCTCTGATCGTGAATCCGGTTGAGTACGGCTCGGGAAGATGGACCAGGGGTGACAACAACTTCGGGGTCGTAGAGGCGGCGGTCCCGGCCGCGATGCCGAGAATTCCGACCGTTCCGGTGGAGGCCATGGTCTTGGTCGGGTCGCCGTGAAACGACGCGACCTTCATGGGTTCCGTGGCCAGGTCCGAGGTGGCCGATGTGAAGCGGACGGGAGCTTTGACGATGTCCCCCGCCAGGCTGAAGCCCCCGTAGGTGACCTTGGTCTTTTCCCCGGTGGGGCGCTGGTCCTTGCCGAAGGCGCTGTCCTTGAGTACGAGCCCACTGGAGCCGGTGTCCAGGAGAACCTTCACCGGCTCGCCGTCGCCGACAGCGATCGTCACCACCATCTTCCGACCGGTCCCGGCGCGGGCCAGCTTGATGGGGACGGAGGCGGATGCGCCGGGCTGGGCGGGCTGGTCGGAAGCCTTGGACGCCTGGTCGGAATCCGAGGGTGCGCAGGCTGTGACGAGCACACCAAACACACAGCAAGCCACCATGAGCAGGAATCCGCGCCGATGGGCCGGGCGCGGCTTCCAACGGTTTGCCGCGTCCGCGTCGCGCCGCTGCCGATCCATGTACGACTCCGCTCCGTGAGGGAACTTCGGGGTCCCGGTGAAAGACACGGCGTTCGTGTCCGGCAGGAGCCCGCTTCGGCAGGGGCCCCTCCCGCACCAACCGGCTCCAGTACCAACCGGCTCCTGTACCAACCGGCGGCCTGGTTGCCGCGGGTCGATACGGACGGTACGGGCCGGGACCACCGGAGATCGTCGCCCTCTGGTGGACAATTCCGGGGCAGGCGGTAGCTCGCGTGGGGGATACGCGGCCCTTGGCGGGAAGTCCGCGTTCGGTCCTGATCGGTGACAAGAGCGGAAGTCCGCGGCCGTTCCTGGCCCGTGGCAAGAACGGCCCGTCAGGTGGACGCGACCTCCTGAACACGGTCGCGTCCAGGACAGTCGGCGGCGTACCCGGGCGGCGTACCCGGGCGGCGTGCCGGTCCGTCACCGGGGAGGCTCAGGGTTGCAGGCGGGCCGTGGTCCAGCCTTCCGGGGTGCGGTCGTAGCGCAGCCGTTCGTGCAGGCGGGACGTGCCGTTCGCCCAGAACTCGATGGATTCCGGGACGAGTTCGAGGCCGACGTAGGCGGCGGGGCGTGGTTGGGGGCCCTGTCCGCTGACCGTCTCGGCGCGGGCCCGCAGCCGCGCCACGTCCGCCAGGTCGCCAAGAGGCTCGCTCTGGCGGGAGGAGACGGTCATGGCGTGGGTGAAGACCGGGCGGGCGGCCCACAGTGCGTCGGACTCGGTGTCGGACAGCCGGCGGACGGGGCCGCCCAGGCTGATCTGCTGACCGGTCTCACGCCAGTACAGCAGGCCGGAGGCCCAGGGGTTGACGCGGAGTTCGCGGCCCTTGCGGCTGCCGTCGTGGGTGGCGATGACGAGGCCGGTCCCCGTGACCCGGTTCAGGACGACGGTCCGCAGGGAGGCGCGGCCCCGGGCGTCGGCGGTGGCCAGGGCCAGGGCCCGTGGTTCGCGTACGCCGTGCGCCTCCGCCGACTCCAGCCAGCGGCGCAGGAGTCCCAGTGGCTCGGCGGGCGGCGCGACGTACTCGGGAAAGGTCACGTCGCTCGCCGCCGTCAGGGTTTCCGACCTGTCAGTGTCCATGCCCCGTCCTTCTTCTGTGCCATGCGTGCCATGCGCGCCTTGGGTGTCATATGTGCCATGTGTCATGTGTGTTGTGCCGTGTGGCGTCACGCGCGTCGTGCCGTGCGGCCGTCGGCGGAGGTCATACGTGCAAGCTGCCCTCCGCCACCAGCACCCCGGAACCGCCCACTTCCACCGTGTCGACGGATTCCGCGGCCCCTTCGGTCCGGGCGAGCATCAGCGACCGACGGCCCATTTCGACGCCCTGAGTGATCCGGACCTGTCGGCCGTGCGCGGCGAGGCCGTGCCGGGCGAGGTGGACGGCCAGCGGGCCCGCGGCCGACCCGGTGGCGGCGTCCTCGGTCACGCCGTAAGCGGGGGAGAACATCCGGGTGCGCCAGCAGCTCCCGCTCTCCTGGTCCGGCGGGAGGTCGGTGTCGTCGGCATCGGCATCGGCGTCGGCGTAGGTGTCGGCGTAGGTGTCGGTGTCGGTGTCGGTGTCGGTGTCGTGCGCGTCGAGGTCAGGGGCGAAGCAGTTGGTGGCCAGATCCTCGAAGTCGGCCAGAGCGCGGTGGTCGGGACGGACGGCGGACAGCGCGCCGACGTTCTCCAGGCCGACGAAGACGTGACGGGGACCGTTGTGGTAGATCTCCACCGGCAGCGTGGACTTCTCCACTCCGAGCGCGGCCAGCAGTTCTTCGGCGCGCTCGAAGGGGCGCCAGGTGGGGACCGGCTGACGCATGCGCGCTGCGACCGCCCGGCCCCGCTCCCTGACGAGGTCGAACGGGACGACGCCCATGGCCGTCTCCAGACGCAGGCGGTCACCCGGGACTCGTGCGCCCAGGGCGATGGCAGTGCCCAGTAACGGGTGCCCGGCGAAGGGCAATTCGTTGACGGGGGTGAAGATACGGATTCGGGCGTC
This sequence comes from Streptomyces sp. NBC_01775, assembly GCF_035917675.1. Taxonomy (NCBI): domain Bacteria; kingdom Bacillati; phylum Actinomycetota; class Actinomycetes; order Kitasatosporales; family Streptomycetaceae; genus Streptomyces; species Streptomyces sp. NBC_01775. The sequence goes on along the minus strand of NZ_CP109104.1, from coordinate 4,418,604 downwards.
GCCGCCTTGTCGGGGCCCGAGGACGAAGGTGGTCTCCGACAGGTTCATCTCGCGGGCGATGCGCTGCATCGTGCGGGGGGACAGGTCGTCGCTGTCGAAGAACACGGCGACGGGGTTGCCGAGCAGCGGCTCGTGAGCGAACGCGTCCACGACTACGTACGCGTGCATCGGGGCCTCCAAGCGGGGGGAGAGAGCGGGGTGAGGGGGAGGGTCGGCGCGGGTCGGCGCTGTCATCGGACCGGGGCCTGGGTCGGGGCCGGGGCCGGGGTCGGGGCCGGAGCTGGGGCCGGAACTGGGGCCGGAGCTGGGGCCTGGGCCGGCGTCCCGGCGTCGGGGCCGGGGGCCGGAGGTCACCGTTCCAGCGCGGTCCGAAGGGCCTGGCCCACGATGCGCGGGCCGCCCTGGGTGAGGGCCGACTCGGCGTGGAACTGCATCGACGCGAAATGCGGCCCGCGCAGCGCGTGGATCTCGTGCGTCTTCGGATCCCGGGCGGCCTCCACCACGCCCACGCCGTCGACATCCGTCTTGTCGTGCTGGGCGCGGGCGGCGAACGTGTTGTAGAAGCCGACGCGTTCGCGGACGCCGAACAGGTCGATCTCCCGCTGTACGCCCTGATGGGGGGCGTCCCGGCGGAACAGCGGGAATCCGAGTCGCCGGCTCAGGGCCTGATGGCTCAGGCAGACGGCGACGAACGGGCGCTGCCGCTGGAGCAAGGTATCGATCGCGGCATGGAGACGGGCCATCCTGGGACCGGAGAGGTCCCGGGGGTCGCCGGGGCCCGGTCCCATCACGACCAGGTCCCAGGCGTCGAACTCGGCATCCTCGTCGTACCGGCGGAGCGTCACGCTCAGGCCGAGAGAGCGCAGCTGGAGGGCGATCATCGCCGTGAAGGTGTCCTCCATGTCGACGACCAGGACACTGCGGCCGTCCAGACCGCCGGCGCCCGGCAGGGACGGTCGGGACGCCGACGCCCGCGTCGTCTCCGCCTCCGCCTCCGTCTCCGCTTCCGTTTCCCTTTCCGCTTCCGCTTCCGCCTCCGCCTCCGCTTCCGTCTCCGCCCCCGCCTCGCTGAGCCAGAAGTCCGCGAGTGGCTCGTTGCGCCGGGCGAGCGCGCCGCGGACGCTCGGGTGTGCGGCGAACGAGCGGGACCGGCCGGACTCCAGCGCCGCGATGAGCCCCGCCGCCTTGGCCCGGGTCTCGGCCGCCTCGGACGCCGGGTCCGAATGGCGTACGAGGGTGGCACCGACGCCGATGCGGACCTCCCCGGTGGCGTCGATGTCGGCGGTCCGGATGAGGATCGCGGAGTCCAGCGTCCGGCCGCCGCGCGCGTCCCGGCCGATGAGGGCCGCGACTCCGCTGTAGTAGCCGCGTCCCTGTCCCTCGTACTGGGAGATGACCCGGGCCGCGCTCTGAAGGGGACTGCCGGTCACGGTCGGCGCGAACAGCGTCTCGCGCAGGATCTCGCGAACGCCCCGCCCGGTGTGCCCCTCGATGAAGTACTCGGTGTGGGCCAGCCGGGCCATCTCCTTCAGGTACGGCCCGGCCAGGCGCCCGCCCCGTTCGCAGACCCGCGCCATCATCTTCAGCTCTTCGTCCACGACCATGTACAGCTCCTCGGCCTCCTTGCGGTCGGCCAGGAAGTCCAGGACACCGGCGAGTTCCGGGCCGGTGGGCGGATAGCGGTACGTGCCGCTGACCGGGTTCATCACCGCTGTGCCGTCCCGCAGGCTGATGTGCCGCTCCGGGCTGGAGCCCACCAGCGTGCGCTCCCCGGTGTGGACGAGGAACGTCCAGTAGGCCCCCGACTCGCTCTCCAGGAGACGGCGGAAGAAGGCGAGGGCGCGCTCGGTGGAGTAGTCGGTGATGTCGGCGACGAAGTCGCGCTTGACGACGAAGTTCGCGCCCTCCCCGCGGCCGATCACGTCGGTGACGACGCGGCGCACGGTGTCCGCGTACTCCGTGTCGCCGGGGACGAAGCGCCGGTTCACGAGCGTGGTCGCCGCGCGCGGCAGCCGGGGCAGCGCCTCGGCGAGCGGGAGCGTCTCCTGGCCCGCGACCGTCAGCGCGACGAGCGGCGTGGCGTCGTCGACGCAGGCGTAGCCGCGTTCGGTGATCTGGCGGTAGGGGATGAGGACGAGCACCTCGTGACGGTCCCCTTCGCCCCCGGGAGCGCCGGCGGACGCGGCGCCGCCCGGCCACCCCGGCGCCCCGGGACTTTCCAGGTCCAGGTCCGGGCCCGGGGACGGGGACGGGTCCGGGGGCGCCGGGAGCGGTATCCGCGCCAGCGTCGGGGGAGTGGAGACCGGCCCGACGAGCACGTCCAGCTGGTCGGGGCCGGTGCGGGGCGGGCGGTGGAGGAGGGCGAACGGCGTGGACGGGTCGCTGAGCACCCGCTCGAACAGCCCCCCGCTCACGGCGAGACCTCCGCGAGAAGCTGTTCGGCGGAGACGACCATGGCGCAGCGCTCCGCCGCGTACGTGAGGGCCATCCGGTGGCGGTCCCACGAGAAGTCGGCGACGGCGTCGGCGACCAGGAACGTCCGGATGTCGTTCGCGTACGCCTCCATCGCGGTCGCCAGCACGCCCACGTGCGCGTATACGCCGCACAGAATGAGCTGGTCACGGCCTGTCTCGCGCAGCCGCCGCAGCAGGGGTGAGCGGAAGAAGGCGCTGTAGCGCCACTTGGTGAGCAGCCAGTCGCCCTCGGCGGGGGCCAGCTCGTCGGCCACCTGACGGTCGTCGGCCGACGCGCGCATCCCCGGCCCCCAGAAGTCCATGAGCAGCCCGCGGTCCCGGACACTCATACGGCCGGGCTGGGTGGTGTAGGCGACGGGCACGCCCGAGGCGGCGCAGCGTTCGCGTAACCGCGCGACGTTGCCGAGGAGTTCCGCGCGCACGGTGCCGGGGAACGGCGCCAGGAAGTACCGCTGCATGTCATGGATGAGCAGTACCGCCCGGTTCGGGTCCACGGCCCACTCGGCCGTGTTGGCCGGCAGCTCGTGGGGGGAGGGAAGCGGGTAGGACTCGATGGGCGGAATGCCTGGCATAGGCGCGGGCGCCTTTCTGTCTTGCGGTGGAACTCACCTCTGTCGTGCGGTGGAACTCACCGCGCCTGCCGGGCTGTTGCGGTCGGCCGGCCCGGAGTCGCTCGCGGTGCCCCCTGCGGGGGCCTGTGGGGGGGGGAGGGCCCTTGCGGGGGTCAGGTGGGGATGCCGTCGCGGCGGACCGTCGGCACCGGGATTCCGAGCGCGCGCAGCTGCTCGAACGGGTTCATGAACTCCCGGTTCTGCCGGATCTTCCCGTCCTCGTCGAAGCGGAACGAGTGGAGGAAGTGGTTCTCGTAGTAACCCTCGGGGTAACCCGGGAAGTTGATCTTCCCGTGCCCGTCGCACTCGACCCAGAAGAAGCCCGGGTCCTGTGTCTCGAAGACCTGGATGTTGTACCACTCCCAGTCCGGGAAGCACTTCAGCGACCAGACCGCGTGCTCGGCCAGGCGCTCGCGGCCCTTGATCTCGATCGGGGCGCCGGTGTCGTTGGTCCACAGACCGCCGCTGCCGTCCTCGGCGAACAGCTCGTGCCGGCGCAGCCGGTTCGGACCCTTGGTGTACTCCAGATACTTCTCGACCGTCGCGCGGTTGGCGCGGCGCCGCTCAGCGGCGTCGGCGAAGCCCTGTGCCACGGTGCGGGGGGTTGAGTCGGCCATGGGAAGCCTCCTTGCGGACCGGGGGGTGCGGGAACCTGGTACGGAGTGGGCCGATCTTTCACGAACGGGCTCGTCGCGGACTCGACGTGCGCACGATGCACAGTCGATGCCGCCCCGCCACCCCCGCTGCGCCGTCTTTCATGCGCTCCTCGACCACCGCGCGATCCGCACGCCGCAGGCTGAGGCCGCACCGCGCGACAGCGGTCGCGACGCTCTCGGCAAGGCGCACGCTCTCGGCGGGACGCACGTTCTCGGCAGATCGCGACGCTCTCGGCAGGACGCGACGCCGCCACGACGTAGCGCGGACAAGTCCGCGCGACGAAAGGGGACCCAGTCGATGACCAGCGCCGCCCGTCCCGACGACCCGGCCACCCAGGCGGTCTCCGAGGACCCGGCCGGTCGGTTGCTGGAGCTGTCCTTCGGCTACCTCTACTCGGCCGCCCTCCAGACCGCGGCGCGCCTGGGCATCGCCGATCACCTGGCGAACGGCCCGCGCACCGCGGAGGAACTCGCTCAGACGGCGCGGGCGCACGGCCCCCACCTGCGGCGGCTGTTGCGCTTCCTCGCGACGAAGGGCGTCTTCCGGCAGGACGCGACCGGCCGCTTCCACCTCACCCCGCTCGCCCAGCCGTTGCGCACGGACGTCGAGGGCTCCCTGCGCGACTACGTCATGACGCGCGGCGAGGACATCTTCTGGCTCTCGGCGGCCCGGCTGCCGGACGCGGTACGCACCGGTGGCACGGCCTTCGAGCAGCTCTACGGTCTCCCCTTCTACGACCACCTGGCGGCCGACCCCGAGCTGGGCGCCGCGTTCCACTCCGGCATGGCGGCGTTCTCGCGGGCGCTGAGCAACGAGGTCGCGGACGCCTACGACTTCTCCGCCGCGCGGAGCGTTGTCGACGTGGGCGGCGGACGCGGCGGGCTGCTGCGGGCGGTCCTGCTGCGCAATCCACACGTGACGGGCACGCTGTTCGACCTGGAGTCCGTGGTCGCCGGGCACGTGCTCGACACCCCCGAGCTGGCCGGGCGCTGGCGGGTGGAGGCGGGCGACTTCTTCACCTCGGTTCCGGCGGGCGCCGATGTCTACCTGCTGAAACACGTGCTGGCCAGCTGGCCGGACGAGGAGTGCGTGCGGATCCTGCGCACCTGCGGCCGTGCGGCTGCGGCCGGTGGCCGGGTGCTGGTCGTCAACGGGCTGATCCCGGAGGGGAACGAGCCGCACCCCGGCAAGACCCACGACATGCTGATGATGACCGTACTCAACGGGAAGGGGCGGACGCGCGGGGAGTACGAGGAGCTCCTCGCGCGGGCGGGGCTGACCGTGTGCCGGGTGCGGACCGTCTCCGCGCACGCGTCGATCATCGAGGCCATGGCCGAGGAGGTTTGACCGGGCACCCACCGTGCCCGGGAGGGGGACGTGCCGACGAGGGGAATCGGACGTCGGCACCGCTGATCGGCGGCCGGAAGCCGGCGGCCGGAAAGGGCGTCATGACCGAAACCATGGACGCGGTGGGGCGTACAGCGCTGCTGACCGCGGCGATGCGGGCACTGGAGAGCCGCCGACCGGACCGGCTCTACACGGACCCGTACGCACAGGACCTGTGCGGCGAGGAGGGACCGAAGCTGCTGGACGAGGTGCGGGGGGCGACCTTCCCGCCGCACCGACGGCGCGCCATGCCCGACTCCCTCGACGTCAACGCCATCCGCACCCGCTTCTTCGACGACCTTCTCCAGCGCGCGTCCCAGGACCACGCGCAGATCGTGTCCGCCGCTTCGGGGGTGGACTCGCGGCCCTACCGGCTCGAATGGCCGCCAAACGTGCGCTACTTCGAGATCGACCGCCCGTCCGTGCTGGACTACAAACGAGACCGGCTCGCCGGGGTGCGCCCCCGGGTGGCGCACCGGATGGTCGCCGCCGATCTGACAGCGCCGGGCTGGGAGCGCCGCCTGGAAGAGGCGGGATACGAGGCGAAAGCGCCCTCGGTGTGGCTCCTTGAAGGCGTGCTCCCGTACCTCCACGAGGACGAGGTGCACCGTCTGCTCCAGCGCATCCGCACGATCACCGCCGCCGGCAGTCTGGTGGCGGGGGATCTGGTCAACTCCGAAGCGCTGACCTTGTCCCACGCACGCGGTCAGCTGGACGTCTTCGCCCGGTGGGGCTGCCCCTGGCGGTTCGGCACGGACGAGCCGGAAGCCCTCTTCGGCCGGCACCGCTTCACCGCCGAGGTCGTCCAGCCGGGCGATCCGAGCGCCAACTACGGCCGCTGGCAGGATCCGGTGCCCCCGCGGAGCGTCCCCGGCGTCCGCCGGATCTTCCTGGTGTGCGCCGAGCGGTGCTGAGGCCGCGGGGCGTTCGCACGCGTAGCGGGTCCGGGCTCTGGCATTGTCGGGGTATGAGCGATTTCCCCTCCGGTGCCGGGCTCCCGTCCGCCGCGCGCGAGGCCGTCCGGGAGGCTGTCCGGGAGCGGCTGGCGGCCGAGCGGGCGGCTGCGTGCGCGCGGATCGAGGCGCTGGAGCGGGACTTCGGCGCGATCGTCGCGGCGAACGCGCTGGTGGCGGTCGACGACGAGCACGACCCGGAGGGGGCCAGCACCGCGTTCGAGCGGGCCCACGTCGCCGCGCTGCTGGCGCAGGCGCACGATCAGGTGGCTGAGCTGGACCGCGCGGGGGAACGCCTGGAGCGGGGCGAGTACGGGCGGTGCGAGGTGTGCGGCGAGCCGATCGCGGCGGAACGCCTGGAGGTACGCCCGGCGGCCGTCACCTGCGTACGCTGCGCGGCTGCCCGCGCCCACCACCCCCGCTGACCGACAGCCGTCGTGCGCCGACCCGCGCCCGTCGTGCGCCGACCCGCGCCGTCGTGCGCCGACCTGCGCCGCGCGAGACCCGAGTGCTGCGACGGAGCGGCTGAGCGGTCCGTCAGCTGTGCGGGCGTCCGTACGTCGGTCGGTGCTGACCGCCGCTGAGCGGGAACGGACATGCGACCCATCCTCACAAACGTCGTCCTGGGTACGGACCCCGCATCGCCGCGCTGTTCCGCCCGGCCTCGGCGCCCCCCGCGGTTGTGGACGGGGGCGCACGGGCTGATGGCTGATCCGGACAGCGGCCGGCGCGGGCGTCAGTGGTCCTCGATGACGCTGACGGCGATGCCGTTCTTGATCTTCACGGTTGCGGAGACGCCCTTCTTGGAGGCGGCTTCGAGTTCGGCTTCGGTGCACTTCTGGGCTGCCTGGCCGTCGGCGTCGCCGCAGATGTCGCCGGCGCCCTGGATGTTGGTGGTCTTGGAGGTGAAGAATGCCTTCTCGACGCCCTTCATGTCGCTGACCGTGTACTTGCCCGGGGCGAGATATTTGACGTTGCCGAACCAGGTGCCGCTGGCGGCGCCCTTGCGGCCGGACTGCGTCTTCACGTCGTCGCCGCTGCCCTGGCCCTTGCCGCCACCGGACTTCGCCTCCGACTCATTCGCGACCTTCGAGGAGGAGGACCCGGAGGCGTCCTTGCTCGCGTTGGAGTCCTCGCTGCCCCCGCAGGCGGTGAGCGAGAGACCCGCGACGAGGGCCAGGGCGGTGAGGGTGAGCTTCTGAGCGCGCATCGTTTCTTCCTTAGCGGTTGGTGCCGTCTGCCCGGCACGAGTGAGCGTTACGAGTGCTTGGATCCGCCCGGCCCAGGGAATGTTCACGCCCGACCGCCCGTCTTACACGCCTGTTACGGGCGACCAGGGTCACGGGCGTTGCCGCTGCCGGGTACGCACCGCCCGAGCCCAACGGCGCCACCCGTCCCCGTACCGCCGTCCGCCCCGGGAAATGGGGGCCCGAGAGCCATGTGGAGCGCTGCGCCGATGCGAGCTGCCGCTCGCCGAACCGCCGGTTCCCGCAGCTCTCATCGGGATCTCCACGGCCACAGCCCACTGGGACAGCTCCGTAACCGACCGGTCATTGAACACCGCAAGTGGCATGACTTCTCCAGCCATGCCATGCGGTGGCCTGCGCCCGCTGCGCAACGCGACCGCGGCCGAGCGGGACGACGACGGCGAGGACCGAGCGGGCTAGGGTCTTTCGTTTGGATCAGGCTGGATCAGGGAGCGGGGTCCGGTGCCGTGCATCGCAAGGCGGAGGAGGGTGGGGGCACCTCCCGGCCGGAGGCTGGGGGACCCTGCGGAGCAGCGGCGACCGACGACAACGCCGCGAGGCGCGGTGCCGGGGCCCGCGAGCCCAGCATGATCCAAACGAAAGACCCTAAGGCTGCGGCGGTTTGCCGGCGTTGTTGGTGTGGTTGAAGGCGTACCGGTGGTTGGGGTGTGTCCCGAAGTTGGCCGATGTCCCGGCGGTGGTCGCCGAGGCTGCCCGACCGCGATCTGAAGGTGGCTCAGGTAGTGCTGTCCGAGGTCGTTTCGGGCTTCGCGTGGAGGATCTCGCGGGCTTGGTCCGCGGCGCGGGCGATGCTCTCGGAGACGAAGTCGACGAAGCGGGCGATGTTCTCCAGGCGGGCGGCGGCCGGGGTGTTGGGGCCGAGGATGCCCACGCCCTGTCGGGCGACCTCGCTGAGGTGAGCGGTGGCGCGGGCGCTGGCCATCATGGATTGGTACATGACGTCGTCGTCGACGACGTAGCGCTCGCGGCGGCGCTCGTCGCGTTCCCGGCGGATGAGGCCCTGGCTTTCGAGGAACGTGACCGCTTTGGAGACGGATGCCGGGCTGATCTGGAGGCGCCCGGCGAGTTCGGAGGCGGTGAGGCTGCCGGCGTCGGTGGTGTAGAGGTTGGCCAGTACCCGGGCCGTCATCTTGGGCAGGCCCGATTGCATGAAGACGGTGGTGAACGTCTCCTCGTACTCGCGTACGGCTTCGGCATCGCGTCCGTGGGCCTGCGGGGGCGTGTTGGGGTCCCGGGGCGCGGCCTTTCTGCGGCGGTGGGCGCGGTGCTCGGTGGCGCGGTGGGCCAGGTCGGCGCGGTAGGCGGTGGGGCCGCCGTTGCGCATCACCTCACGTGTGATCGTCGAGGTCGGACGGTCGAGGCGTCTGGCGATCTCCGCGTAGGGGAGGCCGTCGGCCAGCCCCAGCGCGATCTGCTGGCGTTCCTGCTGGGTGAGTCTGCCGCCCGGCATCGCGGCCTCCTTCATGGTCTGTGGCGTCTCCAGGATAGCGTTCACCCTCGATTCATTGCAACGATCAGCGTGAGGGTTGTTGCGTTAGATTTCAAAACCATTGCAACGAATTTGCTACTTCTACCTGCGATGATGGCAATCATCTGCAACGGATCGATTGCCGTATCCAGAAATGCAACGTAGCTTTTCCATCGTCAGAAACAACGAGTCGAAGGAGAGCACGATGCAGTTCGACACCCCCGCCCCGGTGACCGCCGTCCTCGACATCCCCGCCGGCCGCATCCAGTTCATCGCCGCCGACCGGGCCGACACCGCAGTCGAGGTCCGCCCCGCGAACGCCTCCAAGAGCCGCGACGTGAAGGCGGCGGAGCAGACCGAGGTCGCATACGGCGACGGCGTCCTGCGGATCAAGGCCCCGGAGGCGAAGAACCAGATCCTCGGCCCTTCCGGATCCATCGAGGTGACCGTCCAGCTGCCCGCCGGCTCCCACATCGAGGCGAAGGCAGCCCTCGCCGAGTTCCGGGGCGTCGGACGGTTCGGCGACGTCTCCTTCGAGGGCGCGCAGGGCGCGGTCAAGCTCGACGAGGCCGAAAGTGCCCGCCTGGCCCTCCAGTCCGGCGACGTCTCGGTCGGCCGCCTGAGCGGCGGTCCCGCGCAGATCAGCACCCAAAAGGGCGACCTCCGCATCACCGAGGCCGTGTGCGGCACGGTCACGCTGCGCACCGAGTCCGGCGACATCTCGGTCGGCGCCGCCCGCGGAGCCTCCGCCGCCCTGGACGCGGACACCACCTACGGCCGCATCCACAACGCGCTCAAGAACACCGACGGCGCCGATGCCGGCCTGACCATCCACGCGACCACCGCCCACGGCGACATCACCGCCCGCAGCCTGTAAAGGAACCCCTCAGACGCGGTGCCCCTGTCCTTTCGGTGGAATTTCTCAACAGTTCTCAAGGAGCACACCACCATGTCCATCACTCTCACCGGCCAGGACCGCCCGGAGCTGCAGAAGGCCGTCGAGGAGATGGCCGAGTCCGGTTTCACCGGGGTGTTCGTGCGGGACGCGGGCGAAAACGGCGGCACCGTCATCACCCACAACGGCGGCATGGCGGGCCACGGGGCGCTGATGTACAGCACTCCCGACGGCAGCAAGACCCTGACCGCCGCGCTGAACTATGTGGACGACGCCGCACTGTCCCTGGCAGAGGCGTTCCAGAAGGCGACGCCGAGGCTCGTCAAAGAGGTGTTCGGCGGCGGGCAGGCCGAGTCAGTCGGCTGACGCCGACGAGCCGGCTCGGTAGACAGGGTCGAGCGGCGTGGACCCGCACGGGCCAAGCCGGCTCGCTCACCCTGGCCGACGCCCGCCGGCCAGGGAGGACCAGGTCCACCCGGACCACACGGTGGCAGGTCGACGTCGAAGAGCAACCGCGGCCCGAAGCAGCCGCCATGAGCGCGCGGGCCCTCGCAGCTCCCGGCGCCCCAGGGCGGCGTACCCCGACACCGCGTCGGAGTACGCCGCCTCGTTCGTGTGCAGGGCGACCTCGCGGGCCCGGGAGACGGACATGGCGCACGCCCCCCCCGAGCGCGGGCTCAGTCCGTGTCGAGGCCGTCGATCAGGCGGTTGAGGAAGCGGGTGAAGGGGGCTTCGGGGGGTTCGGGGGTGAGGGGGCGGCCGGGGGTGGAGAGCGCCTCGGCGAGTTCCGGGTGGTGGCCGTCCGCTGCGACAGCGGCGAGGTAGCGGGCTTCGGCCGCGGTCCGGTCGGCGGAGCGCGAGGCCGCTGACTGGGCGATCTCGTGCGCGGCGTGCCCGGCCACGAACGCGGTGAGCTGGGCGAAGATCTCCATCTTCGTCGCACCGTCCAGCCCGGTGGGCCGCAGGACGGCGAGCGCGTGTTCCAGGAAGGCCAGGGTGTTGGGGCCGGGGGTGCGGCGGGTGGACAACGCGGCGGGCAGCCAGGGGTGTCGCAGCATGAGGGAGCGCTGGAGGTGGCCGATGGCCTTCAGGTCGGCGCGCCAGTCGCCGGTGGGCGTGGACGAGGCAGGCAGTTCGCCGCTGACGTGGTCGACCATCAGCTCCAGCAGCGTCTCCTTGTCGGGGGCGTAGCTGTAGAGCGACATGACGCCGGCCCCGACCTGGGCGGCGACCCGCCGCATGGTGACCGCTTCGAGCCCTTCCGCGTCCGCCAGGGCGACGGCTGCCGCGGTGATCGCCTCACGGCTGTAGGCGGGTCTACGGCCTCTGCGGGGCTGGGGGCGACCCAGCCATAGCTGTTGAGGGTCGACGCCGACGCCCGCGGCCCCGGACTCTCCGTCACGTGTCACGGTCCTCGTACTCCTCACCCTCATCTCGAACGGGAGCCCTTCACACGGCAGCCCCTGTCGGCGTCATCCAAGCATCCTCTATTCTCGTACAACGTACGTAAAGGAGAGAGGGAAACGATGCCATCACGCACGCAGGGTCCGACGCCGACTCCGACGCCGACTCCGGCCTGGGTGCCGCCGTCCGGGAAGCCGCCGCTGGCCGCACGGATGATGAGGGCGACATGGCGCAGCCTCCCGGCCAAACGGCACGATGCCGGGTGGGAGCCGGGGCTGGTGGTTCCGGGCGCGGACGGCAGCTCGTTGATCACCGACCACTACTTCCCGCGCGCACAGGGCGACTTCCCCACGCTCTTGGTGCGCTCGCCCTACGGCAGGGGTCTGCCGTGGTCCCCGATGTACGGCGTGCTCTTCGCCGAACAGGGCTTTCACGTGATTTTGCAGAGCTGCCGCGGCACCGGCGGTTCAGGCGGTGAGTTCGACCTGTGGCGCAACGAGCCCGCCGACGGCCAGGCGACGGTGTCCTGGCTGCGCGAGCAGCCCTGGTTCAACGGAACGCTGGGGACGGTCGGCCCCAGCTACCTGGGATATGTGCAGTGGGCCCTCGCCCTGGACCCGCCGCCGGAGCTGAAGGCGATGGTGGTGCAGGTAGGGCTGCACGATCCCTACGCCCTGTTCCACTCGGACGGCGTGCTCCGCCTGGACAACGCGCTCGCTGTCGGCGCGGGCATGACGTATCAGCATCAGGGGATGGCCAGGTTCCTGAAGGCGATGCTGCGCCTCAAGCGCCGCATGAGTGAGGTCGTCGTCGCGCAGCCGCTGCGCGGGGCGCAAGAGTCCGCGCTCGGCCGCGAAGTGCCCTGGCTGGACGATGTGATGACGCACCCGGATGCCCAGGACCCGTACTGGCAGGGCGCGTCGGTGGCGGAGGCGGCGGAGAAGCTGCGCGTGCCGACCAGTTTGATCACCGGGTGGCACGACGCGCTGGTCGACCAGACCTTCGAGCAGTACGACCGGCTGCGGCAGGCCGGGTGCGAGACGGCGCTGCTCGTCGGCCCCTGGACCCACACCTCCGCCGTGCAGCAGGGGTGGACCGAGGTGTTCGCCGAGAGCCTCGCCTGGCTGCGCGCGCACCTGTGCGACGACCCCTCCGGCCTGCGTCCCACCGAGGTGCGCGTGCACATCGGCGGGGAAGACACCTGGCGGGACCTCGACGACTGGCCGACGGCCCCGGCCGCCACCGCGTGGTACCCCACCAAGGACGGGCACCTCACCCAGGAGGCCCCCACGGACTCCTCGCCGCTGACGTCTTTCCACTACGACCCGGCCGACCCCACCCCGTCCGTCGGCGGCCCTCTGCTCTCCCCCGCTGCCGGTCCTCGCGACAACACCGCCCTGGAGGCCAGGGACGACGTCCTGACGTTCACCGGCCCGCCGCTGACCGAACCCGTGGACATCCTCGGCCCGGTCTCCGCCTGGCTGAGCGTCTCCACGGACACCGGCCACGCCGACGTCTTCACCCGCCTGTGCGACGTGGACCCACAGGGCCGCTCCGTCAACGTCTGTGACGGGGTGGGCCGGGCGAGCGCGGCCGAGCGGACGCCGTCGCAGGTCACCGTGCCCATGAGCACCACAGCGCACCGTTTCGCCGTCGGTCACCGCATTCGCTGGCAGGTCAGCGGAGGCGCCCATCCGCGCTTCGCCCGCAACCCCGGCACGGGAGAGCCGCGGGTGGACGCCACCACCTTCACGCCGGTGCGCATCACCGTGCATTCGGACTCGGCACTGTTGCTTGCCCAAAGCTCCGAGCCCGCTTGACCCGCCGGCGCCGCCCTCCGCCGTCACCGAACGGGGCTCTGTAACAGATACCCGTGGTTCACCTTGGGCGTGCAACAGGGGCAGGGGCCCATGAACTTCCCTCCTGGGCACGGCATCAGACGTGTTGAAGCCGACGAGAGAACGACGCCGAAGGGGCCCCGACATGTTCCGCAACCGCACCGCCACCCGCACCGTTGCCGCCGCCGGGTTCCTGGCCGCTGCCGGCCTCTTCCTCACCGCGTGCAACTCCGGCGACGATGCCGCCGGTGGTTCCGACAAGGGCGACTCCAAGGCGGCTTCCGACTCCCGTTCCCTCGACGGCAAGACGGCCAGTGGCAAGAAGCGGGTGCTCAGCGGCAAGGTGACCTACCTGGCGCCGGGCAAGCTGATGGTCGGCAACCGTGCCTTCTTCGTCGCCGAGGACACCAAGATCCAGGGCGCCGACATATGCAGTGACCCCGAGACGACGGGGGTGGAGGACTGCACCGCCGAGCAGCTGGAGACGGCGGCCAAGGACGGCGGGGTCGACGCCCAGGTGACGATGAAGAAGGGCGTAGCGCTCGAGGTCATCGGCGGGCCGGAGAGCGGCGGCGGGAACTCGGGCGGCTCGACCGGGGAGAACGGCGGTGCGGGCAACTCCGGGGGGCCGACCGGGACGAACGGCGGCGCGGGCAACTCCGGGGGGTCGACCGGGGGGAACAGCGGTGGCGGGAGCACTGCGGACGGTACGTTCTCCGGCACCCTGACCTACCTGGCGCCGGGCAAGCTGATGGTCGGCAACCGTGCCTTCTTCGTCGCCGAGGACACGGAGATGGTGGGCGGCCAGATCTGCGGTGACGCCGAGAACACGGACGCGGACAACTGCACCGTCGAGGACCTGGAGGCGACCGCGAAGAAGGGCAACCTGAAGGTTTCCGTGACGGTCAAGAAGGGCGTCGCCGAGCGGGTCGCCGCCCAGTAGCAGGGGTGGCGACGACAGTGGCAACGGCAACGGCAACGGCAACGGCAACGGCAACGGCAACGGCAACGGCAGCGGCAGCGGCAGCGGCATGAGGGAGGTCCGGCACCCCCTTCCGGACCTCCCCCGCCCCGCTTCGCCCGCGGGGACCCGTCCCCCTCGGGACCACCCCCACCTGCGTGGGGGTCATTTTTTTGCCTCCCTCAGCGCGCCGCCGACCGGGTGAACACCGTGCGGGCCCAGAGGTAGCCGACGAGGGTCAGGCCGGCGCACCACGCGAGGGCCGCGTAGCCGTTGTTGCCGATCCCGGTGCCCAGCAGCAGGCCGCGGAGGGTCTCGATGACGGGGGTGAAGGGCTGGTACTCGGCGAACCAGCGCAGGCCCGTCGGCATCGACTCCGTCGGCACGATGGCACTGCCGAGGAAGGGCAGGAACTGGAGCGGCATCGGCAGGTTGCTCGCGGTCTCCGGGGTCTTGGCCGTCAGGCCCATGCCGGCCGCCAGCCAGCTGAGCGCCAGCGCGAGCAGGGCGAGGAGGCCGCCGGCGGCGAGCCACTCGACGGGGGTGGCGTTGGGCCGGAAGCCGATCGCCAGGGCGACGCCGATGACCAGCGCGATGCTCACCAGGGTCTGGAGCGTCGTACCGATGACATGGCCGCTGAGGAACGAGGCGCGGGAGATCGCCATCGTGCGGAAGCGGTTGACGATGCCCTCCGTCATGTCGACGCACACGCCCACCGCCGTCGCCAGCGAGCCCGAGGTCGCGGCCATCAGGATGATGCCGGGGGCGACGTAGTCGATGTAGTCGCCGCCGCCGGTGGGCGTGCCGCCGATTCCGGCGCCCAGCGCGTTGCCGAAGACGGAGTTGAACAGCAGCAGCATCATGACGGGCATCGCGACGACCGCGACGGTCATGGACGGGTAGCGCCGCGCGTGCTTGAGGTTGCGGCGCAGCATCGTCAGCGAGTCGCGCATCGCGTAGGCCTGCGTGCTCATCGGGCGCTCTCCTTGCGGGACATGGAGGGGGAATCGGGCCGGGTCTGCGCACCGGCCGGCGAGCCGGAGCGGGCGGTGAGGGTCAGGAAGACGTCGTCGAGGTCGGGCGTGTGGACGGTGAGGGACTCGGCCTCCACCGCGCCCGCGGCCAGCACGTCGAGCACGGCCCGCAGCGTGGGAATGCTGCCGTCGCTGGGGATCTGGAGCGTGAGCGCCGCGGAGTCGGGCGCGGCGGCGCCGAACAGCTCGGCGGCGGCGTCGAGTCGGTGGATGTCGCCGAACTGGAGCAGGATGTGGCCGCCGGGTATCCGGCGCTTCAGCTCCTCGGCCGTGCCCTCCGCGACCAGCGTGCCGTGGTCGAGGACGGCGATGCGGTCGGCCAGCTGGTCGGCCTCGTCCAGGTGCTGCGTGGTCAGGAAGATCGTGACGCCCTCGTCGTTCACGAGGCCCCGGATGATCTCCCACATGGTGCGGCGGCTGCGCGGGTCGAGGCCGGTGGTGGGCTCGTCGAGGAAGATGACGCGCGGGTTGCCGACCAGCGTCATCGCCAGGTCGAGCTTGCGCCGCATGCCGCCGGAGAAGGAGGAGACCGGCTTGCGCGCCGCCTCGCTCAGATCGAACCGCTCCAGCAGCGCCGCTGTCCGCCGCCGGCCCTCGTGGCGCTCCAGGTGGTGCAGGTCGGCCATGAGCAGCAGGTTCTCCTCGGCGTTGAGGAGGTTGTCCACGGCGGCGAACTGGCC
Organism: Streptomyces sp. NBC_01775; assembly: GCF_035917675.1. Taxonomy (NCBI): domain Bacteria; kingdom Bacillati; phylum Actinomycetota; class Actinomycetes; order Kitasatosporales; family Streptomycetaceae; genus Streptomyces; species Streptomyces sp. NBC_01775. The sequence continues at coordinate 4,402,975 of NZ_CP109104.1, read as the reverse complement.
GGTGACGCCGATCGAGGCGCGTACTCCGTCCGCGTCCTCGGCCAGGTCGTGGCCCGCCACCCGCGCCTGCCCGCCGTCGGCGGTGACGAGCGTGGAGAGGATCTCCACGGTGGTCGTCTTGCCCGCGCCGTTGGGGCCGAGCAGCGCGAAGACGGACCCCTCGGGGATGTGCAGGTCGATGCCGTCGAGCACGACCTTGGTGCCGTAGGACTTGCGCAGGCCGGTGGCGGATATCGCCGCCGTCGCGGAGGTCGCGGCTCCGCTGCGGGTGGCGGCCCCGGCTGGGGCGGCGGGTGTCGGAACGTTCATAACGCTTCGGGTCCTTCCGTGGCGGGTGCCGGAGTGCGGAGTGGGGAGCGGAGTGCGTGAGCGTCGCGGGGAGTGCGCGGAGTGCGGGGAGCGGACGGGGGCATCAGGGGCGGCGGACGACGATGTCGCCCAGGCCGGTACGGGCGTGCAGCTCGACGGTCTCCTCGGCCTCGCCCGGCCCCTCCGCCGCGCCGAGCGCGTTGTGCACGCCCCCGAGCCGGGAGCGCACATCGAGCCAGGCGGCCGTGCCCTCGCGGATGCCGGCCTCGATGTCGCCGACGCCGGTCTTGAGGACGGCCGAGCCGCGCGCGACCTCGCCGATGCGGATGCCGCCGTGCGTGGCCTTGGCGTCCACCCCCGCGCGGGCGACGTCCACGGACGTACGGCCGTTGGACGCGTTGGTCCGCAGGTCGCCGCCCGCCTCGCCGACGGCGATGTCGCCGTTGCGGTTCTTGACCGTCGCGGGGCCCGCGAACCGGCCCACGCGGATCCGTCCGGCGCCGGTGACCTCGGATGCCTCGGCCGTGCCGGTGACCTCCTCGACGCTGATGTCGCCGAGGTCGGTCTTCAGCCGCGCCGTCTCCGCCTCGGCGACGCGGATGCTGCCCACCGCCGTCTTCAGCTCACAGCTTCCGAGGCGGCCCTCGCAGGTGTAGTCGCCCAGGGAGGCGGCGGCCTGGAGATGGGAGCCGGCCGGGAGCTCGATGTGCAAGGTGATGGAGCCGCTCCCGCCCGTCAGCGAGCGCCACTTGGGGCTCTTGATCTGCAAGGAGCCGTCGGCGTAGGACACTTCGGTGCGCCCGGCGGCACGTACGTCCGCCTGCTCGGAGCTGTCGGCCGGGCGGACCTCGACGGTGGTGGTGGTGCGCTCCGTCGCGATGACGCGGACGGCTCCGGCGACGAAGTCGAGGGTGACGTTCACAGGCTGGGGAGTGTCGAACTCAGGCATGGCTGTCCCGTCTCATGGCCCTGGCGGGCGTGGGGGTGGGGGTGGGTGGTGGTCCGGTGGTCCGGTAACGAGGTCTTCGGCGGGTGCCGCGGTCAGCGGGCCCAGCCGGTGACGGCCAGCCCTTTGGTGCGGCGGCCCCGGGCGCCGGGTGCGGGCCCGGCGGTGTGGACGGCGCTCGCCGCGGCCCGCACCAGCCAGGCGTTCACCGAGAGGCCGTCGTGCCCGGCGGCGTCCTCGTACCCGCCCCGGCGAGCCGCTCGGCCACCGCGCGTTCCTTCTCGCCACCGGCCCCGGCGGCCACGGTGAGTTCCTGCCGCAGGGTTTCGACGTACGGTGTGAGGTCCATGGCGCCATAATGGCACCATCTCGACGCCAGGTGCAAGCCTTCGTGGCGCCGGGGGCTTGGGGGTGGGTGTTGTGCCTGGTGGGAGCAGGTAAGGCTCGGATGGCTGCTGCACCGCACCCGACGGCCCGCCGCCTCTGTGATGCCCCTGTGGCGCAACGGTGATGTCATCGGCGCCGGGGTGACATCACGAAGGGGCCGGGTCGGCCTCAGCCGACCCGGCCCCTTGAAGGCGCGGCCCCCGTCACCCAGCCCTGTCACCCAGCCCTGTCACCCAGCCCTGTCACCCAGCCCCGTCGCCCCGGCCAGGGGCCCGTTCAGCCGTCCGGCAGGCTGTGGCCGCTCAGCCAGGGCGGGAGGGGGCGGTAGACCGTCAAAGACGTGCCGGGCTTGTCGAGCAGCAGGGTCGAGGGCGCCGGCGCCGTCTCCCCGTCGTAGGAGCACAGTGTGCCCCGCGGAATGCCCGTCAGCCGCAGATAGCGGCCCCGTGCGGCGGCGTGCACGGGGGAGCGGTGGAGCACCCCGGCCAGGGCCGAGGCCACCAGCCGGGTGCGGGCCCAGCGGCCCGCGCGGACGAGGTGGATGTCCAGCATGCCGTCGGCGAGGTTGAAGCGGCGGGCGCCGCCGGGGCCGCCGCTGGCGCTGCTGTACGAGCAGTTGCCGACGAACAGCAGCCACAGGGAGCGCGTCCGCCCGTTCACCCGCACCTCGAACGGCCGCGAGTGGCGCAGCACATGCACGGCCGCGACCACCCCGGCGGCCCAGGGCCCGATCCGCCCCGTCCAGCGCTCCCGCACCTCGACCAGGTCGCCGTACGCGCCCAGGCTGAAGGTGTTGACGAAGTAGCCGGGGTCGGTCTCCGAGCCCGCCAGCCCGTCCGCCGCCAGCATTTCGGCCGCCGCGCCGTCCGACGCCGGGCTCTCCGCGGCCCGGTCGCCCGCGGTCCTCCGCAGCGGCGCGAAGCGGCCGAGGTCGACGGCGATCGCGTGGCCCTCGTCCGCCGCGTTCGCCAGGTCCTCGCAGGTGCCGATGCCCAGGTCCTGTGCGAGGTGGTTGTACGTGCCGCCCGGGAGCACCGCGAGCGGCACCCCGTGCTGGAGCGCGACGCGCGCCGCCGCGTTGACCGAGCCGTCGCCGCCGTAGATGCCCAGCGCGCCGCCCTCCTCGGCGGCCAGCTGGGCCGTCTTGCCCAGCAGGTCGGCCAGCGTTCCCTGCTGCGGGTCCCAGTGGGTGACCCGCGCCTCGGGGAGCGCCTCCTGGATCTCGTCGACGAAGGCCGCCGAGCCCGAGCCCGGGTTCGCGACCACGGACAGGCCGCGGCCCCGGGGCAGTGCGGGCGCCTCGACCAGCGGCTGGGCCGGGGGGATGCGGCGGCGCGCGTCGAGGAAGCCGCGTACGGCGTAGGCCGAGGCCGCGCCGATCGTCACGCCCGCCAGCACGTCGCTGGGGTAGTGCACACCGGTGTAGACGCGGGAGAACGCGACGGCCCCGGCCACCGGCAGCACCGCGGCTCCCCAGCCGCGCGACTCCAGCGCCAGTCCGGTGGCGAAGGCGGCGGCCGAGGCCGAGTGCCCGGAGGGGAAGGAGGTGCTGCGCGGCAGCCGCTTCAGGCGCCGTATCACCGGCACCTCGTCCAGGACGGGCCGGGCGCGGCTGAACGCGCCCTTGCCGACCGTGTTGACGACGGCGGAGGCCGCCGCGAGCGAGGCCAGCCCGCGCAGCGCGCCACGGCGGGCGCGCGGGCCCCCGGCGCCGGAGAGCACGATGCCCGCCGCCACGCCCATCCACAGCTTGCTGTGGTCGGCCGAGCGGCTCAGGCGGGGCAGGAAGGCCTCGGCACGCGGCCAGTGGCGTACGGCGACGCTGCGGTAGACCGACCGGTCCCAGGTGCTCAGCGTCCGCGTCAGGGGAGCGAGTGGCCCGGGGGCGCCGCCGCCCGGGGAGCGGCCGGCTGTCGGGGTGGTCAGGGCTCGTCCGAGCCAGGACCTCCGGTGGGTCTCCATGGATGCCCCCTCGCTTCCGTCGGTTGGCCGTGGGCACGTAACGCGTGCCCGCAGACGCGCAGGCCACACCGGCGGCCGGTGTGAGGTCGGCCGGGAGCGCCGGGCCCGATGTGCGAAAGGTGCGTACGAGTGGGGCGTACGGGGGCCGAGGGGCGGCTACCGTGAGGCGCCGCCCGAGGACCCGTCCGGCCCGCCCCCGAAAGAGGTTCGCCGTGAACATCGAAGAGGTGCTGCGCAGACCCGTCGTACCGCTGACGGCGTCGCCCTACCCGCTGCGCGTGCCGCGATTCGTCGACAGGGAGTACTTCACCGTCGTCTACCGCACCGACCCCGAGGCGCTGCGCGCCGCCGTGCCCGAGCCGCTGGAGCCGGGCCCCGAGCCGCTGGTCCGGTTCGAGGTGATGCACATGGGCGACGTCGACGGCTACGGCTCCTACACCGAGTGCGGCCAGGCGCTGTCCGTCTCCTTCGAGGGCGAGCCGGGCGAGTACCTGCACGCGATGTACCTGGACAACGTGGGTGCGGTCCTGGCCGGGAGGGAGTGGGCCGCCTACCCCAAGTCGATGGGGGCGCCCCGGCTGTTCACGGAGGCCAGCGCCATGGTCGGCACCCTCGACTACGGCACGCAGCGGGTTGCGACGGCCACCATGCCCTACAAGTACGAGCCGATGGACCCGGAGCTGGCCCGGCGGCGGGTCACCGTGCCGACGTTCGCGCTGAAGGTCGTCCCCAAGCCGCCCGACCAGCTCTACGCCTGTGACCTGATGCGGACGGCGATCACCGACGTCACCGTCAAACAGGCGTGGCGGGGGCCCGCGCGGCTTCAGCTGTTCGAGCACGTCATGGCGCCGCTGGCCGATCTGCCGGTGCGGGAGGTCGTCGAGGCCGGTTACATCCTCGCCGATCTGACCCTGGCCCCCTTCGAACCGGTGTACAACTACCTCGCGGGGCTGTAGCCGGCCCGCCGGAGCGCGAAAAAGGGGGCCGTTCCATGGCTGTGGACGACATCGATGCCGCCGTACTCCCCGCCGGCCGCGCCGCGCGCCCCGTCGCGGTGATCGGCGCCGGCACGCTGGGCCGCCGTATCGCGCTGGTGTTCGCGACCCGGGGCGGCGCCGTACGGGTTCATGACCCCTCGGCCGGCCGGCGCACCGCCGCCGTGCGGTACGTCCGCGAGACCCTGCCGGGCGTGATCGCGGCCCGGAACGCCGCCGACGCGGCTGTCGCCGGCGCGGCGGCCGGGGAGGTGCGGGCCGTGGACGACCTGGCGGCGGCGGTCGAGGGGGCCTGGCTCGTGGTCGAAGCGGTCCCGGAGGAGCTGGAGTTGAAGCGGCGGGTCTTCGCCGACCTCGACCGGCTCAGCGCGCCGGACGCCGTCCTGGCGACCAACTCCTCCTCGTTCGCCAGCCGGCTGCTCCTAGGCGGCGTCACCCGGCCCGCGCGCGTGCTGAACACGCACTTCTACATGCCGCCGGAACAGACCGTCGTCGAGCTGATGACCTGCGGCCATACCGACCGCGCCGTCCTCGACCTCATGCTGGCCGTCCTCCCTGAGTACGGCCTCCACCCCTTCGAGGCCCGCAAGGAGAGCACCGGCTTCATCCACAACCGCATCTGGGCCGCCATCAAGCGCGAGGCCCTCTCGGTCGTCGCGGAGGGCGTCGCCACGCCGCAGGAGGTCGACCGGCTGATCCAGATCAACGGCGGCGGCTCCGGCCCCTTCCGGGCGATGGACGCGATCGGCCTCGATGTCGTCCTCGCCATCGAGGAGCACTACGCCGACGAGAACCCCGACCTGCCCGAGGGCCCGCGCGCCGTGCTGCGGAGCTACATCGAGCGCGGCCGGCTCGGCACGAAGTCGGGCGCGGGCTTCTACGACGACTACGGCGACTACGGCGGCGAGGGCGGTCACGTCGGCGCGGACGGCTAGCGCAATGGTCCGTATGCGTGCTTTCCGCCGTGTCGTTCATGTTCTCTGCGGGAAATCGGTTGTTTGTGCCGGATCGTGGTGACCGTTCGTTCTTCCCTTGGCTCTCCCCTTGGAGGTTCCATGCGTATGCGTGCGATCACGCGTTCCCTTGTTGTCGGCGCTGCTGTCCTCGGTCTGGCGGGCGCCGGCGTGGGTGCGGCCTCGGCCTCGACGTGGCCCAAGCCGAGGCCGCACCACCACTCCCACCACCACATCCAGAAGCAGGTCAACAAGCAGATCAACAAGGAGCTGGTCAAGGTCCACACCGAGGACAACGACCGCATCGTCTCCGACTCGGTGATCTTCGTCTTCGGGCCGCAGCAGAGCAACGTCCGCGGACGCTGACTCAGCGCCCCAGCGGGCGTGAGATCCAGCGGGCGTGAGACCGCCCTCGGCCTGGTGCCGGGTGCGGTTTCACGCCCGTTCGCCGTATCCGGAGACGGTTTGCCACGTCCGGGGCGCGGCCCTGTGGTGCAGCTGGCTACACCACAGGCTCGGGACCGCGCTCTCTCCTTTCCCGCCCCCGTCGTTTCTAGCGTTCTCAGTGGCACCGAGAGGTGATCGACCACTGAGAGGGCGTAGTCATGTTCGGGGAGCGGCGCGGGGCCGGTACGGCAACCGCTGAGCGGGAAGGGCAGGGGCGCGTTTCCGAAGCGCTCGTGCTGGAGGGCATCAGCCGGGAGTACCGGCGCGGGAGCGTGGCCCTGCACCCGCTCGATCTGACGGTTCCCCGGGGGCGGTTCCTCGCGGTGATGGGGCCCTCCGGCTGCGGGAAGTCGACGCTGCTCCAGTGCGCCGCCGGGCTCGACCGGCCCACCTCGGGCACGGTGCGCATCGGGGGGACGGAGCTGGCCTCGCTCAAGGAGGCAGCGCTCACCCGGCTGCGCCGCGAGCGCGTCGGCTTCGTCTTCCAGGCGCACAATCTGGTGCCGTCGCTGAGCGTCGTGGAGAACGTGGCGCTGCCCCTGCTGCTGGGCGGCGCGGCGCCGGACGGGCGGGCCCTGCACGGGCTCGCGGCCGTCGGGCTCGCCGACCGGGCGGACGACGCGCCCGCCGAGCTGTCCGGCGGGCAGCGCCAGCGCGTGGCGATCGCCCGCGCCCTGGTCACCCGCCCCGAGATCGTCTTCGCCGACGAGCCCACCGGGGCGCTCGACTTCGTCACCGCGGGGGACGTCCTCGCGCTGCTGCGGCAGGCCGTCGACGTCGAGGGCCACACCGTCGTCATGGTCACCCACGACCCGGAAGCCGCCGCCTGGGCCGACGAGACGCTCTTCCTCATGCACGGCCGCACCGTCGGCAAGCTGGAGCGGCCCGGACCCGACGACGTGCGCCGCGCGCTGGTGGACATGAACGCGCGTGACGGGGAGCGTCAGCGATGAGCGCCGCCAAGCTGCTGGCCGCCAAGGGTGCCCGTACCCACCGCAAGGCGTGGGCGGCCGTCTTCGCCGCGCTCGCGCTCACCTCCGTACTGCTGGGCGCCTTCGCGCTCACCCTCTCCTCGACGGGGCTCGGCCACGCCCGCGTGGAGCGGTACGCGGGCGCCGACCTGGTCGTCTCCGGCGACCAGAGCACCAGCTTCACCGCCAAGCCCTGGGGCAGCGAACGCCAGACGGCGCGCGCCGGACTCACCTCGCGGGTCCGCGTACCCGAGAAGGCGCTCGGCACGGTGCGGAAGGTCCCCGGAGTGCGCGCCGTCGTCCCCGACGCGGTCTTCACCGTCGGCATCGACGGCCGCGCCGCCGCCGGACACCCCTGGGACGCGGCCCGGCTCGCCCCCTACGGCATACGGGACGGCCGCGCCCCGCAGCGCCCCGGCGAGGTCGTCCTGAGCGGCCCCGCCCTCAAGGAGCACGGGACGGGCCTCGGCAAGCGCGTCAGCCTGCGCGTGCACGGCAAGGACGCGAGGTACACCGTCGTCGGCGCGGCCGAAGGCCCCCGGGCCGCCGCCTACTTCACCGGCGCCGAGGCCCGCCGCCTGGCCGGGCACCCCACGACGGTCGACGCCCTCGGCATCGTCGCCGAGCCCGGCACGGCGGCCGGCACGCTGGCCCCCCGCGTGGCCCACGCCCTGGAGAAGGCGCGCCTCGACAGCGTGGGGCGGCGCGCGGACGGCGACGCGGCGCCGCTGCGCGTCCTGGCCGGGGACGAGCGCGGCGACGCCGAGTTCCTGGCGGTCGCGCCAGCGCGTACGAACACGCTGGCCCTGCTGGCGTCCGTGGCGGCGACCGTCGTGCTCGTCGCGCTGCTGGTCGTCTCCTCCACCATCGCGCAGGCGCTGGGGCAGCGCGCGCACGAACTCGGCCTCCTGCGCGCGGTCGGGGCCACCCCCCGGCAGGTGCGCGGCGCGGTCGGCCGGGAGGTGGGGCGCGTCGCCGTGGGCGCCGGGCTGGCCGGAGCCGTGGCCTCGGTGCCCCTGTACCTGGCCCTGCGCGCGCTGCTGTCCGCCGGTGGTGCGCTGCCCGCCGGGCTCGAACTGCCCTTCCCCCCATGGCTGGCGCTCACGCCGCTGGCCACCGCGGGCCTCACCGTCCTGATCGCCCGTGTGGCGGCGGCGTTCGCCTGCGCCAGAGCGGGACGCGTCCGCCCCATGGAGGCGCTGCGCGACGCAGCGCCCGGCAAGGCCCGCCGCATCACGGGGCTGGTGCTGCTCCTGCTCGGCATCAGCTCGGCGGGGACGGCCACCGCGCAGCACGGCCAGACCGCCGCCGCCGCGGCCGGTGCGGCGGCGATCACGATGGTGATCGCCTGCGCGCTGCTGGGGCCGTGGATCGCCCAGGGCGCGACGCGCGTCCTCGGCGCTCCGCTGCGCCGCTTCGGCGGCGTCGGCGGCAAGCTCGCCGCCGCCAACTGCACGGCCTCCGCGACCCGGCTGGGCGCGGCCATCACCCCGATCGTGCTGGTCACCGCGTTCATCGGCGTCCAGCTCGGCGGGGGCGCGACGCTCATCCACGCGGGCGGCGACCAGGCGGGGCAGGCGCTGCGCGCCGACCTCGCGGTGCGCGCGGACGGCGGACTGCCCGACGGCGCCGACCGACGCATCCGGCAGGTGCCCGGAGTGCGCGGCGCCACGAGCGTCGTGCCGGGCACGGCCGTCCTGGCCCGGAAGGAAGCGGGCGAGCCCCGACTGGAGCGGCTGCCGGCGCTCGGCGTCACCCCCGAGGACATGACCAGCACGCTCGACCCCCAGGTGGCGGAGGGCAACCTGAACCGGCTGCGGTCCGGCACGCTCGCGGTCAGCACCGAGCGGGCCCGCGCCCTGGACCTGCGGCCCGGCTCCACGGTGACGCTGCGCTTCGACGACGGGCAGCGGGCGCGGCTGCGGGTCGTCGCCACCTACGAACGCGGCCTCGCCCTGGGCGACTTCCTCTTCTCCCGCGGCCAGCTGCTGCGTCACACCTCCGCACCCGGCCCGGAGCGGGCCCTGGTCGCGACCGCGCCCGGCGCGGACCGCGCGGCCGTCGCCGAGGCCCTGCACACCGCGGTCCCGGGCACCCGCGTCGAGCGGGATCCAGGGCCGGTGCGGGTCGAGCCCGAGGACCAGGCGCTGGGCGAGACGCTCACCGTCGCGGCGGTCGCCGCCATCGGCGGCTACACCGTGATCGCCATCCTGAGCACCCTCACCCTCATCTCGGTGGGCCGCCGCCCCGAACTGAGGCTCCTGCGCCTGGCGGGCGCCGCCCGTGCCCAACTCCGCCGCATGCTCCGTCTGGAGGCAGCCGTCACAGCGGCGACGGGCCTGCTCGTGGGCGCCGCCGTCGCCTCCGTCCCGCTCCTCGCCTTCAGCCTGGCAATGGCCCGCACGGTGCCGTATCTGCCACCGGTCCAGGCCGTGTCGATCGTCGTCGTGGTCCTGGCGACGACGGTCGGCGGCACCGTCCCACCCCTGTGGTCCACCTTGCGCGGCCACCACCCCCGCTCCGGCGGCCCAGCCGGAACGTAGGGGCCGCGCGCCCTACCCGGACTTGTTCAGGTACGCGAGCACCGCGAGGACGCGGCGGTGGCCCGCGTCGGTCGGGGGGAGACCGAGTTTGGAGAAGACGTTGCCGATGTGCTTGCTCACCGCGCGTTCGGAGACCACCAGGGTTTCGGCGATCGTCGTGTTGTCGCGGCCCTCCGCCATCAGGTGCAGGACCTCGCGCTCGCGCGGGGTGAGGGATTCCAGGGGGTCGTTGCGGCGCCGCGTCAGCAGCTCGGTGACCACCTCGGGGTCGAGCGCGGTGCCGCCGTCGGCGACCCGCTCCAGAGCGCCGAGGAACTCATCCACCCGCCCCACCCGGTCCTTGAGCAGATACCCGATGCCGCTCGTCCCCTGCCCCAGCAGCTCCTCGGCGTACGTCTCCTCGACGTACTGCGAGAGCACGAGCACCGGCATGCCGGGGATCTCCTCGCGGGCCGCGAGCGCGGCGCGCAGGCCCTCGTCGCGGAAGCCGGGCGGCATCCGTACGTCGAGGACCGCCACATCGGGACGGTGTTCGAGCAGCGCGGGCAGCACCTCGGGCCCGCTGGAGGCGACGGCCACCACCTCGTGCCCGGCGGAACTGAGCAGCAGGACCATGCCCTCTCTCAGCAACGCGTTGTCCTCGGCGACCACTACGCGCACGGCAGCTCCACTTCGATCACGGTCGGCCCCCCGGTGGGGCTGGTCACTTCCACGGTCCCGTCGAGCGCCGCGACCCGGCGCCGAACGCCCAGCAGCCCGCTGCCGCCCGAGGAGTCGGCCCCGCCGCACCCCTCGTCGCGCACGGAGACGGTCAGCGTCCGGGTATCGCGCACCAGCTCCACCCACGCCCGCTCCGAGCCGCTGTGTTTCGCGGCGTTGGTCAGCGCCTCGGCGACCACGAAGTACGCGGCGGTCTCGACGGCGGCGGGTGCGCGCGGCACTCCCGCGCCCTCCACCCCGTCGGCGCGCACCGCGACCTCCAGCCCGCTGCCCGCCGCGAGCGCGCGCACCGCGCCGACGAGGCCCCGGTCGGTGAGGATCGGCGGGTGGATGCCGCGTACGACGTGCCGCAGCTCGGTCAGCGCGGCCTCCGCCTGGTCCTGCGCGTCGTCCAGGAGCTTGCGCGCCGCGTCGGGGTCCTTCTCGTACGCGCGCCGCGCCAGCCCCACCCGCATGGAGAGCGCCACCAGGTGGGCCTGGGTGCCGTCGTGCAGGTCCCGCTCGATACGGCGCAGTTCGGCGCCGTGCGCGGTGAGCGCGCCCTCCCTCGTGACGGTCAACTCCTCGACGCGCTCGGCCAGTCGCGCGCTGTTTTGCGCCTCCGGTGTGGGCTCCAGCAGCGTGCGCGACCATCCGGCGTCGGCGTCGGCCAGCCGGACCAGCAGCTGCGGCGTCAGCGCCGGCCGCCCCAGCAGCCCGCACCACACCGCGTCCGCGCACAGCGTGAGCACCGCCAGCGGCATGGCGGCCAGCGCCGGGGCCAGCCCGTACACGTAGTGCGCTGCCATCCAGCGCAGGTCCTGATAGGTGCTCGGGTCGCGGGTCGCCGTACGGACCCGCTCGACGAGGGTTCCGGTCAGCGGCGGGTACGCCTCGGGGATCTCCGTACCGGTCCAGGCGGCCACCTGCCGCCGCTTGAACGCGGCGGTCCTGCGCAGCAGTTGCACCGTCTCGGGCACCACGCCCGCGCCCACCACGAAGACCACGGCGACAGCGGTGAACATCAGCAGCGGGACGAAGAGGTACGTGGCAATCGACAGCCCGGCGGCCGTCCCCAGATGGGCCGAGGCCCGCCGCGCTCTGCCTATGTCCTCCCGCATGGGGATGAGGCTATGCGACCCGGCCGGGGAGGAAGTGGTGTAGCTGGCTACACCCTTGATCCGGGAGGGCGCTCCCTCGTGCCGGCAGCCGGGGGCTGGAATTGTTGATCCCAGCGAAACACACCGGGTTTCCGCGAAACCCACTGCGAAATCCCGCCGTTCTCCTGTGGATCCCAGCACGATCCCGTTCCGTACCTCTGGAAGGAAGAATCATGAAGGCTCTGCTCTGGCTCGTGCTTTCCGCCGCCGTCGTCGTCAACGTGTTCACCAGCGTCGCGTTCGACGGCGTCCAGCAGATCGTCATGAGCGTGGGCACGGGGGTCTTGACCCTCGCCTGTGCGGGGGCCCTGTGGGTGAAGAGGGACAGGCAGGCGTGAACGTCCCTACTCGTGCCGGGCGTTCCCGCGACGGTGGCGGAAGCGCCCCGTCCCCTCGGTGGGCAGGTCACGGCGCTCGGCGTGCTCGGGATCCTCGGCCGGTGGCTCGTGCTCGAAGGCTCCGGGCTGCGGACGGGGCATGGGGTGCGGCTTCTCGTGCGGCTGCGGCTGGCTGCTCCATGGGCCGTGGCGCCGGTCTCGCATCTGGTCCCGGCCCTGGTCCCGGCCCTGGCCACGGTTTCGCCCGAAGGCGGCCAGTCGCCGTGTGTGGTGGTGCGGGACCATGTGGTCTTCCTGCTGCTCGTTGAGACGATGGATCAGGAGCACCCCCAACGCGACCATCGCCACAACGGCAGCGATGGTGATACCGATCTCCATGGGGATTCACCTCCGCTCATGGTGCGGATCCGGGGTCTGGAATCTGGAATCCGGACCTGTGATCTGGAGTCCGGGACCTGGACCTGTGATCTGGGGTCCGGGAGCCGGGTTCGTACGGGACGGTCATGGCGCGCCCGCCTCGGGCACGGCGCCCCCCTCGTCCTCCCACGCCTCGGTGGGCTTCACCGGCGCTGAGTCGTCGGCAGGTGCGGCAGGTGCGGCATGCCCCGCGCGCTCCGGCCCCTCTTCGGCGCCCTCCTCGGCGAGGAGTTCGCTGGCGGTGCGGGCGGTCTGGGGATCGGTGGCAGCGGTCATGAGCCGCGCGGCGGCGTCCTCGCTCACCTGCGGAGGAATCACCAGCAGATCCCAGCGCCCGACGCGGTAGGAGAGCAGCAGGAGCTTGTGCGGGTCCTGCTCGGTGAACCATCCGGCCTTCACCACCCGCCCCGCGACGGGCACCTTGGCAGGAACGCCGGCCCAGTGCGTCGGATTCACCGTCACCCGCGTGATGCGGCCCCACAGCGGATCCAGCGTGCTGATCAGCGCGGGCAGCTCCCCCGCCAGATCCCGCGACCGAGGCCACCACGCCCCGTCGAGCAGCCCCGACTGCGGGCCTTGCGGCTTCAGAGAGAGCCGGACGGGCGGAAGGCCCGAACCCGAGGTGTCCGGCGAAGTACGTTCGGTGATCACCGTCATGGCGTCAACCTGTCCCCGAGCCGGCATCCGGCCCGGTGCGCTTTGCGCTGTCGCTCCGAGAGATGCCGGCTGGAAGCCGGTCAAGAAGTGCTCTCGGCCTATGTCCAGGTTACTCCCGCGAGCGGCGGTACACCCGCGCGGAGCTGAGCGGCGGGTGCCGGGGGCGGTGAGGGCGCTGGGGGGGGGGCTACCTTCGTCGGCCGCGGTCCGCCAGTGCCTCGGTGGGCCCGTCGACGCCAGGCTCCTCTTTCACCACGCGCGGCATGCGCAGGAACAGCGTGTCGAACGCGCCCGCACCGTGATGAGTGAGCGTGACCGTAGGGGTCTCGGTCCCGGCATGCCTCGCCCAGTCCACTCTGGGGTCCCGTTTGCCGGAATCCGGGAACGTCAGGTGCTGCTCCGGGGGCTGGGACTGGGACTGGGACTGGGACTGGGACTGGGGCGGGCGCGGGTGTTGGTGCGGGCGCGGGGGCGGGGCTTGGGGTGTGTACGGGGCGTAGGCCGGGTACGGCGGTATTCCTGTGCTGCCGTCTCTGCCCTGTTGTGCCGTGGCTTGTTCCACGCCGCCGCTCGTCACCACGACCGTGACGCCGACGGTGATCAACAGGAGCCCGGGCACGGTCGCGGGCTCGATGCCCTGGCCCATGAACCACCACGCGGCGAGCGCCGCCACGGGGGTCTCCAGCAGGAGCAGGACGCTCATTGTCGTCGCCGATGTCCTGCCGAGGGCGAAGTTCATCGAGCCGAGCCCCAGCAGCTGGGGGAGGATGAGCAGTCCGAGCAGTGACAGTTGCGTGGAGCTGTCGAAGCCCGTCAGCGGGATGTCGGCCAGCCAGCAGACGGCGAGGAGTTCCAGACCGCAGATCAGCGAAGTGACCGTCGAATACAGCGGTGTGCTCACATCCGTGCGCGCCTTCTCGCTCAGGGCGGTGTACCCGGCCTGAGCGAGGGCCCCGAGGAGGGCGAGCAGGTCGCCCAGCAGCGCCGTACCGCCGGACCTGATGTCGAGACCGCCCGCCGCGGCTGCTCCCACCACGGAGAGCGTGAGCCCCGCCCGTGTCCGGCGGGACATCCGGGCGCCCTGCGTCCGTGCGATGAGGGCCTGCCAGACGGGCTGAGTGGCGACGAGCGCCGTGGACATCGCGACCGAGGTCAGCCGGGTGCTCGTCATGAAGGCCGCGAAGTGGCAGGCGAGCGCCGTGGCCGCGAGGAAGCCGAAGACCAGGGGCCGCCACTGCTCCCGGCGCAGCAGGCCGCGCTCGCCGCGCGCGACACGCACCACCTCGCGACGGCGCAGTAACAAGAGCAACGGCCCGAGCGTGGCGAAGCCCAGAAAGTTGCGCCAGAAGGCCATGGCGAGCGGCGAGGCGGAGGCGTAGGCGGTGAGCGGGGCGGTGGCCGAGAACGAGACCACGGTGACCGCCATCGCCGCCATGGACAGGGGATCGATTCGGGATTTCACGCGTTCGTACCGCCGTCAACGGTCGATCGGGCGGCGGCTGCCGGGGTTCCGATGCCGTCGCCCGTGGAACGCGGCGGCGGAACATGGGCGCTCGCGTGGCGGTGTTCCGCGCCGCTTCTCCCGCCGTGGCCGTGATCGAACACGTCCATGCAGTGCGGGCCGTCGGTTGTATGTCCGATATTGATCACTGGTACGTGGTTCCTGTGCTGGGGGTGGGGGGCGGCTCAGGCCTTCGACAACAGAGGTGGGCCCGGCAGGCGCCGAGGGGTCCTCGTCGTTCGGACGGGCTGTGGGCGGGCAGACCCGAGCGACGCAGCCGCACTGCGTTCCGTCAGTTCACGCAACGCAGGCTCCACTCCACCGGCCTGTACCGGATCCCGGCAAGCACCAGCGGCCGATAGCACCCCGCAGGACAAGGACCATGCCCGCGAGGACCATGGGCGGTGCCCTGACGGGTGGAGTTGCGCAGGCCGAACGGACCCCGGCCGCGGCGGCCGGCGGGACTGGCGGGCACGGCTGCCGTCGGCCGGGGAGCGGGCCCTTTCCTCTTCCTCCGGAGCGAAACTCACTGGCGATCTCGGGCCCTCGCCGCCGAACATGCGACGTATGAGTGACCAACCCGCACGTTGGAGCCGGGCAAGCGTCTACCCCGACATGTGGGCCGACCCGGACGACGACCCCCGCCACAGCGAAGGTGTCAGTCCGGACGGCGAGCTTGCCACGCTCCAGGACTTCCTGGCGGGCTACCGCATGACCCTGCGGATGAAGTGCGAGGGCCTGGACGCGGAGCAGCTGGCCCGTCGGTCGGTTCCGCCGTCGACGATGTCGCTGCTCGGCCTGCTTCGGCACCTCGTCGAGGTGGAACGGGACTGGCGCAACTGGATCAGTGACGGCGATCCGCTGCCGAAGCTGTACGGCGAGCGTGACGCGGACTTCGACGGAGCCGTCGCCGAGCAGGCCGTGGTCGACGCCGCGTACTCCGCTCTGGAGCGCGAGCAGTCCGCGACCGACGCCGCGCTGGCCGGGCACCCGGATCTGAGTGAGCGTCTGGGGAAGGACGGGACATCGGTTCGCGAGCTGATGGTGCACAGGATCGAGGAGTACGCCCGCCACTGCGGGCACGCCGACCTGTTGCGCGAGTGCGTCGACGGAAGGGTGGGCCAGTGACCGAGGGCCGGTAGCAGCCGAGTACGTCCTGTACGGGGGGCAGGACGTACTCGGCTGCGGTCTGTGGGGCGCCGGGCCACGACGCCCCGTACCGGCGCTCGCTCATGGCTGATGCTCCCCGCCGGTAGCTGTCCCCGCTATCCGGCCGTACACAGACTTCGATGACGGGTCCGGCAGGAAAGTTCACGGCGTTCCAGGACCTTTTCCCCGGCCTCGCCCGATCGGCCGCCCCCTGCTCCGCACGGTCACCCGCGAGACGGGCCCGCGCCCGGACTGAGCCGCGCCTGGATTGGGCCGCGCCCGGACCGGGCCGCCCGCCGCGTCGGGAAGGTGGGGCAGCGTCGGACGTGGGGCAGCGTCGCCAAAGCCGGTTGAGACGCTGCCCCACGGTGGGGAAGGGTCTGCGGTCATGGAGTTCTTCTGCTACCACCGCGATCGGCCCGGCTCACTGCCGCTGCGCGAAGAGCTGTTGGAGGAGCACTGGTCCTACATGGACCGGTACGCGACGGAGATGATCGCCCGGGGCCCGACCCTCGCCGACGACGGTGACACGCCCACCGGCAGCGTGCACCTTGTCGACCTGCCGGATTCCGCCGCAGCGCGGGCGTTCGCCTTCGACGAGCCCAACTACCAGGCCGGTGTGTACCGGGACGTACTGCTGCTCCGGTGGCGCAACACGCTGGGGCGCACGATGTGGGAGTTCCCCGGCGGCCGGACGGAGGGTCCGACCGACCGCAACCGGTACCTGGTGCTCGGCCTCAGCACGGGGCAGGTCGCCGCCAACCCCGCCGACCCCGGCGTGCCGCCCGCCCCGGACGAGCTGATCGCCTACGGGCCGCTGCTGTCCGACAGCGGCACCGCCTGGCTGGGTACGGCGGCGCTGGTCCGAGCGCCGGACCCGGACACGGCACGCGCCGTCCTGACCCCGGGCCCGTACGCGGACATCGAGGTCCACAACTGGCGGCCAGGAGGGCGGCCGTCATAAGTCAGGGAGGCGACCGGGCCGACGGGGCCCGGTCGCCTCCGTCGGCCTCCGTCGGCCCCGTCGGGTCGGTCGCTTCCGTCGCACTCCCGAGCGCTCCCCATGCCTGGTCTGCCTACCGCGCCAAGCGCTTCGCGTCGAAGTGCGCCACGTCCTTTCCGGTCGTGTCGGTGAGCCACCAGTCCCAGTCCTCGTTCTTCTGCCTTGGGTTGTCCAGGAGGAGTTCTTCGCGGCCGTCGCCGTCGAGGTCGTCCGCCGCTATGGGCCAGCCCGTCCAGCGCTGGGGTGCGGCGGGGCCGGAGTCCGGTACGTGGCGGGAGCGGTGCGCCGGGAGCCAGGGCCGGGAGCCGAGGCCGGGGGAGGAGCCGCCGCGCAGCACCTCGACTCGGTCGGTGGTGCTCTCACGGTTGCCCGCCCGCTGGACGGCGAGGTCGTCGCAGCCGTCGCCGTTGAGGTCCCCGGCGAGCAGGCCGATGCCGAATCCGCCCTTGCGGGGGCCGCCCTCGATGACGACCGGCGCTTCGGGCGCCTTTCCGTAGCGGATGGTCACCCTGCCCTTGCGGTCCGCCGGTTCCGCTTCCTCGTCCGTCGGGATGCCGCTGTCGCCGAGGGCGAGGTCGGGGCGGCCGTCGCCGTCGAAGTCGCCGACGGTGACGTTCTCGCCCGTCGGCAGCCGGGTGGCCCGCGCGCTCAGCCCCGTCGCCGTGTCGGCGCCGCCGGTGAGCAACAGGGGCCTGCTCGGCTCGTCGTCCTCGTACGCGATCAGATCGATGGCCCGGTCGCCGGTGATCTCCGCCGCGAACAGCCTCATATCGACCACGGCGTTGGCTCCCCGGGTGTCCGGGTCCGCGCGCTCGACCGTCCGCGCGGGCTTTCCCTCCCGCGTGAACGGGCCGTGCAGCACCACCAGCCGCCGCTTTTCCATGCCGGTCCAGTACGTGGCCAGGTCGGTGTGGCCGTCGCCGTCGAAGTCCCCCGCTATGGGGGGCTGGCGGTAGCTGCCGGTGCCCTCGCCGATCTTGGCGGGATCTGACGTGGCCGCGTGCGGCAGCCGGATGCGGGCGGGCTCGTGCGCGGGGTCCGGGCCGTCGGGGCCGCCCCACTGCACGTGGGCCATCCCACCCGCGACGAGGTCGGGGTGCCCGTCGTCGTCCAGGTCGGCGACGGTCGGTGCGTCACGGTCGAAGGCCATGCCGTCGTTCTTGGGGAGTTGGAAGTCCTTGGGCGTGAACACCTTGCGTCGTTCGGGATCCGGGCCGTGCGCGGAGCCGCGCACCAGGGCGATCCGGCCGGTTTGGTAGACGTCGTCGGGCCCGTTGGCGAACGGCACGACGAAGGCCAGTTCGGGATGGCCGTCGCCGTCGAAGTCGGTGCCTCCCGCGTCCGCTTGGCCTGCGGACTTCGACGTGGTGGCCGACGTGGCGGCGGATGCCGGTGCCCGGCACGCGCTGTCCGGGATCGGGGGGCGGACTTCCTGGTTCCGGGCGCCTGTGGTGGTGCACAGCAGCAGCGCGGCGGCGAGGACGACGAGGCTCCCTCGCCGCAGTGTTCGACCCCGGAAACCGGGCTCCGGTTCATGTTCCATATGGCCACTACAACGGAAACTGTCCTCGGGATGCCAACGCCGAGATCACTCCGTTACGCCCACGCGCGGCGACCGGGCCCCGTCCCCGCCCGCTTCCCCGCCCGCTTCCCCGCCTGTACGTACGGGCGGAGAGGCGCTCTTCCCTGGCACCGAGGGGCCGCTCAGACTGCTTTGGGGGGCGAGGCGAGAGGGTCAACGGCGCGGGGCAGGGCGACAGACGGCACCGCGCCCGCTGGAGGACGACGTACCGGAGCTGACGCGCGGGGGCCGACGCGCCGGGGCTGATGTGCCGGAGCTGACCGGCGCCCGCCCGGCCGGAAAATTCTCCGGGGTTCCCGTGAACTTCTTCGCCGTACCCGCCATCTCATCTTGTGTACGGCCCGGTCAGCACGGGTGGGACTGCTGAGGGAGACGGATCACGGCCGCAAGGCGGGCTGCCGGCGCGGCGACGTGGCCGATGGATGAGCGGCTGAGTGGCGAATTGGAGGAGTGGTTGAGCGATTGAGCGGGTGAGTGGATATGTGGTGGGCCGACGCGCGGGGACAGCGGTCGGCCCACCACTGCGTTTGCCCACCACTGCCTCTACCGCCTCGACGCCGCCTTGCCTGACACTCCGGCAACGTGTGGAAACCCCCGCTCACAGACCCGGGTAAGCCCCGCCCGGCGACGACCCGGCAGCCGCCGCGCCCATAGCCGCGTCGTGGTCCGAACGGCATCGGTTATTCGGATAAACCCGGGGCGGTACAAGAACACCGCATCGAGGTAACTCCAACGGCCGCATGGGGCGGGCCGGGCATGCCGGTCGTACTGTTGCCAGGGAACTGCACGGATTCCTATGGATTCACCCGCATTCTCCCCTTTTGTTGGTTGCGCGTCGTTGGTCGGCGCGCGCACGCCGATCATCACCGTCTCGAAGGAGAGTTCGCTCGATGACCGTTGAGACCAACCCGGAAGCGCGGCTGGGGCTGCCTCAGCAGTCCAGCCTGAGCACCGACGCCGCCCGGAACCTCGCCAGCACGACCAAGTCCGCCCCGCAGATGCAGGGAATCACCTCCCGCTGGTTGCTGCGCGTGCTCCCCTGGGTGGAGGTCAAGGGCGGCACCTACCGGGTGAACCGGCGGCTGACCTACACCGTCGGCGACGGTCGCATCGAGTTCGTCCAGGACGGTGCCGAGGTCCGGGTGATCCCCCACGAGCTCGGCGAACTGGCCCTGCTGCGCGGCTTCGACGACGCCGATGCCCTGGCCCGGATCGCCGACCGGTGCGTACAGCGCGACTTCCGCACCGGCGAGGTGCTGGTCGAACGCGGTGCCCCTGCCGAGCGGATCCACCTGATCGCCCACGGCCGGATCAAGCAGACCTCCGTCGGCAAGTACGGCGACGAGATCGACGTGGGCGTGCTCGCCGACGGCGACCAGTTCGGCGAGCACGTGCTCCTGGACACCGACGCCGACTGGGAGTTCACCGCCACTGCCGAGACGTCCGGCACCCTGCTCACCCTCTCCCGTGACGACTTCGCCGCTGTGCTCTCCGCGGCGCCGAGCCTCCAGGCCCACATTCGGCAGTACCGCTCGCTTCCCCGCCAACCGCAAAACCGTAAGGGCGAGGCCGAGATCGCGATGTCGTCCGGTCACACCGGCGAGGTCGAGCTTCCGGGAGCCTTCGTCGACTACGAACTCAACCCGCGCGAGTACGAACTCTCCGTCGCGCAGACCGTTCTGCGGATCCACACGAGGGTCGCGGACCTCTACAACGGGCCGATGAACCAGACGGAGGAGCAGCTCAGGCTCACCATCGAGGCGGTGCGTGAGCGCCAGGAGCACGAGCTGGTCAACAACCGGGAGTTCGGTCTGCTTCACAACGCCGACTTCAAGCAGCGCATTCAGCCCCACTCCGGCCCGCCCACCCCGGACGACCTCGACGAGCTGCTCAGCCGCCGCCGGGGCACCAAGCTCTTTCTCGCCCATCCCAAAGCGATCGCGGCGATCGCGCGGGAGTTCAACGCCCGCGGCCTCTACCCGACCCACGTCGACCTCGGCGGGCAGCAGGTCCCGGCCTGGCGCGGGGTCCCGATCCTGCCCTGCAACAAGATCCCCGTCAGCAAGGAGGGCACCAGCTCGATCTTCGCCATGCGTACCGGCGAGGACAACCAAGGTGTCATCGGCCTCCGCCAGACCGGCCTGCCGGAGGAGTACGAGCCGGGCCTGTCGGTGCGCTGCATGGGCATCAACGAGCAGGCGATCATCTCGTACCTGGTCAGCACCTACTACTCCACCGCGATCCTGGTGCCCGACGCACTCGGCGTTCTGGAGAACGTGCAGGTCGGCCACTGGCGCGACTAGGCGCGACCAGGCGCGACCAGAGGACGCCCGACCGACGGTTGCGACGGTCCGGACCCGCCCGGAGCGGGCGCGACCGCCCGAGATTCGGGGCAGCCCACCCACCTCACCAAGGAGCCACGGATGTCCGATCCTGGGCCTTCTCCTCTGCCCGGCCCGCCCCCCGTCCCCGCCCCCGTCCCCGTCCCTGCCGCAAGGGCCCTTCCCGCAGACGTGTCCGTCCCCGACGACGGCCCGGGTGGCGACCTGATCGCCGAGCACGTGGCGGAGGGCGCCGCTGCGGCGAGGCAGTCGGGCATCGCCATGGAACGGATCCTGCGCGGCCCCAGCGGTCTGGGCACGGTGGGGCTGCACCTGGGCCGGTTCGAGGAGCCCGCGGGGCCTGGGACACCGGCGGAGGGCGAGGCGATCCCGGGTCTCTACCACCACCCCGTGCGGGAACCCGACCCTGTGCGGGTGGAGGAGGTCAGCCGAAGGATCAAGGCGTGGGCGGTGGACGAGGTCCAGGCGTACCCCCCGGAGTGGGCGGACCAGTTCGACGGCTTCGCCGTCGGCCGCTACATGGTCGCCTGCCATCCGGACGCTCCCACCATCGACCACCTGATGGTCGCCACACGGCTGATGGTCGCCGAGAACGCGGTCGACGACTGCTACTGCGAGGACCACGGCGGCTCACCCATCGGCCTCGGCAGCCGACTTCTGCTGGCCCACACGGCTCTCGACCCGCTCCACACGACGAAGGAGTACGAGCCGCAGTGGAAGGAGTCGCTGGAGTCGGACGCTCCCCGGCGCGCCTACCGCTCCGCCATGGAGTACTTCCTTCAGCAGGCCACCCCCTCCCAGGCCGACCGGTTCCGGCACGACATGGGCCGTCTGCACCTGGGGTATCTCGCGGAGGCAGCGTGGGCCCAGGCGGAACAGGTGCCCGAGGTGTGGGAGTACCTGGCGATGCGCCAGTTCAACAACTTCCGCCCCTGTCCCACCATCACCGACACCGTCGGCGGCTATGAACTCCCGGCGGACCTGCACGCCCGGCCGGCCATGCAGCGGGTCATCGCGCTCGGCGGCAACGCCACCACCATCGTCAACGACTTGTACTCCTACACCAAGGAGCTCAAGAGCCCCGGCCTGCACCTGAACCTGCCGGTGGTGATCGCCGAACGGGAGGGCCTCTCCGAGCGGGAGGCGTACCTGAAGGCGATCGAGGTCCACAACGAGCTGATGCACGGCTTCGAAGCCGAGGCCGCCGCCCTGGCCGCCGCCTGTCCGGCCCCGAGCGTGCTGCGCTTCCTTCGCGGAGTGGCCGCATGGGTCGACGGCAACCACTACTGGCACCAGACCAACACCTATCGGTACAGCCTGCCTGATTTCTTGTAAGACCCGTGAGACCCGTGAGACCCGTAAGACCTGCAAGAAAGGACCGCTCCGTGGCCAGCACGAAGCTCACCAACGCCAAGGCTCCCTCCGCGTTCATCCCCGCCCCCTCGTCGCCCTATCAGGGCGAGATCGCCCGATACTGGGACCAGGAAGCCAGGCCGGTGAACCTGCGGCTCGGCGATGTCGACGGGCTTTACCACCATCACTACGGGGTCGGCGAGGTCGACCGGGCCGCCCTCGGGGACGCCCACGACAGCGACTATGAGAAGAGGCTGATCGCCGAGCTCCACCGCCTGGAGTCGGCGCAGACCCAAGTCCTCTTGGACCACCTCGGCCCCATCGGGCGTGACGACACGCTCGTGGACGCCGGCTGCGGCCGGGGCGGCTCGATGGTCATGGCCCACCAGCGCTTCGGATGCAAGGTCGAGGGCGTCACCCTGTCGACCAAGCAGGCCGACTTCGCGCATCAGCGCGCACTAGAACTCGGTATCGAGGACCATGTCCGGGCCCGGGTATGCAACATGCTCGACATGCCCTTCGAGACGGGGCTGGCCGCGGCCTCGTGGAACAACGAGTCGAGCATGTACGTCGACCTGCACGACCTCTTCGCGGAGCACTCCCGCGTCCTCGCCGCCGGGGGTCGCTACGTGACCATCACCGGCTGCTGGAATCCGCGTCACGGCCAGCCCTCGAAGTGGGTCTCCCAGATCAACGCGCACTTCGAGTGCAACATCCACTCCCGCCGGGAGTACCTGCGCGCCATGGCCGACAACCGTCTCGTACCGGCGGCCGTCGTCGACCTGACCGCCGCGACCCTGCCCTACTGGGAGCTGCGGGCCACGTCTTCCCTGATCACCGGAATCGAAGAGGCGTTCATCAACTCCTACAAGGACGGCTCCTTCCAGTACCTCCTGATCGCAGCCGACCGCGTCTGACCGGTCGTCGGCCGAAGGGCGGCGCGTCAGCCGTGCCCGCCGCCTGACGGCAGCTCGCGGATGTCCAGGTCCTTGGCGCTGTCGGAGCCGAAGCCCTTGTCCAGTACCCTCGCGGCGTCGTTGAACCGGTCGTCGCTGTTCATCAGGGCGCCGACGAGGGTCTTGCCGCCGCGCGTCGCCGCGAACACCAGGCACTTGCCCGCCCGGGCGGTCGTGCCGGTCTTGAGACCGATGGCACCGTCGTACGCGCCGAGCAGCTGGTTGGTGTTGGTCCAGGTGTAGGTGCGGGTGCCGCCGTTGGCCGCCGGAGCGTCGCCCTTGTACTTCTTGGTCTTCACGACCTGACGGAAGGTGGCATCCTTCATGGCGTGCCGGGCCAGCCGCGCCAGCTCGGTCGGCGTGCTGGAGTCCTTGCCCGTGCCGTCGAAGGTCTCGTACTTCGTTTTGCGAAGGTGGAGTTCGTGGGCCTTCGCGTTCATCTTCGTGATGAACGACGTGATCCGCTCGGCACGGGTGTCACCCGTGCCGAAGGTGTCGGCCAGGGCATAGGCGGCGTCGGCGCCGGAGGGCAGCAGCGAGGCGTAGAGGAGCTGGCGGACGGTGACCTTGTCGCCGGTCTGGAGGTCCGCCGTGCTGGCGTGGCGCTTGTTGACGTAGTCGCGGTACTGCTGCCGGACGGCTACCTTGCGCTTCAGGTCGACGTTCTTGGTGTCGAGGACCACGGAGGCGACCATGATCTTCACGGTGCTGGCCAGGGGCCGGACGGTGTCGGCGTCCTTGCTGTAGAGGGTGCTGCCCTTCTTGTCGTCCAGCAGCGTGACGCCCTTGGCGGAGACCGTCGGCGGGTCGCCGTGCCCGGACGTGACGGCCCAGGCGGCCAGCGGGCTGCCGACGAGCAGTGCGCTGCCGATGACGAGGGCGACAACGCCCTTGCGTCCCTTCAGAGTTCTGGCATTCATGACGAGGTGCTCCGCATCTGCGGGGTGTGTGGTGGAACGGGTTCTGGGGCGCGACGGCGTGCGCCGGTGCGGACGTGGAGGCAGGGGGCCCGACACCGAGGTTCGATGGCGGGCCCGGGGGAAAAGTTCACGGCCGGGCGGAAAGAGCGACCATGGCGAGCCCGCCGCCGCTGTCTGCGCGGAGCCCGCCGCCGCTGTCTGCGCGGAGGCGGCCGACCGGTGGCTGAGAAGGCGTGCGCCCCGACGACAGCCACTGACTGATCGCTTCAAAGGCGCCGCGCATGGGGCGGGCGTCCGGGCGGGGTGGGCAGTGTGATGGGATCACCCCCTTGACCGGTGACGCTGGTCAGGAGGTAGGGAGGGGCCAGGGGTGTAGGTGGATGCCGCCGCCGTCGTCCTCGGTCCCGTCGGGCGTCAGTTCAGGGGCACGGGTTGTGGAAATCCGGCAACGCGTCTGTCCGCCGCCGCGCCTCGCGCCGGTCCGCTCTTCCGTAAGATCCGCAACGCTGCATTCGGGCTGCATTCGCGCAGCCAAGACCGCCACGACCTGACTGCTCACGGAGCCTCCCATGCCGGACGACGCCTACTCACCGATCCCTGAACTGAACCTTCTCAAGCAGTTCGACGAGCGCTGCGAAGAGGCCTACGCCCCCTGGGCGTGGTTGGACGACTTCCGCGAGCTGTCGTTCTTGCGCGACACCCCGGAGCTGATGCGCGGCCTGACCGGGTTCGCGTACGCCAATCACAGCGGCTCGCTGTACGCCCTCTGGAAGCGCGACGACCGCGCCGACCTGGCCGCCCTGCCGGTCGTACTGCTCGGGGACGAGGGCGGCCTGCACCTGGTCGCTCGCGACCTCAGAGAGTTCTTCCGGCTGCTGGCGGGGCTCGAAGCCGATCTCGCCTGCGACTGGGACGACGTCTACGAACGGGACGAGGAAGAGCTTCCTGCTCGGGCCGACTACCACGCCTGGCTGGAGGAGAACTTCGGGCTGACCCCGCCCGAGGACGCCTGGGACATCATCGAAGCGGCCCAGGAAGAGCTCGGCAAGGAGTGGGCCGAGTGGATCCACCCACTCCTGCCGGGGGCCGTCTTCTCCCCCGTGCACGAACTGAACCTCCTCAAGAGGTTCCAGGACGGCACCAAGGAGAGCTACGCGGGCGGCTTCTTCCTGCTCTCCTCCGAGGACCGGGAGGACTGGGACGGCGACAGCGATCTGATGCCTGTCGCGGAGGCCAACGACGACTTCGACACTTACGCCCTGTGGCTGCGCGACGACCGGTCGGACCTCGCCGGCCACCCGGTCGTGGTGGTCGGGGAGGACGACAGCCGCCATGTGGTCGCCCGGAACGTGCGCGAGTTCCTCGCACTCCTGGGCGCTCTCGACGGCACCGAGATCCAGGTGACCGACGACGGTGTCGCCTTGCGCGACTGCGAACCGAGCCCCGCCCACGTGGAGTACCTCAACTGGCTGGACGAGCACCTGGGCATCGCCCCGGCACGGGACGCCGACGCCGTCATACGGGCGGCGCAGGCGGAGGCCGACGGGGGGCGGGCATGAGTGTCCGCCCACGAACCCAGGATCGCCCCATGAGTTCCGGACTGAGCGTGTATCTGCTCGACGTCGCCGCCACCCGCGCGTTCGTCGGATCCCGCGACGAGCAGCTTCTGGAGTCCATACGGACCAATTTCGCCGATGACCTCAAGCGCGACGACGACTACCACAGCTTCGAGATCGAACGCGGTGCGCCGAACGCCTACGACGCGCTCAGCGCGGTGGTCAACGGCGGCCCGTTCAGCGACAACCAGGACCACGCCTTCCAGTACGGCTACGCCTACAAGCGGTTGTGCGACCTGACCGGCTCGTTCCTGCCCAACGACTGCTTCACCCCGCACCGGGGCGACTGGCTGTCCGTCGTGGACGAGGGCCTGAAGGCCCTCCGCATCACCGCCGTCTCCGTGGAGGAGTTCGGCTACTCCGACTTTCCCGAGCCCCTCCCGTGGACCCACATGCCCGGCTGCGGCACCTGGACCCCCACGGAGATCGCCAGCGCACTGGAGCAGTTCGAGGCCACCAAGGCGGCGCAGCACGCCCCGCCGCTCGAACCGGAGGTGGTCGAGGCCGTCATGCAGTGCCTCGATTGGATGCGGTACGCCGAAGCCCGGGAGGGCTTCGGCGTCATCGGCTTCCGCTCGTGAGCGAAGCCCCGCGGGCGCGGATCAGGGCCGTCGGCTCGCGGCAAACGCCGTGAACGAGGCCCAGGCGGCGGGGGAGAGGGCGAGGGTGGGACCGGTGAGGTCCTTGGAGTCCCGGATGTGGACCTGGGCGTCGGGGCAGGTGGCCATTTCGAGGCAGGCGTTGCCCTTGTCACTGCTGTAGCTGGACTTGTGCCAGTCGTAGGCGACTTCGAGGCAGTTGCCGCCTTCCTCGCCGCTGTAGCTGGACTTCCGCCAGTCGAAAGCGACTTCGAGGCAGGCGCCTCCCTGGTCGCCGCTGTAGCTGGACTTGAACCACGCCAGGTCTTCGGTGCCGAGGGTGGACTGTGCGTTCGTCATGCCTCTCCTAGCAGTCGATCAAGCAGGCTCCGTGACTCTTCGATGTTGAGAGCCTGAGTTCGCAGCATTGCATATTGTCGCGAGAGGATGCTGACCTCATGCGCCTCGGAGACGAGCATGCTTCCGCGCTGTGTCTCCATGTAACCCAAGGTCTCGTTGTCCGGACTCTCCAGGACGATGAAGGGTCCGTTGAGCCCCGCGTGCGTCTCACGCCCGAGCGGCATGATCTGGATTGACAGTCCGGTCAGTTCGGCGTCCTGCCGGAGGCGGCGCAACTGCTCCCGCCGCACGGCGTGTCCGCCGAGGCGGTCCAGCAGGACCGCCTCGGAGATGACGAAGCTCGCGGAGGGCGGGCACTTCCGTTGGAGGATGTCCTGCCGGTCGAGGCGACCGGCGACCTGGACTTCCAGCTCATCCGCGTCCAGCGGCGGCTCCTTGCTGCGGAACACCGCGCGGGCGTACTCCTCCGTCTGCAACAGGCCGGGCAGCACCTGGTTCTCGAACCAGTCGATGGCCACAGCCTCCCGCTCCCGGTCGATGAACTCCTCCGCCCACAACGGGTACTTGTCCATGTCCGGCAGGTTTTCCACGGCGACGGCCAAGGTCCCCTTGGTGTCGAGCACCTCGTCCAGCCGCGCAGCGAAATCGCTCTTCAGGGGGCGGCGGCCCTGTTCGATGGAGGCGATGGTTTCCTCGTCGACGCACATGAGTTCGGCGAGGCCCGCTTGCGTGCGGCCTGCCCGGCGGCGATAGTTCGCCAGCATCTGGCCAACCATCTTCATCGCGGAGGCATTCTTCTTACGCTTCTTCGGAGGCATAGCCATGTCTCTCCCCCAACCAGCCTCGGACTGACCGGCGTTGTGGCCGTACAACTCATCCGTACGGCCAGGAACGGTGTTGAGCGTAACCACGGGCCGCAACGCTTCTCACATGAACCGCGAAACTCATCTGCCGCATTTCCGGGAGCATTTCTACCGCCGGGAGCGGCGCTCCATTCCCCGGGTCCGGGGGTTCGTCGGGGCGGCGCTCCGTGACTGGGGCGCGGCGGCACGCAGCGACGACGTACTGCTGTGCGTCAGCGAGCTGGCGACGAACGCGCTGCTGCACGGGGTGCCGTCAGGGCGCGGCTTTCGCACCATGCTCTGGCTGGAGCACGAGCACGGCGGGCTGCTCCGCGTCGAGGTGCACGACAGCGGTGCCGGCGCGCCCCGCATGGCCGTGGCGGACGACGACGCGGAGTCCGGCCGCGGGCTGCTGCTCGTCGAAACGCTGGCGGACAAGTGGGGGGTCGGGGAACGGAATCCCGGCAAGGTGGTATGGGCGGAATTCGCGGGATGTTACTCGCGCGACTATTCGACAACTGATTGATGGGCGGAGGAAGCAGAGACTAAGGGGGCGTCCCGCAAATGACTTTGGGCTGGTGCGGGGCGTGGTGCGTCCGGTCCGGATCGCCTCGAACTGAACTGAGGAACCGCAGATTTGGCGCGCGCCCCTTGCGTAGGCTCGTTCCGTGCAGTGGCATCTTCGGCGTGGGATGAGTCGCCTGGCGGGCGCCGTGCTGGGCGTCTTTGGGATTCGAACAGCCACGGCTGGATGAAAAGCGACGGCTGGATGAGAAGAGCGCCGAACGGCCGCGATCACGCCGAGAGGAACGGCTCCGTCAAATGCGGCGTCGCCAGGTGCAGCGTGGTGGCGGGTTCGCGGCCGAGCATGCGCTCCCTTGAGCGCCTGGCCGCCTCGGGGTCGGCCTCGTGCGCGTAGGCGAGCTCGGGGTGGAGCAGCTGGAGCGCGTGCACCAGGAGGTCACCGGTGACGAGCGCCAGCTCGCGCCCGTCGGCGACCAGCACGCTCTGGTGTCCGGGCGTGTGACCGGGTGTGGCGACCGCGCGCCCGGTGCGCAGCGGCGTGTCCCCGTCGAGGAGCCGGAGCCGACCGGCGGCCTCGAGCGGGTCGGTGAGGGTCTCGCGAAGCTGCGGGTTGAGCGCGTCGAGAGCGTCGAACTCGACCCGCTGGAGCAGGTATTCGGCGTTCGGGAAATAGGGGCGGCGGCTGCTGCTGGTCGCGCTGCCGGTCGAAGCGTTGCCGTCCACCGCGCCGCCTGCTGAGGGGACGGCCGCCTCGGTCACGACCGCCCACCCGACGTGGTCGGTGTGCAGATGTGTGAGCACCACGGTGTCGACTTCGGCCGGGTCGATGCCCGCGGCGGCGAGCGACTCGGGGAGCACACCGGGCACGGGCGCCCACGAGCCGGCCGGGCTGTCCGCCGGACCGATCCCGGCGTCCACGACGGTGAGGCCCTTGTCGCCGCGGATCGCGTACGCGCGGAACTGGAGCCGCCAGCGGCCCTCGGCGTCGACCGCGCCCGGGTCGTAGCGGTCGGCCTCGGCCCACTGAGCGGCCGTGGCCTCGGGGAAGGCCTCGGCGCGCGGGGAGAAGAACGGGCCCTCGCTGTCGGCGAGGGCGATGATCTCGGTCGCGCCGATCCAGAGGCGGGGAACGCTGAGGGACATGGCCGCGATCCTGCCATGCCTTCCACGCGGGTGGTGACTCGCCTCATGCCGTGATGGTCTCGATGCGGACGCCTTGCACCCCGTAGCTGCCCGAGCGATACGGCTCCTGGAAGGCGTATACACACGGCTACGGAACCGGGCGATCGACGGCACCGGGCAGCGAATCTTCACCGCGTTGCTGGACAACACCGTCCACGCCTGGGACCTCGCGCGGGCCGTCGGCGGGGACGCGGACGCCGGAAACGCGGACGCCGAGTGCCCGAGCCGACGGCAACGGTCGGGGCAGTAACCGGTCAAGGGGGTGACCGGTCTGGGGGGTAACCCGTCTCCGGGTCGCAGTCGGTCTCAGGGCAACAGTCGCTGCTCCTTCGCGACCGCCACGGCCCCCGCCCGGGTCTCCACGCCCAACTTGCCGTAGATCCGGCCCAGGTGGGTCTTGACCGTTGCCTCACTGATGAACAGGGCGCGCGCGATCTCCCGGTTGCCCAGGCCGCTCGCCAACTGCTGGAGGATGTCGCGCTCCCGTTCGGACAGGGCGGGGCGCGGGCTGCGCAGGTGGGCCAGCACCCGGTCTGCGACCGGGGCCGACAGCACGGTGCGGCCGGACGCCGCGTTGCGGATCGCCGCGAACAGCTCCTCCGGCCGTTCGGCCTTGAGCAGGTAGCCCGTGGCGCCCGCTTCGATGGCGCGGGTGATGTCGGCGTCGGTGTCGAACATGGTGAGCACCAGCACGCGCGGGCCCGGTGTGCCGGGTCCCTCCCCACCGCCTGCCACCAGGTGGCGGGTGGCCGTCACGCCGTCCATGCCGCCGTCGCCGAGCTGGAGGTCCATCAGCACGACGTCGGGCCGGACTCGGGCCGCCATGGCCAGGGCCTCCTCGCCGTTGCCCGCCTCGCCGGCCACCTCCATGCCGTCGGCGCTGGACAGCAGCGCGCGCAGCCCGGCCCGCACCACGGCGTGGTCGTCGCACAGCAGCAGCCGGATCGGCGACGAGGGCTCGGGCGGGCCCGCATCGGGCTCCGATGGGCTCATGGGGCGGACTCCTTCGGAGCGTCGGGGACAAAGGGAGCGTCGGGGGCGTGGGGGTCGAGCGGGACGTGGGGGTCGAGCGGGACATCGGGGGCGAGGGGGACGGCCACCGATATCACCGTGCCCTCGCCCGGCGTGGATTCCACGGTGAGTGCGCCGCCCGACTGCCGGGCCCGGATACGCATGGCCGGCAGCCCATGCCCGCGCGCCGGGCCCGCCTCGGGTTCTGAGGGTGCCTCGGACCCTGAAGGCGCCTCGGATTCTGGGAGAGCCTCGGATTCTGAGGGTGCCTGCCGGGCGGGGTCCGGGGGAGGGCCGTCCGGGGCGAAGCCGCGGCCGTTGTCGGCGATGTCCAACGAGACCTGGTCGTCCAGGAAGGTCAGGGTCAGCACGGCCCGGGTCGCCGCGGCGTGCTCCCGCACATTGGCCAGCGCCCCCTGTGCGATGCGCAGGAGCGCCGCCTCGGTCCGCTCGGGCAGCGGGCCCGGTGCGCCGTCGATCCGGAACGCCACCGTCAGCCCCGGGCAGCTCTCCCGCTCGGCGAGCGCGCCGAGCGCCTCGGCCAGGGTGTGCTCGGCGAGGTCGGCCGGGGCCAGGTCATGGACGAACCGGCGGGCCTCGGCGAGGCTGCGGGAGGTGATCTCGGCCGCGTCCCGGATGTGCCCGCGGGCCGTCTCCGGGTCCGTCGGCCAGACGCGCTCGGCGGCCTGGAGGAGCATCCCCTGGCTGGACAGGCTCTGCGCGAGGGTGTCGTGAATCTCCGTGGACAGCCGTTGCCGCTCCGCCAGGATGCCGGCCCGCCGCTCGGTGGCGGCCAGGTCACGACGGGTGCGGACCAGGTCGTCGATCAGGACGCGCTGTCGGGCCGCCTGGCGCTGTAGATGGACGAGGACGGCGGTGGCCACCGCGGCGATGGCCGGCGGGGCGAACACCATGTTGGGGTTGAGGGAGCCGTCCGAGCCCCGTAGCTGAGAGGCGACGACCAGCGCGGTGAGCCCGGCCACCACCGGCACCGCGATCCGCGCGGGCAGCGTGTGGAGGCCCGAGAACAACAGCGGCATGGCGCACCATGTGGCGCTCGGCGCGAGCGCGAGCAGGACGATCCAGACCGCCGACACCGTACCCAGCCAGACCAGATGCCGCGCGGTGGGCCGGGCGCCGGGGCGCGGTGCGGGTGCCAGCAGCCGTCCGAGGACGTAGACCAGCCCGAAGACGGCGAACAGCGCGACGACCCACGCGGTACCCGAGCCTCCCTGCCCTTGCCCCGGTTCCGGCCCCGGTCCCGGCCCCTGGTCACGGGTCAGGAAGCGGACGAGCGACGAGCCCAGCAGCAGGAAGAACGCGGCGTGCATGACCGCCGTCAGCCAACGGTCGTCCGGATCGGCCCTCCCCCACGGCCGTCCCGGCACTCTCCTCATCCCTCCACCCGGCCTCTCCTCGCGCGCGGTTGCTCACCTGCCTGGCGTGCCTACCGTGCCCGACGCGGTGGCGCAACCTCCAATCGGCTGACACCGACGTCCCCCGAACCGCCCCCGTATCGGAGCCGGTCAGCCGCCTCCGGCACCCGCCCGTGCACCGAGGCTGGCATCAGGACCAGCGAGACGGGGCGGCGCGGCCGTCACATCCGCATCCGCCCCCCGTCCGTATCCGCCCCGTCCGCGTCCGTCCGCGTCCGCGTCCGACGAGCCACCCCAACGAGAGGAACCATCCCCGTGCCGGCCAAGAACATGACCGTCAACCGCGCCTCCCTCGGGCACCGCATCACCTACGCACTGCGCCACCCCCAGCGGGTGCCGCGCTACATGGCCCGCGCCACACGGGACGCGTGGCTGCGGCACCGCTGGCCGGACCACGTCTCCTACTACCGCGCGGTGATGCGGTCCGACACCCGCGCGAACCCGGAGGCGGCGGTCGGCAGCGCCACCCACGAGCGGTGGCTGGCGCTGGGGGCGATGCAGTTCGACTACCTGCTCGGCCACGGCCTGCGCCCCGAGCACCGGATGCTGGAGATCGGCTGCGGCAACCTGCGGGCGGGCTGGCGGTTCATCCGGCATCTGGAACCGGGGCATTACTACGGCATCGACATCTCACCCGACATCCTCGCCGCCGCGCAGGACACGACGGTGAGCATGGGGCTACAGGAACGGCTCCCCACGCTGACCCCGGTCCGCGACCTGACCCTGCGCTTTTTGCCCGAGGCCCACTTCGACGTGGTGCACGCGCACAGCGTCTTCTCGCACTCCCCGCTCCCGGTCATCGAGGAGTGCCTGGCCAACGTCGGCCGGGTGCTGGCGCCGGGCGGCTGGTTCGACTTCACCTTCGACCGCACCGAGGGCGAGGAACACCAAGTGCTGCGGGAGGACTTCTACTACCGCACCGAGACGCTCACCGCGCTGGCCCGGAAACACGGCCTGGCGGCCCGCTTCATGAGCGACTGGGAGGAACTGCCCCACGGCCAGTCCAAGATCCGCGTCACCCACGGCCCCGGCAAGGACGGCGACCGTCACCAATGAGCGCGCCGCGCCGCCGCGTGGTCAGAGCCAGCCGGTTCCCAGCCACGCGGCCACCGCGGCCAGCACCAGAAGGGCGATGTTGAGCCCGATCTCCCGCACTTCGCCTCGGGACAGGTGCAGCGTCATGCCGCCGATCTGTACCAGGACCAGGCCGACCGCCGCCGCGATGGCGAGAAAGACCGCGATGCCGGTGAGGGGCGGCAGGAGGAGGCCGAGCGCACCGAGGACCTCCAGGGCCCCGATGGCCTTGACGAGCGGCATGGGCACGCGGTCGACCCAGCCCATCATGGGCCGCAACCGCTCCTGGCTTTGAAGGAGCTTCTTGCCTCCCGCGTAGGTGTAGAACAGGGCGAGTAACGCGGCGACGATCCAGTAGGCGACATGCATGGAGACGACCTCCGGTTGCTGGGAACCGTCAGTTACGAACCTTCAGTTACGAACCGTAAGTTGCCTCATCATGAGTCAGTGAAGAGAGGCCTGCAAAAGGCACCTGGATGTGAGCAACGCACAAGGAGCTGTCATGGCGGCGCGGCACGAACACACCTGCATGATCAGGGGAGACGGGGGCCAGGCGATCCGCGCGGTCCTGGACCGGATCTGCGACAAGTGGACGATGCTGCTCGTGGCCACGCTCGACGAGGGGCGCATGCGCTTCACCGAACTGCACAAGCACGTCCCCGGCATCTCGCAGCGGATGCTCACACTCACCTTGCGCAACCTCGAACGGGACGGGCTCGTC
Organism: Streptomyces sp. NBC_01775; assembly: GCF_035917675.1. Lineage (NCBI taxonomy): Bacteria > Bacillati > Actinomycetota > Actinomycetes > Kitasatosporales > Streptomycetaceae > Streptomyces > Streptomyces sp. NBC_01775. The sequence continues at coordinate 4,370,040 of NZ_CP109104.1, read as the reverse complement.
TCCCGTACCGCCTACGCGGAGATTCCGCCGCGCGTCGAGTACGCGCTCACCCTCATGGGCAAGAGCCTGATCCCGCCCGCACTGGCCCTCGCGGGCCGGGCCATCGAGCACAACGCGCAGATCCAGTCGAGCAGAGCCGCATACGGCACCCAGCACGAGTGACCGGACGGTGATCACCTTGCGCCCATCCGACCTCGCGCGCGAACACGGCATCTCGCCCCAGGCGGTCCGCAACTACGAGCGGGACGGGTTCATCCCACCCGCTGAGCGCACCCGCAGCGGGTACCGGATCTACACCGAGGCACACGCGGCGGCGCTCCGCGCCTACCTCTCCCTCATCCCGGCGTACGGCTATTCAGCCGGCGGCCGGATCATGAAGGCGCTCCACAACGACGCACTCGACGAGGCCTTGGCGATCATCGACCAGGGCCACAGCCAGTTGCTCCGCGACCGGGAGACCCTCGATGCGGTGAGGAAAGCGATAGATCATCTGACGGCGGGGTCCGACGCCACGCCGGATCAGCCATCGGACCCCGGCCCCCGGACCGTCGGCGATGACCGCCCGACCGTCGGCGGACACCGCCGAACCACCGGCGAAGCCCCCCGAACCACCGGCGAAGCTTCCCGAACCATCGGCGAACTCGCACACCAGCTCCGGGTCACACCGGCAACTCTCCGCAAGTGGGAGGGCGCCGGAATCCTCGTCCCCGTACGGGACCCGGCCACCGGATACCGCGTCTTCGGCGCGAGCGACGTCCGCGACGCCGAGCTGGCCCATCTCCTCAGACGCGGTGGCTACCCGCTGGAGCAGATCGCCACCGTGGTCCAGCAGATCCGGACAGCCGGCGGCACCGACACGCTGGCCGGTGCCCTGGACGACTGGCAGCGGAAGCTCACCGCCCGAGGCCTTGCCATGCTCAGCTCAGCCACTCGGCTCAGCCACTGTCTGAGCGGTCAGCAGGTCAGTACTCCGCCGGTCGGTGCCCAGCCGGTCGGTGCCCAGCAGGTCAGGTGAGGTCGGAGAGATCTTCCGGCGTGAGGGTCATCGATCCGGCGGCGGTGTTCTCCTCCAGATGGGCGAGGGAGCCGGTGCCGGGGATGGCCAGAGTGACGGGGGAGGAGGCGAGCAGCCAGGCCAGGGCGATTTGCGGGACCGTGGCGCCGTGCCGGTCCGCGACCTTTGCGATGCGGTCACCGCTGAGGTCGCTCAGGCCGCCGCCCAGCGGGAAGTACGGCACGAAGGCGATGTCCGCTTCCTCGCAAGCGGCGAGGAGCTCCACGTCGTCGCGCTTGGCGGCGTGAAAGTGGTTCTGAACGGCGGTGACGGGCGCGATCGCACGGGCCTCGGCGAGGTGCCCCGTATCGACGTGGCTCAGGCCCAGGTGACGGATCAGGCCCTCCTCCCGCATCGCGGCCAGCGCCTCGAAGCGTTCGGCGACGGATTCCCCGTGCGGGGGCGCCTCTACGCCCCCGATGCGCAGGTAGACCAGGTCGAGGCGGTCCACGCCGAGGGTCTCGAGGTTCTCTTCGACCTGCTGCCGCAGGTCCGCGGCGTTGGTGGCCGCGGTCAGGCCGCCGTCGGAGGTGAAGACCGGGCCGACCTTCGTGGCGATGACCAGGTCGGCCGGATAGGGGCGGAGGGCCTCGTGGATCAGGGCGTTGGCCCGGACGGTGCCGTCGCCGCTGAAGTAGAAGGCGGCGGTGTCGATGTGGTTGACGCCCAGCTCGACGGCACGGCGCAGGACGGCGCGACCGGTCTCGGGATCGCGGGCCGGACCATGAAAGCTGTTCGTGGGCAGACGCATGGCGCCGAAGCCGATGCGGTTGATCAGGAGGTCGCCACCAAGACGGAAGTCGTTGCTCATGGGCTCAGCCTGTGCGCAGGGCGTTCGGACCGCGAGACCGTGGCAGTTTGCTGCCACCGGGCAGAATGGGGTCGTGGTAGAGACCATGACGATCCACGGTGACCTTGAGCTCCTGGCTCGCACCGAGCATCTCTTCTCCTCCGTCAGTGAGGAGTTCATCTGCGCCGCCCGCGATCTCGACACCTGGCCCCGTCCCGAGGCCCGGCAGGCTGCCCACGACCGGCTGCGGCGCAGCGGCAAACACCAGGTGCGCAAGCTGTACAGCCCGGCCGCGCTGGTGGACGAGCGCAGCCGCGAGTACCTGAGCGATCTCGCCGACAGGGGCGGCCGGGTGCGGATCGCCGCCACCGCTCTCCCGCACGAGACGATCATCATCGACCGCCGCTACGCGATCCTCGCCGGCGTGCACGCCCCCGGTGGCCGTGAGTACACCGTGACCACCGCCCCCACCCTGGTCGGCGGGGTCCACGCCCTGTTCGAAGCCGCCTGGGAGACCGCCACCGACCTCAAGACCTTCCTGCGCGGCGAACAGCCCCAGCTCGACGCCGGGAGCCGCACGGTCCTGCGGGCGCTGGGATCGGGCGCCACCGACGAGGCAGCGGCACGAGAGCTCGGCATGTCCCTGCGGACCTACCGCCGCCGCGTCGCCGAACTCCTCACCACCCTCGACGCGGGCTCCCGCTTCCAGGCCGGCGTCCGCGCGGGTGAGCTGGGCCTGAGCAGCTGAGAGACCCGTTGCAGCGAGCCCCGTTGAAGCGCGGGTGCCGGGTGCCGGGTGCCGGGTCGCAGGCCAACGTCGGCACCGACCGTTGCCACCGTGGCCCGCAAGGTCGGATACGAGGACCCGTTCGCCTTGAGCGTGGCGTTCAAACGCTGTCGCGGCATCTCCCCCTCATCCTGGCGTCACCAGACGCGCTGACCCCGGCGCCGCCACCCGCGAACGCCACCCAGGTCTCCGGCGGTGGCAGTGCGCGCCTCCTGGTCGATTTGATCGTTATGTCGCCGATAGTTGTCACCGGAAGTTGTCACCGGAAGTTGTCGGCGCGTGGAGGTGGTGTCTCTGTGGTGAGTGAAGGCCGGGAGAAGGACAGGGCCGCGGTGGATCTGTCGGAGGGGTTCGGCGAGCGGCTGCTGGGGCAGTTGCTGGACCGGGCGCATGAGATGCCGCCGCAGCTCATCGCTCCGCTGGTGGCCGAGGAGGTGCGGAGGATCGGTGGCCGGGAGGTGTCGATCCTCTTGCAGTGCTACGAGCAGCTCGAACTGGTGCCGCTGCCGGGAAGGGGCCTGACCGGCGGTGACGCGCTGCCCATCGACGGCTCACTGGCCGGCGAGGCCTTCTTGTCCATGGCCGCGGTGGAGGAGCCGGTCGCCGACGGCGTACGCCTGTACCTGCCACTGCTGGACGGCAGTGACGAGGTCGGGATCATGAGCGTCACCCTGGACACGGTCGCCGAGGAAGACCGTCGGCTGCTGCGTCGGCTGGCCGGACTGGTCGCGGACATGATCGTCACCAAGAACGCCTACACGGACCGGTTCTTCCAGGCCCGGCGCCGCCACCCGCTGAGTGTGGCCGCGGAGATCCAGTGGTCACTGCTGCCGCCGCTCTCGATGAACACACCGCAGGTCTCCGTCGCCGGCATCATGGAGCCCGCCTACGCGGTCGCCGGGGACAGCCTTGACTACGCCCTCAACGACGACATCCTGCACCTGGCCATCATCGACGCCATGGGCCACGGGCTGAACGCCTCCGTACTCGCGACCGTCGCCATCGGCGCCTACCGGCACGCCCGGCGCGCCGACGTCGGCCTCGCCGAGTTGTACACGTTCATGGACAGCGCCATCGACAAGCAGTTCGGCCCGGACCAGTTCGCCACCGCCCAGATGATGCGCCTGGACGTCGCAACGGGCCGTCTCCAGTGGGTCAACGCCGGCCACCCCGAAGCGCTCCTGATCCGAGAGCAGCGAGTCCTCCGGCGGCTGGAGACCCCGGGCACGCTGCCGGTCGGATTCGGCGGCGCCTCCCCGCTGATCAGCGAGACACAGCTCCAGCGGGGCGATCGCGTCCTGTTCTACACCGACGGTCTCGTGGAGGAGCACAAGGTGGGCGGCGAGCAGTTCGGCGAGGAACACATGATCGAGGTCATCAACAGGACCCTGCCCGGGACCAGGGGCGCACAGCAGGCGGCCCGCGCGCTGTCCCACACGCTGAAGCGGGAGCGCGGCGGAGCCACCAGCGACGATGCCACCCTCTTCCTGGTCGAATGGCGCGGCGGCACCGCCGACCACCTGGCCACCTTGGACTTCTAGCAGCCCGGCGGTCCGAAACCGAGGGCTGCGGGCCGTGGCCCGTAACGGGAGGCGAGATGGGGCAACTCGTATGGACAGGCCCGCCTTTGGTGGTGGGCGCGGTCGGCCGTCCGGTCCGGCTGAGCGTTTCCGAACTGCGTGAGGGCCGACCGGGGCGAACGGCGCACGGGAGCCTCCGCAAGCAACTGCTGGGCCTGGCCTGATCACTGTCGTCATCGGCTTCGCTCCGTTCGCCCCCGGACGTGGATCAGGCGACGGCGAGGGAGATCGCGGTCGACTTGATCAGGGCGACGGCGGAGGAGCCGGGGGTCAGCTTCAGGTCGGCGACGGCCTCCTTGGTGATGGCGGCGGTCAGTTCGCCGCCATCGACGGAGACCTTCACGGAGGCCATGGCGCCGCCGGTGGTGACGTCGGCGACGGTGCCGGGGATCTGGTTGCGGATGGACAGGCCCTCGACCGGTCCGGTCGCCAGGGACACCTCGGTGGACTTCACTAGGGCCTCGACCGCGGAGCCCTCGGCGAGGCCGAGCTCCTCGACGGCCTCCAGGGTGACCGCGGCGGTGATCTCCTGGCCACCGGTCAGGCGGACCTTGACGGTCGCCATGACCTCGCCCGGCGTGACGGCGGTGACGGTACCGGCGAGCTGGTTGCGGATGCTCAGGCTCATGAAGAACGCCTCACAGGCAGATGGTGTGGACTTGTCAGGCGGTGGGCCTGCGGTGATTCACACGCTAATGCCCTGAACGGGGGTGGCGGGGAAGGCAGCCGGGTGGCGTGCGGGCCGAGCGGGCCGATCGGAGTCGTACCCGGAGCGGCAGGACGTTCCGGGCACGCGGCAAGAGATCGGTTGCCGGGACCTCGGCTTGGGAATCACGGGTGGGTCCGGGTGGGTCCGGGTGGGTCCCGGGGGCGGTGGCCGCCCTGGGCCGCCCGAACGGCGGTCTGTGACGGGCTCAAATCCGTTGGCAGCGCGCGGACGAGCACCCATAGGCTTCGACCCGGCCGGAAAGGCGGGGTGAGCCGGAGAGGCGGGGGTGAACAGCGTGAAAGAGCGGTTGCGAAAGCTGTACGTGGACGGGCGGGAGTTCGTATGGAGGGGCCGGATCCACCACGTCGCCGGTGAGCGTGACCGTCACAGATGCGTTCGCGTGCGCGTTTGGGGCGCAGGGAAGAACAGCCGGGCGCTCCAGGTGGACCTGTTGTCCAAGGCGGTCCTGCCGTGGGGCTGTGCGACCGATTCCAGCTATCCGTGCCCCAAGGACGTACGAACGGTCATCGACTATGCCCTGACGCACGGTTGGGAGCCCGGCCTCACCGGCGGGACGTTCTTCCTGAGCGAGAGCGAACACGCTTCCGCGTTCGAACTGGCCGACTTCCTGCTCACCGACCGCCTTCGGGACGAAGGCGCACCCGACCCGACCACCCGGGTGTTCCGCGCCTTCGACGAGAACGCCAGTGCTGCCGCCGGCGGGCCGCCCTGATGCACGTGACCGGCCCCATGCCGCGGAACGTCACCGGCCAGGGCGGTGACGCGCTCTGGTGGCGCACCCCCGGAGCCCGCGGTTGATGTCGGCGGTCCAGGTTCTCGCCGAGCCGCACACGACGGTGCGCCACGGGCCGAACGGAAGCTCGTGGCGCACCGGTGTGGTCGGCCGCGACCGGTGTGGTCAGGCGTGACCGGTGTGGTCAGACGCGAAAGGCGTCGGACCTCACTACCTCGGGTTCCACTGCGTGGTGCAGTACGCGGGGATCCAGCCGCTGACTCGTCCGTAGGTCACGTGGACCCACGCGTCGCTCGACTTGTCGCAGAGCTTGTAGGACTCGCCGTCCAGGCCGGTTCCGGTGTCGTCGTCGGCGCAGCCCGACTTGCCCTTGGGAAGCGTGCCGTTGACGGTGGCCTTCAGCTTCCTGTGCGCGCGGATGTTCACGGTCTCCCTCGCTGTCAGCTTGGAACAGGAGGTGCTGACTGAGGCGGCGTCAGCCTTTCCGGCCGAGCTGGGAGTTCCGGCAGTGGCGACTCCGCTGCTCAGGGAGGCGACCAGGGCGGCTCCGGTGATGCAGGCCGCTGCCAGTTTGCGCATGTTCATGGGTGATTCCCCGTGGAGATCGATGGCGGATCTTAATGCTCTGGAGCAAGCGTTAAGGGGTTCGTCACGCTATCCGGGCGTGGGCACGTCATGCAATGCGCCCCCGTCGGGGCAGGCGGCGAGCCCGGCGCCCGGCCCGGGGGTCTACCGAGTGCTTGAGCCGACGGCCGGGTTCTTCAGGACCTCGATCACGCTCGCGTAGCTGTCGGAGCCGTGTCCTGCGGCTTTGGCCCGTTCCATGGCGGATTTCAGGAGTGCGGGCAGGGCGTTGTCGATGCCGCGGGCCGCCGCGGCGTGAATGAGATGGCCGATGGCCGTGATCTGCACGTCGACGGTGGCGTCGTCGCCCGGGTAGCGGCCGGCGTCCACCTGGGGCGCGTAGGCGGTCAGGAAACCGGCCACGGCGGTCAGCCAGCGGATCGCGACCGGGGTGAAGGCCGTGGCCTGCGTCTTCTCCGCGCCGACCAGCGCGGTGCCGTGCAGCCAGCCGGTCATGGTGGACCACATCAGGCCGAGCAGGGCGGCGTCGTAGAGGGAGGCCAGGCCCGGGTCGGTGCCCAGGTGCAAGGGGTCCCCCAGGGACGCCAAGGTCGGACGGTGGGCTTCGAAGACGGCGTCCGAACCGCTGTAGAGGAACATCATCTCGGGGCTGCCGACCCCCGGCGGGGTGGTCATGATCGCGCCGTCGAGATAGTCGGCGGCGTGCGACCGGGCCCACGCGGCGGCCTCGTGGGCCTGCTCCGGGGAACCGGAGGTGAGGTTGACCAGGACCTTGCCCGCGAGCGAGCCGGCGACGGGGTCGAGGACGGTGTACAGCGCCTCGTAGTCCAGTACGCAAGCGATGGTCAGCGGGCTCGCCGCGATCGCCTCCTCGGGCGTCGCGGCCAGGCGGGCTCCCCGGTCGACCAGCGACCGGGCCTTGTGCGCCGAGCGGTTCCACACGGTGGTCTCATGGCCCCGCTCCAGCAATACGGCGGCCAGCGCCGAGCCCATCGAGCCCAGCCCGATGACGGTTACCGCCGGGTGATCGGAATTCATGCCACAACTCCCTCTACAGCTACGGATGTCCGCCTGCGCGGCGGTTGGTCGCGTAAGGAAGAAGATCGCAGCGCGTGGCGGCCGGAGACAGTGACACTGGTGACGGCAACCACCAAATTCCTGCCATACCCTTCGAGCCATGAATCCTGGCTCCGTCGCCGTGGTCGTGACAGAGGACATCGGCGTTCCCTCATGGGATCTGTACGAGTTGAGCATCCCCTGCACCGTCTTCGGGAAGCCGCAGCCCGACCTTGCCGATCCCTGGTACGACCTGCGGCTGTGCGGTACGGGGGAGCGCCGGCAGGACAGCTCCGCGATCGAGACCGGGCTGTCCCTGCGGACCCGCCACGGGCTCGATGACCTGGTCGGCGCCGACACGGTCATCGTGCCCTCGGTGCCCGACCCTTGCGTCGACGAGGGCAGGCCACTGCCCCGGGCGCTGCTCACAGCCCTGCGCCACGCCCACGACGCGGGCGCCCGCATGGTGTCCCTGTGCACCGGTGCCTTCGCACTCGCCGAGGCGGGGCTGCTCGACGGACGACGCGCCACCGCCCACTGGATGCACACCGCTCAACTGGCCGAGCGTTACCCGAAGGTAGGAGTCGACGACTCGGTGTTGTACGTGGACGACGGTGACGTGCTCACCAGCGCCGGGCTGACCGCCGGTCTCGACCTCTGCCTCCATCTGGTACGCCGCGACCTGGGCGCACACGTCGCCAACCAGCTGGCCCGCCGGATGGTGGTGCCCGCCCACCGGCCCGGCGGCCAGGCGCAGTTCATCGACCTGTCCGTGCCGGCCGCCGACGAGGGGAGCCTGGGGCCCGTACTGGACTGGGCCCGCACTCACCTGGACCAGCCCCTGACGGTGGAGGACCTGGCACGGTGCGCGGCGATGAGCCCGCGGACCCTCCACCGGCGACTCCAGGCGGCCACCGGGACGACTCCACTCCAGTGGCTCCTCACCCAGCGCCTGGGACGAGCCCAAAGCCTGCTGGAATCAACAGACTTGCCGATCGAGAAGGTCGGGGAGCTGAGCGGCCTGGGCACGGCGAACAACCTCCGCCACCACTTCCTCAAACAGCTGGGGGTGTCGCCGAGCGACTACCGGCGGGCCTTCCCCCGGACAGCGCCCGAGCCGCCCCTCCCCGCTTGAGGGCCCGGCCCGGGGGAGAGGGCCGACAGCGGACCGACCACGGCACGGCCGAGGTCCCGGTGACGCCAAGGACGACGGGGCCGGACCGGACCTGGACCTGGAGACCCGGACCTGGACCCGGACCCGGAGTGGCGGAAGGTCGGGACGCACGGGGGCGAACGAGACCGGGGTGAGTCCGGTCGTGCGAGCGGACACCCGGCGTCGTCCGGCAGCCCCGGGCCCCCGCGGCACGCCGTGACCGAGGCCCGCGCGAGAGCCGACGATCCGCCCTGCTCATGGCAGACTCTTCGCATATTCCCCTGATTTACGCTCTTCGGCGTAATGCAGGACAGTTCGCACGATCAACTCCCGTCTCTCGCGATGTGCTGTGCGGCGATGTCACCGAGGAAGCCGACGGCTGCCGACCCCGGTACGCGGCGGCTGCGGCCTCGTGGAGAGTGCGGAAGCGGCCGGGAAGGACGCACGATGCATGCCGACAAACTCGCGATCTACCTCAACGACCATCTCGCCGGAGCCACCTTCGGCGTCGGTCTCGCGCGTCGGATCGCCCGCCGGCAACGGGATGCGGCACCCGGCGCCGACCTGGAGCGCCTCGCCGCGCAGGTCACGGAGGACCGGCGGGCTCTGCTGGCGATCATGGACGAACTCGGGGTGCCCGCTCGCCGGTACAAGATCTACGGCGGGTGGGCGGCCGAGAGGCTGGGGCGCCTGAAGCCGAACGGAGCGCTGTACCGGCGCTCCGGACTGAGCACCCTCATCGAGCTGGAGGCCATGCGCGTGGGCGTGGAGGGGAAGGCCCTCGGCTGGCGCACCCTGCTCATGGTGGCCCAGCGGGAGGGCGGGCTGGACGAAGAGCGGGTCAGGGCGCTGCTGGACCGGGCCCTCGGGCAGATCGAGACGCTGGAGACGCTGCGCCTCGCCGCGGCGGCGGCGAACTTCTCCGCCGATCCCGCCGGCTCCGCCAATTCCGCCGACTCCCCCGATCCCGCCGACGGGCACAGCCTCACTCCGGGCGCCCGCTGAGACCGAGAGGAAAGGACCGGCGCGACGGCCCACGTACATGCCGAAGAAAAATCCGAACGCCCGCTCCTCCGTGGCGAGCCGACTGTGCCGCACATTTCTCCACTCCCTCGTCCGCCGCGGGTGGAGGAGCGCCAGCGACCTTGAGCTGGGTTCGCGCTCCCTGGGCTTCGCCGCGCTCGGGTTCCTCACACTGGTGCCACTGCTGCTCGTGATCTCCTCGGCCGATCAGGAACGCGGCCGGGGGCTCGCGCAGTGGCTGGGGGAGGCGCTCGGCCTGTCGAGTACTTCAGGAATGCAGGTCGAGGAGCTGTTCGCGCGGCCCGATCAGGTCCTGCGCACCACGACCGCCTTCGGGATCGCCACCCTCGCCCTGTTCGGCCTGCCCTTCGGCACGGTGGTGCAGACCGGCTACGAGAAGGTGTGGTCCCTGCCTCCCGCCCACTGGCACGCGAGATGGCGGCATGCCGTCTGGCTCGGAGGCCTCGTCGGATACCTCTTCGTGTCCGCCACCACCGGACTGTGGCGGGGCTCCTCGATCGACACGACTGCCGCGTCGCTGAGCGCGGTTCTGTTCTTCTGGTGGTCGCAGCGCTTCCTGCTCAGCGGACGCGTCCGCTGGGGTGCCCTGCTGATCGGCGCGGTGGTGACCGTGATCGGGCTCCTCGGCCTCAGAGTCTTCTCCCGGCTGGTCTTCTCGCCGCTGATCGCGTCGAGTGCCGTTTCCTACGGCTCTATCGGAACGGTCCTCGTCCTCCAGTCCTGGCTTGTGGGTGTGGGGGTCGTCGTCTTCGGCGGCGCCCTGCTCGGCCGTCTGCTGCACGAAGAAGTCCCCCGTGTCATGAGCGCGTTGAGGCGGGCGCGGCACCGCAAGCGCGGAACGCCCCCGCCGAGCTGACGCCCGGCACCCGACCGTTCGCCCCCGGGGCCCCGGGCTACCGGCCGGTCCGGGGTGTGGCTGTGTCAGGGAACCGGCGCGGTGCGTGGTCTGCGACGAGGAGTTGGTGCAGGCGGGCGAGTGCCGCGATGAGGGTGCCTCGCTCTTTGTCGTCCACCTTGGCCAGGGCGTTGTCCAGGGCCTTGTCGGCGCGTCCGGCGCGGCGCTGTTCGCTGGCGGTGCGGATGGCCTCGGTGAGGTCGACCAGGGTTTTGCGGCCGTCGGCTGGGTCGGCCGCGGTGGCGACCCAGCTACGGCCGGCCAGGTTCCGCACGCTCGTGGAGACGCGGCTCTGGGCCAGGCCGGTGCGCTTGGCGATGTCCCCCACGGCGCTGCGGCCGTGCAGGAAGAGGTCTTGGAGGACCAGGAACTCGCCGGGGGCTATATCGAGTGCGTCGGCGCCCATGTCCTCAAGGGCGATCTCGGCCAGGCGGCGGCCGAGTTGATACAGGTCGCTCATCTCCATCCCTCCAAGATACATCTCTCGGTATGCATCTTAGAAGATGCATCTTGACAGATGAATCTGTTGAGATGCATCTTTAGAGATGTAGATGGGCGGCAAGCCCGACGAACCACTGGAGAACACCATGAGCCTCAGCGACTACCTGCTCTACACCGGCGTGTTCATCGCGATCCTCGCCACCCAGCTCGGCACACGACGCCCGGACGCCAGGCGGCTGCTACTGCCCGTCGCGATCGTCGCGGGCGTCGGCTTCAAGTACCTCAAGGAAATCCCCTCCGGGAGCACGGCCCACCTGATCGAGGCGGCCGGGCTCGCGGTCGGCCTGCTGTTCGGTCTGGCCTCGATCGCCCTGATCCAGGTCCGCCGCGACCCGGCCGACTCCCGCCTGGTCACCGTCGCAGGCTGGCCCTACGCCGCGCTGTGGACGGTCGCGATGGCCCTGCGCATGGCCTTCGCCTACGGCTCGACCCACTGGTTCACCCACGCCCTGGCGACGTTCTCGATCGAGCACCGGGTCCCGGCCGCCACCTACGGCACCGCGTTCGTCCTCATGGTCCTGGCCATGATCACCGTCCGGACCGTCGGCGTCCTCATCCGCGCCCGTCTCGCAGGCGCCACCGTCGACTTCGGCGCGCTGCACATCGCCCGCCGCTTCGCCCGCTGAGCCGGTCTGCCGGTACTCCGGCCGTGCCTACGCCGAGCTGGGCAACCCGGTGCGCACCGTGGGCGCGCTGCTGTACCGCAGCGCTGCGCTGGAACCTCAGCCAAAGACAGCCCGCCACGACGGCGGGGGGCCGAACGATCAGGCGCGCGATGGCTCGCCGCACCGGCCATCCAGCTCAGCCAAGCAACCCGGAGACAGCGGAGGTGGATGGTGGGCAACTCGGAACTCATGCGGACAGACACCGGCCAGGAGTTCGATCACGAACCGGGCCATCACAACCTGTGCCGAGCCCGGGCGGCGGATGATCTAGCACCACATCCCTGCCGCACTGCTGTCGTCCGCAGTCGTTGATGTCAGCGCTGATTGCCAACTGGCGCCGACTTCCGGCTCTTGATCGACCCAAGCCAAGGGCGGGACGGCTGCTGAGGTCGTTCGCGCCCGACAGGGGGCATCGTCGGGTCAGCCCCTTCCTCGTCGAGTACGAGGCGGGCGGCTTCCGTGAAGTCTTTCATCTTGGCGATGAACTCGAAGCCGACGTCTGCGAGGGCTGACGCCGCTTGGGCGTGCTCGTCTGACGGGTCGCCGAACTGCTGGTGCATCGCGATCGCATGGCGAAGCGGCTTGATGAACCGATGCGCACATCGGACTACCTCTTGCGAGGAAGGGATCAGGAGTTGCGGGCCCTCCAGCGATACATGCACGCCCAAGTAGTCGAGCTTGTCGACCTCTTGGTGGAAACCATCCATGTCGAGGGTGTGTGAATCCCGGTACCTCCCCGTCGCCCTCTCGACGGCACGTGCCTGTGCGACGAAGTCCGCGTACGCCTTACTGCGCGGCTCGCGGCGCTCCCGGATGTGCTCGACCCGTAGCTGACGTTTCGCCTGCGCGTCCTGAGCCTCCAACTGGCGCTGCGTGGCCCTGGCTGTCCACAGGCCCGTGACGAAAGCCGCACCGCCGGTGCCCAACGCCCCTACGGCTGCCCCCAAGATCGCTGCGATGCCTGAATCCACGTCGACAGTCTGCTCGACTCCGTCCACCACTGCTCAGTACTCCCCCGTAGATCGCCGTGGGGTTCGTTCCGCATTAGTCTTGAACGTTCGCGATCACTTCTGTTTCCCACCGAGGGTGCGAACGAGGAGCAATCATGGCGCTGCATCGTTCCCGCCGACTGGTCCTGAAGGAGTACGACTGCGCGGAACGGTTCGCCGTCATGGCGGCCGAAGGGGGCTGGTCGTCCGCTGGGGAACTGCCTGCCGAGCCCGCGACGGGCACGCCGCGACGGTCGTCGTGGCAGCTCTGCTCGGGGGTGTTCGTCACCTTGTTCCAAGCTTCTGAGCGCCGACTCGCTTACGTGGCCGTGATGAGCATGCTCGGCCGGCGTTCAGCCCGGTGAGGCTGGGCGGAGGATACGAGATTCGAACTCGTGAGGGGTTGCCCCCAACACGCTTTCCAAGTCTTCGTCCGAAGGTACGGCGGGGTGCTGGTGCATCCTGACCTGCGGTCGAGCAGTGATGCGGAGGCGCTGCGGACAGGGCTGGACGGGGGTGAACGCAACCAGAACTGCAACCACTCCGAGTCCGTCAGAAGCGCCGGCGAGCCGGGGTGAAGCCCTGGTGTTCAAGGAAGCGCTCCATGGCGGGAGAGCGGTCGCTGGGCCTTGCACTGATCGCCATGGACCGGGCCCCCCGGGTCACTTCGCAGTGGCCCGCTCGATCCAGTCGCGGTGGGCGGTCAGGTCGGTGTAGATGCCGGGGCCGGTGGCACACTTCGGATCGGCGTCGCCGTCGCGGCTGGTCGCCCCGATCAGTTCCCACTTCCCGGGACGGCCCTTGATCTGCGGCCCGCCGGAGTCGAGGATGCACGCTTGCGCGTTCTTGGTGGGGCTGTCGGTGCACAGCTCGTCGTCCGCGTTGTAGTTCTCGCTGCACCGTCCGTCGGGGACGATGTTGGTGTCCAGTTCCTGCAACTGGATCGGCGGGTTCGGGCAATCGCTGCCGTCCTCGCAGGTCATTCCCCAGCCGAGGATCCGAGTGCCGGTACCCGCCGGTGCGGATTCAGTGGCCAGCTTGATGGGCTTCGCGTCCACGGGGTGGTCCAGTTTCATGACGGCCACGTCGTTGCGGAACGGCTCGTAGGAGAAGTCCGGGTGCGCGATGACCTTGGTGACCTTCGCTTCGGCGCCCTTCGTACGATCGTGGTCGCCGACCCGCACGGAAAGCTGCTTGGGCTTGACGTTCACCGTGCAGTGCCCGGCGGTCACGACCCAGTCCCGTTTGATCAGGGAAGCTCCGCAGTAGTGCTTGCCGTCCTTCTGCACGCTCGCCATGAACGGGTACTCCGAGGTGGCTTTGTGTCCCCCGATGATCGCCGATGCGGACGGTGTCACTGCCATGGTGAGCGCGACCGCGATCACCCCGGCCACCGCGCACAGTGCCGCCTTGCCGCGCTTGATCATCTGTCCTCCTGCGTCTCGTCCCACGATTCGGTCACGCGCAGAGCTCAGAACGGGGCCGGAACGGGACCGGCTTGGGGAGGCCCCGCGATCCCGTCCGCCGCACAGACCGCTCGGTCCTGGCTGTACGGGCAGGCCGCGCCGAAGGCGCACCCCCTGCGTGATCAGCTCGCCGGCGCTCTCCTCTGTCCTCGCGAACTCCTGGATGCGAACATCCGCATCAGGCCCGGCAGGACCCGACGCCGTCGATCCTGTCCTGGTCGGCACCCTCGGCACATCGTCCTTTCCGCTCGGGCGGACTGCCCGAAAGTCGTACGGCACGGAGACTGGATCACGTACTGCGGGACGACCGTGAGGTGACGGAGCGACGGGGAACTCGGCGACGACGCCTCCGCCGAGGCCGTCCCGGATCCGGTTACGGCCCGACGGGGATGCGGGAACGCGTGATGCTGACGGGCCGATCACTGTGCGTTGGGCGTACCGGGACGGCGGATACTGTGCAGGTGATGTTGCCCGTAGACGGACGAGGTCGGTGGCGTGAGTGACCGTCAAGGTGGTCCTGCTCGACGATGAGGAGTTGGTGCGCAGGGGCATCCGGATGATCCTCAACGCCGAGCCGGACATCGAGGTGGTCGCCGAAGGCGATGACGGCTCCGTGGCAATGGACCTGGTGGCCGAGCACTGCCCGGACGTGGTGCTGACCGACATCCAGATGCCCCGCGTCGACGGCCTGGAGGTCGCCCAGCAGCTCGCCGCGCTGCCCGACCCTCCCGCCGTCGCGGTGCTCACCACCTTCGACGTTGACGAATACGTCTACGCGGCACTCCAGCACGGCGCGGCGGGGTTCCTGCTCAAAGACACCTCGTCGCGCGAGCTGACCGACGCGGTACGGGTCCTCGCGCGCGGCGAGGCGATGCTCTCACCGCGCATCACCACCAAGCTGCTGGCCGCCTTCGCCACCGGCGCGGCGGGTGCGCAAGCGCGATCGCGGATGGCGGAGCTGACCGCCCGCGAGCGCGAGGTCGCCATGGCAGTCGCCCAGGGCCACAGCAACTCCGAGATCGCCACCGACCTGTTCGTGAGCCAGTCCACGGTCAAGGTCCATCTCACCCGGATCATGACCAAGCTCGACGCCGCCAACCGCACCCAGGTGGCGCTCATCACCCACGACGCCGGACTGACCTGAACGCCTCACTCGCCGACGACGTCGACGACGTCGACGAACGGCAGTCGGCATGATCACCGAGTGCCGCGGTCCGTCGAACACGGCGTAGGGCGGCTCGCAGAGGCGGGTGCTCTGCCGGGCGCCATGGGCCCCGGCAGAGTCACGCTCCGGTTGCGGGCGCTCCGGCCACCGACACGGGCAGCGCGACCTCGATACCGAAGCCGCCGTCACCGGTGGGCCCGGACTCGATGGTGCCTCCGGCCAGGCGGACCCGCTCCGTCAGGCCGATCAGCCCGTGCCCCCCGCTGGGCAGCAGAGGCGCACCGTCGGCAGTCGTCTCGGCGGACCTCTCCGGAGGGCCGTTGACGATCCGTACCCGCACGGTTCGCGGGCCGAATGCGAGGTGAATCTGCGTCGTGGCGCCCGGGGCGTGTTTGTGCACGTTGGTCAGTGCCTCCTGCACGACCCGGTGTGCGGCACGCTCGACCGGCTTTGCCAGCGGCTGCGGCGTGCCCTCGACGAGCACGGTGACGGGCAGCCCGGCGGTCCGCGAGCTGTCGGCCAGCTCGGTGATCCGGTCGACGGCAGCGCCGGGCGCCGGCCGCCGCTCGGCCGACGCGGCAGGATCGTGCGCCGCGGCCTCCGACCCGTCCTTGGCAGCATCGCCTCCCGCGGGTGCCGGTGGCTCCCCGGCCCCGGCGGCCGGGCCATCGGCCGGGCCGTTCCTGAGCAGCCCCAGCATCTCGCGGAGTTCGGTCAGTGCGCGCCGACCGGCCGTCTGGATGATCTGTGCGGCCTCGCCCGTCGTCTGCGGGTCGTGCGCGACGGCGCCGAGCGCGTTGGCGTGTACGACGATCAGACTCACCTGGTGGGAGACCACGTCGTGCATCTCTCCCGCGATGCGCCGGCGCTCCTCTTCCCGCGCGGCCTCGGCGACGAGCCGCTGTTCCCGCTCGGCGTGCTCAGCGCGTTCGACGAGACCGGCGACGACGGCGCGCCGTTGGCCCACGTAAAGCCCCAGCAGCAGTGGCAACAGGCAGGAGAAGACGAAGTTGACCGTGAACCAGGTCACCACTGTCCGGAGGCTGGACCATGCTGCCGCGTCCCAGGGCGCGAGGACCACGAGCCCGATACCGGCCGAGGCCCAGACGGTCCGACGGCTGTGCGGGCCGCGGTAGGCGCCCTCCGCGTAGTAGGCGAGGGGCGTGGCGAAAGGCGAGACCTGGAGGACCTTGGCGACCAGTGCGACGGCGAGTACCAGCTCGGGGGCCCGGCGCCGCACGAGCAGCGGCAGCGCGCTCACCCCGGCGATCAGCAGGTTCGCCCAGGGAGCGGCCGGTCCCAGGTAGGGATTCTGGAAGCTGCCCAACACCGCGAGCAGCAACGCGACGACCGTCAGCACCAGGTCCGCAGCGCGCGCCGGCAGGAGGGGCGCGCGCGGTACGGGCCGCGCCGTGAGGCTCTGCGTTGTGCCCCCGTCGCCGGGAGGCAGGAGCGCCCGGTTGCGCAGCGTGTTCCCGAGCTGGCGGGTGCGACTGGTGGTTCTCACCCGGCGAGGATAGAAGGCGCTGCCGGACCGGAATCCGGCGGAGGTCCGTCGTGCCCGGTCGGTGCCCGATCCGGCCCCGCTCTCTGCGTGCCGGTGACCGGTGGAATGCCTCATCAGGCACGACAGAGGCCACCGACACGGATCGACCGGACCGTCTTCTCCCGGCCGGTGCAGGCCGCTTCGCCGATGCCTACTGGGACGACGGCCCGCAGGACCCGGCGCCAACTGCAACCAAGAACGACGTAGGGCCCCACCGGCGAACCGGTGGGGCCCTACGTTCAGCCCGGTGAGGCTGGGCGGAGGATACGAGATTCGAACTCGTGAGGGGTTGCCCCCAACACGCTTTCCAAGCGTGCGCCCTAGGCCACTAGGCGAATCCTCCGCCGCAAACTGTACAAGACTCCGAGGAGTGCTCGCGAACTCGTATCCGGTGGTCGGGATCGGGTACTGTTGGCGCAGCCCCTCACGTGGCGCTATCTGACTGAACTCCCCCAGGGCCGGAAGGCAGCAAGGGTAGGTTGGCTCTGGCGGGTGCGTGGGGGGCGTTCGCGTTCCCTGGGGCGTTTGTGTGAGCGGGGCCACTTGGGCCCACATGTCGGTGGGCGCCTATATCGTCGGGGGTGTGTCGTCCCTCGCCCTGTACCGCCGCTATCGCCCCGAGACCTTCGCCGAGGTCATCGGGCAAGAGCATGTGACCGACCCCTTGCAGCAGGCGCTGCGCAACAACCGTGTCAACCACGCGTATCTCTTCAGCGGCCCGCGCGGCTGTGGGAAGACGACCAGCGCGCGCATCCTGGCCCGCTGTCTCAACTGCGAGCAGGGGCCGACCCCGGCCCCCTGCGGTGAGTGCCAGTCCTGCCGCGACCTGGCGCGGAACGGGCCCGGGTCGCTCGATGTGATCGAGATCGACGCCGCCTCGCACGGTGGTGTGGACGACGCCCGCGAGCTGCGCGAGAAGGCGTTCTTCGGGCCCGCCTCCAGCCGCTACAAGATCTACATCGTCGACGAGGCGCACATGGTGACCCCCGCGGGGTTCAACGCGCTGCTGAAGGTCGTCGAAGAGCCGCCGGAGCATCTGAAGTTCATCTTCGCGACGACGGAGCCCGAGAAGGTCATCGGGACCATCCGGTCGCGCACCCATCACTACCCGTTCCGGCTCGTGCCTCCCGGGACGTTGCGTGACCACCTCGCCGAGGTGTGTGAGCGCGAGGCCATCCCCGTCGAGGAGACGGTGCTGCCGCTGGCCGTACGGGCCGGGGCCGGGTCCGTTCGGGACTCGATGTCGGTGATGGACCAGTTGCTCGCCGGTGCCGGCGAGGACGGTGTGACGTACGCCATGGCCACCGCGCTGCTCGGCTACACGGACAGCGCGCTGCTGGACGACGTCGTCGACGCCTTCGCGGCCGGGGACGGCGCCCGCACCTTCGAGATCGTCGACCGGGTCATCGAGGGCGGGCACGACCCGCGCCGCTTCGTCGCCGACCTGCTGGAGCGGCTGCGGGACCTGGTCATTCTGGCGGCCGTGCCGGATGCCGTGGAGAAGACGATGATCGACGCTCCCGGCGACGTCCTGGAGCGGATGCGTGCCCAGGCCGCGGTGTTCGGCGCCGCCGAGCTGAGCCGCGCCGCCGATCTGGTCAACACCGGGCTGACGGAGATGCGCGGCGCGACCTCGCCGCGGTTGCAGCTCGAGCTGATCTGCGCGCGCGTGCTGCTGCCCGCCACCTATGGGGACGAACGGTCGGTACAGGCGCGGCTGGACCGGCTGGAGCGGGGCGTGGCGTTGGGCGCCGGGGGCAGCGGCGGGACCGGTGCCGGTGCCGGTGGTGGATTTGGGGCTGGGACTGGGGCTGGTGTTGGTGGGGGGCCCGGGGTGGCTCCTGCTCCTGCTCCTGCTCCTGCCTCCACCCCTGTGGCTGCCTCCTCCGCCCCTGGCGCCGTTGATGGCGGTGCGTCCGTGCCGCCGGCCGCCGCACCCGCCCCGTCGGCTGACGTCCCTGCTCCCGCACCCGCCGAACCCGCACCCGCCGAACCCGAGCCCGCGCCCCCGTCCGAGCCGGCGCCCGAGCGGCGGCCCGGTGCCTGGCCGGGGGCCGCCGCGCCCGGTAGCGGCGGTGCGGGTGGCGGGGCCGGGGAGTCCGGGGAAGGGCGTCGGCCGGGGGCCTGGCCGGGCGCCTCCGCTGCCTCGTCCGCCCCCGCCGCGTCCCCCGCCCCCTCCGTGCCCGCCGCTCCCGCCCCCGCCGCGCCCGCGGCTCCCGTCGCTTCCGGCGGGGCCGGTGCCGGGGGTGACCCGGCGCAGATCCGGCAGATGTGGCCGCAGATTCTGGAGGCGGTCAAGAACCGGCGCCGCTTCACCTGGATCCTGCTCAGCCAGAACGCGCAGGTCGTCGGGTTCGACGGCAAGACGCTCCAGGTCGGGTTTCCGAACGCGGGCGCGCGCGACAGCTTCGCCAACGGCGGCAGCGACGAGGTGCTGCGCCAGGCGCTCAGCGACTCGTTGGGCGTCCAGTGGCAGGTCGAGGCAATCGTCGACCCCTCGGGAGGCGGGTCGGGAAGCGGTTCGGGGGGCGGTGGTGCGGCGGGCCCTAGCGGGCCCGGGAGCACCGGGGGCGGATTCGGGACGGCGACGGGTGCCGGTGCCGGAGTGCGCGCGACGATGACGGCTCCCGCGCCGGCGGCGCAGCCGCCGCAGCAGTGGGCGGCTCCCTCGGCCGCGCCAGCCGTCCCGGCCCCGGGGGCGCCCGGGGGTGACAGCGCGCAGAGACCTTCCCCGGCGGGCGGAGCGCAGTCCGCCCACGCGGGACCGTCGGCCCCGGCCCCGGCGTCCGCCTCCGCGCCATCGGCGGCTCCCGGCCCGGCGTCCGCCCCGCCGCCGCCCGAGGCGGCCCCCGGAGCAGGGGCAGTGCCCCGCTCCGCGCCGCCCGGCATCGGGCTGGAGGACGACATGCCCGCCGAGGACGACCCCGACCTCGACGAGTCGGCGCTCTCGGGCCACGACCTCATCGTCCGCGAGCTGGGCGCGACGGTCATAGAGGAGTTCCAGCACGAGTGACCCGCCCCCGCCCCCGGGTCTGTCGGCCGCCCGGTGGCGGCGTGCCGGTGCGGCCTGCCCGTCTCGGCGACCCGTGTGGCACCCGCCTCGGCGACCCGTGTGGCCCGTGTCGGCAAGCCGTGAGGAGTCTCGGGGGCCGGGCCCTGGGGTGGGTGGAGAGCACGTAGGCTCGTAGCTCTGCAAAGTCGTCGAAAGAGCCAGGAGCGATGCCGTGATTCCCGGTGGTGGACAGCCCGATATGCAGCAGCTGCTGCAACAGGCACAGAAGATGCAGCAGGACTTGGCCGTGGCGCAGCAGGAGCTTGCCGAGACGCCCGTCGAGGGCTCCGCGGGCGGTGGCCTGGTGAAGGCGACCGTGACCGGCGGGGGCGAGCTTCAGGGTCTGGTCATCGACCCGAAGGCCGTGGACCCGGAGGACACCGAGACGCTCGCCGACCTGGTGCTGGCGGCCGTCCGTGACGCGAACAACGCGGCGCAGGAGCTCCAGCAGCAGAAGCTCGGCCCGCTCGCCCAGGGCCTGGGTGGCGGCGGTATGCCGGGGCTCCCCTTCTGACAGCGGGGGCCCGCCTCGCCCGCCGGCGCGGGTTCTGACAGCGCGGGCCTGCCTCGCCCGCCCCGGCCGTTCAGGTCGCCCAGGTCGTTCCGGTCGCCGTGCTTCTTGCAGGTGGCTACCGGGGTCCCGTACGGGCAACTAACGTACGGAGAGCACAATCCCAGAAAGAGCAGGAGTGCATCCGTGTACGAAGGCGTGGTCCAGGACCTCATCGACGAACTGGGCAGGCTGCCCGGCGTCGGTCCCAAGAGCGCGCAGCGGATCGCTTTTCACATCCTCCAGGCCGAGCCGGCCGATGTGCGCCGTCTCGCACACGCGCTGACCGAGGTCAAGGAGAAGGTCAGGTTCTGCGCGGTGTGCGGCAATGTCGCGCAGGAGGAGCGGTGCAGGGTCTGCCTCGACCCCCGTCGCGACCCGGCCGTCATCTGTGTGGTCGAGGAGCCGAAGGACGTCGTCGCGATCGAGCGGACCCGTGAGTTCCGGGGCTGTTACCACGTGCTCGGCGGGGCGATCAGCCCCATCGAGGGCGTCGGCCCCGACGACCTGCGGATAAGAGAGCTCCTGACTCGTCTGGCCGACGGCACGGTCACCGAGCTGATCCTCGCGACGGACCCCAACCTGGAGGGCGAGGCGACGGCCACCTACCTCGCGCGGATGGTGTCCGCGCTGGGGCTGAAGGTGACGCGGCTGGCCAGCGGGCTGCCCGTCGGAGGGGACCTGGAGTACGCGGACGAGGTCACCCTGGGGCGGGCCTTCGAAGGAAGGCGGCTCCTGGATGTGTGACGCGAGGATTCCGGATGCCCGGATGCCGGACGCCCGGATGCGTCAGGCCCGCATCCGTAACGCCTGGATGTGTGCCGCGCGGCGGGGGAGCCACCACACGGACGCCCACACGCACGACGCCCATGACGAAGCGCGGACGCGCCAGCGTTCGACGCCGCGGGGCCCTCAAGGGGAGAAGGTTGCCCGATGTCCGATGCGACGCTGAACGCCATCAAGAACGATCCCGACGATTTCGCCGTCCAGATCAGCGACCAGGTCGAGAGCTTCATCGTCTCGGTCGCCGAGGTCGCCAAGGGCGACGACCCCGACAGCGCCGTGCCCTACCTCCTGCTGGAGGTTTCGCAGATCCTCCTCGCGGGCGGGCGGCTGGGCGCGCACGAGGACATCGTTCCCGACGAGCGCTACGAGCCGGACGTCGGTCCCGAGCCGGACGTGGACGATTTGCGCGAGCGTCTCGCCGCGCTGCTGGACCCGGTCGACGTCTACTCCGAGGTCTTCGACCCGTACGTGCCGCGCTCGGCGCCGGTCGCCTGCCGGATCTCCGACGACATCTCCGACGTCGTCACCGACCTGCGGCACGGCATGGCCCACTACCGCGCAGGGCGGGTGAGCGAGGCCCTGTGGTGGTGGCAGTTCTCCTACCTCTCCAACTGGGGCCCGACCGCCTCCGCCGCGCTGCGCGCCCTCCAGTCCCTGGTGGCCCACGTCCGCCTGGACACGCCCCTGGACGAGCTGGACGGGCTGGACACCGACAGCAACGCCACCGAGGACGGTGAGCTGGAGAGCGAGGCGGGCGCGGTGATGGCCGCCGAGATCGCCGCCCCGCTGGGCCTCAACAACGCCTGACGGGGATACCGGGCTCACCTGACGGGGATACCGCTCAGGGGCCCGGCTCCAGCTGGAGCCCCAAGTGGTCCTGGAAGGCTCTGTGCCCCTCGGGAGTCAGGGCGAGAGCCCTGGTGGTGCCGGTGGGTGTCAGCCACGCCCGCTCCAGCGCGTGCCCGCACAGCGCGGCGCCCACGGCGCCCGCCAGGTGGGGCCGCCGCTCGGTCCAGTCGAGGCAGGAGCGTACGGAAGGGCGCCGGGTGCCGGGAGGCACGGTGATCCCCAGCCTCGCGGCCCAGTCGGCGCCCTCCGGCGTGAGCCGCAGCCCCTGCTCCCAGTCGAGCAGCCCGCGCGCGGTCATCGCGTCGGTGACGGCGACGCCCACGGTGCCCGCGAGATGGTCGTAGCAGGTGCGGGCCCACGCGAGCGCGCGGCGCCGCCCGTCGGCCGAGAGCGTACGGGGCGGCCGTACGGGGCGTTCGGGCGCGAGTGACGCCAGGTTCTCCACCAGCGAGGCGATCCGCGGCCCGGCCAGCCGCACATAGCGGTGCCGGCCCTGCCGTACCTCGGTGAGCAGCCCGCCCCCGACGAGCGCGTTCAGGTGCGCCGTCGCCGTCGACGGCGCGACGCCCGCGTGCCGTGCCAGCTCGGTCGCCGTCCAGGCCCGCCCGTCCAGCAGCGCCAGACAGAACGTGGCCCGCGTCCCGTCCGCGAGCAGCCCGGCCATCGCCGCCAGCGCGGGGGCGACATCCCGTTCGGTGTCCATGCCCCGATTCTCGCGCGCGCCCGTTTCGCCGGTCGCCGAAGTGTTCACCGGCCATCTGTGAGCGGCCCCGGGCACGTGCGGGGGGCGCTCCCATTCGACTCGTCGCGTGCTCGTCTCACAGGTCTCACAGGTCTCACAGGCGACCCGGTGGCTGGTGGATTTCCCGCAGTCCCATCGCCGCGGGAGGCGGGAGAGGGCCGGTGTGCTGTGGCTGGAAAGCCTGGAAGAGGTAGGCGAGCAGGCGACGGGAGGCGGCGAGGGCGGTTTCCCGCGGTTGTCCGGCGAGGCCGCTGTTGGCCAGGAGCAGGAGGGTGATGTCGGCGGCGTCGAAGTCCTCGCGCAGCTGTCCGGCCTCGCGGGCACGCTGGACCAGCCGCGCCAGGCCGTCTTCGGCGCAGGCACGTTCGTGGGCGTAATCGAGGGCATCGGGGAACTGGGCCATGAATACGGCGCGGCTTCGAGGATGCGTTCCCGGTTGCGCCGGGCATCGGCGCGCAGGCCCGCCGGGGCCGTGTCGCGGGGCGCGTCGCCGACGTCCCCGGACGGTTTGTGAGATGGCTGAGCAGGCATGTCTCTCAGGCCGGCGGCGTCCGCGGCAAGCACGTCATCCAGATGATGTGAGCGGGCGAGGCGGATGTTCGGCAGCCGGTTGAAAATGTGGCGGACCTGTGCGGCGCCGGCCGGAGTTGCCCGACCCGGTAGGGGTCACGCCGGAGACGGAGAAGCTGAAGGACTACGCCCACCGAGCACCCCCGCCTCCCTGGCCGCCACCAGCCAGGAGGGGAACTCCGTCATCAGGCTTCGGTAGAGCGCGTCGTCGGACAGTTCCATGGGGGCGGGGCCCGCGGGGAAGAAGCCCGCGTTGTCGACGACGCGCTTGGCGGGGACCGGAAGCTCGTCGAGCTTGCGGAGGAAGTCGAACTGCTTGCTGTCCGTGTCGCCGAAGCCCACGAACTGCCAGAAGATCGGCAGCCGGGCCGCCGTGCACAGCACATGCTCGGCCGCCGTACGGGAGGTCGGGCCGCCGTCCGTCTGGAAGATCACCAGGGCGGGGTCCGTCGCGCCCGATGCCGTGTAGTGGTCGATGACCGCCTGCATGGCCAGGTGGTAGTTCGTGCGGCCCATGTGCCCGAGGCTCTCGTGGAGCGTGTCGATCCGGTTCTCGTAGGCGTCGACCCCGATCTCGGCGACGCCGTCCACCTCGGTCGAGAAGAAGACCACGGGCACCGTCCCGTCGTCGTCCAGGTGCGCGCTGAGCCCGAGGGCCTGCTCGGCGAGGTGCTGGGCCGTGCCGTCCGTGTAGTACGGGCGCATGCTGCCCGACCGGTCGAGGACGAGGTAGACGGCGGCCCGGCGGCCGGTCAGGCCGGCCTTTTCCAGGGAGATCTTCGCCGTCTTGTAGAGGTTCACGAGCCCGGGGGCGCGCGTGGTGAGCTGCTCCAGGCTGACGGCGGGGCCGGCACTGCCGTCGGTTGCGGTGCCGGCGGGGGCTGGGCGCTTCACGTAGTCGATGGCCACGGCGGTCTCCTCGGGCTGTGCGGGCGGGTAGCGGCACCGTACGGTGCGGGGCGCCCGGTGTCCCTGGGCCGTCGGGGCCCCTCGCGTTTTTTCGGCAGCCCTGGAGCGCGCGCCGGAGCCCACGGCGTGCGGGCGTCCCCGGGGCGGTCGTGGGGGTGGTGGTGGGGGTGGTCACAAGGTGAGCACGGTCACGTTTCCGTGTGGCGGGCGGCGCGGCGGGCAGGGGTTCGCTGGGCGGGTGCGGGACCCGCCCGATCGTTACACTGAGCCGATCAGTGGATCCCGCCCTTCCGGGCAGCGTCGCGCGGAGCGCAGGGGTCCCGCAGGATGATTTCGAGGAGCGAGCACACGTGGGCCTTGTCGTGCAGAAGTACGGCGGCTCCTCCGTTGCCGATGCCGAGGGCATCAAGCGCGTTGCCAAGCGAATCGTCGAAGCCAAGAAGAACGGCAAGCAGGTTGTCGTAGTGGTTTCGGCGATGGGTGACACGACGGACGAGCTGATCGATCTTGCCTCAGAGGTGTCTCCGGTCGCCTCCGGGCGCGAGTTCGACATGCTGCTGACCGCCGGAGAGCGGATCTCCATGGCCCTGCTGGCGATGGCGATCAAATCCCTCGGACACGAGGCGCAGTCGTTCACCGGCAGCCAGGCCGGACTGATCACCGACTCCGCGCACAACAAGGCGCGGATCATCGATGTCACCCCGGGCCGCATCAAGAGCTCGGTGGACGAGGGCAACATCGCCATCGTCGCCGGGTTCCAGGGCGTCTCCCAGGACAGCAAGGACATCACGACGCTGGGCCGGGGCGGTTCGGACACCACGGCCGTCGCGCTGGCGGCGGCGCTGGACGCCGAGGTCTGTGAGATCTACACGGACGTCGACGGCGTCTTCACCGCCGACCCCCGGGTCGTGAAGAAGGCGAAGAAGATCGACAGGATCTCCTTCGAGGACATGCTGGAGCTGGCCAGCTCCGGCTCCAAGGTGCTGCTGCACCGGTGCGTGGAGTACGCGCGCCGCTACAACATCCCTATCCACGTGCGGTCTTCCTTCTCCGGCCTGAAGGGCACGTGGGTCAGCAACGAGCAGCCGGACGGGCAAGGGGAAGAGTCGATGGAGCAGGCGATCATCTCGGGTGTCGCGCACGACACCTCCGAGGCGAAGGTCACGGTCGTCGGAGTGCCGGACAAGCCGGGTGAAGCCGCGGCGATCTTCCGCGTGATCGCGGATTCCGAGGTCAACATCGACATGGTCGTCCAGAACGTGTCCGCCGCCTCCACGGGGCTGACCGACATCTCCTTCACGCTGCCCAAGTCCGAGGGCAAGAAGGCCATCGGCGCGCTGGAGAAGTCGCAGGGCGCGATCGGCTACGACTCGCTGCGCTACGACGACCAGATCGCCAAGATCTCGCTGGTCGGCGCCGGGATGAAGACGAACCCCGGGGTCACCGCGTCGTTCTTCGAGGCGCTGTCCAACGCGGGGGTCAACATCGAGCTGATCTCCACCTCCGAGATCCGGATCTCGGTCGTGACGCGCGAGGAGGCCGTCAACGACGCCGTCCGCGCGGTGCATACGGCCTTCGGCCTGGACAGCGAGACGGACGAGGCGGTTGTTTATGGGGGGACGGGGCGGTAGTTGCCCCGTGGGGCGCGTTTTCGGCTGCGGGTGCTCCCCCAAGCTCCTCGAGCAGGGAGGTACCCCCAGGCTGGGCGCGCCCACGCGGCGGAGCCGCATATGTCACGGCCCCGCGCCCCTTCGGGGCGCAATGCGCGCCCGGCGTGCTTCGGCCTCTGGCCATAGTGGTGTTCGCTGACGGACAATTTCGCTCCCCGTCCCTGCAACCGGCAGGCTGACGGGGAGCGTCTTTGGTTCGCCATCAGGCTTCGCGCGCTGTGGGGGGCGCGGCCCAGACCCGGGCCTGGTGAACGGGGCGCTGAGGTAGCCGAAAGCTGGTACGTATGAGGGCATATGAAGTGTTTCCCGGCACACTGCCTTTCGCGTACAACCCTGACGGGGGGAAACGTGTCAAACAGGTGTGGCAGAGGTACTCGGAATCGCAACGGCCCCTGGCGGCCCCGGCGCCAGCGCCGGAGGCATGCCTGTGATCGCGCCCTGGCCTGCCGCTCGGCCCGCACGCTTGCCCGGACAGCGTGGGGATACTGACGACGCGATGGCAGCGGGCACCACAGTCGACCACCTGACCGAGACCTATCGCGCCCACTACAAGTCCCTCCTCGGGCTCGCGGCGCTGCTGCTGGATGACACCGCCTCGTGCGAGGACGTCGTCCAGGAGGCGTTCATCCGCGTGCACTCGGCGCGCAAGCGTGTGCGGGACCCTGAGAAGACCCTCGCCTACCTACGGCAGACGGTCGTGAATCTGTCCCGCTCCGCGCTGCGCCGTCGCATCCTCGGGCTGAAGCTGCTCTCCAAGCCGATGCCCGACATGGCGAGCGCCGAGGAGGGGGCCTATGAACAGCTCGAACGGGATCAGTTGATACAGGCGATGCGTGGCTTGCAGCGGCGTCAGCGGGAAGTGTTGGTGCTGCGCTATTTCGCCGACATGACCGAGGCGCAGGTGGCCAAGACGCTCGGCCTCTCGCTCGGCTCCGTGAAGGCGTACGGATCCCGTGGCATCGCCGCCCTGCGTACTGTCATGGAGGCCACGTCATGAGTGAGGGCCTGAACCGCCCGCGCGGTGACGGGGGAGACGACGAGCACGGAGAGCGCGCCGAGCAGCAAGAGCGTGCCGAGCGCGACGAGCGTGCCGAACAGCAAGAGTGCGCTGAGCACGGTGAGCAGGACATGCACCGCGAGTCCGAGGCCGACGAGCGTGCGGAAGGCGAAGAGTCCGCGGGGGCCGAAGAGTCCGCGGAGGGTGCCTCGCTGGACTCGGCCGAGGAGACGCTCAGGGAGCTGCTGCGCAACAGCGTGCGCGACCTTGAGCCGTCCCCCGACACCCTCAATCATCTCCAGCGGGCCGTTCCCGCGCGCCGGGTGCACCGTCGCCAGGCGCTGGTCGGCGCGGCGGCGGCCGTGCTCGTCGTGGCCGTCGGCGTGCCCGCGCTCTTCCTCGGCGGGGTGGTGCCCGGCGTCGGCGACGAGAGGCACCCGCTGACCGCCTCCAGCAGCCAGGGACAGAGCCACGGCCCCGAGGGCGGCTCCGGCGCCGACGGCGGCAAGGACAAGGACCAGGACAAGGGCGGCAAGGGCGAGGGCAAGGACAAGGGCGGCAAGGGGGACGGCGGCGCCGACCCGTCACCCTCCGGCGGTCCCGGCAACGGCAGCGCCGACCCCGACGACGCGCTCACCGCCAGCGCGCCCTCCTGCGGACGCGACCAGCTCGGCCAGGCCTCGGCCCAGGCCGGCTCGCCCGACGGCCAGGGCAAGGTCTACGGCAGCTTCCGGGTCGCCAACACCTCCTCCGACGCCTGCACGGTGGAGGGCGAGGGCATGGTCGGCGCGTCTGTGCAGGGCACCGAGCGGGCGCGCGTCACGGTCGCTGACCACACCACGGGCGACCCGGCGCCGGGCCTCGGCAATCCGGGGATCGCCAGCAACGAGGTGGTGCTCAAGCCGGGCGCGGCCTACGTGGTGAAGTTCGCGTACGTGCCCAACGGCGGCTGCGACAACGACCCGCCCGCCACCAACAGCGCGCAGAACGACAACGGGGCGACCACGCCCAGTGCCGGCAGCGACAGCGGCGGTGACGGCGGCGGCGGGGACAACGGCGCGGGCGGCGCGGTCGGCACTCCCGGCGAGAACGGCTCCGGCGGCGATCCGCCCGACGACAGCAGCGTGGTGCTCACGCACACCCCCGAGGGCGGCTCGCCCGCCATAGCGGACACCCGGGTCGAGGGCGGCTGCGGCGGCACGGTCTACCGCACGGGCATCATCCCGGCGGGCTGACCTGACGGTCCCCCCCGGACGTGGTTATGTCGTCACCCCCTTGACCGGTGACCATTTTTTGCGGACGCCGTAGGTGAGCCTTGCCGACGCGGCGCGTGGCCCGTGAATTCCTGGACGGACCCCGGACGTCCGGCCTGTCACAGGCTGCACGTACCGTGGGGGCGTGTACCGGTTTCTGCTCACCCCGCGGTGGTGGGGGATCAACATCCTGGCCGTTCTGGCGATTCCGGTCTGTCTGCTGATGGGGAGCTGGCAGCTCAGCCGGTTCGACGACCGGGTCGAGAACCATCAGCAGCAAGAGAAGCAGGCCGACTCGGCGGCGCACGCCAAGGCGAGCCCGCTGGCCCGGCTGCTGCCCGTCACGGAGGACACCGTCGGGCGCACCGCGGAGGTCACCGGCCGCTTCGACGCCGCACACCCGCTGCTGGTGCCCGGCCGTACGGTCGAGGACGAGAAGGGCTTCTACGTCCTGTCCCTGCTGCGCACCGACGGCGCCGGCCGTGCCGACGGCACCGGCCGCAAGGGGAAGGGCGAGAGCGCGAAGGCGCTGCCCGTCGTGCGCGGCTGGCTGCCCGGCGGCGCCGACCCCGCGAAGGTGCCGCCGCCGCCCAAGGGCGAGGTGAGCGTCAAGGGGGTGCTCCAGGCATCCGAGTCGCAGAACGACGCGGCCGAGGGTGCCACCGGCGGACTGCCCGACGGGCAGCTCGGCTTCATCAGCGCCGCGGCCCTCGTCAACGTCGTCCCCTACCGGGTGCAGGACGCGTGGCTCACCGAGCAGCACACCGACAAACCGCTGAGGCCGGTGCCGCCGGTAGCGCCCGACAACACCGGCCTCGATATGAAGGCGTTCCAGAACCTCGGCTACACGGCGCAGTGGTTCGTCTTCGCCGGGTTCGTGGTCTTCATGTGGTTCCGCTTCTTCCGCATGGAGGCGGAGGTCGCCAGGGACACGGCCCTCGGTCTCATTCCGGGCGGGCCGGAAGAGCCGGGCCCCCTCCCGGAGCAGGCCGCGGAAGATGACGCAGCGCGAAGTCGATCTCCAGCCTGACCTGCTTGATCCGCTCCTCCACGACGAGCGAGCCGTGCCCGGCGTCGTAGCGGTAGACCTCGTGCGGGTGGCTTCGCTCCGCCAGCCGCGTCACGTAGTTCTCGACCTGACGGATCGGGCAGCGCGGGTCGTTGACCCCGGCGGAGATGTAGACGGGGGCGCGCACCTTGTCGACGTAGGTGAGCGGTGAGGACGCCTCGAAGCGCTCCGGCACCTCCTCGGGGGTGCCGCCCAGCAGCGTCCTGTCCATCGACTTCAGGGCCTCCATCTCGTCGTGGTAGGCCGTGACATAGTCCGCGACCGGCACCGCCGCCAGGCCCAGCGCCCACGCCTCGGGCTGGGTACCGAGGCCCAGCAGCGTGAGGTATCCGCCCCACGAGCCGCCCGCCAGCACCAGCCGGTCCGGGTCCGCGAGGCCCGAGCCGACGGCCCACTCGCGCACCGCGTCGATGTCCTCCAGCTCGATCAGGCCGATCCGGTGCTTGAGCGCGTCGGTCCAGGCGCGGCCGTAGCCGGTCGAGCCGCGGTAGTTGACGCGGACGACGGCGAAGCCGTGGTCCACCCAGGCGGCGGGCTGGCCCGCGAAGGAGTCGCTGTCGTGGTGGGTGGGGCCGCCGTGCACCTCGAAGACGGTCGGGAACGGACCCTCGCCCGCCGGCTTCTGCACCAGCGCGTGGATCCGCCCGCCGGGGCCCTCCACCCAGGCGTCCTCGACCGGCACCGAGCCCGGCGCCTTCATGCCCGGGGGATCCAGCACGGTCGCGCCCGTCGTCGAGCGGACCTGGGGCGGCTGCGCCGCCGAGGACCACAGAAACTCCACCGTGCCGTCCGGGCGGGCCGTCGCGCCCAGCACCGAGCCCGCCGGGGTCTCGACGCGGGTGCGCTCGCCGGATGCCAGGTCGTAGCGGAACAGCTCGTCGCGCGCCTGGTGGCTGTGGACGATCAGCAGCCCGCTCGCGTCCGGGTACCACTCGGCCGACACGTCGCCCGGCAGCCCCAGGTCCAGCTCCTTCGTGGTGCCGTCCGCCGGGTCCCAGATCATCGGCTCCCACCGGCCGTGCCGCTGGTGGCCGACCAGCAGCCGGGTGTCCCCGTCCACCGGGGCGAAGCCCAGCACGCTCAGGCCCAGCTCCTTGGTGCCGCCCTCGCTGTCGTCCAGCTCGGCGACCGTCGAGCCGTCGGCGCGCACGACGCGCAGCGCGGAGTGCATGGCGTCGCCGTGCTCGGTGTGCTCGATCACCAGCAGCGAGCCGTCGTGGGAGAGATCGCCCACCCCGGCCGACTCCGCGTGCCGGTAGATCTCCTCGGGTGCGGCGTCAGGGCGCACCACGTGGATGGTCGAGCCCTCCTCGTCCGTGGAGCGGCCGACGATCACCGTGCCGTCCCGGCCGATGGCCAGGCCCGCCGGGTACGAGGCGGCCAGCGGGGCCGCCGCCGGGGTGTCGGCGCCGCCGCCGAAGGGCTGGCGCATCCACACCCCGAACTCGTCCCCGTCGGTGTCGGAGAACCACCAGATCCACTCCCCGTCCGGCGTCAGCGCGCCGTCGGTGGTTCCGTTCGGCCGGTCGGTGACCTGCCGCTGCTCGCCGGTCGTACGGTCCCAGGAATACAGCTCGAACGTGCCCGTCGCGTTGGAGACGAACAGGGACCGGGCGGGCGCGTCCTCGGCCCACTCCGGCAGTGAGACGCGCGGCGCCCGGAACCGCTTCTCCCAGTCGGGCATCGGGCCGTCGGGCTTTGCGTTCTGATCCATGCGCCCATTGTGGCCCGGACCCCTCGCCGGGGTGGCGGGTGTCCGGACAGTAGAGTGCGAGACCGTTCCCTTCCGCATATGACCGAGGTGTTGTGCCGCCATGACAGCCCCCGCCTCGTCCGCGGTCCCACCGGACGTCACCGTCGTGGGGATCGGGGCCGACGGGTGGGACGGGCTCACGCGGGCGTCCCGGGCGGCGCTGTGTGAGGCCGAGGTGCTCATCGGCGGCGCCCGTCAGCTCGCGCTGTTGCCCGACGAGTGCGCGGGGGAGCGCGTGGCCTGGCCCACACCGCTGCGGCCCGCCGTCCCCGCCCTGCTGGCCGCGCACGCCGGACGCCGTATCGCCGTACTGGCCAGCGGCGACCCGATGCACTTCGGCGTCGGGCGCGCGCTCGCCGAGGTTCTGGGCGCCGGGGTCCTGGGTGCCGAGGCCCTCGGCACCCAGGCCCTCGGCACCGAGGCCCTGGGCACCGGGGTGCCGAGGGCGCTGCCGCGTGTGCTGCCGCACCCCTCCTCCGTTTCGTACGCCTGCGCGCGGCTGGGCTGGCCGCAGGAGGACATCGAGGTCATCAGCGTTGTCGGGCGCCCCGTCGCGCGGATCGCTGCCGCGCTGTACGAGGGGCGGCGGCTGCTGGTCCTCAGCGCGGGCGCCGGCACCCCCGGCGAGGTCGCCACGCTGCTGCGCGAACGCGGGTTCGGGCCCAGCCGGCTGCGGGTGCTCGAACAGCTCGGCGGCGAGCGCGAACGCTCCTACGGAGCCACCGCCGACGACTGGCCCCACCCGCCCGGTGATCCCCTCAACATCGTCGCCGTCGAGTGCGTACGGGACCCGGGCGGGCTGCGACTCGGCGCCGTCCCCGGGCTGCCGGACACCGCCTACGAGCACGACGGGCAGCTCACCAAGCGCCACGTCCGCGCCGCCACCCTGGCCGCGCTGGCGCCCGCGCCCGGCGAGCTGCTGTGGGACATCGGTGGCGGCGCGGGCTCCGTGGCCGTCGAATGGCTGCGCACCCACCCCGCGTGCCGCGCGGTGACCGTCGAACGCGACCCCGAACGGGCCGCGCGCATCGCCCGCAACGCCGAACGGCTCGGCGTGCCCGGCCTGCGCGTCGTCACCGGCACGGCACCCGGCGCGCTGGAGGGACTCCCCGCCCCCGACGCCGTGTTCGTGGGCGGCGGCCTCACCGCGCCCGGCCTGCTCGACGCCTGCTGGGCGGCGCTGCCCGAGGGCGGCCGGCTCGTCGCCAACACCGTCACGCTGGAGTCCGAGGCGCTGCTCGCCGACCGCTACCGGCGCCACGGCGGCGAACTGGTGCGCCTCGCCGTCGCGCATGCCGTCCCGGTGGGCGGCTTCACCGGCTGGCGCCAGGCGATGCCCGTGACGCAGTGGTCGGTCCGCAAGGGCGGACCCGCTCCCGCTGCGCCTTCCCCACCCGTGGCAGGAGACGACGCATGACCGTGTACTTCATCGGGGCGGGCCCTGGCGCCGCCGACCTGATCACGGTGCGCGGCGCCCGTACGCTCGCCGCCTGCCAGGTGTGCCTGTACGCGGGCAGTCTGGTGCCCCGCGAACTCCTGGACGACTGCCCGCCGGGCGCCCGACTGGTCGACACCGCCCACCTGGACCTGGACGCCATCACCGACGAAATGGTGCGGGCGCACGGCGAGGGCCACGACGTGGCCCGCCTCCACTCGGGCGATCCGTCCGTCTTCAGCGCCGTCGCAGAACAGATGCGCCGCCTGGACGCGGCCGGAGTGCCGTACGAAGTGGTGCCCGGCGTCCCCGCGTTCGCCGCCGCGGCGGCGGCGCTGAAGCGGGAGCTGACGGTGCCCACGGTCGGCCAGACCGTCGTCCTGACCCGCATCGCCCGCCAGGCCACGCCCATGCCTCCCGGTGAGGACCTCGCCACCCTGGGCAGCAGCGGCGCGCTGCTGGTCGTGCACCTGGCGGCGCGGTACGCCGATGAGGTGGTCGCGGAACTCCTGCCGCACTACGGCGCGGACTGCCCCGCCGCGGTGGTGGCCTTCGCCAGCCGCCCCGACGAGGTGGTGCTACGCGGCACCCTCGCGGACATCGCCGACCAGGTGAGGGCCGCCGGCATCAGCAAGACGGCGGTGATCCTGGTCGGCCGAGTACTGGCCGCCGCCGGCTTCCGCGACAGCCACCTCTACTCGACGGAGCGCCCCCGCTACGATTGCCCCGCGGAGCGCCCCCGCCACGATTGTTGAGCCCCGAGCCCTCTTGGCCTCTTTCGCCGCAACCTCTTCCCGCCGCGCTGGCGAGCACGTGGGTGCGGCGGGGCGCCGCAACTTCTTTCCGCCGCGACGGCGAGGAGCTCGGTACTGCGGTCCGGCGGTGCCGTTCCGGCCGTGGGGGCCGGTTTGGCACCGCCGGTTGCGTGGTGTGTGGTTGGCCGCCGTGGCGGCGGAAGAGGGTGGCGGCGGAAGAGGGCAGCGGGGTCGGTCAGGGAGGCGGGGCCTTCAAACCGTGTCCGCCGGACAAGGTCCGGCGGACCTCGCTGCGGCCCACGACCGCCCCCGCGCGGTCGATGCAGATCACGTCCACGCGCACCGGCGCACCCCGCAGCACCGCCAGCGCCTCATCGCGCGCGGACTCCGCGACGAGGTCGCCGAGCGGGACGCCCGCCGCCGCGCACAGCTGGAGCGCGGCCAATCCCGTGTTGGCCCCTTCCACCTCGGCGGCCAGCGCCGCCCCCGCGCCGCCGCGCCGGGCCAGCTCCGCCAGGAAGGCCTTGTCGACCTGGGAGCGCTGGGAGTGCAGGTCCAGGTGGCCGGCCGCCAGTTTGGACAGCTTGGCGAAGCCGCCGCACACCGTCAGCCGGTCGACGGGGTGGCGGCGCACATACTTGAGTACGGCGCCGGCGAAGTCCCCCATGTCCAGCAGCGCGTCCTCGGGCAGCCCGTACTCGGCGACGACCGTCCGCTCCGACGTCGAGCCCGTACACCCCGCCACATGCGTCCGCCCCGCCGCCCGCGCCACATCCACTCCACGGCGGATCGAGTCGATCCAGGCCGAGCACGAGTACGGGACGACGATGCCGGTCGTGCCCAGGATCGACAGCCCGCCCAGGATCCCGAGGCGCGGGTTCCATGTCGAGCGGGCGATCTCCTCGCCGTTGTCGACCGACAGCGTCACCTCGACGTCGGCCTCGACACCGGCCTCGGCCTCGACACCGGCCTCGGCTGCGGCCTCCATGCCGCCGCCGCTGCCGTACCGCGCCGCCACCCGCGCCAGGTGCTCGCGGATCAGCTGGCGCGGCACGGGATTGACCGCCGGTTCGCCCACCTCCAGCGGGAGCCCCGGCCGGGTGACCGTGCCGACCCCCGGTCCGGCGCGGAAGACGACCCCGGAACCGGGGCCCAGCGGCCGTACCGTCGCACGGACGACGGCCCCGTGGGTGACGTCCGGATCGTCCCCCGCGTCCTTGACGACGCCCGCCATGGCGGCGCCCTCGCTCAGCTCTTCCTTCGCCAGCGCGAAGGCGGGTGTCTGGCCCTTGGGCAGGGTGATCGTCACGGGGTCGGGAAAGTCGCCGGTCAGCAGCGCGGTGTAGGCGGCGGTGGCCGCCGCCGTCGCGCAGGCACCGGTCGTCCAGCCGGGGCGCAGCCCGGTGTGCTTGAGTTGGGCGCCGCGTCCGCCTTTGGGCTCACTATGTCCCACTGTGACCCTCACCCATGATGTGAACCTCAACCATGAAGGGACCCACGCTCCGTGCACGTACTGATCCTGGGCGGCACCACCGAGGCCCGGCAGCTGGCCGGACTGCTGCACGGCGCGGGGCCGGACCATGGCGCGGGCCCGGACCACAGCGCCGGACGGGACCACCGCGCCGGGCCGGGCCTTCGGACGACCAGCTCCCTCGCGGGCCGGGTCGCCGACCCGCGGCTGCCGCCGGGCGAGGTGCGGGTCGGGGGGTTCGGGGGAGTGGCGGGCCTGACGGAATGGCTGCGCGAGCACCGCGTGGACGTACTCATCGACGCCACCCATCCCTTCGCCGAGACCATCAGCTTCAACGCCGCGCGGGCCGCGGCCACCGCCCATGTTCCCCTGCTCGCGTTGCGCCGCCCCGGCTGGGTCGCGGGTGAGGGCGACGACTGGCATCCGGCCGGTTCCCTGACGGAGGCGGCGGCGCTGCTGCCGGGGCTGGGGCGCCGGGTCTTCCTGACGACGGGACGCATGGGACTCGCCGCCTTCGCCGGGCCGGGATCGGCGGACTTGTGGTTCCTCGCCCGCTCCGTCGACCCGCCGGAGCCGGGGCAGCCGCTCCCGGCCCGGCTGGAGCTGCTGCTGGAGCGCGGACCGTTCTCACTGGAGGCGGAACGGGACCTGCTGCGCGGCCACCGCATCGACGTCCTGGTGACGAAGGACAGCGGCGGCGCGGCGACGGCACCCAAGCTGGTGGCCGCGCGCGAGGCGGGCATCCCGGTGGTGGTGGTCCGGCGGCCTCCGGTGCCGGAGGGGGTGCGGGTGGTGGCCGGTCCGCAGGAGGCGGCGGAGGCGGTACGGGCACTCTGAGAGCCCCCCTCGGCGAGCTCGCCGAGCAACCCGCGTGCCCGCCGAGCAATCCCGCTCGCCCACCGATCAACCCCGCCCGCCCACCGGGCGCTTCTCACCGACCCCGGCGCGCACGGCGCCGATCCGGCCGACGCGTTCGACGTGATCGTGCCCGACATGCCGGGCTTCGGATACTCCGACCGCCCCGCCGGCCCGCCGCTCGACTCCATCGCCGTCGCCGGCCTGTGGGCGGAGCTCATGGACGTCCTCGGCTACGAGCGGTTCGGCGCGGCGGGCGGGGACATCGGCAGCCATGTGAGCCGCTACCTCGCGCTCGACCACCCCGACCGGGTCGTGGCCGTCCACCGCATGGACGGGGGCGTGGCCGTCTTCACCGGCGACCCGGCGGAGCTGACACCCGAAGAGCGCGCCTGGGTGGAGGGCGTCGCGACCTGGGGCGCGGCGGAGGGCGGCTACACCGCCATGCACCGCACGAAGCCCCAGACCGTCGCCTTCGGCCTCAACGACTCTCCGGCCGGGCTGGCCGCCTGGATCGTCGAGAAGCTCCGGGCGTGGAGCGACTGTGACGGCGACGTCGAACAGAGCTTCACGAAGGACGAGATCCTCACGAACGTCACGCTCTACTGGCTCACGGGGACGATCGGCTCGTCGATGCGCATGTACCGCGCGAACGCCGCGATCCCGCCCGCGCAGCACGCCCGCCGGGTCGAGGTGCCGTCCGGTTTCTCGCTCTTCCCCGGCGACATCGTCCGCCCGCCGCGCGCCTGGCTCGAACGTACGACGAACCTCGCGCGCGTCACCGAGCCCGCGCACGGCGGGCACTTCGCGCCGATCGAGGACCCCGAGCTGTACGCGGAGGAGCTGCGCGCGTTCTTCCGCCCCTACCGGGCGGCGGCGTAGCCACTACCCCGGTGAGTGACCGGCGTCCTCCTCCGCGTCCGGAAGCCGGGCGCCCCTGCTGTCGGCGACCCGGAGGACGTTGCTCAGCGCCGCCGCGGCCTCCTTGACGGTCTGTGCCGTCTCGTCGTCCGCGGCAGCCACGTTGTCGAGAAGCTCCACGATCCGCCTCAGCGCACGCGCGCCGTCCGCGAGCTGGGCGTCCTCAAGCTCGTCGGCGTAGACGGCGAGTACGGAGTCCGCTTCGCCGCTCAGGTAGCAGGGGTTGCCCGCGTCCGTGACCCACGGCAGCAGCCTCAGTTCCGGCGCGGCGGACGCGGGGGTCCGTTCCCGGTCGTAGATCCACATACGGGTCCCTTCCATCCCTTTGTGGCACGCGCAGGCGCACGCCTCGTACGTCACCGGCACGCCCGTCGGCGCCTTCCTGGGGTTGGCGTGACGACAGTCCCCGTGCCTGCCGAGGCCGCACGCCGCTGATCGGTAACTCGTCATGAACTTCCTCCGTGCGCTCCATGCGCCTCGCGCGCTCCGTGTGCTCCGTGCGCGCTCTGTGAGCAACCAAGGACAGAGTGGCACCGTCGCGGCTACGGTTGGAACGGAGTCAGTGGGATTGCGCGCTTAAGTTTCCACGCGAACTCCCGCTGCTCAGCGGCGAGTTCACCGACCGCCGTGATGTCCCGCTCGCACGCGGAACGTTCCTCGCGCTACCGGAGGAAGGAAACAGATGATCACCGACATCGAGTCGGCCACGCCCGCGCTGTGCCGCTTGCAACTCGGCAGTGAGCTGCGCCAACTGCGCCTGGCCGCAGGCTTCAACGGGCGCACCGTCGTCAGAAAGCTCCTGTGGAGCCCCTCGAAGCTGACCCGTCTGGAGACGGGCGAGAACGTGGCGGTGGAGCCGTCGGACGTCATAGCGCTCTGCGAGATCTACGGGGCGACCCCGGAGAAGCGGGCGATGTTGCAGGGGTACGCGGCGGTGACCAAGACGCGGCGGGACTGGTGGCAGTCGGCGGAGTACCGGCCGGTGATCCGGCCGGGTTTCAAGGCGTACTTGGGGTTGGAGGCCACGGCAAGTGTCTTCCAGAACTACGCATCCGAGTTCGTGCCGGGGTTGCTGCAAACCGAGGCGTATGTGCGCGTGATCCACGAGCGTGCTCACCAGGGTATGAGCACGGAAGAAGTGGATAGCCTGGTTGCTGTGCGGATGAACCGTCAGGAGGTGCTGTGGCGGAAGGACTCGCCGCTGAAGCTGACGGCCATCATCAACGAAGCCGTGCTGCACCGCACGGTTGGCGGTTCACAGGTGATGCGCGACCAACTGGGTCACATCGTGGACGTGGCTACGTCCTTTCGGAACGTGCGCGTACAGGTGGTGCCGTTCAGCTCCGGTGCGCATCCAGGAATGAACGGCTCGTTCGTTGTTCTGCAATTCCCTGACCGCGCTGCGATGCGGTCGCTCGTCTACCTGGAGAACATGGCGGACGTGTGGATCAGCCGTCGAGAAGGGGATGTGGAGCGGTACGAGGAGGCGTTCACCGACCTGCAAGCACTGGCTCCGGGACCGCAGGAGTCCCTGAGCCTGATCAAGAAAGCAGTCAAGGAGCATTGATATCGATGAACAGCATGGCTGAGGTTTCCGGCGACGCTGCCTGGTTCAAGTCGAGTTACAGCAACGATCAGGGCGGCGAGTGCGTCGAAGGTGCCCGCCTGGGTGGTGGTGTGATGGCCGTACGGGACTCCAAGCAGCCCGACGGCCCCGCGTTCGCGTTCCGGGCTGACGTCTGGTCCGCGTTCGTCACGTCATTGAAGGGTGGGGGCGAGGGCCATGCTTGAGCCCGCCTGGTTCAAGTCGAGCTACAGCGACAATCAGGGCGGCGAGTGCGTCGAAGGTGCCCGCCTGGGTGGTGGCGTGATGGCCGTACGGGACTCCAAGCAGCCCGACGGCCCCGCGTTCGCGTTCGGGGCTGACGCCTGGTCCGCGTTCCTCACCGCGCTGAGGGGCGAAGCGCCCGCCGTCGGCTGAGCCGCGAGTACTTCACGCGTCGTCCGCGCCCACGAGCACGCGGCCGGGCCCCTCAAAAGCCGGGGCTCCTCAACAGGGGCCCCGGTGAGCCGCACGACCACGCCATCGGCCGGTCCCGCAGCGGACCGACGACCCAGATCCCCTTGGGGGCCGACAGCCGCTGCCGGCCCCTGGCCTTCCCTCTCCCGCCCGGCCAGGCAGACGACGCGCCCGCGTTCACGCGCATACCGGCCCACCTGCGAGGACGGGGCATCAAGGCGGTGGTCCCGCAACCTGCGGACCAGCCCGCCCACCGCAAGCGACGCGGACGCGGCGGAGGCGGACCGCCCGCCTTCGACCGTGACGCCTGCAAAAGACGCGACGTCGTCGAATACCGCTTCAGGCGGCTCAAGCAATGGCGCGGCCTGGCCACCCGCTACGAGAAGCCCGCCCATTTCCATTTCGCCACACTCCACCTCTCAGGAAGCTTCAGCTGGTCAGCCACGTGATCGAAACGGACTCTCTAGGCCAGAGCCGCTGCCGCGGAGGACTCCTCGCCATGATCGGTCGGCGGGCCCATGGGGCCGGTTCAGCCGGGCGGCTCCCGCTCTCAGTCAGGAAGGCCCAGGTGGGGGTGGCGGTACCGAAGGAGTCGGCGCGCGCGTGAACCGCTACGACCCGATCCACGTAGTGATGTCCAACAGTCCTGACTACCAGCAAGGAGGAGAGACGAAATGGACTCACTCAGCAAAGTTTTGGGCCTGAGAAACATGGCGGAATCTCCGGGGCAACCTCGTGCGCGAGCCATCCAGCACATCCAGGGCGTGCTCCGGGACAACAATGTGCCATCGGATCAGACGACCGTGGGCGACGCCATCGTGGCATCCATCAGCACCATTCAGTTGGCTGCCGGAGAGCGCGGTGCCGAGGACGTCGACAGGTGTTTCCGCAGTGAGGCACTGAAGAACGCCTACCTGACCCCAATCAACTCCCCATACGCGAGGGAGGCCCATGAGTTCATAGCCTCACGTGAGTCAGCCTTCTGGGCGGATAAGGCGAGGACGAATCCCACGCAGGGAAACTTGGACGCCGCCTCGTTCACCGTGGCGCAACGCGTTCAGTTCCAGGAGGCCTTCGGCAGGATCAACGATGTCACGAGGGAAAACCTGCGCCACTACCAGCAGCAGCAGACCTTCGCGCAGTACAGCAATGCCCCCTTCAGCAGTAATTCCAGGGGACAGGGTTCTTACCAAGCGCCATCGGAACACGGTCATCATTCATCGAGCCATCGTCATCATTCATCGAGCCACCATCATTCATCCAAGTCTGGGCAGGGGAATGGGCAGGGGAGCGGCCATAGGCGTTCAGGAGGCGGCGGCGTCAAATAGGCGTTCGAGGCCAGTAAACGTCGTCTCGTAAGAGTTCAGGTGTGGGCGAGGTTGTGCATGTGGGCGATTCCGTCGGCAGCCCAGTAGGCGCCGTTGCCGCGACAGCGGCAGTCGCGGAGGATTTTCCCATTCTTCATCCGGGCGAATACGTGTTCCGCCCTTCGAAGTCGGGTGGGTCGCCATCGCGTTCGGCTGTATCACCTCACGGCTTGTACCTGTATTTCTGAGGCTCACAACGGGGGAGCTGCGTGATCCGAAAGAAGCAGCTAGCAGGAGATGTACTCCGCTGGGTCCCTGCCATCGGAAACCCCCGGTCGGCAGGGGCCCGGCGGTTGGCTGATTAGATCGTTGCCATGGAGATACTCATCGGCTGCGTCGTCGTGGGCCTGCTGGTCTTCGTCGCCGTGCACGGCATCGAGGCCCGGATCGTCCGCACCGACCGGCGCTTGGCGCGCGTCGAGCGCAAGGTGGACCTGATCCTCGAACACCTAGGGGTCCAGGAACACGATCCGTGGCTCGCCGAGGTGGCCGAACTCGCGCGTTCCGGCCAGAAGATCCAGGCGATCAAGCGGTACCGGGAGCTGACCGGCGAGGGCCTGAAAGAGGCCAAGAACGTCGTCGACCGCATGGTCTAGCCGGGGACCGGAGGACATGGCGTCCGCCGGTGGCTCATTCACCGGGCACGGTGCGGCTACAGCACGCTGGGCCGGTTCCGGTCGACGATGTGCAGCGGGACGTCCCGCTCGATACGTTCCAGTACGGCGAGCGCGTTGCCGCCTTGTGCCCCCGCGTACGCCGACGCATTCGCGAGATGCTGCGTGCTCGAAAGCCCGCCTCGTGGCTCGTCTCGCATCGTTGGCCGGGTAATCGACGGGTTGCCCGGCAGTCAGCGGGCCAGGGCGGCCAGGTGCGCCGCCGGCTGTGCACGCGATTCATGCCACCTGAAGTCGTGCGGTTCCGGGGGCTGTGCGTGGAGCGATGCCGACGTGTGGTGCGCGTGAGCGTCAGCGTCCCTGTGTGTCCCAGTTCGCGAGCACGGCGTCGGCCGCGGCGTGCAGGTGCCGTGCTGATGTGCCGTCACATACCTGTGTCGAAATACCGAGCAAGAAGCCGTGGATCATTGACGTGAGGCCGTCCACGTCGGTGTCTTCGGCGAGTTCTCCTGATGAGGTGATGCCGCGTACGACGCACGCCCTGATGCGTGCTCGGTCCGCTGCGCGGCGCGCCGCTACGACCTTTCGCGCTCCGGCCTCGCCTGCTCCCGGTGCCCGGACCGTCCCCGAGAGGGCGACGAGGCATCCGCGAGGGTGGGATGGGTCGGTCTGCATGTTGATCGACCCGTGGAGGAGCCGGGCGATGGCCTCGCGGGGACTTTCCGCCTCGTCGGCCACGACATCGGTGACGCTGCCCGGTCCGGCGATGTAGTGCTCAACGGCCTTCTCGAACAGTCCCTCCTTCGAGCCGAAGGCGCCGTAGAGGCTCGCGGAGGACAGTCCTGTGGTCTCGCGGAGCTGGGCCAGCGATGTCGCTTCGTAGCCCTGTTCCCAGAACAGCAGCATCGCGGCCTCCAGGACGGCCTCCATGTCGAAGATGCGGGGACGGCCGATGGGGGACACGGCGAACCTCCTCTATTGCGGACTGACTGATCCAGTTTGACACCCGTAAGCACGTCTATCAATATCGGATCAGTCAATCCATAACTAGTGGAGGAGTCCGCCCCGATGACCACAACGTGCCCCACGCCGGTCCGCGAGCGAGCGCACGAGTCGTTCCCCGTTCCGGCGCTGGTGGTGATGGCGTGCACCGGATTCATCGTGATCATGACCGAGACGCTGCCGGCGGGGCTGCTCCCGCAGCTCGCTGCCGGACTCGACGTCTCCGAAGGCGGCGCCGGCCAGCTCGTGAGCGCCTACGCGATCGGAACGGTCCTCGCGGCGATACCCGCGATCGCGCTGACGCGCGGGGCACGGCGGAAGCCGCTCCTCCTTGCCGGCCTGCTCGGGTTCCTCGTCGCGAACGTCGTCACCGCGGTATCGCCGTCGTTCACCGTCGCTCTTGTCGCCCGGTTCGTCGGGGGAGCCTTCTCCGGGCTGCTGTGGGGCATGCTCGCCGGATACGCCCGGCGTATCGCCGCACCTGAGCACGCCGGGCGTGCCCTTGCCATCGCCATGACCGGAACCCCGGTCGCGCTCGGCGTCGGAACACCCCTTGGCGCCTGGCTGGGCTCGACGGTCGGGTGGCGCTGGTCCTTCGCCGCGATGGCACTGCTCAGCGTCATCGTCATGGTCTTCGCGAAGTTCCTCGTGCCCGACGCCCCGGGGCAGTCGGCGCGGACACGCGCTCCGCTCAGCCGAGTGCTGGGCATTCCCGGCGTGGCGACCATCCTCACCGTCGTATTCGTCTGGATGCTCGCGCACAACCTGCTCTACACCTACATCGCTTCCTATCTGCACCAGATGCGTCTCGCCCTCCGGCCCGACGTCACACTTCTCGTCTTCGGCCTCGCTGCGCTCGGAGGTATCTGGATCACCGGCGTGTTCATCGACCGCGCACTTCGCAGGCTCACCCTGGCGAGTGTGATCCTGTTCATCGTCGCCGGAGGGGTTCTTGCCGCCGCGCAACAGTCCACTGTGCTCGTGCTGCTCGCGACCGTCCTGTGGGGCCTCGCGTTCGGCGGCTCGGCGACGCAGTTGCAGACGGCCTTGGGGGAGGCCGCGGGCGAGAACGCCGATGCGGCGAACGCGATGCTGACGACCTCCTTCAACTTGGCGATCTTTGCGGGCGGTGCATTGGGGGCTGTGGTCGTCGATGGCGTGGGCGCACCGGTTCTTCCAGCCGGGATGATCGCTCTCACACTCCTGGCGCTCGTCACGGTCGGCTTCGGCCGGCGCGCAGCATTCCCCGCAGGGCGTTGATCGAGAACTGACCGGACCCTCCTCGCCGCCGGGCGGCGATCTGAACGGGACCGCTGCCCGGCCGTGGTGGGGGGCGTGGGGGGCGTCAGCCCTCGGGCGGCTGCTGGAGCATGGCGAGGGTCAGAACGTTGCCGCCGATTCCCCAGCCGCCGTCGGTGACCTCCTCGACCAGGACCATGGTGTTGGCGCGGGCCCGTTCGCCGTAGATCTCGACGTACAGCTCGGTGGCGCGGGTGACGATCTTCTCCTTCTGCGTCTCGTCGAGGGTTCCGGCGGGGACCTTGAAATTCGCGAACGGCATGGTGGTTCTCTTTCGGTGGGATCAACAGGTTCCGGGGTGGGATTGCAGGAAGCTGCCCGCGGTGAGCGGGGCGCGCCGCGCCGGGGCGGTCAGATGATGCCGCCGTTGGCACGGAGGACCTGGCCGTTGACCCAGTGGCCGGCCGGTGAGGCGAGGAAGGCGATCGCCTCGGCGATGTCCGCGGGGGTGCCCAGGCGTTCCAGCGGGGGTTGCGCGGCCAGCCGGGCGATGGCTTCCTCGTCCTTGCCCTCGAAGAACAGGTCGGTGGCGGTGGGGCCGGGCGCGACGGCGTTGACCGTGACGTCCCGGCCGCGCATTTCGCGGGCGAGGATCATCGTGAGGGCCTCGACCGCGCCCTTGCTCGCGCTGTAGGCGCCGTAAGTGGGGAAGGCCAGCCCCACCACGGACGTGGAGAGGGTGACGACGGCGCCGCCGTCGCGGATCGTCCGGGCCGCCTGCCGGGCGACCACGAAGGTGCCACGGATGTTGGTGCGGTGGAGGGCGTCCAGTTCCGCCAGGTCCAGCTCCGCGACAGTGGAAAGGTACATACGGCCGGCCGCGTGCACGACGACGTCCACGCCCCCGAACTCGGACTCGGCGGTGGCGAACATGGCGGCCACCTGGTCTTCGTCGGCGACGTCCGCCTGGACCGCGACCGCCCGGCCACCAGCGGCGGTGACCTGCCGGGCGGC
This sequence comes from Streptomyces sp. NBC_01775, assembly GCF_035917675.1. Classification (NCBI taxonomy): domain Bacteria; kingdom Bacillati; phylum Actinomycetota; class Actinomycetes; order Kitasatosporales; family Streptomycetaceae; genus Streptomyces; species Streptomyces sp. NBC_01775. The sequence continues at coordinate 4,326,408 of NZ_CP109104.1, read as the reverse complement.
GGCCTCGGCCGGGTCACGGCCGCCCGCGTAACCGACGACGACAGCGAATCCGTCGGCCGCCAGCCGGCCCACCGTCTCGCGGCCGATGCCACGCGAGCCACCGGTGACGATGGCGACGCGGGGCCGGCCGGCGCCGTGACCGGACGCGGCGTGACTCGTCGCGCTCTCTGGGGAGGACGTCGCGTTCTCTGGGGAGGACGCGTTCTCTTGGGAAGACGTCGCGTTCTCTGGGGAGGACGCGTTCTCTTGGGAAGACGTCGCGCTCTCTGGGGAGGACATGGAGGCTCCTGACAAGGCCGGATAGGGGCTGCCACGGCGGGTGGGCCGTGGGGCCACGACGGGTGGGGCGTGGGCGCCGCGACGGGTGGGGCGTGGGCGCCACCCGACGGGTGGGGCGTGGTGCGGAGCGTCGGCGTCACGGTGCGCGACGCCCTGTCCGCCTCTCCAGCGTGCGCCCGCGTCCCCCCGCCAGCCAGGGCTGAGCCCACCCTGGGGTTACCGTCCCCTGCCTCAGCACACCGGTGCGCGCGACAATGGGGGGCGTGCATCACGCTGAGCTCGCCGCATACCTGAAGTCCCGGCGCGACCGGATTCGCCCGTCCGACGTCGGTCTGCCCACCGGCCCCCGCCGCCGGGTCCCCGGGCTGCGGCGCGAGGAGGTCGCCCAGCTGGCGGGCCTGTCCGCGGACTACTACACAGAGCTCGAACGCGGACGCGGCGCCCAGCCCTCGACCCAGGTGCTGGTCTCCCTCGCCCGCGCGCTGCGGCTGAACGGCGACGGACGCGACCACCTGTTCCACCTCGCCGACCGGCCGATCCCCCCGGCCGCGCACGGCCCGGCCGCGCACGTACAGCCCGGTTTGCTGCACCTCCTGGACCAGCTCACCACCACCCCCGCGCAGATCATCACCGACCTGCACGAAATCCTCGTCCAGAACCCGCTGGCCGCCACGCTCGTCGGCCGGCCCCCCGCGCTGCGCGGCCCCGAGGCGAGCTTCGTCCACCGCTGGTTCACCGACCCCGACGCCCGGATCGTCTACCCGGTCGAGGACCACCCCCACCACTCCCGGGTCTTCGTCGCCGACCTCCAGGCCGTCGCCGCCCGGCGCGGCCACGACACCGAGGTGACCCGGATGGTTGCCGGGCTGCGCGCACGCAGCCCGGAGTTCGCCGCCCTCTGGGACACCCACGACGTCGCCCTCCGGCGGACGGACCACAAACGCATCGTCCACCCCGTCCTGGGCCTCATCGAGCTGGACTGCCACAACCTGTTCAGCGAGGACGGCTGCCAACGCCTCCTGTGGTTCACCGCCCCGCCCGGCACCGAGGGCGCCGACCAGCTGGAGTTGCTCTCCGTCATCGGCACTCAGGACATGTCCGATGCTCGGGAGATGCCCGACGCTCGGGACATGCCCGACGCGGACGAACTGGGACGGCAACAGGCCTGAGCAGCGTCGGGGCAGGCTGTGGGCCGTGGGCCGTCGTCCGGTGTTACCCCTCGGCCGGGCGTCCGTCCTCCGGGTACCGGCGTGGGGTCCATACGACCTCGGTCCCGGTCCCGGTCCCGGCACCGCTCTCGCCGCGCCGGGCGACCCGAGTCTGGGACGAGCCGACGATCAGCAACGTCCGCATGTCCACCTGCGACGGGTCGAGTTCGGCCAGCGGCACGGTGCGTATGCGCTGCTCCGGGCCGCCGACATCGCGGGCCAGCACCACGGGGGTGTCGGGGGCGCGGTGTTCGAGCAGGACCTCGCGGGCCTTGCCTACCTGCCATGTGCGGCTGCGCGAGCCGGGGTTGTAGAGCGCGAGCGCCAGATCCGCGGCGGCGGCGGCGCGCAGGCGTTCGGCGATGACCTCCCACGGCTTGAGGCGGTCGGAGAGGGAGAGCACGGCGTAGTCGTGGCCGAGCGGCGCGCCCGCGGCGGCAGCGGCGGCGTTGGCAGCGGTCACCCCGGGCAGCACCCGTAGCGGAACGTCCGCGTACGGTTCCTGCGCCGCGACCTCCACCACGGCGGTCGCCATCGCGAAGACGCCGGGGTCGCCACCGGAGACGACGGCGACCCGCCGGCCGCGCCGCGCCAGGTCGAGCGCGAACTCGGCGCGCTCGGACTCGACGCGGTTGTCGGTACCGTGGCGGCGCTGCCCGGGGCGCCTCGGTACCCGGTCCAGATAGGTGGTGTAACCGACGAGGTCGTCGGCCGCCGCCAGCGCGCCCCGCGTCTCGGGCGTCAGCCACAACGGCCCCGCGGGCCCCGTCCCGACGACGACGATCTCGCCGCCGTCGACAGCGGCATCGGTGCCCGTGCCCGTGTCCGTGTCGGTGCCTGCGTCGGTGCCTGCGTCGGTGTCCGGGTGTGTTCCCGTTTGCGCCGCCTCGCCGAAGCGAGCCCCGTCCACCGGACTGGGCAGCGCCGCCACGCGGCTGGGCAGCACCGCCACCGCGAAGTACGGCACCGACTCCGGGTCCACCTCCGCGAGCCGGCCCGTGCGCTCCCCGTCCATCGTGGCGCGCTCCACATAGCGCGCCTCGTCCAGCCGGCCCGAACGCTCCAGCGCGCGGCGCACCTTCGGGAACGTACGTCCGAGTTTCATCACCGCCACCGCGTCGGTGGAGGCGAGCCGCGCGGTCAGCTCCTCCTCGGGCAGGGTGCCCGGCAGCACCGTCAGGGCCTCCTCGCCCTCCGAGAGCGGGGTGCCCAGCCGGGCGGCTGCGGCGCTCACGGAGGTGACGCCGGGGATCACCTCGGTCGGGTAGCGGTGCGCGAGCCGCTTGTGCATGTGCATGTAGGAGCCGTAGAAGAGCGGGTCGCCCTCGGCGAGTACGGCGACGGTCCTGCCCGCGTCCAGGTGCGCGGCCAGCCGCTCGGCGGCCTCGGCGTAGAACTCCTCCAGCGCGCCCCGGTAGCCGCCGGGGTGGTCGGTGTTCTCCGTGGTGACGGGGTAGACCAGCGCCTCCTCGATGTGGTCGGCGCGCAGGTGTTCGGCGGCGATGGAGCGCGCGATCGAACGGCCGTGCTGGGCGCTGTGGTAGGCGACCACGTCCGCCTCGGCGATGGCCTGGACGGCACGCACGGTCATCAACGACGGGTCGCCGGGCCCGAGCCCGACCCCGAGCAGCCGCCCGGACGTCGCGTCGTTGTGGACGGCTTCGTGGCGTTCGACGTCGTGGCGTTCGGCGTCGTCGTTTACGGCGTCGTTGTCCACGGCGTCGTTCCCGGTCACGGTCACTCTTCCTCACTCGCGATCGCGTTGAGCGCGGCCACCGCGAGGGCGCTGCCGCCCCGGCGCCCGTGGACGACCAGGTGGTCGAGCCCCGACGGGTGTGCGGCCAGCGCCTGTTTGGACTCGACGGCTCCGACGAATCCGACGGGCACCCCGATGACGGCGGCCGGACGCGGTGCGCCGTCCTCGATCATCTCCAGCAGCCGGAAGAGCGCGGTGGGCGCGTTGCCGACGGCGACGACGGAGCCCGCGAGCCGGTCGCGCCACAGTTCGAGCGCCGCGGCGGTACGGGTCGTGCCCAGCTCGGCGGCGAGCGCGGGCACGGAGGGCTCGGACAGCGTGCACACCACCTCGTTGTCGGCCGGCAGCCGCCTGCGGGTCACGCCGCTGGCGATCATGGCGACGTCGCACAGGATCGGCGCCCCCGCGCGCAGCGCCTCGCGGGCGCGGGCGACCACGTGCGGGGTGTGGACGAGGTCCCGTACGAGGTCGACCATCCCGCAGGCGTGGATCATCCGGACCGCGACCTGGCTGACGTCGGCGGGCAGCCCCGCGAGGTCCGCCTCGGCGCGGATGGTGGCAAAGGACTGGCGGTAGATGGCCGCGCCGTCCTTTTCGTAGTCGAACACGGTGTTCTCGCTGCCTTCATTGCTGGTGCGGATGTCGCTGGTGGGGGTGTCGGTGGTGGGGATGTGGCGATTGCGGATGGTGCTGGTGCTGGTGCTGGTGCTGGTGCTGGTGCTGGTGGTGGTGCTCATGTGGCGGTGGTCTCCGTGTCTCCGCCGGAGGCGCGTGCCGCCGCCACGATGTCGGCGAGCTCTCCGGTGAGCCCTTCGGCGAGCCCATCGGTGAGCCCTTCGGTGAGCTCGGAAGAGGCGATCGTGGAGGCCCGGCCGGGGGGTACGTCTCCCGCTCCGACGACGGACACGCGGTAGCCGTCCTCGTCCGCGACGACGTCCACGTGAGCGCCCGGCGGACGTCCACAGCGCCGGGCGCAGCCGGACCAGTACACCGGCAGCCCGCCCCCGGTACCGAGGGTGGACGCCGCGTCCTTCCGTACGTCGGCCAACGAGCGCGCGCAGCCCGGCCGCCCCGTACAGGCGCCCACTCCCCGCCAGGGCGAGCCGGGCCCGGTCACCAGCCCGGCGGCGGCGAGCGCGGCCAGTGCCGCTGCGGCGTTCTCCGGCCGCACGCCGGGCACGACGACCCCACGCCAGGGCGTCAGCCGAAGCTCCCCCGCGCCTTCCCGACGCGCGGTGTCGGCCAACAACCGCCACTGGGCGGCCGACAGCAGCCCGAGGGGAGCGAGCACGGACAGCGCGACGGCCCCTTCGGGACCCTGCGTCCCGTCCTGCCCTCGCCTCCTCCGCCCCGGGTACGGCACGAGACCAGGCGCGGGCCCCTCCCCGGCGGGGCCGAGCGACGGCACGGCAGCAACCCGCGTGCCGGGGACCCGCCGGGCAACACGCCGGGCCGGCTCCGCTGCCTCGACCGGCCCCTCCGCCAGGAGTTCGGCGACCCGCCAGGCGCGTACGCCGCACTCGCGCGCCGTCTCCAGGAAGACCTCGGCGGCGATGAGGGCGGCCCGCGCCCCGTTCGAGGCGTCCATACGGAGGGCGGCTCCGCCCACGACCAGCAGCGCCTCGCCGCTCCCGACAGCGAGCAACGTCACATCCGCGCCCAGCGCGGCCACGTCGCCCCTGCCGTCGTCCAGCGCGAATAGAAAGCGCCCCGAAAGTTCCTGTGCGGCTTCGCTTGTGCACAGCAGCTGGTCCAGCTCGGTCAGCCAGGGCCGCACGTCCGCCGACCCGTGCCCGTCGAGCCCCGACAGCGGCGACGCCACGATGTTGCGCACCCGTTCGTGCGCGGGGGAGGGCAGCAGCCCCGCCGCACCGAGCAGTTCCGCCAGCTCGGCCCCGCAGTCGGCGGAGAGCCCCCGCAATTGCACGTTGCCCCGCGAGGTCAAATGGAGCCCGCCATCCCCGAGCCCCACCGCACACTCCGCCAGCACCTCAGCCTGCTCCGCGCTCAGCACGCCACCGGGCAGACGGACGCGCGCGAGCGCCCCGTCATCCGCCTGGTGCAGCCGCAACGCACCGGGACAGGCGTCCCCGGAGGACCGCGAAGTCCGCGCGGCGGACGAACCCCCGACCGAACGGCGAGGCGCCCCCACGGGCAGGCCCCCGCGAACCGGCTCGCCGCCGGGCTCGTCCCCGTCCCTGGGCCCCGACCTACTGACGAGCTCGTGCCCGTCCTCGGTCTGGTGCCCGTCCTCGGTCTGGTGCCCGTCCCCGGTCTCGTGCCCGTCCCCGGTCTCGTGCCCGTCCCTGGCCTCCGGCCCATCCCCGGCGGCGCTCGGCCCCCGCCGGAGTCCGAGCTCGACCCCCGTTTCGCGTTCGCCAACGCGAACGCGGTCGCGCGGCGGTGTCGCGTCCTGGGCGAACGGGCTGGTGGGGGGCGTGGCCATGGCGGCGAGCATACTCATCCCTTTCGGGCCCGCCCCGGGCCGTGCTGATGGCCCCCAGCCCCACACCAGCCCCACCCACCCCAGCCCCACCCTGTCCCCACCCGCCCCGGCCCGTCTGTCGGAAGCCGTGCTGCGGAACCCGTACTCCCCGCCCCCGCCCCCACACCCTTACGATGCTTGTCGGCGGGCCACCCGGTCCGCCATCGCCGACGACGGCGACAGGGGAGGAAGCCCGGTGTGAATCCGGCGCGGTCCCGCCACTGTGAGCTCGGCCCCAGCGGCCGGGTGAGTCAGGAACTCCCTTCTCCACGCTCTCGGATCCTCCCCCAGCCTTCGGACGGGAGGGGCCCCGGAGCAGGGGAGACCCAGTCCGAGACCGCCCGGGGCGTGGACACCCCGAGGAAGGGCCGAACACCGCATGCCGCTTTCGTCACAGGACAACGCCCCGCACCGCGACAGCGACCACAGGGCCGGGAGCGCGCAGCCGGATCCGGGCCGAGCCCCCGACGTCCCCGGCCACGAGGAGAGCTCCGGCCACGAGCAGAGCTCCGGCCACGAGGAGAGCCCCGGCGGCGAGGGCGGGGGCAATGGCGAGAGCGACGGTGAGCGTCGTCAGATCCTGCTTCTCTCCACCTCCGACACCGACCTCCTGAGCGCCCGGGCTGCCGAAGGCCCCGTCGGCTACCGCTTCGCCAATCCCTCCCGCCTCCCGCTCGACGAGCTGCCCGCGCTGCTGGAGGGCGTCGACCTGGTGGTCGTACGCCTGCTCGGCGGCGTACGGGCCTGGCAGGACGGGCTCGACCTGCTGCGCGCCGACGGCCGCCCCGTCGTCGTCCTCACGGGGGAACAGGCGCCCGACGCCCAGCTGATGGCGGCCTCCACCGTGCCCATCGGCATCGCGGCCGAGGCGCACGCCTACCTCGCGCACGGCGGTCCGGCCAACCTGGAGCAGCTGGCCCGCTTCCTGTCCGACACGGTGCTGCTGACCGGGCACGGGTTCGACCCCCCGGCGCAGGCGCCGTCGTGGGGGCGGCTGGAGCGTCTTCCGCTGCCCGGCACCCAGCCGGACACCCCGATGATCGCCGTGCTCTATTACCGCGCGCACCACATGAGCGGCAACACCGCGTTCGTGCGCGAGCTGTGCGACGCGATCGAGCGGGCCCACGGCCGGGTGATGCCGTTGTACGTCGCCTCCCTGCGCGCCCCCGAGCCCGAGCTGATCGAGCAGCTGCGCGGCGCGGACGCGATCGTGACGACCGTCCTGGCCGCCGGCGGCACCAAGCCCGCCGAGGCGTCGGCGGGCGGCGACGACGAGTCCTGGGACGCGGGCGCGCTCACCGGGCTCGACATCCCCGTCATCCAGGCCCTGTGCCTGACCGCGCCGCGCAGCGAGTGGGAGCGCAACGACGAGGGCGTCTCACCGCTGGACGCGGCCAGCCAGATCGCGGTGCCCGAGTTCGACGGGCGGCTGATCACCGTGCCGTTCTCCTTCAAGGAGATCGACGCCGACGGTCTGCCCTCCTACGTCGCCGACCCCGAGCGGGCCGCGCGCGTCGCGGGCATCGCCGTACGGCACGCGCGGCTGCGGCACATCCCGGCCGCCGACAAGCGGCTGGCCCTGGTCCTGTCCGCGTACCCCACCAAGCACTCCCGTATCGGCAACGCCGTCGGCCTCGACACCCCCGCAAGCGCCGTAGCAATGCTGCGCCGCCTGCGTACCGAGGGCTACGACTTCGGCCCGGCCGAGGAGATCCCCGGCCTGGTCTCCGGCGACGGCGACGAGCTGATCCGTGCCCTGATCGAGGCGGGCGGCCACGACCAGGAGTGGCTCACCGAGGAGCAGCTGGCCCGCAACCCCGTACGCATCCCGGCGGCCGACTACCGCCGCTGGTACGCGGGTCTGCCCAAGGAGCTGCGGGAATCCGTCGAGCAGCACTGGGGCCCGCCGCCCGGTGAGATGTTCGTGGACCGCAGCAGCAACCCGGACGGGGACATCGTCCTGGCGGCCCTGCGGCGCGGCAACCTGCTGATCCTCATCCAGCCGCCGCGCGGCTTCGGCGAGAACCCGATCGCGATCTACCACGACCCCGATCTGCCGCCCTCGCACCACTACCTGGCCGCCTACCGCTGGATCGCGGCGCCCAGCGCGGAGGGGGGCTTCGGCGCCGACGCGATGGTCCACCTGGGCAAGCACGGCAACCTGGAGTGGCTGCCCGGCAAGAACGCGGGCCTGTCGGCCGCCTGCGCACCCGACGCCGCGCTGGGCGACCTTCCCCTCGTCTACCCGTTCCTGGTCAACGACCCGGGCGAGGGCACCCAGGCCAAGCGCCGGGTGCACGCCACCCTGGTCGACCACCTCGTCCCGCCGATGGCCCGCGCCGAGTCGTACGGCGACATCGCGCGCCTGGAACAGCTCCTGGACGAGTACGCGCAGATCAGCTCGATGGACCCGGCCAAGCTCCCGGCCATCCGCGCCCAGATCTGGACGCTCATCCAGGCCGCCAAGCTCCACCATGACCTGGGCCTGGAGGACCGTCCGGACGACGACGGCTTCGACGACTTCCTGCTGCACGTCGACGGCTGGCTGTGCGAGGTCAAGGACGCGCAGATCCGCGACGGTCTGCACGTCCTGGGCAACGCCCCGGCGGCCGGCGACCGCGTCAACCTCGTCCTCGCCATCCTGCGCGCCCGCCAGATCTGGGGCGGCAACCAGGCGCTGCCGGGGCTGCGCGAGGCGCTCGGCCTGGACGAGTCGGCGGCGACGCGGACGAGCGCCGACGAGACGGAGGCGCGGGCCCGCGCCCTGGTCCAGGCCATGGACGACGCGGACTGGGACCTCGCCGCGCTTCCGGAGCCCGAGACCCACGGTGAACAGGTCCGCGCCATCCTGGAGTTCGCGGCGACGGAGGTCGTCCCCCGCCTGGCCGCGACAACGGCCGAACTCGACCACACCGTCCACGCCCTGAACGGCGGCTTCGTCCCCGCCGGGCCCTCCGGCTCCCCCCTTCGCGGTCTGGTCAACGTCCTGCCGACCGGCCGCAACTTCTACTCCGTCGACCCCAAGGCCGTCCCCTCGCGCCTCGCCTGGGAGACCGGCCAGGCGCTCGCCGACTCGCTGCTGGAGCGCTACCGCACGGAGAACGGGGACTGGCCCACCTCCGTCGGCCTGTCCCTGTGGGGCACGAGCGCGATGCGCACGGCGGGCGACGACGTGGCCGAGGCACTGGCGCTGCTCGGCGTCCGCCCGGTCTGGGACGACGCCTCCCGCCGCGTGACCGGCCTCGAAGCCGTCCCGTACGAGGAGCTGGGCCGCCCCCGCGTCGACGTCACCCTCCGGATCTCCGGCTTCTTCCGCGACGCGTTCCCGCACACCATCGGCCTGCTGGACGACGCGGTCCGTCTGGCCGCCTCCCTGGACGAGCCCGCCGACCGCAACTTCGTACGGGCCCACGCCCAGGCCGACCTGGCCGAGCACGGCGACGAACGCCGGGCCACCACCCGCATCTTCGGCTCCCGGCCGGGCACCTACGGCGCGGGCCTGCTCCAGCTCATCGACTCCCGCGACTGGCGCACCGACGCCGACCTCGCCGAGGTCTACACCGTATGGGGCGGCTACGCGTACGGCCGCGAACTCGACGGCCGCCCGGCCCGCGAGGAGATGGAGACGGCCTACAAGCGGATCGCGGTGGCCGCGAAGAACACCGACACCCGCGAGCACGACATCGCCGACTCGGACGACTACTTCCAGTACCACGGCGGCATGGTCGCCACCGTCCGCGCCCTGCGCGGCACGGCCCCCGAGGCGTACATCGGCGACTCCACCCGCCCCGAAACGGTCCGCACCCGCACCCTCGTCGAGGAGACCTCCCGCGTCTTCCGCGCGCGGGTCGTCAACCCCAAGTGGATCGAAGCGATGCGCCGCCACGGCTACAAGGGCGCCTTCGAACTCGCCGCGACGGTCGACTACCTCTTCGGCTACGACGCCACCACCGGCGTGATCGCCGACTGGATGTACGACAAACTCACCGAGACCTACGTCCTGGACGAGACCAACCGCGCCTTCCTCCAGCAGGCCAACCCCTGGGCACTCCACGGCATAGCCGAACGCCTCCTGGAAGCCGAGTCCCGCAACATGTGGTCCAAGCCCGACCCCGAGGTTCTGGAAGCGCTCCGCCAGGTCTACCTGGAGACGGAGGGCGACCTGGAGACGGACGACTGAGCCCCGTCTCTGCCGAGCCGGGCCGACGGGGAGTGGGGGACACCGTCGCCCACTCCCCGACCCCGAACGGGCCCACCACCTGACCCCGAACGCGCCACCACCGGGCCCCGAACGCCCCGACGCCGAACTGTCGGCCAAAAACCTGCTTCTGTGCCGGTCCCCTCGCTGGCCACCATGATTCGGCCGAGCGGGAGACGTGTTTCGCGTGATCTACCGTAGGCGCAAGTAATGCTGTGGGTACGGAAGTTCCGTGAAGGATGGCTGAGACGGGGACTGTGGTGCGGACCGGATTTGTCGACCGCGTGGAGCACATGGACGAGTTGCGCTCGCTGATGGCGGACGTGACCGCAGGGCGCGGCGGCCGGGCGATCGTGGTCGACGGTGCCTCGGGCATGGGGAAGTCGGCGCTGTTGCGGGCGTTCGAGGCGGAGGCCGACGCCTCTCGCGGGGCGGACGTCCGCCGAGTCGTATCCGCGCGGTGCCAGCCGTCCATCGGCTCAGGGCTGCACTACGGAGCGATCGTCGATCTGCTCCTTCAGCTGGCCCAGGACCAGGAGGTCAAGCAGCCCGGCGTCTTCCGCAGGCTGCTGAGCTTCACCGGTCAGGGCGCCGTCCGCTCCGCGCCGGAGGTGCTGTCCGCGATCGTGCCCGGCCTGGGTGCGCTGTTCAACCTGGGCAAGGAAGTCGCGGAGGCCTCCCTCACCTCGGGATCGATGCCGTTCGACAGCCTGCTGCCCTTCCAGCAGGGAGCCGCCACGCAGATCGTGGACGCCCTGCTGGATCTCGTCCGGCAGGGCCCTCCCACTGTGGTGCTCATCGACGACATTCAATACGGCGACCCCAGCAGCCTGCTCGTCCTCGACCGACTGCTGCGGCGGCTGCCCGGCGAGCCGCTCGGCGTGGTGCTCAGCCATACGACGGACGGGGCGTACGCCGAGGGTCCGGGCTCCGCTGTCGAGGATCTGCTGCACGACTGGGCGAAGGACGGGCTCCTGCGACGGCGGGTGCTGAAAGGTCTGCCACAGGACGCGGTCGCCGAGCTGGTGCGCTCCCGGCACCCGGATGCTCCGCCGGCCCTGTCCGAACAGCTGAGCCGGCTGACCGCCGGCCACGCCGTCTTCGTCACCCTCTGCCTGGAGGAGTGGCGCCCCGACGACGGGCTCGTCGTCGAACTGCCCCGCAGCCTCTCGCGGGTGGTGGAAGACCGTCTCCGGCCGCTCACCGAGCTGGACCGCGAGTTGCTCATGATCGGGGCGACCCAGGGCGAGACGTTCCTGTCGCGGACGGTTGCCGAAGTCAAGGGAGTGCCGCACGACGAGGTGATGGAGCGGCTGCGGCTCATCGCCGCTCAGCACCGGCTGATCCTGCGGACGGAGCCGCCCGGGTGGGCACGGCTGGACGCTTCCGACTGCTACCGCTTCGAGCACAGCGCCCTGTGGGGCGTGGTGTACGACCAGCAGACCCCTCAGCAGCTGCGCTCCCGGCACGCCCGTATCGCGGCGGCCCTCACGTCCGGCCCGCTGGACGGCGCCGGGGCGGGCCGCGTGCCGCTGGACAGCACGCCACAGGACGGCACGTCACTGGACGGCACGTCACTGGACGGCGTGCCGCTGGACGGCGTGCCGCTGGACGGCGTGCCGCTGGACGGCGTGCCGCTGGACGGCGTGCCGCTGGAGCGACGGCTGGAGATCGCCCGCCACCTCCGCAGCGGCGGAACCGAGAGCCTGCTCGCGTCGGCCGAGGTCCACTACGGGCTGGCCCGGGACGCCGCGATGGAAGGGCTGTCCTTCGCCGAGGCCGAGCGGCACTGCGAAGAGGTGATCAAGGCCGTCCGTGACCTGCCGGAGCACGAGGAGAGCCGGGACCGGCGGCTCGTCCAGGCGGTGGAACTGCTGCTGTCCCTGACCGAGGTGCGCTGGCGCGGCCAGCACCAGCCGGCCGGCGGCCCGGACATCGACGTCCTGGCCGCCGAGGCCGAAGCAGCGGCCAGGCGCTGCCGCATCCCCGAGCTGGCGATCCGTACGACGCTCCTGCGCGGCAAGACCCTGCTGGCGACCCAGGGCCTGGTGCCGTCCCTGGACAAGCTCCGCGCGGCCGTGGAACTGGCCGAGGAGCACGGCGATCCCGTCCCGCTCTTCGTGGCCCGCGTCGAGTACGGACGGCAGGTGTCCAAGCGACGGCTGGCCGACGGCCTGGCTCAGTTGCGGGAGGCGGAGCGCATGTACGCCTCCGACCCACGCCTCGGCGGCACGGGCGACCCGGTGCTCCAACACGCCCGCAACCTGGGAGAGATGCAGCTCGGCATCACCCTCTTCGACAGCGGACACCTCAGCGAGGCGCTGACCAGGCTGAGCCGCTGCGTCCAACGGCTGCGCGACGAACCGCTGAAGGCCGAGCTGCCCATAGCGCTCAACTACCTTGCACAGGTGTACACGGGCCTCGGCGCCTACGGGGAAGCCGAGGGCGTCCTGCGTGAAGCGCTCGACTTCGAGGCCGACCGCGGAGGCGACAGCGGCTGGCACGCCTACAACCAGGCGCTGCTCGCCCACCTCCTCGTCGAGCAGCCGGCACGGCGTGATGCCGAGCAGCCGGCACAGCATGATGCCGAGCGGTCGGCACAGCATGATGCCGAGCGGTCGGCACGGCGTGACCAGGCCCTGGAGCTGATCACCGACGCGTGGGCGGAGACGGAGCGGACGTGGCTGGCCAACCTCGTCCCCATCGTCCGCAACCTGTACGCCGAGATCCTGCTGCGCGCCACTGACGGACCTGGGGAACTCCTCGACCAGGCCGACCGCCTGGCGGTCGCCACCTGCGTCGAGACCCGGCGCAGCGGCATGATCCGCAGCGAGATCGCCGCACACTCCCTGCGCAGCCGCATCCTGCTCCGGCAAGGCGACACGGCCGCCGCCCAGGACCAGGCCCGCCAGGCCGTTCGCATCCTGGACGAGGTCGGGGACATGCCCGCCCTCCGTACGGAGGAGGTCCTGTACCACTCCGCCGTCGTACGGGCCGCCGGGGACGCACGGGAGGAAGCGCACGCCCTCCTCGAACGGGCCCGGCGCGAGGTCGCCCGCAAGGCGGACCTGATCACCGGCGACGTACGACGCGACCGCTTCCTCACACAGATCCCGCTCAACAACGCCATCCGCGAGGGCGAAGGGATCGGCCATTGACCAGGGCGGACGCCAGGGCGGACGGACGGCTGGGCGCCCTGACGGCAGGTGGCAGACTGGAGCCGCCATGCTGACGATAACCAAGGAGTTCCACTTCTCGGCCAGCCATGTCCTCGACCGGCTGCCGAGCTGGCACCCCTGCGCACGCATGCACGGCCACAACTACATCGTCGTGCTGGAGCTGTCCGCCCGCCGCGAGGACCTCACCGACGCGGGCTTCGTCCGTGACTACCGCGAGCTCGACACCTTCAAGAAATGGATGGACGAGACCCTCGACCACCGTCACCTGAACGAGGCGATGGGGGGGGGTATCTCACCATCGGCGGAGAACCTGGCCGCATGGATCTGCGACCTCTGGATCGAGCATTACCCCGAGTTGGCAGCGGTCAGGGTCTCCGAGACCCCCAAAACCTGGGCCGAATACCGCCCCGAGCGCTGAGCCTCGGGCCGGTTCTGCGCCCCGGCGTCTCCGGCGAACCAGTCCGACCGGGGCGGCCACGGCCGCGCAGCCGACGGTGGCCAACGCGGCCAGCCACCACCACCAGCAGCAGGCGAGCAGGGCATAGGCGACGGCCCAGGCGGCGAGGCGGGCGGCGGCGCTGAAGGAGGTCCGGGCTCCGCCGAACCCGGCTGTGGCGGCTCAGCGGAGCCCAAGCTTGGTCCGGACTCGGCGTCTTAGCCTGCAATCTTCAACGGATGGCCGCGATCCGCCTTCAACGCATGGCCATGATCCGCCCCTGACGATCGCATCAGGTGGTGATCTCCAGGTGCATCGCCCTGAGCTCGTGGATCGCGGCCGGAAGATCACACAGGCCGGGATCGGCGATGGCATCTTCCCAGTGGATGTAGACCTGGCCCGATCGAGTCCAGGCCAGAAGGTCCACGATCTGCGTGAACGTCGACGGAGCGAACGACGGGATCAGGTCCTCGTCGTCCTCAAGGCTCGTCGAACGCAGTTCTCGCCCCGTCAGCAGACGCAGCCAGGCCGCCCCGGCATCGGCGGTCTGGGCTATCACATGCCGCTCTTCATCCTGGTCTTCGGAGTAGTACAGGCCCACAGCGGTCAGATGGTCATAGACCGCGTCGGCATCGATCAGCTCCTCGGCAGCCGCTCTGCGGAGCCCCTCCACCGCCTCCGGGGTCGACAGCACGGGCTCATCGCTGAACTCCTCGTCCTCCTGCTCAACGCGGTCGAGCAGCGGAGCGATCAGGCCGTAAAGGCAGGCCGCCTGCTCTTGCGGGTCCAGCCGGCCAGCGAACTCATCGATGGTTCCCAGCAATTCGGAGTACGTCGTATCCGTCATACGAGCCTGGATAGCACGAGGCACAGACATCTCCGTCCAGCGCATGTTCACCGAGTCGACCGCGCATCGGGACCAGTCCAGGTCACCGCGAGAGCCGAGTTCGTCTGCCTGGAGCGGCTTGGAGAATTGCGATTTCGGTCAGGCGGAGAGGTAGGCTGAGAACCGGCCGCACGGGAGTGTTCTTGGTCACACTCGAATTACCTCCGTGCGGCCACTCTTCTGCCCTGACCAAGGCACGGAGCGCGCGCGATAGTCAGGCGGGGCGAGGAGTGCCACGGCCCTAGAATGGCCGTCGTGACCGACAATACTCAGCGCCCCGACAGCGGGCCGAACAGCGCCCCCGAACTGCCGACCCAGTACACGCCGGCCGAGGTAGAGGGGACGCTGTACGAGCGCTGGGTAGAGCGCGGTTACTTCGAGGCCGACGCGAAGAGCGACAAGCCCGCGTACACCATCGTCATCCCGCCGCCGAACGTCACCGGTTCCCTCCACCTGGGTCACGCCTTCGAGCACACGCTGATCGATGCCCTCACTCGTCGCAAGCGCATGCAGGGCTACGAGACGTTGTGGCAGCCCGGCATGGACCACGCCGGTATCGCGACGCAGAACGTTGTCGAGCGGGAGCTCGCCAAGGAAGGCAAGTCGCGTCACGACCTGGGCCGTGAGTCGTTCGTCGAGCGGGTCTGGCAGTGGAAGGCCGAGTCCGGTGGTCAGATCGCCGGGCAGATGCGGCGCCTGGGCAACGGCGTCGCGTGGAGCCGCGACCGCTTCACCATGGACGAGGGTCTGTCCCGTGCCGTCCAGACCGTCTTCAAGAAGATGTACGACGACGGCCTGATCTACCGCGCCGAGCGCATCATCAACTGGTGTCCGCGCTGCCTGACGGCGATCTCGGACATCGAGGTCGACTACCAGGACGACGACGGCGAGCTGGTCTCCCTGAAGTACGGCGAGGGGGACGGCACGGTCGTCGTCGCCACCACGCGTGCGGAGACCATGCTCGGTGACACCGCCGTCGCCGTTCACCCGGACGACGAGCGCTACAAGCACCTCGTCGGTCGGCACATCAAGCTGCCGCTGACGGGCCGCACGATTCCCGTCGTCGCCGACACGCACGTCGACCCGGAGTTCGGCACCGGTGCCGTCAAGGTCACGCCCGCCCATGACCCCAACGACTTCGCCATCGGCCAGCGGCACGGCCTGGAGTCGCTGACCGTCATGGACGAGCGCGGTGTTATCACGGTCCACGGTCCGTTCGAGGGGCTCGACCGCTTCGAGGCGCGTTCCGCGATCGTCGCCGCGCTGCGCGCCGAGGGCCGGATCGTCGCGGAGAAGCGGCCGTACGTCCACTCGGTGGGCCACTGCTCGCGCTGCAAGACGACCCTTGAGCCGCGGCTGTCTCTTCAGTGGTGGGTGAAGGTCGAGACGCTCGCCAAGGCCGCGGGTGACGCGGTCCGCGACGGCCGGGTGGACATCCACCCCGCCGACCTGTCGCAGCGGTACTTCGACTGGGTCGACAACCTCAACGACTGGTGCATCTCACGGCAGTTGTGGTGGGGCCACCGGATCCCCGTCTGGCACGGCCCGAACGGTGAGACCGTGTGCGTCGGCCCCGACGAGCAGCCGCCGAGCGGCGAGGGCTGGGAGCAGGACACCGACGTCCTCGACACCTGGTTCTCGTCCGGCCTGTGGCCCTTCTCGACGCTGGGCTGGCCCGAGAAGACCGCGGACCTGGCCAAGTTCTATCCGAACTCGGCCATGGTCACCGGATCCGACCTGATGTTCTTCTGGGTCGCGCGGATGATGATGTTCGGCCTCTACGCGATGGACGGCGAGGTCCCCTTCCATACCATCGCCTTCCACGGCATGGTCCGTGACGAGCACGGCAAGAAGATGTCGAAGTCGTTCGGCAACACGGTCAATCCGCTGGACTGGATGGACAAGTACGGCTCCGACGCTCTGCGGTTCACGCTCGCGCGGGGAGCCAACCCCGGTACCGACGTGCCGATCGGCGAGGACTGGGTCCAGGCGTCCCGGAACTTCGCCAACAAGATCTGGAACGCGACACGGTTCGCGATGATGAACGGCGCCACGATCGAGGGCGAGCTGCCCCCGGCCGAGCAGCTCTCGGCCACGGACCGTTGGATCCTGTCCCGGCTGAACACCGTCGTGGCCGAGGCGGACGCGCACTACGACGACTACCAGTTCGCGAAGCTCGCCGATGCCCTGTACCACTTCGCGTGGGACGAGGTCTTCGACTGGTACGTCGAGCTGTCCAAGACGACGTTCATGGCCGGCGGCGACGCGGCCAAGGTCTCGGCACGTGTCCTGGGCGAGGTCTTGGACGTGACGCTGCGCCTGCTGCATCCTGTCGTTCCGTTCGTGACGGAGACGCTGTGGACCACGCTCACCGGCCGCGAGTCCATCGTGATCGCTGACTGGCCGACGGACAGCGGGCTCCGCGATGCGGCGGCCGAGGCGGAGATCGAGAGCCTCCAGCAGGTGATCACCGAGGTTCGGCGCTTCCGCTCGGACCAGGGCCTGCAGCCCGGTCAGAAGGTCCCGGCGCGCCTGGAGCTGTCAGGTACGCAGCTCGCTGCCCACGAGGCCGCCATCCGCCAGCTGCTCCGGCTCCAGCCGGAAGGCGACGGCTTCAGCGCCACGGCGACTCTCCCAGTTGCCGGCGCCACGGTCGCGCTCGACCTGTCCGGCACGATCGACGTCGCGGCCGAGCGCAAGCGGCTGGCAAAGGACCTTGCTGCGGCCGAGAAGGAGAAGGCTCAGGCGGAGGGCAAGCTCGGCAACGAGGCGTTCTTGGCGAAGGCCCCGGACAACGTGGTCGAGAAGATCCGTACCCGCCTCACGAAGGCCGAAGAGGACATCGTCCGGCTGCGGAAGCAGATCAACAACCTGCCGCCTGCCCAATAGCCTGACCAGTGAGGAAGCCCCCGGACGCATCGTCCGGGGGGGATCCTTCATAAAGCGGGCACCGCTACGTCTCAGGGGGTCAGGACAGCCCCATCGACCCCAGGGGCTTCCAGAGTGACCTCGCGTACGCCTACGTCAAGGCGGTGAACCTTGGCCGTAGTGCGGCTCTGCTGACGGAGTGGGGCTTCGTAGGGCCAGATGGCCGGCTCCTCGTGAGGTACTACGACCAGCCCGAATTGCCAGCTGTGTGGTTCGGTGTTTTTCCTGGTCAGAGCGTTGGAGGTGAGCGGTCCCGGGTGGTCTGGAATGGAGTTAGGGAGTGGGTTGGCTCCCAAGAACCCGCGTAGCCGCTGTGGCAAGTCAGGTCGGTCTGTTCTGCCAGGTGACCCGAAGCGCTGGATTGGCGCGGTCCTTCGTCGTGCCCAGCCGCATGGGTGGGCTCAGAGGGGCGGGCGTGTGGAGAGCGAGCGCCGCGCCGGATCATGGCACGAACCAGAACTCACTCTCGCCGTTCGCCTGTCTCGTACAGCCTCCACGCAGGCCATCGAACGGCTTCGACTTTTCCATCCTCACTGCCCAGCAGGTTGCGTCGGTGCAGCATGAGCCGAAGGTGGCGGGCCGCGTCGGAGCCCTCCTCGATTCCCCTGTCGAGCAATACAACTCTCGAAGTGGTGGCACTGGTGCCGCCCACCAGAGCGTCCACCGGATGCCCGTGAACGGTCTCGCCCAGCGTGACGGTGGCCCCTTTTCTCAGGGAGAGGGTCCGGTACAGGCGTTTGAGCAGCACATCGTCATTTCCGCCACCGAGGGGTGCGCCGTTCCGGTCCGCGGTCTCCAGCAGCGCTGTGCCCACGCCACCCCGCTTCCGCCAGAGTTCCTTGTCCCCCACCACGATGAGGTGGCCGCGTGCCCGAGTGATGGCGACGTTCCACAGGTTCAGCTGTCCACCGATCCACTCGACGGCTCCAGGATGCATGCCTTCGCCGGCGACGAGTGAGAACACCATGACATCGCGCTCTCCGCCCTGGAAGGTGTGCACCGTACCGATGCGAAGGCGCTCCTCGTCGTACGGCTGCAGCCGCTTGCGCAGCGTCTCGGCCTGCGCTGTGAAGGGAGTAACAACGCCTACGGTGGCCTCGGGCGGGAGCTGCGTTAGTAGATAGCGGACGCTGTCCTGCACTTTGCGGATCTCGTCCTCATTGATCCAGGAGCCGCCGAACGGCGGGCGGGCGGCCCGCCCGGTCACATCTGTCCAGATGACAGCCGAGCGATGCGCCAGAGCAGGCCGGCCGCGGGTGTCGGTGAGGACTGTCAGCCCGCCGTCGTAGAAGAAGTCGTTGGAGATGCTGGCGATTTGCGGATGACAGCGGAAGTGTTCGTCGAGAAGCAACGTGCCGCCCGCAGACTGCTCGGCCGCGTGGAAGGCCGAGTGGCGCCGGTAGGCGAGGTGGTGCTTCTCCAACCAATCGGACCGTAGCCCGTTCCCGCGCCGGATGAGAGCCTCACGGTGTGGGCTGGTCTGAGTGATGTGCGTTAGCTGCATGGGGTCACCGATGACCAGGGCGCGCTGCGCCCGGAACAACAGCGGCAGAACGTGGGGGACGGCGCACTGACTGGCCTCGTCGACGACGACGAGATCGAACAGTGCCGGGCCCAGCGGGAACCGCCGGGCGGAAAGACTGGTGACGGCCCATCCGGCCACGGCGGGCGTGTCCGGAGAACCGTTCGAGCGACCCAAAACTCTCCGCATCTGCGGCCAGTCGCTCCGTTTGCCGTCCCGAGCCGCCAGCAGGTCGAGAATGCGGCGGCGTCCGGCCCAGGCGGCTGCTTGGACCGTGGTGGCGAGGAGCGTGCGTGATGCGTCCTGGACGATGCTCTCCGCCTCACGGAGAGCCCGCGTGAGTGCGGTGTCGTCAACGGCCGCCGCTTGCTCGTGCCCGTCACGCCATTCCGCCTCGGCCGCGGCGAAGCCGGCAAGCGCGAGGCATGCCGCGGCGGGATCACCGGCGTGCCCCTCCAGCCCGGTCGTGCGCAGGAATCGGGATCGGCGCCACGATCCGAGGAAGCGCGCGTGGGCGAGGCGGCGTGCCTTGTTCTCCAGCTCCCTTGGCCGAGGTGTGCCAGCGAGCAGGTGTTGGAGTTCGGTGACGGTGCTCCCGAGCTGTTCCGAGTGGTGGGCACGGGCTTCGCCTGCCTGACGAAGCCGCGCTTCGGTCTCCGCGATGTGTGCCAGACCTTGCCGTACTTCTACCAGGCGGTCGATGGCCACCACCGTGGCCATGGACGCCGTGGCCACGGTGGTGGGCGGCTCCGGGCCGGTACGTAGCGCGTGCAGCGCGGCGGCCTCGTGCTCCGCGTTGCTCTTGCCGTTCTTCCGCGCCGAGCCGGTGCGCACGACGCTGCCGGGCACCAGCTTGTCGCAGCGGCGCCAGACCTCGTCCACGGCGTCGTTGTTGGTGGACGCGACCAGTACCGTCTGACCTGCCGCGATCGCCGTGGCCACGAGATTGGCGACCAGCTGACTCTTGCCTGTGCCGGGCGGGCCCGTGGCCACTGTGAGGCGGCGTGTCATGGCAGACCGGAGAACCGCCGTCTGGGCTTCGTTGCAGGGCAGCGGCGTCACGAGGTGCGTCGGTTCGGGGCTCGTGTGGGCGTGGGACCCGGCTCGCTGCGCGGCATCGGGCGCTAGTGCACCGAGGGCGGTCTGCCCGATCTGGTCTGTCTGGTCGGCGATGCCGGCGAAGTCGTTGAGAAGCCCCTTTGTGAAGCCCGTCTGGGGGCGTGACGCGAACAGGACTGCAGTGTTGCGGGCCCCGTGTCCGGGTGTGCGGACGTCGATGCGGTCGGCGAGCTGGTCGGGACGGAGCTCCTGCACGCACGGTAGCTCGAACTCCTGCGTGAGGAGATTGCGCACCTCCACCGCCATACGGTCGTGCTGCCCACGATGCCAGGACGGCTGAAACGTGTCGATGAGCTGGTTGGCCTCGTCCTCTCCCAGCCAGTCGAGTGCCAGCTGAGGATGCGGCTGGACCGGGCCATACGGCTTGAGTCGCACCTCGCCCTCGTCCTGGACGATCTCGACCCGACGTACCAGCAGGGGTGCGAACTTCGGCTGCCGCCAGGGGCGTCCGGTGCGTGGCCCGGTGAGGACCACGGCCGGGTACCCCGCCCAGAGCTCGGCGTCCTCCTCGGCTGCCGAGTCCACCAGCGGGGCCGCTTCGTCGGGGAGAGTTATACAGCCGTCGTCGTCGACGTCGCCGGAGATGAGTCTTTCCGCGCCGGCCAGGCACACGTACGACGCGTCCTGACGGCTCACGTCCATCAGAGGTGTCTCGGCGCTCTCGGCCAGGACGCACTCGCGGTAGTAGTCCAGCAAGTTGGCCCAACCGGGCTGCGAGGGAACGGACTTCGCGACACGGGCCTGTGCAGCTTCTCCGGCGATGGGCTGGGGCCGAGAGCTCAGAGGATCGAGGATAGGGGCTCGGCCGAAGGGGCTGTCCGCGATGATGATGCGGTCGTCGACGCCGAGCGCGGAGTGCACCGGCACCTGGCGCCCGCCGTCCTGGGCACGCATGCGTCGGTTCACGTAGTGGAACAGGTCGCTGACTGTCACAGCGCTGCCACCGTCCTTGCTGACCTTCCCCGTGCGCAGCGCCTCGACGACTTCGCCGGTGAACGCCGACGGCTTCACGTCGTCGCCACTGCCCGTGTCTGCGTAAGAGTCCTCCCCTGCCCGCGAGGACGACAGGACGTACACACCCCTGCTGGTCAGCGGCGGCTGCTCGCCCGATTTGGACACGGAGTTATCGGCCCGCCGGTCCGACGTGCGCAGGCCCATGGCGAACCCGCCGCTGCGGCAGCAGTCGATCATCACGATCTTCTGAAGGGCGACACACTCCTCCAGCGCGTCGTTGAGGAACCCGGCGCTGACGCTGGTCGCGGCCACCCGGTCGTAGTCGGTGTCCTTGGCGACGAAGTGGAACTCTCCGCCGTCGCGTACGGTGCGCACGCCGTGGCCTGAGACGTACACGAGCGCTAGTTCGTCCTCGTCGCGCTCTTGGAGAAACTCGCCGATGACCGCCCGCATGTCATTGGCGGCGAGATCGGACTCGGTCTGGACGGAGACGAAATTGCCGATGTTGCGGTGCTTCAGCACCTGGGCAAGTCCCCACAGGTCTGCCCGTACGGAGGCCAGTGGTGAGAAGCGGCCGTCGTCGTAGTTCTCGTTGCCGATCAGGAGAGCCCGGCGTTTGTGGAGGCGGGTCATGCTGCGCCGTCATCCGGTTCGGGACCGTCCTCGCCAGCGATCCTGTCCTGGAAATCACGGACCATACGTTCCTGTGCGGCGTCCGGACGCCCCGTGATCTCGATGAAGTCGTCCCCCACCGTGACCACGACCTTGCGGTGCCGTTCCTTGGCACACCACTCCTTGATCAGAGTGATCAGGACCTGGGACGCAGGGCGGGCGACGGCGGCGGTGCCAGCAGCCCAGAGAGCTACCTCACCCACACCGGCACCCTTATGGCCCGGTTCGGTAGGCTCGTCGGCGTCGTGGAAACCGACGACGAGGCCGTCCGCCCTGTTCAGGGTGTCGTGCAAATTTCGGGTGAGACGCTCCTGCCGGAGGATGTCTCCGCCTGTGGGCACGGCGAGTGTCCACGGTGTTCCCCCGTTGCGCATGTGCTGCTCCTTGCGTTCGCGTATGTGCTTGCCCAGTCTGTCCGGCGACTTTGGCACGCGGGCCTCTGTAAGAGTCAGTCAGGGGCGCATGGGGGGACGGCATCCGGCCACCCCTGAGCGTCGGAGGAGACGTGTCCGAGCTGACTGTCGAGATATCAGCGCCTACGAGGATCCAGCAGCTCGTGGAGACGGAAGCAAAGAGCCCTGTAGTGAGACCACCACGACCAGAGGCTTTCGACGTACCTTCAGACTGGTGACGCCCGAGTCCCCGCTACAAAGCTTGGTGGAGAGTCATAGGTGGGATCGTCCGACCTCGCCGCCTCTCAAACTGATGTGGGTGACCCTGGGGACCGGTCGTCGCGGGATGCCGTCTTCGGCACCACCCGTATCGCGAGCGCAGTGCCGTCCGGCCGGAAGGAACTCGCACCCCAGTCGTCGATGTCGTCCGGTTCCGGCCAGTCCTTTTGGCGTTCGTACGCCCGTCGGCGGTACTCCTCCACTTTGCCCTCCGCGAGCAGATCGTAGAGATCTGTGGCCATGCCGGAGAACGCTTCAACGCGTGTGCCGTTGATACGGAAGACCTGATCAGTACCGACGTATGACTCCTTCCCGAAAGAGACTTTCGCGTCGTGAACACTGGCGGTCCCGGCGAAGGTTGTTTCGCTGAAGTGCTTGCCGCCCTGCTCATCGATCAGATATTGGCCGACTGTCCCTCCGCCGCCAGCCAGTGAGAGCTGCCCGGCTGCGTGGGCCCGGGCTACCACTTGACCGAACCAGGAGAATTCCTTCTCAGGGATCAAGAAGGCGTTGTGCCGTTCCGCGCCGCGTGTCGTCGGGATGGCCATGGAGTCCACGTACGGCAGAGCTCTACGCCCGATAGCCACATCGGCTGAACCCGCCCCGGATCTCGGCCGTACCGGGAGCTCGACACCGCCTCTTGTGTGCAGGACGTGAACCGTCACACCGGCAGTCGCCAGGAACTCGGTCGAAGTCATGAGCGTGGGAGTCTCGTTCCGCTGTCCCAGATGGAGTCGCTCCACGCGCTCACTGCCCCGGGCCAGTTGTCTGTATGTCGTGCGGGAGCTTGCGGAGGTCTTCGGCTTCACAGCTTGGTGGTTGCCGTTCACTGTGACCACGAAGATTCGGGAAGCTTCCCCGGGGCGCCATACCTCCAGCAGAAAGTCCGGCCGCGGTCTCGCGCCAAGAGTCCCGGCCGGCTTGGTCCGCGCGAAGCCAGGAAGCAGGACGGTTTCCGCATCGACGATGCTGATCAGGAAGTCCGGATACCGTTCGTGCAACACCCTTTCTGCGACAGCGAGCCCGAACGCCCGGCCCAGCTCCCTCGCCTGCATGGCCCGATAGGACAGTTCGGGAGCCTTCCCGTCATCGGTGAGACGTAGGCTCCCATGCCGGTCGGCCGTGAAGGCCCGGCAGTATTTGAGCCCCTGCCAGTGCTCAGCCAGCCCCCTGCCTCGTCCCTGCCGGGCCAGGGTCGTAGCGCGCGCGAACATCGCGAGCAGGTCCCACGGAGTTATACGCAAAGGAGCACGCTCTGCTCGGGGCATTGGACGTAGGTCCGGTTTGCGTGGGCCGTGGCCCTCGTTCGTGGTCTTCTTCTTGACTCGCTCGCGGTCGACGGCAGTGGCTGCCTTTTCCACCCCAGCAAAGAGCTCGGGTGACGAGTTCACCTGCACGGCCAGAAGGTCACCGAGGCGCCTGATCACGCCAGAAGCTGTGGAGTCCATGCCATGGGACAGTAAGAACCGCGGATATCGCCGACAAGAATGTGATTCAGGCCATGGCGGCGCGAGAGTGCACTTCAAATCCATGCGTCGATCCTCGTGGCCCGGCGGGGCACTGTCGGGCCCTCTCGGTGGCTTCGTTTCCTAGTACTCCAGTTGCAGTTTGCTATTCCTGCTGGTCGGAGGCTTGTTTTCAAGTGTAGCGAGCTGACTGTGCGTCATGTGGCTGGAGTTCGTGACCGTCGGCATGTGATCGCTGTTGTGCTGATCGTGCGAGATGATGTGCGGCCCGATATCTGGGCTCATGAGCTGGAGGAGGTGCTGTTGCGGGTCGGTCACCGGTTCGGCCGGGTCGACCTGCGGCGGCGGATGCGGGACTACGTGCGCGGGCTGCTCGGTCCTGTCGGCAGGAAGAATGGCTGGCAACTGGCCGAGTACGTCGGCCACGACGTGCCGGCCGGACTGCAGCACCTGCTGAACCGGGCCCGGTGGGATCCGGACGAGATCCGTGACGACCTGCAGGAATACGTGGCCGAACGCCTCGGCGAGCCCGACGGTGTCCTGATCATCGACGAGACGGGCTTCCTCAAGAAAGGCAGCACTTCGGCCGGGGTGCAACGGCAGTACTCGGGCACGGCAGGACGCACAGAAAACTGCCAGGTCGCGGTGTTCGCGGCTTATGCTTCGACGCGGGGCCGGACCCTGGTGGACCGGGAGCTGTACCTGCCGAAGTCCTGGACGTGTGACCGGGAGCGGTGCCGAGCGGCAGGGGTGCCCGAGAGCCGGGCGTTCGCCACCAAGACCGAGCTCGCCCGGAACCTGGTCACCCGGGCACTGGCCTCGCCGTTGTCCATCGCGTGGGTGACCGCGGATGCACTCTACGGTCAGGACTGCAACTTCCGCCGCATGCTCGAGGAATCCGGACTCGGCTACGTCGTCGCCGTGCCGAAATCACAGCAGGTCAAGTCCCTGGCCGGGTGCTGGCGCATCGACCAGCTCATCGGTGACGCGCCTGATGACGCCTGGGAACGGCTCTCCTGCGGCGACGGGGCCAAAGGCCCGCGCATCTACGACTGGGCAGCAGCCCAGCTCCCGGCCGTCCCGTTCTTCGAGGGTGATGAGCCCTCGCACCGCAGGTGGGTGCTGGCCCGCCGCAGCATCGCCCGCCCGGACGAGATCGCCTACTACCTGGCGTACGCGCCCACGGGGACCACGGTGAATCAGCTGGTCACCGTGGCCGGCAGCCGCTGGGCGATCGAGTCCTGCTTCCAGAGCGCGAAGAACGAATGCGGCCTCGACCAGTACGAAGTCCGGCGCTACCCGGGCTGGTACCGGCACATCACCCTCGCGATGCTCGCTCACGCCTTCCTCGCCGCCATGGCCGCCGCCGAAGCCATTGAAAGGGGGGCCGCAGAAACGGATCTTTCCTCATCCCGCTCAGCCTGGCAGAAATCCGCAAGCTCATGGCAGCTTGCCGTCCTGGAACAGGCCACCGCCAGCACACGCATCATGCCCGGAGATGGTCCCGCTTCCGGCGGCGCCACCAGGCCACCGCCAAACACTGCCACTACCAACGCCGCACCCGCCATCACGAACTCCAGCCACATGACGCACAGTCAGCTCGCTACACTTGAAAACAAGCCTCCGACCAGCAGGAATAGCAAACTGCAACTGGAGTACTAGTACTCCAGCCGTAGTTCGTGATCTCGATGGTGAGGGCGCCGAGGAGACAGGTGGCCAGTGTCGATCATCTGGACGAGATCGACCACGCCATCGGGGGGGGGCGTTGTCCGCCTACTCGAGTTCACCGAGACGTACGTAGGGCGTCCTTTATCTCGCTGAGCTTCGCGGTTGTCGCCGGGGTCCACTCTTTCGCCTGTCCGCCGAGGCGGAGGGCATCCTCGATCTCGCTGAGCTTCGCGGAGGACAGGACGGCTGCCCGCTCGATCAGGTCGTCCCGGGACATGGTGGTCAGCCACGTGCAGGGGGTGAAGCCTGGACGCGGGAGTGCGAACCGCAGTACGCCTTCAAAGGGCAGTCCTTCCATGGCGCCTACTTGCACTTCGACGCCCAGACCGCTGATGTCGACGCCCGCCGGCGCGACGACCTGCATCGCCCGGATCCCGGACGCGTCGTCTGCCGACAGCAGTACGACCAGCCGCCGCTCGTCGAACTCGACCCACCAGACTTCGCCACGCTGCACATGTCCTCCTGACACAGGACGGCAGACGAACGCTGCACGACCCTGACGCGCTGTGGAGACGGGTGCGGCCACCGTTGACCATCGGTGTGTGAAGACAAACGATCATGCGGTGGCCGCAGGTCACAGCTTAGACCCTGCCCGCTGCCAGGAGGCGTTCGAGGGCCTGATGAGCCGGATCGCAGGCCGGTTCACGCGAGTCGAACCCCGGCGCAGGGCCGGACGGTTGGTGCTCGGGTTGCTGTCGGACCTGCCGCGTAAGAACTGCTGGACCATCGCCGAGTGGTCCGGGGAGGCCACCCCGGACGGCATGCAACACCTGCTCGGGCGGGCCAAGTGGGACGCCGACCAGGTCCGCGACGACGTACGCGGCTACGTGGTGGAGCACCTGCACGACGACCAGGCGGTTCTGGTGGTCGACGAGACCGGCGACGTGAAGAGGGGCACCGGCACGGTCGGCGTCCAGCGCCAGTACACCGGCACCGCGGGCAGGATCGAGAACGCCCAGGTCGCCGTCTGCCTGGTCTACGCAGGCCGGCGTGGGCACGCCGCGGTGGACCGGGAACTGTACATTCCGCGCTCCTGGACCTCCGCCCCGACCGCTGCCGCGCCGCCGGGCTCGGCGAGGAGACAGGGTTCGCGACCAAGCCGGAGCTGGCCGCTCGCATGGTCGCCCGGTTCCTGGACGCCGGGCACCGGGCCGCCTGGGTCGCCGGTGACGAGGTTTACGGCGGCAACCCGACGCTGCGAACCGCGCTGGAGGAACGCGGCACCGGCTACGTCCTCGCGGTGGCCTGCTCGCACGAAGTCACCACCGGCGCCGGGAAGTTCCGCGCGGAGGAAACGCGCGTCCGCGTTGAACTTGCCATCGCAGAACTCGGGTTCGTGCGGGGAGGCGCCCCGTCGGAGCACGCGGCCCACTGGCGCCGCAACGGCTTCGCCACGTGGCTGTTTACCCCGGCGGTCTCCGGCTGGTACCCGAAGAAGGCGCCCCAGGAGGCCCGCCCGGTGCCGATCCTTGGAGAGCCGTGGCCGGGCATCCCGGCTCGCGGCCGTGGCGCAACCGACCGGGCCGACGCCTGCTGGCTCCCGATCGCCAAGGGCCTCACACCCCACGGCTTGCGCCACACCCACCGTACGATGATGGAGGACGTCGGCACCGAGAAGGTCCTCATGGACGAACGCATGGGCCACATCGACGGCTCAGTCTCGGCGCGCTACGCCCACGTCCCCCCGGCATGCGCCGGCGTCTCATGGTCGGCCTGACCCAACAATGGGAAGCGGCGCTCGACGCCCGGCTCGCGATGTGCCCGACGTCGCAGACACACGTGCTCAACGACCTCCTCCTCACACGAGCGGTCGCCCTCAGGTAGCTCCATTCTGTCCTCGCAGCGTCGTTGCGGGGGCAGAGCGGACCTCGGCGCCTACGAGGACGACACCTGGGTCTGTCCCTGTTCGGCACAAGCACGTCGTCCCGTAGGGGGACAAGCGCGCTGTCCCGAAAAGGGACAGACCGTGTTACGTGGGAAGGCCCGGGTCTCAGTCGCCCGGAGTTTTAAGAAGAGACGGCGACCGTCGCCGCTGAGCCCCACTTAGCTGGACGCCCTCGCTGACAGGAACTCGACGCGGCCAGTGCCCTACGCGAACTGCTCCCCCCCCAGCTTCACGCTGCCCCATCCACCTGAGCGCCCATCCATGCACCGATCACCGCCGCGACCCCCACTCGAGCCATCTCGCTCGCGCGGACTGCCGATGGCCCTCGTCGCTCAACTGCATCTGCGTCCTCTTCAGCCCGGGAGAGCCGCAGTGGCCATCGCGACGGTATGGAACGTGAGCAGCCGCCATCCAATTTCGTGTGCCGCGTCGAGCACGGACTTATCTCACGGCTGGTCGGTCACTCCGGGACGGCCGTCACGGAGGAGGTCTACCGGAAGCAGATTCGCCCCTTGATTCAGACGGGAGCGGTCGCGATGGACGGCATCTTTGGCTCACCTTCATAGCCGTGCATAAGGGCTGAGGTTCGGTGTATCTGTGGCGAACAGATGCACCGAACCTACTGCTATGGCGTGCAAAGTCTGCTTATCCTGCGATCTCAGCCTGATACGCAAAGTGGCTGTCTGGTGCGTGTCTTGGGGGGAAGCACGTTGATTCATAAGAGCAGAGGTATGCGTGGAGGAGCGGCTTTGGGTGCCGCCTTGTTGCTGTGTCTCCCGTTACAGGCATGCGGCACGGACGGGGAAACGGGCGGTTCTGGTGAGGAGCCCTCGCAGCCCGTCTCACGGGACGAGAAGCGACCATCATCAGATGCGGCGAAGGGCGGGCGGCCACCCAAGCTGACGAAGTCGCTTCGGGAGGTGGCTAGTGATCCCACATCCATGGAGGACTTCAAGAAGTTCATCGCGAAGTTCGGGACGCCAGTACAGAAGAGGGAAGTTCGGCATCTGAAGCAGTGGAGGGGGGTGAAGCAGAAGGTCTACCTCGCTCTTGAGGTCACCTCGGACTACCCCACAGTTGATAATCAAGCGATCGATGCCGGAGACGATGACGAGTTGGAGCGCAGTCTCGCTCTGAACGCGAAGACATTCGTCTTGGCCGAGGCGGTTGATCTCTGGTGGGACAACCGAGGAGAGAAGACTGTCTTGCAGGTCTCTGACCGTGCGGGTGAGCCCGTCGGTACGTCCTGCATCACTGCGACCAGCATTGAGGACAACGGCTCATGTGCTTGATCACGCACTCAAGCCGCGGCCCGGCTGCCGGGGTCTGCGGCTACTACGCGAGGTCGTAGTCACTCAGTTAGTCACCCAGCACGAATCAGGGCCCGTCTTCCTACCGGAAGACGGGCCCTGACCTGGTACTTCTCTGTCGGGGTGGCGGGATTTGAACCCACGACCTCTTCGTCCCGAACGAAGCGCGCTGCCAAGCTGCGCTACACCCCGAAGCAACGGAGACTACTTTAGCCCAGCGGAGCGCTGAGGCGAAATCCGGTTTTGGGCGGGGAGGGGCGGGGCTGGCAGGGGGGACAGTGGTGTTCGGTGGCCGGCCGGCAATCGAGGGCCGGTGAGGGGGTTGGGGGGCACGGCGGGTGCGTTCGCGCAGGTGACCGCCGAGGGCGGCGAAGTCGCCAGGCGGAGCAGATCTCGATGGCGATGTACGCGCTGCCCGCCGTGAGGAGCGCACCTTGACGTGCTGCGCCGCGCGGGGCGCCAGAAACTGCGGCAGGAAGACGGTGAAGAAGCGGGCCTGTCGCCGCCGCACCGTTCGGCCGTGGGGATCGTCCGGCCGACGAGCCACAGCAGATACGCCGCCCGCACCACTTCACGAAGTCGAAAGTGAGCTCGAGGCGATCTCGAATGCGATCTCGAATGCGATCTCGGAGACGCTGAGGGCCTCGTTCAGTCCGGCAGTGACCGCCGCCACCGTCAGCGCGGAAGCGCGAACGCGCGAACGCGCGAACGCGGTCCGCCGAAAACGCTGATCGCGGGGAGGGGGAGAGGGGGGAGGGGAGCCGTGGGCGCAGCCCTCCCGTCGCGCAGGGTGAGCAACTGGATGGCGTCGGGCGTCGCGGCCAAGAGGAGCCGCGAGCCGGAGCCTGCCTCGTCGTCGTCCGCGTGGGCGGCGTCCTACGCCTCCCGGGCGGTGAGCGTCAAGAGCGTCGCTTCCGGGGGGCAGGCGAAGCGGACGGGGGTGTACCGGTTCGTGCCGCAGCCCGCGCTGACGTGCAGATAGGACTCATGGCCGCCCGCCCGGTGCGAGGACAGACCCTTCACCCGGTCGGTGTCGATGTCGCAGTTGGTGACGAGCGCTCCGTAGAAGGGGACGCAAAGCTGGCCGCCGTGGGTGTGCCCCGCGAGGATCAGCGGGTAGCGGTCGGCGGTGAACGCATCGAGCACGCGCAGATACGGAGCGTGTACGACGGCGAGAGAGAGGTCCGCCTCGGTCTCCGGGCCGCCCGCGACCTCGCTGTAGCGGTCGCGCTTGATGTGTGGGTCGTCGAGCCCCGTCAGCGCGATCTCCTGGCCGCCGTCGAGCTTGATGCGGCCCCTGGCGTTGGACAGGCCGGTCCAGCCCGCCGCGTCGAACGCGTCCCGCAGGTCCTCCCACGGGTTGTGGACCGCGCTGACCGCGGGCGGGTTCCCGTTCAGACCGTGCCGGCCGCTCGCCTTCTCCAGGAGGTACTTCGCGGGGTTGCGCAGTTTTGGCCCGTAGTAGTCGTTCGAACCGAAGACGTACGCCCCGGGGAACTCCATCAACGGGCCCAGCGCGTCCAGTACTTCGGGGACACCCTCGGGGTCGGACAGGTTGTCCCCGGTGTTGATCACGAAGTCCGGGCGCAGACCCGCCAGATCGCGCAGCCAGCGCTGCTTCTTGCGCTGCCCGCCGACCATGTGGATGTCGGAGACCTGTAGGACGCGCAGCGGGTGCATGCCGCGCGGCAGTACGGGCACAGAGACCCGTCGCAGCCGGAACGAGCGGACTTCCACCCCCGCCGCATACCCGACGCACGCCGCGCCGAGTGCCGTGACGCCGACTGCTGTCTTGAGGGGAATCCGGTATCGCGCGCGCATGGGCCCATGGTCGCAGACCCGGCAGACCCCACGCAGCGAGTCCAGGCCAGCGAGCCAGCCGGCGGACCAGCCAGCGAGTCAGCCGGCGGTCGGCCCACCAGCCGGCCGACCCAGCGGGGCGAGCCGGTCAGCCGACGCCCGCCGTCCGCCGCCCGCCGCCCGAGCCGTCCGCCGCCCGCGATACGACGTTCAGAGCCTGTCCCGCCCTGGCGCCCTGGCGTCCCCGCCCCCCCCGGCCCCGACCCCGACCGTTTATCCCGGGCAAGCTTTGGCCGGATCCTGGCACACTGACCTCCATGACCACGCTCAAGTCCCGGCTGCAGGACGACCTGACCGCAGCGATCAAGGAGCGCGACGAGCTGCGTTCCGCCACCCTCCGTATGACCCTGACCGCGATCACGAAGGAGGAGGTCGCGGGCACCAGCGCGCGTGAACTCTCCGACGACGAGGTGCAGAAGGTCATCGCCCGCGAGGCGAAGAAGCGGCGTGAGGCGGCCGAGGCGTTCGCGGGCGGCGGTCGTGCCGAGCAGGCCGACAGGGAGCGCGCCGAGGGCGAGGTGCTCGCGCGCTACTTGCCCCAGCAGCTCTCCGACGAGGAGCTGGAGGCGCTGGTCGGGGAGGCGGTCGCCGAGGCGCAGGCATCCGGAGCCGAGGGTCCCCGCGCGATGGGCGCCGTCATGAAGATCGTCAATCCGAAGGTGGCGGGCCGTGCCGAGGGCGGCCGGGTCGCCGCAGTGGTGAAGAAGCGCTTGGCAGGCTAGCGACCCCCGGGCCCCGGTCCGGGTCCGGGTCCGGGCCCTACGAGGCCAGAGGACGAGGGCCCGAAGCGCCAGCAGTACCTACAGCGAGCACCCACAGCGCGTGAGCGCATGAGTAAGGGGCGCCCTTCCAGAAGGGCGCCCCTTACTCATGCTTCCTCGCACCGGATGGCCGCTGTCAGACGCCGCCGGCACCCACTGTCAGGGCAGCCGCCGTCGGCACCCGCAGCGCGCGGCTACGGCCAGTCCCAGCCGCCACCACCGGGATCACCTTCGTTGCCACCCGGCCAGCCGCCGCCGCCACCGCCGTTGCCGTTCGCGGCCCCGCCGTTGTCGTTTCCGCCGACGACGTCCGGAACGTCCGGCCAGGGATCATCCGGCTTGTTGTCGCCGGAGTTGCCGCCCTGGCCACCGCCACCGCCACCACGGCCACCGCCATCGCGCCTCGGCGGCTTCGGCTTCTTCTTGCCGCCGTCCCGGATGGGCACGTGGTGGAAGTCGGGCGACGGCTTGCCCGCCAGCGCGCCGGTCATCGCGTCCCGCCAGATCGGGCCGGGGACCTCGCCACCGAAGACCTTGTCGTACGGCACCCCGCCGATGGTGATGTTGGTCATCTGGGTGCGGTGCGTCGGGTCGCCGACCCATACGGCGCCGGACATGTTCGGCGTGTAGCCCACGAACCAGGCGGCGTACCGCTCGTCCGTCGTACCCGTCTTGCCCGCGCTGTCCCTGCCCGACAGGCCGGCCTTCTTGCCGGTGCCGTCCTCGACCACGCCACGCAGCAGGGCGCTGACCGTATCGGCGGTCTTGGTCTTCATCGCGCGCTCACACTTCGACTTCGGCACGCGCAGCTTCTTGCCCCGCGCGTCGGTGATCGACTCGATGGCGACGGGAGTGCAGTGCACGCCACGGTTGGCGAACGTGGCGTAGCCCTCGGCCATGGTCAGCGGCGACATCTCCTGGGTGCCGAGCGAGATCGACGGCACCTGGTCGATCTTCTTGCCGTCGGCGCGCTCGATGCCCATCTTCTTCGCCATGTCGGTGACGGGGCAGATACCGGTTTCGCTTATGAGCGAGACGAAGTAGGTGTTGACCGATTTCGCGGTCGCTTCCTTCATCCGGTACGGCCCGACCTCAGTGCTGTTCTCGTTCTCGACCGGAGCCTTGCCCTGCCAGTCGCCGCGGCAGGTCTTCACCGGGGACGGGTACTGCATGCGGTACGGCGAGGGGTACGACTTGTAGGGGCTCATTCCCCTGTCCAGCGCCGCTGCGGCTATCACGGGCTTGAAGGTCGAACCTGGCTGGTATCCGGCGCCGCCGCCCATGCTCCTGTCCACCGAGAGGTTTATCTGCGTCTCGTTCTTCCCGAAGCCGTACGGCCGGGACTGACCCATCCCCAGGATCTTGCCGGTGCCGGGCTCCACGATCGAGGCGGCTGTCGCGACCTTGTCGGACTTGTTCACATGCGACTCGATGGACGCCTTGACCGACTCCTGGGACTTCGGGTCGAGCGTGGTCTTGACCGTGAGGCCGCCCTGGTTCCACCGCTTGGCGCGCACCTTGCGGGTCTTTCCGAAGGTGGGGTCGTTCAAGAAGACCTGGCGTACGTAGTCACAGAAGAATCCGGAGCCCTTGGTGGCGGTGATGCAGCCGTTCTTGGGCTTGCTGACGGCCAGTTTGATCGGCTTCTTCTTCGCCTCGGCGGCCTTGGCCTTGCTGACGTCGTGGTGTACGGCCATCCGGCTCAGCACGGCGTCGCGCCGCTTCTTCGCTTCCTGCCCGTTGCTGACCGGGTCGTACCGGGTCGGGGACTGGACGATCCCGGCGAGCAGCGCGGCCTCCTCCAGCTTCAGGTCCTTGGCCGACTTGGAGAAGTACCGCTGCGAGGCGGCCTCGACCCCGTAGGCCTGCTGGCCGAAGAAGGTGATGTTGAGGTAGTTCTCCAGGATCCGCTTCTTGCCCAGCTCCTCCTCGACCTGGATCGCGTACTTCAGCTCCTTTATCTTCCGGCCGATGGTCTGCTGGGTGGCGCGGGCGACCTTGTCGGGGTCGTTGCCCGCCTCCTCGACGAAGACGTTCTTGACGTACTGCTGGGTGAGGGTCGAGGCGCCCTGCGAGACCTGGCCCGACTGCGCGTTCCGGTTCACCGCGCGCAGCACGCCCTTGAGGTCGACCGCGCCGTGCTGGTAGAAGCGCGCGTCCTCGATGGCGACGATCGCCTTGCGCATGTAGGGCGAGATGTTCTTGAGGTCCACGACCGTACGGTCGCGCGAATAGACCTTGGCGATCTCACCGCCCTGCCGGTCCAGGATCGTGGTGCGCTGGCTGAGCGGGGGGCGCTTGAGGTTGACGGGCAACTCGTCGAAGCCTTCGACCGTGCCCTTGGCGGCGAGGCCCAGCGTTCCGACAGCGGGCAGCGCGAGCCCTGCCATCACCGCCCCCGCCAGCACACTGACACCGACGAACTTGGCGATCTGCTGGGGGCCACTCAGCCCTCGGCCCGCGCGCTTCTTAGCCATGGGGAAGAGCCTACGACGAGTACACCCCCGGAATCCCGTGGAGAAGCGTGGCAAACGCCGGACAGGGGCGAGAGAGGTCACCTAAGCTGTGGCTCGTTCTCGTCCTCCCACCCGTCACATCAGTGGTTCCCCACCACGCAGCTCTTCCTTGCCCTCCAGCTCACTCAAGTGAGTGATGAGGGCTGCCTCGTGAGCGGTCATATGCCAGAAGAAATCTGTAGTGACAATTGCCGGACAGGCCGCCGGCTGCCCTTCCAGAGCCGCCCATTTGAGCAGTCAGGCTGTTGAACTGCCCGGATCTGCCGGGAAGGTCGTGCTTGTCGTCCGCTCACTCCGTTGGGTGATCTGCCGCATACGCATAGTCCGTTCGGGCCATTCAAGATTGGGCCCGAAGGGGGTGTTGCGCCCTGTCCGCCTTCCGTAACGTCCTCAACTGGCAACGGTGAATATGCCGTTCGCCGCCGTGGGGGAGCCTCGATTCGGGAGAGGACGGCACCGGCAATGAGCTGGGTTACAGACTGGAGTGCGCAGGCAGCCTGCCGCACGACGGATCCAGATGAGCTGTTTGTGCAAGGAGCGGCGCAGAACCGCGCCAAGGCCGTATGCACCGGCTGCCCCGTCCGCACGGAATGCCTCGCGGACGCTCTGGACAACCGTGTGGAGTTCGGCGTGTGGGGCGGGATGACCGAGCGGGAGCGGAGAGCGCTGCTGCGCCGTCGCCCCACGGTCACCTCTTGGCGCCGCCTGCTGGAAACGGCGCGCTCGGAGTATGAGCGCAGCACGGGCGGCGTACTGCCCGTGGACATGGACGATGAGCACGACTACGACCAGGACTATGCAGCTGTGGGATAGACCCCGGCTCCAAGGCCGCTCCAACACATCCAGTGTCATGTGAATCGCTGAGGTGCAGCGATTCAGCTGCGGATTCACGGGCCGACGAGGCGCTGCGGGTCGCGACGAGGCCGTTCGACCCGGATGAGGCGAACCCCCACGAGGTGATTCACCCCGAGGTCTGCGAGGTCCACAGGTCCACGAGGCAGTCCGGCGCGGCCAAGCGCTTCAGCCTGCCCGGAGTCGGCACGCAGCAGCGCGAGCAGCTCACCGCTGCTGCTGGGCCAGCCGCTCACCGATCGTGCGCAGGCCTTCAAGGTCGTGCACGTCGCCCGGCAGGGCGGTCACTTCCGCCACGGGCACCTCGGGGTGCAGCGCGGTGAAGCGGTCGCGGGTACGTCGTTCGCGCGCGAGCAGCCGCATGCGTTCTGCGTGCAGCCGCAGCAGCCCCGCGGCCAGCGTGGCGGTGTCGTCGGCCGCGGTGGTGTCGTCGGCGTCCTCGTCGGGCGCTGTGCTGCCGTCAGGTGCGCCCATACGCGCGTCCGGCGTCGTTCGCTGTGTCTTCTCGTTCCCCCCGGTGGTGTCGGTCTCCCCGCTCGCGCGGGCGGTGCCCGCCTGCTCGGCGGGCGTGGCGGCATCGGCGTGGGTCGTGCGAGAGGCTCGTGAGGTGGTGACGGATCCGGCGGAGCCGGGGTCCTCGAAGGCGGGGGAGCCGTCCTCGGGATCCTCTGGACCGGCCGACGGGGCGCTGTGTCCTCCACCCTTCCCCTGGCCGCGATCCACAATGCCGCCGTCCTCAAGATTTTCGGCGGCGGCGAGGGCCCGCTCGGCGCTCAGTCCGGCCGCCTCGCTCCCGTGCATCCGGTTGAGCACCAGTCCGGCGAGGGGCATCCGGTCGGCGGCCAGCCGTTCCACGAAATACGCGGCCTCGCGCAGCGCGTCCCGCTCGGGTGCCGCCACCACCAAGAAGGCCGTGCCCGGCGCCTGGAGCAGCCGGTAGGTGGCGTCGGCGCGGGTACGGAAGCCGCCGAACATGGTGTCCATGGCGGCGACGAAGGTCTGGACGTCCCGCAGGAGCCCGGCGCCCAGAAGCTTGTTGAGCGCGCCCGTGAACATCGACAGGCCCGCCATCCCCAGGTTCACGAACTTCATGCCGGCCCGGCCGCCGACCCGGGCCGGAGCCATCATCAGCTTGATGAACTTCCCGTCCAGGAAGGAGCCCAGCCGCTTGGGGGCGTCCAGGAAGTCCAGCGCCGAGCGCGAGGGCGGGGTGTCCACGACGATCAGGTCCCACTCGTCGCCGGAGCGCAGCTGCCCCAGCTTCTCCATCGCCATGTACTCCTGCGTCCCCGCGAATCCGGCGGACAGCGACTGGTAGAAGGGGTTTTCCAGAATCGCCTTGGCGCGGTCGGGATCCGCGTGCGCTTCGACTATGTCGTCGAACGTGCGCTTCATGTCGAGCATCATGGCGTGCAGTTCGCCGCCCGCCGAGGTGTCGACGCCCGGGACCTCGCGCGGGGTGTTGTCCAGCTCCGAGAGGCCCATCGACTGCGCGAGGCGGCGGGCGGGGTCGATCGTCAGTACGACGGCGCGGCGACCGCGCTCGGCGGCCCGCACGCCCAGCGCCGCAGCCGTGGTCGTCTTGCCGACCCCACCGGAGCCGCAGCAGACGACGATGCGGGTGTTGGGGTCCTCCAGGAGCGGGTCGATGTCCAGGGCCTTGGCGTCCAGCGGGTCCATGGGTGCCGTCCCCTCGCCGGGTGCGGGGGTCTCCGCCGCGTCTGTGGCCGCTGCCGCCTCCGCTGCCTCTGCCGCCTCCTGAGAGACCGAGGGGCCCCTCTCGCGCTCTGTGCGGCTCATCGCTGCCTCCCGCCGGTTCCGGTCTGCCACTGGGCGCGCAGCTCGCCGGCCATGCCGTACAGGCCCGCCAGCTCGACTCCCTCGCTCAGCAGGGGCAGTTCCCGCATGGGAAGGCCCTGCTCGCGCAGTTCCTCGCGCAGCCCCCGCTCCAGCCCGACGCGCTCCGCGTGCTCCCTGCCCTGCTCCAGAAGCGGTGCGACGAGGCGCTCGGCGTGCCCTCCGCGCCGTGCGCCGCCCAGGCCGGCGCGTGCGAAGGCGCGCGCGACCTCGGCCCTGTGCCCGTCCGCTGCCTTCAGGTGCTCCTCGTCCAGCAGCCTCGGGCGGACCATGTTGACCACCACGCTTCCGGTGGGCAGCCCGGCCGAGCGCAACTCGGTGATGCCGTCGACGGTCTCCTGGACCGGCATCTCCTCCAGCAGCGTCACCAGGTGCACCGCCGTCTCCGGCGACTTGAGGACCCGCATCACGGCCTGCGCCTGGTTGTGGACGGGGCCGACCTTCGCCAGTCCGGCCACCTCCTCGTTCACGCCCAGGAAGCGGGCGATGCGGCCGGTGGGCGGCGCGTCCATCACCACGGCGTCGTAGACGGGACGCTGGTGCTTGTCCCTGCGCCGCACCGCCTCGCACGCCTTTCCGGTCAGCAGCACGTCGCGCAGCCCCGGCGCGATGGTCGTCGCGAAGTCGATGGCGCCCAGGCGCTTGAGCGCGCGGCCGGCGCTGCCGAGCTTGTAGAACATCTGGAGGTAGTCCAGCAGCGCCCTCTCCGCGTCGATGGCCAGCGCGTACACCTCGCCGCCGCCGTGCGAGACGGCGATCTTGCGTTCCTCGTAGGGAAGCGGCTCGGTTTCGAAGAGCTGGGCGATGCCCTGCCTGCCCTCGACCTCGACGAGCAGCGTGCGCTGCCCGCCGTCGGCCAGAGCCAGCGCTAGTGCGGCGGCGACCGTCGTCTTGCCGGTCCCGCCCTTGCCGGTCACTACGTGAAGCCTGCTCACGGCTGGGAGCCTAACCAGCGCGCGCCCCGCCTACGCGCCGGGTTCCCCGCGGAAGCCTCTTCCGGGCTTGAACAGCCGGAACCACCGCGCCCGTGCGGGGGTGGCCGCAGCCGTTAGGGTCGTCCCCATGACGAAGTGGGAATACGCGACCGTGCCGCTCCTCGTGCACGCGACCAAGCAGATCCTGGACACCTGGGGCGAGGACGGCTGGGAGCTGGTCCAGGTCGTGCCCGGGCCGAACAACCCCGAGCAGCTCGTGGCATACCTGAAGCGGGAGAAGGAAGCGTGAGCGCGGTCGAGGACAAGCTGGCGGAGCTCGGCCTGACGCTGCCGGTGACCGCCACCCCCGCGGGTGCCTACGTGCCCGCGGTGCAGTCGGGCAAGTACATCTACACCGCGGGCCAGGTCCCCCTGGTCGAGGGCACGCTCCCGCTGACCGGGAAGGTCGGCGGCGAGGTCACCCCCGAGGAGGCGAAGGAGCTGGCGCGTACGGCCGCGCTGAACGTGCTGGCCGCGGTGAAGTCGGTCGCCGGGGACCTCGACCGGGTCGCACGTGTCGTCAAGGTCACCGGATTCGTCGCCTCCGCGCCGGACTTCACCGGCCAGCCCGGTGTCATCAACGGCGCGAGCGAGCTGCTCGGCGAGGTCCTGGGTGAGAAGGGCGTGCACGCGCGCAGCGCCGTCGGCGTCGCCGTGCTGCCGATGGACGCGCCCGTGGAGGTCGAGGCCCAGGTCGAGCTGGCCGACTGAGCGCCGTCCGGCAGCCCTCTGACCGGGCTGCCGCAGGGGCGGGCTTCCGCACGGGACGGAAAGGGCCGATCCGGACGGCCTGACGGCGCACACGGCCGTCGGGTCCTCGGGGTCGGCCCGTCGGCCGTTCCCCGCTGGCCTCCGGATGCCGCGCCGGACGGTCGCGCGTGACCGGATGCCACCCCGAGGTCGCCGGTGACGTTGGCGCGACCGGATGCCGGGCGATGTTCCGCGTGACCGGATGCCCGCATGATCGGCTCGCGTGACCGGATATGCGCACTTCCAGCCCGTGCGACCGGATGCCGGCACGTCGGTCGCCTCTCGAACATCGACGCGGTGGGCCGTAGCATCCGGCCATGTCGTCCACCCAGAACGGCCAGTGGTACCCGTCCGAGTGGCCGGAGCGTATCCGCGCCATGGCAGCGGGCGAACTCACGCCCGTCGCCCCGCGAAGAGCCGCGACCGTCATGCTTTTGCGTGACGCTCCCGAAGGACCGGCCGTCCACATGCTGCGCCGCCGTGCCTCCATGGCGTTCGCGGGCGGCGCGTACGCCTATCCGGGCGGTTCCGTCGACCCGCGTGACGCACGCGCGACCGACAGCACGGGACCCACCGGCGCGCGGTGGGCCGAGCGGTTCGGCACGGACGAGGCGACGGCGCGCTCCATCGTGTGTGCCGCTGTCCGGGAGACCTTCGAGGAGTCCGGGGTGCTCCTGGCCGGGCCGGACCCGCGCACGGTCGTGGCGGACACCACGGGGGAGGACTGGGAGGCCGACAGGGCCGCTCTGGTGGCCCACGAGCTGTCCTTCGCCGACTTCCTCAACCGCAGGGGCCTCGTCCTGCGTGCCGACCTGCTGGGGGCCTGGGCGCGCTGGATCACGCCCGAGTTCGAGAAGCGGCGCTACGACACGTTCTTCTTCGTGGCCGCCCTCCCGGAGGGCCAGCGCACCCGCAACGCGTCCACCGAGGCCGACCGCACCGTCTGGGTACGCCCCGAGGAGGCCGCCGCGGGCTACGACAGGGGCGAGCTGCTGATGATGCCGCCCACCATCTCCGCGCTGCGGGAGCTGCTCCCGTACGCGACGGCCGCCGAAGCCCTGGCAGCGGCGGCGGACCGCGACCTGACCCCGGTCCTCGCACGGGCCCGCCTGGAGGGCGGGGAGATCGTGCTGAGCTGGCCGGGACACGACGAGTTCACCAAGAGGATCGATCCGGCATGACCGACGCCGCAGCCCTTCCCGGACAGCCGCGAGGCGGGGTGATCAGCGGGCAGGCAGGCCCACGCGCCCACTGCGTGCTCGCTCCCAACCCCTCGGCCATGACCCTCGACGGCACCAACACCTGGATCGTCGCCGAACCGGACTCGGATCTCGCCGTCGTCATCGACCCCGGGCCCCTGGACGACTCCCACCTGCGCGCCGTCATCGCCGCCACCGAACGGGCCGGCAGGCGCGTCGCGCTCACCCTGCTCACGCACGGGCATCCGGACCACGCCGAGGGCGCGGCGCGGTTCGCGGAGCTGACCCGCACTCCGGTGCGGGCCCTCGACCCGGCGCTGCGGCTGGGCGGCGAGGGGCTCGGCGTGGGCGACGTCGTCACCACGGGCGGCCTGGAACTGCACGTGGTCCCCACACCCGGGCACACGGCCGACTCGCTCTCCTTCC
The DNA here is from genome assembly GCF_035917675.1 of Streptomyces sp. NBC_01775. Taxonomy (NCBI): domain Bacteria; kingdom Bacillati; phylum Actinomycetota; class Actinomycetes; order Kitasatosporales; family Streptomycetaceae; genus Streptomyces; species Streptomyces sp. NBC_01775. The sequence goes on along the minus strand of NZ_CP109104.1, from coordinate 4,286,531 downwards.
ACCTGCCCGCCGACGGCGCCGTGCTGACGGGTGACACGGTGCTGGGCCGTGGCACCACAGTCGTCGCTCATCCGGACGGGCGGCTCGGCGACTACCTCGACTCCCTGCGCGAGCTGCGCTCCCTGACGGTGGACGACGGGGTCAGCCGGATCCTGCCGGGGCACGGGCCGGTACTGGATGACGCACAGGGCGCCATCGACTTCTACCTGGCCCACCGCGCCAAGCGGCTCGCCCAGGTCGAGACGGCCGTCGAGGCGGGCCACCGCACGGCATCCGAGGTCGTCGCGCACGTCTACGCCGACGTGGACCGCTCGCTGTGGCCGGCGGCGGAACTCTCCGTACGGGCACAGCTCGACTACCTGCGCGAACACGGGCTGATCTCACGCGGACGCGGGCCAGCCCGATAGGTGTCGAGCAGCTGATCCAAGAGGTGCCGAGGACGCGCACCCCGTTCTCGCATCCTCCGGCGCCACGGGGACACTCGCGGGCCACGGGACGTGCGTAAAGGGCACACGCGTAAGGGGCACCCTCCAGAGAGGATGCCCCTTACCGTCACGGATCGGATCCGGGCGGCGGCACGTGCCGGGCGGTCAGCGGGAGCGCTTCGCCAGCCGCTCGATGTCCAGCAGGATGACCGCGCGGGCCTCCAGCCGAAGCCAGCCGCGCCCGGCGAAGTCGGCCAGCGCCTTGTTCACGGTCTCGCGGGAGGCGCCGACCAGCTGGGCCAGCTCCTCCTGCGTCAGGTCGTGCACGACGTGGATGCCCTCCTCGGACTGCACCCCGAAGCGCCGCGACAGGTCGAGCAGCTGCTTGGCCACTCGTCCGGGCACGTCGGAGAAGACCAGGTCGGACATGGAGTCGTTGGTGCGCCGCAGCCGCCGTGCGATGGCGCGCAGCAGCGCCGTCGCGACCTCGGGGCGGGCGTTCAGCCACGGCTGGAGGTCGCCGTGGCCCAGGCCCAGCAGCTTGACCTCGGTCAGCGCGGAGGCCGTCGCCGTGCGTGGGCCCGGGTCGAACAGGGACAGCTCACCGATCAGCTCACCGGGGCCGAGAACAGCGAGCATGTTCTCGCGTCCGTCCGGCGAGGTGCGGTGCAGCTTCACCTTGCCTTCGGTCACCACATAGAGGCGGTCCCCCGGGTCACCCTCGTGGAAGAGGGCCTCACCGCGAGCCAGCGTTGTCTCCGCCATGGAGGCACGCAGCTCAGCGGCCTGCTCCTCATCGAGCGCCGCGAAGAGCGGGGCGCGCCGCAGAACGTCGTCCACGAGTTCTCTCCTTGTCGACCTGCCCATGGGATCCGTGGAACCCATGATGCCGGACGGTGAAACAGTGCGATCAGTCACAGCAATCAGTCACAAGTTTGACGCACGCACGCAGTGACCCCCAAGGCAGGTCCCGCTAGGGCCGTGGATCGGCTGTGTGCGCCGCGAATGTCGGTGGGCCCCTTTAGTCTGGCCGAGTGTCCACCACCCCGGGAAGTGCACGGACAGAGAGGGGGCTGGGCGGGTGACGGTGACGGAGGATTCCGCTGTGAGCGAACGCGAGGCGGCCAAGAGGGCGACGGGCGGCCCGACGGCGGCGAAGAAGACGGCGGCGAAGAAGGCCCCGGCCAGGAAAACAGCGGCCAAGAAGACAGCGGGCACCAAGGCCACCGCCGAGAAGACCGCCACCAGAGCCACCGCCAAGAAGGCCACACCGGCGGCGAACAAGACCGCCGCGAAGAAGGCGCCTGCCAAGACCGCTGCGAAGAAGGCGCCTGTCCACACCGCTGCGAAGAAGGCGCCTGTCAACACCGCCGCGAAGAAATCGGCCACCAAGAAGCCCGCCACCAAGAAGCCGGCCGCCAAGAAGCCGGCCGCCAAGAAGGCATCCGGCGGCACCTCTACCGAGTCCAAGGCGTCCAGGGCCCGCCGCGCCGCCCGGATCAACGAAGCGCTGGCCGATGTGTACTACTACGCGCACCCCGAGCTGGACTTCGAGAACCCCTTCGAGCTGCTCGTCGCCACCGTCCTGTCCGCGCAGACCACGGACCTGCGGGTCAACCAGACGACGCCCGCGCTCTTCGCCTCGTACCCCACCCCCGAGGACATGGCGGCGGCCAATCCGGAGGAGTTGGAGGAGCTGATCCGGCCCACCGGATTCTTCCGTTCCAAGGCGAAGTCCCTCCTGGGCCTGTCCGCCGCCCTGCGCGACAACTTCGGCGGCGAGGTTCCCGGCACCGTCGACGAGCTCGTCACCCTGCCCGGTGTCGGCCGCAAGACCGCGTTCGTGGTGCTGGGGAACGCCTTCGGCGTCCCGGGCCTGACCGTGGACACGCACTTCGGCCGTCTGGTGCGCCGCTGGAAGCTCACCGAGCAGACCGACGCGGTCAAGGTCGAGCAGGAGATTGACGCGCTGCTCCCCAAGAGCGAGTGGACGATGTTCTCGCACCGCACCATTTTTCACGGCCGCCGCATCTGCCACTCCCGTAAGCCCGCCTGCGGCGCGTGCCCCATCGCCGAGCTGTGCCCCTCCTACGGCGAGGGCGAGACCGACCCGGAGAAGGCCAAGAAGCTGCTCAAGTACGAGATGGGCGGCCAGCCGGGGCAGCGGCTCAAACCGCCGGCCGACTACCCCGGACAGCCGGCGCCGCCCCTGCCCTCCCGTGCCCCGGCCGCCGGTGCCGCCCAGTGACGAGCGCGAGGTCCACACACGGGGATTCCCCCGTGCCCGTGGAGGTCAGCGACCACGGTCTGCCCGAATGGCTGGTGCCCGTACGGGACGCCGCGCGGACCGTCGAGGCGAGTCAGCTCAGCCGCTTCCTGCCGCCCCCCGACGGCGGAGGCCGCCCCTCCGCCGTGCTGGTGCTCTTCGGCGAGGGCCCCCGGGGTCCCGAGCTGCTGCTGATGGAGCGGGCCTCCAGCCTGCGCTCGCACGCGGGCCAGCCTTCCTTCCCCGGCGGTTCCGTCGATCCGGAGGACGGGGATCCGCAGGGCGAGGGCCGGCTGCGGGCCGCGCTGCGGGAGGCCGAGGAGGAGACCGGGCTCGACCCCTCGGGCGTGCAGGTGTTCGGCGTCCTGCCGAGCCTCTACATCCCGGTGAGCGGCTTCGTCGTCACACCCGTGCTCGGCTGGTGGCGCCGCCCCACACCCGTCACGCCGGTGGATCCGGGGGAGACGGCGCGGGTGTTCACCGTGCCGGTGGCCGACCTGACCGACCCCGCCCACCGCGTCATGGCCGTGCATCCGGCCGGACACGCGGGCCCTGCCTTCCGCGTGGGCTCCGCGCTCGTATGGGGCTTCACCGCGGGTGTGATCGACCGGATCCTGCACTTCGCCGGGTGGGAGCGCCCCTGGGACCAGAACCGCCGGGTCCCGCTCGACTGGCACACATGACCGACGCCGCCGTCCCGGCCTCCCCGCCTGCGGGCCCTCTCCCGGGCCCGGCACAGATGACCGTTCCCCCCGAAGCCCCAGGACACGTGACAGAGCCGCCCCGCGCACATGAGACGGTATCTCTCCCGCTCTTTTCGCAGAGCGGCCCGCTCTCCTCGCGGGAGCGGCGATCGTACTGTCAGGTGGATCCGAGGCGAGGCTGATTCGGTGAACGTGCTGGACTTACTGCTGGTGCTGGCAGCCGTATGGTTCGCGGTCATCGGATACCGCCAGGGGTTCGTCGTCGGCATCCTTTCCGTCCTCGGCTTCATGGCGGGCGGACTGGTCGCGCTGCTTGTCCTGCCGCTGCTGTGGGACCAATTCACGGACGGGAACAGACCGGGCACGGTGGCGGCCGTGAGCGCGGTGATCCTCGTGATCATCTGCGCGTCCGTCGGCCAGGCGCTCACCACGCACCTGGGTAACAAGCTGCGCCTGTACATCACCTGGTCGCCCGCGCGCGCCCTGGACGCAACCGGCGGTGCCCTCGTCAACGTGCTGGCCATGCTCGTCGTCGCCTGGCTGATCGGTGCCGCGATGGCCGGTACGGCGCTGCCGACCCTCGGCAAGGAGGTGCGCGGCTCCAACGTGCTGCTCGGCATCTCGCGGGTGATGCCCCAGCAGGCCAGCAGCTGGTTCGCGAACTTCTCCTCCGTGCTGGCCAAGAACGGCTACCCGCAGGTCTTCTCGCCCTTCTCCAACGAGCAGATCCGCGACGTGCCGCCGCCGGACCCCGAGCTGGCCTCCGGCCCGGTGGCCCAGCGGGCAAAGCGCAGCATCGTCAAGGTCGTCGGTACCGCGCCCAGCTGCGCCAAGGAGCTGGAGGGCACCGGCTTCGTCTTCTCGCACGACAAGGTGATGACGAACGCTCACGTCGTCGGCGGCGTGCAAAAGCCGACCGTGCAGATCGGCGGCGAGGGACAGCGCTACGACGCACGGGTCGTGCTCTACGACTGGAAGCGGGACATCGCCGTCCTCAAGGTCCCCGGGCTGAACGCGCCCGCGCTGCGCTTCGCCGCACAGGACGCGGTCAGCGGCGACAGCGCCATCGTCGCGGGCTTCCCGGAGAACGGCGCCTTCGACGTGCGGGCCGCGCGCGTGCGCGGCCGTATGCAGCCCAGCGGCGCGGACATCTACCACCGTGGCACGGTCACACGGAACGTGTACTCGCTCTACACCACCATCCGGGAGGGGAATTCGGGCGGGCCGCTGCTCACACCGGATGGCCGCGTCTACGGCGTGATCTTCGCCAAGTCCCTGGACGACAGCGACACCGGGTACGCCCTCAGCGCCGATGAGGTGCGCGAGGACATCACCAAGGGCCGTACGGCCCAGCGGCAGGCCGACAGCAAGGGCTGCGCCATGTGAGACCGGGCCCCGGCGCGCTGATGTGAGGCGCCGGGTCCGGGCTCGCCTTATGTGGGGCCGCCCGGCCCCGGCTCAGGTGCGCGTATGCCGCAGCCGTGCGCCCACCCAGCGGGCGCGACGGCGCAGAATGCGGGGGATTCCCAACTCGGGATCCGAAGGCTCCAGCCGGGCCGCGAAGCGCGCGGAAGCCTGCGCTCGCGGGGCCCTCAGATGGCTGCGATTACGTGCCACGTCACGGAAGTCGTGCGACCAGCCCATACCGGGGTCCCTGCCCCCGCCCCAAGGTCGGTAATCGCCTCCGGGGTCCCGAATTGGCCTATGCGGCGGGCACATGTTTGATTTCGCTGAGTGGTCACGGCAGGTCAGCGGGACGGCTCCCCGGGGTGGATCAGCGGTCCGGTTCCGGGTCTCCCAGCCAGTTCACCAGCTCAGTGGTGAAGGCCACCGGGTCCTCCTCCTGGGGCCAGTGGCCCAGCCCGTCGAACAGCCGCCAGCGGTACGGCGCTTCGACGTACTCGCCCGACCCGGCGGCACTGCGCGTGCGCATCACCGGATCGAGTGAGCCGTGCAGGTGGAGGGTCGGCACCCGCACCGGCCGCTTCATCCGGCGGTAGAACTGCACACCGTCCGGCCGCGCCATCGAGCGCACCATCCAGCGGTACGGCTCGACCGAGCAGTGCGCCGTGGAGGGCACGCACATCGCGCGGCGGTAGTTCTCGACCGCCGTGTCCTCGGCGGGTCCGGCCAGCTTGGGCCCCGCCCAGTCCCGGATCAGCCGGCCCACCAGGGCTCCTCCGTCCGCGACGAGCTGACGTTCCGGCACCCAGGGCCGCTGGAAGCCCCAGATGTAGGAGCTGGCGGCCGTCTGCCGCAGGTCGCCCAGCATCGAGGCGCGCCAGCGGCGTGGGTGCGGCATCGAGGCCACGGCGAGCCGGCGGATCAGCTTGGGCCGCATCACCGCGGCCGTCCACGCCAGGTAGCCGCCCAGGTCATGTCCGACGAGCGCCGCGTCCGGCTCGCCCAGGGAGCGGATGACACCGGTCACATCGAGCGCGAGGTTGGCCGGGTCGTAGCCGCGCGGCGTACGGTCGCTGCCGCCCACCCCGCGCAGGTCCATCGCGACGGCGCGGTACCCCGCGTCGGCCAGCGCGGGCAGCTGATGGCGCCAGGTCCACCAGTACTGCGGAAAACCGTGCAGCAGCAGCACCAGCGGACCTTCACCCATTTCGGTGATGTGGAAGCGCGCGCCGTTGGCGGCCACATCCCGGTGGGTCCAGGGTCCGTCGGCGCGGATCACTGCCGCGGGGCTTTCTGCGAGGGTCATACAGACGAGCGTGTCACACCCTCAAGAGGACGGCTCTCCTCCGCCTTGTCCTCCCCCTCGCGGGGGTGGGGCTTGGCGTGGGAGAGGACGGCTGCGCTCTCCTTGGCGGAGGCCATCGACTTCTGGGCGCCCTTGCTCTTGGAGATCTTCTTGAACTTCAGCGCCGCCAGACCCAGCAGGATGAGCGCCAGCAGGATGAAGGCGCCGCCCACGATCAGGAACGACCAGGCGAGCCCGAGCCCCAGGTTGTGGATGCCGTAGGCCGCGGCGAAGCTCAGCACGGGGAGCGCGAAGAGCAGGAAGGCCAGCGCGACGATCGCGGCGCCGCTTCCCATGGCGCCGCGCTTCGCGTCCTGCCGCAGCTCGGCCTTGGCCAGGGCGATCTCGTCGTGCACCAGCGCGGACATCTCGGCGGTCGCCGCCGCGACCAGTTGTCCGAGGCTGCGGCCGTCGTCGGCTGCGCTCATCGCTTCTCTCTCCCTTTGTCGTACGGCGAAGTGCGTGCCCGGGACGTGCCGTGGCACGAGCCGGGGGCTCCCCGCGATGCTGTCCGGGGCATCCTCCGGCTGTTCTGCCGGATTACCCGTCGGTCAACGTCGAATCATGCCGGACCATCGTCCGTCACGTCTTGGCCCCTGGCCACTTCGGCGAGCCTGCGGTGCTCGGCGGCCTTCGCCTCCAGGAGCGCCGCCATGCGCAGGTGGTACTCGGGCCGGCCCTCCTGGTAGATGTCCGGGATGCCGTCCTGGTCCTCGTCGCGCTCCTCGGCCTCCATGAGAGAACGGTGCTTCTTGGAGCGGAACTTGAGCAGTACGGCGGAGCAGAGCGCGGCGAGCAGCGAGCCGCACAGCACCGCCGCCTTCGCCTCGTCGGCCAGGCCGGGCCGCCCGGTGAAGGCGAGTTCGCTGATGAGGAGCGAGACGGTGAAGCCGATTCCGGCGAGCATGGCGATGGCCAGGACGTCCGGCCAGCCGAGGTCGCGGTTGAGTTCCGCGCGGGTGAAGCGGGCCGCCAGCCACGCGCCACCGAAGACGCCCACGGTCTTGCCGACGAGCAGGCCCAGGACCACACCGAGTGTCTCCGGCTTGCCGAACACATCCGCCAGTGCCCCGCCTGACACTCCGACACCCGCCGCGAAGAGCGCGAAGACCGGCACGGCGAGCCCGGCGGACAGCGGTCTGACCTTGTGTTCGACGCGCTCGGCAGGGGAGACCTCCTCGCCCGGCCCGACGGTGCAGCGCAGCATCAGTCCCATCGCGACCCCGGCGACCGTCGCGTGCACCCCGCTGGCGTGCATCAGCGCCCAGACGACCACGCCGAGCGGCACGTACACGTACCAGCCGCGCACCCCCGCCTTGTGGTGCAGGAACCAGAACAGCGCCAGCCCGGCGACGGCTCCGGCCAGGGCGCCGATGCTGACGCCCGCCGAGTAGAAGATGGCGATGATGACGATCGCACCGAGGTCGTCCACGACCGCGAGCGTGAGCAGGAAGGCCCGCAGCGCGGAGGGCAGTCCGGTGCCCAGCACGGCCAGCACGCCGAGTGCGAAGGCGATGTCGGTGGCCATCGGGATGGCCCAGCCCTGCGTGTCACCCCCGCCGCTGAGGGTGATGGCGACGTAGACCAGCGCTGGTACGGCCATGCCGCACAGCGCGGAAACGATCGGCAGCGCGGCGGCTCTCGGGTCGCGCAACTCGCCCGCGATCAGCTCGCGCTTCAGCTCGATCCCGGCAACGAAGAAGAAGACGGTGAGCAGCCCGTCCTTGGCCCAGTCGGCGATCGTCAGGCGCAGATGGAGGGACTCGGGCCCGAGGTGGAAGTTCCTGACGTCGTCGTAGAAGCCGCTCGCCGGGGTGTTGGCCAGCAGGAGGGCCAGGACGGCGGCCACCAGCAGCAGCGTGCCGCCGACGGTCTCGGTGCGCAGCGCATCCGTGAGGAACATCCGTTCCCCCAGGGGCAGCCTGCCGAGGAAGACGGAGCGGCGGGGCTCTTTGCCGTCGGGGGACGTGGACACGGTGGGGGCCTCCAGGAGCGTCGGCGGACATACGTGCTCTGTGTGCCGACCAGACTTCCCGGCGCGCCCGTGATCTTGCCGCGTTCGTTACGCGACCCCTGCCAGGGTAACCAACGCGAGTGAGGGGCATCCGGGCGCCCGGATGCCCCTCACCTGTGAATCCGCGAATCTCCGCCCCGGCGCCGCACGCGCCGGGCCGCTCAGTCCGCTCAGTCCTCGCTGGCGGCGCTCGGCAGCTTGGACTGGATCAGGTCCATCACCGAGGAGTCGGTGAGGGTCTGGGTGTCACCCAGCGTCCGGTTCTCCGCGACGTCCCTCAGCAGCCGCCGCATGATCTTGCCGGAGCGGGTCTTGGGCAGCTCGGCGACCGGAAGGATCCGCTTCGGCTTGGCGATCGGCCCGAGCTGCTTGGCCACATGGGCGCGCAGCTCCTCGACCAGACCTTCGTCCTCGGCCGCGCCGCCGCGCAGGATGACGAAGGCGCAGATGGCCTGGGTGGTCTGGGGGTCGGTGGCGCCCACGACGGCGGCCTCGGCCACCTTCGGGTGGGAGACCAACGAGGATTCGACCTCCGTGGTGGAGATGTTGTGCCCGGAGACGAGCATCACATCGTCGACCCGGCCGAGCAGCCAGATGTCGCCGTCGTCGTCCTTCTTGGCGCCGTCGCCCGCGAAGTACTTGTCCTGGAAGCGCGCCCAGTAGGTGTCCAGGAAGCGCTGGTCGTCGCCCCAGATGGTGCGCAGCATCGACGGCCACGGCTCGGTCAGCACGAGATAGCCGCCGGCGCCGTCCGGCACCTCGTTGGCGTCGTCGTCCACGACCGTCGCGGAGATGCCGGGCAGCGGCACCTGCGCCGAGCCGGGCTTGGTCTCGGTGACCCCGGGCAGGGGGCTGATCATGATGCCGCCCGTCTCGGTCTGCCACCAGGTGTCGACCACCGGCGTGCGGTCGGCCCCGATGTGATGGCGATACCAGATCCACGCCTCGGGGTTGATGGGCTCACCGACCGAGCCGAGGATCCGCAGCGAGGACAGGTCGAACTTCGCGGGGATGTCGTCGCCCCACTTCATGCAGGCGCGGATCGCGGTGGGTGCGGTGTACAGGATGGTGACGCCGTACTTCTGTACGACCTCCCACCAGCGGCCCTTGTGCGGGGAGTCGGGCGTGCCCTCGTAGAGCACCTCGGTCGCACCGTTGGCCAGCGGCCCGTAGACGATGTACGAGTGCCCGGTCACCCAGCCGACGTCGGCGGTGCACCAGAAGACGTCGCTCTCCGGCTTGAGGTCGAAGACGGCGTTGTGGGTGTAGGCGACCTGGGTGAGGTAGCCGCCCGTGGTGTGCAGGATGCCCTTCGGCTTACCGGTGGTGCCGGAGGTGTACAGGATGAAGAGCGGGTGCTCGGCGTCGAAGTCCTGCGGCGTGTGCTGCTCGGACTGACGTGCGACCACGTCGTGCCACCACACGTCGCGGCCCTCGGTCCAGGAGATGTCGTCCTGGCCCGTCCTTCTGACGACCAGTACGCTGCGCACCTTCTCGGTGCCGGGGCGGGTGAGCGCCTCGTCCACGGCGGGCTTGAGCGCGCTGGGCGCGCCCTTGCGGTAGCCGCCGTCCGCCGTGATGACGACCCGTGCGTCCGCGTCCTGGATGCGGGTGGCCAGGGCGTCGGCCGAGAAGCCGCCGAAGACGACGGAGTGCGGGGCGCCGATGCGCGCGCACGCCAGCATGGCGACGACCGTCTCCGGAATCATCGGCATGTAGACGGCCACCCGGTCGCCCGCCTGGACGCCCAGCTCGGTGAGCGCGTTGGCCGCTTGTGAGACCTCGCGCTGGAGGTCGGCGTAGGTGAGGGTGCGGGTGTCCCCCGGCTCGCCCTCGAAGTGCAGGGCGACACGGTCGCCGTTGCCCGCCTCCACGTGCCGGTCCACGCAGTTGTAGGCGACGTTGAGCTTGCCGTCCTTGAACCACTTGGCGAACGGCGGGTTCGACCAGTCGAGCGTCTCGGTCGGCTCGGTGCCCCAGCTCAGGCGGCGCGCCTGCTCGGCCCAGAAACCCAGCCGGTCAGCCTTCGCCTGCTCGTAAGCCGCGGCTTTCGCATTGGCGTTCGCGGCCAGATCGGCGGGCGGGGCGAACCTCCGCTCTTCCTTGAGCAGGTTGGAGAGGGAAGAATGCTCGCTCACTTTTCCCCCTCCTCCTTGAAGAGGTTGGCCAGGCTTTTGTTGCTCACGTCATCTCCCTTCCCAGGGTTGTGCGCTGTTTCCCGGCCATAGCTCATCAGCCACGCGGCCCTTGTGACAAGGGCCGCAACTCAAATTGGTGTAGACCTGTCATGGGAAGCGACGCCGTCGGCCCTGCCCCCTCATCCCGCCACCGGGTCCGGGCGTACGGCGGCGAAGACCGCGGGGCTGACCTTCGTGCTGTCCAGGTCCAGTACGTAAGCCTGCGCCTCGCCCACATGGAAGTACATGCCATGCAGCTCAAGGGCCCCTTCGCGGACCCGGCGGGCCACGCACTCGTGGGCGGCCAGATGTTCGAGCTGCTGGACGATGTTGGCCAGGCACAGCGCCTCGGTGTCGTCCGCCGTCTCCCGGTCGGCGATGCGGGGCGCCGTCTCGCCGTGGGCGGCCAGCCGCGCCAGGCTGGGCCGTCCGTGCCGCAGCCAGCGCGCGAGCGGGGAGTTGCCCGTGTCCCCCTGGCCGGTGCTGGAGTGCAGCGCCTGCATCGCCCCGCACCCCGAGTGGCCGCACACGGTCACCGATTCGACCTTGAGGATGTCCACGGCGTACTCGATGGCCGCCGCCACCGAGTCATCCCTGGCCTCCTCGCCGGGCAGCGGTACGAAGTTGCCGACGTTGCGGACCGTGAAGAGGTCTCCCGGGCCGCTGGAGGTGATCATGCTGGTGACCAGCCGTGAGTCGGCGCAGGTGAGGAAGAGCTGCGAGGGCTGCTGCCCCTCCTTGGCCAGCCGCGCCAGCTCCTCGCGTACGAGCGGCGCCGTGGTCCGCTGGAAGTTGCGCACCCCGCCGAGCAGTTGCCTCTTGCGCGGAGTGTGACGGCCGTGGCCCTCGCCCTCGGCGTGCGCGCGGGAGCACTGGTGGTTGCGCCACGGTGTCCAAGGCGTGCAGGTGTCCGAATCGGAGGGCTCCGCGATGTGCTGACCGGCACGGCCCCACACCTCCGCCTCCCCGCCCGCCGCCGTGTGCGTGATCCGCCAGCCCTCCAGCGCCTCGTACGCCGCGTGATCCATGAACGATCCCTCCAGTTCCACCACTGCCTTTGCCCCTTCCGGAATCTGCGCCAGCGCGCGGCTCAGCCGCGGCACTGCCAAGAACGTCAACTGCCCCCGTACGACCACCCGGTGCTCGCCCGCCTTCTCCTCGGCCCCCGTCCGCGTCGGCGCCTGCGCCTCGCCCCGCTCGACGGAGATACGGGTGTGCGCGAGACGGTGCAGCGCCACCCCGACGGCGACCGCGATCCCGATGGCGACCCCCTCCAGCACGCCGAGCAGCACGACCGCGGCGGTCGTGATCCAGAACGCCAGGGCCTCCCTGTGCCGGCTCACATCCCTGATGTGGGTGAGGTTGACCATCTGCACGCCCACGACCATCACCAGCGCGCCCAGTGACGCGAGCGGGATCAGCTCCAGCGCCCCCACCAGCAGACCGGCGGCCAGCAGCACCCACAGCCCTTGCAGCACGGCGGAGTTGCGGCTGACGGCGCCCGCCGAGATGTTGGCCGCGCTGCGCACCGCGACCCCGGTGATGGGGAGGCCGCCGAGCATCCCGGAGACCACGTTCCCGACGCCGTGCCCGCGCAGTTCCTTGTCCAGGTCGCTGCGCGGCACCCGGTCCTTCCCACTGCGCGCCGACGCCAGCTTGTCCGCGGCCACAGCCGACAACAGCGCCTGAATGCTGGCCACCAGGGCGAGCGTGAGCACCGCGGAGCCCAGCCCCAGAACGGGCCCTTCCGGCAGCTCGGGCAGAGCGTGGGTGCGCCAGGAGGGGAGGTCGACACGGGGCAGCCGCATGTCCCCCAGCCAGGCGGCGGCGGTGGCCAGCCCCACGGCGGCGAGGGCCGCGGGCATCGTCCCCAGCGCCGCTCCCAAGGGCCCGCCACGCTCCTTGAGCCACGGCCAGGCCAGCAGCACGACGACCGTCAGCCCGCTGATGGACAGCGCCGCCGACTGGACGGCCACCAGCCGGCCCGGCAGCTCCAGCGCGTTGGTGACCGGCGAACTGTCGGGATCGCCGCCGAGCATGACGTGCAGTTGGGCGAGGGCGATGGTGATGCCGATCCCGGTCAGCATGCCGTGCACGATCGCGGGGCTGACGGCGAGCGCCGAGCGGGCCACCCGCAGGCACCCGAGCCCGATCTGCGCCAGCCCGGCCGCCACGGTGATCGCGCAGGTGGTGCGCCATCCGTACATCTGGATCAGCTCGGCGGTGATCACCGTCAGGCCGGCCGCGGGGCCGCTGACTTGGAGCGGTGCTCCGCCCAGCCGGCCGCAGACCAGCCCGCCGACCGCCCCGGCCACCAGCCCGGCCTGAAGCGGGGCGCCGCAGGCCAGGGCGATGCCGAGGGAGAGAGGCAGGGCGATCAGGAAGACGGCCGTGGAGGCGGAGAGGTCGGCTGACCAGCGCTTGCGCGCGGGGGAGCGCTTGGGACGGCTGGGATCGCCCCGGTGCGCGGAGGTGCAGGCGGACATCGTGTCTCCTTCGATGGATGGCACGGAGGGTGACCGTCTGATTACTCCCAAGCGGAAGTAAATGGATCGTAATGACAAGTAAATCCTTGGAGAAGCCCGGGGTGGCGTCTGGCCAGCCGATTCCATCCATCGAGTGAACAGCGTAAAAAAGCCGCTTGTCCTATTTGTCTGTTTAACATCTCATGTCACTTTTATCCCTGTGGCAACCGCCGGTCCCGACCGGTGACCGACGAGACAAGGCGAGAGGACGAGGTGAGCCGATGGCAGCCACGCGAAGACGACCCGCTCTCACCGCGGCGGTCATGGCGGCGCTGGCGCTGTCCCTGGCTGTGAGCGGATGCGCGGACGGCAGTACGACGGAGAGTCCGGAGGGGGCGCCGAGGCCGGCGCCCAAGGCGAGGCCCCAGCTCAAGGCTCAGCTCATCGGGGACGGTTCGACGTCCTTCACGGGCCGGCAGCCGCTCCAGCCCCACCCCCGCAAGCTGTCACCCGGCAAGAAGCCCCCGCAGTTCGTCGTCTTCTCCTGGGACGGGGCCGGAGAGGACAGCAAGAGGCTCTTCTCCCGCTTCCGCAAGGCAGGCAGGAAGTACGGCGCGGCACAGACCTACTTCCTCAGCGGCGTCTACACGCTTCCGGAGAACCAGGCGAAACGTTACTTCCCGCCAGGACACCCCCAGGGAGCCTCCGACATCGGCTACCTGAAGAACAAGAACGTCCGCGCCACCCTCAAGCAGGTCCGCGAGGCATGGCTGAACGGCAGCGAGATCGGCACCCACTTCAACGGCCACTTCTGCGGCCCCGGCGGAGTGGGGTCCTGGTCGGTCGACCAGTGGAAGAGCGAGATCAAGCAGGCCCGCTGGTTCGTTCAGAACTGGAAGACGACCACCGGATGGAAGCGCGCCACCGCGCTTCCGTTCAACTACCAAAGGGAGATGGTCGGTGGCCGCACCCCCTGTCTGGAGGGCCAGGAGAACCTTCTGAAGGCGGCGCGCCAGATGGGCTTCCGCTACGACTCAAGCGGCAACGGCACCCAGGTGTGGCCGGCCAAGCGCGACGGTCTGTGGGACATGCCGCTCCAGCAGGTGCCGGTGCCGGGCAGGAAGTTCGAGACGCTCTCGATGGACTACAACTTCCTCGCCAACCAGTCCGTGACCGTCAACGGCCCCGTGTCCCAGCGGCCCGCCTATGAACGGCAGATGCGCGAAGGGCTGCTCCAGGGCTTCCGTCGCGCTTACAAGGGCAACCGCGCCCCGCTCATCATCGGCAACCACTTCGAGGACTGGAACGGCGGCGTCTACATGGACGCCGTCGAGGACGTCATGAAGGGGGTCTGCCCCAAGAAGGGCGTCCGCTGCGTCTCCTTCCGGCAGTTGGCCGACTGGCTCGACGCGCAGAACCCGCGCGTCCTCGCCAAGCTGCGCACCCTGGAGGTGGGTGAGAAGCCCACCGGAGGCTGGCGCTCTTTCCTGGCCCAGGCGAAGCCGGAGGGCCGGATGAGGTGACCCCGATCCCCGGTCCCGGACCAGGGCCTGGTCCGGGACGGGGGAGACCGGATGAAGGCGTTTTCCGGCGCCTTGGCCACGGACGGGCGGGCTGCCGGGCCCAGGCGGTTCCTGGGTCCGGCAGGCCCGCCGGGGTATCAGGCGGGCTGGGGGGCGGGCTCCTCGCGCAGGACGAAGGAGGGGTCGACCTGCGCGGCCAGGTCGGCGCCCGTCTTCGCGTTGCCCCAGCTCTCCGCGTTCCGCAGATGGAAATGGACCATCTGGCGCGTGTAGCGGTCCCAGTCGCGCTGCCCGTAGACCGCGTCGGCCGCCCCGTGGAGCGCCGCCAGGGACCGGGCGTTGGGCTCCTCCAGCTCGGCGAAGGGACGGGTGCGGCCCTTCTCCATGGCGCGGACCCAGTCCGAGTGGCCGACCGTCACCAGCAGGTCCTCCCCGGCCTCCTGGCGCAGGAAGTCGACGTCGTCCTCGCTCTGCACCTTGTTGCCCACGACCTTCAGGGGTACGCCGAAGTCCCGCGCGTACTCCTTGTACTGCCGGTAGACCGAGACGCCCTTACGGGTCGGTTCGGCCACCAGGAAGGTCATGTCGAAGCGGGTGAACATCCCGGAGGCGAACGAATCGCTGCCCGCCGTCATGTCGACGACCATGAACTCATCGCGTCCGTCCACGAGGTGGTTCAGACACAGCTCCACCGCGCCCGTCTTCGAGTGGTAGCAGGCCACTCCCAGGTCCGACTCGGTGAAGGGCCCGGTCGCCAGCAGCCGGATCTGCCCGCCATCCAGTGCGACGTTCCGGGCGCAGGCATCGTAAACCGGGTTGTCCTCTTGCAGGCGCAGCAGCCGGGAGCCCTCTCCTGGCGGGGTCGTCTTGATCATCGTGTCGGAGGAGGCGATCCGCGGATTGGAGCCCCGCAGGTACTCCTTGATCAGCGGCAGCTGGGCGCCCATCGCGGGGAGCGTGGCGGTCTCCTCCTCGTCGAGCCCCAGCGCGGCGCCCAGATGCTGATTGATGTCGGCGTCGACAGCGACCACGGGCGCGCCGTGGGCGGCGAGATGGCGGATGAACAGCGAGGACAGCGTGGTCTTCCCGCTGCCGCCCTTCCCTACGAAAGCGATCTTCATGTTCAACAGCGTAAGCCGGGCACAGGCCGCGAACGGGACCGCTGAGTGAAGAAGACCACTCGATCGAGGGGTGGGGTCCCTCCGGAGGGTGCGTAGGGTCGTACGCATGAGTAGCACCGCTCGGCCCGCAGGCCGCCCTCCGGCGCCAGTCGCCACCCCGGCCGACCCGCTGGCTCCGCTCGCCGTGCTCCCTGGTGTGCCCGAGGCCGTCGAATCGGTGCGGACAGCCGTCGACAGGGCGTACGGGCACCGGGTCATGCGCCGGCGCAGCAGTGAGGTCAGCGCCGAGGCGGCGTTGCGCGGAGCCCGCGCCTCCGCCGCGCTGGAGGGTGCCGACTGGGCACTGGAGGAGGTGCGGCGGCGCAGCGATTTCGGCGCCGACGACGAGCCTCGTACCGTCGGCGCGGCCTTGCGCGTGACCGCCGAGGCCGGGCAGCTCCTCGACATCTGGCAGCAGTCACCCCTGCGCGTGCTGGCCAGGCTGCATCTGGTGGCCGCGGGCGGCGCCGCGCCCGACGACAGCGTCGGCCGTCCCCGGCGTGCCGGAGAGCCCGTGGAGGGCCCCGACCTGGGCCTGGAGCTGCCCGGAGCCGACGAGGTGGCGGCCCGGCTGGACGGTCTGGCCCAGCTCGTGGCGGCCGGCGGTTCGGTCCCCGCTCTGGTCACGGCCTCCGTGGTGCATGGGGAGCTTCAGGTGCTGCGCCCGTTCGGCTCCCGCAACGGCCTGGTGGCACGCGCCGCCGAGCGGGTCGTCCTGGTCGGCAGCGGTCTGGACCCCAAAGCCATCTGCCCGGCCGAGGTGGGCCAGGCCGAACAGGGTGGCGAGGCGTATCTGAACGCGCTGCACGGTTACGCCTCCGGGACGCCGGAGGGGATGGTCGAGTGGATCGCGCACTGCGGACGCGCGATCGGGTTCGGGGTGCGGGAGAGCACGGCGGTCTGTGAGGCGCTCCAGCGCGGCGCGGCCTGAGCGGGCACCGCGATGCCGAGGGTGTGTCCGTCTGCCGGGGGAGTGCGGGCGCCACGCGGGTGCGGGGGCGCGGCTCGACCGGGGCAGCGGAAACAGAGATGCGGCGGCACCGCCTCAGAGCGTGTGCCGCCGCTGGCATGTCCACCGGGTTACCAGTGCGTGCTCCACTTTTCGTCCATCAGGACGGGACTTTGCCCGTTTCCTGCTGGGACCTGCCCGATCGCGGGCTGTGCGTCGCGTGGGTGCCCGATGTTCATGCAATCCGGTCCGTGGGGCCTGTGCGTACAAACGGGATCCTCTCGGATGCCGCCGGTCTCGCGGGCCGTTGATTCCTTTGTACTCCCGACAGAGGCGAAGTGGAACCCCTGCCCGCAGTTCTTTACTTTCCCGTTCAAATACGGGCGTACAGAGCTAAATTGCACCTGCTTGCTTATACAGGGTGAAAATCGTTAGGCGGGGCGGACCGAGCGGCGGTTGTTGAACCAGACGAGCCCCGCCGTCGCCGCAGCGGCGCCCACGGCGACGGCTGTGAGCGCCAGGGCGGGCCGCGAGGGCATGGACAGCGAGGGGATGCGCTGCTTGAGCCGTACGGGCCGGGAGAAGGACAGCACGGGCCATTCGCGCGCGAGGGCCTCCTTGCGCAGCGTCCGGTCCGGGTTGACCGCATGCGGGTGACCCACGGCCTCCAGCATCGGCAAGTCGGTCGCGGAGTCGCTGTAGGCGTAGCAGCGCGCCAGGTCGTAGCCCTCGGACCCGGCCAGCTCACGGATGGCCTCGGCTTTGGTCGGGCCGTAGGCGTAGTACTCGATCTCGCCGGTGAAGCGGCCGTCCTCGACCACCATCCGGGTCGCCACGACGCGGTCGGCGCCGATCATCTTGCCGATGGGCTCGACCACCTCGGACCCCGATGTCGAGACGATGACCACGTCCCGGCCGGCCAGGTGGTGCTTCTCGATGAGCGAGGCCGCCTCGTCGTAGATGATGGGGTCGATCAGGTCGTGGATGGTCTCAGCGACGATCTCCTTGACCTGCTCTACATCCCAGCCCCGGGAGAGCGCCGAGAGGTACTCGCGCATCCGCTCCATCTGGTCGTGGTCGGCGCCGCCGAGGAGATATACGAACTGCGCGTAAGCGGTCCGTAGCACCGCGCGCCGATTGATCAGGCCACCTTGGTAGAAGGACTTGCCGAAGGTGAGCGTGCTCGACTTCGCAATGACCGTCTTGTCCAGATCGAAGAAGGCGGCTGTGCGGGGCATCGCTAGATTTTCCACGGTATCGAGCATAGGCGCCAACCATTCGGCGTAAGCTGGGGCGCGTGGGTTTGCCTGAGAAGGCTCTCGGGTACACCATGGAAGTCACGGATCGTTCGCGACCGTGCTAACCCGGCCCGACTCCTCCCCCCCCGAGTCGGCCGTGGGGACGACCCCCGCTCTCCCCCCCGGCGGGGGTCGTCGCATGTCCGAAGGCATATCTCCGCCCCGGCCCCAGGTGGCCGGGGCGTTTTTGATCTCCCGGAGGCGGACTCCCTGATTCCTCCGAGCTGTAACCGAGTGTAATCGTTACGCTGCTCTCCGGGAGTCACTGGTTTGGGTGAGCAAGTTATTCACAGCTCCCCGGTTGTCCACAGTTTTGGACCATGATCCACAAGTTTTCCCGGTTCGCCGCACGGTGATTCCCGGCGTTGTCCGCAGGCGTTTGCGGACGCGAGTGCACGCCGTGCGAAGGGGGCCGGGATCTTGGCTGAAAACATTCTGATTGTCACCGAGGACGAGGAACTCCTCGATGACCTACTGCGACTGTGCGCAGCCGCCGGAGCCGAAGCGGAGGTCGCCCACGGCGCCCCCGCGAGCGGCGTCGGCTGGGCGGCCTGGGGCGGCGCGGCCTCGTGGGAGCGCGCCCCACTGGTGCTCGTGGGGGACGACTGCGCCGCTGCCCCGGGCTTCGGCGGCCACGCCGGGGCGGACGGCGGCGTGGCCCTGCGCCGGCCGGGAGTCCTTCTCGTCGGCAGGGACCTGGACGACTCGGGAGTGTGGGAGCGCGGCGCGAGGATCGGGGCCGAGGGCGTGGTGATGCTGCCCGACGCGGAGAGCTGGCTCACCGGTCGCATCGCCGACGCCTCCGAGGAGATGGGCCGCCCGGCGCTGACCGTCGGCGTGATCGGCGGCAGGGGCGGAGCCGGAGCCTCCACACTCGCGTGCGCCCTGGCGGTCACAGCGGCGCGCGCCGGAGAGCGCACGATGCTGATCGACGGCGACCCGCTCGGCGGCGGTCTCGACGTCCTGCTGGGCGGAGAGCGCGCCGAGGGCCTGCGCTGGCCGGCCTTCGCGGAATCGCGGGGCCGGGTGGGCGGCGCGGCGCTCGCCGAGTCACTGCCCCGGCTGCACGACCTGAGCGTGCTCAGCTGGGATCGCGGCGAGTCCGCGCTGATCCCCGCCGACGCGATGAAGTCCGTGCTGTGCGCGGCCCGTCGACGCGGCGGCGTGGTCGTCGTCGACCTGCCCCGCCAGATGGACGAGACGGTGGCCGAGGCCCTGGTCCAGCTCGACCTCGGGCTCGCTGTCGTTCCCGCCGAGCTGCGCGCCGTGGCGGCGGCTCACCGGATGGTCACGCGGGTGCAGCTGGTGGTGCGCGACCTGCGGGCCGTGGTGCGTACCCCCGGTGGCCCCGGCGGAGAGCGCGGCTACGGCTCCGGGCTGGACGACGAGGAGGTCGCACGGCTGCTCGGCCTGCCACTGGCCGGGGAGCTGCCCTGGGAGCGCGGCCTGCTGGAGAGCGTCGACCGGGGGCTGCCGCCCGGCTGCGCGAAGGACGGAGCCTTGGCCCGCTTCTGCCGGGAGTTCTGGGCGCGCGTGCTCAGCGGGGGAGAGGTGGCGGCATGAGCCTTCTGGAGTTCTCCGCCACGAGCGGCGGCCCTGCGACCGGAGACGCCGAAAAGCGAGCCGGCCGGGCGGGCGGTGCGGGCATGGGCCTGCTGGACGCCGTACGGCGCAGCCTCGCGGAGTCGGGCGCCGAGCCGACCCCGGCCAGGGTCGCGGCGGCATTGCGCGCCCAGGGGCGGCTGCTGGGGGACAGCGCGGTGCTGGGGGTGGTCGAAGCCCTGCGCTCCGAACTCGTCGGCGCGGGGCCCCTGGAGGCGCTCCTCGCCGACCCGGAGGTCACCGATGTGCTGGTGACCGCACCCGACCAGGTGTGGGTCGACCGGGGGTGCGGTCTGGAGCACACCCAGGTGCGCTTCCCCGACGCCGCCGCCGTCCGCAGGCTCGCTCAGCGGCTGGCGACCTCGGCGGGCAGGCGGCTGGACGACGCACGGCCCTGGGTCGACGCCCGGCTGCCGGACGGAACGCGGCTGCACGCCGTGCTGCCGCCCGTCGCCGTCGGTTCGACCTGTCTGTCCCTGCGGGTGGTGCGGCCCCGCGCATTCGGGCTCGGAGAGCTGGTGGCGGCGGGTACGGTGCCGCCGGGCGGAGAGCGGCTGCTGCGCGCCGTGCTGGACGCCAGGCTCTCCTTCATGATCAGCGGCGGCACCGGCTCCGGGAAGACGACCCTGCTGTCCACGCTGCTGGGGCTGGTCGGCCCCACCGAGCGCATCGTGCTCGCTGAGGACTCGGCCGAACTGCGTCCCGACCATCCGCATGTGGTGCGGCTGGAGGCCCGGCCCGCCAACCAGGAGGGCGTGGGCCGTGTGGAACTGCGCGATCTGGTGCGGCAGGCACTGCGGATGCGCCCCGACCGGCTGGTCGTGGGCGAGGTGCGGGGAGCCGAAGTCACCGACCTGCTGGCCGCATTGAACACCGGCCACGAGGGCGGCTGCGGGACTGTGCACGCGAACGCGGCGGACGATGTCCCCGCCCGGCTGGAGGCCCTGGGGACGACTGCGGGACTCGACAGGGCAGCCCTGCACAGCCAGTTGGCCGCCGCACTCGATGTGGTGGTGCACCTGGTGCGGGGGCGCTCCGGGAAGCGGCGCATCGCCCAGATCCACGTGCTGGAGCGGGACCGCAACGGGCTGGTGACGACAGTCCCGGCGGCCGTATGGGACGGCGCGAAGGGGACGGCCGGCGTACGGGGTGCGGGGAGCGCAGGGTTCGTCAAGGAGCGGGGTTGGGCCCGGCTCGAACGGCTCTGCGAGCGGGGCGGGCTGAGCGGCCCGGACGGGCTCCTGAGCCGGCCCGGCGATACCGCCGGTGGACTTCGGACCGGCACGGACAGGAGGAGGGCGTGATCACGGAGGCAGCGGGCACCCTGCTGCCCGGCACGGAACCGACGGCCGTCTCGTCGGCCTATGCGGCGATGGCCTGCGCCGGTGCCGCGGCATGGCTGATGACCGGACGCGACGACGGGGCGAACCGGGCACGGTTGCTGCTGGCCGGCGGCGGTGAGACGGCGGGACCGCGCCGGGCGTTCGAGCCGCCCGGCTGGCTGCGGGACTTGGCGGGGGGCGTGCGCGCCCGGCTCGGCGGGCGGCTGGGCCACGCGTGGTGGTGCCTGCCTGCCGCTGTGCTGCTGGCGGTGCTGGGCAGGTCCTGGATTCCACTGATCGCCGGACTCGTGGCGGTGCCGCTGGTACGCGGATGGCTGGCGAGGAGCGAGGCGGGACGGGCGGCGCTCGACAGGGAGACGGCGGTGGTCGAGCTGTGCGCCGCCGTCGCGGGCGAGCTGCGCGCGGGACGGCAGCCGGACGGAGCGCTGCTGGCGGGGGACGCCGCCGTGATCCGGCGCTTCGGCGACGCGGGCTCGGCTGTGCTGGCGGCGGCGCGGTTCGGCGGCGATGTGCCAGGAGCGCTGCGCGAGGCGGCACGCCAGCCGGGCGCCGAGGGCCTGGCCGGGGTCGCGGCCTGTTGGCAGGTGGCCGTCGAGGGCGGCGCGGGGCTCGCCGAGGGCCTTGACCGGGTGGCCGGTGCCCTGCGGGCGAGCCGGGACCAGCGGGAGGACCTGCGGGCCCAGTTGGCGGGGCCGCGCTCCACCGCCTTCGTCCTGGCCCTGCTGCCCGTCTTCGGGCTGCTGCTCGGCTCGGCCATGGAAGCGGACCCACTGAAGGTGCTGCTGCACAGCCCCGCCGGGTTCGCCTGCCTGGTGGCGGGGGTCGTGCTGGAGGGCGCCGGGCTGGCCTGGGTGGCCTGGATCGTCCGCGCGGCGGAGGGCACGCAGGGGAGTGTGAAGGCGTGAGGGGGCTGGACGGGGCCGTCGGGCCGGCTCGGCTCGCGGCCACTGAGGCGGTAGCCGGGCTGGGGGAGGGCGGACTTGTCCCCAGGGTGTGGATGTGGGTGTCGGTGCTGTCGGCGGCCGGGTGTGTGGCCGGGGTGGTGGCGGCGATACGCCGCGAGTCAGGTGTACGCAGGCGGGCGCTGGCGCTGTTCGGCGGCGCGCCCGCGGCGACAGGGCTCTCGGCAGGGGCGCGGGAGTGGTGGAGGCCCTCGCGGAGACGGGGGCTGGCGTCGGGCCCCGGGGCGCCGCGTGGCTGGGAGGAGTGGCTGCGGAAGAGAAGGGTGCTGGAGCGGGCCGGTGTGCTGAGCGCCGGGATGCTGGGAGCGCTGCTGGTCGGAGGGGGGTTCGGGTGGCTGGTGGGCGCGGTGGCCGCCGGGAGCATGTGGTGGTGGCTGAGAGGGCGCTCTCTCGCAGGAGAGGGCGAGGACGCCGAGGAGAAGGCCGCACGGGAGCATCTCCCGCTCGCGGCAGAGCTGATGGCCGCCTGCCTGGCCGCCGGCGCGGGTCCGGAACGGGCGGCGGAGGCAGTGGGCGGCTCTCTGGGCGGGCCCTTGGGAGAGCCTCTGGTGCGTGCGGCGACCGAGCTGCGGCTCGGGGCCGAACCGGGAGTGGTGTGGGGGCGGTTCGCGGAGCGGCCCTGGGGTGCGGAATTCGCCCGGTGCATGGAGCGGGCGGGGACGGCGGGGGTTCCGGCGGTGGAGTCCGTGACCCGGCTGGCGTCCGAGCTGCGCGGCGAACGGGCGCGGGTGGCGACCGGCAAGGCGAGGAGAGCGGCGGTCCTGGTCACGGGCCCGCTGGGGCTGTGCTTCCTGCCGGCGTTCCTGGCGATCGGGGTGGTCCCCGTGGTGCTGGGGCTCGCGAAGTCGCTGTGGTGAGGAAGTCGATCGCTGAGGTGCGGGATCGAGCGAGGGAGAGGAAACGATGTTCATGAGGGTTCGAGAGCTGTGGGAGAGGGCGCGCGAGGCGCGGAGGATCGCGGGGGACAGGGGGATGAGCACGGCGGAGTACGCGGTGGGGACGCTGGCAGCCGTCATGCTGGCGACCGCGCTCTACAAGGTCGTCTCCAGCGGCACGGTCAGTGACGAGATGGAAGGGCTCATCATGCGGGCCCTCAGCGGGCCCTTCTGAGGGGGCGGCCGTGCACGGGGGTTTGTGGAGACGGTGGGGGCGGCCGGGGGCCCGGAGGCGGGCGGGGTGGCGTGGGCCGGGGCGCGGGGCCGGGCGTGGGCGCTTGAGGACGGCATGGCACGCCCGGTGGGGAGCGGACCGGAGCGCGGGCTATGTGACCGCTGAGGCCGCCGTGGTGATCCCGGCGCTGGCGCTGCTGGTGGTGGTGTTGCTGTGGGGCCTCATGGCGGCGGTCTTGAGGATCCAGTGCGTGGACGCGGCGCGGGCCGGAGCGCGGGCGGCGGCACGCGGCGAGCCCGTCTCGAAAGTGGAGAGCGCCGTGCGATCGGCGGCGCCGGGCGCTCGCACACAGGTGGCCAGAGAGGGCGAGCTGGTGCGGGTCGTGGTGCGGGCACGGACGGCTGGGCCGGGGCCCCTGACGCTGGAGCTGGAGTCCGCGGCGGTGGCGCTGGACGAGAGAGGAGCGGGTGATGGGGGCGAGGTGGAGGTTGAGGACGAGAGCGAGGCCGTGGCGCGGGAGGGACCGTGACCGGGGTTCGGCCTCGGTGTGGGGCGCGCTGGCCGCGGTGGCGCTGTGCTCGGTGTTCGGCGGGGTGCTCGCACTGGGCCAGGCCGTGGCCGTGCGCCACCAGGCCGGCGCGGCGGCCGACCTGGCAGCGCTCGCGGCAGCTGACCGTGCCCTGTACGGCGAGGCGAGGGCCTGCGCGACGGCCCGGCAGGTGGCGCGGGCCCAGGGCGCGCGAGTGGCCCGGTGTGCGGTCCGCGGTCAGGTCGCGGACCTGGACGTGCGGACGCGCTGGGGGCCGTTGGCCTCCCGGGCTCGGTCCCGCGCGGGGCCTTGGCTCGCCGACGGGACTGGCTCGGGCACCGGAAGCGGCCTGGACGAAGAAGGCGGCACACGCGAAGGAGGCGGCACAGCCGGAGGGGAGGGCTCAAGCGAGAGGAGCGAGCGGTACGGGCCGCGAGAACGGGATCTCAGCGGCAGCCGGACGGCGCCGGAGATGTCCAGCCGCACGGCAGCGGAGGCGTCAGGGCGCGGACTTGAGGAGTTCGGTGAGCACGCGGACGGCGCCGCGCTTGTGGAGCGGGTCGTTGGCGTTGCCGCACTTGGGGGACTGGATGCAGGAGGGGCAGCCCGCCTCGCACTCGCAGGCGGCGATGGCGTCGCGGGTCGCCGTCAGCCAGTCCCTGGCGGTGTGGAAGGCCCGCTCGGCGAAGCCCGCGCCGCCCGGCTGGCCGTCATAGACGAAGACCGTGGGAAGGAGGGTGTCCGGATGCAGGGCGATGGAGACGCCGCCGATGTCCCAGCGGTCGCAGGTGGCGAACAGCGGCAGGATGCCGATGGAGGCGTGCTCCGCCGCGTGCAGGGCACCGGCGAGGATCTCCGGGTTGATCCGGGCGGCATCGAGCTGGTCCTCGGTGACCGTCCACCACACGGCGCGGGTGCGCAGGGTGCGGGGAGGCAGGTCCAGTTTCGTCTCGCCGAGGACTTCACCGGTCATCAGCCGCCGCCGCAGATAGGAGACGACCTGGTTGGTGACCTCGACGGAGCCGAAGCACAGTCTGGCCTCTCCCCAGGGGACCTCCTGATCGGTCTCCAGGATGGTGAGCGAGGTGGTGTCCCGGGCCATCGTCGTCCACGGAGGGCTGGCCTCCTCGACGAGTGCGGCCGAATCCTCCAGGTCGAGCCTGCGCACCACATAGGTGCGGCCCTGGTGGAGGTGCACGGCGCCGTCGTGGACGGCCGTATGAGCGGCGGAGGCGTCAACGGTGCCCAGCAGCCTGCCCGTGCCCTCCTCCACGACCTGGACCGGCTTGCCCCCGCCGCCGCGGATGTCGGTGAGATCGGCGGCGCGTTCCTTGCGGGTCCAGTGCCAGGCGGAGCCGCGGCGACGGAGCAGCTTGCGCTCTTCGAGCTTGCGGACGAGCTGGCCCGTCTCCGGTCCGAACAGGGCGAAGTCGGCCTCGGTGAGCGGGATCTCGGCTGCGGCTGCGCAGAGGTGGGGCGCGAGCACGTAGGGGTTGTGCGGGTCGAGGACCGTGGACTCGACGGGGGTCTGGAAGAGCGATTCGGGGTGGTGTACGAGGTAGGTGTCCAGCGGCTCGTCGCGGGCCACCATGATGGCCAGCGCGCCCTGGCCCGCCCGTCCGGCGCGCCCCGCCTGCTGCCAGAACGAGGCGCGGGTGCCGGGATATCCGGTGATGAGGACGGCGTCCAGACCTGAGATGTCGATGCCGAGTTCGAGGGCGTTGGTGGCGGCCAGCCCCAGCAGCTCGCCGGTGTGGAGGGCGCGTTCCAGGGCGCGCCGCTCCTCGGGGAGGTAGCCGCCACGGTAGGCGGCGATCCGCGACGACAGCCCCCCGCCCCGCCCGGCCCCCGGAACCGCAGCGGAGGCGCGGGGAGCCGGGACGTTGGCGAGGCGCTCCTGGGCGATGAGGGAGACCAGTTCGGCACCACGGCGGGAGCGTACGAAGGCGACGGTGCGCACATTCTGGATCGCGAGGTCGGTGAGCAGTTCGGCGGTCTCGGCGGTGGCGGTGCGGCGGACGGGCGCGCCGCGTTCGCCCTCCAGTTCGGTCAAGGGCGGCTCCCACAGCGCGAGGACCGTCTCCCCACGGGGCGAGGTGTCCTCGGTGATCTCGACGGGCCGCACACCGGTGAGCCGGGCGGCGCCCTCGGCGGGGGAGGCGGCGGTGGCGGAGGCGAGGAGGAAGACGGGGGAGGAGCCGTAGCGGGCGCACAGTCGGCGCAGCCTGCGGACGACCTGGGCGACGTGGGAGCCGAAGACCCCGCGATAGGTGTGGCACTCGTCGATGACGACGTAGCGCAGGGCGCGCAGGAAGGAGGACCAGCGGGCGTGCCCGGGCAGGATGCCGCGATGGAGCATGTCCGGGTTGGTGAGGACGTAGTTGGCGTACAGCCGCACCCATTCGCGCTCCTCGACCGGGGTGTCGCCGTCGAAGACGGCGGGACGCACCGCCGTGCCGAGAGGGCGGGCCAGCTCCGTGACGGCGCGGCGCTGGTCGGCGGCGAGCGCCTTGGTGGGGGCCAGATACAGCGCGGTGGCGCCGCGGCCGTTGGGCGCCTCGGAGCCGTCGAGGAGATGGCTGAGCACCGGAACGAGGTAGGAGAGGGATTTCCCGGAAGCCGTGCCCGTGGCGATGATCACGGATTCGCCGTCCACGGCGTGGGCAGCAGCGTGCGCCTGATGCTCCCAAGGCCGCTCGATGCCCGCGTCGCGCACGGCTTCGATCACTTCTGGCCGGATCCGGTCGGGCCATTCTGCATGGCGACCGTCCCGCGGGGGCAAGTGCTCCGTATGGGTGATGCGCCCGGCGCGGTCCGCCCCCCTGGTGAGACGATCGAGCACGTCGCGAGGGTCGCCGCGGGAAGCCGAGCGGTCGGGCTCGGCTCGCGGGCGTACGCTCGCGGACCGGGTGTGCTGTTCGTTGGCCATCGGTACCGAGTGTGTCACTGGCGAGACGGACAATGGCCGCAAGGCGTCGTACTCCCCTGCTGGTAAGTGATTGAATGCCTCTGCGGCTGCCGATCCGTCCCCTGCCTTTGGGGGCACCTCCCTCCGTCAGGCAGGGGGAGGGAGAACCGAGGGGGCTGACCGCTCGATAGCAAGGTGCTGGAGGATCCGTGGACCTGTCCCTGTCGACCCGTACCGTAGGCGATCGCACGATCGTCGAGGTCGGTGGCGAGATTGATGTATACACCGCGCCCAAGCTGCGGGAGCAGCTTGTCGAGCTCGTGAACGATGGCAGCTACCACCTCGTCGTGGACATGGAGGGAGTCGATTTCCTCGACTCCACCGGCCTTGGTGTGCTCGTCGGCGGACTCAAGCGGGTGCGTGCCCATGAGGGCTCCCTGCGCTTGGTGTGCAATCAGGAGCGCATTCTCAAGATCTTCCGTATCACTGGTCTGACCAAGGTGTTCCCGATTCACTCGTCCGTCGACGAGGCCGTAGCGGCCACCGACTGAAGTACCGGAGCCGCCGCCCGCCCCTCCTGGGGCGGGCGGCGGCGGACCGGCTGACGACTGGAACGCGGTCGCTGGGGTCCGGCTCTCCGAGTCCCCGGGCGCGGGCCCCGCAGACACACTGGGAAGACCGAGGGGGATGGATGGCCACCGTAGAGCTGCTCTTCAGCGCGCTGCCGGAGCATGTCCGGACGGCAAGGCTGGTGGCCGCCGCCGTGGCGCGGCGCGCCGGAGTGGACGAAGCCGTGCTCGATGAGGTGCGGCTGGCCGTCGGCGAGGCGTGCACACGCGCCGTCGGGCTCCATATGAGCAACGGCGTGGACAGCCCGGTGCGGGTGTCGCTGATCGAGGACGAGAAGAAGTTCTCCATCGAGGTCGGTGACGAGGCGCCGCACCCGCGCTTCACGATGCCCGGAGACACGCTGGGCGCTCCTCCGGGGTCGGGGAACGGCTCCGGACCGGCCGCCGGTTCCGGCTCCGGTGACGGGATCGTGGAGGCCGAGGGCGCGTTGATGCCCGGTGCGCGGGACGAGATTCCCGAGCCCGTCGCCGAAGAGGACGAGGGCGACGGTGAGATGGGGCTCGCGGTGATCAGCGGGCTCGTCGACGACGTCGAGGTCTCCGCCGACGAGAACGGCGGCGTGATCCGGATGAGCTGGCCCACCACTCCCGAGCCCGTCCTCCCCTGACGGCGTCCCGACCGCCGACCTGCTTGGCGTGGCCCCGTCCGGGAAGGTGGGGCCCCGTCCGGGGAAGTGTCCTGGCCCGTCAAAACGCCCTATGGAGTCGTCGGGATCCCTCTGGGTCCGTTCAGGTCCGGAGTGTGGCCCTGTCCTTCCGGAGCTCTGACGCCCGCCTGTGAGCCTCGCGAGTCCGCAGACGGGCTCCGGCGGCCTTTGCCAGACCCCCGGCCCGCTGACGGCCCCCTCAGGCGTTCTGTGGCTGCCTCCCGCCCGGGTGCTCGTCGGCCCGTTGGCATCCAAAGCACCTGACAGGCCGCCTCGACCGGGGGGTTGAGTGATCGATTCCGGGCCCTGTACTGAGGGTCCGCGCCATATGCCCGCCGCACTTGCGGTGGGCTTTTTCGATCTTCCGTGCGGATTCCCCGGGCCTTCTCGTACCTTCTTTCGATCTTCTTCGCGTATTTCTGACCAGGGGGTTTTCCGGTCCTCTTGATCGTTCGAGAGATCATTTTCACGGCGTCAGTTGAATTTGCGCCTTCCCTCGTGCGAGCGAATTAACGGCGTCATGCGCGGCTGATCTTCGCCGTTCGGGGCGAATTCCCGCTGCTGCGCTCTGTTTTGATCTAGTGGCGCTCCCTACAATCCGTCCACATCTTTGCAGCAGGACGCCTGAGCGTGCTTGCGCGCGCCCATGTGCCAAACGTCAAGGAGGACGAATGGCGGGGCATCTCAGCCCACTTCAGAACCCCCAGCACCTCGCTGACGCCGCAGAGCTGACCAGTGGCAACCGGGGACTCGCGATCGTGATCGCGGTTGTCGCGCTGGCAGCGCTAGGCGTCGCCGTGGTGCTGGTACGACAAGTGCTCGCCGCCGGCGAAGGCACCGACAGCATGAAGAAGATCGCGGCGGCCGTGCAGGAGGGCGCCAACGCCTACCTCGCGCGGCAGCTGCGCACCCTCGGCGTATTCGCGGTCGTCGTCTTCTTCCTGCTCATGCTGCTGCCTGCCGACGATATGAAACAGCGGCTCGGCCGTTCGCTGTTCTTCCTGGTCGGTGCGGCTTTCTCGGCGGCGACCGGCTATATCGGCATGTGGCTCGCGGTGCGCAGCAATGTGCGAGTGGCGGCTGCGGCGCGTGAGGCGACTCCGGCGGAAGGGGAACCTGCCGCCGATCTGACCACCGTCTCGCACAAGGCGATGAAGATCGCTTTCCGGACGGGCGGCGTCGTCGGCATGTTCACCGTCGGCCTCGGACTGTTCGGCGCCGCGTGCGTCGTGCTCGTCTACGCGGCCGACGCGCCCAAGGTCCTGGAGGGCTTCGGCCTCGGGGCCGCGCTGATCGCGATGTTCATGAGGGTCGGCGGCGGCATCTTCACCAAGGCGGCCGATGTCGGCGCCGACCTCGTCGGCAAGGTCGAACAGGGCATCCCCGAGGACGACCCGCGCAACGCCGCCACCATCGCGGACAACGTGGGCGACAACGTCGGTGACTGCGCCGGCATGGCGGCCGACCTGTTCGAGTCCTATGCGGTCACGCTGGTGGCCGCGCTCATCCTCGGCACCGCCGTCTTCGGAGACTCCGGACTCGTCTTCCCACTGCTCGTGCCCGCGATCGGGGTGCTCACGGCGATGATCGGAGTGTTCGCCGTCGCGCCGCGCCGAGCGGACCGCAGCGGGATGACCGCGATCAACCGGGGCTTCTTCATCTCGGCCGTGATCTCCCTGGTACTGGTGGCCATCGCCTCGTTCGCGTACCTGCCGTCCAGCTACGCGGACCTCAAGGGTGTCTCCGGCGAGAATGCCCAGGACATCCTCGGCCACGACGGGGACCCCCGGGTGATGGCGATCGTCGCCGTCGCCATCGGCATCGTCCTGGCGGCGCTGATCCAGCAGCTGACCGGATACTTCACGGAAACCAGCCGCAAGCCCGTACGCGACATCGGCAGGACCTCGCTCACGGGGCCCGCGACCGTCGTCCTGTCGGGAATCTCACTCGGCCTGGAGTCGGCCGTCTACACGGCGCTGCTGATCGGTCTCAGCGTCTACGGCGCGTTCCTGCTCGGTGGCGGCACGGTGATGCTGGCGCTGTTCGCGGTCGCGCTCGCGGGCACCGGTCTGCTGACGACCGTCGGCGTGATCGTGGCCATGGACACCTTCGGGCCGGTCTCCGACAACGCGCAGGGCATCGCGGAGATGTCCGGCGACGTCGAGGGCGCGGGCGCGCAGGTGCTCACCGACCTGGACGCGGTGGGCAACACCACCAAGGCCATCACCAAGGGCATCGCCATCGCCACGGCCGTGCTCGCCGCCGCCGCGCTCTTCGGGTCGTACCGCACCGAGCTGAGCAAGGCGCTGGACAAGGCGGACCAGAGCGCCGGCAAGATGCTGGAGCTGATGGACATCGCGCAGCCCAGCACGCTGGTCGGGCTGATGTTCGGCGCCGCGGTGGTCTTCCTCTTCTCGGGCCTGGCCATCAACGCCGTCTCCCGGTCGGCCGGTTCGGTGGTCTACGAGGTGCGGCGGCAGTTCCGCGAGCACCCCGGGATCATGGACTACAGCGAGCAGCCCGAGTACGGGCGCGTCGTGGACATCTGCACCAAGGACGCCCTGCGCGAGCTGACCACACCCGGTCTGCTCGCCGTGATGGCGCCCATCTTCGTGGGCTTCACCTTCGGGGTGGGCGCCCTGGCGGCGTTCCTGGCCGGTGCGATCGGCGCCGGCACGCTGATGGCCGTCTTCCTCGCGAACTCGGGCGGTGCCTGGGACAACGCGAAGAAGCTGGTCGAGGACGGTCACCACGGCGGCAAGGGCAGCGAGGCGCACGCGGCCACCGTGATCGGCGACACCGTCGGTGACCCGTTCAAGGACACCGCCGGCCCCGCGATCAACCCGCTGCTGAAGGTCATGAACCTGGTGGCACTCCTGATCGCGCCCGCCGTGGTGAAGTTCAGCTACGGCGCGGACCAGAGCGTGGGCGCGCGGGTCGTGGTCGCGGCGGTCTCCATCGCGGTCATCGTCGGCGCCGTCTACGTCTCCAAGCGGCGCGGGATCGCCGTTGGTGAGGAAGGCAACACCGAACCGGTGGCGAAGCCCACCGATCCGGTGGCCGCCTCCTAACCGGAACGTGGCGTACCGCGGCCGGGAACGGGCGCGTCGCCGCAGCTCAACAGGGGGGCGGGCAGGGTGCGTTGGCGCCCTGCCCGCCCTCCTTCGTGCCGGAGTACGGGCCGCCGCGCTCCGGCCGGAGGATGCCCGCGATGCCGGTACGTGCTTTTGGTGCAAATGGCTGTAATCAAGGACAGAAAAAACTGACGACTCGTCGCCACTCCCTCCCTGGCGTGTATGTTCCGGGCCGAACAGCCATGGAAGGGACCGATCCGGTGAACAAGAAGCTTGCGGCTGCACTGTCCGGCGGTGCGGCACTCGTACTCGCGCTGACCGGTTGCAGCGACGACAGCGGCAAGAAGACGGACGACTGGGCCAAGAAGGTCTGCGACGAGGTCAGGCCGCAGGTCACGAAGATCCAGCAGGCCAACTCCTCGATCGACCAGGCATCCCAGCAGAAGGAGTCCTCGGCAGAGGTCAAGAAGACCGACTCGGCCGCCTTCCAGAAGATCTCCGGCGCCTACAAGTCGCTGGCCGGCGCGGTCGACGGCGCCGGGGCGCCGCCCGTGGACGGCGGGGAGAAACTCCAGAAGGACGCGGTAAAGGAGCTCAAGAGCCTCTCCACCCAGTACGGCACCCTCAAGACCACCGTCGACAAGCTCGACACCAAGGACCAGTCGAAGTTCGCCGAGGGCCTCAAGGGCGTCGCCACCAAGCTGGACACCCTCGGCAAGAGCGGCGACAAGGCCCTCAGCAAGCTCCAGTCCGGTGAGCTGGGCAAGTCGATGGCCAACCAGGAGGGCTGCAAGAAGCCCAGCGGCTCCACCGGTTCCTAGTGCCCCTCCCGGCAAGTTTTGCCCCGTCGCGTCGTCCGGCACGCCCTCCCCCGAGCGCTCCGAGCAGGGGGTGCCCCCAGCGGCGTTGGCCAAAAGCCCTGGTAGCTCCTTCCCCAAGCTCTCGACTTCTCCCCCGGGCCTTCGGCCGGGAGGTGCCCCCAGAGCAGGGGAGACCCCGATCAAGGGCTTCCGGCCGCCTTGCGATCGCACGCACCCCCACGTTCGGCTCCGCTCGCGCGGGCGGTGCCCCCACGACGACGCTCCTTCCGGGCAAACATTGCCGGTCACGGCACTAGGCCCTGTCGTCGCGTTCCCGTCCGCCCGCGACGCCATGCGCGCTCCCCCGCTGCCTCAAGGGCGTGGGAGGCGCCCCGCTCGTCGCACCGGGCGCAGACCCGAGTACGTCCAGTACGAGGGCCTGCGCCCGGCATTCCCCCAGCCTCCGGCCGGGGGGACCCCGGAGCACGCACCTGACGCCGCGGGGCCGCCCTCCGGGCGACGAAGCGAATGTGGCGACAGGAGCTGGAGCCGGGTCGGCGCCGCGAAGGACGCTTCGGCCCGGATACGAAGGAGAATGGGGCGGGTGAGTACTGACGCGCTTCCCGAGCCCGCTGATGAGAGCACCCGACGGCTGAGAGAGGCCCTGCGGACCGCCCGTTTCACCGCCGACGGGCTCCTCGAACTGCTGGGCGCTCCCGCCTACGCGGCCCTCGCCCGCGGCGAGACCGTGCCCGCGCTGCGCGCCACG
This sequence comes from Streptomyces sp. NBC_01775, assembly GCF_035917675.1. Classification (NCBI taxonomy): domain Bacteria; kingdom Bacillati; phylum Actinomycetota; class Actinomycetes; order Kitasatosporales; family Streptomycetaceae; genus Streptomyces; species Streptomyces sp. NBC_01775. Next base: position 4,254,428 of record NZ_CP109104.1, on the reverse strand, counting down.
CGCGGCGAGGGCCCGCTGGAGACCCTGGTACGGCTCTTCCTGCTCCAGCAGCCCGTGCCGTACGACAGTGCGCATTCGGTGCTCCCCGTCGAGGAGGCACTCGCCGACGGGTGGCTGGAGCGGGTGGGAGAAGCGCCTGAGAGGGGCTCAGAGGACGGCGGGGGGCTCGGCCCCGGTCCGGGGGCCTCCGTCCGCGCGACCGTCGATGTGCGGCCCTACAGCGGCCCTGAGGACCAGGACTGGTGGATCGTCAGCGACCTGGGCTGCGCCGTCGGCGGCGCGGGCGGCATCGGCTCGGCGCGCGATCCGGGCACTTCGGCCACCTCGGGCTCGGCCACCTCGGGTACCTCCGGCTCGGACACGTCGGCCACCTCGGACCGGGGCGGCGACGCGGCAAGCCTCGTCCTGGGCGTCGGCGGGGCCTCCACCACGCTGGCCGGCATCACCGTCCGCGGACCCGTCGCCCGTGCGCTCGACCTCGGTACGGGCTCGGGCATCCAGGCGCTGCACGCCGGCCGTTCGGCGACTCAGGTCACCGCGACCGACCTCAACCCGCGTGCGCTGCATATGACACGTCTCACCCTCGCGCTCTCCGGAGCCCCCGCGGCCGAGCTGCGCGAGGGCTCGCTGTTCGAGCCGGCCGAGGGGGAGGAGCCCTACGACCTGATCGTCTCCAACCCGCCCTTCGTGATCTCCCCCGGCGCCCGCCTCACCTACCGCGACGGCGGCATGGCGGGCGACGCGCTGTGCCGCACCCTCGTGGAGCGCTCCGCCGCGCACCTGGCGCCCGGCGGCTACTGCCAGCTGCTGGCCAACTGGGAGCACCGAGCCGACGAGGACTGGCGCGAGCGGGTCTCCTCCTGGGTGCCCGCCGGGTGCGACGCGTGGATCGTGCAGCGCGAGGTGCAGGACGTGACGCAGTACGCGGAGCTGTGGCTGCGCGACGCGGGCGACCACCTGCGCGATCCGGCCACGTACGCCGCGCACTACGACGCCTGGCTGGAGGAGTTCGAGGCGCGCGGGACCAAGGCCGTCGGCTTCGGCTGGATCACCCTGCGGCGCACGGAAGCGGAACGTCCGTCCGTCCTCGCGGAGGAGTGGCCGCATCCGGTGGAGCAGCCGCTCGGCGAAGTGGTCCGCTCACACTTCGAACGGCAGGACTTCCTGCGGGAGACGTCCGACGCGGCGTTGCTGGAACACCGGTTCGTCCTCGCCGACGAGGTGGTGCAGGAGCAGGTCGGGCTGCCGGGCGCCGAGGATCCGGAATATGTGGTGCTGCGCCAGAACCGGGGCATGCGGCGCGCGACGACGGTGGACACGGTCGGCGCGGGATTCGCGGGTGTGTGCGACGGGACGCTGAGCGCGGGGCGCATCCTCGACGCCATCGGCCAGCTGCTCGGGGAGGACCCGGCCGAGCTACGGGCCCGTACGCCGGAGTCGATCCGGCTGCTGGTCGAACAGGGGTTCCTGACGCCGGTGGATGCCGGACAGTTCGGGCCCGGTGCGGCCGTCAAGAACGCCGTTCCGGGCGACGGCAATCTCGGCAACGGTGTGGCGGGCGCCTGACACCCACGGGCATCCGGGGCCGGGGGCACACATCCGGCATCCGGTACGGGGCACTTGGCGTCCGGTATCCGGTGCGAGGTATCCGGAACCCGGCATCCGGTGTGAGGAACCGCACCCGGTATCCGGTGCGAGGCTCGGACGGGCTTCGAGGGGGCTCAGCCCACCAGGTTGCGGGCCACCGCCCAGGCCACCGCGAGGGAGAGGACGGCGACCGTGCCCCGGGTGCTCAGCCGGGGGCGGTAGCGGCGCCCCCGCAGCCCCTCGTAGAGCCAGCGGCCGGACAGGTACACGGCGGCGGGCAGGCCGAGGAACAGCAGCGCGGTGTTGTCGTGCAGCGCGGCGGCGAAGTCGCCGTGCATCAGGTCGTAGAGCATCCGTGTGCCGCCGCACGCCGGGCACAGCAGCCCCGTCGCCCAGTTGAAAGGGCAACGGGGCAGCAGCTGACCGGACTGGTGGGGGTCGGTGCCCCACAGATGGACGGCACCGGCCGCCCCCGCCGCCGCTGTGGCGAGCGGCGCGGCGGCCGGATGGGAGAGCGCGGCGCGTAGCCGGACGAGAGGGGGAGGGACGTGCCCCTTCACCGTCTGGCTGGTGTCCCCCGTGCCGTCTCGCGCCGCGGCCCTCTCCATGCGAGTGTCTTCTTCCGTTCCGACGGTCCGGTCTCCGGCCGTCCCGCATCCGCTGTGCTGGATGCGCTTCCTCCGGTTATCCGAACCCTTCTTGCGGTTGCCTAAACCATGCTGCCTGGACACTGCCGGGTCAGCTGCGGAGTATGCGACCGTCGCTGTCGGTGCGCTCGTCGCTGACGAGGAAGATGATTCCGTCGACGAGCGCCCAGATCCAGAAACCTCCGCAGGTAAGAAGCTGGGCTATCCCCATGCCGATGTGGCCGGTGTAGAAACGGCCGATTCCGAGCTGGCCGAGGAAGAGCTGCAGCACGCCGGCGACGATCTTCGACTTGTGCGAGAAGGGGCGCCCGTAGCGGTCGTAGCCGTAGGGGGCGTTCGGGTCGGTGGCGCCGTACGGACCTGGGGCTCCGGGCATCGGCGGCTGCTGGGGATAGCCGTAGGCGGGCTGTCCCTGCGGGCCGCCGGCCGGGGCGCCGTACGGGTTCTGGCCGGGCTGCTGCGGGTATCCGTAGCCGGGCTGGTTGGGATCGGACATGGGTCCCTCCGAGGTCGAGCGGTACCTGGTTGTGAGCAGACATGCTGCCAGAGGCATCGGGCGGCGGGATTCCTGGTTGTCGGGTTACCGTTCGAGTGGCGTTGCGGACTTTTCCCGTTTGACATGGAGGCGGGAGGTACCGTCACACTCCGCAGCGATACGGAAACGCTGTCGGGCTGCGACGCAGTCGAGACACAGCCGAGACATATCGGCACAACCGACCGGAGAGAAGAGCAGAAGTTGTCCCCGACCCACGAGACAGCAAACGGCGGGCGCCGACTCGTGATCGTCGAGTCCCCTGCCAAGGCCAAGACGATCAAGGGCTATCTCGGCCCGGGCTACGTTGTCGAGGCCAGCGTCGGGCACATCCGCGACCTTCCCAACGGTGCGGCCGAGGTCCCCGCGAAGTACAAAGGCGAGTCCTGGGCCCGTCTCGGTGTGAACGTCGACCACGATTTCGAGCCGCTGTATGTGATCAACAGCGACAAGAAGGACCAGGTCAAGAAGCTCAAGGAGCTGCTGGCCGAGTCGGACGAACTCCTCCTCGCCACCGATGAGGACCGCGAGGGCGAGGCCATCGCCTGGCACCTGCAAGAGGTGCTCAAGCCCAAGGTGCCCGTCCGCCGGATGGTCTTCCACGAGATCACCAAGGACGCCATCCAGGACGCCGTCCGCAACCCCCGCACCTTGAACCAGCGGCTGGTCGACGCGCAGGAGACCCGCCGCATCCTCGACCGTCTGTACGGCTACGAGGTCTCGCCGGTGCTGTGGAAGAAGGTCATGCCGCGGCTGTCGGCGGGCCGTGTGCAGTCGGTCGCCACCCGGCTCGTCGTCGAGCGGGAGCGCGAGCGGATCGCGTTCCGCTCCGCCGAGTACTGGGACCTGACCGGGACGTTCGCGACGGGGCAGGCGGGGGATGCCTCGACGGGAGACCCGGGAACCTTCGGCGCCAGGCTGAGCGCCGTCGACGGGCGGCGGGTCGCGCAGGGCCGCGACTTCGGCTCCGACGGGCAGCTCAAGGACCGCTCCTCGGTCCTGCACCTGGATGAGGAAGGCGCACGGACGCTGGCGGCAGCGCTGGAGAACACGGACTTCACCGTCCGCTCCGTCGAGTCCAAGCCCTACCGCCGCTCGCCGTACGCACCCTTCCGTACGACCACCCTCCAGCAGGAGGCCAGCCGGAAGCTCGGGTTCGGCGCCAAGTCCACCATGCAGGTGGCGCAGAAGCTGTACGAAAACGGCTTCATCACGTACATGCGTACGGACTCCACGACGCTCTCCGACACGGCGATCTCCGCGGCCCGCACGCAGGTCACACAGCTGTACGGCGCCGACTACCTCCCGGACAAGCCGCGCACCTACACCGGCAAGGTCAAGAACGCGCAGGAGGCGCACGAGGCGATCCGTCCCTCGGGCGACCGCTTCCGCACCCCGGCCGAGACCGGGCTGACGGGCGACCAGTTCAAGCTCTACGAGCTGATCTGGAAGCGGACCGTCGCCTCCCAGATGAAGGACGCGGTCGGGCAGTCGGTGACCGTCAAGGTCGGCGGGCGCTCCTCCGACGGGCGGGACGCCGAGTTCAGCGCGACCGGCAAGATCATCACCTTCCACGGCTTCCTCAAGGCGTACGTCGAGGGCGCCGATGACCCCAACGCCGAGCTGGACGACCGTGAGCGGCGGCTGCCGCAGGTCACCGAGGGTGACCCGCTGCGCGCCGAGGAGCTGTCGGTCGACGGCCACGCCACCAAGCCTCCGGCCCGCTACACCGAGGCCACGCTGGTCAAGGAGTTGGAAGAGCGCGAGATCGGGCGGCCCTCGACCTACGCCTCGATCATCAGCACGATCCTGGACCGGCGCTACGTCTTCAAGAAGGGCACGGCCCTGGTGCCGTCCTTCCTGAGCTTCGCCGTGGTCGGGCTGCTGGAGAAGCACTTCGGGCGGCTCGTCGACTACGACTTCACCGCCAAGATGGAGGACGACCTCGACCGCATCGCGGCCGGCAGCGCCGAGGCGGTGCCGTGGCTGCGGCGCTTCTACTTCGGCGAGGGCGAGGCGGAGACGGCCGTCGGCTCGGCGGCCGACTCGGGCAACGGAGATGGCGACCACCTGGGCGGACTGAAGGAACTGGTGTCCGACCTCGGCGCCATCGACGCCCGCGGCGTCTCCTCCTTCCCCGTCGGCGAGGGCATCACCCTGCGCGTCGGGCGCTACGGCCCCTACGTCGAGGGCCCCAGCGAGACCGAGGGCGAGCCGGGCCAGCGCGCCGATGTGCAGGACGACCTGCCGCCGGATGAGCTGACCGTCGACTACGCCAAGGAACTGCTGGCCAAGCCCAGCGGCGATTTCGAGCTGGGTACGGATCCGGAGTCGGGCCGTCCGATCGTCGCTCGTGACGGGCGCTACGGCCCCTACGTCACCGAGGTGCTGCCCGAGGGCACGCCGAAGACCGGCAAGAACGCGGTCAAGCCGCGCACCGCCTCGCTGTTCCGCTCCATGTCGCTCGATACGGTCACGCTGGAGCAGGCGCTGAAGCTGCTCTCCCTGCCGCGCGTCGTCGGCGTCGACCCCGAGTCCGGCACCGAGATCACCGCCCAGAACGGACGGTACGGCCCCTATATGAAGAAGGGGACGGACTCGCGCTCGCTGGAGAGCGAGGAGCAGCTCTTTTCCATCACGCTGGAACAGGCGCTGGAGATCTACTCCAAGCCGAAGCAGCGGGGGAGGGCCGCCGCCAAGCCGCCGCTCAAGGAGCTGGGCACCGACCCGCAGACCGAGAAGCCGGTGGTGGTCAAGGATGGCCGCTTCGGACCGTATGTGACCGACGGAGAGACGAACGCGACCCTCCGGCGCGACGACGACGTCGAGACGATCACGCCCGAGCGCGGGTTCGAACTGCTCGCGGAGAAGCGGGCGAAGTCACCGGCGAAGAAGACTCCTGCGAAGAAGGCTCCTGCCAAGAAGGCACCGGCCAAGAAGGCCGCTGCGAAGAAGGCTCCTGCCAAGAAGGCCGCTGCCTCCAAGAAGACAGCTGCTAAGAAGACCGGGGTCTCCAAGAAGACGGCCGCTTCGAAGAAGACCGCCGGGGAGTAGCCGGACCGGCCCCTGCCCCGCTCGTCCGAGCGGGGCAGCGCCATGCCTGGACGGGTGGGCGCAGGAGCCGGTGGAGGCACTGATGTTCGGGTAGCCCTCCGGTAGTCGGAGGCTCCCTATACGCTGGCGGGATGAAGTCTCAGTCCCCTACCGCCCCCGATGACTCCCTGGCCGCGGAATCCCGCGAGGGCGCCGTCAGCGCGCTGTTGCGTTTCCCGCCGCTGCGGCGGCTGTGGAGCGCCCAGTTCACCAGCGGGATCGGCGACATGCTGGCCCTGCTGGTGCTGTTGCTGTTGGCCATGCAGGCGGCGGCCGTACGCGGTGTGGCGGGGGACCCGGTCTTCGGCGGCGAGTACCGGGGGATGGCCCTTGTCGTCGCGTCGGTCTTCGGGCTCAGGCTGTTGTCCACGCTCCTGTTCGGAGCGGTGCTCCTGGGCCCCGTGGCCGCGCTCGTCAACTCCGGCCAGGACAAGAAGAAAATCCTGGACCGGCGCTGGACGATGTTCGGCGCCGATGTGCTGCGCGCGCTGGCGCTGGTCGTCGCGCCGCTGTGGATCGACTGGACACCAGGCAGCGCCTTCCCCGTCTTGCTGGTCACCGTCTTCGTGACGGGCGCCGCCGAGCGGCTCTCGACCGTCACGCGGGACAGCACGGCGCCCGCGCTGCTCCCGGCGGCCCCGCCGGAGAGCGCCGCTGTGCGCGGGCTGCCCGACCACCACGACGCGCTGCGCAGGCTGTGGCTGCGCTCCGGCTTCGTCGCGCTGCCGGTCGCCGCAGCGCTGCTGGTCGTCGTCACGCTGATCAGCAACCTGCTGGGCACGGGCATCGACTGGTTCGGCGCCCACCAAAGCGCTCTCGCTTCGTACGTCGCCGCCGGGCTCTTCGCCGCCGCGGCCTCGGTCGTCTATTTCCTCGAGCTGCCGGACGCGGCCGGCCCGCGCCCCCGCTCCCCGCTGGAGGGGCTGCGCAGGCCCAAGACCGACAGCGGCACCGACAAGGGCCGCACCGGCGCCGTTCCGCTGCTGGTGCTCGCGGGCGCCGCGGTCGCCGGTGCCATCGCCGCCGCCGTGGCGCTCGCCCCGCTGCACGCCGCCGACCTGGGCGGGGGCCCCGTCGCCTTCGGGCTGCTGACGCTCATGCTGACCGGCGGCACCGGCGCGGGTATCCGGCTGGCACCCCTCACGCTGCCCGCGCTCTCCCGGCGCAGGCTGCTCGCGCTCGTCATCGGGCTCACCGGCATCGCGCTGCTGGCCGCCGGGCTCGTTTCGGACACCGCCACCGTGATCGCGCTGACGCTGCTGTCCGGGCTCGGCGCCGGCATCTCGGCCAACACCCTGCACACCCTGCTCGACCAGGAGACCGAGGACCCCCGCCGGCCCCGCACCACCGAGCACCTCCAGGCGGCCGTACGGCTGTCGCTGGCGGTTACCGCGGTGGTCGCACCCGTGGTGGCCGCCCTCGTCGGGCCGCACCGCGTGGAGAACGGCGCCTTCGTCTTCGACCACGGCGGCGCGTCCTTCACGCTCATGCTCGTCGGCGCGCTGCTGCTGCCGGTCGGCGCGCTGCTGCTGGGGCGTACGGACGACCGGCAGGGCGTGCCGCTGCGCCGCGACCTGCTGGAGGCGTTCGGCGGCGGCCAGGCCACCCGGTCCCCGGCCGGGTCCGGCTTCTTCCTCGTCCTCGAAGGGGGCGACGGCGCGGGCAAGTCCACCCAGGTCGAGGCTCTCGCCGAGTGGATCAGGGGCAAGGGCCACGAGGTCGTCGTCACCAAGGAGCCCGGCTCCACGCCCGTAGGCAAGCGGTTGCGCTCCATCCTGCTCGATGTGTCCTCGACCGGGCTCTCGCACCGTGCCGAGGCGCTGCTGTACGCGGCCGACCGGGCCGAGCACGTCGACACGGTGGTCAAGCCCGCGCTGGAGCGCGGCGCCGTGGTCATCTCCGACCGCTACGTCGACTCCTCCGTCGCCTACCAGGGCGCGGGGCGCGACCTGTCGCCGACCGAGGTCGCCCGTATCTCCCGCTGGGCCACCGCCGGCCTCGTCCCGCACCTGACCGTGCTGCTGGACGTGGCGCCGGAGACCGCGCGGGAACGGTTCACCGAGGCGCCGGACCGGCTGGAGTCCGAGCCCGTCGAGTTCCACGAGCGGGTGCGCTCCGGATTCTTGACCCTCGCCGCCGCAGACCCGGCCCGCTACCTCGTCGTCGACGGCGACCAGGAGCCCGAGGCCGTCACCACCGTCGTACGCCACCGCCTCGACCAGGTGCTGCCGCTTTCCGAGGCCGAGAAGAAGGCCCAGGAAGAGGCCCGCAAGAAGGCCGAGGAAGAAGCCCGTCGCAAGGCTGAGGAAGAGGCGGCGCGCAAGGCCGAGGAAGAGCGCCAGGAGCGCGAGCGCAAGGAACAGCTGGAGAAGCTGCGCCGCGAGGAGGAGGAGCGCAAGCGCCGCGAGGCCGAGTTGGAGCGTCAGCGCGAGGAGGCGCGGCGCGCCGAGGAGGCCAGGAAGCAGGCCGAGGAGGCCCGCCGCAAGGCCGAGGAGGACCGCGCGCGGCGCGAGGCGGAGCAGCGCGCCCACGAGGAGGAGCAGGAGCGGCTGCGCCAGCGTGCCGCCGAGGAGGCGCGGCTGCGCGCCGAGGCGGAGGAGCGGCGGCTGGAGCGCCAGCGCAAGGCCGAGGAGGCGCTGCTGCGGGCCGAGGAGGCCCGCGCTGCGACTCGGGCGGCGCACTCCATGCGGAAGGACGAGACGGCGGCTGCGGGTCCGGCTGCTGCTTCGGCTTCGGCTTCGGAGTCGGGTGCCGTTTCGGGTTCGGGCTCGGGGTCGGGTTCGGCGGGTGCTGTCGCACCGGATGCTGCGCCATCTCCCGACGGGACCGAGGCGGACACCGCGCAGATTCCGCAGGTCACCCCCGATGCCCCGGAAAGTGCACCGGAGGATGCGCCGTCGGCCGCTTTGCCCGACGGCACGGAGGCGGACACCGCGCAGATCCCGCAGGCGTCGCCCCCCGCGTCCTCTGCGTCCTCCGCGTTTGGCCACAACGACGAGACCACCGTCTTGCCGCAGGTCTCCGACCACGAGGAGACCACGGTCCTGCCACAGGTCGACGAGGCCGGCGAGGGCAGCAGCGACCGCACGCGGGAGCTGCCGCAGGTGGACGAGGGCGGACGCCCCCGCCCCTCCTGGGCGGAGGAGACCCCGCTGGACGATGTGCCCACGCTCGCCGACGAGTTGCTCGGCCGGCACGAGGACGACGATCCCGAGAAAGGCCGCAAGCGGGACCGATAGCAGCCGCTCGCCGAGGGGCCGAACCCAGGGGCTGAGCCGCCGGGCTGAGCCGCCGGACTGAGCCACAGGACGGCGGATCGGCCGGGTGGATGGCTCGCGGGGTGGATGGCTTGCCGGGTGGGGGAGCCCGCCGAGTGGGCAGGGCCCGTCGGGTGGAGGGCTCGGGTCGATTCAGCGGCGGGCGGAAGACGGCGCTGGGCCCGGCCGTCAATGGTGGATCCGGCCGCCAGCAGTGGGTCGGGTTGTCAGCGGTGGGTCCGGCTGTCACAGGCGTCCGGGACAATGGGGGCATGGCGGTCTGGGACGAGCTGGTGGGGCAGGAGCGGGCGGCGAGGCAGCTGGGTGCTGCCTCCCGCGACGCTGACGCGTTCGTGACGGCGGAAGCCACGGAGCGCGGCTCCGCCCGGCTGTCCGGGTCGGCCATGACCCACGCGTGGCTGTTCACCGGCCCACCGGGCGCCGGGCGGGCCCAGGCCGCACGCGCGTTCGCCGCCGCGCTCCAGTGCGTGAGCCCCGACCGCGCGCTGGGCGGCGAGCCCGGCTGCGGATTCTGCGAGGGCTGTCACACGGCGCTGCTGGGCACCCACGCCGATGTCGAGGTCGTCCGCACCGACCTGCTCACCATCGGCGTCAAGGAGACCCGCGACCTCGTGCGCAGGGCACAGATGTCGCCTGCCGGCGGGCGCTGGCAGGTGATCGTGCTGGAGGACGCCCACCGCCTCACCGAGGGCGCGGGCAACGTCCTGCTGAAGGCGGTCGAAGAACCGGCGCCGCGCACCGTATGGCTGCTGTGCGCCCCCTCCACGGAAGACGTGCTGCCCACCATCCGGTCGCGCTGCCGCCACCTGGCGCTGCGTACGCCCCCCGTGGACGCGGTCGCTGATCTGCTGATGCGGCGGGACGGGATCGAGCCGGGCATGGCCGCGTTCGCCGCCCGCGCCACCCAGGGCCACATCGACCGGGCCCGCAAGCTGGCCACCGACGAGCGGGCCCGTGCCAGACGCGCGGCCGTGCTGAAGCTGCCCGCCCGGGTGGACGACGTGGGACAGGCGCTGCGCGCGGCCCAGGAGCTGCTGGACGCCGCCACCGAGGACGCCAAGCAGGTCGCCGAGGATTTCGACGTCAAGGAGACCGAGGAGCTGCGGGCGGCCCTCGGAGGGTCCGAGGGCAAGCGGATGCCGCGCGGCACGGCCGGGGCGATGAAGGAGCTGGAGGACAAGCAGAAGCGCCGTGCGACGCGTACCCAGCGCGACTCCCTCGACCTGGCGCTGACCGACCTGACGAGCTTCTACCGCGACGTGCTGGCACGGCAGTTGGGCTCCTCGGTGGCTCTTTCCCACGACGAGGCGGTCGAGTCCATCGACCGGATCGCCGCCGCCTCCCGCCCCGAGCAGACGCTGCGCCGTATCGAGGCGGTGCTGGACTGCCGGCGCGCGCTGGACCGCAATGTCGCGCCGCTGCTGGCGGTGGAGTCGATGACGATGACACTGAGAGCGGGCTGAGCGGGCTGAGCGGGCTGAGCGGGCTGAGCGGGCTGAGCGGGCTGAGCGGGCTGAGCGGGCTGAGCGGGCTGAGCGGGCTGAGCGGGCTGAGCGGGCTGAGCGGGCTGAGCGGCCCGCCGGGCGCGGCCTCGTGTGCTTCTGAGAGGCGGCTGACGTGCCCCCGCGGGACGGGCCGACGTGCCCCCGCCCGGCGGGCTGACGCGCTCCGCCGGGCCGCCGGAGGCCCGTATGACAGGCTGGCGGTGGATCACTCGTACGAGCAAGGAACCGGGGGGAGTGGGCATGGACGGGGTGGGCCCGGATACGCTCCACAACACGTGCGGCGAGAGCACGTACCGCGAGCGGAGGGACTCGTCATGGACCACACACGCCTGCTGAGTGGCCCGCGTGCCGCGCTCTCCTTGCTCGGTGCGCTCACCGCGGGCGTGCTGTTGATCTCCGGCTGTACGAGCGGGGATTCGCCCGACCAGCCGCGCTCGATGGCGTCGGCGAGCAGCAGCAGAGCGGGGGAGCCCGCCGCTCCGCCGCTCAAGCCGCTGTCCGAGCGCGTCCCGGATGAGCTGCGGCCGTACTACGACCAGAAGCTCGCCTGGCACAACTGCGGCCCCGGCGGCTTCCAGTGCGCGAAGCTGCGGGTGCCCGTCGACTACGAGCATCCGAAGGACGGGCCCAAGGACGAGATCCGGCTGGCCGTGACCCGTACGAAGCCTGGCAAGGGTAAGGGCAAGGGCGGCTCTTTGCAGGTCAACCCGGGCGGCCCCGGGGGCTCCGCGGTCGACTACGTCCAGCAGTCGGCGGGGCTCGCCTATCCGGCGAAGGTGCGCGAGCGCTATTCGCTCGTCGGGATGGACCCGCGCGGGGTCGGCCGCAGCCGGCCCGTCGAGTGCCTGAGCGACAAGCAGATGGACCAGTACACCCGCGTCGACCAGACGCCCGACGACGACGGCGAGACGGAGAAACTCACCGCCTCGTACGAGAAGTTCGCCAAGGGCTGCGAGAAGCGCACGGGCAAGCTGCTCGGGCACGTCTCGACCGTCGAGGCGGCCCGCGACATGGATGTCCTGCGCGCGGCGCTCGGCGACAAGAAGCTGCACTACGTCGGCGCCTCCTACGGCACCTACCTCGGCGCGACGTACGCGGGCCTGTTCCCGCAGAACTCCGGCCGCCTCGTGCTGGACGGCGCGCTGGACCCCTCGCTCTCCTCGCGCCGCGTCAACCGCGAACAGACGGCCGGTTTCGAGGGCGCCTTCCGGGCTTTCGCCCGCGACTGCGTCAAGAAGTCCGGCTGCCCGCTGGGCAAGGGCGGCGTCAAGGAGGCGGGGAAGAAGATGAGCGCCTTCTTCGAGCGGGTGGACCGCAAGCCGCTGAAGACCGGCTCCAAGCGCACGCTCACCGAGTCGCAGGCGACCACCGGCGTGATCCGCGCGATGTACGACGAGGGCTCCTGGCCCATGCTGCGCGAGGCCCTCGCGGCGGGCAAGAAGGGCGACGGCGCCCAGCTGCTGGCCCTGTCGGACGACTACTACGAGCGCGGCCCCGACGGCGTCTACAGCAACATCATGTTCGCCAACCCCGCTGTGAACTGCCTCGACATCCCGTCGGCCTTCTCCGATGCCGACGAGGTGCGCGAGGCCCTGCCGTCCTTCGAGAAAGTCAGCCCCGTCTTCGGCCGCGGCTTCGCCTGGGCGGCGCTGAACTGCGGCTCCTGGCCGCACAAGGCCACCGGTGAACCGCACCGCATCGCCGCGGACGGCGCCGACCCGATCGTGGTGGTCGGCACCACCCGGGATCCGGCGACCCCCTACCGCTGGGCCCGGGGCCTGGCCGGCCAGCTCTCCTCGGCCCGCCTGCTCTCCTACGACGGCGACGGCCACACGGCGTACCAGCGCGGCAGCGACTGCGTGAACGGCGCCGTGGACGCCTACCTCGTCGGCGGCAAGCCCCCCAAGGACGGCACAACCTGCCGCTGACCTGCGCCCCTGCCCCCGCGCCACGTCTCCTCGGCCCCCGCCGGGACCCAGTCCGGAGCACCCCCGTAAACCCTGTAGACTTGTCGCCGCAGCGGCTGCCACGCTGGTCGCACGCACATTGCCGCCTTAGCTCAGTCGGCCAGAGCGACGCACTCGTAATGCGTAGGTCAGGGGTTCGACTCCCCTAGGCGGCTCCGCTGGGACCCCAGGTCAGAGGATTCTGACCTGGGGTTTTGTGCTTCAGCGGATGCGACGGCGGCGCTTCGCTCGCTCCGCGCGGGTCTGCCCAGTCTCAGTTTTGGTCTCAGACGTGGCCCGGGGCGGGGGCAGGAAAGCGTCCCCCATACGCCGCATGGCCTCCTTCGACAGTTCCGACCGACCCTTGACGTACCGCCGCGTCTGGCTGATCTGGGTGTGCCGCAGGATCTCCATGATCGTGGGCATGTCCACCCCCAGTTCGTTCAGGATCGTGCCGGCCGTGTGGCGGCTCCCGTCGTAGAGCCGACGGTCGCTGATGCCCGACTCCTCCAACAGCTCCTTGAACTCCTCCCAGTCCGCTCGGGGGTCGAAGGGGCGACCGTCCGGCCGGGCGAACACCGCGTCGTGCTCCTCCCACAGCTCACCGGCTGCCTCGCGCGCTTCCTGCTGGGCCTCACGTTGGGCGGCCAGGTGGGGGATGAACGGGGGAGGGATCGGCACGGGCTCACGGCTCTTCTTCGTCTTGGGCCGCGTGAAGACGAGCCCGCCACCTTTGCGCTCCGGGCAGACGCTCGCGTGCCGGGTGCAGTCCTCCGAGCACGGCGGGGGACAGCCGCGCGTGTAGTGCTTGTGGACTGTGCACTTCTCAGGGCACGGTTCGAAGCGGTGCAGGCGGGTCCCGCAGGCGTGCGGGTCGGGACAGCCGTGGCGCCAGGTGAGGCGCTGGAGCTGCCATCGCGGGTGGAACAACTCGGCTTCGAGGTCAACGTACTTCCAGCGCAGCCCCAGGCATTCCCCTTGGCGGAACCCCATGCCCACGCCGACGATCCAGCGGAGGGAGGTCGGGCGCTTCGCGGCAGCCAGTAGGAACGCCTTGGCTTCCGCCATGGTGAAGGGGTTCGCCTCGGTCTCATCGACGGATGGCGGATCGACCAGGGTGGCCACGTTCTCCGAGATGATCCGACGACGGTGAGCGATCTTCAGTGCCCGCGACAGGATGCGATGGACCTTCACCACGTGGGAGGGCGCGTGACCCTCTTCGAGCATGTCGGCGTACATCCGCTCCAAGTGCTCCGGCCGGAGCTTGTCGATACGGTGCTGACCAACCCCGGGGACGATGTCGTTTCGGGCCTTCGACCAGTAGTCATCCAGGGAGCGCGGCTTGAGTTTCAGGCTCGCGATGGTGGTGAGGTACGTCGTCAGCCACTGCTCAACGGTGGGCTTCCGCCCGGCCTTCGGCGCCCGACCCTCGTCCCGGAGCCGTTCCAGCTCCTTGACCTTGCGCTTGACTTCCGGTTCGGTCTTCGCCCGACGATGCCGGCGGTCCGGACTCCCGTCGTTCTTCACGCCCATCGTGACGCGGCCGTGCCACCACCCGTCACTGCCCAGGTAGATGGACGACTCCATGTTCGGCTTACGAGGGCTCACGTGCTCCTCCATGCAAGGAGGCGCCCCCGGATTGGTGTCCGGGGGCGCCTCAGGATGTGGGTGGGTCAGTGGGTCTGTGGGGGCAGCTTGGCGACGTACTGCTCCAGTGCGGCGCGCTTGATGCGCCGGCAGCGGCGGCTCAGTTCGACGTATTCCAGCTCTCCCGCCGCCATCAGCTCGTAGACGAAGGAGCGGCCGATGCTCAGGACTTCGGCGGCGTCCTCCGGCTTGTAGAGCAGGCGGTCAGCGGGTGCGGTCATGGTGGCGCTCATCAGGGTGTGCCTCCTCGGCCGTCGGCCTTTCTCCGTCTGGGGAATCCGCAACAGCCGCAACGCCGCAACATTGCTGGTCAGCGGCTCGAATCTGTGGCGGACGGCTGTCATGTTGCGGATAGGTGCCGCCACGCTGGGGCGCGGCGGCACCGGTGGCACTGGGTTGGTCAGCCGACGATGCGGAGCGTGCGTGTGTCGGCTTCCTCGGACGTGTTGCGGACGCCGGGGAGGGGATCCGCCACGCTTTCACCCTCGCTGACCTGCGGTGTGGCGGACGTTGCGGCTGTTGCGGTCTCTCCGGGGGAAGGGGGGCAGTAGCGGGTCCAGGCATCCTGAAGGTCTTCCGCGTGGTAGCCCTTCGGGGTGCCGGAGGCGGTCCGGATGCCCCGGGGCCGGATCGGCTTGTTGGCGGGGGTGACGTACTGGCCGAGCAGCTTGGCCAGGGTGCGGGAGTTGAGGGGCTTGTCGTCCAGGTCGGCCCAGGGCGCGTCGTCCATGCTCAGAAGGCATTCGAGGATGACGGCGGTGGGCATGCGGTCCGCGCCGCAGAACACCGTGTCGCGCAGGTCGGTCAGCAGGCGGACGCCGATGCTGGCCTTGTCGTTCTCCGAGGCGGCGGCGATCAGCTCCACGCAGGCGGCGCGGCCACGCTCGGGCCAGTGCCCGCCAGCCGCGTCGGCCACGGCGAGGAGCGGTTCCCACACGTCGGCGGGCCGGTCGGAGACCCCTTCGGGCATCTCTGGCCAGGCGTCGGCGATGTCGTCGCGGATGGTGTCGGCCCACTCGGCAAGCCGGTTGCGCAGCGCGTGACCCTGGGGTTCGTGGGTGCGCCGGCGGTAAGGCTCGATCTTCTCGTTGGGGGCGCGCTTGCGCATGCGGATGATGATCGAGCGGGTCAGGATTGTGTCGGGGAGGGAGCCGAGTCCGGCCATGGCGACGGCGCAGAAGCTGCTGAACCATTCGGCGCTCTGGTTGGAGCCGTCTCCGACGCAGCGCAGGGACTTGCCGCCGCGTCGGTAGCCGGAGTTGAGGAAGCCGCGTACGGGCTCGTTGTCGCCCGCCTTGGGGCCGAACACGGTGTCGATCTCATCGAAGAGGAGCGTGGGGGTGCCGCCATCGGACTCGACCAGCCGGAAGAGGGCGTTGGCGGAGGCGTTGACTGTGGTCGCGGCCCGGGGGGTGAGGGTTTCCACGATCTCCAGTGCGCGGGACTTCCCGGACCCGGGTTCGGGGGAGAGGAAGGCCAGGCGGGCGGTGCCGTCGAACGCGTCCATGAGGTGCGCGTGGCCGTCCCACAAGGTCGTGGCGACGTAGGCGGCCTCGGTTGGGAAGACGTTGAAGCGGCGGTGGAAGCGCTCGACTTCATCGAGCAGTGCGGCGCCGTCGATGTGCTCGCTCATGCGGCGGCCCTCCCTTCGGTGGGGGTGCGGAGTGGGCAGGAGTCGCGATGTGCGGTGTGGCTCTCTTGAAGTGCGAGTACGTCCGCCTGGCCGGTAGCGCGGCGGTTTCGTCCGCACGCGCACACCGACGTGGCGGTCGGGGCTTCGTCCTTGGGCGCGGTGATGTGGAGCCAGGCCACAGGGCGGTGCCTATCAGCGCGGGCTTCGGCCTCGGTGAGGACGGTGAAGGGAAGGACTGAAAGGACGCCCTGACGGGCGCCAGGGCTCACGCCGCCGCTGTTGTCGTGTCCCGGCGTCTGTGCGGCGGGTGGGGTGGGGTCGGGGTTGTTGTGGCTCTTAGTGGGCGGGGGGTTGGTCATGCGGCCCGCCTCCCGGATGCCGGGTTGTGGGTGATGGACCAGTCCAGGCCGCGTCGGATCACGTCGTCGTAGTAGCGCTGCGGCTGTGTTGCGTTGCCCGCCGCCGCCCCACTAAGAGCCTCCTCAACCTCGACCCTGCTCAGGTCGCCGGATGCGACCAGCCGTCCCAGTGCCCGCGCGGCCCGTAGCAGGGTGGCGTTGCGGCTGCCGTCTGCGGCGCCGGCCACGTTGGCGGCCTCACCCCGCAGCGCTGCCGCTGCATATCCGCCACCGCCACCACTGGCGGGGGGCCCGGCCGGGGTCGGTGCGGGCCGACGGGGTGGTGTGAGTGCGCCGTGCAGCCAGCCGGGCAGCGGTGTGGGCGGACGGTCCTCCAGGACGGTGTAGGTGCCGTCGGGGGTGGTGCTGCCGGGGGCGACGACGTAGCCGCCCCACCCGCGGGTGTCGATCCGCTTCGCCAGGCGCCCCGCAGTGGAATGCAGTGCGACGCCGGGCGGCTGGGTGAAGTACAGGTGCTCCCCTCCGCTCGGGGTCCGCACCTGGAACGTGGTCGGGTAGGGCTGTCCGGCGCGCTCGCAGAGCGCCAGAAGAGCGGTTGCGCCGTCAGGCGCTCCTTCTTCGTCTGTCGCCTTGAGCGTGTCCAGGTCCACCACCAGCAGTCCGGACGGGCCCGCGGCGACGCCTACGTTGTAGGGCTGGTGGGACCACGCAGCCGCCAGCAGATCCACGTCGGTGGTGGCGCGCTGCTCGGGTGTGTGGTGCCCGCCGGCGCAGCGGCCGGTGCCGGGGCAGTACTTGTCGGCGTGGCCGGCGGGCCGCTTGTCACCGGGCCGCAGGGGGATGACGTGCCAGCCGCGGCGTACGGCGTCCAGTGCCCAGGCGAGCAGTGCCAGGTTGCAGGTGGTGGGTGCGCTCATGCCGCCACCTCCAGCCGGACCGCCAGGGCCGCACGGCCGACGTGCTCGGTGTAGGCCGGGGGGATGCATTCGCGGATGCCGTCGCGGTTCATCCACGGCACTCCGAGCACGGTGCGGGCCTGGGGGACGCCGGAGAAGTTGCCGACGTACTGCCCGAAGTGCCCTTCAGGCACGGGGCGGCCCATCTTGGCCTGCGGCGCTGTGTGGGCGGGGTGCGGCGGCTGGACGAGGGTGAGGCCGCCGCCGGTCTCGAAGTACCGGTGCCGGTAGGTGTGCAGGCCGAACATGGCGCCGCACAGCATGACCGGCTCGCGGAGCTTCGGGAGGGCGCCGCGCACGTTCTCCATCACCCACGGGCGGCCGGTCGCTTGCAGCGCGGCGCGGGTGGGTGCGATCAGGTCGGGGTGGGTCCGGGCCTGGATGCGCTGGCAGTCCGAGTCGAGCTGGCAGGGCGGGGACGCGTGGATGAAGTCGAACCCGGCGCCGTGCTTGCGCACGAAGTCCAGCGCATCGGCCTGGACGAACGCGTACGGGTACCGGGGCTGCGGGTCCTTGTCGACGCCGACGACATCGAACCCGGCGTCCGCGTAGCCCTTGGCGGCGCCGCCCTGGCAGGAGTACAGATCCAGCAGCCGCGGCCGTCGGCCGCGCACTCGCCGGATGTCGGTGGGTTGGGTCATGCTGGAGACCTCCAGTGCTCTCTATTGAGTTGCTGTGGGCAGGGGCGGCCCCGGATTCCTTTGGCGAGGTGGGGCCGCCCCTGGCGTGGTCAGAACGGGGGTTCGTCGCCACCGGCCGCGGCCGGTGCGGTGTTCCAGGCGTCGTCGGCGGGCGCCGGCTTCCTGGCGTCCCCGGTGGCCTTGACCGGCTCGGCGGTGGCGAACCGGAGGCTGGGGCCGATCTCATCCACCTCCATGGCGAGCATGCTGCGGTTCTCGCCCTCCGGGGTCTGCCAGTCGAACTGGCGCAGCCGCCCCGTGACCACCACGCGGTGGCCCTTGGCGAGCGAGGCGGCGACGTTCTCGGCCAGGCCGCGCCATGCGGAGCAGCGCATGAACATCGCGGTGCCGTCCTTGTACTGGCCCGAGGTGCGGTCGAACTGGCGCGGTGTGGACGCGACCGTGAACCGGGCCAGAGCCGCACCGCTGGGGGTGAACTTCAGTTCCGGGTCGCTGGTCAGGTTGCCGACGATCGTGATGGGGGTTTCTCCCATGGCCATGGGGTTTCTCCTGTCTGCTACTTGGCGCGGGGTCGGGCGAGCTTGAGGGTGATTCCGCCGATGCCCAGCGGGCCCGCGGCACCGCCGATGGCCACCGCGGTGTGGGCTGCGAAGTCGAGGAGCGCGAGGAACGCGGCCACGAGCCCGAAGACGCCCGCGACGCCGGCGCCCGCGAGGACGATGGGGAAGAGGAAGTCGTGGGCCGGGCGGTGGGTGCGGGTCGTGGTGTGGACGACGATGACGGGCTGTCCGCTGTCCTGGGCGCGGCGGTAGTCGTCGGCTGGGAGGTGCGGGGCGAGGTGCCCGGGAGGGCCGCCGTGGGGTGGTGGATGGCGGTGCATGGTGTGCTCCCTTCGCGGTGTGGTGCGGTGTGGGAGGTGCCTGTCACTCGGCCTGTCATCCGCCTGTCACCTGTCACCTGTCTGTCACCTGTCACATGCAGGTCAAAGCGGGGTTGCAGCCCCCACAGGCGCTCTTTGAGGGGGTGTGTGGGGCCTGGTGACAGGTGACAGACAGGTGGTCGGGTCTACGGGCCGGTGGCGTGCTGGCGGTGGACGTAGCGGGCTTTGCTGCCCTCGCCGACGCGGACGATTTCGCCGGCCTCGGTCCACTCCTTGAGCCACCGTTGGATGACTGGGCGGCGGGTGCCGAAGTCGTCCTTGAGGGCGCGTTCCATGGCTGAGGCGCCGGTCCCCTCGGGGCCGGCCGCCAGGATCAGCAGCAGCGCGGCTTTCCGGGCGTCGCCCGGCTCACCCTCCGAGTCGTCACCGTCCTCGTCGTCGTTGTTCCGGTGGCGGTAGGAGAGGTTCAGCCCCTCGTCGCGCCCTGGCGGGCGGTGGGTGGGGTCGGGTTCGGTGGTGGTGCCGTAGGTGTCTTCGATCTGCTGCATGAGGCGGGCGGCCATGGCGTCCGCCTCGTCCGGCCCGCTGTTTTCGCGGCGCCGGTAGGAGAGGTTCAGGTCGCCTGGTTCGCGCGGGCCGCTTGGGGTTTCCTGCGCGGTTCCGGTGTCCGGCTGTGTGCTGTTGCTGCTGGGGTGGTCTTCCCACAGCCATCCGGCGCGCTCGGTGCTCCAGCGCTCGCTGTAGTCCTCTCCTGCCGCGTGTGCGGAGACCTCGTCGAGGAGGGGGCGGCGGTGGTTGGTGGCGAGCACGACGTCCCGGGCGAGGCTGGGTGTGGTCTTCCAGCCCTTGAAGGGGGTGGGCGCGAAGCCTTCCGCGCCGGCGGCGCCGATGATGCCGGCGCCCTTCGCGTTGAGCTGGGAGGAATCGACCTTGACCCGCTTGAACAGCTTGGCCGCGTTGTCCCCCGCCGACTCCCCCGAGGTCAGGGCGACGCCGACGGGGGAGAACTTGCGCACCTCGGTGTTGCCCAGCGCGGCGGTGTTGCCGTCCACTGCGGTCAGGACGAGGCGGATTCCCATGGCGCGGGTGGTGCGCATGACCGTCTTGACCCCGCCCTGAACCTCCTTCATGACCGGGTCCCGGAAGGAGGGTGCGGACAGGAGTTCGGCGCCCTCGTCCACCACGATCTGGATCTGCGGGAGTCGCGCGGAGACGGGCAGCAGCGTGGTGTCGTGCTCGTCCATGAGGTCCTGGTAGGCGGCCTGGCGTGCGGCGTTGATGGCCAGTACCGCGCGCAGCATCCGCCGCGCCTCCTTCGGTGTGGAGGCCACCCAGTCCACCCCGGGCCGGGTGTCGGCCGGCGGCGCGGGAAGTCCCCGGCGCGGTGCCAGGTGCCCCGCGGCTTCCAGGTAGGGGCGCACCCAGGGTCGGGCGGAGGCACCGGCCTTGAAGTCGATGACGAACGTGATCACGTCGGTGCAGCGGTTGAAGCCTGCGAGGACCACGTCTACGAAGGTGGACTTGCCTGATCCGGGCGGGCCCAGGACCAGCGCGCACGCCTCGCGCAGGAAGACGTTGACGTGCTCGGAGTGGGGCAGCAGTCCCCAGGGGATGCCCGTCAGGATGGACAGGGGGCTGTAGTCGGTCGGGTAGGGGTAGTCCTTGGCCACCACGTTCTGTGTCGGGATGTCGAGGACGACCCGGCCTTGTCGGTCGCCTTCCTCGACGTGGATGGCGCAGCCGAGGGGGAGGCCGGCGTCGGCGGCCAGGGCGCGGGCGTGGTTGCGGATCTGGTCCCAGGTCGCGCCCCCGCCCGGGAGTTCGGCCGCGAGGGAGTGCCCGGCGCCGGATTCCCACAGTTCCACGGCGAAGATCTGCACCTTCACGCGGCACACGCGGGTGATGCGCTCCTCCCACTCCCGCGCGATACCGGTGCGCTCGGCGTTCATCTCGCGGGCCAGGGCGCGGGCTTCGGCGGAGAGGCGTTCTTGTTCTGCGGCCTCTTCGTGGACGGCGGCGTGGGAGGACATGGCGCCGATGCCGACTCCGAGGGCGGCCAGGGACCCGGCGGCGGCCCAGGACAGCGGGCCGGTGGTCATGGCCCACGTGGTCCACCCGCCGGCCAGCAGCCAGGATGCGGAGCGGGCCACGATGCTGTGCCCGGTCAGCTTCCGCCGGATGGATGCGCCGATCCCGTGTCCCAGCGCGCCGGCGGCGCCGATGACCAGGGGCCAGCCTGGAGGCATGCTTCCGGCGGCTCCGAGCAGCGCGGCGGCCCCTGCCCCGGTCGTTGCCGAGACAGCGCCGGTCAGCGGGCCGTGGGGAGCGGCCCAGTCCAAAGGGACTCCCGTCTTGGTCGTTGTCTTCGAGGGCTTCGGCGGCTTGGCGGGGGCCGCGCTGTTCGTCAGGTTCAGGCTGTGTTCCGCCATGAAGGTCTCTCCTTTGCCGTATGACGAGGGCGGGCCCGCACCAGCTGGTGCGGGCCCGCCCGTTGCGGGTAGTTCGAGGGGTTCTATTCGTCGTTGTTGCTGGTGTCCCACATAGGCTCGCCCTTGCGGGGCTCCTTGTGGCGGCGGATGTCGTGCTCGTGGACCTTCTCGACCACTTCGGCCACGTCTTCGGCGGAGTCCACGGCCTTCTTCAGGTGCTTGTAGACGTCCTCCAGCGCTTCGGCCACCTCCTTCTCCAGGGGGAAGTCCTCATCCGACTTCTCGGCCAGGATCTTGAACGTGTTGGAGATCGAGGTGAGCGCGGCAGGCATCCCCAACAGGGTGTTGACCACGTGCATCGCACCGCTGGGGTCGTAGGTGTTGGCGGCCTCTTCCATCTCCGAGGCGGAGGCGTCGAAGAGGAAGCCGGGGGTGTCGGACATGGCGTCTCCCTTGAGCAGGTGGTGATGGTTGCGCGGCGCGCGGGGCACCCGCGTGAGCAAATCCGCCCCGTCCGACCCGGCTTCGCGGTCGGGGAGTTCACGGGCCGCCTCGTCACGCTCCTCACGCGCGGCGCGGGCCTTGCCCGTGAGCGCGCGGAAGAGGCGCCGGCCCGGATGCATCAGGCCCGGCGCACCGAACCGGCGGCCCAGCGGAGTGGTGAGCATGCCCAGCACCCCGACAGGGGCGGCCAGGGCGGCGGCGGCCAGGCAACGGCCCCAATAGCGCAGCCGCGAGGAGCGCAACTCCCGGCGCATCGAACGCTGCGCCAGCTTGCGCCGACGGGTCTGGGCCACCCGATCGGCACGCCCCTCCCGCCACCCATCCAGCCGCCCCCGCGCCCGCTCCCGCACGGAACCGCGGGCACCGCCCCGCCTGTTGTTCAGCGCCCGGTTCGCACCGTTGTGCTTGCTGCCCGGCCCGCCGGTACCGCGGGCGGTCTGGCGGGCGTTGCGGCGGGCGTCTGCGACGCTGCGCCGCGCGCCCGTGTCCGCACGACGCTGAGACGCCCTGCTCGGGGCCCCCTCCCGCCGCGCCCGGCGCGCATCCCGCACCGCACCCACACGCCCCGCCGCACCGCCGGACCGGCCCCCGGCCCCACCACCGGAAGCGCGGCGCCCCGACGACCCGCCCCGGGAGCCCGCAGCGCGGGAGCCCGAAAGCCCCCCAGCGCGGGAGAGAAGGGAGCGGCCAGCGCTGGAACCGGACTTGCCGCCGGTGCCCGCACGGCGGGCGCTACTGCTGTTGCTGCGGGGCTGTGAGGCGGACCCGGTACGGGAGCCGGACGGCTTCCGGCCGCCGGACGACTTCCGGGAGCCACTGCCTCCTCCACGCGAACGGCCCGAGAGCGCACCAGCGCCGCCGGATGTCCTACGGCTCCCAGAACCTCCCGTACGGCCTCCCCCTCGGGAGGAATTCCGGGACGTGCGGCCCTGCTTGCGGCGCCGCCCGGCGGCCACGGCGCCGGTCAAGGCGGCCCCGCCTACAGCGGCGGCGCCCGCCAGGGGGCCGCCGGCCAAGGTGGCGGCGGACAGCAGACCGACGACGGTGTTTCCCGTCGTGACCGCCAGCGGCACCGCCGGAAGCCCACCCCGCGTGTGCCGCAACTCGGGCTTGCCCTGGGCCGCCGCGCTGGTTGTGGACGGCGCGGCCGTGCCCGGCTGCGCGGTGCTGCTGGTCGCCGGGGCCTCGGTCGTGGTCTCGGTCATCCTGCCTTCACCTCGCCTCGGGAGGGGTAGGGCATCAGGTACGAGTCCGTCATGCTGAATGTCTCCTGTCTCGTCTTGTGGCGGTGCAGGGGCCCGCGACGGCCGACGCTGCTGCCAGGCTTGGGCGGCCGTCGCGGGGCGGAGTCAGCGGAGGTGTGCCGCGACCGCGTGGAGGATGATGTCGACGTGGTCGAACGCCAGGCCCGGCAGCCCGGTCAGTGGCCACCAATGGGCAGTCCGGGCGTCGTCACCGGCGAGGATCGGGGTGTCGGCGGGCACCCGGGCGAGGTAGGCGACGGTGACGTAGCGGCCTCGGGGGTCCCGGTCAGGCCGGTCGAAGGTGCCGAGCTGGCGCAGGTCGACGGGGTCCACGTGCACGCCGGTCTCCTCAGCCAGCTCGCGGGCAGCCGCCGCACGGCTCGTCTCCCCGGCGTCGACGTGCCCACCGGGCAGGGCCCAGCGCCCCTCGAAGGGGTCCCACCTGCGTTCGATGAGCAGGACACGGCCATCGCTGGTGACGGCCACGACATCGGCGGTGTAGCGGATGGTCTCGGTCTCGGGCATGTCAACTCCTGGTCTGGTCATCCAGTTCGGGGGGCATCGGCGCAGGGCACGCACTCACCGAGTGAGCGGGCGATGCAGTAGGGCCGGATCGCGCGGCAGGTCGGGCAGGTGCGCCGGGCGGTCATCGCCGCGTCGAGCGCCCGACGGCGCGCCGGGGTCATCGGCCGCACCGGCTTCGCGTCTTCAATGCGGTAGAGGTAGGCGACCAGCGGCCCGCGCCGACGGCGCGGACGCTCGATCTGCGCGGCCACGTCTTGGCCGCCGGGGCGCAGGCCCATGGCCCGGAGCTGGCGGTAGGTGGCCATCCCGTCCGGGGCCAGACGCCACCGGTAGACAGAAACCAGCGGGTTCGCGGAAATTGAACGCGCCGGGGCCGTGCTGCGTGACGGCTTCACGGGGTGGCTCCTTCCAGCGCACGCGGCGTGGGGCCGCCGGGGAGCTGGGGTGTATCGCGCAGTTCCTGGTAGCGGGTCGAGACCCAGCCGACCGACCAGCCGCACAACTCCGCGGCCTGGCGCACCGGCAGTTCCGCAACGAAGGCGGCCTGCACGGTCTCGCGGGCGCGCCCTTCGGGCTGCTTCTCGGTGGCCGGGCCGGCTGCCAGCAGCGCGGCGCGTTCACGCTCGGCCCGCTCCTGCCGCTCGGCCTCCTCACGGCGTTCACGCTCCGCGCGCTCCCGCTGTTCGCGTTCGCGGCGCTGCGCCTCTTCCCGCTCGCGCTGTTCACGCTTGAGCCGGGCCTGTTCACGCTCCCGCTCAAGGCGTTCACGCTGCTGCTGTTCGGACCGTTCCCGGGCCTCCCGGTGTTCGCGCTCCTTGCGCCGCGCCCGCTCCTCGCGCTCGGCCTGTTCGCGGGCAAGCAGGGCCTCGTGTTCGCGCTGTTCACGCGCCAGCATCGCGGCGTGCTCGCGCTCCTCCCGGGCCAGCCGCACCGCGGCCTCACGCTGCTCTGCGGCCGTCCGCTCCCGCTCCTGCTGTTCGGCCCGGCGGCGGGCTTCCTGGGCGGTGACGGCGGCGGTGATGGCGCGGCGGTAGGCCAAACCCGTCTCCGCCGTGACGATCAGCAGCAGTGGCGCCACCGCGTGCACGGCGACGCCCACCAGGTCCCTGTTCAAGGCAGAATCCGCGACGTTCAGGGCGAGAGTCATGCCGCCGGTCATCCACCGCAGCACCACCGGCCAGCGCCCACCGTTGCCGCCAAGACGGGCCAGCACCGCATCCAGACGCACGACGATGACGACCGCCGCATCAACCACCAGAGGCAGAATCGGCGCGGTCCAGTCCCACTCATCCGGCGTGTGGGCCGCGGCGAGCGGGGTGACGGTCAGGATCGAATAGAGCATCGCACCGGCCACGATCAGCCACGTGCCAACCGAGAGGGCGCGCTCTGCTGAACGGATCTGAACGCCGTTCACACGACCACCGCCCGGCGTGAACGCACCGCCATAGTGGCGATCAGCCGTACCGGCGAGCTGGCGTCGGCAGGGTCCTCGGTGGTCTCACTCCATACCCACACCGTGTGCGGGAAGGGCTCGAACCCGAGCCGGTTGAGGACGGCTGAACGCTCTGTGAACGTCGGCGGCGGCCCGGCGCGGTCGAAGTCGTGGACGGGCCACGGCTCGGTGGTGTCCATCAGCGCCACATACAGCCGCCAGCGACCGCCCCGTGTGGCGAGCTGCGCGGTGAACTCCCCGAGCATCAGGCCACCTCCGGCGTACCAAACCGGTTGGCCAGCTCCCGCCGGGCGGAAAGCAGCCGTCGGTGAGCGCGGCGGATGCGCTGCCGGTCCACCTCCGTCGGGACGCGGTCCAGGACAGCGATCCGCGCATCCAGCAGCTCCACATCGGCCGCGATGACCGGCCACTCCACCTCGATCGCGTCCAGCTCAGCGGCCGACGGGCCGATCTCCTCATCGGGGACAGTGCGCAAGCGGCGGACAGTACGGTTGACAGTCATGGGTCGTGGTTCCTTCCAGGTAGAACGGCCCTGAAGCGGCCTCGGTGTTCCAGCACCGGGGCCGCCGCCGTATCAGGTCAGACCGTGCTCGCGGGCGCTGTCGAGCGCGGCGAAGGCACCTGAGAAGCACCGCCCGGGGGCCGGACGGTGCGCTTCGTATGGGGGTCTTCCTGCATCCCCACGCCGACGCCCCTCCGAGCCGACCCACGAGGGGTGACGGAGGGGGACGACGTGCAGCACAGGACTGCTGGCTGGTCTCATTCACGCGGCGGCTGTTCGGGCCCGGGGAGACTTTCATCCCGAGCCGTAATCCCAGCCTGAAAGGTGTGCCGCGTCGTTCTTTAACGTCGCGAGGGTGCCGACCCTCCGTGTTCGCCCGCAGCAATGAGCCCTGCGGGGTCGTCACACGTGTCGACTGCCACCACCAGCGGTAATGGCGCCTCACGACGGATCTCCACTCACCTCGGCCGGGGTAGTCACGGCCGTCTAGCTGTGGTGGATCACGCTGTTCAGTTCTCAACCAACGGACGCTTCCTTCGAACCCGTTTCAGGGGCCCTCCGGGCGTCGCCAGGCAGCCCAAAGAGAGCCACCGGGGCGGTCGCCTTGCAGTCCTAGGACTGTGTGGCGACTGATACGACCATGCACTGGCAGTCCTAGGACTGTCAACAGTCCTAGGACTATGTTTCACTGGAGCCGTCGAGAGGAGATCTGCATGGCGCCCAAGTGGCGAGAGCTGGCGGACCGCCTGGCCGAACAGATCAAGAACGGTGAGATCGCTCCCGGTAAGCAGCTGCCGCACATCAGGGATCAGGTGGAGGCGGGTGAAGGCTCCAAGGCGACCGTTCATGCTGCCTACAAGGCCCTGGAAGCCGAAGGGCTGGTGACCTCGTCACGCGGGCACGGCACCGTCGTACGGCCGCAGACTCCGCTCAAGCGGTTGAGTATCGAGCGGTACGACAAGGCGAAGTGGCGCGACGGCGACGAGGTCGCGTTCATCGCGGACCGCGTCGCGTCAGGACGCTCGTACCGCCGTGGCGAGCAGACGCAGACGGTCAGCTTCGTCGAAGCGCCAGCCGTAGTCGCGGAAGCGCACGGCTTGCCGACCGGCGCCCAGGTCTACGCGCGGGCGCGGCTCGTGAAGGAAGGCGAGCAGCCCACGCACACGCTGACCAGCTACTACCGGCCGGAGCACGTCGAGGGCACGCGAATTGTCGACCCGACCCCCGGCCCTGCTGGTCGCGGGGGCGGCTACCGCGTGCTCTACGACGCGGGTTACGAGATCGATCACATGCGGGAAGAGCTGTTCGCCCGCACGCCGACGCTGGAGGAGACAAAGCTCCTCCAGCTCCCCAGTGGCGAACCCGTCGTGGAGCTCCATCGGACGACGTACACAGCGGATGGCACGGTGGTCGAGTTCGCCATTGGCGTGCACGCCGCGTCCCGCTTCACGTGGGCGTACGACTTCAAGGTGCCCGACAGCGCCCACAACCAGAAGACCGAGGAAGGAGGCCCCCGTGCCTAGTGAAGGAACGCCGCAGCCGATCGACACAGCAGTCATCACGACGCCCAGCGACGCCCCCACCACCAACCTGTGGCTACTGGCGGACCGACGGGAGCGCCACACCGCACGAGCCACCGGACAGGAGACGAGCGGTGCCAGTGCCACGGATGTGCTCGCCACACTCGCCCTCGACACTGTGATCCGCCGCGTCCTTGACGACCAGGAGCAGCGCTTGGTCTTCGAGGGGCTGCGGCGCGGAGCGACGTGGGAACAACTCGCGGGAGCGCTCGGGGCAACCGACCTCACACAGGTTCAGGCGACGTTCATGACGTGGGCCGAGCAGCTCCCGGACGACGAGGCCACCGAGGCACTGCGCCTCGTGGGGGAAGGGAAGGGCAAGTGATCTCGGCGCAGGCATGGGAAGACGCTCAGACCATCTGGGACTATCACCAGATGCATCACGAACCGCGCCCGTGCTCGGTCGCGGTCGGCCTGGGCAGTCACGACCTGGGCGTAGCCGATACGGCAGTTGACCTCTACCGTCGCGGCATGGCGCCGCTCCTCCTCTTCACTGGAGCGACCAGCCCAACGACCCGGGAGCGCATGCCGCGCGGTGAGGCGGTGCACTACCGGGAACGGGCCCTCGAACTCGGCGTCCCTGGCTCCGCCGTGCTCGTCGAGCCGTACGCGCGCAACACGGGCGAGAACATCCGCTTCAGCCGGGCCGTGCTCGAAGAGAAGGGCGTCGATGTCTCGTCGGTCCTGCTGATCAGCAAGCCCTACGAGGAACGCCGCGCATACGCTACGGCCCGCAAACTGTGGCCGGAAATCGACATCGTGAGCGCGTCCACACCGATGACGTTCACGGACTACGCCGACTCCATCGGGGACGCACGCCTCGTGATTGACATGCTCGTCGGTGCGCTTCAGCGCCTACTGATCTACCCCGAGCAGGGGTTCATGGTGGCCCTATCGGTGCCTGAAGACGTGATGGCGGCCCACAACCGGCTGTGCGACGAGGGGTACACGAGCCGTCTCGTCACACCACAGTCGACATCTAACGTACGCCAACAGCAGGGCACAGCCGCGACCGACGAAGGTCACCCCCGCGCCTCCTGATTAGCCGCTACCCGGCCCCAGCACTTCCGGGTAGACAAGGCGTTAGGAGCGCCGACGAGAGGGGCGCGGCTTTTGCAATACGTGCCACGTCGCCAGGATGGGCAGCTCACGGCATTATCTCTGCTCGGCTGTTTGACAGCACTGGCCGACAGGAGCAGGCGCCCCTGGTAGTCAGGACACGGAAGGCGTGGCCTTATCACCAGGGGCTTCCGGGGCCGGTCACTCGTTGTCGAGCTCCTTGATGACCTGGCCGGCAAGAGCTGTCATGACGCTCATGCGGTCAGCGGGTCCCAGCCTGGACCACTCCTGGAACACCTTCTCGATGTCGGAAGGAGTGCGGCGTCCGAGTTGCATCCAGCCGTAGAGCTGCCGCTTGTCCTTCAGGCTGCCCTGTGATGCGTGCGCGAGCACCTGCTCAGCCGTGGGCGGGTCGACAGTCAAGTCGCGGGCTTCGTCGCCACAGCGCTGACACTCGGCCCGCAAGTTGCCATCGTCGTTCTGCCCTCCGCGTTTCACGGGGATGATGTGGCCGATCGTCATGATGGCCCCGCGCTCGGGGGCATCGGGGAAGACCTGACCGGCACGGATTCCGCATACCTGGCACATGTGGCCGTCGCGTTCCAGGACGCGACGGCGCTTGGGGCCCGTGATGTTTTTACGGATGGTCTTGGGGGCTGCTTCGCCGAGATCGACCCTGGTCCCCAGCTCGCGGACGAGGTACTCGTCCGGCTTCAGGTTGGGGTTGACCTTGTAGTTGTCGATGATCCAGCCCATCGGCCGCAGCTCTCGCATGCGGCGATCAGCCTGGGATACGTCGGGCACGGCTTCGAACAAGTCCAGCTTGCTGAACTTGTTGCCTATCCCCCTGCTGGCCACGAACTCGGCCACCTTCACCAAAGACGTTCTGCGCACGCCATCGCTCACTAGAGCTCCCTCCCTAGGCTGCCGACGAAGTGTCGGCGCAGCAACTGTTCCATGCGGCGCGCATTAATGTCAACGCTGGCGCATCATCGGCGACGTTCGGCGCAACTGTGTACGCCTGCCAGGCGTTCGTGATTCGTGCTCCGAACAGCGGGGAGTCCGGGGAGCGTGCGACTGGTCGACGGACCGGGTGTCCGGGGATCTGCCATTACTGCGGGGCAGACGTGGGTACCGGCGGCGATGCTTCGGTAGGACCGCTGGTCGGCAGCGGTTGCGATAGCAGGCTGTAGATCTGCCAGCCCGACAAATGATCTCCGTGCTGGCTGCTTCCGCGTGTCTCTGCTGCGACTCTCCGAAGGAGGGGCAGGCGGCGACCGGATGGAAAGGTTGTCTCTACTCGTAAATCGACTCTCCTCAACTCCGTCTCCGGCACGTACCGTTCACACATGGCCAAGGGGGACCGGCAGCGCTATAACGGCACGGCGAAACGAGTTCGGCTCACCAGCGGCGATCACGCCGCGCCGAAGGACGGGAAGGGGCGCAGGACGCGGTCGGCGAAACCGGACCGAGCGCAGCAGAAAGCCTCTGCTGCACGCGACTGGAAGACGCTGTTCGCGCGCCTGGACGCGGTGAGGCAAAGGGACGCCGAGCGGCAGAAAGGCCTCTGACACCTGGCAAGATCGGCAGAGATCCGGAAGAGGCCAGCCAGGGAGGACCGTGTCCGTAAACAAGTGGTGGAGCCACGACCCGAACGAGCGCTACTGGCTTGAGATCACGAACCGCGAAGACATCGGTGTGAATCTGCTCGCACCGCAGCTCAACGACCGGGGCGAAGAGTACTGGTCTTACGCGCTTGTTCGTGAAGTACGCCCCGGTGATCTCGTGCTGCATTGGGATAAGAACCACGGGCCCGGAGTCGTCGGCTACTCCCATGTTCGGGGCGAGGCGTTCGCATCGACCATCACCTGGCAGAGCCGGGGGACCTACGGCCGACAGCGAGGTACATCAGGCCCAGAGCCAGCCTGGCAAGCGCCTCTTGGCGGGTACCGGCGGTTGAAGCGTCCGGTCACGCAGGCGCGCCTGCGTGAGATCGAGCCACGCATCCATGCCCTGCGGGATCGCCTCACCGACTCGGTCGCAGGGCCGCTCTACTTCCCCTTCGTCTTCTCAAGCACGAGACCGCTCCGTGCTGCGCAGGGGTATCTGACCAAGCTCCCCCGCTCACTGGTGGAGACGCTTCCTGAGTTGCTAGAGCTGCGCCAGACCGCGATCTCTGAGCCCAGCGAGCCGGAAGTGCTTATTCCACACTCCTCGCCAACGCGTAAGACCCGCGGGCCTAGCGGATACGGCCGACAGCACGACGCCAAGCAGCGAAAGGCAGTCGAGCGCTATGCGATGGACCTTGTACTCAATCACTACAGCTCACGGGGCTATCAGATTGAGGACGTGGGCGACCATTCTCCATGGGACATCACCGTGCGCAGAGACGGGACTGAGTCACACATAGAGGTAAAGGGCAGCACTACCAGCCGCGAAGCCATCGACCTGACCGAAGGAGAAGTGCGTCACGCTGAAGGCGTGCCGACCTGCCTCATAGTCATAGATCAGATCGAAGTCGATGACGACCTCCGTTGCGGCGGCGGGCGCTGGCGAACGTGGGCCGACTGGCTACCGAAGCGCGAAGAGCTCGTCGCTACCGCATACCGCTACCCACTTCCTGATGGATCCCACGCCGGCAGTCCTCCGGCATGAATGCCTCCCTACCGATGTCCCTGTCACTGGGGCCTCCCGGTCTCAGATGTGGTCTCCATGAGCTGTCAGTCCGCCCTCGTCTGCCGTCATCCTTTGCGGTCCGTGAGCACCCCTGACCTGCAAGGTGATGCGCTACGTGGACTCAGGTGGACGTGCTCGGACCATGATCGGACAACTCGTAATGCGTAGGTCAGGGGTTCGACTCCCCTAGGCGGCTCCGGGAAAGGCCAGGTCACATAGCCCGTGACCTGGCCTTTTGCCTTGCTCGGGGCATGACGCGTCACACGGCCTGGATGCCAGTGGGTGGCTTGCGTGAGCGATGCGTGAGCGGAGCCCTGGCGCGTCCTTTCTCTTTGACTTTGGCACGTGTCTTTGGCCCTGCACTGGAGGGGGCCGCACTTGCTTCGGCGGTCTGCTTGCCGCCTAGGGGATGACGCTTTCCGATGGTTGCGGGCATTGCCGCCATCCCTCATCCCCCGATCGGACCGCTACTCGGACGTGGGTGGTGTGCCGAGTATCTTCCGTACGGCGCTCGTGAAACGTTCCCGACTGAGTTCCCGTGCTTCCTTGTTGCGCGTGAGGACATCCACCATCGTCGATGCCTCGTCGAAGGCTCCGGACAGCTGCTCGACGTTCTCCTTGAGTGCTCCCCGAGCCTCTCTGGAAGCCTGGCGATACTGCTCGATGCTCCTCATCATCTCGCCCAGTACGGGGTGGCCATCAAGGTCGCGTAGGCTCCGCCCCTGATCACGGTAACCGTGCATGAGTGCAGTAAGCTTTTCCGTGCGCCGCCTGTACTCCTCGGTTGCTTCGGCCACTGCCTCAGAGGGGACCAGGCGGCTGTCGACCGCCGCTATCGCGGCTTGGGCTACCTCGATGAACCGGGTGGAGACCGCGACGTCTTCCTGCATCGTCTCGGTCAGCTCCTCGGCCGCGCGTGTGACTTCCTCCGGCCCCAAGAGCGCGATGCGCCGTGCACGCTCC
This sequence comes from Streptomyces sp. NBC_01775, assembly GCF_035917675.1. Taxonomy (NCBI): domain Bacteria; kingdom Bacillati; phylum Actinomycetota; class Actinomycetes; order Kitasatosporales; family Streptomycetaceae; genus Streptomyces; species Streptomyces sp. NBC_01775. Next base: position 4,222,789 of record NZ_CP109104.1, on the reverse strand, counting down.
GCCATACGGCCTGCGGCCTCTTTGAGATCTTCGAGGCCCGTCGAGTCGGGGTCGTGTACTTCTGGCGAGGTTTGGGTGATACGCAGGCATTCGTCCCAGGCTTCGAGGAAGGTCTCGTATGTATTGAGCCGCTGCTGCCTCAGCCAATGGCCATGCTCCACAACACCCTGATCCTGTACCTGCCGTCGAACGGTCTCGGCGTTCCTCTCGGCACCGAACCTGGCTGCTCGTGCTCCAACAACGGCGCCCAGCCCGGTTGCAGCCAATCCGATCACTGCGGCCACGAGTGAAATCACGAAGTCCTTCACGGCAGACCATCATGCTGGTGCAGCGTGTGCTTGGAAACCATGCGTCGCGCGAGAAGTCGTCTACATCGGGGCGCCGTTGGGATTGTGAGCACATAGCACCGCCGTCGTCATCGGCGCTCACTTGTCCGATACGGTCGTTACGTGGCCGTGGAGCGGCGTTCGAGTGCGAAACTGGGCACATGGAATGTTGAGAGGTGAAGGCGAGTTGGCGCGCTGCACTTGTGGCCAGCGGATCAACAGGAATGACACCTTTTGTCGCCTCTGTGGCACGCGCACATCTATGGTCGGCTCACTCTGCGGAACCCTCAGTCGACGCGCCGAGTTGACCTTTGAGGCGTTGGCTGCCGAGCACCGTAGAGGCTGGCCGTCGAGTGAAGTGACACATACTGAGGAGAATCTCCGGGCCATCGACCGAGCCCATGCAGATCGGGTAGCGATCCGACCGTTCACGAGTGACGAGGAACGCGCGAACGGCGCGGACTGGGAGTGGTGGTTTCACTCTGGAGACATGGGGTTTGGTATGCGCGTCCAAGCGAAGCGTGCCAACCGAAATGGTGGATACGACCTGCGATACCGGCCTGATGGCGACAGGTACCAGAGCGACCTTCTGATCGAAGATGCTGTGAAGGCAGGCTGTATTTCAGTCTATGTCTTCTACAACCACCTCAACTGGCCGCAGAGCCGATCTGGTAAGCCGTGGATGGGTTGCGAACATGGCCCCTTCGCTGAGGGGCAGCTGGGTTGCACCATAGTGTCGGCGCTGGTTGTCAAGCGGACCCTGGTGGGAGCGCGTACAAGCTCGCGATACGTGAAGGATCGCAGTCGCCCTTGGAACCGCGTCCTGTGCGACGGGAGCGCATCAGGCGCGCCAAGCCTGGACACCGCTTACCAGAGAGTGCTGCACCTGCATCGGATGGCTCTTGTGGAGCTTGAGCGGGGTGCGGGGTCCGCGGACGCCTCTCCAACAGTGGCCAGGCTTCCGACCCGGTCTGACCTGTCGGCGGAGCCGAGCGGAGCCGAGCGGAGCCGAGCGGAGCGGAGCGCTATCAACGTATTGGTGAGGACGGCCTGAGCTGGGTCGATCACGAGACTACGCGTGGTGAAGCGCCGCTCAGTCCAACCGAAGGTTCTTTGCGCGGGCAACTTAGGGAAATGGCGGAGCTTCCGATGGGTGAGCTTCCGCAGCGCGTCCGGGCCATGGTCCGTGGTGTCGAGGCGTCACCGCCTGACGGCCGAGCCGCGGGCGCGGTTCTGTTCAACCTTGGCTTCGTCGGGACCTGAGGCCCCTCCAGGAGCCGCGAAACCTGCGACGCTGGCCGCTACCAGCCGCAGCACGTCGAGCGGAGCGGCCGGATCCCTCACCTGGCGATCGGGAGGGCGTCGGCCATCCGTGAAGAGACGGGGTGGCGCAGCGCGGACTTGGGTGGATCGTAGGCCCAGAGCGCGCTGTCTCTGACCGTGGCACGGGGCAGCATCACTCGGGACGACCTGCGGGGTGCCGCGCTGATGCATAGGTCTCGGGTTGGAGTCCCGAAGGCGGCTCCGGTAAGGGTCAGGTCACATAACCCGTGAGCTGGAGTTTCTGCTGCTCGGGGTATGACGCGTCGCACGGCTGGAATGCCGTCAGGTTGCTTGCGTGAGCGAAGGGGGCGCAGGCCCTACTTTGTGGGCTTCTTCCTCTTATCCCTCTTCTTGCCGTCGGACTGTGCCTTCTTCGTCCGTTTAGCCTTCTTGGCCGCCTTGCGGGCCGTTTCCTCCTCGGCCTTACGTGCTTTCTCCTCCGCCTTACGCTGCAGCGGGACCAACTTCGCCGTCGCCTCGGCGGCGTTCTTGCCGACCTGGGGCAGGACGCTTTGGTAGATGTCCCGCGTGATCCGGGTGTCGCTGTGCCCGAGCGTGTCCGAGACGACCTTCACGTCTACGCCGGCCGCGAGCACGAAGGTGGCCGCGCCGTGCCGGAGGTCGTGCAGTCGGATGGGCGGAAGGCCCGATGCGACGACGAGCCGTTCGAAGAGGTCGCTGACCTTGCCGGGGTGCAGCCACGAGCCGTCCTCCTGGGTGAAGACGAGACCGGTGTCGACCCAGGCCGAGGCCCACTGCTCGCGGTCCGCGCCCTGGCGTTCGCGGTGGCGCTTCAGAACCTCGACCGTGTCGTCGTCGAGGGCGATGACGCGGTAGCCGCTGTCCGTTTTCGGGTCAGAGGACTCGACGTCCCAGCCCTCCTGGACGAGCTGGGAGGAGACGGTGAGGAAACGGGTGTCGAGATTGGTCTCCGACCACGGCTGCCCGCACGCCTCACCCCGCCGCAGGCCACGGAAGGCGATCAGGTGCCACATGGCGTACAGCCGGTCCTCCGCGACGAAGTCGAGGAAGGCGCCGGTCTGCTCCGGCGTCCACACCATGACGGAAGACGGCTTCTCGCCGGTCTGTCGCCATTTCGCGACGCGTTCGTGCGTCCACACCAGGGCTTTGGGTTTGCGGACGGGGTCGATCTCGACGTGAGCCGCTGGGTTGAAGGTGATGATCTGCTGTGCGATCGCGTCGTTCAACGCTGCCCGCAGTGTGGCCTTGACTCGTAGCCGGGTGGCAGGCCCCGTGACACGGCGGAAGGGCGGCATGGCGTCGATCGCCGCCTTCATCGACTTGCGCCGGGCGCGGTTCTCCAGGCCCTTCCACGGCACCTGGGCCAGCTCATCGACGGCGGTCCTGCGCTGGGCGTTCTGCTCCAGGATCTCGGCATTGGCGTCCGAGATAGCTGTGAACATCTCGCTGAGGTGGCTCACGCGCAGGCGGTCGAGCCGGTGATGACCGATCCGTGGCTTCAAGTGCACGCGGATGTCGGTCTCGTAGCGGCTGACCCCGGACTTGCGGATGCGCTTGCCGGCGAGCCACTGGTTGAGCCAGTCACCGACCGTAAGACGGCCGACCAGGTCCTGGCCCGACCTGGGGCCATTGCTGCGCACTGCTCGGGCAACCACCCATCATGGCGCCCGGCACTGACAGTCGGTCCGGTTGCGCGAATCCGCGTACCCGTCGAGGTCCGGCGGACCGGGTGGGCCGTGGGCGACGTGCCGCCCACGGCCCACTCTCGGCAGGCTCCGGCAAGGTCAGGTCAGACGCTGAGCGCCACCACGGTCACGACGGTGGCAACGACGGCGAGAGCGAAGGTCAGCGCCGGCGCGACGGCCGGATGCTGACGGATGACGTACGCCCCGAACGCCGCGGCGGTCAGCGTCGCCACAATGAGGGCGACGAGGGGAAGGGCGTCAAATCTGTGCATGGGTTCTCCCACGGGTAGTGCCATCAGGTTGGTGGCTCCGGAGCCGTGGGAGAGAGTGCGGGATGCGGGACCAAGGCCCGCAACTCTCGCGAATTCCCGTCCGGAGCCCCTGTTTCCGTGGGTCGCGAGGTTGTCGATCGCTCGCGAATCCGCCGCCGTACAGCGCCGGGAGGTTCATGGCGGTGTGCGCTGCGAGGTGATTCTCCGAGTCCGGGGCGGAGGGCTGGCCGTGTCCGGTGTGCGGGCGTGCCGGATCTTCTCTCCGTTCATGGCGGGTGGTCGAGCCTCCAGGCACTGCGGGCCTGCGCTTGGCCGGGGACCTCGTGTGTCCACTGCGCGCTCGTTACATGAACGCCCTGCCGCCGAACGCGGGCGCAGGCGAGGCCGGAGTTCCGAGAGTTGCCGACGGACTACTTGTCTCCTGGCGTCTGAGCCAGGACTCCAGTGTCTAACAGCGAGGAACCACGGGTCACTTGAGAATTGCCAGCTCGCGAGCTTCCTCGGCGCATCCCCATGACAGCGTGACGCCCGCGCCGCCATGGCCGTAGTTGTGGATGACCCTGGTGCCGTCCTCCCGCAGCTCCGCCTCCACTCGGACCGCGGCGCGGGTCGGTCGGGTGCCGATGCGGTGCTCCAGGACGCGGGCTTGGGCGAGGCGGGGCTCGACCTCAGCGCAGCGGGCGAGGATGCCGGCTGCTGCGGCGGCATCAGGCGCGAGGCTGCCTTCGCCGTCGATGGCGGTGCCGCCCAGCACGGCGGTGTCGCCGTGGGGGTATATGCACAGCAAGTCCGGTGAGAGTCCTGTGTCTTCGGAGAAGAACTCGGTCAGTCCGGGATTGGTGACGACGACGTGCTGGCCACGAATGGGGTGGAGGTCCGTGTCCGGGACCAGCCCATGGGCGCCGAGGCCCGTGCAGTTGACGATCACCGGGGCTTGGCCGATGTCCGTGAGCAAGGCCAGTCGTCGCTGCTCGACCGTGCCCCCGGCGGCACGGAGCCGGTGCAGGAGGTGGTCGAGGTAGACCGGCATGTCGATCAGGGGCACGGTGAACCGGTACCCGGCGGTGAAGCCGGGCGGGAGTTCGGCCGGTGCGCACGGCTGGAAGCCCGGCAGAGCGGTGGCCCAGTCCGGCGCGGCCTCGGCCGTCCGGGACGCCTCGATGCCGCTGGTGAGCCGGACGCCGGTGTCCGGGGCCTCGGCCAGCTCGCGGAAGATCTCCAGGGAGCGTTGACCCCAGTGGTCGACCTTGTCCTTCGGCTCGACCAAATACGGGCCCCACATCGCCCCGGCCGCCAGAGAGGTGACGCCAGGCACCTGCTCGGCGATCACGCGCACCGAGGCTCCGGCCTCGGCCAGAACGACAGCGGTGGTCAGCCCGGCCACCCCGGCTCCGACAACGACAACGCGCTCTCCTGCTGCCATGCCTGCGACCCTAGCGGCCAGATGATGCCGCTGGGGCGTGCTGGGCGAGGGCGTCCTCCAGAGCGGGTAGGAAGCTGCGGACGTGCGGGTTGCGCTGTCGGCGCCGTAGGTCCGCCGCGAGCTGGTGGAGCAGGGCCGCACTCCGCGGTGAGCGCACGGCGCCCAGTCGGTCAGCGGCGATTCGCCCGATCCCGCAGGCTGCCTCCACGTCCCCGTGGGCGCTGTGCCCGAGGGCCAGCCAGGCCCCCTCGAACAGGGCCCTGCGCTGGCTGGGGTCGCCGCGGGGGACGTCGTACGCCCCGGAGCGGAGCATCTCGTTCCCCTGGGCGAGGAAACGACGGCTCTTCGTGTCGCTGTCTGTTCTCTGTCGAGCACGACCCATCTGGATGAGGCCGTAGGCGGCCTGGCAGTCCAGGTGGTTGTCGGTGAGGAAGTACATCCAGCGGGGTTCCTCCCGTTTGCCGTCGCGGCTTGCGATCAGTTCGCGGGCGGAGCCGCGCGCGTGGGCGAAGTCGTTGTCGCGACCGGCGGCGGTGTACGCGTAGGCGAGCCGGGACAGTACAGAGGCCCGGACGACGGGCGGAGCGGCGTCACTGGCTCGACGGGCGGCCTCGCCGAGAGCGACTGCGTCCGCCGGGTGTCCTCGGCTCGCTGCCTGGAAGGAGAGGTCGCCCAGGATGTGGGCGCACAACGGGAGGTCGTTGACCTGGTGTGCGGCCCGCAACGCGGTGGCGAAGTAGCGCTGGGCCAAGCCGTGATCGGCTGCGTCGAAAGCCATCCAGCCGGCCAGCTGACCGATCTCCGCAAGGGCTCGGACCAGTCGGCCCTCGACGGCGGAGGAGTGGCCGTCCTCTCGGATCAGCAACCCGACGGCGCGGAACTGGGCACCCACGTAGGCGAGATGGCGGGCGCCTCCGTGCTCGTCGTCGAGCGCCTGCAGCATGGGCAGGTGCTGTTCCACCTGGTCCACGAGGGGGTCGTTGCCCAGCGACGACGCCATACGGGGCGTGAGCTGACCGCGTCCCGCTGTGCCGTCAAGGTACTGGGCGACTATCGCGAGGAGCCCCGATCCCGAGATCGCCAGGTACCGGCGGCGGTCGACGAGCCCGCCCCTCACCCAGTCCTGCACGATCGCCTCCATGCCCTTCACGGTCCAGGGCCGTGCGAGATCCGTGTCCGCGGAGACGAGTGCCGAGGAGTCGCCTACACGCCCCTGCCACAGTTCGGCCACTGGGATGGGCCTTCCCAGTTCCTGGGAGAGTACGTACGCCGCCATCGTCGGTAACGGTGAGCGTGGCAGCGCGCCTGAGTCCCGCCAGTGGTACGGCGCCGACTCGGCCACCGTCCCCGTGCCGAACACCCTGTTGAGCTTGCGGGCGAGTGCCTTTGGGCTCCACCCGAGTTCGTCCAGACACCCGGCCAGCGTGGCATTGGGTTTCCCTGTCTGCGGTGCCACGTGCAACCACCCCTCACCCCCAGTGGTTCGTCCCGTACTTCACGTGCTCCTCAATAGTGGCGCTCTCGGACGGACGGCGCAGCGCCCTCGCGAGCAAGTTGACCGAGTTGACCCATGGATCGGGTGCCGGGTGATCGGTCTCCTCCGGTGTTCTTGGATCTCCGCCGGACACACCGCCTTCCACGACGGCGGCAAGAACGGAGAGAGGTGGGCGCCTTGAGCCACTACTCGAACACCTCGCGAGTACGCACGGGCTCCGCCTCTGGACACCGCCCCGGCGGCGGTGGCACAACCTCACTGATCACGGATCTGCCGTACGGGCCGACAGCGGCCGAGGTAGCGCGGGGCGCTATGGCCGTAGCCCTGCACGGCGCAACCGCGGAACTGATCGATGACGCACGCCTGATCGGTTCGGAACTCGCCACGAACGCGGTCACCGCAGGCAGTCCACCGCTGGTCCTTTCCGTCGATCGCACAAGCCTGACCTCCGACGCTCTCGAAATCGAGATCGCCGTCACCGACGGCGGTTGTTCCCACCCCGTGCCCTCCACTCCTCCTCCTGTTGTCGACGAGGAGGCGGAATCGGGGCGGGGACTGGTCATCGTCGAGGCCCTGGCCGACTCCTGGTCGCTGACGACCGGAACAGACGGGACTCGTGCCTGGTGCCGCCTCACGCGTGGAAGCCCCCCTTCGCCGACCGGCTCTGACGTCCGCGACTCCAGCACCTAAACACTTCTCCGAGGAGGCACCATGTCGGTGCGCATCCCCTCCGCGACCTCATCACCCTCGCCCACAGACGCACCGAGGGCGGCTCGCGGTCCCCAGGTCGTCGTCGCTCTCCACGAGGGTTTCTACGGTGCCGAGTCCGGCACCGGGTTCAGTAACCGGGCCTTCCTCACCGCTCTGGCTCGCCTGCTGCCGCCGGGCCGTCTCTCGGTGATCACCCCGCACGTGCTGGAGAACGCACGGGCGCACGGGCGGCAGTGGACCAGCGAGGTCCAGCAGGTGCTGCGGCGAGCCGAGGCCGAGATCGTCACGCTTCCGCATGCTGGGGTGCTGCCTGACTCACTCTCCGCATACGTATCGCTCTGTCGGCAGGCGGGTACGGCGGCCGTACGCATTGCCGAGCGCGCCAGCCGCTGCCTCCTCGTCGGTCTCGACGTGCCCTTCCTCGGGCTCGCTCCCTACGCGTCACCGGCTCTGGACCTGCTGTTGGTACCCCGCTCCACGGCCGGGCTGACCTGCCCGGAGGACTTCTCACGGGTCCACTGGGAGCGAGAGGCCCTGCGGACAGCGACGGCGCGGGGCGGACACGTCGGCGCCATCTCTCCGCACATGCGACGACACCTCACAGCGGGGTACGGCGTTTCCCAGTCGAGCATCGTGAGCATCACGAACGGGCTGATCCAGGGGGAGACGGTCTGGCCGGGAGACGCACCGGCTGTGCCCTTCAGGGCTCGGGCCGGGTTCCTTCTCGCGATGGGCCGCGCCGTACCCATCAAAGGCTTCGAGGACCTACTGGAGGCGTTGCGCATCCTGCGGGAGCGCGAAGTCCGCGTTCCGCATCTGCTCCTGGCGGCTGTGACCTCGGACGTTCACGATGACCTGTCCTCGTACCAGAGGCACCTCGCGGCACGCGTCCGGACGTACGGCCTGGATGCGACCCTGACCACGCGCTTCACTCCCGCGACCCGTGCCTGGATGCACAGCCCGGCTCTGCGCGCGGTCATCGTTCCTTCCCGCGAGGAGCCCTTCGGGCGAATCCCCTTGGAGGCGTTCGCGGCGGGCGCGGGCCCGGTGGTCGCCACCACCGCCGGCGGGTTGGCAGAGACCGTGATCGAGGGGGAGACCGGCTTCACCGCCGCACCGAGGGACCCCGCCTCCCTGGCCTCGGCCCTCCACCGTGCCTTGACCGTCCTGCCCCGGGAACGCGAGCGGCTTCGGAACACCGGCGCGGCCCTGGTGCGCACGCACCACGACTACGAGACCAGCATCAGCTCCGCCCTCCAGCACATCGCCCCATGGGTCCTGGCCCCGTCGCCCACAGTCGAAGGCCGAACGCGGTGAACAGGCCGGTGGTGTTGATCTGCCTGGAGTCCCCGCACGCCTTCTGGCGCTTGTCCGCGGAGCATGAGCATGCGCTGTCCGCTGCCTTTCCTCGCGTCGAGTTCCGCACCGCGAGCGAGGAGGACGTTCCGAGTCAGCTTGCCGACGCGCATGTGTACTTCGGCTGGTGCTGTGCAGCCTCGTGGCTGTCCGGCGCCCCGCAGCTGAGGTGGATCGCCTCCCCGGCCGCCGGCACCGACCATCTGCCCGTCGCTGAGGCACATGCCGCCGACGTGGCCCTGACCCGCTCGTACGGCTTTCACGGCAGGCCGATGACCGAGCACGCCATGGGACTGATCCTGGGCTTCTCCCGCGGGCTGTTCACGAGTCGGCGCGTGCAACGGAACCGGTCCTGGTGGAAGGACGATCTCGCCGAGGAGTTCTTCGATCTGGCGGGAGCGACGATGGTCATCGTCGGCTGCGGCAGCGTCGGAGGCCACCTGGCCCAGGCAGCCCGGAACTTCGGCATGGCGGTCATCGGGATACGTCGGAGGCCGCCCGCGGACGACGGGGGTGGGATCACGTGGATGCCCGTGTCGGCGGTGCGCGAGGCGCTGCCCGTCGCCGACGTGGTGGTCAACCTGCTGCCTGCCGCCCCGGACACGGACCGCTTCTTCGACCGTGAACTTTTCTCCGCGTGCAAGCCCCGGTCCCTCTTCCTCAACCTTGGCCGCGCGACGACCGTCGACCACTCGGCTCTCCTGGCTGCCCTCGACTCAGGCCACCTCCGTGGTGCGGCCCTGGACGTCTTCGCCCCGAAGCCGCTGCCCGCCCGCCATCCGCTGCGGCTCCACCCCCGGGTCATGCTCACGCCGAAGAGCTCCGTGCTCTGCCGCTCGTACATGAACGCGGCCGTCGCGTTCTTCGCCGACAACCTGCACCGCTTTCTCGCTGGTCAGCCGCTCAACGGTCTGGCCGAAGTACCCGCTGTCCCCGCTCCGCTCGCAGGAGGCTGACCGATGCCCACAGCACACCATCGCGACCTGGCTGCCGCCCTCACCGTGGCAGGCCGCAACCACCCCTACCTGGCGTTCACCCTGAACTCCCTCTGCAACCTGGACTGCGTCTTCTGCAAGCCGCGCTGCATGCCGGACTACGGGCACAAGGACCGCCCCCTGTCGGCCTCCGACTATGCGGCCATCGCCGCCGAGGCCGGAGCCTGGAGGATCAAGAAGGCGCACTGCTCCGGTGGCGAGCCGACCCTCCGGGTGGACATCCTCGACGTGATCGCGGGCCTGGCCGACGGCCTCGGCCAGGACGCCGCTATCGGCATGACCAGCCACGGCAACCTTCGCCGCGGACTGACCGTCGAACGGCTCCACCGTGCCGGTCTGACCTACCTCAACCTCAGCCTCCACAGCTTCGATCCAACGCGGTCCGCCGCCATCATGGGCGGCGGCGATCCGCGCACCACCCGGAACACCCTCGATGCCGCCCTGTCCCTCGGCCTACGCGTGAAGGTCAACTGCGTGCTCCAGCGCAGCTATCTGGACGATTCCTTCGCCGTGGCCGAACTCGCCCGTGACCTGCCTATCGCCGTCCGTCTGATCGAGCTCCAGAACATCGGCCCCGCACAGGCGCTGTTCGACACCGAGTTCATCAGCGAGGCGGAGGTCCGCGACCGTCTCCGCACGTGGTTCGCGGATGCCGGTGAGGTTCCCAGGAGCCACCTCGGGGTCCGCAGCCCGGGGAGGTACCTCCGGCCCGACGGCTGGGCCGGGTCGATCGGCTTCATCTCGAACTCCAGCTGTGCCACCTGCTCCGACGCCAACCGCATCAAGATCACCCCCACGGGCCTGGCACGCCCCTGCATCCTGCACAACCGTGACATCCCCCTGAAGCCCCACCTGGCAGACGGCACTCTCGGCGACGCTTTCGCGCACCTCTTCCAGGCCATGCTCGACCGTGACGCCAACGACGCCTGGCAGGGCTTCCACTACGTCGACTACGACCTGCGCTGGGACCGGATGGAGCGCCCCGAAGGAGCCCCGGTCCGGCCGCTGCTCCCCGTGGTCGCCACGGGAGCAGACGGTGTGCCGTCCTGCGCTCGCGCCTCGACCGGGGAGCGGTGATGCTCATGGCCGAGGCCCACCCTCTCTATCAGGAGCTCGGTGGCCTTTACGAGGGTGAGCTGGGTGCCCACGGTGTCGGGGCCGCGCTGCTCACCCACAAGTGGCAGCCTGCCGATCTGCTGGCCCCGCACTCCGATCTCGACGTACGTGTCCTCCTCCATGACGCCCCCGAGGACTGGGAGGAGTGGAACCAGCGGCTGGCCGCCGCGCACACCGCCGCAGTCGGCCGGGAGGTCTCCCATCGACGCCTCCTGGAACATCCGCCCGGCTTCGCGTTCACCACGGCCGAGGCAGACGGGCGGCTCGTCTCCGCGCCAGAACTCGCGACGTGGTCGCTGATCGCCGGAAACCGCCGGGACTTCCAGCGCTGGAGGTCCCGAGCCCAGATGGCGCCCTGGTGCGGGATCGACGAGCGGTTCTACCGCGGAATCCTGCACTCCCGGCTGGGTGGCCGTTACCGGCTCGCGGCAGACAGCACGGACAACGTGACCGGGGACATCACCGCCTACCGGCGCCACTGCGTGGCCTGGCACTACCTCGCCCCCTGCTGGTTCGCCGCCGCCGCACTCGCGACACGGACCCGTTGCCCCGGCAAGACGGCTGCCCTCACCCAGTGGCGACCGGATGGGCTGGACCGGTACGCCGAGCTGTTTCTCCGGCACGCCGCCGCACAACGCTCCGAGACCTGCCTCCGGAGCCCGCCCCACTTGCTCCGCACAGCCCACGCCGTCCTCCAATCAGCCATGCGCCGCGTCCCCGACGCGGACGGATTCGGCAGAGACGGCCAGGAGCGCACCCGCACCGCCTGGGTGATGACCGCAGGGATGCTCCGGGTACGTGTCGCCCGCTGGCTGTACTACCTCGATCCGCCGCCCGGCGTGGCGACCCAGTACCTGATCCGGCGGGAGGCGAAGGAACTCCGCACCGCCGCGCGGGCCCTGAGCGTGCTCGCGGCGGACGAGACCACTCCCGCCCAGCGGCAGGCCGCCCGGATGGCGACGCTGCTCCCCGCCGGACCGACCACCGCCGGCACCCTGCGCACGACCCTCGCGCGCTGGCACCGACAGAAGGCGACCGTCCAGGACTTCCTCAGTCTCGCCCCCGACGATGTCCACCTCTGAAACAAGGAGTTACGCCATGTCAGTACACGCGCCCCCGCCCCGTGTCCTGAAGACGGCCAAGATCAAGATCACGACGAAGTGCAACAGGTCCTGCGACTTCTGCATCTTCGCCGACGGCGCCCAAGGCGAGAACATGTCCCCGGAACTCTTCTCCACCATCCTGACCCGCCTGGAATCCCTCCCCTTCCGCCAGTTGCACATCAACGGCGGCGAGCCCACCGTGCACCGCGACTTCCCCGCACTCAGCGACACCGCCCGCACGCGCCTGCCGGACAAGGTCATGGTCCTGGGCACCAACGCCATCACCCTGGCCCGCAACCAGCGGATCATGGAGGCCACCCTTCGCTCGTACGACCAGATCCTGATCGGCTGCGACGACGAGCACGGGAACGAGGACGAGGTCCACACCGTCGTTCCGCGCCTGTGCGAGGCCGGGAAGACCGTCGTCGTCAACAGCGTCCTGGAAGGCATCAGTCCCACCCGGCTCACGCGCCTCACGTGGCTGTGCGACAAGTACGGCGCCATCCATGTCACCAACCACGTTCACCACATCGACGTCGGCCAGCCCGCGAACGAACTGCGCGGCCTCTGCGACCGCTACCTCGACCAGCACCTGATGATCGAGATGGACGGGTCCTGCTACCGCTGCTTCAACGCCATGGCCAAGGACGACAGCGAATTCACGGTGTGGGACGCGGACTTCGCGGCCAAGGTGTTCGCGCCCCGCAGCCACCACTACCGGTTCTGCCTGCGCTGTCACGAGTACTCCGACTCCGGCGCCGCGCGCGTCCCCGCCCTCGCTCCCACCGTCTGATCCCCAGGCCGGAGGTGCACGATCATGCCCGCAGTCCTCGGACTCAACTTCCACCACGACACTGCCGCCGCCCTGGTCGTAGACGGCCGCGTCCACGCGGCTGAGGAGGAACGCTGGAGCGGCATCAAGCACAACCATTCCGCCCGCAAGGGCACACTCAGCGCCCCGACCCGCGCACTCCAGTGGTGCCTGGAGTCGGCCGGTCTCGAACCACGGGACGTGGACGCCGTCTGGGCCGCCTCCATGCGCCCCAACCCCGCAGCCGGCTGGTGGCTGGCCGAGGAACGAGACGAACTCGGCGCCCTCCTGCCCGACCCACTCGGCGACCGGCTACGCCTCCTCTCCCACCACACGGCCCACGTGCTGTCCGGTTACCTGCTCTCCGGGCACCAGCACGCGGCGGGGCTGGTCATCGACGCTGGCGGGTCCGCCCTCGGCTCGGACTTCGGGCCGGGCCGGGAGCGCATCACGGGCTACGAACTGCGGCCCGACCGCATCGACCGCATCCACCAGACCATGCCGGACGTGCTCCCCGGGCCCGCCGGGCCCCGCCGCGTCCACTCCTCGCTCGGGCACTTCTACCGGAACCTCGCCAGCAGGGTGATCCCGCCGGGAAACGAGCCCGAGGGCAGCCTGACGGCCCTCGCGGCCTTCGGCGATCCCGAGCGCTACGGAAGGGAGGTCCGCGACCTGGTCCGGCTCGGTGACGACGGGGCCCTCCACATCGCCCATCCCTGGGGTTCGGCGGACAGCAACACGCCGCTGCTCCTTGGCGGCCGGTCCTGGACCTTGGGCAACGTAGCGGAGCAGTCCGAGAACGAACGTGCGGACCTGGCCGCTGCCGTGCAGGAGGTCTTCACCACCTCGGTTGTGCATGTCGCCCGCCACCTGCGACGCCTCACGCGGGCCCCGGCACTGGTGTTCTCCGGCGGATGCGCCCTGAACTCCCACCTCAACGGGCAACTCGCCGCCGACAGCGGCTTCGACACCCTCTTCGTGGCACCCGCACCGCACGACGCGGGCACGGCCGTCGGCGCCGCGCTCTACGGCTGGCATTACCAGCTCGGCCAGGAGCGCCTGCCGGTGCCGAACGACGCGGACTGGGGGCCGAGCCCAGGCGCCTTGCCAACGAGCCCGGTGCCGTCCGGCTACCGCGCCTGTACCGGCCTCGGTCCCGAACTGACGCGTGCGGTGGCAGCGCTGCTGGCAGACCACCACATCCTCGGCTGGGTGCAGGGGCGACTCGAATTCGGGCCGCGAGCCCTCGGACACCGCTCGATCCTCGCTCACCCAGGCAACCCCGCCACGCGCGACAGGCTCAACGCGATCAAGAAGCGAGCCACCTACCGGCCGTTCGCACCGGCGGTCCTCGCGGAGCACGCCACCGACTGGTTCATGTCGGAAGGCGACCCCTTCATGAACCGCGTCACCCGAGTCCGCCGCTGCCGAGCCGACCGCATCGCCGCGGTCGCTCACCACGACGGCACCGCCCGCGTCCAGACCGTCTCCGCTGACCACCAGGGCCTGCGCGAGCTTCTTCAGCAGTTCCACCAACGCACCGGACTGCCACTGGTGCTGAACACCTCCTTCAACCGCAAGGGCGCCCCGATCCTGCGCACCGCCGAGCAGGTCATGGCAGCGGCGGCGGACCTGGGCCTCGACGCTCTCGCGGTCGAGGACACCCTGCTACTCGCACACCACGTGCCCGACCCCCGCACCACGGCGCTCCGAGGGAGGACCGACGGATGAGCATCATCGATCTGGACCACGTTCTGGCCGTGCTCGGCGCCGCCGCGTGGAGCACGGACGAACAGACCCGTGCCCGCGTGGCCGGCGGCCTCGCCCTCACGGTCTACGACGGCCACACCCGCGATCAAGGCACCCCGTACCTAGGACACCCACTGGCCGTCGTCACGCTCCTGCGGCAGGAGATCGGCGTCAGCCACCCCGAAACACTCCTCTTCGCCCTCCTCCACGACGCCTTGGAGGTGGCCCCCGAGTCCGAGTCGCTGCTCGTCCATCACCTCGGCGGCCCGTTCACCGCCCGCCTGCGTGCCATCACGGCCGACCACCGTCTCGAACAGCGCCCCAAGTCGGCTGGTGACGAAGCTTGCTGGCGCGACAAGCAAGCCGCGCTCCCGCCCGAAGACCTCCTCGTGCGGCTCGCCGACCGCCTGCACAACCTTCGCGACCTCGGCGCGTCCCCCGATCTCGACCGCCGCCGACGCTTCCTCCTGAACCTCGCCGACTTCCACCTACCGCTCGCCGAGGCCGCCCGTCACCACGGCCCGCACATGGAGGCCATGCACACGCGGCTGCACACCGAACACGTCAGACAGACACAGGAGGTACGTCCGTGAAGCGGGTCGTCTACTCGATGGAGCCTGTCGGTTCGACTGGCGGCCGGGTGTACCTGCGGATGCTCCACGAGGTCACGGCCGACGACGTGGAGTGGCACACGGTCCCCGACCACAAACGCACCTACCGGACCCGCCGCTGGCGCAAGCTCCGCCACCTCACCCGCCTCGCTCCGACCATCCGGGCCCTCGGCAAGACGGCCGGACCGTTCGTATGGGACGACCTCAGCCTGCTCCTCTTCACCCCCGAAATGCGCGCCCGCACGATCTTCCTCCTGCACCACTACGAGCCGTTGCAGCACGACTCCGCCCCGGTCGAAGCCGTGCTCTGGGAGAGGCTGTTCCAGGTGCTGCCGCAGTGCGCCGTCGTGGTGTGCGTCGCCCCGTACTGGGCCGCGTTCCTCCGGGCCCGAGGCGTCCGGAACGTACGGATGATCCACAACGCGTTCGACATGGGCGAGGTCGAGCAGGCGCGCGGCTTCGACCGGGCCGAGTGCCGAGCCGAATTCGGCCTGCCCCCGGACACGCTCGGCGTCTACGCGGGCAAGGCCGTGCACTGGAAGGGAACCGAGGACGTCGCGGCTGCCCTGGCCAACACCCCGGGGATGCGAGTGATCACCAGCGGCAGCAACACCATCGGCTTCGGCGGCGCGCACTATGACGTCGATCGCGCGCGATATCTCCGGTTGCTGCGCGCGTGTGACGTAGGCGTCTTCCTTCCCCGGATGCGGGAAGGCTGGAGCCGCTGCGCGGCCGAGGCCCTGCTGCTGGGCCTGCCCTGCCTGATCCGTCCGGTGGCCGGACTGGGCGACCTTGCCGTTCTGACTGGCCAGCCGGCCCCGGATCTCGGCCGCCTGCCGACGCAGGTCCTGGAGCGCGCGGCGGCCCGCCAGACTGAGGCCAAGGCCGCGTACGAGGTCCTGGCCCGCTTCGACCTGAACTACTTCGGCAACGCCTGGGGCGACCTCCTCGCGGAGATCGCCTGACCGACAACTACGCCTGCGCGGCCAGCTTCTCGGCTGCGGCGTCCAGACGGTCCAGCACGCGGTCCCGGCCGAGCAGTTCCATGGACTCGAACAGGGGGAGTCCGACGGTCCGGCCGGTGACCGCGACCCGGACGGGCGCCTGCGCCTTGCCCAGCTTCAGCCCGTGCTTCTCACCGACGGCGAGCAGTACGGCCTTCAGACCGTCCGCCTGCCAGTCCGCTGTGGTGGCCAGCTCGGCGCGGGCGTCGCGCAGGATATCGAGGGCGCCCGCCTTCATCGCCTTGTTCCAGGACGCCTCGTCCCAGACCGGCTCGTCGAGGAAGAGGAAGTCCACGTTGTCCGTGATCTCCGACAGCAGCGCCAGCCGGGTCTGGGCCAGCGGGGCCACCTGCTCGAAGACGCCCGGGTCGAACGCCTCGGGCTGCCAAGGCGCGTACGGCGCCGCCAGCCACGGCGCGCACGCCTTGACGAACTCCTCCGGCGCCAGCGCGCGGATGTAGTCGCCGTTGAACGCCGTCAGCTTCTTCACGTCGAAGAAGGCCGGTGCCGTCCCGACATCCTCGATCCGGAAGAGCCGCTCCAGCTCCTCGTACGGCCTGATCTCCTGGTCATCACCGGGGCCCCAGCCGAGCAACATGAGGTAGTTCACCAGCGCATCGGGCAGGAAGCCGTCGGCGAGGTAGTCCTCCAGCGCCACCTTGTCGCGACGCTTGGACAACTTCTGCCGCTTCTCGTTCACGATCACCGGCAGGTGCGCCCACACCGGCGGCTCGGCGCCAAGCGCCTCCCACAGCAGCTGCTGCTTCGGCGTGTTCGACAGGTGCTCGTCGCCACGGATGACCTGCGTGATCCCCTCATCCAGATCGTCGACCACATTGGCGATCAAGAACACGGGAGATCCGTCGCCGCGAGCGATCACGAAGTCCTCGATCGCGTTGTTCGGGAACGCCGGCTCCCCGCGGATCAGGTCGACCACGACGGTCTCGCCCTCGTCCGGCGTCCGGAACCGAAGCGCCCGCCCCACCTCGAAGCCCAGCCCCCGCTCCCGACAGAACCCGTCGTACCCGAGATGCTCCGACCCCGTGCGCTCCTTCAGCTGCTCACGGGTGCAGTCGCAGTAGTACGCCCGCCCGGTCTCGAAGAGCTGCTGAGCCGCCTCGCTGTGCCGGGCCGCGTTCTCCGACTGGAAGTACGGGCCCTCGAAGGCCGGGTCCTCAGCATGGATGCCGATCGCCGCGAGCGCGCTGACGATGCCCTCGATCCACTCCGGCTTGTTCCGCGCCGCGTCCGTGTCCTCGATACGCAGGACGAACCGGCCGCCGGACTGTCGTGCCACGGCCCAGTTGTAGAGAGCGGACCGCGCCCCACCAACATGAAACATGCCGGTCGGAGACGGGGCGAAACGAACACGAACCGGGGCAGCAGACATGCCGCCCATGGTATCGAGATTTGGCCTCTGGCCGGACCGCAAGCGCGTGACCACAGACGCGCCGCGAGGTGCACTTCTTGCGCCGCAGCCATGGGCCCACCCGTCCGGATCGCTGAACCTCACCGCGTGGTGTCGCCAGGCCGAGGAACCTCTGAAGTGGGGCGACCGCCAGTAGCCTGCGGCAGCGCACGAAGGTCCCCGTAACGGCATCAGGGACAAGGGGCCTGGCGAGGGACCGACAGGGGGGCCTCGACATGGAGTAGACTTGAGGCACCGACGCGGGGTGGAGCAGTTCGGTAGCTCGCTGGGCTCATAACCCAGAGGTCGCAGGTTCAAATCCTGTCCCCGCTACGAACCTGTTGTATCAGGACATCTTGGACGGCCGGCCCGCTGACGTTGGTCGGCCGTCAGTCGTTTCAGCGAGCGTGGCCGGGTGGACTACGTGCCCCCGCACCAGCGAAAACCATAGGTGACCCGATTCCTGCCCTGATTCCACTCAGAGTCTGGCATCCGCTGAGTACGTAGCCGTGTCGGCGCAAGCGCTCCCCACCCTCCTACACTTCTGTCCTCCAGCGAGCGGCTAGAGTTGCGGGGTGACTGATGACTCTTCGCGTACTCTCAGCGGCCCCGAGCACCAGCAAGTGCGGCGGCCGACGATCAAGAGCCTCGTGGAAGCAGGTTGGGACACAGGCCAGCTGAAGTGGCAGCCCGAATGGCGCGTACCGCAGTCACCCCACGACGCGGCGAAGCGGGAGGAAGGGAAGTCCTTCGCTGGATGGCCTGTAGACCTGGCCATCTTTGACGATGTGCGGCATGCAGGTGATTGGGAGCACCTCCTGGTCATCTGCGAATTCAAGCAGCCTACGATTGAGGCTGGCGTTTCTCAGCTCGAGATCTACCTCGGCCGTGAGCCGCGTGCGCGGATGGGTTATTGGACCAACGGTTCCGATGACGTCAGGGTCTATAAACTCGCCGACGGCAGGTTTCGGCACTTTCGTAATCGCGGCCTGCCGCAGCCTGGGGAAGGGTTTACGCGCCCCTCCGAGAAGCCTTTGACGTTCGGTGAATTGGTCACGCCGAAGAACGGGCAATTGCGGTCCATCTTTAGTCGCTTGTTGGATGTTGTGGTTGCGCGGGACAGTCAGTCGACTCGTTCGGAGGCGCAACTCAACGAACTCTGCAACCTCTTGTTGCTCAAGCTGGAATCAGATTCAAACGCATCGTATGATCCCAGCAAGCCAGTTACTTTCCAACTCTCCCAGGGGGGAGAAGCGGCAACAGCTAAGGCGATGAAGGCGCAGTTCGATGCACTCAAGAAATTTCGACCGGAAGTATTTTCTGAGCATCGAGAAGGCACCCTCGAGCTGGATGATCATACCATTCAGGAATCGGTGTATGAGCTTTCCAGCCTGAACCTGAACGATGTGGGGCCTGAAGCGATTTCTTCGGCCTTTCAGGTCTTCCGCAGAGCGAACCTGAAGGCGGGGGAAGGGCAGTATTTCACCCCGCAGCGTGTAATCGCTGCCGCCATCAAAATGATGGATATTCGCCTGGAAGACAAGATCATCGACCCGGCATGTGGAACCGGCGGATTCCTCACCGAAGCGTTCCTCTCGTTGGTCGAACGCATTCCTGCTGGTGACTCTGCCGCCGCGGCGCGGACGTGGGCACACCGGAACATCTATGGAGTGGACAAAGACTCCATTAACGTGAAGCTCACTCGGGCAATTATGGTGGGCCTTGGGGACGGTTCTGCCAACGTGCACATTGGGGATTCGATAAGAGGGGACCGGTGGGGAAGGGACTACCCTCAACTCGAGCGGCCTCTCAGTGACGGGTCTTTTACGGTGGTGATCACAAATCCGCCCTTCGGTAAGAACCTTAAGGTCGGCAAGGTTGATGCGCGTCGTAACGATTACAGTATCGCGGCTGCGGCCAACCGGAAACAGGGCGAGTATGCCGACCTTGAAATTGGTCTCGTTTTCCTTGAGCGCGCGCACAGGCTCCTGATGAGTGGCGGCAGACTCGGGATCATTCTGCCGGAAACGTACTTCTTCTCGCCTACGTATAAATGGCTGCCAGAATGGCTGAGTGCTCGCTTCGTCCTACGGGGATTCCTGAACATCCCCATGGAAGCGTTTCAGGGGTTCTGCCGAGCGAAGACTAACTTCTACGTCTTTGAGAAGAAGTGATTTCCATGGTGCATAGGCCGGCTTGGTTCCGTGATGGTCAGGTATTCGTTTCCTACGCTCCGACAGTAGGCATCAACAAGGATGGCGAGGAACTCTTCGTTGTTGATGCTGATACTGGCACTCGAACAGATGTAGTCGACGACCAGATCGCCGCAGACACAACAGCTCTCGTGGACGAGTTCGATACGACTAAAACGAGTCGGTGGGTAGATGAGGCCGAGCTCACTGACCGCCTAACTGCCGTTCCAAACTATTTCGATGAACGTTCAGTGCGTGACTTCTTTACGCTTATGGACACACCCGAGATGGGGACGTTCGCTAGTGCTTCTATCGGTGAATTGGTCGACGATCAAGTGTTGGTCTCGATGCATGGGCATGGGAGCCCGTCGGCAGATTTTCGAACCGGGCACATTCCCTACATCAAGGTTTCCGATATTCGCGCCGGACAGATGAATATCAATCCAACGAATCGCGTGCCCGATGTGGTTGCTGAACGCTTTTGGAAGGGGAGTGAATCCGGGCTCGAAGAATATGACCTGATCACCCCAATCCGGACCAGCAAAAACATCGGCGATTTTGCGGTAATCATGCCGGGGCAAGAGAGGGTCGTGCTGACCAAAGAGGTGCTGGTGTTGCGAGCATCAGAGTCGGCGCCCTTCGATAACTTCTATCTCTTGTGGGCAATGACGCTGAAGGCCGTACGCCGACAGTGGGACCGCGTTGTCTTCATGCAGACCAACCGTGAAGATGTTGGCCGACGGTATAGGGAAATTCGTATCCCTATTCCTCCGAGCCGCGAAGTGGCAGACGAGGTCTCGAAGGCGTTTCGGGAGTACTACCTGGGAACTCAGCGTCTGCGAGAGAACCTTGTGACCTATCTGGCGAACGACGACAAGCATCACATCTTCATGTCGAGTGTTGCCGCAGTGATCGAAGATCTTGAAGACGAGACTGACGACGCCGAGTGACGACGGGGCAACCTCACGCGAGTCTGCTGGGAGATGAGCGCCAGTCTGCGTGAGCGTTGCGTGAGCGGACGGTCCATCACTCTCTGGACCGTCCGTCACACCCCTAAACCCGACATGTTTCTGACCAGGCAATACTGGATCGAGAGCGATCACGGATCACCACTTGGCACGATCCTGCCAGCCCTCGTAATGCGTAGGTCAGGGGTTCGACTCCCCTAGGCGGCTCACCTGAAGCCCAGGTCACACCTCGTGTGACCTGGGCTTTTTCGTGCTCCTGTGCTGGTGGGGTTGTGGGGGTGGGAGTGGAACGGGGGGCGTGGGTGTGCTGTCGTGGTCGCTCTCCGCGCGGTGGGTGTCGGATTCGTGCAGCTCTGGTGAGTCTGTCCGGTCCCGCGCCGGCCCGTCGGGCATCTGTGGTCAGGGAGTGGATGTCGCCAGGCGTGCTTCGCGGTAGCAGGCGTTGGGCGTCTCGGGAAGGAGAGGGCGGCTGTCGATCTTGTAGGGGGTTCGCATGGTTTCCTGCGACACCGTTTGATTGTCCGTGGGCAATAGCGGGCTCCATGCTGGGGCGTACCGCGCGAAGGGGGTTCAACCTCCTTGCCGATGCGATCAGTTCTGCCTGTCTGTCCACCTTTCTGCCTGCCTCGAAGCGAATGGCTCGGGGTCGGCTTCTCCTTTTCCGAGTAACTGCTGCGGCGTAGCGCTGCGGCTGCCATGGCGGCGCTGGAGACGACGCACAGTCCTCCAGGCCATCCCGGACGGTTCACGAGGAGCGCCATGCGTACGCGAGTGACGGATCCCCTGCTCCAGCCCTTCACGATCAAGAACCTCACCTTGCGCAACAGAGTGGTGAGCACCTCGCACGAGCCGGCGTTCGGGGAAGACGGTCTGCCCCGGGACCGGTACCGGATGTACCACCTGGAGAAGGCCAGGGGCGGGGTCGGGCTGACGATGGTTGGTGGCTCGGCGGTCGTGTCACCCGACAGTCCGCCGTCCTTCGGCAACCTGCTGCTCTACCGCGATGACGTGGTGCCCTGGCTCCGGCGGCTGGCCGACGATGTCCACGAAGCCGGGGCCGCGGTGATGTGCCAGGTCACCCATCTGGGACGGCGTACCAGCAACTACACAGGCGATTGGCTGCCGGTCCTTTCCGCGTCCCCATTGCGTGAACCCGCACATCGCGCCTTTCCCAAGGAAGCCGAGCCGTGGGACCTGGACCGCATCGTGCAGGACTACGCCGACGCAGCCGCGCGCTGCGAGGAGAGCGGCCTCGACGGCATAGAGATCCAGTCGTACGGCCACTTTCTGGACAGCTTTCTGTCGCCGACGACGAACCAGCGGAGGGATGAACTCGGCGGGAGCCTCGCGGGGCGGATGGCCTTCCCGCGCCGGGTGATCCGCGCGATCCGGTCCGCGGTCGGTCCCGAATTCGTCGTCGGTATCCGCATGATGATGAAGGAGGACCGGCCAGGCGGGTTGACCTTCGAGGAGGCATTGGAGGCAGCCCGGCGGTACATCGCGGACGGCATCGACTTCGTCAGCACCATTCGGGGTTCGATCGAAAGCGATGCCGCTCTGGCGAGGGCGATTCCGTCCATGGGTACGCCTTCGGCGCCGTTCCTGGAATTCACGGCGGAGGTCAAGCGCCGACTCGATGTCCCTGTGATGCACGCCGGCCGTATCGCCGATGTCGCCACCGCGCGGCATGCCGTGCGGGAGGGCATGCTCGACCTGGTCGGCATGACCCGGGCTCAGATCGCGGACCCGCACCTGGTGGCCAAAGTGGCTGCCGGAGCCGAGGACCGCATCCGGCCCTGCGTGGGCGCGAGTTACTGCCTGGACGCGATCTACGATTCCGGCGACACCAAGTGCATCCATAACCCGTCCACCGGGCGGGAGCTTCAGCTGCCGCACACGGTCCCGCCCGCGGCAGAGCGGAAGAGGGCCGTGATCGTCGGCGGCGGACCCGCAGGGCTGGAAGCGGCCCGGGTGCTGGGCGAACGCGGGCACGAAGTCGTGCTGTACGAGGCAGGTGAGCTGCCTGGCGGACAGATACGTATCGCCGCTTCGAACCCGCGCAGGCGGGATCTCCTCGGCATCGTCGACTGGCGCGTCGACGAGTGCAAGCGGCTCGGCGTCGACCTTCGGTTCGGAGTCCTCGCCGAGGCGGAAGACGTTCTGATGGAACGTCCCGACATCGTCCTCGTCGCCACGGGCGGCCTCCCCAACTCCGCGTTTCTCGGGGAAGGCGCGGAAGGCGCGGAAGGCGCGGAGCGTGCGAAGGGCGTGGAAGGCGCGAAGGGCGCGGATGCCGTGGCCGATACGTGGGACGTTCTCAGCGGGACCCTGCGTCCCCAAGGACGCGTACTGGTCTACGACGACAACGGGGCCTATCCGGGGCTGGACGCTGTAGAGGTGCTGGCCCGGAAGGGCATCTCGATCGAGTACGTGACGCCGGAGCGCACGCTCGCACCCGACGTCGGCAGCATGAATGCGCCGGCCTACCTGCGGGCCTTCGCCGAACACGCGGTGACCACCACCCTGGCGCACCGGCTGCTGTCCGTGCGCCGCGCGGAAGACGGCCGCCTCATCGCGACCCTGCGCAGCGAGTACGCGGCCACGGAGACGGAGCGGGTCGTGCAGCACGTGGTGGTGGAGCACGGGACGCTGCCCCATGCGGACCTCTACTGGGACCTGCTCTCCGGGTCGAGCAACCTCGGCCGGCTGAACCATCGCGAACTGCTGGCCGGTGAGCCGCAGCGGGAGGTCACGAACCCCGAGGGCCGCTATCAGCTGTTCCGCATCGGCGATGCGGTGACCAGCCGCAACATCCACGCCGCGGTCCTGGACGCACTGCGGTTGTGCCTGCCGATGTGACCCGGCTTCCGCCAGACCGGCCGCCGCAGACCGGCTCCCGTCAGACCCGCTTCCGCAGATGCGAGCACAGCAGATGCGAGCACAGCAGAAGCAAGCACAGCCCAGGTGTGCCGGGGCTGATCGTCGCCGGAAGGCCGTCGCCAGGGATCAGCAGCGAGAGGAGAACAGCGTGACATCGTTGGGAGACACCAAGATGCCGGAAGTGCCCCGGACGCCGGAAGTGTCCCGGACAGGGGACGCGGTGGCGCGACGGTGCGCAGGCCGCAGCCTGGAAGGCCCGTTCTACACCGACCGGGAGTTCTTCGACCTCGACATCGCAGCGATCTTCACCCGTCAATGGGTCTTCGTGGCTGTGGACGCGGAGGTGCCTGAGCCGGGCGACTACACCACCGTGGACATCGGGCCGTACTCGGTCATCGTCCTGCGCGACGACGACGAGAACCTCCGGGCCTTCCACAACGTCTGCCGTCACCGTGGCGCCCGCATCCTGGAAGCAGGGCGTGGATCGGCCGGGAACCTGGTCTGTGGCTACCACAAATGGACCTACGGTGCGGACGGCGCACTTCGGCACGCCCCGTCCCAGCCGGCGCACTTCGACCGTAGCTGCTTCGGACTCAAAGCGGTCCACGTGCGCAGCGTCGGCGGGCTCGTGTTCGTCTGTCTCGCCGACGAGCCGCCCGCCGATTTCGCCGAGGTCGCCGCGCGCGTCGAGCCGTACCTTCTTCCGCACGAGCTACGCCGCGCCAAGGTGGCGGCGCGGACCGACCTCGTCGAGGACGGCAACTGGAAACTCGTGATGGAGAACAACCGGGAGTGCTACCACTGCGACGAACACCCCGAGCTGTTGCGCACCTTCTTCCCCACCTACGGCTACACCGAGGAGAACGTCCCCACGCGGTTGCGCCCGGCGCACGAACGCTACCTGCGGGCCGACGCCGAGATGCGCGAAACGTACGAGAGGCTCGGCCTGCCGTACGCCCTCCTAGAGGAACTGGACAACCGCGCCACCGGATTCCGGATCCAGCGCGACGCCCTCGACCTCGCCGGTGAATCCTTCACCCCGGACGGCAGAGCGGCATGCCACCGTCTACTGGGCGACCTGCCCACGCCCCGCCTCGGGCATCTGGCTCTGCACCTTCAGCCCAACTCCTGGTTCCACGTCGTCAGCGACTACGCGGTCACCTTCAGCGTCCTCCCCGTCGCCCCGGACAAGACACTGCTGCGCACCACGTGGCTCGTCCATCCGGAGGCCACCGAGGGCGTGGACTACGACCCGGACACGCTGGTGAAGATCTGGACCGCGACGAACGAGCAGGACGCACGCCTCGTCGCCCGCGCTCAGCAGGGGATCTCCAGCCCGGCGTACGAGCCAGGCCCGTACGCCCCGACGGAATACCAGGTCGAGGCGTTCTGCAACTGGTACATCACTCGTCTTCGGGAGGCTCTTCAGCGATGAACAACACGCTCACCCTCCCCGGCGCGGAGTCCTTGGAGCCACTGGCCAGGTCTCGTGAAGAGGACGGTTCGGGGGACCAACTGCTGGTCTGCAAACACGTTCAGTACGTCACCAGCGAGATGAAGACGTTCGTCTTCGAGCCGACCGAGCCCCGTCTCTTCCGGCACGACCCGGGCCAGTACCTCGTGTTCACCTTCGAGATCGACGGCCAGGAGGTCGATCGCTGCTACACGATCTCCTCCCCGCCGTCGCGTCCGAACGTCGCCGCGATCACCGTGAAACGGGTCCCCGGGGGACAGGTCTCGAACTGGCTGCACGATCACTTGACTCCAGGCGACACCGTGCGCGCCCGGGGGCCGCTCGGCCAGTTCTCCATGGCCCGGCATCCGGCGCCCGCATACCTCTTCCTCTCCGGCGGCAGCGGGATCACCCCCCTGATGTCGATGACCAGAACGCTCTACGACCTCGCCTCCCCGGCGGACGTCGTCTTCCTGCACAGTGCGCGTACCCCCGACGACATCCCCTTCCGTCAGGAACTGGAGCTGATCGCCGGGACCATGCCGGCCATCCGCGTCGTCCACGTCTGTGAGGACGTCGTTCAGGTCGGCGAGGACGTCCTCCAGGCCCGTGAGGACGTCGTTCAGGTCGGCGAGGACGACGGGCAGGCACCGGGGTGGCACGGCCACCGTGGTCGTCTCACCCTCGGCATGCTGCGGCAGATCGCCCCCGACTTCCCCGAACGCGAAGTGTTCACCTGCGGACCTCCCGGCTACATGCGCGCGGTCCGGCAGATGCTCTTCGGAGCGGGGTTCCCGGTGGACCGCTATCACCAGGAGAGCTTCGAGGCCGGGGTGTCGGACAGCGCTTCCCTGCGCACAGCGGACGAGCCCGACAGGGCCGCGAAGTTCGCTGTGGAGCTTTCCCGCAGCGGGACGACCATCGAATGCGACGCCGGTACTCCCGTACTGGAGGCCGCAGCGCGGGCGGGAATCACGCTTCCCTCCTCATGCGGCGAAGGCTTGTGCGGCTCCTGCATGACGACCCTCGAAGCGGGGTCGGTCGACATGCGGCACAACGGGGGGATCCGCCCCCGTGACACGGCGCAGAACAAGATCCTTCTGTGTTGCTCAACGCCCTTGGAGAACCTGGTGATAGACGCCTGACCTGGATGGCAGCTCCTGCCCCTGATCCTGGCTCCTGCCCTGATCCTGTCCAGTCCCGCCCCTGTCCGCTCTCGCGCCGCCCCGATTCCGGCGCGGCGTCCGGCCGGTCGCTTCCGGAGGCCGGGAGATGCTCACCCTGACCGCGACATAACTGTCTTCCGGTTGACTAGGCCCGCACAGGAAACTAGTTTCCTCTAAGGAAACAAGGTCTGATGGAGCAATCTCGTGGAGGTACCCATGTCCGACCGTCTGCCTCATGCCGACGAGGCCGCCCGAGCGCTCCGTGACGTCGATCAGCGCCGAGATCAGGCGGTACGGGAATCGACGCAGGAGTCCCGTTGGGTCGGCGTGGTGTTCGCCATCGCCCTCTTCGCGCAGCTCGCGGCGCCCGACTTCTTCGGGGAGAAGGTGCGGCCCTGGATGTCGTGGTCCGTCTTCGCGCTCCTCATGGTGTACATGGTGCTGTTGCGGACCCGCCGTGGCTCCGACCTTCTGGGGCGGCCCGCCCGGCCGCGGAAGAGCGAAATCTCCCGCCGGTTCGCGTACTTCGCCCGGCTGGCGATCGCCGTCGTCATGGTGCTCGGCTTCATCGCCGCGCTGTACGGGGGCAAGCTGCTGTTCCCGTACGCGGGGACGGTTCTGGGCGCCGTACTCTGCGGCGGCTTGATCGCATTCGGGCCCACCTTGCAGAAGGGCCTCAACTCCCTGGCCACGCGTCGCCGGCCCGACGACAGCGGTGTGCTCCATGGATCCCGCTGACTTCGACACCGCCCTGCTCGACCCGACGCGACTGTCGATCGTGGCGCTGCTCGCGGGCGTTGAGTGGGCCGAGTTCCGGTGGGTGCGGGAATCGGCGGGGGTCTCACCCTCCGCGCTGTCCAAGCAGGTCAGCACGCTGGAGGCGCGAGGCTACGTCGAGGTGGAGAAGGGGTACGTGGGCAAGCGCCCCCGTACGTGGATCAGCCTCAACCAAGCCGGACGGGACGCGCTCGAAGGGCACATGGCGGCGATGCGCCGGGTCGTCGAAGAGTCACAACGGGCCGGCCGGGTTGTCGAAGAGTCACAACGGGCCGCGGAGAGGCGCGACGCGTGATGCGGTTCCCCGTCGCCGGGGGCGGACCACGCAAATGGGGCGGGGGCGGACCATCGAAATGGTCCGCCCCCGCCCCATGAATGCGCCGAGCCTCGCAGCGGCCGTCCCGCCGGATCCGCGGCGGGTCAGTGGGTCAAGCGGGTCAAGCAGGTCAAACAGGTCAAGCGAGTCAGCCGAACCATGGCTGCACGGCAACCATGAAAAGTGCTGCGATAAGGGCTAATTGCGTCATGCATATATGGGTCGGCGCGGATGAAGGGCTGTTACCGGAACGCACGCCCTCTGCTGAATGCCCGTCACAAACTGAGCATCATCGGAACACCTGGGTCAGACGTCGCCGTAATCGCGGAAAGCACAACGTGAGGGCGCCGGATATGACGTGCTTCGAGATTCGGGCCCTTTGTTCTCTCCGGGCTGTTTCCCCTGCGGCAAGGTGACATGGAGCCATGGCGGCGATCGGGTCGTACCCGCCCCCGCGCGGATCGTTGTCACCTACGACCCGCGCGGGGGCGGGCGCAGGGGCGTTCGCGGAGACGCTGCGGGGGGTGTTCCATGCCCGGTGCTGCGCCGTACCGGGTGAGGTGCCGTGCCCGGTGATCTGCCCGGTGATCTGCCCGGCCCGGTGCTGCGCCGTGCCGTGGCGGGCGGCTCCCCCTAGGTGAGGACGGGGAGTGTCGTCAGCCCGTGTACCAGGCGGGTGGGACGCCGGACCAGTTGCTCGGGGGGTACGGCGAGCCGGAGACCCGGGAAGCGGGTCAGAACCTTCCGGAGGGCGATTTCCGCCTCCGCTCTGGCCAGCGGGGCGCCGACGCACCGGTGGATGCCGTGGCCGAAGCTGAGGTGCCCGGTGGCGTCCTCCCGTCCGAGGTCGAGCTGGTCGGGTTCGGGGAAGCGGCCGGGGTCGCGGTTGGCGGCGCCGATCCCCACCAGCACCGGAGCGCCGGCGGGAATCTCGGTGCCGCCGAGCGTGATGGCCTCTTTCGTGTACCGGAAGGTCGCCGTGCTCACGGGGGAGCCGTGACGCAGTAGTTCGTCCAGTGCGCGCGGCACGAGGGTGTCGGGTTCGCGGCACAGCCGTTCCAGATCCGAGAGCCGCTCGGAGGGCCGAGATGAGAACTGTTCCGAGGGCCGGTCGGAGGGTGGTCGCAGGAGGGCGAGGAGCGCGTTGCCGATGAAGTTGGTGGTGGTCTCGTGCCCGGCGACGAGCAGGAGCACGGCCAGCGCGACCAACTCGTCCTCGCTCAGCCGGTCCTCGCCGTCGCGGGATGCGATGAGCTGATCCAGCAGCGCGTTGCCCGGCCGGTCCCGCTTGGCGGCGATGAGGTCCGTCATGAACGCGGCCATCGCGTGCGAGGCCGCGTCGATCCGCTCGGGCTGCCCCGCCGCGAACATGTCGGCGGACCAGCGCCGGACGTCCGCCCGGTCGGCCGCCGGCACGCCGAGCAGCTCGCAGATCACGGTGACCGGAAGAGGCATGGCCAGCTCGGCGACGACATCGACCTGCCCCGCCGTGGGCCACCGGTCCAGCAGGGCATCTGTCACCTGCTCGATGAAGGGGCGCAGCGCGGCGACGGCGCCCGTGGTGAACGCCTTGGTGACCAGCTTGCGCAGCCGGGTGTGCTGCGGAGGGTCGACGGCCAGCATGTTCCGCGTCACGGCGGGATGCAGCCGGCGGGTGGAGTTCTTGTCGGCGAAGAAGGCGGCGGTGTCCTTCGACAGCCGTGGATCACCGAGGGCCTGCCGCGCTTCGGCGTATCCGGTGACGAGATAGCCGGCGCGCGCGGCGGAGCCGCTCCGTACGAGCTGTACGGGGCCGGCTGGCGGCTGGGCGTCGCGGTCGGGGTGCTGCTGGTCGCGCGGAGACGATTCCTTCACGCGGACAGGCTTCACCCCGTGCCGTGCGCCTGTCATCTCCGCCGCTCGTCGGCGCCGTTCGTCCGCGTCAGGTTTCCGGCGCTGCTACGAGGTCGTACGAGGCCGGCCGAACGATCTCGTAAACACCAACACAGGGTTGTCGCCGACGGCTCCGAGAGTGGGGTCCGGCCGGGAAACGCCCGGCGCTGAACGCTGAACGCTGAACGCTGGACGAGAGGGACGACATGCCTGGAATCAACGGCATCGCGTGGTTCGAGATCGGGACCGACGACCCGGAGGGCGCGGAGCGGTTCTACGGGGACATGTTCGGCTGGACGGTGGCGCACGACGACACCAAGAGCACGGACCAGGCCTACCAGATCTTCACCACCGGTGACCCGGAGGGACTGCGCGGCGGCCTCTTCGCGACGAAGGGGAAGATGCCCAATTACGCGGTGTTCACGGTGCTGGTCGAGGACGTCGAGGCCGCCTGCCGACGGGCCGAGGCAGCGGGGGGTGCGGTCCAGCGTGCGCCGGAGGTCAACCCGGTCGGGGTGAAGTTCGCCCACCTGCTCGACCCGGCCGGCAACCACTTCGCCGTGTTCACCCCGCCGTCCGTCCAGCCCTGAGCCCGACCTGCCGCTGAACGGCGGGTCGTCGGGCCGGCGGATCGGCGGATTCGGCGGACTGCCGGGTGTGCGGGTCGGGGGAGGTCCGGTCGCCCGGCCGGTCACGGGCCCGGACAGCCGCGGGCCGGCTGTCAGCTCAAGGTGAGCTGCTGGACGAGGCCGTACGGGATGTCGAGATCCTCGCGGCGCAGCGCGCGCTGCGGGGGCACCTCGGAGGTGACCGAGACCGAGGTGATCCGGTCGGTCCGGAAGGCGCGCAGGGCGTCGCGCCGTCGGCACCAGGCCATCAGATACCAGTGGGTGGACTTTCCGATGTAGCCGAGGGGTTCGATCTCGCGGGTAGTGGTGGCGCCCTCGCGGTCGCCGTAGCCGATGCGCAGGACGCGGCCGGTGGACAGCGCGTCGGCCACCTTGCGAGGCATCGGGGGTGTGGTGTCCTCGTCGCCGAGCAGGTGGACGCGGCCGGCCAGATCGTGCGCCGCGGCGGCGTCGTCGGCCTGCATCGCCGCGACCAGCTTGCGCAGTGCCGAGGCCGCGGTCGACCGGAACGGCGTGCCCTCCAGCCGCCGCAGTGCCACGGCCATCGCGACGGCCTCGTCCGGCGTCAGGTTGACCGGCGGCAGTGTGCGCGCCTTGTCGAGGCAGTAGCCGCCCGTGCGGCCGGGCTCCGCGTAGATCGGCACCCCGGACTGCTGCAACGCGCTGATGTCCCGTTCGACCGTCCGCACGCTGACCTCGAAGCGGCCGGCCAGCCAGCGCGCACTCCGTGGCCGGGGCGCGACGGCCCGCAACTCCTCGACCAGGGCATAGAGGCGGTCGGTACGGTTCACGCGCATCAACCTACAAGTCGGGTACGACAAGGGCGCCGCCCGCCCGCCCGCCCGCCCGCCGCCCGGCCCGCCCTGCCCCGCCCCGCTCAGCGGTCCAGGTAGGCGAGGACGGCCAGTACCCGGCGGTTGTCCGCCTCCGAGGCGGGCAGGTCCAGCTTGGTGAAGATGTTGCCGATGTGCTTGGCGACAGCCTTCTCGCTGATGAACAGGCCCTCCGCGATGCCCGCGTTGGACCGGCCCTGCGCCAGCCACTCCAGGACCTCGCGCTCGCGCGCGGAGAGGCTGCCGAGCGGCTCGTCCCGGTCCTTGCTGACCAGCAGCTTCGTGATGACCTCCGGGTCCATCGCGGTGCCGCCCTCCGCGACCCGTTCGATGTCGGCGACGAACCGGGCGCCGTCGGAGACCCGGTCCTTGAGCAGATAGCCGACGCCCTCGGGCCCGGTGGCCAGCAACTCGCGGGCGTAAAGGGGCTCGACGTACTGCGACAGCAGCAGCACCGGGAGCCCGGGGACCCGGGTGCGGGCCTCGACGGCGGCGCGCAGGCCCTCGTCGCTGAAGTCCGGGGGCAGCCGTACGTCGACCACGGCGGCGTCCGGACGCAGCTCGGTCAGCGCCCGCAGGAGCTCGGGCCCGTTGTCGACGGCGGCGGCGACCTCGTGCCGGAAGGCGGTCAGCAGGCGGGTGAGGCCGTCTCTCAGGAGGAAGTGGTCTTCCGCGAGGACAACTCGCACGGCAGCTCCATCGTCACCATCGTCGGTCCCCCCGCGGGGCTGTTCACAGCCAGTACGCCGTCGAAGGTGGCCAGTCGCCGCTCGATACCGCGCAGCCCCGTACCCCGCGACACTTCGGCGCCGCCGCATCCCTCGTCGGTGATGTCGACGCGCAGCATGCCGTGTTCGTGCCGTACCTCGATCCAGGCCCGCTCGGCCCCCGAGTGCTTGGCCGCGTTGGCCAGCACCTCCGAGACGGCGAAGTAGGCGGCGGACTCCACCGGCGGCTCCGGCCGCCCTGGCAGCTCGACGCGCACCTCGGTACGCAGCGGGCTGAGCATGGCCAAGGAGCGTACGGCGTCGCCCAGCCCCCGGTCGGCCAGGACTGGCGGGTGAATGCCCCGTACCAGGTCACGCAGCTCTTCCAGGGCCTTGACGGAGGATTGCCGCGCCTCGATGAGCAGCGTGCGGACAGCCTCCGTATTGCTTTCCAGGAGGTGCTCGGCGGCGTCCAGAGTCATGCCCATCGCGACGAGCCGGGCCTGGGCGCCGTCGTGCAGGTCGCGCTCGATGCGGCGGATCTCCGCCATCTGGCTGTCCACGGCGTCGGAGCGGGTGGTTTGGAGGTGGTCTATACGGTCGGCCAGCAGCGCGCTCTCGTTGGGCGCGAGCAGCTTGCGGTCCAGCTGGGCGTGCGCGCGCACCACACGCGGTGCCGCCCACAGCGCCAGCGGGAGCTGGGCGAGGCCGAGCAGCCCGGCCAGGGCGGCGGTGACAGGCCCGTCGACGGGGACGAACAGGTACCAGATGGCGTCCAGCTCGCGGGAGAGCGGCACGCCGCCGAAGGCCAGGCCGACGCCCAGCACGGCGCTGGCGACCAGTGAGAGGGGGAAGAAGGAGAGCGGCCCGTTCACCAGCGGGACGCAGGTCACCCAGCGCCAGTCCCGCCGCTCCTGCGAGGACTTGATCATCATCCGGGCCCGGAGCGGGGTGTACCCGGCCTCCGCGCCGGCCTTCCCGCTCTTCGCGCCGGACTCCGCACCGTCGAGGGGCTCCTCGTACGTGCTGGGGATCTCGATGTCCGACCATCGGGCCGCCAGCGCGCGGTAGCGGTCGGCCAGCCGCCGTACGGCACGCAGCGGACAGGGCAGCAGTATGGAGCCGACCCCGACGACCACCGGGCAGGCCATCGCGAGCCACAGGGACAGCAACAGCGCGCGGAAGGAGAGGCCCCACAGCGTGAGGCAGCGGCGCAGCCCGGTGAGGCCGTCACTGACGAAGGGGCCGAGGGTGACGAGGGGGCCGCTGCGTTGGGTGGGTCCGGCCGTTCGGGCTGGTCCGGCTGGTCCGGCGGGTTCGGCCGGTCCGGCGCGCGTGCCGGTGAAGAAGCCGCTCGACATCTGTTCCCGTGTGGCGTCCATGCCGTCCCCCGTCCTCCCCTGCCCGCCCGACCCGCCCCACCCCGCGTGGTCCTGGGGCGGGCTCTGTCGGCTTCCTCGATTATGGGCCGGGGCGGGGTGGCCGGGCGGTGGTAAAAATGCCCTTTCTCGCGGACGGGATTTCCGTACCCGCCCCTCGCGGCCCCGTTCCGGCCTGCCGTGTCGGGGCCGGGGCCCTGCTCCGGCCTGCCGCGTCGGGGCCGGGGGTCAGCCCTGCGCGCCCCGGACCTCCAGCGCGTCCAGGAGGTCCTCCGTCGCGGCCGTGATGCGCTCGACGGCCTCGTCGAAGGCTGCCTGGTTGTGGGCGGCGGGGGCGCGGAAGCCGGACACCTTGCGGACGTACTGAAGCGCGGCGGCGCGCATGTCCGTCTCGGTGACGGCCTCGGCGTAGGGCGGACGCAGGGTCTTGATGCTTCTGCACATACTGCCGACGGTACGTCGGGCACTGCCGTGGCGGGAGTCCTCCGCCGCCGCGCCACCGCCCGGCCCGGCGCGCGGCCCCACCGCCCGGCTCACCGCCCGGCTCACCGCCCGGCCGGCGCTCGGCCGGGTCGCCTTCCGGCTCGCCTGCCCGTTCGCCTGTTCGGGTGATGCGAGGTACCGTGAAATAGCCGTGATGTGGGTATGCGTCGTGAATCCGGCGTATGTCGCATATGCCCACGCATCTCCGGGTGACCTGGGCGAACGCTCCCACCCCTGGAGGGAGGGCGGGCCATGCAGACCATGACGGGACTGCTCGGTGAGCTGATGCCGGAGCAACGGGAACGGTTGCGCTCGCTGGGGCAAGAGGCATATTTCGAGGCCGGGCAGCGCATCTTCGAAGAGGGTGACAGAGCTGACCGCTTCTGGATCCTGCACACCGGCTCCGCGACGCTCGACATGCACGTGCCCGGCCACCGGAACGTGGTCTTCGACCACGTGCGCCACGGGGAACTGCTGGGCTGGTCTTGGCTGTTCAAGCCGTTCGTGTGGACGCTGGGTTCGCAGGCGGACAGCCCCGTGCGCGCTCTCCAGTTCGACGCCATGTCGGTGCGGGTGCTGTGCGAGGAGGACACAGAACTGGGTCTGGCGCTCAATCACGCGGTCGCCGCGGTGATCGCCGAGCGGCTCCAGCGCTCCCGCGCCCGGCTGATCGACATGTTCGGCCCGTACGCGCCGAGGGACGTCGCCTCCGGGCTGCTCTGATCCAGGCCCAGGCCCAGCCCCAGGCCCTGGCCTTGCCCCTCGTCGCGCAACGTCCCAAGGCGGCACCCTCGCCCCGCAACGTCGTCCCAAGGCGGCAGTGCCCCGTCCCGAGGCCCTCGCCCCGTCCCCAGGGCCCCGTCCCGAGGGCCCTGCCCCAGGTTCCGTTCCAAGGCTCGCCCCGCCCAAGGACAGCAGGCCAGGCGGGGCGACGGTGCGTGCCTCCGCGCGGTGCGCGCGCCCCGCGCGGCGCGCGAGAGCTACCCGGCCGCCGCTGCCGTCCCCGGGGCAGTGTCCGGCGCCGTACCGTCCTGCTCCGCACGGGCGGGGACAGCGGGCTCCGGCATCAGCTCCGGCGCCAGCCCGCCACCCGCCGCCGACGCCACGGGCTCAGCGACCGCCATGGATTCAGGCACTCCCACCGCCTCGGCCACCGCCACCGGCGCAGCCGCCGTCACCTCCTCGGGCCTCACTCCTTCGGGCCTCACCTCCGAGCCGGGCGACGGCACCGCACCCGGCTCCACCGCCGACTTCACCGGCACCGCACCCGACTTCACCACCGCCTCCCGCACGGTCCCCACCTCGGCCTTCACCTCGGTCTCGCGGCCCGAGGTCCCTGCCACGACCCTGTCGACGAAGGGCCGTACGCGCCCCTCCATCATCGCCGCGAGCCCGTTCACCGCGCTCAGTTCGGGCTGCTCGGCAAGGTGCACGGACATGCCCGTCGCCGCTCGCAGCCGCTCGGCGAGGCCGGGCAGCAGCGCGCTGCCGCCCGTGAGCACCATGCCGCGCTCGGCCAGGTCGGCGACCAGGTCGGGCGGGCAGCGGTGCAGGACGGCGCGGATGGTGTGGGTCAGCCCGGTCAGCGGGGTCTGGATCGCGCGGCGTACGTCCTCCGGGTCGATGGTGACGGTGCGCGCGAGGCCGGTCACCATGTCCCTGCCCTGCACCTCGGCGATCTTCTCGGCGCCCTCCCCGCCGGTCAGGGCCAGATGCAGCGGGCGCACCGCCTGGCTGGGCAGCAGCAGCTCGTGGCGGTCGCGCAGGTACTGCACGACGGCGTTGTGGATGATTTCCCCGCCCAGGCTCACCGTTCCGGCGGCGACGATCGAGCCGAGCGAGAGCACCGCGACCTGGGTGGTGACCGCGCCGCAGACGAGGATCATCGTCGCCTCGGGGCGCTCGACCGGCAGCCCGCAGCCGATCCCGGCAGCCGTCGGGGTGTCCACCAGCTCCACCCGCCGCGCCCCCACCCCGGTGAGCGTCTCCACGGTGGCCCGTTGCGCGAGCGGGTCGGCGTCGTGGGGGATGGTCGCCGCGGCCCGCAGCAGCACCCGGCGCCGGCGGAGGCCCCGCAGCCGCTCGCCGACGAGCGCCCGCAGCATCCGCTGTGCCATGTCGATGTCGATGACGGTGCCGCCGGAGACGGGCCGGTCGACGCGGATGTGCCGAGGCGTACGCCCGTCCATCAGCTCGGCGGCCTCGCCGACGGCGATCAGCGCGCCGGAGTGGGTGTTGACGGCGACCACGGAGGGCTGGTCGACGATGAGGCCGGTCCCCTTCACATGGACGCGGGTCCTGGCGGCTCCCAGATCGACGGCGACGGAGCAGCGGTTCAGGTCCTCAAGACTGGAGCAGCCCATGGCGCTCGTGTCCTTCCCGGGAGTGCGGTGCGGGGCGTGGACCGTCCGCCGGACGGTCCACTGCTCAGCGTGCGGCGCGCCGCATCCGGGCGCGCGCCGGGCTGCACCGGTCGGGTGAGCCCGCCGCTGAGGCGCCGTCAGACGACGGCGGGCGCCGCGTCCCCCGTGCTGCCGCCGGTACGGTCACTCACGCCCGAGCCCCCGTCCGTGCCCGTGCCTTCGCCCGCGCCCCCGCTGTCGCCCCGGCCCTCGCCCTCGCTCTCGCCCGCGTCGGCGCCCGTGCCACCACCACCGCGCCGGCCACCGCGCTCGCCCCGGCCACCGCGCTCGCCCCGGCCACCGCCAACGGCGTCCTCGCTGAACTGCGTGCGGTGCAGCTGCTCGTAGCGGCCCCGGGCCGCGAGGAGTTCGGTGTGGGTGCCCCGTTCCACGATCCGGCCGTCCTCCAGCACCAGGATCAGGTCGGCGGCCCGCACCGTGGACAGCCGGTGGGCGATCACCACGGACGTACGGCCCTCCAGGGCCTCGGCCAGCGCCTCTTGCACCGCCGCCTCGGAGGTGGAGTCCAGGTGCGCGGTCGCCTCGTCCAGCAGGACGACGCGGGGCCGGGCCAGCAGCAGCCTGGCGATGGTCAGCCGCTGCCGCTCGCCGCCCGAGAGCCGGTAGCCGCGCTCGCCGACCAGCGTGTCCAGGCCGTCCGGCAGGGAGGCGACCAGCCCGTCCAGACGCGCCCTGCGCAGCGCGGCCCACAACTCGTCGTCGGTGGCCTCGGGGCGGGGGAGGAGCAGGTTGGCGCGAATGGTGTCGTGGAAGAGGTGGCCGTCCTGGGTGACCATGCCGAGGGTCTGCCGGAGGGAGGCGGCGCTCAGGTCGCGCACATCGGTGCCGCCCAGGCGCACGGCGCCGCTGTCCACGTCGTAGAGCCGGGGCGCCAGCGAGGCGAGGGTGGACTTGCCCGCGCCGGAGGAGCCGACCAGCGCCACCATCTGGCCGGGTTCGGCACGGAAGGAGATGCCGTGCAGCACCTCTTCACCGCCCCGGGTGTCGAGGGTGGCGACCTCCTCCAGAGAGGCGAGGGAGACCTTCTCGGCGGAGGGGTAGCCGAAGCGCACGTCGTCGAACTCGAGGGAGACGGGCCCTTCGGCCACCGGCCGGGCGTCCTCCTTCTCCTCGATCAGCGGCTTGAGGTCCAGCACCTCGAACACCCGTTGGAAACTGACCAGCGCGCTCATGACCTCCACCCGGGCGGAGGCCAGCGCGGTCAGCGGGGCGTAGAGCCGGGTGAGCAGCAGCGCGAGGGAGACGACGGCGCCGGGGTCGAGGCTGCCGCGCAGCGCGTAGTAGCCGCCGAGTCCGTATACGAGGGCGAGGGCGAGCGCCGCCACCAGTGTGAGGGCCGTGAAGAAGATCTCCTGCACCATGGCGGTGCGCACCCCGATGTCCCGTACGCGCCCGGCCCGCCCGGCGAACTCGGCGGACTCCTCGCGCGGCCTGCCGAAGAGCTTGACGAGGGTGGCGCCGGGGGCGGAGAAGCGCTCGGTCATCTGGGTGCTCATCGCCGCGTTGTGGTCGGCACGTTCGCGCTCCAGCTTCGCGATCCGGGCGCCCATGCGGCGCGCCGGCAGTACGAACACCGGCAGCAGGGCGAGGGCCAGCAGCGTGATCTGCCAGGACAGGTTGAGCATCACCACGAGGGTGAGCAGCAGGGTGACCAGGTTGCTGAAGACCTCCGACAGCGTGCTGCTGAAGGCCCGTTGGGCGCCGATGACGTCGTTGTTGAGGCGGCTGACCAGCGCGCCGGTGCGGGTGCGGGTGAAGAAGGCCACCGGCATGCGCTGCACATGGTCGTAGACGGCGGTACGCAGATCGAGGATGAGGCCTTCACCGACCTGGGCTGAGAGCCACCGGGTGAGGATGCCGACGGCGGCCTCTGCGAGAGCGATGAGGGCGATCACCCCGGCGAGGGTGAGCACGGTGGCCGCGGGGTCGCGGTGCACGATCGCGTCGACCACCTGACCGGCGAGCAGTGGGGTGGCCACGGTGAGGACGGCCAGGGCGCTGCTGAGCAGCAAGAAGGCCAGCAGCTTGCGGTGGTGACGGTGGGCGAAGCGGACGATGCGGCGGACCGTCGCCGCCGAGAAGGGGTGTTGGTCCTGGTGCGCGTGGCGCGTGTTGTACAGGGCGTTCCACGCGGTGATCTCCATGCTCATGCAAGGAACGTAGAACTTGAAGCGAAGTTCAAGTCAAGAGATGTGGGGAGTGACGGCGCCGCGTGCGGGCATGCGGACAGGCAAAGACAGGTAAAGAACGGCCGCATCGCGTCTGTAGGAGTGCCGGACGCCGGAACGGCCCGAATGCCCTGTCTCCGGGACCCCGCGTGACGACGGCGAAGCGGTGCGCTACCCGCTTTGACCGGCTGTGATGGTCCCGCGACAGGGGGTCGTGCACGTGCATCGGCACATGCATCGGCAAGTGAACGCGGTTATGATCCCGGGCAGTTGACAGTTTCGACACTGCTCAACCTGCACCCCCCACACCTGACTAGTCCGGGAGATCCAAGTGCCTCACGCGTACAACGGCATGGCCGCCAGGGACCTCCAGGGGGTCGTGTGGCGAAAGAGCCGCTACAGCAACTCGCAGGGAACCTGCGTCGAGTTCGCCAAGCTGCCGGACGGAGACGTCGCCATGCGCAATTCGCGCTTCCCCGACGGACCCGCGCTCGTCTACACGCCCGCCGAGATGGAGGCGATGCTGCTCGGCATCAAGGACGGCGAGTTCGACTACCTCATACGGGACTAGTCCAACCGCCTTGTACGGGGCTGACGTGTACGGCGCCCACACACACGGGGCTGACGCGTACGCGCCCGAGCTCGTTCGCGCGCGGAAGACCCCGCGCCGCTCGAAGTCCGGCCGCTCAGGCCGGGCCGAGCCGAAAGAGCGCCCACACGATCTTGCCTGCCAGCGGCCCGGAGAGTGGGTGCCAGCCCCAGTTGTCGCTGAAGGAGTCGACGAGGCAGAGCCCTCTGCCCGACTCGGCGGCGAATGTCAACGCCTCGGCCCCGTCCGCGGGATCCCCCGTGTTCCCGCGGACGAGGGCCTCGGCTGTTCCCCCGTGGCCCCCGTATCCCCCGTTGGCCCCTCTTTCCCCGTGGCCCCCGTTGCCCCCGTGCTCGATGGTGCCTTCTCTGTGTCCCCCCAGCGCCGCCGGCCCCGCCGGGCTCAGGCCCGAGGTGTCCGGCGGCTCGTCGCTGGGGTCCCTCACGGCACAGACCAACCGGGCCGACCAGCGCATCAGATGCAGCCGTACCGGCGGATCGCCCTCGTCCCCCGACGCCGCCCCGTGATCGGCGCCGGGGGCGAGGCCGTGCCGCATGGCGTTGGTCACCAGTTCGGAGACGACCAGCGCCACGTCATCGAATTCTTCGGTGAGCCCCCAGTTTTGGAGAGTCCTGCGGGTGAAATCCCGTGCGCTTTTGACCGATTCGTAGTGCGGCGGAAGCGTGCATGAAGCGGAACCCGAAACCGAAGTGGCATCCCGCGTGACGAGCCCTTGCCATAAGGGCTCCAGCACCGTTGATCCATCGGTCCCCATGAAGGGCCACTCCTGGCGTTAGCGGCAGTGATGATCCTGTGCGGATCCTGTCGGCCGTGCTTCCCCGCCTGGTGCGGGCGCCAAAGTGCTCCCCGTGTCGCCAACTAGACCGACACCGGGTGCACTTGTGCGATCCCCATGGTTCCCAATGCCCACAGCAGATGCAAGGGCAGATGCACGTGCACGAGAGACTTTCGATCGTGTGTAATCACACGGGCACGCAACGAAGCGCAGAGATGGCACACTTCCCTTCAAGCAGGGGCGGAGGGCTGATCGAAATGGTTACAGAACCGGCAAATCACGTCAGCGGAGGCGCAAAGGGGGCGAGTAGTTCGAGTGGGTCCATGGTCCGGCGGATCCTGCTCGGATCCCAGCTGCGGCGGCTCCGCGAGGCGCGCGGGGTGACCCGCGAAGCAGCCGGTTACTCGATCCGTGCTTCCGAGTCCAAGATCAGCCGCATGGAGCTGGGGCGCGTGAGTTTCAAGGCGCGGGACGTCGAGGACCTGCTCACGCTCTACGGGGTGACCGACGACGCCGAGCGCGAGCCCCTCCTCGCCCTCGCCCGGGACTCCAGCATCGCCGGCTGGTGGCACAACTACAGCGATGTGCTGCCTGGCTGGTTTCAGACGTACGTCGGCCTCGAAGGCGCCGCCTCTCAAATCAGCACGTACGAGGTCCAGTTCGTGCACGGCCTGCTCCAGACCGACGGGTACGCCCACGCGGTGGTCACCGCCGGCCACCGCCATCCCATCGCCGAGGAGGAGATCGAGCGCCGGGTCGCCCTCCGTCTGGAGCGCCAGAAGCTCCTCCTCGGAGAGAACGCCCCCGACCTGCTCTGTGTCCTGGACGAGGCCGCGCTGCGTCGGCCGTTCGGCAGCGAGACGATCATGGACGGCCAGCTCGCCCACCTGGCCGAGATCTCCGAACGCCCCAATGTGACGCTCCAGGTCATCCCGTTCGAGTCCGGCGGACACGCCGCCGAGAGCGGCGCCTTCACCCTGCTGCGCTTCCCCGAGTCGGACCTCAACGACGTGGTCTACCTGGAGCAGCTCACCAGCGCGCTCTACCTCGACAAGCGCGACGAGGTGGCGCAGTACGACCAGGTCCTGGAGCGCCTGGTGGATATCAGCCTTTCTCCCGCACGGACCCGCGATCACCTTCACCGAATCCGCCAACTAAGGTGACGCAACGGTAAGATGACCTGCCTACAGGATCTCCTTCCACCCCCCGAAGGAATGGCATGTCCTACTTCACGGAGCTGGCGCTCCAGTGCATAGATGGTGAATGGCGCCCCGGGACCGGGTCCTGGGACATCATCGACTTCAACCCGTACAACGGCGAGAAGCTGGCCTCGATCACCGTCGCCACCTTGGACGAGGTGGACCAGGCATATCGCGCGGCTGAGCGCGCGCAGCGCGAGTGGGCCGTCACCAATCCGTACACCAGAAGGCGCGTCTTCGAGCGGGCGATCCGCGTCATCGAGGAGAGCGAGTCCCAGATCACGGAGGCGATCATCGCCGAGCTGGGCGGCACCCGGCTCAAGGCGGCCTTCGAGATCCATATGGTGAAGGAATTCTTCCGGGAAGCGCTTCAGCTCTCGCTGCACACCCAGGGGGAGATCCTGCCCTCTTCGGTCGAGGGCAAGGAGAATCGCGTCTATCGCGATCCCGTCGGTGTCGTGGGTGTTATTTCCCCCTTCAACTATCCCTTCCTGCTGGCCGTCAAATCCGCCGCGCCCGCGCTCGCGCTGGGCAACGCCGTTGTTCTCAAACCCCACCAGTCGACCCCGGTGTGCGGGGGCACCCTGGTCGCGAAGGTGCTGGAGGAAGCGGGGCTTCCGCCGGGGCTGGTGAATGTCGTGATCACCGACAGCGCGGAGATCGGCGACACCCTCATCGAGCACCCGGTTCCCAAGGTGATCTCCTTCACCGGGTCCGACCGGGTCGGCCGCCATGTGGCCACCGTCGCGGCCCGCAATTTCAAGCGCGTCATTCTCCAGCTCGGCTCCAACAGCGCCCTGCTGGTGCTGGACGACGCCGATGTCGACTACGCCGTGGACGCGGCGGTTTTCAGCCGCTTCGTCAACCAGGGCCAGCTGTGCATGGCGGCCAACCGGATCATCGTGGACCGCTCCCTGGAGCGGGAGTTCACCGCCAAGTTCGTGGCCCGCGTCAGGGAACTGGTCGTCGGCGACCCGGAGGATCCGGCCACCCACATCGGCCCGCTGATCAATTCGCGCCAGGCCGAGCGGCTCACCGCCATCGTCGAGCAGGCCGTCTCCAGCGGGGCGACGGCGCTGCTGCACGGCACCGTTGAGGGCAACCTCGTCTCGCCCAGCGTGCTGACCGACCTGCCGCCGGACTCGCCGCTGCTGCACGAGGAGATCTTCGGGCCGGTCGCGCTGATCATCCCCGTCGACGGCGAGGAGGAGGCCGTCCGCGTCGCCAACGACACCCCTTACGGCCTGGCGGGCGCCGTGCACAGCGGCGACATCGAACGGGGCATCGCGGTGGCCCGCCGCATCGAGGCCGGAATGGTGCATGTGAACGACTCGACGGTCGCGGACGAGCCGATCGTGCCGTACGGCGGCGAGAAGCACTCGGGTCTGGGCAGGCTCAACGGCCCCCAGGTGGTCGAGGCGTTCACCACCACCAAGTGGGTCTCCATCCAGCGGCAGCGCACCGCGTTCCCCTTCTGAGTGCCGCTTTCGAACGATGGTGTCTTGAGGACAGAAGCTGACCGCGAGGCCGCATAACTTGTTCCTCACCGGGGCCCCGAACGGGGTCCCACACGCTGAGAGGTGGCAAGAGCATGCCGGTAGTCGTTCAGGCCGAGGCCCGCGGTGACGAGCGCGGAGCGCTCCTGGCGTATCTGGAGGCCCAGCGCGGCGGCATCCGCCGCGCCCTGCACAACCTCACCGAGGAGCAGGCCCGCAGCGCCCCCGCGGCCAGCGAACTGTCGGTGGCCGCGCTGCTCAAGCACGTGACGGTCGTGGAGAGCGGCTGGGTGCGCACCTTCCAGGGCATCGAGGCCACGGAGGCGGAGAAGAAGGAAGAGTGGGAGAACAGCTTCACGCCGTCTTCCGAGGAGACGATCGAGGAGCTGATCGCCTTCTCCGAGCGGGTCGCCGCCGAGACCGAGCGGGCCGTGCGCGCGGTGGCCTCGCTGGATGAGACCTTCGTCGTCCCGCCGGCCCCCTGGGACAAGGGCGGCGACTTCTCCTGGCGCTGGGGGCTGCTGCACCTGATCGAAG
This sequence comes from Streptomyces sp. NBC_01775, assembly GCF_035917675.1. Taxonomy (NCBI): domain Bacteria; kingdom Bacillati; phylum Actinomycetota; class Actinomycetes; order Kitasatosporales; family Streptomycetaceae; genus Streptomyces; species Streptomyces sp. NBC_01775. Next base: position 4,180,556 of record NZ_CP109104.1, on the reverse strand, counting down.
AGGTCGCGCGGCACGCGGGCCACGCCGACGTCATCCGCGAGACGATCGACGGCAAGGGCGCATTCGACCTGGTCTTCGAGACCGGCGCGATGCCCGAGCCCGACTGGACGGGCTTCGAGTCCCAGAAGTGACATCGGGTGGCGTTCTCCTCTCTGGTCAAGCTTGACTAGGGTTCCCCTGTACGGACGGACGCGGGGGACCTGGGAGGACGCGAACAACGATGTCGTCGATCCGGCTGCTGGTCCTGGGATCCGTGCGCCTGCACGGACGGGCACACGGCTATCAGATCCGCAACGACCTGGAGTACTGGGGCGCGCACCAGTGGTCCAGTGCCAAGCCCGGGTCGATCTACCACGCCCTCAAGCAGCTCGCGAAGCAGGAGCTGCTCCTCGCGCACGACGTCGCGCCCAGTACGGCGGGCGGTCCGCCGCGTACCGAGTACGAGCTGACGGCGGCGGGCGAGGAGGAGTTCATGAAGCTCCTGCGCCACTCGCTCACCTCCATCGACGAGAAGCCGGACGTGCTGACGGCCGGCGTCGGTTTTCTCGTCGAACTGCCCCGCGCCGAGGCCCTCGCGCTGCTCAAGCAGCGGGTGGCGGCGCTGGAGGAGTGGCGCGGTGAGGTCACGCGGCACTGGACCCCCGAGGGCAGCACTCCCGAGGAGTGGGGCCACATCGGCGAGATCATGCAGCTGTGGGTGCACACCGCCGACAGCGGGGCCGCCTGGGCGCGTGCGCTGATCGCCCGCCTGGAGAGCGGGCTCTACGTCATGGAGGGCGAGGGGGAACGGGACCGGACCGGCCTGACGGCGGACCCGGACTGCTGAAGCCCTCCGGAACACCCCGCTGCCTCTCCCGGACATCCCGCAGCCTCTCCCGGACGTCCCGCAGCCTCTCCGGAAAATCCCGCAGCTCTCTGGCACTCGTAATCAAGTTTGACTAATAGGGGATCCGAGGCTACTTTCTCAGCCACTAGTCAACTTTGACTACGAGCTGAGGGGAGACGCAATGGGGACGGACGACGCCGTCGTCATCGAGGGGCTGAGAAAGGACTACGGCACGAAACGCGCGCTGGCCGGGCTGGACCTGACGGTGCCCGCCGGCACCGTACAAGGACTGCTCGGGCCCAACGGAGCGGGCAAGACCACGGCCGTGCGCATCCTGGCGACCCTGCTGCGCCCGAGTGCCGGCCGGGCACTCGTCGCGGGCCACGACGTGGTCACCGAGCCCGACGCGGTCCGCCACCGCATCGGACTGCTCGGGCAGCACGCCGCTGTGGACGAGGACCTGAGCGGCAGGCAGAACCTGGAGTTGTTCGGACGCCTCCACCACCTGGGCGCCCGGCGCGCGGCGGCCCGCGCCGGGGAACTGCTGGAGCGCTTCGCCCTCGCCGACACGGGGCGCAAGCCGGTCAGCGCGTACAGCGGAGGCATGCGCCGCCGCCTCGACCTGGCCGCCTCCCTCATCGGCGGCGACGGCACCGACGGCGGCGCGGGCCCCCAGGTCCTCTTCCTGGACGAGCCGACCACCGGCCTGGACCCGCGCGGCAGGACCGAGGTGTGGAGCGCCGTCCGCACGCTGGTGGGCGGGGGCACGACGGTGCTGCTGACCACGCAGTATCTGGAGGAGGCCGACCAGCTCGCCGATGCCATCGCCGTCATCGACGCGGGCCGCGTCGTCGCCGAGGGCACGGCCGACGAGCTGAAGGCCAAGCTCGGCACCGACCGCATCGACGTGGTCGTACGCGACGCCACCCGCCTTCAGGCCGCGGCCTCCGTCGTCGGCATGGCGGCCGGGGCCGCCGAGGTGACCCGCGACGAGGACCGCAGGCTGCTCAGCGCCCCGGTCACCGACCGGATGGCGGCCCTCGCCGAGACCGTACGGGCCCTGGACGCGGCCGGGATCGAGGCCGAGGACATCGCGCTGCGCCGCCCCACCCTCGACGAGGTCTTCCTGCACACCACCGAAGCGGGGGAGGACGCCGCATGAGCACCCATGTGCTGAGCGACTGCTGGACGATGACCAGGCGGGAGCTGGCCCACTGGCAGCGCAGGCCGGTGCAGGTCATCGTCAGCGTCGTCTTCCCGCTGGTGATGCTGGTGATGTTCGTGTACTTCATCGGCGGAGGCATGGGCGTCGAGAACTACCGGGAGTTCCTCGTGCCCGGGATGTTCGCGCTGACCATGGGCTTCGGCCTGGAGTCCACGATGGTGGCGCTCACCCAGGACCTGAACAAGGGCGTCATCGACCGCTTCCGTTCCATGCCCATGTCCCAGTCCGCCGTGCTGGTGGGCCGCAGCGCGCACGACATGCTGGAGTCCGCCGTCGGCCTGGTCGTCCTCGTCCTCGCCGGGCTGCTGGTCGGCTGGCGCTGGCACGGCGGGCCCGGGGCCGTGCTCGCCGCGCTCGGCCTGCTGCTCCTGCTGCGCTTCGCGATGCTGTGGGTCGGCATCTACCTGGGGCTGGTCGCCGGGCGGCCCGAGCTGGTGCAGGCAGTGCAGATCCTGGTCTGGCCGGTGGCCTTCTTCTCCAACGTGTTCAGCTCGCCCTCCACCATGCCCGGCTGGATGGGGACCGTCGCCGAGTGGAACCCGATGTCCGCGACGGCCCGTGCCGTGCGGGAGCTGTTCGGCAACCCCGTGTGGGGCGGCGGCTCCTGGGCGGCCGAGCACGCCACGCTGCTGGCCGTGCTGTGGCCGCTGGCGCTGCTGGCGGTCTTCTTCCCGCTGGCGGTACGCAAGTACGCGGCCATGGGGAAGTGAGCGCGCCGCCCGACGCGTGGCCGGGAGACCGGCGGAAAGGGCTTGCACCTCACGCGGCGTGAGGGCCCACCGTGGTCGTCGTCAACCGAACGAGGAGGCGGACGTGGACTACTCCGTCGGGCAGGTCGCCGGTTTCGCCGGGGTGACGGTGCGCACGCTGCACCACTACGACGAGATCGGGCTGCTGAGCCCTGGTCAGCGCAGTGCGGCGGGCCACCGCCGCTACACCGACGCCGACCTGGACCGGCTCCAGCGCGTGCTCTTCTACCGGGAACTGGGCTTCCCGCTGGAAGAGGTCGCGGCCCTGCTCGACGATCCCGCGGGGGCACCTCCCGGCCGGAGGCCGGGGGAGGATCCGGCCGGTCATCTGCGCCGTCAGCACAAGCTGCTGACCGGGCGGATCGAGCGGCTGCGGAAGATGGCGACCGCCGTGGAACGCGCCATGGAGGCACAGAAGATGGGTATCAACCTGACGCCCGAAGAGAAGTTCGAGGTCTTCGGGGACTTCGACCCGGACGAGCACGCGGAGGAGGCCGAGCGCCGCTGGGGCGGCACCGAGGCGTGGGCCGAGTCGCGGCGCGAGGCCGCCTCGTACACCAAGGAGGACTGGAAGGCGTTCACCGAGGAGATGAACGGGATCCACCGCCGGATCGCGGGGCTGCTGGCCGAAGGCGTACCCGCCGACGCCCCCGAGGCGATGGACCTGGCCGAGGAACACCACGGGTTCATCTCGCGCACCGGCTACGAGTGCGGCCACGATATGCACCGCCGGCTGGGCGAGATGTACGTGGCCGACGAGCGGTTCGCCGCCACCTATGAGGCCATCAGGCCGGGCCTCGCCGTCTACATGCGGGATGCGATCACCGCCAACGCGGCCCGCGCCGCCTGAGAACGGGGGCCCGCTGCCCGGGCCCCCGCCGCCCGAGGCGCGTTGCGCCGCACGGCTGCATCTGGCCTGCTCGGGCGTGGCGGTTTCCACGACGGGACGGTATGCGCGAAGTATGACTATTCGCGTGTGCCGTCCCGCACCGCGTTCAGCCCTCCGACTCACTTCCGCCATCTGACTCCCTTTTAATCCCTGGGCTCAGGGGGATCTTTGGGGAGAGCATTGCGCTCCACTGTGAGGTATCACGCTTCCGCAAGGTGGAACCAGCCCCGCTGGACACCGCGTGGAGGGTGTGGCACTGGTGGAGACTTGAGGCTTACCGCGCGTAAGACGCAAGAGTGTAAGGAGCGGACAGAACGTGGTGGGGCAGCCAAAAGGAAACGGCGACGCCGCAGGGCAGAGTGAAGAACCGGAGGACGCGAAGCCGCTCGCCGACGAGGCGCGCAGCGCGTTCACACCCCCGCTGGGCGTACCGCTCCCTCCCGTACCGGAGGACGAGCAGCCCGCTTCCGAGTTCACCGTCCCCGAGGGACTCGTCGCTCCCCCGTCCTACGAGTTCGGCAGCGCCTTCACCCCGCCCGAGGGCATCCCGGTCATCGGCCCGCTGGCCAAGTCGGGCTCGCCCTGGCAGGACCGGATGCGCACCATGGTGCGGATGCCGCTGGCCGAGCGGCCCGTCCCGGAGCGCGCCGCGCGCTCCGAGGACGTGGAGACCAAGCCCGCCGCCCCCCGTGTCCTCGACCTCATCCTCCGTATCGGCGAGCTGCTGCTGGCCGGGGGAGAGGGCGCCGAGGACGTGGAGGCCGCCATGTTCGGCGTCGCCCACGCCTACGGACTGGACCGCACCGAGCCCACGGTGACCTTCACCCTGCTGTCCATCACCCACCAGCCCTCGCTGGTGGACGACCCGGTCACGCTCAGCAGGACGGTGCGCAGGCGCGGCACCGACTACACCCGGCTCGCCTCCGTCTTCCGGCTCGTCGCCGACATCACCCAGGGCGACGTCACGCTGGAGGAGGCCTACCGGCGCCTCGCCGAGATGCGCCGTAACCGGCACCCCTTCTCCAAGGGCGCGCTCACCGTGGCCAGCGGCGCGCTGTCCGGCGCCGCCTCGCTGCTGGTCGGCGGTGACGCGCTGGTGTTCGTCCTGGCCGCGCTCGGGGCCATGCTCGGCGACCGGCTGGCCTGGCTGTGCGCGGGGCGCGGGCTGCCCGAGTTCTACCAGTTCGCCGCCGCGGCGATGCCGCCGGCCGCGATAGGAGTCAGCGTCGCGCTGCTCTACCAGGTCGACGACTCACGCCTCCAGGCGTCCGCGGTCATCACCGGTGGCCTCTTCGCGCTGATCCCGGGAAGGGCGCTGGTGGCGGCCGTCCACGACGGGCTGACCGGCTTCTACATCACGGCAGCGGCCCGCCTGCTGGAGGTCATCTACCTCATCGTCGGCATCGTCTGCGGCGTGCTGCTGGTGCTCTACGTCGGCGCCAAGCTGAACGCCAAACTGACGCCGGACGTCGTACACCACGCCGGTGACCCGGTCACCCAGCTCTTCGCCGCGATGCTGCTGGCGCTGGCCTTCTGCGTGCTGCTCCAGCAGGAACGTCACACCGTCCTGCTGGCCACCCTCAACGGGGGAGTGGCCTGGCTGATCTACGGGGCGCTGAGCACGGCGCAGGTGCCGCCGGTGCCCGCCACCGTGGTGGCCGCCGGGCTGGTGGGCCTCTTCGGCCAGCTCTTGTCCCGCTACCAGTTCGCGTCCTCGCTGCCCTACATCACCGCGGCCATCGGGCCGCTGCTGCCGGGCAGCTCGACGTACTTCGGGCTGCTCAACATCGCCCAGGAGGATGTGAACAAGGGCTTCGAACACCTTGCGACGGCGGGCGCGCTGGCCCTCGCCATCGCCATCGGCGTCAACCTCGGCGGCGAACTGGCCCGCCTCTTCATCAAGACCCCGGGCCGGGAGACCCCGCTCCCGGGCCGCCGCGCGGCGAAGCGGACCCGCGGGTTCTGACCACTTTCCGCCGCGACGGCGGGCGCCACGAGGTGGCACCCGCCGTCGCGGCGGAACGAGCGAGTCTCAGTGACCGCCCTCGGCGGCCAGCCGCTTCACCGAAGCCTCGACCTCGGCCTCGGCCTCCGCACGCCCCACCCAGTTCGCGCCCTCGACCGACTTGCCGGGCTCCAGGTCCTTGTAGACCTCGAAGAAGTGCTGGATCTCCAGCCGGTCGAACTCGCTGACGTGGTGGATGTCACGCAGGTGCTCCATACGCGGGTCCGAGGAGGGCACGCACAGCAGCTTGTCGTCGCCGCCGGCCTCGTCGGTCATGCGGAACATCCCGATGGCGCGGCACTTGATGATGCAGCCCGGGAACGTCGGCTCCTCCAGCAGCACCAGAGCGTCGAGCGGGTCACCGTCCTCGCCCAGGGTGCCGTCGACGAAGCCGTAGTCCGCCGGGTACACGGTCGAGGTGAACAGGTGCCGGTCGAGCCGGATGCGGCCGGTCTCGTGGTCCACCTCGTACTTGTTCCGCGAACCCTTCGGGATCTCGATGGTGACGTCGAACTCCACAGGGAGGCTCCTCCGTATAGATCATCAATAGATCAGCACTCGCGTGCCCTGGGGGCCGTCCCCCAGAAGAACTCCAGTCTGGTGATTAAGTGTCCCCCACGCACATGTGTGCTCGCGAAAGGGGCTGGTCGGGGTGCCTGACACCGCATCGAAGGTGCGAGACACCGCGAACCGGGCGTATCGCGCGGCCTCGCGGTCCGCAGGCGTGGCACGGCGTCGCGCCGGCGTGGCGGTACGGTCCGCCGATACGGTCATACGGGGAATCCCGCAGCGGTGGCGGGAGGCCGCGCCGCAGCAGCGGCAGACCATCCAGCTGGCGGCGGGTTCCGCCGCCGTGGGACTCGCGGTCGCGCTGACGACGGTGGCCGCGGCGGGACCCTGGGACTCGGGCCAGCGTACGGCGGAGCGCACCTGGGCGGCGGAGCAGCGGCCGGACAGCGGCACCGACCACGACGGCCGCACCGGGCTCACCGCCCCCCAGGTCCTCGCCGAGGCGGGCCCCCTTCCCGGAGCCGGCGGTACCAAGGGAGGCGGCGGCGCGAACGGGAGCGGCTCCCAGCGGGCCGACAAGGTGCCGCCGCCCACCGCCTCCGCGCTCGCCGACACCCTCGAACCCCTGCTCGAAGACGATGCGCTCGGCGCCGTACGGCACGCCTCCGTCGTGGACGCCGTCACCGGCAGGCAGCTGTTCGCCCAGGGCTCGGGCGAGACCGCGGCCCCGGCCTCCACCGTCAAGCTGGCCACCGCCGTCGCCGCCTTGACCGCGCGGGGCGAGAACCACCGCATCGCCACCCGGGTCGTCGGCAAGGGCGACCACGTCACGCTCGTCGGCGGCGGCGACCCGACGCTCACCAAGGGCGCGCTCTCCGACCTGGCCGAGGACACCGCACACACCCTGCGCAAGCGCGGCGTGCGCAAGGTCACGCTCGCCTACGACCTCACCCGCTACACCGGCACCGAGCAGCACCCCATAGGCCCGAACGAGAACCTCGCCCTCGTCACCCCGCTGATGCTCAACGAGGGCAGGCTCGACAAGAGCGACCACGGCCCCGCGGCCCGCACCGGCGACCCGGCCGGCCAGGCGGCCCAGGAGTTCGCCGACCGGCTCAGCGAGGAGGGCGTGAAGACGACGGGTACCGCCGAGTCCCGGAAGGCCCCCGGCTCGGCCCGCGCACTGGCCGTCCACAAGTCGGCCACCCTCGGCGCCCTGGTCGAACGGATGCTCACCAACAGCGACAACGACATCGCCGAGGCCCTGGCCCGCCAGACCGCGCTGGCCAAGGGCGAGCCCGCCAGCTTCGAGGGCGCGGGCCGCGCAGTGAAGAGCACCCTCAAGCGGCTCGGCCTGCCGCTGAAGGGCGTCAAGTTCGCCGACGGCAGCGGCCTGAACCGCGCCGACCGCGTCTCGCCCGCGCTGCTCACCCAGCTCCTGGTCCGCGCCGCCGACCCGGACAGGCCCACGCTTCGGCCGGTGATCACGGGCCTGCCGGTCGCCGGGTTCACCGGCACCCTCGACGCCCGCTACGGCGGCGAGCGCGGCGAGCCGGGCGCGGGCCTCGTACGCGCCAAGACCGGCACGCTGACCGGCGTGAACACTCTGGCCGGCACCGTCGTGGACGCCGACGGGCGGATGCTGGCCTTCGCCTTCATGACCACCGGCACCGTCGACGCGAACGCGGCACAGACCTCGCTGGACCGGCTGGCCTCCACCCTGGCCAACTGCGGCTGCCGCGACTCGCCTTCCGCCGGCTGATCCGTCACCCGGCACGGAAGCGGCCCGGGCCCCGACGCCCCTAGGGGAGCGGTGGTACCCAGGTCTCCTCCCGTACGGAGCACACTGCACGTACGGTGAAGGAATGACGAGCCTCGGTGGTGTGGAGATGGTCGACTGGAATCTCGCGGTCGCGACCGCGACCCGGCTCGTGCGGCCGGGGCCCGAAGTCAGCAGGGAAGAGGCGCGCGGCATCGTCGCCGAACTGCGGCGGCACGCCAAGGCGTCCGAGGAGCATGTGCGCGGCTTCACCCGCCTGAGCGCGGCCGGCCCCGAGGGCACGGACACCCCCGTCCTCGTCGTGGACCGGCCCGGCTGGGTGCGCGCCAACGTCGCGGGCTTCCGCGAGCTGCTCTCGCCGCTGCTCAGCAAGGTCGAGGAGCGGCGCGCGGCGCTGCCCGGCGGCGCGGTGCTCGGCACCGTCGGCGGCAAGGTCACCGGCGTCGAGGTCGGGATGCTGCTCTCGTTCCTGTCCTCGCGCGTCCTGGGCCAGTACGAGACGTTCGCCCCGGCCACCCGCGAGCTGCCCGGTGCCTCCGAGGGCGGCGGGCGGCTGCTGCTGGTGGCGCCCAACATCGTGCACGTCGAGCGGGAACTGGATGTGGAACCGCACGACTTCCGGCTGTGGGTGTGCCTGCACGAGGAGACGCACCGCACCCAGTTCACGGCCGTGCCCTGGCTGCGCGACCACATCCGGATGGAGATCCAGTCCTTCCTGGAGCAGACCGACATCGACCCCTCCACCCTCCTGGAGCGCCTGCGCGAGGCCGCCCAGACCCTGACCGGCAACAAGCCGGGCGAGGCGGGGGCCGAGGGGGCCGAGAACGAGACGGAGGCGCGCGAGGAGCGCGGCAGCCTCATCGAGCTGGTCCAGACCCCGGCGCAGCGCGAGATCCTGGGCCGTCTGACCGCGGTGATGTCCCTGCTGGAGGGCCACGCCGACTACGTCATGGACGGGGTGGGGCCCCAGGTCGTGCCCTCGGTCTCGGAGATCCGCGAGAAGTTCCAGCAGCGGCGCGCCAGCGGCGCGGGCCGCCTCGACCAGGCGCTGCGCAAGCTGCTGGGCCTCGACGCCAAGCTGCGGCAGTACCGCGACGGCGAGCGCTTCGTGCGCGCCGTGGTCGACGAGGTCGGCATGGACGGCTTCAACCGGGTGTGGACGTCACCGAACACACTCCCGACGAAGGCAGAGATCGCCAAACCCGCGGAGTGGGTCGCGAGGGTGCACCGAAAGGCCGACTGAGGCTACCGGGAGCCTCGCCAATCACCCTTCTGAGGGACCGTGAGGGCCGGGTACGCGTGCGATGCTCGGGGAATACGGCTCGTCTCTGTCACCATCGACATACTCAGCGTGATGAGATCAGCTTCAACTCTCCGCAACATCCCCGCAGAACCGCAGAACCCCGCAGATCTGCGGACCCCCGCATCGACGCAGATCACTTGACGAGGAAGTGAATCGGACATGGGTCCCCACCCCGCGGTCGCCGCGATACGCCTGGCGGTCCGCCGCACACTCCACGACGTGCTCAGCGCACATGTGACGGCAGCCCCCCAGCCGGCCCTCTCCCTCCCCGCTCCCGAATCCCCCGCCTCCGCGACCGTCCCTGCCTCCGCGCCCGTCCAAGCCTCCGCGACCGTCCCGGCCACCCCCCGTGCCCGGGCCGCCGCGCCCTCCGACGCGCCGCTCGTCCTCGTCGCCTGCTCGGGCGGCGCGGACTCCACGGCGCTCGCCTCCGCGCTCGCCTTCGAAGCCCCCCGCCTCGGGCTGCGCGCCGGAGGTGTCACTGTCGATCACGGCCTCCAGCCCGGCTCGGACGAGCGCGCCCAGGACGTCGCCGAGCGCCTCGCCGACCTCGGCCTGACCCCCGTCGAGTCCGTCGCCGTACGCGTGGGCCGTACGAACACGGGCCCCGAGGCCGCGGCTCGCGATGCCCGCTACGCCGCGCTCGACGAGGTCGCCGAGCGGCTCGGCGCCGCGGCCGTGCTGCTCGGGCACACCCGCGACGACCAGGCCGAAACCGTGCTGCTCGGCCTCGCACGCGGCTCGGGCACCCGTTCCCTGTCCGGCATGGCGGCGGTCTCCGGCCCCCGGGGCCGCTACCGGCGCCCCTTCCTGGGCGTCGACCGGCAATCCACCCGCAAGGCGTGCATGGTCCAGTCGCTCCCCGTCTGGGACGACCCGCACAACGCCGACCCCGCCTACACCCGCTCCCGCGTGCGGCACGAGGCGCTGCCCGCGCTGGAGAAGGCCCTCGGCAAGGGCGTCGTCGAGGCCCTCGCCCGCACCGCACAGCTCTCCCGTGACGACGCGGACGCGCTGGACGCCTGGACGGAGGACGCCGAGCGCACGGTGCTGCACACGGAGGACCCCGAGAGCCCCGGCGGCCCCGGGGCCCAGGGCGCCGTACCCGGTCTGCGCAGGGAGCTTGACACCGCACGGCTGTACGCGCTGCCGCCCGCCGTGCGGCGGCGGGTGCTGCGGCGGGCGGCGATCGAGGCGGGCGCCCCGGCCGGATCCCTGTTCGCCCGGCACATCGAGGAGATGGACCGGCTGATCACCGCCTGGCGCGGTCAGCGGGCCCTCAACCTGCCCGGGCGTGTGGAGGCCAGCCGGCAGGGTGGCAGACTGGTCATCCGGCATGGCTCACCGAACGACCGGCACTGACCGGCGCCGGCCGGCGGCCCGTCGCACGACGGCCGGCCGGCCTCCCCGGTGGGGCTGAGACCTCGACAGAGCGAGAGCGGCACGGGTGGACGAGAAAGACATGGGCACCGACCTTCAGTCGGTGCTGGTCGGCAAGGAAGAGATCGACGCGAAGCTGGCCGAGCTGGCCGCGAAGATCGACGCTGAATACGAGGGCAAGGACCTGTTGCTCGTCGGGGTCCTCAAGGGCGCCGTCATGGTCATGGCCGATCTGGCGCGGGCGCTGTCGAGCCCGGTGACGATGGACTGGATGGCGGTGTCCTCCTACGGCGCCGGCACCCAGTCCTCCGGGGTGGTGCGCATCCTCAAGGACCTGGACACCGACATCCAGGGCAAGCACGTGCTGATCGTCGAGGACATCATCGACTCGGGGCTGACCCTGTCGTGGCTGCTGTCCAACCTGGGTTCGCGCGAGCCCGCCTCCTTGAACGTGTGCACGCTGCTGCGCAAGCCGGACGCCGCCAAGGTGGCGATCGACGTGAAATGGGTGGGCTTCGACATCCCCAACGAGTTCGTGGTCGGCTACGGGCTCGACTACCGCGAGCGGTACCGCAACCTGCCCTTTGTGGGCACGCTGGCGCCGCACGTGTACGGCGGCTGAGCCATCCGGCGCACCGCGTTCACCGAACCGGTCGGCGCAACGGTCCGTACGTGCTTGCGGGCCGGGAACACTGGGCCGGGGCCCCTCGTTGGAGCTTCGGAGGGCGGTGTGGTTAACCGTCCTCGGCGGCGCCGGGTGACAATGCTGGGGTACCGTCCGAAGGTCAGGCTTTTCAACTCACTGTGGCAGGAGGGACGGGGCGCACGCGCTCCGTATGGATGGACGTGAAGCGATACTTCCGCGGGCCGGTCATGTGGATCGTGCTGGCCGTCCTTGCCGTGGTCGTGTTGATGCAGGTCGTCGGCTCGTCCGGCGGCTTCAAGACGGTGGACACCGGCCAGGTCGTACAGGCGATCCGACAAGACAAGGTGAAGTCCGCTGAGCTCACCACGGACGACGAGCGAATCGTCAAGCTGGAGCTCAAGGACGGCGCCAAGGTCGAGGACAGCGACAAGATCAAGGCGAGCTACATCGACGACCAGGGCGTCGACATCGCCAAGGAACTTCAGCAGAAGTACGACCAGAAGGAGATCCCCAAGGGCTACACGGTCGCACCGCAGAAGCAGAACCCGTTCGTCGGGATGCTGCTCTCCCTGCTGCCGTTCGTCCTGATCATCGTCGTCTTCCTGTTCCTGATGAATCAGATGCAGGGCGGCGGCTCCCGGGTCATGAACTTCGGGAAGTCCAAGGCCAAGCTCATCACCAAGGACACCCCGAAGACGACCTTCTCCGATGTGGCGGGCTCCGACGAGGCCGTCGAGGAGCTCCACGAGATCAAGGAGTTCCTCCAGGAGCCGGCGAAGTTCCAGGCCGTCGGTGCCAAGATTCCCAAGGGTGTGCTGCTCTACGGCCCGCCCGGCACCGGTAAGACCCTGCTGGCCCGCGCGGTCGCGGGCGAGGCGGGCGTCCCGTTCTACTCGATCTCCGGGTCCGACTTCGTCGAGATGTTCGTGGGTGTGGGTGCCTCCCGGGTGCGCGACCTGTTCGAGCAGGCCAAGGCGAACGCCCCGGCGATCGTCTTCGTCGACGAGATCGACGCCGTCGGCCGCCACCGCGGCGCCGGCATGGGCGGCGGTCACGACGAGCGCGAGCAGACGCTCAACCAGCTGCTGGTCGAGATGGACGGCTTCGATGTGAAGGGTGGCGTCATCCTGATCGCCGCCACCAACCGGCCGGACATCCTGGACCCGGCGCTGCTGCGTCCGGGCCGCTTCGACCGCCAGATCGCGGTCGACCGCCCCGACATGCAGGGCCGTCTGGAGGTCCTCAAGGTCCACCAGAAGGGCAAGCCGATGGCGCCCGACGTGGACCTGAGCGCCGTGGCGCGCCGCACCCCCGGCTTCACGGGCGCGGACCTGAGCAACGTCCTCAACGAGGCCGCGCTGCTCACCGCGCGCAGTGACGCGAAGCTGATCGACAACAAGTATCTGGACGAGGCGATCGACCGCGTCGTGGCGGGCCCGCAGAAGCGGACCCGGATCATGAGCGACAAGGAGAAGAAGATCACCGCGTACCACGAGGGCGGACACGCCCTGGTCGCGGCGGCTTCACCGAACTCCGACCCCGTTCACAAGATCACAATCTTGTCGAGAGGTCGTGCGCTGGGCTACACCATGGTGCTGCCCGACGAGGACAAGTACTCCACGACCAGAAACGAGATGCTCGACCAGCTCGCCTACATGATGGGCGGCCGGGCGGCCGAGGAGCTGGTCTTCCACGACCCGACCACGGGCGCGGCCAACGACATCGAGAAGGCGACGGCCACCGCCCGCGCGATGGTCACGCAGTACGGCATGACCGAGCGGCTCGGGGCGATCAAGTTCGGCTCCGACCAGTCCGAGCCCTTCCTGGGCAAGGAGATGGGCCACCAGCGCGACTACTCCGAGGAGGTCGCCGGGCTGGTGGACGAGGAGGTCAAGAAGCTGATCGAGACGGCGCACAACGAAGCCTGGGAAATCCTGGTGGAGAACCGCGACGTCCTCGACAACCTCGTCCTGGCCCTGCTGGAGAAGGAGACGCTGAACAAGGAGGAGATCGCCGAGGTCTTCAACTCCATCGTGAAGCGTCCCGCCAGGCCCGCCTGGACCGGCTCCTCGCGCCGGACCCCCTCCACCCGGCCGCCGGTCTCGGCGCCGCCGGCCGCCCTGACGAACGGCTCCACGCCGTCGCTGGGCAAGGAGATCGGCCCCCGCGACTCGGACGCCATCATCGAGCCGGCGGATCCCGACAACGGATAGCCGTCACCCGTATCACAGCGGGCCGGGCAGCACCCCCGGAATGTCAGCCGCGTCCCTCAGGTTCTAGCCTCTGAGGGGCGCGGCTTTCCGCTGCTTACGTACGAGGAACGAGGGACCCACATGACCGACCCGGTGACCCTGGAGGGTGCGAGCCCGATAGGCGAGTTCGACGAGAAGCGGGCCGAGAACGCGGTGCGGGAACTCCTGATCGCTGTCGGTGAGGACCCGGACCGGGAGGGTCTCCTGGAGACCCCGTCGCGGGTTGCCCGCTCGTACAAGGAGATCTTCGGGGGCCTTCGCCAGCAGCCCGAGGATGTGCTGACCACGACCTTCGATCTGGGCCACGACGAGATGGTGCTGGTCAAGGACATCGAGGTCTACTCGACCTGTGAACATCATCTGGTCCCGTTCCACGGTGTGGCCCACGTCGGCTACATCCCGGCGGTCTCGGGCAAGATCACCGGGCTGTCCAAGCTGGCCCGGCTCGTCGACGTCTACGCCCGCCGTCCGCAGGTCCAGGAGCGGCTGACCACGCAGGTCGCCGACTCGCTGATGCGGATACTGGAGCCGCGCGGCGTTATCGTCGTCATCGAGTGCGAGCACATGTGCATGTCCATGCGGGGCATCCGCAAGCCCGGCGCCAAGACCGTCACCTCAGCGGTGCGCGGCCAGCTGCGGGACGCGGCCACCCGCTCCGAGGCCATGAGCCTCATCCTGCGCTGAGCGCTCCGCCGGAAGGGCCGAGAGGCCGTCGTTCGGCTGCGGCCCCGTTGTGGCTGGCCGCGCAGTTCCCCGCGCCCCTTCGGGGCGCGGCTTCAGCGGGGCCGCCTGGCCGCGCTCTACGCTCGCGCCGCCGGAGGGGCGTCGTCGTCCTCGTCGTCGGGCAGGCGGCATACGCGCTCCAGGAAGACCGCAGCCGCTATGACGGCGATACCCGCCGCCACAGCGAGGCCGGCGTAGAGCGCCTGGTCGCTTCTGGCGGGGACGTCGGAGCGTTCGATCAGCAGGAACACGCCCGTACCGCCGTACATGCCCGAGACCAGGGCGGCCACCAGGGCGCTGGCCTGGCCGAACAGGAGGGCGCGGGCCGCCATCATGGGGTCGACCCCCTTAGCGCCCGGCGCCCGCTCCCGCTGCGCCTTCAGGCGGGAGCGCAGCGACAGCGCCGTGGCCAGGAGCACCGCGGCGATCGCGCCCAGCACGATCGGGGCCGCGACCGGGACGCTCGGCAGGGTGCCGAGCGAGTCCCAGAGTCTCGCTCCGCCCCACGAGAGCACCCCGGCGACCACGAAGAGGGCCGCCAGGGTGCGGATACGGAGTTCTTTCACAGAGCTTCACCTCGCGGGGGCGGTGGTCCGGGGCAGCCCCCGGAAAAAAGCGGCACGGGGCACCCAACGCTTACGCGGGCAGGCTGAGTTCCAGGTCCGGGCGCGCGGCGACGCCCTCCGTGCCGAGCGAGGCGAGCAGCTGGTCGACGGGGCCGTGCCCCGGCACCTCGGCGGCCGGGTCCACATCGCGCCAGGGCACCAGGACGAAGGCCCGCTCGTGGGCCCGCGGGTGGGGGAGGGTGAGCTTCGGGTCGTCCGAGACGACGCCCTGGTAGGCGACGATGTCCACGTCGATGGGGCGGGGGCCCCAGCGCTCGTCCCTGACGCGTTCCAGCGCCTCCTCGATGGCGTGGCCGCGCTCCAGGAGCGAGCCGGGGGGCAGGGTCGTCTTGACGACCACGACCGCGTTGAAATAGCTGGGCTGGCTGTCCGGATCCACCCCCCACGGCTCGGTCTCGTAGACCGGCGAGACGGCCTTGACCCTCAGCCCCGGGGTGTCGGCGAGGGCGTCGATCGCGCTCTGGAGGGATTCCAGCCGGTTCCCGAGGTTGCTGCCGAGGGAGATGACGGCGCGCTTGGGGTTGTGCAGGGTCGCGTCCGCCGCATCCACCTGCTGCACCACCGAGGCGGGCACCGGCTGTACGGTCGGGTCACTGTTCGGCGTCATGCGCGGCTCCGCTTGATAGTGATGGTCACGTCTTCGAAGGGCACGGTGATCGGGGCGTCGGGCTTGTGGACGACCACCTCGACCTCTCGTACGGCCTCGTGCCGCAGACAGCTGTCCGCGATCCGCTGGGCGAGCGTCTCGATCAGGTCGACCGGCTCGCCCTCGACGACCGCGACGGTCTCCTCCGCCACGATGCCGTAGTGCACGGTCTTGGCCAGATCGTCGCCGTCGGCCGCCGGACGGGTGTCGAGGCCCATGTCCAGGTCGACGACGAAGGTCTGTCCCTCTTCGCGTTCCCTGGCGAACACCCCGTGATGCCCACGCGCCTTGAGGCCGCGCAGTGCGACGCGGTCCATATGCGTCACTCCCGTCGGTCGTACGGACACGGCGCCGCTGGTCGCGCCACCGAATCGAATCTACCTGCGAGCACACGGCCTTTCGGCCGAGGGGCCCGCGAGGGAACCCTTCCGTCGCCCGGCAGGAGCACGGACAGCCCTGGAAGGGCCTGTCCGGGTCCGCCGTTCGGCGGCTCGCGCCGCCGCATACCCCACAGCACCGGCCGCCACTCGCGCATTCCGCGCCACATGCCACCAACGAGTGAGGTTGTCGCGCTGGAGCGGTGCGGGATGTCTCAGGTGACGGTTATGTCCCTGGCGCCTTAGATGTCGATGTCGCCCTGGCCGAGGTCGGTTTCGTCCTCGCCGTCCTCGTCGTCGTCCTCGTCCCGTTCCACCAGTACGGGCGAGCCGTGGTGCGACCACAGCTTCCACTCGTCCTCGCCGGTGCGGCGGAAGACGTTCGTGGCCACGACGAGGCCGCCCACCAGCGGGCCCGCGGAGCCGTCCTCCTCGGCCGGGCCGCCGCTGAGGATGTTCTCCGTGCAGCTCACCAGCGCGGTGTCGCCCAGGACGGAGATCTCCGTGTCGGTGAGGAAGAACTGGACGTACTCGGTGTTCGCCATGATCAGCGCGTACGAGCGCAGCACCTCGCCACGGCCGGTGAGCACCGGCCAGCCCGGGTGGACGACGCTGACGCCGCCGTTGCCCTCGGCGCCGTCGGCCCCGGCGCCCTCTCCGGCCTCGCCCTCCTCCAGCCACAGCTGGGAGAGCGCCTCCAGGTCGCCCTGCTCGACCGCCTCGTACAGCGCGGTGTTGGCGGCCTCGACCGCCTCGATGTCCGTACGGGCGCTGCTCACCTGGGTGCCTCTGTGTCCTTGGTGCCGGGGTCTTCGGTGCGGGGGGTCCGGGAGCCGGGGGAGCCGGGAGCCTGGGTGCCGGAGGCCGGGGAGCCGGGGGAGGGGGCCGCCGTTTCGATGGCGTGGGCCACCCGGACGGCGTCGGCGCTGGCCCGTACCTCGTGGACGCGTACGGCCCAGGCGCCCTCGCGCGCCGAGAGGGCTGAGACGGCCGCTGTCGCCGCGTCGCGCTCGCGTGCGGGGGGAGGAGTGGTGCCGTGCTCGTCGGCCAGCACACGGCCCAGGAACCGCTTCCTGGAGGCGGCGACCAGCAGCGGGTGGGACAGCTCGGTGCGCAGGCGGGCGAGGGCTGCTACGAGCGCCAGGTCGTGCTCGGCGCGCTTGGCGAAGCCCAGGCCCGGGTCGACCACGATCCTCGCCGGTGCGATGCCGCCCTCGACGGCGCGGTCCACGGCGTCCCTCAGTTCGGCGATCACCTCGCCGACGACATCGGTGTAGACGGCGCGGTTGTTCATGTCGATGCTCTGGCCGCGCCAGTGCATCACCACGAACGGAACGCCCGCTTCCGCGACGGCCGGGATCATCTCTGGGTCGGCGAGGCCACCGCTCACATCGTTGACCAGCACGGCGCCGGCGGCCACGGCACGCTCGGCGACCGAGGCACGCATGGTGTCGACGCTGACGACGGCGCCCTCCTCGGCCAGGCCACGGACGACGGGCAGGACGCGGCGCAGTTCCTCCGCCTCGCTCACCCGGGCGGCTCCCGGGCGGGTGGACTCGCCACCCACATCGACCAGGTCGGCACCCTGCGCCACCAGGTCGAGCCCGTGCTTGACCGCGCCCTCGGTGTCGAACCAGCGCCCCCCGTCCGAGAACGAGTCGGGTGTCACGTTCACCACACCCATCACGGCGCAACGGTCCCACTCGGGGAGCCCGTCCACTCGGCCACGCGTCCTCGCACTCATGCGCCCAGGGTAGGGGTACCAGGCGAAAGGGGCGGTCGGGGGCGTGCCCGGCTCGGGCCCGCGCGCCGTCGGGTCAGCCGACGCGGACACGCGCGCGCCATCGGGTCAGCCGGTGCGTCACGTCAGCCAGCGGTCGGGGCGGGCGGTGCGGCGGCCCGTACGGGAGCGCTCCGCCTGGGCGTGTACCAGGGCGTGCGCCTCGTCCGCGTCGCGCAGCCGGGCGCACACCTCCTCGTTCGCGCCGTGGTCGACGTACACGTCGGCCAGGCCGCGCCGCCGCTCCCAGGGGCCCTGGGTCAGCCGTACGCTCTGCACCTTGGCGTGCGGCACCAGCGTGGTGCTGCGCTTCAAGAGCCCCTCGCGGGTGACGAAGACGCTCGGCGTCACCCCGTGCGCGTACCCCCGGCGCACCACGGGAGCGCACCAGCGCGCGCGGCGCGGCGCGTGCACGGCGGAGGCGACGGCCTCGTCCAGGCCGACGCCGGGCAGCACCCGGGGGAGCACGGCGGCGGCCTCGTCCCACCCGGCCACGGGCAGGAGCAGGCCGCCGTGTTTCTCGTCCTTGCCCGCGCCGGCGATCCGCAGCTCGACCCGCACCCAGCCCCGCCGCCGCCACAGCAGCGGCTCGACGATGCGCACGGCCTGGACCCGGCCGGGCGGCACGGTGGCGTGCTGCCGGTCCAGGAGCCCGGAGTCGAGGCGGAGGCCGTCGGGGGACTCGGCGACCGTCCAGTCCCACTCGCGCACCACGCGCCCCGCGCCGGTGGTCCAGAAGCCGCCGGCGAGCGGGATCAGCGAGGCCAGCGCGGGCCACACGCTGTCGGCGCCGAAGTAGACGCCCACCGGGACGATGAGGAGCGCGGCCAGCAGGGCCCACATCCTGCCCGTCATCAGCACGCTGACGATCAGGGTGCGCGGCCGGAGGCGCAGCAGGGCGCGCGAGGGTGCCTCGCCCGCCTCGGGTGCGGCCTCGGGCGCGATGCCGGCGGCGCGGGCGAGGAGTTCGGCGCGCAGGGCGACGGCGTCCTTCTCGCCGAGGAAGGCCAGCTCGTCCTTGGACTCGGTGCCCACGACGTCCAGCTTCAGCTTGGCGACGCCCACGACCCGGGCGAGCAGCGGACGGGAGATGTCCACGGCCTGGATGCGGTCGAGCCGGATGTGGGCGGCGCGGCGGAAGAGCAGCCCGGTGTGGATGCGCAGTTCGGTGTCGGTGACCAGATAGCTGGTGCACCACCAGGAGAGGAAGCCGTAGGCGGCGGCCAGCGGCAGCAGCACGGCCAGCCCCAGCGCCACCCACCCGGCGGTCAGGTGCTCGGACCACTCGCGGGCGCGCTCGAAGTCGTGCCCGGCGAAGGCGAGCAGCGCGGCGAGCGGCGCCCAGGCGCGGCGCCAGGGCGTGATGGGGTGCAGCCTGTTGCCCTCGGGGCGGCGGGGCAGGAAGCGCGGGCCGGTGGGGTTCGGCTCTTTCCCTTTCCCGGCCTCTGCTCCGGCCGTTGTCCCGGCTTCTGTCTCCAGCCCGGTCCTGGCGTCGGCCTTGGTCCTGGCCTCGGTCTCGGTCTTGGCCTCTGCCTCTGCCTTGCCGGGTGCCGGGATCCCGGCACCCCGGTCGGGCCTCACAGCCCCGCCGAACGGGCCTCGCCCAGCTCGGTCAGCCGGTCGCGGAGGCGCTCGGCCTCGGCCGGGGACAGGCCCGGGATGGAGGCGTCCGTGGTGGCGGCGGCGGTGTGCAGCTGGAGCGTGGCCAGACCGTAGCGCCGCTCCATCGGTCCCGAGGTGACCTCGACGAGCTGCATCCGTCCGTAGGGCACCACCGTCACCTCGCGCCGCAGCACACCGCGCGAGATGAGCAGGTCATCGGCGCGCTCCGCGTACCGCCACGAGTGCCAGTTACGGCCCAGCGCTCCCCAGCTCCAGGCCGCCAGGGCGAGCGGGACCAGTGCGAACAGCGCCCACACCGGCTCCACAAAGAGCGCCGGCACCACACCGAGCGCGAGCGCCGAGGGCAGCAGCCAGCACAGCAGTACGAGCCTGCGCATGGGCAGCAGCGCTCTCTCGACGCCCCGCCAGCTCTCGGTGCCCGGCCGGCTCTCGGTGCCCGGCCGGCTCTCGGCGCTCCCGTCGTCCGGGGCCCCCTCCGGGACCTCGTCCGGGTTGTCGTCAGGGATGCCGTCCGTGCCGTCGTTCTGGCCGCTGCGGGCATCGGGAGGTGTTCCCCTGGTCATAGGTTCAGCCTAAGAGCGCCCGCAAGGGACCTGGTCCACCTGAAGAAGGAAGCTGACAGACTGAGTTTCATGACTCAGACGGAGACCTCCGCCACGACGGTCGGTATCGGCGGTGCGGCGGAGAGCACCGACATGGTGCTCAACATCGGCCCGCAGCACCCGTCCACGCACGGCGTGCTGCGGCTGCGGCTGGTCCTGGACGGCGAGCGGATCGAGGCGGCGGAGCCGGTCGTCGGCTACATGCACCGGGGAGCGGAGAAGCTCTTCGAGGCGCGCGACTACCGCCAGATCATCGTGCTGGCCAACCGTCACGACTGGCTGTCGGCGTTCTCCAACGAGCTGGGCGTGGTCCTCGGCGTCGAGCGGATGCTCGGCATGGAGGTGCCGGAGCGCGCGGTGTGGACGCGCACGCTGCTGGCCGAGCTGAACCGGGTGCTCAACCACCTGATGTTCCTGGGTTCCTATCCGCTGGAGCTGGGCGGTATCACGCCGGTCTTCTACTCCTTCCGGGAGCGCGAGGAGCTCCAGAACGTGATGGAGGAGGTCTCCGGCGGTCGGATGCACTACATGTTCAACCGCGTCGGCGGCCTCAAGGACGACCTGCCCGCCGGGTGGCGCGACCGGGCCCGGCGCGCTGTGGACGCGGTGCGCGGCCGGATGGACTCTTTCGACAAGCTGGTGCTCGGCAACGAGATCTTCCGGGCCAGGACGCGCGGCGTCGGTGTGCTCAGCCCCGAACTGGTGCACGCCTACGGCGTCAGCGGGCCCCTCGCGCGAGCCTCCGGCGTCGACTTCGACCTGCGACGCGACGAGCCGTACCTGGCCTACGGGCAGCTCCAGGACACCCTGAAGGTGATCACGCGCCAGGAGGGCGACTGTCTGGCGCGCTTCGAGGTGCTGCTCGACCAGGTGCACAACTCCCTCGACCTGGCCGACGCCTGCCTCGACCGGCTGGCCGAGCTGCCGCCGGGCCCCGTCAACCAGCGGCTGCCGAAGGTCCTGAAGGCCCCGGAGGGCGCCACCTACGCCTGGACGGAGAACCCGCTCGGGCTCAACGGCTACTACCTGGTCTCCAAGGGCGAGAAGACGCCCTACCGGCTCAAGCTGCGCTCGGCGTCGTTCAACAACATCCAGGCGCTCTCCCAACTGCTGCCCGGCACGCTGGTCGCGGACATGGTGGCGATCCTGGGCTCGTTCTTCTTCGTGGTCGGTGACGTCGACAAGTAGGCCGCTTCGCGGGCGCGGTGGGCCCGGGGCCCACCCGTCGAGCCCTGTGAGCGGCGCGTTCAGGACGAGGAGGCCGCGCCGCTCTTGCTGCCGAAGAAGTCGAAGCCGCCGGTGTCCGGAGAGCTGCCGTCCGGATCGGCGGACTGCCCGGCCCGGTCCTTCTCGTCCCCGCCGTCCCCGCCGTCCTTCTCGGGTGCGGGCTTGGGCTTGGCCTCGGGCTGGGGCGGTACGGCAGCCGCCGCGCTGGTGCGGGCCCTGTGCTCGGCCTCCCGCTTCTCCCGCTCGATCCGCTCCTCGCGCTCGCGCCGCTCGTCGGCCTCGCGCTGCCGGGCGGCGTTGCGGACGAGGCCGTTGAGCGCCTCGTCGGCCTGGAGGTAGGTCAGCGGGGTGGGGGCGCCCGAGCTGTGGCGGTGGTCGGTCGCGGCGGCGGTCAGCGCCTTGGTGGGCTGGGCCGCCTCGATCTCCAGCTGCCTGCGGCCCTCCAGCGCGCTGGCCCGCTCCGTCTCCGCGTGGGCGTAGCGGCGCAGCAGGGCGGCGTGCTCGGTGCGCAGCCGGGCCAGCTCGGCGCGCTTGGCGCGGAGCTTGGTGTCCAGCTTGGCGCGGATCTCGCGCTGCTCCTCGGCCTCGCCCTCCAGCTCGGCCTGCTTCTCCTCGGTCCGCCAGGCGGTGCTGGCCTGCTGCGCCTTGAGGTCGCCGACGCGGCGGCCGGCCTCGTAATCCCACCGGCGCAGCAGGACGGCGCCGGTGACGGCGGCCAGCGCCGCGCCGGCGGCGAGCGCGCGGAGCGCCACGGTCTCGATGTCGCTTATGCCGCGCTCGCCGATCAGCCAGGCGCCACCGGCGCAGGCCAACGAGACCGCTGCGACGGTCGCGGGTGCGAGGAGCCGGTGCAGCGGCGGGGAATGGCGATGACGTCCACGGGGCATGGCTGGGAATTTACCGTGTGCCCCTGGGCGGACGACACCGGAAGAACCACTTCGTCAGGCCCTCACATTTCCGTGCGGACCTTCACGCCGCCGACCGTTGCGCCGCGCTCCGCCGGTCCTGTGGCTCCGTCACCGTCATACCAGGCCCTTGCTCTTGAGGTACTCCTGCGCCACGTCCTTGGGCTTCTGGCGGTCCCGGTCCACCTTGCGGTTGAGGTCGGTGAGGTCCTTGGTCGTCAGGGTGCGGGTCAGCTTGTCGAGCGCCCCCGCGACCTTCTTGCCGCCGGCGTCCTTGGCGTTGACGACCGGGAGGACGTTGTCGGCGTTCTGGAGCTTCTTGTCGTCCTTCAGCAGCACCAGGCCGAACTGGCCGAGGGTGGCGTCCGTGGTGGTCGTCAGCACCAGTTGGTCCTTGCCGTCCTTGACGGCCTGCTTGGACTGGGTGGTGCCCACGCCCTTGGGGTCGATGCCCTTGACGTCGATGCCGTACTTCTTCTCCAGGCCGGGCTGGCAAAACGGCCTGGTCTCGCACTCGTCGCCCGCGGCGACCGTGACGCTCTGCTTGGATTCACCCAGGTCGGAGAGCGTCTTGAGCTTGTGCTTCTTGGCGTAGTCCTTGGAGACGGCGAAGGCGTTCTGGTCGACGGCGTCGCCCGCCTCCAGGATCTTCAGGCCGCGCGGCTCGGCCAGCTTGCGCAGTGCCTCGACGGTCTTGTCCGAGTCGCTGGAGGCGACCGGCTTCGCCTTGGGGCCGTTCTCCTTGGCGTTGAGGAACTCGGCCATCGTCGCGGCGTACTCGGGCACGACGTCGATGCGGCCCTTCTCCAGCTCGGGCGCGTACAGCTCGCGGTTCTTGACCTTCTTCACGGAGGTGCTGTAGCCCGCCTTGGAGAGCACCCCGGCGTACAGCTCGGAGACGATCTGGGACTCGGTGAAGCCGGCCGAGCCCACCACGAGGCTGCCCTTGCCGCCGCCTCCGCCGCCCTCCTTCTCCAGCCCGTCACCAGCACAGGCGGTGAGCGAGACCGCCAGCGCGGCGACGGCGCCGGTCAGGGCGAGCGTGCGCACGGGGGCGCCGGGGCGGACCGGGCGCGGGGACTTGTGCATCGGGGCCATCATTCGTCCGTTTCGTCGTGGGGCGTCTCGGGTGGGGCGCCCCGGTGCCGTCCAAGTGGTCATGCGGGTGGGGCGTTCCGGCGGGATGTGTCAGGCCGTGGAGGCCGCGGGTGTCGTCTTCTCGGGCGGTGGCTGCTCGCCGGACCCGGTGCTTCCGCCGTCCGTGCCGTCGTCACCGTCGCCGCCGGGGGTGGCCGTGGCGAGGGCCGGGCGGGAGCCGCGGCGCTTGCGCATCGGGTCCAGGAGCCGTTCGGCCAGCGTCAGCGCCCGCTCCACCAGCAGGGCCAGCACGGCGACGAGCAGGGCGCCGGCCACCACTTGGGGGGTGTCGTAGTTGCCGAACCCGGCCGTGATCAGACGGCCGAGGCCGCCGCCTCCGGGCAGCGCGGCGAGCGTCGCCGTGGCGACGAGCTGCACGGCGGCGGTCTGGATCCCCGTCATGATGAGCGGGAGGGCGAGGGGCACTTCGACCTGGCGCATCAGCTGCCAGCCTGTCATGCCCATGCCTCTGGCTGCCTCGACAACCTGTGGATCGGCCCCGCGGATCCCGGTGTACGCGTTCGTCAGCAGCGGCGGCAGCGCGAACAGCACCAGCGCCACGATCGTCGCCCAGTCGCCCTGCTTGCCCAGCGGGCTCATGGTCAGCAACACCAGCACCGCGAAAGTGGGCACCGCGCGGCCCGCGTTGGAGATGTTGACGGCCAGCGCTCCGCCCCGGCCCACATGCCCCAGCCACAGCGCCACCGGCAGCGCCAGGGCGCAGGAGATCAGCAGGCAGACGGCGGTCAGATAGACGTGCTCGCCCAGGCGCTGGAGCACGCCGCCGTCACCGCTCCAGTGCGAACCCGTCGTCAGCCACGTCCAGACCTCGCCCACGATGTTCATCGCCGCTCACCCCGTCGTCTTTCCGGCGAGCCCGAGGGGCCCGCCCCGGCCGGCGCCGCCGTCGCCCGCCGCGCCGTCGTCCGTACCGCTCCCGGCCCCGCTCCCGCTGTCGCCCGGACCGTCGCTCGGGCCCTTCGTCCCGCGCCCGGCCGGACCGCGGCGCCCGGGCCGCTCGCGCTTGACGGCGCGGGTCCAGGGGGTGAGGGCCCGCTGGAGCCACAGGAGCAGCAGGTCGGCGATGATCGCCAGCACCACACAGATGGCGGAAGCGGTCAGCACCTGCGCCTTGAAGAAGCTCTCCATCCCGTCGTAGATGAGGTTCCCCAGGCCGCCGTAGCCCACGATGGCGCCGACCGTGGTCAGCGAGACGGCCGTCACCGTCGCGATGCGTACGCCCGCCAGCAGTGCGGGCAGGGCCAGCGGCAGCTCCACCTCGAACAGGAGCCTGCTGGGCCCGTACCCCATCCCGCGGGCCGCCTCCGTGGCCTCGCTCGGCACCGAGTCCAGGCCCGCCAGGATGTTGCGCACCAGCACCGTCAGCGAATACAGCACCAGGCCCGTCACCACCACGGCGGCGGACAGGCCGAAGAACGGCAGCAGCAGCGCGAACATCGCCAGCGACGGAATGGTGTAGAGCACCGTCGTCACCCCCAGCGCGGGGCCCCTGGCCGCGCGCCAGCGCCGCGCCGCGACGGCCAGCGGCAGCGCGATCAGCAGTGCGATCACCACCGAGGACGCCGTGATCCAGATGTGCTCGACGGTGGCGTCGACCAACTCGCTCTGACGGGTTCGGAGATACTCACCGCACAGCCAGTCGTTCGCCGCGAGGCAGCCTCCCGGGCCGCCCGCCGCAGTGCTGCTCACGCCGGTCACCTCCCTAGCGCGGGTCCTCGATCAGGTCCGGGCGACCCTATCCCGGCGCACTGACAATCGGTCCGCAATGCCGTGCCTTGGCAACACACTGTTCATCCTCGGCGCAAAGGATTGTCGGTGTGCTGTGTTTCTGTTGTTTCTGTATTCCGTACGACGAGAGTTCTGCATTCGGTACGGCGAGAGCGGCCCGGAGTATGAGGATGGGGACATGATTCGCTTCGAGAACGTGACCAAGCGCTACCCCGACGGGACCATCGCGGTCGAGGGACTCTCCTTCGAGGTGGCCGAGGGGGAGCTGGTCACGCTCGTCGGCCCGTCGGGCTGCGGCAAGACGACGACCATGAAGATGGTCAACCGGCTCACCGAGCCGACCGAGGGCCGGATTCTCGTCGAGGGCAAGGACATCGCCGGCACGGAGCCGGTCGAGCTGCGCCGCCGGATGGGCTACGTCATCCAGCAGACCGGCCTGTTCCCGCACCGCTCCGTCCTCGACAACACCGCGACCGTCCCGCACCTGCTGGGCTGGCCGAAGGCGCGGCGCCGGGAGCGGGCCCGCGAGCTGCTCGACCTGGTCGGGCTGGACCCCTCCGTGTTCGGCGACCGCTACCCCGACCAGCTCAGCGGCGGCCAGCGGCAGCGCGTCGGCGTCGCGCGCGCCCTGGCGGCCGACCCTCCGGTGCTGCTGATGGACGAGCCCTTCGGCGCGGTCGACCCGGTGGTGCGCGAGCACCTTCAAAACGAGTTCCTGCGCCTCCAGTCGAGGCTGCACAAGACCGTGCTCTTCGTCACGCACGACATAGAGGAAGCGGTACGCCTCGGCGACCGCATCGCGGTCTACGGCGAGGGCCGCATCGAGCAGTACGGCCCGCCCGCGAAGGTGCTGGGCGCGCCCGCCTCCTCGTACGTGGCGGACTTCGTCGGCTCCGACCGGGGCCTCAAGCGGCTGTCCGTCACCCCGATCGAGCCGGGCGACCTGGTGGAGCCGCCGACCGTGCACCTGAGCGACCGGCTGGACAAGGCCGCCGAGCGCATGGCGACGAGCGACGCCCGCTGGGCCGTGGTGCTGGATGACGCGGACGAGCTGCACGGCTGGGTCTCGGCCGGCGCGATCACAGACGGCTCCGGCACCGTCGGCGACCACGCGCGGCGCATGGAGGCCTGGCTTCCGCTGGGGTCCTCGCTCAAGCAGGCGTTCAGCACGATGCTCCAGCACGACGCCGGGTGGATCGCCGTCCTGGACGAGGGCGACAGATTCGTCGGCGTCCTCACTCCGGCCCGGCTGCACGAGGCACTGCGGCGCTCGGTGGACGCGGACGAGCGGGAAGTGGCACGCGGGGACGTGGAGCTGGAGACGATCGAGAGCAGCTGAGGAGCTGATCGAAACCGGCTGAGGACCGGCCGCGGAGGGGCAGGGAGGCGTTGACACTGTTCGGCGATCTGTGCTGCACTCCACGGATGACCAGTACACACGGCCACTTCTGGCGGAGGGTCCACCTGGACCTGCTCCGCTATGCGGGCTGTGTGTGTCTGCCGTCCCGTTGATCGCTTCTTTCCCCTGAACCCACGCGCTCGGCGCGGGGTTCGCGCGCAGCCGGCCGGGCCCCCGGCCTTCCACACACCGGCGCGCGTCCACGATCACGTTCTCAGGACGGCAGGCAGTGTCTTCAGTGTCACCCGCACCTTCAGCGAGTCCCTCCGCGGCGTCTGCTCCCGCGCTCGCTTCCGACCCCTCCGAAGCCCCCTCGCAGGGGCAGGGTCCCTCAGAGGCCGAGCTGTTCGATTTCGTACGCCGTATCGCCGCCGACGAGGCCCTCGTCGCGTCCCTGCCTCTCGATCCGGAGGGCCGCACCTGGATGCGGCTCAACGGGCCGGGCGGCAGCGAGGCGTGGCTCATCGGCTGGCCGCCGGGCACCGGCACCGGCTGGCACGACCATGGCGGCTCCCGGGGCGCCTTCACCACGGCGGGCGGCGAGCTGACCGAGCACTCGCTGGCAGCGCGGCTGCCCACCGAGGGGTGGAAGACGCTGGAGCTGGCCGACGGTGTCGACCGCGAGCGGCGCCTGGGCAAGGGACGGGGCCGGGCCTTCGGGCCGCACCATGTGCACGAGGTCCTCAACGTCGCACCGGATGAGCACGCCGTTTCGGTGCACGCCTACTACCCGCCGCTGCCGCTGATGCGCCGCTACAGCCGGACGGGCGCGCTGCTGCGGCTCGAAGAGGTCGAGCGTCCCGGGGAGTGGGAGTGACGGAGGACCGGGGCCAGGAGCGGGGCAGGGGCCAGCATCAGAGCGCTGGGACCAGCCGGGTCGACGCGCTGCTGGAAGAGGCCCGCGCGGGGCTGGAGCGGCTGGACCCCGAGCAGACAGCCGAGGCCCAGCGCTCCGGCGCCCTGCTGGTCGACATCCGCTACGCCGCGCTGCGCGAGAGGGACGGCACCATTCCCGGCGCGCTGATCGTCGAGCGCAACGAGCTGGAGTGGCGGCTCGACCCCTCGTGCCCGCACCGGGCGCCCGAGGCGACGGGCCTCGGGCTGCCGGTCGTCGTGGTGTGCAACGAGGGCTACGCCTCCAGCCTGGCGGCCCGCTCGCTGCGCTCCCTGGGCCTGCACCGGGCCACGGACCTCGACGGCGGCTTCCAGGCGTGGCGCGCGGCGGGGCTGCCTGTGCGGCTCCCGGCGCTCCCGGAGACCCCGGCGGACAGTCCCGGTCCCGGCGGGGCGTAGCGGGAGCGCCCCGAAGGGGCGCGGGGAACCGCGCGACAAGCCTGGGGGTACCTCCCTGCTCGAAGAGCTAGGGGGAGCTCCCGCAGACGGCGTACCGCGTCCGGACCGTCCAGCCGGCGGAGCGCTCAGCGCTCAGCGCTGTCCGAGGTCGGCGAGGGCGTCGAGCACGGCGCGGTGGAAGGTCGGGTAGGCGTAGATCATGTCGCGCAGGGTCGCCACGGGAACGGCGGCGCGCACCGCCACGGCGAGCCCGTACAGCACCTCGCCGCCCATGGGCCCCGCCGCCGTCGCGCCGACCAGGACGCCCCGTTCCGCGTCCTCGACCAGCTTGATCAGCCCGTCGTTCCCCGCCTTGTGGATCCAGCCTCGGGTGCTGGAAGGCGTACGGGACAGCCCGGTGCGCACGGTCAGGCCCTGCTCGCGCGCCGCCCGCTCGGTCAGGCCCACCGAGCCGATCTCCGGCTCGGTGAAGGTCACATGGGGAACGGCGCGGTAGTCGGCGCCCGGCCCGTCCTCGCCCAGGATGGAGCGCACGGCGACGTCCGCCTGGTACATCGCGACGTGGGTGAAGGCGCCCTTGGCCGTCACGTCCCCCACCGCCCACACCCCCGGCGCCGCGCGCATGTGCGCGTCCACCTCCAGGGCACGGGCCGTCGGGTCCAGGCCCAGGGTCTCCAGCCCGAGGGAGGCCAGCCGGGGCCTGCGACCGGTCGCCACGAGCAGCTTCTCGGCGCGCAGCCGCTCGCCGTCCTCCAGCGTGAGGGTGAACTCGCCGTTCTCATGGTGTGCGGAGGCGGCGCGGGACTTCGTCCGCACCTCCAGACCCTCTTCGATGAGGAGCCGCGTGAGCATCTCCCCGCTCTCCGGCTCCTCGATCGACAGCACGCGCTCGGATGCCTCGACGATCGTCACGCGCGTGCCGAACCGGGCGTACGCCTGGGCGAGTTCGACGCCTACCGCGCCGCCGCCGAGCACCAGCAGCGAGGCGGGGGTCTCCTTGGCGGAGACGGCCTCGCGGTTGGTCCAGTACGGCACCTGGTCCAGCCCGTCGACCGGCGGTGCCGACGGGCTGCTGCCGGTGGAGACGACCACGCCCCGCCGCGCGGTGAAGGTCTCGCCGCCCGCCTCGACCTGCCCGGGGCCGGTGAACGTCCCGCGCCCGCGCACGAAATGGCCGCCCTTGCCGGTGAACCGTTCGACGGCGCCCGCGTCGTCCCAGTCCGTCGTCGCCTCGTCCCGGATCCGGGCGGCGACGGGGGACCAGTCGGGCTCCACGGTGGACTTGCCCGCCATGCCGGGGATCCGCCGCCCCTCGGCCAGCAGGTTTCCGGCCCGCACGATCATCTTGCTGGGCACGCACGCCCAGTACGGGCACTCGCCGCCGAGCAGCTCCGCCTCGACGCCGACCACGTCCAGCCCCGCCTCGGCCAGCCTCCCGGCCACCTCCTCGCCCCCGGGGCCCATCCCCACGACGACGACATCGCACTCGCGTGCCATATGCCCGGCCTCCTCATCAGGTCGGCGGACGGCCGGGCCGCGACCGGCCGCACGGCGCTCCACGCCCTCCCGCGAGCATAAGAGCGCGACGCCCCACGGGCATCCGCGCGGAGGGCCGGGAAACGGGCCGACCGGATGAAGGCGAATCCCGGTGTGTTCAGCCGGCCGACCGGATGAAGGGTGAAGCCCAGCGCGTTCAGCCGGGCGACCGGATGGAGGGCGTAGAAGCCTGCCCCCAGGCACCCTCACCCCAGCCCCGTCGCGCACCCCCGCTCGCACACCAGCCAGCTGAAGCCGCCCAGTCCGGCGGGGTCCAGCAGTTCGGCGGCTTCGCCCGCCGCGCTGAGCGCCCGTACGTACGCCGCCGGGTCCTCGCTCGCCAGGGACAGCGCGGGGCGGCGTCCGTCCAGGCCCAGGCTCCGCAGCGCGGCGCGCTGCGTCAGCAGCGTGGGCTCGCCCGGACAGGCGGCGGCGACCGCGTCCAGGGCCACATGCGAGGTGAGGTCGCACGAGCCGTCCGGCACGGGCGCGGTCTCCTGGCCGTCGCGGAATCCGGTGAGCGTCCCGAAGGGTGGCCGGGTATCGAGGGTGTGCCCGTAGTCGACGGCGACGGCCGCTCCGGCATCGAGCGCTCCGACGGCGGCGGCCCAGGCCGCGTCGCGCGGGTGCCCGATCTCCGCGCGGGCACCCGGACCCGCGCCGGCGGGCGGCCACCAGCGCGCCAGCCACTCCGCGTCCGCGCCCGTCACCTCGGGCCCCAGCCGCTCCCGCCCCGCCCCGTCGACCAGTACGAGCCGCGCGAGGCCCTCGGCGTCGTTCTCGGCGACGTCCACGGGCACGTTGTCCAGCCACTCGTTGGCGAACAGCAGCCCGGTCAGCGTGCCGGGCCGCGGCGGCTCGGGCCGCCACTCGATCCCGGCGTCCAGCCGCGGGGGCCGGGGACCGCGTTCGACGGCCACCGGACGCAGCCGCGCCGCCGCGTCGGCGCCCGCCTCGCCGCCCGCCGGTCCGTGGGGGGCCCGCAGCGCGGCCAGTACTCCGGTCAGCAGCTCGCCCCGGCCGGCGCCCACGTCGGTCAGGTCCAGCCGTGCGGGCTTCCCCAGGGTCTTGTCCACCCTCAGCAGGAGGGCGGCGACGGCCTGCGCGAACAGCGGCGAGGCATGCACGGAGGTGCGGAAATGCGCGGCGGGGGCCTGGTGCGTGTAGAAGCCACGGGGCCCGTAGAGGGCGCTTTCGGTGGCCGTACGCCATCCCGGCAGCTCGGGGATCATGGGCTTCACCGTACGTGCGGACCCCGCTCCTCCACCTTGCGGAGTATGCGCGGGGCTTACGGATCGGCCGTCCGGTTGACCTCTGCACGTACTCGGCCTGCATACGCTGGGTTACGTGAACCGGCTCTACGACTTCATCCGCAGGCACCCTACGTGGGTGGACAGCCTCTGGGCTGTGTTCCTGCTGTTGCTGTCGTCGGTGTGGATCATCGCCAGCATCAGCGCGCCCGACGAGACCTCGGGGCTGCCCTACGGCCCCAAGGAGCAGATCGCCTCCATCCCCATCGCGTTGACGATGTGCGTCGTGGTGGCGCTGCGGCGGCGGGCTCCGGAGAAGATGCTGCTGCTGGCCACCGGCGCCGGACTCGCCCAGGTGATCACCGACGTCGAGCCGTTCCCGGGGAACCTGGCCTTCCTGGTCATCATCTTCACCGTCGCCTCCCGCCACACCCGCTGGGCCTCGCGCTTCGCGCTGGCCGGCTCCCTGCTGGCCCCCGCCATCGACACGGCGCGCTGGCCCAACGAGCACGTGGAAGTGACCGGCCAGGTCTTCGGCACCCTCTTCATGACGCTGGCCTTCGTGCTGGCCTGGGTGCTGGGAGACTCGCTGCGCACCCGCCGCGCCTACTACTCCCAGCTCGAAGAGCGCGCCACCCGCCTGGAGAAGGAGCGCGAGGCACAGGCCAAGGTCGCCGTCGCCGCCGAGCGCGCCCGCATCGCCAGGGAGCTGCACGACGTGGTGGCGCACAACGTGTCCGTGATGGTCGTCCAGGCCGACGGCGCCGCCTATGTGCTCGACACCGCACCCGACCAGGCCCGCATGGCCCTGGAGACGATCTCGGGCACCGGCCGCCAGGCCCTCGCCGAGATGCGCCGCCTGCTGGGCGTGCTGCGCACCGGCGACGGGGGCAAGCGGGACGGCGGGGAGTACGTCCCGCAGCCGGGCGTCGAGCAGGTCGCCGACCTGGTCGAGCAGGTGCGCGGTGCGGGCCTCACCGTGAATTTCCGGATCGAGGGCACTCCGCGCTCGCTGCCCAGCAGCGTCGAGCTGACGGCGTACCGCATCGTCCAGGAGGCGCTCACCAACACCCGCAAGCACGGCGGCCCCGACGTGGGGGCCTCGGTACTGCTGCGCTACGGCGACGACGAGCTGTCCGTGCTCGCCGAGGACGACGGCCGGGGCGCGCAGCGGGAGCTGTACCAGGACGGCGGCACCGACGGGCTCGGCCACGGGCTGATCGGGATGCGCGAGCGCGTCGGGATGGTCGGGGGAGCGCTGGAGGCCGGCCCGCGCCCCGGCGGTGGTTTCCGCATCAACGCCGCCCTTCCTCTCAAGGGCGCCGACTGACGCTCACAGCCCGGCCCGTAGCAGTCGCCAGCCCCTCCCGGACTCCCCGCAGTTCCCCCGGCAGCCGATAATCCCCGCAGCCCCCGACCGCACTTCGCAGCCCGCCCCGCCGTACCCAGACCCGCCCCCGCCGTACCCCAGAAGGGACCCCGCATGACGATCCGCGTGATGCTCGTCGACGACCAGGCACTGTTGCGCACCGGCTTCCGGATGGTGCTGACCGCGCAGCAGGACATGGAGGTCGCGGCCGAGGCGAGCGACGGCGCGGAGGCCCTCGCCATCCTGCGTGAGACGCCGGTCGACGTGGTGCTGATGGACGTGCGGATGCCGAACGTCGACGGGGTCGAGGCCACCCGCCGTATCTGCGAGGACGGCCAGGGCGGCCCCGGCTCCCCCAAGGTGCTCATCCTCACCACCTTCGACCTGGACGAGTACGCCTTCTCCGCGCTCAAGGCCGGGGCCAGCGGCTTCATGCTCAAGGACGTGCCCCCGGCCGATCTGCTGGAGGCCATCCGCGCCGTGCACAGCGGGGACGCCGTGGTCGCGCCCAGCACCACCCGGAGGCTGATCGACCGCTTCTCCTCCGTGCTGCCCGCCACCGCCTCCGAGCCGGTCGCCAAGGAGCTGGAGCGGCTGACCGACAGGGAGCGGGAGGTCCTCACGCTGATCGCGCAGGGGTTGTCGAACGGGGAGATCGCCGCCCATCTCGTCCTGTCCGAGGCGACGGTCAAGACGCACGTGGGCCGCATACTCGCCAAGCTAGGCCTGCGCGACCGCGTCCAGGCAGTCGTCCTCGCCTACGAGACGGGCCTGGTGCGCGCGGGCGGCGGCGCCTGAGAGGGCGCGCCCCGAAGGGGCGCGGGGCTGTGACATGTGCGGCTCCGCCGGGCGCGCGCGACCGGCCACGGACAACCCGCACCCGGCGACGGGACCGAACCGTCGACGGCGCACCCCGTACCCCCAAAGCACAGCGCAGCGACGCCGCGTCATCGCAGGACCGTCTCCAGGAAGTCGCTGCCCAGCCGGGCGACGACCTTCACGTCGAGCTGGTATTGCACATAGCGGCCTCGCCGCCGTGGGGTGATCAGCCCGGCCTTCTTCAGCACCGCCAGGTGCCGGGAGACCTCCGGCGCGCTGAGCCCGTAGTGGTCGGCCAGCTCGCCGGTGGTGTACGGAGCGCGGGCGAGGTTGCGGCACAGCCGCATCCGCGTCGGGTGGGCCAGCGCCTCCATCCGCAGCTCGAACTGCTCGACCGAGAGCGGTCCCGGCAGCTCGGGCGCCGCGATCGGGTAGTGGACGACGGGCCGCCAGCCGTGCCGGTGCAGCACCATCAGGTGCGGCCACTGGTACACGGAAGGGATGAAGGTGACCCCGGGACCGACCGCCGGGTCGACCGCCGTGGCCCGTGCGCTGGCGAGCTTGTCCGCGTCGATACGGGTGCACGCCTCGTCCACGGACAGCGCGGGCGAGACCGCCTCCACGGTGGCCGCCAGGCCCCTGCGGCGCAGCAGTTCGGTCTTCTCCCGGGCGTCGGCGGCCAGCTGGAAGCGCACCCGGTTCCAGGTGTCGGCGAAGAACGCCTGGTCACAGTCCTCGAACAGGCGCCGTACCCAGGCGCGCACGGCGGGCGGGTCAGCCAGCAGCCACTCGGTGAACTGCCGCTGCTGCGGGCCGCGTGCCGCGGCCAGCTCGACGGCACGCTCGTGCAGCGCGGGGTCGGACAGCGGGGAGCGCAGCTCGGCCGAGCCGTAGTGCGTGGAGCAGGTGAACTCCAGCGAGGCGGAGACGAACTCCTCGTCGTCGAGCCGGTCGAGGAGGTCCAGGTCCTCCGCGAGCGTCTCGCCCGGCTGCGCGGAGGCGTCCCGCAGTCCGGCGAAGCCCAGCATGACGTCGGAGAAGGTGGTGCGCCACAGGAACTCCGCCTCGCACAGCCGGTCGGCGAGGTCCTGCTTGAGTCCGGCGTTCGTGGCCGTCGCCCAGCCGTGCACCCCCGGGTGGTGGGCGGGCTCGGACAGCGCGTGCAGGGCGGTGCCGAGCTCCGCCAGGGGAGACGGCGCGAAGGTGATCCGCTCATGAGGCAGCCCGGCGATGTGGATGGTGACGCTCATGCCCCCATCCTGCCGTCCTGGCCAAGCGCTTACCGCCCCGATTGACGGGGTCCGTCAATCGGGGCCCCGCCGATTGACGTCCCTGGTCAATCCGCGTGCGTCCGGCCCGGAGCGGACGCAGCGTCGAGGGCATGAGCATCTCCGAGCAGTACGCGATGGACGTCTGGCGGCTTCGTGGTCACGGCGTGCCGGAGCCCCCGGCCCCCGGCACGCACGAGGCCAGGATCCTGCGGGCCTGGTGGGTGGCCCGCAAAGAAGCGAGAAAGGAGCTGGGCAAAGAGCGCTCGGCGGGCCGCGGGGGAGAGCCGTCCTCCGCCGCCCCGGTGAACGGGCCCGTGGCGCACCGTCCGCCGAGGGGCTCGGCGCGCAGGGCTTAGCATGGCGTGGTCACGTCCGGTACCGGCACCAATGAGCGGACCGGAACGCATACGGAAGGCCACTCCGTGAACGCACACCACCCCTCTCCGGCGGACGGGCCGGGCCCGTTTCCGCACGGGCCCGGCCCGTCCGCGACCGGATCCGGCCCGGCGCCCGACCCCTCGGGCGCCGCGCGGGCCGAGGACCGCCCCGCGCGGCTCTCGGTCGGCGTCGTCGGCACCGGCAGGGTCGGACCCGCGCTGGCCGCGGCCCTGCGACTGGCCGGACACCGCCCCGTCGCGGCCTCCGGCGTCTCGGACGCCTCGCGGCGCAGAGCCGCCGAGCTCCTCCCGGACGTCCCCCTCGTGGACCCGGCCGAGGTGCTGGCCCGCTCCGAGCTGGTGTTGCTGACCGTGCCCGACGACGCGCTGCCCGGCCTGGTGTCCGGGCTGGCGCAGACCGGGGCCGTCCGGCCGGGACAGCTGCTGGTGCACACCTCGGGCCGCTTCGGCGCCGGCGTCCTCCAGCCCGCGCTGCGCGCCGGAGCGCTGCCGCTCGCGCTGCACCCGGCGATGACCTTCACCGGGACCCCCGTCGACGTCCAGCGCCTGGCGGGCTGCTCGTTCGGGGTCACCGCGCCGGAGGAGCTGCGGCTCGCGGCCGAGGCGCTGGTCATCGAGATGGGCGGGGAGCCCGAGTGGGTCGCGGAGGAGTCCCGTCCGCTCTATCACGCGGCTCTCGCCATCGGCGCCAACCACCTGGTCACGCTGGTGACCCAGTCCATGGACCTGTTGCGCGCCTCCGGCGTGCAGGCGCC
Source organism: Streptomyces sp. NBC_01775 (assembly GCF_035917675.1). Classification (NCBI taxonomy): domain Bacteria; kingdom Bacillati; phylum Actinomycetota; class Actinomycetes; order Kitasatosporales; family Streptomycetaceae; genus Streptomyces; species Streptomyces sp. NBC_01775. The sequence continues at coordinate 4,145,506 of NZ_CP109104.1, read as the reverse complement.
CGACCGGATGCTCGGCCCGCTCCTGGGCGCCGCCCTGGACAACGCGCTGCGCTCGGGCGACTCGGCGCTGACAGGGCCGGTCGCCAGGGGCGACGCGGGCACGGTGGCCGCACACGTGACCGAGCTGCGCAAGCACGCCCCGCAGACCGTCGCCGGATACCTCGCGATGGCCCGCGCGACCGCCGACCGGGCGCTGGCACACGGTCTCCTCAAACCCGAACTGGCCGAGGACCTGCTCGACGTACTCGCGGCCGGCACCCCCAAGGAGGGCCGGCCGCCCAAGGGAAGCCCGCCTCCCCAGGACGACGGCCCGCGCCCGCACAGCGAAGGCGACGGCAGGGGCGACGGCAAGGGCGACAGCGACGGCGAGGGGACCGGCGGCGAGGAGACGGACTCATGACACCCGCGACACCACAGGTCGTCGCCACCGCGGCGGGGCTGCGCGCCCTCCCGCACACCGGTGAGCGCGCCGTCGTCATGACGATGGGCGCCCTGCACGAGGGCCACGCCGCCCTCGTCCGCGCGGCACGGGAGCGGGTGGGGCCCGGCGGGCAGGTCGTCGTCACCGTCTTCGTCAACCCTCTCCAGTTCGGCGCCGGAGAGGACCTGGACCGCTATCCGCGCACCCTGGAGGCCGACCTCCTCGTCGCGGGCAAGGAGGGCGCCGATGTGATCTTCGCGCCGTCCGGCGACGAGGTCTACCCGGGCGGCGAGCCCCAGGTGCGGGTCGCGGCGGGGCCGATGGGCACGGTGCTGGAGGGCGCCGTGCGGCCGGGGCACTTCGACGGGGTGCTGACCGTCGTGGCCAAGATGCTCCATCTCACGGCGCCCGACGTGGCGTTCTTCGGTCAGAAGGACGCTCAGCAGCTTGCGCTCGTACGCCGGATGGTGCGCGATCTGAACTTCCCCACCGAGATCGTCGCCGTCCCCACCGTCCGCGAGGACGACGGCCTCGCCCTCTCGAGCCGTAACCGCTACCTCTCCCCGCGCGAGCGCGAAGACGGGCTGGCGCTCTCCCGTGCGCTGGCCGCGGGCGAACGCGCGGCCGACCGCGGCCCGGCCGCCACGCTGCACGCGGCCCGCGCGGTGCTGGAGGAGGCCGGCGGGCTGGACGTGGACTACGCGGCACTCGTGGACCCCGCGAGCTTCACCGCGATCGAGGGTGAGACCTGGGAGGGCGAGGCGGTCCTGGCCGTCGCGGCCCGTGCGGGCACCACTCGGCTGATCGACAACGTCCCCCTCCGCTTCCCGGCCACGGGATCCCCGCGATGAGCCCCGGCCCCGCGACGGGCTCCAGCGTCGGATCCGGTGCCGGACCAGGCGGCTCCGTGGGACCCCTGGCGGCGCCCGCGCCCGGCTGGACCGTCGAGGCCGACGTCGTCGTCGTGGGCTCCGGCGTGGCCGGTCTCACCGCCGCGCTGCGCTGTGCCGCCTCCGGAGCCCGCACCGTCGTGGTGACCAAGGCGCGCCTGGACGACGGCTCCACGCGCTGGGCGCAAGGCGGCATAGCCGCGGCCCTCGGCGAGGGCGACAGCCCCGCACAGCACCGCGACGACACCCTGGAGGCGGGCGCCGGGCTGTGCGACGAGGCCGCCGTCCACACCCTGGTCACCGAGGGCCCCGACGCCGTACGGCGCCTCATCCGCGCGGGCGCCACCTTCGACACCTCCGCCACCACCGGGGACATCGCGCTCACCCGCGAGGGCGGCCACCACCGCAGCCGTATCGCCCACGCGGGCGGCGACGCGACCGGTGCCGAGATCTCCCGCGCGCTGGTGGCCGCCGTACGCGAGCGGGGCATCCGCACCGTCGAGAACGCCCTCGTCCTCGACCTCCTCAAGGACGGCGAGGGCCGCACGGCCGGAGTGACCCTGCACGTCATGGGCGAGGGCCAGCACGACGGCGTCGGCGCCGTCCACGCCCCGGCCGTGGTGCTGGCCACCGGCGGCATGGGACAGGTGTTCGCCGCGACGACGAACCCCGCCGTCTCCACCGGCGACGGCGTCGCCCTCGCGCTGCGCGCCGGGGCCGAGGTCTCCGACCTGGAGTTCGTCCAGTTCCACCCCACGGTGCTCTACCTGGGCCCGGACGCCGAGGGCCAGCAGCCGCTGATCTCCGAGGCGGTGCGCGGCGAGGGCGCACACCTGGTCGACGCGGCGGGCGTGCGCTTCATGGCGGGCCGCCACCCCCTCGCCGAGCTGGCGCCCCGCGACATCGTCGCCAAGGGGATCATGAGCCGGGCCGCCGAGCAGGGCACCGACCACATGTTCCTGGACGGCCGCCACTTCGGCGCCGCCATGTGGGAGACCCGTTTCCCCACGATCCTCGCCGCGTGCCGCGCGCACGGCATCGATCCGGTCACCGAGCCGATTCCGGTCGCCCCCGCCGCGCACTACGCCAGCGGCGGGGTCCGCACCGACCTGCACGGCCGCACCACCGTGCCCGGCCTCTACGCCTGTGGCGAGGTCGCCTGCACGGGAGTCCACGGCGCCAACCGTCTCGCCTCCAACAGCCTCCTGGAGGGCCTGGTCTTCGCGGAACGGATCGCCGAGCAGCTCCAGCCCCTCCCGCGGAACGCGGAACCGAACCTGGAGCCGGTTCTTCCGGCAGCCGGCGGACGGCCGGGCGCTCTCCTCCCCGCCGGGGCCCGCACCGAGATCCAGCGCATCATGACGAACGGAGCCGGAGTGCTCCGTTCACAGCGCTCCCTCGCCACCGCCGCCGCACAACTGGCCGCTCTCGCCGCGGCGCCGGCCGGCAAACCCGCCGAGCCGGGCGTCGAGACCTGGGAGACCACCAACCTCCATCTGGTCGCCCAGGTCCTGGTCGAAGCCGCGGCACTACGCCAGGAGACGCGCGGCTGCCACTGGCGCGAGGACCACCCCGACCGCGACGACACCACCTGGCGCCGTCACCTGATCGTCGGCCGCGCGCCCGACGCACCCCTCACCGTCCGTACGACCCAGACGACCGCCTTCCCCTCCACGGCCTCCGGCCCGGAGAGCCCCCAGGCCGTCCCGCCCAAGGAGCAGCAACAGTGACCGACGACCTCCCTCTCCTCCAGATCGGCCAGGCCCCCCAGGGCGCCTCGGGCGGTGGCTGCGGCGACGGCTGCGGCTGCTCGTCGGAGGAGCCCGGCCTCGACCCGCTGGAGTGCGGCCTCGACCCCGACCTGGCGGCGCTCCTGGCCGACGCCGGGCTCGACCCCGTACACGTCGAGGACATCGCACACCTGGCCGTCGAGGAGGACCTGGACCGGGGGGTGGACGTCACCAGCGTCGCCACCGTCCCCGAAGAGGCCGTCGCCACGGGCGACTTCACCGCCCGGGAGGCGGGCACGGTGGCCGGGCTGCGGGTCGCCGAGGCGGTGCTGTCCGTCGTGTGCACCGACGAGTTCGAGGTCGAACGGCACGTCCTGGACGGCGACCGCGTGGAGCCGGGCCAGAAGCTGCTGACCGTCCGCACCCGCACCCGCGACCTGCTCACGGCCGAGCGCAGCGCGCTCAACCTGCTGTGCCGCCTGTCGGGCATCGCGACCGCGACGCGCGCCTGGGCGGACGCGCTGGAGGGCACGAAGGCCGAGGTGCGCGACACCCGCAAGACCACTCCGGGACTGCGCGCGCTGGAGAAGTTCGCGGTGCGCTGCGGCGGCGGGGTCAACCACCGGATGTCGCTGTCGGACGCCGCGCTCATCAAGGACAACCACGTGGTGGCCGCAGGCGGCGTGGCCGAGGCGTTCGCCCTCGTCCGGGCCGAATTCCCGGACCTGCCCATCGAGGTGGAGGTCGACCGGCTCGACCAGATCCCGCCGGTCCTCGACCAGGGCGCGGATCTGATCCTGCTCGACAACTTCACCCCGGGGCTCACCGCAGAGGCGGTCACGCTCGTCGCGGGCCGCGCGCGGCTGGAGTCCTCGGGGCGCCTCACCCTGGCGAACGCGGCCGAATACGCCGCAACCGGCGTCGACTTCCTGTCCGTCGGCGGGCTGACCCACTCCTCCCCGATCCTGGACATCGGCCTGGATCTGCGAGAGGAGTCCGTCTGATGCTGCTCACCATCGATGTGGGCAACACCCACACCGTGCTGGGCCTGTTCGACGGCCAGGAGATCGTCGAGCACTGGCGCATCTCCACGGAGGCCCGCCGCACGGCCGATGAACTGGCCGTGCTGCTCCAGGGGTTGATGGGCATGCACCCCCTCCTGGGCGAGGAGCTGGGCGACAACATCGAGGGCATCGCCATCTGCTCCACCGTCCCCTCCGTCCTGCACGAGCTGCGTGAGGTGACCCGCCGCTACTACGGCGACATCCCCGCCGTGCTGGTCGAGCCGGGCGTCAAGACCGGTGTGCCGATCCTGATGGACAACCCGAAAGAGGTCGGCGCCGACCGGATCATCAACGCGCTGGCCGCCGTCGAGCTGTACGGCGGCCCTTGTGTGGTCGTCGACTTCGGCACCGCCACCACCTTCGACGCGGTCTCGGCGCGCGGCGAGTACGTCGGCGGCGTCATCGCGCCCGGCATCGAGATCTCCGTGGACGCGCTGGGCGTACGCGGCGCGCAGCTGCGCAAGATCGAGATCGCCCGCCCGCGCAGCGTCATCGGCAAGAACACGGTCGAGGCCATGCAGGCGGGCATCGTCTACGGCTTCGCCGGCCAGGTCGACGGGGTCGTGAACCGGATGGCGGCCGAACTGGCGGCCGACCCCGACGACGTCACCGTCATCGCCACCGGCGGCCTGGCACCCATGGTGCTGGGGGAGTCCGCCGTCATCGACGAGCACGAGCCCTGGCTGACTCTGATCGGCCTGCGCCTGGTGTACGAGCGCAACGTCGACCGGAGCTGAGGGGGCTGCTGCCCGGAGGGGCGGTTCGGGGCCGGACGGGGAGTGGCCCGGGCCGAAGGGGCGGTCGGGTATTGGCGGATACCGGCGGGTACCAGCTGGGCGCCACGCCCGGTACCCGGTAGATAAGCACATTTAGTCGTAACTCCCCTTATCTTCGCCTCATGCCCACGCCCTGCGGTTCACGAGGCGGCGTGGCGTTCAGCGCGGACGAGCTGCGTGTGCTCGGCGGCGCCCTCGCCATCGCCCTCCAGTCCGACCCCGCTCCCGAACGGTCCAGGGAGTATCTGCGCCTCGCGCGGTCCGTGGAGGAGGCGGCGCGCGAGGGCGACAGACTGCGCGCCTTCCTGCTGGCGGACCTCGCGCGGTACCGCGAGGCCCTCCCCGGCGCCGCCACCGGCTATCTCGACCAGCTGGAAGGCGCCCTCACCGCCGGACACCTCCCACGACCCGACGACCTGGCCGCGCTGCGCTCGCTGTGCGCGGAGGCCGCCGGTGAGCGCGAGAGCGCCCGCAGACGGGCGCTGCTGCACCGCTGCGAGAGCCTCGCGGAGCGGGCCGTACGCCCCGGACCGCGGATCGTCCCCCGTGGCCGCCGCCCCTGGGACGAGAGCCCTCCGGCCCCCGTCGCGGCCGAGGAGGCGGACGAACCGGACCGCGAGGCGGAGCCCGGGAACAAGCCGGGCCCCGGCAGGCCGGCGCCCGCACGGCCGGGCCCCGCGCCCTCGCGGCCCGTCCCCACCCCGGCCGAGGTCTTCCCGCCCCGGCGCCCCTCTCCTCAGCCCCCGCAGGGGCCGGAGGCGCCGGACTCCCCGCCCGCGGGGCCGGACCCGGAGACGGAGCGGCCCGGCACCGAGGAGTCGGCGAAGCGGAGGGACCCCGTTCCCGTCTGAGGGGGCAGGGTTACTCTGGACGCCTGCTCACCGAGGAGGACGGCCATGGACTACGTCGCCGCGCTCACCCCACCGCTCGTGATGGCGGTGGCGTTCACCGCGCTCATCGTGACGATCGTCAAGAGCCAGGGCGGCGCCAACAAGGCCAAGGAAGACGGCATCGTCGACGCCGCGCTGGCCAAGGCCGAAGGCACCAGTCAAAAGCGCGGGAGCTGACCCGCTGGAAGCGCGGGGGCTGACGTGGCCCCTGTTCTCCCTAATTCCCTCGATTCGGACATTTTCCACTATTATTCTTCCGTGCCGAGGCCATTGGGAGAGCTGGAAGATGCCGTGATGACCCGGGTATGGCGCTGGAACCGCCCGGTCACCGTGCGGGAAGTCCTCGAAGATCTACAGAAGGAACGCACCGTCGCCTACACGACGGTGATGACCGTAATGGACAACCTGCGCCAGAAGGGCTGGCTCCGGAGGGATCAAGAAGGCCGCGCCTATAGATATGCGGCGGTCTCCACCCGTGCCGCGTACTCCGCAGCTCTGATGAACGAGGCGTGGTCGGCCAGCGACAACCCTGCCGCCGCTCTTGTGGACTTCTTCGGCATGATGTCGCCGGAACAGGTCGAGGTGCTGCGTGATGCCTTGCGTGTCGTACAACTGAACGGCGTCCATCTCGATGCCCCCGCCGAGGGGGGCGGGGGTCAGGAGCGATAGCGTCCGTTCATGCCAGAACGCGCACCGCTATCCGAAGTCACCATCCGCAGGGCACGCACGGCCGATGTCCCAGCGGTGCGCCGGCTCATCGACGCGTACTCCCGCGAGCGGATCCTCCTCGACAAAGCCACAGTGACGCTTTACGAGGACATCCAGGAGTTCTGGGTGGCGGAACGGGACGCGGACGCGGAAGTCGTCGGCTGCGGAGCACTGCACATCATGTGGGAAGACCTCGCCGAGGTCAGAACACTGGCGGTCGATCCCGTCCAGCGCGGAACCGGACTCGGACATCTGCTCCTGGAGAAGCTCCTGCGGACCGCGCGCTGGATCGGTGTGCGACGCATTTTCTGCCTCACCTTCGAAGTGGACTTCTTCACCAAGCACGGCTTCACGGAGATCGGCGAGACTCCCGTCGACGGCGATGTCTACAGCGAGCTGCTGCGTTCCTATGACGAAGGAGTAGCCGAGTTCCTGGGTCTCGAACGAGTGAAGCCGAACACCTTGGGCAACAGCCGCATGCTGCTGCATCTCTGAAGCCCTCCGCAGAACTGCCACCACTATGTCCGAAAGGTCCCGCCAATCCCAGCGGGCCGCAGGGCAAACTCAGCCGAGGGTTTGTGTTTCTCCCGGAAAAGCGGTTTGCTTTCGTCGGCAGTATCAGTAATCCGTTATCGATGACGAATGGGAGTAGCGGTGGCACAGAAGGTTCAGGTTCTTCTTGTCGATGACCTCGACGGTGGCGAGGCGGACGAGACCGTGACGTTCGCGCTCGACGGGAAGACCTACGAGATCGACCTCACCACCTCTAATGCCGACAAGCTCCGGAGTGCGCTGGAGCCCTATCTCAAGAGTGGCCGCCGTACCGGTGGCAGGTCCGCCCGTGGAAAGGGCGGTCGCGCCGCTTCCGGCGGCAGCAGCAGCCAGGACACCGCGAAGATCCGCGCGTGGGCCAAGGAGCAGGGTTACGAGGTCAATGACCGGGGCCGGGTCCCCGCCAGCATTCGCGAGGCCTACGAGAAGGCCAACGGCTGAGCAGTTCCGGGCCCGAGGGGCCGGACCAGGGGGCGGTGGGCCCCTCTCTTCCACCGCACTCGCCAGCAGCACGAGAGGGAGCCCGGGGCAGGGTCCCGGGTGCGCACCCGGCTCGGGAGGCCGCAGGCAGGTGGCGGCCTCCCAGGTGCCCGCCCGAACGCCGATGTTGTGACGCTGCGTTGAGGGTAACTACTCACGGTGCTTGATTTGCGAGCGCGGGCCCGGACGAATGTCCGGCTGTTCGCCGACAGCGGATGCGCGGGTCCGTATCCGTCCAAGGCCGCATGGACTGTCGTACTGAGCGGGTAAGAAGGCTCTGACGGGCCGGAAGCCCAGGTGACAGCGGGCGGAACGGGGGTGCGGAGCGGCGGTGCGCACGAGAGGCGGGCGTGTCGGTACGGGGGCGTTCGCCGTCGGCGTAGTGGATCCAGGTGAATACGCCTGGCCTGCGGGAACATCGTCTCGCACTATCGGGTTGGAACTGTTGTCGGCTGTCCGGGGCAGGAGGCGCATGATCGATCGGGTCGACCGGGCCGCAGTCGGCAGTTGGAATGAGCGGTCCCCCGTTGCGGGACTAAGCTGCGGAAGGACAGCGAGGGGAGCGTCCCCTCACTGCCTGACCGCTCTGAGGAGCGATTAACGATGTTCGAGAGGTTCACCGACCGCGCGCGGCGGGTTGTCGTCCTGGCTCAGGAAGAAGCCCGGATGCTCAACCACAACTACATCGGCACCGAGCACATCCTTCTGGGCCTGATCCACGAGGGTGAGGGTGTCGCCGCTAAGGCACTGGAGAGCCTCGGGATCTCGCTTGAGGCTGTCCGCCAGCAGGTGGAGGAGATCATCGGGCAGGGCCAGCAGGCTCCGTCCGGCCACATTCCCTTCACGCCCCGTGCCAAGAAGGTGCTGGAGCTGTCGCTCCGCGAGGCACTTCAGCTCGGCCACAACTACATCGGCACCGAGCACATCCTGCTCGGGCTGATCCGCGAGGGCGAGGGCGTCGCCGCCCAGGTCCTCGTGAAGCTGGGCGCCGACCTGAACAGGGTGCGCCAGCAGGTCATCCAGCTGCTTTCTGGATACTCGGGTGGCAAGGAAGCCGCCACGGCCGGCGGACCCGCCGAGGGCACGCCGTCCACCTCGCTCGTTCTGGACCAGTTCGGCCGCAACCTGACGCAGGCCGCCCGTGAGTCCAAGCTCGACCCGGTCATCGGGCGCGAGAAGGAGATCGAGCGGGTCATGCAGGTCCTGTCCCGCCGGACGAAGAACAACCCCGTGCTCATCGGTGAGCCCGGCGTCGGCAAGACCGCCGTCGTCGAGGGGCTGGCGCAGGCCATCGTCAAGGGCGAGGTGCCCGAGACCCTCAAGGACAAGCACCTCTACACCCTGGACCTCGGCGCGCTGGTCGCCGGCTCGCGCTACCGCGGTGACTTCGAGGAGCGCCTGAAGAAGGTGCTCAAGGAGATCCGCACGCGCGGCGACATCATCCTGTTCATCGACGAGCTGCACACCCTGGTCGGCGCGGGCGCCGCCGAGGGCGCGATCGACGCGGCGAGCATCCTCAAGCCGATGCTGGCCCGCGGCGAGCTCCAGACCATCGGTGCCACGACGCTCGACGAATACCGCAAGTACCTGGAGAAGGACGCCGCTCTTGAGCGCCGCTTCCAGCCCATCCAGGTCGCGGAGCCGTCGCTGCCGCACACCATCGAGATCCTCAAGGGTCTGCGCGACCGTTACGAGGCGCACCACCGCGTCTCCATCACGGACGCCGCCCTGGTCGGCGCCGCGACGCTCGCGGACCGCTACATCTCGGACCGCTTCCTTCCGGACAAGGCCATCGACCTGATCGACGAGGCCGGCTCCCGGATGCGCATCCGCCGGATGACCGCGCCGCCGGACCTGCGCGAGTTCGACGAGAAGATCGCGAACGTGCGCCGGGACAAGGAGTCCGCGATCGACTCGCAGGACTTCGAGAAGGCCGCCTCCCTCCGGGACACCGAGAAGCAGCTTCTCGCGCAGAAGACCAAGCGCGAGAAGGAGTGGAAGGCCGGCGACATGGATGTCGTCGCCGAGGTGGACGAGGAGCTGATCGCCGAGGTCCTGGCCACGGCCACGGGCATCCCGGTCTTCAAGCTGACGGAGGAGGAGTCCTCCCGCCTGCTGCGCATGGAGGACGAGCTGCACAAGCGCGTCATCGGCCAGGAGGACGCCATCAAGGCGCTCTCCCAGGCGATCCGGCGCACCCGTGCGGGTCTGAAGGACCCCAAGCGCCCCGGTGGATCGTTCATCTTCGCCGGCCCGTCCGGTGTGGGTAAGACCGAGCTGAGCAAGACGCTGGCCGAGTTCCTGTTCGGGGACGAGGAAGCGCTCATCTCGCTCGACATGTCGGAGTTCAGCGAGAAGCACACCGTCTCGCGGCTCTTCGGCTCCCCGCCCGGATACGTCGGCTACGAGGAGGGCGGCCAGCTCACCGAGAAGGTGCGGCGCAAGCCGTTCTCCGTGGTCCTCTTCGACGAGGTCGAGAAGGCGCACCCGGACATCTTCAACTCGCTGTTGCAGATCCTGGAGGACGGTCGCCTGACCGACTCCCAGGGCCGGGTCGTCGACTTCAAGAACACGGTCATCATCATGACGACCAACCTCGGCACCCGGGACATCTCCAAGGGCTTCAACCTCGGCTTCGCCGCACAGGGCGACACCAAGGCCGGCTACGACCGGATGAAGGCCAAGGTCAACGACGAGCTGAAGCAGCACTTCCGGCCCGAGTTCCTCAACCGTGTCGACGACACGGTGGTCTTCCACCAGCTCACGCAGGACGACATCATCCGCATCGTGGACCTGATGCTCGCCCAGGTCGACGAGCGGCTGAAGGACCGGGACATGGGCATCGAGCTGAGCACCGATGCCAAGGAGCTGCTCGCGAAGAAGGGCTACGACCCCGTGATGGGTGCCCGGCCGCTGCGCCGGACCATCCAGCGCGAGGTCGAGGACATCCTCTCCGAGAAGATCCTCTTCGGCGACCTGCGGCCCGGACACATCGTGGTCGTGGACACCGAGGGGGAGGGCGAGTCGAAGACCTTCACCTTCCGGGGTGAGGAGAAGTCGGCTCTGCCGGATGCTCCGCCGGTCGAGTCCGCCGCGGGTGGCGGGCCCAACCTCTCCAAGGAAGCCTGACGCTTCACGCCTGAGCGGGACCGACCTTTGTGGTCGGTCCCGCTTTGTTTTCGGCCCCTGCCCCTCCCCTTCCGGTTTCTTTCGGGGCTGGGGGAGCTTGAGGAGTCAGCTGAGGATCCGGATGCCGTCCGGGACACCGTTCACGCGGGGCAGGCGGGGGTTGACGCGGAGCGTCGTGAGGTGGGGGAAGGCGGCCAGCCAGCCCATGGGGACGCGGAGGTCGTAGGCCAGCCACAGGTGGGTGAGCTGGTCATGGGAGAGCCCGCCCAGGAGTTCGTCGGGTGTGAACTGGCCGACGATCTGGACCCGCGACCTCCCTCCGAGCTTCCGCAGCGCGGCCAGTTCGAAGCGGTCCGAGACGGGAAAGTACAGCCCCTCCGGGTCGAGGTGCCCGATGATCTCCTCGGCGTAGCGGTCGGTGTCGAAGTTGTGCCAGCCGCGCGCGAGTTCGGCCCGCAGCTCCAGCGAGGCGCGGTTGCGCAGCTGCGCGAGGTAGTGGATGGCGGCGTCGTCGTTGATGCGGGTCACCGTGACCGCGAGCCGGTGCGCCTCGCGGTCGGTGACCCGGGAGGGATCGGGCAGCATCTCCAGCACTATCGGCCCCACCCAGCCCAGACTGCGGGCCGCCTCCACGGTCGTCGGGCGCACCATGTGGCGCGTCTCGCGGCGGATGCGGGCGTGGGTGTCCGGATCCAGCTCCGTCACATGCTCCAGGCAGGCGGCGGCCAGCAGCCGGCGGCGGTTGCGCTGCATTCCGGTGCGGCCCGGCGCCAGCAGGCCGCCCAGCAGCTTCGCGCACTCGCCGGGGCGGGCGTGCGCGACGGCCATCCTCATGACCTCCTCCCACTCCGCCTCGTGCGCGTGGGCGAGCAGCAGATCGAAGGCGCCCTGATCGACGGCCTCCTTCGCCGCGAGGTAGTCCTGCACGGTCCGGTGGACGAACTCCACGGCGCGGTCGGACTGTTCGCGCAGCAGCCCGGTGCGCAGCAGGAGGTGGTTGAAGATGTCCTCGGGGGCGCCCTGGCCGGATGTGGAGGGGATGGCGGGCAGCTGGCGGGCGATCTCCTCCAGCGCCTCGTCCATGGTCAGCTCGACCCTGCGGTCCACGAGCATCCGGTAGGCCAGTTTGCGCAGCAGCCGCTCGCGGGCGCCGCGCTGTAGCTTCACCGCGTCGGCGTACAGCACCCGGCGCTCGGGGTCGCGGCGCTGGAGCAGCATCTCCATCGCCGCCTCGTACAGCTCCTTGCGGCCCTGGGGGAGCGAGCCGGACCTGTCGCGGTTGAGGGCGCAGATCAGGCCGCACATCAGCGGGTTGGTGGCCAGGCCGCGCAGCTCGCGGTAGAGCGGGATGGAGGCCAGCAGCCGATCGCGGTACTCCTCCAGGCGGCGGTGGTCCTTGCCCTCGTCGTCGCCGGCCGCCGCGTGCCAGGCGGTGATGAAGGCGGCGACCTGGTCGCGGTTCATCGGGGCCAGGGCCAGTTCGTCGAAGCCCTCGTCGGCCAGCCAGTTGGGCTCCACGGCCGAGGGACGGGCGGTGACCAGGCAGAAGTTGCCCGAGTAGATGCGCATCAGCCGGCGCAGCTGGCCGCGCAGGGCCGTGCGCTCCGACTCGGGGGCCTCGTCGATCCCGTCCACCAGCAGCAGCCCGCGCTCTTCGGTGAGCACCCTGGCGACCCAGCCGTCGGGCGCCTCGTCGGCCAGGGGGTGGCGTATGGCCCGCAGGAAGTCATCCGGTGGTGGGAAGCCCTCGCGGGCGAAGCGGCGCACGGGCAGCACCAGCGGGATACGGCCGCGCAGCGACGCCAGCTCCGGCGGCAGCGCGTCGCGTGCCGTGGAGACGGCCAGCCACTGCACCAGCGTCGTCTTGCCGGAGCCCGCCACGCCGCGCAGGAGTACCCGTTCGTGTCCGCCCAGGGCGCGGTCGGCGGGCAGCACGGGCTCGCCGCTGTCGCCGTCGGCGCGGGGCGGTGCCGTCTCGGTCCGGTCCTCCGGATTGTCGAACTCCGCGCTGAGGCTGAGGTAGGTGGCGTCCAGGGACCAGCTGTCGGGGGTGTTGGGGTTGGGCAGATCGATGCCGTAGATGGTCACGCGGTTGTACTGCTCGACCACCGAACGGGCGTAGCGCACCTCGAACTCGGCGTCTATGGCGGATGGCTCAGGACGGCCGCGTACGGCCTCCACATCGTTCAGGTCGATCAACTGGCGAATCCGGTGGGCGCGTTCGGGCATCCGCTCGGCCAGGCGCGGCGAGCGGCGGATCAGGTGGTGCAGCAGATGCAGGCAGACGGTGACCAGCAGCCGGTCGTGGAACCAGGCGGCGTCCGGGCTCAGCTCCCGGTCGGCCCCGGGCACGGCGGAGCGCAGCTTGCGCGCGAAGTCCTGCGGGCCCAGGCGGACGGCCTGCACATCGGTGGTGTCCAGCTCCCCGGCGATCCAGAGCGTGCGGGAGAGCACGCCGGCGACGGGCGCCTCGTCCTGCGGCAGCAGCCGGTAGCCGGACGCGGTGAGCGCGACCAGCTCCCCGACGAGCGACAGCAGCGACTCGTAGGACATCGGTGGCGACTCGCCCCTGAACGAGACGAGCCGGGCGAGGAGTTCGTCCTCGGTCTGGGCGTTGTCGGGGGTGGCTTCGACAGGTAGGAGGAGCTGGCTGACGAGGGGATCGGCGACGGTGGACGCGAGGCGGACTGCGGGATCCATGGCGTGCGGGCTCCCTGACGGGGGCAGGGGGTTGACTGGTCGAGATCCAGCCTAGGCCGCCTGTGTGGATTCGGTCACCCTGAGTTCGCGTCAGGCTCTGCGGGGGCGGGGGATGACGGTGACCTCGATGTGTGGGGGGAGTTGGGTGAGGTCGAGGCGCTTGTCGGGGCGGAAGAGGGTGAGGTGACGGAGGCTCGGAAGAGTTCCTGACGTCGCCAGATCCGTCTCGGCGCGCGGCTCGGTCAAGGAGAGGTGTGTCACCGACGGGAAGTCGTCCGGGTGCAAAGAGCACCGGACGTCCGCGTCCAGGTGCAGCGCGGTCAGGCCGGTGAGGGGCCGGGGCGGCCTTTCCGACTCCGTGAGCGCCCACCCGTCAATGGACAGGAACTTGATCCCGGGGTGTTCGGCGAGGGCCTGCCAGTCGTCCTCCTCCAGCACCGTGAACCCCGACGTGTTGAAGTCGAAGCTCAGGCTCCGCAGTTTCGGGAACGCCGAGAGGCCCGACAGGTCCGGCACATCGTGCGGCATGTGCAGGGTCTCCAGGCGCGGCGCGGGCGGCAGTCCGTCCCAGCCGGGCCACGGGACCCCCTCCTTGATGTACAGCAGCTCCAGCTCGGTCAACCGGCCCAGCTCGGCCAGCTCGGGCACTTCCTCCAGCGCCAGCGCCCTCAGCGGCAGCAATTCCAGCGGGGACAGGTCCCGGATGTGCGGGCAGTCGAAGAAGTGCAGTTCCTCAAGGTTCGGGAAGGCCCACAGAAGGCTCAGGTCGGTCAGCACCGGGTTGCGGGCGATGCCCAGCATCTTGAGCTTCCCCACCGGGGCGGCGTCCAGGATCTCCTCCAGCGTGAAGTCGCCGGTCATCCGGACGCGTTCGCTGCCGCCCAGCTCGCTCCAGCGGGCCAGCTCCTCGCGGGTGCGTACGACGATGAGCGCGGCGGGGCTGCGCTTGAGATGGCTGATGATCTCCTCGGCGTACGCGTCGGTGTCGAAGCGGTCCCAGTGCCCGCCGAGCTGGTCGAGCACCGCCCGGTCGGGGTGGGAGCGGAAGCGGGTGAGGTGGACGAGCGCCGCGTCCGTGCCCAGCTGGGCCGCCGTGTGCGCCACTGCCTGTGCCTCGTCCGTCTCCAGTCCCTCCGGCCCTGGCAGCAACTCCAGCACCACCGGCCCCACCTGGACCAGCGCCTTCGCCTCGTCCAGGCTGCGCGGCGGGATGAGGGCCTGGGCGCGGGTCTCCACATCGGCGCGCACCGAGGGGTCCAGCTTTGTCGCGTGCTCCAGGCACGCCATCGCCAGCAGGTGGAGGCGGGTGCGGACCTCGGGTTCGGTGTCGCCGCGCTCGACCAGGCGGCGCAGCAGACGGGCCCGTTCGTCGGCGCGTGCGTGGGCGACGGCCATGCGGATCACGTCCTCCCACTGGTCCAGGTGCGCGTGCCGGGCCAGCAGGTCGAAGTCGCGCTCCTCCACGGCTGCCTTGGCGCCCAGGTAGTCCTGGAAGGTGCGGTGGACGAATTCCACAGCCCCGTGCGCCGGCTCGCGCAGCAGCCCCGAGCGGACGAGGAGGTGGCGGAAAATCTCTTCCGCCGGGCCCTGTCCCGCGGCGTACGGCATCGAGGGCAGGACGCGGCCGAGCAGGTCGAGCGCGTCGGCGTGCTCCATCTCGGAGCGGCCGTTGCGGATCAGCCAGTACGCCAGCTTCTGGAGCAGCTCGACCTGGGACTCCTCGTCCAGCTCGATCGCGCCGGGCTGGGTGTGCATCGCGCGTTCGCGGTCGCGGCGCTCCAGGAGCATGCTGAGCGCCGCGTCGTAGAGGGCCTTGCGCCCGCGCGGCAGGAAGCCGCGCCGCTCGCGGTGGAGGGCGCAGATCAGGCCGCACATCAGCGGGTTGGTGGCGAGCCTGCCCAGGTCCGGCTTGGCGCGTACGGCGTCGCGCAGCGCCTCCTCCAGTTCGCCGCCGGCCTCGGCGGCCGTGTGCCAGCGGTGGATGAACACCTCCACGTCGGCGGGGCGCATCGGGGACAGGGACAGCTCGGTGAACTCCTCGCGGCCCAGCCAGTCCTCGCGTACGGCGGAGGGACGGGAGGTGACGAGGACCAGGTTGCCGGAGAACGCCGCGATCAGGTCGCGCAGCCAGCGGCGGGTGCGCTCCCGCTCCTCCTCGGGTACCTCGTCGATGCCGTCGACCAGCAGTACCCCGCGCCCGGCCGCCAGCACCCGGTCCGCCCAGCCGGGCGGCTGGGAGCCGGTCAGCGGGCAGCCGACGGCGGCCAGGAACTCGGCGGGCACCGGCAGTTCGGCCCCGCCACGGGTGAGGCTGCGCAGCGGCAGCACGAACGGGATCCGGCCGATCAGGTGTGCGAGCCGTCCGGTCAGCTCGGCCTGGCGCGCCGTGGTGACGGCGAGCCACTGCACCAGCGTCGTCTTGCCGGAGCCCGCGATGCCGCGCAGCAGGACCCGGTGGTGGCCGGAGAGCGCCTGGTCGACGGGCTGCGGCTCGGCGGCGGCCTGCCAGGCGGGGTCGTCGGTGCCGGGCCGCTCGACGGACGGGGCCGCCTCCAGGCTGAGGTAGGCGGTATCCAGCGGCCACTCGCTGGCCTGCTGGAGGTCGATGCCGTAGATGGTCAGCTTGCAGTGCTTGTTGGCGATGTAGCGCGCGTAGCTCTGCTCGAACTCCGCGTCCCGCGCCGACTGGGAGGGGATGCGCTCGATGAGGACGTCGACGAGGGTGATCAGCTCGCCCAGCCGGCGGCTCTGCTCGACCAGGGTGCGGGCGACAAAGGTGGAGCGCTGGGTGAAGAAGTGCAGGATGTGCAGGCAGGCGGTGTCCAGTACCCGGTGGTAGAGCGTGTCCTCCGCCGGGGTGGGGTCCAGGTGCGAGGGGTGGGGGCGCGGGTGGCTCGTGGTGGCCTGGGCGTGCAGGGCGCGGGCGAAGTCGGTGTGGCCCAGGTGGACGGCCTCCACGTCGCTCAGGCCGATGTCGCCGAGCGCGTGCAGGGTGAGGGCGAGCCGCTGGACGGCCCGCTCCGTCTCGCCGGGAGAGGGCGCCTCGTGCGGCCCGATGTCCCGTACGGCGCGGCGTACCAGCTCCGCCGCGAGCTTCTCCAGGTCCCGCTCGGTGAGGGTGCGCTTCTCCCCGGTGAAGGAGACGAGGCCCGAGATCCGGACGGGGGCCTCCACCAGCCCGGCCCCGGCTCCCTCCGCCACGAACAGCTTCTTGACCAGCGGCGCCACCACGCCGGAGGCGATCCGCGCCCCCACCACCCCGGCATCCATCCGCTTACCCCCGCCACCCGGCTCGGCCAACTCCCCGCAGTACGGGGTCGCTTACGGCGAGCAGCGTAGAACGATCAGGTCTCCGCGTCGATGACGGCCCGGGCGGAAGCGGCCTCCTTGGCGGACTCCTTGGCCATGTCCCTGGCCGCTTTCCTGGCCAGATCCTTGGCCGTCCCCTTGGCCAGGACCGGGGTCGGTGGCATCGGCCGGGACGGCGCGGGCGATCCTCCGTCGTGAGGCAGGGGCAGGCAGCGCGCACAGCGGCAGGGCGGGAACGAGAGCGGCGGTGGCGGTCTTTCGGGGTCCCTGGGCGCCACGGTGGTGCGGGGCAGTACGCGGACGCGGGTGCCGTCCGGGCGTACGCGGTACACGCTGATCGTCATCATGCGGCGCCGCCCGGAGGGGACGCCGGGACCTGGAGCCGATGGACGGCCTGACGCATGGTCGTGCTCCTGCGGCGGCTGGTGCCTCGCCCGGCGGCCCGCCGCCGCCCGTCTGCGGCGCGGGACACGGGGCACTTGCTGGCTCCAAGCCTTCCGCCGTGGGAAGGGCGGAAGTACCCCAAGGCGGGGTACTTTTCGCGCGTGCCCCGCTTGACGGGCGCTCCGGGCGCTCCGGGTGTTCCTGGCCCTCCGGATCTCCCGGACGCGCCGGACATCCCGGCCCCGTCACGCAGACGGCTCCAGGCCGAACCAGGTGTTGAGGGAGCGCACTTCCTCTGTCGTGCGGCGGTACTTCATCATCAGCAGCAGGGCCGTGTCCCGCGCCATCGGCTTGTAGCGGGTGATCTGCGGGGATGCCCGCCGCGCGTGCTGGAGTTCGCGCAGGGCACGCTCGCGCTTGCCCGCCGCGAGGTGCACGCGGGCCGCGTTGATGTGCCAGGCGCTCACCCTGGTGGGCGGGAGGGTGCCGGGCAGGCGCGTGGTGCGGATGAGGCGCTCGGCCTCGGACATGTGCTGGAGTTCGAGCCGGGCCTGGATCTCGTGGATCGCCAGGTTGCCGGAGCCGAACACCAGGGTGTGGTGCCTGCGGTCCTCCCCGGTCGGCAGCCGGCCGAGGAGCGCCCCGGCCTCCTCCAGATGGTGCGCGGTGGCCTCGGCGTCGTACATCCTGGCCGCTATCGTCACCTCGCGCAGCCGCATCCCGCCCAGCACGGTCACGAAGGCCGCGTCGTCGGCCGCCGGGGCTGCCTCGCTCAGGCGTTCGCGGGCCACCGCCATCGCGCGCAGCCCCGCGTCGTACTCGTGTGCCGACTTGAACGCCTCGACCCGCTTGTAGTCCGCGAGCGCCACCAGCAGCGGGTCCCCCGCCAGACCGGCCGCCCACCGCAGCCGGTCCTCGACCTGGCCGCGCAGGTCGGGGTAGCCGAGGCGGTAGGCGAGGGTGTGCGTCAGGTCGTAGGCGAGCGCCAGCAGCCGGGCCGCCTGCCGGCGCTCGGCCGCGTTCTCGCGCAGGTGTACGGCGGCCGTCAGCTCCTCCAGCAGCCCGGCCAGCCCGGTGCCCAGCTGCGTCAGGCGCCCCGCCAGGCGGTAGGTGGAGGCCATCCGCAGCTCCGCCTTCAGCACGGGCAGCGGACGGGGCAGCTGGAACCAGTCGCCGGGCAGATCCCAGTGGCGCAGCGCGGCGCGTACGGCGGTGATCGGCGCGTGCACCCGGTCGTCGCGCGGCTCACGCCGGTAGGGCTGGCCGCTCAGGTCCTCGACCGTGGTGCGCAGGGCACGCGCGACGGCGGTCAGTACCCCGGCGGTCGGCAGCCGCTCGCCGCGCTCCACCTTGCGGACGCAGCCGAGCGAGAGATGGGCGTGCGCGGAGAGACCGTGCTGGGTGTAGCCCGCCATTTTGCGGTGGGCGGCGATCCGCGCTCCGATGTGGGCGTCATCGGGCTGGGGCATGGTGGTGATCCCGTTCCGTGAGAGACACCTGCAAAGTACCCGGGTGGTACGGACCTGATGTTGCGCGAAGGAGGATCTTCAGCCGGGGAGTTGACCACGTACGACGGTGAGGTGACCGGGCACCGTACCCGGCCGGTGCTCCGGGGCGTCCTCGGGCAGCACCAACGTGCTCAGCCGCGGGAAGGCCGACAGCCACGCGCCGTCGGACGGCTCGGGGCCGGTGAGCCACAGGTGGGTCAGCCTTTCGGGTACGAGCAGTTCCGTCAGCTCCCCGATGTCGAACTCCCCCACGAGCTGGACGCGCGCCCGGCCGCCCAGGGCCTTCAGGGCGCGCAGGTGCGCGGTGGTGTGGGCGGTGAAATAGAGGTCCGTCTCCGCGAGGCGCGAGATGACCTGCTCGGCGTACGCGTCGGTGTCGAACCTGCGCCAGGCCCAGGCGAGTTGACGGCGTACGCCCAGGCCGGGGTGTGCCGCGTAGCGGGACAGGAGGGGGAGGGCCGCGTCGGTGGCGACGCGGGTGGCGGTGATGACGATGTTTTCTGCGTGCTCCGCCGTCAGTTCCGACACGTCCTCGGGGCCCGGCAGCAGCCCCAGGACCACGGGCCCCGCACGGCCCACCGTCCGCGCGCGCTCCCGGGTCGCGGGCGGCAGCAGCCGGGAGGTCAGCGTGAGGATCCGTTCGTGGACCGCGGGGGAGATCTCCACCGCGTGTTCGAGACAGGACGCGGCCAGCACCAGCTCCTCCAGCCCCACCTCGCCGCTCTCGTCCGGCTCGGTCAGCCCCGTCAGGATCCGCTCGCGCTCGGCGGGCCGCCCCAGCGCCACGGCCATCCGCACCACGTCCTCCCACTGGGCGCGGCGCGCGTTGTCCAGCAGGAGAGGGAAGTCGCCCTCCTCCACGACGGCCTTCGCGCCCAGGTAGTCCTGGAACGTGCGGTGGACGAAGGCGACCCGGCCCTCGGCGGGCTCGTTCAGCAGGCCGGAGCGCTCCAGCAGGTGCCGGAAGACCGTCTCGGGCTCGGCGCGCAGCTGCGGCATGACGGCCAGTGCCCTGCCGACCTGCGCCACCGCGTCGGCCCGGTTCATCTCGGCGCGGTCGTTGCGGATCAGCCAGTGGGCGAGCTTCTGGAGGATCTGGATCCGGGTCTCCTTGGAGAGCCGCAGATCGTCCGGGGCCGCGATGCCGCGTTCCGTGTCCCGCCGCTCCAGCAGCATCGACAGCGCCGCGTCGTACAGCTCCCGGCGCCCGTACGGCAGCGCGCCGCGCCGCTCCCGGTTCAGCGCGCACAGCAGTCCGCACATCAGCGGATTCACCGCCAGCCGCCGCAGGTCGCCGCTGGAGCGGATCGCGGCCAGCAGCGCCTCGGCGGCGCCCGGGTCCGCGTCGGCCGCGCAGTGCCAGCGGCGGATGAACGCGGCGGCGTCGGCGCGCGACATCGGTGCCAGCGACAGCTCGGCGAACCCCTCGGGGCCCAGCCAGTCCTCGCGTACGGCGGAGGGGCGCGCGGTCACCAGCCACAGGTTGCCGGGGAAGTCGGCGGCCAGCTCCCGCAGCCAGCGCCGTACCGCCTCCCGCTCCCGCTCGGGGAGCTCGTCCACCCCGTCGACCAGCAGCAGCCCGCGTCCGGCGCCGAGCACCCTGTCCGCCCAGCCGGGCGGCTGGGATCCGGCCAGGGAGCTGCCCACGGCGTGCAGAAAGCGGTCGGGGGTGGGCGGCAGCCCCTCGCGCACCACGCGCCGCAGCGGCAGCACGAAAGGGACGCGCCCGAGGAGGTGGGCGAGGTGCTCGTCGTACTCCTGCCGGGCCGTGGCCACCGCCAGCCACTGGATGAGCGTGGTCTTGCCGCTTCCGGCCCCGCCGCGCAGCAGCACCCGCTCGCGCCCGGCCAGGGCCCGGTCCGCCGGCAGCGGCGGGCCCGCCTCCTGCGCGGCCTCCAGAGAGGTGGCCTCCAGGGAGATGTATGTCGAATCGAGCCGCCACTCCCGCCCGTGGTGCAGGTCCAGGCCGTAGATGACCAGCTCGCCGTGCTTGCGGGCGATGTGCTGCGCGTAGCGCTCCTCGAAGCGGGCGTCCTCGGCGGTGCGCGAGGGGAGGCGCTCGATGAGGAGGTCGGTGGCGGCGATGAGGTGGTCCAGGGCGCGGGCCTGCTCGGTGACGGTGCGCGCGACGAAGGTGGAGCGCTGGGTGAAGAAGTGCAGGATGTGCAGGCAGGCGGTGTGCAGCAGCGGCCGGAAGCGCGCCTCGGCGGCCTCGGACAGCCCCCGGGGTGTGGCGAGCCGGGCCGCCAGCCCCTCGGGGCCCAGCCGCACGGCCTGTACGTCGTCCATGTCCAGGTCGCCGAGGCTGTGCAGGGCCGTGACCAGCGCGTCGGCCAGCTCGGCGCGGGTGACCGCGTCCGCTTCCTCGTGCGGCCCCGCCGCGTGTACGGAGCGGGCCACCAGCTCCTCGGCGAGCTTGCGCAGCTCCCGCTCGGACAGGGTGCGCCGCTCGCCGGTGAAGGAGAGCCGCGCCGATATCCGTACGGGCTCCGCCACCAGCCCCGCGCCCGGTCCCTCGGCCACGAACAGCTTTCTGACCAGGGGCGCTACCGCACTGGAGGCCAGGCGCGCTGCGAGGGTCGACGGCTCCATGCGCGGATCGTAGGTGACCGGCGGCGATGTGTGCCGGGGATCGGCGCAAGGTGAGCGGACAAGGTGAGCGGCGTCATATGAGCGCGACCACACTCGGCGGGGCCTCCGGGTGAGGTGAGGCACAGGGGAAGAGGGGTGTACTACCCGGCATAGGAGCCGTGAGGGGCTCGGGGTGCGGACGGGCCGGGGCTGGGCGCCACCACGGGGCGCCGAGTGACGCAGGTCGCTCCGCCTACTACGGGGGTCTTTAGTAATTGGGTCCCTTGATGTCCTTTTTCTGGCGGGTTACCAAGGTCGTGCGTCCACTCAGGGCGTGGATCCCACACCCCCATCCGGAGGTAGCACCCCTATGACGAGGTCTAGGACCACCAACAGCGCCGCGACCATGGCGGCGGTACTTGTCGCCGGGCTCGGCGCGTCGATGGCCCTGGGGGCGGGCGCGGCGACGGCGGCCGGAAAGTCGGACGAGGCCGGCGTGGCAGGCAAGGCCAAGGGTGACGTCTTCTCGTCGAGCCTGGCGGGCACGCTCGCCGACTCCGCGCGTCACCAGGCCGACCAGCAGCACAAGGCGGCGGACGCCGCCCAGAAGGCAAAGCAGCGCGCCGCCGAGAAGGCGGCCCGGGACGCCAAGCGGGCGCAGCTGGCCTGGGTCAAGCCCGTCTCGGTCAAGTACGAGCTGAGCGCCTCCTTCGGCAAGGCCGGCGGACGCTGGTCCCACAACCACTCGGGCCAGGACTTCGCCGTGAAGATCGGCACCCCGGTCAAGTCCGTGCACAAGGGCACCGTCGTGAAGGCGGGCGGCAACGGCGCGGGCGACGGCTCCGCGTACGGCAACGCGATAGTGATCCGGCACAGCAACGGCGAGTTCTCGCAGTACGCGCACCTGTCGCAGATCGGCGTGAAGCCCGGCCAGCAGGTGAAGACCGGCCAGGCGATCGGCAAGTCCGGCAACACCGGTAACTCCTCCGGGCCGCACCTGCACTTCGAGGTGCGTAAGAGCGCCGACTACGGCTCGGCCGTCGACCCCAAGGGCGCGATGCGCTCGCTGGGTGTGAGCCTCTGAGGCACGGCCCGCCACCGCGCCGCTGAGCGCTGAGCGCTGAGCGCTGGGAAGAGCGCCCGTCCACCGTGGACGGGCGCTCTTTCGTGTATGCGCGGCCCGCTTGTGTGCGTGCGGACGGGGTCCGGCTCTCGTGAGCGCGGACGGGGTCCGGCTCTCGTGCGTGCGGACGGGGCCGCCGCTCAGCTCCCGCTGCCCCGGTGCGCCGAGGTGACCAGCTCCTGGGCGACCTCCAGGGCTGCCTTGCGCTTCTCCTCGGGGTCGGCCTCCGCCTCGTCAAGGACGAAGAGCGTCGAGTGCATGGTGAACAGTGCCGAGGAGCATCTGACCTGGTCCGAGAGGGGGGCGTCCGAGTCCTTGATCAGTTCGAGGAGCCGGAAGATCCGGGCCTTCATCTGGTCGCCGATGGACAGCTCGCGCAGCGCCGCCTGGTTCTCGTGCATGAAGCGGAAGAGCGGTACGGCCTGGCTCAAGTTGGCGCTGTAGCGGCGCAGGATCTCCAGCTTCGTCTCCAGCGTGGTCGGACGCTGCTCCTCGGCCCAGGCGATCAGCTCGTCGGCCGGCCGCACCGCGAGGTCCTGGAAGATGCTGCTGACCAGGTCCTCCTTCGTTTTGAAGTGGTAGTACAACGCGGCTTTGGTGACGCCCAGCTGCTCGGCGATCTCTCTGAGCGAGGTCTTCTCGTAGCCCTGCTCAGCGAACAGCTTCAGGGCGACGTCCTGAATGCGCTGACGGGTGTTGCCCCTGCTCATGGCCGATCCCTTCAAAACTTACTTGACGACCGGCTAGTGGCCGCCTTAGCTTGTCCATCGTACTGAACTAGCCGTGCGGCAAGTAAGTGGCAAGCAAAAGGGGAGTGGCCGCGCATGAGTGCGAGTGGCGAGAAAAACGGGGCAAAGGCGGGCATGGGGGGTGCCAGAGGCAAGAGCGAGTTGAGCACAGGTCAAGCAGACGCCAAGGCGGAGACCAGGACCGAGGACGGACCGGGGGCCGAGCCGGGCGCGGCGGCGGGATCCGCCACGGGAGTCGAGGGCGGTGCTGAGGGCAAAGACAGCACCGGAGGCACGGCGGGGGATGGCGGCGCGGGTGCCGGGCCCAAGCCGCGCAGCGTGCGCCTCGTTCTCTTCTCCCTGATGATCGCCGTCCTCCTCGCGATGCTCGACAACATGATCGTGGGCACCGCGATGCCCACCATCGTCGGCGAGCTCGGCGGCCTGGAGCACCTGTCCTGGGTCGTGACGGCCTACACCCTGACCACAGCGGCCTCGACCCCGCTGTGGGGCAAGCTCGGCGACATGTTCGGGCGCAAGGGCGTCTTCCTCACCTCGATCGTCCTCTTCCTCGCCGGCTCGATGACCTCGGGCGCCGCGCAGACCATGAGCCAGCTCATCGGCTTCCGCGCCCTCCAGGGGCTGGGCGCCGGAGGCCTGATGGTCGGCGCCATGGCGATCATGGGCGACCTGATCGCGCCCCGTGAGCGGGGCAAGTACATGGGCATGATGGCGGGCGTGATGTCGCTGGCCATGATCGGCGGCCCCCTCGTCGGCGGCACCCTCACCGATCACCTCGGCTGGCGCTGGGCGTTCTACATCAACCTGCCGCTGGGTGCCATAGCCCTCGCCATGATCACGAGCGTGCTGCACCTGCCCAAGAAGCGCACCAAGGGCCGTATCGACTATCTCGGCGCCGCGCTGCTGACCACAGGCATCACCGCGGCCGTCCTCGTCACCAGCTGGGGCGGCACGGAGTACGCCTGGGGATCGGGCACCATCATCGGGATCTCCGTCCTGGCGGTGGCCGCGCTGGTCGCCTTCCCCCTCGTGGAGCGCCGGGTCGCCGAGCCGATCCTGCCGCTGGGTGTCTTCCGCAACCTCAACTTCTCGCTGGTCACGGTCATCGGCTTCCTGCTCGGCTTTGTGATGTTCGGCGCGATGACCTTCCTGCCGCTCTTCCAGCAGAGCGTCCAGGGCGCCTCGGCCACCAACTCCGGGCTGCTGCTGCTCCCGGTGCTGCTGCCGATGATGATCGTCTCCGTGGTCACCGGCCGTGCCACCACCAAGACGGGGAAGTACCGCGCCTACCCCATCATCGGCGGCGCGCTCATCCCCGCCGGTCTCTTCCTGCTCGCCCAGATGGACGTGGGCACCGCCCGCCTCACCTCGGGGCTCTACATGGCGGTGCTCGGTGCGGGCATGGGCTTCCTGATGCAGCTCACCATGCTGATAGCGCAGAACAGCGTGGAGCTGAAGGACATGGGCGTCGCCTCCTCCACCACCACGCTCTTCCGCACCATCGGCGGCTCGTTCGGTGTGGCCCTGATGGGCACGGTCTTCTCCGGGAAGGTGGAGGACTCGATGAAGGAGAGCGCGGCAGCGGCGGGCGGCCAGCAGGGCGGCGGGTCCATGGCCAAGCTCACCGAGGGCGGCGCTCAGCTCGACGCGGACTCCCTCGCCAAGCTCCCCGCGAAGGTGCGCGAGGCGTACGAGCACGCGGTCGCCAGCGGTATCAACGGTGTCTTCCTGCTGGCCGGGGGGATAGCCCTGATCGCCTTCCTCGCGGCGTGGTTCATCAAGGAAGTCCCCTTGAAGGACGCCGAGGCGCAGAAGGGCCAGCCGGATGCCGGGCAGGACCCGGATGCGGTGCAGGACATATCCGTGTCCTCCGCCGAGGAGCTCGCGGCGACGGACGCGCCCAGGGGCGCCGCCGACGAGGAGGCCACCGGGCCCGTGGCGGACGATCGCACCAGCGTCAGGGCCTGACCCCGGCGCACTACCCCCCGGCGCGTGACCGCCCCAGCTGCGTACCCCGGCCGCGTGTCCTGCGCCTGACGAAATGAGGTCAGGCGCAGGACACGCGCCAGGGCGCGCACCCGGGGGATATGCGGGGCACTAGGTCAGCGGCAGCCGGTAGCGGTTGCCGTCCAGGGGCTCCACCAGGCCGTCGGACACCAGGCCGTCAAGTGCTCGGGCGCGCTGAACCGGCTCGTGCCACACCTGGTCCAGGTCGGACTGCGGCACCGGGTCCTTCGCTGCGCGCAGAACGGCGAGCAGCCGGCCCCGGACCTGGCGGTCGGTGCCCGCGTAGGACTGGGTGCGCCGGGCGGGGCCCTGGTGTTCGGGGGCGCCCGCCAGCTGCCAGGCGCACTGCGCCGCGATCGGGCAGCGTGTGCACTCGGGGCTGCGCGCGGTGCATACGAGCGCGCCCAGCTCCATCGTCGCCGCCGCCCAGCGCGAGGCCGTGGCCTCGTCCTCGGGCAACAGCGTGCGGGCGAGCTTCCGTTCGGCGGCCGTGGTCGCGTTGGGCGGATACTGCTGCCCGCTGACGGCCCGGGCGAAGACACGGCGCACATTGGTGTCGAGCACCGCGTGCCGTTTGCCGTAGGCGAAGGAGACCACGGCAGCCGCCGTGTACTCCCCGACCCCGGGCAGCGCGAGCAACTGGGCGTGCTCGACGGGCACCTCGCCCTTGTGTCGTTCAGCTATGGCTTTTGCGGCGCCGTGCAGCCGCAGCGCGCGGCGCGGGTAGCCGAGGCGGCCCCACGCGCGTACGGCTTCGCCGGGTGCCTCGGCGGCCAGGTCGGCGGGTCGCGGCCAGCGCTCCATCCACTCCTCGTACACCGGCAGTACGCGGTTGACGGGAGTCTGCTGAAGCATGAACTCGCTGACCATGACGCCCCACGCGCCCGCTTCCGGGCGGCGCCAGGGGAGGTCGCGGGCGTGTGCGGCGAACCAGTCGACGACGGGGGAGTGGAGGGCGCGCGCGGTCTCGCGCAGCGCGGGATCGACGGCTTCTGCGTCGGCGGTGCGCTCGGATGCGGCGCCGGCCGAAGCGGCTGGGGAGGTCTCGGTGGTCGCAGTCATGGCACGACCGATCCTGGCACGGCACTCCTCATCCGAAAAACGCACACGCGGCACGAAAGCTTGTGCTCGGCGTTCACCGCAAAACGCGCGAAGCGGATTTGCGCCCTTACGTACCGTCATGAGCCGTGCCTCAGAGTGAGTGCCGACTGGCGCTCATCACAACAATTCGCGTTCGCTGCGGCGGGTACGGGTCTGTGGTGCCCCTGATGTCTCGTAAGGTTTCCGCGTGGGATCTCTGCGCAATCCGATCGGGCCGCTTCCCTCCTCCATCTACTGGCGACGGAGGGCAGTTGCCCTTGTCGTCCTGGCGCTGCTGGCCTTGGTCGTCGTCTGGGCGCTGTTCTCCGGTGACGGCGACAACAGCTCCCGGAACGAGGGCAAGGGCGGCAAGGGCAACGGCCCCGCCAGTACGATCACTCCGGGCCCCACGGATTCGGGCCCCGTCAACAGTCAGCGCCCCGGCGGGCGTGACGAGGAGGACGGCGGCTCCGAGGGCTCGGGCGGCTCCGGCGGATCGGGTTCCTCATCCGGTTCGGGAGCCGACGACCAGTCCTCGACGGGCGGCACCGGCTGGGGCGCGGGCCCCGGCACCGGCACAGGTACCGGCGCGGCCGACGGAGGTTCGGGCGCGGGCGGGTCCGGCGGCGCGGGCGGTGCGG
The DNA here is from genome assembly GCF_035917675.1 of Streptomyces sp. NBC_01775. NCBI lineage: Bacteria > Bacillati > Actinomycetota > Actinomycetes > Kitasatosporales > Streptomycetaceae > Streptomyces > Streptomyces sp. NBC_01775. The sequence goes on along the minus strand of NZ_CP109104.1, from coordinate 4,118,794 downwards.
GCGGCGGCGGGAATGCCGCTCTTCCGGCGCCCCCGAGCCTCGCGAGCTGCGAGAAGTCCGACGTGAAGCTGAAGCTGCGCAGCGTCGAGAAGGAGTACGGGCCCGGCGAGAAGCCGAAGTTCGAGCTGAAGGCCGTCAACGAGCGGGACAGCGACTGCAAGATCGACCTGGGGCGTACCGCGACGATCGTCACGATCACCAACTCCGACGACGCCAAGTTCTGGGCCTCCGACGACTGTCCGCCGGACAAGAAGCCGATGCTGCGCCAGGTCCCCGCGAACGGTGACTCGGTCCACACCCTCACCTGGTTCCGCAAGGCGAGCGCCGCCAACTGCGGCACCCCCACCTTCGAGTCGCCGAAGCCCGGCACCTACGAGATCGAGGTCAAGGTCAAGGGCCTGAAGAAGGTCCACACGTCCTTCAAGATCGTCAAGTAGCCCGCCGAGGCCCCAGCCCTTGACACGGCCCGCCCACCTCATGGTGCGGCCGGCCCGGGGCCGCTCGGAGGTGGCGCTCCGGATGGGTGGGTAAACGTCACGCCTAGACGTAGCGCTCAAGGATCGAGGACTCGGCCAGCCGCGAGAGGCCCTCGCGGACCGAGCGGGCACGGGCCTCGCCGACGCCGTCCACCGCCTGGAGGTCGTCCACGCTCGCGGCGAGCAGCTTCTGAAGCCCGCCGAAGTGGTCCACCAGCCGGTCGATGACGGTCCCCGGCAGCCTCGGCACCTTCGCCAGCAGCCGGAAGCCGCGCGGCGAGACGGCGGAATCCAGCGTCTCGGGGGCCCCGCTGTAGCCCAGTGCCCGTGCCACCGTGGGCAGTTCGAGCAACTCGGTGTGGGTGAGCCGGTCCAGTTCGCTGAGCGCCTCGGGCACGGTGCGCACGCGGCGGCCCGAACCGCCCGCCTGCGGCGCGTAGTCCCGCACGACCAGCTCGCGCTCGGGCTCCACCCCGGCGATCAGCTCGTCGAGCTGGAGCGAGAGCAGCCGTCCGTCGGTGCCCAGCTCCACGACGTACTCGGCGATCTCCGTGGCGATCCTGCGCACCATCTCCAGGCGCTGGGCGACGGCCGTGACGTCCCGGACGGTCACCAGGTCCTCGATCTCCAGCGCGGAGAGCGTGCCGGCGACCTCGTCGAGCCGCAGCTTGTAGCGCTCCAGGGTGGCCAGCGCCTGGTTGGCACGGGAGAGGATCGCCGCCGAGTCCTCCAGGACGCGGCGCTGGCCCTCGACGTAGAGGGCGATCAGCCGCATGGACTGGCTGACGGAGACGACCGGGAAGCCGGTCTGGATAGAGACGCGCTGGGCGGTGCGGTGCCGGGTGCCCGTCTCCTCGGTCTCGATGGAGGCGTCGGGGACGAGCTGCACACCGGCCCGGACGATCTTGGAGATGTCCCCGTCGAGGATGAGCGCGCCGTCCAGCTTGCACAGCTCGCGCAGCCGGGTCGCGCTGAAGTCCACGTCGAGGACGAAGCCGCCGGTGCACAGCGCTTCGACCGTCCTGTCCATGCCGAGGACCATGAGGCCGCCGGTGTTCCCCCGCAGGACGCGCTCCAGCCCGTCGCGCAGGGCTGTGCCCGGTGCGACCGCGCTCAGTGTCGCGCGCATCAGGCCGGACGCCCCCTCGGCCCTGCCGGGGACCGCTGCCCGGTCGTTGGCTGCCACTGCACTCCTTCGGTCGTGCGGGTGCCTGTCGGCATTTCCTCGACCACGTCGACGGACGCCGTAACCGCTTCCCCCGTGGCGCCGTGCACGGCCCCCGTGGGGCGCGCGGCCGGTCGAGACCGGGGCAAAGTCTACCGGCGCCCCCGCGAGGGCCCCGCCGCGCCTCACCCACCGTATGCGGCGGCACGGCTTACGGGCGCCCCAAGGGGCATGGAACAGGGCGGTGCGGGCGCCGCCACGGGCAGGGCCGACGCCCCACGGGCAGGGCCCGGGGCGGCGTGCGGGCGCCCCCGGACACCGGGCGGGCGGGGTGGTGTGCGCGGGCTCAGCCGGTGCGGGCCGGGCGGGCCGGAAGGACGCGGAGGGCCTCTCCGATGTCGGCGACCTCCAGCACCCGCATGCCCTCGGGGATCCGGCCCGGATCGGAGGGCACCAGCGCGTGGGTGAAGCCGAGCCTGGCCGCCTCCGACAGCCGCCGCTGGACACCCGTGACCCGGCGGACCTCGCCCGCGAGGCCGACCTCCCCTATCGCCACCAGGTTCTTGGGCAGCGGCGTGTCACTGGCGGCGCTGGCAAGGGCGAGCGCCACCGCCAGGTCGGCGGCGGGCTCGGAGAGCTTCACCCCGCCGACCGTCGCGCTGTAGATGTCGCGCTTGCCCAGGGCGCTGATCCGGCCGCGCTGCTCCAGCACCGCCAGCATCATCGACACCCGGGACGTCTCCAGCCCCGAGGTGGTCCTGCGGGGGGAGGGGATCTGGCTGTCGACCGTGAGCGCCTGCACCTCGGCCACCAGCGGACGGCGCCCCTCCAGCGTCACCGTCAGACAGGTGCCGGGCACCGGTTCGGCGCGGCGGGTGAGGAAGAGGCCCGAGGGGTCGGCCAGGCCCGTGATGCCCTCGTCGTGCAGCTCGAAGCAGCCGACCTCGTCCGTCGTCCCGTAGCGGTTCTTCACCCCGCGCACCAGGCGCAGCCGGGCGTGCCTGTCGCCCTCGAACTGGAGCACCACGTCCACCAGGTGCTCCAGCAGGCGCGGGCCCGCGATGGAGCCGTCCTTGGTGACGTGGCCGACCAGGATCGTCGACATGCCGCGCTCCTTGGACGCGCGGATCAGCGCGCCCGCCACCTCGCGGACCTGGGCGACGCCGCCGGGCGCCCCGTCGATCTCCGGCGAGGCCACCGTCTGCACCGAATCGAGCACCAGCAGCGAGGGCTTGACCTCGTCCAGGTGTCCGAGCACGGCAGACAGGTCGGTCTCGGCCGTGAGGTAGAGGTGGTCGCTGAGCGCCCCGATCCGGTCGGCGCGCAGCCGCACCTGCCCGGCCGACTCCTCGCCGGTCACATACAGCGTGCGGTGGTCGGCGCTCGCCGCCTTGGCGGCCACATCCAGCAGCAGCGTCGACTTCCCGACGCCCGGCTCACCGGCGAGCAATACCACGGCGCCGGGCACCAGGCCGCCGCCCAGCACCCGGTCCAGCTCCGGCACCGAGGTCTCCCGCGCGGTGGCCTGCTTGCCGTCGACCTGGCCGATGGGCAGCGCGGAGACGGATACTCTTCCCGGCGCCGTGGTCCGCACGGCGGGCGCGCCGCCTGCCTCCTCGACGGTGCCCCAGGCATGGCACTCCGGGCAGCGGCCGAGCCACTTGGCCGTCTGCCAGCCGCACTCGGTGCAGCGATAGGTGGGGCGGTCCTTCGCGGACGTCTTACGGGTTGCCATGACGGCCACCGTATAGGCGCGTACCGACAGCCCGGCCGCGCGCCGTCGGCCGCCCCAGGCGTATGCGCCCTCTGCGCGCCCTATACCGCCTCCGCTGTCGTCAAACCCGAGCCGCATGTCCCCTTTTGAAGGAGAACATCACCCAAAGGAAGTAATCCCGTGCCAGCGGGTCCAGTAAAGCGCCATCATCCGCCTACCGTCGCCGGGTGATGACGAGCAGGCGCGAGCACCCCACGAACTCCACCGGCGCACTTCCAGCGCGTTCGGTGAACCGGTCGACGCCCCGCGAAGCCGAGTGCGCCCCGGAAGCCGAGGGCGGCGCCCGGTGCGACGAGCCGTATCTGGACGGCCTGTTCACGTACTGCCTGTCGGTGATGTGCGAGCACGAGGCCGCGATCGCGGCCGTCGGCGAGGCGCTCGCCCTCGCCGGGCGTCAGCGCTCGCGCGGCCGGGCGCCCGCCGCGCCCGAGGCGCACCGCCCGTGGCTCTACGCCCTGGCGCGCTGGGCCTGTTCACGACGGCTGGTCGAGCAGAAGGCCAGGGAGCGCGCGGTGGTCGCCGAGGGGCGCGGGCCGGCGGGAGGCTCCGGTCCGGGGGAACGCGGCCCGGCCCAGCGGCAGAAACGTAGCGGCGGCCCCTTCGCGAAGGGTCCCGCCGCCCGGCCCTCTTCCTCTGCGTCGTCCAGCTCATCCGGCTCGTCTGCCCCGTCCGGCTCGCCTGCGTCGTCCGGCTCGCCTGCGTCGTCCTCACCAGCGCCGGACCAGGCTCGGACCATCCCCGCCGCGCCCTCCTCCGCCTTCACCGCCCCGCCGCTCAGCGAGGCGGATCGCGCGCGGCGGCGACGCGAACTGGCCGCGCTCGCCTGGCCCGAGGCCGCCGGTACCTCGCCCGAGCAGCGTGAGGCCCTGGAGCTGTCCGTACGCCACGGGCTCCCGGCCAAGGAGATCGCGCGCGTGCTCTCGCTCGCCCCCGAGGTCATGGAGGACCTCCTCTCCCACGCGGCATGCGAGGTCGAGCGCACCCGTGCGGCCCTGTGCGTCGTCGAGTCCGGCGGCTGCCCCGCCGTCTCCCGCCTCGCGGGCGACGACCGTCTGCTGCTCGGCACCGCCCTGCGCCGCGAGCTGGTGCGGCACGTGGACGAGTGCGCGCAGTGCCGCCGTGCCGCCGAGCGCGCCATGGCCGGGGTCTCCTGGCCCGGCACCGCGCCGGCCGTCGCGGCGCTCGCCATGCTGGAGGCGCCCGCCCCCGCGGTGCACGCCGCCGCCGCGCTGGCCCGCCGGGCACGGGCCCAGCGTGCCCCGCGCTTCGACCGCGCGGGCTTCCCGCTCGACGACAGGGACCGCGCGGCGCGCCGCGACCGGCTGCGCAGCAGGGCCCTGATGACCACCGTCGTCGCCACGGTGCTGGCGGCGCCCGTCCTCGCGCTCTGGGCCGCCTACCGCGGCACCCCGGTCACCGCCGAGCCCCAGGCGGACCGTTCCGCCTCCGCCACCGAGGAGAAGAACCGGGAGAAGAACGGGGATTCGGGCGGCACCGGGCTCGACAGCCTGGACAGCCCACCGTTCGAGAAGGCGGGCCGCGTCGACAGATCCGGCGCCAAATCCCTTGGCCAGGGCAGACGTTCGAGCTCGCCCGGCACAGGCGTCGGCGTCGGCGTCGAGGTCGAGTACCCCGGCGGCGGCACCCGCACCCCGGGCAAGGGGCCCGGCCGCCTCACGGTCGAGGCCCAGCCGCTGGGTGACGGCTCCCTCATCACGCTCACCGCCACCGGCGGCGCCCCCGTGCGCTGGTCGGCGTCGCCGGACGCGCCGTGGCTGGTCCTCAGCCGTGCGGGCGGGATGCTGCGGCCCGGGGAGAGCGCGGCGGTCCGCGTCATGGTGGACCACACCCGCGAGCCCGCCTCCGCGTGGACGGCGCACGTACAGGTCGACCCGGCGAGAGCGGTCATCACGCTGACGGGCTCCCCTTCCCGCCCACCGACGTCCCCGCCCTCGACCCCGCCCCCGGACCCCACCCCGACGCCGACGCCGACGCCCACGCCCACGCCCAGCCCCACGGAGACCCACACCCCGGCCCCGTCCCCGTCCTGATCAAGGCGAGGGCCGACAGCATCAAGGCGAGGGCCGACAGCTAATCCGCGGGATGCGGGGCCACCAGCGGCAGTTGCGAGGCGAGCCGCTGCTCACAAAGCCGCGCGAGCTGTTCATAACCGGCCTCGCCCATGAGCTCGATCAGCTCGGGCCGGTACGACTCGTACACCGCCTTACCCGCCCCGTGCGCCGAAGGCGCCGACGTGCACCACCAGTGCAGGTCGTGCCCCCCGGAGCCCCACCCGCGCCGGTCGTACTCGCCGATCGAGACGTACAGCACCTCTTCGCCGTCGGGCCGCTCGACCCACTCGTACGTACGCCGCACCGGCACCTGCCAGCACACGTCCGGCTTGGTCTCCAGGGGCTCCCGGCCCTCGCGCAGCGCGAGGGTGTGCAGGGCGCACCCGGCGCCGCCCTCGAACCCGGCGCGGTTGTTGAAGATGCACGCGCCCTTCCAGCGCCGCGTCTGCCGCTCGCCCTCGTCGTTGACCTCGGCCCAGCCGCGCGGCCCGGTGCCCACGTCGTGGAACTGCCAGGTCTCCGGGGTGAGCCTCGCCACATGCCCGGCGACGCGCTTCTCGTCGTCCTCGTCGGAGAAGTGCGCCCCCAGGGTGCAGCACCCGTCGGAGGGGCGCCCCTCGGTGATGCCCTGGCAGCCCTGTCCGAAGATGCAGTTCCAGCGGGAGGTCAGCCACGTCAGGTCGCAGCGGAAGACCTGTTCGTCGTCGGCGGGGTCGGGGAATTCCACCCAGGCGCGGGTGAAGTCGAGACCGACCTCCTCATCGCGGGCCCGGGGTGCCGGAGCCTCCTCCGAGCCGTCCTGCTTCTTACGCTTCGCCGCTTTCGTCTTACCCACGCGTCCAGCGTACGGGCCCCGGACCCGTACCCCCGTCCGCCGCTCCTGCCCCACCCCCGTCGGCCGCTGCTCCCGCACCCCCGTCGGCCGCTCCTCCCTCGCGCCCACGGCCGCCGTAAAGCGAGCTAGCGTTCTGTGTATGAGACTCGGTGTCCTGGACGTGGGCTCGAACACGGTCCATCTGCTCGTGGTGGACGCGCATCCCGGTGCGCGACCGCTGCCCGCGTATTCGCACAAGGCGACGCTGAAGCTCGCCGAACTCCTCGACGCCGAGGGCGCGATCGGCGAGGAGGGTATCGGCCAGATCGCCGCCACGCTCGCCCACGCGCTGGAGGTCTCCGAGGACAAGGGCGTCGAGGCCCTGCTGCCCTTCGCGACGTCCGCCGTGCGCGAGGCGAGCAACGCCGAGCACGTGCTGGCCCGCCTCGCGGAGGAGACCGGCGTCAAGCTGGAGGTGCTCTCCGGCGCGGACGAGGCGCGGCTGACGTTCCTCGCGGTGCGCCGCTGGTTCGGCTGGTCGGCGGGACGGCTGCTGGTGCTGGACATCGGCGGCGGCTCGCTGGAGGTGGCCTACGGCCTGGACGAGGAGCCGGACGCCGCGGTCTCGCTGCCGCTGGGCGCCGGCCGGCTCACCTCGGGCTGGCTGCCGGACGACCCGCCGGACCAGGGGGACGTACGGGCGCTGCGGCGGCATGTGCGGGCCGAAATCGCCCGGACGGTGGGGGAGTTCAACCGTTTCAGCCCGCCGGATCACGTGGTCGGCACCTCCAAGACCTTCAAGCAGCTCGCGCGGATCGCGGGCGCCCCCCGCTCGGGCGAGGGCCTGTATGTGCAGCGCGAGCTGACCAGGGAGTCGCTGGAGGAGTGGGTGCCGAAGCTGGCGGCGATGCCGGCCGAGGAGCGGGCCGCGCTGCCGGGCGTCTCCGAGGGACGCGCCCACCAGCTGGTGGCGGGCGCGCTGGTCGCGGAGGGCGTCATGGACCTGTTCGGCGTGGAGGGGCTGGAGATCTGCCCCTGGGCCCTGCGGGAGGGCATTATTCTGCGTCGCCTGGACCGCCTGCGGGCCGCGTGAGCCGCCTTTCGGAGGGGACGCGGCGGGGCTCGGCGCCGGGCCGGGGAGCGGGGTCCGGGGGAAGCACGGCGCCAGGCGTCTTAAGGTGGCTGGGGTGGGCAAGGAAACCGTGCGTGTTCCCAACGCGAAGGTAGCGCTGTCGACGGCGTCCGTGTATCCGGAGTCGACGGCGGCGGCCTTCGAGATCGCCGGACGACTGGGCTACGACGGCGTCGAGGTCATGGTCTGGACCGACCCGGTCAGCCAGGATGTGGAGGCGCTGCGCAGGCTCTCCGACTTCCATGGCGTCCCCATCCTCGCCATCCACGCACCGTGTCTCCTCATCACGCAGCGTGTCTGGTCGACGGATCCGTGGACCAAGCTCGTGCGCGCCCGGACGGCGGCGGAGACGCTCGGTGCCTCCACGGTCGTGGTGCACCCGCCCTTCCGCTGGCAGCGCTCGTACGCGCGCGACTTCGAGCGCGGGGTGTGGCGCATGGCCGAGGAGACGGAGGTGCGCTTCGCCGTCGAGAACATGTACCCGTGGCGCTACCGCGACCGCGAGATGCTCGCCTACGCGCCCGACTGGGACCCCACCCAGAACGACTACCGGCACTTCACCATCGACCTCTCGCACACCGCGACGTCCCGCACCGACACCCTGGCCATGGTGGAGCGGATGAGCGACCGGCTCGGCCACGTCCACATCGCCGACGGCTCCGGCTCGGGCAAGGACGAGCACCTGGTCCCGGGGCGGGGCTCGCAGCCGTGCGCGGAGGTGCTGGAGATGCTGGGGCGGCGCGGGTTCGACGGGCACGTGGTCGTGGAGGTCAACACGCGGCGTGCCATGTCGGCGGCCGAACGCGAGGAGGACCTGGCCGAGGCCCTGGCGTACACCCGGCTGCACCTGGCGAAGGCCCCCACGGCGCCGGGCCACGGCGGCGGTCACGGCGGGGCCCACGGCCTCGGCCACGGCGGGCCCCACGGCCTCGGCCGGAGAGACGCGTGAGCCAGGACGAGCCCGGCACCCGCGAGCCCGCCGCGCAGGAGCCCGTCCGTAGTGAGTCCGCCGCGGGGCCTGACCCCCGCGAGCCCGCCGCGCAAGGGACCCGTAGGCGTGGCCGTCCGGCTCGGCAGAGCGAGGCGGAGGGGCCCGGGGCGCGGGAGCGGATCCTGGCCTCGGCGCGGGGTGAGTTCGCGGAGCGCGGCTACGACAAGGTGTCCGTAAGGGCCATCGCGCGCGGCGCCGGGGTGGACGCGGCGCTGGTGCACCACTACTTCGGCACGAAGGAACAGGTGTTCGCCGCTGCCATCGAGGCCGCCTTCGCCCCGGCCGTCGCGGTGCCCGACGCGCTCGACGCGGCCGGCAGCCGCGAGGAGCTGGGGGAGCGGGTCGTGGGAGTGTTCTTCCGCATCTGGGAGGACCCGGCCACCCGCGACCCGATGCTGGCCATCGTGCGCTCGGCGGTGAACAACGAGCACGCCGCCGCGGTCTTCCGCCGCCTGCTGACCCGCGACCTGCTCTCCCGCGTCGCGGGCCGGCTGGAGAGCCCGGACGCCGAGCTGCGGGTGACGCTGGCGGCGGCGCAGATGGTGGGCGCCATGCTGCTGCGCTACGTCATCCGGATCGAGCCGGTGGCCTCGGAGCCGGTGGCGGAGCTGGTCGCAAGGCTGGCTCCCGTCGTGCAGCACCATCTGACGGGGCCCCGTCCGTACGACGGAATCTGAAGGCCCCGTCCGCACGGCGGTTTCGTCCAGGATCCGGACCCCGTGTCCGGATCTTGAGCGCGAGGCGTACCCTCGGAACCTTCTACGTACAGCAGCGGCCGTCCACCGGAGCACAGCCGCACGCACCAAGGGAGGGGCAGTCATGCCCGAGCTGAGGTCCCGCACCGTCACCCACGGCCGCAACATGGCAGGGGCCCGAGCCCTTATGCAGGCGTCGGGCGTAGCGCGCGAGGACTTCGGCAAGCCGATCATCGCGGTGGCCAACAGCTTCACCGAGTTCGTGCCGGGGCACACACACCTCCAGCCCGTGGGCCGCATCGTCAGCGAGGCGATCAAGACGGCGGGCGGCATCCCGCGCGAGTTCAACACCATCGCGGTCGACGACGGCATCGCGATGGGCCACGGCGGCATGCTCTACTCGCTGCCCTCCCGCGACCTGATCGCCGACTCGGTCGAGTACATGACCGAGGCGCACTGCGCGGACGCGCTGATCTGCATCTCCAACTGCGACAAGATCACGCCGGGGATGCTGATGGCCGCCATGCGGCTCAACATCCCCACCGTCTTCGTCTCCGGCGGGCCCATGGAGGCCGGCCGGGCGACGCTGGTCAACGGCACGGTCCGCAAGCTGGACCTGGTCGACGCGATGTCCGAGGCCGCCAACGACAAGGTCTCCGACGAGGACATCCTCCGCATCGAGGAGAACGCCTGTCCGACCTGCGGCTCCTGTTCCGGCATGTTCACCGCGAACTCGATGAACTGCCTGACCGAGGCCCTCGGCCTGGCCCTGCCCGGCAACGGCTCGGTGCTGGCCACCCACACGGCCCGCAAGGAGCTGTACGAGACGGCGGGCCGTACGGTCGTCGACATCGCCAAGCGCCACTACGAGCAGGACGACGAGACCGTCCTGCCCCGCAATGTGGGCTCGCGGGCCGCGTTCGAGAACGCCATGGCCCTCGACATCGCCATGGGCGGCTCCACCAACACGATCCTGCACCTGCTGGCGGCGGCGGAGGAGGCGGAGCTGGACTTCACCATGAAGGACATCGACGCCCTCTCGCGCAAGCTGCCCTGCCTGGCCAAGGTCGCCCCGAACGTCGCGCCGGGGGGCACGTACTACATGGAGGACGTGCACCGAGCCGGCGGCATCCCCGCCATCCTGGGCGAGCTGTACCGCGGCGGGCTGCTGAACGAGGACGTGCACACCGTCCACGCCGACTCCATGGCCGAGTGGATCAAGACCTGGGACATCCGCGGCGGCTCGCCGTCGGCCGAGGCGCTGGAGCAATTCCACGCCGCGCCCGGCTGCGTCCGCTCGGCCGAGGCGTTCTCGCAGTCCGAGCGCTGGGAGTCCCTGGACACCGACGCGGCGGGCGGCTGCATCCGCGACGTCGAGCACGCCTACTCCACGCAGGGCGGCCTGGCCGTGCTGTACGGCAACCTCGCCGAGAACGGGTGCGTCGTGAAGACCGCCGGCGTCGACGAGTCGATCCTGACCTTCACCGGACCCGCCGTGGTGTGCGAGTCGCAGGAGGAGGCCGTGCAGAAGATCCTCGACAAGACGGTCAAGGAGGGCGACGTCGTCGTCATCCGCTACGAGGGCCCCAAGGGCGGCCCCGGCATGCAGGAGATGCTCTACCCCACCTCGTTCCTCAAGGGCCGGGGCCTGGGCAAGGCGTGCGCGCTGATCACCGACGGCCGGTTCTCCGGCGGGACGTCCGGCCTGTCCATCGGCCACATGTCCCCCGAGGCGGCCTCCGGCGGCACCATCGCGCTGGTCGAGGACGGCGACAGCGTCGTCATCGACATCCCCAACCGCCAGATGCGCCTGGACGTGCCCGAGGAGACCCTGGCCGCGCGCCGCGAGGCCCTCGGCGGCCGGTTCGCCCCGGTGGCCCGTGAGCGCAAGGTCTCCACCGCGCTGCGCGCCTACGCGGCCATGGCCACCAGCGCCGACCGGGGCGCGGTGCGCGACGTGACGCTGCTGGAGCGCTGACCGGCACGGAGCACCGACCGGGCAGGGAGCGCAGCCTCTCGCCTGTGTGGACAGCCGCCCCCGGGCGCCCGCGTCGGCGGGCCCCGGGGGCGCGTCATAATCGGAACGTGCGAGAGAGCCCGAACACCCCCAGCGAACCCGAACCCGAGCCGATCCGCTTCTACGGCACCACCTGGGTCGACCACTCCGGTGGCTACGCCGTGCGCCGCGCCGGCCTCGCCCTCGCGGCGCTGCTGGCGGCGGTCGCCGGAGCGTTCGTGCTGCGCTTCGCGTACCAGGGTGTGGCGCTCGCCGACATCGGCAGCTGGGCGACGATCCTCCTGGTCGTCGCCTTCGCGCTGTGCAGTGCGCTCGCCTTCTCCCGCACCCTCACCTTCTACGGCCGCCGTCCCGACGCGCGCGAAGAGGGCGTCGAGGCGTCGATGCACAGCATCCGGATCATCGGATTCATCGGCGTCCTGCTCGCCTACGCGCTGCGCACCTGTGTGGAGGCGCCCGGTGAGAAGCTGCGCCGTACCGAGTACGAGGAGGCCCGCACCCGGCACGAGCGCCTGCGCACCGCGCGGACGCGGAATCCGGCGGGCAAGGGCAAGAGCAAGGGCGGCGGCAAGGCCAAGAAGGCGAAGAGCCGCAAGGGCTGAGCGAGCCCCTTCGGCTCCTCGGGCGGGTGCGCCCGCCCCGCCCGGGTCAGCGGGAACGCCCGCCCGGGACGGCGAGGACGCCCCGCCCAACAGGACCCCCCGGACAGGGCCTCAACGATGCCCCCGACAGGACAACCCCCACCGGACAACCCCGCGCCGCGTCACTTCGCCGGCGCGGGGTTGCCCGGTGGTGGGGGCGGTGGGGGTCGGCAAGAGGCAGGGGGTCCGACAGAGCGGCTCCCCGTGGGGTGGCGGAATCAGGCCGTCACGGCCGGCTTGAGGACCTCCTCGCACCACTGCCGGAAGGTCGTCGGGGTCGTCGACTCCGCGGTGCGCGCTGCGGCGTTGTCCATGCCCAGGTTCTTGGCCTCGAACATGGCGACCATCGCCTGAGCCATCCCGTCGGCCGTCCCGAAGCCGGTGAGGCGCTCCTTGAGGGCCGCGCCCGGGTTCTGCCGGTAGCCGACCTCCTTGCCGAGGACCTCGGAGAGGATTCGCGCCATCTCGCTGGGCGACAGGTCCTCCGGCCCGAGGCAGGCGACCTCGCCGGATCCCGTCCACGAGTCGTCGAGCAGGAGCCGCGCGGAGGTCGCGGCGATGTCGCGGGTGGCGACGGTGGGGCACTTCAGCTCCGGGTCGGCCATCAGGAAGAACATGCCCTTCTCCTTGATGGCGCCGACCTGGTGCAGCAGGTTGTGCATGAAGGACGGGCAGGTCACCGCCCCGTAGGCGACACCGGAGGCGGCGATCAGGTCGTCCATCGCCAGCGACGCGGTCACCAGGCCGGCGTCACCGGCTCCCCTCGACCTGACGCCCATCGACCTCGGTATGGCCTGGCACCCGCGCAACTCGGCCGACCCGGGGCACCGTTGGTTCCGCGACCACTTGGCGGGCGCGGTCCTGGCCCCGGCGCGCAGCCGTGTCAGGGGCCTCCCGCACACGGCTCAGGGGGATCCCTGAGCTATCCCGGACATGGGCCGACTCGCCTCGACAGCCAGGTCAGTCACGTGTCAGATTCTTCTTACACACCAAAGAGAGAGGGGTCGCGGTGAGCGCGATCGAGACCCCGACAGGAGACGAACTGCTGAAGGTCCTCGCGGCGCTGGGCAACCCGCACCGTATGCGGATCGTCGCGGCACTCTCCCAGGGCCGCAACTACGTCAGCAGGCTCGCCCGCGAGATCGGAATGAGCCGTCCGCTGCTCCATATGCACCTCCAGCGCCTGGAGGCCGCCGGCCTCGTCGTGGGGTCGCTGGAGCTGTCGGACAGCGGCAAGGCAATGAAGTTCTTCGAGGTGACGCCGTTCGCCTACGTGCTGACCCCGGAGGCCATCGCCCACGCGGCGGCCGGCCTCACGGACCAGGACGCGGCCCGTCAAGACGAGAAAGAGGAAGCCCAGTGAACGAGCAGCTGGTCGCCGCAGGCGACACCGACGCGGCGGGAGTCTGGGCGGCAGCGCTCGGCACCGGCGGGCTCTTCGTCCTGCTCATCGTCATCGTCTGGCAGCTCGCCGCCACTTGGCGCTCCCGGATGCTGGCGGCCCGCGAGCAGCAATACCAGCGCCTGGCCGAGAAGTACGCGCAACTCCTGGAGGACAACGTGGAGTTGCACCGTCGCAGCATCGAGGAACTGACGCAGGCACGCCAGTCGATCGCGTCGATGGAGAAGATGATGCGCGAAGTCGAGTAACACCCCGATCCGCCGACCACCGACGCCCGTACGACAACCGGCGTCACCGGCGCCCCGTACGACCACCGGCGTCACCGGCGCTCGTACGGCCGGGAGCGGCAACTCCCGGCCGTACTCATGAGCGCGAACCATTTCCGCGAACCCCTCGCGCGACCCGCACCCACACCACAGGAGATTACCCATGCCTGCCCTCCCCCAGCCTCCGGCCGGGCGGTTCCCCCGCTCACTGCGCCGCCTGGCCACGGCCCCCGGCGGAACCCGCACCAAATGGCTGATCCTCGCTGTCTGGCTGCTCCTCGCTCTGGCTCTCGGCCCGCTGGCCGGGAAGCTCGGCGAGGTGGAGGACAGCGGCTCCAACGCCTTCCTGCCGCGCGGCGCGGAATCCGCGCAGGTCAACACCGAGCTGGAGAAGTTCCGCGGCAAGGACGAGATCATGCCGGCGGTCGCCGTCTACTCCCGCGACGAAGCGCGTACGACCAAGGCCGACGCCGCCAAGGCCCGCGCCGACCGCGCGGACTTCGCCGAGCACGCCGCCAAGGGCGAGCAGATCGGCGGCCCCGTGCCCGCGAAGGACGGCAAGGCCCTGATGGTCGTCGTCCCGCTCGCCTCCGGTGACGAGGGGCTCAGCGACACCCTGGAGGAGATCCGCACCGTCGCGGCGGCCAACGCGCCACCCGGACTCGACGTCGAGGTCGGCGGACCGGCCGGCTCCCTCATCGACAGCATCAAGGTCTTCGACAACCTGGACTCGACCCTGATGCTGGCCACCGGCGCCGTCGTCACCCTCCTGCTCCTGATCACCTACCGCAGCCCGCTGCTGTGGCTCTTCCCGGTCCTGTCCGTCGGCTTCGCCGCCGTCCTCACGCAGGTCGCCACGTACGCGCTGGCCAAGTACGCCTCCCTGCCCGTCGATCCGCAGAGCAGCGGCATCCTCATGGTGCTCGTCTTCGGCGTCGGCACCGACTACGCCCTGCTGCTGATCGCCCGCTACCGCGAGGAACTGCACCGCCACGAGGACCGGCACGAGGCCATGCGGATCGCGCTGCGCCGCTCGGGCCCGGCCATCGTCGCCTCGGCGGGCACCATCGCCATCGGCCTGGCCTGCCTGGCCTTCGCCGACATCAACTCCTCACGCTCGCTGGGCCTGGTCGGCGCCGTCGGCGTGGTCTGCGCGCTGCTCGCGATGATCACCGTGCTGCCCGCGCTGCTGGTGGCCACCGGACGCTGGGTCTTCTGGCCCTTCGTCCCCCGCTACGGCGCCCAGCCGCGTACGGCCCGCACCGTCTGGTCCCGTATCGGCGCCCTGCTCGAGCGCCGTCCGCGCTGGTCCTGGCTGATGTCGATCGGTGTGACGGCCGTGCTGGCGCTCAGCGCGGCCGGCATCTCCATGGGCCTCACCCAGGAGGAGATGTACCAGGACAAGCCCGAGTCCGTCGTCGCGCAGGAGAAGCTCGCCGCGCACTACCCCTCCGGCTCCTCCGACCCGGCCACGATCGTGGTGAAGAGCGACGCGCGGGACGAGACCCGGAAGGCGGCCTCGGACGTGGCGGGCGTCGAGTCCGTCCGGGTGGACGACCGCACCTCCGACGGCGCCCTGACCTCGCTGTCGGTCGTCCTCGAGCACGCCCCGGACAGCGACGCGGCCAAGGACACCGTCGACGGCCTGCGCGACGCGGTCCACCGGGTCGACGGCGCGGACGCGCTGGTGGGCGGTACGACGGCGGAGTCGCTGGACACCGCACGCGCGGCCGACAGCGATCTGAGGACGGTCATCCCGATCGTGCTCGCCGTGGTCCTGCTCGTCCTGGTCTGGCTGCTGCGCTCCCTGCTCGCCCCGCTGCTGCTGCTGGCGACGGTGGTGCTGTCCTACTTCGGCGCGCTGGGTGCCTCGAACCTCCTCTTCACCCATGTGCTGGGCTTCGCCGGGGTCGACCACTCCATCCCGCTGCTGGGCTTCGTCTTCCTGGTGGCGCTGGGCATCGACTACAACATCTTCCTGATGACCCGCGTCCGTGAGGAGGCCGTGCGTCAGGGCCACACCAAGGGCGTCCTGGCCGGCCTGACCTCGACCGGCGGCGTGATCACCTCGGCCGGGATCGTGCTGGCGGCGACCTTCGCCGTGTTCGCCTCCATGCCGCTGGTGACCATGGCGCAGATGGGCGTGCTGGTCGGCATCGGCGTCCTGCTGGACACCTTCCTGGTCCGCACGGTGCTGGTCCCCTCCCTCGCCCTGGACATCGGAGCCCGCATCTGGTGGCCGAGCAGGCTGGGCCGGACCGCCGGGTCCCGGCACGACGACGCCGCGGCAGTCCGGGCGGGAGAGGAAAAGGAGCTTCAGAAGGTCTGACGGCGCCCTCCCGTCGTCCGGCGCCCCCTCCCGTCGTCCCGCCGCCACGGCGGGACGACGGGGCACGCGTCCGACGGTGCCGGACCTGCCGCGACGGGCGGCGGGTCCGGCACCGCGCCGTTCATTTGCCAGGCGCACCGCGCCGTTCCCCCGCCGGGTGCCGCGCCGCGCCGTTCACATGCCGGGCGCCGCCGCTCACTTCCCCACGACGCCCTCCGCCAGGTCGGCCCCGGCCAGGTCGGCCCCGGCCCTCCCGGCGCACTTGGCCTCCGCGGCCCACCCCTCCAGCGCGGTACGGCACGCCCTGTCCAGGTGGCGCAGCCCCGACAGATCGAGCACCACGGGGCGGTCGTGGGGCAGTTCGGCCAGCTGGTCCAAGAGCTTGGGCAGCCGCAGGAACGTCGCGTTCCCCACGACCCGGACCCGCAGCGGGGCCCCGGCCGGCGCCTCGGCCGGGGTTCCACCGTCCCAGCGCTCCCCGTCCCGCTGCTCCCCGTCGCCGACAGGCTCCTCGATCTCCAGGTGCACGTGCGAGGTCTCCCACGCGCTCTTGACCACGGCCAGCAGCAGCCCGAGCAGCACCCCCTCGAAGAGGTTCGTCAGGACGACGGCGACAGCGGTGACCGTCAGCACCACGGCCTCGCCCCGGTGTTCGCGCCACAGCCCGGCGAACTCCCGCCAGGGGATCAGCCGCCAGCCCGCGTACACCAGCACCCCCGCCAGCGCGGCCACCGGGATCAGCCCGAGCACCTGCGGCAGCAGCACCACGAACACCAGCAGCCACACGCCGTGCAGCACCCGCGACAGCTTGGTCCGCGCCCCGGCCTGGACGTTCGCCGAGCTGCGGACGATCACGGCCGTCATCGGCAGCGCGCCCAGCACCCCGCACACCGCGTTCCCCGTGCCCTGCGCCATCAGCTCCTTGTCGTAGTCCGTACGGGCGCCGTCATGCATACGGTCGACGGCCGCCGCGCTGAACAGGGACTCCGCCGAGGCGATCAGCGTGAAGGCCACCACCGTGCCCAGCACCCCCACCTCGGCCAGCCGCGCGAAGTCGGTGCCGCCCGGCGGCTGGAGCGCGCCCATGAGCCCCCGTACCTCGATCCGCGCCACCGGCAGCTCGCACACACCCACGATCCCGGCCGCCAGCCCCACCGCGACCAGCGGCGCGGGCACCAGCCGCGCGACCGCGCGCACGCGCGGCCACACCGCCAGCACCAGCACCGTCCCGGCGCCGACAGCCAGCGCGACGAGGGTCTCCGCCGAGCCGAGGACCTCCCGCACCAGTCCGGGCAGCCCACGCAGTTTGCCCAGCGCGTCACCCGGCGCCGTCAGGTCCGCCAGCCCGTACGCCTGGCCCGTGACGAGGACGAGCCCGATGCCCGCCAGCATCCCCTGGACCACGGCGACCGAGATCGCCCGGAACCACCGCCCCAGCCGCAGCGCCCCCATCGCCAGCTGGAGCAGCCCCGCGGCCAGTACCAGTACGCCGAGCACCGGCAGCCCGTGCGTCTGTACGGCTTCGTAGACCAGCACTGTCAGTCCCGCGGCGGGACCGCTCACCTGGAGGCTGCTCCCCGGCAGCAGCCCGGCCACCAGACCGCCGACGATCCCCGTCACCAGCCCCAGCTCCGGCGGCACCCCGGACGCGACGGCGACCCCCACGCACAGCGGCAGCGCCACCAGGAAGACGACGAGCGAGGCGAGGAGGTCGGAGCGGAGGGTGGTGCGCAGGGTCGTCCGTTCGAGGGATATGGATCCGGATGGGGAACGCATGGATCTCCTTCCGTGGCTGCCTTCCGCGGAGCCGTGTCGGCCACCGTGTGTGGCCCCTTCCGCGAGGCCCTGGACAGCGAACTCCATTCTGTCCAGCGGGAGTCGGGCGGTTATACGGCGCGTAGTAGCCGTCCGCACCGGCGCTGAGGCACACCCCGGCACCTGGACTCCTCGCGTACGCCCCACCCACGAGCGCCCCTCGCCCGCGCTGAAGCCCCAGGGGCGCGCCCTGGCGCCGGCCCTCACGGACGCGCCCAGTCTCTTGACGCTCCGTCGCTGCCGGATTCATAATTCATCACACGATGAATAACTCTCCTCCGGTCGCCCCTGACCTCCGCGCCCCAGCCGTCCACGCCGACGGCCTCACCGTCGTCCGCGGCAGCCGCACCGTGCTCGACGACCTCTCCTTCGACGTGGCCCCCCGCACCGTCACCGGCCTGCTCGGCCCCTCGGGCAGCGGCAAGTCCACGCTGATCCGCGCTCTCGTCGGCACCCAGGCCAAGGTCACCGGCACCCTCGACGTGCTCGGCAGGCCCGCGGGCTCCGCCCCGCTGCGCTCCCGCGTCGGCTACGTCACCCAGGCCCCGTCCGTCTACGCCGACCTGTCCGCCCGGCAGAACCTCGACTACTACTCCGCGGTCCTCGGCATCCCCCGCGCCCAGCGCCCGGCCGCCGTCACCCAGGCCCTCACCGACGTGGACCTCACCTCGCACGCCGACGACCTGGCCGGCAACCTCTCCGGCGGCCAGCGCTCCCGCGTCTCCCTGGCCGTCGCGCTCCTGGGCACCCCCGAGCTGCTGGTGCTGGACGAGCCCACCGTCGGCCTCGACCCCGTCCTGCGCCGCGACCTGTGGGACCTCTTCCACCGCCTGGCCGCGCGCGGCAGCACGCTGCTGATCTCCTCGCACGTCATGGACGAGGCAGACCGCTGCGAACACCTGCTCCTCCTGCGGGAGGGCGCCCTGCTCGCGGCCGGTACCCCGCAGGCACTCCGCGACCGCACCGGTACCGAGACCATCGAGGACGCCTTCCTCGAACTGGTCGACTCCGCACGCTCCCAGCCCACCGCACCCAGCTGACGAGGCCCGCCATGACCGCTACGACCCCCCAGCCCCGGCCCGAAGCCGCACCCACCACCCCGCCCCTCATCAGCCCGGCCCGCACGCTCGCCACCGCCCGCCGGGTCCTGCGCCAGCTCAGCCACGACCCCCGCACCATCGCGCTGCTGCTGCTCGTCCCGGTGCTGCTGCTCGTCCTGCTGTACTACGTCTTCGACGGCGACCCGCGCTCCTTCGACAGCATCGGCGCCTCCCTGCTGGGCATCTTTCCGCTGGTGACGATGTTCCTGGTCACCTCCATCGCCACCTTGCGCGAGCGCACCTCCGGCACTCTGGAGCGACTGCTGTCCATGCCGCTGGGCAAGGCCGACCTGATCCTGGGCTATGCCCTGGCCTTCGGGGTCCTGGCCGTCGTCCAGGCGTCCCTCGCCACCGGCGTCGCCATCTGGCTCCTGGACCTCAGCATCGCCGGCTCGCCCTGGCTGCTGCTCCTGATCGCCCTGCTCGACGCGCTGCTGGGCACCGCGCTCGGCCTGTTCGTCTCGGCGTTCGCCGCCTCCGAGTTCCAGGTCGTCCAGTTCATGCCCGCGATCATCTTTCCGCAGATCCTGCTCTGCGGCCTGTTCGCGCCCCGCAGCAGCATGCAGCCCGTCCTGGAGGGCCTCTCCAACGTGCTGCCCATGTCCTACGCCGTGGACGGCATGACCGAAGTCCTCCACCACGCCGACGCCACCGGCGACTTCTACCGCGACCTCGCCGTCGTCGCCGGCAGCGCCCTCCTCGTCCTCACCCTCGGCGCCGCCACCCTCCGCCGCCGCACGGCATGAGACGCGGGCCTGTGTGAGACGCGGGCCTGTGTGAGACGGCGGCATCTGTGAGACATGCGGGCCCTCATGAGACACCGATCCTCGTGACGAGCCCCTGGTGGGAGGATGGGCAGCCACCAGCACAACGGCCAACTTCACGCGCACGAGGTGAACCACCCCATGACCACCCAGAAAGTCGCCGTCCTCGGCACCGGCAAGATCGGCGAGGCTCTGCTCTCCGGCATGCTCAGGGGCGGCTGGTCCCCCTCCCACCTCCTGGTCACCGCACGCCGCCCCGAGCGCGCCGCCGAACTGCGCGAGCGCTACGGCGTCGAGGCGGTCACCAACGCCGAGGCCGCCAAGACCGCCGACACCCTCATCCTCACCCCCAAGCCCCAGGACATGGCAGCCCTCCTGGACGAGCTGGTGCCGCACGTCCCCGCCGGCCGCCTGGTCATCAGCGGTGCCGCGGGCATCACCACCCGCTTCATCGAGCAGCGGCTCATCGAGGGAACCCCCGTCATCCGCGTCATGGCCAACACCCCCGCGCTCGTCGACGAGGCCATGTCCGTCATCTCTCCCGGCACCCACGCCACCGAGGCCCATCTCGCCCTCGCGGAGGAGATCTTCGGGGGAGTCGGCAAGACCCTCCACCTCCCCGAGAGCCAGCAGGACGCCGCGACCGCGCTCTCCGGCTCGGGGCCCGCCTACTTCTTCTTCCTGGTCGAGGCCATGACCGACGCGGGCATCCAGCTCGGCCTCCCCAGGGACAAGGCCCACGAACTGATCGTCCAGGCCGCCGTCGGCGCCGCCACGATGCTCCGCGACAGCGGCGAACACCCCGTCACCCTCCGCGAGAACGTCACCTCACCCGGCGGCACCACCATCAACGCCATCCGCGAGCTGGAGAACCACCGCGTCCGCGCGGCCTTCATCGACGCGATCGAGGCAGCCCGCGACCGCAGCCGCGAACTGGGCGGCTGACGAGGCCCCGGCGGGGCACCGAAGCGGGGGCGAACGAAGGACCGGACGAAGGACCGGACGAAGGACCGGACGAGGAAGCGGCCGAGGGCTAACGCGGGGAGCCGCTACGGGCGACGGCCTCCTCCCCCGAAGCCCCGCTCGCCCCCGTTCCGTCCGTTCCGTCCGTTCCCGCCCCGTCCGTCCCCGCCCCGGCTCCCGACCGCATCCGCAGCCGCACGCTCCTGACGCCCTCGTGCGCCAGCGTGATCGTGAACGCCAGGGCCAGCCCCAGCGCCACCCCGTACAGCGGAGTCTCCTCGAACGCCGCCCCGCCCGCATAGCCCAGACAGGCCGAGTACACCGCCCAGCTCACCACCGCCACGGCGTCGTACCGCGTGAACGAACGCCGCGGAAACCCCGTGGCCCCGGTGGTGAGCGTGGCCGTGGTCCGCCCGCCGGGGATGTAGCGCGCCACCACCAGCACCAGCCCGCCCCGCTCCACCAGCATCCGCCCCACCCGCTCGTACGCCCGCCGCGCCCGGCTGCCCTCCTTCAGCCGCGCGAAGATCCGGGCCCCGGACCGCCGCCCGATCGCGTACGAGATGTGGTCCCCCACAAAGGCCCCGGCAGCCGCCACCACGATCACCGGCACCAGCGCCGGCTCACCCCCCGAGGCCGCGAACACCCCCAGGGTGATCACCAGCGTCTCGCTCGGCACCACCGGGAAGAACCCGTCGAGCGCGGCGATCCCGAAAAGCGCCACAAAGACCCACGGCGTGCTCACAAAGCCCTCGACCGCATGCACTATCGCGTCGTTCATCCCCGGAACGTAGGCAGCGCGCCCCCTCACCCGCAGTGCACCATCGCCACCGTCCGGCCATCACTTTCGTCAGGTGTCCCGACGGACCGCACCGCGTACATTGACCGCCGTGACCAGGTTCAGCCGCCTACTGGACGACCGCCCCCGCACCCGCGAAGCCCTGGCCGCCCTGCTCCTGTGGCTGCTTCTGGCCGCACCCCTCGCCCTGTCCGACGAGGCCCCGCCATGGCTGCGCCTGACCGCCGCACCCCTGCTCGCGGCAGCCGCGTACTGGGCCCGCCGCGCCCCGCTCGCGGTCCTCGCCGTCCCCACCGCGCTGGGCCTCGCGCTCACCCCCGACCTGCTCACCGAAACCTTCACGCCCGCACTCGCGGTCCTCAGCCACCTCCTCGGCCGCAGAAGCCCGGACACCCGCCCCGCGCTGCTGGCCGTCGCCGGGCTGTGCGCCACCGGGCTCCTCCTCGCGCTGACCTTGCCGGGCGCCGACCTGTGGGGCTGGTTCACGCTGGTCGCGACGGTCCTCTTCGCCGCCGTCCTGCCCTGGCTCCTCGGCCGCTTCCGCCGCCAGCAGGCCGAACTCCAGCGCACCGGCTGGGAACTGGCCGCCCGTATGGAGCGCGAACAGCAGCTGATCGCCGACCGCACGAGGCTGCGCGAGCGCTCCCGCATCGCCGGCGACATGCACGACTCCCTCGGCCACGACCTCAGCCTCATCGCCGTTCGCGCGGCTGCCCTCCAGGTCGCACCGGGAATGGACGACGCGGCCCGGGGCTCGGCCGCCGAACTGCGCCAAGCCGCGGCGGACGCCACCGAACGACTCCGCGAGATCCTCGGCGTCCTCCGCCAGGACGCCGCCGAGACCGCACCCACCTCCGTGACGGACCTGGTGGAACGCGCGACAGCCTCCGGCATCCCCGTTCACCTGCACCGCCACGGCACCCCTGACCCGCCACCGCTCCCTCCGCTCACGGCGAGCGCCGTCCACCGCGTCATCCAGGAAGCCATCACCAATGCCGCCAAGCACGCCCCCGGCAACACGGTGACCGTCACCCTCACCACAGAGTCCGACGAGGTGACGGTGGCGGTCGCCGACACCAGCACGGAGACGACGGGCACGCCCACGCCCCCCATCCCCGCGGCCTCCGGCAACGGCTCCGGAACCGGCGCGGGCACCGGCCTCATCGGCCTCGACGAGCGCGTACGCCTGGCAGGCGGCACCTTCCAGGCCCACCCCACCCCCACGGGCTTCCGCGTGACGGCCCGCCTCCCCCTGACCCCAGGCCCCACAGCCGCACACCCACAGGCCCAGCCCGACGAGACCGCCGGCATCTCGCAGCGAGAACTGACCCAGGCCCGCCAACGCGTACGCCGGGGGATGGCGGACGCCATCTGGATCCCCGTCGCAGCCGGCGCGGCCTTGTTCCTCCTGGTCTACGGCTTCGAGGTCTACACGTCCCACCAGTCCGTCCTGAAGAAGGCCACTTACGACGAGCTCCACACCAGCGACCCGACCCCCGCCATCGCCCCCCGCCTCCCCGGCTACGAGTTCGACGACGAGGCACCCCCGGGCGCCCCGGCAGACCCCGCAGACACGGACGAGTGCCGCTTCTACCGCACCGCCACCTTCACCAACTCGCCCCTCTACAGACTCTGTTTCACCGACGGCAGGCTCTCCCACAAGGACCGCGTGACCCCGACTCCGGACGACGGTTGACGCCCCCTTGACGCCAAGTTGACACGTGAGACACCGGTCCGTAAGGTCTCACGGGTTGCCAGGGAGCCTTAACGGTTCTCCGGCGGCTCTCCCGCCACTCCGGCGGAATCCACTACTTCAGTGTGATCTCCCCTCGCAGGGGTCTCTTCGGCATGCCGAATTCTTTTGCGGAAGGCTCGATTTTGAGCCCGGGAGGGAAATCCTCTAAAGTAGCGGTCAGCCGGAAGGCGCCCCGCCGACAGGGGAATCAGAATCGGAAACGGCCCGGAAAAGGACCGGAAAAGATCTGATAGAGTCGGAAACACCGAAAGGGCAGCGCCCGGAGAAACCGGTGAAATGGTTTCGAAGGAAGCGTCCGTTCCTTGAGAACTCAACAGCGTGCCAAAAGTCAACGCCAGATATGTTGATACCCCGACCTACCGGGTTTCCGGTGGGTTGAGGTTCCTTTGAAGAAACACACAGCGAGGACGCTGTGAACCGGGGGATTATTCCTCTCCTGGTTCCGCTCTCGTGGTGTTGTACCGGTGGTGGATTCGTCTGCTGGCCGAGTAAACATTCACGGAGAGTTTGATCCTGGCTCAGGACGAACGCTGGCGGCGTGCTTAACACATGCAAGTCGAACGATGAAGCCTTTCGGGGTGGATTAGTGGCGAACGGGTGAGTAACACGTGGGCAATCTGCCCTGCACTCTGGGACAAGCCCTGGAAACGGGGTCTAATACCGGATATGACATCCTCCCGCATGGGAAGGGTGTGGAAAGCTCCGGCGGTGCAGGATGAGCCCGCGGCCTATCAGCTTGTTGGTGGGGTGATGGCCTACCAAGGCGACGACGGGTAGCCGGCCTGAGAGGGCGACCGGCCACACTGGGACTGAGACACGGCCCAGACTCCTACGGGAGGCAGCAGTGGGGAATATTGCACAATGGGCGAAAGCCTGATGCAGCGACGCCGCGTGAGGGATGACGGCCTTCGGGTTGTAAACCTCTTTCAGCAGGGAAGAAGCGAGAGTGACGGTACCTGCAGAAGAAGCACCGGCTAACTACGTGCCAGCAGCCGCGGTAATACGTAGGGTGCGAGCGTTGTCCGGAATTATTGGGCGTAAAGAGCTCGTAGGCGGCTTGTCACGTCGGATGTGAAAGCCCGGGGCTTAACCCCGGGTCTGCATTCGATACGGGCAGGCTAGAGTTCGGTAGGGGAGATCGGAATTCCTGGTGTAGCGGTGAAATGCGCAGATATCAGGAGGAACACCGGTGGCGAAGGCGGATCTCTGGGCCGATACTGACGCTGAGGAGCGAAAGCATGGGGAGCGAACAGGATTAGATACCCTGGTAGTCCATGCCGTAAACGTTGGGAACTAGGTGTTGGCGACATTCCACGTCGTCGGTGCCGCAGCTAACGCATTAAGTTCCCCGCCTGGGGAGTACGGCCGCAAGGCTAAAACTCAAAGGAATTGACGGGGGCCCGCACAAGCAGCGGAGCATGTGGCTTAATTCGACGCAACGCGAAGAACCTTACCAAGGCTTGACATATGCCGGAAAACCCTGGAGACAGGGTCCCCCTTTGGGTCGGTGTACAGGTGGTGCATGGCTGTCGTCAGCTCGTGTCGTGAGATGTTGGGTTAAGTCCCGCAACGAGCGCAACCCTCATTCTGTGTTGCCAGCGTGCCTTTCGGGGTGACGGGGACTCACAGGAGACTGCCGGGGTCAACTCGGAGGAAGGTGGGGACGACGTCAAGTCATCATGCCCCTTATGTCTTGGGCTGCACACGTGCTACAATGGCCGGTACAATGAGCTGCGAAGCCGTGAGGTGGAGCGAATCTCAAAAAGCCGGTCTCAGTTCGGATTGGGGTCTGCAACTCGACCCCATGAAGTCGGAGTTGCTAGTAATCGCAGATCAGCATTGCTGCGGTGAATACGTTCCCGGGCCTTGTACACACCGCCCGTCACGTCACGAAAGTCGGTAACACCCGAAGCCGGTGGCCCAACCCCCTTGTGGGGAGGGAATCGTCGAAGGTGGGACTGGCGATTGGGACGAAGTCGTAACAAGGTAGCCGTACCGGAAGGTGCGGCTGGATCACCTCCTTTCTAAGGAGCATCTTGCTGCCGCAAGGCAGTCAGGGGCTACAACGTCAGCGAGTGTCTGACGGTGGTTGCTCATGGGTGGAACGTTGACTATTCGGCACGGTTCAACTGTTTGCGCTGGTACTGCTCTTCGGAGTGTGGAAGGTGTGGGTGGGGGAGTCGTGCCGGGCGCGCTGTTGGGTGTCTGAGGGCATGGCCGCTTGGCTGGGTCTTCGGTGCCGGTCCCGGTGAACTCGTCCGTATGTGGCGGGGTGGTGGGTGGCTGGTTGTTGTTTGAGAACTGCACAGTGGACGCGAGCATCTGTGGCCAAGTTTTTAAGGGCGCACGGTGGATGCCTTGGCACCAGGAACCGATGAAGGACGTGGGAGGCCGCGATAGGCCCCGGGGAGCTGTCAACCGAGCTGTGATCCGGGGGTGTCCGAATGGGGAAACCCGGCAGTCGTCATGGGCTGTCACCCGCCGCTGAATGTATAGGCGGTGTGGAGGGAACGCGGGGAAGTGAAACATCTCAGTACCCGTAGGAAGAGAAAACAACCGTGATTCCGGGAGTAGTGGTGAGCGAAACCGGAGGAGGCTAAACCGTATGTGTGTGAGACCCGGCAGGGGTTGCGCATGCGGGGTTGTGGGAGCTTTCTTGATCGGTCTGCCGGCCGGTCGGTGAGTCAGAAACCGTAGTGGTAGGCGAAGGGCATGCGAAAGGCCCGGCGTAGAGGGTAAGACCCCCGTAGCTGAAATCATTGCGGCTCACTTGAGAGCCACCCAAGTAGCATGGGGCCCGAGAAATCCTGTGTGAATCTGGCGGGACCACCCGTCAAGCCTAAATATTCCCTGGTGACCGATAGCGGATAGTACCGTGAGGGAATGGTGAAAAGTACCGCGGGAGCGGAGTGAAATAGTACCTGAAACCGTGTGCCTACAAGCCGTGGGAGCGTCGCATCAAGTGCTTGCACTTGGTGTCGTGACTGCGTGCCTTTTGAAGAATGAGCCTGCGAGTTTGCGGCATGTTGCGAGGTTAACCCGTGTGGGGGAGCCGTAGCGAAAGCGAGTCCGAATAGGGCGTTGAGTAGCGTGTTCAAGACCCGAAGCGGAGTGATCTAGCCATGGGCAGGGTGAAGCGGCTGTAAGAGGTCGTGGAGGCCCGAACCCACCAGGGTTGAAAACCTGGGGGATGACCTGTGGTTAGGGGTGAAAGGCCAATCAAACTCCGTGATAGCTGGTTCTCCCCGAAATGCATTTAGGTGCAGCGTCGTGTGTTTCTTGCCGGAGGTAGAGCACTGGATAGGCGATGGGCCCTACCGGGTTACTGACCTTAGCCAAACTCCGAATGCCGGTAAGTGAGAGCGCGGCAGTGAGACTGTGGGGGATAAGCTCCATGGTCGAGAGGGAAACAGCCCAGAGCATCGACTAAGGCCCCTAAGCGTGTGCTAAGTGGGAAAGGATGTGGAGTCGCAGAGACAACCAGGAGGTTGGCTTAGAAGCAGCCATCCTTGAAAGAGTGCGTAATAGCTCACTGGTCAAGTGATTCCGCGCCGATAATGTAGCGGGGCTCAAGCACACCGCCGACGTCGTGTCATTGCAGCATGAAGCCTTAACGGGTGTTGTGATGGGTAGGGGAGCGTCGTGTGCCGGGTGAAGCAGCCGTGGAAACGAGTTGTGGACGGTTCACGAGTGAGAATGCAGGCATGAGTAGCGATACATGCGTGAGAAACGTGTGCGCCGATTGACTAAGGGTTCCTGGGTCAAGCTGATCTGCCCAGGGTAAGTCGGGACCTAAGGCGAGGCCGACAGGCGTAGTCGATGGAGAACCGGTTGATATTCCGGTACCCGCTTTGAAGCGTCAAACATTGAATCAGGTGATGCTAAGTCCGTGAAGCCGCCCTGAGCTCTTCGGAGTGTAGGGGAGTGGTGGAGCCGACGGTCCAAGCTTGTAGTAGGTGAGTGATGGGGTGACGCAGTGAGGTAGTCCAGCCCGGGCGGTGGTTGTCCCGGGGTAAGGGTGTAGCCCGTTGTGCAGGTAAATCCGCGCAACTTTTGGGGTGAGACCTGATGCCGAGCCGATTGTGGTGAAGTGGATGATCCTGTGCTGTCGAGAAAAGCCTCTAGCGAGTTTCATGGCGGCCCGTACCCTAAACCGACTCAGGTGGTCTGGTAGAGAATACCGAGGCGTTCGGGTGAACTATGGTTAAGGAACTCGGCAAAATGCCCCCGTAACTTCGGGAGAAGGGGGGCCACGCCTGGTGATGGGATTTACTCCTTGAGCTGGGGGTGGCCGCAGAGACCAGCGAGAAGCGACTGTTTACTAAAAACACAGGTCCGTGCGAAGCCGTAAGGCGAGGTATACGGACTGACGCCTGCCCGGTGCTGGAACGTTAAGGGGACCGGTTAGTCACATTTCGGTGTGGTGAAGCTGAGAACTTAAGCGCCAGTAAACGGCGGTGGTAACTATAACCATCCTAAGGTAGCGAAATTCCTTGTCGGGTAAGTTCCGACCTGCACGAATGGCGTAACGACTTCTTGACTGTCTCAACCATAGGCCCGGTGAAATTGCATTACGAGTAAAGATGCTCGTTTCGCGCAGCAGGACGGAAAGACCCCGGGACCTTTACTATAGCTTGATATTGGTGTTCGGTTCGGCTTGTGTAGGATAGGTGGGAGACTGTGAAGCGGACACGCCAGTGTTCGTGGAGTCGTTGTTGAAATACCACTCTGGTCGTGCTGGATGTCTAACCCGGGTCCGTGATCCGGATCGGGGACAGTGTCTGGTGGGTAGTTTAACTGGGGCGGTTGCCTCCTAAATGGTAACGGAGGCGCCCAAAGGTTCCCTCAGCCTGGTTGGTAATCAGGTGGTGAGTGTAAGTGCACAAGGGAGCTTGACTGTGAGACTGACGGGTCGAGCAGGGACGAAAGTCGGGACTAGTGATCCGGCGGTGGCTTGTGGAAGCGCCGTCGCTCAACGGATAAAAGGTACCCCGGGGATAACAGGCTGATCTTCCCCAAGAGTCCATATCGACGGGATGGTTTGGCACCTCGATGTCGGCTCGTCGCATCCTGGGGCTGGAGTCGGTCCCAAGGGTTGGGCTGTTCGCCCATTAAAGCGGTACGCGAGCTGGGTTTAGAACGTCGTGAGACAGTTCGGTCCCTATCCGCTGCGCGCGTAGGAGTCTTGAGAAGGGCTGTCCCTAGTACGAGAGGACCGGGACGGACGGACCTCTGGTGTGCCAGTTGTTCTGCCAAGGGCATGGCTGGTTGGCTACGTTCGGGAAGGATAACCGCTGAAAGCATCTAAGCGGGAAGCCTGCTTCGAGATGAGGACTCCCACCAACTTGATTGGTTAAGGCTCCCTGGAGATGACGGGGTTGATAGGCCGGATCTGGAAGCCCAGTAATGGGTGGAGGTGACCGGTACTAATAGGCCGAGGGCTTGTCCATAGAGGCTCGCGTCCACTGTGTGGTTTCTGAGACAGCAACCACGGGCACCCGCCCCCACTTTGTGGGGGTTGGTTGTGCCGGTTGTGTGTTTCATTGTGTTTCGGTGGTCATAGCGTGAGGGAAACGCCCGGTCTCATTCCGAACCCGGAAGCTAAGCCTTACAGCGCCGATGGTACTGCATGCGGGAGCGTGTGGGAGAGTAGGACACCGCCGAACTTTCTTTAGGAATAGCCCTGTTGGCTCCGGCCGGCAGGGCTATTTTTTTATGCCCAAAAACGGACGGCGGCGGCCCTCTTTGCGTCGTATATCTACCCACGCGTAGCAATGAGTTCTACGCTCAGCATCCATGACTCAGGGTCGGCTGTCCCACGGCCGGGTGGCGTTGGCCATCGGCTTCTTCGTCCAGGGCGTGGTCTTCGCGCTGTTGGTGACGCGTATCCCGGCGATCCAGGACCGCTACGGGATATCCGACGCCCTGCTTCCGGCCTTCCTTGCCGCTGTGCCCGTGGTTGCCGGCGTGGGGAGTGTGGCGGCCGAGCATCTGGTGAAGCGGGTGTTCCCGAGCGGGGTGTTGCGGTGGTCGCAGGTGGCTGTCTGTCTGGCGCTCGTCGGGGTGGGCAGTGGGCGGGGCTTCGTCGGGGTCGGTATCGCGCTGGCCGCATTCGGGCTCGCCGTCGGCATGCTGGACGCGTCGATGAACATGCTCGGCGTCAGCCTCCAGCGGGCGTACGGCCGCAGCATCATGTTGAGCTTTCACGCGGCCTACAGCCTCGGGGGTATCGTCGGCGCCTCTTTGGCCTGGGCGGGTGCGCACTGGGATCTGTCGCTGGTGGTGCTGTACGGGCCGGTGGTGGCGGTGTTGCTGCCGCTGTCCCTCGTGGCGAGCCGCTGGTATGTGAACGAGGACCGGCCCGCTGCCGGTCCGCAGCCGGTGGAGGCTCCAGCGGGTGCGAAGCCGGTGTCGGGGAAGCTGCTGCTGCCGCTCTGTCTGGTGATGGCGTTCGCGTACATCGGGGACTCGACGGTTTCCAACTGGAGCGCGAAGTATCTCCAGGACGTGCTCGGCAGCTCGGAGCAGCTGGCGACCGTGCCGTACAACGTCTATATGGTCACCACCCTCCTCGGCCGGATCGTCGGTGACGTGGGGGTGCGGCGGTTCGGGGCGGCTGCCGTCGTGCGGGTGGGGACGGTGGGGGCGGCGCTCGGGTTCGCCGCTGTCGCGCTCGCGCCCGGGGCGTGGAGCGGGATCGCCGGTTTCACGCTGCTCGGGCTCGGGTTGTGTGTGATCGTCCCGCAGACGTTCGCCGCCGCTGGGCGGCTGTTTCCGCATGCTTCCGACACGGCTGTCGCCCGGCTGAACATCTTCAACTACGTGGGATTCCTGGTCGGTTCGCCCCTTGTGGGGGCGCTGGGGGACGCCTGGAGCTACCGGGGCGCGATGCTGGTGCCGATGGTTCTGGTGCTGGTGACACTTGCCTACGCTTCTTCGTTCGAGGGGCGGGGCCGATACGGTGGCGGGCATGAGTGGCCGCGCGCAGTTGATGTGGGATGAGGACGTCACGGGCTACGACTTCGGCCCCGACCATCCGATGGACCCGGTACGGCTGACACTGACGCGGCGCCTGGTGGCGGCGCTGGAGGTGGACCGTGCGCCCGGGCTGGAGGTCGTCGCCGCGAAGTCGCTGGGGGACTCGACGCTGCGCCTGGTGCACCGTCCCGACTACATCGAGGCCGTGCGCGCGGCCTCGCTCGACCCGTCGTCGGCGCAGGAGCGCTACGGGCTGGGGACGGCCGACGATCCGGCGTTCGCGGGCATGCACGAGGTGTCGGCGCTGATCGCGGGCCAGTCGGTGGGCGGCGCCGAGGCGCTGTGGCACGGCAGGGCGCTGCACGCGGTCAACTTCGCCGGCGGGCTGCACCACGCGATGCCGGGCTCGGCCTCCGGCTTCTGCGTCTACAACGATCCCGCGCTCGCCATCGCCAGGCTGCTGGAGCTGGGCGCGGAGCGCGTCGCGTACGTCGATCTGGATGTGCACCACGGGGACGGTGTGCAAACGGCGTTCTGGGACGACCCCAGGGTGCTGACCATCTCCGTGCACGAGCATCCGAGCGCGCTCTTCCCTGGCACCGGATGGCCCGAGGAGCGCGGGGGTGAGGCCGCCGAGGGAACCGCGGTGAACGTCGCGGTGCCGCCGGGCACAGGGGACGAGGGCTGGCTGCGGGCACTTCACGCGGTGGTGCCCGAACTGCTGGGCGCGTTCCGGCCGCAGGTGATCGTCTCCCAGCACGGGGCCGATACACACTTCGAGGACCCGCTGGCGCACCTGGCGGTGAGCGTCGACGCACAGCGGTTGGCCGCCGAGTCCGCGCACGCGTGGGCGCACGAGCACGCCGAGGGCCGATGGCTGGCGCTGGGTGGCGGTGGCTATGCCGTCGTGGATGTCGTGCCGCGTACCTGGACGCATCTGGTGGCCATCGCCGCGGGGGCGCCGGTGCCGAAGGAGACCACGCTCCCCGAGGAGTGGCGGCAGGAGGTGTACGCGCGCACGGGCGGAACGACGGCGCCGTGGCGGATGACCGATGGGCGGGAGCCGCGCTGGAGGGGTTGGGAGGAGGCCGGGTACGACCCGGCCGACCGGCTCGACCAAGCCGTGCGCGCCACCCGTCGCTCGGTGTTCCCGGCACACGGCCTGCTGCCATAGGGCGCTGCGGCGCGACGGTCGCTTCCGCCAAGTCCGAAAGTGGCTGAGTCCGAAGGCTTCTGGGCCCGAAGATGAAGGAGACCTTCCGGATTTGCCCGGGTTGGTGGTAGCCATGTGCGGGGTATCGGCAGTTCCGAAGAGCGTTTCCGGAGACAACTTCACCGATTCCGGCCGGGCGGATGCCGCCCACAGTCACCTACGCCGAACACCTGTGCTGGACTGCCGTGCGTCGGGTTCGGCCGGTTCCGGGAACAGGCCCCCCTGGCTGACTCCTGGTCTTCTACGTCACATTGGCCCCACTCCTGTCGGCGGGAGGGGGTCTCTCCCTAGCATCGCCGCAGGGGAGACCTGTCGACATAGCGACCCCCTTCGGGGTACGTCAGTACGGCTTCTCCTACGTACGGGCGGTCGCGTTGACCTACAGAACCGGCGCCCGTCTACCGGGCTGCACGCCCGGCGCGGACACGCGCTCTCCACCGTCATTTCAGAGGCGGCGGGGGTGCGGGGGCGAGGGTAAAGCCCCTGTGTCCACGGGTGGTTGCCGGGGCGGGAAAGAGTCTGCGTGCCAGGTCAGCTCGCCATCGGGGTCGCCGCGAGGCAAGGAGCCGCGGGGCGGGGTTCAGGGTGGGAGCAAGGAGCGGGGAGGGCGCCCGACGGTTCCGCTTGATGACGCTGTGCGGTCTGATTACTACCGCCCGCATACTCGCTATGTACTCAATCGAGCGTGTCTGTCACGGTAGGCGGCCGGTCGCTACTCCTCTTCCTCACTTGCATCACACGCCCCTAATCTGGGGAGGAGCGCACATGCGAGCTGGAGTCACCGGAGGGGAAGCCGGTGCCCGACATGTGCGGAAGGTTCAGGTGTGACATGGCTGCTAGTGAGAGGCCTCTGAATGAGGTCGTATTCCTGACCGTGGCGGAAGTCGCCGCGGTGATGCGAGTCTCCAAGATGACCGTGTACCGCTTGGTGCACAGTGGTCATCTGCCGGCGATCAGGGTAGGCAGGTCCTTCCGAGTGCCGGAGAAGGCTGTCCATGAGTACCTCCAGGAATCTTATGTGGGGGTGGAGAGCGCTTAGCCGGCATTGAGTGTGACCGGCTCCGCAGATGGGAGCCCGGCCCTCGTTTCCGAGCATTACTCAGTGGCGGGTAGGCTGGCCTCATGTAGGTCGTGTGGGCTCGGACGCCCCGCACCGAGTGATTCGAAATGAGTTCTCCCCACGTCAGTGGGGATGATCCGTGAGCGAGGGTAGTCGTGGGCTCTGTCATCAAAAAGCGGCGTAAGCGGATGGCCAAGAAGAAGCACCGCAAGCTGCTGAAGCGGACGCGTGTGCAGCGTCGCAACAAGAAGTGAGCGAGCACAGCGCACGCCACTGACCGCCGTCTTTCTCTCCGCCCCAGCGGAGAGAGGGGCGGCGGTTCTGCTGTGGGCGGTGGTTCTGCCACACAGGACGCACCGGTCCGCCCGGGGCTCGGCCCGGGATCGGGGTGCGGGGGCGCAGCCGATACGGTGGGAGCGGAACCGCGCGTTCGAGCGTCTTCGCGCCCCGTGCGGGCGCCTGGGGAGGGATCTTGGGCAAGGTCGTGCTCGTCACCGGTGTGGCCAGGCCGCTCGGCGGCCGACTCGTCCGCCGTATTCAGCGCGACCCCGACGTCGACCGGGTGATCGCGGTGGACGCGGTGCCGCCGGCGCACGAACTGGGCGGTGCCGACTTCGTACAGGCCGACATCCGCCAGCCCGCCATCGGCAAGGTGCTGGCCGAGCACGCCGTCGACACCGTTGTGCACATGGACGTGCACGGCACCCCGCTGGCGCCGGGCGGCGGAAGCCGGGCCTCCGTCAAGGAGACCAACGTCATCGGCGCCATGCAGCTCCTCGGCGCCTGTCAGAAGGCGCCGTCCGTGAGCCGTCTGGTGATCAAGTCCACGACCAGCGTGTACGGTTCGGCGCCGCGCGATCCGGCCGTCTTCGACGAGACGACCCCGCCCAAGGCTCTGCCCAGCGGGGGCTTCGCCAAGGACGCCGTCGAAGTCGAGGGATATGTGCGGGGCTTCGCGCGGCGCCGTCCCGATGTGGCCGTCACCGTGCTGCGCTTCGCCCACATCCTGGGCCCGGCCGCCGAGTCGCCGCTCGCCGCCTATTTCTCGCTGCCCGTGCTGCCGACCGTGCTGGGCTACGACCCCAGGGTCCAGTTCGTGCACGACGACGATGTGATCGAGGTGCTGTGCCTTGCGGCGGGCGAGCCCGTGAAGGGGGCGCTGACCGCGGGCACGTTCAACATCGCCGGTGCCGGGGTCCTCCACCTCTCGCAGTGCGCGCGGCGGCTGGGCCGGCCGACGGTGCCGATGCTGCTGCCCGCCATCCGCTGGAGCAGAAGCGCGCTGCGGGCGGTGGGCGCGACGGACTTCTCGCCCGAGCAGATCAGATTGCTCACGCACGGGAGGGTCGTGTGCACCACGCGCGCCCGTGAGGTCCTCGGCTTCACTCCCCGCCGCACCACCGAGGAGACGCTGGAGGCTTTCGTACAGGCGAGGGGCGCCGGGCTGCTGCCTCCCGGGACGCTCGCCTCGGCTGTCGACCGGGTAGCGGCGCTGCTGCCGGAGAACGCGGGGGTCCGGGCCACCGACGGGGCCGGATCGCAGGAGGAAGTGGGTCAGCATGGCTGACGCGAAGGTCATACCCTTCGACGACGACAGGGACCGTTCGCGCGGCACAGGGGCCGCGGGCGGGCGCTCCGGCCGCCCCAGGCCCTCGGGACAGCCGGGCTCCGGTGCCGACGGCGCGCAGAGCCGCCGCCGTAAGGGCGAGCGGTCCGCGCAGCACTCGCCGCTGGCGTCCGTGCCCGGCGATCCGTCGGAGGAGGGCCCCGCGGCGGACGTCGCGCAGGAGGGCTCCCCCGGAACGGGCGCCGGGCAATCGGATGCCCCGGGACCGGACGCCCCAGGACCGGGTGCCTCGCGAGAGAACGCCTCCCAAGACGGCGCCCCGCAGACGGGCGCCTCTGGGCAGGCCACGGAGGGGCAGCGCGCGGACGGTCCGGAGGGGGCCGCCGAGGGACTGCTCGACCGGATGCTCGGAAAGGACTGGGAGGCACGCGCCTCGCGCGGGCTCTCCTTTCTGCGGCGCAGGATCACCGGGGACTACGAGGTCGACGACTTCGGCTACGACCAGGAGTTGACCGACCAGGTCCTGATGTCCGTGCTGCGCCCGCTCCACGAAAAATACTTCCGCGTCGAGGTGAAGGGGATGGAGAACATCCCCTCCGAGGGCGCGGCGCTCGTGGTCTCCAACCACTCCGGGACGCTGCCCCTGGACGGGCTGATGCTCCAGGTCGCCGTGCACGACCACCATCCGGACGGCCGTCATCTGCGGCTGCTGGGCGCGGACTTGGTGTTCATGCTGCCGCTCGTGAACGAGCTGGCGCGCAAGGCGGGGCACACCCTCGCCTGTGCGGAGGACGCCCAGGCGCTGCTGGAGCGGGGCGAGGTGGTGGGGGTGATGCCCGAGGGCTTCAAGGGGCTGGGCAAGCCCTTCGCCGACCGCTACAAGCTCCAGCGGTTCGGACGGGGCGGCTTCGTCTCCACCGCTATGCGGGCCGGGGCACCGATCGTGCCGTGCTCCATCGTGGGGGCCGAGGAGATCTATCCCATGATCGGCAACTCCCGGACGCTGGCCCGGCTGTTCGGATTCCCGTACTTCCCGATCACGCCGACCTTTCCGTGGCTCGGCGCGCTGGGCGCCGTACCGCTGCCGACGAAGTGGACCATCCAGTTCGGCGAGCCGATCCCCACCGACGGCTATCCGCCGGAGGCGGCCGAGGACCCGATGCTGATGTTCAATCTGACCGACCAGGTACGCGAAACGATTCAGCACACGCTCTACAAGCTGCTGGTGCGCAGGCAGTCGGTCTTCTTCTGAGCCGGTGGGAGCAATTTCCGGGCTGAGCTGAGCGGAAGCGATGTCTGAGCTGAGCGGAGCTGAACGGAAGCGATCCAGGAGCTCGGAGAAAACCGGTGCGGTGGTGCGGCTCCCTCGAAGCCGCACCACCGCACCGTTGCCGTGCACCGTCTCCGGCGTCTACTTGCTAGCCGTCATCCAGGCCGAGGCCCGGAAGGACCTCCGGGATGATCGGCGGCAGGGTCACCTCGGGCTTGCCGCCGGGGGAGGTGGACTTGCCGGGGCTGGAGTCCGAACCGGACTCGGACGGCTTGTCCTCGTGCCGTGGCTCCTTGGACGGCTTGAGCAGGTCGCCGCCCAGGAGGCCCTCGCCCTCGTGCTGCGAGTCGGACGGCGCAGGCTCTTCCTCGCCGCCGTCGCGCCGCCCGTCCATCCCGTCCGAGGAGGGCGGGCTGGGCTCCGTCGAGGGCTGCTCCTCGCCGGTGCGGTCGCTGGTGTCCTGCCCGCGCTCGCGCGGTGCCGCCTCGGGCTCGCGCGGGAAGAGCGCCCTGAGCGGGCTGACATCACTGTCTATGGCGTCGAAGACCGAGCTGACCTCGTTGCCGACATCCGTCAGTTGCACCGGCAGCCGGTCGCGCAGGTGTGCCCATCCCGTGCGGTGGCTCTTGGAGAACGTGGACAGCGACTGCATCCTGCCGATGTCGCCGTCCTGGTGGTATGCCTCGCTCAGCAGCCGGTGGCCTTCCGAGGCGTCGTGCTGTACCCCGGCCAGTGCCCTGCGGACCTCGCCCAGCGATTCGTGGTCCAGCACCCCGGCGCGGTCCCGCTCCATGAGGCGGCGGGCCTCCTGCATACGGGT
This sequence comes from Streptomyces sp. NBC_01775, assembly GCF_035917675.1. Classification (NCBI taxonomy): domain Bacteria; kingdom Bacillati; phylum Actinomycetota; class Actinomycetes; order Kitasatosporales; family Streptomycetaceae; genus Streptomyces; species Streptomyces sp. NBC_01775. The sequence goes on along the minus strand of NZ_CP109104.1, from coordinate 4,082,915 downwards.
CGAGGCGTGGTCCAGAAAGAGGGAGCCGCGGTCGGCGTCGTCCCCCGCCAGGTCGAGTTGGAGGTCCTCCATGCCGCGCTTGAGGCCGTAGAGGGAATCTCCGGGCAGAGCGTCCGTGCTTGCCGCCGCCGCGCCGCCGAGAGCGCTGGCCGCGACGCCGACGCTCAGGCCGCCGGCTGCCAGACCTTTGCCCAGCCGGGACTTGGGACGCAGCTTGCCCAGCGGCCCGAGGCCCGGCGCCCGGTGCGCACCCCTGCCGGAGCCGCGGGACCCCGTGCGGGCGTCGCGCTGCTCGGGGAAGTGCGCGCCCTCCGCCGCGGTCTCGCCCTCCGCGAACGCCGCCTCCATGGCGGCGATCAGCTGGGCACGCTGAACGACCTTGACCTCTGGGTCCAACTCGGGTCTGGGCAGGGCCTCCAGCTCGTCCGCCAGGGCCAGCAGCGACCGGTCGGGGCTGGCCACGCTGTCGGCGCTGTGACGGTGCGGGGGCGGGGGGCCCGGTGGTGCCTTGTTGTCTCCAGGGGGCCCTGGTGGAGCATCGTCGGCCGCCGCGCCCTCGTCGCGCTCCTGCTCATCCAGGGCCTGGGCGAAGGCGATTGCCCGTCGGCTCGTCGGTACGGATCCGATCACCGGCGGCACCTCCTCTCGTCAGACGGTCGACTCCCCACCACATATGGAAGGTTGTGGCGTCGTCCGTGTCCACTCGGAGAGGGAGTGAGCCCGGCCTGCCACGGCTGCGGGGAGTCTGCAATCCCCACAACGAGCGGCAAGCCAGTCGGGTTACGGAGGCACGATGATGTGACTGGGGTGCTCGATGGGGCGTCGCCCCGCGGCAGCCCGGGATTCAGCGGGCGTCGTCCGGAAGGAGCCTGGCCAGGGTGCGGACGGCGCGGTACTGGAGGGTCTTGATGGCGCCCTCGTTCTTGCCCATGATCCGCGCCGTTTCGGCCACGGAGAGCCCCTGGAGAAATCGGAGCGTTACGCACTCCTGCTGTTGGGGGTTGAGCTTACGTACGGCCTCCAGCAGGGCGGCGTTGGAAAGGGATTCGAGAACCGAGTCCTCCGGACTGCGCTCGACCTCATTGGCGTCGAGCATCTCGCCGGTGGTCACTTCGAGGCGGAAGCGGCTCGACTTGAAGTGGTCGGCGACGAGGTTTCGGGCGATGGTCACGAGCCAGGCCCCGAAGTCGCGGCCCTGCCAGGTGAAGGTGCCGATGCGGCGCAGGGCGCGGAGAAAGGTCTCGCTGGTCAGGTCCTCGGCGGTCGCCCGGCCGCCGACGCGGTAGTAGATGTAGCGGTAGACCGTGTCGCTGTACTGGTCGTACAGGCGGCCGAATGCCTCGGCTTCGCCGTCCTGGGCCCGTTCGACGAGGTCCATCATGCGGCAGCTGTCGGTGTCCGAGGCGGCGGGACGCCGGGCGGTCGTGGCGGAGCCACGGGTGCGCCTGCCGCTCGTTGTGGAGGTGCGGGAGGTCGTTGTGGCGGAGGAGCTGGTGGAGGGGGACGAGGTGGATGTGGGGGATGAAGCGGTTGTGGCGCCGGCGGCTCGGCTGGCGAAGGCGTAGCAGGGGCCTGCGGGGACAGGTGAGACCCCTGCGGGGACAGGTGCTGGTGCGGCGAGGGCAGGGACGGCGTACGCGGTGGGGACGAATGCACGCAGTTGGTCGATGACTGTCGTGCGCAGCGTAGCCAGGCCCGAGGCGTCAACCCCGACGTGTGGGTACACGGGACTCCCAGAGGCAGAGCTTCCATCACGTGCAGTGCGGGACCGTTCACCCGATGTAAGGGTGTGTGGGCACCGAATTGCGTCTGAGGAGAATAACGCTTCGTACAGGCAACACTACGCCTAGTTGCCAAAATCGTCGATTCGGTTTGGTCTGTTACGGAATGGAGCCCTACCTGGTAGGGATCTGGCAGCGGAGTCTGATCGCTTCAGCGACAGGATTTGTCAGCCGGGTGACGTGTTGTGGCCGAGCAGGGAAGCGGGGACTGCCCGGCGAGGGGGCCGGGTAATAGTGCTGAATTGGCCGCCGGGCAGGGCGCGCTTACGGGATGCGGCGCGCCCCCTGCGAGCGGCGGCAGCCCTTGTGAGCGGCCTATCGGCGGCGGCGCTGCACCGCCATCGCGGCTGCCGCGCCGCCCGCCAGCGCACCGACACCGGCGGCGGCCGGAATGCCCACCTTGGCCGCCTTGCGGCCCGTGCGGTAGTCGCGCAGGCGCCAGCCCATTTCGCGAGCGTGTGCGCGAAGCCTGCTGTCAGGATTGATCGCATACGGATAGCCGACCAGGGACAGCATCGGGATGTCGTTCGCCGAATCGCTGTACGCCGCGCAGCGGTCCAGTTCGAGCCCCTCCGCGGCGGCGAGCGCGCGCACGGCCTCCGCCTTGGCCGGGCCGTGCAGCGGCTCACCGACCAGGCGGCCGGTGTAGACCCCGCCGACCGACTCGGCGACCGTGCCGAGCGCGCCGGTGAGGCCGAGGCGGCGGGCGATGATCGTCGCGGTCTCCACGGGGGCCGCCGTCACCAGCCAGACCTTCTGGCCCGCGTCCAGGTGCGCCTGTGCGAGGGCGCGGGTGCCCGGCCAGATGCGGCCGGCCATGTACTCGTCGTAGATCTCCTCGCCGATCGCCATCAGCTCGTGGACGCGGTGGCCCTTCACGATGGACAGGGCGCTGTCGCGGGCGTCCTGCATGTGCTCGGCGTTCTCGGCGCCCGCGAGCCGGAAGTACGCCTGCTGCCAGGCGAAGCGGGTCAGCTCGCGCTTGCGGAAGAACTTGCGCTTGTACAGGCCCTTGCCGAAGTGGAAGAGGGCCGCGCCCTGCATGACCGTGTTGTCCAGGTCGAAGAAGGCGGCGGCGTGCGCGTCGCCGACGACGGGGAACTCGTGTTCCTCCGCGTCCGCACCCTCCGCTCGGGCCTCCGCCGCCTGCTCCTGCTCCTGCTTGCGCGCCGCCTCCGCGGCGGCCTCGCCGGCGAGCACGCTGCGCGCGGTGGCGGAGCGCTTGCGTGAGGTGAGCCATGCGGGAAGGGCCATGTTGCGAGCATAGCCAGTTTGTTCGGCAGGGCCGTTACGGGCGGATGGCTGGTGGTGTGGTGGGGGTGAACGTTGGGCTGGGGTGTGGGATCGCTGCCGTGCCGGGATGACGGGGTGGGCTTGCTGCCGGGCTCGGGCTTGGAGAATGGGGTCATGAAGACTGTGACTCTTATCGGGAAGCCCGGGTGCCATCTGTGCGAGGTGGCCCGGGACGTGGTGGTCCGGGTGTGTGACGAGGCGGGGGCCACCTGGGAGGAGAAGGACATCAATCAGGATCCGGAGCTGTACCGGCTGTACTGGGAGCAGATCCCGGTCGTGCTGGTCGACGGCGAGCAGCACGACTTCTGGCGGGTGGACCCCGACCGGCTGCGGGCCGCGCTCACGAGGTGAAACGGCGCTGATCGGGGCGCTGGGCGGGGGGTCCTCAAGTGGGACGGTGGTCGGGATTCGAGTTCGTTTCGATTACCATCGAGGGCGTTTTGCCGTCCGGGGGCGTATACGTGAGGAGTGTGGCCGCGTGTCCGCGTTGGTACGTGTGGCGCCGGTCACGTTGCCCGGACAAAGCGGACACTATCTTTGTGCACGCGTTCACAAAGGCATAGCCTGGATGGGACGGAGCGGTCCGGGAGGGTGTCTCACGTATGACCGCTCACCGCTTCGCGCATACGGCAGGAGCACCGTGGCAACTGGCCGAAATCACCGACCGGCGACAAGTCGCAGCCGAGGAATTCCCGAGGCTACCGTCGCCCGTCTTCCCCTGTATCTGCGGGCGCTCACCGCTCTTTCCGAGCGCTCCGTGCCCACGGTCTCCTCGGAAGAGCTGGCCGCTGCGGCGGGGGTCAATTCGGCCAAGCTGCGCAAGGATTTCTCCTACCTCGGCTCCTACGGCACCCGCGGCGTCGGCTACGACGTCGAGTACCTCGTCTACCAGATCTCCCGCGAGCTGGGGCTCACCCAGGACTGGCCCGTGGTGATCGTCGGTATCGGTAACCTCGGCGCCGCACTCGCGAATTACGGCGGCTTCGCCTCGCGCGGGTTCCGGGTCGCCGCGCTGATCGACGCGGACCCGGTGCTGGCCGGACGGCCCGTCGCGGGGATTCCCGTCCAGCACACCGATGAGCTGGAGAAGATCATCTCGGACAACGGGGTGTCCATCGGCGTGATCGCCACCCCCGCCGGTGCCGCCCAGCAGGTGTGCGACCGGCTGGTCGCCGCCGGGATCACCTCCATCCTCAACTTCGCGCCGACCGTGCTGTCCGTCCCCGAAGGGGTCGACGTACGCAAGGTCGACCTGTCGATAGAACTGCAGATCCTCGCCTTCCACGAGCAGCGCAAGGCGGGGGAGGAGCCGCAGGGCGACACGGAGACCGCGCCGCCGGCCGCGCCGCCCGCTGTCGCCGTCACCAAGCGGCCCGAGGCCGGACCTGACGGGGATCTGCCCGCCGTGATGCCGGCATGAGTCTGCTCGTAGTGGGTCTGAGCCACCGAAGCGCGCCGGTGAGCGTGCTGGAGCGCGCGGCGCTGGAGCCGCAGGCGCGAGGCAAGCTGTTGCAGGACGCGGTGAGCGCGGAGCCGGCGGCGGAGGCCGCTGTGCTGTCCACCTGCAACCGGGTCGAACTGTACGCGGACGTCGACAAGTTCCACGCGGGTGTCGCCGAGCTGTCCACGCTGCTGGCACAGCACAGCGGAGTGGACCTGGAGGAGCTGACCCCGTACCTGTACGTGCACTACGAGGACCGGGCCGTGCACCACCTGTTCTCGGTGGCGTGCGGGCTGGACTCGATGGTCGTGGGCGAGGGCCAGATCCTCGGCCAGATCAAGGACGCGCTCGCGGTCGCCCAGGAGCAGCACACCGCGGGACGGCTGCTGAACGATCTGTTCCAGCAGGCGCTCCGGGTGGGGAAGCGGGCACATTCGGAGACCGGGATCGACAAGGCCGGTCAGTCGCTGGTCACCTTCGGTCTGGAACAGCTTGCCGCCGGATCGCCCGTGAACGAATGGGCGCGCGGGAAGCGGGCTTTGGTGATCGGCGCCGGTTCCATGTCGTCACTCGCCGCCACCACGCTCGCGCGGGCCGGTGTGGCCGAACTGGTGATCGTTAACCGGACCGTGGGCAGGGCGGAACGGTTGGCCGCGGCGCTCGCCGATGAGGGGGAGGACGGGGTTGTGGCCCGCGCCCTGCCCATCGAGCGGGTCGGCGCGGAGTTGGCCGCCGCCGATGTCGTCGTGTCCTGCACCGGTGCGACCGGGCTCGTGCTGACGACCGACGCCGTCGAGGACGCCTTGCGCGGCCGGGGGAGCGCGCTCGCCGCGCTCGACCTCGCCATGCCCCGGGACATCGACATCGCCGTGCACCGGCTCGACCGGGTGCGGCTGGTGGACATCGAGTCGTTGGCCGAGGCTGAGGCCGACGCTCCCATGGCCGGGGACGTGGACGCTGTGCGGGGGATCGTGGCGCAGGAAGTCGCCGCGTTCGGTGCCGCGCAGCGGGCCGCGACCATCACGCCGACCGTGGTCGCGCTGCGCACCATGGCCGCCGACGTCGTCGCCAACGAAATGGCCCGCCTGGAGGGGCGGCTGCACGGGATGGACGACAAACAGCGCGCGGAGGTCACGCAGACCGTGCGCCGTGTTGTGGACAAGCTGCTGCACGCGCCGACAGTGCGCGTCAAGCAGCTCGCGGGCGAGCCCGGCGGCGCCGGGTACGCGGACGCGCTGCGTGAACTCTTCGACCTCGACCCGCAGGCGGTCGCCGCTGTCAGCAATCCGGAACAGGAGCGGCAATGAACTCCCAAGCCACAGCCAGGGCCAAAGGCCCGTCTCTCAGGCTGGGCACCCGCCGCAGCAAGCTCGCGATGGCCCAGTCAGGGCTGGTCGCCGAGGAGGTACGCCGGCTCACGGGCAGGCCCGTCGAGCTGGTGGAGATCACCACATACGGTGACACCAGCAAGGAGCAGCTCGCCAAGATCGGCGGCACCGGGGTGTTCGTCAACGCCCTGCGGGACGCGCTCACCAGCGGTGAGATCGACTTCGCTGTGCACTCGCTGAAGGACCTGCCCACCACGCAGCCCCCGGGCTTCACGCTGGCGGCGGTGCCGCCCCGCGCGGATCCCCGGGATGTGGTGGTGGGGCGCGACGGGCTGGGCTTCGAGGCGCTGATCGCCGCCGCCGGGTCCGGCGTGGCGCGCATCGGCACCGGCTCGCCCCGGCGCATGGCCCAGCTGCACGCCTGGGCCCGGTCGCTCGGAGCCGAGATCGAGACGGTCCCGATCCGGGGGAATATCGACACGCGTATCGGGTACGTGCGCTCAGGCGACCTCGACGCAGTCGTGCTCGCCGCCGCCGGGCTCCAGCGCATCGGCCGCCTCGAGGAGGAGGCCGCCGAGCTGATCGCCCCGGACGCTGTTCTGCCCGCCCCTGGCCAGGGGGCACTGGCCGTCGAGTGCGCGACGTCCAACGCGCACCTGGCCGCACAGCTCGCGGAGCTCGACGACCCGTACACCCGGGCCGCCGTCACCGCCGAGCGAACCCTGCTCGCCGCCTTGGAGGCCGGCTGTAGCGCACCTGTGGGCGCGCTGGCCGACCTGCTTGTCGAGGGGCAGGTAGCCACCGAAATGCGCCTGCGCGGTGTCGTCGGAACCACCGACGGCGAGACGCTGGTGCAGTTGTCCACCACCGGTCCCGTACCGGCGTCCGACGGCGATCTCTCGGTATCCCAGCGCATGGGCCGTGAACTCGCCGACGAGATGCTCGCCAAGGGTGCGGCCGGTCTGATGGGGGAGCGAGCACTTTGAGCCCCACCGCCGCCGACAGGTCGCACGCCGACCAGTCGATCACCGCACAGCACACGGCAGCCGCGAGGCAGCATCTGCACGGTGCGCACGGGCACGTCACCTTCCTGGGTGCCGGGCCCGGAGACCCGGGTCTGCTGACCTTGCGCGCCGTGGAGGCGCTGGCGCAGGCCGAGGTGCTTGTGGCCGACCCGCGTGTGCATGACGTCGTCCGTCCCCACGCGCGCGCAGGGGTGGACACACCGCTCCGGCCGCAGGCTGACAAGGCATCAACTGCCCCTGCTTCGGCGGGCGATGCAGGCATCGACCCGGGCGAGTCTGCCATAGCCGCCGCACGCTCCGGCAGGCGGGTCGTCCGTGCGGTCGCGGGAGACCCGGGGCTGGACTCGGACGCCGCGCGCGAGATGCTCGCGCTGGTCGCCGAGGGCATCCCCTTCGAGATCGTGCCCGGTGTCGCCGCCGTCGTCGGTGTGCCCGCCTACGCCGGGGTGCCGCTGCGGGACGCGCAGGGCACCGATGTGCGCTTCGTGGACGCGCGCACCGCCGACGACAGATGCTGGACCGAGCTGGGTGCCAGCGACGCGACCGTCGTCGTGTCCACCACGCTGGAGACGGTCGGCGGCGCCGCCGGTGAGCTGGTGGCCGCCGGGCGCAAGCCCGACACCCCGCTGACCGTCACGCTCGCCGGGACGACCACCCGGCAGCGCACCTTCACCGCCACGCTCGGCAGCATCGCGCAGACCCTCAAGCAGGCCAAGGTGCTGCCCTCGCCGGACGGCGGGCAGCCCGTCATAGCCGTGGTCGGGGAGCGCAGTGCCGCCGCGCAGCGCGACCAGCTGGCCTGGTTCGAGTCCAAGCCGCTGTTCGGCTGGCAGGTCCTGGTGCCGCGCACCAAGGAGCAGGCGGCGTCCCTCTCCGACCAGCTCCGTTCCTACGGTGCCGTGCCGGCCGAGGTGCCCACCATCGCCGTCGAGCCGCCGCGCACCCCGCAGCAGATGGAGCGCGCGGTCAAGGGCCTGGTGACGGGCCGCTACGAGTGGATCGCCTTCACCTCCCTCAACGCCGTCAAGGCGGTGCGGGAGAAGTTCGAGGAGTACGGGCTCGACGCGCGCGCCTTCGCGGGGATCAAGGTCGCCGCTGTCGGCGAGCAGACCGCTCGCTCGCTGGTCGAGTTCGGTGTCAAGCCGGACCTGGTGCCCAGCGGCGAGCAGTCGGCCGCGGGGCTGCTGGAGGACTGGCCGCCCTACGATCCGGTGTTCGACCCGATCGACCGGGTCTTCCTGCCGCGCGCCGACATCGCCACCGAGACGCTGGTGGCGGGCCTCATCGAGCTGGGCTGGGAGGTGGACGATGTGACCGCCTACCGCACGGTGCGCGCCTCGCCGCCGCCCGTCGAGACCCGGGAGGCCATCAAGGGCGGCGGATTCGACGCGGTGCTGTTCACCTCGTCCAGTACGGTCCGCAATCTGGTGGGCATCGCGGGCAAGCCGCACAACGTCACGGTCATCGCCTGCATCGGCCCGGCCACCGCCAAGACGGCCGAGGAGCACGGGCTGCGGGTGGACGTCATGTCGCCCGAGCCGTCCGTGCACAAGCTGGCCGAGGCCCTCGCGGACTTCGGGGCCCAGCGCAGGGCCGAGGCCGTCGAGGCGGGAGAGACCGTGAAGCGGCCGAGTGAGAAGCGCCCGGCGCGGAGGAGGGCACGCTCGTGAACGAGAGCACAAACACCGGATTCCCGGCGGTGCGGCCCCGGCGGCTGCGTACGACGCCGGCGATGCGGCGCCTGGTGGCCGAGAACCGGGTGCATCCCGCGGACCTGATCCTGCCCGCCTTCGTGCGCGAGGGCGTCAGCGAGCCGGTGCCGATCTCCTCGATGCCCGGAGTGGTGCAGCACTCGCGCGAGTCGCTGAAGAAGGCGGCGGCCGAGGCCGTTTCGCTGGGCCTGGGCGGGCTGATGCTCTTCGGCGTACCGGAGGAGGCGAAGAAGGACGCGTACGGGACGGCCGGCACCGACCCGGAGGGCATCCTCCAGGCCGCGCTGCGGGACGTGCGCTCCGAGGTCGGCGACGAGCTGGTGCTCATGTCCGACCTGTGCCTGGACGAGTTCACCGACCACGGGCACTGCGGGGTCCTGGACGCCCAGGGCCGGGTCGACAACGACGCGACGCTGGAGCGGTACGCCGAGATGGCGCGCGCGCAGGCGGATGCCGGGGCCCATGTGGTGGGGCCCAGCGGGATGATGGACGGGCAGGTGGCCCACGTCCGGCGCGCGCTGGACGAGGCCGGGTTCACGGATGTGGCGGTCTTCGCCTACACCGCGAAGTACTCCTCCGCCTTCTACGGTCCCTTCCGCGAGGCGGTGGCCTCCTCCCTCAAGGGCGACCGGAAGACCTACCAGCAGGATCCGGCCAATGCGCGCGAGGCGCTGCGGGAGCTGGAGCTGGACCTGGCGGAGGGCGCCGACATGGTGATGGTCAAGCCCGGAATGCCGTACCTGGACGTGCTGCGGGACGTCGCGGAGAGCGTGCGGGTGCCGGTGGGCGCGTACCAGATCTCGGGGGAGTACGCGATGATCGAGGGCGCCGCCGCTGCCGGGCTCATCGACCGGGACGCCGCCATCGTGGAGACCCTGACGGGCTTCAAGCGGGCGGGCGCCGGGATGGTGCTCACCTACTGGGCGGCCGAGGCCGCGGGGCGGCTGCTGCACGAGCGGCGCTGAGCGGGAGTCCGGTGTCGCGGTCGGGCCCGGACCCGACCGGCCCGGACCCGACCGGACCGCGTCCAGCGGATTCACCGGTTTTCCATAAAGACCTCATCTTTTCAGCGAGTGAAAGGGGCGGTATCCCCATCTGGGGGTGCCGCCCTTTGTGGTGTGCGGATTTGTGTGTGGGTTTGGTGTGCGGATTTGTGCGGGGTTCGATGCGCGACCGCATTCCGGTTGTCCGGGGAATTAACGGCGTTCCCGTTGTGAGAGCCGGAAGGATCACTTACGCTCTTCGAGCTTGTTCGAATAGGAGAGCGAGGCGGTGGAACGTGCCTGTGCTCCGCTCCAGTTGAGGACGGGTCATCGCGCCGGTCCGGCCGGGTCGGCCGGTTCCGTCCCGTCCGACTTCGACGGCCGTGGATTCCGTTCGCGGAGTCCCCTTTGTCGCAGCGCCACCGCACAGTAAGAGGAGCACATCATGACGACCGTCGACCGCCCGGACTTTCACATCGTCGATGCCGAGGCGCTCGCGAAGATAACGCCGCTTGAGCTGTATCCCGGAGTGACGGCGCAGGTCATCAACTGGACCAGCCCGGCCGACGGGGCCGACCCGCTGCCGCGCGAGGCATACGTCCGCTTCGCGCCCGGCCACGGCTACACCGAACCCGACCATCACGGCGACAGCAGCGAGATCGTCGTCGTGGTCGAGGGAGAACTCCAGGACGAGGGCGGCACCTATCCCGTGGGCAGCAGGGTCCACGGCGCGCGCGGCTCCACCCACACGCCGCGCAGCGAAACCGGCTGCCTTCTGTACGTGATGTTCCCGGAGCGCTGAGCCGACGGCTTCCGGCCGGGTCCGGATCGGGCCCGGTGGTGGTCCGGAGCGTGCGGCACGTGCAACGCGGGCGGCGCGCCGGCCGGATCAGCTTTCGTCAACGATCAGACTCATTCGGGGGAATCGATGTCTGTACCTCCCAGCTCCGCGACGCAGACCGTGCGGGAGACACCCGCGCGGGCCAGGGCCGGGGACGTGGCGGCGCGCCGTCAGGCGGTACGGCTGGCCATGGTGCCCGCGCTCGTCGTGGCGCTCACGGCCGCCGCCGCCGTCACGTACCTGTGGAACGCGCGGGAGTGGAGCGGGACCACCGGCCCCTCCCTGGAAGACCCCGCCTCCGCCGCCGTACTCGCCGGAGCGCTGCTGCTCACGTGCGGGGCGCTCGCCGGGGCCGGGCTGGCCGCCTCCGCACGGGCGCGCGCGACCGCGGGGCAGTACGCGGCGATGCGGCGCGCGTGCGAGCGCAGCCAGTACGAGATCCGCACGCAGCTGCGCAGGCTGGAGGAGGGCGAGCCGCTGCGCGCGCCGTCGCCCGCGCCGCTGCCCGAGCGGTCCCGGTCCGCGGGCGCGCTGGGAGGACTCGCGCACGAACTGGCCCTCGTCCAGCGCACGGCCGAGAGCGCGGTACCGGAAGCGGTGGTGCTGGTGCGCAAGGCCGGAGACCGCCTCGGGCCGGAGGGCTGGGAGGAGGACAGGGGCCAGGGGAGCCGTGCGGACGACCGCGTCGCCGTCTTCGTCAACCTCGCCCGGCGCCTCCAGTCGCTCCTCCACCGCGAGATCAAGGTGCTGGACGAACTGGAGAACCAGGTCGAGGACCCGGACATCCTCCGGGGCGTCTTCCAGGTCGACCATCTGGCCACCCGCACCCGCCGCTACGCGGAGAACCTCGCGGTGCTCGGGGGCGCGGTATCCCGGCGCCAGTGGACGCGCCCCGTCCCGCTCAGCGAGATCCTGCGCTCCGCCGCCGCCGAGGTGGAGCACTACCAGCGCGTCAAGCTGGTGCCCCCGATCGAGGGCACCGTGCGGGGCCAGGCGGTGGCCGACGTCATCCATGTGCTGTCCGAACTCGTGGAGAACGCGACGCTCTACTCCGCGCCGCAGACCCAGGTGCTGCTGCGTGCCACCCATGTGACGGCCGGGCTGGCGCTGGAGGTTGAGGACCGCGGCCTGGGGATGACCTCATCGGCGCAGGAGCGGATGAACGCGCTGCTCGCGGATCCGGGCGGGGTCGATGTGGGCTCGCTGCTGTCGGACGGCCGGATCGGCCTGTACGTGGTCGGCATGCTGGCCCGGCGGCACGGCATCGTCGTCGAGCTGCGCGGCAACATCTACGGGGGCATCCAGGCGGTGCTGGTGCTGCCGCACTCGGTGCTCGGTGACCCGGCGCGGGAGGAGGGCGGAGGCGCCGCCACTCCGGCGGGCGCCACCCCCGTGGGGGCTTCCCTGACTGGGGCTGCCCCGACCGGTGCTGCCCCGACCGTCGCTGCTGCTCCGGCGGGCGTTCCGGCGGCCGTTCCGGCGGGCGTCCCGGCTGTTCCCGCGTCCGCTCCGGCCGCGGCGTTCGGCCAGCAGCCGCCCGCTTCCCCGGTGTGGGACGGCGGTCCGGCGCAGCCCCCGGCCCAGGCCCCCGCCCAGCCGCAGGTCCCGGCCCCGGCTCCCGCTCAGCCGCAGGCTCCTGCTCAGCCGCAGGTTCCCGCTCAGGTCCCCGCAGCCGTGCGCGGTTCCGCGCCTCCGCCCGCGTCCGCACCTGTCGCCGACGGCCGGCCCCAGCTTCCCCGGCGCCGTCGGCAGGAGCATCTCGTCCCCGAGCTGCGGGACGCTCCGACGCCGCGGGCGGAGGCGGAGACGCGGGGGCAGGAGCCCGCCGTGCACGATCCCGGGCTCATGGCCGCGTTCCGGCGGGGCACCAGCCTCGCCGACGAGGGCAGCCAGGCACCTGAGCCCCGCCCCGATCCCGGCCCTGGCCCCGGTCCTGGCTCCGGCCTCCCGCAGCGCCGCCCGTCCTACGACGACAGCTCGCCCTACTAGAAGACTCGCCCCAACCAGAAGAAAGCCGCGATCATGGTGAGTGAAGCACCTATTCGTCAGACGGCAGACCTGTCCTGGCTGTTGACCGGCCTCGTCGAGCGTGTACCGCACGCCCGCAGCGCCCTGCTGCTCTCGTCGGACGGCCTGGTGAAGGCCTTCCACGGGCTGGAGACGGACACCGCCGACCATATGGCGGCGCTCGCCTCCGGTCTCTACTCGCTCGGCCGCAGCGCGGGCGTGCGCTTCGCGGACGGGGACAACGTGCGGCAGGTGGTGGTCGAGCTGGACACCTCGCTGCTGTTCGTCACGACCGCGGGGCACGGTGCCTGCCTGGCGGTCTTCGCCGGGAGCGAGGCGGACGCCGCTGTCCTCGGGTACGAGATGGCGATGCTGGTGAAGAGCGTCCGCCCGTATCTGGCCACCCCCGCGCGGCAGTCGGCAGGCGATTGACCGTATGTCAGGACCGCACGACGAGTCGTGGCTCGACGAGGAAGCGGGCCGGCTGGTCCGCCCCTACACCGTGAGCGAGGGCCGCACCAAGCCGTCAGCTTCGCTGGACCTGCTGACGATGGTGCTGGCGACCGGCGTGCGTCCCGACAGCTATCTGAGTCCGGAGCACAGCCAGGTGCTCCAGCTGTGCGGCGGGCCCGTCTCCGTCGCCGAGATCGCCGCGAGCATCCGCCAGCCCGCCACCGTGACCAAGGTCGTGCTGTCCGACCTGGTGGACTGCGGCGCCGTCACCACCCGGGGGCCCGTGCATCTTCAGGACGGCCCCGACCCGACCGACCGAGAAATGCTGGAGGCGGTGCTGGATGGGCTCCGTAAACGACTCTGATCCTCTCCCGTCCGATCCGTTCCCCACGGCGCTGAAGGTCCTCGTCGCGGGGGGCTTCGGGGTGGGGAAGACCACCTTCGTGGGGGCCGTCAGCGAGATCGAGCCGCTCAGTACGGAGGAGCTGCTGACGCAGGTGAGCGCGGCGACGGACAGCCTGGAGGGTGTCGAGGACAAGGCGACCACGACCGTCGCCATGGACTTCGGCCGCATCACCTTCGACACCGCCTATGTGCTCTACCTGTTCGGCACCCCTGGCCAGGAGCGCTTCTGGTTCATGTGGGACGAGCTGTCGGAGGGAGCGCTGGGCGCGGTCGTCCTCGCCGACACCCGGCGGCTGGAGCACTGCTTCCCCGCCGTGGACTACTTCGAGCGGCGGGGCATCCGGTTCGTCGTGGCCGTCAACGAGTTCGACGGCTCGTTCCGCTACGCGCCCGACGAGGTGCGCGCGGCGCTCGACCTCAGAGACGAGGTGCCCGTGGTGCTCTGCGACGCCCGGCAGCGGTCCTCCGCCACCGAGGCCCTCATCCGTCTCGTCCAGCATCTGATCGACCCGAGGAGCACGCATGTCGTTCACCACGTCTGACCACACGGCCCGGCTGCTCCTCACGCCCGAGGACGCGGACGCGCCGGCGCGCGTGGGCCGGCTCCAGGAGCTGGGCATAGGGGAGGCCCCCGTACCCGAGTTCGACGAATTCGCCCGCGAGCTGGCCCGGGTGACCGGGGCCCCGTTCGCGATGGTCAACTTCATCGACGAGCACCGCCAGTACTTCTCAGGGCTCTACGACACGACCATGGACCCCGCGAACGGGCCGGTCGACCCGGCCGGCGGCGTGGGCCGGGTGATGGCGCGCGACCACGGGTACTGCCCGCACGTCGTCGTACGCCGTACGGCGCTGGTGCTGGAGGACGTGCGCGACTTCCCCCGGTTCGCCGTCAACCCCGTGGTGGACGAGGTGGGCATCCACTCCTACCTGGGCGCCCCGCTGCTCGACCCCTCGGGGATCGCCCTCGGCACGATCTGCGTCGTCGACCAACGGCCGCGCCCCTGGGGCCGCCAGGGCCTGCGGACCATCAAGACGATGGCCGCCCAGCTCCAGGAGGAGATCCAGCGGCGCGGCCGGGCCGGCTAGCCACGGACGGGCCGGTCAGCCACGGCCAGGCCGGCTCGCGGCGCCAGGCCCCAGGCATTCGGCCCCAAGCGCCCGGCCCCAGGCGTTCGGCCAAGCGCTCGGGCTCAGAGGCGTTCGGGCGTCCGGATGCCCAGCAGGGACAGGCCCTGGCTGAGGGTGCGGGCGGCGAGGTCGCAGAGGAAGAGGCGGTTTTCCGTCTGCTCCTCCGTGTCGGCGTCCAGCACCGAGCAGTGCTCGTAGAACGGGCCGAAGAGCGAGGCCAGTTCGTAGAGGTATCCGGCCAGCTTGTGCGGCTCGTACTCCTCGGCCACCGAAGCCAGGGTGTCGCCGAACTCGTCCAGGTGCAGGGCGAGTACGCGCTCGGCGGGGGCCAGCTCCAGCTCCGGGTGCGCGAGGGGCTTGTGGTCGCCCGCCTTCCGGAAGATCGAGCGGATCCGGGCGTACGCGTACTGGATGTAGACGCTGGTGTCGCCGGTGAGCGAGACCATCCGGTCGAGGTCGAAGACGTAGTCGCGGGTCATGGAGTTGGACAGGTCCGCGTACTTGACCGCGCCGATGCCGACCTCGGCCGCGCGCTCCTGGATCTCGTCCTCGCTCAGGCCCAGGTTCCCGGACTCGGCCTTCTCGCGTACGACGACCGCCGCCCGCTCCACCGCCTCGTCCAGCAGATCCACCAGCCGCACCGTCTCGCCCTCACGGGTCTTGAACGGCTTGCCGTCCTTGCCCAGGACCGTGCCGAAGGGCAGCTGCCGCGCGGTGTCCTCGGGCAGCCAGCCGGCCCGGCGCGCGGTCTCGAAGACCATCCGGAAGTGCAGCGCCTGCCGGGCGTCCACCACGTACAGCAGCGTGTCGGCCTTCAGCTTGCCGACCCGGTCGCGGATGGCGGCCAGGTCGGTGGCCGCGTAGCCGAAGCCGCCGTTGGACTTCTGGACGATCAGCGGGGTCGGGGAGCCGTCGGGGCCCTTGACGTCGTCGAAGAAGACGCACAGCGCGCCTTCGGAGCGCACCGCGACGCCGGATTCCTCCAACTCCTGGACAACCCGCTGGAGGTCGTCGTTGTAGGCGCTCTCGCCGACGATGTCCTCGTCCCGGACCTCGACGTCCAGCTGCTCGTAGACGGCCTGGAAGTACGTCTTCGACTCGTCCACGATCTTGTGCCAGAGCGCGAGCGTCTGCTCGTCGCCGGCCTGGAGCTGGACGACGCGGTCGCGGGCGCGGGACTTGAACTCCTCGTCGGAGTCGAAGACCGTGCGCGACGCCTTGTAGAGCCGGTTCAGCCGGGCCATCGCGGCCTCGCCCGCGTCCTTGGCGCCCGCCGTGTCCGACTCGTGGTCCAGCTCGTGCGGGTGCTCGATCAGGTACTGGATGAGCATGCCGAAGTTGGTGCCCCAGTCGCCGATGTGGTGGCGCCGGATCACCGTCTCGCCCTGGTGCTCCAGGATCCGCATCACCGCGTCGCCGATCACCGTCGAGCGCAGGTGCCCGACGTGCATCTCCTTGGCGACGTTCGGCTGCGAGTAGTCGATCACCGTCGTGCCCGGGTTCTCCGCGTACGGCACACCCAGGCGCTCGTCCGCCCAGCGGGCCGCGAGGTTCCGCACGATCGCCTGGTCGGCGACGGTGATGTTGAGGAAACCGGGCCCGGAGACCTCGATGTCCTTGATCTCGTCGTTGTCCGGCAGGGTCTCGGTGACCTTGGCGGCCAGCTCCCGCGGGTTGCCCTTGAGCTTCTTGGCGAGCGCCAGCATCCCGTTGGCCTGGAAGTCCGCCCTGTCGCTTCGTCGCAGCAGCGGGTCGGCGGAGGTGGCCTCCGGCAGAGCTGCCGAGAGGGCGTCCGAGACGCGCCGGCGGACCGTAGCGGCAAGAGAGGGGACCGTAGCCATGGAGTGCTGACCGTTCCGTTGGTGTGTCGGGATCGTCGGCCAGTATCCCATGTACGGGTACGGGGCCGCCGCCCTGTTTGTGGGGTGGGACAATGGCGCGACAGGATCCCTGAGCGTAGAGAGAAGGAAGTGCCGGACGTGGCTCAGACCACTCACGAGGCCGACTGGGTCTCCCGTATCGCCGATGAGGTCATCGCCGAAGCGGAACGCCGAGGTCTCAGCGCGCCCGGCAAAGCGATCGTCTGCGCCTCCGGGCTGAGCCCCTCGGGCCCCATCCACCTGGGCAACCTGCGCGAGGTGATGGTGCCGCACCTGGTCGCCGACGAGATCAAGCGGCGCGGCGTGGAGTGCGAGCACCTCATCTCCTGGGACGACTACGACAGGTTCCGCAAGGTCCCGGCCGGGGTCGAGGGCGTCGACGAGTCCTGGAACGAGCACATCGGGCGCCCCCTGACCGCCGTCCCGGCCCCGCCCGGCAGCCCGTACGCGAGCTGGGGCGAGCACTTCAAGGCCGCGATGGAAGCCTCCCTGCTGGAGCTGGGGGTGCAGTACCGCGGCATCAGCCAGACGCAGATGTACACCTCGGGCGCCTACCGCGAGCAGATCCTGTTCGCGATGCGCGAGCGCGCCCGGATCGACGCCGTCCTGGACCGCTACCGCACCCTGGAGAAGGGCGCGAAGGGCGGCGAAGCGACGGAGGGCAAGAGCCCGCAGAAGAACGCGCAGCAGAAGCAGAAGCAGCAGAAGCAGGATGCCGCTCCGGACGCCGCCGAGGTCGAGGCGGTCGAGGGCTCGGGCGCCGCGGCCGAGGACGACGGCTCGGGTGCGGGCGGCGGGGAGTACTTCCCCTACAAGCCGTACTGCACCGCCTGCGGTCGCGACCTGACGACCGTCACCGGCTACGACGACGAGACCACCGAACTGTCCTACACCTGCGCGTGCGGGCACGGCGAGACGGTGCTGCTGCGCGAGTTCGACCACGGCAAGCTGGTGTGGAAGGTCGACTGGCCGATGCGCTGGGCGTACGAGGGCGTGGTGTTCGAGCCCTCCGGCGTCGACCACCAGTCGCCCGGCTCCTCGTTCGTGGTGGGCGGCCGGCTGGTGAAGGAGATCTTCGGCGCCGAGCAGCCCATCGGCCCCATGTACGCCTTCGTGGGCATCAGCGGCATGGCGAAGATGTCCTCCTCCAAGGGCGGCGTGCCCACCCCGGCCGACGCGCTCCAGATCATGGAGGCGCCGCTGCTGCGCTGGATGTACGCCCGCCGCAAGCCCAACCAGTCGTTCAAGGTCGCCTTCGACCAGGAGATCCAGCGCACCTACGACGAGTGGGACGCGCTCGGCCGCAAGATCACGGACGGCAGCGCCCAGCCCGCCGACGTCGCGGCGCACACCCGCGCCTCGTCCACCGCGCTGGGCCCCCTGCCGATGACGCCCAGGCCGCTGCCCTACCGCACGCTGGCCTCCGTCACCGACATCACCGGCGGCCAGGAGGAACAGACGCTGCGCATCCTCAGCGAGCTGGATCCCGAGCATCCGGTGCACGCCTTGGACGAGGTCCGGCCCCGGCTCGACCGCGCCCAGCGCTGGATCACGACGCAGGTTCCGGCCGAGCAGCGCACCCGCGTACGCGACGAGCCGGATGCCGAGCTGCTGGCCTCGCTGGAGGACGAGCAGCGCACCTCGCTCCGGATGCTGCTCGACGGACTGGATGAGCACTGGTCGCTGGACGGGCTGACCCAGCTCGTCTACGGCGTACCGAAGATCCAGGCCGGGCTCGCCCCGGACGCCAAGCCGACACCGGAGCTGAAGGTCGCCCAGCGCGGCTTCTTCGCACTGCTGTACCGACTGCTGGTCGGCCGCGACACCGGCCCGCGGCTGCCGACGCTGCTGCTGGCGGTGGGAGCGGAGCGGGTGCGCAAGCTGCTGGGTGGCTGAGCGGCTGGGTGGGTGAGCGGCTGGGTGGTTGAGCGGCTGGGCGGCTGGGCGGTTGAGCTGCTGGGCGGCTGGGCGGCTGGGCGGCTGGGCGGCTGAGGCCGCGGGTCGAACTCGGGTTCGTTCCTGGGGCTCGTTCCCGGGGCCCGTTTCTCAGGTGCGTTCCTCGGGGGCGGCGGGTAATCCGTTGCCCCCTTGGGACGCGGCGTGTGAGCATCGGCGCGTGACCTTCGAAAGCGAGAACCCCACGCGCCGGTGAGCGCGCACAACGGGCGCCTGACACCCGGCGAACCGCCCTCCGGGCTCTCCCGGATCTCCTACTACGACCACGCCCTCCGGCTGGCCGCAGCCACGCCCGAGGAGCCCCTGCCGGACGGCGGAGCCCCGTATCCGGACGGCGCGACCCGACGCCGACGGAAGAGCGGGCGGCGCGGAGAGCGGAGCGACGGGCGGCGCGAAGAGCAGGGTGACGGGCGGCGCGAGCAGCAGGGCGACGGGCAAGGGAATGTGAAACCCCGGCCCGTCGAGGAGCGCACCGCGGCCGTCGGCCTCCACAGCGTGCTGGAGGGCCTGTTCGAGCCCGGCTCCGATGCCTCGGCCGCGACGGTGGACGCGCTGTTCGGCCCCCTCGATGTCACCCCGCGCCAGGTGACCCGGACGGCGGCGGACCTCGTCCCCCGGCCGGACGCCGGGCGCTCCCGGCAGATCGGCCTCGGCCTCGTGCGGTACGGCACCGACCGGCGCACCGTGAACCTCGGGCTGGCCCTGCTCACGGATACGGCGCGTGCCGAGGACGCCCCGCTGATCAGGACCGTGGGACTGCTGCGGCCCTGTGGGCTGAGCGCCGTCGCGGCGCTGGCCTCCCTCGACGACCCCGGTGCCGACCTCGTCTGGATGGCGGGCCGGCTTGAGGGGCGGCAGCGCATCGCCGCCGTACGGGCGCTGACGGAGAGCGGCGCGACCGCGGACCGGTGGGGGCTGCTGTGCGGTGAGTTCGACGCGGGCTGGACCGTCGCCTCGCGTGCCCGGGAGATCGCCGAGGCGCTCGATCTGCCCGGCGCGCTGCGGGAGACGGAGGACGTACGGGTCCGGGCGACGGCCGCACAGCTGCTGATCGCCATAACGGCGCTCAACGACTACCGCGCCCAGATTCCCGAGTACGCCCCGGCGCGCGAGGTGTGCCTCGCGCTGTCCCGGTGTGCGACGTCGCTGACCGGCACCGTGGCACACCAGGCCCCGCTGGCCTCGCTCCTGCTCGACGTCCACAGCGGGCCCAGCCATCTGCTCGACTGGGCGCCGGGCGAGCGCGAAGAGGTGTGCGCCCGGCTGCGCGAAGCGCTCCGTTCGGCGCCCGCGCCCCTGCCCGAGGGGCACCCGAAGTCCGCCGCGTGGCGGGCCGAGTGGCTGCGCGGGGTGGTGCGGGGCTCGGGGCCTGGGCCGGGGCCGGGCTCTGGAATGGGGTCGGGCTCGGACTGGGGTCCTGGGCCTGGGCCTGGGCAGGGGGTGGCGGCGCTGGGGGAGGCGGGCGAGGGCCGGAGCGCCTTCCGCGTGGAGGTGGCCGTACACGACCCCGGCCGGACGATCGGGGTCGAGACCCGGGTGCTGGTGGACGGCAGGCCGCTGATCGCGGAGCTGTTCCCGTACGGGCCGCCGCATATGCCCGAAAAGCTGCTGGGGCGCGGGGAGTTGCGCGCCCGGGAAGAGCCGCACGAGGTGCGGCTCGCCGAGGCGCACTGCACCGAGGGCTGCTGCGGCGCGCTTTACGTCACCATCCGGCGCGAGGGGGACGTGGTGGTGTGGGACGGCTGGCGCCTGCCAGGCACACCCGCCTCCCACGAGCCCCAACGCGCCCTGTCCGCACTGCGGTTCGGCGCCGCGCTCTACGACGCGGAGGTCGCGCGCGCCGAGGCGGACCACTCGTGGGAGTGGCCCGCGCGCAGCGTCGCCCGGATGGTGGCGGAACGGCTCCGGGACGAGCCGGAGCTGCTGGGACGGTGGGACTGCGCGCCCGGCTGGATCGGCACGCACCACACCGAGCGCGACCGCGTCCTGGTGTCGTTCATGTACCCGAGGCGCGACGCGGACAAGGTGGCTTCGGGGGCGCACCGGCTCCAGTTCATCTGGAGCTTCGAGGCGGACGGCGCGCCGCCCGCCGAGCAGGCGGAGGCGGCGGCACGGACGTTGGCGGGCTCGGACCCGACGTCGTTCGCGCGGCTGGCGGGCGGCAGCCGGGAGGCGGCACAGGCACTGGGGTTCGCCTGGCCCGAGCCGGAGTGAGGGCCTGGGGCCGGAGTACGGGCCGTGCGCTGGGGCGCTGGGGCGCGAGGGCTTGGGGCGCGAGGACCTGCGCGGGGTGCGGGCGCGGGGAGCTGGGCGGGGTGCGGGCGCGAGGAACTGGGCGGGGTGCGGGCGCGGGGTGGTGGCTGTCAGCCCGCGAGGCCCATCTCGGTGTTGTAGCGCTCCCTGAACTCCCGCATGTAGGTGCGCAGATAGTTCTCGCTCAGGAGGCTGCCGTCGGACGTCGTGACGCCGAAGCTCTCGTGGAGGGCACGCGAGAGCTGACGGGCCGTGGGAAAGGCCCCGTGCGAGGCGACGAACTGGCGGTACGACTCGAAGTAGACCTCTTCCCTGGGCACCCCGTCCGGTATCCCCACGGGCTCGTCGCCCCCGTAGGGGCCCTCGTCCACCTCGTCCATCCTGGGCGCCGGCGGAGGTGCGGGCGCCGGTGTGGGTGCGGGCGCCGGTGTGGGGGAGGGCTGCGGCTCGACGGACTCCATGGGCTCGACGGGCCCGAGGGGCTCCACGAAGAGGCTGTCGGTGGTGTACCCGTTGCCGTTTCCGTTGCCGTTTCCGTTGCTGTGGGGGGCCGCGGGCGTGGCGAGGGTGCGGTAGCGGCCGGGGGCCACCGGAACGGGGAAGTCCGAGACGGTGGGCTCGGGCGCGGGCTCCGGGGCGGGCCCAGGTGCGCGCTGGGGCTCAGGCTGGGGCTGGAGTTGGGGCTCCGGTATGGATTCGGGCTCCGGGGCGGGGGCCTGCACAGGCTGCTCGGGCTGGGAGGTCTCGGCCTGGCCCGGCTCGGATGAGTCGGACGAGGAGGGAGCAGGCGCCGCGCGCTCGCCGGGCTCAGCCGCAGGCAGCTCGGCCCCGTCCCGGGTCAGCTCGGCCCCGTCCCGGGTCAGCTCGGGCCGGGCCTCGCCGCCGGGTGCGGTGGACGGGGTCGCGGACGCGGCGGAGGCGGGGGTGGAGGCGGCGGGCGCGAGGGCGGATGTCGTCGTGCGCGCCGCCGCGGGGGCGTCGGAGCGGGCGATCAGCGACCCGGGCGCCGTCTCCGTCAGCGGGACGCCGTAGCGGGCCAGCCGCAGCGGCATCAGCGCCTCGACGGGTGCCTTGCGGCGCCAGGCTCGTCCGTACCGTGCGCGCAGCCGGGTCTCGTAGACGAGGCGGTCCTGCTCCATCCGGATCACCTCGTCGTAGGAGCGCAGCTCCCACAGCTTCATCCGGCGCCACAGGCGGAAGGTGGAGGGGAAGGCCAGGAGCCAGCGGGAGAGGCGGACGCCCTCCATGTGCTTGTCGGCCGTGATGTCCGCCACGCGCCCGACGGCGTGCCGGGCCGCCTCGACGGTGACGACGAAGAGAACGGGAATCACCGCGTGCATTCCCACCCCCAGCGGGTCCGGCCAGGCCGCGGCGCCGTTGAACGCGATGGTGGCCGCCGTCAGCAGCCAGGCCGTCTGGCGCAGCAGGGGGAAGGGGATGCGGATCCAGGTCAGCAGCAGGTCGAGAGCGAGGAGTACGACGATGCCCGCGTCCACACCGATGGGGAAGAAGGGGGAGAAGGACCCGAAGCCCTTCTTCTCCGCCAGGTCGCGGACTGCCGAGAACGAGCCCGCGAAGCCGATCGCCGCGATCACCACAGCACCGGTGACCACAACTGCGATGAGTATGCGGTGTATTCGGGTCAGTTGTACGCCGTGCACAGGAGTTGTCCCCACCCTCGGAAACTGGCGCGCCCAGCCTGGCACATCCGTCAAGCGCGACACGCACGAAGCCCGGCCCTCCCGTGCGACGGGTGCGGGCCGGGCTCCCTCGCGTCAGGACGCGTACGCGGGGCTCACTTGAGGTGTGTGAGCGCTTCCTTCGCCGCCTTGACGGCCTTCTTCTTCAGGTCCTCGGCGCTGGGCTTCTTGCCGTCCTCGAAGCCGGCGCCCTCGTAGTCGACGGTGACCACGGCGTTGGCCGAACGGGCCACCAGGCGTTCGGCGCGGTAGTCCTCCGCCTTGCCCTTGGAGTCCTTCTTCTCGGTCTCGTACGAGACGGCCGCGCCCTGCTGGCCGACCCCGGAGACCGCCGAGTTCTTGGGCTTCTTGTTGTCCTTGTTGTTGACGACCTCGCCCGCCTGCTGCTTCACGTACTCCCCGGCGCGCTTGTCGCCCGAGCCGAGGGAGGCGTCGGAGTCGAAGCGCTTGAGGGAGACCGTCAGCTGCCGGTAGTCGTACTTGTTCAGTCCGCTCCACAGGCAGCTGTTGGACTCATTGGTGTCGCCGGAGCCCACACGCTTGCCGGAGGTGTTCCCCGTCTTGGGCACCACGTCCTTGACGGTGCCCTTGGACAGGCTCTTGCAGGAGTCGGGCAGCGTCTTGAACTTCGCGGGTGCGGCTTTCGGCGCGGACTTGCTCGCGGAAGCCGAGGGGGAGTCGGACTCTTTGCCCTGGTCCGAGTCCGAGGAGCAGCCGGCGACCAGCAGGACGGGGAGCGCCACTGCCGCACAGGCGAGCGAGTTCCTGACGGTCTTGCTCCGTCGAGGGGCGTTGCGCGGGGCGTTTCGGTGCATGGTTCCTTCGCTTCCGGGATTCTTCACAGTCTGAGCCGAGCCGCGTTGGCGGCTGTGCTGACGGAACGGTACGCGGCCCATGGGGTGGTGTGGGCGTTTCGTGGCACCGCCCACAGCGTGTGTCAGCCCACAGCCAGGACCGGGCTACCGCACGGGTCGTGCGCGCTGAGTGACGCACCACAGGTGGGCGCGTATGCGCGGGGGCCGCCGCTCCGGTTCAGATGTCGGTTCACTCCTCCTCGAACGTTTCGGAGAGTTGCTGGGCGAGGTCGTGTGTTTTGTCCTGGAGTTCCTTACTGTCCGGGATCCGGTGCTTGTCCGTGACCCACTGGTCGTAGCGGACGGTGGCGATCACGTTGGCCGTGCGGAAGACCAGGGTGATGTCGCGATGGAGACCGGAATCCGCGGTGTCCAGTTTGTCGTTGATGAAGGCGGTGTCGCCGATGCCGTCCAGGGGGCGCGGGGCCAGCTTCCCGTCCGGGCTGGAGGAGGCGCTGCCCCCGGCGGTTTCCGAGGACTCGGGGCTCCTGCCGGAGCGGGAGTCGCCCTTGGGGTCGTCGTCGCCGGAGGACTTGCGGCGGGAGGAGGTCTTGCCGTCGGGCGTCGGGCCACTGGCGTCGCTCTTGCTCTCGCCCGACTCCTCGCTCTGGCCGGCGGCGTCGCCGGAACCCGAGGAGGCGACGGGAATCTTGGCCTTGCTGGCCTTCTTGTCGTAGAGCCGCTCGGCCTGCTCGTCGTCGCTGACCGCGGGGTCGTAGGAGACGACCCGCTCGAAGTCGACGTTGAGATGGCGGGTGCCGAGCGTGGTGGCGTTCTTCCAGCGGCAGCCGACGCGGCGGTCGGTGTCGTACGTCACGGTCGCCGCGCCCTTGAAGGGGCTGGGGCTGGGGTCGACGCTGCCCGACTCGTCGTCGCCCCCGCTCTCGTCGCTCTCGGCCGCGGCGCCGGGGAGCATCTCCTTGAGCTGGCTGACGCTGACGGTGCCGCAGGGCTCGGGGAGCGTGCGGTACTTCCCGGGCGGTGCGGCCGACGCGGAGCTGGAGGAGTCGCCCGGCTTGGCGTCGTCCCCCCCGTCGGAGCCGGAGGAACCGGTGCAGGCGGTGAGCGTGGTGAGGGCTCCGGCCAGTGCGAGGGCTAGCACGGAATGTGTCGCGTACGTCCTGTATGTGGCGTACGTCCTTGCCCTCCGCGGCACGGTCGGCCTCCTCGCTCGGGTCGTCGTCCGGGGTGTCCAGGACGGTAGCGCGTTCCGCCGATGGGGCGACGGAACACAATATCTATCGCACGCGCCATCCAACCGTCCGGTCACCTGGTGTCTATGGTGCGCAAAGTCAGTCTTTTCCGTTTCGTGTTGTGCGTCCTCTCTGTCCAAGGGGCGCGGACTGCTGACCGGCTCACGCGAGACCCTGCCAACGGCGCTGCGCGCCAGGGTGGTTGGTCCTCGGCGGCCGATCGGGGCCCGGCTGGCGGGCGCCCGCCCGTCTCAGAGCCGCAGCACGTACTCCTCGCGTGAGGCGAACCTCTCGTACCCGCAGTTCTCGAAACCCTTGATCATGGCGACGTTCCCCGCGTCGCAGTCTCCCCGTATCTCGACAGCTCCGACTCCCAAGAGCCCCCCGTCCCCGTCCCCATCCCTGTCTCTTCCTGCTCCCGCCAGCCCAGCTGTCCCCCCAGACTCGTCAGGCCCCTCAGACCCCTCAGACCCCGCTGTCCCCCTGGCCAGGACGTGCGTGCCCCGGGCGACCGCCGCGGTGGCGTAGCCGTGCCCACGGTGGGCCGGAGCCACCCCGACGAACCCGATCACGGGTGCCGACGGAGACAGCGCCGGGAGGCTCACCACTGCGGGCTCCCCGTCGAGGGTGTAGCCGATCTCGAACCACTCCGGGCGGTGCTCCAGAGCTGCCGCGTCGTCGAACAGCTCCTCGGCCGCGCCCTTGGCCCCGAGCCGCTCGACATCCGCTGCCAGCCAGGCGTCGGCGGTGTCGCCCAGCAGTTCGGCCAGCAGGCCGACGAACGGCTCCCGGCCGCCCAGCTCCGTGAAATCCCGGAAGACCAGCCGCGGATCCTCGGTAGGCAGCGCGCTCCCGGCTGGCAGGCGGAATCGGCGCCCGTCCCGCACCCGCGCGAACCCACAGGATCCCAGCAACTCCGTGCGCCGCTCGGGCCGTTCCTGGAACTGCGGGGCCTGCGGCGGACCGTCCACCACATGCAGCAGCTCCTCGGCCCCCGCACCCCGCGCGAGCGCGGCGGCCTCCTCCAGCAGCCTCCTTCCGACGATGAGTTCGGACTCGTCCCAGGGCGCCTCCAGCAGGACGACCGCCTCGGGGACCTCGTGCCCCGGGAGCGCCCACAGCACGGCGCTCCCGACCGGCCCCGCACCGTCTTCCGAGGCCACCAGGCACCATTCGGGGCGAGTGCAGCGGCGCTCCAGCAGCTCGGAGAGGTAGGCCCGGGTGCCGCTGTCGCGCTCCCCCGCTCCGCCCTGGAGCTGGACGAGGGCGGGGAGTTCCTCCGGGTGTGCTGTTCGAATGGTTGTCATCGGGCGATCGTAGGCACGGAAGCGAGCCGGGCACGCGCGGATTCTCGGCTCAACTGCCGCGTGGCGCATACATGATCACCGCGACGCCTGCCAGGCAGACCAACGCACCTGTCACATCCCAGCGGTCCGGACGGAAGCCGTCCATCACCATTCCCCAGGCCAGCGAGCCGGCGACGAACACCCCGCCGTATGCCGCCAGGATCCGGCCGAAGTGCGCGTCGGGCTGGAGCGTCGCCACGAAGCCGTAGACCCCCAGCGCGAGGACTCCGGCGCCGATCCATGCCCAGCCCTTGTGCTCCCGCACCCCCTGCCAGACGAGCCAGGCCCCACCGATCTCGAAGAGCGCGGCCAGTACGAACAGCAGGGTCGAGCGAGCGACAAACATGGGCGCCAGGCTATGTGGGCCAGCCCGTCCACTCCGTCAGCGCCGCCTCCAGTCCTTCCGGTGCCGGGCCCTCGCCGGCCCAGGCTATGTAGCCGTCCGGGCGGATCAGGAGGGTGTGTCTCCCGGCGCCCGCCGACTCCTCGTGCACAAAGCGCGGGTCCTCCGCCCTGCTCGGTGCCCCGTGCGGGGTCACCAGCACGAACCGGCCCTCCCGCAGCGTCTCGTACAACCTGCCCGAGGCCAGAGCCAGGTCAGGGGCGCGCCTGCCTGCCAGCCGGTGAGAGCCGGGCCGCGCGGGATAGGACAGGCCGATCCCGGAGACCGTCATGATCGCGCGCTTGGCCATCGGCCGTATCCGGTTGACCAAGGAACCCGCGACAGTGCGCAGCGTGTGGCTGCCGGGGAAGTGCATCAGTGCGACCCGGATGATCGCCCCGCTTGTCCGCAGCACCACCTTGCCGACAGGGTGCCGCTCCGCCTCGTAGGTATCCAGCAGGGTGGAGGCCGAGGTGTCGTCAAGGACGGCGGTGAGCTTCCAGCTCAAGTTGGCGGCGTCCTGGAGCCCGGTGTTCATCCCCATTCCGCCGGCGGGGGAGTGGACGTGGGCGGCGTCGCCCGCCAGGAAGACCCGGCCGACGCGGTAGGCGGGCGCCTGCCGCTCGTCGCTGTGGAACCGCGAGATCCAGCGGGCGTCGTGCATCCCGAAATCCGAGCCCAGCGCGAGACGGGTGAACTCCCGCACCTCCTCCAGCTCGGCCGGGGCGCTGTCGGGGAGCTGGCGGCCCCGGCGCCATCCCATGACGCGGTACCAGCCGTCGCCGAAGGTGGCGACCAGTGCGAAGGCGCGCTCCGTGGCGTTGACCGTGAAGGGGGCCTTCGGCGGCTCTGCCAGCCGCACGTCGGCCAGCACTATCGAGCGGAGCACCGACTTGCCGGGGAACGGCAGCCCCAGCTCCTCGCGGACCTTGCTGTGCACCCCGTCGGCGCCGACGAGATACCGGGCGCGCAGCGTCCGCGCCTTGCCTCCCTCGCGGATGTCGGCCTCCACGCCGTGGGCGTCCTGGCGCAGCGCCGCCAGCTCCGCGCCGTGCCGGAAGACGACGCCCGCCTCCCGGGCCCTGCGCTCCAGCAGCCTCTCCACCTCGTACTGCCCCACCACGAGGACGATGGGGAAGCGCGTCGGCAGCGAGGTGGGGTCGAGGGTGGCGGTGCCGAACAGGCGCAGTCCCTCGACCGGGTGCCCGGCCTTGACCAGCTCGTCGGCCAGTCCTCTGGCGTCGAGCTGCTCCAGCGTGCGGGCATGCACGACCAGGGCGCGCGTGAGATTGCCGGCGGTGTCGTCGCGGCGCTCGATCAGCGTCACCCGGCGGCCCGAGGCCGCGAGGTCGCCCGCGAGCAGCAGGCCCGTCGGGCCGGCCCCCACGACCAGGACCTCCGCCTCCTGCTTCCCCGCTCCGTGCGTCTCCTGCGTAGTGCTGGTGCGTGCCATGACTGCCTCCCCGGGCTGGGCGCCCCTTCGGCGCCCGCTGGTCAACACCTGTTGGCACAACCGTAGCCAGGCCGGGCTGGCGCGTCAACACTTGTTGGCCTACAGTTGTTGACATGGATGGCACCGAGACCCGCACCGAGGCTCCAGAGCCCGCCCGCCGCTCCGACTCGACCCGCGCCGCGATCCTCCGCGCCGCGCGCGACAGCTTCGCCGCGGAAGGGTACGAGCGCGCCACGATCCGCCTCATCGCCCGGGAGGCCGGCATCGATCCGGCGATGGTGATGCGCTACTACGGCAACAAGGCCGGGCTCTTCGCCGCCTCCGTCGAGTTCGATCTGCGCCTGCCCGAAGCCTCCTATCTCCCCCGCGAGCACGCGGGCGCGGTGCTGGTGCGGCACTTCCTGAGCCTGTGGGAGGAGGACGAGGCGCTGAAGGCCATGCTGCGCGTGGGCGCGACCAACCCGGCGGGAGCCGAGAAGATGCGGGGCATCTTCCGCGACCAGCTCGGGCCGCTGGCCGAGGCGCTGAGTCCCGATCCCGACGAGGCCAGGACCCGGGCGGGGCTGGTGGCCTCACAGGTCCTCGGGATGGCCCTGTGCAGATATGTGCTGGAGCTGCCGCCCGTCGTCGCGCTGCCCCCGGAGGAGGTGGTCCGCTGGCTCGCGCCCACCGTCCAGGCCTATCTCGCGGGCGAGGCGCCGTCCCCTCCGCCACCCGAAGATGGCTGAGCGGGATGGCGCCCCGGGATCCGTGGGGTCCGGGCGGCGCTGCTCAGCAGCTGTCGGCTACGGGCTTGTCCGCGAAGCGGTCGCGCAGCCGGGAGACGGTGTCGCCCACCGCCGTCCGATCGGTCGTCGAATGGTCGCCGGGGTAGGTCTTCCACGCGGTCGGTATTCCCGCGGAGCGGTACGCCTTCCGGGGCGCGTCCTCCGCCTCGGTCGGGAGGACCTCGCCCGGCAGGGCGCGGTACCGGAAGACGGGGAAGTCCAGCTCGTGGCGGGCTCCGGAGCCCTCGGGTCCGACGCCCACGCCGAGCTTCCGGGCGTCCAGGACCTCGCCCCAGGTCCTGCCGTCCGTGCCGCGCGGCTTGTGCGGCCCCTTCAGGGAGTAGCCCTCATCGGGGAAGTTCCCGATCCGCTCGAACGGGAAGCGCGCCGGCGTGCCCGCCAGGCACGCCGACCTGGCCTTGACCGCGGCCTCCTTGCCCTTGGTGATCAGCGGCTCGTCGAACGGCAGCGCCGGGTGGCCCGCCGCGACGCCGTTCGCCCCGTCCGCGAGGGGCCCGGCGAGGGGCCCGCCGTTCAGCGACTCGGCGACGCTCTTCCGGCCGCCCGCGACGACTCGGCGACGGTCTTCCGGCCGCCCGCGACGTAGGGGCGGTCCGGCGGCTGGCAGCTGTCCTCGTCAGCCGTCAGCCGGCAGCCGCGTCACACCCGTCCGGCGTCCCGGCCGAGGCCCCTCCCGACGTGCCGTCCGGCGGGGCGGCCGACACCCCCGCACCCCCCTGCTGTCCCCCGCCGTCCCCAGGCCGTCCAGGTCGGCCGCCCCGGCGGCCGTCGTCATGCCGACCCCGCTCACCAGCACTGCGCGACAGCGGTCCAGCTGAGCGTTTTGCGGCCCTTCGTGCGGTTTCTCGTGTGTTTCTTCCTCGCCCTCACGGCATGCCCGTTCGCCATCAGTGCACCGTCAGGGGCCTTGACGGCTCCCGGTGCTGCGGCCCGTTCGATGGTGCCGAAGTTACGGACGGGGTGATTCCGTCGATAGATACGCCGGACAGGGTCCGGAACGCGTGAACTGTCCGGCTGTGGCAACGCCCGTACGTTCCGGATCTACAACGACCCCTTCCGTATACGCCCGGATGGGCGTCCCAGCCAGGCAAGGCCCCTAGGCTTACCGAGTTCTGCTGATCAAGGATCGTGGCCATGACATCTGATGGGAGGTCAATGCCCCTGATGACAAGGGAAGTTGGCTGACGAGTGTCTGGCTTTGGGCGCGCTATGTGACCGGATTACTTTCATTAAAGCCGGGTAGCGGCCCCCCGAACCGATGACTGGCATCCATGACGGCGTCCGATGCACAACGGAATGCCACGACGCGCGAAAGGTCCGGAATGTCCACCGGAGGAAGGGCGATAGGCAAACGTGAAACCTGAGACAGAGGAGGCCCCGGCCTTCAGCGGGGGACTGACCCGGGGCCCGCAGACGGACCGCGTCGTGTTCGGCGTCACAGCGCTGCTCACGCTCATCTTCGTCATCTGGGGCGCCGTCGCGACGGACTCCCTGAGCGACGTGTCCTCCGAGATGCTGACCTGGACGATGCACAACGGCGGCTGGGCCTTCGTGCTCGCCGCCACCGGCTTCGTGATCTTCTCGCTGTGGCTGGCGTTCAGCCGCTACGGCAAGATCACCCTCGGCAAGGAGGGTGAGGAGCCAGAGTTCAAGACGGTGTCGTGGATCGCGATGATGTTCAGCGCCGGCATGGGCATCGGACTGATGTTCTACGGCGTGAGCGAGCCGCTGAGCCACTTCACCGACGCCCCGCCCGGCACGAACCCGGCCAACGACGCGGACCGCATGGAGACGTCGCTGGCCACCACGCTCTTCCACTGGACGCTCCACCCGTGGGCGATCTACGCGGTCGTGGGTCTGGCCATCGCCTACAGCTGCTTCCGGCGGGGGCGCCGGCAGACGATCAGCGCGGTCTTCACCCCGCTCATCGGCGAGAAGGCGGCCAACGGCGGCATCGGCAAGGTCATCGACATCCTGGCGATCTTCGCCACGCTGTTCGGCTCCGCGGCCTCGCTGGGTCTGGGCGCGCTCCAGATCGGCAGCGGCATAGAGGAAGCGGGCTGGGCGACCAAGGTCGGCACCGGCGTGCTGGTCACCATCATCGCGGTGCTGACCGTGGCCTTCGTCTTCTCGGCCGTCTCCGGCGTCGAGAAGGGTGTCCAGTGGCTCTCCAACATCAACATGGTGCTGGCCGGGCTGCTGGTGGTCTTCCTCTTCGTCGCTGGTCCGACGATCCTGATGCTCAACATGGTGCCGACCTCGGTCGGCAGCTTCCTCGGTGACCTACCGCAGATGATCGGGCGCACCGACTCCTCCAGCGGTAAGGGCGTCGCGGACTGGCTGTCCGGCTGGACGGTCTTCTACTGGGCGTGGTGGATCTCCTGGACGCCGTTCGTGGGCATGTTCATCGCCCGCATCAGCCGGGGCCGTACCATCCGCCAGTTCGTCGGCGGCGTGATCCTGGTCCCCAGCGTCGTGAGCCTCATCTGGTTCTCGATCTTCGGCGGCACCGCCATGAAGCTCCAGTCCGACGGCACGAAGCTGGGGACGTCCCAAGAGGCGCAGCTCTTCAACGTGCTGGACCAGTACCCGATCGCCAGCGTCACCGGCTTCATCGTGATGCTCCTGGTCGGCATCTTCTTCGTCTCGGGCGCCGATGCGGCCTCGATCGTGATGGGCACGCTCTCGCAGAAGGGCACGATGGAGCCCAGCCGGGGCGTCGTCATCATCTGGGGTGTGCTCACCGGTGCCGTCGGCGCCATCATGCTGATGATCGGCGGCGGTGGTGACGAGGCGCTGGAAGGGCTGAAGAACCTCACCATTCTGGTGGCGGTGCCCTTCACTGTCGTGATGATCGGACTGTGTATCGCGCTCAGTAAGGACCTGCGCCGCGACCCGCTCATCATCCGCACCGAGCGGGGCGAGGAGGCGGTCGGCAGCGCGGTCGTCGCCGCCCACGAGCAGTACGGCGGTGAGTTCGAGTTCCAGATCGGCCCGGTCGACCCCGACGCGCCGAAGCTGGAGGCCGAGGTCCTGGACCAGGAGGTCGCCCAGGCCGTGGCCGACGTGGTCGTGGACGACGGCAACGGGAACAACGGCGGCGAGAAGAACACGTCGACCGACTCGGGTAAGGACTGACCCCGGGTTTCGGGTAAGGACTGACCCCGGGTAGGGACTGACCGGGGTCAGGACCGGCCCGGTATGTCACCGGCACCCTCGGGGTGCCGCACGGGCGTCCCGCCACCGCTCAGACGGTGGCGGGACGCCCGTGCGTCTGTCACGGGACGCCCGCATGCCGCTTCCGCGCCCAGAACAGCTTCTGGCCCAGCAGCGTCAGCGTCCCCGCCAGGATGATCCCCGCGAGGTTCACCAGCAGCTGGCCGAAGGAGCCCCAGGTCTCCGACATGCTGCCGTAGCTCAGCGCCAGCGCCGCGTTGGCGGCTGCCGGCACCGTGGTCACCGAGATCGCCACGCCCACCAGCGCACCGGACTTCGCCGAGGTCAGCGAGACGATTCCGGCCACCCCCGCCAGCAGCGCCACCACGAACGAGAGCGGGTCGGGCTTCCAGACGAACTCGCTGATCGGATGCGGCTTGTTGAAGTCCGCCCGCGAGAACAGCCCCAGCGCGTCCATCAGCAGGCCGAACGCCCCGGTGGCCAGCATCGCGAACGGGAAGCCCACCAGCAGCGCCGCCAGCGAGCGGCCCACCAGCCGCGCCCTGCGCCGTACCAGCCCGGTGCACACGCCCGCCAGCGGCCCGAACTCGGGGCCGACGACCATCGCGCCGACGATCAGGATCGCGCTGTCCGTCATGACACCGCCGGCCGCGATCATCGTGGCGACGGTCAGAAAGGTGAGGTAGGTGACCGTCAGCCGCGATTCCTCGTGCGTGGCCTCGGTCAGCGATTCCCACAGCACCGCGTCGACGCCCTCGCCCGGTGCCTCGTCCTCGGCACGGTCGGCGCGCTCGGACAGCGAGAGGTCGATGTTCTCCACGGAGATGGAACCGTGCTCGGCCAGGCCCAGCGCGCGCAGCCGGGCGAGCAGTTCGTCACCGGCCTCCCGGGCCACGTCGCACATGAGGACATCGCCGGCCGGATCCCGCGCCGCGCCCTCCAGTACAGCGAGGTGGGTGGCGCCGACGTTCGACTCCAGCAGGGCGAGGACTTCCGGCGTCCGGTCGGGCGGGCTGATCATCCGCAGGTGCAGCATGGCGGGCAGCGTAGCGGGCGGGACACCGGGAGGCCCCGGACGGGAACAGCGGCAATCAGCGGAAGCTCACGGCCACACCAGGATTCACGGCCGCACCGAACTCAGAAAGGCACCAAGGCTCCCGGCCACATCGGAATTCACGACCGCGCCAAGCTCAGAACCGCGCCAAGCTCAGAACCGCGCCAAACTCAGGAAAGCACCAAGGCTCACGGCCACACCAGGCAGTACGCCTGGTGGCCGGCCTCGTGGAGGCGGTCGGAGAAGTCCTGCCAGCGGTGCAGGAGCTGGTAGACGTTGTAGGCGTCCTGCGGACCGGCGCGGTCCGGGACGGTGGACCAGATGAAGGCCGCCGCGCCCACCGACTCCTCGCCGATGCCGCGCAGCGGGTCGACGACCGTCATGGGCAGCTTCACCACGGCGTAGTCGGGGTGCAGTACGACGAGTTCGAGCGGGGGGACGCGGTTGAGGGGTATGCCCTCGATCCCCGTCAGTACCATCGCCGCCATCGTCTCCGGCTTGATCTTGGTGAACATGCCGTGTCCCAGCTCGTCCCCGCCCAGCTCCTCCGGGCGCATCGAGATGGGTACGCGTGCGGCCGTGGCCCCGTCCGGCGCCCCGAAGTACTTGTAGGTCACCCCCACCCGGCCGCCACCCTTGCTGCTCGTGCTCTCTGCCGTGCCACCGCTGCTCGCCGGGCTGAGCCGCTCGACCGGGCTGATCCGCTCCGCGCGGCTGTCGCGCTCCGCGGTGCTCCCGCTCTCGGCCGCATCACGCCGATGGCGCCCCGGGGCGCGCCCCGGGCCAGTCTCCGAGGGGCCGGTCCCCTCTCCCAGTCCGCCACCGCGATGCATGTCACCACCCGACTGCTCATTCGAGCCGCACTGCCGACATCGTGCGACCCGATCATCGTGTCAGAGACCTCCCCGTCTCACGGACTGTGAAACGCCCCCAGCCCCCGCCGTGGAAGGCTCTGACACCATGGCTTTCGTGACTTACTCGTTCAGCGCCCCAGTATCGCAGTCGCTCTTCGAACGTGCCGCCGCCGTGACCCCGGGAGGCGTGAACTCTCCGGTCCGCGCCTTCCGTGGTGTGGGTGGTACGCCCCGGTTCATGGTGTCCGGCAAGGGTCCCTACCTCACCGACGCGGACGGCAGGGAGTATGTCGACCTCGTCTGCTCCTGGGGGCCGATGATTCTCGGCCACGCGCACCCGGAGGTGACCGAGGCCGTCCAGCAGGCCGTGGCGCGCGGAACCTCCTTCGGTACGCCTGTCGAGGACGAGGTCGCGCTCGCCGAGGAGATCGTCGAGCGGATCGACCCCGTTGAGCAGGTACGACTCGTCTCCTCCGGCACCGAGGCGACCATGTCGGCGATCCGGCTGGCGCGCGGGTTCACCGGCCGGGCCAAGGTCGTCAAGTTCGCCGGGTGCTACCACGGGCACGTCGACGCGCTGCTGGCCGCAGCCGGGTCCGGGGTCGCCACGCTCGGCCTGCCGGACACCCCGGGCGTGACGGGGGCGCAGGCGGGCGACACGATCGTGCTGCCGTATAACGATCTGGACGCGGTCCGGGAGGCGTTCGCCGCGCACCCCCGGGAGATCGCCTGTGTGATCACCGAGGCGTCGCCGGGCAACATGGGCATCGTCCCGCCGCTGCCCGGCTTCAACCAGGCGCTGAAGGACCTGTGTACGGCGGACGGCGCGCTGTTCGTCTCCGACGAGGTGATGACCGGCTTCCGGGTCGGCGAGCGCGGCTGGTTCGGCATCGACGGCGTCGTCCCCGACCTGATGACGTTCGGCAAGGTCATGGGTGGCGGCTTCCCCGCCGCGGCGTTCGGCGGGCGCAAGGACGTCATGGAGCGCCTCGCACCGGCCGGGCCGGTGTACCAGGCGGGCACCCTGTCGGGGAACCCGGTCGCCACCGCCGCGGGCCTCGCCCAGCTGCGGGTGCTGGCCCGTGACGACTTCGCCGCCTACGCCAAGGTCGACGCCGCGGCCCGCCAGGTGCGGCAGCTCACCGCCGAGGCGCTTACCAAGGAGGGCCTCGCGCACACCGTGCAGACGGCGGGCAGCATGTTCTCCGTCTTCTTCGGCGAGTTCGGCGAGTCCGGGGTCACCAACTACGAGGACGCCAGGCGGCAGGAGTCGTTCCGCTTCACCGCCTTCTTCCACTCGATGCTCGCTCAGGGCGTGTATCTGCCGCCCTCGGGATTCGAGTCCTGGTTCGTCTCCGCGGCGCACGACGACGCGGCGCTCCAGCGGATCGCCGACGCGCTGCCCGCCGCCGCCCGCGCCGCCGCCGAGGCGGTGGCTGCATGAGCGGCGAGGGTGTGAGCGCCGAAGGCGTGGAGGGCAGGGGCGCACGGGACAAGCACGACAAGACGGTCACCGTCGTCCATGTGATGCGGCACGGCGAGGTCGAGAATCCGGAGGGCATCCTCTACGGGCGGCTGGACGGCTACCACCTGTCCGACCTCGGCCGCCGGATGGCCGACTGCGCCGCCGAACATCTGGAGGGGCGCGACATCACCCATGTCGTCGCCTCGCCGCTGGAGCGCGCGCAGGAGACGGCCACGCCCGTCGCCAAGGCGCACGGCCTGGACGTCGCCGCCGACGAGCGGCTGATCGAGGCGGGCAACGTCTTCCAGGGCAAGACCTTCGGCGTCGGGGACGGCGCGCTGCGCAGGCCGGAGAACTGGCGCCATCTGCGCAACCCCTTCCGGCCCTCCTGGGGCGAGTCGTACATCGACCAGGTCGTGCGGATGCGCGCGGCGCTGGAGAGCGCCAAGGACGCGGCGCGCGGACACGAGGCCGTGTGCGTCAGCCACCAGTTGCCGATCTGGACGCTGCGCAGCTTCGTCGAGCGCCGCAGGCTGTGGCACGACCCGCGCCGCAGGCAGTGCACGCTCGCCTCGCTGACCAGCTTCACCTTCCTCGGCGACAAGATCGTCGCGGTGGGGTACAGCGAGCCGGCCCGCGATCTGGTGCCGCCGCACCTGCGTGCCGGTGCCAGCCGTCCCAAGAAGGGACAGAGCAAGGGGTTCGGCGCCTGAGCTGGGACGAAGGCGGCCCGCAGGGGGGAGCAGGGGGGTGCGGAAGATCCCACAGATGCTCATGCGAAACTTTTCACATGAGCCAGATCCGCGCTTCCCGCCGCCTCACGCTGCTGGCCGCAGGGGCCGCCGTGGGTGCGCTGCTGCTGTCCGCCTGCGGCGGTGAAGAGACCGGATCCTCCTCGGGTGACACCAAGTTCGTGCAGGGTACGGGCCAGATCACCAAGGTGGCCAGAGGCAAGCGCACTTCCGTTCCCGACCTCAAGGGCCCCTCGGTCGACGGCAAGAAGCTGAAGCTGTCCGACTACAAGGGCAAGGTCGTCGTGCTGAACGTATGGGGCTCGTGGTGCAGCCCCTGCCGTGCCGAGGCCCCCAACCTGGCCAAGGTCGCCCGCTCCACCAAGGGCAAGGACGTCCAGTTCCTCGGCATCAACACCCGCGACCTGGACAAGGCCAACGCGAAGGCGTTCGAGCGGAACTACGAGATCGACTACCCGAGCTTCTACGACCCCAGCGGCAAGCTCATCCTCAAGTTCCCCCGCAACACGCTCTCCCCGCAGGCCATCCCCTCCACCCTCATCCTCGACAAGGACGGGAAGGTCGCCGTGCGGGCGCTGAAGGAGCTGAGCGAGAAGGAACTGCGCTCGGCCCTCGACCCCCTGCTCGCGGCGAAGTGACCCCGTCATGACCTCTCTCGCGGCAGCAGGAATGAACGAGACCGTACTCAACGGCGCTCTTCTGCTCGCCCTGCCCGTCGCCCTGCTCGGCGGCCTGGTCTCCTTCTTCTCGCCCTGCGTGCTGCCGCTGGTGCCCGGTTATCTGTCGTACGTCACAGGCGTCAGCGGCACCGATCTGGCCGAGGCGCGGCGCGGGCGGATGTTCGCGGGGGCCGGGCTGTTCGTCCTCGGGTTCACCGCCGTGTTCGTCTCCGGCGGGGCGCTGTTCGGCGGCTTCGGCGCGGTCCTCCAGGACAACCGGGCCGTCATCTCCAAGGTGATGGGCGGCCTGACGATCCTGCTCGGGCTGGCGTTCATGGGGGCGCTCGGTCCGCTCTCGCGCTTCACCTCGCGGGAGTTCCGCATCCACAAGCGCCCCGGCATAGGGCTGGCGGGCGCGCCGATGCTCGGGGTCCTCTTCGGCATCGGCTGGACGCCCTGCATCGGCCCGACGCTCGCCGCCGTGCTCACGCTCTCCTCCAGCCAGGCGAGCGCGGAGCGCGGCGCGCTGCTGACGGTGGCCTACTGCCTGGGCCTGGGCGTGCCGTTCGTCCTGGCGGCCCTCGCCTTCCGCCGGGCGCTGGGGGCCTTCGGCTGGGTGAAGCGGCATTACGTGTGGGTCATGCGGATCGGCGGCGGGATGCTCGTCGCCGTCGGCGTCCTACTCGTCACAGGCATCTGGGACCGGATCGTGTACGAGATCACGGTCTGGTCGTCCGACTTCACGGTGGGGATCTGATCCATGAGCACGACCGGCACCGGCACGGACGCCGGGAAGACCCCCGGCACGGATGCCGGGAACACCAGCGGGCCGGACGCGGAGGGCGAGGCCCGCGAGCAGGCGGCCACCGCCCAGCTGTCCACGGCCCCCAGCGAGGAGCGGCTGAACGTTCCCTCGCTGGGCCCGCTCGGCTGGCTGCGCTGGTTCTGGCGGCAGCTCACCTCGATGCGGGTGGCGCTGATCTTGCTGTTCCTGCTGTCGATGGGCGCCGTCCCCGGCTCGGTGATCCCGCAGACGCCCGTGGACGCCACCAAGGTCGAGCGCTTCCACGAGCAGCACACCACCTTGGCGCCGCTCTACGACAAGCTCCAGCTGTTCGACGTCTACACCTCGGTGTGGTTCTCGGCGATCTACATCCTGCTGTTCATCTCGCTCGTCGGCTGCATCGTGCCCCGCACCTGGCAGTTCGTCGGCCAGCTGCGGGCCCGTCCGCCGCGCGCCCCGCGCCGGCTGGACCGGATGCCCGTCTACGCCACCTGGCACACCGAGGCGGAGCCGGAGAAGGTGCTGGACGCCGCGGGGTCGCTGCTGGGCGGCAGGCGCTTCCGTACGCACCGGCACGGCGACGCGGTCGCCTCCGAGAAGGGCTATCTGCGCGAGGCGGGCAACCTGCTCTTCCACATCGCGCTGATCGTGCTGCTGCTGGCCTTCGCCGCCGGGCAGCTGTGGAAGGCCGAGGGCGGCAAGCTGATCGTGCAGGGTGACGGCTTCTCCAACACCCTTACGCAGTACGACGACTTCAAGTCGGGCTCGCTGTTCACGTCCGACCAGCTCGATCCCTTCGGCTTCCGGCTCAAGAACTTCCACGCCTCCTACCAGGAGAGCGGCCCCAACAAGGGCACGGCGACCGACTTCCGCGCCGACATCGGCTACTGGCAGGGCGCGGACGGCAAGGAGAAGAGCTCCACCATCAAGGTGAACCACCCCCTGGAGCTGGGGGACTCGAAGGTCTACCTGCTGGCCAACGGCTTCGCGCCGGTCGTCAGCGTCAAGGACGGCAAGGGCCGCACCGCCTACAAGGGCCCCGTCCCCTTCCTCCAGCAGGACAACAACCAGACCTCCAGCGGCGTGGTGAAGGTCACCGACTACGTCGACGCCAAGGGCCGCAAGGACCAGCTCGGCTTCCAGGGCTTCTTCGTGCCCGACTTCGCCCCCAGCAGCGGGACGATGTTCTCCCAGTCGCCCAGCTTGAAGAACCCGGCGATGTTCCTGACCGCCTACCACGGCAACCTGGGCGTCGACGGCGGGCCGGCGCAGAACGTGTACCAGCTGGACACGAAGAACATGAAGAAGTTCAAGGACAAGGACGGCGGCCCCTTCGCCAAGAAGCTGATGCCCGGCCAGACGATGAAGCTGCCGAAGGGCGCGGGCAGCCTCAAGTTCGAGGGCGTCAGGAAGTGGGCCAACTTCCAGGTCACCCACCAGGTCGGCAACGGCTGGGCCCTCGGCGGCGCCCTCACCGCCATCGCCGGTCTGGCCGGCTCGCTCTTCATCCAGCGCCGCAGGGTGTGGGTGCGTGCGACGTCCGGTGAGGACGGGCGTACGGTCGTCGAGATGGCCGGGCTCGGACGCAGCGAGTCCGCCAAGCTGCCCGAGGAACTCGCGTCCCTCGCCACCGACATGCAAGGCGCGGCCCCCGTCGCGGCCGACGAACCCGCCGTCGACTCCGCCGGCACCGTCGATACCGACGACGCCGCGGAACCTGACGACGCCGCCGAACCCGACGAACCCGCCGATCCTGCTGAAGCCTCCGAAGGAGCAGGCAAGTGACCTTCCTCGCAGCCGAACCCAACGAGCAGCTCGCCCAGATCAGCAACTATCTGATCTATTCGGCGATGGCCGTCTACGTCCTGGCCTTCTTTGCCTACATCGCCGAGTGGACGCTCGGCGGGCGCAGCAAGGTCGCCCGCACGGCGGCGGCGCTCACCAGCGACGCGCGCGCCGGTGAGGGGGACGAGGACGAGGGGAAAGCCTCCGCCGTCCCCGCACAGAGCGGGGTCTCCGTCCAGGTGAAGTCGCAGGCCGGCACGGCCGTCCTGGAGAAGTCGGCGGCGGCGAAGCCGGGCGGCCCCAAGATTGTCACCCGCTCCAGCGCGGGCAAGCGCGGCGACCTGCCCGACGGCCCCGGCGCCGCCGGCGGCGACGTGCAGGGCGACATGTACGGGCGGATCGCGATCTCGCTCACCGTGCTGTCCTTCCTGCTGCACGCGGGCGGGGTGCTGACCCGCTCGCTGTCGGTGCAGCGCGCCCCCTGGGGCAACATGTACGAGTTCTCGACGGCCTTCTCGATGGTCGCCGTCGGCGCGTACCTGGCCTTCCTGCTGGCCAAGAAGGACATCCGCTGGATGGGGCTGCCGCTGGTCACCACCGTCCTGCTGGATCTGGGCCTGGCGGTCAGGGTCTTCTACACCGACAGCGACCAGCTCGTGCCCGCGCTGCACTCCTACTGGCTGTGGATCCACGTCTCGCTGGCCATCATCTGCGGCGCGCTCTTCTACCTCGGCTTCGTCGGCTCCCTGCTCTACC
Organism: Streptomyces sp. NBC_01775; assembly: GCF_035917675.1. Lineage (NCBI taxonomy): Bacteria > Bacillati > Actinomycetota > Actinomycetes > Kitasatosporales > Streptomycetaceae > Streptomyces > Streptomyces sp. NBC_01775. Next base: position 4,043,424 of record NZ_CP109104.1, on the reverse strand, counting down.
TGTTCCGGGATTCGTACGAGACCAAGCTGCTGCGGGGCGGCAAGCCCGGAAAGCTGGGCACCTCGATCATGGAGCGGCTGCCCTCCGCCGACTCCCTCGACAAGTTCGCCTACCGCATCAACGCGGCGGTCTTCCCCTTCTGGACCTTCACCATCGTCGCGGGCGCCATCTGGGCGGGCGACGCCTGGGGCCGCTACTGGGGCTGGGACCCCAAGGAGGTCTGGTCGTTCATCACCTGGGTCGCCTACGCCTGCTATCTGCACGCGCGTGCCACGGCGGGCTGGAAGGGGCGGAAAGCGGCATATCTCGCACTTCTCGCTTTCGCCTGTTTCCTTTTCAACTACTACGGTGTGAACGTCTTCTTCAACGGCAAACACTCGTACGCGGGGATCTGAGTCGGCAGACCCGTGCGTGCGGGGTGAAGGTGGAGCTATGAACACCGACAGCCCAGCCCCCACGGTGCCGTACGGCATCCCGTACGGCACGGCACGCAGCAGCCCTGGAGGCGACGCGCACACGATCGGCTTCGAGCTGGCGTTCCCACGCCCGGTGGACAACGTGTGGGAAGCGGTCGCCACCCCCGGTGGCCTGCGGGGCTGGCTGGCCTCCGCCGACCCCTTCGAGCCGGGCCCCGGCGGAGCGGTGACGCTGCGCTGGCTGGACGGGGGAGACGGCGCGGAGCCCGACGGGCCGGCGGCCACCGGTCGGATCACCGCCTGGTCGCGTCGGCGGCTCGCGGAGTACACCGTCGGGACCCGCGGCTCCTTCGGCTTCACCCTGAAGGGCGCGGCCGACGACGACCGTACCCGGATCCGCTTCCGCAACGACTTCACCGGCGACGCCGCCCGCCTGCTGGACCGCCTCGCCGGATGGCACCACCACTTCGAACTGCTCCGGGAAGAACTCGACGGCGCCCCGGCCTCCGGCACGGCATGGGCCCCGGCTCGCGTCACGGCCCTCCGGGCGGTCTACGCCGACCGCGGCCCGGAAACCGAGTAGGGGACACTTCGGGCCTCGCCGAAAGTTCTACCGCCGGGAGGGCGGTGCCCACCACCATGAGCGTGGGGCTGCGGGGGGCAGCCAACTCGCTCATCCTGCGCGGCGGACACGGGGGGCCGCGCAGGATGGGCCGGTTGCCGTCCGTACAGCACTGCCGCGATCCGTACAGCACTGCCGCGAGGCGCCCTGGCACTGACCCTCGTCAGCGGCGGCACTGACTCTCGTCAGCGGCCCTCGTCAGCCCTCGTCGCGGTCCCTGCGCGGGGGCTCGGGGGCGGCGTCCGGGTTCTCGGAAGCGGGTGTGTCGGGCTTCTCGGGGGCCGGGTCCGGCTCGGGCGGCGGGCCGCTCTCGCCGGAGGCCGGGGGCTGGTCGTCCTTGCCCAGCGACTTCAGGAAGTCGGGGTTGTCGTCGGGGGCGACCCAGCGCCGCTCCTGGGGACGGGTCGCGCCGTACGGCGCGTTGCGGCGGGGGCGGCCGACCGCGAACCAGGCGACGGGCCCGAGGAGCACCTGCCCGAACAGCAGGATGACGATCACCCACACCACCTTGGGCAGCTTGCGCACCTCGTTCTCGGGCGTGTTGAGACAGTCGATGAACGCGTAGATCCACACGGCCAGGATCAGAAGGAACGGCAGATACCTGATCACGCGGAACGCCCCCTGGGTGCGAGTTGCCGCCGGACTGGTGCGGTGCGGTGCGGACCCCCGGTGCGCGGGTGCCCACAGGCCCAGCGTAATGGGCCGCGCCATGGCCCCCGCGCTCAGGGCGCAGGCATCGGCGAGGATACTGGGGCGTATGGCATACGACGATCTCCGCTCGTTCCTGCGGGCGCTGGAGCGAGACCGTGACCTCAAGCGCGTCAGGGCCGAGGTGGACCCGCACCTGGAAGTCGGGGAGATCGTCGACCGGGTCAACAAGGCCGGCGGGCCCGCGCTGCTCTTCGAGAACGTCAAGGGCTCCTCGATGCCGCTGGCGATGAACGTCTTCGGCACCGACCGCCGCCTCCTCAAGGCGCTGGGGCTGGCCTCGTACGACGAGATCACCGACAAGATCGGCGGGCTGCTCAAGCCGGAGCTGCCGCAGGGCTTCGTCGGATTCCGCGAGGCGTTCGGGAAGCTCGGCGCGATGGCGCACGTGCCGCCCAGGAAGGTCAAGGACGCGCCCGTCCAGGAAGTCGTGTACCAGGGCGACGGCCCCGACGGCGTGGATCTCGACAAGCTGCCCGCGCTGTTCACCTGGCCCGAGGACGGCGGCTCCTTCTTCAACCTCGGCCTCACCCACACCAAGGACCCCGAGAGCGGCGTGCGCAACCTGGGCCTCTACCGGCTCCAGCGCCACGACCGGCGCACCATCGGGATGCACTGGCAGATCCACAAGGACAGCCGCAACCACTACCAGGTCGCGGCGCGGCGCGGCGAGAAGCTGCCCGTCGCCATCGCGTTCGGCGCACCGCCCGCCGTCACCTACGCCTCCACGGCCCCGCTGCCCGGCGACATCGACGAGTACCTGCTCGCGGGCTTTCTCCAGGGCAAGCGCGTCGAGATGGTCGACTGCAAGACCGTGCCGCTCCAGGTGCCCGCCGCCGCCGAGGTGGTGCTGGAGGGCTGGCTGGAGCCCGGCGAGATGCTGCCGGAGGGCCCGTTCGGCGACCACACCGGGTTCTACACCCCGCAAGAGCCCTTCCCCGCGCTGCGCATCGACTGTGTGACGACGCGGAAGCGCCCGCTGCTCCAGTCCATCGTCGTCGGCCGGCCGCCCACCGAGGACGGGCCGCTGGGGCGGGCCACGGAGCGCTTCTTCCTGCCGCTGCTCAAGATCGTCGTCCCGGACATCGTGGACTACCACCTGCCCGAGTCCGGCGGCTTCCACAACTGCGCGATCGTCGCCATCGACAAGCGTTACCCCAAGCATGCGCAGAAGGTGATGCACGCCATCTGGGGTGCGCACATGATGTCGTTGACCAAGCTGATCGTGATCGTGGACAAGGACTGCGACGTGCGGAACATGCATGAGGTGTCCTGGCGGGCACTCGGCAACGTCGACTACGCCCGGGACCTCACCGTGGTCGAGGGTCCCGTCGACCACCTCGACCACGCCTCCTACCAGCAGTTCTGGGGTGGCAAGGCGGGCATCGACGCGACCCGCAAGCTGCCCGAGGAGGGCTACACCCGCGACGGGGGCTGGCCGCACATGGTCGAGTCCGACCCCGGGGTCGCCGATCTGGTGAGCCGCCGGTGGACGGAGTACGGCCTGTGAGCAGCACGGCGGAAGGAGTCGTCGGACCGGGGCCGGGACCGGGGGCCGATGCCGGACGGGTGCGGGCGTTCTTGCGGCTCGTGGTCATCGAGCACTCGGTCTTCGCGCTGCCGTTCGCCTACACGGCGGCGCTCACCGCGATGTTCCGCGACAGCCGCAGCGTCCACTGGTGGGAGCTGTTCCTGGTGACCGTCGCCATGGTCGGCATGCGGACCTTCGCGATGGCCGCGAACCGGATCATCGACCGCGAGATCGACGCCCGTAACCCGCGCACCGCGGGCCGGGAGCTGGTGACCGGCGCGGTGTCCGTGCGGACGGCCTGGACCGGTGCCGCCGTCGCCGTGGTGATCTTCCTGGGCGCCTGTGCGCTGCTCAACCCGCTGTGCCTGGCGCTCGCGCCGGTCGCCGTGATCCCGATGGTGGTCTATCCCTACGGGAAGCGCTTCACCAATCTCCCGCACGCCATCCTGGGTCTGGCCCAGGCCATCGGGCCCGTCGGCGCCTGGCTCGCGGTCACCGGCAGCTGGTCGTGGGAGGCCGCGGTGCTCGGGCTGGCCGTGGGCATCTGGATCGGCGGCTTCGACCTGATCTACGCCTGCCAGGACGTGGCGGCCGACCGGGCCCACGGCGTGAAGTCGGTGCCCGCCCGCTTCGGCACGGCGGCGGCCATCCACGCCACCCGGGCAGCGCACGGGGTCACCGTGGCGCTGCTGGTGGCCTTCGGGCTGCTGACGGAAGCGGGGGTCTTCTACTGGCTGGGGCTGCTGATCGTCACTGCCGCCTTCGGCTACGAACACACCATCGTGCGCCCGCACGACCTTTCCCGGCTGAACCGGGCCTTCTTCCAGGTCAACAGCTTCATCGGCATCGCGTTCTTCCTCTGCGCGCTGCTCGATCTGTTCGCACGCGGCCTCGTTGGCTAGTGCCGTGACCGGCAATGTTTGCCCGGAAGGAGCGTCGTCCGGTGCGTGCGATCGCAAGGCGGCCGGAAGCCCTTGTAGCGGAGCTACCAGGGCTTTTGGCCAACGCCGCGAGCGTGCGTGCCGGGCGGCGCGACGGGGCAAAGCTTGCCGGGAGGGGCACTAGCGCCGGCCGGCGGGTGCTGAGCAGGGGGTGCCCCTGGCTGTGCTTTGCAGAGTGCGGGTGCCTATGCGCTGGGCGCGCAGTTCCCCGCGCCCCTTCGGGGCCCTTCGGGCCCTCCGGGGCTCGCCTCCGTAGAGCGGCTCAGTGCCAGGCGGGCTTGTCCTCGCCGACGGCGCGGGCCTCGGCCGTCAGGCGGGCCGCCAGGATGCCGCCGACCAGGCCGAACAGATGGCCCTGCCAGGAGACGCCGGAGTTGCTGGGCAGCACGCCCCAGAAGAACGTCGAGCCGTAGACGACGGCCACGACCGAGCCGACGGCGAGATCGGTTATCCGGCGGTCCACGAAGCCGCGCGCGAGCAGATAGCCGAAGAGGCCGAAGATCAGGCCCGAGGCGCCCGCGGTGTTACTGCTCTCGGGGGCGGTGAGCCATACTCCCAGGCCGCTGGTCACGATGATGATCAGCGACGTCGCCAGAAAGCGTCCCGTGCCGCGCAGGGCCGCCAGGAAGCCGAGGACCAGCAGCGGCAGCGTGTTCGCCGTGAGGTGCCCGAATCCGAAGTGCATGAAGGCGCTGGGGACCACATCCACCAGCTCGCCCATACGGCGCGGCTCGACGCCGAAGGTGTCCAGCGCGTTCCCCGAGGCCTGGTCCACCACCTCCAGCACCCACAGCAGTGCCACCCAGCCCACTATCAGCTTCCCCGCCGCCATGGCCTTGGCGCCCGAGCCGATCGCCATGCTCGCCTCCCTCGTGAGGAGCTCCCACCATCAGGACGTACAACGGCACACGGCGTGCCGTCGGTTCCCGTCCTGCCGAACCCCGTTGTCCTCCAGGATGGCCTCAGATGCCGCCCGTGCCCAGGGCTCCGTACATCACGGCGGCCAGCAGGTCCTGCGGCTTCAGCTCGCGCGCGCCGTCGGGGGCCTGGACGGGGACGGCGTCGCCGCCGCCGAAGGCCATCCGCAGCGGCAGGTGCACGCCCTTGGCCTGCGCCTCGTCGCTCAGGAACTGCTCCAGGTCCAGCGTCAGCCCGGTGAGCTGGCCGCGCCGGATCTCAAGATCGGCGTTGACCTTCCGGTCCGGCACCGTGGCCGGGTCGAGCGGGGCGCCCAGCGCCGCCAGCGCGCGGGACAGATCGGGCGCCGCCTTCCGCGCCGGCATCGAGACGGTGACGTGCTCGGCCCCGCCGTACTCGCCCGCCTTCTTGAACTCCGCGTGCCTGCCGAGGGTCTTCTCCAGGCCCTCCAGGAACTCCCGCTCCGATTCGCCGTTCAGCGCACGGCCCGCGGCGGTGGCCCGGCCCACGCGCTTGCTCGTCTCGTCGTTCGTCTTGGAGGCGGCCTTGCTCTTCTTGCCGAACTCGCCCTTCTTCTCGTCCCGCGTGATCTCCTGCGCCGCGCGCGCGAAGTCGTCGAAGGACTCGGGGTCGGCCTCGACCCACTCGCCCCTGAGCGCGTCCTTGGCCGAGCCGAGCGTGGTCGGGAGGTCCTTGGCGAGCGCGACGATCTTGCGGGCGCGCTCCCGGTCGGACTTCGAGTCGCTCAGCCTCGCGACCAAGGAGCGCAGGCGGACCCGCACGTAGAGCTTCTCCTCGACCGACTTGGCGGACAGGACGTCCGTGGTGCCGAAGTTGAGGGCCGTCGCGAAGCGGAGGCGCTCGGAGCGGTTGAGGTCCTTCAGCGGGGTCCTCTCGCGGTCCGAGCCCACCGCGAAGGTCAGCTCGCCGCGGGAGAGGAGCTTGGCCGCCTGTTTCGTCGTCGCGCCCCGGGGTGCGCCCGCCGCGCGCAAGAAGGCGTCGGCGTCGGTCGCCGTGCCGTCCACGGAGACCAGCACGCTGGCCGACGGCTGTTCGCCGAGCCTCTCGAAGGCGTGCTTCACCTTGAGGCCGGTGGTGAGCTTTTCCGCCGTGCTGCAACTGACGAGGGTGACGGCCAGCGCGGTGGCGGCTGCCGCCGTGGCTGTCAGGCGCGCGGGGACTCGGGTGACACGCATGTGTCGAGGGTACGTGGCGGCGGCTTTCCCCCGCCCGTCCCCCGGCGTTCGGCCGGGGAGACCCCCGCGAAGGAAACGGTGAAGGGGTGGAGCGGGGGCAAGAAGTAGGGTCGGCGCGTGAACGGTATCGGACGTCAGCCATGGGTCGTGGGGGTTTCCGGGGCGTCGGGGACGCCCTACGCGGCGGCGGTCATCCGGGGGCTCCTGGAGGCGGGGGAGGACATCGACCTCGTCGTCAGCCGGGCCTCCCGGCTGACGATCCTGGACGAGAACGGCCACCCTTTCCGCGACGCCCACGCCGAGAGCGACCTGCGCCGGTGGCTGGCGCGCGGTGCCGACGGGCGGCCCGACGCGTTCGACGTCGACCCCGCGCGGGTGCGCCACTGGCCGCCGGGGGACCTGGCGGCCGGGCCGTCGTCCGGGTCGTACCAGGTCAAGGGGATGCTGGTCGTTCCGGCGAGCACGGCGTGCGTGGCCGGGGTGGCGCTGGGGCTGTCGAAGGACCTGTTGCAGCGCGCGGCAAGCGTGACGCTCAAGGAACGGCGCCCGCTGGTGATGGCCCTGCGCGAGACCCCGCTGAACGGCCAGACGCTGCGCCACCTCGTCACCCTGGACGAGGCGGGCGCCGTGGTGCTGCCGGCCTCGCCCGCCTTCTACGCGGGCGCCCGGCACATCCAGGACCTCGTGGACTTCGTGGCGGGCCGCGCGCTGGACGCCGTGGGGGTGCCGCACAAGCTCTACCGCCGCTGGGAAGGGGAGCTTGGTCGGGGGAGTTCGGGCCCCATGCCTTAGATTCGTGGTCCGGACTTCTACGAACGGGAGGCAGCGGCATCCATGGACGCGGTGGACAGGCAGCTCATCCAGGCCCTGCGCGAGAACGGGAGAGCCTCCTACGCCGAACTCGGCCGGCTCGTCGGACTCTCGGGCCCCAGCGTCACCGACCGCATCAACCGGCTGGAGGCGGCCGGGGTGATCACCGGATACCGCGCCACCGTCGATGCCCCCTCCCTCGGCCTCGGGGTGACCGCGCTGATCGGTATCCAGCTCTCGGACGCCACCGACCACGAGGACGTGGCCACCAGGCTGCGTGACCTCCACGAGGTCGAGGACTGCTGGTTCATCGCCGGCGACGACTCCTACATGCTCAAGGTGCGGGCCGGTGACGTGGACGACCTGGAGCGCACCATCAGACGCCTCTCGGGCACCAAGGGCGTCTCTCGTACCCGCACCACGATCGTGCTGTCCACCAAGTGGGAGAACAGGGTCGGGGAGCTCCCCGGCGAGGAGCCGCTTTGAGGGCGCGGTGCCGGTCTGAGGGCGTGGCGCCGAGCTGAGGGCGTGGCGCCGGTCTGAGGGCGCCGTGCCGCCGCGCTGGAAGGCCCCGTGCCCGGCGAATGGTGCGAAAAGTGGTGGCGTAGGCTCGTGCGCGGCACTCGGAACGCGGATTCCCACCTCGCGGAGCCGGTCGGATCGGGCCCCTCGCCGGGAAGACGCAGCAGACAGATGAGGCAGGTGGCGCGAGGCATGGACGCGGGATTGCGGGAGCGGCTCGTCCAGATCGAGGCGAAGGTCCGCTCCGGTGAGCGGCTGAGCCGGCAGGACGGCATCGACCTCTACGACTGCGACGACCTCGCCTGGCTCGGCGGCCTCGCGCACGAGGTGCGGACGCGCAAGAACGGCGACGTCACGCACTTCAACATCAACCGCCATCTGAACATGACGAACGTGTGCACCGCCGCGTGCGCCTACTGCTCGTTCCAGCGCAAGCCGGGCGAGAAGGACGCGTACACCATGCGCATCGAGGAGGCGGTCCGGCTCGCGAAGGAGATGGAGGCGGACAACCTCACCGAGCTGCACATCGTCAACGGGCTCCACCCCAACCTGCCCTGGCGCTACTACCCGCGCTCGCTGCGCGAGCTGAAGGCGGCGCTGCCGGAGTCGGTCTCCCTCAAGGCGTTCACCGCGACCGAGATCCACCACTTCGAGAAGATCTCCGGGATGAGCGCGAGCGACATCCTGGACGAGCTGATCGACGCGGGCCTGGAGTCGCTGACCGGCGGCGGCGCGGAGATCTTCGACTGGGATGTCCGTCAGCACATCGTCGACCACGACACCCACTGGGAGGACTGGTCGCGCATCCACCGCCTCGCGCACCAAAAGGGGCTCAAGACCCCCTGCACGATGCTGTACGGGCACATCGAGGAGCCCCGGCACCGGGTGGACCACGTGCTGCGGCTGCGGGAGCTCCAGGACGAGACCGGCGGCTTCCAGGTCTTCATCCCGCTGCGCTATCAGCACGACTTCACCGACATGAAGGACGGCAAGGTCCGCAACACCCTCCAGGCACGCACCCAGATGGCGACCGGTGCCGAGGCGCTGAAGACCTTCGCGGTCTCCCGGCTGCTGTTCGACAACGTGCCGCACGTCAAGGTGTTCTGGGTGATGCACGGGGTGAACACCGCGCAGCTCGCGCTCCAGCACGGCGCCGACGACATGGACGGCTCGGTCGTCGAGTACAAGATCACGCATGACGCGGACGACTTCGGCACCCCCGACAAGCTCACCCGCGACGACCTGCTCGACCTGATCCGCGACGCGGGCTTCCGGCCCGTCGAGCGCAACACCCGCTACGAGATCCTCAACGAGTACCCGGGCCCGGACCCCGAGCGGCGCGAGGCGCCGCAGCCGATGCGGGTGTAGCACCGCCGACGCGGGCGTGGCACCGCCGACGCGGGTGCGGAGCGAGGTGGGTGGCCGCCCGGATGCCGGAGCGGGAGGGCGGCCGGGGGCCTGCTGATCGCCGCGGGGGCTGTGCTTGACTGGAAGGGATCGCGAATCCCGCCCAAACGCCCCGAACGCCCAAGAAGCACGGAGAAGACACCGTGAGCACCTCCACGTCGCACGCGACGCTTCGCTACACCACCATGCGGATTGGCATTTTCGTCGGCTGCCTCGTCCTCGCCGGGGTGCTGGCGCACTTCGGGCTCATTCCCGCCGGTATCGGCGACTCCAACCCGGTCTGGGTGGTGCTGGTGGCGCTGATCGTTTCGGCCCCGCTCAGCTATGTGCTGCTGCGCAAGCAGCGCGAAGCGATGTCGGAGCAGATCGTCGACGGCGTGGGCAAGGCCAAGGAGCGGCTGGCGGCCAACCAGAGCCAGGAGGACGGCGTGCAGTCGCAGAGCAATCCCCGCACCGGCTCCGCGTGACCGTTTTGTCCTCCATGTAACCCTCCTCACACTGTCAGCAGCGCCCCATCGGGAATCTCCTTCATCCGGTGGGGCGTTGAGTTTCTCCGTGACCGCATCCCAAAGGAATGCTTTGGGTAGGCCAAACGCGGAGTGTTAACGTGACCGACATGATTTACGCAGCCACCACCCCCGACGCGCACCCGGGACGACCCGGCCTCGCGCTCGTGGGGCGGCTGCATGTCGATCTCTGCCGCTGCATGTCGGCGACCTGTCGCTGAACGCGCGGCCGGACTACCCTCCGGCGCGACCCCGCGTCGCCCCTTGCGACGTCCCCCTCCCCATCCCCTGAGAGTCCGCTCTCTGACGCCTCCGGAGTCTGTCCGTGCCTTCGTCGTCATCGTCCGATACCGCCGTGCCCGCGACCCGCTCGCGGATACCCAAAGTCCCCTTCTGGGCGCAGATCCTGCTCGGCCTCGTCCTCGGTGTGCTCCTCGGCTGGGTGGCCCGCAACTGGGACGTGGCCTGGCTGGGAACCACGCTCACCAAGGTCGGTGAGATCTTCGTCCAGCTGCTGAAGCTGGCCGTCGCCCCGCTGGTCTTCTTCGCGATCACCATCTCGATCACCAACCTGCGCAACGTCCACAACGCCGCGCGCCTGGCCACCAGGACGCTGCTGTGGTTCATGGCGACCTCGCTGATCGCCGTCGCGCTCGGCCTGGTCATCGGGCTGCTCACCAACCCCGGCTCCGGCACCGGGCTGTCGGCCAAGGACGCCGCCAAGCCGGAGACAAGCGGCTCGTGGCTGGACTTCCTCACCGGGATCATCCCGACGGACATCATCACGCCCTTCACCGAACTCCAGGTCCTCCAGATCGTCTTCATGGCGGTCGTCGTCGGCATCGCCGCGCTCAAGCTCGGCGACAAGGCCGAGCCGATCCTCAAGCTCGGCGAGTCCGTCCTGGCGCTCCTCCAGAAGGCGCTGTGGTGGATCATCCGGCTGGCCCCGATCGGCACCATCGGTCTGATCGGCACCGCCATCAAGGACTACGGCTGGAACCTGATCGGCAGCTACGCGACCTTCACCGCCGACATCTACATCGGCTGCGCGATCGTCCTCTTCGGCGTCTACCCGCTGCTGCTCGCCACCGTCGCCAAGGTCAACCCGCTCCAGTTCTTCAGGGGAGCCTGGCCCGCGATCCAGCTGGCCTTCGTCTCCCGCTCCTCGGTGGGCACCATGCCGCTGACCCAGAAGGTCACCGAGCGCCTGGGCGTGCCGAAGGAGTACGCGTCCTTCGCCGTGCCGTTCGGCTCGACGACGAAGATGGACGGCTGCGCCTCGATCTACCCGGCCATAGCGGCGATCTTCGTCGGCGAGTTCTTCCACGTGGACATGGGCGTCAAGGAGTACCTGCTGATCGTCTTCGTGTCGGTCATCGGCTCCGCCGCCACCGCCGGACTGACCGGCGCGACGGTGATGCTGACGCTCACCCTCTCCACGCTGGGCCTGCCCCTGGAGGGCGTCGGGCTGCTGCTGGCGATCGACCCGATCCTCGACATGATGCGCACCGCGACGAATGTGGCGGGCCAGGTCGTCATACCCGTACTCGTCTCGGCCAAGGAGAAGATCCTGGACCGGGAGGCGTTCGCCAACGCCCGCAGCTTCAGCCTCGATGAGGCCGACGCCGCCGCCCAGGAGCCCTCCGCCACCCGCACTCCGGCGACCGTCAGCTGAGACAGACGTACCCGCTCCTCCGGCCCAGGCCGGAACCCGTTTCCGCGCCCCCGGCCCTGTGACCGGGGGCGCGTAGGCTTGCGACGACCATATGAGGGCGGGGTTTTGACGGGGGACCAGGGCACGAGGGGTTGGGAGCGCGTGGGGCAAAAGCGCATGCCGCGTGAGGTCCGAGAACGGCAGATGCTGGACGCCGCGGTGGCGGCGTTCGCGCGGAACGGGTATCAGGCCGCTTCGATGGACGACATAGCCGAGGCGGCCGGGGTCTCCAAGCCGCTCGTGTACCTCTACCTGAAGTCCAAGGAAGAGCTGTTCATGGCCTGCGTCCGCCGCGAGGTCGGCGCGCTCGTCGCCGCCGTACGGGAGGGGACGCGCGAGCGCGGGGCCGCCGCCGACCAGCAGCTGTGGAACGGGCTCACGGCCTTCTTCGCGCACACCGCGGCGCGCCCGGACGGGGTCGCCGTGCTCCACCGCGCCCGCACCCAGGGCGAGCCCTTCGTCCGCGAGATAGCCGCCATGCGCGCCGAGCTCGCCGCGCTCGTGACCTCGCTGCTGGGCCAGGCGGCGCGGGACGCCGGGTGCGACAGCGCGCTGGCCGAGCGCGAGGTCTCCGGTCTCGCCCAGGCTCTGGTGGGTGCGGCCGAGTCGCTGGCGGAGTGGGCCAACATCCTTGCGAAGGAGACCCCTTCGAGCGCCCCTTCGGCCCAGGAGACGGCGGCGACGCTGATGAATCTCTGCTGGTCGGGGCTGCAAAACCGCATGAAGGGCGAGCGCTGGCTGCCCACTTTGGGCGTCCACTGAGGCGGCGCCTCGGTTGCCCTTTTTCCTGGCGGGGGCGCCCCTGGCTGTTCTTTGCAGGGTGCGGGTGCTCCCCCCCAGCTCTTCGAGCAGGGAGGTACCCCCAGGCTGGTCGCTCCCCCAAGTTCTCGGCTTCTCCCCCAGCCGTCGGCCGGGAGGGGCCCCCAGGACTTGGGGGAGGAGCCGCATATGACACAGCCCCGCGCCCCTTCGGGACGCCCCCGGCGTTCGGACACGGCACCGGTCCTGGACCTGTGTACGTCCGATGAAGGTGGGCGATCGGGCATTCCCCAACTCGCTCGGTTCCCGTAAATTTACTTATGAGTAAGGTTACTTGTAGGTCAGGATCTCGGCCGAGAAGGAGTTCCGTTCGCGGTGCTCGGATGGTGAGGCCCTCGCCAAGTCGCTCTGCGAGCGGGACGCTCCTGGTGAAGCGAAGGGCTCAACTCCGGTTGTGCGGCGGGCGGGAGGGGCTCGACGCAGGTCACTAGGAGGAGCCGCCCAATGTCTGTGGAGTCCGCAATGCCCCCGGCGCCGACGCTCGTGGAGCCCCACAAGCGTGTGGTGGACGGGCGTGTGCGCGAGGTTTCCGTGCCGCCGCTGGCGTCGGCGGTGACCAGCGGATCGCTCGGGGACATCCCGTTCACCAACGCCGTGGAGGCACCGGACGAGCCGGTGCTCAGCCGCAAGGGGCGGGACGGGACGTGGTGGGACATGCCGGCCCGGGACTTCGCGGCCGAGGTCCAGGCGATGGCCAAGGGCCTCGTCGCGCTGGGTCTGCGCCCGGGAGACCGGGTGGCCATCATGGCGCGTACGACCTACGAGTGGACGCTCACCGACTTCGCCGCCTGGGCGGCGGGCCTGATCACCGTGCCGGTCTACCCGACCTCCGCCGCTTCGCAGGCCCGGCACATCCTCCAGGACGCGGGCGTGCGCGCCTGCTTCGTGGAGGACGTCGAGCAGTCCCGGCTGATCAGCGCCGAGCGCGGCAACCTGCCCGATCTGGAGCACCTGTGGCAGTTCAGCTCGGGCGCTGTGGGGCATGTCGTGGACGCGGGGCGGGAGATACCGGACGCGCTGGTCGACGAGCGCCGGGCACAGGTGCGGCCGGAGAGCATCGCCACCCTCATCTACACCTCGGGCACCACGGGCCCGCCCAAGGGGTGCGTGCTCAGCCACGGCAACTTCTTCGCCGAGGTCGACAACGCGATCGAGCTGCTGCACCCGGTCTTCCGGGCGGTCAGCAAGGATCCGCCCTCCACGCTGCTGTTCCTGCCGCTGTCGCACGTCTTCGGCCGGATGGTCGCGATCGGCTGTCTGCGCGCGCGGGTGCGGCTGGGGCACGCGCCGAGCATCCGGACCGAGGACCTGCTGGCCGACCTGGCGGGCTTCGGGCCGACCTTTCTGCTGGGCATCCCGTACGTGCTGGAGAAGGTCTACAACACCGGGCGGGCCACGGCGGAGAAGATGGGGCGCGCGTCCTCCTTCGACCGGGGCGCGCGGATCGCGCAGCGCTACGGCGAGGCCGTCGAGGCGCAGGAACACGGGTTCGGACCGGGCCCCGGCCTGGGGCTGCGGGCCGCGCGCGGGCTCTACGACGCGCTGATCTACCGGCGGATACGGGCGGCGCTGGGCGGCCGGTGCCGCCGTGTCATCTGCGGCGGCTCCCCGCTGGGGCACCGGCTGGCCGCCTTCTACGAGGGCGCGGGCGTCACCGTCTACGAGGGCTACGGGCTCACCGAGACGACGGCGGCGGCCACCGCGACGCCACCGCTCAAGCCCCGGCTGGGCACGGTGGGCTGGCCGATGCCGGGGACGGCCGTACGCATCGCGGACGACGGGGAAGTACTCATCAAGGGCGGGCACGTCTTCGGCGGCTACTGGGACGCCAGGACCGCGACGGCCGTACCGCATCTCGACGCCGAGGGGTGGATGCCCACCGGCGACCTGGGGGCGCTGGATTCCGAGGGCTACCTGAGCATCACCGGCCGCAAGAAGGAAGTGATCATCACCTCCGGCGGCAAGAATCTGGCGCCCGCCCCGCTGGAGGACTGGCTGCGCTCCCATCCGCTGGTCAGCCAGTGTCTGGTGATCGGCGACAACCGGCCGTACGTGGCCGCGCTGTTGACCCTGGAGCCCGACGGGCTCGCGCACTGGCGGCAGATGCACAAGAAGCAGGGGCTCAGCGACACCGAGGTGCTCACCGACGAGGATCTGCTGCGCAACCTCCAGCAGGCCGTGGACGAGGCGAACTCGCAGGTCTCGCGGGCCGAGTCGATCCGCCGCTTCGCCGTGCTGCCGGGCGACTTCACCGAGGAGCGCGGCCACCTGACCCCGTCGATGAAGCTGCGCCGGGGCGCGATCGTGCGGGACTTCGCGCAGGAGATCGACAAGCTGTACGCGCGCTGACCCCCGCAGGGCGCGCGCCGACCGTCGCCCTCCGCGCGCTGACCCTCGCCCTCCGCACGCCCCGGAGTGCGCTGTTCCCCCGGTCGCCCGAGCGTAATGCCTTGGCCAAAAAGAGGTACCGTGCGATAAGTACCAGATAAAGCAGAGCCGGGGGACGGGACAGACGCCTCCCGCGCGCCGGGAGGGACACGGGATGACGACACCCCCGCAGCCGCCGAATCAGCCTCCGGGCGGGCCCCCGGGCGGGGGTGGCTTCGGTCCGCCGCCCTCGGACCCGCCGCCCTCGGGCCAGCCCCCGTCCTCGGGTCAGCCCGTTTCCGCTCCGTACGGCGGAGGGCCCTACGGCTCACCGCCGGCCGGGGGCGGCTTCGGCCAGCCGCCCGGCGGCCCCGGCCCCTACGGGCAGCCGCCCGGCGGACCCGCGCCCTACGGCCAGCCGCCCACACCGACGCCGCCGAACAACAACAAGGTCGTGGCGATCGTCGTGGCCGTCGTCGTCGTGGTCGCCCTCGCGGTGGGCGGCACGCTGCTGGCGATATCGGGCGGGGGCGAGGACAAGAAGGGCGACAAGGCCGACTCGAAGGAGTCCTCGAAGGCGGACGGGCCCAGCGACGAGCCCTCCGCGAGCGACTCCGAGGACCCGGCCGAGCCGTCGCCCAGTCCGAGCGAGTCGGACGCCAAGTACGAGCTGGCCTTCCCCAAGACGCTGGAGAACGGCGAGTTCACCAGGCGTAAGGACCTCAGCGACCAGGTCAGCGGCGGCGGTCCCGGCGAGGAGGCCCACATGGGCTCGTACGCCAAGAACAGCGACAGCACCCAGCGCATCCTCTACGCCTCCGCCAAGGGCAACGACTACGGCAATCCGGACCTGTCCAAGGACCAGATGATGAAGGGCATGGAGACCAGCCCCGCGATGGATGTCGCCGTCAAGCGCCGCGACATCACTCCTGACGGTGCCGAGGATCCGCTGACCTGCGAGGTGCTGGTCAAGAGCCAGCAGGGCCGCAAGCTGACGATCCCGGTGTGCGCCTGGAGCGACCCGGGAACGGCCGCGTATGTCGCCAACGACAGCCTCAAGACCTACTCGGTGCCCCCCAAGAGCATCGACCTGGAGGACTTCGCCGACCGGGTCAACACCATCCGCGACGAGGTGCGCTCACCGGCGGAGTGAGCTTGACCTGAAGTCCGGTTCAAGTTGAAGACTTCTTCCCACAGCGCGACGCGACGTGCCCGCCGCACAGCAGGCGGACAGGTCGGACAGCTCGGACAGTGAGAGGAAGTGGTCTCCGTGCGCGGAATGCGGATGGGGCGGTTCGGCGGACCCGGCGTACTGGAGGCCGTCGAGCTGCCCGAGCCGGTGGCGGGCCCCGGCGAGGTCGTCATCGGAGTGTCGTACGCCGACGTGATCTTCATGGAGACGCAGGTCCGGCGCGGTGAGGGCTTCTTCACCCCGCCGCTGCCCCACGTCCCCGGCGGCGCCGTCGGCGGGCGGGTCGTGGCGGCCGGTGCGGGCGTCGAGGAGGCGTGGGTGGGCCGCACCGTCGTCGCCAGGACCCTCGCGCCCGAGGGCGTGGCAGCGGGCGGCGGCTACGCGGAACGCGCGCGGGCCGATGTCGCGGAGCTCAGTGCCCTCCCGTACGCGCTCGGACTGCGCGAGGCCACCGCGCTGGCACACGACGGGCCCACCGCCGTACGGATCTTCGACAATGCCGTCAGCGACGGGAGCCTGCGGCCCGGCGCCCGGGTGCTGGTGCTCGCGGCGGCCGGGGGCCTGGGGGCGTTGCTGGTGCAGCTGGCGAAGGCCGCCGGCGCGCAGGTGATCGCGGCGGCGCGCGGCGAGCACAAACTGGCCCTCGCCGCACGGAAGCTGGGCGCCGACGAGGTCGTCGACTACTCCTTGCCGGACTGGACCGACCGCGTGCTCCAGGCCACCGGCGGACGTGGCGTCGACGTCGTCTTCGACGGCGCGGGCGGCAAGCGGGGGCGTGAGGCGCTGGAGACCACCGCGCGGGGGGCCCGCTTCTCCGCGCACGGCGCGCCGGGCGGGGGTTTCGCCGAGATCGGCCCCGGACTCGCGGCCGAGCGGGGCGTCACGCTCGTCGGTATCGAACAGGTCCAGCTCACCCCGGACGAGTACAAACCCCTGCTGGACCGCGCTCTGTTCGAGGCCGCCGCGGGCCGCCTGCGCCCCGTCATCGGCCAGACCTTCCCCCTGACGGCGGCGCCCGAGGCCCACGAGGCCGTGGAGTCCCGCGCCGTACTGGGCAAGACGCTGCTGACGGTGGAGTGACGGGAGCCGGGGCGGGGCGGGGCAGGGCGGCGGGCGCGGGCCGGAACGCCGAAAGGCGGTTCCCCGGCCTTCGGCAGAAGACCGGGAAACCGCCCGGGAAGCGGAACGCCGCTGGATCAGCGGACGGGCGTCCGGATCAGTGGACCGGGGTCAGGCATCCCTGGCGACCATCGTGACCACGGCCTTCATGAACTTCCTGCGCATTTCGCTTCTCCGTTCCGTTCAGGGCGTTGCCTTGTGCGGTGGTGCTTCTTCGCGCGCTCACTGACGGCAGTGGCCGTCCGGGGAGGTGTCAGCGGGCGAAGCTGGTGCCGAGGCCGGCGCGCGAGGCGGGGGCGCCCAGCGCGGTGGGGCCGTAGGAGACGACGCCCTTGGTGGTCAGGCCGTCGTCCGTGCCGAGCAGGGTCCACACGGCGCCCGCTTCCGGCTCCTTCGTGGTGCCGCTCTCGATCGGTGCGCCGATGGAGAGGTCGGCGTGCTTGTCGCCGTCGGTGTCCTGGAGAGTGACGGCACTGCCGAACCGGTCGCCGGCCTCGCTGCCGCCGGGCACGCCCGCTGTGCTCTGGTGGTACGCCTTGGCGCCGGTGCCCTTCAGGCCGCCCTTGGCGCCGAAGAGCTGGATGACCGCACCGCTGTCGCGGCCCTTGGCGCCCTTGCCGAGGTCCTCGCCGGGCAGGCCCGCGGCGATGTCGGCGTAGCCGTCACCGTTGACGTCGCCCGCGCTGAGAGCGGAGCCGAGCTCGTCACCCTTCTCGTTGGTGCCGGGCACACCCTTGCTCTTCTGGCTGAGGGTGGTGGTGCGGCTCTTGCTGGGGCCGTCCTTGGTGCCGTAGAGGACCTTGATGGTGCCGTGGTCGTCGGGCAGGTTCTCCACGTTCTTCTTGGGAACGGTACGGATGACCAGGTCGCCGAAGCCGTCGTTGTCAACGTCACCGACGGTGCCGTTCGCCGCGGGGTCGACCTCGGCGGGCTTGTCGCTCAGCCCCTCCTTGCCGCCCTTCCAGACGCGGGTGGGATCGGCGGTCTCCTCCGTGGAGTTGGTGGTGATGACGTCGTCGAGGCCGTCACCCGTGACATCGCCGGTGACGATCTTGTCGGGGCCGAACTCCGAGCCCGAGGGCAGGTTGGCCTTGGAGGCGGGGGCGCCCTCTCGGGTGAAGGGGCCGTACAGCACCCGCAGCTGGTCGCCGTCGCCACCCTCGTCGCCGGCGACCAGGTCCGACTTGCCGTCGCCGTTGAAGTCGCCCGCGCCGAATACCCGCGAGCTGACCTTGAGATCCTTGGAGAGGGCCGCGCCCTTGGTGAGGCCCTTGCCCTTGCCGCCCCACACCAGGGTCAGTCCGCTCCGGGTGTCCGAGGAGCCCACCACCAGGTCGGTGGCGCCGTCCCCGTCCAGGTCCCGGGCCACGGAGCGGTCGCCCCACCGCTCGCCCAGGGCGGACTTCCCCGAAATGCCCTTGCTGCTGCGGTTGACGACCTGCCGCTTGGAGGTGTCCGAGCCGTCGGCGCCGCCGTTCACGACCGTGAGGTACCCGGCCTCGGACCTTCCGTCGACCTTTCCGTTGGGCGCCGAGGTGACCACGTCGGCCTTGCCGTCGGCGTTGAAGTCCGCCATGGGAACAGCGGCCTTGGCCTTGGCGGCCGGCTTGGAGGTGGCGGCCCCCGCGGTCAGCACACCGGTGACGGCGATACCCGCGACCAGCGCGGTCAGCCCGATGACGCGGCCTGCCGTGGCGGTGGCGGCTGCCGATCTCCACCGCGCGGTGATGGCTTTGTGCTGCACTGAAGACCCTCCTGAGTGTGCGGCGCACTTGGGGTGCGGTGCACAGGACCGGGCGACTGCGCTGACCAGTCGCAGGGGATGTACGGACGAGTGCTCTTGCCCTGCCAGGCCCCCATATCTGACCGGACACAAAGTTCGACGGACGTTCCGGCGGAAAGGTTCATGACGATCCGAAAAATCTTTGGAACTTACCGAACGAATCGTGCTCCGAGGGTGGAAATCCTCGAACGCATGGGTCCCTTCGATGAGCGGTCCTTGGGCGGGCAGTCCTCCGGTGAGTCGCCGGAGCTGGTCTGGTACGCCTCCTACGGGTCCAACACGCACCGCGACCGGCTGGCGGCGTACATCGTCGGAGGGCGGCCCGAGGGAGGGACGCGGGAGCATCCCGGCTGCCGGGACCGGCGCATGCCCGCCGAGTCGGTGCCGGTCGAACTGCCGGGCGCCCTGTACTTCGCGACCGTGTCCCCCGTATGGGGTGGCGGGCGGGCCTTCTACGACCCGGACGCCGAAGGCCGAACCCTTGCCGTGGCCCATCTGGTGACGCCGAGTCAGTTCTCTGACATCGCGGCGCAGGAGATGTACCGGCGGCCGGGCGCCGGCCTCGACCTGGCGGGCGTGCTCACACGGGGGCGCGCCGCGCTGGGGGACGGGCGGTACGAGACGCTGGTGTGCGCCGGAACGCTGCGCTCCCGGCCCGTACTCACGTTCACCGCGCCGTGGGGCGCCGGAGACGTACCGTACGTGCCGCCCACGGCCGCCTACCTCGCCCATCTGGCGGCGGGGCTGCGGGAGTCGGGCGGCTGGAGCGGGGAGCGGGTGGCGGCCTACCTCGCAGCCGCGGGGGCGCTCACGCGCGGCGCGGACGGGCACGGCGCGGACGCGCGGGGTACGGACGTGAACGGTGTGGATAACGCCTAGGCAGGCTCCGCCTCGTCCGCCCCCATTCGCCGCTTCGGTGGGGCGGTTCAGCCCCGCACGGAGGTGATGAAGCGGGTCCACGCGGTGGTGGGGAAGACCAGGGTGGGGCCGTGGGGGTCCTTGCTGTCGCGGACGGGGACGGTGTTGGGGATGTTGTCCGCCACCTCGACGCACGCCCCTCCGTTGGCGTTGCTGTAGCTGGACTTACGCCACCTGGCGGTGCTCAGGCTCGGTCGCGGGGTATGCGTCATGACTGCTCGTCAGTCTCGGACGGAGGTGATGAAGCGGGTCCACGCGGTGGTGGGGAAGACCAGGGTGGGGCCGTGGGGGTCCTTGCTGTCGCGGACGGGGACGGTGTTGGGGATGTTGTCGGCCACCTCGACGCATTCTCCCCCGGTGGCGTTGCTGTAGCTGGACTTACGCCACTTGGCGGCGCTCAAGTTCGGTCGGGGAGTGTGCATGGTGTGTGCTCCTCAACTGCGCGTTGGATGTAGGTCCGTGACTCACTGGGCGTGAGGGCCGAGTCCCGCAAAGCATCGTAGGACAGGCGGAGGTTGGCCACCTCCTTTGCGTCCGCGACCACGGTGGCCGTGTGACTGCTCTCCTGGTAGGCCGCGTTGGCGCCGTCGGCCTGCCACAGCAGGCTCAAGTTGGCGCCTGCCAGTTCATGCAGACCGGATGCGAACGGCAGCACCTGGAGGGTGACGTTCGGCCGGTCGGCCATTTCGGCAAGATGCGTGAGCTGGTCCCGCCAGGTCTGAGGAGTCCGGGGCACTCGGCGGAAGCAGGCTTCGTCGAGGATCGCGCGATAGTGCAAGGCGCCATCCTCGCCGAGTCGTTCCTGTCGCGCCATCCGCTTCGTCAGCTCGGTCTCCACCTCTTCCTGACTCCAGATCGGCCAGGTGTTCACCAAGGTTCGCGCGTAGCTCTCCGTCTGGAGCAGACCGGGCACGGTCGATGTCGCGTACTGGTGTAGGACGGTGGCGCTTGCCTCCATCTCCATGTAAGCGCGATACGTATCGCGCACATGCTCCTCCTTGGCCAGGCGCCACAGCAGGGTGAGCGTGTTGCCCGTGCCGTACAGGCCGTCCAGCTTCGCGACCAGGTGCTCGGGGCCGAGCTTCTGGCCGAGTTCCATCTTGTGCAGGTCGGAGCGGTCGTAGTGAGCCTTGTTCGCCAGTGAGCTGAGTGACCAGCCGCTCTTCTCGCGGTGGTGCTGCAACTGCTCGGCGAGCAGCCTCCTGGCCGTCAGTGGTTGTCGGCCGGGGCGGGGGCCGGGTACCTGTTCATCCATGCAACTCTCCGCATAGGCAATGTCGTTGACCCACAGTTTTCGGCTGTTCAGCGTACGCCGCCGCATGCAGTCTAGGTAGCTGTCCGAACACGAACGGTGAGGAACGGAAGGCGCCATGCTGCTGCGAACTACACCCACCCCGCCACCCCGGTGGCCGGAACCGGTCGATGGATGCGGGGTGTGCGCCGCGCACGCGAAGGAGCGTGCGGGGGCCTACGACGGGCGGGACTACAGCGCCGCCACCGACGCGAACGTCCTGCTCGGCCGGCACAAGAGCGAGGCGCACCGGTGAGCGCGGAGGCATTGGTTAGCGGGGAGATGATCTGCCCGAAGGCATACCACGACATGGAGCCGTACGGGGACGGCGGAAACCTCTTCCACTGTCCCCGGCACGGCGTGATCGTCATCGTCGGGACGCCGGGGGACGGGCCCCCGGGGGCCTGCGCCGGTCCGGCGCCCGACGACCGTTCACCTGGAGGTCGGTCCGGAGGTCAGAACGGGCGGTCGCCGACGATGGCGACGCGTTCGGCTACGCGGCGGTGTCCGGCGTAGTCGAAGAGGGCGTAGTGCTGGGTGGCACGGTTGTCCCAGAAGGCGATGTCGCCCGGCTGCCAGGAGAAGCGCACCTGGTACTCGGGGACGTGCGCCTGGCGCACCAGCTCGGCCAGCAGCCGGTCGCTCTCCGCCCGGTCCATGCCCACGATGTGCGTCGTGAACGAGGTGTTCACGAACAGCATCTTCCGGCCCGACTCCGGATGGGTGCGCACCACCGGGTGCTCCACCGGCGGGAACTCGTCCTGGAGCTCGATCAGCTTCTCGCGCGTGGTGAAGCGCGCGAAGCCGGGGATGAAGTCGTGCACCGCGCTCGCCCCGTCGAGGCGCTCGCGCACCTCCTCCGGGAGGTTGTCGTACGCGGCGGCCATGTCCGCCCACATCGTGTGCCCGCCGATCGGGGGCACCTCGCGCAGCTGGAGCACCGCGCCCATCGCGGGCCGTTCGCGGAAGGTGACGTCGGTGTGCCAGACGTTCTCGTACGTCGGACGGCCGCCCGCGCCCTTCTCGAAGCGGGCGACCTCGTCGCTCGCGCCGCGTGCCAGCAGCGGGTTGGTCTCCAGCTCGCCCCAGTGCCGCGCGAAGCCGGCCTGCTGTTCGGGGGTGAGGTGCGCGCCCCGGAAGAAGAGGACCTTCCACTCCAGCAGCGCGCGGTTCAGCTCCTCGCGCACCGCGGGCTCCAGGGGCCGGGTGAGGTCGGCGCCGCGGATCTCCGCGCCGATGACGCTGGTCTGCGGGTGAACCTCGATGTGCGCGTACGGCCGCTCCTCCCAGCCCTCGGGGAAGGGGCGCAGGAGGCGGGTGCCCTCGTAGAGCCCACCCTCGGGCACCCGGGCCTCACGGAGGGTGGCGGACTGGGGTGTGACGGGGTGGGGCGCGGTGATGCTCATGGGTGTGGTCCTCCAGGGGATCCGGTGGCTGTGGGAACTGGCGCGGTGCGGAAGCCGTGCGGCAGCTACAGACCGGAGCGCTCACACCCACGCCGCCAGGGGATGCCGAGGCGTCCTGCCGGGTGTGCGGAGTGAAGGACCATGCGTCTCATTCTGGGATCCGGACCGTGAGACGTCAACACCGCCCCGTACGGTCACCCTGGGGGGGCGACGGGGGCCGTACGGGGCGACGACCTGGGGCGCTCCTGTCAGGCGCGCGGCACCGGACCGATCGCGCGGCCCGCCCACGGGGGCGGCTCCTCGGTGAGCCCGGCGAGCCGCTCGCGCACCTCGGCGGGAAACGGAACGCTGCCCTCCCCACCCACGTGCAGCGCGAACAGCTCACTGGTGGCGACCAGTTCGTGCCCCACGGTGGCGGGTTCGTCCGCGACGCTGGTGGGCTCGTCCGCGACGGCGGTGGACCCGTTCGCGATGGTGGCGGACCCGTTTGCCACGGCTGCGGACTCGTCCGCCGGACCGGCGTACATCTCGTGCGCGAACCGCAGCTTCTTCGCGTCCACGCCCAGGATCCGCGTACGCAGGGTGAGCGGGGTGCCGTCCTCGACCTCACGGAGGTACCGCACATGCGCCTCCACGGTGTAGAGGGAGCAGCCGCTCTCCTCGCGGTAGCCAGGGCCGAGGCCGACGGCGTCCATCAGCGCGTCGGTGGCGTGGCCGAAGACGAGGACGTAGAACGCCTCGCTCATATGGCCGTTGTAGTCGATCCACTCCGCGCGGACCCTCTGGTGGAAGTCCGGCAGCCGCCCGCTCACGCCGTACCGCCCCGCTGCCCGCCGGGAAGTCCGCCGCCGGGCAGCCGGCCGGTGGCGCGCAGGACGTCGATGACGCCCTGGTCGCGCTCGGCGACCAGGTCCGCGATGGTGCGGCCGTCCGCCGCCTCCTCGCAGCCCTCGACCATCGCGTCGCGCAGCTCCCGGTCCAGCTCGGGGGCCTCCAGCCGGGTCCATGGGGACTTCAGCGAGGGGCCGAAGTGGTCGAGCATGTGGCCCATTCCGCCCTCGCCGCCCGCGAGCGCGAAGGTGAGGCAGGGGCCCATGAACGCCCAGCGCAGCCCGGGTCCTTCGGTGATCGAGTCGTCTATCTCCTTCACCGTGGCCTCGCCGTTGGCGACCATGTGCAGCGCCTCGCGCCACAGGGCCTCCTGGAGGCGGTTGGCGATGAATCCGGGCAGCTCGCGGTCCATGGTGATGACCGACTTGCCCGCCACCTCGTAGAAGCGCGACGCCCACTCGACGGCAGTGGCGTCCGTACGCTCGCCGCCCACCACTTCCACCAGCGGAATCAGATACGGCGGGTTGAACGGGTGCCCGACCAGCAGCCGGGACGGGTCGGCCGCCTCGGTCTGCATGTCCGTCATCGGATACCCGGAGGTGGACGAGGCGATGACGACACCCTCGGGCGTCGCCGCGTCGAGCTGCGCGAGCAGCGAGCGCTTCAGCTCCAGCTTCTCGGGGGCGCTCTCCTGCACGAACTGCGCGTGCGCGCAGGCCGCTTCCAGGGTGGGGGCGAGGGTGAGCCGGTCCTTGGACGCGCCCTCGGCCGGCCCGAGCTGGGTGAGCGCGGGCCAGGCGGCGTCCACGAGCCGCCTCAGCTTTTCCGGGGCGTCCGGGGCGGGGTCCCAAGCGGTCACGTCGTAACCGCGCGCGAGGAAGTGGGCGACCCAGCCGCCGCCGATGACGCCTGCGCCGATACAGGTGACGCGCCGTACGTCTTGGGGTGCGGTGGTCATGGTGCTCCTTTGCTGTGATGGGGCGTGCCCGTGGTGTCCCGGCCCCCGATCAGGCAATCGCGCTTGCGGCACCTCCCGGCCGGAGGCCGGGGAGCGGCGGAGGCGGGGTGAGGGGCGGGGGCCGGGTGAGGGGCGGGGGCCAAAAAGAGGGGTCAGGCGCGAGGCTTGAGGCCCAGCCGGGCGCGGGCCTCATCGGGAGAAGCCACCGAGGCCCCCAGGGACTCGGTGATCTGCACGGCGCGCTCCGTGAGCTGGGCGTTCGTCGCCTTGACCCCCTTGCTGAGGTACAGGTTGTCCTCCAGCCCCACACGCACGTTCCCGCCCAGCAGAATCGACTGCGCCACCCACGGCATCTGCATGCGCCCCAGCGCGAAGGACGCCCACTGCGCCCCGGCCGGCAGGAAGTTGACCATGGAGGCGAGAATGCCCGGCTCGGCAGGCGCACCCCACGGAATGCCCATGCACAGCTGGAAGACCGTCGGGTCGTCCAGCAGCCCTTCGTCGAGCAGCTGCTTGGCGAACGCCAGCTGCCCGGTGTCGAAGATCTCCAGCTCGGGCCGCACCCCGAGCTCCTGGATGCGCCGCGCTCCCTTCCGCAGCATCTCGGGCGTGGAGATGTAGAGGTTGTCGCCGAAGTTGAGCGAACCGCAGTCCAGGGTGCAGATGTCGGGGAGCAGATCCTCCACGTGCGGCAGCCGGTCGAGGCCGCCGACCAGGTCGGTGCCCTCCAGCGCGCCCTTCTCCAGCGGCTGGTCGGCGTCGAGGACGAGGTCGCCGCCCATGCCGGCGGTGAGGTTGATGACGACATCGGTGCCCGTCTCCTTGATCCGCTCGACGACCTCGCGGTAGAGGCGGGGGTCGCGCGAGGGGGCACCGGTCTCGGGGTCGCGGACGTGGATGTGGACGACGGCCGCTCCGGCCCCGGCTGCCTCCACCGCGGACGCGGCTATCTGCTCGGGGGTGACGGGCACATGCGGGCTCCGTCCGACGGTGTCGCCGGCGCCGGTGAGGGCGCAGGTGATGATGACGCTGTCGTTCATGGGCATGGGAAACCTCCGTTGGGGTGGGGGTGGGGGTGGGGGTGGGGGTACTGAGGGACGAGACGAGGCGGAGGGCAGGCGGAGAGCAGAAGGAGGACCGGAGAGGGCAGGGCGAGGGGCGAGGGCGAGGGCTAATGGGGAAGCAGTTCGGTTCGCACATGGGCGAGCAGTGCCGCGTGCATGTCGTCCGCGCTGGTGCCGCCCCCGCTCATGCCGTCACTCCCGGCGCCTTCGGCGGAATCCCCGCCGTCCCCGCCGTCCGCGCCGTTCGCACCGTTCGCACCGCCTGTGCCGTCCGCGCCGGCGAGGACCTGTGAGGCCAGCCCGTCGACGAGGGCGGTCAGCCGCAGTGCGCTGAACTCGGGGTCGACGGGGCGGAAGACGCCCTGGCCGATGCCGCGCCGGATGACGTCGGCGACGGTCGTGCGCCACTGCCGGTAGTAGTCGACGTGCAGGCGGCCGATGGCGGTCGAGCGGGCGGCCTCGGCCCACAGGTCGAGCCACACCAGCCACTGGCGTCGCTGCTGCGGCGTGCGGGGCGTCTGGAGCGCGAGCACCTCGCGCAGCTCGGCCGCCGCGTCCTCGGCCCCGGCCTCGGCGATGCGGGCCGCGCGGCTGGCGGTGTCCTCGTCCATGCACCAGCGCACGGCGGCCTCCAGCAGTTCGGCGCGGCCGGGGAAGTGGTAGTGGATCGTGGCGGTGCTGGTGTCGCAGGCGGCGGCGATGTCGGACACGCGTACGGCGTGGAAGCCGTGCTCGGCGATGAGCCGCACCGTCTCCCGCACGATCTGCAACGGGCGCCCGGTGGAGGGGAGTTGGGACGCGCCCGGTGCGGGAGACGGTGCGGGAGACGGTTCGGTGGTGGAGGGGGCGCCGGCGGACGGCGAGGGAAGCGCGGGGGCGCCGGGCGCGGGGTCGCCGCGGGTGGGGGCGGCCCCGGCCGAGGCGGGGTCGACGGCACGGGAGCCGAGCAGCCACGCCGCGTCGACCTCACCGGCGTCGGCGATACGGGCCAGTTCGGCGACGGTGAAGCGGCGGGTGCCGCTGAGTGAGCGGGAGAGCTTGGAGGGGTCCATCACGATCCGTCGGGCGAACTCCCGCTGGCTGCACCCGGCGGCCTCGACGACCTTGCGGACGCGCTCGGCGACCTCGCCCGCGCCGTCCTCGATCCTGTCGCCCGTTTCCTTCCGCATGGCCGCCACCGTACGAGCGCGTTGAGATAACCGCAATGAGTGCGCGCTCTCTATGCCCTGTTTCCTCCGGTAAAGGACGCTAATTTTCGTCGCGTTGTGGTGCTGACTAACGCATCAGTCGGCACCCCAACGCACCCACAACCCACCCACAAAAACGCACCCACAAAAACGCACCCACAAAAACGCACCCACAAAAACGCACCCGCGACGCACCGCTACCCCTGCGCGTAACGGGCGGAAAGGGCGGCCACGGCCTTCAGCAGGGCCGCCCGCAGGGACGGCGGGCCGAGGACCTCCGCCTCGGCGCCCAGGCTGAGCAGGTCGGAGACGGCGACCGGCTCGGACTCCACCTCCAGTTCGGTCTCCACCCAGCCGTCGCCGTCCGGCGGGCCCGCAGCCGCCAGCGCCCGCTCGCCGGGGGCGCCGAACTTCGCCGGGAGCAGCCACTGCGCGGTGGGGGAGAGGCGCACCCTCGCCATGTCCTGCCGCAGCCAGGACTCCAGTCGGCGCGCCGACTCGGCCCAGTAGGCGGCAAGATCGAAGCCGGCGGGCCGCTCGAATGTCCGTCCGTCCGGCGTGGGCTCCGCCTCCTCGAATCGGGAGATCCGGTATGTGCGCACGGCTTCGTCCGCCTGGGCCACCGCGTACCAGATGCCCCCCTTGAGGACAACGCCCAACGGCCGTACCTCGCGGCGCACTTCGCCCCGCCACCGCTGGTAGCGCACGCTCAGTACCCGCTGTTCCCACACGGCCTCGGCGATACGCGGCAGATGGGGCACGGGCTCGGCGTCCTTGAACCAGCCCGGCGCGTCCAGATGGAAACGGTCCTGGACGCGCCGGCTGCGCTCGGCGAGAGCGGCCGGGAGCGCGGCGCGCACCTTCAGCTGGGCGGTGGTCAGCACGGCGCCGAGCCCCAGCTCCTGGGCGGGGCCCGGGAGCCCGGACAAGAAGAGCGAGCCCGCCTCGGAGTCGGTGAGTCCGGTCAGCCGGGTGCGGTAGCCGTCCAGCAGCCGGAAGCCCCCGGCGGGGCCTCGGTCGGCGTAGACGGGGACCCCCGAGGCGCTGAGCGAGTCGATGTCGCGGTAGACGGTGCGCACGGACACATCGAGCTCGGCCGCCAGCTCCGGCGCCGTCAACCGGCCCCGGTTCTGGAGCAGCAGGAGGAGGGAGACAAGCCGGTCGGCACGCATGCGCCCATTCTCGCGCGGCGCGTTCTGGTGCCTGGCGAAGATCTCGGCCGTACCTGACAGAAGATGTCAGGTACGCCGATGAGGATGCCTGTACGCCATCACCACCGCACAGCGAAAGGCCTCACCATGACGCAGCAGACGCAGAAGGCTCAGCAGACCGTCACCGGCAGCTTCACCGTCGGATCCTGGGACGAGAAAGAGGTCACCGACGCGGCCCGCAGCCCCCGCCTCGCGCACGCGGCCGTCGTCAACACCTTCACCGGCGGGATCGAGGCGCGGGACACCGCGTGCGAGTACGCGCTGGTGTACGTGGGAGAGACGCGGGGGGTCTTCTCCGGCATGGAGGTGCTGACGGGCTCCGTCGAGGGACGGGAGGGCTCCTTCGCGCTCCGGCACAGCGGCTCGTTCGACGATTCGGGCACCATCAGCTGCACCTTCGAGGTGGTGCCCGGCTCCGCCACGGGTGACCTCGCCGGGCTGGCCGGAACGGGCTCCTACGAGACCCGCCCCGGCGACCAGAGCGTCCCGGTGACCTTCACCTACGAGCTGGGCTGACGGCCCGCTGCCCCGCCGCGGCGGCGGAACACCACGACGGCGAGGGCCCGGCGGCGGCCGGTGAACGCTTGCCGGGCAGCCGGGCAGCCGGGCAGCCGGGCAGCGGGGCAGCGGGGCAGCGGGGCAGCGGGTCAGCCGTCAGCGCCCGGTTCTCCCGGGAGGCCCAGGCCCAGCAGCGTGCCCGCGGTGAGGGCGACGCGGTCGGGGAGGTCGGCGAGGATGACGTGCTCGTGCCGTGCGTGCGCCCCGTCGCCGGTGGCACCCATGCCGCACAGGACCGGGCGGCCGAGTGCGGCGACGAAGTTCGCGTCGCTGCCGCCGCCGACGAACAGCTCCGCCAGGGGCCCCCGGATCCCGGTCGCGACACCGTCGGCCAGCGCGAAGAGGCGGCGGCCCCCCGCTCCCGGCAGCATCGGCGGACGGTTCCAGCCGCCGTCGACGGCGACGGTGACCCGGGGGTCCTTGGCGACCAGCCCCGCCAGGACCTGGTCTATTCGCTCGATCTCCGCCTGCGTGCTGACCCGGACGTCCACGAGACAGGTCGCTTCGCCCGCGATGACGTTGCGGGCCGTACCGCCGCTGATACGGCCGACGTTGACGGACGTACCGCGCTCCAGATCGGCGGCGGCGACCAGGCTCTGGATGACATCGGCCAGCCCGTGGACGGCGCTGGCGCCCTTGGCCGGGTCGAGACCGGCGTGTGCCTCCAGGCCCTTCACGGTGATGTTGAAGATGCCGACGCCCTTGCGGCCCGACTTGATCCCCCACTCGCCGCCCGGTTCGAGCACCAGCGTGGCCGCCGCGTCGTCGGTGGCCCGTTCGATGAGGGGGCGGGAGACGACGCTGCCGGTTTCCTCGTCACCGTTGAACACGAACCGTACGGTGGGCCGCGGCAGACCGAGTTCGCGCAGGGCGCGCAGGGCCCAGATCCCCTGCGCCAGACCGGCCTTCATGTCGAAGACCCCCGGGCCCGAGGCGGTCCCTTCCGAGAGGGTGAACGGCCAGTCGACGGCGGTCCCGGCCGGCCACACGGTGTCGTAGTGGCCGACGACCGTCGCCGTGGCGCCCGGGACGGTGCCGTCACCGGTGCCGTCGGCGATGCCCTCGTACTCGGCCTCGATGACGTCGCCGAGCTCGGGATGGCGGTGGCGTACGGTGCGGCTCGGCTCGCCCAGCCGCTCGGTCAGCAGCTCCTGGAGCAGGTCGGCGGTGGCGTCGAGGAGTGTCTTGTCGTCGCTGGGCGACTCGTGTTCGACCAGTCGGCGCAGATCGGCGAGGTAGCCGTCCTGGTGGTCCTGGTCACGGCACCAGGCCGTGATACGCGCCAGCGCGGGGCCGTCGGGAACAGGCAGCGGGAGGGGGGCGGGTGCGGGTGCCGACATGGTGTGCGTGTCTCTCCGTTTCGATGATTTCTCGATGATTCGGTGGATGTGGCGCATCAGCGCGTCGGCGCCCCCGGGCCGAAGGGAAGGCCGACGAAGTACCAGGCCAGGAAGAGCAGAGTCCACACGACGAGCATCGACAGCGCGACCGGCAGCGTCAGCGACATCAAGGTGCCGATGCCGGCCGTTGGCCGGTAGCGGCGGACGAAGCCGAGGCAGAGTGCGAAGTACGGGCTCATCGGGGTGATGGGGTTGGTACAGGAGTCGGCGATCCGGAACAGCGCCCAGGTGGTCTCGGGGGCGACCTCCATCAGCATCAGCATCGGCACGAAGACCGGGCCGATCAGTGCCCACATGGCTGAGCCGCTGGTCAGGAGCAGGTTCATCACGCTGACGACGAGGATGACGCCGACGAAGATGACCGCGATCGGCACGCCGGAGGAGTCCAGCAGCTCCGCTCCGCTGATGGCCATGACCTCGCCGATGGAGGTCCACTTGAAGTAGGCGAGGAACTGCGAGATCGCGAAGAACAGCACCAGGACGGGGGTCAGCTCACGGAGCCCCGCCGCCATCATCTCGGGGACGTCCTTCGCCGTGCGCACGGCACCCACCGCCCGCCCGTAGGCGATACCGGTGGCGAAGAAGATCAGGGACAGGAAGACGGCGATGTTGTGGACGAGCGGGGAGTCGATGATGGCGCCGTGCTCGCCGCGCAGGGGTGATCCCGCGGGCAGGGCCGCCACCGCGATCGCGGCCACCAGCGCGAGGGTGGTGAGCGCGGCGGCGCGCAGCCCACGGCGCTCGTCGCCCGTGAGCGACAGATCGGGCAGCTCCTCGGCCCCGGAACCGGTCTCGGCCCCGGAACCGCCCCCGGTCCCGGAACCGGTCCCGGACTTGGCCTCGGTCCCGGCCTTGGCCTTAGCACCGGCCTTGGCCTCGGCACCGGAACCGGCCTCGGTCCCAGCTTCGGTCCCGGCCCTGGTCCCGGCCTCGGCCGCCTTCGCCGCGTCGTCGGCGGCCATCATCGCCAGTCTGCGGGTCAGCAGCGTCTCGGCGACCAGGGTGATGACCAGCGCCAGAACGACGGAAGAGGCGAGCGAGAAGAAGTAGTTGGCCACCGGGGTGACCGTGTACGAGGAGTCGATGGTCTGTGCCGCCGCCGTCGTCAGCGCGGCCAGCGTGGCGTCCGAGGGGGTGACGAGCGGGCTGGCGGCATGTCCGCCGGAGACCGAGACGAAGGCGACCACCGCGCCCAGCACGGGGTTGCGCCCGACGGAGCGATAGGCGATCGCGCCCAGCGGGATCATGACCACGAACGCCGCGTCGGAGGCGATGTGGGCGACCATCCCGGTCAGCGCGATCATGAAGGTGACGGCCTTGGCCGGGACCTTCGCCAGCGCGGCGCGCAGCATCGCGGTCAGCATCCCGGCCTGGTCGGCGACCGACACACCGAGCATGACGACGAGGACGACCCCGAGCGGCGGGAACGTCGCGTAGTTCTCGATCAGTCCGTCGAGCATCATCGTGACGCCCGCGTCCGAGATCAGGCTCCGCACCGCGATCGTCGCGCCGTCCTTGGGCGATTCGGCCGAGACGCCCAGCCCGTGGAGGCCCCAGCTCAAGGCGAGCAGGAACCCGCTGAGTATCACGAACAGCCAGAAGGGATGCGGCAGCCGGTTGCCGACGCGCTCGATGACGCCGAGCGTCCGCAGCGTGAACGCCACGGAGCCCGATTTCACCGGGCGCTTCACTGTCGTCTTGGTCGCCACATCGACCCCTCTCTCCTCGTCGAATGGCTTATTAATTCGCCATGAGACTTCAGAGCGGTTGAATGTGTCAATAAGTTAGCGACGTTCGGCTGTTTCACCCGCGTAACTTCCTGATGATGAGGAAGCTAGGATCAAGGACATGTCCTCGCCCACCGAGCACACCGAGCCCACCGTCAACACGCGACGGTCATCGACGCGCCCGGAGGAACGGCTGCTCGATGACGTCGATCTCGATCTGGTCGCGGCGCTCCAACTCGCGCCCCGTACGCCGGTCAACGCCCTCGCCGAGGTGCTGGACAGCTCGCCCAGCACCGTCGCCCGCCGGCTGTCACGGCTGCGCACGGAGCGGCTGCTGCGGGTGGGTGGCCGGCTGGACTGGCCGCTGATCACCACGGAGAACCCGCGCCAGGTGTGGATCAAGTGCGAACCGGGTCGCTCGCAGGAGGTGGCCCAGCGCATCCTGGCACTGGCCGAGGTACAGACGCTGCTGTTGACGACCGGCAGCGCCGACATCTATTGCAGCGTCTACCCGCTGCTCGGCACCGACATCTTCGACCTGCTGACCAACCGGCTGCCCGGCATCCCGGGCGTCGTCTCCACCGAATCCCAACTGGTCCTGCGCGCCTACACCATGGGCCAGACCTGGCGGCTCCACCGGCTCGGCGACGAGCAGGCCGACCGGCTGCGCGAGCACGCCGTACAGGTCACCCAGGAGCGGCGGACCTCGCCCGACCAGCTGTCGGAGCTGGAGCGGCGCACTCTGGAGCTGATGGTGGCCAACGGCCGGATCCCGGCCGCCGACATCGCCCGCGAACTGGACGTCAGCCGTTCGACCGCGTACCGCACCTCACAGTCGCTCCTGGAGTGCGGCGCCCTCCAGCCCAGGGTGGAGATCGAACCCACGCTGCTGGGCTTCCCGCTCAACGCCCTGATGTCGCTGACCGTGCTTCCCCAGGCGATTCCCGGCCTGCTCGACACCCTGGGCAACCACCGGTCCGCCCGCTATGTGTCGATGGTGGCCGGCTCCGCCTCGGTGATCCATTACGGCGTCTTCCGTGACGAGGAGGACCTGGCCCGCTTCATCACCACGGATCTCGGGGCCTTCCCGGAGGTCACGACGGTCAACACCTGTGTGGGCGTCCGTGTGCTGCGCCGCCACTGGACGGCGCGCGACGGGGTCCGCCTCGGCGACCGGGTCGACGGATTCCTGTCCCGCCGCGCGGAGTGATCCGCGCGGCGGGACAGGAACCGTCGATGCCGCTCGCTACGGGTCCGGCGAAGTCCGGTGCGGTTCGGCAGCGCCCCGAAGGGGCGCGGGGAACCGCGCGACCAGCCTGGGGGTACCTCCCTGCTCGAAGAGCTAGGGGGAGGACTCGCAGACGAAGCACCGGACCTCCCAGCGCAGCGGAGCGCTTACGCGGGAGCTGGGGCCGAGCCCACCTTGCTCTTGCCGGGGTCCTCGTCCCCTGAGCCCTTCCCCGAGCCGGAGGCACCCTGCTCCTCCGGCATCTTGAGGAACAGGGTCAGCACCATCGCGACCAGGTACAGGCCCAGGAAGACGATGGTCACGCCGCCCGCTCCGACCAGCGGGAGGAAGAGGCTGGCGATGGCGGGGCCGACGAACGTGGCGCCGCCCGCGCCCAGGTTGAGCAGGGCCATCGAGCCGCCCTTGTTCTCCGGCGCCATGTTCGGGATGAGCGCGGAGATCGGGACGAAGCCCGCGAGCGTGGCGCCGTAGAGCATGCCCGCCAGCACCGCGACCCAGTAGTAGTCGGGGCCCAGCCAGGTCGGCACGAAGTACAGCACCGTCACGCTGATCGCGCAGCCCAGGGCGCCGAACGTGGCGATCGTCGTACGCCAGCCGATCTTGTCGGAGACGGCGCCGAAGATCAGGTTGAAGAAGATGTTGGTGCCGTAGATGATCGCCAGCAGCTGGAGCCACTTGTCCGTGCCGAAGCCGACGTCGTCGGAGAAGATCCGCGGCAGGTAGACCAGCATGCCGAACTCGGGTGCGGTGTTGATGATCCGCACCAGGCAGCCGACCAGGACGCGCGGGTGGGTCCACACGATCGAGATGCTGTTGTAGAGGGATTCACCCGTGGTCACCTCGGGCGGTGCGAGCCGCTCGCCGCCCGCGCGCCGGTGCGCGCCCACCAGCGCGATCGCGCCGCCGATGAGGATCAGTCCGAGGGCCGTCCACAGCGTGCCCATCTCGCCGATCGCGGGGATGGTGAAGCTGGACCACAGGGAGCCGAGGGTGGGCAGGCCACCGGTGAAGGCGAAGTAGAACCAGCCGACGGCGGTGCCCAGCCGGGCCTTCGGGGCGCTGCCGGTGATCCACACCAGGAAGCCGAAGGCGAACAGCGGGTATCCGAAACCGCGGATGCCGTAGAGGATCAGCATCATCGGGTAGTTCTCGGTCTCCAGCGCGAAGACCAGGTACAGGGCGTCGAAGACGGCCCAGATGACGAGCCCCACCCACATCACCTTGCGCGGGCCCCACACCTGCGAGAGCGCGCCGGAGAACCAGGAGGCGAGCATCACGGCGACGCCGTAGACGGTGATGACGTAGCCGGCCTTCACATCGGTGCCCGCACCGTGATCAGCCATGTACGGCGCGATGAAGCCGCTCTCCACGCCGTCGCCGATCATGAACAGCAGGACGCCGATGTAGCCGAGGACCAGGGGCTTCGGCAGCCCGATGCGATCGAGCAGCCCCTTCCCGTTCCCCGCGTCTGGCGTCGCTAGATCCGGCATCGCGGCCTCCACTCTGAGGTAACCATTTGGTGCACCGCAGATACTCAGCCGCCCTGCGATAAATATCAAGGGGTGTGTTAAAACTAACCCGGTTCTTTGTTAAGCCGTGACTCGGAGGGCGACACCAAGCGGCGCACCAGCCGGCGACGCGAGCCGACAGCGCCGGGCCGCGCCCTCAGTCCGTGGCCAGCCGGACGTCCGTCAGCTTCCGCATCTCCGTCAGGACGTCGTCCTCGACGGGGCCGGTCAGCACGACATGGTCGAAGGAGCGCACCGGATCCAGCCGGTGCAGGGCGCTGCGGCCGACCTTGCTGTGGTCCATCAGCAGCACGCTCACCGAGCCCGCCTCGCGCATCGCGCGCTTGATGGCGACCATCTCCTGCTCCTGGTGATAGGTCATCTCCCCGGTCATCGCGGAGGTGGAGACCAGGGTCAGGTCCACCGAGAAACTCTTGATCATCTCCAGCGCCGACAGGCCGATCCACGAGTCGTGGGTGCGCGAGTACTCACCGCCCACGCCGATCAGCCGGACGTCCTCGACGGCCCGCAGCTCCTCGGTGATCAGCCGGTAGTTGGTGACCACCGTCAGCGGTCCGACCTGCGGCAGCAGCTTCGCCAGCGCCAGTGCCGTGGTCGAGTCGTCCAGCATCAGCGACATGCCCGGCGAGACGAACTCCAGCGCGGCGCGGGCCAGCGCGCCCTTCTCGTCCGGGTGTGCGTGCAGCCGGAAGTCCGAGCTGGACTCGAAGACCGTGGAGGGGAGTGCGGAGACCCCGCCGTGGTACTTGCGCAGGATGCCCCGGTCGGCCAGCTCGGCGATGTCGCGGTGCACCGTCATCAAGCTCACGCCGGTCAGCTCGGTCAGCTCCGCCACGGAGGCGTCGCCCTTGGCCAACACGTGGTCGACGATGAGCTGCTGGCGCTTCTGGCGCGTGGCGCGCGCGGGTCCCTGGGCGGTCATACCGACCATCCTGCACCCCTTCGGCCCCGCCTCACGCGCCGGACCGCCCTGAGTCTCACACGATGAGTGGTTTTCGTATCAGGTCATGAGTGACAGATAACAGTGTCAGTGTTAATTTGCAGGGAGCCGAACGTGAGGAGTACCGGCCGTGGCCGATGCAGTGGTGTTTGACATGGACGGAGTGCTCGTGGAGAGCGAGCACCTCTGGGAGGGCCTGTGGACCGCGTTCGCCGCAGACCGGGGCAAGCAGTGGGGCCCCGAACAGACCCGCAGCTGCCAGGGCATGAGCGCGCCGGAATGGGCCGGGTTCCTCACCGAGTTCGCGGGCGCGGGTGACAGCGCGGCCGACACCGAGCGCACCGTCGTCGACGGCATGATCAAGGCGCTGGAGGACGGCGAGATCGACCTGCTGCCCGGCGCCCGCGAGATGGTCACCGACTCCGCCTCGCTCGGCCCCATCGCGCTCGCCTCCTCCGCGCCGCGCCGGGTGATCGACGCGGTCCTCGCGCACCATGGAGTCGACCACCACTTCAAGGCGACCGTCTCCAGCGCCGAGGTGCCCCGGGGCAAGCCGAGCCCCGACGTCTACCTCGCCGCCGCCGAGAAGCTGGGTGTCCCGGCGGCGGACTGCCTCGCCGTCGAGGACTCCAGCAACGGGCTGCGCGCGGCGACCGCCGCGGGCATGACGGTCGTCGCCATCCCCAACCCGACCTACCCGCCGGCCGAGGACGCCCTCGCCGGTGCCACGTACGCGGCGTCCGACCACGGCGCCGTACGCCGCTACCTGCTCTCCCAGCTCAAGGAAGGTGACCGGGCATGACGGGCCCGATTCAGGTCCTCGCCTCCGGCGACCACTTCATCGCCCCCCAGCTCTTCGTCGACGCGCTCCAGGCCGCGGCGCCCGGCGCCGAGCTGGACTTCCGCACCCAGACCACCCAGTGGCCGCACACCCCCTTCGGGCCCGTGGGCAACGTCAAGGAGGCCAGCGGCACCGAGGACGAGCTGCTGGCGGCCCTCGGCGACGCGGAGATCGCCCTGGTCCAGATGGCGCCCTTCACCGAGCGCGTCATCCAGGCGTCCCCGCGGCTGAAGCTGATCGCCGTCGCGCGCGGCGGCCCCGTCAACGTCGACCTGGAGGCCGCCACCCGCGCGGGCATCCCCGTCACCTTCACCCCCGGCCGTAACGCCGCCGCAGCCGCCGAGTTCGCCCTCGGGCTGATGCTGGCCGCGCTGCGCCGCATCAACGTCTCGGACGCCGAGCTGAAGAGGGGCACCTGGCGCGGCGACTACTACGCCTACGACAACGCCGGCATCGAGCTGGAGGGCACCACCGTCGGCCTCGTCGGCTACGGCGCCATCGGCTCCATCGTCGCCCGCGTGCTGCGCGCCTTCGGCTCCCACGTGCTGGTCGCCGACCCCTACACCGACGCGGCCAAGGCCCAGGCCGACGGCGTCGAGCTGACCGGCCTGGACGACCTGCTGCGCCGCAGCTCGGTGGTCAGCCTGCACGCCCGCGTCACCCCCGAGACCCGGCACATGCTCAACGCCGACAACCTCAAGCTGCTCCCCGAGGGCGCCGTGCTCGTCAACTCCGCGCGCGGCGAACTCATGGACTACGCGCCGCTGCCCGAACTGCTGAAGACCGGCCGCCTGGGCGCGCTCGCCCTGGACGTCTACGACATCGAGCCGCCCCCCGCCGACTGGCCCCTGCACCAGGCGCCGAACGTCATCACCACCCCGCACCTGGCCGGCGCCACCCGCCAGACCGCCGATCGCGCCGCCGCCATCACCGCGGCCCAGGCAGCGGCCCATCTGCGCGGCGAGCGGCCCGAGTTCGTGGCCAACCCCGAAGTCTTCGCGGTGCCGGAGGGGCGGGCCCAGGGACAGCGGTCATGATCGTCGGGGTCGATGTCGGCACCTCCGTCACCAAGGCCCAGCTCCTCGCGCGCGACGGGCGCACCACCCCCGCGCACGAAGCCCGCTCCACCGTCTACACGCTCCCGGGCAACCGCGTGGAGCAGGACATGGACGAGGTCATCGGCACGGTCGTCACCGTCGTACGGGCCGCCGTCGCCGACGCCGCACAGCTCGACCCGAACGAGCCCATCGAGGCCCTCGCCCTGACCGGACAGGGCGACGGCCTGTGGCTGCGCGACGCCCAGGGGCGTCCCCTCGGCCGCGCCCTGTCCTGGATGGACGGCCGCGCCGCCGATGTCCTGGACCGCTGGACGGCGGACGGCATCACCCGCGAGGTGCACCGCCGCACCGGCTCCGGGATGTTCCCCGGCGCCGCGGGCCCGCTGCTCGCCCACCTCGCCGAGCACGAGCCCGAGCGGCTCGCCGCAGCCGACGTGGCCGGATACTGCGTGGACACCATCGCGCAGCGCTTCACCGGTCAGCGCACCGTCGACGCCTCGGACGCCTCGCTGCCCTTCTTGAACGTGGCCACCCGCCGCTACGACGAGGAGGCGCTGGAGCTGTGCGGGCTGGGCCGGTGGCGGCACCTGCTGGCCGAACCCGCGCCGCCCGGCGCACTGTTCGGGCTGCTGCCCAAGGTCGCCGCCGAACTGGGCCTGCCCCCCGGGCTGCCCGTCAGCGCCGGCCCGTTCGACATCCCCGCCTGCGGCTTCGGCTCCGGCCTCAGCGAGGTCGGCCAGGGCAACCTCATCATCGGCACCACCCTCGCCTGCCAGGTCCTCAGCGCCGACCCCGCGCCGCCCGGCGACGAGGCGGCCGGCATGGTCCTGGCCACCCCCTACCCGGACCGCTACCTCAAGGTCATGCCCGCCATGATCGGCACCGCCGGGCTGGACTGGCTGCTGAAGATGCTGGGCGTGCGCATCGAGGAACTGGACGCGCTGCTCGCCCAGTCGCCCTACGGCGCGGGCGGCGTCACCGCGCTGCCCTTCCTGTCCACCAGCGGCGAGCGCGCCCCCTTCGTGGACGCGCGTGCCCGTGGCCGCCTCGACGGCCTCTCGCCGCTGACCGGACGCGCCGACCTGGTGCGCGCCCTGTGCGAGTCCGTCGCCTACTCCGCGCGCCACTGCCTGGAGACCCTCGGCGTCTCCGCCGAGATCACCGCCTGCGGCGGCGGCGCGCGCTCCGGCGAATGGGGCCGCGTCTTCGCCGGCGTCCTCGGCCGCGACCTGCACGTACGTGAGGACGCGGTCGGCATCCGGGGCGCGGCACGCGTCGCCTGGTCGGCGCTCGGTGTGGACGCCGACGCGACCGGTGTGCCCGCGCGCACGGTGCGGGCCGACCCGGAGGCGGTCGAGTACTACGAGGCGGGCTACGCCGAGTATTTGCGCACCCTCGCCGCCGCCCGCGAATCCTGGTGAGACCTGTTCTCCGCCGCGCTTGGCGGGCAAGCGCGGCGGCCACCGGCCCGCAGCTGCCCCACAGGAGCGACTCATGACCCGACTCTTCAACGACCCGGCCCGCTTCACCGACGACATGGTGACCGGCTTCGCCGCAGCCCACCCCGAACACGTCCGCGCCGTCCCCGGCGGCGTCGTCCGCGCGAGCCGCCCCGGCACGGCGAAGGTCGCCGTACTGACCGGCGGCGGCTCGGGCCACTACCCGGCGTTCTGCGGCGTGGTCGGCCCCGGCTTCGCCGACGGCTCTGTGATCGGGAACGTGTTCACCTCACCGTCCGCCGCGCAGGCGCACTCCGTGGCGACCGAGGCCGAAAGCGGTGCCGGCGTCCTGTTCCTGTTCGGCAACTACGCCGGTGATGTCATGAACTTCGGCCAGGCAGCGCAGCGCCTGACCGGCGAGGGCATCCCGGCCCGCTGCTTCGCCGTCACCGACGACATAGCCAGCGCCACCGGGGGCTCCGACGAGGAGCGGGCCAAGCGGCGCGGCATAGCGGGCGGCTTCGTCGTCTTCAAGAACGCCTCGGCGGCGGCCGAGGAAGGGGCCTCCCTGGAGGAGGTCGTCCGGGTCGCCGAGCACACCAACGCCCGCACCCGCACCCTGGGCGTCGCCTTCGCCGGGTGCACCCTGCCGGGGCAGGGCGAGCCGCTGTTCACCGTGCCGGAGGGCCGGCTCGGGCTGGGCCTGGGCATCCATGGCGAGCCCGGCGTCAGCGAGAGCGAGCTGACCTCGGCCGAGGACCTGGCCCGCACCCTGGTGGAGGGCCTGCTGGCCGAGCGCCCCGCCGAGGCGGCCGGCAACCGGGTC
The DNA here is from genome assembly GCF_035917675.1 of Streptomyces sp. NBC_01775. NCBI lineage: Bacteria > Bacillati > Actinomycetota > Actinomycetes > Kitasatosporales > Streptomycetaceae > Streptomyces > Streptomyces sp. NBC_01775. Next base: position 4,004,420 of record NZ_CP109104.1, on the reverse strand, counting down.
GCCGTCTTGCTGAACGGCCTGGGCGCCACCAAGTACGAGGAGCTGTACGTCCTGTGGGCTTCGGTCTCCAGGCTGCTGGCCGAAGCGGGCCTGGAGCTGGTGCGCCCCGAGGTCGGCGAGCTGGTCACCAGCCTCGACATGGCGGGCTGCTCCCTCACTCTCACCTGGCTGGACGACGAGCTGGAGCGGCTGTGGCTCGCGCCCGCCGACACCCCGTCCTACCGCAGGGGCGAAGTCGCCCCCCAGGAACCAGCCGTGGCGGCACGAGTCCCCGAGCCTCGAGCCGCCACGGCTGCCCGCACCGAGGTGCCCACGGCGAGCGGCTCCGCCGTGGCCGTCTCCGCGGCGGCCGTCCGCGCGCTGCGCGCGGCCCACACCCTGCTGCACGACCAGGAGGAGCGGCTGGGCAGGCTCGACGCGGTCGCCGGGGACGGTGATCACGGGCGCGGCATGTGCAAGGGCGTGGACGCCGCACTCGCCGCCGCCGAGCGGGCCCACGCCGCGAACGCGGCCCCCGCCGCGCTGCTGGGCGCCGCCGGTGACGCCTGGGCCGCCGAGGCGGGCGGCACCTCCGGCGCGCTGTGGGGCGCGGGTCTGCGCGCGGCCGGTTCGGCGCTGCCCGCCGACCGGGCGGCCGAGCCCGCCGAACTGGCGGCGGCTGCCCGCGCGGCGCTGGAGGCCGTCACCGGGCTCGGCAAGGCGGCGCCCGGCGACAAGACGCTGGTCGACGCGCTCGACCCGTTCGTCACCGCCTTCCACGGCCGGATCGCGGAAGGAGCCGGCGCCGCCGAGTCGTTCGCGACGGCCGCCGGGGTGGCCCGTACGGCGGCCGAGGCGACCGCCGAACTGCGCCCCCGACTTGGGCGCGCCCGGCCGCTCGCCGAGCGCAGCGTCGGCACCGCCGACCCGGGTGCCATCTCGCTGGCGATGGTCTTGGACGAGGTGGCCACGGCACTGGCCACCGACGTCTGAACCGCCCCGCACCCCGCCCCCGCGGCCATCCCCTCACCTCTCGCCACCAGGAGGAACGCACCATGAGCAGCACCCCCGCACCCCGGCCCTTCCGCGTCGTCGTGGGCTGTGACGACGCCGGACTCGACTACAAGGAAGCGCTCAAGCGGGACCTCAAGGACGACGCACGCGTCGCGGAGGTCACCGACGTGGGGGTGGGCTCGGACGAGCACACCGCGTACCCGCACGTCGCGGTCGAGGCCGCCCGCCGGGTCGCCGAGGGCGAGGCCGACCGGGCGCTGCTGATATGCGGCACCGGCCTCGGCGTCGCCATCAGCGCCAACAAGGTCCCAGGCATCCGCGCGGTGACCGCGCACGACAGCTACTCCGTACAGCGCTCGGTCCTCAGCAACAACGCCCAGGTCCTGTGCTTCGGCCAGCGCGTCATCGGCCTGGAGCTGGCCCGCACCCTGCTGGACGAGTGGCTGGACCAGCACTTCGACGAGACCTCGGCCTCGGCCGAGAAGGTCGCCGCGATCAGCGGTTACGAGCGGGGCTGCTGAACCCGGCAGCGCCGGGCCGCGGATGTACGGCTCAGCCGTACATCCGCGACAGCTTCTTCGGCACCACGATCTTGCGCCAGGCATGGTCGCCGTACATCGCGACCAGCGTGACCGCCCAACCCGCGTGGGTGATCCACCGCATCGGCGTACGGTCGGTCCACGCGACCACGAGCAGCGCGACCGCACACAGCAGGCACCACGCGACGCTGAGCGGGACCAGGCGCACCACCGTCGAACGGCGGCACAGGCGCCGCATCCCGCGCCAGGAGCCGCGGGGCAGCCGTCGCCAGGCGATCACTGCGGTCAGCGCGCAGATCACCACGACGATGCCCAGCCCGTACATCCGCCCGCCCAGGTCGACCGGCAGCTTCCGCATCTCGTCGTCGGACGGGTAGACCTGCGCGTTGAGCACGGCGACCAGCAGGCACAGCAGCGCGATCCAGCGAGTGCGGCGCAGGAGAGCGTGGTAGCGGACATCGAGGTTGTGGCGGACATTGTCGTTCTGCGGCTCGGCCGCCTGCTGGTCGGCCTCGGCGGATATCACGTCGGTGAGCTTGGCCTTGCCGAGCCGCTGTTCCAGCGAGACGAGCGTGCTGCGCGTGCGGGCGTCGGCGGGGTCGAGCCGCAGGGCCTCGCGCAGCGGAGCCAGCGCTTCCTCGCCCTTGCCGCTCGCCTGGAGAACGAACGCCACCTGATGGTGCGTGCGCGGCTCCTCCGGCGCGCGCCGCACACCCTCGCGCGCCACGACCAGCGCCTCTTCCAGGCAGGCCACGATCGACTCCGGCGTACGCGGCCCGGGTATCCGTGCCAGCGCCTGGGCGAGCGTGTAGTGCGTCATCCACGACTCGGGTTCGAGGCGCACCGCCTCCCGTGCCGGGGCGATCGCCTCGTCGATGCGCCGGCAGCCGAGGAGCGCCAGCGTCAGCATCCGGTGCGCGTAGGGCAGCTCGGGCGCCAGCTCGACGGCCCTGCGGGCCGCTTCGAGCGCCCGCTCGGGTTCCTTGGTGTCGAGATGGGCCAGCACGAGCCGCGTCCACGCCGCCGCGTCGTCGGGCTCTTCCGCGATTCGCTGCGCCAGCAGCGTGGCTGCCTCCTCGGGGCGGTCGGCGTCGAGCAGCAGCTCGGCCTTCTCGACGAGGGGACTGTGTCCGTTCACAGCAGCTTCCGCTTCTTGAGGTAGGCCAGCAGATCGTCGTACGTTCCGTCGTTGTTCGCGTACATGGCCACGTTCCTGGCCGTGCCGAACCACGCCTCGGTGGAGGGCCGCAACTCCTTGGCCGCCTTGGTGAGATCGGCCATGTCGATCATGCGGGGCTCGCCGCTGCGCACGGAGTCCATGAGGGCGTACTCGGAGGCTGTCTCGCACACGTGCGCGAGGTCCGCGCCGGAGAAGCCGTCCGTACGGCGGGCCAGCTTGCCGAGATCGACCCCGGCGACGGGACGTTCGCGCAGGTGGTAGTGGAGCACCGCCTGCCGGGCCTCCTCGTCGGGCGGCAGCACCAGCAAGGTGCGATCCAGCCGCCCGGGACGGCGCAGCGCGGAGTCCACGTCCCAGGGGTGGTTGGTGGCGGCGAGTACGAAGACGCCGTCGTTTTCGCTGCCGACTCCGTCCAGCTCGGTCAGCAGCTGGTTGACGGTGTTGCGCATCCCGCCGTGCTGGATGCGGCTGCGCTTGCCGCCGAGCGCGTCCAGCTCGTCGAGGAAGACGACGCAGGGCGCGTTGCGGCGGGCGGTCTTGAAGATCGAGGACAGGTTGCGCTCGGAGGCGCCGACCCACATGTCCAGCACATCGCTGAGCGCGACGTTGAGGAAGCTCGCGCCCAGCTCACCCGCGACGGCACGGGCCAGGAACGTCTTGCCGCAGCCGGGCGGCCCGTACAGCAACAGCCCGCCGCGCAGGCTCTTGCCGTACAGCTTGCGCAGTTCGGGGTTGCGCAGCGGCGCCAGGAACGCGGCCTCCAGCCGCTCCTTGACCTCGCGCATCCCGCCGACGTCGGCCAGCCGCAGCCCGCCGGCCGACTCCACGTCCCAGAGGGAGGTCTCGCCCGGGTCGTCGTTCCCGTCGGCGGTGAGCGGCGCCTCGGGCGTACCGGACTCGTCGGGCATACCGGGCTCGTGGGGCGCCCCGGGTTCGCCGGAGTCGCCGGGCTCCTCGGGCGTACCCGTCACGAAGCGCGGCTCGACGATGTCGGCGACCTCGTCCTCTGCCTGGTGCCAGTCGAAGCCGGCCGCGGGTGCGGCAGGGGAGGAGCCGGGGCCGGGCGCGGGGGGCTGTGCCGGTGCGGGGCCGGGGCCCGGCGACGGCGGGGCGACCGCGCGGGTCATGAGGGCGCGGGCTTCCTCGTTGTCCGGGTCCCGCTGGAGGGCCGCCGCCGCTTCCACGACGGCTTCGCTGGCGCGGCCCGCGTCCAGCAGGAGCTGGCCCAGATGCAGGCGCAGCGGTACGTCCTCGGGGGCGGCCTCGACCGCGCCGCGCAGGCTCTGGATCAGCCGTGACTCATCGGGCATGCGGTCACCCTAAAAGGGCGCCCCGCTGGGCCGAACGGCGGTGCGGCCAAGCCCCTGCTCCGGGGTGCCCCGAAGGGGCGCGGGGAACGGCGCGCCCAGCCCATACGCACCGGCACTGCGCCAAGCAACGGGCAGGGGCAGGGGCAGCCCCTTGTTCAGCCCCAGGAAAGCGGGCAACAGAAAGATTCACCGGACAGGCAACAAAGCTGAGGGCCATCCACGAGGCGGCCCGAACCAAGGGCCGGCCGCGAGGCGGAAAAGGCAGGAGCCCCCGCCGGGGCGGGGGCTCCTTGGGTACTGCGTGAGTCAGGGACTACTGCGGGGTCACGTTCTCCGCCTGCGGACCCTTCGGGCCCTGAGTGACGTCGAAGCTCACGATCTGGTTCTCCTCCAGGGAGCGGAACCCAGACGCGTTGATCGCGCTGTAGTGAACGAAGACATCGGGACCGCCGCCGTCCTGGGCGATGAAACCGAAGCCCTTTTCGGCGTTGAACCACTTCACGGTTCCGGTAGCCATAAGCCCTCCTTGGGCCTATAAGGGTGTCCCTGCTCCCAGAACCCACTAAGAAGCCTGAAAACGACGAGAGCCCGCGGTCACATGCTCCGCAGGCTCTGTACTGCAAGGGAAACCAAACTGCAACTTGCGGCGAGCCTAGCACGCAGGATCCTGAAGGGGGAAGGGCTGACGATCATGTTCTGTCCGCCGGTGCCGGAGCCCCCGTTCGCGGGTGCCGGACCCCACCGAAGACCCCGCGAAAGGCCCCGGCACAGGACCGCACAGACCGGGGCGTACTCTCCGGAGAGTGACTGAGAATCCGAGGCATGTGCGCACCCGACCCCGTGTAGGGCACATCCAGTTCCTCAACTGTCTGCCCCTCTACTGGGGTCTGGTCCACACGGGCTCCCTCCTCGATCTGGAGCTGACCCGGGAGACCCCCGAGAAGCTCAGCGAGATGGTCATCGACGGCCGGCTGGACATGGGCCCCGTCACCCTCGTGGAGTTCCTGCGCAACGCCGATGACCTCGTCGCCCTGCCGGACATCGCCGTCGGCTGCGACGGCAACGTCATGTCCTGCGAGATCGTCTCCCGCGTCCCCCTCGACCAGCTCGACGGTGCCCGGGTCGCCCTCGGCTCGACCTCCCGCACCTCCGTGCGCCTCGCCCAACTGCTGCTGAGCGAGCGCTTCGGGGTCGAGCCGGACTACTACACCTGCCCGCCCGACCTGGAGCGGATGATGAAGGAGGCGGACGCCGCCGTCGTCATCGGCGATGTGGGCCTGCGCGCCTATCTGCGCCATCTGCCGGAGCAGGGCCTGGAGGTGCACGACCTCGGGCAGCTGTGGAAGGAGTGGACGGGCCTGCCGTTCGTCTTCGCCGTATGGGCCGTGCGGCGCGACTTCCTGGAGCGCGAGCCGGAGACCGCGCGCGAGGTGCACCGCGCCTTCCTCTCCTCCCGCGACCTGTCGCTGGAGCAGGTCGACCAGGTCGCCGCGCACGCCGCGCGCTACGAGATCTTCGAACCCGCGGTGCTGGAGCGCTACTTCACCACGCTCGACTTCCGCTTCGGCGAGCGACAGCTGGCGGGCGTCCACGAGTTCGCCCGCCGCACCGGCGGCACCACCGGATTCCCCGCCGATGTGAACGTCGAACTGCTGCGCCCCTGACCGCGCTTCCCGGCCCGCTCCGCCCTGCCCCGCCCTCTCCCCGCAGCTCCCGGCCTCGTCCGCCTCTCCGTCCTCCTCTCCGTCCTCGTTCCGTCCCCGGGAACGGAATTGCCGCGCGCGGTGCCTAAGCTGACCCGATGACCGGGCGGTAGGGGGAAGAGGCAGGGGGACATCAGCATGCGACCGCTGGAGCCGGGGGACCCCCGGGAGTTGGGGGAGTACCGACTGCTGCGCAGGCTCGGCGCGGGCGGGATGGGGCGGGTCTACCTGGCACGTTCGATGAGCGGCCGTACGGTCGCCGTCAAGGTCGTCCACCCGCACATCGCCATGGACGAGCAGTTCCGTGCCCGCTTCCGGCGCGAGGTCGACTCCGCGCGGCGGGTGGGCGGCGACTGGACGGCGCCGGTGCTCGACGCCGACCCGGAGGCGCAGCTGCCCTGGGCCGCCACCGGCTATGTGGCGGGCCCCGCGCTCGCGGACGCCGTGCAGGAGTACGGGCCGCTGCCGGAGACCTCGGTACGGGCCGTGGGCGCGGGGCTGGCCGAGGCGCTGCGCCATGTGCACGGGCTCGGGCTGGTCCACCGGGACGTGAAGCCCTCCAACGTGCTGCTGACCGTGGACGGCCCCCGTCTGATCGACTTCGGTATCGCCCGGGCCACCGACGGCACGTCCTCCCTCACCTCCTCCGGGGTCTCGGTCGGCTCGCCGGGCTATATGTCGCCCGAACAGGTGCTCGGCCAGGTGGCAGGCGGGCCCTCGGACGTCTTCTCGCTGGGCGCCGTCCTGGCGTACGCGGCGACGGGCAAGGCGCCCTTTCCCGGCAACAGTTCCGCCTCGCTGCTCTACAAGGTCGTGCACGAGGACCCCGACCTCGACGGGCTCGACGGCCTGCTGCGCGAGGTGATCGCGCGCTGTCTGGCCAAGGCGGAGGAGGACCGGCCGCTGCCGCAGCAGCTCGCCCAGGAGCTGGCGGGACCGGCGGGCGGCGCCGCCGGACTCGTACGCTCCGGCTGGCTGCCGGGGCCGATCGTGGAACAGGTGGGCAGGCGGGCCGTCGAACTGCTCAGCCTCGAACCGGAAGCCCCCGCTCCGCCCTCGTCAGGGCCCATCCCCTTCACCTCGCTGGCGTCCACGGGCGGCAGCGTCTCGGGGAGCGGCGTCGCCCCGGGGAGCGGTGGCGGCGGCGGCAGCGATCAGCAGTTCAGCGGCCAGGGTGGGCCAGGGCCAGGAGCTGGGGTCGGGGCTGGGGTCGGGCCAGGGCCCGGAGCCGGAGCCGGAGCCGGAGCCGGAGCCGGAGCCGGAGCCGGAGCCGGAGCCGGAGCCGGAGCCGGAGCCGGAGCCGGAGCCGGAGCCGGAGCCGGAGCCGGGTTCGGGCCCGCGCCCGGGTACGGACCCGGGAGCCCGGAGCCCGCGAAGGCCCAGCTCAGGGTGGGCGGCCGGCGCCGGGTGAGCTGCACGCTGGTCGTCACGCTCGCGTGTGTGGTGGCGGCTGCCGCGCTGTCCGGGAGCTATTTCCTGGGCCTCTTCCCCGGCCGGAACAAGGGGAACAGCGACACAGCGCACCCCAAGCCCCCGGCCTCGGAGCGCGGCGGAGGCCAGGAGACCGAACTGCCCCAGGCCTTCGTCGGCAAATGGCAGGGGAACGTGGCCTACGGGAACGACGTCCCGGATGACCGGATGACCATCGACTTCCAGCGCGGTGGCAAGGGCGACAAGGTCGCCACGGGGGGGACCAGGATCGCCAAACTCGACATCGAGTGCACCGGGTACTGGAAGTTGCGCTCCGTGAAGGGGCAGAAGGTGACCATGGACTACTACAGCACCGGCACGAAGACGTGCTCCGAGGACTTCAAGGGCGAGGTCTTCACGCTGCGCGACAACAAGACGCTCAAGTACCAGTCCGGCATCGGCTCCGAAACCGGCGGCAAGGGGGCCTCCGGGACGCTCCGGAAGGTCGGCTGAGGCCCTGGCGTACGCTGGCCTGGTCGTCGCTTCGGAGGCGAAAGCGGCGGGATGTCTGAATGTGCGACCTTTGGAGGGACGCCCGGTGACAGCGCACGCGTCGAATGCCGGCCTGCAGTCCGTACTCGACCGCGCGGCCGAGGGCGGTCGGGTCACTCCCGAAGAGGCCCTCGACCTCTACCGCTCGGCCCCGCTGCACGCGCTGGGCGCCGCCGCCGACAAGGCCAGGCGCCGCCGCTACGCGGGCACCGAGCACATCGCGACGTACATCATCGAGCGGAACATCAACTACACCAATTCGTGTGTGACGGCGTGCAAGTTCTGCGCCTTCTACGCCTCGCCCAAGAGCGACAAGGTGTGGACCCGCGACTTGGACGACATCCTGCGCCGCTGCGCCGAGACGGTGGAGCTGGGCGGCACCCAGATCATGTTCCAGGGCGGCCACCACCCCGACTACGGCGTGGAGTACTACGAGGAGCACTTCGCCGCGATCAAGAAGGCGTTCCCGCAGCTGGTCATCCACTCCCTCGGCGCCAGCGAGGTCGAGCACATGGCGCGGATCTCCAAGGTCACGCCGAAGGAGGCCATCGAGCGCATCCACGCGGCGGGGCTCGACTCCTTCGCGGGCGCCGGCGCCGAACTGCTGCCCGCGCGGCCCCGCAAGGCCATCGCGCCGCTCAAGGAGTCGGGCGAGCGCTGGCTGGAGATCATGGAGATCGCCCACGGGCTCGGTGTGGAGTCGACCTCCACGATGCTGATGGGCACCGGCGAGACCAACGCCGAGCGCATCGAGCACCTGCGGATGATCCGCGATGTGCAGGACCGCACCGGCGGCTTCCGCGCCTTCATCCCGTACACCTACCAGCCCGAGAACAACCACCTGAAGGGCCAGACGCAGGCGACGCTCTTCGAGTACCTGCGGATGATCGCCATCGCGCGGATCTTCATGGACAACGTCGCCCACATCCAGGGCTCCTGGCTGACCACCGGCAAGGAGGTCGGCCAGCTCTCGCTGCACTACGGCGCCGACGACCTCGGCTCGATCATGCTGGAGGAGAACGTCGTCTCCTCGGCCGGTGCCAAGCACCGCTCCAACCGCATGGAGATCATCGACCTGATCCGCAAGGCCGGGCGCGTGCCCGCGCAGCGCGCGACGACCTACGAGCACCTGGTCGTGCACGACGACCCGGCGAACGACCCGGTGGACGACAAGGCCGTCTCGCATCTGTCCTCCACCGCGATCGAGGGCGGCACGGCCCACCCCGAGCTGCGGCTCGTCGACGCCAACTGACAGGAACGGAAAGCTCCGTGAGCCGCGCATCCCTGGACAAGAAGCCGCACGAGGTCGCCGCGATGTTCGACGACGTCGCGGAGAAGTACGACCTGACCAACGACGTGCTCTCGCTGGGCCAGGCGCGGCTGTGGCGCCGGGCGGTCGCCGACTCCGTGGCCGCGCGCCCCGGCGAGCGGGTCCTCGACCTGGCGGCGGGCACGGGCACCTCGGCGCTGCCGTTCGTGGAGGCCGGCGCCTTCACCGTGCCGTGCGACTTCTCGCTCGGCATGCTGCGCGAGGGCAAACGGCGCCACCCGTGGATGCCGCTGACGGCGGGCGACGCGACGAAACTGCCGTTCGCCGACGGGGTCTTCGACGCGGTCACGATCTCCTTCGGGCTGCGCAACGTGAGCGACGTGGACGGGGCGCTCGCCGAGCTGCTGCGGGTCACCCGGCCCGGCGGGCGCGTGCTCCTGTGCGAGTTCAGCCATCCGACGTGGGCGCCCTTCCGTACGGTCTACACCGAGTACCTGATGCGGGCGCTGCCCCCGGCCGCGCGGCGGGTCAGCAGCAGCCCGGACGCCTACGTCTACCTCGCGGAGTCCATCCGCGCGTGGCCGGACCAGGAGGCGATGGCGCTGCGGCTCCAGAAGGCCGGCTGGTCACGAGTGGCCTGGCGCAATCTGACGGGCGGCATCGTGGCGCTCCACCGGGGCGTCAAACCGGCGTAGCCGCCGGGGCTTCGAACCGGCGTGACCGCGCGGGCGGTGCGGCGGTTGCGCTTGCGTAACTCCGCTTCACACCAGGGTGCTTCAACGGGAACGATGGGCGCAGTCGCGGGAACCATGTACGCGACATCTGTGTCTACACGTACACGCACGGTGCCCGGGTGTGCCGTGGCCGTCCCCTTGAACGCATCGGAGCGCCATGTCGTCGCCGTCATCGTCGCCCTGCCCGAAATGCGGCACAAGCTCACCGTCTGAGGCCCGTTTCTGCATGGCCTGCGGTGCCCCGACGGCCCCTGCCGCGCCGCCCGAAGCACCCGCCGCGCCGTCCGAGACCCCTGCCGCGCCGCCCGAAGCACCCGCCGCGCCGTCCGAGACCCCTGCCGCGCCGTCCGAGACACCCGCGTCACCGGCGGCGCCCGCCGCGCCGCCCGCACCCGCTGCCCCTCCGCCGCCCGCCGCGCAGCCCCTGGCACCGCCCCCGGCGCCGCCCGCGCCCCCGGCCCCGCACCTGCCGCCGGGGCCCGCGCAGCCCGCTCAGCCCACGGCGGTGGGGCTGTTCCTCGCGCGCACCGTCAAGGGCGACTGGGCAGGCTCGCTGCGGATCGCCGTGTGGCCGCTCGCGCTGCTGTTCGTGGCCGCCTGTGCGATCGGGATCTGGTCCAACGACGACCTCGACGACCTCGACATCGGCTGGGGCACCCGCATGCGGGTCGCACTGGCCGGGCTGCTCCAGGGGGTCGGCGGCGGCTTCGGCGTCTCCTCGGACGGCAGCGTCGCCATGGCCGGCGAGCAGGTCGCCGGCGAGTCGACGCTCTCGTGGCTCCCGCTGCTGGCCACCGCCGTATGGGTGGGCGCGCTGGTCGTGGCCGCGCGGCGCGAGCGGGTGCGGCTCGCGGGCGCAGCGCCCTCGGCCGGGTTCGAGGCCGCCCTGCGCGTCGGGGCGATCTGCGGCCTCGGGGGGCTCGCGCTCGGGTTGTACGCGCGTCCCTCGTACGAGGGAATGGAACTCAACACCTCGCCAGGACTCACGCTCCTGTGGGCGTTCCTGCTCTCCACCGTCGTCGCGGGCGCCGTGCTCGCCCGGGGCGCGACCGACGCCTGGCTGGCCGCCCGCCCGGGGCCCGCGCCCCGGATGGCGATGGGCGCGCTGCGAACGGCGCTGCTGGCGCTGGTGCTCGTGGTCGCGCTGGGCTCCGTGGTGATGCTCGTCGTCGGCCTGACGACCGAGGACAACCTCAAGGGCGAGGACGTGCTCGGCCTGCTGGTGCTGCTGCCCAACCTGGGCGCGCTCGCCCTGGCCATGGCCTGGGGCGCCCCCATCGACATGCGCTGGGAGGTCACCCAACTGGACAGCCGCCGCGAGACGTTCGGATACTCGGAGCTGGCCGACGTGGGCGGCGCCTGGTCGGTCGTCGGCGCGCTCGCGGGCGGGCTCGTGTGCGCGCTGATCCTCGGGGTGCTGGCCGTCCGGCGCTCCGCCGACCGCCGCGAACAGCTGCTGACGGCCGGGTTCTTCGTCCTGGCGGTCCTGGCGCTCGTCCCGCTCGCCGGCCTCGGCGTCGAGGGGAACCTGCACGAGTCGACGGCCGGGATGGAGAGCGGCGAGTACGGCGGCAGCGGCGAGAGCTTCACCATGTACGGGGAGCTCGCCGCCGGTGGAGCCGAGCTGCTGCTCTTCGCGCTGCTGTGGTCCTTCGGCGGGGTGCTCGTGGCGCCGTTCGTGCGGACGCTGCTGGGGAAGGGCGCCGTCCCCGGCGCGGGCGGGGGAGCGGTGGCCCCGGTCCCGGCCCCTTGGCAGGCCCAGCCGCTCGCACACCCGCAGGCTCCCGGCGCGCCCGCCCAGGCTCCCGGCGCTGTCCCGCAGGCACATCCGGCGGCCGAAGCGCCCGCCTTCGACTCCGGGACCGTCAACCTGAGCGGCGGAACGGGCGCGACGGGCGGGCCGGGCGGCGCTGTGCCGCCCCCCTCGCGCGGCCCCGGCGTCAAATGGGCCGGGCTCGTCATGGCCGCCTTCCTCGTCGGCGGGGCCGCGACCGGCGGCGCCTTCTACCTGGCGGGGGACGACAAGGACGACACCAAGCCGAGCGCCAAGAACGCCGAGGGCACGGTCAAGGAGAAGAAGCCCGCCGACGACTCGTCCGCCTCCGCCGACCCCACGGCCACGCCCTCGACTCCCAGCGGGCCCGCCCCCAACGTCTCCGAAGGCGCCCAGGGCGGCTCCGGCGGCTCTGCCGAGAGCCCCGGGCGTACCGACCTGCCCGACGGTTTCCGCATGGTCGAGGACCCCAAGGGCTTCAGCGTCGGGGTGATGGAGGGCTGGCGGCGCGAGCCGAGCGGCACCCAGATCGACTACGCGGCACCCACCGGCGGCGAATACCTGCGCATCGGCATCATCGAGAATGCCGGGCAGTCCTCGTACGCCAATTTCCGCACCCTGGAGAAAGGCGCCAAGAAGCGGGACGACTACGAGCGCCTGGAAATGCGGAAGAACACTTTCCGGGGACGGCCGGGCGCGCGCTGGGAATTCACCTACACGTCCGACGATTCCGGAAACACCATCCACGCTTCCGACCAGGCGTACGTCGCCGAAGACGGAACCGAATACAGCATCTATTCGGAACGCCGCGTCTTCGCGGGCGAGGAGCCGGCCGAGGACCCGGTCTTCGAGACGGCCCTCGACACCTGGAACGAGTAGGACGTCACCGACTGAGGCTCGGGGGCGCCCCGAAGGGGCACGGGGAACGGCGCGCTCAGCCACCGAGCACCCGCACCCTGCAACGCGCGGCCAGGCGCACCCCCGGCCCAGCGCCGGCCACCAAGCACCCGCGCCCTGCAACGCACACCAAGTGGCACCCCCAACCCAGCAGCGCCAGCCACAAAGCGCCGCACAGCCAGGCGCACCCCGCGACCCAGCGCCAGGTGCCCAGGAATGCGCGCATAGACTGCCGGGGTCAGCCTCAACCCAGCAAGTGACGCGGGAGTCCTCGTGGCCGATCTCCACTCGCAGCCAGCCTCCGAGCGGACCGCCGATGTGATCGTCGTCGGTGCGGGCCCCGGCGGGTCCACGACCGCGTACCACCTCGCCCGCAGCGGCCTGGACGTCCTGCTGCTGGAGAAGACGGCCTTCCCCCGCGAGAAGGTGTGCGGCGACGGCCTCACCCCGCGCGCCACCAAGCAGCTCGTCGCGATGGGCATCGACATCTCCGAGGAGGCGGGCTGGCTGCGCAACAAGGGCCTGCGCATCATCGGCGGCGGCCAGCGTCTCCAGCTCGACTGGCCCGAGCTGGCCAGCTACCCGGACTACGGCCTGGTGCGCAAGCGCGACGACTTCGACGAACAGCTCGCCCACCAGGCCCAGAAGGCCGGGGCACGGCTGTATGAGCGGTGCAACGTCTCCGAGCCGGTGCTCGACGAGCGAACGGGTCACGTAACCGGCGTGCACGCCAAGCTCGGCGAGGAGAAGACCCCGGTCACCTTCCACGCCCCCGTGGTGGTCGCCGCCGACGGCAACTCCACCCGGCTGTCGGTGAAGATGGGCCTGCACCGCCGCGAGGACCGTCCCATGGGCGTGGCCGTGCGCACCTACTTCACCTCGCCCCGGCACGAGGACGACTACCTGGAGTCCTGGCTGGAGCTGTGGGACCGGCGCGGCGCCCAGGACCGGCTGCTGCCCGGGTACGGCTGGATCTTCGGCATGGGCGACGGCACCTCCAACGTCGGGCTGGGAGTGCTCAACACCTCCTCCTCGTTCAAGGAGCTGGACTGGCGCGAGATCCTCAAGGCGTGGTGCGCCTCCATGCCCGAGGAGTGGGGCTACACCCCCGAGAACATGACCTCCCCCATCCGTGGGGCGGCGCTGCCCATGGCCTTCAACCGGCAGCCGCACTACACCCGCGGCCTGATGCTGGTGGGCGACGCGGGCGGCCTGGTCAACCCGTTCAACGGCGAGGGCATCGCCTACGCGATGGAGTCCGGCGTCATCGCCGCCGAGACCATCGTCCAGGCACACGCCCGCGCCACCCCCACCCAGCGCGAACTCGCCCTGCGCCGCTACCCGAAGGTCCTCAAGGACACCTACGGCGGCTACTACACGATGGGCCGGGCCTTCGTGAAGCTCATCGGCAACCCCAAGGTGATGAAGCTCGCCGCCGAGCGCGGCCTCTCCCACCCGCTGCTGATGCGCTTCACCCTCAAAATGCTCGCCAACCTCACGGAACCCACCGGCGGCGACGCCATGGACCGCATCATCAACGGCCTGGCGAAGGTCGCCCCCCGGGCGTGAGCGGCTCGGGCGCCTGAGCCCCGCTCGTACCGCGCTCGGCAGCGAGGACGTGGGGGCGCGGGACACCGGCCCGGAGGGCCTGCCGGCGTCCTGCGAGGCCAGGTCCCGGGACGGGGACCGCGGTCTGAGCCTCCAGGCACGCTGGGGATCGCGGGACGAGACGACCACGGCGTTCCTCGACCGCACCGGTCTGTCCGCCTACAGCGCCCCCCTCTCCCCGCTCGGCTCCTGGCCGGGTGTGCTGATGGGCGATCCGGGCCGGACCAGCGTCAGCCTCTGGCTGAAGTGCGACAACAAGAAGGACGAGAGCCTGACGGTCGACGCCGTCTCGAACCGGGGAGCCTCGGCGAATGCCGGGCTCTCCTCCGCCGGACGGAAGCAGTTCGCCGCCGCCGCGGTCGCGTCCGCCAAGAGGGCCGCGGACAAGGCCGGCTGCGAGTACACCGGAAAGGGTTCGCTCGCCGGGCTGGCCGGCAGCCCCCGGAACGATCCGGCCGGCATCTCCCGGGCCCCGGGCACGTGTGCCGGCCTGCGCCCGCTGGCACCGCGCGCCGGGCGCCTCGGCCTGAGCCACGTGTGGGCGCCGCGGGCGAGCGCTTCGGCGCCCGTCGAGGACTGCGTCCTCACCACGTCCAAGGACCCTCAGCTGCCCGGATACTGGATGTCCGCGCACTTCGGCCCGTATGCGAAGGACCTCACCAAGAGGTTCGCCCAGCGCGTGAGCGGCGAGCGGGGGCGGGAGAAGGACGGCTCGCTCGTGTGGGCGACCGCGTCCTGTCCGGGCGCCGGCACACGGGCCCTCTTCCTTCTCCGCGGCATCACGGACAACGACACGAGGACGGGTACGGGCAAGGTGCCGGTGAAGCGGGACTCGCCCGCCTTCCGGGCCGATGCTCTTTCCGCGTTCGCCCGGCAGTCGGCGGAGCGCCACGACTGCGGGGACCTGAAGCTCCCCTGAGAACCGCTTCACGAGCCGCCCCGGGGTTTCACGAACCGCCGCGTTTCACGAGGCGCCCCGGGTCTCACGCACCGCCCCGAGACCCGCCGGCTCCCGTGGCGCCGCTGGGTGGCCCGGAGAGGCGTGCGACGGCGCTCGACGAGCCGGGGGGCGCCGACGGGCCTGGGACGGCCGGACGGCGCCGCACACGCCTTCTCGTGGACGGTGGCGCCGAGCGAGGGCCCGTAGGGGCCGCCGCGGGCACGCCAAGGGCCCCACCGCTCCGTCGTGCGGTGGGGCCCTTGGCCGGTGCGTGGTGAGCGTGCGTCAGAGGACGCGGACCGCGCCGGTGGGCTGGTCGTAGCTCAGGGGGCGCTCGACGACGCCGGTGGAGGAGTTCTGGGCGCCGATGAACTTGCCGCCGCCGACGTAGACGCCCACGTGGTAGGCGCTTCCCGCGCTGCCCCAGTAGAGGAGGTCACCGGGCTTGAGGTTGCTGAGGGAGACGGGGGTGCCTGACGTGGACTGCGGCTGCGAGGTGCGCGGCAGGTCGATGCCGACCTGCTTGAAGGCGGCACCGGTCAGGCCGGAGCAGTCGTAGGCGGAGGGGCCGGTGGCGCCCATGACGTAGGACTTGCCCACCTGCGCCCGCAGGAAGCTGAGCACGGTCGCGACATTGCCGCCCTTGGGAGCGGAGGGGGTGTTGAGCGCGGCGCGCTCGGTGGAGCGGGAGGCCGGGGCGGAGGACTTCTGCGCGGCGGCGCGGGCCTTGCTGGCGGCTTCCGCCTTGCGCTTGGCCTCGGCGCGGGCCTTGGCCTCCGCCTTCTCCTTGTTCTCCTTGGCCTGCTTCTTGGCCGTGGCGGCGGCGGCGTCCTGAGCGTCCTGGAGCTCGTACTGCTGCGCGGACGTCTGGAGGGACTCGGCCGCGCGCGTGGTGGAGCCGGCCAGGTCGCCGGAGAGCTTGGGCAGCTCCTGGGTCTGGGCCGGTGCGCTCTTGTCGGCCGCGAGGGCCGGTGCCGCCGCTGCGGTGATGGCGATGGTGCCCATGACGCCGCCCGTCACACCCGCACGCAGCGCCGTATTCATCTTGCTGGAGCGGGGCTTCCGGTGGCTGGGTATCTGAGCTTTCGGGGACATGAGGGCATGCCTAGCAGGCGCCGAACCCTCCGCTCAACAATCGTGCGATGCGCCACAGTCGTCGTGCATGCCGCCAGTTGGCCTCTCCGGGAGACCCCTCAGAGGCACCGGGCGATCGTGATCATTGCCCAACTACGGGGCCGTGACCACGCAGTTGTCCGCAATGCCGGAGTTTCTGTTACGGCAATATCACGGCCGGAATCGACGCGCAAAGAAGGCGATGATCGTCGGACGTCGGCGTGGCGCAGGTCACATTCTCTTCCGGCCTCGCGTCAGGGGCGGCAGTCAACTCTTCGTGCAAATGGGACGTTGGGTCCGTATCTCTCATTTCCCTTTGTCACGGGGAGGACTCGCCGGGGTCGCGCGCGGGTCTCCTCGCTTGTGCCGGGCTTCACGACCGCACGAGCGCCAGTGGTTCACGCATAGCAGGCAAATGAGTCCAGCGCGAATTTGCCGTTGCAGGCACGTGCCTGGTACGGCGACCCGCTTGTAGGGGGTGTGAGCACCGGCTCGGCGTCACCTCGGGTGATCATCCATGGGCTTTGCGTATGAAGATCATCGCTCATCCGACGGGATGATTCGCCGTCAGGTGGTGGAGATCACAAAGCAGTTGTCGCACCTCGTGTCGCAGATCACAGAGGGGCGGGCTTAAGATGCCTGCGAACAGGGCTTGTGAACTGCCTCACATAGGAGCGATCTTCGTGGGGGTACGCAACGGCCCAGCGGTCTGCCGGCAGTCAGAGTCGACGCCTGGAAGGAGACGGGAGCGGTGAACGTCTACACACCAATCCTCGTACTGGGAGCCATCGCGGCGGGGTTCACGGTCTTCTCCGTGGTCGTGGCCTCGGTCGTCGGCCCCAAGCGCTACAACCGGGCCAAGCTGGAGGCGTACGAGTGCGGCATCGAGCCCACGCCGCAGCCCGCCGGCGGCGGGCGCTTCCCGGTGAAGTACTACCTGACGGCGATGCTCTTCATCATCTTCGACATCGAAATCGTCTTCCTCTACCCGTGGGCCGTGCATTTCGACTCACTCGGGATGTTCGGGCTCGTCGAAATGCTGGTCTTCGTCGCCCTCATCGGTATCGCGTACGCCTACGACTGGCGGCGCGGCGGCCTGGAATGGGACTAGGGGCAGGATAAGCAATGGGACTTGAAGAGAAACTGCCGAGCGGCTTTCTGCTGAGCACCGTGGAGAAGATGGCCGGGGCGGCGCGCAAGTCGTCGATATTCCCGGCGACCTTCGGGCTCGCCTGCTGCGCCATCGAAATGATGACGACGGGCGCCGGCCGCTACGACCTCGCCCGCTTCGGCATGGAGGTCTTCCGCGGCTCACCCCGCCAGGCGGACCTGATGATCGTGGCAGGCCGGGTCAGCCAGAAGATGGCACCGGTGCTGCGGCAGGTCTACGACCAGATGCCCAACCCCAAGTGGGTCATCTCCATGGGTGTCTGCGCCTCCTCGGGCGGCATGTTCAACAACTACGCGATCGTGCAGGGCGTCGACCACGTCGTGCCGGTCGACATCTATCTGCCCGGCTGCCCCCCGCGCCCCGAAATGCTGCTGGACGCCATTCTCAAGCTGCACGAGCAGATCCTGCACTCCAAGCTCGGCGTCAACCAGAAGGAAGCGGCCCGCGCGGCAGAGGAAGCGGCGAAGAAGGCCCTGCCGACGATCGAGATGAAGGGGCTGCTGCGGTGACGGACGACCATGTGAACGGCAACGGCTCCGTGCCGGTCCAGCCGGGGGAGCCCGGTGAGGTCATCGGCGTGCGCCGCGGCATGTTCGGCGCCAACAACGGCGGCGACACCTCCGGCTACGGCGGGCTGCTGCGCACCGTACGGCTGCCCGGCGCCAGCAACCGGCCCTACGGCTCCTGGTTCGACGAGGTCGCCGACGAGCTGGAGGGCGCCCTGGAGGAGCAGGGCCTGCTCCCCGAGAACGCCATCGAGAAGACCGTCGTGGACCGCGACGAGCTGACCTTCCACATCGCCCGCGAGCACCTGCCCCGCGTCGCCCGCACCCTGCGCGACGACCCGGCGCTCCGCTTCGAGCTGTGTACCGGTGTCAGCGGCGTCCACTTCCCCGACGACAAGGGCCGCGAGCTGCACGCCGTCTACCACCTGCGCTCGATCACCCACAACCGGCTGATCCGGCTGGAGGTCAGCGCCCCCGACGCGGACCCGCACGTCCCCTCGATCGTCGACGTCTACCCGACCAACGACTGGCACGAGCGCGAGACGTACGACTTCTACGGACTGATCTTCGACGGGCATCCGGCCCTGACGCGGATCATGATGCCCGACGACTGGCAGGGCTTCCCGCAGCGCAAGGACTACCCGCTCGGAGGCATCCCCGTCGAGTACAAGGGCGCCCAGATTCCCGCTCCTGACCAGCGGAGGTCGTACACCTGATGAGCACCACTCACGCACCCGCCGGTATCCGGGAGACCACCGAAGGCACCGTCTACGACGTGACCGGCGGGGACTGGGACGAGATGGCCGCGCACGCCGCCAAGAGCGACGACGAGCGGATCATCGTCAACATGGGCCCCCAGCACCCCTCCACGCACGGCGTGCTGCGGCTCATCCTGGAGATCGACGGGGAGACGGTCACCGAGGCCCGCTGCGGCATCGGCTATCTGCACACCGGCATCGAGAAGAACCTGGAGTACCGCACCTGGACCCAGGGCACCACCTTCGTGACGCGCATGGACTACCTGACGCCGTTCTTCAACGAGGCGGCGTACTGCATGGGAGTCGAGCGGCTGCTGGGCATCGAGGACGACATCCCCGACCGCGCCAACGTCATCCGCGTCCTGATGATGGAGCTGAACCGGCTCTCCTCGCACCTGGTGGCCATCGCCACCGGCGGCATGGAGCTGGGCGCCACCACGGTGATGATCTTCGGCTTCCGGGACCGCGAACTGGTCCTGGACCTCTTCGAGCTGATCACCGGGCTGCGGATGAACTCCGCCTACATCCGCCCAGGCGGCCTCTCGCAGGATCTGCCGCCCGGCGCCGTCGACGCGCTGCGCGAGTTCATCAAGAAGATGCGCAAGAACTTGCCCGAGTACGACGCGCTGTGCACCGGCAACCCCGTCTTCAAGGCCCGTCTGAAGGACATCGGCTACCTCGACCTGGCCGGCTGCATGGCGCTGGGCGCCACCGGGCCGATCCTGCGCTCGGCGGGACTCCCGCACGACCTGCGCAAGTCGCAGCCCTACTGCGGATACGAGACCTACGACTTCGAGGTCCCCACCGTCGACACCTGCGACTCCTACGGCCGCTTCCTGCTGCGCCTGGAGGAGATGCGCCAGTCGCTGCGCGTCATCGAGCAGTGCGTCGACCGGCTGGAGCCCGGCCCCGTCATGGTCGGCGACAAGAAGATCGCCTGGCCCGCGCAGCTCGCGCTCGGCCCCGACGGGCTCGGCAACAGCCTCGATCACATCAAGAACATCATGGGCACCTCCATGGAGGCCCTGATCCACCACTTCAAGCTGGTGACCGAGGGCTTCCGGGTGCCGGCGGGCCAGACGTACGCCGCGGTCGAGTCCCCCAAGGGCGAGCTGGGCGTGCACGTCGTCAGCGACGGCGGCACCCGGCCCTACCGGGTGCACTTCCGCGACCCCTCCTTCACCAACCTTCAGTCCATGGCGGCGATGTGCGAGGGCGGCCAGGTCGCGGACGTCATCGTGGCCGTCGCGTCCCTCGACCCCGTGATGGGAGGCGTTGACCGATGAGCGGACAGCCGGCAGAGGCCGTGGAGATCGGCATCCCGCAGATGCCCGCGCCCGACTACCCCGCCGAGGTGCGGAAGCGGCTGGAGGCGGACGCCCGGGAGATCATCGCCCGCTACCCCGACAGCCGGTCGGCGCTGCTGCCGATGCTGCACCTGGTGCAGTCGGAGGAGGGGCACGTCACCCGCACGGGACAGCGGTTCTGCGCCGAGCTGCTCGACCTGACCACGGCCGAGGTCAACGCGGTCGCGACGTTCTACACCATGTACCGCCGCAAGCCCTCGGGCGACTACCAGGTCGGGGTGTGCACCAACACCCTGTGCGCTGTCATGGGCGGCGACGCCATCTACGCCGCGCTGCGCGAGCACCTGGCCGTGGGCGACGGGGAGACCACCGAGGACGGCAAGGTCACCCTGGAGCACATCGAGTGCAACGCGGCCTGCGACTTCGCGCCCGTGATGATGGTCAACTGGGAGTTCTTCGACAACCAGACGCCCGACAGCGCGCGGCAGCTCGTCGACGACCTGCGCGCCGGGCGCGAGGTCGAGCCCACCCGCGGCGCCCCCCTGTGCACGTTCAAGAAGACCGCGCGCATCCTCGCGGGCTTCCCCGACGAGCGCACCGACGCCAACGCCGCCTCCGGCAGCGCGGGACCCCCCTCCCTGGTGGGCCTGCGGCTGGCCAAGGGCGAGACCGCACCAGGCATCGTCGCCCCCCGCAGTGCGGCGGCCGACGAGGAGGGGGAGTGATGACCGTGGCAGCACAGGGCGGCGGCGGCCAGGACGACACCACCAGGTCCCAGGACCACGCGGACCACGAGCCCCACTCGGGCCCCCCGGACATGAGCCCCGAGAAGCTCCTCACCCCCGTGCTGTCCGCGCACTGGGACGAGACGGACTCCTACACGCTGGCCGGCTACCGGCGGCACGAGGGCTACCAGGGCCTGCGCAAGGCGCTCGCCATGGACCCCGACGACCTCATCGCCTACGTCAAGGAAGCGGGGCTGCGCGGACGCGGCGGCGCCGGCTTCCCGACCGGGATGAAGTGGCAGTTCATCCCGCAGGGCGACGGCAAGCCGCACTATCTCGTCGTCAACGCCGACGAGTCCGAGCCCGGCACCTGCAAGGACATCCCCCTCCTCTTCGCCAACCCGCACTCCCTCATCGAGGGCATCGTCATCGCCTGTCACGCCATCCGCTCCAGCCACGCGTTCATCTATCTGCGCGGCGAGGTCGTACCGGTGCTGCGGCGGCTGCACGAGGCGGTGCGCGAGGCGTACGAGGCGGGCTACCTCGGCAAGGACGCCCTCGGCCCCGGCAAGGACCTGGAGCTCACCGTGCACGCCGGC
Organism: Streptomyces sp. NBC_01775; assembly: GCF_035917675.1. NCBI lineage: Bacteria > Bacillati > Actinomycetota > Actinomycetes > Kitasatosporales > Streptomycetaceae > Streptomyces > Streptomyces sp. NBC_01775. Next base: position 3,983,331 of record NZ_CP109104.1, on the reverse strand, counting down.
GCCGGCGCGTACATCTGCGGCGAGGAGACCGCGCTGCTCGACTCGCTGGAGGGCCGCCGAGGGCAGCCGAGGCTGCGTCCCCCCTTCCCGGCCGTCGCCGGCCTGTACGCCTGCCCCACAGTGGTGAACAACGTCGAGTCCATCGCCTCGGTTCCCGCCCTCGTCAACAAGGGCAAGGACTGGTTCCGTTCGATGGGCAGCGAGAAGTCGCCCGGCTTCACGCTCTACTCGCTCAGCGGCCACGTCGCCAGCCCCGGCCAGTACGAGGCCCCGCTGGGCATCACCCTGCGCCAGCTCCTCGACATGAGCGGCGGCATGCGCCCGGGGCACCGGCTGAAGTTCTGGACCCCCGGCGGCTCCTCCACCCCGATGCTCACCGACGATCACCTGGACGTCCCCCTCGACTACGAGGGCGTCGGCAACGCCGGCTCCATGCTCGGCACCAAGGCGCTCCAGTGCTTCGACGAGACCACCTGCGTGGTGCGGGCCGTCACCCGCTGGACCGAGTTCTACGCGCACGAGTCCTGCGGCAAGTGCACCCCCTGCCGCGAAGGCACCTACTGGCTCGTCCAGCTGATGCGCGACATCGAAGCGGGCAAGGCCGGCCCCGCCGACCTGGAGAAGATCGCCGACATCGCCGACAACATAAACGGCAAGTCCTTCTGCGCCCTCGGTGACGGCGCGGCGTCCCCGATCTTCTCCTCGCTCCAGTACTTCCGCGAGGAGTACGAGCAGCACCTCGAGGGCCGCGGCTGCCCCTTCGACCCCGAGAAGTCCACCGCGTGGGCGGACGCGGCGGGTTCCCCGCGTGCGGGGGTGACGGCGTGACCGCCGCTCCCTGCCGGGCCCGCCCCGGACCCCGCCGGGCCTGTCCCGGATTTCCGGAAGAACCTCGCGATCAGAACAACGCGTCCCCACCGGAGGTGCACGCATGACCGTCACCACCCCCGCCTCGCCCTCCGGAGGAGGGGAGGTCACCCCACCGCCCGAAGACCTCGTGTCGCTGACCATCGACGGTGCGCAGATCAGCGTCCCCAAGGGCACGCTCGTCATCCGCGCCGCCGAACAGCTCGGTATCGAGATCCCGCGCTTTTGCGACCACCCGCTTCTCGACCCCGCCGGCGCCTGCCGGCAGTGCATCGTCGAGGTCGAGGGCCAGCGCAAGCCCATGGCGTCCTGCACCATCCAGTGCACCGACGGCATGGTCGTCAAGACGCACCTCACCTCCGAGCCCGCGAGCAAGGCCCAGCGCGGCGTGATGGAGCTGCTGCTCATCAACCACCCGCTGGACTGCCCGGTCTGCGACAAGGGCGGCGAGTGCCCCTTGCAGAACCAGGCGATGTCCCACGGCGACGCCGACTCCCGCTTCGAGGGCAAGAAGCGCACCTTCGAGAAGCCCGTGGCCATCTCGAAGCAGGTGCTGCTCGACCGCGAGCGGTGCGTGCTGTGCGCGCGCTGCACCCGCTTCTCCAACCAGATCGCGGGCGACCCCATGATCGAGCTGCTGGAGCGGGGCGCCCTCCAGCAGGTGGGCACCGGCGAGGACACGCCCTTCGAGTCGTACTTCTCCGGCAACACCATCCAGATCTGCCCGGTCGGCGCGCTCACCTCGGCCGCCTACCGGTTCCGCTCCCGCCCCTTCGACCTCACCTCCTCGCCCAGCGTGTGCGAGCACTGCTCCGGCGGCTGCGCCACCCGCACCGACCACCGGCGCGGCAAGGTCATGCGCCGGCTGGCGGCCAACGACCCCGAGGTCAACGAGGAGTGGCTCTGCGACAAGGGCCGCTTCGCCTTCCGCTACGCCCAGCGGCCCGACCGGCTCACCACCCCGCTCGTACGCGGCGAGGACGGCGAGCTGGCACCGGCGAGCTGGCCCGAGGCGCTGGAGGCGGCGGCCCGCGGGCTCGAAGGGGCGCGCGGCCGGGCCGGGGTGCTGACCGGCGGCCGGGTCACCGTCGAGGACGCGTACGCCTACGCCAAGTTCGCCCGTGTCGCGCTGCGCACCAACGACATCGACTTCCGCGCGCGGGCCCACTCCGCCGAGGAGAGCGCCTTCCTGATCTCGCACGTCGCCGGGAAGGGCAAGGACCTGGGCGGGGGAGGCCTGACCTACAGCGCGCTGGAGGCGGCGCCCGCCGTGCTGCTGGCCGGGCTGGAGACCGAGGAGGAGGCGCCCGGCGTCTTCCTGCGGCTGCGCAAGGCATGGCGCACCCACAAGCAGCGCACCTTCGCGCTCGCCCCCTACGCCACCCGTGGCCTGGAGAAGGCGGGCGGCACCCTGCTGCCCGCGGCCCCCGGCACCGAGACCGAGTGGCTGGACGCGCTCGCGGGCGGGGTCGGGCTGGAGGAGCGGGGGAGCGAGGCGGCCGAGGCGCTGCGGGCCGAGGGCTCGGTGATACTCGTCGGCGAGCGGCTGGCCACCGTGCCCGGCGCGCTCACCGCCGCCGTACGCACCGCCGCCGCCACCGGCGCCACCCTGGCGTGGGTGCCGCGCCGCGCGGGCGAGCGGGGCGCGATCGAGGCGGGCGCGCTCGGCGCGCTGCTGCCGGGGGCCCGGCCGGTCTCCGACGCGGGGGCCCGTGCCGAGGTCGCCCGGGTGTGGGGAGTGGCCGAACTGCCCGCCGAGCCGGGGCGTGACACCTCGCAGATCCTTCAGGCCGCCGCCGACGGTGAGCTGTCGGCGCTGGTCGTCGGCGGCGTCGGCGTGGCGGACCTGCCGGACCCGGCGCTGGCCCTGCGGGCGCTGGAGGCGGCCGAGTTCGTCGTCAGTCTGGAGCTGCGGCCCAGCGAGGTCACCGACCGGGCCGATGTCGTCCTCCCCGTCTCCGCCGTGGTGGAGAAGTCGGGCACCTTCCTCAACTGGGAGGGCCGCGCACGGATGTTCCAGGCCGCCGTCAAGCCGGACCAGATGACGCGCCGCCATGTGCAGCCCGACGCACGGGTTCTGACCATGCTCGCGGACGCCCTCGATGTGCACCTGGGCGTGCCCGATGTGCGCATGGCGCGCGGCGAGATGGACCGGCTCGGCCACACGGTCCACGAGATGGAGGCCGTCTTGTCACCGGCCCCGGTGTCCGGGGCGCGCGCCGTGCCGCAGCCCGCCGCCGGGGAGGCCGTGCTCGCCGGGCACCGGCTGCTGCTCGACCAGGGCCGGCTCCAGGAGGGCGACGAGGCGCTGGCCGGGACCCGGCACGCGGCCCTGGCCCGGCTCTCCGCCGCGACGGCCGCCGAGACCGGGGTCAAGGACGGCGACGAGCTCGCCGTCACCGGGCCGAGCGGCCAGGTACGGCTGCCGCTGCGGGTCACCGAGATGCCCGACCGGGTCGTGTGGCTGCCGCTGAACTCGGTGGGCCACGGCGTCGCGGCCGACACCGGGGCCAACCCCGGCGAGCTGGTCCGCATCGGCCCCGTGAGCACCTCCGGCGGAAACGGGGAGGTGGAAGCGTGAGCGGCCCCTGGGGCGGTCCGGCCGCCTTCGCCGTACGCGCCGTCCGTGTCCTGCCCCCGGCTCCCGACGTATCCGCCCACGACCACAAGCCCGAGGAGGGAGGCGCCGCATGAGTGCTTTCGTCATGGCCGCCCCGTCCCAGCGGAGCGTCCTCGCCGCCGAGGACCTGTCGATGTTCGGCACGGACCCCTTCTGGCTGGTCGCGCTGAAGGCCGTCTTCTGCTTCGCGTTCATGATGCTGACCGTGCTGCTGTCCATCGTCTTCGAGCGGAAGATCGTGGGCTGGATGCAGCTGCGCGTCGGGCCCAACCGGCACGGCCCCTGGGGCATGCTCCAGTCGCTCGCCGACGGCGTGAAGCTGATGCTCAAGGAAGACATCACCGTCAAGGGCAGCGACAAGGCCGTCTATCTGCTGGCCCCGATCATCGGTGCCGTGCCCGCCTTCATGGCGATCGCGGTCATCCCGTTCGGGCCCGCGGACAACGAGGTCTCGATCTTCGGCCACCGCACGCCGATGCAGCTGACGGACATGCCCGTCGCCGTCCTCTTCGTGCTGGCCACCGCCTCCATCGCCTCCTACGGCGTGGTGCTGGCGGGCTGGTCCTCCGGGTCGACGTATCCGCTGCTCGGCGGGGTCCGCGCGACGGCCCAGATCATCAGCTACGAGATCGCGATGGGCCTCAGCTTCGCCGCGGTCTTCCTCTACTCCGGCTCCATGTCCACCTCGACGATCGTCGCGGAGCAGGCGGACGGCTGGTTCGCCTATCTGCTGCCGGTCTCCTTCGTCATCTACCTGGTGTCGATGGTCGGCGAGGCGCACCGCGCGCCGTTCGACATGCCGGAGTCCGAAGGCGACCTGGTCGCGGGCTTCCAGACCGAGTACAGCTCGATCAAGTTCGCGATGTTCATGCTGACCGAGTACATCCACCTGGTCACGGTCTCCGCGCTCGCCGTCACTCTCTTCCTGGGCGGCTGGCGGGCCCCGGCGCCGATCTCCACCTGGTGGGAGGGCGCCAACCACGGCTGGTGGCCGATGCTCTGGTTCGTCGCCAAGCTCGCCGTGCTCATCTTCGTCTTCATCTGGCTGCGCGGCACTCTGCCCCGCGTGCGCTACGACCAGTTCATGAAGCTGGGCTGGAAGATCCTCATCCCGGTCGCCCTGGTGTGGCTGATGCTGGTGGCCACCGTCCGCGCCATGCGCAACGAGGGCTACGACTACAGCGAGGTCGTCTACTGGGTCGCCGGGACGGCGCTGGGCCTGCTGCTGATCACCTTCGTCATCGACTTCTTCCGGGGCGGCGAGGACGAGGCGGAGGCCGAAGCGGCCGGGAAGGACGAGCCGTTCGACCCGATGGCCGGCGGCTTCCCCGTCCCACCGCTGCCGGGCCAGACCCTGCCACCGGTGCCACGACGGCCCTCGCGCGCCGATCGCGACCGCGACCGCGAGCCGGTCGCTGCCGGAACCACTGACGGAACCACCGAGAGGGAGCCCGACGGTGCCTGAGAATCCCCTGGCCGGCTTCGGCGTGACCTTCAAGGACATGTTCAAGAAGCGGCTGACCGAGCAGTACCCCGAGTACAAGAAAGCCACGGCGCCCCGCTTCCACGGCCGACACCAGCTCAACCGGCACCCGGACGGGCTGGAGAAGTGCGTCGGCTGCGAACTGTGCGCCTGGGCCTGTCCCGCCGACGCGATCTACGTGGAGGGCGCGGACAACACCGAGGAGGAGCGCTACTCCCCGGGCGAGCGCTACGGCCGCGTCTACCAGATCAACTACCTGCGCTGCATCCTGTGCGGCCTGTGCGTCGAGGCGTGCCCCACCCGGGCGCTGACCATGACCAACGAGTACGAACTGGCCGACTCCTCCCGGCAGTCCCTCATCTACACCAAGGAGGAGCTGCTCGCGGGCCTGGAGGAGGGCATGGTCGACTCCCCGCACGCCATCTTCCCTGGCATGACCGAAAAGGACTACTACCAGGGCCTGGTCAGCGAGGCCGCGCCCGGTACGCAGCCGCAGAAGGCCCGGGACAGCGGCGTCCCCCAGGAGTCGGCCGACACCTTCGGCCCCGACGAGCCGGCCGCCGCCGCGGGCGCCGGTCTGGATTCGACCGCCGCGGCCCACGGCGCCATGACCGGCGGCACCGAGACCGGATCCGGGGAGGGCGACCGATGAACGCGCTCGCCGCCTCCACCGCCACCTCCACCGGTGAGGCCCTCCAGTTCTGGGTGCTGGGCACCATCGCCGTCATCGGCGGGCTCGGCACCGTGCTGATGCGCCGCGCGGTGCACAGCGCGCTCTGTCTGGCCGGGACCATGATCATCCTGGCGCTGTTCTACCTCGCCAACGGCGCCTACTTCCTGGGCGTCGTCCAGATCGTCGTCTACACCGGCGCGGTCATGATGCTGTTCTTGTTCGTGCTGATGCTGGTGGGTGTCAGCGCGGCGGACTCCCTCAAGGAGACCATCAAGGGGCAGCGCTGGCTGGCCGTCGGATGCGCGCTCGGCCTCGGCATCCTGCTGATCGCAGGCATCGGCCAGACCCCCATCGCCAGCTTCAACGGGCTGGAGGCGGCCAACGCCCAGGGCAACGTCCCCGCGCTGGCCTCGCTGCTGTTCACCAAGTACGTGGTCGCCTTCGAGGTCGTCGGCGCGCTGCTGACCGTGGCCGCCGTCGGTGCCACGCTGCTGACCCACCGCGAGCGCATCGAGAAGAGCAAGTCCCAGCGCGAGCAGGCCGAGGAGCGGGTGCGCGGCGGCAAGCAGCTGCCACCGCTGCCCGCGCCCGGCGTCTACGCCCGGCACAACGCGGTCGACCGTCCGGGGCTGCTGCCCGACGGCACCCCCGCCGAGATCAGCGTCAGCCACACGCTGCGCGAGCGCGGCCAGATCCGCGAGGTCAGCGCCGAGCAGATGGCGAGCCTCGCCGCGCTGGAGCAGCGCACCGCCGACCACCACGGCCAGCGCGCCTACCCGGGCCCGAAGGACCCGGGAGAGAGGGCCGCCGAGGCCGCCGAGTCCGCAAAGGGCACAGCGCGGGAGCGCACGGACGGCCGTGAGAGCGACGAGGCACGCGGCGGAGCCGACGACCGCGAGGAGGCAGCCAAGTGAGCCCCGTCAACTACGTCTATCTGGCAGCACTGCTGTTCACCATCGGCGCCGCCGGAGTCCTCATCCGGCGCAACGCCATCGTGGTGTTCATGTGCATCGAGCTGATGCTCAACGCGGCCAACTTGACCCTGGTCGCCTTCTCCCGCATGCACGGCAATCTCGACGGCCAGATCATGGCGTTCTTCGTCATGGTCGTCGCCGCCGCCGAGGTCGTGGTCGGGCTGGCGATCATCGTGATGCTCTACCGCTCCCGCCACTCGGCCTCGGTCGACGACGCCAGCCTCATGAAGCTGTAAGGGGTACGAACCAGTGGAGTCATTGATCGGACTGCTCGTCGGCGCTCCAGTGCTGGGCGCCGCGGTGCTGCTGTGCGGCGGCCGGCGTCTGGACCGCACGGGGCACTGGCTGGCGACACTGCTCGCCGCCGTCTCCTTCGTGCTGGGCGCGGCCCTCTTCCTCGACATGCTCGGCAAGGGCGGCGAGCACCGCGCGATGCACTCGCACCTGTGGTCGTGGGTGCCGGTGGAGGGCTTCCAGGCCGACGTCGCCTTCCAGCTCGACCAGCTCTCGATGACGTTCGTCCTGCTGATCACCGGCGTGGGCACGCTCATCCATCTGTACTCGGTCGGCTACATGGAGCACGACCCCAGGCGCCGCCGCTTCTTCGCCTATCTGAACCTCTTCCTCGCGGCGATGCTGCTGCTCGTCCTCGCGGACAACTACCTGCTGCTGTACGTCGGCTGGGAGGGCGTGGGTCTGGCCTCCTACCTGCTGATCGGGTTCTGGCAGGACAGGCCGAGCGCGGCGACGGCGGCCAAGAAGGCGTTCCTGGTCAACCGCGTCGGTGACGCGGGCCTGGCCATCGCCATCTTCCTGATGTTCACCACCTTCGGGTCCTTCGCCTTCGCGCCGGTGCTCTCCAGCGCTACGGAGGCGGGCGAGGGCAAGCTGACGGCGGTCGGGCTGATGCTGCTGCTGGCCGCCTGCGGCAAGTCGGCGCAGGTGCCGCTCCAGTCCTGGCTGGGGGACGCGATGGAGGGCCCGACCCCGGTCTCGGCCCTGATCCACGCGGCGACGATGGTGACCGCCGGCGTCTACCTCATCACCCGCTCCGGCGCGATCTTCAACGAGGCGCCGGACGCGCAGACCGCGGTGGTCGTCGTCGGCGCGGTCACGCTGCTGTTCGGTGCGATCGTCGGTTGTGCGAAGGACGACATCAAGAAGGCCCTGGCGGGCTCGACGATGTCGCAGATCGGCTACATGATCCTGGCGGCCGGGCTCGGCCCGATCGGCTACGCGTTCGCCATCATGCACCTGGTCACCCACGGCTTCTTCAAGGCCGGTCTCTTCCTCGGCGCCGGTTCCGTGATGCACGGGATGAACGACGAGGTGAACATGCGCCACTACGGGGGCCTGCGCAAGCACATGCCGGTCACCTTCGTGACGTTCGGCCTCGGATATCTCGCCATCATCGGCTTCCCCGGGCTGTCCGGCTTCTTCTCCAAGGACCAGATCATCGAGGCCGCCTTCGCCAAGGGCGGCACCCAGGGCTGGATCCTGGGCGCCGTCACCCTGCTGGGCGCGGCGATCACCGCGTACTACATGACGCGGGTGATGCTGCTGACCTTCTTCGGCGAGAAGCGCTGGAAGCCGGACGCTGAGGGGCATGAGCCACACCCGCACGAGTCCCCGAAGACCATGACGATCCCGATGATCGTCCTCGCCTTCGGCTCGGTCTTCGCCGGCGGGCTCTTCAAGGCGGGCGAGTCCTTCGTGCACTGGCTGGAGCCGGTGACGCAGTTCGAGCACGGCCACTCGCCGCTGTCCGCGTCCACGGTCACCGGGGCCACCGTCGTCGCCCTGGTCATCGGGGTGGGCGCCGCGTGGTTGCAGTACGGACGCCGGACGGTGCCGTCGGTGGCGCCGCGTGGCTCGCTGCTGACCCGCGCCGCCAGGCGCGACCTGCTCCAGGACGACTTCAACCACGTCGTGCTGGTCAACGGCGGCAAGTACCTCACCCGCAGCCTCGTCTACGTCGACAACAAGGTCGTGGACGGCGCGGTGAACGGCACGGCGGCGTCCTTCGGCGGGCTGTCCGGGCGGCTGCGGCGGCTCCAGAACGGTTTCGCCCGCTCGTACGCGGTCTCCATGTTCGGCGGCGCGGCGGTGCTGATCGCCGCCACCTTGCTGATGAGGGCGGTCTGAGTTATGTCATTTCCTCTTCTGACGGTCACGGCGGCGCTGCCCGCCGTCGGGGCCGTCGCCACGGCGGCCGTCCCGGCGGCCCGGCGGACCGCCGCCAAGTGGCTGGCGCTGCTGGTCTCGCTGGCCACGCTCGTCCTCGCGGTGGTGGTGCTGGTCCGCTTCGACCCGGACGGCTCCCGCTACCAGCTCACCGAATCCCGCGCGTGGATCCCCGACTTCGGGGTCCGCTACGAGCTGGGCGTCGACGGCATCGGCGCGGTGATGATCGCCCTGACGGCGCTGCTGATCCCGTTCGTCATCGGCGCCGGCTGGAACGACGCCGACCCCACCGGGCGGGAGAAGACGACCAGCAGGTGGCGGCCCACGCAGGGCTTCTTCGCGCTGATCCTGGCCGTCGAGGCGATGGTCCTCATCTCCTTCGCCTCCACCGACGTCTTCCTCTTCTACATCTTCTTCGAAGCCATGCTCATCCCGATGTACTTCCTCATCGGCGGCTTCGGGGACCGGGCGCACGCCGCCGGTGAGGAGGAGGGCGCCAAGCAGCGCTCCTACGCGGCGGTGAAGTTCCTCCTCTACAACCTGGCCGGCGGGCTGATCATGCTGGCCGCCGTCATCGGGCTGTACGTCGTCAGCGCCGACCAGCTGGGCGAGGGCACCTTCTCCCTCCAGCGGCTGCTGGAGGCACGGGCCGACGGTGACCTCACCATGTCGGCCACCACCGAACGGCTGCTGTTCCTGGGCTTCTTCTTCGCCTTCGCCATCAAGGCGCCGCTGTGGCCGCTGCACACCTGGCTGCCCAACGCGATGGGCGAGGCCACGGCGCCGGTCGCGGTGCTCATCACGGCGGTCGTCGACAAGGTCGGCACCTTCGCGATGCTCCGCTTCTGCCTCGGCCTCTTCCCCGGCGCCAGCGACTGGGCCACCCCGGTCGTGCTCGCGCTCGCGCTGGTCAGCATCCTGTACGGCGCGCTGCTCGCCGTCGGCCAGCGGGACATCAAGCGGCTGGTGGCCTACGCCTCCATCTCGCACTTCGGCTTCATCGTCCTCGGCATCTTCGCGATGACCAGCCAGGGCCAGGGCGGCGCGACGCTGTACATGGTCTTCCACGGCATCTCGACGGCCGCCCTGATGCTGGTGGCGGGCTTCCTCATCTCCCGCCGGGGTTCGCGTCTGATCGCGGACTACGGCGGGGTGCAGAAGGTGGCGCCGGTGCTGGCCGGCACGTTCCTCGTCGGCGGCCTGGCGACGCTGTCGCTGCCGGGGCTCGCGCCGTTCATCAGCGAATTCCTCGTCCTGGTCGGCACGTTCAGCCGCTACCCGGTCGCGGGCATCGTGGCCACCGCCGGCATCGTCCTGGCCGCGCTGTACGTGCTGCTGCTCTACCAGCGCACCATGACAGGGCCGGTCGTCAAGCCGGAGATCGAGCGGATGCCGGACCTGAAGGTGCGGGAGATGGCCGTGGTGGCGCCGCTGATCGCGCTGCTGCTCTTCCTCGGCCTGTTCCCCAAGCCGCTCACCCAGATCGTCAACCCGGCGGTCGAGCACACCATGTCCGACGTGCGGAAGACCGACCCCAAGCCGCAGCACCGGGTCGCCGACCACCGGACCTCCTACAAGCCTGCGGAGAACGGCGGAGGTGACCACGAGTGAGCGTGGTGCAAACGGCTGTCCCCAGCCTGTGGACACTGGCGGCAGGCGAGGGCGACAAGCTCCAGGCCCCCAGCATCGAGTACGGCAAGCTCTCGCCGACGCTGATCGTCCTGGGCGTCGCGGCGCTCGGCATCGTCATCGAGGCGTTCCTGCCGCGCAAGTCGCGCTATCCGACGCAGGTGTTCTTGTCGCTGCTGGGCCTGGCCGCCGCCTTCGCCGCGGTCGTCGGGCTGGCGGCCAGCGGCTCGGGCGGCGGCAAGGCGCAGATCGTCGGGATGGGCGCGCTCGCCGTCGACGGCCCGGCGCTCTTCTTGCAGGGCACCATCTTGCTGGTCGGCATCGTGGGCGTCTTCACCTTCGCCGAGCGCAGGCTGGAGCCCGCGTCCCACGGCGCGCGGGTCGACTCCTTCGCCGCGCAGCCCGCCTCCGTACCCGGCGGTGAGGGCGAGCGGGAGGCGACGAAGGCGGGCTGGACGACCACCGAGGTCTTCCCGCTGCTGATGTTCGCCGTCGGCGGCATGCTGCTCTTCCCGGCCGCCAACGACCTGCTGACCCTCTTCATCGCGCTGGAGGTCTTCTCCCTCCCGCTGTACCTGCTGTGCGCGCTGGCGCGGCGCAGGCGGCTGCTGTCGCAGGAGGCGGCGGTCAAGTACTTCCTGCTGGGCGCCTTCTCCTCGGCGTTCCTGCTGTTCGGCATCGCGCTGCTGTACGGCTACGCGGGCACCGTCAACTACTCGGGCATCGCCCGGGTCATCTCCGGCTCCGACGCGACGACCGATCCGGTGCTCGCCGACACCATGGGCAACGACGCGCTGCTGCTGATCGGCGGCGCGCTGGTGGTGATGGGCCTGCTCTTCAAGGTCGGCGCCGTCCCCTTCCACATGTGGACCCCGGATGTGTACCAGGGCGCGCCGACCCCGGTGACCGGCTTCATGGCCGCCGCCACCAAGGTCGCGGCCTTCGGCGCGCTGCTGCGGCTGCTGTACGTGGTGCTGCCGGGGCTGCGCTGGGACTGGCGGCCTGTGATGTGGGGCGTGGCGATCCTGACCATGCTGGCCGGGGCCGTGGTGGCGATCACCCAGACCGACATCAAGCGGCTGCTGGCCTACTCCTCGATCGCCCACGCCGGGTTCCTGCTGGCGGGTGTCATCGCCACCTCGGAGGACGGCATCTCCTCGGTGCTCTTCTACCTGGGGGCCTACTCCTTCGTGACGCTGGGCGCGTTCGCCGTGGTCACGCTGGTGCGGGACGCGGGCGGCGAGGCGACGCACCTGTCCAAGTGGGCGGGGCTGGGGCGGCGTTCGCCGCTACTGGCCGCCGTGTTCGCCGTCTTCCTGCTGGCGTTCGCGGGTATTCCTCTCACGTCTGGTTTCGCGGGGAAGTTCGCGGTGTTCAAGGCGGCGGCCGAGAGCGGAGCGGGCGTGCTGGTCGTGGTCGGTGTGATCGCCTCGGCCATCGCGGCGTTCTTCTATCTGCGGGTCATCGTCCTGATGTTCTTCAGCGAGCCCCAGGCCGACGGGCCGAGCGTGGCGGTGCCGAGTGTGATGACGACCTCGGCCATCGCGATCGGTGTGGCGGTCACGATCGTGCTCGGTGTGGCGCCGCAGTACTTCCTCGACCTGGCCGGGCACGCCGGGGTGTTCGTCCGGTGACCCGTCGTCCGGTGACGGGCCGCCGGGCCAGACCCTGACGGCCCGTCACGTCCAGCTTGTCCATGACGCCGCCAGGAGACCCAACCGGGCTTCTGGCGGCGTCTTTTGATGCACCGGTGGCAAATGGTGTGCGGAAACGGTAGGAATTCGAAGCATGGGTTGTGTGATCCTCCGTCGGGAGAACGACGGATACGAGGGGAAACAGGGCGGCATCTTCACCGAGGGGGTCTCCGCCGAGTCGGTGGGTGCGAAGGGGCTGTGTCTGCACGTCCTGCACATCCCGGCGAACTCCCGCGGCGAGCCCCATCTGCACGCGGGCCACGAGTCGGCGATCTACGTCGTCAGCGGTGAGCACGAGATATGGCACGGCGAGGATTTAGACCACCACGACACTCTGCACCCGGGCGACATGGTCTACGTCCCCGCCAACATGCCGCACATGCCGGTCACGGGTGAGGAGCCGGTGACGGTGGTGGTGGCGCGCACCGATCCGCGCGAACAGGAGTCGGTGCATCTGCTTTCTCCGCGGGAGCCGTGAGCGTCCGCCTTTCTGGTGCTGAGCAGGGGGTGCCCCTGGCTGTGCTTTGCAGGGTGCGGGTGCTTTTGGCTGGTCGCGCAGTTCCCCGCGCCCCTTCGGGGCGCCCCCCTGCCCAGTGCGGGGAAGCACAGGGTCAGTTGCCGGGGTATTCCCGGACCTTTCCGGGCTCTTCCGTGGCCTTGCGGAGCTTGTCGGAGAGACCGGGCACGTCCTTGAGCTGTCCGGGGTCCTTGGGCAGCTTCGCGGGAGCTTCGGCGACCTTGGCGTAGGTGTCGGTCTCGCCGCCGTTCCAGGTGACCTTCAGCGTCTTCGCCTCCAGCTTGGCGACCTTGCCGGTGCTGCGGTCCTCGCCGGTGCCGCCGGGGCACTTGAGGACCAGCGCGCTGTCCGCGCCGGTGTTCATGACCCGGCCGCTGCACGCCTTCTTGTCCCGGAGCAGGGAGACGGCGTCGCCGACGACGGTCAAGGTCAGCTTCTGACCGGACGCCTGCGTCGCCCACACCCCCGGCAGCGCGGCCTTGCCGCCCGCCGTCTTCTCCGCCGAGGGAGTGGGATCGGCGGTCTTCTCGGCGCTGCCGCCCTTGTCCTTGCCCTTGTCCTTGCCGTCGTCGCTGCTTCCGCAGCCGCTCAGCATCAGCGCGATCGCCGCTGCCGCGGCCACCGCCCCCGTCATCCGTGCTGACGTGCGCACTTGCCCTCCTCGGTTGTACTTCAGGCTCACGACAACCTAGCAGCGGCCCCCTCCGCCGGTGGTGCCCCTTCCGCCGAAGGGGCCGGCGGGCCCCAAGGGCCTTCCGTCCGGCGGAGGGGGTGTCGTCCGGCGGAGGGGGTGCCGTCCGGCGGAAGCGGTGCCGTCCGGCGGAAGCGGCGCGGCCTGTCGGTGGTGGCGCATATCGTGGCGGCATGCTTCGAGAGAGTGCCGAGGAGTCCGGCGGGGCGCCGGAGCCGGACGTGCTGCGCGTGCTGCGCAAGGTGTTCGGCTACGACGCGTTCCGCGGCGAGCAGGAAGCCGTCATCGAGCACGTGACGCGCGGTGGCGACGCGGTCGTGCTGATGCCGACCGGCGGCGGCAAGTCGCTCTGCTACCAGATCCCGGCGCTGGTCAGACCAGGTACAGGCGTGGTGATCTCGCCCCTGATCGCCCTGATGCAGGACCAGGTGGACGCGCTGCGGGGGCTGGGTGTGCGCGCCGGGTTCATCAACTCGACGCTGGACTTCGACGAGCGCCGCGTGGTGGAGGCCGAATTCCTCGCCGGTGAGCTGGACCTGCTGTATCTGGCCCCCGAGCGGCTGCGCCTGGAGGCGACGACCGCTCTGCTGGAGCGCGGCAAGGTGTCGCTCTTCGCGATCGACGAGGCACACTGCGTCGCCCAGTGGGGCCACGACTTCCGGCCCGACTACCTGTCGCTGTCGATGCTCGGCGAGCGCTGGCCCGAGGTGCCCCGTGTCGCGCTGACGGCCACGGCGACGCGCGCCACCCACCGCGAGATCGTCGAGCGCCTCGGCCTGAGCGGCGCCCGCGACTTCGTCGCCAGCTTCGACCGCCCCAACATCCAGTACCGCGTCGTGCCCAAGCGCGACCCGAAGAAGCAGTTGCTGCGCTTCTTGAAGGAGGAGCACGCGGGCGACGCGGGGATCGTCTACTGCCTGTCGCGCAACGGTGTGGAGCGCACCGCCGAGTTCCTGTGCCGCAACGGCATCGAGGCGGTGCCCTACCACGCGGGCCTGGACGCGGGCACGCGCGCGGCGCACCAGTCCCGCTTCCTGCGGGAGGAGGGGCTGGTGGTGGTGGCCACGATCGCCTTCGGCATGGGCATCGACAAGCCGGACGTGCGCTTCGTCGCCCACCTCGACCTGCCCAAATCCGTCGAGGGCTACTACCAGGAGACCGGCCGCGCCGGGCGGGACGGCGAGCCCTCCACGGCCTGGCTCGCCTACGGCCTCCAGGACGTCGTCCAGCAGCGCAAGCTGATCGAGGGCGGCGAGGGCGACCCCGCCTTCCAGCGCCGCGCGCGGGCCCACCTCGACGCGATGCTGTCGCTGTGCGAGTCGGTGCGCTGCCGCAGGGCACAGCTGCTGGAGTACTTCGACCAGGAGCCCGCGGCGGGCACCACGGACGTCGCCTGCGGGAACTGCGACACCTGTCTGACGCCCCCCGAGACGTGGGACGGCACGGTGCCCGCCCAAAAGGCGCTCTCCTGTGTCGTACGGCTCAAGAGGGAGCGCGGCCAGAAGTTCGGCGCCGGCCAGATCGTGGACATTCTGCTGGGCCGCAAGACCGCCAAGGTCATCCAGTTCGACCACGACGGGCTGAAGGTCTTCGGTATCGGCGCCGATCTGGGCGAGGCCGAATGGCGCGGCATCGTCCGGCAGCTGCTCGCCCAGGGCCTCCTGGAGGTCGAGGGCGAGCACGGCACGCTGGTGCTCACCGATGCCAGCGCGGAGGTGCTGCGCGGCGAGCGGGAGGTACGGCTGCGCAAGGACACGGCACCCGCCAAGGCCGAGGGCGGCGGGCGCGGTGAGCGCTCCGGGCGCGGCGGCGGCAAGGCGGCAGCGGCGGCGGCCGACCTGCCGGAGGAGGCCAAGCCGCTGTTCGAGGCGCTGCGCGCCTGGCGCGGCGAGCAGGCCAGGGAGCAGGGCGTCCCGGCGTACGTCGTCTTCCACGACGCGACGCTGCGCGAGATCGCCACCCAGCGGCCCGGCACGCTCGGCGAGCTGGGCGGAATCGGGGGCGTCGGCGAGAAGAAGCTGGCCAACTACGGGGAAGGGATCTTGGAGGTGCTCGCGGGGCCGTCGGGGCCGGAGCCGGAACAGGAGCCCGAGCCAGACCCGGAGCCGGAGCCCGAGCCCGAGCCCGCGTCCTAGGAGGAGCCGGAGCCCGCGTCCTGGCGGGCGGAGGTCAGCGGTCGCACCCGGACCGGCCCACCGTCACGACGAGGTGCTGGGTGCGCTCGCCGAGCCGGTCCCCGTGTTTGCCGGTGACGGTGACCGGAGTGATGTCCTTCACCTTCCGGCACCGCTGGATCTGGCGCTGGAGGTAGTCGTCGGAGATCTGCTGGGCCGCCCTGTCGTCCGCCTCGGTGCCCGCCAGGTCGGTGGCGATGACGGTTCCCCGGCCGTGGCCGCGTTCGTGTACGCCGACGATGTGTTCGCGCAGCCTCGCGGAGTCCTCGGCGGCCCGTTTGTCCGCCGCCGGGTCGGGCGGGGGCGGCGGCTGGGTCCGCACCGGGGGAGTGGTGTCCTCCGGCACGGTACGGACGGCTGACGCCGCCCACAGCCCGGCGGCCAGGCCCCCGGCCAGAAGCGTTACGGCGAGGGCTCCTACCGTAAGCCGCCGTAAGAGCGCACGCGCGGCAGTCGCTGCCGCCGTGGCGGCAGCGGCTCCTCGTGCTTCGGGCCCCACCCCGTGCCCTTCCGTCACCCGTCAAGTCCGCGCCAAAATAGCAAGGTTGGGGTGTCGGTGCCCCGGTGGGCGGAGCCCCCCGTCAGCCCGGTGAGCCGGGAGAGGTCCGTCACGTCGGTGAGGTGCGGCAGTCCGTCCAGGGTGAGGTGGGCGAGGGCGGGCGGCGCTGCCGGTGGCGAGAGGTCGCGGTCGGACAGCAGGGGACGCCACCGTCGGGGCCGGTCTCCGAGCCGGTTTCGCCAGTGCCGACGCGAACACGCCACCGTCGTCTGGCGGTTGTCACGCGCGGCGGGGATCGCCGCGCGGGCTCTTTGGTAGCCTCACCGCTCGCACGGGGGTACGGAATGACGACAGACGACCGGGATTTCGAACACCGAGGGGTAGCGTGCGTTCCTCAACGGACGAGTTCCACGCCTTCTTCGAGCAGCATCACGCCGAACTCGCCCGCCTGGCCCACCTCTTGCTCGGCGAGGCCGATGAGGCCGATGACCTCGCGTCGGACGCCTTCGTCGCGATCTGGCACAAGTGGGACCGGGTGCGCGGGGCCGACCGCCCCGCGGCGTATGCCCGTGGCGTCGTCGCCAACCTCGCGCGCTCCCACATCCGCAGCCGTACCCGCGAGCGGCGCAGGATCGCCCTGTTCTGGTCGCGGCACGCGGAGCCCAGCGAGGGCACTGACGTCCCCGCCGTACTGGACGTACGAGAGGCGCTCGGGCGGCTGCCGTTCCGCAGGCGTGCCTGTGTGGTCCTGCGGCACGCGTTCGATCTGTCGGAGCGGGACACGGCCCGCGCCCTCGGCATCTCGACGGGTACGGTCAAGAGCCAGGCGTCGCGCGGGATGGCCGAGCTGGAGCGGCTGCTGAAGCCCCAGGAGCAGGGCGTGCCGCGTAACGTGGACGCGGTACTGGCACTGCGTGGCGAGAAGGCGGAGCGGTACACCTGGTGAATGCGACGGAGGACGCCGAGGAGCGGGAGTGGGTGCGCGCCCGGCTGCGTGCCGCCGCGGACGCTCATCAGCCGGACCGCGCGCGGATGGCCGCGCGGATCGCGCGCGCCGTCGAGGAGCCCGGCAGCAAGCGGCGGACCCGGCGCGCCACCATGGCGCCGTTCCGCTGGGGACCCGGGGCTCCCAGGACCTGGCCACGGGTGGCGAGCGCCGTGGGCGCTCTCGTGGTGGTGCTCGGCACCGGCGCCACGACCGCGCTGTGGGCGCAGGGCGGCGACGGTGCCGCGGACCCTCCGACGGTCCGGACCTCGGCGGGACCGGCCGGGACCGGGCGGGCCGCCGGCCCGCTCACCTCGCGCGGTGCGGTCGACCCGGGGAGCAACGACTACTGGTCACAGACCGAGGTGACCGTCGCCTCCACGACGCGGCTCACCGCGCTGACGGTGGAGCTGCGGATCGCGGAGAAGGCACGGAAGCTGGCCTCCACGGGCTCCTGGCGTACCCGCCCTCCCCAGGACTACGACGTCTCCGTCAAGCACGAGGAGGGCGCGCTCGTCTACCGCTGGACGCTCAGGAAGGGACGGACCGTCCCGCCCGGCAAGCACGTCTTCGCCGGCCAGTTCGACCACTCGGCGGGAAAGCGGAACGCGAAGGGCGACTCGTACACGGTCTCGGCCACAGCCGAAGGACACGAGCGCACGGTCGGCGGTGGCATCGGGTGACCAGGCCAGGGTCGGCCACGCCACGGTCGGCCGGAGCCCGTTGACGCTGTGCCCCGGGTCCCCTCGGCGAGGGGGGACCCGGGGCACAGGGACGAGAAGAGCGCGTCAGCCGAAGAGAGGCGTTCGAGCCGTCACTTCATGGGCGAGCCGATCTCGGCCGCCGCGTCCACCGTCAGGAACTTCGTGACCGGCAGCGCGCCGCCCGCGCCCCGCGCGCCCGTGGCAGAGGCCGGGTCGGTGCCGGCGAAGGGCGGGGTGGTGACCCCGTCGTCCCAGCTGTTGCCGGAGGAGACGGTGGAGCCGCCGGTCTTGGCCGCCTCGGCCGTGTTCTCCGCGGCGAGGTTCCGGCTCAGCTCGGACGAGCCCTCGGCGAAGTAGAAGCCGGCGGAGGCGTTCGCATAGGCGGTGTTACGGCTCAGCCGCATCGCGCCGGGGTTGCTGTTCTCGGTGAAGCCGTGCTGGTGGTTGTCCCAGGCGGCGTTGTAGTCCACCACGTGGCCGGCGGCTGTGCCGTCGCCGCCGAGTTTGAAGCCGTTGCCGTTGCCCTCGAAGGCGCCGTCGTTCCAGCGGTTCTTCCCGTTGCCGTAGGCCCAGGAGTGCTCGATCGTCAGACCGGTCCCGAACTTCCACAGGTCGGCGCCGTCGTCGGAGTTGTTGAACAGCCGTGCGCCGGTGACCTTGTTGCCCTTGCCCGAACCGAACTTCACGGCGAGACCGTCGGCGTTCTGGCCGTGGTTGGCCGGGTCGTAGTTGCCGTACGAGTCGAGGTTCTTGACGAGGTTGTTCACGGTGCCCTCGCCGCGCAGCGTGAAGCCGGAGTCGCCGTTGCCCTCGGTGGTGAGGTTCTCGAAGACCCCGCCGGTGGACGAGGTGGCGACGAAGCCGTGCGCGGGGCCGTTCCGGAAGCGCATGTCGCTCACGTGCCAGTGGTCCCCGCCCAGCCCGACGATCCACTGGCCCTCGGGCAGCTTCGACCCGTCGACCTTCACCCGGTCCGTCCCGTACGGCTTCAGCGTGATCGGCTCCCGCGCCGTGCCGTTCTCCTGGCTCTTCAGGCTCTTCCTGGGGTAGTACGTCCCGCCCTTGACCTGGATGGTGGTGCCCGCCTTCGCGATGTCGAACGCCTTCTCCAGCGTCGCGTAGGGGTCGGCCGCGGTGCCCGCGCCGTCGTCGCTGCCGTTCGTGGCGACGACGACGGCGCGGGCCGCCGCGGCCTCGGCACCGCCGGGGGAAGCGATCGCGAGGTAGCCCCCGGTGCCACCGGCGGCCGAGGCCGCCACGGCTATCGCCGTCAGGCTCCTTCTTCGACGGTGCTTCGGTGTGCTTGTCACTGGTGCTCCTTCTGTGGGGGTGAACAGGTGCGCGCGACTGTCCGCGCGCACCCGCACCTCCGTCGCCGCCCGGGCGAAAAAGGTTGCTCCACTCGTGAGTCACACCCCTGCGGCTCGCGGTTCACGCACCCGCGGCTTGCGCTCACCCGCCCGCGGCCGGCCGCACCTGCCCCTTGACCTCGCCAAGACCCAGGCGGGTGCCCGCCGGGCCCCGGCACCAGGCGCTGAGGGTCACCTCGTCGCCGTCTTCGAGGAACGTCCGCTTTCCGTCGGGGAGCTCCAGGGGTTCGCGCCCGCCCCACGTCAGTTCGAGGAGGGAGCCGAACTGGCTGGGCTCAGGGCCGCTGACGGTGCCCGACGCGTACAGGTCGCCCGTGCGCAGCGAGGCCCCGTTCACGGTCAGGTGGGCGAGCTGCTGTGCCGCCGTCCAGTACATCGTGGAGAACGGCGGCTCCGCGATCACATGGCCGTTCAGCCGCACCGTCAGCCGCAGGTCGATCCCGCCGTCGGTGACGCCCTCCGCCGAGTCGTCGAGGTAGGGCAGCAGCGGGAAGTCGCGCGGCGGAGGCGCCACGCGGGCCGCGTCCAGGGCCTCCAGCGGGGTGATCCACGGCGAGACGGAGGTGGCGAAGGACTTGCCGAGGAAGGGGCCTAGCGGCACGTACTCCCAGGCTTGCAGGTCCCGCGCGGACCAGTCGTTGAGCAGCGTCACGCCGAAGACGTGGTCGCGGAAGCCGTCGAGCCCGACCGGGGTGCCCAGCTCGCTGGGGGTGCCGACGACGAAGCCGACCTCGGCCTCGATGTCCAGCCGCTGCGAGGGCCCGAAGAGCGGCAGCGGCTCGTTCGGCGGCTTGCGCTGCCCGTGGGGCCGTACGACGGGTGTGCCGGAGACGACGACGGTGCCCGCGCGGCCGTGGTAACCGATCGGCAGGTGCTTCCAGTTGGGGGTGAGCGCGTCGCTGTCGGGGCGGAAGATGCGGCCGACGTTGGTGGCGTGGTGCTCGCTCGCGTAGAAGTCGACGTAGTCGGCGACCTCGAACGGCAGGTGGAGCCGCACCCCGGACAGGGGCAGCAGCTGGCGGGCCGCCGTCTCACGGTGGGCATCGTCCGTCAGCCAGGAGCGCAGCTCGGCCCGCACGGACTGCCACACGCTCCGCCCGGCGGCCATCAGGGGGTTGAGCGAGGGCTGCTGGAGCAGGTCGGCGTGTGCGGAGCCGAAGGCGACGGCGGCGGCTCCCGCGTCGAGCACGTCGTCGCCGTACCGGACACCGAGTCGGCGGTGGCCGGGGCTGTCCGGTGTGCTGAAGAGGCCGTACGGAAGGTTGTCCGGGCCGAAGAGGGCTGTGTCACTCATACGGGTCAGGTTATGGGCCCGTACCCCGGTGGTGAAGCACGCAAAGGCGGGGCAAAGGTATGGCCTCTGTGACCTCATGTGGCCTCAATTGCCCCGAATGGTCTGGCGGATCGGGACGTCCGGCCCTAGCGTGCTGAGCCGGGGCACGGAGGGGGCGGCGCGGAGGGGGGCTTCGCGGCGGCGCAGGCGGTGCCGGGCTGTTCTCGACGGTCCGGCTGCCTGGTGATGCCACGGGTCGTGCCCGTTGGGGGGAGTGGGTACGAGTGGCGAGCACGCGTGCACACGGCGGTCCAGGGCGCGCACGGCGCAAGCTCGGACGGGACGCCGGAGGGGCCCGGAGCCCCGAGCCCGACCGGTCCGTTCCCGGACTGGTCGTGAAGATCGGAAACTATCCGCTGCACCACGGCGGCGTCGGCGCCATCCGCAGCCTCGGGCGGCTCGGGGTGCCGATGTACGCGATCACCGAGGACCGCTGGACCCCCGCCGCCCGCTCCCGCTATCTGCGGGAGGCGTTCGTGTGGCCGACCACCGGCAGGGAGCCCGCCGAACGGCTGCTGGCCGGGCTGCTGGCCACGGCGCGGCGGCTGGGCGGCCCGGCTGTGCTGATACCGACCGACGAGGAAGCCGCGGTCCTGATCGCCGAGCACCAGCGCGAGCTGAGCGCCCACTTCCTCTTCCCGCCGGTGCCCCCCAAGCTGCCCCGGCGGCTGGCGAGCAAGCAGGGCCTGCACGAGCTGTGCACGGAGCACGGGATCGCCACGCCCGTCAGCGTGTCCCCGCGCACCTACGCCGAGGTGGAGTGGTTCGCGGCGCGGGCCCGCTTTCCCATGGTGGCCAAGAACCGCGAGGCGTTCGTACGCCGCGCCCGGCCCGCCGTGGGCGGCACCACCCGTGTCTCCTCCGCGCGGGAACTGCTGGCCATGGCCCGTGGTTG
The DNA here is from genome assembly GCF_035917675.1 of Streptomyces sp. NBC_01775. Lineage (NCBI taxonomy): Bacteria > Bacillati > Actinomycetota > Actinomycetes > Kitasatosporales > Streptomycetaceae > Streptomyces > Streptomyces sp. NBC_01775. The sequence goes on along the minus strand of NZ_CP109104.1, from coordinate 3,962,039 downwards.
GGGGGACAGTCCCGGTGTGCTCCTCCAGGAGTACCTGCCGCTGGAGGAGGCGGAGGACTGGATCGTGCACGGCTACTTCAGCCCGGAGAGCGAGCCGCGTGCGCTGTTCACCGGCGTGAAGGTCCGCTCGTGGCCGCCGCACGCGGGCATGACGGCGTCCGCCCGCACCGTGGCCAACCCCGAACTGGCCGAGCTGACCGCCGGGTTCGTCAAGCGGCTCGGCTTCACCGGGGTCCTCGACCTCGACTGGCGCTTCGACCGCCGCGACGGCCGCTACAAGCTGCTGGACTTCAACCCGCGTACGGGCGCCCAGTTCCGGATGTTCGAGAGCGAGTCGGGCGTGGACGTCGTACGCGCCCTGCACCTGGACCTGACCGGGCGGGCCGTGCCCGGGGGCGTCCAGCGCGAGGGCCGCCGCTATCTCGTGGAGCACATCGACCCGGCGGCGCGGCTCGCCTATCTGTACGGGCGCGGGCGCGGCTACCGCACGCCCCACGCGCCGTCGCACACCCGCGCGCAGGGCACCGAGCTGGCCTGGGCGGCGGCGGACGACCCGCTGCCCGCCGCCGTGCTGCTGGTCCGGCTCGCCCGCCCGGGAGCCCGCCACCTGTGGCAGCTGTGGGGCCCGCGCGGGAGTTCGTCAGTCGTCCGACGCAAAGGAGACACCAGGTGAGGATGAGTGGACACCGCCGCGTATCCGGGGGCGTACCCGGCCGGGTACCCGGCCGGGTACGTCGCCACGAGGAAGCCGTCGTGGTGATCGGAGCGGGGCCCTACGGGCTGTCGGCCGCGGCACATCTGCGCGCACGCGGGGCGCGGGTACGGGTCTTCGGGGAACCGATGGCCGGGTGGCGGGAGCAGATGCCGGCGGGAATGCTGCTCAAGTCGACCCCGGCGGCCTCGGACATCGACGCGCCACAGCCGGGCCACACCCTCATCGACTACTGCCGCGCGGCGGGCGAGCGGCGCTACGAGTCCGACTGGGACCTGGTGCCGGTGGAGACGTTCGCCCGCTACGGCCAGTGGTTCCAGCAGCGCCTGGTGCCGGGGCTGGAGACCGAGCGCGTCGTCGCCGTCGACCGGCGGGCCACCGGCGGCTTCGAGGTCAAGCTCGACGGCGGCGAGGTGTGCGCCGCGCGTGCCGTGGTGGTCGCGACCGGGCTGAGCGGCGCCGCGTACGTGCCGCGCGAGCTGGCCGCCGCCGTGCCCGACGGGCCCTCGCCCGCCGGACCCGTCTCGCACAGCTCCCACCACCGCGACCTGGGCCGGTTCGCGGGCCGCGACCTGCTGGTCGTCGGCGCTGGCCAGTCGGCGCTGGAGACCGCCGTGCTCGCGGCGGAGGCCGGGGCCGCCTCGGTGCGGGTGGTCGCGCGCGGGCGGCGGGCCGTCGGCTTCGGCGCACCGCCCGACCACCAGCCCCGCCTCCGCCCCGAGTCGCCCTTCGGGCGGGCCTGGTCGCTGTACGGGCTCACCCACGGCGCGGGCGGCTTCCGGCACCTGCCCGAGCCCGTACGCCACGAACTGGTACGCCGCGTCCTGGGACCGCTCGGCGCCTGGTGGCTGCGGGAGCGCTTCACCGGACGGGTCGGGGTGACCCAGGGCCGTCCGCCGACGGGGGTCCGTGTGCGGGACGACGGGCGGGTCGAGCTGGAACTGGGGGGCGGCGGCGGGCCCGTCGAGGGCGACCATGTGATCGCCGCCACCGGATACCGGGCGGATCTGGGCACGCTCGGCTTCCTCGGCCCCGCGCTGCGGGCGGCGCTGGTGCGGTCGGGGGGTGCGCCGCTCTTGGGGGCGGGGTTCGCCTCGTCCGTGCCGGGGCTGTACTTCACCGGGCTGGCCGCGGCGGCTTCGTTCGGGCCGTTGATGCGGTTCGTAGTCGGCACGGGGTTCGCCTCCCGGCGAATTGGGTCCGCTGTTGGTGCCTGACGGCGCTGACTCCTTTTCCCCCGCCTCGCCCCTTCCCTTTTTCGTGGGGGGCTCCGCCCCCCCACACCCCCGCTCCTCAAACGCCGGAGGGGCTGATTTTCAGCCCGCAGTACGCGGAATCCGCCGCTCCCACACCCGGTGGAACACCTCCTCGTCACCGTCCTCGCAGCGCACCTCATTCACGGCGATGAAGTCCGCCCCGTCAGCCCGCAAACGGGAGCGGGTGGTGACTCGGGCGTCCCAGCCCAGGTCGGGGCGGCGGAGGCGGATCTCCCACGCCGAGTGGGCCGAGGCGCTCAAGGGGTCGCCCTCATGGACGACATAGCTCTCCAACGCGTCCTCGGTGAATTCGAGGCCGTCGGGGTAGACACGGGTGCCGCCGTAGCGGGGGTCGACCTCCAGGCGCCACTCGCCGGCGGCTACATCGCGGACGACGACGCGTTCCGGCCGCTGGTTCTCCGGCTCCGGGTAGCGGACGCCGAGGGGTTCGGCCTGTTCGGGCTCGGCGAAGCGGATCGGCGGGCTTCCCGCGTCGGCGGCGGGGTCGCGTACGGGCAGCTCCAGGGTGCTGGCGCCGGGGTCGAGGACCCAGCCTGCCTCGCTTCCGGGCTGCGGCCAGATCCAGGGCCAGTACGCGGAGGACAGGGCGAGGCGGATGCGGTGGCCGGGTGGGAACGCGTGCCCGATGCCGTTCAGTTCGAAGGTGACGTCCTCGGTGGTACCGGGCTCCCACTCGACGACCTGGTCGCGCCCGTGCCGCGCGGCGAGGTTGAGGACGCCCCGGGTGACCAGCGTCGAGGACCCGTCCGGCGCCACGTCGCACACCCGTGCGACGACTTGTCCGCGCGGCACGTCCGAGGTGATGCGCAGCCGCACCCGGGGCCGTCCCAGCACCTCCACGCGGCCCTCCAGCGCGCCGGAGTCGAAGCAGACCGAGCGGCCGTCCTCCTCGCGCTGGTCCGGCGGCAGGTCCGAGTCGTTCCCGAACGGGAAGAAGCGGCCGGCGTCCACGCCGGTCTGCTGTGGTGAGCGCACCAGTACGGGGCCGCTGCCGGGCAGCTCGTAGGGGGTCATGGCGACGGCGGGCGAGGGCCAGGCCCCGTCGCCGACCCAGCGTCCGGCCAGCTGGGGGTAGACGGTGGCGGGCGGGTGCGACTCGCTGATCCACGAGCGCAGCAGCGGCTCGTCCATGACGTCCTTCTCGCCGGCCGGTGCCGCCGTCCTCTCCTCGGGCTTGAGCCACTTGTCCCACCAGCGCAAGGTCTCCTGGAGGAAGCCGATGGCCGGTCCCGGCGGCAGGCCGCGGTCCGGATACTGGTGCGACCAGGGGCCGATCAGCCCGCGTACCGGCGCGCCGCTCTCGCGGGGCAGGTGCTCCACGAGCCGCAGGACCGTGTCGCGGTAGGGGTCGTGCCAGCCGCCGACGGCCAGGACGGCGGCCTTGACCGTGGAGTAGTCCTCGCACACGCTGCCCTGCCGCCAGTACGCGTCGCGGGACTGGTGGCCCAGCCAGGTGTGGATGAACGGGTCGACGGCCTCCAGCCTGCGCTGCCACATCTCCCGCCACCCCTCGCCGACCTGGGCCGGGTCCGGCGGGCGGGAGACGAAGGCGAGCATCGTGGAGGCCCAGGCGTGCATGTCGACGGCGAGGACGGAGCCGCCCATGTAGTGCACGTCGTTGTCGTAGCGGTCGTCCGCCGAGCAGACGGTGACGATCGCCTTGAGCGCCTCGGGGGCGCGGGCCGCGAGCTGGAGGCTGTTGAAGCCGCCCCAGGAGATGCCGAACATGCCGACCCTGCCGCTGGACCAGGGCCGGTCGGCGAGCCAGGCGATGACGGCCTCGCCGTCGGCCAGCTCCGTCTCGTCGTACTCGTCGCCGGGCAGGCCCTCGGAGTTGCCGTGGCCGCGCACATCCACGCGCACGGAGGCGTAGCCGTGGCCCGCGTACCAGGGGTGGCGCTGCGCGTCGCGCGGGGCCGTCCAGTCGCTGAGCCGGTAGGGGAGGTACTCCAGCAGGACGGGGACCGGCTCGTCCGTCACGGGTCGCCAGACCCGGGCGTACAGATATTTCCCGTCCGGGAGCGGAATCCACAGGTCCTCACGGACGACCTGGTGGGGGAACTGATCAGCTGTGCGGATGTGCATAAGAAAATCCTCGGACACCAGGGGGCGGGCTCAGTGGACGGGGTGCATCGTGCGGCGCAGCCAGGGCGCGACGGCGAAGACGGCCAGCGCGACCACGACGGCGACGGCGCCGTTGAGCGTGAAATAGAGGCTGTCGGAGATCTCGCCGTAGAACTTCACGGTCTGGGCCTGGACGCCGGTGGCGAGCGCGAGCGAGAGGAACCACAGGGCCAGCGCCTGGCTGCTGAAGGCGGCGGGCGCCAGCTTGCTCGTCGCGGACAGCCCCGTGGACTCCAGCAGCACATCGCCGACACCGATGAACAGCACGGCCAGCACGATCCACACCAGGCTCAGCCGCCAGCCGTCGCCCGAGGCGCCCAGCAGCGGCGGCACCAGGACGAAGAAGCCCAGGCCGCCCAGGAGGACGCCGAGCGCCAGCTTGTTGGAGGCGTGCGGCTGGCGCGGGCCCATCCGCTGCCAGGTGCCCGCGATGAACGGCGCCGAGAGCACCGAGACGGCACCCAGCGCGGAGCTGATCCAGCTGGAGGGCACGTGGTAGCCGAAGACGCTGGTGTTCACATGGGCGTCGGTGAGCAGGACGAGCACGGTGTAGGACTGGAAGAGCACGAAGTTGAACGCGACCGAGGCCAGCCACAGCACCAGGAACGGCCGCAGCCTGCCGCGCTCGGCGGCGCTGACCCGGGGGCTGCGCCAGATCACCGTGAAGTAGACGAGGGGCGCGGCCATCGACGCGTAGGTGAGCGCGTCCACGAAGCCCGAGAGCGTCAGCGCGCCCGCCAGGGACAGCGCCACGCACAGCGCCGCGCACACCAGGACGCCGGCCACGATCAGCCATGTCGCGCGCCGCATGGCGGCCGGGGGCAGCGCGAACTCGGCGCTCTCCTTGCGCCCGGCCAGCCGGCGGCGCCCGGCGACGTACTGGATGAGGCCGAGGGTCATGCCGACGGCCGCCGCCGAGAAGCCCCAGTGCCAGTCGATGTCCTCGCCGAGCAGCCCGGTGACGATGGGACCGAAGAAGGCGCCCACGTTGATGCTCATGTAGTAGAGGGAGAACCCGGCGTCGCGGCGCTCGTCGGTGGCGCTGTAGAGCTTGCCGACCATGGCGGCCACGTTCGGCTTGAGCATGCCGGTGCCCGCGCTGATCAGGCCGAGGCCGATCCAGGTGAGGGCGTCCACCGGTACGGCCATCGCGTAGTGGCCGCAGGCGATGAGCACGCCTCCGTAGAGCACCGAGCGGTACGAGCCCAGCATCCGGTCGGCGATCCAGCCGCCGGCCACCGACAGCAGATAGACCAGGGTGCTGTAGCCGGCGGCGACCGAGGCGGCGGCGCCGGGCGTCATGCCGAGGCCGTTGTCGGCCTCGGAGGCGGAGAAGAACAGCACCAGGATGGCCTGCATGCCCAGGAAGGAGAAGCGCTCCCAGACCTCCAGCCCCGAGAGGGTCAGCAGGCCCAGCGGGTGGCCCAGGAACCGGTGATCGCGCTCGTCGCGCTCGTCCGCCGCCTGATCGCCGTTGCCCGTAGGCTCGCTGCTGTCCGGGTCCCGTTCCCGGTCGGGCTCTCGGCTGGATCTGGGGGACACAGGGGTTGCTCCTGACACGTTCGGTGATTCGAGTGCCTCTGCTCTCCCGGACGCACATCCGCAAACCGCACCCAAAGGGTGACCTGCAACATATCCCGTATATCCCGGCATGGCGCGCCAAGAGAGGTCTGCTGGGCAGGCGCCGACCGTGATCGTTGTGTGACCGGTTACGCTGCCAGAAGACGGTGGCACTCAACCGGTTGGGTGGCACTCGGCCAATGAGAGAACGTGACATCGCACGATCCGAGCGCCGCTGATCGTTCCTTCCACTCGTTCTTCCACGTACGCAGACAGGAGTACCCCTCGTGACCGACGTCGGGCCCTTCGGGCTGAGCGTGCGGGACCAGGCTCTTGAAGCAGATGTCCAGGCCGGGTTGGCGGCCGTCGAAGAGGGCCTCATCGAGGCCACGAAGAGCGACGTCCCCTTCATCACGGAGGCCGCGCAGCACCTGGTGCGGGCCGGCGGGAAGCGGTTCCGGCCGCTGCTGGTGATGCTCGGGGCGCAGTTCGGCGATCCGCACGCGCCCGGTGTCGTCCCCTCGGCCGTGGTGGTCGAGCTGACCCACCTCGCCACGCTCTACCACGACGACGTCATGGACGAGGCCGACGTGCGGCGCGGGGTGCCCAGCGCCAACGCCAACTGGGACAACTCCGTCGCCGTCCTCACCGGAGACTTCCTCTTCGCGCGTGCCTCGCACATACTGGCCGACCTCGGCCCGGAGGCCGTGCGCATCCAGGCCGAGGCGTTCGAACGCCTCGTCACCGGCCAGATCCTGGAGACGGCCGGACCTTCCGAGGGCCAGGACCCGATCGACCACTACCTCGACGTGATCGCGGGCAAGACCGGCTCGCTGATCGCCGTCGCGGGCCGCTTCGGCGCGATGATGTCCGGCGCCGACGAGCGCACCGTCTCGGTGCTGACCCAGTACTGCGAGCGCGTCGGGGTCGCCTTCCAGCTCGCCGACGACGTCCTCGACATCGCCAGCGACGAACGGGAGTCGGGCAAGACCCCCGGCACCGACCTGCGCGAGGGCATCCCCACCCTGCCGGTGCTGTACGTGCGCGAGCGGGCCGCCTCCCCGGAGTGCACCGCCGAGGACCGCGAGCTGGCCGCCCTCCTGGGCGGGGACCTGAGCGACGACGCGCGGCTCGCGGAAGCGCTGGCCGGGCTGCGGGCGCACCCGGCGCTGGAACAGGCCCGCCGCGCGACGGTCCGCTACGCCGACGAGGCCCGCGAGACGCTGGCCCCGCTTCCCGACAACGCCGCGAAGGCCGCGCTCTCGGCGCTCTGCACGTCCGTGGTGCACCGCGCGGGCTGAAGCGTGTCCTGCGTGGGCTGAACCCGAATCCTGCGTGGGCTGAACCCGCGTCCCGCGTGGGCTGAAGCCGAATTCTGGGGGCGGGCCGTGTGCCGGGCGGTCCGGGTGTCCGGTGGGCCGAGTGCCCGGCGGTCCGGCTGAACTGCGGCTCCGCACCCCTGAGATGCGCTCCGCGCCGGCCAACCCGCAGGCGTAGGGCCGTCATCCCGGGGGAGTACGGCGATCTGCCTCCGGCGGCTGACGCCAAGGGCCGCTGGATTTGATGCCATGGGAGGCATGCACCCCCGCACCGATTCGGGTGAGAATGGCGGCAAGGGGTGGACGAGTGCGACCTACAGACCGCCGCCGATCACGGAGGTAGGACAGACAGATGGCACAGATCCAACCGAGGAATTCCCGGCGCAAGGCGGTGCGGTACGGCGTACCGGCCGCCGTCGCGGGTATCGCCGCGGCGACCGTCGGGCTGGTCCCCGCGCTCGCCAGCTCCGGTGATCCCGACCTTCCGAAGATCACGGCGGAGGACCTGGTCGCCAAGGTGGCCAAGTCGAACGTCGACCACATGTCCGGCACCATCAAGGTCAACACCGACCTCGGCCTGCCCTCCCTGCCGGGCGGCGCGGGCGGCGGCGGCTTCGGCGGCGGGCCGCAGAGCCAGCACAAGGGCGGCGAGGGCGGCGAGGGCGGCGCCAAGGGCAAGCCGGACGCCTCGCCCGACAAGAAGCTCATGGAGCTGGCCTCCGGCGAGCACACCCTGCGCTTCGCCGCCGACGGCCCCGACAAGCAGCGCCTCTCCGTCATCGAGGACGCCGCCGAGTACAGCGTCGTCCGCAACTCCCAGGACGTATGGGCGTTCGACAGCGCCAGCAACACCGCCTGGCACGCCAAGGCGCCCAGGGACGGGCACGGCAAGGGCGGGCACGGCAAGGGCGGACCGGCGGCGCCCGACGGGGTCACCCCGCAGAAGGCGGCCAAGCAGGCCCTCAAGGCGGTCGGCAAGTCCACGTCCGTGAGCGTCGACGGCACCGCGAAGATCGCGGGCCGCGACGCCTACCAGCTCGTCCTCAAGCCCAAGAACGCGCCCGACTCCACCATCGAGTCGGTCCGCATAGGCGTCGACGCGAAGAACGGCGTGCCGCTGAAGTTCACGCTCACCCCGAAGGACGGCGACAAGCCCGCCGTCGACGTGGCCTACACCAAGGTCGACTTCGGCGAGCCCGACGCCGGGGCCTTCGACTTCAAGCCCCCGAAGGGGGCCAAGGTCACCGAGGCCAAGCCGCACGAGAAGGCGGACGACGCGGCGAAGGGCGGCAAGCCGGACCTGTCCGGGCTCGACATCGTCAACAAGGGCGCGAGCGACTGGGGCAAGGTCGCCGAGCTGGACACCGGCCTGCCGGGCGGCGTCGGCAGCAAGAACGGCGCCTCCGGCAAGGGCGACGGGCAGAAGATGCTCGACAGCTTCACCGACGAGGTCAAGGGCGACTTCGGCACCGGACGGGTCTTCAGCACCCGCCTCGTCAACGCCCTGATGACGGACGACGGCAAGGTCTACGTCGGGGCCGTGACCAAGGAGGGCCTGGTCAAGGCCGCGAACGCCGCCGCCGAATAACGCGGGCCGAGTGACGCCATCCGAGCAGGACGAGAGGGATTGAGGGGAGCACATGGCAGAGCCGGCCGCCGCGCGCACCGACGAGAGCGCCGTGATCTCGACCCAGGGACTCACCAAGCGCTTCCGCGGCGGACAGCTCGCCGTCGACACCCTCGATCTCTCCGTCCCGCGCGGCAGCGTCTTCGGCTTCCTCGGGCCCAACGGCTCGGGGAAGACCACCACCATCCGGATGCTGCTCGGCCTCATCGAGTCCACCAGCGGCAGCGCGCACGTACTGGGCGAGCCCATGCCAGCCGCGGTGCGGCGCGTCCTGCCGAGGGTGGGCGCGCTCATCGAAGGGCCCGCGCTCTACGGCTTCCTCTCCGGCCGCGACAACCTCCTGCGCTACGACGCCGCCGACCCCACCGCCGACCCCGGGACCCGTACGGCCCGGGTGGAGCGGGCGCTGGAGCGGGTGGGGCTGTCCGCGGCGGCGGGCAAGAAGGCGCGGGCCTACTCGCTCGGCATGAAGCAGCGCCTCGGACTGGCCGCGGCCCTGCTCCAGCCGCGCGAGCTGCTGGTCCTGGACGAGCCGACCAACGGCCTCGACCCGCAGGGCATGCGGGAGATCCGCGCCCTCGTACGGGAGCTGGCGGGGGACGGGATCACCGTCTTCCTCTCCTCCCACCTGCTGGACGAGATCGAGCAGGTCTGCACCCACACCGCCGTGATGAACCGGGGCCGGCTGGTCACCCAGGGCACCGTCGCCGAGATGTCGGCCGGGGCCCGAGGCAGGCTGGCCGTCACCACGCCCGACCCGGCCGAGGCCGCCAGGGTGCTGAAGGAGCACGGGGTGACCGACCTGGTCACCGACGGCGAACAGCTCACCGGAGACCCGCCCCCGGGCGAGCTCGCCGAGCTGAACACCGCGCTCGTGACGGCCGGTGTCCGGGTCCGTTCGTTCGGCATGACGCGTGCCTCGCTGGAGGACGTGTTCGTCTCGCTCACCGGGGAGGGCTTCGATGTCGCGGGCTGAGACGGGCGCTGAGACGGGCGTGGAAACGGACGCGGAGACGGGCGTGGAAGCGGGTGCCGGGGCGGAGGCCGCGCGGGTTCCGGCTGGCGGCGCCGTGCGGGCCCGTCCGCTGTGGTCGCTGGGGCTCTTCCGCAGCGAGCTGGTCATCACCTTCCGCCGCTGGCGCACCCTGGCCCTGCTGGCGGTGCTGGCCGCCGTGCCGGTGCTGGTCGGCATCGCCGTCAGGATCGAGACCAGTGACGGCGGTTCGATCGGCGGCGGCGGGGAGGAGGGCGGCCCCGCGTTCATCTCCCAGGTCACCAACAACGGCCTGTTCCTGGTCTTCACCTCGTTGGCCGCCACGCTCCCGTTCTTCTTGCCGATGACCGTCGGCGTCATCGCGGGCGACTCCGTCGCCGGCGAGGCCGGTGGCGGCACCCTGCGCTATCTGCTGGTCGCCCCGGCGGGGCGTACGCGGCTGCTGGCGGCGAAGTTCACCACCATCCTGGCCTTCTGCCTGGCCGCCACCCTCACCGTCGCCGTCTCCGCGCTGATCACCGGTGCCCTGCTCTTCCCCACCGGCGAAGTCACCTTGCTGTCCGGCATGACCGTCTCCTTCGGCGAGGGGCTGTTGCGTGCGCTGGCCATCGCCGTCGCGGTCGCCGTCAGCCTCGTCGGGCTCGCCGCGCTGGGCCTGTTCATCTCGACGCTCACCAACAGCGGCATCGCCGCCATGGCCGCGACGGTCGGGCTGCTGATCACCGTGCAGATCGTCAACACCATCCCGCAGCTGCACGCGGTCCACCCGTATCTGTTCCCCAACTACTGGCTGAGCTTCGCCGACCTGCTGCGCGACCCGGTCTACTGGGACGAGGTCCTCAAGAACCTCGGTCTCCAGGCCCTCTACACCGCCCTTTTCACCTCGGCGGCCTGGGCCCGCTTCACCGGCCGCGACATCACGGCCTGAGCGACTTCACCGGCCGCGGCATCACGGCCTGAGCGACCGGCCCTCCCTTTCGATTCCCCTCACACCACCGTCGCCAGCCCCTCCCGAGGGGGAAGGGCCTCGGTGGCGCTGTGGAGCAGTTCGAGGGCCTGGGGGAGGAACGGGCTGGGGTCCGTGGTGCGGCGGGTGGCGTAGATACGGCGGGTGTGGGCGGGGCCGGTGAGGCGGACGAGGTGGGCGGCCGGATCCCCCGGCGGATCGACGACCGCCAGCTCCGGAGCGAGCGCGACGCCCAGCCCCCGGCGGACCAGCTCATAGGGCAGGTTGTAGTCGTTCGTACGGAACAGCACCTCGGGGCGGAAGCCTCCGGCGGCGCAGATGTGCTGGAGACAGCGCGAGGCGTCGGTGTCCTCGTGGTAGCTGATCCAGCGCTCGTGGCGCAGGTCCGCCAGGCGGATCTGGCCGCGCCCCGCCAGCCGGTGGCCCGGTGGCAGCAGCACATAGAGCGGCTCCTCCAGCACCAGCGTGTGCTCCAGGCCCTCCGGCCACTCCTGCGGCACCACGCCGTACTCGAAGACGACCGCCAGATCCAGCCGCCCCTCCAGCACGGCGGGCACGGTCACCTGCGGGTCACCCTCCTCGTAGCGGACCTCCACCTGGGGCCGGTCGCGCAGGAAGCCGGTGAGCACGGTGGGCACCAGGCGGTAGCCGGCCGACCAGAAGCTGCCCAGCCGCAGCCGCCCCCGCTCGGCCGCCGCGTAGCCGCGCATCTCCTCCTCCGCCGCCGACAGGTCCGCCAGCAGCCGCTCGGCACGCCCGGCCAGCTGAAGCCCGGCGGGCGTCGGGCGCACGCTGCGCGGTGACCGCGTGAACAGGGACACGCCAAGGGCGCGCTCGATGCCGGCGATCTGCTGGGAGACCGCCGAAGGTGTATAGCCCAGCCGACGGGCCGCCGTACGGAACGAACCGGTGGCGACGACCTCGCGGACGGCCTGCAACTGCGGAGGAGTCAGCATCAGCGGAACTTAACACCTTGTGCGAAAAGGCTCACTCTCTCTCATCTTGCCTGGGCTCCCGGCGTCCCGCAGATTGGGCGTCCACCCCATCGGAACCAGGACCTCCGGAAGGAGACCCCGTGCGCCTGAAGCACTGGAGGCACTGGAGGCACAGGCCGCACACGCGCGCCCGTGCCGCCGCTCTTCCCCTCGCGCTCGCGGGGCTCCTCACACTGACCGCCACCGGGTGCGGAGGCGCCGCGACCGTCAACAAGTCCAAGGTGCCGGACCAGCGCACCGACCCCGAGCTGCGCGCCCTGCTCCCGGGGAAGATCCGCGACAAGGGCGCCCTCGTCTCGGCCGTCGGCAACGACTACCCGCCGCTCTCGCTCCTCGACATCGACAACAAGACCGTCATCGGCGCCGAGCCCGACCTCATCCGCGCGGTGGGCCAGGTGCTCGGCGTGAAGGTCAAGATGGTGCAGGCGAACTTCGACAGCATCATCGGCGGCGTCCAGTCGCGCCGCTACGACGTGGCGATCCAGGCGATGCTCGACAAGAAGGAGCGCCAGGGCCAGGTCACCTTCGTCGACTACATGAAGACCAGCAGCTCCATCCTCGTCGCCGAACAGGCGGCCGACCGCGTCCGCTCGCTGAAGAGCCTGTGCGGCAGCAAGGTCGCCGTCGAGCAGGGCACCTCGCAGGTGGACGACGTGGGCGCGCAGGCCGCCAAGTGCGCGGCGGCGGGCCGGCCGAAGCTGGAGAAGCTGGTCTTCCCCGACTCGGTCGGCTGCTTCCAGGCCCTGTCCACCGGCCGCGCCGACGCCTTCGTCGGCGGCACCCCCACCGTCAACTACCAGGCGGAGATGTCGCACGGCAGATTCCGCACCGCGGGGGAGCCGTACCGCTTCCTGCCGTACGGAATCCTGATCAACAAGGAGGACCGGAACGTGGTACGAGCCGTTCAGGGTGCCCTGCAAAAGCTCATCGACAACGGCACCTACAAGAAGATCCTCAAGCAGTGGAAGATCGGCTCCGGCGCCCTGGAGCGCGCCACGGTGAACGGGGGAGCGGCATGACCGACGCGCTCACCCGCACTCCGGCGGGCCCGGCCGGACCGGCCCCCGCGGCCTCCCTGCGCTCCGTGCCGCTGCGCCGCCCCGGGCTGCGGATCGCGGCCCTCGCGCTGCTGTTCTTGCTGGTCTTCCTGCTGGAGGGCTGGATCACCAATCCCCGTATGCGGTGGGGCACGGTGGGGGAGTTCCTCTTCTCGCCGGTGATCATGGAAGGGCTGCGCACGACGCTGCTGCTGACGGCGTTGGCCATGACCATCGGCATCGTCGGCGGCGTCCTCCTCGCCGTACTGCGGATGTCGGCGAATCCGATCCTGGCCAACCTCAGCTGGTGCTACATCTGGGTCTTCCGCGGCACCCCGCTGCTGGTGCAGCTGCTGTTCTGGTATTTCCTCTCGGCGATCGTGCCGAAGGTCGGACTCGGCATCCCCTGGGGCCCGACGTTCATCGAGGCGGACACCAACACCCTCATCACCCAGATGGCGGCGGCCGTCCTCGGCCTGGGCCTGCACGAGGCCGCGTACATGGCCGAGATCGTCCGCGCCGGCATCAGCTCCGTCGACGACGGGCAGAACGAGGCCGCCGCGGCGCTCGGGATGTCGCGCGCCCAGACCCTGCGCCGCATCGTGCTGCCGCAGGCGCTGCGCATCATCATCCCGCCCACCGGCAACCAGGCCATCTCGATGCTGAAGACGACCTCGCTGGTCTTCGCCATCGCCGTGCCCGAGCTGCTCACCTCGATCCAGGGCATCTACTCCCGCAACTTCCAGCAGGTGCCGCTGCTGGTCGTCGCCTGCTTCTGGTACCTCGTGGCGACCTCGGTGCTGAACGTCGGGCAGTACTACCTGGAGCGGCGCTACGGACGCGGCGCCGGCCGCGCGCTGCCGCCCACCCCGCTCCAGCGGCTGCGCGCCGGACTGGGCGCGGCACGCGCGAACGACCGTACGGAGGCGACCCGTTGACATCCGTGATCAAGGCCGAGGCCGTCCACAAGAACTTCGGCGCCGTCCAGGTGCTCCAGGGCATCGACCTGAGCGTCGATCCCGGCGAGGTCATGTGCCTGGTGGGCCCCTCGGGCTCCGGCAAGTCCACCTTCCTGCGCTGCGTCAACCACCTGGAGCGCATCGACCGGGGACGCCTGTACGTACGCGACCGGCTCGTCGGCTACGAGGAGCGCGACGGCAAGCTGCACGAGCTGAGCGAGAAGGCCGTCTCCCAGCGCCGCCAGGGCATCGGCATGGTCTTCCAGCGCTTCAACCTCTTCCCGCACATGACCGCGCTGGAGAACATCACCGAGGCTCCCGTCCAGGTCAAGAAGGAGCCCAAGGAGAAGGCGCGGGCGCGCGGCGAGAAGCTGCTCGCCAGGGTCGGGCTCGGCGACAAGGCGGACAGCTACCCCTCCCAGCTGTCCGGCGGCCAGCAGCAGCGGGTGGCCATCGCCCGTGCCCTGGCGATGGAGCCCGAGCTGATGCTCTTCGACGAGCCCACCTCCGCGCTCGACCCCGAACTGGTGGGCGAGGTCCTGGATGTGATGCGCGCGCTCGCCGAGGACGGCATGACGATGGTCGTCGTCACCCACGAGATGGGCTTCGCCCGCGAGGTCGGGGACTCGCTGGTCTTCATGGACGACGGGGTCGTCGTCGAGTCCGGCACCCCCGAGGCCGTCCTGGGCGACCCGCGGCACGAGCGCACCCGCGCGTTCTTGAGCAAGGTGCTGTGAAGCGGCCCTGTCCTGTGAAGCGGCAGGGCTCTGTGAAGCGGCAGGGTTCTGCGACGCCTTGAGCAAGGCCACCCGGTGAAGCCCCGTCTCTCCCGGGCCCGCCATGCCTTCCGCGCTTCCGGAACCTCCCGCTCCTCCCCGTACTCATCACGAACCACAGGAAGCACGAGAAACCCTCATGACCCGAGACCCCAGGTCCGGAGCTGCCGAGTCCGGAGCCGCCGTGTCCGGAGCCCGCGCGTGCGGAGCGCGCGCGCCCCGCGCCCTCGTCATCGGCGCCGGAGTGATCGGCGCCGCCACCGCGCACCGGCTGGCCGAAGCGGGTGTCAGCGTCACCGTGCTCGACGCCGCGGGCCCCGCCCAGCGCACCTCCAGTGCCACCTTCTCCATCGACGTCACACACCTGAAGACCCCGTACTCCTACTTCGAGCTGAACCGCCGCAGCTCCGTGCTGCACCGCGAACTGGAGGGCCACGAGGCCTGGCGGCACCCGGCACCGCTGGTGCAGTGGGGCCACACCGACGCCGAGCGGCGCACCATCCGCGAGCGCGCCGAGCGCCTCGCCGGCTGGGGCCACGCGTGCCGTACGGCGGACCCCGCCGAACTGCGCACTCTCGCCCCCGCCGCCGACCCGGCCTCCTGCCGTGCGGACGAACTGGTCGTGCACGACGACGCCGCCTGGTACGACGCGCCGGCGCTGGCCCGCGCCCTGCTGGACCGGGCCGCCGTACTCGGCGCCGAGATCCGCTACGACACCCCGGTGACGGGGCTGCTGCGCGAGGGCGGGGAAGGCGGGGCCTCCGGAGCGGGCGGCGGCCGGGTGCTGGGGGTCGTCGCGCGGGGCCGCACCTGGGAGGCGGATCACGTCGTCAACTGCGCGGGGCCGGATGCCGGGCGGATCGCGGCGATGGCGGGTGTAGAGCTGCCGCTGCGGCAGATACCCGGACTGGTGGGCGAGTCGGTGCCGCTGCCGGAGGGGCCGCTCGGCGCGATCCTGGCCACCCCGGGGGTGGATCTGCGCCCGGCGCCGGGGGGCAGGGTGTGCGCGATCTCCTGGGCGGTGGACGGGCTGCTGGACCCGTCGGCGGAGACCGCCGTCCCCGCCGGGGCCGATCTGCTGGCGCACTGCGCCGAGGTGCTGCCCGCGCTGCGCACCGGCTCGCTGGCCGGGCTGCGGGTGGGCGTGCGCCCCGTACCGGAGGACGGGCTTCCGCTGGTGGGCCCGCACCCGGAGGCGCCGGGGCTCTACACCGTCGTCACCCACAGCGGGGTGACCCTCGCGCCGCTGCTGGGTCTGCTGGCGGCGCGCGAGATCTCCTCGGGTGCGGTGGCCGGCGAACTGGAGCCGTACCGTCCGGACCGCGACACCTCGCGGCCGGTACGGGACGAGAGCCTGGCCGTGATGAGCGGCTACCGCGTGGAAACGGAGGGCTGAGCCTGAGCCTGGGCCTGGGGCGGCCCCTGGGGCTCCAGCTCGTGCGCCGTCTCCCGCTCTTCCGCCTCCAGCTCGCGCGCCCGTTCGGCCGCCGCGCGCAGCGCCGCGCGGCCCTGGCCGGCGGCGCGGAGCGCGTCCCAGGTCAGGAGGCACAAAGCCGCCCACACCAGGCCGAAGCCCGCCCAGCGCTCGGGGGGCATCTCCTCGTGGAAGACGGTGAGCCCGAGCAGGAACATGAAGGCCGGGGCCAAGTACTGGAGCAGTCCGATCGTGGACAGCGGCAGGCGTACGGCCGCGCCGCCGAAGAAGATCAGCGGCAACGCCGTCGCCACGCCGCAGAAGACCAGGAGCAGGGTGTGGCCGACACCGTCGGAGACGAACGTGGACTCGCCGCGCACGCCGAGGTAGCTGAGGAAGCCGAGCGCGGGCAGGAACTGCACGGCGGTCTCGGCGCTGAAGCCCTCCACACCGTCCAGCTTGATGCGCTTCTTGATCAGGCCGTACGTCGCGAAGCTGAGCGCCAGGCACAGTGACAGCCACGGCAGCCTGCCGTAGGCGAGGGTCATCACGACGACCGCGAGGGCGCCGATGCCGACGGCCACCCACTGCGCGACGCGCAGCCTCTCGCGCAGCAGCAGCACGCCGAAGGCTATGGAGACCAGCGGGTTGATGAAGTAGCCGAGGGACGATTCCAGTACTCGGTCCTCGCTGATGGCCCAGATGAACAGGCCCCAGTTGGCGGAGATGACCAGCGAGGCCAGCACCACCAGACCCAGCTTCTTCGGCTGCCGGAGCAGGGCGGGGATCCACGACCAGCGGCGCACCAGGGCCAGGACCACCAGCGCCGTCGGCAGCGACCACACCATGCGGTGGGCCAGCACCTCACCGGCGCCGGTCTGGGCGAGCGCGTGCCAGTACAGCGGGAGCAGCCCCCACATGCCGTACGCGGCGAATCCGTACAGCAGACCTGTGCGGCTCGATGTCTGTGCGCTCACGAGTGCCCCCTCCGTACAACTTCCGGCTCCCAGAAGGTAACGGTCGGACGGCGCTCTGTCATTCCCGTTTTGAGTTTTGGTCCTGTCGCCGCCGCGCGACACAAGGCCGTCCGGGCAGCACGGGGCTGTCCGGGCAGCACGGGGGCTGTCCGGGCGGGACAAGAGCTGGTCCGCGGGTGGGACAAGAGCTGGTCCGCGGGTGGGACAAGAGCTGGTCCGCGGGCAGCACAAAGGCCCGGCACCTCTTTGGGTGCCAGGCCCTCGGGCGGTGCGGTCCGGGCGGGTCAGCCCACGACCGTCCAGGTGTCATTGCCGTGCAGCAGCGCGGACAGGTCGCCCTTGCCGCCCTGCTCGACGGCGCGTTCGAGCTGGTCCGCCATCTCCGTGTCGTACACGGGCCTGCGGACATCGCGCAGCACACCGATCGGGGTGCGGTGCAGCGTGTCCGCGTCCGCGAGGCGGGAGAGCGCGAACGCGGTGGCCGGGGAGGCGGCGGAGGCGTCGTGCACCAGCACATCTGCCGTGCCCTCGTCCCGCACATCCACGACGGACAGCTCGCCGGCGCGGTCCCGCACGACACCGTGGACGCCGAGCCCGTCCTCGGCGGGCACGCCGAAGCGGATGGGCTCGCCGTGCTCCAGCCGGATCACGGCTTCCTGCGCTTGCTCTTTGTCCTTGAGGGCCTCGAAGGCGCCGTCGTTGAAGATGTTGCAGTTCTGGTAGATCTCCACGAGCGCCGTGCCCGGGTGGTCGGCGGCGGCGCGCAGCACGCTGGTGAGGTGCTTGCGGTCCGAGTCGACCGTACGGGCCACGAAGCTGGCCTCGGCGCCGAGTGCCAGCGAGACGGGGTTGAACGGCGAGTCCAGCGACCCCATCGGCGTCGACTTCGTGATCTTTCCGGCCTCCGACGTCGGGCTGTACTGCCCCTTGGTCAGGCCGTAGATCCGGTTGTTGAACAGCAGGATCTTCAAGTTCACATTGCGCCGCAGCGCGTGGATCAGGTGGTTGCCCCCGATCGACAGCGCGTCCCCGTCGCCGGTGACGACCCACACGCTCAGGTCGCGCCGGGAGGCGGCCAGGCCCGTGGCGATGGACGGGGCGCGGCCGTGGATGGAGTGCATCCCGTAGGTGTTCATGTAGTACGGGAAGCGCGAGGAGCACCCGATGCCGGAGACGAAGACGATGTTCTCCTTCGCCAGACCCAGCTCGGGCATGAAGCCCTGCACGGCGGCGAGCACGGCGTAGTCACCGCAGCCGGGGCACCAGCGGACCTCCTGATCGGACTTGAAGTCCTTCATCGTCTGCTTGCCCTCGGCGCGGGGCACCAGCGAAAGCGCCTCGGGTGCTGCGCCCTGGGCCTCCCCGGCACGGGGGGCCTCCTCCGCGACACCTGCGGACGTCTCAGCCATTTGCGATGGCCTCCTTGAGTGCGGTCGCGAGCTGCTCAGCCTTGAAGGGCATGCCGTTGACCTGCGTATACGACTGTGCGTCGACGAGATACTTGGCGCGGACCAAAGTGGCGAGCTGCCCGAGGTTCATCTCGGGCACAACCACCTTTTCGTAACGCCGCAGCACCTCACCGAGATTCCGGGGGAACGGGTTGAGGTTGCGCAGGTGCGCCTGCGCGATCTCGCCACCCGCGTTGCGGATACGGCGTACGGCGGCGGTGATGGGGCCGTAGGTGGAGCCCCAGCCCAGCACCAGCAGCCCGGCCCCGCCGGTGGGGTCGCTGACCTCCAGGTCCGGCACCTCGATGCCGTCCACCTTGCCCTGGCGGGTGCGGACCATGAACTCGTGGTTGGCCGGATCGTAGGAGATGTTGCCGGTGCCGTCCTGCTTCTCGATGCCGCCGATGCGGTGTTCGAGACCGGGTGTACCGGGCACCGCCCAGGGGCGGGCGAGGGTGTGCGGATCGCGCTTGTACGGCCAGAAGACCTCGGTACCGTCGTCCAGCTCGTGGTTCGGCCCCGAGGCGAAGCGCACCCGCAGGTCGGGCAGCTCGCCCACGTCGGGGATCCGCCAGGGCTCGGAGCCGTTGGCGAGGTAGCCGTCCGACAGCAGGAAGACCGGGGTGCGGTAGGTCAGCGCGATCTGTGCCGCGTCCAGCGCGGCGGTGAAGCAGTCGGCGGGGGTGGCCGGCGCCACGATCGGCACCGGTGCCTCGCCGTTGCGCCCGTACATCGCCTGGAGCAGGTCCGCCTGCTCGGTCTTGGTGGGCAATCCGGTGGAGGGACCGCCGCGCTGGATGTCGATGATCAGCAGCGGCAGCTCCAGGGAGACGGCCAGGCCGATGGTCTCCGACTTGAGCGCCACACCCGGGCCCGAGGTCGTGGTGACCGCCAGCGAGCCGCCGAAGGCCGCGCCGAGCGCGGCGCCGATGCCGGCGATCTCGTCCTCGGCCTGAAAGGAGCGCACCCCGAAGTTCTTGTGCTTGCTCAGCTCGTGCAGCACGTCGGAGGCCGGGGTGATGGGGTACGAGCCGAGGAACAGTGGCAGGTCCGCCTGCTGAGACGCGGCGACCAGTCCGTAAGACAGCGCGAGGTTGCCCGAAATGTTGCGGTACGTCCCGGGCGGGAAGGCGGTGGTGGCGGGCGCGACCTCGTAGGAGACCGCGAAGTCCTCGGTCGTCTCGCCGAAGTTCCAGCCTGCTCGGAACGCCGAGATGTTCGCCTCGGCGACCGTCGGCTTCTTGGCGAATTTCGACCGCAGGAAGGCCTCGGTCTGCTCGGTGGGCCGGTGGTACATCCACGACAGCAGACCCAGCGCGAACATGTTCTTGGAGCGCCCGGCCTCCTTGCGGCCCAGGTCGTACTCCTTGAGCGCCTCGACGGTCAGCGTCGTCAGCGGCACCTGGTGCACGCTGTAGCCGTCCAGCGAACCGTCCTCCAGCGGGCTGTTCTCGTAGCCCACCTTCGCCATCGCCCGCTTGGTGAACTCGTCCGTGTTCACGATGATCTCGGCGCCGCGCGGCACATCCGCGACGTTCGCCTTCAGCGCGGCGGGGTTCATGGCGACCAGCACGTCCGGAGCGTCACCCGGGGTGAGGATGTCGTGGTCGGCGAAGTGCAGCTGGAAGCTGGAGACGCCCGGCAGGGTCCCGGCGGGGGCGCGGATCTCGGCCGGGAAGTTCGGCAGCGTCGACAGGTCGTTCCCGAACGACGCCGTCTCGGATGTGAAGCGGTCCCCGGTGAGCTGCATACCGTCGCCGGAGTCTCCGGCGAACCGGATGATGACCCGGTCGAGGCGCCGGACCTCTTTACTGCCGGCGTCCCCTCCGCTGCCCTGACCCCCTTCGGGGCCGGACTGCTGCCCGACTGGGCTACTGACCTGACTGGTCACGGTGGATCGGACCTCCCTCAAGGCGGCGGCTCGCCAGCCATCGTACGTCGCTAAGGGTTGCCTTCCCGAAGGTGTTCTCATGCTGGACGGCGTTCTGAGACACCTGTACACCCTGCGGTGCCACGATCGGCCCACCCCCTGGAGCGCTCCTCAAGTGCCCCTTTTCCCGCCCTTGCCCGCCCGTTCGCCCCGCCTGCCCGCCGTACCCGTCCCGCTAGGAGTTCAGGTAGGTGAGCACCGCCAGCACCCGCCGGTGATCCGCGTCACTCTGGGAGAGGCCGAGCTTCAGGAAGATGTTGCTCACATGCTTCTCGACGGCACCGTGGCTGACCACGAGCTGTGTGGCGATCGCGGAGTTCGTCCGGCCCTCGGCCATCAGGCCCAGCACCTCCCGCTCTCTCGGGGTGAGCCCCGCGAGCACATCCTGCTTACGGCTGCGGCCGAGCAGCTGCGCGACCACTTCCGGGTCGAGAGCCGTGCCGCCGTCGGCGACGCGCGCGACCGCCTCCACGAATTCACGTACATCAGCTACCCGGTCCTTCAGCAGATAGCCGACCCCCCGGCTGGATCCGGCCAGCAGCTCGGTCGCGTACTGCTCCTCCACATACTGCGACAGGACCAGGACCCCCAGCTCTCCGTGCGTCGCCCGCAGCCGCACCGCGGCGCGCACCCCCTCGTCGGTGTGGGTCGGCGGCATCCGTACGTCCGCCACCACCACGTCGGGAAGCTGTCCCTCGGCTGCCAGCTCGCCCACGGTCTTCACCAGCGCGTCGCCGTCCCCCACGCCCGCCACCACGTCATACCCCCGGTCCGTCAGCAGGCCCGTGAGCCCCTCGCGCAGCAGAACGGAATCCTCGGCGATCACCACGCGCACCTTGCGCTCCACATTTCCCCCCGGCCATGGCGACATTTCCTGCGGTCGACACTTCCTGCGGTGCCCAGCATCCCAGATGCTGGAATACCAGGATCGGCTTCCAGCCCTGTGGGGGTGGGGGTTGTTGGTCGAGGGGTGTGTGTTGGGTGTTCGGGTTGGGGTGGGGGTTGGTGGGGGTTATCTCCAGGGGAGTTGGGCGGTGATGGTGGTGGGGCCGCCGGGGGGTGAGTTGATGATGAGGAGTCCGTCGACGGCGTTGAGTCGGTCGGCGAGTCCGGTGAGGCCGCTTCCGGGGTGGGGGGTGGCGCCGCCTTTTCCTTGGTCGTGGATTTGGAGGAGGAGGTGGTGTGGGGTGCGCCAGATGTCGAGGGTGGCGTGGGGGGCTTGGCTGTGTTTGGTGAGGTTTTGGAGGAGTTCGCTGGCGGTGTAGTAGGCGATGCCTTCGATGGCGGGTGCGGGTCGTTGGGTGAGGTCGGTGTTGAGGGTGACGGGGGTGGTGCAGCGGGCGGTGAGGGTGGAGAGGGCGGGGCCGAGGCCGCGGTCGGTGAGGATGGCGGGGTGTATGCCGCGGGCGAGGTCGCGTAGTTCTTGGAGGGCGATTTTTGCTTCGTCGTGGGCGTGGTCGACCATTTGGGCGGCTGTGTGGGGGTCTTCGTGGAGTTTTTCTTTGGCGAGGCCCAGGCCCATGGCGAGGGAGACGAGGCGGGCTTGTGCTCCGTCGTGGAGGTCGCGTTCGATCCGCCGCAGATCGGCTGCCGCGGTATCCACCACCACCCCCCGATCCGACTCCAGCTCCCACACCCTTGCCGCCAGCGAAGAGGGCCCCAATAGGCCGCTGACCAGCAATTTGTCCACCTGGACGAGGCCCCGGACGACCCAGGGTGTGAGCAGCGTGAGCAACAGGCCCCCCACGGACACCACCAGCACCTCGACGGGTCCGTCCGGCACCCAGGCCCCCTTGTAGCCGGGGGAGGCGATGGTGAAGCCTTCCCTTCCTATCTGGAGCGCCGGCCGGTCCATGTAACGGGGGAAGAGCCACTGCCACAGGGGGTAGAGCAGCAGTGCCCAGCCCCAGCACCAGAGGGCGAGCGCGACGATGAAGCTGACCAGCGCCCAGGGCAGACGTATGAGCGTGTAGACCAGGTGCCGCCAGGAGACACCGCTGCGCAGCAGCGCGCCCACCCAGGCCATCGGCCCTCTGGAGCGCTGGAGCGCGCGCACGGGCTCCGGCTCACCCACCTTGAGCCCCAGCAGCGCTCTGGCCCGCCCCCGCTCCAGCTGCCCCAGCGCCCGGCATCCCGCGAGCCCGACCGCCAGGACCGGAATCCCCAGGAAGGTGATCAGCAGCAGGGCCCCGAGGCCCAGCGCGCCGAAGGACCAGGTGAAGGCGATCACGGCGAGCGGGAAACCGCTGAGGACGTAGAGCATCTCGCGTGCGGCCCACCGGCTGACCGGAGCGCGCAACAGGAGGAGCGCCAGGGGGCGACGCTGGATCGTGGGTGCTGAAGCCATGTCTCCAGGATCCGCTGTGGCCCGGTGCGGGGTAATAGCGCAGGCATCCGTCTCGGTCCGGGGGTTTCCCCTACCTCGACCACTACCTCGCGGCTGCCCCCAGCACTACGTGGGGCGGGGCGGGCGTGGGAGTGCGTGGGTGCGGGTGCGTGCGTGGGGTGCGTGCGGAGGTACACGCGGATGCGGAGGCACACGCGGGTGCGGCCTCGGCGCGTGCTCGGGTGGGGGTGGGGGTTGTTGGTCGAGGGGTGTGTGTTGGGTGTTCGGGTTGGGGTGGGGGTTGGTGGGGGTTATCTCCAGGGGAGTTGGGCGGTGATGGTGGTGGGGCCGCCGGGGGGTGAGTTGATGATGAGGAGTCCGTCGACGGCGTTGAGTCGGTCGGCGAGTCCGGTGAGGCCGCTTCCGGGGTGGGGGGTGGCGCCGCCTTTTCCTTGGTCGTGGATTTGGAGGAGGAGGTGGTGTGGGGTGCGCCAGATGTCGAGGGTGGCGTGGGGGGCTTGGCTGTGTTTGGTGAGGTTTTGGAGGAGTTCGCTGGCGGTGTAGTAGGCGATGCCTTCGATGGCGGGTGCGGGTCGTTGGGTGAGGTCGGTGTTGAGGGTGACGGGGGTGGTGCAGCGGGCGGTGAGGGTGGAGAGGGCGGGGCCGAGGCCGCGGTCGGTGAGGATGGCGGGGTGTATGCCGCGGGCGAGGTCGCGTAGTTCTTGGAGGGCGATTTTTGCTTCGTCGTGGGCGTGGTCGACCATTTGGGCGGCTGTGTGGGGGTCTTCGTGGAGTTTTTCTTTGGCGAGGCCCAGGCCCATGGCGAGGGAGACGAGGCGGGCTTGTGCTCCGTCGTGGAGGTCGCGTTCGATCCGCCGCAGATCGGCTGCCGCGGTATCCACCACCACCCCCCGATCCGACTCCAGCTCGGCGACGCGCCGCTCCAGCACGTCCGAGGGCGACAGCAGGACCCGTATGAGCAGTCGGTCGACGTTGGTCAGCCCTCTGGCCACCCACGGCAGCGCGGGCCAGGCCACGAGCGAGCACGCCGTCACGATGGCGGTGAACCAGCCCCACGGCAGCCGGATGAAGGAGTACAGCGCCTGCCGCCAGGCCACCGGATCACTCAGCTGCGCCCGTATCCAGCCCAGGAACCCGGGGCGGCCCGGGTGCAGCGGGCTGGGCTCGTCGATGCGCAGCCGCAGCAGCACCCGCGCGCGGGCCCGCTCGAACTTCCCGATCTGCCGGCATCCGAGCAGCAGGCAGGCCAGCGCGGGCAGCCCGACGACCGTCACCGCGAGCAGCCCGCCGACCCAGACTCCGGCCGCGATGTAGAAGAACGCGAGAGTGTCAGTGAAGACACTGAGGAGCAGGTGGGCGATCTCACGCCACGTCTGCGGCGACAGGGCGCCCTTCGGCGGAGGCAGCGATTCCGCGGCGCCCTCCGCCCCTGGTGGCACTCCGGCCGCCGCACCGTGAGCCCCCTCGGCTGCCGCACCGTGCGCCCCCGGGGCAGAAGAGGGCGACGGAGGGCTCGCGTTCATGGCCTCAGCCTGCCCGCCCGGTCCCGGGGACGCCATGGGGGCCGTCGGAGACCTGGGGTGGGGTTACCCCCACCTTCCACCTCCACCGGAGTGTGACGCGGCTGTCCTCGTCGGCCCTCTCAGGGCCTAGACTCCCGTGCGTACAGATCCTCGAACGTACACACCGACACGACACAGGCGACAGACCACACAGGACGGGGCGGACGTGCCGGACTATTTCCACGGCTATTCGGTCGTCGGGCTGGTCGCCGTTGTCGGGGTGCTCTTCGTCTGCGTGGCCTTCTCCGCCGGCCGGCTGCTGCGGCCGGTCGTTCCCACGCGCGAGAAGATGCTGACCTACGAGTGCGGAGTCGATCCCGTCGGCGAGGGCTGGGCGCACACGCAGATCCGCTACTACGTCTACGCCTTCCTGTACGTCATCTTCGCCGTCGACTCCGTCTTCCTCTTCCCCTGGGCGACAATCTTCGACGCGCCCGGATTCGGCGGGGTCACGCTGGTGGAGATGTTCCTTTTCCTCGGCTTCCTGGCCGTCGGCCTGCTGTACGCGTACAAGAAGGGCGTCCTGGAATGGACGTAACTATCACCGAAGGACCGCAGCCGGACGGACCCAGGCTCGGCCCGCTCGCCCGGCTGGCACCCGAGCCGATGAAGGTGGTGCTCAACTGGGGCCGCCGCTACAGCCTGTGGGTCTTCAACTTCGGGCTGGCCTGCTGCGCCAT
Source organism: Streptomyces sp. NBC_01775 (assembly GCF_035917675.1). Classification (NCBI taxonomy): domain Bacteria; kingdom Bacillati; phylum Actinomycetota; class Actinomycetes; order Kitasatosporales; family Streptomycetaceae; genus Streptomyces; species Streptomyces sp. NBC_01775. Next base: position 3,937,334 of record NZ_CP109104.1, on the reverse strand, counting down.
CGAGTTCATCGCCGCGTCCATGGCCCGGCACGACTTCATCCGGCTGGGTGTCATCCCCTTCGCGCCCGGGCCCCGGCAGGCCGACCTGATGGTGGTGTCGGGCACGGTCACCGACAAGATGGCGCCCGCCGTCAAGCGCCTGTACGAGCAGATGCCCGAACCGAAGTACGTCATCTCATTCGGTGCCTGCTCCAACTGCGGCGGCCCCTACTGGGACTCGTACGCCGTCACCAAGGGCGTCGACCAGATCATCCCCGTCGACGTCTACGTGCCCGGCTGCCCGCCCCGCCCCGAGGCCCTGCTCCAGGGCGTGCTGAAGCTCCAGGAGAAGATCGCCGCGGAGTCGACGTCCGACCGTTACGCGGGCCGCACCCCGGCCGCGGCCCTCACCAGCGGCCTGGTGAACCCGCCGCAGGCCGGGCACCCGCCGCAGGCCGCGCGCCCGGACGGCGAGGGGGAGCGGACGTGACCGCCCCGGCGGAGCATCCCGGCTGGCTGCCGCGCGCCGCCGACGACCTGTTCGGCGAGGGCGCGACGGCCGAGCACGCCTATGAGCTGCTCACCGTCGACGTACCCGCCGAGGTGTGGATCGCGGCGCTGACGACCGCGCGCGACGAGCTGGGCTGCACCTTCTTCGACTGGCTCAGCGCCGTCGACGAGCCGGGCACCGGATTCCGCGTCTGCGCCCACCTGGTGGCGCTGCCCACGGCGGACGGCACCGGGGTGCGCCGGCTGGTCGTCCGTACGACGGTGCCGCACGAGGCCCCCGCGCTGCCGACCGCGACCGGCGTGTACGCGGGCGCCGCCTGGCACGAGCGCGAGACCCACGAGATGTTCGGCGTCGACTTCCCCGGCCACCCGCACCTCGTCCCCCTGCTGCTGCCCGACACCTTCGAAGGTCACCCGCTGCGCAAGGACTTCGTCCTCGCGGCGCGCGTCGCCAAGGCGTGGCCCGGCGCCAAGGAGCCGGGGGAGTCGGGGCACGGCGGCCCCAAGCGCCGCCAGATGCTGCCCCCGGGCGTCCCCGACCCCAACGAGTGGGGCCCTCTCAAGGGCCAGCTTCCCCCGGCCCCCGCCCGGGAGCGCACCCGCCGCACCGCGACCAGGGACACCCCGCGCCGCGCCCGTTCGGCGAGCGCGGGCTCGACCTCCCAGCAGAAGCCCGCGGAGCCCGCTGAGCCCACGGAACCTCCGGCGCCCACGGCGCCCACGGGGAGCGAGGAGAAGCCCGCCGCGTCGGCCTCCGAGCCCCGCGCCCCCGAGTCGCCGACCCCCGAGCCGTCGAGTCCCGAGCCGCCGGCCCCCGAGCAGTCGGCCACCTCGCGGGACAAGGCATCCGGTGCACAGGCCCCGCGCTCCACCGACGCCCCCTGGCACCACGCCGCTGAGGCTCCGGCTCCGGAGGCGCCCCCGGCCCCTGCCCCGGAGGGGACCCCGGCCCAGGAGGCCTCCCCGGCCCCCGAGGTCGACGGCGACAGCAAGGCCTCCCCGGCCCCCGAGGCCGACGGCGACAGCGAGATCTCCCCGCCCGCCGAGGCAGCGGGAGACGCGGAGACACCCGCCGAGGCAGCGGGAGACGCAGGGAAAAGGGACGAGGACCGGAGGGACGAGGACTGATGGACGCCCTCGACATCACTCTCCGTATCGTCGCCGTACTTCTCGCCTTCCTCGTCCTGCCCCTCCTGGTGGGCCAGACCGAACACAAGGTCATGGCCCATATGCAGGGCCGCGTCGGGCCCATGTACGCGGGGGGCTTCCACGGCTGGGCCCAACTCGTCGCCGACGGCGTCAAGTTCGCCCAGAAAGAGGACATCGTCCCCGACGGCGCGGACCGCCGCGTCTTCCAGCTCGCCCCGGCGCTGGCGCTGATCCCCTACATGCTCGTGCTGGTCGCGATCCCCGTCGCACCCGACGGCGGCGTCGTCCAGGCCCTGGACGCGGGGATCTTCTTCGTGCTCGCCGTCATGGGCGTCGGCATCCTCGGCTCGCTGATGGGCGGCTGGGCCTCGGCCAACAAGTTCTCCCTCCTCGGCGGCCTGCGTACCGCGGCCCAGCTCATGGCGTACGAGCTGCCCATGCTGCTCGCCGCCGCCTCCGTCGCCATGGCGGCGGGCACCCTCTCCCTTCCCGGGATCCTCGGCGTCTGGGAGTGGTGGTGGCTGCCGTGGCAGCTCATCGGCGCCGTCGTCTTCTTCACGGCCGGTCTCGCCGAGCTGCAACGCCCGCCCTTCGACGCGCCGGTGGCCGACTCGGAGATCATCTTCGGCGCGTACACCGAGTACACGGGGCTGCGCTTCGCGCTCTTCCTGCTCGCCGAGTACGCCGGCATCGTCGTCGTCTCCGCGCTCACCGCCGTGCTCTTCCTCGGTGGCTGGCACGGCCCGGCCGCCGACAGCCTCGGCTGGGTGTGGATGCTGCTCAAGACCGGGGTCCTCGCCTTCGGCGTCATCTGGCTGCGGGTCAGCTACCCGAGGCTGCGCGAGGACCAGATCCAGCGGCTGGCGTGGACGGCGCTCGTGCCGCTCGCCCTCTTCCAGATCGCCCTCACCGGCGTCGTCAAGGTGGTGATGTAGCCGTGGCACGCGCGGCTTCCGAGCGGGGGGTCTTCGGCTCGGGCCTGGCAAAGGGCCTGGCCGTCACCCTCCGTACGATGACCCGTCGTTCGGTCACCGACCACTATCCGGACGCGCAGCCCGAACTGCCGCCCCGCACCCGGGGCGTCATCGGTCTGTTCGAGGAGAACTGCACCGTCTGCATGCTCTGCGCGCGCGAGTGCCCCGACTGGTGCATCTACATCGACTCCCACAAGGAGACGGTGCCTCCGGCGGCGCCCGGCGGACGGGAGCGCAGCCGCAATGTGCTGGACCGGTTCGCGATCGACTTCGCGCTGTGCATGTACTGCGGTATCTGCATCGAGGTCTGTCCTTTCGACGCGCTGTTCTGGTCGCCCGAGTTCGAGTACGCGGAGACGGACATCCACGAGCTGACGCACGAGCGTGACCGGCTCCGCGAGTGGATGTGGACCGTGCCCGAGCCGCCCGCGCTGGACGAGGCCGCCGAGGAGCCCAAGGAGCTGGCGGCGGCCCGCAAGACCGCCGACAAGCTCGCCGCCGCCGAGGAGCAGCCCCCGCCGGAACAGCCCTCGCAGGCCCGGACGCAGGAGCAGCCCCCGCCGGAACAGCCGCAGTCGGAGGGCGACGCATGAGCCTCGCCGCCGCGCAGCCGCTCGCCGCCGGCCACCCCGGCTTTCTCTCCCCGACCGGGGTCGAGATCGTCTTCCTCCTCGTCGGCCTCGCCACCCTCGGCGCCGCGCTGGTCACCGTCACCACCAAGCAGCTCGTGCACGCCGCGCTGTGGCTGGTGGCGGCGCTGGGCGGCGTCGCCGTCGAATACCTGCTCCTGACCGCGGAGTTCATCGCCTGGGTGCAGGTGCTGATCTACGTCGGGTCCGTCGTCGTCCTCCTTCTGTTCGGGCTGATGCTGACCAAGGCACCCATCGGGCGCTCGCCCGACGCCGACTCCGGCAACCGCTGGATCGCGCTCACCGTCGCCCTCGCCGCGGCGGCCACCTTGGTGACCGTCGTCGTCGACGCCTTCCGCTCCACCTGGATCGACCTCGACGGCGCCGTGGCAGGCTCGTCCAAGGCCACCGGCGTCGCCCTCTTCCGGCACTGGGTGCTGCCCTTCGAAGCGCTCTCCGTCCTCCTCCTGGCCGCGCTCGTCGGCGCGATCGTGCTCTCCCGGCGGGACAAGGGAGGCGAGCGCTGATGCACCTCGCCTATCCCGCCGTACTCGCCGTGCTCCTCTTCTGCGTGGGCCTCTACGGGGTGCTGGCCCGCAGGAACGCCATCCTCGTGCTGATGTCGGTCGAGCTGATGCTCAACGCCGTCAACCTCAACCTCGTCGCCTTCGACGTCTGGCTCCGCGACACCCTGCACGCGGGCCAGGCGCTCACCCTCTTCACCATCGCCATCGCCGCGGCCGAGATCGGCATCGGTCTGGCGATCGTCCTGCTCGTGTACCGCAACCGCGGCAGCTCCGACATCGACAGACTCAGGGACCTCCGTGAGGACGGCGGCCCGCCAGGGGGCGTCTCCAGCGGCGGTTCAAGCGATGAGGCGAGTGTGACACCCGCCACTGACAACGGCGCGGACACCGGCCCCGACACCCCCTCCGACCAGGGCGGCTCCGCAGGGAGGCAGCACGCGTGAGCACCACGACCCTCGCAGCGCTCGTCCCCGTGCTGCCCTTTCTCGGCGCCGTGGCCGGGCTGCTGCTCGGCCGCCGGGCCCCCGGCTTCGTCCGGCCGCTGGCCGTCCTGCCGACCGTCGTCGCCGCCGGGCTCGCCGTCGTCGTCGCGGTCCGCCAAGGCGGCGGGGCGCCGCTGCGCGCCGCCACCGAGCTGACCCCGACGGGCAACGACGCGCTCCCGGTCCAACTCGCCCTCCAGCTCGACGGGTTCGCCGTCCTCGTGGCGGTGCTCGTCGGCGTCGTCGCCTCCTGTGTGCAGCTGTATTCCACCGGCTATCTGCGCGAGGACCCGCGCTACCCCTCGTACGCCGCGCTGGTCTCCCTCTTCACAGCCGCGATGTTCCTGGTCGTCTACAGCGACGACCTGATCGTGCTGCTCGTCGGCTGGGAGATCATGGGCATCTGCTCGTACTTCCTGGTCGGGCACTACTGGGAGACGACCGCGGCCCGCTCGGCATCGCTCAAGGCGTTCCTGGTCACCAAGCTCGGCGACGTGCCGTTCCTGATCGGCATCCTGGCCCTGGCCTCCGAGACGGGCAGCTTCCGCATCAGCACGGTCGTCACCCGGGTGACCTCGTCCCTGTCCGGGTTCGAGCTGTCGCATCCGACGGTGATCGCGCTGCTGCTGCTCGCCGGGGTCGCGGGCAAGTCCGCGCAGTTCCCGCTGCACTCCTGGCTGCCCGACGCGATGGCGGGCCCCACGCCGGTCTCCGCGCTGATCCACGCCGCGACGATGGTCGCCGCCGGGATCTACTTCGTCGCCCGGCTGCTGCCCGTCTTCGCCGCCTCCTCGGCCGCGCTCGTCGTCCTGGCGCTGATGGCGGCGCTGACGATGACCGGCGCCGCGCTGGCGGCGCTCGCCCAGGACGACATCAAACGCGTCCTGGCCTTCTCCACCATCAGCCAACTCGCCTACATGGCGGGCGCACTGGCCGTCGCCGACCGGGGCGCCGCCGTCTTCCACCTGCTCACCCATGGCGCGTTCAAGGCGCTGCTCTTCCTCGCCGCCGGAGTCGTCATCCACGCCGCGGGCACCAACTCCCTCACCGTGATGGCCCGTACGGGAGGCATCGCCAAGCGCGCACCGGATGCCTTCTGGACGATGACCATCGCACTGCTGGCGCTGGCCGCCATCCCGCCGTTCTCCGGATTCTTCTCGAAAGAGGCCGTCCTGGCCGCTGCCGAGCACGCCGCCTTCGGGGACGCGCACGCGGCGTTCGAGGGGGCGCCCGGTGTTCCGGTGAGCGCCGGATGGATCGTCCTCGCCGCCGGTCTGCTCACCGCGCTCCTGACCGCCGCCTACGCGGCCCGCCTGTGGCTGCTGGCAGGCGCCCCCGAGCGGCTCCGGGAAACGCACGGCGCCCCGCTCCGGGAAACGCACGGCGCCCCGCTCCGGGAAACGCACGGTGCCCCTGCCGGAGCCCCCGCCACCGGAGCCTCCGCCACCGAGGCCTCCGCCTCCGCCCCCGGCCCCGCCGGTAACGGTGCCGTGTCCGGGGCCGCCGCCGACAGCGGCCCCGTGCCGCTCGCCGTCGGCGCCGAGAAGGCCGCCGAACACGTGCCCGAGGCGGTACCGCAGCAGGCGCCCGAGACGGAGCTGGCCATGCCCGCGCCCGGCCGCGCGGACGACGGCCAGCGCCGGGAGCCCGTCGTGATGACCGCCGTCCTGTGGGCGCTCGCGCTGCCCTCCCTCGCGGCGGGGCTGGGCTTCCTCGTGCTGCCCGACTGGTTCGACGGCCGCTCCCTGGCGCCCACCTTGACCACCTCCGTGCTCTCCACCGGAGTCGCACTGGTCGGCGGCATCGTGACGTACGCGACCTGGCGGCACACCACGGCGCACGCCGCGCTCCATCCGGAATACGACGTGGACCCCGGTCTGCTGCTGCTCGGTCCGCTGCACCGGCACGCCGCCGCCGGATTCCACCTGGACGCCGTCTACGCCGCCTTGGTCGTACGCCCGCTCCAGGGCGCCGCCCGGCTCGTGCGCTTCGTGGACCGCGAGGTCGTCGACACCTACGTCAACGGCGCCGGGCGCGGCTCCCGGCTGCTGGGCGCCGCCGTGCGCCGCGCGCAGACCGGCAACGTGCAGACCTATCTGGGCGCGCTTCTGACGGGCTCACTGGTGCTCGCCATCGCCGCCGTGCTGGCCGCGACAGGGAACGGAGGGGCGTGACGTGATCCCGCTCGACGAGACCGTGATGCAGGCGCTCCTCGTCGCCGTCGTCGCCCTGCCGCTGCTCGGCGCCCTGGCCGCGCTGCTGCCCGCGCCGCCGGGGCTGCGCGGGCGGAGCCCCGACCAGGCCGTCCTGCGGCACGGAGTGACCGTCACCGGCGTGGTGCTCGCCCTCTCCGTCCTGCTGGCGCTCGGCTTCGACCACGACAACCCCGGCACCATGCAGGCCGAGTCGAACGTCGGCTGGATCCCGGCACTGGGCATCCGGCTGCACTTCGGCACCGACGGGGTCTCCCTGCCGCTGCTCGTGCTGACCGCGCTGCTGACGTTCCTGTGCGCGCTCTACAGCTACGCCAAGATGCCGCAGGGGCCCAGCCCGAGGGCCTTCGTCGCCCTTCTGCTCGCGCTGGAGTGCGGCACGCTGGCCACCTTCGCGGTGCTCGACCTGATGCTGTTCTTCCTGGCGTTCGAGATGGTCCTCATCCCGATGTACTTCCTGATCGCCAGGTGGGGCGGGGAGGGACGGACCGCCGCCGCGTGGAAGTTCATCCTCTACACGCTCCTCGGCTCCGTGGTGATGCTGCTCGGCCTGCTCCTGATCGGGCTGAACGGCGGAACGTTCGACATGGTGCGGCTCGCCGAGGCGCACGGCTCCGGCATCGGCCACACCACGCAACTGATCGCGGCCCTGGCCATCGGCGTCGGCCTGGCCGTCAAGGCGCCCATGTGGCCGCTGCACAGCTGGCTGCCCGACGCGCACACCGCCGCGCCCACGGTGGGCTCGGTACTGCTGGCCGGAGTGCTGCTGAAAATGGGCACCTACGGTTTCGTACGCATCCTCCTGCCGGCCGTTCCCGACGGCACCCACACCTTCGCGCCGTATCTGGCGGCCTTCGCGGCCGTCGGCATCATCTACGGGTCGCTCGCCTGCCTCGCCCTGGTGCGCAAGGGAGCCGGGGGAGACCTCAAACGGCTGATCGCCTTCTCCTCCGTCGGCCACATGGGCTTCGTGCTGCTCGGCATCGCCACCCTCACCCACACGGGCGTCAACGGCGCCCTGTTCGCCAACGTCGCGCACGGCCTCATCACCGGCCTGCTCTTCTTCCTCGTCGGCGCGCTCAAGGACCGTACGGGCACCAGCGACCTGGACAGCCTGGCGGGCACGACGGGCGCCGCGCTCTACGGGCGGGCGCCACGGTTCGGCGGGATCCTCGCCTTCGGCGCCGTCGCCTCCCTCGGACTGCCCGGGCTGGCCGGCTTCTGGGGCGAGCTGCTGGCGCTGCTGGGCGCCTACCATCCGGCCGGCGGGCTCAGCCGCCCCGCCTACCTGGTCTTCATGGTCCTGGGCGCCCTGGGCACCTTGCTGACGGCCGCCTACATGCTGCTGGTCGTACGCCGCGTGTGCATGGGCGACCCGGCCGGGACAGGGCCGGGACGCCCCGCGGCCGAGCCCTCGGCGCGGGACCTGCCGGATGTGCGGCCCTACGAGTTCGCCGCCTGGACGCCGCTGGTCGTCCTCACCGTCCTCGCCGGGCTGTGGCCCGCGGCGCTGCTGGGGCTGACCGATCCGGCCGTGCAGAGCCTGCTGCCAGGAGTGACCCGATGACAGCGCCAGCGGCTCTCGCCTCCGAGAGCGTCCAAAGGCTCAGCGCCCAGAGCACCGAGGGCGCCCACAACCTCGTCCAGAGCGTCGACTGGATGGCGATCGCGCCCCCCGCGATCGCCGCCGTCGTCGCCCTGGTCGTCCTGGTGACCGACCTCTTCCTGGAGGAGCGGCACAAACCGGTGCTCGGATGGCTGGCCACCGGGGGCCTCGCGCTGTCCGGGCTGGCGATCGTCCCGCTGATCGGCGAGGACCGCTCGACGTTCTGCCTGACCTCGGGAAACGGGGCGTGCAGCTACGTCGCCGACCCGTTTACGCTCATCATCCAGTTGCTGGTTCTCGGCGGCGCCTTCGTGACGGCGCTGCTGTCCATGACGGCCGTACGGGACGAGGGGCTGCCGGCGGGGGAGTTCTGGTTCCTGCTGCTGTCCTCGGCATCCGGTGCGGCGCTGCTGCCCGCCTCCCGGGACCTGACCACGCTCGTGGTCGCGCTGGAGGTCGTCTCGCTCCCCGCCTTCGCGCTGGTCGGGCTGCGGCGCGGGCGGCGGCTCTCGTCCGAGGCGGCACTGAAGTTCTTCCTCTCGTCGGTCACCGCGACCGCCGTGATGCTCCTGGGCGTCAGTTTCGTCTACGCCGCGACCGGGAGCATGCACCTGAGCACGGTCGCCAAGGGCCTGCCCGCCGCCGACAGCCGCCTGGAGACCCTGGCCGCCACCGGCGTCGTACTCACCCTGGTCGGCTTCGCCTTCAAGGCGGGGGCCGCGCCCTTCCACTTCTGGGTGCCCGAGACGTACGTGGGCGCGCCGGTGCCGGTCGCCGCCTACCTGTCGGTCGTCGGCAAAGCGGCGGGCTTCACCGGGCTGATCCTGGTGACCGTGCGGGCCTTCCCCTCGTACGCGGACCTGTGGGGCCCGGCGCTGGCGGTGCTGGCGGCGCTCACCATGAGCGTCGGCAACCTCGCGGCGCTGCGCCAGCGTGCCGACCGGCCCCACAGCGCGGTGCGCCTGCTGGCCTGGTCCTCGGTGGGGCAGGCGGGCTATCTGCTCGTCCCGATCGCCTCGGCCGGGTACGCGGGCCAGGCCGACGACCCCTCGGCGGCGATCGGCGCGACCGTCGCCTACGCGCTGATGTACGCCGTGGTGAACCTGGGCGCCTTCGCCGTCGTCACGGCCGTACGCGGCGCGACGGCTGCCGACCGGGCGGACGGCGACGCGGACGGGGCGGACGAAGGCGTCACAGGACACCGCCTCGACGACTTCCGGGGCCTGATCTCCGCGCGCCCCCTGACCGCACTCGCGATGGGCTTCTTCCTGCTGTGCCTGGCGGGCCTGCCGCCGGGCATCGTCGGGCTGTTCGCCAAGGTGACCGTCTTCGGCGCCGCCGTCGACGCGGGCCTGGGCTGGCTCGCTGTCGTCATGGCGGTGAACGTCGTGATCGCCCTGGTGTACTACCTGCGCTGGACGGCGCTGCTGTTCCGCGCGGCCGACGACGGCGACCGTACAGCCGACGAGGGCGACCGTACGGGCGAGACGGCGGCAGCCGGGCCCCGCCCGCGCCCACGCCGCCTCGCGCTGCCGCTGACCGTGACGATCGCGCTCACCGGGGCGCTCGCCCTCGCAGCATCCGGTGCGCCACAACTCCTCCTCCGCTTCGCGGACACGGCGCTCTTCTGAACAGACCGCTCTCCGAAGAGGCCGCTCTCCGAAGAGGCGCGCGCGCACTTCTGACTCGCGTTCGTCCGAAACCTCCCGTGGCATCGCTCTCCGGGTGAATCCCCATAAGCGGAGCAAAACCTCCCGGTGTATCCGGACGTCTCCGGTACGAGAGTGGCCGGCTGACCATTCCACGGTGAGGGGGGACGAACGGGACATGAGTATCGACAGACGCAGCCTGCTGAAGGGGACAGCAGCCGCAGGGGCGGCGCTGCCGCTGGGCGCGCTCGCGGCGGGACATGCCGAGGCGGCGCCCTCGTACCAGATCGCCGTGCTCGACGTGAACCGGAACAACGTCTGTATCTTCAACAGAGGTGACCAGTTCACCGATGCCAACATCAAGTGGAGCTTCAACCCCGGCTGGGGCGACGTGCTGGAGACCCGCTTCCGCGACACCACCAACGACGGCTCGGTCTTCATGGTCGCGGGCGGCGGCTCCCTCCACCTCTACGCGCCCACCAACGGCTCCATCAGCTCCCTGAAGTACCTGCGCTCCTACCCCTTCCACCAGGCGCACGGCGTCCTGTGGGACCCGGCCTACAACCTCCTGTGGGCGGTCGGCGGCACCGTGTTGCGCTCCTACCGGGTCGAGGGCACGTACCAGGAGATCAAGCTCGTCCAGGCGGGCCAGTGGACCATCGCGGGCAACGGCCATGACGTCCAGCCCGACTACACCGACCAGAACGTGCTCTACGTCACCGACAGCGGCCACGTCTACAAGGTCGACAAGCGGAATCCGGCCGCCATGGAGGTCAGCAGCACCCGCAAGTATGTTCTGACGCGCGGGAGGGCCACGTCGGTGTGACAGGGGCAGGTCACAGCCGGATGCGAGTCCCGTCACGCCCGGCCCGCAACGGGCCGGGCGGGGGAACTGCGCCGGTCCGGGATGCGTTGACCAGGCAGGGAGGGTCCACTGGAAGGGGCCACCGGAGGGTGGAAGGACCGCCCTGCTCGAGGTCCCCCTGCCGCACCACCTGGAGGGCGTACTGTGCACCGTCGGCACAACGGGCTCAGGACAGCTCTGCTCCTCGGAGGGCTGTCCGCCCTCATCCTCGTCATCGGGAGCTTCTTCGGTACGACGGGGCTCGTCATCGCCTTGGCCGTCGCGCTGGGCACCAACGCGTACGCGTACTGGAACAGCGACAAGCTCGCCCTGCGTGCCATGCGCGCCCGTCCCGTCAGCGAGTTCGAGGCCCCGGAGCTGTACCGCATGGTGCGCGAGCTGTCGACGGCCGCGCGCCAGCCCATGCCGCGCCTCTACCTCTCCCCGACCCAGGCCCCCAACGCCTTCGCGACCGGCCGCAATCCCCGTAACGCCGCGGTGTGCTGCACCGACGGCATCTTGCGCCTGCTGGACGAGCGGGAGCTGCGCGGCGTCATCGGGCACGAGCTGAGCCATGTCTACAACCGCGACATCCTCATCTCCTCGGTCGCCGGCGCCCTCGCCTCCGTGGTGCTCTTCCTGGTCAACTTCGCCTGGCTGGTGCCCATCGGCCGCTCCGACGACGACGAGGGCCCGGGCCTGGTCGGCATGCTGCTGATCATGATCCTGGGCCCGGTCGCCGCCTCGCTCATCCAGCTCGCCGTCTCGCGCTCGCGGGAGTACGAGGCCGACGCCGCCGGCGCCCAGCTCACCGGAGACCCCCACGCGCTCGCCTCCGCGCTGCGCAAACTGGAGTTGGGCACCCAGCAGCTTCCCCTGCCGCCCGAGCCCCGGCTGGAGACGGCGAGTCACATGATGATCGCCAACCCGTTCCGCAGGGGCGAGGGCCGCTCCAAGCTCTTCTCCACGCACCCTCCGATGAGCGAACGTGTCGCGCGGCTGGAGAAGATGGCAGGCTGGACCGAGTGAAGACCCTCCTCAACCTCATCTGGCTGATCTTCTCCGGTCTGTGGATGGCCCTGGGCTATCTCCTCGCCGGGCTGGTGTGCTGTGTCCTGATCATCACGATTCCGTGGGGCCTGGCATGCTTTCGTATCGCCTCCTACGCGCTCTGGCCGTTCGGGAGAACCGTCGTCGAGCGCCGCGACGCGGGCGCGGCCTCCGGTGCGGGGAACGTGATATGGCTGATCTTCGCGGGCATCTGGCTCACCCTGGGCCACCTCACCCTGGGCGTCGCCCTGTGCGTGAGCATCATCGGCATCCCCTTCGGGCTGGCCCACTTCAAGATGATCCCCATCTCCCTGATGCCGCTCGGCCGCGAGATCGTGCCGGCCGGCACCCAGGCCGCCTACCCCCACTACCGCTGGTAGCCGCCGTCCCGCCTCTCCTTGACGGTCACCCGCCTGCCCCTCCCCGTCCCCGAGGTGCACCGGCCGGTGGCACTCCCTGACGGTCACCCGCCGGAGATGCCCCGCATCGCCTCGACCAACATCGACCCCGGTACCTCGGTATCGGGGTCGAGCGTTCCCTCCATGACGAGCCCGACCATCAGCAGGTAGTAGAGACGGCCGAAGGTATCCCGCTCCTCCTGCGTCACTTCCTCCTCGGGCACCCCGTTCAGCAGCGCCACCAGGCCCGAGCGCGCCTCGGGCAGCGCCTTGGTGAACTGCTCGCGCATTTCCTTGTTGTCGTACGACTGCAAGATCAGCTCGATCGAGGCCGTCCACATGTGCCGGTGCTGGCCCAAAAGCTGGGACACGGCCGTCCAGCCCGCGGTGAAGCGCTCGGCCCGGCTCGCCTCCGGTCGCGCCCGTCTCTTGACGATGGCCTCCACATCGTCCATCCACTCGCCCATCCATGCGAACAGCGCCTCCTGCAAGAGCGCGTCCTTGGAGCCGTAGTGGTAGCCGATCGAGGCCAGGTTCGTTCCGGACGCCTGCACGATGTCCCGCGCCGTGGTCCGCGCGTACCCCTTCTCCAGCAGGCAGCGCTTCGCGCCCTCCAGCAGATCTTCGCGGTGTCCCATGCGGACGACCGTACCGCAGCATCTAGACGGACGTCTTATACAAGTGTCATAGACAAGCGTTTAAGACGCTCGTATAGTCCCCGCCATGACTCCGACGAGACCAACGACATCGGCGCCAGGGGCGGCAGAGGCAGCAGCATCGGCAAAGACAGCAGCATCGACAGAGGCGGCGAAGAGGGCACCCGCACGGGCCGGGCGCCGGGAGTGGACCGCGCTCGGCGTGCTCCTGCTCCCGCTGCTCCTGGTCAACATGGACGTCTCCGTCCTCTACTTCGCCGTGCCCTTCATCTCCCGCGAGCTGGCACCCACCGCCACCGAGCAGCTGTGGATCCTGGACATCTACGGCTTCGTCCTGGCCGGACTGCTGCTCACCATGGGCGTACTCGGCGACCGCATAGGCCGCCGCAAGCTGCTGCTGACCGGTGCGACCGCCTTCGGCGCCGCCTCTCTCCTGGCCGCCTACGCCACCAGCCCCGCGATGCTCATCGCGGCCCGCGCCGCCCTCGGCCTGGGCGGCGCCACCCTGATGCCCTCCACGCTGGCGCTGATCCGCAACCTCTTCCACGACGCCAAGCAGCGCGCCACCGCCATCTCCATCTGGTCGGCCGTCGCCGTCAGCGGCGTCGCCGCGGGCCCGGTGCTCAGCGGTCTGCTGCTGGAGCACTTCTGGTGGGGCTCGGTCTTCTTGATGAACCTGCCGGCGATGCTGCTCCTGCTGTGCCTCGGGCCGTTCCTGATCCCCGAGTTCAAGACCCCGGGCGCCGGCCGCTTCGACTGGCCCAGCTCCCTGCTCTCCCTGGCCGCTGTCCTCCCGGTCATCTACGCCGTCAAGGAGTTCGCCGCCGAGGGCTACGACCCCGCGTATGTGATCAGCGCCGTGGTGGGCGTCGTCTTCGCCTGGCTGTTCCTGTACCGCCAGCGCACTCTCGCGCACCCGATGCTGGACCTCGCGCTCTTCCGCCGCCCCGGCTTCGGCGCGGCGCTGGGCGCCAACCTCGTCGCGATGTTCGTCATGGTCGGCTTCGCGATCTTCACCACCCAGTACCTTCAGTCGGTGCTCGGCATGAGCCCGCTGCGCGCCGCGCTGTGGAGCCTCGTCCCCTCGCTGGCCGTCGGCGTCGCCGCGCCTGTCTGCGTCCAGCTCGCCCGCCGTATCAACCGGGCCTATCTCATGGCCGCCGGATTCGTCCTGGCCGCCGTGGGCTTCGCCGTCCTCACCCGCGTCGAGGCCGGTACCCCGCTGTGGGGCATCCTGACCGGCGCCGGGATCTACGCGATGGGCGTCGCCTCCGTCATGACGCTCGTCACCGACCTGGTCGTCGGCACCGCGCCGCCGGAGCAGGCCGGGGCCGCCTCCGGACTGCTCGAATGCGTCCAGGAGTTCGGCGGCGCGCTCGGCATGGCCCTGCTCGGCAGCGTCGGCACCGCCGTCTACCGCCGCGAGTACGCCGACAGCGCCCCGTCCGGCGTTCCCGCCCGCGCCGCGGACGCGGCGGGCGAGACCCTCAGCGGCGCCGTCGCCGCCTCCGGCCGCCTCCCCGGCGCACTCGGCGACCGGGTCCTGGTCACGGCCCGGGACGCGTTCACCCATGGCATGCAGACTGCCGCACTCGCCGGCATCGCCCTCACCCTGACGGCAGCGGCCCTCACCGCCTGGAAACTGCGCACGGTCCGCCTCCCGGACGACGAGCCGCCGTCCGAGCAGGTGTCCGACGAGCCGCCGGTCGGCGAGCCGACGGCTGGCAAGTGGACGGCGGACAAGGGGACGACCGACAGGGGGACGACGGACAAGGGGACGGGAGCTGACGAACGGCCCACCGCCGGACGGCCCACCGCCGGACGGCCCACCGGCCCCGGACACACGGAAGCGGCCACGCCCCAGAAGGCATGACCGCTTCCGTGTCCCCGTGTCCCGCGTGCGTCAGGCGAAGCCCGCTCGTTCAGCGGTAGTTGACGAACTGCAACGCGAAGTCGAAGTCCTTGCCCTTCAGCAGCGTGATGACCTCCTGGAGACTGTCCCGGCTCTTGGAGGTCACCCGCAGCTCGTCGCCCTGGACCTGCGCCTTGACGCCCTTGGGACCCTCGTCCCTGATGACCTTGGCGACCTTCTTCGCGTTGTCCTGCGAGATCCCCTCCTGGAGCGAGGAGGAGATGCGGTACTCCTTGCCGGAGGCCTGCGGCTCCCCGGTGTCCAGCGCCTTCAGGGAGATGCCGCGCTTGATCAGCTTGGACTGGAAGATGTCGAGCACGGCCTTGACCCGCTCCTCCGAGTTCGCCCGCATCTCGATCTTCTCGCCCGACCACGCGACGGAGGCGTCCACACCCTTGAAGTCGTAGCGCTGGGAGATCTCCTTCGCGGCCTGGTTCAGGGCGTTGTCGACCTCCTGCCGCTCGACCTTCGAGACGATGTCGAAACTGGAGTCGGCCATGGTGAGTTGGCTCCTCGTACGTAGATCCGGCAGAAAGCGGCCTCGATGGCCGTGCGCAAAGCCTAGCCACCCGTGGCGTGCCCCCGGCCGCCCCGCGGCCCGTGCGGCGACTGATCAACCGGGTGGCGAACCACCCCCGGCCATCGGGTATGGTTTACACCGTTGCCACGGCGCACCGCTCCAGCGGGGTGCCAGGCAGCAATCCCAAGGCGGTGTGCCCGAGCGGCCAAAGGGAGCAGACTGTAAATCTGCCGGCTCAGCCTTCCCAGGTTCGAATCCTGGCGCCGCCACAGGACATGGAAAAGGTCCCCTGACCAGCCATTTAGGCAGGTCAGGGGACCTTTTCAGGTCTGCCCGCCGGGATGGGCGCGCTATCTCACACTGTCTCGCTGTGAACCACTGTTTCTCGGTGTGTGTGGACCAGGCGTGGACCGGCTTCAGCAGGGCTTCGCCGCAGCAGCCCCGGGGCCATGGAGGCGCGCCGAGATCTTCGCGTTGGCCGCGTCGTCACCGTCCGTGAGGAACTTCGCGTACACGCGGAAGAGCACAGCGACACTATGCCGGGCCCGTTTGGCCCGAGCTGAGGCTCGACATCCGAGCTGAGCCTCGTCGACACCGCAGCATGACGAAGGTCATACGGACGCTTCGCCAGTACGGAGCCGAGCTGTGCGGCCGTGAGGGCTCGGCGCCGAGCCTCGGCCCAGACCTCGCCGTACGCCGTATCCGGTGTCCTGGACCAGCCCGCCGCGCGACGTGCGGAAGACTCGTCCGTCCGGCGCAGCGCCGTAGGCGGTGACGTGCCAGCGCAGCGGGCGACCAGCTCAGGCGGAATCGGGACGGGGCGCACGGCCTTGCGCGGCCGGTGCTTGAGTCCGCGCCTCTCGTGAGCTCCCCCGCTGTCGGTCCAGGCCGAGCCGGAGCGCGGCCGGGTTTCGTCCAGCCGCAGTACGCCCCAGCCACGCCGGGGAAGGCCGCAGTCGCTCAGGCGCAGTCCGATGACCTCGGCCGGCCTGGCTGCCGCGTAGTACATGGAGCCGAAGAAGGCCACCAGGAAGGCCACCAGGTGGCGACCACGCGCGCTCTGCTCCCGCACTGCGGCCAAGATATCGCCCGCCTGTTGGGGTCCGGCACGCACGCCGGGTCCACCTCCTCGTCCACCTCCTCGTCCACCTGCTCAGGTGCTTTCCACTTGATGCGGGTGAGGGGGTTCTCCGTGAGAAGTACGGCCTCGATCGCATACTCAAGCGCGTTGTGGAAGATCACGCGCTTCCGGCTGATGGTCCCTGCGGCTGCTGTCTTGCCGTCCAGCTTCCGGGACACGGCGTTGAGGGCGGCTCGGACGCGCAAGCGGGAAATACGGCGCTGGTGTGGCCAGCACGTCCGTAGGGGCTTTCTGCGGGGCGTCATTTTGCGGGCCGCATCCCTCGCGTAGTCATCGCATGGCGCGAACCGGACCTCTTCGTACACGACGTCGACGGCGTCGCATTCCTTGAGAGCTCCGGCGTGACGGTGGTGGAGCTTCACCATCTGTCAGCCGAAGCTCAGACCGTTCAGGGCTTGTTACAGCGGCCACGTCGAATCCCCCACGTACGGTCAGTTGGGGCGTCACGTTTCGTGAGCCATACCTGGGCCGTACGGGACTCACCCGGCAGGAGGAGGGGGATCGGTCGAGGGGCGGACGTCGGCTCTCGGCCTTGATGCGACGTTCAGAACATGACCGTGGTGACAGAGGTGATGACGCGATCGTGGCGCAGGTGTTGGGAGCGATGGCCGTGCTGGGTGGGCTGGGCCGCGATGATCTGGGCGGTGATGTACGCGGGCTTCGGCCTGGTATGCGTACTGAACGGGATTTCGCCGTTCCACAAGGGCGGTGCGCAAGCCTCCCGGCTGGGGTGGGCTGTCGTGGCGACGGGCGTACTGTCGGCGCTGCTGTCCGGGGCGAGCGTGCGGTACGGGCTGCGGCCACTGCTGCGGACGGCGCTATGGGTGATGTGCGGCCTTGCGGGGATCGCCGCCTTCAGCCTGTTGATGGACGTCATCACGCTGATGTTCGCCCAGGGTGTGGACAGTTGGGCCTCAGCCACGAACCACGCCCTCGCGGCGGCCGGTGCGGTGCTGCTCGCGGCCACTGCCCGCGCCGATCGCCGCCCGTCGTCCGCTACCGCCTACCCCCCGGCATCGTCCGCCGCCCCACAGGTCCAATGCGCCGCCTGGGCGGGCACGGTGGCCTTCGTGCCGTACGCGGCGATGAAGCTGAACTGGGCGCTCGGCGGCACCTTCGCAGGGACGTCCGGAGACGAGATCCTCGCGACCTCCCAGCGCAACGGCGCCTCGGGCAGCTGGCTCACCCTGGCGTCGTGGGGCCTGGACGCCACCACACTGCTCGCCGCACTCGGCGTGTTCCTGCTCTGGGGTCTGGTCCGCCCGTGGGGGCAGGTCTTCCCGCGCTGGACTTCGGTCCTGCGGGGCCGCCGCGTCCCTCGCTGGCTCCCCCTGATCCCGGCCCTGATCGGCGCCGCCACTCTCGCTCCGTACGGGGTGGTCGGAGCCGGCTATCTGACGCTGGTCTCGGCGGGCGCGCTGACGATGCGGAGCGGAGACTTCCCCTCCGTGCACGATGCACTCCAGGTCAGCTGGGTCGGGATCATCGCGTTCGGCGTGTACGGCCTCGCGCTGACCGTCGCCGCCCGCTCGTACTGGTTCCGGACACGCCGCCAACCAGGTGTGTGACAAAGCCACGTGACCGCCTGCGGCCATCCGGCCAGGGTCTCGGGCTTCCACGACCAGGGTCTCGGGCTTCCGCGGCGACGTAACAGCGCACCACCCCGTAGGAGACGCCCCCCCATGCTCCTCCGACCAGTCGATGAATGATCCGCGCGACGGTTGACGGTGTACCGCTGCTGCTTGCGCGTCGCGTCCGGATGCGACCGCAGGATCTCGTAGATCACCGGCTTGTCCGGGTTCAGCGTGGTGGCTCGGGGCGGCAGCTTCTTACGCGGCTCCGGCCAGGACGAGTCCAACGCCTTCCGTATCGTCCGCCAGGTCACGCCGTACCGTCCGCCAGGTCACGCCGTGCTTGCGCTCAAGCTCCCGCATCGACATGCCGCCGCGATGGTCACGCCGGATCGCCGCGGTACAGCTCGGCCTTCGGCATCTGCGGCATGACCAGCATCCCGTTCCTGGGTTGGCGGGGCGTGATCGTCTTCCGGCGCTCAGGCGACCGCGGGCACGTTCCCGGCCGCACGACGGCGATTCCAGTACGCGACGGTCAGTACGGCCAGCAACGGCCCCCACAAGACCAGCGGCGCGTAGCAGAAATAGAACCAGGCAGACTCCCAGCCACCGGCTCGGCTCGGGTAGTCGGCCGACATGGCGTCGCCTCGGATCGTGGTGCCCCTGATCTCGGAGACGATGAACAAAAGGGTGAACAAGAGGGTGAGGATCGTGGCCCCGATGGTGGCCGGGATGACCGCCGCCCTCGTCGGGACCCGGCGACCGCGCAGGAACGGAATCCAGTGCGGGAACACCTCGCCCCAGCGGGCGATCAGGCCGAACGCGGTAAATGCGAGGACTTCGGACAGGACCGACAGGAAGACGATGTACGCCCGCTCGCCGATCCCGATCCCGTCGTCGAATGCGGCCGGGAGCCGCCAGATGCCGGCGGGCAGGACGGTGAACGGCACGGCGTAGGCGGCGAGTTTTATTCGTCGAGAAACTCCGCCGACGGGCTCGTGTGCCGTCCGCCATGCGGCGCGGAGCCGTCCGGGGCGGACAGCAGAGGGTTCTTCGGCGTGCTGGAGCGACTGCATGTTCGGTCCTCGGTTCCGTGGGCGGCGGCTGACCCGTTCGGAAATGAAGATCCCAGTCGCGGGGTCGTTGGGAATCGCTCTGCGGGCGGACTCGGCTCCGCCGCACGGTCGACGGAGAGGTGCCACCAAAGGATTACGGCAGGCAGCGTGGAGCCGTCACGAAGCCCTCTGCCGGAAGCCGCTCAGGATTGCCCGTTCGCCCCCTCCTGGTGGAACTGACGACTCCTGGTGGAACTGACGACAAGGCCCCGGAAAGCTACCTCGCCGGGCTTCACCTGCGTGCCTCGGTGATCTGGATCAAAGACCTCACCCGAACCGGAGTCGAGAGCCGCATAGGTCATCGAGGGACGTGCTCGTCGGGATCGCAGTCGCGGGCTCTGGCGGCAGCTGCATTCCCGGGCCCGCGGGCTCAGGCGAGGGCGGCGACCAGCAGGGCGAAGGCAGCGATGATGACGGCGACGCGGACATCGTGGAAGCGGTCCCAGCGGTTCATCTGCTCCTTCCAGTCCTCGGGCCGGTTCCCGGGGGTCCACGTCTTGCCCCGGTTGTTGATCGGGACGAGCAGCAGAAGCGACATGATCACGCTGAGGATCAGCAGCGCGCCGGCGGTGATGACGAGGCCGGTGCCGTGGTGGGTGCCATCCGGCGATGGCCCAGACCGCGACGAGGACGAGCGAGGTGCCTCGCCGATACGAAGTGGGCCGACATGCTCACCGACGCGGACCGGCGGGCCCTGTCCCCGCTGTTCTGGACGCATGTGAATCCCTATGGTCGGTTCGAGCTGGACATGGACAGCCGCCTCGACCTGGACCTGGCAGTCCGGGCGGCCGTCGTACCCGGGCCGCGCATCCCCGAGGCCGTACCGGCTGCGGCCCGAACGTGACGAACTCCAGGTGCGATCTCAGTAGTCCTAGCCTCCGGGTTGCCCGATGAGTGATTCGACTCCGTCCAGCATCCGTGCGAGCCCGAACTCGAAGAGGGTGTCGAGTTCGAGGTCGAACCCCTCCTGGTCGAAGAGAGTGGACAGGATCGGATAGGACCCAGCGGTCTGGATCGTCTCCATCCGCGGTTCGTTGGATGCCATCCACTCCTCGGGTGTCATGCCGGTGTCCTGCCGCGCTTGCGACTCCAGCTCGACCGCCGCCGCGACGCCCTGCGCGTACCCGAGAAGCGCGAGGTGGACGTGGATCATCTGGGTTGGCGTCAGCCCCAGGCCGTTCAGGGCATTGAGGACCCGCTCGGTGTATCGCATCGCGTGGGGCGAGGCCATCGGCCGGGTGAGGGCAGCCATGGCTCGTGCCAGCCAGGGATGGCGCTGGTACAGGCCCCACAGCCAGCGTGCCTCCCGTTCCAGTTGCGCGCGCCAGCCGGCCGGTCGCGACCCCAGCGGTTCTCCGTTGAAAGCGGTCTCCGACATCAGCCGTACGAGCTCGCCCTTGCTCGGAACGTGGCGGTAGAGCGCCATGGTGGAGACGCCGAACTCGGTTGCGACTCGGCGCATGGAGAGCGCGGCGAGACCTTCGGCGTCGACGAGAGCGATCGCGGTGCGGACGATGCGATCCCGGGTGAGTCCGTGGTGGGGAGTCGACGGCCGTTCTCGTCCTGACTCGGCGACCACGGTGCCGACGCCGGGCACGGCCCGCACCAGACCCTCCTGCTTCAGAGTGGCGAGCACCTTCGTCGCGGTCGCCATGGCGACGCCCCACTCCTGGGTGATGCTCCGGGTGGAAGGGATACGGGCACCGGGCTCAAGCTCACCCGAGTCGATACGCCGACGGATGGCGCCGGCGATGCGGAGATAGGGCGGTTCCATGGCCATGACCGCACTGTACTAGTGCACTCACAGGGCATTCAGGCTGCTCAAAGCCGAGTAATGGCGGGGTGCACTAGGTACCTGTTTGCGGCGTACGCCACGCTCCCGGTTCCCTGCCGCTCATGGAGAACACACCCAACCCTCGCGCGGGGCGCAAGGAATGGACCGCCCTGGGCGTCCTGATGCTGCCCCTGCTCCTCGTCTCGATGGACGTCTCGGTCCTGTACTTCGCGATTCCCTACGTCAGCCAGGACCTGCAGCCCAGCGCGACGCAGCAGTTGTGGATCCTCGACATGTACGGCTTCGTCCTCGCCGGGCTCCTCATCACGATGGGGGCGCTCGGCGACCGGATCGGCCGGCGCACGCTGGTGCTCGCGGGAGCGGTGCTCTTCGGAGCGGCCTCGGTCGCCGCGGCGTACGCGCACACGGCTGAACTGCTCATCGCCGTGCGCGCGCTGCTGGGTCTCGGCGGCGCCGCCTTGATGCCCTCGACTCTCGCCCTGATCCGCAACCTCTTCCACGACGAGAAGCAGCGCGGCAAGGCGGTGACCCTGTGGACCGCCGTCATGACGACGGGCATCTCGCTGGGGCCCGTGGTCAGCGGTCTGCTGCTGGAGCACTTCTGGTGGGGCGCGGTCTTCCTGATCAACCTGCCCGCGATGGTGCTGCTGCTCGTGCTGGTGCCGTTCCTGGTGCCGGAGTTCAAGCCGGCGAAGCGAGAGCGCTTCGACCTGCTGAGCGCGGTGCTGTCACTCGGCGCTGTGCTGCTGGTCATTTACGGCATCAAGGAATGGGCCCGGCACGGGTACGAGCCGCTGCCCGCCCTCGCCATCAGTGTGGGGCTCGTGCTCGGCTTCGTCTTTGTGCGCCGGCAGAAACACCTCGCATATCCGATGATCGACCTCGGCCTGCTCGGCCGGCGCACCTTCGGCGGCCCGGTGTTCGCCAACCTCCTCGCGATGTTCGCCACGGTCGGGATGGCCGTCTTCCTCACCCAGTACCTGCAGTCCGTCCTCGGCCTGAGCCCGTTCAACGCCGCACTGTGGAGCCTGGTACCGGCCGCCGGAGTGGCCGTCATGGCCCCGGCCGCAGCGGCGCTCGCACAGCGCATGGACCGCGCGTACGTCATGGGCGGCGGCTTCCTCCTCTCCGCCTGCGGGTTCCTCTGGCTGACCCAGGTGCGCACCGACTCGGCACTCTGGTTCACCCTCGCCGGCGCCTCCCTGTACGCGGGCGGCCTGGTCGCCGCCATGACCCTTGCCAACGAACTCGCCCTCGGCGCGGCCCCGCCGGAGCGCGCGGGATCAGCCGCGGCCGTGCTGGAGTCGGGCCAGGAGCTCGGCGGAGCGTTGGGCATGGCGATCCTCGGATCCATCGGGGCAGCGGTATACACCCGGGACATGGCCGGAGCACTGCCCTCGGGAGTACCGCAGGCCGAAGCCGTCCGCGAAACGCTGGGCGGTGCGACGGCCGCCGCGGCCCAGCTGCCGGACGGGACCGCAGATGCCGTACTGGCGGGCGCGCGTGACGCCTTCACACACGGGATGAGCTTCGCAGCTGTAGGCGCGGCCGTCGTCATGGCCGGTGCCGCCCTCTTCTCGTTCACGTGGCTGAGGGGCGCGGGCAAGACGACGCGCACGACGGAATCACCTGCCGACCCACGGCCCGCGCCCCTCGCGTCGTGATGGCCTGTAGTCCTGGTTCGGACACCAGGTAGCAAGTAACCGCGAGGTCAGTTCTTGAGGCTCACCTGCGGCGGCTGGCGGTGGGGTCGCGTCCTGCGACGTGCCGGGCCACGGCGTCGACGCCCGGGCGGGCGTATCGCTCCACGGAGCGGACCGAGGCGTGGCGGGAGCGGGCCAGCAGCATCGGGGCGGAGGTACCGTCCTCGGCGTCATGCGTGAGCGCACTGTGGCGGAGCCGGTGGAGCGTCCAGCCGTCCAGGTCCTCGTCGATGTCCTCGGGTGGGGC
The DNA here is from genome assembly GCF_035917675.1 of Streptomyces sp. NBC_01775. NCBI lineage: Bacteria > Bacillati > Actinomycetota > Actinomycetes > Kitasatosporales > Streptomycetaceae > Streptomyces > Streptomyces sp. NBC_01775. The sequence continues at coordinate 3,914,664 of NZ_CP109104.1, read as the reverse complement.
GAGCGGGTCGGCCAGTAGCCGGGTGTTCCCCTCGAAGAGCTCCTCAGCACGCCGGTAGGAGAGGCGGGCCCGGCCGGTCTCCGGGCACACGTCGAGCGTCGGCGTTCCGGCGGGGGCCTTGTGGCCGGTGAGGAACAGCGGGCCGCGGGTCCGACGGGCGATCAGGCGGGGCAGCAGCTGGGCGGTGCCGGACTGCCAGTGAATCCACTCGGTCGCCCCGCCCTTGGCGGTGATCCTGCCGCGCTTGTCCTGCGGGTACAGGTCCTCGACGTTCAGGCACAGCACCTCGTCGGCCCGTGCGGCGGACTCGTCGAGCACCTTCCACTGCGTCTTTCCCCGGAGCCCGACGTCCAGGTGCCAAAGGGAGGTGATCTGGTTCTCGGCCAGGGCCTTGGTGCGGTCCGGCGGTGCCGGCCGCCTCTCGATGCCGATCGTCGGATCGCCTTCGATCCAGCCCTGGCGCTGCCACCAGCCGATCGCCTTCCGCGCGATGGACAGCTCCCGGTTGACGTTGTCGGCATCCATCTCGTCCGCCTGTCGCGCCACCGCCAGATCCGCCAGTACCTCCGGCAGGGCCGGGTCGTCGATCGTGGCGACGGAGGAGTCGGGGGGCTTCGCCCCCCGGCGGGCGCCCCCGACGGGCGTGTCCGGTCGGTGCCGGTTCGCCGGTGAGCATCCACCCCCACGTCGTCAGCGAGATCCGGTAGATCCGCGCGGACGACTTCGCGATGCCCGCCCCGGTGAGGTGCCGCTCGACCGCCGCGGTGTACGACGACGGCGGGCGGACAGGGGCACCACCCGGGCGCGCGGCAGCCGGAGCGCGCTCCCGATCCCGACTGGTTCCGATCGTCACGCCCCCGCCCCACCTTTCCAGCACTGCCGCAGTAAATGCGTACACCTCGTCCTCGCGGCTGGAATGTCCCGCCGCAGGTCGCGATGATCACGATAGGCTCCGCCGCAGTAAATCCGGTATTTACCGCGGCACCACCCTGACGGCCCACCAGGCGACAGAAGTGCGATAGATCGACTCGGAAACGGAACGGCTGCCGCCATCCGCTGCGCCGTTGACTCCCGCGATGACTTCAGCCCGGGCACGGCCGCCGAGGCGGCGGCGCTTGCAGGCGCGGGTGTCCGGCCGCGCGGCCGGACACCGCAGGTCAGGCGCGCTCTCAGCCCCTCAGCCCCTCACCCCTCGCCCCTGAACGGGCTCGCGCCCGCGGACGGGTCCCCTCACGTGCCGATGGCCTCGATCGCCTTCGGGATCGGCGTCTCGCCGCCCACCAGCTCCAGCGTGAGCCCGGCCGTCCCCGGCGCGTCCAGCAGGGCGACCAGTACGGCGGCCACGTCGTCCCTGGTCACCTCGCCGCGCCCGGTCCGCTCAGCGAGGTGCACGCGGCCGGTGCCGGTGCCGTTCGTCAGCCGTCCGGGGCGCAGCACCGTCCAGTCCAGGGCCGCGCGGGAGCGTACGTCGTCGTCGGCGGCGCCCTTGGCGCGCAGGTAGTCGGCGAAGACCGGGTCCATGCCCTCGGGCGTCCCGGACAGCGAGGCGTCGGCGGCCATCGCCGAGACCATCAGGAAGCGGCGCACGCCCGCGTTCTCGGCCGCGTCGGCGAACAGCACCGCCGAGTGGTGGTCGACGGTCTGCTTGCGCTCGCTGCCGCTTCCGGGGCCCGCGCCCGCCGCGAAGACCGCGGCGTCGGCGCCCTCCAGGTGCCGGGCGACCTCGTCGGCCGTCGCCGACTCAAGGTCGCACACGACGGGCTCGGCGCCCGCCCCGAGCAGATCGCTCGCCTGCTGAGGGCGGCGCACGATGCCCGCCACCTCGTCCCCGCGCCCGGCGAGCAGCCGCTCCAGCCGCAGCGCGATCTGACCATGTCCACCAGCGATAACTGTGCGCATACCCCTGACCGTACGCCCCGCGGATCACAGCGCGGCGGACCTCAGCCCTGGGACTGACGCGGCAGGCCCAGCTCGGGAGCCGCCGCCAGGTCGCAGTACTCGCGCACCGCGCTCGTGCGGGCCACCACCCGGCCGCGGTGCACCACGATGCGGCTGTAGGCGAGCGAGAGCGCACCGGCCAGCTGCGAGCCGCGCACCGCGAGCAACTCGGCGGGAAAGCCCGCCTCGACGCGTACCTCGGGCAGCCCCATGGCGGCGCGGGCAAGGGCGCTGATCGCGTCGTAAGCGCTCTCGGGGCGGGCCTCGCCGTGGGAGGCCAGCAGGTAGGCGGCCTCCAGCGGATCGCCCCTGCCGACCTGGTTGGACGCGTCGCGCAGCGCCCCGCTGCCGGCCGCCACCGAGACCCCGGCCGCCGCCAGCACCCGCGCGGGCGCCACGCGGGAGGGCGAGGCGGGCGAAGGGCGCTCCAGCATTCCGCAGTTGCCCTGCGGCAGACAGACCACCGTGACCCCGGCAGCCGCGAGCTGGTCGGCGGTGCGCAGCGCCACCTGGTGCGGCAGCCGGGCCAGTCCGGCGCACGGCCCGATCGAGACCCCGGGCCGCAGGCCGCCGGCCGCCGAGGCGAGCCGCGTCAGCCGCGCGGGGTCGCTCCCGTCGGTGTGCAGGTCGACGTGGCAGCCGTGCTCGGCCGCGACCTCCAGCACGGCCTCCACATAGCCGCCGGGGTCCGGGTCCAGATCGGGGCAGCCGCCGACCGCGCTCGCACCCATCTTCACGGCGTCCCGCAGTATGGCCAGCTCCTCGGCGCCGGCCGCTCCGGTCAGCAGCCGGGGTACGGCCACCGCGCTCAGGTCCACCAGCCCGCGCAGCGACCTGCGCGCCTGGAGCACCGCCTCCAGCGAGCGCAGCCCCGCGACGCCGCCGATGTGCACATGGGTGCGCAGCGCGGTGGCGCCCTGGCCGAGCTGGAGCAGCGCGGCCTCGGTCGTGCGCCGCTGGACGTCCTCGCCGGTGGCCTCCGCCTTCTGCCGAGCGGCCTTCTGCCCGGCTGCGTTCCGCCCAGCGGCCTCGGGCGGGGGGTCGGCGGTCAGCGCGGTGTCGTAGTGCGCGTGCGGCTCGGCGGGGGCGGGAAGCAGCAGATAGCCGGACAGGTCGACCCGGGTGCCGCCGTCCTGCGCGGGGCGGAGGCTGCCCGCGGTGCCGACGGCCTCGATACGGTCGGACACCAGCCGGACGTCGACCGTGCGGCCGTCGACGAGGCGGGCTCCGCACAGGACGAGCGAGTGAGGGGGGCGCGGAGGATGCGGGGCAGCGGCGTCGCGGAATTCCCGTCCGGAATTCCCCGGCTCCTGCGGCTCATCGTCGGTCATCTTGCTCCCACGTCGCATGTGGAGATGAGAGTAGGACGCCTGGTGAGCGGCAGCGGGGAGGAGGCGAATAGTCGTACTGGTGTGGTGCCCGGGGCCGTATCGGTGTGGTGTCAGGGCCTGTTGGGACAGGGGTCGGACGGGGGCGCGGGCAGGGCCGATACGGATTTCACGTTTGGCGGCCAGGCGTGTAATGTCTTCATCGCTCGCCCCAATAGCTCAGTCGGCAGAGCGTCTCCATGGTAAGGAGAAGGTCAACGGTTCGATTCCGTTTTGGGGCTCTGATGTGAGGGATCTTCCGCCGGAAGATCGCCGCATCGTGGCGGTGTAGCTCAGTCGGTAGAGCAAGCGGCTCATAATCGCTGTGTCACCGGTTCAAGTCCGGTCACCGCTACTTCACTGACAGTAGCCGGTTGTGGGCTCGGTCCTCCGATCGGCTATTCTTTCTGCGTTGAAACCCCGTCCGTTCGTCAAGGAGCACTCACGTGGCTGCCACAGACGTCCGCCCGAAGATCACGCTGGCCTGCGTGGAGTGCAAGGAGCGGAACTACATCACGAAGAAGAACCGGCGCAACAACCCGGACAGGCTTGAGATGAAGAAGTTCTGTCCGCGCGACAAAAAGCACACCGTGCACCGCGAGACCCGCTGAATCGTCTCGTACTCCGAGGCCGTCCCCGCTCGCCGGGGTCGGCCTCGCGCTGTGTCAGCACCCAGGTCTTCTCCGGCCCTCGGGTCTCCCGGGCGCCGGTGCGGTCCCGGGCCGGCGCCCCGTCCTCTCGCCGTACACCCACCATCGCCGCAGGAGGCGCCGCCGATGGCACTCGACCAGTCCTTCGTCGGGAGGACGTATCCGCCCAGCCGTCCCTACGAGGTCGGCAGGGAGAAGATCCGCGAGTTCGCGGAGGCCATCGGTGACGCCCACCCCGCCTACACGGACGCCGAGGCCGCCAGGGCGCTGGGGCACGCGGATGTGATCGCGCCGCCGACCTTCGTCTTCTCCATCAGCTTCGGCGAGGCGCAGCGCGTGGTGCAGGACCCCAAGCTGGGGCTGGACTACGCCCGCGTGGTGCACAGGGACCAGAAGTTCGCCTACACGCGCCCCCTCGTGGCGGGTGACCTGCTCTCGGTCACCTCCACGATCGAGTCGATCAAGTCCCTGGCGGGCAACGAGGTGCTGGACATCCGTGGCGAGGTGACCGACGCCGAGGGCCGTCCGGTGGTGACCGTGCACACCAAGCTGGTGGCGCGCGCGGTGGAAGGGGAGTGACGTCGATGACAGCCAAGGTCGCCTACGCGGATGTCGAGGCCGGCACCGAACTGCCCGTCCGTACCTTCCCCGTGGACCGTGACCGGCTGGTGCGCTATGCCGGTGCCTCCGGGGACTTCAACCCCATTCACTGGAACGAGCGCTTCGCCAAGGAGGTCGGGCTCCCCGACGTCATCGCGCACGGCATGTTCACCATGGCCGAGGCCGCGCGGGTCGTCACCGACTGGACGGGTGACCCGGGCGCGCTCGTGGACTACTTCGTGCGCTTCACCAAGCCGGTCGTCGTACCGGACGACGGGCAGGGCGCGCTCATCGAGGTGGCGGCGAAGGTCGCGGCCAAGCTGGACGACGAGGCCCGCACGGTCCAGGTCGACCTCACGGTCACCAGTGCCGGCCAGAAGGTGCTCAGCATGTCCCGCGCCGTGGTCAAGCTGGCCTGAGCGCCACCCCCGTCCGGCCGGAGCGCCACCCCCGTCCCGTCCGGAGGCGCACCGCTCCCGGCCGCGGGCGCCCGCTCTCGTACTCTTGAGCGCGTGCAGGAACTTCACGCTGACCCCACTGACCCCGCCGGCTCCGGACGCTTCGGCGCCTCCTCCCCGGCACCCGCCCCGCTCGCGCCGCTGACGACGCTGCGCCTGGGCGGGCCCGCCGCCCGGCTCATCACGGCGACCACCGACGACGAGGTGATCGAGGCGGTCCGCGAGGCCGACGACAGCGGCACCCCGCTGCTGATCGTCGCGGGCGGCAGCAACCTCGTCATCGCCGACGAGGGCTTCCCGGGCACGGTGCTGCGCATCGCGACCAGCGGTTTCTCGCTCTCCGGCACGCGGCTGGAGCTGGCGGCCGGTGAGAACTGGTCTCAGGCCGTGGCCCGCACCGTCGAGGCGGGCCTGGCCGGTGTCGAATGCCTGGCGGGCATCCCGGGCTCGGCCGGCGCGACCCCGATCCAGAACGTGGGCGCCTACGGCCAGGAGGTCTCCAGCACCCTCACCGAGGTCGTCGCCTACGACCGGCACACCCGCGAGACCGTCACCGTCCCGAACGCGGAGTGCGGCTTCTCCTACCGGCACAGCCGCTTCAAAGCAGACCCCTCGCGCCATGTCGTCCTGCGGGTGCGCTTCGCGCTGGAGGACGCCGGCGGCCTCTCGGCTCCGCTGAAGTACGCCGAGACGGCCCGACTGCTGGGCGTGGAGACCGGCGAGCGGGTGCCCGCGGTCCTCGCGCGCGAGACGGTCCTCAAGCTCCGCGCGGGCAAGGGCATGGTCCTCGATCCGGAGGACCACGACACCTGGTCGGCCGGGTCGTTCTTCACCAACCCGGTCCTGGACGAGGCCGCGTTCGCCACCTTTGTCGCACGGGTGCGCGAGCGCCTCGGCCCGGACGTCGCGCCGCCCGCCTTCCCCGCGGCGGAGGGGCGCACCAAGACGTCCGCCGCCTGGCTCATCGACAAGGCCGGCTTCACCAAGGGCTACGGCACCGGCCCGGCCCGTATCTCCACCAAGCACACCCTGGCCCTCACCAACCGGGGCTCGGCGACCACGGCCGACCTGCTGGCACTGGCCCGCGAGGTGCGCGACGGGGTCGAGAGCGCGTTCGGCGTCACCCTCCACAACGAGCCGGTCACGGTCGGCTGCGCGCTGTAGCGCGGGGGGAGCGGGGCCCGTTCGCGACCCCGTAGACCTTGCGCGCCGTGGCGTCGTCGCCGGTCATGGCCAGCATCGCGCTCGCCAGGTCGGCGCGCGTGATGCTGTGCCGCCGGGGCACGGCGGTGCCCTCGCGCAGCACCCACTCCCCGGTGCCCGGCTTGTCCGTGAGCTGCGGGGGACGCAGCAGCGTCCACTTCAGCCCGCTGCCCCGGATCTCCTCCTCCATCAGGGCCAGATCCGCGTAAACGGCCTTGAACACCCTGCGTACCAGCGGTGTCCCCACCACCCGGAAGAGCGGGCTTTCCTCCTCGGGCTGCTCGCCGACCGGAGCCGCGCTGACGGCCAGGTAGCGCTCCACGCCCGCTTTCTGAAGGGCGCGCAGGATCGCGCGTGTTCCCGCCGAGGCGATGCCCACGCCCTTGTTGGTGGGGGAGCCGAGTGCCGACAGGCCCGCGTCGGCGCCCGCCACCAGGGGACGCAGCGCCTCGTCGTCGCGTACGTCGGCGGTGACCACCCTCAGCAGGTCGTTCCGCACCGGCAGCCGGGCCGGGTCCCGCACCACGGCCGTCACCTCGTGCCCGGCCTCCACCGCCTGCCGTACCACCTCCCGGCCGGCGCCACCGGTCGCTCCGAAGACTGTGAGTCGCATGGTGATGGGTCCCTTCCCGGTAGGTGGGTAAGTGTTCACTCACCCTTAGGGTGAGTGAATGCCCACCCCGAAGTCAACGCGTCCCACCCGCGAGCGCATCATCGACGCCGCCGAGCACCTGCTGCGCACCATCGGACTCGCCCGTACGACCACCAAGGAGATCGCCCGCGAGGCCGGATGCTCGGAGGCGGCGCTCTACAAGCACTTCAGGGGCAAGGAAGAGATCTTCGTCCAGGTCCTGCAAGAGCGGCTGCCCCGGCTCAACCCCCTGTTGCGCGAGCTGAGCGAGGACCCGGGGGAGCGTGGCGTGGAGCGCAACCTCATCGAGATCGCCGAGCACGCCGCCCTCTTCTACGAGCAGAGCTTCCCGATCGCCGCCTCGCTCTACGCCGAACCGACCCTCCAGCGCCGCCACTTCGAGGGCGTACGCACCCTCGGCCAGGGACCCCGCACACCCCTGGCCGCCCTGGCCGACTACCTGCGCCGCGAGCGCGAGCGCGGCGCCGTGCGGGCCGACGCCGACGTCGACGCGGCGGCGGCCCTGCTCCTGGGCGCGTGCGCGCAGCGCGCGTTCCTCTACGACTTCGCCGGGGGCGAGCGCCCGGAACAGCCGCTCGCCGAGTTCGCCGCGAGCCTCGTACGCACCCTCATGCACGCCCTGGTGCCCACGGAGGCGGGCGGAGCCGGGCGGCACTAGACCGGAACGGCCGCCGCCCAGGCGTCGATGTCCGCCAGCACGCCGGTCCGCACGTCCTCGGGCATCGAGGCGCCGCGCACCGACTGGCGTGCCAGCTCGGCCAGTTCCGCGTCCGAGAACCCGTGCGCCTCCCGCACGATCTCGTACTGGGCCGCCAGCCGCGAGCCGAACAGCAGCGGGTCGTCGGCGCCCAGCGCCATCGGCACGCCGGCGTTCCACAGCGCCCGCAGCGGCACGTCCTCGGCCTTCTCATAGACGCCCAATGCCACGTTGGAGGCCGGGCACACCTCGCACGTGACGCCCCGCTCGGCCAGCCGCTCCAGCAGCCACGGGTCCTCGGCGGCACGCACCCCGTGTCCCACCCGGGTGGCCCGCAGGTCCTCCAGGCAGTCGCGCACGCTGCGCGGCCCCGACAGCTCGCCCCCGTGCGGCGCGGCCAGCAGGCCGCCCTCCCGCGCGATGGCGAAGGCCCGGTCGAAGTCGCGTGCGAAGCCGCGCCGTTCGTCGTTGGACAGCCCGAAGCCGATGATGCCCTTGTCCTTGAAGCGCACCGCGAGCCGCGCCAGCGTACGGGCGTCCAGCGGATGCTTCATCCGGTTCGCCGCCACCAGCACCCGCATGCCCAGGCCCGTCTCACGGGAGGCGGTCTCCACCGCGTCCAGGATGATCTCCAACGCGGGCGAGAGGCCGCCCAGCCGGGGCGCGTACGAGGTGGGATCGACCTGGATCTCCAGCCAGCGCGAACCGTCGCGGACATCCTCCTCGGCGGCCTCGCGCACCAGCCGCTGGATGTCCTCGGGCTCCCGCAGACACGACCGTGCGATGTCGTACAGCCGCTGGAAGCGGAACCACCCGCGCTCATCGGTGGCGCGCAGCTGCGGAGGCTCGCCCCCGCTCAGTGCCTCGGGCAGATGTACGCCGTACTTGTCAGCCAGTTCGAGCAGGGTCCCCGAGCGCATCGAACCCGTGAAGTGCAGATGCAGATGGGCCTTCGGAAGCGTCCGCAGATCCCGCTCTGAGGAAGAGTGCAACATCCCAAGATCCTGCCGCATCCGGGTGACGAAGAGGTAGCGGGTCCCCACAAGGGGGAGGCCCCGAAAGCACGAGCGGGCCCGGGGGAGTGCCCGGGCCCGCTCGTGGAGTGCCGCGACCGCGGAACGGCAGGGGAAACGGAAGGTGCGCGCCGCCGCTAGCGCGCTTCGGCCAGCAGCTTCTGGACGCGCGAGACGCCCTCCACCAGGTCCTCGTCACCCAGCGCGTAGGAGAGCCGCAGATAGCCCGGGGTGCCGAACGCCTCGCCCGGTACGACCGCGACCTCGACCTCCTCCAGGATCAGCGCGGCCAGCTCCACGCTGGTGGCGGGCCGCTTGCCCCGGATCTCCTTGCCCAGCAGGGCCTTGACCGAGGGGTAGGCGTAGAAGGCGCCCTCGGGCTCGGGGCAGAGCACCCCGTCGATCTCGTTGAGCATCCGGACGATGGTGCGCCGCCGCCGGTCGAACGCCTCGCGCATCGCGGCGACCGCCTCCAGGTCGCCGGATACGGCGGCCAGCGCGGCGACCTGCGAGACGTTGCTGACGTTCGAGGTGGCGTGCGACTGGAGGTTGGAAGCCGCCTTGACCACGTCCTGCGGGCCCAGGATCCAGCCCACCCGCCAGCCCGTCATGGCGTACGTCTTCGCCACGCCGTTGACGACCACGCACCTGTCGCGCAGCTCGGGCACCACGGCCGGCATCGAGGTGAACTCGGCGTCCCCGTACACCAGGTGCTCGTAGATCTCGTCGGTGAGCACCCACAGCCCGTGCTCGACGGCCCAGCGGCCGATCTCCTCGACCTGCTCGCGCGGGTAGACGGCGCCGGTCGGGTTGGAGGGGGACACGAAGACCAGCACCTTGGTCTTCTCCGTGCGCGCGGCCTCCAACTGCTCGACCGTCAGCCGGTATCCGGTCGTCTCGTCCGCCACGACCGGCACGGGGACGCCGCCGGCCAGCCGGATCGACTCCGGGTAGGTGGTCCAGTACGGCGCCGGGACGATGACCTCGTCGCCCGGGTCGAGCAGCGCGGCGAACGCCTCGTAGATGGCCTGCTTGCCACCGTTGGTGACGAGCACCTGGGACGCCTCGACCTCGTATCCGGAATCCCGCAGCGTCTTCGCGGCGATGGCGGACTTCAGTTCGGGCAGTCCGCCTGCCGGGGAGTACCTGTGGTTCTTGGGGTCCCGCGCGGCGGCGACGGCGGCCTCGACGATGTAGTCGGGTGTCGGGAAGTCCGGCTCGCCGGCTCCGAACCCGATCACGGGGCGCCCGGCGGCCTTGAGCGCCTTCGCCTTGGCGTCGACGGCCAGCGTCGCGGACTCGGAGATCGCGCTGATACGGGCCGAGAGACGTCGCTCGGAGGGGGACTGTGCAGAGGGGGTCGCAGCGGTCATACACGCATGTTCCCAGACCGCCGGAGCCGGGGGCACCGGGGTTCGGGCACGGCACCGCAGCATCCTGTTCGACGCCCGCGCGCTGAGCACGTACACTCACACGTCGTTGGCCTTCACTCATCACTCAGAGCGCGCGCGCCATGCGACTGTCTGTATGCGGTAGGTTGAAGGAACCACAAAGGGTCGTAGCTCAATTGGCAGAGCACTGGTCTCCAAAACCAGCGGTTGTGGGTTCGAGTCCCTCCGACCCTGCTACACACACGTCGCGAGGTGTGTGCCTGCGTACGCATCTCTGCGTACGTTCCGAAATGCACTGAATTGCACCGCCGTGCGGCCGGGCCGGACGCCGCAGGGCCACGACCCGGATCAGGTGAGGACGAGTGACGGAGATCACGGACACCACCGAGGTCCCTGAGCCCGGAGGGTCGTCCGAGGGCAACAAGCCTCGTAAGGGCGGAAAGCGGGCGAAAAAGGGGCCACTGGCTCGCCTTGCGCTTTTCTACCGCCAGATCGTCGCGGAGCTTCGCAAGGTTGTCTGGCCGACTCGGCAGCAGCTCTCCACGTACACCTCCGTGGTGATCGTTTTTGTCGTCATCATCATCGCTTTGGTGTTCGTGATTGACTATGGGTTGTCAGAAGCAATGAAGTACATCTTCAGCTGACCCTCCCGCGGAGCCCCGCTCGCGGGGCTTTCCGCATGTACGACCCCTTGAAGCCAGGAAGAAGCAGCCACCGTGTCTGAGCCGAACCTGAACGATGCCGTCGAGCCCGAGGAGGGTGACGACACGGCGCGTGACATCGTCGAGGCGGCGGACAGCAGCGTCGACCAGGCCGAAGCTGCTGACGCCGCCGCGGGCCTGCCCGCCGAGGAGGCGGCCATGGGCGTCGAGTCCGACGCCGTCGCCGAGACCGCCGAGGACGCCCAGGCCCAGGCCGCCGCTGAGGACACCGTCGCCGAGGACGCCGAGGGCACGGTGACCGAGGACGTCGAAGGCGCCGTCGACGAGGACGCCGAGGCGGCCGAAGCCGATGAAGCTGCCGAGGCCGACGGGGAAGCCCCCGCCGAAGAGGAAGAAGAGCCGGTCGACCCCGTCGCCCAGCTCCGCGAGGAACTGCGCTTCCTGCCCGGCGAGTGGTACGTCATCCACACCTACGCGGGCTACGAGAACCGTGTGAAGACCAACCTTGAGCAGCGCGCCGTCTCGCTCAACGTCGAGGACTTCATCTTCCAGGCCGAGGTGCCGCAGGAAGAGGTCGTCCAGATCAAGAACGGCGACCGCCGCACCGTCCGCCAGAACAAGCTCCCCGGCTACGTCCTGGTGCGGATGGACCTGACCAACGAGTCCTGGGGCGTCGTCCGTAACACCCCCGGCGTCACCGGCTTCGTCGGCAACGCCTACGACCCCTACCCGCTGACCCTCGACGAGATCGTCAAGATGCTCGCGCCGGAGGCCGAGGAGAAGGCCGCCAAGGCCGCCGCGGCCGACGAAGAGGGCAAGCCGGCGGGCGGTCCCGGCCGCAAGGTCGAGGTCCAGGTGCTCGACTTCGAGGTCGGCGACTCGGTCACCGTCACCGACGGCCCCTTCGCCACCCTCCAGGCGACGATCAACGAGATCAACGCCGACTCGAAGAAGGTCAAGGGTCTGGTCGAGATCTTCGGCCGCGAGACCCCGGTCGAGCTGAGCTTCGACCAGATCCAGAAGAACTAGGACGCTGCTGCTTTGACCTGGGTGGATGCACCGATCCGCCCAGGTCGCCCAGGCACGTCCCACTCTGACGGGGCTCGATGGCCCACTCGGCTTCTGGAATGAACCGGGCGTATGAGGCGGCTGCCCGGCCCCGTGGGTGAATTGCAGCTGGCGTGTCATCTTCCGCCACTCGCCTGACAGGCGCTGTCGTTGCTCCCCTCAACTGGAAGAGCGACATACCTCACAGCAAACTCTTGGTCGTGGAGCTGGGGGAGCCGGCCCATGCCCATGATCACCTTCAGCGCGGTATCGCGGATGTCGGTGGGTTGAACACCACGGAGCGTCACCGGCAGCCGGAGCGCATGTATGCCTGGTGGACACACATCCGTGGTCTCCCTCCCGTTCGCTTCGCGCAGCGCCTCCTGCGGGTCCCTCCACCTCCCGGCTCCACTGGATCTGGTCGTGGACCGACAGAGCGCCCGTGCCGGCCTGACCGATGATTCCCGCCGCCCCTCCGGAATTTCACCCTTCCTTTCCTTCTGAGAAAGTGATCGCTCCGTACGGAGCCTGTGGTGCCGCCGACCGGATACGTTCCGATTGAGAGGAGCAGGCCCAACTGCGGTGGAAGAACCGTCGGTTGCGGCAGGACGTGGAGGTCCTTGCCGCTTCCCCGTGCGCCGCTGGTCAGGCCCCCCGGTCCTGCACCCGCCCGCGCGGCGTCCTTCCGTGTGCCCTCTCAGGGAGAATTTGTATTGCTCCCATCGGTCTTGAAATGCATCTGTTTTCGGACCGGAATTCCCATGCAGCGGAGCATGTCCCGTAACCGCTTTCGTGCCGGTCGACAAAGGGCCGCCGACCGGTTTCTCCTCCAGGAACAGCGGCGTGGAGGAGCGGGGGCGGAAGCTGGAGCTGGTGATCGCTGGCGGCTCCGGGACGCCGGTGGCCGCCCGGCTCCGGCCGCTCGGCGGGCGAGACGTTTTTGCCCGGGGGACACCTCGTACGGGCCGCCAGAGTGCGGCACCGTGGTTGTACGGCGGCCCCTCGGTATCCAACGGCGGCAGGGAGCGGGCAGCAGGCCGTAACACCAGCTTTCGAGCAGGTCGGGGAGGCTCCGCCAGCCCTCTGACCTGCTCGGTTTCAAGCCCCACGTTGGTACCGGCTATCGTTGTGCGGTATGCCTCCGCCCGGGTGAAGGGTGGAGGGCGAATCACCTCTCACCAGGACCCGGAGAGAACATGCCTCCCAAGAAGAAGAAGGTCGCGGGGCTGATCAAGCTCCAGATCCAGGCCGGTGCCGCCAACCCGGCTCCGCCGGTCGGTCCGGCGCTGGGTCAGCACGGCGTCAACATCATGGAGTTCTGCAAGGCGTACAACGCCGCGACCGAGTCGCAGCGTGGCTGGGTGATCCCGGTGGAGATCACGGTCTACGAGGACCGCTCCTTCACCTTCATCACCAAGACGCCGCCGGCCTCGAAGATGATCCTCAAGGCTGCCGGTATCGAGAAGGGCTCCGGCGTTCCGCACACCAACAAGGTCGCAAAGCTCACCCGCGACCAGGTGCGTGAGATCGCCACCACCAAGATGCCCGACCTCAACGCCAACGACATGGACGCCGCCGAGAAGATCATCGCCGGTACCGCCCGTTCCATGGGTGTGACCGTCGAAGGCTGACCGTTCGCGGTCCCCGGCACGTCCCGTATCGCCGTGGCAGGGCCAAGCGCTGGCCCGTACCACGACTCCAACTGTCAGGAGAAGCAGTGAAGCGCAGCAAGACTCTCCGCGAAGCGGACGCGAAGATCGACAAGACGCGTCAGTACGCGCCCCTGGAGGCCGTCCGCCTCGCCAAGGAGACCGCCACGAAGAAGTTCGACGCGACCGTCGAGGTCGCCCTGCGCCTGGGTGTCGACCCGCGCAAGGCCGACCAGATGGTCCGCGGCACCGTCAACCTCCCGCACGGCACCGGTAAGACCGCCCGGGTCCTGGTCTTCGCGACCGGCGACCGTGCTGCGGCAGCGGAGGCCGCTGGCGCCGACATCGTCGGCTCCGACGAACTGATCGAGGAGGTCGCCGGCGGCCGTCTCGACTTCGACGCCGTCGTCGCGACCCCGGACCTCATGGGCAAGGTCGGCCGTCTCGGCCGCGTGCTCGGTCCGCGTGGTCTGATGCCGAACCCGAAGACCGGCACCGTCACCCCGGATGTCACCAAGGCCGTCACGGACATCAAGGGCGGCAAGATCGAGTTCCGCGTCGACAAGCACGCCAACCTGCACTTCATCATCGGCAAGGCGTCCTTCGACGAGACGCAGCTCGTCGAGAACTACGGCGCGGCCCTTGAGGAGATCAACAGGCTGAAGCCCGCGGCGGCGAAGGGCCGGTACGTCAAGAAGGCCACCTTCACCACCACCATGGGCCCGGGCATCCCGGTCGACGGCAACCGCACCCGCAACCTCCTCACCGAGGAGGACCCGGCGGCGGTCTGATCCGAAGGCCGATCCGTCGGCCGGCCGGATGGCATCAGGGCCGGTGCCCGCTCCTCATCAGGGGGCGGGCACCGGCCTTCGCCGTTTCCGCGGGGTGCGCGCCGCCCGGCTGGGTGGAACCCGGCCCACGGGGTATTTCGTCTTGCACGTTGCGTAAGGTGCGGCTGAAGAAACCTTGGGGTCAGAGTCCAGTTCGGAATCGGGGGCATTCCCGTGCAGAAGACACGAATAGCGGCGGCGGCAGCGGGCGTGGTGCTGACGGCGGGCCTCACGGCCTGTGGCGGCAGCGACAGCGGGGGAGACGGCGGCAGCGGCGGCGGTGGATCGAAGGCGGGCGGCTCGCCCCTCCAGGGCACGCTCGTAGAGCTGCGCAAGGCGTCCACTGCGACCGAGAAGCAGCAGTCCGCGAAGGTCGACGGCGTACAGAAGCAGACCACGCCCCAGGGCGACATGAGCTCCGACCTCAAGGGCGTCATGGACTGGTCCGAGGGCGGAGTGACCGGCGACATCGAGGTCACCCAGTCCGGCAGCGCCACCAAGGGCTCCCCGATGGGCAACAAGCCCATGACGGTGCGCTACGCCAAGGACGCCATGTACGTGAACATGGGCGACGAGTTCGCCTCCACCGCCGGCAAGGGCAAGCACTGGATCAAGTACGACTACGACGTGCTCGCCGAGAAGGCGGGTGCCTCCGGCGCGTTCATGAAGGACCAGCTCCAGAACAACAACCCCGCCCGCTCCGTCCAGCTGCTCCTGGCCAGCAAGAAGGTCAAGCAGGTCGGCAGCGAGCAGGTGCGCGGCAAGAAGGCCACCCACTACTCCGGCACCGTCAAGGTCTCCGAGCTGGCCAAGATGCAGTCCAAGGACCTGAGCGAGAAGGAACTCCAGCAGTTGCAGCAGCAGCTGGAGCAGACCGGCATGACCACCGAGAAGATCGACCTGTGGGTCGACGACCAGGACCTGCTGGTCAAGAAGCGGGAGACCGCCAAGAGCACCAAGGGCCAGGGCGACCTGGACTCCACGGTCTACTACTCGGACTACGGCACCGAGGTCAACGTCGAGGACCCCTCCTCCTCCGACGCCATGGACTTCACCGAGCTGACCGGCGGCCAGAGCTGACCCGCTCCCGAGGCTGAACCGAGCCGGAGCCGACGGCCCCTGGGTGGATTTGCCGCTCAAGGGGCCGTTCGCGTACTCTCAACGGGAAGCCAAAGACCGCTGGTCGTCGTCGTGCGCATACGGAGTGCACGGTGACCGAAGGATCCGCTCACCGCGGACGGCCCGCGCAGGTGACTGAGGAAGAACTCCCCTGGTGCTCCACGCACTTCGGTCGAGCTGACGCCCCATGCGCCTGCGCTGGGGCGTTTGTTGTGTTCAGCCCCTTCCGAGCGGTCCTCATCACCCGGAAGGAGGCCGAGGCTCATGGCAAGGGATCAGGTCGCGCCCGACAAGATCGACGCCGTTGGTGAGATTACGGACAAGTTCCGTAACTCCAGCGCCGCTGTGGTCACCGCGTACACCGGGCTGTCCGTGGCCCAGCTCAAGCAGCTGCGCCGCTCGCTCGGTGAGAACGCTCAGTACCGTGTGGTGAAGAACACGCTGACCAAGATTGCGGCCAACGAGGCCGGGATCAACGAGCTGGACGAGTTCCTCACGGGCTCTTCGGCTGTCGCCTTCGTGACCGGTGACCCGGTCGAGGCGGCGAAGGGTCTTCGTGACTTCGCCAAGGACAACCCCGCCCTCGTGATCAAGGGCGGCATCGTCGACGGCGCGCTGTACGGCGCCGACGACCTGAAGAAGCTCGCGGACCTCGAGTCCCGCGAGGTGCTGCTCTCCAAGCTGGCCGGTGGCATGAAGGCGTCCATGGCCAAGGCCGCGGCGACCTTCCAGGCCCCGCTCACGAAGTTCGTCCGCACCGCGGACGCGCTTCGCAGCAAGGTCGAAGAGCAGGGCGGTGCCGACACTCCGGCTCCCGCCGAGGCCGAGTCCGAGTAACCAACTCGCGCACCCGGTCGCAGCGGGCCCGTAAGCCCGCCGACATATTGATCCGGCACCCGCCGACTTATTGGAAGGACCAGCACCATGGCGAAGCTCAGCCAGGATGACCTGCTTGCCCAGTTCGAGGAGATGACCCTCGTCGAGCTGTCCGACTTCGTGAAGAAGTTCGAGGAGAAGTTCGACGTCGAGGCCGCCGCGCCGGCCGCCGCCGTCGTCCAGGCCCCGGGTGGCCCCGCCGCGACCGAGGCCGTCGAGGAGCAGGACGAGTTCGACGTCGTCCTCACCGGCGCCGGCGACAAGAAGATCCAGGTCATCAAGGTCGTGCGTGAGCTGACCTCGCTGGGTCTGAAGGAGGCCAAGGAGCTCGTGGACGGCACCCCGAAGCCGGTCCTCGAGAAGGTCGCCAAGGACGCCGCCGAGAAGGCCAAGGAGTCCCTCGAGGCTGCCGGTGCCTCCGTCGAGGTCAAGTGAACCTGGCTCACCGAGTCACCGACGCGATGACTTCCTGAGTCACCGGGTCACGCGCTCCTACCCCGAGAGGGTGGGGGAGCAGCGAAGGGCGATCACCCACACGGGTGGTCGCCCTTCGGCGTCGCTGTGACGCTTGCGCCGTCCGCAGGCACTGGCGGGTATGGTGATCTTCGTTGCCCCTGGGGGCCTTGACGAACGGCACGCAGCGCGCAATTCTCGGGACGCGTCGTCACATCGATCCTGGATTCGAGGCATGGATCGAGAGCGAAGCGGGAAGTGTTGCGGCAGGCGAGAAGTGCCGCAGTCGAGCGTGGTCCGCCCCGGCGTATCGAGGCCGTTGGGACGGTGGTGGAAACGAGAAGAACAACCGCAGGAGGTGGAGACCGGGGCGTGAGCCGGTTTCCTGAAATCCGCTCTGGACATCAGTGGGCCTTGTGGCTACACTGACCCTTTGCGCTGCCTTTTAGCTGCCCCCTGCCCGTCACCAGGGGCACCGGTATGCGTGTAGAGAGTCCGAGCCCTCGGAAGGACCCCCTCTTGGCCGCCTCGCGCACCGCCTCGACTGCCAATTCGAACAACGGCGCCAGCACTGCCCCGCTGCGTATCTCTTTTGCGAAGATCAAGGAGCCCCTCGAGGTTCCGAACCTTCTCGCGCTCCAGACCGAGAGCTTTGACTGGCTGCTCGGGAACGACGCCTGGAAGGGTCGCGTCGAGGCCGCGCTGGACAGCGGACAGGACGTCCCCACCAAGTCCGGTCTGGAAGAGATCTTCGAGGAGATCTCCCCGATCGAGGACTTCTCCGGGTCGATGTCGCTGACCTTCCGCGACCACCGCTTCGAGCCCCCCAAGAACTCCATCGACGAGTGCAAGGAGCGCGACTTCACGTACGCGGCTCCGCTCTTCGTCACCGCCGAATTCACCAACAACGAGACCGGCGAGATCAAGTCCCAGACGGTCTTCATGGGCGACTTCCCGCTCATGACCAACAAGGGCACCTTCGTGGTCAACGGCACCGAGCGTGTCGTCGTCACACAGCTCGTCCGCTCGCCGGGTGTCTACTTCGACAGCTCCATCGACAAGACGTCCGACAAGGACATCTACTCCGCCAAGATCATCCCGTCCCGGGGCGCCTGGCTGGAGATGGAGGTCGACAAGCGCGACATGGTCGGCGTGCGCATCGACCGTAAGCGCAAGCAGTCCGTGACCGTACTGCTCAAGGCGCTCGGGTGGACGACCGAGCAGATCCTCGAGGAGTTCGGCCAGTACGAGTCCATGCGCGCCACCCTGGAGAAGGACCACACCCAGGGGCAGGACGACGCGCTGCTCGACATCTACCGCAAGCTGCGTCCGGGTGAGCCCCCGACCCGTGAGGCCGCGCAGACGCTGCTGGAAAACCTCTACTTCAACCCGAAGCGGTACGACCTGGCCAAGGTCGGCCGGCACAAGGTCAACAAGAAGCTCGGCGGCGACGAGCCGCTGAACTCGGGCGTGCTCACGACCGCCGACGTCATCGCGACGATCAAGTACCTGGTCAAGCTGCACGCCGGTGAGACGGAGTCCACCTCCGCCGAGGGCGACACGATCGTCATCGAGACCGACGACATCGACCACTTCGGCAACCGCCGCCTGCGCAACGTCGGCGAGCTGATCCAAAACCAGGTCCGTACGGGTCTCGCCCGTATGGAGCGCGTCGTCCGTGAGCGGATGACCACCCAGGACGTCGAGGCGATCACGCCGCAGACGCTGATCAACATCCGGCCGGTCGTCGCCTCCATCAAGGAGTTCTTCGGCACCAGCCAGCTGTCCCAGTTCATGGACCAGACGAACCCGATCTCCGGGCTCACCCACAAGCGCCGTCTCAACGCGCTCGGCCCGGGTGGTCTGAGCCGTGAGCGGGCGGGCTTCGAGGTCCGTGACGTGCACCCCTCGCACTACGGCCGCATGTGTCCGATCGAGACGCCGGAAGGACCGAACATCGGTCTGATCGGCTCGCTGGCCTCCTACGGGCGGGTCAACGCGTTCGGCTTCGTCGAGACGCCGTACCGCAAGGTGACCGAGGGTGTCGTCACCGACGAGGTGAACTACCTCACGGCCGACGAAGAGGACCGCTTCGTGATCGCCCAGGCGAACGCGCCCCTCACCGAGGAGATGCGCTTCGCCGAGGACCGGGTGCTGATCCGCCGCCGTGGCGGCGAGGTCGACCTGATCCCGGGCGACGACGTGGACTACATGGACGTCTCGCCGCGCCAGATGGTGTCGGTCGCGACCGCCATGATCCCCTTCCTGGAGCACGACGACGCCAACCGCGCGCTGATGGGCTCGAACATGATGCGGCAGGCCGTGCCGCTCATCAAGAGCGAGTCTCCGCTGGTCGGCACCGGTATGGAGTACCGCTGTGCGGTCGACGCCGGCGACGTGATCAAGGCCGAGAAGGACGGTGTCGTCCAGGAGGTCTCCGCCGACTACGTCACGGTGGCCAACGACGACGGCACGTACAACACCTACCGCGTCGCCAAGTTCACCCGCTCCAACCAGGGCACCTCCTTCAACCAGAAGGTGCTCGTGGACGAGGGCGCCCGCGTCGTCGAGGGTCAGGTGCTGGCCGACGGCCCGTCCACCGACGAAGGTGAGATGGCGCTCGGCAAGAACCTGCTCGTGGCGTTCATGCCGTGGGAGGGCTACAACTACGAGGACGCGATCATCCTCAGCCAGCGCCTGGTGCAGGACGACGTCCTCTCCTCGATCCACATCGAGGAGCACGAGGTCGACGCCCGCGACACCAAGCTCGGCCCGGAGGAGATCACCCGGGACATCCCGAACGTCTCCGAAGAGGTCCTCGCCGACCTGGACGAGCGCGGCATCATCCGTATCGGCGCCGAGGTCGAGGCGGGCGACATCCTCGTCGGCAAGGTCACCCCGAAGGGTGAGACCGAGCTGACCCCCGAGGAGCGGCTGCTGCGCGCGATCTTCGGTGAGAAGGCGCGCGAGGTCCGGGACACCTCGCTGAAGGTGCCGCACGGCGAGACCGGCAAGGTCATCGGCGTCCGCGTCTTCGACCGCGAGGAGGGCGACGAGCTTCCCCCGGGCGTCAACCAGCTCGTGCGGGTCTACGTCGCGCAGAAGCGCAAGATCACCGACGGTGACAAGCTCGCTGGCCGGCACGGCAACAAGGGCGTCATCTCCAAGATCCTGCCGGTCGAGGACATGCCGTTCATGGAGGACGGCACCCCGGTCGACGTCATCCTCAACCCGCTGGGTGTCCCGTCCCGGATGAACCCGGGCCAGGTCCTGGAGGTCCACCTCGGCTGGCTGGCCTCCCAGGGCTGGAAGGTCGAGGGCTCCGAGGAGTGGATGGAGCGTCTGGCCGAGATCGGCGCGGACGAGGTCGCCCCCGGGACCAACGTCGCCACGCCCGTCTTCGACGGTGCCCGTGAGGACGAGATCTCCGGACTCTTCGAGTCCACGGTCCCGAACCGCGACGGCGAGCGGATGGTGCAGCCCTCCGGGAAGGCCCACCTGTTCGACGGCCGCTCCGGGGAGCCGTTCCCGGCTCCGATCTCCGTCGGCTACATGTACATCCTCAAGCTTCACCACCTGGTCGACGACAAGCTGCACGCGCGCTCGACCGGTCCGTACTCCATGATCACCCAGCAGCCGCTGGGTGGTAAGGCCCAGTTCGGCGGGCAGCGCTTCGGCGAGATGGAGGTGTGGGCGCTGGAGGCGTACGGCGCCGCTTACGCCCTCCAGGAGCTGCTCACCATCAAGTCCGACGACGTCACCGGCCGCGTGAAGGTCTACGAGGCCATCGTCAAGGGCGAGAACATCCCCGAGCCCGGCATCCCCGAGTCCTTCAAGGTGCTCATCAAGGAGATGCAGTCGCTCTGCCTCAATGTCGAGGTGCTGTCCTCGGACGGCATGTCGATCGAGATGCGTGACACCGACGAGGACGTCTTCCGCGCGGCGGAGGAGCTCGGCATCGACCTGTCCCGGCGCGAGCCGAGCAGCGTCGAAGAGGTCTGACGGGTCCGGCCGGGGGCCGCTGACCAGCGGCTCCCGTCCCTCCCGCGACCCCGTTCAGACCCCATTGACACACAACCCTGAGAGGGATTGACGAGAGTGCTCGACGTCAACTTCTTCGACGAACTGCGAATCGGCCTGGCCACCGCTGACGACATCCGTCAGTGGTCCCACGGCGAGGTCAAGAAGCCGGAGACCATCAACTACCGCACCCTCAAGCCCGAGAAGGACGGACTCTTCTGCGAGAAGATCTTCGGCCCCACCCGGGACTGGGAGTGCTACTGCGGCAAGTACAAGCGCGTCCGCTTCAAGGGCATCATCTGTGAGCGCTGCGGTGTCGAGGTCACCCGCGCCAAGGTGCGCCGTGAGCGGATGGGCCACATCGAGCTTGCCGCGCCTGTCACCCACATCTGGTACTTCAAGGGCGTTCCCTCCCGGCTGGGCTACCTGCTGGACCTCGCCCCGAAGGACCTGGAGAAGGTCATCTACTTCGCGGCGTACATGATCACGTACGTCGACGAGGAGCGCCGTACGCGCGACCTGCCCTCCCTGGAGGCGCACGTCGGCGTGGAGCGTCAGCAGATCGAGCAGCGCCGCGACGCCGACCTCGAAGCCCGCGCCAAGAAGCAGGAGAGCGACCTGGCCGAGCTGGAGGCCGAGGGCGCCAAGGCGGACGTGCGCCGCAAGGTGCGCGAGGGCGCCGAGCGCGAGATGAAGCAGCTCCGCGACCGCGCCCAGCGTGAGATCGACCGCCTCGACGAGGTGTGGAGCCGCTTCAAGAACCTCAAGGTCCAGGACCTGGAGGGCGACGAGCTGCTCTACCGCGAGCTGCGCGACCGCTTCGGCACCTACTTCGACGGCTCCATGGGCGCCGCTGCTCTGCAGAAGCGCCTGGAGACCTTCGACCTGGACGAGGAGGCCGAGAAGCTCCGCGAGGTCATCCGCACCGGCAAGGGCCAGAAGAAGACCCGCGCGCTCAAGCGCCTCAAGGTCGTCTCCGCGTTCTTGCAGACCAGCAACAGCCCCAAGGGCATGGTGCTGGACTGCGTGCCGGTCATCCCGCCGGACCTGCGTCCGATGGTGCAGCTGGACGGTGGCCGCTTCGCGACCTCCGACCTGAACGACCTGTACCGCCGGGTCATCAACCGGAACAACCGTCTGAAGCGTCTGCTGGACCTCGGTGCGCCCGAGATCATCGTGAACAA
This sequence comes from Streptomyces sp. NBC_01775, assembly GCF_035917675.1. Taxonomy (NCBI): domain Bacteria; kingdom Bacillati; phylum Actinomycetota; class Actinomycetes; order Kitasatosporales; family Streptomycetaceae; genus Streptomyces; species Streptomyces sp. NBC_01775. The sequence goes on along the minus strand of NZ_CP109104.1, from coordinate 3,892,855 downwards.
CGAGAAGCGGATGCTCCAGGAGGCCGTCGACGCCCTGTTCGACAACGGCCGCCGCGGCCGTCCGGTCACCGGGCCTGGCAACCGTCCGCTGAAGTCGCTGTCCGACATGCTCAAGGGCAAGCAGGGCCGCTTCCGGCAGAACCTGCTCGGCAAGCGCGTCGACTACTCGGCCCGTTCCGTGATCGTCGTCGGCCCGCAGCTCAAGCTGCACCAGTGCGGGCTGCCGAAGGCCATGGCGCTGGAGCTGTTCAAGCCGTTCGTGATGAAGCGCCTGGTGGACCTGAACCACGCGCAGAACATCAAGTCGGCCAAGCGCATGGTCGAGCGCGGTCGCACGGTCGTCTACGACGTCCTCGAAGAGGTCATCGCGGAGCACCCGGTGCTTCTCAACCGCGCACCGACCCTGCACCGCCTCGGCATCCAGGCCTTCGAGCCGCAGCTGGTCGAAGGCAAGGCCATTCAGATCCACCCGCTCGTGTGCACCGCGTTCAACGCGGACTTCGACGGTGACCAGATGGCCGTGCACCTGCCGCTGTCCGCGGAGGCGCAGGCCGAGGCCCGCATCCTGATGCTGTCCTCGAACAACATCCTCAAGCCCGCCGACGGCCGTCCCGTGACGATGCCGACGCAGGACATGGTGCTCGGGCTGTTCTTCCTCACCACCGACGAGGAGCAGCGCGAGACGTTCGGCGACGGGCGCTCGTTCAACTCCACCGCGGAAGCGATCATGGCGTTCGACGCCGGGGAGCTGTCTCTCCAGGCGAAGATCGACATCCGCTTCCCGGTCGGCACCACCCCGCCCCTGGGCTGGACGCCGCCGGTGCCGGAGGAGGGCGAGCCGGAGTGGCAGCCGGGCGACGGCTTCCGGCTGCGCACCTCGCTGGGCAGCGCGCTCTTCAACGAGCTGCTGCCCGAGGAGTACCCGTACGTCGACTACACCGTGGGCAAGAAGCAGCTCTCCCAGATCGTCAACGACCTGGCCGAGCGCTACCCCAAGGTCGTCGTCGCGGCGGCGCTGGACAACCTGAAGTCGGCCGGTTACTTCTGGGCGACCCGTTCGGGTGTGACCATCGCGATCTCCGACGTCATCGTTCCCGACTCCAAGCCGGAGATCATCGCCGGCTACGAGGCGCAGGACGAGAAGGTCCAGAAGCAGTACGAGCGCGGTCTGATCACCAAGGACGAGCGTACGCAGGAACTGATCAACATCTGGACCAAGGCGACCAACGAGGTCTCCGAGGCGATGAACGCCAACTTCCCGAAGACGAACCCGATCTTCATGATGGTGGACTCGGGCGCCCGAGGGAACATGATGCAGATGCGTCAGATCGCCGGTATGCGCGGTCTGGTGTCCAACGCGAAGAACGAGACCATCCCGCGGCCGATCAAGGCGTCGTTCCGTGAGGGTCTCTCCGTGCTGGAGTACTTCATCGCCACGCACGGTGCCCGTAAGGGTCTCGCGGACACCGCCCTGCGTACCGCGGACTCGGGTTACCTGACCCGTCGTCTGGTCGACGTCTCCCAGGACGTGATCATCCGCGAGGAGGACTGCGGCACCGACCGCGGCCTCAAGCTGTCGATCGCGACCAAGGGCGCCGACGGCATCCTGCGCAAGGACGAGGACGTCGAGACCAGCGTGTACGCGCGCTGCCTCGCCGAGGACATCGTCGTCGACAGCAAGGTGCTGGCCCCGGCCGGTACCGACCTGGGCGACGTGCTCATCGACGAGCTGGTCCGCCACGGCGTCGAGACTGTCAAGACCCGTTCGATCCTCACCTGCGAGTCGCAGGTCGGCACCTGCGCCATGTGCTACGGGCGCTCGCTGGCCACCGGCAAGCTGGTCGACATCGGCGAGGCCGTCGGCATCATCGCGGCCCAGTCGATCGGTGAGCCCGGCACCCAGCTGACGATGCGTACCTTCCACACCGGTGGTGTGGCCGGTGACGACATCACGCAGGGTCTGCCGCGTGTGGTCGAGCTGTTCGAGGCCCGTACGCCCAAGGGCGTCGCGCCGATCTCGGAGTCGGCCGGCCGGGTCCGTATCGAGGAGACGGAGAAGACCAAGAAGGTCGTCGTCACCCCGGACGACGGTTCGGACGAGACCTCCTACAGCGTCTCCAAGCGCGCCCGGCTGCTGCTCAAGGAGGGCGACCGCGTCGCCGTCGGCGAGCGCCTCACGATGGGTACGGAGAACCCGCACGACGTGCTCCGCATCCTCGGTCAGCGCGCCGTCCAGGTGCACCTGGTGGGCGAGGTCCAGAAGGTCTACAACTCGCAGGGCGTGTCGATCCACGACAAGCACATCGAGATCATCATCCGGCAGATGCTGCGCCGCGTGACGATCATCGAGTCCGGCGACGCGGAGCTGCTGCCGGGCGAGCTGGTGGAGCGGACGAAGTTCGAGGGTGAGAACCGGCGCGTGGTGCAGGAAGGCGGCCACCCGGCCTCCGGACGCCCGCAGCTCATGGGTATCACCAAGGCGTCGCTGGCCACCGAGTCGTGGCTGTCGGCGGCGTCCTTCCAGGAGACGACCAGGGTCCTGACCGACGCGGCGATCAACGCCAAGTCGGACTCCCTGATCGGCCTCAAGGAGAACGTCATCATCGGTAAGCTCATCCCGGCCGGTACGGGCCTGTCCCGCTACCGCAACATCCGGGTCGAGCCGACCGAGGAGGCCAAGGCCGCGATGTACTCGGCCGTCGGATACGACGACATCGACTACTCGCCCTTCGGCACGGGCTCCGGCCAGGCGGTTCCGCTGGAGGACTACGACTACGGTCCGTACAACGCCTGACAGCTGTACGCTCGACGGCATGACGCCTGACGGGTCCTCGGATTCGTACTTGGGGCGGCCACCCTTCGCGGGTGGCCGCCCTTTGGCCGTTTTCGCTCGCACTGAACCGGCCACGAAGCGCCTGCGTCATGGATGATGGAGAGCTAAGGGCAAGCGAGCCGGGAGGTGGGGGGCAGTGGCGTTCGGACCGTGGAACCCCGAAGGGGTTCCGACCCAGGGGGATCAGCAGCTCGGTGCCATGCGTGCGTCGCACTCGGACCGGGAACGGACGATCGATGTGCTCAAGGCCGGATTCAGCGAGGGCAGGCTGGGGCAGCCCGAGTACGAGCAGCGGTTGTCGAGGGCGACGCAGGCGCTGACGTACGCGGAGCTGAATGTGCTCATCGCGGATCTGCCGCAGGGGCCGATGGCGATGCCTCGGCCGCAACAGCAGCTTCAGCCGCAGACCCAGTACCCGCCTGTGGCGCGTACGTTCCTGCCCGCGCAGCCTCCGCCGAGGACCAACGGGACCGCCATCGGCGCGCTGGTCTGCGGGATCCTGACGCCCGTGTACGGGCTTACGGCCATCCCCGCGGTCATCCTGGGGCACAAGGCGAGGGCGGAGATCAACAAGAACGGCGAGGAGGGCGCGGGGCTGGCGACGGCGGGCCTGGTGCTGGGGTGGCTGGCCATCGGATTCGCCCTCATGCTCATCCTCGTGGTGGGCGTCGCGTCGGCCTGACCGACGACGTGCGCCCCTGGCGCTCTTCTTCTCGCAGGTCGGGGGCGCTATGGTGGCCGGTCCATTTGTTTTGACCCCAGCCGGTGAGGTAGGTACCCTCAGACCTTGTGCCTGGGGTGTCCCCTGCGCTGTTGTCTCCCCGCGAGAGCGGTGAATGTCCGCGCAGCTGGTGATACCGGGATCTGCATGCTTCTCACCACGGAGAAGTCTTCCGCCTTCGGCGGAGACCTGCAGTCTTCGACACACCCGACCTCGTGGGTCGGACTGTGGCCCAGGTTAGCTTTACCGAGACGGCACACAGAAACCGGAGAAACGGTGCCTACGATCCAGCAGCTGGTCCGGAAGGGCCGGCAGGACAAGGTCGAGAAGAACAAGACGCCCGCACTTGAGGGTTCGCCCCAGCGCCGTGGCGTCTGCACGCGTGTGTTCACGACCACCCCGAAGAAGCCGAACTCGGCCCTGCGTAAGGTCGCGCGTGTGCGTCTGACCAGCGGGATCGAGGTCACCGCCTACATTCCGGGTGAGGGCCACAACCTCCAGGAGCACTCCATCGTGCTCGTGCGTGGTGGCCGTGTGAAGGACCTGCCGGGTGTTCGGTACAAGATCATCCGCGGCTCCCTCGACACGCAGGGCGTCAAGAACCGCAAGCAGGCTCGCAGCCGCTACGGCGCCAAGAAGGAGAAGTAAGCATGCCTCGTAAGGGCCCCGCCCCGAAGCGCCCGGTCATCATCGACCCGGTCTACGGCACTCCTTTGGTGACGTCCCTCATCAACAAGGTGCTCCTGAACGGCAAGCGCTCCACCGCTGAGCGCATCGTTTACGGCGCCATGGAGGGCCTGCGCGAGAAGACCGGCAACGACCCGGTCATCACGCTCAAGCGCGCGCTGGAGAACATCAAGCCGACCCTTGAGGTCAAGTCCCGCCGTGTCGGCGGTGCCACCTACCAGGTGCCGGTCGAGGTCAAGCCCGGCCGCGCCGCCACTCTCGCGCTGCGCTGGCTCGTCGGGTACTCCCGCGCCCGCCGCGAGAAGACCATGACCGAACGCCTCATGAACGAGCTGCTCGACGCCTCCAACGGCCTGGGCGCAGCCGTCAAGAAGCGTGAGGACACGCACAAGATGGCCGAGTCCAACAAGGCCTTCGCGCACTACCGCTGGTAGTCGCAGACCCCATCGAGACCGAGAGAAGACTGAAGCCTTATGGCTACCACTTCACTTGACCTGGCCAAGGTCCGCAACATCGGGATCATGGCCCACATCGACGCGGGCAAGACGACGACCACCGAGCGGATCCTTTTCTACACCGGTCGTAGCTACAAGATCGGTGAGGTCCACGACGGCGCAGCCACGATGGACTGGATGGAGCAGGAGCAGGAGCGCGGCATCACGATCACGTCTGCCGCGACGACCACTCACTGGCCGCTCAACGACGTCGACTACACCATCAACATCATCGACACCCCTGGCCACGTCGACTTCACCGTCGAGGTGGAGCGTGCGCTTCGCGTGCTCGACGGTGCTGTGACGGTGTTCGACGGGGTGGCCGGCGTCGAACCGCAGTCCGAGACTGTGTGGCGGCAGGCCGACCGTTACGGCGTCCCGCGCATCTGCTTCGTCAACAAGCTGGACCGCACCGGCGCCGAGTTCCACCGCTGCGTCGACATGATCGTGGACCGCCTGGGTGCGGTGCCGCTGGTCATGCAGCTGCCGATCGGCACCGAGGCGGACTTCAAGGGCGTCGTCGACCTGGTGCAGATGAAGGCACTCGTCTGGTCCCCCGAGGCGAAGATGGGCGAGATGTACGACACCGTCGACATCCCGGACACCCACGCCGAGGCGGCCGAGGAGTGGCGCGGCAAGCTGCTCGAATCCGTGGCGGAGAACGACGAGGAGATGATGGAGCTGTACCTGGAGGGCCAGGAGCCCACCCAGGACCAGCTCATGGCGGCGATCCGTCGCGTCACCCTCGCCTCCACCGGCGCCGAGGGCACGATCACCGTCACCCCGGTGTTCTGCGGCACCGCGTTCAAGAACAAGGGCGTGCAGCCCCTCCTGGACGCGATCGCCCGGTACCTCCCGGCTCCGATCGACGTCGAGGCCGTCGAGGGCCAGTCCCCGAAAAACGCCGACGAGATCATCAAGCGTCGGCCCTCCGAGGACGAGCCGATGTCGGCGCTGGCATTCAAGATCGCCAGCGACCCGCACCTCGGCAAGCTCACCTTCCTGCGCGTCTACTCCGGCCGTCTGGAGACCGGCACCCAGGTGCTGAACTCCGTGAAGGGCCGCAAGGAGCGCATCGGCAAGATCTACCGCATGCACGCGAACAAGCGTGAGGAGATCGAGTCGGTGGGTGCCGGCGACATCGTCGCCGTCATGGGTCTGAAGCAGACCACCACGGGTGAGACGCTCTCGGACTCGTCGAACCCGGTGATCCTCGAGTCCATGGACTTCCCGGCCCCGGTGATCGAGGTCGCCATCGAGCCGAAGTCCAAGGGCGACCAGGAGAAGCTGGGCGTCGCGATCCAGCGGCTGTCCGAGGAGGACCCGTCCTTCCAGGTCAAGACCGACGAAGAGACCGGCCAGACGATCATCTCGGGTATGGGCGAGCTGCACCTCGATGTGTTCGTCGACCGTATGAAGCGCGAGTTCAAGGTCGAGGCGAACGTCGGTAAGCCGCAGGTGGCCTACCGCGAGTCGCTCCGCAAGAAGGTCGACAAGGTCGATTACACCCACAAGAAGCAGACCGGTGGTTCCGGTCAGTTCGCGAAGGTGCAGATCTCTGTCGAGCCTCTTGAGGGTGACGGCTACGAGTTCGTCAACCAGGTGACCGGTGGCCGTATCCCGCGGGAGTACATCCCGTCCGTGGACGCCGGCTGCCAGGAGGCCATGGAGTTCGGCGTACTGGCGGGCTACCCGCTGACCGGCGTCCGTGTGACGCTGCTCGACGGTGCCTTCCACGATGTCGACTCCTCCGAGATGGCGTTCAAGATCGCGGGTTCGATCGCGTTCAAGGAAGCCGCCCGGAAGGCCAGCCCGGCCCTGCTGGAGCCGATGATGAAGGTCGAGGTGACGACGCCCGAGGACTACATGGGCGACGTGATCGGGGACATCAACTCCCGCCGCGGCCAGATCCAGGCGATGGAGGACCGCGGCAACGCCAAGCTCGTCATCGGCCTGGTACCGCTGTCGGAGATGTTCGGCTACGTCGGAGACCTGCGCAGCAAGACCTCCGGTCGCGCCAACTACTCCATGCAGTTCGACTCCTACGCGGAGGTTCCCAGGACCGTCGCCGAGGAGATCATCGCGAAGGCCAAGGGCGAGTAACAGACCCACACTCACCCTTTAGGCTGGAGCAAAGGCATTCGGGGCACTCCGGCACAGACCGTACGGACATCCGTGCGGCTGTGCCGGGGCCGCCCCGGCCGCCCGCCCATCCCAGCGAACAGGTCAAGGGCATCCCCCTCGGGGTCCTGATCTGTTCGGTACGACCACCTGAACCCCTCCGCAAACTGTGGAGGGTGTACAGCACCAGTCCACAGGAGGACCCCAGTGGCGAAGGCGAAGTTCGAGCGGACTAAGCCGCACGTCAACATCGGCACCATCGGTCACATCGACCACGGCAAGACCACTCTTACCGCGGCGATTACCAAGGTGCTGCACGACGCGTACCCGGACCTGAACGAGGCTTCGGCCTTCGAGAACATCGACAAGGCGCCCGAAGAGCGCCAGCGCGGCATCACGATTTCCATCGCGCACGTCGAATACCAGACGGAGAACCGTCACTACGCCCACGTCGACTGCCCGGGTCACGCGGACTACATCAAGAACATGATCACCGGTGCTGCCCAGATGGACGGCGCCATCCTCGTGGTCGCCGCCACCGACGGCCCGATGCCGCAGACCAAGGAGCACGTGCTCCTGGCCCGCCAGGTCGGCGTCCCGTACATCGTCGTCGCGCTGAACAAGGCCGACATGGTGGACGACGAGGAGATCATGGAGCTCGTCGAGCTCGAGGTCCGTGAGCTTCTCTCGGAGTACGAGTTCCCGGGCGACGAGGTTCCGGTCGTCAAGGTCTCGGCGCTCAAGGCGCTCGAGGGCGACAAGGAGTGGGGCGAGTCCATCGTCAAGCTCATGTCCGCCGTCGACGACGCGATCCCGCAGCCGGAGCGCGACGTTGAGAAGCCCTTCCTCATGCCGATCGAGGACGTCTTCACGATCACCGGTCGCGGCACGGTCGTCACCGGCCGTATCGAGCGCGGTGTGCTGAAGGTCAACGAGACCGTCGACATCATCGGCATCAAGGACACCAAGACCACCACCACGGTGACCGGCATCGAGATGTTCCGGAAGCTGCTGGATGAGGGTCAGGCCGGTGAGAACGTCGGTCTGCTGCTTCGCGGCATCAAGCGCGAGGACGTCGAGCGCGGCCAGGTCATCATCAAGCCGGGCTCGGTCACCCCGCACACGGAGTTCGAGGCGCAGGCGTACATCCTGTCGAAGGACGAGGGTGGCCGTCACACCCCCTTCTTCAACAACTACCGCCCGCAGTTCTACTTCCGCACCACCGACGTGACCGGCGTCGTGACCCTCCCCGAGGGCACCGAGATGGTCATGCCGGGCGACAACACCGAGATGAGCGTCCAGCTCATCCAGCCGGTCGCCATGGAAGAGGGCCTCAAGTTCGCCATCCGTGAGGGTGGCCGCACCGTGGGCGCCGGCCAGGTCACCAAGATCACCAAGTGACCTGTCGCTGCGCGTAACGCGTTCAGCTTCGGCGCTCGGTGCTTCGGCACCGGCGCTCCGGCTGGAAGAGGGTCCGTACGGCTTTGCTGCCGTGCGGGCCCTCTTTGCGTGCGCTCTTTTGTGTGGGCCATTTTGGGCCGCGGGCCTTGGGCGGCGTGCACCATTTTGGCCGCGGGCCTTGGGCGGCGCGGACCGGGTCAGGTCTGACGCCAATTTTCTGTCCACGCCTGCGGCACGGTCGAGTGCCCAGGGTCAGGCTGGGATCGGCCGCAGGGCGAACAGGGAAGGTCTGGCACGTACGGCAGCTTGCTGTTCTGGTCCTGGCGGGCGTCACGATCGCAGTCCTCGGCGCGCTGATCCCGGTGAGGTCGGCAGCGCGCCTCACCCCCTCGCCAAGGTGCTGCACAACGAATAGTCCTCCCTCTGCGCCCTACTCCCGTGGGACCGGACCGGCCAGTCCGTTCTCCCAGGCCCAGGCGGCGATACCCACCCGGTTACGGGCCTTCAGCTTCGCCTGGACGTTGGCGATGTGGGTCTTGGCGGTGCCGGCCGAGATGAAGAGCTTCTCGCCGATCTCGGCGTTGGTGAGGCCCTCGGCGACCAGCCGGGCGATCTCGCCCTCCCGGGCGGTGAGAGGCGACTGGGCCGTGGGCGCTGCCGGGGCGGGGGCAGGGGCGAGGGTCTGGAGCAGCCGGACCGTGATCTGAGGGCTGATGAGGATGTCCCCGGCCATCGCCGCCCTGACCCCCTCGATCAGCAGCCCGGGACCCGAGCGCTTGAGCAGGAACCCGCAGGCGCCGTCGTGCAGTGCCGTGCGTACGTAGTCGTCGTGGTCGAAGGTGGTGACGACGAGGACACGCATCGGGTCGGGTACGCCGGGGCCCGCGAGGCGCCGGGTGAGTTCGAGGCCGTCCAAGCCCGGCATCCGGATGTCGGCGAGGATCAGGTCAGGGCGCAGGGTGCGGGCGAGGTCAACGGCGGTGAGGCCGTCCGCCGCCTCGCCGACCACGGTCATGTCGGGCTGCGAGCCGAGAATCAGGCGGAAGCCGCTGCGTACGTCCTCCTGGTCGTCGGCGATCAGGATGCGGGTCGGGCCGAGCGGCGTCGTCATGGGGTCTCTTCCGGGAGCGTGGCAGGCAGGACGGCGGTGAGCTGCCAGCCGCCGTCGCCGTGCGGCCCCGCCGAGAGGGTTCCGCCGAGGGCCTGGGCGTGCTCGGTGAGAGCGGGGAGGCCGAGGCCGCCCCGGGAGACGCGGCGGCGGGCCGGGGCGGGGCGGGTACCGCGGTCGTTGGTGACCCGGATCTCCACAGTGGTGGCAGTGGGCATGAACGCGACGGTGGCGCGGGAGGCGTCGGGGGCGTGCCGGCGGATGTTGGTCAGCGCCTCGACGACGATGCGATACGCGGCGGAGCCCGCCTCACGGGAGAGCGACTCCGTGACCAGGGGAGGCAGGTCCAGATGCGCCTTGGTGGCTCCCGCCGAGGTGAAGTTCTCTATCAGGGACCGCAGTTGGGACACATCGGGGAGCGGCTCGGTGGCGGGTGCCTTCGGACCGTGCAGCATCTGTACCGTCCGGTCCATCGCGGCCAGGGCGCTCAGGCCCGCCTTCTCGATGCGTTCCAGGGCGAGCACCGCCTGGGAGGGGTCGGTGGCGGCGACGAAGCGGGCCGCCTGGGCCTGGACGACGATCCCGCTGATGTCATGGGCGACGAAGTCGTGCAGGTCGCGGGACAGCTGAAGACGCTGGGCGCTGCGGGCCTCGGCCACCGCGCTCCGGCGACGCAGTTCCTGGCGGCGGGGGTAGGCGCCGGCCGCCACCGCGGCGGCTACGGGAAGCAGCCAGAAGGTGGCTATTCCGATGGATTCCAGGAAGGACTCACCGGCGACCAGCGGCAGTGGCCAGAGGGTCACCGCGAGGGCGGTCAGTGGGAGGGCCGACTTGAGTTCGCGCAGGGGTGACCAGCGGGTGACCATGGCCAGGAGGAGCAGCAGGACGGCGGTCTCCGCCAGCTTCCAGCCGGAGCCGGAACCAGCCTTCGGCAGGGCGAAGCTGGTGATCAGGGAGAGGACCGCGCAGACCGTGGTCGGGCGGGCGAGGCGGCCGAGCCGCTGACGAACCGCGGCACGGGGGCGGGCAACGGCCCACAGCAGCGTGCCCGTGGCCGCGAGCGACGGCAGAGCGCCAAGCGCTGTGACGGCCGGGCCGGTTGATTCCCACATGGTGATCAGCGTACGAGTGTGCGATGTGGCGGGGCTCTCCGCCGAACGGCACAGAAGGGCCGGGCGGCGGCGCGATCTTTGTGCCGATCGGCGGATGGGATCGCGGGGGCGCCAGGGGTGAAGCTTGAGCCGTTCAACCGACCGGCAACACAAACACCCTCCAGAACACGGGAGTTCACCATGCGCAACACCGCAATCGGCGCTACGGCAGCCGTCGCCGTCCTCGCCGGGCTGGTCACTTCCGGGCCCGCTCCCACAGCCCGGGCCGCGTCAGTCGAGAAGAAGCCGACGAAGACCGCGAGCGTCCATGGGAAAGCGCGAATCTCCTACATAGAGTCGATCAACGACGACATCCGCTTCACCATCCATGCTGAACAGACGCCGTTCACCCGGCCGGTGCCCCCCAAGGCCCCCGAGGGACTGTCCACAGATGCCCGGGGCACGCTGAAGTTCTCCCACACCCCCCGGGGCGGAGCCACGGGGTGGGCGGAGGCGCGGGTGGACTGCCTGGTCACCAGCGGCCGGACGGCGACCCTGACCGCGATCGTGACGAAGTCGAACGTCGAGGACGTCGGCGCCCGGCTGGGCATCAGTGTCCAGCAGGGCGGCAAGGGCGAGCCGGACCGGCTCGGCTTCTCCTGGGGGGTGGTGAACGTCGACCCAGGGAACGTTGATGAGAACGGCCGGCCCGTAAGGCCGCAGGCCGGTACGTGCATGGCTCCCGCACCGTTCACGACCGTGGTCAAGGGCGGCTTCAAGGTGGTCCACGCCGAGATCACCAAGTCTCCCGCGCAGCCCGAGGCGGCGATCCGCCGTGGCTGACACCCTGGTCGCCGGGACGCTCGTCACGGCCGCACCCCAAGTCCCCCGTTCCGTCCGCCTGGCGGCGTACGCCGCCGCGCTGACCCTGGTGCCTTCCGGGCTGTGGCGCATCGCCATCGCCCTGGGCTGGGACTCCGGATTCACCGACGAGTTCCTTCGCCCGGGAAACTTCCCCGGCGCCGGGTCCTTCTACCTCATCGGCCTCAGCCTGCTGGCCGAGGCACTCGGACTGCTCACCCTGGGCCTGGTCCACAGCTGGGGCGAGGAATTCCCGCACTGGGTACCGGCCCTGGGCGGCCGGACAATCCCCGTAATGGCGGCGGTGATACCCGCCTCGCTCGGCGCGGCGCTCGTCATCCTCATTACGGTCGCCGGTGCGTTCACCTGGAACGACGCGGACAACATGAGTGCCGCCGGATCCCCCGAAGGCGGCCACTACTGGCTGATGACCGCCTGCTATCTCCCCCTGCTGGCCTGGGGCCCGCTGCTCGCGGTAGTCACGGCGGCCTACTACCGCCGCCGGCATCGGGGTCGGGGCTGCTGAGTCCCGCCGTCCGCAGGTCCTGGACCTCCCGGATCGGTCGTGGCGCACCGGGACGTGGGGGGCCACGCTCCAGTGGGCGGCTCCTGTTCAACGGCGCGGAATTGTACGGCTTGTACGCCGTAACCGGGGCGGGCTCCGGCATTTGTGACACAGGGTGGTTGTGCGTGCGTACCGTGTTGCGTATTGAGTGCGACAGAGGTGAGTGCGCATGGCTGAGAACGACGGTGACGAGTGGGACTCGGGCCTGGAGGACGACTCCGACGCGGTACTGCAGGCGGTCAGTCGCCAGATCAAGCTGTGGCGGCTGGCGGCCGGGCTCAAGCAGGCGGAGTTGGGCGCGGCGATCGGGTACGGCGAGGAGATGGTCTCGGCCGTCGAACGTGGAAGGCGGCTCCCCAAGCCGGAGTTCCTCGACAACGCCGACGGAGTGCTGGGTGCGGGCGGCAAGCTCTCCGCGATGAAGGAAGACGTCAAGCAGGCTCGGTACCCGAAGAAGGTCCGGGACCTGGCGAAGTTGGAGGCGAAGCTCGTCGAACGGGGTGCCTATGGTGACCACAACCTCGATGGGTTGTTGCAGACAGAGGACTACGCGCGAGCCCTGTTCGCCATGCGGCGGCCCGCGTTCAGTGAGGACGAGATCGACCGCCATGTCACCGCCCGGATGGCCCGCCAGGAGATCTTCGAGCGGTGTCCGGCGCCCACGCTGACATTCGTCCAGGAAGAGGCGACGCTACGAAGGCCGCTCGGCGGCAGAATGGTGTTGCGGCGTCAGCTCGAACGTCTGCTGGAGATCGGGCAGTTGAGGCATGTGACCCTCCAGGTGATGCCGCTGGAGTGTGAGGAGCATGCTGGTATGGGGGGCGAGCTTCGGGTGTTGAAGCTCAACGACGGCAAGGCGGTGGGGGCTACGAATGCGCAGCTCACCAGCCGCCTGATCGCTGACCCAAAAGAGGTGCAGACCCTTGAGCTTCGCTATGGGATGATCCGCTCACAGGCGCTCACTCCGCGTGAGTCTTTGGCGTTCATCGAGAAAGTGCTGGGAGAGACATGACGGTGTTGAAGGGGTCCTCCGGAGACGGTGTCGGCCTGGAGTGGATGAAGAGCAGTTACAGCGACAACGATGGCCCGGACTGTGTTGAGGTCGCCTCAACGCCCGGCACGGTGCACGTCCGTGATTCGAAGGACGCGGCGGGCCCTCAGCTCGGTTTCGGGCCTGGCGTGTGGGCGGACTTCGTGTCGTACGCAGCCACGCGCTGACGTTCCCCCCTGTCGTGCCCCGGCTCTTCTCGTCGGCGGGCTGCGGAGCGCGCGGGGAGCGCACCACCTGGGGTTCAGGCCCGCTCGGGAAGGTAGGGGCCGGGGCCCTTCAGGGTGCGTTGGATGGGGGCGGTCGCTGTGTGGCGGAGGCCGGGGAGGGTGGCCACCGACTCGGTGAGGTAGCGGTAGAAGAGCTGAGCGGTCGGGACGTCGATGCTGGCGTAGAGGTTCGCCGTGCCCGTCGTGGCCGTGGCGAAGGCGACCTCGGGGTGTGCGGCGAGTGCCGCTCCTGCCTCGGCCAGGCGCGACGGGTCGATCTCCAGCCACAGGGCGGCCCGGAAGTTCCGCTGAAGGACGTCCGGGTGGTACTCGACGTCGAAGTACAGGACGCCGGCCGATCTGAGTTCGGTGATGCGGCGGCGCACGGTGGAGGGGGACAGGCCGGTCGCGGTGGCCAGCTCTCCGGGCGCGGCCCTGCCGTCCCGGGCCAGCAGGTCGAGCAGCTGCCGGTCGCTGTCGTCCAGCGTCACCGGAGGAGCGGCGTCCGGGGCCCGCGCCGGTGCGTCCGGGGAAGTGAGTGCCGTGACCTGCGCGGCCGTCAGAGGTCCGCGCTTGTTGATCGGGCTGAGGTCCTGGCCGAAGAAGACGTGCAGTGAGCAGTGTGCCGACACGTCCACGACCTGTGGCGTGCGCGGCAGCTTCTGTAGCAGCGGGGACTCCTCCGGCCCGGGACCACGGGTGCGTACCGAGCAGGAGATCTCGGTGCCGCCCGAACTGAGGTTGACCCAGGTGGTGTCCGTGCGCCGCGCCATCGCCTCCCCGAGGTAGGCCGCCGCGTCGGGCGTGCACCGTACGCGGACGACCCAGATGGAATCCCCCAGCCGTAGGGGGTCGGTGAGGCCCAGGACCCGGAGCCTCCCGGCGGACCGCAGCCGTGCCCAACGGCGCGCGGCGGTCTGGTCGGAGATCCCGAGGACGTCGGCGATCTCCCGGAACGAGGCCCGTCCGTTGACCTGAAGGGCGTGCACGAGCCCCATGTCCTCGTCCGACAGTCCACGGTACGCCTGGCTGTGGGTGTCGAGATAGGTCGTCATGGAGCCCATGATGTCGGATCCGCGCGTGGTGAGCGCTCTGGCTTATGAAATCGCCTGTGGAGGCTCAAGACTCCCTCACAGGGACCGCCCACTGGGGCTCTCGGCTCGCTATCGGTTCCGGTCCCGGACGGCACGCTCGATCCGAACGGAGTATCTGACATGCGCAAGTGGTGGCCCCTGACAGCGGTCTGCCTCGGTGCCTTCATCCTGCTGGTGGACGTGACGATCGTGAACGTCGCGCTGCCCAGCATGGCCGACGACCTCGACGCCTCCTTCAGCTCCTTGCAATGGGTGATCGACGCGTACGCGCTGGCCCTCGCCGCTCTGCTGCTGGCCTCTGGTTCCCTCGCGGACCGTTTCGGTCACCGGCGGTTCTACATCTACGGCCTGGGCGTCTTCGGCCTGGCCTCGCTGGTGTGCGGCCTCGCCCCCAACGCGGAGGTGCTGATCGCCGCCCGCGTGGTGCAGGGCGCCGGCGGCGCCGCGATGTTCGCCACCGCCCCCGCCCTGCTGCTCACCTCCTACAAGGGCAGGGACCGGGGTACGGCCTTCGGCGTGTGGGGCGCGGCCAACGGGGCCGCCGCGGCGGCGGGCCCTCTGCTCGGCGGGCTGCTCACCGAGCACTTCAGCTGGCCGACGATCTTTTGGATCAACCTGCCGATCGCCGCTGTCGCCATCGCCATGACGCTGCGGGTGGTGCGCGCCGACCAGCCCGCGGACCAGCCCGTCGGGTCGCCCGCCGGCCAGCCCGTCGGGTCGTCCGCGGACCAGCCCGTCGGGTCGCCCGGCCACGGTGCACGGCCCGGCGGGACCCCGGCCCGCGTCGACATCCCCGGCGCGACGGCCTTCACCGTCGCAGCGGCCACGCTCACCTACGGGCTCATCCGCGGTGGGGAGGTGGGCTGGACCTCGGCCGAGATCCTGGCGACCTTCGCCGTCACCGCCTTGGCGCTCGTCGCGTTCGTGGTGATCGAGCACCGTACGGCGCGGCGCGGGGGCGCCCCGATGCTGGACCTGGCGCTGCTGCGCCGCCCCTCGTTCGCCGCGTTGATGAGCGGGGCTCTGCTGCTACAGGGTGGCGCCTTCGGATGCCTGGTGCTGGTCTCCTTGTGGTTGCAGTCCGTGCTGGGCCTCAGCCCGGTCGGTGCGGGGCTCGCGCTGACCCCGATGGCCGGCGCTTCGTTCCTCGTGGCCGCCGTGGCCGGCCGTCACATCCAGCGGCTCGCGCCGCGCCTGCCGATCGGAGTCGGACTCCTGTTCGTCGCGGCGGGCATGCTGTTGCTGCGCGCGGGGATGACGGCCGACACGGGACAGACTGCCCTCATGGGGGGCCTCGTTGTCGCCGGGATCGGCGTCGGCCTGGCCACGCCGGTGCTGGTCTCGGCTGCCACCTCCACCGTGCCGCAGCGGCAGGCGGGGATGGCAGGCGGGGCGGTCAACACATTCCGTCAACTGGGCATGACCTTGGCCATCGCCGTCCTCGGCACGGTCTTCACCAGCCGGACGGCCACCGCGCTCGCCGGGCCCGGCACGGTGCCCGACCCGGACAAGGGTGCCTCGGCGCTGGCCGCCGGGCAGGCCCAGCACGTGATGGACGCGGCACCCTCCGGGCACCGGGACGCGGCGCACCAGCTGGTGCGCGAGGCGTTCGCGACCGGGCTCGACTGGGTGTTCCTGGTGTCGGCCCTCGCGGCGGCCGTCGGGGGCTTGATCGTCCTGGCCCTGGTACGGCCACCCGGCCGGTCCGCCGCTGGGGGTGCCGCCACGGTTCGCGCTGCCGCCGTTCCCGGGCACGGGGGCTCGGCCGGTGGGGGAGAGGGCGCGGGTGACGGGGACGGTGACGGCGCGGGTGACGGTCACGGTGCGAGTGACAGTGACGGCGTGACGCACGGCGGCAGCGCGAGTGGCCGCGACGGCGCGAGTGACAGTGACAGCGCGGGTGACCGCGACGGCGTGGCGCACGGCGGCAGCGCGAGTGACAGTGACAGCGCGAGTGACCGCGACGGCGTGCGCACGGCGGCAGCCGCCGGCCGGAGGCGGGCGTGACGCGGCAGGGGTAGGCCCGCCCTGCCAACCCGTGAGCCGCATACAGGGCAGAGCCGGGGGTGCCCCGCGTTCCACCCCACCGCGCCCCTCGGCTGGGCCGTACGTTTCCCCATACCTTCAGGAGCCCTCCCATGCCCACCAACGCACCCCGCCCCTCATTCCTCCTGGTCCACGGGGCCTGGCACCGGTCCGGGTGCTGGAGCCTCGTGCGGGAGGCGCTCGCGGCCGACGGCTGGACGGCCCGGACGGTCGACCTTCCCAGCGCCGGGCCGCAGCGCACGCCCGCCGCCGGGATGTACGACGACGCCGACGCGATAGCCGCGCATCTGCGGCGGACGGAGGGCCGCGTGATCGTCGTCGGCCATTCCTACGGGGGTCTCCCGGTGACCCAGGCCGCCGCCGGTGAGCCCGCCACTGGCCATCCTGCCGCCGCTCACCTCGTCTACCTGGCGGCGTATCTGCCGGCGGAGGGGGACTCCCTGCTCAGCGTCCACGGCCGGGGCAGCACCGCGCCCGAGGACGAGGATCTCAGCGGCACAGCCCCCGTCGTCTTCGACGACCCCCGCACCTCGCTGTTCGGGGATCTGCCCGACGACCGGGCCGAGGACGCCGTCGGCCGGCTGGTCGCGCAAAGCCGACGGTCGTTCCAGCAGGGGGTGACCCGGGCGGCATGGCGAACGGTGCCCTCCACCTACGTGCTCTGCGAGCGCGACAGGGCACTCCCGCCCGAGTTGCAGGAGCGGATGTCCGCCCGTGCCGCACACGTCGAGCGACTGGACACCGGCCACTCACCATTCCTGTCCGCGCCTGCCGAACTGGCGGCTCTCCTCGGCGGGATCGGCTCCGCCGTGGCCCCCGCCTCCGCTGTGGCCTCCGCCTCGGCCGAGGGCTGAGCGTACGGAGCCGCTCTGCCATGGGGGCCGTTGTGCCGGGATGCCTCGGCGGCGACCATGGCGCCCCGCCACCTCCCTTTCGCTTGTCACCGGACAGCGCCCTCATTCGGTGAGAGCAAGGATGACCCGCCGCTGGTTCAGGTTGATGGTTGAGACGACCACGGGGTAAGTCTCGCCGAGCGTCGCGGAATTCGGGTCATCCTGGAGTTCGGCGGCGGGCAGGAGTCCGACAATGTCCTTCTCGACCTCAAGGAAGATCCCGAAGGGCGCGACCTTTTGTACGGTGCCGGTCAGCGCCGCACCGAGTCGCGTACGTGCGAAATCCAGGAAAGGGTCGTGCTGGAGTTCCTTGAGCGACAGGGGGCACCGAAGAGGAGATGCCTTCCCGCAGACTCGGGTGTGTCGGGGTGGTCCATTTTCCCCTGCAGGGCGCGCAGGATGCCGGGAAGATCGGACTCAGCTCTGCGCGCTCTCCGCTTTACTGGCACGTGAGAAGGTCAGAAAGGGCTGCGTATCAGGGGAGATCTGCCCGGATATCCAGCCAGGCACGGACTCTCTTCACGTAGTCCGGCCGTTTGCTCTCCTCCAACGCCTGCTGGATGTTCTCCAGAGGTTGGAGGAGGTTTTTCACCCGTCGCAGATCGAGCATCTCCGGCGGGGAGGACTCCCGCCATGTCGCCGCCCTCCTGATGATCTCTTCGGATGGGATGCCGATGGCGCCGAGCACGTCTTCGCAGAGCGCGATCGGATCCCTCAACGAGTCGCCTTCCGCAGCTCCGAACTCCTGAATGGCGTAGGACCTGATCCACGCGTTCTCGGTCACCGCAACTCGTGGATCGGTGTCCGCCCGCTTGTGTTTCAGGCGGCTTGCTTCCGTGGCGACGAGGCCCCACCGCATCCTCTGGGCGAGTGCCGATCCAGGACTCTGCATCCGGCCGACGGCTTTGTCGCGGAGTGCCTCCAGTCCGGCGTGGTCCAGAGTGTCGATGCTCCCCTCGGCCTGGATGAGTTCCGTATTGCCCGGTCCCCGTTCTTCGGTTTCCTCGTCCTCGTCCCGGCGACCACTAGGGGAACGGGATTCCCGCTCGTTCAAATGCTTTCCTTCCTGTTTCGAGGCTTTCCAGGGAGGGTTTGAAATGCCCGCTGTTGTTGTTGAGTTCAAGACCAAAATATTTTCCTCCCCCTCCCGCGATCTCGGCCTCGCCAGCCGTCAGAACTGGCTTTCCCCCCGTCAGGACAGGATGCTTGAGCTCGATACCTCCAGCGTGTTTGGGAATGATGACAAGTTCGTTCCCTTCGGTCACCGCCCATTTGATGGTTCCGTTGTTGATGGCAGCGTCGAACCCTTCGTCGCCCACCCTCAAAGGTTTGACTCCCACGCGTTCGGCGTCTGCCAGTTCTTTCGCCAGATCTTCAGGCATCTGGTTCTCATAGGGGGCCAGCCCCAAGGGATCACTGCAGAAGTGGGGATTCTCGACGTACCCGATCGGATTCGGCCCCGGCGCCAGTCCCAGTGGGTCCGGCGTCAGATAGCGGGCTGTCGTGGGGTCGTAGTGGCGGAAGTAGTTGTAATGGAGGCCGGTTTCCGGGTCGTAGTACTGGCCGGGGAAGCGGAGTGGGGTGTAGGCGGTGCTGTCGGTGTGCCAGGTGGTGGTGCCCCAGAGCGTGGACTGGGTGCGCCAGGCGATGGTGCCGAATTCGTCGACCAGTTCTGTGGGGGTGCCGACCAGGTCGGTGACGATCGCGTAGAAGCGGGAGTCTATTTCCTGCTGGGTCGACTCGTCGGTGAGGCGTTCTGTCTGGGCGAGGGGTGTGAAGCCCTGGTGGTCCCAGGTGAGGGTTACCGGGTGGGGGAGAGCCGGGGCCGTGGTGGTCTGTTCTACGAGGGTAGGGCCGTCCCAGGCGAACAGTGTTCGCTCCACCACGGTGTCGTTCACCATGCGGTGCTTGGCCGTGCGGTTCTTCGTCGTGCGGCGGCCCAGCGGGTCGTATTCGTAGCGCCATGTTGTGCCGTCCGGAGTGACGACCTGGACGAGTCGGTCCTCCGCGTCCCACATGTAGCGCCAGGTGTCGGGTTTCTTCGACAGGCGGGTCTTCTGGCGGAGGGTGATGCGGCCGGCCGCGTCGTGTTCGTAGCGGACCTTGCCCGCCGTTTTGATCGCCGTTCCGGAGTAGGTACGCGGGCCGATCGCTTCCGGGGCGGTGTGCGTCGTTGGCCAGCTCGCGTCCGTCTGGTTGCCCGCCTCGTCGTAGGCGTAGCGCTCCGTCCAGCCTTGGGCGTGGACGGCGGTGACGCGACCCGCCGCGTCCAGGTCGAAGGTGCTGCGGCCCGACATGAGGTCGTCGATGCCGGTCAGGTAGCCGTCCGCCCGGTAGGTGTAGGTGCGTTGCTGGAGGGTGTCCGCACCGGCTAGCGACTGAGTCTGCAGGCGGCCGGCCGGGTCCCATATCCGGGTCAGGGCGAGACCCGCGTCGCCGATGCGGCGTTCCGTCTCGCGGCCGACTGCGTCGTGGGTGAAGTCGAGCGTGTGGCCGGAGGCGGTCAGCGAGGTGCGGTTGCCGGCCGCGTCGTACGTGGAGCGCGAGACGGCGCCCGTCGGGGTGACACGGCGCGTGCGGCGGCCCAGCGCGTCGTAGGTGTGGGTGAGCGCGCGGCCGTTGACCAGCTCAGTTTTGACGCGGCCCAGCTTGTCGCGCTGGTAGCGGAGGTCGGTGTCCGGGCCGACCGCTTCGGTGAGGCGGCCTGCCGGGTCGTACGTATACGTCGTGACGGCGCCCGCCGCGTTCTTGCGTACAGGGCGGCCCAGCGCGTCCCGCTCGTAAGTGATCTGTTCGCCCAATGGGGTGGTGCGGCTGATGAGCTGGCCCGTCGCGTCCAGGTCATAGCTGTGCGTCCGGTTGTCGAAGTCCGTCTCGACTGTCAGGCGGCCAGCCGGGTCGTAGGTGTAGTCCCAGGTCAGGCCCTGGGCGTTGGCGACCTGGGTCAGGCGCAGTTCCGCGTCGTGGGCGAACTCGTAGCGGACGCCGTCGGGGCCGGTGCGGGCTGTGAGGGCGTCGAAGTGGGTGTACTCGTACGTCGTCTCGCCGCCTGCCGCGTCGATATGGCGCGTGCAGTTGCCCTCGCCGTCGTAGGTCCACCGCTGCTCGGCGCCGTCGGGGTTGGTGCGGCGGACCAAGCGGCCCTCGACGGTCCACTCCAGCTCCGTGCGTGCCCCGAGCGGGTCCACGACGAGGACCGGTCGGCCGAACGCGTCGCAGGCGTATGTCGTCGTGCCGCCCAAGGGATCGGTGATCTCCACCGGCAGACCGGCCGCGTCACAGCGCACCTGGGTTGTGGCGCCCAGGGCGTTGGTGACCGTGGCCAGGTGGCCCCGGCCGTCGTAGGCGTAGTGGGTGGTGTGGCCGGCCGGGTCGGTCAGCGAGGTGCGGTTGCCGCGCTCGTCCCACTCCTGGTGCCAGACCGCGCCGGCCGGATCCGTCGTCCTGGTGGGTAGGCCCAGTTCGTTGCGGGTGATCGTCGTCGTTGTCGCGTCGGGACGGGTGACCGAAGCGAGGTGGCCCGCTTCGTCGTAGGTGAATGTGGTGGTGCGGCCGAGGGCGTCGGTGTGGGTGAGGGGGCGGTTGTGTGTGTCGCGTTCGGTGCGGGTGCGGTGGCCCAGCGCGTCGATTTCGCCGACGAGGTGGCCGTGGTTGTCGAACAGGGTGCGGGTGGTGTGTCCGGCCGCCGTTGTCAGCGTGGTGACCTTGTGGCCCGTGGTTGCGTCGAGGCCGTCGTAGTCGATGCGCACCTGCAGGTGGCCGGCGGTGCTGCCTTCGGCGATGACGCGGTGGAGGTTGTCGTAGACGTAGTCGTAGCGCCGGTCGTTGGTGTCGGTCCAGGAGATGACCCGGGCCTCGTCGTCGTACTCGAAGCGCAGTGGCAGACCGGAGGAGTTGACGGTCTGCGTGAGGTGGCCGTCGGTGTAGCCGTAGCGCATGACCGTTGCATCCTGGCCGCTGTCCGCGCCCGCCAGGCTCAGCGCTGTGACGCGGCCGTCCTCGACCGTCAGTTTCACCTCGTAGCCGCCGCTGTGGACCAGGCGCGACGGGGCACCCGTCTCCGCGTCGAATTCGAAGACGATGGCGTGGCCGTTGCGGTCGGTGATCTGCCCGATCCGGGCCGCGCCGTCCTCGGGCGCGTCCGGTTCGCCCTCCGGCGGGGCGAAGTGCCGTATCCAGCCCGTTTCCGGGTCGGTGAGGGTGTAGCCGCCGTCGGGTGTGCGCTCCAGCGGCATCCGGGCCGAGCCCGCCGAGGGGAGGGTGGGCAGGCCGGGCGCCGGGTGGGGGTAGGAGAGGAGGCGGCCGTCCTCGGCGACGAAGACCACACCTTCGGGGTCGATCTCCAGGCGCTGGTCGAGCGTCGAGGCCCAGGAAGGGCCGAACCAACGCCCCAGCCGGTAGCCCGACTCCACCCGCCGCGTGAACGTCAGCGGCAGCGCGCCGGGCAGCGACAGGTCGGTCTGGGGCAGATACATCTTCCCCGTCGCCAGGTCCACGGGGTCCGTGTGCCCCGAGGGGGTCTCCTCGCCCTTGCGGGCGGACTGGCCCGGCCCTTTCTCCTCCAGCGCCTTGCGCCCACTGGACAGCTCCTTGGCCAGCTTCCCCGCCCGCCCGGCCTTGGTGGCCATGCCCAGGCCCTTGGTGCCGATCAGCTCCGGAAGGAGGCGGCCCACACCCTCGGCCGGGTCCTTTTTGAAGGTGTCCCACATCTGCTTGCCCGTGCCGACGGGGTCGTTGGCCACCCGGGTGATACCGGTGACAGTGGAATTGAGGTTGGTGACGTACTCGGCGGGGTGCGTGATGTTGTACGGGTCCAGAGGGTTGACGCTGCGCACGAAGTTGTTCAGCCCAGCGACGCCCTTGATGACACCGCCCGTGAGGTGGGTGGCGTCCAGCTTCAGACCCGTCAGCCCGTCACTGGCCTGATCACTGTAAGAAGGCTTGGGCGGCGCCGCGTCCCGCGCGGCCTTGACCGCCGACTGCGCCCGCCCGGCCGCCTCGTTGCGCTGCGAGCGCGCCTCGTCCAGCTGGTCCTGGGCGGCTTTCTTCTTGTCGTCCTTGTACTTCGCCGCCGCCTCCCGCGCCTGGCCCTGGGCCCACTCCACCGTCCCGGCGAAATCCTCCAGCGCCCCGGCCGCCTTCTCACACGCGTTCGCCGCCTTGACCCACTTGGCCGGCTCCAGCCCCACCTTCTCCCAGAAAGCCTCCGCCGCTTTCCCCTTCAACGTCCCCTTCGACAATCCCCGCAGGCCCTTGGAAACATTGTCGAACGCCTTCTTGAAATCCTTCAGATGCGACGCGGTCGAACGCAGCTTGCCCGGACTGCCGAAAATCAGCTTCTTCGGATCTTCGGTCTCATCCAGCTGGAACTCCGCCGTGTCCGCACCCATGGCGTTCGCCGCCGAACGCGACTTGTCCCGCGTCCAGTCCGCGCCGCTCTCCCAGCCGACATCATCCATCCGGTCGGCCGACCAGTTCCCCGCACCCTCAACGAAATCCCCGGTCCCCTCGACAAGGTCCTCACCCGCGTCCTCGACCGAATCCGGAACAAAATCCCGCCACCCCATCAGCCCTCACCCCCCTCGCCGCCGGACCCCTGCTGCTGGGCCCGCTCCTCCGGCGACGGGCCGAAAGCACGGTCCCGGCCCGCCTCGATCTGCTCGTCACTCATCCCCGACGCCTCCTGCGCCCAGTCCATGTACATCCCCCCACGGCCCTTGGACGTCAGCTCCCGGCCCGTGTCCTTCCAGTCCTGGGAGATGTCATCCCCCGCCTTGTCCCACGACTCCTTGCTCCAGTCCGGCGCATCCGGCATCACAATGTCGCCATAACTCTGCTTGGCGATCTCCTCCTCCGACGCGTGCGGATTCCCCGACAACAACGCCGAATTCAACGCCACCTTCACCGTGCCGGCCGCGTACTGATCCTCCTCATACGACATCCCCGCCGACAGCCCCAACTTCTTCGCCAAAGCGTTCGCGTTCTGCACCAGAGCCCGCACCCCCCACTCCCACTTCTCGCAGAAGTCCTCAAAATCCCCCGCCAGCCCCGAATGCCCCGCCTCCATCCCCGACAACGCCAACTCCTCAAACCCCGCACCCTGCAACGAAGACGTCGACGAACCACCCGACTCCTTCAACTCATCAATCGCCCCCTTGAGCCCCTTCTCGATCAGATCCAGCGACTCCTTGTTCCACCTGACATCCCCCTCCTTACCGCCGCCCATCAGGCACCTCCCCCCTCAGTCGAATCCACCGCCACCCCATCCGGCACGATCCCCCGCACCGGCGGAAACAACATCGAACCCTCCCCGTCCGCCACATCCACCGCCACACCCGTCGGCTCCGCCTGCGCCGGAACCACCGCGTCCAACAACCGCGCCCCCAACACCGCCGCGTACTCC
This sequence comes from Streptomyces sp. NBC_01775, assembly GCF_035917675.1. Classification (NCBI taxonomy): domain Bacteria; kingdom Bacillati; phylum Actinomycetota; class Actinomycetes; order Kitasatosporales; family Streptomycetaceae; genus Streptomyces; species Streptomyces sp. NBC_01775. The sequence goes on along the minus strand of NZ_CP109104.1, from coordinate 3,869,280 downwards.
CACGACCGGCCCGGAGCCCCACCACGCATCAGCGCGAACCGCGCCAGAGCCCCCTCATCCGTGAACGCGAAGATCCACCGCACCCCACCGAAGACCCCCGACATGACCTGGTCCTCACCCACCGTCGGCACCAGCACAGCCGTACGCCGAAACTCCCCCACCAACGACGCCGGGTCCCCTGCCCCCGCACGCGCCGCCGCTATCTCCTCCGGAAGATCCATCCCCCGACCCCTTCGCTCCACTGGCGTGCCCCTCGCGAGGCAGAGACGTCAACAAGCATGTAAACGGTTGATGACATTAAGTAAAGGGCATCTGTGGCGGACGGGGACAGTGGGCGCTTCCGGCGGCGACACCGGAGGGTGCCGCTCCGGTGCCGCTCCGGCCGGTCGGCTCACAGGTGGGCCGCGGGGTGTGGTACTGGGCCGATTGGCGATGCCTAAACCCTGTGTGGCACACTAGCCAGGTTGCTCGGTTGAGTGCCGATGCTGCGCGCCTCCCGCCGGGAGGACTGGAAGCGAGTCCCAGGTATTCGTCGCTCCTCGTCAGGAGCGGAAGTACGGGAATCTTCCGGGAAGCGCAGGAGGGGCTTCCAGCCAGGCACCCGGTGGGTTTCCTCCTCCAAATCCTTCCTAGCAAGGAAATTCTCCTGTGGAGAATTACGGGAAGGGCTACGACACGCCCGACCGCGTGGGTCGGACAAGGGGCGAGCGAAAGTCACGACGGGGTACCAGAGCGTTACGAGAGACAGGACTACGAAGTAGCCATGGCGGGACAGAAGATCCGCATCCGGCTCAAGGCCTACGACCACGAGGTCATCGACAACTCGGCGAAGAAGATCGTCGAGACGGTGACGCGTACTGGCGCGTCGGTCGCAGGCCCGGTGCCGCTGCCCACAGAGAAGAACGTGTACTGCGTCATCAAGTCGCCGCACAAGTACAAGGACGCACGCGAGCACTTCGAGATGCGCACCCACAAGCGTCTGATCGACATCCTCGACCCGACTCCCAAGACCGTTGACTCGCTGATGCGCCTGGACCTTCCGGCCGGCGTCGACATCGAGATCAAGCTCTGAAGGGTGTCGTAGAGATGGCTAAGCAGATCAAGGGCGTCCTGGGCGAGAAGCTCGGCATGACCCAGGTCTGGGACGACAACAACCGTGTTGTCCCGGTGACCGTGGTCAAGGCCGGTCCGAACGTTGTGACCCAGGTCCGCACCGCAGACAGGGACGGCTACGAGGCCGTCCAGATCGCCTTCGGCGAGATCGACCCGCGCAAGGTGAACAAGCCCCTCAAGGGCCACTTCGCCAAGGCCGACGTCACCCCGCGCCGCCACCTCGTGGAGCTGCGCACCTCCGACGCCAGCGAGTACACGCTCGGCCAGGAGCTGAACGCCGACACGTTCGAGTCCGGCGTCAAGGTCGACGTGACCGGCAAGTCGAAGGGCAAGGGCTTCGCCGGCGGCATGAAGCGCCACGGCTTCCACGGAGCCCGCGCCTCGCACGGTGCGCACCGCAACCACCGCAAGCCGGGCGCCATCGGTGGCTGCGCCACCCCGGGCCGGGTCTTCAAGGGCACCCGCATGGCCGGCCGGATGGGCAACGAGCGGGTCACCACCCAGAATCTGACCGTCCACGCCGTTGACGCGGAGAAGGGCCTGCTGCTCATCAAGGGCGCAGTTCCCGGTCCGAACGGCGGCCTCGTCCTGGTCCGTACCGCGGCCAAGGGGGCTTGAGGAACCGATGAGCACCATTGACATCCTTTCGCCGGCTGGCGAGAAGACCGGGACCGTCGAGCTCCCCACGGAGATCTTCGACGTGCAGGTCAGCGTTCCGCTGATCCACCAGGTCGTCGTCGCACAGCTGGCCGCTGCCCGACAGGGCACGCACAAGACAAAGACCCGCGGCGAGGTCCGCGGCGGTGGCAAGAAGCCGTACCGCCAGAAGGGCACAGGCCGCGCCCGTCAGGGCTCGACCCGCGCGCCGCAGTTCGCAGGCGGTGGCGTCGTGCACGGCCCGCAGCCGCGTGACTACTCGCAGCGGACCCCGAAGAAGATGAAGGCCGCCGCACTGCGCGGTGCCCTCTCGGACCGGGCCCGCCACAACCGTGTCCACGTCGTCAGCGGCGTGGTCGAGGGCGAGGCCTCCACCAAGGCCGCCAAGACGCTGCTCGGCAAGGTCAGCGAGCGCAAGCACGTGCTGCTCGTCGCCGAGCGCGGCGACGAGGCCGCGTGGCTGTCCGCCCGCAACCTGCCCCAGGTCCACATCCTGGAGCCGGGCCAGCTCAACACGTACGACGTGCTCGTCTCCGACGACGTGGTCTTCACCAAGACCGCTCTGGAGTCCTTCGTGTCTGGCCCCAAGGCCCACACCGAAGGGAGCGACGCCTGATGGCTACGCGACACCCGAGCATCGCCTCCAAGGCAGCGAAGGCCGCGAAGGCCGCCCGCGTCGCCAAGGCCGCCCGCCGTGCGGCCGAGGGCCCGGGGCCGCTCGCACCGGCCGACCCGAGCAAGACGTTCTCGGACCCGCGCGACCTGCTGATCAAGCCGGTCGTCTCGGAGAAGAGCTACGCGCTCCTCGACGAGGGCAAGTACACGTTCATCGTCGCGCCGGGCGCGAACAAGACCCAGATCAAGCAGGCCGTCGAGACGGTCTTCTCGGTCAAGGTCACCGGGGTCAACACGATCAACCGCCAGGGCAAGCGCAAGCGCACCCGCACTGGCTACGGCAAGCGCGCAGACACCAAGCGCGCGATCGTGACCCTTGCTGAGGGCGACCGAATCGACATCTTCGGCGGCCCGACCTCCTGACGGAGGTGGGGTCGTTCAGAAGTCCTGAATCTTCCGAGGACTGAGAAATGGGTATCCGCAAGTACAAGCCGACGACTCCGGGCCGTCGTGGCGCCAGTGTCGCCGACTTCGTCGAGATCACGCGGTCCACGCCGGAGAAGTCGCTGGTCCGCCCGCTGCACAGCAAGGGCGGCCGTAACAACGCCGGTCGTGTGACCGCCCGTCACCAGGGTGGTGGCCACAAGCGCGCCTACCGCGTGATCGACTTCCGTCGGCACGACAAGGACGGCGTGCCTGCCAAGGTCGCGCACATCGAGTACGACCCGAACCGCACCGCGCGCATCGCGCTGCTGCACTACGTCGACGGCGAGAAGCGCTACATCCTCGCGCCGCGCGGCATCCAGCAGGGCGACCGGATCGAGAACGGCCAGGGCGCCGACATCAAGCCGGGCAACAACCTGCCGCTGCGCTTCATCCCGGTCGGTACGACGATCCACGCCATCGAGCTCCGTCCGGGCGGCGGCGCCAAGTTCGCCCGCTCCGCCGGTGCCTCGGTGCAGCTGCTGGCGAAGGAGGGCCGCATGGCCCACCTGCGCATGCCGTCCGGTGAGATCCGGCTGGTCGACGTCCGCTGCCGCGCCACTGTCGGCGAGGTCGGCAACGCCGAGCAGTCGAACATCAACTGGGGCAAGGCCGGCCGCATGCGCTGGAAGGGCGTGCGCCCGACCGTCCGCGGTGTGGTCATGAACCCGATCGACCACCCGCACGGTGGTGGTGAGGGTCGTACCTCCGGTGGCCGCCACCCGGTCTCGCCGTGGGGTCAGAAGGAGGGCCGTACGCGCTCGCCGAAGAAGGCCAGCAACAAGTACATCGTCCGCCGCCGCAAGACGAACAAGAAGCGCTAGGAGGCGGGGTTTTCGATGCCGCGCAGTCTCAAGAAGGGGCCCTTCGTCGACGGCCACCTCATGAAGAAGGTGGACGCCCAGAACGACGCGGGCACCAAGAACGTCATCAAGACCTGGTCTCGCCGCTCGATGATCGTCCCGGCCATGCTGGGCCACACGATCGCGGTGCACGACGGCCGCAAGCACGTCCCGGTGTTCATCACCGAGTCGATGGTCGGCCACAAGCTCGGCGAGTTCGCGCCGACCCGCACCTTCCGCGGCCATGTCAAGGACGACCGCAAGTCGCGTCGTCGTTGATGGGCGGGGTGTGAAGACATGAATGACACCGAAGGGACAACCATGGAAGCCAGGGCCTCCGCGCGCTATGTGCGCGTCACGCCCATGAAGGCCCGCCGGGTGGTGGACCTCGTTCGTGGCATGAGCGCCACGGAGGCTCAGGCGGTCCTGCGTTTCGCCCCGCAGGCCGCGAGTGTGCCGGTGGGCAAGGTGCTGGACAGCGCCATCGCCAACGCCGCGCACAACTACGACCACACCGACGCCGACAGCCTCTTCATTTCCGAGGCATACGTCGACGAGGGCCCGACTCTGAAGCGGTTCCGGCCGCGTGCCCAGGGCCGCGCCTACCGGATCCGTAAGCGGACGAGCCACATCACCGTGGTCGTGAGCAGCAAGGAAGGAACCCGGTAATGGGCCAGAAGGTAAACCCGCACGGGTTCCGGCTCGGCATCACCACCGACTTCAAGTCGCGGTGGTACGCCGACAAGCTCTACAAGGACTACGTCAAGGAAGACGTCGCGATCCGCAAGCTGCTCACTCAGGGCATGGAGCGGGCCGGCATCTCCAAGGTGGAGATCGAGCGGACGCGTGACCGCGTCCGTGTCGACGTCCACACCGCCCGCCCGGGCATCGTCATCGGCCGCCGCGGCGCCGAGGCCGACCGCCTGCGGGGCAACCTGGAGAAGCTCACCGGCAAGCAGATCCAGTTCAACATCCTCGAGGTGAAGAACCCCGAGACGGACGCGCAGCTCGTGGCCCAGGCGGTCGCCGAGCAGCTCTCCTCCCGGGTGTCCTTCCGCCGCGCCATGCGCAAGAGCATGCAGACGTCGATGAAGGCCGGCGCCAAGGGCATCAAGGTCCAGTGCGGCGGCCGTCTCGGCGGCGCCGAGATGTCCCGCTCGGAGTTCTACCGCGAGGGCCGTGTGCCCCTGCACACGCTCCGTGCGAACGTCGACTACGGCTTCTTCGAGGCCAAGACGACCTTCGGCCGCATCGGCGTGAAGGTCTGGATCTACAAGGGCGACGTCAAGAACATCGCCGAGGTGCGTGCCGAGAACGCCGCGGCCCGTGCGGGCAACCGCCCGTCGCGCGGTGGCGGCAACGACCGCCCCCGTCGCGGTGGCGAGCGCCGTGGCCGCAAGCCGCAGCAGGCGGCCGAGACTCCCAAGCCGGAGTCGGCCGAGCCCGCCGGTGCTGCCGCTGAGCCGAGCGCTGCCGGAAAGGAGAGCTGACCCATGCTGATCCCTCGCAGGGTCAAGCACCGCAAGCAGCACCACCCCAAGCGTTCGGGTATGGCCAAGGGCGGTACCGAGGTCGCATTCGGTGAGTACGGCATCCAGGCTGTGACCGGTGCCTACGTGACGAACCGGCAGATCGAGGCAGCTCGTATCTCCATGACCCGTCACATCAAGCGTGGCGGCAAGGTGTGGATCAACATCTACCCGGACCGTCCGCTGACGAAGAAGCCTGCCGAGACCCGCATGGGTTCCGGTAAGGGTTCGCCGGAGTGGTGGATCGCGAACGTCAAGCCCGGACGCGTGATGTTCGAGCTGACGTACCCGAACGAGAAGATTGCTCGTGAGGCGCTCACCCGCGCAGCTCACAAGCTTCCGATGAAGTGCCGCATTGTGCGGCGCGAGGCAGGTGACGCGTGATGGCGGCCGGAACCAAGGCGTCCGAGCTGCGCGAGCTGGGCAACGAGGAGCTTGTCACCAAGCTCCGCGAGGCCAAGGAAGAGCTGTTCAACCTCCGCTTCCAGGCGGCGACCGGGCAACTCGAAAACCACGGCCGGCTCAAGGCCGTGCGCAAGGACATCGCCCGGATCTACACCCTGATGCGTGAGCGCGAGCTGGGCATCGAGACGGTGGAGAGCGCCTGATGAGCGAGACGAATGTGACTACTGCATCCAATAGCGGCTCCGCCGCGGCGAACGAGCAGGCGCGCGGCTTCCGCAAGACCCGCGAGGGTCTCGTCGTCAGCGACAAGATGGACAAGACCGTCGTCGTCGCCGTCGAGGACCGCGTCAAGCACGCGCTGTACGGCAAGGTCATCCGCCGTACCAACAAGCTCAAGGCGCACGACGAGCAGAACGCTGCCGGCGTCGGCGACCGCGTCCTCCTGATGGAGACCCGGCCGCTGTCCGCCACCAAGCGCTGGCGCATCGTCGAGATCCTCGAGAAGGCAAAGTAGGCGATTCCCGCAAGGGAATTGCATCGATACAGCCTGGGGCCGTGTCCGGCCCGAGGTCAGTTCCGCCAGGCTCGGCAGGGATCGTGAGATCCCTGCCGGGAACCGGCAGACATACAGGAGATAGACGTGATCCAGCAGGAGTCTCGGCTTCGCGTCGCCGACAACACGGGTGCGAAGGAAATTCTCACCATCCGTGTCCTCGGCGGCTCGGGCCGACGCTACGCGGGCATCGGTGACGTCATTGTCGCTACCGTCAAGGACGCGATCCCCGGTGGGAACGTGAAGAAGGGCGACATCGTCAAGGCCGTCATCGTGCGCACCGTCAAGGAGCGCCGCCGCCCGGACGGCTCGTACATCCGCTTCGACGAGAACGCGGCCGTCATCCTCAAGAACGACGGTGACCCCCGCGGCACCCGCATCTTCGGCCCCGTGGGCCGCGAGCTGCGCGAGAAGAAGTTCATGAAGATCATCTCTCTCGCGCCGGAGGTGCTGTGACCATGAAGATCAAGAAGGGCGACCTGGTCCAGGTCATCACCGGTAAGGACAGGGGCAAGCAGGGCAAGGTCATCGTGGCCTACCCCCGCGAGAACCGTGTCCTGGTCGAGGGTGTCAACCGGGTCAAGAAGCACACCAAGGCCGGCCAGACGGCCCGCGGGTCGAAGACCGGCGGCATCGTCACGACCGAGGCCCCTGTCCACGTGAGCAACGTTCAGCTCGTCGTGGAGAAGGACGGCAAGAAGGTCGTGACCCGCGTCGGGTACCGCTTCGACGACGACGGCAACAAGATCCGCGTTGCCAAGCGGACCGGTGAGGACATCTGATGACTGCCACCACTGAGGCCCCGCGCCTGAAGCAGCGCTACCGCGCCGAGATCCAGGGCAAGCTGCAGGACGAGTTCTCCTACGACAACGTCATGCGGATCCCCGGTCTGACCAAGATCGTGGTCAACATGGGTGTGGGCGACGCCGCCCGCGACTCCAAGCTGATCGACGGTGCCATCAAGGACCTCGCCACGATCACCGGGCAGAAGCCCGCCGTGACCAAGGCCCGCAAGTCCATCGCGCAGTTCAAGCTGCGCGAGGGTCAGCCGATCGGTGCGCACGTCACGCTGCGCGGCGACCGGATGTGGGAGTTCCTGGACCGGCTGCTGTCGCTCGCGCTGCCGCGCATCCGCGACTTCCGCGGTCTGTCGCCGAAGCAGTTCGACGGCAGGGGCAACTACACCTTCGGTCTCACGGAGCAGGTCATGTTCCACGAGATCGACCAGGACAAGATCGACCGGGTCCGGGGCATGGACATCACCGTGGTCACCACGGCGACCACCGACGACGAGGGCCGCGCCCTGCTTCGTCACCTCGGCTTCCCGTTCAAGGAGAACTGACCATGGCGAAGAAGGCCCTGATCTCCAAGGCCGGCCGCAAGCCCAAGTTCGCGGTGCGTGCCTACACGCGCTGCCAGCGTTGTGGCCGCCCCCACTCCGTCTACCGCAAGTTCGGCCTGTGCCGCGTGTGCCTTCGTGAGATGGCCCACCGTGGCGAGCTGCCGGGCGTAACCAAGAGCTCCTGGTAAACCATCCCCGTTTGGGGATGAGCCAGGACTCTCGGTAAGCTGAAAAGTCGCTTACTACGCCGTAGGTCCCCCGCGACGCACCTGTCCCGTCGTCGGCCGCAAGGCCGGCGGACGGGGAGAAGGACGACGCACATAGGGAAACCCCGGCGAGAGAGGCCGAAGGCCATCACATGACCATGACCGATCCAATCGCAGACATGCTCACGCGTCTGCGTAACGCGAACTCGGCGTACCACGACACCGTCGAGATGCCGCACAGCAAGATCAAGTCGCACATCGCGGAGATCCTCCAGCAGGAGGGTTACATCACCGGCTGGAAGGTCGAAGAGGCCAAGGTCGGCAAGAGCCTCGTGCTCGAGCTGAAGTTCGGCCCGAACCGCGAGCGTTCGATCGCAGGCATCAAGCGGATCTCGAAGCCGGGTCTGCGGGTCTACGCAAAGTCCACCAACCTGCCGAAGGTGCTCGGCGGCCTGGGCGTGGCGGTTATCTCCACGTCGCACGGTCTCCTCACCGACAAGCAGGCCAGCAAGAAGGGTGTGGGCGGGGAAGTCCTCGCCTACGTCTGGTAGTCGGGAACGGAGGAAGAAGCAATGTCGCGAATCGGCAAGCTCCCCATCCAGGTTCCCGCCGGTGTGGACGTCACCATCGATGGCCAGACGGTCGCCGTGAAGGGGCCCAAGGGCTCCCTCGCGCACACCGTTGCCGCGCCCATCGAGATCGCCACGGGTGAAGACGGCGTCATCGCCGTCACGCGCCCCAACGATGAGAGCCGGAACAGGGCCCTGCACGGTCTGTCCCGCACGCTGGTGGCGAACATGATCACTGGCGTGACCACGGGATTCAGCAAGGACCTCGAAATCAGCGGTGTCGGTTACCGCGTCCAGGCGAAGGGCTCCGACCTGGAGTTCTCGCTGGGCTACAGCCACCCGATCTTGGTGAAGGCGCCCGAGGGCATCTCCTTCAAGGTCGAGTCGCCGACCAAGTTCACCGTCGAGGGCATCGACAAGCAGCAGGTCGGCGAGGTCGCCGCGAACATCCGCAAGCTGCGGAAGCCCGATCCCTACAAGGCCAAGGGCGTGAAGTACGCGGGCGAGGTCATCCGCCGCAAGGTCGGAAAGGCTGGTAAGTAAGCCATGGCATACGGCGTGAAGATCGCCAAGGGCGACGCCTACAAGCGTGCCGCTGCCAAGCGCCGTCACATCCGTATCCGCAAGAAGGTCTCGGGCACGCCCGAGCGCCCCCGTCTTGTGGTGACGCGCACCAACCGTGGTATCACCGCGCAGGTGATCGACGACATCGCGGGCCACACCGTGGCCTCGGCGTCGCACCTGGACGGCACCGTCCGCGGTGTCGAGGGTGACAAGAGCGCGCAGGCCAAGCAGGTCGGCGCACTGGTCGCCGAGCGGGCGAAGGCCGCGGGTGTCGAGGCCGTCGTGTTCGACCGCGGTGGCAACAAGTACGCAGGGCGGATTGCCGCTCTGGCTGACGCCGCCCGCGAGGCTGGGCTCAGGTTCTGAGCAAGCCCGTCGCGGCAGCGACTGAATGTCGCTGTGAGCTAGCGGACGTAAACGAGAGAGGTAATTCCAATGGCTGGACCCCAGCGCCGCGGTGGCGGCGCCGGTGGCGGCGAGCGGCGGGACCGTAAGGGCCGGGACGGCGGCGCTGCCGCTGAGAAGACCGCGTACGTTGAGCGCGTTGTCGCGATCAACCGCGTCGCCAAGGTAGTGAAGGGTGGTCGTCGCTTCAGCTTTACCGCGCTGGTCGTGGTGGGCGACGGTGACGGCACCGTGGGTGTCGGATACGGCAAGGCCAAGGAGGTGCCGGCCGCCATCGCCAAGGGCGTTGAGGAGGCCAAGAAGCACTTCTTCAAGGTCCCGCGTATCCAGGGCACCATTCCGCACCCGATCACGGGTGAGGAGGCAGCGGGTGTCGTGCTGCTCAAGCCGGCTTCGCCCGGTACCGGTGTGATCGCCGGTGGCCCGGTGCGTGCCGTGCTGGAGTGCGCGGGCATCCACGACGTGCTGAGCAAGTCGCTCGGCTCGTCGAACCCGATCAACATCGTGCACGCCACGCGTACGGCTCTCCAGGGGCTTCAGCGCCCCGAGGAGATCGCCGCCCGTCGTGGTCTGCCGCTTGAGGACGTAGCACCCGCCGCACTGCTGCGGGCGCGTGCAGGGGTGAGCGCGTAATGGCTCGCCTGAAGATCACGCAGACGCGTTCCGTTATCGGGACCAAGCAGAACCACCGTGACACGCTGCGGACCCTCGGTCTCAAGCGCGTCAACGATGTGGCCGTTCGCGAGGCCAGCGACGTCGTTCGCGGGCAGGTGCACACCGTGCGCCACCTCGTGACGGTCGAGGAGGTCGACTGAGATGGCGGACGAGAACCCGCTGAAGGTCCACAACCTCCGTCCTGCCCCGGGTGCCAAGACCGCCAAGACCCGTGTGGGTCGTGGTGAGGCGTCCAAGGGTAAGACCGCTGGTCGTGGCACCAAGGGCACCAAGGCCCGCTACCAGGTTCCGGAGCGCTTCGAGGGTGGGCAGATGCCGCTGCACATGCGGCTGCCCAAGCTCAAGGGCTTCAAGAACCCCGCCCACAAGCACTTCCAGGTGGTGAACCTGGAGAAGCTGGCCGAGCTGTTCCCCGAGGGGGGCGAGGTCACGGTGGCCGAGCTGGTCGCCAAGGGCGCTGTGCGCAAGAACGAGCTGGTCAAGGTGCTTGGCGCCGGCGACATCTCGGTGGCACTGACGGTGACCGTCGACAAGGTCTCCGGCTCTGCCAAGGAGAAGATCACCGCTGCCGGCGGCACCGTCACCGAACTCATCTGAGTTCGTTGTCCAGGTGAACGACAGGCCGGGGATGTCCCAACGGGGCATCCCCGGCTGGTCGTTTGCACGGCCGGTCGTTTCTAGGTCGTGCCGTCGCCGGTAAGGTGGCGTGCACTGTTGATTTCTGTCGATCCTCAAGACCGTCACCTCTCGCGCCACTACCGCGGGGGGCGCAGGAGGCACCGTGCTCACCGCGTTCGCCCGGGCGTTCCAGACGCCCGACCTGCGCAAGAAGCTGCTCTTCACGCTCGGCATCATGGTGCTCTTCCGAATCGGAGCGCACGTCCCGGTGCCGGGCGTCAGTTACGAGAACGTCCAGGCATGCATGGACGAGGCCAAGGGCGCGCAGGGCCTTTTCGGCCTGGTCAATATGTTCAGCGGCGGCGCCCTCCTCCAGATCACCATCTTCGCGCTGGGGATCATGCCGTACATCACGGCGAGCATCATCCTTCAGCTGCTGGTCGTGGTCATTCCGCGCCTGGAGGCGCTGAAGAAGGAGGGGCAGGCCGGCCAGGGGAAGATCACGCAGTACACGCGCTATCTGACCGTCGCTCTCGCCATTCTCCAGGCCACCGGACTGGTGGCCACCGCGCGCAGCGGCTCGCTCTTCCAGAACTGCAGCGTCGCCAGCCAGATCATTCCGGACCAGGGAATCTTTCCCACCATCGTGATGGTGATCACGATGACGGCGGGCACCTGTCTGATCATGTGGATGGGTGAGCTGATCACCGACAAGGGCATCGGCAACGGCATGTCCATCCTGATGTTCGTCTCCATCGCCGCCGGCTTCCCCGGCGCGCTGTGGGCGATCAAGAAGCAGGGCAAGCTGGCCGACGGCTGGATCGAATTCGGCGCCGTGATCCTCTGCGGTCTGGCGATGGTGGCCCTCGTGGTCTTCGTCGAGCAGGCTCAGCGCCGTATTCCCGTGCAGTACGCGAAGCGCATGATCGGCCGTAGGAGTTACGGCGGAACGTCGACCTACATTCCGCTGAAGGTCAATCAGGCGGGTGTGATCCCCGTCATCTTCGCGTCGTCGCTGCTCTACATTCCGGCGTTGATCGTGCAGTTCAGCAAGTCGCAGTCGGGCTGGGCGCAGTGGATCAACTCACACTTCGTGAAGGGTGATCATCCTCTCTACATCGCCACCTACTTCCTTCTGATTGTCTTTTTCGCCTTCTTCTATGTGGCTATCTCCTTCAACCCCGAAGAGGTTGCCGACAACATGAAGAAGTATGGTGGCTTCATCCCGGGCATCCGGGCCGGTCGTCCCACGGCTGAGTATCTGAGTTACGTGCTGAACCGCATCACGTGGCCGGGCTCTCTGTATCTGGGGCTGATCGCGCTGGTGCCGACCGTCGCGCTGATCATGTTCAACGCCAACCAGAACTTCCCGTTCGGCGGAACGAGCATCCTGATCATCGTGGGTGTGGGGCTTGAGACCGTGAAGCAGATCGAGAGCCAGCTTCAGCAGCGTCATTACGAAGGGTTCCTCCGCTGATGCGTATCGTCCTCGTCGGGCCGCCTGGTGCGGGCAAGGGAACGCAGGCGTCATTCCTCGCCGAGAACCTGTCCATTCCGCACATCTCCACGGGCGACCTCTTCCGTGCCAACATCAGCCAGGGCACCCCCCTCGGCCAGAAGGCACAGGAGTACATGAGGGCCGGCCAGCTGGTGCCCGATGAGGTCACCATCGGGATGGCGAAGGACCGTATGGAGGAGCCGGACGCGGCAGGCGGATTCCTGCTCGACGGCTTTCCGCGGAACATCGCGCAGGCGCAGGCGCTGGACAGCTTCCTGGCGGAGAGCAGCCAGAAGCTGGACGCCGTGCTGGACCTGGAGGTCCCCGAGGACGAGGTCGTCAAGCGGATCGCCGGACGGCGCATCTGCCGCAGCGACAGCAGCCACGTCTTCCACGCGCAGTACAGCCCGCCCAAGAAGGACGGCGTGTGCGACGTGTGCGGCGGCGAGCTGTACCAGCGCGACGACGACCGTGAGGAGACCGTGCGCAAGCGACTCGCGGTCTACCACAGCGAGACCGAGCCGATCATCGACCACTACAAGGAGCAGGGGCTCGTCACGACGATCTCCGCGATCGGTGAGGTCGGCGAGGTGACGGGGCGCGCGATGCGCGCTCTCGCGCGGGAGTGACCGAACGCCGGGGTGCGGCACGTGATCGTGCGGCCGGGCCCGGTGCGACGTGGTTGCTCGCCGTAGCGGGCGTCTTTGATGCGGGGGCCGGGCAGAGCCCGGCCCCCGCATCGTGTCCCGCCCTCACGCCGGGGTCCCGGCCGGTTCGGGGCTGGCAGACTTGATGAGGCAGTAACAGGACTCGGTCGGTACCGACACCCGTCGGTCAGGGAAGGCGGCAGCCGTCATGGTGGAGATCAAGACCCCGGAGCAGATCGCGAAGATGCGCGAGGCAGGGCTGGTCGTCGCCGCCATGCACAAGGCGTGCGCCGAGGCCGCGGTGCCCGGCGCCACGACGAAGGACCTGGACGAGGTCGCCGCGAAGGTGCTGGCCGACCACGGCGCCAAGCCGAATTTCCTCGGCTACGGCGGCTTCCCGGGCAACATCTGCACGTCCGTCAACGATGTCGTCGTCCACGGCATCCCGGACCGCGAGACCGTCCTCAAGGCCGGTGACCTGCTCTCCATCGACGCCGGCGCGATCATCGACGGCTGGCACGGGGACGCCGCGCTGACCGTCTTCGTCGGCGACGGCCACTCCGCCGAGCTGCGCGAGCTGAGCCGGGTGACGGAGGAGTCGATGTGGGCCGGGCTCGCCGCGATGCGCAAGGGCAACCGGCTCGTGGACATCTCCAAGGCCGTCGAGGGCTACATCCGCCGCCAGCCCCGGCCCTCCTCCGGCAAGTACGGGATCGTCGAGGACTACGGCGGCCACGGCATCGGTTCACAGATGCACATGGACCCCCACCTGCTGAACTACGTCGACCGGCGGCGCGGGCGCGGCCCCAAGCTGGTGCCCGGCATGTGCCTGGCGATCGAACCGATGGTGACCCTGGGGACGCCGAAGACGCACGTGCTCTCGGATGACTGGACGGTCAAGACCAATGACGGTACGTGGTCGTCGCACTGGGAGCACTCCGTCGCGCTGACCGAGCAGGGGCCTTTGGTGCTGACCGCACCGGACGGTGGCCGCGCCAAGCTCGCGGAGCTGGGTGTCGAGGCCGCGCCCGATCCGCTGGCGTAGGGATCTCTGCGGAGCTCCGCCCCGGGGCCCTCGCTCTTTGAGGGGAATAACGATCACCGGCGGCGGGCACAATTCTCGATTCGTCTTTCTGGGTGGGCTGTCGTAGACTGGCTCGTCGGCCCAGGTGCACCCGTTTGCCACGGGGAGTTCTGGGTCACCCCAGGTAGCCGATCCCGGAAGGTGAAGCGCTCAAGCATGGCCAAAAAACAAGGGGCCATCGAGATCGAGGGCACCGTCGTCGAGTCTCTCCCGAACGCGATGTTCAAGGTGGAGCTCCAGAACGGGCACCAGGTCCTCGCGCATATCAGCGGCAAGATGCGGATGCACTACATCCGTATCCTTCCCGACGACCGGGTTGTGGTGGAGCTGTCTCCCTACGACCTGACGCGCGGACGGATCGTCTACCGCTACAAGTAGATCGACAGATCGTGCTGCCTTCCCGCTCCCGGGAGGACGGCCAGACCCGGAGAACCTCACACCATGAAGGTCAAGCCGAGCGTCAAGAAGATCTGCGACAAGTGCAAGGTGATCCGCCGTCACGGCCGGGTCATGGTCATTTGCGAGAACCTGCGCCACAAGCAGCGCCAGGGCTGACGTACGACGACCTGCCTTTCGCAGTTCCTTCGCGCGACGCGAGCAACAGTCACATAAGCAGGGCCCGACACCGCTGACGGTGTCGACACCCCCGGTCGGAGGCCGGGGACCTGTCCATTTCCGGACAGGATCGGCGCTGCTGCAGACCTCCGACGGAATCATCAGGAGCCACATTCATGGCACGCCTCGCTGGCGTCGACCTCCCGCGCGAGAAGCGCGTCGAGGTCGCCCTCACCTACGTCTTCGGCATTGGCCGCACCCTTGCCCAGCAGACCCTGCGCGAGACCGGGGTCAGCCCCGACACCCGCGTGCGGGAGCTGGCTGAGGAGGAGATGGTCAAGCTCCGCGAGTACGTGGACAACAACCTCCAGGTAGAGGGTGACCTCCGCCGTGAGATCCAGGCCGACATCCGCCGCAAGGTGGAGATCGGCTGCTACGAGGGTCTGCGTCACCGGCGCGGTCTCCCGGTCCACGGTCAGCGCACGAAGACCAACGCCCGCACCCGTAAGGGCCCGCGTCGCGCCATCGCCGGCAAGAAGAAGCCGGGCAAGAAGTAGTCCACTCCGGACACGCTGCAAGCGGTCCGCGAGTAGGACCGACCACCTCACGGGAGTTATCTCTATATGCCTCCGAAGGGCCGTACGGCCGGCGCCAAGAAGGTGCGCCGCAAGGAGAAGAAGAACGTCGCCCACGGGCACGCTCACATCAAGAGCACGTTCAACAACACCATCGTCTCGATCACCGACCCCACCGGCAACGTGATCTCCTGGGCCTCTGCCGGCCACGTCGGCTTCAAGGGCTCGCGCAAGTCGACGCCGTTCGCGGCGCAGATGGCCGCGGAGAACGCCGCGCGTCGCGCCCAGGAGCACGGCATGCGCAAGGTCGACGTCTTCGTGAAGGGTCCCGGCTCCGGCCGTGAGACCGCGATCCGCTCCCTCCAGGCCACGGGCCTTGAGGTCGGCTCCATTCAGGACGTCACCCCGACCCCGCACAACGGCTGCCGCCCGCCGAAGCGTCGCCGAGTCTGAGACAACTGAAGTAGGAGATCAACGACAATGGCGCGTTACACCGGGGCCGACTGCAAGCGTTGCCGTCGGGAAAAGCAGAAGCTCTTCCTCAAGGGGAGCAAGTGCGAGAGCGCGAAGTGCCCGATCGAGATCCGTCCTTACCCCCCGGGTGAGCACGGTCGCGGGCGCACCAAGGACTCCGAGTACCTGCTGCAGAAGCGTGAGAAGCAGAAGGCCGCTCGTATCTACGGCGTCCTGGAGAAGCAGTTCCGCGGGTATTTCACCGAGGCCAACCGCCAGCAGGGCAAGACAGGCGAGAACCTGCTGCGGATCCTCGAAACCCGTCTGGACAACGTGGTCTACCGGGCCGGCTTTGCCAAGTCCCGCGACCACGCACGTCAGTTGGTCAAGCACGGCCACATCACGCTGAACGGTCGCAAGACCGACATTCCCTCGGCGCGGGTGTCCGTGAGCGACATCATCGAGGTCCGCGAGGCCTCCCGCAGCATGACCCCCTTCCAGGTGGCTGTCGCGGAAGCCGGAGACAAGACCGTTCCGGCGTGGCTTGAGTCGATCCCGTCCAAGCTGCGGATCCTCGTGCACTCGCTGCCCGAGCGCCAGGTGATCGACACCCAGGTGCAGGAGCAGCTGATCGTCGAGCTGTACTCGAAGTAATTCGGGTGCGGCTTCGCAGGGTGTGGGCGGTCGGGTCCCTTTTGGGGCCTGCCGCCCGTACCCTTGCAGTGACGGCATCAAATAGCGGTTGCCGATAACTGGAGGCACACACAACATGCTGATCGCTCAGCGCCCCTCTCTGACCGAAGAGGTCGTCGACGAATTCCGCTCACGGTTCGTGATCGAGCCGCTGGAGCCGGGCTTCGGCTACACCCTCGGTAACTCTCTGCGTCGTACGCTCCTCTCCTCGATCCCCGGCGCTGCTGTCACCAGCATCCGGATCGACGGTGTCCTGCACGAGTTCTCGACCGTGCCGGGCGTCAAGGAGGACGTCACCGACCTCATCCTCAACATCAAGTCGCTCGTCGTCTCCTCGGAGCACGACGAGCCCGTCGTGATGTACCTGCGCAAGCAGGGCCCGGGTCTGGTCACCGCCGCGGACATCGCGCCGCCGGCCGGTGTCGAGGTGCACAACCCGGACCTGGTCCTCGCCACGCTGAACGGCAAGGGCAAGCTGGAGATGGAGCTGACCGTCGAGCGCGGTCGCGGCTACGTCTCCGCCGTCCAGAACAAGCAGCTGGGCCAGGAGATCGGCCGCGTCCCGGTCGACTCCATCTACTCGCCGGTCCTCAAGGTCACCTACAAGGTCGAGGCGACCCGTGTCGAGCAGCGCACCGACTTCGACAAGCTGATCGTCGACGTCGAGACCAAGCAGGCCATGCGCCCGCGTGACGCCATGGCGTCGGCGGGCAAGACCCTGGTCGAGCTGTTCGGCCTGGCACGCGAGCTCAACGTCGACGCCGAGGGCATCGACATGGGCCCGTCGCCGACGGACGCCGCGCTCGCGGCGGACCTGGCGCTGCCGATCGAGGAGCTGGAGCTCACCGTTCGGTCGTACAACTGCCTGAAGCGCGAGGGCATCCACTCGGTGGGCGAGCTGGTGGCCCGCTCCGAGGCGGACCTGCTCGACATCCGTAACTTCGGCGCGAAGTCGATCGACGAGGTCAAGGCGAAGCTGGCCGGCATGGGCCTGGCCCTCAAGGACAGCCCGCCCGGATTCGACCCGACCGCCGCGGCGGACGCCTTCGGCGCCGATGACGACGCGGATGCCGGGTTCGTGGAGACCGAGCAGTACTGAGGCGCTGACGCTGGGTTCTGGAGACCTGGCAGTACTGAGAGTCCGCCCTGTGCTGTTGTTGGGGAGCTGCGGGCCGGTTGTGGCTGGTCGCGCAGTTCCCCGCGCCCCTGACGGGGCGCACCACCCCGCGCTCCTTGAGGGGCGCGGGGCCGAATTCCCGGTACCTCGTACGGCCGGGACTGCCGCCGGTGCCTGATACGGCCGGTGCAGGGACAACGTGAGGAGAGACATCATGCCGAAGCCCACCAAGGGTCCCCGTCTGGGTGGCAGTGCCGCGCACCAGAAGGCGATGCTGGGCAACCTGGCCACCGCTCTGTTCGAGCACGGCCGCATCACGACGACCGAGGCGAAGGCCCGCCGCCTGCGTCCGGTCGCCGAGCGTCTGATCACCAAGGCGAAGAAGGGCGACCTTCACAACCGCCGTCAGGTCATGCGCACGGTCCTGGACAAGAGCGTCGTGCACACGCTCTTCACCGAGATCGGCCCGCGGTACGAGAACCGTCCCGGTGGCTACACCCGCATCACCAAGATCGGTCCGCGTCGTGGCGACAACGCCCCGATGGCGGTCATCGAGCTGGTCGAGGCCCTGACCGTGCAGCAGACCGCTGTCGGCGAGGCCGAGGCGGCGACCAAGCGCACCGCCAAGGACGCCGCTGGTGACGACGCTGTGGCCGAGCTGAAGAAGGACTCGGCCGAGGCCGAGGACGAGGACGGCGAGGCCAAGAACGCCTGACGTTCTTACCTCTGAGTGGGCCCGCTCCCTTGTGGGGGCGGGCCCACTTTGTCGTGTGCGGCGGGTCCTGGTTGGAGCAATGAGAAGATCGGACCGTGAGTGACGTGGTGCGAGTGCGGCTGGATCTGGCTTACAACGGGCGGGAGTTTTCCGGGTGGGCCCGGCAGCGGGGGCGGCGGACGGTGCAGGAGGAGATCGAGGACGCGCTGGGGGTCGTCCTGCGGCTGCCGGAGAAGCCGGAGCTGACCGTGGCCGGGCGGACCGACGCAGGGGTGCACGCGCGCGGGCAGGTCGCCCACGTCGACCTGCCCGGGGACGTCTGGGCCGAGCACGGGGAGCGGCTGTTGCGCCGGCTCGCCGGGCGGCTGCCCATGGACGTACGGATCTTCCGGGTGAGCGAGGCGCCCGCGCACTTCGACGCGCGGTTCTCCGCGATCTGGCGCCGCTACGCCTACCGCGTCACCGACCACCCCGGCGGAGCCGATCCGCTTCAGCGTGGCCATGTGCTGTGGCACAACTGGCCGCTGGACCTCGACGCCATGAACGAGGCCGCGGGCGGCCTGGTGGGCGAGCACGACTTCGCGGCGTACTGCAAGAAGCGTGAGGGCGCGACGACGATCCGCACGCTCCAGCGGCTGGAGTGGGTGCGGCGCGAGGACGGGGTGCTGGAGGCGACGGTCAGGGCGGACGCGTTCTGCCACAACATGGTCCGCTCGCTGGTGGGCGCCATGCTGTTCGTCGGCGACGGGCACCGTCCCCCGGAGTGGCCCGCGAAAGTGCTGGCCGCCGGGGTGCGGGACTCGGCCGTCCACGTCGTACGGCCGCACGGGCTGACCCTGGAGGAGGTCGGGTACCCGGCCGACGACGAGCTGGCCGCCCGCAACCTGGCGTCCCGCAACAAGCGGACCCTGCCGGGCAGCGGGGACGGGTCCGGCTGCTGCTGAACCGTACGACCGCTCGACGAGTCCGTACGAATCCCTCGGCGGGGTTTCGTATGAATCCCTCGGCGGGGTTCGTACGAATCCCTCGGCGGGTCCGTACGAACCCCTCGGCGGTGTGTGCGGATCCCCGGAATCAGGGGATCGCGACCGGGCCGTCGTCCGGGCCGCTGCGCTGCTGCGGGGTGCGGGGCTTTGTCGTCGTGGCTCGCTCGGCCCCCTTCTCGGCGCCGGGCGTGCCCAGGTTCTGCTTGACGGTGTCCAGGATCGTCAGGCCCTGGCCGACGAGGCCCGCGGCGATCTCGCCGAGGCCGTCGGCGCCGTTGAGGACGTTGACGTTGGCGTGGGACAGGCCCGCCGCCGCCTCCTTGACGATCTCCGGAAGCTGATTGATCAGCAGCTGGTCGAGGGCGACGCGGTCGTGGGAGGCCGCGGCCTCGGCCTGGATCTTCATCCGTTCGGCGTCGGCCAGTGCCACCACCCTGATCCGCTCGGCCTCTGCCTCGGCGGGCTTGACGACCTCGGCCACCAGCTCCTGCTGACGCAGCCGTGCCGCGCGCTCGGCCAGCTCCGTCTGTGCGGCGAGCACCTCCTGCTGGGCGTGCGCCTGGGCGAGCGGTCCGGCCTGCGCGGACTGGGCCTGGGCGCGGTCGACCTCGGCTTTGTACTCGGCCTGGACGACGGCGGTCTGCCGGTTGTACTCGGCCTGGTTGCGCTCCGCCTCCTGCTGGGCCTCGACCGACGCCTGGGTGGCCTTCGCCTCGGCGATCTTGGCCTGCCGCTGGATGGCCGCCTTGTGGGGGGCCGACATCGCCTCGATGTAGCCGGTGTCGCCGTCGTCGATGGACTGGATCTGGAGCGAGTCGACGATCAGGCCGATCTTCCCCATCTCGGTCTTCGACGTCTCCAGCACCTCGGTGGCGAGCTTCTGCCGCTCGGTGACGATCTCCTCGACCGTCATGGAGCCGATGATGGAGCGCAGGTGACCGGAGAAGATCCGCCCCGTCAGCACCGACATCTGCTCCTGCTCCGAAAGGAAGCGCTGCCCGGCGTTGACGATGCTCTCGGTGTCGTTGCCGACCTTGAAGGCGATCACGGCGCGCACCGTCAGCACGATGCCCTGCCGGGTCACACAGGTCTCCGCCACCTCGGCCTCGCGCATCGCCAGGGTCAGGAAGCGGGTCTTACGGAAGATCGGCAGCACGAACTTGCCGTGTCCGGTCACCACCCGGAAGGGCGCGCCTTTCAGCCCTCGCCTGCCGCCTGAGATGAGCATCGCCTCGTCGGGTGCGGGGACGCGATATCCGAACATCCTTCATCTCCTCAACTGGCTTGGTCCATACCGCCGGTGAGCGTGTCGAGGGGGTCGGTCCACTCGCTGACGTCGACCTGGCGCGTGCCGCGGGACTCGATGACGAGCACGGTCACGCCGGCCGGCAACGGTTCGGGGGACCAGGCGAGATAGGCCTCGGTGCCGCCTCTGATCCGTACGAGGACCTCGCCCGGTCCTGCGGCTCCTCGGGTGCCGATGACCAGTACCCCGGCGCAGCCGATCACGGTCTCGTCCCGCTCCATCGGCGGATGCCCCCTCGTCCCCCCAGCCCTGACGGTCTGCCACGGACCCTAGCGCTCTGACCGGGCGCGCCCGCGCACAGGGAGAACTTCGTTACCGCGTTGTGTGTCGTCAGGGGCCGATCCGCAAACCCCGGATCCAGGGCCCGGCTTCGGAGCCCGCTTCAGGAGGCCGGTTCCTTGGCCGCCTCGGAGGACTGGGCCCGGCCGCGCTGGAGGACGCGGGCGTAGGCGTAGTTGGAGCCGTCGAGCGCCACCTTCTGGGCCTGGGTGTCGGAGGGGCCCGACTCCTTGCCGTTGGTGCGGCCCGCGATGGTGAAGTAGGCGTAGCGGCCCAGACTGTTGGCCGTCGTACGGCAGGTGACGGTGCGGCAGAAGTCGGGGACGCCGTTGCCGGGGAGGGCCACCAGGTTGGGCCGGTACTGCTTCTTGACCTTCGCGGCGGTCTTCGCGTCCTCGAATGCGGCGATGCCGACCGTCACGGCGAGGCCGTTGCTGGTGAAGGTGGCGCGGTAGAGCGTGTCGCAGTCGTTGCCGGTCAGCACCGGGCCGAGGCCCGCGTGTGCCGCCTGGGCGCAGTTCTTGCTCGTGCTGGTGGAGGCGAGCTTGTAGGAGTGGCCGTTGACCGTGATGCGCTTGGCCGGGAAGAGCGTGGCCGCGCTCAGGGGCGCCTTGTCGTGCTCGGCGTCGGCGATGAAGTCCCTGGGCGGCGGCGGGGGCGGCGGCTCGTCCTTGAAGGTGGGCTGCGCGTCGCTGCTGGAGGGCAGGTCCTCGGGCGCCGGGAGCGAGCTGGAGGGCTTGTCGGAGGCGCCGTCCCCGCCGCCCTCGTTGACGACGGCCAACGCGACGATGCCCGCGACGGCGGCGGTCGCCAGCGCGCCGCCGCCCGCCATCAGCCAGCGGCGGCGCCTGCTGCGGTGGCGTTCGGCCTGCTCGGCGAGCGCGGCCCAGTCCGGTGTGGAACCGGAACCCCACTCGGGTCCCCCCTGCCCAAAGCTCATGGGCGCATCTTATGCGCTCGATATTCGCTTGGTTGAGGGGTACGGCGACGGTGACAATCCCGCACATGGGACATGTCGAGGTGGCACATCTGGAGTACTACCTTCCCGACGGGAGGCCGCTCTTCGACGACGCCTTCCTGCGGGTGGGCGAGGCCGCCTCGGTGGCGCTGGTGGGGGCCAACGGCGCGGGCAAGACGACGCTGCTGCGGCTGATCGCGGGGGAGCTGAAACCCGAGGCGGGGACGATCACCATCAGCGGTGGGCTGGGGGTGATGCCGCAGTTCGTGGGGAGCGTACGGGACGAGAGTACGGTGCGTGACCTGCTGGTTTCGGTGGCCCACCCGGAGATCCGCGCGGCGGCGCGCGCCGTGGACGAGGCGGAACTGGCGGTGATGACCGTCGACGACGAGAAGGCTCAGCTCCAGTACGCGCAGGCGCTCGCCGACTGGGCCGAGGCGCGCGGGTACGAAGCCGAGACGCTGTGGGACATGTGTACGGTCGCCGCGCTGGGCATCCCGTATGAGAAGGCGCAGTGGCGGCAGGTGCGCACGCTCTCCGGCGGTGAGCAGAAGCGGCTGGTGCTGGAGTCGCTGCTGCGCGGCACCGACGAGGTGCTGCTGCTGGACGAGCCGGACAACTATCTGGACGTCCCCGGCAAGCGCTGGCTGGAGGAGCGGCTGCGCGAGACGAAGAAGACGGTGCTGTTCATCTCCCACGACCGTGAGCTGCTCGCCCGCGCGGCCGACCGCATCGTCAGCGTCGAGCCGGGCGCCGCCGGCAGCGACGTATGGGTGCACGGCGGGGGCTTCGCGACGTTCCACGAGGCGCGCAAGGAGCGGTTCGCGCGCTTCGAGGAGCTGCGGCGGCGCTGGGACGAGGAGCACGCCAAGCTGAAGCGGCTCGTGATCATGTACAAGCAGAAGGCCGCCTTCAACTCGGACATGGCCTCCCGCCTCCAGGCCGCGCGCACGCGCCTTCAGAAGTTCGAGGAGGCGGGCCCGCCGATGGAGCCGCCGCGCGAACAGGACATCCGCATGCGGCTGCGGGGCGGACGCACGGGCGTGCGGGCCGTGACCTGCCAGGGCCTGGAGCTGACGGGGCTGATGCGCCCCTTCGACCTGGAGGTCTTCTACGGCGAGCGGGTCGCCGTGCTCGGCTCGAACGGCTCGGGCAAGTCCCACTTCCTGCGGCTGCTGGCCGGGGGTGAGGTGGCGCACACGGGCGCGTGGAAGCTGGGCGCGCGCGTGGTCCCGGGCCACTTCGCGCAGACCCACTCCCACCCCGAGCTGGAGGGGCGCACGCTCCTGGACATCCTGTGGAAGGAGCACGCGCGGGACCGTGGCGCCGCGATGTCGGTCCTGCGCCGCTACGAGCTGACCCGCCAGGCGGAGCTCCCCTTCGGCCGCCTCAGCGGCGGCCAGCAGGCCCGATTCCAGATCTTGCTGCTGGAGCTGGGGGGAGTGACGGCGCTGCTCCTGGACGAGCCGACGGACAACTTGGACCTGGAGTCGGCGGAGGCTCTTCAGGAGGGGCTGGAGTCTTTCGAGGGCACGGTGCTGGCGGTGACGCACGACCGCTGGTTCGCGCGCTCCTTCGACCGCTATCTCGTCTTCGGTGCGGACGGCCGGGTGCGGGAGGCGTCGGAGCCGGTGTGGGGGGAGGGGCGGGTTGCGCGGGTGCGGTGAACCCCGGTTTTGACCCTTGCGGGGGAGGGTCGGTATTCTGGCGGATCGTTGTGTGTATTGGCTTGCCTGTTCTCACGTGGGGGGTCTTTACACCGGCTCACCGGCTGACGTCTGGCGGTCGTGTGCGGTTGCGTCACCGCGTGCGGTCCTGTTCGGGATGATCTGTTGGTGGCCTTGTCAGGACCCAATTCACTGAAGAAGCGAAGGCTACGACCGTGCGTACGTACAGCCCCAAGCCCGGCGACGTCCAGCGCCAGTGGCACATCATCGACGCTCAGGACGTGGTCCTGGGCCGTCTGGCCTCTCAGGCCGCCACTCTCCTGAGGGGCAAGCACAAGCCGGTGTACGCGCCCCACGTTGACACTGGTGACTTCGTCATCATCATCAACGCCGACAAGGTGCACCTGTCCGGCAACAAGCGGATCCAGAAGCTGGCGTACCGCCACTCCGGGTACCCGGGTGGTCTGCGCTCCGTCCGTTACGACGAGCTGCTGGACAAGAACCCCGAGAAGGCGGTCGAGAAGGCCGTCAAGGGCATGATCCCCAAGAACACCCTGGGCCGTCAGATGCTCTCGAAGCTGAAGGTCTACTCGGGCGACCAGCACCCGCACGCTGCTCAGCAGCCCGTGCCGTTCGAGATCAGCCAGGTCGCGCAGTAAGTCCGGCCACCCCCTAAGACTGAAGAGAAGCTGAGGAGAATCGTGGCCGAGACCACCGCCGAGACCCCCGTCGAGGGCGTCGAGGAATACACCACCGAGACCCCCGAGGCCCCGGAGGAGTACACCTCCGAGTCCCTCGCGTCCCGCTTCGGCGACCCGCAGCCGGCCGCCGGCACCGGGCGTCGTAAGAACGCCATCGCCCGCGTCCGGATCATTCCGGGCAGCGGCAAGTGGAAGGTCAACGGGCGCACCCTTGAGGGCTACTTCCCCAACAAGGTGCACCAGCAGGAAGTCAACGAGCCGTTCAAGGTCCTGGAGCTGGACGACCGCTACGACGTGGTCGCCCGTATCTCCGGCGGCGGCATCTCGGGTCAGGCCGGCGCCCTGCGCCTGGGCGTGGCCCGCGCGCTGAACGAGGCGGACGTCGACAACAACCGCGGCACGCTCAAGAAGGCCGGGTTCCTCACGCGTGACTCGCGTGCCGTCGAGCGCAAGAAGGCCGGCCTCAAGAAGGCCCGTAAGGGCACGCAGTACAGCAAGCGCTGACCTGGCGCCGGCTGGAGGCTGTCGGCTGCGAAGGCTTCAGCCTGGATGCCCCGTCCGCACCTCGGTGCCGACGGGGCATCCGTCTTTTGGTGGCGACGGCCCCGCACCGCCACGGGGAATACAGGGCGTATACCTGGTGTAACGGGCTCGCGGAAGCCCGTGTGATGAACGCCCGCGGAACTCGGAGGAACGACTGTGGCACGACTCTTCGGTACGGACGGTGTACGTGGCGTCGCCAATGAGGGGCTGACGGCCGAGCTGGCGCTCGGGCTCTCGGTCGCGGCGGCCCACGTGCTGACCGAGGCAAGTGTGAGGGGCGGCGACAGCCGGCCGATGGCCGTGGTCGGGCGCGACCCCCGCGCTTCCGGGGAGTTCCTGGAGGCCGCCGTCGTGGCGGGTCTGGCCAGTGCCGGGGTCGATGTGCTGCGGGTCGGCGTGCTGCCGACGCCCGCCGTCGCCTATCTGACGGGAGCGCTGGGCGCCGACCTGGGCGTGATGCTCTCGGCCAGCCACAATCCGATGCCCGACAACGGCGTCAAGTTCTTCGCGCGCGGCGGCCACAAGCTCGCGGACGAGCTGGAGGACCGTATCGAGGCGCTCTACCGCGAGCACGCGGCGGGCGAGGCGTGGGCGCGGCCCGTCGGCGGCGGGGTGGGCCGGGTCAAGGACTACGACGAGGGCTTCGACAACTACGTCGCCCATCTCGTCGGCGTCCTCCCCAACCGGCTCGACGGGCTCAAGGTCGTCATCGACGGGGCGCACGGTGCGGCGTCCCGCGTCTCCCCGGAGGCGTTCGCGCGCGCGGGCGCCGACGTCGTGACCATCGGCACCGACCCCGACGGGCTCAACATCAACGACGAGTGCGGCTCCACCCACCTGGACGGGCTGCGGGACGCCGTCGTACATCACGGCGCGGACCTGGGCGTCGCCCACGACGGCGACGCCGACCGCTGCCTGGCCGTGGACGCGGCGGGCGGGGAGATCGACGGGGACCAGATCCTCGCCGTACTCAGCCTCGCCATGAAGGAGGCCGGGCAGCTGCGCAAGGACACCGTCGTCGCCACGGTCATGTCCAACCTCGGCTTCAAACTCGCGCTGGAGCGTGAGGGCATCTCGCTGCTCCAGACCGCGGTCGGCGACCGCTATGTGCTGGAGGAGATGAAGCGCGGCGGGTTCTCGCTGGGCGGCGAGCAGTCCGGGCACGTGATCGTGCTCGACCACGCCACCACCGGCGACGGGACGCTGACCGGCCTGATGCTGGCCGCTCGCGTCGCGGCGACGGGGAAGCCGCTGGCGGAGCTGATCGGGGTGATGGAGCGGCTGCCGCAGGTCCTGGTGAACGTGCCGGACGTGGACAAGTCGCGAGTCACGACCGCTCCCGAGCTGGTTTCCGCTGTCGCGGAGGCCGAGCGCGAGTTGGGAGAGACCGGGCGCGTGCTGCTCCGGTCCTCCGGGACCGAGCCGCTGGTGCGGGTGATGGTGGAGGCCGCGGATATCGAGCATGCCCGGGCTGTCGCGGGGCGGCTTGCCGATGTGGTGAAGCGGACGCTGGGCTGACGCGTGGCGGGTGCGCCGGCAGTGCTTGCGGGTGCGGGTGCGGGTGCGGGTGCGGGGTGCGGTGGGTGGGCGGGTGCGGTTCCGTTGTTCCCGGCCTCCCCGGCGCCCCGGGCCGGGGAGGTGCCCCCTGCCCCGCGGAACGCCCGCCCGCTGCGGCGGTGGGTGCGTCTACAGCTTGCGCAGTGACAGTCTCCGGACCTTGTGGTCCGGGCCCTTGTGGAGTTGGAGGGTCGCTCGGCCGCGGGTGGGGGCTATGTTCTGGCGGAGGTTGGGCTCGTTGATGGTGCGCCAGGTGTTGCGGGCGTAGTCGAGGGCCTCTTCCTCGGAGACCGTCGTGTACTTGTGGAAGTACGAGCGCGGGTTCTGGAACGCGGTCTCGCGCAGCTTGCGGAAGCGGTCGAGGTACCAGCGTTCGATGTCGTCCGTACGCGCGTCGACGTACAGCGAGAAGTCGAAGTAGTCCGCGACGGCGAGGCGGGTGCGGCCGTCCTTGCCGGGGAGCGCGGGCTGGAGGACGTTGAGGCCCTCGACGATCAGGATGTCGGGCCTGCGCACCGTCAGCGTCTCGCCCGGCACGATGTCGTAGATCAGGTGGGAGTAGACCGGCCCCGTCACCTCGGGCTTGCCCGCCTTGACGTCGGCGACGAAGCGGGTGAGGGCCCGGCGGTCGTAGGACTCGGGGAAGCCCTTGCGGGACATCAGCCCGCGCCGCTCCAGCTCGGCCTTGGGCAGCAGGAAGCCGTCCGTGGTGACCAGCTCGACGCGCGGGTGTTCGGGCATCGGCGCGTCTCCCGCGTCTCCCGCGCCGCTGAGGCGCCGGGGGAGGGCCAGTAGCGCCTGGAGCAGGCGCGCGACCGTGGACTTGCCGACGGCGACGCTGCCCGCGACGCCGATCACGAACGGCGTGCCGCCGCTTTGGCCCTTGTCGCCGAGGAACGTGTTGAGCGCGCCGCGCAGGCCGTGCGTGGCTTCCACGTGGAGGTTGAGCAGCCGGGAGAGCGGCAGGTAGATGTCCCGTACCTCGTCCAGGTCGATGACGTCGCCCAGGCCGCGGAGGTTCTCGACCTCGGCGGCGGTGAGCAGCAGGGGCGTTCGTGCGCGCAGGGCGCTCCACTCCGCGCGGCTGAGGTCGAGGTAGGGCTTCGTGGGCACCTGGCCATTCTGCGCGGCCGGAGCGCCGCTCTCACGTCCGGGGGCCCCGGAACGGTTCTGGCCTATCAGTGACTTTCGATTCCCTCTTCTCGTGTGACCTGGGAACCTTTCGAGGAGATACAGGCGTGTGGAGTTCTGAACGTAGAGAAGGTGTACGGCGGGTGTGATTATCGCTATATTCCGCCCATGTCGCATCTATTAAGCCTCAAGCGCCTCAGACGTAACCGTCCCGATAGATCCCTGGACGTCTACGCAGGCCATGTCTACAGCGACCTGACCGACGGCCTCCCGGACGAGGACCTCTTGGAAGACCTGACGGAGTCGCTGGACATGTACGTGATGGGCAGCAAGCCTCGCTGCGAGGAGTCGGAGTATCTGGAGCTGGTCGGGGAGGCCATAGACCGGATGGCGCTCGGCGAGTGAGCCCCGCGCCCGGGTGACGGTGACGGGGTCCCTGGGGTGTCCAGCCCTGCCTGTGCGGTAGACATGGCAGGTCACGGGGCTGGAAGGGGTATCCATGTGCGGAATCGTCGGCTACGTGGGCGGACAGTCGGCGCTCGACGTCGTCCTCGCGGGCCTTCAGCGGCTGGAGCGCCCGGACGACGAGTCCTCGGGGGTCGCCGTCCTCGCCGACGGGCAGCTGGCGGCGGCGAAGCGCGTGGGCACCCTCGCCGGCCTTCATGAGGAGCTTGCCGCCCGGCCACTGCCGGCGGGACAAACGGCGCTCGGCCACCTCCGCCGCGCGTCGCACGGCGCCGAGCACGGTGCCGCGACCGGCGGCTCCCGCGTGCTGGGCAGCTCCAGCGTGCCGGGCGGGGCCGACGCCGTACTCGGCGAGGCTGACGCGCACCCCCACCTGGACGGCGCGGGCCGCGTCGCGGTCGTGCAGGACGGCACGCTCGGCAACCGGGCCGCGCTGCGGGCGGAGTTGAGCGGGCGCGGCCACGAACTCGCCTCCGAGACCGATACGGAGGCCGTCGCGCAGCTGCTCGCCGAGGCGTTCTCCTCCTGCGGCGAGCTGGCCGAGGCGGTGCGGCAGATCTGCCGCCGCCTGGAGGGCACGTTCACGCTCGTCGCCGTGCACGCCGACGACCCGGACGCGATGGTCGGCGCGTGCCGTGACGCGCCGCTGGTGGCGGGGTGGGGCGACGGGGACGGTGACGGGGAGTTCGTCCTGGCCTCCGACGCGGCGGTGTTCGACGACGGCGTCGGCGCTGGTGCCGGCGCCTTGGGCGGCGTGCGCGAGGTGGTGGAGCTGGGGGGCGAGGGCCGGGAGCAGGTGGTGGAGCTGCGCCGGGCGGGCGGGATGACCGTCACGGACTTCGAGGGCGCGGCGGTGAAGGCGGACGCGTAATCTCGCCACGTCGGTGACGTCGCCCCGTTGGACCGGGGCGGGCACGGAACGGACCGGGCGTGAACGGACCGGGCATGGACGGGCCGGGGCATGGACGGGGCGCGAAGGAAGCGAGGGCGGTCAGGGTGAGGCAGCGGTGATCATCGGGGTGGGAATCGACGTCGCGGAGATCGAGCGCTTCGCCGTGTCCATGGAGCGCACGCCCGCGATGGCGCACCGGCTGTTCGTGGCCGGTGAGCTGTGGCTGCCCAGCGGGGAGCGCCGCGGGGTGGCCTCGCTGGCGGCCCGCTTCGCGGCCAAGGAGGCCCTGGCCAAGTCCCTGGGCGCGCCGTTGGGCCTCCGCTGGACGGATGCCGAGGTCCGCACGGCCGACTCCGGCCAGCCCTATCTGAAGGTGCGCGGCACGGTCGCGGAACGGGCAGCGGAGCTGGGGGTGCGCAGCTGGCATGTGTCCCTCTCGCACGACGCGGGCGTGGCCTCGGCCGTGGTGGTCGCGGAGGGCTGAGCGGGGTGGCCGAGCGGTCAGCGTGCAGTGGCCGGGGTGGGCGACGGAGCCTCGCGGGCCGGGCTGATCTCCGGCCCGGGGCGCGTCGTTGCGGGGTGGGCGCCACACTGGGGGGATGAGGACTGGTTACGGCGTGGAGGCGGTGCGGGCCGGCGAGGGGACGCTGATGGCGCGGCTGCCGGACGGGGCGCTGATGCAGCGTGCCGCGGCGGGGCTCGCGGTCGCGTGCGCCCGGCTGCTGGGGCGGACGTACGGGGCGCGGGTGGTGCTGCTCGTCGGCAGCGGCGACAACGGCGGGGACGCGCTCTACGCCGGGGCCCGGCTGGCGCGGCGCGGCGCGGGGGTGACCGCGGTGCTGCTCTCGCCCGAGCGCGCCCACGAGGGCGGGCTCGCGGCGCTGCGCGCGGCGGGCGGGCGTTCCGTCGTGGCGCCCGGCGCGGTCGTCGAAGGGGTGGCCGAGCCGGTCGCCGGGATCATCGGGCGGGCCGACCTGGTGCTGGACGGAATCGTCGGCATCGGCGGGACGGGCGGACTGCGGCCCGCCGCCGTGGAGTTGGCCGACCTCGTACGGGAGGCGGGCGTGCCCGTCGTGGCCGTCGACCTGCCCAGCGGGGTGGACGCCGACACCGGCGAGGTGAACGGCGCCGCGGTGCGGGCCGACGCGACGGTGACCTTCGGTGCGTACAAACCGGGGCTGCTGATCGACCCCGCGAGGGAGTACGCGGGTGCCGTACGGCTCATCGACATCGGCCTGGACCCCCACCTGCCACAGGACGGGGCGGTCGAGGCGCTTCAGCACGCCGATGTGGCCCGGCTGCTGCCCAGGCCGTCGGCCGAGAGCGACAAGTACCGGCGCGGTGTCGTCGGCGTCGTCGCGGGCTCGGCGCGCTATCCCGGCGCCGCCGTGCTGGCCGTCTCGGGCGCGCTGCGCAGCGGGGCCGGGGCAGTGCGGTACGTGGGGCCCGGATCGGACGCGGTCATCGCGCGCTTTCCCGAGACACTGGTCTCCGCCGGGCCGCCCCGGCGAGCGGGCCGGGTGCAGGCCTGGGCTGCCGGGTCGGGGCTCGGCGACGAGCCGGCGGCACGTCAGGCGGTGGCCGAGGTGATCGGCTCGGACGTGCCCGTGCTGGTGGACGCCGACGGCCTGCGGCTGATGGACCTCGCGGCGGTGCGCGCGCGCACCGCGCCCACTGTGCTGACGCCGCACGCCGGCGAGGCCTCGGCGCTGCTGGGGGTGGCGCGCGAGGAGGTGGAGGCGGGTCGGCTGTCGGCCGTGCGGGACCTGGCGGAGCGTACGGGGGCGACCGTGCTGCTCAAGGGCTCGACGACGCTGGTCGCCGAGCCCGGAGACTCACCTGTACGGGTGAACGCCACAGGAACGGGCCGGCTCGCCACCGCCGGCAGCGGGGATGTGCTGACCGGGCTGGTGGGAGGGCTCCTCGCCGCGGGCCTCTCCGCCCTCGACGCCGCCTCGGCGGGTGCCTACCTCCACGGCCTGGCGGGCCGTCTCGCCCCCGATCCGCCGTCGGCCACGGATGTCGCCGACGCTCTCTCGAAGGCGTGGCGGGACGTCACCTCCTGATGGGGCGACCGGATTCCTGAGCGGCGGCCGTTCCAGAGCGGCGGCCTTCCGAGCGATGGCCTTTCCGAGCGGCAGTCGACTTCCTGGGGCGGCACGTGACCCCCTGACGGGCCGGGGAGCCGGGGCACACCGGCCCGCGGCGTCCTCCTGGGCGGGCGCCCGGTCCCGTACGGAAGCGGCGTCGAGCCGCTTCTACAGCCAGTGCCCCGCGTGGGGAGCGCGCCGGGGGACGGCAGTTGGGGCGGGGCGTTGTCAGTGGGCGGTGTCACACTCCGGGCATGAGCGATCAAAGCGCCTCGGACGCCGCGCCGGGGCAGGCCACGCCGCAGCACTTCGCCGCCTTGTGGGCGGACGACGACCGGGAGCCGCTTCCGCTGGTGGGGAGCGAGCGGGAGATACTGACCCGCTCGCTGGACTGGTACCGCGACACGCTGGTGCTCAAGTGCTCGGGCCTCACGCCCCAGGAGCTGTCGAAGCGCTCCGTGCCACCCTCGGGGATGAGCCTGCACGGGCTGCTGCGGCATCTGGCGGGCGTGGAGCGCTGGTGGTTCCGCATCCAACTGGGCGGCGAAGAGGCGCCGATGCTCTATTACTCGAACGAGGATCCGGAGCAGGATTTCGACCGGCTGGACGGCGACCCGGCGGAGGTGCTGGCCGTATGGCGGCGGGAGTGCGAGCGCTCCCGCGAGATCGTCGCCGCCATGGACCTGGACGCCACCGGGGTGCACAAGCGCACCGGCGATCCCGTCTCGGTACGGCGGGTGCTCGTCTGGATGATCGCCGAGTACGCCCGGCACGGCGGACACGCCGACCTGCTGCGCGAGCGCATCGACGGGGCCACCGGCCACTGAGGCGGGGGCACGGCGCCCCCCGAGGCGCGGACGGGCCGGGCACGAGGGCGTGGACGGCCGGGCACGAAGGCATGGACGGCCGGGCGTGAGGGCGGGACGGACGGTCACGGGAGCGTCTGTGCCGACGGGTGATCTTCGGCACCTGAGACACTGAGAGGGTGAGCGACCAGCAGCAGACGGCCGGTGCCCAGCGCGCCCGCGTCGAGATCGACCTCGGCGCGGTGCGCGCCAATGTCCGCACGCTCCGTGAACGCGCCCCGCGCGCCGAGCTGATGGCCGTGATGAAGTCCGACGGCTACGGACACGGCGCGATCCCCTGCGCCCGCGCCGCGCGCCAGGCGGGCGCCGGGTGGCTGGGCACCGCCACCCCCGAGGAGGCGCTCGCGCTGCGCGCCGCCGGGGACCAGGGCCGGATCATGTGCTGGCTGTGGACGCCGGGCAGCCCCTGGCGGGAGGCGATCGAGCAGGACATCGACGTCTCGGCGAGCGCGCGCTGGGCCCTGGGGGAGATCGTGGCCGCCGCGCGCGTGGCGGGGCGCCCCGCGCGCGTGCACCTGAAGGCCGACACCGGGCTGGGCCGCAGCGGCTGCCCGCCCGCCGACTGGCCGGATCTGGTGGCTGCCGCGCGTGCCGCCGAGGCGGAGGGCGCGCTCAAGGTCACCGGGATCTGGTCGCACTTCGCCTGCGCCGACGAGCCGGGGCACCCCGCCAACGCCGCGCAGCTGGAGGTTTTCCACGAGGCCCTGGCCACGGCCGAGCGCGCCGGGCTCGACCCCGAGGTGCGCCACCACGCGAACTCACCCGCGACGCTCACCCTGCCCGAGTCGCACTTCGACCTCGTCCGCACCGGCGTCTCGGTCTACGGGCTCTCCCCGTCCCCCGAGGTCGGCACGGCCGACGGGCTGGGGCTGCGGCCCGCGATGACGCTCAGCGCCTCGCTCGCCCTGGTCAAGCGGGTGCCCGGCGGCCACGGCGTCGGCTACGGGCACCAGTACCGCACGCCCGGCGAGACGACCCTGGCCCTGGTGCCGCTCGGCTACGGCGACGGCATCCCCCGGCACGCCTCGGGGGCGGGTCCCGTGCTGGTGGCCGGGAAATGGCACACGGTGGCGGGCCGGGTGGCGATGGACCAGTTCACGGTCGACCTGGGCGGTGACCAGGTGACCGAGGGCGAGCGGGCCGTGCTCTTCGGCCCCGGCGACCAGGGCGAGCCCACCGCCGAGGACTGGGCGCGCGCCACGGGCACCATCTCGTACGAGATCGTCACCCGGATCAGCCACCGGGTTCCCCGGGTATATGTGAACGAGTGACGGGCATACGCGCGTACGGGTGACCCTACGCACCCGCGCGCACGGGGGCTGGACGGTACGGCGACGGGGGACGGACGGTGGCCAGAGCATGAGCGAGGACAGCAGGACGGGGGCGGCCGAAATCGCCGCGAGCGTGGCCGGGCGCGCAAGCGCGGCCCGGGGCGTGGGCGCGGCACTGCGCGCGGGAAAGGCCGGCGGATGAGGGACACCGACACGGCGGCCGGCGCCCTCGCGGCGCTGGGCGCCGCCGACGAGGCCCGCCGCGCCTCGCGCACGGCAGGCGCCGTCGAGATGGGCAAGCTGGCCGAGGCGGTGAGCGGCGCCGAGGACGCGCTCACCTCCACGGGCCCGGCGGGCGGCTGGACGCGCAAGGCGGGCCTCGCCGGGGCGGCCATAGGCGTGGTCGCCGCGGGGGTCGCGCTGGAGAGACTCACCGTCAACCGCGCGGTGCGCCGTAAAGCGCGCCTCGCCCTGGACGCGTCCGGACCGTACGGCTCGCTGCGGGGCACCCCCGGCACGGCGTACGCGGAGGACGGCACCGCGCTGTACTTCGAGGTGGACGAGCCCGCCGACTTCGCCGGTGAGGCGGCCGGATCGGCGGCGGCCTCCGGGGACGGGGCGGGCGGCCCCGAGGTGGAGCCCATACACCTGAACGGCGCCGACGGCGCCGACGCCGGGGGCGCGGAGGGCGACGGGGACGGACCCCTCCCGGAGGGCTACCGCGGCCGGCTGCTGCGGCTGCTGCGCCGTACGCCGCCCGCGCGTGAGGACCGTGAGGCCGGGGAGCCGCCGCTGACGGTGGTCTTCTCGCACGGCTACTGCCTGAGCCAGGACGTGTGGCACTTCCAGCGGGCCGCGCTGCGCGGCGCGGTCCGCGCCGTCTACTGGGACCAGCGCAGCCACGGCCGCTCCGGCCGCGCACCCGCCGGGGAACCGGTCTCCATCGATCTGCTCGGCCGCGATCTGAAGGCCGTCCTCGACGCGGCGGCCCCCGAGGGGCCCGTGGTGCTGGTGGGGCACTCGATGGGCGGCATGACGGTGATGGCGCTGGCCGAGCAGTATCCGGAGTACGTCGCCGGGCGTGTGGCGGGTTCCGCCTTCCTCGGCACCAGTGCGGGCGGGCTCGCCGAGGTCACCTACGGGCTGCCGGCCGCCGGGGTGCGGGCCGTGCGCCGGCTGGTGCCGGGGGTGCTCAGGGCGCTGGGCACGCAGTCCGAACTGGTGGAGCGGGGGCGGCGCGCGACGGCGGACCTGTTCGCCGGGGTGATCAAGAGGTACTCCTTCGGCAGCGTCGGCGAGGTGGACCCAGGTGTGGCGCGGTTCGCCGAGCGGCTGATCGAGTCGGTGCCGGTCGACGTCGTCGCGGAGTTCTACCCGGCCTTCGCCGAGCACGAGAAGACCGGGGCCCTGGCCGCCTTCGACGGGCTGCCCGCGCTGGTGCTGGCCGGAGACCGGGACCTGATGACGCCGAGCGAGCACAGCGAGCGGATCGCGGGAGCGCTGCCGGACGCGGCGTTCGTGATTCTGGAGGCCACCGGACACCTGGCGATGCTGGAGCGTCCCGAGGTGGTCAACGAGAACGTGGCCGCACTGCTGGCGCGTACCATCCGGACGCATGGAAGCACCGCACGGCCAGCACCCCACTCCTCATCCTCGCGATCTTCAGGCTCCCCGTCCCCAGGCTCCTCGTCTTCAGGAGGGGCGCGGGGACGTCAGCGTCACCGTTACCGTTCCGACCGGTGAGCGCATGCGCGAGCTGGGCGGCCGGCTCGCCGGGCTGCTGCGCGCCGGGGACCTCGTCATGCTCACGGGTGAACTGGGCGCGGGAAAGACGACGCTGACGCGCGGCCTCGGCGAGGGGCTGGGTGTGCGGGGCGCGGTGACTTCGCCCACGTTCGTCATCGCCCGCGTCCACCCGTCGCTGACCGGCGGCCCGGCGCTGGTCCACGTCGACGCCTACCGGCTGGGCGGCGGCCTGGAGGAGATGGAGGACCTCGACCTGGACGTCTCGCTGCCCGAGTCCGTGGTCGTCGTCGAGTGGGGCGAGGGCAAGGTCGAGGAGCTGACCGAGGACCGGCTCCAGGTCGTCATCGCCCGGTCGCTGGGCTCGGCGGACGAAGCGGGCGGCGCCCCTGAAGGGGGCGCGGAGGGCGTACGGACCGTGACCGTCACCGGCGTCGGCGCGCGCTGGGCGGAGGAGGACCTCACGGCGCTGCGCTGACCCGGCGCGGTCGGGCCCCGCGCCCTCCTCCTCGGCCGGTCTCGGGTCGCGGCGCGCGGTCTCACGTTCCGACATGGTGTCGGTAAGATGTTGCGCGGTCGGTGTGCCGCGTGGTCCCATGGGGGCTGAGAGCACGGTTAGGTATGCCTAAGTATGCCTGACGGCGCAGTCGACCAGGCGCCTGAAGCCCCCGGAGGGAGCCATGACGGCACGAAAGTCCGAGCAGCGGCCGACGCGGACCCACGCGGCGCGGCAGGCCCGGCCCATGCCGCCGATGAGCGAACTGCTCGCGTCCTGTGCCGCCGCTGCCGCTGTCTCCCGGCCGCCGTCCGAGGTGCCGGCGGAAGCGTCGGCGGATGTTCCGGCCGACGCGGGCGTGGCCGAGCCCGCCGAGCTGCCGCAGCTGCCGGTGAACCTCCCGGACAAGGGCGCGGCGTAACGTCCCGTGGGGCCGATGCCTCAGCCAGGGCCGGTGCCTCAGCGAGACGAGCTCTCCGAGCGGGCCGGAGGACGACCTCCGGGCAGATATCAGCGGACGACGACGACCCGGGTGCCGATCGTGGCGTGCAGCCACATCTTCTCGCCGTCCTCGCGCTTCTCGCGGATGCCGCCCGTCTTGCGCGAGGTGTCCGCCTCCGGCGTCGCGCCGTTCAGCGCCGCGCTGAAGCCGATGCTGACGCCCTTGACATCTGTGAAGCGCACCACGTTCTCGATCGGCACTCCGTCCGAGCCGGTGACGTGCGACGAGCGCGAGCTGACCTTGTAGGTGCCCGACGGCGGGCTGACCGTGCTGGGCTTCACCGTGAACGTGTCGGTGACCTTGCCGTCCTTGCCGACCAGCCAGACCCGCTCGCGCCCCAGCGCGTAGACGACACGGAAGCCGCTCCCGGAGCGGGCGGGCAGCGCCGTGTCCTTCTTCGGGGGCCGCTTCTCGGCGTCGTGGGAGGGGGAGGGGGACTTGGCGGAAGAGGGCTTCTCGACGCGGTCCTGGGCGGCGGAGGCCTGGAAGGCGAAGAAGCCGATCACCGCGAGGGCCGCCGCCGTCAGCCCGGCCACCACAACTCCCGCGCTGCTGCCGCTGCTGCGTGCCACCGTGCGCCGCCACCTCTCGTGCGTGCTCCCGTGCGGGCGGATCCCGTACGCCTTCCGTACACGCGCCCTCGCGCCCCCCTGCGCGCTGGAGTTGACGGTAGCAGCAGGGCCCTGCGGTTCAGGACGGACCGGCACCGGCCGGACGGCGGCTCAAGAGGAGACTTGGAGTAACGCCTGGCCTTGTGTTCGCATATGGCGATGACCCCCCACGGTTCATCGCCAAGCTCCACAACTCCCATACCGAAAGTTCCCACCCCGCAGGGCGAGCAGGGCCGCCAGGTTCCCCGGAGTCACCGGCGTACCGGATCCCCCACGGCCCACGGTTCCCACGGGGCGACGCAGGGAGCCGGGACGGCTGCGGGAGCCGCGTCGGCTGCCGGAGCCTCGTCGGCCCAGGTGCCCGGCCCCGCCCGGGGCGCCGCGTCGGCGAACCCCTACGACGAGCTGGCCTCGCTCGCGCCGTCCGACGCGCCCGAGCCCACCGGCGCCCCCACGCCGAACCCCTACGACGCGCTGGGCGCCGACCCGGCGCCCGAGGGCAGCCCGCACGACAACCCGTACGACGAGGGCCCGCTCGGCTTCAGCCTCCGCTCGGACTACGACGAGCCGGAGTACGAGGACCGGATGCCCTATCTGCGGGCCGTGCGCAGACGGCGCAGGTCCCGCTTCACGATGACCGTCAAGCTCGGCATCGCCTGCCTGGCGCTGCTGGCCTTCCTCGGCGTCGGCGACCGCTGGGCCGCGCTCTACGCCGAGGGCAAGGCCGCCGAGAAGGTGCAGGACTCGCTGCATCTGCACGCGCGCCCCGAGGTCCACATCAAGGGCTTCCCCTTCCTGACCCAGGTGGCCGGCGACCGGCTCGACCACGTCGAGGTGACGATTCCCGATGTGCCGGCGGGCCGCGTCTCGGTCGCGCAGGTCAACGGAACCGTGAACGATGTGAAGATCGTCGGCGACGCCCCGTCCTCGATCCAGGGCGCGGTGCTCGGCCGGATGAAGGGCGACGTGCTGATCGCCTTCGACGACCTCGACCGCGAGCTGGGCACCTCGCAGGTCAAGTTCACCGACGGTGGCCGCAGCACCGTGCTGGCCGACGGCAAGCTTCCCGTCGCCGGTACCGAGGTCAAGGTGCGGGCCCGCGCCCACCTCCAGCGAACGGGTGACCACGCCGTGGGCACCACCGTGGAGGACATGAAGCTCGACGTCCCCCGGCTCTTCAGCTACACCCCCGGCACCGGCAAGGACGAGGGCCTGCGGCTGTCCCGCCCGCTGGCCGAGCGCATCCAGCGCGACGCGTCCAAGGCCAGGGCGTTGTTCGGGGTGCGGTCCATCGCCCACCGCTTCGGGCTGTCGGACAAGCGGATGCAGCGCGTCCGGCACAGCGAGAGCGAGCTGCACAAGGTGACCGGGAAGCCGCGCTTCGTGGACAAGGTGATGCGCATCAACATGCTCGACGCCGTCGTCGCGCACCCCTCGCTGCTGAAGAAGATCGGTATCGACCCGGCGCTCGTCGAGGGCCTCAAGAAGATCGAGGAGCCGAAGCTCGCCGACAAGCTCGCGCTCAACCTCAAGCTGCCCAAGATGCCCGGTGACGTGCGGCTTCGTGGGATTTCCGTCGCAAAGGACGGCATCCGCGCCGACCTGACGGGCGTCAACGTGCCGTTCGGCAAGGGCGCCAAGAAGGAGGCAGCGGCGGCGCACGGCTGAGAGGGCGCCGCGCGGGCGCCGTAGGCTGGACGGGTGTTGATGCTCGCGCTGGATACCGCCACACCCGCCGTCACCGTCGCCCTCCACGACGCCGACGGCGACCGTACGCTCGCCGCCGCCCACCAGGTCGACGCCCGCCGCCACGGGGAGCTGCTGCTGCCCTCGGTCGACCGGGTGCTGAATGAGGCCGGGCGGAAGCTGGCCGATGTCACGGACGTGGTCGTCGGCGTCGGGCCCGGCCCCTACACGGGCCTGCGGGTCGGCCTCGCGACCGCCGAGGCGTTCGGCGCCGCGCTCGGGCTGCGCGTGCACGGCGTGTGCACGCTGGACGGCATCGCGTACGGGTCGGGCCTGGACGAGCCCTTCGTCGTGGCCACCGACGCGCGCCGCAAGGAGGTCTACTGGGCGCGGTACGCCGACGCCCGCACCCGCGTCGGCGAGCCGGCCGTCGACCGCCCCGCCGAGCTGGCCGGGAGCGGGGCCAGGATCGGGGTCGAGATCGCCGGGCTGCCCTCCGTGGGGGCAGGCGCTGTGCTGTACGAGGACGTCTTCCGTGGGGTACGTCACGATCTGCCCGCCGACCTGTCGGCCCGGGCGCTCGCCCGGCTCGCGGCCGAGCGGCTGGCCCGCGGCGAGGAACTGCTGCCGCCCCACCCGCTGTACCTGCGCCGCCCCGACGCGCAGGTGCCGGCGAACTACAAGGTGGTCACGCCACGGTGAGCGAGCGGGACGTGGGCGGTCAGGACGTGGGCGGCCGGGATGTGGCTTCGGCCCCGGGGTCGGTTTCCGGGGACGGGGCGCCCGAGGTCACGCTGCGTGAGATGCGCTGGTGGGACATCGAGCCCGTGCTGGCGCTGGAGGGCGAGCTGTTCCCCGAGGACGCCTGGTCGGAGGGGATGTTCTGGTCGGAGCTGGCGCTCGCACGCGGCCGGGGGGCGACCCGCCGCTATCTGGTGGCCGTCGACCCCGAGGGTGACCTCGTGGGCTACGGGGGCCTCGCCGCGGTCAGCGGCACGGGCGACATACAGACCATCGGCGTCCTGCCCGCGTACCGCGGCACCGGCCTGGGCTCCCGCCTCCTGCGCGCTCTGCTGGGCGCCGCCACGGATTTCGAATGCGCGGAGGTCCTCCTGGAGGTCCGCGTCGACAATCTCCCGGCCCAGCGCCTCTACGAACGCTTCGGCTTCACCCCCATCGGCGTCCGCCGCGGCTACTACCAGCCCGCCAACGTGGACGCCCTGGTCATGCGCCTCGCCGACCCGGCGTCGGCGTCGGCGTCCGTCTCAGGGACGGCCGCGCAGGGTTCGTCCACACCCGCTTCAGAAGCGGGTGCTTCCGGGCCGGCCGCCGCCGGACCGCCCGCCGTCTCCCTCGCCTCACCACACCCCAGCACTCCCCAAGGAACAGAGAGCCATGGCTGACGAACCGCTCGTTCTCGGCATCGAGACTTCCTGCGACGAGACCGGCGTCGGCATCGTCCGCGGCCACACCCTGCTGGCCGACGCGATCGCCTCCAGCGTGGACACCCACGCGCGCTTCGGCGGTGTCGTGCCCGAGATCGCCAGCCGGGCCCACCTGGAGGCCATGGTCCCGACGATCCAGCGCGCCCTGAAGGACGCCGGAGTCGCCGCCTCCGACCTCGACGGCATCGCCGTCACGGCCGGGCCCGGTCTCGCGGGCGCGCTGCTGGTGGGCGTATCGGCGGCCAAGGCGTACGCCTACGCGCTGGGCAAGCCGCTCTACGGCGTCAACCACCTCGCCTCGCACATCTGCGTGGACCAGCTCGAACACGGCGCACTGCCCGAGCCGACGATGGCGCTCCTCGTCAGCGGCGGGCACTCCTCACTGCTGCTCGCCCCCGACATCACCTCGGACGTACGGCCGCTCGGCTCGACCATCGACGACGCGGCGGGTGAGGCGTTCGACAAGGTTGCCCGGGTGCTCCACCTCGGCTTCCCCGGCGGGCCGGTGATCGACAAGTACGCGAAGGAGGGCGACCCGGCCGCCATCGCCTTCCCGCGCGGGCTGACCGGCCCCCGCGACGCGCCGTACGACTTCTCCTTCTCCGGGCTCAAGACGGCCGTGGCCCGCTGGATCGAGGCGAAGCGGAACGCGGGCGAGGAGGTGCCCGTCGCGGATGTCTCCGCCTCCTTCCAGGAGGCTGTGACGGACGTGCTGACCCGCAAGGCGATCCGGGCCTGCAAGGACGAGGGCGTCGACCACCTGATGATCGGCGGCGGCGTCGCCGCGAACTCGCGGCTGCGCGCCATGGCCGAGGAGCGGTGCGCCGACGCGGGCATCACGCTGCGGGTGCCCCGGCCGAAGCTGTGCACCGACAACGGCGCGATGGTCGCCGCGCTCGGCGCCGAGATGGTCGCCCGGGGACGCGCGGCCTCGGACTGGGACCTGCCGGCCGACTCCTCCCTGCCCGTGACGGAGCCGCATGTGCCCGGGACGGGCGGCGGCGACGCCGACTCCCATGGCCATGACCACGCTCCTGCCCACGGCCACACCCACGACCACGATCACGTGCACGAGCTGAGCAGAAAGAACCTCTACGCCTGATGTCGACCGTCGCCCTCATGTGGGAGGCCAAGGCCGCCCCCGGCCGCGCCCCCGGACTGCTGGAGTGGGCCCGCGCCCAGGAGCTGTCCGCCGAGCCCGAGCGCCGCGAGCACTACACCGCGCCCGGCGACCGCGTGCTGGTCATCACCTGGTGGGAGGGCGGCTACGACGCCGACGTGCCCGAACTGCCCGACCCGGCGGGTGACATGATCGCCAGGCCGGTGCACCGGTGGCGCTTCGTACGGGTGTGAGCGGGGGCGCCGCCCGCGCGTGGGGGAGCGCCTGGGGCCGTGCCCGTGGAGGTGGCCGTGTGCGTCGAGGCTGAGCCCTGGGAGCCGGGATCGGCGGACACCGACGCCGTAGAGGCGGTGCTGCACGCGCTCGGCCCTGCCGAGAGCTGGCCGGTCGGCACCGCCCGTTCGATCCTCAGACCGGACCGCGACCCGTCCTCGTACGGCTGGGAGCGACGCGCTCTGCTGCTCCGGGACCGCTGCCGCGAAGGGGGGCCGGGCGGCGCCGTGGTCGGCCTGGCGGGCGTCTTCGCGCTGATGGACGAGCGCGGGGCGGGAGAGACCGGGGCGGGCGAGCGCACCGGGCACCTGGAGATCGTTCCGGCGCTGCGCCGCCAGGGCTACGGTACGAGGGCTCTGGCAGCGCTGCGGGAACTGGCGGCGGACTTCGAGGGCTCTGCGACTTCCGGTGCTTCCGGTGCTTCCGGTGCTTCGGGGGCTCCTGGTGCTCCTGGCGCTCCCATGACTCCCGGAGCTGCTGGTCTCTCCGGCCGTCCGCCCCTGTCGGTGCGGGCGGCGAACGGCGGCGACGAGCACCGCTTCCTGCTGGCACGCGGGTTCGAAGTGGTGGGTCGTACCCGCCAGTTCAGCGTTCCCGCCCTCCGTCCGCGGCAGAGCGCGGAGAGCGTCCCGATGCGCTGGTCAGGCGAGTGTGACGGCTACGCGGTCGAGCTCTACGGCGATCCCCGCGATGCCCCGGACGAGGTCCTCGTCGCCTGGCAGGACACCCTGCTGGCCACCGACTCGTGGCCGACCGAGCGGCTGCCCGCCCCCGAACTGCGCGAGCGCTGGTTCCCCGTGGACGAGTGGAACGCGTACGAGCAGCCCCCGCTGGTCGCCGCGTACCGTGCGGACGGCAGCGTGGCGGGTGCCGTCCGCCTGGATGTGCCGCTCGGCAACGACGAGCTGGAGTTCGAGGGCGGCCCCCGCACCCCCGCGTCCCCCGAGGCCCCCGTCGTCACCCGAGCGCTCCTCACCGCCGCTCGCCGGTCCTTCCCGTACTGCTCCTTCTACTGCGATCTGGACGACGGGACCCACGGCCCGATGCCCGCGGTCATGGAGGCGCACGGAGCCGGGACGAAATGGGACGTGGTCCGCCTGCGGGACACAGTCGTCCGATTCCCCCTGTCGGGGCCGGTGGCGCCGCCGCTACCAGCACCGGAGCGCGGACCGGAGTCGAGGTGTGCTCACCGTGGGTGACGCGGCAGGATGGGGCGGACGTTCGGAGGGTCGGGACAGCGGGACAGGGATGGGACGGGTGGGGACCGGGATGCGCAGGCAGGGAGCCGCACCTTCGATGAGGGGCGCGATACGTAAGCGAGGGAGCGTGCGGCGGCGCGGCGCGCGGATATGCGCGGCGCTCTTCCTCGCCGGACTGGCGACGCTCACCGCTCCGCCCGCGACCGCCGACCCGGCGGCGAAGGGCGCGGCGCCGGTCACAGCGAAGGACGACGCGGCGAAGGGCGCGGCCACCGCCACCGCCACCGCGAAGGACGTCCCCGCCTCCCAGAGCGCCTTCCTCGCCGCCCGTCTCCGCGAGAGTCCGGTCTACCTCTCCGACCAGCTCCCGCGCACCGTCCCCCGCTCCTCAGCCCCCGCCTTCGCCAAGGAGGCCAAGCGCGCCGGAGTGCCCACGTATGTGATGGTCCTGCCGAGCACGGGTGGCGCCAGCGGGCTGCTGGAGGCGGTGCACGACCGGCTCGGCAAGAAGGGGCTGTACGTGCTGCTCGACGGCGTCGGCGGCATGGCCACCGTCGCGGCGTTCAACGTGGACGTGCCGGCCCAGGACGTCGAGTCGGCCACCACCTTCGAACTCCCCTACGACGCGGGCGCGTTCCGCACCTTCACGAAGGTTGTCGACATCGTCCGGTCCGGCGACGCCGCCGAGCGCGCGGGGAAGGGCGTCGAGGCGTCCAGAAAGAACGAGCACCCGGACGACCTGCACACCACCCGCAGCGAGCGGGACGACCAGAGCTTTTCGACCGGCATCCTGTTGAGCGGAGTGCCGCTGACGATTCTGGCGACCGGATGGTACGTGTACCACTGGCGCGGCAGGCGCCGTCCTGGTCTCCCCGTCCTCCTGCCGGTGGCGGTGGGCGCCGCGGCCGTCATCGGCGTCGGCGCGTTCTTCCTGTACGACGACACCCGCTCCGACGGCGACCCCCTTCCCACGAAGGCCGACATGGAGGCCAGGACGGAACGGGTCGCCGACGGGCTGGCGAAGGACCCGCTCTACGTCGACCCTCTCGCCCCCCAGCCCCTCACCGCCGCGCAGCGCAAGGCACTCAAGACCCGCCTGGCCCGCCTGGACGTGCCGGTCTACATGGCGGCCCTCCCCATGACCACGGAGGACGAGTCGACGGGCCACAGCGACGTGCTGGCCAAGAAGCTGCACGAGAGGCTCGGCAAGGACGGGGTCTATGTGATCTCCGGCGTGGACGGGGAGGAGAGCGTGGAGATCGCGAACTACGGTGCCAAGGTCGACAGCGGCGCCCTCTTCCGGTCCACGGAGAAGCTGCGCTACGGCTCGGGCAGCTCCGACGACGCGGAAAGCGGCGGAGCGGCCCTCTACGGTCAGCTCGACCAGGTGCTCTCCCACATCGCCGACGCGCCCGCCAGCGCACGCCCCGATCACCCCTTCCTGCCGCCGATCGGGGTGGACGACCCGGTGGAGGAGGACGCGCTCCCGCCGCTCTACTCCGGACAGTTGACCAGCGGCGCCGT
The DNA here is from genome assembly GCF_035917675.1 of Streptomyces sp. NBC_01775. Taxonomy (NCBI): domain Bacteria; kingdom Bacillati; phylum Actinomycetota; class Actinomycetes; order Kitasatosporales; family Streptomycetaceae; genus Streptomyces; species Streptomyces sp. NBC_01775. The sequence continues at coordinate 3,826,056 of NZ_CP109104.1, read as the reverse complement.
CCTGGGAGCCTTCGCCGCGCTGGGCGCGCTCGCGCTGACGGCGGCCGGACTGGCCGTGGCGCGCCGTACGGGCCTCGCGAGCGGCCCTCGCTCCTCCGGCCCGCGAGGCACCAACGGAGGGCCCCCGCGAGGCGCCTCCGCCGCCTTGGATGCCGGCCCGGACACCACCCCGGACGCCCCCGCCCGCCCGTCCACCGGATGGTTGCGCAGAACCGCCCGGCGCGAGCTGGACGAGTTGAACGAGGAGTTCGAGCGGCTGTCCGAACAAGTCACGGCGCAGGTCCGGGCCCGCGTCTGGGCCTGCCTCGACGCGGCCACGCTCCTGCTCGACCAGGACGGCGACAGCCGCACGGACGAGGAGGCCGACGCGCCCACCCTCGCCGCAGGACTCACCCTCATCCGCGCGGGCGGCGCGGTACTGCGCGACACCCGCCGCACGCTGCCCGCCGAGCTCCGCCTGTGCCTGCTCAACCCGCTGCACGGTCCCGCCGTCGGCACCAAGAGGCTCCAGCTGCCCGGCGACGAGATGCGGGCGCGAGCCCGCCCCGTGTGCGCCGGGTGCCGGGCCGCGCTCACCACGGCGGGCGACGGCGCCCGCGCCGCGCTGCGGCACGAGACGGCCGTGACGGAGCGGCTGTTGCTGCTGCGTGTGCCGGGCCGTGGCCGCACGGCACCGCACGAGCCCTACGACCGGCTTCCCGGCCCGCTCGGCGCCACCCAGGGCACCGGCACGGGCGCGAGCCTGACCATCGACCAACTCGTCCGCCGTGTACGGGAGCAGCTAGGTGTCCAGTAACCCACGCGCCGTCCTCCGAGCCACCGTGAAGGCGCTCCTCGTCGCTCTCGTCGCTCTGGTGCTGGCCGTGCCACTGCCCGGGACGGACGCGAGCGCCGCACCCGCCAAAGCCAGCCCCGGACAGAAGATCGCGAACGGCCTGCGCAAGTCCCCCGTCTACGTGGACCCTTCGTACGAGCAGGGTCTGCCGCCCTCCCAGCAGCGCAAGCTCGTCCAGCGGATCGAGAAGTCCGGGATCCCGATCCGGATCGTCCTCGTACCGCTGATCTCCGGTGACTCCTGGGGCGGCGACCCCGACAAGATGGCGGACGTCGTGCGCGACCGGCTGGGGGAGAGCCCGAAGCGCGAAGCGGTCTACATGTCGATCAGCAAGTCGGGTGACGACTTCCTGTCGGCACGCGAGTACCCGCGCGACAAGCACGAGGCGTTCTGGGGTGTCGCCGCCGTCGGCCGCCAGGAGGACATGGACGGCCGCAGCCTGTACGCGAAGTTCGACCGCGCGATCGACATCGTCGAGGGCGGCAACGGCCTGAAGGTCTACGAGAAGGCGACCAAGGACCTCAAGGGCGGCTCTCTGGCGGACGACAAGGACGGCGGCGGCCTCTCACCGCTGCTGATCGGGGGCCTGGCCGCGCTGGGCCTGGCCGTCCTGGCGGCGCTGTGGCTGCTGGTGCGCCGCCTCCGCCGCGCGGGCGGGCTGTCACGCGGTGGCGCGTTCACCTCCCCGAGTTCGGTGTTCGCCACCGCGCGCGAGGCGGACGAGCGCGATCTGCGCGCCCGCGCGCAGCGCGAGGTGCTCGCCTTCGGCGAGGAGCTGAGCGCCCACCAGTCCGGCGAGGCACCGGATGCCGCCGCACTCCAGCTCGCCCTGGACGCCTACACGGCGGCCGGCACCGTCCTGGACGGGGCCCAGGGCACGCCGGACCTCGCCGGGGCCCTCGCCCTCGTCCACGAGGGCCGTGGTGCCCTGGCGCGGGCATCGGAGGCGGCGTCCCGGCCCGGCACGGGGCGGCGCCCCAGGAAGAAGCCCAAGAGCGCGCTGCCGCTGTGCTTCTTCAACCCCCTGCACGGCCCGGCATCCGGCCGCATCCGCTGGCGTCCGCTGGGCCGCCGCGAGGCGCTGCACATCGCGGCCTGCGACACCTGCTCCTCGGCCGTCAGCGGCCACCGCGCGCCCGAGGCCCTCACCGACACCCACGAGGGGCGCACCGTGCCGTACTTCGAGGTGCCGGCCGAGCGCAGCCTGTGGGCGGCGACCGGATACGGCTCGCTCGGGGAGGTCCCGCTGACCGAGCGCGTCATCAGGGGCGACTTCTCCCGCACGCGCGACGGCCGTGACAGCCGCGACCGTGAAGCTCAGGACGCCCCGGACTGACCCAGCGGGTACCCCAGCAGCATGCTCGGGGCGCCCGCGACCCGGGTGAGGAAGATCGTGCACGCCCCCCGGTGCGCCTTCGCGTCCAGTTTCAGCTTGCGGCGCAGTTCCTCCGGTTCGACGGCCGAGCCGCGCTTCTTCACGGTGACGACGCCGACCCCGCGCTCCCGCAGCAGCGCGCGCAGCTTCTTGACGTTGAACGGCAGGACGTCCGTGATCTCGTACCCGGTGGCATACGGCGTGCGGTGCGGCGCGTCCGCCGTCACGTACGCGATCGTCGGGTCGATCAGCCGCCCGCCCACCTCCGCCGCCACCTCGGCGACCAAGTGCGCGCGAATCACCGCACCATCCGGTTCGAAGAGAAACCGGCCCACCGGCCCGACGTCCGGATCGGGCAGGCCCCGGCCGGTCAGCGTCCGGCCGGCGGGCAGCAGCGTCGCCCTGATCTCACCAGGCGATCCGGTGAACCAGAGCACCGCCTCCTTCACGTCCCCGCCGTCCGAGACCCATTCGGCCCCGGCCTCCGGCGGCACCGCCTCGTGCGGGATGCCGGGCGCGACCTTCAGCGCCGCCGCCGGCGGCGCGCGGCGCGCGGTCTCCACGGCCCAGCTCAGCGGCGGGGAGTACGCCTCGGGGTCGAACACCCTGCCCCGCCCCGTACGGCGCGCCGGGTCGGCGAACACCGCGTCCCAGCCGTCCGTGGCGACCTCGGTGACATCGGCGCAGCGCACCTCCATCCGGTCGGCCAGCCCCAGCGCCTCCGCGTTGGCGCGGGCGACCGCGCAGGTCAGCGGGTCACGATCGACGGCCAGCACCTGGATCCCGGCCCGCGCCAGCGCGAGGGCGTCGCCGCCGGCGCCGCAGCACAGGTCCAGGACGCGGCGGGCACCCAGCTCCGCGAACCGGCGGGCCCGGTGGTCCGCGACCGGCGCCCGGGTGGCCTGTTCCAGACCGTTCGGCGTGAAGTACATCCGCGCGGCGTCGGCCGCGTCGAACTTGGCCGCCGCGCGCTGCCGGAACCTGGCCTGAGCGAGCGCGGCCGACACGAGGTCGGCGTCGTACGCGCGCCGCAGCTTGGTGGCCGCCTCCAACTCCCGCGCGGGATCCACGTCCCGCACCTCATGCAGGAGCGCCTGCCCCTCCTCGCCGAGCAGCCGCTCGAACACGTCCGGTTCCACCCCGCCATTCTCCCTCTTCCCCAACCCCGCCCCTTCCTGCTTCTTTCAGGGGGCTCCGCCCCGAACCCCCGCTCCTCAAGCGCCGGACGGGCTACAAGTAGCCCGTCCGGCGCTTGAGGACGAGCGCGAGCGACAACCTCCCACGGCGGGAAAGCCGAAAACGTACGGCAACCAAGACACCCCCACCAGCCGGTGCGGCTAGCACTCCGCTTGACCGAGTGCTAAGCCCGGCATAATGTCGACCCTGGCACTCTCCCCGTGGGAGTGCCAGCAGTAGCGACGGGCAGATCCGGCACCCGCGACGACGGATCTACCAGGTCGCCACTCCAGACATGTGACCCCGTGATGAGATCTCCGAAGGGGGAGGTCGGATCGTGACGACCGCCAGTTCCAAGGTTGCCATCAAGCCGCTTGAGGACCGCATTGTGGTCCAGCCGCTCGACGCTGAAGAGACCACGGCCTCGGGCCTGGTCATTCCGGACACCGCCAAGGAGAAGCCCCAGGAGGGCACCGTCCTGGCCGTGGGCCCGGGCCGCTTCGAGGACGGTAACCGCCTGCCGCTCGACGTGTCCGTCGGCGACATCGTGCTCTACAGCAAGTACGGCGGCACCGAAGTGAAGTACAGCGGCGAGGACTACCTCGTCCTCTCGGCTCGCGACGTTCTCGCGATCGTCGAGAAGTAATCCGGACACAGCAGTAATCCGGACACAGCAGTTTGCAGGTGAATCGCGCCCTGGTGCCCGCTCCCCATGAGGTAGCAGGGGCCAGGGCGCGGCTCGTGCGAGACGTGTGAGAGGACACAGCAGCTCCCATGGCCAAGATCCTGAAGTTCGACGAGGACGCCCGTCGCGCCCTTGAGCGGGGCGTCAACAGCCTCGCGGACACCGTGAAGGTGACCATCGGCCCCCGCGGCCGGAACGTCGTCATCGACAAGAAGTTCGGCGCCCCGACCATCACCAACGACGGCGTGACCATCGCGCGCGAGGTCGAGGTCGAGGACCCCTACGAGAACCTTGGCGCCCAGCTCCTGAAGGAGGTGGCGACCAAGACCAACGACATCGCGGGTGACGGCACCACCACCGCCACGGTGCTGGCCCAGGCGCTGGTCCGCGAGGGCCTGCGCAACGTCGCCGCGGGTGCTTCCCCGGCCGCCCTGAAGAAGGGCATCGACGCGGCCGTCGCCGCCGTCTCCGACGAGCTGGTCTCCACGGCCCGCCCGATCGACTCGAAGGAGGACATCGCCTCCGTCGCCGGCCTGTCCGCGCAGGACAAGCAGGTCGGCGAGCTGATCGCCGAGGCGATGGACAAGGTCGGCAAGGACGGTGTCATCACCGTCGAGGAGTCCCAGACCTTCGGCCTGGAGCTGGACTTCACCGAGGGCATGGCCTTCGACAAGGGCTACCTCTCGCCGTACTTCGTCACCGACCAGGAGCGTATGGAGGCCGTCCTCGACGACCCGTACATCCTGATCCACCAGGGCAAGATCAGCTCCATCCAGGACCTGCTGCCGCTGCTGGAGAAGATCATGCAGGCCGGCGGCTCCAAGCCCCTGCTGATCATCGCCGAGGACGTGGAGGGCGAGGCCCTCTCGACCCTCGTCGTCAACAAGATCCGCGGCACCTTCAACGCCGTCGCCGTCAAGGCCCCCGGCTTCGGCGACCGCCGCAAGGCGATGCTCGGCGACATGGCGACGCTGACCGGCGCCACCGTCATCGCCGAGGAGGTCGGTCTCAAGCTCGACCAGGCCGGTCTCGACGTGCTGGGCTCGGCCCGCCGCATCACCATCACCAAGGACGACACCACGATCGTCGACGGCGCCGGCAAGTCCGAGGACGTGCAGGGCCGGGTCGCGCAGATCAAGGCCGAGATCGAGTCCACCGACTCCGACTGGGACCGCGAGAAGCTCCAGGAGCGCCTGGCGAAGCTCGCCGGCGGCGTGTGCGTCATCCGTGTCGGCGCGGCCACCGAGGTCGAGCTGAAGGAGAAGAAGCACCGCCTGGAGGACGCGATCTCCGCGACCCGCGCGGCCGTCGAGGAGGGCATCGTCTCCGGCGGTGGCTCCGCGCTCGTGCACGCGGTCAAGGTGCTGGAGGGCAACCTCGGCAAGGAGGGCGACGAGGCCACCGGTGTCGCCACCGTCCGCCGCGCCGCCGTCGAGCCGCTGCGCTGGATCGCCGAGAACGCGGGCCTGGAGGGCTACGTCATCACCTCCAAGGTCGCCGAGCTGGAGGCCGGGCACGGCTTCAACGCGGCGACGGGTGAGTACGCGGACCTGGTGAAGGCCGGCGTCATCGACCCGGTCAAGGTCACGCGCTCCGCGCTGGAGAACGCCGCCTCGATCGCCTCGCTCCTGCTGACGACCGAGACGCTGGTCGTCGAGAAGCCGGCCGAGGAAGAGGAGGCCGCGGGCGGCCACAGCCACGGCCACGCCCACTGAGGCATCCCGCTCCCGCTCGGAGGCGCACCCCCGCACCTGGTTGTGGGGGTGCGCCTCCGTCGTTCCGGCCCCTGCCCTCCGCCGGGGAGGGGCTCAAAACCGCTACTTCGGGCCGTACTTGCGGCCCGTGGTCGACGAGGCGCGGGCCAGTACGCCGCGAGGCACCAGCCGTGAGGCGCCGAGCAGGGCCTTGTAGCGGGGGTCAGGTACGGAGAGGGTGCGCCCGCGTGCCAGGTCCCGGAGAGCGGTCTCCACCACCCGGTCCGCGTCCAGCCACATCCAGCCGGGGACGTCCCCGGCATCCATCCCGGCGCGTTCGTGGAACTCGGTGCGCACCAGACCGGGGCACAGCGCCATCAGCCGCACCCCCCGCCCCGCCACATCCCTGGCGGCGCCCTGGGTGAACTGGGTGACCCACGCCTTGGACGCGCCGTAGGTCCCGCGGGGGAAGAACGCCGCGACCGAGGCGACGTTGACCACGCCGCCCCTGCCCCGCTCCAGCATGGACCCGGTCGCAGCCGACGTCAGCCGCAGCACCGCCTCGCAGTGCACCTTGAGCATCGTCAGCTCCTCGGACACCGGCACTTCCAGGTAGCGGCCCTTGTTGCCGAAGCCCGCGTTGTTCACCAGCAGGTCGACCGGGTGCTCGCGGTCGTCGAGCCGTTCCTCCACGGCCGCGATGCCGTCATCGGTGGCCAGGTCGGCGGTCAGCACGGTGGCTTCGACGCCGTGCCGGTCGTGCAGCTCGGTCGCCTCGCGCCACAGCCGCTCCGTGTTCCGCGCGACGAGCACGAGGTTGTAGCCGCCGTTGGCGAGCCGCCGGGCGAAGGCGGCGCCGATGCCGGCGGTGGCTCCCGTGATCAGTGCAGTCGTCATACGCGCACGCTATCGGCCCCCCGGGGGAACCCGTCGTACGAAGTCCAAGCGCCGGACACCGCAAGCCGAATGACGCTTTTTTCAGGCCATGTGCGCAGCTCCAGGCCGTGCGCGCGCAGCTCCAGGCCAGGTGCGCAGCTTCAGGACGTGCGCCGCAGCGCCACCTCCCGCGCCAGGGGGTCCAGCACGTCCCCGGCTTCCAGGATGAGCGGCAGCAGCTCCGGCTCCCGGGTGAGCGAGCGGAACACCAGGCTCACCGACACCTGGTGAGCGGGACGGTGCACCACCTCCACCGGGTCGCCCGCGCACACCTCGCCCGGCTCGATGACCCGCAGATACGCGCCGGACATCCTCCGCTCCATGAACCGCTTCATCCACCCGCGCTCCTCCAGCCACCCCGCGAACGTGCGGCAGGGGATCCGGATCGAGCAGACCTCCAGCAGCGGCCCCTTATCCGGCGCGCCGACCCGCCAGCGCTCGCCGATCAGCGCGTCGTCGACGGCGACCCCCGTGGTGGTGAGGTTCTCGCCGAAGACTCCGTTGGGCAGTTTCCTGTCCAGCTCGCGCTCCCAGAAGTCCAGTTCCTCGCGCGCGAAGGCGTAGACCGCCTGCTCGTTTCCGCCGTGGTGCCGCAGGTCGCAGACCGCGTCCCCGGCCAGGCCGCTGCCGCCGGCGCCGCGCGGCCCCGGGGCCGAGACGGCCACGGGGCCCTCGGTCGGCTGCTTGTCGATACCGGTCAGCCGGTCCTGGGCGGAGCTGTGCTCGGAGTGGCGAGGCCGGCCGATGTTCACGGAGAGGAGCTGCATCCTTTGAGGCTAGATCGCCCCGCCCCAAAGACGCGAGGGGCTTTTTGGGATGCTCCCCAAGGCGGACTTATGCTCGACGGATGATCGAGGCCCGTCATCTCCGCGTCCTGCGCGCGGTCGCCGCCGGTGGCTCCTTCTCCGCCGCGGCTCGCGAGCTGGGCTGCACCCAGCCGGCCATCAGCCAGCAGATGAAGTCGCTGGAGCAATCGGCGGGCACCCCGCTGCTGGTGCGCGCCGGACGCGAGATGCGGCTCACCGAGGCGGGCGAGGCTCTGGCGCGGCACGCCGCGGGGATCCTGGCGGGGCTGACGGCGGCCGAGGAGGAGGTCGCCGCGCTGGCGGGGCTGCGCGCGGGCCGGGTGCGGCTGGTGTCCTTCCCCAGCGGCAGCTCCACGCTGGTGCCGACGGCGGTCGCGGCCATGCGTGCCGACCACCCGGGCACCCGGGTCTCGCTGGTGGAGGCCGAGCCGCCGCGCTCGGTGGAGATGCTGCGCGGCGGGGACAGCGAGATCGCGCTCGCCTTCCGCTACGGCGCCGCCCCCGAGTGGGACGACCTGGTGGCCCGTCCGCTGCTGACCGACCGGCTGGTCGGTCTGGTGCCCGAGGGGCACCCGTTCGCGGACGCCGAGGAGGTCGGTATCGGCACGCTCGCCGAGGAGCCGTGGATCGCGGGCTGCCCGCGCTGCCGACGGCACCTGGTGGAGGTGTGCGAGGCGGCGGGCTTCACCCCGCGTATCGACTTCGCGACCGACGACTACCCGGCCGTGGTCGGGCTCGTCGGCGCGGGGCTGGGCGTGGCCGTGCTGCCGGAGCTGGCCGTGGAGTCCGTACGCACCAAGGGCGCCCGCGCGGTGCGGGTCACTCCCGCCGTGCAGCGCGAGGTGGTGGCGCTGACCCTGCCCGACCTGGCGCAGGTGCCTTCGGTCGCCGCGATGCTGGACAGGCTGGAGACCGCGGCCCGGCGCTGAACGAACACGCGCCCGCGCGGCGGGACCGTCCACCGCGTGTGCGTGCCGCCTTCCGGGGGAGCGGCCCGCGCGGCCGGCCCGACTGCTGTTCTCTCCGGCCGCGGGTGAACGTTTCTTCGGCCCCGAGGGAGCAGCGGCCGGGCCGCTAGTCCTCCTCGCCGCCCTGCGGCGCGGCGGCCATCCGGGTCCTGGCCCGGCCCAGCAGCTCCTCGCGCTCGTCCTCGGTGAGCCCGCCCCACACCCCGTAGGGCTCGCGGACCTGGAGGGCGTGCGCCGCGCACTCGGCGCGCACGGGGCAGCGCATGCACACCTCCTTGGCGGAAGCCTCCCGCGCACTGCGTGCCGCGCCGCGCTCCCCCTCCGGGTGGAAGAACAGCGAGCTGTCCACCCCTCGGCAGGCGGCCAGAAGCTGCCAGTCCCACAGGTCCGCGTTAGGTCCAGGAAGGCGGGAGAAGTCTGCCATCGCGTCTCTCCTCGATTGCTGCTGGGGCTTGTGAGGGCTCATGGGGCGCTCGTGCGTAAATATTACTCTTTGTGAATCTAGCGAGTGATCCAGAAAAACGAAAGGAATGGATCCAAATAGGGGCACATCGGGAGAGATGGTCGTTCCGCCCTCCGGAACACGGGATAGTGCTGATCCGTGTACGGATGCTCACGTAGAGTGCTGATGGCGGCCCCGGGAAGCCGTAACTCTTTCGGGTGACCGTCGTTGGAAGGGCGAAAGCGGTTGACTTGAAAACAAGCCGGGGCACATCTGTCCGAGGCCGTCAATCGCGCAGGTGACGATTCTGAAGAGCAGCCTGGAGGCTCAAGGTGATGCGCATCAGCAGCGGAGGGCGGTCATGACATCCGTCCTCGTATGCGACGACTCCCCGCTTGCCCGAGAGGCGCTGCGCCGCGCGGTCGCGACCGTGCCTGGCGTCGAGCGTGTAACGACGGCGGCCAACGGCGAGGAAGTCCTCCGCCGCTGGGGTGCCGACCGATCCGACCTGATCCTGATGGATGTCCGGATGCCCGGCCTGGGCGGAGTGGAGACCGTACGACGGCTGCTCTCCGCCGATCCCGGCGCCCGCATCATCATGCTGACGGTGGCAGAGGATCTCGACGGCGTGGCGCTGGCCGTGGCGGCCGGTGCCCGCGGGTATCTGCACAAGGACGCGTCCCGCGCCGAGCTGCGCGCGACCGTCACCCAGGCCCTCGCCGACCCGACCTGGCGGCTCGCGCCGCGCAGGCTGCGCTCGGCCGAGATGGGCGCGGCGCCCACGCTCACCGCGCGGGAGATCCAGGTCCTGGAGGGCATGAGCCACGGCCGCTCGAACGCCGAGATCGGGCGTGAGCTGTTCCTGTCCGAGGACACGGTCAAGACCCACGCCCGGCGGCTGTTCAAGAAGCTCGGCGCCTCGGACCGCGCGCACGCGGTGGCACTCGGCTTCCGCTGGGGCCTCGTCCGGTAGTCGCCGGCCGGCCGCCGACTCCCGCCCGTCCACGGCTGTAGACGGGTGGGACGTCAGGCCCGGAGCCGGGCTGTCTCACGGAGGGGCAGGCGAGAAATCTCGCGCGTGCCGCATGCTTGAGGTATGGAGTTCCTCGGGGACCGGTCGGTCAGGCGTGAGGGGAGGGCGTGGGACATGAGGGCCAGTGCGCCTGCTCATAACGCTTCGGCTCATTTCTATCAGCGCGGTGCGGCGGACCGCGCGGCGTCGGTGCACCATGGACCGATGCGTGACGACGAGAACGGGCAACCGCCCGGGGCCGTTTCCGGCCAGGGCCACGTTGTCGTCAGTGCCGCCGCCACAGCCGCTGCCGCCGTCAACGCCGCGGGCGGCGCCGCAGGCGCCCCGGCGGTCGACGCCGCGGAGCCCGCGCCGCCCGTGCACCCCGCGGACACCGCGCAGCCCTCACAGGTGACGGATCCCGCGGACGTGACGGATGTCGCGGAGGTCAGCGCCCTCGTCCGGCGCGCGGTCGACGGCGACCGCCAGGCCACCCACGATCTGCTGGCCCGCGTGCACCCCCTCGCGGTGCGCTACTGCCGCACCCGGCTGACCCGACTGCCGGGTGACGCACGCCACTTCGTCGACGACCTCGCGCAGGAGGTCTGCATCGCGGTCCTGTGCGCGCTGCCCCGCTACCGGGACACGGGGAAGCCCTTCGAGGCGTTCGTCGTCGCCATCGCCCAGCACAAGGTCGCCGACCTCCAGCGCGCCGCCATGCGCGGCCCCGGCAGCACGGCGGTGCCCTCGGACGAGATGCCCGAGCGGCCCGACGACTCCCTCGGCCCCGAGGAGCGGGCCGTGCTCAGCAGCGATGCGGAGTGGGCCAAGAAGCTCCTCGCCAGCCTCCCCGAGCACCAGCGGGAGCTGGTGTTGCTGCGGGTCGCCGTCGGGCTGACGGCCGAGGAGACCGGACAGATGCTGGGAATGTCACCCGGAGCCGTGCGCGTTGCCCAGCACCGGGCGCTGAGCAGGCTGCGGGCACTGGCCGAGCAGTAGTCACGGGGGCCCGGGAGGTTTTCCACAGCCGGTCCGGGCACCCGCGCCAGGCCGATAGCATGGGAGCTGCGGCTGAACAAGCAGCGGCGCCCCGCCCGAGCGGGGGTGGTCCGCATGGGAAGGTGTCATGACAGAGAACGTCGACGGAGTGCCCGCCAAATTCGCCACTCTTGGCCTGACATACGACGACGTCCTGTTGCTGCCGGGCGAGTCGGACATGGCCCCGCAGGACATCGACACCGCGTCGCACGTCTCCCGCAACGTACGGGTGAACGTGCCGCTGCTGTCCGCCGCCATGGACAAGGTCACCGAGGCCCGCATGGCCATCGCGATGGCCCGCCAGGGCGGTGTCGGCGTCCTGCACCGCAACCTCTCGATAGAGGACCAGGCCAACCACGTGGACCAGGTCAAGCGGTCCGAGTCCGGCATGGTCGCCGATCCCATCACCATCCGGCCCGACGCCACGCTGGGTGAGGCCGACGCGCTGTGCGGGCGCTTCCGCATCAGCGGCGTCCCGGTCACCGACGCCTCGGGCAAGCTCCTGGGCATCGTCACCAACCGCGACATGGCCTTCGAGCTGGACCGCAGCCGCCAGGTACGCGACGTCATGACGCCGATGCCGCTGGTCACAGGCCAGGTCGGCATCTCGCGCGACGACGCGATGGAGCTGCTGCGCCGCCACAAGATCGAGAAGCTTCCGCTGGTGGACCCCGTCGGCACGCTCAAGGGCCTCATCACCGTCAAGGACTTCGTGAAGGCCGAGCAGTACCCACAGGCCTCCAAGGACTCCGAGGGCAGGCTGCTGGTCGGCGCGGCCGTCGGCGTCGCCGGTGACGCGTACGACAGGGCGCAGGCCCTTGTCGAGGCCGGGGCCGACTTCCTCGTCGTCGACACCGCGCACGGCCACTCCCGGCTCGTCGGTGACATGGTCGCCAAGATCAAGTCGAACGCTCCGGGCGTCGACGTCGTCGGCGGCAACATCGCCACCCGCGACGGCGCCAAGGCCCTCATCGACGCCGGCGTCGACGGGGTGAAGGTCGGCGTGGGTCCCGGCTCCATCTGCACCACCCGCGTGGTCGCCGGTATCGGTGTCCCGCAGGTCACGGCGATCTACGAGGCGGCTCTCGCAGCCAAGGAGGCCGGGATCCCGGTCATCGGTGACGGCGGCCTCCAGTACAGCGGCGACATCGCCAAGGCCCTGGTCGCGGGCGCCGACACGGTCATGCTCGGCAGCCTGCTCGCGGGCTGCGAGGAGTCCCCGGGCGAGCTGCTGTTCATCAACGGCAAGCAGTTCAAGTCCTACCGCGGCATGGGCTCCCTCGCCGCGATGCAGACGCGCGGGGACAACAGGTCCTTCTCCAAGGACCGCTACTTCCAAGAGGGCGTCAGCGGCGACGACAAGCTGATCCCCGAGGGCATCGAGGGCCAGGTCGCCTACCGCGGCCCGCTCTCCGCCGTCGTGCACCAGCTGGTGGGCGGCCTCAAGCAGTCGATGTTCTACGTCGGCGGGCGCACCGTCCCCGAGATGAAGGAGCGGGGCCGCTTCGTCCGCATCACCTCGGCCGGCCTCAAGGAGAGCCACCCGCACGACATCCAGATGACGACGGAGGCCCCGAACTATTCGCGGCGCTGAGGTCTTTTCGGCCGGGGGCCCGGGGGTGGTCCCCCGGGTGATGGGGTCAGATGAAGACGGAGGCCCCGAACTGTTCGCGGCGCCGAGGTCTTTCCCCGGGCGACGGAGCAGATGACGCGGGAGACGGGGCGCCTGACGCCCCGGGCGCCGAACCGTCCGCGGCGCTGACTCTCGCGGCATGAGGCCGGCCCGCCGAATCAGCAGGAGGGAGGCCCAGGCATGACGTATCGAGTCACGTACACCATAGAGGCCCGGAAGCCCGTCGACTCCATGCGCGCGGACCGCCGTGAGATGCTTGAGCGGGGCTTGGCCAAGCTGGCCAACGATCCCTATCACAAGGCGTCGGAGCCGGTGGGAACACACGAGGACGACCGGAAGGCACAAGCTGCCCCCGGCATCCTCATCGAATACCTGATCGGGCATGGTCTGATGGTCATCGTGGTGGTCACGGTGTTCGACGAGGACCTGTATCTCGCCGACTGAGGACTAGCGAGGGAACGGCAGCGTGACTGAGATCGAGATCGGGCGCGGCAAGCGCGGGCGGCAGGCGTACGCCTTCGACGACATCGCCGTGGTGCCCAGCAGGCGCACCCGCGACCCGAAGGAGGTCTCCATCGCATGGCAGATCGACGCCTACCGCTTCGAGCTGCCGTTCCTCGCCGCACCGATGGACTCGGTGGTCTCGCCGGCCTCCGCCATCCGCATCGGTGAGCTGGGCGGCCTCGGCGTCCTGAACCTGGAGGGTCTGTGGACGCGGTACGAGGACCCGGAGCCGCTGCTCCAGGAGATCGCCGGGCTGAATGAGGACACGGCCAACCGCCGGCTCCAGGAGATCTACGCCGCGCCGATCAAGGAAGAGCTGATCGGCCAGCGGATCAAGGAGGTCCGCGACTCGGGCGTGGTGACGGCCGCCGCGCTGTCGCCGCAGCGTACGGCGCAGTTCTCGAAGGCCGTCGTGGACGCGGGCGTGGACCTGTTCGTGATCCGCGGCACCACCGTCTCGGCCGAGCACGTCTCCGGTGCGGCCGAGCCGCTGAACCTCAAGCAGTTCATCTACGAGCTGGACGTTCCGGTCATCGTCGGCGGCTGCGCGACGTACACCGCCGCGCTGCACCTGATGCGTACCGGTGCCGCCGGTGTGCTCGTCGGCTTCGGCGGCGGCGCCGCGCACACGACGCGCAACGTGCTGGGCATCCAGGTGCCCATGGCGTCGGCCGTCGCGGATGTGGCCGCGGCGCGGCGGGATTACATGGACGAGTCCGGCGGGCGCTACGTCCATGTCATCGCCGACGGCGGCGTCGGCTGGTCCGGCGACCTGCCCAAGGCGATCGCCTGCGGGGCGGACGCCGTGATGATGGGGTCCCCGCTGGCGCGGGCCTCGGACGCGCCTGGGCGGGGGCGCCACTGGGGTATGGAAGCGGTGCATGAGGATGTGCCGCGCGGGCGCCGGGTCGACCTTGGGGCGGTCGGCACGCTGGAAGAGGTCCTGCTTGGTCCTTCCCATACGCCGGACGGGTCCATGAACTTCTTCGGCGCGCTGCGGCGGGCGATGGCGACTACCGGCTACTCGGATCTGAAAGAGTTCCAGCGAGTTGAGGTCACGGTCGCCCGCAGCCGCTGACGGGGCTCCGCCCCTGGTACCCCCACCCAACAGCCCCCCGCTAGAGGGCTCCGCCCCCTAGGACCCCCCGCCGTGAACTCCAGAGCCCCTCACGTGAGGGAGCTCCGTATCAAGGCTGGGGCCCCCGGACCGGCCGGTGGCTTCCCTGCGGGAGCATTTGGTTTTCACGCCTCTTGCAGGGTAGTCACCGGCCGGCCCAAGGGCCTGGGTCTTGGTGCGATGAGTGAGGTAGGAGTAGGGCTTAGGTGCGGCTGGGGGGTCCTAGGGGGGCGGAGCCTCTCTAGCGGGGGGCTGTTGGGTGGGGGTCCCCCCGGACGGAGTCTGGGGGAGGAGCCGCCCCAACGCCCGGCCGGCGAGGCCAAGGGGGTGGGGGCGAAGCCCCCAACAACGGGTGACAGAGGGCGGAGCCCTCACAAACGGTGGGCCGCACCCGTGGGGCTGGCGCCTCGGGTGTCGAGCAAGAGCTGGGCCTTCGCAGCGAGCCCCTGCAAATCATAGGTGCGGTGGTTCTGCAACAGCAGCGTGAGGTCCGCCGCGGCGGCGGCCTCGTAGAGGGAGTCGGCGCGGGGTACGGGCCGGCCCGCCACGCGCCACTGGGGCACGAACGGATCGTGGTAGCTGAGCTGGGCGCCCAGCTCCAACAGGCGCGTGGCGACCTCCCGCGCGGGGGCGCCCTCCTGGCTGGCCAGGTCGGGTTTGTAGGTGACGCCGAGCAGCAGGATCCGCGCGCCCCGCGCGGACTTGCCGTGCTCGTTCAAGAGCGCAGCCGCCCGCTGGGAGACGTAGCGCGGCATGCGTTCGTTGACTTCTTGCGCGAGTTCCACCATGCGTAGCGGATAGCCGAGGGAACGGCTGTGGTACGGCAGGTAGTTGGGGTCGAGCGGCACGCCGGGGCCGCCGACGCCGGGGCCGGGGCGGAAGGGCTGGAAGCCGAACGGCTTGGTCTCGGCGCAGCGCACCACGTCCCACAGGTCGATGCCGAGGTCGTGGCAGAAGACGGACATCTCGTTCATCAGGGCGATGTTGATCTGCCGGTAGTTGGTCTCCAGCAGCTTGGCGGTCTCGGCCTCGCGCGGTCCGCGGGCGCGGACGACCTTGTCGGTGATCCGTCCGTAGAAGGCGGCTGCCGCCTCGGTGCAGGCGGGGGTGAGGCCGCCGATGACCTTGGGGATGTTGCGGTATCCGTGGACGCGGTTGCCCGGGTCGACGCGGCTGGGGGAGCAGGCGAGGTGGAAGTCCCGGCCGGCGCGGAGCCCTGAGCCCTCTTCCAGGAGAGGGCGTACGACGTCCTCGGTGGTGCCCGGGTAGACGCTCGATTCGACGATGACGGTGGCGCGGGGGCGCAGCTGGGCGGCGAGGGTGCGCGCCGCGGTGCGCACGGCGCTCATGTCGAGCGCCCGGTCGGCGCCGAGGGCGGTGGGGGCGCAGATGACGGTGGTGCGGACGCGTCCGAGGACCGAGGGATCGGTTTCGGCGCGGAATCCTTTGGCGAGCATCCGGCGCACTTCGGCGGGGGTCAACGCCGCGTCACCCGGCGGGCGGCCAGCGCTGATTTCGGCGACTGCGGTTTTGTCGGGGTCGTACCCGATGGTGCCGATTCCGCTCGCCGTGGCGGCCTGGGCGAGCGGCAACCCTGAATGGGCGAGTCCGATAACGGCGAGATCTGCGGGCATGACAGCGGTCTTCCCTTCCCCTATCGTCCCGGAGCTGTCCCTGAAGAAACCCTCCGGTTGTAAGTAGCGCAATTTAAGGTTAAGGGCCTATATGAAAGATATTTCGGATTGGCCGCTTAGCAGGGCCAGCGACCGGCCAAAGTCGCGGAAATGGGGGACCATCGGAGGGGGGATCCAGGGGGCGGTGTCCGATGACCGACACGAGCACCACGGGAGGCAGCAGTGAGGACAGCGGCACTGGGACCGGAACAGCGTGCCGAGGCGCTGGCGAAGATGGCCGAGACCGAGTTGGACGTGCTGGTCGTCGGCGGCGGCATCGTCGGCGCCGGTACGGCACTGGACGCGGCGACGCGGGGCCTGGCCACCGGCATCGTCGAGGCGCGCGATTGGGCCTCGGGCACCTCCAGCCGCTCCAGCAAGCTGATTCACGGCGGGCTGCGCTATCTGGAGATGCTGGACTTCGCACTCGTCAGGGAAGCACTCAAGGAGCGCGGCCTGCTGCTGGAGCGCATCGCTCCGCATCTGGTCAAGCCGGTGCCCTTTCTCTATCCACTCCAGCACAAAGGCTGGGAGCGGCTGTACGCGGGCGCGGGTGTGGCGATGTATGACGCCATGTCGGTCTCTTCCGGGCACGGGCGGGGGCTGCCCACGCATCGTCACCTCAGCCGTCGTCACGCTCTGCGCGTGGCACCCGCGTTGAAGAGGAGCGCGCTGGTGGGTGCGCTCCAGTACTACGACGCGCAGGTGGACGACGCGCGTTTCGTCGCCACGCTGGTGCGCACGGCCGCCGAGTACGGCACTCTGGCGGCCAACCGCGCCCGGGTGGTCGGCTTCCTGCGCGAGGGCGAGCGGGTCGTGGGCGCGCGCGTCCAGGATCTGGAGCAGGGCGGCGAGTTCGAGGTGCGGGCCCGTCAGGTGGTCAACGCGACGGGCGTGTGGACGGACGACACGCAGGGGCTGATCGCCGAGCGCGGCCAGTTCCACGTGCGCGCCTCCAAGGGCATTCACCTGGTCGTACCGAAGGACCGCATCAACTCCACGACCGGGCTCATTCTCCGTACGGAGAAGAGCGTGCTGTTCGTCATCCCGTGGGGCCGCCACTGGATCATCGGGACGACCGACACCGGCTGGGACCTCGACAAGGCGCACCCGGCCGCCTCCAGCGCCGACATCGACTATCTGCTCGACCACCTCAACTCCGTGCTGTCCGTGCCGCTGACCCGCGACGACGTCCAGGGCGTCTACGCCGGGCTGCGGCCCCTGCTGGCGGGCGAGTCGGACGCGACGAGCAAGCTGTCGCGCGAGCACACCGTCGCCCATCCGGTGCCGGGGCTCGTGGTGATCGCGGGCGGCAAGTACACGACGTACCGGGTGATGGCCAAGGACGCCGTGGACGAGGCCGTGCACGGGCTCGACCACCGGGTCGCCGAGTGCGTCACCGAGGAGGTGCGGCTGGCGGGCGCGGAGGGCTATTCCGCGCTGTGGAACGGGCGGGCCCGCATCGCCGAGCGCACCGGCTTGCACGTGGCCCGCGTCGAGCATCTGCTCAACCGCTACGGCTCGATGGCCGAGGAGGTCCTCGACCTGATCGTCGCCGACTCCAAGCTGGGCGAGCCGCTGCCGGCGGCCGACGACTATCTGAAGGCCGAGATCGTCTACGCCTGCACCCATGAAGGCGCACGTCACCTGGACGACGTGCTGACGCGGCGCACCCGCATCTCCATCGAGACGTTCGACCGGGGTGCGCTGAGCGCACGCGAGTCCGCCGAGCTGATGGCACCCGTCCTGGGCTGGGACATGGACCAGATCGACCGCGAGGTCGCACACTACGAGAAGCGGGTCGAGGCCGAACGTGAGTCGCAGTTGCAGCCGGACGACCAGACGGCGGACGCGGCACGGCTCGGAGCACCCGACATCGTGCCGCTGTAGCGGCTGGGCGGTCCCTCGTTGGACTGGTCGTTCCGGTAAGGGCTGTTGGCCGTGTGAAGCCGGGTGAGAAGTGGTGGGGCTGTGGTGTAACTGTGCCGCCCCCGTACACGTCTTGTCAGAGCGATGGTTCACAATGAGGCTCTGCCGGGGGCGGGCTCTCACGCAGAGGGGACACAAGGGGATTCATGAGCGAGGACGCGGGACGGCTGGTAGGCGGGCGCTATCGGCTCGGGGAGGTCCTCGGGCGCGGCGGGATGGGCACCGTCTGGCGCGGCGAGGACGAAATCCTGGGCCGCCGGGTCGCGGTGAAAGAGCTTCGGTTCCCCTCCAGCGTCGACGAGGAGGAGAAGCAGCGGCTCATCACCCGCACCCTGCGTGAGGCCAAGGCGATCGCCCGCATCCGCAGCGGCAGCGCCATCACCGTCTTCGACGTCGTGAACGAGGACAGCCGGCCCTGGATCGTCATGGAGCTGGTCGAGGGCCGCTCGCTGGCTGACAAGATCAAGGAGGACGGTCCGCTGGATCCGCAGCGGACCGCCGAGGTCGGCCTCGCCATCCTCGACGTGCTGCGCGCCGCGCACCGCGAGGGGATCCTCCACCGCGATGTGAAGCCCTCCAACGTGCTCCTGGAGGATGTGACGGGCCGGGTGGTCCTCACCGACTTCGGCATCGCGAAGGTCGAGGGCGACCCGTCCGTCACCTCCACCGGCATGCTTGTCGGCGCCCCCTCCTACATCTCGCCCGAGCGGGCCCGCGGCAAGCCCCCTGGCCCCCCGGCCGACCTGTGGTCGCTGGGCGGGCTGCTGTTCGCCGCCGTCGAGGGCCGCCCGCCCTACGACAAGGGCTCGGCGATCTCGACCCTGACGGCCGTCATGACGGAGCCGGTGCCCGTCTCGCGGAACGCGGGCGAGCTGAGCGAGGTCATCGCCGGGCTGCTCGTGAAGGATCCCGAGAAGCGGCTCGATGTGGACGGGGCCCGGGTGCTGCTGGAGCCCGTCGCCTTCGGCATGACGAGCGCGCCCAAGGGCGCCGGCGCGGACGGCGGCTCGCCCAACACCCGCACCTCCGTGCTGCCCGCCGTGCCCGCGTCGTCCTCCGGGACGGGCCGTGGCGGCGCCCAGGGCTCCGGTTCCGGGCATGGGCGCCGTAAGCGGCGTTCGGAGGGCGCGAGTTCGGGAGAGCGGCTGCGCGGGGCGCTGAAGTCCGTACGGAACGCGGCCTCGGCGGCGGGCGCGGGCACCGCGGCTTCCGGCACAGGCACTGGCACTGGTTCTGACGCCGGCTCCGGCTCCGGCGGTGTCTCCGGCCCCGGCACACGGCCTGGCGGCGCCCGGACCGGGAGCGGCGCGGGTCCGTCCACGCCCGCCTCCGCCGGGCCGCCCCCGTCGGCGCCACCGGTGCCCTCGTCACCGCCCGGCCGGGCCTCCGGCCACCCCGCGCCGCCCACGAAGCCGCCGTCGACCCCCTCGTTCCGCAAGGCCGGTGACAGCGCGCCCAAGCACGCGGGCGGCCAGAGCGGGCGCAGGGCCGCCGGGCAGCAGCCCGGCGCGGCGCCGTCCGCGTCGTCGGCCGGCGGCCGGCGGGGATCGGGAGCCGTCGGCGCGCAGGGCCCCGGCGCGTCTTCCGGGCAGGAGCAGGGCGCGCTGCCGACGTCGGCCACCGGCAGCGGGGGCAGGGCGCTGCCGCCCGAGAGCGGCGGCAGCGGGGCGATCAACTCGCTGCGCGACCTGCGGGAGCTGCCCGAGCTGCGCAAGGGCGTGCCCGCCCGGATGGTGGCCATCGGTGTGGCCGCCGTCGTCGCGGTCATCGTCATCATCGTGCTGATCGCCACGGCCGCCAGCGGCGACGACGAGGACCCGGGCAAGGACAAGGGCTCCTCCAGCGCCGACGACGGCAAGGGCGGCGCGGGCGCCAAGGGCGCCCAGAAGGAGAGCGACACCTCGGACGGCGCCAAGGACCAGGGCGGCGAGGAGAAGGCCGACGACAAGCCCGAGGAGAAAAAGCCCGCCAAGCCCGCCAAGCCCGCTTTCCCCGCCGGGTACGCGAAGGTCACGGACGGCAGGTTCCACTTCGCCATGGCGCTGCCCGAGGGCTGGAAGCGCACCGGTATCGCCGGCCAGAACTCGGGCGGGAAGTACGGAGCTTCGAGCGGCAGCCTGCCCAAGATCCAGGTGGACTACAACGGCAGCCCCTCGTCCGACGCCGCCGGCGCCTGGCGCAGCCTGGAGCCTGCCGTCAAGAAGTCCAGCCCCGGATTCCGGTCGCTGGGCATCAAGGAGGTCGGCTGGCGCGGCTACCCGACCGTGGCCGACTGGCAGTTCACCCGCCAGGAGAACGGCAAGAAGGTCCGCGTCCTCAACCGGGGCTTCAAGGCCGACGAGAACAGCGGCTACGCCATCATGATCACCTGCAAGGCCGACGGCTGGCAGGACAAGTCCTGCAAGACCCTGCGCGAGACAGCCTTCAAGACCTTCAAGCCCCAGGGCTGAGGCTCCCGCAGAGATACCGGGCGCAAGCCGGTGAACCCCGCAGGGCAGCGAGGTTCACCGGCATGGACCAGGTACGGATCCAGGTCATGGATCCGGGTACGGGCCCGGGTACGGGTCCGGAGGTCCCGTTACGGATCGATCGGGCAGGGGTCTCAGCTGCCCAGCTGGGCGCGCAGGGCGGGCTGGAGGCGCTCGGCGTGGGCTTCGGTCATGTCGTCGCACAGGGCCCATATCCGCTCGACCGGGAGGGCCGCCGCGGTGGCCGGGTCGGCCATGGCGGCCTGGCGGACGCGGATGGGGGAGTCCTCCAGGGCGGCGCGTACGACCAGGTCGTTCGCGCTCAGATAGGTGCGGTTCAGCGCGGCCAGCTGCGGGGGCAGGGCGCCGGCGCGGGTGGGCTGCACCCCCGAGCCGTCCACCAGGCAGGGCACCTCGACGACGCCGTGGGCGGGGAGGTTCTCGACGAGGCCGTTGTTGGGCACGTTGCCGTAGACGGTGCGTGGGGTGCCGGTGACGATGCTGTGGATGATCTGCGGGGCGTACTCCATGCTGCCCTCGACCTCCAGCGGCTTCCCGGCAGCGAGGGCCGCGCGGGTCTGCTCGTAGGCGGCGACGTTCTCCTCGACGATGCCGAGGTAGTCGCCCACCGGCAGCCGCAGCCGTTCGACCTCGCTGTCGTGGTGCAGGTACCAGGGCACGTACTCGCTGGAGTGCTCGCTGGTCTCGGTCGGGTAGAAGCCCAGGCGCCGGTACATGTCGACGCGCACCCGCCTGCGCAGCTGCTCGTCCTCGGCGATCCGCGCGTCCAGCCGGGGGTAGAGGTCGACGCCGTCGCGCTCGAACTGGAGCACCCACGCCTGGTGGTTGACGCCAGCGGCGCGGTAGGTGATCTCCTCGAAGGGCACGCTCACCAGGTCGGCGAGGTCGCGCATCGTCCAGTACACCGAGTGGCACAGGCCCACCACCCGGGTCAGGCCGGTGGCCTGGGTGAGGTACTGGACGTTCATGGCCATCGGGTTGGTGTAGTTGAGCAGCCAGGCGCGCGGGCACACCTCGGCGATGTCCTGGCCGAGCTCCCGCAGGTGCGGGAAGGTGCGCAGCGCGCGGAAGATGCCGCCGACGCCGAGGGTGTCGCCGATGGTCTGGCGCACCCCGTAGCGCGCGGGGATGTCGAAGTCGGTGCGGGTGGCCTCGCCCATGCCGATCTGGACGATGTTGATGACGAAGTCGGCGTCCTCCAGCGCGGGGCGGCGCTCGGCGTGCGCGGTCACCAGCGGATCGGCGCCGCGCACCGACGCGATCTGCCGGGCCGCGGCCTCGGCCGTCTCCAGGCGTTCGGCGTCGATGTCGTGCAGCGCGATGTGGGCGTTCTTCAGCTCGGGGAAGGCGAAGAGGTCCGCCAGCAGGCCCTGGGTGAAGACGACGCTGCCGGCGCCGATGAAGGCGATCTTGGTACTCATGAGACGTTCTTTCCGTTGACGGTGACGAAGGAGGCCTGAGTGGCCGACGGAACGTGGCAGATGGCCTCGTCCCAGGTGGCCTGCGCCGGGGTGCCGCCGGTGGCGCGGGTGGACAGCGCACCGCAGACGGCGGCCACCTCCAGCGCCTCGCGCAGCGGCATTCCGTACAAGGTGGCGGCGAGGAACCCGGCGTCGAAGCTGTCGCCGGCGCCGACCGCGTCGCGGAAGGTGACGGGGATGCCGCGGGTGGTGACCATGCCGCGGCCGTCGTGGGCCAGGGCACCGTCCGCGCCGTTCTTGACGACGGCCACCGGGCCGCGCGACGCCAGCAGTGCCGCGGCCTGGCCCTGCGAGCCGGTGCCGGGGCCCGCGAGCCGGACGGCCTCCCGTGCGTTGGGCAGCAGGTAGTCGGTCTCGGCGAAGACGGCGGCAGGGCCCTCCGGCTCCCAGCGCCCCGAGGGGTCGTCACCGGTGTCCAGGGAGGTCGTGGCGCCGTGCGAGCGCGCCGTCTTGAACAGCGCGGGCAAGGCGGCGGCCAGCCGGGGCATCAGGAAGTAGGAGCCGGCGTGCACGTGCCGGGCCGTGGCCAGCAGGTCCGGCGGCACGTCGTCACCGGTGGTGGCGGCCAGCGTGCCGGGGCTGGTGAGGATCGCGCGGTCGTCGCCCGTGCCGGTCACGGCGACGGTGAGCGGGGTGGACAGCCCCGGGTCGAGGCGCAGGGCTTCGGTGTCGACGCCGGCGCTGCCCAGCGCGTCGCGCACGAAGTGCCCGGCGGGGTCGTTGCCGACCCGTCCGGCGAAGCGGACGGAGAGCCCGAGGCGGGCCGCGCCGCAGGCGGTGATGGCGGCGGAGCCGCCGAGGGTGAGCGCACCGGAGCCGACGAGCTGTTCGCGCTGTCCGAAGGCGAGTGGCTCGGTCAGCGGGCCGACGATGACGTCGGGGTTGGCGTCTCCGATGACGAGCAGGTCAAAGGTGTGCGACATGAGGGTCCCCCTGAGGGTGAGGGTGGTTGTGGTCGGGGTCCTGGAACTGGTCGTGGTGGTGGCCGCGGATGCGCGGGACGCGCAGTACGGAAGGGCCGCGCGGGGAGCGAGGGGGTCGGCCCTCGCTCCCCGTTCAGCCCTTGAGCCCCGTGGAAGTGATGGAGCGGATGAACGACTTCTGCGCACCGAGGAAGGCCAGCAGGACGGGCAGCACGGTGATCACGTTCCCGGCCATGACGGCCGACCACTTGGTGTGGTGCTGGCCCTGGAAGGTGGTCAGGCCCAGTTGGAGGGTGTATTGCGTGTCGTGGTTGATGGCGATCAGCGGCCAGGTCAGGTCGTTCCAGGTGGTCAGGAAGGTGAGTACGGCGACGGTGCTCAGCGCGGGGCGGGACAGCGGCAGCACGATGGTGAACAGCACCCGCAGCCGCGAGCAGCCGTCGATCCAGGCGGCCTCCTCCAGCTCCCGGGGCAGCGAGAGGAAGAACTGCCGCAGCAGGAACACCGCGAAGGGCGTCACCAGCGTGGGCACGATCAGTGCGCCGAGGGTGTCGATGAGCCCGAGCCGCTTCATGACCAGGAACGTCGGGATCATCGTGAGCTGGAAGGGGATGGCCATCGTGGCCAGCATCAGCATCAGCAGCACCTTCGACCCGCCGAACCGCATCCGGGCGAAGGCGTATCCGCCCAGCGAGCCGAACAGCAGGTTGGCCGCGACCGAGACGGCCGAGACGATCAGCGAGTTGAGGAACCAGCGCGGGAACATCGCGTTGCCCAGCACATAGCGGTAGCCGCCCAGGTCGATCCCGGAGGGCCACAGCGCGGGCGGGAAGCGGTTGATCTCGGCGTTGGTCATCACGGAGCTGAGCAGCAGCCAGATCAGCGGCACCGCGAACACCAGCGCGAGCGGGGCCAGCAGCAGATGCCAGGCGCTGAACGGCAGCCGTCGGCGGCGGCGTTCGGGCGTGGGACTCTCGGCGGCGCCGGGGCCGGTGTCCTTGCTCGTGGTGGTCGGTCCGACCGTGGTGGCGGTCATCGTGCGGCTCCTTCCTCGCGCCGTGCCGCGCGGCCCGAGACGAGCCGCATCACGCCGCCGGCCAGGCACAGCGCGACGGCCAGCACATATGCGGCGGCGGCCCCGTACCCGGCGGTGAAGCTCTTGAACGCCTGTTCCCAGATGAAGTAGACGATCACCGTGGTCGAGCCGAGCGGCCCGCCCTTGGTGGTGACGTAGACCAGGTCGAACACCTGGAGGGACTGGATGATCTGCCACAGCACCAGGAACACCGTCACCGGCGTGAGCGTCGGCAGGGTGACATGGCGCAGCAGGTGCAGACGCCCGGCGCCGTCCAGCCGCGCGGCCTCGATCAGCGACTGCGGTACGTCCTGGAGCGCGGCGAGGTAGACGACGACGCAGAAGCCGGTGCCGCTCCACAGCGTGATGGCGACCAGCACCAGCAGCGCCTGTTTGGGGTCGGTCAAGAAGCCCTGGGAGGAGACCCCGAGGCGGGAGAGCACCGAGTTGGCGGCGCCGAACTCGGGGTCGAGGATGAAGGAGAAGAGGACGCCCTGGGCGGTGGCGGAGATCACGAACGGGACGAAGATCAGCGTGCGGTAGATCCCGACCAGCCGGATGCGCCGGTTCAGCGCCAGCGCGAGCGTCAGCCCGCCGGCGAGGCTGAGCGGCACATACAGCACCGTGTACAGCAGGGTGTTGCGTACGGCCTCGCTGAAGTGCGGGTCGGCGGCCAGCGCGCGGTAGTTGTCCAGGCCGACCCAGCGGCTGGGGGTGACCAGGTCGTTGGCCTGGAAGGACAGCAGCAGCGACCAGATAACCGGGACGACGCTGAGGCCGAGGATGATCAGTACGGCGGGCGATATCCACGCCCAGGCGGTCATCGACTCGCGGCGGCGGGCCCGGCGCGGGGACCGCTGTGCGGGTGTGGGCGACACCGTGATCGGGGCAGGAGTTGGCGGCATCGGAGGGCTCCTCAGCGGGGAATGAGCAGGGCGGCGTTGGCCTCCTCCGCGCAGGAGCGCATCGCGGCTGCGGGCGTGCTCCTGCCCAGCAGCACGGAGGTGATGGCCTGTCCCAGGGCCTGCGAGACCTGGGGATAGGCGGGGTGGGCCGGGCGGACCCGCGCGGTCTCCAGGGCCTTGGTGAACACCGCCAGCCCCTCGACGCCCTTGGAGTGCTCGCGCCAGGCGGGCATGGCCTCGGTGGCGCGGCTGAGCGGCAGGCTGCCGGTATCGGTGCCCCAGCGCACGTCCTGGGCGGGTTGGGCGAGCCAGTCGACGAAGGTGCGGGCTGCCTTGGCGCGCGCCGGCCCGTTGTCGAAGACCGTCCAGGTGTCAGGCCCTGAGATGGTGACGGGCTTGCCGGAGAAGCTGGGCAGCGGGACCACCTGGTAGTCGATCTTGGCCTGCCGGACGTCCGGGAGCTGCCAGGGGCCGGTGACCACCATGCCCATCCGGCCGGACACGAAGACCTGGTACATCTGCTCGCTGCCGGGCTTGGGGTCGATGTAGACGCTCTTGTCGCGGGCGAGGTCCCGGACGACCCCCAGGGCGCGGGCACCCTGGTCGGCGAAGCCGATGCTGCGCCCGTCGTCGCCCATGAAGTCGCCGCCCAGGTCCCACAGCAGGGGCCAGATCCGCCAGACGGTGTCCTCGTCGCCGACGCCGGGCCAGCCGGTGCCGAATCCGCCGTCCGCCTTGTCGGTGAGCTTCTTGGCCGTCTCGATGAAGTCGTGCCAGGTCCAGCCCGCTTCGGGCAGTGGGATCTTGGCCTTCTTGAAGAGCTTCTTGTTGCAGACCACGGCCAGCGTGTCCAGCACCGCGGGCGAGGCGCGCACCCGGTCGTTGATGGTGACGGCCTCGCGGGCGGATGGCCAGTAGTTCTTCCACGGGACGCGGGGCGAGCCGACGGTCCCGGTCAGGTCGACGGTCTGCGGGCTGCGGGCGACGTTGGCCAGGTCGGAGCCGAAGACGTAGGCGATGTCCGGGTAGGAGCCGGCGGCGAGCGCGGCGGTGATCTTCTGAAGCATGGCGTCGGCGAGAACACCGCCGCCCATGTCGACACGGATGCGGGGATGGGTGCGCTGGAAGTCGTCCACCAGGCGTTTCATGGCGGCGCGTGCGGTGTCGGTCTGGCCGTGCCACAGCTCGATGGTCACGCGCCCGTCCGGGCCGACCCCGTCGTCCGCCGCGGTGGAGCAGCTGGTCAGCGCCGAGCCCGGACCCGCACCCAGCGCCAGCGCTCCACCACCACGCAGGACACCACGGCGCGAGGGCAAGAGCTTCATCGTCGAGCTCCAGAGAGATGGGGGGCACGTCCCCGCCTCGGACACCGATGGGTCCTGGCGACTCAGTCCGGGCTCGTGGCTCATCTAGGCTGCGGGGCAGCGCGTCCACCTACCGGCTAGGCGTACCTCTGGCGTCGAGTGCTCGACTGCGACGTGTCCCGGAGTAAACCGACACCCTCGACCGCTGTCAAGAGTTCGCTCTTGCTCGAAACCCGCTTGTTTCACGCAGAATTACGCAGAGAATCAGGGCAATTCCCCTCGTATAGCTGCGCTTTCGAGGTCTCTCGTGCCTTGTCACCGGGAGTGCGGGCGCAGTTCGGGAGCGGTCGGAACGGAGCTCCGAACGGGGGAGGTGCGGGGTGTGTGAGGGGGGCGTGAGGGCTCAGAGTGCGGGGTGCGGCTGTTTTGCACGCGCTGGTGACGTGCGGGCGGTTCCGGACCGCCGCTTCCGGGGAAGGGCCTAGGAATCGGGCTTCGGGGCCCGGCCCGGCACCCGGCGAAGGCCCCGGAGCCGGGGGGCGCCCGGCGACGGCGCGGAGCCGTGCGGCGGGCCCCGCGACGGAGTGGGCTGTACGCGCGCGCCGGGAGGTCCCGGCACGTATCGTGAAAGGCGCGGACCGTAAAACATCCGCAATGATGCGGGAAGCGAACGGAATTGACGCTCTCGCGCACGGTGGGGAGGCGTCGTGGAGGAATACGAGGGTTACGCGGGACGGCTGCTGGCCGACCGCTACCGTCTGCCCCTCCCTCCCGCCGACGAGTACGAGCTCGCCGAGTCGCTGGCCTGGGACACCGCCAGCGGGCAGGAAGTCCTCGTGCGCCAGGTGCCGCTGCCCGAGGTCGTGGACGCCGAGGTCATGGACGACGGCTCGGCGGACGGCTATGGCCGGGGCGCGGGCGGCGGGCCGCACGGCTCCCCGGGCCGCGCCACCCGCAGGCCCGCCGACCCCGTGGTGCGCCGGGCCGTCGAAGCCGCCGTCGCCGCCTCCCGGGTGCCCGACCACCCCCGGCTCGACCAGGTCTTCGACGTGTTCGTCGAGGCGGACGGACTGTGGATAGTGAGCGAGTTGGTGCCCGCGCGGCCCCTCGCCGCGCTGCTGGCCGAACGCCCGCTGGGCGCGCACCGCGCCGCGGAGATCGCCGCCGACCTGCTGGCGGCGCTGGGGATCGTGCACGCGCACGGCTGGGCCCACCGCAACATCACCATCCGTACGGTCCTCATCTGCGAGGACGGGCGCGCCCTGCTCACGGGCCTGTCGGTGGGCGCGGCCGAGGAGGCACTGTGCGGCTACGACCCGCTGCCGCCCGGCGGTGGAACGCGCGACCGTCCAGGGCCCGTTGTGCCCGCGCCCGGCGGCCGGACCGCGCTCGACCCGTCCCGCGGCCAGGACGCCGGCGCTCCTCGTACGGGTGACGGCGTCCCGCCCGCGAGGGGCGGCGGCCCCGCCGCGCGAGGGACGGGACCCACGGGGCGTGCCGGGCCCGCGACGTGGACGGGACAGGCGCTGCCCGACGGCTTCCTCGCACGCGAGGGCGGGCCGGGCGGCGGCGGTTCCGGCGCCGGTCCAGGGCGCGGGTACGGGTCCGCGCGCGGCGACGCGCGCAGCAGGGGCATCTTCGGCTTCGAGGGCGTCGAGCCGCGGGGGGAGGCGTCGCAGGCCGACGAGCGAGGCCGGGAGCCGAACGGGCCCCAGGGGCCCGGCGGTTCCGCCGGTTCCGCCCCGCAGGGGTCACGGCCGCCGGTCGCCCACGGCTACGGGACCGCCGTCGAGGGCACCGCTCCGGGCGCTCCCGACGAGGTCTCCGCGCGAGCCGCGCGGCGCGGCGCCATCGCGGCGTACCGCGCCGGGGCGCAGCGCGCGGCAGCGGAGTTCCGGGAGAGCGGGGCGCGGGAGAGCGGGCGGCGCCCCGGCGCCGAAGGCGGCCAGGAGCCCGTCACCGACTGGTGGTCCACCTCCTCGGGAAGCGGGAGCCGAAGCGGAGACGGAAGCGACGGCCCTGTCCCGGAGCAGGGCGCGCGGCAGGGCGGGGCGCTCGATGACGACGTGCGCTGGCTGCCCTCCGACGAGGACGAGGTGCGGCCCGGCACGCTGGGGAGCGAGGGCACGGGCGGCACCCGCCGGAGCGCGCGGGAGGAGATCTACGGCCCCCGCGCCACGGGCCCGTACGGGCAGCGCCAGACCGGTCCGGAGAGCGGCCCGACCTCGCTCCCCGGCGTGCGCCCCGGCGGCAGCCGCAGCGTTCCGGCGTCCTGGCACACCCGCGCGGTCGAGGCCGGCGGGGAGCAGGGGGCGGATCGGAGCCAGGAGCAGGGCGGGGAGCAGAGCGGGGAGCCGGACACTGGCGGGAACGAGGGGCTGCGCATCTTCGAGCCGCCTCCCGGGGGCGCGTACGAGAGCGGCGCCCCGTACGAGGGCGGCGCCGAGGACGAGGGCCCGGCGAGCCCCCACGCCTTCGCGGAGCCGGGTGCCTTCGCGGAGCCCGGTGCCTTCGTGGAGTCCGGCCCCTTCGTGGAGCCCGGTGACGGGGAGCGGCCCTGGGGTCTTGAGGAGGCGGGCGAGGGGCGCTATCGGGGGCCGGCGACCGCACTGGCGGCCGAGCGTGCCCGGCACGCGCGTATGACCGTCGTCGGTCCCGTCACCGAGCGCTGGGCGCCCGAGCAGGCCGGGCCCGTCTACGAGAACTGGCGGCTGGCGCCGCCCGTCGGCCCCGCCGCCGACCTGTGGGCGCTGGGCGCCCTGCTCTTCCGCTGCGTACAGGGCCACGCGCCCTACCCGGAGGACAGCGCGGCGGAGCTGGTGCAGATGGTGTGCGCGGAGCCGCCCGCGTTCGCGGAGGACTGCGGTCCGCTGCGTCCGGTGGTCGAGTCGCTGATGCGTCAGGACCCCACCGAGCGGCCGGACTTCGAGGAGCTGCGGGGCTGGCTGCGGTCGCTGATCCGCTCGGCGCCCGAGCCGGAGGTGGGCCTGCGCACCGTGACGGCGCCCCCGTCGCTGGAGCCCGGTGAGCCGTCCGACCCCAGACGGCTGCCGATCGTGCGGCGGCGCGGCGAGCTGGTGCGCAGACGCCGCCGCGACAGGCGGTTCGCCGATGGGGCCCCGCCCCGGCGCGAGCGGCAACGCGGGCACGGGCGCGAGCGGGAAGAGCCCCCCGCGCCCGAGCGCGGTTCCCGCTCACGCGGCGAGCCGGAGATGCTGGAGTCGGGCTCCCGGCCGGAGCGGGGGCGCAAGCAGCGGCACAAGAGGGCCCGTTCGGCGGAGAACGAGAGCGCCGGCCCACAGCGGCTGGGACGGCTGATCCTCGGACTGGTGCTGCTGGGGCTGACGGCGGCCGTGCTGTTCGTAATGCTGTTCATGCCCGGGCAGGAGAAGGGCGGCGGCGAGCAGAAGGGCTCCGTCGTCGTGCCCGAGGAGGGTGGCACCTCGCCCGGCGGGAAGTCCGAGGAGTCCAAGGACGGCAAGGACGGCAAGGACGCCAAGGACGCCAAGGACCCGGAGTCGAAGGACGGGAAGGACCCCAAGGGATCCGGCGGCTCCAAGGGCGCGGAGAAGTCCCCGGGGACGACGCCATCGAAGGCCCCCAAGGGGTACAAGACGAGCCGCGACCCCGCCGGGTTCGAGATCGCCGTGCCGCAGAAGTGGGACCGGCGCTCGGCCAACGCGCGCGGCCAGGTGCGCTACAACGGCGGCGAGGTCGAGATGGTCCTCGCGCACGGCCGCGACACCACGAAGAAGTACGGCAAGGACCCCATGGCGTACCAGAGCGAGCACGAGCCCGAGCTGGCCGCCTACCGCGCCGCGGACTGGGCGAGCACGGGCGGCCTGCGGCGCATCGACGTGGGCAGCACGGCGATGGCCGAGGGCACCTTCAAGTGGCGTGAGCAAGGCGGCCGGAAGGTGTACGCACGCAACCGCGCGATGATCCTCGACGGGCGCTATCACGTACTGCTCGTCATCGGCTCCGAGAGCCACAAGAAGGAGATCGACCGTCACTTCGAGGCGGTCGCCGACACCTACCGCGTCACCCGGCGCTGAGCGCTCCGCAGGAAGTGCCGCTGTGGACGCGCAGCGGCTGCGGGTGGGTCGTGGCCGGTCGCGCAGTTCCCCGCGCCCCTTCGGGGCGCACCCGAAGCGCACCGGGCCGGACCGGACGTGGTCGTCCGCTCCCGACGCCGCAGGGCGGCGCACCACCCCAGGGCGGCACACCACCCCGTGCGCGGATTCAGGGCTGCGGCGCCCGGGCGGCGCGGAGGCGGGGCATCATGTGGGGATGGACGGGGTGATCGCGGGGCGCTACCGGATCGGGGAACGGCTGGGCCGGGGCGGCATGGGCACCGTATGGCGGGCCCACGACGAGCTGTTGGGGCGGCACGTGGCCGTCAAGGAGCTCCATCTTGAGGACGGGCACTCTCCCGAGGAGACCCGCAGGCTGCGCGAGCGCACGCTCCGCGAGGCCCGCACCGTGGCGCAGGTCGGACACCCCAACATCCTGGTGCTGCACGACGTGGTGGAGCAGGACGAGCGCCCGTGGATAGTGATGGAGCTGGTCGAAGGGCGCTCCCTCGCCGAGCTGATCGCCGCCGAGGGCCCGGTGACGCCGCAGGAGGCGGCGCGTATCGGGCTGGCGCTGCTCGGCGCGCTGCGGGCCGCGCACCGCGTGGGCATCCTGCACCGCGACATCAAACCGGCCAACGTCCTGCTGGAGGACGGCTCCGGACGGGTCGTGCTGACCGACTTCGGCATCGCGCGGGTCGCGGGCCTGACGACGATCAGCGATACGGGCAGCCTGTTCGGCTCGCCCGAGTACATGGCCCCGGAGCGGCTGGCCGAGGAGCGCACCGGACCCGCCTGCGACCTGTGGTCGCTGGGGGTGCTGCTGTGCGCGGCGGTCGAGGGGAAGACGCCCTTCCACCGCGAGTCGGCGACCAGCGTGGTGCACGCGGTCGCGCTGGGCGAGATCCGGCTCCCGCCGAGCGCGGACGGGCTGCGCCCGGTGATCCTCGGGCTGTTGGAGCGCAGCCCGGAGCGCCGGATGGACGCCGACGACGCGGAGGCGCTGCTGCGGGCCTACGCCGAGGACGGGGTGATGCCGCAGGCGCCCCCGGGCAGCGCTGAGCCGAAGGAGCCGGCCGATGGCGAGCGGCAGGAGCCGGCCGGCGAGGAGTGGCGGGAGCCGGTCGGCGGGGAGCCGAAGGGGCCGGTCGGCCGTGCGGGCGGGGCCGGGCCGTCGTCGGCCCGGAAGTCCGGGGCAGCCGCTGCGGGTCCGTCGGTCCCGCACCCGCCGACCGCCCCCTCGGTCCCCCACGCCGCACCGTCCGCCGGGGACTTCCCGGCCGACGACGCCCCGGCGGAGGCCGCCTCACTCCCGCCGGGGACTCCGCGCGGCGGCAGCCGGTCGGTGCTCGTCGCGGCCCTGCTCGTCGCGGCTCTCGCGGGCGGGGGAGTGGCGGGCGGAGTGGTGCTCTCCTCGCGCGACAGCGGCGCCGCGGCCGACGCCGGCGAGAAGCGCGGCGGGCCCCGGCAGCAAGGCGGGGAGCGGAGCGGCCCCGGATCCCGGAAGCCGGGCCCCGGGCCCGAGGCGGACAACGACGAGGAGGGCTCGAAGAAGCCCGCCCCGTCCGGGCTGCCCGAGGGCGCGGGCGACGCGGAGCGCACCGTTCCGGGTGCCCCGGCGGGCTACCGGACGGTGGAGGATCCACTGGGCTTCCGGATGACCGTGCCGAAGGGGTTCACCCGCTCCCTGGAGCCGCCGCGCGTCTTCTACTACTCGCCCGGCAAACGGTTCCGTATCGGCGTGCACATCCAGGACCAGGAGGCGGGCGGCGCGCTCGGCGTGATGCGCGAGGCGCACCAGGAGGCGCCCGCGCGCTATCCCGGCTACCGGGACGCGGCGGTCGGCGCACGCGCGCACGGACGATTCCCGGGCGCGCGCTGGGAGTTCACCTGGAACGGCGCGGCTTCGGACGGCGGCTCCCGGCACACCTACGACCAGAGCTGGGACGAGGCCGGGAAGCTGTACGACGTGTGGGTCTCCTCGCCGCTGCCGGAAACGGCAGCGGGCAAGCGCTATTTCGACAAGGCGCTGAAGACTTTCGAGCGTGCCCCGACCCGCTGACGCCTGCCCGTCGAGGACCGTTGACGCCTGCCCGCCGAGGCGCGTTCAGTCCCGCTGACGCCCCGCTGAAGCCCGCTTGTTGAGGCCGTCGCGACCGCGTCACAGGTCAGTGAACGCGGTGGCTCCGGCACCACCGCGGGGTAATGCTGTGTTCATGACGAACGAGGGGGACAGCTTGGACGAGCAGACGAGCTACGGGCTCCAGCCGCCCGGGGAAGCGCGCGAAGGAGTTCCGCCCCAGCCCGCTCCCCGCGCCTACGAGCCCACGCGGGAATCGGCTCAGCCTCCGCCCGCGCCCCCCGCCCGACCCGGTGCCGAGCCCGGCAGCGGGCGCCTGATCGGCGGCCGGTACCGCCTCACCTCCCGGCTGGGGCACGGGGGAATGGGCACGGTCTGGCGGGCGCACGACGAGGTCGTCGACCGCGATGTCGCCGTCAAGGAGCCCCGGCTGCCGGACACGCTGTCGGACCGCGAGCGCCAGACGGTGTACGCGCGGATGCGCCGCGAGGCACGTACGGCGGCGCGGATCGACCACCCCTCGGTCGTCACGATCCACGATGTCGTCGTGGAGGACGGCCAGCCGTGAATCGTCATGAAGCGGCGAAGTCCCTCAAGATCAACGACCTCTGACGGGCGTCGGGGGTCCCGGAGGGGGGCGGCGCGGCTCTGCCAGTGATTGCTGGCAGATTCCGTGAAAAGGGGTTACCGCTGGGTATGCGGGCCCGCGCCCGGAGTCGTACTCTCGGTCGCATGACGGACTCGCAGGACAGCACCGGCCCCGCCACCGCCCCGGAGACGGGCCCTGCCACCGGGCAGGAGGCGGACTCCGCCACCACGCACGAGACGGGCCGCACCCGCCGCCCCTCCGGCAACCCCGTCGCCCCCGCGCCCTCGGGGGTACGCACGGCGGCGGACGTGGTCACCCCGTCCCTCGTCGCCTCGCTCTCCCGGGGCGTCACGGGAAGCGGCAAGACCAGCAGCCACACCCCCTTCACCGGGGAGGTGCTGGCCGAGCTGCCCGAGTCCGCACCGGAGGATGTCGCGTCGGCCTTCGAGACGGCGCGCGCCGCCCAGCGTGCCTGGGCCGCCACCCCCGTCCGTCAGCGGGCTGCCGTGCTGCTGCGCTTCCACGACCTGGTGCTCAGCCGCCAGTCGGAGGTCCTCGACCTCATCCAGCTGGAGACCGGCAAGGCCCGCCTCCACGCCCACGAGGAGGTGCAGGCGGTCGCCGTCGCCGCCCGCCACTACGGCCGCAAGGCCGCCTCGTATCTGCGCCCCAAGCGCCACACGGGCGCCATCCCGGTGCTGACCAAGGTCATCGAGCTGCGCCACCCGCGCGGCGTCGTCGGGCAGATCGCGCCCTGGAACTACCCGTTCGAGCTGTCGGTGGGAGACGCGCTGCCCGCCTTCGTCGCCGGCAACGCGGTGGTGATGAAGCCGGACACCGAGACGGCGCTGACCGCGCTGTGGGCCCGGCGGCTGATGGTCGAGGCGGGGCTGCCCGAGAACGTGTGGCAGGTCGTCCTCGGCGACGGTCCCGTGGTCGGCCCCGAGGTGGCCGACCGGGGCGACTACGTCTCCTTCACCGGCTCCACCCGCACCGGCCGCGAGGTCGCCCAGCGTGCCGCCGCCCGGCTGGTGGGGTGCTCGCTGGAGCTGGGCGGCAAGAACGCGATGCTCGTCCTCCCGGACGCCGACCTCGACAAGGCGGCGGCGGGCGCCGTACGCGGGGCCTTCTCCTCCGCCGGGCAGCTGTGCATCTCCATCGAGCGGCTCTACGTTCACGAGTCGGTGGCCGACGCCTTCCTGGAGCGCTTCGTGGCCCGTACCCGCGCCATGCGGCTGGGCGCCTCGCTCGCCTACGGCGCCGACATGGGCTCGCTGGTCTCCCAGCGCCAGCTGGACACCGTCACCCGGCATGTCGAGGACGCCGTCGCCAAGGGCGCCACGGTGCTCACCGGCGGCTGTCCGCGCCCGGACATCGGGCCGCTCTTCTACGAGCCCACCGTGCTGGAGGGCGTAGAGACGCCGATGGCCGTCTGCGGCGAGGAGACCTTCGGGCCGGTCGTGTCCGTCTACCGCTTCTCGGACGTGGACGAGGCGGTCGAGCTGGCCAACGCCTCGCCCTACGGCCTCAACTCCAGCGTGTGGGGCACCAACGGCAGGCAGGCGCGGGAGGTCGCGGCCCGGCTGCGCACCGGCACGGTCAACATCAACGAGGGCTACGCCTCCGCCTACGGCAGCGCGCAGGCCCCGATGGGCGGCATGGGGGACTCGGGCCTGGGCCGTCGGCACGGCTCCGAGGGCATCTTGAAGTACACCGAGCCGCAGACCGTCGCCCACCAGCGGGTGCTGCCCATGGCGCCGTCGCTGGGGATGGACGACGAGAAGTACGCCGCCTTCATGTCCCGCTCCCTCAAGGCACTCAAGACGCTGCGTCTGCGCTGAGCGCGCGGGCCCGGCGCGCTGCCCCGACACCGCACTTCTTCCGCACTGTTCAACTTCCGCACTGTTCAACGCCGAACCGGAGGTCGCCATGTCCCTGCCCAACCCTGCCCGGAAGCAGGCGGATTCAGGTTCCGACGACCCTTTCGACTATGACGTGCTGGTGGTGGGGTCGGGCTTCGGCGGCGCGGTCTCGGCGCTGCGGCTGTCGGAGAAGGGCTATCGGGTCTGTGTGCTGGAGGCGGGGCGGCGCTTCACGCGTGAGGAGCTGCCGAAGAACTCCTGGGACCTGAAGAACTTCCTGTGGGCGCCGTCGCTGGGTCTGTACGGGATTCAGCGGATCCACCTGCTGGCGAATGTCATGATCCTGGCGGGCGCGGGGGTGGGCGGGGGTTCGCTGAACTACGCGAACACGCTGTATGTGCCGCCGCGTCCGTTCTTCGAGGACCGGCAGTGGGGGCACATCACCGACTGGCAGTCGGAGCTGGCGCCCTTCTACGACCAGGCGCGGCGGATGCTGGGGGTGCGGCTGAACCCGACGATGACGCCTTCGGACGTGCATCTGAAGGCGGCGGCCGAACGGATGGGGTACGGGGACAGTTTCCATCCGGCGCCGGTGGGGGTCTTCTTCGGCGACGGCCAGGACGCGGACGGGGGCGGCGCGCGGGCGGGCGCCGGGGAGACGGTGCCGGATCCGTACTTCGGCGGTGCGGGGCCGCAGCGGCGGGCGTGTGTGGAGTGCGGGGAGTGCATGACCGGCTGCCGCCGGGGCGCGAAGAACACCCTCAACGAGAACTACCTCTACCTCGCGGAACGGGCCGGAGCCGAGATACGCGCCCTGACCACGGTCGTCGGCATCCGCGAGCGCGCGGCGGGTACGCACGGCGCGCCGACCGCACCGGATGCCACGCAGGCGGCCGACGCTCCGGATGCTGGGAGCGCGGCCGACGCTCCGGATGCTGCGAATTCCGCGAACGCACCGGATGCCGCGAGTTTCGCCGGCGCACCGGATGCCGGGGGATACGAGGTCGCGGTCGTTCGCACCGACAAGCGGCGCGGCGCCCGCCCGAAGATCCTGCGCGCCCGCCATGTCGTCCTGGCGGCGGGCACGTACGGCACCCAGACCCTGCTGCACCGCGTACGGGACGAGGGCACGCTGCCCCGTCTCTCGCGGCGCCTCGGCGAGCTCACCCGCACCAACTCCGAGGCCCTGGTGGGCGCGCAGACCGTGCCGGGCCGCTACCGCAAGAAGTGGGGCAAGCAGGCGGACCTGGACTTCACCAAGGGCGTGGCCATCACCTCGTCCGTCCACCCCGACGCCACCACGCACATCGAGCCCGTCCGCTACGGCAAGGGCTCCAACTCGATGAGCGCGCTCACCACGCTCCAGGTCCCGCGCGGCATCCAGACGAAGCTCCCCGGCGTGCTGGCCTACCTCGTGACGTGCCTGCGCCACCCCGCGCTCTTCGCGCGCTCCCTCTCGGCCCGCAAGTGGTCGGAGCGGGTCATCATCGGCCTGGTCATGCAGACACACGACAACTCGCTCACCACCTACCGCAAGGACAAGGGCCTGGGCAAAGGTCTCCTGACGGCGCGTCAGGGACATGGTGCACCCAACCCCGTGCACATCCCCGAGGGCGCCGAGGCCGCCAGGGTGCTGGCCGAAGAGATCAACGGCTTCCCCGGCACCAACGTGGGCGAGCTGATGGGCACCCCCCTCACGGCGCACTTCCTGGGCGGCTGCCCCATCGGCGACAGCGCCGAAAGCGGCGTCATCGACCCCTACCACCGGCTCTGGGGCCACCCCGGCATCTCCGTCGTCGACGGCTCGGCCGTCTCCGCCAACCTCGGCGTGAACCCCTCCCTCACCATCACGGCCCAGGCCGAACGCGCCATGTCCTTCTGGCCCAACAGGGGCGACCAGGACCCCCGCCCCACCCAGAAAGCCCCCTACGCGCGCCTGACCCCGGTGCCCCCCGAGCGCCCCGCCGTCCCGGAAGAGGCCTTCGGCGCCCTCCGCCTCCCCCTCCTCCCCGTGCCCGAGGTCCCCGCCCCACAGGAGTAGTTGGCGGCTGCGTACGGTGATCGCCGTACGGACCTTCGGGGAGGAGCCGGTGGTGGATGGAGCCTGGACGGGGATACGGGAGCGGGTGCTCGCGTTGCGGGAGGCGCCGCGCGGGTGGGTGGTGTTCGGGTCCGACTCTCCCGTCAGCGGCCACAACTTCGAGCTGCGGCCCGCCCTCACCGAGGAGCAGGTGCGGGCGGTGGAGCGGCGGCTCGGAACCGAACTCCCCGAGGAATACCGCACGTTCCTCATGGAAGTGGGCGCGGGCGGCGCGGGTCCCGGCTACGGCCTGTTCCCGATGAAGCCGCCGGGGCCCGACGACCCGCCCGGCACCGGCCACTGCGCGCTGCCCTTCCGCCCCGAGCTCCTGGCCGAATCCGAGGCGCACGAGTGCGCGGAGCCCCGGCGGCCCGAGAACCCGTACGACGACGCCGCCATCGCCGCGTACACCGCCTGGGACCAACGCCGCGATGAGCTGGAGGAGGCGATGGACGAGGGCACCCTCTGCATCAGCGACCGCGGCTGCGCCTACTACTACCTCCTCGTGATCACGGGCCCCCACCGCGGCACCGTGTGGGACGACGTACGGGCCGTCGGCGAAGGGGTGGTGCCGGTCGAACTGATCGGCAGCACGGGGCCCGTGACGTTCGCGGAGTGGTATCTGAACTGGCTCCACCACGCCGAGCGCCGCGCCTGGGACGAGACGACCGAGCCCCCGCCGCGCCTCCAGTACACCTCCAGGCAGGGCCCGTCCGGCGAGTCCTGATCGAGGCTGTACACGGCGAAGGGCCCCGGGGCGCCGGCCGGGTGGGTGGCGGCAGCCTCGGGGCCCTTGGCGGTCAGCACCGGCGTCAGGGCAGCGCCGGTGCTGAGGAGGGCGGCGCCGGGGGGTAGCGCCGCCGGGGGGTTCGACCAATGGCAGCCCCCTGCCCTGCCCTACCAACTTTGGTGCACGGCGGGGGGTTTGCTCTCAGCATCGTGGTGGATGCGGCTCGTGCCGCGCAACCGTTTCGACGGAGTCGGCCGGACCGTCTCACTCTTCGGTTGGACGGTCGCCAGCCTGCGGTCTTCCCGCTACGCAGGGGAGTTCGCCGGGAGTCCGCGGAGCGGCCGGCCCAGAGCGTCCCCGGGACCGGCCGCTGTCGTGACCGGGCTGCTGTCCCCTGCTGTCCGGTCACAGCACCGGAGCGAGGTCCCACGACGCTTCCGGCTCCCCTCCCGGGGAGGCCGGGCGTCTCATCGCTCCGGTGACGCCGCCCCATTCCCCGCCGAGCGCCCGGCGGACATCAGGGACACCCCGTCCAACGAAGCCCCTCCGGGGCGGTCACGCGCCGTACGGGTGAGGAGCGCCCCCCCGCGTCCTTGCCCTTACCTGCCCCGGCACAGCCCGAGCAGTGTCATCGCCAGATCGCGGCCGGGGCGGCCCAGCTCGGTGCTGTAGTGGTCGAGGATCTCCATCTCGCGGGCCAGATGGACCCGCCTGCCGCCGGACGCGAGGCGCACCCGCTGGATGTGTTCGGAGACCTCCATCCGGTCCCGGACGAGCGCGATGATGCGGGTATCGAGCGCGTCGATCCGGGCACGTTCGGCGGCGATGACGCCTTCGGCGTCGACCTGAGCCGTGGGGTGCTCGCTGAGGGGTGCGGTGCTGGTCATCGGGCTGCTCCTTGGGATCGGGAGCCCACGTGCCGCTGCGGCCCAGGAGCGAACATACCGGCGCCCCGGGCCTTGATCGGCCCGGGGCGCCTGGTAAGTCGTGTGTCAGCGGTTCACACAGAACGACCATGGCTGCCGGCCGGGCCGGTGCCATAGGTAAACCAGAATCGAGTCTGCGCGAACATGCCCCCCAGTATGCCCCATGGCACCCACCCACCTTTCCGCCCCTCTTTCACCCACGATGGGGGCTCCTCCCCTTGGTCCCGCCGCGACGGCGCTCGGCCGCGATGGGGCTCCCCCTTCCGCCGCGACGGCGCTCGGCCACGATGCCGGTGTCCGGCGGTGCCGCTCCGGTGTGGCACCGGTTCGGCACCGCCGGTGACGTGCGTGGGGCGTCTCGCCGTCGCGGCGGGACGGAAGGGGACGGGGACCAGGTCTGGCACCGTTATCATCGGTGCCAGATCCCCGCTTCACCGCCGAAAGGCAGCTCCGTGGCTTCCTCCCCGTCCGACTCCGCTCCGGACACCGTCCTCGTCGTCGACTTCGGCGCGCAGTATGCCCAGCTCATCGCGCGCCGGGTGCGTGAGGCGCGGGTTTACAGCGAGATCGTGCCCTCGACCATGCCGGCCTCCGAGATGCTCGCCAAGGACCCCAAGGCGATCATCCTGTCCGGCGGCCCCTCCTCCGTGTACGCGGAAGGGGCGCCCTCCATCGACCGCGCGATCTTCGAGGCCGGGGTCCCGGTCCTGGGCATCTGCTACGGCTTCCAGCTGATGGCGACCACGCTCGGCGGCACCGTCGACAACACCGGCAGCCGGGAGTACGGCCGCACGGATCTGACGGTCTCCAAGCCGTCCTCCACCCTCTTCGAGGGGACGCCCACCGAGCAGCAGGTGTGGATGTCGCACGGCGACGCCTGCTCGGCGGCGCCGGAGGGCTTCACCGTCACCGCGTCCAGCTCCATGGTGCCGGTGGCCGCGTTCGAGAACGACGAGCGCAAGCTGTACGGGGTCCAGCACCACCCCGAGGTGATGCACTCCACATTCGGGCAGCAGGAGCTTGAGCACTTCCTCTACCGGGGCGCCGGGCTGACCCCGTCGTGGACGACGGCGAGCATCGTCGACGAGCAGGTCGAGGCCGTCCGCGCACAGGTCGGCAGCAGGCGCGCCATCTGCGCGCTGTCCGGCGGGGTGGACTCGGCCGTCGCCGGTGCGCTGGTGCAGCGGGCGATCGGGCCGCAGCTGACCTGCGTGTACGTCGACCACGGGCTGATGCGCCAGGGCGAGACCGAGCAGGTCGAGAAGGACTTCGTCGCGGCCACGGGCGCCAAGCTCAAGGTCGTCGACGCCTCCGGGCGCTTCTTGAGCGCGCTGGCCGGGGTCTCCGACCCGGAGGAGAAGCGGAAGATCATCGGCCGGGAGTTCATCCGGGTCTTCGAGGCGGCCCAGGCCGAGATCATCGCCGAGGCGCCCAGCGACGAGCCGGTCGCCTTCCTGGTGCAGGGCACGCTCTACCCGGACGTGGTCGAGTCCGGGGGCGGCACGGGCGCCGCCAACATCAAGTCGCACCACAACGTGGGCGGCCTGCCCGAGGACATCGAGTTCGAGCTGATCGAGCCGCTGCGCAAGCTGTTCAAGGACGAGGTCCGGATGGTCGGCCAGGAGCTGGGCCTGCCGGACGAGATCGTCCAGCGCCAGCCCTTCCCAGGCCCTGGCCTGGGCATCCGCATCGTCGGCGAGGTCACCCGCGAGCGGCTCGACCTGCTGCGCGAGGCGGACGCCATCGCCCGCGAGGAGCTGACGGCGGCCGGGCTCGACCGGGACATCTGGCAGTGCCCCGTGGTGCTGCTCGCGGACGTGCGCAGCGTGGGCGTCCAGGGCGACGCGCGCACCTACGGGCATCCGGTGGTGCTGCGTCCGGTCTCCTCCGAGGACGCGATGACCGCCGACTGGTCGCGGCTGCCGTACGACGTGCTGGCCCGCATCTCGACGCGGATCACCAACGAGGTCTCCGAGATCAACCGCGTCACGCTCGACGTCACCAGCAAGCCCCCGGGGACCATCGAGTGGGAGTGACTCCCGCATCCTGAGCGCGGTACCCCCGCCTG
This sequence comes from Streptomyces sp. NBC_01775, assembly GCF_035917675.1. NCBI lineage: Bacteria > Bacillati > Actinomycetota > Actinomycetes > Kitasatosporales > Streptomycetaceae > Streptomyces > Streptomyces sp. NBC_01775. The sequence goes on along the minus strand of NZ_CP109104.1, from coordinate 3,785,648 downwards.
TGCCGTCGTTCCCCCCTTCGGGAGCGGCGGCACACGTGTGTGCGAGCTGGGATACGGTGCCGGGGTGTCGGATGAGTCTGAAGTGCCGGACGGAGGGGGAGAGCCGAAGAAGCGGGGCCTCCTTGAGCACTCGAAGGAGGACCAGGAGCGCTGGGCCGCCCTCCGGCAGCAGGACGAACGGCGGCGGCGCCGCAGGAAGACCGTCGTGTGGAGCCTCGTCGGCGTGCTCGTTCTCGGCGTCGCGGGGGTGATCGCCAAGCCCTCGCTGAAGGACATGTACATCGAGTCCGGCGCCTGCGACGGGGCGATACCCGACGGCTCGATGGACACCCTCCGCGCCACCACCGGAGAGTCCGGCGCGCACCTCGCCGAGGAGAGCGCCGAGCTGGACACCCAACTGGGGCGCTACACCTGCGAGGTGGAGAACGAGGAGGGCGAACGGGTCGTCGAGGCGGAGGTCTACAGCAGCCGCGACGACATCGACCGTGAGCTGGCGCGGCAGTTCACCGACGACGGCGGACGTCCGCGCGCCGCGCTGCCCGGCGGGCTGCCGGGCTTCGAGGGCAAGCTGTCCGGGATCATCCTCATGCCCGACTGCCCCGGGCGGGGTAAGGACGCGGCCGGGCACCGCGCCCAGCTCCTGGTGGACGTCTACGCGGGCCACCTGTCGAAGCCGCGGCAGGTGCTGCGCGTGGGCGCCGCGCTCGCCAACAAGGCGTCGCAGAAGCTGGGTTGCCACGCGAAGCCGCTGCGCGTTCCGGCGGAGGGCGTCGCGGCGAAGACCGTGGATCCGGCGAGGGCCGGGGGCACCTCGTGCGCGGCGCTGGCCAAGAGCCCGCTGCGGGGCAGCGGCTGGGTCGCCGACATCCGTACGCCGGACGGCCGTGGCCCGATGGCGAGCTGCACCGTGCGGCCCAAGGGGCTCGACAGGAACGGCGAGCCGCATGGCGCGGTGCTGGAGCTGGACGTGTGGTACGGCGACTGGTCGCGCCGGATGATGCTGTACCAGGCCCGGCAGGGCGGGGCCGGTGGCGACCGTGAGAAGGAGAAGGTCCGGCCGTGGCTCACCGGCGAAGGCGGCTGGGCGACGGCCGAGTGCGACGGGCAGGCCGCCGGCTTCCAGCTCGCGGTCCGGCGCCCCGACGAGGACGAGGGGGCCGCCGAGGACACCGGCGAGGCGTCGGTGAGCCGCGGCCGGCTCGGCAAGGGCGAGATGCGCGCGATGCTCGCCTCGTTCGCCAAGTCCCAGGCCCGCGAACGCGGCTGCCACGGCCTGCGGCTGCCGCCGGCGCCGCGCTGACGGATGCCGGGGCGTGCCCTGACTGTGCGCTGGGTCCCTGGCGGGAGCTACGGCCTTTCCGGCGGGTCTTCGCGCTGCCCTCTTGCCTGGTGGCTGAGCGGGGGCTGCCCTTTGGCTGCGTTTTGCAGGGTGCGGGTGCCTTCCGGGCTGGGGCGCGCAGTTCCCCGCGCCCCTTGGGGTGCCCCGGTGGCGGGCATGCCTGATCCGCCGGACACGCCCTATCGCAGGCGGCCCACGCCGCCGTACCAGGAGACCTCCGCGTGCGACGGGCGGTCGGATTCCGGGTCGGTCGCGCGCCAGTCGGAGACGACCTGGATGCCCGGCTCGACGAGCTCGAAGCCCGCGAACAGCTCCGCGAAGGCCGCGCGGTCGCGCAGGGTGAGCGGTACGCCCTGCGCCCGGTAGGCGGTCTGGACGCCGAGTGCGGTCTCGGGGGAGATCTCGGCCGTCGCGTGCGAGAGGATGATCACGCTGCCGGGTGCCAGGGCCTCGCGTATCCGCGCGACGATCGCGCCCGGCTCTTCCTCGTCCGAGATGAAGTGCAGGATCGCCACCGCGAGCACGGCCACCGGCTCGGTGAAGTCGATCAGCGCCCGCGTCTCCTTGCGCTCGATGATCGAGCGGGGGTCGCGGATGTCGGCCTGGATGACGGTCGTCCGCTCGTCGGCGGACAGCAGCGCGTGCCCGTGGGCCAGGACGATGGGGTCGTTGTCGACGTACACGACGCGCGACTGGGGGTCGTGGTGCTGGGCGACCTGGTGAACGTTCTGGGCGGTCGGCAGGCCGGATCCGATGTCGAGGAACTGGCGGATGCCGGTCTCCTCGACCACGTGGCGCACGGCGCGGCCGAGGAAGGCACGGTTCTCGCGGGCCGCGATGCGCAGCGTCGGGAACGCGGTCATCGCCGCGTCGGCCGCCTCCTGGTCCGGGGGGTAGTTGTCCTTGCCGCCGAGGAGGAAGTCGTACATACGCGCCGAGTGGGCCTCGTCGGTCCGCAGCCCGGACAGCCCGGATCCGCTGGACTCGTAGAGGCGGGCCACCTCCTCATTGCTGTGCGTCACACTTCCTCCGCTTCTGGCCACAATTCATCGATATATCAAGGCAGATGAACGTATCTGCACGAGATGAAGCCTAACCGGACTCCCTCCCGGAACGGCGGGAGGGTGAACTCCCGTACGGCCACGGCGACTCGTCGCCGGCGACGCTCAATCCGGGTCCGTGGCCCGCCAGATGGAGAAAGAGCCTAGGTTGTGGGGAGCGGTAGCTGAGCGAGTCAGGGGAGAGCACGATGACCGATGGGCCCGACAGGCCGGAGCCCGTGGACGGGATCGACACCACGGTGGCGCATTCTGCACGGATCTGGGACTACTGGACCGGCGGCAAGGACCACTACGCGGCCGACCGGCAGGCGGGCGAGAGGGTCCGGGAGGTCTTCCCGGACATGACCACCCTCGCGCGGGTGGGACGGCACTTCATCGGGCGCACCGTGCGGTATCTGGCCGGGGAGGCCGGCATCCGCCAGTTCCTGGACATCGGTACGGGCCTGCCGACCGTGGACAACACCCACGAGGTCGCCCAGCGGGTCGCCCCCGAGGCGCACATCGTCTACGTCGACAACGATCCCCTGGTGCTCGCGCATGCGAACGCCCTGCTCACCAGCACTCCGGAGGGCGCCACCCGGTACGTCGACGCCGATGTGCGGCAGCCGGAGAAGATCCTTCAGGCCGCAGCCGCGACCCTGGACCTGGACCGGCCGGTCGCGGTCATGCTGATGGGGATCCTGGCGCATGTCCCCGACTACGAGGAGGCCCGCGCGATCGTGCGGCGCCTGATGAGCGACCTGCCCTCGGGCAGCTATCTGGCGGTGCGGGACGGCACGAACACCGACCCCCTGTACGTGAAGGCCCTGGAGGGCTACAACCGCGGCGGCTCCGTCCCGTACCAGCCCCGCAGCCCGGAGCAGGTGGCCGCCTTCCTCGACGGCCTGGACGTGATCGAGCCCGGCGTCGTCTCCTGCCCCCAGTGGCGCCCCGAGGCGCCCTCGCTGGAGACCCGCCAGGAGGTGCCGCTGTACGGGGGCGTCGGCCGCAAGCCGTAGTCCTGGACGAGCCGTGGCCCTGGACGAGCCGTGGCCCTGGACGAGCCGTGGCCCTAGAACTGGGTCAGCGCCAGGACGTAGCGGGAGTCGATCTCCACGCGGAGCCGTTCGGCGCTGCCCTCGGGGATGTGCCGCTCGCGGGCCCAGCGGTCGAAGGTGGCGAACAGCTGCACCCTGCCGTCCATCAGCCGTGCGGCGGCCCGCTTTCCGCTGCCCGCCGAGGCGTCCGGCCGCCGGTCGGCGAGCGTGGCCGAGGCGGGGCGGGTACGCACCTGGTGGCCGGCCGCCGCGTAGGTGCCCCGGGTGTGCCGCAGCACGGCGCGCTCGAACGCGGCGCGTGAGGAGATCCAGCCCTCCTTCAGACCGACGTTGCGGCCGACCATGAGGGTCGCGATGAAGTTGGCGGAGCGCTCCAACTCGATCTCGGTGGACATCAGACCGTTCTTGGCCTTCTCGCCGGGCTCCTGGGCGTCGCCGGTCAGCCGCTCCAGGTAGTAGGCGAAGCGGGCCCGCTCGGCGTCGTAGAGCGTGGCGAAGGCCCGGGGGGAGGCGGCCAGCCTGCGCACCACCTTCTCCATCCGCAGTGTGTCGGGGAAGACGGCGTGCATGTCGCGGCCGTGCGGGTAGGGCGTGGCCCAGTTGCCGCTGTGGTCCTCGTACTCGGCCTGGTCGTCGCGCACGGTCGGGCGGTACCAGTCGGAGTCCGGCACGTGGGCGAGCCCGCCGGTGTCCTCGATGTAGGCGGCGAGCGTCCGGGCGACGTAGGGACTCAGCGCGAGCGGGAAGTCCGGCTCGTAGGTCCGGCCGTGCCCCAGAAGCTCGATGAGGGCGTGGGCGATCCGCGCCTCCCGTTCCGTGTGCGCCCGCGCGGGCGCGTCCCGCTGCTCCCAGGTGCGGCCCGTCGTCGCGGCGACGACGGCGCGCCCGGCCAGCGCGGTACCCGCCGCGCTCCCGCACAGCGGCGCACCCTTGGTACGCAGGAGCCGTTCGAGCGGCCCCGTGGTGCGGGCGTCCGCGCCCGGATCGAGCGCCGCGGCAGCGCGCTGCGGGTCGCGCGCCAGCGCCCGCGCGGAGGCGGGCGCCGCCCGGCAGGCCGACGCCTCGGCGTCGCCCTGGACCAGCAGCGGAACGAGCCCCGCGCCGAGCGCCAGTACAAGGACGCCGCCGCCCACCACGAGCAGGGTGCGCCGCGAGGCGCCGCGTATCCGACCGAGAAGAGGCACCGAGCGAGGGTAGCTCGCCCGGGGAGCGGTAACGGGTGGGCGGGTGGGCGAATCCACGGGCAGTCGCGACGGCGGGTAAGCCGACAGCGGTGCGACGGGCCCGCCGCTGACCTACCGCGCCCAGGCGCGGGTGAGCGCCGCCGCCTCCCCGCGTGTGGACACGCCCAGCTTGCTCAGGATGTTGGAGACGTGGAACTTCACCGTCGACTCGCTGATCCCGAGCGCGCTCGCGATCTCCCGGTTGCGGCGCCCGAGCGCGAGCTGTTCGAGGACGTGCAGCTCACGCGGATGCAGTTCGTTCAGCCCCTCCGACGCGGGCCCCGTCGCCCCCTGACGGCCCGGGGCGCACAACGGCAGGACGACGGTGAACGTCGTCCCCCAGCCGGGCACGGCGTCCAGCTCCAGCGTGCCGCCCAGACCGGCGACCCGCTCGGACAGATGTCCGGCGACGGACTCGGCGCCGAGGTGCCCGGGACCGTCGTCCCGTACGGCGGCGCGCAGCGTGTGGTCTTCCAGCCACCAGCCGATGTGCAGCCGTTCGAGACCGTCCTGCTCCAGCATGGCCAGCACGGCACCGCGTACGGCGGCGCGCGCGGTGTGCGCGGTGTCGGACGGCACATGGCGCGAGGTGCCGGGCGGACGCAGCCCGAGCCGTACCGGAGCGGCGCGCCCGGCCTGCCCGGCGGGCCCGTTCCGTCCGCGTCTCCCGTCCCGTAGCAGAGGCCGCAGCTCCCGCGTCAGCCGGTGGAACGCGTCGTCCGCGCTCTCCTCGCTCAGCTCCCGGTTCCAGTACGGCATCGTCCGCAGGCTGCTCAGCGCTTCGACGGCCAGTTCGGTGGCGGCCCCGCGTGCGGCGGTGTCGTCGAGCGCGCCGGACCGCAGGACGCGCAGCAGTCCGGACAGCGAGGTGGTGACCGCGTCCGTCATCTCGTCGATGCTGTGGGCGCGGGCAGCGGCGGCGGCGCGGGAGACGGCGGCGTACTCGGAGTACGCCTCGGCGCTCAACTGGTAGGCGTGCGCCGTCACCAGATCCCAGACCCCCTGCACCGTCTCCCGTACGCCGTCCGGCACCGGTGCCTCGCCGATACCGGTCAGTGCCAGCAGCGCACCGCCCGCGCCCCGGGGTGCCGAGGCGACGCCGAGGACGGGCCGTGCCGCCCCGCCGAGCACCGCTTCGCCCTGCCACGGGATGCCGACCCGTACGTGGACGGAGAGCTCGCCGAGTTCGCGGCCGGTGATGCGTCCGGCCAGCTCGCCGTCGCTGCCGACGGCCTGCCGGGGTGCGTACGCGGACGTCTCGCTGAGCTGCGCGGCGACGGTGTGCGGCACGAGTCCGCGCAGCGCGCGCGAGGTGCGCTCCAGCAGGCGCGGCAGCGGCGTTCCGACCACTTCCGCGGCGTGGGCCAGCGTCTCTTCGGGGGTCGTCCAGCGTCGCTCCACACGGCTCACCGTACGACGGGGTTGCGCCTGGTCGCCTGTCCGTTCGACGGGCTGGGAACCGGCCGGTCGGCCGGTCCTGCGGGCGGGGCGGGCTGACGAGAGTGGTGCTGCGCCGCGTAACCGCGAACCGCGCAAGAAGCCACGAACGACGCCGGAGGACTCCTTCATGCCGCAGGAAACGACCCCGAGAACGCTCGCCACCAAGTCCGTCGCCTTCGACCGCTACGGCTCCGCCGACGTACTCGCCCCGAGGACCGTCGAGCTGCCCGCTCCCGGCCCCGGACAGGTCCGGATCGCCGTCCGTACGGCCGGGGTCAACCCGCTCGACCACAAGCTCCGCCACGGGAGCCTCTCCGACCTCTTCCACCTCGCCCTGCCCCACGTGCCCGGCATCGAGGGCGCGGGCGTCGTCGAGGCCGTCGGCCCTGATGTGAACGAACTGGCGGTCGGGGACGAGGTCTTCGGCTGCACGCTCACCGGCTCCTACGCCGAGTACGCGCTCGCCGAGGTCCACCGGCTCGCCCGCCGCCCCCCGACGCTCGGCTGGCTGGAGGCCGCTGCGGTTCCGTCGGCCGCGGAGACGGCGGTGCGGTGTTTCACCTATCTGGGTCTCAAGGCGGGCGAGACGCTGCTGTTGCACGCTGCGGCGGGCGGCGTCGGTACCCTCGCCGTCCAGCTCGCGGTGGCGCGCGGCATCCGCGTGATCGGTACGGCGAGCGAGAGCAACCACGCCTACCTGCGCGCCCTCGGCGCCGTCCCGGTGACGTACGGCGAGGACCTGGCCGAGCGGGTGCGGGCCGTCGCGCCGCAGGGGGTGGACGCCGCGCTGGACGGAGCGCAACGCGACGGCTCGGCCCAGGTGTCGATAGAGCTGACGGGCGGCACCGAACGCGTTGTGGCCATCGCGGACCAGGGGGACGCGGCCCGGCACGGGGTGTACTTCTCCGGGTACGAGGACTCCGACTTCGCCGCCGCGATGGCCGAGACCCTCACCCTGCACCGGGCCGGGACCCTGCGCCTGCCCGTTCACCGCTGCTACCCGCTCGCGGACGCGGCGGAGGCGCAGCGGGAGAGCGAGCGGGGACATCTGCGGGGAAAGCTGGTGCTGTTCGCGAGGTGAGCGGCGCCGTGCCGTGCCGCGCTGTGCCGTAACGGGAAGTGCCGTAACGGGAAGCCGTAACGGGAAGCCGTAACGGGAAGTGTGTGCGGCGGTGTTGTGTACCTGCTCCCAGATGTAGTACTTCTTATACATGAGCGAGCACGTACACAACAGGCTGGCAGTGGTGCGGGCCGAGCGTGGTGTCTCCCGGCAGCAGCTTGCCGAGGCGGTCGGGGCGCACTATCAGACGGTCGGCTACATCGAGCGCGGGCAGTACAACCCGAGCCTCGATCTGGCGCTGCGCATCGCCGGCTACTTCGAGCTGCCGGTGGAGGCGCTGTTCTCCCTGGAGCCGTTCCGCCCGCTCACGGACGAGCTGTACGGCACCACAGGCAGGGGGAAGGCCCGATGAACACCACCACGAGCCGTTACGACAACATGACCCGCCACGACAGGTGGTCGTTCAGGACGATGAACGACCCGCGCGTCAAGCGCTATCACGCCACCCGCGCGGCCCGGCGCGGCATCGTGACGGCCCACATCGCCCTCACGCTCGTCGGGCTGGCGGGCATGTCGGCCTGCTTCGTGACCGGCCGCGCGTGGCTGCTGGCCCTACCGCTGGTCGCGCTGCTGGCCTGGATTCCGGCCACCGGTCTCCTCAACTCCATGACGCGGGGCCTGATGGAGCTGCGCGCCCACGTCCTGGACGAGCGCCAGCTCGCCGACCGCGGCACCGTCCACACGCTGGCCCACCGGGTCACTTCGGGGCTGATGACCGCCGCGCTGCTGGTCTTCTTCGTCACCTCTCTGGCAGGTGACTCCCTGAGGGACATGGCCACCCCGCTGGCCGTCACGGGCGTGTTCCTCGTGGGCGTGCACCACATGCTGCCGCTGTGGATCGCGGCCCTGCGCGTCCAGGACGAGCCGCTGGACGACCCCCTGGACGAGCCGTTGGGCGAGCCGTTGGGCGACAAGTGAGGCATCTGCCCCGCTCCGCCGGTGCCGCATCGGTCGGGCCGCTGGACGGCCCGGGTGCCGTCGCCGGTACGGAAGACCCCGCGTCGGCCCGGTCCCGGCGGAGACGGCGCGGACGGTTCCAAAGGTTCTAGGGCGAAGGTGCGGGCGGGGTTGCGACCTTGTTCCGATGCCCGCGCGCACCCACGCGCGCAGGATGGCGGGCATGTCATCCTCCCCTCCCTCGTCCGGGCGCGGGTCCGGCGCCTGGGCGGTCGTGCTGGCCTCCAGCATCGGCCAGTTCCTCGTCGTCCTCGACGTGTCCGTCGTCAACGTCGCGCTGCCCAGCATGCGCGACGGGCTGTCGCTGAGCGGCTCGGCGCTGCAATGGGTCGTGAACGCCTACGCGCTGACCTTCGCGGGCTTCCTGCTGCTGGGCGGGCGCGCCGCCGACCTCTTCGGGCGCAAACCCGTCTACCTGGCGGGCCTGGGCCTGTTCACCGCCGCGAGCCTGGCGGGCGGGCTCGCGCAGGACGCGGAGATGCTCATCGTCGCGCGCGCCGTACAGGGCATCGGCGCCGCCGTGCTCGCGCCCGTCACTCTTTCGTTGCTGACCTCCACCTTCCCGGAAGGACCCGCGCGGACCCGGGCGATCGCGACCTGGGCCGCCGTGGGGACGGCGGGCGGTGCGGCCGGTGGCCTGGTCGGCGGGCTGCTGACGGATCTGCTGTCGTGGCGCTGGGTGCTGCTGATCAACGTGCCGGTCGGGGTGCTCGTCGTCGCCGTCGTCGTGCTCGGGCTGCGGGAGCGGCACGAGAAGACGGGCCGCCGGGGTCTTGACCTGCCGGGCGCCGCGCTGGTGACCTCCGGGGTCGCGGCGCTCGCGTACGGCATCGGCCGCACCGAGTCGCACTCCTGGGGCTCGGCACAGGTCCTGGTCCCGCTCGTGGGCGGGCTGCTGGCGCTGGCGGCCTTCGTCGCGGTCGAGGCGCGCACGGCTGAACCCCTCGTACCGCTGCGGCTGTTCCGGCTGCGCGCCGTCGCCGCGGGGAACGTGGTGACGTTCGTCGCCATGACCGGTGCCTTCGCGATGTGGTACTTCCTGTCGCTCTACATGCAGAACGTGCTCGGCTACTCCGCCGTCCGCGCGGGCGTCTCCTTCCTGCCGCACACGGCGGGGGTCATCGTCGGCTCCAAGGCGGCGCCCCGGCTGATGGCGCGGTTCGGCATCCGCGCGATGGTGGCCGTGGGCGGAGTGGTGGCGACAGCCGGGTTCGGCTGGCAGGGGCTGGTGCTGAACGCCGACGGCACCTTCCTCGGCACGATCCTGGGCCCCGGCATCCTGATGGCCGGCGGGATCGGCCTGTTGATGACGCCGCTGACGGACGCGGCGACGACCGGCGCGGCGGCGCGGGAGGCCGGAGTGGTGGCCGGGCTGGTCAACACCTCGCGGCAGATCGGCGGCGCGCTGGGCCTGGCCGTCCTGGGCGCCGTCGCCGTCGGGGCGACCGCTGCGCAGGGCGCCGAGCCCACCGAGGAGCAGCTCGCGGACGGTTACGCCGCCGCCTACCTGGTGGCTGCCGCGCTCACCGCCGCCTCCGTGCTGCTCGTCGGCCTGCTGCCCCGGACCGGCGGAACGCGGCAGGCGCGCACCGGGGCGCCCCCGGAAGTGCCCCCGGAAGTGCCCCCGGAGGCGCCCCCGGAAGTGCCCGCGGAGGCGCCCTCTGCCGCCGCGGACGCGGTGATCAATACAGCTGGCTGATACGGCGAGCGGGACGGAGGCGGAAGACGGAGGGGGGCTGCGCCAGAACCGGGCGCGGCCCCCCTCGTCATACGGACCGCTCTACGCAGTCGTACGCGTACTCGGCGACCCCGCTGCCCTTCCAGGTGACCTCGACGGTGTCGCCCGCGGCGATCGTGACGCACGCCGGGTTCGTACCGGCGCTGAGCTGCACGGAGCCGTCTATCTCCACCCCACAGTCGTTGCGCAGCGAGGCCCAGCCCGCGCCCTGCTCGGTCAGCTCGGCGCAGGCGCCGAGCGTACGGGGTGCGGACGTCTGGGGACCGGCCGCGCTCGCGGCGTTGACGGGCAGGACGACCAGAGCGGCGGCAGCCGCCAGCACACCTGCGGCGGGCGCGAGTCGGGTCATGAGTACTCCTCCTTGTGACGGGAACGAACGTGCGGGTACAGACTGCCAGTTGGCGCTGACGCCGGCCCCCGTTTCACCCCAGGTCAAAGGCGTTCGGCAGGCCCAGCCGGTAGCGGGTGCGGTCGTGGCGCTTCAGGGCCTCGATGGCGGGGGCGCGGAACATCGGCGTCACCGTGCAGCGCTCGGCATCCGAACCGGTCCGCTCCAGAAGGGCGTTGACGGCCTGCCGTGCCGAGGCGTTGGCACCCTCCATGGTCGCCAGGTCGATGTCGACGGAGACGTAGTCCCCGGCGAGGAAGAAGTTGGGGACGCGAGTGGCGGCATCCGGACGGTTGTGAAAGGTGCCCACCGGATGAATGAGAAGTTCGTCCTCGTTGGTGGGGTGCGGGCCGCCGATGCCGTCCACGCCCGGGTCCAGGAACCACGAGTGCAGCGCGCTGCCCTTGAGGACGGTCTTCCCGGTGTCGTTGAGGGCGGCCTTCAGCTGGGCCCACACCTCCTTGGCGACCTCTTCGCGCGTGCACTGCTTGGCCGTTTTGCCGTACAGGATGCCGGGCTTGTCCCACTCGGAGATGTCCACGGACAGACAGTCCGCCGCCACGCCGTCGCCGTAGTCGGCGGGGAAGTCGCGGTCCGGCCAGTGCGTGGCCTGTGCGATGCCGGTCAGCGACCAGGGGGAGTCGATGCAGTTGAGGTGGCCGTCCAGGATGGGCGTGCGCTCGGTCAGATAGAACTGGATGCCCGTCATCCAGTCCGTGCGCAGCTCGTCGCAGCGCGCCAGCCGCGGGTCGGCGGCGCGCAGCTCCTCGCTCCACAGCCGCCGCGCCCGCTCCACCGGCAGCGCGCACACGTAGTGGTCGGCGGTGACGTCGTGCCGCTTGCCGTCCGGGTCCTCGACAGAGACGGACGGCACCTTCCCGTCCGCGTACGGGACGCCCAGCACGCTCCAGCCGACCTTGAACGTCACGCCGAGCGAGGTCAGATGCTTCACCCAGGGGTCGATCCACGCCTCGTTGGTGGGAGCGTTGAGTATCCGGTCGGGCGGTCCGTCGGCGCCCTGCCCGAGCGCGTTGAAGACGAACGCCTCACCGACCGAGCCCACCGTGCGGGTGCTGGCCTCCTCGGCCTTGGTGGCGACGATGTTGCGGGTGATGCCGATCGCGAGGATCCGCTGATAGTCCTCCGACATCTGTGCCGCACGCACGAACTCCCACCAGGGCGTGGACTCCCACTTCTCGTTCCGCCGCTCGTCGCAGCTCGTGAGGAAGACCAGCGCCCGGTTGACGAAGTACGCCGCCTCGTGTGCGGGCAGCCGCAGCGCGGTGTCGAGGAGCGCCCGGAGCATCCGGGAGATGTCGTCCAAGGTCAGCTCGGGCGGCTCGTTGCCCGCCCAGGGGATCGGGAAGCGCAGGTCCTCCCTGCCGGTGCGCGCGAACGACATCTCCCGCGGGAAGACCAGATTCCCGAACACCCCCTTCTCGTTCCCGGGGAAGGGGATGCGCCGCATCGTGTCCGGCAGGTTGTGGTAGATGCCCGGGATGAAGCGGAAGCCGTGCTCGCCGGGCAGCGGCTTGCGGCCCCCCTTCGCGCTGTCGGGCACGTCCATGCTGCGGGCCTTGCCGCCCAGCGCGCGCCGCTCGTAGACGGTGACGTCGAAGCCGCGTTCGGCCAGCTCGTGCGCGGCCGTGAGCCCCGCGACGCCGCCGCCCAGCACCGCGACGGAGGGTTTGGCCTCCGCCTTGTCGCCCTGGCGGGCGGCGGCGCTCGCGGAGGTACCGGTGCCCACGGCGAGCGCGGCCCCGGCCATCCCCGCCCCGGCCCCCGCCACGAAGGTGCGTCTGGTCGACGTCGCATGCGTCGCTTCGGTACGCATCGTGTGCGTCCCCCTCGCCTCCGGCTGTTGGCCTACCGGCGGTAAGCCGTGCAGTCGCAGGAGCATATGGCGACCACCCGAACCCCGGAAGACACGTGTGTCGCTGGGGTCATGTTGGCTGAAAGTGCCTGTGGGGGAGGGGAGTTGGGCCGTGGGAAACCCGTGAACGGGTCAGGGGCGGTCGGGCAGTCGGCGCGGAAGGCCGCGGGGCCGGTTGCCGCTCACGGCAGCCTGCTCTGCCAGTTGAGGTCGGTGACGCGCGCGCTCAGTTCCTCGCTGACGCGAGCAGCCCGGATCGCCTCCGGCGGAACGTCCCACCCGCACCCGCCCCTCGGTGGCCTCTGCTGGACGTATGGACCGTCCCCATCCATCACCTGGCCGACCCGCCCCGTCCGAACGTCTACGGCGTACGCGCCAACCGGTGGAATCTCGCTGTTCATGGCGAAAAGCCTGCTGGCCAGCGCGTACGGTTCGGAGTAACGGCGTGGGTACGGACGGTGGTTGTGCCCCGGGTGTCCCAGTGCGCGGGGTCCCAGGAGGTGGGCCGCGATGCCCAACGGAAAGAACGGCGACGAGCGCCCCATGGCGTGGCGCTACGCCGGAGAGGCGGGCGCGAGCACCGTCGACAGCGACGCGGTCCTCGCCGTCGCACGCGCGCATGGGGCGTCCGCCGCGCAGGTTCGCCTTGCATGGTCCCTGCAACAGGGGCCGCACGTGCTGGCGATCCCAGGAACGAGCGATCCGGAGCATCTCGTCGAGAACGTCGCCGCCGGCGCGATACGGCTCTCGGACGACGAAAGGGAACACCTCCGGTCCCACCACCAGGACCCCCGATAAATAGCGTCACCGGCCAGCGCGGTGACGCCACATTCGCGTACCAGCTCACGTATCGGCTCGCGTATCGGCCGGCCTCGCGAAGCCGACGCGGTCCCCGTCCAGCGGCCCCGCGATGGCCCCCTGGAGGGCGAAGCCGCTACACCAGCCGCCGCGCCGTCGCCCAGCGCGTCAGCTCGTGGCGGTTGGAGAGCTGGAGCTTGCGCAGCACCGCCGAGACGTGGGACTCGACCGTCTTGACGGAGATGAACAGCTGCTTGGCCACTTCCTTGTACGCGTAGCCGCGCGCGATCAGGCGCAGGACCTCGCGTTCGCGCTGGGTCAGGCGGTCGAGGTCCTCGTCGACCGGCGGGGCGTCGGTGGAGGCGAAGGCGTCCAGGACGAAGCCCGCCAGGCGGGGGGAGAAGACCGCGTCGCCGTCCGAGACGCGGAAGATCGCGCCGACCAGGTCGGTGCCGGTGATCGTCTTGGTGACGTAGCCGCGCGCGCCGCCCCGGATGACGCCGATGACGTCCTCGGCGGCGTCGGAGACCGACAGGGCGAGGAAGCGCACCGGCCGCTCCGCGTCGGCCATCATCGGGGCGCTGCGGCGCAGCACCTCCACGCCGCCGCCGCCCGGGAGATGGACGTCGAGCAGGACGACCTCGGGGCGCGTCGCCTGGATGACCGTCATCGCCTGGTCGACGTCGCCCGCCTCGCCGACGACCTCGACGCCCGTCTCGTCGGTGCGGCCGATCTCCGCCTGGACGCCGGCGCGGAACATCCTGTGGTCGTCCACCAGTACGACCCGCACCTGGCGGCCCTCGCCACCGGTCCCGCCACCGCCACCGGGTCCGACACCGGCGCCGACACCGGCACCCGCCGCGCCACCGGCCGCGCCCGCCGTGCCGCCCCCGCCGCCTGCCTGCTCGCCTGTTGCCTCGCTCACGACTCCGCCGCCCTCTCCATCTCCAGCTCGACCTCTGTGCCCTCACCCGGTGCGGTGCGCAGCCGGGCCGTGCCGCCGTTGCGCCGCATCCGGCCGATGATGGACTCGCGCACGCCCATCCTGTCCTCCGGAACGGCATCCGGATCGAAGCCGGGTCCACGGTCCCGTACGGAGATGAAGACCGTACGCCCCTCCACCTCGGCGAAGACCTGCACGGCGCCGCCCTCGCCACCGTACTTGGCGGCGTTGACCATCGCCTCGCGCGCGGATTGAAGCTGGGCGCCGAGCCCGTCGTCGAGCGGGCAGTCGCCGACGCACACCACCTCGACGGGGACGCCGTGGTAGTCCTCGACCTCTGCCGCCGTCGCGCGTACGCCCTCCGCCAGCGTCTTCGGCCCTTCCTCCTCCTCGGCCGCCGTGCCCTTGCCGTCCGGCTTGTAGAGCCAGGCGCGCAGCTCGCGCTCCTGGGCGCGGGCGAGGCGGGCGACCTCGCGGGGCTGCTCCGCGTTGCGCTGGATCAGGGTGAGCGTGTGCAGGACCGAGTCGTGGACGTGCGCGGCGACTTCGGCCCGCTCCTGAGCCCGGATGCGCATCGTCCGTTCTTCGGAGAGGTCCTGCATCATCCGTACGAGATACGGGCCCGCCATCAGCGCGATGCCGACCAGGACCGCGAGAGCCGCCTGGAGGACGGCACCGAGGTGGCTGACCGAGCCCTGGACGACGACGATTCCGGTGACGCCTGCGGCGACCAGCACGACGCCCGCGGCGCTGCGGGCGATCGGCAGCAGCCGGGTGCGGCGGCTGACCTCCGCCCAGTGGGCGCGGCGGGAGTTGTCGGCCTGGCGCCACACCAGCGCGACGCCGATGCCGATCAGCACCACCGGCCACAAGTAGGTGTTGGCGCGGCCGAACTGGAGGTTCTCCGCCATGATCACCGTCGCCGCGATCAGCGCGAGGAGGGCGAACAGCTGGCCCTTGTCGGGCTTGCGGATCCGCTTGCGGCGCCCGTCCGGGCTCGTGACGGCCTCGGTCAGGCCGCTCGCGAGCCGGTGCCCGTGCCCGTTGCCGACCCCGCCCGTGCCCAGGGGGACGACGCACCAGAAGGCCGCGTACAGCAGCACCCCCAGCCCGTTGGCGACCGTGAGCGCGATGAAGACGATGCGCACCCAGGAGACCGGCAGCCCCAGATGCCCGGCCAGACCGCGCGCCACACCGCCCAGCATCCGGCCCTCCGCGCTGCGGTACAGCTTGCGCGGGGGCGGCTCCTCGGTGGACGGCTCCGTGGCCGGCGCCGAGGTCGCACGCGGGGTCGAGGTCGCACGCGCGGTCGAGGGAGCGGGCGCTGTCATGCTCCGATCGTCACATGCCCTGCCCCGCCCGACATCAGGGTTGAGCCCTGATCCGTCCCCGAGGCCCGCCGGGGACCGCCCCGGCGATCTCAGGGATCGTTCCGGGTAGGCCCCGATGCTCCCGCGTGCCCGGGGCGCGAACATAGGCGTATGACCGAGGAGGAGCAGCGCGACGCGCCTGGCGGCCGTCCGGAGGGCACCACCGCCCCAGCGGACGCCGGGGCGCACGCCGGCGACGTGGGGTCGGAAGGGACGGAGGCGGCGGACGGGCCGGAAGGGGCGGACGGGCCGGAAGGGGCGGAGGCACCCGCCGCGCGGCGCAAGCTCAGCAGGAGCCGTTCGCACAAGGTCGCCGGGGGCGTGTGCGGGGGACTGGGACGGTACTTCGACCTGGACCCGGTGATCTTCCGGGTGCCGCTGGTCGTGCTGTCGGTCGTCGGCGGACTGGGGCTGGTCTTCTACGGCTTCGCCTGGCTGCTCATCCCCGCCGAGGGCGAGAAGGAGAACGAGGGGCGGCGGCTGCTCTCGGGGCGAGTCGAGGGGCCGGCGCTGTCGGCGATCCTCGTCGCGCTCGTCGGCTGCGGCCTCTTCCTCGCCTCGCTCGGCAGCCGCAGCGTGCCCTACTCGGTCCTGCTGATCGGCGCCGTGGCGGGCGCCGCGTACTGGTCGCAGCACCGCAGACAGGCCGAGGCGGCGGGCGCCGAGGGCGCGGAGGTCGACCCGACGACGGCGCACGCTGTGGCCGACGCGCCGCCCGAGACCCAGGCGCCCCCGGTCCCGGCGTCCCCCTCGTGGTGGCGCGAGCCCCTCACGAAGGAGGCGGGCGCCGCCAAAGGCCGGGCGCCGGTGCCGCCGTGGGGCGGCGCGGGCGCCGTCACCGGCTATCTGTGGGGCCCCGAGGACACCCCGCCGTACGCGGCCGTCCCCCGGGGCGCCGGGGGACGTGTGGGGGCCGCGGCGGGGTCCGGGGCCGGGGCGTGGCGGCCACCGGGCACTCCGGGCGGCGTGCGCCCGCCCCGGCAGAGCGGCGGACCCAGCGGTTCCGCCGGGGGCTCGCTCGGCGGGCTGGTCTTCCTGGTCGCCCTCCTCGCCGGCGGAATCTCCGCCACTGTCTCCTGGAACGCCCAGCCCCTGGGCACCACTCTCACCACCGGACTGAGCTGCGCCCTGGCCGTCTTCGGTCTCGGCCTCGCGGTCAGCGCGTTCGTGGGACGGGTCGGTCCGGGCACCGTCATCTGCGTCGTCCTCACCGGGGGACTGCTGGCGGGGGCCGCCGCGCTGCCCGAGGACATCTCCGGGCAGGTCCGCGAGAGCCGCTGGGTGCCCGTCTCCGCCAAGGAGGTCAAGCCGCACTACCGCCTGGGCTCGGGCTCGGGCGAACTCGACCTGCGCGAGACGGGGCTGAAGAAGGGCCAGACGCTGCGCAGCGCGGTACGGGTCGGCGCCGGACGGCTCAAGGTCGTCGTCCCGGCCGACGCGATCGTCAAGGTCAGCGCGGACGTCGACCTGGGGGACACGAGCTTCCCCAGGGGTCTGAACGGCGACGGCGACGTCACGTTCGACTCCTCCGGCGGCTTCGGACAGGACCGGCGGATGACGCTGCGGCCCTTCGACGGGGCGACGCCCAAGGGCACCGTCGAGCTGAAGCTGAGCGTCGGTATCGGACGTGCCGAGATCGTCAGGGATCAGCCGGCGGGCGATCGCTCCGGCAACACACAGGCGCCGGAACCGGTGGCGCCTCCCGAGCCTCCGGAGCCTCTAGAGGAGGGCGACAACCGATGATCAAGCACCCCTTCGAGCCCTCGCGGCTGCTACTCGGCCTGGCCATGCTGGCGGTCGCCGCCGTCTACCTGATGGACGCGGCGGGCGTGTGGGAGGTCCCCTTCTGGGTGCCGCTGGCCGTGCTTCCGGCGGCGCTGCTGCTGGCGGGCTGTACGGCGTTGGTGACGTTCACGGCCCGCCGCCGCGCCCACCGGAGGGAACAGCGCGGCTGACGGCGGACCGGACGGCGGGCCGGACGGCGACGCACCGGATGGTGGAGGGCCGGACTGACGCACCGGATGGTGGCCGTCGTACGTGACGGACCGGATGGTGGCGGTCGTCCGTGACGGACCGGATGGTGGCGGTCGTCCGTGACGGACCGGATGGTGGCCGTCGTACGGGGGACGCGGGCCGCAGGGTCCCCTGGGCTCAGCCGAAGATCTGCTGGCCCCGGCGGCGCCTGCGCACCGCCAGCAGCGCGTCCAGCGAGAACATCGGCGCCCCCGCCATCACCAGCGGCAGCCACGCCATGAGGTACGCCAGGTCGTTGCCGTAGTAGTACGGGTCGCTCGACCAACTGACCGTCATCCACAGGCTGAAGGAGATCAGCGCGCCGCCGAGCGCCGCCAGCCGCCCCCACAGCCCGAGCAGCGTCCCCGCCCCGACCGCCAGTTCGCCGATGGCGATGGCCAGACCGAAGCCCTCCGGGGAGTGCTGCGCCAGCTCGACCATCCAGGCCGCCGCCGCCGTGTCGTGGGCCCCCTCGAGTATCCCGGCCAGGGAGCCGGGGCCCGTGCCGGTGAGGAAGTTCCGGTCCGTCAGTTTGTCGAGACCGGCGTAGACGAAGGTGATGCCGAGGAAGAGCCGCAAGGGGAGCAGCGCGTAGCGCGCGGCGGTCGCGCGCAGCCCGAGTGGCCCTCCGGCGACCGGGCCCTGGAAGGAACTGGCTGCTCTCGGGCCGTCGTCGTGTCCGCCCATAGGTCCGGTCAGAGCCATGCCGTACCGCCTTCCGCATACGCGTTCGGTGTGCGGAGGCGATTCTTCCTGTACCGCCTCCCCTGAAGGCAAGTGCGGCCGTCAACGGAATGCGGCGGGCGGCGGCCGGCGGACGGCAGCCGTGGGGAGCGGAGAGCAGCCGGCGGCGGGCGGCGGGCGGAGTCAGGCGGCCTGTGACCTGATGTGCTCGATCACCTTGTCGAACTCCGCCGTCGGCGAGAAGTCCATGAACTCGCAGTCCTCAAGCGCTTCGGGCACGTGGCCGGGCGGCCAGTAGAAGGCTTGCCCCGCCTCGTAGATCTCCGCCCCGTGCTCCGTGTGGATCTTCACCCGCCCTTTGAACACGTAGCCCCAGTGGCGAGCCTGGCACATGTCACCGGGCAGCCCCCGCAGCGCCGGGGTCATGTCCATCCCCTCGCGGAGTCGGATGAAGGCGACGGACATGTCTCCCCCGATCTCCCCCAGGCGCAGTTCCACCCCCTCGCCTTCGACCGCGACGGGTGTGTCGTTCGATGTGATCGCTGTCATGAGTCCTCCACGATCCGTTTCGCCTGAGACATCCATGAGATGCGCTTATGGCAGTTTCTCCCGGATCGCCCCGACGTGCTCGTCCGGACGGCGCCCTCCGTATGGCGCCCCCCGCATGGCGGCGCTCCGCGCGCGCCACGCCGGCCGTGCTGGTCGGCTGGGGGGAGAGGGGTGATCGGTTCCGTTCCGTCCGGTTCCGGTCGCGGTCCCGGCTCCGGTCCCGGACAGAAAGCGAGCAGGCTGTGGCGATCATCGCGGTGTTCGACGTCCCTGGTGGCACGCAGGCTCAGTACGAGCAGGTGTGCGACAGGCTGAGCGGGGGGAACGGCGTGCTCACGTCGCTCTCCGACGCCCCGGAGCCCGGCCTGCTCTCACACATCGCCGGACCTACCCCTACGGGGTGGCTCGTGGTGGAGGTCTGGGAATCGGAGCAGGCGTTCCAGCGGTTCGGCCAGAAGCTCGCGCCGTTCCTGGAGGAAGCCGGAATGCCCGACCTGGAGCCGAAGGTGTACCAGGCCTTCAACGTGGTGACCGACTAGGCGTGTCCGGCGGATCATGTGTGCCCGGCGCGGGGGCGAGCCCCGAAGGGGCGCGGGGAACTGCGCGACCGGCCCACAACACACCCGCACCCTGCACAGCACAGCACAGCACAGGCAGGGGCACCCCCTGCTCAGCACCAAGAGAGAGGGCAACAGAAAGATCCGCCGGACAGGCCGTAGTGCCGCGACCGGGCAACGCTTGACCGCGCGACCGGGCAACGCTTGACCGGAGGGGCGCCGGCTCCACCACGGGCGGCGAGGGAGCGGGTGCCGCCTACTCGACCACGTCGATCGGATACCGGTTGGTTTCCACGCCCGCCGCCGTCACGACCTGTACGTCGACCCGGCCCGGCTCCACCTCCACCGGTACGGGCACGGTCAGCGCCGCGTCGGCCGGGCTGGCGAAGCCGCCCGTGACGGGGATCAGCGGCACATGGACGTGTACCGCCCCGATCCGCACCACCATCCGGGCCAGCCGGTCGGGTGCCCCCGCGCCGGGCGGCATGAAGCCGGCGCCACGGATCTCGATGTCGTCGCCGGTGCGGATCGGCGCGTGCAGGTCCCCGATCTCGCGGGCCCGTACCACGGAGAGCACGACGGGCCGCCCGCCCTCCGCGTACTTCCCCGCCAGATACGTGGCGGCCGAGACGACCACCAGCAGCGCCAGCCCCCAGGGCAGATCCGGCAGCCGCTCGGGCTGCCGGGCCAGGCGCACCCCGGCGAAGACCATGGCCACCGAGCTGATCAGCACGTACTGCACGTCCGAGAACGAGCCCCGGCCCGCGTCGTCCGTCAGCAGATCGGCGGCGTGCGGGCGGTCGGCGCGCACCTTCTGGAGCCGCCTGCCCTGCACCCGTACGGTCACCACGCGGCGCACCACCACGGCCACGGCGCACGTCAGCGCGAGCACCGTCAGCACACCGGCGCCGCGCCGCAGCCCGAGCCCTTCCAGCAGCGCCGTATGCCTGTCCGTGTCGGAGGAAGCCGCCAGTTCGACGGCCAGTACCAGCACGGCGAAGACCGCCAGCAGCACCCAGGCGGCGGCGACCGTGCGCGAGGTGGAGAGCCGGTTGTCCTCGCCGATGACCGGCGCCAGCACCCCGCCGCGCGCCCGGTGCAGCCAGGCCGCGAGCGACAGCCCGCCCGCCACGACCAGCGCGGCCACCAGCCCGGCCGTGCGTGGCACCGTCCACCCGGCGCCGAGCGCCGTCAGCAGCTCGACCAGCAGCAGCACGCCGACGGCGGACCAAACGGCCATCAGGGTGCGCCGCCACAGCCGTGCCACCCACGCCTCGCCCTCCTCGCGCCCCCGGTCGGCGACCTCCCGGGCCGACTCCGTCAGCTCGTCGGAGACCCACTGGCGCGAGGCCACGGAGGAGTGCGCGAGTCCTGCGGGCACGCCCTGGCCGGAGGCGAGTTCGTCCCGGCGTCGCACGAAGGCGGCCAGGGCCCGCCGGTGCCCCTCACGGGCGCTGTGCGGGCACTCCTCGCACGGGCACGGCATGTGCGACGAGTCGTGCGACGAGTCCGCCGCACCGGAGGATGCGGAAGTTCCCTTCGCACCGGAGGATGCGGACGCTCCCGCCGCACCGGATGGTGCACCGGATTCCGAGTGCCCGGAGTGTCCCGAGCGCCCCGCCTGCCCGGATGAACGCGCTGGAGGGACTGATGGGGCTGATGGACTTGATGGGGCCGAAGGGGAGGCGGACGGAGAGGGGCGCGTGCCGGAGGCCGGGGTCCCGGTGGCTTCCCCGCGTGCTCCTGAGGACCCTCCGGCGGCGCCGGAGCCCTCCTCATCGCCCGTGCCCATCGAGCCGTCCCGAGCCGTGTCCACGGCCACTGCGCAACCCCGCCTCTCAACTTCCCTGCGATGAAAGGGGATTGTGCCTTACCTGAGTCGTGATCAGGTCAGCAGGCCCGGTTCGTCGCGGGTGATACTCGTGTAAAGAGGTTGATAGTTGATCCACGCGACAAGGTCACTGCCCAGTTGCTCGCGGGTCGCCACGGCGCTCTTGTGGTCGATGAGCACCGGCTTGCCCGCCGCCTTGGCGGCCAGCTGGATCTCGCATGCCTTTTCCATCTGAAGAAACCACCAGGCTGCCGAGTCGACCGAGTCGCCGACCGTCAGCAGCCCGTGATTGCGCAGGATGACGCCCTTGTGCGGGCCCAGCGCCGAGGCGATGCGCGTGCCCTCCTCCTCGTCCACCGTCACGCCCGTGTACCGGTCCAGCAGCGCGTGGTCCTCGTAGAAGGCGCACGCGTCCTGGGTGATCGGGTCGAGCAGTTCGCCCAGCGCCGAGAGGGCCCTGCCGTGCGTCGTATGGCTGTGGACGACGGCGACGACGTCGGGCCGCGCGGCGTGCACCCGGGAGTGAACGACGAACGCCGCCTGGTTGACATGGCGGCGGCCCTCCAGCACCTGGCCGTCCTGGTTCACCAGGATCAGGTCGCTGACCGCGACGTGCCCGAACGGCATCCCGAAGGGGTTCACCCAGCAGCAGTCCGTGAACTCCGGGTCCCTGGCGGTGATATGGCCCGCCACTCCCTCCTCGAACCCCATCCTGCCGAACAGCCGCAGCGCCGCCGCCAGCCGCTCCTTGCGGTGTCTGCGCGCCTCCTCCGGTGAGCTGTGCTGGGGCGGCATCGCCAGGTGCAGCCGCTCGGTGGGCACAGGCGTGGGTGCTGCCTGGGGCATGAAGATCCTCCGTTCCGCATCCGTACCCGCGGTCCGTACGGGCCGGTCCGTACGCGCGTACGTACGGGACGGAAGCTACCTCCGGGTATCGCAGGTGACCAGAGGTGCGGGCCCCCCTCGGCGAGGGTCACGAAAACCCCTCGATACGCTCACGACCATGGACGTTCTCATCAACGTGTTCGTCGGCCTGCACATCATCGGCATCGCCGCGCTCCTCGGCGGCTTCTTCACGCAGATGAAGGCGATGGGCAAGGGCGAAGCCCGGATCGTGCCGGGAATGCTCCACGGCGCCTTGACCATGCTGGTCACCGGCGTGGCCCTCGTCGGCCTCAACCAGGCCGACGACAGCCCGGTGAACAACGTCAAGATCGGGATCAAGCTCGCACTGCTCGTGGTGATCCTCGGGATCACCTACGTCAAGCGGGACGACGAAAAGGTCAGCGCGCCCCTGTTCGGCGCCGTGGGCCTGCTGACCATGGTCAACATCTTCATCGCGGTGCTGTGGGTGTGAGCCGCCCGGAGAACCGCGCCGCGGGTGTGAGCCGGACGGGGACCGCCTGAACCTGGCCGGACGGTCCCCGAAGCGCGCTCAGGCGGGGCGCACCGCCGAGTGGAAGGGCATGTACTCGATCGACTCGTAGCGCACGTTGGCACCGGGCTTGGGCGCGTGGATCATCTGGCCGTTGCCCACGTAGATACCGACGTGGCTGATGTCGTCGTAGAAGAAGATCAGATCGCCCGGCTTCATCGCCGACTTGGCGACCTTCGTGCCGACCTTCACCTGGTCCCAGGTGGTGCGCGGCAGCGAGACGCCGCCCGCCTTCCACGCGTCCTGGGTGAGGCCCGAGCAGTCGTAGGAGTTGGGGCCAGTGGCGCCCCACACATAGGGCTTGCCCAGCTGCTTCTTGGCGAAGGCGATCACCTTCTGCGCCTTGGCCGAGTACGAGCTGTCGGGCGTGCCGGTGCCCGGGTCCGAGCCGCCGCCCTGCTCCCCGCCGTCGGAGCCGCCGCCCTGCCGCCGCTCGCGCTCCTTGCGCGCGGCCTCCCTGCGCGCCTGCTCGGCCCGCTCCTTGGCCTTCTGGCGCGCCTCGGCCCGCTTCTGGCGCTCGATCTCGGCCAGCCGCGCCTTCTCCTGGGCGGTCAGCTTCGAGAGCATCTCGCGTGCCTCGGACAGCTTCGACTGGATCTCGCGCTTGCTCGATCTGAGCTTCTTCTGCGACGACGCGAGCGAGGACAGCTCCCTGGACGCCTCGGCGCGCTTCTTGCCGGCCGCCTTCTGCCGCTTCTGGTACTCGGTGACGGCCTCCTTCTGGCGCCCGGTCATCCGGTCCATCAGGTGCGTCTGCTTGAAGAAGCCCTGGGGGTCCTTCGTGAGCAGCAGCGTCGCGGTCGGGGATATCCCGCCGGTGCGGTACTGCGCGGCGGCGTAGGTGCCCAGGACGCGGCGCGCGTCGTTGACCTTGGCAGTGCGGCCGGCGACCTGGTCGAGCATGCCGTCGGCCTTCTGACGCTGCCGGTCGGTCTTCTCCCTGGCCGAGTTGTACTTCTGGGTGGCCGTGCCCGCCTGCCGGTAGAGGGCGTCGACCTTGTCCTTCACGTCCGAGAGCGACTGCTTGCCCGATCCGGCGCCGGGGCCGTCGGCCGGGTCGGCGGGGGTGGCGTTCGCGCTCTGGGAGAGCAGCGTGACGGAGGCCAGTGCCGCCGTCGTGACGCCGAGGACGCCGCGAGAGGTCGCGACGGATTGCGGTATACGGGTGCGCGGCTTGCGATGCGACGCCAAGGCCGGCGACTCCTTCCGTGGACCGCCAGCCGGGCGTCTGTGAGTGGGGGACTCGGTCCGCTCCGATTCACCTCGGATGCGTCCGGGCTCCCGGCTCCGGCCTGGGCCGGACTCGGCGGAGGCTGCCCGTGCCGACGCTTTCGCCGACTGGGGGGCCGGGCTGCCTGACAGGGGACCGTAGCGGGGGTGTGGTGCTCTTGTGAAGGCCGATGTTCGATTCGCCGCTATCTTTCCGTTATCTTCGCGTGCTTGTCCGCGGGCCGGTCCGGATGTGAAAAGCCGGTGTGCGGGCCCCGGTGTGCGAACCCCGGTGTGCGGCGGTGCACGGTATGGGTTTCCACGGTCGCGTGAGGGCTGTCGGTGGGGCGGCCTAGACTCGGACGACGATGAGCAGCCTCTTCGACGACAGCTTCCTCGCGGCCCTCGACGCCAGCGGCCCGCAGGACGACGCGCCCCCGCCGCCTCCCGAGGACACCGAGCACCACGGCCCCGGCGAGGAGATCCCCGACGACCTCTTCCAGGGCACCTTCGCGGGCGGCGCGGCCGGTCCGGGCGCCGGACGTGACGCGTATCACCGCGACGGCGCGCCGCGTTCCGTCATCGACCCCGAAGCGCTGCTGGAGGGGATGAACGAGCAGCAGCGCCAGGCCGTGGCCCACTCCGGCTCCCCGCTGCTCATCGTCGCGGGCGCGGGCTCGGGCAAGACGCGGGTGCTCACCCACCGCATCGCGTATCTGCTGGGCGCCCGCAGCGTGCACCCGGGCCAGATCCTCGCCATCACCTTCACCAACAAGGCCGCCGGCGAGATGAAGGAGCGCGTCGCCGAGCTGGTGGGCCCCCGTGCGCAGTCGATGTGGGTGTCCACCTTCCACAGCGCGTGCGTGCGCATCCTGCGCCGCGAGAGCAAGAAGCTGGGCTTCACCTCGTCGTTCTCGATCTACGACGCGGCCGACTCCAAGCGCCTGATGGCCCTGGTCTGCCGCGATCTCGATCTCGACCCCAAGCGCTTCCCGCCCAAGGCGTTCAGCGCCAAGGTCTCCAACCTGAAGAACGAGCTGGTGGACGAGGAGGACTTCTCCGGGCAAGCGGCTGACGGCTTTGAGAAGACCCTCGCCGAGGCGTACACGATGTACCAGGCGCGGCTGCGCGAGGCCAACGCGCTGGACTTCGACGACCTGATCATGACGACGGTCCACCTGCTCCAGGCGTTCCCCGACGTCGCCGAGCACTACCGCCGCCGCTTCCGCCACGTCCTGGTCGACGAGTACCAGGACACCAACCACGCGCAGTACCAGCTGGTGCGCGAGCTGGTCGGGCCCCCGGAGGAGCAGGCCGAGCTGTGCGTGGTGGGCGACGCCGACCAGTCGATCTACGCCTTCCGCGGCGCCACGATCCGCAACATCCTCCAATTCGAGGAGGACTACCCGGACGCGACGACGATCCTGCTGGAGCAGAACTACCGCTCGACGCAGACCATCCTCAGCGCCGCCAACGCCGTCATCGAGCGCAACGAGAACCGCCGCCCGAAAAACCTGTGGACCAACGCCGGTTCCGGCCCCCGCATCACCGGCTATGTCGCCGACACCGAGCACGACGAGGCGCAGTTCGTCGCCGAGGAGATCGACCGCCTCAGCGACGAGGCCGACGGGGAGGGAGCCAAGCCCGGCGACATCGCCGTCTTCTACCGCACCAACGCCCAGTCCCGGGTCTTCGAAGAGGTCTTCATCCGCGTCGGCCTGCCCTACAAGGTCGTCGGCGGCGTGCGCTTCTACGAGCGCCGCGAGGTCCGCGACATCCTGGCGTATCTGCGGGTGCTGGCCAATCCGGAGGACGCGGTCCCGCTGCGCCGGATCCTCAACGTCCCCAAGCGCGGCATCGGAGACCGCGCCGAGTCGATGATCGAGGCGCTGGCGCTCCGCGAGAAGATCACCTTCCCGCAGGCCCTGGCCCGCGTGGACGAGGCGTACGGCATGGCGGCCCGCTCGGCGAACGCCGTGAAGCGGTTCAACGTGCTGATGGAAGAGCTGCGGACCGTCGTGGAGTCCGGCGCCGGACCCGCGACGGTGCTGGAGGCGGTGCTGGAGCAGACGGGATACCTCGCCGAACTCCAGGCGTCCACCGATCCGCAGGACGAGACCCGCATCGAGAACCTTCAGGAACTGGCCGCCGTCGCCCTGGAGTTCGAGCAGGACCGGAGCGACGAGGAGACGCCCGGCACGCTCTCCGACTTCCTGGAGCAGGTCGCCCTCGTCGCCGACTCCGACCAGATCCCGGAGGAGGGCGAGGACAACGGCGTCGTCACGCTCATGACGCTGCACACCGCCAAGGGCCTGGAGTTCCCCGTCGTCTTCCTGACCGGCATGGAGGACGGCGTCTTCCCGCACATGCGTGCCCTCGGCCAGGTCAAGGAGCTGGAGGAGGAGCGGCGGCTCGCCTACGTGGGCATCACGCGGGCCCAGGAGCGGCTGTATCTGACCCGCGCCGCCATGCGCAGCGCCTGGGGCCAGCCCTCCTACAACCCGCCGTCGCGCTTCCTGGAGGAGATCCCCGCCGACTTCCTCGACTGGAAGCGGACCGGCGGCGGGACCAGCGCCGGTGCGGGCGCGGGCGCCGTTGGCGGGGTGGCGGCCTCGCTGTCGTCGTCGGCCGGCGCCGCGGCCCGGCGCGGCGGCCCCTCCGGCTTCGCGACGCGGCGTACGAGCGACCGGCCGGTGGTCTCCTTGCAGGTGGGCGACCGCGTCACCCACGACAGCTTCGGGCTGGGCACGGTGCAGGCCGTCAATGGCAGCGGCGACAACGCCGAGGCGACGATCGACTTCGGCGGCGAGAAGCCCAAGCGGCTGCTGCTGCGGTACGCGCCGGTGGAGAAGCTGTAGCGCTTCGCTGGAGGTCCGAGTGTGTCATCTGCGGGTCCGTAGTGGCTGGTCACGCCCACGCGGCGGAGCCGCATATGTGACACAGCACCGCGCCCCTTCGGGGCGCTGCCCGACTTCGCCGGACCCGCTTAAGGGCGGCGGGGAAGCCGTAGATCTCCGGGGTCTTCAGCCCCGGGGTCCCGGGGCTGGGGGTCTCAGCTGATCTTGAGGCCCTTGCCCTGGAGCCATGGGATGGGGTCGACCGCCGAGCCGCCGCCCGGGTGGACCTCGAAGTGCAGGTGCGGGCCCGTGGAGTTACCCGAGTTGCCCGAGTAGGCGATCGTGTCCCCGGCCTTGACGTGGCCGGAGCGGATCTTGTTGCTGCTCAGATGGCAGTACCAGGTCTCTGTGCCGTCCTTCGCCGTCACGACGGCCATGTTGCCGTACGACATGTCGTGCTTCGTGGAGACGGTGCCGTCGGTGGCGGCCATGACGGGGGTGCCGTAGCTGACGGGGAAGTCGATGCCCGTGTGGACGGACATCCAGTTGACGCCCGCCTGGCCGTAGTGCGCGCTCAGAGTGTGGTCCTTGACCGGGAGCACGTACTTGGGCCGCATCGCTTCCTTGCGGGCGGCCTCCTTGGCCTTGCGCTCCCGCTCGGCGTCCTGGCGCTTCTTGAGGTCGAGGCGCTCCTGGGTGCGGCTTGCGCGGTCGGCGAAGTCGTCGGCGTCGGCGGAGAGTCCGGCGAGCTGGGTGTCCAGCTTGCGGTTGGCCGCCGTGGGCTTCACCGGGCCCGAGCCCGTGTCCGGGGCGGCGACCGGCGCCGGGGAGCCCTTGTCCCCGTCGTCCTCGCCCATCACCGAGGCCGCCGCCGCACCGGCGACGCCCATGACCGCGACGGACGGCACGGCCACCGTCATCAGCGCACGGCGGCGCGGCTTGGGGGAGCGGCGGCGCCCGCGTGAGTGCGGGGCGACGGCGGCGAGGGGGGCCGCGTCGGGCTCGTACTCGTACGAGTGCTCCGACTCGTCGTCGGAGCCGGAGCCCTCGTGGTGGGCGGCGGGGTCCTCGTGGAGGGCCTCCATGGCCGTTGTGGCGTCGTGGGGCTCCGGGGTACCGGGGCTGTCGTGCGCGCCGGTATCCGGGAAGCCCCAGGTATCGGCCGTGTCGTACTCGTGCTGCTGGGTGAAGCTCCACTGGCCGGTCGCGTCCTGGCCGTAGTGGTAGGCGGCGCCGTCCGGACCGAACTGCTCGTACTGGCCCTGCTGTTCGAACTGTCCCGGCTGCTCGGGGTGCCCGGGTTGCCCAGGCTGCTCGTACGTCTCGTACGCCTCGTACGGTCTGGACTGCTCGTGCGCCTCGTACGCGCCGGCCTGCTCGTAGTGGCTTGCCTGTTCGTACTGCCCGGCTTGTTCGTAGGGGTCCGGCTGCCCGGTCTGTCCGGCCAGGCCGGTCTGGTCGTAGGCGCCGTACGCCGCGTTGTGGGCGGCCTGCTCGTCGTACTCGTAGGCGGCGCCCCAGCCCTCGGTGTTCCAGGTTCCCGTTCCGGTGTCCTGGACGCCGAACGTCCACTGGCCCGTGCCGTCGTCGGCCGAGGGATAGGCGTAGTCCGCCTGCTCGGGCCCCTGCTGTGCCGGGATGTACGGGGTGGCGGGCTGGTAGCCGTAACTTCCGGTGGCGTACGCGTCGTAGGAGTCATAGGACTCGTACGGTGCGTAGAAGTCCTGGGAACCGTCCCAGGTGGTGGTGGCATAGCTGCCGGTGTCCGCTCCGGGGAGGGTGCCGAACAGCGGGTCCTCGTCGCCGTAGGAGGCGGTGGAGCCCGCGGGATACCCCTCGTACGAACCCGACGCGTAGACCTCCGCGCCGTATGTGCCGTACGCCGCCTGTCCGTACTCCGCGTCATACGCGCTGTACGAGAAGCCGGAACCGGGGTCGTCGGGACTCGGGACTCCCGACGGATGACGGTCGTTCACCACCAACTTCTCTTTCGCCTCGGCGACAGGGGCGGAGCAGTGCGGCGACTGTACCCGGCGGTATGCGACGGCGACAATCTTCGGGGGGTTTTAGCCCCTGAGGAAAAGGGCAATCAGCCGTCTTTCGGCGGACTACGGACTGGTGGCGGGGCCGGAGTTCGAAATAAGTTCGAAGAGGAAACGTGGTCAGGCGACGCCGCCCGCCACGTCCGCCACCTCCGGGGCGGCCGGCCGATCGTGGATTTCGCCGCCCAACTCCTCCCGTATGCGGGCCGAAACGCCAGAGTCCACCGGCAGCGTCAAATGTCCGACACCGTGTACATGGACATTGGATACGCGCAGGTCGGAATGGTCGAGCCGCGCGGTTTCCGACGGAATCATCAGAGCGTCGAGAGAACTCCAGAAACACACGAAACGCGACCGGCACCCCTCGGGAACCGGCGCCGCCAACTCCCTGAGCACGGAAGATCCGGGGCACAGCTGGCGCGCGACGGGGTGAACGAGGAGCGCGGGCGCCAGGCGCGTGCCGGAGTGCGGAGTCCCCAGGGTGATCACGGTGCGGACGCGCGCGTCGCCCCCCAGGCGTTGAACGTAATAGCGGCCGATCAGCCCGCCCAGGCTGTGTCCGACCAGGTCGAGCCGACGGTGCCCCGTGTGCTCCAGCACCCTTTCGACGTGCTCGCCCAACCGCTCGGCCGCGGCGCGGATGTCACCGGTGAGCGGCGAGTGGTTGAGCGCGTGGACGTGGCGCCAGCCGTGCTTGCGCAGTGCGCGCCGCAGCAGGACGAAGACCGACCGGTTGTCGAAAAGCCCGTGGAGGAGCAGGGCCGGGGGAGCGGTACGCCCCTCGGTCGGCAGCCGGAGGGACGGCTCTCCCGCCCCGGGCAGGCGCTCGGCGCGCAGGCCGGTGGGGTAGAGCAGCAGGTGCCCGCTCAGGACCGCCGCTTCGACGGCGGCGGCGCGGAGGAGCGGCGGGACTGAGGGGATTGGGAGGAGTGAGAGGCATTGCGGTAGTTGCGGAAGTTGAGCGGGTTGCGGGAGTTGGGGGAGGGGGCGCGCGGGGGACGGGCGGGCCGGTGGCGAGGCGGCCGTGTCCGGCGGATGTGTGAAGGGATGCGCTGGTTGCACTGCGGCCACCTCCCGAAGGAACCCGAAGGAACACGAGAGGGAGGATGGCGCGGTACGGACGGACACGGGTCCGGACCTCGATGCTGACCGTGCGGCTCTCCCCTGTCGCGCCGAAGGCGGTGCGGGTGCGTGCCGGTGCCGGTGCCGGTGCGGGTGCCGTGCGGGGCTGGGGCGGTGCCGGCGGGCGCGGAGGTACGGCGCGAGTCGTACGTGTTGTCCCACGTGTGATTTCCCCCTCCCTTCCGAGCGCGAAACGGCCGGGTGCGGGATGCTGGGGGTAACGTTCGTTCACTCCCCGGCACCGGCGTCGGCCGGCGCAGGCCGAGACCGGCCGGGAACGTCGCAGTTGGAGGCAGTGATGGGTGTGTCGGGTCCGATCCGTGTGGTCGTCGCCAAGCCTGGCCTGGACGGTCACGACCGCGGCGCCAAGGTCATCGCCCGCGCTCTGCGGGACGCGGGCATGGAGGTCATCTACACCGGCCTGCACCAGACACCCGAGCAGATCGTGGACACCGCGATCCAGGAGGACGCGGACGCGATCGGCCTCTCGATCCTCTCCGGCGCGCACAACACGCTGTTCGCGCGCGTGCTGGAACTGCTGCGGGAGCGGGACGCCGCCGACATCAAGGTGTTCGGCGGCGGAATCATCCCCGAGGACGACATCGCCCCGCTCAAGGAGCAGGGTGTCGCGGAGATCTTCACCCCGGGCGCCACCACGAACGAGGTGGTCACCTGGATCCACACCCACATCCGCCCCGTCCCCGCGTAGCCGCCTCCCGGCTGGGCGCCCGCTTTTCGGCCCCCTCTTCCCGCCGCGACGGCGCTCAGCGGGAGTCGAGGTGTCCGGCGGTGCCGAACTGCGCCAGGTGGGGTGGATCGGATACCGCCAGGGCGTCGGCGGGCGACGAGGCCCTCAACGCAGTTCGGCGAGCATGGCGGCGCGCAAGCGCAACGTGGCGACCAGGCGCTGGAAGGACTCCGCCCAGTAGGCCCCGGCGCCAGGGGCCTCCCCCTCCGTCTCGTCGGGGACAGCGGCAAGCGGCGCGAGCCGCTCCGCGTCGGCCGGGTCGAGACAGCGCTCGGCGAGCCCCATCACCCCGCTGAAGCTCCACGGGTAGCTGCCCGCGTCGCGCGCGATCTCCAGCGCGTCGACCACCGCGCGCCCCAACGGCAGCGGCCACGGCACCCCGCACACCCCCAGAATGCGGAAAGCCTCCGACAGCCCGTGCGCGGAGATGAAGCGCGCGGCCCACTCGCCGCGCTCCCGCGCGGGCAGCACCGACAGCAGCTTGGCGGGGTCCCCGGGACCCTCGGTGAAGGGCGCGGTGGGCTGCCCGATGAGCGCACGCGCCCACGCGGCGTCCCGCTGCCGGACGGCAGCCCCGCACCACGCCGCGTGGAGGTCGTCGAGCCAGCCGTCGGCCACCGGCAGGGCCACGATCCGGGAGGGCGGCAGCCCGCCCAGCCGCTCGGTCCAGACGCTCAGCGGCGTGGCCTCCACCAACTGGCACAGCCACCAGGCCCGTTCGCCCCGTCCGCTGGGCGGCTTGGGTATGACGCCGTCGCGCTGCATGTCCGCGTCGCACTCGTGCGGCGCTTCCACCACGATGCCGCGCCCGTCCAGCCGATCGAGCGTCACACAGCTGCGGGCCCGCGTCGCCATCCGGGCCGCCAGCGCCGAATCGGGCAGTGCGGCCAGCAGTTCGGCCGCCGTCGCCCGCACGGTGCGGCTGCGATCGGACAGCGCCCGTTCCAGGAACGGCTCGTCCGTCCCGTTCAGCCCCTGCCGCAGGGAGTCGAGGAACATCAGTCTGTCCTCTGCCCGTTCGGTCTGCCAGGTGGCGGCCAGCAACGCCAGCCCCGCCTCGGGGGCGCGTCGCCGCAGTGCGCCCAGCAGTGCCACCCGCTCCGCGAACAGCCCCTCCTCCCACAGCTTTTCCGCTTCCTCCGGACCGGTGGAGTCCGGCGCCTGACGACGTACTCCGTCACGCAGCGCGAACTTCCAGTCGGGGTTCTGGCGTGCCAGCCACAGCGCGCGCGGCCCGGCGAACGCCAGCGTCTCGCCCCGCAGATCGGTACGCGCCCGTGCCGCGTCCAGCAGCGCGGGCAGCAGCGCCGCCGGGGCGCGGTAGCCCTGGGCGTTGGCCTCGGCCAGCCACTGCGGAAGCAGCTCGCCCAGGTCGGGGCCGGGGCCGCGCCGCCCCGAGGCCCCGCCCGGCTGGCCGGCGCCCGGCGCCGCGCGGTTCGCGAGCAGGGCGGCCAGGCGCCGCTCCGCCGCTGTGGGCAGGGGGCCTCTGCGGTCCTCGGGCGCGGGCTCCACATGGCGGAGCGGCGTGGCGGGCAGCGCTCCCGCGCGCCGTCGTACGGTCTCGGCGGCGGCGGCGTCCAGCAGTGCCGTCACACTGCCTCCCGGTGGCCGCCGCCGCTCGGCGCCCAGCAGCGCGGCGGCCACCAGCTCGCCCCAGGGCGCCCCGCCATCCGGGCGCGCCGTCCCCGCAGCGTCGCCCGCTGCCAGCGCGCTTCCGTACGCGCGCTGTTCATCCGGCGCTGTCCCCGCCATGCCCCTCATCTCCCCTCCCACTCCTGCGGTCCCCTCCGTCACGGCTCTGTTCGCCCGGCTCCACTGCTCCCGCGGCTCCGCGGCTCTCGCGGCCTTATCGGCTCTCACAGCGGGACGGCTCTGTCCTCGCTCCAGGCCGTGTGCGGCGCGAAGCCGCGGTGGCCGACCTCGCCGAAGACCGTGACCGGCCCCTCCGCCGAGAGAGCCAGCAGTTTCCACAGCGCGCCCTCGGCTGTGCCCGGCGCTATGGGCAGTGCGAACTCAGCCTCGGCGTCGGCCAGTTGCCAGCCGCGCTCGCCTGCCTTCGCCGCCCCCGCTCCTGGGCCCGCCTCTGCCCCCGTCCCCGCCTCCGGAGGCGGCACCGGCACCACCTCGCGCAGGACGAACGGCCAGCCGTCCAGCCACGGGTCGGCACACAGCGCCTGCCCGTAGGCGCTCAGCGCGTCCGGCACGCTGCCGCCCGGCGGTGGGAAACCGGGCAGCGGTGCGCCGTGCCGCTCGCCGAGCGCGGCCCGCAGCGGACCGGCGCCCGGGTAGTACGCCAGGTCGGCTTCCAGCACCGTGCCCACCGGCAGCGCCAGCTCGGGTGCCCGGCCCCCGGCGCCGTAGGACAGGAGCAGCGCGCGGCGCCCCGTGGCGCGGCCGTGCAGCCAGACGCGCCGTGCCGTCAACCGCCCCTCCTCCGTGTCGCGCTGGGCCAGGACCAGCCATTCGTCGCGTATCAGGCTCCCCTCGTCCGCCAGCAGCTCCGCCGCCTCCACCGTCAGGCCCACCCGTGCCCTGACCGTCTCGGCGAGCGGCGCGGGCAGCGCGTCGAGGCGCAGGTATGCGCGGGCCAGCAGGTGCAGCAGGGCGCACTCCGACAGCAGCCGCTCGGGCCAGCCCTCCCCGGAGCCGGGGAGTGTTCCCAACTCCCTTATTCGGGCGGCGAGGCCGGGCGCCTGGGCGTCGACCATGCGGGCCGCCATTTCCTCCCAGGGCGCGTACCCCGCCTGGTCGGTGCCCGCGAGACCGCCGCGCAGCAGGTCGGCGAGCCGCTGCTCCAGCTCCTCGGCGCCCGCCGCTATCCGTGCGGCGCGCTGCCCCGCACGACGGCGCGTCCCCTCGGCCCGCGCGCCGGACCCCGAAGAGCCGCCTTCCGCCGGGCTGTCCGCTGCCGGGCCGTCAGCTGCTGTGCTGCCCGTCGCCGTGCTGCCCGCCGTGGGGTTGTCCGTCGCCGGGCCGGCTCCGCTTGGGCCGTTCCCGGCCGTGTCGTCTCTCGCTTCCTCCGTGTCCCTCGCCGCGCCGGCTCCGTCCTCCGTCCCCGCCGGACCCCCCGTCGTCCTTGTCGCTCCGTCCGCCGGTCTGCCCGGTGTCTTCCCCGCGGCGCGGTTCCTGCGGCCCTCCAGCCACGCGCCGGCCCACTCCGGAGGCTGTGGGGCCTCGGTCACCGCCGTCTCGTCCTCGGCCCACAAGAGCAGCAGGCCCACCGCGTGCTTGCAGGGGAACTTTCTGCTCGGACAACTGCACTTGTACGCAGGGCCCTGACCGCCGTTCAGCTCCACCACCGTCCGATACGGCGTGCTGCCGCTGCCGTTGCACAGCCCCCACACCGCGCCCCCGTCCGACCCGGCCTCCCTCCAGGGTCCGGGTGCCGACAGCTTGCTCCCCGCACGGCGTGACGTGTCGTCAGGCGCCAGCGCCATTACCTGCTCCGCCGTCCAGCGGACCGCCTGTCCACCCATGCGAAAGACGGTAGGCGGCGCCACTGACACTGCCCACTGGCCTGCTCATTTCCGCAGGTCAGGGCGATTGTCAGTGGCGGGGTGCATGGTGGATGACGGATCGGCCGAGGCGCTGCGGCGTGGGGGCAATTCCTTGGCCGTTCGCTTGCCTTTTTCTGTCATCAGTCCTGCGCGAAGGGGGAGTTGTGACCGAGAGCCCAGCCACCGGCCCGGCCGCCGCACTGCGACCGCACGCCGAGGACGCCTTCGCCGACGAGCTGACACTTCTGGCCGAGGTGGACGACCGGCCCCGGCCCGAGCGCTGGCGGCTGTCGCCCTGGGCGGTGGCGACGTATCTCCTGGGCGGCGAGCTGCCCGGGGGCCGGGTCGTCTCGCCCAAGTACGTCGGGCCGCGCCGCATTGTCGAGGTCGCCGTCAGCACGCTGGCCACCGACCGCGCGCTTCTGCTGCTCGGGGTGCCGGGCACGGCAAAGACCTGGGTGTCCGAGCACCTGGCCGCGGCCATCAGCGGTGACTCGACGCTGCTGGTCCAGGGCACGGCAGGCACGTCCGAAGAGTCCATCAGATATGGGTGGAACTACGCGGAGTTGCTCACCCACGGCCCCAGCCGGGCGGCGCTGGTGCCCAGCCCGGTGATGCGTGCGATGGCGGAGGGGATGACGGCGCGGGTCGAGGAGCTGACCCGTATCCCCGCCGATGTACAGGACACGCTGATCACCGTCCTGTCGGAGAAGACGCTGCCCCTCCCCGAGCTGGGCGAGGAGGTGCAGGCCGTCCGCGGCTTCAACCTGATCGCGACGGCCAACGACCGCGACCGCGGGGTCAATGAGCTGTCGAGTGCCCTGCGCCGCCGGTTCAACACCGTGGTGCTGCCGCTGCCCGAGACGGCGGAGGCCGAAGTCGAGATCGTGGCACGCCGCGTCGGGCAGCTCGGCCGCTCGCTCGATCTGCCGCCGGCCCCCGAGGGGTACGACGAGATCCGCCGGGTGGTCACCGTCTTCCGCGAGCTGCGCGACGGCGTCACCGAGGACGGCCGTACGAAGATCAAGTCCCCCTCGGGCACGCTCTCCACGGCCGAGGCCATCTCCGTCGTCACGGGAGGGCTCGCGCTGGCGGCGCACTTCGGGGACGGGGTGCTGCGCGCGAGCGACGTCGCGGCGGGGATCCTCGGCGCCGTCGTCCGTGACCCGTCCTCGGACGGGGTGGTCTGGCAGGAGTATCTGGAGGCCGTCGTGCGCGAGCGCGACGGATGGAAGGACTTCTACCGGGCCTGCCGAGAGGTGTCGGTATGACGGCGGCGAGGGCGACGGCGGGGGCCGGTGCCGTGGTGACCGGGCCGCTGTTGATGGGGGTGCGGCACCACGGCCCGGGCTCGGCCCGCGCGGTCCGCGCCACGCTGGAGTCCTACGCACCCCGGGTCGTGCTGATCGAGGGCCCGCCGGAGGCCGACGCGGTGGCGGGGCTCGCGGCGGACGAGGGCATGGTCCCGCCGGTGGCACTGTTGGCGCACGCGGTGAACGACCCGGGGAGGGCGGCGTTCTGGCCCCTCGCGGAGTTCTCGCCGGAGTGGGTGGCGATCCGCTGGGCGGCGGAGCGTGGCGTTCCGGTCCGCTTCATCGACCTGCCCGCTGCGCACTCCCTGGCGCTGTCCGAGGAGGACGAAAGGGGAGGAGAGACCGGCCCGGCAGACAGGGCGAAGAGGGCTGAGGGGGAGCCCGAGCCCGAGCCGGGTGAGGAGGGGGAGCAGACGGTCCCCGACGGCACCGACGGGGGTGGTGCCGTCGGGGACACCCACACGGAGGGGGACAGGGGTGGGGACGGCGGGTCGGCCGATACGGACGAAGGGGCGACCACCGGTACAGACACCGGCACCGGCACCGGTATTGGTACCGAAGCCGAAGCCGAAGCCGAAGCCGAAGCCGAAGCCGAAGCCGAAGCCGAAGCCGAAGCCGAAGCCGAAGCCGCCGACGACGACAGGGGCGGAGGCGGGGACAGGGGCGGAGGCGGGGACGGCATACGGCTCGACCCGTTGGCGGCGCTCGCCGAGGCGGCCGGGTACGACGATCCGGAGCGCTGGTGGGAGGACGCCGTCGAGCACCGAGGCGGCAGCGGGGGCAGCGAGGGCACCCAAGGGGCCGACCCGTACGAGCCGTTCGCCGCGCTCGGTGAGGCCATGGCCGAGCTGCGGGCCCGGCACGGCGACGGCGGCCACCGAAGAGATCTGATCCGCGAGGCCCACATGCGGCTGCGCCTGCGGGAGGCGCGCAAGGAGTTCGGTGACGCGGCGACGGCGGTGGTCTGCGGCGCCTGGCACGTGCCCGCGCTCACCGTGCCCACGACGGCGACGGCCGACCGCCGGATGCTCAAGGGCCTGCCCCGGGTGAAGGCCGAGGTCACGTGGGTGCCGTGGACCCACCGCAGGCTGGCGCGCCAGTCCGGATACGGCGCGGGCATCGCCTCGCCCGGGTGGTACGGACACCTGTTCTCCGTGCCGGACAAACCCGTGGAGCGATGGCTGATCAAGGCCGCCGGACTGCTGCGCGAGCAGGACCATCCCGTCTCCTCGGCGCACGTCATCGAGGCCGTACGGCTGGCGGAGACCCTGGCGGTGATGCGGGGCCGCCCGCTGGCCGGGCTCACGGAGACGACCGACGCCGCACGGGCCGTGCTGTGCGAAGGCTCGGACGTGCCGATGGGGCTGATACACGACCAGTTGGTGGTCGGGGACGTGCTGGGCGAGGTGCCGGAGGCAGCGCCGGCCGTGCCCCTCCAACGGGACCTGGTGCGCCGACAGCGCGCGGTGCGGCTCAAACCGGCTGCGGAAGAGCGGGAGTTGGGCCTGGACCTGCGTAAGGAGACCGACGCCGCACGCAGCAGACTGCTGCACCGGCTGCGGCTGCTCGGCATCGGCTGGGGTGAGCCGACGGCGGGGCGGACGGGCAGCACGGGCACGTTCCGGGAGAGCTGGCGGCTGCGCTGGGAGCCGGAGCTGTCGGTGCGCGTCGCCGAGGCGGGGATATGGGGCACGACCGTGTACGAGGCGGCGACGGCCAAGGCGCGCGGCGAGGCGGCGGAGGCGAGCGGCGCGTCGCTCGCCGAGGTCACGGCCCTGGCCGAACGGTGCCTGCTCGCCGAACTGCCGGACGCGCTGCCGGTGGTGATGCGGGTGCTCGCCGACCGCGCCGCGCTGGAGTCCGACGTGGGCCACCTCGCACAGGCCCTGCCCGCGCTGGTGCGCACGCTGCGCTACGGCGATGTGCGCGGCACCGACGCGGGTGCGCTCGCCGAGGTGGCCGGGGGCATGGCCGAGCGGGTGTGTGTGGGCCTCCCGCCCGCCTGCGCGGGGCTCGACGCCGAGGGCGCCCGCGACATGCGCGGACACCTGGACGCCGCACACCACGCGGTGAGCCTCCTCGCCCGGGACGAACACGCGGCGCCGGAGGTCACGGGGACGGAGCTCGCGGCTGTGGAGGCCACGGGGGAGGCGGGGGCGGCGGCCAGGGTGGACGGTGCCGCGCTGCTGGACAGCTGGCGGGGCGTGCTGCGGACGCTCGCCGAGCGTGACCGCCTCCCGGGCCTGATCCGGGGCCGCTGCACCCGATTGCTGCTGGACGACGGCCAGTTGGCGGACGAGGAGGCGGCGCGGCTGATGAGCCTTGTCCTCTCGCCCGGCACGCCACCAGCCGAGGCGGCGGTGTGGATCGAGGGCTTCCTCGCGGGCGGCGGAATGCTGCTCGTCCACGACGAACGACTGCTGACGCTGGTGGACCGCTGGCTGACGGGGGTGCCAGGGGGTGCGTTCACGGACGTACTGCCGCTGCTGCGGCGGACGTTCGCGGAGTACGAGGCGGGGGTGCGCCGCACCCTGGGCGAGTTGGTACGGCGCGGCCCGCAGGCCACGGCGGGCGGCGGGTCCGGTGCGGGGGCGGACAACGGCGCGGGGGTGGCCCTGCCCGGTTTCGGTTCCGGCCTGGAGACGGACCGGGCCGACGCGGTGCTGGCGACGGTGCGCCTGCTGCTGGGCGCCGACCCCACCAGCCCCACCAGCCCAGGGGGCACGACAGAGCCGGGTGGCACGACAGAGCCGGGCGGGGTGGCGAGTCCCGAAGACGCGAGGCGAAGGGAGGGCGCGGGCGTATGAGGACGGGTGAGGACCACAGGGGGAGCGTGCGGAACGCTGCGGGGGAGGGGCCGCAGCCACCCGAGACAGCTCTCGACCCGGACCAGCAGCGGGGACAAGCCCCGGAGCAGCGACGAGGACCGGCCCCCGAACGCGAGCCGGCCCCCCAGCGGGAGCGGACCCCCGAGCCCGAGCCCGCTCCCGAACCCCGGTCCGCTCCCGAGCCGGCCCCCGCCCCCGAACCCGGGCGCGAGCTGGATCCGGAGCAGGAGCGGATCAGGCGCTGGCGGATGGTGCTCGGTGGCGGCGAGGCGGACGGCACGGGCTGCGCCCTCGGGTCAACCGACAGCGGTATGGACCGCACGCTCGAAGTTGTCTACGGCGCAGGCGGCACCGGAACCGGAACCGGAACCGGAACCGGCACAGGTACGGGCACCGGAGCCCGGGGCGGCGGCGGACTCGGCGCCTCCGCGCCGCACGTGTCCCGGTGGCTGGGCGATATCCGTACCTACTTCCCCAGCTCCGTCGTACAGGTCATGCAGCGGGACGCCATCGACCGGCTCGGGCTCGCCTCGCTGCTGCTGGAGCCGGAGATGCTGGAGGCCGTCGAGCCGGACGTCCACCTCGTCGGCACCTTGTTGTCGCTGAACAAAGCGATGCCCGAGACCAGCAGGGAGACGGCGCGCGCGGTGGTGCGCAAGGTCGTCGCCGAGCTGGAGAAGCGGCTGGCCGCGCGGACCCGTTCGACGCTCACGGGGGCGCTCGACCGGTCCGCGAAGGTCAGCCGCCCTCGCCACCGCGACATCGACTGGAACCGCACCATCCGGGCCAACCTCAAGAACTACCTGCCCGAGCACGGCACGATCGTGCCGGAGCGGCTGATCGGCTACGGCCGGGCCGCGCGGTCCGTCAAGAAGGACGTCATCCTGTGCGTCGACCAGTCGGGATCGATGGCGTCCTCCGTCGTCTACGCCTCGGTGTTCGGCGCCGTCCTCGCCTCCATGCGGACGCTGGACACCCGGCTGGTCGTCTTCGACACCAATGTGGTGGATCTGACCGAGGACCTGGACGACCCGGTCGATGTCCTCTTCGGCACCCAGCTGGGCGGCGGCACCGACATCAACCGCGCGCTGGCCTACTGCCAGTCGCGCATCAGCCGCCCGGCGGAGACCGTCGTCGTCCTGATCAGTGATCTGTACGAGGGAGGGATACGCGAGGAGATGCTCAAGCGGGTCGCGGCCATGAAGGCCGCCGGCGTGCGGTTCGTCACTCTGCTCGCCCTCTCCGACGAGGGGGCCCCGTCCTACGACCGCGAGCACGCGGCGGCGCTCGCCGCGCTGGGCGCTCCCGCCTTCGCCTGCACCCCCGACCTGTTCCCCGAGGTGATGGCAGCGGCCTTGGAGAAGCGCCCTCTCCCGATCCCGGCCTAGCGCGACCACGACCACGAGCGCGACGTACGACTACGAGCGCGACGACGTACGACCACGTGCACGACCACGACAACGTACGACCACGTGCACGAACCATCCCCGCAGCACGGTCACTTCCCGCCGGGACGGCGGGCGAAAGGTGGCTGACAGACGCAGGGAGCCGCCCCCGCACGGATACGTCCTGTGACCGTTGTCACCGCTCAGGTGTGACCTGCGATTTAGGCAGCACACGTACGCAGAGCTAACCTGCAAGGCGGACATGCCGCGCGATCCGTGGACGCCGCGGCCCTGCGGCACGCCCACGCTGACATCGACCGCGAGACCACTGATTAAGGGGACGGACGCGCGTGGACCTGTTCGAGTACCAGGCGAGGGACATCTTCGCCAAGCATGACGTACCGGTGCTGGCCGGTGAAGTCATCGAGACGCCTGAGTCGGCGCGCGAGGTGACCGAGCGGCTCGGCGGCCGGGCGGTCGTCAAGGCGCAGGTCAAGACCGGCGGCCGTGGCAAGGCCGGTGGCGTGAAGCTGGCCTCCGACCCGGCGGACGCGGTCGAGAAGGCCGGCCAGATTCTGGGCATGGACATCAAGGGCCACACGGTCCACAAGGTGATGCTGGCCCAGACCGCCGACATCGCGGAGGAGTACTACGTCTCCTTCCTCCTCGACCGCACCAACCGCACCTTCCTGGCCATGGCCTCCGTCGAGGGCGGTGTCGAGATCGAGGAGGTCGCGGCCACCAAGCCCGAGGCGCTGGCCAAGATCCCGGTGGACGCCATCGAGGGCGTCACCGACGCGAAGGCCCGCGAGATCGCCGAGGCCGCGAAGTTCCCGGCCGAGCTGATCGACCAGGTCGCCAACGTCCTCATCAAGCTGTGGGACGTCTTCATCAAGGAAGACGCCCTGCTCGTCGAGGTGAACCCGCTGGTCAAGACCGGTGACGGCAAGGTCATCGCGCTGGACGGCAAGGTGTCGCTGGACGCCAACGCCGACTTCCGCCAGCCCGACCACGAGGCCCTTGAGGACAAGGCCGCGGCCAACCCGCTGGAGGCGGCGGCCAAGGCCAAGGGCCTCAACTACGTCAAGCTCGACGGCCAGGTCGGCATCATCGGCAACGGCGCGGGCCTGGTCATGTCCACCCTCGACGTGGTGGCCTACGCCGGCGAGAAGCACAGCGGCGTCAAGCCCGCCAACTTCCTCGACATCGGCGGCGGCGCCTCCGCCGAGGTGATGGCCAACGGCCTGGAGATCATTCTCGGTGACCCGGACGTCAAGTCCGTCTTCGTGAACGTCTTCGGCGGCATCACCGCCTGTGACGCGGTCGCCAACGGCATCGTGCAGGCGCTCGAGCTGCTCAAGTCCAAGGGCGAGGACGTCAACAAGCCGCTGGTCGTGCGCCTCGACGGCAACAACGCCGAGCTGGGCCGCAAGATCCTGACCGACGCCGACCACCCGCTGGTGCAGCAGGTGGACACGATGGACGGGGCGGCCGACAAGGCTGCCGAGCTGGCTGCCAAGTAAGCCCGGACGAGACCGAACGAGGACACCGACACACCATGGCTATCTTCCTCAACAAGGAGAGCAAGGTCATCGTCCAGGGGATGACCGGCTCGGAGGGCCAGAAGCACACCAAGCGGATGCTGGCCTCCGGCACCAACATCGTCGGCGGTGTGAACCCGCGCAAGGCGGGCACGACCGTTGACTTCGACGGCACCGAGGTGCCCGTCTTCGGCGGCGTCAAGGAGGCCATCGAGGCCACCGGCGCCGACGTCACCGTGATCTTCGTACCCCCGAAGTTCAGCAAGGACGCCGTCGTCGAGGCGATCGACGCGGGCATCGGCCTGGCCGTCGTGATCACCGAGGGCATCGCCGTCCACGACACCGCGTACTTCTGGGACTACGCCTCCCAGAAGGGCAACAAGACGCGGATCGTCGGCCCGAACTGCCCGGGTCTGATCACCCCCGGCCAGTCCAACGCGGGCATCATCCCGGCCGACATCACCAAGCCGGGCCGCATCGGCCTGGTCTCGAAGTCCGGCACGCTGACGTACCAGATGATGTACGAGCTGCGCGACATCGGCTTCTCGACCTGCGTCGGCATCGGCGGTGACCCGGTCATCGGCACCACGCACATCGACGCCCTCAAGGCGTTCGAGGCCGACCCCGACACCGACCTGATCGTGATGATCGGTGAGATCGGCGGCGACGCCGAGGAGCGTGCGGCCGACTTCATCAAGGAGAACGTGACCAAGCCGGTCGTCGGCTACGTCGCGGGCTTCACGGCGCCCGAGGGCAAGACCATGGGCCACGCCGGCGCCATCGTCTCCGGCTCCTCCGGCACCGCGCAGGCGAAGAAGGAGGCCCTGGAGGCCGCGGGCGTGAAGGTCGGCAAGACCCCGTCCGAGACCGCGCGCCTGGCACGCGAGCGCCTCAACGGCTGAGCGTCGGCGGGCCCCCGAGTGAGGGGCGCGCCGAACGTGCTGACGGGCCCGTACCCCTCTGGGGTGCGGGCCCGTCAGCTTGCGCGGCCCTGCCCGGCGCCCTCATGGATCCGTCCTCCCGCCCCTCGTCGCTCTCCATGAAGTCCTCCAGCTGGACGCGCTCATTGGTGGAGCGCAGCTGCGGCAGGTAGGCGTGGGTGGCCGGTTCGGCGGGCCCTGGCAGCGGGCGCCCGGAGCGCGGTGTCGCGGGAGCGGAGGCGGCCGACGCCGGGCCGCCCGGCCGGACGGAGGCGGACACGGAGGCGGAGCCGTCCGGGAGGGGCACGGCGGGGCCGGTGCCGGCCGGGGCCGTCTCCGGGAGGAAGACGCTGCGCGAGTACGGCCACTTCGCCGGCTCCCGGGAAGCGCCGTCGCTGTCGACGGTGAGCAGGGTGAAGACCGTCGCCGCCGTCACGGTCGCGGTCAGGCCGACGGAGGCCCGCGTCCAGCGCCGCGTAGTGAACTCGCTGCCGCGCCGTACGAGGCGGGACGGTACGGGACGCACCGGCTGGGCGGCGGCCAGCTCCCGCAGTCTGCGCCCGACGAGCGCGGCACGTTCCTCATCCGGCGTCTCGCGCAGCTCCGGCCAGCCGAGCGCGAGCGCGGCCCGTGCGTGGTTGACCCTGGCTGCGGTCGCCCGGGTGCTGGCCTCCGTCTCGGCCGCGGTGTCCGGCAGAGTCAGCCCGAGGCCGTCGAACAGCAGGAGCGCCGCGCGGTAGAGGCGCGGCAGCCGCAAGAACGCCTCCAGCATCGCCTTGTCCTCGGGCGGGCCCGGGTACGCCTCGGGCCGCCGGTGGCCGGGGTGCAGCTGGTGCCAGGGGGAGAGCGCGTACTCGTACGCGGTCGCCCGCACCCAGCCTGCGGGGTCGCTGCTCGCCATGACCTCGGGCCAGCGCTGCCACGCCTGGTGAAACGCCCAGGCCACCGCCCGCCGGGCCACCCGGCGGTGCCCGCACAGCAGGAACGCCTGCCGGGTCAGGGCCCGCGCCTGCCGCACGTACAGCTGATCGAACGCTTCGACGGGGCCACCCTCCAGCGGCTCCGGCACAGCCGTCCGGGCGAAGTCGTCCTCCGGCCCCCGCACGGGGGGCTCCGCGTTGTGCGGCTGCGGCGCGGCGCGCGGCGCGGGCGCCGCCTGCGGTACGGGTACGGGGACGGGCACCCGCACCGACACCACCCGCACCTCGGAACGGGGCGCCGGGGCCGATGGGGTGGACGGTCGGTTGCCGACGTCCGTGTCCGGGGCTGGGGCTGGGTCCGGGGTC
Source organism: Streptomyces sp. NBC_01775 (assembly GCF_035917675.1). Taxonomy (NCBI): domain Bacteria; kingdom Bacillati; phylum Actinomycetota; class Actinomycetes; order Kitasatosporales; family Streptomycetaceae; genus Streptomyces; species Streptomyces sp. NBC_01775. The sequence continues at coordinate 3,742,564 of NZ_CP109104.1, read as the reverse complement.
GGGGTCGGGGCCGTGTCCAGGCCCGGGTCGGGGGTATCGGGAGGGGCCGGGCGGGTGGTCTTGCCAGAAGTTTCTCCCGTCTCTCCTGTCTCCTCCGCCTCCGACTCTTCCGACTCCTCCGCCTCCTCCGTCGTGCCTTCGGCCTCGCCTTTGGTCACGGCCCCGGTCCCGGCCTCGCCTTCGGTCACGGTTGCGTCCGAGGCCCCGGTGTCGGCCTCGGGCGCAGCCTCAACGGGGGCCTGCGGCTCGGCCTCCGCCGCCGGCTGCTCGCCCCCAGCGGGGGAATCCCGCGCCGCCCCCATGGACTCCGGCGGCGCTGGTGTGGCCTCCGCGGCCCCCAGGGTTTCCGCCGCCCCCATGAGCTCCGCCGCCCCCGTGGTCTCCGTCGCCCCCGTGGGCTCTGGTACCGGCTTGGTCTCCGGCGCCGACTGGGGCTCCGGCCCCTCCTCGGGCTCCGGGCCTGCTTCGGGCTGAGGCTCTTCCTTGGGCCCGGCCTCTGCCTGGGGCCCGGCGCCCGCCTCGCGCTTCAGTGCTGCCTTGGGCCGCGGTCCCATCTCAGGCGGGGGAGCCGTCTTCTTCAGGGTGGAGTGCTTTTTGGTGGAGTGTTTCTTGGGGGCGGGCTTCCGCTGGGGCGCCCCCGCGCCCCCCTTCACGGGGACCGGCGTCGAGGCGTCCGGCCTCTTCGCCGACCGCTTCCGCGCTGAGCTGCGCTTCTTCCTCGCCGGGGAGGCGGCATCGGGGGCGGACGGGGCGTCAGACTTATTCGGAGAGGCGCCCGTTGCCGCGCCAGTGGGGTCGGAAGAAAGGTGCATAACGTATAGCTTGTGCGACACAGCGATGAATTGCCCGCTACTAGGGCAAAACGGGTGTTCTTGGCAGCATGACGGCGTGAGCCAATTGACGCACCGCGGCCCATCGTTGTCCTCGGGCCGCAGCCACCACCGGCCCGTGCCCCTCACCAGCGGCTGGCTGCTGGGCGGCGCTGTTGCCGCCGTGCTCGGCCTCGGCGGGTTCGCCGTGGTCGTCCTGCTGCTGTGGACCGTCTCGCCGTATCCCGACAGCGGGGCTGACGGCGCGTTGCAGACGGCCGCCGACCTGTGGCTGCTGGCGCACGGCGTGCAACTCGTACGTCAGGAGACCCTGTCGGGCGTGCCCGCACCCGTGGGGGTGACACCGCTGATGCTGACGGTCGTACCCGTCTGGCTGCTGTGGCGGGCCACCCGGGAGGGGCTGGACGCCCGGCTGGAGGCGAGCACCGGGCACACCGCGCTGACCGCCGCCGGATGGGTCTGCGGCGGCTATCTGTTGGTCGGGGCCGCCGCTGCCGCCTACACCTCGGGCGGCCCGCTCCAGGTGGACGCGTTCAGCGTGGTGTGGCGCCTGCCCCTGAGCGTCGCTTCCGTCGCCTGCGGGTGCGTGGCCTTCGGGCAGCGCCGCTCGGCGCACTCGATCCGGGTGGCGCTCTCCGCCCGGCTGCCGGGCGCGCTCCTGCCGCGCGTCGCCCCGCGCGTCCTGACGCGCGAACGCGTCGCCGTTGCGGCGCAGGCCGCCACCGCCGCGACGGTGGTGCTGTGCGGCGGGGGAGCGCTGCTGCTGACGGGCGCCGTGCTGTGGCACACGAGCGCCGTATTGGACGCCTTCCCGCAGCTCACCGCCAGCGCCTCGGGGCAGTTCGCGCTGCTGGTGCTCGCGGTGGCGCTGCTGCCGAACGCCGTCTTGTGGGCCATGGCCTACGGTCTCGGGCCGGGATTCTCCCTCGGCGCCGGAAGCGTGGCCGGGCCGGCCGTCGCTTCCGGATACCCGCACCTGCCCCCGTTTCCGCTGCTCGCCGCCGTGCCGGAAGAGGGAACGGGCGGTGCCTTGGAGTGGTGTCTGGCGGGAGCGGTACCGCTGCTGGGCGGGCTGATGTGCGGCTGGTGGGCGGGCCGCTCGAAGGCGGCTGTCGGCCCCCTCGCCTCCCTCGCACCGGATGCCGCGTCGCGTTTCCGCGCACCGGATGCCGCGTCGCTTTTCGGCGCACCGGATGGTGCGAGTTCTTCCCCCGCACCGGATGCCGGGAGTTCTCCGTACGGCCCCTCCGGCGTGAACACCGGCCACGACGGGGCGGGGTGGCGGTCCGTCATGGTGATGGTGCCCCTCGCCGCCGTGCTGTGCGGCGCGGCCGTGGCGCTGCTCACCGCGTGCGCGGGTGGCGCGCTCGGCAGCGGGAACCTGGCCCACCTCGGACCGCACTGGTGGCAGACCGGGGGCGCAGCCTGCGCCTGGATGCTCGTTGTCGGTCTTCCCACCGGGCTCTGGGCGCGGTGGTGGACCGTACTGAGCACCCGCCGCGCGGCAGCGGCGGCACGGCACGAGGCGGAGCTCGCCGCCCTCGCCCCGCTGCACGGCCCCGACGAGGACTGGCACACGGACGAGGCACGGCGGGCGCGCTGGTCGGCGATGAAGAAGGCATCCGGCGGGCTGATGCCCGGCTTCGAGCCGGGGGACCCGAGGGATTGCGGCTTCTTCGCGCAGGACGACGGCTTCGGGCACCTCGGCGGATACGACGATCACGCGGCGGCCGGGGAACCCGTCGGCCAGGACCCCCTCAGCGAGCCCGGCGCCCCGGGCGGCGCCGGCACTCCGGGTGACCCCAGCGCCCCGGAAGACGCCGACCCCCTGGGCGACGCCGGCACTCCGCAGGACGCCGGCACTCCCCAGGACTCCAGCACCCCGGACGAGGCCGGCAGCCCAGGTGACCCCGGCGCCTCAAGTGACTACGGCACTCCGAGCGAGCCCGGCGACGACGCCCCGTCGTCTGCCACTGAGCCGAACGCCGCGGACTCGACGCGCCACCCGGCACCCCCGGATTCCGAGAACGACGAGGACGACGAGGACGACGAGGACGGCGAGAACGGCGGGGGCGACGAGGACGACGAGCACCCCAAGCACCTGGAGCACCCGAAACACCAGGAGAACCCCGAGGTCGACGAGCACTCCGACGACCCCGAGAAGGACTTCTCCCGGCCGGACTAGCCACCGAGTGCGTCAGGGGCTGTTCTCCAGCAGGGGGCGCAGCCGCTCCGGCAGGTGCTGTTTGCAGTCGTCGCGCGAGGACTGGGTGAGGGCGTCCTGCTGGCAGGTGTAGTAGTCCTGGTAGACGGACTGGAACGTGAACGTCGCGGCCACGATCGCCAGCGTCAGGCTCGCGGTGACCAGCCCGCTGATGGCCGCCGTCCGCTTGGCCTTCGCCGCCTGCGCGGGGGTCACGGCCAGCGGGACCGGCGGCTTGCCGTCCGCCCGGCCGCCGCCCTCGCGGTCATCGTTGCCGCCGCTGTCGGCACCGTCGCCGCTCTCAGGGGGGCGGGCGGTGCCCGCGACGTCCTCGGCTGTGGCCCTCACCCCACGGCTCCGCTTGGCTCCGCCCTTGGCGCCTGCCCTGCCGCCCGCCTCCCTGGCGGACTTGGGCTGCTTGCCGCGCAGCGCGCTGATGCCCCAGTAGACCGAGAGCACTCCGAGCAGCAGGGCGACCTCCGGCAGGCTCAGGAGCGAGAAGAACAGCCCCCAGATACCGGCGTGCAACGCGTAGCGGGCGTGCCGCTGGAGCGGGTCGGTCGGGTCCCAGCGCATGCCCTTCTGGGTGCCCGGCCCCTTGTCCCCATTGCCGCCGCCGCTGCCGTTCCCGTTGTCGCCGCTGCCGGTGCTTCCGGGACCGCCGCCGAAGCCGCCGCTCTGCCGTCCGGGCTGGCGGCTGCTCCACTGGCTGCCCCACGCCGAACGTTCCTTGTCCCCCTCGGACCCCGAACCGGTCCCGGACCCCGAACCGGAACCCCCTTCGCCCTCACCCTTCCCCTGCGCCGAGCCCGAGCCCGAGCCGGAACCCGAGCCGGAACCTGAGCCGGACCCCGAACCGGAATCCGACGAGACCCGGCGCGGCTCCCACGGCTGGTCCGGCTGCCCCTCCGGCGGTGGCGCGAAGGGGTTGTCCTCGCGGGAGGTGCTGTCGGATGCTGCCGCACGGCGGCGTCGGTCGGTCATCTGGTGTGTGTCTTCCCTCATCGCTTCCGCGTCGCTGCCACGGCACTGCGGCCCGCGGACCCCGCTGCGGAGCCCGCACCGGACATGCACAGGGCCCGTACCAGGACCGTGTCCCTGACGCTACCTTCCGCATGCGCCCCCGTCCCGTGGGGGCCGCCCGGAGTGCCGGTATCGTTGCCGACGGTCGGACGCTTCGTAGAGTTCCCCGGAAATCTCCGGTCCTCGTCCTTGTACGACCACACAATCCCGTCTCCCCCGTGAGAGAGAGCCCAGTCGTGGCCGCGCAGTCCTTCCGCCCCGCCCGCCCGGCGCGCCTGGTGGTCCTGGTGTCCGGTTCGGGCACGAATCTCCAGGCGCTGCTCGACGCGGCGGCCCAGGATCCCGCGCCGCCCTACGAGATCGTGGCCGTGGGAGCCGACCGTGGCGGTATCGCCGGTCTGGAGCGTGCCGAGCGGGCCGGAATTCCCACCTACGTGTGCCGCGTCAAGGACTTCGTCACCCGCGAGGAGTGGGACGCCGCCCTGGCGGAGGAGACAGCGGCGCACACGCCGGACCTGGTGGTCTCGGCCGGGTTCATGAAGATCGTCGGCCCCCGGTTCCTGGCGCTTTTCGGCGGGCGGGTCCTCAACACCCACCCCGCGCTGCTCCCCAGCTTCCCCGGTGCCCACGGCGTACGTGACGCGCTCACGTACGGCGCGAAGGTGACCGGGTGCACCGTCCACTTCGTCGACGACGGCGTCGACACCGGGCCCGTGATCGCGCAGCGCGCCGTCGAGGTCCTGGAAGAGGACTACACCGACAACGGTGCCGCACTGCATGAGCGGATCAAGGAAGTCGAGCGACGGCTGCTCGTCGAGGTCGTGGAGCGTCTCGCCCGCGACGGCTACACGATCGAGGGGCCGAATATGAGAAGGGTACGACTGGGTCATGAGTGAGAGTGCTGCGATGAGCGCCAAGCGACCGATCCGCCGCGCGCTGATCAGCGTGTACGACAAGAGCGGCCTGGAGGAGCTGGCACAGGGGCTGCACGCCGCCGGGGTCCAGCTCGTGTCCACCGGCTCGACCGCGAAGAAGATCGCCGCGGCCGGTGTCCCGGTCACGCCGGTCGAGGATGTGACCGGCTTCCCGGAGTGTCTGGACGGGCGGGTCAAGACCCTGCACCCGCGCGTGCACGCCGGGATCCTCGCCGACCAGCGGCTGGACGCACACCGCGAGCAGCTGGCGGAGCTGGGTGTCGAACCGTTCGAGCTGGTCGTCGTCAATCTCTACCCGTTCGAGGAGACGGTCGCCTCCGGTGCCTCCCCCGACGAGTGCGTGGAGCAGATCGACATCGGCGGCCCCTCGATGGTGCGCGCCGCCGCCAAGAACCACCCCTCGGTCGCGGTCGTCGTCAACCCCGGCCACTACGGCGAGGTCCTCAAGGCCGCCGAGGACGGCGGCTTCGACCTGGCGGCCCGCAAGCGGCTGGCGGGCGAGGCGTTCCGCCACACCGCGGCCTACGACGTGGCGGTCGCGGGCTGGTTCGCGGGGGACTACACCGAGGAGGGTGCCGGCTCCTCGGCGTTCCCCGGCTTCCTCGGTGTGACCTACGAGCGCAAGAACGTGCTGCGCTACGGCGAGAACCCGCACCAGCCCGCCGCCCTCTACACGGGTGGCTGCGGCGGTCTGGCGGAGGCGGAGCAGCTGCACGGCAAGGAGATGTCGTACAACAACTACGTCGACACCGAGGCGGCGCGCCGTGCGGCCTACGACCACGCCGAGCCGTGCGTCGCGGTCATCAAGCACACCAACCCGTGCGGTATCGCCGTGGGCGCCGACGTCGCCGAGGCGCACCGCAAGGCGCACGCCTGCGACCCGCTGTCGGCCTACGGCGGCGTGATCGCCGTCAACCAGCCGGTCTCGGCCGCGATGGCGGAGCAGGTCGCGGAGATCTTCACCGAGGTCATCGTCGCGCCCGCCTACGAGGACGGCGCCGTGGAGGTCCTCTCCCGCAAGAAGAACATCCGCGTGCTGCGCTGCCCCGAGGCGCCGCAGGCGCCCGCCGAGTTCCGCCCCATCGACGGCGGCGGCCTCGCGCAGGTCAAGGACGTCTTCCAGGCCGAGGGCGACGACCCGGCCAACTGGCAGCTGGCGGCCGGCCCGGCGCTGGCGGCGGACGAGCTGGACGAACTGGTCTTCGCGTGGCGGGCGAGCCGCGCGGTGAAGTCCAACGCCATCCTGCTCGCCAAGGACCGCGCGACCGTGGGCGTCGGCATGGGCCAGGTCAACCGCGTCGACTCGGCACGACTGGCCGTGCAGCGCGCCGGTGAGGAGCGCGCACAGGGCTCCTACGCGGCGTCCGACGCGTTCTTCCCCTTCCCCGACGGTTTCGAGGTGCTGGCCGAGGCCGGGGTCCGCGCGGTCGTCCAGCCGGGGGGATCGGTGCGCGACGAGCAGGTCGTCGAGGCCGCGAACGCCGCCGGGGTGACGATGTACTTCACCGGCACCCGGCACTTCTTCCACTGACACCGGGCGGGTCTCTTTCCGAGTCCCTCCGGCACGAGGGGGAGTCCCTCCGAGCACAACGGGAACGGGCCACTCGCCGCGGCGAGTGGCCCGTTCCCGTTGTCGTGGGCTGTGCGTCCCGGAGGCTCAGTGGCGCGGCCTGTTGAACCACTGGCTCGCGGTGTTCAGCGAGCAGAAGACGATCGTGAGCACGGCGGTTGCCAGCCACAGCAGGCCCGCGAAGACCTGGCCGACCGCGGCGTCGCCGCTTCCCAGCGCGCCCAGGACGCCCAGCAGCGGGCACAGGGCGTTGATCGAGGCGGCGATGATCGCGGTGACGCGGGTGCCGATGCCGCCCTTGCCGAACATCGCGGCGGGCACGATGTGCAGCGCGGCCAGGCCACCGAGCAGGAGGAAGAAGAGGAGGCCGATGCCGACCGCGGCGCCGTCCGCCGAGCCCACGCCGGGCAGGTCGTTCAGCATGCTGCCGGCCGCCAGACCGCCGATGAGCGGGAAGAGCGAGAAGAGCCCCCACAGCGACCCCGCGAAGAAGAGCAGCACGCGCGCCGTGATGAGCTGCCCCGGCATGCTGACGGACCGTGCCATGGGGCCGCCCGGGTAGGCGGCGCCCGGGTAGGCGGGCATGCCGCCCTGCTGCGGATAGCCGTACTGGGGCGGGGGGCTCTGCTGCGGGTATCCGTAGGGGGCGCCCTGCTGGGGAGCCGCGTACGGATTGTTCGGGTTCTGGCCAGGAGGCGGGGGGTAGCTCACGAGCTGTTTCCTCCGACGGGGTTGAGGGAGCGGATGGGGCCGAGTGACTCCGGAGAATCACGGCCTGCTCTCAGCGACATCGCCGCCTCCCCCGGTGTCGGCGTCGCACCGCCGGCCCTCCCTGGAACTGCCCGACGCCTCGCCCAATGGTGATGGTGGGAATGTCGCACTGTCCAGCCGGAATTCCCGACTGTGGCGAATCCGCAATGCCAGGTCAGCCCTGATCCGACGCCCGTCCGGTACGGAGCTTCACACCAACTGCCCCGCCAGTACGTCCAGATGCCCCTCGTGCACAAGGTCGAACCGGAGTGCGAACCTGGCCAGGGCCTCGTGTGTGGCCGCGTCGCCGTCCGGCGTGCGCAGCCGCAGCTTCAGCCGCAGATAGTCGATGTTCCAGGAGACGGCGGCCGGTGAGACCTCGGGCCACACCGGGCGCAGACGCTCCGTCAGCTCCTCCGCCGTGGGCACCGGAGCCGCGGCGTCCCCGGTACGCAGGCCCGCCTCGCACAGCGCGGCCAGGACGAGGAAGTAGCGGCACGAGTGATCCAGCGGGTAGGGGCACGGGAAGGGGTCGAAGAGCCAGTCCTCGGTATCGCCCGCCCCGTCCCCTCCGTCCCCTCCGACCGTCGCGCCCGTGATGCCGGGGAGCCCGCCTCCCGCCGTCAGGTAGTCATGGCGCGGCGCCATGACGTCGAAGCAGCAGCCGGGCCTCGGTCCGGCGCTGTCGCTGTTGGCGTCGGCGTCGGCGCAGAGCATCACGCGCGCGAACTCGAACGGGACCGGCGCGTCCGCCCTGCCCGGCGCGACCCTGATGTGCTCCCCCACGCCCTCGGGATTCGCCACGACGTAGGTCTGATCGCGGCTGAAGTTGGTGAGTATCCAGAAGGCGCCCGTGGCTGTGATCTCTCCCGCCGCGCAGGGGACCGCGGGATGGGAGAGGGTCAGGCCGCTGCCTGCCGGTGCCGTCCGGCCGAAGCGCAGCGTCTGGCCGGGCTCCAGCCGGTGCTGCTCCTCGGGGCCCCGGCACCCGTCCGGGACGATGATCACGCTGAACACGTCCGGCAGCCTATTGACTCTCGGTGGCTGCTCACAACGGAGCGTAGGGGTAGCAGGGACGCACATGAACGGTCCTTTGCCATCCCGTTGCCGGAGCGGCTCCGGGAGAGTGACACCGGCCCTCCGGAATGTGTCCTCGGCCCCCGGAACGTGTCCTTGAGAGCTCGCTGCCGCGTCCCGAGTGCCACCTGATTGGAGACCTCGGCACCGCATCCGCGAGGATGGACACATGACCGCCCAGATTCTCGATGGCAAGGCCACCGCAGCCGCGATCAAGTCCGATCTCACCGTGCGCGTCGAGGCGCTCAAGGCCCGGGGCATCACCCCCGGGCTGGGCACGGTGCTCGTCGGTGAGGACGTCGGTTCCCAGAAGTACGTCGCCGGCAAGCACCGCGACAGCGGCCAGATCGGCATCAACTCCATCCAGCGCGAGCTGCCGGCGACCGCCACCCAGGAGGAGATCGAGGCGGTCGTCCGCGAGCTGAACGAGGACCCGGCCTGCACCGGCTACATCGTCCAGCTCCCGCTGCCCAAGGGCGTGGACACCAACCGGGTGCTGGAGCTGATGGACCCGGACAAGGACGCCGACGGGCTCCACCCGACGAACCTCGGCCGCCTCGTCCTGAACCAGCCCGGCCCGCTGCCCTGCACCCCCGAAGGCATCGTCGTGCTGCTGCGGCGCTACGGCGTCGAACTGAACGGCGCCCACGTCGTCGTGGTCGGCCGGGGCGTCACCGCCGGGCGCCCGCTGCCGCTGCTGCTCACCCGGCGCAGCGAGAACGCGACCGTGACCCAGTGCCACACCGGCACCCGCGACCTGCCCGCCCTGCTGCGTCAGGCCGACATCATCGTCGCGGCGGCGGGCGTGCCGCACCTGGTCAAGCCGGAGGATGTGAAGCCCGGCGCCGCCGTCCTGGACGTGGGCGTCAGCCGGGACGAGAACGGCAAGATCGTCGGCGATGTGCACCCCGGCGCGTACGACGTGGCGGGCTGGATCTCGCCGAACCCGGGCGGCGTCGGACCGATGACGCGGGCCCAGTTGCTGGTGAACGTGGTCGAGGCGGCCGAGCGGTCCCTGGCCTAGCGGCTCTGGCGGCACCGGGCGTTCGTGTCATGGCCGACGACGTGAAAGGGATCCGTGCGATGGGTGCGGAGAAGGCGGCTGAGCCGCGGAAGAAGTCGCGGCGCTTTCCGGCGCTGACGCGGGATACCGCGCGGCCGGAGGGCGGCGGACGCGCCATAGGGGGCGAGCATCCGGCGCCCTACCGGCAGTGGCCCCTGCTCGCCGTGTGCGCGGGGGTCTTCATCGGACTCCTGGTGACGGTCCTGGAGTTCCGGGTGGGCACCCTGATCGTGGGGTTCTCGATGCTGGGCGGGGCCGCGCTGCGCTGGTTGCGGCCCTCGGTCGGCATGCTCGCGGTGCGCTCGCGCTTCACCGACCTGATCACCTATGGCGTGCTGGGCCTGGCGATCGTGCTGCTGGCGCTGATGGCCCAGCCCGACCCCCCGCTCTCGCTGCCCTTCCTGGAGCCGGTGGTGCGCTTCTCCATCCGCTGAGCGGCCTCGCGGCCGGCCCATGCCGTGGCCGGCGGCCGGATGACCGAGACGGTGGCCCGTCCCTCCCCGTGGAGGGACGGGCCACCGTCGTCCTGGACGGCGCGCTCTGGGCGGCGCGCTCGGATACCGGGTCGTTTTCGTGGGGCATCCGGACGGCGACCGCGTCGAGGTGCGCGTACCCGGACCCCCTCCGCAGGCCTGGACCATCGACGGCGGATATGAGACAGGGCAGTGGTGCTCCACGCCGATGGTGCCTGTACAAGTGTGCGACGTGGACCGGGTGCGGGGTGGCTGGTGACCCGCGAGGGTGAGCGGCACGTGCTTCGTGACCCCCGTCCGAGTGCCCGAGCGGGGGCTCTTTCAGGCTGGTTTCTCGCCATATGGCCGGTGCCCGACCGGAACTGGCCGCCCCGGAGGCTGGCACACTAGGGCGCGCGCGTTACCGAACCGGGGTGTGCGCGGGTATGGGCATTGGCCCGTAATGCTCCCGTGCGCCCCCATTCCCGGAACTGAGATCCTGGCTGTCTGCATCCCCCTGGGTAGCCAGTACGAGCCCGGGGCGAGCGCCGGCACGGGGGAAGACAGCACAGTCGGGGGGACAAGGGGGAGGCAATGCCTCGTTGGAGGGCGCTACCGGAGGAACTGGATCCGCAGATCCGGGAATTCGCGAGCCAGCTGCGGCGACTCGTCGACCGCAGTGATTTGAGCGTCGCCACCATTGCTGACCGCACCGGGTACAGCAAGTCTTCGTGGGAGCGCTATCTGAACGGGCGGCTGCTGCCGCCGCGCGGCGCGACCCAGGCACTCGCCGAGGTGACGGGCACGGATGTGCGCCACCTCGGCACCATGTGGGAGCTGGCCGAACGGGCGTGGAGCCGCAGCGAGATGCGGCACGACGTCACCATGGAGGCCATACAGGTCGCGCAGGCGCGGGCCGCGCTGGGTGAGTTCGACGAAGAGCCCGGGAAGGGGCGCCGTCGGCGCAAGAGCAAGGGCGGGGGGTCCGCCGCGGGGGGCGCGCGGGCGGCCTCGTCCTCCTCGGGCGCGGCCCGCGATTCCGCCGTGCCGGCGGGCCCGGTGGCCCCCGCGGGTCCCGTGGCGCCCGCCTCGGGACCGTCGTCGGCCTCGCACGCTCCCAGCCGGGAGACGAGCGGACCCGAGGACGGCACACGCGCGCTGCCCATCGAGGACACAACGCCGTCCGGCGCACCGGACAACGGCACGGCCGTGCTGCGCAAGGACGCGATCAGGGCGGCGGGAAGTGCGGCCGGTACGCGCGAGCGCGGGGCGTCCGGACCACAGGGGCGGCCCTCCGGGTACGCCACGCCCCAGCCGCGCGTCGATGTGACGTCGTGGGGCGCGGCGGCGACGGGCACGCGCCCCGCCTCCCCGGGGACTCCCGCCTCCCCTGCGTCCCCCACGTCACCTGTCCCGGGAGGAACCGGAGGAATCAGAGGAACCGGAGGAATCCCGGGCACCGGAGGAAGGGGTCCCGGAGCGGGCGGCGGCGACGATGGCGGGCCCGCGACCAGCGTGCTGCCACCGGTCCCGGCGGGCGGCGCACCCGGCATGGCGGGTGCTCCCGTCCCAGGCGGTCCCCAAGACCCCGGCGAGTCCGGCGGGTCCGGGGCGGCCACGGGAGGCGGCAGGACGGGCGGCAGGGGCAAGCCGAAGGAGGGAGCGGGGCGGCGCCGGGTGACGATGTTCCTGGCGGGCATCGTGGGCGCGCTCGTGGTGATAGCGGCTGCGGTGCTCTTCTTCGACCTGAGCGGCGGGAGCGAGGACTCCGCCGACCCGAAGCCCTCGCAAGCCAAGAAGAGCGAAAATCTCCCCTCCGGAGTGAAGTGCTCGGGCAAGAGCTGCTCGGGCAAGGACCCCGAGACCATGGGCTGTGGCGGGCAGTACGCCAAGACCAGCAGCTCGGCGTGGGTGGGCCCCAGCTTCGTCGAGGTGCGCTACAGCAAGGTGTGCAAGGCGTCCTGGGCCCGCATCACCAGCGCGACCACGGACGACGCGCTGCGCGTCCTGGGGCCGGGCAGCCAGAAGGAGAGCGACAAGGTGGGCACGACGAACGACGCCTACACCGAGATGGTCTCCGTGGGGAAGGCCGCGGACGCCCGCGCGTGCGCCACGCTCGTGGCCGGCGGCAAGGGCTGCACCGTCCCCGGAAAGACCGCCCGCTAGGTCCTCCACCCGCCTCCGCCCCCTCTCCGCAGGGCCTGACCAGCTCCCCCGTCCCCGCCCCGCCCCCGGCCCAACGCTCCGGACGGACCCGGGGGTGAGGCGGGGCGGGGGTCGGATAGCCTGGCGGATGGGTCTCTTGACGTAGAGAGACTTCCGGCCACCCGCCAGCCACGTCAGGTACTACGGAGAACGCCATGACCCGCACTCCCGTCAACGTCACTGTCACCGGCGCCGCCGGCCAGATCGGCTACGCGCTGCTCTTCCGGATCGCCTCCGGCCAGCTGCTGGGCGCCGATGTGCCGGTCCGGCTGCGCCTGCTGGAGATCACTCCGGCGCTGAAGGCCGCCGAGGGCACCGCGATGGAGCTGGACGACTGTGCCTTCCCGCTGCTCCAGGGCATCGACATCAGCGACGACCCGAACGTCGCCTTCGACGGTGCGAACGTCGCCCTCCTCGTCGGCGCCCGTCCCCGCACCAAGGGCATGGAGCGCGGCGACCTGCTGGAGGCCAACGGCGGCATCTTCAAGCCGCAGGGCAAGGCCATCAACGACCACGCCGCGGACGACATCAAGGTTCTCGTCGTCGGCAACCCGGCCAACACCAACGCGCTGATCGCGCAGGCGTCGGCCCCTGACGTGCCGGCCGAGCGGTTCACCGCCATGACCCGCCTCGACCACAACCGCGCGCTCACCCAGCTCGCGAAGAAGACCGGCTCCTCGGTCTCCGACATCAAGAAGCTGACGATCTGGGGCAACCACTCCGCGACGCAGTACCCCGACATCTTCAACGCGGAGATCGCGGGCAAGAACGCCGCGCAGGTCGTGAACGACGAGAAGTGGCTGGCCGAGGACTTCATCCCGACCGTCGCCAAGCGCGGCGCCGCGATCATCGAGGCGCGCGGCGCCTCCTCCGCGGCCTCCGCCGCGAACGCGGCGATCGACCACGTCCACACCTGGGTCAACGGCACCGCCGACGACAACTGGGCCTCCATGGGCATCCCCTCGGACGGCTCCTACGGCGTGCCCGAGGGCATCATTTCCTCCTTCCCGGTCACCACGAAGGACGGCAAGTACGAGATCGTCCAGGGCCTGGAGATCAACGAGTTCTCGCGCACGCGCATCGACGCCTCCGTCAAGGAGCTCTCGGAAGAGCGCGACGCGGTGCGGGGCCTCGGCCTGATCTGAGCCTGTCGGCGTCCGAGCTTGTGGACGTCCGCGCCTGTGGCGTTTGAGCTTGTGGACGTCCGAGCTTGTGGGTGTTTGAGCCCGCTCCGGAGGGCCCGTACGGATCGTGTGATCCCTGCGGGCCCTCCGCCGTGTGGCGCCCGCTTCGCGTGGGAGCGCGCGGGGATCTGCACCTGTTCGCGGTTCGGGGCGCAGCCGCCAGGCCGATATCCGCCGCCACCGTCGGCTGGAATGGGCTGATGGGCGATGCGCCCTTCTTCGTGACGAAAATCTTCCCCGACCGGGCGGAGAGGTCGAGACCAGTTGCGGTATGAGCGGCGCGCTCGGAGTTCGCCTGGTGGACGTGCCTCGTTGTGCGGCTGAGATGCCGCGTTGATGCCGTCCGCGCTGCCAATCGACCTGTCGCCCCCGTCGAGAATTCTGGTCTTGCCCGATCCCAATGGGGCTATGGGCCTGGGTGCATGGCCCTGGTGGCCAGGACATTCAGCAGGCACCGAACCGGTGGAGGACGCGGCGGGGCTTAACGCACGATGATCCGTTTCTTAACTGACCCATAAATCTCCAGAGGTTGAACTGAAAGCGCTTTTCCCACGTTTCATCTGGCTGAGGTTCCAACTCAGTCAGATGCAGCGCCGTGTTGGAAAGTGGCGCTCCTGAACCCCCCCTGGAGAAGTGTTGAGTTCCCGTCACATGACCTTCCGGAAGAAGTTGTCCGTCTCCCTCGCCGTCACCAGCGGGATCGCGCTGACCGTGGGCGGGCTCCAGTTCGCCAACGCCGGTGGCGCCGAGCATCAGAAGGCGAAGGCCAAGGCCAAGGAGACCCCGAGCATGGTCTCCGCCGCCTTCGGGGATACCGAACACCTCAGCGAGGACGAGGCGAGAAAGCGCCTCGCCCGGCAGGGCAAGGTCGTCGCCACTGCCAAGAAGGTGCGCAAGGACCTCAAGCCGGGCTGGAGTGCGGGGGATTACGTCGACCCCAAGGACGGCACGCTCACCGTCAACGTCACCAGCAAGCGGCGTGCCGAGGACGTCGACGCCCCGAACGTCACCCCCCGCGTCGTCAGCCGCTCCACCACCGACCTCAACGCCGTCAAGGTGTCAGTCGACAAGCTGGTGGAACGCTTCACTCCCAGTGGCGTCACCTACTACATCGACGTACGCAAGAACGTCGTCACCGTCGAGGTCGCCCGAACGATGCTCGACAAGGGCCGTACGGGGGAGTTCGTGGACGCGGCCCGGAAGCTGGGCCCGGCCGTCGAGGTCAAGACCGTCGACAAGCAGGTCGCCCCCACCACCAACATGCAGGACGGCGACGAGATCTCCACCGACGACGGCGACACCGTCTCCACCTGCTCGATGGGCTGGTGGGTCAAGAAGGACGGCGAGGACCAGGTCATGACGGCGGGCCACTGCCTGGTCGACGGCGACGGGATCTGGACGCACGAGGGGAACGAGCCAATCGGCAGGAAGGACGCCGCCAAGTTCGGCCCGATGGACTGGGGCACTATCCGCGTTGAGCCAGTGCCCCCCCTCAACCCGCGCTTCCCCCCCATGCCCCCGCCGAACGTCACCACCAAGGTCGACCTCAAGCACGACGACGCGACCGCGAAGATATCCGGCTTCAGCAAGGCCCCCGTCGGCACCGAGATATGCAAGTCCGGCAGGACGACGGGCCAGACCTGTGGCCCCATCACCGCCCACGACGTCACCGTCACCTACGCCGACGGGACCACGTTGGAGGGCATGTCCCAGGCCAGGCTTGCCACCGACCACGGCGACAGTGGCGGCCCCGTCTACCAGATGGACCCCGAATCGGGTGACCACGTCATCGCTCAGGGCATGGTCAGCGGCTCGCCCGAAGGCCGGGACGAGGACGAGGTCAGCACCTACCAGCCCATCGAGTCGGCCCTGCTCGACAGCGACACGGTCTTCGTCGTCTCGAAGGACTGACCTCCGTACGACCGGCCCCGTACGACCGGCCCCGTACGACCGGCCCCGTACGACCGGCCCCGTACGGCCGTTCCAC
The DNA here is from genome assembly GCF_035917675.1 of Streptomyces sp. NBC_01775. Classification (NCBI taxonomy): domain Bacteria; kingdom Bacillati; phylum Actinomycetota; class Actinomycetes; order Kitasatosporales; family Streptomycetaceae; genus Streptomyces; species Streptomyces sp. NBC_01775. The sequence continues at coordinate 3,727,285 of NZ_CP109104.1, read as the reverse complement.
GCCGTGTCGGCCCCGCGAACCATCGTGGCCGGGAGCATCCACCATGTCTCCCGGGATCACGGTGGTTCGCGGGGCCTCCGTACGTGGCAGCCGCACGACGGCGCTCCACCGGGCCACGGCTTCCCCCGAGCCTTCAGGGGGTGTCGCCGCGCTTGTCGGCACAGGGGCGGCCCGGAGCCTTCTTCCCGGTCCGTCCGCCTCGTCCGGCCCCTCTGCCCCCTTCGGCCCGTCCGCCCCGGCCGCCCCGTCCGGCCCGTTCGGGGCGCAGGCCGGGGGCGAGGGTGAGGGTGACGGTGAGGGAGAGCGCGGCGACGACTGTCATGGCGGTCGAGGGGGAGGTGCGCTCGGCCAGCGCACCCGCCAGCGCGGCACCCACCCCCTGCATCGCCAGCATGCCGGAGGCGTGCAGCCCCAGCGCGTGTCCGCTCAGCTTCTCCGGCGTCAGCTCCATCAGCCGCTCCTGGAGCAGAAGGCCGGCCGCGAAGCCGACCGTGGCGAGCATCACCAGCACGCCCGCGAGCGGCAGCGCGGGCCGCAGCGCGAAGCCCAGGAAGGGGAAGGCGAGCAGCAGAAGCAGGGGCACGGCCAGCCGCTCCCGCCACCACCGGGGCACGAAGCGGCCGACGGCGGTGTCCCCGGCGAGCATGCCCACCGCACCGCAGGCGAACAGCAGTCCGGCCTCCCGGGGGGCGTAGGGCACGTAGAGGGACTCGCACCCGACGACCAGCCCGTTGGGCACCCACAGGGCGAGGTAGACGTAACGGCGTGCAGGGGCGGACCACAGCAGAGAGTTGTCGCGCCAGGTGTCGGCCACGGACGGGCGGCCTGCCAGGCGCGGCGGCCGACGGCCCAGCCCCAGCCGGGCGACGGCCGCTCCCGCCAGGTAGATCGCGGCGCCCGCCAGCAGCGTGCCGCGTGGCGAGAGGAGGGCGACCAGCACACCGCCGAGGGCGTAGCCGCAGATCTGCATGAGGCCGGAGGACATGTTGAGCACGGAGCGGCCGAGGAGGTAGCCCTCCCTGGACAGAATCTCGTTGAGGAGGCCGTAGCGCACGCCGCCGCCGAGCGAGGCCAGCACGCCCAGCGTCAGCAGTACACAGAAGGAGGCCCACACGGGCAGACCCGGTACCGCCTGGAACGCGGTGCCCAGGCCGAAGGCCAGCAGCAGCACGCTCATCGTGGCGCGCGGCGGCAGCCGGTCGGCGGCCGACAGCAGTGTCGTCGCCCCGATGAGCTGGGCGAGCGAGGGTCCGAACATCGCGAGGGAGGACAGCAGGGGAGATCCCGTCGCGTCGAAGATGAGCGTGCCCAGCGCCAGACCGCTCACCGTCTGGCCGGCGACGTGCAGGGTGCTGGTCAGAAAGAGCGGGGTGAACTCGGGCGTTTTGAACAGCTCGTTGTAGGTGCGCATGGCGGGGAGTCTCGGGAGCGGGCGAGGGGGAGCGTTACTGTTTCGCGAGGGGGCGAAACGAGGGGAGCGCGGGGGCGCCATGGGGTGGTGGCAGGTCAACGCGGACACGCTCGCGGGCAGCCGGTTCGTGGTGTCTCAGCTGGCCGAGACCATCGCCGGCCTCAAGGTGCTGGAGCGCGGCACAGCCGGGCACCCGGGAGAGCGCGCCTGGCTGGCCGCCCACCTGTCCGCCTACCGTGCCCGGCAGGCGGCGGACCCGGTCGGCGCGCTGCTGATCCGCGCGGCGCTGGGCCCCACGTGGAACGCGGACTTCCTCACGCCGACACCCGAGCCCGACGAGGCGGCCACGTTCGAGGACGAGGTGGCCCGGGTGAGGGAGGCCGCGCCCGGCATGGCGCGCCAGGACCTGACCGTCTCGCTGGGCGGCCCGCTGCCGCCGCTGCTCCACCGCGACGACCTGCCGCAGCGCGCGGCGGACACCCTGGAGTGGGTGTGGCGGGAGACGGTGCTGCCGTACTGGCCACGCCGCCGTCAGGTGATCGAGGCCGATGTGGTGGCGCGCACCGCGCAGTTGAGCCAGGGCGGCTGGGCGGCGGCGCTCGATGACATGCGGCCGGGGATGCGCTGGCTGGGGGAGAGCAGGCTCCAGATCAACGCCCGGTACTACCCGCCGCGCGATCTGTCCGGAGCGCGGCTGATGTTCGTGCCCGTGACTCCACGGCACGGCTGGGTCTCCTGGGAAGAGGGCCCCCTCCCTGGGACGGCGCGCGCCCCCGCCGCCCCCGCCCCGGCCCCCGGCTCGCGGGAGGGGGCGGCGGCCGGGGGCGGGGTCGTCGGTCGGTCGGACGGCGGCCGGCCCGCTTCCTCGCGGGCGCTGCCCCGGTACGCCGTGACGTACCCGTGTTCGGGGGTCCTGGTGGAGGCCGCCGAGGAGCGGGTGCCGGTGCCGGAGGCGCTGGGGGCGTTGCTCGGGGGCGCGCGTGCGGCCGTCCTCGTGCTCCTCGACACCCCCAAGAGCACCAGCCAACTGGTCGCCCTCACCGGCCAGGGCCTCGGCTCGGTGGGCCGCCACCTCCGGGTCCTTCTGGACGCCCGCCTGCTGCGCCGCCGCCGCGCGGGCCGCTCGGTGCTCTATTACCGCACCGCGGTGGGTGACACCTTGGTCAGGGCCCAGGTCCAGGCCGAGGCCCAGGCCCAGGCCCAGGCCGAGGCCCAGGCCGAGGCCGAGGCCGAGTCCGGGAGCGGGAGCGGGAGCGGGAGCGGGACGGGGCTCAGGTCCAGGCCGGGGCCCGGCCTGGCTCGGGCCGCCGCCTCATGGGCGCCAGTACGGCGACGGGTCGGGGCGGTCGGTGAAGCCGAGGGCTCGGCAGGAGCTTCGCCGTCGGGGGAGCGGCAGCCGGGCGGTTGTCGATGACCTTGGAGGTAATCGCCAACCGGCGGCGTGCGCGGCAGAGTTTCCCCATGAGCGAGACACGCACTGTGGTGGAAGAGTTTCTGCGGCGGACGGGTGAGGGGGACCCCGGGCGGATCGCGGCGTTGTTCGCGGAGAAGGTCGACTGGATGATCGCGGACAACCCCGTTGTGCCGTGGATCCGGCCCCGTTCCACGAGGGAAGAGGTGGCCGCGCACTTCGCCGAACTGGCCGCCGGTGTCGAGCCGGTGGAAAGTGGAGGGCCGCCTGTGGACGCGGTCGTGGTGGAGGGACGGGAGGCGGTGATCACCGGCACGCTGACGGGGCGGATGCGGGCCACCGGCAAGGAGTTCGCCGCTCCCTTCGCCCTGCGCCTGACCGTGACGCGGGGGCAGCTGACCCGCTATCACCTCGTCGAGGACAGCCTCGCCGTGGCGGCGGCCTGCACCCCGGACGACTGACCGGGCCGTCGCCTCCCTCCGCCGCCGGGCCCCCGTCGAGCGACCCGCATGGTGCGCCCGGCCCCCCGGCTCCCGGCTCCGCCCCCCCGGCAGGGGCGCGCGCGTTCAGTCCAGGCCGCGCTTGCCCCGGGTCCAGAACGGCTTGGTCACCACCGCGCGGCGGAGCCGGCCCCGGTCGTGGACCAGGTGGCGGCGCACCGACTGGATGGTGCGGGCCTCGCCGGCGACATAGGCCAGGGCGTCCCCGGGCTCCGGCAACCGCGCTTCGCGCAGGGCGGCCAGGAGTCCGGCGGACGGTGCGGCGGAGGCGCCCTCGCGGCAGTGCCAGGTGATGTCCCCGTGGAGGGGGAGGCGTTCGGCCGGTGTGTCGGTCTCGATCACGGCCCGCACCTCGGCCCCCTGGGTGTGCAGCGCGCGGGCCATGGGGCCGAACGCGGCCGAGGCGGTCTCGTCGCCGACGAACAGATGGTGCCGGGGGCCGGGGCGCGGTACGAATCCGCCCTCGGGGCGGCCGAAGCGTACGCCCGCTCCGGGCACCGCGGGAGCTGGGCGTGGTGCAGCGCCCCGCGCCGGAGACGCGAGTGGAGCACCTGTTCATCGACGTCAACGTGGGTGTGGTGCGCCGGGGACACCCGCTGCTGGACGGGGAGATCACGCCCGAGCGGTTCGCCGCCTTCGAGCATGTGACCGCCTCGCGGCGCGGGAAGCCGCGCGGCCCCATCGACGAACTCCTGGCCGAACGGGGCCTGCGGCGGCGGGTGGTGACCTCCGTGCCGACGATGAACGCGGCGCTGCTGGTGGTGGCACAGAGTGACCTGGTGGGGCGGTCGGGGCTGAGGCTGGCGGTGGGACAGGTGGAACGGTTGAATCCGGCCACGTTCGCGTTCCCGTTCGACCTTCCGTCCCTCCCCGTCGTGCAGGCGTGGCACCCGCGCCAGGAGAAGGATCCAGCGCACGCCTGGCTGCGTGGCTGCGTCCGGGAGATCGCCGCGGCTCTGCCCGGCGGCGCCGCTCCGGAACCCGTCGCCGGGCCGGGCCGGGTGCCTGGCCAAGGCCTCTCCTAGGGTCCTGGCCAGGACTCACCCCGGCTGGAGCGGAGACAGCCGCCCCGGGAGAGGCCGCCTCCGTCTCACACCGACTCGGACGGCGGCTCCTGCTGCTTCTTGAAGTGCCGCTTCAGCTCCTGCACGGAGACGGTGCGGTCGCCAGGAGGCGTGCCCGAGGGCACGCGGTCGTTGAAGCGGCTGAGGTTGATCTTGTCGTGGTCGCCGCCCGCCTTGCGCTCCAGGCGCAGGGGGTAGGGCTTGCCGTCGGCCGAGACGTGCATCCGGACGCTGATGTCGCCCTGGGTGCGGGTCACCGGCACGGACCGGTGTCCGCCCACCGTCGAGGTGTGGCCCCGCTTCCAGCGGGGGCCGGGCGCCGAGAGCGCGCCCGAGGCGGCGCGGAAGGCGTCGAGGTCACACGCCTTGGCCAGGCCCTTGCCGCCCAGCGCCTCGTCCCGCGCCGTGCCCTTGATGTAGCGGCCCTTGAACTCGTGGGCCGCGGAGGCGCCGCGCTCGGGGCCGAGCTGGGCCTTCCAGAAGGCTGAGCTGGGCTTGAGCCAGATCGTGCCGCCATGCTTGATCAGCTTGACGGATCCCTTTCCGGGAATCTCCACCTTTCCGGAGCAATTCGCTTTCTCGTCGAGCGCGAGATTCAGCCGGAGGTCGGGAGCCTCCATTTTCAGCCGCAGCGACCTCGAAGAATTCAGCTGCTTCGATGCCTTTTCGGCTATTTCTTCCCCGGAAAGTTCTGAGAGGTCCGGTCGGTCACTTTCCGTGGCGTTCTCGCTCTGCGAGGTCGCGTTCGCCGGCGTCAGTAGCCCGCCTCCCGCCGTCGTCGCAGCGCAAACGGCCACGACCAGTGCTGTGCGGTGCTGCTTTCGCATGTGTCCGGCTCCGATCCGCCGTAGGTGCACAGGCCAGTACGGGGCCCGTTCCTGACCTGTTTTGTGCGGACATAGACCCATTTACCCTACGAGCGTCGCCCGCCCGCCGCACTTCGGCCAGTGATGAAGCCCACTTGTTAGCGAATTCAGGACATGAGATCGGAAGGACGGGGCAGGGTTCCGACTTGCCAACTGCCCTAGGGCGTGGCAAAAGCCCTCAACGAGGGCACCGGGCCACCACCCGGAAGAAAGCAGCGGTTATGGAAGGCAGTACCCAAGGTGTCCGTAGTGGAGAGCATGCACATTGATGGCGAGTGGCGGACGGCCACGGCCGGCGGAACGCGGGAGGTTCTCGACCCCGCCGACGCCACCACGCTCGCCGTCGTCGCCGAGGGCGACGCAGCGGACACCGATGCCGCGATCGCCGCGGCCCGTCGCGCCTTCGACCAGGGCGAATGGCCGCACACCCCGACCGCGGAACGGGCCGCGCTGCTGCGGCGCGTGGCGGATCTGCTCCAGCGTGACCGCGAGGAGATCGCGCTCATCGAGTCCCGCGACACCGGAAAGACCCTCGAAGAGGGCCGGGTCGACGTGGACGATGTGACGAACGCCTTCCGGTACTTCGCCGACCTCGTCATGAACGAGTCCGGCGGCCGTGTCGTCGACGCGGGCAGCGCCGATGTGCACAGCGTCGTCGTCCACGAACCCGTGGGCGTCTGCGCCATGATCACTCCCTGGAACTACCCCCTCCTCCAGGCGAGCTGGAAGGTGGCCCCGGCGCTGGCGGCCGGCGACACCTTCGTCATCAAGCCCAGCGAGATCACCCCGATGTCCACGGTCCACCTGGTGAAGCTGCTGGTGGAGGCCGGGCTTCCGGCCGGTGTGGCCAACCTGGTCACCGGCGCGGGCGACCCCGTCGGAGCCCGGCTGTCCGAGCACCCCGACGTCGACCTGGTCTCCTTCACGGGCGGACTGGCCAGCGGAACCAAGGTCGCCCAGGCCGCCGCGCCCACCGTCAAGAAGGTCGCGCTCGAACTCGGCGGCAAGAACCCCAACGTCGTGTTCGCGGATGCCTGCGCCACCGAAGAGGGCTTCGACGCCACTGTCGACCAGGCACTCAACGCGGCGTTCATCCACAGCGGCCAGGTCTGCTCGGCCGGTGCCCGGCTGATCATCGAGGAGTCCGTCAAGGAACGCTTCGTGGCCGAGCTCGCAGCCCGTGCCCAGCGCATCCGCCTGGGCCGCGGTACCGAGGACGGCGTCGAGTGCGGGCCGCTGGTCTCCGAGCAGCAGCGGGCGAAGACCGAGGACTACGTCGCCTCCGCGCTCGCCGAAGGTGCCGTGGCGCGCTGCGGCGGAGAGCGGCCCAAGCCCTCCGAGGTCCGGCCCGCCGAGGGCTATTTCTACTCCCCGACGGTGCTGGACAACTGCCACCGCGGGATGCGGGTCATCCGGGAGGAGACCTTTGGCCCAATCTTGACAGTAGAGAGCTTCAGCACGGAGGACGAAGCTGTAACGCTTGCGAATGACACTGAGTACGGCCTCGCGGGCGCCGTCTTCTCCAGCGACACGGCCCGGGCGCGCAGGGTCGCCGCGCGGCTGCGCCACGGCACGGTGTGGATCAACGACTTCCATCCGTACCTGCCGCAGGCCGAGTGGGGAGGATTCGGCAAGTCCGGCGTCGGCCGTGAACTGGGCCCGCACGGTCTCGCCGAGTACCGCGAGACCAAGCACGTGTACGAGAACCTGCGCCCGGGCCCGGTCCGCTGGTTCGCCGGCTGAAGCGGACCCGGCCGGTGCGACCACCCCACGCGCCTACCGGCCGCGACGGCGTGTTTCCGGTATCCCCGTATCCCCGCATCCCCGCATCATCCGGCCCCCTCAGTCCGGGACTCCCGGCATACGAGTACCCCGAGTACCCCCAGTACTCAGCAGTATCCAGAGCACTCAGCAGTACCCCTGGCACACCCGTTGAGCACCACGCGTTGAGCAACACCCCTTGAGTAACACTCTTGAACAATCGCGGCCCGCCGTGAGCGTGTGGAACCCCAAGGAGCAAGTCCCCTATGTCCGACTACGACTACGTGATCGTCGGCGGCGGTACGGCCGGATCGGTGATCGCCTCACGGCTCGCCGAAGACCCGGACACCACCGTCGCCCTCATCGAGGGCGGTCCCACCGACATCGACCGGCCCGAGGTACTCACCCTGCGCAAATGGCTGGGCCTGCTCGGCGGCGAACTCGACTACGAGTACACGACGACGGAACAGCCGCGCGGCAACTCCCACATCCTGCACAGCCGCGCCAAGGTGCTCGGCGGCTGCTCCTCGCACAACACCCTCATCTCCTTCAAGCCCCTGCCCTCCGACTGGGACGAGTGGGAGCGGGCCGGGGCCGAGGGCTGGGGCGCCAAGGCCATGGACCCCTACTTCGGCAAGCTGCGCAACAACGTGGTGCGCGTGGCCAAGAGGGACCAGAACCCCATCGCGCAGGACTGGATCGACGCCGCGAAGGACGCGCTGGGCATCCCCGAGGTCGTCGGCTTCAACGACCGGCCCTTCTACGAGGGCGTCGGCTTCTTCGACCTCTCCTACCACCCCGGGAACAACAAGCGCTCCTCCGCCTCCGTCGCCTACCTCCACCCCCACATCGAGGCCGGCGACCGCCCCAACCTGCACATCCTGCTGGAGACCTGGGCCTGCAAGCTGGAGCTGGAGGGCACGCGCGCGACCGGGGTGCACATCCGCACCAAGGACGGTGAGGAGAAGCTGCTCACCGCCGGGCGCGAGGTCATCGTCAGCGCGGGCGCCATCGACACACCGCGGCTGCTCAACCACTCCGGCATCGGCCGCAGGCAGGACCTGGAGGCCCTCGGCATCCCCGTCGTCCACGACCTCCAGGGCGTGGGCGAGAACCTGACCGACCACCCTGAGTCGGTGATCGTGTGGGAGACCCACGGGCCCCTGCCGGGCAACTCCGCGATGGACTCCGACGCGGGCCTTTTCGTCCGCCGGGACCCGGACCACGACGGCCCGGACCTGATGTTCCACTTCTACCAAATACCGTTCACCGACAACCCCGAGCGGCTGGGCTACGAACGTCCCGAGCACGGGGTGGCGATGACGCCGAACATCCCCAAGTCCCGCAGCCGGGGCCGGGTCTACCTCACCTCGGCCGACCCCGGGGTCAAGCCGGCCCTCGACTTCAAGTACTTCGAGGACGAAAACGATTACGACGGCCGCACCCTGGTCGACGGCATCAAGCTGGCCCGCGAGGTGGCGAAGGCCGAGCCGTTCGCCAAGTGGCTCAAGCGCGAGGTCTGCCCCGGCCCCGAGGTGACCTCCGACGAGGACCTGAGCGAGTACGCCCGCAAGGTCGCGCACACCGTCTACCACCCGGCGGGCACCTGCCGGATGGGCGCGGCGAACGACGAACTCGCCGTCGTCGACCCCGAGTTGCGCATCCGCGGCCTGGAGGGCATTCGCATCGCGGACGCCTCCGTCTTCCCGACCCTGCCCGCCGTCAACCCGATGATCGGCGTGCTGATGCTGGGCGAGAAGGCGGTCGATCTCATCCGACCCACTGCGACCGACAACCGAGAGACAACGGCACCGGGAGGTGTTGCGTGATGTCCGAGTCCCCTGAGGCCACAGCCACAGTCGAAGACGCCGCAGAGAACCCGCGAGACGGCGGAGGAGGTTCCGCTTCCTCCGTGTTCTCCGTCCGGAACCTGTGGAAGGTCTTCGGCCCCAAGGCGGCCAGGATTCCGGACGACGCCTCGCTGACCGGTCTGTCCCAGACCGAGCTGCGGGAGAAGACGGGCTGCACGGCCGCCGTGCGCGACGTCTCCTTCGACGTCCGGAAGGGCGAGGTATTTGTGGTCATGGGCCTGTCAGGCTCAGGCAAGTCCACGCTCGTCCGCTGCCTGACCCGGCTGATCGAGCCCACGGCGGGCGAGGTCCTCCTCGACGGCGAGGACGTCGTCGGCATGGACAAGGAGCAGCTGCGCGAGGTGCGCAGGCACCGCGCCGCCATGGTCTTCCAGAACTTCGGCCTGCTGCCCCACCGCTCCGTGACCGACAACGTCGCCTACGGACTGGAGATCCAGGGCCAGGGCAAGGCCGAGCGCCGCGCCCGCGCCGCCGAGATGGTCGCCAAGGTCGGCCTGGAGGGCCTGGGCGAGCGCCGCCCCGGGCAGCTGTCCGGCGGCCAGCAGCAGCGCGTCGGGCTGGCCCGCGCGCTCGCCGTCGACCCGCAGGTCCTCCTGTTCGACGAGCCGTTCAGCGCGCTGGACCCGCTGATCCGCCGCGACATGCAGGAGGAGGTCATCCGGCTCCACCGCGAGGAGGGCCGCACGATGATCTTCATCACCCACGACCTGTCGGAGGCCCTGCGCCTGGGCGACCGCATCGCGCTGATGCGCGACGGCGCCATCGTGCAGCTGGGCACCCCCGAGGAGATCGTCGCCAACCCGGCCGACGACTACGTGCGCGACTTCGTCCGCGACGTGCCGCGCGAGCAGGTCATCTCCGTACGGCGCGCCATGCGCCCGGCCGCCTCCGCCGAGGCGGGGTCCGGCACCGAGATCCCGCCCGACACCCTGGTGGCCGACGCCATCGAGACCGTCGCGCGCAGCGGCGCGCTCTGCCGCGTCGTGGAGGACGGCCGCACCCTCGGCGTCGTCGACCACGCGAGCCTCCTGAGTGTCGTCGCCGGTCTCGACAAGGAGTCCGACGACGGTGGGGACGGCGGCCCCCGCGACGGGGACGGCGGCAAGGAGCGGGAGGTGGCCGCGGTATGAGCGCACGCCCGCACACCGCCGCGGCGGCGGCCCGCACCGGGGGGAGGCGGATATGAGTTCCTCGACCCTCACCAAGGACGAGCCGGTCCAGCCGGCAGCCCCCGGCCCCGAGCCCGCCCCCGAACCCCCGGCCGGCCCGCCCTCGGCGCTCTCCCGCCTCGTGGGCAACCCGAAGGCCGTCGCCCTGGCCGTCGCCGCCTTGGTCGTCGTCATCAGCGCCCTGGTGACCGGCTCCGGCATCTGGCCGCACGGGCTCACAGCGGATGTGAAGACCCCGCTGAACGACCTGGACAACTGGCTGGTCGACAACCGTGAGTCGCACTGGCTCTTCCTGTACTTCCTGCTGCACTTCTCCAACGCGGCGGAGTTCTCGGTCGACGGCATCACCAGCCTGCTCGACTCCATGGGCTACGTCGGCGTCACCGTCCTCGGCACGCTGATCGCCTGGGCGGCCGGCGGATCCGACCTCTCCAAGCGCGCCCTGCGCACCGGCGCGACCGCGCTGGCCGTCTTCGCGGTCTGCGGCGTGCTGGGCATGTGGGAGCCGACGATGGAGACGCTGTCGCTGATGGTGGTCGCTGTCCTCAGCGCCGCGGTGCTCGGCCTCCTGCTCGGCCTGGCCTCGGGCCTGTCCGACCGCTGCGAGCGGCTCCTGCGCCCGGTGTTCGACACCATGCAGGTCATGCCGGCGTTCGCGTTCCTGCTGCCGCTGCTGCTGATGTTCGGCGTCGGCGTGCCCTCGGCGCTGATCGCCACCGTCATCTACGCGGCGCCGCCCATCGCCCGGCTCACCGCGCTCGGGCTGCGCACCGCGGACCCCGCCGCGCTGGAGGCGTCCATCTCGCTGGGCGCCAGCCCCTGGCAGCGGCTGGTCACCGCGCGGCTGCCGCTGGCCCGACGGCAGATGATGCTCGGCCTCAACCAGACGATCATGATGTGTCTGTCCATGGTCGTCCTCGCCTCCCTCATCGGCGGCGGCGGTCTCGGTGACGAGATCTACCAGGCCCTCGGCGGACTGAAGATCGGCAAGGCGCTGATCGCGGGCGTCGCCGTCGTCCTGATCGCCATGCTGCTGGACCGTACGACGGCGGCGGCGGGCGAGCGGCTCGACGATGTCGTCAAGGCCGGGCTCTCCCGCACCATGGCCCGGCTGCGGCTCGCCGTGTGGGGCCTGATCGTCGTGCTGTTCGGGGTCTTCGCCGCGATCGGCTCGTCGCTGGGCGGGGACGAGTGGCCCGAGGGCTGGACCGTCGACATCGCCAACTCCCTGGACACCAAGATCAACTGGATCACCGACCACCTCGGCTCCGGCATCCCCGTCCTGGGCGGCACCATCACCTGGGCCGAGGGCTTCACCGAGTACGTCCTCAACCCGCTGCGCGACGGCCTGCTGGCCACGCCCTGGTGGGCGCTGGCGCTGCTCGTCGCGGTCGTCGGCTGGATCGTCGGCACCTGGCGCGCGGCGCTGACCGGCGTGATCTGCCTGGCGCTGATCGGCTGGATGCGGCTGTGGGACGTCGCGATGGACACCCTCTCGCAGGTGCTCGCGGGGCTGGTCCTCACCCTCGTCCTCGGCGTGCTGGTCGGCATCCTGTGCGCCCGGGTGGAACGGGCGGAGCGGATCATGCGGCCGGTGCTGGACACCATGCAGACGATGCCGCAGTTCGTGTATCTGATCCCGGTGATCGCGCTGGTGGGCCAGAACCGCACCGGCGGCATCCTCGCCGCCATCATCTACGCGGCACCCGCCGTCATCCGCATCACCACGCAGGGGCTGCGCCACGTCGACCCGGCCGCGATGGAGGCGTCCACCTCGCTGGGTGCCACCAGCCGGCAGCAGCTCCTCGGGGTCCAGCTCCCGCTGGCCCGCAAGTCGATGCTGGTGGCGCTCAACCAGGGTGTGGTCCTGGTGCTGTCCATGGTCGTCATCGCCGGTCTGATCGGCGGCGGCGCGACCGGCTTCATGGTCGTGCAGGGCCTTTCCAAGGGTGACCTGTCCCAGGGCTTCCCGGCCGGCGTGGCCATCGTCTGCCTCGGCATCATGCTCGACCGTCTCTCCCAGCCCTCCAAGGGGCGCAACGGGGACTGAGCCCCGGCCCGCCTCCAGGAATGGATTGTTCCGACGGATCTCCTCCCCCGGGTCCGTCCCTCACGAAAAGAGACCCACAGATGAATACCAAGCGCATACGCACCACCGCCTTCGCCGGAGTCGGCATTCTCGGCGTCCTGGCCGCCGGCACCGGCTGCGCCGCCGACACGAACGCGGGCGGCGACGACAAGAAGGTCGTCCTCGCCGAGCCCTCCTGGGTGGGTGCCACCGCCAACGCGGCCGTCGTCAAGAAGCTCCTCGAGGACGAGCTGGACGTGAAGGTCGAGGCCAAGCAGATGGATGAGCCCGTCGCCTTCGACGCGCTCAACAGCGGCAAGGCCGACGCCATTCTGGAGGACTGGCACGGCGTCCCGAAGAAGCAGAAGAAGTACGTCGAGGACAAGAAGACCGTCGTCTCCGGCGGCGACCTCGGTGTCGTCGGCCACATCGGCTGGTTCGTGCCGAAGTACTACGCCGACAAGCACCCGGACATCGTCAAGGACTACAAGAACCTCAACAAGCACTACAAGGACTTCAAGACCTCCGAGAGCGGGGACAAGGGCCAGTTCATCGGCGCCGCGCCCTCCTACTCGCAGCACGACAAGGAACTCATCAAGAACCTGGGGATGAAGTTCAAGCACATCCCCTCCGGCGCCGAGGCGGCCCAGCTCAAGGAGCTGAAGCGGCTGTACGACGCCAAGAAGCCGTTCCTCACCTACTGGTGGCAGCCGCAGTGGATGAACGAGCAGATCGAGATGACCGAGGTGAAGCTGCCCAAGCACACCCCGGGCTGCGAGATCCCCGCGTCCAAGGCCAAGTGCGGCTACGAGACCAACCAGCTCGAGAAGTTCATGAACAAGGACTTCGCCGAGGGCGACAGCGACGCGGCGAAGTTCATCAAGAACTTCAAGTGGACCACCAAGGACCAGAACAAGGTCGCGGGAATGATCGCCGGTAAGAAGATGGAGCCGGAGGACGCGGCCGAGGCATGGATCAAGGACAACAAGTCCACCTGGGAGAAGTGGATCCCGAAGAAGAAGTGACGCGTGGCATGGATCTGCGGGTGTGACCAGATGATTGCACCCTGCAATCAAAGGTGACGTGTCGCGCGCGGGCGCACGCTGCGGGTGATCATCCGTCTCACATCTGAACATTCAACTGCCCCCGGAACCTCGGTTGTTCCGGGGGCAGTTAGGATCTTGGCGGTCATGTACCGGCATCCTCACCCCCAGGACCTGCGCGCACTATGTCCTTGATATCCCGTCGCAATGCGATCGCCGTCGTCTTCGCCCTGCTCGCACCCCTCGGGCTCGCGGCGTGCTCCGGCGACGCGTCCGACAAGGCCGGTTCCGTCGTCCTCACCACCCCCACGTGGACGGGCGGACAGGCGAACGTCGCCGTCGCCAAATACCTGCTCGAAACCGAACTCGGCTACGACGTCACCACCAAGAAGGGGGACGAGAAGGCCACCTGGCGTGCCGTCGGCACGGGCAAGGCCGACGCGATCCTGGAGGACTGGGGCCACCCGGGCCTGGAGAAGAAGTACGTCTTCAAGAAGAAGAGCGTCGTGAGTGCCGGAGGCATCGGCGTCACCGGAAAGATCGGCTGGTACGTCCCCGAGTACCTGGCGGACAAGCACCCGCAGATCACCAACTGGAAGAAACTCAACGACTTCGCGCCGCTGTTCCGCACCGCCAAGAGCGGGACGCGCGGCCAACTCCTCGAAGGCTCACCGGATTTCCTCACGCACGACAACGCGATCATCCGGAATCTGAAGCTCAACTACAAGACGGTGTACGCCGGTTCGGAAAAGGCCCAGATCGCCCGGATCAAGGAACTGGCCCGTAAGCGTAAGCCCTTCATCACCTACTGGTGGCGCCCGCACTGGCTGAGCTCCGAGGCCCGGTTGAAGGAGGTCCAGCTGCCCGCGCACTACGCCGGCTGCGACGACAACCTCAAGACGGTGAACTGCGGCTACCCCGAGACCCCGCTGAAGAAATACCTGTCCGCCGACTTCTCCAAGAAGGGCGGCAAGGCCGCGAAGTTCCTCAAGAACTTCCAGTGGAGCGAGGGCGACCAGGACGAGGTCGCCAAGATGATCGCCGAGGACGGGCTCTCGCCCGACGCGGCGGCGAAGAAGTGGGTCAAGGCGAATCCGGACGTCTGGAAGGTCTGGCTCTGGGGGCTGAAGGACGAGTGATCCCTGCCCGGAAGGGGCGCCTGATTCCCGCCGGGCAGGACGCGTGATCCCTGCCCGGCAGGCGCGGGATCTCTGCCGGGCGGGACGCCTGATTCCTGCTCACCGGGACGTCCGGCTCCCGCCCAGGTGGACGGCTGACTCCCGCCCGGCGACTCGGGCAGAATTGCGCTGTGACCCGGCCCGATCCGTCCCCGCATGTCCACCCGGCCCCTTGTCCGCGGAGCGGGGGCGCCCTGGCGGGCGGGCCGCACGGAAGCGGCGGCGGAGCCGGGGACGGGCGCGGGCGCGGGTCCGGAGCCGGAAGCGGGAGCGAGGCTGAAGGCGGGGACGGGCGGCACCAGGTACCCCGGCCCGGGAAGTCCGGGCGGCCCGGACAATCCGGCCCCTCCCGCCCGTCCCGCCCGTCCGGGCGGCCCCTGCTGCCCGCGCTGCTCGTGCTGGGCTGCGCCGCCCTCCTCGCCGCCCTCGCGCTGACCGGCACCGACCTGGCCACCGACAGCACCCGCGACATCCACATCCCCGGGGGCGGCACCACGGCGCTGCTGCGCTCCGCGCTCTTCGTCGCGCTGTGCGTCCAACTCGGCGAGGTCGGGGGCAGACGGCTGGCCCGCGATGTCGCCCGCACCCTCCCCGGCACCCCCGAGGACGGGCCCCGGCAGCCGCGCGAGTGGGCGGCGGGCGCGGCGTTCGCCGGAATGACCGCCGCGCTCGGACTCGCCTCCATGGCGGCGGCCGGCGACGGCACCCTCACCGCCGGGCTGCCCGAACTCTCCGAGATCTACGCGACCCGCGCCGGGCTGCTGGCCTTCCTGGAAGCCAACGGCTTCCTGGTCGCCGCGCTCTGCGTCTTCCTCGGCCGCCCCGTGTGGGCGACCCTGCCCCTCACCGGCGTCATCCTCGGCGAGGCGCTGCGGGCGCACCCCGAGGCCGACACCCCTGACATCGGCGTCGCCCTCACCCTCGTCCACCTCGCCTCCACCGTCTTGTGGACGGGCGGCCTCATCCAGGTGCTGCGCACCATGCGGGCCTGGCACGGCGAGCCGGGCGCGGCCCGCGCGCTGCTCGCGGCGTACGCGAAGCGGGCGTTCTGGCTGTTCGCCGCGATCTGCGTCACCGGCACCCTCAGCACCCTGCGGCGGCTCCCGCTGGACGCGGCCCTCTCCTCCGCGTACGGGCGCACCCTGCTGGTGAAGCTGGTGGTTGTCGCCCTCGTCGCGCTCTGCGCCCTGTTCGCCCGCCGCGTCCTCACGCGCGACCGCGCGGACCTCACCTACGCGCAGGTGCTGCGCCCCACCGCGTGGGAACTCGCGGCGCTGGGCGCCGTCCTGACCCTCTCCGCACTGCTGACGGTGGCCCCCCTTCCCCCGAAGACCTGATGGAGGGCGGCGCGTAAGCGACCTTCCTCGTCCCGCCGACGGCGAGGGGCGTGCCACACCGGCCCTTGTTCCAGCGCCACGACCGGCGCGGCCGAACGGCATGAGCCGGAATCCGCCGTTTCTGCGGCCGGTTCGACGTTGTTCCTTTTTGGAGCGGTGTCGAATGTCCTGCCGGGTGTGTGCGGGCCGGTGTCATCGTGGTTCCACGACAACGGGTCGCCGGCCCGGGGGGAATGCCGGGGCGAGGGGCGCGGCCCGGATGAAGGGGGAAGCAGCATGCGCATGACCAGGAAGTTCGCCGCCATGGCCAGTGGTATCGCGCTGACCGGTGGTCTGCTCGCCGGAAGCGCGAGCGCCGCGGGTGCGGCGGAGGCCACGCCGAAGGTCGCGCCGAAGGCGGCGTCGGACTGTCCGCCGGGCTGGTACTGCGTCTGGGCCGGGCAGAACCACTCCGGCAGAATGCAGAAGGTCGAGGGGGACAACGCGGACCTGACCCCGTACACGGTCTTCCAGAGCTTCAAGTCGCGGTATCAGCACGGCAAGTCCTGCGACTTCAAGTGGTACGCGGAGAAGAACTTCAAGGGCGAGAGCGGAATCATCAAGCGAGGCGACAAGCTCTCCACCTCCGTCCCCCGCTCCATCAAGTCCAACAAGTGGGTCAATTGCGTCTGATCCGCCCGCTGCGGGTCGACCGCGTCTGATCTGCCGCCTCTGATCCGCGGCGGGTCAACTGTGTCCGGCCCGCTGCCCGTTCGACGCACGAGGGCGGCACAACACGGGGGGTGCCGCCCTCGTCGCGTTCAACGGCCCGCCGGACGGGCGTCGGACAGGGCCCGGGACGGCCTGGTACCGGCGCCCGGCAGTGGCCCGGTAATCAGCGGCCTTCAGCGAGACCCCGGCTGCTCCGCGACGCTCGCCCACTCGGTCGCGTGGTCCTGGACGAACTCGGCGAAGGGGCGGGGCGGTCGGCCGGTCAGGTCCAGCACCGCGGTGCTGACCAGATCTTCCCGGCCGCTCTTGATGCCGGTGTCCACGGCGGCGAGGGCGGCGGCGAACTCGGCCGGCATGGCTGCGGCCCGGTAGCCGCTCTCCAACTCGTCGGCCCCGACGTCCAGTACCCGCACCGGCCGGCCGGTGCGGGCCGTGATGATCGCCGCCGCGTCCGGGTAGCTCAACGCCTTCGGCCCGGTGAGCAGGTAGTCACGCGGGCCGCCGGGCTCGACGGCGGGCTCGGTGCCGGGCTCGGCTACGGGGGCGCTCAGCAGTGCCGAGGCGGCAGCCGCGATGTCCCGCGCGTCGATCCAGCCCAGCCGGCCGGCACCGGCGGCGGTGCGGATCTCACCGTGCCGCCGGATCCGCTCGCCCAGCGGGTGCGGTCCCAGGAAGTTCTGCATGAACCCGGAAGCCCGCAGCACGACCCACCCGGGCCGGGCCCGCACCCGCGCGGCCAGCTCCAGTGCGCCGGGGGCGTTCGGCAGCACGACGGCGGAGCCGAGGAGTACCACCCGGCGCACCCCGAGCCGTTCCGCCTCGGCCAGGAACGGCCCGACCAGCGGCATCGGATCCACAGTGTTCACCGGAGGCACCAGATAGACCCGGTCCATCCCGCGCAGCGCCTCCCGATGGGTGGCCGGGTCGGCCCAGTCGAACCGGACCGCGTCAGGATCACCGGCGGCCGGATTGCGGCTGGCCACCCGGACCGGCACGCCGTCGCCGCGCAGCAGTTCCGTCAGCGCGCTCCCGGTCTTCCCGGTGCCGCCGGTGACCAGCACGCCGGTCATCGGGCGGCCCCCGGGCGGGGCGAGCCGAGCAGCTCGGGCAGCGTCCCGGCAGCCGAAGCGGCGGCCAGCGGGCTCCAGTAGTCCCGGTAGTGGGTGATCAGACCGTCCTGGACGGTGATCACCGTGATGTAGTCCAGCCGGTAGGGCTCGCCGGTGCGCACCGTGCGGCCGTGCGCGGTGAACTCGACCACGATGGTGCCCGGCCGTTCCGTGTGGTGCACGGTGACCGCTGGTACCGCACGCACGTCCATCAGCTCCGGGTAGCCGGCCAGGTAGCCGCGGACCGCGTCCCGCCCGGTCAGCCGCCGCGGCGAGTCCCCCGCGGCGAAGGGGAACTCGGCGCTGCCGTCCTCCGCCCACAAGTCGGCGATGGCAGCCATGTCCTTGGCCAGCAGCAGGTCCAGCAGCCGACGGAACGTCTCCTCGGGGGTGCGTGGCACGGTCGTCCTCCAGCGTCCAGCGGGGTGTGACCGTGCCAGGCTGGACGCGGGCCCGCCGCCGGGGAACGGACAGCTGAGCCCCGGACCACCGGTCCGTGGTCAAGCCAGGCGTCACTGTGCCAACCTGACCGGGTGAGCAGAGGCGAACTGGCCGACTTCCTGCGCCGCCGACGGGAGGCACTGCGTCCGGACCAGATGCCGGCCACGGCCGTCCACCCGCCAGGACGGCGCGCCCGGCGCACTCCCGGACTGCGCCGGGAAGAGGTGGCCGCACTGGCCGGGGTGTCGACCAGCTACTACGAACGGCTGGAGCAGGCCCGCGCCCCGCGCCCGTCCCCGCAGGTGCTGGCCGCGCTGAGCAGGGCGCTGCGGCTCACCGTCGCGGAGCGCGAGCACCTGGCGCGGCTGGCCGGGCAGGCCTTGCCCGGCACGGACGCCGATCGGACGCCGGTGCCCGCCGAAGCGCGCCGGCTGCTGGACCGGCTCGGGCCGATACCTGGCTACCTGGTCGACGAGCGACAGGACATCGTGGCGTGGAACGGCGCGGCAGCCGCGTTGATCACCGACTTCGGGCTGCTGTCCGCCGAGGAGCGCAACACCGTGCGGCTGTCCATCCGGCTGGGCGGCACCCTCTGCTCCGCACCGGCCGGGGCTGAGGGCGAGTTCGCCCGGCAGTCCGCCGCCGAGCTGCGCGCGGCCGGCGCCCGCTACCCGGCCGAACGCGTGCTCGGTGAGCTGGTCAACGAGTTCGCCGCGCACAGCCCGGACTTCGCCGCCGGCTGGCGCGACCACGACGTACGCCCCGTACCGACGCTGCGCAAGCACCTGCGCCACCCCGAGCTGGGCGAGCTGGACCTGGACTGCCAGACCCTGCTGCTGCCCGGCACCGATGTGCGGCTGGTGATCTATACGGCGGAACCGGGCAGCCCGAGCGCCGCCGCCCTCGCCCGACTCGTCCCCCGCCCCGTTCACCCCGACCGGGACGCACTGTGAACGGGCCACACCCTGACCGGGACGCACGCTGAACGCGCGGCGCTACCACCTCCGTAATCCGGGCGTGAGCCCGGACCGCGCGCTACCGCTTCGGGATCTCCTGGGCGAGGGCCCGGAGCGCGCTTTGGGCCTGGGCGGCGAGGCCGCCGCCGTAGGTGATGCGGGTGGCGCCCGCAGCCGAGAGGGCGGCCGGGGCCGGGCCGTCGGGGAGGGCGATCGCGTTGACCGGGACGCCCAACTCGCGGGCCAGCACCGGCAGGTCGGCCACCGGGGCGCCGAACGGGTAGATCCCGTCGGCGCCGGCCTCGACGTAGGCCCGGCCCCGGGCCAGCGCCTCGGCCAGCGGGTCGGCGGCGCCCCGCAGATACGTGTCCACCCGCGCGTTGAGGAACGGCTCGGGCCCCAGCGCCGCGCGGACCTCCGCGAGGAAGTCCGCCTGGCGGGCGGGCTCCACCAGGGCGCCGTCCGCCGTGTCCTCCAGGTTGCAGCCCACCGCGCCGGTGGCCAGCAGGCGCTCGGCGATCTCCACCGGCGGCAGCCCGTAGCCGCGCTCGATGTCGGCCGTCACCGGCACCTCGCGCGCGTCGGCCGCCCGGACGATCCGGGTGACGGCGGCGAACATCTCCACCGCCGGGCACTCTCCGTCGGCGTACCCCAGCCAGGCCGAGACGCCGTGGCTGGGGGTGGCCAGCGCGCTGAAGCCCGCGTCGGCGAAGATCAGCGCGCTGCCCGGGTCCCAGGGGCCGGGCAGCACGAGCGCGTTGCCCGGCCCCCGGCCCGCGTGCAGCTCCCGCAGTCGTGCGGCGCGTGTCACCGGGCCGTCCCGCCCTCGCCGCCGCTCTCGCGGTCGACCAAGGTCTGCGGCAGGGCGCGCGTGGTCACCGCGAAGCGGTTCCAGGCGTTGATCGCGGTGATCTGCGCGATGAGCGCGGCCAGCTCGTTCTCGTCGAAGTGCGTGGCGGCCCGCTGGTAGACCCCGTCGGGCACATGGCCGTCCGTCAGCACGGTGACCGCCTCGGTCAGCGCCAGCGCGGCCTGCTCCCGCTCGGTGAACAGGTCCCCGGCCTCTTCCCACGCGGTGATCAGGTCCAGCCTGAGCTGGTCCTCGCCGTTCTTGCGGGCGTCGGTGAGGTGCATGTCCAGGCAGTACGCGCACTTGTTGAGCTGCGAGGCGCGGATCTTGACCAGCTCCTGGATGACAGGGTCCAGCCCCTGCTCGGTGGCTGCCTTCTGGAAGGCGTACATGCCCTTGGCCACGGCGGGCGCGATCTTCCAGATCTCCATACGGGGTGTCGTCGTCATGCCCTCGACTCTACGGCGCACTGGCGCACGGGTATGGTCCATTTCCATGTCGGATTCTTGGGCCACTTTCGGCGCCGACCTCCACCTCGACCTCGGGGCGCGCGGCGGCGGCCCCGGGCGCGAGGGCGACTCCGACGGCGCGGGCGGGCGCGCGGCGTACGGGACGCGTACCGCGCTCATGGACGCTGTACGGGACGCCATCCGCACCGGCAGGCTCACCCCGGGCACGCGCCTGCCCTCCTCCCGCTCGCTCGCCGCCGACCTCGGGCTGGCCCGTAACACCGTCGCCGGGGCCTACGCCGAACTCGTCGCCGAGGGGTGGCTGGCCGCCCAGCAGGGGTCGGGGACGCGCGTCGCGCACCGCGCGGAGCCCGCACCGCCCCGCGGCCCCGGGCTCCGGCCCCATACGCATCCCCAGCTCCCCGGCCAGGCGCGCTGGAAGCAGCGTCCCGCCCACGATCTGCGCACCGGCGCGCCCGACGTGTCCGCCTTCCCCCGCTCCGCGTGGCTCACCTCCGCCCGCCGCGCGCTGACGACCGCGCCGGCCCGTGCCTTCGCGCACGGCGACCACCGGGGCACCACCGAGCTGCGCCGTGCCCTGGCCGATTACCTCGCGCGGGCGCGCGGCGTGCGGGCCGATCCGGAACGCATCGTGATCTGCGCGGGGTTCTCCCAGGGCCTCGCCCTGCTGGCACGGGTACTGGGCGGGGACGTGGCTGTCGAGGAGTACGGCCTCTCCTTCCACCGTGACCTGTTGGAGGCGCCCGGGGTGCGCACCCACCCCCTCCCGCTCGACGGCCACGGCGCCCGCACCACCTGCCTGGAGGCCACCGGCCCGGAGGCCACCGGCCCGGACGCCACCGACCCGGACGTCTCGGACGGCACCGTCCCCGCCGCCGCCGCGCACCTCGCGGACGTACGCGCCGTCCTGCTGACGCCCGGCCACCAGTACCCCACCGGCGTCCCGCTGCACCCCGACCGCAGGGCGGCCGTCGTCACCTGGGCCTCGCGCACCGGCGGGCTCGTCCTGGAGGACGACTACGACGGCGAGTTCCGCTACGACCGCCAGCCCGTCGGCGCCCTCCAGGGGCTCGACCCGGACCGGGTCGTCTACCTCGGCACCTCCAGCAAGGCCCTGGCCCCCGCGCTGCGACTGGCCTGGATGGTGCTGCCCGACCACCTCGTGGACGCGTTGCTCGCGGCCAAGACGCCCGCCGAGTGGACGACCGGCGCCCTCGACCAGCTCACCCTCGCCGACTTCCTGGAGCGCGGCGCCTACGACCGGCACGTCCGCGCGATGCGGACCCGCTACCGGGAGCGCCGCGACCGGCTGGTCTCGACGCTGGCCGCCCGCGCCCCCGGAGTGCGGGCCACCGGGATCGCCGCCGGACTGCACGCCGTGCTCGAACTCCCGCCCGGCGCCGAGGAGGCGGCCGTGCTGAGCGCCGCGCGCCGGCGCGGCGTGGCCCTGGACGCCCTCAGCGACTTCCGCCACCCCCAGGCACCGCCCCTCCCCGTGCCGCGCCCCGCGCTGGTCGTCGGCTACGGCGCCCCGGCCGAACACGCGTACCCGGCGGCCCTGGAAGCGCTGTGCGGCGCGCTGGCGGACGGCGGCGCGGGAGCGGGGTGAAGCCCGGTCGCCGACCGCCGCCGTCACAGCCACCGCCGTCGCCGACAATCACCTTGACGGCCGGCCCCCGTCGGGCCGATCTTGACGGGGCGCGGGGCCGTCGTCGAGGCCTCGCGGAGCCGGGAGCGGGGGAGTGGGGGGAGCGCCATGGCGGTGGAGGAGAACGGCCTCGACGTCATCACCGAGGCCGAGCGCAAGGGGCGGCCCGCGCAGCTGTTCTGGCCGTGGTTCGGCTCCAACGTCTCCGTCCTGGGCCTGAGTTACGGCTCCTTCACGCTCGGGTTCGGGCTCTCCTTCTGGCAGGCGCTGGCCGCCGGTGCCGTCGGGATCGTCTTCTCCTTCCTGCTGTGCGGGCTGATCGCCGTGGCCGGGAAGCGCGGGTCGGCGCCGACGATGGTGCTCAGCCGGGCCGCGTTCGGCGTACGCGGCAACCGGCTGCCGTCCGCCGTCTCCTGGGTGCTGACCGTCGGCTGGGAGACGGTGCTGGTGACCTTGGCCACGCTGGCGACGGCCACGGTCTTCGACCGGCTGGGCTGGGGCGGCGGCACGGGGACGAAGGTGACGGCGCTGGTCGTCGTCTCCGCGCTCACCATGGTCGCGGGGATCTTCGGGTTCGACCTGATCATGCGGTTGCAGACCGCGATCACCGTGGTGACGGGAGTGCTGACCGTCGGCTACGTCGTCCTCGTCGCGGACGAGATCCGCTGGGACGCGGTCACCTCCGCGCCGGGCGGCTCCGTACAGCAGGTGCTCGGCGCGCTGGTGTTCCTGATGACCGGCTTCGGCCTCGGCTGGGTCAACGCGGCGGCCGACTACTCGCGCTATCTGCCGCGCCGCACCCGGGGAGCGGCCGTCGCAGGCTGGACCACGTTCGGCGCCTCGGCGGCGCCCGTCGCCCTGTTCGCCTTCGGGCTGCTGCTCGCCGGGTCCTCGCCCGGCCTGAACAAGGCCGTCGCCGACGACCCCATCGGCGCGCTGACGACGCTGCTGCCGCTGTGGTTCCTCGTGCCGTTCGCGGTGGTGGCGGTGCTCGGGCTGGTGGGCGGAGCCGTGCTCGACATCTACTCCTCGGGGCTGGCGCTGCTGGCCGCCGGACTCCGCGTCCCGCGCTACGCCGCCGCCGCGATCGACGGCGCCTTGATGACGGCGGGCACGGTCGCCCTCGTCTTCTTCGCCGACGACTTCCTCGGCACCTTCACCGGCTTCCTCACCACGCTCGGCGTGCCCATCGCCGCCTGGTGCGGCATCGTGCTGGCCGACCTCGCGCTGCGCTCCCGCCCCTACGACGACGCCGACCTCTTCCGCCCCGGCGGGCGCTACGGGGATGTCCGGTGGGCGCCGGTCGCGCTGCTGGCGGGCGCCACGGCGCTCGGCTGGGGCCTGGTCACCAACTCCGGCGCCGACTGGCTGTCCTGGCAGGGCTACCTGCTGGGCCCCCTCGGCCTCGGCGGCCGTACCGGCACCTGGGCCGGCGCCAACCTCGGCATCCTCGCCGCGCTCGCCCTCGGCTTCGCCGTGACGGCGCTGGGCCAGCGGGGACGCGTGCGCGCACAGGAGCGCACGCCGGTGGGGTCCGACGGCGTCGAGGGCTCAGCGGGACCTGACGACGCCGAGGGCTCCCCGTAGGACGTACGGCAGGATCGACGTACCCGGCACGAGCCGCGCGGTGCGCCGGAGCCGCGCCGACGAACGAACGGAGAGCCCCGACATGACACTGCGCTGCGCCGTCCTGGACGACTTCCAGTCCGTGGCGACCACGATGGCCGACTGGTCCCCGCTCGCGGGCGAGGTCGAGGTCGTCAGCTTCCCCGAGCACCCCGCCTCCGAGGGCGAACTCGCCGCGCTGCTCACGGGCTTCGACATCGCCGTGACGCTCAGGGAACGCCTCGCCTTTCCCGCCTCGCTCTTCGCCCGCCTGCCGAGGCTCAAGCTGCTGGTCGCCTCCGGCATGCGCAACACGGTGATCGACTACGCCGCCGCCGAGGCACACGGCGTGACCGTGTGCGGCACGGCCAGCACCCAGACCCCGCCGGTCGAGCTGACCTGGGCCCTGCTGCTGGGGCTGGCCCGGGGCCTCGTGACGGAGAGCCGCGCGCTGCGCGAGGGCGGCCCCTGGCAGAGCACCGTCGGCACCGACCTGAACGGCCGCCGCCTCGGCCTGCTCGGCCTCGGCAAGCTCGGCGGGCGCATGGCCCGCATCGCCCCCGCCTTCGGCATGGAGGTGCTGGCCTGGAGCCAGAACCTCACCCAGGAGCGCGCCGAGGAGGTCGGTGCCCGGCGTGCCGCCTCCCTCCAAGAGCTGCTGGAGACCGCCGACTTCGTCTCCGTCCACCTCGCCCTGAGCGACCGCACCCGCGGCCTGCTGGGCGTGGAGGAACTGGCCGCGATGAAGCCGACGGCGTACCTGGTCAACACCTCCCGCGCCGCCATCGTCGACCAGGACGCCCTCCTGACGGCACTGCGCGCGGGCACGATCGCGGGCGCGGCGGTCGACGTCTTCGACACCGAGCCCCTGCCCGCCGCCCACCCCTTCCGCACGGCCCCCAACCTCCTGGCCACCCCCCACCTCGGCTACGTCACCCAGGACAACTACCGCACGTACTACACCCAGGCGGTCGAGGCCATCCAGGCCTGGCGCCTGGGCTCCCCGGTCCGCCGCCTGCCGTGAGCCGGACTCGCCCTCGCCGACGCTCAGTTGAGGGGTGCCAGAGGTGCCATAGTCTCTGCCGTGTCATAAGTGCACGCCGTGTCCAAAGAGACGGGGAACCCCATGCCCGCTTACGTCATCGTCAACGCCGATGTGCACGACGAGGAGGCAGGGTTGGCCTATGCGCCCGTGGCCCAGCAGTCCATCCTCGGCCACGGTGGCCGCTACCTGGTCGCGGGCCCCACGCCCGAGCCCGTCGAAGGCGCCTGGGACTCCTCCCGGTTCCTCGTGATCGAGTTTCCCGACATGGACCGGATCCGGGAGTGGTACGACTCCCCCGAGTACCGGAGGGCCCGGGAGATACGCGAGGGCAAGGTCCCGGTGAGCATGCTGTTCGTCGAGGGCTCACCCCCCGAGGGCTTCGTCCTCCCGGACTAGGACGCTTCCTCCGGGTCATCCGAGCGCTGGTCCGTCCGCCCGGCGGAGCCCCTCGTCGCTCCACCTGTGTGCCCCGGCAAGCGTGGGCGCTCCGGGCCGGACCCTCATGGGCGCTCGCGGGTGGTGGGCCGAGGCCGACGGTGGCCCGGTGTGTGCCGACGCCCCCAGCCTCCCGGGCTTCATCGCTCGCGGCTTGCCCTGGCGGTACACCGTTCTCTCCCGCCCCGTGCGGCCGGGCGGCCACGCTGAACGGAGTCGGCCGGCCACCAGGAGGGGATCATGCGCGAGGCAGCCGCCGAGCACGGCAACCCGCGCGGCATCCCTCAGCCCGCCTGCGCGATCGGCCCGCTGCGCGAGGCCTTGGTCCAGCTCTGTCCACAGGCCCTGAGCCAGTTCGACCGGGAGGTGACCGTGGCGAAGGCCCGCGCCCGCGACCTCCTGTCCCCGGCGCCGATGCGGCAGGTACTGGGCCAGTGGGCCGAGCGCGTGGCCGCCGAGCGGTTGGGCATCGCGCGACGGATGGAGGACCTCGCCCGGCAGTCTGAGGCCACAGACACGGCGGAGACGGCGCTGGCCCTGGCAGCAGAGCTGTCCGCGCTCCAGCAGGCCGCGCAGAACGAGGCCGCCTCCGCGTGACCTGGCACTGGGAGTACACGCCCGACACCGCGGCGGTTACCACCGGGTGCCCGCCCACGTGATCGCTGCGGCCGAGCGCATCGCGCAGGACCTCGTCGAGCTGGCCGAGGTGGGCGTCGACGTCACGGACGTGGGTCACGGGCCCGACCACGGCGGCGCCGGCGGAGTACGCCGCATCGACCTGCCCACCGGCGGGTGGCTGCCCACACTGCCCCTGCCCCGGCTCGAACTCATCGCGATCACCCACATCACCCCGCCCCCGAGCACCTGTAGGGCCACCCCCTCCGTTGCCGGGCCCCCACCTCAGCAGGCGGCTCACTCCTGGGCGGGGGCCGGGGCCGTCTCGTAGGAGAGGGTCATCCTGGGTGGCAGGCACCACTCGCCGTAGAGGATCATGCCGTCCGCGTCGCTCCACCTGTGTGCCCCGGCAAGTGTGGGTGCTCCGGGCGGGATGCCGAGGTGATGGGCCTCGCGCTGGTCCGCCTCGCGCGCGTGCATGTCGTCCCGGGCGGACGTGGGAGTGCGCCCGACGGTTTCCAGGACTTTGGAGAGGAGGCCCCGCACTTTTCCGGGTGCGGTGCTCAACAGGTCCGGCACCTGGGCGGCGAAGTGTGCGGGAAACCAGTCGACGGCGAGCATGGAACGCGTCCTGCTGCGGCCGACCACGTACTCACGCCTGACCACTTGGTCGCCGTGGTCCAGGTCGAAGATCTCGGAGACGTACAGGGGCGGCACCACCAGCTCGGCTGCCGTGACCACGGCCGTCTCGCCTTCGGCCAGTATGCTCCCGGTCCGCCGCGCCAGCACGGCCCGTTCGGCCGGGGACAGGCTGACCGGGGCCTCATCGGCAACGAAGGACCCACGCGGCGAAGTCCGGACCACGCCTTCGACCACCAGCTGTCCGAGAGCCCGCTGCGCGGTCGCTCCAGCGCAACGATACGAAGCCGCCAACTCCTTGATGGTCGGGAGCTTGTCGCCCGGGACGAGCGTGCCGGCCAAGACCTGGTCCCGCAGTTCGGCCGCGATGCTCATGAACCGTTGTTCTGCCATGCCCGAACGGTAGCTCAGTGACCTAGTTCGCAAAAGGCTGATGGCGGAGACCTGGTTCGCCGACACGGCATGCGGTGCTGCCAAGGAGCGTGTGCCGTAACCTAGTTCACCACTATTGTGACCTAGTACACTCTGAGCCTCGCGTCCCCGCTGGAAGGAGTGCACCGTGACCATGGGCAAAGAGGCCAGGTACCAGGGCGACATGCGGCTGCTGCCGTGGGCGTCCGATACGGGGAAACCCTGCTATGTGCCGCTGACGGCGGAAGGCGGCCCCGTGTCGGCCATCGCGGATGCTGTCGAGGGTGAGCAAGTGGCCGACGCACAGGCGGTGTTGGCGGAAGCCGAGAGCATTCTGGCGAACCCCGCCGCCGGGGCCCTCGCGCTGCGGCTCGCGCTCGGCGCGGCCGTCCGCGTGCTCGGGGGCGTCATCCGGGTCGCGGAGAGCAGGGGGCAGCGGCTCGGGCTGCTCGACCCCGACGACGCGTAGCCGGTCTTCAGCCCGCCCGCTGGGGGCGGAGCGTCAGGGCCGGGCTCTCAGGGGCGCTCGCGGGGCACCCCGCACCGCGGGACGAAGTCGACGGTGGCCAGGAGCTCGTGGCGGCAGGCGTCGAGGTCGGGAGCTGTCCAGGACTCTCCGGGGCGCAGCCGGTGGAAGCGGAAGGTCGCGTTCGTGGCGTTCCGCGCGGCGGCGTCGTTCATCGTCAGCGACAGCATGAGGGCATCGTCCCAGCGGGGGCGCGCCCGCGACGGCGCACGGAAGAACACCGGTCGCGGGAACGTGAGTTCGGCGAAGTGTGCCTCAAGGGACGTGCTGTTTGAGATCATCGGCCGCGTGATCAGCCTCCCCCTCCTCCGCGGCCTGGCCCACGAACGCCTCCCCTCCGATCTCGCGGCGACCTTCTGTTCCCTGCTGGAGCCCCGGGGGCGGATCCTCTCGCCCGCCCGGCCCGGGGACGCCCACGTCGGTGTCCTGGGCGGGGAGCCGCATCTCCCCGGGACGGTGGACTGGCCGGTGTGGGAGGGCCACGGTCCACTGTCCTTCGTCGCCTCGCTCGACTGCGGTCCGCTGTCGGCCGGCGGGGGCGCGCTGCCCCTGCCCGCGGCCGGCACCCTGCTGTTCTTCTACTTCGACGGGCAGGTCGACGACCACGAGGCGTGGGTCCATCCCTCGGTGCCCGAATCCCGTCCCGGCACCCGTGTCCTGCACATTCCCGCCGGGTCCACGGTCCGTCCGCGCCCGACGCCGAGCCCCCTGAAGCCGTACCGGGCGGTGCTTCTGCGCGCCGACAGCGCCGTGGACATGCCGGAGCTGGAGGACCCCGACATCCACGAACCGCTCGGCCTGGAATACGAGACCGTCTCCGCCGACCCGGTGTACGCCGGCTTCCAGGAGGCCATGTGGGACCTGCGCCGTGCCCGCCATCAGGTGGGCGGTGATCCCCTCGGCATCCAGGGCGAGGTCGAATACGAGGTCGCCGACTTCTCCGAGGACTGGGACACGACGTCGTTCGACCCCGACAACCCCCACCTGGACGACGTTCTCAGCGAAGTGTCGCGGTGGCAGCTCCTCTTCCAGGTCGCCGGCGACGAGGACGCCGGCATGATGTGGGGCGACGCGGGTGCCCTCTACTGGCTGATCACCGCCGAGGACCTCGCCGCCCACCGCTTCGACCGGGCGCGCTTCACCTGGCAGTGCCACTGACCACCGGGCCTCGAAGAAGCACCGCTCGCGGTCCGCGACAACTCGCGGTCCGCGACAACTCGCGGTCCGCGACAAGGGGCCGCGGCCACGGTCGGCGACAGCATCCGGCCGTCGTCCCCGTGGGGGCGCCCCGGCCGCCCCCACGGTGAGCCCCGGAGGGCGCTCAGTCCGTCAGGACGCCGCGGAGCTGCGCCAGCCCCCAGTCCAGGTCCTCCTTGGAGATGACCAGCGGCGGAGCGATGCGGATCGTGGAGCCGTGGGTGTCCTTGACGAGGACGCCGCGGGCCATCAGGGACTCGGAGATCTCCCGGCCGGTGCCCAGCGACGGGTCGATGTCGACGCCCGCCCACAGGCCCCGGCCGCGCACCTCGCGCACCGCGCCGGACGGCAGCAGGCTCAGCTCGTGGCGGAGGTGGGTGCCCAGGTCGCGGGCGCGCTGCTGGTACTCACCGGTCTCCAGCATGTCGATGACCTCCAGCGCGACGGCGCAGGCCAGCGGGTTGCCGCCGAAGGTGGAGCCGTGCTCGCCGGGCCGGTAGACGCCGAGCACCTCGCGCGAGGAGACGATGGCCGACACCGGCACCACACCGCCGCCCAGCGCCTTGCCCAGCACATACATGTCGGGCACCACGCCCTCGTGCTCGCACGCGAAGGTCGCGCCGGTGCGGCCCAGGCCCGACTGGATCTCGTCGGCGATGAACAGCACCCCGCGCTCCCGGGTCAGCTCCCGCACCCCCGCCAGATAACCGGCCGGCGGCACCAGCACGCCCGCCTCGCCCTGGATCGGCTCCAGCAGCACCGCGACCGTGTCCTCGTCCACGGCCTCCGCCAGCGCCGCCAGGTCGCCGTACGGCACGATCTCGAAGCCGGGCGTGTACGGGCCGAAGTCGGCGCGGGCCTCCTCGTCGGTGGAGAAGCTGATGATCGTCGTCGTACGGCCGTGGAAGTTGCCGTCGGCGACGACGATCTTGGCGCGGCCGTCGGGAACGCCCTTGACCTGGTATCCCCACTTGCGGGCCGTCTTGACGGCGGTCTCCACCGCCTCGGCGCCCGTGTTCATCGGCAGGACCATCTCCATGCCGCACAGCGCCGCCAGCCGGGCGGCGAACTCGGCGAAGCGGTCGTGGTGGAAGGCCCGCGAGGTCAGCGTGACCCGGTCGAGCTGCGCCTTGGCGGCCTCGATCAGGCGCGGATTGCGGTGCCCGAAGTTCAACGCCGAGTAACCGGCCAGCATGTCGAGGTAACGGCGCCCCTCGGCGTCGGTCACCCACGCGCCCTCGGCGGAGGCGACGACGACGGGTAGCGGGTGGTAGTTGTGCGCGCTGTGCGCGTCGGCGGCGGCGATCAGTTCGGCCGAAGCGCGCGCGGCGCCTGCTGCGGGGGCGGTCGAGGTGGACATCACGGGGTCTCCGTTCCTCATGCGTAACGGCGTGCCTGCCCGGCTGGGGCCGCACCTTTCTATCGTCCGCCGTCCGTTGTACGCAGGAAATAAGGGCCGTGCGCAGGAAACAGGACCCGCCCGACACCCGTGCGGCAGCTCACCCGTATTCGGGTGACGGACGGCTGGGAGGACCTGAGAGAATAAGGCTCATGGCCAATGATCGTCCTCGCGTGCTGTCCGGGATCCAGCCCACCGCCGGTTCTTTCCACCTCGGCAACTACCTCGGCGCCGTGCGCCAGTGGGTGGCGCTCCAGGAGACCCACGACGCCTTCTACATGGTCGTCGACCTGCACGCGATCACGATCCCCAAGGACCCGGCCGAGCTGCGGGACAACTCCCGCCTGGCCGCGGCCCAACTGCTCGCCGCGGGCCTCGACCCCGAGCGCTGCACGGTCTTCCTCCAGAGCCATGTGCCCGAGCACACCCAGCTGAGCTGGGTCGTGGAGTGCCTCACCGGCTTCGGCGAGGCCGCGCGCATGACGCAGTTCAAGGACAAGTCGGCCAAGCAGGGCACCGACAACACCACGGTCGGCCTGTTCACCTACCCGGCGCTGATGGTCGCCGACATCCTGGTCTACCGGGCCCACCAGGTCCCCGTCGGCGAGGACCAGCGCCAGCACCTGGAGCTGACGCGGAACATCGCGGAGCGCTTCAACAGCCGCTACGGCGACACCTTCCCGGTCCCCGAGGCGTACATCCTCAAGGAGACCGCGAAGATCTTCGACCTCCAGGACCCGACGGTCAAGATGAGCAAGTCGGCCTCCGCGCCGAAGGGCATCATCGAGCTGCTCGACGAGCCGAAGACCACCGCCAAGAAGATCAAGAGCGCGGTCACCGACACGGACACCGTCATCCGCTTCGACGCCGAGAAGAAGCCCGGCGTCAGCAACCTGTTGACGATCTACGCCACACTCACCGGAACCGGAATCACGGAACTGGAAGAGAAGTACGCGGGCAAGGGCTACGGTGCGCTCAAGACCGATCTCGCCGAGATCGTCACCGACTGGGTAACACCTTTCCGCTCCCGGACGCAGGAGTATCTGGCCGACCCCGCGACCTTGGACACGATCCTGATCAAGGGTGCGGAGAAGGCCAGGACCCTCGCGTCCGAGACGCTGAAGACGGTCTACGACAAGGTGGGCTTCGTACCCGGCCCGCGCTGAGCGCACCAGGCACCACGCGCCACGCGGCGCACCGCGCGAAGGACACCGGGACGGCAGCCGGCAGGCGCGGGCAGACAGCAGGCAGGCACAGGAACAGCAGGCAGGCACAGGAAGGGAGAGCACATGGGC
Source organism: Streptomyces sp. NBC_01775 (assembly GCF_035917675.1). Taxonomy (NCBI): domain Bacteria; kingdom Bacillati; phylum Actinomycetota; class Actinomycetes; order Kitasatosporales; family Streptomycetaceae; genus Streptomyces; species Streptomyces sp. NBC_01775. Next base: position 3,696,254 of record NZ_CP109104.1, on the reverse strand, counting down.
ACGGGAGCGACCGTCACCCTCGGCGTATCGCTCGCCGTCCCGGAGCCGTACGGCACACTGCTCCAGGAACGGCGGGCCTCCTTCGGCGACACCGCCGCCCATGGCATCCCCACCCACATCACGCTGCTGCCCCCCACCGAGGTCGCCGCCGACGCGCGCCCCGCGATCGAGGCCCATCTGGCGCGGGTCGCGCTCGGCGGGCGCTCCTTCCCGGTGTGCCTGTCGGGCACCGGCACCTTCCGGCCGCTGTCACCCGTGGTGTTCGTGCAGGTCGCCGAGGGCGGCTCGGCCTGCTCCCGGCTCCAGGAGCGGGTGCGCGACCCCGAGGGGCCGCTGGTGCGCGAGCTGCACTTCCCGTACCACCCGCATGTGACGGTCGCCCACGGCATCTCCGAGCCCGCGATGGACCGGGCCTACGCCGAGCTGGCGGACTTCGAGTGCGCGTGGACCGCCTCGGGCTTCGCGCTCTACGAACAGGGCGAGGACGCGGTGTGGCGGCTCCAGCGGGAGTTCTCCTTCGCGGACGCCGACGGCGCGGCGGGCACCGCAGCCCCCGGCTCGGCTGCCCCCGGCTCCGCCGCCCCCGGCGCTGCCGTCCAGGGCTCCGCCGCCCCCGTCCCGCTCGCCGTCCCCGCCGCCTGCCGGCCCCCGGCCCAGCGCCGCCCCGTCTCCCGGCCGCCCGCCACGCTGTAGCGCCCTTCGCCGCCGGGGCCGCCTCCGCGCCGTAGGGTGCGCGAGGGGCTGGAAGCACGGTGTCGGGGCAGGTGGCATAGATGGAGAGACTGACCAGGCTGCCGTTCGTCGGGCCGTGGATCACATGGTTCTCGACCACCCGCCTCTGGCGGATCTACGAGCACCTCAGTGCCCGCAAGTGGTCGCGGCCGACCGCCGCGATCACCTTCTCCAGTTTTCTCGCGCTGTTCCCCATGATCGCCGTGGGCGCCGCCGTCGGGGCGACGCTGCTGACGAACGACCAGATGAAGAAGCTCCAGGACGAGCTGGTCGAGCAGGTCCCGGGCATCGCGGACCAGCTCAAGATCCAGTCACTCGTCGATCACGCCGGCACCGTCGGGGGCATCGCCGGTGCCGCGCTGCTGCTCACCGGCGCCAGCTGGGTGGGGACGCTGCGCGAGAGCCTGCGCCTGATGTGGGACCTGGAGGAGAACCCCGGCAACGTCTTCCTCCGGGGGGCCACCGACCTGTTCATCCTGCTCGGCCTGGGCCTCATCGGGCTGGTTTCCTTCGGCGGCTCGGCCTTCGCGACCACCGCCGTGACCTGGGTCGCCGAGCGGATGGGGCTCGACGAGGGCGGTGTGGGCACGGTGTTGCTGCGCATCGCGGGCTACGGGGCCGGCGTGGGCGCCGACTTCGTCATGCTCTGGTACGTGCTCACGCTCCTGCCGCGCGTACGGCCCCCCGTCCGCGCCGTCCTCGCCGCCTGCCTCCAGGGCGCCATCGGCTTCGAGTTGCTGAAGCTGCTGCTCGGCGGCTACCTCCAGGGGGTAGCCGCCAAGAACATCTACGGTGCCTTCGGTGTGCCCATCGCTCTGCTGTTGTGGATCAGCTTCATGTCCAGGCTGCTGCTCTACTGCGCCGCTTGGACCGCCACGGCCCCCGCACCTGGCGGGGATCCGGACGAGCAGCCGGTCAAGGAGCTCATCGACGGCGGCGACGAGCCAGATCCGGAAGCGGCCAGCGACGGTGCACCGCGTATGCCACCAGAGCCAGGAGCACCAGAGCGCCGGCGGTGATCCCGACCGCTACGCCGACGCCGCCGGAGGGCTTGTCGGAGTGGCCGGCGGCGTGGGCATCGGAGGCTCCGCCCGCCTGGCCCTTGCCGTGCGCGGCGCCCGCACCGCTGTCCGGGCTGCCGGGCGCCACCAGCTTGCCGACCGGCTTGACCTTCCCGTCCGCCGCGAAGCCCCAGTCCAGGAGCTTGGCCGTCTCCTTGTAGACGCCGTGCGGCTCGGTCGCCTCCGGGTGCATGACGGTGACGAGCAGGACGCGGTTGCCGCGCTGGGCCACGCCCGTGAAGGTGTTGCCCGCGTTGGTCGTCGAGCCGTTCTTGACCCCGGCGATGCCCGGGTAGGGCTCGATGCCGACGTCGCCGGTCAGCAGGCGGTTGGTGTTCTGGATCTGGAAGCTCTCGCGTTTGCCGCCCTTCTTGCCCTTCTTCTTCTCGGTCGCGCCCGGGAACTTCGCGGAGGCCGTGGAGGCGTACCGGCGGAAGTCGGCGTTCTGCATCCCGGAGCGGGCGAAGAGCGAGAGGTCGTAGGCGGAGGAGACCTGGCCCTTGTGGTCGTAGCCGTCGGGGCTGACCACCTGGGTGTCGTTGGCGCGCATACCGCGGGCGTGCTCGTTCATCTCCGACACCGTCTTGGGCTTGCCGCCGTTCATGGCCGCCAGCACGTGGACCGCGTCGTTGCCCGAGCGCAGGAAGACGCCGAGCCACAGGTCGCGCACGGAGTACGACTCGCCCTCCTTGACCCCGACCAGGCTGCTGCCCTCGCCCATGCCCGCCATGTCGGAGGTGCGGACCTTGTGGGTGCGGGTCTTGGGCAGTTTGGGCAGGACCGTGTCCGCGAAGAGCATCTTCAGCGTGCTGGCCGGAGGCAGCCGCCAGTGCGCGTTGTGCGAGGCCAGAACGTCGCCTGACTCCGCGTCGGAGACGATCCAGGAGCGCGCCGACAGCTTCGGGGGCAGCTTGGGCGCCCCCGCTTTCGGCGTGACCTGTGTACCGGGGCGGCCGAGCTGTGCTCCGCCGACCGTGGACATCTGAGCGGGCGGCCGGGGCTGCTTGCCCTTGCCGCTGGGGTTCTTGTCGTCGGCCTGCGCGCCGGAGGCGCCCAGCAGCGAGAGCGTGAGGGAGGCGCAGGCGAGTCCGGCAAGAGTGCGGGCCCGGCGCGGGACCCGGAACCAGTCTGAATAATGCGAAGAATTGGGCACCCTGCGAACGTACAGGCCCATCGTCGGGATGTGGACCTGGAGTCCCTCCACTTGGGCCCTTCACAGGGCCTGTCGGGGGAAACGTTTGCTCCCTACCGGGGAACGGCCCCTCCGCCGTCCGGGCCACCTTTTCGTCACCCTCACACCCGGAAGCCCCGCCTCCTGTCCGGCGAAAGGCCCGGACCATACTGAAGGCATGCACGACACCGCTGAGGACCCCGCAGAGGCCACCCCTGACACCGCGTCCCGCCGCCCCAAGGGCCTGGTGCTTTCGCGGCCCCTGTCCTGGTTCCTCCTGGCTTTCGGGGTCTGGTCCTGGTTCGTCTGGATCACGTTTGTCAAAAACTTGTGGAAGGACAGCAGCGGGCTGGCGTTCGACGATGCCGGTGACCCGACGGGTTACTTTTGGATCCATCTGCTGCTGGCCATCACCTCGTTCCTCCTGGGAACGGCGATCGGCCTGATCGGCGTCAGGGGGCTGCGGGCGGCCCGGGGGAACTGACCGCCGGCCGACGGGAACGAGGGGGAGGAACCGCTCCATGGGAGCTGTGCTGTTCGTAGTGATCGCGGTGGTCGCGATCAGTGTGCTGGCGGGGTCGCACCTGTACATGTGGCGGCGCTTCGTGCGCGATGTGTCCCGGCCCGGGAGCCGGTGGCGGCGCCTGGGGACGGTGCTCGCCGTGCTGTTGCCCGTCACCACCTTCGCGAACCTGATCCTCAGCCGCTCCGAGGCGCCCTTCGCTCTCAAGCAGGCGCTGGCCTGGCCCGGGTTCCTGTGGCTGGCCTGCGTCCTCTACCTGACGCTGGCCCTGCTGGCGGGCGAGCTGATCCGCTTCGTGACCCGGCGCACGGCCTGGGGGCGCGAGCGGGCGGCGGCCACGTCCAAGACCGCGTCCGAGGCCGCGTCCGAGGCGGGCCCGGAGCCGGGGACGGGGACCGGCGCAGGGCCGGAGACCGAAGCGGGGTCGGAGATCGAGGCAGCGGCAGAGGCCGCCCTTGCCTCCTCCATACCGGCCGGCGAGACCGCCGCCCTGGCCACCGAGGCGGCCCCGGCAGCGGGGGAGGCCGCCACGGGCGGTGGCGGCGGTGCCGTCACAGCGGAGGCGCCCCCCGCCCCGGCGCCCGCGCCCGCGCCAGCCCCCGCACCGTCGTCCGCCCGCACCACCCCGCTCTCCCGGCCCGTGCCCACCCGCCGGGTGTTCCTCGCGCGCACCCTGGCCGTCACGGCCGGGGCCGCCGGGCTGGGCACCACCGCCGCCGGGGCCTACAGCGTGCTGAACGGGCCCACCCTCAAGAACGTCACCGTGCCGCTGGCCAAGCTGGGCCGCCGTACCCACGGGTACCGGATCGCGGTCGTCAGCGACATCCACCTCGGCCCCGTCCTCGGCAAGGCCCACACCCAGCGCATCGTGGACACCATCAACAGTGCCCAGCCCGACCTGGTCACCATCGTCGGCGACATGGTCGACGGCAGCGTCGCCGACCTGGGCCCGGCCGCCGAGCCGCTGCGGAAGCTGCGCTCCCGCCACGGCTCGTTCTTCGTCACCGGCAACCACGAGTACTTCGGGGACGCGCACGAGTGGGTCGAGCACCTGCGCGAGCTGAACGTGCACCCGCTGGAGAACGCGCGCCGCGAGCTGCCCGGCTTCGACCTCGCCGGGGTCAACGACCTCGCGGGCGAGGACCAGGGCGAGGGCCCCGACTACCGCAAGGCGCTCGGCGACCGCGACACCTCCCGGGCCGCCGTGCTGATGGCGCATCAGCCCGTGATGATCCACGAGGCCGTCGACCACGACGTCGACCTCCAGCTCTCCGGTCACACCCACGGCGGCCAGCTGTGGCCGGGCCCCTACCTCGCCGGGCTGGCCAACCCGACCGTCGCGGGGCTGGAGAAGTACGGCGACACCCAGCTCTACGTCACCCGGGGCGCGGGCGCCTGGGGCCCGCCGGTGCGCGTGGGGGCCGAGTCCGACGTCACCCTCGTCCACCTGGCCAGCAAGCAGAGCTGAGTCGCTGCCGCGCCGCCTGGCAGCGGGCCTACAGCCTGTCGGGCGGAGCTTTCTGTTGCCCTCTTTCCTGGTGCCGAGCGGCGGGGGCTGCCCCTGGGTGTGCTGTGCGGGGTGCGGGTGGGTTCTGGGCTGGTCGCGCCCACGCGGCGGAGCCGCATGGATGACTCAGCATCGCGCCCCTTCGGGGCCCGGGTGCGGGGCGGCCGGGAGGGCGATGGTCACCGTCAGGCCGGCGCCGTGCGCTGTCGTCACCGGCGGCGAAAGCCCCCGGGCTCCGCGGTGTGACGTGCGGGACCCGGGGGCGGCTCTGGCTGTGACCAGACGGGCGGCCTCAGTCCAGGTAGGTGTTGTACTGCTCGACGTCACCGGGCTTGAGCTGCATCTTCGGGTCGGTCTTGATGCTGGAGAGCTCCGTGCCCAGGATGCGTCCGGTGTGCTCGTCGAGGATGATCGTCCATCGCACCGTCCCCTTGAAGTCCACGCCGTACGCCTGGCCTTGGCGCCCCGCACGGTCCTTGACGGGACCGAGGGCACGCAGGCCGGACCGCTTGGCGAGCAGGCCGTCGATCGCGGCCGTCTGGGCGGGGCCGGGCGTCCACTCGCGCAGCAGCGCCTCCACGGAGTCCATCGTCCAGTACGCGCTGCCGCGGGTGTCGGGGCTCTCCTTCGCCAGGTAGTCGTCGAGGCCGCCGACGGTGGTCGGCGGCGTGTTCCGGAAGTCGGCGAACTTCTCCCACGACCCTGCGGGCAGGTGCTTGCGGTGGACGACCCGGCCGTCCTTGATGTCCTGCGCCTCACCGCTGCCGTCGGCGTTGTAGCGGGCGCGGGTCTCGACCACCGGCATCTGCTTCGGCTTGTGCTTGCCGTCGTCCCACATCCCCAGTGCCCACTCCCGGCGGTGGGTTCCGCGGTGCGCGGCGCCGGGGGAGTCGGCGAGGGCGGCGGCCCGCTTCGCGACGGTGGCGAGCGGCACGGTGGCCCGGGAGCTCTCCACCTTGAGCGGGGCGGGCGCGGCGACGGCCGTCTGGCCGCTGCTGCCGGTGACGGCGAGCCCCGTCATGGTCGCCGCGACGACGGCGGCAGCCGCCCCGAGTGACATCGACCGGCCGGGCGTCAGCCAGCCGAAGGCCGGGGAGCGGCGGGCGGCGGAGCGGGACTTGGCGGACTTCGTGGACTTCGCGGCGTCGGATGTGGCGGCCGTGTCGTTGATCTCGTTCATCAGGTGTGCTTCGAGCTCCGCGTGACGGGTGGACGAGAGCCGGGGGGCGGCGGGCGGCGGGACCATCTCACGCAGTGCGGCGAGCTCGGTGCGGTCGCGGGCCTCCTGCCGCTCCCGGGTCTCCTCCTCGTGGGCGGGGTCCGCCGGACGGGAGGACGGGGTGGCGGCGCCGGAACGGTTCCGGAACAGGGCGTTCATGCGGGGTTCTCCTGGGTGGTTCGAGCCGGAATGCGGTCTACGCGCTGTATCTGTCCGCTGCCTCCGGGGAGTTCCCGACCGGGTGCGCGCTGTGTGTCGTCGCGCCGGGTGGCCGGGTGCCCCACGGAGTCGCGCAGCTTGGCGCGGGCGCGGGACAGCCGGGAGCGCACGGTGCCGACGGGTATGCCCAGGGCCTCGGCGGCGGACGCGTAGTCCAGCCCACCCCAGACGCACAGGGTGAACACCTCGCGCTCGGCGCGCCGCAGCCCCTCCAGCGCCGCCATGGCCGCCGCCAGCTGTTCGGCGTCCGCCAACCGCCCGGCTACCTCGTCGGCGAAGTTCGGGACGATGTCCGAGCGTGGCATCCGGGCCAGGGCCTTTCGGTGCCGCCGGGCCGAACGTGCCGTGTTGCGCAGGACATTGGTGGCGATGCCCAGCAGCCACGGGCGCAGACTGCCGGTCTCCTCCGGGCGCAGCCGCTCGCGCGAGCACCACGCCTCCAGGTAGGTGAGGGAGACGATGTCCTCGGCCGTGGCCCAGTTGCCCGTGGACCACAGAGCATGGCGGTACACGGCGTCCGCGTGCTCCCGGAACGCCTCGGCGAGCGCGGCCGGGTCACCTTCGCGGAGACGGGAGTGGGTTGAATCAGTCACGTGGAGTATTGTCCGACCGGCCCGGCGGGTTCCTGTGACGTGCGCCACGGTTCCTGGGTGGAGGCGCGCTGAAACTGGACTCGAACCGAACTTTCGATGCAGGCCCTAGCCGGCCAGGTGGGCCACCGGCGGGGGGTGCCGGGACGCGGCCGGGAGGGCGATGGTCACCGTCAGGCCGGCGCCGGGCGCTGTCGTCACGGTGACGGTGCCGTGCTGGGCCTCCACGCCCGCCTTGACCACCGACATGCCCAGCCCGCTGCCCTCCGTCCCGGCGGCGCCCGTGCGGAAGAACCGGTCGAAGACCCGCTCGGCGTCCTCGGGGGACATCCCCGGCCCGTCGTCGCCGACCCGCAGCACACACACCTGGTGACAGCTCTCCGCGCCGCCCTCCTCCCCGTCGACCGCCTCGCCACCGCTCGCCTCGGTGGTGACCTCGACCCGCACCGCGGCCGAAGGGGGCGTGTGGACGCGGACGTTGGCCACCAGGTTGCCGACGACCTGCCGCAGCGTCGCCTCGTCCGCGAGCGCCACACACGGCTCGGCGGGAAGCTCCAGCGCCACCGGGCGCTCCGGCTGCTGCAACGTCAGGTCCGCGAGGGCCTCCTCCGCGAGCCGACCCACATCCACCGGCACCGGCCGCAGCTCGGGCCGCTGATCCAGCCTGGCCAGCGCCAGCAGCTCGTCCACCAGCCGTGCCATCCGCTCCGTCTCGCCCGTCATCCGGGCCAGGGCACGCGCCCGCTCCTCCCCGTCGGAGAGCATGCCCCGCTCGTAGAGCTGGAGGTAGCCGCGGATCGCCGAGAGCGGGGTGCGCAGCTCGTGGGAGGCGTCCGCGACGAAGCGGCGCAGGTGCGCCGCCGCGTGCTCGCGCGTGAGGAAGGCGGCCTCGACCTGGTGCAGCATCGCGTTGAGCGCCAGCCGCAGCCGCTCGACCTCTTGCACCTGGTGGTGCCGGTGCTTCTCCCGGGAGGCCACCCGCCGCGACAGGTCCAGCCGCCCCGGCCCGCCGTCCTCCCCGGGCCCGCTGCCCTCGGCGATGGCGGAGGCGGCCTCCACCATGTCCTCCATGGGGCGCAGCCGCCGCCGCGAGCCGATGAACATCGCGGTGCCCAGCACCGCCATCAGCGCGACGCCGACGACGAGTTCGAGCCGGATGACCTTGTGCATGATCTCCCCGGCGGCGCCCACCTCCGTCGCCATCACCACCAGCTGCCCGTCCGAGAGCCGGACGGCGGTGGCGCGGTAGGGGGTGCCGTGCACGGCATCGACGTCCACCGGCTCCCCGCCCTCGGCCTGCCGGGCGGGGCGGGGCACGGCCTCGGCCAGCGCGCGCTGGGCCCCGCTGGGCGTCTGGCCGAACAGCTCCTGCGGGCGTCCCCGGGCGTCGACGGGCACGAAGACGTTGCTGCTGTGGTTGGCGGCCCGGGCGGCGTCCGAGTTGAGCATCCGGTCCATGCCGGTGAAGCGGGCCAGCGCCGAGATGTCCCGCATGGTGACCCCGGAGCGCTCCAGGCCCTGCTTGCTGGAGGCCAGCCGGCTGTCGACGGAGGAGACGAGATAGTGCTTGACGCCCATCAGGCTGATGCAGGTGGCGACGACGAGGCCGACGGCCAGCATGGCGATGCTGTTGAGCGTCATCTTGGCGCGCAGCGAGGCGGGCCGCCGCAGGACCGGGAACCTCACGCCGGGCCTTCCGGCGCGGGCCCCGGCCCCGGCTCCGGATGCGGCTCCCGCTCCCGTTGCGGCTCCGGTGGGGACTGCGGCTCCGGCGGGCGCAGGCCGTAGCCCACGCCGCGCCGGGTGCGGATCAGCGGCGGCCCGAGCCGGGCCAGCTTCCGGCGCAGATAGCTGATGTAGGTCTCCACGACGGTGGACTCCACCGGGTGCTCGTAGCGCCACACCTGCTTCAGGAGCTGCTCCTTGGGCACGATCCGGTCCCCGTGCCGCACCAGATGGCGCAGCAGCGCGAACTCCGTCGGCGTCAGGTCCGCGTCGCGCCCGCCGCGCCGCACGGTGTACGTCGCCTCGTCCAGCTCCAGATCGCCGTAGCGCAGCACCGGCGGGCGCGGCGCTGGTGGCGCTCCGCCCGCATCGGCCGCGGAGCCGCGCGCGGTACGCCGCAGTACGGCACGCAATCTGGCCACGACCTCGTCCACGTTGAACGGCTTGGTGATGTAGTCGTCGCCGCCCAGCGTGAGCCCCTGGACGACCTCGGCCGGGGCGTCCTTCGCGGTCAGGAACACCACGGCCAGATCGCCCCGTTCGGCCCGCAGTACCCGGCACACCTGCCGCCCGTCGCCGTCGGGCAGGGCTATGTCCAGCAACACCGCGTCCGGGCGCTCCTCGCGGGCCGCCGTCACGGCCGCCTGGGCTCCCGAGGCGGTCACCACCTCGAAGCCGTGGAAGCGCAGGGTGATCGCCAGGACGTCGGCGATGGACGGCTCGTCCTCGACGACCAGGACCCGGGCGGCCTTGGGCGCGGAGTCGGCGGCCGGTACGTGGCCGGCCGGTACGTGGCCGGCCGGTGCGTAGGCGGGCGGGTGGAGAGGCTGGCGCGTCATGACACCAGTATCCGCGCCGGATCGGAGGATTCCCGGGGGAAGGCTGGGAGCTTCCTGAGAGTCGGCGGGGGAGCACCTGAGAGTCCGCCTCCGAGGCGCCCGCCGCGTGACCAACCCGCGAACGCTGGACCCCGTCCGGGAAAGACACGCGAGGGAAGCAGGGGGCGTCATGGCCGCGTTGGCGAAATGGTGTCTGCGGCACCGGTGGGCGGTGCTCGGGCTGTGGCTGGTGGCGCTCTTCGGCACCGGGGCCGCGGGCGGAGCGCTGGGCAGCGACTACGCGAACAACTTCAGCCTCCCCGGGACCGAGTCCACCCGCGCGCAGGAGTCGATGCGCGACGCCTTCCCGGCCCTCGCCGGCGACACCGACACCGTCGTGTGGCGGGTGACGGACGGCACCGTCAGGGACGCGGAGACTCGGCGGCGGATGACGGCCGCACTCGCCGACATCGCCGACGTCGACCAGGTCGGCACCGTCGCCGGCCCCTACGGCAAGGGCGGCGCCGCGCGCGTCAGCGAGGACGGCAGGACCGCCTACGCCGAAGTGACCTTCACCGAGCCGGTGTTCGAGCTGGACAAGGCCAACGTCGAGAGCGTCGTGGAGCGCGCCGAACGGGCCCGCGCGGACGGCCTCCAGGTGGAGCTGGGCGGACAGGCCGTCGAGCAGACGCAGCAGCCGCCCAGCGGGCTCGCCGAGGGCGTCGGCATCCTCGCGGCGGCCGTCGTACTGCTGCTGGCCTTCGGGTCGTTCTTCGCGATGCTGCTGCCGCTGCTGAACGCGGTCTTCGCGGTCGGCACCGGCATGGCCGGACTCCTGCTGCTCAGCAACGTCATGGACCTGCCGGAGGCGGCGCCGCTGCTGGGCTCGCTGATCGGGCTGGGCGTCGGCATCGACTACGCGCTGTTCATCGTCACCCGGCACCGCAGGGGCCTCAAGGCCGGACTGGCCCCGGACGCCGCCGCGGTACGCGCCATGGACACCTCCGGGCGGGCCGTGCTGTTCGCCGGCGGCACCGTGTGCGTGGCGCTGTTGGCCATGTTCACCCTGCGCCTGGACCTGTTGAACGGGATCGCGCTGGCCACCGTCCTCACCACGGTGCTCAGCGTCCTGGCCGCCACCACGCTGCTGCCCGCGATGCTCGGCTTCCTCGGCCCGCGCGCCCTCAGCCGCCGCGAGCGGCGACGGCTCGACGCGGGCGACGCCGACGGGCGCACGAGCGGTCTCGCCCTGCGCTGGGCCGGCGTCCTGGAGCGCCGCCCGAGGGCGCTCGCGCTGGTGGCCGTCGTCGTGCTGGCCGCCCTGGCGGTGCCCGCGCTGTCGCTTCGTCTGGGCGCCAACGACCAGGGCAACGCGCCCACTTCGCTGACCACCCGTAAGGCATACGACCTGCTCGCCGACGGCTTCGGACCCGGCGTCAACGGGCCCCTGCTGCTGGTCGGCGACGTCGCGGGCGCGAGCGGTGCCGACGGTGAGGGAACCGGTGGCGGCGGCGAGGCGGAGCGCCGTGCCTTCGCCCGGCTGACCGACCGGGTGGCGGACATGAAGGGCGTCGCCCGGGTCGAGTCGCTGCCGGTACCGCGCGGCGGGAAGACGGCCGTGGCGCAGGTCGTGCCGACCACCTCGCCGCAGTCCGAGGCGACCGACCGGCTCATCGACACCCTCCGCGAGCGCACCGTGCCCGACGCCGAACGGGGCAGCGCGCTGCGGGTGGACGTGGGCGGAGCGACCGCCGGCCAGAAGGACTTCGCCTCGGTGATCTCCGGCAAACTGCCGCTGTTCGTCACCGTCATCGTCGCGCTCGGGGCGCTGCTGCTGCTCATGGCCTTCCGCAGCCTCGTCGTCCCGCTGACGGCGGCACTGATGAACCTGATCGCGGCGGGGGCCTCGTTCGGGCTGCTGGTGGCCGTCTTCCAGTGGGGCTGGGGCATCGACCTGCTCGCGCTCGGGAAGGAGGGGCCGATCATCTCCTTCCTGCCGGTCATCATGCTGCCGCTGCTGTTCGGCCTGTCCATGGACTACCAGGTGTTCCTGGTGAGCCGTATGCACGAGGAGTGGACCCACACCCGCGACAACGGGCGCGCCGTACGCGCGGGGCTCGCCGACACCAGCCGCGTCATCAACTCGGCGGCGCTCATCATGATCTGCGTCTTCGCCGCCTTCGCGCTCAGCGGCGACCCGGCCGGCGCCATGGCCGGGGTCGGTCTCGCGGGCGCCGTCGCGCTGGACGCGTTCATCCTGCGCACGGTGCTGGTGCCCGCGCTGATGTTCCTCCTCGGCCGCGCCAACTGGTGGCTGCCCGGCTGGCTGGACCGCGGGCTGCCGCACCTGGCGGTGGACCCGCCGGACAAGGACGTACGCGCGGGGAGCGGGCCGCAGCCGTCACCTTCGCCGGAGGCTCCCACCGAGCGGGACCCCGACGACGCCGACGACCGCGAGCTGGTACGGGCTGCGCCGGGGACGCACACCGGTGCCGCCCCGCGCCGCGCACTGCCGCGCCCACGGCAGGACGGTACGCGGGTACGCGGCACCGTGCGCGACGTGGACGGCGCATCTGTCGCGGGCGCCCAGCTCACGCTCGTCTCAGCGGGCGGCCTCCAGCTCGCCCGCACCCGGTCCTCCGCGACCGGCGAGTACGAGCTGCCGGCGCCCGGCAGCGGCGCCTACATCGTCGTCGTCACCACCGCCGCGCTGGGCGCCACCAGCCGCAGCGTCCTCATCAGCGACGCCCCCTACCGGCTGGATCTCCAGGTGGCCCCACCCCAAGAGTGAGGTGGCGGGGACGGCACGGGCGCCGGGCGTCTACGGGTGCGCGTAACAGTGGACGGTGACCGGCCGCGCCGCGCCCCAGTCCTGGTCGAGGGTGGCCAGCCGCTGCCAGCCCTGGCGTTCGTACAGGGCGGTCGCCGCGGTGTCGGAGGCCGCCACCTCCAGCACGGGGTGCAGCCCCCGCCCCGTGGCCTCCCGTACGGCGCGCGTCAGCAGCAGCGTCCCCAGCCCGTGGCCGCGCGCGGCGGGCGGGACGAACAGTCTGCTGACGACCGCCGCGCGCTCCGGCGCACCGGCCGCCCGGCTGCTCCACAGCCCGGCCGCCACGTCGCCGGGCGTACCGGGACAGAGGGTGACATGTCCCATGACCTGCCCCGACCACTCCGCGACCCACGCCCCGAGCGCCCCCGCGGGCGCGAGCCAGTCGGCGGGGCGCGGGGGCCAGTTGACGGGATAGCCGTCGTCGGCGTGCACGTCGGCGAGCAGGTGCGCGCAGGCGTCGAGATCGCCCTCGGTCCGGTCGCGTATCAGCGCGACGCCGGGGTGGGTGTCGGCACGGAGCCGGGGGTCGGTATGCATGGGCCACATCCAAGCAGCCGTGCGGCTCCCGCGCCCACGCCTTTCCCCGGGCACCTACCCCTCGAGCAGCTTGAGGACCTTCGGCCAGGAGTCGGCGCGGGCCGCCTGGTCGGCCTCGGCGGTCGGCGCCACCGCACCGTTTTGGCCGCCCTCCTCGCCGGGCTGCCCGAGCGGGAACCAGTTCACGTGGTGGCCCGCGTCCGGATAGACCAGCTTCTTCGCGCCGTGCGCTGCCATGTCGTTCGCGGAGGCCGCCGAGCCCCACATCTTGTCGTTGCCGCCCGCCACGGCCAGCACGGTGCCGCGCACCTTGTCCAGCGGGATCGGCCCCGTCGGCACGGGCTTGCCGTGATCGGCCCAGGCGACACTGCCCGCGAGGTAGGGGCCGTTGACCTTCGACGACGGCGCGTACGCCACCACGTCGCGGAACACCGACGGGCGGCGCTGGCCCAGCAGCTGGGCCGCCTCGCTGCCGCGCGAGTTGCCCATCACCGTCAGCCGCGACGGATCGGCGCCGTCCTGCTCGCGCAGGAGGCGGCCCGCGCGGGTGAAGTAGTCCAGGTCGATCATGTCGATGGCGTTCGGACGGCCCGAACCGGCCCCGCAGCGGAAGTAGCACAGCGACATCGCCGGATGCCCGTGCGAGGCGAGCAGCGCGGCGGTGTAGGTGCCCGCGTTGCCGCCCTCGGAGCCGCCGAACACCAGCACGGGCGCCTTCTTGCGGCCCGCTCCCTTGGCGGGCAGATACAGATCACCCGCCACCTTGTCCTTGGCGACGGTCAGCTTGCGGTGCGTGGTGCCCTTGGTGAGCCACTCGCGGGTGAGGGTACGGGCCGCGAGGCGCTCGCCCTTGTGCTTGCCGCTGCGCGCGGTGGCTGTGAGCCGCACCGTGTAGGCGCGCTGGGTGCCGGGCGGGCCCGGATGGTACGAGAACGTCGTGCCCGTCCCCCGCAGCTTCGCCGCGCGCCCGCCGGTGGGCCGCATACCGGACATCAGCCGCGCCGTGTCCTTCGTCATGTCGACCCGGCCCTTGCGGTCCGCTGTGCGCGCCAGCCGCGACGTCCACGCGTGGCCGTCGCGGTCGGTCGCCCGCGCGTCGACGCTCACGCGCGTGCGCGCGCCCAGCCCCGACAGTTTCGCCTCGACCTGCTCGTCCGCCAACGCGGTGGTGCGATCCGCCGTCAGCCGCGCCCCGTGCTTCCCGACCGGCTTCGCCGGGCCGTCGCCGCTGTCGGCGCAGCCGCTCACCCCGACGGCCACCACGATCCCCACGGCCACGGCCCGCACCATTCGCAAACGTCCCATCCTCCGCACGATACGACCCACCCACCCGCCGCCTTGCCCCCCGGGGGGAGGAGCGGAGCCGGCCTGGGGGCGTGAGCGCGCCTTCAGGCTCAGGAATCGGCTTCCGCCTCGGCCCCGGGAGCCGCCGGAGAGGCAGGCGCCTCGGCGGGGGGCCGCTCGAAGCGGCGGACGGGCGGGATCAGGGCCGTGGCCAGGCCGGCGGCGGCCACCAGCAGCGCGGCGGCGACCAGGGGCACGGCGGGGGACCAGGTCTCGGCGGTGAGCGGGGCGAGGGCGTAGCCCAGCGGCATGGCACCCAGCGACAGGAGCCAGTCGTAGGAGGTGACCCGGGCCAGCGCGGTGGCGGGTATCGCGTTCTGGACGGTCGTCTGCCACACGGGGTTGAGGAAGCCGAGCCCCACCATCGCCACCCCGTACGCGGCGATCGCGTACCCCGCGCCGGGGGCCGCCGCGAACACCGCGAGCGGCAGCGCGAACCCCGCCGCCAGCAGGTTCGCCACCAGCACCGGCCGCCGCGGTCGCACCCGCGAGGCCGCCAGGTTGCCGACCAGCAGCCCCACGGCGCCCGCCTGGACGACGGCCACCCACACGCCCTCCCCGCCCAGCTCCCGCACGGCGACCCCGGGCCCGAGAACGAGCAGCACGCTGATGGCCAGGTTGCTGACGGCGTGGCCGAGCAGGCTCGGCCAGTACCAGGCGCGGGTGCGCACCTCCGACCACCCTTCGGCCAGGTCGGCGCGGAACGAGCGCCGGGGCAGCGGCACATGGCCGACCCGTACCAACGCGAGCAGCGCCGCGCTCGCCGCGAAGGTGCCGGCATCCAGCAGGAAGGCCCACCCGGGCCCGGCGGTGAGGACGAGGACGCCCGCCAGCGCGGGCCCGGCGAGCTTGCTGGCGCTCTCGGCCGTCGCCATCAGCGCGTTGGCGCGCTGCCGCCCCTCGGCCGGGACGGTGCCCGCGACCAGCGGATACAGGCAGGGCATGGCGAACGCGGACGCGGCGCCGCCCACCGCTTCGGCGGCGCCGATCAGCACCAGCGACGGTTCGCCGCCGAGCAGCTGGAGCCCGGTGAACAGCTGCGCCGCGCACCGCACGAGGTCGGTGCCGAGCGCGACCGTACGGGCCCGTAACCGGTCGGCTATCACGCCGCCGACCGGCAGCAGCAACAGCTTGGGCACCATCGCGCAGCCGAGGACGAGCGCGAGCGCGGAGGTGGAGCCGGTCGCCCGCAGGACGGCCAGCGCCAGCGCGGCGGGCAAGGCGGCGTCGCCGACGAGGGAGAGCGTGCGCCCCGCGAACAGGAGCCGGAAGTCACGCTGACGGAGCGGATGAGGCATGCGCGCGACCGTACGCACATCCTCCGCACGCGGGAGCGGGTATCGCTGGGGGCGTAGCCGCTTCCTGGCTTGCCCCCTTATGGCGGGGGCCCCTTCACGGCAGCGGCGCCTTCACGGGAGATCCCCTTCACGGGAGGGGCGCACCGTCGGTGCGCGGCCTCGCGTGAAGGGGGCTGAACATCCCGGTCAGCGGCCGGCGGTGATCGTGATCGGCGGCAGCCCCAGCAGGTCGAGCGGAAGGGTCAGGGACTTCCCACCGCTGGGAGCCCTCTCATGGCCGGAAACCGGGCCGGCGGCGGCAGCGGCGGTACCGGCGGAGCCCAGCAGGGCGGCACCGGCCAAGAGGACAGCGACAACAGAAGTGCGTGTACGCATCACAACTCCTCCGATCGGGATGCCCCACGGAGGTGAGGCACCGTCGCCACCAATCTCGTCCGGTAGCCGGTCCGTCACCATCCGGGAATGCCGATCGGGTGAGTGGCGCCCGCCCGCATATTCCCCGGTGAAGACCGGGCCGGAGGACATGGCCGGGGCAGAAGAAACCCGGCGGCACCGAGAGTTCGGTACCGCCGGGCCGCGCCGCCCCGCTTCCCCGGCCGGGGAAGGGGAGCGGCGTCGGAAGATCAGAAGCGCCGGGTGATCAGGGCGCGCTTGACCTCCTGGATGGCCTTGGTGACCTCGATGCCGCGCGGGCACGCGTCCGTGCAGTTGAACGTGGTGCGGCAGCGCCACACCCCG
This sequence comes from Streptomyces sp. NBC_01775, assembly GCF_035917675.1. Lineage (NCBI taxonomy): Bacteria > Bacillati > Actinomycetota > Actinomycetes > Kitasatosporales > Streptomycetaceae > Streptomyces > Streptomyces sp. NBC_01775. The sequence goes on along the minus strand of NZ_CP109104.1, from coordinate 3,679,942 downwards.
TCCTTGTCGTTCAGGATCTCCAGCCGCTGCTCACCGGCCTCGTCGCGCGAGTCGAAGATGAAGCGGTGCGCGTTGACGATCGCCGCCGGGCCGAAGTACTGCCCGTCGTTCCAGAACACCGGGCACGAGGAGGTGCACGCCGCGCACAGGATGCACTTGGTGGTGTCGTCGAACCGCTCGCGGTCCGCCGCCGACTGGTAGCGCTCGCGGGTCGGCTCGTTCCCGGTCGTGACCAGGAACGGCATGACGTCCCGGTACGCCTGGAAGAACGGGTCCATGTCGACCACCAGGTCCTTGAGGACCGTGAGCCCCTTGATCGGCTCGACGGTGATCGGCTTCTCCGGGCCGATGTCCTTCAGCAGCGTCTTGCACGCCAGCCGGTTGCGCCCGTTGATCCGCATCGCGTCCGAGCCGCAGATGCCGTGCGCGCAGGAGCGGCGGAACGTGAGCGTCCCGTCCATCTCCCACTTGATCTGGTGCAGCGCGTCCAGGACGCGCTCCTTCGGGTCGATCTCCAGCGTGAAGTCCTGCCACTGCGACTCCTCGGCGACCTCCGGGTTGAACCGGCGGATGCGCAGGGTGACGGTGATCAGGTGCGAGGCGCTGTTCTCCGCCGAGTCGACGGGACCGGCGGAGTCGTTCTTGTCGAGAGTCGCGGTGCTCACGCGTTCCTCCTGGAGCCGTGCTGGTGAGCGAGGATGCCGGTGGGGCCGGGTTCGGTGACGGGCCTCGCCACCGGCTCCGGCCGGGGGTACGGGGGTCGCCCCCCGGGGAGAGGCCGCATCAGTACTTCCGCTCCATCGGCTGGTAGCGGGTGGTCACGACCGGCTTGTAGTCGAGCCGGATCGACTCGGTGCCGTCGTCGCCCACCTCGCGGTAGGCCATGGTGTGGCGCATGAAGTTGACGTCGTCGCGGCTGGGGAAGTCCTCGCGGTAGTGGCCGCCGCGCGACTCCTTGCGGGCGAGCGCGGACACGGCGGTGACCTCGGCCAGGTCGAGCAGGTTGCCCAGCTCCAGGGCCTCCAGCAGGTCGGTGTTGAACCGCTTGCCCTTGTCCTGGACGCTGATGTTGCGGAACCGCTTGCGCAGGGCGCCGATCTCCTCGACGGCCTCCTTCAGCGTCTGCTCCGTGCGGAAGACCATGACGTTCTTGTCCATGCACTCCTGGAGCGCCTTGCGGATGTCGACCACGCGCTCGTTGCCGGTGGCGTCCCGCAGGTTCTCGATCTCGTCCTGGACGAACCGCGCCGGGTCCTCGGGCAGCTCGACGTGGCCGGCCGTCGCGCTGTACTCCGCGGCGGCGATGCCCGCGCGGCGGCCGAAGACGTTGATGTCCAGCAGCGAGTTGGTGCCCAGCCGGTTCGCGCCGTGCACGGACACGCAGGCGACCTCGCCGGCCGCGTACAGGCCCGGGACGGGGGTGCTGTTGTCGAAGAGCACCTCGCCCTGCACGTTGGTGGGCATGCCGCCCATGGCGTAGTGCGCGGTCGGCTGGATCGGCACCGGGTCGGTGTACGGCTCGATGCCCAGGTACGTCCGTGCGAACTCGGTGATGTCCGGCAGCTTCGCGTCCAGCTGCTCCGGCGGCAGGTGCGTCAGGTCCAGGTAGACGTGGTCCTTGTCGGCGCCGCAGCCGCGGCCCTCGCGGATCTCGGTGTAGATCGCGCGGGAGACGACGTCACGGCTCGCGAGGTCCTTCATGACGGGCGCGTACTTCTCCATGAAGCGCTCGCCGTCCTTGTTGCGCAGGATGCCGCCCTCGCCGCGGGCGCCCTCCGTGAGCAGGATGCCCATCTTCCAGATGCCGGTCGGGTGGAACTGGAAGAACTCCATGTCCTCCAGCGGCAGCCCGCGCCGGAACGCGGCGGCCTGGCCGTCACCGGTCAGGGTGTGCGCGTTGGAGGTCACCTTGAAGAACTTGCCGTTGCCGCCCGAGGCGAAGACGACGGCCTTGGCCCGGAAGACGTGGATCTCGCCGGTCGCCAGCTCGTAGGCGACGACACCGGCGGTCTTCTTGACGCCCTCCTCCTCGTTGAGGAGCAGGTCGAGGACGTAGAACTCGTTGTAGAACTCCACGCCCTCCTTGACGCAGTTCTGGTACAGCGTCTGGAGGATCATGTGGCCCGTGCGGTCCGCCGCGTAGCAGGAGCGGCGCACCGGGGCCTCGCCGTGGTTGCGCGAGTGCCCGCCGAACCGCCGCTGGTCGATCTTGCCCTGCGGGGTGCGGTTGAAGGGCAGGCCCATCTTCTCCAGGTCGAGGACGGAGTCGATGGCCTCCTTCGCCAGGATCTCGGCGGCGTCCTGGTCGACCAGGTAGTCGCCGCCCTTGATCGTGTCGAAGGTGTGCCACTCCCAGTTGTCCTCCTCGACGTTCGCGAGGGCCGCGGCCATGCCGCCCTGCGCGGCGCCGGTGTGGGAGCGCGTGGGGTACAGCTTCGTCAGCACGGCGGTGCGGCTGCGCTTGGTGGACTCGATGGCCGCGCGCATGCCGGCGCCGCCCGCACCGACGATGACGGTGTCGTACTTGTGGATCTGCATGAGGTCTCTCGGATTCCCTCGCGGTGTCCTGCCGGGTGCTCTCGTCCCGGGGGGATCAGCGGATGTTCGGGTCGAAGGTGAAGATCACCAGCGTGCCCAGCAGGACGGTGAAGACGGTCGCCGTGTAGAGCAGCATCTTCAGCCAGAAGCGGGTGTTGTCCCGCTCCGCGTAGTCGTTGATGACGGTGCGCAGGCCGTTGGCGCCGTGCAGCATCGCCAGCCACAGCATCAGCAGGTCCCACACCTGCCAGAACGGCGAGGCCCAGCGGCCGGCCACGAACGCGAAGCCGATCTTGCTGACGCCGCCGTCCAGCACGAGCTGGATCAGCAGGTGGCCCAGCACGAGCACCACGAGCACGATGCCGGACAGCCGCATGAACAGCCAGGCCTGCATCTCGAAGTTGCCGCGGCTCGCCTTCGGCGTCTTCGCGGTCCGCGCGCGCGGCGGCTCGATCACGGGTGCGGGGTGGTCCACGTCGAACAGCGCGACATCGTCCTGGGGGCCGGACGGCTCCTGGTCCCCGGCGCCGGCGGTCTTGGTCGTCTCGGTCGTCGACATCACGCATCAGCTCCCGAACAGCGTGCGCAGGGTGTGCTGCAACACCGGATAGAAGGCACCGGCCATGAGGACGAACCACACGCCCAGCACGGTCCACAGCATCTGCTTCTGGTACCTCGCGCCCTTCGACCAGAAGTCCACGGCGATGACCCGCAGGCCGTTCAGCGCGTGGAAGAGGATGGCGGCCACGAGGCCGTACTCCATCAGGTTGACGAGCGGAGTCTTGTAGATGGCGACAGTGTCGTCGTACGCCTCGGGTGAGACACGCACGAGAGCGGTGTCGAGGACGTGCACGAACAGGAAGAAGAAGATGAGGACGCCGGTGACTCGATGAGCCACCCAGGACCACATTCCTTCCCGGCCGCGGTACAGCGTTCCAGCCGGCACGGAAAAACCCTCCGGGAGCGGATATTGGGGCCTGCCGGCTTCGGTAGGTCGGGCGGGCCCGGCCGGGTACGGTCCTCCGGCCATCGGTCATCGTAGCGACGCCGCGTCGGGACGTTGGTGCCGGGTGTGCCAGGTGTGATCAATCAGGCACCGTACGGCCTACGGCGTGTGGCCCGCTCTTTGTCTGACCCGTCGTCCTCTGCGCCCTGTCACCGCATCGCGCGGGGCGCTCGTCCTCAAACGCCGGACGGGCTGTTTATAGCCCGTCCGGCGTTTGAGGACCGGGGGGTTCGGGTGGGGGCCCCCGGCCGGAGACTGGGGGAGGAGCCCCTGAGAGAAACGGTGAAGGGGCGGGGCCGGGGGCTTAAATCGAGCCGGAGGTCGCCAGCCGGGCGAGTCGGCCCCGCGCCAAGCGGCGAAGCTCGTCGGCCGTGACGACCCACTCCTCCTCCCGCTCGCGCCCGAGCCGCTCACGGATCCCCGCGAGAGTGTGATCCAGCCGGTCCTGTGGCGCGCACCCGTCGAGACAGACGACGAACGCGTGCCCGAACTTCTGTTCGTAGGCAGCCTGAGCGGCCCGCAGCGCGGTGTGCGCCGCGAGGGTCCCGAGCTGCGGCTCGCCCAGCGGATGCGGCGCGGTCTCCCCGGCGAGCGCTTCGTGCAGGTCCACGGCGGTCAGGTCGTAGCTGGCCTCGTCCGCCGCCGCGAGCAGCGCCTCCACGTCGGGGTAGGGCCGGTGCGCCGCGAGGCGCCGGGCCCAGCGGTGGCTCCCGCAGCAGGTGAGGAGGAGGGATTCGGCCGCGTGGACGGCCGACCCGTTGAGCCCGTCCAGGGGCGTGACGGCCGGGGAGGTCACCTGTCCGCTCTGCCGCATGGGGTGGCTCATCTGCTCCGGGGAGGGGTGTGAAGGTGGTGTGGGAGTCTCGTCACCGTAGTCATGTGCCTGGAGTGTTCGGCCGTCCGAATCGTGTTTTTCACCCGGAAGGGAACATCCGGGAGCGCATAGCTGACGGGGGAGGGTTCGGAAAGGGAAATACCGTATTCGTATGGGACGAAACTGGTCAGAAATGCCTGGGCGGCCGGAACGGGACCGGCGTCCGGGAGAGTTCAGGTCCGGGTGGACCGAAGGGGCGGGACGAGCGAGCGTGGCGGGACGGACGGAAGAGACGGGGCGGCCCGGCGGGCACGGGGCGCGGACTCGGACACAGGGCCAGGCACGGGATGGGGCACACGGCCGGGCGCGGGCTGGGGCACAGGAGGTGACACGGGACCGGGCGGCGGACGGTTCACATGGCTGGACACGAGTCCGGCCCCGGGGCACCGCAGCGGCGACAGCCCTCGCGCTGAGCGGCCTGCTCGCCCTGACCGGCTGCGGCGACAGCGGGGCCGGCAGAGACGGGGCCCGGCCCTCCGGCTCCTCGTCCTCCTCGAAGTCCGGCAGCGGCTTCCAGCCGCCGCCCCCCAAGGGCCCGGACAGGGTGGGCCCCGCCCCCTCCGCCGTCCCCGCCGTACGCGAGTGGAAAGCCGTACGCGGCCCCGGCTGGAAGCCCACCCGCTACACCCGCGTGGTCACCGACACCGGCTCCCTCTCCGACGAGGCCGAGCTGCTCGCGGGCGAGCTGAAGGTCGACACGGCCAAGGGCCCGGCCCGCACCGGCGACATCGAACTCAAGCGCGGCGGCAAGGGCGGGGCCGAGTGCTACTCCCTGACCAGCCGCGCCGGGAAGGTCACCATCACGGGCGCGGGCGACGCCGGGGTCTTCTACGGCACCCGCACCCTCATGCAGACCTACCGCGCCCAGCACCGCTTCGCCGAGGGCACCGTCCACGACAAGCCGGACCGCGCCCAGCGCGGCTTCTCGCTCGACATCGCCCGCAAGCACTTCACCGCCGAGTGGATCGAGGCCCGCATCCGCGAGATGGGGGACCTCAAGCTCAACCAGCTCCAGCTCCACCTCTCCGACGACCAGGCGGTCCGCGTCGAGAGCGACACCCACCCCGAAGTCGTCTCCAGCCCCCGGCTGTCCAAGGCGCAGGTGCGGAGCATCGTCAAGCTGGCGGCCTCCCGGCACATCACCGTCATCCCCGAGGTCGACTCGCCGGGCCACCTCGGCGCGGTCATCGAGGCACACCCCGATCTCCAGCTGCGCAGCGCCTCCGGCAGCACGGCGCGGGGCGCCATCGACATCAGCAACCCGCGCGCGGCGAAGATCGTCGACGATCTGCTGGGGGAGTACGCGGACCTCTTCCCCGGCACATACCTGCACCTGGGCGGCGACGAGTACCAGGCGCTGATGACCAAGGACCCCGAGGCCACCTACCCGGGCCTGGCCAAGGCGGCCCGCGAGCGCTACGGCAAGGACGCCGGCGTCCAGGACCTGGCCACCGCCTGGCTGAACGACCGCGCCAAGACCGTGCGCAAGCACGGCAAGACCCCGCAGCTGTGGAACGACGGCATGCACCGCGACGGCGTCGTCGAACCCTCCCGGCACCGCCAGGTGAACTACTGGACGGGCAAGGAGATGGGCGCCCGCCAGCCCGAGGAATACCTGAAGGAGGGCTGGAAGGTCGTCAACCTCAACGACGAGTACCTGTACTACGTCCTGGGCCAGCCGAACGACTTCAGGTACCCGACGGGCCGGCGGATCTACGAGCAGTGGACCCCGGCCGTCGTACGCGGCACCAAGCCCGTGCCGTCCCGCTACGCCGGGCCCCAGCGCATTCTCGGCGGCCGGTTCGCGGTGTGGGGCGACATCTCGAACGCCCAGACGCAGGAACAGGTGGCCCAGGGGATCCGCCTCCCCCTCGCGGCGACGGCCCAGAAACTGTGGGACCCGCGAAAGCCGAAGGAATCCTGGAGCGGCTTCATGGCTCTCATGAACCGGGTGGACTGAGCGCCGCGTACGTGCCCGACCGGTGAACTGCCCAGAAGTCAGGGACGTAAGAGGGTTCGACGGCAGGACAGCTCGAACCGACCCGGGACGGCATTCGCGATGGCACGGACGAACTGGAAGAAGTTCCGCTCAGTGGCACTCCCCGTGCTGGCGTTCGTCGTGCTGGCACTCGTCGCGCTCACCGCGGTGCTGATCGCGCTTCCCGGCGGCGGGGCTGATGAGGGTGTGGCCGACTCCTCCAGGGGCGGCCCCCAGTGGGAGAAGGGGGTCACCGCGGGGGACGTCGGCCGGCAGCTGGGAGTGGAGGTCCCGGAGGGTGCGAGGCAGCGGCGGGCCGGGTTGCAGATGAATCCGCAAGAGGACGTCCTGCTGCTGTCCTTCCAGCTTCCGCGCGACGAACTGGGCCCCTTCGTCGAGAAGCTGGCCCTGGAGGACCCGTTGAAAAAGCTTGAGCCGATCGACGCCGAAAAGCCGTCGGCGGCTCCCTTCGGACACCTCAAGCTGCCCGAGCCCGAGACCCTCGACCAGGTGCGGAAGGGATCCGTCTGCCCGCCCTGCGCCGGGAACAAGAAGTCCCGGGTGCAGTCGCTGGAGATCTTCACCCAGCCCCTGGGGAAGGAGCGGGTGCGGGTCTATCTGCGGGGCTTGTGAGGCCGGTGGGCCCCGGTCGGCGGCCCGGGGGCACGGTCACCAGTAGGCGTGATCGGGCCAGGGCTCGAAGCCGATGAAGTCCAGGGGGTCGTCGTCCTCGTCGAGGCCGGCGAAGCCCGGGGTGGTGAGGTTGCCGCGCAGCCACTCCAGCAGGATGTGGGTGAGCGAGCCCTCCAGCGGGGGGCCCTGCCGGGCGTGGCGGGGGCGGACGATGACGGGCCAGTGGTCGGGATCGCCCCGGGTGAGCCAGCCGATCTCATCGGCGTCGATGGAGTTCGCGAACGGCAGGAAGCCGCCCGGCTCCGGCCAGACGTCCAGCGGGTTCATGTCGGGGAAGCGCTCGCGGCTGCCGCGATAGGCGTCGGTGACCGTCCGTACGTGCCACACGAAGCCGTTCTCGCCCTCGCGCAGCGGCGTGAAGAAGCGCAGCCACTCCGACCAGCAGCCCGCGCCGTACCGCTCCATGAGGGCGAGGTATTCGGCCGGCAGGCGGGTGCCCAGCTCGTCGAACAGGCGCTCCCAGCCGTCCTCGGGAGAGCGGCCGTCGGGGGTGCCCAGATACGGGGCCGGGGGCGGGGGCACCAGCGCGGTGAGCGCCGGTATGCCCGTGCCCTCGGTCAGCGCGGCGTGCCGGGCGGGGGTGTGGGCGGGGTCTTGCGTGGGCGGGGGTGTCCAGGGCGCGGCCCGAGTCAGGTAGGCCGTGCGCCGGGCGGTCGGGGGCAGCGGGCCGAACCGGCCGCCGCCGCGCGTCGGGAGGCCGGTGGTCATCAGCGCGGTGAGCGTCCCGGCGGTGTCCAGCCCCAGCGGGTACCAGGGGTCGGTGTCGGGCTCGGCGTCGGGATCCGGGCTGGGGAAGTGGCTGTCGTCGAAGAGGACCACGGGCCACGCGTCCGGGTCCCCGGTCTTCTCGCCCTCCGGGGTCCGGTCCGGGCTCCCGGCCTCCTGGGTCCCGCCCTCCGGGCTCCCGTCCTCCGGGGCCGGGGCGTCGCCCGGGGCCGAAGTGTCCTTCGGGGCAGCCGCCGACGTGTCCCAGAAGAGCGTCGCCCCGCCCCGGGTCTCCGCCCACGCCAGCAGCCCGCCGGGCGCGGGGTGGAAGGACGGCGGCCCGGACGAGGTGGCCTCGCGCGCGGCGACGCGGGTCTCCCGGTGGGTGTCGCGCAGCCATTCGCCGTAGTCGAACCTGCCCTCCTGCGCGCAGGGCGCGTGCACCCACAGGTACTCGCCGAGGTCGAGCGGGCCGCTCGCGTCCACCAGCGCCTTGTAGTCACGGGGGAGGCGCAGGCCGAGCCAGGTCTCGACCGCGGGCCAGTCCACCGGCACCGGCGCGGGCTCTTGAGGGCTGTCGCCATCGCCGTCGTCCGGCAGGGCGAACCGCCGGGCCCAGGAGGCGAGCGGGGACGATGTGCGGGGCGCGGGCTGCTCCATGGCGCCGCATCGTGGCACGGGCCGGGAAAGCGAAGACGACCGGGGTCGCCACCCCCCACAGGAGAGACCCCGGCCGTCGTCGGACACGGGCGCACTACGCCAGCGGCATGCCCGTACTTCCCTCAGCGTTACGACCCCGCATTGTGTTACCCCGCGCACCGTCGACGGCGGACGGCCGTCTCCTCACGCACCGCCCACGGCTCCTCACCCACCGCATACCTCCCGCCCCTGCCCATCCCTCCGGCATGGACGAGCGTGCACACTTGGCTTTAGCGTGCTGCTCGCATCCGCGCCGGGAGACCGGCCTGCGGCGGGGCGCACGGCACAGACACCTTCGCGGAGTGGGGCGAGACACGGGCGTGCAGGGGGACGACGCGGAGCTGACGGCTGCGGTTCGCGCGGCGCAGGAGGGGGACGAGCCCGCCTTCCGCACCGTCTACCGGACCGTGCACCCGCGTCTGCTCGGATATGTGCGCACCCTCGTGCCCGATCCGGACGCCGAGGACGTCACCTCAGAGGCGTGGCTCCAGATAGCCCGGGACCTGGCCCGGTTCAAGGGAGACGCCGACAGCTTCCGCGGCTGGGCCGCGCGCATCGCGCGCAACCGCGCGCTGGACCACCTGCGGATGCGTGGCCGACGGCCCGCCGTCGGCGGTGACGAGAGCGAGCTGGCGGGGCTGCCGGCCGGTGCCGACACGGCCGACGAGGCACTTGAGGCCCTCGGCACGGGCCGCACGATGGCGCTCATCTCCCGCCTCCCGCGCGACCAGGCCGAGGCCGTGGTGCTGCGGGTGGTGGTCGGGCTGGACGCCAAGAGCGCGGCCCAGGTGCTCGGCAAGCGGGCGGGCGCCGTGCGGACGGCGGCGCACCGGGGGCTGCGCAGGCTGGCCGAACTGCTGGAGGACCAGACGCCGGACGCGGACGCGGCGTTGGACGCGGCGGCGGGCGCGGACGCGCCGGCTGACGCGGGCGAACCCGGCGGCCCGGCCGGCTCCGCGCCCGCCGGTCCCGCCGGGCCGGCCCTGGGGGTCTCCGGGAGCGGCCCGTCCTCGGCCCCGGTCTCGCCGCCGGGTACGCATCCGGGTTCCCGTCCGGGTTCCCGTCCGGATTCGGCTCCTGGCGGTCCCGCCGGCCCGGCCCCGTCCGCGGGCGGCGCGGTGGGTCGGCTGCCGTCTCCCGGCGGCCCCTCACCTGCCTCCGGTGATTCCGTGGGGGGTTCCGGCGCGGGTGTTTCCCCGCCGCAGCCCGGCGGCGGCACGGGAGAGGGCAGGGCCCGGGGCCTGGCCCGCGGTGTGACGCATCCCGTCACGCGAACGCTGAGGGAAACGTGATGGCGGACGACCGGTACGGCTGGCTGGACGAAGAGACCGCGGAGCGGCTGCTGCGCAGGCTGCCCGTCGATGCCCAGGAAACCGGTACCCCGGACCCCGGCCGACAGCCCGGCCACCCGGCGAGCGAACAGCCGGACATGCCGGGCGAACCAGACGACCAACGGGCCGGAAAGGCCCCCAAAAGCACCAAAGACCGCAAAGCGGGTGGCGCGCTGGACGTCCCCTCGGACGCGTGGTTCCGCGACGCCGACCGCCGCGCGGCGGCCAAGCTCGCCTCCGTCCTGGACGACCTGGCAGCCGAGCACACCGCACCCCGTGCCGCCGGACGTGGCGCGACCGCCGTCGAACTGCCCGGTGAGGCCGCGGCCCTGGACGCCTTCCGTGCCGCCCGCGTCGGCGCGCTGCGCGGCGGAGCGGTGAGCGCCGGCGGCCCGGCGAGTGATTCCGCTTCCGGTTCCGCATCCGAGGACGCCCCGCTGCCGGAGACCGCCCCCGAGGGCGTACGCGGGGTACACGGCGGCAGTAGACATGCGCGCGGCGGCGACAGACCTGCGCGCGACGGCCACTCCGGCCGCCGCGCGCGCTACGTACTGGCGGGCAGACCTCTGCGTGCCGGGTTCGCCATGGCTCTGGCGGGCTGCGCGCTCGGCGGCGTCGCGGTGGCGGCCGGTACGGGCGTACTGCCCACGCCCTTCGGCGGCAACGGCGTCCCGGCCGTGACGATGTCCCCGGCGGTGAGCCCCGAGGGCGACCGGAGCGCGAACGAGGCCGCGGGCGGCGCCGGTGCCGAGGAGGACACGGCGGGCGGCAAGCACCGCCGCCACAACGGCGCCGGGGGCGAGGAGCGGACGAAGGACCCGGACGGCTCCAAGGACTCCAGGGACTTGGCCAACTCCGGTGGCAGCGGCAAGAAGCACAAGCACCAGGACGCCGACAAGCACGGCAAACCCGGCAAGGGCGGCGAGCGCGACAAGAAGCCCGGCCATGGACGGGGCAGCGACTCCGACAAGCGGGCCATCGCCGCCGCGCTGTGCAAGGCGTACACCGACGGCAAGCTGGAGGCGCAGGAGCGCCGGAAGCTGGAGCGCGCGGCGGGCGGGCGCGCGGTGGTGCAGAAGTTCTGCGTCCACTACTCGAAGCCCGGCGGCGGCGAAGGCGGTGAGCAGTCCGGCAGCGGCGGCCCCCAGGTGCCGGGCACACCCGGCGGTTCGACCGGCCAGCCCGGCCACAGCGGCGGCTCGGGCAGCGGCGGCGGTGATGGCGGGGGAGACGGCGGCAGCGGCGACCCCGGCGACAGTGGCGGCACGAGCGGCGGTGACGCGGGCGGCTCCGGCACGGGTGGCTCCGGCGCGGCGGGCGGTACGGCGGGCACACCGTCCGACCCGGCTGAAACCGGTGCGCCGGGCGCGGCAGGCGGCGCGGGCGGCGGGTGACGGGCGCCACATCAAGACAGCGTGCGGGGGGTGTGACACTTTCTCGGCACCCGGCGCTGAGGATAGTGAGCCGACTGGTCATCGGCGGCGCGGTAAGCCCGAGGTTCCCCCCGTACCTCTGGGTTCGCGCGATGGCGCGGGCGGGACACGTTCCCCCGGTCCCGCCCGCGCCCCCTTCTTTTTGAGCCACGCGGTGTGCGGTGTGCGGCTTCTTTGGGTCACGCGCAGGGTCCGGCCGGGGGTTCGGGGGTTGTCCCCCGAGGGGTAGCAGTCCCCGGTCCCGCCCGCGCCCCTTCTTTTTGAGCCTCGCGGTGTGCGGTGTGCGGCTTCTCTTTGAGCCACGCCGCTCGACGGCCGCTACTTGTAGACGACGACCTTGTCGCCGGGCCGCACCTGTGCGAAGACCTTGGCGAGCTTCTTCTTGTCCCGCACGTTCACGCACCCGTGCGAGGCCCCCGCGTAGCCCCGGGCCGCGAAGTCCGAGGAGTAGTGGACCGCCTGGCCCCGGCTGAAGAACATCGCGTACGGCATCGGGGAGTCGTAGATGGTCGAGCGATGGTGGCGGCTCTTGAAGTCCACCTTGAAGGTGCCCTCCCGGGTCGGCGTGTAGGCCGATCCGAACCGCACGTCCATCGCGGCGCGCACCTGCCCGTCCACCATCCACGACAGCGTCCTGCTCTTCTTGCTGACGCACAGCGTGCGCCCCGTCAGACAGCGCGGATCCGGCCTGCCCACCGGGCGGGAGGTCGGCGGATACAGCTCCGTGCGCGAGGGGTTGTGCGTACGGGAGCGCAGCGCGCTCAGCAGGGGATCGGTGACCTTGCCGGTCCGCGCCAGGCCCCGCTGCGCCTGGAACGCGGAGACGGAGGCGGCGGTCACCGAGCCGTAGTAGCCCGTGGGGTTCCGGCCGAAGTGACCCAACTGGCGTAGCCGCGCCTGGAGTTCCCGTACGTGCTCGCCCCGGGAGCCCGGCGCCATGCGCACGGTCTGCGCCACCGGGCTCGGTGACGTGGGGCGCGGCGGGGTGTACGACGACGGCGGTGGCGCGCTCGTACGCGCCGGGGGCGAGGCGGAGGAGGACCGCGGCGGGCCCGTGGGGGCCTGCTGCGGAATCTTCGATATCCGTACGGATTTGCCGTCGGCGCCCGTACCCGGCTGCGCCTGGCAGCCCGCGACGGTGCCCGCGCTCAGCAGCACGGCGGCTGCCGCCGCCACTCCCCGGCGCGTCGCCGTTCCCCGCGACTGTGTCCCCAGCATCCCCATCCCCACCCCCGGGCCAGACGGATCCACGCGTCCATCACTGCCCACCGTGCCGCCCTCGCGAACCTGCGCGCCCCGTGCGCCCCTGGGTTACTCGCGGGTTTCGAAGGGGGCGTGGATCGGGGACAGTAGGCGCAGCCGTGACCGACGAGCGGGTGCGAGGTGCCTATGTCGACCGAGACCGGATCCGCAGAAGAACCGCGCGCCACGGGCAGTGGAACCGGCGCGGCCACCGGCGCGAGCGGGGCCCTCGACGGTGCGGGCGCACAGACCGCCGCGGGTGCGCAGGCCGCCGCGGGAGCGAGTGCGGGTGGGGGTGGGGGCGCGGGGGCGCCGCTGCCGGGCCTCGCCCGCGCAGCCGAGTCGCTGGCGGCGGGCCAGGTCAGCGCGCGGGAGCTGACCGAGCGCGCCCTGGAGCGCATCGGCGCCACCCAGCGCACGCTCAACGCCTTCCGCCGGGTGCGGACCGAGGCCGCGCTCGCCGAGGCCGACGCCGCCGACGAGGCGCTCCGCGCGGGCGAGCGGCGCCCGCTGCTGGGGGTGCCGCTCGCGGTCAAGGACGACACGGACGTGGCGGGCGAGGCGACCGCCTTCGGCTGTGCGGGCGACTTCGTGCCCAAGACCGCGGACGCCGAGGTCGTCCGCAGGCTGCGGGCCGCCGGAGCGGTCATCGTCGGCAAGACCAACAGCCCCGAGCTGGGCCAGTGGCCGTTCACCGAGGGCCGGGCCTTCGGTGACACCCGCAACCCCTGGAACCCGGCACACACCCCCGGCGGCTCCTCGGGCGGCGCCGCAGCCGCCGTCGCCGCCGGACTCGTCCCCGCCGCGCTGGGCTCGGACGGCGCGGGATCGGTCCGTATCCCCGCCGCCTGGACCCATCTGATCGGCATCAAGCCGCAGCGGGGCCGCGTCTCCACCTGGCCGGATCCCGAGGCGTTCAACGGCATCACCGTCTTCGGTCCGCTCGCGCGCACCGTCGAGGACGCCGCGCTGCTGCTGGACGCCGCCTCCGGCAACCGCGACGGCGACCTGCACCGGCCGCCGCCGGTCCAGGTGCGCGCGGCCGTCGGCCGGGACCCGGGGCGGCTGCGGATCGCCCTGTCGACCCGCTGGGCGTTCACCGCCACGCCCAAGGACCTGGACCCGAGGGCCGAGGCGGCGGTGCGCGCGATGGCCGAACGGTTCGCCGCGCTCGGCCACGAGGTGGAGGAGGCCGACCCGCGCTACGGCCCGATCGGGCTGACGTTCGTACCGCGCGCCACGGCCGGCATCCGCACCTGGACGCTGCGCATGCCCGACGAGAGCCTGCTGGACCCGCGCACCCGGTCGGCCGCCCGCACCGGGCGGCTGCTGGGCGGGCCCGTACTGCGTGCCGCGCGCGCCGCCGAGGGCCCGCTGCGGCGGCATGTGGGCCGTATCTTCCGCCGCTACGACGTCGTCCTCACGCCCACCACCGCCACCCCGGCGCCCCGCGTCGGCGCGCTGGCGGGGCTCTCCGGCTGGCAGACCGACCGCACGATGATCGCCCACTGCCCCTACGCCTGGCCCTGGAACGTGCTGGGCTGGCCCGGCCTCAACATCCCCGCCGGGCTCACCGCCGACTCCCTCCCCCTGGGCGCCCAACTGCTGGGCCCCGCGTGCAGCGAGCCCCTGCTGGTCTCCCTCGCAGCCCAGCTGGAGGCGGACCAGCGCTGGTGGGAGCGGTGGCCCGGCACCTACGGCCCCCTGGGGGAGTAGGTGCCGGCGCTCCGGGCGTCGCGGGCCCTCCCCGTCCGGGGCGCGGCCGGGGTTCACCCGCGGCCCGGGTCCATCCGCGTCCTGGGTTCACCCGCGGCCCGGATCCACCCCGTGGTCCGGGATCACTCCTGCGGGGCGGGCGGGAGCTTGTGGTGGACGGTGAAGTCGCCCTTCTCCACCGTCTCGTAGGGGGCCGCGCTCAGGCAGGGGGCGACGTCCATCTCCCGCGGGTTGCCACTGGCCCAGCTGTAGCCGAGGTGGTCGTGGCGGCCGTCGTCCTGGACGGTGAAGCCGACCCGCTTGCCCTTGAGGCCCTCCAGGTCGGTCTCGGTGACGATGCCGGTGGCCGTGGCCACCTTGCCGCCGCCCGTTGTCAGGCAGTCGATCCGCCCCTTCGCCCAGGCCCCTGACGAACCGTCGGGGGTGTAGTGGCTGAAGCGGAAGGTGCCGCGCGAGGTGCCCTGCTCCGTGGCCGCGTCGCCGAAGCCGCGCGCGTCGAAGGCGAAGCGGACCCGCTGCCCGTCAGCGCGGTGCATTTTGGCCGACCCGTACAGGCGGGCCTCGTCCCCCCGGCCCGCACCGCGCTTGTCCGCGTCCGCGTCCGCGCCCGTGTGCGGGGCGGCCCGGCCCGGTCCGTGCGGCGTCCGGTGCGCGGGCGCGGCGCTCGCGGCGCTCGCGGCGACCGTCCCCGCCAGCACCACCGCCGCCGTCAGCAGCACGGCGCGCCCCCGCCCCCGTCTCCAACTCGGACTTCTACGCATGAGGAACCCCCAACTTCCCTTCCTTCGCGAAGGGATGCGGTACGGACACCGCGTCCGTACCGCCTCAGAATCCCCCTCCCGGCCCACCCGCCACATCGCTCCGTGGACGGGGCCGCCGTCAGCCCGCAGAGGTACCCGCCGGCGCTCCCGGGTACGACCTGAGCCGTATCCGGTGGGGCTCAGCCCATGGCCGCGCGCTTCAGGGCGCGGGCGCGGCGGGCGACCTTGCGCACCGCCCTGTTGCGCGGCACGAAGGCGAACTGGCGCGGGACCGCACCCGGCAGGGCCAGCGACGTCAGCCGCCGGCGCTTGAAATAGCGCCAGGTCGTCGCGTCCAGCTGGGTGCTCAGGTAGCGCTCGGCCTCGGACCGCAGCTCCGGATACACCTGGGGCTGCATGCAGAAGCCCACGGCGCGCACCAGGCCCGTCAGCTCCGTACCGCCGCGCGGCTCGAAGGCAGCGGCCTCGTCGTCGAGGTCCGGCAGGACGGCGTCCACCAGCGTCACCGGGATCCGGTTGCTGTTCTGATATGGCGTCACCCGCTCCAGCAGCTGTCCGGTGCCCGTACGCGCCACCGGCAGGCCGTAGAAGGCGGACGCGGTCAGCAGCGCCGTCGAGAAGCAGCCCACCACCAGCGCGGGCCGCATCCGCTCGTACAGCACCTCGGCCAGCACCGGCGAGCCCAGCACCGTCAGCTCGACGCCCAGCTCGCCCGCCTCCTTCTCCAGGGCGCGTGAGTAGCGGGCCGGGGCCACCGGGTGCGGCTTGAAGACCACCTTCCGGTGGCCGCGCTCGGCGGCCCCGCGCAGCATGCGCAGGTGGAGCTGTTCCTCCTCCTCGGCGGTCAGGATGTCCAGCGCGGACAGATACTGCCCCAGCAGCAGGGCACCGCCTCGGGGTGCGGCCGTCACGGACGGCGGGACGTCCTGCCCGAGTTCGGCCAGCACGGCGGTGAAGGCATCCGCGGGCACCACCTCGGCCGGGACGCCGAACTCCGACAGCAGCAGCGGGGTCAGCCCCGGGATCAGCTCCAGGTGCAGCAGGCGCCGCACCCGCGAACCCACCAGCGGATCCAGTTTGTTGCGGGTGGGGCCGTAGCTCATCAGGCCGTCGGCGTACACGTCGATCGGCGCGTCGGGGAACAGCCGGGCCACCGCCAGCGCCGGCTCCACCTGGATCGACTCCAGCACGAGTTCGACGTCGTTGCCGGTGTACCCGGTGTGCCCGGGCTCGTCGCCCAGGCCCCACAGCATCCGCAGATACCGCTCCCACAGCGGCGCGTCGTCCGTGCGCGGGGACCAGCCGCCCGGATGGAACGGGCGGATCGCCTCGTTCCAGGACAGCACCCGGTCGAAGCGGTCCCGCAGCCGCTCGAAGCCCGGCATGGCGTCCAGCGGGGGCGCCGTCTCCGGGTTGGCGGAGTTGTTGCTGACCAGCAGCAGGCGCCGGTCCGCCGGGGCGAACCGGTCCGCGTCCAGCGCCGCGGCCAGCGTGGCGGCACCGTAGAGGGTGGAGGCGAAGAAGATCTGCGTACGCATCAGACCCGCACCCCCGTGCCCGGACGGTCACTGCCCGCTGCGGCGGCTGCGCCGCGGTCACTGTCCGTGCCCGTGTCCGTGGCTGTGTCCGTGTCTGGTCCTGTGTCCGTGTCCGGGCCGCCGGTGTCGGGGCTGCCGGGGCCGGTGCCGGTGTCGGGGCCGTCCGTGTCGTTCTCCGTGCCGGGCGTGCCCTCGCCCCCGTCGGACGGGGTCTCGCTGTCCTGGAAGGGCCGCCTGCGCAGCCGCCGCAGCCGCGAGGCGCGCTCGGCGTCCATGGAGTCCAGCGCCTCCGACAGCAGACCGGAGGGCAGCCGCTTGAGTGCCGCCGAGCTCATCGACCGCAGCTTCCGCGCCACCTGTGGCTCGAACCTGCCGCTGGTGAGATGGTGCGAGATGATCGCGCAGTACGTGCGCACCGCCTTCGGCAACAGCACCTCGGCGTCCTTGTCGCGCGAGGTCTCCTCGATCACCTGGTCGAAGGCGCGGATGAAGTCGAGCTGCCGCACATCCCCGATCTGCGTCAGCGACGAGGCCACCCCGCGCCGGTAGAAGACGCCCAGCAGCCCCACGGCCGCGAACGAGCGCGCCTCCCGGTGCAGCTGCCAGATCCAGGGCCTGTCCTCGGCCGTGCGCAGCCCGTGCCGGAAGTGCAGCAGCCCGTCGTCCAGCAGCCTGCGGTGGTAGATCCCCGCCCACGCGTACGCGTAGTCCACGGACGTGGTCCGCCCCACCGGCAAGATCGCGTCCCGGGGATCGGTCACGATGCCCCGCCTGCCGTGCGGCACCCGCGCGAGGGTGCGGGCGCGAGCCGTGCACTGCACATGGTCGGTGCGGACGAACTCGCAGCCCAGCCGCTCGATACAGGCGACCAGCTCCTCGTAGTAGCCGGGCGCCAGCCAGTCGTCACCGTCCAGGAAGGTGACGAATTCACCGCTCGCCCGGTCCAGGCCGGTGTTCCGCGCCGTGGCGAGACCGCCGTTGCGCGCGTGCCGCACACGGATCACCCGCGCGGCACCCTGAAATTCGCGTTCGGCACGCTCCAGAATCTCCGGCGTCTCGTCGGAGGAGGCGTCGTCTACCAGAATGAATTCGAAATCCTCTCGCGCGTTCGCACGGAGACTCCGTAGCGTTTCCGGGGCATAGGACTGCACGTTGTAAAACGGCACGATGACGGAGAGCTTGACCACCCGAGGGACCCTAGGTGCCGCGCCCAACCCCCGTCTTGACCTGCGGCGGACCCTGGAGTGAACGACACATGGCGGGACGGTGAACGCGGCACCGGAACGAACCGGTTGGCCATTCGTCGGTGTGCTGTTAACCGTCTGTTGTATTCACGTTGGGCCGTCTTCCCACATCCCTTCCTAACGTCGGCGACGTGCCCTCACGAGAAAACACTTCTCCGCCTTCCACGGCGGCCCCCACCCCGGCCGGCCCGGCCCGGGTCGCGGTGCTCGCCGATTCCGACACCCGGTGGAAATGGGGAGCGCTCACCGCACGCAGGCTCGCCCCCGAGGCCCGGATCGACGGCCTCCTGCTGCGCGGGCGGGCCACGCCCACCCCGCGCCAGCTCGCCGAGGTCGGCGTCACCGTCGAGACCCTGCGCGAGGTGACGACCGCCGAGTTCCTCCGCGCGGCCACCGCGCCCGACGCCTACGACGTGGTCGTCCTCGCCTGCGTCGGCGGCGCCGTCCAGGCCGTGCTGCACGGCCTGAACCGGGCGGTCGCCGAGCGCGACGAGGGACACCCCGACGGAGCCCTCGACGAAGGCCGGACCGACGAAGGCCGGACCGACGAAGGCCGCGACGAAGGCCGGCCCGGCGGAGGGCCCGCTGCCGGCCGCAGGCCCGTCGTCGTCACCGGATATGTGGGCGTCGTCTACGAGAAGCTCACCGACGGCCTCCTGCTGCGCCACGGCGCCGACCTCGTCCTCGCCAACTCCCCTCATGACGCGGAGCGCTTCCGCGCGGTCTACGAGGGGGTCGGCGCGGAGAGCGGGGGAGTGGTGCGCTGCGCGCTGCCGTTCCTGGAGGACGCGGACGGCGGCGAAGGGGCCGGGCCGGCGCGCGGTGTTGAAGGGGCCGAAGGGGCTGACGAGTCGGGTCCCGCTGAGGAGGCGGGTCCCGCTGAGGTGGCGGGCCGTGCTGAGGTGGCGGGTCCTGCTGGGGTGGCGGCTGGGGGGAGTGGCGCCGAGGGGCGGTTCACCGTCGTCTTCGCCGTCCAGCCCTCCGTGCCCGCGAGCCGCGAGGACCGCGCGTACCTGCTGGGCCGGGCCGTGGCCCACGCGCTGCGGCACCCCGAGCGCGAGGTGCTGATCAAGCTCCGCAGCAAGCCGGGCGAACACACCACCCACATCGAGGAGCAGCCCTACCAAAAGCTCGTCCGCAAGCTCCCCGGCAGCGACGGCGCGCACGGCGGACTGCCCGCCAACTGCCGCCTCGTCTACGGGCACATGGGGCAGATCCTCGACCGCGCCGCACTCACCGGCGGGCTGCTCGTCACCGTCAGCTCGACCGCGGCGCTGGAGTCCCTGCACCGAGGCGTGCCCACCGCCGTCCTCACCGACCTCGGCGTCCGCGAGACGCTCGGCAACCACTACTTCACCGGCTCCGGATGCCTCGTCTCCTGGGACCAGCTCGACGACGGTCTGCTCCCGCAGGCCGACGAGAAATGGGTGCTCCACCAGGGGGCGCGCGCCCGGAAGCCGTTCGCCGCGGCGCGCGAGCGGGTCGCGGAACTGACGGCGCGCTCCGCCGGGACCGGGCTGCCGCCGCTCACCCCCTACTACACGGAGCGGACCGCACCCGGCTACCTCCCGGCGATCCTGCGCCGCTACGGCCTCACCCCTGACGGCTCTCCGGCGGGAGGCGCCGACGCCGGTCCGGGGGAGGGCGGGGGGAGCGAGCCCGGCGTCGTGCGCCGCGTCGTGCGCGAGGCCGCCAGGGGCGCCTACCGGCACGGCGTACAGCGCGTCGCGCCCCTCATCCGGAAGGCGGGCGAGCTGTGATGCCCGACTCCCGCCACGCGTCCCGGCCCGATGCCCTGCCGGGTCGCCGGTCCGCTTCCCGGGCCGATATCCGGCTCGTCCACCGGTCCGATGCCCGGTCCGGTTCCCAGTCCGAGTCCCACCCCGAGCCACAGCCACACTCAGGAGTCAGCATGTCCCCTACTCCCCGTGTCCTCGCGGTGATCCCCGCCCGGGGCGGGTCGAAGGGCGTGGCCGCCAAGAACCTCGCGCCCGTCGCCGGGGTCCCGCTCGTCGCCCGCGCGGCGCGCGAGTGCCTGGCCGCGCGGAACGTGACCGACGTCGTCGTCTCCACGGACGACTCCGCCATCGCCGAGGCCGCCCGCTCGGCCGGCGCCGAGGTGGTCGAGCGGCCCGCCGAGATCGCGGGCGACCTGGCCACCAGCGAGGCCGCCGTCCTGCACGCCATGGACACGTACGAGGCACGCCACCGCAGGCCGCTGCACACGGTGTTGCTGGTGCAGTGCACCAGCCCGTTCCTCGTCCGCGAGGACGTGGAAGCCGTCACGGCGGCCGTCGTCGAGGACGGCGCGGACAGCGCGCTGACGGTGGCCCCGTTCCACGGCTTCGTCTGGCGGGAGGGGGACGCCGCTGCCGGTGGTGCCCTGGGCGGGGAGGGCGCTGCCGGTGGTGGCCTGGCCAGTGGCGGTGGCCTGGCCGCCGGCGGTGACCTGGCCGCCGGTGGTGAAGAGAGCGCGGGCCGTGCCGGGGGCGCGGGCCGTGACGAGGCGGCCGGCGGCCGTGACGGGAGCGGGGGCGCCAAGGGGAGCGCGTACGGCATCAACCACGACCGTTCCGTAAGGCCCCGGCGCCAGGACCGGCCCCAGGACCTGCTGGAGACCGGAGCCGCCTACGCCATGGACGCCATGGGATTCCGTGAGGCGGGTCACCGGTTCTTCGGCCGTACCGCGCTGGTGCGCACCGACCCCTCGCGCGTGCTGGAGGTCGACGACCCGCACGACCTGGCGCGCGCACGCGCGCTGGCGCCGGTGCTGGACGCGGGGCGCGAGGGCCTCTCGGCCCTGCCGACGCGGGAGGACGTGGACGCGGTCGTACTGGACTTCGACGGCACCCAGACCGACGACAGGGTGTACGTCGACTCCGACGGACGGGAGACGGTCGCCGTGCACCGCGGCGACGGGCTCGGCATCGCGGCGCTGCGCCGCGCCGGGCTGGAGGTGCTGATCCTGTCCACGGAGCGGAACCCGGTCGTGGCGCAGCGCGCGGCGAAGCTGAAGCTGCCCGTGCTGCACGGCATCGACCGGAAGGACCTCGCACTCAAGCAGTGGTGCGAGGAACAGGGCATCGCGCCCGAACGCGTGCTCTACGCGGGGAACGACGCCAACGACCTGCCGTGCTTCGCGCTCGCGGGCTGGCCCGTGGCGGTCGCCGACGCGCACGACGTGGTGCGGGCCGCGGCCCGGGCCGTCACGACCCGGGGGGGTGGGGCGGGGGCGGTGCGGGAGATCGCGGGCTGGCTCGTGGGGCCCACCCTCTGAAGAAGACGCGAGCCCGCCCCCGAGCCCCGCCCCGCGAGGCCCCCGCCCGGAGCCCGGCGCCCACCCCCGCCGCCTCCTGACCTGCAAAGAACCTACCCCCACCACACACCCGACCCCTTCCCCCCCAACCCGCAACGCCCTTAGCAACGACTCAAGAAAGAAACCCTCAGAAATGATGAAGAACAGCACCGCCCGCCTCCGCGCCCTCGGCTCCAAGACCGCCGGCCCCGGCCAGCCCGTCTACGTCACCGGCGAGATCGGCATCAACCACAACGGCGACCTCGACAACGCCTTCGCGCTCATCGACGCCGCCGCCGAAGCGGGCTGCGACGCCGTCAAGTTCCAAAAGCGCACCCCCGAGATCTGCACCCCCCGCGACCAGTGGGACCTGGAGCGCGACACTCCCTGGGGCCGGATGACGTACATCGACTACCGCCACCGCGTCGAGTTCGACGAGGACGACTACCGCGCCATCAGCGACCACTGCGCCCTGCGCGGCATCGACTGGTTCGCCTCCCCGTGGGACGTGGAGTCCATCGCCTTCCTGGAGAAGTTCGACGTCCCCGCGCACAAGGTGGCCTCCGCCTCCCTCACGGACGACGAACTCCTGCGCGCCCTCCGCGGGACCGGCCGCACCGTCATCCTGTCCACCGGTATGTCCACCCCGAAGCAGATCCGGCACGCGGTGGAGGTCCTGGGCAGCGAGAACATCCTGCTCTGCCACGCCACCTCCACCTACCCGGCCAAGGCCGAGGAGCTGAACCTGCGGGTCATCCACACCCTCCAGGAGGAGTTCCCCAACGTCCCGATCGGCTACAGCGGCCACGAGACCGGCCTCCAGACGACCCTCGCCGCCGTCGCCCTCGGCGCGGTCTTCGTCGAGCGGCACATCACCCTCGACCGCGCCATGTGGGGCTCCGACCAGGCCGCCTCCGTGGAGCCGCAGGGCCTCCAGCGGCTGGTGCGCGACATCCGCACCATCGAGGAGTCCCTCGGCGACGGTGTGAAGAAGGTCTACGACAGCGAGCTCCAGCCCATGCGCAAGCTGCGCCGGGTCAAGGGAGTTGTCGCCGAGGAGGCCGAGACCCGCGAGCCGGTCGCGGTCTGAGGCGACGGCAGCGCAAGGACAGCGGAACGAAACGGAGCGTGTGCGCCGATGTCCCGTAGACGCTCCCCTCGAGGAGCCTCCGGAGCCCTCCGGCCCGATTCCATGATCGGGCCGGCCTCCGGAGGGGCCCCGCCCCTCCCCGACTTCGAGGACGGCCGCCCCGACTTCGAGGACGGCCGCCCCGACTTCGAGGACGGCCGCCGGGATTCCGGGGGCGGCCGACCGGCCGGACCGGCTGCCCACGGAGTCCCCCGGCAGCCGGTTCCCGAGACCGGTTCACCCGAACCGGCCCCCGACGGAGCCCCGCCCGTCCAGGGCGGCAGCGCACTGGACGGGGCCCTCGCGTTCGTCGAGAGCCCCGTCCAGCTCCTCAACGTCCTCGAATGGGCGCACAACCACCCCGCGCCCAGCACCGCCACCCCCCTCACCCTCGTCGTCCTGCCGCCGACCGACCCCATGACCCGCGGCCAGCTGCGCCGCATGGCCGAGCTGGCCCGCGACGAGGGCGTCACCGTGCGCTGGCAGGAGGCGCGGGACGGGATGGTGGGGGTGCTCGGCGGGCTGCTGTCCCTCAGCCGCAGGCTCAGACGGGCCGGCACGCTCGTGATCGGTGACCCGTTCTCGCGCTACGTGCAGCTTCTGCTCGCTCTCACGCCCGCCCGCGCGGAGCGGCGTATCACTGTGGTGGACGACGGCACCGCCACCATGGAGTTCGTCTCCCAGCTGGCCCGGGGCGAGCGCTTCGTGCGCTGGCACCGGCGTGGTGCGCGCGGTGGGGCGCGGGGGCTGCTCTTCGCGCCGGTCTCGCGCCGCGCCCGGCGCCGGCTGACGCCCAGGCCGGACGGTTCGCGTCCGATGGAGGTCTTCAGCTCGATGCCGGTGGAGGCCCCCGAGAACGTGACGGTGACCGCGAACGAGTTCGCCTGGACCCGGGCCCGGTTCGGCCCGCCCCGGCTGACCAAGGGCGCCGACCTGGTCGGCACGTCCCTCGTGGAGACCGGGGTCGTGGACACGGAGCGCTATCTGGAGGCTGTCGCCTCGCTGGCCCGTGCCTACGGCGCCACCCGCTACTTCGCCCACCGGCGCGAGAGCAGCGAGAAGCTCCAGCAGGTGAGCGCCGCCACCGGCCTGGAGATCGTCCGCCCGGACCTGCCGCTGGAGCTGGTCGCCCGGCGCGGCCCGGTCGGCCGTACGATCCTCAGCTTCCCCTCCACCGTGGTCCACACCCTTCCGCTGGCGCTGGCCGGCACCGCCGTGACGGTGGCCGTGTGCGATGTCGATCCGGCGTGGCTGACGCACACCGCGTCGCCTCGCGCCGAGGGTTTCCTCGCGGGGGTCACGGGGTCGGCCCGGGGGGTGCGCAGGCTCCCGTCGGCGCTGCCGTCCACGCCGGGCCGCGAGGCCCAGGCCTGAGCCGGGGAGCCCCGGAACTCCGGAGCCCCGGCCAGGCACATGACCGCCATGGCCCAACGGCGCGGTGCCCGATTCGGCGCAGCGCGCTCGACACCCTTCGACCCAGCTCTCGCGACGCGAGGGCATCGACCCGCAGCCACGCCGCGTCCGTGACCTCCTCGGTCCGGAGCGCGCCGATGTCGGCGGTCTCCGTGCGGAAGAGGAAGCGGAAGTCGACGTGCTGGTGCTCCGGCCCTCCTTTCTCCTTCTCAGGCGATTTCGAGGGGGCAGGCAGGCTGGGGAGTCGGCACAGCCTTGAAGCGGGACCACACGACCTTCCCGTACGGGGAACGCTCATCAAGGCCCCAGTCGTCGGCGAGCGTGTCGACGAGGCTCAACCCGCGCCCGGCGGTGTCCGTGTCGGTGGCTTCCCGCACGTGGGGGAGCCGATCGGGCGAGACGTCGCGGCTGTCGTGGACCTCAAGGCGCACGGAGTCCTCGTCGGCGCAGAGGCGCACCAGAAAGCCGTGGCCGCCGCGAGTGCCGTGGACCAGGGCGTTGGAGGCCAGTTCCGAGGCGCAGAGCCGGATGTCCTCGGCCGGCTCACCAGTGATCCCCCACCTCTCCAGCGAGGTGATCACGAACTCACGGGCCCGGCCGACCGCACGTCGCTCGGCGGCGAAGTACTTTTGCAACTCGTCCGTCATGGCACACCTCACTTCTGCGAGCCGGGAATCGGCGTCCGGCAGCTGCGGTTACGTCGGACCAGCAGCAGACGCGCACCGGCCCCCTCGATCCGTCGTCGGCGGTCCGTCGCGGTGCCGCGAGGCCCGAGGTGAGAGGCGGCCGGCAGGACCACGCCGTAAACGTCCGGCAGTCCGAGAACATCAAGCAGGCCCGCGAACGCCGGAGTCGCCCTCCCCCAGTCACCGCGCTCGGTGAACAGACCGGAGAGGGAGAGTTCGTGCTGTCGGCAGTACTCGGCCAGTGCCGTGGCCAGTGCCTCGCGTCGGGCGCCGGAGGCACGGGGAAGGCGTAGGTAGCCGTAGACGACCGGTCCGTTGACCGGGCGGAGTTCGGTTATGGGTTCCATCGCGGACCATCCGGGGAGCGGTAGTTGGTCCGTCGAGCTTGTCGCGGGAAGCGGGCCGTTCCAATGACCGCTTGTTGCACTTCCGTGGCACTTTCGTCCCCCTGCCCCGGTTGGCGTGCTTGCATGACGGCAGGAAGGGAGGGCTCCGTGGCGACCGTGCACCACTGGACCGGCCTGGAAGCCAGGGCGCTGCGGCTCGCCCTGCGGATGAGCGTCCGGACCTTCGCGGCTCATCTCGGCGTAGGTGTCCGGACGATCTCGAAGTGGGAGAAGCTCCTCTCCTCCACCGAGCCGAGGCAGGACACCCAGGCCATCCTCGACACCGCGCTCGCCCGGGCGGACGCGGCTGTCCACCTTCGCTTCGAGACCAACCTCTCCGAGACGGGAAGGTCTGGTGCCGGCTCCGTCCCGCGGGCCACCATCAGCGGGCCCCGTGCGTGGGAGTACGAATCCTGGACCGACGATCTCGACCGATCCGGCGTCGCCTTGTCCCGGCAGAACTTTGCCTTTGCTGAGGATCTGCTGCGCCGCTGGCTGGCCCGCTACCCGCCGGCTGGGCTGGATGACAAGGGCCTTTACCTCTACGCGCGTGCGACCGCCCTGCTGGGAGACGTGCAAAGGGACCAAGGTGCCGTCCTGGGCCCTCTGTCGGCGCGACGTTCCTACCACGACGCCCGGGCCGTCTTCGCCCAGCTCGATGTCCCCCGACGCGTAGCTCAACTGGACCTCTCCCTGGCCGTCGTCACGGAGATGTCCGACCAGTTGGACTTCGCCGCACAGCAGTACGAGTCCCTCGCCGTTGACGACCGGCTCTCCCGACGCGACCGTGCGCGGGCTCGGCTGTGGGTGGGTACGGCGCTGAGCAAGGAGGGCAACCATGACTACGCAGCACGCGTCATGCTGGCGGCCGTGCGCGAGTTCGAGGACCTCGCCGAGCCGGAGGACTGGTCCGTGGCCCATCAGAAGCTCGCCCTTGCCCACCGAGGGGCAGGTGACCTGACCGCCGCCTTGCACTACATCGACATCGCCCGCACGACCGGTACCGCGGACTCACCCATGCAACGTGTTCGTCTGGACACCGCCCACGGTCACATCCTGCTGTCCGACCCGGACACCCTGGATGATGGGCTTGACGCTCTCGACAAGGCAGCGAAGGCGGCCGTTGAGCACGGCCTCAGCCACCAGCGTCGCAGCATCGAGAACATCAGGAGCAGGCACGCCACGAGCGGTGGGGCGACGAGCCTCGGGCGACACTGACCAGGGAGAGACGCCAGTGACGGGACCGACGGACATTCGGCAGGCCGTGACGGACGGGCAGTGGGCGAACGCCCGGCTGATCTGGGACTACCACCAGATGCGTCACGAACTTCGGCCGGCGGACGTGGCGATCGGGCTCGGCAGTCACGACCTCGGCGTGGCAACCACGACCGCCGAGCTGTACCGAGCCGGGCTCTTCCCCGCCCTCGTCTTCACGGGTGGCAACAGCCCCACCACCGCGGCCCGCTTTCCGCGTGGTGAGGCCGTCCACTACAGGGAGCACGCTCTCACCCTCAGCGTGCCTGACAAGGCGATCCTCTTGGAGCCTCGCGCCGGCAACACCGGGCACAACATCACGTACTCCCGTCAGGTCCTCGCCGACGCCGGGATCTCCCCGGCTTCGGTGTTGCTGGTCTCCAAGCCCTACATGGAACGTCGTTCCTACGCCACCGCCCGCAAGCTGTGGCCCGAGGTCGACGTGCGCTGTGCTTCGGAGCCCTTGGAGCTGGACGACTACGTCAAGAGCATCGGCGACGAGAGACTCGTCCTGGACATGCTCGTCGGTGACCTCCAGCGGGTGATCGAGTATCCGAAGCTCGGATTCGCCATCGAGCAGGACGTCCCGGAGGACGTGCGTGCCGCCTACGAGGATCTCCTCACCGCAGGCTTCACCAGCCGCCTCATCACGCCCTGACCAACCAGCGGGGGAGGGGGGAGACGGGGGAGAGGGCCGGATTCGAGTGCCGGCCCAGGGGCACCCGGGGGCCTGGAAGGGCGTAGCCGAGGCGCGGAAAGACGCGCATTTATACCCAGCCTCATGCGGACATAACCGCCGCCCAGCCTAGTTTTTCTTCCCCTGGGGGGCTGAACTTTGGTCGATCTCTAGTGAGTTGCAGAGGTTGTGCGCCTACCCTTCGGACCATGAACGAACTCCTGTCCCCTGCACCGGAGGTAGACGCACGCGGAACCGCAGGCGTACTCCCCGAGCTGCCCGGCCGTGTCACCGAGCCCCTCCGGCGCGAGCTGATCGCCTTCCGACGTGACCTCCATATGCACCCAGAGCTGGGCAATCAGGAGTTCCGCACGACCAAGGCGCTCAAGGCCAGACTGGAGCGCGCCGGGCTGCGCCCGCGGGTGCTGCCCCTGGGCACGGGGCTGATCTGCGACATCCACCCGGATCTCGCCGGTCCCGGAGCCGCCGCAGGGCCGGGCACGCCCACCACGGCACCCCCCACCACACCGACGGCGCCCATGCTGGCACTCCGCGCCGACATCGACGCGCTGCCCATCCCGGACACCAAGGACGTGCCCTACCGCTCCACGGTCCCCGACCGCGCACACGCGTGCGGGCACGACGTGCACACCACCGTCGTCCTGGGCGCCGGGCTGGTGCTGGCCGAGCTGGCGCGGGCCGGGGCGCTGCCGCGTCCGGTGCGGCTGCTCTTCCAGCCGGCCGAGGAGGTGCTGCCGGGCGGTGCCGCCGACGTGGTGGACTGCGGGGGGCTGGATGGCGTCGGCTCGATCGTCGGGCTGCACTGCGACCCGAAGGTGGACGCGGGCCGCATCGGGCTGCGGGCCGGGCCGATCACCTCGGCCTGCGACCGGCTGGAGGTGGCGCTCTCGGGCGCCGGCGGGCACACCGCACGCCCCCATCTGACGACGGACCTGGTCACGGCCGCCGCCAAGCTGGTCACGGAGGTGCCCGCGCTCCTGGCCCGGCGGGTGGACGCCCGCTCGGGGCTGGCGCTGACGTGGGGCCGTATCGAGTCGGGGCACGCCTGCAACGTCATCCCGCAGCGCGCCGAGCTGTCGGGGACGCTGCGCTGCCTGGACCTGCCGACGTGGCGGGAGGCGCCGGACCTGGTGCACGCGGCGATCGACGAGGTGGCGGCGCTCCACCGCGCCAAGTGCGAGCTGAACTATGTGCGGGGTGTGCCGCCTGTGGTCAACGAGCCGGCGGTGACGGCGCTGCTGCGGGAGGCGATGGCGGCCCGCGCGGGCGCCGCCGCCGTGGAGAGCACCGAACAGAGCCTGGGCGGCGAGGACTTCTCCTGGTATCTGGAGCACGTGCCCGGCGCCATGGCCCGCCTGGGGGTGCGCCCGCCGGGCGAGCGGCGCAGCCGCGACCTGCACCAGGGCGACTTCGACGCGGACGAGTCGGCGATCACGACGGGTGTCGAGCTCTTCACCGCGATGGCCCTGCTGGGGCGCTGAGTCCGGCCGGTCCCCGTGCGGCGGGCGTTTCCGTCGCACGGGCCGGTTCACGTGGGCGAGGGCCGGTCCGCACGGGCGGGCCCTCGCCGCCTGCGTGCCCCCGATCGCGACGATCCGATAACGGCATGCGAACCGTCTTCTGCGGGAAATCTACGCGCGTTAATGTGTGCCCGAAGCCAGCGCCCGGAAGAGGCGCTTCCAACACTCGGAGGGAACGTCCTCTTGCGTCGGGTATCCAAGCTCGTTGCCGCGGTCACCGCAACCGCGGCACTCGCAGTGACTGCCACCGCGTGCGGTGAGAGTTCAACTGAGTCCGGTGGAAAGAAGAAGAACAAGGGCGTCGGGCTGGCCTTCGACGTCGGCGGCCGGGATGACCACTCCTTCAACGAGGCGGCGGCGCGCGGCACCGACAAGGCCGAGAAGGAACTCGGCGTCAAGACCAAGGAGATGACCGCCGGCAACAACGAGACCGAGGAGACCCGCGAACAGCGGCTCACCTCGCTCGCCGAGGCCGGCTACAACCCCGTCATAGGCGTCGGCTTCAACTACGGCAAGTCCATCAACAAGGTGGCCAAGAAGTTCCCCGACACCACCTTCGGCGTGGTGGACGAGGCGTCGCACGGCAAGAACGTCGTCGGTATGACCTTCGCCGAGAACGAGGCCTCATACCTCGTCGGCGTCGCGGCGGCCAAGAAGACCAAGAAGAACAAGGTCTCCTTCATCGGGGGTGTGGACAACGCCCTCATCCAGAAGTTCGAGGCCGGCTACGTCAAGGGCGTCAAGGACACCAACCCCAAGATCAAGGTCGAGACCGACTACCTGTACAAGGAGTCGGACAAGGGCTTCAACGACCCGGCGCGCGCCAAGGACATGGCCAAGGGCATGCTCGCGCGCGGCAACGACGTGGTCTACACGTCGGCCGGGCAGTCGGGCGCCGGCTCGATCGAGGCGGTCAGCAAGTCCAAGGGCGCCTGGGCGATCGGCGTGGACTCGGACCAGTACCGCCAAAAGGGCCTGGAGAAGTACAAGAACGCGATCTTGACCTCTGCCGTCAAGAACGTCGACGTCGCGGTCTACGAGCTGATCAAGAGCGTCAAGGACGACAAGCCGCTCAGCGGCAACCAGACCTTCTCGCTCAAGGAGAAGGGCGTCTCGGTCGCGACCTCCGGCGGCTTCATCGACGACGTCAAGGGCGACGTCGACAAGGCCACGGAGGGCATCACCTCCGGCAAGATCAAGGTTCCCGCCAAGCCGTAAGCCTGTCGGCGCCCGCACCGTACGTACCGAGGCGTACCGCCGCGGTACGTACGGTGCCCCGTGGGTGCCGCCGGCGGATTCCGCATACCCCGCGATCCAGCGGCCCTCCCCGGCCGAGCCGGCGGGAGGCGCCCCGGCGGCGGGATGAATCTGTGCTCAACGAGGGAGTACGTCAGTCACGTGTCCAGCGAGTCCAGCGACAGCGGCAGCGCGCCGCCGGGACCGGGTGAAGGTTCCGGTACGGCGGTCGAGCTGCGCGGCATCACCAAACGGTTTCCCGGCGTGGTCGCCAACCGCGACATCGACATCTCGGTGGGGCGCGGGACCGTGCACGCCCTCGTCGGCGAGAACGGCGCGGGCAAGTCGACGCTGATGAAGATCCTCTACGGCATGCAGCGGCCGGACGAGGGCACCATCAGCATCAACGGCGAGCAGGTCACCCTGCACAGCCCGGCCGACGCCATCGCGCGCGGCATCGGCATGGTCCACCAGCACTTCATGCTGGCCGACAACCTGACCGTGTTGGAGAACACGGTGCTGGGCGCGGAGAAGCTGCACGGCATCGGCTCCCGCGCCCGCGGGCGCGTCAAGGAGCTGTCGGACGCCTACCAGCTCGGGATACGCCCCGATGTGCTGGTCGAGGAGCTGGGCGTCGCCGACCGGCAGCGGGTGGAGATCCTCAAGGCCCTCTACCGGGGCGCCCGCACGCTGATCCTGGACGAGCCGACCGCGGTGCTGGTGCCGCAGGAGGTCGACGCGCTCTTCGACAACCTGCGCGAGCTGAAGGCCGAGGGCCTGACGGTCTTGTTCATCTCGCACAAGCTGGGCGAGGTGCTGTCCGTCGCGGACGCCATCACCGTCATCCGGCGCGGCACCACCGTCGCCTCCGTCCTGCCGGAGGAGACGACTTCACAGCAGCTGGCCGAGCTGATGGTCGGCAGCGAGCTGCCCTCGGCCGAGACCCGCGAGTCGACCGTCACCGACACCCCGATGCTCCGCGTGGACGAGCTGCACCTGTCGGCCACCGACACCGACGGCGCCCTGCGCGCCGTCCTGGACGGGATCTCCTTCACCATCCACAAGGGCGAGGTCCTGGGCATCGCCGGGGTGGAGGGCAACGGCCAGGCGGAGCTCGTCGAGGCCGTCATGGGCATGAGCGACCCCACCGGGGGCACCGTCACCCTCGACGGCCAGGACATCTCGCACGCCCCCACCCGCACCCGGCGCGAGAGCGGCATCGGCTACATCCCCGAGGACCGCCACCGGCACGGGCTGCTGCTGGAGGCCCCGCTGTGGGAGAACCGCATCCTCGGCCACGCCACGGAAGAGCCCAATGCCAAGGGCCGCGTCCTGGGCATCCCCGGTCTGCCGCAGCTGCTCAACCTCAAGGGCGCCCGGCGCGACGCCGGGCGCATCGTCGACGAGTACGACGTGCGCACCCCCGGCATCGAGGTGACCGCCGCCAGCCTGTCGGGCGGCAACCAGCAGAAGTTCATCGTCGGCCGGGAGATGAGCCACCGTCCCAAGCTCCTGATCGCCGCCCATCCCACCCGGGGCGTGGACGTCGGCGCGCAGGCGCAGATCTGGGACCAGATACGCCAGGCGCGCCGCGAGGGCCTCGCCGTGCTGCTGATCTCGGCTGACCTGGACGAGCTGATCGGGCTGTCCGACACCCTGCGGGTGATGTACCGGGGCCGGCTCGTCGCGGACGCGGATCCGGCGACGGTCACCCCCGAGGAGCTGGGCACCGCCATGACCGGCGGGGCCAGCGGTCACCTGGAGCACCACGAGAGGGGGGACGCCGAGTGAGCGGCCTGAAGCGGAAGTTCAGCGTACAGACCGTCCTGTCGGCGCTCGCGGCGCCGGCGCTGGCACTGGTCGCGGCGTTCGTGCTGTCGTCCGCGGTGATCGCGGCGACGGGCAAGGACCCGTTCCACGCCTTCTACGTCATGATCGACTTCGGCTCGAAGAGCGACAGCCAGGTCTGGATCATCAACAAGGCGATCCCCTACTACCTGTCGGCGGCGGCCGTGGCCATCGGCTTCCGCATGAACCTGTTCAACATCGGCGTGGACGGGCAATACCGGGTCGCCGCGTTCTTCGCAGCCGTCGTCGGCGGGGCGCTCTCGCTGCCCGGCGTCCTCCAGATACCCGTGATCATCCTGACCGCGATGGCGGTCGGCGCCCTGTGGGCGGGCATCGCGGGCGTGCTGAAGACGACCCGGGGGGTCAGCGAGGTCATCACCACGATCATGCTGAACTCCATCGCGGGCTCGCTGATCGGCTACTTCCTCTCCGAGGACCGGCTCGCCGTCAAGGACGGCAACCTCTTCCACACGCCCAACATCCCCGCCGGAAGCCACTTCTTCACCCTTCCCACCAACCCCGACCCGATCTACGGCACCGTCGTCATCGCCGTCGTCATCGGGCTGGCCTACTGGTTCGTGCTGGGCCGTACCCGCTTCGGCTTCGACCTGCGCGCGGTGGGCCGCAGCGAGTCGGCAGCCGCCGCCAGCGGCGTCAGCGTCCGGCGGATGGTCGTCACCAGCATGCTGCTCTCCGGCGCCGTCGCCGGGCTGGTCGGCATGCCGACGCTGCTGAACAAGTCCTTCAGCTACGGCACCGACTTCCCCACCGGCGTCGGCTTCACCGGCATCGCCATCGCCCTCCTCGGCCGCAACCACCCCATCGGCATGGCCCTGGCCGCGCTGTTGTGGGGCTTCCTGGAGCGCACCGGCATCCAGCTGGAATTCGAGGAGTACGCGCAGGAGATCATCGGCGTCATGCAGGGGATCATCGTCCTGTGCGTCGTCATCGCCTACGAGATCGTCCGCCGCCAGGTGCTGCGCAGACAGCAGCGTGAGGTCGGCGAGGAACTGAGCGCACGGGCGTCCGGCGGCCCCGGCACCGAGGAGAAGGCGGGGGCCACCGCATGAGCACCGACACCGAGTCCGCCACGTCCCCGCGCGACAAGAGCGACGCGCCCGGCCCCGCACGCAAGGGCAAGCTCTCCTACCCCGTGGTGCTGCTGCTGATCGCCGGCGGGCTGCTGCTGCTCTCCCTCGTACGCCTGGTCACCGGCGACGAACAGCTCAGCAACAGCGACCAGTTCTCCTCCGCGCTCGGCGCCGCCGTGCCCATCGGGCTGGCCGGACTCGGCGGGCTGTGGGCCGAGCGGGCCGGTGTCATCAACATCGGCCTCGAAGGCATGATGATGCTCGGCACCTTCGCCGCCGGGTGGATCGGCTGGCAGCACGGACCGTGGGCCGCCGTGCTGGCCGGCATCGCGGGCGGCGCCCTCGGCGGGCTGCTGCACGCGCTGGCCACCGTCACCTTCGGCGTCGACCACATCGTCTCCGGTGTCGCCATCAACATCCTGGCCCTGGGCCTCGTCCGCTACCTCGCCAAGCTCTGGTTCGGCGCCGACGGCAGCGAGGCGGCGCAGTCGGGCGGCAACGACAAACAGTCCCCGCCCATGGAGGACATGCCCACCTTCACCGTCCCCGGGCTCGCCGACGGGCTCGGCTCCATCGAGAAGCACCACTGGTTCCTCGTCTCCGACCTGGCGGGCATTCTGCGCGCCCTGGTGCACGAGGTCTCCTGGGTGACGCTGCTGACCGTGGTCCTCTTCGTCGCCAGCTTCTTCGTGCTGTGGCGCTCTTCCTTCGGGCTGCGGCTGCGCTCGTGCGGCGAGAACCCGACGGCCGCCGAGTCGCTGGGTGTGAACGTCTACAAGTACAAGTACGCGGCCTTGACCGTCTCCGGCGCGCTGGCCGGGCTCGGCGGCGCGTTCCTCGCCATCGGCGTGCACATCTACCAGGAGAACCAGACCGGCGGCCGGGGCTACATCGGCCTCGCCACCATGATCTTCGGCAACTGGCGGCCCGGCGGGGTCGCCATGGGCGCCGGCCTGTTCGGCTTCATGGACGCGCTGCGCGTCGTCGGCGGCGGCACCACCGTCCACGCGATGCTGCTGCTGGTGGCCGCGTTGCTGGTCGCCCTCGCCGTCTGGAAGCTGCGCAGCGGTCTGCGCGGCGCCCGTATCCAGGCCGCCGTCAGTGTCATGATCGCCGTGGTGCTGGTGATCTGGTACGCGCTGACCGACACCGTGGCGCTGGAGTTCGTCGAGATGACGCCGTACGTCACCACGCTGCTCGTCCTCTCGCTCGCGGCCCAGCGGCTGCGGACGCCACGTGCGGTCGGCAAGACCTACCGCAGAGGCGAAGGAACTTGAATCCTCCCCTCCCTGAAGGGAGGGGGTTCCTCACTCTTCAGGGCTGATGTGGGGATTTCTGGCTCACGCTGCCAGAGGGGGCTGCGCCCCGCCTGGACTTCCACGATCAGCACCAGCCGGGTTGAGACCAGCCCGGACCAGCATCACGCGGGCGGAGTTCTTGTCCCTGGGGGATACGGCTCCGCACGCGGTGCAGGCATACGTTCTCTCGGAAAGTGGTAGTGCGTGCTTGGTTCTCGCTCCGCACTGCGCACAGTCCATCGTGGTGTGCGCGGGGTGGACCAGATGCACGGCCCTGCCGTGCTTGCGGCCCATCTCGACCAGGGCCGTCTTCGTCGCGCTGATGGCAGCGTCAGCGGTCTTCCTGGCCATGGTGGACTTCGCGAGGAATTTCGGCCTGAAGTCCTCGACAGCCAGGGCATCATGGTCGCGGACCACGGACTTGGCCCACTTGCGCCCGATATCCTGGCGTTGCCGGGCGGTCTTCTTGTACAGCTTCGCCGTCAGCTTCCTCGCCCGGCGGTATCCCTTCGATCCGGGCTTCCCCCGCTTCGGCTCACGGCGCTTCATCATCCGCTGGTAGCGGGCGAGCCCCGCCGCCGCCTTCTTTCCGTGCTGGGTGTGGGGAAGGTCGTGGTCCTCGCTGGTGGTGGTCGCAGTCTCCTTCACGCCCCAGTCGATACCGATCACCGCACCCGTCTCAGGGAGCGGCTGAGTCTCGGCAGGGACGACGAACGAGCAGTACCAATGACCGATGCTGTCCTGATAGACACGCACGCTGGACGGGGCAGCCGGAAGCTCCCGCGACCACACAGGCGTCAAGACGATGCCGCCCGCCAGGTGCAGACGGCCGCCCTTGAGACGGAAGCCGCGCCTGGTGTAGTTCAGGGACGGCCGCGCTTCGCGCTTCTTCTTGTACTTCGGCATTCCGGCGCGCTGCCGCACCGGCAGCCGGTCGGTGATGTCCTTCTGGGCCTTGGCGCGGGACCTGGCGAAGTCGCGGATCAACTGCTGCTGCACAACCGAACTGCCCTCACGCAGCCAGGTGTTCGCGGCGCGAGCCTCGCTCAGCATCCTGTCCAGCTGCGCCGGGCCGCACGTCTGCTTATCGACGCCCTCCGGCCGCTGCCTGTTCCACAGATGCGTCTGCCTGGACTTGGCGCAGCACTCGTTCCAGATCCACCGGCACCGGTCCCACTCGCCCATCAGCGCGGCAAGCGCGGTCGACGACACACGCAGACGGAAGGTCCACCGGGCATGCCCGGCACCCTCGCCCATTTGTGCTCGCGTCGCCATGAACACCAACCTAGCCGGGAGGACTGACAGTTGAGAGCTCGCGATCGTTATGGGCTGCCTCGCCACCGCTCGGGACACACGCCGGATTGCCCTGACGGCGACCGGGCTTCCCCTACGCTGCTCGGCAGGAGTCCGATTCCTCCCCGCACTAAAGGACGGGGCATCCTCGAAGAAATCAGGTGAACGTGAACATGGCCGAGCCCGACTGGGAGGCCCTGCGGGCCCAGGCACAAGAGGCCCTCACCCTGGCCTACGCGCCCTACTCGGGCTTCCCGGTCGGTGCCGCCGC
Source organism: Streptomyces sp. NBC_01775 (assembly GCF_035917675.1). Taxonomy (NCBI): domain Bacteria; kingdom Bacillati; phylum Actinomycetota; class Actinomycetes; order Kitasatosporales; family Streptomycetaceae; genus Streptomyces; species Streptomyces sp. NBC_01775. The sequence goes on along the minus strand of NZ_CP109104.1, from coordinate 3,644,767 downwards.
GCTGGTCGACGACGGGCGCACCGTCACCGGCTGCAACGTGGAGAACGCCTCCTACGGGCTCGGCCTGTGCGCCGAATGCGGCCTGGTCTCCGCCCTGTTCGCCACCGGCGGCGGCCGGCTGACGGCCTTCACCTGCGTCGGCGGCGACGGCCGGGTCGTCGCCCCCTGCGGGCGCTGCCGCCAGCTGCTGTGGGAACACGGCGGGCCGGAACTGCTCATCGAGGCGCCCTCCGGGGTACGCCCGCTGGCCGAACTGCTCACCGAGGCGTTCGGCCCCGAACAACTGCCGCGCTGAACGCGACGCGGCGTCGCGCCGGGCGCGCACGTCCGCCCCACTGGGCGGCACCCGCGCTACCGCTGAAAGGAAGACACCATGGACGCCATCTCCGTCATCCGCGCCAAGCGGGACCGCAGCGAGCTGACCGGCGAGCAGATCGACTGGATCATCGACGCCTACACGCGCGGCGCGGTGGCCGACGAACAGATGTCGGCGCTGGCCATGGCGATCTACCTCAACGGCATGAACCGCACCGAGATCGCCCGCTGGACAGCCGCGATGATCGCCTCCGGTGAGCGCATGGACTTCTCCGCGCTGCCGCGCCCCACCGCCGACAAGCACTCCACCGGCGGCGTCGGCGACAAGATCACCCTGCCGCTGGCCCCGCTGGTGGCCGCCTGCGGCGCGGCCGTCCCCCAGCTCTCCGGCCGCGGCCTCGGCCACACCGGCGGCACCCTCGACAAGCTGGAGTCCATCCCCGGCTGGCGCGCCTCGCTGACCAACGCGGAGATGATGGGCGTCCTGCGCGACGTGGGCTCCGTCATCTGCGCGGCGGGCGACGGCCTGGCCCCCGCCGACAAGCGGCTGTACGCGCTGCGCGACGTGACGGGCACGGTGGAATCCCTCCCCCTCATCGCCTCCTCGATCATGTCGAAGAAGATCGCCGAGGGCACGGGCGCGCTCGTACTGGACGTCAAGGCGGGCTCCGGCGCGTTCATGAAGAACGTGGCCGATGCCAGGGAACTGGCGGCGACGATGGTCGAGCTGGGCACCGACCACGGCGTACGGACCGTCGCCCTGCTGACGGACATGAACACCCCGCTGGGCCTGACGGCGGGCAACGCCCTCGAAGTCCGCGAGTCGGTGGAGGTCCTGGCGGGCGGCGGCCCGGCGGACGTCGTCGAGCTGACCGTCGCCCTCGCCCGCGAAATGCTGGACGCGGCGGGCCTGCCGGACGCCGACCCGGCGAAGGCCCTCGCGGACGGCTCCGCGATGGACGCCTGGCGCAAAATGGTCACCGCCCAAGGGGGTGACGCCGACGCGGAGCTGCCCAGGGCGCGGGAGCGCCACGTGATCCCGGCGCCGTCGACAGGCGTCCTGACCCGCCTGGACGCCTACGCCGTCGGCCTGTCCGCCTGGCGCCTGGGCGCGGGCCGCGCCCGCAAGGAGGACCCGGTCCAGGCGGGCGCGGGCATCGAACTCCACGCCCGCCCCGGCGACCAGGTGACGGCGGGGGCGCCGCTGCTGACCCTGCACACGGACACCCCGGAGGCGTTCGCCTACGCGGAGGCGGCGCTGGAGGGCGGCATCGAGACCGGCCCGTCGGAATCCTTCACGGCGACCCCCCTGATCCTGGACCGCATCGGCAACGCCGTCAGTCCTCGATAACCTGCCGCACGGGCGGGAGAACCGGATCCTCCCGCCCCTGAGCCTTGCCCCGGGCCGGCACCCGCGTACGGAAAGCCCGGGGGTCAGCGCAGAAGCGTCGTCACCCCGGCCGCGTGCAGGGCGCGCAGGACTCTGTCCAGGGTCTCGGGGACGTGGGTACGGGCCGTGGCGGAATGGTGCCAGGTGAGGGTGAAGGGGGCCACCGGGCCGAAGTCACCGCGCAGGCAGTCCTTGAGGGCGTCCAACGAGGCGCCGTAGTAGCCTCCGGGGCCGTTCAACGCTTCGCCCAGGGCGCAGTAGAGGCCCGCGGGGTCGGTGACATGGCTGCCGTCGAGCTCGAACTCACCGGTTGAATCCGCCGCCACGGGGTGCGGGAATCGCCAGACGGAGCAGAGCCTGGCCGCATCGATCCAGGCTTCTCTCCCCTCTTCGGAGAAACCGGACCAAGCACCGCGCCCGAGGCCGCCGGACTGCCGCCACAGGGCCCAGATCTCATCCGTCCCGGCGCGGGGGGTGTCCCACAGATATCCCGTGACGCGGAGGTCGACCAGACCGTCGTGTTCCGCCTCTTCGGCGATTTCCGCGCCACCGATGGTATAAGCGGCGACGGGCTGACCGGTCCGGTCGAGGACGCGCAGTTCCAGCGCTTCGTGGGCGGAGGGGACCGGAGGTTCCGTCAAGCGCGCGCAGCGCGTTGCGCGGAAGGTGGAATGCTCGTCCTCGCTCCCGAAGAAACCCGCCACCGCCTGGATCGCGTACAGGTCGCTTTCCAGATCCTCGGAGTGCAGGACGTACGCGGCGTGCTGGGTGCTCAACGCTGCTCCTTGGGAAGCTTGGGTACGTCTCCTCCGTCTTTGTACCAGGGCGCGGGGAACAGCCGGGGCTTGGAATAATCGTGGTTCCAGACGTATCCGATCAACCCGTCCGGGCGTTTCAGCACGCGGTGCGGTGTGCCGGGTACGTCGTAGATAGCCGAATCCTTCCACTGCGCCTGCTGTTTGGGCGGCAGTTTGTCCGCCGAATAGTAGTCCAGCCCGTCGGGTGCGTCGCCGGGGCGTTGTGTGCCCCGTCCCGCGAGGACCTCTTCATATTCGTGGCGGAGCTTTTTGTTGGGAATGGGATTGCGGTCGCTCAGCTTGGGTTTTTCCTTGCATCCGGCAAGTCCGAGCGGATCGATTTCCGCGTGCGGATTCGCCACGTACGCATGGTGGTCCGGCGCGGGTGCGAGGCCCAGGGGGTCCGGGGTGAGGAACCGGGCGGTTTCCGGGTCGTAGTAGCGGAAGTAGTTGTAGTGCAGGCCGGTTTCGGGGTCGGCGTACTGGCCGGGGAAGCGGAGGGGGCAGTCGAGGGCGCCCGAGGGGGAGGGGAGGGGGGTGCCCCAGAGCGTGGTCCGGTGCTGCCGGACCACCTCGCCGGAGGGCGCCACCAGTTCGGTGGGGGTGCCGGTGAGGTCGGTGAGGATCGCGTGGAAGCGTGTGCTGCCCGGTTCGCGGTCGGTCTGGGCCAGGGGGCGGTGGGTTCCCGGGGCGTGGTCCCACGTTGTCGCCGTGCCGTCGCGAGTGCTCTGCTCGGCGAGGCGTGTCCCGTCCCACGCGAAGGTGAGGGCGGGTCCGTCGGGGCCGGACTTGGTGAGGCGGCGTCCCAGGGGGTCGTAGGTGTAATACCACGCCTGGCCGGTGGGGGTGGTGACGGAGGTCAGGCGGTCCTGGGCGTTCCAGGCGTAGGTCCAGGTGCGGAGCCGGCCGTTGAGGAGGGTGCGGGTCTTGCGGGTCAGGCGGCCGGCGGTGTCGTGTTCGTAGGTGGTGCGGCCGGCGCGGCGGATGAGGGTGCCCTGGTGTTCGCGTTCGCCGGGCGACGGGTGGCCCGGTGCTTCGGCGTGGGACTGGTTGCCGGCGGTGTCGTAGGCGTAGGTCTCGGTCCAGCCGTGGGCCTGGACTTTGGTGACGCGGCCGACGGGGTCGAGGGCGTAGTGGCGGGTGCCGGCGGTGAGTTCGCGGATCTCGGTGACGTGGCCGTCGGGGCGGTAGGTGTAGGTGCGGTGCTGGAGGGGGTCGGGGGCCGATGAGGTGAGGGTCTGGGCGGTGAGGCGGTCGGCGGCGTCCCAGCGCTGGGAGAGAGTGAGGTCGGCGAGGGCGCGCCGGGTCTCGCGGCCTGCCGCGTCGTGGCCGAAGGTGAGGGTGTGGCCGGCCGTGGTCAGGGTTGCGGGGAGACCGGCCGGGTCGTAGGCCCAGGTGGAGGTCAGGCCGGAGGGGGTGGTGCGGTGGGTGCGGTTGCCGGTCGCGTCGTAGCCGTACGTGGTCGTGCGGCCGTTGACCGTCTCGACCAGCAAGCGGCCCAACAGGTCGTACTCACACGTCAACTGAGCTGTCGCGTTCGCCGCGTGGGCGAGGGCGCCGCCCGCGTCGTAGGTGAACGTCGTCTCTTCGCCGGTCGACTCATCACACTGAGTGACCATGCGGCCTGCCGCATCCCGCGTGTAGCGCAGCGTTTCGCCCAGTGCGTTCGTCCGGGCGAGCAGCCCGCCGACCGCGTCGCGTTCATACGCGAAGGTCGCGCCGTTGAAGTCCGTTTCCGAGGTCAGACGGCCGGCCGCGTCGTACTCATAGCGCCATTCAAGGCCCTGTGCGTTGGTGACCCGGGTGAGGTGCAGCTCGGTGTCGTAGGTGAAGGCGTAGTTCGCGCCGTCGGGGTCGGTGCGGGTGACGGGCAGGTCGAAGTGAGAGTGGGTGTAGGTGGTGGTGTGGCCGGATTGATCGGTGTGTTGGGCGAGGTTGCCTTCGGCGTCCCACTTCCATTCCTCGCGGGCGCCGTCCGGGGTCTCGCGCCAGGCGGGTCTGCCTTCGATGGTCCAGCCGTGACGGGTGGTGCGGCCGAGGGCGTCGGTGAGGGCGCTCACGTGGCCGTGCGGTCCGCGGCGGACGGTCGTGGTGTGGCCCAGCGGGTCGGTGACGGTGGCGGGGAGGCCCGCCGCGTCCGTGGTGACCTGGGTGGTGTGACCGAGCGGGTCACAGATCGTCGCGAGGTGGCCGTGTGCGTCGTAGGTGTAGCGCGTCGTGGCCTCGTACGGGTCGGTCGTGGAGGTCCGCGCCCCGCGCTCGTCGTAGGTGTGGCGCCACACCGCGCCGTTCGCCTCGTGGACCTCCACGGGGAGGCCCCAGTCGTCGTAGACGGCCTCGGTCACCCTGCCGTCGGGCCCCTCCACCGCGGTGAGCCGACCCTCGTCGTCGTAGGTGTAGCGGGTGGTGTGGCCCAGGGGGTCGGTGACGGCCGTTCGGAGACGGTTTGTTTCGTCCCACTCCGTGTGAGTGGTGTTGCCGAGGGGGTCCGTCTCGGCGGTGACCTTGCGGGCCTCGTTGTAGACGTATGCCGTCGTGCGGCCGAGGGAGTTGGTGTAACGCGTGGTGCGGGCTGCCTGGTCGTAGTGGAAGCGGCCGGACATCATCCCGTCCGGGCCGACGGTGCGCAGGACGCGGCCCCTGTGGTCGTAGACGTAGGCGAAGGAGGTGTTGTTGCGGTCGGTCCAGGAGGTGATGCGGTGCTGGTCGTCGTAGCGGTAGCGCAGGGGCAGGCCGGTGGAGTTGATGACCTCGGTGAGGTCGCCAGCCTGGTCGTAGCCGTAGGAGATGAGCTTGGTGCTGTGCTGCTGCTGGTCGCCGTGCAGGAGGCGCAGGGCGGTGACGCGGTGCAGGGCGGGGTCGGTGTCGACGGCGATGCGGTAGCCGCCGGAGTGGGTGACCCGGGTGGGCGTGCCCTGCTCGTCGTAGGTGAAGGTGACGCGGTCGCCTTCGCCCGTGCGGTCGGTGATCGCCCGGAGAGGAAGCTCCCGGCCGGCCATCGGCAGCGGCGCGAAGTGGAGGGTACGATTCCGCTCCGGCTGGGTGATCGTCATCGTGCCGTCGGGCTTGCCGTCCCAGCACAGCGGCCAACGCGGGCCGGAGCGCGGGAGAGTGGGCTCCTCCCGCCGCGGGACGGGGTAGGTGAGGAGCATGCCGTCGTCGGCGACGTAGACGACGCCCTGGTCGTCGAGTTCGAGGCGCTGGTCGAGAGTGCCCGCCCACGTGGGCCCGAACCAGCCGCCGCAGGTGTGGCCGGAGACGAAGTCCCGGGTCAGCGTGAGGGGCAGGGCGCCCGGGAGGTCGGCATCGGTGGCGGACATGAGCATCTCGCCGGTGGTGACGTCTACCGGGTCGCCGGCCTCGCACTTGTCGCCCTTGCAGGTGTCGGGATTCGCCGGGCCGTCGTCGACGCGGTCGCGGGCGCTGCCGTCGCGACGCAGGGCCCTTTCTCGTCCGGCGAGGCGCTGGGCGGCGTTCTTCGCGGCGGAGGCGCCTTTGCGCAGGGCGCCGGCGCCGCCGGAGGCCAGGGCGAGGAGAAGTTCGGGGGTGAGCTGCCCGGCCGCGCGGGAGGGGTTGCGCTGCCATTCCTCCCAGTTGGTGACCGCTTTGGCGAACTCCTTGGGGTGCGCGGCGGCGTAGGCGGCGCCGTCGGCCGTTCCCGCCAGTTGGAGGCCGGCACCGCCGGGGCCGCCGTTGACCAGGTCATCGAACCCCTCGTACATGCCCAGTAGGCTCTCGCCCGCGCCGCTGAGGTAGTCCTTGCCGTGCTGCTTCCAGCCCTTCCAGCCCTTGGGCTTGTCCGGAGCCTTCTCCGCGGCCTTCTCCAGCTTGCGCTTCGAGGTTTCGATGACGCCGTCGAGTTCGCTCTCCAGCTTGTCGAGCCGCGCGTAGCAGGATTCCAGTGCGGCGATGCCCGGGTCGTCGTCCGGGGGGCGCTTGGGCAGCGGGTCCGCCTTGGCGTCCACGGCCTTGCTGTAGGCGGTGTAGTCCTCCCAGTACGTCTTGGACGCCGCCCGGGCGGCGTCCGCGTCCTCGATGATCGGCTTGAGCCGTCTGTGGACCGAGCGCAGCTTGTCGGCGTAGGCGTCCAGGGCGTTGGCGGCGGAGGTGAAGTAGCTGTGGGCCGAGTCCAGCTCACGGGGCAGCTTCTTGGTGGCGTCCATGAAGCCTTCCGAGCCGGCGCCCGTCCAGTCCAGCAGGGAGAGGTCATCGAGCTTGGCGTTGCCGTCCTTGAACGCACCCGCGTAGGCAAGGAGCTTGATGACCAGGTCGTCGATCTTGGAGGGGGAGCCGTAGATGACCTCGCTCGGCTTGGCGTGCGGAGGTATCCGCTCGACCGTGCCGCCCTCGGTCGCGTCCTTCTGCGTCATCGGATACCTCCGAGGAAACCCCGGCCTGAAGGACTCTGCTGAGGACAGAGTCCTTCAGGCCAGGGAGGAATCGGGCTCCTGTGGAGCAGGGCAAGGAGTTGGGTTTCGCCGCGAGGGCGGATCGGAGTGCTCTGACCAGCAGGCTTGGGTCTGACCAGTAGTGGCGCCAGTTTGTGAGCATGGCCCCGAACCATGTGAAGCGGGCGTTCAAGTACACCTTCTATCCGACGGACGCGCAGGCGGCTGAGCTGTCGCGTACCTTCGGATGCGTGCGGAAGGTCTACAACATGGCGCTCGAGGCCCGTACGCAGGCGTGAACGCGGCAGGAGCGGGTCAACTACAACCAGACCTCCGCGCTGCTGACCGCCTGGAAAAAGACCGAAGAACTGGCTTACCTGGGCGAGGTGTCCTCGGTTCCGCTCCAGCAGACGCTGCGGCACTTGCAGGTCGCGTTCACGAACTTCTTCGCCAAGCGCGCGAAGTACCCGCACTTCAAGTCGCGGAAGAAGTCCCACAGGAGTGCCGAGTACACCACCAGCGGTTTCCGCTTCCGCGAGGGCAGGCTGACCCTCGCCAAGATGGCCGAGCCGCTGCACATCGTGTGGTCCCGGCCGCTCCCCGAGGGCACGCGGCCGTCCGCGGTGACCGTGTCCCAGGACGCGGCCGGACGCTGGTTCGTGTCGATGCTCTGCGAGGACACCATCACCCCGGCCCCGCCCACCACGAGTGCCGTCGGTATCGACCTGGGGATCACGTCCCTGGCTACGCTCTCCACCGGAGAGAAGATCCCCAACCCGAAACATGAGCGCAAGGACCGGGCCCGGCTCGCCAGGGCCCAGCGGGAACTGTCCCGCGAGGCAAAGGGAGAGGGGAGCAACCGGGCCAGGGCCCGCCGGAAGGCCGCCCGTGTCCACGCGCGGATCGCCGACCGGCGCCGGGACTTCCTCCACAAGCTGACCACTCGGCTCGTCCGTGAGAACCAAACGGTCGTGATCGAGGACCTGACCGTCCGTAACATGGTCAAGAACCACAAGCTCGCCCGCTCCGTCTCCGACGCGGCGTGGAGCGACATGCGAACGATGTTGGGGTACAAAACCGCGTGGTACGGGCGGGAACTCGTGGTCGTCGACCGCTGGTTCCCCAGCTCGAAGCTGTGCGGTGCTTGCGGCACGATCCGGTCGAAGCTGCCGCTCAACGTCCGTACACGGACGTGTGAGTGCGGCACGGTGCATGACCGGGACGTGAATGCGGCGAAGAACATTCTGGCCGCCGGGCTGGCGGTGTCTGTCTGGGGAGCTGGTGTAAGACCTCAACGGGAGTCCTCCCGGACGGGGCAGCCGGCGATGAAGCAGAAACCCCCACGGCGCGAGCCGTAGGGATCCCCCTCCCTTCAGGAAGGGGCTCAAGTCAAGCGATCGTCCCGCCCCCGCCGCCGTCCACTTCCCACGTCCCATCGACGCGCTGCCGGGGATTGGTGGGTACATCCCCCGTCACCGTCGTGCCGTCATCGTCCAGCCAGGGTTCCTGCCAGATCTTCGGCGGCGGGTCGAACTTGGGGCGGGCGCCGTGGTCCCACACCCACTGGCCGACGTCGCCGGACGGCAGTTTGGCGATGTTGTCCGCGGTGGGAGCGAAGTCCTTGACGCGCAGCAGGTCGGCGAGCATGTAGGCGGCGATGACCTCCTGGAGGGTATCGACAACGGTGTCGGTGTGCTCGGCGACCCGGCCCATGCCGAACCCCCACTTGGACAGGACGTCTTCGGCCGGCGTGACGATGTCCATGGTGGCCGCCAGATTGATGTGCTCGGCCATCGGCTTCCAGTCGTTCTTGATCTTCCGCGCCGCGGTCACGGACTCCTCCAACGGCTTGAGGATCCGCCGCAACGAGGCGATCTCCACCCGGTAGCCGTCCCCCGGCTGCACACCCTTCGAGCCGGGCTCCCGCAGGTGTTCAGTCATACCGACACCCCACCCGGACCCGCGCCTGATTCCGAACCCGCGCCCGACTCCTGCCGCGCACCCGCGCCCGTGTCGGCACCCGCGCGGGGACCCGTGTCCGCGCTCGGACCCGTGTCGGCACCCGCGTCCGCGTCCGCGTGCGTGTTCGCGTCCGCCCGTGCGTCGGCGTCTGCCTGTGTGTTCGCACTCGCACCCGCGCTCGCGCCCGGCTCCCGCAGCGTGTCCGCGTCCAGCACGAACGCGCGCGGCCCCAACGGATCCACCAGCGCACGCACACCCTCGGGCAGCAGCTCGATCAGATCCGACACCGTCGTCGACGCCCACTCGCAGGGACCGGCGAACAACGCCAGTCCCTCCCAGGACGTGAAGACCGGCACCACCGGGCCGCCCACCGTCTCCGACACCAAGAAGCCCGGCTCCTCGGGCCGCTGGAAATACAGTCGCGCGGAACGCGTCGCCGCCAGCAGCTCCGGCCGGGTCATCCCCGCGACCGCTTCGTCGCGGACCAACTCACGCAACGACATCTCGTGTTCCTCCCCCGTTCCACCCGGATCCTCACCGGATGACCCCCGCCGGTCATCATCACACAGGAAATTCTCCTTTGCCCGTGTGAAAAATTTCTTGCCCGTGGACGGAACCGAACCGAGGGCCCCCGCCACGCGGCCGGGCCGCGAAGCGTGCCGGAAACGGCCGCGCGGCCGAGCGGCCGGGCTGAGCCGCTTGGTTGGGCTGGGTGGCCTGGACGGCGCGACCCACCTCAGCACAACCGGAGAACCTCATTCGGTGGACAGCCGGTGAACGCGTGAGGCAAGGTCGCGGGCGTGACCGATCAAGTGGCGCTGCGGCCCGTGAGCGAGGCCGACCTGGTTGTGCTGGAAAATCTGACCCAGGATCCGGAGGCGGCGGGTGAGTTCGCGCTGTTCGGATTCTTCGATCCGGGCCGGCACCGGCGGAAGTGGGCGGAGAACGGGCTGCTCGGCGACGACGGCGGAACGCTGATGGTGGTCCGCGGCAGCGAGTCGCTCGGCTTTGTGAACTGGCGCCGTCGGCAGACGACACCGGCGGCCCACTGCTGGACGATGGGGATCGCGTTGCTGCCACAGGCGCGCGGCCAGGGGTACGGCGCCGAGGCGCACCGGTTGCTGGCGCGCTATCTGTTCGCGCACTCTCCGGTCCACCGCATCGAGGCCGACACCGAGGTCGAGAACATCGCCGAGCAGAAGACGCTGGAAAGGGCCGGATTCAGTCGTGAAGGCGTGATGCGTGGTATCGGCTGGAGAGACGGCGCGTGGCGGGACGGGGTGACATACAGCCTCCTTCGCACCGACCCGCCCGTCTGACGTCTCCCGCGGTCTTCGCGTACAGCCCACGCCCCTCGTCCGGTGGACCGGCCGCACTGCCGGTCCACCCGGGCCGTGGACCGTGGCCCGTGGGGCCGTGGCCCGTGGGTCATGGGCCCACGGCCCCGGTGGCCGGTCGTGGATGGTCAGTGGGTGGGGGTCAGTCGGGGGTCGGGGCGATCACGGTGTTCCCTTCGTGGACCGTGATCGCCAGGGCCGGGCAGATGTCGGCGGCGTCCAGGGCGCGCTCGTCCGGTTCGACCGGGTCGGCGCGCACCCGGGCGTGCTCACCGTCCAGGACGAAGAGCTCGGGGGCGAGGCCCGCGCACATCCCCGACGCCTGACAGAGCCGGGAGTCGACGCGTACGTTCCACGGCATCGGCTCTCACCACTCGATGGGCATGACGCGCGGGCCGCGCACCAGCATCTCGGACTTCCAGGTCACGTCCCCGGCCAGTCTCAGTCCGGGGAAGCGGGTGAGCAGGGCGCTCAGTGCCTCCTGGAGCTCCAGCCGGGCCAGTGGGGCGCCCAGGCAGTGATGAACTCCGTGGCCGAATCCGAGGTGTTTGTTGTCCTCGCGGGAGATGTCGAGGGTGCCGGGCACGCTGAAGCGCAGCGCGTCGCGGTTGGCGGCGCCCACCGCGACCAGGACGGGTGCGCCGGCCCGGACGAGGGTGCCGCCGATCTCGATGTCCTCGGTGGCGTACCGGGGCTGGCCGGCGCCGCTGCCCAGGGGGACGAAGCGCAGCAGCTCCTCCACCGCGTCCGGGATCAGCTCAGGGTTCTCCCTCAGCCGGGCCAGCTGGTCGGGGTGGTCGAGCAGGGTGAGGACGAAGTTGGGGATCTGGGAAGCGGTGGTCTCGTGGCCGGCCACCAGGATGGACACACACAGATCGACCAGCTCCAGTTCGGAGAGCCGGTCCCGGCCGTCCCTGGCCTCGATGAGCGCGGTCATCAGGTCGTCCCGCGGGTCGGCGCGGTGCAGGGCGATCAACTCGCCCATGTAGGCGCGCAGTTCCTCCCGGCTGGCCTCGAACTCCGCCGCCGTCAGGGAACTGGTCGAGAGCGCGTCGTCGCTCCACACCCGGAAGCGCGGACGGTCGGCCGTCGGCACCCCGAGCATCTGGCAGATCACCGCGACGGGCAGGGGCAGCGCGAAGCGGTCGACCAGGTCGGCGGGCGGGCCGGCCGCCTCCAGTTCGTCGAGGAGGCCCGCGGTCAGCTCCTTGACCTGGGGCCGGAGCTTCTCGACCTGGCGGACGGTGAACGCTTTGGCCACCAGCGAGCGCAGCCGGGTGTGGTCCGGCGGATCCATGCTGATGATTCCGCCGCCGCGCCGGCCCTCGGACTGCCGGGGCTCGTCGTGCGTGGCCCCGGCGGCCCGGCTGAAGCGCTGGTCGCCGAGTACGAGCCGGGCATCGGCGTAGCGGGTGACCAGCCAGGCGGGCTCGCCGTACGCCATCCGGACCCGCAGCAGTCCCGGTTGGTCCCGTACGCGTTCGTACTCCTCGGCGAGCTGGAGTCCTTCGGGGGCGTTGAAGGGGTAGGCGTGGGGTTCGACTTCCGCTGTCGTCATACGGCCTCCCAGTTGTAAGCAACTGCTTACAACCGTAGGACCGGCTTCCGGGGGCGGTCAACGATGCTTTACGGCCGTTATCCTGACGGGCCATCCGAGAGGACCCAGCCATGGCACAAGCCCCCTCCTCGCCGGCGGGCGAGCGTCGCCGGGACGCGGCGGCCACCCGCAGACGGCTGCTCGAAGCCGCCCGTGACCTGTTCGCGGAGCGGGGCTACGAGGCGGCGACGGTCCGCGACATCGCCGCCCGGGCGGGGGCCAACCAGGCGCTGCTGTTCCGGTACTTCGGCTCCAAGCAGAAGCTGCTCGCCGAGGTCGTCGCACAGGGAGGCCTGGAACGTCTCCAGACGACACCTCCCGAGCAGCTGTTTGAGACGGCCCTTCGTTCGATGCTGAGCCAGAGCGCCTCCGGGGCCGCCGACCGCACCCTGGAGGTGTATCTGCGCTCCATAGGGCGGGGCGACGAGGCGGCCGGGGCCCTGCTGGAGCTGGGCCAGGAGTACCAGAGCGCGCTGGCCTCGCTCTCCGGGACCGAGGACGCTGCCCTGCGCGCGGATCTGGCCATGGCCTGGCTGCTCGGTATCGGCTTGATGCGTACGGTCGTCGCGCGCGAACCGTTGGCCGGGGCGGAGCCGGACACCGTATGCCAACTGGTCCTTGACGCGGTCGGCCACCTCTGGTCGGCCCCCGCCCCCGGGGAGACGGGGCTCTGACTACCACGCGGGACGCGCCCGCAGTTCAGTCCAGCAGCGGCAGGGTCCGGGTCATCGCCGCCATCGCTTCCGGTTCCGTCATGGTGCCGTGGGTGCAGGGGACGTCGTGGACGGTGACCTCACCCGTGAGGTGACGGTGCCAGATGTGGGGGGACGGGACGTGGGGTACCTCGTTGTGGGCCGCGCGGTAGAAGAGGGCGTCGCCGTCGAAGAGGGACTCCTCGTATGTGGGCAGCAGCCGCGAGTAGTGCTCCAGCACCCCTGTCACCGCCGCCAACTGCGGTTCTTCCAGGGGGCGATGGCCGATCGCCTCGGTCACCAGGCGGCGCACCGTGGCCGGGTCGCGCAGGGGCGCCGTCCGTTCGGCGGGGTCGATGGGGGCCGCGTCCAGCAGGGCGAGCAGGGAGATCTTCTCGCCCTCGGCCTGGAGCCGCGCCCCGATCGCGTGGGCCAGCGCGCCGCCCAGCGACCAGCCCAGCAGCCGGTAGGGGCCGTGGGCCTGTACGGAGCGGATGCGCGCGACGTACTCGCCGATCAGCTCCGCGAAGGTCGCGGCGGGGCGTTCACCCGGGCGCAGGCCCTGGGCCTGGAGGGCGTAGACGGGGACATCGTCGGGGAGGTGCTGCGGCAAAGCGGCGTAGCACCAGCCCAGCCCGCCCGCGGGGTGTACGCAGAAGAGCGGGGGCGCGTCCCCGGCGGGGCGCAGCGGCAGCAGCATCCCGTAGGCGTCCGCGTCACGCCCGGCCTTCTCGTCGCGGGTCTGCCCGGCGTCGCCGGTCTCCCCGGCGTCCCCGGTCTCCCGGGCGCCCCCGGACCCCGGGCGGGGCGCCGTCTCATCGAGCAGCCGCGCCAACCGGTCGACTGTGGGCGCCTGGTAGAGCGCGCTCAGCGACAGCTCGGCGCCCGTCCGGGAGCGGATACGGGCCAGCAGCCGGGTGGCGGGCAGCGAGTGCCCGCCCAGGGCGAAGAAGTCGTCGTCCACGCCGACCTCGTCCACCTCCAGCACCTCGGCGAACAGAGCGCACAGCGTGCGCTCACGCTCCCCCTCGGCCGCCCGTGAGGGCCGCTGCCGTACGGGCGCCGCCTGGGCGGGCAGTGCGGCACGGTCGAGCTTGCCCTGCGGGGTCAGCGGCAGCGACTCGTGGGCGACGAACACGCTGGGCACCATCGCCGACGGCAGCCGGGCCGCGGCCCAGGAGCGCAGCTCCGCCGGGTCGAGCGCCGGGCGCTCGCCGCGGCGGCCGGGTCCGGCGGACAGCGGGTCCTCGCCGTCGCGCGGCCCGGGGACGGCGGGGACGAAGTGCGCCGCCAACTGCCGTACGCCCCCACCCTCATCGTTCGTGTCACGACCATTCGTACCAGGGCCGGCACCAGCACCGGCGCCAGCACCAGGGCCGTCGCCGCGCGCAACAGCGCCGTGCGCGCCACCGACCTCGTCCGCCGGGCCGCCGGGCCCCGCGTCGCCCCTGCATGAAGCGGCCCTGGACCCCGACACGGTGCCCGGACTCCCGGCACCACGGGAGCCCGCCACCCCGGCGAAGCCCGCACGGTCACCGAAGCCCGCACGGTCGCCGAAGCCGGTCCCACCGCCCGTGCCCGCACTGTCGCCGAGGCCCGACGCGTCGCCGAACACCGCCGTCCCGGCGGCCCGTTGAGCCGTCACCGCGACCTCGGCGATGTGCGGATGTTCGGCCAGCACGGTCTCCACCTCGCGCGGCTCGATACGTACCCCGCGCAACTTGATCTGCCCGTCGCCCCGGCCCACGTACTCCAGCTGTCCGCCCGCCGTCCAGCGCGCCAGGTCGCCGGTGCGGTACATCCGCGCGCCGGGCGGCCCGAACGGGTCGGGCAGGAAGGCCCGCGCCGTCAGCTCCGGCCGCCCCAGGTACCCCCGGGCGACCTGAGCGCCGCCCAGGTACAGCTCGCCGGTGACGGCGGGCGGTACCGGGCGCAGACAGCGGTCCAGCACATAGGCGCGCACGTGCTGGCCCGGTCGGCCGATGACGGGCGCTTCGCCCTGCTGGTCCAGACGGCACCACACGGCGTCGACGGTGCACTCGGTCGGACCGTAGTAGTTGTGGACGGCCGTGCGCGGCAGCCGGCGCAGCCGCTCCCACAAGGCGGGATCCAGCGCCTCGCCGCCGACCATGAGCGTGCCCGGGTGGTGCCGTCCTTCGGTGAACAGCCCGGCGGACATGAGCTGTTTCAAGACGGTCGGCGTCACGTCGAGGAAGTCGATGCCGTGCTCCTCGACGAGGGCGACGAGCGCGGCGGGATCGTGCCGTACCGGGTCCTCGACCAGGTGCACCTCCTGCCCTGCGGCCAGGAACAGCCAGCCCTCCCAGGAGGTGTCGAAGCAGAACGACGCGGTCAGCGCGGCCCGCAGCCGGTGCCCGGCGGCCCGCACGGCGGGCGCGATGAGCGTGCGCTCGTGGTCGTGGAAGAGGTGGGTGAGCTGCCCGTGCTCGACCACGACGCCCTTGGGGCGGCCCGTGGTGCCGGAGGTGAAGGCGAGGTAGGCGGTGTCCCCGGGCAGCGCGGGGCGCACCGGCGTCCCGCCCGGCACCCGCACTCCGCCCGCCTCGTCCGCCCTGACGGATTCACCGGATTCACCGGATTCACCGGATTTACCGGAATCACCGGAATCACCGGGGTCGCCGGGGTCGGTGGCGGGCAGGCCGGCCAGTTCGGTCGCTGTCCGCGCCGCGTCGGTGACCAGCACCGGGACGCAACCGCCGGGCAGCAGCTCCGCCGTGCGCGTGGTCGCCAGCGCGAACAGCGGCCGGGCGTCCTCCAGCATCATCCGGGTGCGCTCGGCCGGGTGGTCGGCGTCCAGAGGCAGACAGGCGGCCCCGCTCTTGAGCACCGCCAGCAGCGCGACGGCGTAGCCCGCCGTGCGGGGCAGGGCCACCGCGACGGTCGTCCCCGGCCCGGCGCCGCGCACCAGCAGCAGATGCGCCAGCCGGTTCGCGCGCGCGTTCAGTTCCCCGCGCGTCAGCCTCTCCCGCCCGCACACCAGCGCCGTCTCCCCGGGGGCCCCGCGCGCCTGCTCCTCGAAGGCGGTGTGCAGCGCCACGTCGGGCACCCCGGGCTCCTCGCCGCGGCCCCAGTCCAGCACCCGGGCGCGCTCGGCGGGCTCCAGCAGGTCGATGTCGCCCAGGCGCAGGGCGGGTCCTGCGGTGGCCAGGGTGCGCAGCAGGGCCAGGAAGCGGCGCAGATGCCCGGCGATCTCCTCGGGCGGGTAGGCCGTGGGGTCGGCCTGGAAGTCGATGCGCAAGGACCCGTCCGAGGGCCGGTCGTAGACGTTGACGCTCATGCCGGAGACGGGCCCGTTGGACAGGTTGCGCAGCACGGCGGGGTGGCGGCCGAAGCTGATCTGCGGGTCGTGGGTCATCACGTTGATGCCCCAGCCGTCCATGCCGCCCGCCGGCCGCCGCCCGAGCCGCAGCTCCCGCGCCAGGTACCAGAACGGGTAACGCTGGTGCCGCACCAGCCCCTTGGCCCGCTCGGCGGTGCGCCGCAACAGCGCGTCCACCGTGTCCTGGGACGAGGTGGTCACGCGCAGCGGCAGCACGTTGGCCAGCATGCACGGCACGTCGCGGCTGGCGGCGCTGCGCCCGTTGACGGTCACATCCAGCGCCACGTCGTCCCGGTCCTGGTCGCCGAACCGGTGGACGTACAGCGCCAGTGCCGCCATCGCCGCGCACGGCAGGCTCGTCCGGGCGCCGCGTGCCAGCTCCCGCAGGCCCCGGGCCGCCTCCGCGTCCAGGTGCCCGCTCTCGCGTACGAAGGCGCGGCCCGGCTTGAGCCAGTGCTGCGAGCTGTTCGAGGGGGACGCCCAGTCGGCCAGCTCCGCCGCCCAGTAGGCGCGATCCCGCTCCAGCTTGGGGGAGCGGTGGTAGTCCGCGTCGTCGGCCAGTGCCTGCTCCAGCGGGGCGAGCCGGCTCGCGGGTACGGGGGCGCCCGCCTCCAGCGCGGTGTAGATCTCGGCGAAGCGCGGGAAGAACAGGGCCATGCTGTAGCCGTCGATGAGGATGTGGTGGGCGCTCATGTAGAGCTGGAAGCACGCGTCGGCCGTACGCAGCACGGCGAACGAGAACACCCGTGAACGGCGCAGGTCCACCGGCTGCTCGTGGTCCGCCCACATCCACGCCAGCGCGGCCTCCTGGGGATCGCGCTCGCCCCGCAGGTCCAGCACGGGCAGCGGCCAGTCCTCGTACGGCTCGACCACCTGCCGTACGCGCTCCTCCTCGTCGGTGACGAACCGCACGCGGAACGCGTCCGTTTCGGCGACCGCCTGCCTCAACGCCCGCTCCAGCAGGCCCACATCGACCGGGCCCCGGATCTCGACCACCTCGGCGGCCCGGAAGCAGGTGTTGTCCGGGTCGAGTTCCTGGGCGAACCACATTCCCGACTGTGCCGCTGTCAACGGCAGACCCTCTGCGCTGCCGAACCTTCCCATGCCAACCAGCTCCCGATCGCACCTACCGCTCAACCGCTCGATGAGCGACGTCTGCGAGCACAACGAGAGGGCGAGGGCAGGGGTGTGCGCGCAACGGAAAATCGAGCCCTCTCCGGCGGGCCCGGAATCGTGGAGCGCCGGGCCGCGCTGCCGGAGGTGGTGGATGGAAAAGTCGTCACCGGTTCAGGCGGTGATGACTTTTTCGGGGTCGGGTGACGGCGCTGGCGCGGCTTGACATCGTCCTCTCCTCATTGTCCGGCTGTGCAGGTCAGAGTCTTGGACCTGCTGGTCGAAGCTGGGCACGAGACCTGCCACCGCTTGGTGATCTGCCGCCGCAACAGGAGCGATGGCCGGGTGCTGTGTCAGGTCTGCTGCCTCGTCCACTGCCTTCCCTGTGTGCGGTCGTCCCCGGTTTGAGGAGAAGGGGGACGACGCGCCTCAGCCCAGCCCAAACCGCAGGCAGGCGCCCCCTCCGGCACCCAATATCGGACCTCCTTTGTGGCATGTAGCCTCCCGTGCCATGGCAATCACCGAGGAGACGAAAGAGAGGCTGCGAGTTGCGGCTACTGCCGGGGATCCTGATGCCGCGCGTGAACTGGGGCGGCTGTCGTGCATGCTCAGGAGCGATTCCCCGGAGCATCTCGTGGACCCCGATTTCCTCCTGACGTGGCCGGAGGAACCGTGGCTCCGTGCCGCCCTGCGTATCCGCCCCGACGATCGACTCGCCGCCGTGCTGCTCGCCGGGCGACTCGTTCAGCAGAGCGGGCCACCCGGTCGGCACACGTCACTACGGCTACTCCTGCGACTGGGGCTGAACGCGAACAGGGCACCTCACGAAAACCGCGTCTCTGCCAGTGACCCTGTTGCGGTAGGGCCACAGCCCGAGGACGACGAGGATGATCAGGGGGAGGAGGCGCGATGACCGTCAGGTCGAGTGGCTGCCGCCCGGAGGGCGGTGGGGTTCAGGCGGCGCGGGCCAGCACCGCGGCACGCCTGGTGGCGTACAGCGTGATGCCCGCCGCCAGGACCATGGACCCCAGCGCGAGGGCCACCATCGCCGGCCAGCCGCCGGAGGCGAACGCGGCGGCTCCCAGCGCGCCGCCCACGGAACTGCCCGCGTAGTAGGACATCTGGTAGAGCGCCGATGCCTGCGCGGCGCCGTGGGTGGCGGTGTGGCTCACCGAGCCGGAGGCCACCGCGTGTCCCGCGAAGAAGCCCGCGGTGATCAGCACGAGGCCCACCACGATCGCGGCCAGGTTGTCGGCGAGGCTCACCAGCAGGCCGGTGGAGACGGTGCCGATGCCCAGGTAGAGCGTGCCGCGGCGGCCGAGCCGCGCGTTGAGCCGCCCCGCGGTCGCCGAGGCGAAGGTGCCGACGAGGTAGGTGACGAAGATCGAGCCCACGAGCCCCTGGGAGAGCCCGAACGGCTCGTCGACCAGCCGGTATCCGATGACGGTGTAGACCGCGCCGAACACGGTCATGAACAGCAGCCCGATCGCGTACAGCCGCAGCAGCAGCGGATTGCCCAGGTGCGCGCGTACGGTCGCCGCCACCCGCCGGGGGTGCAGCGGCACCGGCGTGAAGTGCCGGGCCGGGGGCACCAGCAGCACGAAGGCGACGGCGCACAGCAGCGAGGTGAGGGCCACGGCACCGAGCCCGGCGCGCCAGCCCCACGCTTCGGTGACCCAGCCGGTCAGGATCCGCCCGCTCATCCCGCCGACGCTGTTGCCCGCCACGAACAGCCCGACGGCGCCCACCAGGTGCTTGGCGCGCACCTCGTCGGACAAGAACGCCATCGCGGACGCCGGCACCCCCGCCACGGCCGCGCCCTGGAGGGTACGCAGCGCGATCAGCGTCGAGAGGTCGGGCGCGAACGGGATGATCACCGCGAGGGCCACGGCGACCGCCATGGACACCGTCAGCATCCGGCGCCGCCCGAAGCGTTCGGACAGCGCCGCCAGCGGCAGCACCGCGACGGCCAGGCCGACGGTCGCTCCGGAGACGGTCCAGCTCGCCTGGGCGGGCGCGGCGTGCAGCGCGTGGGAGATCTCCGGAAGCAGGGCCTGGGTGGAGTACAGGAGCGCGAAGGTCGACAGGCCGGCGGCGAACAGCGCCAGCCGCATCCGCCCGTGCCCGGGGTCGCCGGGGCTCAGCTTCGTCGCGTCGGGGTCGGTCTTCGTCGCCTCGGAGGCGGGCTCGACAGGCTCGACAGGTGAGGCGTCCACGGGTTCGGTGGACGCCTTGGTATCAAGAGCAGGCATGACTTGAACGTACGGCGGCCAGTTTCATCCGTCCAATGCATAGAAGTGCCAGAATCGATGCGTCAGTGCATCACCGCAGCTAGGGGCGCCCCATGTCACCGTCTCGAAACGGCAAAGACATCTCTGTCACACCCGCGCCCGGCTCCGGCCCGCCCCCGTCCGGCGGTCCCCTCGCGCTGAGCCTCACCCCCCGGCTGGCGCAGTTCGCCGCGGTCGCCCGGCACGAGCACGTCACCCGCGCCGCGCACGAGCTGGGCATTCCGCAGTCCTCCCTCAGCCGCGCCCTGGCCCGGCTGGAGGAGGACCTGGGTGTCGCCCTGTTCACCCGGCACGGCCGCGCCCTCTCCCTCACCCCGGCGGGCCGCACCTTCCTCGCCTCGGCCGAACGCGCCCTGGCCGCCGTCGAGCAGGCGGCCGAGGCCGTACGCTCCGACGCCGACCCCGCCACCGGCAAGGTCGCCTTCGGCTTCCTGCACACCCTCGGCTGGGAGACGGTGCCCGGACTGTTGCGCGCCTTCCGCGCCGACCACCCGCGCGTCCGCTTCGCGCTGGTGCAGAACTACGGCGACGCCATGCTGGAGCGCCTCCGCGCCGGCGAGCTGGACCTGTGTCTGACCTCTCCGGTGCCCGACGCGCCCGACCTGGTGGCGCGGCGCCTGGACGAGCAGCGGCTGCGGCTGGTCGTCCCCGACGATCACCGCCTCGCCGGCCGCAAACGGGTCCGGCTGGCCGAGGCCGCCGAGGAGTCCTTCGTGACGCTGGAGCCCGGCTACGGCATGCGCAGAATGCTCGAAACGCTGTGCGCCGAGGCCGGGTTCACACCCCGTATCGCCTTCGAGGGCGAGGAGGCCGAGACCATCCGCGGCCTGGTCGCCGCCGGGCTGGGCGTCGCGCTGCTGCCGCCGCCGGTCTTCCCCCGGCGGGGGGTGCGCGAGCTGACCGTCACCGCGCCGCGCGCCGTCCGCGAGATCGGACTCGCCTGGCAGGCGGGCCGCCCGGACACCCCGCCGGTCGCGGCGTTCAAGAAGTTCCTGCTCAGCCGCAGGGGCCAGCTCCTGCGCGCCGAGCCCGCACATCCCACGCCCACCGCAATGGAGGACACATGACCCGCCACTCCCACTCCCACGGTCACGCCCACTCCCACGGCGCCAGTACCGGTACCGCTGCCGGTGCCGCTGGAGCGTCCGCCGAGCCGGACTGGGAGGCGCTCGCCGCGCACCTGGAGCGCGAGGCCGAGCTGAGCATGCCGTTCCTCGAGGAGGCCGCCGCCTGGCTGCACGACCTGGCGGGGCGCCACGAGGTCACCCGCATCCTCGACCTGGGCAGCGGCCCCGGCGTCACCACCACCGCGCTCGCCCACGCCTTCCCGGGCGCCGAGACCGTCGCCGTGGACGGCGCGCCGGGGCTCCTGGAGCGGGCCCGCGCCCGCGCCGGGCGCGAGGGCCTTGCCGACCGCGTGACCGTACGTCAGGCCGAGCTGCCCGAGGACCTGCCGGATCTGGGCACCGCCGAACTGATCTGGACCAGCAACGTCGTCCACCACCTCGGCGACCAGGGCGGCGCGCTGGAGACCTTCGCCGCCGCGCTGCGTCCCGGCGGCGTGCTGGCCGTACGCGAGGGCGGCCTCCCGGCGCGCTTCCTGCCCCGCGACATCGGCATGGGCCGCCCGGGGCTCCAGGCCCGGATGGACGCGGCCCAGGAGGAGTGGTTCGCCACCATGCGCGCCGAACTCCCCGGCCACACCCGCACCGTGGAGGACTGGCCCGCGCTGCTCGCCGGCGCCGGGCTCGCCCCCACCGGCAGCCGCACCTTCCTCACCGACCTGCCGGCGCCCCTGGACCCGGCCGCCCGCGCCCATGTGCGCGGCCGGGTGGAGCGGGTCCGCGAGAATCTCGCCGACGGGCTGCCGGCCGAGGACCTGGAGACCCTCGACGCGCTCTTGGACGACGGTTCGCCCGAGGGGCTGGCCCGCCGCGCCGACGTCTTCTTCCTGACGGCGACGACGGTGCACACGGCGGTACGCGCCTGAGCCCACGGCGGTACGCGCCTGAGCCCACGGCACCCTCGGGCCGTTGACCTTGACGCGACGGCAACGTTTCTACTGAGGGCATGCGGATCGGAGAACTCGCCGCACTGGTCGGGGTCACACCCCGCGCCGTGCGCCACTACCACCACGAGGGCCTGCTGCCCGAACCCCCGCGCCGCCCCAACGGCTACCGCGAGTACGGGCTGCGCGACGCCGTACGGCTGGCCCGGGTACGGCGCCTGACCGCGCTCGGACTCGGCCTGGACGAGGTGCGCGACGTCCTCGCCGATGAGACCGGCACCGAACTGCGCGAGGTCCTCGGCGAGCTGGACGCCGAGCTGCGCCGTCAGGAGGAGGAGATCAGCGCCCGCCGCCTGCGCCTGGCCGAGCTGCTGCGCCAGGCGGAGGACGGCACCCTCCCCTCCGACGCCCCGCTCTCGACCGAGCTGACCGGCCTGTTCGCCCGCGCGGCCGGGGCCGGAGACGAGAGGGGGCCCGAGCCCGCCATCGCCGCCAAGGACCGCGAGGTCCTCGCGCTCCTGGAGACCTCGACGGGGCCCGGCGCCCGCGAGAGCGTGGTGGCCATGGCGGGCGCCGTGACCGCCGACGAGGCGGGGGCCGAGCGCGCCCGGCACGCCTACGCGCTTCTGGAAGAGCTGGCCGAGGCCGCGGCCGACGACCCGCGCGTGGAGCCCGCCGCGCACGCGGTGGTCGCGTGCGTGCCGGACGAGTCGGTCCGGCACCTGTCCACCACGGCCCCCGAAGCCCCCGAAGCCCCCGAAGGGCCCATGCCCGAGGTGTTCGCGCAGGCCCTCTACGCCGACCTGGCACCCGCGCAGGCCGAAGCCGTACGCCGAGGAATCGCCCTGCTCACCGAGCGGGCCCGCGCCCTGGCACCCAACCGGGAGGAACGACGATGAGGATGCCCTTTCCCCGCGCCGTACGCGTGCTCCGGCGGCTGGCCCTGCACGAGATACGGTGCCTGACCAGCATCGCCATGTGGCTCGCCCGGCGCCGCTCCGGGGTGCGCCCCGGCGACCTGACGGCGCCCTACGCCGCGGCGCAGGCGTCCACCATGCTGCTGTTCGGCTTCATCACCGTGGTCGAGACGGTGGCCCTGTCGGTGCTGCTGGCCCCCTGGCCGATGGTGCACATGCCCACGCTGGTGCTGGATGTCTACGGCGTCGTCTTCGTCATCGGCCTCCACGCCGCCTCCGTGGTCCGCCCGCACCTGGTGGGCGCCGACGGCTCGCTGCGGGTGCGCTACGCGGCGCTGGCCGACCTGCGTGTCCCCGCCGGACTGGTGGCCTCCGCGCACGCCGTACGCCGCTATCCGGACG
Source organism: Streptomyces sp. NBC_01775 (assembly GCF_035917675.1). Classification (NCBI taxonomy): domain Bacteria; kingdom Bacillati; phylum Actinomycetota; class Actinomycetes; order Kitasatosporales; family Streptomycetaceae; genus Streptomyces; species Streptomyces sp. NBC_01775. The sequence goes on along the minus strand of NZ_CP109104.1, from coordinate 3,622,218 downwards.
CGGGGATGGTGGACGTAACCGAGGACACGCTGACCCTGCCGGTGGCCGGGCACACCTCGGTCACCGTCCACCTGAGCGAACCGGTCACCTTCGTCCGCCCCCTGGGCGCCGAGGCCCGGATCCGGACGCTGCACCTGCACTCGGACACCCCCGAGGCCCTGGTGGCGGCGCTGACCGGCGCGCGCACCTGACGCACGCCCGGACGGCGCCCGGCGCGCGGCGTACCGGCCCCCGCTTCCCTCAGCGATCCAGCGTCCTGCCGAAACCGGTGGCCAGCGGCATCCGCAGGCCCAGCGGCGGGGGAGCGGCCAGCGCGTCGGCCACCGGACGGCTGAAGTCGTGACCGCACAGCGTGCCGAGTACGAAGTCCTGGGCCAGCGCGCCGACTTCGGCGGCGTGCTGGCGCAGCCCGTGCCCGTCCGTGTGCACCTCGAAGCGGCACACGTCCGCGTTCACCTTCTTCGCCCGCTCCGCGAAGCGTAACGACAGCTCCGGGTCGGCCCGGGCGTCGTCCGTGCCGTGGACGAGCAGCACATGACGCCCCAGCAACTGCCGTACGGGCTCCTCCTCGTCCCCGTCCAGCAGCGGCCCCAGCGCCAGCACGGCGGCGATCGCCGGGTGCCCGGCGGCGCGCAGCGCGGCCCGCCCGCCGACGTCGGTGCCGACCAGCGCGACGGGCACATCGCCGTAGCGGCGCACCACTTCGTCCGCCGCCCACTCCGCGTCGCGCGCGTGCTGCGCCGCCGCGCCGTGCCGGCCCTGGTGGCGGTAGTGGACGACATGGGTGACCAGGGCCGGCACGGCGGGCCCCGGCGCTCCGGCCGGTCCGTGCACGTCTCCCGCGCGGCGCGCGGTGCCGCTGCCGGAGCGGCCCGCGCTCCTGCCGCTGCGGCCCCCGCTCCCGCCGGTGCCGTCCGCCCCACGTGCCACGCGGGCCAGCCGGCGTGCCAGTCCCACGGCAGCGACGGCGGACAGCGCGGAGCCGCCCCGTACTCCGCCGGCGGACCCGCCGCCGGGCAGCACCAGGACGACCGCGTGCGGCGCCGTGTCCACGGCCCCCCTCGGCCGCCCCAGTCGTGCTTCCCTCTCGGGCAACGCTCGCTGAGCCATGGCAGAACGATGGCACGGCCCGCGCGCGAGGGCACGGCTGTGCGATCACCATTCCGTATCGAAGCCCCGCCGTTCCGTATCGAAGCCCCGCCGCAGGGGGCGCCACGCGGGCGCTCCCAAGTGGGTGCATACCGGCGGGAGTTGGGGAAACACATGCGATCTACGCGCGTAGGAGCTAGAGTGCCGTGATGGTAAGCGATTCTCTGAGCACCGTCCCCAGCCAGGAGCAGATCAGCCGTTCGCCCAAGGTGCTGCTCCACGATCATCTCGACGGCGGCCTCCGCCCCGCCACCATCGTCGAACTGGCCCGGGAGACCGGGTACGAGGGCCTGCCCGAGACCGGGGCCGAGCGTCTGGAGACCTGGTTCCGCGAGTCGGCGGACTCAGGTTCGCTGGAGCGCTATCTGGAGACCTTCACGCACACAGTCGGCGTGATGCAGACCCGCGAGGCCCTCGTCCGCGTCGCCGCCGAGTGCGCCGAGGACCTGGCCGCCGACGGCGTCGTCTACGCCGAGGTCCGCTACGCCCCCGAGCAGCACCTGCGCGGCGGCCTCAGCCTGGAGGAGGTCGTCGAGGCCGTCGACGAGGGCTTCCGCGAGGGCGAGCGCCGCGCCCGCGCCGCCGGACGGCGCATCCGCGTCGGCGCGCTGCTGACCGCCATGCGGCACGCGGCCCGCGCGCTGGAGATCGCCGAACTGGCCAACCGCTACCGCGACCTGGGCGTCGTCGGCTTCGACATCGCCGGTGCCGAGGCGGGCCACCCGCCCACCCGTCACCTGGACGCGTTCGAGTACCTCAAGCGGGAGAACAACCACTTCACCATCCACGCGGGGGAGGCGTTCGGGCTGCCCTCCATCTGGCAGGCCCTCCAGTGGTGCGGCGCCGACCGGCTCGGCCACGGGGTGCGCATCATCGACGACATCCAGGTCGCCGACGACGGCTCGGTCAAGCTGGGCCGCCTGGCCGCCTACGTGCGCGACAAGCGCATCCCGCTGGAGCTGTGCCCCTCCTCCAACCTCCAGACGGGCGCGGCCCCCTCCTACGCCGAGCACCCCATCGGGCTGCTGCGCAGGCTGCACTTCCGGGCGACGGTCAACACCGACAACCGCCTCATGAGCGGCACCAGCATGAGCTACGAGTTCGAACAGCTTGTGCGGACGTTCCACTACACGCTCGATGACATGCAGTGGTTCACGGTCAATGCGATGAAGTCCGCGTTCATTCCTTTCGATGAACGTCTCGCCATGATCAACGAGGTCATCAAGCCCGGATACGCCGCGCTGAAATCCGAATGGCTGTTCGGGAATTCCGCGCTCTGACCCCCGGTGACCAGCGGCTCGGCCCTGAGCGCGTGCCGCCGTAAGAGTGGGTGAACGCGGCCGGGAAGCAGTGGCGAAGTGCCGACTCCCGGCCGCGGCGGCGTGTTTGCCACTGCTCCGGCTTCCTGGCTACGTTCGCCGGGCCGCTCAAGCCCCCATCACGAGGACGTAGCCAGACATGAAGCAGGTAGCCAAGAAGACCCTGGGCGCCGCCGCGATCAGCGCCGTCGCCGTTGTCGCCGGCGCCGGTGCCGCCTCCGCGGCCCCCGTCGACGCGCTGGTGGGTCCGGTCACCGAGACCGCCACCGGCACCGTCGCGAAGCTCCCGGTGGGTGAGGCCACCCAGGGCCTGCCCGGTGGCACCTCCCAGACGCTGGCCTCCACCCACAAGGCCGTCTCCGGCGCCCTGACCGGCTCCCCGACGTCGCTGAACGAGTCGCTGACCGCCGCCGCCAAGGAGAAGAACAAGGCCCCCGGCGGCGGCATGATCGGCGGCCTCCCGGTCACCAAGGGTCTGCCGCTGGGCGGCTGAGCCCCAGCCCTCCAGGACCCCCAGGACCCCCAGGACCCCCAGGACCTCCAGGAACCCCAGGGCCCTCCCGGACCTCCAGGTACACGACGGCGGGCGCTCCCCTCGAAGGGGGGCGCCCGCCGCTGTATGTCCCGGTCTCGGTCACCACGCGGTCTTGCGGTCCTCATCCGGCAGCAGGATCCACAGCGCCAGGTAGAGCAGGAACTGCGGCCCGGGCAGCAGGCACGAGGCCAGGAAGATCACGCGCATCGTGGTGGGCGTGGTGCCGAAGCGGTGGGCCAGACCGGCGCACACACCGCCGATCATGCGGCCTTCTCGGGGGCGGACAAGTGCGGTCATGGCAGCGACTCCTTCGCGGCGTCGGTCGGCATCGGTCGTTCGCGTCCGGTTGTGCCCTTCTGCCTTCGACAGTAAGTCCGACCTGTGCCCATATGCGTCGAGCTAAGGTGCCATTCCGACCCTGGTCGCTCTCGGGGTAGGACCCTGAGCGCCCTCATCCCGCAGGCGGGCCCGCGTCCTGTGGGCTCGCGCCGCCTCAGAGGCCCCCGACGAGCCCGGAGCACCGTCGGAGCCCGGGGTCCCCGACGATACGGCGCGGTGCGGGCCGCGCAGCTCCCGGAAGCCGCCGTACCCCCCGACGCCCCCGTCCCGCTCGCGCAGCCAGCGGCGCAGCAGCGGGAAGACCAGCCCGGCGGAGAGCGTCACGCCGGCGGTGTTCAGCAGCACCGAGTCCACATTGACGACCTGCCCCGGCACGCCCGTCTGCACCAGCGTGATCGCGGCCGACACCATCGTCCCCGCGAAGACCGTGCGCGCCACGGTGCCGGGCAGCGGACGGTGCAATCGCCCCGTCGCCAGCGGCAGCAGCACCCCGAAGGGCGCCAGCAGCAGCAGTCCGCCGCCTATCCCCTCCAAGGCGGTACGCGGCCCGCTCGCCAGGTCGGTGCGGATCGTCGCCAGCGGATGCAGGTTGGACGGCGCGACCCAGGGCACGGACAGAGGGCGCAGCGTCAGCCATCCGACGAGGCACAGGTGCGCGGCCAGCAGGACGAGTCCCGCCACGCGGATTCGGGGGGCGGCCGTCGGGCCGCCGTAGCCAAGGCGCTGCACGTCACTGAAGACGCACCCGCCTTCCGCCCTGGTTCCGGGGCGGTGTCCTCAGCGGGTAAGGGCTGTGTCACACACGTGTTCCAGCCGATTCGGCGGCCTCCGGGCTGTTGCGCAGCGCGGTGCCGCACTCGAAGCGCTGGAGCGGCACGGAGGAGCCCCCGGGATCTTTCCCGTCGCCCTTGCCGCCGTCGCCGTCCTCCCCGCCCTGGTCCCCGTCCTCGCCGGGACCGCCGATGACGACCCCGTTGTCGGCGTCGGCCGCCGCGGTGTCCGCGAACGTGCACACGATCTGGGCCAGCGCGAAGGACGGCAGCTCATCCAGGGGCGTGCTCAGCCGCAGCGCCTCGTCCGGGTCGTCGCGCCCGGCCGCGCTGATCGTCAGACCTTCGGGGACGGCCGTCTCGAAGCCCGCCGATTCCTCCATGGCGTGCGGCTGGTGCTTCAGCTCCTCCAGCAGCTTGCGGGCGACCGGCAGCCGCTCGGCCGAGGAGCGCCCGCCCGGCATCCGCACCTCCCGCTCCACCGGCGCCACGCGCGAGCCGCACACGAGGTAGACGCGGACGACCGAGACACCGTCGCCGGCCTCCGGGCTCTCACGCCCGTCCGGCAGCACACAGCCCACCTGCGAGGGTGCCGCGCCCGCGTCGACGGGTACGGAGGTGGCGCGGATGCCGCAGCCGCTGAGGAGGGAGACGCTGACCAGGCCCAGCGCCGCGCACGCGAGGGCCAGTGGGGCGCGGCGCCCGCGCGCCGTCCCCGCCGTCGGACGGCTCATCGGCCGCCTCCGCTGTCCCGGCCCATGTTCTCGCCGCCGTTCCCGTGCTGGTGCTCGTCGTGCTGGTCCTCGTCGTGCGGGAAGTCGTGCTCGCCGCGGGGCCCGGCGGGCTCGTCGCCGTTCTCGCGCTCCTCGGCGACCCGGCGCGAGTCCCGGGGCAGTCGCAGGGTGAAGACCGCGCCGCCCTCGGGGCCCGTCGCGTTGCGCGCGGTGATCTCGCCGCCGTGGATGTGGGCGTTCTCCATCGCGATCGACAGGCCCAGGCCGCTGCCCTCGGAGCGCGGCCGGGAGGCGCTGGCCTTGTAGAAGCGGTCGAAGACGTGCGGCAGGACGTCCTCGGGGATGCCGGGCCCCTGGTCGGCGACCTCGATGACCAGGTCGTCCCCGCCGTCCCCGCCGGCCGGCTTCTCGGTGCGGACCGAGACGCGCACGGGCGAGCCGCCGTGCTTGAGCGCGTTGCCGATCAGGTTCGCGAGGATGACGTCGAGGCGCCGCGGGTCCAGGCGGGCCATGATGCCCCGGTCCGCGTCCAGCTCGACCGCGTCCAGCCAGGCCCGCGCGTCGATGCAGGCGGTCACCTGGTCGGCGACGTCCACGTCGTCCAGCACGAGCTTGGCGGTGCCCGCGTCGAAGCGGGTCACCTCCATCAGGTTCTCCACCAGGTCGTTCAGCCGCCGCGTCTCGCTGACGACCAGCTGCACGGCGGGCGCGATCATCGGGTCGAGGTTGTCCTGCTCCTCCTCCAGGACCTCCGTCACCGCGGAGATCGCCGTCATCGGCGTGCGCAGCTCGTGCGACATGTCGGCGACGAAGCGCCTGCTGGACGCCTCGCGCGCGCTCAGCTCGGCCACCCGGTGCTCCAGCGACTCGGCGGCGCCGTTGAACGTCCGTGACAGCTCGGCCAGTTCGTCGGTGCCCGAGACCCGCAGCCGGGTATCCAGCTTCCCCTCGCCCAGCCTGCGGGCGGCCTCGCCCAGGCGCCGTACGGGGCGCAGCACGGTGGTCGCGGCTGCCTGGGCCAGCAGCATCGCGCCGATCAGCGCCAGCGCGGTGGCGATCCCCAGCGACCAGGCCAGCGAGTTGAGGTCGTCCCGCTCGGGCGCCAGCGACTTGAGCATGTACCCGCTGGGCGTCGGGCCCTCGCCTATGACCTTGGCGCCGCCGACGAGATAGGGGTCGCCGTTGATCGTGACGCGCTGCCAGTACAGGTGGTACGGGTACGAATTCGCCTTGTCGACGGCCCGCTTCTTCCCCACGGCGGTGCGCAGCCGGCCCGGGACGTCGCTGAGGGTGAAGTCGTCCTCGTTGGAGGCCGCGGCGCAGGGCCCGTCGTCGGGGGTCTTGCCGATGAGCAGCACCTGGTAGTTCTGCGAGCTGCGGGCCATCTTGCCCGCCGCCTCGCGCAGCTGCTGGCACTCCACCTTGCGCGGGAGGTTGCCCGCGTTGTCCTCCATGGCCTTGCGGAAGTCGTTGAGCGCGGCGTTCTGCGCGCGGGTGAGCACGGCGTCGCGGTTGAGCCAGTAGGCGATGCCGGAGGCGGAGACGGCGGCGGTGAGCGCCACCAGGGCGAAGACGACGACCAGTCGCAGCCGCAGTGTCGGCAGCATCCCGGCGAGGCGTGCGCGTACGCGCTCCCCGAGAGAGGGGGACTGTGTCACTCCCGGATCCCGTCCGCCAGGCCGCTTCCGGGCGCTCTCGCGGTCATGGCTTCGTCGGTCACCGCTTCCGCGGTCACTGTGGCGCGTCCAGCCGGTAGCCGACGCCGCGCACGGTGCGGATCAGGGTGGGGGAGGAGGGGATGTCCTCGACCTTGGCGCGCAGCCGCTGCACACACGCGTCCACCAGCCGGGAGTCCCCGAGGTAGTCGTGCTCCCACACCAGCCGCAGCAACTGCTGCCGGGACAGCGCCTGTCCCGGCCGCCTGCTCAGCTCCAGCAGCAGGCGCAGCTCGGTGGGGGTCAGTTGCAGATCCTCGCCGTTCTTGGTGACCGTCATCGCGGAGCGGTCGATCACCAGCGAGCCGAACGTGGCCGCGTCGTTGGACTCACGCTCGCCGCGCCGCATCACCGCGCGGATACGGGCGTCGAGCACGCGGCCCTGCACCGGCTTGACGACGTAGTCGTCGGCGCCGGACTCCAGGCCCACCACGACGTCGATGTCGTCGCTGCGCGCCGTCAGCAGGATGATCGGCAGCTGGTCGGTGCGGCGGATGCGCCGGCACACCTCGAAGCCGTCGATCCCCGGCAGCATGACGTCCAGAACGATCAGGTCGGGGCGTTGTTCGCGCAGCAGCTTGAGGCCGTCCTCGCCGGTCGCGGCGGTCACCACGCGGTGGCCCTGACGGGTCAGACCCATCTCCAGGGCGGTACGGACAGCGTCATCGTCCTCGATCAGCAACAGGAAAGACACACGCGCCATTCTGGCCCATGGAAGCCCCTTACTTCGACCGGCGGTCTCCGTCGGGTACCGACACCCCCTCTGGGCTGGGCATCCTGTGTCGCCCCGCCCCTTGTGACACCGCTGTGACAGACGGGGGACCTCGCCATGAAATCGGACCGGCAGGGTTTACGACACAAGCAAGCGACCGGGCTGGCTCCGAGGGGGCGCGAGATGAACACACTGCACAGCACCACAACCAGCGCAGTTATTCACACGCGCCTGCACGTCCCTTCGGTTCCCGCTTCCCAGAACCGGCCTGCCGAGAGGCCCGGTGCCGAAGGCGGCACCTCCCTCTTCGAGCGGAGCCGGGAGCTCGGAGGCGGCCGGGGGTGTGCTCGTGGCACCGGGCGTATGCGTCCGCGTCCCGTTATCGGGAGCGCGGTCGAGGGCCTTCGGGGGGAGGCCTTCGGGGGGAAGACGGGGGAGAACGGGAGCGAGGGGGACTCCCGGGGGGAACAGCGGGGGAACGGCGAGTACAGGGAGGTCACAGGGGAGCGGCACGACGGCACTTCGGAGGGGGACGCCGAAGCGGCGTTCACCGCCTACGTGCGAGAGCGCCGCGCCTCCCTGTACGCCACCGCCTACCACCTGACCGGTGACCGGTTCGAGGCCGAAGACCTGCTCCAGAGCGCGCTCTTCTCCACGTACCGGGCCTGGGACAGGATCAGCGACAAGGCCGCCGTCGGCGGCTACCTGCGCCGCACCATGACGAACCTGCACATCAGCGCGTGGCGCCGCCGGAAGCTCAACGAGTACCCGACGGAGGAACTGCCGGAGACGGTGGGCGAGCAGGACGCGATGCGCGGCACCGAACTGCGTACCGTGCTGTGGCAGGCCCTCGCCCGGCTGCCCGAACTCCAGCGCACGATGCTGGTGCTGCGCTACTACGAGGGCCGCACGGACCCGGAGATCGCGGAAATACTGGACATCAGCGTCGGCACGGTGAAGAGCAGCATCTGGCGCTCGCTGCGCCGCCTGCGCGACGACGAGGTCCTCAGCTTCGGCCGCGACCAGGACGAGTCCTTCGACGAACTGGTCGCCTGAGCGGCCACCAAGAACGCCCCGGCGCGAGCCGGGGACGGGGGAAAGCCCTCAAGGGGATCCATGGGGACACAGGGATCTTCCCGGGGGAAACGGGGAAAAGAGAAAAAAGGGGAAACAGGGAAAACGGGGACGAGAGCGGTTCCAGCTGGCCGGGGGGTCTAGCTGGGCCGCTCTCATTTTTTGTGCCCGAGCGCCTCGCCTTGTGGCCGCGTTTCGTGCCCGAGCGCCTTGTGGCCGAGCGGCGGCTGATGTGCCCGGCGTCAGGCGAGCAACCGCTGGCCTGAGCCCTGTCGCAGGCGGGTTACGCGGCCCAGGGCCTCGTCGCGGGTGCAGGGGGTGGCGCCCAGGGACTGGTGACGGGTGACGATGGTCGACTCGGCCCGCATCAGGCGCCAGCCTCGGCGCAGGAGGGTCGGGAGGGGCTTGCGGGCCTCGCGGATGTCGCGCAGAAGGCGGCGGCGGAAGGTCGTCAGGGGGTTGCCGCGCAGGCAGATCGCGTCGGCCAGCAGGCCGAGTGCCGCGCAGCGCGCGGTGATGTCGGCGGCGAAGATGCCCTCCGCGATGAAGAGCGGGGCGCCGTCCAGGCGGATGTGCTCGTGGCCCACGCGGGCGCTCGCGGAGATGTCGTAGAGCGGCGCCGTCGTGCGGCCCTCGCGGCACAGGCCGGTTATCGCGCGCACCGCCGCCTCGCCGTCCCAGGAGCGGGGCGAGTCCCAGTCGACGGCGCTCCCGACCAGGGGGAGCGTGGGGTCGTCGCCCTCCTTGTAGAAGTCGTCGAGCCGTAGCACGGGCAGGTCCGTGCGGGCCGCGAGGCGGGTCTTGCCGGATCCGGAGGGGCCGGTGAGCAGGATCACGCGGGCGCCGGAGGTTCCCTGGGACGCGCCGGAGGTTCCCTTGGACGCGCCGGAGGTTCCGTGGGGCGCGCCGGACGAGAGGTCGCTGGAGTCGGTCACGAGAGCCCATTGTCGGTCATGGCCCCCGGGTGTTCGAAGACGTGTGCGGGAGGTGGTGGGAGCGGGGTGCCGGGAGGGGGAAAAGTCGTGGCTTCGCGCTCGGCTCCGCCCCTCCCGAATATGCCCTTGGGCAGCGAGAATGGCGCACGACAGCACCCGTGAAAGACAGGGAGGCCCCCACGCATGGCGCAGGAAGTACGCGGTGTCATCGCACCTGGCAAGAACGAACCCGTGCGGGTGGAGACCATCGTCATCCCCGACCCCGGCCCCGGTGAGGCCGTGGTGCAGGTGCAGGCGTGCGGGGTGTGCCACACCGACCTGCACTACAAGCAGGGCGGGATCAGTGACGACTATCCCTTCCTCCTCGGCCACGAGGCGGCCGGCGTCGTCGAGGCCGTCGGTGAGGGGGTCACCGACGTCGCGCCCGGTGACTTCGTGATCCTCAACTGGCGTGCGGTCTGCGGCCAGTGCCGGGCCTGCGTGCGCGGGCGGCCCTGGTACTGCTTCGAGACGCACAACGCCGAGCAGAAGATGTCGCTCGCCTCCACGGGCCAGGAGCTCGAACCTGCCCTGGGTATCGGCGCCTTCGTCGAGAAGACGCTCGTCGCCGCCGGGCAGTGCACCAAGGTCGACCCGTCCGTCTCGCCCGCCGTGGCCGGACTGCTGGGCTGTGGTGTCATGGCCGGTATCGGCGCCGCGATCAACACGGGCCAGGTCGGCCGGGGCGACACCGTCGCCGTCATCGGCTGCGGCGGCGTCGGGGACGCGGCCATCGCGGGTGCGCGGCTCGCGGGCGCCGCGAAGATCATCGCGGTGGACATCGACGACCGGAAGCTCGTCACCGCCGAGAAGATGGGCGCCACCCACAGCGTCAACTCCGCCACCGCCGACCCCGTCGAGGCGATCCGCGAGCTGACCGGCGGCTTCGGCGCGGACGTCGTCATCGAGGCGGTGGGCAGGCCCGAGACGTACAAGCAGGCCTTCTACGCCAGGGACCTGGCGGGGACGGTCGTCCTGGTCGGGGTGCCCACCCCGGAGATGCGGCTCGAACTTCCGCTGCTCGACGTCTTCGGGCGCGGCGGCTCGCTCAAGTCCTCCTGGTACGGCGACTGTCTGCCCTCACGGGACTTCCCGATGCTGGTGGACCTGCACCAGCAAGGCAGGCTGGACCTCGGCGCGTTCGTCACCGAGACGATCGCGCTGGACGAGGTCGAGAAGGCGTTCGAGCGGATGCACGGCGGCGACGTGCTGCGTTCGGTGGTGGTCTTCTGATGGCCGCCGAACCCGGAGCGCGCATCGACCACCTCGTCACCTCCGGCACCTTCAGCCTCGACGGCGGCACGTGGGACGTCGACAACAACGTGTGGATCGTCGGTGACGACTCCGAGGTGATCGTCATCGACGCCGCACACGACGCCGACGCCATCGCGGCGGTGGTGGGGGACCGGGCGCTGCGCGCGATCGTGTGCACGCACGCGCACAACGACCACATCGACGCGGCGCCCGCGCTGGCGGAGCTCACGGGAGCGCCGATCCTGCTGCACGCCGACGATCTGCCGCTGTGGAAGATGACCCACCCGGACCGGGGTCCGGACGGGAAACTGGCGGACGGGGACGTCGTGTCCGTCGCCGGGACGGAGCTGAGGGTGCTGCACACACCTGGGCACGCGCCCGGCGCCGTGTGCCTGTACGCGCCCGCGCTGGGCACGGTGTTCACCGGGGACACGCTCTTCCAGGGCGGCCCCGGAGCCACGGGGCGGTCCTTCTCGGACCACCCCACGATCGTGGCTTCCATCAAGGAGCGGTTGCTGACCCTTCCCGCGGACACCGTGGTGCGGACCGGGCATGGGGACTCCACGACGGTGAGGGCCGAGGTCCCGAACGTCTGAGGCCCCTGCTCGCCCCTTCCCGTTCTTGTGGGGGCTCCTCCCTGGGGGACCCCCACCCACACCCCCGCTCCTCAAGTGCCGGAGGGGCTGTAAACAGCCCCTCCGTGCGGAGCTACACCGTTCCGGATTCCCAGGCCCACGCCGCGATTTCCACGCGGTTGCGTGCGCCCAGCTTGCGTTGGGCGTTGGCCAGGTGGGTCTTGACGGTGGAGAGGGTGACGTGGAGCTCGGCGGCGACCTCCTCGTTGGTGCGGCCACGGGCCACGAGGCGGACGACGTCGAGCTCGCGGGAGGTCAGGGGCTCGGTCGGGGAGCGTTCCGGCTGCGTTGTCGGGGCCGACATGTGGCGCAGGAGACGGACGGTGATGGACGGTGAGATCAGGGAGCCGCCCGAAGCCACCGCGCGTACCGCTTCGGTGAGGAGCGCGGGGGAGCCGTCCTTGAGGAGGAAGCCGCACGCGCCGTCGCGCAGGGCGCGGTAGACGTACTCGTCGAGGTCGAAGGTCGTGGCGATCAGGACGTTCAGGGGCTCGTCCGCCTCGGGGCCCGCCAGCTGGCGGGTGGCCTCCAGGCCGTCGATGCCCGGCATGCGGATGTCGAGCAGGCACACGTCGGGGCGCAGCTCGCGCGCCCGCTCGACGGCGGTGAGGCCGTCGGCGGCCTCGGCGACGATCTCGATGTCCGGCTGGGAGCCGAGGATCATGCGGAAGGCCGCACGGACCATCTCCTGGTCGTCGGCGAGGAGCACCCTGATGGTCATGCCGTCATCCTTCCAGTCCGTCTCCGGCGGGCTCCCTGCGGCCCGTGCGCGCCGTGACGGAGGTGGGCAGCGGCAGTTCGGCCGCCACCTGCCAGCCGCGCATTGCCGGGTCCCGCTCGCGGGGGCCCGTGGTGAGGGTGCCGCCGAGGGCGTGCACGCGCTCGGTGAGCCCGATGAGACCGAAGCCGCCGCTGCCCCCGACGGGCGCGCCGCGTCCCGGCTTCGCGGGATGGCCGTCGTCGGTGACGACGACACACAGGCGGCCCCGGTCCTGCGCGCTCAGCCGGACGTCGACGGTGATGGCCTCGACGCCGCTCCCGTGCTTGCGGGCGTTGGTGAGGGCCTCGCGCACCACCCGGTGCACGGCCGTGGCGATCTCGGGAGTGAGCGGCAGCTCGGCCAGGGCCGGGTCCAGGGTGAGGGTCGCGGGGGCGCCGGTGCTGGTGGCGGCCTCGGTGAGTTCGCGGAGGGCGCCCAGGTCGGTGCCGGGGCGGGCCACGCCATTGCCAGAGGCGTCGCTGCGCAGCACGGAGACCATGCCGCGCATCGACTCCATCGCCTGGGAGCCCGCCTGTTCGATGCCGGCGAGCAGCACGTCCAAGTCGCCGGGGTCCGGGGCCCGGCCCTGCGCCGAGGCGTAGCGGACGGCCTTGGTCTGGGCGATCATCGCCGTGACGTGGTGGGCGACGAAGTCGTGCAGTTCGCGGGCGTGTTCGAGGCGGTGCGCCTGGAGGTCGGCCGCGCGTTCGCGGGACCGGTAGGTGTCCAGCAGCCGCAGGTAGAGGCCGAGGACCGTCGCCAGGACGAAGCCGAGGGCGAGCACGGGTTCGAGGTAATTGCCGACATTGTGGTACTCCAGCTCTTGTAGCCGCAGCGGCTCCACCGCGGTCGCCAGGCCGCTCCCCAGCGCCAGCGCGACGGTGGTCAACAGGCGCCGTCCGATGCGTATGGCGCGGGCCGTGAGCAGCAGCAGCGCCGCCATCTCGCCCACCCCGAAGGTGACCTCGGGCCGCTGTACGAGCTGCGTGGTGACCACGGTGAGAGCCAGCGACCAGACCAGCGCGAGCGCGGCGGTCCGCGAGAACCACCCGGCGGGCACCACCAGCGCGGCCACACACAGCCCGCCGCTGACGATCGTCGCCGCTGCCGTGGGCGCGTATCCGGTGGCCAGCCCTTCGGCTACGAGCAGCGTCAGGAGGAGGGCCGCCGGGAGCGACATCAGCGCCAGCTGCCAGATCGGACGCCGTGAGAATCCCTGGATCATGCCCTCCACGCTACGGGCGGCCCCGCGGCCCCGACCTCCACCTTTCGGCCCACCCGGGCGGTCGCGATCGGGCGTTCACCTGGCCCTTACGGCTGATCCGGCGGGCCCTCGCGGCGGCCGAGCATGGGGGTGTCCGGTTCGTTTCCCCTCTGTCGAAGGCTCCCCATGCTCCGCACCGCCCTGCGCTCGCTGCGTGCACACGCTCTACGTTTCGCCCTGTCGGGCTTCGCCGTCGTCCTGGGCGTCGCCTTCGTCACCGGCGCGCTGCTGTACGGGGAGTCCGCGCGGGCGGCCTCGGCGCAGGCGGGGGAGAAGTCCCAGCCGGACGTCTCGGCCGTGGTGGCCGCCGCCCCCAGTTCCAGCACGGAGGAGCCCCCGGAGCTGGGCCCCGGGCTGCGCGAGCGGCTCCAGCGGCTGCCCGGTGTCTCGCGGGTGCGGGGCGTCGTGGAGGGGCGCGCGTTCGTGGTGGGGCGTGACGGGAGCCTCGTCGGGTCCCTCGCGGACAGCGCGGGCGTCAACTACCAGGCGGGCGACGACGGCAGCGACACTCGCTACCCCCTCACCTCCGGGCGCGGGCCCCAAGCCGGGGGCGAGGTCGCGCTCGACCGGCGTACGGCCGAGCGCGCCGGATACGGGACGGGGGACCGGATCCGTGTGGTCGTACGCGGCGAGACCCGGCACGTCCGCCTCGTCGGGATGTTCACAGCCCACGACAGCAGGGTGGCGGCGGGCGGCACCCTCACCGCCTTCGACCCGTCCACCGCGCTGCGCGAACTGGGTGAGGGGCGCGGCTACACCCAGCTCGCGCTCACCGCCGCTCCCGGCGTCTCCGACGATCAGGTGGCGGCGCGCGCGGCCAAGGTGCTGCCGTCGGGGCTGGAGGCCCTCACGCGGGACCAGGCGCTGGATACCGGAAGCGGTGACGAGGACAAGATGACCAGCCTCCTCGTCAGCTTCGCCTCCGTCGTGCTGCTGGTGTCCGCCTTCCTGGTCGCCAACACCTTCACGATGCTCGCTGCGGCCTGCGCCCGCGAGCACGCGCTGCTGCGGGTGGTCGGCGCGACGCGCAGGTACGTGCAGCGGATGGTGCTCATCCAGGCGCTGCTGGTGGGCACGGTGGCCTCCGTCGTCGGATACGGGCTGGGGGTCGGGCTCGGCGCGGTCCTGAAGACGCTGTTCCCGGTACTCGCGGCGGGCTCGGGACAGGCGGGGGGCGCCCCGCTGCACCTCTTCTCGCCCACCGCCGCCGGTGCCGCGCTCGCCGTCGGTGTCGGGGTCACCGCGCTCGCGGCCTGGCTCCCGGCACGCCGCGCGGCGCGGGTCTCTCCCATGGCGGCGATGCGGACGGGCGAGCCGTCGGCGCCCGCCTCGCTGCGGTGGCGCACCGTCGCCGGGTTCGGCGTCACCCTGACCGGGGCCCTGGGCGCGGTGAGCGCCGCCGGCAGCGGGGACCTGGGCATCGTGACGGGCGCGGGCGCCGTGCTGCTGGTGGGGCTGATGCTCCTCGCGCCGTGGTGCGCCGTCGTACTCGCCGGGCTGCTGCGCGCGCCGCTGCGGCGGCTCGCGGGGGTGCGGGGCACGCTCGCGGTGGAGAACGCCCGGCGCAACCCCCGGCGTACGGCGGCCACGGCGTCCGCGCTGATGACCGGGCTCATGCTGATCAGCGCCGCCACGGTCGGCGTCACCTCGCTCAGTCACATGGCCGAACGGGACGCCGCCCGCGAGGCGACCTCCGATCTGCGCGTCAGCGCCGTCGACTTCGCCGAGATGGGCGACGGCACCGCGCGCCGTATCGGGCGGCTGCCGGACGTGGCAACCGTTCGCACCGTCCCCGGCCCGCGCATCTCGAAGACGGAGGCGGGCCCGCCGCTGGCGGTCCTCGTGGACGCCGACCCCGGCCGGATTCAGGCGTTGGACAAGCGGATCACCCGGGAGCTGGACAACCCCGCGCTCGTCGTGCGGGACCGCGCGGAGCTCGCCGCCGAGGCCGCCCGCCCCTACGAGCCGTTCTTGAACCTGGCCTACGCGCTGCTGTCCACGAGCGTGCTCATCGGCGCGCTCGGCGTGGTGAACACCATGGCCATGTCCGTGCGCGAACGCGTCCGAGAGATCGGCCTGTTGCGCGCCGTCGGCCTCGACCGGCGGGCCACCGCGGCAGTCGTCCGGCTCGAAGCCGTCCTGATCTCCCTCCTGGGCGCCACGCTCGGCGTCACCTCGGGTGCGGCCCTGGGCGCTGTCGCCGTCCTCGGCCAGGACAGCGCGACGCTGACCTTCCCCTGGACCCGCCTGGCCCTCTTCCTGGGCGCCGCAGCCCTCCTCGGCGTCCTCGCGGCAGCCCTCCCCGCCCGCCAGGCGTCCCGCATACCGGTCCTGCGCGCGGTGGGGACGGACGGTGCGTGAATTCCGGCGCGCGGGTCTTCCCTGTTGCCGCATCCCGCAAACGAAGGCCGGGCGCGCCCGGACACCGTGCGCCCGGACACCGTGCGCCCGGACACCGTGCGCCCAGCCAACGTGCGCCCGCCCGGCTACTGCTTGTAGCCGTCCAGGAAGCGGCCGATGCGGGAGATGGCGGCGTCCAGGTCGTCCGCGTGCGGGAGGGTGAGGATGCGGAAGTGGTCCGACGCTGGCCAGTTGAAGCCCGTGCCCTGGACGACCTGGATCTTCTCCCGAAGGAGCAGGTCGAGGACGAAGCGCTCGTCGTCGTGGATCTTGTGGACGGCGGGGTCGAGGCGGGGGAAGGCGTAGAGGGCGCCCTTCGGCTTGACGCAGGAGACGCCCGGGATCTCGTTCAGCTTCTCCCACGCCTTGTCGCGCTGTTCGTGCAGCCGCCCGCCGGGCAGTACGAGGTCCTCGATCGACTGGCGCCCGCCCAGCGCGGCCTGGATGGCGTACTGGGCCGGGGCGTTGGGGCACAGCCGCATGGAGGCGAGCATGCCCAGGCCCTCCAGGTAGTTCCTGGCGTGCTGCTGGGGGCCGGAGACCAGCAGCCAGCCCGAGCGGAACCCGGCGACGCGGTACGCCTTGGACAGGCCGCTGAAGGTGAGGACCACGAGGTCGGGCGCGAGGGCGCCGACGTGGTGGTGCTCGGCGCCGTCGTAGAGGATCTTGTCGTAGATCTCGTCGGAGAAGACCATCAGGCCGTTACGGCGGGCGAGGTCGAGGATGCCTTCCAGGAGCTCGGGCGGATACACCGCGCCTGTGGGGTTGTTGGGGCTGATGATGACGACGGCCTTGGTGCGGGACGTGATCTTCGCGGCCATGTCGTCCAGGTCGGGGAGCCAGTCGGCCTGCTCGTCGCACACGTAGTGGACGGCCTTGCCGCCGGCCATCGTCGTCACGGCCGTCCACAGGGGGAAGTCGGGCGCCGGGATGAGGATTTCGTCGCCGTCCTCGACCAGGGCCTGGACAGCCATGGAGACCAGCTCGGAGACGCCGTTGCCGAGGTAGACGTCATCCACGTCGGCCTCGGGGAAGCCGCGCTGCTGGTAGTGCTGGGCGACGGCGCGGCGCGCGGGGAGGATGCCGCGCGACTCGGTGTATCCGTGCGCCTGGGGGAGCATGCGGATCATGTCCTGGAGGATCTCCTCCGGCGCGTCGAAGCCGAAGAGCGCGGGATTGCCGGTGTTGAGCCGCAGGACGCTGTGTCCGGCCTCCTCCAGCGCGTCCGCCTGTTCGATCACCGGCCCCCGGATCTCGTAGCAGACCTCGCTGAGCTTGCTCGACTGCCGGAACTCCATGCTCTCCCACCCTCCTGATGACCCCTGCGTGCGTACTTGGTTCTACCAAGTGGCAACTTGGAAAGTCCAACTCTTTGTCTACACTGGCGCCCATGCCGAGCCACGCGAGCCGAACCCGCCGCAGCTACGACCAGTTCTGTGCCATCGCCCGCGCCCTCGACTCCGTAGGAGACCGCTGGGCGCTGCTCATCGTCCGCGAACTGCTCGCCGGGCCGCGCCGCTACACCGACCTGCACGCCGACCTGCCCGGCGTCAGCACCGACGTACTCGCCTCCCGGCTCAGGCTGCTGGAGAGCGAGGGCCTGGCCGAGCGCCGCCGTCAGCCCAGGCCCGCCTCCGCCTACGTCTACGAACTGACGCCGCGAGGCAGCGCGCTGCTGCCCGTACTGAGCGCGCTGGCCGCGTGGGGCGGCCTCGCGCTGGGCAAGCCGCGCGCCACGGACGCAGTACGCGCGCACTGGTGGGCGGTGCCGCTGCGGGACGCGCTGCGCCGCGCGGCAGGCCCGGAGGCGGCCGAGGGCGCCGTCGTGGATGTCGTACTCCCCGAGGGCGGCTTCCATCTGCACCTCGGGGACGGCGAGAAGGCCCCCGGATCCGATCCGGCTCCGGGCTCGGCATCGGGTCCGGCGTTGGGTCCTGTCCCGGGTCCTGTCTCGGGTCCGGTTTACGGGGAGGGGCGCGCGCCGCGCCGGGCCGACGCCGAGTTGGCGCTCGACTCGGCCGCCTGCACCCGGCTCGCGGAGGGGACCGGAACGCTCGCCGAGGAGATCAGCGCCGGCGCCATACGCATCACCGGCGAGGGCCCGCTCGCCGACCGGCTGCGGGAGCCGCATCGCGGTGACCGCGTACGTTGACCGGGACGGGATCCGTTGACACCGCACTGGCATACGTTCGGAACTCCGAAAGGGCTCGTGCTGTACCGCACCCCCGAGCGCTGGCGGTTCACCGTGTTCTTCGAAGCGCCGGGCGGCGTCGCCGACGGCGCTCTCGATCACCCCGGCCCTTCCGCCAGTCCGGAGACCGCCCAGACCGCTCTCCACCTCAGAGCCGAAGAGCTGACCCATCGAGAGCTGGAGGTCTCCTGGCAGCTCACCTACCACCCCAACTGGTGGACCGGAGCCGTCACCAAGGCGGGGCCGGTGTCCGACGCGGACCGCTGACCGGCGCGGACCGCTGACCGAGGCGGGCCGTGGGCCGAGGCGGGCCGTGGGCCGCTGACCAAGGCGGGCCGTGGGCCGTGAGCCGCCGACCGCCGACCGCCGACCGCCGACCGCCGACCGCTCCCGCCGCTCCCGCCGGGCCCGCGGCGGACTCGTGAACGTACGCGGCTGGAGCGCTAGCCTCCGCCGAACAGGCCGTCGAGGGCGTAGAGCGCAGCCGTGTTCGCGGCCTTTCGCTGTTTTCGCTCCACGCAGTAGACGGTTCGCTCCGGCGGGCCGTCCAGCAACGGGGCGACGTGGCATCCCGTCTTCAGCCTCAACTGGTCGGCCATGAAGGCGGGGACGACGGTCCAGGAATTCGCGGTCCGCATGACGGGCGGCAGACAGTGCGCCGTGGTGACAATGTGGGCGGGATCCCGCAACATGTTCTGTTTCCGCCACATATCGTAATCGGGCCCCCAGGGGAGATAGACCTCATTCCCTCCGCCGAGCGCGGAGAGAGAGGTGACATCGTCGTCAGTCCCGGCGGCTTTCCTTTCAGACGGCGGGGAGTTGAAGGCCGCGACCATCGGATATCGCGCGAGGGTACGCACCCGAAGGTCGGTGTGGACGGGCTCGTAGAAGACAAATGCAACGTCGAGATGGCCCGAGACCACTCGGTCGCACAATTCCCCGCTCCGCCCCGTCTCCACAGTGAGTCGCAGTTGCGGGAGCCGTGCCACCAACTCGCCCACCAACGCGTCGAACAGGTAAATGCTGATGGCGTCGGAGCCGCCCAGGGCGAGCGCCGAGTGCCGCACCTCGCGAATGCGGGCGGCCTCGCCGACGAGCCGCTCCCACTGTTCCGCGAGGTCGCGGTAGTGCCGCCCGGCCGTCGTCAGGGTCGTGCTCTTCGAGCCCCGCGCCCGCAGGAATAGAGACTGACCAAGGCGTTTCTCCAGACTGTCCAATCGGTAACTGACCGTCGACTGGGAGACGTGCACCACCCGCGCCGCCTGCGCGAGGCTGCCCGAGCGGGCTATCGCCAGGAAGGTCTCGACCTCTTCCATCACGAACATATCGGCCCCCTCGATATTTGATACCGAAAACTTCAGCGTGACAGATATCTTAATCCGGCCTTAGCTTGTGTCCACCTGTCGGCGACGTATCTCTCTCAACAGCCGTCCCTTGTCCGGCAGAACGACCTTCAAGAGGAGGTGAGGAGTCCGTGGGCGCAACCCAAATTCCCCTGGATGACCTTCCGACTTCTCGGTTTCATCGAAAGGTGGCATTCGTCGCGGCAGGAGGGCCCTTCTGTGACGGATACCTGCTCGGCATCATCGCCGTGGCATTGCCCAGCGCCTCCACCGATCTCGGATTCGGCTCACTGGGATCGGGGCTCATCGGAGCCTCGGCGCTGATCGGGATGTTCTTCGGCGGCCTGGTCTTCGGGCCGCTCACCGACCGTCTCGGTCGCAGCCGTATGTACACGTTGAACCTCGTCGTGTTTCTCGTCTGCTCCCTTCTCCAGTTCTTCGCCGTGGACGCGGCATCCCTGTTCGCCATCCGGTTCGTCATGGGCCTCGCACTCGGCGCCGACTATCCCATCGCCACGGCGCTGGCCACCGAGTTCCTGCCCCGGCGCCTCCGCGGCCCGGCTCTGGCCTCGCTCGTCCTGGTCCTGTGGGTGGGCTACACCCTCAGCTACGCGGCCGGCTACCTGATGTCGGGCCTCGGCGACGGGGCCTGGCGCTGGATGCTGGCCAGCGCGGCGGTGCCCTCGTTCCTCTTCCTGCTGCTGCGTGTGGGAACCCCGGAGTCCCCACGGTGGCTCCTGAGCGTCGGCCGTACGGCGGAGGCCCGGGAGATCGTGGTGAAACACCTCGGGCCGCAGGCCGACTTCGCGGCGCTGGAGGCGGAGGCGCGCGAGTCCCCTCCCCCGAAGAAGGGGCTGGCGCTGGGGAGCGTTCTGGAGCTGTTCCGCCGTGGGTACGGGCCCATGCTGGCGTTCTGCTCGATCTTCTGGGTCTGCCAGGTGGCCCCGTCGTTCGCGGTCAAGACGTTCCAGCCGCAGCTGCTCACCTCGCTGCACGTCGAACACGCGCTGGGCGCGAGTGTGCTGGTGCAGTCCTTCGCCATCGTGGGCACAGCGCTCGGCCTGATCGTCATCAACTCCCTCGGCCGGCGGACGCTGCTCTTCTCCTCCATGGCTCTGTCCATGGCGGCCCTGCTGATCCTCGGCATCAGCCCGTGGGCGGCCGGTTCGGTCGTCATCACGCTGTTCATCACCTTCACCGTGGCCGAGGCCGCCGGCTCCGGGCTCCAGTTCGTCTATCCGAACGAGCTGTTCCCCACCGACCTGCGGGGCACCGGCATGGGGATCGCCACCGCGCTGAGCCGCCTCGGCTCCGCGGCCGGTACGTTCCTCCTCCCCATCAGCACCGACAAATGGGGCACCAGCGCGGCCCTCTACATCGCCGCCGGCATCGCCGGTGTGGGCCTTCTCGTCTCCTGGCGCATGGCCCCGGAGACCCGCCACCTCGGCCTCGCCGACTCCAGCACGGCCGCGCGGCCGGACTCCGCGCGGCCGGACTCCGCGCGGCCACCCACGACAAACAAAGAGCGCAGAGCTAAGCGCAGAGCCAAAGCGCAGAGCTAGGCGCCGAACCAAGGAGTACTCATGCCCTCATCGCCCTCTTCCCCCTCCCCGGCCTTCGCGTCCCCGTCCAGCCCGCGCGTCGTGGTCATCGGCGCCGGGATCCTCGGCATCACCCTCGCCAGGGAACTCGCCCGCCGAGGCGCCCAGGTCACGGTCGTGGAGCGCGAGGCTCCCGCCGCGGGGGCGACCTCCGTCTCGTTCGCCTGGCTCACCAACCAGACCTGCTTCCGCAACGGCCAGTCGCTCTCGGACGGCTCCTCACGTCACTACTTCGGGCTCCACCGCCTCGCCCTCGCCGCCTGGCGACGGCTGCACCACGACCTCGGCGACGCCCTCCCCGTCCGCTGGAACGGCGCGGTACAGCTCGAACCCGGGCACGGCGAGGAGCACGACCTCCTCCTCGACGACCTGCGCCAGCGCCTCTCCTGGGGCAGCCCCTCCCACCGGATCGGGGCCGAGGAGGCCAGGAACCTGCTGCCCGGCGCCGCCATCCCCGACGGCACGGTGGGCTTCTTCACGCCCGATGAGGGATCCGTCGACCCCAACGCGGCCGTCTCGACGCTGGTGCGCTCCGCGACGGAACTCGGCGTGGAATTCCGCCACGGCACCGAGGCCCTCTCCGTCGAAGGCGCCGACGGCCGTGCCACCGCCGTGGTGACCTCGGCGGGCCGCATGGCCTGCGACCACGTGGCCGTCCTGTGCGGAGCCGACTCACCGTCCTTCCTGGAGCCGCTCGGCATCACGGTGCCGCTGGCCGACTCCCACGGATCCATCGTCCATCTGAAGCCCCTGCCCCCGTTCCTCGACCGCGTCCTGCTCTCTTCCCAAGTCCACGCGATCCAGCGCCGCGACGGACGGGTCGTGATCGCCAAGCACTACTCCGGAACTCCCGTCTCCGACCCCGACGGGCTGGACGGCGAGCAGCTCCTCGCCCAGGCGGCCGACCTCCTGCCCGCCCTCCGGGAAGCGGAGATCGAGAAGATCACCGTCGGCCGCCGTGTCGTCCCCGCCGACGGCCTCCCCGTCGTCGGCCGGAGCCCGGTCTACGGCAACCTCCACAGCGTCACCACGAACGCGGGCATCACGCTCGGCCCCGTACTCGCACAGCTGATGACGACAGAGATCCTGGACGGTACGCGGGTGGATGTGCTGGACCCCTACCGCTCCACCAGGTTCGAGACGGCCACCCCAGGCGGCCACTGACCTCATCAGGGAACGGACCCCGACGGACCCCGACGGACCCCGACGGACCCCGACGGACCCCGGCGGACCCGCCGGGCGGGCCCGTCAAAGGATGTAGAGCAGGTGCTGCACCAGGCGGTAGGAGCTGGTGGCGTGGAGCAGGGTGGAGTCGAGCGGGTCGAAGGCGGCCATGCTCAGGCGGGAGAACGTCGCCGCGAACTCCTCCACATGAGCGGGGTCCGAGATGAACGCCGGCGTCGTGGGCTGTTCGACGTAGACGGTGCACAGCGGGGCCGCCTTGCCGTCCATGAGGCTGAAGGGCGCGCCGGGCGTCGCGGGCGGCATCTCGGAGCGGAACGGCAGCAGCTGGATGGTGAACTGCGGCAGCTGGGAGATCTCCACCAGATACTCCAGCTGGGCCCGGCGGATCTTGCGGCTGACGAAGTGCATGTGGAACGCCGCCTCGTGGATCACCGCGTGACAGCGGGGCGGCGGATCCGCGAACAGCACGCTCTGGCGGCGCAGCCGGAACTCCGCGAGCCGCGCGCCGTCCTCCGGCGGGACGGCGGGCACGCTGTTGGCGAACAGCGCGGAGACGTAGTCGCGGGTCTGGAGCAGCCCGGGTACGAACATCCACTGGAACGAACGGTGCGCCGTGGCACCACACTCCAGCTCCGCCAGGTCCCACAGCCGGCCCTTGGACAGCTCGCGGTACTCGCTCCACCAGCCGCGCCCCGAGGCGGCCGACATGTCCACCAGCGCCTCGACCAGGGCGGTGTCGGCGCACCCGTAGAAGTCCAGGAGCGCCCGCAGGCGCGTTTCGGAGCAGGCGGTACGGCCCGCTTCGATGTGGCTCAGATGGGGCTTGTGCAATCCCGCGTGACGGCACGCCGCCTCTCTGTTGACCCCGCTCTCCTCGCGGATCCGGCGTAGCTCCTGGCCGAGCCTCTTCTGCCGCTGGCTTGGATTCGCTCGCAGTCCCATGGAGCAACTTCCCCCACGGCGAGCGGACGCGCGCCATGGATTCCCGGGCGAACCACCCAATGGTGTGAGCGCGCCGGGACGAGCGCGCCGCGAAGAGGCCGCCGGGACGACGACGGCCGGGCACCCCACCGTGGGGGTCCCCGGCCGGGAGGCACTCACGGCCCTCCGCCCGCGCACGGTCCTCGGCCCGCTCCCGTCCTCCGCCCGCGCACGGTCCTCCGCCCGCTCAGGCGCCGATCGGGTGCCAGACCGTCTTGGTCTCCAGGAAGGCCAGCAGCCGCTCCGTACCCGGGTCCGCCGTCCACGCGGTGGGCGCGGGCCGCAGCACCCGCTTGAGGTTGTCGGCCGCCGCGACCTCCAGCTCCCGCGCCAGCTCCGCGTCCCCCTCGGCCCCGGCCAGGTCGAGGGCGTTCACGTCCTGGTGCGCGGCCAGCGGGCGGGCCAGCTCGCCGGTGTGGCCGGACAGGATGTTCACCACACCGCCCGGCAGATCGGAGGTGGCCAGCACCTCCGCCAGCGACAGCGCGGGCAGCGGCGCCTCGTGCGAGGCGACGAGCACCGCCGTGTTGCCGGTGACGATCGCCGGGGCGAGCACGGACACCAGCCCCAGCAGCGAGGCCGAGGCCCCGCGCGGGGCGAGCAGCGCGACCACGCCCGTCGGCTCGGGCGTGGACAGGTTGAAGAACGGCCCCGCCACCGGGTTGGCGCCGCCCGCGACCTGGGCCACCTTGTCCGACCAGCCCGCGTACCAGACCCACCGGTCGATGGCCGCGTCCGTCTGGGCGAGGGCCTTCTGACGTGAGACGCCCTCCGCCGAGGCGATCTCGGCGGCGAACTGCTCGCGCCGTCCCTCCAGCATTTCCGCGACCCGGTAGAGGATCTGCCCCCGGTTGTAGGCGGTCGCACCCGACCAGCCCCCGAACGCCTTGCGCGCCGCGACGACCGCGTCCCGCGCGTCCTTCCGGGAGGCGAGCGGCGCGTTGGCCAGCCAGCGGCCCTTGCCCGCCGCGCCGGCGGCTGATTTCGCTGCGGTCACCTCGTACACCCTGCCGCTCTCGGACCGGGGGAACTTGCCCCCGACGTACAGCTTGTAGGTCTTCAGCACGCCCAGCCGCTCGGCCCTGCCGGGCTTCGCCTGCGACTCGGACCGCACCGACTCATCCGTCCGCTCAGACATCGAGGTAAGCCTCCAGACCGTGCCGGCCGCCCTCGCGCCCGAAGCCGGATTCCTTGTAGCCGCCGAAGGGCGAGGTGGGGTCGAACTTGTTGAAGGTGTTGGCCCAGACGACCCCGGCCCGCAGCTGGTTCGCCATCTTCAGAATGCGCGAGCCCTTCTCGGTCCAGATCCCGGCCGAGAGCCCGTAGGGCGTGTTGTTGGCCTTCGCGACCGCCTCGTCCGGCGTACGGAAGGTGAGCACCGACAGCACAGGACCGAAGACCTCCTCCCGGGCGATACGGTGCGCCTGCGTGACGCCCGTGAAGAGCGTCGGCGCGAACCAGTAGCCCTGGCCGGGCAGTTCGCACGCGGGCGACCAGCGCTCGGCGCCCTCACCCTCGCCCGCGTCGGCCAGCTCGGTGATACGGGCGAGCTGCTCGGCGGAGTTGATCGCGCCGATGTCGGTGTTCTTGTCGAGCGGGTCGCCCACGCGCAGAGTGGCGAGCCGCCGCTTGAGCGCGTCCAGCACCTCCTCCTGCACCGACTCCTGCACGAGCAGCCGGGAGCCGGCGCAGCACACCTGACCCTGGTTGAAGAAGATCCCGTTCACGATGCCCTCGATCGCCTGGTCGAGGGGGGCGTCCTCGAAGACGATGTTGGCGCCCTTGCCGCCGAGTTCGAGGGTGAGCCTCTTGTCCGTACCCGCGACCGTACGGGCGATCTCCTTGCCCACCGCCGTCGACCCCGTGAACGCGACCTTGTCGACCCCCGGGTGCGCCACCAGCGCGGCCCCCGTAGCGCCGTCCCCGGTGACGATGTTGACGACGCCCCTGGGCAGCCCCGCCTGACGGCAGATGTCGGCGAAGAACAGCGCGGACAGCGGCGTCGTCTCGGCGGGCTTGAGCACCACCGTGTTACCGGTGGCCAGCGCCGGGGCGATCTTCCAGGCGAGCATCAACAGCGGAAAGTTCCACGGAATGACCTGCGCGGCGACGCCCAGCGGCTTCGGTTCGGGACCACTCGTGCTGTTCACCGGGCTCCGCCCGAGGGCCGCATACGCGAGCTTGTCGGCCCACCCGGCGTAGTAGAAGAAGTGCGCCGCCACCAGCGGCAGATCGGCGTCCCGCGTCTCCCGGATCGGCTTGCCGTTGTCCAGCGTCTCCAGCACCGCCAGCTCGCGCGAGCGCTCCTGGATGACGCGGGCGATCCGGAACAGGTACTTCGCCCGCTCGGCACCCGGCAGCGCCGACCACGGCCCGAACGCCGCACGGGCGGCGCGCACCGCGGCCTCGACGTCATCGGCGTCCGCCTGGGCGACCTCGCTCAGCACCTCCTCGGTGGCGGGCGAGAGGGTCTTGAAGACCTTGCCGGCGGCGGCCTCGCGGAACTCCCCGTCGATGAACAGCCCGTAGGACGGCGCGATGTCCACGACGGCACGGGACTCCGGGGCCGGCGCGTACTCGAACAGCTTCGTCATGCTCAGTCCACCGTCACGTAGTCGGGGCCGGAGTAGCGGCCGGTCGTGAGCTTCTGCCGCTGCATCAGCAGGTCGTTGAGGAGACTGGAGGCGCCGAAGCGGAACCACTCCGGGCTGAGCCAGTCGTCGCCGAGCGTCTCGTTCACCATCACCAGATACTTGACCGCGTCCTTGGCCGTACGGATGCCGCCGGCCGGCTTCACCCCCACCTGCCGCCCGGTCGCGGCCCGGAAGTCGCGGACGGCCTCCATCATCAGCAGGGTGTTCGGGGGAGTGGCGTTGACGCCGACCTTGCCGGTGGACGTCTTGATGAAGTCGGCGCCCGCGAGCATGGCCAGCCACGAGGCACGGCGGATGTTGTCGTACGTGGACAGCTCACCGTTCTCGAAGATCACCTTCAGATGCGCGGTCTCCCCTCCGGACCGCGCACAGGCACCCTTGACGGCCTGGATCTCCTCGAACACCTGGAGGTAGCGCCCCGAGAGGAACGCCCCCCGGTCGATCACCATGTCGATCTCGTCGGCCCCGGCGTCGACGGCCTCCCGGGTGTCGGCGAGCTTCACGGACAGGGCAGCACGCCCGGAGGGGAACGCGGTGGCGACGGACGCCACGTTGATCTCGCCCGCACCCGCGTCGGCCAGCGCCTGCTTGGCGGTGGCCGCCATGTCGGAGTACACACAGATGGCCGCGACACGGGGGGCCGACCGGTCACCCGGATCGGGCCGGGCCCCCTTCGCACACAGCGCCCGCACCTTGCCGGGAGTGTCGGACCCCTCCAGAGTCGTCAGGTCGATCATCGAGATCGCGAGATCGAGCGCGTACGCCTTCGCTGTCGTCTTGATGGAACGGGTCCCCAACCCGGCGGCCCGAGCCTCCAGGCCGACCGCGTCGACTCCGGGGAGCCCGTGGAGATAGCGGCGTAGAGCGGCATCAGAGGTCACCACGTCGGAAAGACCGCGACCGGCCGCATCGGTAGGCATGCTCACCAGGGCACCATATCTACGCGCGTAGCCGATGTCACCCCGTGAACCCGCCCCAACGTCGCCCCCGCACTCTGCCACCCCGGTGCGCCACCCCCGCCGGGGTGCAACTGCCCACTGGGCCCCGAAAGCAGCGAGGCGGGGGCGCCACCGGGGGGCGCACGACCACCCCCCACACAACTTTCATAAAAAGACACCCCCACCCCAAAGACACCCCCACCCCTCCTCCTCCGTGAGCCGCCGCAGGTCAGGCCGGTGCGGCGTGCTGCCCCATGCCGGACGGGCTGCCCGAGCCCGAGAGCTCGGGCAGCACCGGGACTCCGCTCCTGCTGACTCGGACTCGGGCGTCAGTTCAGGGCGTCAGCTCAGGGTGTCAGTTCAAGGCGTCCGTGTTGTGGCGTCCGCGTACCGCCCACGCCGCCCGCAGGAGCGTCCGGGGGTCGAGCAGCGTCTTCGCGGGGGAGAGCATGTGCATCACGTCCAGGAGGCGCCGGTGTACCACCGGATCGGTCACCGAGGCCCGGAGGATGACGTCGCTGAGCCGGGAAGTTACGGCGAATCCCCGTGGCCGCGCGTCGGTGACGTGCGGCATCTTCAGGTCGTTGAGAGCTGATGTCTGCCATGCGTCGTCCACGACGGCCCGGGCCTTGTTGAAGTACGGCCAGGCCGGCTCTCGGAGCGAGGGGCTGGATGCGAGGTAGGACGCGAGGCAGGAGGCGTGCATCGCGGCGGAGGACATGCCTTGGCCGTAGATGGGGTTGAAGGAAGCCAGGGCGTCGCCGACCGCGACGAGTCCGGCGGGGAACCGGTCCAGCCGGTGGAAGTCGCGCCGACGATTGTCCGGATGCCGGTAGGTGAGCGGCTCGCCGATCGGCTCACCCTCCTCGGCCAGCTCGCGGAAAGGCGCTGCCGGGTCTTCCTTGCAGCGGAGGAGGAACCCCTCCATGCTCCGGCCCGGTCGGTCGTCCGCGTACCCGGCCACCAGGACGATCCACCGATCGCCTTCGACCCGGCCCAGGGTCCCCAGCCGTACCCGGCCGTCCGGAAGGGCCGTCAGGGACTGTGCCACGGCCGCGCCGGGCGATCCCGCGGGGCGGCGGAACAGCGCGGTGGCGTAACCGAGATCCACGCTCATCCGCTGCATGGGCGGCTCCGGCCAGCCACCCTCCTTCAGCCAGGCGCCGATCCGGCTGCCCCGGCCGGTCGCGTCGACCACCAGGTCGGCGGCCAGCACGTCCTCGTCGCCGGTGCCGGTGCCGGTGCCGGTGCCGGTGCCGGTGCCGGTGCCTGCCCCCGCCCCCGCCCCCGCGCCCGCACCCGCGTTCGTGTCGGCCCCCGCGTTTGTGTCGGCGACCGCGCCGACACCCGCGTACCGTACGGCGCTCACCCGGTCCCCGGTGAACACGAGTCCGCACACGCTGCCGTTGACCCGGCGCACATTGCCGAGCGCCCACACCCGGCGGCGGAGGTGTGCCTCCAGGAAGGGCCGCGTGGCGCTGATGATCTCCAGACCGTGGACCAGCACCTTGCACCGGCCCCCGAGGAAAGCGTGCGCATCCTCTCCCGAGTCCGCGCACGCGGCGCCGTCAGCCACGAGTTCGGTGGAGAAATCGGGAAACAAGCGGTCGATGTGCCTGCGGCCCCCGTCCAGCAGCGCGTGCATCTGAGTGCCCTGCGGGACACCCGGCCGGGGCTCGTAGCCGTGCACGGCGTCGGGCGACATCGCGACCTCGTCGCGTTCGAGGAGTACCACCTCCTCGGCGTGGTCGCTGAGCACCCGTGCGGCCAGTAACCCCGCGATGCTCCCTCCGAGTACAACGGCTCTGCGCATGCACACCTCCGGCTTACAGCTGACACAGAAGAAATCCAGAGCATATTGCGGCACGACAACATCAGAGGTCGACTACGCATGCACCCGGTCTGATCACTTCTCGGCCACCGGCGCGCAACACCGTTCGTGGCGGACACCTGACGCGTATCCGGGTTGCCCGCAGGTGGGGGCATCGATGCCGTACCGCAATGTCCGTCATCCGGACGGTCCGGCACAATCGGTCGCATGACGAGCGAGCACGAGAGCGGGAGCGGCGCGGGCCGGCGGTCCGGGAGAGCGGAGGGGAGCACGGATTCCGCCGAGCCGAGCGGGAAGAGCGGCGCGGGCGAGGAGGAGCGCGCGGCCCTCGACGACACGGCCTCCGACGACGTGGCCCCCGACGAGGTGGGACCCGACGACGTGGGACCCGGCCACGAGACCGCTGACGGCACGACCGCTGATGGCACGTCCCCCGACGGCACGACCCCCGACGCGGACGACGGGCCCCGGTTCGCCGACCGGATCTTCCGTTCGGCAGCCGGGATGGCCGGCGGCGTGGTGCTGCTCGCGCTCGGGGGCTGGCTCGTGACCGACGCCGTGATCGGCGGCGACGGCCGCACCCCGTGGCTCGCGCTCGCCGGGCTGCTGTTCGCCGCGCCGCTCGTCGTGGCGTTCACGCTGCGGCCCGCCGTGTTCGCGGGCGAGACCCGGCTGCGGGTGCGCAACCCTTTCCGGACGGTCGAGATGCCGTGGGGCACCGTCGAATCGGTCCGCGCCGGGTATTCCAGCGAGGTGATCGCGGACGGCGTGAAGTACCAGATGTGGTCCATCCCCGTCTCGCTGCGCGCCCGTAAGAAGGCCACCCGGCACAACGAGCGCGTGGCCTCGGGCAAGTCGCCGACGATGGGCGCCGGGGGGCTGTTCGGCGGGCGGCGGATGCCGGACCTCGCCGTGGGGGACTCGGAGCCGGCGGAGAGCCGGGCCACGTCGGACCAGGCGATCGACGAGATCCGCGAACTCGTCGAGACGCATGGGCAGAAGACAGAGGCCCAGGGGTCGGTCGCCGTCCGCTGGTCGTTCGAGATCCTCGTCCCGGCCCTCGCGGGAGCGATCCTGCTGGCCGTCCTCCTCGCCACCCGGTAGCCGCGACCCGGCAGCCGTCACTCGTCACTCGTCACCCGTCAGCCGCCACCCGGTAGCCGCCGGTCCGGCAGCGTCACCCGGTAGCCGTCGGCCCCGTAGCCGCCCCGCCCGTGGCCCCACAGGCAGGAAAGGAACCCCGCTCAGACGCCGGACTCCGCAGACCGTACCGTCGCCGCCGGGCTCCCGTAGACCGCGTAGGCCAGCCACGTCGGATCGCCGTGCTGGTCGCGGATCGCTCGGCGCGCGTGCAGCGAGGCGCGGCCCAACGGCTCGCCCTCCTCCAGCAGTTCGCGGTAGAACGCGTCCGCGAAGCGCAGCGCCGACTCGGAGCGTACGGGCCACAGCGTTCCGACGAACGCGCCCGCGCCCGCCTGGAGGAACTGCGGCGCCCAGCCCAGCGAGGCCCCGAACCAGTCGATCTCTCCCGCGCTGCGGCAGGAGTTGAAGAAGACCAGCGGACGCGTGCCGCGCAGACTGCGCAACTGCGCGGCCGACGCCAGGTCGACGGGGTCGAAAGTGCCGTCCGCCATGGTCACGCACGACCCGCCGCCGGTGAAGGCGTTGTGGCAGGCGAAGTGCAGCAGCCCCCCGTGCCCCGCCTCGATCAGGTCGGTGAGCGTGGCGCGGTCGCTGAGAACACCCGCGTCGAGGACCCCGTCCCCGAGCCGCTCCCGCAGGGAGGTCACCTCCCGCACCGCTTCCTCGGGCGAGCCCGGCGGCACCACGAACGCCGCCCCCGGCAGCACGAGGCTGCGCACCCGGTCCTGGCCGAACGTACGGCGTACGACGGGCAGCCACTCCGCGAGAAACCCCCGGTCCTCGCGGCCCTCGTTGAGCGGATACAGCAGCTCCCAGGGGATGATGTCGTGCTCGCCGAGCACGGTCAGCGCGCTGATGCGGTCCGCCTGCTCCCAGAACTGCCGCTGCACCGCCTCCGGCACGGCCGAGGTCCACAGCTGGACCCCATGGTTGCGCAGCCGGCCGCGCAGCCGCGCCGCGTCCTCGGCCACTGCCGCCGCGTCGGCCCCCAGCGGCGGGCCGCCCTCGCGTGCGGCCCGCCGCAGCTCGTCGTAGATGCGCTCGGCCGCACCGTGCGGGTCCCCGGAGCGGAAGCGGAACGGCTCGGGCGCGTAGCAGGTCTCGCTCAGGAGCTGGAAGGTGTACGAGCCGGTCGCGTCGTCCCTCAGCACCTGGAGGGTGACCTCGCCCGGGTCGAACGCCACGCTGGGCAGCTCCGCCGTGCGCCGGGGACCGTCGCGGGTGACCGAGCCGTCCCGTACGGAGATCTGGCAGCGCACCTCGCCCAGGAACGTGCCGCCCCGGAACGCGCGTACGGTCACCTGGTGCAGGCCGGGCTCGACGGTGCGCAGGGTGAAGCGGAGGACGTCGGAGTCCGCGCCGAGGGGCACGAGCACGTCCTGCTGGAGGTCGTCGACGGCCACCAGCCCCGGCGCGTGCACGGTGATGTGCAGCGCCGCGCCCTCCTCGGGCACCACGAACGGCCGCAGCACCGCCCCGCCCCGCAGGGTGCCCCGTACGACCTGGACGTGCAGCGGCACGGCCCTGTCCGGCGCCGCCTGCTGCGCCAGCTCGGCGACGAGCGCGCGGGGTTCGGGCGGGGGCGCGGGCTTGGACTTGGGTCTGGGCGCGGGCTTGGGTCTGGGCGCGGGACTGGGCGCGGACTTGGGCTCGGGCGCGGGTTTGGGCGCGGGCCTGGGGCGCGGGCCGGGTGCCGGTGCCGGAGATGAGGGCGGAGGTGAGGGCGGGAGCGAGGGTGAAGGCGGAGGCGGCTGGGGCGCCGGTGGCTCCCACGCCTGTTGCTGGACAGGGGCCTGGGGGAGCCGGGAGTCGCTGGGTTCCGGGTACGCGTACGGGGGCCGCGGCGGCCCCCACGACATGGGCGGGCCCGGGGCGCCGCCGCCTGCCTCCCTGCGGGGGAGCTCCGCCACGACCAGCGCCGCCAGTGCCAGATAAGCGCCACGGGTACGGTCCCGCAGGGCATCCGGGTCGAACTCCGCGCCGGCCGCGAGCTGTTCGTCGTAGGGGACGACGACAGCGTCCCCGCAACGGGTGCGCAGGTGGTCCGCGAGATCCGCCGCCGCCTCCGCGTGGGCGACCCCGTCCCGGAGGGTGGTGACGACGGCTACGGCGCGCCGGACCAGGTCGGCGTAGCCCTGCGTCTCCAGCCAGTCGACGGCGGCGTCCGCGTCGCGCGCGCCGTCGGCCGAGGGCGTGCAGACGAGCACCACCTGGGCGGCCATATCCAGCGCCGTCCGGGCAGCCCCGTGGCCCAGGCCGGTGCCGGTGTCGGTGACGATGAGCCCGAAGTGCGGGATGAGCGCTTCGAGGACGTGCCGGTAGTCGGCGGGGTCGAAGAGGGCCATGTCGTCGGCCGCGCCCGTGCCGTGGGCGTAGAGCATCAGTTGCCCGCGCCACGGGGTGCCGAAGCCCCTCACATGCTCTGCGTCGTTCGACCTGGACAGCGCCATGGCGAGAGCGCGCATGGGAGTGTGGCCCCTCTTGCCGGCGCGGGGGCCCAGGGTGCCCGCCTCCTGGTCGGTGTCCACCGCCGCGACGGCGAGGCCGTTGCGGCGTCGCCGCACCGCCACGGTGGAGGCCAGGCCGAGCACGGTCGTGGTCTTGCCCGCACCGCCCCGCAGGCTCACCACGGCGACGCGATGGGCCGTGATGAGCGCGCGGGGCGTCGCGACCTGGGCGGTGTGACGCCGCTCCTCGGCGGCACACCGCGCTTTTCGCGCCCGCCCTCCCGTAAGACGGCGCCACCATCCCGCGAGGCGCCCGCGCTCCCCTCCGCCCACGTGTGCGCCTCCTCCGCCGTCCCGCCGGTCGGACCGACCGGGCCGGCCCTCTCAGTCGGGCAGCTCGCTCACCCGGCCCACCAGCAACTCCGCTTCCTCCGGCGACAGTTCGATACCGAAGGTGTCGAGAAGCAGCTTAGGCAGCTCGTACGGCTCCAGTTCGCGCTTTTCGTACGGATCCGGGTGCGCGGGGCCCGTCGTCATCCAGGTGCGGGTGTCGAGCTGGTCGACGCGGTCGGCGCGCGCACGCTGGATGAAGGGGCGGCGGTTGAACGGGGAGTGCCCGCCGGTGGCGACGTAGTGGTTGGCCAGCTCGTAGTCGACGGGGTACTGCGGGTTCTCCGTGAAGTTGTGCCGCAGCACCCAGCCCCCGTGACCGTCGCCGTGGTGGAGGGCCCAGCCGTCGGCGCCCGGGGTGACCTCCTGGCGGCGCAGCCAGAAGGCCCAGCCCTCGACGGTGACCTCGTTGCCCGCCGGGCCCTCCACCAGCTCGATGGGGGCCAGCGGGCTCGCGCCGAAGCCGATGTCGCTCAGCCAGCGGTGCCCGTCGAGTTCGACGAGCATCATCGCGTGGGTCGCCGGGAGGATCTTCTCGGCGCCGAGCTGCACCCGCCCCGAGACAGCGGTGAAACGGAAGCCGAGCCGCTCCAGGGCCGCCGCGTAGAGGATGGCGTGCTCGAAGCAGTAGCCGCCCCGGGTGCGGCGCACCAGCTTGTCCTGGAGGTCGTCCAGGTCGAGGGAGACCGACCGGTACAGAAAGCTGTCCAGGTTGTCCCAGCGCACCGACAGCACATGGGCGCGGTGGAGCGCGCGCAGCGTCTCCAGCGTGGGCGCGCGCTCTCCCTCGTACCCCAGGCGCGCCAGATAGGCATCAAGGTCGAGCCGCTCGCCGCTCCACATGAGGGCTCCTCTCAGCTGTCAGAATCCCGCTGCGGTGTTGAGGTCGTCCTTGATACGGCTCAGCACGCCCGCCGCCCGTTTCCGTGCCGGGGCGAGGCCGGCGGGGCCGCTCACCGGGACGACGACCTCCAGATAGCACTTGAGCTTGGGCTCGGTACCGCTGGGCCGGACGATGACCCGGCCGCCGCCGATGCCCTCGTCCCCCGAGCCTGCCCCCGACTCCGACCCCGACCCCGACCCTGGCCCCGCCCCCGCGAGGCGATAGCGCAGGCCGTCGGTCGGCGGCAGGGTGTCCGTGCCCTGGTTCAGGTCCTCGGCCTCCGCGACACGCAGCCCGCCCAGCGTGGTCGGCGGCTCGGCACGCAGCCGCACCATCGCGTCGGAGATGAGCGAGAGATCCTCCACGCGCACCGAGAGCTGGTCGGTGGCGTGGACCCCGTACTCGACGTCGAGCTCGTCCAGCAGCTCGGACAGCGTGCGCCCGGCCTGCTTCAGCTCGGCCGCCAGTTCGGCGACGAGCAGCGCGGCGGTGATGCCGTCCTTGTCGCGGACGCCCTCCGGGTCGACGCAGTATCCAAGCGCTTCCTCGTAGCCGTAGCGCAGTCCGTCGACGCGGGCCAGCCACTTGAAGCCGGTCAGCGTCTCCTCGTACGGCAGGTCCGCCGCGGCGGCGATACGCGACAGCAGGGAGGAGGAGACGATGGTGGTCGCGAAGGTGCCCTTGGCCCGCTTGCGGATCAGGTGAGTGGCCAGCAGCGCGCCGACCTGGTCACCGCGCAGCATCCGCCAGCCGGCCCCGGCTTCCGCGTCGGGCACCGCGACGCCGCAGCGGTCGGCGTCCGGATCGTTGGCGATGATCACGTCGGGCGCCTCGCCGTGCTCCTGGGCCCAGGTCCGGGCCGTGGCGAAGGCGAGGTCCATCGCGCCGGGCTCCTCCGGGTTCGGGAAGGCGACGGTGGAGAAATCGGGGTCGGGCTCGGCCTGTTCGGGCACTGCGACCGGGGTGGGGAAGCCCGCGCGTTCGAAGGCGAGGCGCGCCGTGCGGTGGCCCACCCCGTGCATCGACGTGTGGACGACGCGGACCGCGCGCGAGGAGCCCTCCGTCAGCACCGCGCCGGTGCGCGCGAGGTAGGCGTCCAGCACGTCCTCACCCAGCACCTGCCAGCCGGAGGCCGGCCTGGGCACTCCGGCGAGCGGTCCGACGGCAGCGATGCGGGCCGCGATGTCACCGTCGGCGGGCGGCACGATCTGAAGGCCGTCGCCGAGGTAGACCTTGTAGCCGTTGTCGCGCGGCGGGTTGTGACTGGCGGTCACCATGATCCCGGCGGCGGCGCCCAGGTGCCGTACGGCGTAGGCGAGCACAGGGGTCGGCAGCGGCTCGGGGAGCGTGGCCGCGCGCAGGCCCGCGCCGGTCATCACCGCGGCGGTGTCCCGCGCGAAGTCGGCGCTCTTGTGGCGCGCGTCGTAACCGATCACGACCAGGGGCGCCGCCTCGTTCCCGGCCCCGGGAGTGCCCCCGCGCGAGGGCCCGTTCTCCCGCGGGTGCGCCTCCCGCGGGTGCGCCTCCCGCGGGTGCGCCTCCCGCGGGTACGTCTCCCGCAGGTACGCGGCGATCCCGGCGGCGGCTCGGATGACCAGGGCGCGGTTCATCCGCATGGGGCCCGCGCCCAGCTCACCGCGCAGCCCGGCGGTACCGAACTGGAGGGTGCCCGAGAAGCGGTCGCGCAGCTCGTCGTCCGCGTCGGTGGTCCCGGCTTCGAGGAGCTTGGCCAGCTCCTCGCGGGTCTCCGGGTCCGGGTCCTCGGCCAGCCAGGCACGGGCGCGCTCCCGCAGCCCGTCGGGGGGCGCCCCCTGCTCGGATGCCAGGTCGGTCGCCGGGTCGGACGCCGGGTCGGTCCCGGGTGTGGGGGCCTCCGTGGGAGCGGTCAGGTCGTCGCGCACGGTTCCTGTCCTGCCTTTCGGACGGTCGGTCGGAGTGGGACGGAGTGGGCGGAGCCGGACGGTTGGCCGGGGTCGAGCTGTCGGGCGGAGCCGGACGGGCGGGTCGGACTGTCGGTCGGGGTCGGACTGTCGGTCGGTCGGAGCCGGAGGGAGCTCCGGAAGGTGTCCGAGCAGTCGGCGAGCGGGCGCGGGCCGGGCGCGGGCGGGGCCCGTACCCAGGATCCGGGCTCAGAGCCGGTGCAGCACCTGGGCGAGCAGCGAACCCATGCGCGCCGCGGAGTCCCGGCCGGCCTGGAGGACCTCCTCGTGGTTGAGGGGCTCCCCCGTCATCCCGGCGGCGAGGTTGGTGACCAGCGAGACGCCCAGCACCTCGGCACCCGCCTCCCGTGCGGCGATGGCCTCCAGAACGGTGGACATGCCGACCAGGTCACCGCCGATGGCCCGGACGTAACCGATCTCGGCAGGCGTCTCGTAGTGCGGCCCGGGGAACTGGACGTAGATGCCCTCTTCCAGCGTCGGGTCGATCTCCTGGCACAGCGCGCGCAGCCGCGGCGAGTAGAGGTCGGTGAGGTCGACGAAGTTGGCGCCGACGATGGGGGAGGTGGCGGTGAGGTTGATGTGGTCGCTGATGAGGACCGGCTGACCCGGGCGCATGCCCTCGCGCAGACCGCCGCAGCCGTTGGTCAGGACTATCGTCTTGCAGCCGGCGGCGACCGCCGTGCGCACGCCGTGCGCGACCGAGGACACGCCGTGGTTCTCGTAGTAGTGGTTGCGGCCGAGGAAGACCAGCGCGCGCTTGTCGCCGAGGGAGTGCGAGCGGACCTTGCCCGCGTGGCCCGCCGCCGTGGGCGGGGGGAAGCCGGGCAGCTCGGTGACGGCGAACTCGTGGTCGGGTACACCCAGCGCGTCCGCTGCGGGGACCCAGCCCGAGCCCATCACGAGGGCCACGTCATGGCTTTCGGCACCGGTCAGCGCCCGCAGCCGCGCTGCGGCCTCGTCGGCGGAACGGTAGGGATCGTCGGGGGTGTGCGTACTGGCAGATGCGTTCACGCGACGAGGGTAGCCCGTCTTCGCCTACGCGCGTAGAAGACCGTCGGAAGTCCGGACGAACCTACGGCCGTCCCCCACAGGACCGCCGCTCCATGTGTACGTTCCCCTTACCGAAAGACGTTCGCCCGGGCCGGGGTACGTTCCCCAGCCGGGAGACGTGTCGGGAAACGCGTCGGGAGACGCGCGACGCGCGGGGAGACGCGCGGGGAGGTGACGCCCCCGCGCCGAAGACGGGAAGCGTGTGCGGCATGTTCGAGTTCGTGGTGGGGGTCGGGCTGCGGCTGCCCGAGGGCGCCGGCACTCTGCGCCCGGGGATGCCGGAGCGCTCCGCGCAGTGGGCGGTGGCCACCCTCGCGGACGTCCGTGAGACCTGGGTGTGCGGCGCGGGCTGGACGTTCACCGCGCGGTACGCCGGACTCACGCTCACCGCCGTCGGCGACACCCGGGACCGCTACGGCCACCAGGAAGACCGTCCGGGCCTGACGGACATCGGCCTCACCCGGGACCCGTACACCCTCGCGGGTCCGTCCGACTGCCCCGTCGTGCTCAACGGCGTCGATCTGTTCGGTCACCCGGCCGACGAGGTCCTCGACGCGCTCGGCGGCCGGCCTCCCGGCCAGGTCCGGCTGCGCCCGGCCGCCGACGGCGGCTATCTGGCGGAGGTCCGCATGTCCGCATGACCGGGCCCCGGCCGGAACCGTCAGTCCCCGGGCCCCGGGCCCGTCAGCAGGGGCGCTTGCGCAGCTCGGTCACATAGTCGTGCGGCGCGCCGGCGGACTCGGCGGCGTCGGCGATGTCGCCGAGGTAGCGGGCGGAGGGCAGCCCGCCCTCATAGCCGTTGAGGACGTAGCACCAGGCGGCCTCTTCGCCGTCGAGGGTGTGCACGCGTACCCGCATACGCCGGTAGATGTCGAGGCCGACACCCTCCCAGCGGTCCATGGAGTCCTCGTCCATGGGCGCGATGTCGTACAGCGCGACGAAGATCTGGGCGCGGGGGGCCTCCACCATGGTGGCCAGGGCGCCGTCCCACCCCATGTGCTCGCCGCCGAAGGTGAGCCGCCAGTCGGTGACCCAGCCCGTGACGCGCAGCGGGGAGTGCGGGGCACGGCGCGCCATGAGCCGCGCGTCGAGGTTGCCGGCGTACGCGGCGTAGAGCGACATGCGATCGAGGGTACGGGAGTGGCCCGCGCCTTCAGCGGCTCCGTACGGGTGTGCGGCACCCGCGCGGGTGCCCCGAGGGCGGCGCCCGGCGCTCGGCGGCCCCGGTCCGGAGCGCCCGCCCGAGCCCGCTGCCTTACGGGCGAGGGACCCCGCCGGGTGGGGGATCGGAGGGTGCGGGACAATGGGGCATGTGACTCGGATCGTGATCATCGGTGGCGGACCTGGCGGATACGAGGCTGCGCTGGTCGCGGCGCAGCTGGGCTCGGAGGTGACGGTCGTCGACTGCGACGGCCTCGGCGGCGCCTCGGTGCTCACCGACTGCGTGCCGTCCAAGACGCTCATCGCCACCGCCGAGGTGATGACCAACTTCGACTCCTCCTACGAGGAGCTGGGCATCCGCGTCGAGGACACCACCCACGACCCCGACGACCCGGCCCGCGTGGTCGGCGTCGACCTCGGCCGGGTCAATCGCCGGGTCAAGCGGCTCGCCCTCGCGCAGTCCCACGACATCACCGCCTCCGTCACCCGCGCGGGTGGCCGGGTGATGCGCGGACGCGGCCGGCTGGAGCCCGGACAGGCGACCGACGGGTCACGCGTAGTGACGGTCACGGCGGCCGATTCCAGCCAGGAGCAGCTGACGGCGGACGCCGTGCTGATCGCCACCGGCGGTCACCCCCGCGAGATCCCCGACGCGCTTCCCGACGGCGAGCGCATCTTGAACTGGACGCAGCTGTACGACCTGGAGGAGTCGCCCGAGGAGCTGATCGTGGTCGGCTCCGGCGTCACCGGCGCCGAGTTCGCCGGTGCCTACCAGGCGCTGGGCTCCCAGGTCACCCTCGTCTCCTCGCGCGACCGGGTGCTGCCCGGCGAGGACCCGGACGCGGCGGCCGTGCTGGAGGACGTCTTCCGCCGCCGTGGCATGAACGTCATGAGCCGCTCGCGCGCCCAGTCGGCGAAGAGAGTGGGCGACCGGGTCGAGGTCACGCTCCAGGACGGCCGTACGATCACCGGCTCGCACTGTCTGGTCGCGGTCGGCGCCGTGCCGAACACCGCCGACATGGGCCTGGAGGAGGCCGGCGTCAAGCTGCGGGACTCGGGCCACATCTGGACCGACCGGGTCTCGCGCACCTCGGCGCCCGGCGTCTACGCGGCGGGCGACTGCACGGGGGTGTTCGCGCTCGCCTCCGTGGCCGCGATGCAGGGGCGTATCGCGATGTACCACTTCCTGGGCGACGCGGTGAACCCGCTGGACCTCAAGACCGTCTCGGCGAACGTCTTCACCGACCCGGAGATCGCCACGGTCGGCTACAGCCAGGCCGACGTCGACAAGGGCGTCATCGACGCGCGCGTCGTGAAGCTGCCGCTGCTGCGCAACCCGCGGGCCAAGATGCAGGGGATCAGGGACGGCTTCGTGAAGCTGTTCTGCCGTCCCGGCACGGGCATCATCGTCGGCGGGGTGGTCGTGGCGCCGCGCGCCAGTGAGCTGATCCATCCGATCTCGATCGCAGTGGACAACAATCTGACCGTCGAGCAGATCGCGAACACCTTCACCGTGTATCCGTCGCTGACGGGCTCGATCGCCGAGGTGGCGCGGCAGCTGCACACCCGGAAGACCGCCGAACCCCACTGAGGCGCTGCGGTGATGAGCCGCTGAGACGGCCCCATTTCCCGCCGGGACGACCGAAGGCGATCCCTTTACCACAAGGCGGGTCGCCGTATGAACAACTTCTGCTAATCGGCGCAAACCGCTGAAAGTAGATGGTCGTTGGCGTTACTGTCAGTTTCGTGTTCGCTGCGGAACGTCGCCAATTGATCCTTGAAATGGTGCGAGCTAACGGGGCTGTCTCGCTCCGTGAGCTGGCCCGCGTCGTCCAGACCTCCGAAGTGACCGTGCGTCGTGACGTACGGGCGCTGGAGGCGGAAGGACTGCTCGACCGCCGTCACGGCGGCGCCGTGCTCCCGGGGGGCTTCACCCGGGAGTCCGGCTTCCCACAGAAATCCCACCTAGCCACCGCGGAGAAGACGGCGATCGCCGACCTCGCCGCGGGCCTCGTCTCCGAGGGCGAAGCCGTCGTCGTCGGCGCAGGTACGACGACACAGGAACTGGCACGGCGCCTGGCGCGCGTCCCGGGCCTGACCGTCGTCACCAACTCGCTCCTGGTCGCCCAGGCGCTGGCGCACGCCAACCGCGTCGAGGTCGTCATGACCGGAGGCACCCTGCGCGGCTCCAACTACGCGCTGGTCGGCAGCGGTGCCGAGCAGTCCCTGCACGGGCTGCGCGTCTCCCGCGCCTTCCTGTCCGGAAGCGGGCTGACCGCCGAGCGCGGGCTGTCCACGTCCAACATGCTCTCCGCGAGCGTGGACCGGGCGCTGGTGCAGGCCGCAGCGGAGGTCGTCGTCCTCGCCGACCACACCAAGCTGGGCGCCGACACGATGTTCCAGACCGTCCCCACCGACATCATCACCCGCCTGGTCACCGACGAGCCGCCCCCGCACGACGACCGCGCGGAGGCGGAGCTTCAGGCCCTGGCCGACCACGGGGTCCAGGTCACTGTGGCCGGTGGCAGCGGTGCGGGCGGCGAGCCACTCCCCGAGACGCGGCCGGCACCCCCGGAGCGGGGCCGCCGGGACGTCCCGATGCCCTCCCCGCGCCGGGGCGGCACCCCACCGGGCGCGACGCCGCCCACCCAGCTACGCGCCTCCGGCGTCTCCCCACGAGTCGCCGACCTGGCCCCCCGTCGCCGCTAGGCGCTCCGCGGGAAGTCCGGTACGCCGTGTGCGGGAGGGTCGCGGCCCGCGCGGCGGAGCCGCATGCTGACACGGCCCCGCGCCCCCTCGGCAGCCGCACCTCCCAGCCTCGGGCCGGGAGGTGCGGACGGGGGGGGACAGCCAGGGCAGGCTAGTCCTTGATCTCGCAGATCACGGCGCCCGAGGACACCGAGGCGCCGATCTCCGCGTGGAGGTCCTTCACCGTGCCGGCGCGGTGCGCGTTCAAGGGCTGTTCCATCTTCATCGCCTCCAGGACGACGACGAGTTCGCCCTCCTCGACCTGCTGGCCCTCCTCGACGGCGACCTTGACGATGGTGCCCTGCATGGGCGAGGCGAGCGCGTCGCCGGAGACCGCGGAGCCGGACTTCTTGGCGGCCTTCCGCCGGGGCTTCCGCGCGCCGCCCTCCACGGCGGCGCGCGCCAGCGGCATGCCCAGTGAGGACGGGAGGGAGACCTCCAGCCGCTTGCCGCCGACCTCGACGACGACCGTCTCGCGGGTGCTCTCGTCCTCGTCGGCCTCGGCGTCGGAGGGCGCGGCGGCGTACGCGGGGATCTCGTTGACGAACTCCGTCTCGATCCACCGGGTGTGGACGTCGAACGGGTCGCCCTCGTGCCCGTGGACCTCGGGCGCGAACGCCGCGTCGCGCACGACGGTGCGGTGGAAGGGGATCGCGGTGGCCATGCCGCTCACCTCGAACTCGTCCAGCGCCCGCGCCGCCCGCTCCAGGGCCTGCTTGCGCGTCGCGCCGGTGACGATGAGCTTGGCGAGCAGCGAGTCCCAGGCGGGGCCGATGACCGAGCCGGACTCGACACCCGCGTCCAGCCGGACGCCGGGGCCGGCGGGCGGGGCGAAGGTGGTGACGGTGCCGGGCGCGGGCAGGAAGTTGCGGCCCGGGTCCTCGCCGTTGATACGGAACTCGAAGGAGTGACCGCGCAGCGCCGGGTCCTCGTAGCCGAGCTCCTCGCCGTCGGCGATGCGGAACATCTCGCGCACGAGGTCGAGGCCG
The DNA here is from genome assembly GCF_035917675.1 of Streptomyces sp. NBC_01775. Lineage (NCBI taxonomy): Bacteria > Bacillati > Actinomycetota > Actinomycetes > Kitasatosporales > Streptomycetaceae > Streptomyces > Streptomyces sp. NBC_01775. The sequence continues at coordinate 3,581,109 of NZ_CP109104.1, read as the reverse complement.
GTGACCTCCTCGGTCACCGGGTGCTCGACCTGGAGGCGGGTGTTGACCTCCAGGAAGGAGATCGTGCCGTCCTGGCCGACGAGGAACTCGCAGGTGCCGGCGCCCTCGTAGCCCGCCTCGCGCAAGATCGCCTTGGAGGCGCGGTACAGCTCCGCGTTCTGCTCCTCGCTCAGGAACGGCGCGGGGGCCTCCTCCACCAGCTTCTGGTGGCGGCGCTGGAGCGAGCAGTCACGGGTGGAGACGACGACCACGTTGCCGTGCTTGTCGGCCAGGCACTGGGTCTCCACGTGCCGGGGGCGGTCCAGGTAGCGCTCGACGAAGCACTCGCCGCGCCCGAAGGCGGCGACGGCCTCACGAACCGCCGAGTCGTACAGCTCGGGGACCTCTGCCAGGGTGCGGGCGACCTTCAGGCCGCGTCCGCCGCCGCCGAAGGCGGCCTTGATGGCGATGGGCAGGCCGTTCTCCTCGGCGAAGGCGACGACCTCGTCCGAGCCGGAGACCGGGTCCTTGGTGCCCGCGACGAGCGGGGCGCCCGCGCGCTGGGCGATGTGCCGCGCGGCGACCTTGTCGCCGAGGTCGCGGATGGCCTGCGGGGGCGGGCCGATCCAGGTGAGCCCGGCGTCCAGGACGGCCTGGGCGAATTCGGCGTTCTCGGACAGGAACCCGTACCCGGGGTGGATGGCGTCGGCGCCCGAATCGGCGGCGGCCTTCAGTACCTTGGCGACATCCAGGTAGCTCGCTGCCGGGGTGTCACCGCCCAGGGCGTACGCCTCGTCGGCCACGCGGACGTGCAGCGCGTCCCGGTCCGGCTCGGCATAGACGGCGACGCTCGCGATTCCCGCATCCTGGCAGGCGCGGGCGACGCGGACAGCGATTTCGCCGCGATTGGCGATGAGCACCTTGCGCACGATGACTCCCTCCTTGAAACAAGCTGAGTTTAGGTACTGGCGACACCTCACGCCGAGCCGCCAAGGGGGGTGAGCTTGCCCACACGGAGTGTCACCCGCCGGTCGCGCGAAAGCGGTCTCCCCCTGTCGTCCCACGGTACGCCGGGATTCCACGGCTATCGGCGGCCGAGGGCATGTGGGCTAGGTCTCTGTGCCGGTGCCAGTGCTGTTGGGCCGCTTTGTTGTGGGATCCCTACGACTCGGTGGGCAAAATTTTGCTTTGCGTCGTTTCCCTTGCCCCCGCTTATACCCGTGAGTAGCGTTCGCGTTGCCGAAAGCATGCACTGGGAGTAACCCCGGCCGGTGCCCAAGTGGCGGCCTCCGCGCACCATTTGACACGGGTGAGGTGGGTCCACCCATGGGGCGGCGGGGACGGATGCGGACGTAAGTGACGGAAGTGGGTGGACGGGGTGGGGCGCAGACGAGCGGTGGCGGCCGTGGCGGCGCTGGTGCTGACGCTGGAGGCGTTCGTACTCGTACTGATCAATCTGTTCCTGGGGAAGGTCGCCGACGCGCAGGAGATGTCCCTGGCGGGCATCGAACCGCGCGCGATGACCGTCTCGGCGTGGATCGGTGCGGTGCTCGTCGGCGGCTATGTGTTCGGCTGCGCGCTGATACTGGCGCGCACGGCCGTCCGCGACAGGGCGCCGCACGGCTTCTTCCGCGTCGTCCTGATCAGCTGCGCCGTCGTCCATGGCCTGCTCGGCGCCTTCTCCATAGGGCTCGTCGGCTGGACCGCGTTCGTCTTCATGATGGTCGTCCTCGGGCTCATCGTCTGGTCGCTGACCTGGTACGCGGAGGCCGAGGAGGCGGCGGCGCCCGACGGGGAAGCCCTCACGCCCACAAGTCGGTGATCTCCACACCCAGTTCGCGCAGCAGCTTGCGCAGCGTGGGCAGCGAGAGTCCCAGCACATTGCCGTGGTCCCCCTCGATCGCGTCCACGAAGGGACCCGAGCGCCCGTCGAGGGTGAAGGCGCCGGCCACGTGCAGCGGCTCGCCGCTGGCGACATAGGCCGCGATCTCCGCGTCCGTCGGCTCCCCGAAGTGGACGGTCGTGGACGCCGTCTCCGAGCGCCGGCCATCCTGCTCCCGGGCTTCGCCCGGCACCCGGGTGTCGATCACACAGTGCCCGGTGTGCAGCACGCCCGCGCGGCCCCGCATGTCCTTCCAGCGGTACGTGGCGTCCTCCTCGTCCGAGGGCTTGCCCAGCGCGTGCCCGTCCAGCTCCAGCACCGAGTCACAGCCGATGACGAGCGCCCCGGCCACCCCCTCGCGTCCGGCGACCGCCGTCGCCTTCGCCTCGGCCAGCACCTTGGCCAGCTCGGCCGGTGTGCTCGCGCTGATGGCGTCCTCGTCGACACCGCTGACGACGACCTCCGGGGCCAGACCCGCCTGGCGGAGCAGCGCGAGACGGGCGGGGGAGGCGGAGGCGAGTACGAGGCGCGTTGAGTTCATGCCGCCATCGTAGGGACCGCGCCACGGCACAAGGATCGGCCGGGTTCAGGAACGGGATCAGGAATAGGCGGCCGACAACAGCAGCAGCATCACCAGCGCCGTCACGGCCAGCAGCACCCAGCCCAGGCGCTCCAACTTCACCTGTGCGGAGTGGAGTTCCTTGGGGGGTTCGTTTCGCGGGTCGGACCAGAGCATGCTTCCGATGGTGGAACGCGAGCCCCCGCCCGCGCCTGAGTACGCGTACTCAGACGCGGACGCGGACCCCACATCTCAGCCTCGCCCCGGCCCCCGGGATCCTCAGCCCGGCCGGAACGTGTTGCGCCACGCGGCGGGTCCGGGCGCCGGCAGCCGGCGCGGGATCGTGCGGGCCGGGTCGGACCAGGCGCTCGGCGCCCGCCGTGCCGGGCTCTCGTCCCCGGCGACGGCCGCCCGTGCCCGGACCACCGCCAGCGCCGCGGCGAGTTCCTCCGGGGTCGGGTTGCCCCGTACGACCTTGATCGGCGGCTCCCGGCGCTCGGCGGCCCCGGTGTCCTCGGGGCCCCCGGTGCTGTCGGGGCCTGCGGTCTCCATCGGCATCACAGCCTCCTCACAGCGGGATGTTGCCGTGCTTCTTCGGCGGGAGCTGCTCGCGCTTGGAGCGCAGCGTGCGCAGGCCGCGGGTGATGTGGCGGCGGGTCTCGGCGGGCCTGATCACCGCGTCGACATAGCCCCGCTCGGCCGCCACATAGGGGTTGAGCAGCGCGTCCTCGTACTCCAGGGTGAGCTGGGCCCGCAGCTCCTCCATCTCTTCCGGGGAGGAGGCGGCCGACAGCTTCTTGCGGTGCAGGATGTTGACCGCGCCCTGGGCACCCATGACGGCGATCTGCGCCGTGGGCCAGGCGAAATTCAAGTCGGCGCCCAGGTGCTTGGAGCCCATCACGTCGTAGGCCCCGCCGAACGCCTTCCGGGTGATCACCGTGATCAGCGGGACGGTGGCCTCGGCGTAGGCGTAGATCAGCTTGGCGCCGCGGCGGATGATCCCGTCGTACTCCTGGTCGGTGCCCGGCAGGAAACCGGGAACGTCCACGAAGGTGATCACCGGCACGTTGAACGCGTCGCAGGTGCGCACGAAGCGCGCCGCCTTCTCACTCGCGTCGATGTTCAGACAGCCCGCGAACTGCATCGGCTGGTTGGCGACCACGCCCACCGACTGGCCCTCGACCCGCCCGAACCCGGTGACGATGTTCGGCGCGAACAGCGCCTGCGTCTCCAGGAACTCCCCGTCGTCCAGGACGTGCTCGATGACGGAGTGCATGTCGTAGGGCTGGTTGGCCGAGTCCGGGATCAGCGCGTCCAGCTCCCGGTCCTCATCCGAGGTCTCCAGATCGGCCTCCTCGGCGTAGACCGGCGCCTCGGACAGGTTGTTGGACGGCAGATAGGACAGCAGCGCCTTGACGTACTCGATGGCGTCCTTCTCGTCCCCCGCCATGTGGTGCGCGACCCCGGAGGTGGTGTTGTGCGTCCGTGCCCCGCCCAGCTCCTCGAAGCCCACGTCCTCACCGGTGACCGTCTTGATGACGTCGGGGCCCGTGATGAACATGTGCGAGGTCTGGTCGACCATCACGGTGAAGTCCGTGATCGCGGGCGAGTAGACGGCCCCGCCCGCGCACGGGCCCAGCACCAGCGAGATCTGCGGGATCACGCCGGAGGCGTGGGTGTTGCGCCGGAAGATCTCCGCGAACAGCCCGAGCGCGGCCACGCCCTCCTGGATACGGGCGCCGCCGCCGTCGTTGATGCCGATGACCGGGCAGCCGGTCTTCAGCGCGAAGTCCATGACCTTGACGATCTTCTCGCCGTAGACCTCGCCCAGGGCACCGCCGAAGATGGTGAAGTCCTGCGAGAACACGCAGACGGGGCGGCCGTCGACGGTGCCGTAACCCGTGACGACCCCGTCGCCGTACGGCCGGTTCTTCTCCAGCCCGAAGTTGGTCGAGCGGTGCCGCGCGAACTCGTCCAGCTCCGTGAAAGAGCCCTCGTCCAGCAGGAGGTGCACCCGTTCGCGGGCGGTCAGCTTGCCCTTCGCATGCTGCTTTTCCACTGCTCGTTCGGAGCCTGCGTGGACGGCCTCTTTGGTACGGCGCTCGAAGTCCGCGAGCTTGCCCGCGGTGGTGTGGCTGTCGACTTCGTCGATGTCGGGGCTGGGCGAGGACATGTTCGGGGGGCTCCTTGCCGTCGCGGTTGCTACCGACCCGTAGGCTATCGGCGTGCCGCCGGTTACGGAGTGCGGCATTGGCCACACTCCCCATGAGCAGGGGCTCCGCCCCTGTGCCCCGTCTTGGGGCTTTGCCCCTTGGCCCCTTGGCCCCTTGGCCCCCTTTGAGGGCTTCGCCCTCTAACCGATGGCCTCGCCGGCCGGGCGTTGGGGCGGCTCCTCCCCCAGACTCCGTCCGGGGGGACCCCCACCCAACGGCCCCCCGCTAGAGGGGCTCCGCCCCCCTAGGACCCCCCGCCCCGTAACAGCGCCTGCTCTTTCGTGATGTTTGTGCCCGCAGGGTAGTCACCGGCCGGTCCAAGGGCCTGGGTCTTGGTGCGACGAGTGAGGTGAAAAGCAGGGTTCAGGTGCGGCTAGGGGTCCTAGGGGGGCGGAGCCCCCAACAACGGCGCGGCACCAAGGGGCACAGCCCCAACAAAAACGGGGCACCAGGGGCGGAGCCCATAGGCTGGGGGCATGCCCTCAAAACGTTGGTCGGACCTGGACCGGCCCCCACTCAACGCGACGGCCCTCAAGAAGGCGCTGGTGGGTGGTGACGGGCTCTGGACAGATCTGGAGGTGGTCGAAGCCATCGGCTCGACCAACACCGAACTGGCGGACAGAGCCCGCAAGGGCACAGCCGCGGCGGGCACCATCCTCGTCGCGGAAGAGCAGACGGCGGGCAGAGGCCGTCTGGACCGCGCGTGGAGCGCCCCACCCCGCTCGGGCCTCTTCTTCTCCGTGCTGCTCAAGCCGGGGCCCACGGCCCACCACTGGGGCTGGCTCCCCCTCCTCGCGGGGGTCGCCGCAGCGGGCGCCCTCGCCCGCGCGGCCGGCGTCGACACGGGGCTGAAGTGGCCCAACGACGTGCTTGCCGTCAGCGAGGGCGAGGAGCGCAAGATCGGCGGCATCCTCGCGGAGCGCGTCGGTGGCGAGCACCTCGTCCTGGGCATCGGCGTGAACGTCACCCTCCGCGCCGAGGAGCTGCCCGTCCCCACCGCGGGCTCCCTCGCCCTCGCGGGGGCCAAGGGCACGGACCGCGACCCGCTGCTGCGCGCCGTGCTGCGGGCGCTGGAGGACTGGTACGGCCGCTGGAGCGCGGCCGACGGCGACCCCTCGGGCAGCGCCTTGCTGGAGGCGTACGCGGCCGGCTGTGTGACGCTCGGCAGGACCGTACGGGCGGAGCTGCCGGGCGGTGACGCGCTGGTGGGGGAGGCCGTCGCGGTGGACGGGGACGGGCGGCTGGTGATCGCCTCGGAACAGGGCGTACAGCACCCGGTCGCTGCCGGTGACATCGTCCATCTGCGCCCTGCGGCCGGACAGTGAGGTAGCGCACAACTGCCGTATGGTGGGCAACCGGCGGTGACATCCGGTGCCACCCGGCACCGGAATTCGCCGCCCAGGGCAGGACCCAGCAAGAGGAACGGAAGGGCCGTGCGCAGGGACGACGCTACGCCGCGATGCCACGCCGCGAGGGGCGCAGGGAGCGGGAAGTGACCGTGAACGAACCGGGCACCCCCGCACGGAGGCCGGCGTCCGCCGCCGGGTCATCGGCCGCGTCGGACAGCGACGGCGGCGGCCCTGGCGGCTCCGCGACCGGCTCGGAGCGGGGTGCGGACTCCGGCCCGGCCGCCGGCTCCGGCCCAGCTTCCGGCGCAGCCCCCGAGCCCTCTTCGGAGCCCGCCCCGGCCTCGGGGGAACACCCCGAGCGGACCGACCCGGCACCGGGTGCCGCCCCCGAAGGCGACGCGGACGGTGTTCCGGGTGCCGATCCGGGCGGCGCGGACGGCGTCCCGGGCGACGGCCCCGGCGCCCAGAGCAGCCCCCCGCACGGCGGACCGGATGGACCAGGCGACGACGAAGACGAAGAGGGCGACGTCCCCGAGGACGACACCGACCCCAGCGCTCTGCGCATCGAGGAGCTGATCCTCGGCTCCGACCGGCAGTACACCCCCTTTCAGGCGGCGCGCGCGGCGGGCGTCTCCATGGAGCTGGCCTCCCGCTTCTGGCGGGCGATGGGCTTCGCCGACGTCGGCCAGGCCCGCGCGCTGACCGAGGCGGACGTGCTGGCCCTGCGGCGGCTGTCGGGCCTGGTGGAGGCGGGGCTGCTGAGCGAGACGATGGCCGTCCAGGTGGCGCGCTCCACCGGCCAGACCACGGCGCGGCTCGCCGACTGGCAGATCGACTCCTTCTTGATGGGGCTGACCGAGCCGCCCGAGCCGGGCATGACCCGCAACGAGGTCACCTTCCCGCTGGTGCAGCTGCTGCTGCCCGAGCTGGAGGAGTTCCTGGTCTATGTGTGGCGCAGGCAGCTCGCCGCCGCCACCGGCCGTGTCGTCCAGGCCCAGGACGACGAGGAGATGGTCAACCGGCGGCAGGCCATCGGCTTCGCCGACCTGGTCGGCTTCACCCGGCTGACCCGGCGGCTGGAGGAGGAGGAACTGGGCGAGCTGGTCGAGGCGTTCGAGACCACGGCCGCCGACTTGGTCGCGGCCCACGGCGGGCGGCTCATCAAGGCGCTGGGCGACGAGATCCTCTACGTCGCCGAGGACGCGGGTACGGCCGCCGAGATCGGGCTGCGGCTGATCGAGACCATGGCCAACGACGAGACGATGCCGGAGCTGCGCGTCGGGATCGCCTTCGGGACGATGACGACGCGGATGGGCGACGTGTTCGGCAACACCGTCAACCTCGCCAGCCGGCTCACCTCGATAGCGCCCAAGGACACGGTGCTGGTCGACGGCGCCTTCCGGGCCGAGCTGACCGGTTCGGGCATGGCTCCCGAGTCGGAGAAGGAGAGCGAGGACCTGTCCGGGTACCGCTTCGCGCTCCAGCCGCTCTACCAGCGTCCGGTGCGTGGCCTGGGCGTCGTCGAACCCTGGCTGCTGCGCCGCCGTCCGGCCTCCTGAGCGGTGCGTGCCGCCGTATCGTGAGCCCCATGGATCACAGCGAGCAGGTGTTCGGGGAGTGGGTGCGGGTCCGCAGGGACGGGCACGTGGCGGAGCTGGTGTTGGACCGGAAGGGCGCGATGAACGCGGTCTCGACCGCGTTCGCCGAAGCGCTCGCCGAGGCGTGTGCCGCGCTGGCCGCCGATGACGGCGTCCGGGCCACGGTTCTGACCTCCACACACGAGCGGGCCTTTTGCGTCGGCGCCGACCTGAAGGAGCGCAACGCGCTCAGCGACGCCGAGCTGGGGGCCCAGCGCCCGCGCGCCCGCGCCGCCTATACGGGGGTGCTGGAGCTGCCGATGCCCACGATCGCCGCCGTGCACGGCTTCGCGCTGGGCGGCGGCTACGAACTCGCCCTGTCCTGCGACCTGATCGTCGCCGACCCGACGGCGGTCGTCGGGCTGCCCGAGGTGTCCGTGGGCGTCGTCCCCGGTGGTGGCGGTACGCAGCTGCTGCCGCGCCGGGTGGGTGCGGCGCGGGCCGCCGAGCTCATCTTCAGCGCCCGCCGCGTCGAGGCGGCCGAGGCGCACACCCTCGGCCTGGTCGACCAGCTCGTGGGGCAGGGCGAGGACCGGGCCGAGGCGCTGGCGCTCGGGGCACGGATCGCCGCGAACTCCCCGGTCGGGCTGCGCGCCGCCAAGCGCGCGCTGCGCACCGGCTGGGGCATGGAGCTGCGCGCGGGCCTGGAGGTCGAGGAGGCGGCCTGGCGCAGGGTCGCCTTCTCCGGCGACCGGGCCGAGGGCGTCGCGGCGTTCAACGAGAAGCGGACGCCGCGGTGGCCGGGGATCTGAGGCGGCACAGACAACAGGGTTTGCCGAGGCTGTGGAGGGTTACAGGGGCAGCCTGCGGTGCTCGGTCGTCGCGTCGTCGTGCGGCGGGGGGCCGCCTTCGAGGAGCTGGCTTCTTCGCATGGCTGTCGAATAGCTGTCTACGAGGAGTTATCTACGGGGGGTGAGGTAAACCCCTGAGATCTGTGCGGCAGAACGGGGCGAACCCTCCTAACCTTGACAACATGGGCCGAATGGGAGAGGACGCGGACGCGCGGCTGTGCGCGGTCGTCGGGCTGTCCCAGGCCATGGCGGCGGCCCAGACCTCGGCGCCCGCGACCTCGGCCCCGCATCCCGACGAGGCCACCGGGCCACTCCCGCACCGGGACCTCGCCCACGCCGCCGCGCTGGGCGCCTGCGAGGCGATGGACGGCTCCTTCGCCTCGATATCGGTCTGGGAGCGCGACCGGGGGCTGCTGCGGGTGCTGACGAACGTGGGGGAGCGGGCACCGGACGAGGCGGAGTTCCCCGAGGACGAGTCCTATCCCGTCCACGCCTTTCCCGAGATCACCGAGTTCCTGCACGAGGAGTGGGCGGGCGGCGGCATACCGAACGCCTGGACCGAGACCCGCGAGGGCCCCGGTCACCGGCGGGCCGAGGCACTGCGCCGCCGGGGCCGGGGCTCGTGCGTGGTCGCGCCGATCGTGCTGCACGGGCGCGCCTGGGGCGAGCTGTATGTGGCACGCGGTGCCACCGCTCCCGCCTTCGACTCCGGCGACACCGGTTTCGCCACCGTGCTGGCCGCGATCATCGCGGCGGGCATCGCCCAGAACGAGCGCCTGGAGGAGGTACGCCGCCTCGCCTTCACCGACCCCCTCACCGGGCTCGCCAACCGCCGCGCGATCGACGCCCGGCTGGACGAGGCGCTGGAGGTCCACCGCGACCTGGGCACCGTCGTCAGCCTCGTCGTCTGCGACATCAACGGCCTCAAGCGCGTCAACGACGCACACGGCCACGAGGCCGGCGACCGGCTGCTGGAGCGCTTCGGCGGCGTCCTGTCCCTGTGCGGCGCGATGCTGACCGGGGCGCTGGCCGGACGGCTGGGCGGCGACGAGTTCTGCCTGCTCGCCGTCGGGCCCACGGCCGACGAGGTGGTGCGCGCCGCCGACGAGCTGTGCCGCCGGGCGGCCGAACTGGAGCTGGGCGAGGGCGTCGCCTGCGGGGTGGCCTCCACCGGCGACCCGGTCGGCGAGGTGCGCTCGGCCCGCCGCCTCTTCCGCCTCGCCGACGCGGCGCAGTACCGCGCCAAGGCCCTCCGCTCGGCCAAGCCCGTCGTGGCCGGACGCGAGGGCCCGCCCGACGAGGACCCCACGCTCCGCCTGGCCGCGACCCCGGCTCCGCCCCGGCCACCCGAACGCCGCCGCTTCCGGAACCGTTAGCCGAAGGTCGTCAGCCGAGGGACTCCGCCAGCACCTCGCGCAGCCGTGCCGCGAACCGGACGGGGTGCTCGGTGACGCCGATGTGCCCGCCGGGGAACGCGCGGACGGGCGCGCCGACGCGCCGGCCCAGCTGCTGGACGAGGTCGGCCAGCGGCGTGCCCCGCGAGTCCTCGCCCACCGCGAGCACGAGCCGGTCGGACGCCGCTTTCAGCTCGCCCAGTTCCGGGGTGTGGTGGGTGAACGGATACAGGATGTGCCGCAGGAAGTAGGCGCTGCCGGCGTGCATCCGGGCCAGGAACTCGGGGTCGAGGGGCGGCTGGTCGTGCGGGGCTTCGTGGCTCGCGTCGGTGCTCCGCCCGGTGTCCCGGGCCGGGTCCCGCTCGGTGTCCCGCGCCGCCAGGCCGGCGGCCAACTTGGCGAACGCCGGTCCGGTGCCCTCCCGTACGGCCGTGTCGCGAACATCCTCGAACAGGGCCAGCAGCTCGGCCGGCTCGGGCAGGGCGCGGGCCAGTGGCGGCTCGTGCGCGATCACCCGGCGCAGCCGGCCGGGGTGGCGGGCCAGCAGGCCGAGCGCGGTGATGCCGCCCGAGCTGGTGCCGAAGACGGCGGCTGGCTCATCGGGCGACAGCAGGTCGATCAGCCGGCGCGCGTCGGCGGCGTGCACCTCGACCCGCTGGTCCTCCGCCGGCCCGTCCAGCGGGCTGCGGCCGGGGCCGCGCGCGTCGTAGGAGGCGACGGTGAAGCGGTCGGCCAGGGCGGGTGCGACGTGGTCGAAGACGGCCCCGTCGCCCGAGCCGCCGGCTATCAGCAGCAGCAACGGGCCCGCGCCCCGTACCTCGTAGCGCAAGGTGGCGCCGGGTACGGGCAGGGTTCCGACGAGGGGCGCGGCGGCCCCTGCGGACTGGTCGATCATGATCTCCCTCTCTTGGCGCTGCGGTTCTTCGTGCTGCCGTTCTTCGTGCTGCGGCTCTTCTGGTTGCCGTTCTTCGTGCCGCGGTTCTCTGTGCCGCGCTTCTTTTGCGTTGGGTGTGCCGGGTGTGCCGGGGCCGCTCTCGGCCAGTGCTCCAGGAGCAGGTGCAGGGCCTCCAGGCCCCGTTCCCAGGAGGCGTCGATCTTCCGGGGGGCTCCGAAGCCCGCCCGCGTCTCCAGGTCCGCGTAGCCGTGGAAGGTGCTGCGCAGCAGCCGCCCGGCGTCGGTGAGGTCGGGCTCCTCCAGGCCGTAGGCGCGCAGCATTCCGTGGGTGAGTTCGACGCTGCGGCGGTGGCCGGGCGACTCGGCGGCGACGGCGGGGTCGATCGGGAGCTGGCCGGCGGCGTAGCGGCCCGGGTGATCCAGTGCGTAGCCGCGGTAGGCATGGGCGAAGGCGATCATGGCGTCCTTGCCCGCGCGGCCCACGACGGCGGCGCCGATGCGGTCGGTCATCTCGCCGGCGGCGAGCACGGCGATCCGCGTCCGCAGGTCGTCGAGCCCGTTGATGTGGGAGTAGAGGCTCGCGTCCTTGACGCCGAAGCCGCGCGCCAGCGCGGAGAGGGTGACCTTGTCCAGGCCCACCTCGTCCGCGAGATCGGCCGCCGCCGCCACGATCCGCTCCACGGTCAGCCCCGCACGGCCCATCCGCCCCCACCTCCGAAACCGCCGTCCGCCCTGACAGAAGGACTCTAAAGCTAGGGCTCCTAGGCAGCTACCTATTTATCCTAGGGGGTTCAGCGGCGGGCCGGGACGATCGTGACAGATCGCAATTCACTCACTAGGGTTCGTGAATATGAATATGCACACTGTGGTGGTGGGGGACGCGGGGACCACTCCCGAGGAGGTCCTCGCCGTCGCCCGCGGGGGCGCCCGCGTCGAGCTGCACGAGGACGCGGTCCGGGCGCTGCGCACCGCGCGCCGTTTCATCGACGAGCTGGCGGCCAAGCCGGAACCCGTCTACGGCGTCTCCACCGGCTTCGGCGCCCTGGCCGTGCGCCACATCGGGCCCGACCTGCGGGCCCAGTTGCAGCGCAACATCGTCCGCTCGCACGCCGCCGGAATGGGCCCGCGCGTCGAGCGCGAGGTGGTGCGCGCGCTGATGTTCCTGCGGCTGAAGACCCTCGCCTCGGGCCGCACCGGCGTACGTCCCGAGGTCGCGCAGACCATGGCCGACGTGCTCAACGCGGGCATCACCCCCGCCGTGCACGAGTACGGCTCCCTCGGCTGCTCAGGAGACCTCGCGCCCCTGTCCCACTGCGCCCTCACGCTCATGGGAGAGGGCGAGGCGGAGGGGCCCGACGGCACCCTGGAGCCCTCCGGCGAACTGCTGGCCCGGCACGGCATCGAGCCCGTCGAACTGCGCGAGAAGGAGGGGCTGGCGCTCCTCAACGGCACCGACGGGATGCTCGGCATGCTGCTGATGGCCTGCGCCGACCTCGCGCGGCTGTTCACCTCCGCCGACATCGCCGCGGCCCTCTCGCTGGAGGCGCTGCTCGGCACCGACCGGGTCCTGGCCCCCGAGCTGCACGCCATCCGCCCGCACCCGGGCCAGGCCGCCAGCGCGGCCAACATGCTGAAGGTCCTGGACGGTTCGGGTCTCACCGGCCATCACCAGGACGACGCGCCCCGCGTCCAGGACGCCTACTCCGTGCGCTGCGCTCCCCAGGTGGCGGGCGCCGGACGCGACACCCTGGCCCACGCGCGCACCGTCGCCGAACGCGAGCTGGCCGCCGCCGTCGACAACCCGGTGGTGCTCCCCGACGGGCGCGTGGAGTCCAACGGCAACTTCCACGGCGCGCCCGTGGCCTACGTCCTCGACTTCCTCGCCGTCGCCGTCGCCGACCTCGCCTCCATCGCCGAGCGCCGCACCGACCGGCTGCTCGACAAGAACCGCTCGCACGGCCTGCCGCCGTTCCTCGCGCACGACGCGGGCGTCGACTCGGGGCTGATGATCGCTCAGTACACGCAGGCGGCCCTCGTCAGCGAGCTGAAGCGCCTGGCGGTGCCCGCCTCGGCCGACTCGATCCCCTCCTCGGCCATGCAGGAGGACCACGTCTCCATGGGCTGGTCGGCGGCGCGCAAGCTGCGCACCGCGCTCGACGGGCTCACCCGCGTCGTCGCCGTCGAGCTGTACACGGCGACGCGCGCCGTGGAACTGCGCTCCGCCACCGCCGGCCTCACCCCGGGCGGGGCGGCGCGGGCCGTCGTCGCCGCGCTGCGGGAGGCCGGGGCGCAGGGCCCCGGCGAGGACCGCTTCCTGGCCCCGGACCTGGCAGCCGCCGAGGAGTTCGTCCGCTCGGGTGCCCTGGTCGCCGCGGCCGAAGCGGCCACGGGCCCGCTGGTGTAGTCCCGGTCCGGGCCGTCCGGGACCACGCGGGCCCGTCGACCCGCGGCGGGCTCCTATTTCCCTGCCGGCGCGGCCTTGCCGTGGTCGGTCTGCTGGTGGTCGGTCTGGGTCACCGCGCCATGCTGGGGGGCCGGGTGGGCCGGTCTGTCGGGGGTGGCGTTGGCTGTGGGGACGAACCACAAGGCGCACAGGACGCCGCCGGCCGCCGCTGCGGTGGCCAGTGGACGCCGGTGGGCTGACAGCTTGGAGAGTCCGGCTCCGGACACGTTGAAGGCCCCTCCTGGGTGCGCGTCGGTACGAGGTGCGGCTGTCGTCGGGGAAGGCGAACTGCCCGCACGCAGGCAGATGTTACTGAGCTGCCGGGGTCATGGGGAAGCCGTGCTTCCGCTCACTTCGGCGCATGACCGGTGCGTGGCCGGTGCATGACCGGTGTCTGGCGGGTGCGTGGCCGGTGCGGGCGGGTGCGTGGCGGGTCAGGGATGAGTGCATGAACAGGCCTGTCCGTGGGGACTCGGCAGGGATGAATACGTGTCCTAGCCCACAGTTTGACCCAATGTGGAACCGGTCATAGTCCCATTTGCGTTTTGATGCAGAGAGCTGAGACGCAGCATGTCCGTTTTCGGGCACTGCGGGGGGTGTGCGCAGCTATTACCGGGGAGACGTGGGGTTTCGAAGGCAAATGGAGAAGCCAGTGATAACGGTGGGGAAGCGCCGCAAGGGTCTTGCGGCGACGGCCGCGCTGCTCGGCGGTGTGTTGACGCTGAGTGGATGCGGCATGTTCGGCGGGGACGACGGGGGCACGGAGAAATCCTCGGCGAAGTCTGACATATCCGCCGAAAAGAATACTTCGGTCGCACGAATAAAGCTCTCCGCCAAGGACGGCTCCGACAAGGCCAGCATCAACAAGGGCGGCAACGTCGCCGTCAGCAAGGGCAAGCTCACCGCCGTCACCATGAAGGCGGCGCAGAGCGGCACCCCTGTTGAGGGCACGCTCTCCGGCAACGGCAAGAGCTGGAAGCCCAAGCAGCAGCTGGAGCGCGCCACCAAGTACGAGATCACGGCGAAGGCGAAGGACAGCGACGGCCGCAAGGCCGTCGAGAACGCCACCTTCACCACGGTCGCCCCCGACAAGAGCTTCATCGGCACTTACGCCGGTGAGGACGGCGCCACCGTCGGCGTGGGCATGCCGGTCTCGATCACGTTCGACAAGCAGATCACCAACAAGAAGGCCGTCCAGTCCGCGATCAAGGTCAACTCGACCAGCGGTCAGGAAGTCGTCGGCCACTGGTTCGGCAACGACCGCCTCGACTTCCGCCCCGAGGACTACTGGAAGCCGAATTCGAAGGTCACCCTCGACCTCAAGCTCGACGGCGTGGACGCGGGCAACGGAAACACCGGCGTCCAGGACAAGAAGGTCACCTTCAACATCGGCCGTGAGCAGATCAGCACGGTCGACGTGAAGAACTACACGATGAAGGTCGAGCGCGACGGCAAGACCCTCAAGAGCGTGCCGATCTCCGCGGGCAGCCCGTCCAACCCCACGTACAACGGCAAGATGGTGATCTCCGAGAAGCACACGGAGACCCGGATGGACGGCAACACCGTCGGGTTCGGCCGCAAGGGCTCCGAGGGCTACGACATCAAGGACGTCCCGCACGCCATGCGTCTGTCGACCTCCGGCACCTTCATCCACGGCAACTACTGGGGCGCCCCCTTCGGCTCCGGCAACACCAGCCACGGCTGTGTCGGCCTGAAGGACGCCCGGGGCGCGGGCAGCACCACCACCCCCGGCGGCTGGTTCTACAAGGAATCCCTGATCGGCGACGTCGTGGTCGTCAAGGGCTCGCCGGACAAGACCGTCCAGCCCGACAACGGCCTCAACGGCTGGAACATGGACTGGGCGAAGTGGAAGGCCGGCTCCGCGGTCTGATCGCGGAACGCTTCCGGGGCCGATCACAGGCCCGGATCGTCAACGGCGTGGGCCCCTCCGCGAAAGCGGAGGGGCCCACGCCGTTTGTTCCCGAGGGAGCGCGCCCTACTCCAGCCCCAGCACCTTGGGATCGGAGGCCAGGTCGCGCAGGGCCGCGCGGGGGTCGGCCACCAGGCGCCTGGCGCGCAGGTCCATCATGCCGCCCGTCCCCGTCACTTCGGCCGCGAGCGTGCCGTCCGTCTTGCGGACCTCCTGGCGCAGGAAGAAGACCTTGCGTCCGGGAACCCACTCGAAGGCGCAGCTCACCGTGGTCTCGTCGCCCGCCCGCAGCTCGTGCTTGTAGCGCACCGTCTGCTCCAGCGCCACGGGGCCCACGCCCTTGGCCACGATGTCGCTCTGCTCGATGCCGGCCGCCTTCAGATACTCCCAGCGCGCGTGCTCCGTGTACTGGAGGTACACGCTCTGGTTGAGGTGGCCCTGGGTGTCGGTCTCGTAGCCCCGCACGGTCACCGGGACGCTGAACGGCTTGCCCTGCTCCCGCCCTTCAGCCGCGTCCTGCCCCTCTGCCGCGTCTTGGGCCGCTGCGCCGTCCTGATCATTTGTCGCGTTCTGAGCTTGTGCCACGCTGCTCCTCCGCTCGTGCCGGCCCCTCCACCTACCTGCGGGGTGATCGATCCTGTCGCCCCGGACCCGAAACGTGGGCCACGTCGCCCGAATTCCCCATCGAGGGTGAGTGGGCCCATGCCTCGTACGCGTCTCCGGCATACCAGGAGCTGGTGCCGTTGCGCACCCGCCATATCGACGGCGACATCGTGATCGTCGGCGCCGTCGGTGCCGACTACGACCCTGCCACCATGCGCGCGACGTTCGAGCGGCCCCTGGAGGAGGACTGGGCGGTTTCGTTGCCGGCGGGCCGGTCGATCGCGTACCGCCAGTACCCGTCGGCCGCGCGCCGCGCGACGTCGGTGGCCGTCCCCTCGATGTGGACCGGCTCGCCGTCCGGGCCCGTGCCCTCGATCTCCCAGTCCACGACCAGCAGGGCGACGTCGCCCGCGACGTAGGTGTGGCGCGGGCGGACGGTGAGGGGGAGGCCGAGTCCGAGGAAGCCGGCGTTCGCGCGGGCGATGGCCTCGGGGGAGTCGGCGACTCCGCCCCCTGGTGGGGCGAACACGGCGTCCGGCTCGTACATCTGCGCCACCGCCCGGGGGTCGCCGCTGTTGAAGCGGGCCGCGAAGACCGCAGGCACATCTGCGGCCTCCCTGGCGAGGGGGTGTGGGGGAGCGGTTGTTGTGCCGGTGGGGGTGGGGGTGTCGGTGGTGTTCATGCTGGGGTTCACCTCCAGGGTGTGCCGGTGTGGCGCCGTACGCTCGCGTCGTACGGGTGTCCCGACGATAGGAGCCGCTGACGTGACTCACCGAACGGTCAGTTCCGGGAAGCCTGAAGCCGCGCTCGGGCCGCCGCCCGGCCTGCCGGCGGATTCGCGTGCCAGAGTGATGAGGCCGACCGTGTCCTGTCCGGTCGAGATCACCCTCGCGGCCCTGCGCGGCCGGTGGACGACGCTGATCGTGCGCGAACTGCTGCGCGGGCCGCACACCTTCAGTGACCTGGCCGCCGCGCTGCCGGACCTCTCCGCCAAGGTCCTCACCGACCGGCTGCGCCAGCTCACCGAGGCCGGTGTCCTGCACCGCCACCGCACCGTCGGCTGGCCGAGCACCGTGCGCTACGAACTCACCCCGTGGGGGCGGGAGCTGGGGCCCGTCCTCCAGGCGATGTGGGAGTGGGGCGCGCGGGCGGAGCAGGCGGCCGAGGTCGCGCAGGCCGGGCAGGTCGCGGAGGCCGGGCAGGAGGCGTGACGGCCCCCTCCCTCCGGCGCTGATCTCCACCGCCTCCACCCGTCTCCACCCGCTCCACCTGCCACCCGCTCCATCCGTCGCCCATTCCCCGCCCGCTCCTCCCGGGCAGAGCGGGATCGTGCGTGCAAGATGCCCTTCATGTCATCTTCTGTGACGCGTGATCCCCATTGTCGGCTGATCGTCGTCTGTGTGCTCTTCGGCGTGCTGTCGCTGACCGTCGTGCGGCCCGGACTGCCGCTGGGCTGGGACGAACTCGTCTACGCCAGCCGCTTCACGCCGTACGGCCCCGAGACGCCCTTCAGCGCGCCGCGCACCCGGGGCGTGCCGTTGCTGATCGCACCGGTGGCCGCGTTCACCGACTCGGTCGCCGCGCTGCGCTGCTATCTGACGGTGACCGCCTCCCTGGCCCTCTACCTCGGGTATCGGCCCTGGCTGCGGGTGTTCCAGGAGCGGGGGCCGCAGCCGGAGCCGTCGGGCCGGTCGGAAGGGGCCGGTGGGACGGGCGGGGTGGGCGGGGTGGTGCCCCTGGCGGCGGGGTTCTACGGCAGCGTGTGGTTCGCCCTCTTCTACGCGGGCTCCGCCATGCCGAACCACTACGTCGCGATGGGCCTCGCGGCGGCCGTGGGCTGCTTCGTACGCGCGGATCTCACAACGAGTACGTTGAGTACGCCTAGTACCTCGCGTACCTCGCGTACCTCGCGTACCTCGCGCACACCAACATCGCGGCTGTGCGCCGGGATCGGTGCCGGGCTGGCCGGCGCCGCGCTGATGCGGCCCAACGACGCGGTGTGGCCCGCCCTGGCGTTGCTCGCTGTGGCGCTGTGGGCGGTCGCCCGGTCCGGCGAGCGCGGGCGACCGCGCGGACGGTGGGCGTGGATCGCCGGTGCGGTGGCAGCCGGGCCGGCGCTCGCTCTGGTGCCGTGGATCGTGGAGGCTCAGCTGCGCTTCGGGGGTGTGCCGGCGCGGGTGCGGGCCGCGAGCGAGGTCCAAGGCGGCATGCGGCCCGCCTTCTCCCTGCCCGCGCACGCCGCCGCGCTGGACGGCCCGCTGCTGTGCCGGCCCTGCGGGGGCACACCCGTCGGATGGGCCTCGGTCGCCTGGTGGCTGCTGATCCCGCCGCTGGTGACGCTGGGCGTCCACGCGGCACGCGCGCGCGGGCGCACGCGACAGGCGGTGCTGCCCCTCGTGGCGGGGCTCGCCGTCGCGGTGCCGTACCTCTTCTTCATGAGCTACGCCGCCCCCCGCTTCCTGTTGCCCGCCTACGCCCTGCTGGCCCCCGTCGCGGCACTGGGCGGGTGCGCCCTCGCGCCCCGCGTACGCCGCACACCCCGGCTCCGCCCGCTCCGGCCGCTGGCCGCCGCAGCAGTCGCCCTCCAACTGGGCTTCCAGCTCTACCAGTTGGAACTCCACTCGGGCATCCAGGCGGCGGCGCGCGAGGACTGGCGGCGGCTCGACCGACTGCTGAGCGCCCACGGCGTACGGCCGCCGTGCGTGCTGAGCGGCAACAGCTCGGCCGTCCCGGTGGCCCACACCGCCGGCTGCCGCCCCGCCGACGCGACCGCCGCCCACCCCCCGAGCGCTCTCATCCTGCGCGGCCACCCCCTTCCGGCCTGGGCGGCCCGCGCCGGCTGGCGACTCCACCCCGTCCCCGGCACCTACAACCCCGGCTGGCGCGTCGCCCTGCCGCCCGCCGGGGTCACCGGCAGTACGGGCCGGTGGCCCGCGGCTGGGCTCAGGTGGCCTGGGTAGGACTCGGTACTGTGCTCGGCTTCCCGCGCCGACGCCGCTCGTTACGGCCGCCGCCCCGGACCAGGGACACCGTCACCGCGGCGAGTACACCGACCACCGACAGCCCGATCAGCCCGCCCTCGGCGCTGCCCGTCGTGTCCTCCAGTATCCCGAAGACCGTGGGGGAGACGAACCCGCCCAGATTGCCGAGCGAGTTGACCAGAGCGATGGCGGGGGCGGCGATCCGCGCGTCGAGGTAGCTCTGCGGAATGGTCCAGAAGATGGGGGACGCCGTCTTGAACCCCATCGCGGCGAAGCACAGCGCGCCCAGCGCGAGCCAGGGCGAGACGAGCGTCGCGAGCAGTGTGCCGAGCGAGCCCAGCAGCAGCGCGCCGACCAGGAAGGGCCGCCGCTTCCCCACCCGGTCCGAGGTCCGCCCCGAGATGTACACCGCGCCGATCGCGCACAGCCACGGCACCGCGACCAGCAGCCCGACCTCGAACTCGGAGAGTCCGCCGATGTCGTCCACGATGCTCGGCAGCCAGAACGTCACCGCGTACAGGGCCACCGAGATCGCGAAGTAGAGCCAGCAGAACAGCAGCATCTGCGGGTCGGCGAGCAGTTTCCAGCGGGAGATCCGGGCCGTGCCGCGCTCGGCGTCCCTCGCCTCCTGCTCGGTGTCGATCGCCTTGACGATTTCGGACTTCTCCTCGTCGTTCAGCCAGGTCGCGTCCTCCAGCCGGGAGTCCAGGAAGCGGAAGCAGAACAGACCCAGCACGACCGAGGCCATGCCCTCGATGAAGAACATCCACTGCCACCCGCTGTGCCCCCAGATCCCGTGCATCTCCAGGAGCGCGCCGGAAAGAGGTCCGGCGATGACCGACGCGGTGCCGGAGCCCATCAGGAAGATGGCGGTGGCCCGGCCGCGGTCGGCGTCGGGCAGCCATCGGGTGAAGTAGTAGATGACGGCGGGGAAGAAGCCGGCCTCGGCCACGCCGAGCAGGAAGCGCAGCACGTAGAACATCTCGGCGCTGTTGACGAACGCCATGGCGGAGGCCACCAGGCCCCAGGTGATCATGATGCGGGTCAGCCAGACCTTGGCGCCGAAGCGCTCCATGAGCATGTTGCTCGGTACTTCGAAGATGGCGTACGCGACGAAGAAGAGGCCCGCGCCGAAGCCGAAGGCGGTGGAGGAGAGGGAGATGTCGGCCTTGAGGTGGTCCTGGGCGAAGCCGATGTTGACGCGGTCGACGTAGTTGGCCACGAACATCACGAAGAAGAGGGGCACAACGCGTCGGAAGATCTTGTGGACGGCGCTGCGGACGGCGGGGTGCTGCGAGGCGACGTGCGCTTTGTCTGCGGTCACGTGCGGCTCCGTAACGTGAGGGCCGCCCGCCATTGGACGGCTGTGGGGAGAGAAGTGACGCGGGGGGAGTGGGGATGGGGGTGGGGGGACGGGGGTGGGGAACTCGGCACCCGGCCCTCGGGCCCGCCCGTGCCGGGAGGTGTACGGCCGGGAGTTGTACGGGCCGGAGGTGTACGGGGCGGATGCCCGGGGGTCTACCAGCGCGGGATGCGGGGCGGGGTCCAGCCGGGGTCGGCGACGCGCATGGCAGCGGCGTCGTCGCGGTCGCGCATGGTGCCGTCGTCATCCAGCCAGCGCTGGTGCAGCGGGGCGAGCCGGTCGTGGTCGAGCTCGACGCCGAGCCCGGGGGTGTCGGTGACGTCGAGGCGGCCGTCGCGGAAGGTGAGCCGCTCGGTGAGGACGTCCTCGGTCTGCCAGGGGTAGTGGCTGTCGCAGGCGTAGTCCAGATTGGGCACGGTGGCCGCGACATGGGTCATGGCGGCGAGGCTGATGCCCAGGTGGGTGTTGGAGTGCATGGACAGACCGACGCCGAAGGTGCGGCAGATCGCGGCCAGTTCGCGGGTGTTGCGCAGCCCGCCCCAGTAGTGGTGGTCGGAGAGGACGACCTGCACCGCGTCCTTCGTGAACGCCTCACGGATCTCACCGAAGGTGGTCACACACATGTTGGTGGCCAGCGGCACCCCGGCCTTCGCCGCCACTTCGGCCATCCGCCCCGTACCGCTGGCCGGGTCCTCCAGGTACTCCAGGATGTCCCGGAGTTCCTCGGCGACCCGCAGCGAGGTGGGCACGGACCAGGCGCCGTTGGGATCCAGCCGCAGCGGCTGCCCGGGGAAGCGCTCGGCCAGGGCACGGATCGCGGCGATCTCCTGGTCGGGCTCGAAGACGCCGCCCTTGAGCTTGAAGGAGGTGAAGCCGAAGGTGTCGGCGAAGCGTTCGGCCTGAGCCACCACGCCGGCCGGGTCGACAGCCGGACCCCAGTCGTCGGTCTCGCCGCCGGCGTCCGCGGGGTGCTCGGCCCAGCGGTAGAAGAGGTAGGCGCTGTACTCGACACGGTCGCGCACCTTGCCGCCCAGCAGCGCGTGCACCGGCAGGCCCGCCGCCTTGCCCCAGGCGTCCAGGCAGGCGACCTCGAAGCCGGAGATCACCGAGAGGCGCAGCTTGTCGGCCGTCTGCACGCCGCGCAGCCCGCCGACGTCCACCGAGTTCTCGACCCGGGAGGCGTCGACGGCGACCTCGTGGGCCAGGGTGAAGAGCCCGTTCAGATCGGTGACGTGGTGCCCGGTGAGCTTGTCCGCGAGCGGCCGAGCGAGCTCCAGGTACTTGGTGTCGCCGTATGTCTCACCGACGCCGGTCACGCCGCCGGCCGTGGTCACCTCGATGATCAGGCGCGGGGTGTACGGCTGGTGGACGCCCTGGGTGTTCAGCAGCGGCGGGTCGGCCACCAGGATCGGCGTGAGCCGCACCGCGGTGATCGTGAGCTGCTGGGCCGTCGGTGCTGTGGTCGGTACTGCCGTCGGTGCTGTCTTCGGTGCCGCAGTCGGTGCCGTGGTCGGTGTTCGCGTCATCGTGCGGCTCCCACGAGGTCGAGTCCGGTGGCCAGGAGTACTTCGAGGTCGGCGAGGTCGCCGGGCCCCGGGTCGGTGAGCGGGGCACGCACCGGTCCGACCGGCCGTCCGCGCAGCCGGGCCGCCGCCTTGACCAGCGAGACGGCGTAGCCGGGGACGCGGTCGCGCAGCTCGACGAGAGGCACGTAGAAGTCGCGCAGCAGCCGCTCCACCGTCACGTCGTCGCCTTTGCGCTGGGCGGCGAAGAAGGCGTTCGCGATCTCGGGGGCGAAGGCGTGCACGGCCGAGGAGTACGCGGTGACCCCGATGCTGGCGTACGGCCGGGCCTGGACCTCGGCGGTCGCGGCGCCGTTGAAGAAGAGGAAGTCCTCCGGTGCGGCCAGCTTGAGCCGCTGGAGCCGGTCGAGGTCGCTGTGCCCGTCCTTGAGACCGATGACGCCGGGGATCTCCACGAGCGCGCGCAGGCTGTCCATGTCGAAGGTGACCTGGTCGCGCTGGTAGGCGATGAGGGGCAGCCGGGTGCGGGCGGCGATCTGCCGGAGCTGCTCGACCAGCCCGGAGGGCGGGCCCTTGACCAGATAGTGCGGCAGCACGAGTGCGGCGTCAGCTCCCGCCTCCTCCGCGATCCGGGCGAACCGCGCGGCCTGCGCCCAGCCGTACCCGATCCCGGCGACGACCGGCAGCCGCCCGTCGGCCTCGTGCACGGCCGCCGTGACGACCCGGCGGTACTCGTCCTCGTCGAGGGAGAAGAACTCCCCCGTGCCGCACGCCGGGAAGAGCGCACCGGGGCCGGTCTCGATCTGTGCGGCCAGGTAGTCGCGGAAGGCGGGCAGATCGAGTGCGGTGGTGCCGCCGCCGTCCTTGTCGGTCGAGAAGCTGGTGAGCGGGAACGAGAGGACACCGGTGGCCATGCCCTCCCGCAGCCGGACCGCTGTTGTCGCCGCGGCGGCCTTGTCGGCCGTCATGGATATCTCCCTATGTAGATGGCGTCTATCTATGGAGATGGAGGTTAGAGATGTGAACAGGGACCGTCAATAGGGCCGCAGCGGCTGCCGCGAGCTCCACCGGGGCGTGCCCGTCCGGCGCGGATTACGATCTGACCCATGGCGGATATTGGGGGCGGGGGCGTACGCGAAGTGAAGTCCGCGGGCCGCACGGTCGACCTGCTGGAACTGCTCGCGGCCCGCGGGGACCAGCCCGCACGGCTGCGTGAACTCGTCGAGGAGCTGGGAGTGCCCCGCAGCAGCATGTACGCGCTGCTCCAGACGCTGATCGACCGTGGCTGGGTGCGGACCGACGCCACCGGCTCGCTGTACGGCATCGGCATCCGGGCACTGCTCACCGGCACCAGCTACCTGGACAGCGACCCGCGGGTGCGGGTGGCGCGGCCGTACATGGACGAGGCGTCCGACGCGCTGGGGGAGACCATTCACCTGGCGCGCCTGGACGGCGGCGACGTCGTCTACCTCGCGACCCGCGAGTCGCACGAATACCTGCGGCCCTTCAGCCGGGTCGGGCGGCGGCTTCCCGCGCATGTGGGGGCGCTGGGAAAGGCCCTGCTGGCCGAGCGGGACGACGGCGAACTGCCCGTGGCGGAAGGCCCGTTGGAGCAGCTGACCCCCCATACGCACCCCGACCGGGCCTCGCTGGTGGCGGACCTGGCGCAGGCACGGGTGCGCGGATACGCGGTGGACCGGGAGGAAGGGGTACCGGGGATCGCGGGGTTCGGATTCGCGCTGCGGTACGACGCGCCGGCGATGGACGCGATCAGCTGCTCGGTGCCGTCGGCCCGGCTGGCGGAGGGCAGGGAGGAGCGGATCGTCACCGTGATGCGGGAGATCCGGGAGAAGATCGAGGCGGCGGCACCACGGGCGGGCGCTGCGGGGCCGCAGTGGCGGTAGGAGTCCCCCTCCTGCCCTCTTCCTGCCCTCAGCCCTTCGTTCCGGTGGTCATCGAGGACCGCCGCCCGCGCGCGAGCGTGATGCCCGCGTCCGAAGCGTCATGCGCGTGATGCCCGCGCCCGAAGCGTGATGCCGGCGCCCGAGGGGGCCCGAGCGGGCCCGAGGGCTACTTCTTCTGGCAGCCGACCAGCTCCGCGCTGGTCGCGCGGGACGTCGTACGGACGGTGATCACCGTGTCGACGCGGGACTTCGGCGCGGCGATCGCCGCGTCCTTGCGGCCGACCTCGCCGCCGCTCTCCGCGCGGGTGCGCAGCGTGCACACCCCCGCCGTGCCCGCGTCCTTGCGGACCTCCAGGTGGACCTCGACGGCGCTGTCCGAGACGACCTTGAACTTGATCAGCTCGCCGCTGACCTCCTGGCCCGAGATGTAGGAGGAGCCGATCCAGGCGATCAGGGCCAGCATCAGGACGCCCAGCACACCGCCGGTGATCTTCAGGCGACGGTCCGTGCGCGCCTCGGCGCCCCGCACCGTGCCCCGCGCGCGTCCGTAACGCCCTTCGGGGACCTCTGGGGCCTCCGGGACCTCTGGGACTTCCTGGGCCTCCTGGCGCAGGTCAACCATGGTCCGTTCCTCTCAGCGGGGTGGCCGGGGCGGGTGGCGGAGAATACGGGGAATACATCAGGGCGCTGATTCGGTCACTATAGAAGCCGCCCGCGAAACTCCTGAGGGCGGGCCGCTGAGGGCGGGCTGAGGCGGGGCCGCTGTGACCTTACGAGGATTGAGTCTTGACTGAGCAACTGCGACTGATGGCCGTGCACGCGCACCCCGACGACGAGTCGAGCAAGGGCGCGGCGACCATGGCGAAGTACGTTGACGAGGGGGTGGACGTGCTGGTTGCGACGTGCACCGGGGGAGAGCGGGGCTCCATCCTCAACCCGAAGCTCCAGGGTGACACCTACGTCGAGGAGCACATCCACGAGGTGCGCAGGAAGGAGATGGACGAGGCCAGGGAGATCCTCGGCGTCAAGCAGTCGTGGCTCGGCTTCGTCGACTCCGGGCTGCCCCAGGGCGACCCGCTGCCCCCGCTCCCGGAGGGCTGCTTCGGCGTCCAGGACGTGGACGAGGCGGCGGGCCCGCTGGTGCGGCTCATTCGCGAGTTCCGGCCGCAGGTGCTGACGACCTACGACGAGAACGGCGGTTACCCGCACCCGGACCACATCATGACCCACAAGATCACGATGGTGGCCTTCGAGCACGCCGCGGACACCGAGAAGTACCCCGAGGCGGAGTTCGGCCCCGTCTGGCAGCCCCAGAAGATGTACTACAACCAGGGCTTCAACCGCGAGCGCACCGTCGCGATGCACAACGCCATGCTGGAGCGGGGCCTGGAGTCGCCGTACACGGAGTGGCTCAAGCGGTGGGAGGAGATGGGGATCAAGGCGCGCGAGATCACCACGTACATCCCCTGCGGCGAGTACTTCGAGATCCGCGACAAGGCGCTGATCGCGCACGCCACGCAGATCGATCCCGACGGAGGCTGGTTCCGGGTCCCGCTGGACGTCCAGCGGGAGGTCTGGCCCACCGAGGAGTACGAGCTGGCGAAGTCGCTCGTGGACACATCCCTCCCCGAGGACGACCTCTTCGCGGGCATCCGCCAGAATTGACGGTATGAGCCCGACGCAGACAACGCTGGTCCAGGTCCTCCCCCTCGCGGCGAAGGACCTGGACGAGAACAAGGTCACCCCCGGCGTCCTCGGTTTCATCGTCTTCGCTGTGATGGGCATGGCGGTGTGGATGCTGATGAAGTCGATGAACAAGCACATGAAGCGGGTGGACTTCGAGGAGAAGCCCACCTCCTCCGCCTCCGGCGCGTCCGACGGCGCGCCGGCCGCCTCCGAGGCCCGCCGCGAGGCGGCCGAGGAGCCGGTCAAGAAGGAATCGGCGGCCGAGCCGGCGGCCGAGAAGGAACCGGCCGCGTCGGCGGCCTCCGCCGCGCCCAAGCCGAAGACAACCGGCTGAGGCGCCTCCCCTCTCCTCGGACAGGAGCACCCATGCTGTTCGGCAGGTCCAAGAACCAGATCCCCGCTCCGGAGGAGGCCCTCCCGGGCCGCCCGGAGCCCGCCTACCCGGTCCCCGAGCGCCACACGGTCCTCGGCACGCCACTCCAGGGCCCGTATCCGGAGGGTCTGGAGACCGCGGACTTCGGCATGGGCTGCTTCTGGGGCGCCGAGCGCGTCTTCTGGCAGACGGACGGGGTCTACACGACCCTGGTCGGCTATCAGGGCGGCTCGACCCCGAACCCCTCCTACGAGGAGGTCTGCTCGGGTCTCACCGGCCACACCGAGGCGGTACGCGTGGTGTACGACCCGGCGAAGGTGTCGTACGAGACCCTGCTCAAGCGCTTCTGGGAGGCCCACGACCCCACCCAGGGTTTCCGCCAGGGCAACGACACGGGCACCCAGTACCGCTCGGCCGTCTACACCCACTCCGAGGCCCAGGCCAAGGCGGCGCAGGCGTCCCGCGACGCCTACCAGCAGGTCCTGACCTCCGCCGGCCATGGCGGCATCACCACCGAACTCCTCCCCGCCTCCGCTCGTCCCTTCTACGCGGCCGAGGGATATCACCAGCAGTACCTCGACAAGAACCCCGCCGGCTACTGCGGCATCGGCGGGACGGGTGTGAGCTGCCCGATCGGGCTTACACCGACAGAGGAGTGATCGCACTCAGCAGTGCTCGTTCCATGGCTGCGGCCCCATGATGGCCGCCCTCTCCCGAAACCGAGCGAGGGCGGCCATCATGGGGCCGCAGCCACATAGTGGATCAGAGGTAGATCTGTGCACCGCAGCTCTGGCAGAAGGTCTTCCCAGCGATTCTGACCAGAGTCGGGTGCGGGCATCCAACGGAGGCAACGCGTACGAAGAGGGCTCGGATCATCGGCCACCCCCGATGACTCGCACCATCTCTGGCGACGTGGTGAATTCCCGGCCACCGCCCTCGGGCCGTAGGAAGACCAGATCACGCGGGCGTCTCATCTGGGGCATCGCTGAAGGGTCCACGTAGCCGCATACGAGGGCTCGAACCTCACCTGTGCGTCCGCTGGCCGCGTCGTAAGCGCGCGCGTGCTCTCGGGCGGCACGCTCAAGGAGCGGGTGGGGCTCCTTGGCGCTCCCCCGGTCGCGCCGAGACTCCGGATTGAGCCCCAGCGGCGGAGCCGCTCCCGCACCGGCGTGCCCACCATCCATGCCATGTCTCCTCGTCCGTCGTTCCCACTGGGGTGACAAGAATCCAGAGAACTGGGCGGACTTGAGGTACTCCACGGCATCCATGGGGCACTCTTGGGACATTGCTGGGACAACCCCCGCGCTACCTGGGAAGGGCGCGAGACGGTGTCGAGGGTGGGCAGAATGAGGCTTGCAGACCGGCGTAAAGCTCTGGGCTACAGTCAGGAGACGCTGGCTCACGAGGTCGGCGTGGACCGACGAACCGTTGGCCGTTGGGAGCGGGAAGAGTCGGAGATTCAGCCACCCATCCGTCCAAGGCTGGCCAGCGCGCTGGGCATGAGCCTGAGCGAACTCGATGCTCTGACGACCAAGGCACACGTCCGATCCCCGAATTTGGCTGGGCCGCCACCCAACGGGTGTCCCGCCTCGGAGACCATTGACGACATGATCCGACGCGAATTCCTGCGCGCGATCGCAGTGACAAGTGCCCTGACCGGTCTACCTGCCAATGCGGCAGAGGCGCTTGCCGATGGTGCCAACCGAGCCCAATCGGCCGACTTCCTGCGCATGAACGAACACCTATGGCGGGTTTACCAAGGGGCCCGCTCGAAGAGTTCCGTCCTTCCCGTGGTGCGCGAACAACTCACCTCTTTGAACAGCGCGCTTCGCGACAGGTCCGCCGCAGAGTTCCGTTCGATGTGCAGTGCAGCGGGTGACCTCTTCCAACTGGCCGGTGAGTTGGCGTTCGACGGTAACCGGTACACGGATGCCGCCGCTTCATACGGGCTCGCAGCGTCGGCCAGCAAGGACGCTCGTGAGTACGACTTGTGGGCCTGCGCACTCGTGAGGCACGCGTACGTGGACATGTCCGGGCGGCAGTACCGAGAAGCCAGTGAAGTGCTCTCAGCGGCGGACGGAATTGCCAAGCGTGGTGACAGCTCCTTGGCTACGCGTTATTGGGTGGCCTCGGTGCAGGCAGAGGCATACGCCGGTCTGGGTGACCTGGCAGCGTGTGAGCGCGCTCTGGACACGGCTGAGGAAGTCAGCACCCTCGACGCGGCGGCGCACAATGGCGGCTGGCTCCGCTTCGATGGCTCGCGGCTGGCTGAGGAGCGTGGCGCTCGGTACGTGCAACTTGGTCGTCTCGACCTTGCGGAGTCGGCTCTTATGAACGCCCTGCGGCAGAGTGCTCTGGCGAACGGGCACTCGTACCGCCGCCGTGGGGCAGTCCTCACCGACCTGGCCGCGATCGGTGCCAAGAGGCACGACCCAGATCAGGTCGTCTCGTTCGGGCGGGAGGCCGTGCGGCTGGCCAAGGAGTCCGGCTCCGGCTACGTGACCCGTAGACTCCGAGGACTTCGGGAAGAGTTCAGCCCTCTGGCCAGCCGTGGTGCAATGGCCGAACTGGGAGCTGAAATCGCCGCATTGGGCACCACTTAACGAGAGGGGCTTGCATGTCGCAGAGTGAGGGCGCGCGGCTGTTCCGGGAGGCGTGGATTGCGGGCGTGCGCAAGCACTTTCCTGGCGAACCGAAACCCGGGTACGTGACCCCCTGGGCGGATACTCCCGACTGGGAGCGGGAAGCGGCGGGCGCGGTTTACGAACAGGTACGCCAGTTCCTCAACCTCAGCGGTGGCCACGCCTCCCGCCTCTCCCGCGAACAGAAAGGCCGCTTCGTCGCCACGTGCTGGACGGCCCAGATGTACAAGCACTTCGAGGAACCCAAACCGGGCTACGTAGCCGACTGGCTTGACCTGCCGGAGTGGCAGCGGGAAACCGACTCCGATGTCTTCGAGGCCATCGCGGAGCCCCTGGCTTAGTGGTCGGCTCCGGAAGTCCTTCGGGGGTTGATCGAGCTGCCAGCGCGACGGAGAAGAAGATCTCCACCTGGTTCAGCCAGGAGGCGTGCACAGGGGTGTGGACCAGCACCGTGTTCGGGAACGCAGCGGTCAGCCGGTCTGCGGCTTTCTTGCCGCGGTGGGAGGAGCCATTGTCGACGACCCAGAACACGCGTTTTGCGCTCGTGTACGGTTCCTGGCGCATGACCTGAGCGACGAGGGCCATGAAGGGGTCGATGCCGGTGCGTGCTTCGGTGCGGCCGAACACGCGGGCGTGGTGGACGTCGTAGGCGGCCAAGTAGGCCAGCGCGCCGCCGCGGCCGTAGGTGTGGTTCACTCGCATCGCCCTCGCCTGTCCTGGTGCGAGGGTGGGGTGACAGCGGCAGCGGGCCTGGATGGAGGTCTTCTCATCCGCGCTTATGACGTACTCGTCCGCACCGAGCGGTCTGCCGTTGAAGGTGCGGGCGTAGAGGTGCAGCACGCGCTCGGCCTTGGGGCGGAAGTCAGGGTCGGTGATGAAGATCCAGGAGCGGTGCTGCCAGGGCTTGAGGGTGTCCTGGGCGAGCCAGCGACGCACGGTGGAGGACGACACGAACGTGGTGATGTCTCGCGCCATGGCCTCGCGGGCCAGCTCCAGGCACGACCAATGTGACAGTGGCGCGTCGGCCTCGAAGGGAAGCCGACAGGCCAGGGCCTTGACCTGGGCGACCTGCAAGGCGGTGAAGCGGGGCGGACGGCCGGAGCGCTTGCGGTCGGCCAGCCCAGTGAGTCCCAGCGCAGCGAATCGGTTTCGCCAGGTCCGCACGGTGTCCAGGTGTAATCCGGTCTCACGGGCGATGCGCGCGTTGGAGCGCCCACGCACCGCGTGCAGGACCACTTGAGCCCGCATACGCAGCCGGTGCTCGGTCTTTTGACCGTAGGCCATCATCTTCAGCTGCTCTCGCTCGGCGGGGGTCGGGGCTATCGCACGGGCCCGGGCAACAGCCAAGACAGGCAGGCCAATCTGTAGAAGTGGTTTTTGTGCCGCCCGCATTCTGGGAATTCTGGGAAGGCATGCTTGTCGCATCGCCGGAACCCCGCCGGTTCTTCCGTCACTGGTTGACCCTGAGGATGACCAGGAGGAGCAGGGTGCACTGTGGCTGGTGCGCGCGTCGGCGTGTCCTCCCGGTCATAGCCACGCCCAGGAGGACATGCTGCCGCTGCTCGCCGCCGTTTGCCCGGGACCGCCGAACTTGGAGTACGGGCTGTCAGTCGGTGCGGAAGCCGGCCATCACCGAGGCCGGGTAGCGGCTGCCTGCGGAGCCCTGGGGGAGGACTTCCCGGATACGGGCCAGGTCGGCCTCGGTGAGTTCTGCGTCGGTGGCGCCGACGTTCTCCTCCAGACGTGTGGCGCTGCGGGTGCCCGGGATTGGGACGACGCCCTCGCCCTGGGCGAGCAGCCAGGCCAGGGCGAGCTGGGCGGGGGTGATGCCCTTGGTGGCGGCGAGCTTTCGGAGTTGCTCGGCGGCGCTCAGGTTGTGGACGTAGTTCTCGCGCTGCCAGCGCTCGTCCCAGCGGCGCATGTCGTCCTCGGGATACTCGGCGGCGGGCTTGACCACGCCGGAGAGGAAGCCGCGGCCGAGCGGCGAGTACGGTACCAGGCCGATTCCCAGCTCTCGCAGGACCGGAAGGATCGCGTCCTCTACTTCGCGTTCGAAGATCGAGTACTCGTACTGAAGGGCTGTGACCTGGGTGACGGCGTGGGCGCGGCGGATGTACTGGGGGCCTACGTTACTCAGGCCGAAGTACTGCACCTTGCCTTCGGTGATCAGGTCACCGACAGTGCCGGCGACCTCCTCGGCCGGTACGTCGGGGTCGGAGATGTGCTGGTAGAAGAGGTCGATGCGGTCGGTCTGGAGGTAGCGGAGGCTGTTCTCGGCGACCTTGCGGATGTTCTCGGGGCGGCTGTTGACGCCGCTCCCCGGCGTCTCGCTGGCCATGTCGAAGCCGAACTTGGTGGCCAGGACGACCTCGTCGCGAAAGTTCTTGACTGCGTTGCCGAGCAGCGTCTCGTTGCTGCCGGTGCCTTGGCCGTACACCTCGGCAGTGTCGAAGAAGTCGACTCCGAGTTCGTGGGCGCGGTGAATGGTGGAGGTGCCGTCCTCGTCGTTCGAGGGGCCGTAGGCCATGGACATCCCCATCACGCCCAGTCCGAGCGCGGAGACGCGCAGTCCCTGCTGTCCCAGGGTGCGGTGCTGCATGAGATCGCTCCTCGTGTCATGTCGGCAGTCGACCGACCAAACCAAACTGTTCGGTGTGAACCTACGCCTGTCCGGAGTGCTGCGCAAAACCGAACGGTTCGGTCGCCTATCCTGGACTCATGTCTCGCTCCACCAGCCCTGGCCAGACCTCGGACGCCGCCATCGCGGGCGAGTCCGCCGACTCCACGCGCCGGCGGATCGTCGCCGCAGCCACGGAGGAGTTCGCCCGGCACGGGATCGCCGGCGCCCGCGTGGACCGCATCGCCAAGCAGGCCAGGACGAGCAAGGAACGTGTCTACGCCTACTTCCGCAGCAAGGAAGCCCTTTACGCGCACGTCGCCGAACGCGAGACGACCGCACTCGTCGAGGCGACTCAGCTGGATCCGGCCGACCTGCCCGGTTACGCCGGCATCCTCTTCGACCACTTCGCGGCGCGCCCTGACCACTACCGCCTGATCACGTGGGGCCGCCTGGAACTAGCCGAGTCCGCAGGCAACACCACCAGCCGCCTCCAGGCCACGATCGCCGGCAAGCTCGACAAACTTCGCGACGCTCAGCGCACCGGGCTGCTCGACCCGGTCTGGGACCCGGTCGACATCCTCGCCCTGATCAACCAGATCGCCATGACCTGGGCAGGGCAGCCCGAAATCGCCGCCGCAGCCGCAGACCAGGCCGTGGACCCCTCCATCACCGCCCGCCGCGCCGCACTGGTGACCGCCGTCGAGCGCGTGTTCCCTCGCCCGGACTGAGGCCAACGCCCAAGCCGTTGGGTTTGACGCATACCTCCGGGTGTGTCCGTCGAAGATGACCTGGTGGACGAACGCGCGGGCCGCCGCCGCGGGAGTGATGACGTCGAGCCCGCGGCCAGCCAGACGGTCGGTGATGGCGGTGGCCATACGGATGGCGGTAGCGGCCCTCGTCAACGGCTGTCACACCAAACCAACGACAAACCTACGACTCAGATCACTAGAGGGATTGCGCCTGCCCCGGAGGCAACCGGGTGGCACCGCTCGATCCCGGGCAGCGCCGTGACACGGCACCGATCCGGCCTTCCAGGGGCAATGTGCTGCCCAGCAACGGTTGTTCGGGTACGTTCTGGCCATGTCTCCTTCCACGAGCGCCTTGATCGTCGCTGTGGTCGGGGTCGTCGGCACGCTCGCATCCGGTGTCTTGGCACATCGCAGCGCTCTCCGTTCAAAATCGATGGAACTCGACCACACGGAACGGCAGCGGCGTGAAGATCTGTCGGCGGCGGACCATCGCGAGGCCGTCAACGAACGGAGAGCGTCCTACACGGCGCTCAACCACCACCTGCGGCAGTTTCATCAGGCGCTGTCCAAGCACTACCTGGCGCTCGAGGCGGGGCAGGCCAACCCGCGGACGCAGGACCGGGAAGAGTCCCGCCATAACCTACGCAGCGTGTATGCCGAAGCTCAGATGGTGGTTCCGGACGATGTGCTCGCCGCCGGGGGCAACCTCGTCCATCAGCTCCACCGCATTCACATCCTGCTTACGCAGCATGAGCAGCAGGCAGCCGCAGATGAGTCGCTGGGCGACGTCAAACAGAGACTGGAACGCGCCTCGGAGTGCTTGTACGAGGTAAGGCAGACGATGCGGCGGGACCTCGGTATCACCGAGCTGCCAATCAACCGGCCTGACGGATACGGCGACACGTGAGCGGTTTCCCGCACAGCAAAGGGCATTCCACACGCGACGGAGAAACCATGACCGCACCCCTGTGGATCAGATCCAGCTACTGCGACTCAGCAGGATTGGATTGCGTCGAAGTCGCCTCCTGCGACACCCCAGCGCCCTTGGTATGGGTGCGGGACACCAAGTCTCCGCGAGACCCACTACTCGCGGTTGCCCCACAGGCGTGGTCGGAGTTCGTCAGCGACATAGCCAGATTGTCGAACACCAGCTCTTGGCTGCCACGCAGCACATGAGAGGCCGGCCCCGGCGGGACGGGCGTCCCCTGCCCGATCGGCGTGGCGCCCGCTGAGGGGTGAGCGGGGGTCATTCTCGGTAGACGTAATCGGGGTCGTCCGCCGCCGCATAGGCGAATGACCAGAAGTCCGAGTGCCCGATGGCCAGGTTCACGTGCATCAGATTGACCAGCGTGGGCAGCAGGCGGAACTCGGCTCTGAGCTCTACCTCGTCTTCCTCCTCCTCTTCGTCGACGTCGTCCAGCTGGCTCCCGGTCGCCACCGCGAGCAGGGTGTGCTCTCCCCTCATCGTGGCGGCATCGGCCAGGAACACGACTTCGAGCCGCGGTTGGCCGGCCAAGGCGGACAGCACCACCTCATCCGGGCTCGCCCCGGCGAACGCGCGGTCGTCGACCAGGTGGGTGCGCACCTCGAACTCGCCGTCGGGCTGGTTGAGCAGGTCGACAACCGCCCGCCACGCTTTGTCGTCCGAGTGATCCGTGCGTACGACAACGGCTTCGGCCTCGGAGTCGTGATCCGTACGGTCGATGGTCGGTCGCGTTGTGACCGGATCCGGGGGGAGGCGCACGCCGTGCCACGCCCAGACGGCGAATCCGTCGGGGTAGGCGATGGCGGGGCCGGTCTCGCAGTGCAGTCGGCCTTGGCCGTCGCGGTGCAGCACGGTGGGGCGCTCGGTGAGGATGACGGCGTTTTCGAAGGGCCACCACCGCCCCGCCGACCGCGCGACGCGCATGACGCCGGCGAGTCGGTCGGCCTCCGTGATGGAGCAGTGGGCACGGAAGTAGTCGAATTCCGCGAGCCGTTCGGCGTCGTGCTGGCCGCCTACGGACCGGTGGACGTGGGCCCCGAGCTGTTCCCGGATCTGGGTCCAGACCCGGCCCCCGACCTCGTCCCGGACCTTTTGCCCGTGGAGTCGCTCATGGATCCGATGCCAGAGCTCGTCCTCGATCCGAGCCCGGATCTCGCGCCTGGCCCGGGCCTCGAACTCGGACCAGAGCTGATCCCGGACCTGATCCCGGACCTGATCTCCGGCTTCGGTCCCGAGCCGGCCCCGGATTCGGGCCGGGGCCTGCGTCTCGATCTGTTCCCGGACCTGGGCCCAGGCCTGATCTTGAGCAGCCGGAGCGTGGGCGGGGGCCGCCGTGCCGGTCAGTATCGAGGCCCCGATGGCTCCGGCCATGGGCGAGTCGAGCCAGATGAACATCGTCGGAGGCTCCAGGCCTGCCGCGCGGTAGGCGTCGGCCACACCCGCCTCGGCCTCGGGGCGGTCGGCGGGACCGGTCGCGAGGCCATGGGTCAGCCATTCGTCCCGGACTCCGTCCAGGGCATGGATCTGCGTGTCGGTGAGCTCGTGGATCTTCAGGGGTCTGTCCTGTTTCGGGTAGGCGGCCGGTAAGGCTGGTCTGCGGCGCCCACCACCCCCGCCACCCTCCCGGCCGGTGCAGGCCGACGCGGGGTGATCCGTTTGAGAACGCCTCTGGAAACGAGGACGAAGCCTTCCGCGATCCGGTTGCCGGCCAGTCCGGCACCGGCACCGGCAACGGCACCCGCGCGACCGCGGCCGATCCCCGGGAGCGGACATCGGGTCTCGCGGCCCGTACGCGATCGACAGCGGACCCGAGCCCGGGAGTCAGTCCTCTTCGGCGCTCTCCGCGCGGGAGAGGGCGACTTCGAGGACGACCAGCAGCGCGTCCCGGACCGAGCCCCTCTCCCGCGCGTCGAAGACGATCAGCGGTACGTGCTCGGAGACGTCCAGCGCCCACCGCACCTGGTCGAGGTCGTGCTGGATCTCTCCGTCGAACGCGTTGACGGCGACGGCGAACGGGATGTCCTTGTGCTCGAAGTAGTCCACCGCCGCGTAACAGTCGTCCAGGCGGCGGGTGTCCACGATCACCAGGCCGCCGAGGGCGCCCTCGGTCACGTCGTCCCACATGAAGCCGAACCGGTCCTGGCCGGGGGTCCCGAACAGATAGAGCTTCAGGGTCGGGGAGATCGTGATGCAGCCGAAGTCCAAGGCGACCGTGGTGGTGGTCTTGCCGGGGGTGTGCGTGAGATCGTCCACGCCCGCCGCGACCTCCGTGATCGCGGCCTCGGTGGTCAGCGGCCGGATCTCGGAAATCGAGCCCACAGCCGTGGTCTTGCCGACCCCGAAGCCACCGGCGACAACCAGCTTGACCGGTAGCGGCGGCTGTTCAACCGCTGTCCCGGAGTGAGCCCCGTGAGTCGGGGACGGCACGGAGACCATCGATAACCCTTCGCAGTACGGAGGTGTCCTGGGCTGTCCTGGCGTTCGGCACGTGTACCGCCAGCTGTCCGGCGGTGCGCAGGTCGTCGGCCAGCACCCGGACCACGTTGAGGTGCAGCCGCAGCCGGGCGGCCAGTTCCGCCACCGACTGCGGACGCCGGCAGGCGGCGACGATGTCGTGCTGTTCGAAGGTGAGCGAGGTCAGGGCGGAGAGCCCGGCCTCAGTCGTCACGATCTGGGTCTCGACCGGGAGCGGTGTCGCCGCGCCGCTTCCCGAGACCCGGCCGGCGGTCAGCAGGAACGGCCGGATCGCGGGAGCGCGGCCGACCGGCTCCGGCGAGCCCTCCGCGCTTTCCCCCGCACTGCCAGCCGCCTCGTGCGGTTCTGGTTCACCGGCGGCCATCACGATCCCCTCCTGAGTGCCTGTACCCGTCTCTCCGTGTCGAGGGAGGGGTCAGCCGGCGGGGGCGGCGCCGGCGCTCTTCTTGAGCTCCAGCACCAACTGGGGGGTGAGCGCTGCTCCGGCCCGGTTGGCGAAGAGGGTCATCTCGTAGGCGATGTTGCCCAGCTTCGCCTCCTTCGAGGTCACCGCGCCGAGGACGGCACCGCAGCCGATGGCCGACACCAGCACATGGCCGCCCTCCAGGTCGATGATGACCTTGTTGAGGCTGCCGAGGCCGTAGTTGCCGGAGGCGCCGGCGGCGAGGCTGGTGATGCCGGAGACGATCGCGGCGAGCCGCTCGGAGGCGTCCTGCTCGCGCGGCTGGGAGACGGCGATCAGCAGGCCGTCGGAGGACACCGCGATGGCGTCGACGACACCGGCGGTCTGGGTGGCGAACCGGTCGAGCAGCCAGGTGAAGTCGGCCACGGCGGCCCGCAGGTCGGTGGTCTCTGCCCGCTCGGAACTGCTGTTACCTGTCGGCGTGCTCACTGCCCGGCTCCTTCGGATTGCTGGTGTCGCGGTGGTGCTGCTTCCGTGGGGGGAGTGGCGCTGTCGTGCTCTGCCTTGCGTACGGCGGCTTCGAACTCGTCGAGTTCCGAGCGGACCGCGTCGGCGTCGACCGGCTGGCGTACGTCCGGAATGCCCCGGTCGGGCGGTGGGGTGGTCATGGGGAGTGTCGCTCCTCGTACCCGTCGCCGCAGCGGCCTGGGGGCCTGTGCGGCGGGCGGCTGATCGGCGGCGGTGGTTCGCTCCGCGTCGTCGGCTGCGGTCGTCGGCTCCGCGCTCCTGCGGGCCGGGACGCGCCGGGGGAGGCCGCCGTCGGTTGACGGGGCCGCCGGACGCCGCTCGGGCGCGGTGCGGGAGGCCGGTGCGGGCACGGGCTCGGCGGCGACCGGCACGGGCTCGGCGGTTACCGGCACGGGCGGGGGTGTGGATCCGGCGGCCGGCGGCGGAGCGGGCTCCGGCCCGGAGCCCGGCCCGGAGCCCGTGGGGAGTTCCGGGACGACCTCGGCCGTACCCGTGGCCGTACCCGTGGTCGTGGTCGTGGCCGGGGCCGACGCCGTGCCCGTGGGGTCCATGGGGCTCATGGACAGCAGGAGGGCGGAGGGAACCCAGACGGTGCCGGTGACCCCGCCGCCCGGCGTCCGGCTCAGAGCGACCCGGATGCCCCAGCGCCGGGCGAGGCTTCCGACCACGAAGAGGCCGAGCACCTTGGTCGGTACGAGGTCGAGCCGCTCCCGGCGGACCAGTCGGGCGTTCTCCTCGGCGAGGCGATCCGCGCTCATGCCGAGACCGTGGTCGATGACCTCGATCAGCGCGCCGCCTTCCGAGGTGACGTCGGTACCGGGCCGGACGACCACCTCGACGGGTGTGTGGGACGGGGAGAACGTGACCGCGTTCTCCAGCAGTTCGGCGAGCATCAGCGTCAGGTCGCCGATGATGTCGGGCGCGACGGTGAGGTCCGCCTCGGAGCGCAGGGATACCCGCTGATAGGCCTCGATCTGGCTGAGACCGGCCCGCAGGACGTTGGCCAGGGTGGTCGGCCGGGCCTCCATCTCGGTCTCCCGGATTCCGGCGAGCAGCATCAGGCTGTCGGCGTTGCGCTGGAGACGCACGGCGATGTGGTCGATGCGGTAGAGCCGCTCCAGGACCTCGGGGTCGGTTTCCTCGCGTTCGACGGCGTCGATCAGCATCAGCTGACTCGACGTGAGGTTGCTGACGCGGCGCCCGACGTTGCCGAACATCTCGGCGACGTTGCGGCGGCTCAGCACCTGCCGCTCCAGCAGCGCGGCTGCGGTGACCTGCACCTGGTTGAACGCCTCGGCCAGGTCGCCCACCTCGTCGCGGACCGGGACGGGGATCGGCCGCGGCCGTAGCGGGGTGCTGTCCGCCGACTCGTCCTCCCCGACCCGGGCGAGTTCCTCGCCCGTCACGTCGACCACCTGCTGGGCTGCGCCGGTCAGGGCCGTGAGGGGACGTACGACCGAGCGCCGGACCAGGACGGAGAAGGTCAGCCAGGAGGCGAAGCCGAGCAGCGCGAGGCCGAGCAGGGCCAGGGCCTTCTCCAGGGCGCTCTCGGAGAGTTCGTCGGCTCGGGCGGCGGTCTGCTCGATCAGGGACTCGGTGATGTCGAGGCGGGCCTCGGCCTGCCGTGTTCCGGCGGCCATCGCCTTGCGCAGGTCTTGCGGCGACTGGTTGACCAGGGAGCTCGGATCGATCTGGAGCTCCGCGTACTGGGCGTCGATGCCGTTCTCCTCGGCATTGCGCTCGATGCCGTTCATGGCCAGGACCTGCTTGGGGGTGCCGATTCTGCCGAAACGCTCCGCCTGGTGCCTGTAGACCGCGTGGGCGCCGACCGCGCGGGTGTACTCGGTGAGGGAGTTGGCGTCCTTGGTCTGCGCGGAGAACACCGCGCTCTCGAAGGCCGCGTGGGCGGCGTCGGCGCGCAGTACCGTTTCGAGCAGGCTGGTGACCGAGGACGTCTCGGTGCCGGAGAAGCGGTCGAGTCCGACGCCGTCGATCAGGTATTCCACCGCGGCGGCGTAGGCGGGATTGATGCCGGCCGCGGGGACGGAGCCCCGTTCGACCTTGTCGCGCAGTACGGCAAGGCCCTGGATGTACTCCAGTGCCTGCTTCTCGTCCTTCGCCAGGTTCGATCCGAACGCGGAACGCACGGCGGTGACCTGCTTGTCGGTGCCCCGCTGTGCGTGGCGGTAGGCGGTGGTCGAGGGCAGGGCGGCTCCCGGCCGGGTCGACTCGTGCTCCACGGACAGCACGAGCGCCTGGCGCTGTTCGGCCTGGATGTCGTTGATCAGTCGTGTGACCTGCTCGTTGTCGCGCACCAACTCCGCGATCCGGCCGGCGTCCCGCGCCTGGCCCACTTCGCTGTTGACGCTGAGGCCCAGGAGCACGCCGACGGCCACGATGGGCACGATCACCAGGACGTTGAGTTTCCGCCGGAACGGCCATCGGTCGAGGAAGGCTCCCGCCCTCTGGCGGAACCGCGGTTTCAGCGGTGCACGCCCGGACGCGTCACGTTCCCGGGGCGGGTCCACGGTGTCCACAGACACCCCTGACCTCCTTCCATGTGCTTCGAACGATGACCGAGGTGCCGTTGTTGCCGACCGCCGACGACCGGGAGTGGAGCGTGACGTTCTCATAACTCAAGCCCGGATACGAGCGAAAAGATCGCGCCACACATCCGGGAGCCGTGAACACTACCGTTTGGACGCGTACATGCAAGACCGAACTCGATTCAGGCCACAAAGTCTGCACGGTTTGTAGCTTTTTCGTTCATCGGTAGCGCTCATCGTCCCGCCGAACGCGGGCAGTTGCCTGTCCCGCGATCCGCGCGGATACCTCGCGTGACGTCGCCTTCGTCCCTGGCAGCGGGCGGTACACATCCGGAGGGGGCTGCCTGCCGAGCGGTCCGCGCCCGTACTCTGTCTCCCCTCCGCCCCCACCCGTCTGTATCCTCTCTTGCCTCGCGAGGAGATCTGTGTACCCCACCCGCAAGGCGGTCGCGATAGCCGCCGCGCTCCTGACCGTGGCCACCGCCGCCGGCTGCGAATCCGACACCGCCGCGTCCGACAAGAGGCCCGCCAAGCCCGGGTGCCCCACCGCCCTTGCCAAGGCCAAGGAGTCCGTGAAGAGGGCCGAAGACGTCGACGCCCCCTGGACCGGGCCCACCTCGGGGCCCAAGGCTGTCCGGAACAAGAGCATCGTCTTCATCTCCCAGACCCTGAGCAATCCGGGCCCCACCGGGGTCGCCCAGGGCGTCCAGGAAGCCTCCAAGGTCGTCGGATGGAAGGCCCGCACCCTGAACGGCAAGGGCACCCCCGCCGGTTACCGGGCCGCCTTCGACAAGGCCCTCAAACTCAAGCCGGACGGCATCGTCGCCGCCGCATTCGACCCCAAAACCGCCTCCGCGCAGGTCAAGAAGGCCAAGAAGCTCGGCATCCCGGTGATCGGCTGGCACGCCATCCCGGACCCCGGCCCCAGCAGACAACCGGAGCTCTTCAGCAACATCACCTCCAGGGTGGAGGATGTCGCGAGCATCAGCGCCGACTGGATCATCGCCCGCTCCAAGGGCCGCGCGGGCGTCGTGCTGTTCACCGACGCCACGGCACCGTTCGCCAAGCACAAGTCCGACCTGATCAAGAAGCGGCTCGCCACCTGCTCCGACGTGAAGCTGCTGAGCTACAAGAACCTCCCCATCCCCAAAGCCAACTCCCGCTCCACCAAGGAAGTCCGCGCCCTGCTCTCCCGCTTCGGCGACAAGTGGACCTACTCGGCCGCCATCAACGACCTGTACTTCGGCCATGCCGCCCCCGCGCTGCGCGCCGCGGGCAAGGAGGGCACCAGCGCCCCCTTCAACATCGGCGCCGGTGACGGTGACCCGTCGGCCTTCGAGCGCGTCAACGGCAAGCAGTTCCAGGCAGCCACCGTGCCCGAGCCTCTCTCCGAGCAGGGCTGGCAGATCGTCGACGAGTTCAACCGCGCCTTCACCGACCGGCCGGCCAGTGGATACGTCGCTCCCGTCCACATTTCGACCGCCGCCAACAGCGGCGGCGCGCTGTCCTGGGACTCCGAGGGCTACCGTCAGGCTTACCGCGAGATCTGGGCCGACTGACGGGCTCCCGCCGACTGACGGGCTCCCTCGCCAAGGCCGTCCACCGCTGACACGCCCGCACCGGGTGTGAACGCCGAGCGCGGATCCTGGGCCCCGCGCGCGCCGGGGCGCCGTGCCCGGACCCGGGGGTGCCGCGCGTGCCGCGCCCGTGCCGGGTGGATGTGTCCGGCGGGTGCGGGGCGGGTGTCCGGACGGCGCCGGGCGTGCGCCGGGACAAGGCCCGGGACGAGGGCCGCGCGGCGGAGCCGCCCCGGGCCGCGCGGCGCTCTGACCTGGAGCGGCGCCATGGGCTTCTTCCCTTTTCCGCCGAAATTGTTAAGCTCGTGGTTTCGCCCACCTGTGAAGGCGCAGCCTTCTTGGTAGGGCGTTTCCTGCATTTGCTGTTGATTCCCAGTACCGACGAGGAGCACCTGTGACCCAGACCAGCGACAACGTCACCTGGCTGACCCAGGAGGCGTATCACCAGCTCAAGGCCGAGCTGGAGTACCTGTCGGGTCCTGCACGTACCGAGATCTCCAAGAAGATCGAGGCGGCTCGTGAAGAGGGCGACCTCCGCGAGAACGGCGGGTACCACGCGGCCAAGGAGGAGCAGGGCAAGCAGGAGCTGCGGATCCGCCAGCTCCAGCAGCTCTTGGAGAACGCCAAGGTCGGTGAGGCCCCGGCGGACGACGGTGTGGTGGAACCCGGCATGGTCGTCACGATCGCCTTCGACGGCGACGAGGACGACACCATCACCTTCCTTCTGGCATCGCGCGAGTACGCCAGCGCGGAGGTCGAGACCTACTCCCCGCAGTCACCGCTGGGCTCCGGCGTGATGGGCAAGAAGGTCGGCCAGGACGCGGAGTACGAGCTGCCGAACGGCAAGATGGCGGCCGTACGGATCCTCCAGGCCAAGCCTTACCGGGGCTGAACGCCCGGGAAAGTGCCGCGGCGTGCCGTCGTTCGTCCGCGGCTGTTCCTCCAAGCTCTTCGAGCAGGGAGGTGCCCCCAGGCTGGTCGCGCGGTTCCCCGCGCCCCTTCGGACGCAACTTCGGCCACAGGCTCCACGGCGGGCGGCCCGCGCTCCGGCGCGGGCCGCCCGCCGTTCTCGGCCGCGGGCCGGTGCACGCGGAGTACACCGGCGCAGCACCTGAACGACACCCGCACAGCATTGGATGTACAGGGCAAACTGTTCGGCTTGGCTCCGACCCGAGGGATCACCGCTCGCACCGGAGGAACCGCACATGCCCACGCCACACGCTCAGCGTCTCTCCCGCACCACTCGCCGCAGGCTGGCTTGGGGCACCGCCGCCGTCCTGGTCGCGGGGGTCGCCGTGCCGACCTTCGCGTACGCCGGCCCCGGGGGCGGGCAGGACCTCGCGACGGCCAAGAGCGGCCACCGTGCCAAGAACGTCATCGTGCTCATCGGCGACGGCATGGGCGACTCGGAGATCACGCTCGCCCGGGACTACACCGCGGGCGCCAACGGCCGGCTGAACATGGACAGATTCCCCGCCACCGGCGCCTACACCACCTACGCGGTCGACGAGAAGGGCAAGCCCGACTACGTCACCGACTCGGCGGCCAGCGGCACCGGCTGGGCCACCGGGTACAAGACGGTGAATGGACGCATCTCCAAGACCCACACCGGCACCGGCAAGCCGAAGCCGACCATGCTGGAGCTGGCCAAGAAGAAGGGGCTGGCCACCGGCGACGTCACCACGGCCGAGCTGACCGACGCCACGCCCGCCGTGCAGAACGCGCACGTCACCGATCGTGACTGTCAGGGCCCCGAGGACATGAAGACGTGCCCGGAGGACACGCTCGGCAAGGGCGGCGAGGGCTCCATCGCCGAGCAGACCGTCACCACCGGCGCGGACGTCCTCATGGGCGGCGGCAAGGCCCGCTTCGACCAGAAGATCAGCGAGGGCCGGTACAAGGGCAAGACCGTCACCGAGCAGGCCGAGCAGGCCGGCTACCGGCTGGTGACGGACAAGAAGGGGCTCGCCTCGGCGCGGCCGGACCAGCCGCTGCTCGGGCTGTTCGCGCCCGAGACGGTGCCGGTCGAGTGGACCGGCAAGAAGGCCGCCAAGGGCGGTACCGACCCCCAGCGCTGCACCACCAGCAACCCCGAACGCCCCGCCACCACGCCTGCTCTGGCCCAGCAGACCAGCAAGGCCATCGACCTGCTGGAGGCCAAGCAGCGGGCGAAGAAGTCCGGCAAGGGCTTCTTCCTCCAGGTCGAGGGCGCCTCGATCGACAAGCAGGACCACGCGGCGGACCCCTGCGGGCAGATCGGGGAGACGGCGGCGTTCGACCGCGCGGTGAAGGTCGCCCAGGACTACGCCAAGAAGCACCCCGACACGCTCGTGGTGACCACCGCCGATCACGGGCACGCCAGCCAGATCGTGCCCGTCGACGCGAAGCCGGCGGGGCGGTCCTCGACGCTCGTCACCGACGAGGGGCAGCCGCTCCAGGTCAGCTACTCCAACAACGACCCCGCCGAGGACCAGGAGCACACGGGGACGCAGGTCCGCATAGCCGGCATGGGGCCCGCCTCCGACCGGGTCAGGGGCGTCACCGACCAGACCGACCTCTTCGGGACGGTGACCGGGGCCCTGCGGCTGCGCTGAGCTCCCCTTTTCGTGCTCAAGCGCCGGACGGGCT
Source organism: Streptomyces sp. NBC_01775 (assembly GCF_035917675.1). Taxonomy (NCBI): domain Bacteria; kingdom Bacillati; phylum Actinomycetota; class Actinomycetes; order Kitasatosporales; family Streptomycetaceae; genus Streptomyces; species Streptomyces sp. NBC_01775. The sequence goes on along the minus strand of NZ_CP109104.1, from coordinate 3,538,452 downwards.
CGAATTGAGCCCGTCCGGGAGGTGCCCCCGGCGCGACGCCTGAGCGTGAGCGCTCAGACCGTCGCCGACCGGTACTTGCGTACCGCGAGCGTGCGGAACACCAAGACGATCGCCACGGACCAGATCAGCGAGGCCAGCGCCGGGTGCTGCATCGGCCAGGCGTCGGGGACGGGGTAGTGGGGCGGGAGGTTGCCGAACAGGTCGCGGCAGGCGACCACCGTCGCGCTGAAGGGGTTCCATTCCGCGACGTGCTGCAAGAACGCCGGCATGTTCTGCGAGGGCACGAACGCGACGGAGATGAACGTCAGCGGGAACAGCCAGATCAGCCCGCCGGAGGTGGCCGCCTCGGGCGTCCGTACCGTCAGCCCGATCAGCGCGCCGATCCACGTGAAGGCGTATCCGAGCAGCAACAGCAGCCCGAAGCCGGCCAGCGCGTTGAGGATGCCGTCGTGCGCCCGCCAGCCGACGATCGCGGCGACGATGGCGAGGACGACCAGTGTCAGCGCCGTCTGCACGAGGTCGGCGAGCGTGCGCCCCGTCAGGACCGCGCCCCGGGTCATGGGCAGGGACCTGAAGCGGTCGATGAGGCCCTTGTGCATGTCCTCCGCGATGCCCGCGCCCGCACCCGCCGTGGCGAAGGTGACGGTCTGCGCGAAGATGCCCGCCATCAGGAACTGGCGATAGGCCCCGGCGTCGGTGCCCGCTCCGGGGACCTTGATCGAGCCGCCGAAGACGTAGCTGAACAGCACCACGAACATGATCGGCTGGATGAGGCCGAAGATGACGACCTCGGGGATGCGCACCATGCGGATGAGGTTGCGCTTGGCCATCACCAGGGAGTCGGTGACGGACTGGGCGAAGCCGCCGCGACCGCTGGGGGCCGCGCTCGTCGGCGCTGGTCTGGTGGTGGCGCTCACTTCGCTGTCTCCGCGGTGTCGGTGTCGGCGTCGTCCTTGGCGGTCTCGGACTTCGACTTGGGCTCGTCCTCGGCCGCGTGGCCCGTCAGGGAGATGAAGACGTCGTCGAGGGTGGGGCGGCGCAGGCCGATGTCGTCGATCTCGATGCCCCGGGTGTCCAGCTCCCTGATGACCTCGGCCAGCAGCTTGGCGCCGCCGGCGACGGGGACGGTCAGCTTGCGGGTGTGCTCCTCGACGGTGCAGCCCCCCTGCGCCGTCCCGTGCAGGCCGTGGCGATCGAGGATCTCGCGGGCCGCGCCGATGTGCTCGCGCTCGTGGACGACGACCTCGATGCGCTCGCCGCCCGTCTGGGCCTTGAGCTGGTCGGAGGTGCCGCGCGCGATGACCTTGCCGTGGTCGACGACCGCGATGTCGTGCGCGAGGCGGTCGGCCTCCTCCAGATACTGGGTGGTCAGCAGCAACGTCGTGCCACCGGCGACCAGTTCCTCGATGACCTCCCACAGCTGCTGCCTGTTGCGCGGGTCCAGGCCGGTGGTGGGCTCGTCCATGAACATCACGGGCGGGCTGACCACCAGCGCGGCGGCGAGGTCGAGGCGGCGGCGCATGCCGCCCGAGTACGTCTTGGCCGTACGGTCGGCCGCGTCGGCGAGGTTGAAGCGCTCCAGCAGCTCGCCCGCGCGCTTCTTCGCGTCGCGCGCGGACATCTGGTAGAGCTGGCCGACCATCTGGAGATTCTCACGGCCCGTCAGATACTCGTCCACGGCGGCGAATTGGCCGGACAGGCCGATGGACCGGCGCACCTCCGTGGGGTTCTTGAGCACGTCGATCCCCGCGACGACGGCCCGGCCGCTGTCGGGCTGGAGGAGCGTGGTCAGTACCCGGACCGCAGTGGTCTTGCCCGCGCCGTTCGGCCCCAGCAGGCCCAGCACGGTGCTTTCGGGAACGTCGAGATCGACGCCGTCCAGAGCCGTGACGTCGCCGAAGGTCTTCACCAGACCCTCGGCGTAAATGGCACCTGGCATTGGTGGACTCCCAAAGGTATGGCGAGTGAATGCTACGAAAATGCTAGATCTGCCGGACAGTTCCGGCATGTACAGGAGGCGACGGGCCTCGGGGCCCGGCGTCAAGCAGTATGAGGTGACGCGATGTATCGCGTCAAGAGATACGCGATAGCTCGCGTTATTGCAGGGCTCTGATCAGCGGACTCGTCCGTTCAGCGGCTACGTCAGCTCATGACCCGGTAGCCCGCCGCGCGCAGTGACGAGGCGACCTCGACGCAGTGCTCGGGCCCCTTCGTCTCCAGGTGCAACTCCACCTCCACCTCGTCGAGCCCGAGCCGGGGATCGGTCCGGACATGGCTCACGTCCAAGACGTTAGCGTCGGCCACTGACAACTCGCCCATCAGTGCGGCGAGCGCGCCCGGCCGGTCGGAGAGCCGCAGCCGCAGCGACAGATAGCGCCCGGCCGCCGCCATTCCGTGCCGCAGCGTCCGCTGGAGCACCAGTGGATCGACGTTCCCCCCGGACAGCACCGCCGCCACCGGACCCCGGAACGCGCCGGGCTCCGAAAGCAGCGCGGCCACCGGACTCGCACCGGCCGGCTCCACCACCAGCTTCGCCCGCTCAAGACACAGCAACAGCGCGCTGGAGAGGGCGTCTTCGGACACCGTACGGACCTCGTCCACAAGAGCGCGAGTGATTTCGAACGGGATGTCCCCGGGGAGGCCCACCTTGATCCCGTCGGCCATCGTCGAGACCGAGTCCAGCGCCACCGGCTTCCCGGCCGCCAGCGACGGGGGATACGCCGCGGCGCCCTCGGCCTGCACGCCCACCAGCCGGATGTCGGGGCGCAGCGCCTTGACCGCGACCGCGATCCCCGCGATCAGCCCGCCACCGCCCATGCCCACCACGATCGTGCGCACCTCGGGGCACTGTTCCAGCAGCTCCAGCCCCACCGTGCCCTGGCCCGCCACCACGTCGGCGTGGTCGAAGGGGTGGATGAACACGGCGCCCGTGGCCCGCGCGTACTCCCGCGCGGCCTGCAGCGTCTCGTCGACGACCTGGCCGTGCATCCGCACGCGTGCCCCGTACTCCTGGGTGGCCGCCACCTTGGGCAGCGGGGCGCCGACCGGCATGAAGACCGTCGAGGCCACGCCAAGCAAGGTGGCCGCCAGCGCGACGCCCTGCGCGTGGTTGCCCGCGCTCGCCGCCACCACCCCGCGCCGCCGCTCCTCGTGCGAGAGCCCCGCGATGCGCACATAGGCGCCGCGCAGCTTGAACGAGCCGGTGCGCTGGAGGTTTTCGCACTTGAGATGCACGGGCGCGCCCACCAGCGAGGACAGGTGACGGCTGCCCTCCAGCGCGGTCGTACGGGCGACGCCCGAGAGCGTCTTGTGCGCGAGACGTACATCGTCCAAGGAGACCGGGAGTGACGCCGCGGTGTCTCCCGTTGTGCTGGTGACCATGCCGCCAGTCTCGCAGCAGCCGCGGGGACCCCGCCGGACGAGTAAGGCCCGTACCCCGGTACCACCGCTCACTCCCGGCAGCTCTGGTCACTGGTTTGCGCACTCTAGGTACGTGCTGCGCCCGCTCCGCGTACCCTGTGCCCCACCACACCCGGATTCCGTACCTCACGGAAGACCCGTAAATCCCAAAATCTCCCGCAGACCGACGAAGTGAGCACACCGGCCATGCCCACGCACCCGGACATGACGACAGACACCACAGACGACGACCGCGCGGTGCCTGCCGAAGGCAGTGCCCTCTCAGGACCCGAAGCGGCCCCGGTGCTCGACGCGCTCCAGCACCAGCTCGCCGTGTACGCGCGCCGCGCCGAACAGACCCGGCTCGGCGGCCTCGGCCAGGCCCGTAACTCCATGGACCGCGCCGCCTACCTGCTGCTCAACCGGCTGGACCAGGAAGGTCCGATGGGCGTCAAGGCGCTCGCCGCAGGCATGGGCATCGACTCCTCGACGGTGACCAGGCAGGTCGCACCGCTGGTCGAGTCGGGCCTGGTCAAGCGGACCTCCCACCCGGAGGACGGCCGCGCCGTCGTCCTCCAGCTCTCGCCGCGCGGCCACTCCCGGCTGGAGGAGGTCCGCTCCTCCCGGCGCCAGCTGATGGAGCTGATCACCGAGGGCTGGACGGCGGAGGAGCGCGGCACTTTCTGCGAGTTGCTGACCCGGTTCAACACCGCGATGCTCGGCCTGAACCCCGCCAGCCTCGCGCAGCCCCCGCAGCCACCCGCCGCGAGCGGTCAGGACGCTCCCGCCTCTTGATTTGATCAGCGCGTCTGCCGTCCTATAGGCGGCGGGAGGCGGCGTGCGCGAGCGACAGGCACGGCAAGAGCGCCTCCGCGCCCGGGAGTTCGAGGCATTCGTCGCGGGCGCGGGCGGCAGGCTGTTGCATGCCGCCACCTTGCTGACCGCCGAACCGCCCGGAGCCGCGCCCGAAGCGCAGCGGCTCCTTGTCGGTGCCCTCGCGCACACGCACGCCGACTGGGCGCGACTGCGCGGCGAGGACCCCTACGAGCGCACCCGGCAGGAACTCGCCCGGCGCTACGCCCACACCGGATGGCGCTACCGCCGGCCGCGCGGTGGCCTGCTGGGCGTACTGCCGCCCCAGGAGCGCCTGGTGCTGGTGCTGCGGCTGTTCGAAGGGGTCGCGGAGGAGCAGGTGGCCGCGGCGCTCGGCCTGCCCGTCGAGAGGGTGCGCGCGCTGCACACCCGCGCCATGGCGACCCTGCTGAGCCGCCCGCTTGAGAGCGCGGCGCCGAGGTGAGCTTGCCGGACCGCAAGGAGACCGAGGTCCGGCGGCTGCTGGAGCAGTCGCTCGGGAAGCCTGTGCCTGTGGATCTCGCGGAGCGGGCGCTCATGCGGGGTGCCCGGCTGCTGAGGCGCCGCCGGGCCCTGCGGACCGCACTTTGGCTGGTGCTGGTGGTGGGGCTCGCCGTGCTGGTGGGCTGGGCGCTCGCGGCCCAGCCCTGGGCTCAGCCGCCGCCGGACACGTCGCCGACGGTCGGCTGGTAGGGCTTGTCGGGGTTCGGTGCCTCGCCGCGGGGGCTGGTGTGTTTCGCCGTCCGCGGGTGCTCCCCCGAGCTCTTCGAGCAGGGCGGCACTCCCAGGTTGCGCGCGCCCACGCGGCGGAGCCGCATGTATGACACAGCACCGCGCCCCTTTCGGAGCGCCTACTCGTGGGCGCTGATCACGCCGCCGGCGCTGAGGACGATGGGCACGCCGTTGGCGTCGAGGCCGGCGTCGTGCTGGTTCGCGTCCATCGTGGCGGCCACACCGTCGTGACCGATGATCTTGGCGCGGAAGTGGTTTTCGCCGACCTTTGTGACCTTGGCCTTCCAGCCGCCCTCGATGTCGAAGGTGCCGGGTCCCTGCTCGTCGCCGCCCATCCAGGAGTGGATCTGGCCGCCCAGCGTGAGGGTGACGAACATGCCGTTGGCGTTGAGGCCGGCGTCGTGCGGCTTGGTCTCCATCGTCGCGGTGACCGCACCGTCGCTGACGATCTTGGCCCGGTAGTGCTGGTCGCCCAGCTTGTAGATTTTGGCCTTGCTGCCGTCCGCCAGGGTCTTGGTGCGGACCTGGGAGGCTGTCTTGGTGCGCACATCGGTCTGGTTCTTGCCCGAGCCCGCCTCGACCTTGGTGGAGGCGGAGGTCTTCTTCTGAGAGCCGGAGGCGTCGTTGTCCCCGCTCTGGCAAGCGGTGAGTGAGAACGCCGCTGCGGCGGCCACCGCCACCAAGGTGGCGGAACGGACGGTACGGCGAGTGCGGCGGTTACGACGAGTGATCATGATGGAAGTCCCCCATGGGCTCTCAGGATGCGGTGTTCTCGCCGGCTCCGCAGGGCGGTCGGCCGGCTCTGCTGTTCGCTACACCTTGTGAGATGGCACCCGGGCGGAAGTTGTTCACCGACTTGTGTCCGCACTCGGTAACAACGGAATCGGGCGCCGAAGCCGTAGCGCCGCAGCGCCGTAGCGCCGCTGTTCGCGCTCGCGGCGCGGGCCGGGGCCCCCGGCGAGGAGCTGCGGCCGGGTGACGCCGCGCGTACGAGGGGGACACGGGGGAGAGGGGGCACAGTGAAGGGGGAAGGGGGGAGTGGACCGTGCCCCCGAGGGACGCTCCTAGTCCAGGGCCTGGGTCAGGTCGGCCAGCAAATCGTCCGCCGACTCGATGCCGACCGAGAGGCGCACCAAATCGGCGGGGACCTCCAGCGCTGAGCCCGCCGCCGAGGCGTGGGTCATGCGGCCCGGGTGTTCGATGAGGGACTCGACGCCGCCGAGGGACTCACCGAGGGTGAACAGCCGTGCGCGGTCGCACACGCGGACCGCCGCCTCCTCGCCGTCCGCCACCCGGAAGGACACCATCCCGCCGAAGCCCCGCATCTGCTTGGCCGCGATCTCGTGGCCCGGGTGCGAGGGCAGGCCCGGGTAGAAGACCTCGCTCACCCTCGGGTGCGCCTGGAGGAGCTGGGCGACGCGGGCCGCGTTCGCGCCGTGCCGGTCCATGCGGACCGCGAGCGTCTTGATGCCGCGCATCACCAGCCACGAGTCGAAGGGGCCCGCGATGGCGCCCATCGCGTTCTGGTGGAAGGCCAGTTCGTCGCCGAGCGCCGGGTCGGAGACGACGAGCGCGCCGCCCACCACGTCCGAGTGACCGCCCATGTACTTCGTCGTCGAGTGCACGACGGCGTCGGCGCCCAGCGCCAGCGGCTGCTGGAGGTAGGGGCTGGCGAAGGTGTTGTCCACGACCAGCCGCGCCCCGGCGCCGTGCGCCACCTCCGCGACCGCCTCGATGTCGGTGATGCCCAGCAGCGGGTTGGAGGGCGTCTCCACCCACACCGCCTTGGTGCGCTCGCGCAGCGCTGCCCGTACGGCGGCCGGGTCCGAGGAGTCGGCCACCGACCACTGCACCCCCCACCGCTCGGCGACCCGCGCGAAGAGGCGGAAGGTGCCGCCGTACGCGTCGTTGGGGATGACGACGTGGTCGCCGGGCGTCAGAAGCGTACGCAGCAGGCAGTCCTCGGCGGCCAGACCCGAGGCGAAGGCCAGCCCTCGCCTGCCGCCCTCCAGCGCCGCGAGGTTCTCCTCCAGCGCGGTGCGGGTCGGGTTCGCCGAGCGGCTGTACTCGTAGCCGCCGCGCAGCCCGCCGACGCCGTCCTGCTTGTAGGTGGAAACCTGGTGGATGGGCGGCACGACCGCCCCCGTCGTGGGATCGGCCGCCTGACCCGCGTGGATGGCGAGGGTCTCGAAGCCTCCGGGGCGGACGCCGGAGATGCCGTCGCCGCCGTTCTCGATGCCATTGTCGCGCTGCTCACTCATGGGGGCGAGACTAGTGCCCCTCCCGGCAAGCTTTGCCCCGTCGCGCCGCCCGGCACGCACTCCCCCAAGCTCTCCGAGCAGGGGGTGCCCCCAGTGCCGCGTTGGCCAAAAGCCCTGGTAGCTCCTTCCCCAAGCTCTCAACTTCGTTCGAGCAGGGGAGACCCCAATCAAGGGCTTCCGGCCGCCTTGCGATCGCACGCTCCCCCACGCTCGGCTCCGCTCGCGCGGGCGGTGCCCCCACGACGACGCTCCTTCCGGGCAAACACTGCCGGTCACGGCACTAGTGGGCCGTACGGTGGAGTCAGGGCGGCTCGGCCGGGCCGCCCGCGCCAGCCAGACCGCCCAGCCGACGACCCGACCCTCCCCCAGCCTTCGGCCGGGAGGCGCCCCCGAGCGTGGAGACCCGACGCCATGGAAGCCCTGCTCCTCCTGATTGCCCTCGCCGCCATCTTCGGTGCGGTGGCCTACCCCGCGATGCGCCGCAGGCAGCTGCGCCAAGGCAGCCGGGACGGGGCGCGCGGGCTCGCGCAGGCCCTCGACCCGTCGGCGGGCTACGGCTTCGTGCCCTCCGACCAGCTCGACGTGCGCCTGCCGGGGCCGGACCGCGAACTGGTCGACGCGCTGGAGGAGACCCAGCGCACCCAGGACTGGCAGCCGGTCGCGCGGCTGCTGGCCTTCACCGGTGACGAGCACGAGCTGCGCTGGCAGCGGGTGCAGTCGCTGGCGGGCGCCGCGGCGATGGAGCTGGCCCGCTCCCGGGAGCAGGGGGTGCCGGAGGCCGGTCCCGCCGAGGACGCCGTCTCCTTCAGCAAGGAGGGGCCCTCCCGGCGGGCGGACGGGCGCTGGCTGCGGGACTGGCGCGCCCAGCAGCCCCGCGACCCGGGCGGCGCGCAGGTGTACGCGCAGTTCCTCGTCTTCCAGGCCCTGGCCGAGCCCGGCGGCTCCGACGATCGCCGCATCATCCTGGAGGAGGCGCGCAACGTCGCCCACGACGCGGCCGAGCTCGCCGCCGCCGACCCCACGCCCCACCTGACCGAGCTGTTCATCGCCCGCCACCTGGAATACCGCGAGGCCGACTTCGAGTCCCTCTGGTCGACCGTGCGCCGCCTGGCGCCCGACCACATGGGCGCTCACCTGGCGGCGCTGCCCTACTGGTCGGCGAAGTGGGCCGGGTCCAAGGAGCAGGCCGACGCCTTCGCGCGCACCGCCGCCTCCCACGCCCCCGAGGGCACCTTGCTGCCGGCGCTCCCGCTGTTCGCGGTCTACGAGCACCTGCCCGAGGTCAACCTGGTCCGCGGCCTCTACCAGAGCGAGGAGGTCACCAAGGCCATCGAGGCCGCCGAGTTCGCCGTCGACCAGGTCGAGGAGGACCACCCCGTCCGCCCGCACATCCTGCACCTGCTGGTGTGGTTCCTGGTCCGCGCCGAGCGCTACGCAGAGGCGCTGGAGGCCCTCGCGGCGGTCGACGGCCACGTCGGCGCCGTCCCCTGGGTCGACGAGGGCGACCCCGCCTCCGCCTACACCGCCTACCGCGCCCTGGCGGTGGCGGGCTACGAGTCCACCGGCGGCGCCCGCACCCCGCACTGACGGCCGTCGATCACTCTTTCGTGTGCCGCGGCCCCTGTATCGCTCCCGGTAACGTGAAGAGGCGTGCGGGATCCGTCCATGGGAGGAACCATGACCGCTGAACCGGCTCCCGAGATCAACACGATCACCTGGCCGGTGCCCCCGCCGGACGGCTACACCGTGGACGACCTGCTGACCTTGCCGGACCTCCCGCCGCACACAGAGCTGATCGACGGGAGCCTGGTCTTCGCGAGTCCGCAACGCAACTTCCACGCTGATGTCATTGACCTGCTGGTCAGCGGGCTTCGGGCGTCCGCGCCGAGGGACCGTCTCCGGGTGAAGCGGGAGATGACCGTCGTCCTCAACAGACGAAACGGCCCTGAGCCGGACGTGTCGGTCGTCAAGGCCGAGTCGGTCAACGGGCCCGACCAGACCTGGTACCACGCCGCCGACGTCCTGCTCGCCGTCGAGGTCGTCTCGCCCGACTCCGAGGAGCGCGACCGCGACACCAAGCCGCGCAAGTACGCCGCCGCGGGCATCCCGCACTTCTGGCTGGTCGAGCGGGCCGGGGAGAGCCCGCATCCCGTCGTCCGGGTCTACGAACTGGACCCGGTGGCCAAGGGCTACACCCTGCGGGGCAACTTCCACGGCCGGCTCACGCTCGACGAGCCGTTCGACATCGACATCGATCTCACGGCCGTCGACGAGCTGTAGCCCGCGGCGGGGGCGCCGGTGCTGCTGAGCGTGAGGTCAGCGGGGCTGTCGGCAACAGGGCCGGCCGCGCGGTGTGATCACCGCTGTACAGTGGCGGCCATGCTGGGCCGGATATCGTCGAAGTCGGGGATGCGCTGGGCATACGACCTGGTACTGGCCGGGCTGGTCGCCTATTCGACGCTGTCCGAGGGTACCGGCGCCGACTGGCTCATAGGGCTGTCGATGGCGGTGGCGGTGGTGTTCCGCAGGCGTCTTCCCCTGACCGTGATGGCGGTCGTCTCCGCTCTCGCCCTGACGCAGTATCTGCTGGCTGCACTTCCCCGCGAGCCGTTGGCGGGAGAGATCACGGGGTACGACGGAGCCCTGCTCGTGGCAATGGTGACGGTGGTGAGCCATACCGAGCAGATGTGGAAGGTGTACGCCGCGGGAGGCGTCGTCGTGCTGGGGGTCGCGGTGGCGTACTGGGGCGAGTCCTCCGGCACCTCGGCGAGCAGCCAGGACTCCCTCAACGAGGGTCTGATGGTTGCCGGGTTCTGCGTGGGGGTGTGGCTGACGGCGTACGTGCTGCGGACCCGCCGGCTGTACGTGGCAGTCCTGGAGGAGCGTGCCGTCACCGCGGAGCGGGAGCGCGCGCAGCTCGCCCGGCTGGCCGCCGCCGAGGAGCGCGCCGCGATCGCTCGGGAGCTGCACGACGTGGTGGCGCACAGCCTGTCGGTGATGACCGTGCAGGCGGACGGGGCGAGTTACGCGATCGAGACGGATAGGGGCAGGGCTCAGGAGGCGCTGCGGACGATCGCGGCCACCGGCCGGGACGCGTTGGAGGACATGCACCACATCGTCAAGGTGCTGCGGGGCGGGAAGGAGCCCGGCGGCGAGGGCGACGAGGACCGCCGCCGGGTGGGTCTGGACCATCTCGAACCGCTGGTGGAGCGGGCCCGCGCCGCCGGGCTGCACGTGGATCTGAGTATCGGGGACAAGCCCGCCGGGCTCTCGAACGCCGGTGAGTTGACGCTTTTCCGGATCGTTCAGGAGGGCATGACGAACGCGCTGCGGCACGCCGGTCCCGGCGCCCACGTCGCCGTCACCCTCACCTTCGACGAGGACACCGCGGCCTTGGAGGTCGTCGACGACGGGGCCGGGCAGCGCGTCGGCTCCGGCTCGGAAATGGTGCCCGCCTCCGGCGGCAACGGGCTGGTGGGCATGCGGGAGCAGGTCGATGTGTACGGCGGCCGGTTCAGTGCGGGCCCCCGGCTCGGGCCGGGCTGGCAGGTCAGAGTCGAACTTCCGGTGAGGACGGCGGCATGAGCGACGGCGGTACGGGCAGCGGCGGTGCGGGCGGGCCGATCCGGGTGGTCGTCGTGGACGACCAGCCACTGGTGCGCGCCGGGTTCGTCATGGTTCTGGACGCGCAGCCCGACATCGTCGTCGTCGCGGAGGCCGACGACGGGTCCGAGGCTCTCGCGCTGCTGGACACGGTCGCGGCCGACGTCGTCGTCATGGACGTTCGTATGCCCGTCATGGACGGGGTGGAGGCCACCAGGCGGCTCGGCGAGCGTCCGGACCCGCCCAGGGTGCTCGTGCTCACCACGTTCGACAACGACGAGGACGCGTTCGCCGCGCTGCAGGCCGGCGCGAGCGGTTTCCTGCTCAAGAACGTGCCGCCGCAGGACTTCCTCTCCGCGATCCGCGTGGTGGCGACGGGTGATTCGGTGGTGGCGCCGCGGGTGACCCGGCGGCTGCTCGACCGTTTCGCCGGGCAGTTGACCCCGGAACCGCAGCGGAAGGACACCCGGCTCGCCGCCTTGACCGAGCGGGAGCGGGGTGTGCTGGAGCTGGTCGCGCAGGGGCTGTCCAACTCCGAGATCGCCGCCCGCTTGTACGTCGCCGAGACGACCGTGAAGACGCACCTGGGGCGGATCCTCGCCAAGCTGGAGCTGCGCGACCGGGTGCAGGCCGTCGTGCTGGCGTACGAGACGGGGCTGGTCCGCCCCGCCGACTGACGCGGCCGGACGCCTCCCGACTGTCGCGGCCCGATCGAGGTGCCGGGCCGCGGCGTTGTACCGGTGGAGGACCCGGCCTCCGCTCCCCGTACGACCCCGGTCGTACGGGCCCCGACGCGGGATTCGTGTCCCGGTCCGACGCGCCGGAACACCCTCCGCAGCAAGGATTGTCGAGACCGCAAACAAGCGCTGACAAGCGCGGACCAGCGCTTTCAAGCGCTCATCGACAATTCTCCGGAGGCTTCTGATGTCTGCCATCGCTACCGACACCACCATCGACTCGAAGGCACCGCGGAACCGGAAGGCCTGGGTGCTCGGCGTTGTCGCGGCCGTGTTCCTGGCGGCGCTCGGCGGCGGTACCTACTGGTGGCAGCAGCGCAGCCAGCCGAGCCAGGCATCGGCCGCCGACTGCGCCCTGGCCCAGAAGATCGTCGACCAGACACGGAACCTGCCCAAGGACAAGGACGCCGTCACGAAGTGGCAGCAGGACACGCAGGACCTGCGCCACAAGAAGATGAGGGACGGCTACCTCGGGCTGCAGATCTCCAAGTACGAGAGCTGGGCCGCCGAAGACGCCAAGGGGCAGGGCCCGGCCCCCAAGAAGTCGAAGCAGAAGGAGACGGCGGACACCGCCAACTCGCACTGCAAGGACGCCAAGCGCACTCTCACATTCCCGCCGGTCGGTTCCTGAGCGTTCCTCGGCACATTCGGCCCGTGAGGGGAAGACAGACCATGCATATCAACGCAGTTGAGTGCCGTGACGGAAGCTCACGGCGGAGTGGGCCCCGTGGGCGGAGCGAGGGCGGTGTCGCGGCCGTCGGCGCGGAGGATCTGGTCAAGGTCTACGGTCAGGGCGACACCGCGGTACGGGCCCTGGACGGGGTGACCGTCGACTTCGCCCGCGGCCGGTTCACCGCCATCATGGGCCCGTCCGGTTCCGGCAAGTCCACCCTGATGCACTGCCTGGCCGGCCTCGACGGCGCCACCTCCGGACGGGTGCGGATCGACGAGACGGAACTGACCGGCCTGTCGGAGCGCGCACTGACGACGGTGCGGCGCGACAAGGTCGGCTTCGTCTTCCAGTCGTTCAACCTGCTGCCACAGCTGACGGCGCTGGACAACATCACGCTCCCGCTCGATCTGGCCGGCCGACCCGTGGACCGGACCCACCTCGACCACCTCGTCGGTGTGCTGGGCCTCCGCGACCGGCTGACCCACCGGCCCGGTGAGCTGTCCGGAGGCCAGCAGCAACGGGTCGCGCTGGCCCGCGCGTTGACCCCGCGCCCCGCAGTGGTCTTCGCCGACGAGCCCACCGGCAACCTGGACTCACGGTCCGGAACGGAAGTGCTCGGCTTCCTGAGCGCCTCGGTGCGCGATCTGGGCCAGACCGTCGTCATGGTGACCCACGACCCGCGCGCCGCCGCCCACGCCGAACGTGTCGTCGTCCTAGCCGACGGAGAGGTCGTCGACGACCTGGACTCACCGACGCCGGCGACGGTCACCCGGGCGCTCCGAGCCCCGGAGGACGCCCGATGAGCGGGGGACCGCACACTGCCCTGCTGCGCACCCAACTCGCCGGAATGCTGCAACGCCCGGGCCGTCTCGCCCTGACCGGCCTGTCGGTGCTCATCGCCGCGTTCGTTGTGTTCGGCACCGTGCTGGCCCAGGAGATCACGGAGCGGACCACCCTCGACCACTTCAGCGGCACTCCGGCGGCGACCAGCCTGATCGCGAGCCCGGACGGGGGCGGCCCGGGCATCACCGAAGCCGGGGCCGGAGCCGCCCGGAAGGTGCCCGGCGTGGCCGAGGCCACTGCCCGCACCGAGACTCAGGTGTCGCTCGCCGGGGTCTCCGACCGCCTGCTGCAACTGAACGCGGACCCGGGCCGGGGTCGGCTGTCCCGGGTGCGGGTCACTGCGGGCGCGTACCCGGACGGTCACCGTGAGGTGGCCGTCAACCAGCAGGCCGCGCGGCACTGGGGCATCGAGCCAGGTGACCGCCTCCGCATGCCGTTCCCGCGAGGCGACGACCCCGAGCGGACCAGGACGGTCACCGCGACCGTCACCGGAGTGGTGGCGACCCGCTCCGACCGGATGGAGACGGCGTACGCCCCCGCGGCCACCATCAACGCCATGAGCCGCGTGAAGGGCTCCGACCGGCTCGACGTCCGCGCCGAACCCGGGGTGTCAGCACATGCGTTGTCCAAGCGGCTCTCCCAGGTGCTCGACCACCACGGCACCCACGTCGAGATCACCACCGGCACTGCCGTGCGGGCCGAGGAGGCGCACGACGCGGTGCAGCAGTACGTGGACTTCTTCCGCATCATCGCGATGTTCCTCGCCGTCGCCGTGATCGCTGCGGCCCTCGTCGCGACGTCGACGTTCCGCATCGTCTTCGCCCAGCGGCTGCGGCAACTGGCTCTGCTGCGTGCCATCGGGGCCCACCGCCGCCAACTCGTGAGGGCCCTCGCCGTCGAGGGGGCGGTGGTGGGACTGGCCGCCGGTACGACGGGCGTCCTGCTGGCGCTCGGCGCCGGTCACGCCGCCCCGGTGGTCGCCGGCTCGGCCGGGCAGGACCTCTCTGCACCGGGGGTGCCCGTGGGGGCGGCGCTGGCGGTGGTGGCCGGCGCCGTGCTGGTGACGGTCGGCGCGGTCCTCGCCCCGGCGGTCTCCGCCGCCGGTGTCTCCCCCTTGCAGGCGCTGCGCAGCGCCGACACCTCGGCGGGCGAACGCGGCGTCGGCCGCGGACGCCTCGGCATCGGGCTGGTCCTCGCCACGGCCGCCGTCGGACTCGTCGGCGTCGTCCTCGGGCAGTTGCCGGAAGGGGCCGACCCGGCGTACGAGCCGTCCGGCAATCTCACGGTGACGGTCCTGTCGGGCACGCTGGCCTTCCTCGCGCTCATCACGCTCGGACCGCTGCTGGTCCGCCCGGTGCTGGCCGGCGCCGGATGGCCGCTGCGGCGGCTCGGGCCCACCGGCAACCTTGCCGTCAGCGGGGTCGGCGGCGCCCCGCGCCGGGCCGCCGCCGTGTCGATGGTCGTCGCCCTCGGTGTCACCCTGGTCTCCGGCACCCTCGTCGGCATCACCAGCATGCAGAGCTACGCGGACGGACGGCTCGCCGTCCAAGCGCCTGCGGACTTCAACCTGGAGGGCTCGGAGAAGGGCCTCGATCCCGATCTCGTACGCCGGGCCGAGAAGCTGCCGCAGCTCGCCGACGTGACCAGCTACCGAACGGCCGAGGTCTCCGTCCGCGGGGCCGGACCGGGCGGCGTGTCCGCCACCGACATGGACCTGGGCGAGCTGCCGTCCTTGCGGCAGATCCGCACCGCCACCGGGGACGTGCGGGACTTCGGCCCCGGCCGGGTGATCCTCGGTGCGACGCTCGCCGAGGAGCTCGGCGTGCGGGCCGGCGACAGCATCACGCTCAAGGCGGCGAAGAAGGGCAGCATCCGCGCGTCGGTCGCCGCGACACTGCCCGATGAGGGCCCGTTGACCGCAGGCATGGTCCTCGCACCGGCCGACCTCGACAAGGCGGGCACCCCGCCGCGGGCGACCGATGTCCTGGCCAACGCCGCCGAGGGCGGGCAGGCGGGCCGCAACGCGGCGGCGAAGGCGATCACGAAGGCCGCCGGGGCCCAGGGCGACGTCCATCTGAAGGTCCTCGCGGAGGAGCGTGAACGCAGCGACGCCGACATCAGCCTGCTGGCCACCACGGCGCTGGGGCTGCTCGGACTCACCGTGCTGATCGCCGTGGTCGGCGTCGCCAGCACGACCGGCCTCACCGTGCTGGAACGCACCCGCGAGTCGGGCCTGCTGCGTGCACTGGGACTCGGCCGTGCCGGGCTGCGCACCATGATCGGTGCCGAGGCGGGCCTGTACGGCGTCCTGGGCAGCGTCCTGGGACTGGCCCTCGGCGTGCCCTACGCCTGGCTGGCGATCCGGGTGCTGAACCTCGGCGCTCCGCTGGACCTGCCGTACGGGCAACTGGTGGGCGTCTTCGTCGGGTTGACGGCGCTCACGGCGCTCACCGGGCTGCTGCCGGCCCGCCGCGCGGCCCGGGTCAGCCCGGTCGCCGCGTTGGGCACCGGCGAATGACCCGTGCCGGGGCGGGGGCGCGGCACAAGCGGGAGTGCGGTAGCCCGCCCGTGGGAGGGATCTACCGCACGATGCCGACTCCGGGACAGGCCGCACGCTTGGTGCCCGCGGATCGTCCGGGGAACGGCCTCCGGCTCAATCGGTCTTGACGGGGGTCAGGGTGAATCCGTCGTTGGGCTTGCCTCCGAGGAACTGGGCCAGCCCACCGCTGAGCGCGTACGTCGTCCCGCCCGGTCCCACGGTGACGTCGCTGGTGATGGGGTCCTTGACGGCGTCGGTGACGCTCACCGTGGCTTCCTTCCAGCCGTCGCGGGGCTTTATGTGCTGGATCTTGGCGGGTTTGCCGGTCAGTAGACCGCTGCTGACCGCCGTGATCGAGCCGTCCTTCTGGAGCTTCATGCCAGCCGGGGGGCGATGGCGAGGGCTGTCTCGACGACAACGAGGGACCCTCGGTGTCACCGAACTGATCACCCGCCGGCCGGGGGATCCGGGGGCCGCTCGTCGCCCGACGGTTCCCGGTACCACAGGAGTTCGCAGACTCGGGCGAGGCCGCGGGTGAGGTGACGGCGGTAGGTGCTGAACGGTACGCCGAGCCGTTCCGCCGCGGCCTCTTGGGTCGGGGCGCCGTCGAAGAAGGTTGTCGCCATCGCCCGGTGGAGCTTTTCCCCCTGCCGGTCCTCGCGCACTTTCCCGACCGCCTCGGCCAGGACGCCCCGCAACGACGCCACGGGGTCGGGGGCATCGGCGGCCACCAGCCCGGTGCGCAGGAGGGAACTGGCCGCCAGCGCGTCGGGGTGGTGCCAGGAGCGCAGCGCGCTCCGTACCGCGGCGTCGAACTCGGAGCGGGGCAGCCGCTCCCGGACGGGCGGTGCCTGCCCGGCGGCGGGTTCCCCCGCCTCCGCCTCCACCGCCTCCCCGCCGCTGGAGTCGAACCGGAAGATCTGCCGGAGCAGGGCGTCGGGCGGCATCGTCCGCTGGTCGTGGCCGAAGAGCCCGTAGAGCCGGCCGCCGATGCGGACCGGGGCCGGGGCGTCCAGGTCGGTGACGTACTCGGACGACCGGAACGGCTCTATGTCGTCCAGCACCACGAACGTCCAGGCCAGGCCGTCGCCGACGAGGAGTTCGAGCATGGTCCGCTCGCTGATGAGGTCCCCCTCCGGGGAGGGGTTCGGCTCGGTCCGCACCATGAACCGGGCGATTCCCAGATGGTCCCCCGGCTCCAGCGGCGCCTTCCGCCGCAGATACTCCCAGGCCGACGCGATCACGGGATCCGCGTCGAGGTCCGCCGTCCGGGCCTCGGTGAGCCGCAACCAGGACATGAAGCCGACCGTCTTGCCCGAGACCGCGTGCCGGTAGACGTAGAAGGACTCGGGCTGTTGGCAGAGCCAGTGGCGGACGGTGGCCACGGCCTCCTCCGGGCCGTCCCGGGCGGTCAGTTCCAGCACCGCGTCCCGGTCGCCGGGCCGCATGGCGTCCTCGTACACCTCGTGCTTCCGGTTGCCGCCGAACCAGTTGCCGGTGAACCCGTCGCGCTGGAGGTGGAGCACGGCGAGCGAAAGGCTGCGCACCGCCCGGCCCGTGGTGCGTCCGGGCCCGCTGTGGGCCTTTCGCACCTGCTCGATGAGATGGCTGAGGACCTGGTGGCGCATGGTGTCGTAGCGCTGTGGATCGCGCCAGCGCAGATCGGCGTCCAGGATCTCGCGCACCATGTCGTGCGGAAAGATCCCGTACAGGCCCGTCTCGATGAACGGCAGCCCCCGAAGCCAGGCGAACAGGGCCCCCGCATCGGCCTCGGGCAGGACGGCCCGCAGCAACTCCTCGGTGGTCATGTGCACATGGGCGCAGATCTCCAGGGCCTGCCGGTGGATCGCCGAGGGCACCTCGCCGACCAGCCGGGACACCAGTGTGCCGATCACGTCCTGGGTCGGTGTCCACGGGCCACCTCCGCGGCTGTCCGCCCGTACCACCTCGGCGGCCAGCGACAGGGCGAGCGGATGTCCGCCCGCGAAGGCGAGGACGGCAAGGTGCTGTTCGGGCGGCACACCGCGCGTCGTCAGCATGGAGACCGCCTCGTCGCGGGACAGGTCAGGCAGCTGGACGACCCGCATGACCTCGGCCCAGCCGGGGTCGGTCCGCCAGACGTCCGCGGGCGGTTCTCGTCCCGCGAGCACCACCACGGACCCCTGGGGCAGCCGGGGGAGGAACCGGTCACGCAGCCAGCCCTCGATCGACCGGTACTGCTCGAACGTGTCGATCAGCAGCACCGGTCTGTCGGCGGTGATCACCTCGGCGGCGTCGGCCTCGAACGACGCGGGGGAGCTCTCGCCGCTGTGTCCTTCGAGCTCGACCACCGTCCGTCCGGCCGCGCTCGCCTCGTCGGCGAAGCGCCGCACCAGCGACGACTTGCCGACCCCGCCCGGGCCGGTCAGGAAGAGCACGGCGAAGGAGTCCGCGGCGGCGTCGAGCGCCGAGCGGAACAGGGCCAGTTCACGCGCGCGTCCGACGAAGGCACGCCGCCGCGCGGCTCGTAGGTGCTCACCCAGGCTCACGGGCAGGCGGCTGTCACGGTCACGGTGAGTCATACAACTTCCTTGTGAGCCCGGACCCGGGGTCACAGGCAGAGGGTGGTCTCGTGAAGAAGAGCACCGGGTCGTCGCACCGGGTCGTCTCCGCGTGTGCGTACCGCGGGACGACGGCCGCACGGTTGTCTCGCGGGCCCCAGGCGCGTGCGGCCCGCCGACACGGCTGGACCTGGAAGCCGGGGTGGTCGGCCCTGCGTAGTCGCTTCTCACTGTGCGCGATCTCGGCAGGCTCTATCCGTTGCGGCGGCTGCCTTTCCTGGAGACCGGCAGGGGTTCGGCGACCGGCAGGGGTTCGGCGACCGGCAGGGGCCGGGCGGCGCCGTCGCGAGTGAAGCGCGCCGCTCGCCGGAGGGCGGCGATGGTCGGCCGCCTGTCGTCGGCGCGTGTGACGACGGCGATCTCCACGGCATCTCCCCCCAAGGGAACGAACCGCACGTCGGGGCGCGGATAGAAGTCGCGTGCCACCTCCGCGTGCAGCGCGATGTATCCGCTGGTGGCGACAGCGGGCGGGATGGCGGCCGGCTGACGGACGACTGGCGCTTTCGGCCCCGGCTCGGCGGCGGGTCCGAGCCATTCGCGCAGCGCCGAGCTCAGGGGCGGGGTCGCCAGCCATGGCCCATCGGCGACATCGTCCATGGTCAGCGACGTGGCGTCGGCAAGCAGCGACCGGGACGGCACCACCGCGACGCGGGGTGTCGACAAGACGACGTCGGACCGCAGCCCGTCCACCTGGCCGGCGTGCCACATGATCCCGGCGTCCACGGTGCGGTCGAGCACGGCGCGATATTGCGTGGCCCAGTCCAGGTCGACGTAATCGACGCGCAGCCCGGGTACCTGACGCTCAGCGCCGCACGCAGGTCATCCCATTTCTGCCCCGCTCCGAATCCGAGCACCCCGAGGCGCAGCGTCCGCCCGTCCCGTCCCGCCCCCTCGGACCTGGCGTGCTCGGCGAGCTGATCCACCGCGTCGAGCAGCACCCGGGCCTCGGCGACGAGCCGCATACCCGCCGGGGTCGGGGTCACCCGTCGGCTGGTCCGCTCGAACAGCGAAGCCCCTACCTCGCGTTCGAGACGCCGGATGTACTGCCCGAAGGGCTGCTGCGAGATGTGATGCCGTCCGGCCGCCCGCCCGAAATGCAGTTCCTCGGCCAGGGTCACCACGTAGCGCAGCAAGCGGATCTCCATCGAACCTCCTGTCCCGACGCTCACCGGCATCTACCTGGTCACGCCCCACGAACTCGTCGCGCGCCGGCAGGCGTGGTGCCCGGCCGTCGGTTCCCTGCTCCCGCGCCGTGATCCCGGCTGCGCTCCCCGATCCCCACTTACCTTGCTGAACATCCAGACGTAGCCGGGCGGGCGCATGGTTCACAACAATCTTGACTGATGATCCCGGTGGGTCTTCGTGATGTCCTGTTGCGGTCGCCCAGGGAGACATCAGGAGGTCATCGGCATGACTCGTCGCCGCGCTCTTCCGCGTAGCGGCACGGTCCGCTCGGTGAGACCGCCCGCGTGGGGCTACGGGACGGCCTGTCGGCAATCCCGGCCCCACCGACGACGAAACGGGGTGTGCGCATCATCCACACCTACCTCGATTCCGGTGACCCCCTTCTCGGCACCGGCGGTCTCTACGGCTCCGGCCACAGCGAATGGCTGATCCGTCAGGCGCTGAGCGGTCGTGACCGGGAGCGGGACCTGGAGGACGTCGTATTCCTGGTCGAGTGCGGGTTCGGCCATGGAATTCGGACGACAGACAACGCCCAGGCGAAATTGTGTCGCCGGTCGTTCGAGGAATGCTGTCGCAATTTCCCCGATCGCCGCACTCGAATCTGCGGCACCGACAGCGGCCCGGGTCGAGGGCCTCGTTCGAGACGCCCGCACGACCGGCCTGCGCGACCTGCCTCCGCGCGACACGCGGCCTGCCTCCGCGCGACACCGGTCAGAACCAGTGGGCGTTCCGGGGTCGTCTCGTGGGCGGGCGCTCTCGGTGAACACCCGGTGAGCAGTTCGCCGGGCACTTTTCCGAGCACTTTCTTGAGCACTTTCTTGAGTATTTTCTTGAGCGATTCCCTGGAGCAGGTCCGGAAAATATAGAAGTGGTAAAAAGAGTTGTGGTTGTGCGGTCGATATCGCGCACTGTCGTACTGTCGCTGCGACAGGGGAGGAACATTGCACGGCACTTTCCAGTTGGCGACGGTGGATCCCGAGAAAAGGATTCCCGTCGTGGTCCATGCGCCGGATCCGATCTCACGGGAAGGAACGATCAGCCAGCTCCGGCGGCACCCGGAGATCGACCTCGTCGACGAGGCCGCCGCCCAGGGCGACGGCGTGGCCGTACTGCTCGCCGAATCGCCCGACCAGGCCCTGCTCTCCCGGCTGCGCAGACTCGTCCGCAGCGAGGGTCTGCACCCCGTCCTGGTGGTGAACCTGATCCGCGAGGCGGAGCTGCTGGACGTCATCGAATGCGGCGTCGGTGCCATCCTCTGGCGGCACGAGGCCACCGGCGGCCGGCTGCTGAAAGCCGTGACCGCGGCCTTCCACGGCGGCGGCGACCTGCCCGCCGACCTCCTCGGCCGGCTGATCAACCAGGTCGGCGCGCTGCGGCCGGGGGTGGCCAACCACCCCGGAACCCAGCGCTCCGGCCTCACCCCGCGCGAGATCGACGTCCTGCGGCTGGTCGCGGAGGGAATGGGCACCGGGGAAGTCGCCAGCAAGTTGTCCTATTCGGAACGGACCGTCAAGAACATCATGCAAGGACTCACCACCCGGCTGGATCTGCGCAATCGCGCACACGCCGTGGCCTACGCACTGCGCGAGGGGTACATCTCGTGATTCACGAAGTCGACGGGCTGCTGCGCACGTTGCTCCAGGGCGGCGCCCTGACCGGCACCGACATCGAGATCGCCTTCGACGCGCCGACCCGCGATTGGTCGGCCCGGCGCAACGCCCCGACCCTGGACGCCTACCTGTACGACATACGGGAGGACGTCAAGCGGCGCGAACGCGGCACGAGCGCCGTCCGCGACGAACGGGGGGTCATCCTGCGCCGGCGGCAGGCCCCGCGCTGGTTCCGGCTGTCGTACCTCCTCACCGCCTGGACCAAGCGGCCCGAGGACGAACACCGCCTGCTCTCGGCGGCGCTGGCCACCCTGATGCCCCATGAGCTGCTGTCGCCCGAGATGCTTCCGGAGCCACTCGCGGCGCTCGATCTCACCGTGCCGCTCACGGTCGTCGGAATCCAGACCGAGTCCCGCTCCCTGGCCGAGATCTGGTCCGCGCTGGGCGGCATGCTCAAGCCCTCACTGGACCTCGTGATCACCGTGCCGTTCCCCGCCCACCCCGACTACGACGCCGGACCGCCGGTCACCGAGGGTGCCGTGGTGCGCACCCGCGAACTGGACGGCCCCCTGGAGGACGACGACCGCATGCACCAGCCCCGCCACTTGGGCCTGCCGACCACGGGAGCACGTACCCCGTGACCGACAGCACTTCGCCCGACACCCGCTCTTCGTCCGACCTCCGTACTTCGCCCGACACCCGCGCCGACGACCCAGCCGACGCGCTGCTCGCCCGGCTCGCCCGGCTGCGGACCCGCGTCGCCGACCTGGTCGAACGGCGCAGCGTCGGCGACCCCACCGCCGACGACCCGCTGCGCGGCCTGTACCTGTCCGACGAGGCCGTACGCCACCATCTGCGGCGGTCAGCCGACCCGCTGCCGCCGGAGGGCGACGCGGGGGCTGGGCACACCGCCGAGGGCTCCGACGACGAGCCCTCGCGTGACGACGAGCCGCGTGATGCCGAGCCGCGTGACGACGAGTTGCCGAGTGACGACGAGCCGAGTGATGCCGAGCCGCGTGATGCCGAGTTGCCGAGTGAGGGCGACCGCCTGCACTGGCTCGCCCTCCACCTGGGCCTGACCGAGCTGGACGTCCCCTGCCGTCCCCGCCGCCCCGGGCGCCACCGGAAACAGCCCCGCCGCCACTCCCGGAACCCACCCGGACAACATCTCCACGGCCCCCATACCCCCCGTGAGCCCCACGGCCCCCACGCCACCCCCGCCCCCCACGCCACCCGCACCCTCCACGCCACCCGCACCCCCCACGCCACCCCCGCCCTCCACGCCCCACGCCTCCACCACCGACGCCGACCGGGCGAGGGCCCTTCTGGTCCCGGTGGCCGATCCCCAGGGCGAACCGGAGCGCCCCCCGGCCGTATCCCCGGTCCTCCCGGGCCGCCCGGCTCCCGCCCGGCCGGAGGTCCGCGTCCCGGGTGAGCCGGAGAACCAGGGCGGCATCGCGTGTCCCTGGTGCCATCTCGCCAACCGCCCCGACCGTCACTTCTGCGCCCGGTGCGCCATGCCGATGGCGCAGGGCCCGGAGAACCCGGCCCTCCGCCCCTGGTGGCGACGGATGCTCGACCACCGCAACAGGGAGGCGCCCTGGGCCGGCGACCGCCCCCGCCTGCGCCGCCAACTGGGCCGCGTCCTGCGCTGGGTGGGCCTCGCGGTGGTACTGGCCCTGGTGGCCTGGGCCCTGTTCCAGACCCCGCGGGCCGTCAGCGCGGTACGCGACCACTTCTCCAAGCGCGCCCCGCTCGCCCCGGACTACTACAAGGCGTCCCGCTCGTACTCCGGACACGGCCCGGACAAGGCGTTCGACGTGGTCAGCAACTCCTGGTGGGGACCGGGGATCACCCAGTCCGCCGAGGGCGAATGGCTGGAGGCCCGCTTCCAGGATCCGGTGCGCCTGCTGGACATCGGTATCACGCCGGGCCGGTCCACCCACGCCGAGGACCAGGGGAAGTCCGCCCTCCCGCACCGCATCGACGCCCGCATCACCACGGACGACGGCAAGACGACCACCAGGGAGATCGTCCTCGACGACGGCACCGGCTTCCAGCGCCGCCCCTTCCGCGCCCAGAACGTCACCGCGGTCCGCTTCACGATCCGTTCGGCCTACCGGGCCGACGCCGAGAAGCAGGTGTCCATCGCCGAGATCGAGTTCTTCGGCCCTTCCAACACCCGTAACTCATGACCCCCACCGGCGGTCGGAACGCCGGCAACGCCTCGGGTCGGTGAGGCGTTGGCGGACCGGCCGCCGGAGTGGCTTCGGCTGCCTGCGGGCCACGTGCTGTGTGCGCCTTCCTGCTCCTGGAGCCCGAACCCGCCAGGTGGGCCGGACGGTCCCGGTCGTGCGACGATCCCGGTATGAATCGACTGGCTGACTCCCAGTCGCCTTACCTGCTCCAGCACGCCTCCAATCCGGTCGACTGGTGGCCGTGGGGGCAGGCGGCGTTTGATGAGGCGAAGCGGCGCAATGTACCCGTACTGCTGTCCGTCGGCTACTCGGCGTGCCACTGGTGCCACGTGATGGCCCGCGAGAGCTTCGAGGACGAGGAGACCGCGCGGCTGGTGAACGCGGACTTCGTCGCCGTGAAGGTCGACCGCGAGGAGCGGCCCGACGTGGACGCCGTCTACATGGAGGCCGTGCAGGCGGCCACCGGGCAGGGCGGCTGGCCGATGACGGTGTTCCTGACGCCCGATGCCCGGCCCTTCTACTTCGGTACCTACTTCCCGCCCGGCCCCCGCCACGGCATGCCCTCCTTCCGGCAGGTGCTGGAGGGAGTGCGCACCGCTTGGACGGACCGGCGCGAGGAGGTCGACGACGTCGCCGGGCGCATCAGCCGTGACCTGGCCGCGCGCACCATCAGCGTCGACGCGCCCCGGCCGCCCGGGGCCGAGGAGATGGGCGCCGCGCTGCTCGGCCTCACCCGGGACTTCGACGCGGTACGCGGAGGCTTCGGGGGCGCGCCCAAGTTCCCGCCGTCGATGGCGCTGGAATTCCTGCTGCGCCACCACGCCCGCACCGGCTCGGACGGTGCGCTGGAGATGGTGCGGGTCACCTGCGAGGCGATGCGGCGCGGCGGCATCTACGACCAGCTCGGCGGCGGCTTCGCCCGCTACTCGGTCGATGCGGAATGGGTCGTTCCGCACTTCGAGAAGATGCTCTACGACAACGCGCTGCTGTGCCGCGTCTACGCCCACCTGTGGCGCAGCACCGGCGCGGACGAGGCGCGCGTGGTCGCGCTGGAGACCGCCGACTTCATGGTGCGCGAACTCGGCACCGCCGAGGGCGGCTTCGCCTCCGCGCTGGACGCCGACAGCGAGGACCCACAGGACGCAGCGGGCGGCCACGCCGAGGGCGCCTACTACGTGTGGACGCCCGCGCAGCTCGCGGAGGTCCTCGGCGAGGAGGACGGGGCGCGCGCCGCGCGCTGGTTCGGGGTCACCGACTCCGGCACGTTCGAGGGCGGCGCGTCCGTGCTGCGGCTTCCCGAAGAGCAGCCGGAAGGGGAGGGGGAGGCCGGCCCCGGGCCCGGCGCCGCCGAGGGAGAGCGCTTCGAGGACGTACGGCGCAGGCTGTTCGAGGCGCGCGCCCAGCGGCCCAGGCCCGAACGTGACGACAAGGTCGTGACCGCCTGGAACGGCCTGGCCGTCGCCGCGCTCGCCGAGACCGGCGCCTACTTCGATCGCCCCGACCTGGTCGAGGCCGCGCGCCGCGCGGCACGGCTGCTGGCCGGGCCGCACACCCACGACGAGGGCCGCCGCCTCATGCGCACCTCGCGCGACGGAACGCCCGGCACCAGCGAAGGCGTGCTGGAGGACTACGCCGATGTGGCCGAGGGCTTTCTGACGCTGTACGCCGTGACCGGCGAGACCGAGTGGCTGGAGCGCGCCGGCACGCTGCTGGGCACCGTGCTGGAGCGGTTCGCCGCCGAGGACGGCACGCTGTACGACACGGCCGACGACGCGGAGCGGCTGATCCGGCGCCCGCAGGACCCCACGGACAACGCGGTGCCGTCGGGGTGGAACGCCGCGGCCGGCGCGCTGCTGTCCTACGCCGCCTACACCGGCGACCACCGCTACCGCGAGGCGGCCACGCGGGCACTGGGCGTCGTACGTGAACTGGCCGGGCGGGTACCGCGGTTCATCGGATGGGGGCTGGCGGTGGGGGAGGCCCTGCTCGACGGGCCCCGGGAGGTCGCCGTGGTGGGGGCCGGGGCCGCGGGGGAGGTGCTGCACCGGGCGGCGCTGTTGTCCTCGGCGCCCGGTGCGGTGGTTGCCGTGGGCGCGCCGGGTGCCTCGGGCGCCGCGGAGGTCCCGCTGCTGGCGGACCGGGGGCTCGTGGACGGCCGTCCCGCCGCGTATGTGTGCCGGGGCTTCGTGTGTGCGGCGCCGGTGACCGACCCGGAGGCGTTGGAGGCCGCGCTCCGCACGTGAATCGAGCCCCTGCCCCGGCCCCTTCCCTCCCCCTCCCCCCAGCCTTCGGCCAGGAGGTGCCCCCGGAGGGGCAATGAACAGGCTCTCCGGCGATCGAGGCAGGGCTCTTACAGCGTGAGGCCGCGTTCCAACACGGCCAAGGAGCGGTTGACCAGGTCGCGGAGGGCCTCGAGGTCGCCGGTCATGCCGGCGTCGACCCAGGCGTACATCGCTTCGGTGAGAGCCCCGAGCATCGCCCCGGTGACGATGCGGAGTTCGAGATCGTCGCAGGGTCTCCCCGTCCGCTCGGCCAGCGCGTTCAACAGCAACCGCATCGTCTTGGCGGAGTGTTCGCTCATCCGCCCGCGCAGCGCGGGGACTTCACGGATGAGCCGGACGCGCTGGTAGGTCTCGTCGGCGTCGTTGCTGTAGACGCGGGCGAGGGACTCGTAGAGCGCCTCGCGCAGGGCGGCCACGGGCGGCTCGCCCGGCGGGCGCCCGCGCAGGGCCTCCTCGATGAGGGGGTCGTACTCGTCGGTGAGCACGATGTCTTCCTTGGTGGGGAAGTAGCGGAAGACCGTGCTGGGGGAGACCTCCGCCTCGTCGGCGATCTGGTCGACGGGTGTCGCGTCGTAGCCCTGCTCCTGGAAGAGCCGGTAGGCGGTCCGCCGGATGGCCTGGCGGGTCTGGAGCTTCTTCCGCTCGCGCAGACCCAGCTTGGCTGTGGGGAGGTCTGCGGGTGCGGACGTGTCGTTGGCGGAATCTGTAGGTGCGGGGGCCATGGATCTCATTGTCGGGCATCGGCCTCGGGCGGGGCCATCTTCGTGCCAGTGGTTGTGTCACCCCCGTTACTCACACCCGTCGCACCCGTACCGGCCGTCGTACCGGTGCCGGTACGGGCGCCCGCACCGGCACCCGTACCCGCGCCCTCACCGGCGGGGGCCGGGCCGAAGACCGTCGCCACCAGCAGCGCACCGGCCAGCGCGGCGACCCCGCACAGCAGCAGCACCTGGCTCATCCCGTGCACGAAGGCGGTGTCGGCCGCGTCCGCCAGATGGGGGAGGCCCAGCCGGTCGGCCAGCAGATGCGCGGAGACGACCGAATCCTCGGCGGCCGAGGCGGCCGAGGCAGCCTCCGGCGGCAGCTCGCCGGGGAGCGCGCCCAGGTCGAGCCGGGAGGTGTACGTCTGTGCCAGCAGGCTGCCCAGCAGCGCGATGCCCAGCGCGGTGCCCATCTGGCGCACGGTCATCAGCAGTCCGGAGCCGCTGCCGGCCCGGTCGGCGGGCAGCGCGGTGAGCGCGGTGTCCATGGCGGGCACCATCGCCAGCCCGGTGCCCAGCCCGGTGAGGGTGAGCCAGGTGGCGGCGAGCCCGTAGCCGTCCCCGGTGTCCGTACGGGCGCCGAGGAACGCGGCGAACGCGAGGACGACGAGCCCCGCGCTGATGACCAGGCGCGGACCGAGCTTCGCCACGAGCGGCCCCGCCGCGCGGGCCGCGACCACGATGCCGCCCATCAGCGGGAGCAGCCGCAGCCCGGTGCCCAGCGCGTCGTTGCCGAGAACCGCCTGGAGGTACTGCGGCACGACGAACAGCAGCCCCGACATCACGAGCGTCGCGAGGGTGACGGTCAGCGCGCTCCAGCGGAAGCGCGCGGCGCGCAGCAGGTCCAGGTCGAGCATGGGCCGGGTGCCGCGCCCCCGCGCCCCGCGCTCGCGCAGCACGAGGGCGGCGACCAGGAGCACCGAGACGGGGAAGAGCGCCACCACGAGCGGGTCGCCCCAGCCGCGTACGGGGCCCTCGATGATCGCGTAGACGAGCGCGGCGAGCCCCGCGACGCCCAGGAGGGTGTTGAGCGGGTCCACGCGGGAGGCGGCGGGGTCGCGGGATTCGGGCAGCAGGAGCAGGCAGGCGAGGATGCCGAGCGCGGCGAGCGGGACGTTGATCAGGAAGATCGAGCCCCACCAGTAGTGGTCCAGCAGCCAGCCGCCGACGATCGGCCCGAGCGGCATCCCGCCCGCTACGGCGGCGGTGACGATGCCGATGGCCTTGGTGCGCTCGGTGGGGTCGGTGAAGAGCGAGGGCAGGACGGCCAGCACCAGCGGCGAGATGAGCGCCGCGCCCAGTCCCATGCCGGCGCGGGCCGCGATCACCCAGCCGGGGCTGTCGGTGAGGGTGCCCAGCAGCGAGCCGAAGAGGAGGACGGCGAGCCCGGTGACGAGCATCCGGCGCCGTCCGTAGCGGTCGCCGAGCAGCCCGGCGGGGAGCATCGTCGCGGCGAAGACGACGACGTAGGCGTCCACGATCCACTGCATGTCGCCGGTGTCGGCGTGGAGTTGGGTGGCCATCCGGGGCAGGGCGACGTTCAGGATCGTCAGGTCGAAGCCGAGCGTCAGCATGCAGGCGCCGAGGGCGACCAGCGCCCACCAGCGGCGCGGGTCGTGCCGGGCCTCCCCGTTCGTGGCGGCGTTCGTGGCGGTGTTCATGGCGGTCCTCCCCGTGACTCCGTGGCAATAATGACAGTAACTCTCAAAAGGGAGTAGCCGTCAATGGGTGTCCGCAGGGTTGTCGGCCCGTCACCGGGGTGAGGGAAAACACGGGGCGTCCCGGGAAAGGCGCGCTTAGGCTTGCGATATGCAGGTGATCCAGTCGACGAAGCTCGCCAATGTCTGTTACGAGATCCGGGGCCCGGTCCTGGAGGAGGCGACGCGGCTGGAGGCGGCAGGGCACCGGATCCTGAAACTCAACACCGGCAACCCCGCGGCGTTCGGCTTCGACTGCCCGCCGGAGATCCTCGAGGACATGCTCCGCAACGTGGGCACGGCCCACGGCTACGGCGACGCCAAGGGCCTGCTGTCGGCGCGCCGCGCGGTTATGCAGCACTACCAGACGCAGGGCATCGAGCTGTCCGTCGAGGACATCTACCTGGGCAACGGCGTCTCCGAGCTGATCCAGATGTCCATGCAGGCACTCCTGGACGACGGGGACGAGGTGCTGGTCCCCGCCCCGGACTACCCGCTGTGGACCGCGTCCGTCTCCCTGGCCGGCGGCACGGCCGTGCACTACCGCTGCGACGAGCAGTCCGACTGGATGCCCGACCTGGCCGACATCGAGCGCAAGGTCACCGACCGCACCAAGGCGCTCGTCATCATCAACCCCAACAACCCCACGGGCGCGGTCTACGACGAGGAAATGCTGCGAGGTCTGACCGACCTCGCGCGCCGCCACGGCCTGATCGTCTGCTCCGACGAGATCTACGACAAGATCCTCTACGACGGAGCGACCCACACCCCCACCACGGCGATCGCTCCCGACCTGCTCACCCTCACCTTCAACGGCCTCTCGAAGTCCTACCGCGTGGCCGGATACCGCAGCGGCTGGCTCGCGGTCTGCGGCCCCAAGGCGCACGCCGCCAGCTACATAGAGGGTCTGACCATCCTCGCCAACATGAGGCTGTGTGCGAACGTGCCGGCCCAGCACGCGGTCGCCGCCGCGCTGGGGGGACGGCAGTCGATCAAGGACCTGGTGCTGCCCGGCGGCCGGCTGCGCGCGCAGCGTGACGCCGCGTACGACCTGCTCACGCAGATCCCGGGAGTCACCTGTGTGCGGCCCAAGGGGGCCATCTACGCCTTCCCGCGGCTCGACCCGAAGGTCTACAAGATCAAGGACGACCGGCAGATGGTGATAGACCTGCTGCGCGCGGAGAAGATCATGATCGTCCATGGCACCGGGTTCAACTGGCCGGAGCCCGACCACTTCCGGATCGTGAACCTGCCCGGCGTGAGCGAGCTGACCGATGCCGTCACTCGCATCGGTCGCTTTCTGGACGGCTACAGCCAGCCCTGATCGTTCAGGGCCCTGAAGGATCAGTGAACGCGGGACAATTTTAGACGGAGTCTAAGTTAAGATGGGTCTCTGAACGCATTGCCAGGAGGCCCACCATGTACGAACCGATCCGCACCAAGTCGGTCCACACCTCGGCCGATGACGCCCTGCGGGGGCTGCCGCAGCGCACCCGCGAGGAAGAGCTGGACATCCGCCTCGCGGGGCACCTGACCGCGCTGCTCACGGTGACCGACGAGCTGCGCGTCCTCACGCCGGACGCCTCGTTGGAGGCCGCCGCGGTGGAGCTGGCCGCCCTGGTGACCCGCCTCTCCGGAGGCCGCGCGCCCCTGCGGGCCGAGCCCTCCGCGCTGCGGGCCGACGCCCCGCATGTCGCCTCGCTCCATGCGAGGGCTCGCATGCTCGCCGGCAACGCGCTGTCGGTGGCGACCTCGCGCGGAGACGAGGCCGCCACCGTTGTGACCACCGCCCGCCTTGAGGCGCACGGTTCCGCGGAGGCGGTGCCGGCGTAGTAGGGGCTCCGCCCCGCTGCGCTCGGGCGGTTCGCGCGCTTGTGGGCAATCGTTCCGCAGGGCTGGGGGTACCTCCCGGCCGGAGGCTGGGGGAGCAGGCTGCCCAAGCGCAGCGGGCCGGTCAGCCCAGGCGCTTGACCAGGGCGCGGTACTCGTCCCACAGGGCCGTGGGTGTGTGGTCACCGAAGGTGTTGAGGTGTTCGGGGACCAGCGCGGCCTCCTCGCGCCAGACGTCCTTGTCGACGGCGAGGATGAAGTCGAGGTCGGCGTCGGAGAGGCCGAGGCCCTCCGTGTAGAGGTCTTCCTTCTTCGGCAGGATGCCGATGGGCGTCTCGACGCCCTCCGTCTCGCCGTTGAGACGCTCGACGATCCACTTCAGGACGCGGCTGTTCTCGCCGAATCCGGGCCAGACGAACTTTCCGCTCTCGTCCTTCTTGAACCAGTTGACGTAGTAGATCTTCGGCAGCTTCGCCGCGTCGGCGCCCTCGCCGACCTCCAGCCAGTGGGCGAAGTAGTCGCCCATGTTGTAGCCGCAGAACGGCAGCATCGCGAACGGGTCGCGGCGCAGCTCGCCGACCTTGCCCTCGGCGGCGGCCGTCTTCTCGCTGGCGACGTTCGCGCCGAGGAAGACGCCGTGCTGCCAGTCGAAGGACTCGGTCACCAGCGGCACGGCCGTGGCGCGACGGCCGCCGAAGAGGATCGCGGAGATCGGGACGCCGCGCGGGTCCTCCCACTCGGGGGCGATGATCGGGCACTGCCCGGCGGGCACGGTGAAGCGCGCGTTGGGGTGGGCGGCGGGGACGTTCGACTCCGGCGTCCAGGCGTTGCCCTTCCAGTCGGTCAGCCGCTCAGGCTTCTCCTCGGTCATGCCCTCCCACCACACGTCGTTGTCCTCGGTGAGGGCGACGTTGGTGAAGACCGAGTTGCCCCACAGGGTCTTCATGGCGTTGGCGTTGGTGTCCTCGCCGGTGCCGGGCGCGACGCCGAAGAAGCCCGCCTCCGGGTTGATCGCGTAGAGGCGGCCGTCCTCGCCGAAGCGCATCCAGGCGATGTCGTCGCCGATGGTCTCGACCGTCCAGCCCGGCACGGTGGGCTGGAGCATGGCGAGGTTGGTCTTGCCGCAGGCCGACGGGAAGGCCGCCGCGACGTACTTGGACTCTCCGCGCGGCGGCGTCAGCTTCAAGATGAGCATGTGCTCGGCAAGCCAGCCCTCGTCGCGCGCCATCACGGAGGCGATGCGCAGCGCGTAGCACTTCTTGCCCAGCAGCGCGTTGCCGCCGTAGCCGGAGCCGTAGGACCAGATCTCACGGGTCTCGGGAAAGTGCGAGATGTACTTCGTCGGGTTGCACGGCCACGGCACGTCCTGCTCGCCTTCGGCCAGCGGGGCTCCCAGGGTGTGCACGGCCTTGACGAAGAAGCCGTCCTCGCCCAGCTCGTCCAGGACCGCCTGCCCCATCCGGGTCATGGTGCGCATCGACACGGCGACGTAGGCGGAGTCGGTGATCTCCACGCCGAGCGCGGAGAGGGGGGAGCCGAGGGGGCCCATGCAGAACGGGACGACGTACATCGTGCGTCCGCGCATCGAGCCGCGGAAGATGCCCTGCTCCCCGCTGAAGAGGGCGCGCATCTCCTCGGGGTCCTTCCAGTGGTTCGTCGGACCCGCGTCCTGCTCTTTCTCCGAGCAGATGAAGGTACGGTCCTCGACCCGCGCGACGTCGGACGGGTCGGATGCGGCGTAGTAGGAGTTGGGGCGCTTGACGGGGTCGAGCTTCTTGAACGTGCCCTTCGCCACCAGCTCCTCGCACAGGCGGTCGTACTCCGCCTCGGAGCCGTCACACCAGACGACCTGATCGGGTTCGGTGAGGGCGGCGATCCCGTCGACCCAGGAGCGCAGCTCCTGGTGACGGGTGGGGACGGCCGAGGTTGAGGTGGTGGGAGCCGCAGAACTGCGCGCCACGATCGCTCCAGACATTTTGAGGGTTTTGTCCGACTATCAGCGCGCCCCTTGGGGGCCGCGACCCGGATGCTTTCGTGGCGGTTTTTCTTCGTCGCTCATCCGGTGCCGCTTGTGCTCATCTGATCATGCGAGCCTAGAGGTTGCTTGTCCAGATGGGAATTGTGTGTCCGTCGACACGTGCCGTCATGCGAGAAGGAGGCCGCCCGTAACCTACGGTTGAGTAGGTAGTGGGTACGATGGCTTGATGAACGACTCCGCGTCCCCGTCCCCGGAGCCCGCCGCCACGACGCCCGTGTCGTCCCCCCCGGCAGCAGCCAACCGGCTGTCCGCGTCCGCCGTCTCGGCCGCACAGGTGATCAAGCCCAAGCTGCGCGGCTGGCTGCACGCCGGCATGTTCCCCGCTGTGCTGGTCTCCGGAATGTTCCTGACCGCCCTCGCCGGCAGTACCCGAGGGCGCGTCGCGTGCGCCGTCTACACGCTCACGGCCTGCCTGCTCTTCGGCATCAGCGCCCTCTACCACCGAGGCGACTGGAGCCCCCGGGTCAACGCCGTGCTGCGGCGCCTGGACCACGCCAACATCTTCCTGATCATCGCGGGCACGTACACGCCGCTGACGATCCTGCTGCTGCCCGACGGCAGAGGCGATCTGCTGCTGTGGGGGATCTGGGTGGCCGCAGCGCTCGGCATCGGCTTCCGCGTCCTGTGGGTCGGCGCCCCCCGCTGGCTGTATACGCCCTGCTACATCGCGATGGGCTGGGCCGCGGTCTTCTTCCTGCCCGACTTCATGCAGCGGGGCGGGATCGCGGTGCTCGTCTGTGTGATCGTCGGCGGCGTCCTCTACAGCGCCGGCGGGGTGGTGTACGGCATCAAGCGCCCCAACCCCTCACCGCGTTGGTTCGGCTTCCACGAGGTCTTCCACTCCCTGACGCTGGCCGCGTTCGTCGTCCACTACGTGGGCATCTCGATCGTGGCGTACCAGCACACCTGAGCGTTTTCCTCCCGGGGGCCTCGCGTTTCCGTCGTGACGGCCACCCTCTTCCCGCCGCGACGGTGGGGACTCCGACGCAACGTGAGCGGCGGTGCCGAACCTGCCGGAGGCTCCGGTCCATTCGACACCGCCGATCGGCGCCGTTGACGTCTCGCCTCCCTCGGCCTTCGGCCGGGAGGTGCCCCAGCGGCGGGAGAATGGGGAGCTCAGCTTCGTCGGAGGGCCCGTCCGGCGAGGACGTCCGTGCGGTGGCCGTCCTCGATGACCGGGCGGCCCGCGACCAGGACGTGCGGGATCCCGACGGGGAGGGTGCGGGGCTGCTCGAAGGTGGAGCCCGCCGCGACCGTTCCGGGGTCGAAGACGACCAGGTCGGCGACGTACCCCTCGCGCACCAGGCCCCGGTCGGGCAGCCGCAGACGCGCCGCCGGGCGGCCGGTCAGATGTGCGACGCACTCCTCCAGCGAGAGAACACCCAATTCGCGCACATAGCGGCCCAGGTACTGCGGAAAGGTGCCGTACGCGCGCGGATGCGGCTTCGCGCCCTGGAGGATGCCGTCGCTGCCGCCGGTGTGCACCCGGTGCCGCATGATCGTCCGGACGTTCTCCTCGTGGCCCACGTGCTGGAGGATCGTCGAGCCCAGCCGGTCCTCGGTCAGCAGCCGGTGAGCCGTCGTCCATGGGGCCTCGTCGCGCACCGCGGCGGACTCGGCGACCGTACGGCCCACATACGCGGTCAGCTCGGGGTCGCTCACGCCCGAGATCTCGATCGAGTCCCACTCGATCGGTACCCCGTGGCAGCCGTCCGCGCCCTCCACCTCCATGACGTGCCGGATGCGCGCGGTGGCCGCCGGGTCGGCCAGCCGGGCCAGCGTCGCCTCGGGGCCGCCCTCGTTCGCCCAGCTCGGCAGCATCGCGGCGAGCGTGGTGCAGCCCGGGGTGTAGGGATACGTGTCGAGCGTGATGTCCGCGCCCTCGGCGAGCGCCCCGTCCAGCAGCGCGAGCAGCTCGTGGCCCCGGCCCTTGTTGACGCCGAAGTTCATGGTGGCGTGCGCGAGGTGCAGCGCGCAGCCTGCCTCGTGGGTGAGCGCGACCATCTCCTCGTACGCCTCCAGCGCTCCCGCGCCGTAGGAGCGGTGATGGGGGCAGTAGTAGCCGCCGTAGGAGGCCACCACGCGGCACAGCTCGGTCAGTTCCGCGTCCGAGGCGTACATGCCCGGTGTGTACGTCAGCCCCGAGGACATGCCGAACGCGCCCTGCTCCATGCCCTCGGCGACCAGGCGCTTCATGGTGGCCAGCTCGTCGGGGGTGGCGGGACGGTCGTCCCAGCCCACCGCCAGCATGCGCACGCTGCCCTGCGGGACGAGGTACGCGGCGTTGACGGCGGTGCCCTGGCGGTCGATGCGGTCCAGGTAGCCGCCGACGGTGCGCCAGTCGAAGTCGATGTCGCTGCCGTCACCGTTCCAACCGGTGATGGCTTCGCGTAGCGCGGCGAGGGTGGTGTCGTCGACCGGCGCGTAGGACAGGCCGTCCTGTCCCAGGACTTCGAGCGTCACGCCTTGTGCGGCCTTCGCCGAGTGGTCGGGATCGCGGAGGATCGCCAGGTCGGAGTGGGCGTGCATGTCGATGAAGCCTGGCGCCAGCGCTTGGCCGTCCGCGTCGATGGTGTGGCCGCCGCTCGGGCGGGGCTCGCCCTCGCGGGCGATGGTGGCGATGCGGCCGTCTTGGACGGCGACGTCCGCCCGGTAGACGGGGGCGCCCGTACCGTCGATGACGCGGGCGTCACGGATGACCAGGTCCATGCGGATTCCGATGCCTCTCTGGTTGCGGCGCGGGGGTCAGAAAAACGTGTGGATCACGTCGACCACCGTGCCGTCCGCCTCGACCAACGGGATGGCTTTCCATTTGTCGAAGATGGTGCAGGGGTGGGACAGGGCGAGCCCGATCCAGTCGCCGACGTCGAGGGTGACGCCCTCGTCCACGTGGAGCCAGGCATGCTGGTCGCTCAGCGAGGCGACGGTGATGCCCTGCGCGGAGCGCGTCGATCCGTCGAGGCCCCGCACCACACGCGGGACCGGCAGTTCGAGGTCGTACGCGGCATCCCGCTTGCCCGCGTTCGCGAACGCCTGTCCGGGCTCGGGGCGGGAGATGACCTGGGTCCACAGGGTGAAGGCGGCCTGGAGGCCGCCTTCTTCGGGGCGGCGGTTGAAGGGCGTCACCTCGCGGTAGTGGCCGTCGTCGTGCGAGACGTACGCGCCGGAACGCAGCAGCTTCAACGTCGGCGCCGAGAGGGCGGGGATACCCGCGAAAGCGTCGGCGACGGCGTCGAACCACGCGCTGCCGCCCGCGCTCACCATGATCTCGTCGAGTCCGGCGAAGCGCCCCGCCTTGTCGAAGGTGACGGCCAGCGCGGTCAGCCGCTCCAGCCAGGCCCCGACGTTCTCCAGGGTGGGGCCGGGCACCTCGCCCTCGTAACCGGCGACGCCCACCAGGCGCAGGGTGCCGGTGGCGGCCACCGCGTCCGCGAGGGCGGCGCACTCGGCCTCCGTGCGGGCGCCGGTGCGCGCGCCCTCACCCGCGCCCAGCTCCACCACCACGTCGAGCGGGCGCCGCGCGCCCGCCGCGCGCAGGGCCTCGTCCATGAGCGAGACGCCGCGCAGTGAGTCGACATAACAGACAAAGCGGAAGTCCGGGTCTCTGTCCAGCTCGCCGGCGAGCCAGCGCAGGGCTGCCGCGTCCACCAGCTCGTTGGCGAGGAGGATCCGCTGGACGCCGAAGGCGCGGGCCACACGCACCTGGTGGGGGACCGCGAGTGTGACGCCCCATGCCCCGCCCGCCAGCTGGCGGGCGATGAGCTGGGGGGCCATGTGCGTCTTGCTGTGCGGAGCGAAGGTCAGGCCGTGCCGTGCCGCGTAGCCGGCGAGGGTCGCCAGGTTGTGCTCCAGGCGCTCGGCGGAGAGGGCGAGCACCGGGGAGGTGAAGCCGCCGGTGAACAGGGAGCGCCGCTCGGCAGCCAGCCCGCCGAGGGTGGTGCCGGACACGGCGGCGTCCGGCGGCAGCCCCTTGAAGCGGTGGTCGGCTGGCTCGTCGGCAAGGCGGGCGACGGCGTCGTCGAGGGCGGCCATGCGGGCTCCGTAGAAGATTATGTTGCAGATCTTGCAACGACCATTGCGTATGACGCTTACCGCTGTCTAGCATCCCGCCGAACGGCCGGTCAATGGAATCAGCGCGGCACCGGCAGCCCCCTCGGCCCCAAGGAGCGGTACGGATCGTGACCCCCACCCCTGACATCGACGTCGTCTGCCTGGGCGAGTCCATGGTCACGTTCCTGCCCTCCCGGCCCGGGCCGCTCGCCGACGTGCCCTCCTTCGACCGCTCGATCGGCGGGGCCGAGTCCAACGTCGCCTGCGCCCTGGCCCGCGCCGGATACCGGGCCCGCTGGGTCAGCAGGGTCGGCACCGACGGCTTCGGCGATCACCTGGTGCGGACGATCGCCGGGCACGGCGTCGACACGGCCGCCGTCGAGCGCGACCCCGTGCGCCCCACCGGCATCTACTTCCGGACGGACGCCGAGCGGCCCACCGAGGACGGGCGGTCCGTTGAGGACGGGCGGCCCACCGAGGGCGGGCGGTCTGTCGGGGACGGGCGGCCCGTCGACGCCGAGTCGGCCGGGCCCCCGCTCTCCGAGGTGCTCTACTACCGCGCCGGGTCGGCCGCCTCCGCGATGTCGCCCACCAACGTCGCGCTGGACGTGCTCGGTTCGGGCCAGGTGCTGCACCTGACCGGGATCACCGCCGCGCTCTCCGCCGACTGCCTCGCCCTGATGCGCGCCCTGACCGGGGCGCGCGGCGGCGGCAACCCTGGGCCGCTGGTCTCCTTCGACGTCAACTACCGCGTCGGCCTGTGGCGCGAGGGGCACGGGCCCGGCCCCGGCGTCCTGCTCGAACTCGCCCGCCACAGCGACCTCGTCTTCGTGGGCGAGGACGAGGCCGCGGCGGCCTGGGGGATCGGCGGAGGGCCCGAAGCCGTCCGCGCGGCGCTGCCCGAGCCCGCCGTGCTCGTCGTCAAGCAAGGCAGCGCCGGGGCCACCGCGTTCGTCGGGGACGCGCCCGCAGTCTTCGCGCCCGCGCTGCGCGTGGACGTCGTCTCGCCCGTCGGCGCGGGCGACGCCTTCGCGGCCGGGTTCCTCGCCGGGACGCTGCGTCAACTGCCCGTGGTGGAGCGGCTGCGGCACGGCCATGTGATGGCCGCCGCCGCGCTGACCGCAGCCGGTGACCTCGCGCCGCCGCCCGGCCAGGAGCGGGCCGACCGGCTCGTGGCCCTGGACGCCCAGGCGTGGGGGAGACTCCGGCTGGCCCCGGGCTGGACCGTGCGGGGGCCCGACGAAGAGCAGCCGGCGGAAGAAGAGCCGGCGGAAGAAGAGCCGGCGGAAGAGGAGCCGGAGGTGCGTTCCGCATGAGTCAGACCGTGGACCGGGCGCTGAGCATTCTGCCCCTGCTCGCCGAGGGGCCCGCCAACCTGGAGCAGGTCGCCACCCGGCTGGAGGTGCACAAGTCGACCGCGCTGCGGCTGCTGCGCACCCTGCACGAGCACGGCATCGTCTACCGCCAGCCCGACCAGCGCTACCGGCTGGGAGCGCGGCTGTTCGCGCTCGCCCAGGAGGCCATGGAGAACCTCGACGTACGGGAGATCGCCCACCCGCACCTCGCGGAACTGAACGCCGCCTGCGGGCACACCGTCCACCTCGCCGTCTACGAGGAGGACGAGGTGCGCTACATCGACAAGGTCGAGAGCCGCTACCCGGTGCGGATGTACTCCCGCATCGGCAAACCCGTGGCGATCACCGTCGCCGCCGTGTCCAAGCTGCTGCTCGCCGATCTGCCCGAGCCGGAGCGGCGCGCGGTCGCCGAACGGCTCGACTATCCCCTGTACACAGCCCGTTCCACCCCGAGCGCCGGCGCCTTTCTCACCGAGTTGGCGAAGGTGCGCGAACAGGGCTGGGCCACCGACCTCGGTGGCCACGAGGAGTCCATCAACTGCGTCGCGGCGCCCATCAGGGGCGCCGAGGGGCGGGTGGTGGCGGCGATGTCGGTCTCGGCGCCCAGCGTCGTCGTCTCCGCCGAGGAACTCCTCACCCTTCTGCCCCGCGTACGCCGCACGGCCGAGGCCATCAGCGCGGAGTACGTGGGCAGGTCCCCCGACCGTCAACGAGCCAAGAGAGCCGCACCATGAGCGACAAGCTTCCCAAGACCGCACTCACCCCGGACACGCACACCACGCCGCCCGCGAAGTTCTCGCACGGCGTGCGGAAGGGGAACATCCTCCAGGTCGCCGGGCAGGTCGGCTTCGGCCCGGCCGCCGAGGGCCAGGCGCCCACGCCGGTGGGCCCCGGCCTGCGCGAGCAGACCCTCCAGACCTTCGCCAACGTGGAGGCCATCCTCAAGGAGGGGGGCGCCACTTGGGAGGACGCGGTGATGGTGCGGGTGTATCTGACGGACACCGCGCACTTCGCCGAGTTCAACGAGATCTACAACGAGTACTTCGCCTCCCTTCAGGAGGCCCCGGCCGCGCGTACGACGGTGTACGTCGGCCTTCCCGCCGGTCTGCTGGTCGAGATCGACACCCTCGCCGTCCTCGGCTGAGGGTCATCCCCCCATCCGGGCGTTCTGGGACCAGGCACGGAAACAATGGAGTTCCCCATGCTGCTTGCCGCAGACACCCCGCCCCATACGGGCGGCCTGCTCGCGCTCATACCCGGGACCGGGGGTCTGCTGACCGTCGCGGCCCTCGGGATCGTCCTGCTGCTCGTACTGATCATCAAGGTCCGCATCCAGCCGTTCGTGGCGCTGCTCACGGTGTCCATAGCCGTCGGCCTGGGTGCGGGCCTTTCCGTGACCGAACTGTTCGGCACCGTCCAGAAGTCCGACGCCGTCTCGATGATCGAGGCGGGGATGGGCGGGATCCTCGGGCACGTCGCGATCATCATCGGCCTGGGCACCATGCTGGGCGCGATCCTGGAGGTCAGCGGCGGTGCCGAGGCGCTCTCGGCCCGGCTGCTGGGGCTGTTCGGGGAGAAGCGCGCCCCGCTCGCGATGGGCCTGACCGGCCTGATCTTCGGTATCCCCGTCTTCTTCGACGTCGGCATCTTCGTGCTGGCGCCGATCATCTACGCCGCCGCCAAGCGCAGCGGCAAGTCGGTGCTGCTGTACTGCATGCCGATGCTGGCGGGGCTGTCCATGACCCACGCGTTCCTGCCGCCGCACCCGGGCCCCGTGGCCGCCGCCGGGCTGCTCAACGTGGACCTGGGCTGGGTCATCCTGATGGGCGTCATCTGCGGAATCCCCGCCGTGCTGGCGGCCTGGGCGTACGCGGCCTGGATCGGCAACCGCGTGTTCGTCCCCGTGCCGCAGGACATGCTGGAGGCCGCTGAGGAGGCGAAGGCGGCCGTCGCCGAGGAGCAGCGTGCCAACGGCGCGCGTGCCGACGGCGCGCGTGCCGACGGCGCGCGTGCCGACGAGAAGCCGGTCGCCGTCGGCACGGTGCTGGCCATCACCGGCACCCCGCTGGTGCTGATCCTGGCCGCGACGTTCTCCTCCATCGCGCTGGACCCCTCGACGGGCCGCTCGGTCATCGAGTTCATCGGCCACCCCTTCGTGGCGCTGACCGTCGCGCTGCTGCTGTCCTACTACCTGCTGGGGCTGCGCCGGGGCTGGAGCCGCAAGTCGCTGGAGACGGTCTCCACCGCCTCGCTCAAGCCCGTCGGCAACATCATTCTGGTCGTCGGCGCCGGCGGCGTCTTCGGCGCCGTCCTTCAGGGGTCGGGCGTCGCGAAGGCGCTCGCCGACGTGTTCGGGGACGCGGGGCTGCCGGTGATCGTGCTGGCCTATCTGATCTCCCTGGTGCTGCGCGTGGCACAGGGCTCGGCGACGGTCGCCATCGTCACCACGGCGGGGATCGTCGCGCCGCTGCTGGCCGAGAGCGACCCCTCGCAGGCGCATCTCGCGCTGGTCATCATGGCGATCTCGGCGGGGTCGATCTTCGCCTCGCATGTGAACGACGGCGGCTTCTGGATGGTCTCGAAGTACTTCGGCATCTCCGAGCGGGACACCCTCAAGTCCTGGACGGTGCTGGAGTCCGTGCTCTCGGTCGCCGGTTTCGCGGTCGCCGCACTCGTGAGCGTCTTCGTCTAGGGCGGCGGGGCGCGGGCGCGGGTCCGCTCGTTCCGGGGGCGCGGGCGTGGGTCCGCGTCCGTCCCCGCCCCCGTCCCGCCTGCCCCGTCCCCCTCGCGCCCCCGGAATCGCTCATATCGCTTCCGGGGGCGCTCTTGTGGGTGAACCTCAACTGGCCCAAGAATGCACGGCGTCAGACCGAATCGACCTTCGGTACCAAGAGAGGAACCCCCACAATGAAAAGACCTCTCGTCGGCTCGCTCGCCGCGGCGTTCTTCGGAGCCGCCGCTCTCGCGGGCATAGCCGCGTCCCCCGCCGCAGCCACCCCAGTGACGTCCACCCCAGTGACGTCCACCCCAGCGACGTCCACCCCAGCGACGTCCACGCCAGCGACGGACGCCGCCTCTTCGAGCGCGTCGGCCGCGAAGAAGGCGCCAGCGGCGGCGCCCAGCTTCGAGGGGACCGTCGCGCTGAGCAATTGCTCCGGCTCGGTGGTCAAGATGCCCGAGTCCCAGCCCGGTGACCCCGCGCTGGTCCTGTCCAACGGGCACTGTCTCGAAGAGGGCATGCCCGAGCCCGGCCAGGTGATCACGGACAAGGCCTCCAGCCGCAGCTTCACGCTGCTGAAGGCCGACGGCAGTGACGCGGGCACCGTCAAGGCCACGAAGATCGCCTACGCCACCATGACCGACACCGACGTCTCGCTCTACGAGGTGGGCTCCACCTACCAGGAGATCGAGTCCGAGTTCGGCATCAAGGCACTCGACCTCGACGCTGCCCACCCCACGCAGGGCAACGACATCACCGTGGTCTCCGGTTACTGGAAGGAGACCTACGGCTGCGCCATCGACGGCTTCGCGTACCGGCTCAAGGAAGCGGGCTGGACGATGAAGGACTCGATCCGCTACACCGCCGACTGCAAGACCAAGGGCGGAACTTCGGGCTCCCCGGTGATCGACAACGCCTCGGGCAAGGTCGTCGGCGTGAACAACACCCGGAACGAGGACGGTGCGGAGTGCACGCTCAACAACCCCTGCGAGGTGGATGAGAGCGGCAAGACCACCGTTCACGACCAGATCGCCTACGGCCAGCAGACCTACATCATCGCGCCGTGCGTGGGAGCGGGAAACCAGATCGACCTCAGCCGTGAGGGCTGCACGCTACCCAAGCCGTAGCGCCCGCAGGGGCGTTGAGGCGGCGCTGTGGAGATGCAGCGCACGGCGCGTCCGTACCGCTGTATCCCTACTTCAGAAGGGTCGTTCATGAGAAAGCCCCTAGCCAGCACGCTCGCGGCGGTGCTCTTCGGCGCCGCCGCGCTGGCCGGTATAGCCGCGGCACCCGCCGCAGCCGCCTCGACGTCCGCAGCCGCCTCGACGTCCGCCTCGGACCCGGCCTCGGCGCAGAAGGAGCCCACCTTCGAGGGCACCGTCGCGCTCAGCAATTGCTCGGGCTCCGTCGTCAAGCTGAAGAACTCCAAGCCCGGCGACCCGGCGCTGGTCCTGTCCAACGGGCACTGCCTGCAAGAGGGCATGCCGGGCGCGGGTGAGGTCGTCGTCGACAAGAAGACGAGCCGCGACTTCACGCTCCTGAACGCGGACGGCAGCGACGCCGGGAAGATCCACTCCGACAAGATCGCCTACGCGACGATGACGGACACGGACATCTCGGTGTACGAGTCCACCTCCACGTACAAGGAGATCAAGAAGAAGTACGGCATCGACGCGCTGGAGCTGGATGCCAAGCACCCGCGCCAGGGCCGCGACATCACCGTCGTCTCCGGCTACTGGAAGGAGACCTTCGGCTGCGCGGTCGACGGCTTCGCCTACCGGCTGAAGGAGGGCGACTGGACCTGGAAGGATTCCATCCGCTACACGATGGACTGCCAGACCAAGGGCGGCACCTCCGGCTCCCCGGTGATCGACAACAAGACCAACAAGGTCGTCGGGGTGAACAACACCCACAACGAGGACGGGGAGATGTGCACCCTGAACAACCCGTGTGAGGTGAACGAGAAGGGCCACGTGGTGGTCCGCTACCTCAACGCCTACGGCCAGCAGACATACTTGATCAACTCCTGCTTCGGCCGCGGCAACCAGCTCGACCTGGACGCACGCCACTGCGTGCTGCCGGAGCCGAAGGCGTAACGGGACCGCTCGCCCCGCCCGCGACGACGTGGGCGCACTCGCCGTAGCGGGTGGCCGCGGCGCCGGACCCTCTCCGGCCGGCCGGTCACCCGCTACGGCGCCGTCGTCCCGCCGTCGTCCGCGCCCTCGTCGGGTACCCAGCGCAGCACGTCGCCGGGCTGGCAGTCGAGGGTGCGGCAGATCGCGTCGAGCGTCGTGAACCGCACCGCCTTCGCACGGCCGTTCTTCAGCACGGCGATGTTGGCGGGGGTGATGCCGACGGCGGCGGCGAACTCGCCGACGGACATGTTGTGCTTGGCGAGCTGGACATCGAGGTCGACGATGATCGCCATCACACCACCTCGGCCATCTCGGTCTGCAAGTCCGTCGCCTTGCGCAGGAGGCTTCGCATGATGACGACGAGCAACGCGAAGTATGTCCCCGCACCGGCGCACGCGGTCGCGGTGAACAAGGCGCCGATGACCTCCATGCCGTCGCCGGGGGAGGGGATGGTGGCCAGGGCCAGATGCGCCATGACCCCTGTCGCCAACAGCGTCGCCACGATCGAGGCCCCGATGATGACGTCGACCCACCGGAAGGCACGCGGCGTGAAGATCGCGTCGCGTTCGACCATGCTGAGCAGCATCCACGTGGCGACGAGCGCGACCTGGACGCAGGCGACGCCGACGATCGCCACCGTCACGTAGGGCGCCTCGAACGGCTCGTAAGGAGGGAAGGTGTCGACCTCGTTGGCGGCCGTGTTCGGTATGACGAGGATCTGGCCGAAGAGACCGGCCAGGAATGCCGCGGCGATACCGGCGCGCAGCGCTGTGATGAAGAGACGGTGCATGCATCGATTATCGATTGGTATCGATCGAAAATCAATAGGTGTCGTCTGGTTCGGCGCCTCAACGCGACGCCCCCGGGTAGCCGTTGCCGGACCCGGGGGCGTCGTGTGTGTGCGGGGTGGGGGGTGGGGGGCTCCGCACGGTTCGGGGTCGCGCGTGGGGGCTACAGACCGTGGACGTGGGGGCCGACGGTGCTCGACCACTTGTCGCTGTCCGTGGCGTCCCAGTTGGTGGACCAGGTCATGGCGCCGCGGATGCCGGGCCACTTCTGGTCGGGGGTGAAGCTGCCGCAGCGCTCTCCCTTCGCGAGGCAGTCCAGCGCGTCGTTGACCACGCCGGGCTCGACGTAGCCCGAGCCGGCGGCCCGCGAGGATGCCGGGGTGCCGATGCCGACCTGGGACGGATCGAGGCCGCCCTTGATCTGGACGCAGGCCAGCGACGTCAGGAAGTCGACGGTGCCGGCCGAGTAGGTCTTGCCGTCACAGCCGTTCATGGACCCGCTGTTGTAGTACTGCATGTTGACGACGGTCAGGAAGCTCTTGATGTTGAGCGCCGTCTTGAAGTACTCGTTCTGCGGCGACTGCATGTCGATGGTCTGCGGGGCCATCGTCACCACGACGTCGCTCTTGGCGGCGTGGATGGATTCCAGGGCCTTGGTCATGTATGTGGAGTTGAGGCCGTTCTCCAGGTCGATGTCGACGCCGTCGAAGCCGTACTTGTCCATGAGGCCGGTGATGCTCTTGGCGAAGGCGTCGGCGGAGGCGTCGTCGCTCACGGAGACGGCACCCTTCTCGCCGCCGACGGAGATGACGACCGACTTGCCCTCGGCGTGCTTGGCGGCGATGTCCGCCTTGAACTGATCCTCGGAGTAGTTGAGCGCCGGGTCGAGCTTGAAGTCGACCTGGCCCGGCGAGGTGGTGGCGTCCGCGAAGGCGACCGCGACGATGTCGTAGTCCTTCTGCACGTCCGCGAGGGTCTGGACTTTCGCGCCGTTGTTGAAGTTCTGCCAGTAGCCGGTGACCGCGTGGGCGGGGACCTTGGAGGCGCCGACGCGGGGCCCCGCTTCCGGTGACGCGCTCGCGCCGGCGTTCGCCTGCGCCGCGCCGAAGGCGAAC
This sequence comes from Streptomyces sp. NBC_01775, assembly GCF_035917675.1. NCBI lineage: Bacteria > Bacillati > Actinomycetota > Actinomycetes > Kitasatosporales > Streptomycetaceae > Streptomyces > Streptomyces sp. NBC_01775. The sequence continues at coordinate 3,494,450 of NZ_CP109104.1, read as the reverse complement.
AGCCCGGCGGCGGCCAGTGCCGAGGCCGTGAGGCCGACCAGCGCGCGGGTTCGGAACCGGCGGGGGATCAGGGATCTGTTACGGGCCACAACTGCCTCCGGTGTGGGGGGACATGGGGGGAGGTGGTGCGTGTGTGGCGTACAACCTGGTCCAGACCAATGAGGTTGTCAATACCTGGCGGTAGCGTCCGGGCGTGCGTACCCCCTTGTGCTGATCGTCCGCAGACGGTTACATGCGCCCACGACCAGCACGTACGCCATCCCTGCGCACGGTGGAGGCAGCCCGGTATGTCAGCGGAGGACACCACCCCCAGCACCACAGGCGGCGCGCGGCCCCCGGTGCGCAAGCCCAGTTGGAAGATGATCGGCCCCGGCATGGTCGTCGCCGCCACCGGCGTCGGCGCCGGCGATCTCGTCGCCACGCTCATCGCCGGCAGCAAGTTCGGCTACACCCTGATGTGGGCCGCCGTCATCGGCTGCGTCGTCAAGATCGCGCTCGCCGAGGCCACCGGCCGCTGGCACCTGGCCACCGGCCGCACCATCTTCGACGGCTGGCGCAGCCTCGGCCCCTGGACCACGGTCTACTTCGCCGTCTACGTCGTCATCTGGGGCTTCATCTACGGGGCCACCGCCATGTCCTCCAGCGCGCTGCCGCTCCAGGCGCTCTTCCCCGACGTGATGCCGCTCAAGGCGTGGGCGATCATCACCGGGCTGATCGGGCTGGCCTTCGTATGGGGCAACCGCTACGCCATCGTCGAGAAGATCATGATGGTCTTCGTCGGCGTGATGTTCGTGGTCGTCGTCTACGTCGCGATCCGCGTCTCGCCCGACCTCCCGGCCGCCTTCGCGGGGCTGCTCCCCGTCCTGCCCTCCGGCTCCATGGTCTTCACGCTGGGGCTGATCGGCGGCGTCGGCGGCACCATCACCATGGCCGCCTACGGCTACTGGATCAACGCCAAGGGCTGGACCGACAGCGGCTGGATGAAGATGATGCGGCTCGACAACCGCGTCGCCTACATCACCACCGGCGTCTTCGTCGTCGCGATGCTGATCGTGGGCGCCGAACTGCTCCACGCCTCGCACATCGCCCTCGCCACCGGCGACAAAGGGCTCCTGGACCTGAACGACATCCTGGAGCGGCGCTTCGGCACCTTCACCTCGGTCCTGTTCCTGATCGGCTTCTTCGCCGCCTCCTTCTCCTCCCTGGTGGGGGTCTGGCACGGCGTGAGCCTGATGTTCGCGGACTTCGTCGAACGGCTGAAGGCGGCCCGCGGGCTGGCGGCCGAGGCGGGCGTGGCCCCGGTCGCCCGGGGTGAACAGGAGCGCTCCTGGCCCTTCCGCGGCTACCTGCTGTGGCTGACGTTCCCCCCGATGACGCTGCTCTGGCTCGACCAGCCCTTCGGCCTCGTCATCGCCTACGGCGTCCTGGGCGCCTTCTTCATGCCCTTCCTCGCCGCCACCCTCATGTGGCTCCTCAACACCGGCCGCACACCACAGGAATGGCGCAGCGGCTGGCTCAGCAACACCCTGCTCGCCGCGTCCTGCGTGCTCTTCGTGGTCCTGTGCGTCCAGCAGCTGAGGGAGCTGCCCTGGTGAGGAGCGGCCCGGCGGGACCCGTCCGGTCGCCCCGGGGCCTTCACCGGACGCCGGGCCCTGGCTCGCGGGCGGCCTGACGGCCGTCCCGCTCCAGCCGCCGGTCCAGGACTTCCAGCCGCCGGTCCAGGGATTCCAGGCCGGTGCGCGGACCGTAGGAAGACCGCGCCGGCCACGCCGTGAGCACATCCCCCGGTCCCCGGATCGGATGAACGGCTGTGCCCTCCTCGAAAGGGCGCCGGGGCGATGGGGGGTTGGTGTGGTGCGGGGGGCGGGTAGTGCTCCCGCTGGAAGCGCGGGGTTCCCGGAACGGGCTGCTACTGGCCGGTGTCCCGTGGATAGTGTGTTATGTCGGCAGGCGTACGACGAGATCGGCAAGCGAGGGCACTCGGCGCGGAGTTGGGCGGATCCGGCCGAAGCCACCGTGGCAGAGGACCCGGGGGAGGCGGATGTGTCGACGGCGTTAGCGGTCACCAGGGGTGATCACATGCTCGCTCCGCCTGACCGGCACACCCCGCGCGCCCACGTCTTCAGCTCGCCCGACGAGCAGCCGCTGGAGGCCGCGCTCGCCGAGACCCAGACCCTGCTGGAGCAGCACGGCTACCTCATCGCCCTGTATCCGGCCACCCTCCCCACCCGCTACCTGCACCGGCTGCACACGATCAGATCCCTGCTGGAGAGCCGGCGCATCGCGCTGCTGCCGGTCGCGCTGCCGCCGCTGGCCACCGGCGTTCTCGTACGGCAGCTGCGGCAGCTCTCGCTCTGTGACTTCACGCCCGGCGTGCTCGGCGCGGCGGCCCGGCTGCTGACGCACTACCTGTACGCGGGAGCGGTCCTCGGCTCGGTCGCGCGGCTCGACCGGGTGCCGGTCACCCTGACCGCGCACGCCAAGTCGTGGATGCCCGGCGCCCAGTTCGCCGTTCTGGCCGCGCCGACGCCCGAGCTGGTCCGGCTGGGCGGAGAGGGGGAAAGCGCCCTGACGGGGCCGCAGTTCGCCACGGAGCTGACCGTCGCGCGCGGCCAGCTCGCCTCGGACTGGGTCACACGCACGCTGGCCCCCCACTGGCGATCCGGTGAGGTGCGCGAGGCGTATCTGCCGGGGGATTCGGCCGAGTGGTGGGGCACGGGAAAGCTGACGGAGTTCGTGGCCGCCATCCCCGACGTCTCGGTGCTCTACCAGCTCGTCGCCTCCGTGCGGCGGGACGAGTGCCACTGGTGCGGGCTCGAACTCATCGGAGACCGCTGCGCGTTCTGCGCGGCCCCCGCTCTGCCCCAGGGGCAGGAGGGGGGCCGCGCCCCGGCGCGGGAGCAGCGCCGGGCCCCCTCCTCCGGCCGGCCCGGAGAGCCCGCCCAGCCCCGGGAGTCCGGCCGGCCCCGGGATGCCGTCCACCCCCAGGAGGCCGCCCACCCCCAGGAGGCCGCCCACCCCCAGGAGGCCGCCCACCCCCAGGAGGCCCCCCGGCCCCAGGGCGCCGTCCCGCCCCGGCCCGCCGCACCGCCCCAGAGCGCCGTCACCGAGCCCGCCGCGCCGACCGCCACCCACACGGACGACGCTCCCGTCGTCGCCGATCCCCGAGGTATCCGTCGATGAACTCACGCCAGCGCCGCGGCGTCATATTGCTGGTCCTCTCGATCCTGTGCGCCCTCGCCGCGTTCGCCGGAGTGCTCGCCGTGATCAGGAACGTGGAGTCCAAGGTGGGCGACGAGACGACGGCCTACGAGCTGAAGGAGGACGTGCCCGCCTACCGGAAGCTGGAGGAGGCGCAGTTCACCAAGGTGTCCATGCCCGAGCGCTGGCTGCCGGAGACCGCCGTCACCGACCTGTCGGGCATCCGCGGCCACATCGCCGTCAACCCGCTCAAGAAGGGCTCGCTCCTCCAGTCCGACATGATGGCCAAGCGGCCCCGGCTGAAGGCGGGCGAGCAGGAGATCGCCATCATGATCGACGCGGAGACCGGCGTCGCCGGCAAGATCAACCCAGGTGACCGGGTCAACATCTACGCCACCTTCGAGGGCGAACAGCGCTCCGACGCCAAGAGCGGCAACAGCACCGGCAACGGCAAGACGCCCTCCGAGTCCCGCGTCATCGTCAGCCAGGCCAAGGTCATCGACGTCGGCAAGCTCACCCCGCTCAAGGACGACGGCAGCCGGGACGAGCGGACCCGTCAGCGCGAGCGGGACGGCGTGCCGATCACCTTCGCGCTCAGCACCGCCGACGCGCAGCGCGTCGCCTACGCCGAGTCGTTCGCCGAGCATGTGCGCCTCGCCCTCGTGGCGCCCGGCGACGACGCCGAGGTCCCCGAGGAGGACCGCACCTACACGCTCCCCGGAGACAAGTGAGGCAGCAGATGGTCACCCGTATCCAGCCGGCCGTCAGCGATCCTGACGCGGCCCGCTCGGTCGTCACCCTGCTCAGCCAACTGCCCGACAGCGAGCCCGTGCCGCCCGCGGTCGACTCCACCCAGCTGCTCGACGCCCTCGCCCAGCAGGCCGGTGAGTCGCTCGCCGAGCTGCCCGAAGTGGTGCTCGTCCACGAGCTGATCGGGCCGCTGCCCGCGCTGGAACTGATCCGGGAGATCGCGCTCCACTTTCCCGCCGTCGCCGTCGTCCTCGCCACGCAGGACACCAGCCCCCGGCTGTATTCGGCCGCCATGGACGCCGGGGCGCGCGGTGTGACGGGGCTGCCGCTGGCCTACGACGAGCTGGCCGCCAGGGTCGCCGCGGCCTCGTCCTGGGCCACCGGGGTACGCCGCCACCTGGGCGGCCAGGACGGGGGATACGGGGCGGGCTACGGCTCCGGGTACGGCGCGTACGGGGGCGGTGTGGGCGGGCCCGGCGGCGGGCGGGGCGGCCTGGGCACCGTCGTCACCGTCAGCGGGGCCAAGGGCGGCGTCGGAACCACCCTCACCGCCGTCCAGCTGGCACTGGCGGCGCGCGCCTCCGGCCGGGAGACCGCGCTGGTGGACATGGACCTCCAGGCCGGGGACGTCGCCTCCTACCTGGATGTGCAGTTCCGCAGGTCGGTGGCCGACCTCGTCGGCATCAAGGACATCACCCCGCGCGTGCTCCAGGACGCCGTCTACACGCACGAGTCGGGGCTGGGTCTGCTGCTGGCGCCGGGGGAGGGCGAGCGCGGGGAGGAGGTCGACGAGCGCGCGGCCCGGCAGATCGTCGGCGCCCTGCGGGCCCGCTTCGAGGTCGTCGTGGTCGACTGCGGCACCCAGATGCACGCCGCGAACGCCGCCGCCGTCGAACTGGCGGACCGTACCGTGCTGCTCACCACCCCCGATGTGATCTCCGTACGCGGCGCCAAGCGCATGGTGCGGCTGTGGGACAGGCTCCAGGTCCGCAAGGCGGAGGAGACCGTCACCGTCGTCAACCGCGCCTCCCGGCACACCGAGATCCAGCCGCAGCTCATCTCCCGCATCATCGGCACCCCGGTGGCGCGCACGACGGTGCCCGCCCAGTTCAAGGAGTTGCAGTCCGCGCTGGACGCGGGCCGGATGCAGGACCTGGACGCCAAGGGCAGCGTGCGGCAGGCGCTGTGGAGCCTCGCGGGGGAGCTGGGCCTGGCCGCGGGCTCCCAGGAGACGGGCGGCGGGGGAACGGGAACGGGCGGACGGCGCAGGGGCAGGCAGAGCAGGGGCTCAGGCGGGTCGGCGGCGCCGGGTCACAGATCGCTGCCCGCGGGCGGCGGCTCGCCGGGGCGGGAGCGCGAGCGCGTACAGCGTCAGCAGGCGCTGCCGCCCGGATCCTCGGCGAGCTCCCCGCCCGGCCCGCCGCCCGGTCCCCCGTCCAACGCCCCACCCAGCTCCCCGCCCGGCTCCCCGTCCCGCTTCGGCTCGGACCGGGGCGCCGTCGCCTTCGTGCGCCGCCGCCTGGCACCCCCGCCGGGCGAGGGCGACCGGGGCTCGCTGACCGTGGAGTTCGCGGGCATGGCGCCGATCGTGCTGGTCACCCTGGCGCTGCTGTGGCAGTGCGTGCTGATCGGCTACACCTTCTCCCTCGCGGGAAACGCCGCCGACGAGGCCGCGCGTGCCGCGACCGGCGCCGCCGCCTACGGCGACCCGCAGGGCGCCTGCGTGGCGGCGGCGCGCGAGCACCTGCCCGCCAAGTGGCGCGACAGCTCCTCCATCAGCTGCTCGCGCGGCGACGGGGTGTGGAAGGCCAGCGTCGATCTGAAGACACCGATCATGTTCCCCGGAGCCGCGGGGCTGCCCTTCACGGTCAACGGCGAGGCGGGCGCGGCGGAGGAGGGATGAGCGACGATGAGACCAGGGCTGACCGCTCCGCTGAGGGCTCCGCGGCGTGCTCTGCGGGAAGTGCCGAGGGGGTTTGTCGTTCGGCTGCGGCTGCGGCTGCGGCTGCGTCGTGGCTGGTGGGGGCACCTCCCGGCCGGAGGCTGGGGGAGCAGTTCCCCGCGCCCCTTCGGGGCACGATCACTGCGCCGGAGTGCGGAGCGCGACCGGGGTTCCAGCGCGCTGGAGTTCGCCGGGATGCTGCCGCTGCTGTTGCTCGTCGCCGTCGCCGCCCTCCAGCTCGGCATCGTCGGCTACGCCGTACAGCAGGCGGGCACCGGGGCGCGGGCCGCGGCGCGGGTGGCCTCGCAGGAGGACGCGGCGGCCGGCTACGCGGCGGCCGGGCGCGCGGCGATGTCCGGCTGGACGGCCTCGCGCAGCGGCTTCGCGCTGACCCAGGGAGGCGACGAGGTGGAGGTGACCGCCACCGTCACGATCCCCTCCCTCATCCCGGGCATCGACAGCTTCGGCGAGGCGACCCGCTCGGCCGCGATGCCCACCGACGAGGACGAGGACGACGGCGAGTGACGAGCCTGAAAGGAGGCCGGGGATGAGCCTGCGCTCCCGGATCGCGGCGCACGAGAACACCGGCGCGGGCAGCGGCATCCCCGCCGACAGCACCGGTCACCTGGTGGCGGCCTACCGCACCAAGCTGCTGGAGGAGATCGACCTCGCCGAGATGTCGGCGCTCAGCCCCGCCGAGCGCCGCGCCCGCCTGGAGCGGGTCCTCGGCCACATCATCAGCCGCGAGGGCCCGGTCCTGGCGACCCAGGACCGCACGCTGCTGATCCGGCGCGTGGTGGACGAGGCCCTGGGGCTCGGGGTGCTCGAACCGCTGCTGGAGGACGGCTCCATCACCGAGATCATGGTCAACGGGCCCGACCAGATCTTCGTCGAGCGCGGCGGCCGGGTCGAGCAGGTGCCCGTCCGGTTCGCCTCCGAAGAACAGCTGATGCAGACCATCGAGCGCATCGTCTCCACCGTCAACCGCCGGGTGGACGAGTCCAATCCGATGGTCGACGCCCGGCTGCCCTCCGGCGAGCGGGTCAACGTCATCATCCCGCCCCTGTCGCTGACCGGCGCCACCTTGACCATCCGCCGCTTCCCCCGTGCCTACACGCTGCACGAGCTGATCTCGCTGGGGACGCTGGACGAGCACATGCTCTCGCTGCTGTCCGGCTTCATCCGGGCCCGCTTCAACCTGATCGTCGCCGGTGGCACCGGCAGCGGCAAGACGACCCTCCTCAACGCGCTGTCCGCGCTCATCCCCGAGCACGAGCGGATCATCACCGTCGAGGACGCCGCCGAGCTCCAGCTCCAGCAGGGGCACGTCATCCGCCTGGAGACCCGGCCGCCCAACGTCGAGGGCAAGGGCCAGATCACCGTCCGCGACCTGGTGCGCAACTCCCTGCGCATGCGGCCCGACCGCATCATCGTCGGCGAGGTGCGCGGCGGGGAGACCCTCGACATGCTCCAGGCCATGTCCACCGGGCACGACGGCTCGCTGGCCACCGTGCACGCCAACAGCGCCGAGGACGCGCTGATGCGGCTCCAGACGCTCGCGTCCATGTCGGAGGTCGAGGTGCCCTTCGCCGCGCTCCAGGACCAGATCAACTCGGCCGTTGACGTCATCATCCAGCTCGCGCGGCTGGCCGACGGCTCGCGCAAGATCGTGGAGATCTCGATCCTCTCCTCGCACGGCCGCGAGACCTTCCAGCTCGCCACCGCCTCGCGCTTCGACGCCCGGCCCATGTCGGCCGACGGCCGGGTGCACGGCACCTTCGACCACCTGCCGCTGCCGCGCCGCTCCGCCGACCGGCTCTACCTGGCGGGGGAGCCGGTGCCGCCCGCCTTCGGCGTCGCACGCTCGGCCGACCAGCTCGCGACCAGGGAGGCCGTATGACGGGCCCGGCAGCCACCACCGCGCACGCCCTCGCCTTGGAGCCCGTGCACGCTCTCGCCCCGGAGCCCCTGCACGCTCTCGCGCTGGAGCCCGTGCACGCTCTCGCGCTGGAGCCCCTGCACGCTCTCGCGCTGGACTCCACGGCCCAGTTCGCGCTCGGCGCCACCTTGGTGGCCGGAGTGCTCGCCACCGTCGGCGTGCTGACCTACGCCTCCGGACGCGCCCGCCGCCAGGCCCTCATCGACCGGCTCAGCGGCGCCGAGGGAGCCGCGCTCGCGCTGCCGCCCGGCAGCGGCAGACGGCGCCGCTTCACCAATGTCGACCGCAGGCTGCGTGCCACGGGCCTCGGCCGCCGCCTCCAGGCGAAGCTGGCCGCGACCGGACTCGACCTGACGGCGGGCGAGTTCTTCGTCTACATGGCGGGGCTCGTGGCCGTGCTGTGGATGCTGGCCTCCGCCGTGCTGGCCCCCTTCTTCGGGCCCATCGCGGGGCTCGTCGGCGTCTTCGCCGCCAACGCGTTCCTCAACCATCAGCGCCAGCGCCGCACCGAGCAGTTCATCAACCAGCTCCCCGAGCTGTCGCGCATACTCGCCAACGCCACCTCCGCCGGACTCGCGCTCCGTACGGCCCTGGGTATGGCCGCCGAGGAGCTGGAGGCGCCGGCGGGTGACGAGCTGACGATCGTCACCAATCAGCTGGCCGTCGGCCGGTCCATCGAAGACGCGCTGGGCGAGCTGGCCGAACGGCTGCCCTCCCGCGAGCTCGTCGTCCTCGTCACCACCCTCGTCCTGTCCAACCGGGCGGGCGGCACCATCGTCGGCTCGCTGCGCAACCTCACCACCACCCTGGAGGAGCGCAAGGAGACCCGCCGCGAGGTGCGCACCATGCTCGCCGAGGTCAACGCGACGGCCTTCACCATCCCGCTGCTCGGGCTGGGCGCGATGCTGATGATGAACTCGATGATGCCCGGGGCGCTCGCCCGCGTCACCGGCTCACCGGTCGGCCAGATCGCCATGGTCATCGCGGTGGGCCTGTTCGCCGCCGGGTTCTTCGTCATCCGCCGCCTCGGCAGAATCGAGGTGTGAGCCGTGGTCGCTCTCGCACTCGCCGCCCTGTTCGGCCTCGCGGTGTACGGGGCCTTCGCCGGCATCCGCATGTACCGCGCCGAGACGAAGCTGCCGCCCGACCTCGCCGTCGCACTGGAGGTCGGCGCCACCCGCACCAGCACCGGAGGCCAGGCCGTCGACCGGCTCGGCATGCGCTTCGCCCCCCTCGTGCTGCGGCTGATGGGGTCCGCCCAGGTCGACAAGAAGCGCCGCAGAATCGACCAGGCCGGCAACCCCGGCGGGCTCACCATCCAGCGCTACGCCGCGCGCCGCGCCGTCTTCGGCGCGTTCGGCATCGTCATGGGGCTCGTCGGCCTCTCCGCCGACAGCCTGGTGTTCACCGCGATGGTGCTGGCCTTCGGCTGGTTCGCCGCCGACATGGGCATCTGGCAGGCCATCAAGGACCGCCGCCACGTCATCGAACGCACCTTGCCGGACTTCCTCGACGTCCTCGCCGTCGTCGTCTCCGCCGGACTCGGCTTCCGCCAGGCGCTGGAGCGCGTCGCCGAACGCTACGAGGGCCCCTGGGCCGACGAACTGCGCATCACCCTGCGCCAGATGGACATGGGCGTCAGCCGCCGCCAGGCGTTCGACGAGCTGCGCCGCCGCAACGCCAGCGATCAGGTCGACCAGTTCGTCACCGCGCTCCAGCAGGGCGAGGAGCTGGGCGCGCCCATCGCCGAGACACTGATCCAGATCGCCACCGACATGCGGCGCACCGACGCGCAGAACGCCCGCCGAAAGGCGGCGAAAACGGTCCCCAAGGCCACGATGACCACCATCGCCTTCCTGCTGCCCGGCACCCTGATCCTGATCGCCGCCACGTTCGTCCTCGGCTCCGACACGGACTTCGGCTCGGTGCTGGGGGGCTGACCTGCGGCCCGCGCCCCGCGACGCGTCCCTGCGCCCCTGAGTGCGGATTCACACTGTCGGCGACGCACCCGAGTGGCTACCCTTCGAACGTGGCGCACGGGGGTGCGAGCGAGCTCTTACGCCTCCCGCGACCGTAGCCGGGTCAAGTGCGCTATTCGCCGACTGCTAACGGGAGTTGCGCACGATGAGTAAGCGGGCCACCAGCACCGTCACCACCCTCGCCACGGCGACGGCCCTCGCGGGCGCCCTGCTGCTGAGCGGCTGCGGCGACGGCGACAAGGACGGCTCCTCCGACAAGATCGAGGGCGCGGGCGCCGGAAAGAAGACCTCTTCGCCCTCCGCGAGTGCGAAGAAGGACAAGGACACGGGGAAGAACGAGCCCGACGCCCCGAAGTTCGACTTTCCGAAGGGCGTACGGGCGGACGTCGCCGGTGATCGCACCGGCGACGAGGAGAAGGACGCGGTGCTGCGGGACCACGGGTACGCGTTGCGTGCCTCGGTGTTGTCCTTCGCCACCGCTGACGCGGACCTTCCCCAGGCCCAGCGGTTCTTCTGGGGCAAGGCGGGCGAAAAACTGCGGTACAGCGCCGCACAGTTCAAGAAGGACGGCAAGGTCGGTACCGGCGTCTACCGTTACTACAACCGCAAGGCCGAGGTCCGCGACAGCAATTCCGCGGTCGTCACCTACTGCGAGAGCCAGCGCGACGCTTTCGCCAAGAAGACGAAGACAGACAAGGTCCTGCGTACCAAGCCGAGCATGGACGACTTCACCAGCTTCAAGGACCTCATGCAGAAGCAGAACGGGGAGTGGAAGGTCATGTCTACCTACACCAAGAACAGAGACGCGCGGTGCGAGCGGTAAACGGGGGGCGTGGCATCGGCGGGGCGGCCCTCGCCGCCATGATGATCCTCGGCCTCGCCGGACCGGCGTCTGCGGGCGGTGGCGGAAACCGTAACGCGCCTCTCCCCGAGGAGAAGGGCGACGGCCCCGACACCATCGGCGCCGGGGTCCACTACAAGAAGGTGAACGTCCCGGAGGGCGGGACGCCGATGGCGCCCGCTGCCGGGGGCGCCGCGTGGGAGCCTCCGACCTGCTGGTACGAACCCCGCTTCACCCCGAAGCAGTTCGACGACTACACCAACACCGCGCGCAATTATCCCGCCAGCGCCTCGGCCTATCTGACGAAGAAATACGGGAAGGACGACTTCAACAAGGGCGAAAAGGGCCTGTGGTGGGAGTTGAAGATCTCCGAGGACGACGACGGGTCGTGCAACGAGAAAGAGGGCTACATCTTCATCGGCCCCGACCATCCGGCACCGCCTGACGCGCCCGTCATCGATCCGGAGATCCTCGCCGGACTCGCGTACCGCGAGACAAAGCTGCCCGCTCCGCCCGTGAAGCTGAGCCCCGCGCCGGATCACCAGGTGGTGAACCTCAAGACCTATGCCAGCTTCACCAAGAAGCTGGAGCGGGTATGGGTGACGGCCAGCGTGGATGTGCCCGGCGGCGAGCCGCTGGCCGCCACGGCGGTCGCCGAGCCCTCCCGGCTGCGGCTGGCGGCGGACGGCGGGGACGCGGATCCGGCCTCCTGCTCGTACGACCTCACCGGGCACGGCGGGGACTACGCGGTGCAGACGAAGGGCGCGGACTGCAACATCACCTACCGCCGCGCCTCCGGCAAGGGCACCCACCCCCTGCGGGCCTACCTGACCTGGAAGGTCCACTGGAACGAGGGCGACGGCCCCGACGGCGATCCCCAGCACGCCATGCCGGACGGCGAGTCCGAGTACGAGACGGCGGTCACGGTCAAGGAGGTCCAGTCGATCGTGCGCGACTGAGCGGGGTCCGGAACGTATGTGTGTGGGGCGGCATTCCCGAGGGATGCCGCCCCACACGCCTTCGGCGCGGAGCCGCCACCGGAAGCTGGCCCTCCACTCCGTGAACAAGGGGCGTATGCGGGGTCATACCGCTCGGGTCTCGCTATGGTGAAAGACGCCGCATCGCCGCCCTGTCACACACGCACCACCCGGCACACAGGGCGTCCGCCGTACCGTCCCTGTCGCTACGGCTCTGGAGAGGAGGCGGCTTCGGTCCATGCCCGGCTTACCCCTCGGCCCCGGGAAGTACCGGGTGCGCGCGCGGACCCGCACCTCTTCGTCCCCGCGCCGATTTGTGGCACAGTCTGCGTTCGGGCAGCGACTGTCGGCTATAGCGGCGGGCCGTGGGGAGGGGGACATCGCGATGGGGCTCTCAGCCTCCGGCATGACCAACTCCCTTTGCGCGGCAGCCTGTTTCGCGGGGCGTGAGTCAGTCAAGAACCTCTGCGACCGCACCTTCAACCTCACCGCACCCGGCGCCGCGCGCCACGGAAGGGGGCCCGCGACGTGACACCCCGCCGCCCCCGCCCCGTCACGCGCCCGTATCCCCTCCCGGATACCGAGCCGGCCACCCCTGGAGGAGAACCCGATGCCGAATGCCATGCGGAGCTGGCGCGACCGAACCCTCAACCGGATGCGGGGCCGCGCCGCCGACCGGGGCGCGAACTCGATCGAGTACGCGGGCATCGTGATCCTGGTGGCGGGGATCATCCTCGCCATCCGGGCGCTGGGGTTGGACGCGATCATCTCTGGCGCCATCGCCAACGCGGTGAGCGCCGTTCTGGGGGGCTGAAGCCTCGAAGGCGGTACGACGACAGCGGGCAGACCGTCATCTTGTACGGGGCGGTGATCGTGGGGCTGCTCTTTCTCGCGTTCGCCTTCTTCGCTGTCGCCCAGGCGGGCACCGTACGCAACGGCGGACAATCGGCTGCGGACGCCGCGGCGTTGGCAGCGGCGCAGGACGACAGAGACCAGCTCTTCGACGGATTCATGGACGCCCTCGGTGACGAGGAGGCGTGGCAGGACTGGCTCGATGCCCTCCCTCCCCTGGACGGAGACGGATGCGACGAAGCCGACCACTTCGCGGGGCGCAACCGTGCGGATGTGCTCAAATGCGACCTGATCACGCGGAACGGTGACAACGGGTACACCGTCAGAATCGAGACCCGCTTCGACACCGGCGACACCTTCGTCCCCGGCGCTGACCACAAAAAGGCACGGGCCACCGCCACTGCCGTGGTCAAACCCCGCTGTGACGTCGATCCGGATCCCGTGGAAGAGGACGAGGACGAGGCCGAGGGCGAAGCGATCGACATCACCTGTGGCGATGAGGAACTCACGATCGATCCCGACGATGAGGATCTCGATCTGAAGCCGTCGGACCTCTTCTCGGTGGTGCTGGCCGAATGACGGGCAAACGACGAAAGACAAGGGACGAGCGATCCATGAACTTTCGGGGTGCCATGAAGACCCGCAGGGGAATGACCGTCGTGGCGCTCGCGGCCGGGCTGGTCCTCACGACCGCCGGTTGCGGCGGAGGAGGCGACGGCGGGGACGACGCGAAGAAGCCCCGCCCCACCGGCGAGGAGGACGGGGGGAAGAACGGCGGCAGCCCCGAGGACGTCGAGAGCGGGAAGGTGCTGGCGGAGGTCAAGGGAGGCGAGGACATCACGCTCACCGTCAACTCGGCCCGCCGCGAGTCGGGAGGGTTTGTGACCGTCACCGGAAAAGTGACCAACGGTGGGGGAAAGGTGTGGGTGGCACCCGGCTGGGAGGGCTCGGAATCCGAACTCGCCCTCCGCAACAAGCTCTCTGTCGCCGGTGCGAAGCTCGTCGACAAGAAGGGCAAGAAGCGCTACCTCGTTCTGCGCGACACCGAGGGGCACTGCTTGTGCACCTCCTTCGGTCAGCCGATCCAGGCAGGCAAGTCCAAGACCTGGTACGCGCAATTCCCCGCGCCGCCCGACGACAACAACGAGGTCGAATTCCAGATCGCCGACATGCCGCCGGCCGGCGTGCAGATCTCAGGAGGCGAGTGACGATGGTCTTCACCCGGCCCGGCCTGACCCGGGTCGTCGCATGCTCGTCGTTCTCGGCGGCTCTGGTCCTGGGCATGAGCGTCTCGGTGGCACAGGCGAAGAGCCCCGCGCCACGTCCTTCCCCCTCCGTCCCCGATATCGCCACGAAGTATCCGACGGACAACCCCACCACCATCCCCACCGGCCAGGCGCCCTCGCTGCCGGGGGAGACGGGGCCGGGGGACAAGGGGTTCAGCGAGCCGCCGGACAATATGTCGGACTCCAAGCCGTCGCAGAAGCTCGACCCGCAGGCGAAAGGGCTGCGGCTGGCGGGCGGGGCGAAATTGGCGGATCCCAAGGTGCTGGACATCAAGTTCGTGACCGAGGACCTGGGCGGCGAGGAGCGCCGGGAGGACAGCAAGGAGAGGACGAAGTTCACGCTTCAGGCGGAAGTCCTTTTCCCGAAGGACCGCTCCACGCTGAACAGCGGTGCGAAGGCCCGCATCAAGACGATCGCCGACGAGATCGAGAAACAGAAGAGCACGGAGGTCAACGTCTTCGGCTTCACCGACGACCTCGGCTCCTACGATCACGGCAAAACGCTCTCCAAGAAGCGTGCGACACAGGTCCAGACGGAACTCTCCCGTCAATTGGGCTCGGACGTCAGCTTCAACGTGCGCGGCTACAGCGAGGATTACCCGGTCGCCGACAACGGCACGGAAGAGGGCCGCACGAAGAACCGCCGGGTCGAGGTCTCCTTCCCCCGCGAGGACTGAGCGGGGGGAGAGGGGCGGAGGAGCGGGGAAGCGGGCCGTGGCCCGCGCTTCGGGCCCCACTCCCCAGGCGGCGCGCCGCCCGCATGGCTGCGCTGCCGGCCTCGCCGGGGCACCGGGTCGCGGCCGGTCTGCCGCAACCCGGCCCGCGTTCCAGGTGCTACGCCGCGCCCGACGGCTGGCGCCGCCAAGTCGCCCTCCTGCTGGACGGACTGCGCACGGAAGCCGCACAAGGACCGCTTCCCGTCGCCCCGCTGACCCCGCAGCAGACGTACGCCCTGATGGGCTAGCTCGCCGGCACGCCGTAGCAGGTGCGGATGCCGCCTGCGCACGCCCGGAGCCGGACCGGGCCCCGGGGGAGACCGACTACGCGGCCGGGCCGCCCAGCAGTACCGCACACACCGGCAGCGCCGGATTCGTGTAGGCGATCAGGTGCAAAGTGACCCCATGGTCGGGCAGGCGGGCCGACAGCTCGCCGGGGACGACGCGGACGCCGGCGCCTGTGAGGTCGGCGACGACCTCCTCGTACGGGCGGCCCAGGAGCTGGACGCCCTCCAAGGTGGCGGTGCCGGTGCGCCCGGCGTAGCTGACGGCCAGCGTCGTGAGGCGGTCGGCGGCGTCGAACGTGAGGATGAGTCCGTGCTCGTGGTACCAGTCCTGCGCGGCCCCGCCGTACGCCGGCCGGGAGGCGAGCGTGGCTCCCAGCCGGGCCCGCAGCGCGTGGCGGTCCTCGCCCAGCCGCACCGTCTCCGTTCCCTGGTGCGGCACGATGCGGTGGGTGTCCGTGCCGGGCAGGCGCGGGCCGTCCGTCATCCCCGGCGGGGGCCCGTCCTCCTGACCGCGCCCCCGGGTGAGCACTCCGACGGACTCGACGGGCTCCTCCGGCTCATCGGGGTCCGCGCTGAGGTTGAAGCCCGCCTCGGGGACCTCGCAGCCGCTCTCGTCCTCCACCAGGCGGCAGCCGCGCCCGCGCAGTTCGGCGACGACCTCGCCGTAGGGACGCTCGAGCAGGGGAATGCCCTCGTACGCGACGGGGGCCGGTTCGAACACCTCGACGTAGACGAGGCGCTCGCGGTCGTCGTGGAAGAGGATGAGCCCGCCTTCCGGGTAGTGGTCGCACAGGCCGGTGGCCGTGGCGCCCTTCCTGAACGTCCGCCGCTCTCCGAGGCGTTCACCGAAGGCGGCGGCGAAGCGCTGGGCGAGAGCGGCGCGGGGCTCGCCCAGCCGTATGCCGCCGGGGACGATGCCCTCCAGGCCGTCGAACGGGCGGATGTTCCAGGTGGTGGTGTCGACCGTCATCCCGGCATCCTCGCACCGGCCACCGGCCCGCCCGGCGCTGTTCCGCGCCGCCCGGAACGTCAGCGCTCCCGCATGGCGCCGAAGCACCAGTGCCGCGCGCCACCCGAGGCGCCGGTGCGGAACGAGACTCCGCTCAGGCGTGCGGTCCCACCGTCACCGGCCCTACGGTCAGTTCGGCCTCGGCCTCCTGTATGTGCGCCAGCCGCGCCACCTCGTCCTCCAGTGCCGTCCGGTGCGCCGCGCCGAGAGCGCCCAGCGGCTCGACGGTCACGTGGAGACGGCGCCCCGCGCGGCGCTGGTGCCAGACGCCCGCCACCGTCCCGTCGATCAGCAGAACGGGATAGTTGCCCGCCTGCCCGCCCGTGAGGGCCCGCTCGTAGGCGCGCCCGGGAAACAGCAGCTCACGGGGGTGGGAGGCGATGCTGAACGCGTCGAAGTAGGGCAGCAGCCGCACGCCCGGTGCCGCCGGAGCGGAAGCCCCGGCCTCATCCGTGGGCCCGACGTACCCGCCGACCCCGACGTACCCGCCGACCCCGACGTATCCGGTGTCGCCCGCGACCCGCCACGCCTCGACCGGCCCCGCCTCCAACGTCACCCGTTCCAGCTCACCGGCGCTCTCCATCGCCTCGAAGACACCGTTCGCCCAGCCGCTCGGCGCCGCGAGCCACTTGGCGAAGTGGGCCGGGAGCGCCGGGCCGTAGGCGTGCAGATAGCGGCGGACGAGCGCGCTCAGCGCCGTGTCCGCGTCCAGGGGCCGGAAGCCGGGCAGCCAGCGGTGCGGGTTGGTGTACGTGACCTTGCGTCCCCGGTTGTGCCCGAAGCACAGCGCACCGGCGTGCGCGGCGTACGCCGTCGCGGCCCGCCAGCGGGGCCAGTTGTCCTGGAAGGCGCTCATGACCCGGTCGGCGGCCCAGCCGCCCGCCCGCGCGGCGACGGCCTCCGTCAGCTCGTCCACGGTCAGCTCGGCGTCCGCGAGCGCGTCCCCGATCGCGGCGACGACGGCGGCGAGCTGGTCGGCGTCCAGCAGCACGGCCCCGTCGGTGCCCTTCATCCGCATGCCGGCCGGACGGGGTGTCGCCGACAGCGCGCCCGTCCACATCGGCAGGTCCTCGGTCGCCAGCAGATGCACCGTGCCGCGTGGGCCGTACGTCTTGACCAGGCTGTGCTCGGTCCACAGCGCGTGGCGTACGTGGGCACGGGTCGTGCCGGGCGCCGCCCGCATCGCCAGCGACACCTCCGCCGCCGACAGCACCTGCGCGTGCGCGCCCAGCATGACGCCCGCGATCTCCGGGAGGCCTACCGCGTCCGGCGCCGGGGTGGTGAGATAACCGCGGGCGAGGCGGCGGGCGTTGGCCTGGGGCCAGGTCAGGCACGGGCGGGTGGCGGCGGGCTGCGGCTGCGTCGTCATGCCATGACGCTACGGCCCCTTGCGGCCAGGATGTGGCCGCAAGACCATGAACGTGCCGCCCAGGGCGGGAGACGGGGGAGCGGGGAGTGAGCGCGGTGACAGAGACAGACCCGGGCCCGAGCGAGCCGAATCCGGGCCCGACGAAGCCGAACCCGGGCCAGGAGGCCGCGAGTCGCGAGGCCGCGGGCCGCGAGGGCACGAGTCGCGAGGCCGCGGGCCGCGCGGGCGCCACGCTCCCCCGCATAAGGGCGCGGCTTCGGCCGCGGGCATCCGCGCGGGCCTGGACGGTGGGCTGGCCGGCCGGGCTCGCACAGGCGATCGGCGTCGCGCTGCTGCTCATCACGGAGTTCGTGCGCCAGGACGTCGCCGCGCTGGGCGAACGGGTACGCCCCGGCGTCGAACTCCCGCACTACGCTGCCGACTTCCCGCACCTCCAGGCCACGCTGGGGGTCCAGTGGTGGTTCCGGCTGCTGGGCGAGGCGCGCGACGCGATGAGCTTCGGTGAGCCGCGTGCGGCGCTGTGGGCCGCGGTCTGCGCCGCGCTGGTCGTACGCCTCAACAAGGAGGGCCCGCCGCGCACCCAGTGCTTTCTCTCCCTGGCGGGGGCCCTGTACTGCGCGCTGGCCGCCCTCTCCGCGATTCCGTATCTGGCGCTGCCGGGCTTCGCGCTGCCTTTCGTGCTGGTGCTGGGCGCCGTGGCCGTCGTGGGCGCCACGCCCGGCTGGCGCCGCCGCGTCCTCGGCTAGGGCCTTGCGCCGGGCGGGGAGCGTCGGGACGCCCTGGCCGCGCCGTACGGTGACGCCCCGGCCGAGCGCGGCCCGCTCACCATCGTCCAGCTCACGAGCGCGGCCCGCTCGACACCGTCCAGCTCGGCGGCGCGGAGGATGCCGGCGACCTGCCCGGCATGTCGAGCACGACCGGCAGTTGCCTCCGGGATCCCCTCGAAGCGATTACTTGGCTAGCCACATAATCGGTGTTACTTTTATGTGGCTGGCCACGGAAAGCGGTCGGCACGGCATACGACGCGAGGAGACCACAGTCATGAAGGCCATTGTTTTCGACACGTTCGGCGGCACCGAGGTCCTGCGCGAGACGGAGATCGACATTCCTCAGCCCGGCCCCGGCCAGGTCCGTGTGCGTGTACAGGCTGTCGGCGTCAACCCGGTGGACGGCAAGATCCGCTCCGGTGTCATGGAAGCCATCTTCCCCACCACGCTGCCCGCCGTGCCGGGCGGGGAGATCGCCGGTGTGGTCGACGCCGTCGGCGAGGACAACGACCACCTCAAGGTGGGGGACGAGGTCCTGGGCTGGTCCGACACCGGCTCCTACGCCCAGTACGCCCTGGCACCCGCGGCCGTCCTCGCGCCCAAGCCGGCCGGCCTGGACTGGACACACGCCGCCGCCCTGCCCGTGGCGAGCGACGCTGCCGAACGCGTGCTGGACCTGCTCGACGTCACCTCGGGTGAAACGCTGCTGATCCACGGAGCGTCCGGCGCGCTCGGCACCATCGCCGTCCAGCTCGCCGTCGCACGCGGCGCCCGCGTTATCGGCACTGCCGGAGCCGCCAACCAGGAGTACGTCACCTCGCTCGGCGCGACCGCGCTGGTCTACGGGGACAACCTGGTCCAGCGAGTCCGCGAGCTCGCCCGCGAAGGGGTGGACGCTGTCTTCGACGCCGCGGGCAAGGGCGCACTGGAGGACTCCATCCTCCTGCGTGGCGGCACCGGCCGGATCGTCACCACCGCGGACTTCCGCGCCCGCGAACTCGGCATCGTCTTCGCCGAGGGCCCGCAGCGCCGCTCCGCCGCGCGGCTGGCCGAACTGGCCCAGCAGGCCGCCGACGGCACACTGGTGACCACCCTCAGCGCCACCTACCCGCTGGCAGAAGCCGCCAAGGCGCAGCAGGCCAGCGATGCCGGCCACAACCGTGGCAAGCTCGTCCTCATCGTCAACTGACCGGTCAACCCCACTCTTGTGATGAGGGAGCAGCAATGTCCGACACCACCTCATCGGAGCTGCCGAACGCGGCGCGCGACGGACGATTGAGCTACACCATCTTCCAGCTCGCCCGCGCCCACCGCGCCCACGCCGCCGCCATGCTGCGCGCCCTGAACCTGCACCCGGGACAGGAACTGCTGCTGATGCAGCTCTTCGACCACGACGGCCAGACACAGGCAGAACTGCTTGAGCGTGCCGGCCTCGACCACTCCACCGTCTCCAAGTCACTGCGCCGCATGCAGGAGGCCGGACTGCTCACCCGGGAGCCCGCTCCCCACGACCGGCGGGTCATGGTGGTCAGCCTCACCGATGCCGGCCGCGCCCTTCAGGAGCCCATCGCCGACATGTGGCGCACCCTGGAGCAGATTTCCGTGCGCGATCTGACCCCTGACCAGGTCGAGATGTTCACCACGTGTGCGCACACCATCGAGAAGTCGCTCAGGGACCTCAGCCAGTAGGTACCCGTCAGGTAATCAGGCACGACCGGGCGGCCCACTCGCCAGGCCGACCGCCCCTGCCCCGCGCGGAGCCAGGGCGCCCCGAGGGCGCTCTGCGCGGGGCGACAAGAACCCTCCGCGGACGCCTCGACGCCGCGTATGAGTGGCGCACCACCGCGGCGGTTGAGGAACGCACGTGTACGCACGCCGGCGCACCGTAGGCCCGCCGGCGCCACACGGGCGCAGATCCCGCCGTTCGGCCGGTGCGCAAGAACTGCCCTCAGAGCAGCCGCGCCGCAGCCGGCTCTTCTTTTCTTCCATCCTTCGTGAAAGCAGGGAGATTCCCATGACGCACGCATTCGCCCCGATCGATGTGGCCGGCCAGTCGCTGGCCAACCGCATTGTGATGGCGCCGATGACCCGCAGCCGGGCCTACGGACCGGGAGCCACCGCGACCGGTCTGATGGCGGCCTACTACAGCCAGCGCGCGAGTGCGGGCCTCATCGTCACCGAAGGAATCCAGCCCTCCGTGGTCGGTCAGGGATACCCCGACACACCGGGCCTGCACTCGCCGGAGCAGGTGGCCGCCTGGCGCAAGGTCACCGACTCCGTCCACCTCAACGGTGGCGTGATCTTCGCGCAGCTGATGCACACCGGCCGCATCGGTCACCCCAGCCTGCTTCCCGACGGCCTGAGCCCCGTCGCCCCTTCGCCCGTCGCCGCCGAGGGCCAGGTCTTCACTCACCAGGGACCGATGGACTTCGTCACCCCGCAAGAGCTGGACGCCGACGCCATCGCCCGCACCATAACCGACTTCACCGACGCGGCACGCAAGGCGATCACCGCCGGCTTCGACGGCGTGGAGATCCACGGTGCCAACGGCTACCTGATCCACCAGTTTCTCGCACCCAACACCAACCGGCGCACCGACGACTGGGGCGGCGACGTCACCGGCCGGGTCCGCTTCGGCCTGGAAGTGGCCGCCGCCGTCGCAGAAGCGATCGGCAGCCACCGCACCGGCTTCCGCATCTCCCCCGGCAACCCCTACAACGACATTGCCGAGACGGATGCGGCAGATGTGGAGAACACCTACACCACCCTGGTCAGCCAGCTCGGCGATCTGAACCTCGCCTATCTGCACATGCTCGAAGGCGCCGACCGAACACTGACCACGCGCCTGCGCAAGACCTGGCCCGCCTCGTTCATCCTCAACCCGTTCACCCACCCCGAGCCCACCGGCCCGGACACCCTCAGCCTCATACAGGACGGCACCACGGACATGATCGCCTTCGGCGCGCTGTTCCTCGCCAACCCGGACCTCCCCGCCCGCCTGGCCGCCCAGGGCCCCTACAACACACCCGACCCCTCCACCTTCTACGGCGGCGACCACCACGGCTACACCGACTACCCGCAGCTGTAGGACAGGCCGTAGCCCGCCGGACTCTCCCGGCTGATCCCGGCGCCTCCGACTCACCCCGGTTCCCGGTCCTCGTCCTCGTCCAGCCCCGGGAATCCGGCCCCGTCCCGGCCTCACTCCGTGGCGTCCGCCGCACACAGGGTGCGGCTGCCGCCGTCCACCTTCCACGTCCAGTAGCGGGCGTGCTCCCCGTCCCTGCTCCGGTCGTCGTCGCGGCAGGGGGCGGACGCGGAGGAGCCGGCGTCGTGGACGGCGGTGATGGTGAGCAGACGGTCGTACTTGCCCGAGGGCCGCTGGGTCGAGCACGCGGGCGCCGACATGAGGGCGGCCCGCAGTTGGCCGCCGTCGGACTCGGCGAGCAGGCACTGGTCGACGCGGAATTGCCGGGTGAGGCACAGCGAGGTCCCACCGTGCGTCCAGGCCGCTCGGCCGTTCCCGGCCGGACAGGTGCCGCCCTCGTCGTCGCGTACGGCCGTCACGCGCACATAGGCCCTCTCGTCGCCGCACCCGACGCGGGTGGCGGGGGTCGGCGCCGGGCGGCTCCAGCCGGTGCCGTTGCTGTGGATGGTCAGGCACTGGCCCGCCTCGACGGAACGGAACGCGCCCGTGAGGGATTCGGCGCCGGCCGCGGGCCCGGTGGCACCGGGCGAGGGGGGCTCGCCGGGCGGACTCGGCAGCGGCCTGCTCGCGGCCGGGCCCGGGAGGGAGGGTGAGGCCGTGGGGGAGGGGGTGCCGCCCGTCCCCGCCGACGGGTAGGCCGGGACGCTGCTGGCACTGCTGCTGGGGGTGGGCTGGGCCGCGGCGCCGTCAGAGTATCCAGGGACGTCGGTCACTCGCGGGAGCACCAGCGTCGCGAACAGGGCCCCTGCGGCAGCGAGCCGCCACCGCCCCCGCCTGGCCGCCTCAGCGGCCCTCTCCTGCGCCAGCTCCCGCTCCTGCTCGATGTCCCCGTCGGAAGCCGGCGCCGGCTCCGCCCCGGAAGGGCTCCCGCTCTCGGAGGGCGGGGCGGGGTCCGAAGCGCGGTCCGAATCCGGGGGGAGCGGGGGGAGCCCCCGAAGGCGTGCGGATACGTGCTGTCGCCATAGGCTCAGCTTTTTCATGCCGGCACCCGTCTCCCCATGCCCCGTCTCCCCATGCACCGCCGCCCCTGTGGGCCTGCGGGCCCCGCGTCGGGCTACATGCTTGCGGATCAAGGAGCGGGTGGCGAGACCCCGTTCAGGACAAAGGGTCTTGGGCGGGAGAGAGGAGAGGGGAAGAGGAGAGGGTCAAGACGGCGGCCCTCACGCCGCCTTGACCATCTCGGCTCGAACGGCCCGCTGCCACTGTCCGCGCAAGCGGTCCAGCTCCGCGAGCTCTTCCTTCGACCAAAGAATACGGCCCGCGACGAACCGTCTGATCGCTTCGTTCGCCGCGGAGGACGAGAGAGCGGTGAGCCCGGCACCGTGGCCGGACTCTCCGAAACGGCCGGGCTCTCCGGGCCCGGTGGAGGTCGTTGTCATAGCACCTACAGTACGGCCCCCCACTGACAACGGCAGTTGGTTAACGGGGCCTCTGTGACGCCCGGTTCACGCTGCGCCGCAGGTGCCGGCGCTGTCGCGCTCCGGGGCGCACGCAGCGGGTGTGAGATGAATCGCGGCGAGAGCCCCCGTACGGCGGACGCCGGAGCCCCCACCCGACGCATCGGCGTAGCGCCCCCGGCGGATCCACGGCCTACGGGCCTCGCGGGCAGCCGGCAGCCGGGTCCCCGCACGGGGAGGAGGGGGCAGCCGGGCGCCCCGTTCCGCCGCCCTCAGCTCGCGGTCGACGCGCCACTCCCGCCGCTGTCCGAGCAGCGGAGGCAGCAGCAGGGCCGCCGTTACGACGGCCAGGACGAGGGCTGTCACCAGGGTGTCCGTGATGTTCTCCATGTCTTCCAGGCTGCCGCCGCGCTGCCGCCGACGGCAGTGGCAGGACTGTCTCCCACCGTCGAATTACTGCCACATTCCTGCCACACTGACCGCATGCTGAAGAACGTGGCCACCGTGCTGCTCCACGGAGTGAAGGCGTTCGAAATGGGCGTCGTCTGCGAGGTGTTCGGCACCGACCGCAGCGACCAGGGCCTACCGGTCTACGACTTCGCGCTCGTTGCCGCCGAACCGCCGCCCATCCGCGCCGATCCCGCCTTCACCATGACGACGGAGCACGGCCTCGACCGGCTCGCCGAGGCCGACCTGATCGCCGTGCCCGCCGGCGAGGGCTACGAGACGCGGACGTTCCCCGAACCACTCCTCGAAGCGCTCAGGGCGGCCGTCGAGCGGGGCGCGCGGGTGCTCAGCGTCTGCACCGGCGCCTACGTGATCGGCGCCGCCGGGCTCCTGGACGGCCGCCGCTGCACCACGCACTGGCGGAGCGCCGACGCGCTGGCCGCACGGTTCCCCGCCGCGCTGAACGAGCCGGGAGTGCTGTACGTCGACGCGGGCCCGGTGATCACCTCGGCGGGCACGGCCGCCGGGATCGACGCCTGTCTCCACCTCGTGCGCGAGGAACAGGGCAGCCGGGTCGCCAACACCATCGCGCGCCGGATGGTCGTTCCGCCGCACCGCGACGGCGGGCAGGCGCAGTACATCGAACACCCGCTGCCCGACTGCCGGGACGACGACGCCATCGGCGCCGCGCTCACCTGGATCCAGCGCCACCTGGGCGAGGAGCTGACCGTCGAACAGCTCGCGGAACAGGTGCACATGGCGCCCCGCACCTTCGCCCGCCGCTTCCAGCGCCAGACGGGTACCACCCCCTACCAGTGGCTGCTCGGCCAGCGGCT
Source organism: Streptomyces sp. NBC_01775 (assembly GCF_035917675.1). NCBI lineage: Bacteria > Bacillati > Actinomycetota > Actinomycetes > Kitasatosporales > Streptomycetaceae > Streptomyces > Streptomyces sp. NBC_01775. The sequence continues at coordinate 3,470,650 of NZ_CP109104.1, read as the reverse complement.
GCTGTTCGCCCAGCACCTGCTGGAGGACACCGACCTGACGGTCGACGCGCTCGCCGTCCGGGCGGGGTTCGGCACCTCGGCTGCGCTGCGCCACCACTTCCTGCGGCGGTTCGGCACCACCCCGAACGCCTTCCGCCGCACGTTCCGGGGTGTCGGCGTGGGCACGGGATCGGGCACGCGCCTCGGCGGTGGTGCCGCGTAAGCTCGCGGTGTGCCGCTGCCGTGGATAGGAATCGTGGCCGCCGCCGCGTACGGCGCCGTGGCCGGTTCGCTGCTGCCGCGCGCCGTCCACCGGCTCTCCGTCCCCCCGGAGGAGCCCTGGCGTGACGCGTGCCCCCGGGGCCATCCGATGGGTGCCGGAGTGCGCGGGCTGCTCGGGCCCGCGCGGTGTACGCGGTGCGCCCGCGAGGGCCATCAGGGGGCGTACGGAAGCGGGGGCGGCGTGCTCGGCGCGGCTGGGGCGCTCGTGAGCGCCGGGCTGACGGCGGCCGTGGGGGCGCGCCCCGAGCTGGCGGTGTGGCTGCTGCTCGTCCCCGTCACGCTGCTGCTGGCCACCGTCGACCTGAAGGTGATGCGGCTGCCGGACCTGCTCACCCTGCCGCTGGCCGCGGGCAGCGCGGCGCTGCTCGGGGTCGCCGCGCTGCTGCCCGGCTCGGGCGGCAGCTGGGCGGGGGCACTGGCGGGCGGCGGGGCGCTGGCGGGGGTCTTCTTCGTGCTGTTCCTGATCAGCCCGAGAGCCGTCGCCTTCGGGGACGTCAAGCTGGCGCTCTCGGTCGGGGTAGCCCTTGGGTGGTACGGCTGGGGGGTACTTTTCGCCGGGGCCTTCCTCGGCTTCGTACTGGCGGCCCTGTATGGCATCACGCTGATGCTGACCAGGCACGCCGTCCGCGGCACGGCTATGGCCTTCGGGCCATTCATGGTGCTCGGAGCCCTGGGCGGGGTCGTTCTGGGCGCGACGGCGGCCTGAACCGGCCCGGATCGGCTTGTGCGACACGGCCGTTGATGCGTGGAGGGAAGTGCCCGAGGGGCTAAGGTGGAAACCCCCCCTCGGGCCGGTCCGTATCCCCCCACGGACCGGCCCGTTTTCTCTTCCCCGGCCGTCAGCCGGGAGGAGCCCCCGGGAGTGGGCGCCGGGTCAGAGGCTGCTGCTTGCCGACCAGATGTTGGCGTCGGGCTCGCTGACCGCCAGGTCGTCAATCTCGGACAGCTCGGCATCGCTGAGCGGCGCTCCCCGCAACGCCCCCACATTCGCCTCCAGTTGGGCGACGCTGCTCGCGCCGATCAGCGCCGAGGTCATGCGGGGGTCGCGCAGGACCCAGCGCAGGGCGAGCTGGGCGAGGGTCTGGCCGCGGCGCTCGGCGATCGCGTTGAGGCCGCGCAGGCGGCGTACGACCTCGTCGGTCAGCAGGTCCGGGTCCAGGGACTTGCCCTGGGTGGCCCGGGAGCCCTCGGGGATCCCGGCGAGGTACTTGTCGGTCAGCAGTCCCTGCGAGAGCGGCGCGAAGGAGATGCAGCCCATGCCCTCCTGCTCCAGCGCGTCGAGGAGCCCGTCCTCCTCCGTCCAGCGGTTGATCATCGAGTACGACGGCTGGTGGATGAGCGCGGGCACGCCCATCTCCCGCAGCAGCCGGGCCGCTTCACGGGTGCGCGCCGCGCTGTAGGAGGAGATGCCCACGTAGAGGGCCTTGCCCTGCTGGACGGCGGTGGCGAGCGCCCCCATCGTCTCCTCCAGGGGGGTCTCCGGGTCGAAGCGGTGCGAGTAGAAGATGTCGACGTATTCGAGACCCATCCGGCGCAGCGAGGAGTCGAGCGAGTTGAGCAGGTACTTGCGGGACCCCCAGTCCCCGTACGGGCCCGGGGTCATGTCGTAGCCCGCCTTGGACGAGATGACCAGTTCCTCGCGGTGGGGCCGGAAGTCCTGCGCGAACAGCCGCCCGAAGTTCAACTCGGCGGAGCCGTATGGCGGGCCGTAGTTGTTGGCGAGGTCGAAGTGGGTGACGCCCAGGTCGAAGGCGCGACGCAGGATGGCCCGCTGGGTCTCCAGCGGGCGGTCGTCGCCGAAGTTGTGCCACAGCCCCAGCGAGACAGCCGGAAGCTTCAGCCCGGAGCGGCCGGTGCGGCGGTACTCCATGGCGTCGTACCGCGTGTCGTCCGCGCGGTAGAGCTGGTCGGACGGGACCGCTGTGGGGTCGGGGGCCGTGAAAGGGGTGCCGTGGGTCATGTGCCATTTCATATCACCAGCCCGTGACCGGCTCGGTTCGTACGTAAGGGCGAGCGGCAGTAAAGTGCTGGGATCCCGACTCGGCACGGAGGGGCTGGCCATTCCCATGAATCTGCGCGACCTGGTGTACAAGCTCTATGCGCGCCGGGTGGAGGACCGTCTCGACCACGCACAGGTGCCCAAGCACATCGGCGTCATCCTGGACGGCAACCGGCGATGGGCGCGTGCCTCCGGCGGTACGACCGAGCAGGGGCACCAGGCGGGCGCGGACAAGATCCAGGAGCTGCTCGGCTGGTGCAGTGAGACGGATGTGCAGGTCGTCACGCTGTGGCTGCTCTCCACCGACAACCTGACCCGCCCCGACAGCGAGCTGCTCCCCCTGGTCGGCATCATCGAGGACACGGTGCGTGACCTCGCGGCCGACGGCCGGTGGCGGGTGCACCATGTGGGCCAGCTGGACCAGCTGCCCGACAGCACCCAGCAGGTGCTGAAGGAGGCCGAGCAGAAGGCGGGGGAGAACGACGGGATACTGGTGAACGTCGCCGTCGGGTACGGCGGCCGTCAGGAGATCACCGACGCCGTCCGCTCCCTCCTGATGGAGCGCGCCTCGCGCGGCGTCAGCCTCGACGACTGCGCCGAGAACCTCACCGTCGAGGACATCTCCGAGCACCTCTACACCCGGGGCCAGCCCGACCCGGATCTCATCATCCGCACCAGCGGCGAGCAGCGCCTCTCGGGCTTCATGCTCTGGCAGAGCGCGCACTCCGAGTACTACTTCTGCGAGGTCTTCTGGCCGGGCTTCCGGAAGGTCGACTTCCTGCGTGCGCTGCGTGACTACGCAGCGCGGCACCGGCGCTACGGCAACTGATACTCCCTGACCGCCTGGGCCGAACCCCCGTTCTCGAAAATTTGTGCGCCGCCGGCGGCGCACGGCCTCCCGGGCCGGGCTCGGGGCCGGCTGTGGAATCGCTGGGCCATTCGGTGGCGATTTGCGGCGGTATCACCGGATAGTGCGGACCTCCGAGGTCATTGCATGCATCACCACTCCCGGGGGAATATCCCCTCAAGACCGCGCCCCTTCGACGGGTGGCGGTCCCCGGGAGGCCCGTTTGCACACCACGGACGCCCGCCCGGGCCGCGCGGAGCACCTGGTCCGCACGGCACGGGCGCTGGACGCGGAGGGCCGGAGTCCGGCCCGCGTGGTGCGGGCCAGATCCGGTCTCTTCCCCCGCGACGCCGTCGCTCCCCGACCTCTTCCGAGGGGGTACGTCCAACCGTGGTGAACAGCAAGAAGCGCAGCGAGTCCGACCGGCGCACGTATGTCATCGACACCAGCGTGCTGTTGGCAGACCCGGCGGCCATGGACAGGTTCGAGGAACACGAAGTTGTGCTCCCCGTGGTCGTCGTCACCGAGCTGGAGGCCAAACGCAACCATCCTGAGCTGGGCTATTTCGCCCGGCAGGCCCTCCGTCGCCTCGACGAATACCGCATCAGGTATGGCAGGCTCGACGCGCCCATTCCCCTCAGCGAGGTGGGTGGCACGCTCCGGGTCGAACTGAACCACTCCGACCCGGCAGTCTTGCCGGCGGCCTTCTTGAACCCGCACGGCAGACTGGGGGACAACGACTCGCGCATCCTCGCCGTCGCCAGAAATCTCCAGGCCGAGGGCTTCGACGTCACCGTCGTCTCCAAGGACCTGCCGCTGCGCATCAAGGCGTCCTCCGTCGGTCTGCTGGCCGAGGAGTACCGCGCGGAGATGGCGGTCACCGACTCGGGCTGGACCGGCATGGCCGAACTCACCCTGCCCGGCGAGGACATCGACGAGCTGTTCGCCGCCGAGAGCGTGGCCGTCCCCCACGACGCGCCAGAACTGCCCGTGCACACGGGCATGGTGCTCCAGTCGGAGAAGGGCAAGGCCCTCGGCAGGGTCACGGCCGACGGCCGGATCAAGCTGGTGCGGGGCGATCGCGAGGCGTTCGGCATCAAGGGGCGCAGCGCCGAGCAGCGCATCGCGCTGGATCTGCTGCTCGACCCCGAGATCGGCATCGTGTCCATGGGAGGCCGCGCGGGCACCGGCAAGAGCGCGCTGGCGCTGTGCGCGGGCCTGGAGTCGGTGCTGGAGCGCAGGCAGCACAGCAAGGTGATGGTCTTCCGGCCGCTGTACGCGGTCGGCGGGCAGGATCTGGGCTATCTGCCGGGCACCGAGGCCGAGAAGATGGGCCCGTGGGGGCAGGCGGTCTTCGACACCCTGTCGGCCGTCACCAGCCGCGAGGTCATCGACGAGATCGTGGGCCGCGGCATGCTGGAGGTCCTGCCGCTCACCCACATCAGGGGCCGCTCGCTGCACGACGCGTTCGTCATCGTGGACGAGGCGCAGTCGCTGGAGCGCAACGTGCTGCTGACCGTGCTCTCGCGGATCGGCACCGACTCGCGGGTGGTGCTCACCCACGACGTGGCCCAGCGCGACAATCTGCGCGTGGGGCGCTACGACGGAGTCGCCGCCGTCGTCGAGCGGCTGAAGGGCCATCCGCTCTTCTCCCACATCACACTGACCCGCTCCGAGCGCTCTCCGATCGCCGCGCTGGTGACCGAAATGCTCGAAGAGGGTCGCGTATAGGGGAATCTCCACCGGGCCCCGTGCGGGAGGGCGCAGCACTCTAGCCGCACGGGGCCCGGCCGCGCGTCTGTTTCCTCGAATCCCCAGCCCCAAACGCCCTGTGAGCTTTCCCACTCAACGTGGAATTGCCTCCGTGCGTCCGCGTCCGGCAGGGTGTGGTTCCTGTCAGGCCCCGCATACGGCACACCCGCACCAGCAACGGTGCGACACCGCACAGCAGTACAGAACTGAACAGCAGTAGCCGTATGCCGCCCGAAGTACCACGCGGGCTCCCCGGAAGGGGAACCCACCGGGCCAGCGCCTCCCGTGGCCATGCACGAGGGAGGTCAGTGTCAGGGGCACGATTGCCGCCCGCGCGGTCACCCCAGCGGGCATGTTGGAAGGAAACCGTGTGACTGCTCGGATTTCGGTCCGGGGATTCGCCGTGGCGTCCGCCACCGCGGTCACCACCGTCGGCGCTGTCGTCGGTGTTGCTGCGGGCAGCGAACAGGGCCAGGCGTCCAACGACGTCGAGGCCACCGCCGCTGAGGCGACGCTCCTCGAGGACATACCCGCGGGCTCCCAGGCCCAGGTACAGACCGCCTCCCTCAACCAGCAGGCGGACGCCGCGTCGTCCGCCGCGGACGCGGAGGCCAAGAAGTCCGCAGCGGAATCCGCTCGCAAGAAGGCCGCCAAGGACGCGGCGGCCAAGAAGGCGAAGGCCGAGAGGGAGGCCGCTGCCGAGAAGGCGGCGAAGAAGGCCAAGGCACGCGAGAAGGTCCAGTCGGCTTCCAGCCGTTCGGACTCGCGCGCCGGAGCCGGTGACTTCGCGCAGAAGGGCTCCTACTCCACGGCCGAAGTCCAGTCGATGGCCAAGCAGATCGTCGGTGGCGACCAGTACCAGTGCTTCTCGGAGATCGTGAAGCGCGAGTCCGGCTGGAACTACAAGGCCACCAACGCTTCTTCGGGTGCCTACGGTCTCGTCCAGGCGCTTCCCGGCTCCAAGATGTCCTCGGCCGGTGCCGACTGGAGGACCAACCCGGCCACTCAGATCAAGTGGGGCCAGAACTACATGAACGACCGGTACGGCAGCCCCTGCGGTGCCTGGGACTTCTGGCAGGCCAACCACTGGTACTGAGCCGGTTCGGTTCTGTACAGCTTTTCCGATGCCCCCCGTGGCGGCCCGAGAGGGTCACCGCGGGGGGCATCGCGCATGACGGCGCCTGGAACGTGAAGCATCAGGCGTCTGGAGCGTGCGGGTGCCGGGAGCGTGAAGGCGCCTTGGAGGGGGCCGCCCGCCGACGCGTCCGGTCGGGAAGCAACCATGGGCGCGGGTAACGTCGTCCCACACACGGCGAAGCCCATGGCCAAGGGGGGCGGAGGAAGCGGAATGACGAGCAGAATGGACAGGCTCAGGTCGGCTGTCGGCCGCTGGGCCGCGAAGGCCGCCGAGCGACGTGCCGGAACGGAAGAAGAGGGGGGCACAGCGCCCGGGGAGGCCGGCTCCGTCGACCGCCGCCTCTCTTCGGCCGAGGCGGGCCGCGCGCATGCCGACGCGGAAGCGGACGCGGCCGAGCAGGGCCGGCGCGAGCGGGAGTACGTCCCGCCGCCACCCAAGTACGCCCCCGCCATATCGGCGAAACCGGAACCGGCCGTCGCCGTGCCGTGGGGCATGCGCGTCGCCGCCGAGGCCGGCTGGCGGCTGCTCGTGCTCGCGGGGGTCATCTGGGTACTGATGAAGGTCGTCAGCACCATCAGCCTGCTGATCATCGCGTTCTCCGCCGGACTGCTGATCACCGCGCTCCTCCAGCCGACCGTCGCACGGCTGCGGCGCATAGGGCTGGGCAGGGGGCTCGCCACCGCCATCACCTTCATCGGCGGCTTCGTGGTCATGGGCCTGGTCGGCTGGTTCGTGGTGTGGCAGATCATGGAGAATCTCGACACCCTCACCGCCAAGGTGCAGGACGGTATCCAGGAGCTGAAGAGCTGGGCGCTGAACGGCCCGTTCCATGTCTCCGAGGAGCAGATCAACGGCATCGCCAAGAACCTCAGCGACTGGATCGGGGACAACAGCAAGGAGCTGACCTCCGCCGGTATCGAAGGCGTCACCGTCGTCGTGGAGTTCCTCTCCGGGGCGCTGCTGACGATGTTCGTGACGCTCTTCCTGCTCTACGACGGCAAGCAGATCTGGAACTGGGCGCTGAAGTTCGTGCCCGCAGCGGCCCGGGAGGGCGTCGCCGGCGCGGGCCCGCGGGCCTGGGCCACGCTCACCGGGTATGTGCGCGGCACGGTGATAGTGGCGCTGATCGACGCGGTCTTCATCGGCGTCGGGCTCTATTTCCTCAAGGTTCCGATGGCCGTGCCGCTGGCCGTCTTCATCTTCCTGTTCGCCTTCATCCCGATCGTGGGTGCGGTGATCTCCGGAGCGCTGGCCGTGGTGGTCGCGCTCGTCACCGACGGCGTGGTCACCGCGCTGCTGGCGCTGGCGGTCGTGTTGGCCGTCCAGCAGATCGAGAGCCACATCCTCCAGCCGTTCATCCTGGGGCGGCTGGTGCGGGTGCATCCCCTGGCCGTGGTGCTGGGCGTGACCGGCGGCAGCCTGATCGCGGGCATCCCGGGCGCGGTGGTGTCGGTGCCGCTGGTCGCCGTGACCAACACCGTCGTCGTCTATCTGAAGGCGTACGCGCAGGAGCAGGCCATCCGCCAGGTACGCGAGACGGCGCCGCCGGACGCGGTCGCGGATACGGGCACCGGGCCCGAGCCCGCGCGCTGATCCGGACGCCGCGGGCGCCGGGAGTCACCGGCGCCCGCGGCAAGGACGTCACTCCCGGCCTTCCCGGGCCGACGTCAGTACGGGGCCTCGCGCTTGTCCATGAAGCGCTGGAGGCGGGCCGTGTCCGCCTTCGTCCAGCCGTCCGGCGGTGCCACCGCGGCCCAGCCCTCGACCGAGCCGTTGCCGTAGCGGTGCCCGTGCGGCGCGCCCACCGCGTAGGAGACCGCCATGTCGACGGTGGTCTGCCAGAAGGTCACCAGCGGGAACCAGTTGACCTCGTCCGTGATGTCGGGGCCCAGCGGCTCGCGCAGCCAGCGGGGCGGGTTGAACGCCAGGTCCGGCGACCACCACACGATCGCGTCCGAGGCGTTTTGCAGATAGACCGCGCGGGGTCTCTTCCAGCCGGCGAGCGGGCCGGGCCGGCGCAGGTCCTTCCCCGGCCACTGAGCGAAGCGGAAGTTGCGCCCCTCCTTGTAGACCGGGCGCCACACCGGGCTGCCGGGATCGCGGTGCCGGGTCAGCTCCCGGCGCACGGGTGAGAAGTTCGGCGGGCCCGCCAGCAGCGCGCCGTCCACCTTCGCCAGCAGATCGTCCGGGCCGTCGAACGCGGCCTCGATCCCGTAGGCGCCCAGGCTCTCGCCGAAGACGACCAGCTCGGGCCGCTTGTCGGGACGCTGCTCCAGCCAGCGGGCGCGCACCGCCTTGACCAGCGCGCGGTTGGCGCGGCCCGCCTGCTCCTTGTCGACGAGGAAGGAGACCCAGCTGGGCAGGTACGAATACTGCACCGCGACGATCGCCGTGTCGCCGCCGTACATGTACTCCAGCGGCTCGGCGTCCGTGGAGTTGACCCAGCCGCGCCCCGTGGTGCCCGCGATGGCCAGCACCTCGCGGTCGAAGGCGCCGGTGCGCTCCAGCTCGCGCACCGCCAGGCGGGCGCGCGAGGCGAAGTCGGGGGCCGACTCCTGGCCCACATAGGCCCGGACGGGCTGGATCGCGCGCTTGCCGGTGACCTGGGATATCCGGCGCGCGGAGAGCGAGGAGCCGGTGAAGTTGCGGCCCTCGTAGCCCAGATCGTCCCAGGCGACGAGCGAGTGGGGGCTGCCGGAGACATAGCGGGAGCCGGACTGGATGATGCCGTCCTTGGTGCCCTTGTCGGTGTTCTCCGCGATGCGCGCCGCGACGTCGATGATCCCCCGGTCGAAGACGACGTCCCGCGTGCCGAAGACCACGACCGTCGCGCTGACCAGCACCCCCATGGCGATGGCCGGCGGACGCGGCACGAAGCGGCCCAGCAGCCGGATGAGCTTGCGGGTGGCCAGCCGTATCGCCCGCGCGAGGGCCAGCAGCAGGCCGCAGAGCGCGAGGGCCAGCAGCGTGATCATCATCGAGTGCCACGTCAGGGTCTCCGGCAGCTCCTGGAGCCCGCGCAGCACGCGCTGGGCGTCCGCGCTCCACGACAGCGCGGCGATGGTGAGCCCGGTGCTGAGCACGTAGTAGGCCAGCCAGGCGCGGGCCCGCCAGCGTGGGCCGGGGCGCCAGGGCACGTACCGGCGGCACAGCGGCCCGAGCGCGAGCCGCGCCAGCCACTCCAGCAGGGCCCCTATGGCATAGCCCAGCGCCGCGGTGATCCCCCCGATCACCCCCTGGAGGAGCCATGGCCTCGGCACCAGCGAGGGGGTCAGCGACAGCCAGAAGAACAGCGTCGCGCAGCACATCGCCGTCAGTCCGGGCCAGCGGCGCACGACCCAGGAGGAGTCGGGCGGATCCCAGTACGGGCGCCGGGCCAGGGCGCGGGCCCGGCGCCCGGTGCTGCGGAGCAGTGCGAGCCGGTCGTCCGCTGCCTGCCCCATCGCTCCCTTTCCCGCACACTCGCCCGAGAATCGCCGGCCGGTACCGGTCTTCCGGGGGTGCTGACGCAGGCGGGGTCAGCGGGGTTGCCCGCCGGGTCCCGCCGGGCGGCGGGGAGCCTTCTCGGCGGCGCGGTACAGCTCGGGGAGGGTGTGCCCCTGGAAGTCGAACCCGTAGCGGCTGCGCCCCCGCACCTCGGCGTTGAGGTCGTGGACGAACTGCCACGGCGGCAGCTCGGCACCCGCGGCGTACCGCGCGACCGTGTCCGGGTCCAGATTCCGCTCTTCCGCGAAGCGCAGGGGCGTCAGCTCCAGCCGCCGGAAGGCGCTGCGCAGCGCGTCACCGAGCAGCCCGGCCGCCGGGCTCAGGCTCGGCGGCCGGACGGGAGCCTTGGGGCGCTGGGGGCGGCGCCGCTCCCTGACCCGCAGCTTGGTCTGCGACCAGGCGCCGTCGAAGCTGCTGGGGGCCACCCCGCAGGCGGTGGCGAAGGCGGACACCTGATGCCAGGTGGGGAACCTGCGCCCTGTCAGGAGGTCGTCGGCGATGGCCTGGGTGCAGCCCATTCGGCGTGCCAGCTCGGGCACGGGCAGCGCGCCGCCGCTCCGCCACGCGGCCCGCAGCACATCGGCGAACTCCTGCTGCGGCTCGGTCCGTTCCGCGCGGGTACGGCGGACCTGGTCCGCTGCGGGGCAGGGCTCCTCCTCGGCCCGGTCGCGCTCCTCCTGGGCCCGGCGGCGCTCTTCCTCGGTCCGGCGGCGCTCCTCCTCGGTCCGGCGGCGCTCCTCGGCGCGGCGGTGGCGCAGTGCTTCCAGGGCGCGGGCCGTGCGGGCGTAGGTCGCGTGCCGTTCCGCCTGGGCCCAGATCCACGCAGCGGACGGCAGCGGAAGGCGGGGCCCGGACAGGTTCGCACCGCCGACGCGGTGCGCGCCGGCCCCCAGCTCGTCGTAGTGCCGCCGCAACTCCTCCCACAGCCGGGCGATCTCGCGCTCGTGCACGACCTCGGGCGGCAGCGCCGTGTACGCGCGGTTGCGGACGAGCGCGAGGTTGTGCGAGGTGTCCGTGGCCGAACGGCGGGGCTCGGGCAGCCCCTTGTGGTGGGCGGCGCGGCGGACGCGGTCGTAGAGCGTATCCAGGGTCAGCAGCTCGGGCCCGTCCGGGAGGCCCTCTTCGATCAGGGCGAGGAACTCTCCGGTGAAGGCCGTGTAGCGGGCCCCCGCGAACGCCAGGGACTCCGCGTTGGCCCCGGCGGAGGTCAGCACGTAGACGCCGTGGATGCCCGCCTCGTCAGCCAGGTCGCCCGGACCCATGGTCATCGCCGCCTGGCCGCTGAAGCAGCAGTCCAGCACGACGACCTTGCGCAGCGCCCGGCGGGCGTCCAGCAGGAGGCCGCGCAGGTCGCGGTAGCGGACGGAGCGGTACAACTGGGAGGGGTGGGAGTCCGGCAGCGAGAGGCACAGTTTGTCGGCGCGGTCGGAGGCGCGGTGGTCGATCAGGCCGTGGCCCGCGTAGTAGACCAGCAGCGTGTCGTGTGCCGCTTCGGCCGCTGTACGCACGGCGTCCAGGACCTCGCCCGGATGGCCGGGCTGTTCGATCACGGTGCAGTGCTCGGCGGGGAGCCCCCACAGGACGGGGTCGGTCAGCGTCTCGCGCAGCCGGAGCAGATTGTTGGAGACGGCGGGCAGCGGATCGAGGTCCGTGAAGGTGTGGGTGCCGATCAGGACGGCACGCGAGGCTCCGGGGTCGGCCAGCAGCACCGCGTCACTCCTGTGGCGGTGCGAGCGCGCCGAGAAGTCGCCGTACGGTCTCCGCGTCGTGGTCCTGGCCCGCGTCGAGGGAGACGGTGACGCCCCTGGACTCGATCCGCACGGCCGGGGGCTCGGCGTGGGTGCGGCGCCAGGTGGCGACGGCGAGGGCGAGGTTGGCCAGGGCCGTCGCGTGGGTGAGGACGATGTTCACCGCCTCCCACGCGCCGCCCATGGCCCCGGGGCTGTGGGCGGGGCGCAGGGTGACGGAGGTGCCGCGCGGCAGTCCGTCGTCCTCCAGCAGCCACCGGTGGAGCGAGGCGAGCCGGTCGGCGTCGTCGGCCGGGCTGTACGGGCCGGACGTGCCGGCCGGGCTGTACGGGTCGGCTGGACGGGCCCGGCCGCAGGGGGCGTCCGGGCCGGCCGCGCCGGGTGGGCCGTCGCCTCCGTCCGGTGCGCCGCCGGTGCGGATACCGATCTCCATACGCCGTCCTCCCCTGTCGCGCACGGCTGTTCACCGTAGTCCTAGCGGGGGCGTGCGGACATCGTCCTCGGTCCGGGGTGTGCGTCACCCGGGAGGGTGAAACAAGGGCGGAATCCTGTACGTGGTTCAGGGCCGGTACTCGGTCCAAGGGTTGCCGACACGGTGTCGGAGAGTTTTGCTGGGTAGGCGAATCCGGATCCCGTACCACCCTCGTTCACGGGAGGACGCTCCATGTCCGACTACACCACCAACAACGTCGGCATCCCGGTCGAGAGCGACGAGCACTCGCTCACCGTAGGAGCCGATGGTCCGATCCTCCTTCAGGATCACTACGTCATCGAGAAGATGGCGCAGTTCAACCGCGAGCGGGTCCCGGAGCGTGTCGTCCACGCCAAGGGCAGCGGTGCCTACGGCGTCTTCGAGGTCACCAACGACGTCAGCCAGTTCACCCACGCCGACCTCTTCCAGCCGGGGAAGCGCACGGAGATGCTGGCCCGCTTCTCCACCGTCGCCGGTGAGCAGGGCAGCCCCGACACCTGGCGTGACCCGCGCGGATTCGCGCTGAAGTTCTACACCCAGCACGGCAACTACGACCTGGTCGGCAACAACACCCCGGTCTTCTTCGTCCGCGACACCATCAAGTTCCAGGACTTCATCCGCAGCCAGAAGCGGCAGATCGGCAGCGGGCTGCGCGACCACGACATGCAGTGGGACTTCTGGACGCTCTCGCCCGAGTCCGCCCACCAGGTCACCTGGCTGATGGGCGACCGCGGCATCCCCCGCTCCTACCGTCACATGAACGGCTACGGCTCGCACACCTACATGTGGGTCAACGCGGCCGGCGAGAAGTTCTGGATCAAGTACCACTTCCACACCGACCAGGGCATCGACTTCCTCACCCAGGAGGACGCCGACCGCCTGGCCGGTGCGGACGCGGACTGCCACCGCCGCGACCTGTGGCAGGCCATCGAGCGCGGCGAGCACCCGAGCTGGACGCTGAAGGTGCAGGTCATGCCGTTCGACGACGCCCCGGACTACCGCTTCAACCCCTTCGACCTGACCAAGGTGTGGCCGCACGGCGACTACCCCGAGATCGAGGTCGGCCGGATGACGCTCAACAAGAACCCGGATGATTTCTTCGTCCACATCGAGCAGGCGGCCTTCGAGCCCTCCAACCTGGTGCCCGGCGTCGCGCCCTCGCCGGACAAGATGCTGCTGGGCCGGCTCTTCTCGTATCCGGACACGCACCGCTACCGCATCGGGCCCAACTACGCGCAGCTGCCGCCCAACAGGCCGCAGGCGCCGGTGCACTCGTACGCCAAGGACGGCCCGATGCGCTACGTGTCGCCGAACGTGGCCCGCCCGTACGCGCCCAACTCCTACGGCGGCCCCGCCGCCGACCCCACCCGCGCGCCGGTCACCGGCTGGACGGTGGAGGACAGCGAGATGGTGCGCCACGCCTACACCCTGCGCCGGGACGACGACGACTGGAGCCAGCCCGGCACGATGGTGCGGCAGGTGCTGGACGACGCGGCGCGCGACCGGCTGGTCGGCAACATCTCGGGCCATCTGCTGGACGGTGTGAGCAAGCCGGTGCTGGAGCGCGCGGTGCAGTACTGGCGCAACGTCGACAAGGCGCTGGGCGACCGGATCGCCGCGAACGTCAACGGAGGCTGAGGGCGCGCTTTCTGTTGCCCTCTTTCCTGGTGCTGGGTGGGGGCTGCCCCTGTTCGTGCTTTGCAGGCTGCGCCGTGCGTTTTGGCTGGTCGCGCGCACGCGGCGGAGCCGCACATGTCAGAGCCTCGCGCCCCTGCGGGGCTCTCTGCACCCCGGGTATACGCGGGGTGTATACCCATGATGTAGAGTGCGGAGCATGTCAATCAGTCATACGTTGCTGGGTCTTCTGGAGACCGGGCCGCGTCACGGGTACGACCTCAAACGGACGTTTGACGAGAGGTTCGGTCAGGACCGGCCGCTGCACTACGGGCAGGTGTATTCCACGATGTCCCGGCTGCTGAAGCACGGGCTCGTAGAAGTGGACGGGGTCGAGGCCGGGGGCGGGCCGGAGCGCAAGCGGTACGCGATCACGGACGCGGGGATCACGGATGTGGCCCAGTGGCTGGCCACGCCGGAGAAGCCCGAGCCGTATCTGCAAAGCACGCTCTACACCAAGCTCGTGCTGGCCCTGCTGACGGACCGGGACGGCGCCGCGCTGCTGGACACGCAGCGCTCGGAGCATCTGCGCCTGATGCGCGAACTGACCCGCCGCAAGACAGGTGGCGACCTGGCGGATCAGCTGATCTGCGATCACGCCCTGTTTCATCTGGAAGCCGATTTGCGGTGGCTGGAGACGGCTGCCGCGCGTATGGAGAAGCTCGCACTGGAGGTGCGCTCATGACGGCCACACACACTGCTCCCGCGCAGGCGGGACACAAGGGCCGGAGTGCGCTGTTGTCGGCGCACGGGCTGCGGAAGACATATGGGTCGACGTCCGCGCTGGACGGTGCGGATTTCGCGATCGCCGCGGGTGAGGTGGTCGCGGTGATGGGCCCCTCGGGGTCGGGCAAGTCGACGTTGCTGCACTGCCTGGCGGGGATCGTGCCGCCGGATGAGGGGCGGGTGATGTATCAGGGGCAGGAGGTTTCGGCGATGTCGGACGCGCAGCGCAGTGCGCTGCGCCGGGGCGACTTCGGGTTCGTCTTCCAGTTCGGACAGCTGGTGCCGGAGCTGTCGTGTGTGGAGAACGCGGCGCTGCCGCTGCGGCTGGCGGGAGCTTCGCGGAAGGAGGCGGAGGCGCGGGCGCGGGAGTGGCTGGCGCGCCTGGAGGTGGACGAGGTGCGTCACCACCGGCCGGGCCAGGTCTCGGGCGGTCAGGGGCAGCGGGTGGCGGTGGCGCGTGCGCTGGCCGCTTCGCCCCGGGTGGTGTTCGCGGACGAACCGACCGGTGCGCTGGACTCGTTGAACGGCGAGCGGGTCATGGAGTTGCTGACGCAGGCGGCGCGTGAGACGGGCGCGGCGGTGGTGCTGGTGACCCATGAGTCGCGGGTGGCGGCCTACTCCGACCGCGAGGTCATCGTCCGCGACGGCGTCGCCCGCGACATGAGCGCCATGGCGGGCGCCGTATGACGGCAGGGGCCGACGCGCGGAGGAGCCGTATTTGGGCCCGCGACCTGGGCATGGGCGCCAGGTTCGCGTTCACCGGGCCCCAGGGCTGGATCCGTACGGTACTGACCGCCGTAGGGGTCGCTCTCGGGGTGGCGATGCTGCTGCTGGCGGCCTCGGTGCCGCAGATGATGAGCGCGCAGACGGCCCGTAACGACGCCCGTCAGATCAACGGGACCGCCGGATCCTCGCTCGGGAACGTCAGCTCCACCCGGAACGCCAAGCCCACCGACGAGACCCTGCTGTCGGAGAACGCCAGCACGACGTACCACGGCAAGGAGCTTTACGGGAGGACGCTTCAGGCCGACGGCGAACACCCTGTGACCCCGCCGGGTGTCGGCGAGATCCCCAAGCCGGGCGAGATGGTGGTCTCCCCGGCGCTGAAGAAGCTGCTGGCCTCCGACGAGGGCGCCGGGCTGCGCGAGCGGCTCGACTTCCGCACCGTCGGCGTCATCGGGGAAGACGGCCTGCTCGGTCCCAGCGACATGACCTTCTACGCGGGCGCGGACAAGCTGAAGCCCGGCGACGGCGTCGAGCGGGTGGAGCACTTCGGCGGGGCCCAGAGCGATGACTCCGTGGAGCCGGTGCTGATCCTGCTCGCCGCTGTGGCCTGCTCGGTACTGCTGATGCCGGTCGCCGTCTTCATCGGCACGGCGGCGCGCTTCGGCGGCGAGCGGCGGGACCGGCGGCTGGCCGCGCTGCGGCTCGTCGGCGCCGATGCCGCGATGACGCGCCGGATCGCCGCGGGCGAGTCGCTGGCCGGGGCCCTGGTCGGGCTGGTGCTGGGCGGCACGCTCTTCGCGCTCAGCCGCCAACTGATCGGGAATCTGACCCTGTTCGACCTCAGTGTCTTCCCCACCGATGTGCAGCCGGGCTTGCTGCTGGGCGCGCTGGTCGTGATCGGGGTGCCCGTCGTCGCGGTGGCGGTCTCGGTGTTCGCGCTCCGCGGCGTCACGATCGAGCCGCTCGGTGTGATGCGGGATGCCGCGACCCGGCCGCGCCGGCTGTGGTGGCGGCTGGTCGTCCCCCTCCTCGGGCTGGCGCTGCTGCTGCCGCTGGCCGGGACGCTGTCCGGGGGCGGTGGCTCGGTGAACGAGTACCAGGTCTCGGCCGGCGTGGTGCTGCTGCTGAGCGGGGTCTCGCTGCTGCTGCCCTGGATGGTGGAGCGGCTGGTGGGCCGGATGCGCGGGGGCCCGGTCTCCTGGCAGCTGGCGACCCGTCGGCTCCAGCTCAGCACCGGTACGGCGACCCGCGCCGTCAGCGGGATCACCATCGCGGTGGCCGGTGCGATCGCGCTCCAGCTCCTGTTCGCGGGCGTCGAGGCGGAGTCCACGCACCGGACGAAGCAGGAGCGCTCCAGCATGCAGCAGGTGAACGTCTCCGACAGCGACGCGACCCTCGCCGAGGCGAAGCGCATGACGCGGGTGCTCAAGAACACCGAGGGCGTCACCTCGGCGACCGGCTCCCTGACGGCTTCCCAGGTGATCAAGGGGAAAGGGGGGGACGAATACGCCGAGGTGATGGTCGGCGACTGCGCCACGCTGCGCGACATCGCCCACATCAGCTCCTGCCGCGAGGGCCAGGCCTTCCGCGCGGAGCCCGGCAAGCCCAGCAAGGGCGACGAGTCGGTGCCGCCCCCGCCGCGCGCCGGAACCGCGCTGAACGTGCACGGGCCCGGCGGCAAGGGCGAGGACACCTGGCGCATCCCTTCGGGGACACCCACCGTCAAGGGCAAGCTCAAGGGCTGGGGGATGCCCGTCGCGGGGATCCTGGTGACCCCGTCGGCACTGTCCCCCGACCGGCTGGATGCCTCGTACAACGCCTGGGCCAACACGAAGAAGGGCGACTCGGAAGCGCTGGACAACATCCGCACCACGGTCTTCCACCAGAATCCGTCGGCCAGCGCGCAGCCGTTGCTGGAGAAGGAGACCTCCGCGGGGTTCGTGCAGCTCAGCAAGGGGATCTTCGCCGCTGCCACGGGGGTGCTGCTCCTCATCGCGGCCAGCATGGTCATCTCCCAGCTGGAGCAGTTGCGGGAGCGCCGGCGGCAGTTGGCGGTGCTGGTGGCCTTCGGGACCCGTCGCAGCACGCTGAGCGCCTCGGTGCTGTGGCAGTCGGCGGTGCCGGTGGTGCTGGGGCTCGCGCTGGCCTCGGTCAGCGGGCTGGGCCTGGGCTGGGCGCTGCTCAAGGTGATCGACAGGCCGGTCTCGGACTGGCTGATCTTCTGGCAGATGGCCGGGGTCGGCGGCGCGCTCATCGTCCTGGTGACGCTGCTGAGCATGCCGGTGCTGTGGCGGCTGATGAGGGTGGAAAACCTGCGTACGGAGTGACCCGTACGACGTGATCCGTACGACGTGATCCGTATGGCGTGCGGCGCACGTGAAGCGCGTTACGCGATCCGTACGGGGCGCCTTGACCGAGCCCCCGTACGCCGCGGAGCGAGACCCGGGCCGGCTCCCGTTTCCCACGGCGGGAGCCGGCCCGCTCGCGGCTCCGGCCGGC
Source organism: Streptomyces sp. NBC_01775 (assembly GCF_035917675.1). Lineage (NCBI taxonomy): Bacteria > Bacillati > Actinomycetota > Actinomycetes > Kitasatosporales > Streptomycetaceae > Streptomyces > Streptomyces sp. NBC_01775. The sequence continues at coordinate 3,453,322 of NZ_CP109104.1, read as the reverse complement.
CCCGAGCTGGCCAGAGCCGCGCTTTCTCGTTAAAGTGATAGCACATTGATAGGGACGAATGACGGACGACCGCGCCAGAACGCGCAGAGAAACGGGGGAAGTGATCATGAGCCTCAACGACTCCGGCTCGTCGCACACACAGGTCCCGGGGGTCACCGGCCGGGCCGACGCGCCTCGGCTGCCCGCACCCGAAGTGCGGGAGGCCGCCGCGCAGAGCATCCCCGGCGGCCTCGCGCTGCTGCTGGGCCTGATCGGCTTCCTGCTCGGTGTCGGCGCCGTCGTCGGGGGCGGTTCGCTCGCCTCCGGCGGCAGTGCGGCGGGCGGCGCCGTGCTGATCGTCCTGGGTGTCATCCTGCTGATCGGCTCGGTCTTCGGCATGGCGGGGCTCAACATGGTCGCCCCGGGGGAGGCCCGAGTCGTCCAGCTCTTCGGCCGCTACACGGGCACGATCCGCGCCGACGGTCTGCGCTGGGTCAACCCGCTCACCAGCCGTACCAAGATCTCCACCCGGGTGCGCAACCACGAGACCGCCGTTCTCAAGGTCAACGACGCGTACGGCAACCCCATCGAGCTGGCGGCGGTCATCGTCTGGCAGGTCGAGGACACCGCGCAGGCCACCTTCTCGGTGGACGACTACATCGAGTTCGTCTCCACCCAGACCGAGGCCGCGGTCCGCCACATCGCGATCGAGTACCCCTACGACGCCCACGAGGAGACGGGCCTCTCGCTGCGCGGCAACGCCGAGGAGATCACCGAGAAGCTGGCCGCCGAACTGACCGCGCGCGTCCGGGCGGCGGGCGTCACCATCGTCGAGTCCCGCTTCACGCACCTCGCGTACGCGCCCGAGATCGCCTCCGCGATGCTCCAGCGACAGCAGGCGGGCGCCGTGGTCGCGGCGCGCAAGCTGATCGTGGAGGGCGCGTGCGGCATGGTCGAGGACGCGCTCGCCCGGATCACCGCGCAGCACTTCGTGGAGCTGGACGAGGAGCGCAAGGCCAGCATGGTGAGCAACCTGCTCGTCGTGCTGTGCGGCGACCGCTCGCCGCAGCCCGTGATGAACACGGGCTCGCTCTACCAGTGAGCGGTGACAGGCATCCGGTGACGGAGAACGGTGACGGAGAGCAGTGACCGACGAGGGTGAGGGGCAGGGCGCCGGAGCCGCGCCCGGGGAGGACGAGGCCGGTCAGGCGCCCGGAGCGAAGCGGCGGCAGCGCAAGCAGGTGCTGTTGCGGCTCGACCCCGCGATGCACGACGCGCTCGCGCGCTGGGCCGCCGACGAACTGCGTTCCACCAACGCGCAGATCGACTACGTCCTGCGCCAGGCCCTCAAGGCCGCCGGACGCCTCCCCGGGGAGACCCGCCCCCATCCCCGCAGAGGCCGCCCGCCGCGCGAGGAGTGACCCGCGGCTGGGCGCCGGGGCGTCGAGGTGGCCCCGGGTGTCAGGGGAGCCCCGGGTGTCAGGGCGGCCCCGGGTGTCAGGGCGGCCCCGGGTGTCAGGGGAGTGCGGGCCGCACCGGCAGGGTCCGCATCGCGGCCCGCAGCGCGTCCCCGAAGGCGCGGAACTCCTCCTCGCGCGCCGCGCCCTCGCGCATCGCCAGCGCGATCCGCCGCGAGGGGGCCGGAGCGGCGAAGTCCGCCGTGCGCAGGGCCTCGTTGTGCCCGGCCTCCACGCGTACGGCGGTGCGCGGCAGCAGCGTCACGCCCATGCCCCCGGCCACGAGCTGCACCAGCGTCGAGAGCCCCGCCGCGCTCGTCGTCACGGTGGCGCCCTCCGTGCGACCGGCCTCCCGGCAGATGTCGAGCGCCTGGTCGCGCAGACAGTGGCCCTCGTCCAGCAGCAGCAGATCCAGCTCGCGCAGCGAGGAGCGCGGCAGGTCCCGGCGCCCGGCGCAGGGGTGGTCACGCGGCGTGACCAGCATGAAGTCCTCGTCGAAGAGCGGCACCTCGCTCACCCAGGGCGCCCCCAGGGGTACGGCGCACAGCAGCAGGTCCAGCCGGCCCTGTCCCAGCCCCTCCAGCAGCGAGGACGTCTGCTCCTCGTGTACCTGGAGATCCAGGTCGGGGTAGCGCTCGTGGACGAGGCCGAGCACGGTCGGCAGCAGGTAGGGCGCGACCGTGGGGATCACTCCCAGCCGCAGTACGCCCGTGAAGGGTGCCTGTGCCGCCTCCGCCTCCTCCAGCAGCTCACCGACCGCGCGCAGCACGGCGCGCGCCCGTATGGCCATGCGCTCCCCGGCGGGCGAGAGCAGCACCTTCCGCGTGGTCCGCTCCAGCAGCTGCACCCCCAGAGTCTCCTCCAGTGCGGCCACCGCGCCCGAGAGGGCGGGCTGGCTCATGCCTATGGAACCGGCCGCCTCCCGGAAGTGCAGATGCTCGGCGACGGCGGCGAAGGCGCGGAGCTGGGAAAGGCTGGGCTGACGGACGCGGGGGGCGAGGGGGGCCTGAACGGCCTGGACGGGTACCGGCACTGATAAGTCACTCCAATCAACGGCACCAACCTTAGCTATTTCCGTGATCAATGCGGCATGTGGTTAGGTGGTTGCCGACCAACCTCCAGGAATGCGCGCAATCCGGGCATCCTGGCCGCAAGTGCAAGGAGTGTGTACGTGCTCACCGTCGGTGACAAGTTCCCCGAGTTCGATCTGACCGCCTGCGTCTCCCTGGAGAAGGGCAGCGAGTTCGAGCAGATCAACCACAAGACCTACGAGGGCAAGTGGAAGGTCGTCTTCGCTTGGCCCAAGGACTTCACGTTCGTCTGCCCGACCGAGATCGCGGCCTTCGGCAAGCTGAACGAGGAGTTCGCCGACCGTGACACGCAGATCCTCGGCTTCTCCGGCGACTCCGAGTTCGTGCACCACGCCTGGCGCAAGGACCACCCGGACCTGACCGGCCTGCCCTTCCCGATGATGGCCGACTCCAAGCACGAGCTGATGCGCGAGCTGGGCATCGAGGGCGAGGACGGCTTCGCGCAGCGCGCCGTCTTCATCGTGGACCAGAACAACGAGATCCAGTTCACCATGGTGACCGCCGGCTCCGTCGGCCGGAACCCCAAGGAGGTCCTCCGGGTCCTCGACGCGCTCCAGACCGACGAGCTGTGCCCCTGCAACTGGACCCAGGGCGAGGACACCCTCGACCCGGTCGCGCTGCTGGCCGGTGAGTGATCAACCATGGCTCTCGATGACCTGAAGCAGGCCCTTCCGGACTACGCGAAGGACCTCAAGCTCAACCTCGGCTCCGTCATAGGAAACTCCGAGCTGCCCAAGCAGCAGCTGTGGGGCACCGTGCTGGCCTGCGCCATCGCGTCCCGCTCCGGCATCGCGCTGCGCGCGCTGGAGCCGGAGGCCAAGGAGAACCTGAGCGAGGAGGCGTACACCGCCGCGAAGTCGGCTGCCGCCGTCATGGCGATGAACAACGTCTTCTACCGCACCCGGCACCTGCTGTCGGACCCCGAGTACGGCACGCTCCGTGCGGGGCTGCGGATGAACGTCATCGGCAACCCCGGTGTCGAGAAGACCGACTTCGAGCTGTGGTCGCTCGCCGTCTCCGCGATCAACGGCTGCGGGCAGTGCCTCGACTCGCACGAGCAGGTGCTGCGCAAGGCCGGTGTCGACCGCGAGACGATTCAGGAGGCGATCAAGATCGCCTCCGTCGTCCAGGCGGTCGGCGTCACTCTCGACGCGGAGGCGCAGCTCGCGTAGCAGCGCGCTTGCCGCTTGCGCTTCGCTTGGGCAGTCTGCTCCCCCAGGGCGCGGACTGCCCAAGCTTCGCTACGGAAGGGCGAGCTCGAACCACACCACCTTGCCCGTCGACAGACGGGTCGCGCCCCAGCGGCGGGCGAGGCGGTTGACGAGGTAGAGGCCGCGCCCGCCCTCGTCCGTCGCCCGCGCCTGCCGCAGCCGCGGCAGCTGCGGCACATCGTCGCCGACCTCGCACCGCAGCGTGTCGGTCCGCAACAGCCGCAGCGTGATGGGGCGTTCCGCGTACCGCACGGCGTTGGTGACGACCTCGCTGACCAGCAGCTCGACCGGCTCGGTCAGCTCCTCCAGGCCCCAGCGGGCCAGGGCGCGCCGCGCCAGCCGACGGGCCTGCCCGGCGGTCTGCGCGCGCGGATCCAGGAACCAGTACGCCACATCGCTCGGCGCGATCCCGTCGAACCGCGCCGCCAGCAGCGCGATGTCGTCGTCCCGGTCGCCGGGGCCCAGGATGTCCAGGACCTCGTCGCACAGCGGCTCCAGCGGTGCCGCCGCGCCGGGGCGGGTGAGCCGCGCTGTCGCCGCCAGCTTCTCGCGCAGGTGCTCGATGCCGGTCCACACGTCGCGCTGGCGGGACTCCACCAGGCCGTCGGTGTAGAGGAGCAGCGTCGCACCGGCCGGCGCGTCCAGCTCGACGGCCTCGAAGTCGACGCCGCCGACGCCGATCGGGGCGCCTGCCGGTATCCGCAGCACCTCGGCGCGCCCGCTGCGGTGGAGCATGACGGGCGGCGGATGGCCCGCGTTGGCGACGACGATGCGGTGCGCCACCGGGTCGTAGACGGCGTAGAGGCAGGTGGCCATGCGGTCGCTGCCGAGCCGCTGGGCCTGCTCGTCCAGATGGTGCAGCACCTCTTGGGGCGGCAGGTCGAGCCCGGCCAGCGTCTGGGCCGTCGTGCGGAGCTGTCCCATGATCGCGGCGGAGGTCATGGAGTGGCCCATCACATCGCCGACGACCAGCGCGACCCGGCTGCCGGGCAGCGGGATCGCGTCGTACCAGTCGCCGCCCACGCGCGCGGTCTCGGCGGCCGGCAGATAGCGGCTGGCGAGCTGGACCCCGGTGGGCTGCGGCAGCTCGTCGGGGAGCATCGTGCGCTGCAACTCGTCGGCGATGTACGCCTCGCGCCCGTAGAGCACCGCCTTGTCGACGCCGAGCGCGGTGTGGGTGGCCAGCTGCGCCGCGATGAGCAGGTCGTCGGGCTCGAAGGCCGGACGGTCGGGACGGCGCAGGAAGACGGCGGCGCCGATCACCCGGCGGCGCCCGCGCAGCGGCGCGAGGATGGCCCGGTGACCGGGCGGCACATCCCGGCCGGGGCCGAGGAGTTCGGGCAGCGCGGCGCTGGCCGACGGGGAGTCGGTGAACACCGGGCGTACGCCGCGCAGTACTTCGGCGAGCGGGCCGCCGGGGCGCACCTCGGCCAGCTCAGCGGCGGTGGTGCCCGCACCCGGGCCCGCCGTGGCCGGGTCACCGGTGCCGGGAGCGTCCGTCGGCCCCGGCCGCCCGACCAGCGGCAGCGCGGGCACGGTGCCGAGCGGGACACCCGCGTCGGACAGGCTGGGGTGCTGTGCGTTCTGGGCGGCTTGCAACGCCTGTGCGGCCAGCGGGTCGTCGGGAATACGGTCACTGCGCCGCAGCCGGAGGACCATGGGCCCGGTGGGCCGCTCGTCGCCGACCGGCAGCGGGTCGCGCAGATAGACGAGGATGGCGTCCGAGTAGGCGGGCACGCTGGCGCGGCACAGCCCGAGCACCGTCTCGTCCAGGTCGACACCGCGTGCCACGCGGCGCGTTGCCGCGCCCACGAAGCGCAGCCGGTCGCCGCCCCTGCGCTCCCGTTCGGAGCGCTCGCTGCTGCCGGGGGGCGCCGCCGGTGCGGGAACGGACACGGGGGTTGAGGCCACCGGCGAAGAGCCGGGGGCCGGTTCGACGTGGGGTTCCTCGTGCGGGTGCCCGCCGGCCGGCTCGCTCTCCGGCACGGCGTTCTGCCCGGCCGGGGCCGGGGAGCCGTCGGGGTGGCGCCCCCGCTCGCCTTCGCCCGGGTGGGCGCGTTCCGGTCCTGTTTCGTCCGTGCTGTTCACTCCGCCGACACCGCCTGTCCCGGGGGCCTCGGTATCCGCCGCCCCTGAAGCACCGCTTGCACCACTCCTACCGCTCGCCCCCGCCGGACCGCCGGATCCGCCGGCCGCGGCCCGCCGGCCCGCCGCGCGTGGCCCGCCGGGGCCGCTCGCGCCGGACGTGTCCGGGGTATCAACGGCCCCCGACGCTCCGGGCGCCGGCCTGCGCCGGGCCGCCGCCTCGGCCGCGGGTCGCGGTGGACGGGGGGCGGGGATCGCGTCGCGGCCCCGGGAGGACGGCATGCCGTCCTCGGGGCCGCCGCGGGCGTTCCCCGCGGATGCGGACTGCGTCGGCTCGGTGGTGCTGCTCGCCGCAGTTTTTTCGTGCTCCGTCACGCGTTCGGTTTCCATCCATCCGGGGCTGCGCGTAGGCGCGCGCCCTGCGCTAGGTGCTCGTGGTCGAGGGGCGTCGTCGGCACTGTAGGAAGAGCTGGATCTCGGGGGGTACGTCCGTGCTGGCAGGAGCGTACGCGTACGCGTCCTCTCCGACGACCTCGAATCCCGCGTCCTGGACCACGCGTCGCAAATCGTCCCGCAGATAGCCGGATACCCGGATCGTGTTGCCCAAGAACGGAATGGAGAAATCGTTCACGTCCGCTTCCACCATCCCCAGGACCAAAGGGCCCTCCCCCCGGATCTGTCCGTGCAGCATCTTGAGTGCGCAGGGGATCTCCGTGCGCGGCAGCATCAGCAGCGAGAAGAAGGCCACGGCGCCGTCGAACGGGCCCAGTCCGGCCGATTCGAGGTCGGCCAGGTCCAGCCGGTGGCACTCGCCCTCCGGGACGTTGTCGCGGCACAGTTTCAGCATGGCGGGGGACAGGTCGATGCCGACGACCCGGTGCCCGTCATCCGTCAGCTGGCGCGCGGTCGGCAGCCCCGTACCGCAGCCTACGTCGAGCACCCGGGATCCGGCGGACAGTTGGCCGCCGAGCCAGGCGGCAGCCGCGACCTGGCCCTCCTTGTGCGGAAACGCCTCGTCGTAGCGGTCCCCGATGGCGTCGAACGCTTCGGACTGACCGGACCTGTCGATCGTCGAGCGGTCGAAACCCGCGTAGGCCCCGCATGCCCCGGATGTCCCGCCCTCCCCGTATCCGGCAGAGCTGCTCACGGCTGGCTCCTTCCTGGCTGCCGGGCAAATCCCCGGGGGGTGAGGGGAGTTGTGCAGCAGTATGTTTACGGACGTTGATCCTACGTTTGCAGTATGGGGGCGTATCAAGGGGCACCGGGAGGCCGGTGCAGGCACGTGTTGAACGGTGGCCTGTCCCAGTCGTCCGGCAGTTCGGGCACCGGCCACGCCGGGTCGGGGCGCCAGCGCTCCCAGCCGTCCGCGAACGGCGGCCCCCACGAACGGATCGCCGCCACGGCGCGCCCGCCGGCCTCGCGGACCCGTTCGGCCTGCGCGGCGTCCATCAGGCCCACGCGCTGGGCCTCGGCGAACTCGTCCTCGTCCCGCCATGCCCAGCGCCTGTCCGGATACACCTCGATGTCGAGGAAGTGGTCCTCCGAGTCCACCCCGCCCGGCCAGCGCAGGCGGGGTTCCTCCAGATTCACGTAGAAGTTCTTGAACCGCCAGCCCCGGTCCCAGAACAGCCACACCGACCAGGGCTCCGCGGGCTGTGCCAGCTTGAGCACGCCCATGCCGGTCCACCGGCCGAGCGCGTGCCTGCGCGGCTTGGTGTAGCGGGTGGCGAGCGGCTCGCTGTGGACGGGCGTGCCGTCGGCCAGCTCCGGTCTGACGCAGACCGTGCCCGGTGCCATCCAGACCGCCAGCAGCTCCGGGGTGTCGCACACGACGGTGACGGGACGGCAGATATGGGGATGGGCGGCGCCGTTGGCGCGGTAGCGCCACAGGATGTGGGCTCCCGTGGGCCAGTGCGCCGGGGGCGCGGTGGGTTCCGCTGTCATGAGCGGATCTTAGGCGCCCACCCCGTCCCTCCGCCGTGAGCCGGCCCGCAGTCCCCCGAAGGAGCCCTCATCAGGGGTGCGTCATCCGCAGGACGTCCAGGGCCTCGTCCAACTGCTGGAGCGTCAGCTCGCCCCGCTCGACGTAGCCGCTTCCCAGCACGGCCTCCCGGATGGTGAGGCGTTCGGCGATGGCCTTCTTGACGACGGCCGCCGCGTTCTCGTAGCCGATGTACTTGTTGAGCGGAGTGACGACGGAGGGGGAGGACTCGGCGAACTCCCGGGCGCGCTCCGCGTTCGCGGTGATCCCGTCCACGGTGCGCTCGGCCAGCAGGCGGGAGGCGTTGGCCAGCAGCCGCACCGACTCCAGCACATTCTTGGCGATCACCGGAAGCATCACGTTCAGCTCGAAGTTGCCCGCGGCGCCGGCCGCGGCCACCGTCGCGTCGTTGCCCGTGACCTGGGCCGCCACCATCAAGACGGCCTCCGGGATCACGGGGTTGACCTTCCCCGGCATGATCGAGGAGCCCGGCTGGAGGTCGGGCAGGGCGATCTCGGCCAGCCCCGTGCGCGGCCCGGAGGCCATCCAGCGCAGGTCGTTGGAGATCTTGGTGAGGCTCACCCCGATGGTCCTGAGCTGGCCCGAGGTCTCCACCAGGCCGTCGCGGGCGCCCTGCGCCTCGAAGTGGTCGCGCGCCTCGGTCAGCGGCAGCCCGGTGGCGCGGGCCACCTCCGCGATGACGTCGGCCGAGAATCCGGGCGGGGTGTTGATTCCGGTGCCTACGGCCGTGCCGCCCAGCGGGAGTTCGGCCAGCCGGGGCAGCGAGGCGCGCAGCCGCTCCACGCCGTGCCGGACCTGTGCCGCGTAGCCGCCGAACTCCTGGCCGAGCGTGACCGGCGTCGCGTCCATCAGGTGGGTGCGCCCCGACTTGACCACCTCGGCGAACTCCTCCGCCTTGGCCTCCAGCGACCCGGCCAGCCGCTGGAGTGCCGGGATCAGATCGGCGGTGACGGCGGCCGTCGCGGCGATGTGGATGGAGGAGGGGAAGACGTCGTTGGAGGACTGGCTGGCGTTGACGTGGTCGTTGGGGTGCACATCGGGGCCGTCCGCGCCCAGACGTTCGCTCGCCAGCGTCGCCACGACCTCGTTCATGTTCATGTTCGAGGAGGTGCCCGAGCCGGTCTGGAAGACGTCGACGGGGAAGTGCTCGTCCCAGTCCCCGCGCGCGACCTCCTCGGCCGCCTCGCGCACGGCCTCGGCGCGCGGTCCGTCGAGCACCCCCAGGCGCCCGTTGACCACGGCCGCCGCCGCCTTGATACGGGCCAGCGCCTCGATGTGCGCGCGCTCCAGACGCTGGCCGCTGATGGGGAAGTTCTCCACGGCACGCTGGGTCTGCGCCCGCCACTTGGCGTGCGCGGGCACCCGTACCTCGCCCATCGAGTCGTGCTCGGTCCTGTACTCAGTGCTGTCGTTCATGGGGTGCACCTCCTAGGCCACCAGCGTCCCGCACCCGGCACCGCATTCCCGGCAGGGCCGTGGTGCGCCGGGTCACTCGCCGCCGATCTGCGTGTACGCGCTGTTGACGATCTTCTGGGCAAGCGCGGCGTTCCGGGGGGCCACGCGTGCGCTCACCCACAGCTGGCTGGTCCCTCCGGAGACGGTGCGGAACCGGCCCCACAGGGACAGCTCGTACGTCCCGCCCGTGCGCCGCACCGCGTAGAACGCCTCGTCGCCGTCGTCCTCGCGCCACGGCAGGCGGGAAGGGCCGGGGCGGCTCTCCAGGAAGGCGCGGGTCTCTCCCGGGGAGCACGTGCGCCCACAGTCCAACTGGGCGGCGTGCAGGCGCAGCCGGGGGCCCGCCGCGAGGGTGGGGTCGCTCTGCCGGAGCCTGGTGAGGTCCCCGCCGGTCACGTTCTCGCACTCGTAGGCGATCACGGTGTCGGGTTCCTCCAGTCCCATGTCGCATTCGATGGCCTGCCGGGTGGTGAAGCGCCCGGCGCCGAACAGTTCGGCGGGGTCGGCGTCCGTCTCGCTGTAGGCGACGCGGGCGAGCGCGACCATCAGCGGGGTGCTGAGCACCCGGCGCAGCACCCGTGTCTCACGTGCCGTGTCATCGGGGTCGGCCAGCCGCTCCAGCACCGGGGACCACTTGGTGTGTGTGGGGTCGCTGCGGCTGGTGCGACGGCTGGTACGGGGCAGATAGCGCCACAGGTCGTCCGTGGTCAGCGGGCACAGCTCGATGGCCACGGCACCGGGCAGCGGGAGCGTGGCGCCGTCCACGGCCTGGGTGTACTCGGCGGAACGGCTGGTGAGGACGCAGCGCGCGTGCTCGGCGAGGCTCGCGCGCAACTGCCGGAGCGCGCCCGCCTGCGCGGAGTGGGGGAGCTCGTCGAAGCCGTCGAGCACGGGCAGCACCCGGCCGGACTCGATCAGGTCGAGCGCGGCCTTGGGCGTGGGCAGCGGCACGGGGTGCTCGGCGCACAGCCGCTCGGCCGCCCACTGCCACAGCCCCTGGTCCCCGCCCGGATTCCACGAGGCCAGCGGCAGTACGACGGGAACGGGCGCGGCGGAGGCGGGGCCGCGCGCCTCCAGGAGGGTGCGCGCCAGCCGGTAGGCGAGGACGGTCTTCCCCGCGCCGGGCGCGCCCAGGAGGACCAGCCGCTGCCGGGGAAGCGAGGCGAAGAACGCGGCGGTCCCGGCGAACTCGCCCTCCGCGTCCAGCGATCCGGACGAATCACCGCTGTTCGCCGGGTGTCTGCCGTCGGGCGGGTGGCCGCCGTCAGCGGGGTGGCCGTCAACGGCCGGGTGGCTGCCGCCCGCCGGGTGACCCCCCGCCGGGTGGCCGAGCACGTTCGGCTCGTGGTCCGCGACCAGCGGGTCGGCGGCCTGCCAGCGTACGGGGATGGGGGTGGGGGTGCTCACCGGCGAGAGGGCGAGCTGGTCCTCCTTGCCGTACTGCCGGGCCAGCGCCGCGGCCAGCCCCTCGGCCGCCCGGTCGAGGCGGTGCGCGGGCAGTGGCGCGCGAGGGCGGGCGCCGCGCCGCCGCTCCAGCACGCGGCCCACGCCGGCCGAGCCCGCCAGCACCGCCGCCCCCAGCACGGCCAGCCCCGGCAGCCGCTCGCCGAGGGCAGCTCCGCCCAACGGCGCGGGCGGGACGGCCCACAGCACGGCGCCGAAGCAGGCCAACAGCCCCGCGAGCGCGAAGAGACGGGAGGCCGGCTGGGGAAGCTCGGCCGCTTCCTCGTGCACGTGGATGTGGACGGCGTCGACGCGTTCCGCCTGTACGACGGTGCCGAACGTGCCTCCGGTGATCCGGTTCTCCCAACGGGGAGAGCCACGCGTCCCGCCCCCGTCCACCGGTCACCCCCACGCGTCCCACGACCCGTCAGAGGCAGGATCCTAGCCCCGGAACCCCGCCGGTGACCCTGGCGTGCGGGGCCCGGCCGGAGGTTTTGAGGGGATGCGACGGCGACTTCTTCTTTCGGTTCGGCGAATGCGTAGCGGGGGCAGAACTGTCCGGCAGAACACCGGAAATATTCTGGAGATTTATTCACCGAAAGGCTGGCCGCCACCCTGGTGCTGATGGAAAGATCGCGACGATATTGAGTCGACCGAGTCTTTTCAGGCTCCAAGGAGCAACCCCACGTGAGCTACCCGCAATCCGGGCCGCAGGCGTATCCCAACCCGCAGGGCGGGCCGCAGATGTACCCCGACCAGCAGGGCGGACCGCAGGCTTACCCCCATCCGCAGGGCGGGCCACAGGCGCCCCCTCACTCGCGGCGCGCGCGGTCCGCCCCGCCGAGACGTCCGGCCTTCGTGGTCGTGGTGACGGTCATCACCGCACTGTCGGCCGTTTTCTCGCTCATCGGGGCATTCATTGTCTACGCGGGCGGCAAGGAATTCACTGACGATTATTTGCGTCAGGCCATGGAAAACAACCCCGAAGCCGTCGGGCTGCCTTCCGGGATGAGCGCCTCGGACATCAAGGACATGTCCGGGTCCCTGTGGACCGAGGCGGTGAGCGATTTCCAGGGGACGCTGGAGATCCGGGCGGGCATGGCCGTCTTCATGGGGCTGTGTCTGCTGCTGTTCGCCATCTTCGTCCTGCGGAAGGGCGCGCGCTGGGCGCGGGTGCTGATCACCATCGTGGCGGCGATCCAGTTCATCCTGCCGCACACGTTGATCATGGGCGACGAGCCTCCGAACAGCCTGTTCCTGACCAGCTTCGGGGCCGTCATATTCGGCATCGCCGCGCTCGTCATGGTCTGGCTTCCGCCGGTGGGCCGCTTCTACAAGGCCCATAAGAGCGCGTAACACGATCTCGCGGAGAACTCCGTCCTCGACGAACAGGCTCCGCTCTCGACGAACAGGAACAGGCAGGGCCCGTCAGCAAGCTGACGGGCCCTCATGCATGCACGAGCGAGGCCGAGGGCCTCTCCGGGGGCGTTCAGGCGGTCAGTTGGCCTGACGTACGGGGATGTTGGTGAACGTCGCCTGAGAGGGCTCCTCCGGGCTGAAGAAATCGTTGCCCTTGTCATCGACGACGATGAAGGCGGGGAAGTCCTCGACCTCGATGCGCCAGACCGCCTCCATGCCCAGCTCCTCGTACTCCAGGACCTCCACCTTCTTGATGCAGTCCTGGGCCAGGCGCGCGGCCGGGCCGCCGATGGAGCCGAGGTAGAAGCCGCCGTGCGAGGCGCACGCGTCGGTGACCTGCTTGCTGCGGTTGCCCTTGGCGAGCATCACCTTGGAGCCGCCGGCCGCCTGGAACTGCTCGACGTAGGCGTCCATACGGCCCGCTGTCGTCGGCCCGAAGGAGCCGGAGGCGTAGCCCTCGGGGGTCTTGGCCGGACCGGCGTAGTAGACGGGGTGGTCCTTGAGGTACTGCGGCATCTCCTCGCCCGCGTCGAGGCGCTCCTTGATCTTCGCGTGGGCGATGTCCCGCGCGACGACGAGCGTGCCGGTCAGCGACAGCCGGGTCTTGACCGGGTGCTTGCCCAGCTCGGCGAGGATCTCGTCCATGGGATGGCCCAGGTCGATGCTGACGGCGTCGAGGTCGGCGCCCGCGCCCTCGGTGAGAGCGTCCTCCGTCGTCTCCGGCAAGAAGCGCGCCGGGTCGGTCTCCAGCTGCTCCAGGAAGACGCCCTCGGCGGTGATCTTCGCCTTGGCCTGCCGGTCGGCCGAGCAGGATACGGCGATGGCGACGGGGCAGGACGCGCCGTGCCGGGGCAGCCGCACCACGCGCACGTCGTGGCAGAAGTACTTGCCGCCGAACTGCGCCCCGATGCCGATCTTCTGGGTCAGCTCGAAGACCTTGTCCTCCAGCTCCTTGTCCCGGAAGCCGTGCCCGGACGCGGAGCCCTCGGCGGGCAGCTCGTCGAGGTAGTGCGCCGAGGCGTACTTCGCGGTCTTGAGCGCGTACTCCGCGCTGGTGCCGCCGACGACGATCGCCAGGTGGTACGGCGGACAGGCGGCCGTGCCCAGCGAACGGATCTTCTGCTCCAGGAACTTCATCATCGACGCCTCGTTCAGCACCGCCTTCGTCTCCTGGTAGAGGAAGGACTTGTTGGCGCTGCCGCCGCCCTTGGCCATGAACAGGAACTTGTAGGCGTCACCGTCGGTGGCGTACAGCTCGATCTGGGCCGGGAGGTTGGTGCCGGTGTTCTTCTCCTCCCACATGGTCAGCGGCGCCATCTGCGAGTAGCGCAGATTGAGCTGTGTGTAGGCGTCGTGGATGCCGCGCGAGAGCGCCGCCTCGTCGCCGCCGGCCGTCAGCACCTGCTGGCCGCGCTTGCCCATCACGATCGCGGTGCCGGTGTCCTGGCACATGGGCAGCACGCCCGCCGCGGCGATGTTGGCGTTCTTGAGCAGGTCGAGCGCCACGAAGCGGTCGTTGGCACTGGCCTCCGGGTCGTCGAGGATGCGGCGCAGCTGCGCGAGGTGCTCGGGGCGAAGGTAGTGCTGGATGTCGTGCACGGCCTCGGCCGCCAGTGCGCGCAGCGCCTCCGGCTCGACCTTGAGGAAGGTGCGACCGTCCACCTCGGTGGTGCTCACGCCCTCGCTGGTGATCAGGCGGTACGGCGTGGGGTCCTCGCCGGTGGGGAGCAGATCCGTGTAGGAGAACTCCGGGCTGGCGGGGCGGTCGCTGGCAGACATACGGGGACTCTTCCTCTCACACTTACGGCCCTCGGCGATGGGAGCGCGCGTCTCACAGGGTAGAGCGCCCCGGCAAGGCGACGTTGTGGGGGTAGTCGCGATCTATCGCGTTTGGGTACGCTGCCCCCGTGACTGAAGACTCTCCGCGCACCTCGCTCGAAAAGCAGCCCACCGCCGAGCGGTCCCCAGCCCCTGCCCCCGCCCCGGCCCCCGTGGCCGAGGCCGAGGTCCGCGCCTCGGACGCCGACCGCGACCGGGTGGCCGACATCCTGCGCGAGGCCCTCGCCGAGGGCAGGCTGGACGCGGAGGAGCACAGCGAGCGGGTCGAGGCCGTCTACGCGGCCAAGACCGTGGGCGAGCTGGAGCCGATCGTCCGCGACCTCCCGGCGGGCCGCCGGGAGGCGTCCGGCGAATACGGATACGGCGCGCGTGAGCGCGGCGTGGCTTCGGGCTCCTACTCCTCGGGGTTCGCCACCTTCTCGGCGGCGCACACCTCGGGCCCGCCGGTGCCCGGCTACGGCCCCAAGGAGAACCTGGTCGCGATCTTCAGCGGCACCGAGCGCAAGGGCCGCTGGCGGGTGCCGCGCAAGATCAACGCGTTCGCCTGTTTCGGCGGCATCGTGATCGACCTGACCGAGGCGCTGTTCGAGCACCAGCACGTGCAGATCAACGCCACGGCGATCTTCGGAGGAATCGAGATCCGGGTGCCGGAGAACGTGACGCTCCAGCAGAAGGGCGCCGGGATCTTCGGCGGCTTCGACGTCCAGGTCACCGACTCCCCGGATCCGGACGCCCCCGTCGTGCTGGTGGAGGGCGCGGCGGTCTTCGGCGGTGTGGACGCCAAGCCCAAGCGCGGCAAGGTCATCGAGAACCTGCGGGAGCGCTTCCGTAAGCAGTTGTGAGCGGGGGCGCCGGGCGCGGGGCAACGGCGTGCGGGAGCGCGGCAGCGGCGCGCGAGGGGCGCCACGCAATGCATACCGGCGCGTACAGCGGGTAGGGCTCGGGCATCGTCTCTCGTACGGCTGCCTCGCGAACTGCCGTGCGCAGCTAGACGGATGAAGGGGAATCCTCGTCGTCTCGTCAGGAGCAGACCGTGCTGCAACCGCCGCATCAGTCCCTGCAGGCAGCCGCCACCATCCCCGCACAGCGAACACCCGAGCGTGATGATGACGCGGGGCCCTGGCATGCGGACGCTGTCTGCCGCCGCGACGAGGCCGGCCTCTTCTTCGCCCCCTCCAAGGAGCCCACGGCCGCGCGGCTTTCCCGGGAGCAGGCGGCCAAGCGGGTCTGCGCACGCTGTCCCGTGCTCGTCGAGTGCCGTGAACACGCGCTGCTGATGCCCGAGCCGTACGGCGTCTGGGGCGGCCTCACCGCCGCCGAGCGCCGCGTCGTCCTCTCCCGCCGCCGCCGGCCCACCGGGCCCCCGGCGCCCGCGGAGGTCCCCCGCATCGCCTAGGGGGTGCCGTTTGGATCACCCCGGACCCGGGGTGATCCAAACGACACCCCCAGCCTCTGTCTTCCTGAGACCACCCGCGCCGCATACCGTACGGCGGGAGGCGGCACTCCCGGCGCCTCGTGGTGAGTTGGAGAGGTGCCGGAAGTTCCCTCCGTCGTTTTACGGGGTGTGTGACGGACGTCCAACTCTCGGTTCGCGGAGCGGTGAGCGGCCCGGAGACGGGCGGTCCCTGCACCGCTGGCTGCTGCGCCGGGAGGGCGCGCTGCGGCGCTCGGGGATCGCGCTCGCGCCGGCGCCGCCACCGGGTGACGAGGAGATGGGCGGCGTCTTCGAGGTGATCCAGTTCGCCGTCGACGCCACCGCTCAGCTCGGCACGCCGGCCCTCGCCCTGGTGACCTGGCGGCAGGCGCACGGCGGCACCCCGTCCGCGGAACCGCCGGCCCCGGCGCCCGCCGGTTCCAGTGGCGAGGCGGCCGGCGCTCGAACGCCGGACGGGCTCGACCGGGACCGGACGGGCCCGATCGGGATGAGCCCGTCCGGGGATGTCAGGGAATCAGCGCGCGCGGTCGAAGTCGACGGCGCTGTAGGCGCGCAGCTTCGAGAGCCGGTGGACGGACTCGATCTGGCGGATCGTCCCCGACCTGGACCGCATCACCAGCGACTGGGTGTAGGCGCGCTCGCCGCGGTAGTGCACGCCCCGCAGCAGGTCGCCGTCCGTGATGCCGGTGGCGACGAAGAAGACGTTCTCGCCGCTGACCAGGTCCTCGGTCTGGAGCACCCGGTCCAGGTCGTGGCCCGCGTCCAGCGCCCGCTGCCGCTCGGCCTCGTCCTTGGGCCACAGCTTGCCCTGTATGGTCCCGCCGAGGCACTTGATCGCGCAGGCCGCGATGATGCCCTCCGGGGTACCGCCGACGCCCAGCAGCAGGTCGACGCCGGTCTCCTCGCGGACCGTCATCACGGCGCCCGCGACATCGCCGTCCGCGATGAACTTGATCCGCGCGCCCGCCTCCCGGACCTCCTTCACCAGCCCCTCGTGGCGCGGCCGGTCGAGCACGACGACCGTGACGTCCTCGACGCCGCAGCCCTTGGCCTTGGCGATCCGGCGGATGTTGACACCCGGCGGTGCCGTGATGTCCACGAACTCCGCCGCCTCCGGGCCGGTCACGAGCTTGTCCATGTAGAAGACGGCGCTCGGGTCGAACATCGTGCCCCGCTCGGCGACCGCCAGCACGGAGACGGCGTTGCCCATGCCCTTGGCGGTGAGGGTGGTGCCGTCCACCGGGTCGACGGCGACATCGCACTCGGCCCCCGTCCCGTCCCCGACCCGCTCTCCGTTGAAGAGCATCGGGGCCTCGTCCTTCTCGCCCTCGCCGATCACCACGACACCGTTCATGGACACGGTCGAGACCAGCGTGCGCATGGCCCGGACCGCGGCACCGTCCGCGCCGTTCTTGTCGCCCTTCCCCACCCAGCGGCCCGACGCCATGGCCCCGGCCTCGGTGACCCGGACGAGCTCCAGCGCGAGGTTGCGGTCGGGTGCCTCCGGGCTGACTTCGAGCGGAGACGGAAGATGGTGGTGTTCGGTCATCGGAACACACCTTTCTGTACGGCGACTGGCGGCCGTGCGGGGCAGCTGAGGGTGCCTTTGACTCTACCGGGCGGGGGCAGAGTGAGCAGGGGTGCCCACGTATGAGCAGAATGCCGTCCCCGCGCGAGCCGGATCGCCGCCCGCCCCGGAGGTGGCCCCTCGCGCGGGGCGCCGACCGGCATAAGGGACGATGGGGGCGTGGCAGCAGACAAGAAGCGCGGCGCGCAGGCCGTGCGCGACATGGTGATCTCGCTGGCGGTGATCCTCCTCGCCGCGTACGTGATCTACCTGTTCGTTCCGCACGACGACAAGCAGGACCCGGTCAAGCCCGTGAGCTACGGGATGGAGCTGAGCTCGGCACGGCGCGCGGCGCCGTATCCGGTGGCCGCACCCGAGGGGCTGTCCGAGAACTGGCGCGCGACTTCCGTCCGCTACACCGCCGACGGCACCAAGGGCGCCGCCTGGCACCTGGGCTTCGTGACGCCGGACGACGAGTACGCCGCCGTCGAGCAGAGCGACCAGCGCCGCCCCGAGAGGTTCATCAGGGACGTCACCCAGGGCGCGGAGAAGACCGCGAAGACGCAGCGCGTGGACGGCGAGAAGTGGACGCGGTACCAGGGCGAGAAGTACGACGCCCTCGTACGGAACGCCGCCGACGGCAAGTCGGTCACCGTGGTCACCGGGACCGCGACCTTCAAGCAGCTCGGCGAACTCGCCGGTGCGCTCCAGGCCAAGAGCGAGAAGACCGGCAGCAGCACCGCCCCCGGCGCCGGCCCGAGTTCGCGCCCCAGCCCCAGCGCCTCTCCGGACGCCGGATAGCCTCCGGGCGCCGATCGCCGGATCGCTGGAAGCCGATCGCCGGATCGCCGGAAAAGACCTGAAAAGGGCCGCAAAAGGGGAAGCCCCCCGCGCGAGGGGGGATTCGCGCGGGGGGCGGTCTGCTCCCGGAGCCGTCGGCTCCGGGAGGGGCGTCGGGGTGCGACCGTCAAAGGACGGTGACCACGTCGTCGTAGGCCAGGCGCGGCGAGCGCGGCGAGAAGGCGTCGGGACCCGGCTTGCCGATGTTGACGACCATCAGCGCGCGCTGGCGTCCGTCGCCGAAGAACTCCTTGTCGAGGCCCCCGGGGTCGAAGCCGGTCATCGGCCCGGCGGCCAGGCCGGCGGCGCGCACGCCGAGGAGGAAGTAGCCGGCCTGGAGCGCGGCGTTGAAGCTGGCCGCCGATTCGCGGACGGGCTCCTCGGAGAAGAAGGCGTCCTTGATGTGCGGGGCGTGGGGGAACAGCTCGGGCAGCCGCTCGTGGAAGTCCAGGTCGTAGGAGAGGACGGCGGTGAGCGGGGCCGCGCTGGTCTTGGGGCGGTTGCCCTCGGCCATGTGCGCGAGCAGCCGCTCCCGGCCCTCGGCGGTGCGCAGCAGCGTGACGCGCAGCGGCGACTGGTTGAAGGCCGTGGGGCCGTACTTCACGAGATCGTAGATCGCCTGGACCTGCTCCTCGGTGACCGGCTCTTCGGTGAACGTTTTGGCCGTGTGGGCCTCACGGAAGAGGAGATCCTGGGCTGCGGGGTCGAGGACGAGTGTCATAGAGCGGTGCCTTGCCTTTTCTGACGACGATCGGGGTGCACAGACAAGTGTACGGAGCACTTGTTCAACGTTGAATCAGATCGGTCAGTGGCCTACGTCCCACTTGCGGCTGCCCGGCTGCCCGGCTGCCCGGCTGCCCGGCGGCGCGAGGGCGGCGTGAGCGTCCGGGCTCGCCGTCCCCTGGCCGGCTTCGTCAGACGGGTCCGTCCGCCCCCGGCGCCTCGTCGTCCTCGCCCTCGTCCTCTTCCGCTTCCTCCTCCAGCACCGCGTCCAGGCGGGCCCGCGCCCCCTCCAGCCATTCGCGGCAGATGCCGGCCAGCTCCTCGCCGCGCTCCCACAGCTCCAGCGACTCCTCCAGCGTGGAGCCGCCCGACTCCAGGCGCTGCACGACCTCGACCAGCTCGGCCCGCGCCTGCTCATAGCTGAGCGCGTCCCGCTCGGCGGCAGCCGCCGAGGGGGAGTCCGCTGCCGCCCGGCCTTCCGTTTCCGTCGTCATGCGACCAGCCTATGCGCGCGGTGTGACAGTGACGCCGAACTCTCCCTCGGCCACCCGCGCCCGCAGTTTGTCGCCCTCGGCGACCCCCTCGGCGTCCCTGACGACGTGGCCGTCCTCGCGCTGGAGAACGGCGTAGCCCCGCTGGAGCGTCGCGGCCGGAGACAGCGCGACGACCCGCGCGTGGGTGTGCGCCAGCGCGTCCTCGGCCCGCGCCAGCCGGTGGTCCAGCACCCGGCGGGAGCGGTCGAGCAGCGCGGAGACGTTCTCCGCGCGGTCCTCCACCATGGCGTACGGGTCGGCCATCGCCGGTCTGCTCATCACGTCCGCCAGGCCCCGCTCCTCGCGATCCAGCCTGCCTTTGATCACCCGCCAGGCGCGCTCGCGCAGCCCGCGCACGCGCTCGTGCTCCTCGCCCACGTCCGGCACCGTGTCCTTCGCGGCGTGCGTGGGGGTGCGCGAGCGCACGTCGGCGACCAGGTCCAGCAGCGGCGCGTCCGCCTCGTGCCCGATCGCGGAGACCACGGGCGTGCGCGCCGCGGCGACGGCCCGCACCAGGCGCTCGTCCGAGAACGGCAGCAGGTCCTCCATCCCGCCGCCGCCGCGCGTCACGATGATCACGTCCACGTCGTCGCGCGCGTCCAGCTCCTGGAGCGCCTCGATGACCTGCGAGACCGCGTACGCCCCCTGCACGGCGGTGTTGCGCACCTCGAAGCGGACGGCGGGCCAGCGCTCCCGCGCGGTGTGCAGCACATCCCGCTCCGCGTCCGAGGCGCGGCCCGTGATCAGCCCTATGCGGCGCGGCAGGAACGGCAGCCGCTTCTTGCGCTCGGCGGCGAACAGCCCCTCGGCCGCCAGCGCCTTGCGCAGCCGCTCCAGACGGGCCAGCAGCTCGCCCACCCCCACCGGGCGGATCTCGGCGGCGCGCAGCGAGAGCCGGCCCGTCTTCTCGTACCACTCCGGCTTCGCGTGCACGACCACGCGCGTGCCCTCGCTGATGACGTCCTTGACCTGCTCGTACACCTGCCGGAAGCAGGTGACGCTCAGCGAGACCTCGCGGGAGGGGTCGCGCAGCGTCAGGAAGACCATCCCGGCGCCAGGTCTGGGGGAGAGCTGGATGATCTGGCCCTCCACCCACACGGCGCCGAGCCGGTCGATCCAGCCCCGGATCATCCGGGACACCTCGCTGACGGGGATCGGAGCCTCGGCGGACGTGGTGAGAGCCATACGAGAAGGCTAGGCCCTGCCACCGACAGCCCGGGGCCGTCCCGGCCCCGCGGCTCGTCCCGGCCCGCGGCCTGTCACCGCTGTGGGTCCTGGCCGTCAGTGGTCCGGGTCCCGGCTGTCCGCGGCCCGTCAGTGGTCCGGGCCCCGGCCGTCCGCCACGGCGTCCCGCCGTCGCAGCACCAGCAGCGCGAGCAGGGCGAGCGCCAGCCAGACCAGGCCGACCCAGTGCGCCTCGCGGTTGGCCGTGACGATCACCGCGACGATGATCGCGAGCCCCACGAGGGGCACCACCCAGTCCCGCAGCACACTCATCCGGTGCTCCGGCGCGCCCCTGCGCAGCCCGTAGTAGCCCATCACCGACAGGTGCAGCATCCCGAAGGCGAACAGCGCGCCGATGTCGACGATCGACACCAGCCGGTCCAGCCCCTCGGCCGCGCGCGCCGCCCACACCGCGGCGCCCATCGTCAGCACCGCGCTCAGCAGCAGCGCCCGCCACGGCACCCCGGTACGCGGGCTCACCACGCCCAGGACGCGCGGCAGCCGCCCGTCCCTGGCCATCGCGAACAGCAGCCGGGAGGCCGCCGCCTGACCGGCGAGCGCCGCGAAGGCGGCACCGATGGCCTTGCTGACCGCGACGGTCGTCTTCAGCCAGCCGCCGACCGCCGATTCGACCGCCGTGTAGAAGGCGGCGCCCTGCGCCGCCGGATCGTCGGCGAGATGGCGCGAGGACTCGTCCGAGAGCAGCGCCGCCAGATACGTCTGGACGACGAAGAGGACGCCCGTCGCGATCAGGCACCACACCAGGGCCCGCGCCACCATCGAGGGAGCGCCCTCCTTGCCGCCGAGCGCCTCCTCGCTGAAGTTGGCGATGGCGTCGAAGCCCAGGAACGAGAGGACGGCGACCGAGACCGCGCTCAGCAGCGCCGTCAGCGAGAAGCTCTGATCGCCCGTCAGCGGCGAGAGCCAGCCGCGCTCGGGCCCGTCCTGCGCCAGCACCACCAGCGCCGCCGCGACGAACACCAGCAGTACGACGATCTCCATCGCCAGCACCAGGAACCCCACCAGCGCCGCCCGGCGCACCCCCGAGAGGTTGAGCGCCGTCGTGACCACCACCGCGATGGCCGTCCAGATCCACTGGTCCACCTCGGGCACGAGCTGCGCCATGGCGATGCCGGAGAAGAGGTAGGCCACGGCCGGGATGAGCAGGTAGTCGAGCATCATCATCCACCCCGCCACGAAACCGGCGCCGTGCCCGAGCCCGGCACGCGCGTAGGCGTAGACGGAGCCGGCCTGCGGCACGGTGTGGATCATCCGGGCGTACGAGTAGGCCGTGAAGGACATGGCCAGCGTCGCGACCACGTACACCAGCGGCACCACGCCGCGGCTGCGGGCGTCCAGCGCGCCGTAGATACCCACGGGAGCCATGGGCGCGATGAACAGCAGCCCGTAGACGATCAGGTCACGGAGGGTGAGGCTCCGCCTCAGACCTCCGCCCGTGCCGGCACCGAGGATCGAGGCTGTGCGCGAGCGGGCTCCAGGCATGGGGCCAGCTTGCCCCAAAAGACGACCCGGACCGTGGACCCCCGGCGCCGCCGTGGCTGCCCGGCACCGACCGCCGTGGCTGCCCGGCACCGACCGCCGTGGCTGCCCGGCACCGACCGCCGTGGCTGCCCGGCACCGACCGCCGTGGCGTGCCGCACCGACCGCTGTGGCGTACCGCACCGATCGCCGTGGCTGCCCGGCGCGACCGGCTCCGTACGCCACGCCCTTACGATGGAGCCATGACTGGAACGCCCGCCCGCCGTGTCCTCCTCGCCGCCCCGCGCGGCTATTGCGCCGGCGTGGACCGAGCCGTGATCGCTGTCGAGAAGGCGCTGGAGCAATACGGCGCTCCGATCTACGTCCGCCACGAGATCGTTCACAACAAGTACGTCGTCAGGACCCTGGAGAAGAAGGGCGCGGTCTTCGTCGAGGAGACGGAGGAGGTCCCCGAGGGCGAGATCGTCATCTTCTCCGCGCACGGGGTCGCGCCCGCCGTCCACGAGGAGGCCGAGCGCGGCAAGCTCGCCACCATCGACGCCACCTGCCCCCTGGTCACCAAGGTCCACAAGGAGGCCGTGCGCTACGCCAAGGAGGACTACGACATCCTCCTGATCGGCCACGAGGGGCACGAGGAGGTCATCGGCACCAGCGGCGAGGCCCCCGAGCACATCACCCTGGTCGACGGCCCCGAGGACGTGGCGAACGTCGAGGTCCGCGACCCCGAGAAGGTCGTGTGGCTCTCCCAGACCACCTTGTCGGTGGACGAGACGATGGAGACGGTCGACGCGCTCCAGGGCCGCTACCCGAACCTCCTCTCGCCCCCCAGCGACGACATCTGCTACGCCACACAGAACCGTCAGACCGCGATCAAGCAGGTCGCGGCCGGCGCCGACCTGGTGCTCGTCGTCGGCTCCAAGAACTCCTCCAACTCCGTCCGCCTGGTCGAGACCGCGCTCACCCACGGCGCCAAGGACGGCCACCTGGTGGACAGCGCCGACGAGATCGAGGAGGCGTGGCTGGAGGGCGTGGAGACCGTCGGTCTCTCCTCCGGCGCGTCGGTGCCCGAGGTGCTGGTCGACGGCGTCCTGGAGTGGCTCGCGCAGCGCGGCTGGGAGGACGTGGAGATCGTCAAGCCGGTGGACGAGCACATGCAGTTCTCGCTCCCCAAGGAGCTGCGCCGCGACCTGCGCGCCGAGGCGGCGGGCAAGGGCGCGGCTGCCGGAGCCTGACCCGTACGCCTCCCCCCGGGCCTCCCTTGGTGGGGCCCGGGGCGTGGGGCCCGGGGCGGCGGACGGGGGACCCGGCCGACGCCCCTGATTGAGGGCGCTAACGCCCCTCGGGGCGCTGCTGGACGGCCTCGCGCCGCTGCCGCCGTTGCCGGACGGCCAGCACCGCCTTTCGCACGAGCACGATCAGCGCGGCGGTGAGCGTCCCCGCGTAGAGCCAGGCCGCGTGCAGCGCGAGGCTGGTGAAGACGTTCTGGAGCACTCCCGTCAGCCCTTCGCCGGAGCCACCGGCGAAGAACTGGCCCACGGTGTACGCGAGCGGGGCGATGACCGGCGCCGCGTACAGCTCGGCGGGCCTCACCCACAGCGCCGCCACGGCGCAGACCAGTACGAAGAGGACCCCGTAGAAGGCGGGCGCCCCGTCGAACAGCGCGCCCTCCAGCCAGCCGAACAGCATCATCAGCAGCCCGGCGAACACCCCGGTGCCCAGGCCCGTCAGCCGGGGCGCGGGCCGGGCTCCCGACTCGGCGGACGGGCGCCCGGAGGCGCGCGAGGAACCGCGCGAAGGGGCGCGCTCGTCAGCGGCCCGGGACGTGGAGTCGCGTCGGGCGCCGTACGTGGCGACGGCCTGTCGCCCGACTTCGTACCCCTCGCGTTGGGGCTCGCGTTCGTGTGCGGGGGGCGCCGGGTGCGGCAGCCGCGAGCCGCGCCGGGCCGGGGCGTCCCGGGTGCCGTCGCCGTGCGGGTCCTGCTGGGTCGTGCGCGCGCTGTGTTGCTCCACCTGGCCACGGTAGGGGGTGTGTCCGCCCACCAGGCGTCATGGACACGCGATATCCGCCAACGCCGTGACGTCGCCGGTGGTCCTGGGGGTCCGGAGGGGGCCGGATGGAGCACGGACGAGGCAGGCGGGGGCCAGGTATGAGGCCGGACGGGGGTCAGGTTCGAGGCCAGCGGGGGCCTGGCATGAGGCCTGGCGGGGGCCCGGCATGAGGCCGGACGGGGGCCCGGCACGAGGCCCGGAAAGGGGGACGGGGAGCGCCCGTAGACTGGGGAGCCTGTCCGCTCCACCCCTCTACGGAAGACCCCGCCAGGGGCAACGGGAAGTAGTCGCAACGTGTCGCTCACGATCGGAATCGTCGGCCTGCCGAACGTCGGCAAGTCGACCCTTTTCAACGCTCTGACCAAGAACGAGGTGCTGGCGGCCAACTACCCGTTCGCCACCATCGAGCCGAACATCGGCGTCGTGGGCGTTCCCGATCCGCGGCTGGGCAAGCTCGCCGAGATCTTCCAGTCCCAGCGCGTCCTGCCCGCCACCGTCGACTTCGTCGACATCGCGGGCATCGTGCGCGGGGCGAGCGAGGGCGAGGGCCTGGGCAACAAGTTCCTGGCGAACATCCGGGAGTCCGACGCGATCTGCCAGGTCATCCGCGCGTTCAAGGACGACAACGTCGTGCACGTCGACGGAAAGATCTCGCCCAAGAACGACATCGAGACGATCAACACCGAGCTGATCCTGGCCGACCTCCAGACGATCGAGAAGGTCCTCCCGCGCCTGGAGAAGGAAGCCCGCGTCAAGAAGGACAAGCAGCCGCAGGTCAAGGCCGTCCAGGAGGCCCAGGCCATCCTGGAGGAGGGCCGCACCCTCTTCTCCGCGGGCCTCGCCCAGGGCACCGAGAAGGCCGCCCCGCTCCACGAGCTGCACCTCCTCACCACCAAGCCCTTCATCTACGTCTTCAACGTCGACGAGGACGAGCTGACCGACGAGTCCTTCAAGCAGGAGCAGCGCGACCTGATCGCGCCCGCCGAGGCGGTCTTCCTCAACGCCAAGCTGGAGGCCGACCTCGCCGAGCTGGACGAGGACGAGGCCCTCGAACTCCTCCAGACCGTCGGCCAGGAAGAGCCCGGCCTCGCCACCCTCGCCCACGTCGGCTTCCGCACCCTGGGCCTCCAGACCTACCTCACGGCAGGCCCCAAGGAAGCCCGCGCCTGGACCATCAAGCAGCGCGCGACGGCCCCCGAGGCGGCCGGTGTCATCCACACCGACTTCCAGAAGGGCTTCATCAAGGCCGAGATCATCTCCTACGAGGACCTCCTGGAAACCGGCTCCGTCGCCGAAGCCCGAGCGAAGGGCAAGGCCCGCATGGAGGGCAAGGAGTATGTGATGCAGGACGGGGACGTGGTGGAGTTCAGGTTCAACGTGTGAGATTTCGAGCAGAGGCTCTTTTACATGCTTTGGTGCAGGTTGGGGTTTCCGGTCGCTGGATTTGCGCCGACTCGACCTGGTGGTCAGTCAGGGGATCGAGGCGGTGCACGTCCACCAGGAAACCGACAACGGCTCCTGCTGCACGGCCAAGCTCTTCACCCGGACTCCGGCCGCGGCCGGCCTCGTCCACAAGCGAGTCCAGCCCTACCACCCGCAGGCCAACGGCGAGGTCGAACGATTCCACCGCGGCCGGCAGCGGCATGCTCGGGGGCGCGGGGCTGACCGGCCCGCTTGCGATGGAGGGCGAAGCAGGCCTGAGCCCCGAGCGCCTCGGGTACGTCGGCACGTCGGCACGTCGAGTTCCGTGCCGCGGGTACGGTCGAACTGGCAGCCCCCGGCTCCGAATTGTTCCGGGTGCGTGAGTACGGTGATCCCCGCCCGGGAGGCCCCGCGGCGTTCGGGCACCTTCGCACCTTCCGAAGCCTATGGGTTCTGACACGGGCCGAAGTGTGGGCTGGGGCCCGGTGCTTCAAGTGCCCGTAGCCGCAGTCCGCTTCGCCCACGACATCCCGGCGTCGATGCCCTGACGCGCCCGAACTGGAGGTCCTGTGACCCCAAGTCGCGCCCCCGCGACCGGTCTTGCCGTACGTGAACGACTCCGGGTGGACACCGCCGCACGTCGCGCGGCACACCAGGAGTCCAGGAGGCCGATATGAGGCGGGCTGCCGGCGCGGGTGGTCCCGGGCCGGCCCCCGCCCCGATCGACGAGCCGAGCCGGGAAGGGCAGCCGCGCGAGGGCTCGGGGCCCACGGCTGCGGACGGAGTCTCGGCAGCGGAACGAGAGCTGTTCGGAGGGCGCCTGCGCTGGGACGACGCGTTCGTCGAGCACGAGGGCGCGGTGGCGCGCCTGCGCTTCGTACACATGGCCGCCGCGCTGCCGCGCATGATGGGCGTGGTCCTGCGGGCCGGCTGGAGCTCCGACCCGCGCGCGTTGGCCGGTGTGGTGGTGGCGCAGACCGGCCAGGGCTTGACCGCCGCGTTCGGGCTCGTGGCTGTCAACGGTGTGCTCAGCAGTCTGTTCGCGAACGGGCCGACCGGCGACAAGCTTCAGCACTCGCTTCCGGCCCTCGCGTTGCTGGCCCTCGTCTCGGTGGGCACGGCGCTGCTGGCCGCCTGGTCGACGGCGATGTCCGGGCGGCTGGAGCCCCAGGTCGAGCGAGTCGTCTCCACCCGCTACTACCGGGCGATCACTCAGGTGGAAGTCGCAGCGACCGAGCGACCGGACGTCCAACGTCACCTGGAGGCAGGAAAGTTCGGCACCGACTCGGCACGGCGCATGCTCGGCCTGTCCGTAGGGGTCGCCAACGTCGTGATCAGCATGGTGGCCGCGGCCGTCGTGCTGGCCTCGCTGCACTGGGCCCTGCTGCCGATGCTGCTGGCCATCGCGCTGCCCAAGGGCTGGGGAGCGGTGCGTTCGGCGCGCCGGGAGTACGTCTCACGACGGCACTGGGTGGATCACCGCCGGGCCGTCGCCACGCTGCTCCAGTACCTGACGCTGCCGCACGCCGCGGGGGAGATCCGGGCGCATTCGGCGGGCTCGCTGCTGCTGCGCGGGTACGAGGAGATGTCCGGGCTGATGGAGACCGAGCAGCGCCGCCTGGCTCGGGCCCAGGCTCGGACCGACCTGGTTGCCGGCGCGTTCTCCGGTCTGGCGTCCCTGGGCTGTTACGGGGTGCTGTGGTGGCTGCTGACCAGCGGTGGCCTGCCGATGGCGGTGGGCGGCACCGCGGTGGTCGCCATTCGCACCTCGACCGGGCGGCTCACCTCGCTGGTGCAGCAGGTCAACCGTATGTACGAGGAGATGCTCCGGCTCGGCGACACCGAGGAGGCCACCAAGCTGGCGGCCCGGCACGCCATCCCGCAGACCGGCAAGCGGCTGCCCTCGCCGGTACGGGAGATCCAGGTACGGGATGTCTCCTTCTCCTACCCCGGCGCCACGGTGCCCGCGCTGCACCGCGTGGACGTGTCCGTACGGCGGGGCGAGGTGACCGCGCTCGTCGGCGCCAACGGCTCCGGCAAGTCCACGCTGGCCAAGATCCTGGGCGGGCTGCTGCTGCCCGGCAGCGGTGACGTGTGGTGGGTGGGTCCGGGGCCTGACGGGGAACGGGTGGAGGTGCGCGAGGCCGCCCGCGCCGACATCTTCCGGTCCGTCGGGATGCTGACGCAGGACTTCCCGAACTGGCAGATGACGGCTGCCGCCAACATCGCCATCGGCGCCGGGGACCGTCCCCGGGACATGGCCCACGTCAAGGAGGCGGCGCGCGCCGCCGACGTGGACGAACTGATCGAGGGCCTGCCGCACGGCTGGGACTCCATGGTCTTCAAAGGGTACGAACGCGGCGTCCAGCTCTCGGGCGGACAGTGGCAGAAGCTGGGCACGGCGCGCAGCCTCTATCGCGGCGCGCCGTTCCTCCTGGTCGACGAGCCGACCTCGGCGCTCGATCCGCACGCCGAGATCGAGGCGTTCGACCGGCTGCGGACCCTGGCCGACAGCGGCGTCGCGGTGGTGCTGGTCACCCACCGGCTCGCCGCGACCGCCTCCGCCGATCACATCTACGTCCTGGATCGCGGGCACATCGCCGAACACGGCACCCACGAGCAGCTCATGGGCCGGGGCGGCGGGCTGTACCGGGGCATGTTCGACGCGCAGGCCGCGCAGTACGGGCTCGCCTCGTCCCCGGCGGCGAAAATCCCCGCGCCCCGCGACGGGGCCGCTGCTCAGCATTAGTACCAACTCGCCCCTGTTCACCTGCACTTCGGTACACCGAGCATTCTTGCGCCGGACAATCCCGATACGCGCCAGGGCGGTTTCCCTGCCGCCTCAGTTGCCCAAGTGGCCGATGCGGCAGATGTGTTGACGCTGCTCGTGGCGCTCGGCTACGTTCCATGAGGCTCCGGGAAATCCGGTATTCACAAACGCCGATTTCCCAGAGATTCCCGTACGGGCCCCTTATCGGAGGGAACAAAATGAGCGAAGACCTGCTGGAAGACGAATTCTCCCTCGACCTGCGTGTTGGTCACGCGGCGGTTTCCACCAGTTCCGCCGCTGCCACGGATAACGGCGGGTGCGCGACGTCGCGCACGTCACTCTGCACGGACACGCTCAGCGGGTGCTGCTGACCACGCCACATCTGATGTGACGCACACCCATCGCGAGCCACGCGGAGGGCCCCGCGGTCCGTGTACAGGGGATCCCAGAGCCCTCCGTATGGTCGTTTGCTGGGAAGGCCGAGATTTGCTGAAAAGGCTGAGAGAGGGAACGGCGGAGCTATGGAGTCTCGTTCCGCGGGGAAAGTGACCGACGACGAGGTTCTGCGGCTGGCTCGCGAGGTGGCTGACCGGCTCATGGAATCGGCCGGCGACGCCGCAGTGAAGGCGGATCTCGCCGACGGTGCCCCCGGCGTCGCGCTCGCCCTCCGGTATGCCGCCGAAGTCTTCGACGACGACCGCTACTTCAAAGCGGGTCAGCTCCAGCTGCGGCGCACCGCCGAGGCGAGTGCCGCCGCGCCCTTGAACGCACCCGGTCTGTACCTCGGCACCGCGGGTGTCGTCTGGGCGGTGACCGAGTACGCCCGTCTGGAGCCGCGCTACCTCCCGACGCTCGCCACGATGACCGACCGGCTCGCCCGGCAGACGCTGGCGATCACGCTCCACACCGCCGCGGGAAGCGTCGCCTCTCACGATTACGACGTCATCGCGGGCGCGGCAGGCTGGCTCGCCGCGCTCCTCAAAGCAGCGGATGTCCTCGGCGGGCGCGCGACGGACGCGGCCAGAGAGGCCACGGGCCGCCTTGTCGACTACCTGGTGGATCTGACCCAGGATGACGGCGGCAAGCTCAGGTGGTTCTGCGCGCCCTCCCATTTCCCCAGCATTCCGGGCCCCGACGGACAGCCGACGCCCCTTCCGGGATACGTGAAGAACTTTCCCGACGGCGTGTACAACCTGGGGTTCGCCCACGGCCCTGCGGGCATTCTCGCGGCCCTCTGCCGCCCCGACACCGCCCACGCGGCCGGCCTCGTGCGCGTGGACGCACGGCCACACCGGGTACGGCAGGGAATCCGTGACCTTGCCCAGACACTCGGAGCGCTGCGTATCGACGGCCTCGACTATCCGGCGTGGGCCAACCTTCTGCTGCCCCACCCGGACTCCGGGCGCCCCGACACCGATTCTCCGCAGGTACCGGCCAGGAGCGCGTGGTGCTATGGCGCGCCCGGTGTCGCCGCGTCCCTGCTGCCGGCCTCGGCGGCCTGCGGCGACCCGGAGCCGACCGACCTCGCGGTGGCCACGCTCCTCGGCGTCGAACGCACCCCTGCCGAGCATCAGCGCATCAACTCACCCACGCTGTGCCACGGGCTGGCCGGGCTGCTGACCGTCTACGGCCGCGCCGCCGCACAGACGGGCGTGCCGGACCTGTGGCGCATGCACGACGAGTTCCTGTCGCAGCTGTGCTCGTACGCGGACCCGGACCACCCCTACCTCTTCCCTGACTACGACCCGTGGGGAGGGCAGGAGCACAACCCCGGCCTGTTGAACGGTGCGGCCGGAGTCCTGCTCGCCCTCCTCGGCGCCGTGTCCGACGCGGCGGCCGAGTGGGACGAGCTGCTGTTCCTGACTCCCAGGCTCCCGCGCGGGCACGAACCGGGCGGGACCGAGGCGGGGACGAGACCGGACCGGGGCATGGGGGAGACATGAGCGAAGAGACCGCCGACACCTACCGGGCCTGCGGGTTCTTCATGCTCAGGGCGCCGGCCCTGCCCGCACGCCCGATGCTCGAACTGCTCAGGTCGCTGCCCGTGGCGGACGGCGACGCCGTGCGCACGGACGCCTGGCAGGACGAATACGCGGATCAGCTCCTCAAGCTGTGGTGGACCCCGGGCGTGCCGGACGCGGTGCGGGCCGCCTCGCCTCATCTGGCGGACGCCGTTGAGCGGTTCGACGGCCTCACCGGCAAGAGCCGGCGGAAGGCCGTCCGCGGCCTCAGCCGCTACCTGAACCGGATGAGCTTCCGCTCGACGCCGTTCGGCCTCTTCGCGGGCGTGACCACCGGCACCTTCGGCGAGGAGCAGCGCACCCGGCTCGGCCCGGCCGCCATCGGAACGGCCCGCGCACGCGCGGACTCCGGGTGGGTCATGCACCTGGTGAAGCGGCTCGCCTTCGGCGCGGAGCGCCCCCACGACCTGAGAGTGCGGCGCAACGACCTGCTCCACGTGGCCCGCGGCCGGGTGTGGCTGTCCACCGCCGAAGGCTACGGGCTGCGCGACAGGGCCGAGGCCGCTCACCACGGCGCGCATGACGACGGCGGGCGGACCGTACAGCCCAAGGGCCGACGCTCCGTCAGCGTACGGCTCACCGCGCCGATACGGTCCGTGCTCGACCACACCCGTACGCCGACGACGCTCGGCGACCTCACCGCTCTGCTCACCGAGGCCTATCCGAAGGCCGGTGCCGAGCGGATCGCGGCCCTGCTCGACGGCCTCTTCGACAGCGACATCCTCATCACCGCCGAGCGCCCCCGGCTGCTCGTCCCGCCGACCGGCCGGACGGACCGGGACAACTCACTGCTGGGCTCGATGCTGCCGCCCGTCACCGACCCCGCCGTCGCGCGCGCCATCGACGGTGTGGAGGCCGCGATCAGCGCGTTCAACCAGGGTGAGGTCCCGATATCGGAACTGCTCAAGACGGTGAGCGCGCCGATGCCCGATGCCATCGGCGGTCACTCGGGCCCGACCCTCCAGATCGACTCGGCGCTGGACCTCGACGCGCCTCTGGTCCTTCCCCGGCCCGTGGCCGACCTGGCCGAAGAGGCCGCCCGCGTGTTCATGCGCGTGGGCGCGGAAGACCGCTACCCGCCGCATCTCAAGGAGTACGCCGACGCCTTCTCCGAACGGTACGGCCACCGCTCCGAGATCCCCCTGCTGGAGGCGCTGACCCCGGAGACCGGCCTCGGCCCGCCGCGCAGATACCTCTCCCCAGGACAGGCGTATCCGCTGCCCGGCGTCGTCCAGCAGCCCGCGGACCGGGCGGACCGGCCGGACGGGCCGACACGGGAGGCCGTGCTGAACCGGCTGGTCACCGGGGCCCTGGCCCGCCGGGAGCTGAGCGTCCAGCTCGACGACCGGCTGCTCGAAGAGCTGGCCGAGGTCTCGGCCGCCGAGGACGACCACCGGCCGCCGATGCCCGTCCTCGACCTGTACCTGGCCCTTGTGGCACCCGGCCCCGGCCGTGATCAATGGCGCGGTATCTGCGGCACCGCCGGGGTCGTGATGGGCGGCCGGACCTTCGCCCGATTCCACGATCTCCTCGACGACGAGACGCAAGCGTCGCTGCGGGAGCTGGCCGCCGCCGAGGAGCGGCGCCAGGGCGACGCCGTCTGCGCCGAGCTGACCTCCCTCCCCCAGGAAGCCCGGTCCATCAACGTCGTGATCCGCCCCACCGCGCACACGTGGGAACTGCCGGTCAACGTCACGCCCGGCCGGGACGAGGATCACGTGATCCGTCTGGACGACGTCCTCGTCGGCGTGGCCGACGGAAAGCTCTATCTGCGCAGCCGCACGCTGGGCCGGCGGCTGCACGTCACCGATCGCACGATGCTCAACTGGGCAGGTGCTCCGGACCCTTGCCGGTTCCTGCTGGAGGTCTCCCAGGCCCTCTCGAGCACGGTCTCGTGGTTCAGCTGGGAAGGTCTGAGCTGGAGCATGCCGTTCCTGCCCCGCGTCGAGCGGGGCAACCTGGTGCTGCGCCGGGCGCGGTGGCGGCTGCGACCGGGCGAGCTCGCGCCAACCCCCAGTAGTCACGGCAACGGGGAGGGAGACGGCCTGGCCGCGTTCGCCGAGGCCGTCGGCGCCTGGGCCGAGACGTGGCTGGTGCCCCGCCTGGTCAACATCGCCAGCAACGACAACACTCTGCTGCTCGACCTCACCAGCGCCCCTTCCCTGCGCGAGCTGCGCGACAGCCTGGAACAGGCTCCGGAGGAGGGGATCGTCCTGGAGGAGGTGCTGCCCGCACCCGACGAGGGCTTCCTGCGGGACGCCGCCGGTGAGCCGTATGCCTCCGAGATCGTGGTGCCCCTCGTACGCACCAGCCAGGACCCGGGCCGAGTGGCCCAGCACATCAAGCCCCGCCCGGTCCGCGCCATCGCCGAGGATCCCGGCGCAAGGGGCAAGCGGGTCGGCAGCGACTGGCTGGCCGTGAAGCTCTACGCCGAGCCCGACGCCCATGACGCGCTGCTGGGGGTGGGTCTGGCGGGCCTCACCGAGCGACTGTCCGAACAGTACGGCGTGGCAGCGCCGTTCTTCCTACGCTACGGCGATCCGGCTCCCCATCTGCGGGTGCGGTTCTTCGTGCCCGAGGAGTCCGCGCGCCCGGACGTCCTGCGCGAGGTGACCGCCTGGGCCTACGGCCTCGCCCGGGACGGGCACATCTCGGACCACACCTTCGTGAGCTATCAGCGCGAGGTCGAGCGTTACGGCGGCCCCGAGTTGATCGCAGACGCCGAGGAGTGGTTCCGTCAGGACAGCACTGCCGTCGTCCAACTCCTCCGGCGCCTTCGCGGCTCCGGGACCGGCCTGCCGGACGTGCGCCTGGAGCCGGACCAGGAGCGTGCCGCGTTCGTCGCCCTCACCGTCGACCGGCTGTGCGCCTGTCTGATCCCCGAAACCGAGGCACGCCACGCCCTCGCCCGCCTCGCGGCGGCGCGAAACGCCGGTGGCGACGTGTACCGGACGGCCGGGCGCAGCCTGTGGACGGCACGCACCGAAGACGGCCCGACCCGCGAACTGCTCGACCAGGCCGCCGCCGTGTGGCGCCCGGCCGCCGAGCGGCTCACCCGCCGGATGACCGAGCTGGAGCGGACAGGCGAACTCCTGGCGGATCGTGGCGACATCGTCCTGGCCCTGCTGCACATGCACTGCAACCGCATGGGGCTGCGTCCCACCGAGGAGGCGGCCTCCTACGGGGTGTGGCGACGCCTCCTCGACCGGGCCGCGCACGCCTCCCACTGAGCCCTCCGTCCACGCCCCCACAGCTTGTTATGGATCGATGAAGCTGGTGCATGGGATCGATGGAGGTGGTGCACGATTGGGTCATCCTGTGAGCACGTGGCCCTAGCCTTTCCGAGGGGCTGGTGGTGCATTGGTATGGGGCCCTCATAGCGAACGGTGGAGGGCTTGGGTGGATCCTCTGCGGCCCGGCGACCCGCGGTGTGTCGGCAAGTACCGGCTGGTGGGGCGGCTTGGCGAAGGCGGCATGGGGCAGGTGTTTTTCGGTCGTTCCCCCGGAGGACGTCCGGTCGCGGTGAAGCTGATCCGGTACGAATACGCGCAGCGTGAGCGATTCCGCGCCCGATTCGCCCGCGAGGTCGAGGCCGCCCGCAGGGTCGGGGGATTCCATACCGCACTGGTCATCGACGCCGATCCCGACGCCGATCCGCCGTGGATGGCCACCGCCTATATCCCCGGCCCTTCCCTGCACGGCGCCGTCACCGAACACGGCCCCCTCGGCGCACAGGCCGTTCGGACTCTGGGTGCGGGGCTCGCGGAGGGGCTGGCCGCCATTCACGCGTGCGGGCTGGTGCACC
Organism: Streptomyces sp. NBC_01775; assembly: GCF_035917675.1. Taxonomy (NCBI): domain Bacteria; kingdom Bacillati; phylum Actinomycetota; class Actinomycetes; order Kitasatosporales; family Streptomycetaceae; genus Streptomyces; species Streptomyces sp. NBC_01775. The sequence continues at coordinate 3,419,452 of NZ_CP109104.1, read as the reverse complement.
GGGATCTCAAACCCGGCAACGTGATCCTGGCCGCCGACGGCCCGAGAATCATCGACTTCGGTATCGCCGGCACGCAGGACGCCGGCAAGATGACCGCGACCGGCGCCGTGTTGGGGACCTACGCCTACATGTCCCCGGAACAGGTGAACGGACATCGGCCCGCAGCCGCCGGCGACGTGTTCGCCCTTGGTGTGGTCCTGGCATTCGCGGCCACCGGACGCAGTCCTTTCGAGGGCGAGACAACCGCCGCCGTTCTCCGTCGTATCACCAGCGAACCACCCGACCTGCGCGACATCACTGTCGGGCCCGAGCATCGCGACCTGATCGTCGCCTGCCTGGCGAAGGACCCCGCCGCCCGGCCCCCTCTCGCCGAGATTCTCGCCCGGCTGGCCGGCCCTTGGCCGAGCGACGGCTGGCTCCCTCCCGCCGTCATGGCCATGATCAGCTCCAGGGAGTCCGAGTCCACGGGCGCGCTGGCCTCGGAAGCCGAAGAACCCGGCCATCAGCTGCACGGACAGGCCACGGTGGACCCCGCCTCCGAGCGGAAGTTCCCGTCGATTGCACGCCGTGGCGTCCTGCTCACCGGGCTCGTGACAACCCTGGCCGCCGTCGTGGCCGGGGTGATGTTCCTCGCCCTCCCGGACTCCGCCGAGCCGTCGGCCTCCTACAGACGCGTCGTCACCGACGACGGCCGCGCGTTCGGCCCCGGCGGCTGGAGCCAGTTCACGGTGACGGTCGATCCGGCCAACACCGGCATCCGGCTGACACGACGCCTCGACTCCAGCGTGTCCGCGCAGAGCGCGTCCGTCACCGTGAACGGCAAGAAGGCCGGAAGGTGGGCACCTTTGGACGGCGCCCGCACCATCTGGGTGGATCAGACCGTCGAGCTGTCGAGGTCGTCCACGAAGGGCGGAAAAGTTCTCACCGTCAGGAACTCGTTCGAGTCTTCGACGAAAGATTTCAACGAGTTCTCCTATTTCGTGGACCAGGAAATCGACGGCACCTGGCGCCGCGCCGACGTGATCAATCTTGGCCCCGGTCACCTGGCCGAGGAAAAGGCGCATAGGTACCGCATCAAGAAGAGAACCTGGGAAGGTACGCGAACCTTCAGTTACCGGCGCACGTAGCGCCCAAAGGGGCGCGAGAAACCGCGCGCCAAGCCACAACACACACGCAGCCCGCGGGCATCAGACAGGCACGCACGCCCCTCACCCGAACACGGAATCCGCCGTGCTCCGCGAATCGCGAACCGTGCTCCGCGAACCGTGAACCGCGCTACGCGAACCACGCTCCGCCAACCGTCCGTTACTGACGGGTTGGGACCGGTCCCGGACGAACTCCCCTAGCGTCACCGCGCACCAAGAGACCCGGACCGGGACCTTGTCGTGCCGTGCCCAGCGGTGAACGGGCCGGCGCGCGTCGTCCAGTCATGAGGAGGCGCCAAGCATGTATCTACGGAAAGTCCCGCATCCACCTGGCTGTCCCCCGCAAGCGAAGGCACGTTCCGGTTCACCGGACGACAGCGCCGGTCGTGCGTATCTGGTGCTGGTCAGGGACCTTCAACTGGCCAGCTCCGTCACCGTGGCGATGAGGTCGCGGTTGGCCGGGACAGGCGGGAGCGTGCCGGTGCTCGTACCGCCGATGTACGGGGACGAGTTCGCCGCGCCGGGGGCGGCACAGCGGCTGCGTGCCTGGTGGGACGGGCAGCGTACGGGTGTGGAGCTGTCCGCCGCCGCGCTGCTGATCGTCGACGCCGAGGAACTGGCCGGTCTCGGGCGGGTCGCGTACGTGGCGGTGCAGCCGGGGCTGACGGGGGCGCGTACGTACCCGGGCCGCTGTGCGGTGCACGAGGTACCGGCGGCCACCGTGGGCGAGTTGGTGGACGCCGTCGTCTCGGGCACGGTCGGTGCCGAGGACAGCGGTGAGCCGTCGAAGTCGGCGCGGTCGGCGTTCTCGTCCCCCCGGTCGGAGCGGCACCCGAAGCCGCTGTGGGACCGGCAGCTGCTTCGTACGGCGGTGCTGACGGGGGCGCTGGGGTTCGGCGCCTGGCTGCTGTCGGCGGCCGTACAGCCGGGCCAGGCACAGGCCGCGACCACGCATCAGCAGCACTCCCACCAGCAGCAACAGCAACAGCACGACATCGAGGTGGAGTCGGCGCGGGGCGCGGATCAGACGCACTCACGATCCGGGAGTTCCGCGTTCGAGCAGGAGGTCCGGAAGCGCGTCGCAGAGCGCCTGCGTGCCTCCGGGGTGGACGAGGAGACGCTGAGCCGGCGTCACCAGCCGCAAGCGCCGGGAACCTCCGGCAGTGATCGTCCAGCCTGGGCCGAGGACGGGGACAGGGACGGAGCCGCCGGCGAGGACTCTCCGGCGGAGCGCACGACGCGTCAGGCCCCCGACGCGGATGACCGGGCGGAGACGCCCCCCGAGCCTCCCGTCGACCGGACGGAGACGGCCCCTGATCGAGCAGAGGTGGCCTCCGATCGGGCAGAGGTGGCCCCCGATCAGACGGAGAAGGCCGCCGCGCAGGAGCCGCGCCCGGACCACGACTCCGCGAGGACCGACGGGGAATCCGCGAGGACCGACGGGGAAGAGGAGCCATCGGTCGACCCGGCCGCCGAACGGCCGGATGCCGCTGAACAGCCACAGCATGTGGACGAGTCGGCGCAGGCGTCCGAGTCGGCGCAGGGGGACGAGTCGGCGAACGACGCGGACCCGACGCACGGTGTTCCCGAGCGGGACCACGCGGAGAAGGACCGCCAAGAGGCCCCCGAGGGGACGGACGTCCGGGACCTTCGCCGGGACGTCGAGGAGACGGCGCCGGGTGCCGAGGACCGGAATCCGGAGTCGTCCGTACCGTTCGACGCGGCGGACCTGCCCGTCGATCTGCCGACGGCGGCTCCGACGGACTCCCGGCAGCTTGCCGGGGCGGAACGGCCGGACATCGACCCGCGCGGAGAGATCCCCGCAACGGCTCCCACCGACGCGGACGACGCCGCTGCTTCCGCTGCTCCCGCTGCCGAAGACGACGACGCCGACGAGGACTCCGAGGACTCCGAGGACTCCGAGGACTCCTCGGACTCCGAGGAGCCGACTGCCGACCTGCCGGACCTCGCGGAGCATCCCACGGCGGCCCTCCCGTACGCGGACTCAAGTGGAGAGGTGCGGTCCACAGCAGGAGAGGCGCCGTCCACGCCCCCCGGAGACGGCTCGGACGAGCCGGTGACGCCCGATCCGAAGGTGCAGGGACCGGTGCAGCGGCCGATGCAGGGGCCGGTGCAGGGGCCGTCCACGGCGGCCCCGCAGGCCGGAAGCTCGGCCACCAGCACGGTTCCGGCACCGCCCGCACCGCCCCCCGGTACGCCCCTGTCCGACTTCCTTTCCGGGAGGTTGGCCGACAGCGACGCCGGTGCGCCGCCGTACGACCAGCTGTACGGCGGAATGGGGACCGTGCCGCCGCTCCCCGAGTCCGGGGCCCCGTTCCCTGTGCTCCGCCCGAACGTTCCTGCGGACGCCGCGCCGGCACCCGAGGACGGCGCCAGGCCCGATGGGCAGGACACCCCCGAGGAGCCGGCCAAGCCCGAAGGTCCGATCGTCAGCCGTCTCGCGAACGAGCCCGCGCCCGGCCCCGCGTGGGACTGGGGCGACTTCGCGGGACGCACCGTCAAGGGTGTAGGGGCCGGCAGTGGTGTCGGGTTCGCGGCGGGAGGTCCCAAGGGAGCGGCGGGGGGCGGTGTCCTGGGCGGCCTCTGGAACGCCAGCGCGTACACCAGTGAGCACCCCGAGACGCGGGAAATCCTGCGCCAGATGGACGGCGGGATCCCGCCGGACCCCTCGATGGACCCGCTCAACCCGGCATTCCAGCCCACGCGCGGCGAAGTCTCCGCGGGAGTCGCCAAACCCCCCGGCACACAGGGCGCCGCGCCCTACCTCGGTGAACCCGGAACGGCGGCAGGCGACTTCACCAAGGACGTCGGCCGGGGAGCCGGTATCGGCAGCCTGCCCGGTGGCAAGTACGAGCCGATCACGCGCGGGCTGGGTACCGTGGCGGGCCTGGGCGTGTACGGGAACACCCACCCCGACCAGGTGCAGTCGCTGGCCGACATCGCAGCGCAGGCCGAGCCGGGGTACGCCACAGGCGAGGCTCTCGCGGAGCAGATGGGCATCAAGACGCCCGCCCAGCAGCAGGCGGAGCAGCCGGCCCCCGCCGAGATCCCGCCCGGTGAGGCCGCGCCGCCGGCGGCTGGTGCGATCCCGGCCGGGACCCCGCTGCCCGAAGGGCCGATCGTCAGCCGTCTCGCGAACGAGCCCGCACCCGGCCCGGCCTGGGACTGGGGCGACTTCGGGGGCCGCACCGTCGACGGTGTGTGGCACGGCAGTGGTGTCGGGTTCGCGGCGGGAGGTCCCAAGGGAGCGGCGGGGGGCGGTGTCCTGGGCGGCCTCTGGAACGCCAGCGCGTACACCAGTGAGCACCCCGAGACGCGGGAAATCCTGCGCCAGATGGACGGCGGGATCCCGCCGGACCCCTCGATGGACCCGCTCAACCCCGCATTCCAGCCCACGCGCGGCGAAGTCTCCGCGGGAGTCGCCAAACCCCCCGGCACACAGGGCGCCGCGCCCTACCTCGGTGAACCCGGAACGGCGGCGAACGACTTCACCACGGACGTCGGTATGGGGGCCGGTATCGGCGGCCTGGTCGGGGGCAAATACACGGCGATCGCGCGCGGTGCGGGTACCGTGACGGGCCTGGGCGTGTACGGGAACACCCACCCCGACCAGGTGCAGTCGCTGGCCGACATCGCAGCGCAGGCCGAGCCGGGGTACGCCACAGGGCAGGTCCTCGCGGAGCAGCGCGCGTCACAATCAGCCCCCGAGGGGAACCCGGCGGGCGCACCACCGGCGCCTTCAGCAGGACAACAGATACTGGATGCCCTGAACCAAGCCGCAACTCAGTCCGACCCCGGGTACGTCACAGGGCAGCTGCTCGCGGAGCAGCGCGCGTCACAATCAGCCCCCGAGGGGAACCCGGCGGGCGCACCACCGGCGCCTTCAGCAGGACAACAGATACTGGATGCCCTGAACCAAGCCGCAACTCAGTCCGACCCCGGGTACGTCACAGGGCAGGTCCTCGCGGAGCAGCGCGCGTCACAATCAGCCCCCGAGGGGAACCCGGCAGGCGCACCACCACTACCGGGTGAGCCGGCCCCGGCACCCGCCCCGGCACCCGCCCCGGCACCCGCCCCGGCACCCGCCCCGGCACCCGCCCCGGCACCCGCCCCGGCACCCGCCCCCGCCCCGGCCCCGGCACCCGCCCCGGCACCCGGACCCGCACCGGCACCCGCCCCGGCACCCGCCCCCGCCCCGGCCCCGGCACCCGCCCCGGCACCCGGACCCGCACCGGCACCCGCACCGGCGGAGCCGAATGCGACACCGGAAGCCGCCCCTGAACCTGCGGCCCCGGCGCCCGTACCCGCACCCACGCCGGAACCCACCCCCGCATCGGTGGACCAGGAACCCACGCCAGCACCCACTCCGGGGCCAGTGGACCAGGCACCTGCGTCGGAGCCCGTGGAGGAGGCACCCACGCCGGAACCCACTCCGGGACCAGTGGACGAGGCACCCACTTCGGAGCCCGTGGACCAGGAACCCACGCCAGCACCCACTCCGGAGCCCGTGGACCAGGAACCCACGCCAGAACCCACTCCGGAGCCAGCTGACGAGGCACCCGCACCGGAACCCGTGGACGAGACACCCACTCCGGAGCCCACTTCGGAGCCCGTGGAGGAGGCACCCGCACAGGAGCCAGTGGAGGAGGCACCCACTCCGGAACCCACTCCGGAACCCACTCCGGAACCCACTCCGGAACCCACTCCGGAACCCACGCCCGCGCCCGCACCAGCGCCCGCGCCGTAACCGCACCCCGCTGCCGCCCGGCCTTCCGGGCGGCAGCGGGCCATCCCCATCCCCATCCCCATGTACGAGATATATGAGTCCGGAAGCCTGAAGTGCTGGGGGCATGCCTGCCGCAGGGGGGCAGGCATGCCCCCAGTGGGCAGCCCGACCCCACGGAACCCGACCTCACCGTGACGCCGAATCGGACCGCACGCCGGAACAGACCGCACGGCGGAACGGGACGGCCCGGTCCAAGGCGTTCCCGTCCATCTGAAGAAACGGCTAGCGTGGTCTTGAGCGTCTGGTACCAGGAGGCGGAGAGATGACGCTGTCGCCGTCGCGGCCACCGAGCAAGGTCAAACCGAGCAAGGTCAATCTGCTGCCGCAGGATTACGGGAGCCTGTCGCGCGGTATTCCGTCCACGCAGCCCGGCACTCTGTTCGTCATGGGTGTCAACGGCGGTATGAGCATGGCTCCCGACGCCGCTTTCCCTCTCGTGTTCGGGCGTAATGAGCCCGAAGTCCATGTCTGTGTCGCGCCGGACGACGCGCATGTCAGCCGCAAGCACGGCTACATCACGCGGGAGTACTCGCGTTGGGTGCTGAACAACACCGGGCGGCTGCCCATCCGGCTCCCGGGGACGGGGGCAGGGGCGCGCCTGGTGCTGGGCGGTGACCGGGTCGAGCTCTCGTCCGGGTTCACCCCGCTGTTCATCGTCGCCCCGAAACGGGAGCACCTGCTGGAGGTGCGTATCGCCACGCCGACGCCCGGCGCGGGGGGCGACGGATTGCGCGAGGCCGCCACCTGCGACGGCGATGGGTGGGACCTGACCGCGACCGAGAAGCTGGTCGTGATCTGCCTCGCCCAGCGCTATCTGCGCAACGACCCTCTGCCACAGCCTCTTACCTGGGCCGAGGTCGCGGCCGAACTGGCGGAGCTGCGCCCGGCGGAGACCTGGACCAGGAAGCGGGCGGCACGTGTCGTCGCCGGCGTACGGACAAGGCTCAGCCGCACGGTGCCCGGGCTCATGGAAGACGAAATCCCCCAGCCCGTCGGCAACGCGCTCAACCACAACCTGATCACCGAACTCCTCGTGACCACCACCATCGTCAAATCCGACCTCGCCCGCCTGGAGGGCGGCGGACAACGCTGAGAGCCACTGCGTGCGCGCCGTCCGCGAGGGCCCTGCCCCCTCGCCGAACTCGAACGACCGACGCGGGTGTCGAGCGGGTCACCGTCAAGACGCCGGAAGAGACACCGAAGAACGCCACCCATCGGTCGACCGTCGTCGGCGCAGCCACCAATAGGCCAATCCGAGGGCTGTCCACGCCGCGCACACCGCGTAGGGACGCCAGTCCGCGGCCCAGCCAAGGGCGGTGATCACCACGGCGGCGACCATGCCGGCCACAGCGGCGGTGGTGACCCATGCCTTGCGAAAGCGCAGCCTCGCCCGTGCGTACACATCCGGGTGAGAGCGCACCACGTTGAATCCGGCCAGGCAGGTGCCGAAGTACTTCATCATCGCCGGGATGTTCACCGCGAGCAGGAGGGGCAGGATCTCCTTCGACAGCAGCAGCCCCAGCGACGCGAATCCGAAGGCCACCATGGTCGCCACATGAGGCGTCCCCCAGCGGGGATGTACGCGTGCCATGAAGCCGGGAAGGGCGCCGTTGCGGCCCATGGCGTACAGGAATCGCGTGAACACGAGGAAGGAGGCGTTGAGCGATTTGACGATGGCCAGCACGGCCGCGCTCACGATGAGCGGCGTCGCCCACCCGCCCAGGGTGTGCTCGGCCGCCGTCAGCAACGGCGCGTCGCTGTCGGCGAGTTCCCTCGGCCCGGCGACGCCCAGTGACGTCACCACGATGGACAGGTAGACGACCAAGGTCAGCGACAAGGCGAGGACCAGGCCCACGGGCACGTTACGTTCCGCGTTCTCGACCTCCTCTCCGACCTCCGTCGCGGTCTCGATCCCGAGGAACAAGCTGATGAGGACCGGTAGGGCCGCAAGGATCGGCCCCCAGCCCTGGAACACCGGTCCGATGGTCTCGGTGCTGATCCTCGGTGCGCCGGCACCTACGAACACCGCGAAGGCGGCCAGCAGAAGCAGCATCAGCAGGGTCTGTGCGCGCGCCGCGACGGAGACCCCGAAGTAGTTCAGCGCGAAGACCGCGATGAACAGGCCGAGCATGATGGGCGCGGCCGGCAAGCCGGGCCACACCATGCCCAGGTACTCGACCAGCACCCGGACCAGGAGCACCATGACCGCCCCGCTCCCCAGGATGCGGAGCCACACGACCACGAAGCCCAAAAACGGGTTCACGAAGGCGTGTTGCCACTCGTACGAGGCTCCGGTCCTGGGCATCGTGGAGGACATGAACGCGTAGACGATGGCGAACACGGCCATCGGTACGGCGGCCAGGACCGTGGCGATGAGGACTCCCGATCCACCGGCGTTCGTGGCCGGCCCGAGCACGGTGAAGACGGACGCACCGATCGCGGTACCCGCCCCCAGCATGACGACATCGATCAGCCGGACGGAACGTCTGAGCGAGCCATGCTCAGCGGTCTGGTTCTCAAGGTCGGACATGAGGCTGACTCCTTGTGGACTTCCGCGACCGGAACTTCGCGGTGTCCGGGACGGCAGGCCATGGATGACGTCATGGGCCGGCCGTTACCGGGACCGGGCGGCCCGGAGGTTCAGGGCCCGGCTGCCGTCGGAGAGTCCTCGATGGTGATCTTTCCGGTGGACGAGGCGAAGCCCTTGCCCCTCGCCATCAGGAGGTTCTCCGGGGGAGCGGTAGGTAGGGCACCTGGCTGGTGACCCTAGACAGCAGGGTCGGTGTGGCCTCCCACCGGGGGGTATTGGCACCCGTCACCTTGACCACGGCAGCGCCGGGGCGTCCCCCGCGATGAGGGAATCCCGCCCGGCGGCCGGTTCCGGCATGTACTTGCGGGGCTTCGTCGCCGCTCGGCCTGCGCATGCGAGGCCTCACCACGGCTGGACCAACGGAGAGCCCCGCGGCGGGCTGTTACAGGGTGCGGACAGAATCCCGTGAACAATCCCCAGCCGGTCGTCATCACAGTGAATGTACCGACAAGTGAACCTGGCTGGGGCGCCCCGCGGAAGCGGGCGGCCGTGCCGCATTCGACATCCGTGGGGGACATCATGAAGACCGCTCGCATTCGCCGTACCGTCCGTTCCGCCGGCCTTTTCGCCGTCGCTGCCGCCGCCGCGTTCTCGCTGACCGCCTGCCAGGAGGGCGGCGGCAAGGACGACGACGCCGGCTCCTCGTCCTCCTCGGCGGTGTCGAAGGACTCGCAGGCGAAGGACTCGGGCTCGACCGGCTCCGACGCGAAGGGCTCGGGGTCGACCGGCTCGGGCTCCACGGGCGGCGGCGGTGCGCAGAGCGGCAACGGGGGCAAGGGGGGCAACGGGGGCGCGGACGTGAAGAGCGAGGCCGGGGCCGGGGGTGTGAAGCGGTCCGCGTGCGATGTCGGCACGGTGCAGGTCAGGCTCCAGCGGACCGGTGGCAGCGCGCCGCTGATTCTGCTGAAGGCGACGAACAAGGGCAGTGCCCGTTGCGACCTGTACGGCTATCCGTTCGTGGGCTACCCGGAGGCCCAGTCGCCGATCAAGGTGGGTGGCGGCCAGCCCCAGGCCGTGGTCTCGCTGGAGCCGGGCAAGTCGGCCTACGCCTCGCTCAGCCTGGAGAAGGGCGACGGCGCCAACATGCACCGCGAGAAGGAGCTGACCGTCGAGCTGGCCAACCGCAGCCTGCACGGCACCGGCGACACCGCCACCCTCACCGCCCCCGGCGCCGGTCTCGCCCTCAGCGACAACTCGGCCGTCTCCTACTGGAACACCACCCCCGAGCTGGCGATGCAGTAAGTCCACGCCACACCCGCAGGGGTGTCTCCCGGCCGGGAGATCCGCCCCTGCGGGATACCGCCACCCGGCAGGCCCGCCGGGTGAAGAGCGGGGCGAAGCCGTCTGAATCAACTGCGGCAATCGCCGCGGTGGAAGACGTCCAGTGAGTGGTTAAGTGTAATTTACACGTAGGGTGAGGTAAATGCGCATCTCCTTCTTGATCTTCAGCGCCTACGGAATGGGCGGAACGGTCCGCACCACCTTCAATCTGGCGCAGGCGCTTGCCGAGCGGCACGACGTAGAGGTCGTATCGGTCTTCCGGTACCGGGACAAGCCGTTCTTCGAGCCGGGCAACGGCGTACGGCTGACCTCGCTGGTCGACATGCGCAGGCACAGACCGACCTATGAAGGCGACGATCCCGAACACGCCCGCCCCGCGCGGGTCTTCCCCGTCGCCGACGGCCAGTATTCCCAGCACAGCGCGTTGACGGACCGCCGGATCGGTGAGTACCTGGGCAGCACCGAGGCGGACGTCGTCATCGGTACACGGCCCGGACTCAACGTGCACGTGGCCCGGCAGACGCGCCGTGGCACCGTGCGTCTGGGGCAGGAGCACCTCACGCTGGCCACGCATTCCGCGAGGCTGAAGCGCCTGCTGCGCCGCACCTATCCCCGGCTGGACGCGGTCACCACGGTGACCGAAGCCGACGCCCGCGACTATCGCAGGAACCTGCTGCTGCCCGGCGTGCGCGTCGAGTCGCTGCCCAACAGCGTGCCCGAGCCGGACGTCAGTCCCGCGGACGGCAGCGGCAAGTGGGTCGTCGCCGCGGGCCGGCTCGCCCCCGCCAAGCGGTACGACGTGCTCATACGCGCCTTCGCCGAGGTCGTCCGCGAGCGTCCCGACTGGGGCCTGCGCATCTACGGCCACGGCCGCGAGGCGAACAAGCTGAGGAATCTCATCGACGAACTCGGCCTGTACAACCACGTGTTCTTGATGGGCTCGGCGAATCCCATCGAGGCCGAATGGGTGAAGGGAGCGATCTGCGCGGTCACTTCGAGCCTCGAATCCTTCGGCATGACCATTGTCGAGGCGATGCGGTGCGGTCTTCCGGTCGTGGCCACCGACTGCCCGCACGGGCCGAAGGAGATCCTCCGCGACGGCACGGACGGACTCCTGGTCCCCACAGGCGATGTGAGCGCGATTTCCGGTGCGCTGCTCCGCCTCATCAACGATGAGCAACTCCGTGCGGGGATGGGAAGAGCCGCGCTCACCGCGTCGGCGCGGTTCGATCCCGCGCAGGTGGCCGCCCGGTACGAGGACCTGATGACCTCGCTGGTGAACCGCCGGGCCGGCACCCTTCACCGAGCGCGTGGCACCCTCCTGGGCGGAGCGTACGCGGCCAGGGAAACGGTCCGGCGGGGAGTGGGATACGCCCTTGAAGGAGCACGGGCATGATCCGGGACTCCTTCGACACGTCACGCGGCGCAGCGGTGGCAACCCCGTCAGCTGTCGGTTCTCCCCCCGGTCGCAGCGTCCACCACGCGCGCGCCGACTGCACGGCCGACAGCGCCGGGGGGCTCACCTTCGGAGTGCGGCTCTTCGACGAGACCGCCAAGGAAGTCCGGGCCCCCGAGGTGCCGGAGCCCGCGGCCGTGCTCCTGCGCCTGCGCCACCATCACGGCCCGGATGCCTCGCTCAGGCTGCCGCTCACCCGGGCGGCGGCGGACGGCAGGCTGCGCGCCACGCTGCCCACTACCACGCAGCTTCCGGAGGGGCGCTGGGACGCCTACCTCGCCCTTGCCGACGAAGAGCCGCAACGATTGCTGCCCGGGGTGCACGACCTGCGCTCCCTTGCCGGCAGCGTGCCTTTCGACGCGCACGCATGGCTCGGCGTCCGGGTCCCCTACACGACCAAGCACGGCAATCTCACCGTCCGTGCGTGGCTACGCCGACCGCATGCGGAGGCAGGGGCGTTGCACTTCGGTGGCAGCGCCATGGTGCTGCAAGGCAGGCTCTACGGTGCGCGACTCTCAGCCACCGCGTGCCTGGAGGCGCGTCCCCGCGGCTCAGCGGCGTCGCCCGTGCGCGTACCGGTGCGCCTGGACAGCGAGGAAGGCTCCAGCCTGGAGACCGCACCCGAGTACGGCGCCGAAGGACGGCACCCGGTGCGCGGCTTCGCTGCCGAACTGCCCCTCAGCTCCCTGCTGCCCGGGCGCCGGGTGTGGGACCTGTGGCTGCGGCCTTCCGCGGACGAGGAGCCGGTTCGTCTCGCCCGGATACTCGACGACGTGCTGGACAAGAAGCGAGTCTTCAGTTACCCGGCGCAGCGAGTGGAGAGCTCCGAGGGTGCGGTCCACTCGGCGAGGCCGTACTACACGATCAACAACAATCTCTCGGTGCAGGTGAGTTACGAGGACCCGGTGCAGGCGGAGTGACAGGCATGTGCGGCCCGTCGAAGGAGACCTCAGCGAAGACGGGCGGGCCGACCGGTCTCGCTCCCCGCCGGGCAAGCAGGCGAAGGCGATCAGCGTGCCGCTGGATCGTCACGGTCCCTCGCCCGGCGAGAGCGAGAGCATCAGCACCGCCGAGGACGCGCTGACCGGGGAACGCATGCGGCGTAGGGGCCTGGACCGGAAGCCGGCTCCGAGGGCGTCCGAGGAGGACGCCGATGCGGACTTCGACCTGCTCGACGACACCGTCGGCGCGACCGCAGACCCGACGGCATGCCGGTTGAGTCTTCGCCGGTTTCGATCGCTCACTTTCGAATCCATCGTACACTTTCGAATCTTGTTTACCTTCACCGGAGTTGATGCTTCACTCGGTCCGGTACCGGAAGGCCCAGCAATTCTGCGAGCAGGAAAAGGGCCCGTCCGGTGGCCTCTTCGGTCCGCTTCCACAGCTGAGGCCGCCCGCTCCCGGGGGCTGTCCTCCGCTGCTCGGTGGAAGGAGAGCAGCGGCATCCCGCGCGGGTCCGTGGCCGGCGAGGCGTCGGTGGGGTGGAGGGGCCAGTCACGCTTTGCAGAGTAATTCCCGCTAATGACAGGCGTTGTTGACGCCTTCCGGCAATGTGCGTTCCCCGATTTGACGCCTGGCCGGTCAGGGCCTGGCGGGGTCGGTCGGGCGCCGATGGTTCACGACGATTTATTGGCGAAGCAAGTGGAGGGTGAATGCGTAAAAAGCTCAGATGGTTGCTGTCTTTGGTGGTGCTCATAAGCACCTTCAGTATCGGCAGCGCCACCGCCGGGGCCGGCACCGCCAAGGCCGACGTCGACGCCGACGGGGACATCAAGGATCGCATCCTCGCGGTGCCCGGGATGAGCCTCATCGAGGAGAAGCCCGTCGACGGATACCGCTTCTTCCTGCTCAACTATGAACAGCCGGTGGATCACCGGAACCCCAGCAAGGGCACGTTCAAGCAGCGCATCTCCATCCTGCACAAGGACACGAACCGTCCCACTGTCTTCTTCACCGGCGGCTACTTCCTCAACACCACCCCCAGCCGCAGTGAGCCGACACAGCTGACGGATGGCAACCAGGTCTCCATGGAATACCGCTTCTTCACTCCTTCCAGGCCGGAGCCCGCCGACTGGTCGAAGCTCACCATCTGGCAGGCGGCCAGTGACCAGCACCGGATTCACCAGGCCCTCCAGCAGATCTACAACAAGAACTGGATCGCGACCGGCGGCAGCAAGGGCGGCATGACCGCGACCTATTACCGACGCTTCTTCCCGGACGACATGGACGGCACCGTCCCCTACGTCGCTCCCAACAACGTCCGCCTGGAGGAGAACTCCGCCTACTACGAGTTCTTCAAGAAGGTCGGCTCCAAGGAGTGCCGCGACAAGCTGAACGCCGTGCAGCACGAGATCTTCGACCGGCGGGACGAGATGGTCCCCCGGCTTGAGAAGTGGGCCAAGGAGAACGACTACACGTTCGAGATGGCCGGCAGCTCGGACAAGGCGTTCGAGCTGGTCGGGCAGGATCTCGTCTGGGGCTACTGGCAGACCCACCTGGACAGCCAGTGCGACACGGTGCCCTCCACCGACGCCTCTACGGACACGCTCTACAAGTGGGCGGATGACATCGGCGGCTGGGCCGCCGGAACCGACCAGGACATGATTCCGTATGCCCCGTACAACTATCAGGCGGGCACTCAGCTCGGAGCCCCCCGTTATGAGGAGCCCCTCCTCGCCGACGTACGCAAGTACCCGGGCCTGAACACGCCCCGCACCTATGTGCCGCGTGACATCCCGATGGAGTTCAACAAGGACGACAAGGCGATGCGAGACATCGACAGCTGGGTGCGCGACAAATCCTCGCAGATGCTCTACATCTACGGCCAGAACGACCCCTGGGGCGCCGAGCCGTTCCGCCCGGGCAAGGACACCAAGGAAACTGCCGTCTTCACGGCCCCCGGGCAGAACCACCGCGCGAATATCGCCACTCTCCAAGAGGGCGACCGGGCAGCCGCCACCCGCATGGTGATGAAATTCGCGGGCCTCGACGTCGACCCGGACAAGAAGCCGAAGCGGCTGACGACGTACGACAAGAAGCTGGACAAGCCCCAGAAGAACATGCTGGAGCTGCGTCCATGACAGTCCGCGCCCCCGAGGCCTGCGTTCCCCGTGTCCTTGGGCTGTACGCAGCCCGGATACGGGCCGGCCAACCGGTAGCTCTCCTCCGGGTCCTCACCGCCGCGCCAGGTGCGCGTCCGCGTCCCACTGCGCGCCCCCACGCGGTGGCCCGGCGGGTGCGCCCGGTGCGCTGAAAGGGCTCACTCACTCACCGCGTGACCGCTGGCGGCGGGAGCCCGTCAGGGTGTCCCGCCGCGCTGGTAGTACACGGAATCGCGGGTCCGGGCGCGGGTGAGCAGCCCCGCCCGGTGCAGCTGGGTGAGGTGGTAGGAGATGGTCGAGGGGCTCAGCTGGTGCAGGGCCGCGAGCTGGGTGGTGGTGCGCGGAACGTCGAGGTCGGCCGGCAGGGCGCGACGGGTGGGGCCGATCGCGGCTTCTCCCGGCGGGTGGTCCGACGCCCTGCGGACTCGGGGCGTCCCGGCGCCGGGGTCTGGTTCCTGTGTGTGACGTACCGGAGCACGTAGGGAACCTGGAGACCGCCCGGTTCGGACGGGCCCGTGGTGAGGGCTGTGACCGTCTCTTCGGACAGTGATCGTGGTGAGGTGCTGGCGGGTGCCGTGTGCCGTCGTTGATGTCAGTGCCGATGTCACGGAGCGGACTTGATCAGCCCAGGTACGGCCGTTCCTGGTTCTCCAAGTACCGGTCGATCGACCCACCAGGCAGGATCGACCCACCAGGCAGGTAGGACGGAACCCCAACCCCCGTCGCCGAGGAATCCTCCGCCACGGCCGACGCTCCCAGGCGGATGGCCGCTGCCTGGGAGCGTCGGCGGCATTTCGCAGGTCAAGCGGGTGGTTGGTGGGGGCATGACGCCGAGGGGTGCCGCCTGACAGGTGAATCATGGTAAAAAACTGATTAAAGGTTCCCAAAAGAGCATATGAGTCCACTGTCCTACATACGGACAAACGCACCTCTACGAGGAGGACTCAGTAATGAAGAGAAGCACCCGTGCCGCAGCCGTGATTGGTCTCACCGTCGCTCTCGGTGGTCTCTCCGCGCCGGCTGCCATGGCTGACATCAACTTCATCAACGTCGGGCCGTCCTACCACTCCCAGTCGTTCCGCGAAAGCGGCCCGGGGGACCTCGGCTACACCAGCGTGAAGGACTCCAAGGGCGTGAAGACGTCGCAGCTGGACAAGTCCGTGGAGGCGGGTGACCTCGTCACGAAGATCCTCGGCAACCACGCCCAGGTCACCAATGAGGTCGAGGGCGCCGAGCAGGACCAGGGCGAGAGGCCCTGACCCGACCCCGCAAATGGCCCGGACCGCACGCCGGTCCGGGCCCGGGGGGCTGAGCCTGGGCACAGGGCGAGAGGTGCGCCAGGGCAAGGAAGGGGGGCCACGAGCCCCAACGAGGCGGCTGCGTCCGCCCCCGGCGACCGCCCAGGCGGGCTCAGGTGTGGCCGAGGACGCGGTGCGGGCGGTACGGCGCCTCCAGCCGCTCGCGTTCGCCGTCGCTCAGGTCGACGTCGACCGCCGCGAGCGCGTCCTCCAGGTGGGCGGCCTTCGTCGCGCCCACCACCGGGGCGCTCACGGCGGGGTTGCCCAGCAGCCAGGCCAGGGCGATCCGCGCGGCGGGCACGCCCCGTTCGGCGGCGAGTGCGCGGACGGCGTCGACCACGTCGAAGTCGGCGTCCTCGTACATCGCGTCGGCCAGCGGGTCGTCGCCCGCCCGTAGGGTGTGCCGCGCGCCGTCGCGCTCGCGCCCGCCCGCCAGCAGCCCGCGTGCCAGCGGACTGTACGGGATCACGCCGACACCCTGGTCGGCGCAGAGCGGGAGCATCTCCCGCTCCTCCTCCCGGTAGACGAGGTTGTAGTGGTTCTGCATTGATACGAACCGGGTCCAGCCCGCCTCGCGCGCGATCTGCTGTGCCTTCGCGAACTGCCAGGCGTACATGGCCGAAGCCCCGAGATAGCGGGCTTTGCCGGCGCGCACCACGTCGTGCAACGCCTCCATCGTCTCCTCGATGGGTGTGGCGTAGTCCCAGCGGTGGATCTGGTACAGGTCGACGTAGTCCGTGCCGAGCCTGCGCAGGGAGGCGTCGACGGCGGCCATGATGTGCTTCCGGGACAGGCCGCGGTCGTTGGGGGAGGGGCCCATGGGGAAGTAGACCTTCGTCGCCAGTACGTACGCCTCGCGGTCGGGGAAGAGCCTGCGCAGCATGCGGCCGGTCAGCTCCTCGCTGACGCCGTCGTCGTACACGTCGGCGGTGTCGAAGAAGGTGATACCGGCCTCGACCGCGCGCCGTACGAGCGGTTCCGCCGCTGCCTCGTCGAGGTGCCAGGCGCGTTCGGAGGTGTTGCCGTAGCTCATCATCCCCAGGCAGATGCGGGAGACGGTGAGGCCGGTGGTGCCCAGCCGGGTGTAGTCCATGTCGTGGTCCTCGTCCTGTCGGATGCTGTCGGCAGCGGGTCGGGTGGCGACACCGGGGCCGGGGCCGGGTGTACTGCGAACGCCGGTGGGGGCCGCCGTCCTCGGGGCCGGGCGGGGGAGCCGGCGGCGCACGGGCCGCTTCGTCCCGCGGTCGCGAACAACAGCCCGAGCGGTTCGACGGCCAGGTGCACGTCGGTCAGCAGATACACCCCGGCGACCGCCGTGACCAGCGCCAGCAGGTTGCGCATGCTCCGCACCGCGACCGTCGCGAGGGCGATCACCGGCAGGAACTCGATCGCGGCGACGGTGCCCAACGGCAGCCTGTCGAGGGCGAGATAGAAGCTTGAGTTCATCACCGCCAGCAGCGCGCCCCAGACCGGCAGCGAACGCCTGGTCGCGCGGTCGGCGGACCGCCACCTCCGCCAAGGCCGCCGCCACACCGCGAACACGGCGGCGGCCGTCACGATCCGCAGCCAGGCGACGCCCAGCGGCTGTACACGCGCGAACAGCAGAACGGCGAAGGCCGGGCCGAGGTAGTGGAAGACCGCGCTGATGACGAAGTAGGCGTGCGGCGGCACGCGTCGCACGCGCACGGCACGCGGCGTGCGCGGGCCACGCGGCGTGTCCGGGCCACGCGGCGTGTCCGGGCCACGCGGCGTGCACGCGGCCTGTCCGGCGGGTACGGAGCCCTTCGCGCGAGCGGCTCCCGTGTTGGGGTTCTGCATGCCCTCTAACCTAGAAATCAGCAGCGCACAGAGCCATCGATGATTGAAGGCCGGGCGTGCGTCCTGTCTGCGGGAGGGAAAGCGATGACCAGCGGTCACTTTCAGAACGGAAAACGGCCATCGGGCGCGGCCACGGCCACTCCCGCAGGAGCAGGAGCAGGAGCAGCTGCCGTCGATGAGCTGAGCGGACGCCTCCTGCACCTGCTGGCCGCCGACCCCCGGCGGGGTGCCTCAGAGCTCGCCCGCGAGCTCGGCGTCTCCGCCCCCACAGTGCGGGACCGCATACGGCGGCTGGAGGAGGCGGGGGTCATCCGGGGCTACCGGCTCGACGTGGACCCCACAGCGCTCGGCCGCCCCATCGCGGCCTGGATCAGGCTGCGTCCCGGCCCCGGCCAGATGTCCCGCATCACCGAACTCGCCGAACGGACACCCGAGGTGAGCGAGTGCCACCGGATATCCGGCGAGGACTGTTTCCTGTTCAAGGTGCACGTGCCGGAGCTGAGCGACCTCGAATCCGTTCTCGACCGGTTCCTGCTGCACGGGCAGACCACCAGCTCGCTGGTCGTCTCCACGCCCGTGCCGCCGCGCCCGGTCCTGCCGTAGCCCGCCCTCATGTTCCAGGCCCGGCCCCGCCGGAGTTCCAGGCCCGGCCCCGCCGGGGACGGTCCCGCGCTTCACAGCCGCGTGGCCGTGCGGATCAGCCCGGCGAGGGCGAGGGAGCGGCTGTGCGGGGGCCAGGCGATGTGGGTGACGACGGGGGGTGCGTCGGCCAGGGGGACGGCGGTGTGCTCGGCCCATAGCCAGGCGCGGGCGGAGTCGGGGAAGAGGGCCATGGTGCGTCCGAGGGCGATCAGCTGGGCCAGTTGCGTCTGGTCGTGGATCTCGGGGCCCGGACCGGGTGGGTACGTGCCGTGGCGGGGCCAGCGGGCGAGCGGAAGATCGGGGACGTCGCTGACGTCGGCCAGGGACAGAGTCTCGCGCGCGGCGAGGGGGTGCCCGGCCGGCAGGATGGCGACCTGCCCCTCGGTCAGCAGTTCCTCGCTGTCGAACCCGGCGAGGGAGTTGAACGGCGTGTGCATGAGCGCCACATCGGCGCGGCCGTCGCGCAGCATTTCTTCCTGCTCACACGTGCCGCTCGGCAGCACCTCGATTTCGGCGGCGTCGGGCTCGGCCGCGTAGGCGTCGAGGAGCTTCTGTAGCAGCTCGTGAGACGCGGCGGCCTTCACTGCAAGCACCAAGCGGTTGCGGGAACCGCCCGGACTGTCGGCGCCACCGGCGCCACCGGCGCGACGGGTGCGGCGAGCGGCAGCGGTGGTCGCGTCGAGGGCCGCGCGGCCCTCGTGCAGCAGCACCTGACCGGCGCCGGTCAGGGAGACGCCGCGGCGGTCGCGTTCCAGCAGGGTGACGCCGAGGCGCCGCTCCAGCTGCTGGATCGCCCGGGACAGCGGCGGCTGGGCCATGCCGAGGCGCTCGGCGGCGCGGCCGAAGTGCAGCTCCTCGGCGACGGCCGTGAAGTACCTCAACTCGCGGGTCTCCAAGGCGTCCATGGGCAGACCATACGTCAGTGATACCTGCCGGGTATGACAGCGCACCGTACCGGTGTTGGCTGCATCGCTCGTCCGCGAGTGAGCATCGACGGCATGAGCGAAGCGAAGAGCGCGCTGGTGACCGGCGCGAACAAGGGAATCGGGTACGAGATCGCGGCCGGGCTGGGGGCTCTCGGATACCGCGTGGGCGTGGGAGCCCGCGACGAGGCCCGGCGCGAGACCTCCGTCGAGAAGCTGCGCGCCGCCGGGGTGGACGCGTTCGGGGTGCCGCTGGACGTGACCGGCGACCAGAGCGTCACCGAGGCCGCGGAACTGGTCGAACGGCAGGCCGGGCGCCTGGACGTCCTGGTCAACAACGCCGGCATCTCAGGCGAGATGGGCCCGGGGTGGACGCAGGACCCGACCACGCTCGACCTCGACGTGGTCCGCACGGTCGTGGAGACCAACGTCCTCGGTGTCATCCGGGTGACCAACGCGATGCTGCCGCTGCTGCGGCGCTCGACGTCGCCACGCATCGTCAACGTCTCCAGTGCCGTCGGGTCCCTGGCCAGGCAGGCGGACCCGGACATCGAGATCGGCCCCGTCATGGCGGCCTACGCGCCGTCGAAGTCGTTCCTCAACGCCGTCACCGTGCAGTACGCCCGGCAGTTCGCCGATACGGACATCCTGATCAACGCCGCCTGCCCGGGCCTGGTCGCGACCGGCTTCACCGGCTTCCAGGCGCCCCGCACCCCTGAGCAGGGCGCAGCCACAGCGATCCGTCTCGCCACGCTGCCCGACGGCGGCCCGACCGGTTCGTTCTTCGAGGACGACGGCGTCGTCCCCTGGTGACCCCGAACCTCTCATGAGCATGCGTGCTCGATGAGAGCGCGCGTACGCGCCGGTTCCAGCAGGGGGAGACGGGCGCCGGGGGCTTCGAATTCGTTGTAGAGGCCAGGTTGCCGCCCAGTTCGTGGGAGCCTGCGACGGTGGTCAGCGGTCGACGGCGGCCATGTTCGCCTCGCCGTGACGCGCTCACCCGAGGCAGGCGTGAGCTTGTTCAGGCGGTCGAGCCGAGCCCCGGGCCGCGGCGAAGCGCTCGGAAAGCCGCATTGATGACGCAGAGGTATTCCTGCTCCACAGTCCGATAATTCTCAGCTGTTTCTCACCGTGCTCGGGAAGTCACCGAAAGCACCCCCTTTAGCCTGGGAAGGGAAGAGGAGGCGTATGGGCCATGAACAGCGGAGGCGGCCGAGCCGGAGAGCCGGACGGTGAAAAGGGCAGCCGCGAACCCCGTAACGGGAGAGAGCCCGAAGACGTCGCTGCCCCTGGGGAGGGGCTTCGGGAGCCCGGGACGGGTGAACCGGAGAGTGCGGCCGACCCGGATTCCTCGGCCACGAACGACGCGGACTCCGTCGAATTCGACGAAGCGTTCATCCGAGCGGCGGACGTGACCGAGCCGGCAGCCCGGACTCGACAGCTGGCCGCCCGGTGGAGAAAAGAGGGGTATCCGGAGCGTGAGCCGTGGCGTTCCGACGAGCCCCCGGCCGGCTGGTTCTGGAGTCGCGCCCGGCAGGGCGGCCACAGCCGGAGAAGACGACGCCGGCACTGGCCTTGGCGGCGCAAGCCCGGAGACTGACGCCGGGGAAAAGGTGACTGACCCCCTGACCCCTGACTCACGACTCCTGACCCCGTGGCGGGCTGGGGTGGCACCCCGGCCATCGACTCGCCGTGCCCAGGGAGGGCACGGCGAGTCCGCCGCCGGCGAAGGTGGCAGCCTCTGGAGACGGCCTGGGGGCCGCTCAGCACAGGCAGATGCGGATGGTCAGCGAACGTCGCGGTAGATCTTCCCGCTCTCGTTCGCGTTGCTGCCGTTGTAGAGACCGGTCGGGCCGGTCTGGGTCGAGAGGGCGAACCACGCGTAGCGCTTTACGAAGTCCAGGCTGTTCAGCATCTTCGTCGAGGATTTGATGAAGGCGGTCTGCTCCTGCTCGTTCGGGTAGCGGGGAGTCTTCTTGGAGAAGTCGGTGAGGGCGTACTCGGTCAGCCAGACCGGCTTCTTGTACCGGTCGTGGATGCGCTTCAGATAGCTGGACAGCTGGTCGGTGGCGCCGGGGCCGAAGTCGGAGCCGTACCAGTGCACCGGGATGAAGTCGACGCGCAGGCCGCGCTTCTCGGCACCCTTCATGAAGCGGTCCAG
Organism: Streptomyces sp. NBC_01775; assembly: GCF_035917675.1. Lineage (NCBI taxonomy): Bacteria > Bacillati > Actinomycetota > Actinomycetes > Kitasatosporales > Streptomycetaceae > Streptomyces > Streptomyces sp. NBC_01775. The sequence goes on along the minus strand of NZ_CP109104.1, from coordinate 3,398,230 downwards.
CCAGCTGCCGGGCTTGTCCGCGTCGAAAGCGACCGCCGGGGCGCCCAGGTTCAGGCCGGTCTTCTCCAGCCGGGGCCACAGATCCAGAGCCTGCTCCGGCGGCATGTCGGCCTGCTGGGGCAAGTCGGGCTCGTTGAAGCCCAGGAGACTCTTGCCCTCCTTCGCGGCCTTGTTCAGCTCGTCGTCGGTGACCGAGTCGGGACCCCAGATCGTCGGGACGTACTCGACTCCCTCCGGCTTGGCGATCGGGCCGCTTGAGGAGGCCCAGTTGTGGTACCAGGAGGCGCCCGAGTTCTTCAGCGCCGGGGCGGCGCCGTCGACGGGGTTGAGCGCCACGCCCTTGCGGTGCGTGGGCGTGGGGTCATCGCCGTGGCCGGGCTCGTTGCCGTTGCCGGGCTTGTCGCCGTTGCCGGGGGGCGGGTTGGGGGCGGGCTTCTCGGCGTCGCCGGTGCCGTGGAAGGTGACGGTCAGGCCCTTGCACTTGCTGCACTGGCGTACGACCTGGTTGCCCTTCTCGGTGTCGTGCTTGGACCAGGAGTACGCCGTGGGGCACTGCTTTTTGAGCGCTTCGCTGTAGGCGGTCCTCGCGTCCCGGTTCGGGTTGACGCATACCTGCGGCTTGCCCGTCTTCTTGTCCTTGGTCAGGTTCTCGGACGGGCAGTGGGCCAGCAGGTCGGTGGGGCAGCCCACCGAGGCGCACTCCCCGCCGTTCTCGGGCGGGGTCACCCCGTCGGGGGTGATGGTGATCGGAGCCGAGACGGCGTTGACGTAGCTGACGTTGTACCAAGGTGCCATCTTGTCGGCCGTGTCGAAATTGAACTCGGCGAGGCTGGCGGGCTGTTCGCCGGTGGAGCAGCGGTCGGCGTACGGTCCGCAGTCGCCCACGGCACAGTGGAACGTGCTGCCCTCCTTCCCGGTGCAGCCCTCGCGGGCGAAGAACTTGCCGCGCCAGTGCTTGGCGCCCGAACGCTCGGGGACGGGGATCTTGGCGGACTGCCCTGGGTCCAGTGTCGGCAATCCGGTGAGCGGGGCCGAGCCGTCGGCGTTGACGGTGGCCCCGACCCAGATGCGGTTCGCCGTCTTGTTCCGCAGGGTGACGGTGTGCTCGGCGTCACCGGCGGACGCCGCCCCGGTGATGCGGTCCTGGCGGTTGTCGGAGGGCCCCTGGAACTCCGCCGAGGTCATGGCCGATACGCCGGCGACGATCAGCAGAAGAGCGAATAGAAGCGGTCGAAATGATCGAAGTGACTTAAGCGGTCTCACACCCACAGAACACGCCTCTCGGATAAGAATCGTCTGCGTACGCACGACGGATGCGCGCAGCGGACGGTTCACCGGCGGACGTCTGTTCTCGGCCGGGTTGACCAGAAACCGGTAGCTGTGGACCTGTTCGCCCCGGCAGCCCGTCGTGCCTCGTATCCGGGCGCGGGTGTACGGGGGCCGAATCCGGGCGCAGGTATACGCGGGCCGTGTCCGGGCGCAGGCCTACGAGGGCCGGGGCGCCGGAGATCGCGGTGGAGCGGGTGTGAACGCCCCGTTCAGGAGCGGGTGCTCCTCCTGGAGGCGGATCTCCGGGCGTGTACGGCGGCGACGATGCGGAAGGCGACGCTGCCGCCGACGGCCGCGCCGATGGCCGTGGCCAGGCCTATGCTGGTGGAGTCGCCGATGACGACGCCGATCCAGCCGTAGTAGCCGCAGACGGCGCCCATGCACGCGGTGAGCGCCGCCGAGACCGCGAGGGCGGCCACGACGCCGCACCCCTGTTCGCCGGGGTGGGACACGCCGCCCTTTTGGGACACGGCAATGGCGAGGGCCAAGGGTGCGAGCCCCAGCAGGGCGCCGGTCCAGCCGCCGGGGTCTCCGACGTCGCCGAGGCTGATCACGGCGACGTCCAGGCCGCCGCCGTCCCCGATCCAGCCGAGGACGAAGCCGCTCACGCACAGCGCCGCGAGAACGACACAGCTGGTCAGCGCGGAACGCAGCCCGGCAACGACCCATGCGACGACGCCGAACAGCCCACCGAGCCAGACACCGGTCACCGCGCCCACATAGCTGGCGTGGGTCAGCCCGGCGGGGATCGTGGGAGCGCCCATGTCGAGGAGCCGGTCGTGGAAGAACGGCTCGTTCATGGGGAGGAGGTCGCCGCTGTTGGCCTTGGTGGCGGCGATCACGCCCCCGAGTACGCCACAGAGTATGAAGGCGGTGTCGAGCGACCGTTTGAGGGCCTTGCGGGCCATCGGCCCGGAGGCTGCGGCCGTCAGGCGCGCTCGTAGGTTCGTGGCCGGCTCGTCGGGCGGCTGCGGGTCGACGGTCGCGGTGGTGGGCGGCGGTGCGTCCGGTTCGCGAGCGGTGGCGCGTCCGCGCGCCGCGCCCGGTGGTGCGCTCCGTACCGCGTCGGAGACCTCGCGGGTGAGGTCCCGTAGCCGGGCGAACGCCTGCCGGGCCCGCGCCGCGCCGCTCCCCGGCCGAGGCGGTACGACGACGGTGGGCCCCTCGGAATCGGGCGGGACGTTCCGCTCGTCCGCCGCCACGCGGAACCGGGTCACGTCGTCCTGCTGGGACGCGATCAGTTGGTGCACTTCGCGCGGCCATGGCCGCTCGGACGCGGTGCGCTCCCCGACCAGCTCCCGTGCCATGTTGCGGAGCTGGTCCGGTTTCGGCCGCTTGGCCGGGTCCTTGGCCAGGCACGACTGGACGAGCTCGCGCAGCCTCTCGGGGACCTCGCTGAGATCCGGCTCGCTGTGCACGACCTTGTACATCATCTGCGGGGCCGAGCCCCCGTCGAACGGGCCCTTCCGCACGCACGCCATGACCAGCACGGAGCCCAGCGAGAACACATCGCTGGCCGGGGTCAGTTCGCGGCCCTCGGGCTCCGCCTGCTCCGGCGACATGTAGGCGGGTGCGCCGACCACCCAGCCGGTGTGCGTCACCGAGGTGCCGTCGTCGCTGTCGGCGGCGCGCGCGATGCCGAAGTCGATGACCTTGGCGCGGTCCTCGGTCAGCAGCACATTGGAGGGCTTCAGATCGCGGTGCACCAGTCCGGCCCGGTGAATGTCGATCAGCGCCGAGGCCAGGTCGGCTGCCAGCCGGAGCACCGCTTCCTCCGGCATCGCGCCGACGGCGTCTATCGCCGCGTGCAACGAGGGTCCTGGCACGAACTCCGAGGCCAGCCACGGCACCGGGGCACCCACCCCGTCGTCGATCACGTCCGCCGTGTAGTCGCCCGACACCTTGCGGGAGGCGTTCACTTCGCGGTGAAAGCGCGTGCGGAAACCGTCGTCCTCCACGAACTGCGCGCGCACGCGCTTGAGTGCGACCAGCCGCCCGCCGGGCGTATCGCCCAGCAGGACCCGCCCCATCCCGCCGCTGCCGAGTTCGGCGAGCATCCGGTACGGCCCGACCCGGCGCGGGTCAGAGGTCTCCAGCGGTCGCATCACCACTCCCTTCCGGCTTCCGGCTGAGCGCAGAGACGATACCTGAACAGCCCTGGTTGGAGGGGGTGTTGGGATTGTGAAGGCACTGCGATGGCCAGCCCCACCGCGCTGATGGGCGGGAACAGGAGCCCGGTTCGTCATCGACGCCGCGACCGTCGGAGCCGACGGCTGAAGCCCGTCGCCCGGTCGAAGCGGCTCAGCGCTGCCGGTCGGGCACCAGGGTGGGCGGTGTCAGCGGCCGGTCCGAGGACTCGCCGAACTCGCCGGACCGGTAGGCGCGCTCCTGCGATGTGCTGGGGTAGCGGGTGCAGGGGCTGGTGCCGAGGCTGGAGACCTCCTTGAAGTCCGCCTCCCAGCTGATCGACAGCTGGTAGTCGTCCTTCCGGGCTATCACGCTGAAGTTCTGCTTGTTGATGGACTCGCTCCAGTCGACTTCCCAGCCCTTCTCCGCGAGATGGTCCTTCAGCCGGACGAAGGCCGCCCGCACTCCGGTGCCGTCTTTCCGGACGACGGTCCAGCCGTGGTTGACCCGGTAGACACCGTCAACGGGCTTGTCGTCCATCTGCTCCAGGCCATCGGCGGGGTAACACACGTCCGTCGAAGCGGAGTTGCTGTCATGGTGGTCGCGGGGATCTTCCGGGCCGGGCCGCGGCGTCAGCGCGGTGCCGAGGTCCAGTACGCGGAAAGCCTCCTGGTTGTCTGCCGCGATCCGCTTCAGCATCTCCGGCGGCGGCGCCTTGTCGTACGACTCCGGCCAGCCGTACATCAGATACCAGCCGCCCACGACCAGCAGCACCACCGGTGTCACCAAGAGCGCGGCGATCCAACGCCCCCTGCGGCCGGCAGCGGGGGTGGGCGTGGGGGCGGAGGTGGAGGTGTCGGTGGGCTCGGGTGCGCTCATGGACGCCACCGTAGGCAGCCTCCCGCCGGAGCGGATCCGTGCGGATACTCATCCGGTGCCCGTACGTCACCGGGTAGCCCTCACCGCCCGGTTCGGGGAGGCGGGGGCGGTTACGCGGGCGCGGCCGGCGTCGTGCAACGTCTGCTACGTCGTAGGCCGCGCCACCGCGAGGTCACGCCCGGCGCACCGCGCTGTCCGGCGGGTTCGGCGGCATTCGCCGACAACCCAGCGGGAGCAGGAGAACGTACGTTCCACCGATCACTTGGAGAGTGCTGCCTCGATCAGCACGTCCAGGAGCTCGGGGTAGTCCAGACCCGCGGCCTGCCAGATTTGCGGGAACTGGGAGGCCTGCGTAAGGCCGGGGAACGTGTTGACCTCATTCACCACCAGGGTGCCGTCTTCCTTCAGGAAGAAGTCAGCTCGCAGCAGCCCACGGCAATCGAGCGTCTTGAAAACGTTCAGCGCCAGCTCGCTCAGCCGTGTCGCGGTTCGCTCGTCCAGCTGCGCCGGGATATCGAACCGGGTGCTCGGGTCCCCGTACTTGGCGGAGTGGTCGAAGAAGCGCCGGTCGGCACCCACGGAAATCTCCAGCGCGGGTCCCGCTTTCGCCTGCCCGTCCGGGTATTGCAGCACTGCCACATCGATTTCCCGCCCGATCACTGCCTCTTCCACCAACACCTTGGTGTCGAGTTTCCGGGCCACGGCGATCGCGTCGGGCAGCTCCTCCCAGCGCTCGACACGGCTGACTCCCATGCTGGAGCCCGCTCTCGCCGGCTTGACGAACACCGGCAGGCCGAGCCGTTCGCGTTCCTCCGGTGACAGCGAGGTCCGGGATTCCTCAAGCACCACGGAATCGGCGACGGGAAGGCCGGTCGACGACAGCAGGCGCTTGGTGACGTCCTTGTCCATCGAGGCCGCGCTCGCCAGCACACCGTTGCCGACGTACGGAATGCCGGCCATCTCCAGGAGCCCTTGAAGGAGCCCGTCCTCGCCGTACGGTCCATGAAATACCGGGATCACTACGTCCGCCGAGCCCATGGCGTTCAGGGCGTCGGCGACGCTGCGCGCGACGGCGGTTCCGGACGAGGGAGTCAGCTTTATCAGATCCTGCGCCTCGAAGCGGCCGGCCGACTCACGGTCCGTCCCCACCGCCCATTCGCCGTCGGGTGTGATCCGCACGGGAATGACCTCGTACCGGGAGCGGTTCAGGTGGGTCGCCACCGATGCGGCCGAGGCCACGGACACGTCGTATTCGCTGCTGCGGCCACCGAACATCACGGCGACCGTTTTCTTCGCGCCGTACTCAGACACGGGCGACCCCCTCCTCGACGTCAGAATTTGCGTGGTGCGGCGACTCCGATGCCGCGTCGGCACCATCTGGCGGGTCCGGCAGATACCGGCGGGTTACGCGCCCGCCCACCCCGGTGAGCACTTCGTGCGGAATGGTTCCGGCCCACTCCGCCCACTCGGAAACGGTCGGCTCTCCCCGGTCGCCGGGGCCGAAGACCACCACTTCCTCCCCTACGTCCACGGCGGCGTCTCCGGTGTTGATCACGCATTGGTCCATGGCGATGCGCCCGACCACCGGACGACGCTCGCCGGCGACCCACATCTGGGCCTGTTCGGCGGCTGCCCGCGGGATTCCGTCGGCGAAGCCGAGGGGCATGAGCAAGAGCCCCGTCGGGCGCTCGGTGACATGCGTGTGTCCGTACGAGACACCTTCGCCGCCCTGCACCCTACGGGCCATGATCGCCCAGCCGCGCACCGTCATGGCCGGGCGCAGACCGAAGTGGCGCTCGCGCACCGGCTCCACCCCGTAGAGGCCGATACCCGCGCGAACCAGATTGAAATGGGTATTCGGCGCCCCGAGAATTGCCCCGGAATTGGCCAGATGCAGCAATTCGGGGCGGAGTCCCGCCGCGCGGGCACGGTCGACGGCGGCTTCGAAGCGGCTGACCTGGCCAGCGGTGGTCGGGTGTTCCGGCTCGTCCGCGTGCACAAGATGCGACCACAGGCCGACGACCTGTACAAGTCCGTCCCGCTCGTACTTCCGGGCCGCGTTGATCAGAGCGGGCCACTCATAGGGCGGCGCCCCGTTCCGGTTCAGCCCTGTGTCGATCTTCAGATGGATGCTTGCCCGCCGGCCTGCTCGTTCCGCGCCCGCTGCCACCCCGGCCAGGTGAGCGACCGAGGTGACCGAGAGGTCGATGTCGGCCAGCACCGCCGCGGTGAAATCCTCGGTCGGCAGGTGCATCCAGCTCAGGATGCGGGCGTCGATTCCGGCCCTGCGCAGCTGGAGAGCCTCTGTGGTGGAGGTGACTCCCAGCCACGTCGCGCCGTTGGCCAGCGCCGTACGAGCCACCGGCAGGACACCGTGTCCGAACCCGTCCGCCTTCACCACGGCCATCAACGCGGCCTCGCCCGCGTGCTTGGCCAGTACAGAAGTGTTGTGGGCGATCGCGCCGAGGTCGACGACCGCCTCCCCATACGTCGGCCCGCGACTACCCGGCTGCCCCGGCGGTGGCTCGTCGCCGGGACTCTGCGCCGTTTTCGTCGTGTCGAGTGCCATGGAGTTCCTTCGTAACATCGTGGTATTCGGTATGTGTCACCCTCCTTGGCATTCGGAGGGTTTTACGCCCTTGCACGCCCACACCGACCGGTCGCCTGACGGGATCGCCGTGCGGAAGCGACTGATATGTGGGGCCTGCATGTTAGATGCGGTACAGACCGTAAGGGTTCACACGTTCGGACTGCGGGCCCAGGGCTCGTGCGCGGCCCCGGACCCGTACTTCGGCTTCAGGTCCGTACGCCTCGGCCCGCAGCCGTGGACGTGGCGGCTTCCCGGTGTCGCGCGTGTACATGCGTTCACGCGCGCCACGCTTCGCGCGAGGGGCGGCAACCCGGTGAAGCGGCCGAGAACCGCTCCGGCGGATGCGGGACTACGTGCGAGGTCCGCTGGGACCGGTTGGCAGGAGGAAACGGCCGACAGCTCGCGAAGCACGCGGATCATAGGACGCCGGACGGGCTGCGGCGGTTTCCGGCCTCGTGCCGCGGGGCTTCCGACCGGGGCGCGGGACGGTGTCCGGGGCTGCGTCGCCGAGTGGTGCCGGGCCGCGAGGATCCCCGGGAGCCGGGGGTTCGCGGCCAAGGGCGAGCCGGCCCGCGCGACGGGATCGCGGCCCCAGGCCTCGCCTCTGCCCGTCGCCCGGGTGACCGGTGACCGCGCCCGCGGCGAGGAGTGGTGGATGCGCGGCGCCCGGGAGGACAGCCGGTGCCGGCCACGTTCTGGCCGTGCCGGGCTCCCGTTTGACGGTGGCCTGCCCACCCGCCGGCGGCGGGTCCTGGCCGTCCGCAGCGGAGAGCGAAAGGGGGGCATAAGAAACGATGACCCCAGCTTAGCTCCCCGTCACCGTGGCAGAGCGGGGCGACTGATGGATGCTGCCCGCACGGGCACCCGCACCCGTACCCGCACCCGTACCGGCGGTGACAGCGGCAGCGGCGACGCCAGGCCACCGCTACCGCTACTGCCACCGCCACCGTCGCTCTGTGCCACTACGACGCCGCACCGCGACGACGGGTCGTGAACCGTGGCCGTGGTGGGTCAGCCCTTACCGGCCGCGTGCCAGGTCATCCCCCAGCCGTACTCAAGATCCACCGCCTGCTGCTTCATGATGCCGGGCGGGCGCACGATGTACTTCGCCTCCCGGCGGACGACCAGCTCCCCGCCCACGTTCTCGATGAGCGCGATCGCAGCGACCTGCGAAGAGACGGTGCACTCGTCCAGGCTCATCTCGATCGGCGGACCGGCCGGCGGAGTCAGCGTGGCGACCCCGTTCAGGCCCGCGAAGCTCGATGCCCCGGCGTAGAGGACGACGAACACCAGGATGCGCTTGATCTCGGACTCGTGATCGAGGTTGATCACGAGGTTCTCACCGGCCGCGCTTGAGCCGGTCCGGTCGTCCTGGTCCAGCCGGATGTAGGGCGGCTGGTCGAACGAGCCGAACTTGTTCTCGATGGGGTGGACGATCCCCGTCGCCCCGTTCTGGAGCTCCCACAGGCAGGAGAGGTCCAGGTCGACGTCCTCCAGCCGGACGGCTCCCTTTCCCTTGTTCATCCAGCCACGCGGTGGCTTGCGGGCGCTCCACGAGAGATTGACCCGCATGGGTCCCGAGGTGGCGCCCTGCTTGGTCAGCGACACGGCGGGCGCTGCCTTCGTCAATGTGATCTTCGTCAGCCGCACGGGCGGGGCAGGCGCGGGGGCCGGTGCTGGGGCATAGGGAGGGGCAGGCGCGTAGGGAGGCGCGGGCGCCGGGGGAGGCGGCGGAGGCGCGGCATGCTGCGCCGGCGGGGGCGGCGGAGGCGCGGCCTGGGGAAACGCGGCTTGGGGAAACGCGGCCTGCTGCGTCGGCGCGGGCGCGGTCGGCGCGGGCGGCACAGGTGCGGGCGGCGCCGGTGCGGTCGGCGGAGGTGCGGTTTGCTGTGCCGGCAGGGGCGGCGGGGGTGCGGCCTGCTGCGTCGGTGCGGCTGGCGGAGGCGACGCCTGCTGTGCCGGCGGCGGGGGCGAGGCGGGCTCCTCGACGGCGATACCGAAGTCGGTGGCGAGTCCTGCCAGGCCGGAGGAGTAGCCCTGGCCCACTGCCCGGAACTTCCACGCGTCGTTCCGCCGGTACAGCTCCCCGAGTACGAACGCCGTCTCCGACGTGGCATCCGAGGCGTCGAACCGTGCCGTCTCGGCGCCGCTCTCCGCGTCCAGCACGCGCACGAACAGGCCGGGTACCTGACCGAACGTGCCGTCGGTGGAAGCCGCGACCACCACGGTCCCGATCTCCTGCTCCACCGCCGACAGCTCCACCGCTATCGTTTCGAGCGTGCCCGTGCCGTCCTGGCGCTTGCCCTCATGGCGTACCGCACCACTGCGATGCACAGGCTGGTTGTAGAACACGAAGTCGTCATCCGACCGCACCTTGCCGGCCGCCGTCAGCAACAACGCTGACGCGTCCACATCGGGCGCCCCCGGTCCTCCTTGCCAACCCAGTTCCACCCGGACCCTGTTGACCGATACCGGTGCGTTGGCACCCTTTTGCAGCGACATGTAAATCTCCCCCGTCGTGACCTTCCAGTCCCCGCAGCCTAGGTGTTCGGGCTCCCGCGCAGAACCTGCGGGTCCGGTCGGTGCGACGGCCGTCCGCCACGGCGATACGGCCCGTTCGCCACAGCTGTACGGCCCGTTCACCACAGCGGTACGGCCCGTTCGCCACAGTGATACAGCCCAGGTCGGGTGAGCCTGACCTGGGCTGTATCCGGTGTCCGTCGTTCGCGGGTGCCAGGGCCGCAGGGCCCGGCCGCTCAGCAGCTCAGGTTGTCGCCCGGGGGCACACCCAGTATCTGGGTGAATGCCTTGTACTTGTCGATCCGGCTCTGGACCTGCCCCGGGTTTCCGCCGTTGCACTCCAGGGAGCCGTTGATCGCGCGGATCGTCTCGCCGAAACCGGCGCCGTTGACCATGGCGTTGTGCGGGGTCATCGTGCCGGGGCCGGTCTGGGTGTTCCAGTACCAAAGAGCGGTTTTCCAGGAGACCGCGGGATCCCGTTCCACCTTGTACGGGTCGTTGAGCAGGTCGATGCCCAGCGCGTCGCCCGCCGCCTTGTAGTTGAAGTTCCAGCTGAGCTGGATGGGGCCGCGGCCGTAGTAGGCGGCCTGGCCGGCGGGGCAGCCGTACGGCTGGTTGGCGTCGCAGTAGTGGGGATAGTTGCTCTGGTCCTGCTCCACGATGTGGACCAGGCCGCCCGTTTCGTGGCTGGCGTTGGCCAGGAACGCGGCGGCTTCCTGCCGCTTGACGGTGTCACTGCCTGTGTTGGCGAAGGCGGGGAAGGCGTCCAGGGCCGCGGTGAGGCCGCCGTAGGTGTAGAAGGGATTCCGGTTCGGGAACATCTGGTTGAACTGGGCTTCGCTCACGACGAATTCCGCTGCCGAGCCCTTCGACGACTGGGCCGGGGCCGCTTGAGAAGTCGTGGGCATGACAAACCATAAGGCGCATCCGACCGTCAGGGCGGTCAGTAGCGCCGTAATGCGTCTCTTCAGCACTGGCGCACTCCTCGCTCGTAGGGGGCGAGGGAACTCAACCGCACTGGTCTGGACCAAGTCAAGATGCGGTGCGGCGAAAGTCTCGGGGGCTGCCTGGCCGGGCAGCGCCCCGCTTACCGCGAAGGATCACCGGTCACGGTCACAAGGCCGTGCGGCGGCGGCCCCCGGCCCGCGCGGATTGCGGGCGGCCGGGCGGCCGGGCGGCCTTCAGACGCCCATGTCAGCCTCCGGAGGCTGCGGAGGCGGAGGCGGCGGACCGATGGGGTCGATGGCGTCGACGGGCGGAACGTCCTTCGCCCGGTGGGCGCCGGGCTTGCAGCCGGCGAAGGGGCCCATCGGGTCCCGCAGAACGCCCATCACCGGTCCCAGGTAGTCGCGGTGCCAGTTGGCGGGACCGCACAATCCGGAGCCGGGACCGGTCAGCTCGGCCCAGGCGAGCCACAGTCCGTGGAACTGGGCGACCGCCTCGGGGTGGTCCCACCAGCGGGAGCACCAGGGCGCCGAGGAGGTGATCTCTCTGCCGTAGACCGGCAGCAGCACGTGATGCGCCCACAGAGTCAATTGCCGCAGGGTGTCCGTGTACGCGGGCCCATCCATGTAGAGGATGAAGTGCGGTGGGCTCGGGGCGTCCTCCTCGGGAGCCGAGCCTTCCGCCTGCGGGCGTTCCGCGTTCGCGCCCGGCTCTTCGACGGGAGCCGCGCCCGGCTCGGCGCCGAAGGTCTCGGCGGTCTCGGTGGACATGGCCGTCCTGCTTTCTCTCGGCGGCTTCGGCTTGGTCGTTCCATGACGACACGTGTCCGCACCCCATACGGTTCAAGGGGAGGGGGATGCCGGGTCTCACCGTTGCCGCGCGTTGGCCGTGCGAGCGCTACGCGTTGTGCACCAGGTGCTTGATCTCCTGGAACTCCGCCAGCGCACGCGGCCCGTTGAGCCGTCCCATGCCGCTCTGCTTGAAGCCGCCCTCCTCCATCTGGTCGCGGACGGCGGCCCAGGTGTTCGTCCATACCGTGCCCGCGTCGATCCGCCGCGCGACCCGCAGCGGCCTGTCGACATCCCGTGTCCACATGGACGCGGCGAGGCCGTACTCGGTGGCGTTGGCCCGCCGTACGGCGTCGTCCTCGTCGCCGAACACCTCGAAGGTCGCGACCGGCCCGAAGACTTCGCGCTGCACCAGCGGCGCGTCCACGTCCTCGATCTCGACCAGGGACGGCCGCAGAAAGGCGTCGGTCCCCTTCGGGTGCAGCAGGCCGCCGCGTACCAGGATCTTCCCGTACGCCTCCGACTCCGCGACGAGTCCGTCGATACGCAGCGCCTGCTCGCGGTCCACGACCGGCCCCATGTCGGTGTCCGGGCGGTCGCCGGGCCCGGGGCGCACCGCCTCCAGCGCGGCCACCATCCGGCGGCGCAGCTCGTCGGCAATGCCCGCGTGGGCGAGGACGCGGCTGCCCGCCATGCAGAACTGGCCGGAGAACGTGGTGACAGCGGCCGTCAGCACCGGTACGGCAGCCTCGAGGTCGGCGTCGTCGAACACGAGCATCGGCGTCTTGCCGTCCAGCTCCAGCGAGCAGGGCTTCAGCCGGCGTGCCGCCTCCGCCAGGACGGCCCGGCCCACGGTCGTGGAGCCGGTGTAGCTGACGACGTCGGTGCCGGGGTCGGAGACGAGCAGCGGCTCGTCGAGCTCGCGGTCGTGGCCGAGCCGTGGTCGTGGCCGAGCCCTCAGCCGGGGGTCAGTTCGGTGACGAGTCGGCTCAGGGACCGGTGGCGGTCGGAGCCTCGGTCGGTTTCGTCGGCCAGCAGGCGGTGGCACAGCAGGAGGCAGAGAGCGCGGCCTCTCTCGTAGCGTTCGTCGCTCCACTCGCGGAGGCGGTCCAGCGCGGCGCGGACCTCTTCGGCGTCGTCGGGGAAGGCGTGGAAGCCGACGTCGGCCAGGGCCGGGCGGGCGGACTTCTGGAAGTACGCCGCCTCCTCGAAGGGCTGGCGGATGCAGGACCCCTCCGAGACGCCGCTGTCCTCCATCATGGCCGCCACCAGGTCGAGCTCGTACGGTGCGGAGGCGAGCAGCTCGCCGGAGCGTACGCAGACCCAGGGCAGCAGGGCGTCGCTGCCCGAATCGACCGGATGGGCGGCCGACTGCCCATGGCGCAGCACTTCCGCGGCCCCGTCCAGATCCCCCTGCCTGATGAGGGAGTGGGCGAGCAGATGGCACGCGTAGCCGCGGTACAGCGGGGAGGAGGACTTCTGCCCGTCCGTCAGCAGGTCGTCCACCTCGGCGGGGTCCGCGCCGGTGCTCAGCAACAGGTTGGCGAGCAGCACCTGGGCGAGGTCGGTGCTCTCTTCCCCGGGCTGCGGCTCGGCCATCGCCTGCTCGTACCCGGCGCGGGCGGCCTCCCGGTCTCCGGTCAGCTGGGCGACGATCCCGCGCACCAAAGGGTGGCCGGCGGGCGGCACTTCGTGCTCCACCGTCCACGACAGGGCGTCGGCCAGGCCCTGTGACAGCAGCACCGCCGCCAGCGGGCCCAGCCACGGGTCCTCGCCCGCCGCGACCTGGCGCAGCAGCGGCAGTTCGGCCGGGTCGGCAGGGTCTCCGGCCAGCTCTATTCCCGCGAGCGCCGCGGCGGCTTCTCCGGAGGCCGAGGTGCGGCCCGCCTCGGCGAGCGGCCGGAGCACCGCCCGTGCGCCATCGGCGTCCCCCGCCCTGTAGAGCGCCACGCCGCGCGCCACTTCCTCCGGCATCACGCTGACGGGGTCGAGCGGCAGCGGACGGGGGAGCGGGCGGGCGGGTGCGGCTTGCGGCTCCGTGTCGTGCTCCGGCATTCCAATCCTCCGACGTGCTGGTGGACTTCAACGCGAACGGAGCCTGTCACGGAGGTCTGACATCCCCCTACGGAGGTCCACTGCGGGGGCCTCGGCGCGGGCGCTCAGCCGCCGGGTGGGTCGTGCTGGACACGGCAGAGGTGTGGCGTTTTCAGGGTCCTGCTTCGGGATCCGCTTCCGCTTCGGGATCCGCTTCCGCTTCGGGATCCGCCTCCGCTTCGGGATCCGCTTCCGGCACCGGGTCGCGGCCGAAGACCCAGGGGGCCAGGATCACCACCCAGCCGTCGGGGTCCTCGAAGGCGAGCGCTCCGTGCGCGGGCCAGTAGGGGTTGGCCGCCGGTACGGGGGCGTGGCCGTGGTCGGCGAGGCGGGCCGCGGCCTCGTCGCGCGCCGCCGGGCCCTCCAGATAGAGGACGAGCTGGTTCTCGGGGTGGGGCTCGGGGATGTGGGGCGGGTCGCCGTGCTGGGTGATCTCCATGTGGACGGGGGTGCCGGGCAGGCCGAGGACAACGCCGTCGTAGCCCGCGTGGTCGCGCCACTCGGCCAGGACGGGCAGGCCAAGGGCGTCGCGGTAGAAGACGGCGACTGCCTCAAGGCGTGCGGAGGGGCGCGCGAAGCGGACAGCCCCGGCGGACAGGTGAGCGGGCCAACTGTGCTGCATGGGGCCCACGGTGGCACGGAGGGCGCCGGGACTCCTCGGGCCGGAGACAGAGGCCGCACCCGCCCTTGGGACTAGGACGGGTCTGACAACGATGGCGGCCGGGGGCGGCAGGCCCGGGACGTGTCGCGGCTGCGCGCCTTCAGCGTCGCGGTCGGGCGCTTCGCGGCTCGTCGGGACTCCGGCAGTGCGCGACGGCATGAATGTTGTGGGGCCCGGAGACGGCCGCGGCGAAGGCGATTCCGGGCTCCTGCGCAAGTGCGCGGCCGACGCTCTTGACTGCCGTACGGAGCCACGCGGAGCCGCGCGGAGCCATTCGGAGCGAAAGGTTCGCCCGAGCGTGATGGCCCGGTGGTGCCGTCCCCGGCCGGGCGTCGATGCCAGATCCACACCGTCTGCCACGGCTGGGACCCCGGCGGCAGATCTCGCCAGGCGATACCGCACCGGAATCGATCACGTGGTGCGTGCCGCGGGGTTGGCCGCGTTCCTCGTGACCGGGTACCCGGAAGGGGCGCCCGCCGCGGACTGCATACCCTTGACCTGGGCCGACCGACCGGCCCAGGCCCCCGCACAACGCACACGCACAGCGACAACGCACATCCGAGGAGCAGTTCCATGGCCGCCGCCGTACCCCCCGCCGCGTCCCGCATCGCTGTCGTCACCGGAGCCAGCAGCGGCATCGGCGCCGCCACGGCGCGTCAGCTGGCGGCTGCCGGTTACCGGGTCGTGCTGACAGCCCGCCGGGAGGAGCGCATCGAGGCGCTCGCCCAGGAGATCAACGACGCGGGGCACCAGGCCAGGGCGTACCCGCTGGATGTGACGGACCGGGCCGCTGTCGAGGAGTTCGCCAGTGCCTTCCGCACCATCGGTGTCCTGGTCAACAACGCGGGCGGCGCGCTCGGAGCCGACACCGTCGCCGCTGGCGACCCGGCCGACTGGCGGCAGATGTACGAGACCAACGTGATCGGCACCCTCAACATCACCCAGGCGCTGCTGCCCGCGCTCACCGACAGCGGCGACGGGACGGTGGTGGTGCTCTCCTCCACCGCGGGCCACGGTACCTACGAGGGCGGGGGCGGCTACGTGGCGGCGAAGCACGCCGAGCACGTGCTCGCCGAGACCCTCCGGCTGGAGATCGTCGGCACCCCGGTGCGGGTGATCGAGGTGGCGCCCGGCATGGTCAAGACGGATGAGTTCGCCCTCACCCGCTTCCGCGGCGACGAGGAGAAGGCCGGGAAGGTGTACGAGGGGGTGGCCGAGCCGCTGACCGCCGACGATGTCGCGGAGACCGTCACCTGGGCCGTCACCCGGCCCCCTCACGTCAACATCGACCTGCTGGTGGTCCGCCCCCGCGCCCAGGCGTCCAACACGAAGGTGCACCGGGAGGGCTGACGCGCCGGCCCCGCGCCCGACGCGGACGGCCCCCCGCCCGACGCGGACAGCCCCGCTCAGCCTTCTGTCGGGAAACCCGCCGTCAGATGGGCCAGCAGCCGTGCGGGTGCGTCCTCCTGGAGGAGGTGGCCCGCGCCCTCGACCCAGGACAGCTCCGCGTGCGGAACCCTGGTGTGCAGCCACTCCGCGTACGGCGGCGGCAGGATGCGGTCCTCGCGGCCCCAGACGATACGCATCGGCAGCGTCAGCCCGCCCAGCAGAGGCTCGTACTCCTCCGTGTCCGCCTGCCGGATCTGGCTGTACTGCCGGTAGTACGCCGCCTGTCCCTCGGCGCCGCGCCAGGGCGCGAGGTACGCGTCGAGGACGTCGGGCCGCAGGCCGACGTGAGTGGCGTGCCGCAGGTGGCTGGTGACCAGCGCCTCGTGGGCGTAGCCGGGGAGTTGGTGGAAGACATCGGGGTGTTCCAGCATGAGCTGGAAGAGGCCCCGTTCCCACGCGCCCCCGCTCACGGCGTCGAAGAGGGTGAGGTCGCGGTAGCGGGCGCCTTCCAGCAGCAGGGCCCGCAGCACGACGGCCCCGCCGATGTCGTGGGCGACGACGCTTGGCTCCCTCAGCCCCCAGTGCTCCAGCAGGCGGGCGAAGGTGCGGCCGTGGGCGGCCAGGCTGAGGTCCTGGCCGGCCCGCTGTTCGGACTGTCCGAAACCGAGGTGGTCGAGGACGAAGACCTGCCGGGTGCGGGCGAGCGCGGGTGCGATGTCGCGCCACAGGAACGACGAGTACGGGGTGCCGTGCACGAGCACGACGGGGTCCCCGCTGCCGAAGGTGGCCCAGCGCAGGGTCCCGTCCGGCGTCTCGAACGTCTCGTCCAGTACCCAGCCCGCCGGTGTCCGGTCCATGCTCGCCTCCTGTTCGCGTGTGCCACCGCCCCGGGCGGTGGCAGCCGCCGCGTGACGATCTCCGACGCACGCTACCGGCATATCCGCTTGTCATGTCACCCACGGAGGCGGTCTGCGTCTCCCAAAGGGTCTCCCGATGGATCCTCAAAGGATCCCCCAAAGAACTGTTTGACGGTCGGGGGCTCCGTGCCGCACACTCACCGTGTGGCCGATACCGGATCCGACTCCGACTCCGACCGCGCCCCGCTGCGCGGCTCCCTCCGAGGCACCCTGAGACATCGAGGTTTCCGCGGGCTCGCGCTCGGACGGGCGATGACGTTCTTCGGGAACTCGATGGCTCCCGTCGTACTGGCCTTCGCGGTGCTCGACATGGGCGGCTCGGCCGTCGACGTGGGCCTAGTCGTCGGTGCCCGCTCGGTGAGCAACGTGGTCCTGCTGCTGTTCGGCGGGCTGCTCGCCGACCGGCTGCCCCGTGCGGTCGTGCTCCAGGGGGCCGCGCTGGCCGCGGCGCTCGTCCAGGCCGGGGTGGGCCTGGCGGTGCTCACCGACCGGGCGCCGATGGGCGGCCTGGTGGTACTCAGCGTGGTGCAGGGCGCGGCGGCGGCCGTCTCCATCCCGGCCTCGGCCGCGCTGATCCCGCTGACCGTGCCGCCGGGCGAGCTGCGGCCCGCCAACGCGCTGTCCCGTATGGGTGTGAACACCGGCATGATCGCGGGGACGTCGCTCGGCGGGCTGCTGGCGGCCCTCGCCGGGCCCGGCTGGGGCATGGTCCTCAACGGGGCCGCCTTCCTCGGCGCGGCCTTCGCCTACCGCCTGGCGGGCCGCGAACCGGTCGCGGGCGCACGGAAGTCCGCCGGGCCCGCGCACCCGTGGCGCGACCTGCGCGACGGCTGGCGGGAGTTCGTCTCCCGCACATGGGTGTGGGTGGTGGTGCTCCAGTTCTTCGTCGTGAACGCGGTGGCCGCCGGCGGCCTCCAGGTGCTGGGCCCGACGGTCGCCGACGACACGTTCGGGCGGACGGCCTGGGGCTTCGTACTGGCCACCCAGATGGCGGGCGCGCTGGCCGGCGGGCTGCTGGTGGCCCGCTCGCGGGCTCGGCACGCGCTGCGCATCGGCGTCGCCGTCGTCGCGCTGGACGCGCTGCCGCTGGTCGCGCTCGCGCAGTCGGCGGACGTGGTGGTGCTGCTGGTGGCGATGTTCGTCAACGGCATCGCCATCGAACAGTTCGGCGTCGCCTGGGACCTCTCGCTCCAGGAGAACGTCCCACAGGACAAGCTCGCCCGCGTCTACTCCTACGACGCGCTCGGCTCCTTTCTCGCCCTGCCGCTGGGCGAGATGCTGGCGGGCCCGCTGGCCGAGCGGTTCGGCACACGGACGACGCTGCTGTGCGGGACGGCGCTGGTCGCCGTGGTGACAGTGGCCGCGCTGGGCAGCCGCCAGGTCCGCGAGCTGACGACCACGAGCGTGCCCACGCCGAAGGCCGGATCGCCGGAGCCGGACTCCAGTCCCGGGCCCGAGTCCCAGCCGGAACGAGCCTGAGCGCTGCGGGGCCGGGGCACCTCGGCGCCCTCACCTGCGGCACACTGGCCCCGTGTCAGAGTCCCAGCCCTCTTCCGGCGTCGCCGGCCTGCGCGTGCTGGCGCATCCGCTGCGGCTGCGGCTGCTCTCCTTGCTGACCGGCAAGGCGTACAGCGCGGCCGAGGCGGCCCGCGTCCTGGGTCAGTCGCAGGCCAACGTCAGCTACCACCTGCGCAGACTGCACGCGGCCGGGCTGGTCGATGCGGCGGGCGAGGTGCCGGTGCGCGGCGGTACGGCCAAGCGCTACCGCCACGACCCCGACAGCGGGGAGCGGGTGGGCCAGGGCATGCCCCAGGGAGCCGGCGTCGAGGCGTATCTCGCGCTGGCGACGGCGCTCGGCGAGGAGCTGCGGCGGCGTACGGCCCAGCGGGACACGGCCGACGCGGGCCGGATGACCGACGCGGAGGTCTGGCTGGAGCCCGCCGTCTGGGAGGACATCAAGGACCGCGCCGACAAGCTCGGCGAGGACCTGCACGCCCACGCGCTCCCGCCCGGCACCGAGGGGGCCGTACGGGTCAGCGCCACCATGGTGCTGTTCACGATGGCCCCCGACGGCGATCCCCGGGCCCCCAGGACCGACCGGGCCCCCGGAACCGATCCGGCCCCCGGAACCCCCGGAGCTCCCGGAGTGGAGTGACGGCCGCGGGCAGTGCGGCTCAAGGCGTGCGCCCCGCGCAGGACCGTTTCGCCGGAGGGGAATGTGGCCCCGCCGTGATGCTTGTGCGCCCCCTGAGCAGCAACTCATCACATCGGGTGAAACTTTGGCCGATTGTTGCGGCCAACAACCCTGTGTTGCCAAGCTGTTGCTGACTGTCAACCTGTCGAGCGTGCCGGAACGTAGAAGTGCCGGGACCGAGTGCCGGAACGGGGAGGGCACACGTGCCATTCGGTGAGCAGCCCGCATATCTGCGAGTCGCCGGAGACCTGCGCAAGAAGATCAGTGACGGCTCCTTGCCGCCGCACGCGCGTCTCCCTTCGCAGGCCCGCATCCGGGAGGAGTACGGCGTCTCGGACACCGTCGCGCTGGAGGCCCGCAAGGTGCTGATGGCCGAGGGGCTGGTCGAGGGCCGCTCGGGTTCGGGGACGTACGTCCGCGAGGTCCCGCTGCCCCGCCGTATCGCCCGGACGGGATACCGCTCGATCGGTGAGTGCACCCCCTTCCGTCAGGAGCAGTCCGACGAGCGGGTCCAGGGCAGCTGGGAGTCGCAGAGCGAGCAGGAGGACGCCTCACCCGGCATCGCCGAGCGGCTGGCCATCGAGCCGGGCGAGCGCGTGATGCGCACCCGCTATGTGTTCCGCGTGGAGGGCGACCCGGCGATGCTCTCCACCTCCTGGGAGCCCCTGACGGTGACGGGCCGCACGCCCGTGATGCTCCCCGAGGAGGGCCCGCTGGGCGGCAGGGGAGTGGTGGAGCGGATGGCGGCGATCGACCTGGTGGTGGACAACGTCACCGAGGAGGTCGGCAGCCGGCCGGGCCGCGCCGAGGAGATGAACGCCCTGGGCGGGGTGCCGGGGCACGCCGTGCTGGTGGTCTCGCGCACCTACTTCGCGGGCAAACGCGCCGTGGAGACGGCGGATGTGGTGGCGCCGGCCGACCGCTTCCGGATCGCGTACCACCTTCCGGTGAAGTAGACCCTCACCGGCTGAACTGCCCGCCCTCACCGTCTGGCGAAGTCGGGCGCCCCGGTCCTCCCCGAGGGCCGGGGCGAACGTGTGGCCGAAAAATCTGTCTCATTGTGTCAAGCTGAATGCGCTGAGTGAGGGTCGGGCGTAAGGTCCGGCATATGCGAAGTGTGAGCGGCGACAGCGACGCGGTGCTGCCCTGGCAGCTCATACGCCAGGACGGCCACGGCAACCGTTATCGCGTCGGCAGCTACGCCACCCGCGCCGAGGCCCAGCATCTCGCGGAGCGGCTGGGCGGCCGGCGCAACGGGGTCGCGGACGGCTATGTGGTGGAGCACCGCGACCGCGCGAGCGAGGGCAGCTACGGAGCGTAGCCTCGCCGTTCCGGGTGAGCCCTGCCGCATCCGGCGGCGCCGGGCGGGACCTGATCGCGCGTTGTATCGGATTTATGGATAATTGGTCCATCTTGACCGGAGATTCCGTTCAAGCCTGCTGTCCGATCAGGGGTGTGGGCCGCGTGAGCACCGAACCCGCCGAGAAGCCGACCACGCTCCTCGACACCCTCCGCGTCGGAATCGTCATGCTCGACGGCCAGGGGGATGTCCTGCTGTGGAGCCCGATGACCGAGGAGATCCTCGGCTGGTCGGCAGAGGAGATCATCGGCCGGCCGATCCAGGAGATCATCGAGGGCGGGGACGCCGACCGCCGGATCCGCAACACGCTCGGGCGCACCCACCGCTGGCGGGGCATCATGCACCTGAGACACCGCGACGGGCGCCTGGTCGAGTTCGAGGGCCGGGCCGCCCTGCTGCGGGACACCGAGCACCACCCGTTCGTGCTCGCGAACATCGTGGAGACCAGCCGGGTGCGGGCCGTCGAGCACGACCTGGCCGCGCTGGACGGCCTGTTCGCCGCTTCGCCGCTGGGCATCGCCCTGTTCGACACCGAGAAGCGTTTCGTGCGCTTCAACCAGGCACTGATCACGCTCAATCAGGCTCCCAACGACATGCTCGTCGGCCACACCGTCGCCGACCTGTTGCCTCCCGCCATGGCCGAGGAGGTCCTCCAGGTCCAGCAGACGGTCCTGGACACCGGGCGCCCCGTCGTCGACATGGTGATGCCGGCCCCCGACGGCCACGGCTCGCGCTCCGTCTCCTACAGCAGGCTCACCGACCGCAACGGTGAGGTGCTCGGGGTGAGCTGCACGATCATGGACATCACTGAGCGGCTGGAGGCGGTCAACAACGTCGAGGCGGCCCGCGAGCGGCTGGCGCTGCTGGACAACGTCGGGGTGGCGCTCGGAGACCGGCTGGATGTGGGCGCTGTCTCCCAGGCGCTGGCCTCCGCGCTCGTGCCCCGCTTCGCCGACTACTCCGGCGTGCTGCTGCGCGGCGAGGTCTCCAGCGGCGGCGACCTGCCCAGCCCCGTCATCTCCGTCGGCACACCCGTCTACCAGCACGGCGTGGCCGCCCGTCATGACGACGAGAGCGTCGAGCGGCTGCTCCAGCTCACCGACGAGACCGTCTACGAGCGTGACTCCTTCATCGGCCGCGCCCTGGACACCGGCGAGCCCCAGCTCGTCACCGGCCGCGACGACATCCTGCGGGCGACCCGCAACGGCGACCCCAAGGTGACGGCCACCCTCGACCTGGGCGTCCACTCGCTGATGGCCGTGCCGCTGCGGGCGCGCGGCATCGTGCTGGGGCTGCTCGTCATCTCCAGGGCCGACGCGCGCGAGCCCTTCGACCACGACGACCTCGTGCTCGCCATGGAGCTGGCCGACCGCGCCGGTACCTCCCTGGACAACGCCCGCCTCTACGCGCGCGAGCGCCAGGGAGCGCTGATGCTCCAGCGCTCCCTGCTGCCTCAGCACGTCCCCGAGCCTCCCGGTGTCGCGCTGGCCTACCGCTATGTGCCCGGCAGCAGCGGTACGGAGGTGGGCGGCGACTGGTTCGACGTCATCCCGCTGCCCGGCGGCCGGGTCGCGTTCGTGGTGGGTGACGTGATGGGCCACGGGCTGCACGCCGCCGTCACCATGGGGCGGCTGCGCACGGCCGTGCGGACCCTCGCCGGGCTCGACCTGCCGCCCGACGAGCTGCTGGCCCGCGTCAGCGACATCAGTGACGACCTCGCGCACGGGCCCGAGGACCCGGTGATGGCCAGTTGCCTGTACGCCGTATATGAGCCGGCGCCCACCTCGGCCGGGAGCCGGTGCGGGCTGCTGACCATGGCGTCCGCCGGACATGTGCCGCCGCTGCTGGTCACCAGGGAGGACGGGCGCTGCCGGGCCGACGCGCTCGACCTGCCGTCCGGGACCCCGCTGGGGATCGGCAGCGTCACCGGTCCCCAGGCCGGCGGCGGCTTCGAAGCGGTCGAGAGGGAGGTCCCCGAGGGGAGCGTGCTGGTCCTCTACACCGACGGGCTCGTGGAGAAGCGGGAGGAGGACATCACCGTCGGGATCGACCGGGTCCGTGCCCTGCTGGCCGATGATCCCGTGCTCCCCGACGAGCAGGCCCCCGCCACCCCCGTCACCACCGACACCGCCTGCGGCGACATCGAGGAAGCCTGCGACGCGCTGCTCGGCTCGCTGCGCAGGGAGGGCGGCCACGCCGGTCAGCTCAGTACCGGCGACGACGTCGCGGTGCTGATGGCGCGGCTGGGCGGGCTGCCCGGCGACACCGCCGCTTCCTGGTCGTTCTCCACCGGCAGTTATGCCGTGCGCCGCGCGCGGGAGGCCGTGCGGGAGACGCTGCGGGAGTGGGACCTCATGGCGCTGGAGGACACCGGAGTACTGCTGGTGAGTGAACTGGTCACCAACGTGCTGCGGTATGCGAGCGGCCCCATCGGTGTCCGGATGGTACGGGACGCGCGGCCCGACGAGGTGGGGCGCGAGGGAGTGCTGATCGTGGAGGTGTCCGACCCGCTTTCCGAGCCGCCACGGGAGCGCACCGTCACCGAGGAGCAGGAAGGCGGCAGAGGAATCCAGCTCGTTGCGAGTGAAGCGCGCCGTTGGGGTACTCGTCACGGTCCTGAAGGCAAGACCGTGTGGTTCGAACTGGGATTGCCCTGAGCAGACATAAAGGGGAGGAGCGGGGTGGCGTGGGGAGGCGCGGATCGGGTGTGCGGACGGTCTGGGACGTCCGCGCACTACTGAGGTTCGACACCGCGTTCGCTGGTTAGGAGAGAGGGGTGACCCCCCGTGGACGACGGGGGAACGCGCATATTGCCTCGTCGTGACAAGAGAACTTGTGGCGATCGGGACGAGCGGGCTCCGGATGGTCGCTGGGGCTGCCACACTGCTCGGACCGGAGGCGAGTACCGGCAGTGGAAGGGGCGGCGTTGAGCGAAATCCCAGTGGAGGCGGCCGGGAAGCAGGACGACGTACGTCGTGCTCTAGCCCTGCTGAACGCCGCGGGCGCCCGGATCGGCAACTCCCTGGACCTGGAGACCACGGCCCGCGAGCTGCTGGACGTGGCGGTGCCCCAGTTCTGCGACCTGGCGTCGGTCGACCTCTACGAGAACGTTCTGGCCGGCGACGAGCCCCGCCCTGTCGGCCCGGCCCCCGACGACGAGCCCGCCGGGAGCGGGGCCGCCGCGAACGGGGCCGTCGGCACCGCCGCGCACAACGGCGTACTGCCCAGGCGCCGCCGCGGGCCCGTCGGCTCGCCCCGCGGCGAGGTGCGCAGAGTGGCCTTCGCCAGCGCCGTCTCCGACGCGCCCTACGGCTACGGGCTCGCCGACGACGAGAACCGCCCCGAGGGCGCCGGCGCCCCGCAGCCGTACCTCGGGCAGCCCGCCGAGGTCGGCTCCACCCACTGCTACGCCGACCACTCCCCGTACGCGCTGGCGCTGCGCACCGGACGGGTGCAGAACATCCAGGGCCAGGATGGCAGCGTGCCCGCGCAGTTCGGCGCCGTCGTGCAGTCGACGCTCGCCGTCCCCATGGTGGCCAGGGACCGGGTGCTGGGCCTGGCGCAGTTCTCCCGCGCCAAGGGCAGCGAGCCCTTCGGCGAGCGGGACGGGGCGCTGGCCGCCGAGTTGGCAGCGCGCGCCGCCGTCTGCATCGACAACGCCCGCCTCTACCGCAGGGAGCACGAGCGCGCCCTCATCCTCCAGCGCAGCCTGCTGCCGCCGGGCGACCCGGAGGCGGCGGGCCTGGACATCGCCTGCCGCTATCTGCCGGGCAACCCGGCCACCGAGGTCGGCGGCGACTGGTTCGACGTGATCGAGCTGCCCGGCCACCGCACCGCCATCGTCGTCGGCGACGTGATGGGCCGCGGTCTGCGCTCCGCCGTCGCGATGGGCGAGCTGCGCACCGCCGTGCGCACCCTGGCCCTCACCGACATGGAGCCCGCCGAGGTGCTGGGCGCGCTGGACGAGATCGCCCGCGGCCTGGGCGACGCCCCCAACAAGCGGCACAGCCGGCGCGCACAGCGCGGCGCCGACACCGACCTGTCCGAGGTCTACCTCGCCACCTGCATCTACGCCGTCTACGACCCGGTCTCCCGGCGCTGTACGTTCGCCAACGCCGGGCACCTGCCGCCGATACTCGTCGAGCCCGACGAGCCCGCGCTGCTGCTGGAGGTCCCCAAGGGGGTGCCCCTGGGGGTGGGCGGCGAGCCCTTCGAGGAGATCGAGGTCGAACTGCCCGACGGCGCCATGCTCGCGCTCTACACCGATGGTCTGGTCGAGTCCCGCGACCACCCGCTGGACGAGGGCCTGGACCGTTTCCGCTCGGCGCTGACGGACGCGGCCGAGCCCTTGGAGGACACCGCGGACCGGGTGCTGCGCACGCTGAACGTGCACCACGGCGAGGACGACATCGCGCTGTTGGTCGCCCGCGTCGAGGGCCTGGACGAGGGGAACGTCGGCGACTGGACGCTGCCGCCCGAGCCCCGCTCCGTCGCGCGCGCCCGTGAGCTGGCCCGCGAGCAGCTCGCGGCCTGGCAGTTGGGCGCGCTCGGTGACACCGCCGAGTTGCTGGTCAGCGAGCTGGTCACCAACGCGCTGCGCTACGGCGAGGGCAACATCCGGCTGCGCCTGATGCTGGATCGGACCCTCGTGTGCGAGGTGTGGGACGCGGGCCAGGTCCAGCCGCGCAGACGCCGCGCCCATGACACCGACGAGGGAGGGCGGGGGCTCCAGCTCGTCGACCTGCTCAGCAGCGGCTGGGGCAGCAGGCGCACGCCCACCGGGAAGGCCGTCTGGTTCCAGATGCCCCGCCCCGAGGAGGGCGCCGTCACACCCGACCCGACCGAGGCGCTGCTGAGCCTGTTCTGAGCGGGTCCTGGGGGCTGGCACGCCACCGAGGCGTCACAGCCCCCGGGGGCCGCCGGGACGGTGGCGGCGCTCCAGTGCCGCGGTGACGATCTCCTCGCACCACTCCTGATCCGGGTCCCGGTCCGGGCTGCCGTTCGCCGACCGCAGGCCCTCCCACACTCCCGCTTCGCTCCAGGCGGTGAAGCGCCGGTGGGCGGTCGCGGGGGAGACGGCGAAGTAGCCGGGCAGTTGCTGCCATCCGCACCCCGCGGTCAGTACGTGGACCACGGCGGTGAACACGGCGCGCTCGCCGTCCCCGCCGGAGGGCAGCAGCGGCGCGGCTGCCTCCCACAGGGTGTCCGGGACCAGCCTGCGCGCCAGTGCCGTGCCCAGCGCGAGGGACCGCCGCCGCCCGTAGGGGAGTGCGGAGGCGTCCTGTTCCTCGCCCGGCGCGTGCCGCGGCGGGCCTGCCGCGTCCGTCGTGCCTGCCGTGCCTGCCGCGTCCGTCGCGTACGGCGCCTCGGTGTCCGGGCGCTGGGCGAGGCGGTAGGCGCTCCAGCCCTCCAGCAGGTCGCGGTGCGCGCCCTGGATCCAGCGCATGTAGTCGCACATGTTCTCCAGCCGGCGGCGGGGGCCCACCTCCTCGTCGCCGAGCAGCTCCAGGACCTTCTCGCCCAACTGCCGCTGCTCTTCCACGAAGCGGCGCTCGCCGGCCAGGAAGCTGCCCCAGACGTCGTCCTCCATCCGGAAGTACCGGCTGCGTTCGCCGGGCACCGCGTGGCGCTTCACGAACCCCGCCTCGGTCAGCCTCCGGGTGGCCAGAGAGATGGAGCCCGCGCTCACCTTCAGCGCGTCGGCCAGCTGGGCGGAGGAGACGTACGGCGCGTCCGTGACGATCAGATAGCCGATGATCCGGCCGTCCATGCGGGCGCTGCCCACCGCCTCCCACAGCAGCCCCATCTCCTCCACGAACGACTCACGGCTCCAGCCGTCGTCGCCGCGGCCGATCCGCACCGGGTCGTCCCACCCCATGCCGGCCTCCTCTAGATTTCATCTCAGATTAAAAGTTCTGCACTTTTTCGTTGACAGGCTTGTCGAGCGCGGTTCAGTATCCCTGGTACGCGTCACCGGCACCACTCTCGTGAGCCCCGCCGCAGCGTCCGCGCGGGCCCGTCCGCCTCCTCTCCCTGGAGCTGTCTTGCGCAGATATTCCCTGCTGAAGACCGCTGTCGCGGGTGTTGCCTGCACCGCGTTGACCGTGACCGGATGCGCCGCCACGCAGAGCCGCATCCAAACTCCCGAGGGGGGCTACTCTCTCGCCGTCGGCGAGCCGGACCATCTCACGCCGGGCCGCACCGTCGTCTCGATGGACCAGATACACGCCCTGTTCGCGCCCCTCGCCACGGTGAGTGACTCGGGGAAGCTGTCGTATGTGCAGGCACGGTCGGTGACCTCGCGGGACTCCCGCCACTGGACCGTCCGGCTCCGGCACGGCTGGACCTTCCACAACGGCGAACCCGTCACCGCGCGCAGCTACGCCGACTCCTGGAACCGGGCCGCCTACGGTCCGAACGCCTGGCCCACCAACGGCCAGCTCTCGGGCATCGAGGGGTTCGCGGCGCTCAACCCCGCGAAGGGGAAGCCGAAGAAGAAGCGGCTGTCAGGGGTGCGCGTCACCGGCCGGTACACCCTCAAGGTCACGCTCGCCGCACCGGACAGCCAGTTCCCGTATCAACTGACCGACAACCAGGGTGCGTTCTTCCCCCTGCCCAAGTCCGCGTTCACCGACCCGGCGGCCTATGACCGCAAGCCGGTGGGCAACGGGCCGTTCCGGATGACGAAGGCGTGGGAGCGCAACCGGGGCGCCACCGTGACCGCCTACCGGGACTACCGGGGCCCGAAGCCCGCCGCCACGGGCATCACCTTCAAGAGCTACACGGACCTGGGCACCGCCTACACCGACGCGCTGGCCGGGAACACCGATGTGCTCGCGGCGCCGGTCGACAAGCTCGGCCAGGTGGGCCGGGACTTCCCCGGCCGGGTGCACAGGTACGAGGCGCCGTCCATGGAGATGCTCAGCCTGCCGCTCTACGACAAGCGCTACCGCGACCCGGACCTGCGCCGGGCACTGTCCCTGGCCATCAACCGGAAGGCCGTCGACAAGGCGATGACCGGCGGGCTCAACACCCCCGCCAGCTCGCTGGTGCCACCGGCCGAGGTCGGCGCCGAGACCGGCGTCTGCGACGAGTGCCGCTACGACCCGGAGCGCGCCCGGAAGCTGCTGAAGAAGGCGGGCGGCTGGCACGGCCCGATGGTCCTCACCTACCCCGGCGGACAGGGCCTCGACGACCTCTACCAGGCGCTCGCCAACCAGCTGCGGCAAAACCTCGGCATCGACGGCGCCCGCGCCCAGGCCACAGCGGACTGGGCGGAGTTCTCCGAAAAGGTCATCGGCAAGAAGGTGACCGGCCCCTTCTACGGACACTGGGGCGCCCTCTACCCCAGCATGCAGAACACCTTGCGCGGCATCTACACCAAGACGGGCGACTGCTTCACGTGCAGCTTCTACAGCCACCCGGACGTGGACAAGCTGCTGTCCCGCGCCGACTCCAGCACCAGCCCCGGCCGCGCGGCACGTCTCTACAACGACGCGCAGAAGCGGATCCTGAAGGACTTCCCCACCATCCCGCTCTTCTACGGCAGTTATGTGTACGTCTCCACCGAGCGGGTCTCCGGCGCCTCCATCGGCCCGTTCGGGCTGCGGCTCGCAGGGATCGGCGTCGAGCCATGACATGACACCTGCCGGAACCCGTCAGCCGTCACCCCGCACCTGAACCGGCATCCGAACCGGCCCGCCCGCCCTACAGGAAGAGACCGCACCACCATGGCGACCGTCACCCCCCGTACCTCCCCGCCGGACGCCGACCAGCACGGCCCCTGGACCGGCCAGGTCCACTCGGTACCGGCGACCGGCCACTACCCGGACGTCGACGAGCTGCTCGCCTCCTTCCGCGCCCTGGCCGAACGGCACCCCGGACTCATACGCGAACACCGCATCGGCACCTCACGGCTGGGCGAGCCGCTGTACTGCTTCACCGTCCGGGACGGACAGGACCCCGCCGCAGCCGCAGCCGCGCCCACTCCCGCCTCCACCGGCCCCGGAGAGGACTACGTGGTGGTCGGCGGCGTGCACCCCAACGAACCCGTCGGCGCGGTCACAGCGCTCCACCTGGCCACCCGGCTGTGCGAGGACGACCGGCTGCGCGCCCACTTCGGCGCCGCCTGGCACATCGTGCCCTGCGTCGACCCGGACGGCGCCCGGCTCAACGAGGGCTGGTTCGGGACCCCAGCCGACAAGTACCGCTACGGGCGGCACTTCTACCGGCCGCGCGGCGACGAACAGGTCGAGTGGACCTTCCCGTTCGCCTACAAGGACGCCTACTTCGACCGGGTGCTGCCCGAGACCCTCGCCCTGATGCGGCTGCTGGACGCCACCCGGCCGCGCTTCCTCACCACCTTGCACAACTGCGAGGCGGGCGGCGTCTACTACTTCCTCAACCGCCCGGCGCCCGAGCTGTACGACCAGCTCACGGCGATCCCGGCCGCAGCGGGCATCCCGCTGGCCACCGGGGAGCCGGAGGCCGCGCACACCCCCGTGTACGCGCCCGCCATCCACGGGGCCATCGACATGCGCACGGCGTACGACTACCTGGAGAGCCACGGCGGCGACCCCGCCTCGGTGCTGGCCGGAGCCTCCAGCGCCGCCTACACCGAGGCGTACGGCACCTTCTGCTTCGTCGCCGAGGTCCCGCACTGGTCGCATCCCGACTCCGAGGACGACACCCCGGGAAGCCAGAGCTACCCCCAGGTCCTGCGGCAGCGCGCGGACGGACTGCGGGAGGCCGGGGAGTTCCTGGAAGGCATCCTGGAGGCCGCCGGGCCGGAACTGACCATCGCCTCGCCCTTCCTGCGCGCCTCCCGTGCCTTCGTGCCCGGACTGCGCGAGCTGAGCGGCACCGAGACCGCGCGGGCCGCCACGTTGCCCGAGCGCCCGGCCACCGTCTCCGAGTGCTACTCCTGCGCCCAGTCGATGCACAGCCTCCGGGTCCGCTTCGGCGGCATGCTGCTGCGCGCGCTGGAGGCCGAGACCACCGCCGGCACCGCCACCCGGAAGGTCCGCGAGCTGCGCGCCACCTTGCTGGAGCGCTACGACCAGTGGGCGGCCGAGTCCGGGGCCGCGATGGGCGAGCCGCTCCCCATCGCCACCTTGTCCGGGGTGCAGTACGCGGCGCTGCTCGCCGCCGCCGATCACGCCCGCACGGAGGGGCAGCAGCCACAATGACCAGTCTGCTGCTCCGCCGCCTGCTGGAGGCCGTGCTGGTCTTCTTCGGCGTCACCCTGGTCATCTACCTCATGGTGTACGCGCTGCCGGGCGACCCGGTCAGCGCGATGGCCGGGGACCGTCCGCTCACCCCGAGCGTCGTCAAGGCACTGCGCGAACAGCACCACCTGGACGAGCCCGTACTCGCTCAGTACGGGCACTACCTGGCCGGTCTCCTGCACGGGGATCTGGGCGCCGACTTCTCCGGCATCCCGGTGGCCGAACAGATGGCGGACCGCTGGCCGGTCACCGTCAAGCTGGCACTGACCGCCTGGGCTCTGGAGGCCGTCGTCGGGATCGCGCTCGGCGTATTCGCCGCGCTGCGCCGGGGCACCTGGACGGACCGTGCCGTGCTGGCCTTCACCACCGGGGCCGTCTCCGTTCCGGTGTTCGTGCTGGGCTACACCGCGCAGGTGGTGTTCGGGGTGCGGCTGGGCTGGTTCCCGGTCGCCGGGGACAGCGCCGGCTGGCCCTCCGCCTATGTGCTGCCCGCTGTGGTCGTGGCGGCCTTCGGCCTGGCGTCCGTCTCCCGGCTGGTACGGGCCGAGGTGGTGGACAACCTGCGCGCCGACTACGTACGCACCGCGGCAGCCAAGGGCCTCTCCCGGCGCCGTACGGTGCTGGTGCACGTGCTGCGCAACTCCCTCATACCGGCCGTCACCTATCTCGCCGTCGACCTGGGGTTCCTGCTCGGCGGCACGGTGATCATCGAAGGGGTCTTCAACCTTCCCGGCATCGGCCAGTTGCTCTTCCAGGCTGTACAGGCGCACACCGGGCCGACCGTGGTCGGCGTGGCAACGGCCCTGATCCTGGTCTTCCTGGCCGTGAGCGTGCTGGTGGACCTGCTCAACAGTCTCCTGGACCCGAGGATTCGCCGTGATTGAGCCGCCGCCCACGCTCGCCGCACCCACCAAGCGCTCCGCCTGGCAGCGGCTGCGCCGTCGCCCCGTCTTCCTCGTCTCCGGCGGCGCCATGGTCCTGCTGCTCGTGATGGCCGCGCTGCCGGGGCTGTTCGCCGGCTGGTTCGGCAACGGCGACCCACGCGTCTGCGACCTGGACCGCAGCGCCCAGGGGCCGGTCGCCGGGCACCCCTTCGGCTTCGACACCCAAGGCTGCGACCTGTACGCCAACGTCGTGCACGGCGCCGGAACATCGGTGGGCATCGGATTGCTGGCCACCGGATGCAGCCTCGCCGTCGCGCTGGTGCTGGGCTGCCTGGCCGGCATGGCGGGCCGGATCGTGGACAGCGTGATCGCCCGGCTCACCGACGTCTTCCTGGGCTTCCCGTTCCTCCTCGGCGCGATCGTGGTGCTCAGCGGCGTCTCCAGCCGCGACATCCCGACCGTCGCCGTCGTGCTGGCGATGTTCGGCTGGCCGCCGATGACCCGGGTGGTACGGGCCTCGGTGCGCTCGGCGCGGGAGGCCGATCACGTGCTGATGGCCCGCAGCATGGGGGCGGGCGGCTGGTGGGTGATCCGCCGCCACGTCCTCCCGCACATCCTCACCCCCGTGATCGTGCTCGCGTCGATCACCGTGGGCAGCGTGGTGGTCGCCGAGGCCGGGCTGACCTTCCTCGGTGTGGGGATGCAGTCACCGTCCATCTCCTGGGGGCTGCAACTGGCCACCGCGCAGAACTCCTTCGAGGCGCACCCCCATCTGCTGCTCTTCCCCGGCCTGTTCCTGTCCGTCACGGTGTTCGCGCTGATCGCCTTCGGCGACACGGTGCGCGACGCCCTGAACCCGAGGACCCGGTGACCGTGACCATGGAGACCGAACGGGACCCCCAGCGGGAGCCGGGTCCGGTGCCCGTGCTGGAGGTCGAGGACCTCTGCGTCGACCTGCCGCACTCTGACGGTGGTGGCGCGCAACGCGTCGTGGAGGGGGTCTCCTTCACCCTCTACGAGCGGGAGACGCTGGCGCTGATCGGGGAGTCCGGCTCCGGCAAGAGCCTCACCGCGATGGCCGTACTGGGCCTGCTGCCGCCGGAGACCGCCCGGGTCACCGGCACCGCGCGGCACCGTGGCACCGATCTGCTGACGCTCCCGGACGCCGCACTGCGCGCCCGGCGCGGCAAGCATCTGGCCACCGTCTTCCAGGACGCGCTCTCCGCGCTCAACCCCACCCTCACCGTCGGCTTCCAGATCGCCGAAGTGCTCCGCGTCCACCGGGGGCTGAGCCGCCGGGAGGCGCGCGCCGAGGCCGTGGAGCTGCTGGCCAAGGTGCGCATCCCCGACCCGGCACGCCGCTACCGCGACCACCCGCACCAGTTCTCCGGGGGGATGCGGCAGCGCGCCATGATCGCGATGGCGGTCGCGCTCGGCCCCGAGGTGCTCATCGCGGACGAGCCGACCACGGCGCTCGACGTCACGGTGCAGGCACAGATCATGGAACTCCTCCAGGAGCTCCGCGAGGAGAACCGCTCGGCCCTGCTGCTGATCACCCACGACCTGGGCCTGGCCGCGGGAACGGCGGACCGGATGGCGCTGATGTACGCCGGGCGGATCGTCGAACAGGCCCCGGCCGTCGAGCTGTACGAGCACCCCGCCCACCCGTACACCCGAGGTCTGCTGGACGCCGTACCCGCGCTCGACGCCCCGATCGGAGGGCTGGTGCCGGTACCGGGCGCGCCTCCCGCGCCGGGTCTCCTCCCGGTCGGCTGTGCCTTCCACCCGCGCTGTCCGTCCGCGCGCGAACGCTGCTTCGACCAGCGCCCGGCGCTGCTGCCGGGAGCGGACGGCCGCACCGCTGCGTGCCACTACCCGCTGGAGGCGCCCCGTGCCTGAGACCGCGAACACGGCTGCCACCGCAGCCGCCACCACTGCCACGACCGAGGGCACGTCCGCAGCCGCCGCCGGGGGCCCGCCGCTGCTCGAAGCGCGCGGCCTGGTCAAGCACTTCCCCGCCCGCGGACTCCGGTTCGGCCGCCGTGCCCCGGACGTCAAGGCCGTGGACGGCGTCGACCTCACGCTCTCCGAGCGCTCCACGCTCGGTCTGGTGGGCGAGTCAGGCTGCGGCAAGTCCACGCTGGTACGGCTGCTGATGTCGCTGGAGCGGCCGACCGCGGGCCAGGTGTGGCTGGACGGCGAGGAGTTGCTGAAGCTGCCCGCCGCCGAGCGGCGCCGCCGCAGACGCGGAATCCAGATGGTGATGCAGGACCCGTACGGCAGCCTCGATCCCCGTATGACGGCCGAGGAACTGGTACGGGAGCCGCTGGACATCCACCGCGACCCGGTCGGCGCCCGCGAACGCTCGCTCAGAGCACGCGAGCTGATGGAACTGGTCGGCCTCGACCCCGCGCACGCGGGCCGCCTCCCGTACCAGTTCTCCGGCGGCCAGCGGCAGCGGCTGGGGATCGCCCGGGCGTTGGCACTGCGGCCCCGGGTGCTGGTGTGCGACGAGCCGGTGTCCGCGCTGGACGTCTCGGTGCAGGCCCAGGTGGTCAATCTGCTGCGGGAGCTCCAGCGGGAGTTCGGGCTGTCCATCGTCTTCATCGCGCACGACCTCGCGGTGGTGCGGCAGATGGCCGACGAGGTCGCGGTGATGTACCTCGGCCGCATCGTCGAACGCGCCGACCGCGACACCGTGTTCGAGCAGCCCGCGCACCCCTACACCCGGGCGCTGCTGTCGGCCGTCCCGGACCCGGACCCGCGTCGCCGCGGCCGGGAAGCGCGCATCGTCCTGGCGGGCGACCCGCCCAGCCCCAGCAAACCGCCCGAGGGCTGCCCGTTCCGCACCCGCTGCTGGAAACCCCAGGAGATCTGCCGCACGGACCCGCCGGCCGCGGCGCCGCAGCCCCACGGAGGAACCGTGCTGTGCCACTTCCCCGGCGACTGACGTACCGACTCCCAGCCCCCGCCCGTATTCCTGCCCCCGCTGTCCACGGAAACCGCCACAGGAGCCGAATTGCTGCAACAGAAGATCTTCGAGGTGGACGATCCCGTCGCCGTCCGAGACCTGATCGCCGCCCACTCCTGGGCCACGCTGGTCAGCCACACGCCGGGCGACGGCCTCGTGGTCTCCCACCTGCCGGTGCTCGTGGAGGAACCCGGGCACGGGGCCGGGACGGGGGCCGAGACAGGGGCCGGGCCATCGGAGGAGGAGCGCGGGCGGATCGTCATCACCGGCCATCTGGCCCGTACCGACGCCGCCTCGCACCAGCTCGGCACACACCCGGTGGTGGTGATCGTGCAGGGGCCGCACGGCTATGTCTCGCCGGTCTGGTACGAGGAGACCCCGCACGTGCCGACCTGGAACTTCGTCGTGGCCCATCTGCACGGCCGCCCGGAGGTGCTCGACCCGGCGCGCACGTACCAGGTGCTGGAGCAGACCGTGGACCACTTCGAGTCCCGCTTCGCGCAGCCCTGGAAGCTGTCCCGAGTCAGCGACTACGCGGAGCGGATCGCCTCCGGGGTCACCGGATTCCGGCTCGCCGCGGACCGGGTGCGGGCCAAGGCGAAGCTCAGCCAGGACGAGAGCCCCGAGGTGGCCGGCCGGGTCGCCGAAGCGCTGGAGACACCCGAGGGGCCCTGGACCCACCCCGCACTCGCCCACGCCATGCGCACCGCTCGGAGGCCGGCATGACCGCACCGGAGTCCCCCGCACCGGCACCGACCCCCGCGCCGCGTCTCCTGCGCCGGGTGCGCTTCCCCGGACAGCCGTCGCTGTACGACGTCGCGCTCGCGGACGGGCGGGTCACCGAGGTACGCGCGCACACCCCGGAAGCCCGTACCGACGGCGGCCCCTCGGCCGACCTCGAAGGGCGGGTGCTCGTCCGCGGGCTGCGGGACGCCCATGTGCACCTCGCCCAGTGGGCGGTCGTGCGCCGCCGGCTGGACGTGTCGGCCGCCGGCTCCGCCCGGGAGGCCGTCCGCGCCGTACAGGACGGCTCCGCGGCGCTGCCGCACGGCGAACTGGTGACGGGCTACGGATTCCGCGACGGGCTGTGGCCGGACGCCCCGCACAAGCGGCTGCTCGACGCCCTGCCGGACGGCCGTCCGGCCCTGCTGATCAGTGCCGACCTGCACACCGCCTGGCTCAACTCGGCGGCCCTCGCGCTGCTCGGCGAAGGCGGACACCCGACCGGGGTGCTGCGGGAGGACGCGTGCATCCGCGCCACCGCGCGGCTGTCCGGCGTCCCGGCGCAGACCCTCGACGACTGGGTGCGGGACGCCTGCGAGGCCGCCGCACGCCGCGGAGTGACCGGCGTCATCGACTTCGAGTGCGCCGACAACGTCACCGACTGGGAACGCCGCACGGCAGTCGGCCCGCCCCCGCTGCGGGTGGCAGCCGCCGTCTATCCGGAATACCTCGAAGCGGCCCTGGCCCGGGGCCTGCGCACCGGCAGTCCGCTGGGCCCGCTGCTGGAGACCGGGCCGTTGAAGCTGTTCACGGACGGCTCGCTCAACACCCGTACCGCGCTGTGCCACGACCCGTACCCCGGCATCTCTCTGGACGATCCCGAGGCCCACGGGCTGGCCCGGACGGTCGGGGACGAGCTGGTCGCGGTGCTGCGCCGGGCGGCGGCGCACGGCCTCACCCCCGCCGTGCACGCGATCGGGGACCGCGCCAACGAGCTGACGCTGGACGCCTTCGCCGAGGCGGGATGCGTCGGCCGGATCGAACACGGCCAGCTCGTACGGTCCGAGGACTTCGGCAGGTTCGCGAAGCTGGGCGTCACCGTCGGCGTGCAGCCCTCCCACGCGGTGGACGACCGGGACGTGGCGGACCAGCACTGGCCCGGCCGCACCGCGCGGGCCTTCGCCTACGCGGGCATGCTCACCGCCGGAGCCCGGATCGAGCTCGGCTCCGACGCCCCGGTGGCACCGCTGGACCCCTGGCTCAGCATCGCGAACGCGGTGGCCCGCACCGACGACGCCCGCCCCGCCTGGCATCCGGAGCAGCGGCTCACCGTGGCCCAGGCCCTGGCGGCCTCCACCGGGGGCCGGTTCACCGTACGCGCGGGCGACCCCGCGGACTTCGCCGTGCTGGACGCCGACCCGCTCACGGCAGGCGACGACGTCCTGCGGCGCCTTCCGGTGCACGGCACGCTGCTCGCCGGAGCGTGGTCGCACCGCGAGAGCTGAGCCGAGCCGGGGGCGACGGCCAACCGGGCCTGGGGCGCGCGTTGTGGCGCGGGCGTCCGGCCCGGCGGCTGGCGCCACGTCGTTCGGCGCCGCTGAACGCGCCCCTTGCCCGTTGCCGGCAACTTACGCTGTCTTTGCGGGGGTTCGCCTATAACGGAGAGCGTCCGAGGTATCCATACCGTGGTCCGAGGGGGTCCCGTGGTGGAAGAGGCCGTGGCCGCTCTGGCGGCATCAGGCGCGACGGCGCTGGTGGGCGCGATGGCGACCGACACCTGGCAGACGGTGCGCGCGGGCGCGATCCGGCTCTTCCGCGGCGGCGGCGACGAACCGGCGGCGGACACGGAGAGCCGTCTCGACGACGACCAGGCACGCCTGGCCGCCGTGGAGGAGCGCGAGGCCAGGAACGAGCTGCGGGAGGGCCTGGCCCCCTGGTGGCAGGCACGGCTTCTGCACCTGCTGCACGCGCACCCCGAACGCGCCGCCGAGCTGCACTCCCTGCTGAGCGAGCCGGCCGAGCACCCGGCTGGGGCTGCGGGGCCGACCCATGCCCAGTACGTGTCCGGCCACGGCAGCGGGGTGGTCATCGGCGTCCAGAACGGCAACGCCTACAACTATGCGGCCCCACAGCCCTTCCCGCCGCAGCCGCCCCCGCCGACCCCGTCATCCCCCGCGCAGCCGCCTCCGTCGCAGCCGTCTCCCCGCGATGACCGCGACGAGAGCGGGCGGGGCGCGCGGGAGTGAGCGTGGGCGCCGAGCAGCACGTCACGGCGGTCGGCGGCTTCGCCTACGGAGCGATAGGCGCCGACATCCATGTGTTCGGCGACGGGCTGCCCGTCTATGTGCTGGAGAACTGGCGGAGGGCCCTCGCCCCGAGCCGGGAGTTCCTGGCCGAGCTCCCCAGCAGGATGCTCAACTCCCGCTTCGGGCACGTCGATTTCACCGGACGGGACGAGGAGCTGCGAGAGCTGGCGGACTGGCGCGACAGCCCGGGCGCCCGGCTGGCGGCGCACTGGCTCCACGGGCCCGGTGGGCAGGGCAAGACCCGGCTGGCCGAACACTTCGCCGCGCTCTCCGCCGCCGACGGCTGGAAAGTGGTGAGCGCGGTGGACGGCCCGGGCACGGTGCACCCGCCGCCCGGCAGCCAGGACATGCGTACGGACGGCGCGGCGGGGCTGCTCGTACTCGTGGACTACGCGGAGCGCCGGCCCGGCTCCCACCTGCGCTGGCTGTTCAGCAACGCGCTCTTCCACCGGCCCGGCGTACGGACCCGGATTCTCCTGCTGAGCCGTACCGCCGAGGCATGGCCGGGCCTGCGCGCCTCCCTCGCCGACCTCCAGGCCGCGACCTCCAGCCGGTTTCTGGGACCGCTGCCGGGCGACGACCCGCGCCCGCGTACCGAGATGTTCCACGCGGCCCGTGACTGTTTCGGCGCGCTCCTCGGTCTGGACGATCCGTCCCGGGTCTCCCCGCCGGCCCGGCTGGACCGGCCCGAGTTCGGTCTGACCCTCACGGTGCACATGGCGGCGCTGGTGGCCGTCGACGCCCATCTGCGGGGCAGGCGGGCCCCGGCGGACGAGACGGGGCTCACCCGCTATCTCCTGGACCGCGAACATGCCCACTGGGAACGGCTGTTCGGCGACCCCGGACACGAGCTCGCGCCGGACGGGCCCCCGCCCCCGACACCGCCCCCGACGTCCGAAGGCCTCCCGCCCCCGACGTCCGAAGGCCTCCAGCGCCAGACGCCGGGCGGGCCCCCGCACTCCGCGCCCGCCGGGCCCCCGCACCCCGCGCCCGCCGGGCCCCCGCACCGCACCCCGCCCGACGGCATGAACCGGCTGGTCTTCACGGCCACACTCACCGGCCCGCTCGACCGGGCCACGGCGGAGGCCGCTCTGGTGCCGCGCGGTCTGCTCAGCGCGCCCGGCCGGGAGCTGGCGGACCACGCGCGCTGCTATCCGCCGGCCGATCCCGCGCTGGACACGGTGCTCGAACCGCTGTATCCCGACCGTCTCGCCGAGGACTTCCTCGCTCTCACCCTCGCCGGCCACCAGGCCGACTACCCGGCGCGGGACTGGGCCGCCGACGTGGTCGAACGGCTGCTCGGGCGCCCCAACCCCTCCTATCCGGCGGCCCGGTGGACACCGCGCGCGATCACCTTTCTCGCGGCGGCGGCCGAGCGCTGGCCGCACGTGGGACCCGCCTGCCTCTTCCCGCTGCTGAGCCAGGACCCCGGGCTCGCCGTCGCGGCGGGCAGCGCGGGGCTCAGCGCCCTCGCCGCCGTCGGCAACGCCGACCCGGAGCTGCTGGAGACCATCGAGACCGAGCTCCCCGAAGACCGCGCGGTGGATCTGGACGCGGGCATGGCCGAGCTGGTCACCCGCATCGGCCGCAACTCCCTCGACCTGCTGGACGAGCCCGCCGACCGCTACCGCGTCCACCACGCCGTCGGCCTGCGCCTGTACTGGGCGGGCGCCTACCACCGGGCCGCCGACGCGCTGGAGGAAGCCGTCCGGGAGTGCCGCCTGGCATACGGGCCGGAGCCGGCCGCCTACGGCCCTGTGCTCGCCGCCGCCCTCACCGACCTGGGTGAGTGCTACGCCGCGACGGGGCGTACCCCGGAGGCCGTACACCTGTCCGAGGAAGCCGTCGCGCTGCTGCGCCGTCTCGCGGCCGACGGCGTGCCGGACGCGGACAAGACGCTGGCGATCGTCTCG
Source organism: Streptomyces sp. NBC_01775 (assembly GCF_035917675.1). NCBI lineage: Bacteria > Bacillati > Actinomycetota > Actinomycetes > Kitasatosporales > Streptomycetaceae > Streptomyces > Streptomyces sp. NBC_01775. The sequence goes on along the minus strand of NZ_CP109104.1, from coordinate 3,360,413 downwards.
CACTCCCACAGCACCGTGCTGTGGCGGCTGGACCGCAGGCGGGAGGCGCTGCCCTTCGCGCGTGAGGCCGTCGCGGGCCTGCGCGCCCAGGCGGCCGACGGTTCAGCGGACGCCGAAACGCTGCTGGCCGGTGCCCTCGACACCCTCGGGCACTGTCTCAACCACCTCGGCTCCTACGAGGAGGCCGTACCCGTCTTCGCCGAGGACGTCGCGATCCGCCGGAGGCTCGCGGCGCGCGAGCCCGCGCGGTTCGAGCCCGAACTCGCCCAGACACTGGTCGGCCTCGCCTCCTTCCTGGCCCAGCACCGACGCCATTCCGAGGCGCTGCCGGTGGCGCGGGAGGCCACCGCCGTCTCCCGCCGCTTGTCGTCCACGAACCCGGCCGCGTTCCAGCCCCTCCTCGCCTCGGTGCTGCCCGTCCTCGCCTTCGAACTGACCAGGGCCGAGCGGCATACCGAAGCCCTCAGCGCGGCCCAGGAGGCGGTCGGCCTCTTCGCCCGGCTGACCGAGGAGAATCCGCGCGCGCACGAAGACAGGCTGGCGGCCTCCCGGCTCCAGCTGAGCCGCTGCCAGGCCGAGATGGGCCGGCACGCCGAGGCCGTCGCCACGGTGCGCTCGGCCCTCTCGGTGTTCGATCGCCTCATGGAGGAGGACCCGGCAGCTCACACGCCCCGCTACATCGGCGCCCTGGTCGAGCTGGGATTGCGCACCTTCGACGCCGGCCGGCCCGGTGAGGCCCTCGGCATCTTCGAGAACGCTCTGTCGCTCCTGCTCCCGTGGGCGGAGGTCGATCCGGAGGGCACGGCGAAGGACCTGACGAGTGTGCACACCAAGCGCGGGAACGTGCTGTCCGCTCTGGGGCGGCACGAAGAGGCACTGGAGGCGGCCCGGGAAGCGGCGGAGCTCCTCCGCGGGGCGGCCGAGCGGCAGCCGGCCGCCTTCGCCGGCGATCTGGGGGTCGTCCTCAGCGTCCTCGCGGACCGCCTGACGGCCACCGGACGGCACGAGGAGGCGCGCCAGGCCCAAGGTGAGGCCGACAGGGCCGCCGCGACGGACCTGCTCAACGCCCGCACGGGCGGCGGCTCGGCACCCGCCGATGCCTGGTACGGGGCGATGTACGGGGAGTTGGAGGAGCTGCGGGCCGAGGGCGGGCCGCCCGCCGAGCCGCTGCCCGTCACACCCGAGATCGTGGAGTTCTTCCGGCGCCTGGCCGACGACGACTTCCCGCGCTACGGACCCCATCTCGCCGTCATGCTCTCCGACGTATGCGCGTACTTCATGGACCGCTCCCAGCCCCGGGAGGCGGTGGCGGCGACGGAGGAAGCCATCGCGCTCCTCCGGTCGTTCGAGGCGGACCACCCCGGCAGGCACGCGCACGATCTCGCGCGCGCCCTGGGCAACCTCGGACTGTGGCTGGACGAGGCCGGCCGGCCCCTCGAGGCGGTGAGCCCGGCGGAGGAGTCCGTCCGCATCATGCGCGAGCTGGCCGGGAGCGATCCGGACGCCTGCGAGCCGGATCTCGCCAGGTGCCTGATGAACGCGGGGTCGGTCCTCTCGTCGGTGGGCCGGGAGTCCGAGGCCGCGACGGCGAGCGAGGAGGCGGCAGCCGTGCTGCGGCGGCTCACCCAGCGGGACCCCGTCCGCTACGAGCCCCAGCTCGGCGACGCGCTCGGCAACCTGGGCGGCCAGCTCGCCGCGCTGGGGCACCTCACGCGAGGCGTGGCCGCCACGGAGGAGGCCGTGGCCCTCTACCGGGGCCTCGCCGCCGGCGTGCCCGCGCGGTACGAGGAGGGGCTGTGCGGCTATTTGACCAATCTGAGCCACCAGCTCTCCGGACTGGGGCGGCCGGTGGAGGCCGTCGCCGCGGCGGAGGAGGCCGTCGCGCTGGCCCGCGGGCTGGCCGATGCCGCGCCCGAGCGCCACGCGGCCCTGGCCGGTCAGGCCCTGGTGCGGCTTGCCGGACGTCTGTCGCAGGCCGACCGGGACGCCGAGGCGGTGGCAGCGGCGGGGGAGGCCGTGGGCTGGTTCCGCCGCCTCGATACGGAATCTCCCCGCCACGCCTGCGCGCTGGCGAGCGCGCTCGCCGACCTGGGAGCGTTCCGCGCGAACACGGGGGCATGGGACGAGGCGGTGGCAGCCGCCGCCGAGGCGCGGGCGCTCTTCCGCCGGACCCCGCGCGACGCCCCCGAACTGTTCGCCGTCCGCTACGGGGAATCCCTCGCCCGCGCGGAGCGGATTCTCTCCCACCGCGCGGACGAGGCGCTCGCGCTCGCGTGCGCCGCACCCGACGCGGAGCTGGTCCGTCGCACCGCCGCGCGACTGCGGCCGGGAAGGGTGCTGCCGAGCGCCGCCTGGCGGCCAGGGGCCCAGGTGCGGTGATCGGAGCTGGGCCGTGTCTTCGTGGGGAGGCTTCTCCCTCTGCCGAGTCTCAACAACTGTTCAGTGCCGTTCAGTTGAACCGGTGTGGCGTGCGACACGTAGGTACGGGATAAGCAGTTCTCCTCCCGACCAGCAAGGGAGCATTCGGTGCGTCCTGTTCCTCCTGGTGAAGGGGTGTGCGACGACGATCCTCCGGCTTTACGACCTGGCCGGAAGCGGAATCGCGCCCCAAGTGGTGCCGGCTCCCTGCCGTGATGAGGAGAACCTGCGAACCTGCCTGAAACCGGGGGCATTTCACAGCGCGGCGAAATCCGGCTCGGAGGATGATCCGGCGCCGGTCCTGAGCCGCCGACAAGGGCTGTCACCTGCCGGGGCGTAGTGTGCACCGCCCCGCGCAGCCGTCGGCCCTCTCCGGGTGCGCCTTTGACCACGGCGTGTCCTGAACGCAGTCCGCCGGAAAACGGGCTGCCTGATTTCCCCTGACTGGTTTTCCCTGTCCGTTTCTCCGCCGGGGCACCCGGCTGGAGGGAAACACTCATGGAGATCACATATGTTGAGTATCCTCCCCAACCGCACGGCCCGTCACTCCGCGATAGCGGCGGCAGCGACGCTCGGACTCACCGCGAGCTTGTTCCTGAGCGGCGTCGGCCAGAGCGAGGAGCCGAAGAAGGGCGAGCCGCAGAAGCTCGTCGCCAACGAGCCGCAGAAGGAAGGCCCGGCGCACATGGACGATTTCGCCCGTGCGTCAGCGCCTGAGTGGAACTTCCCCCGGGCCAACAGGAACGACCCCTGCTGGCCGGAGGACCCGTTCGACGACGAGGGCAATCCGAAGGAGGGTGTCCTCAATAACTGGCCCAACAGTGACGGCGGTTGTCACCCCTTGAGTGACGAGGAAGAGGACATGTCCTCGGAGGAAAGGGAAGAGAAGGGCGTGTGGGACTTCCCGACCTTCTACACGGCACGGAAGTGCAACCCGGACGAGGTCCGTGTCGCCTACACCATTTTCCAGGCCAGCAGCGGATTCAAGCCCTCCGGTCACCCGCAGGACTTCGAGCACATCGACGTCATCTGGAACAAGCACGGCGAGGACTGGACCCGCTCCAGGCTTCTGCTGAGCCAGCACAAGGGCCACGATTCCGTGCCGTGGGACGAGGCCGAGAGCTGGAACGCGGACCGCGGCAGCGCCGGCCTCGGCCGGGAATTCCCCCGGATCTTCGTCGGCTACGGCAGCCACGCCATGTTCAACGACCAGGAGAAGGGTCTGAAGGACGTCCTGTCCGCGTACACCGACCTGGAGTACCGCCAGGATGACTACCCGCACTGGTCGGACAGGAACAAGGCGAACAAGGACAACAGGGGCCTGGTGAAGGTCGAGCCGGGCGGGGACCTGTACAAGAAGTTCAAGGAGCACGACAACGCCTTCGGCGGCACCACCACCCCGGCCGACGCGGCGGACGACATGTGCGAGCACAGCTGACCGGCCTGACATGAGGACAGAGCGAGGGGTCCTTCCTCCGAGGGGCTCCTCGCTCCATGTGCCCCGGCGCTGCCACGTTCCGGCCCGCCGGAAAGCCCGCTGCCTCCGTCCCCAACGCCCCCGCCCCCGGCCCGTCAGCCGGTGGCCCGGCACGTCGTCCGCCGGACCGTACGCGTGCTCGGACGGGTGCTCAGGCGGGTGGTCAGACCGTGGTGGTGCCGAAAATCAGGTCACGGTGGGCGGGCTGGAGCCCCTCGGGCAGTTCGTCGGGGGAGAACCAGCGTGCTTCCAGGATCTCCATGGGATCGAGCTTGAGGGTCCCGCCGACGTGGCGGGCCTCGTACGCGACCTCGACGCGCAGTTTGTAGCCGCTCTTGAGGTGCACGAGACGGCCCGGATCGACATCGAGCCCCGTCTCCTCCTTCACCTCCCGCACGACCGTCGCGGGGAACGTCTCCTGCTTCACCGCGCACCCCGTCGGCAGCCCCCACGGCCGCTGCGGCGACCACAGCCGGTGCCGCAGGAGCAGGACGCGCCCCCCGTCGTCCCGCACCACCCCCGTCACCCCGACCATGAACTTGGCGTGCGCGAACCAGAGGATCCGCCACTGGGCACGGCCGGCCAGCGCGTGCCAGATCCGGGCGATCAGCGACTTCATACGGTTCTTCCTGCCTTCCGACATCCCCGGACAGCCAAGAATGACGCACTCCGGCGCGGCAGCGTTGCCCGCACCCCCGCCGGGGTCGTCCCTCGCGGCCCAGTGGCTCCGGTGCCGCCGGGAGTCACCGGGAGAGGGCTTTCACCGGCGTCAGGGGTCTTGTCAGGGCAGCGGCATCCGCGTGCTGTGCGCGGGACTCACCGTCTGACGGCGTAGGTGCTCATCACGAGGTCGACGGTGTCCCGCGCGCGATTTTCGGGCACCGTCGCGTGGCCCCCGAGGAAGGCACTGCTGATGAGCGGGCCGGTGACGACTTCGCAGATCCACTGCACATCGACGTCGGACCGAAGTTCGCCACGGCTTTGCGCGCGGCGCAGTGCCTGGAGGGTCGTTTCTCGCCGGGGTGCGACGAAGCCGTTCCACCACGCGTCCGCGACAGCGGGGTCGTTGTTCACATCGGCGAGAAGTCCCGGGAAGGCCGCGGCGATGACGGGGTCGTTGTAGAACCGCACTTGCTGCCGGCCGAGCGCGAGAAGGTCCTCCGCGAGGCTTCCGGTATCGGGCACGGGGTCGAGTCCGTAGCGGTCGGTGATGGCGGCGATGACGAGTGCGGCCTTGGTGTGCGCGCGCCGGTAGAGGGTGGGGCGGCTGACGCCCGCGTGCCGGGCGACCGCTTCGTAGGACAACTCGGCGTACCCGACGGTCTGGAGCAGCTCGACAACGGCGTTGTGGATGACCCGGTCTGTTTCCGGCCGTCGGGGGCGGCCCCTGCCTGGCTGGGGGGCGGGTGGGGGCATCGGGTGGTCAGAGCGCATGCGCATAGCCGACGGCGAGACCGTGACTGTCCTCGTGCATGACGTAGCGCGTGATCTTGCCTGCCTCGACGGTGAACACGATCACGAACTCCCCTCGGAAGCCGCCACCGGTGCGGGGGAACTCGTACGTGAAGTGTCCAGAGGCGAAGACCTGGCTGCCGGTGGCGGTGAGCGCGTCGATGCCGAAATCCTTGCGGTCGGACTCGGCAAGCAGAATCTCGTAGAACTCGCGGACGGCTTCCCGGCCCGTGCGATGCCCGGCCCAGGGGACGACATCCGGGTCTCCTGGCACCTCCCAGCGCACATCGGGTGCGAGGAGTCCGAGTACGCGCTCGATGTCGCCTCCGGCGATGGAGTCGAGGAAGTCGGCCACGACCTGCCGGGGCGGGATCGCGGGTGGAGTGGGAAGTCCTCGCTCCTGGAAGGCCGAGGCGGCGACCGCTACGGCGCTGAGGGCGCGCGGGTATCCCGCGAAGGTGCTCACCTGCATCAGGACCTCGATCACTTCGCCCGGGCCCAGGCCGGCGTCGAGGCCGGCGCCGATGTGCACCGCCAGGTGCTCATCGCTTGCGCCGAGTGTCGCCAGCATGGCGATGGAGGCCGCTTCACGGGTGCGGAAGTCGAGACCGGGGCGGGCGAGGACATCACCGAGGGCGTGCTCGACGAGGAGGCGGCTGAGATCGGGGGCGGTGCGGGCGAGCTCCTCGATGAGGGCGGTGTTGCCGAGGCGTGCCGCTACCTGGGTCCCGCGTTCATACCGGTCGTTCGAGGGGGGCATCCACACTCTCCATTTCTTTACGAGTCGCCATGTAACGTATATCGAGGCGTCCAGATCGCGCAAGCCGCCGGGTTCCGCCGCACGCTGACCGCGCCGTCGACGGCCGCTCACCGTTTTCCGACAGGCTTCGGGGTCGTGACCGCCCTTGAAACGGTCGACGAGCCGGGCCTCCTCGGATCGTCAGGCTGGAGTGGCTGCGCGGTCGTCGCGTCAGGCGGTGACGGATACGGCATGGCGTCCGGCCGCCGCGAGGGCCGCTTGACGGGCGACACGGGCGCCGAGGGGCTCGGCGGTCCTGATGTCGGCGGTGTGGACGGTGTCGACGCCACCGTCGAGCGGGGTCTGGGCCCCGGTACCGCCCCAGAAGCCGAGGCGGTTCAGGTCGTTCTCGGAGGCGGTGGTGGAGTTCCAGCCCGGGCCGAGGCCAAGGCTGACCCACAGCATGCGGTGCTGGGCGGCGAAGGTGGCGAAGAAGGCGAGGGTGCTGGACTTGTCACCGGCCTTGGACGCGGAGTTGGTGAAGCCGGCTGCGAGCTTGTCGGCCCAGCGGCCTTCCGAGAAGCGTCGGCTGGTGGCCTCGGCGAAGGCGTGGAACGCGGCGGACGCGCTGCCCATGTAGGTGGGCGAGCCGAAGATGATGGCGTCGGCGTCGTCAAGCTGCTGCCACTGTTCGTCGGTGATGGTGTCCACCGGGACGAGACCTGGTCAGCTGCGAGAGCCTCCTGGCGTCTCAACCGGGTTCTCCTGTGCGCCACGGCACAGAGGGACCAGTGACCGAGATCGTCTCGGCGCGGTTGGCCTTCGACACCGGCGCCGCCGAGCCGCTGTTGAGAGTGCTGCCTCCCGTACTGCGGCTCGATCTCGACGACTCGATCGGCGACGCGTTGCGTTCCACCTTCAGGCTGCTGGAGCTGGAGCGGACATTCTCCAGTTTCGGGTCCGGGTTCATCATGAGCCGCCTGGCCGACGCCCTTTTTGTGTACGCGCTTCGCACCCACGTCTCATCCGCCGAGAGCTCACACGGGTGGCTCTCCGCTCTCAGCGACCCGCAGCTCGCGCCGGCACTCCGCGACCTTCACACCGATCTCGCACACCCATGGACGGTTGAGGAGCTCGCGCGCCGAACCGGGATGTCGCGGGCGGCGTTCGCCGCGGCGTTCAGACGGAAGACAGGTGACTCGCCCATCAACTACCTCACCTACTGGCGCATGCACCGGGCGAAAGCACTGCTGCGTGACACGGAATCGAGCCTGCAGCGGATTGCCCTCGCGATCGGCTACGACACCGACGCCGCCTTCAGCCGAGCGTTCCGCCGGCACCAGAGCATCGCGCCCGGAACATGGCGACGCCGATGGCGTGCCTCAGCAGGGCACTCTGGCGAGACGGCCGAGTGACATCTGGCCCGGGTCAACGGCAACGTGACCCGCTGTCCAACAGCACGCTCAATGAGCCTAGTTCATCTTGAAGTTGCTGCTCGGAGGGGCGGTGTGGCAGTCGGTGCGTGGTGATCGCGGGGCTTGGCCAACGGCAAGGAGGCCCACAACGACGTCCAACGCCCGAGCTGCTCATCAGACGCGCGGTCGGCGTCGACCCCGGGCAACGGGTGCTGCTGGCCGACTCTGGGGGGCAACCGACTTCCTCCGGCTCCGGCTCCGGGACGAGGACGCCGTGATCGGCGATCCGGTGGGCGCGTACACCCGCTCGGTGCGGGAGTGCGCCGCGGCGTTCCGGAGGCCGGGCACCCTCCAGCGGATTCCGGTCACCCCCTCAACCGGTGACGGGAAAACAGGCCCTCGTTGTCGGGACCCGGCAGGCCCGGTAGCAGCGGGCTGACGGACCACTGATCGAGAGGGAAGGCGAGCCCCCCTTTGGCACCTGCGGTATGACCAGCACCCTCACCAGGAACATCGGTGCTGTCCTGCGAAGAGCCCAGGGCCTTTCACGCCCAACTGCGGCTGGGGGGAGGGAAGAATCGCGTGAGAGACCGAGGCGTGAGGAAAGGGACTGCACGGAAGCGGAGTTGAAGGATGATGCGCTCCACCCCGGCCATACCCGGAGCCGGCTGGAGGGAGGAGAAGCCGCTCGATCTCGTGCTGGCCCACCGGTCGATTTCGCCGTGGCGAAGGAGGGTCCGCCCGCCGCCGCGACCGAGCTGTACATTCCAGGGCCGGGCTGCAACTACCACGTTTGCCGGTACCGCTACGTCTGGCAGAGTCCGCGTGCGGGCGATCGGCAGGGTTTCCACGTGACGTTCTCTCCACGCTGGGTGAAATGAGCGGCACACGCCGCACAAGTCCCCCTGGATGCCAGGGATTTATCGCGCGGATGTGCGGGCAGCGGCGCAAGGCATGGACGCGGAACTCTTCGACCTCGCGTCTCACTCGTTGAGCGTGTTCACACGGTGAAGCGTGCGGAGACGGCCCCAAGGAAGCGGGCCCACGTCGCCGGGGTGACGGTGAGGTGGGGGACGGTGGTGTCTTTGGAGTCGCGGATGTGGATGGCGCCGGGGGTCGCGGCGACCTCGACGCACTCAGGGCCGTCGTTGCTGCTGTAGCTGCTCTTGGTCCACTCCATGGGGTTCCTCAGGTCAGGAGGTGGTGTGGGTGAGGAAGTCCGCCCAGGCGGTGGGGGAGATGCTGAGGTGGGGGACCGTGGTGTCCTTGGAGTCGCGGACGTGGATGGTGCCGGGAGTGGCGGCGACCTCGATGCAGTTGGACCCGTTCTCGTTGCCGCTGTAGCTGCTCTTGGTCCACTCCAGCGCGGAACCACTCCTGGCTGCTGACGTGCTGGTCATGTCTCTCCCAGTACCTTCTCGATATAGCTCAATGAATCCTGAGGCGTGAGCGCTTGCGCCCGGATGATTCCATACTGCATCTCCAAGGACTGCACCTCGTGCGGCTTCGAGATGAGCCTGCTGATGTGCTGCGCTTCGCTGTACCCCAGGGTGCTGCCACGACGCAGTTTGAACAACTGGAAGGCTCCAGCCATTCCGGCGTGGTCTTCTCGGTTGGTCGGCATCACCTGGATCTCAACATTCCGCATCTTCCCCAGCACGAGCAGCCGTTCAAGCTGCCTCCGGTGGACCGCCCTGCCGCCGAGCGGGCGGAGCAGCGTCACCTCCTCCTGGACGAAGTTGAGGATTGGCAGTGTCTTCACTTCCTCCAAGGCCCGTTGGCGTGCCAGACGGCCACTGATGTTGCGCTCGATCACATCCTCGGGGTGCAGAGGTCGCCTCATCCCGAAGAGCGCGCGTGCGTACTCCTCCGTCTGCAGAAGCGCATGCACGTGCTGGTGCTCATATGCGCCCACCTCAACAGAGTCCCGCTCCAGCTTCGCGAGGTCGCGAATCCGCTTCGGGTAGCGGGCCTCCGCGACCTCCTCCTTCATCGCGGAGATCTTGCCCTCGGCACCGAGAACCTCATCCGCGTTGTCCAGGAACTCCGGCTTGGGGACGCGCCTGCCGCGTTCCACCGCCGAGACCATCTCCTCGCCGTAGCCGATGCGCGCGCCCAACTCGGCCTGTTTCAGGTCGGCCCCCTCGCGCCAGACTTTGATCATGCGGCCGACCGCCCGCATCACCGCTCCGGAATCGTCCTCTTCCAGGCCGGGGTCCGGCCCGTGGTCCTCGTCCGTCATGCGTGCCCGCTTTCGCTCGACTGACTGTGCCCAACACGGGGCGACTGGGCCGGGTCACGGCGTACGGGCCGTACAGACCCGTACAACACCCGGACAGTCAGCGTCAGTTCGGCCACCGTCACTTTTCAGCCTACGCACGGCTGACCACGCTGGGTGACGTGAACCAAGAAACCCACTTCAGCGTGCTGCTGTCCTCCACCCGCAGAGGCGCACGCCTCGCCCGCCTGATCGCCGTGGCTCAACTGTGCTCCTGGGACGTGCCGCTCGCGGCGAGCGAGGACGCCGCGCTCGTCGTCGCGGAGCTGGCCGCCAACGCGGCGACGCACGGCCGCGTACCAGGGCGCAACTTCCGGCTGGAGCTGCGCATGAGTGACGACGGCACGCTGCGCATCGAGGTGGCCGATACACGTGGGGACGCGCACCCGCCCGCCGAGCCGCCGGAGGCGGCGGACGACGCCGAGTCGGGGCGCGGGCTGCTGCTCGTCGAGGCGCTGGCGTCGCGGTGGGGGGTGTTGCCGGGGCCGTTTCCACGGAAGACGGTCTGGGCGGAGGTCGCGTTGGGGAAGTCCCCCTCGTCCCCGTCGTCCCCGCCGTCCCCGTCAACCCTGACGAAAGACCAAGAGCCGCCCTGTCTTTCGGGCCGGGCGGGGGCGGCGCCGCGTTCCTAGGTTCGCCTTATGGAACGAGACATTCGACGCGGACTGTACGGCGCGCTCGCCGCACTGGTGACGGGCGGGGCGGGGGTGCTCGCGCTGTGGCCGGGCGGGCTCGGGCAGCAGGAGGCCGTACGGATCACCGACGGGGCCTCGGCGGACGGTTACCGCTCGCTGAGCGAGGTGGCGGCCGACGGACCGGGCTGGCTGTTCGAGCTGGCGACCGAGGGCACCCTCGTCGCGCTGGGCCTGCTCCTGCTGTGGACAGGCTGGGGCGCGCTGCGCCGCAAGGACGCCCAGGTGGCGGCCGGTGCGGTGCTGACCGGCGCCGGCACCGTCGCCGCGTACGCGGTCAGCGAGGCGCTGAAGCTGGTGGCCGACGAAGAGCGGCCCTGCCGCGCTGTGTCCGGCGCCGAACCGGTGGCCGAGTGCCCGCCGCCGGGGGACTGGTCCTTCCCCAGCAACCACGCCACGCTCGCGGCGGGGCTGGCGGTGGGGCTCGCCGTGCTGCGGCCCCGGCTGGCGGCGGTCACCCTGCCGCTGGCGGCAGCCGCCGCGCTGCTGCGCGTGCTCGTCGGCGTGCACTACCCGCACGACGTGCTGGCCGGAGCGCTGCTGGGCGGCGCACTGGCAGCCGCCGCCGTGCTCGCGCTCGGCGGACCCGGCACGCGGGCGCTGTCACGGCTGGGCGGCGGACGCGGGTGGCACGATCCCCGCCTCGTGCGCCACCACCGCCGCGGCGGCCCTGTTGTCCACGCCGAGCCGGGCCAGTATGGAGCTGACGTGGGCCTTCACGGTGCCCTCCACCACGCACAGGCGGCGGGCGATCTGACCGTTGGACAGCCCGGCCCCCAGGTGCGCGAGCACCTCCCGTTCGCGGGCGGTGAGCGACTCGACCCGCTCCCGGGCGGCGGAGCGCCGCCCGGCCACCACCCCGGCGCCGGAGGCGGACAGATGGGCGACGACCCGGGCGGCCACTTTCGGTGACAGATAGGCGGCGCCGTCGGCCACGGCCCGTACGCCCTCGATCAGTTCCTCGGGGCGGCCGGACTTGACGAGGAAGCCGACGGCGCCGCCGCTGAGCGCCTGGAGGATGTACTCGTCCTCCCCGAACGTCGTCAGCATCACCACGCGCGTCTCCGGCACGGTCTCGTGGATCGTGGCCGCCGCTTCGATGCCGTTCGCGCCGCCGGGCATCCGGATGTCGAGCACGGCCACGTGTGGCCGGTGACGCCGCACCAGCTCCACGGCCTCGTGCCCGTCCGCCGCCTCGGCGACGACGTCGATGTCGGGGGCCGTACCCAAGATGGTGCGTACGCCTGTGCGCACCATCGGGTCGTCGTCCGCGATCAGGACCCGGATCATCGGCACCCCGCCGCCTGCCCGCAACCCGCCGCCCGCCCGCGCCCCGCCGCCCGCCCGCGCCTCACGGGCGCAGCGCTTCGGCGGACACCAGCGTGCCCGCGCGGAAACAGAGCCGGTAGGCGTCCCCCGACCTGTCGTCGAAGAGGTCGGCGGTCATCGCGTAGTACTCGCACGTCGTTCCGTGTCCTGTCGGCGGGGGCGGGCTGTGCGCCGGTCGGTGCGCGGTCTGTTCGCCGGGCAGGTAGGCGGCGATCTCCGCCCTGTCCTGGCCGGGGCGCAGGCGGGTGAAGTCCTCGGCAGCCAGCACCGACCGCTCGGTCACCAGCATGTCCCACCAGGCCAGCGCCCCGCCCAGCAGGGCGGTGGCCAGCGCGCAGACGGCCGTGGCGACGAGCAGCGTGCGCCCGAGCGCACGACGGGCCCGCCGGTGCTGCTCATGGGGCGAGAGGGGCTCGTGGGGCGAAAGCGACGGTGACACCGACGGCTGGGGCGAGAGCGCGGGCGCCTGCGTCCGCGCCTGCGCGGGGCGCGTACGGGGCAGTCGCGCGCTGACGGCGAAACCGCCGTCCGGTGTGGGCCCGCAACTGAAGGTGCCGCCCGCCAGCCTGACGCGCTCGTCCAGCCCGACGAGCCCCCGCCCGCCCACCGTTCGCCCGCCCACCGTTCGCCCGCCCACCGTTCGCCCGCCCGCCGTTCGCCCGTCCGCTGTCCGTCCGGCCGTCGGCCGCCCGTCCGTCCGGTGCGCCGTCCCCTCCGAGGGCGGGCCGTTCTCGACCGCCACCCGGGACTCCTCGGCCCCATGGGTGACGTCGACCGTGACGGCGGCGCCGGGGGCGTGGCGGGCGGCGTTCGTGAGGGCCTCCTGCACCACCCGGTGCACGGCCCGCAGGACGACGACCGGCGGGCCGACCCCCGAGGCGCCGATCACCCGCGCCTCGACCGGCAGACCGGACGCGCGCGCTTCCTCCACGAGTCGGGCCACGTCGGTGTCGGCGGGCCGGGCCGGTGCGCCGTCCGCCTCCTCGCGCAGGACGCCGACCACCTCGCCGAGCCGGTCGACCGCCGCCTCGGCCCGGCCCCTGATGTCCTCGGCCGTCTGCTTGTGCTCCGCCGCCAGACCGGGCGCCAGCTTGAGGGCTCCCGCGGAGAGGGCGAGCAGGCTGAGGTCGTGGCCGAGGACGTCGTGCATGTCCTGGGCGATCCGCGACCGCTCGCGCAGCCGCGCCTGCTCGGCCACCAGTTGCCGCTCCCGCTCCAGCCGCTCGGCCCGCTCCCAGCCCGCCCGCACCAACTCCGCGTACTGGCGCCAGAAGCGGCCCACGCACCAGGACACCGTGCCGACGGCGATCACCACGGCGGCGTACCGGCTTCCCGGCGTCAGCCAGGACGGGACGGTGAACACCGCCACCATGTCCGCCACGACGACGCCGGCCAGCGTGAGCGCGGCGGGCAGCGCCCGCCCCCGCCGCCGCCCCGTGAGAAAGGCACACACCACTGTCGCCAACGCCCACCACGGGCTGACCAGCGAGGCGAGCCCGGCGGAGACCGCAACCCCCGCCATGAGCCCGACTCCCGCCCAGGCCCCGGTCCCGGCCCAGGCCTCGGCCCCGGTCCCGGAATCGGCCTCGGCCCGCGCCCCGCCCCTGCCTCGTTGCTCGTCCACGGAGCGACAGTACGAAGCAACCGGGCCCCGGACCACTGCCGAAAGTCCAACCCCCAACCCGTGGGGAGCCGGAACGGCTAGGTACGCCGCCGGATCACGTTCCCCAGCCACACCAGCGGATCGTACTTACGATCCGCGGCCCGCTCCTTGAGCGGGATCAGCGCGTTGTCCGTGATCTTGATGCCCTCCGGACAGACCTCCGTGCAGCACTTGGTGATGTTGCAGTATCCGAGCCCGTGCTCGTCCTGCGCCGTGGTCTTGCGGTCCAGGCCGTCGTCCTCCGCGGCGTCCAGCGGGTGCATGTCCAGCTCCGCGACGCGCATCAAGAAGCGCGGGCCGGCGAAGGCCGTCTTGTTCTCCTCGTGGTCCCGGACCACGTGACACGTGTCCTGGCACAAGAAGCACTCGATGCACTTGCGGAACTCCTGCGAGCGCCCCACGTCCTCCTGCTGCATCCGGTACTCACCGGGGCCGAGGTCCTGGGGCGGCACGAAGGCGGGGACCTCGCGGGCCTTCTCGTAGTTGAAGCCGACGTCGGTGACCAGGTCGCGCACCACGGGGAAGGCCCGCAGCGGCGTGACGGTGATGACGTCGGTCCGCTCGAAGACGGACATCCGCGTCATGCACAGCAGCCGGGGCCGCCCGTTGATCTCCGCGCTGCACGAACCGCACTTGCCCGCCTTGCAGTTCCAGCGCACCGCGAGGTCCGGGGCCTGGGTGGCCTGGAGGCGGTGGATGATGTCGAGGACGACCTCGCCCTCGTTCACCTCGACGGTGAAGTCCTCCAGGCCGCCGCCGTCCACATCGCCGCGCCAGACCTTGAAGTGCGCGTCGTAGCTCGTCGTGTCCGCAGCGGTAGTCACTCGGTCGTCAGCTCCTCGTCGGTCAGGTACTTGATCAGCTCGTCCTTCTCGAACAGATCGAGGAGATCGCCGCGGATCGGGGGCATCTCCCGCCGCCGGATGGTGATGCGCCCGCCGCCCTCCTCGCGGGAGCCGGCGGACTCCTCGGCGCCCTCGGGCTCGGCCGTCCCGTCCGCCAGCGTGCAGACGAGGTTGGCGCGGCGCCACTCGCGGTCCATCGCGGGGTAGTCGTCGCGGGTGTGGCCGCCGCGCGACTCCGTCCGGTTCCGCGCGGCACGGGCCACGCATTCGCTGACCAGCAGCATGTTCCGCAGGTCCAGCGCCAGGTGCCAGCCCGGGTTGAACTGCCGGTGCCCCTCGATCCCCGCCCGCCTGGCCCGCCCGCGCAGCTCGGCCAGCTTCGCCAGGGCCTGGGTCATCTCCTCCTCGCGGCGGATGATGCCGACCAGGTTGTTCATCGCCTGCTGGAGCTCCTGGTGGACGGTGTACGGGTTCTCCGGCGGCACTGCCGCGCCGGTCTTCGGCGCGGGGGCCTCGGCGACGTTGAACGGGCGCAGTGCCTCGTCGGCCGCCGCCGCGACCTGCTCCTCGCTCACGGCGGGCCGCTCGGGGCCGTACCCGCGGGCGTACTCCGCCGCGTACAGCCCGGCCCGCCGCCCGAAGACCAGCAGGTCGGACAGCGAGTTGCCGCCCAGCCTGTTGGAGCCGTGCATGCCGCCGGCGACCTCGCCCGCGGCGAAGAGGCCGGGGACGCCGCGCGCCGCCGCCGTCTCCGAGTCGACGTCCACGCCGCCCATGACGTAGTGGCAGGTGGGCCCGACCTCCATGGGCTCGGCGGTGATGTCCACGTCCGCCAGCTCCATGAACTGGTGGTGCATGGAGGGCAGCCGTCGCTTGATCACCTCGGCGGGCATCCGGGTCGAGACGTCGAGGTAGACGCCGCCGTGCGGGGTGCCGCGCCCGGCTTTGACCTCGGAGTTGATGGCGCGGGCCACCTCGTCGCGGGGCAGCAGCTCGGGCGGGCGGCGGTTGTTGTCCGGGTCCTCGTACCAGCCGT
This sequence comes from Streptomyces sp. NBC_01775, assembly GCF_035917675.1. Taxonomy (NCBI): domain Bacteria; kingdom Bacillati; phylum Actinomycetota; class Actinomycetes; order Kitasatosporales; family Streptomycetaceae; genus Streptomyces; species Streptomyces sp. NBC_01775. The sequence continues at coordinate 3,345,069 of NZ_CP109104.1, read as the reverse complement.
CGGCCTCCTGCTCGGACTCGGCGTACTTCTCCTTGAAGACGTCCGGCACGTAGTCGAACATGAAGCGCTTGCCCTCGGAGTTGCGCAGCACCCCGCCGTCGCCGCGCACCGACTCGGTGACCAGGATCCCCTTCACCGACGGCGGCCAGACCATGCCGGTCGGGTGGAACTGCACGAACTCCATGTTGATGAGCGAGGCCCCGGCCAGCAGCGCCAGCGCGTGCCCGTCGCCGGTGTACTCCCAGGAGTTGGAGGTCACCTTGAACGACTTGCCGATGCCGCCGGTCGCCAGGACGACCGAGGGGGCCTCCATCACGAAGAAGCGGCCCGTCTCGCGCTCGTAGCAGAAGGCGCCGGAGACCTTCTCGCCGTCCTTGAGCACGCGCGTGACCGTGCACTCCTGGAAGACCTTGATCCGCGCCTCGTAGTCGCCGGACTCCTTGAAGTCCTCCTGCTGGAGCGCGACGACCTTCTGCTGGAGCGTCCTGATCAGCTCCAGCCCGGTGCGGTCGCCCACGTGGGCCAGGCGTGGATACTCGTGCCCGCCGAAGTTGCGCTGCGAGATCCGGCCGTCCTTCGTACGGTCGAACAGCGCGCCCCAGGTCTCCAGCTCCCACACCCGGTCGGGGGCCTCGCGCGCGTGCAGCTCGGCCATCCGCCACTGGTTGAGGAACTTGCCGCCGCGCATGGTGTCGCGGAAGTGCACCTGCCAGTTGTCGCCCTCGTTGACGTTGCCCATGCTGGCCGCGATGCCGCCCTCGGCCATCACCGTATGGGCCTTGCCGAACAGTGACTTGCAGATGACGGCGGTGCGCAGGCCCTGCTCCCGTGCCTCGATCGCGGCCCGCAGCCCGGCGCCGCCGGCGCCGATGATCACCACGTCCCACTGTTGGCGTTCCACTTGCGTCATGTCTCGTACATCCCTCTCGGAAAGAAGCCGCCGCTCGAAGAAGCCGGCGCTCGGAAAGAAGCCGCCGCTCAGAAGAAGCGCGGGTCGGTGAAGGCGCCGGTCGCCACCAGGTAGACGTAGAAGTCCGCGACGGCGACGCTGATCAGCGAGGCCCAGGCGAGCAGCATGTGGCGCTCGTTGAGCTTTCCGACCCAGCCCCACATGCGATAGCGCACGGGGTGCTTGGAGAAGTGCTTCAGCCGGCCGCCGATGATGTGGCGGCACGAGTGGCAGGAGAGGGTGTACGCCCAGATCAGCACGATGTTGACGAGGAAGACCACGGTGCCCAGGCCCATGTGGCCCCACTCGTAGTGCTCGTCGCGGAAGCCGAGGAGGGTGTCCCAGGTCAGGATCAGCGCGACCAGGACCGCCGCGTAGAAGAAGTAGCGGTGGATGTTCTGGAGGATCAGCGGGAAGCGGGTCTCACCGGTGTACTTCTTGTGCGGCTCGGCCACGGCACAGGCCGGGGGAGAGGCCCAGAAGCCCCGGTAGTACGCCTTGCGGTAGTAGTAGCAGGTGAGCCGGAAGCCCAGCGGGAAGATCAGGATGATCAGCGCGGGCGACAGGCCCCACCAGTCGCCGAGCAGGCCGAAGTTGGGGCCGCCCTTCATGGCGTGGCAGTTGTCCGCGAGGCAGGGCGAGTAGAACGGCGACACGTAGGGCGCCGAGTAGTAGTCGGCGTTCGCGAACGCGCGCCAGGTGGAGTAGACGACGAACGCGAGCAGCCCGAATGCGGTGACCGCCGGGGCGAGCCACCAGCGGTCCTTGCGCAGATGGGGCTCGGCGATGGCGGCGCGCGTGCTCCCACGCACGCCGCCGGGCTGCGGGCCCGTGTTCAGTTGGGGTTCGGTGCCAGTGGCCAACGGTTTCTCCGGATGTGACGACGGGGGATCGGGGCAGTACGGACCTGCCTCATCAGGGCGCGTGCCGGTCCTGCGCTCCCAGCCCCTCGTCGTCGACGTCCGTCCACAGCCCCGCGTCGTAGGGCTGTTCGGGAATCGTCACCATCTCGACGCGCGGCTCGGCCGGTGGTCGGGGGGCGGCAGCTCTCAGGAGGGAGAGCGACTCCTTCAGGTGTTCGGTGTCGCTCCGCACCCGGCGTATCTCCAGCCCGGTGCCGACCCGCTCCTCCAAGCGGGCGACGCTGCGGGCGAGATCGTCGAGACAGCGTTGAGCGGCTGTCAGTTCGTCTTGCAAAGACATGAGTTGCCCACCTCCGCGGTGGTGGCGGCTGGCGTTGGTCCATGCGCGTGGCGAGTGTTGCGCGTCACACTCCCGCTTGTGAAGGGTGCGTCACGCCTTTCCGCCCGGACGGACCATCGCGGATGCCTTGGCAGGGGGGCCGTGGCGGGCTCCCGGGCCTACGGGCCGCCGTCACCCGAACGAGGGGCACCCAGCAGCCAGTTACCCGGTGCGTCGGGATCGGCGCTGGTGAAGAACTCCACGAACGCCTCGTGGACCTCGTTGTGCTCCAGCGCGCCGCTCCCGTCGCGGTCCAGGGTGCGGTAGGCGGTGCGCAGATCGTGCTCGGAGGAGAGCCGGAAGCCCGCCGCCAGCAGGACCCGGTACTCGCGCTCGGACAGGAGGTTGTCGCCGTTCCCGTCCGCGAGGTCGACCATGGCGCAGCACAGCGAGTTGACGGCCGCCACCAGCGCCCGGTGCCGCCCGGTGAGCGCCTGGGCGAGCCCCGCGGTGAAGGCCGCCCGGTCCTGGACGCCGGTGCCCGCGCTGTCGTGCAGCCGCCACAGCTTGCGGAAACAGCCGTGCAGCCGGCGGTGCTCCCGGCACCCGGGGCGCCGCCGGAAGGCCCGCGCGACGCGCTCGGCCGCCAGCTCGTAGTCGTGGAACGTCAGCCGCCGGTCATACCGGGGCCCCGGGCCGGGGCCGGGATCGAGCAGGCAGTCGAACCAGCGGTGCGCCTTCCACCTCAGCAGCGGGTCCAGCGTCGGATGCCGGGCCCCGGTCGATCCCGGCGGCGCCCCGGCGGGCACACGCCTGGGGGCCCGTCGGCGGAACGACCACAGCGGGGGCCATGAGGAGGGGCAGGGGCACACAGCGGCTCATCTCTCCTGGGAGCGCAAATGGTCCTGGACGGTCTCGAACGTGTCGGGCCTGATGCCCGCGTCGCCCTCGAAGGGCTTCTCGAAGGAGGTGACCAGAAAGACGGTGAGTGCCACGACGGCGGCCAGCACGGACACGATGACCCGCTGGAGCCAGCCGCGGCGGACCCCGAAGAGGAACACGGTGACGACCGCGAGGACGCCGCCGCAGTAGAACATCAGCCAGACCACGGCCGGGACGTCCCGCACCCCCGCGCGCAGCCGCAGCCTGCGGTTGTCGTCGAGCTGGTTGAGGCGCTCGATGGAGGGGGCGTACAGGGCGTTCTCCCGGTCCTCGGGGCCCATGCTGGTGTAGATCGTCCACAGCTCGGCCAGCGCCGCCTGGGCCTGCGGGTCCGAGCCGCGCCGGGTCATGGCGTGCCACTCGTCGTCGATGACGATGCCCGCGTAGGTCAGCGACGTCTCGCGCACCTGCCGGTGCACGGGGCCCGAGAACCCCTTGGACATCCGCTCCAGGTCGGCCAGCGCGTTGGCCTCCTGCGCGACGGTGGTGTCGGCGCGCGAGTAGCCGTCCCACACGACCACGACGGAGAAGTGGACGAGGGTGGCGTACAGCGAACCCACGATCGCGAAGACCGCCGCCTGCACCGCCACGTTCTGTTCGGCCACCACGTGCCGCACCCCGTGCCTGGCCAGCGGCAGCCCCGCGTTGACGAGCACCACGGCCGTGGCGACCAGCAGCAGGCAGGTCACCACGGCGGGGAGGTCCGCGAGCCGGATGGCGACCAGCCCCGCGCCCGAGCCCAGCAGCAGGAGCCAGGGGAGCCACAGACGGTGGTGTTTCACGGGGCGCCGGGCCGGGATTCCAGGGGGAGTTTGGGACCGCCGGGCTTGCGCTCCCAGCGCTTTCCCCACCCCTGGTAGAGGTAGCTGACGAGGCTGTCCCACTCCTGCTTGCTGCGGTACGGGCTGTAGGGGGCCGGGCGGATGACGGCCTCGGAGGACCAGACGGGCTCGATCCTGCCGTCGAGCCGGATGCGCCCGACGCGGGCCCGCTTCCACAGGTGACGGTTTTGCCGGTCGGCGTAGACGGTGCCGCCCGGCGCTTTGACGGAGGCACCGCGCACCGAGCGCAGCACCGCCTCCGGCGAGGTGTTTCCCGCTGCGCGCACGGCACGTGCCCACAGGTGCACCCCCGCGTAGGCCGCCGCCACCGTGTCGGAGACGTGCGGGACGCCGTAGCGCCGCTTGAACTCCCGCACAAACGTCTGGTTGACGTGGTCCGGCAGGGACTCGAAATAGTTGGCCGCGACGTAGTCGCCCGCGACGAAGGCCCCGGATTTCCTGCGGGCCTCCAGGGAACGCAACTCCCATTCGTCCGCTACGAGATTGAGCGTGGGAATGCGCTGCGCGTCGGCGTCGCCGCTTCTGAGGGCGCTGAAGAAAGGGCCGTTGGTGTCGCCTGCGAGAGCCGAGACGATGACATCGGGCTCGGTCTTGTGGATTCTGAGGACGGTGCCCTTGACGTCGCGTGAACGGGGCAGCAGATACTCCTCTCCGAGCACCCGCCCGCCGGAGGACATCAGTTGGGAATGCACGAGTGCGAGGGATACGCGCGGATAGATGTAGTCGGAGCCGACGAGAAAGAACGTGCGGGCCCCGTTGTCCAGGAACCACTGGATCGCCGGGGTGATGTACTGGTTCGGGGTCGCCCCGGTGTAGACCACACGGCGTGAGGACTCACCGCCCTCGTAGACCGCCGGGTAGAACAGCAGTCCGCCGTTCCGCTCCACCACCGGGATCATGCTGCGGCGCGCGGCCGATTCGTACCCTCCGAAGATCACCTGGACTCCGCCCCTGGTCAGCAGCCTTTCGGTCTCCTTGGCGAAGACCCTTCGGCTGGAGCGCCCGTCCGCGAGGATGGGCACCACCTTCCGGCCCAGCAGGCCTCCTTGGGCGTTGATCTCGTCGATCGCCATCACCGTCGCGTCGTTGAGCGGCTTCTCCGCCTGGGCGAGCCGGCCGGTGTGGGAGTGCAGGATCCCCACCCGGAGCGGGGGCCTGGGATGCGGGTCGGCCGGGGTGACCGCTGAGAGGAGCAGGACGTAGGCGAGGACCGCCAGCGTCATGAGCGTGACCATCCCGCGCTCTCTCGCGGTCGGCCTCATGGTCTCGGCTGGCAATTCCCGTACCGCAGGGCCCAGTTAACACTTACCTCCCGCATCGCTTCCTCCTCGCCCGCCGCGGCGCCCTCCATGACCTGCCGTGAAGCATCCACGAAAGCCGACCCCCCAGTCCATGGATTTCTGCTTTGCGGCCCGAATGAGTGAAATGACGAGAATTATTCATGGAGTTCGCCGCAATGGCCGCTTCCGCTTTTACGAAATCCATGCGAGAACCCGGAAGTTCACCCCGCTATTCACACCCGCCCCCGCCACCCCCGGGGCACGCTCGCGGGCGGCCGGCCCCTGGCTGTCGGAGGCGGGCGGCCGGGGGAGGCGGGGCGGCGGGCGGAGGCGGTCGGTTGTCGAAGGCGGCTGCCAGACTCCACGGCATGAGACCTGTGGACGTGGTGACGCAGCTGTGGGAGCGGATAGATGCCAGGGACTGGCCGGGGATGGAGCGGCTGGTAGCGGCGGACGTCGTCGTGGAGTGGCCGGTCAGCGGCGAGCGGATCGTGGGGCGGGCGAATTTCGTCGCGGTCCAGAGCGAGTATCCGGAGGGCTGGTCCATACGGGTCCTGCGGATCGTCGCGCAGGGTGAGCAGGAGCCCGGCCGGCCCGCCGAGGTCGTCTCCGAAGTCGAGGTGCCGCACACGGAGTTGGGCATCTTCCGCGCCGCCTCGTTCTGGACCGTCCACGACGGCCGTATCACCGCGGCAACGGAGTACTGGACGGATCTGTACGGCGAGCAGCCTCCGGTATGGAGACAGGAGCTGACCGAGGCGATGTGACGGGCCGCTGTGACGGGCGGTTTCAGCGAGCCGCTGCGAGGCGGCCGTCCGGGGCGGCAGCCGGAGCGGGGTCCGGGTGCCGCGTCGGGGGCCGTGCCCGGGCCCCGCGCCGGGGCTGCCAGGGGCCGTGGCCGGGGTGCCGCCGCGCGGCGGAGTGGCGTGCTCCGCATGGGTGGCGTGCGGGGTCCGTGCGCCGTGTCTGCGGGGTCTCCCGCGCGGGAGCGCCTTCAGTGGGGCGAAAGATGTGATGAGCCGCCAAAACCGCTGAGGGTGGACGTACGCGGATGCGCGGCAAGCCCTGGAGGTTTCAGATGCGAGCCGTCCCAGCCGAATCAGACGGGCCAGCGAAGCCGGCCCCGTCAGCGAGAGTCACCCGGCGGAGGGGAGCCTTCCGGAACCGGCGGACGGGAGCCCTCCGGACCGCACGAACCTTCCGCAGGACGAGCGCCGTACTCGTCGCGGGGGCGCTGCTTCCGCTCCCGCTCGCCGGAGCGGGCACGGCCACCGGGGCCCAGGCGGGCGCCGCCCACGACGCGACGGGCGACATCCGCACGACCGACCGGCAGGAGGTCTCCTCGGGCGGCACCGTGCGCTGGGCGGTGGACGCGGCACCCACCACCTTCAACGCCTTCCAGCCCGACGCGGGCGAGGCGACGGCCAAGGTCACCGGCGCCACCCTCCCCTCCCTCTTCACCCTCGACGAACAAGGGGCGCCGCAGGCCAACGAGGACTATCTGCGCTCGGCCGAGGTCACCAAGACCGAGCCGCGCCAGACCGTCGTCTACAAGCTCAGCCACAGGGCGCGCTGGAACAACGGCCGGGCCGTGAGCACGGCCGATTTCCGCGCCCAGTGGAAGGCGCTGCGCGGCAAGGACGACGCGTACTGGGCGGCGCGGAACGCCGGGTACGACCGGATCCGCAGCGTCACCAGGGGGGAGGGGGCCCGCGAGGTCAAGGTCGTCTTCGCCAAGCCCTACGCGGACTGGCGCTCCCTGTTCACCCCGCTCTACCCCCGCCAGGCCATGCGCAGCCCGAAGGCGTTCAACGACAGGACCCGCGACGCGCTCCCCGCCGCGGCCGGACCCTTCCGGGTCGCGGGCAAGGCAGGCGGCGCCAAGGGCCAGGGCGGCAAGCGTGGCACCACCGTTCTGGAGCGCAATCCGCACTGGTGGGGCGAGCGCGCGAAGCTGAGCCGTATCGAGCTGAAGGCCGTACCCCGCCACAAGCGGGCCAAGGCACTGGCGAACGGGAAGCTGGACCTGGCCGACGTGGACGAGGCGTCGGCCAGGAGGATCGGTGCCGCGCACCACCTCGGCGGCCCCCAGCGCCCCCGCACCCGCCACGGGGACAAGCAGGCCCACAAGGCCGAGCACAAGGCCCACAAGGCCGAGCGCGCCGCCCGGAGGCGGGCCGCGGCGCTCCCGAAGGGCCTCGGCAAGGCGCTCCGGAAGTACGAGGTGCGCAAGGCCCTCGACTCGGCCTACACCCAGCTCTCCCTCAACGGCTCCAGCGGCCCCCTCGCCGATGACCGGGTACGCCGCGCCGTGGCCCGCGCTCTCGACCGGGACGAGCTGGCCCACAAGGCGCTCGGCCGCGTCGGCCTCCCCGACGAGCCGCTGGGCAACCATCTGCGGATGGCCAACCAGGACGGCTACAAGGACAACAGCGACGCGGCGGGCGGCATGGACATCGACTCCGCCCAGTCGCTGCTGGCCGACGCGGGCTGGAAGACCGGCGGCTCGCTCCTCCAGGGCAAGGCCGCGGGCGCGAAGAAGCCCGGCGGCAAGAAGGGCCACGGCAAGCACGGCAAGGACGGCAGGCACGGCAAGAAGCCGGGCGGCGGCCCGGCCGCGCCGCCCGGCGAGGCGTCCTCCCCCGACGCAGGCGCCTCGGCGCCCTACCGCGCCGAGGCCGAGGCGTCCGTCGTACGGCTCACCCGCGCCCAGATGGCCCGGGTCACCGGCAAGCCGCTCAGCCTCGCGGCCTCCGCCACCAGCCAGCGCGGCGCCCTCCTCGCGCAGGCCGCGCACGCCGATCTGGAGCAGGCCCGGCTCCTCCGCTCCCCGCGCAAGCTGAGCCGGGCCCGCGCCGCGCTGGCCACCGCGCAGAACGTCCGCGCGACGGCGGGCGAACTCCAGCTGCTCACGCGCGGCAAGTCCATGGCCGTACGGACCAAGAACGGCAAGCCGCTCGCGCTGCGCTTCGTCCTGCCGGGCGGCCCGGGCTCCGCGCCGATCCGGGTCTCGGGCGAGCGCATCGCGGACATGCTCAACGGCGTCGGGATCCGCACCCAGATCAAGGAAGTCCCGAACGAGAGTTACTTCAAGGACCACATCGCGGCGGGCGAGTACGATCTCGCGCTCTTCTCGTGGCCCGCTTCCGCCTACCCGGCGACCGAGACGAAGCCGATCTTCTCCAAGCCGCAGCCCGCGGCCGACGGCTCGCTGCTGGTCGAACAGAACTACGCGCGGATCGGCACCGACCAGATCGACCAGCTCTTCGAGCAGGCGGCCGGCGAGCTGGACGACGGCCGTCGCCGCGAGCTGGTGGGGAAGGCGGACGCCCGGATCTGGGCGGTGGCCGGCTCCGTGCCGCTCTACCAGCGCCCGCAGCTGGTGGCGGCCAGGCGCGCACTGGCCAACGCCGGAGCGTTCGGCTTCGCCACCCCCCGGTACCAGGACATCGGGTACCACAAGGGCTAGCCCCGGTCTTCGGTCTCGCCTTCGGTCTCGCCTCGGTCTCGTCTTCTGGCCCGCCTCGGGCTCGCCTCCGGATCCGCCGGGCCCGGCCGGGGCCCGGGGAGGCCCCCGACCAGCGACGACGAGCGCCGGACGGCGCCGTACATCGGCCCCGTCCGGCGCTTCGCGCGCGGCCCCGTACCATGGTTGACGAGGCCGTGGCGAGATGTGCCCGGCGAAGAGGGCGCGCAGGTCCCGCAGCGCGGAGCGCGCGGCCCCATCCAGCAACCCGGGAGACACGCCCCAGCATGCCCACGCGTCACGACATCCGTAACGTCGCCATCGTCGCTCACGTCGACCACGGCAAGACAACTCTGGTCGATGCCATGCTCAAGCAGGCGGGGGCCTTCGCGGCCCATCAGCTGGAGTCCGTGGACGACCGGATGATGGACTCCAACGATCTTGAGCGCGAGAAGGGCATCACCATTCTCGCGAAGAACACCGCCATCAAGTACCACCCCAAGGACGGTGGCGACCCCGTCACCATCAACATCATCGACACCCCCGGCCACGCCGACTTCGGCGGCGAGGTCGAGCGCGGGCTCTCGATGGTGGACGCGGTCGTGCTGCTGGTGGACGCCTCCGAGGGCCCGCTGCCGCAGACCCGCTTCGTGCTGCGCAAGGCGCTGGAGGCCCGCCTCCCCGTCATCCTGTGCATCAACAAGACGGACCGGTCCGACGCCCGCATCGCCGCCGTCGTGGACGAGACCTACGACCTGTTCCTGGACCTGGACGCGGACGAGGAGCAGATCGAGTTCCCGATCGTCTACGCCTGCGCCCGCGACGGCATCGCCTCGCTGACGCAGCCCGCCGACGGCGAGGTGCCCTCGGACAGCACCACCGTGGAGCCGTTCTTCACGACGCTGCTGGAGACGGTGCCGGCACCGGTGTACGAGGCGGACGCGCCGCTCCAGGCGCACGTCACCAACCTCGACGCGGACAACTTCCTGGGCCGTATCGCGCTGCTGCGCGTCGAGGCGGGCGAGCTGAAGAAGGGCCAGACCGTGGCCTGGATGAAGCGCGACGGCTCGGTCCAGAACGTGCGGATCACCGAGCTGATGATGACCGAGGCCCTGACCCGCAAGCCCGCGGAGAAGGCCGGCCCCGGCGACATCTGCGCGGTGGCCGGTATCCCGGACATCATGATCGGCGAGACGCTCGCCGACCCGGAGAACGCGGTGGCGCTCCCGCTGATCACGGTGGACGAGCCCGCGATCTCCATGACCATCGGTACGAACAACTCGCCGCTGGTCGGCAAGGGCGGCAAGGGCCACAAGGTCACGGCGCGGCTCGTGAAGGACCGGCTGGATCGCGAGCTGGTCGGTAACGTCTCGCTGCGCGTGCTGCCCACCGAGCGCCCCGACACCTGGGAGGTGCAGGGCCGCGGCGAGCTGGCCCTGGCCATCCTGGTCGAGACGATGCGCCGCGAGGGCTTCGAGCTGACGGTCGGCAAGCCCGAGGTCGTCACGCGCGAGATCGACGGCAAGCTGCACGAGCCGATCGAGCGCATGACGATCGACGCGCCCGAGGAGCACCTGGGCGCGATCACGCAGCTCATGGCCACCCGCAAGGGCCGTATGGAGACGATGACCAACCACGGCTCCGGCTGGGTGCGTATGGAGTGGATCGTGCCCGCGCGCGGCCTGATCGGCTTCCGTACGGAGTTCCTGACCGAGACCCGCGGCACCGGCATCGCGCACTCGCTCTTCGAGGGGCACGAGCCGTGGTTCGGCGAGCTGCGCACGCGCCACAGCGGCTCGCTGGTCGCCGACAGGGCGGGCAAGGCGACACCGTTCGCCATGATGAATCTCCAGGAGCGCGGCACGATCTTCATCGAGCCGGGCACCGAGGTGTACGAGGGCATGCTCGTCGGCGAGAACTCCCGCTCCGACGACATGGACGTCAACATCACCAAGGAAAAGAAGATGACCAACATGCGGGCGGCTTCCGCCGACACCACGGAGAACCTGGTGCCGCCGCGGAAGCTCTCGCTGGAGCAGTCGTTGGAGTTCTGCCGGGAGGACGAGTGCATCGAGGTCACCCCGGAGACCATTCGCATTCGCAAGGTGAACTTGGACATGAAGGAGCGGGGGAGGGCTGCGGCGCGGGCCAAGCGGTGACGCTCCGCTTGTGACCTTCGGTCGTGTAGGGGTCGCACCCTGGTGGGTGCGACCCCTTCTCGTTTCTGGGGCTTCGCCCCTGGTGGCCCGTCTTGGGGCTTTGTCTCTGTTGACCCGGTTTTGATGGGGCTGTGTCCCTTCTGACTAGCCGTTGTTGGGGGCTTCGCCCCCCCAGGCCCCTTTGGCCTCGCCGGCCGGGCGTTGGGGCGGCTCCTCCCCCAGCCTCCGGCCGGGGGGACCCCACCCAACTGCCCCCCGCTACGGGGGCTCCGCCCCCCTAGGACCCCCCGGGCAACATCCGAGGTGGGGCCGAATGGGTGTCGACTGTCTGGGCTTGGGCAGGTCAGCGGGGGTTTGTGGGACAAAAGGTGTTATGTGGGTTCTCGTCGGACTGAATCCAACAGCGCACCTAGGAGGCACCCATGCGTGGAGCCGTCCGCGTCATCTGGACCGGCAGGTCGCTCACCGCCGCCGTGGCGGTCGCCCTCACGGCCACGGCCTGCGGGGGCGGCTCGGGAGGGGGTGCCGGCGTTGGCGGTGGCTCCGGGGAGGGGGTCGTCCGCGCGTTCTGGACCGATCCCCAGCACCCGGTCGAGCCCGCGAACACCAACGAAGTACAAGGCGGCAAGGTCCTCGACATGGCCTTCCGGGGGCTCAAGAAGTACAACCCGGTCAGCGGTAGGGCGGAGAACGCTGTCGCGCAGTCGATCGACAGCAGCGACCAGCGGAATTTCACCGTCAAGCTCAGGAAGGGCTGGAAGTTCTCCGACGGTACTGCGGTCACCGCCAAGTCCTTCGTGGATGCCTGGAACTACGGCGCGCTCACCACCAACAAGCAGGTGAGCTCCTACTTCTTCCAGTACATCGACGGTTACGAGGATGTGCACCCGGAAAAGGGGAAGCCGAAGGCGAAGACCATGTCGGGGCTGAAGGTGAAGGATAAACTTACCTTTACCGTGAAGCTCAACCAGAAGTTCTCGCTCTGGCCCGACACGCTGGGATACAGCGCCTATGCGCCGCTGCCCAAGATGTTCTTCTCCGATCACGGTGAATGGCTGAAGAAGCCTGTGGGGAACGGGCCTTACCAGGTGGATTCGTACACCAAGGGGCAGTCGATGAAGCTGTCCAGGAACAAGCACTACAGAGGGCCGGACAAGCCTCGGAACAAGGGCGTCGAGCTGAAGGTCTACACCGACCAGAACACCGGGTACACCGACCTCCAGGCCGGTAATCTCGATGTGGTCGACGAACTCCCCGCCGGTCAGCTGAAGAACGCCAAGCGGGACCTGGACGGGCGGTACATCAACCAGCCCGCCGGGATCACGCAGTCTGTTTCCTTTCCGATGTACGACAAGAAGTGGCAGGGCAAGAAGGCGGTTCTGGTGCGGCGCGGCCTTTCCATGGCCATCGACCGTAAAGAGGTGACCGAGAAGATCTACCACGGCACCCGCGAGCCCGCGACCGACCTGACCTCACCCGTGCTGAAGGCGGCCGGCGGCTACAAGGCCGGGCTGTGCGGGGAGACCTGCACCTTCAACCCCAAGCGCGCCAAGCAGCTGATCAAGCAGGGCGGCGGCCTGCCCGGCGGCAAGATCAAGCTCACCTCGAACGTGGACACCGGCTCCCACCGGCAGTGGATGGAAGCGGTCTGCAACAGCATCAACGACACGCTCGGCAAGAACAACGCCTGCGCCGTCGACCCGGTGCCGACCTTCAGCGAGTTCCGCAACAACATCTCCGACAAGAAGATGAAGGGGATGTTCAGGACCGGCTGGCAGATGGACTATCCGCTGATCCAGAACTTCATCCAGCCGCTCTACTACACGGACGCCTCGTCGAATGACTCGCACTTCTCCGACCCGGCGGCCGACAAGCTGATGGACAAGGCGAACTCCTCCCAGGAGAGCGCCGCCGTCCCCACGTTCCAGCAGGCCGAGAAGCTCATTCTGGAGCAGCTGCCCGCCATTCCGCTGTGGTACCAGAACGGCAATGCCGGATACTCGGACCGCGTCAGCAACGTCAAGCTCAACCCCTTCTCCGTGCCGGTCTTCACCGACATCAAGGTCAAGTGACCCGAGGTGGGGCGCTACGTCATCAGACGACTGCTCCAGATGATTCCGGTCTTCATCGGAACCACCTTTCTCATCTTCGTGATGGTGTACGCCGTCGGGGACCCGGTCAACGCGATGTTCGGCGACCGGGCCCCCGACCCCGCCACGGCGGCCCAACTGCGCTCGGAGTTCAACCTCGACAAGCCCCTGTGGCAGCAGTACGTGCTCTACATGGGAAAGATCTTCACCGGCGACTTCGGCAACGCCTTTACCGGCCAGCCGGTGACGGAACTGATGGCGAACGCCTTCCCGATCACCATCCGGCTGGCGATCATCGCGATCGTCTTCGAAATCATCATCGGCATCACCCTCGGCGTGCTCACCGGGCTGCGGCGCGGGCGGCCCATCGACACCTCGGTGCTGATGCTGACCCTCGTCGTCATCTCCGTACCGACCTTTGTGACCGGCACCCTCGCGCAGTACCTCTTCGGCGTGAAGTGGGGCTGGATCCGGCCGGCCGTCTCGCCCGAGGCGCCGGTGAACGAACTGCTGCTGCCGGGGCTCGTGCTCGCGCTGGTCTCGCTCGCCTACGTCACCCGGCTGACCCGTACGTCCATCGCGGAGAACGCCCGTGCCGACTATGTGCGTACCGCCATCGCCAAGGGCCTGTCCCGGAGCCGGGTGACCGTGCGGCATCTGCTGCGCAACTCGCTGATCCCCGTTGTCACCTTCCTCGGCACGGACGTCGGCAACCTGATGGCGGGCGCGCTGGTGACCGAGCGGATCTTCAACATCCAGGGCGTCGGCTTCCAGCTGTGGCAGGGCGTCGTCCGCCAGAACTCACCGACGGTCGTCGGCTTCGTGACGATCCTCGTCATCGTCTTCCTGCTCGCGAACCTGCTCGTCGACCTCCTCTACGCCGTGCTCGACCCGAGGATCCGTTATGCGTGACCCGTCCTCCCGCCCTGACTTCCCCGACTGCCGGCCGGCCCCTCGCGCGCCCGTCACCGCCGTCGCGGCGGGAGAGAACCCGGGAGCCCGCACATGAAGGGGATGCCCGCCGTCGGGGGGCCCGGCGGGGCCATGGAGCTGGCGGAGAGCGAGGGGGCCGGGCTGGAGGGAGGCGACGGGCGGGGGCCTCGGAAGAAGGGGCGCAGCCTGTGGTCCGACGCCTGGCACGACCTGAGCCGGAATCCGGTGTTCGTCATCGCGGGCCTGCTGATCGCCTTTCTGGTCCTCATCTCCCTGTGGCCGCAGCTGATCGCCAGCCAGGACCCGCTCTCCTGCCGCCTGGGCCGCTCCCTCAACGAGGCCTCGGCCGGACACTGGTTCGGGTACGACACCCAGGGCTGTGACGTCTACACCCGCGTGGTCTACGGCGCTCGTACGTCCGTCACGGTCGGTGTCTGCTCCACGCTCGGGGTCGCCGTCCTGGGCAGTCTGCTCGGCGGGCTGGCCGGGTTCTTCGGCGGGGCGTGGGACGCGCTCCTCTCGCGGGTGACCGACGTCTTCTTCGGGATCCCGATCGTCCTGGGCGGGCTGGTCTTCCTCTCCATGACCGGCAGCCGCTCGGTGTGGACGGTGGTCTCCTTCATCGTGCTGCTCGGCTGGCCGCAGGTCGCCCGTATCGCACGCGGAGCGGTCATCACCGCCAAGCAGAACGACTACGTCCAGGCGGCCCGGGCCCTGGGCGCCGGCAACGCCCGGATGATGGTGCGGCACATCATGCCCAACGCCATCGCGCCCGTGATCGTGACCGCGACCATCGCGCTGGGCACCTACATCGCGCTGGAGGCCACTCTCAGCTACCTCGGCGTCGGCCTCCAGCCGCCCACCATCTCCTGGGGCGCCGACATCTCCGCCGCCTCCGAAGGCATGCAGTTCCGCAACGCGCCGCACATCCTCATCTATCCGGCCGCAGCGCTCAGCGTCACCGTGCTGGCGTTCATCATGCTCGGCGACGCCGTGCGCGACGCCCTCGACCCGAAGCTGAGGTGACGCAGTGAGCCTGCTCGAAGTGCGGGACCTCCACGTCGAGTTCCACACCCGCGACGGTGTCGCCAAGGCGGTCAACGGCGTCAGCTACAGCGTGGAGGAGGGCGAGACCCTGGCCGTGCTGGGCGAGTCGGGCTCGGGCAAGTCCGTCACCGCGCAGGCCGTCATGGGCATCCTCGACATGCCGCCGGGACGTATCCCCAGCGGGGAGATCCTCTTCCAGGGGCGGGACCTGCTGACGCTGCCCGAGGAGGAGCGCCGCAAGGTCCGCGGCTCCCGGATGGCCATGATCTTCCAGGACGCGCTCTCCTCGCTCAACCCGGTGCTGACGGTGGGCTATCAGCTCGGCGAGATGTTCCGGGTGCACCAGGACGCCTCCCGCAAGGAGGCCAAGGCCAAGGCCATGGAGCTGATGGAGCGGGTCCGCATTCCGGCGGCGCGCGAACGCGTGAACGACTACCCGCACCAGTTCAGCGGGGGGATGCGGCAGCGGATCATGATCGCGATGGCGCTGGCGCTGGAGCCGGATCTGATCATCGCGGACGAGCCGACGACGGCTTTGGACGTGACGGTTCAGGCGCAGGTGATGGAACTGCTCGCCGAGTTGCAGCGGGAGTTCAACATGGGGCTCATTCTGATCACCCATGACCTGGGGGTGGTCGCGGATGTGGCCGACAAGATCGCGGTGATGTACGCGGGCCGCATCGTGGAGACCGCGCCCGTCAAGGAGCTCTACCGCGCCCCCGCCCACCCCTACACCCGCGGCCTGCTCGATTCCATCCCCCGCCTCGACCAGAAGGGGCACCAGCTCAACGCCATCAAGGGGATGCCGCCCAGCCTGCTGGAGATCCCGCCCGCCTGCGCCTTCAACCCGCGCTGCCCCATGGCGCGCCCGGTGTGCCGCACGGACGATCCACCGCTGTACGAGGTCTCCGCGGACCGGGCCAGCGCGTGCCACTTCTGGAAGGAGATGCCCGATGTCCGCTGACCACTCGGGGAGCGAGGAGGCCGGGGAGGCCGGGGAGGCCGGGGAGGAGGGCGGTACGGCGCACCGCCTGCCGGCCGGGTCGCGTGCCAAGAGCGCCTACGCGCCGGGCGAGGCCATCTTGGAGGTGCGGGACCTGGTCAAGCACTTCCCCCTCACCCAGGGCATCCTCTTCAAGCGGCAGGTCGGCGCGGTCAAGGCCGTGGACGGCATCTCCTTCGACCTGCACAAGGGCGAGACGCTGGGCATCGTGGGGGAGTCGGGCTGCGGCAAGTCCACCGTCGCCAAGCTCGTGACCCACCTCGAACAGCCCACCTCGGGCACCATCCGGTACAAGGGCGAGGACATCACCAAGCTCTCGGGCCGCGCGCTGAAGGCCGTGCGCCGCAACATCCAGATGGTCTTCCAGGATCCCTACACCTCGCTCAATCCGCGCATGACGGTCGGTGACATCATCGGCGAGCCCTATGACATCCACCCCGAGGTGGCTCCCAAGGGCGACCGGCGGCGCAGGGTGCGGGAGCTGCTGGATGTGGTCGGGCTGAATCCCGAGTACATCAACCGCTACCCGCACCAGTTCAGCGGCGGCCAGCGGCAGCGCATCGGTATCGCGCGCGGGCTGGCCCTCCGCCCCGAGATCATCGTCGCGGACGAGCCGGTCTCGGCGCTGGACGTCTCGGTCCAGGCTCAGGTCGTCAACCTGATGGCCCGGCTCCAGGAGGAATTCGGGCTCTCCTACATCTTCATCGCGCACGACCTGTCCGTGGTGCGGCACATCTCCGACCGGGTGGGGGTGATGTACCTGGGCAAGCTCGTGGAGATCGGTACGGAAGAGGAGATCTACGAACACCCCACGCACCCCTACACCCAGGCCCTGCTCTCGGCCGTCCCGGTTCCCGACCCCGAGGCGGAGGCCGTACGCGAGCGCATCGTGCTGGAGGGCGACGTCCCCTCCCCGGCCAACCCGCCGTCGGGCTGCCACTTCCGCACCCGGTGCTGGAAGGCCCAGCAGCGCTGCGTCGTCGAGGAGCCGCTGCTGGCCGTGCCCGAGAACTTCGCCGGGACCGCACAGGAGGAGGCGGTGCATCACCCGTCGGCCTGCCACTTCGCCGCCGAACGCTCGACGGTCATCCCCCGGTCGACGGACTGAGCGCGCTCACCGGCGGAGCACCCGCATCAGCCGGACGCCGGCATCGGTCCGGGCACATCGCATCGCACCGCATCGCACCGGCCGGGCGCTGCGCGTTACGAGCTCGGCGGGGACGCCGCGTACGGTGCTGCGGCGCGGCCCCGGTAGTCGGACACCGTCTGCGGGTCACCCCGCTCGCCCCTGGCCAGAACCAGCAGCACCGCGGCACCCACGACGACCTCGAACACGTTGGTGAGCAGGCGCAGCCGCTCCTCGATGCTGACTTCGGCGAAGTGCTCGATCATGTCGATCTTGAGGGCGTAGGCGACGGCGGAGACGCCGAAGGCCAGCAGCGGCGCCGCGACGATCAGGCCCAGCGGACGGGAGAAGGGCGCCCCGGCCAGTGCCCCGACGGCCGCGACCAGGGCCACGAGGACGACCGTCCACGTCGCCCAGGCGGGCGGCACGTCCAGCAGCCGTATGATCGAGCGCTCACCGGTCAGCATCCGCTCGTAGCGGTCCCAGCCGGCCCGCTCCCAGGTGCGGATCTCCCACGCCGCGAGCACGGCCGCGCCGGACCCCAGCATCAGGAAGGCGGCAATGGCGCCACTCCTCGTGGGCCGGGCCGGCGGCTCCTCGGCGGGGTCGGTGGGGGGCGGGAAGCCGTATCCGTAGCCTCCGGGAGGCGGCTGCGTGGGGCGGCGGCCGGCGATGGCCGTGATGATCAGCACGGCGCCGATCGCCACTGCCGCGACGGTGCTGGAGAGCACCTTGCTCATCAGGCCGTCCGAGACGCCCTGCATCCAGTCGGCGTTGAGGTTCCACAGCCCCGGGGTGCGCAGCACCACCGTGAGCACGCCCGTGCCGATGAGTATCCCGGTGGCCGAGGAGGAGCGGACGGCGGTCACGGCGGCGACCGCGTAGAGCAGCAGCAACATCGGCTCGATGAACGAGGCGACCCAGATGCCGTCCTCGGAGCGGGCCAGCAGACCCGTCCAGTTCCACCAGACGTCGGTCACCTCGTTGGCCTTGGTGAAGTCGCGAATTATCCAGCCCAGGCTGATGAGCGCGAGCGCGGCGATCAGCACAGCCCCGAAGACGCGCGCACCGCGCGCGAGTGTTCTGTCCTGGCTCATGGCGCTTGGCCCCCCGTGGATGCGGATTCGCGACGCTCCAGACCTACCGGTGATCGTCGCCCCGGCAACACGCGTCGTTCTGGTCCGGGAGCGACGAACATGCGACCGCATACTTATGTTCGCACGATTCGCACGGCTCGCGCATGAGATCGGCACCCCTGGGCGCCCCGGGGACGGGGCCGCCGAGTGGCAGGGGGGCGTGGGGCCGTACGGACTTCAGGGTGGTGGATTCGGATATCGGGCAGACGACGGCCAAGTTGCAGGGCTGTTAAGGCGTTTGCTGCTGACTTATGTTGCTATGTCGCCTCCTGCTCAGAGCTGTCAAGCACGTAGAGACCTCGATCTGCGTAATGTTCGCTCAAGAAAGCACGCGACCGGCGTCGTTGCGTCCAACACCCCTTGACTCCGGGTTAATTGAGTTGCGAAAGTCCGCTCAACCCAGCCCGCATCACTGCCAGCGATTCGGGTTCCGGCGAGAATTGAGCGCGGGAGCACAACGCGATGACGAGTCCTTCCCAGGCTGCGACAGCCGGGGCCGATACTCCTGGCCCCGATGACGCGGGTCTGAGTTCTACGCGAGTTGAACAGAAGAACGCACTGGTGGGCCGCTCACCCGGGCAGCTCATGTGGATCCGCTTCAAGCGCGACCGCACGGGGGTCATCTCGGCCTGCATCGTGCTCGCCTTCTGCCTGATCGCGGCGCTGGCCCCGGTGATCTCCAAGCTGTACGGCAAGGATGCGTACACCCGTTACGGGCAGACGATCCCGGGGCTGCTGAACGACAACGGCTACCCGGTCAAGCCCAACGGCGGGATCAGCTCTGAGTACTGGTTCGGCATCGAGCCCGACCTGGGCCGCGACGTGTTCATGCAGCTCGTCTACGGCATCCGCACCTCGCTCTCGCTCGCGATCGCCATCACCCTGCTCTCGGTGATCACCGCCATCGTGATCGGCGTCGCCGGTGGCTACCTCGGGGGCCGGACCGACTACTTCCTCGGCCGGCTGACCGACTTGATGATGTCGTTCCCGAACCAGCTCTTCTTCATCGCCTTCACCCCGGTCGTCATGGCGCTGTTCGTCGACCCGCAGGACCAGATGCCGACGTGGATGCGCGCCTGCGTGCTGATCTACGTCATGTGGCTGCTGGGCTGGATGACCCTCGCGCGGCTGCTGCGCGGCCAGACGCTCTCACTGCGTGAGCGGGAGTTCGTCGAGGCGGCGAAGGTGGCGGGCACTCCGCCCGGCCGGATCATCCGCAAAGAACTGCTGCCGAACCTGGTGACGCCGATCCTGGTGCAGTCCACCTACATGCTGCCGAACAACGTGACCGCCATCGCGGGTCTGTCGTTCCTCGGCGTCGGCATGCCCGAACCCGTCCCGGACTGGGGCCGGATGTTCGCGACAGGGGCCGATATCTACCAGAGCGACATCACCTACATGTTCTTTCCGGGCGGCGCGATGGTGATCTTCATCCTCGCATTCAACCTGCTCGGAGACTCGGTCAGGGACGCGTTCGACCCGAAGTCGGGCCGATGACAGCCCGCCGCGACCGAGTGGTGGGGGGCGCTGCCACCCCGTACGGCATCAGTCAGGCAGCGACGGACAACCGACAGGCAGGTGCAGAGACCACCATGAGCAGAGTGACCATACGCACGGTGCGCGCCCCCCTCGCGGCGCTCGCCGCCGGTGCGCTGTTCCTCACCGGCTGCAGCAGTGGCGGGGGCGGGGACGACGGCGGGGACACCAAGGCCAAGAAGCAGGGCGAGGACGTCTCCTACACCTTCGCCGACACCGCTGCCTCCAAGGGCCCGGCTCCCGAGGTCAAGGGCGCCAAGCCCGGCGGCACCATCAAGGTGCTCCAGCGCGACAGCTACGCACACCTGGACCCCGCGCAGATCTACGTCAGCGACGAAGGCGCGCTCTCCACTCTGATCCACCGTCGGCTGACCAACTACAAGAAGGACAGCGACGGCAAGTACTCGGTCGTCGGTGACCTCGCCACCGACAGCGGTCAGAAGTCCGACGGCGGCAAGACCTGGACGTACAAGCTGAAGGACGGCATCAAGTTCGAGGACGGCTCGGCCATCACCTCGAAGGACATCCGTCACACCATCGAGCGGACCTTCGCGCCGTTCATCAGCGAGGGTCCGACCTTCATCCAGCAGTGGCTGGCCGACACCGGCGGCACCGACTACCGCAAGCTGCTCAAGGGCGGCCCGTACAAGGGCAAGCACCTGCCGGACAGCGTGCTGGAGACGCCGGACGACCAGACGGTCATCTTCCACTTCAAGAAGCCGCAGGCCGAGCTGCCCTACGCGCTGGCCATGGCGGGCTACGGCGTGGTGTCCGAGAAGAAGGACACCAAGGAGAAGTACGACAAGAAGCCGCTCTCCTCGGGTCCGTACAAGATCGAGTCGTTCAAGTCCGGCAAGAGCATGAAGCTGGTGAAGAACAAGGAGTGGGACCCGAACACCGACTCGCAGCGCAACCAGTATCCGGATGCCTTCGACATCCAGTTCGGTGTCTCCTTCGAGGACTCCACCAAGCGGCTGATGTCGGACTCGGGTGAGAACCAGACCGCGACGAGCTTCACGAACCAGGTCGACGCCTCCAGCATGCAGGAGGTGCGCTCGAACCCCGACGTCAAGAAGCGCTCGGTCTCCGGGTACCAGTCCTACGTCGGCTACATGAACATCAACAACGACCGGATCAAGAACAAGAAGGTCCGGCAGGCCATCGCCTACGCGATTCCCTCGCAGTCCATCGTCTCCGCCTTCGGCGGCTCCGGCGGTGCCCAGCTGGCGGGCAACTACATCAGCCCGACGCTGGTGGGCCAGCAGCCCACCGACCCGTTCGGCAAGCTGAAGAAGCCGCAGGGTGACGTCGCCAAGGCGAAGAAGCTCCTGAAGCAGTCCGGCAAGAAGGGCATGAAGCTCACCTTCGCCTTCCAGAACGCTCCCGAGTGGCAGAAGTTCTCCGTCGCCGTCACGGACAACCTGAAGAAGGCCGGCTTCAACGTCCAGAAGAAGGACATCATCGCCGACACGTACTACGACCAGATCGGCAAGGTCAAGAACAACTACGACATCTACCACAACTCGTGGGGTGCCGACTGGCCGAGTGCCTCGACCGTGGTTCCCAACACGTTCGACGGCCGTCAGGTCCAGGACGGCGCGGCGAACTACTCGCACCACAAGAACCCGAAGTTCGAGAAGGAGATGGACCGCATCCGGGCCATGTCCAACCCGAACAAGGCGGCCGATGAGTGGCAGAAGCTCGCGGACAAGATCCTCAAGGAGGACGTCCCCGCGGTGCCGCTCCAGTACTACAAGGCGATCCAGCTCTACGGGTCGAAGATCGGCGGGGTCTACTTCGACGAGTCCCTGCACGACCTCAACCCGACGTCGCTCTACGTGAAGAAGTAGCGCACAGGCACCTCCGGCCCAGGCCGTGACCGTCGCCGCCCGCCCCGCTCAGCCGGGCGGGCGGCGCAGGCCCGGGCCCCCGGGCTCCGGCGCCCGGGGCACCCCGCGTGCCTGGCGCCGCCCGCTTCCCACCCGTCTCGATTCCGCTGTCGCACCGAGAGCTGCGTTCCGTCATGCTGCGATTTCTCCTCCGCCGGTCACTCGGCGCCGTGGTGATCCTGCTGATCATCAGCGCCGTCACCTTCTTTCTCTTCTACGCCGTCCCCCGGGACCCGGCGACGCTGGCCTGCGGCAAGAACTGCACGCCGGACGCGCTGGCGGTCATCCGCAAGAACATGGGCATCGACGCGCCCGTTCCGGTCCAGTACTGGAACTTCATGATCGGCATCTTCGCCGGCCGCACCTTCGCACAGGGCGACTGTCCCGCCCCCTGCTTCGGGTACTCCTTCGCCAACCAGGACCCCGTGTGGGAGACCATCGTCGACCGCTTCCCCACCACGGTCTCGCTGACCGTCGGCGGGGCGATCGTCTTCCTCGTCATCGGACTGGGATCCGGCATGATCGCCGCCGCCAATCGCGGCACCTGGGTCGACAAGCTCTTCAGCTCCGCCTCTCTGGTGCTCAGCTCGATGCAGATCTACTTCATCGGCCCGCTCGTACTGGCGCTCGTGGTCTACAAGATGGAACTGCTGGACCAGCCCAAGTACGTGCCGCTCACCGAGGATCCGGTCGGCTGGTTCCTGGGACTGCTGATCCCCTGGATGGTGGTCCAGATCATCTTCACCGCGAACTACACCAGGCTCTCCAGGTCTTCGATGATCGAGCAGCTCCAGGAGGACCACGTCAGAACGGCCCGCGCCAAGGGCATGGGAGGCAAGTACGTCTTCTTCCGCTACGCCTGGCGCGGCTCGCTCATCCCGATCGTCACCATCTTCGGCGTCGACCTGGGCTCTCTGTTCGGCGGCGCGATGATCACCGAGTGGACGTTCTCGCTGCCGGGACTGGGCACGCTGGCGGTCAACTCGGTGGAGAACACCGACCTGCCCATGGTGATGGGTGTGATGCTCTTCGCGGCCACCTTCATCATCCTCTTCAACATCCTCGTGGACGCCGCCTACGCGTTCATCGACCCGCGCGTGCGGCTGTCCTAGGAGATCCGGCACCATGACCACCCTGACCAAGGAAGCGGACGTACCGGCTCCGCGCGGCTCGGGCGAGGGAGACCCCTTCCTCTCGGTGCGCGACCTGTATGTGCACTTCGCCACCGAGGACGGCACCGTCAAGGCCGTCGACGGGCTCTCCTTCGACCTGGAGCGCGGCTCGACCCTCGGCATCGTCGGCGAGTCCGGCTCCGGCAAGTCGGTCACCAACCTCTCGATCCTCGGGCTGCACAACCCCCGCTCGACCGAGGTGTCCGGCGAGATCCTGCTCGACGGGCAGGAGCTCACCGGGGCCCGCGAGAAGACCCTGGAATCGCTGCGCGGCAACAAGATGGCGATGATCTTCCAGGACGCCCTGACGGCGCTCTCGCCCTACTACACCATCGGCCGCCAGATCGCCGAGCCCTACCGCAAGCACATGGGCGTCTCCAAGCGCGAGGCCCATCTGCGCGCGATCGAGATGCTGGACAAGGTCGGCATCCCCAACCCCAGGACGCGGGTCAACGACTATCCGCACCAGTTCAGCGGCGGCATGCGCCAGCGCGCCATGATCGCGATGGCGCTGGTGTGCAACCCGGACCTGCTGATCGCCGACGAGCCGACCACGGCCCTGGACGTCACCGTGCAGGCCCAGATCCTCGACCTGCTCAAGGACCTCCAGCAGGAGTTCGGCTCCGCGATCATCTTCATCACCCACGACCTCGGCGTGATCGCCAACGTCGCCGACGACATCCTGGTGATGTACGGCGGCCGGGCCGTCGAGCGCGGCACCGTCGGTGAGGTGCTGCGCGCCCCCCAGCACCCCTACACCTGGGGCCTGCTCACCTCGATGCCGAGGCTGTCCGGTGACGTCAACGAGGCGCTCACCCCGATCGACGGCACCCCGCCGAGCCTGCTCGCGCCGCCGCCCGGCTGCCCGTTCCACCCGCGCTGCACGTTCGTGGACGAGGTGGCGAGCGGCACGTCCTGCTCCAGCGACCGGCCGGCGCTGCCCGACGGGCGCGGGGCCGCCTGCCATCTGACGGCGGAGCAGAAGCGCACGATCTTCGTCGAGCAGATCAAGCCCAGGCTGAGCTAGGACAGGCAGAGGGAGAAACAGACCAATGAGCGATGACCTCACCCTGACCAAGCCGGGCGACGACGCGGCGGACAGCACGTCCGCAGGGCGTACGGGCGAACCCCTGCTGAGGGCGGAGAACCTGGCCAAACACTTTCCGATCATGGGGGGCTTCCCCTTCAAACGGAAGGTGGGAGAGGTCCAGGCCGTCTCCGGTATCGACCTGACCGTCCACGCGGGGGAAAGCTTCGGACTGGTGGGCGAGTCCGGCTGCGGCAAGTCCACCACCGGCCGGCTGCTGACCCGGCTGCTGGAGCCCACGGGCGGAAAGATCACCTACGCGGGGCAGGACATCACCTACGCCAACCGCAAGCAGATGTCGCCGGTCCGCTCCGAGATCCAGATGATCTTCCAGGACCCGTACTCGTCGCTGAACCCGCGCCAGACCGTCGGCTCCATCATCGGCGGCCCCATGGAGGTCAACGGCATCAACCCGGCCGGCGGGCGCGAGAAGCGCATCCGGGAGCTGCTGGAGACCGTCGGCCTCAACCCCGAGCACTACAACCGCTTCCCGCACGAGTTCTCCGGCGGCCAGCGCCAGCGCATCGGCGTCGCGCGGGCCCTGGCGCTGGAGCCGAAGCTGATCGTGGCCGACGAGCCGGTCTCCGCGCTGGACGTCTCCATCCAGGCGCAGGTCGTCAACCTCCTCCAGGAGGTGCAGCGCGAGATGGGCATCGCCTTCGTCTTCATCGCGCACGACCTGGCCATCGTGCGGCACTTCTCCGAGCGGGTCGCGGTGATGTACCTCGGCAAGATCGTGGAGGTCGGTGAGCGGGACGCCATCTACAACCGTCCCCGCCACCCCTACACCCACGCGCTGCTGTCGGCCGTGCCGGAGGCGGTGCTGCTGTCGGACGAGCCGGAGGAAGAGGTCAGGGGCCAGCAGGGCGGCGGCGCCAAGGAGCGCATCCGGCTGGCGGGCGACGTGCCCTCACCGATCAACCCGCCGTCGGGCTGCCGCTTCCGCACCCGCTGCTGGAAGGCGCAGGACAAGTGCGCCAAGGAAGAGCCGCCGCTGGTGCAGATCCCCGGGAACACCGAGGGGCACCTGACGGCCTGCCACTTCCCCGAGGAGCCCACGACGGCCGCCGCGGCGCGCCGCGAGGACATCATCCTGGACACCGCGCTGCGCGCCATGGAGGACGCCCCGGGGGAGACGGCGAAGACGAGCTGAGCCCCCGCCCTGCCCCTTCTCCGCCGCCACGGCCCTCAGCGACAGCGAGGGCCGTGGCGGCGTCCTGGGGGAGGGGGACGCCCAGCGCGGGGGCCCTCAGCCGGGACATGCCCTCAGCCGGGAGACGGCCTCACCTTGCTGTCCGGCCTGCCTCAGCCGATCCCCAACGACCGCTTCAGGAAGCCCACTTGCAGCAGGAGCAGGTTCTCCGCGACCTGCGGCCCGCTGGCCATGTGGGTGACGCCCGAGAGCGGCAGCACCTCATGGCCGCGTCCGGCCGCCAGCAGCGCGGAGGACAGCCGCAGCGCGTGCGCGACCACGACGTTGTCGTCGGCGAGCCCGTGAATGATCATCAGCGGCCGGTGAGGACCGTCCTCGGCCACGCCGGACAGCCCCTCATCGGTGACCAGTGACGCCTCCGCGTACACGGCCGGGCCGTCCTGCGGAGTGCCGCAGTACCGCTCCGTGTAGTGCGTGTCATACAGCCGCCAGTCCGTCACCGGGGCGCCCGCGACCGCCGCGTGGAAGACGTCGGGACGGCGCAGCACCGCCAGCGCTGAGAGGTAGCCGCCGTAGGACCAGCCGCGGATGCCCACCCGGGTCAGGTCCAGCGGGAAGCTGTCCGCGAGCGAGTGCAGTGCCTCGACCTGGTCGTCCAGGGTGACGTGGGCCAGATCGTGGTGGACGGCCTTCTCCCAGCCCGGCGAGTATCCAGGCGTGCCGCGCCCGTCGGCGGCGACGACGGCGAAGCCCTGGTCGGCGAACCACTGCGCCGTCAGATGCGCGTTGTGCGCGGCCACGACCCGCTGCCCGTGCGGCCCGCCGTAGGGGTCCATCAGCACCGGAAGCGGACCGTCCCCTTCGCGGTACCCGCTGGGCAGCACCACGGCGGCCGGGATACGGCGCCGCCCGGTGTGCAGCAGCCGGGGCGCGGTCGCGAGCACGGGCGTCTCGGCGCCGGAGGCGATCACTCCGGCCTGCTCCAGTCCCCTGTGCCGTTCCCCGGCTGCGCTTTCTGCGCCTGCTGTGCCTGCTGTGCCCTCTGTGGTTTCTGCGTCCACTGTGTCCGCTGTGGGGGTCGCCTGCCGCAGCACGACCGCACGCGAGCCGGGTCGCTCCAGGGTCGCGGAGGACAGCACGAGCGTGCCGCCGCCCCGTGCGGCCGAGGCCACGTGCGGGCCCTCCTCCGTCGCGAGGCGTACGGGCTCGCCGCCCGCCAGCGGCACTTGGTAGACCCCCACATCGCCGGGCGCGACGCGGCCGGAGGTCTCGCCCTCGGAGGCGGAGAAGAGGACGTCTTCGTCGCCGATGTCCAAAACGGCCCGTACGTGCAGGCCGGAAGAGGTGAGCCGCCGTGCGCCCGCCATGAGCACCCGTGCGCCCTCACCGTCCGGCGTGCTTTCCCCAACGGCCCCTTCCCCGTCCGTCATCCGGACGAGGCTTCCGTCCGGTGCCCAGGCGGGTACGCCGCCGAAGAGTTCTAGCCAGATTGGATCTTTCTCGGTGAGTGTGACGGAAGTCGCACCGCTGCCCGTGTCCACCGTCAGATACGCGGCCTCCCGCTGGTCCCGGCTCTGTACCAGCAGCAGCGGAGGGCCGTAGGACGACCAGTGCACGCGGGCGAGATACGGGTAGCGCTCCCGGTCCCAGGAGACCTCGGTGCGGGACCCGTCGAGGTCGACGAAATGCAGTGTGACCTCGGCATTCCCGGTTCCGGCCGCCGGGTAGGCCACCCGGGCCGGCTCGCTTTCGGGGTGGGCCGGATCGGCGATCCACCAGCGCGCGACGGGCGCGTCGTCCACCCGGGCGACCAGCAGCCGGTCCGAGTCGGGCGACCACCAGAACCCGCGGGTCCTGGACATCTCCTCCGCGGCGATGAACTCCGCGAGCCCCCAGGTCACCGTGTCCGGCCCGGACTCGGTGAGGGCCCGGTCGCTGCCGCCGGAACCGTCGTCGGAGGCGGCGATCACCCGCAGGGTGCCCCCTGACACGTAGGCGATGTGTCGCCCGTCCGGGGCAGGCCGCGGGTCCACCACGGGGGTCGGCGTGGCCAGCTCGCGGGCCGTCCCCGCGCGCAGCTCAGCGGTGAACAGCCGTCCCGAAAGAGCGAAAGCGGCCATCTCCACGGAACTGTCGGTGGCATATCCGACCACCCCGGCCGTGCCCTCCCGGCTGCGCTCGCGCCGCGCGCGCTCCTCGGGCGACAGCTCCTCCTCGGCCCCTCCCAACAGCGCGCGAGGATCGGCCGCGATGCGCTCCGTGCCCTCTGCCACATCCCTCACCCAGAGGAGATGTGCCAGGTCAGTGCCACCACGGGAGCGCAGGAAAGCGACGCGTGTGCCGTCTGGGGCCACGGTGAAGGACCGCGGAGCTCCAAGTGTGAATCTGTGGGTACGCGCGTGCTGCTGGGGGAAAGTCGTAGCCATGCGGCTGACCGTACTTGCCCTTGAGTCCGGCTGTGATCCCCTTCGGGTCCGGGTGCGGGACGATGGTCAGGTCGTGTGCAGTTGGCTGGAACTGAATATGCGCCCCTCCTCTGCACCTGTGCACCGACCCGTGCGGTCGCGCGGATAATTATGATCCGTTGCGCATGGTGGGTGCTGGGTATGAAGCCGGTGGCTCCTCCATGCCGGAGCGAGCCGGCTGACTCGTGTGACCGATCAGATCCCGTACCAACCGCGCGTACTTGGAGGTGAACCGCCGTGGCACTCTCGATTTCGGCGGTGGTGCTGCTGGCTGTCATCGTCTTCCTGCTCGTGAAGAAATCCGGGCTGAAGGGCGGGCACGCGGTGGTCTGCATCCTGTTGGGCTTCTACCTGGCCAGTTCGTCGATCGCGCCCACGATCAACGAGCTGACCACGAATGTCGCCGGGATGATCGGCGGCATCAAGTTCTGACGTGCGGGCCCGCACGCGGGCCCGCACCGTAGGCTCAGGGGCATGAGCGCTGCGTTTCCCCGGGGGGCTGCCCCCGGATCACCGGCCGCCCCTGGGCGCCGTCTGCTGCTGGTGCACGCCCACCCGGACGACGAGTCCATCACCACGGGCGCCACCATGGCCAAGTACGCGGCGGAGGGCGCCCACGTCACCCTCGTCACCTGCACCCAGGGTGAGGAGGGCGAGGTGATCCCGGCGGCGCTGGCCCGGCTGGCGCCCGACCGGGACGACACCCTCGGCCCGTACCGCGCCGGCGAACTGGCCGCCGCCATGCGCGCGCTGGGCGTGCGCGACCACCGCTTCCTGGGCGGGCCCGGCCGCTACCGCGACTCGGGCATGATGGGCGCCCCGCAGAACGACCGTCCCGGCTGCTTCTGGCGGGCGGACGTGGACGAGGCGGGTGAGCTGCTGGCCGAGGTGATCCGCGAGGTGCGCCCCCAGGTGCTCGTCACCTACCGCCCCGACGGCGGATACGGCCACCCGGACCACATCCAGGCCCACCGCGTGGCCACCCGCGCCGTGGAACTGGCCGGTCGCGAGGGCCGTGCGACGGACGGCGCCCCGGCCGAGCCGCACCACGTCGAGCGCGTCTACTGGAACATCGTCCCGCGCCCCGTCCTCGATGAGGGCTTCACCCGGCTGCGGGCCGCCGCCGGGGCGGGGGAGGTCTTTCCCTTTCCGGGCTTCACAGGCGATACGGGCTTCGCCGCGCCCGACGATGTCCCGGGGGTGGTGGACAGCGCGACCGCCGTCGATGTCACCGTGGACGCCCGGGCGTACGAGAAGACGAAGGCGACGGCGATGGCGGCACACGAGACCCAAATCTCCGTGAGGGAGACCTCACGGGGTGACTTCTTCGCGCTCTCCAACGGGCTCGGCCAGCCGCTGACCGGCCTGGAGTTCTTCCAGCGCGCTGACCGGGCGGCGGGCTCGGCCGGCGTCGGAGCCGCCGACGCCGCCGACGATCTCTTCCTCGGAGTGAGCGGATGAGCGCCCCGAGTCAGGGCGCGGCCGACTGGGGCGCCTACCCCGTGGCCACCGGAGCGCGGGCCGCGGTCTATGCCGGGCTGGCCGTGCTCGGCGTGCTGACCGGCGTGGCCGGCACCCTGTTGCAGGCCGCGTGGTTCCCGCTCGGGCTGCTGGTCGCGCTCGCCGCCGCCGTCGGCCTCTTCCACGGCGGTGCCAAGCTGTGCCGTACGAAGGTGGGAGCCGCGGCGCCGGGGGCGGGATGGGCGGTCGCGGTGATGCTGATGACCACCTCGCGGCCGGAGGGGGACTTTCTCTTCGGCGCGGGGATCCCCTCGTACATCTATCTGTTCGGCGGGCTCCTCGCGGCTGTGATGTGTACCACGATCGCGCTGCCCGCGCCCCCTGTGTCAGCGAACAAATACCGCTGAGAGGGCTGTTACTGGGCGATTCGGTGGTCCCGGAGCCGGTGTCCCGTGCCCCCAGTATTGTGGTGCGCGCCGGCGAGCCGCCTTCGGGCCATCATGAAGACGGCGAATCCATCCGGGAGTACCTGCTTTGAGTCGTGAAACTGACAGTTCGTCCTCCGGGCCCAAGAGGCGCGGCGGTTCCCCGTACCCTTCCGGGACCGATCCGTACGGCACCTCCGGCGCCGGCGCAGACCCGGCCGGCCAGGGTGCCGAGCCGGAGGCGGGGGCGAAGGCGGACGAGCCGAGGACCGAGACGACGCTCACCACCCGCATCCGCATCAACATCCCCGGCTCGCGGCCCATTCCGCCCGTGGTGATGCGGACACCGGTGGGCGACGACGACGGAGCCGCCGCGTCCGACGGGGCCAACGCCGGCCCCAGGAAGACTTCCGGCCCCAAGAGCGCGGGGGCCGGCCCGGGAGAGGTGCCGGGCGCCGGGGCGCCCTCGCCCGCCGAGGAGGCGCGCACCCGTGCCGGTGGCCCCGCGGTGCCCCCTCCCATGGGTCCGGGTGGTGTCCCGCAGGCGCCCGGCCCGGCCGGTGCCTCCGGCGTCGCGCCGGCCGCCGCGACGGCGTCGGGCTCCGGGAGCGGTGAGAGCCCGGAGGACCCGTCCAGGACGGGCGAGTTCACCCAGGAGACCAGCGACTGGTTCGCGCCGCGCAAGTCGCCCAAGAGCGGGTCCGGTGCCTCCTCCGGTGCCACGCCGCCCCCCGCACCCTCCGGTGGCGCGAGCGGTACGGGCGGTTCGGGGAACGAGCGGGGCGACCTGCCGTACTTCACCGAGCCGCGCCCGGCCGAGCCGCGCCCGCGCTCGGGCATAGACGAAGTGGACGAGCGGCGCCGGCCCGACGCCGAGTCCGGACCGGGTTCGACGGGCGAGATGCCGTTCCCCGGCGCGGGTGGCCCCACGGACACGCCCGCCGAGGGCCTTCCGCTGCTCGACCCCTCGGTGGGCCTGGGCGGCGGCCCGGCGGGCGGGGCGCCCAGCGGACCGACGACGGGGCCCGCGAGCGGCGACATGCCCGTGCCTCCGGTGCCCGGCGCCCCTGGCGTTCCCGGCGGTGCGCCGGGACCGCTGGGGACCCCGGCCCCCGCACCGGGTCAGGACCCGGCGGCGGGTCCGGCGGCCGGACCGGGCGGAACTCCCCCCGCCGGCACGCCCGTTGTGCCCGGCGCTCCCGGCGGTGGACCCCCCGCCGCGCACTCGACCCTCGGCCTGGGCACCGGCCCCGCGCCCTTCGCGCCGGACGGCGTGGGCACCGCCATCTACGGCACCGGAGACCCGGCGGGCCCGGGTGCTCCCGGAGCCGGGGGCGGCGAACAGCGGCTGGCGAGCGAGACCGTCGTCAGCGGCGTCCCGCACCCGACGCCCGAACCGGCCCCCGCCGCGCCCAAGAGCGGCAAGGGCAAGCAGGCGAAGGCGGGCAAGGCCAAGAAGAAGGGCGGGCGCTCCAAGCTGGTCCTGGCCGGTGTCGCCGTCGTCGGCGTGTGTGGCGTCGCGTACGGCACCGGGCTGCTGCTCGACCATGCCGACGTTCCCAAGAACACCACCGTCCTCGGCGTCGAGATCGGCGGACTGAGCAAGCACGAGGCCGTCAAGAAGATGGACGACAGCCTCGGCAAGCGCACGACCGAGCCCTTCAAGGTCGTCGCGGCCGGTAAGCAGGCCGAGTTGAAGCCGAGCGTGGCCGGGCTGACGTTCGACACCGAGGCCACCGTCCGCAACGCCGCCGGGCGGGACTACAACCCGGTCTCCGTCATAGGCTCCCTCTTCGACGTCCGCCGCACGGCCGAGCCCGCCGTGAAGGTGGACAAGGCCAAGATGGAGTCGGCACTCTCCCGCGTCGCCGCGGGTGCGGGGGGCCGGGGCAGCAGCCCCTCGGACGGCATGGTCAAGTTCGTGAACGGCAGGGCCGTCGCGGTCAAGGGCAAGCCGCACAAGGGCGTCGACACGGCCAAGTCCTCCTCGACGCTGGAGAAGGCGTACAAGCGGCGCGCCGTCTCGGGCTCGAACAAGCCCGTGACGCTGCCCGTCACCCTCCAGCAGCCCAAGATCGGCGACGCCGAGCTGAAGACGGCGGTGAACGGTTTCGGCCGCACCGCCATGTCCGGCTGGGTGTGGCTGGAGGCGGGCGATGTGAAGGTGCCGTTCAGCCAGAAGACCATGGGCAAGTTCCTGACGATGCGCGCGGGCGGCGGCTCGCTCCAGCCGGTCATCGACCCCGTCGCGCTGAAGGCGACGTACGGCTCGGCGTTCGACGGCGTCGTGGTCGACGGCGGCGCGGGCAAGGTCAGGATGACCCCGCAGCACGCGGCCTCCGCGATGATCCAGGCCCTCCGCAAGAAGGCGCCCCCGAAACCGGGCGAACGCGTCGCCAAGGTCCCCGGATCCCACTCGGGCTGACCCCCGGTCTCCTGCCGGACCGCACACCCCGGGGCGCCCCCGCCACGCATGGCGGGGGCGCCCTCGTGCTGTCCGGGGCCCTCGTGCTTTCCCGGGGCGCCCCGTCCGGGTGCCCGGGTGTCATGCGCGCCGTATGACATCTGTCAGCCGCAGGTCACGACCGGCGACACTGCCCGGGACACCCCCCTCACGGCGAGGCTTGGTGCATGACATCGAGCCACTTCACCGCTTCCCCGGCACCGGCCGTGGAGTTCGCGGACGCCGGAAAGACCTACGGCACCGTCAAGGCGCTCTCCGGCCTCAGCGTCACCCTGCACCCGGGCGAGACCGTCGCACTGCTCGGCCCCAACGGAGCCGGCAAGTCCACCACGCTCGACCTGCTCCTCGGGCTGCGCAACCCCGACCCGGGCGGCAGCGTCCGGCTCTTCGGCACCTCGCCGCGCCAGGCGGTCACCGACGGGCGGGTGGGCGCCATGCTCCAGTCCGGCGGGCTGATGGACGGGGTGCGGGTGCGCGAGCTGGTCGCCCTCGCCTGCGACCTGCACCCGCGTGGCTACCCCACCGAGCACGTGCTGGAAGAGGCGGGGATCACGGAGATCGCCGACCGGATGGTGGGCAAGCTGTCCGGAGGGCAGGAGCAGCGTGTCCGCTTCGCCCTGGCCACCGCGGGCGCCTGTGACCTGATCGTGCTGGACGAGCCCACCACCGGCATGGACGTCTCGGCCCGCCGGGACTTCTGGTCGGCCATGCGCGCCCAGGCGGCACAGGGCCGCACCGTGCTGTTCGCCACGCACTACCTGGAAGAGGCCGACGAGGTCGCCGACCGCGTGCTCGTGATGCACCGGGGACGGCTGCTGGCCGACGGCAGCGCGGCCGACATCAAGGCCATGGCCGGCGCGCGCCGGATCAGCTTCTCCCTGGGCACGGTGCCCGACGGCCGCCTGGAGGCCGCTTTGCGCGGGCTGCCCGGCGTGAGCGAGATCGAGCTGGCCGGGAGCGCCGTACGGGTGCGCTCGGCCGACGCCGACGCCACGGTGCACGCCCTCTACCAACTGGGCCTCTGGCCAAGGGACCTGGAGGTCACCGGGCTCGGCCTTGAACAGGCGTTCCTCACCCTCACACAGCGCGCGGAACAGCGGAGCGCCGACGACGCGTCCGGCACCTCTGGCACCCCCGGCACCCCCGTCCACTCCTCCCACCGGAAGGCGACAGCGAAGTGAATACCCTGATCAAGCTGGAGATCCTGCGGTCCCTGCGCAACCGGAAGTTCATGTTCTTCTCGGTGATCTACCCGCCCGTCCTCTACGTGCTCATCGCGGGCCGCGGCGACGACACCAACATGCCCGGCCTCCCCGTCGGCCTGGCGCTCTACTACATGGTCGCCATGGCGGCGTTCGGTGCCATGACCGCCGTCCTGATGGGCAACAGCGAGCGCATCGCCAAGGAGCGCGAGCGAGGCTGGGTGCGCCAGTTGCGACTGACCGCGCTGCCCGGCCGGGGCTACGTCACCGCGAAGATCGCCTCGGCCGCGACCGTCAGCCTCCCCTCGATCCTGCTGGTGCTGCTCACCGGGGCCCTGGTGATGGGCGTACGTCTGGACGCGTGGCAGTGGGCCGCCATCGCGCTGTGCTCGTGGGCGGGCAGCTTCGTGTTCGCCGCGCTGGGCGTGGCCATCGGATACCTTGCGACGGGCGACGCCGTACGGCCGATCACGATGCTGTTCTACTTCGGCCTGGCGTTCATGGGCGGGCTGTGGCTGCCGATGTCGAGCCTGCCAGGGTGGGTCCAGGACATCGGCGAGTGGCTGCCCACCCACGCCTACACGGCGCTGGGCCAGGCCGTCGAGGTGGGCGACGCGCCCCATTTGCGGGACGCCGGGCTGCTGTTGGGTTACCTCGTGCTCTTCGCCGGGGCCGCCGCCTGGTTCTACCGCAAGGACACCCGCAAGGCATGAATCGCACGAGCACGCAGGACGTAAGGAGCCTGGCCATGGCAGACACCCGGCAGGAGGACGCGCCCGAGGCGCGGTCCGCCGTCCGGTGGCCGAGCGGCCCGGAGGACGTACCGCTCGTCGGGGAGGTCCCGCAGACCCGGCGGCAGAAGATCTCCAAGGCCGTCATGATCACGGTCTGGATGGTCTTCCTCGGCGCCCCCCTGCGCGACCTGTGGTCCGGGGGGCACTCCGGGCCCGCCGTGGCCGGGGCAGCCCTCGGGCTCGCCGTGTTCGTCACCACATACGTCCTGCTCGTCTTCCGTCACACCCGCGAGCCCCTGCCGAGCAGAACCGTCCAGAGCGTACTGGCCCTGCTCTACCTGCTCGCCGTCCTTCTCTCCTGCACGGCGGGGGAGGCGTGGCTGGTGCTGTTCGTGTACTTCACGGTCGCCTCCGGCGCCGTGCTCCCGGTCCGCCAGGCCGTCTTCGCGATGGCGGTCGCGGTGGTCTCCCTCGCGCTCCTGGGCACCGGCTTCGGCACCCGCCCGTGGTGGGGCGTGTGGACCTCGTTCGTGATCCCCGCCGTGCTCGGCGGCTTCGCCCTGATGTCGGCCCGCAAGACCATCCGTACGCTGCGCGAGCTGCGCGAGGCCAGGGCCGCCGTGGCGCGGCTGGCGGCCAACGAGGAGCGGCTGCGTCTCGCCCGCGACCTGCACGACCTGCTCGGCCACTCCCTCTCGCTGATCACCCTCAAGAGCGAGCTGGCCGGCCGGATGCTGCCCGAACAGCCGGTACAGGCCGCCGAGCAGGTGGCCGACATCGAACGGGTCAGCAGACAGGCCCTCGTGGACGTACGCGAGGCCGTCGGCGGATACCGCCGCCCCACCCTGGCCGTCGAACTCGCCGGAGCGCGCACGGCCCTGCTCGCCGCCGGGATCACCGCCGAGGTCCCGCAGTTCGCCCCCCGGCTCCCGGCCGGTCCCGGCGAGCACCGCGACGAGACCACCGACGCGCCGCCCCCGCCCGCGCCCCTGGGCCTCCCGCCCGAGCGGGAGGCGGCGCTGGCCTGGGCGCTGCGCGAGGCCGTCACCAACGTCGTACGGCACAGCGGCGCGACGCACTGCACGGTGACGCTGAGCCCACGGGCCGACTCCGCCGACTCCGCCGTCTGCCTCACGGTCACCGACAACGGCACGGGCCCCTCGGGGAAGGGCGAGGGCAACGGGCTCAGCGGGCTGCGGGAGCGACTGGCGCTCGCCGACGGCACGTTGGAGACCTCGGCGGGCCTACGCGGGGGCTTCACGCTGCGGGCCACCGTGTCCTCAGTAGCCTGAGGCCGTGACCCGACTGCTGCTCGCCGAGGACCAGGCCATGGTCCGTGAGGCCCTCGCCGCCCTGCTGGGCCTCGAACCGGACATGGAAGTGACCGCCCAGGTGGGCAGGGGCGACGAGGTGCTCGACGCCGTCGCGGCCCACCAGCCGGACGTGGCGCTCCTCGACATCGAGATGCCCGGCCTCTCCGGGCTCGACGCGCTCGCCCGGCTGCGCGCCGAGCACCCCGGCCTGAAGGTCGTCATCCTCACCACCTTCGGCAGGCCCGGCTATCTGCGCAGGGCCATGGAGTCGGGTGCCGACGCCTTCCTCGTGAAGGACTCGC
The DNA here is from genome assembly GCF_035917675.1 of Streptomyces sp. NBC_01775. Lineage (NCBI taxonomy): Bacteria > Bacillati > Actinomycetota > Actinomycetes > Kitasatosporales > Streptomycetaceae > Streptomyces > Streptomyces sp. NBC_01775. The sequence continues at coordinate 3,309,711 of NZ_CP109104.1, read as the reverse complement.
CCGCCGCCCAGCTCGCCGAGGCGGTACGCCGGGTCCTGGCGGGCGAGCGCGTGATCGACCCGACGCTGGCCGCAGCCGCCCTTGCCGAGGGAGCCAGCCCGCTGACCGACCGGGAGCGCGACGTGCTGAGCGCCGCCTCCGAGGGCGCGGGCAACACCGAGATCGCCTCCGCCATACACCTGTCCCACGGCACGGTACGCAACTACCTGTCCGCGGCCATCCAGAAGACCGGAGCGCGCAACCGGGCCGAGGCGGTCCGCATCGCCCGCGACAAGGGCTGGCTGTAGCGGTACCGCACGGGCCCGGTCGCCCCGGCGCACCGGTGCCGGGGAGACCGGCGGCACCGGCACCTTCCCGCTGTAGCGGCAGGCGGACGACCGGCCCGTCCGCCCCCGCTCAGTTCAGCCGCGCCCGGGCCGCGCGGGCCCCTCTGCGGATGTTCTCCGCCGCGTTGGGCTCCATCGTGGCGACCACGTCCGCGTACTCCTCCATCTCGCGCGCCCCGGCGACGAAGTCGCCGTGCTCCACCAGCAGCTGGGCCCGCTCCAGGCGCAGCCGCCCCGGGTGGTGGGGCAGCAGCAGCGACAGCTCGACGGCCCACAGGCGCACGCCGGACTGCTCGGGACGGTCGCCGGCCCAGGCCCTGATGTTGTTCAGGATCCGCAGCACCATCTCCAGCGGTCCGGCCGGCTGGAGCGCCGCGTCCGAGACATGCGCCCGCCCGCCGGTCGCCCCGGCGACGAGGACCTCCGTCTCCTCCGGAGACAGCGGCTTGCCGCCGTTGAAGGGGTCGGCCAGCACGAAGTCGCCGGACGGGTCGCCGAAGCCGACGACGAAGTGCCCCGGCAGCGCCACCCCGTACACCGGCGCACCCGCGCGCCTGGCCACCTCCATCCACACCACCGACAGCACGATGGGCAGCCCGCGCCGTCTGCGCAGGACGGCGTGCAGCAAGGAGGAGTCCAGCCGCTGGTAGTCCGCCGGAGCCCCGGCGAAGCCGTGCTCCTGGCCCAGCAGCCGCTCCAGCGCCCGCACCCACTGCTCGGGGGAGCGGCCCCGCTCGTACGGCAACTGCCCGGTCAGCCGGTCCAGTTCGGCCTGGGCGCCGTCAACGAGGGCGTCCGCCGCGTCCTGGCCGCCGCTCCCCCGCCGCCCTTCGCGGCCGGCCGCCTCCTCGGCCTCCACGCCGATGAGCAGGCACAGCAGGGCGAGGTCGGGGCGCCCCTCGCGGGCCGCCTCGGCGAAGCGCTGTCTGTTGCCGCCCGGCGGCCCTCCGGGACCCCGGCCCTCACCGGCGGGGCCGCCGCCGCTTCCGCCCGTACCACCGCTTCCGCCGGTCCCGTCGCTTCCGCCGGTCCCGCCGGTCTCATCCGTCCCGTCGTTCTCGTCCGCCCCGCCCACGTCAGTCCTGCGGGGCGCGGAGGTAGTGGTACGCGTGGTGGTCGGCGAAGCCCAGCTTGTCGTAGAGCGCGCGTGCCGGGCCGTTGTCGCGCTCGACCTGGAGGTAGGCCGCCGAGGCCCCTTCCTCCAATGCCCGGCGGGAGAGCTCGGTCATCACCGCCGACGCGAGTCCTTCCCCGCGCCGCTCCGGGGCGACCTCTATGGCGGCGAACCCGGCCCACCGGCCGTCCACCACACAGCGGCCGATCGCCGCGGGCTTCGCCTCCCCGCCGCCCGGCTGTCCGCCCGCCACGGTCGCGAACCACACCGAGGGCCCGCCCGCGAGCACCCGCCAAGCCGCTTCCGGCAGCCCGTCACCGTCGCCGTCGGCGCGGTTGTACCGCGAGAGCCACGCTTCATCCGGTACGCGGCTCAGGGTGACCCGTTCATCCGGTGCGCGGTCCGCCAGCGGCGCGAGCGCGCCGACCCGAATCACCGCGTGCCGCTCCGCCGTCCAGCCACGCCCGGCCAACTCCCGTTCGAGCAGCGCGTGCTCCTCCGGTACGAGCTGCACGCGCGGCGGCAGCCCGCGATCCTCGTACCAGCGCACCACCTGGCCGATCGCCTCGGCGAGCGGTATGCCGGGGTCGCCCAGCGGGAGGAGGGAGTTCGCCCGCGCCGTGAAGCCTCCGGAGGCGCGCAGCGTCCACTCGCCCAGTCGTCCGGTCTCCGCCGCCGGCCACCCCCGGGCCCCCACCGCCATCAGCTCCGGCACGCTCGCCGAGGGGATTCCTCTCCTGCGAGCCGGGGTGCGGGGCACGACCTTTCCAGCGACCATCGACGCCTCCTCGATCTCGACGTGCTCACCATCGCGCCGGGTGATTCCGAGCACGCCACCGGTCCACGATGTGAGAATGCCGACCGTGTCCGTGAACCGCCCGAGCCGCTCTCCAGCGGCCGTCAGCGAGCGTACAGAGACGCGTTCTCCCACGTCGGAAGCGGTGATACGGACCTCCAAGCGTCCGCCCGTGGTGAATTCCACAGCTGTATCCGCCCCTCCTGTTCGTCTTGTGGCCGGGAACGGAGATACTAGATGCGGGCATCGGCCGCCGTCCGAAGCGAAGCAGCGCTCCCGCGCGCTCAGTGGTGGTGCCGGACACCGGCCCGCCAGCCCTACCGAGGAGGAACGACAGCGTGACTTACGTCATCGCGGAGCCTTGTGTCGACCTGAAGGACAAGGCCTGCATCGAGGAGTGCCCCGTCGACTGCATCTACGAGGGCCAGCGGTCCTTGTACATCCACCCGGATGAATGCGTCGACTGTGGAGCCTGCGAGCCGGTCTGCCCGGTCGAGGCCATCTTCTACGAGGATGACACTCCCGAGGAGTGGAAGGACTACTACAAGGCGAACGTCGAGTTCTTCGACGACCTCGGTTCGCCCGGTGGTGCCAGCAAGCTGGGCCTGATCGAGAAGGACCACCCTGTCATCGCCGCTCTCCCGCCGCAGGAACACGACGAGTGATTCCGCGCCCCTAGGCCGGGTGGCAGCCCCCAGGCCGGGCGGCAGCCCACCGCGCCAGGCCGGCGGAGCTGGTGCGCAGTCCCGTGCGGCGGTCCACGCGTCCGCCGCACGGGACTGCGCCGTTTTCAGCGCGACCCGCTGCTTCCGAGTCATCCGGCTGCGCGGCACAGCCGCCGTCCAGCCGGCAGCAGAAGAAAGTGAGCCCCATCGTGCCCTCCGTCTCCGACCGGCTCCCCGCCTTCCCCTGGGACCGGCTCGAGCCGTACAAGACCACTGCCGCCGCACACCCCGACGGCATCGTGGACCTGTCCGTCGGCACTCCCGTGGACCCCGTTCCCGCACTCGTCCAGCGCGCGCTGACCGACGCGGCGGACAGCCCCGGCTATCCCACGGTGTGGGGCACCAAGGAGCTGCGGGACGCCATCACCGGATGGTGCGAGCGCCGCCTGGGGGCGCGCGGGATCGAGCACCGCAACGTGCTGCCGGTCGTCGGCTCCAAGGAGCTGGTGGCCTGGCTGCCGACCCAGCTCGGCCTCGGTGCGGGCGACCGGGTGGCCTTCCCCCGGCTCGCCTACCCGACCTACGAGGTGGGGGCGCGGCTCGCCGGTGCGGAGTACCTCGCCTACGACGACCCGACGGAGCTGGACCCCGCGGGCCTGAAGCTGCTGTGGCTCAATTCCCCGTCCAACCCGACGGGCAAGGTGCTGGGCCTGGACGAGCTGCGGCGCGTCGTCGCCTGGGCCCGCGAGCACGGCATCCTCGTCCTCAGCGACGAGTGCTACCTGGAGCTGGGCTGGGAGACCGAGCCCGTCTCCGTGCTGGACCCGCGGGTGTGCGGCGGCTCCTACGAGGGCGTGGTGGCCGTCCACTCGCTCTCCAAGCGCTCCAACCTCGCCGGATACCGCGCCGCCTTCATCGCGGGCGACGCCGACGTCCTGGGCGACCTGCTCCACATCCGCAAGCACGGCGGCATGATCACCCCTGCGCCCGTCCAGGCGGCCACCGTCGCCGCGCTGGGCGACGACGTGCACGTCGCCGAGCAGCGCGCGCGCTACACCGCGCGGCGCACGGCGCTGCGCGGCGCGCTGGAGGCCGCCGGCTTCCGTATCGAGCACAGCGAGGCGTCGCTGTACCTGTGGGCGACGCGGGACGAGTCGTGCTGGGACACGGTCTCCGACCTGTCCAAGCGCGGCATCCTCGTCGCGCCCGGCGACTTCTACGGCCCGGCGGGCGAGCGCTTCGTCCGCGTCGCGCTCACGGCCACCGACGAGCGCGTCAGCGCGGCCGTGCGGCGCCTGGGGGAGTAGGCCCTACGGGCGCGGGGGCCACCTCGGCCCGTCCGGCCCTTGAAGCGCGAGAGGGCCGCCCCGACCGGAGAGGTCGGGGCGGCCCTCGCCGCTGTGGCGGCTCAGCCGGGCGGGAGGCCGCCGCGTCGGTGTGCTCAGCCGATCGGCAGGCCGCCGAGGCTGTTGGTGGAGGGCAGGCTCTTGCCGGTGGTGGAGGCGGTCTTGCCGACCAGGCCACTGGTGTCGCCCGCCGCGTTGCCGGCCAGCTTCTGGGCCGCGGGGGTCGCGGACTTGCCGGTCTTGCCGACGGCCTTGCCCGCGGCCGGCACGGTCGTCTCGACGGCGTTGCCGCCGGTCTTCCCGGCGAGCCCGGAGGTTTCCGTCGACGCCTTGTCCAGCGTGTTGCCGACGCCCGCGCCGTCCAGGTTGCTCACGCCGCCCACGGGGCCGGCGGGCAGGTCGAGGGCGCTGGCGGAACCCGCGGCGCCGACGACGGAGGCGGCACCCGCCGCGGCCAGCAGGGCGGTCCGAGCGATCCGGCGGGGGAGGGGGAGGGACATGGTGCTCCTTTGACGGAGAAGGATTCTGGAGTGTCCTGCCGGGTCGCCCGGTCGGACGCAGTGCCTATCGCGCGGGGCCGCGTTCAGGTTGCGGGGAACCCAGGTAAAGGATTGGCAATGCGGGTTTGCCCCTCGGTGCTCAAACTGGGCATTCTTCGCGGCCAGTTGACCTGTACCGGAGGAGTCGTTCCCGTCGTTTGCAGGCAACTCGTCCACCCCCCACGGGTGACCGCCGGGCGGGCGACCGGCGTCCACCCCGGTGGACGGCCGCCCTCCTGCGCGTGAGTGCCCGTACTAATGACCGGGGGCGAGTCGCAGCTCGACCTCGCCACCGGAGCCGCGTCCCCCGCTACCCTGCGCGCCCTCCGGCGGGGCCTTCGCGTCCCCCGTCGTCACGCGCCAGCCGTCCTGGGACCGCCCGGCGCTCCAGACCCGGCCCGCGTAGGCGATCCGCTCGATGCGCAGCCCGGAGGCATTCGCCACCGCCCAGTGCGCCAGCTCCCAGCCGTGGCGGCTGCCGCGCGCCGGGACGGTCAGGGTGCCGGCGCCGTCGGCCAGTACGTCCCTCCCGAACTCCCGCACCAGCTGCTTGCGCACCCGTGCCGGGTCGCCCGGCTCGCGGTCGTTCCCGGTGCTCGTCGTGCAGCTGAGCGCGGCGGCCCGGCGGCCGGTGAGGGCCGAGGTGAGCAGTGTGGCGTTCGCCTCGTGCTTGGCGTACGCCTGCGGGAAGCCGCTGCGCTGCACGCGCTGCGCGGCGACGGTCAGCGGCAGGCGGGAGTAGCCGGGGATCTTCGCCAGGTGGTCGTAGAACCTCGCCGCTGAGTACACCGGGTCCTGGATCTGCCGCATCGTGCCCCAGCCCTGCGAGGGGCGCTGCTGGAAGAGCCCGGCCGAATCCCGGTCGCCGTGGCCGATGTTGCTCAGCTTGGACTCCTGCATCGCGGTGGCCAGGGCAATGGTCACCGCGCGCTCCGGCAGTCCGCGCCGGGAGGCGACGGCGGCGATGGTCGCGGCGTTGGCGGCCTGGCCCGGCTTCAGCTCGTAGTCGTGCGCGTCCTTGGGGGTGCGGCCCGGAGCATCCGCCGCGCTCCCGGCGCCGTCCGGTTCGCCGGTGGCGCGCACGGTGCAGTGCGCGTCCTCCTGACCCGTCAGTATCCGCACGGCGACATAGGCGGTGACGGCGAGCAGCGCGAGGCACGCCACGGCTCCCCTGAACAGGATGCCGCGGCGCTTCGGTCGGGTCGTACGGGGCGCACGGGCCGGTCCGGAGTGGAGCACGCGCCCAAAGGTAGCGGCTGCGCGCGGGTGGCCGGGGGCGCGGGGGAGCGCGCCGCGCGCCCGGCGCGGGCCGTAGGGTGTCGGTATGCCCGACAGCGCACTCGACCTGCGACAGGATGCCGCGCGGCTCACCGCCCGGCTGGTGGATTTCCCCTCCGAGAGCGGGAACGAGAAGGCGCTCGCCGACGCCGTGGAGGAGACCCTCTCCGGGCTGTCCCATCTGAGCGTCACGCGGCACGGCAACAACGTGGTGGCCCGCACCAGTCTGGGCCGGCCCGAACGCGTCATCCTCGCGGGGCACATCGACACGGTGCCCATCGCCGGGAACGTGCCCTCCCGGCTGGACGAGCACGGCGTCCTGTGGGGCTGCGGCACCAGCGACATGAAGGCGGGCGTCGCCGTGCAGCTGCGCATCGCCGCCACTGTGCCCGAGCCCAACCGCGACCTGACGTTCGTCTTCTACGACAACGAGGAGGTCGCCGCCCATCTCAACGGCCTCGGCCACGTCGCCGAGGCCCACCCCGACTGGCTGGCCGGTGACTTCGCCGTCCTCCTGGAGCCCTCGCACGGCCAGGTCGAGGGCGGCTGCCAGGGCACGCTGCGGGTGCACCTGCGCACCGGAGGCGTGCGCGCGCACTCGGCGCGCGGCTGGATGGGCGCCAACGCGATCCACGCGGCCGAGCCCCTCCTGGCGCGGCTGGCGGCCTACGAGCCGCGGCGCCCGGTGATCGACGGGCTGGAGTACCGCGAGGGACTCAACGCCGTCCGGATCGAGGGGGGTGTCGCGGGCAACGTCATCCCCGACGCCTGCACCGTCACCGTCAACTACCGCTACGCGCCCGACCGGAGCGAGGAGGCGGCGCTCGCCCATGTGCGCGAGGTCTTCGAAGGGTGCGGCGTGGAGGAGCTGGTGGTCGACGACAGCTCGCCCGGCGCGCTGCCCGGCCTGGCGCACCCGGCGGCCCGCGCCTTCCTGGAGGCGGTCGGCGGGGAGCCCCAGCCCAAGTACGGCTGGACCGATGTGTCCCGGTTCAGCGCTCTCGGTGTCCCGGCTGTCAACTACGGCCCAGGTGATCCCAATCTCGCTCATAAGCGGGATGAAAGAGTGGAAACCGGACTCATTCTTCGGTGCGAGGAACGGCTCCGCAGCTGGCTGACGTCCTGACGGTCTACGCAGGGTGAATTCCGCGTCCTCCCCGCGAGGCGGCTGCGTACCCTGAAGCGGAAAGATCGCAGGCGGAAGGAGTGCTGTACATGACCGACAAGTCCGGCAAGGGGTCCAGGGAATCCAGGGAGCCCCAGGAGCAGCGGCTGGGCCCGGTGCTGCGCCGTCGTGACCAGGTGCAGCCCGGCACCACGGATCAGCGGCTGCTGGACACCGCGGGACCGTCCGACTTCATCCACCAGGACCCCTGGCGCGTCATGCGCATCCAGTCGGAGTTCGTGGAGGGCTTCGGCGCGCTGGCCGAACTCGGCCCGGCGGTCAGCGTCTTCGGCTCGGCCCGCACCCCTGTGGACGCACCCGAGTACGAGAAGGGCGTCCGCATCGGCCAGGCGCTGGCCGAGGCGGGCTTCGCCGTCATCACCGGCGGCGGCCCCGGCGCGATGGAGGCGGCCAACAAGGGCGCGCTGGAGGCGGGCGGCACCTCGGTCGGACTCGGCATCGAGCTGCCCTTCGAGCAGGGCATGAACCAGTACGTCGACATCGGTGTGAACTTCCGCTACTTCTTCGTGCGCAAGACGATGTTCGTGAAGTACGCCAGCGGCTTCGTGGTCCTGCCCGGCGGGCTGGGCACCCTGGACGAGCTGTTCGAGGCGCTGACCCTCGTCCAGACCCAGAAGGTCACCCGCTTCCCGATCGTGCTGTACGGCACGGACTACTGGAAGGGGCTCATCGACTGGGTTCGCGGCTCCGTCGTCGCCGAAGGCAAGGCGTCCGAGCGGGACATGGAGCTGTTCCACGTCACCGACGACATCGACGAGGCGATCAAGCTGGTGACCAAGGAGACCGGGGTCTAGGGCCCCGCTCCCGGAGGGCTACGCCAGCCCTCTGCGGGCCACCGCGGGAGGTCGGTGGCCCGCGATCGAGGCCACCATGTCGAGCACCTGCTTCGTCTCGGCCACCTCGTGCACGCGGTAGACCTGGGCGCCCAGCCAGGCCGAGACCGCGGTCGTGGCCAGGGTGCCGGTCAGCCGCTCCTTGACGGGCTTGTCGAGGGTCTCGCCCACGAAGTCCTTGTTGGACAGCGAGACCAGCACCGGCCAGCCCGTCTCCGTCATCCGGCCCAGCCCCCGCGTGGCCTCCAGGGAGTGGCGCGTGGACTTCCCGAAGTCGTGGCCCGGGTCGATCAGGATGCCGTCCCGGCGCACGCCCAGCTCCACCGCGCGCTCCGCCAGCTCCAGCGTCACCCGCAAGATGTCCTCGACGACGCCGCTGCCGGAGCGCCCGGCCCCGGCGGCCCGCCCGGCCCCGGCGGTGCTTCCGGTGTCGTAGGCGACCCGGTGCGGACGGGTGCGGGGCTCGGCGCCGCCCGCGTGGGTGCACACCAGCCCGGCACCGTGCCGGGCCGCCACCTCGGCCAGCAGGGGGTCCACCCCGCCCCACGCGTCGTTGAGCAGGTCCGCTCCGGCCGCGCACACGGCCTCGCCCACCTCGTGGCGCCAGGTGTCGACGCTGATCACCACATCGGGCCAGCGCCGCCGCACCTCGGCGACGAACCCGACGGTGCGCCGCACCTCCTCCTCGGCGGTCACCTCGTCGCCGGGCCCCGCCTTCACCCCGCCGATGTCGATGATCGCGGCCCCTTCCGAGACCGCCTGCTCGACCCGGTCGAGCGCGGGCTCGTCCCGGAAGGTGGCGCCGCGGTCGTAGAACGAGTCCGGCGTGCGGTTCACGATCGCCATGACCACCGGCTCGTTCTCGCCGAACTCACGCGTGCCCAGGCGCAGCATCAGCCATCCTCTCCTTCTCGGCGGGGCCCCGGCCGCCGCCCGTACCGCGTGGCCCCTGCACGCTCCTGCCGCTGACCATAACTGTCAGTGGGCCATGGCACGATCGGGGTCCGCGCACATCCAGCAACTCGGGGAGTGGTCCGTGTTCGTGTTCCTGCTGATCTCGCTTGTCGTGGTCGTCGCGGCGGTCACGCTCGCCGTCGTCGGGAGCGGCGACCAGTCGGGGCGCGGGGCCGTGGGAGGGCTCACCGAGGTGCCTCCCGACCTGCTGGAGGAGCCGCTGCCGCCCGACCGGCCCGTCAGCCACGCGGATGTGGCCGGCCTGCGCCTGGCCGTCGGGGTGCGCGGCTACCGCATGGGGCAGGTCGACGACGTCCTCGACCGCCTCGGCGCCGAGCTGGCCGAGCGGGACGCGCGGATCGCCGAGCTGGAATCGGCGCTCGCGGGCGCCCAGGCGCTCGCCATGCGCCACTCGGACCCCTCCCGCCACGAGCCCCAGGACCGGGGCCCGGAGGGCGGCCAGGCACCGGAAGGTACGCGATGAGCCCCGAGAAGACCGGGACGGAAGAGCCGGGCCCGGCGCCGGGCCCGGAGAAGCAGGTGCCCGAGGGCGGCGCCCTGCCGGGGCCCGACGGCCGCCTGCGCTGCCCCTGGGGCACCACGGCCGAGGACTACGCCGCGTACCACGACACCGAGTGGGGCGAGGCGGTGCACGGCGACGACGCGCTCTTCGAGCGGCTGTGCCTGGAGGGCTTCCAGTCGGGTCTGTCCTGGCTGACCATCCTGCGCAAGCGCGAGGCGTTCCGCGCCGCCTTCGCCGGGTTCCACATCCCCGACGTCGCGAAGTTCACCGAGGCCGACGAGCAGCGGCTGCTCGCCGACAGCGGCATCGTCCGCAACCGCCTCAAGATCAGTGCCACGCTCAACAACGCCCGGGTGGCGGCCGAGTGGGAGCCGGGCACGCTGGATCGCCTGGTGTGGTCCTACGCCCCCGACCACACCGCGCGCTCCGTGCCCCGCACGATGCACGAGCTGCCCGCCACCACCCCCGAGTCCACGGCGCTGTCCAAGGACCTCAAGAAGCGCGGCTTCCGCTTCGTGGGCCCCACCACCGCCTACGCCCTCATACAGGCGTGCGGCCTGGTAAACGACCACCTGGCCGACTGCTGGCGCCGCGACGCGAAGGCGTGAACGGAGGACGCGGGGACGGGCGCTGACGGGCGCTGACGGGACGGACCGGAGGCGCCCTACGGGGCCGGACGCGCGAGGGTCAGCGGCCGGTGAAGCGCGGGCGCTCCTTCTTCACGAACGCCTCCACCGCGATCCGGTGGTCCTGCGAGGCACCGGCCCGCAGCTGGAGTTCCGACTCCTTGGCGAGGGTCTCGGCCAGCGAGTGCGAGGCCCCGTAGGCGAGGGACTCCTTGAGCGCCGCGTAGGCGGCCGTGGGGCCCTCCGCCAGCTGCCGGGCGACGGAGGCCGCCTCCGCCGCCAGCTCGTCCGCCGGGACCACCCGTCCGGCCAGACCCAGCTCCAGCGCCTCGGGGGCCTTCACGCTGCGCGGGAAGAGCAGCAGGTCGGCGGCCTTGCCCGGGCCGACCAGGCGCGGCAGCGTCCAGGAGACGCCGGAGTCGGCCGTCAGCGCGACACCGGCGAAGGAGGTGTTGAAGGCCGCCGTATCGGCCATCACGCGGTAGTCGCAGGCGAAGGCGAAGCCCGCCCCGGCCCCCGCGGCGACGCCGTTCACGCCCGCCACCACCGGCTTGGGCATGCCCGCGAGGGCCAGCGTGATCGGGTTGTAGTGCTCCTCGACCGTGTTCAGCGCGCTGCCGCCGCCGCGCTGGAGCGCGCCCGTGTGCTCCTTGAGGTCCTGGCCCACGCAGAAGGCCCGCCCGCTGCCGGTCAGCAGCACGGCGCGGACCAGTTCATCGGCCGCGGCCCGCTGGAGGGTGTCGCGCAGGGCGACCTTGGTCTCTTCGTCGAGGGCGTTCATCGCGTCGGGGCGGTTGAGGGTGACCGTCGCGAGGCCCTCGTTCACTTCGTAGCGCACGGTGTCGGACATGAGCTCAGCATGGCCTAGATCATCGGGCCCGCACAGAGCGCGCGGCGCCTCGCTCCGCTTCGCGGTGTGAGCTGCGTCAAACCGCTCAGGGCCTGTTCGACAGAAGAACCGGGGCAGTATCGCAGCCTGATCGCCGCATTGGGGCGTTTTGTGGAGGGGCGGAGGAGAAGAGATGCGGACTGATGTTGGTCATTGGGTCCTGCCATGCGGGATAATGACCGGGAAGCAATGTGTTCGATGCCGGTGAGACTGTGCCCGCTTATGGGGCCGCCGGCTGCGATCGGCTGGTTTCAGGAAGGGGAACGAGCATGGCGGCCATGAAGCCGCGGACGGGCGATGGCCCGCTCGAGGTGACCAAGGAGGGGCGGGGCATCGTCATGCGCGTTCCGCTCGAAGGCGGTGGGCGACTCGTCGTCGAGCTGACACCGGACGAGGCGACGGCACTCGGCGAGGAGCTGAAGAAGGTCTGCGGCTGAGGAGAGAGCCGGGCAAGCGGCCTCCGCCGACTTGCGCTGCCCCGGGGTGTACGCATTCGTGCGTACACCCCGGGGCAGCTTCGTCTCCAGTCAGCTTCTCTCCAGGCGGGCGGCCCTCCGACGGCCGGCGCCGCGGGCGGGCGGTCGGCGCGCCGGACTCGGCACTCCGGCCGGCGGAGGGCTCACCGGGATTGTGTGGTCACTCGCCGCGTTTGACCGCGCACAGCAGCCCGTCGCCGACCGGCAGCAGCGAAGGCACCAGCACCGTGCTCTCCCGCACCGTGCGCAACAGCTCGCGCAGCTTGAGCACTTCGGCGGGCTGCGCCGCCGAGTCGACGGTGCGCCCCTCGGCGAAGACGCCCGCGAAGCAGATCAGCCCGCCGGTGCGCAGCAGGCGCAACGATTCACCGAGATAGTCCATGCACTCCATCCGGTCGCCGTCGCAGAAGACGAGGTCGTACCCGCCGTCCGCCAGGCGCGGCAGCACATCCAGGGCGCGGCCGGGGATGAACCGTGCCCTGTTGCCCGCGAATCCGGCGGCGCGGAACGCCTCACGCGCGAACTGCTGGCGCTCCGGCTCGATGTCGACGGTCGTCAGCACCCCGTCGGAGCGCATGCCGTGCAGGAGGTGGATGCCCGAGACGCCGGTGCCGGTACCGATCTCGGCCACCGACTTGGCCTCCGCCGTCGCGGCCAGCAGCCGCAGCGCGGCGCCGGTGCCGGGAGACACCGAGCGCAGCCCCGCGTCCTGGGCCCGGTCGCGGGCCCAGCGCAGTGCTTCGCTCTCGGCGTTCTCGACCAGCTCGGCGCCGTAAGCGTCGGCGAACGCCCAGCTCGTCTGCCGGTTGCCGGTAATGACCCTCTCCTGTCCCCGTCCTTCACGCAATCGTGACTGTATCCGTTGGCCCGGGAACCTGCTGATGGGACTGGGCGTTGAGGGGAGAGACCGCGAAGAGAGGATGAGCGGACGCCGAGGGGAAGCGGTTGCCGGAAGGGCCTCGTGAAGGGGCGTACGGCGCCCGCGAAAGCTGGGCAAAGATGCTTATCCGGAGCTAACGGGAGATGTGGCTATGGTAGGGGCTCCACTGGACACCACCAGAGCCGACAGGGGAGGTGCGGCTGCGACCCGAGACCGCGGAGTCTTCGCAAGATTCCGGCGGCCGACGGTACAGCCGAAATCCGTGACCAACACTGCTGACCAGGCCCGCACCGCCGACTCCGCGACCACGGCGACTTTCGACACCGATGCGGACGCGCAGGCGTGGACCCCTCCTTCGTGGGAGGAGATCGTCAGCACGCACAGCGCGAGGGTCTACCGCCTCGCCTACCGCCTCACGGGTAACCAGCACGACGCCGAGGACCTCACCCAGGAAGTCTTCGTCCGCGTCTTCCGCTCGCTGTCCACCTACACGCCCGGCACCTTCGAGGGCTGGCTGCACAGGATCACGACGAACCTGTTCCTGGACACGGTCCGGCGCAAGCAGCGCATCCGCTTCGACGCGCTCGCCGACGACGCGGCCGAGCGGCTGCCCAGCCGCGAGCCCACCCCGCAGCAGCACTTCAACGACACGCACTTCGACGCCGACGTGCAGCAGGCTCTGGACACCCTCGCTCCCGAGTTCCGCGCCGCCGTCGTGCTCTGCGACATCGAGGGCCTGTCCTACGAGGAGATCGCCGCGACCCTCGGCGTCAAGCTGGGGACGGTCCGCAGCCGTATCCACCGTGGCCGCTCACACCTGCGCAAGGCGCTCCAGCACCGCTCGCCCGCAGCCAGGGCCGAGCAGCAGCGCGCGCTGAGCGCGGTGGTGCCTGCGGCCCGGACCGGGGAGGTGGGGGCTGAGTGACGCCCGCCGAGCACCACCTCGGAGACCGCCTGGCAGCGCTCGTCGACGGGGAGCTGGGCCACGACGCGCGCGAGCGTGTCCTCTCGCACCTGGCGACCTGCCACAGCTGCAAGGCCGAGGCCGACGCCCAGCGCCGGCTCAAGAACGTCTTCGCCGACACCGCGCCGCCCCCACCCTCCGACGGGCTGCTGGCCCGCCTCCAGGGTCTGCCCGCCGGAGGTGACGCGTGCGCGGGAAGAGCGGACGACACCGACCGCGACACGGATGGCTCCGGGCCGGGAGCGGCCCCGGCGGATGAATCCGGCGCCCTGCCGATGGCAGGCCTGCCCGGCGGGCCCCAGCGCTCCCCGTGGGCGTTCGACTACCTGCCGGTCGGCCGTGGCGCCGGGCGCGGGCTCCTGACCCCCCAGCGCGGCTTCCGGATACATGAGGTCCGTGTGGACCGCGCCGAGCGCTCCGCCTCGCGCGGGCGCCGCTTCGCCTTCGCCGCGGCCGGGGCCTTCTCGCTGGCGGCGCTCGCCCTCGGCGGCTCCCTGGCGTCCGGCACCACCGGCGGCGCTCCCGTCGCCAAGGGCGATGGGGGCGGCGCCTCGGCCAGCCCGGTGCGCACCGCGCCCTCGGGCTCCGGCACCACCTCCCGCGACAGCAGGCGGCGGACGCCGGGTGGCGAGCACCGTGGCGGTGCGCTCAGCGCCAGCGCCGCGGAGGCCCAGACGGCCGCCACCTTTGCCGCGGGTGCGGCCCGTGGCTCAGGAGTGGTCTCCAGTGCCCGGGGCGGCACGGCGGCGGCAGCGCCCTCGCTGATCGCGGCGCTCGCGGCCCCGCTGGGCCCGTCGGCGCAGCGCCTCTCGCCCGCCACCGGCGCCTCCGGCTCGTACGGCCAGGACGGCGGCGGCGGGACCTTCACCTCGCTGACCTCGACCCCGTCCCTCGGCTCACGGGGCGTCGGCCCCCTGATGTCCGGAGCGCGTCCCGCCTCGCCGTCGTACGACCCGTCGTCGCTGCGTGCTTTCCCCGGGCGATCCCCGGCCACTCCGTCCCCCATGGCGGGCCGGTAGGGCACCGGCGGACTGGATGCCGGTGTGCGAGGCCCCCCACACCTGGTTGAATCCTTCCCTGCAACCTGTCGCCCGGCGCGGGTGAGCAGGCGCGGGTGAACAGTTGGGGAGAGCATGGACGAGGGGAAGGCCACCAGGCCGGCGCCGAAGTGGTGGAGCCGCCCACGCAGGGCGCTGGGCCGCCAGATGACCCGGGAGCCGGCGGACGCGGAGACGGGGTCGCCGGCTGAGCCCGCCACCCAGGCAGAGCCGGCCTCCGCACAGCCCTCTCCCGGCGCGGCCGGCCCTGGCGCCGTGACTCTCGCGGCTGGACAGGGTGACGCGGAGGCCACCGGGACGGGCGACGCGGGGGCCGCACGGACGGGTGACGCCACCGACCCTGCCGACGGGCCGAACCCCGCCACGGAGCAGGTGCCGGCCGCCCGGCCGCAGCCGCTGCACGGCGAGGACCCGTACCGGACTCCTCCTTACGGGGGGCCCGGACCGTGGGCGCCGGCGCCGCCGGTGCAGCTGCCCGGGGCGACGCCGCCGCAGGGCGTGCATCTGCCGCCGGTCACCACGACACCTCCGTACGGGGTGGCGACGGGCCCCGGCGCCGACCCGTGGGCGCGCGGTTCCGCGCTCCCAGGCCCGCAACCCCACCCGGCCGTGCCGGAGCAGCAGGCCTCCCGGTCCGCCTCACCCACCACCCCGCTGGCGCCCACCACTCCGACCGCCCCCCTCGACCCCGTACCGGTCCCCGCCACCTCCCTCGATCCCGTCCCGGCCGTCGTCAGCGCTCCCGTCCCCGTCCCGGCCCGCATCACCGTTCCCGCCCCCGCTCCCGCCCCCGGTGGGCGGAAGCGGGCGGGGAGGTCCCGTGCGGTGGTCGGCGGGGTCGTGCTGGCGCTGGTCGCGGGCGGCGCGGGCGGGCTGATCGGGGCCTACGTCGAGCGGAGCGGCAGCGTCGGCGATGTGAAGCTGCCGCAGGCACCGGCCGAGCGTGCGGGGGACGGCGGTGACAGGCCCAAGGGCAGCATCGCGGGCATCGCGCGCCAGACGCTGCCCGGCGTCGTCACCCTGCACGCGCGCGGCGGCGGCGCCGAGGCGACGGGCACCGGCTTCGTGCTGGACAGCCGGGGCCACATCCTCACCAACAACCACGTGGTCGAATCGGCGCGCGGCAGCGACTCCATCCAGGTCACCTTCAACAGCGGCCAGACGGCCAAGGGCGAGGTCGTCGGCAAGGACGGCGGCTACGACCTGGCCGTGGTCAAGGTCTCCGACGTCTCGGGCCTCAAGCCGCTGCCACTGGGCAACTCCGACTCGGTGCGCGTAGGCGACCCGGTGGTCGCGATCGGTGCGCCCTTCGACCTGGACGGCACGGTCACCACCGGCATCATCAGCGCCAAGCAGCGGCCCATCACGGCGGGCGGCGAGGAGGCGGGCAGCGAGATGAGCTACGTCGACGCGCTCCAGACCGACGCCCCCATCAACCCGGGCAACTCCGGCGGCCCCCTCGTCGACACCCGGGGCCGGGTCATCGGCATCAACAGCGCCATCAAGGGCGCGGGCAACGGCTCGGGGCTGCCCGAGGGCGAAGGCGGCGGCAGCATCGGGCTCGGCTTCGCCATCCCGGTCAACCAGGCCAGGCGGGTCGCGGAGGAGCTGATCAACGAGGGCCGGGCCACCCATCCCGTGATCGGCATCACCCTGGACATGGAGTACGGCGGCGAGGGCGCCCGCATCGGCAATCCGGACGGCAGCGGAGCGCCGGTCACCCCCAAGGGCCCGGCAGACGAAGCGGGCCTCCAGGAGGGTGACGTGATCACCCGGGCGGGAGGTAGGGCGGTGCACAGCGGCGAGGAGCTGATCGTCCGCATCCGCAGCCACCATCCGGGCGACAAGCTCGGCCTGACGGTGCGGCACGACGGGGAGGAGCGGTCGGTGAGCGTGACGCTCGGCTCGGCCACCGGCTGAGAGCCTCATGTCCGCTGAGCCTCATGCCCGCTGAGCCCCATGCCCGCTGAGAGCCTCATGTCCGCTGAGGGTCCGGTCGCCCGGTGGTGATGAGGCGGGGAGGGTGGGCGGGGTCCCCCACACGGGCCGAAGACGGGTACCGTGACATCTGGCCGTATGGGCTGTGGACGGAGTGAGGGAGCTGCACGGTGTTCTTCGATATAGGACCACTGGAGCTGGTCGCGCTCATCGTCCTCGCCGTGCTCGTCTTCGGGCCTGAGAAGCTCCCCAAGGTGATCCAGGACGTCGCCGCCTTCATCCGGAAGGTGCGGCAGTTCTCCGACAGCGCCAAGGAGGACATCAGGTCCGAACTGGGCCCCGAGTTCAAGGACTTCGAGTTCGAGGACCTGAACCCCAAGAACTTCGCCCGCAAGCACCTGATGGACAACGACGAACTGGGCATCAAGGAGCTGAGCAGCAGCTTCGACCTGCGTAAGGACCTGGCAGAGGTCACCGACGCGGTCAACGGCAAGGAGAGCGGGAACAGCTCCGGGGACGCGGACGGGGCCAGGCCGAGCCTCAGCAAGAACGGCTCCGACGGCCGCTCGTCGGCCGCCGGCGGCTCCTCCGGCAAGGCCGACACGGTCAAGAAGGCCGACATGGTCAAGGAGGCCGGCCCCGGGGGCCGGCGCGAGGCATCCGAGACGGACGGCGCGGCAGCCACTGCCGAGCCCGCACCCGCTGCCCTCCGTAAGAGCGACCCCCCGCCATTCGACGCAGACGCTACCTGACGGCGTGTCAGATCCGGGGTGCGGTTTCCCACCCCTCTGTCACCTGGGACATCTGCGGCGTTTGCCGTCCATCTCGCCCCCGTACCGGGTCCTGAACCCCCAGGCATGCCCGACACGGCGGATCCATGTGGCTATCCTCCAAGTGTCCGGGGTCGCCGTCCGAGGAAGTTGGCCGCCCATGGCACAGGGCAATGAGGAGGCGTCGCACAGATGGAGACGACGAGTCGGCTAGCCGGTGAATCCGGGCCCGCCGCGCAGGGGGTTCCAGGCGCGCGGCGGGCGGTGGACGGCTTTCTGATGGCCGCCTTTCCGTGGTACGGCCTCGATGCGGCTTTCGCCGGTCCACGCTGGCTGATGCAGGTCGGAGCAGCGGCCGACGGCACGGTCGAGCACTGCTCCACGGGGCATGGAGAAGAGCCGTCACTCCGGGTGGAGACCAGCCCGGAGGATGAGAGTTTCGCCGTCGTGGTGACGGTCGCCAGCCGCCCGGTGCGGCGCAGCGCCGACGGGACGGGGGTGCTGGAGGCGACGTCCGTCTCCACGGCCGCCTGGCTGGCGGGCTCCGGCCTGCTCTCGCGCACCTTCCCCATCGAGATGGAACACTCTTTGCGCCAGGACTGGCTCGACCAGCAGACCGGCGTGGCCTGGGAGCTGGCCGACGACCTGGACGGGCAGGGCTGGAACACGCTGTCCCTGCCGGTCGACGGGGTCCCGACCGACTTCCACTACCGCGAGTCCGAGTACGGCTGGGTCCTGGCGGGATCGGCACAGGAGGGAGTGCATCTGGGCGCCTACGGGCGCGGGATGAGCGCGTACGGCCTGGGCTTCGCGGTCGTCAAGGACATCGCGGCATACGAGCAGCAGTGACGACGCACGAGCGCTGACGACGCACGAGCGCCGATGACCGCCGGGCACTGACGACGCCCGACAAGCGCCGAAGACCTCGGACCCCCGTACGGAGAACATCCGTACGGGGGTCCGAGGTCTTCCAGGGCGGCTGAGCGCCTCAGAACTTGTTGCTCGGGGTCAGCCCCAGCGACATCCCCGAAAGGCCGCGCTGGCGCCCGCTGAGCTTGCCCGCGATGTCCCGCAGCGCGGAGCCGGCGGGGGAGTCGGGGTCGCTGAGCACCACGGGCTTGCCCTCGTCACCGCCCTCGCGCATCCGCAGGTCGATCGGAATGCCGCCCAGGACCGGCACCTCCGTGCCGGTGGTCCTGGTCAGCCCCTCGGCGACCTGCTTGCCGCCGCCGGTGCCGAAGACGTCGATCAGCTCGTCGCAGTGCGGGCAGGGCATGCCCGACATGTTCTCGACCACGCCCACGATCTTCTGGTGGGTCTGGACGGCGATGGAGCCCGCGCGCTCGGCGACCTCGGCAGCCGCCTGCTGCGGGGTCGTCACCACCAGGATCTCCGCGTTGGGGACCAGCTGCGCGACGGAGATGGCGATGTCACCGGTGCCGGGCGGGAGGTCGAGCAGCAGCACGTCCAGGTCGCCCCAGTAGACGTCGGCCAGGAACTGCTGGAGCGCCCGGTGCAGCATGGGGCCGCGCCAGACCACGGGGGCGTTGCCGGGGGTGAACATCCCGATCGAGATGACCTTCACGCCGTGCGCCGAGGGCGGCATGATCATGTCCTCGACCTGGGTGGGCCGGCCCTCGGTGCCCAGCATCCGGGGCACGGAGTGGCCGTAGATGTCGGCGTCCACGACGCCGACCTTCAGCCCGTCGGCCGCCATGGAGGCGGCGAGGTTCACGGTCACCGAGGACTTGCCCACCCCGCCCTTGCCGGAGGCCACGCAGTAGACCCTGGTGAGGGAGCCGGGCTGGGCGAACGGGATCTCCCGCTCGGCCTTGCCGCCGCGCAGCGAGGAGGCCAGCTCGCGCCGCTGCTCGTCGCTCATCACATCCAGCTCGACGCTGACCCCGGTCACCCCGGGCACGCCCTGCACGGCCTCGGTCACGTTCGCGGTGATGGTCTCGCGCAGGGGGCAGCCCGAGACCGTCAGATAGATCCCGACGTCGACCGCCCCGTCGGGCGCGATGCCGATGGATTTGACCATCCCAAGATCGGTGATCGGCCGGTGGATCTCCGGATCGTTCACCGTGGCGAGCGCGGCACGCACCGCGTCTTCGGTGGGGAAGGAGGCGGGACTCTCGGTAGGCATACATGAATGGTACGGCCGCGCGAAGCGCGTCGGATAAGGGGCGGGGGTCGGGTGACGGTGTGGGGGGTACGGCCGCGCGAAGCGCGTCGGACAAGGGGCGGGGGAGGGGCTTCGTCACTCCCGCTCGGCCCGTTGTTGCCCGAAACGTTCTTCATCCGGTCGCTCCGCCCAGGAAGCTGAGGATTCCAGGTCCTTGACCAGTTCGGCCAGTTCCGAGCGGATCCAGTCGCGGGTGGCGACTTCGCCCAGGCCCATGCGCAGGGAGGCGATCTCGCGGGTCAGGAACTCGGTGTCGGCGATGCTGCGCTCGTTGCGCTTGCGGTCCTGTTCCAGGTTGACCCGGTCGCGGTCGTCCTGCCGGTTCTGCGCGAGCAGGATCAGCGGGGCCGCGTACGAGGCTTGGAGGGAGAGGACCAGGGTCAGGAAGATGAAAGGGTAGCCGTCGAATCTCCAGGCATCCGGTGCCAGGACGTTCCAGCCCACCCAGGCGACGATCACGATCGTCATCCAGACGAGGAAGCGCCCGGTGCCCAGGAAGCGTGCGATCCGCTCGGAGGTCCGCCCGAAGACGTCGGGGTCGTACGCGGGCAGCAGGTTCCGGCGCGGTGTGCGCGGTACGTCCAGCCGTGGGCCCTCCCGCTCAGCCATCCTGCCGTCCCTCCTCCGGTGCCGGCCCCGGCAGCCCTCCCCCAGCTTCGCCGGGAGGTACCCCCAGGCCCGGCGCCTCGCGCCAGTCGTCGGGCAGCAGGTGGTCGAGCACGTCGTCGACCGTCACGGCGCCCAGCAGGTGTCTGC
The DNA here is from genome assembly GCF_035917675.1 of Streptomyces sp. NBC_01775. NCBI lineage: Bacteria > Bacillati > Actinomycetota > Actinomycetes > Kitasatosporales > Streptomycetaceae > Streptomyces > Streptomyces sp. NBC_01775. The sequence goes on along the minus strand of NZ_CP109104.1, from coordinate 3,289,609 downwards.
CCTCGTCCACCACCGGGGCCGAGACGATGTTGTAGGCGGCCAGGTAGCTGGTCAGCGCGGGCAGCGAGGTGCGGGGCGGCAGCGGGTTCAAGTCGGTGTCCACGATGCCGCCGACGAGGACGAACGGCGCCTCGCGCAGCAGCCGTTGGAAGTGCACGACGCCCAGGTACCGGCCCGTGGGGGTCTCGTCCGGCGGGCGGCAGACGTAGACCTGTGAGGCCAGCGGCGCCGGCAGGTCCTCGTCCCGCACGCGGGCGAGCGCCTCGGCGACGGTCGCGTCGGGGCGCAGCACGATCGGGTCGGTCGTCATCAGGCTGCCGGCCGTGCCCTCCTCGTAGGACAGCAGCCGCCGCACCGGCGCCGCCTCCTGGGGCTGCATCAGGTCCAGCAGGTGGTTCTTCTCGTCCTCGGGCAGCTCCCCGAGCAGGTCGGCGGCGTCGTCCGGGTCCATGGCCTCCAGGACGACGGCGGCGCGCTCGTCCTTGAGCTTGCCGATGATCTCCACCTGGTCGTCCTCGGGCAGCTCCTCCAGCACGTCGGCCAGCCGGTCGTCGTGCAGCGCCGCGGCGACCTCGGCCCGGCGCTTCTCGGAGAGGTGGTGCAGCACGTTGGCCAGGTCGGCGGGGCGCAGCTGTTCGAAGGTGGCCAGCAGGTTGGCGGTGCCCTGTTCGGGCTCCTCCAGTGCGAAGCCGGTGACCGCGTCCCACTCGGCGGTCAGCGTCTCGCCGCGCCGCCCGCGCAGGCCCCCGCCCCGGCGCGGCTTGCGGACGAACAGCCGGTCGATCTCCCATTCGCGGCGGGCGGGCAGCCGGTGCATGCCGACGTCGAGCACCGTCACCTGCTCGCCGGTCTCCAGGAGGGTGACGCGGCGGTCCAGGAGTTCGCCGAGGACCAGGTGCTCGTTGGGGCGCTGCTCGAAGCGGCGGATGTTGAGCACTCCTGTGGTGATGACCTGGCCCGACTCCATGCCGGTCACCCGGGTCATGGGCAGGAAGACCCGGTGCCTGCTGACGACCTCGACCACGAGCCCCAGCACGCTCGGCAGCCGTCGGCGGCCCAGCAGCGCGACCACGTCGCGGACCCTGCCGACCTGGTCCCCGTTCGGATCGAAGACGGCGATGCCCGCCAGATGGGAGACGAAGACCCGGGGCGCGCTCGCTGCCATCAGCTGCCTGCCCTCCTCGGCCGTGCCGCCCGACCGTATGAAGCCGTAGAGCTTTGCCCGCTTATAGGAGCTCTTCCACATATATGCCGGGTTAAGGCTAGCGTGACCGGCGCCACACCTGCGCGGCGGTGTGGTCCGGACGGCTGCCTTCCGACGGCGGTACCGGGCCCGGGTAGGGTGCGGTCCTGCCGCCGACCCCAGGAGGATTCCCCCGTGACTGGACGTGCCCGCGCACACCGGAGTGCAGCGCTTCTCGCGGTCCTCTGCGCCGGAGCGATCGCCGCGCTCAGCGCGTGCGGAAGTGAGGAGGACCCGGACAAGGGCACCAACGGGGTGGGCAAGCTGTCGGCCACGAAGATCGAGACGAAGGCCAGAAGGGCGGCCAAGGGCGCCAAGGCCGTACGGGTCTCCGGCAACGTGGTCAGCAAGGGCCAGACCTACCGCCTCAAGATGCGTCTCAAGCACGGCGGCGGCGTCGGCGAGGTCTCCGCCAAGGGCGGGTCCACCTTCGAGCTGCTGCGGGTGAGCAAGGACCTCTACCTCAAGGCGGACGCCAAGTTCTGGGCCAAGCAGGAGAAGGGCGGCAAGGAGCCCACCAAGTCCGATGTGGCGGCGGCGGGCAAGCTGGGCGGCAAGTACGTCAAGGTCCCCCAGGGCGACCCCGCCTACCAGCAGTTGAGCGTCTTCACCGACATGAGCACGCTGCTGGACGGGCTGCTGGCGATGGACGGCAAGCGGGAGACGGGCGAGCGTGGCGAGGTGGGCGGCGTCAAGACGGTCCGCGTCATCGCGGGCAAGGGACGCGGCGGCATCGTCGACGTCTCCTTGAAGGGCTCCCCCTACCCGCTGCGCCTCCAGCGCGGCGGCGGCGCGGGGACGGTCCAACTCGGCGAGTGGAACAGCGGGTTCCCGCTCAAAGCCCCGGAGAAGAGCGAGACCGTCGACTACGGCAGGAAGATCTCGCCCGGACAGCGCTGAACGGCGAACGGCTGCGCGCCGAGAGCCGCACGGCTCGACGGCGCCGTCCGACGGCGCCGTCCGCGCGCGGACGGACGCCCGGCGCGTGCCGTCACTTCCTGCGGCGCCGGAAGAGCAGCCGGGGCAGCCCCGCCGGAGCCGCGTGGCGGGTCGTGGCGGGGGTCTCCGGCGGAGTGGCGGCATGCGAGCCGTCCGGCATCGCGCCGGGCCGCTCCAGAGGCTCGCCCGCGGGCTCCAGCCGCAGCACCCGGCACTCGCGCGCCCAGCGCTCGGCGATGGTGTCGGCGTCGGGCGCGTTCAGCCGCTTGGCCTTCAGCTCGGCGACGGCCGCCTGCCAAGCCTCGCTGTCCGGCGGCAGTTCGCTCACCCGCGCGGGCCAGGCGACCAGCCGGGCGCCCTTGTCCTTGCCGCGCACGGACACCGTCGCGCTGCCGCCGTCCCTCAGCCCGAGCCCTTCGAGCGGCTGTTCCAGCGTGCCGTCCCCCACCAGGCAGACGGCGCCCTCGTGCCACACGTGCCACAGCCCGCGCGCCCGCCCCTCGGGCCCGCGCACCCATACGAGGCCGGACTTCTTGGCGGTCTCCTCGACCAGCGCACGGTCGAGGTGGCTCGCGGGCATCTGGGGCGTCACCGTCATGGCGGCAGGCTACAGCCACCCGTTGCGCTTGAATCCCCGGTGCATGCCGTAGCAGATGGCGAGGATGAGCCCCAGCACCGCGGGATAGCCGTACGTCCACTCGGTCTCGGGCATGTAGTCGAAGTTCATGCCGTAGATTCCCGCGATCATCGTGGGCACCGCGAAGATGGCGGCCCACGCGGTGATCTTCCGCATGTCCTCGTTCTGCGCGACCGTGGCCTGCGCGAGGTTGGCCTGGAGGATGGAGTTGAGCAGGTCGTCGAAGCCCAGCACCTGCTCGTTGACCCGCGTCAGGTGGTCGGCCACGTCGCGGAAGTACTTCTGGATGTCCGGGTCGATCAGCCGCACCGGCCGCTCGCTGAGCATTTGCAGCGGGCGCATCAGGGGGGAGACGGCCCGCTTGAACTCCAGGACCTCGCGCTTGAGCTGGTAGATCCGGCTCGCGTCACCGCCGCGCCGCCCGCTGGCCGAGCGGTCGGAGAAGACCTCGATCTCCACCTCGTCGATGTCGTCCTGCACGGCGTCGGCCACCGCGAGGTATCCGTCGACGGTCTGGTCGGCGATCGCGTGCAGCACCGCCGAGGGGCCCTTGCCCAGCAGCTCGGGGTCCTCCTCCAGCCGGTGCCGCAGGGCGCGCAGCGAGCCCTGGCCCCCGTGCCGGACGGTGATGATGTAGTCCCTGCCGGTGAAGCACATGACCTCGCCGGTCTCCACCACCTCGCTGGTGGCGGTCAGTTCGGCGTGCTCGACGTAGTGGATCGTCTTGAAGACGGTGAACAGGCTCTCGTCGTAGCGCTCCAGCTTCGGGCGCTGGTGGGCGTGCACCGCGTCCTCGACGGCCAGCGGGTGCAGTCCGTACTCCTGCGCGATGCCCGCGAACTCCTCCTCGGTCGGCTCGTGCAGGCCGATCCAGACGAAGCCCGGGTGGTTGCTCCCGTCGGCGGAGCGCACCTTGCGCAGCGCCTGGGCGGGGCCCAGGTGCTCGGTGTCGCGCCGGCCTTCGCGGTAGACGGCGCAGTCCACGACGGCGCTGCTCGACGCGCAGCCGATGCTTTCAAAACCCTCGTACCCGTAAGCGGAACGGGTGTCCTTGCGCAGTGCCGGACGCACGGCGGCGCGCAGCTCTCGGATCATCGACATGGGGCCCTCCACGGTGGCGTTCCATGCCGCCGATACGGATGAAGGCGCTGCACTGCCCGGAACGGGGGCCTACGGCAAGCCGGAGGTCCGCAAAGCGGGCACCACGCGCTGGCCGTGGCGACGGCATTCGCTGACAGACGGAACTTTGCGAAACGCGGGCGCTCTTCCGCCGTGCGAGCCCTGAGCCGGGAAAGCCCTCACTGGAGGTTTCGCCGGGACGCCACTGGGGAGTTAGGGCCTCAGGAGCGGGGACGTGCCGGGTGGGAAGAACGGCCGGTACTGCACGGTCGACTCGGATCCATGTCAGGTCCCACCTCCTCCGGCCGGGCCCCCGTGGGGGACGATGTGTACACGCCTTGACCGGCGGTCAACGGTAGCACTGGAACCACCTTCCCCGTGCCCCCTCGTGGCGAGGCGGGTGCCCCTTTGCCGCGTCCTTACGCGATCTATGCTCGCTGGATGGCTGACGTACGGACCCTCGTCGACTCCCGGCTGCGCGAAACCCTGGGCGAACCCGGTGCTCGGGCCTCTGTGACCTTCCTGGGGACGGAGCGCATCGAGGTGCTGCGTTTCGTGGACGCCGACGCCGGGACTGTGCGATACGCCACGCTTGGCATGTCGTCCGCGCCCATGGCCGACCCCGCCGAGGTGCTCGCCGACCCCGAACGGGGGCCGCGTGCCGAACTGCTGCTGACCGTACGGGCCGGTATCGCCGACACCGACAAGGTGCTGCGCCCGCTGGCCGTGCTGGCGGCCTCACCTCAGGTCGAGGGCGTCGTGGTCGCCCCGGGCGCCTCCCTGGACACGGGTGAACCGCTGTGGCCGGGGGCGCCGTTCACCTCCGTCCTGGTCGCCGAGCCCGGGGGACTGGTGGCGGACCTGGCCTTGGGGGCATCTCCCGGCGGAGCTGGGGGAGCGCCGCCGGAGCCGGTCCGCTTCCTGCCGCTGCTGCCGATGACACCGACCGAAGCCGCCTGGAAGCGCGTCCACGGTGCGGACGCGCTTCAGGAGAGGTGGCTGCGCCACGGGACGGACCTGCGCGACCCGGCGCGCGGCCCGGTGCCGCTGGGCGACTGAGCCCGCCCCACACGGGGACGGGCTCATCCCACGGACGGGCTCATCACGCGGGGCGGGCTCGCGGGGGAGCTTCCCAAGAGGGCTAGTGCCGTGACCGGCAATGTTTGCCGGGAGGGGCACTAGCTGGTGGCCGGCTGGACCTCGCCCTGGGCGACGGCCGCGTCCTCCGCCTCGTGCTCGGGGAGCAGTTCCTGGGCCTCCATCGTCAGGGACTTGCGGCGGACGCCGACGATCACAGCGCCCACGGCGGCGGCCAGGGCCGCGACCACGAACGGGATGTGGATGTTCGCCCATTCCTCGATCTTCGGCGCCAGGAAGGGGGCCGCCGCCGCGGCGAACCAGCGCACGAAGTTGTAGCCCGCGCTCGCCACCGGACGGGGGGCGTCGGAGACGCCGAGCGCCAGCTCCGTGTAGACGGTGTTGTTGAGGCCGATGAACGCGCCGGAGACGATCGTGCCGACGATGGCGGTGGTGTGGTTGCCGTATCCGAGCACCACCAGGTCGATCGCCATCAGCACGAGCGAGGTGCCCAGCACCTTGAGCGAGCCGAAGCGCTCCTGGAGCCTGGGTGCGACCAGCACCGAGAAGACGGCCAGCAGCACGCCCCAGGCGAAGAAGACGGCGCCGGAGCGGTACGGCGACATGTTCAGCACGAACGGTGTGAAGGCGAGCACCGTGAAGAACGCGTAGTTGTAGAAGAACGCCGAGGCCGCCGCCGAGGCCAGCCCGCCGTGCCCGAGCGCCTTGACGGGGTCGAGCAGCGAGGTCTTGCGCGCGGGCTTGGGCTGCTCCTTCAAGAAGGCCGTGATGGCGAGGAAGCCGACGGCCATCAAGATGGCCGTGCCGAAGAAGGGGAAGCGCCAGCTCGCGTCGCCGAGCACCGCGCCCAGCAGCGGGCCGCAGGCCATGCCGAGCCCGAGTGCCGACTCGTAGAGCAAGATGGCCGCCGCGCTGCCCCCTGCCGCCGCGCCGACGATCACGGCGAGCGACGTGGAGACGAAGAGGGCGTTGCCCAGGCCCCAGCCCGCCCGGAATCCGACCAGCTCGCCGACGGAGCCCGAGGTGCCGGAGAGCGCCGCGAAGACCACCACGAGCGCCAGGCCGAGCAGCAGCGTCTTGCGCCCGCCGATCCTGCTGGAGACGAAACCGGTGACCAGCATCGCGACGGCGGTGATGAGGAAGTACGAGGTGAACAGGAGTGAGACCTGGCTCGGGGTGGCCTCGAGCCCCTTGGCGATCGAAGGGAGGATCGGGTCGACCAGGCCGATGCCCATGAAGGCGACGACGGAAGCGCCTGCCGTGGCCCACACGGCCTTCGGCTGGCGGAGGAGACTGCCTCCGCCTTCGTCGAACGGATCACCACTCATGCCTGCCGCTCCTTGGATGCGAGCCCCGAAAGTCGTTGACGTCTACACACAATAAATTAGGCAAGCTAATTACTGCAAATTACATCTATATCCCGGGAGTGGCCCCCGTCTCACCTGCGACGGCGCCGCCGGCCGGGGCCAGGTGAGTGATCGTCCTTGACGCGAGGGCGGCCCGGTAGGACCGTTAAGGGCCATGAGGGGCGAACCCAGTTGTCCGAAATGCGGTAGCCGGGTCAGGGCGCCCGGCCTCTTCGCCGACACCTGGCAGTGCGGCATCCACGGCGCCGTGCACCCGCTCCAGCCGGTCATCCCACCCAGTGTCGAGGCTCTCGCCGTCGTGGTGGGTCGCACGCAGGTTCCCGTCTGGATGCCCTGGCCGCTGCCCGTGGGCTGGCTGTTCACCGGCGTCGCGAGCGCGGGCGACGACCGGAGCGGAGGCCGCGCGACCGCCGTCGCCTGCTCGGGTCCCGGCCCCCTCGGCGGCCCCGGCGAACTCCTTCTGGTGGCCGAGGAGCTGGGCGTGGGCCTCGGCGCGCGCTACGCCGGGATCGAGGGTCCCGACCCCGGTCCCGCCATATGTACCGGTAAGCCCCCGCACGCCAAGGTGCTGGCCGCCGGGCGGCCCACCCCCCTCTGGCACGTCAGCGGTTCCCCCGACGACCGCGCCGTCTTCGCCGGGGAGGCGCGTGGGCTGTGGCTGTGGGCGATCGTGTGGCCCGAGCAGTCCGGGCTGATGCTCTACGACGAACTCGTGCTCACCGACCTGCGTGACGCGGGCGCCGAGGTCGACCTGCTGCCCTGCGGTGCGCTCTCCCCGCGCCTGATCTCCTGACGGGCCGGGCCGCCGGCGGGGCCGTTATCCTGAACATGTCCGTTCCCCGGCGTCCGTCACGCGGCGCCCGTCACCCGGCGGTCGCGTCGGCCCCGGTGACCGACCGGGCGCCGGCAGTACGCGCCGGCCATGACGACCACCCGCTACGCATCAGCCACCACGCAGACCGGAGATCCGAGGGCCCTGACCGGCCCGAACGATCCCGCAGAGGGAGAGCCCGTCCGTGCGCATCGACCTGCACACCCACTCCACCGCCTCGGACGGCACCGACACCCCGGCCGAGTTGGTACGCAACGCCGCCGCCGCGGGCCTCGACGTGATCGCGCTGACCGACCACGACACCGTCGCGGGGCACCCCGAGGCCATGGCGGCCCTGCCCGCGGGCCTCACTCTGGTCCGGGGCGCCGAGCTGTCCTGCCGCCTGGACGGCATCAGCCTGCACATGCTCGCCTACCTCTTCGACCCCGCCGAGCCCGAACTGGCGCGCGAGCGGGAGCTGGTGCGCGACGACCGCGTGCCGCGTGCCCGGGCGATCGTCGCCAAGCTGGAAGAGCTGGGCGTGCCCGTCACGTGGGAGCAGGTCGCCCGGATCGCCGGTGACGGCACCGTGGGCCGCCCGCACATCGCCGCTGCCATGGTCGAGGCAGGCGTCGTCGAGACGGTCTCCGACGCCTTCACCGAGGAGTGGATCGCCAACGACGGCCGCGCCTACGTCGGCAAGCACGAGCTGAACCCCTTCGACGCGCTGCGGCTGATCAAGGGCGCGGGCGGGGTCGCTGTCTTCGCCCACCCGCTGGCCGCCAAGCGCGGACAGTGCGTCCCCGAGAGCGCGATAGCCGAACTCGCCGAGGCCGGCCTCGACGGTGTCGAGGCCGACCACGCCGACCACGAACCCGCCACCCGCGCCCGGCTGCACGCCCTCGCCGCCGACCTGGGAATCCTGGCCACCGGATCCAGCGACTACCACGGCAGCCGCAAGAACATCGAGCTCGGGGAGCTGACGACGGCCCCCGACGTCTACGCCGAGATCGCCGCCCGCGCCTCGGGCCCGGGCCCCGTCACGGGCTGAGCTCAGCCGCCGGCCGGAGGGCTGCGCCAGAACGCGGCCAGGGCGTGGGCCGTCTCCTGGGGGCGCTCCGCGTTCGGGGAGTGGCCGGTGTCCGGGACGACGGTGCGCCGGGCGCCCAGCCGCAGGGCCATCTCGTCCAGCAGCGGCACCGGCCAGGCGTCGTCCGCCGTACCGGAGACCACGTGGAAGGGCAGGGAGAGCGCGGCCAGTTCGCCGACCCTGTCCGGCTCCGTCTGCAACTGCCGTCCCGTGACCATCAGCTGTTCAGGGACGTTGCTCAGCCAGCGGCGGCGCAAGAACGCGTCCATCGCTGCCGTGGTCTCCTCGGCCTCCGCGCGCGAGTACGGAGCCTCTCCCGCCGAGCCCACCGACTGGTCCAGCTCCCGCATGAGCTGCCAGATGGCCTCCAGGCCCCTTGTGGGCAGCGCGCTCAGCAGCAGGTCGACGCGCTGCCGCTGCGAGGGCCCGACGGCGGCGGGGCCGCTGCTCATCACCGTCAGCGAGGCGAAGGCGGAGGGCTCCAACAGCACGGCGGCGCGCGCGATCAGCCCGCCCAGCGAGTGCCCCATCAGATGGAGGGGGCGGGCTGCTCCTGCCTCCCCATCCGAGTCCCGCCCCAGCGCGCGGGCCACGGCGAGCACATCCCGGGCCAACTCGGGCTGGGCGTAGGCACTCTCGTCGTGCGGACCGCCCGTCTCGAACTGCCCGCGCCCGTCCACGGCGACCGCACGCATCCCGGCCCGGGCCAGCGGCTCCAGCAGACCGATGAAGTCCTCCTTGCTGCCGGTGAATCCGGGCAGCAACAGCGCGGTGGGCACATCGGCGGACGCACCGGCGACCGCGTCCGGGTGTCTGGCGGGGCCGGTGTCGTGCACCGCGAACTCGCCGCGCTCGGTGGCCAGGCGGTACGCGCGCACACCTGAAGGCAGCGCCAGGAACGGGGGCTTGCTCATGCCAGGACGCTACCCGCAGCGCACGTCGAACGACCCGGCACCCCTCGTGAGGGGCACCGGGCCGTTCTTGACCGTCAGCGCTCAGCCAGCGGCCGTCAGCCGTCAGCGGCCGTCGGCCGCGAGCAGCGGGCAGCCGTCAGCCGTCGGTCGCCTGCGCGGCCGGGGCCTCGCTCGCGGCGCTCGTACGGCTCGCGGCGCCCGAGCGGGTCCTGCTGCGCCTGCGCGGCTTGCGCGCCTCACCCGAGGAGGACGGCTCGGACGCGGACGCGGCGGCCTCGGCGGGCGCGCCGCCGTCCGCCTGCCCGCCCTGGGGCGCGGCCGTGCCGGTACCGGCGGACGCCGCGGCGCCGGAGCGCGTACGACGGCGGCGGCGCGGCTTGCGCGCGCCGGTGGCCTCGCCCTCGACCTGCTCGCCCTCGGCTGTCGCGACGGCGCCCTGAGCCTTGGCGGCGGAAGCGGAAGCGGGGGCAGCGGATGCCTTCGCCGGTGCGCCCTTACCGCCTTCTCCGCCCTCGTCCTCGGAGCGCAGAGCGCCACGCGTGCGCTGACGCTGACGACGGGGGCGCGCGGGGCGCTCACGCTCGGCGGCCGGAGCGGACTTTCCGCGCGGCTTGGCGCCGGTCTCGCCCAGGTCCTCGATCTCCTCGGCCGCCAGCCCGGCGCGGGTGCGCTCGGCACGGGGCAGCACGCCCTTGGCGCCGTCGGGGATGCCCATCGCCTCGTAGAAGTGCGGCGAGGTGGAGTAGGTCTCCTCCGGGTCTTCGAGGCCCAGGCCCAGCGCCTTGTTGATCAGCTGCCAACGGGGGATGTCGTCCCAGTCGACCAGCGTGACGGCGATGCCGGAGTTGCCCGCGCGGCCGGTGCGTCCGATGCGGTGCAGATAGGTCTTCTCGTCCTCGGGCGTCTGGTAGTTGATCACGTGTGTGACGTTGTCGACATCGATGCCGCGCGCCGCCACATCAGTGCAGACCAGCACATCGACCTTGCCGTTACGGAAGGCGCGCAGCGCCTGCTCGCGCGCCCCCTGGCCCAGGTCGCCGTGGACGGCACCGGAGGCGAAGCCGCGCCGGGCGAGCTGCTCGGCGACGTCGGCCGCCGTGCGCTTCGTACGGCAGAAGACCATCACCAGTCCGCGGCCGTCGGCCTGGAGGATCCGGGAGACCATCTCCGGCTTGTCCATGTTGTGAGCGCGGAAGACGTGCTGCTTGGTGTTGGCGACGGTCTGGCCCTCGTCATCCGGCGCGGTGGCGCGGATGTGGGTGGGCTGGCTCATGTAGCGGCGGGCGAGCGAGATGACCTGGCCCGGCATCGTCGCTGAGAAGAGCATCGTCTGGCGCCGCGTGGGCAGCATCTCGATGATCTTCTCGACGTCGGGCAGGAAGCCCAGGTCGAGCATCTCGTCGGCCTCGTCCAGGACGAGCGTCCGGATCTCGGACAGCCGCAGCTTCTTCTGGCCCGCCAGGTCGAGCAGCCGGCCGGGGGTGCCGACGATCACGTCGACGCCCTTCTTCAGGGCCTCGACCTGCGGCTCGTAGGCACGGCCGCCATAGATCGACAGGACCCGGACATTGCGGACCTTGCCCGCGGTGAGCAGGTCGTTGGTGACCTGCTGACACAGCTCACGGGTGGGTACGACGACGAGGGCCTGGGGAGCGTCGGTCAGCTCCTCCGGCTTCGCGCGCCCCAGCTCGACGTCGGCGGGGACGGTCACCGACTCGAGAAGGGGGAGGCCGAAGCCCAGCGTCTTGCCGGTGCCGGTCTTCGCCTGGCCGATGACATCGGTGCCCGCGAGGGCGACCGGAAGCGTCATCTCCTGGATCGGAAAGGGGGACGTGATGCCGACGGCCTCAAGGGCTTCGGCTGTCTCGGAGAGAATTCCGAGATCTCGGAAGGTGGTGGACAGGATGTTTGCCTCTTCTGTGTGACGCGCGAGTGCGGGCGACGGCGCCTGGCAACCCGGCGGAGAGCGAGGAGAGGGTCGTACCGCACCCTGGCGGCCGAAGTGTCGGCCCGCCTGGCGGTGCGGGACCACTGGCTCTCGCTCAAGCGCCCTACTCGCGCGAGCGGTCCCTCTCAGCGCGACCCGTACCGGGGAGCACGGGCCAGGCGGAGGGCTGTCTGGTCGGAGCCGATCGTGCCACCGACCGGGCATCCGCATTCATGCAACTTCGTGCAATGAGCCCACCGCATCCAGTGGACCCAATATCACTGTACCCCGGATCCGCGCATGTGTACCGGGGCGATTGTTGTGTACGAGTCTTCAGAGGGCCGCTGCGGCGGCCGGGCGCCCGACGGGGGGCTTCCCGCCCTGGTGCCGAGGGCTATCGTGCGAGGTATGCAGACGCCTGACAAGACCGCCCCCGCCGAAGCCGCCCAGAACGAGGCACCGGCCGCCACGGAAGAAGGCCCCACCGGGACCGCCACCCAGGACTGGGACCAGGCATCCGCCGAGCCCACCTACCGCGCCGCGGTCATCGACCTGCTGGGCGCGCTGGCCTACGGCGAGCTGGCGGCCTTCGAGCGGCTGGCCGAGGACGCCAAGCTGGCGCCATCCCTCGCGGACAAGGCGGAGCTTGCCTCCATGGCGTCGGCCGAGTTCCACCACTTCGAGAAGCTGCGCGAGCGGCTGGCCCGGATCGACGCCGACCCCACGGCGGCGATGGAGCCCTTCGCGGCGCCGCTGGACGAGTTCCACCGGCAGACCGCGCCCTCCGACTGGCTGGAGGGGCTGATCAAGGCATACGTCGGAGACTCGATCGCCTCCGACTTCTACCGCGAGGTCGCCGCCCGTCTCGACTCGGACACCCGCGACCTGGTGCTCGGTGTGCTGGATGACACAGGCCACTCCAGCTTCGCGGTGGAGAAGGTGCGCGCCGCCATCGAGGCCGAGCCGCGCGTGGGCGGTCGGCTGGCGCTGTGGGCGCGGCGGCTGATGGGGGAGGCGCTCTCCCAGGCTCAGCGGGTGGTGGCCGACCGCGACGCGCTCTCGACGATGCTCGTGGGCGGGGTGGCCGACGGCTTCGACCTCGCGGAGGTCGGCAAGATGTTCTCCCGGATCACGGAGGCCCATACGAAGCGGATGGCCGCGCTCGGCCTGGCTGCCTGAGACTCGCGGAGCCGCGGGGCGCGGGGGTGGCGCGCATGGGATCCCTGCGCCACTGCCTGCGTGCCGGGGTCTCGTCCTTCAGCAGCAGGGACAGCAGCGCGGCGCTGACGCCCAGCGCACAGGCCAGCGCCACCGGGGTGTGGCCGGAGCCCAGGACGGTACGGCTGATCAGCCCGCCGAGCAGGGCGGCCACGGGGCCCGTGGCGAGTACGAGCCGGCGGTCGGGGAGCCGCCCGGGGAACCGCCTGGTCGCGCCGTGGGCAAGAACGAGGCCGATGGCGGCGGAGCCGAGTGCCTCCAAGATCATGAGGTCCTCCTCGGGAGTCTGTCCGGTGCGGGACCGTGATGCGAATCGGTCGTCCCGGTACTCCCCCTGAAGGACGGAGATGAAACAGCGGCCCCGGGAAGAATCCCGGGGCCGCTGTCGTGTGGCGTGTGACGGTCAGATCGCGCCGAAGCCGACCTTGCGCCCTGATGCCTCGCCGATCTCGACGTAGGCGATGCGCTCCGACGGGACCAGGATCTTGCGGCCGTGCTCGTCCGCGAGGCTGAGCAGCTTGGAGCCGTCACCAAGTGCCGCCGAAACCGCGCTCTCGACCTCGTCAGGAGTCTGCTTGCTCTCGATGACGATCTCGCGAGGCGCCTGCTGCACGCCGATCTTGACCTCCACGGCTATGTCCCTCCGACGATCTGGGTTTCCCCTGGCTGGGCCCGGGGTGTGGTGCGCGGTCAGCCGCGCCGTACGGAGCAACACTAGCCCGGAGCGGGGAGAGCCAGGGGGCGCGGTCGCACGCCCGCAGCGAACAACCGCGCCCCCTGAACCCGGACGAGCGCCCGGGTCACTGGATCGGGAACCCCGCGATGCCGCGCCAGGACAGGGAGGAGATCAGCTTCGCCGCCGCGTCACGGGGGATCTTCTGGCCGGCGCCCAGCCAGTAGCGCGCCGTGATCTGGGCCATGCCGCACAGGCCGACGGCCAGCAGCATCGCCTGCTCTCGCGGCAGCTTGGTGTCTTCGGAGATCACCTCGCTGACGGCCTCGGCGCAATCCAGGCTTACCTTGTCCACGCGCTCGCGCACCGCGGGCTCGTTCGTCAGGTCCGACTCGAAGACCAGCCGGAAGGCGGCGCCCTCGTCCTGGACGAACCCGAAATAGGCGTCCATGGTGGCCGCCACCCGCTGTTTGTTGTCCGTGGTGGAGGCCAGAGCCGCGCGCACGGCTTGGAGCAGCGCGTCGCAGTGCTGGTCGAGAAGGGCGAGATACAGGTCGAGCTTGCCCGGGAAGTGCTGGTAGAGCACGGGCTTGCTGACCCCTGCACGGTCGGCGATGTCGTCCATCGCCGCCGCGTGATATCCCTGCGCGACGAAGACCTCCTGGGCTGCGCCCAGAAGTTGATTGCGTCGGGCCCGGCGGGGCAGACGCGTGCCACGCGGGCGCGCCTCGGTCTGCTCGATGGCTGTCACGCCGCCTCCCTGAATGTTCTGAGCGCGAAGTGCGCTGCGCCGCCATCGTACTTTTCGGTAACAGGAGTGGGGGGTCCGCGGGCGGAGAAATTCACCGGCGGTCGCCGGTTGCGGGGGCTTTATCGGTACTCGTCCTCGTTTAGCTCCACCACCCGTGCCTGCTCCATCGCGTCGGCCGGGTCGACCTCGTCGAGATCACGGTCGGTGAGCGGCTCATCGCGCTGTCGCAGCAGTTCCGCCTGCTGTTCGGCGGCGTCCGCCTCCGAGGCCTCGGGATCGCTTTCGGTCTCCTCGGGCTCTTGCTCGTAGGACTCATAGGCGTCGTAGACGTCGTCAATGGATTCCGGACGGGCCTGGTCGGCAGTCATGCCGGCTCCCCCTTTCCAGGTGAGGACCCTTTCGCGAGGGTCCGTCTTTCGAGACTAGGAGTGAGTCACCAGGGGCGCACGCCCGCACGCACCCGCTGATGGCGAACACTTTGCGGGTTCCCTGTGCGACGCGCGTGAGACAGTGTGCTTCCACCTGTGATGGTGAACACGTGAGGCCACATGTGATCGTCTCGTAACATTGCCCCCATGTCGTCCACCGAGCGGCCGGAAACTCGTACGCCTACGCCCCGATCTGCCGCCACTCCTGCGCCGCCCGGGTCCCGAGTCGGCGAGAAGGAGACGCTCCGGATGGTCTCGCTGCCCGGTCTCACGCTCGCCGTGCGAGGGCTGCGCGAGGACGTCACGGGCGGGGGCGGCGAAGACCTGGGCAGCGCGGAACGCAGCGCCGAGGACCAGAGCGGGGCGGAGCGCGCCGGTACGGAGCACGCGGGTACGGAGCACAGCGACGCCGGTGGGCGCCGGGGCGCGCGTCCGCGCGCGCTGTACGTGCACGGGCTGGGCGGCTCCTCGCTCAACTGGTCCACGCTGATGCTCCAGCTCGCCGACGAGGTCGACGGTGAGGCGCTCGACCTGCCCGGCTTCGGAGACTCCCCGCCACCGGACAACGGTGACTACTCCGTCACCGGGCACGCACGCGCCGTCATCCGGTACCTCGACTCCAGCGGACGCGGCCCCGTGCACCTGCTGGGCAACTCGCTGGGCGGCGCCGTGGTCACCCGGGTCGCCGCCGTGCGGCCCGACCTCGTACGCACGCTGACGCTCGTCTCGCCGGCGCTGCCCGAGATCCCCCCGCAGCGCACGGCCTGGCCCACGGCGATGCTGGCGGTGCCGGGGATCGCCGGGCTGTTCGGCAGGCTCACCCGCGACTGGCCGCCCGAGCGCCGCACCGGCGGCATTCTCGGGCTGTGTTACGGCGACCCCGGGCGGGTTTCGCCCGAGGACTTCGCCGCCGCCGCCGAGGAGTACGAGCGCCGGCTCGGGCTGCCCTACTTCTGGGACGCGATGGTGCGCTCGACGCGGGGCGTCGTGGACGCCTACACGCTGGGTGGTCAGCACGCGCTGTGGCGGCAGGCCGAGCGTGTTCTGGCGCCCACGCTCCTGGTCTACGGTGGGCGCGACCAGCTGGTCGCCTTCCGGGTGGCGCGCCGCGCCTGCGCCGCCTTCCGGGACTCCCGGCTGCTGGCACTGCCGGATGCCGGTCATGTCGCGATGATGGAGTACCCCGAGGTCGTCGCGGGCGCTGTCCGTGAACTGATCGACGAGACGGCCCGTTCCGTGCGGCGGCTCAACGGTCAGGGAGCCGCCCCCGCGAAAGCCCCGGCAACCCCGAAAGGTGACTAGTGGGACGCCACCGCCGAAGAGGCAAGGCCGATATCGCGAACGCCGAGGACACCTCCGGGATACCCGCGGTGTCCACGGGCATGTCCACGGGCAATGGGCCCGAAGCGGCCTCCCGCCGCCGGGGCGGCCCACCTCATCAGAGCGCCGCCGGCGGACCGCGCGGCGCTGCCCCGGGGGCGCAGGCGTCGCCCTCGGGACCGGCGGGGCCGGTGGGACCGCCGGGATCGCGGGGAGTGGCGGGGCCGGCAGGGCCGACAGGGCCCGGAGGGGCTCCCGTTCGGGGTGAGCACCCCTGGCCCGCGGGTACGCCGGCGCACGGGGTGCCTGCTTACGGCACGCCCGCGCACGGCTTCCCCGCTTACGGCGCCACTCCGCCCGGGGACCAGGCGCGCGGTGGTCACCCCCAGCAGTCCGAGGGCGGCGGCTATCCGGCGCCGCGCCAGGGGTACGGCAGGAACGGAGGCCAGGCCCCGGGTGGCGGGCCCGGTCCCGGCGGCGGCCCCGGCGATGAAGGTGCCGGCGGCCGGTGGGCGCGCGGACGGCAGTCGCAGCCCGGTCCTGGCTCGCGGCGGGGCCAGGGGCCGCGTCAGGAGTATCTGGACGCTTTCGAGGACGATGTGTTCGCCGCGGGCGCGCCGGGTGCCATTGGTGCGCCGGGCGCCGGGCCAGGTGCGGGCGGGCGCGGTGGATCAGGTGGGCCAGGTGGGTTCGGTGGATCCCGTGGGCCTGTGGGGCGGGGTGCTCAGGCGCCCGCGTCCCAGGCCTCGCGGTCCGCTCCCCCCGGGGTGCCTGGTCAGCCCGGGGGGAGCGGACCGCGTCAGGCCGTGCCCGGCGCGTGGCCGACCGGATACCGCGAGGAACACCGGGCGGACGGCCGCTTCGCGCAGCCACGCACCGGAGGGCCCAGCGCCCGTAACGGCGCACCGGATGAAGCAGGAATTCCCGCCGGACAGCGCGGGCCGGGCGAGCCGCCGGATGAACCGCTGGCACCGCTCGCACCGATTCCGCCGCCTGAGGAGAAGGGCGGGAAGAGCCGTGCGTTCACCGGCATCGCCGCCGCCGCCATCACGACGGTGCTGGCGTTCATCATCGCCGCACAGGTCACGGGCGATCACCACGGACGGGACAGCTCCGAACGGGGAGTGAACACGGGGAAGCGCTCCGTCGGCGGGGATCATGCCGCCGGTGGGGAGCGTGCCGACCGGGCGTCCCGCCCGTCCCCGGGCGATGCCCGGCCCGAACCCCTCCCGTACGACGCCAAGATGGCCCAGCGCTATCCCCTGGCGGACGACTTCAAGGGCTCGGGGCACTTCGCGACCGTCGCAGGTCACGAGAAGGGCCCGAGCAAGGGCCGCGTGGTGCGCTACCGCGTCGACATCGAGCAGGGACTCCCGCTGGAGAGCGGGCTGTTCGCGCAGGCCGTCCACAAGACGCTCAACGACAAGCGCAGCTGGGCGCACGGCGGTGACCGCAGCTTCGAGCGGGTCTCCACCGGCAAGGCCGACTTCGTCATCACCCTGGCCAGCCCGCGCACCACGGATGTGTGGTGCGCCAAATCGGGCCTGGACACCAGCGAGGAGAAGGTCTCCTGCGACTCGGCGACCACTGATCGCGTCATGATCAACGCCTTCCGCTGGGCACGCGGAGCGCCGACGTACGGCCCCGGGAAGATGCACTCCTACCGGCAGATGCTCATCAACCACGAGGTGGGCCATCGGCTCGGCCACGGCCACGTCGGCTGTTCCAAGGACGGCAAGCCCGCGCCGGTGATGATGCAGCAGACCAAGTTCCTGTCCACCGACGGGGCCACCTGCAAGCCCAACGCCTGGCCGCACCCGCGCGGCTGAGGGCTCGTTCCGGCACTCCGGGCTCCGGGCTCCGGGCTCCGGGCTCCGGGCTCCGGGCTCCGGACTCCGGCACTTCGGGCTCCAGGCTCCGGGCCTCTGGCTCCGCCGCTCCGAGGCTCTTCTCGTTGGCGCTCAGGCTTCGCCGTGTCGGCCCGAGGCGTGCGCGAACGCGCGAACGCGGGGAAAGTCACGGGTGTTCACCCCTTCCGGTGGCGTGATGGACAACCGTCCATCACGCCACCATGGCGCGCGCATAGCGTCTTCCGCGTCCCGCCGCTGAGCCGTGTACTGGCCCGCGGCACGCCACGAGAGCGATCGGGGGTGCGCACGTGCGCATCGCACTGCTTACGGAGGGTGGTTACCCCTATGCGAGGGGTGAGTCCGCGCTGTGGTGCGAGCGCCTGCTGCGCGGCCTGGAAAGCCATGAGTTCGAGGTCTACGCCCTCAGCCGCAGCGCCCGCCAGGAGGACGCGGGCTGGCGCGAGCTGCCCGGCAACGTCGCCCGCGTGCGCACGGCGCCCCTGTGGGGCGCGGGCCCGGCCGGAGCGGGAGCGCGCGGGGCGGCCTTCGAGGGCTCCTACGGGCGGCGCGAACGACGGCGATTCCGCGAGCACTTCTCGGCCCTGGCCGAGGCCATCTGCACACCCGAGACGGACGACCCGGGCGAGCAGGCGGCAGCGACGCGTGCCTCAGACGTCTCCGGCGGCTCAGAGGGCCCCGGGCGCGCCTCGGGTGGCTCCGCCGGGACCGCTCCGTCCAGTTCCTCCGCCGCCGAGCAGGCGGACCGTTTCGCCGCAGGTCTGTACGGGCTGGCCCAACTGGCCGGCGAGTGCGGAGGGCTGGCCTCGGCCCTCCGCTCCGAACATGCCGTACGCATCCTGGAGTCCGCCTGCCGCGCGCCGGGAGCGCTGCGTGCCGTGCACTCCGCGCAGGTCTCCGACCTCCTCGCGGTCACCGAGCGCCTGGAGCGCGCGCTGCGCCCGCTCTCCCTGGACTGGTACGGGACGCGGGACGGCGACCCGGGGCTCTCGGCCGCCGACCTGTGCCACGCCGTCGGCGGCGGCCCAGCGGCGCTTCCCGGGCTGCTGGCCAAGCGCGTCTTCGGCGTTCCGCTGCTGATCACTGAATACGGCGTACGGCTGCGCGAGCACTACCTGGCGAGCGCGGCGGGCGCCGTCGCCCCGGCGGTCGCGGGCGCGCCTGTGCGCGCCCTGCTCGCCTCGTTCCAGGGCCGGCTGGTCAAGGAGGCGTACGCACAGGCGCAGTTGATCACTCCGGGGAACGCGCACGCGCGGCGCTGGCAGGAGCGGTGCGGCGCGCGCCCCGAGCGGCTGCGCACCGTCTATCCCGGGATGGACGCCACCCCTTTCGAGGCGGTCGGTGAGCAGGCCACGGACCTGCCGCCCTCCGACGGGCCGAGGCGCGCGGGCGTACCGACGCTGGTGTGGGTCGGCAGGAGCGCCCCCGCCAAGGACCTGATCGCCCTCCTGCACGCCTTCGCGCGGGTCCGCGAACTCGTCCCCGGCGCGCGGCTGCGGCTCGTGGACACCGGCGCGGCGGACGAGCGTCTTGCCCGCGTGGGCCGGGGCGAGGGGGCGTCGGGAGACGGCTATCTGGCGCACTGCCGGGCCCTGGCCGCGCGGCTTTTCCCCGACGAGGCACCGGATGACAGGTCCGAGGGCACGAGCCCGGTCTCCTTCGAGGAGTTGGGCAGCCCGGGGGCCCCGACGCTCGCCGACGCCTACGCGGCGGGTGACGTCGTGGCCCTGTCGAGTGTGGTCGAGGGCTTCCCCGTCTCGCTGGTGGAGGCGATGTTCTGCGGGCGGGCCACGGTTTCCACTGATGTGGGGGCGGTGTGCGAGGCGATCGGCGGCACCGGGCTGGTCGTCCCGCCCCGCAACCCGCGCGCGCTCGGTGATGCCTGCGCCGCGCTGTTGTGCGACCCGGCGCGTGCAGCCCGCCTGGGCGCCGCGGCACGCGCGAGGGCGCTGGAGCTGTTCACGGTGCGGCAGAACGTCGAGGCGTTCCGCGGTATCTACCTGGAGCTGATGTCCCACTGTCCCGTCAACAGGCAGGAGAGCGGCGGGGAGCGGGGCGCCGCACCGGAGGATGGCACGCGGCTGTTCGCGCGGCCCGCCGAGTCCCATGTGCCCGGCCGCTGGGCGAGCGCGGCACGGCGCGCGGTGACCGCGGGCGGGCGCCGGGCACCGGGCAGCCGCCCCGAGCGCCCCACAGGGACGCGCTCCCAGGACGATGACGAGCCACACGTCCCGAGCTGGGCGAGGCCGGAGGGGGCCGTCGCTGAGCGGGAGGAGCGTGGGGGGCGTACGACGGGTGCTGGTGCTGTTAGCGCCGGTGCTCATGGTGCCGGTGCTGAGGCCTGCGCGCCCGTCGCGGTCGGGGCGGACGCGGGGGAGGCGAAGACTCCGTGAACGTGTCCCCGGGATCCGGCGATCCGGTGCGCGGGCTGATGCACCAGCACCGCGAGCTGTGTGAACGCGCCATCGATCCCCTGGAGATCGCCGCAGGGCTTGAGGCCCGGGGCATCACGGACCGTACGGCGGCCCGCTTCAAGCACCGCGATGTCTTCTCCCTGGCGGAGGAGCTGTACGCGCGCATCCCCCGGCCCGAGACAGGCTCCAGGGTGAGCGGCCCGGCCACCGAGGGGGCGGGCGGGCAACGGGACTTGGGCGGTTCTTGCACATCCTCCGGTGCGAGGGACGCGAGGGAGGCGAAGAGCACAGGGGAGCGGCGGCTGTTCGCGCGGCCGGCGCTGGTGGCGTTCCCGCTGCTGCCCGGCCTGCTGTGCGCCGCCACCTATGTGTGCCTCATCTCGCTCAAGGGGCAGCCGCTTTCGGTGCGTGCCGGAGTATCGGCACTGGGCGCCGTCGCTGTTGTGGCGGGTGCCCTTCCGGCGCTGCGCACCGCGATTCTCCGGCAGCCCGTCGCTGGAGCCGCCGGTCCTCAGCAGGGAGCCGCGCGGACCGGCCCGGGATCCGGGAGCGCGTCTGAGAGTGTCCGGCCCGTGCCGGGAGCCGCTGAGGACGCGTCAAGTGCCGGTGCCACCGGGAGTGGGCAGGGGGCGCGCGAGGAGGACCTTGCCCGCCCGAAGCCCCGAGCACCCTTCCCCCTCCCCAAGCGGCTCGCCCTGTGGGCCTGCTGGCTCATCGCGTACGCGCTCTACGGCGACTGGCTGGTGGCCGAACTGCTCGGAGGAGGGCCCGACTTCCCCTCGGCCCTCCCCGGTGTGCCCTCGCCGGGGGCGGCGTGCGGACTGACGCTGGCTGTCGCGCCCGCCGTGTGGTGCGCGCGGGGCTTCGCGCTGGGGGCCCGGCTCAGACTGACGGGGAGCCGCAGTCTGGAGGAGTTCGCCGCCGGAGTACGGCCGCTGCTCGCCGCCGCGCTCGTGCTGTTCACCGGATGCTTCCTCGCGCTCCAGTGGGCCGCCCACGCCCTCGCTGACGGAAAACTCGCAGCATCCGGTGCGCCGGAAGACCCCAGCGGCAGCCGAGGCCTCGGACTGACGGCGCTTCTCGGCGTCACGTCCTTGGGGGTGCTGCTCTTCACCGCACTGCTGCTGGCCGCGCACGGCTTCCGTACGGCGGCCTGTGCGGGGCTCGCGGGTGCCTGCGTGATCGAGGCGGTCACCCTCCTCACCGTGCTGGCCGCCCGGCTGCCCGGCCTCGCCGCTTCGGCCCGGCCGCTTGAGGCCGCCGTAGCGCTCCAGGGCACCCCTGTGGTGCAGCTGGCGGCCTGCGGGGTCGCGGCGCTCGCCCTGCTCGGGTACGCCGCCAGGGCGCTGACCGGAGCTTCCGCGCACCACCAGGGGGCGGCTCCCGCATGAGAGCGGGCCCGCACCCCGCCCACCGTCCCGGCACGGGCTTACGTACACATCCCGTGCGACACGACAAGGAGCAAGACCGCATGACCAAGGCGCAGTTGGCACACCGATCCTCCCGGCCGCCTGCCGGCCGGGAGGCACGGCACCGGAACATGGCCGTGGACCAGGAGGGCGCACGATGAGGGTGCTGCTTCTCGGGGCCACCGGATACCTGGGTCGCTTCGTCGCCGACCGGCTGCTGGCCGACCCCGCCGTACAGCTCACCGCGCTCGGCAGGGGCGACGAATCGGATGTGCGCTTCGACCTGTCGACCGGCAGTCCGGGCGCGCTCACCCGTTTCCTGGACGCCGTGCATCCGGGCGTCGTCATCAACTGCGCCGGCGCGACCAGGGGCGGCGGTCGCGAGCTGATCCGGCACAACGTCGTGGCCACGGCGACCGTCTGTGAGTCCCTGCGTCGCAGCGGCTGCGGCGCACGCCTGGTGCACGTGGGCTGCGCCGCCGAGTACGGCCCTTCGCAGGCCGGATCCTCCACGGGTGAGGACGCCGTGCCGCGCCCCGGGGGCCCGTACGGTGTCAGCAAGCTGGCGGGCACGGAGCTGGTGCTCGCCTCCGGCCTGGATGCCGTCGTACTGCGTGTCTTCTCGCCCATCGGCCCCGGCACCCCGGCCGGCTCGCCGCTCGGACGGCTGGCCGAGGCGATGCGCCGCACGATGCAGCAGGGCGACAGCGAGCTGAAGCTGAGCGGCCTGGGGATCCAGCGCGACTTCGTGGACGTACGCGACATCTCACGCGCCGTGCACGCCGCCTCGCTCTCCGCGGCGCAGGGCGTCGTCAATATCGGTACGGGCAGGGCCGTGCGGCTGCGCGACGCCGCCTCGCTGCTCGCCCGCGTTGCCGGATACACGGGCGCGGTGCACGACCACGGCCCCGGCCAGATCCCGGCCGACAGCCTCGCGGGAGGTCCTGGCGGCCCGGGAGGCCCCGCGGGGGTGGCCGGGCCCGGCGGGCTCGGAGGACCGGGGGGCGGTGTCCACGGCGGCGTCCAAGGCGGCGTCCACGGGGTCCTGGGCAACGGTCTGGGCAGCGGCCTTGGCGGGAACGCGCCCGTGATCCCGCCGCAGGCACACAGCACCCAGACGCACGGCGTCCAGCATCCGGCCCCGGCAGCCCCGCCGTACCCGGACGGCTGCGGGGCCTGGCAGCAGGCGGACGTGCGCACGGCCCGCGACCGGCTCGGCTGGCGGCCCCGTATCGGCCTGGAGGAGTCGCTGGCCGACATCTGGATGGAGGCGGCATGCCGCATCTGACCACGCCTGGAGAAATCCGTCATACGGACCGTCACAGGAACG
Source organism: Streptomyces sp. NBC_01775 (assembly GCF_035917675.1). Classification (NCBI taxonomy): domain Bacteria; kingdom Bacillati; phylum Actinomycetota; class Actinomycetes; order Kitasatosporales; family Streptomycetaceae; genus Streptomyces; species Streptomyces sp. NBC_01775. The sequence continues at coordinate 3,267,053 of NZ_CP109104.1, read as the reverse complement.
GCGCTTCATCCGGTGCCCCACACCGCGCCCCACACGGCGCTCCGGATGGTCGGGAGGAACAGCCGGCGCTCGGCCTGGGCGTCCTGGGCCGCGCCCATCCGATGCTGGCCCCCACGGAGTGGGCCGAGCTGGCCCGGCCGGGGCTGAGCGCCTTCCCCGGGCCCGCGGGGCGCCGGGGTCCGCTGCACTGGGCCGTGCTCAACGTCGCGGACGGCCCCGGCGCGCGCCGCGACCCGTACTGCTCGCCCGCCGTGACGGCGCTGCGAGCCTCGGGAGTCGCCGTACTCGGCCATCTCGACATGCGAGACGGTGAGCGGACATTCGGCGAGCTGGTCTCCGAGGCGCACCGTTTCCTCGACTGGTACCGCGTCGACGGCTTCTACCTGGCGGGCTGTCCCGCCGACAGCGCCCGGCTGGCGTATGTCCAGCGGGCGACGGCCACCTTGCGCGCGCTGTGCGAGGGTGGACACCTGGTGCTGGGTCACTGCACCCACCCGCACCCGGGCTACGCGCGGTGCGCCGACCAGCTGGTGACCTTCACGGGGAGCTGGGCCGAGTACCGCTGGTCCCAGGCCGAGGAGTGGACGGCCGGGCATCCGGCGGAGCGTTTCTGTCACCTGGTGCACTCGCTGCCGCGTACGCACCTGGAAGAGGCCCTGCGCATCGCGCGCTGGCAGGGGGCGGGCACGGTCTGCTTCACGGACAGGACGGGCGGCAGGGACCAGGACCCCTGGGCCGGCCTGCCCGGCTACTGGGACGAGATCGTCTCGCGCGTTGGACCTGGTATCTCGGAATGAGATAGGGCGTGGCAGTGTTACGGAAGGAATGCCCGCGTTCGCGCAGGTGATTTCCCGTACGCCCCACCGACCAACGGAGTCCCCGTGTCACTGCCACCCCTGGTCGAGCCAGCTGACGAGCTCACTGTCGACGAAGTCCGCAGGTACTCACGTCACCTGATCATCCCGGATGTCGGGATGGACGGTCAGAAGCGGCTGAAGAACGCGAAGGTGCTCTGTGTGGGAGCGGGCGGCCTCGGCTCGCCCGCCCTGATGTACCTCGCGGCGGCCGGCGTCGGGACGCTCGGCATCGTGGAGTTCGACGAGGTCGACGAGTCGAACCTCCAGAGGCAGATCATCCACAGCCAGTCCGACATCGGCCGTCCCAAGGCCGAGTCGGCCAAGGACACGGTGCTGGGGATCAACCCCTACACGCAGGTCAACATCCACGAGGAGCGCCTCGACTCCTCGAATGTGATGGAGATCTTCGAGCAGTACGACCTGATCGTGGACGGCACGGACAACTTCGCCACCCGCTACCTGGTCAACGACGCCTGCGTGCTGCTCAACAAGCCGTACGTATGGGGCTCCATCTACCGTTTCGACGGCCAGGCCAGCGTCTTCTGGAGCGAGCACGGGCCCTGCTACCGCTGCCTGTACCCCGAGCCCCCGCCGCCCGGCATGGTGCCCAGCTGCGCCGAGGGCGGCGTCCTGGGCGTGCTGTGCGCCTCCATCGGCTCGATCCAGGTGACCGAGGCCATCAAGGTCCTGGCAGGCGTCGGCGATCCGCTCGTCGGCCGTTTGATGATCTATGACGCGCTGGAGATGACCTACCGCCAGGTCAAGGTGCGCAAGGACCCCGACTGCGCGGTGTGCGGCCCGAACGCGACGGTCACCGAGCTGATCGACTACGAGGCGTTCTGCGGCGTCGTCTCCGACGAGGCCCAGGAGGCCGCCGCCGGGTCGACCATCACTCCCAAGCAGCTCAAGGAGTGGATGGACGACGGCGAGAGCATCGACGTCATCGACGTCCGGGAGCAGAACGAGTACGAGATCGTCTCGATCCCGGGCGCCCGGCTCGTCCCCAAGAACGAGTTCCTGATGGGCACCGCGCTCCAGGACCTTCCGCAGGACAAGAAGATCGTTCTGCACTGCAAGACGGGTGTCCGCTCCGCGGAGGTCCTGGCGGTGCTGAAGAGCGCCGGATTCTCCGACGCTGTCCACGTCGGCGGCGGCGTCATCGGCTGGATCAACCAGATCGAGCCGGACAAGCCCGTCTACTGATCTTCTTCCAGTCAGGCCCCCCGAAGGGCGGCACGGTCCGTGGACGACCGTGCCGCCCTTCGGCGTGTCAGCGGCAGGAGGTGCCGTCCTCCGGGACCTTTCCGCGCAGCAGATAGCGGTTGACCTTCGCGCGTACGCACTTGTTCTGGCTGTCGTAGGCGCCGTGCCCCTCGCCCCGGTATGTCAGCTCCACCGCGACGTCGTCGCCCAATTTCTGCTTCATCCGGCGCGTGCCCCCGTACGGGGTCGCCGGGTCGCCGGTGGTGCCGACCAGGAGGATGGGGGCGGAGCCGCGCGCGCCGACATCCGGTGACCTCCAGTGGCCCTTGGCCGGCCAGTTGTGGCACTGCACCAGCCCCCAGGCGGACATCGGGCCGAAGACGGGGGAGGCGTGCGCGAAGTCGGGCAGTTTGGACTTGATGTCCCTGGCGGTGTAGCGCTGCTGGGAGTCCGCGCAGCTGATGGCCGCCAGCGACGACTGGAGGGTGCTGTAGGAGCCGTCCTGGTTGCGCCCGTTGAGCGCGTCGGCGAGCAGCAGCAGCGTCGTCCCGTTGCTGTCCACGAACGCTTCCTCCAGGCCCTGGGAGAGCATTTCCCACATCTCCTTGGAGTACAGAGCCTGGGCGATGCCGCCCTCGGCCAGCGACTCGGTCAGCTTGCGCCCGCTGTCGGTCGGCATCGGTTCGGCGTCCAGATCGGCGAGCAGGTCGGTGATCTTCTGCTTGCCTTCCTCCGGATCCTCACCGACGGGGCAGTCCTCGCCCTTGGCCGTGCAGGCCCGCAGGTAGTTGTCCAGGGCGAGCTGGAAGCCGCTGGTCTGGCTGAGCGAGCCTTGCTCCGGGGTGGAGGAGGGGTCCACGACGGCGTCCAGAACGGCACGGCCGACCTTCTTCGGGTACAGGTGGGCGTAGACGCCGCCGAGCTGGGTGCCGTAGGAGATGCCGAAGTAGTACAGCTTGCGGTCGCCGAGGACCTGGCGCATGAGATCCATGTCGCGAGCGGTGTTCTCGGTCGTCAGATGCGGCAGGAGCGATCCCGTCTTCTTCTCGCAGCCGTCGGCGAAGGAGCCCTGGCGGGAGAAGAGCCGCTTCTCCTCGGTGTCGTTGTCGGGCGTCCAGTCGGCGGCGAAGTACGCGTCGAGCTTCTTCGCTCCCAGGCAGTTGACGCCGGCGCTGCGTCCCACCCCGCGCGGGTCGAAGCTGACCAGGTCGTAACGGCCGCGCAGCTTCTCGTAGTCGGGGGCGAAGGAAGGCAGCGTGGCCACTCCTGAGCCGCCCGGGCCGCCGAAGTTGAACAGGAGCGAACCGATGCGCTTCGCGCCTCCCTCGCGCGCCTTCGCGCGGATCATCTCGATGCCGAGGGTCTTGCCCTTGGGCTTGCTGTAGTCGACGGGAGCCTTGAGCGTGGCGCACTCCCAGCGCGCCCCGCCCGGCAGGGGCGCGGGGGAGCCCGCGTCCTCGCCCTGTGCGGCGTTCGGAGCGGGGCACGCGGACCAGTGGGGGTTCTGCTTGGTCAGCGAGCCCGGGAGGACGGGAGGGCGCCGTGTGGAGCCGCTGGGGGAGGGCCTGGTCCGGGAGGGGGGCGAGGACTTCGACGCGCGATGAGAGGCGGGTGCCGACGACTTCCCGGCGCCCTCCCGGGAACCGGTCTTCTTGCCGCCGCCCGGGTCGTCATCGCCGCAGCCACCCGTCAGGGCGACGGCCAGCACGGTCGCCGCCGCGAGCGCGGCCCTGGCGGGACGTACCGGGCGCAGCGGCCCCGAGGGGCGCGGTGACCGCGCGCGCCGGGGCGGCCGGGCGGAACGGGGACTGCGCATGGAACGTCCTCCCGACAGGTGGTGGGACGTTCATCCTGTGTACGGGGCACCCTCCGGGGCGCGCTGTGTGATGCGTACGGGTGGTGAGCGGCGGGGGACGCGGACGGGGTGCCCCGGTGGCCCGGCTACAGCGCCCCCTTGCGGGTCAGCTGGGTGAATGTCAGCCAGCCGGGCAGCACCGGCATCCAGAGCGTCAGCAGGCGGAAGAGCAGCACGGCCGGGGTCGCCACCTCCTTGGGCACCCCGAACGCGATCAGCGCCGCGATCAGGGCGGCCTCCACCGCGCCGAGGCCGCCGGGGGTGGGCGCCGCCGAGCCGAGCGCGTTCGCCGTCAGGAAGACGACCGCGAGGTTGGCGTAGCTCGTCTCGTGCCCGAAGGCGCGCACACACGAGTCCAGACACATCACGAACGCCAGCGTCAGCAGCAGCATGCCCAGGACTCCGGTGAGCAGCTTCTGCGGGCGCTGCACCACATCCAGCATCCGGGGCACCACTCCGGCGAACAGCGAGCGCACCCGGTTCGAGACGAACCGGCGCAGGGCCGGGACCGCCGTGACGATCAGCACAAGCACGGCGGCCGTCAGCAGACCCGCGATGACCGCGCGCGAGGGCGAGAGCGTGGGGGTGTGCTCGGTTCCGGTGATGTATCCGAACAGCAGCAGCAAGGTGATGTGGCTCCCGAGCCCGAACAACTGGGAGGCACCCACGCTCGCCACCGCGTGTCCGGGGCGCACGCCCGAGCGCTGGAGGAAGCGCGCGTTCAGGGCGACACCGCCGACGGCCGCCGGGGCGACCAGCTTCACGAAAGAGCCCGCCACCTGCGCCTGTACCGTCCGCAGGAACGAAACCTTCTCCGGTACGAAGCCGAGCAGCGACATCGCGGCGAAGACGTACGTCATGCAGGAGAAGAAGACCGCGCCGCCGACCCAGGCCCAGTTGGCGTCGAGCACCCGGTCGAGTGGCACCTGACTGAGCTGGGTGAGCAGGAAGTACGCCGCGAGGGTGCCCGCGATGAAGCTGACCAGGGTGCGCGGCCTGATCCGCTCCAGCCGTGCCGGCTCTATGGGGGCCTGCGGCCTGATCAGCAGCACCTGGTGCCGGATCTGGGCCAGCAGGTCTTCCTCGCGCGCTCCTTCCAGCGCCTCGTCTATGGCCTTCTTCTCGGCGTGCTTCTCGGCGCGCAGTGACTTGCGGTGTGCTCGCTTGCCGCCGCCTTTCACAGCCTCCTTGGCCTTCGCTTCCTTGGTCTTCGTCTCCTTGTTGCCCCGGGACGCCTCGATGACGGCCTCGCGCTCGCGCTGTGCGCGCTCCTTGGCGAGCCGCCGCAAGGTGGTGCGCGTGCTGCGGCTGAGCGCGATCGGCTGGAGCAGGGGCAGGCTGTCGGCGATCGCGTCGGGCCCCAGCACGTCCACGGCGGCGGCGACCGATCGCTCGGCGCCCACGCGCAGCCCCAGGGTCGTCAGCAGCTGTGCGACGTCCATCCGGAGGATCAGATCCCCGGCCGCGATCTCACCGCCCCGCAGGTCCGTCAGATAGACGGCGCCGGAAAGGTCCACCAGGAGTGCGTCCCCCACCAGCCTCCGGTGCGCGATCCGCCGCGACTGAAGGGCCTTGACCTGATGCCAGGCCGTACGCATCAGCTCGTCGGTGATCTCTTCATCCGGCAGCGCGTCCAGACTCCGGCCGCCGATGTGCTCATAGACGAGCATCACGGCGTCCGGACCCAGCTCCGAGGTGGCGATCAGGCGGGGCGCGTTGGCACCGGCCGAGATCGCGGCGTAGGCCAGCAGCGCCTCTTGCTCCAGTGCCTGGCGCAGCGACTGGAGGCTGCGGCGCTGGGTGATCCCGCGCAGCGCCAGCCTGCGCCACACGCGGTAGAAGAAGCCCTGCGCCTGCTGCTCGCGGTCCACCACGGTGACGTCCAGGGGCGGCCCGTCCTCCAGGGTGACGCGGTAGCGACGGCCTCTGTCGTTGTGATCGCGCTTGTCGGCCTCGCTGGGGTCCTCCACGCGCAGTGCGCCCACGGGCTTGAAGCCGACCCTGCGCAGACCCGCGAGCAGTGTCTGGCCGGTCGGCCTGACGTTGGGCGTACCGACCGCGTAGAGCGTCCCGTAGGCGATCGTCCAGCCGATGAGGACGGTGATCACGATCGAGAACGCCGTGGTGTATCCGGGCACCAGCACGGCGAACGCGTTCAGCAGCAGCACCGCCCACAGCACCACCCGCCAGCGCGGGCGGCGGGCCATTCCCACGGCCGTCATATAGGCGATGACGGGCGCCAGATAGCTGTGCACCGGAGTGGTGGCATCACTGGGAGTGATGGCCTTGGTCAGCGCGTCCCGGATGGAGTCGGGCGCCGCCTGCGCGACCCACAGGTCGACCGCGAGTGAGGCGCCGTGCGCCAGGACCGCGGCCAGCACACCGTCGGCGATCCGCAGTCCGTCCCGTTTGATCAGCCGTTCGATGGCGAATGCCACCGGAACGAGTAGTACGGCGATGCTCGACGCCAGCCCCGTAAGGCTGATCAGGAGGTCGGGCGCTTCACTGGTGCCCTTGTCGATGTCCTGTTCGAGTCCGGCTGTGGTGCCGTGCGCGAAGTTGGCGATGACGAGCACCAGGCCGATGCCCAGCAGACCCAGCACCATCCGGAGGAGGTCCGAGGGGCGGTGCACCCGAGCGGACAGGAGCGGCTCGTCACTCTCGATCTCGATGCGGTCGGCGCTCGCCACCGTCTCCAGCCGCTCGCCGGGCGCGAGGGTGTGAGACGTGTCCCGTTCGGGCTTCCGGCCCTTGGCGTCCTTCGCGCCTTTCGCGTCCTTCAGTGCCTTCGCGTCCTTCGTGTCGTCCGTGACCGCGCCGTCGGGGGCCGGGGCCTTCGGGCCGGCGCTGTCCTGGCGGGGGCTGCCCGGCCCGTCGGGGCGGTCGGCGGAGGCATCGTCGGCGGCGGCAGGTGAGCCCTCGTTGAGGTGCTCGTCACCCTGCCGCTGTCCGGATGCCGTCTCGTCCTGATCCCGTATCACTCGTCACCGCCCGGAAGATGGTGGCACGAGGGAACGGGCGCCGGTGGCACGAGGGGGCGTTCACGGGACGTGAGCGACCTGTGTTCCAGACCGGGCCCCGGGGCGCGCGCCGGTCGGCGGGTGGCGTGCGGCGGGCACTGCCTGTGGACAACTTCCGGCCGCTGTCGGTGGCATGGGGCACCATGGCCCGCATGCCTGGAGAAGAGGAGCTGCCCGCCGCTCACGCCGCGTCCCGCGAGGGCGCTCTGCCCGAGTTGCCCGATTACGCGGAGCGCGTACTGGACGTCGCCGACCTGATCCCCCCGGGCCGGGTCATGACCTACGGCGACATCGCCGAGTGGCTCGAAGAGGGCGGGCCCCGCCAGGTGGGCAGAGTCATGGCGCTCTACGGGGGAGCGGCGCCGTGGTGGCGCGTGGTTCGCTCCGACGGGGTGCCGCTGCCGGGGCAGGAGCAGGAGGCCCTCGGCCACTACCACGCGGAGGGCACCCCGCTGCGTGAGGCCACCGCGGCGTCCCGGGCCCGAGGCCACATCCCGCGCATCGACATACGCCGGGCACGGTGGGACGGAAGCGGCGGTTGACCCCGCGCTGCGGCAGCTCACAGTCCCCAGCTTCCGTCATGCGGAACGGCCCCATGCACTGAACAGTCCGTACGGAGTACAGGAGCGATGCGCTGCGACTCGCGTGCCCGCAGGCGTAGCGTCTGCACCATCCCGCACAGACCCTCCCCTAGGCGATCCACGTGAGCCCCTCCCTATCTGCCGACGCGCGGCCCCGGTCCCGCGAGCCCGGTGCGTACCGGCTGGTGCGCGCTCTCGGGGGCCCGGTCGATCTCCCTGCCTCTGACGCAGCCCAGCGCGCTGTGGTTGACCACGCGGGAGGGCCCCTTCTGGTCCTCGCCGGGCCCGGCACCGGCAAGACGAGCACGCTTGTCGAGTCCGTCGCCGCACGGGTGCGTGAGGGTACCGACCCCGAACGCATCCTGGTGCTCACCTTCAGCCGCAAGGCCGCCGTGGAACTGCGCGACCGGATGGCCGCCCGGCTCTCCCTGGAGACGCCGCCGGACGGGGCTGCGGGGGCGAGGCTGCCGCACCGGACCAGCACTGAAGCATCCGGTGAGGCGTCACATGCTGAAGCATCCGGTAAGGCCCCGGGCGCGGAAGCGTCCGGTGAGATGTGGGGGGAGGCAGCCGGGAACACCTCAGAAGGCATATCCGAAGAGCGCCCCGGCCACACCGCCCCCCGGCCCGGCGCCCCGCAGGCGACGACCTTCCACTCGTACTGCTACGCGCTGGTGCGGGCGCACCAGGACGCCGATCTGTTCGCCGAGCCCGTACGTCTGCTGACAGGGCCGGAACAAGACCTCCACATCCGCGAGCTGCTGGAGGGCCAGCTCGCGATGGAGCAGCGGGGGCGCACCTCGGTGCGCTGGCCCGATGAGCTGCGTGCCTGCCTGACGACCAGGGGCTTCGCCGACGAGGTCCGGGCGGTGCTCGCTCGGAGCAGGGAGCTGGGCCTGGGCCCCGAGGCCCTGGACGCCTTCGCCCGGCGCGCCGGGCGGCAGGACTGGAGCGCGGCGGCGGGCTTCCTCGCCGAGTACCTGGACGTGCTGGACGTCCAAGGGGTGCTCGACTACGCCGAACTCGTCCACCGGGCCGTGCTGCTCGCCGAGCGCGAGGACGTCGCCGCCCGCCTGGCCAACGCCTACGACGCCGTCTACGTGGACGAATACCAGGACACCGACCCCTCCCAGGTGCGGCTGCTGCGCGCCCTCGCCCGGGGAGGCGCCCGCACCCTGGTGGCCTTCGGCGACCCCGACCAGTCGATCTACGCCTTCCGTGGCGCGGATGTGAACGGCATCCTCGGCTTCCCCGACAGCTTCCGGCAGGCGAGCGGCGCCCCCGCACCCGTCCACGTGCTGCGGGTCAACAGGCGCTCGCGCGAACGGCTGCTGACGGCCACCCGGGAACTCACCGCCCGGATGCCGCTCACCCGCCTCCCGGCCGCCGCCGTACGCGCCCACCGCGCGCTCACCCCCGTGCGGCCAGGCGGCCGGGTGGAAGCCTTCACGTATCCGACGGCCGGTGCCGAGCTGGACAACGTCGCCGACATCCTGCGCCGGGCCCACCTCGAAGACGGCGTTCCCTGGAGCGAGATGGCCGTCCTCGTGCGCGCGGGAGGGCGCTCCCTGCCGGTCGTACGACGGGTCCTCACGGCGGCGGGTGTCCCGGTGGACGTGGACGGCGACGACGTGCCCCTGCGCCACGAGCCCGCCGTCTCCCCGCTGCTCACCGCACTCCGGGTGGCCGCGCGGGGAGCGCTCGCGGAGGGGCATCCGGACGGGCGGTCCCTGGGAGGCGCCGAGTCCGGGGAGGAGCTGGAAGGCCGCCCGGGTCCGGTTGGTCCGGACGAAGGGCGGGTCCCGGACGGCGACAGCATCGCGGGGGGCGGGGCTCCTCCGGAGGATCGTACGGAGGAGCATGCGGAGGATGCGGAGACGGCCCGGAGCGCCCCGGAAGGCGACCCGTCCGCCCTCCTCAGCACGGAGACCGCGCTCACCTTGCTCACCTCTCCCCTCGGCGGCATGGACGCGGCCGATCTGCGCCGTCTGGGGCGGGCCCTGCGCGAGGAGGAGCGGGCTGCGGGTGCGAAGGTGCCGCGCCCTTCGGACATCCTGCTCGCCGAGGCGCTGGCCGAGCCCGAACGCCTGGTCGCCCACACCCCGGCCCCGGGCTCGCCCGGCCCGGCCCCGGGCTCGCCCGGCTCGTTCGCTCCATCCGGCGGGAGCACCCATCTTCAGGGCGCCCAGCGGCTCGGTCTGCTGCTGCGCAAGACCCGTGAGCTGCTCGCCGGCGGCGGCACGGCAGAGGAGGCCCTGTGGGCCCTCTGGGAGGGCACCTCCTGGCCCCAGCGGCTGGAGCGGGCCGCGCGCAGGGGCGGCCCGGCCGGCCGCAACGCGGACCGCGACCTGGACGCCGTCTGCTCCCTGTTCGCCGCCGCCGCCCGTGCGGAGGAGCGCAGTGGCGGCCGGGGCACCCTCAACTTCCTGGAAGAGCTGGAGGCCCAGGACATCGCGGCCGACACCCTCGCGGCCCGCGCCGTGCGACCGGATGCCGTGCGGCTGATGACCGCCCACCGCTCCAAGGGCCTGGAGTGGCGGCTGGTGGTCGTCGCCGGGGTCCAGGAGGGGCTGTGGCCGGACCTGCGGCGGCGCGGCTCGCTCCTGGAGGCCGACCGCATCGGCCGCGACGGCATCGCGGAACCGCTCTCTCCTGGCGCGCTGCTGGCCGAGGAGCGCCGGCTGTTCTACGTCGCCGCCACCCGCGCCAAGGAGCGCCTGGTGGTGACGGCCGTACGGGCTCAGGCCGAGGACGGGGACCAGCCTTCCCGCTTCCTGACGGAGCTGGGGGTCGAGCCCAAGCCGGTCGGCAGCCGCCCACGTCGCCCGCTGTCCGTGCCCGCGCTGGTCGCCGAGCTGCGCGCCACCACCGTCGACCCGCAAGCCTCGCCCGCGCTGCGGGAGGCGGCGGCCCGCCGGCTGGCCAGGCTCGCGGGCGAGCGGGATGAGGAAGGGCATCCGCTGGTGCCCTCCGCACACCCGCAGCGCTGGTGGGGGCTGGCCGAGCCCACCCGCTCCGAGGTGCCGCTCCGCGACAGGGACCAGCCGGTCGCGCTCTCCGGGAGCGCGCTGGAACAGCTCGCTCGGACCTGCTCGTTGCAGTGGTTCCTCGGCCGGGAGGTCAAGGCCGAGGAGCCCGCGACGGCGGCGCAGGGCTTCGGCAACGTGGTGCACGTACTGGCCGACGAGGTCGCCTCCGGCAGCACACCCGCCGACCTGTCGGTGCTCATGGAGCGCCTGGACGCGGTCTGGGACGGGCTGGCTTTCGACGCCCCGTGGAAGTCCAGTCAGGAGAAGGAGAGCGCGCGGGCGGCGCTGGAGCGCTTCTTGCGCTGGCACGTCATGGAGCACGGCGAGGGGCGGGAGTCGGCAGGCAGCGAACACGGCTTCGAGGTGACCCTTCAGGCGGGCGAGCACACCGTCCGCGTCAGGGGAAGCATGGACCGCGTCGAGCGCGACGGGCAGGGACGGGCCTACGTTGTCGACTTCAAGACGGGCCGCGCCCGCCCCACGGGCCCCGAGGTGGAACGTCACCCTCAGCTCGCCGTCTACCAGCTCGCCGTGCGTGAAGGCGCGGCCGACTCCTTGTTCGACGGCAGCCGTCCCGAGCCGGGGGGCGCGGAGCTGGTGCACCTGAGGCTGGGCGCCGCCAAGCGCGACGGCGGAGACACGCTTCCCGTGGTCCAGCGACAGGAGCCGCCGGCCGCCGCACCGGATGACACGGCATCCGGTGCGGGTCCGGAAAGTCCGGTATCCGGTGGGAGTCCTGAAGAGCCGGTATCCGGTGCGGGTCCGGAAAGTCCGGCATCCGGTGCGGCCGGATCGGACGGCGAGGGCTCCGCCCGGGAGAAGGGCGCGGACTGGGTGGGCGAACTGCTGGCCACCGCCGCCGGCCGGGTCCTGGACGAGCGCTTCACCCCCAGCCCAGGCCAGCACTGCCAGCACTGCGCCTTCCGCTCCGCCTGCTCCGCGCTCCCGGAGGGCCGCCAGATAGTGGAGTAGAGCCACCGGCCGCCGTGACCGCTGTCGCACGCACGCACGCACGCACGCGGCAGCGAGCCGCGTGCCCGCGCCACCTCCGCCAGCCGCCCTCAGCAGCCGCTTTGTCCGACCCCGGGGCCATCTGTCAGCCACGACCGCTAGCGTCTCTGGGGTGCCAGCACAGCTCAGCGACCCCGGACAGCTCAAAGAGCTGCTCGGTATCCCGTTCACCCCGGAGCAGACGGCCTGCATCACCGCGCCGCCTGCCCCGCAGGTGATCGTGGCCGGTGCGGGGTCCGGCAAGACCACCGTCATGGCCGCGCGGGTGGTCTGGCTCGTCGGCACGGGACAGGTCGCGCCCGAGCGGGTCCTCGGGCTGACGTTCACCAACAAGGCGGCGGGAGAGCTGGCCGAGCGCGTCCGCAAGGCGCTGGTGCGCGCCGGGGTCACCGACCCCGATCCGGCCGACCCCGACCACGCACCCGGCGAGCCCCAGATCTCCACCTACCACGCTTTCGCCGGGCGGCTGCTGACCGATCACGGGCTGCGGCTCGGCATCGAGCCCACGGTGCGGCTGCTGGCCGACGCCACCCGCTTCCAGCTCGCGGCGAACGTGCTGCGGGCCGCCACCGGCCCCTTCGAAGCCCTCACCAAGTCCGTGACCGCACTGGTCGAGGACCTCCTGGCACTGGACGCCGAGCTGTCGGAACACCTCGTACGCCCCGACAGGCTCCGCGCGCACAACGCCGGGCTGCTCGAAGGGCTGGAGGGCGTACGCCTCACCAACGACAAGCTGCGCAAGGCGCCCAAGGCCGCGCTCGCCCGGGACGAGCTGCTCGGCCTGGTCGAGGACTATCGCTCACGCAAGCGCGCACACGAGCGCATCGATTTCGGCGACCAGATCGCGCTCGCCGCGAAGCTCGGCCGGATACCCGAGGTCGGCCGCGCCCTGCGCGAACAGTTCTCGGTCGTGCTGCTGGACGAGTACCAGGACACCTCCGTGGCCCAGCGCGTCATGCTCGCCGGGCTCTTCGGCGAGGGCACGGGCCACGCCGTCACCGCTGTCGGCGACCCCTGCCAGGCCATCTACGGCTGGCGCGGCGCCTCCGTCGCCAACCTCGACGACTTCCCGCGCCACTTCCCGTACGCCGACGGCACCCCGGCCCGGCGCCAGTCCCTCAGCGAGAACCGCCGCAGCGGCGGCAGGCTGCTCGACCTGGCCAACGGCCTCGCCGCCCCGCTCCGCGAGCGCCACGAGGGCGTCGAGGCGCTGCGGCCCGCACCTGGCGCCGAGCGCGAGGGGCGGGTCAGAGTCGCGCTGCTGGAGACCCAGCGCGAGGAGATCGCCTGGCTGGCCGACTCCCTCGCCCATCTCGTACGGACCGGCACCCCGCCCGGCGAGATCGCCGTCCTGTGCCGGGGCGCGGGCGACTTCGCCGAGATCCAGGGCGCGCTCGTGGAACGGGATGTGCCCGTCGAGGTCGTCGGGCTGTCCGGGCTGCTGCACCTGCCCGAGGTCGCCGACCTCGTGGCCGTCTGCGAAGTCCTCCAGGACCCCACGGCCAACGCGTCCCTCATCCGGCTGCTGACCGGACCGCGCTGGCGCATCGGCCACCGTGACCTGGCCCTGCTCGGGCGGCGCGCTGCGCTGCTCGTACAGCACCAGCGCGGGCGGCAGGACGACGACCCCGACCAGCGGCTCGCCGCGGCCGTCGAGGGCGCCGACCCGGCCGAAGTGCGCTCGCTCGCCGACGCGCTGGACACCTTCCTGGAAGCCGAGGGCTACGAGGACGAGCTGCCCTTCTCGGCCGAGGCCAGGGTGCGCTTCGCGCGGCTCGCCGCCGAGATCCGCGATCTGCGCCGCTCACTGTCCGACCCGCTCATGGACGTACTGCACCGTGTGCTGGCCGTGACCGGCCTAGAGGTCGAGCTGGCCGCTTCCCCGCACGCGGTGGCGGCCCGGCGCCGCGAGACGCTCGGCCAGTTCCTGGACATCGCCGCGGGCTTCGCCTCCCTGGACGGTGAGGCCACGCTGCTGGCCTTCCTCGGCTTCCTGCGCACCGCGGTGCAGTACGAGAAGGGCCTGGACAGCTCGCTGCCGGGGGGCGAGAACACGGTCAAGGTGCTGACCGCGCACAAGTCCAAGGGGCTGGAGTGGGACGTGGTCGCCGTTCCCGGGCTGGCCGCCAAGCAGTTCCCCAGCGAGCAGGCGCGCGACTCCTGGCTGACCCAGCCCAAGGTGCTCCCGTACGCGCTGCGCGGCGACGCGGAAACCCTCCCCGGGGAGCCCGAATGGAGCGCCAAGGGCATCAAGGAGCACGAGAACGCGCTGCGCGCACACCAGTCGACCGAGGAACTGCGCCTGGGCTATGTGACCTTCACCCGCCCGCGCGGCCTGCTGCTCGGCTCCGGCCACTGGTGGGGGCCGTCCCAGAAGCGTCCGCGCGGGCCCTCCGCCTTCCTGGAGGCCCTCCGCGTCCACTGTGAGGCCGACCCGGCACACGGCGAGGTCGAGCACTGGGAGCCGGCTCCCGGGGAGGACGCGGAAAATCCCGCACTGGATGACGCGTCACAAGACCGCGTCTGGCCCCTCCCGCTGGATGAAGACGCCCTCGCGATGCGCCGCGCCGCCGCCGAGCGGGTGCTGACCCACCTCGACGGAACTTCACCTTTGGCCGGGCATCCGGCCGGGCATCCGGCCGGGCATCCGACCGGGCCTGCGGAGGGGCATCCGGACAGGCCTGTGGAGGGACCTCTGGACGGGTCGGACGCTGCGGACCCTGACGGGCTGACCCCCGAGGAGGCCCGCCTCGCCGATGCCTGGGACCGTGACCTGGAAGCCCTCACCGGCGAGCTGCGGCGCTCTCGTGCGGCGGTGCGCGAGGTGCCGCTTCCCAGGGCGCTGAGCGCCTCCCAGCTGCTGCGCGTGGCCGCCGACCCCGAGGGCTTCGCCCGCGAGCTGGCCCGCCCCATGCCGCGCCCGCCCCAGCCGGCGGCCCGCAGGGGCACCCGGTTCCACGCCTGGGTGGAATCCCGCTTCGAAGAGCTGACGTTGCCCATGCTCGGCCCAGATGAGCTGCCGGGGACGGACGGCGAGGGCCCCGACGGCAGCGAACCGCCCCGCATCGCCGACGAACGCGACCTGGCAGCCCTCAAGGAGGCGTTCGAGCGCACCCCGTACGCCCACCGGACTCCCCATCGTGTCGAGGCGCCCTTCCAGCTCACCCTCGCCGGACGCGTCATCAGGGGCCGTATCGACGCTGTCTACCGCGACAGCGCGCCGGATGGCGGTGTGACGTTCGACATCGTCGACTGGAAGACCGGCCGTGGCCAGGACGCCGACCCCCTCCAGCTCGCCGTCTACCGGCTGGCCTGGGCCGAGCAGGCGGGAGTGCCGCTCTCCCGCGTCGGGGCGGCCTTCCTGTACGTACGCAGCGGCGATGTGGTGCGGCCCGACCATCTCCCCGGCCGTGCCGCCCTGGAGCGGCTGCTTCTGGACGGCCATCCGGACGAGCCGCCGGACGGCCATCCGGATGAAGGCCGAAAGCGTCCCGCCCGATAGGCTCACAGGTATGAGCACCACCCCGGCTCCTCCGGACAATGTCGTCCGGACCTTCATCCAGAACCACCGTTCCGCCTTCCTTTCCGACCTGGCCGCATGGCTGCGCATCCCCTCCGTCTCCGCCGACCCGGGGCACGGGGACGACGTGCGGCGCAGCGCCGAATGGCTCGTCGGCAAGCTCCGTGAGACCGGCTTCCCCGTCGCCGAGATCTGGGAGACGGACGGAGCACCCGCCGTCTTCGCCGAGTGGCCCTCCGATGACCCCGGAGCCCCCACCGTGCTGGTCTACGGCCACCACGACGTCCAGCCCGCCGAGCTCGAAGACGGCTGGCACAGCGAGCCGTTCGAGCCCGTCGAGCGGGACGGATGCCTCTACGCGCGAGGCGCCGCGGACGACAAGGGACAGGTCTTCTTCCACACCCTGGGCGTGCGCGCACACCTCGCCGCCACCGGCCGCACCACCCCCGCCGTCAACCTCAAGCTGCTGATCGAGGGCGAGGAGGAGTCCGGCTCCCCGCACTTCCCCGCACTGATCGGCGAGCACGCGCACCGCCTCGCCTGCGACGCGGCCATCGTCTCCGACACCGGCATGTGGGACCGCGAGACGCCGACCGTGTGCACCGGCATGCGCGGGCTCACCGACTGCCAGATCGACCTGTACGGACCCGACCAGGACGTGCACTCCGGCTCCTTCGGCGGCGCCGTGCCCAATCCGGCGACCGAGGCCTCCCGGCTCGCCGCCGCGCTGCACGACGAGGACCGCAAGGTGGCGCTGCCCGGCTTCTACGACGGCGTCGTCGAGCTGACGGACGAGGAGCGCGCCCTTTTCGCCGAGCTGCCCTTCGACGAGGCCGCCTGGCTGCGCACGGCCCACTCGCACGCCGCACTCGGCGAGGGGGGCTACACCGTGCTGGAGCGCGTATGGGCCCGCCCGACGGCCGAAGTGAACGGCATCAGCGGCGGCTACCAGGGCCCCGGCGGCAAGACCATCGTGCCCGCCGGTGCTCAGCTGAAGCTGTCCTTCCGCACGGTCGCGGGCCAGGACGCCGAAAAGATCCAGCAGACCGTTCGCGCATGGGTCGCCGAACGGCTTCCCGCGGGCATCCGGCACGAGATCACTTTCTGGGGTGCCACCCGCCCCTGTCTCACCCCGCTCGGCCATCCGGCACTCCAGTCGGTCACCCGGGCCATGGGACGCGCCTTCGGTACTCCGGTGCGGTTCACGAGAGAGGGCGGCTCGGGCCCGGCGGCCGACCTCCAGGACGTTCTCGACGTCCCGGTGCTCTTCCTCGGCATCTCCGTCCCCTCGGACGGATGGCACGCGCCCAACGAGAAGGTGGAACTCGATCTCCTGCTCAAAGGCGTCGAAACAGCCGCCTACCTGTGGGGCGACCTCGCGGCACACTGGAACGCGGGCTGAACCCGCAGGCCCCCCTCATCCGCCCGCCACGATCCACATCCCGCCACCCGTCCCCTGACCCGGCCGACGCCGACAGGGAAGCCCTACATCAGGGGGAGTAGAAGCCGAAGTGACCACCTCGACCGACCGCACCGCCGACACCGCTGCCAACCGTCCCGTCAGCCTGACCAGCACGGGAGGCATCGACCGAGCCTCGCACCACCGGCTGGACGAGGCATGGCTGGCGGCGGCGTGGAGCCACCCGACCACGCGCGTCTTCGTGGTCTCGGGCGGCCAGGCACTGATCGAGGACAACGAGGACGGCACGACCGAACTGGTCATGATGCCGTCCTTCGACGCCCCCTTCACCGAGGCCCACCGCTACTTCCTGGGCATCGACGAGGAGGGCGTGCGCTATTTCGCGCTCCAGAAGGACTCCCTGCCCGGGAGGATGGACGAGATCGCCCGCCCGGCCGGCCTGCGCGAGGCGGGGGTCCTGCTGTCGGACCGTGACAGCGAGCTGATGGTGCACGCCATCGGCCTGGAGAACTGGCAGCGCACCCACCGCTTCTGCTCCCGCTGCGGCGAGCGGACCGTCATCGCGGCGGCCGGGCACATCCGCCGCTGCCCCGCCTGCGGCGCCGAGCACTACCCGCGCACCGACCCGGCGGTGATCATGCTGGTCGCCGACGAGCAGGACCGGGCCCTGCTGGGCCGCCAGGTGCACTGGCCCGAGGGCCGCTTCTCCACGCTGGCGGGCTTCGTCGAGCCGGGGGAGTCCATCGAGGCCGCCGTGCGCCGCGAGGTCGCCGAGGAGGCGGGCGTCTCGGTCGGCACCGTGGAGTATGTCGCCAGCCAGCCCTGGCCCTTCCCCTCCAGCCTGATGCTGGGCTTCATGGCGCGTGCCACCTCGCCCGAGATCCAGGTCGACGGCGACGAGATCGAAGAGGCGCGCTGGTTCTCCCGCGAGGACCTGCGGGCCGCGATCGAGGCCGGAGAGGTGCTTCCTCCGGCGGGGATCTCCATCGCGGCCCGGCTGGTGGAGCGCTGGTACGGCCGGCCGCTCCCGCAGCCCGGCCGCGGACTCTGACGGACACCAGGCCGCCGAAGCGGCAGCACCGCCTCACCACGTACCGAGCGCGGCGCCCGGAGGATCCCTCTCTCGGAGGGCCGGGCGCCGCGCTCGGTACGTGAGACAGGTCTCGGGCGGGCCGTCAGGCTCCGACCTTCTCCTTGACCTGCGCCAGCGAGGGATTGGTCAGCGTCGAACCGTCGGGGAACAGCACGGTCGGCACCGTCTGGTTGCCGCCGTTCGCCTTCTCCACGAAGTCCGCCGACTCGGGGTCCTGCTCGATGTTGACCTCGGTGTACGCGATGCCCGCGCGGTCCATCTGGCCCTTCAGCCGACGGCAGTAGCCGCACCAGGTGGTGCTGTACATCGTCACAGTGCCCGCCATCTGTCCAGTGCTCCTTCGTCTCGGTCAGTGCGATGGAACAACGCCCCACGGCGCCCGGCCATTCCCGTCCCCTCGCACACACCACCGACGCCACGAGCACTCGTACGACAAACCAGGTCCGGCTGTGGACAAGCCAGTCGGGCCTCTTGGGCGACCTGGCAGCATGGCGGGGTGACAGCAGCAACGGACTCCACTCTCTTCCCGCAGGTCCCCGACTCCCCGGACGCGGTGCTCGAAGGGCTCGACCCCGAGCAGCGCGAGGTGGCGACGGCCCTGCACGGTCCGGTCTGCGTCCTCGCCGGCGCCGGCACCGGCAAGACGAGAGCGATCACCCACCGGATCGCCTACGGAGTCCGCGCCGGGATCCTGCCCCCGGCCGGCGTGCTCGCCGTCACCTTCACCAACCGCGCCGCCGGAGAGATGCGCGGCAGGCTCCGCCAGCTGGGCGCCACCGGCGTCCAGGCCAGAACCTTCCATTCGGCCGCGCTGCGCCAGCTCCAGTTCTTCTGGCCGCGCGCCGTCGGGGGAGCGCTGCCGCACCTGGTGGAGCGCAAGGCCCAGCTCGTCGCGGAGGCCGCCACCCGCTGCCGTCTGAGGCTGGACAGAAACGAGCTGCGTGATGTGACGGGCGAGATCGAGTGGTCCAAGGTCACCCAGACCGTGCCCGAGGACTATCCGGCAGCCGCCGCCAAATCCGCCCGGCAATCGCCCCGAGACCCCGCCGAGATCGGCCGGATCTACGCCCTCTACGAGCAGCTCAAGCGCGAGCGCTCGGTGATCGACTTCGAGGACGTCCTGCTGCTCACCGTCGGAGTCCTCCAGGACCGCCCCGACATCGCCGAGACCGTGCGCGGCCAGTACCAGCACTTCGTGGTGGACGAGTACCAGGATGTGAGCCCCCTCCAGCAGCGCCTCCTGGAGCTGTGGGTCGGCGAGCGCGAGAGCCTGTGCGTGGTCGGGGACGCCAGCCAGACGATCTACTCCTTCACCGGGGCCACCCCCGACCACCTCCTCGACTTCCGCTCCCGACACCCCACCGCGACCGTCGTCAAGCTCGTCCGCGACTACCGTTCGACCCCCCAGGTGGTTCACCTCGCCAACGGCTTGCTCGCCCAGGCCAGCGGCCGTGCCGCAGAGCACCGCCTGGAGCTGATCTCCCAGCGTCCCGCCGGTCCCGAACCGGTCTACGCCGAGTTCGGCGACGAGCCCGCCGAGGCAGAAGGCGCGGCCAAGCGGGTCCGCGACCTCATCGGTGCCGGCGTACCGGCCAGTGAGATCGCGATCCTCTTCCGTATCAACGCCCAGTCGGAGATCTACGAACAGGCCCTCGCCGACGCCGGAGTGCCCTTCCAGCTTCGCGGAGCCGAGCGCTTCTTCGAACGCCCGGAGGTGCGCGAGGCCGGGGTGGCCCTGCGCGGCGCCGCCCGCGCCGGCGGCAACGACGCCATGCTCGACGACGCCGTGGATCTCCCCTCCCAGGTGCGCGCCGTCCTGGGTACCAAGGGCTGGAGCCCCGAGGCCCCGGCCGGCTCCGGGGCCGTCCGCGACCGCTGGGAGTCGCTGGCCGCGCTCGTGCGGCTGGCGGTGGACTACTCCGCGGTCCACCCCGGGGCGACGCTCTCCGACCTGGTGGGTGAGCTGGACGAACGGGCCAAGGCCCAGCACGCCCCCACGGTCGAAGGCGTCACCCTCGCCTCCCTGCACGCCGCCAAGGGCCTGGAGTGGGACGCCGTCTTCCTGGTGGGCCTCACCGACGGCATGCTGCCCATCACCTACGCCAAGACCGACGAGCAGATAGAGGAGGAGCGCAGGCTGCTGTATGTCGGCATCACCCGGGCCCGCCGCTACCTGACGCTCTCCTGGGCGCTGGCCCGCTCCCCGGGCGGCCGTCCGAACCGTCAGCCGAGCCGCTTTCTGAGGGGCCTGCGCCCCGGCTCCTCGGGCGCGGCCTCGTACGGAAGAGCCGGCAGCGGCAGCGTGACGGGCGGAGGCGGCATCGAGCGCGGCAGCGCGCCCGGCCGTACGCGGGTACCGCGTGCCCCCGCCCGGTGCAGGGTCTGCGGGCGCTCGCTCACCGCCCCCGGCGAGGTGAAGCTGATGCGGTGCGAGGACTGCCCCTCGGAGCTGGACGAGGTCCTCTACGAGCGCCTCCACCAGTGGCGCTCGGAACAGGCCAAGTTGGTCGGACAGCCGGACTACTGCGTCTTCACCGACAAGACCCTTCTCGCCATCGCCGAGACCGTGCCGGACAACGAGGCCGCGCTCTCCCGGATCTCCGGCGTCAGGGGCCGCAAGCTCCAGCAATTCGGCGCGGACGTCCTCGCCCTCTGCGCGGGCGAGAAGCTGGACGAACCGTCTCAGGACGACACCTAGCTCCCCCGAACCCGTCAGTACCACGGGGCTCATTCGCCTCTGTCACAGAAGCTGTGACAGAAAGCCCAGAAAAATAGTTTGCGCGGGCCGTCCGGGGCCTCATAGCCTTCCAGACATGGAGAGGGGCGGGCCTTTTCGCTCCGGCCCTATCCATGCTGTACTTAGTCCTGAACATGTACGGACTGGCCTCACGGCCGGTCCCTGAGACGCCGAGAGGAGGCGAAGACCAGTGAACGCAATCATGACGAAGATCAAAATGACCGATCACTCGGTCATTCGCGCCTGCCTGCTCGGCTCCCGCCTCCACGGCACCGGTGTGTCCGGCGTCGTCCCCGGCGGCAATGAGCGACCGACCAAGGCACCCGAGGTAGCAGCAGAACAGGCACAGGCACTGGCCTTTGCCTTCAGTGCAGCGGCCAACGGTGCCGGCGAGGGACGCCAGAAGACGCAGCGCTACACGAAGTGGGCCTTCCGTGGGCTCGAACCCTGGAGAGATCCAGCCTGATCGGCAGATCAGGTCGGCACCTTCCAGGGCCGCGGAACCCACACCGGGATCCGCGGCCCTTCTGTTTGCCCCCGACCGGCCACCAGCCGGACCGACAAGACAACAGACACCGACAGACGAGGAAGAACCGACAGTGCACACCGAGACGCACTCCCAGACGCTGCGCTCCGCGCCTTCTCTGCCGCCCGATGCCACCACGGAGGACACCTTGACTGCCCCGCAGATCACTCTCACCGAGCTCGACGACGCCATCGACCGTCTCGGTGTCGACGTACCCTGCCGGTCCTACGACCCTGAGGTCTTCTTCGCCGAGACTCCGGCCGACGTCGAGTACGCGAAGTCCCTCTGTCAGACCTGCCCGCTGCGTGAGGCATGCCTCGCCGGTGCCAAGGACCGCCGCGAGCCCTGGGGCGTCTGGGGCGGCGAGCTGTTCGTCCAGGGCGTTGTCGTTCCGCGGAAGCGTCCGCGTGGGCGTCCGCGCAAGAACCCGGTGACGGCATGAGCTCCCACCGCCAGGGATCGCTCGCCCGCCGACCGGCGGCCGGAACGATCGACAACCCGTCGGCGCTGGAACCCCGCACGCGCCACCTCACGAAGCAGGACCCGACGATGGCACCCATCCACGAGACCACAGCACGCACTCACTCGGACGCGACGATCGTCCGTCAGAACAGGACCCGCGAAATGCAACTCTTGCCAGAATCCTTGGCCAGGGCACAGATACAAGAACGCATGGATGAGGCCGAATCCGAACGGAGGGCGCTGCACGTGATCACCGCGCGGCGCCTCCAGCGCCGGGCCGAGCGCGCCACGCGCCGCGCGAGGCGCGCGCTCGCGATGGCCGTCATGCAGTGACGAAGCCCAACGCGCCGAGCGACGGCGTAAAACCCAGCCGCGGTCCCAGGTGACCGCGCCACACCGGAGAGCCGGGGCCCCGCGCCCCGGCTCTCCCGCGTTTCACAGCCGGGTGCCGGGTGCCGCGTGCGTGCGGGGGGCAAGGGTGAAGGGTCAGGCGGAGTTTTCCTCGTAGGCCGCTTCGTCGGGCTCCTCCCAGCCCTCGGCCTCGGCTTCTGCATCCTCCGTCTCGGCAGGGGCGAAGCCGGGCACCCAGGTCTCCATCTCGTCCCGCATCCGTACCGTGGCCCCGAGCTGGCACAGCACCCCGATCGTGCTCAACGTGACGCGGTGAATCAGCAGATACGAGGGCGGCAGATTCAGTTGGCGCCCCAACTGGTGGGCGGGGGAGCGGGGGTCGGCTATTCGTCCCGCCTGCTTGCGCATCCACTCCCTGCTGAAGGTGAACTCCTCAGCGCATGCGGGCTCGATGATCGGCAACAGGTAGTCGCGCACCGCGTCCGGATCCAGCTCTATCCGCTCCTTGACGAAGCCTTCCTCGCGCAGCAGCTCATAGGCCTCCTCCGCCTCACCGTCCAGCGTCATCCGCAGCACGGTGCCGATCGTCGACGGCAGGCCGTCGGGTAGCCGGTCCACGGTGCCGAAGTCGATCACCCCCAGCCGCCAGCGCTCGGGGGCTTCATGGCCGTCGGTCACCAGGCGGAAGTTGCCCGGGTGCGGATCGGCGTGCAGCAGTCCGGTGCGCACCGTGCCGGAGAAGAGGAAGCGGCTCAGCAGCTCACCGGCCCGATCCCGCTCCTCCTCGCTGCCCTCCGCTATCACCGCAGACAGCGGGGTGCCCTCCATCCACTCGGTGACCAGCACCTCGTCGCTCTGGTGCACCACGTCGGGCACGAACACGTCCTCGTCCCCGGCGTATTCCTCCGCGTAGGCGCGCTGGGCCTCGGCCTCCAGCGCGTAGTCCAGCTCCTCGGTCACACGGTCGTGCAGCTCGGCGATCAGCGGTTTGATGTCCATGCCCGGGATGAGCGGCCCCAGCAGCCGGGCGAAACGGCCCAGTTGGGCAAGGTCGGAGACCAGCGCCTCGCCCGCGCCCGGATACTGCACCTTTACCGCCACCTCGCGGCCGTCGTGCCAGACGGCGTGGTGCACCTGGCCTATGGAGGCGGCAGCGGCGGGCTTGTCGTCGAACTCCTCGAAAAGCTCGCGCCACTCCTGCCCCAGCCGCTCCTCCAGCACCGCATGGACCGTACGGGTCGGCATGGGGGGCGCCGCCTCCTGGAGGCGGGTGAGCGTCGCCCGGTAGGGGCCCGCCAGCTCATCGGGCAGCGCCGACTCGAAGACCGAGAGGGCCTGGCCGAACTTCATGGCCCCGCCCTTCAGCTCGCCCAGCACCTTGAAGAGCTGCTCGGCGGTGCGCTGTTGCAGCTCATGACCGACGAGATCCGCGGAATATCCGCCGAGGCGCTTGCCCAGCCCCCAGGCCGAGCGGCCAGCGAAGCCCAGCGGCAGGGCGGCCAGCTTGGCCGTACGCGTCACCGCCTTGCGGGGAAGATCAGACATGCGTCCCTCCAACTCCCAGACAGCTCAACCGAGAACACCACCGAGGACGGCGACTACCCGGTCATTGTGGCGTGCG
This sequence comes from Streptomyces sp. NBC_01775, assembly GCF_035917675.1. Taxonomy (NCBI): domain Bacteria; kingdom Bacillati; phylum Actinomycetota; class Actinomycetes; order Kitasatosporales; family Streptomycetaceae; genus Streptomyces; species Streptomyces sp. NBC_01775. The sequence goes on along the minus strand of NZ_CP109104.1, from coordinate 3,243,767 downwards.
TTCGGTGATTCTCGGAGACCGCCGGTGCGGCGCACACCGAAGCGGCACCGCACGGACACTCGGGGTGGGTACGGAACTGCTCGGTGTCAGGGAGCAGATGGGGCAGCGCGAACCGCAGACGGTAGCCCACAGCGCAGCCGCCGTCCCCGTCGAGAAAGCTCAGCGCGTACGAAGCGGTCGCTCCCGCCACCATCGTCGCCAGCGCGGTGTCGCAGGCCGGCACCCCCGCGCGCCGTCTGCTCGCCGTGCGCCACTGGCCCACCAGCATGGGCCAGCTCGGCTCCCGCTCCGCCCGAGTGCGCAGCAGACAGTCCGAGCACGGTGACGAGCCGGGGAGCACCAGGGGACCCACCACGCCCGTGGCCTCCACGACCCCGCCGTACAGATGAGGTGTCCCCGCGGTCATGAAGCACTCGGCCGCGGCAGGATCCGGCGCGTAGGCGTCCAGCCCGTCGCGAGGTGTGATGATCACCAGGCCGACCTCGCCGCGTGACCTGCTCTGCCAGGCGCGGGAGGAGCGCACCACGCCGCGTGCCGCGACATCCCTGCGTGTGCCCACCCGCTCCGCCGGGATGCCCGCGGGCGCGGTGTCCCACTGCTCCACAGCGCCGCCGTCGACCACGTCCACCTGGCCGACCCCGGCTGCCGAGAGCGTCGCGGCCACGGCCGCCCCGACGCGGCCCGCTCCGCGCACCTGCACCCGCGCCTCGCGCCGGGCCGCCAGCCTGCGCACCCCACCGCCCGGCTCGCGGTGGACCACAGACAGCGAGGCCAGGTCCGGGCGCAGCCGGTCTCCCACGCTCACCGCCGCCTCGCGGCTCGCGGTCGCGTCGTCCAGCACCCCGGCCCCCGCCAGCCGCTCGATCAGCTTGTCCGGAATCTCCGGGGCGAGGCCGAGCCTGTCGGCTTCCACGCGCAGACGATCCAGACTGCGGGTGCCGTCCATCAGCTCCATGAACGCGGCGGTCGCATCGCTCACCGGGCCCAGCAGCACCGCGTGTGCGGGCGCCATGCCGTACTGCACCGTCTGCCGGTCACGCCAGCCGCGCCGCAGCGCGGGCTTGATCATCGGATGCACGCTTCCCCCTGACTCCGCCCTCGATCACTGCTGAACAGCATGCCGGGACCGGTCAGTTCCCGGTCGTGAGTTATCCACAGCCAGCAGCATTAGTCATACAAATGCGGCCTCAAGCGAGACCCTGCGGCCCCTCAAGCGAGACCCTGCGGGCCCCTCAAATGAGATCCTCGCGACCCCACGCGAGACCCCTGAGCCCTGAGCAAGAACCCGCACCTGTGGTCTCTGACCGTCCTCGCACCGACTGTTCCGGGCCTCCGGTTTCCTCATGCTCGTCCCATCCAGGCTCTTCTCGCCTTTCCTCCTCGAACCAGCCTGGAGGCGGGACTTCCCCGGGCGGCACCGGGTAACGTCGGGGGGTGTCCGCCGACCCGCTGAACAGCACTCGCCAGAGCGCGGTCGAGGTGCGCCGCAGCACGCGCCGACGCCGCACGGTCTCCGCCTATCGCGAAGGAGACCGCACCGTTGTCCTGCTTCCGGCGCGCATGTCCGCTGACGAGGAGGCCCGCTGGGTCGGCGTGATGCTCGACAAGCTCGCGGCTCAGGAGAGCAAGCGGATGCTGCGCGACAGCGATCTCGCGCGGCGCGCGGCGGAGCTGTCCGAGCAGTATCTCGACGGGCAGGCGCGGCCCGCATCGGTCCGCTGGGTCACCAACCAGAACACGCGCTGGGGCTCATGCACCCCCGCCGAGGGCAGCATTCGCCTGTCCCACCGGCTACAGGGCATGCCCGAGTACGTCGTGGACTATGTGCTGCTGCACGAGCTGTCGCATCTCCTGGTGCCGGGGCACGGACCCGGCTTCTGGCGGCTCCTGGAGGCGTATCCGCGCACCGAACGCGCACGTGGCTTCCTGGAGGGGGTCGTCGCAGCCGAGCGACTGCCGCACTTGTCCCACCTTCCGCAGGTCACGGACGAGGACTGACCCGCCCGCTCGCAGCCCCCTCCGTTTCCCGCGACCCGGCCCCGAGCTCCTTCCGCTCCCAGGACCCGCCCGCGGCCCTCGCTCCGAGCCCTGGGAGAGCACCGCCGGCCGCATCCGTGCTGTCTCGAGGCCTTTAAGAGAGCACCAGCGCGCGAGTCCGCTCCGTAAGGCGCACGACCGACTCGTCGGCCACCTCAGCCACGTCGGGAAATCCGAACCAGCGCAGGTCGAGGGACTCGTCGCTGATCCTCTCCAGGGCACCTCGCGGTGCCAGAGCCGCGTACTGGACGTCCAGATGCCACGCACACGGAGTCTGGTGCCGGTCCAGTCTGACCGGGCCGCCGGGCAGCAGCGTCAGCCCGGCGATACCGGACTCCTCCGTGGCCTCCCGGAGCGCCGCCCCGGCCAGCGTGGCGTCCTGCGGCTCGCAGTGGCCGCCCATCTGGAGCCACATGCCGAGCTTGCGGTGGAGCGTCAGCAGCACCCTTTCGCCATCCGGGTCGACGACCAGGGCGCTTGCGGTGACGTGCCCCTGGGAGCACGCCTTCCACATGGCGTCCGGATGCTCGTCGATATGGCGCAAGTAGTCCTGCCTCAGCTGCTCCTGTGCCGGGTCGTCCCCGGCAGCGGACCACGCGCCCAGCACACGCGCGGCATCCGCACGGAGGCCGGTCGGCTCCCCTTCCGGGCCCGTGCTCGAAGGAGCGTTCACTTCTTGCCTTCGCCCTCGTCGCCGGTCTCGTCGTCAGGCGACTTGTCCAGCTTCGGGCCGCTCTCCCCGCCCTTGGAGCTCTCCTCGGAGCCGCCCTCGGAGCCGCTCTTCTCGCCGCGCTCCGACGCCGCGTCCCCGCTCTGGGCTGCCGCGTCGCCCAGCATCCGGTCCAGCTCGGAGAAGTCCGGCTGCTCTCGGTGCACGAAGCCGTCCGGGTCGTCCAGGTCGGCTGCCGTCGGCAGCATGTCCGGGTGTTCCCAGAGCCCGTCGCGTCCCTCGGCGCCGCGTGCTTCAGCCAGGGAGGCCCACAGCCGGGCGGCGTCGCGCAGCCGCCTGGGGCGCAGCTCCAGGCCGATCAGTGTCGCGAAGGTCTGCTCGGCGGGGCCTCCGGAGGCGCGCCTGCGGCGCAGGGTCTCGCGCAGCGCGGAGGCGGAGGGCAGATGCGGCTCTGCCGCCGCGTGCACGACCGCGTCCACCCAGCCCTCGACCAGGGCCAGCGCGGTCTCCAGACGGGCGAGTGCGGCCTTCTGCTCGGGGGTGTCCTCGGGCTGGAACATGCCCTGCTGAAGGGCTTCCTGGAGCTCTTCGGGGTGCTGCGGGTCGATCTGGCCGACCACGTCTTCCAGCTTGGCCGTGTCGACCTTGATGCCGCGTGCGTATCCTTCGACGGCGCCGAACAGGTGTGAGCGCAGCCACGGGACGTGTGCGAAGAGCCGCTGGTGTGCCGCCTCCCGGAGCGCGAGGTAGAGCCGTACCTCCTCCAGGGGAACGCCCAGGCCGGTGCCCAGCGCCTCGATGTTGCGCGGCAGCAGAGCGGCCTTGCCGGCGGGGCCCAGGGGCAGGCCGATGTCGGTCGAGCCCACGACCTCACCGGCGAGCACACCCACGGCCTGCCCGATCTGGGTGCCGAACATCGCGCCGCCCATGGAGCGCATCATCCCGAGCAGCGGGCCCGCCATGGCCTGCATCTCCTCGGGGAGGACGCTGCCCATGGCGGCGCCCACGCGTTCGGCGACCGGGTCGACCAGGTCCTTCCAGACCGGAAGCGTCGCCTCGACCCACTCGGCGCGGCTCCACGCCACGGCCGTTCCCGAGCCGGAGGGCAGCGATGTCACGCCGTCCAGCCACAGGTCGGCCAAGCGTACGGCCTCCTCGACGGCCGCCCGCTCGGTCGGGCCGACGGAGGCGTCCTTGGAGCCGTCCTGTGCACCCGCGGCGACGGTCTGCCGCGCGATGTCCTTGGCCATCTCCCAGTTCACCGGGCCGCCCTCGTAGGAGAGCATCTGGCCGAGCTTCTGGAAGGCGGCTCCCAGGTCGCTCGGGTCGAGCTGGCCCTGTCCGCCGCCCAGTGACCCGAACATCGCGGCCAGGGGGTTGTCGGCGGGGCCGGAGCCCTTTCCGCCGCCGAAACCGAAGGGGTTCGGCTGCTCGCCGCCCTGCTTGTTCTTGCCGTCGTCCCCGTCCTCGGGCTCCTCAGGAGGTACGCCGAATCCGAATGGGGTGTCACTCACGGTTTCCTCGGCTCTGTCTCGTCGGACGGTCTGGTCGGTCCCTGGACGATGTGGATTGTCCTGGGGCGATCTGCGGGCTCTGCCTCCAGCCTAGACACCAGTCAGGCAGGATGGAGCCTGCGCACCTCGTACCAGAAACAACCACTGGAGACGCCCGGTGAGTTCCTCCGAGTCACACGTTCGCGCAGCGCGAACCCCCACCGTCGCCGTCACCGGCGCCGCCTCGGGCGTCGGCGCGCTGCTCACCGAGCGGCTCGCGGCCTCCGAGGAGATCAAGCAGGTCATCGCTCTCGACGAGCGCCGCGGCGAGATCAGCGAGGCCCAGTGGCACACGCTGGACGTCCGCGACCCGGCCATCGCCGACCGGCTGCGCGGCGACGGCGACCCGGTGGACGTCGTGGTGCACCTCGCACTCGACCTCGACCTGGAGACCGATCCGGCGGCCCGCACCGCCTACAACGTGCGCGGCACCCAGACGGTGCTGACCGCCGCGGCTGCGGCCGGGGTACGGCGGGTGGTGCTGTGCACCTCGGCCATGGTCTACGGGGCGCTCCAGGACAACGATGTACCGCTGGCCGAGGACGCCGAGCTGCGGGCGACGGCGGACGCGACGGGCGTCGGCGACCTGCTGGAGATCGAGCGGCTGGCCCACCGCGCGCCCAGGGCGCACCCGGGGCTGAACGTCACCGTCCTGCGGCCCGCCGTGCTCGTGGGTGCCGGCACGGACACGGCACTGACCCGCTACTTCGAGTCACCGCGCCTGCTGGTGGTCGCCGACTCCCGCCCGTGCTGGCAGTTCTGCCATGTGGAGGACCTGGTCACGGCGCTGGAGTACGCCGCGCTGGAGAAGGTCGACGGGGAGCTGGCGGTGGGCTGCGACGGCTGGCTGGAGCAGGAGGAGGTGGAGGAGCTGAGCGGTATCCGGAGGATGGAGCTTCCCTCCAGCGTCGCTCTGGGCGCCGCCTCCCGGCTGCACCGCCTCGGCCTGACCCCGTCCCCCGCCGGCGACCTCGCGTACACGATGTACCCGTGGGTGGTCAGCGGCAGCAGACTGCACGACGCCGGATGGCGTCCCCACTGGACGAACGAGGAGGTCCTCGCCGAACTGCTGGAAGAGGTCTCCGGCAGGCACACGGTCGCCGGCCGGCGGCTGGGCCGCACGGAAGCGGCGACGGCGGCGGGGGCGGCGGGCGCGACCGTGGCGCTGCTGGGCACGGCGGCCCTCGTCCGCAGGGCGCGCAAGCGGCGCGGTCTGTGAAGTGTTCCGGAATCCGGGCAGGTAGGGCAGCATGACCGCCATGTCACACACGGACGACGCCGCAGGGCGCCCCGACCACCCGGGAGAGCGCGCCGCGCAGGACCCCATCCGGCTGCTGGACGTCCGCGAGACGCCGCTTTCCGTGGATGAGGTCTTCGCCGCTGTCGGCGACGACGCGGCGGGCGGGACGGCGCTCTTCGTGGGCACGGTGCGTGATCACGACGGTGGCACCGATGTCGCCCGTCTGGGGTACTCCTCGCACCCCAGCGCGCGGCAGGAGCTGCGGAAGGTGGCCGAGAAGGTCGCCGCCGACCATCCGGTGCGGGCTTTGGCAGCGGTGCACCGCGTCGGGGACCTCGAAGTGGGGGATCTGGCCGTGGTCGTGGCCGTGTCCTGCCCGCACCGTGCCGAGGCGTTCGACGCCTGCCGCAAGCTGATCGACGACCTCAAGCACCAGGTCCCGATCTGGAAGCACCAGACCTTCTCCGACGGCACCGAGGAGTGGGTGGGCGTCTGAGGACGCCCACCCGCGCGGAGTGCCCGAGAGCCCAGGGCTCCGGGCATCCAGCGCGCCCGGAGAGACCAGGCATCCGGAGACCAGGCATCCGGAGTGTAAGAGTCCGCCGACGGGGGACCCGATTGCCGTATTGCGACGGCGCAGAGCGGTGGGCTTGATTCCGGTTGCGTAACCGGGCCCTGGCGCCGACCGTTGAGCCTGAGACGGTTAATCTGCTCATCGGCCGGTCTACCAGCCGGATCGATGGGATGCGCGTACGAGGGGTCGGGAGGTCTCGATGGCGGCTCTTGCCTGGCTGCTGATTCCGGTTGCCGCCGTTGTCGTCGCGAGCCTGTGGGGAAGTTGGGCGGGTCGCCGCCGCACCACCACGCCGGACGCCGCGGGCGTCGCCGGGTACGAGCGTTTCCGTGCTGCCATGGAGCGCTCCGGCGAGGAAGTTTTGACCCCTGCCCGAGCGGGGGTCCACGCGGACGCGGAGGAAGCGGCCCGGGCGGGCGACTGACAGACCCGTCCCGTACTGTCGTGCCATGCCTCGCCGCACCGCGACCCTGCTCGCATCCACACTGCTGCTCATAGCGCTGCTCTGTGCCGGGGTGCTCATCAAGGTGCCCTATTCCGAGATGTCACCGGGCCCGACGGTGAACACGCTGGGCAAGCACGACGGCGATCCGGTGCTGAACATCAAGGACGAGCCGGGCCACAAGGGCGAGCCCAAGCAGTACGGCGCCTCCGGCCACCTGAACATGACGACGGTCCGCGTCACCGGCTCGGAATACCGGATGAACCTCGTCGAGGCGGTATCCGGCTGGCTGCGTCACGACGGTGTGGTCGTCCCGCATTCGACGCTCTATCCGGACAACAAGTCGGCCCAGCAGGTCGATCAGGAGAACGCGGAAGAGTTCAGCGCCTCCCAGGAGAGCGCCAAGGTCGCGGCCCTCAAGGAGCTGAGGACTCCGGTCAGTTCCCATGTGCTGGTCAGCTCCGTCCTCAAGGGCGGCCCGTCCGAGAAGAGGCTGCACGCGGGCGACGTCATCACAGCGGTGGACGGCAAGCCGGTGGGCAAGCCGGAGAGCGTGGCCGAGGTGGTGACGCAGCACAAGCCCGGGCAGAAGACGACCTTCACCGTGGTCCCCGCCGCGAAGGTGGCCGCCTCCCAGAAGAAGGGCGAGAAGCCCTCTCCCAAGGACGCCAAGAAGGTCACGCTCGCCACGGAGAAGGCCAAGGACGACGGGCGGGCCGTGGTCGGTATCCAGCCCGGGATCGGCCACTCCTTCCCGTTCGAGATCGATATCAAGCTCGCCGACATCGGCGGCCCCAGCGCCGGACTGATGTTCGCCCTGGGCATCGTCGACAAGCTCACTCTGGGCAACCTGACGGGCGGGAAGTTCGTCGCGGGGACCGGCACGATAGACGACAAGGGCAAGGTCGGCGAGATCGGCGGCATCCAGATGAAGACGGTCGCCGCGCGGGCCAAGGGCGCGAAGTTCTTCCTGACCCCCGCGGGCAACTGTCCCTCGGCGGCCAAGGACAAGCCCGACGGTCTGACCCTGGTGAAGACCAGCTCGATACACAACGCGCTGGACTCGCTGAAGAAGATCCGCAGCGGCAAGACGGGCCAGCTCACCCAGTGCAAGCCGGGCTGACCCGACGAGCTGCCAGGCGCGGCACCGCCTCCGGTGCCGCTCCCGGCGATCGTCCGGGGTTACTCCTCGAAGGTGGCCGTCAGCGCCTCCGCGAGCCCAGGTACGAGGTCGGCCCCCGTCAGCACCTCGGTGGAGGTGTCCTTCTCGCGCAGCCGCAGCGCCGATTCGCGCTCGCCGTTCCGCAGCACGGCGACGGTCATCCGGACCTCGCGGCGCTCCGGATGCTCGGCGACCCACTTGGCGAGCTGGCCCTCGTCCAGGTCATCGGGGACGGCCGATTCGGCCGACGGCGGCAGCATCAGCCGCTCCACGGTGATCGCACAGCCGTCGACCGTTCCCGGCCACGCGATCCTCCCCAGGAACTCGTCCAAGGGCGTGCCCGCCGGGACCTCGTCCTGCTCCACGGGGGTCAGGGACGAGGCGCCCGCGCCGTCCGGTGCTTCGTCGCCGGTCAGTCCCAGCTGCCCCGCGAGGCCCGGTTCCTGGGCCCGCAGTCGCGCGGTGTTCACCAGGGCGAAGAGTCGTGCGGGCTGGTCCCAGCCGAGCCCGGAGGTGTACTCGTCGATCTCCAGCACCGCGCGGGTCAGCGGGCCGGAGGCGAGTGGTGTGCCATCAGAGGGGAGGTTGTTCATGTCCATATCGTGCAGCCTTCGACCCCGGAAACGGGAACTGAGTAAAGCTTGAGTAAGTTGCCTAGGTGGGCCTTACGATGCGGGCCCAGCTTCATCGCTTCATAAACTGCGAATCTTCGAGGTGCGCACCTTGGCTTTCCAGATGCCGGACCGGGGCTCAGGGGGTCCCTCCGGGCCACGGATCAGAGTGGGCCGGCCATCCCGGCGTGCCCGGACGCTGTTGATGACAGCGGGCGTGCTGGCCGTTCTGGCGATGCTCTTTGTCATGTTCGCCGGGTTCTGGACGGACTGGCTGTGGTACCGCTCGGTGGCCTACAGCTCGGTCTTCACCAAGACCCTGTGGACCAAGGTCGGTCTGTTCGCCGTGTTCGGTCTGTTGATGGCTGGGGCCGTGGGCTTCAACATCTGGCTGGCCCACCGGCTGCGCCCGCCGCTCAGCGCGATGTCGCTGGAGCAGCAGAGCCTCGACCGCTACCGCATGGGCCTAGCGCCGTACAAGAAGTGGGTGCTGCTGGCCATCACCGCTCTTGTCGGGCTGATCTCCGGCGCCTCGGCGGCCGGCCAGTGGCGCACCTGGCTGATGTGGGTCAACGGCGTCCCGTTCGGGACCAAGGACCCGCAGTTCCACAAGGACGTCTCCTTCTACGCCTTCGACCTGCCCTTCTACCGCTTCCTGCTGAGCTTCGGCTTCGCGGCGGCGGTGCTCTCGCTGCTGGCAGCCGCGCTGGTGCACTACCTCTACGGCGGGCTGCGCGTCACCACACCGGGCGCGCGCGCGACGGCGCAGGCCACCGGCCATCTGTCGGTCCTGCTCGGCGTCTTCGTCGCGCTGAAGGCCGTGGCCTACTGGCTGGACAGATACGGACTGGCGGTCAAATCCGGCGACTTCAAGGCGACGGACAACTGGACGGGCCTGAAGTACGTCGACGCCAACGCCTATCTGCCGGCGAAGACGATCCTGTTCATCATCGCCATCATCTGCGCGCTGCTGTTCTTCGCCACCATCTGGCGGCGCACCTGGCAGCTTCCGGTGATCGGCTTCGGGCTGATGGTCCTGTCCGCGATCCTCATCGGGGGGCTCTACCCCGCGATCGTGCAGAAGTTCCAGGTCCAGCCGAACGAGCAGGCCAAGGAAGCGCCGTACATCAAGAAGAACATCGAGGCCACGCGCGACGCGTACGACATCGACGACTCCAATGTGCGCGACTACACGGGGACGAGCAAAGCCGGCAACCAGAAGCTGCGCGACGCGGCCGACACGACCGCGAGCATGCGCCTGCTGGACCCGAACGTGGTCTCGCCGACCTTCCAGCAAAAGCAGCAGGTGCGCGGGTATTACCAGTTCCCCGCGACGCTGGATGTGGACCGGTACAAGAAGGACGGCAAGGAGCAGGACACCGTCGTCGGTCTCCGGGAGATCAACACCAACGGCATCCCGGAGAAGAACTGGATCAACGAGCACTTCAAGTACACCCACGGCTACGGCATGGTCGCCGCCAAGGGCACCGCGGTCGACAAGGACGGCTCCCCGGACTTCACCGAGAAGGACCTGCCGCCCAAGGGCGACAAGGGCAAGTACGAGGGCCGTGTCTACTACGGCGAGAAGACCACGCAGTACTCCATCGTCGGCGGCCCCCAAAGGGAGCTGGACTACGCCGACGACGAGGGCGAGAAGACGTACACCTACAAGGGCAAGAGCGGCGTCAACCTCTCCAACCCGGTCAACCGCGCCGCCTACGCGGTGAACTTCAACGAGCCCCAGATCCTCTACTCGGGGGCCATCGGCAAGGGCTCGCGGGTTCTGTACAACCGCACGCCCAAGGAGCGCGTCGAGGCGGTCGCCCCTTGGCTGACCATCGACGGCGACCCGTACCCGGCGGTGGTCGACGGCCGCATCAAGTGGATCGTCGACGCGTACACCACCTCGAACGGCTATCCGTACTCCTCGCGCACCACCCTGGGTGACACCACGGCGGACTCGCTGACCGACGGCCAGCGAGCGGTGGTGGCGCAGCAGAACCGCGTCAACTACATCCGCAACTCCGTCAAGGCGACGGTGGACGCCTACACCGGCGACGTCGACATGTACCAGTGGGACAAGAAGGACCCGGTGCTGAAGACGTGGATGAAGGCGTTCCCGCACACGGTCAAGCCCAAGACCGCGATCAGCGACGACCTGATGGATCACCTGCGCTACCCGCAGGATCTGTTCAAGGTGCAGCGCGACCTGCTCCAGACCTACCACGTGACCTCGCCGTCGCAGTTCTACAGCGGCAGTGAGCGCTGGCAGATCCCGGACGACCCGACGCACAAGGGCAACGCGGTCCCGCCGTACTACCTGAGCATGAAGATGCCGGGTCAGAAGGCGCAGCGCTTCCAGCTGACGACGACCTTCAACCCGAACAAACGCGAGACCCTCGGGGCCTTCATGGCCATCGACGCCGACGCGAGAAGTGACCAGTACGGCAAGATCAGAATGCTGAGACTGCCACCCAATACGACGGTCTCCGGACCCTCGCAGGTGCAGAGCAAGTTCAACTCGGATCCGGAGATCGCCGAGTCGATCAACCTCCTCAAACGGGGGGACTCGGAGATCGAGTACGGCAATCTGCTGACCGTGCCACTAGAGGGCGGCCTCCTGTATGTGGAGCCGGTCTACGTCCGCGGTGCCGGCACCAACTACCCGCGGATGCGGAAGGTTCTGGTCACCTACGGCGAGCAGATCGCCTTCGAGAACAGTCTCGATAAGGCGTTGGACAAGGTCTTCGACACCAAGGGCAGAGCCGGCGACAGCGGCGAGAGAACGGGCCCGGGCGAGGACGGGGAGAAGGAGAAGAACCCGCCCAACGCCTCGGTCGATGAGTCGCTCAAGGACGCCCAGGCCGCGTACGACGCCGGTCAGAAGGCTCTGGAGAAGGGCGACTGGCAGGAGTACGGCAAGCAGCAGAAGGCCCTGGAGGAGGCGCTGAAGGACGCGTCCGAGGCCGACAAGGGCGGATCCGGCAAGAACGGATAGCCCTGGTGGCAGCCCCGGGCCTGTGAAGGCCCCCGAACGGGCGGCATGGACGGTCGAGTTGACCGCCCGTGTCGCCCGTTCGTTTTGTCCCTGGGCTCCGAGCAGGGAAACCGTGGTGAGAGCCGCCCGGATCGTGGTGTAGAGTTGTGAACACAACGGCGCGGGGTGGAGCAGCTCGGTAGCTCGCTGGGCTCATAACCCAGAGGTCGCAGGTTCAAATCCTGTCCCCGCTACTTGAATCGAACGAGGCCCGGAGTCAACAGACTCCGGGCCTCTTCGCTTGTGCCGGGGTTTGCATGGACGTTCGCGTTTGGGGTATCTCTTCGTCGGGAAGTCGACAAACCGCTGAAGTGACCTCACTGGCTGCGGTATACCAGGTGTACGCGGGTTGCAGGTGGTGCGACGATGGAGCTTATGGGGGACAAGTCAAGGCTGAAGGGCCCGGTGCGTCCCGGTCCGAGCCTGAGTGTGGAGGAATACGCCGAGGAAGCTGATACGCCGCGAACCGCGGCAGACACCGAGACCGGTGTGCACGCCGCGACCGACGAGAAGTCGACCGCAGCCAGCGTCCTGGGCGCTCAACTGCTGCGCCGGGGGGACCTGGACGGCGCCGAGCCGCATCTGCGCGCCGCCACGGCGGCGGGAGACCGCGCCGCCGCCAACAACCTCGGCGTCCTGCTGCACCAGAGGGGGTACGCGGAAGAGGCCGCCGGATGGTGGCGGACTGCCGCCGTCGCCGGCTCCGCAGCCGCCGCGCACGCGCTCGGCAGGCACCACAGGGAGCGGGGCGACGAGCCGGCCGCGCACTACTGGCTTCGGCAGTCCGCCGAGTCCGGGCACCCGCTGGGCGCCTACGCGCTCGCCGACCTGCTCGAACACCGGGGGGAGGCGGGAGCGGAGGAATGGTTCCGCGCCGCCGCCGAGTGCGGGCACAGGGAGGCCGCCTACCGCGTCGCGCAACTGGTGACCACCAGCGCCGAGCGGGCCGCCGCCAAGGGGGACAGCGGCGCCGTGGAGCGACGCGCGGCCGAGGAGGAGGCCGAGCGCTGGTACCGGCAGGCCGCCGCGCGTGGCCACCGCCGGGCCGCACTGCGGCTCGGAGCCATCCTGGAGCGCCGGGGCGAGCTGAAGGAGGCCGGCCGCTGGTACCTGACCTCCGCGAAGGACGGGGAGGCGCGGGCCGCCTGCGCGCTCGGGTTCCTGCTGCGCGACGCGGGCGACGAGGAGAGCGCCGCCGTGTGGTGGCGCCGCGCGGCCGAGGACGGCGACGGGAACGCCGCCAACGCGCTGGGCGCACTGCACGCCGACCGCGGTGAGCGGCAGGCGGCCGAGCGCTGGTACCGAGTGGCGCTCGACGCGGGCAGCGACAACGGCGCCTTCAACCTCGGTCTGCTGTGCGCGGCCCAAGGCCGTACCGCACAGGCCGAGCAGTGGTACCGCCGTGCCGCCTACGCGGGGCACACGGAGGCCGCCAACGCGCTCGCCGTCCTCCTGCTCCAGCGGGGAGACGCGGAGGGCGCCGAGCCGTGGTTCTCCAAGGCTGCGGAGGCGGGCAGCGTCGACGCGGCGTTCAACCTCGGCATCCTGCACGCGGGCCGCGGCAAGGAGCGTACGGCGCGCGCCTGGTACGAGCGCGCCGCGGCCTCCGGGCACACCGAGGCCGCGCTCCAGGTGGGTATAGCGCTGCTGCGCGAGGGTGAGCTGCACACCGCCGAGCGACACCTGCGGTGCGCGGCGGGCGGCGGCAGCGTCGAGGGCGCCTTCCGCCTCGGCGCGCTGCTGGAGCGCGTCACCCGGGGCGGCGCCCGCAGGGGCGAGCTGGGTTCGGCCCACCGGCTGGGCGCGGCCGACAGCGCGAACAGGCCCGAGTACGAGGAGTGGTATGAACGCGCTGCCGAGCGCGGCCACCGCAGGGCCCAGGTGCGCCTGGGCATGTGCGCGGCGGCACGCGGGGAGGTCGTCGACGCGGCGCGCTGGTACCGCGCGGCGGCGGAGGCGGGCAGCCCGAACGGCGCGTTCAACCTCGGCCTGCTGCTGGCCCGCGAGGGCAGCGAGCCGGAGGCCGTGCAGTGGTGGACCCGGGCGGCGGAGGCCGGGCACGGCAGGGCCGCGCTGCGGCTGGCGCTGATCAGCGCGCGGGGCGGCGAGCTGTCCGAAGGGCAGTTCTGGTGCGCCCGCGCGGTGGAGCTGGGGCCCGTGGAGGTGGCCGAACGCGCCGCCAAGCTCCGCGACGCCCTCCGGGCCGAGCTGACCGCCTAGGGAGTGTCTTCAAAGTCCCGCCCGCCCGCCGGGCGGACGGGACTTTGAAGACACGACCCGGGGGAGGCCGCGCGCCGCGTGGCCTCCGGGCCCCGTTCCGAGCGGGGACGGGGCCCCGGGCGGGGCTGTCCCGGCCTGGGAGCCCGTCGAGGCGCCTTTGCGCGGGGGCCAGTGCGGCCTTCGGGGCTCGATTTGCACAGGTCGATGGGGCGGGTTAGAGTTGTGAACACAACGGCGCGGGGTGGAGCAGCTCGGTAGCTCGCTGGGCTCATAACCCAGAGGTCGCAGGTTCAAATCCTGTCCCCGCTACTGAAGGCGAAGGCCCCGGATCCTCGGATCCGGGGCCTTCGCCATGCGGTCAGGATTTGTGGCCCACCGCTTCCGCGTACAGCTTGCGGTCGACCAGTCGTTCCTCCGGTAGTGCTTTGCCCTCGGTGACTCCGGCGTCGCGGTACGACTTCTGTAGCCGGTCGGTTGTTCCCTTGCGTATTTCCCAGTCCATCCGGAGCGAGGGAACGGATTTGATCACTTTGGCGTCCAGTTTGAGCACCTTGGCCAGCTGGGACACGAAGGGCGCGCTCTTCTTGTAGTCGCCGGGGAAGTAGGTGTTGATGGTGCGGATGTAGCCGCGCAGCAGGGCCACACCCGCGTCCACGTCGTCGCTCAGCAGGTTGGGACCGAACAGCGCCCCGCCCAGCGGCTCCCCGACGGGCTGTCCGCCCAGGAACGCGTAGCGCTTGTCGCCGTCGACCCTGCGCCACACCGGGTCGAGCAGCCAGGCGGCGTCCACGCCGCCGCTGGTGAAGGCGCTGAGGACGTCCGAGGAGCCGAGCTGCTGGAAGGACATCGACTTCATTTCGGCGCCGTGCGCCGCGATGATCTTGTCCATGGGGTACGAGATCACCGACCCCTTGCCGATCAGCGTGCCGATCTTTCGGTCGGCCAGTCGCACCGACGTAGGTTTCTCTCCCTTGCGCACCCTGGTCCACAGGCCGCTCTTGGAAGACGGGTCGGGGGAGAAGTTGCCCGCGACCCAGCGGATGTCGAAGCCTCCGTTGATGCCGTTGATGACGGCCGCCTCGGGGGCGGCCCACAGCGCGTCGATCTCGCCCTTCGCGAGCAGCGGGAGCGCCTCGGGGGTGGGCAGGACCTTCAGCTCGACGTCCAGGCCCTCCTTCTTGAACTCCCCCTTCCGGATGGCGATCTGGAGGGGAGCGACGTACTCGGCCGTCAGAGTGCCGGTGGCGATGGTGAGCTTGCGGGGTTTCTTCAGGCGCTCGGGTGCGGGTGCGCCCTTGTCGCAGCGGGCGGGGGAGCGGTCGCCGCCGAGCTGGGCCGGGTCGGTCCATGACTTCTCGCCGCAGCCAGGCACAGGCTTTATGGTGCGGCCGGCGGTGTTGACCGCCTTGCTCTGCTGGGCCGAGCATCCGGTCAGCGCCAGGGCGAGGGAGAGCGTCACGGTCAGGACCAGGGTGGGCAGCGGGGCCGGGCGGGCGGTCCGGGCGAAGGCAGGGGTGCGCAAGGGAACCTCCGGTGAGTGGTCAGGACTGGCCCCGGCCCCGGTCGCGGGGCGCCCAGGGAGTCAGCACGCGCCCGGCGATCCGTACGAGCTCGGAGAAGATCACGCCCAGGACGGCGACGCAGACGATGCCCACGAACATCACGTCGTTCTGGAAGAGCGCACGGGAGTCGAAGATCAGGTGGCCCAGGCCGTCGGAGGCGGCGATGGACTCCGAGGCGACGATCACCAGCACCGCGACACCCGCGGCGATGCGGGCCCCGACCAGCACGGACGGCAGCGAGGCCGGCAGGAGCACGTGCCGGAACATCTGCCAGTGGCCGGCGCCGAAGACCGCTCCCGCGTCCCTGTGGCCCTCGGGCACCGCCAGCACGGCGGCCATGGTGGAGATCCAGACGAAGAAGAACACCGTGGCGGCGACCAGCGCGATCTGCGGGCCCTCGCCCAGTCCGAACATGTTCAAGAAGATGGGCAGCAGCGCCAGCTTCGGCACGACGTAGAGCGCGTCCATCATCGGCTCCAGCGCGGCCCGCACCAGCGGGAGCGCGCCCATCAGCAGGCCCAGCAGATAGCCGGAAACGGTGCCGATGGCGTATCCGGCGAGCACCCGCTTGAGGGTGGCCCACACGTCCGGCCACAGCTCGCCCTCCACGGCGCGCTCCCAGCCGTCGGACAGGATGGCGGACGGCGCGGGATAGACGCGCTCGTCGATCCACTCCTGGGTGGCGGCCAGCTGCCACAGCAGGACGAGGACGACGGGCACGGCCACGGCCAGCGACAGCTCCAGGGCGCGACGGCGCCGGTGTGCGGACTCCGGGCGGGTCTCGCGGGGCCCTGGCCTGCGTATGAGGCGGCCCTCTTCGGACGCGGGCTTCTCCAGGGTGCTCATGCGAGGGCCGCCTGCTGCCCCGGCCGAGCGGTCTGCCCGGCTTGCCTGACCTCGTACCGCAGCAGCTCCCACAGCTCGTCCTTGAGGGCGGTGAAGCCCGGATCCGAGCGGACCTCGCCCGTGCGGGGGCGGCCGAAGGGGGGTCGGCGTTCGGCGATGATCCGGCCGGGTCCGGCGGACATCACCAGGACGCGGTCCCCGAGCACGAGGGCCTCTTCGAGGCTGTGGGTGATGAACAAGGTGGTGGTGCTGGTGGCCTGGGTGAGGGCGAGCAGCTCGTCCTGGAGGATGGTGCGCAGCTGGGCGTCCAGGGCCGCGAAGGGCTCGTCCATCAGGAGGATCTCCGGTTCCACGGCGAGGGCGCGGGCGATGGCCACGCGCTGCCGCATGCCGCCGGAGAGCGCGGCGGGGTAGGCGCCCTCGAATTCGGCCAGACCCATCCTGCCCAGCCACTCCCGGGCGCGTGTGTCGGCCTCCTTGCGGGGGACGCGCTGGACGTCGAGGCCGAAGCGGACGTTGGCCAGGACGGTCTTCCAGCCGTAGATGCCGTAGTCCTGGAAGATCATGGCGGCGGGGTGGCGGGCGTCGGTGCGCAGTTCCAGCTCGCCCGCCGAGGGGCGCAGCAGGCCGGCCGCGATGCGCAGGAGGGTGGACTTGCCGCAGCCGGAGGGTCCGACGACGCAGACGAACTCGCCCCTGGCGACTTCTAGTTCGACCGGGCCCAGTGCGGTGAGGAGGTGGGAGCCCCGCCCGAAGGTGCGGGTGAGGCCGCTGGCGCGGATTTTGGGCATGGTGACTCCCCGTCATGTCTGGGGGAAGCGGTGCGTTCTCGACGATATGACGGGCCGTCAGATTCCAGCAAGGGTCGTGCGGGAACGCGAACGGCCCGCACCGTGCGGGTGCGGGCCGTGAGGGTCGTGCGGGCGGGCGACCGCCGGGGCGCCGGGAGGGGGGCTAGGACCCGGCGCAGTTCGGGCAGGTGCCGCGGTAGGTGACGGTGGCGTCCGCGATGGCGAAGCCGTAGCGCTCGGCCTCCGGGAGGGCGGCCAGCGGGTCACCCGTGGGGTGGACGTCGCGGATCGTCCCGCAGTGGGAGCAGACCAGGTGCTGGTGGGTGTGGCGCGCGTTCGGGTCGTAGCGTTTCGCGCGGCCGTCGGTGCTCACTTCGAGGACTTCGCCGATGGCGACCAGCTCGCTGAGCGTGTTGTAGACCGTCGCACGGGCGATCTCCGGGAGGCGCTCGGTCGCGCGGGCGTGGACCTCGTCGGCGGTGTAGTGCACATGGTCGCCGTCGAGTACCTCGGCGACGACTCGCCGCTGCGCGGTGAGGCGCCAGCCGCGATCACGGAGCCGTTCCAGCAGGTCACTCATGAATCCAGACTAGCAGCGCCATGTCCATGGGCAGAATCGGTACGGGTTTCGGCTTCATCTTGACTTAGACAATGTCCAATGTAGGGTGGCGAAGGGTTGGCCAAGAACAGCTTTGAGGCACAGGAGGCACACGTGACCGTGCAGGACGAGACAACCGGTCCGATGACGACGGAAGCCGGCGCTCCGGTCGCGGACAACCAGAACAGCCAGACGGCCGGAGCCGGTGGCCCGGTGCTTGTGCAGGACCAGCACCTCCTGGAGAAGCTCGCGCACTTCAACCGCGAGCGGATCCCGGAGCGCATCGTGCACGCCCGGGGCGCGGGTGCGTACGGCAAATTCACGGTCACCGCGGACGTGACGAAGTACACCAGGGCGAAGTTCCTGTCCGAGATCGGCAAGGAGACCGAGGTCTTCCTGCGCTTCTCGACGGTGGCGGGGAACCTGGGCGCGGCCGACGCGGTGCGCGACCCCCGCGGCTTCGCCTTGAAGTTCTACACCGAAGAGGGCAACTACGACCTGGTGGGGAACAACACCCCGGTGTTCTTCATCAAGGACGCCATCAAGTTCCCCGACTTCATCCACACCCAGAAGCGCGACCCGTACACCGGCTCGCAGGAGCCGGACAACGTGTGGGACTTCTGGGGCCTGTCGCCCGAGTCGACGCACCAGGTGACCTGGCTGCACGGCGACCGCGGCATCCCCGCGTCCTACCGCCACATGGACGGCTTCGGCTCGCACACCTTCCAGTGGACGAACGAGGCCGGCGAGGTCTTCTGGGTCAAGTACCACTTCAAGACCGACCAGGGCATCAAGACCCTCACCGCCGACGAGGCCGACACGCTGGCCGGCAAGGACCCCGACAGCCACCAGCGTGACCTGCGGGAGTCCATCGAGCAGGGCGACTTCCCGACCTGGACCGTGTCTGTGCAGGTCATGCCCGCGGCGGAGGCGGCGAACTACCGCTTCAACCCGTTCGACCTGACCAAGGTCTGGCCGCACGCGGACTACCCGACGATCGAGATCGGCAAGCTGGAGTTGAACCGCAACCCGCGGAACATCTTCGCCGAGACCGAGCAGTCGATCTTCTCGCCGCACCACTTCGTGCCGGGCATCGGTCCCTCCCCGGACAAGATGCTCCAGGGCCGCCTCTTCGCCTACGGTGACGCGCACCGCTACCGCGTCGGCATCAACGCCGACCTGCTGCCGGTGAACGAGCCGAAGGCGACCGTGGCCCGCACCTACGGCCGGGACGGTGTCATGTACGACGGCCGCCACGGCGGTGCGAAGAACTACGAGCCGAACAGCTTCGGCGGCCCGGCCGAGACCGGCCGTGCGAGCTGGCAGCCCCTCGCTGTCAGCGGCACCACCGAGGACCACCCCGCCCCCGCGCACGCCGAGGACGACGACTTCGTACAGGCGGGCAACCTCTACCGGCTGATGTCGGAGGACGAGAAGCAGAGGCTGATCGACAACCTCGCGGGTGGCCTCGCGGCGGTCTCCCGCGATGACATCGCCCAGCGAGCGATCGAGAACTTCCGCAAGGCGGACCCCGACTACGGCAAGCGGCTGGAGGCCGCGGTCCAGGCCCTTCGCGGCTGATCGACCGACCGCTCGCCGTACGAGCCCGGAGGGACCGGACGCCATGGGGCTCCGGTCCCTCCGGTGCGTTGTGCGCCACCGGAGGGCCGGTGAGCGAGACGGTCAGACGGTCACCGTCCCTGGCGCGTCCGGGGCCACCGGGATGTTGCTGTCCGACCAGTTCCGGACGATGTCGCGCACCGACAGGACACCCACCGGCTCGCGTTCGTCGAGCACGATCAGATGTCGGAAGCCGCCGCGGGTCATGGCCTCGGCCGCAGCGTCCAGGGTCCAGGCCCTGGTGGCGAAGACGACGTCGGTGGTGGTGTGGGCGTGCGCCCGCTCCTCGTCGGGGTCCTGGCCCGAGCCGAGTGAGTTGAGGATGTCGCGCTCGGTGAGAATGCCGAGCCCGCTGGTGTCGGGGTCGAGGACGACGGCCGCGCCCACGCGGCGCGCCGACATGAGCTGAGCTGCCTGGCGGAGGGTGTGCTCGGGTCCGATGGTGAGGATCAGGGTGGTCATCGCTTCGTGGACATGACCGGGCATGAGGGTGCCACCTCCGTGATGGAATTCCCGCTCCTCGAGAAGGAATTCACAACGTCACAAGCGGTCGGATTCTCATGTTCACATGCGGAAGGGCCCTCAACAAGGGCCCCACGCCCCGGGATGTCCTCGCGGCCGGCCGGGCCGGCGCTGACGAGCTCAGGCCGTCCCCTTACGGGTTAAGGCAGCCGCTTCGATGTTCGGTGGCCGCTGCGACGTTCGCCGGACGTCTGCGGCGTCAGGTGGCTGCCTGCGACGTTCGGCAGCCGCCTATGACGTCAGGTAGCTGAGCATCGCCTCGTGCAGCAGGCCGTTGGACGCCGCCGCGTTCCCGCTGTGCGGGCCCGGGTTTCCGTCCAGGCCGGTGAAGACGCCGCCCGCCTCCTCCACGATGATCGCGCTCGCGGCCATGTCCCACAGCGACAGCTCGGGCTCCGCGCACATGTCCACGGAGCCTTCGGCGACCATCATGTACGGCCAGAAGTCGCCGTAGCCGCGCGTGCGCCAGCAATCCCGCGACAGATCCATGAAGCCGCCCAGCATGCCCCGCTCCTCCCAGCCGTGCAGCGAGGAGTAGGCGAACGAGGCGTCCCGTACCTCCGCGACCTGCGAGACCCCGATGCGGGTCGCCTTGGTCAGGCTGCGGCCGGTGTAGGCGCCACCGCCCAATGCGGCCCACCAGCGGCGGTGGAGCGCGGGCGCCGAGACGACGCCGACCACCGGGCGGTCGCCGCCCTCGCCCAGCTCGGTCAGCGCGATCAGCGTCGCCCACACCGGGACGCCGCGCACGTAGTTCTTCGTTCCGTCGATCGGGTCGATGACCCAGCGGCGGGGGCCGTGGCCCTCGGAGCCGAACTCCTCGCCCAGGACCGAGTCCCGCGGGCGGGTGCGCTGGAGCGAGGTGCGGATCAGCTCCTCGGCCGCCTTGTCGGCCTCGCTCACCGGCGTCATGTCGGGCTTGGTCTCGACCTTGAGGTCGAGAGCCTTGAACCGCTCCATGGTCGCGGCGTCGGCGGCGTCGGCCAGCACGTGGGCGAGACGCAGATCATCGTGGTAGTCCGGCATGTGCGAACAGTATCGAGCGGGGTTATCCCCGGCCACAGGGCCATGCGCGTGCGCGG
This sequence comes from Streptomyces sp. NBC_01775, assembly GCF_035917675.1. Lineage (NCBI taxonomy): Bacteria > Bacillati > Actinomycetota > Actinomycetes > Kitasatosporales > Streptomycetaceae > Streptomyces > Streptomyces sp. NBC_01775. Next base: position 3,223,200 of record NZ_CP109104.1, on the reverse strand, counting down.
TGTATTGACACCTTGTGGCGGTGCGTCAATTCTGTGCCGCACCGCCGGGCTGAGGGGCTTCGGGGTGGGGAGGCGACGATGCCTACTGCACGCGAGACCTTGCTGGAAGCCGCCCATGCGGCGGTCAGGGCGCGGCCCTGGGCGGGGGTCCGGATGGTCGATGTGGCCGCTGCCGCCGGTGTGTCGCGGCAGACCCTCTACAACGAGTTCGGAAGTAAGGAGGGCCTTGGCGCGGCGCTCGTCAACCGGCTGGTAGAGGACTTCCTGGACGGCACGGCGCGTGCCGTCGCCGAGGCGGGGCGCGACGGCGCGGACCCCGCGGCCTGCTGCGCGGCTGCCGCGCACTGGATGCTGCGTGCGGCCCGCGAGGAGCCGATCGTCCACGCGGCGCTCACCGGATGCTGGGGCGCGCGGATGCCGCTGCCGCCGGGGAGCGCGCTGCCGCCGGGGAGCGGCCCGGGGATCGCCGGGGAGCCCGCGCGGCTCGCCCTTTTACTGCGCCACCGGGCGATCTCCGGGCTGGAGGAGGTGGGGTGGCTCCCGGTCGGCGGCCCGGCGAGCGGTGCCGCGCACAACGGCGCGACGGGCGTGGGGCCGATGGCGGCGGGGGCCGGGCAGCGAGAGCTTGAGCGGGCCTACGAGACGGGGTTACGGGTCGCCCTGTCGTACGTCGTCGCACCGGGGGAGGAGCCGGACGAGGAGCCGTGCGGGCGGATCGACGAGATCGTCAGGGCGTTGCTGGGGAGTGGTTAGGGAGCCGGCCGCCGGGCACTGCTGAGTCGCTCGGGGTGCCCGGATGCCTGGCGGCTTTTGCGTTCGGGGTCCGGTTCGCTTCAGTGGGCGCTGCCGGAGAGCTGGAGGCCGATGACGCCTATGATGACCAGGCTGATGGAGACCAGCTTCAGCGTGGAGACCACATCGCCGAGCAGGACCATTCCGTAGATGGCGGTGCCTGCCGCGCCGATGCCCGTCCAGACGGCATATGCGGGGCCGACGTCCAGCCGGCGCAGGGCCAGGGTCAAGAGCCCGAAGCTGCCGAGCGCGAAGGCGCAGAAGGCGACTGTCGGCCAAAGACGGGTAAAGCCGTGGGAGAGCTTCAGACACACCGCGAAGCCCGTCTCCAGCAGCCCTGCGACGATGACCAGCAGCCACGCCATTGCTCAGCCTCCCGTTACTCCCTTTGGGGTCAAGCGCAGGCAAACAGTATGCCGGGGCGGGCGAACGGAAGCGATCAATCCTCTTCGCGGCTCTCGCGCGTCGCCAACAGGCGGCGCAGCGACTGGAGACGGGCGGGATCCGCGTGGCCGTCGGCGACCCATTGGTCCAGCGCACAGTCCTGCTCGTGGTGACCGCACCCGCGAGGGCACCCGGCGGCGCCCTCCGCCAGGTCGGGGAACGCCTGGAGGACCCGCGACGGTTGAACGTGATTCAGACCGAAGGAGCGCACGCCCGGAGTGTCGATGACCCAGCCGTCCTCGCCGGAAGCGGAGGGCGGCAGCGGAAGGGCGAGCGCCGAGGTGGTGGTGTGCCGCCCGCGCCCCGTCACGGCGTTGACGATGCCCACGGCGCGCTGGCGCTTCGGAACCAGCGCGTTGACCAGCGTCGTCTTGCCGACTCCGCTGTGCCCTACGCACACAGTGATCTGATTGCGCATCAGCTCGCGGACGGCGTCCGTGCCCGGCCCCGCGGCCAGCTCGTCCCTGCTGGTGACCACGTAGCGCAGGCCCAGCGGGGCATAGACCTCCAGCAGCGGCCCGGCCGGGGCCAGGTCGGACTTGGTGAGGACGAGCAGCGGTTCGAGGCCCGCGTCGAAGGCGGCGACCAGACAGCGGTCGATCATCCGGGGGCGCGGCTCGGGGTCGGCCAGGGCCGTGACGATGGCGAGCTGGTCGGCGTTGGCGACGATGATGCGCTCGTAAGGGTCGTTGTCGTCCGCCGTTCTGCGCAGCACCGAGGTGCGCTCCTCGACGCGCACGATGCGCGCCAGCGTGTCCCTGGCGCCGGTCAGGTCGCCGACCACCGCGACCCTGTCACCGACGACCACGCCCTTGCGGCCCAGCTCACGGGCCTTCATCGCGGTGACCGTACGGCCCTCGACCAGGACCGTCAGCCGGCCCCGGTCGACGGTCAGGACGAGGCCCTCGGTGGCGTCCTCGTGCTTGGGGCGGGTGTGGGTGCGCGGGCGGGTGCCGCGGCGGGAGGGGCGGACACGGATGTCGTCCTCGTCGGTGTGCTTGCCGTAGCGGCGCATCGTCCGAGCCCTCTCAGGCTCTCTCACCGACCGGGGAGCCGAGCATGCCCTCCCACAGGTGGGGGAAGTCGGGCAGCGTCTTGCCCGTCGTCGCGATGTTCTCCACCTCGACGCCCTCGACGGCCAGGCCCAGCAGGGCGCCCGCGGTGGCCAGCCGGTGGTCGTCGTAGGTGTGGAAGACCCCGCCGTGCAGCGGACGGGGGCGGATGCGCAGGCCGTCCTCGGTCTCGGTGACGTCGCCGCCCAGTCCGTTGATCTCCTTGACGAGCGCCGCCAGCCGGTCCGTCTCGTGCAGCCGCAGATGGGCGACACCGCGCAGCACCGACTCGCTGTCGGCGAGCGCGGCCACGGCGGCGATGCCCGGCGTCAGCTCGCCGACGTCGCCGAGATCGACGTCGATGCCGGTGATCCGGCCGCCGCCGGTGAAGGTGAGGCCCCGCTCGTCCAGCTCGCAGGAGCCGCCCATGCGCGTGAAGATCTCGCGCAGCGCGTCACCCGGCTGGGTGGTGTGCTCGGGCCAGTCGGGAATGGTGACCCGGCCGCCGGTGATCAGCGCGGCGGCGAGGAAGGGCTGGGCGTTGGACAGGTCGGGCTCGACGGTCAGGTCCCGGCCCAGCAGGGCGCCCGGGGTGACCCGCCAGACGTTCGGCTCGCCGCCGTCCTCGGGGGTGTCCACCTGCGCGCCGGCGGCGCGCAGCATGTCGACGGTCATCCGGATGTGCGGCATCGAGGGCAGGGTGCGGCCGGTGTGACGGACCTCGACGCCATGGTGGAAGCGCGGCCCGGACAGCAGCAGCGCGCTGACGAACTGGCTGGAGGAGGAGGCGTCGATCTCCACGGCGCCTCCGGTCAGTGAGCCGGTGCCGTGCACCGTCATCGGGAGCGCGCCGCGGCCCTCGTCCTCGACCCGGGCTCCGAGCGCGCGCAGCGCTCCGATGACGCCGTGCAGGGGCCGCTCGTAGGAGCGGGGGTCGCCGTCGAAGCGGACGGGGCCGTCGGCCAGCGCGGCGACGGGCGGTAGAAAGCGCATGACGGTGCCGGCGTTGCCGACGTCCACGGTGGCCGGGCCGCGCAGCGGAGTCGGGATCACCCGCCACGCCTCGCCGGTGGCGCGCTCGCCCTCGGCCCTGGTGGTGGAGGAGGCCGAGCAGAGCGTCTCCTCGATCTGGACCCCCATCGTGCGCAGGGCCTCGGCCATCAGCAGGGTGTCGCGGGAGCGCAGCGGACGGCGCAGCCAGCCGGGCTCCGAGGAGAGCGTCGCCAGCACCAGACCCCGGTTGGTGACCGACTTCGACCCCGGCACGGTGACGGTCGCGTCGACCGGGCCAGGGGCGGTGGGAGCGGGCCAGAGGAGAGAGTCTGCGGAACTGGTGCGCTGGTCGGTCATGGTGGCCACTTTAGTGGTTGGGGTGGGGACCGAATCTCGATCAGATGTGGAGAAATACCAGGGAAACATGACACTGGTAAGAGCCAGAAGCGTCTTCTCGGACGACTTCCGGAAGCGGCACGCCTCCCGCGGAGCAAAGCGGCACGCCCCCGCGCGGAGCATCGGACGGGCCGCGCTCCCCGGCTCAGAGCCCGAGCAGCCAGCGGCCCCCGCCTATGAGGGAGAGCAGCGCGACGGCGTGGAAGAGCAGGAGCCACATGGCGGGCGGGGCGTGGGTCAGCCGCGCGAGCTGGTCGGCGTCGGAGTCAGGGGCGCCGCCGCGCCGCCGCTTGGACTGAAGCTCGAAGACGGGGCGCAGGCCGCCCAGGAGCAGGAACCACACCACGACGTAGGCGAAGGCCGCCTGCACCTGGTAGTCGGTCATCCAGGAGACCAGCAGGAAGGCCCCGCCCGTGAGGAAGACCGTCAGCACTCCGTAGGCGTTGCGGATCATCACGAGCATGACGATCAGCAGCGCCGTCGCCAGCCACAGGAGGGCCGTGATGTGGTTCGCCGCGAGCAGCCAGGCGCCCCCCAGGCCGAGCAGCGGGGGAGCGGTGTATCCGGCAGCGGCGGTCAAAACCATGCCGATCCCGGTCGGTTTCCCGCGCGAGACGGTCAGTCCTGAGGTATCCGAATGCAGCCTGATGCCGTCCAGGCGCCGTCCGGATACCAGGGCTATGAGCCCGTGCCCGCCCTCGTGAGCGATCGTGACCGCGTTGCGGGAGACCCGCCACACCCCGTGCGGCAGCACCGCGAGCAGCGCGACGAGGCCGGTGACGAACACCAGCCACTGGTCGGGGTCCGGCTGGCTGCCGAAGACGCGGTCCCAGACATCCATGATGCTCGCGTTGTCCATGTCTCCTCTGGTCTCTTCTCTTCCTCGCTGTGCCTTCCCAGGGCAAGCTGTGCCTTCCCTGGCAACGCGCGGCGCCTGTCCCGCGTGCCGTGGCAGTCTTGCAGCATGTGCGGACGGTATGCAGCGAGCCGGGGGGCCGAGGATCTCGTCGGGCTCTTCGAGATAGAGAAGTGGGACCCGGCGGAGGCCCTGGCGCCCGACTGGAACGTCGCGCCGACCAAGCAGGTGCACGCGGTCCTGGAGCGGCCCGTCAAGGGCAGCGACGACCCCCGCCCCGTGCGGCAGCTGCGGGTGCTCAAGTGGGGGCTGGTGCCGGGCTGGGCAAAGACGCCGGACGTCGGCGTGAAGATGATCAACGCGCGGGCCGAGACGGTCCACGAGAAGCCCGCGTACCGCCGCCCCTTCACCGCGCGCCGCTGTCTGATCCCGGCCGACGGCTACTACGAGTGGGTCACCGCTCAGGGCGAGCTGAAGCTGGAGCAGGAGGGCAGGAAGAAGCGCCCCCGTAAGCAGCCCTACTTCGTCACACCGGATGAAGAGGCGGGGGCGGGCCCCGTCATGGCGATGGCCGGGCTGTATGAGTTCTGGCGGGACAAGACCCTTCCCGACGACCACCCCCTGGCGTGGTGGGCGACCTGCTCCGTGATCACCACCGAGGCCGAGACCGCGCCGCTGGCCAACGCGGGGGAGACCGGTGAGGGCGGCCCGCGCTCTTTGGCCGACATCCATCCGCGTATGCCGCTGATGCTTCCGCCGGACCGCTGGGACGCCTGGCTGGACCCGGCCCACGCCGACAGCGGCAGCCTCCGGGAGCTGCTGGCCCCGCCGCCGGAGGGCCTGATGCGCGCCTACCCGGTTTCCACGGACGTCAGCAACGTGCGCAACAACGGGCCCGAGCTGCTCAAGGAGCTGGCCGCGCCGGAGGAGGAAACCCTCTTCTAGGGCGGCGTCCAGGGCGGCTTCCAGCGCATGGCGCTTTCGGTGCACCATCCGGTCGCCGGGTTTCCGGCCGGCATCCGGCCACCCGCGTTTCCGGCGGGCATCCGGCCGCCGGGCTTCCGTGCGGCATCCGGTCGCCAGGATGCAGGATGCGCCTATGAACGCGCAGACAGGCGGAACGGCGGAAGTGGTGGGGACCCCGGCGGGGGAGGCCCGGATCACCTGGCACCACGCGAAGAAGGCGCACACGGTGCTGGCGCTCGGCCATGGCGCCGGCGGCGGCATCGAGGCCCGTGACCTGCGGGCCCTCGCGGCGGCGCTGCCCTCGGAAGGCGTGAGCGTGGCTCTGGTGGAGCAGCCCTGGCGGGTGGCCGGCAAGAAGCTCGCCCCCGCCCCCAAGACCCTGGACGCCGCCTGGACGGCGCTGTGGCCCGCGCTGGCCGGGCCTGGGCTGCCGGTCGTCGCGGGCGGGCGCAGCGCGGGAGCCAGGGTGGCGTGCCGTACGGCCGGGGAACTGGGCGCGCACGCGGTGCTCGCGCTGTCCTTTCCGCTGCATCCTCCGGGCAAGCCGGACAAGTCCCGCGCCGACGAGCTGACCGGGGTGGGGCTTCCGGTACTGGTGGTGCAGGGCGGGCGTGACCCGTTCGGGCGCCCCGAGGAGTTTCCCGGGGGAACGCGGCTGGTGGAGGTGCCGTACGCCGACCACGGCTTCGCCCTTCCGAAGTCCGCCGAGCTGACCGAGTACGAGGCGATGGGCGTGATCACCGGCTCCGTCTCCCAGTGGCTCGGCCGGCAAGGAGACATTCACCGGAAGGGAGTCTCCGGCCGGGAATGAGACAGGGAGGCCCACGGTTGCACGGGGTGTCGGTACACCGGTACAGAAGGACGAGGAAAGGGAGCAGCCCCCATGGGTTCTGTCGCTTGCCCCCAGCGCCCGCGGGCCGCTGACCTGGACTGGGCCACCATGGCGCTGTCCAGGGGCTCAAGCATTCGAGCGGCGGACGGTGCGGATCGTCGTCTATTCTCCGATTCGAGCGGGTCCTCTTTCGGATTCGTCACGACGTTGGAGGAGGTGGGTCCGGTCACCGGGACCGAAGGCGGCTCAAGTGCCGAGCAGGAGACACAGGCGTCGGAGACCGTGGAGGAGCGCAGCGCGCGCTTCGAGCGGGACGCCCTTACCTTCCTCGACCAGATGTATTCCGCCGCGTTGCGCATGACGCGCAACCCGGCTGATGCCGAGGACCTGGTGCAGGAGACCTACGCGAAGGCGTACGCGTCCTTCCACCAGTTCCGCGAGGGCACCAACCTCAAGGCGTGGCTGTACCGCATCCTCACGAACACCTTCATCAACTCCTACCGCAAGAAGCAGCGCGAGCCCCAGCGCAGCGCCGCGGAGGAGATCGAGGACTGGCAGCTGGCGCGCGCGGAGTCGCACATGTCGACCGGGCTGCGCTCGGCCGAGGCGCAGGCGCTCGATCACCTGCCCGACTCGGACGTGAAGCAAGCGCTCCAGGCGATCCCCGAGGAGTTCCGCATCGCCGTCTACCTCGCCGACGTCGAGGGCTTTGCGTACAAGGAGATCGCCGACATCATGGGGACACCCATCGGCACGGTGATGTCGCGTCTGCACCGTGGACGGCGTCAGCTCCGCGAGATGCTGGAGGGCTACGCGCAAGAGCGCGGCCTCGTCCCGGCCGGTGCCGTGGCAGACGGGCCGCAAGACCGGAAAGGCTCGGGCTCATGAGTTGCGGAGAGCCGCACGAGACGGACTGCTCTGAGGTCCTGGACCACCTCTACGAGTATCTCGACCGGGAGATGCCCGACAGCGACTGCGAGAAGTACAAGGAACACTTCGACGAGTGCTCCCCGTGCTTCGAGAAGTACGGTCTGGAGCGCGAGGTCAAGAAGCTCGTCAAGCGCTGCTGCGGGCAGGACGACGTGCCGACCGACCTGCGGGCCAAGGTGATGAGCCGCATCGAGGTCATCCGCCAGGGCCAGGGTGCCCCCCAGGAGGCCTCCGACGCGGCCTCAGAGACCGCTCCGGCCGAGGGGAGCGGTCCGTCGCCCGCGGCGGGCAAGAACCCCGCCTGACACGGGAGTTCACATCGGGCGCACGAGCGCGACCGCTTCCGTCATACCTCACCCCTTTGTGTGAGCACTTCCGGCACGTAAGGGGGAACGTTCCGCCACAGCGCCACCTGGTGCGCGTGCCGCCATATCCTCCCCGTCCTGTGCGAGTTGGGGAGGAGGGTCACGATGCGTGCTCGGGGAGCGGAACTGCCGGCAGTGGCGCGCGCGACCGTCGTCAGCGCTGCGCTCGCCGCCGCGTTGTGCGCCGCACCGGCCCTGGAGGGGCACAAAGAGACCGAATGGGCGGTGCTGCTGCCGCTCGCCGCGCTCTACGCCGTGTGTGAATACGCCCCGCGCTGCCCGCTGATGGGCCGACGGGCGCCCGGTGGCGCCGCCGCGCTGCGGCCCGTCTTCTTTCCCGTCCTCCTGGCCGCCGCCTGTCTGCTGCCGCCCTCCGCAGCGGCGCTCGGCGCGCTGCCGGGGGCGCTGGCCGGCCGGGTGGAGCCACGGCACGCCTCCACCCGCCGAATGTGGCAGGCGTCCCGGCTCGCCCTCGCCCTGTTCGCGGCCTCCCATGTGTACGGGCTGCTCGGCGGCTCCGTACGGCAGGCGGTCTTTCCCCTCGCTCTGGTGCCCGCCGTGGCCGCCGCGCTCGCGATGTGCGCCGTCCTCGGCGCGCTGGACGGCTGGATCCTCGTCGCCGCCGAGCGCTGCTCGCCGCGTACCGCCTGGCGGGGACAGTTCGCCCGCCAGGCGGGGCCGCACCTGGTGCACGGGGTGACCGGGCTGATGATGGCGGTGCTGTGGCGCAGCGCCTACGGGCCCGTCGCCGCGCTGTTCCTGCTGCTGCCGATGTGCATCTGCTCCTGGATCTTCGCGCAGTACCACCGCGAACGCACCGCGCACCAGGCCACCATCCGGGCGCTCGCGCACGCCGTGGACATCAAGGACCGCTACACGCGCGGCCACGGGGAGCGCGTCGGCCGTGCCTCGGTGCTCATCGCGCGCGAACTGGGCATGGACGAGGAGCGCACCGAGACTCTGCGCTTCGCCGGCATCCTGCACGACCTCGGCAAACTCGGCGTTCCCACCCGCCTGTTGCGCAAGGACGGGCCCCTCACCCCGCAGGAGCGGCGCGTCATCGAACTGCACCCCGAGTACGGACACGAGATCGTGCGGGGCATCGGATTCCTGGGCGAGGCACGCGCGGCGATCCTGCACCACCACGAGCGCATGGACGGCAGCGGATACCCGTATGGGCTGGTGGGCGGGCAGATTCCCGAGGCGGCGCGGGTCGTGGCCGTCGCCGACGCCTTCGACGCGATGACCTCCACCCGCAGCTACCGCCGGGGCAGGCCCGTCAGCGCCGCGCTGGAGGAGCTGGAGCGGTGCGCGGGCAGCCAGTTCGACCCCCGGATGGTCGCGGCCCTGGTACGGGCACTGAGGCGGCACGAGTGGCCCGCCGCCGTCTCCGCCGACCTCTCGCACATCCCCGCGGCGTACAACGTGCCCCTGGAGGCGCTGGATCCGCAGACGCCGGGCCCGCAGGCGCGGCCCAGCCCGAGCGGAAGCGTGTCCGCCGTATGACGCGTCCGGTGGCCGTGGCGTACGCGGCAGCGGCGGTGCTCGCGGCCACCGCGCTGTGCGCCACCTTGTGGAGAGGGCCGGCCGAACCCGGTATCGCGCTGGTCTTCGGACTGGTGATCGTCGTCGGTGAGTTGGCGCGCGTGCGGCTGCCGGCGGCCGACGGCGGCAGCCGCAGCACGGGCCCGCTCGGCGGGGCCGGGGCGCTCGGCTACGCCATGCTCGGGGAGGTCGGCGGGACGCCCACCCATCACGGGGCGCTCCAGGTGATCGCGGTGGTCGTCGTCGCCTCCCTGGTGGGGCTGATCCCGCACGTCGCGCTGGGCAGGGCGCCCGGTCTGGACATGGCGGCGCGCACGGTGCTCGGTGTGGGCTTCGCGGCCTTCTGCTTCCAACCGCTCTACAACAGCGGCACCTTGGGCGGCAGCATCGGCCCGGGGCCGCTGTACGCGCTGTGCCTGCTGGCCATCACCCTGCTGACCGGATGCTTCGACGCTTTCCTGGGCGCCGCCATCGCTGCCGGGCGCAGCGCGTGGCCTCTGTGGCCGCTGCTGCGTGAGGAGTTGCGCATCCGGCTGGGCATCGTCCCCGCCATCGCCGCGACCGGATGCGTGCTCGCGCTGGCCGTCGCCGTGGCCGGGCTGTGGGCGCTGCCGGTCTTCTGCGTACCGCTGCTGCTCACCCAGTTCTCCTTCCGCCGTTACGCCTCCGTACGGGCGACATACCGGCAGACCATCGCCTCCCTCGCACGTGCGACAGAGGTGGCCGGATACACCCCGCACGGGCACGCGCGGGCCGTGGCCGACCTCAGCCGGGCCGTGGGGCGCGAGCTGGGCCTGCCGGGGCCGGAACTCACTGTGCTGGAGTACGCCGCCTTGATGCACGACATCGGCCAGCTCTCCCTGGTCGACCCCGTCCCCGGCGGGGCCACCGCGGGGCTGGACCCCGCCGAGCAGCGCCGTATCGCCCTGCTGGGCGGCGCCGTCGTCCGCCAGACCGGCGTGCACGGGCAGGTGGCCACCGTGGTGGAACGCCAGGCGGATCCCTACCGGGAGCAACCGGTCACCGCCCGTGTCGTCCGTACGGTCAACGCGTACGAGGACCTCACGGCGGGCAGCGGTCACGTGGGGTCCGGGGCGCGGGAGCGGGCACTGGAGCAACTGCGCCTGGCCACCGCGTGTGACCACGAACCACGCGTGGTGGAGGCGTTGTCACGCGTTGTGTCGCGAGGCGCCGATGTGTGACGCACAGCTGCGTGGACGCGTGACGCACGGGTAATGAGCGGGCACCCGAGCGGGCATGGTTGGATGCGAAGGGGGGAACCGCGAAAGGCGTGCACGGCGCCCGGCGCCCAGCGCGCAGGACCTCAGCGACAGGCGGGAAGTCAGGCGGGAAGCCAGCGGAAACGGCGGATTCGGCGGGAACACAGTGAGGATCTTCAGCAAGGTGAGGCATCGTCCCTCCGCCTCTTGGCGGCAGGCGACAGACCGTGCGTTCACGCTTATCGGCGACGGACGTTACGAGGACGCGGGCGCATTGCTCACCCGCGCCGCCGACCTGGAACCGTGGCTCTCGGAGTCATGGTTCAACCTCGCGCTGCTGCACAAGTTCCGGCACGACTGGGAGCAGGCGCGAGCGGCGGGGCTGCGCGCGGTCGCGCTGCTGGACCGGGAGACCGGAGCGCCCGACTGGTGGAACGTGGGCATCGCGGCCACCGCCTTGCAGGACTGGCCGCTGGCGCGGCGGGCCTGGCAGGCGTACGGACTGCGGGTGCCGGGCCAGGCACAGACGGCAGCCGCCGCCGACGAGCCCAGCGGAATGCACCTGGGAAGCGCCGCCGTGCGCCTCTCGCCCGAGGGCGAGGCGGAGGTCGTGTGGGGCCGTCGCATCGACCCCGCCCGGATGGAGATCCAGAGCATCCCGCTGCCCTCCTCGGGCCGCCGCTGGGGCGAGGTGGTGCTGCACGACGGCGTTCCGCACGGCGAGCGCACCACGGCCGCCGGGCCCTCCTACCCGGTCTTCGACGAGATCGAGCTGTGGGCGCCCTCTCCGGTGCCCACCTGGGTGGTGCTCCTGGAGGCGGCGACGGAGAGCGACAGGGACGCGCTGGAGCGCCTGGCGGCCGACGCGGGCTTCGCCGCCGAGGACTGGTCCTCCTCCGTGCGGCTGCTGTGCAGGGCCTGCTCGGAGAGCGCCATGCCCGCCGACGAGGGCGACGGCAGCGTCCACCTGGACCCGCACGACCACAGTTCGCCCGGCCACCCGGGGCCGTTGGGCCACATGACGCAGGGCGGGCCCGGAGAGCTGTGGGTGCCCGAGCGTGAGTGCGGCCTGGCCGCGCCGTCCGCGCTGGTGCGGGGGATGCTGGACGGCTGGGTCGCGGACAGCCCGGACACCCGTGAATGGCGGGATCTGGAGGAGGTCTGCTGAGCGCGCCCGCTTGGCCCCGTACCCTGTAGGGCGACGAGTCAGCAGACAGTCGGCAGACCGGGTCGCAGGAAGGCTTACCACGGCATGGCGCAGCAGCAGGAATCCAAGGCCCAGTCGGCCCGTACGGACGGTGAGGAGTTCGTCGACGACACGACGGACGCCGCCGCACGTGAGGAAGCGCACACCACACGCGGTACCGCCCGGCCCGTCACGGTCGTCGGCAATCCCGTGCTGCACCGGGAGTGCCGCGAGGTGACGGAGTTCGGCGACGAGCTGGCCGCCCTGGTCGACGACATGTTCGCCAGCCAGCGCGCGGCGGAGGGTGTCGGCCTGGCCGCGAACCAGATCGGGGTGGACCTGAAGGTCTTCGTCTACGACTGCACCGACGACGAGGGCGTCCGGCACGTCGGCGTCGTCTGCAACCCCGTGCTCGACGAACTCCCGGCCGAGGAGCGGGTCCTGGACGACGGCAGCGAGGGCTGCCTGTCGGTGCCGGGCGCGTACCACCCGCTCGCGCGCCCCGACTACGCCGTGGTGCGCGGCCAGGACGCGCAGGGCAAGCCGATCGTCGTCCGGGGGACCGGATACTTCGCGCGCTGCCTCCAGCACGAGACCGACCACCTGTACGGCTACCTCTACATCGACCGGCTCTCCAAGCGGGAGCGCAAGGACGTGCTCCAGCAGATGGCCGACAGCACGCCGCGCTACGAGACGGTCCCGAACGAGTAGCCGTACGCGGCCAGGACCGGACGGGGGGCCTGGGCCACCTGGCCCCCCGTCCGGGGTTTTCCCGGGCCGGCTCAGAAGTCGTCGTCGAACGACACCGAACCCTCCACCGCCACCTGGTATGCCGAGGCCCGGCGCTCGAAGAAGTTCGTCAGCTCCTGCACGTTCTGAAGTTCCATGAAGGAGAACGGGTTGCTGGAGCCGTAGCGCGCGGGGAAGCCCAGCCGCAACAGCCGCTGGTCGGCGACGGCCTGGAGGTACTCGCGCACGGACTCGGTGTTCATGCCCGGCAGCCCCTCGCCGCACAGGTCGCGGGCGAACTGGAGCTCGGCCTCCACGGCCTCCTCCAGCATCGCGGTGACCTCCTTCTCCAACTCCTCGTCGAAGAGGCCGGGCTCCTCCTCGCGCACGGTGTCCACCACGTCGAAGGCGAAGGACATGTGCATCGACTCGTCACGGAAGACCCAGTTGGTGCCCGTGGCGAGGCCGTGCAGCAGGCCGCGCGAGCGGAACCAGTAGACGTAGGCGAACGCGCCGTAGAAGAACAGCCCCTCGACGCAGGCGGCGAAGCAGATCAGGTTCAGCAGGAAGCGGCGCCGGTCGGCGCTCGACTCCAGCTTGTCGATGGTCGTCGTCCCCTCCTCACCGTCCAGCGCGGCCATCCAGCGGAAGCAGAACTGCGCCTTCTCCCGGATGGAGGGGATGTTCTCCACCGCGGCGAACGCCTCGACGCGCTCGTCGTGGTCGGGAAGGTAGGTGTCCAGCAGCGTCAGATAGAACTGGACGTGCACGGCCTCCTCGAAGAGCTGCCGCGACAGATACAGCCGCGCCTCGGGGGAGTTGATGTGCTTGTAGAGCGTCAGCACCAGGTTGTTCGCGACGATCGAGTCACCCGTGGCGAAGAAGGCCACCAGGCGGCTGATCATGTGCTGCTCGCCCGGGGTGAGCTTGGCCAGGTCGGCGACGTCCGAGTGGAGGTCGACCTCCTCGACCGTCCAGGTGTTCTTGATGGCGTCCCGGTAGCGGTCGTAGAAGTGCGGGTAGCGCATGGGGCGCAGGGTCAGCTCGAAGCCCGGGTCGAGCAGATTCTTGGGGGTGGCAGGGGTGGTCATTATTGGCATGCCTCGCAGGACTCGGGGTTTTCCAGGGAGCAGGCGACGGCGTCCTCGGTGGGGGCGCCCGTCGTCTGCTGGGGCACGGAAGGCTGCTGGGGCAGGGAGGTGGCCGCCTGCGCGATACGCGTCGCGGGGCGCGAGCGCAGGTAGTACGTGGTCTTGATGCCGCTCTTCCAGGCGTACGCGTACATCGAGGAGAGCTTCCCGATGGTGGGCGAGGCCAGGAACAGGTTCAGCGACTGGCTCTGGTCCAGGTACGGGGTGCGGGCCGCCGCCATGTCGATCAGGGCGCGCTGGGGCAGCTCCCACGCCGTGCGGTACAGCGCGCGCACGTGCTCGGGCACCCACTCCAGGTCCTGCACCGAGCCGTTGGCCTCGCGCAGCGCCTCCCTGGCCCGCCCGTCCCACAGCCCCAGCCGCTTCAGCTCCTCCACCAGATAGGCGTTCACCTGGAGGAACTCGCCGCTGAGGGTCTCGCGCTTGAAGAGGTTGGAGACCTGCGGCTCGATGCACTCGTAGACGCCCGCGATGGACGCGATGGTCGCGGTCGGGGCGATGGCCAGCAGCAGGGAGTTGCGCATGCCGGTCGCCGCGATACGGGCACGCAGCGCCGCCCAGCGGTCCGTCCAGTGCGGCTCGGCGTTCGGGTAGTGGTCCGGGTGCAGCACGCCACGGGCCGTACGGGTGTGCTCCCAGGCGGCGTGCGGGCCGTGCCGCTCGGCGAGGTCGGCCGAGGTCTCGTAGGCGGCGAGCATGACGCGCTCGGCGATCCGGGTGGACAGCTCGCGGGCCTCGGCCGAGTCGAACGGCAGCCCGAGCCGGAAGAAGACGTCCTGGAGCCCCATCATGCCCAGACCCACCGGCCGCCAGCGGGAGTTGGAGCTCGCGGCCTGCGTCGTCGGGTAGAAGTTGATGTCCACGACGCGGTCCAGGAAGGTCACCGCCGTCCGCACGGTGGCGTCCAGCCGCTCCCAGTCCATCGCGCCGGCCTCGCCCAGGTGGGCCGCGAGGTTGACGGAGCCGAGGTTGCACACGGCGGTCTCGCCGTCGTCGGTGACCTCCAGGATCTCCGTGCACAGGTTCGAGGAGTGCACGGTGTGCCCGTGCTCGGCGGTCTGGTTGGCGGTGCGGTTGGAGGTGTCCTTGAACGTCATCCAGCCGTTGCCGGTCTGCGCCAGGGTGCGCATCATCGCGCCGTAGAGCTGCCGCGCGGGCAGCCGCTTGAGGTAGCGGCCCTCGGCCTCGGCCTTGCGGTAGGCGGCGTCGAACTCCTCGCCCCACAGGTCGACCAGCTCGGGCGCGTCCGAGGGGGAGAGCAGCGACCACTCCTCGTCGGCGGCCACCCGGCGCATGAACTCGTCCGGGATCCAGTGCGCGAGGTTGAGATTGTGGGTCCGGCGTGCCTCCTCGCCGGTGTTGTCGCGCAGCTCCAGGAACTCCTCGATGTCGGCGTGCCAGGTCTCCAGGTAGACGCAGGCCGCGCCCTTGCGCCGGCCGCCCTGGTTGACGGCGGCGACCGAGGAGTCGAGCGTGCGCAGGAACGGGACGATGCCGTTGGAGTGCCCGTTCGTCCCCCGGATGAGCGAGCCCCGCGCGCGGATTCGTGAGTACGAGAGCCCGATGCCGCCCGCGTGCTTGGACAGCCGTGCGACCTGGTGGTAGCGCTCGTAGATCGAGTCCAGCTCGTCCATGGGGGAGTCCAGCAGATAGCAGGAGGACATCTGCGGGTGGCGGGTGCCGGAGTTGAACAGGGTGGGCGAGGAGGGGAGATACGCCAGCGAACTGGTGAGCGCGTACAGCTCGGCGACCTCCTCCAGAGCCCGCTCGGAGCCGTCGGCGGCGAGCCCGCACGCCACCCGCAGCAAAAAGTGCTGAGGCGTCTCGACGGGCACCCGGGTGGTGGGGTGGCGCAGGAGATAGCGCGAGTGCACCGTGCGCAGTCCGAAGTAGCCGAACCGGTCGTCGGCGCCGTCCTCCACGGCCGTCTCGACCAGCGCGTCCAGCCGGGCGGCGTGCGCGGCGACGAACTCCGCCGTGCCGTCCGCGATCAGGCCCTCGGCGTGCCCCAGCGCCACCGACCCGGAGAACGAGGTGACGCCCTGGGAGGCCGCCTCGTCGCGGATCGCGAGGGTCAGCAGCCGGGCGGCCAGGCGGGAGTAGGAGGGCTCCTCGCTGATGAGCCCCGCGGCCGACTCGATGGCCAGGGTGCGCAGTTCAGCGGCGGACGCCTGCGGTGCCCGGCCGCGCAGCGCGGCGGCCTCGACGGGGCCGGGGACGGCGGCGGGGAGGTCGGCGGTGAGGGCGGCGAGCGTGCTGCGCAGGCTCTCGGCGGCCGGGTCCCCGCCGCTCCGGGGCGTGCCGGACGGGTCGCCTGTGCCTGATGGGTCGCTCTCCGGTACGGCATCCGTCTGACTGGGTGCCGGTACGGTCGGTGCGATGGTCACTCGGTGCTCTCCCTCGCTGCTGCTCGCTGCCGCACGGGCGATCGCAGGGGAGGGCAGGGCACGTCGCGTCAGGGCATGACGCGACGGACCGCCGGTCCAACCCACGAGACCCGGGCGTTCCTCGAAGCCGCCGCAGGTGCTCGGACTCGCGGGCGCACACGGCATGGGCGCCCGCACACCGTTGCGGGACAGTCCCGGAATCGCACCGGGTTCCCCTGCATCGCTGGCGGTCGGGAAGAGCATACATCTAGTGCCCGGATGTGCCAGTGCCCCCACATATTGTGTGTCGGCCTGTCGAAGGCGGAGACCTCCGAGGGACGGTCACAGCGCCAGCACGTATGCCCACAGTGCCGGGAGGCCGGGCACCGGCGACCAGTCGCGGGAGGGAGTCCGCGCGAATCCCAGGCGCTCGTACAGCCGGTGTGCGGGCAGCATCCGGTGCTGGGTGGAGAGTACGAGCGCGGTGAGCTTCCGGGCTCGCGCCCGCTCGACGCAGGCGGTCACCAGCGCCTCGCCCACCCCGCGCCCCCGGGCCTCGGCACGTACGGCGAGCATCCGGAACTCGCCCTCACCGGCGCCCGCGCGCTCCGCGAAGGGCCCGCCGCCGCCGACGAAGGTGACGGTGCCCAGCAGCGTGCCCGTGTCGTCCTGCGCGACAAGCAGTTCCGCGTGCGCCGCGCGTCCGGCCGCGTCCCGCAGGCGCTCCAGGTAAGGGTCCTCCGCGCCGAAGTCCAGCAGTCCTCCGTCGAGATACGCCGCGGCCGTCAACTCCCCGGCTTCGGCGTACTCCTGTTCGCGTGCCCTTCTGACCGTGATATCCATGGCGGCCATCATGCGCCGCCGCGCACGATGGCCGCCATGGATATCGCGTGCCCGGTGGACGGTCAGTCGGCCCCGGTGGCCGCGGGAGCGGTGGAGGACGCCGGACCGGACGGGGCGGCTCCGGCTGCCGAAGGCGCCTCGGCGTGTACCGGGCCTGCGGGGCGCTGGTCGGGCGCGTCCGCCGTGTAGTCCTCGGGCCGGGTCTCGTCCACACCGTCCGGCGCCCCCACGGCGCGGAGCGCCACCGTCAGGACGACGGTGACCAGGACGTTCAGCACGAACGCGGTCACTCCGATGTAGCCGATCTCCTTGATGCCGGGGATCAGCGCGTTGCTGCCGCCGAAGTGCTTCTGGGTCGGGCTGGCGACGCCGTACGCGGCGACGGTGCCGTAGACCATGCCCACGGCCCAGCCCGCCAGCAGCGCCCACCGGTGGAACCAGCGGGTGAACAGGCCGCCCACCAGCGCGGGGAAGGTCTGGAGGATCCAGATGCCGCCCAGGAGCTGGAAGTTGATGGCGACGGTCTTGTCCATGCCGAGGACGAAGACGAGCGCGCCGACCTTCACCAGCAGCGACACCAGCTTGGAGACCTTCGTCTCCTGCGCGGGGGTGGCGTCGGGCCGGATGAAGTCCTTGTAGATGTTGCGCGTGAACAGGTTCGCCGCCGCGATCGACATGATCGCGGCGGGCACCAGGGCGCCGATGCCGATGGCGGCGAAGGCGACTCCGGTGAACCAGTCGGGGAACATCGTCTCGAAGAGCTGCGGAATGGCGAGCTGGTTGTTTTCGACCTTGATTCCCGCGGCGATCGCCATGAAGCCGAGCAGTGCGAGGAATCCCAGCATCAGCGAGTACAGCGGCAGGATCGTGGTGTTCCTGCGGATCACGTTGCGGTTCTTGCTGGAGAGCGTGGCCGTGATCGAGTGCGGATACATGAAGAGCGCGAGCGCGGAGCCGAAGGCGAGGGTGGCGTAGGCCCACTGGGCGTTCTCGCCGCTGGCGAGTTCACCGCGTGGTTTTCCGGTCGCGGGGTTCTTCTCGGCGAAGGCGTGCCCCGCCCGCTCGAAGATCTCGTGGAATCCGCCGAGCTTGATGGGGATGTAGATGATGGCGACCGCGATGACGAGGTAGATCAGCCCGTCCTTGACGAACGCGATCAGCGCGGGAGCGCGCAGCCCGGAGGAGTAGGTGTAGGCGGCAAGCACGCCGAAGGCGATGAGCAGCGGCAGGTCCTTGATGAACCAGTGGGTGGACTCGGAGCCGCCCACGCCCATGACGTCCAGTACCGCCTGGATTCCCACCAGTTGGAGGGCGATGTACGGCATCGTCGCCAGGATTCCGGTGAGCGCCACGGCCAGTGAGAGGCCCTTGGAGCCGAACCTGCCGCGGACGAAGTCCGAGGTCGTGACGTATCCGTGGCGGTGCGAGACGGACCACAGGCGCGGCAGGAAGGTGAAGATGAGGGGATAGACGAGAATCGTGTACGGGACGGCGAAGAATCCCGAGGCGCCCGCCGCGTAGATGGCGGCGGGTACGGCGACGAAGGTGTAGGCCGTATACAGGTCGCCGCCCAGCAGGAACCAGGTGATCCAGGTGCCGAAACTCCTGCCGCCGAGGCCCCATTCGTCCAGGCTGTGCTCGTTCTCGGCCTTGCGCCAGCGCGCGGCGAGGAATCCCATGACCGTGACGGCCACGAAGAAGAAGATGAAGACGGCGAGTGCGACGCCGTTCACGCCGCCGTTCACCGCTCCTCACCGCTTTCGGGGGTACGCGGCGATTCCGCCTGAACCGGCGCTGCGGCCTGCTCGCGGCGCACGATCCGGTACGCGACGACGGTGAGCAGGGCCGAGATCAGCACCCAGAGCATCTGGTACCAGTAGAAGAACGGGATTCCTATCAGGGTCGGCTCGACGCGGGCATAGGAATCCACCCACAGAATTCCGGCGAAAGGCGCGAGGAGGCAGAGTCCCGCCACTGTGCGCGCGGGGGTCACAACCGGGTGTTTTCTCCCGGCTGTTGGGGGTGGTGCGGACATGCTGGGCTCCGTCCCTCGCTCAGGCTTCATGTAATGCGCATGAAACCTAGGTGAGGGATTCGCTCTCCGTCACCGGTTGTCCGTATAGCGGACAGTTTTCGGGGGCGTTGCTCAGCACCCAGACGGCGTCCCTCAGCGGCAGCGGTAGACCCCACGCCTCAGCAGCAGCGGAAGCCCTCGCGCGGATCGGCCTCCCGTGCGTCCGTGCGGCGCCGCTCGAACTCTCTCCTGCTGGGCACGGCGGCGTCCGGCCCCTGGTGCTGCCGGACATGGGCGACGTAGCGGTCGTAGGCGCTCTCGTCCGTCAGCTCGCGCACGTACCAGCGCACCCAGCGCCCGGCCCGCAGCACCCCGTTCACCGCGCGGCCCCCTCCCCGGCGCTCCCGGCGCCGGCGGCCTGCTCGGCCTTCTCCTCCTTCGTGGCCACCAGCCCCGCCGGAGCGATCAGCTTCGACTCCACGTACGGCGCCTCCGTCAGCTTCGCGCTCTCCGGGTCGCGGATCGCGCGCAGGCAGGTGCGGGCGGAGTCCGCCAGGACGACGATCACCAGCACGGCGAAGAGCGCGGAGAGCACGCCGTCCACCGTGGAGTTGGTGACGACGGTGTGCATGTCGTCCATCGTCTTGGCGGGCGGGAGGATCTTGCCCTGGTCGATGGCGTCCTGGTAATTGGAGCGCTGCTGGAAGAAGCCCACCTTCGGGTCGCTGGAGAAGACCTTCTGCCAGCTCGCCGTCAGCGTGACCACCGCGTCCCACACCAGCGGAACGGCCGTCACCCAGGCCCACTTGAGCCGCCCGGACTTGACCAGCAGCGTCGTACAGACCGCCAGCGCGACGGCCGCCAGGAGCTGGTTGGCGATGCCGAAGAGCGGGAAGAGCTGGTTGATCCCGCCGAGGGGCTCGTGCACGCCGACCCACAGGAAGTAGCCCCACAGCGCCACGACCACCGCACTGGAGACCAGCAGCCCCGGCCACCAGCTGACCCGCCGGAACGGCTTGTAGACGTTGCCCAGCATGTCCTGGAGCATGAAGCGGCCCACGCGGGTACCGGCGTCGAGCGCCGTCAGGATGAACAGCGCCTCGAACATGATGGCGAAGTGATACCAGAACGCCTTCATGCCGCCGCCGCCCACGACCTTGGAGAAGATCTCCGAGACGCCGATGGCCAGGGTCGGGGCACCGCCCGTACGCGAGAGCAGGGACTGCTCCTCCACGGCCTTGGCCGCCGCCGCCAACTGGTCCGGGGAAATGGTGTAACCGAAGCCCTTCACGGCCTCGGAGGCGGCCTGCACGTTGTCGCCGATGACACCGGCCGGGGCGTTCATCGCGAAGTAGAGCCCGGGGTCGATGATGCAGGCGGCGACCATCGCCATGATCGCGACGAACGACTCCATCAGCATGGAGCCGTAGCCGATCATCCGGACCTGCGTCTCCTTCTGGATCATCTTCGGGGTGGTGCCCGAGGAGATCAGCGCGTGGAAGCCGGACAGGGCGCCGCAGGCGATGGTGATGAAGACGAACGGGAAGAGCGAGCCGGCGAACACGGGCCCGTTCCCGACGCCGGCGAAGTCGGTGATGCCCTCCATCTTGAGGGTGGGCAGCGTGACGATGACGCCGACGGCCAGCAGGCCGATGGTGCCGATCTTCATGAACGTCGACAGATAGTCGCGCGGCGCCAGCAGCATCCACACCGGCAGGATGGAGGCGACGAAGCTGTAGGCCACGATCCAGATGACCAGCGTGCTGGGCTCCAGCGTGAAGGTGTCCGCCCAGGACGACTCGGCGACCCACCGCCCGGACACCAGCGCGAGCAGCAGCAGCGCGACACCGATGAGGGAGACCTCGGTGACCCGTCCGGGCCGCAGCACCCGCAGGTAGAAGCCCATGAACAGGGCGATCGGAATGGTCATGCCGATCGAGAACGTGCCCCAGGGCGACTCGGCCAGCGCGTTGACGATGACCAGCGCCAGCACGGCGAGCAGGATGATCATGATCGCGAAGACGGCGAGCAGCGCGGCGGCCCCGCCGACCGGGCCGATCTCCTCGCGCGCCATCTGCCCCAGCGACTTGCCGTCCCGCCGCATCGAGAAGAAGAGGGTCACCATGTCCTGCACGGCGCCCGCGAAGATCACGCCGACGACGATCCAGATGGTGCCCGGCAGATATCCCATCTGCGCGGCGAGGACGGGCCCGACCAGCGGCCCGGCGCCCGCGATCGCGGCGAAGTGGTGGCCGAGCAGCACCCGCCGGTCGGTGGGGTGGAAGTCGATCCCGTTGTTGAGCCGCTCGGCGGGTGTGGCCCGCGACTTGTCGACGCGCAGGACGCGGGTGACGATGAAGCGCGAGTAGAAGCGGTATCCGATGGCGTAGGAGCCGAGCGCGGCGGCGACCATCCAGGCCGCCGAGATCTCCTCCCCGCGCGCCAGCGCGAGCATGCCCCAGCCGACGGCGCCGACGAGCGCGACGGCAGCCCAGACGGCGATGGAACGTGGATTGAGCTTCCTGGTCTGTTCGCCAGTGCGCACGCGCGTGTCCTCCTCGACCCCACCCGCCCACCACGGGTGATGGTGAGCACAGCCCAACGGCTAGGACCGTAGAACAGCCACGTGATCCGCGGCTACACCGCGGTACAGGTGATTTGGACGTGCACCGATCTATTTTCCGCCGGCCCGCTCACTGCCCCGCCCGCGGGCCCGCTCACTGCCCCGGTCGCCGCTCGCTCACTGCCCCGCCCGCGGGCCCGGTCACCGCACCGGGCGCTGGAGGTTGGCCACGAACTTGTAGCGGTCGCCGCGATAGACCGAGCGCACCCACTCCACCGGCTCGCCGTCGCTGTCGCGCGAGTGCCGGGAGAGCATCAGCATCGGCAGCCCCACATCCGTGCCCAGCAGCCCGGCCTCGCGCGGGGTGGCCAGCGAGGTCTCGATGGTCTCCTCGGCCTCGGCGAGGTGGATGTCGTACACCTCGGCCAGTGCCGTGTAGAGGGAGGAGTACTTCACCAGGCTGCGGCGCAGCGCGGGGAAGCGCTTCTGGGACAGATGGGTGGTCTCTATGGCCATCGGTTCACCGCTGGCCAGCCGCAGCCGCTCGATGCGCAGCACGCGCCCGCCCGCGGGGATGTCCAGCAGCGCCGCGAGCCGGTCGTCGGCGGTGACGTAGCCGATGTCCAGGAGCTGCGAGGTGGGCTCCAGGCCCTGGGCGCGCATGTCCTCGGTGTACGAGGTGAGTTGCAGCGCCTGGGAGACCTTGGGCTTCGCCACAAAGGTGCCCTTGCCCTGGATGCGCTCCAGGCGCCCCTCGACGACCAGCTCCTGGAGGGCCTGGCGCACGGTGGTGCGCGAGGTGTCGAACTCGCTGGCCAGGGTGCGCTCGGGGGGCACCGGCGTGCCGGGCGGCAGCGTCTCGGTCATCTCCAGCAAGTGCCGCTTCAGACGGTAGTACTTGGGCACGCGGGCGGTGCGGGCCGCCGACCCGTTGCCCGCGGCGGACCCGGTCTCCGCGGCGGCCGGCGTGCCGCCGCCCCCTTCCGTGCCCATGGCCCGCCTTCCCGACTCGTGTCGTGCTGCCGTCACCGGCTTCCTCCGTCTGTATAGCGGCTCACATCGTGGCACGGGCCCGGCCCGGTCGGGCGCCCCAGCTCAGATGTCGTTCCGATAACGGAACCGACAGCGAGCTTTATACACCGTTGACACCCCTAAAGGTCTAGGCCAAGCTCTGCGCATTGGTCTAAACCATCATTCGGATGCGCTTGCTGAGTCTTCGACGGGTTCGCCGCGCGGCTCGGGGATCCGGCTGGAGGACCGGGGGGACGCCCTCCGGAAATACGCAGGCAGGACCACATCCAGTGGGCAGGGGAGGATGCTGTGAAACGTGGACTCATAGCCGCGGCCGGTGTCGCGGCGTTGGTGGTGAACGTCGCGGCCTGTGGGTCCGACGACGGCGACAAGTCCGGGCCCGACAGCTTCAAGGGTCAGACCCTCACGCTCTGGGCGATGGACGGCTCGACGCCCAAGCAGTGGGAGAAGGACGTACGCGCCGCCTTCGAGAAGAAGACCGGAGCCAAGCTCAAGCTTGAGGTCCAGCAGTGGAACGGCATCCAGCAGAAGATCACCACCGCCCTGTCCGAGTCCGACCCGCCCGACGTGATCGAGGTCGGCAACACCCAGACCCCCGCCTACGCCAAGACCGGCGGACTCGCCGACCTCAGTGACCTGAAGAAGGGGGTCGGCGCGGACTGGACCCCCTCCATCAACAAGTCGGCGGTCTACGACGGAAAGCAGTACGCCGCCCCCTGGTTCGCCGTCAACCGTACGGTCATCTACAACAAGAAGATCTGGGCCGACGCGGGCATCAAGGGCACCCCCAAGACCCGCGACGAGTTCTTCGACGCGCTCGACCGGATCGAGAAGAAGACCGACGCCGAGCCGATCTACATGCCCGGCCAGAACTGGTACTTCTTCGACGGCCTCCTTATCGCAGGCGACGCCGACCTGGTGAAGAAGAAGGGCGGCAAGTGGGTCTCCAACCTCTCCGACCTCAAGGTCGGCAAGGCGATGGAGACCTACAAGAAGTACGCCTCCTACTCCCAGGCCCCCAAGGACAAGGACGAGGCCACCCCGCAGCAGGCCGAGGTCTTCGCCAAGGGCAAGACCGGCGCCTTCATCGGCCTGAGCTGGGAGGCGGCCACCGCGATCGAGAACAACAAGAAGATCGAGAAGGACATCGGCTACTTCACCATTCCGGGTGAGACCGCGGGCAAGCCCGAGGGCGTCTTCCTCGGCGGCTCCAACCTGGCGATCGCCGCGGGCAGCGAGAAGCAGGAACTGGCCAAGGAGTTCCTGAAGATCGCGATGTCCGACAAGTTCGAGGGCGCCCTCGCCAAGGAGGGTGGCGTCATCCCGAACAAGGACGCCCTCCAAGGCCGGCTCAAGGGCAATCCCGCGGCCGAGGCCGCTGCCCCGGCCGTCGCCGACGGCGGACTGACCCCGCTCATCCCCGAGTGGGCCGGGGTGGAGAACCCGCCCAACCCGATCAAGACCTATATGACGTCCGTGCTCAAGGGGAAGTCGCACGGAGCGGCTGCCAAGGGTGTCGAGGGCGAGCTGAACAAGAGGCTGTCCCAGAAGCAGTGACGCCGCGCCGGCTTTGCCGCTGACAACGGGAGGGAGCACTTCTTGTGCCCCCTCCCGGGGCCACGCCTCCTGTGGGACCCGACTCTGTCGGCGGGCGTCTGCGGGCCGGTTGGGCCCCCTCCCCCAGTCTCCGGCCGGGAGGTGCCCCACGCCTCGCGGAACGCCTGCCGCAACCTGAACGACTTGGAGCTGGAGCCACGATGTCTGTGCAGACCGGTGAGGCACCGCCGGGTGAGAAGGTGCCGGTCAGGCCCGCGGCGGTTGCCGCGGCACCCGAGGGCGGCCGGAGCAGGGTGAAGGGCGGTATGCCCTACCTGTTGCTGCTTCCCGCGCTCGCGCTCACCGTCGTCTTCCTCGGCTATCCGCTGGTGATGAACGGCATGCTGTCGTTCCAGAACCTCAACATGACGCAGCTGATCCAGCGCGTCACCGAGTGGACCGGGCCCAGCAACTACACCGACACGCTCACCAGCGAGACCTTCTGGCGGGTCACGCTGCGATCGGTGATCTTCACGGCGGTCAACGTCGTACTGATCATGGTGGCCGGCATCCTGATCGGTCTGCTGCTCGCCCGGCTCGGGACGAAGATGCGGCTGCTGCTCTCCAGCGGGCTGGTACTCGCCTGGGCCATGCCCCCCATCGCGGCGACCACCGTCTACCAGTGGCTGTTCGCGCAGCGGTTCGGCGTCGTCAACTGGGTGCTCGCCAAGATCGGGTTCAGCTCCATGGCGGACTACAACTGGACCGGCACCCAGCTGTCCACGTTCTTCGTGATCTCCCTGCTGATCGTGTGGATGTCCGTGCCGTTCGTCGCCATCAACCTCTACGCCGCGACGACGACCATCTCGCGGGAGCTGTACGAGGCGGCGTCGCTGGATGGCGCGGGGGCCTGGAAGAGCTTCAAGAACGTGACGTTCCCCTTTCTGAAGCCCTTCTTGATGGTCGCGACGTTCCTCGAAGTCATCTGGATCTTCAAGGCGTTCCCGCAGGTCTTCGCCGTCAACCAGGGCGGCCCCGACCGGCTGACCGAGACCCTGCCCGTCTACGCCTTCGTCGAGGGCGTCGGCAACCAGCACTACGGCGCCGGCGCGGCGATCTCGGTGCTCACCATCCTCATCCTGCTCGCGCTGATGTCGTACTACCTGCGCATGGCGCTGCGGCAGGAAGACGACGACGAGGCGGGGGAACTTGAGACCCACACCGCCGCTGGAGGGCTGCGATGAGCCGCTCGCGAAAGTCTCTCACCGGCCGGATCTGGCCCAACGCCACAGCCCTGGTGCTGTTCGTGGTGCTCGTCTTCCCCGTGTACTGGATGTTCAACACGGCGTTCAAGCCCAGCGGGGAGATCCTCAGCGAGGACCCCGTCTGGTTCCCCACCTCGCCCACCTTCGAGCACTTCAAGACGGCGGTGAACGCGGACAACTTCTGGACGCTGGTGCGCAACTCGGTCACCGTCACCGTCCTCGCCGTGGGAATCTCGCTCCTGCTCGCCCTCTTCGCCTCGTTCGCCATCGCGCGGATGCGGTTCAAGGGGCGCAAGGGCATCATCCTGACCTTCATGATCGCCCAGATGGCCCCCTGGGAGGTCATGGTCATCGCGATCTACATGATCGTGCGCGACGCGGACATGCTGAACAGCCTCGTCCCGCTCACGCTCTTCTACACCGTTATGGTGCTCCCGCTGACGGTGCTCACCCTGCGCAGCTACGTCGCGGCCGTCCCCAAGGACCTGGAGGAGTCCGCGATGGTCGACGGGTGCACCCGCACCCAGGCGTTCCTCAAGGTCATCTTCCCGCTGCTGGCCCCGGGCCTGATGGCGACCTCGCTCTTCGGCTTCATCACGGCCTGGAACGAGTTCCCGATGGTCCTCATCCTCAACAAGGACGCGGAAGCGCAGACACTGCCCCTGTGGCTGTCGACGTTCCAGACCGCGTTCGGCGACGACTGGGGTGCCACGATGGCAGCCGCCTCGCTCTTCGCCATCCCGATCCTGTTGCTCTTCATCTACCTCCAGCGGAAGGCAGTGGGCGGCCTCACCTCCGGTGCGGTGAAGGGATAGGGGCCGCTCGCCGCCGTGACGCCACACCAGTGAAGTGAAGGGACACCGCGCCGAATGACCACATCAGTACGAGACTCCGACACCCTCACCCGCGACGCCCTGGCCGTGCTCCAGCCCGGCTTCACCGGAACCTCGGCGCCCGCATGGCTGCTGCGCCGGCTCGACGAAGGGCTCGCTTCCGTCGGCCTGTTCGGGCGCAACATCGACTCGCCCGAACAGCTCACCATCTTGACCGAGCAGCTGCGCGAGGTGCGCCCCGACGTGCTGGTCGCCATCGACGAGGAGGGCGGCGACGTCACCCGGCTGGAGGCGCGGTCCGGCTCCTCCTTCCCCGGCAACCTGGCCCTCGGCCACATCGACGACCCCGGCCTCACCCGGGCCGTCGCCCACGAACTGGGCCGCAGGCTGGCGGCAGCGGGCGTCAACCTCAACTGGGCGCCCTCCGCCGACGTCAACTCCAACCCGGACAACCCCGTCATCGGCGTGCGTTCCTTCGGCGGCGACCCCGAGCTGGTCGCCCGCCACACCGTCGCCTATGTGGAAGGGCTCCAGGCCGCCGGGGTCGCCGCCTGCGTCAAGCACTTCCCCGGGCACGGCGACACCGCCGTCGACTCCCACCACGCGGTGCCGCGCATCGACGCCGACCTGGCGACGCTCAGGTCCCGCGAACTGGTGCCCTTCAAGGCCGCCGTGCGGGCGGGCAGCAAGTGTGTGATGAGCGCCCACATCCTGCTGCCGGCGCTGGACGAGGCCCGCCCCGGAACCCTCAGCCCCGCCGCGCTCACCGGGCTGCTGCGCGCCCCCGAGAGCGAGGGAGGCCTCGGCCACCAGGGGCTGATCGTCACCGACGGCATGGAGATGCAGGCGATCTCCGCCAACTGGGGCCTGGAGCGCGGCAGCGTCCTGGCTCTGGCCGCCGGGGCCGACGCGATCTGTGTGGGCGGCGGACTGGCCGGCGAGGACACCGTGCTGCGGCTGCGCGACGCGCTGGTGACGGCCGTCCGCGACGGAGAGCTGACGGAGGAGCGGCTGGCCGACGCGGCGGCGCGGGTCCGCGCGCTGGCCGAATGGACGCGGAGCGCGAGGCGGTCCGAGACGGGGGGTCCGACCGGCCCCGCGCTCCGCTCCGACCCCGGTATCGGCGTGGCGGCGGCCCGCCGCGCCCTGGTGATCACGGGGCTGGAGGGCTACACCCGCCCGACGGGCCCGCTGTTCGTCGCGGCGCTGACGCCGCTGGCCAACATCGCCGTCGGCGACGAGACGCCGTGGGGCCCTGCGGCCGAGCTGGAACGGATGGTTCCGGGGACCCGTACGGCGACGTACGGGAGCACCGACGACGACGCGGGCGCGGCGATTCTCGCTGCCGCGGGGGAGCGGCCTGTGGTCGCCGTCGTCCGTGACCTGCACCGTCACCCCTGGATGGCGGCGGCGGTCGACAAGCTGGTGGCCGCGCGCGCCGACACGGTGGTCGTCGAGATGGGCGTCCCCCAGGCCCCGCCCCGCGGCGCGCTCCACGTCGCGACACATGGCGCGGCGCGGGTGTGCGGCCGAGCCGCGGCTGAGGTGATCGCTGGAGGGTGACCGATCACGCATCGCGCCGGGGCGCTCGTCCTCGAGCTCCCCCAGCCGAAGGCTGGGGGAGGGGCAGGGGCAAATCGGGCTGTAGCACCGCACCGTAGGATCGAAGCGCGACCGCACACCACCGCACGACCCCCCTGGGAGGCACCCCGCATGTCCTCGAACGCTCCGTCCACGCCGGGCACCATCATGTCCGGCGAGATGGCCGAGCAGCCGGCCGTGCTGCGCCGCATCCTGGACGAGGGCGCCGGGGCCATCCGCGAGGTAGCTGAGCGGATCGCTGCCAAGAACCCCCGCTTCGTGCTGCTGACCGCCCGCGGTACCTCCGACAACGCCGCGCTCTACGCGAAGTACCTGCTGGAGATCCAGCTGGGCAAGCCCTGCGGGCTGACCTCCATGTCGACGACCACGGCGTACGGCGCGCAGCCGGATCTGACCGACTGCCTGGTCATCACCATCAGCCAGTCCGGCGGCAGTCCCGACCTGGTGGCCTCCACCGAGGCGGCCCGCGAGGCGGGCGCGATCACGCTGGCGGTCACCAACAACGCGGACTCCCCGCTGGCGAAGGTCAGCGAGTTCCACATCGACGTCCTCGCGGGCCCCGAAAAGGCGCTGCCCGCCACCAAGACGTACACGGCGGAGCTGCTCGCGCTCTACCTCTTCGTCGAGGGCCTGCGCGGTGGGGAAGGCACCGAGACGGCCAAGGCGCTGCCGGACCTCGCCGAGTCCGTGCTGGCCCGCAGGGACGAGGTCAAGGCGCTGGCAGCCCGCTACCGCTTCGCCGAGCGCATGGTGCTGACCTCGCGCGGCTACGGCTACCCGACCGCCAAGGAAGCCGCGCTCAAGCTGATGGAGACCAGCTACATCCCCGCCCTGTCCTACTCGGGGGCCGACCTGCTGCACGGTCCGCTGGCCATGGTCGACAACATCTCGCCCGTCATCGCCGTGGTCGCCGAAGGCAAGGGCGGCGAGGCTCTCCAGCCCGTGCTGGACCGGCTGCGCGACCGGGGCGCCGACCTCGTCGTGATCGGCAAGCAGGACGAGGTGGACCGCGCCTCGGCCGGATTCGCGCTGCCGACCGAAGGCCTGCCCGAGGAGCTTCAGCCGATCGTGGAGATCCTCCCGCTCCAGATGCTGGCGTACGAGGTCACGATCGCGCGCGGCCAGGACCCGGACGCGCCGCGCTCACTCGCCAAGGTCACCGAGACCCGCTAGGCGCCGCGAGGCGCCCGGCCCCGACGTTGTCGCCCGGCACCCCGCGAGGCATCATGGTGAACCGATGCTCGCACAGGGGAACGGAAGTTCACGCGTGGAGGCCAAGGAACTACAGGGACGGGTGGCCCGGCTGCACTACCAGCACGGCATGACCCACCACGAGATCGGCGAGCTGCTGGGCCTCTCCCGGGTGAAGGTCACCCGCCTGCTGGCCGAGGCCCGCCGCTCCGGGATCGTGGAGATCCGCATCCACAGCCCACAGGCCCCCTTCGGCGAGCTGGAGGCCGCGCTCACGGCCGAGTTCGGACTCAGCCAGGCGTGGGTCGCGCCCAGCTTCTCCGACGCCGACCGTACGTACGACGCCGTGGGCATGGCGGGCTCCGAGTGCCTGGCCGCGCTCATCCCCTCGGCCCGTACGGTCGCCGTCGGCCTCTCCTCCACCGTCGCGGCGGTCATTCCCCATGTGCGCCCCGAACCCGTTCCCGGGCTGGGCCTCGTCCCGCTCGCGGGTAGCTGGGGCGGGCTCTCCCGGGGCATCAGCCCGCACGAACTCGTCATCGGACTCGGCACGTTCTTCCAGGCCGAGACCTACCACCTGCCCGCGCCCGTCCTCGCCTCGTCCCCCCGGATGGGCCGCGCGCTGCGCGCCGACCCCGGCGTGCGCGAGACGCTGCGGCTGGCGAGCGGTGCCGACCTGCTCGTCGCGGGCGTCGGCGGCATGGACCGCGGGTCGGGGCTGCTGATCGAACGGCTCAGCGAGCGCGAGCAGGCCGAGCTGGACGAGGCCGGGGCCGTGGGCGACATCTCGGGGCGGTTCTTCGCCGGCGACGGCACCCCCGTCACCGGCGACGTCGACGAGCGCGTCGTCGGGCTCACACTCGGTGAGCTGTCGGCCATCCCGCGCCGCGTTGCCGTCTCCTTCGGCGCCCACAAGGTCGAGGCGCTGCGCACCGCACTCGGCTCCGGGCTGATGAACATGGCCGTCACCGACGTCACCACCGCGAAGGCGCTCCTCAAGAAACCGAGCGGCAAGCAGAGCGCGCAGCCCGCGCGGCACGAGCAGAAAGCGACAGCATCATGAAGAAGGCGACCACCGTCGAGGGCCTGATCGAGCAGCTCATCGACGTCGGCAGCACAGCCGTACGGCAGGGCTTCGTCCTCGCCAGCGGCGGCAACCTGTCGGCCCGGCTCCCCGGCTCCGACGAGTTCGTCGTCACGGCCTCGGGCACCTGGCTCGACCGGCTCGTCCCCGAGGACTTCAGCACGATGAACCTCCAGGGCGAGGTCGTCGCCGGCACCCCGGCCGACAACCCGCGGCCATCCAGCGAGTGGAAGCTGCACCAGCGCACCTACCGCGTGCGCGAGGACACGAACGCGATCGTCCACATACACCCGCAGCACGCCGTGCTCGTGGACGCCCTCGGCTACGAGATCCGCCTGCTCACCCTGGACCACGCCGTCTATGTCCGCTCCGTCGGCCGCACCGACTTCCACCCCAACGGCTCCGACGAGCTGGCCGACACCGCAGCCGAACAGGCCAAGGCCCACAACTGCGTGATCCTCGGCAACCACGGCTGCTCCGCGCTCGGCGAGGACGTCGGCATGGCCTTCCGCCGCGCCATGAACCTGGAGGAGGCGGCGACGGCGACCTACCGTGCGCTCACCCTCGGCGACAGGACGACCACGTTCCCCGTGTCCCCCGACGACGCGATCCAGCACGCCTGAGCCGCGGGCCTGAGCCGCGGGCCTGAGCCGCGCGGGCCCTCCGGAGAGCTCCCGGAAAGCACTTCGGGCCGCGGCACCGGGGCGGGACCCTCAACCCGCCCGGCACCGCAGCCCGGAGCTGCAAGGCCCGCCGCTGTCAGGGCAGAGAGCGGCACGGGCCTCGATCTGCCCTCCTGTGCGGGGAGGGCAGAAGTCCTGTCCCGAGGATTGTGGACTAGACCACGGCGCTCTGTCTATGGAATCGCACAGGTCGACGCCCCGGTTCGCACCGGTGTTCCCCCTTCTTCCCCCGCTGTTCTCCCACTTCTCCCGCGCCTCCACGCCCACCCCCGCCGGAGCCCCGGCGTCCTGCCGGTACCCTCGGCCGGGTGCCCTCCATGAACGACCTCGTACGCCAGCACACCGCGCTCTCGGACGCCGAGCTGGAATGGCTCCATCTGCTGGTGTCCGAGTGGCAGCTCCTGGCCGACCTCTCCTTCGCGGACCTGGTCCTGTGGGTTCCCACGCTCGACGGGACCCGCTATGTCTCCGTCGCGCAGATGCGGCCCAACACCGGCCCCACCTCGCACCAGGACGACATGGTCGGCCACCTCGTGCCCAGGGGCCGCCGCCCGCTGCTGGACGCGGCGCTGGACGAGGGCCGGATCGTGCGCGAGGGCGACCCGGAGTGGCGCGAGGAGGTCCCCGTACGCGTCGAGTCGATCCCGGTGCGCCGCGAGGGCCGGGTGCTGGGCGTGATCGCGCGCAACACCAACCTGCTGACCGTGCGCACCCCCAGCCGGCTGGAGCTGACCTATCTCCAAAGCGCCTCCGACCTCGCCCAGATGATCGCGGGCGGCACCTTCCCCTTCCCCGGCCACCAGGTCGACATGGACCACGTGCCCCGGGTGGGCGACGGCCTCATCCGCCTCGACGCGGACGGCGTCGTGCAGTACGCCAGCCCCAACGCCCTGTCCGCCTACCACCGGCTCGGTCTGGCCACCGACCTGGTGGGCCTGCATCTGGGCCAGGCCACCGCCGAACTCGCGCCCTCCCGCGGCCCGGTGGACGAGGCGCTGGTCAAGCTCGCCAGCGGCTGGGCCCCGCGCGGCGCCGAGGTCGAGGGCACCGACTGCGTCGTCCAGTTGCGCGCCATCCCGCTCAAACCCAAGGGCACCCGCATCGGTTCGCTCATCCTGCTGCGCGACATCACCGAAGTACGCCGCCGCGAGCGGGAGCTGATCACCAAGGACGCCACCATCCGGGAGATCCACCACCGGGTGAAGAACAACCTCCAGACCGTGGCGGCGCTGCTGCGCCTCCAGGCCCGCAGGATGGACTCCGACCGGGGCAAGGAGGCGCTCGAGGAGGCGGTGCGCAGGGTCGGCTCGATCGCGATCGTGCACGAGACCCTCTCCCAGAACCTGGACGAGCGCGTCGACTTCGACGAGATCGCCGACCGGGTCCTGGCCATGGTCGCCGAGATCTCACCCGGCCGGATCGCCGGCCGTCGCACCGGGCGCTTCGGCATCCTGGGCGCCGAGGTCGCCACCCCGCTGTCCATGGTGCTCACCGAGGTGCTGCAAAACGCCATCGAGCACGGCTTCGGACCGGAGGAGCAGGGCGCCATCGAGGTGCACGCCGTACGCGGCGGCGGCACGGGCGGCGCGGGCCACGACGGAGCCCGGCTGCTGGTCACCGTCCAGGACAACGGCCGTGGCCTGCCGGAGGGGTTCGACCCCAAGAGCGCGGGCAACCTCGGACTCCAGATCGTACGCACGCTCGTGGAGGGCGAGTTGGGCGGCGGCTTCGACATGCTGCCGGTGTCCGAGGGCGGCACCCGGGTGCTGTTCGACCTGCCGCTCACGGAGAAGCGCGAAAAGCGCTGACGCACGAAAAGCACTGAGCCCCCGGGTCCGTTGACGAACGGACCCGGGGGCTCAGCGCTTCACGCTCTGTGTGTGCGGGCGCTCTGCTTGCTGCTAGGCGCTCCGAGGGCTCTGCGCGCTGCGGCTCGGGGGTTGCAGCTAGGTGCAGGGCGGCGCTTCAGGCGGTCGCGGCGTTGTTCCGCGCCCGGTTGCGGGCGGCGCGGCGCTTCATCGCGCGGCGCTCATCCTCGCTGAGGCCACCCCAGACACCGGAGTCCTGACCGGACTCCAGGGCCCACTGCAGGCACTGCTCCATGACGGGGCAGCGGCGGCAGACGGCCTTGGCTTCCTCGATCTGCAGCAGCGCAGGACCAGTGTTGCCGATGGGGAAGAACAGCTCGGGGTCTTCCTCGCGGCAAACGGCGTGGTGACGCCAGTCCATGGCTGCTACCTCTCCTCGTGTGTGGCATTGCTTGTGAATGTGAACGCTTTCACGAATCCCCTCACGGGTGAAGAGGGGCCACACAACTGTGATGCGGGTCCCACTGAGATGAGAAGGAGGGGATTCGGACTCTCAAGGGGGCCCAAGTAGTGGGCCGTCCCGATCGCCATGAAGAGACTCGCAAACCTCGGCGACGGATACAACCCCTTCCGGAAAGTTTTTTTTGAATCCTTGGTGTCGCCTAGCTCACAGCCGTCATTCCAGTGGGTGGATCCTGGTCTAAACGTTCGAGTGGAAGGACTTTAGGCTCTTCGACTTACACAATCACACGCAGTGCACGGCGAACGCCTGTGAAGCTCACGCTCGTACGCAGCCCCAGGTGGTCACCATCCACCTGAAACGGCAGTGGAACCTGCGAATGCAAGGTGAAGTCCGTGAGGTCGTGCAGCGTAACCGCGTGCTTACCGCGGGGTCCCCGTTCGGGGCTCGAAGTGAGCAGCTGAGTCGCGTAACGGCTGACGGCCGCGGGGGTCAGCCGGGAGAGTCCCAGCACGTCAAGGCCGGTGTCGAAGGATGCCTCGGGGGCCGCGTACAGGGGCTTGTTGCCCAGGTACGACCACGGCGCGGTGTTGCACACCATCGACAGCGCCAGGTCTTCGATCGGATCCTCACTCTGCCTGCGCAGTGTGATCGTTCCTTTGCTGCGGTGCGGTTCCTTCAGGAACTGCCGCATGACCTGACGCACATAAAGGGAGTGCGTCGATCGCTTTCCGCGCTCGCGCTGTTGCTCGACCCTGCCGATCACTCCGGCGTCGAATCCCAGCCCTGCTGTGAAAGTGAACCAGCGCGGCGGGATTTCGGCGTCGTCCGTTCCCGGAACACCGCCGGCCAGCCCCAGGCCGACAGTTCTCTCACTGCGCGACTCCAGCGCGTCCAGCAGCGCGCCCGTCGCCTCCACCACGTGGTTGGGCATGCCCAGGGCGCGTGCGAAGACATTCGTGGAGCCGCCGGGCACGACCGCCAGGCGCGGCAGGCGTTCGGGGTCCGGGCCCTCGTGCAGCAGCCCGTTGACGACCTCGTTGACGGTGCCGTCGCCGCCGAGCGCGATCACCAGCTCCGCGCTGCCGCTCTGCGCGGCCTGGCGGGCGAGGTCGCGGGCGTGGCCGCGGTACTCCGTGGTGGCGACCTCCAGCTTGAGGTCGCTGGCGAGCGCGTGTGCCAGCACGTCACGCGTCCGCGCGCTGGTGGTGGTGGCTGCCGGGTTGACCACGAGGAGTGCGCGCATGGGGTGAAGCGTACCTACCGCGGGGTACGGCGGCCCAGTCCTCGCCTCGCGGGGGAGGGCTAGGCTTCCCGTGTGAGCGAGAGCCTGACCGAGACAGAGACTGTGACGGATACGGAGAGCCCGGGGACCGCCCGGCCGCGCAGGATCCTGGCAGCCGCCGTGCTGACGGGTCTGGAGGGGCTGGTCGTGGCCGGGTTCGGGGTCGTCTCGCTGGTGATGCTGGTCACCGGGAAGCCGGACGACATGACGCAGGCGGCCACGCTCGCCGTGACCGTGCTCGCCCTGTCCGCGCTGCCGTTGGCTGCCGCGCGGGGGCTGTGGCTGCGGCGGCGCTGGAGCCGGGGCCCTTCGATGATCGTCCAGCTCATCGCCCTGCCGGTGAGCTGGACGATGGTCCAGAACGGTGGCGCCCTCACCGCAGCCGCGGTGGCGACGGCCGTCGCGGCCGTGGCCGTGCTGGTCTGCCTGGTGAACCCGACGGCGACCCAGGCTCTGGGTATCGGCCCGAGGAACTGAGCTGCGCTCTTCATGCGGCTGGGGAGGGCGGATGCCCTCCCCAGCCGCATGAGAACGACAGAGATCACTCCTCGACGAGCAGCCTGTCCCGTAGCTGGGCCAGGGTCCTGGCGAGGAGCCTGGAGACGTGCATCTGGGAGATGCCGACCTCCTGTGCGATCTGGGACTGGGTCATGTTGCCGAAGAACCGCAGCAGCAGGATCTTCTTCTCGCGCGGCGGCAGTTCCTCCAGCAGCGGCTTGAGGGATTCGCGGTACTCCACACCCTCCAGTGCGTCGTCCTCCGCGCCGAGCGTGTCGGCGACGGCCGGCGACTCGTCGTCGGTGTCGGGCACGTCCAGCGAGAGGGTGCTGTAGGCGTTGGCCGACTCCAGGCCCTCCAGGACCTCCTCCTCCGAGATCGACAGGCGCTGGGCCAGCTCGTGCACGGTCGGGGCGCGCCCGTGCTGCTGGGACAGCTCCGCCGTCGCGGAGGTGAGGGACAGCCGCAGTTCCTGGAGCCGGCGGGGCACCCGCACCGCCCAACCCTTGTCGCGGAAGTGCCGCTTGATCTCGCCGACGACCGTCGGGGTCGCGTAGGTCGAGAACTCGACGCCCCGCTCGGGGTCGAACCGGTCCACGGACTTGATCAGGCCGATCGTGGCGACCTGGGTCAGGTCGTCGAGCGGCTCGCCCCGGTTGCGGAAGCGGCGGGCAAGGTGTTCCACCAGCGGCAGGTGCATGCGCACCAGGTGGTTGCGCAGCTCCGAGCGCTCGGAGCCCTCGGGCAGCTTGCGCAGTTCGATGAAGAGCGCCCGCGCGCCACTGCGGTCGTGCGGGTCCAGCCCGCGCGGATCGCCGTGGCCGGGCCGCTCGCGCTTCTCGTGCTGCTGGTCCATCGCGTCCGCCCGATCTGCCTGCTCCGGTCGCTGACTCGCGGGGTCGGCCGGGTGCGGCCGGGCCTGCTGCTCAGGAATGCCCAGGGGGACCGCGCTGTGGCGGCCTGCCCACATCTCCCTTGCCTCGTGCTCGGTCACGACGCTCCGGGGCCCGCACCGCGCTTCTTGTGCAGGCTGATGCTGACGGTTCGGTCGTCCGACACTGTTGAATCCACCTCACCGGCCAGGGCCGAGAGCACCGTCCACGCGAAGGTGTCGCGTTCCGGGGCACGGCCATCGGTCGTCGGCGCCGATACGGTGACGCGCAGCGAGTCGCCGACGAGCTTGAAGACACAACTGAGTACGGAGCCGGGGACGGCCTGCTGGAGCAGGATCGCGCACGCCTCGTCCACGGCGATCCGCAGATCCTCGATCTCGTCGAGGGTGAAGTCCAAGCGGGCCGCGAGCCCGGCTGTGGCCGTCCGCAGCACCGACAGATAGGCACCCGCGGCCGGCAGCCGGACCTCGACGAAGTCCTGCGATGCGGGCTCGCCTGCGATCTGGGACACCCTCACCTCCAAGGTGACACGAGCCGTTGGGCCTTCGCGGGCCGAAGCGGCTGCTGGTTCGTTTTCGTCAGCGACGCTATCGCGATCCGTGTCACGATGCCGCACGCATAGATCTATGCCGCCTCATCCCACGAGCGTCACCCATAGTAAACACATGGGCACTTTCTGTGGCTAGGGGTTGGAGCCCTCAAATCCTTGGCGATTACGCTGCGTTGGCAAAGTGGGAATGCCACTGGCAGCTTCTCCCGGGGGAGTCCGGGCCCCTTCGGCCACCGTGAGTGTCCGGCCGCGGGGTCGGGGTGGTCGGTAGAAGGGGCCTGTCAGTTCAGTACCCGTCACCTGATGCGTTCATAACCCCGTGAGGCACACGCTCCGACAAGGGCCGAAACCCGCCCCTGGGGGCGGGGCCGTGGTGAG
Source organism: Streptomyces sp. NBC_01775 (assembly GCF_035917675.1). Classification (NCBI taxonomy): domain Bacteria; kingdom Bacillati; phylum Actinomycetota; class Actinomycetes; order Kitasatosporales; family Streptomycetaceae; genus Streptomyces; species Streptomyces sp. NBC_01775. Next base: position 3,186,859 of record NZ_CP109104.1, on the reverse strand, counting down.
CGCGAGTGGTCGTGGGGGTCCGCGATTCGATTACGGAGAGTCAAGGGGGCATGGGCGGGTGCGAGTTGATGAACACGGAAAGTGGCGAATTTCGTCACTCTGTGTCAGTGATTGACGGGTGCGCCTGCCCCGTGACGACCGCCGTCACGGTGCTGCCCGAGGTGAAGGTGCCCTCCTCGGCGAGCCGTGTGAGCGCGTACAGCAGCTTGGCGACATAGATGTGTTCCAGTGGCGGCAGCCCGTGCCGCCCGGAAAAATCCCGCGCGAAGGCGGCCAGCTCCGTGCCGGTCCGCGCATAGCCGCCGCCGTGGAAGCGCTCTTCCACCGACCAGTCGCCGCGCGGTTCGCCGAAGGTCTCGGCCTGGAGCCGGCGCACCTCCCCGGGCAGGAAGCCGCCCTTCAGTACTGCCACGCCAAGTGCCCGCTGACCTGCGGAAAGGCCTGCCGCCATGCCCGCCAGGGTGCCTCCGGTCCCGCAGGCGACGGCCGCGATGTCCGTGCGCCCGCGCAGCTCCTCGCCCAGCGGCACGCACCCGCGTACGGCCGCCGCGTTGCTGCCTCCCTCCGGGATCAACGCGCACGGGCCGAAGCGGTCGAGCAGCTCGCGGTGCCACTCCGGATCGGTGCGGCGGCGGTAGTCGGCGCGGGAGACGAAGTGCAGCAGCATGCCGTCCGCCGCGCACTGTGCCAGCGACGCGTTCAGCGGCCGGTCGGCGAGTTCCTGGCCGCGCACCACCCCGACGGTGCGCAGCCCCAGCAGCCTGCCGGCCGCCGCCGTGGCCCGCAGATGGTTGGAGTAGGCGCCCCCGAACGTCAGCAGCCGACGGTGCTCCGAGGCGGCGACGGCCCGCAGATTAGGGGCGAGTTTGCGCCACTTATTGCCGGGAGGGTACAGCTCCACTGGTCCAAGCGCAGCTATGTCCCACGATCGCGGCAGCGTCGTATGGATGAGGTCTTCCCGCTTGAGCAGCAGGCGTACGCCTCGGCGGGTGAACCGCTCGTCCTCGACCTCTTGGAGCGGAGAGGGAGGGCGGGGCTGGAGTGCGGTGGCGAGATCTACGGGGTGGTCCACACGTCCATTGTGGCTTGTCCTTGGGAAGCTTTCGGGTGTTTGTGCAGCTCACAGGTGTCCAGAGCTGGAAGAAGCCCCGTCCACGCGCGCAGTGCAGGCGTAGGCGGGGCTGAGCGTGCGGGCGGAGGACCCTACCCAGGCAGCTCCAAGCCGTAGAACCGGAGACGGGTGGCGTCGTCAAGGAACTCCCACGAGTGCGGCCCCTCATGTCGCTGGGAGAGGATGCAGGCTGATCCCATCGGGTCAGGCTCGTGCACGGGGCAATCGGGAAGCACGACCAGGCGGTGACCCGTGCTCGTCCAGGTCACCCACAGGGTGGTGCTGTCGTCATACAGGTGCAGCGCCGATTGATGAGTCTGGTGACCGCCGCCCAGCTCACACCAGTGCGGCCCTTGGAGTTCGCCAGTTTCGACAGCAGGGAAGAGCGCTCTGGCGCGATCGCGGTCCGCCACGCCCAGCACGCACAACACGGAACAGTCCATGAACAGGTTGGTCACTGTCGCCCACCTCGCACGGCAGCGAAGACCAGAACGCCAGCCAGCACGGCCACCACCAGGACATAGAGCACTTGAGACGGCCGGTCATTCATGGCGTGGGCTCCTCTCTCATGGGCGACGGAGGCACCCCGAGGCAGCACGTGTCCTGAGACTGAGCGAGCGCAGCGTGCTTCGGCGGGCACGTCCATTCACGGCCGCCGCCAACGGGATGTAAGAGCAGGTCGCCGCCGTCCCTGTCGACAACACGGCCGAGCGTGCCCGTGCGGCGGTCAACCACGACGACGCCGACCCGGTAGCCGATGCCGAGGTCTGATGGGCAACCCACGGTGCCTCCCGATGAACAGCACTGAACCCGCGAACTCATGCACGGGATGGATGACCACCAGCACGCGGTTTGTCGGCCGAAGGCTCAACGCCATGTGGCTACACGGCAGTTCGGGCGCTGGTGGTAGCGAAACCACGATGTCGACTGAGAGGGTCAATCTGCAAGCTTTCAAAGTTGGAATCCCACTCCGAAGGCTTAAATTTGTTGGGCGGCCTTCAGGTTGAAGAGTCCGACGCTTTCACTTTGAAAGACGCCACGGAGAGACACTGAGGCGAGGAGGCACAGGCAGTGGCAGACGCGAGCGGATCGACGGTTCCCCGACGCCAGCTAGGGCGGCATCTGAAGGAATTGCGCGAAGCGGCAGGGTTAACCCAGAAGGCAGCCGGGCGTGCCATGGAGCTGTCCGAGACCACGGTCTGGCGGATCGAGACGGGTAAGGCGCCGCTCAAGCGCCATGACGTCGAGGCGATGTGCCGGACCTACAAGGCATCCGAGGAGACGACCCACGCGTTGGTCGGGCTTGCCAGCGAGTCGAAGTCCAAGGGGTGGTGGCACAGCTACGGCGACATCATCCCGGCGGGATTCGATGTCTACATCGGGCTGGAGGAAGCCGCCTCGGAGCTGTTCACGTACGAGGCAGAGCTGATCCCCGGGCTACTGCAAGTCGAGGACTACGCCGAGACTTTGATCCGGCTGCACAACCCCGACGCGACCGAAGCCGAGATCGCTCGACGCGTCACGCTGAGGGTCGAGCGCCAATCGTTGCTCAGCCGGGTGCCGACGCCTCCCCAACTGCACGTAGCTTTGGCTGAGGCAGTGCTTCACCGGCCCATAGGCGGACATGAGGTGATGGCACGGCAGCTCGCGCATCTGGTCTACGTATCCAAAATGCCGAACGTGTCGATCAGGGTTGTGCCGTATGCGGCCGGGGCGCACGCGGGCCTGTTGACCAAGGCGTTCATGCTTCTGCGGTTCCCGTCGAGCGGAGACCGAGCACCAGGCGAGCCCCCGACTGTCTACACGGACGGCTACACCGGCAGCCTGTACCTCGACAAGCCGCACGAGATCGAAAGCTACGAGCACGCGATCTCGGGCATCTGGCAGGCAGCACGCAGCGATCAGGACTCACTGGCCCTGATCTCAGAAATGGCAGGGAGACATGAGCGAGCGTGAGACGGCTACGGCCTGGGTCAAGTCCAGCCGCAGCGACGGGCAAGGAAACTGCGTAGAGGTGGCTCTCCTCGGCAGTGAGGTAGCGGCACGGGACACCAAGGACCGAGAGCGAGCGACCCTCAGCTTCTCGCCTCCCCAGTGGCAGGCGTTCATCCGGAGCACGGCACTCGGTCAGTTCGACCGTATGTGACGACCCAACCGCACAGGCCCCGTCTCTTCGCGTCCGGAGGCGGGGCCCGGCTCTGCGTCATGAAGCCGAGTCTGAGTCAGAGGCCGACCGACCGCCCGGACGCGCTGGGTGTGTCGCCCAGTGGTTGGCTGCCCCTTCTGCCACCCCTAGACGCGTCGCCCCCTACACGGCTTCACAGGCGCCCCCTCGAGCACCGATACAGCAGCCGCTGAGGCGCTGGGGGAGCCCGAGACCGAATCGGTCTAACTTTTCTGTACTTGTTCAAGGCGCGCCTTCGGCGCGCCGCCCGGAACGGCTCACTGCCGCCCCGGCCAGGCGTGCGGCCTTCGGCCGGTCCTGTCCGGGCGGCCCGCCGCCCGGGCGCACGCAGCACCCCTGAGACGTCGAGAAGGGGCCCCGTTCGCTTACGGGCCCCTTCTCGATGCTCTGCCGATGGCGTCGGTAGCGCCTGCCTGCGCATGGCTGGGGCGAACGGCGGCGGGAGGCTTTAGACAGCTCCCATGGGGCGAGCCTCTAAGATCAGGGGGCCGATCGGGCTATTGCGGGCAGGCGAGGAGCCAGCCCGATTCGCGGTGAGCGTAAGGCCCCCTGACCTCTCGCCCCATGGCAGCTACCGTCCAAAGCCTCCCGCCGCCGCCCGCGCTGTTGGCTACCCGATCAGGCACTCAAGCTAGGCCGCTCGCGCGTACTCAGGCAGGTACTCGACAGGCCAGGCGGTGTCAGCCATCCGCGAACTATCGACCCGCAACGGCTGAGGCTTTTCACCCGCCCAATGAAAGCAACACCGTTGGTAGAGCTTGAAGAGCGAACGAGGCCCCGTGCCTTCTGGAGGGAGAAGGGTTACGTCGCACAGCACGATTTGCAGCAGGGCACGAGTTTGCTCCAAGTTCCCGGACTTCCGCCAAGCCTCCCGCAGCGCCAAAGGATCGCGCGTTGAGAGGAAGTCCGAAATCGTCGTCACCTTGGAGAGTTCACTCATGATGGTGTCTACCTGCCCGCAGATCTCCTCTCGTAGTTGCTCGTACCTCTCCTGCCCCTCCGAGCCTTTGAAGTGACCTTGCACGAAGCAGGCGTTCTCCAGAGATCGCAGGCGTGCCTTTGCTTCATCCCGAGCGGCTACCAGCTCCAGACGATGCGACTCGGTTTCTGGGTCTTCGTATGCCTGCCAACGCGCGGCCAGCTCCCGGAACACGGTTCCCTTCCACGTGAGCCGACCGATCTGATTAACAAAGGCCACTTCAACTACCCGGTCGATGTCTTCCAAGAGCACGGACATCCCCCGGCACGCCGTCTTCCCGAGGTTGACCCGGCGATAGCACCGGTAGGAACGGCCCGCCTTGCACATGGGCCCCTGGCAGCGCCCGCACTTCAACAGCCCGGCCAAGAGGGACTGTGCTGCTGGTTTGCCTCGTCGCCCGGCCGCCAGGGATTCCGACGTACGAGAGCGGAGATTGGCGAGGATGCGTGCACGCTCGCCCACGGTGACGACCGCTGCGCCGACACGGACAGGCTTGCCGTCAGGCCCTTTCAGCGGTTCACCGGTTGGGCGGCAGCGCTCTCGTCCCTTGCCGTCGCTATAGCGCTCATACTCGGGCATCAGGCCAGCCCACGCGGGGGAGCGGGCGAGCTGCGTGAGCGAGGTCGAACGCCATTGGTGACCGCGTCGAGTCTTCCAACCTCGCTCGTTCATTTCGGCCGCTATCGCTGTCGCCGGTTTGCCAGCCAGTAGAGCTTCCGCAATGAAGCGCGAACGCTCGAATTCCTTCGGGTGACGTTCGACTTTCCTCTGTCCCTTGCGGACGCGGAGACCGTACGGCGGCTGCCCACCCGGCCACGCTCCCGTGGCTTTCTTCTCTCGCTTCGTGCGCCGAGTGCGGACCGAGGTGTTGTACGACTCCGCCCGCGCCTGTTCCGCCAGCCAGGCGAACAAGCCCCGGTGCTGGGGAATGCTGCTGTTCAGCCCATCCATGTGCGCAAGCAGGCGCGCGCCCATGGAGTCGAACTGGTCCAAGACTTGGCCGACTTGACCCATGCCCTTACGGCTCAAGCGGTCGAGCTTCCACACCAGGAGGTGACCAACCTCCCCGGCGACGACAGCGGCAATCGCCTTGTCGAATTCGTCACGCGCTACGCCGGATTTGAACGCCGACAGCTCTTCCTGCCAGATCTTGCGGACTTTCAGCCCTTCACGCTTGGCCCGTTCCCGGAGATCCCGTTCATGGGCCTTCAACGTTGTCTTGTCGTCCTGCAACGTGCTACGCCGCAAGTAAAGGTCGCACAGCTCCTTTGCGTCGGTCATCTGACTCATACACCCCTCCCCAAGTACAACGGACAGGCTGGGCTATCCGCCTCCCGTTTTCACCAGTCGGCTTGTACTCGGGGAGCGCGGGGTGGATGAGGTCATCCCGCTTGAGCAGGAGACGTATGCCTGAGCGCGCGAAGCTCTCCGCCGGCACTTCCTGGAGCGGGGAGGGAAGCCGTGGGGCGAGGGCTTCGAGCTGGGGGACCATGCGTCCATTGTGGGCACTGTGCCCGGCCGGGGCCCGGTGGGGCTCCCGGCCGGGACGTGGGTGCGGGCACCGGGGCGCGAACGGTCACCCGCTCACTTGAGGCGCTCGGCGATCCTCTCGCGCAGATCGTCCATGCTGAAGCCGCGCGGATCGACCTTCTGGTTCGTCCACTCCAGGTGGCCGACGACCGACCGTGCGTTCCAGCCGTGGTGCCGGCACAGCGCGGCGGCGGCCCGCTCGATCGCGTCGAGCTGTTCCTCGGGCCAGGGGTCCTTGCCGTTTCCGAGGTTCTCGCACTCGAATCCGTAGAAGTACCTGTTCCCGTCGGTGTTCTGCTCGTTCGGCGACGGGGTGGCCCGCTCGGCGATGACGGCGCGCAGGACGTCGTCGTCGCCGAGGCCCGCGTGGTTGGCCCGGCCGTGGCCGGTCAGGTGGACGGTGCCGTCCTTGGTGACGCAGCCGTGGGAGAGCGGGCCCGGCAGGTCGGAGCGGCCGTCGTAGATCAGGTCGACCGTCTCGGCGGAGCCCTCGGTGGCGGTGTGGTGGATCATGATCCCGTGCACCGGGCCCCACGGCCCCTGTTTGTTGCGGTTGTGGTTGCGCCAGTCGCGTACCTCTTCGATCCGTACGCCCTCCTTCTTGAGGGCCTGGACGAAAGCGGTCGCGGTGATGGGTGTGGCCATCCTCGCCCCCGTCTCTGGTTGTTCTGTGGCCGGTGTGTTCCGGTGTGGAGTCGTCATACCCCCAACCCCGGGGGTTCTAGCCGAATCGCCGCTCGGCGGGAGGCGCACTCGTCTGTGCGAGGAGCGATTGGACACAGCGCTCGCGCGTGTACGGGCGCAGCAGTCCCGGCATCCGTGAGCGGGCCGCCAGGGCGCGGCCCGAGCGGACCGGCGCGCACTCCTCCAAGAAGCCCGTCCAGGAGGCGCACGCCTCCTCCAGCCGGCCGCAGGCCAGCAGGAGTTCGGCCAGTTCCGCCTGGCACAGCGCGCGCGAGCGGCGCTCGCCCGCGGGCCGCGAGCGCAGTGAGGAGCGCAGGTCGCGAATGGCGCCCGTACGGTCGCCGAGCGCGGTACGCACCTGACTGGACTGGTAGAGCAGCGCGGCGCTCTGGTACGAGCCGACGGGCTCGCCGTTGGGGCTGGCCGGGCCGGTCGTCAAGTCCGCGGGCGCACGGGCCAGTTGGTGCTCGGCGCGGCGCAGCGCCTCCAGCGCCCGGGTGCGCTCGCCCCCGGCCGCCTCGGCCACGGCCAGGCCCGCGTACAAGAACGCACGGGTCGAGGGGTCGGCGTCCGCCGGTGCCGCCTCGCAGGCGGCCTCGGCCAGCGCCAGGCTCGTGCGCGGGTGTCCGAGCTGGTGGGCCTGGGAGCTGAGCGCGCGGCGGGCCAGCGCGACGCCCTCGGGATCGCCCGCCTCACTCGCCAGTTCGGCGGCGGTCAAGAACGCGCGCTGGGCCAGCCCGTGCCGCTGCTCATCGGCGTAGACCCGCGCCAGCAGGTAGCTCAGCCGGGCGCCGCCGGCCAGCAGGCCCCGGTGGTGTGCGCTCTCCTCACCGGAGCGCAGGGGACGCACCAGCCCGGACAGGTATGCCGCCAGCGAGGTGCGGATGTGGCCGCCGCCGTACCGGTCGGCCTGGAGCGCGAAGAAGCGGGCGTGCTCGTGGAGCGAGGCCACCTCACCGGGGCCCGGGGGCGCGGTGGGGTGCGTGCCGCGCGCGGCGCAGGTATTGCGCGCCGGGGCGGCCGGCGCGGAGGCGGGCAGGGGAGCCGAGGCGCGTACGCGCGCCGGAGCGGAAGGCGGCTCGTGGCTGCCGGACCGCGCCTGGCCGAGGGGCTGTTCGGGCTCCCGGGGCCGCTCGTGGCGTACCGACTCCTCCAGCAGTCTCAGGGTGTAGGGCGCCGGGGGAGGGGTCTCGGCACGGGGCGGAGGGACCACAGGGGACGTGAGCGCCGTGAGGCGGTCGGCCGGGTGGGCATATCCGCCGGGTCCCGGGAGGACGGCGTCCAGGGCTGCCGCACCGCACGTCCGGTACCCGGCATGTGGCCCCTCCTCGTCGCCGTCCTCACCTCCCCGGGGCCGCGCTCCGGCGCCCACACCTCCGCCACGCGCTCCGTGGGTGCCCCGCATGCCCAGTTCGGCCACCGTCACGCGGCGGCCGAGGCGGCGGGAGAGCGCCTCCGCCATGAGGTGCTGCACCCGGGGGTCGGGGCGACTGCCGCGCAGCCAGTGGGCGACTGAAGTCCTGTCGTACTGAAGATGTATGCCGATCTCGGCGCCGAGACGAGTAATGGCGTGCGCGAACGCCGCCTGCGTCCACTCGGTCTCCTCCAGGAGAGCTCGCAGCGCGGGGTTCGGAGTGCGGGTCCGGGGGCGGTCGGCGGAGTGCGCCGACGTGTGGGTGAGGTCAGAGGGACGCATGGTTGTTCCCGGGGTGGAGTCGGATGGGGTCGTTCACGAAACTGCCTCTCCGTGAGGATTGTTGGATGCCTCTCCGTAGCTCTCCGTGTGCTGTATGTGCTGTCATGCACGCGGATGTTTTTAGGTAAGCGCATTCTTCGAAGCTTCGGGAGCATGTGCCGAGCGCACGCGCAGGTGGTGGTTTCACACCCCGTGTGAACGCAGGTCCGTTACTCTGCGAAACAACACGTTGGACGACGGAGGGCGGCATGGAGCCCAACAGTCAACTGGACGCACTGCTTGACCAGTCAGGAGTATCCCGAGCTGGTCTTGCTACAAGGATCAATCGATTAGGCGACCACGCAGGCATCACTCTGCGTTACGACCACACGGCCGTGGCGCGCTGGCTGAGGGGGCAGCGTCCGCGTGGCAGGGTTCCCGAGTTGATCTGCGAGGTCCTCGGCGAGAAGCTCGACCGGACTCTCACTCTCGGTGACATCGGCATGGGCGTGACCGCGACCGGGCGCACCCCCGCGTGCCTGCCCGGTGCCGAAGGGGACGGACTGAACAGGTTCGTGGAGCGCGCGGCCTCGCTGTGGCGCTCCGACCAGGTGCACGACGAATGGCCCGGCCCCTCCCTGCTGACCGGCGCCGCCGCGGTGGCGCCCGTGTGGGAGTGGGAGAACCCGCCCGAGGACCGGGACGTCTCGCACCGCGGCGCGACGCCCGTCACCGAGTCGGACGTCACGGTCCTGCACGCCGCGCGCGGCCACTACGAGCACCTGTACCGCAACGCGGGAGGAGTCGCCACACGCGCCCGCGTCGTCGGTTTCCTCAATGCCGAGGTCGCCCCCCTGCTGCGCGGCGGCTACGACGACAAGACCGGGCGCGAACTGTGCCGGGCCGCCGGGTCGCTGGCCGCGATCAGCGGCATCTGCGCCTACGACGCCGACGCGCAAGGCCTGGCCCAGCGCTACTTCCACCAGGCACTTCGGCTGGGCAAGGCGTCGGGGGACCTGCTCTTCGGCGGCTACGTCGTCTCGCTCCTCGTCAACCAGGCGCTCTTCCTGGGCGACAGCAGGCACGCGCTTGCCTGCGCCGAGGCGGTGCTGCGGGTGGCGGGCCCGCGCACGAGCCCCGCGCTCGCCACGGATCTGTACGCGATGCAGGCGAAGGCGTACGCCCGCCTCGGCGACCGTAGTGCGGCCCACACCTGCATGCGCAGGGCAGAGGCGTACTCCCAGCGCATCCGCCCCGAGGAGGAGCCCGAGGAGACCGGCTACGTCCAACCGGGCCTGGTGGAGGTGCGGTTGGCCGAGGCGCTGCTGCTCCTGGGAGAGCTGCGGGCGGCAGCCAGGTACGCCCAGGAGGCCGCGCGTGCGCCGGCGCACGTGCGGGGTCGCGTCAACAGGCTGGCCACCCTCACCGACGTGGCACTGCACGCCGGAGAGCCCGAGCGGGCGGCCGTCACGGCGGCGGAAATGGTGGGTACGGCGCAGGGTATCGAGTCGCAGCGGCTGCGCGGGCGCATGCGCAGGGTGAGACAGCGGCTGGCACAGCACCCCGGGACTTCAGCGGCTGAGGCGGCGAAGCTCATCGAGGAAGCGCTGAGCGTGCCCTTCTGAGCCGGGGCACTCGGAGTGCCTCTGTCAGAGGGAGAGCACAACATGCTGAGATGTGCCCAACCTCCGTCAGGAAGGGGGCACATACGTGCAATGGAAGAACCTGGGTGAACACACTGTGTACGAAAACCAGTGGCTTCGGGTGAATCTGGCGGATGTGGAGCTGCCCGACGGGCGGCATCTGGATCACTATCTGATCCGGCTGCGACCCGTCGCGATGGCGACCACCGTCAACGAGCGCAACGAGGTGCTGCTGCTGTGGCGGCACCGCTTCATAACGGACAGCTGGGGGTGGGAACTGGCGGCGGGAATCGTCGAGGAGGGCGAGGACCTGGCCGAAGCGGCGGCGCGCGAGATGGTGGAGGAGACGGGCTGGCGGCCCGGGCCCCTCCACCACCTGATGACGGTCGAGCCGTCCAACGGCCTGACCGACGCACAGCACCACATCTACTGGGCCCAGAGCGCGGAATATCTCGGGCATCCCGAGGACGACTTCGAATCCGAGAAACGCGAATGGGTCCCGCTCAAGGACGTGCCCGACCTGATCGCCAAGGGGGAGGTCCCCGCGGCGAACACGGCGGCGGCGCTGCTCATGCTCTACCGCGTCCGCTTCGGGTAGGGCCCCGGGGGGCAGCTCGGCAAGAAGCCCCGGGACAGCTCAGCAAGAAGGCGGTCAGCTCTTCAAGAAGGCGTCGCCGTTCTGCGCGATGTGCTGCTCCAGGGCGGAGAGGGCCTGCTGGACGTTCTGCGCGGAGCCGGTGCCCCGCTGCTCGGCGTAGTAGGCAGCACCCAGCTTGCGCAGCAGGTCGTTGCCCGTGCGCTGGGCCTGGACCTCCTCCACCTTCTCCTTGCCCTGGTTGAGCCCTCGCTGTGCCTGCTCCTTGGCGCGGTCGAGAAAGCCTGCCATGGTCCTGCCTCCCGGTGAACGGTGAATGCCGTGCGGAACAGAGCCCGCGCTGCGGGCCCTGTCTCCCGTCGTATTCCGTCAACGTATGCGGTGATCAGCTGGTTCCCCGGGCCGGTCGGACCTGACGCGCCGTTGTCACCGGATCGGGGAAGGGGTGCTGTCACCGGATCCGGGGAAGGGCGCTGGTCCGGTCATGCGTCTGACGCATAGCGGCAGCGGAGGTTGCATTTCACGCATCAGGGGAGGGCGCCTAGCGTGGCCGTATGACCGCTGCCGACCGCACCCCAGGAACGTCCACCACGGCTGCCGGGCCGACGGCGCCCGGCAGCGGGCGACGGGTTCCCGGCAACGGTCGGCCGGCCTCCGGGGGCGCGCGGCCATCCCCTGGGGGTACCCGGCCCGCTCCCCAGGGCGGGCGGGCGCGTGCGGGCGCGATCGGAATGGTGATCGGCAGCGCGCTGTCCGTCCAGTTCGGCTCCGCCGTGGCAGCCCTGCTGTTCCCCCGCGCGGGCGCGCTGGGAGTGGTCGCGCTGCGGCTGCTCTTCTCCGCCGCCCTGATGCTGGCGATATGCCGCCCCCGGCTGCGCGGGTACTCCCGCACCGACTGGGTGGCCGTGGCCGGGCTCGGGGTCGCGCTCGGCACCATGAACAGCCTCTTCTACCAGGCGATCGACCGGATCCCGCTCGGCGCCGCCGTCACCCTGGAGCTGCTGGGCCCGCTCGTCTTGTCCGTCGTCGCCTCCCGCCGCGCCCTCAGCCTCGTATGGGCGGCGCTCGCCCTGGCCGGGGTCTATCTGCTGGGGGCCGGCGGCTTCGAGCAGCTCAACCTTCCCGGCGCCGCCTTCGCGCTGGCTGCGGGGGCGATGTGGACGGCGTACATCCTCTTCAACGCCCGCACCGGAGCCCGCTTCCCGAAAGTCGACGGGCTGGCGATCGCCATGGGCATCGCGGCCCTGGTCAGCGCCCCACTGGGCATGGTGAGCGCGGGCCGGGCGCTGCTCGATCCCGTCACGCTCGGCCTCGGAGCGGTCGTCGCCGTGCTCTCCTCCGGGCTGCCCTACACCCTCGAACTCCTCGCTCTGCGCAGGCTGCCGGCCGCCACCTTCGCCGTGCTGATGAGCCTCATGCCCGTCGCCGCGACAGCCGCCGGCTTCCTCGTCCTGCACCAGAGCCTGGGCGCGCTCCAGCTGCTGGCCATCGCCCTGGTGGTAGGGGCCAGCATGGGCGCGGTCCGCACCTCGCGCGGCTAGCGCGCGGCCAGCGGGTGCGCGGCGGGGCGGCGCGGCGGCCTAGGGTTGAGCGGTGCAGACGGTGAACGAGCAGGAGACGGGCGAGCGGGACCCCGGGAGTGGCGAGCGGGTCCACTGGAGCGAGGACGGGGCGGAACGGTCCGCGCTGTGGCGCTCGGAGAGCGGCGCGCGCCCGCCCGGGAAGCTGGCCGTCGCGGACGACCGGATGACGGCCGACGCCGCCTACAAGCTCGCCTGCGAGGGCACCGCGCTGCTGTGGCGGGGCGACTACCACGGCGCCCGGCAGCTGCTGGCCGCGCTCGCCCGCCGGGTGGACCGCAAGCCGCCCAAGGAGGGCGCCACCCCCGAGGAGAGCTTCCACCTGTACCGCCAGGCGCGCTTTCGGCGCGCCCGCGTGCTCGGCATGCTGCTGGTGCCCCTCCAGATCTCGCACGAGGGCACGCACAGCGCGTACAGCGTGCCGCTGCGCCGCGCCCCCGAGGTGGCCCAGGCGTGCGAGGAGGCGTACGGGCCGCCCGGGGAGGAGCTCACGCTCGTCTCGCTGCGGGAGCTGCAAGGGGTGCTCGGCGCCCACGAGTGGCGCCGCAAGGGGGTGCCCGTCGAGGCGCTGGGCGGCGACCGGGTGCACCCGCGCCACGGGGTCTTCTCGCCGGTGCGGGGCGAGTACGTCGGCCTGGTGGCGCGGGCCCCGCTGCCGCCGGGCGAGCCGGGCTCCCTCGTCGCCTTCGACATCGGCACCGGTACGGGGGTCCTCGCCGCGGTGCTCGCACGGCGCGGGGTCGGCCGGGTGGTCGCCACGGACCTGGGCGAGCGGGCGCCGGCCTGCGCCCGGGAGAACGTGCGCGGGCTCGGCGTCCAGGACGTCGTCGAGGTCGTCTCCGCCGACCTGTTCCCGGGGACGGCCGACCTGTTCCCAAGGACGGAGGCCGGCGCGGACGCCGCTCGCGCGGATCTGATCGTGTGCAACCCGCCGTGGCTGCCCGCGAAGGCGACGTCCGTGCTGGAGCAGGCCGTCTACGATCCGGGCAGCCGGATGCTGCGCGGATTCCTGGACGGCCTCGCCGGCCGGCTCACACCCCACGGCGAAGGCTGGCTCATCCTGTCCGACCTCGCCGAACACCTCGGGCTGAGGTCCCGGGAGGAACTGCTGGGCTGGATCGACGGTGCGGGCCTGTGCGTGGCGGGGCGGCTGGACGCCCGCCCCGAGCACCCCCGCGCCACCGACTCCTCGGCGCCGCTCCACGCGGCCCGCGCCGCCGAGACGACCTCGCTGTGGCGACTGGCGGCCACCGGCTGACCCTCGCCCGGACGACCCGCGTCCCGCACGCGCGGGGTCAGCCCGATCCGCCGTCGAGCGCTCTCTTCCGCACCTGTGCGGCGAGGAACCGCGGACGGCCGGTCAGCGCGGGCCAGCTCCCGGCGACTCCCGTGAGCAGCTCGCGGTGGCCTTCGATACGCCGGGGATGGGACAGCTGCCAGGCCGCTTCCACCTGGACGCTGACGTCATCCGAGGCCAGCGCGCGGATCAGGAAGGGGTTCGCCTCGGGCCCGAGTGTGTCGCCGAGCACGTGGAGAGCGAGTTCCTCGTGGCCGGAGAGGGCCGGGCCGGACACGAGGTCGTGGACGATGCCGAGCAGGCGCGGGTCCGGGGACTTCGCCTTCTTGAACACCCCGTAGGCAACCCAGAGTGCCTTGTGGCGGACCATTTCCGAGGCCGCGGTTTCCAGCAGGTCCGAGATCGGCCCGGCGTCGGACGCTTCGGCGTCGTGGGCCCCGATCGTGTTCAACGCGCTCAGGTGGTTGGCGCCCTCGAACGTGACGTCGTCCTCGGGGGTGGGCGGCAGGCGCAGCAGCTCGCGGGCCACGGCGAGCGCTTCCGCCTCGTACTGTTCGAGGGCGCTTTCACCGCCGAACCGGGTCAGCGCGCCCGAGTACTGGAAGTGGTCGAGCGCGATACCCGCGGCGACGGTGTTCCCGCTGTGCAGCATGGAGCTGAAGGCGCGCAGATACGCGTCACGCTCCGTCGGACTCGTCAGCTCGTCGAGCGCCCGGTCCAGCTCCGCGTCGGCCAACTCGCTGCCGTGCCAGTGGAAACTGTGGAAGCCGGCTACCACGTCACGCCCTTCGCGGTGTTCGTCCTCGTGAGGGAATCCAGGGCGGCGGCTGCCAGGCCGGTGGGGGAGAGGATTCCGCGCAGGAGCGCGAGGGCTTCCGCGCGCTCGGGCTCGGGTGTCTTCGGGTCGAGGACCTCCGCCGCGGGCCCCGCCAGGTCCTCCAGGGCTCTGCGGCAGCGGTAGTAGGCCAGGCGTTCGGGGTCGGGGTGCGCGGGGCCGCCGACGGCGGTGTACGCCTCGAAGAACCACGCCTGTTCGTGCTCGCGGACGGGAGCGAAGGCCAGCACTCCGCCGAGTACGAACAGCAGGTCGCGCTCCGGCGGTGCCAGCACGGCGTCGTCCCAGTCGATCAGCCAGGGGAGGCCCTCGCGCAGCAGGACGTTGCCCAGGTGCGGGTCGCCGTGGCACAGCACGGCCGGTGCGGGCGCGCGGCCCCGCAGCCGTCCGCCCAGCTCCTCGGCGCCCGCCAGCAGCGCGGCGACCGTGTCGGAGGCGGCGGACCACTGCTCCGCCAGCTCCGTCACGAGAGCGTCCCCGGGACCGGGTACGCGCCCCTTGGCGACGTCCCCCAAAGCTTGTTGAACGGCCCGTACTTGTGCGGCCTCCACGGCGTGTGTGTGGTCCTCGTGCGGCAGCGCCGCCGCTGCCTCCGGGTCCGGCTCGGTGGCGTGCGTACGGGCCAGCATGGTGCCGTAGGCACGCCACTGGTCCTCCGCCATGCCCGCGTCCAGCGCTCCCTCGTCCGAGACCCATGGCACCACCGACAGCCTGCGGCCCTGCCGTTCGCTCCACAGGGCGCCGGAGGGGGTGGGCAGCGGGGCCGGGACACCGGGCACGCCGCGTTCGGCGAGCAGCGCGGGCACCAGCAGTGCCGCGCCGGCGCCGCCGCCGCTCCACTTGACCGCGTATCTGAGTCCGTCCTCGCCCACCGCGTGCCATACGTCGGCCGCGGCGTCCGCACCGAGGCCGATGCGCTCGGTCGCGGTCAGGGCGAGGGAGAAGTCCGCGCGGACCCAGGCGCGCAGCGCATCGTCACGGTCAGGGCCATGCTCACGGGAAGCGTTCGACACCCTGTGCACGGTAGTGAGCGGTGACCTGCCGGGGCCACCGGTTAAGCGGTTGCGATCTTGGCCGGGCCGTGCGCCGCCCCCGCCCCTTCCGGCGGAGGGAGAGCCGGCAACCGCGCGGTCCGCGCGCCCGGCGTCGTCCCGTGGAAGTGCGCCGAAAACACCGCACCCGGCCCGTTCGGCGCCGTACGAGGGCGCCTTGGGCCGGGTGCGAGCAGAGCGACCGGACGATCAAGGAATCGCGGGTCACGCGGGACTGAACCGAGGTCAGCCCTTCTTGGTCTCCCAGAAGATCTTGTCGACCTGGGCGATGTAGTCCAGGGCCTTCTGGCCGGTGGCCGGGTCGGTGGAGCCCTTGGCGGTGCTGAGCGCCTTGAGGGTGTCGTTCACCAACTGGTGCAGCTCCGGGTACTTCTCGAAGTGCGGAGGCTTGAAGTAGTCGCTCCACAGCACCGAGATGTGGTGCTTGGCCAGCTCGGCGCGCTCCTCCTTGATGGTGGTCGCGCGCGCACGGAAGTGCGGGTCGTCGTTGGCCTGGTACTTCTCCTGAATGGCCTTCACGGATTCGGCCTCGATCCGGGCCTGAGCCGGGTCGTAGACACCGCACGGCAGGTCACAGTGGGCGCTGACCTGCACCTTGGGGGCGAACAGGCGGGAGAGCATAAATCCGTCCTTCCTCGTGATCGTCTTCTCACGTGCGAGATTACTCCGTGCGGGAAGCCTTTTCGCGTGTGCCCCCACGGGCTTAGGACAAAAGTCCAGTGACAGGCTGGACCTGCTGGAGTAAACGGACCGGGTACGGTCCGGAGGACCGGAGGCGGAAAGATGCCGGAGCGTACGCGGGAGCACGGCCATGCGGAGGGCCGGGAGCGTGACGAGCGCGGCGGGCCGCTGAAAAGGATCGGTCTGGCGGAGGTCTACAACCCCTCGATGAAGCCGACGCTGCTGCCCGGTGACCAGCTTGTGGTCAAATACGGCGCTTCCGTCCGCCGGGGGGACATCGTGGTGCTGCGGCACCCGTTCCAGCACGACCTGCTCATCGTCAAGCGCGCCGTCGAGCGGCGCTCCGGTGGCTGGTGGGTGCGGGGCGACAATCCGCTGGTCATGAACGACAGCCGGGAGTTCGGCACGGTGCCCGACGAACTGGTCGTGGCCCGCGCCTGGCTGCGGCTGCGCCCGCCGCGCGGCGTTCAGCTCTCGCTGGCCTCGGTGGCCCGCTGGTCGGTCTCAGCGCTGCGTCCGCTGGTCGGCCCGGTGCGTCCGCGCGGCGGAGCGTCTGCTTCCGGCGTGCTGTCCGGGGTGTTCTCCAGGCGCTTGCGGGCGCGGTAGGCGGCCACGTTGGCGCGGGTCGCACAGCGGTCCGAGCAGTAGCGGCGGGAACGATTCGTCGAGGTGTCCAGGTAGGCGTTGCGGCAGGGTGTGGCCTGGCAGATCCCCAGCCGGTCCACGCCCAGGTCGGTGAGGTGGAAGGCGAGCCCCATGCAGGCCGTCGCCGCGTAGGCGGCCGTCGCGTTCGCCGGGTGCTCGGCGAGGTGCATGTGCCAGCGGGGGTGCCCCTCGTCGTCCAGCGACTCGTGCCCCGAGATCTGCGGGCTGGTCGGGAACTCCATCAGCAGTGAGTTGAGCAGGTTGACGGCGCGTACGTCGTCCTCCTCCGACGCGGCGGCGAAGACGGCGCGCAGCCGGGTGCGCACGGCGCGGAGCCTGGCCACGTCCGCCTCCGTGGCCTTGCGCGACATGGTCTGGTTCGGCCCGCACAGCTCACGTACGGACTCGATCGAGGTCAGCGTGTCCGCGCCGCGCTCGGGCTGCTCGGTGTTGACCAGCCGCACGGCCATATCGGAGTAATAGTTGAGTTCCACTTGTGATCCTTACGGCGGGCGTTCTATCGTCGGTAATGGCTGAATCCAACCGAGGGTATTACGTGAAGGAGGTGCCCGTGACGACCCACGCACTGAACGAGGCCGACTGGCACGGCTGGCAGAGCAGTTGGGACCGGCAGCAGGAGTGGTACCTGCCCGACCGCGAGGAGCGGTTCCGGGTGATGCTCGACATGGTCGAGGCAGTGGTGGGCCCCGAGCCGAGGGTGCTGGATCTCGCCTGCGGTACGGGCAGTATCTCGGACCGGGTGCTCAAGCGGATGCCGAAGGCCACGACTGTCGGGCTCGACCGCGACCCCGCGCTGCTGGCGATCGCGCGCGGCTCTTTCCAGGGGGACGCGCGCGCCACGTTCGTCACGGCCGATCTGAGCGACCCGGACTGGACCTCCACGCTGCCCGCCGGCCCGTTCGACGCCGTACTGACCGCGACGGCGCTGCACTGGATGCGGACGGAGCCGCTGCGGGGCCTGTACGGGCAGCTCGCGGGGCTCGTGCGGGAGGGCGGCGTCTTCATGAACGCCGACCACATGCCCGAGGAGTCGACGCCGCGGCTCAACGCGGCCGTGCACCTCTTCGAGAACACGCTGCGTGAGCGACGGAGTGAGCGGGGAGCGCTCGACTGGGGCGGGTGGTGGAGCACGCTGGCCGCCGACCCGGTGCTGGGGGAGGTCGCCCGCGAGCGGTTCGCGCTGTTCGGGAACCCCGCGGAGGTGCACAACGATCACAACGACGAGGAGTTCCAGAACGCGGCGTGGCACGCGGAGACTCTGCGGGCGGCCGGCTTTGCCGAGGCCCGGGCGGTGTGGGCTTCGCCCACTGACGGGATGGTCGTCGGCTTGCGCTGAGTGCCTTTGCCCCGGCCCCTCCCCTCCCCGTTTCTTCCAGGGGGCTCCGCCCCCTGGGACGCCCGCTCCTCAAGCGCCGGAGGGGCTCAGATCGAGCCCCTCCGGTTGAGGACGAGCGCCCTGGCGCGCGGCTCTGACATGAGCCACAGCGCAGACGGGCGGCCGGATCAGCGGCGGGCCACACCTTCGGCGCGGGCTGCCGCCGCCACCGCGGAGGTGACAGCCGGGGCGACGCGGTCGTCGAAGGGGGACGGGATGACGCGGTCGGCGCTCAGCTCGTCGGCGACGACGGCGGCCAGCGCTTCGGCCGCCGCCAGCTTCATGCCTTCCGTGATGTCCGTCGCCCGGACCTGAAGCGCCCCGGCGAAGACGCCGGGGAAGGCGAGGACGTTGTTGATCTGGTTCGGGTAGTCGCTGCGGCCCGTGGCGACCACGGAGGCGTACTTCGCTGCGATGTCCGGGTGGATCTCCGGGTTCGGGTTGGCCATGGCGAAGATGAAGGAGCCCTCCGCCATCTTGGCCACGCTCTCCTCGGGGATCGTGCCGCCGCTGACGCCGATGAAGACGTCGGCGCCCTCCAGGGCATCCTCCAGGGAGCCGGTACGGCCGGCCTTGTTGGTGAAGCCCGCCAGCTCGCGCTTGACCTCGGTGAGGTCGTCGCGGTCGCGGGAGACGACACCCTTGCGGTCGCAGACGGCCACATCGCCGATGCCGGCCTCGACCAGGATGCGGGCGATGGCGACGCCCGCGGCGCCCGCGCCGGAGATGACGGCGCGCAGCTCGCCCAGCCCGCGCCCGTTCAGCTTCGCCGCGTTGCGCAGGGCGGCGAGGGTGACGATGGCCGTGCCGTGCTGGTCGTCGTGGAAGACCGGGATGTCCAGCTTCTCCTTGAGGCGGGCCTCGATCTCGAAGCACCGGGGCGCCGAGATGTCCTCAAGGTTGACGCCGCCGAAGGAGGGGGCGAGGCGGGCGACCGTGTCCACGATCTCGTCCGCGTCCTTGGTGGACAGGGCCAGCGGCACCGCGTCCACCCCGCCGAACTGCTTGAAGAGGATGGCCTTGCCCTCCATGACCGGGAGGGAGGCTTCCGGGCCGATGTCGCCCAGCCCGAGCACCGCGCTGCCGTCGGTCACCACCGCGACGACCTGCGACTTCCAGGTGTAGTCGTCGACCAGTTCGGGCTGCTCGGCGATGGCGCTGCACACCTTGGCGACGCCCGGTGTGTAGGCGAGGGACAGGTCGTCCTTGTCGCGAACGGGCACGGTCGCCTGCACGGCCATCTTGCCGCCGCGGTGCAGGGCGAAGGCCGGGTCGATCACGCCCTCTTCCAGGCCGTCCTTCTGATTGACGATCTCCGCTGCCACTGTGTTGAACCCCTTTGTCGAATCGTGGTGAGGGTGACCGCTCCCTGCTGTGAGGAACGGGCGGGCACCGCGTCCGCTTCCCGGGACAGCGGTTGGCCGCTGCCCGGGGGGAGGTGCGGACGCCGGGCGCGCCGCACACGCGCCCTGGTCCCCGGGTGAGGGGTGTAATCGACCTTTCTACCCGACAACGGCCGCCCCGGACGACCTACTTCCCGTCTCTGCGGTGTCCAACGTGGGCGAATGCTGGACAAAGACGCTCGACTCCGGCTAGAAGTCCACAAGCTGAGACAGCGGCGGGCGGGCGCGACGCTCCGGGCGGGGTCTCGGAGGCGCCGCGTCGGCGCGTGCCCGAGGGGTGGCTCTGAGCGTGCCCGAGGGTCGGCTCTGAGCGTGCCGGAGGACCCGGTCGGAGCGCGCCCGAGGACCTGGTCGGAGCGGGTCCGGGGAACCGGCCGACGTGGGGCTGAGGAGCTCAAAGCGCCTTTACGCATCAGGCGGCGTCCTGTATTCGGAATCGCCGCTCCGTTATGCGATTTTGACCTCGCAGGCCCCTGCGCCCGCCTGTCCGGATGGCAAGATGCCCCCGATCCGTTCATCCGTTCATCCATCGGACACGGTCGCGACATCCGAAGGTGTGTGCCCCGCGACCCTTGGCCCACTCCCTCATCCCGCAGGAGGACCAGCCCATGACCGCAAGCCCCACGCCACGCGTGGCCGCGCTCCGCGCCCGGATCGTGCCTGTAGCCCTCGCGGTATCCGGTGCCCTGCTGCTGGCCGGCTGCGGCGACCAGACGGACGGCGCCCAGAGCGGCTCGGACTCCGGCGGTGGCAAGGCGGAGCTGGCCTCCAAGCTGCCGAAGAAGATCCGCGACGCCGGCGTCATCAAGGTCGGCACGGATGCCGCGTACAAGCCCATGGAGTACAAGGAGGGCGCCGAGATCGTCGGGCTCGACCCCGATCTCGCCAACGCGATGGGCAAGAAGCTCGGCGTCCGCTTCGAGTTCACCAACGGCACCTTCGACGGCCTGATCACCTCCATGCAGACCGGCCGCTTCGACGTGATCATGTCCTCGATGACGGACACCAAGGACCGCCAGGAGGGCCTGGACGACAAGGGCAAGAAGGCGGGCAAGGGCGTCGACTTCGTCGACTACCTCACCGCCGGCTCCTCGATCCTGGTCAAGAAGGGCAACCCCGACAAGATCGAGAAGGTCGGCCAGATGTGCGGCAAGAAGGTGGCCACCCAGCGCGGCACCACCTCGCACGAGATCCTCAAGGCGCAGACCGACAAGTGCGTCAAGGACGGCAAGAAGAAGATCGACATCGAGCCGTACGACACCGACGACGAGGCCCGGGTACGGCTGAAGACGGGCGCCGTGGTCGCCGACGTCTCCGACTTCCCCGTCGCGGCGAACGCGGCGAAGTCGGGCAGCGACTTCGAGGTCGTCGGCGACCAGATGGAATCGGCGCCCTACGGCATGGCCGTCACCAAGGAGAACACCGAGCTGCGCGACGCCCTCAAGGAGGCGCTGACCGCGGTCATCAAGGACGGCTCGTACAAGAAGGCCCTGGAGAAGTGGGGCGTCGAGGACGGCGGAGTCGACGAAGCCAAGATCAACTCCGGTTCCTGAGCGGGCGGACACACCGAACGGACGCTGAAAGGCAAGCCCCGTGAAAACACCCACCGACAAGGTGCCCGCCGACGACGCGCCCCGCCCGTCGTCCGGCGCACCCGAGGCCATCAAGGCCATACCCGTGCGGCACTATGGCCGCTACGTCGCCGCAGTGATCGTCCTCGCCCTGCTCGGGCTGTTCGTGAACGCCGTGGCCGGCGCCGATCTGCGCTGGAAGGCCGTCGGCGACTTCTTCTTCGACGACGAGATCCTCGTGGGCGTCCGGAACACGATCGTGGTCAGCGTGCTGTCCATGCTCATGGGCCTGGTGCTCGGCATCATCCTTTCGGTGATGCGCATGTCGAAGAACCCGGTGACCTCCACGGTCGCCTGGGGCTACATCTGGTTCTTCCGCGGCACACCGGTCTACGTACAGCTGCTGCTGTGGTTCAACCTCGCCCTGATCTTCCCGATCCTCAATCTCGGGCCGATCTACAAGGACGAGATGACCGACGTCATGACCCCGTTCATGGCGGCGCTCCTCGGCCTCGGCCTGAACGAGGCCGCCTACATGGCGGAGATCTGCCGCGCCGGCATCCAGTCCGTCGACGAGGGCCAGACCGAGGCGTCCCAGGCGCTCGGCATGACGCAGGCGCAGAACATGCGCCGTATCGTCCTGCCGCAGGCCATGCGGGTCATCGTGCCGCCGACCGGCAACGAGTTCATCAACCTGCTGAAGACCTCCTCGCTGTGTTCCGTGGTGATGTACGAAGAGGTGCTGCGCAAGGCGCAGAACATCGGCAACAACTCCAGCGCCGTGGTCGAGCTGCTGCTCGTGGCCACCATCTGGTATCTGGCGATCACCACGGTCTTCAGCATCGGCCAGTACTACCTTGAGCGGCGCTACGCGCGCGGCACCAGCCGCCAGCTTCCGGCCACACCGTGGCAGAAGGCACGGCAGAACATCTTCACCTTCGGACGCGGCACCGGATCGGGGGCCCAGGCGGGATGACCGAGAGCATGAACACGATGGTCAAGGCCGAGGCCGTCCACAAGTCGTTCGGGCACGTACAGGTGCTCAAGGGCATCGACCTGGAGGTGCGCACCGGCGAGGTCTTCTGCGTCGTCGGCCCCTCCGGCTCCGGCAAGTCGACCTTCCTGCGCTGCATCAACCACCTGGAGAAGATCAACGCCGGGCGGCTGTACGTGGACGGCACGCTGGTCGGCTACCGCGAGAAGGCCGGCAAGCTCTACGAGCTGCGCGACCGCGAGGTGGCCGCCCAGCGCCGCGACATCGGCATGGTCTTCCAGCGCTTCAACCTCTTCCCGCACATGACCGCGGTGGAGAACGTGATGGAGGCGCCCCTCCAGGTCAAGCGCCGGGGCAAGTCCGAGGCGCGCGGGCGCGCGCTGGAGCTGCTGGAGCGGGTCGGGCTCGGCGACAAGGTCGACAGCTATCCGGCGCAGCTGTCCGGCGGCCAGCAGCAGCGCGTCGCCATCGCGCGGGCACTGGCGATGGACCCCAAGCTGATGCTCTTCGACGAGCCCACCTCCGCGCTCGACCCCGAACTGGTGGGCGAGGTCCTGGATGTGATGCGGGACCTGGCGCGCGAGGGCATGACGATGATCGTCGTCACCCACGAGATGGGCTTCGCGCGCGAGGTCGGCGACTCGCTGGTCTTCATGGACGAGGGCGTCGTCGTCGAGGCGGGCAGCCCGCGCGAGGTGCTCGGCAATCCACGGCACGAGCGCACCAAGTCCTTCCTCTCGAAGGTGCTGTAGCCCGCGGCCGGCACGTGGGCCCGGTGCGGCAACCGGGGCCCTGCGTGCCGGGGTGCTGCGGGGTGCTGGAATAGGGAGCGCCGATGTGGTGCTGTGGCCGTCATGGCATACAACGCACTCCTTGGCCGGGTCGGCATCTGGGCCGCGGCACTGCAAGCCTTCGACCCGGCGCGTCAGCCCCAGGTCGACGAGGCCGCCGCCGAACTGGACGAGCTGGGCTACGGCGCGCTCTGGATCGGCGGCAGCCCCTCGCCCGACGCGGCCCAGCACCTGCTGTCCGTGACCTCCCGGGCCGCCGTGGGCACCAGCATCCTCAGCATCTGGGATCACGCGGCGCCCGAAATGGCCGCCCGGCACGCCCAGTTGACCGATGAGTACAAGGGCCGCTTCATCCTCGGCCTGGGCGTCAGTCACGAGGAGAAGCCGACCGGCAACGACTACCGCACCGGCCACCCGCTCGCCGACCGCCCCTACTCGGCCATGCGCGGCTACCTCGACGTACTGGACAACGCGCCGCGCCCCGTCCCCGCCGCCGGCCGTGCGCTGGCCGCGCTCGGGCCCAGGATGCTGGAGCTGGCCAGGGAGCGCTCGCTGGGCGCGCTGCCCTACCTCATCACGCCCCAGCACACCGCGGAGGCCCGCGACATCCTCGGCGCCGACCCGCTGCTCGCGCCCGAGCTGAAGGCGGTCCTCGTACCGGCGGGCGGCGACCGGGACGCGGCGCGTGACACCGCTCGCGACTACCTGGGCAGGTACCTCGGCTTCGCCAACTACCGCAACAGCTGGCTCCGGCTCGGCTTCACCGAGGCCGACTTCGAGGGCGGCGGCAGCGACCGGCTGATCGACGCGGTGTACGCCATCGGCACCCCCGAACAGATCCGCGCCCGCGTGGACGAGTTCCTTTCCGCCGGCGCCGACCACGTCGCCCTCCAGGTGGTCACCGCGAACACCGGCAAGGACCTTCCGCTCCCGGAGTGGCGCATTCTGGCCGAGACCCTGCCGGTGAACGCCTGAACCGCGTCCCCGCGCGCCCCTGGTCACCCGTATGGGCGATCAGGGGCGCGAATCCGTGCGACGAGCCGTACGCGCTGCCGAGACTGTCCCGGACAGGCAGGGAGGCGCACCAGGACGGTTATGGCCGAGCGGAACGCGGAGACGCAGGAATCGCAGATGCTGGTGGAGGAGTTCGAGACCATCGCCTCTGCCTCCCCCGGAGACCGTCACGCTGGAGTTCCTCAGCGGACGGTTGGGGGTCAAGAAGGCGCCGGACGGAGATCATGCCGAGATCATGAGGTGGCTGCTGACGCGGTGCGTGCGGCAGCTCCCGGATCTGTGGTTGTACGCGGCGCGCGGCCTGATCGTGGAGGCGTACCGCAAGGGGCGTGCGCGGGCCGACGGAGTACTGGCGCCTGACGGACACTTCGCAGCGCATGGGGAGTGGCCGGAGGCCGAAGGCGTGCTGATGACGGTGGAGGTCACCTCGTACGACCAGGACACCGACAGTCGCGACCGTCGGGAGAAGCCGGCTGCCTATGCGGCGGTCGGCATCCCGGTCTGTCTGCTGGTCGACCGGGACGAGTGCACCGTCACCGTGCACAGCGGTCCGGATCGCGGCCGGTACCGCGATCCGCACACGGTCGCCTTCGGCGAAGAGGTGGCCCTGCCCGACCCGGTCGGGATCACGTTGGGGACCGAGGAGTTCAAGAGGTACGTGCGCTGAGCGCGTGAGGTGGATCGCTCCTGGTGGGGAGGTCTGTCGGGACGGCGGCGGGGCGGCGTAGCGTCGGGGTCATGTTTGCTGCCTACGCCGCGCGTATCGACAAGGAAAAGCCGCTCGACGGACTGGAGCTGGGCGACCGTCCCGAGCCCAGGGTTCCGCCCGGGTGGACGGCCGTGACGGTGAAGGCGGCGTCGCTCAACCATCACGACCTGTGGTCGCTGCGCGGGGTCGGCCTCAGCGAGGAGTCGCTGCCGATGATCCTCGGCTGTGACGCCGCGGGAGTGGACGAGGACGGGAACGAGGTCGTCGTGCACTCCGTCATCGGCCAGACCGGGCACGGGGTCGGGCCCCGCGAGCCCCGCTCGATCCTCACCGAGCGCTACCAGGGCTCCTTCGCCGAGCGGGTCGCCGTCCCGCAGTGGAACGTGCTGCCCAAGCCGAAGGAGCTGTCCTTCGAGGAAGCCGCCTGCCTGCCGACCGCGTGGCTCACGGCGTACCGGATGCTCTTCACCAACGCCGGGGTGAGCCCCGGCGACACCGTGCTGGTGCAGGGCGCGGGCGGCGGCGTGGCCACCGCGGCGATCGTGCTGGGCGCGGCGGCTGGTCTGCGGGTGATCGCGACCAGCCGCGAGGAGGCCAAGCGTGAGCGGGCCCTCGCCCTGGGTGCCGAGGCGGCGCTGGAGCCCGGGGCGCGGCTGCCGCGCAGGGCGGACGCGGTGCTGGAGACGGTGGGCGCCGCCACCTGGTCGCACTCGGTCAAGTCGCTGCGTCCCGGCGGCACCCTGGTCATCTCCGGCGCCACCAGCGGCCCCAACCCGCCGGCCGCCGAGCTGAACCGCATCTTCTTCCTGGAGCTGAAGGTCGTCGGCTCCACCATGGGGACGAAGGAGGAGCTGGCCTCGCTGCTGAGCTTCTGCGCCGCCAAGAACGTGCGGCCGGTCATCGACTCGACGCTGCCGCTGGACCGGGCCCGCGAGGGCTTCGCGAAGATGGCGGAGGGCGACCTGTTCGGCAAGGTCGTCCTGACGCTCTGAGGCTGCCGCAGATTTTGAGGCCGCTGCTGAGGCCCCCGGGGAGGGGGCCGTCGCGGAGCTACTCGGGGTCGGGGGCGTGCTGGGACGTGTAGGACGCGAAGGTCGGGATGCCCGCCCTGGCACGGTAGAGGTCGACCTTCTCCTCGTCCTCCATCGGCCACGGGATCGGGTTGCCGTCGCTGGTGACGCCCTGGATCTGGGTGCCGTAGCGCTGCGGCAGGCCGGTGTTGACGTGGAGCCGGTCGCGGAGGAAGGCGAGGTGGCGGCGGCCGTCGGGACCCGCCGTCCCGTCCTTGACCGCGCGCTCCAGCAGCTTGACCGCCAGCCGCTGCACATCGAGCTGCCGGTCGGCGTGCTGGGCCACCAGCCATGCCGCGGTCGCCGCCTCCTCGCCGACCTCCTCGATCGCCGGCCACCGGCCGCGCTCCTCCAGCAGTGTGCGCAGCCGGTCGCCGTTGCGCGCCGTCAGCCGCCGCCAGGCGAGCTGTTCGGTGAGGCTCTCGCTGTTTGCCTTGCGCGAGGTCGCCTCGTCCTCGGCCTTCATGGTGCGGAGTTCGTGGATGAACGCGGCGTTGTCGCCGTCCTGTTCTGCGGTCATGCCGTTCATCCTAAGAACTCCGCGCCGGTGGGCGTCCCGGTCGGCCGCCGGAGGACGGGCCGGTGCGGTGGAGGAGAGGAGCGGCTGTCAGTGGGGCCTGCTTGGGTGGGCGCATGCTGAGAGTCGGATCAGTGGTGATGGGCGCCTCGGACGTGCCGCGTGCGGCGGCGTTCTGGACGGCTGCCCTGGGGCTTGTCCCCCGCGAGGAGATGGCGGACGACTGGGTGGTGCTGGTGCCCGAGGGCGGGGCGTCCGGGGTCCAGCTCGCACTGGGTCTGAGCGGGACGCCGCCCCAGGAGCATCCGCGCATACACCTGGACCTGTACGCGGGGGACGCCGCCGGCCAGGCGGCCGAGGTCGAGCGGCTGGTCGCCCTCGGGGCGCGCCGCGTCGAGTGGGACCTCTATCCGGAGGACGCGGATTTCGTCGTCCTGGCGGATACCGAGGGCAACGTCTTCTGCGTCATCGACACCGCTCACGGCAACGAAACGGCTCAGGGCACCGGCACCGCTCACGGCTGAGCGGCGGTCCGGTCCCGCTCCGGTGCGGGGGAGGGGGTCGCCGGTTCCGCCGTCACACGGATCTTGGACTGGCCGTGGCCGAGCCGCTCCCAGTCCTCCATGAAGCGGGCCCGCAGCCCGTGCCGTGCGGCGAGGCCCGTCAGGGTCTCGGTGCGGTAGTAGAAGTCCTCGCGCAGCACCTGGTGTTCGGGGCCTACGGTGCGGTCGAACGTGAAGTCGAAGAAGCCGCCGGGTGCCAGCACCCTGCCCACATGGGCCAGGCACTCGTCGATGATCTCGATCGGGGAGTGTGAGAAGACGCTGTGCGCGTGGACGACGTCGAAGTGCCCCTCGGGCAGGAAGTCCAGGGTCAGGTCCTGGACGAGGGTCAGATGCGGAAGCCTGTCCTGGAGGCTGTGGGTCGTCAGGGTGCGCTTGGCGGCGATCAGCACGTCGGGCGAGATGTCGATGCCGTAGTAGTGGCCCGGCTCCAGGTAGTCGATCAGGCGCCAGCCCGCGCGCAGGTTGCCGCAGCCGATGTCGAGCAGGCGTGAGTGCGGCGTGAGGCCGTGCTCGCACAGGTACGCGAATTGCAGCTCGCCCAGCTTCAGCCAGCCCTTGTGGGTGGCGCTGCCGACCGCGGCCTCCGGGTCGCGCCGGGTGTCGGAGGCCATCACGGCGCGGTAGTAGCCGACGTGGTCGCGGTGCTTGAGGGCCAGCCAGCGGTCCCGGACCGCGCGCCGGACGTGCGCCGGGATCCGCTGCGGGTGTGCCACGGCGTAGCGGGCCTTGTGGGCGAGAGCGGTCCGGTCGATGGAGAGGTTCTTCCTGCTGGCCATGCGCGCTCCGTCGGGTGGCGGGGTGGCGGGCCCCGGGATGCTTGTAGGACGGGATTCCCGGTACCAGTCTGAGCGCATGTGCTGACGCGCCGTCAGTTCGACGCGCCGGGCGACCCGGGTGAGGGCCGCTCGGCGTCTCGTCCGGCTTCCCGCGAAATTGCCTGGTGGCGGAGGGCCGGCTCTGCCAGGGTGCGGGCCGGAGGTCCGGAGGTCCGGAGGTGAGCGAGGTGAGGAAGGTGAACGGTGTGGGCGGGACGGGGGCCACGGCGGCGCGGGACGTGACGGAGCTGCGCCGCAGCGTACGGAGCGGGCCGCGGGCCAAGTACCTCTTCTTCTGGGGGCACCACCCGCCCGGCCGCGGCGGGCTCGGTCCCGGGTGTCTGAGCCAGTGGTGGCCGGCGCGGTTCACGGCGGACGGCGTCGGATACAGCAGCGCGGAGCACTTCATGATGGCCGCGAAGGCCCGGCTGTTCGGCGACGCGGAGACCGAGGAGCGCGTGCTCGCGGCTCCGCATCCGGGTGCGGCCAAGGCGCTGGGCCGTCAGGTGCGCGGCTTCGACGAGCGGGTGTGGGAGCGCGAGCGGTACGGCATCGTCGTACAGGCGTCCATGGCCAAGTTCGGGCAGGACCCGGCGCTGGGGGAGTTCCTGCTGGGTACAGCGGGACGGGTGCTGGTGGAGGCCAGCCCGCTGGACCGCGTCTGGGGGATCGGTCTGGCGGCCGACGATCCGCGCGCCGCGAACCCCGACCGCTGGCGCGGCCTCAACCTCCTCGGCTTCGCGCTCATGGAGACCCGCGCGACGCCGGCGCGGTGACCTCGCCTCCTGCTGACCTCGCCTCGCGGTGGCCTCGGTCGGCGGTGACCTCGCCTCGCGGTGGCCTCGGTCGGCGGTGACCTCGCCTCGCGGTGGCCTCGGCTTCGCGCTCAGGGGCCGGCCCGTGCGGCCAGCTCCGTCAGGCGCGCGGTGGCCTGGCCGACCGTCGCCGCCACCAGCTCGGCGACGGTCGGCAGGTCTGCGATGAGGCCCGCCACCTGGCCCGAGGCCATGACGCCCGCGTCCGTGCTGCCCTCGACCATCGCCGCTCGCAGCAGCATGGGAGTGTTGGCGGCCAGCAGAGTCTGGCTGAGGGTCAGGCCCTTGCCGTGGCGCAGGGCGCGGCCGTCGCGGAGCATGGCCGTCCAGGACAGACCCGAGTGCTTCTTGAAGGCCGCCGCGTGCCGCACGGCCCGCAGCAGCGAGGCAATCCGGCCCGAGGACTCCAGGGCCGCGACCATGTCGCTGCGCAGCATCCGGTGCGGCAGTCCGTCCACCTTCGTGGTGACGGTGACATCGGTGACCCGCGCCGCCAGATAGCGCTCCTTCACCGCGTCCGGGACGGTCGACTCCTTGGTGAGCAGGAAGCGGGTGCCCATCGCCGCGCCGGCCGCGCCATAGCACAGCGCGGCGGCCAGGCCCCGGCCGTCGTAGAAGCCGCCGGCGCCGATGACGGGCACCCCGACCGCGTCCACGACCTGCGGCAGCAGCACCGAGGTGGCGACCTGTCCGGTGTGGCCGCCGCCCTCGCCGCCCTGTACCAGTACGGCGTCGGCGCCCCACGCGGCGACCTTCTCGGCGTGCCGCACCGCGCCGACCGAGGGGATGACGACGGTCCCCGCGTCCTTGAGGCGGCCGATCAGCTCCTGGGAGGGGGCCAGCGCGAACGAGGCCACGCGCACGCCCTCCTCGATCAGCAGCCGCACGCGCTCGCCCGCGTCACCCGCGTCGGCGCGCAGGTTGACGCCGAAGGGCGCCTCGGTGCGGGACTTGACCTCCCGTACGGCCTCGCGCAGTTGCGGCAGCGTCATCGTCGCCGAGGCCAGGATGCCCAGCGCCCCGGCCCGGGCCGTCGCGGAGACCAGGCGGGGGCCCGCCACCCAGCCCATGCCGGTCTGCACCAGCGGATGGCGTACGCCCACCAGCCGGGTGAGCGGCGTGCTGAGCGGGGCGGGGTCCAGCGGCGCGCTCACGCCCTGACCTCGCGGTCCCGGGCGCCGTGCGGGTCCAGCACCTCGCGGATCAGCCGCAGTTCGGCGGGGGTGGGCTCGCGGGTGAGGGGGACCTCGCCGGTGGTTTCCAGCGGGAATCCGGTGCGCTCGCGCACCTGCTCCACCGTCACGCCCGGATGCACGCTCGCCAGCCGCATCCGGTGCCGCGGCGCGGCGAAGTCGAACACGGCCAGGTCGGTCACCACGCGCCGCAGCCCGTGGAAGCGCGTGGCGGCCGGGCCCGCCTCGACGGCGCGGTCGTGGCCGACGCCGCTGACCACGTCCACGCGTTCGACGAAGACCCGGGTGGAGTGCCTGGGCACCCAGTACGAGACGGGGTGGTTGACGGTGTTGGAGGGCGCGCCGCGCGAGCCGAGGAGCTGGCGCTCGGGGCGTGCCCAGTCGCCGATGCAGGAGATGTTCTGGTTGCCGTAACGGTCCAGCTGACTGGCACCCATCATCATGTGCCGCTTGCCGCGCGCCGCCAGCGACAGGTGCTTGCGGTACGGCAGCCAGCCCTCGACGCTCTCCGGGTCCTCGGGCGTGGCCAGCAGCAGGGCCTCACCGTCCGTCAGGAGCAGGTCGGGGCTGAACGTCAGCCGCGCCAGCCGCGCCCCGAGCGCCGGAACGGTGCCCGCTGTCGCCGCCAGCACCTCCCCGTCGCCGCGCCAGGCCTCGGCGCAGGCGACGACGCAGATCTCGGCGCGGGTGGGGGCGTGGGCGAGGGTGTCGGGGCTCGTGCGCGTGCTCGTCACGCGGACTCCTCTCGTCCGGGGCGGTCTGCGGGGGTGTCACGGAGACCGGCCGCGGGGGCGCCATGGAGGTCCGTTGCGAAGTCGTCGACGGCCCGCTGGTAGGCCGCCTCGTCCCCGGCCAGGAAGCGGGCCTCGAACTCCCGCCAGGCCGCGGGATCCGCCGCGGCCCGGACGTAGGCGCGCTGGAACGCCTCGTCGCGGCCGTAGTCGGGGGCGCAGGCGGTGAAGTGCGCGCCGTGCGGGGTGTGCAGGACGCCGGTGACGTTCTGCCGCTGCACCAGCAGGGTCTGTGGCGGCCCCTCGAAGCGGTCCACGAGCCGCTCGCAGGACACGTACGCGCGGTCCGCCGCTTCGGTGAACAGGTCGTCGAAGAAGGGGTCGGGCCCCAGCGACTGCCCGTTGCCGCGACGGTCGGCGCGGTTCATGTGGACCAGGGCCGCATCCATCCGCAGCGCGGGCGCCGCCATCAGCGTCTCGCCGTCCTCGTAGGGCGAGGTGACCGTGCGCAGCCGGGGGTTGTGGCGCGGTACGTCGGAGCCGAGGCCGCCGCGTACGGGCATGAACGGCAGCCGGTGCGCGGCGGCCGTCAGCCCCCACAGGAACATCGACTCGTCCCACTCCTCGAACGCGAAGGCCCCGGACTGGCGTGCGGTGCGGAAGTGCGGCTCCAGCGGGACCGAATCGAGCGTCACGAAGGGCGCGACGAGCTTGCGGATCCGTCCGGCCGCCGCCAGCAATCCGACGTCGGGGCCGCCGCAGGAGATCACCGTCAGATCCGTGACGTCCGTCCGCAGCAGCGCTCTGACCAGCGCCATCGGCTTGCGTCGCGCGCCCCAGCCGCCGATTCCGAGGGTCGACCCGGACTCGATTCGGGCCGCGAACTGATCGAGTGTCAGCGGTTTCGGCGGTTTCGGCGTCGTGTCCATCTCACTTCCCCTCCCCGCCGGCGAAGGCGGCGCGGTGCCGGGCCGCGACGCCGGAGAGGTTCGCCTCGAAGGTGAAGCCCTGCTCGAAGCGGTAGCTGCGGCGCACATCGACCGGGTCGATCCCGTTGATCGCCTCCTTGGCCAGCCGCAGCAGATAGCCGTCCTTCGCCGCGATCTGCCCCGCCAGCTCCAGGGCGCACTCCCGCAGCGCGGCCCGGTCCGGGGCGATCTCCCAGACCGCGCCGTGCCGGTGCAGTTCGCGCGCGGTGAGGGTGCGGCCGGTGTAGTAGAGCGGACGCATCAGATGGGCGGGCAGCAGCCGCGCGAGGTGGGTGGCGGCTCCGAGCGCGCCCCGGTCCAGCTCGGGCAGGCCGAACGTGGCGTCCTCGGTGGCCACCAGCGCGTCGGCGTTGCCGATGAGGCCGATGCCGCCGCCGAGGCAGTGGCCGTGCACGGCGGCGATCACCGGGACCTCGCACTCGTAGACGGCGGCGAACGCCGCGAAGCAGCCGCGGTTGGCACCGATGAGTGCCTCGTGGCCCTCGGTGCGCCGCATCTCCTTGATGTCGACGCCCGCGTTGAAGCCCCTGCCCGCGCCGGTGAGGACGACCACACGGGTGCCTGGGTCGCGGCCCGCCGCCGTGAGGGCTGCCGCCAGGTCGTACCAGCCGCGCACCGGGAGGGCGTTGACCGGTGGGAAGTCGACGGTCACCACGGCGACGCCGTCGCGTGGGGTGGAGGTGGAGACAGTCATGGCGGGATCAGCTACCTTTCCACCTAACGTTTGTTTGGTGAGAAGCTAGCAGCGTGCCGCACCTCGTGGAAGAGGGCAGTGGACGGCGGGCGGCAGCGGGTGGTGGGCAGCGGGCGGCGGCTACGGCAGGGAGCAGCGTCACCGGTCAAGCCGGTGACCGAAAAAAGGGGAGAGCGATGAGCGTGGTGGTCGTCACCGGCGGGACCCGGGGCGTCGGCGCGGGGGTCGCACGGGCGTTCCTGCGGGACGGGGCCGAGGTCGTCGTGTGCGGACGCAACGCGCCGGAGCGCCCCCTCGCGGCGGCGGGGCGGGAGGCCCGCTATCTGCCGCTCGACGTCCGCGACCCGGCCGCCGCCGAGGAGTTCGTCCACCGCGTCGCGCGCGACCACGGCGGCCTCGACGTCCTGGTCAACAACGCGGGCGGCACGCCGTACCGCCCGCTGGCCGAAGGGGAGCCGCACCGGCACGCGCGGGTCATCGAGCTGAACCTCCTCGCGCCGCTGCACCTCTCCCGCGCCGTCCATCCCGTCATGCGGCAACAGCCGGGCGGCGGCGTGATCCTGATGATCGGCAGCATGAGCGGCACCCGCCCCTCGCCGGGTACGGCGGCGTACGGCGCGGCCAAGGCGGGGCTCGCGTCGCTCGCGGGTTCGATGGCGGCGGAGTGGGCGGGGGACGGGATCCGGGTCAACACCCTGGTGCTCGGGATGGTCGGGACGGAGCGGTTGCGGGACCACTTCGGAGGCGGGGAGGGCTTGGGCCCCGCCCTTGACCGCACCGTCCCCCTGGGGCGGCTGGCCGAGCCGGAGGAGGTGGGCGAGGCGTGCGTCTTCCTCGCCTCGCCGCGCGCCCGCTACATCACGGGCGCCTCCCTCGCGGTCCACGGCGGCGGCGAACGGCTTGCCCTGCACGAGACGACGGCACGAGAGAGCGAAGGCGAGAGCGAACGAGACAGCGAGGTCCAGAGCGAAGGCGAGGCGAGAGCGTGACCCCGGCCCGGAGCACTGCGACCCCCGACAACGAGGAGCCAGCGATGAACCAAGGACTCGCCCGAGACCGCGTAGTCATCGTCACGGGTGCGGGGCGGGGCCTGGGGCGGGCGCACGCCCTCGCGTTCGCCCGCGCGGGCGCGCGCGTCCTCGTCAACGACCTGGGCGTCGCCCTGGACGGCGAGGCGGGCGGCGAAACCCCGGCAGCCCAGGTGGCGGACGAGATACGGCTGCTGGGAGGTGAGGCCGCCGTCTCCACCGACGACATCGCCGAAGCCGACGGCGCCGCCCGCCTCGTGCGCACCGCGCTCGACCGCTTCGGCCGGCTGGACACCCTCGTCAACAACGCGGGCTTTCTGCGCGACCGGATGCTCGTCAATCTCGGCGAGGACGACTGGGACGCCGTCATCCGGGTCCATCTCAAGGGCCACTTCCTGCCCATGAAGCATGCGGCGGCACACTGGCGTGCCGAGGCCAAGGCGGGCCGCGTGCCCCGGGCGCGCGTCGTCAACACCTCCTCGGGCGCGGGCCTGCTGGGCGCCGTCGGGCAGGGCAACTACGCGGCGGCCAAGGCGGGCATCGCCGCGCTGACCCTCGTCTCGGCCGCCGAGTTCGGCCGCTACGGCGTACAGGTCAACGCCGTCGCACCGGCGGCGCGCACCCGGATGACCGAGCGGACCTTCGCCGAGGACATGGCCGCGCCCCAGGACGGCGGCTTCGACGCCATGGCACCGGAGAACGTCTCGCCCCTGGTCGTCTACCTCGGCTCGGACGCCTCCGAGGGCGTCACCGGGCGCGTCTTCGAAGCGGAGGCGGGCCGCGTCACCGTCATGGACGGCTGGCGGCGCGCGGCGCAGGCCGACAAGGGCGCGCGCTGGGAGCCCGGGGAGCTGGACGGCACCGTCCGCGACCTGCTCGCCAAGTCGCCCGAGCCCGAACCGGTGTACGGCGCCGGGTGAGCGGCTGCGGGCCGCCCGACCGCACCGACCGCCCCTCCGGTCACTGCCCGAGGCGGCCGTCGATCAGCTCGCGGAGGAAGTCGGCGTGGCCCATGTGGCGCGCGTACTCCTCGATGAGGTGCACCACCACCTCGCGCAGCGAGACCGGGTCGTCCTTGTCCGCGCCGACGACATCGAGTCCGGGGGCCTCGGCGATGAAGCGGTCGGTGAAGGCGGCCTCGGCGCGCCACGTCGCCCACGCCTCCTCGACGACCGCGGGGTCGGCGACCGCGCCGTCGAAGTCGCCGTCGGGCCGCTCAAGGCCGCGGTAGAGCCTGGGCGCGTCCAGGCCCGCCATCGTGCGCCGGAACCAGCTGCGCTCCACCTCGGCCAGATGCCGGACGAGACCCAGCAGCGACATCGTGGACGGCTCGACGGCGCGCCGGGCGAGCTGTTCCGCGTCCAGGCCCGAGCATTTGATCTCCAGCGTGAGGCGCTGGCAGCGCAGGAACTCCTTCAGGGTCTCGCGCTCGTTCCCCGGACTCGGCCCGTTCTCCCGAGGGTCGTCCTCCAGCGCCAGGAACATGTCGGCCCTCTTGGCGGGCGCTCCCGCGCTGGCGGGCCGCGTTCTTGACCCGGTCGCCTGTGCTTCTGATCCGGTGGGCCGTGCCGCAGAAGTCATCCCAGCAGAGTGGCGGGTCGACTACCCCGCTGCCAAAGGGATTTCGCGCACCCGCTCGATACGGTCCAGGTCTCCGGCGAGCAGCGCCCGGTGGGAGAGGGCGAAGTCGCCGTTGGGCAGCGATCCCTCGACGTGCGTGCCGAGCACGGTGTCCGGCAGGAACGCGCGCAGCTTGTGCCGCATGCCGTACGGATAGTCCACCGGCGCGCCCCAGCCCTCGGGTGCCTCGTCCGTGCCGAACAGCAGCCAGTGGTCGACCGGAACCTCCGCCTCCAGGTCGGGCGGCGCCCCGGTGTGGCAGTCCAGCGCGGGGAGCGTCAACAGGTCGGCGTCGTACGGCTGATACCACATCAGCAGCGGTTTCGCCCGCCCCGCCTGCGCGTTGTCGAAGCAGCACACGGCCATGGCACAGCCCGGATAGCGCTCGGCGTAGAACCGCAACAGCTCCGGATCGAGCGCCGGGCGCTTGTGCGCGGGCACCTGGGAGAGCGCGGCGGGCAGCGCGGTCGGGTCGGCGGCCAGCAGCACGGTGTAGATGTCGTGCTCGAAGACCTCCACCTCCGGTGCCGCCCCCCACCCCATCCACGCGATCGGGTCGGGCGAGGCCACGGAACGCGGCCGTACCGCGTCCACCATCCGGTCCAGCACGTTGGAGTCGCGGCCGACGGAGAGGAAGTTGTGCCGCGTCATCCGCGCCGCGGGCAGGTGCAGCAGCATCGCGTTGGGCCCGTCGGCGAGGTTGACGGCGGTGTTCTGGTAGCCGAGCACATGTACGAGTCCGTGCTCGGGGTGGTGGCGTCGGCCCAGGAACAGCGTGGTCCCCGAGAACTCGGCGGGGGCCATGGAAAGACACATGACGCGCCCCTAACCGGCCATACCGTCGCCGAGACCGCCAGGCCCCCCGGGCCCGGTGGCCTGGAACGGAAGGTGGCGCCAGGGGCTGCCCGGATCCGTGGTGAGAATGCGGTGCGGGGAGAGGGCGGAGGAGTACATGTGGCCGAAGGACTCCTCGTCGAAGCGGAGGGCGCGGCCGAGGATGTAGCCCGCCGAGAAGTCCTCCCAGGAGGTGTAGGTCTCCTGGCACAGCTCACCGGCGCGGACGATGGCCTGTTCGGCCTCGGCGGGCTCGGCGAAGCGGGCGCCGACGCCCCATCGCGCGTAGTTGACCGCCCGGCCGTAGTCGTAGCCGAGCGCCGAGGTCACATAGCCGTCCGGCGGCAGGAGGCCGTCTGCGCGGAAGCGGGACTCGTAGCGGACGATCTGACGGATGAGGCCCTCCACCACCTCCG
This sequence comes from Streptomyces sp. NBC_01775, assembly GCF_035917675.1. Taxonomy (NCBI): domain Bacteria; kingdom Bacillati; phylum Actinomycetota; class Actinomycetes; order Kitasatosporales; family Streptomycetaceae; genus Streptomyces; species Streptomyces sp. NBC_01775. The sequence goes on along the minus strand of NZ_CP109104.1, from coordinate 3,151,201 downwards.
CGGTCTCCCGCGGGGCGCCGCGCTCCTGGAGCGTGCCGGCCGCGACCTGCTGCCAGACCTGCGGGTCGGTGTGCGCGCCCGGCTGCTGCCGTACCAGCTGCTCGCGCACCCACAGCGCGAACTCCGGCTCCGCGGGGCTGTTGCGGCCCTCCAGCAGATACGTCAGCTGACCCGTCCACTCCACGCGGTCGGTGGTGCCCCACGAGTCGCGCAGGATCTCGGTGTCCTCGCGGAAGTCCTTGTAGACGTCGCCGACCTCGTTCCACACCACCTGGTTGTGCACCGCCAGGTGCGTGCCGCAGGCCAGGCCGTGCGCGAGGGGGCCGTGCAGCGGGCCGTCGTACCGGGTGACCAGCGCGTCGTCGTCGTGGCCCCGGTCGGGCACGTCCTTCTTGAGCGCCTTCCAGTGCCGCCGCTTGCGCCGTGCGTCGGGGAAGAACGCCTCGGTGGGCGTGCCCGGGTTCACCAGCAGCCCGCGCAGCTCCTCGCCCCACCACTCCTCGGGGGCGAGCGGCAGGCTGATGTCACAGGCGACGACATCGGGGCGGCGCGGCAGCAGTTCGCCGCGCGTGTAGACGGCGAAGTACTCGCGCCCGTCGGCGGCCTGGTACGGCAGCCAGGTGGTGGTGAGCTTCTTGACCTTCTCCCGGCGCGCGTACGCGAACGCTCCCGCGCCCAGCAGCACTCGCAGGTAGCCGTCCCAGTCGCCCCGTGACTTGGCCTCGAACAGTGCCCGCTCCACGTCGGTCGGCGGCGTCCAGCTCGCCGCGTTCCCGGCCGTCCCCTGTGTCGGTATCCCCATGGGCGGGGAGCCTAACGACTGACCCGCGGCCCGCCGGCGACAGGGCCGCCACGAGGGTGTCACGAGTGTTCGACAGGGCGCGGCGGGGTGTGGGGGAGCCGGGGTCAGAGGCGTTCGACGATGGTGACGTTCGCCTGGCCGCCGCCCTCACACATGGTCTGGAGACCGTAGCGGCCTCCGGTGCGTTCGAGTTCGTGGAGGAGGCTCGTCATCAGCCGGGCGCCGGTGGCGCCCAGGGGGTGGCCCAGGGCGATGGCGCCGCCGTTGACGTTGACCTTGTCCGGGTCGCAGCCGGTGTCGGCCAGCCAGGCCAGGACGACGGAAGCGAACGCCTCGTTGATCTCGACCAGGTCGATGTCCTCCAGCGTCATCCCCGCCTTCTTCAGCGCGTACGCGGTCGCCGGGATGGGGGCCGTCAGCATGCGGATCGGGTCCTCGCCGCGCGCCGACAGGTGGTGCACGCGGGCGCGCGGGGTCAGGCCGTGGGCGGCGACCGCCTCCTCGGAGGCCAGCAGCAGCGCCGAGGACGCGTCGGAGATCTGCGAGGAGACCGCCGCCGTCAGCCTGCCGCCCTCCACCAGCGGGTTGAGGGCGGCCATCTTCGCCAGGCCGGTCGCGCGCCGAGGGCCCTCGTCCACGGCCTGCTCGCCCCACGGCGCGATCTCGCGTGCGAAGCGGCCCTCGTCGGTGGCCCGCAGGGCGCGCTCGTGCGAGCGCAGCGCCCAGCGCTCCATCTCCTCGCGGCCGATGCCCCACTGCTCGGCGATCAGCTCGGCGCCGTGGAACTGGTCGACCGGCGCGTCACCGTAGCGGGCCCGCCACCCGGACGAGCCCTGGTACGGGCCCCCGGTCAGGCCCAGCGCCTCGCCCGCCTGACGGGTGGCGTACGCGATGGGGATCTGCGACATGTTCTGCACGCCGCCCGCGACCACCAGGTCGGCCGTGCCGGACATCACCGCCTGCGCCGCGAAGTGCACCGCCTGCTGCGAGGAGCCGCACTGCCGGTCGACGGTGACGCCGGGCACCGACTCGGGGAGCCCGGCCGCCAGCCACGCGGTGCGCGCGATGTCGCCGGCCTGCGGGCCGACCGCGTCCACACAGCCGAGGATCACGTCCTCGACCGCTTCCGGGTCCACCTCCGTGCGCTCCATCAGCGCGCGCAGCGCGTGCGCGCCGAGGTCGGCGGGGTGCGCGCCCGCGAGCGCTCCGCCGCGCTTGCCCACCGGAGACCGGACCGCTCCGACTATGTACGCCTCGCCGCGTGCCATGGCGCTCACTCCTTCTGGTGGCTGGGTGGGCCAGGTGGCTTGCCGGCCAGGTGGCCCGGTGACGTCACGTCTTCTTTGGTGGTGAGGGATCCACGTGTGCTGAGGGCTGCTGCCGCGAGGGCGGCTGTGGCGCGGGCGGCTGTTGGGTCGCGATCCCGTCCAGCACCATCGAGGTGTACTGCTCGGCGATCTGCGCCGCGCTCTTGCGCCCCTCCGGGCGGTACCACACCGCCGCCACCCACACGGTGTCGCGCACGAACCGGTAGGCGAGGGGGATGTCGAGGTCCGCACGGAAACTGCCGTCGGCCACACCCCGCTCCAGCGTCCGCGTCCACAGCTTCTGGAAGCGCTGCTGGGAGTCGGTGAGATAGCCGAAGCGCTCCTGGGCGGCCAGGCGGCGGGCCTCTTTCTGGTAGATGACGACCGCGGGACGGTGCCGCTCCATCTGCGCGAACGACTCGGCGACCAGCCCCTCGAAGGTGGGCCGGGGCGCCAGTTCCGCCTCCTCGACGCGGCGGTAGCCCGCCCACAGGTCGTCCAGGAAGGCGCTGAGGACGTCGTCCGCCATCGACTCCTTGGAGTCGAAGTGGTAATAGAGACTGCCCGCCAGCATGCCCGCACGGTCGGCGATCGTACGGACGGTCGTCGCGTTGTAGCCCAGCTCCGCGAACACCTCGGCGGCGGTCGCCAGCAGCTCGGCGCGGCGGTCCGTGCCCGCCGGGGCCTTCTTCGGGGTGGGCGGGGTGGACCGGCTCGTCTTCGGGGGCACCATGCCTCCATTCTCCGTCGGGCGCGGGAGGTGGTGTCGCGCGCCGTTCACGGGCGCCGGCCGCTCATGGGCTGTGACCGCTCCGAGTTCTGGCCGGTCAGGGGTGCTGGCTGCTGACCGCGACCGTCTCTCCCGTCATGTACGAGGAGTAGTCGCTGGCCAGGAACACGATCACGTTCGCCACCTCCCACGGCTCCGCGTAGCGGCCGAACGCCTCGCGGGAGGTCAGCTCCGCCAGCAGCTCGGGAGTGGTGACCTTCGCCAGGTGCGGGTGCATGGCCAGCGACGGCGAGACCGCGTTGATCCGTACGCCGTGGTCCGCCGCCTCCAGCGCGGCGCAGCGGGTCAGCGCCATGACGCCCGCCTTGGCCGCCGCGTAGTGCGCCTGGCCGCGCTGGGCGCGCCATCCGACGACGGAGGCGTTGTTGACGATGACGCCGCCGCCCCGCTGCTCCCGCATGGCGCGCAGGCCCGCGCGGGTGCAGCGGAACGTGCCGTTCAGCGTCACGTCGAGCACGCGGCTCCACTGCTCGTCGGCCATCTCCGTGAGCTCGGCGGTGCCGCCGAGGCCCGCGTTGTTGACGAGGACGTCGATGCGGCCGTGCCGTGCCGCGCAGGCGGCCAGCAGCGCGCTCACGTCCGCCTCGGCGGTCACGTCGCAGCGCACCGCGCCGACCCGTTCGGCCCCGAACTCCTGCGCGAGGGACCGCTCGGCCTCGGCGAGCCGCCGCTCGTGGGTGTCCCCGAGGACCACGCCCTCGGCCCCCTCCTCCAGCGCCCGCCGGGCGGTCGCCCCGCCGATCCCGCTGCCGGCGGCGGCCGTCACGACGACGGACCGCCCGGTCAGCAGCCCGTGCGGGGGAGGGCACCGGGGCGGCTGCGCACTGCTCACGACGACGACCTCACGACGACGACCTCACGACGACGACCTGGCGACGACTGACCACGACCTCATGGCGATGACCTCATGGCGACGACCTCCCGCTGGGGCGGTGCGCGCTGCCGTCCGCCCTCTCGACGTGCTGTCGGGGCCAAGCTAATCTACCAAACACTTGTTAGGGAAGCCCCGGTGAGGAGAAGCGAGCCCATGCCGGATGAGCCCATGCCGGATGAGCCCATGCCGGGGCGAGGGCCCCGACGTGCGGGACGAGAGCCCGGATTCGCCGGACGGGAACCGGAACGTGGTGACGTACGAGCGCCTGGGCCCCGTCCCGCGCGTCACCCTCAACCGCCCCGCTTCGGCCTCGCCCTCACCAAGCGCGCCCTCACCAAGGGCGCCCTCACCAAGCGCGCCGTCAGCCAGGCGGAAGGGCTGATGGGCCTGCACGCCGGGCTCGACCCGGCCTTCGGCCTCCACCACGTCGCGCACGCGCACAACGCCGAGACCGCCGCCGATCCGCTCCGCGGGATGGAGGCCCGCTCCATGCGCGCGGCGGGGCGGGAGAACCCGGAGGCACGCGAGAGCGCTCCGGACGAGAGGGGCTGATCGACTCGTGGACCTGGAATTCAGCGCGGCCGAGGACGCCTTCCGGGCCGAGGCCCGCGCCTGGCTGGCGGCCCACGTGCCCGCCGAACGGCTGCCCTCCCTGGAGACCGCCGAGGGCTTCGCCGCGCATCGGTGCTGGGAGCGCGAACTGCACGACGGCGGCTGGTCGGTGGTCTCCTGGCCCCGGGAGTACGGCGGACGTGGCGCCACCCTCACCGAGTGGCTCATCTTCGAGGAGGAGTACTACGCCGCGGGCGCCCCCGGCCGCGTCAGCCAGAACGGCATCAGCCTCCTGGCCCCCACCCTCTTCGCCCACGGCAGCCAGGAGCAACGGGCCCGCGTCCTGCCGCCCATGGCCTCGGGCGAGACGATCTGGGCGCAGGCGTGGTCGGAGCCCGAGGCGGGCTCCGACCTGGCGTCGCTGCGCTCCTACGGCGAACGGACCACCCGCGAGGGCGGGGGCTGGCTGGTGAGCGGCCAGAAGACCTGGTCCTCGCGCGCCGCCTTCGCCGACCGCGCGTTCGGGCTCTTCCGCACGGACCCGGCGCTGGAGCGGCACCGGGGGCTGAGCTATCTGATGTTCCCGCTCGACGCCGAAGGCGTCACGGTCCGCCCCATCGGCCGGCTGGACGGCAAGCCCGCGTTCGCCGAGATCTTCCTGGACCGCGTCTTCGTGCCGGACGCCGATGTGATCGGCGAGGCGGGGCAGGGCTGGCGCGCGGCGATGTCCACGGCGGGCAACGAACGGGGGCTGACGCTGCGTTCGCCGGGCCGCTTCACGGCCGCCGCCGACCGGCTGACCCGTCTGTGGCGGGAGCGGGGCGCCCTCGGTGACACGGCCACCGGGGCACGGGTGGCCGACGCGTGGATACGGGCCCGTGCCTATCAGCTCGCGGGGTACGCGGCGGCTTCGGTGGGGACGGGGATGAGGACGGAGGGGGGGACGGGGGGAGGGGCGGGGGCCTCGCCCTTCGTGTCGTCCATGAACAAGGTCTTCTGGTCCGAGCTGGACATCGACCTGCACGAGACCGCACTCGACCTGCTCGGACCCGGCGCCGACGAGATCACGGACGAGGTCGCGGAAGACATCGCGGAAGACATCGCGGAGAAGATCGCGAAGGAGGCCACGGACGAGGTCGCGGACGGCGACTCGGTGGTGCCGTCCGCGTCCGCCTGGCTGGACGGCTGGATCTTCGCCCAGGCGGGCCCCATCTACGCGGGCACCAACGAGATCCAGCGCGACATCGTCGCCGAGCGCGTGCTCGGCCTGCCGAGGGGACGCTGAGGACGCCATGCGCTTTGTGCCCGACGAGGATCACCGTACGTACACCGCCACCGTCCGCAGGCTGCTCGCCGACGCCGAGCCGGTGAAGGCGGCACGCGCCTGGGCCGCCGGGGAGCACGGGCCGGGGCGCGAGCTGTGGCGCACGCTCGCGGACACCGGGCTCACCGCGCTGGCAATGGCAGAGGAACACGGCGGCATGGGCTGGTACCCGCCCGAACTGGCCTCCGCCTTCGTGGAGATCGGCCGCACCGGCGCACCGGGCCCGCTCGTGGAGAGCGTGGCCCTGGCAGGCGCGCTGTCGGCCGGGCTGACCGGGACGGCCGGGACGTCCGGCCCGGCCGAGGGGGAACGGGGGCTGTTGGAGCGGCTGCTCTCCGGCGGAACACTGGCCACCGTCGCCGGCCCCGCGGGCTCTTACGCCGGCTCCGCGGGCTCTTACGCCGGCCCCGCGGGTCCTTACGCCGTCGACGCGCATCTGGCCGGTGCCGTGTTCGTCCTCGACGGGGACGCGCTCCTCCCCGCGCGGGCGGGGGAGGTCTTCACCTCCCTGGACCCCACCCGCCGCCTCGTCCGATGCGAGGCGGCACCCGCGCGAAGCCGTCAGCCGGTGCCCGCCGACACCGCGCGTCTGCGCGCCCTCGCGACGCTGCTCACCGCAGCTCAGGTGCTGGGCGCGGGGCGCGCGTTGCTGGAAGGGAGCGTGCGCTATGCCGGACAGCGCACCCAGTTCGGCCGTCCCGTCGGCTCCTTCCAGGCGGTGAAGCACCAGTTGGCGGACGTCGCCATCGCGCTGGAGTTCGCCACTCCGCTGCTGTACGGCGCCGCTTTGACGGTGCGCGGCGACGCGGCAGCAGACCCCCGCGACCTCCCGGCCGCCAAACTCGCCTGCACCCGTGCCGCCCACCTGGCGAGCCGCGTAGCCCTCCAGGTCCACGGTGCCCTCGGCTACACGGGCGAGTACGACCTCACCCTCCTCATCCGGAAGGCCCGGGCTCTGCGGTCGGCTTGGGGCACGGCTTCGGAGTGCGAGGCCGCGGTGCTCGCCGCCACAGGCTGAGCGCGCCCGTCGCGGGTACAGGCCGCACCTCCCCTCGGGAACCCTCGTCGCCGTCTCAGGCGGTGGCGCAGCGGCGGCAGGTTCGGGAGGTGGCGCCCAGGATGCCGTGGCAGGTGGCGGTGAGGGCGACTGCCGGCAGGAGCAGGGGCCAGGCGGCGGTCAGGAAGACGGTGACGGCCAGGGTCAAGGTGGTCAGGGCCAGTGCGACGCTCGTTCCCGTACCGGCCCATGCCACTACGGTCGGCAGGCTCCTGGGGACCGGCATCCACCGGGCCAGGAGGCCGGTCGTGGCCAGCGTCGCCCCGGCCAGCATCGCGCTGATGACCGTCAGTGCCGCCAAGGGCGCGGCCAGGGCGTCCACGGAGCGCGTCAGGTACCAGCAGGCCAGCAGGAGCGGGACGGTCAGTGCGGCGGCGCGTGCCGTGTGGCGGGTCTGGGCGAGGGTCAGCTCACCCTGGCAGGCGCGCGCCACCTTCTCCACCGGGCCGAAGTCCCGTACGGCGCGCCGGGGGGCCTCCTCGGGCGGCGTCCCGGCCTGGACGTACGCCTCCGTGGCGTCCATGAGCCCTCCGTGGATCTCCTCGACGAGGCGGGCCCTGTCCTTGGCGGGCCCGTGCAGCGTCGCCGCCAGCCGGGTGGTGTACGCCTCGACCGGGTCGCCGCCCGTCGTGTCCCCCTGGCCGCCCTGCCCCGGGTCGGCGGCGCTGCCGCTTGCCGCGTCGGCGGCCTCGGCGCTCACGTGGCGGGCCTGGGGTCGGAGGCCGGGGTGGAGGCGGAGGCGGTGGGGTTCAGGACGGCGCCGATCGCCGTCGTGAACTCCTGCCAGGCCGTGCGCTCTCCGGCGAGCGTGCGCCGCCCCGCTTCGGTGAGTTCGTAGCAGCGCCGCCGCCGCTCGCCCAGGGACTGCCAGCTGCTGTCGAGCAGGCCGAGCCGCTCCAGGCGGTTGAGCGCCGGATAGGTCGTGCCCGTGCGCAGTTCCAGCATGCCGCCGCTGCGCTCCTGGACCGCGGTGATGATCGCGTATCCGTGCAGCGGCCCTGGCTCCAGCACCGCCAGGAGCAGCCCGTCGAGGTGCCCTCGCACCGCATCTGTCTTCATGAGTAGGCAGCCTATGCATAATTATCTTGGCGTGCTACCTATTGGCAGCCAACTTATTCAAGTCGACTCTCTGGGGCCCGTGGTGACCAAGCTGCTGCTGTCCATACACGTTCTCGCGGCGATCCTGGCCATCGGGCCGATCGCCGTCGCCGCCTCGATCTTCCCGCGCTTCGGGCGCCAACTGGCGGCCCAGGCAGCGCCCGAAGTGCGGGCAGGAGTCGGCGAGGTCACAGGCGCGGCGATCGGCGAGGCGACGGGTGGGGCATCCGGCGAGGACGAGGGCCGGGCGTTCGGCGAGGACGAGGGCCGGACATCCGGCGAGGCGACGGGTGGGGCATCCCGCAAGGGGGCGGTCGAGAGGGCCCCGCAGGAACGGAGCGGGACCGCCGTGGGCGCCGCGTTGCTGCACCGGATCTGCCGCGCGTACGCCGTCGTCGGGGTCGTCGTCCCGGTCTTCGGGATCGCCACCGGCCAGCAGTTGGGCGTCCTCACCGACGTCTGGCTGGTCGTATCGCTCGTCTTGACGGTGCTCGCCGCCGCTCTGCTCGGCCTCGTCATCCTGCCGGGGCAGGAGAGGCTCCTGGAGGCGGGTGCGGACGGCGGCCCGGAGAAGGCCCGCGCGGCGGCGACCCGGCTGGGCATGGTGACGGGCGTCTTCAACCTCCTGTGGGCCGTCGTCGTGGTCCTGATGATCGTCCGGCCGGGGTCGACGACCGGAGCCTGAGCTTCCGGGGGGGGCGTGCCCCCTCCGGGGAAGCGTGAGCCCCCCGGAGAACTGGGTCAGCTCTTGAGGAAGTCCAGCAGGTCCTGGTGGAACTTCTCCTTGTCGCCGGGGACGAGGGCGATGCCGTGGGAGCTGCCTTCGTAGACCTTCAAGGCGGCGTCCGGGATGATCCGTGCCGCCTTCCGCGCGGTCGCGTCGATGGGCACGACCTGGTCGTCGTCCCCGTGCACGATGAGGGTGGGGATGTCGAACTTCTTCAGGTCCTCGGTGAAGTCCGTTTCCGCGAACGCCGTCACGCAGTCGACGCCCGCCTTGACGCTCTGGTGCATCGCCATGAACCAGAACGCTTCCTCGTTGCCCTGTGTGACGCGATTACCCGCCCGGTTGGAGCCGAAGAACCCGTGGGCGGTGTCCTTCCAGAACTGCGAACGTTCCTTGAGGATGCCGCTCTTGATGTCCTCGAACACCTGGGCCGGTACGCCCTCGGGGTTGCCGTCCGTCCGGAGCATCAGCGGGGGAACCGCGGAGAGCAGCACGGCCCTGCTGACCCGCTGTGTGCCGTGCCGGCCGATGTAGCGGGCCAGTTCGCCGCCGCCCATGGAGTGCGCGACGAGCGTGACGTCCCGCAGGTCGAGGGCGGTGAGCAGGTCGTTCAGATCGTCGGCGAACGTGTCGAAGTCGTACCCCTCCCACGGCTGGCCCGAGCGGCCGTGGCCGCGGCGGTCGTGCGCGATGCCGCGGAAGCCGCGCCCGGCGACCGCGTTCATCTGGTCGTCCCAGGCGTCCGCGTTCAGCGGCCAGCCGTGGATGAAGACGACGGGCGAGCCCTTGCCCCAGTCCTTGTAGAAGATCTCCGTACCGTCGCGCGCGGTCACGTACGCCATGAACGCCTCCCGGGGCTTCGCCGTCATTCGACGTTAGGGCACAGCATCAAAGCTCGCAAAACCATGCAAAAGTGGTGAATCCACTGTCCGGGAGGGCAGGCCCCTTGTGACCGGGCGGCCGGACGGGGTCTCACACTGCTCGGGGTCTCACGCCGCTCCAGTCGCCCCGCACGCGTGCGTGCCGCTACGGCTACGGTTGCGCGGGTGCCTTCCTCTCCGGCGGGTGCGACGTTTCCGCGGCGTGTGGCTTGCGGCGTGCGGTATTGCCGCACGTGGTGCGCGGTGTGGCGAAGGCGACTGAGAGAGGGCGACAAGTGGGTGCGAAGACAGCGCTGTTCACCTGGGGCGGAGTGCCGCGCGAGGTCCTGTGCGAGGGGCTGGTGGCCGACCCCGGCACCGCCCGGCGGGTCGCTGCCCGCGCGCTGCCCGGCGCGGAGCTGACCCCGGCCGGGCAACTGCCGCTCGCCGAGGTGCTGTATCCCGGCCCGGGGATGGTCTACGCGGCCTCCTTCCCCGGCCTGGACGTGCTGTGCTGCACCGACCTCGCCAGCGGTCTGGACCCCGGCACGCTTCCGCCCCCGCACCTGCTGCCCGAACCCGGGGAGCGGCTGTACGTGCACCACATGAACTCCACCGTCGACGGCCTGATGGCCGGCACCTGGGCGGGCCGCGAGGAACTGCGCCTCGTCATGGCCCTGCTGGAGGACGGGGCGTGGCAGGCCGGGGGCATGCGCGACTTCGAGGCTCCGTACTGGGACGGCAGGCGCCCGCCGTGGGACGACGCCGACCACACGGGACCGACGCCCTTCCACCCCATGGACCTGGGGGAGGCGTTCTTGCTCCACGACTTCGGCTTCGTCGTCGAGGGGGCCCCGCACCTCCCGGCCGCCCCGCTGGACCCGTTCCGCATCACCATGTGCGGCTTCCACGTCACGACCGGTTCCTGACGGGCGGGGAGGCTTCGCGGGCCGCGCGCCCGCCGCCCGCCGCCTTGTCGAGTCGTCACCGTCTCAGGCGGTGACGGCCGTACCCTGATCCGTTCTCCGAGGGCGGCCGATGCCACGGTGGCCCGCGGGGGATGCCGCCCGGCAGGGCGAGCGCGACGCGTCGGGAATCCGGTTGTCGGCGGGAGGGCGGGAACGTACGGTCGTCGTATGGGTTCTCTGTGATCGATGAGTGCGTGCCGCCGCGTTGAGCAATGGCTCCGCGGCGGTGCGGTCTGCCGTGCACCTGGTGCACGGGCCACTCATCGACCGACAACACTGCCAGCGGCTCCGTGGAGCCGGGGAGTGGGAGAACTTCATGACTGCCGCACATACACCCACCACCGCACAGGCATGCCCCGCCGCACATGCGGGCCCCGCCTCACAACTGGCCCTGCACGAGATCACCAAGCGGTACGGCGACCACGCCGTCCTCGACCAGGTCTCGCTCAGTGTGCGGCCCGGCGAGAAGGTTGGCGTGGTCGGGGACAACGGTTCCGGCAAGTCGACGCTGCTCAAGCTGCTCGCCGGGCGGCTCACGCCGGACAGCGGCGAGGTGAGCGTCGTCGCACCCGGTGGTGCCGGCTACCTCGCGCAGACGCTGGAGCTGCCCGTCGGGGCGACCGTGCGCGACGCCGTCGACGCCGCGTTGGCCGACCTGCGCCGCATCGAACAGGACATGCGCGCCGCCGAGGCCGCCATGGAAGAAGCGGAGGCCGCCAGGGGAGGCGCCCAGGTCACCGGGGAAGACGCCGAGGTCGCCGAGCGAGGCGCCGTGGTCACCGAGCGAGGCGCCGAGGGCGCGACGGGACCGGCCGAGGGGCACCGTCCCTCCCCGGACCTCGACGCGGCGCTCGCCACCTACGGCGCGCTCCTGGAACGCTTCGAGGCGCGGGGCGGCTACGAGGCGGACGCGCGCGTCGACGTCGCGCTGCACGGCCTCGGCCTGCCCCGGCTCGACCGTGACCGCCGCCTGGACAGCCTGTCCGGTGGCGAGCGCTCGCGCCTCGCGCTGGCCGCGACCCTGGCCGCCGAGCCCGAACTGCTGCTGCTGGACGAGCCGACCAACGACCTGGACGACCAGGCCGTCGCATGGCTCGAAGAACGGCTGCGCGCCCACCGGGGCACGGTCGTCGCCGTCACCCACGACCGCCTCTTCCTGGAGCGGCTCACCACGACCGTCCTGGAGGTCGGCGAGGGCCGCGTCTCCCGCTACGGCGACGGCTACGCGGGGTACCTCGCCGCGAAGGACGCCGAGCGCCGCAGGAGGCTGCGTGCCTACGAGGAGTGGCGCGCGGAACTGGAGCGCAGCAGGCGGCTTGCCGAGTCCAACGTGGCGCGGCTGGAGGCCATCCCGCGCAAGGTGCCGCTTTCGATCTTCGGCAGCTCCGCGTTCCGGGCACGGGGACGCGGACACGGCGCGATGGTCCGCATCCGCAACGCCAAGCAGCGCGTCGCACAGCTGACCGAGAACCCGGTCGCGCCCCCGCCCCAACCGCTCTCCTTCACGGCAGATCTGGTGACGGCGACGGCAGGGAACGGGGAGGGCGAAGGGGAGAGAGCGGGGACCGGAACGGGGGCTGGGACGGGGGTGCCCCGTGAGGCCGCCGTGCTGGAGAACATCCGCGTGGACGGGCGGCTGTGCCTCGGACAGCTGTCAGTCGGCCCGCACGAACGGCTGCTGGTGACCGGGTCGAACGGCGCGGGCAAGACCACCTTGATGCGGCTGCTCGCGGGCGAACTGCGCCCGGACACCGGCACGGTGACGGTGCCGGGGCGGGTGGGCCATCTGCGTCAGCAGGAGACACCGTTCCCGTCCGGCCTGACCGTGGCCGAGGCGTTCGCGTACGGGCGCGCCGGATACCCCGACGAACTGGCCGCCAAGCTCCTCTCCTTGGGGCTGTTCAGCCCGGAGGACCTGCGACTGCGCGTCGGCGAACTGTCGTACGGGCAACGCAGGCGGATCGAGCTGGCCCGGCTGGTGACCGAGCCGGTCGACCTGCTGTTGCTGGACGAGCCGACCAACCACCTGTCGCCCGCACTGGTCGAGGAACTGGAGGAGGCCCTGGTGTCGTACGAGGGTGCGCTCGTCGTCGTCACCCACGACCGCCGCATGCGCGCCCGCTTCACCGGCACACAGCTCACGCTGCACGCGGGGCGGGCCGCATAGCGTCGACGTGCGGGAGCGCGCGAACGCGGAAGCGACTCGGGAGGACGTGGGGAGCACGTCATGAGCACGGTGTCGAAGCGCGCATGGGTCAGCTCCGGCAGCCCCATCGCCGCCCGGACATGGGTGGGAAACCTCGCTGAAACAGCGGCTTCTTAAGATGAGTGGTCCCTTCAGGGACCGCCGTGCATGCGTACGGCGGGTACGAGCCGCCGTCCCCGGCACGAGCAGCCACCCACAGCCGCGAGGTCGATCCCATGCCCAAGCCCGAAGCGACGGTGCGTCCCGCCGTCCCCGCCGATCTCAAGGCCGTTGCCGACATCTACGCCCACTATGTGGCCGAGACGGTGATCACCTTCGACGAGACGCCGCTGACGGTCGCGGAGTGGCAGCGGCGTTTGGACGACTTCGCCGCACGCGGTCTGCCGTTCCTGGTCGCGGAGACCGAGGGAGAGGTCGACGGCTACGCGTACGCGGCCCCATGGCGCCCCAAGCCCGCCTATCGCCACTCCGCCGAGGACACCATCTACCTCGCGCCCGGCAGCACGGGCCGCGGCCTCGGCGGCGAACTGCTCAGCGAGCTGATCCTCCGGAGCGAGAAGGCGGGGGTGCGGCAGATGATCGCCGTCATCTCCGACACCGGCACCGACGCCTCCCGCGCCCTCCACCGCCGCCACGGCTTCACCGAAACCGGCACTCTGAAAGCCGTCGGTCACAAGCATGGCCGCTGGGTGGACACGGTGCTCATGCAACGCCCGCTGGGCGGCTGACCGGCCCCCACGAGAAGCGGGTTGCCGGGCGTGGTGGCGGACCGCGCCCGACCCGCGTCCTGTCCCGGCCGGGCTCACCCCGGCCAGGGGAGCCAGGCGAAGAGACGGAACTCTTCACTGTGTTCACCTCCCTTGTCGTCGAGTGCGGGGCCGCTGCCGTGCCGTGCGGTGTCCCAGCCGTGTTCGAGGTGGCCGCCTGCCAGGGTCGTGCGTTCGGCCAGGCCTATCAGGCCGTGGCCGGTGCCGGGGATGGAGGTGTCGTGTTCACGTGCGGCCGGGTTGCGGACCGTGACGGACAGGCCCGTACCGGGTGCGCCGCCCACCCGCACTGTCACCGGAGCGCCGGAACCCGGTCCGTGCTTGCGCGCGTTGGTCAGCCCCTCCTGGACGACGCGGTAGGCCGTGCGCCCCGCCACCGAGGGCGCCGCCTCCGGGCCGCCCTCGACGGTGAGTTCGAGGGATACCCGCGCCCCGGCCTTCCGCGCCTCGGCCGCCAGCCGCTCCACGTCGGCCAGGACGGGCTGCGGGCCCCCGGCGTCCTCCGGTGCGCGCAGGACCCCGATGATCTCCCGCAGGTCTTCCAGCGCCTGGTGCGCGCTCTGTCTGACGATCCCGGCGGCGCGCGCCACCTGCGCGGGCTCGCCGCCCGGGTTGAACTCCAGTGCCCCCGCGTGCACGCTCAGCAGTGACAGCCGGTGGGCCAGCACGTCGTGCATCTCCCGTGCGATGTCCTCTCTCGCCTCACGCCGCGCGTCCTCGGCCGCCCGCTCGGCGCGCTCGTGCAGCGAGGCGACCAGCTGGCGTCGCGAGCGGGTGTAGGAGCCCCAGCCCAGGGCGCCGGCGACCAGTGCGAAGTAGGTGATGCTCGACGCCGTCGCCGGATCGTCGGCTGTCGGCCCCTGGGCGAGGAAGAACGGCACAGGCGCGAAGGCCAGCGCCGTCACCCAGCCCGTCACCTTCGGCGGCCGGCTCGCCGCGACGGTGAACAGCGCGACGAGGATGGCACCGGTGGCGAAGTGCGAGAACTTCCCCGCCACGAGCAGCACGACGGTGAGCGACACCGGCCATCTGCGCCGCAGGAACAGCGCGGCGCACGCCACCCCGCCCGCCGTCTGATCGAAGAACAGTGCTGTCTCGGATGTGCCGGGGTCGATCACCACCGAGTCGGTGGAGAGCACGGAGAACGCGGCGGCGAACAGGAACGCGCCGGTGTCGACGGCCCAGTCCTTCGTGTCGCGCCGTGTGTGGCGGCTGCTGTCGATTCGACCCATGCCGCGAATCTACGGTGCCCGCCGCGGCCCCGATGCCGGCTGTCCACAGGCTTCGACTTTGGTATGACAAGTGGCCCGCACATTGGCGACTTCCGTCGGCCCACGACAGCCGGACGCCCGATCCGCGCCCCCGCCCCGGCCCGCCAGCCTGAAGCCATGAAGAAATTCCTCGGCTTCGTGGCATTCGTCCTCCTCGCCCAAGGTGTCAGCGGCATCCTCCACGAGATCACCGGCGGCTGGTTCCGCTGGGCGGGCGTTGTCCACCGCATCCCTTTCCTGGACGGCTACGAGATCTACGTGTGCGTTCTCCTGCTGGCCCTCGGCCTCGCGGTGGGGGCGGCGAGCGATTCGGTGAAGCGGAAGGGGTGAGGCCGAGCGGACGAGGCGAGGTCAGGCTGAAGGGGTGAGGTGAACGGAAGGGGTGAGGTGCAACAGAAGGGGTGATGATGCGGGGATGAGTGCGACGAACTCGGAACACGACTTCGATGTGGCGGCCTTCCTCGCGCGGCCGTTGACCGCTCGGGTTGCGACACAGGGGCCGACGGTGCGGCCCACCTGGTTCCTGTGGGAGGACGGGGCGTTCTGGATCCTCTCCGGGACGTGGGCGCGACTGCCGGGGCGGATACGCCAGGATCCGGGGCTGGCGCTGGTCGTGGACGAGTGCGAGCTGACGACCGGCCTGGTGCGGCAGGTCATCGCGCGGGGGCGGGCCGAGATCGTGCCGTTCGACGTGCCGCGCGGGCGGCGCAAACTCCGCCGGTACCTCGGCGAGGACGAGTCGCTCTGGGACCGGCGCTTCGTGCGGTATCTGCACGACGACCCCGCGGAGCGCGGCACCGTCTGGGTGTGCCTGCGGCCCGACCGGATGGTGGCCAACGACCTCAGCTACACACCGGCCTGACCCGGCGGTGCGCCGGCCCGACCGCGCCGCGCACCTGGTGGAGCGTCCGCATGCCCCGCATACCCTGGTGCGGAAGCGTCCCGAGCGGGCGCGTACACACGTGACCACAGGAGCAGAACCGTGTACTTCACCGACCGTGGCATCGAAGAGCTGGAAAAGCGGCGCGGCGAGGAAGAGGTCAGTTTCGCGTGGCTGTCCGAGCAGCTGCGGACGTTCGTCGATCTGAATCCGGACTTCGAGGTGCCGGTGGAGCGCCTGGCCACCTGGCTGGCCAGGCTGGATGACGACGAAGAGGAGGAATGAGCCTCTTCTGGCGAATCTCCCGGCACCGTCCTGGGCCGGGCCCTGGCGCTCTCCCGGATGGCCTTCGGATGAACCCCCCGGCCTGACGGGCAGCGGACCGAGCCTTGCGGATATCGCGATACGCGACATATCGTGTCTCCCGGAGACGCGATATGTCGTTGTCCGTCGTTGTCGCGTTCCGTATCCGTCCGCAGTCCGCGTCCGCCGAGGCGCAGCTGTACGCCGAAGCACTCAGCGTTCAGCGCTCAAGTCTGGGGAGTCAGCCGTGCCCGTATCCGAGGACCGTTCGTGGAAGATCTCCGAACCTCGGCAGATCGACTTCGAAGAGACCGTGAACGAGCTGCATGTGCGGGTCGTCAACGGAACCGTGAACGTCGTCGGCAGCGATGAGCCGACCACCCGTGTCGAGATCAGCCGCCTTGAGGGCCCGCCGCTGCACGTGCGGTGCGAGGACGGCAAGCTCGTCGTCGCCTATGAGGACCTGCCCTGGAAGGGCTTCCTCAAGTGGCTGGACCGCAAGGGCTGGCGGCGCGACGTGGAGGTCTCGGTCTCCGTTCCCGCGCGGGCCCGGCTGTCGGTGGGGGTGGTCGGAGCCAGCGCCGTCGTCTCCGGAGTGCGCGGCCGTACGGACTTGCGCGGAGTATCCGGTGACGCGACGCTCGTCGGCCTGTCGGGACCGGTCTTCACCGAGACCGTCTCGGGCAGCGTGGAGGCCCAGCGACTCTCCGGCGGGCTGCGTTTCCACTCCGTGTCGGGCGACCTGACCTTCATCGACGGCAGTGGCAGCCCGATCAAGGCCGACTCCGTCAGTGGCGCGATGATCCTCGACCTGCGGAGCGGAGCGGGGGAGCCCAGCGAGATCCGGCTCTCCAGCGTCTCCGGCGAACTGGCGATCCGGCTGCCGGGGGACGCGGACACCGAGGTGGACGCCAAGACCACCAGCGGCGCGCTCTCCAGTGCCTTCGACGAGCTGAAGATCTCGGGCTCATGGGGCGACCAGCACGCGACCGGCGTCCTGGGCGCAGGCCGCGGCACCCTGAGCGCCGTCACGCTCTCCGGCGGGCTCGCACTCCTGCGCCGTCCCGTCAAGGGCCCGGGGGAGGGCCTTGGCGAGGAGCCCGGGGACGAGGACGGGGAGGGCGACGGCGGCCGGTGGGCCCGGCCCGGTCCGGGTGTTCCGGAGAGCTCCGGCGATCCGGGTTCCCCGGACGGCCTTGACGATCCGGGGGGCGCGGGTGACCTTGGCGAGCCCCCCGCCCCACGGGCATCCGACGCCCACAGCACCACACCCGCCACTCCCGCGAAGGACCTGTGAAATGCCCCCCGTCTTCGCGCACGGCCGTCTGCGCCTCTACCTGCTGATGCTGCTCGACGAGGCACCCCGACACGGCTACGAGGTGATCCGGCTCCTGGAGGAGCGTTTCCAGGGGCTGTACGCGCCGTCCGCCGGCACTGTCTACCCCCGGCTGGCGAAACTGGAGGCCGAGGGGCTGGTCAGTCACACGACCGAGGGTGGCCGCAAGGTATACGCGATCACCAAGGAGGGCCGCGCCGAACTCGCCGACAGGCAGGCCGAGCTGGCCGAACTCGAAGTCGAGATCCGGGACTCGCTCGCGGCGCTCGCCGCCGACATCCGCGAGGACGTCAGCGGCTCGGCGAGCGACCTGCGCCGCGAGATGCGCGAGCAGGCCCGCGACGCGCGCGGCGCGGACCGGGGTCGTAAATCCGCGTCCTCCGGTGCCTGGGACCGTGATTGGGGCAAGGAGGCCGACTGGGGCGATTGGGAGACCTGGCGGCAGGCCAAGGAGGAGATGCGGCGGGCCAAGGACGAGTGGAAGGAGCAGGCCCGCAAGGCCAAGGAGGAGGCTCAGCAGGCCAGGCGCCAGGCCAAGAAGGAGCGCGAGGCCCACACGGCCGCGGTGGAGGAGGTCCAGCGGGTCGCCCGCCAGGTGCAGGACCAGGTCCAGGCCCGCATGCGGTCGGGCGACTGGCCGGGCGCCGTCCGCGACGGCATGTCCGAACTCGCCCGCGAGATGGGCAACCTGGGCCGCGTCACCGGCCAGGCGACGGCATGGCCCCCGTACGCCCGCCCCCGCCCGGCCGACGGCGGCGACACGGGCGCCGCACCGGATGCTCCCCCGGAGGCCGCACCGGATGCCGCGCGGACCGCTGCGCAGAAGGCCGCACAGGCGTCGGCTGAAGCGCACCTGCGGGACGCCGTGCCCGCCTCCGGGGACCCGGCCCGCGACCTCGAACGCCTCCTCGACCGCTTCCGTGACGACATCCGAGACGCGGCCCGCGACCACGGGTTGACCGACGACCAGCTCCGCGACGTACGCCGTCACCTGTCCACGGCCGCCGCCCACATCGGCGCCGTACTCCGCCCCGGAGACGGTGGCCGGCACAACAACGGCCACCAGAGCTGACCCCGGCCCTCGTCCGGGCTTGATTCACCCGTATGGGTGAGGTCGTGCGACCTCACCCATACAGCCATGTCGCCTGTGTACCCCGCCGCTTGACGCCTGCGCGAATGTGTTCCGCCCGTACCGGCACGGTCGCGCGAGGGGGCGCGGAGATGTTCAATATGGGCTCGGGGCAAGGGAGTCGGGGCCTGAATGGCGGACTAGGGGGAGTGGTGGAGCGGGAGATCAGGGAGATCACGCTGCCGGGCGGGGAGACCGTGCTGGCTCGGGTGCATGTCCTGGACGACGGCGAGGCGCCTGAGGAGACGGAGGAATTCCAGTTCGACGATGTCGGCACGCGTGACCAGCTCATCGCACGGGCCCGACAGCTCAACGAGGTGATCAGCGGCGTCGGTTCGGCGGTGCTCGCCGCGGCGCAGGAGGCGGCGCCGGACGAGGTCAGCGCCACCTTCGGCGTCGAGCTGGCCGTGAAGTCGGGCAAGGCACTCGCGGCGGTTCTCGCGGAAGGTGAGGCCAAGGCGGCGGTTTCCGTCACCCTCACCTGGCGCAAGGCCACCGTCAGGGACCCCGTGCCGCTACCGGATGTGGCGCCGCACACCGGTCCGGTTCCGGGAGCCGGTCCCGCGCCGGTTCCGGATCCGCGCCCGCAGCCGGAAGGTGCCACTGCCCCGCACGGCACGCCTCCCCAAGGCACCACGGCCCCGCAGGGCGGATGAGCGCAGGCAGGCTGGAGGCGCTGGTCAGCCGAGCCACGGTATGGCTCGGTCCCGGCACCACGCCCGAGGCGGGAGCCGGGGCACCGCGCCGGGCCCAGGACATCATGTGGGGCAGCGGCTTCTTCGTCGCGCCCGGCTGGGTGCTCACCTGCGCGCACGTGGTGATGGGACGGCTGGGAGTCGGCGACACGGGGACGTTCATGGTGCACGGCGCGCACGGCAGGGTCCCCGCACGCGTGGGGTACCTGCTCTCGGACACCGCCACACAGGCGCCCGAGCAGGACCTGGCACTCGTACGGGTGCTGGAGGACGTGGCGCACCCGTGTGTGTGGCTGACCGACCGCTGCGACCGGCCCTTCCAGGTCGAGGCGCACGGCTGGCGTGTGCCGGAGGACGGCGCCGGCCCGCAGCCGTGGAGCGGCCGGTGCGCGGTCAGCGGCGGCGACGGCACCTACGGGGCGCTGCTCGGGCCCGACGCGGCGATCCCGTCCGGCGCCTCGGGGGGTCCCGTGCTCGACCTCGACAGGGGCGCGGTTGCCGGGATCGTCAAGGCGCAGCGGCGCGGCAAGGACGGCGGCCTCGCCATCGTCACGACCGCCCTGCGCGGCTTCACGGGCGCCGCGACCACAGGCGGCGGGGGCGGCCTGGGCGATGACCCGTACCGCGCGCTCATCCTCGCGCACGACCGGTGGCACGACCCGCGCCGGCCCGCCCCCGCCGCCCGCCGCGAGCGGCGCTCCCCGTCTTCGCGCCGCCCCGGCGGACGGGCGGGAGGCGCTCCGGGCGGCTTTCACGGACAGTCGACGCCCCGGACGGTGAGCGTCTCCTGGGCCGCGGCGCAGGAGACCCTTCACCGCGGCTGGCACGGCGAGGGCATCGAGGACGGCTGGAGCGCGCGCGACCATCTGACCGCCCTCGCGCTGCTGGCCGAACTTCCTCCGCCCGGCCACCCCTCCGCGGTGGCGTTCCACGTCGAGAGGGTGCTGGGAGAGGAGTCGCTGTGGATGGACGCGGCGGCCCAGCACGACTGGCGGGACGGCCACGGCTGGCTCTACGAGAGCCCGGAGGGCGAGGAAATGGCCTTCTTGCACTACCTGTCCTCGGTCGCGGCCGAGTGCGCGGCCGAAGCGCCCGGGAAGTCCGCCGCGTTGCTGGACTGGGTGCACGAGAGGGCCCAGCGGCTGCCCCCGGCGCGGCGCGCGGCACTGGAGCGGGCCGCCTGGGCGGCGGAGCTGGAGTCGGACGCCTATGCGGAGCCGGACGCTTACGCGGAGCCGGGTGTTCACGAGGAGCCGGGTGTTCACGCGGCACCATCGGGGCTCCACGCGCAATCGGATCCTTCCATCGAGCCGGGCCCCTCCACGGAGCCGGATGCCGACGCGGGACCGGATGCCCGCGCCGAGCCGCGGGCGCCGTACGAGGAGCCAGGGCCGCTGTCCGAGCCGCCCACCGTGCCCTGCCCTGTCCTGCGGGAAGCCGACGCGCGGGACGGCGGGCCCGTGGTGGCCGTCGAGCTGGAGCGCGCGATCTACCCGCGCGGCGAGGGCCCGACGCGGGAGACCACGCGCTTCTACTGGCGCATATGGACCTGGACCGGCGGCCCCGAGAGCGTGCGCGCCGGTGCCCGGCGGGAGTCGGGGCAGGGCGCCACCCGCCAGGAGCTGCCGCTCCAGCTCGCGCAGCCGCTGCGGGAGGCATTCGCCCGGGTGGACACCGACCGGCGGCGCGCCCGCCTCGAACTGGCGGCACCCGTCGAACACTTCGGCCTCGGGGTCCATCTGTGGCGGCCCGACCTGGTCCCGCGCGGACTGCGCCCCCGCCCCGAGGACCGGCTCTTCGGCGTGCACCGGCAGGTCGTGCTGCGCGACGCGGCCCGCGTGGGGGAGCCGCACGAGGAGGTGCCCGGCGCGGGGGAGGCGGTGTACGGCGCGTTCGGAGGATCGCACCCGGCCGGAGGGACCCGCCAAGCGATCGGGGGAGCCCACCCCGCGTCCGGAGGGTCGCACCTCGCGCCCGGCGCCGCCTGGGAGAAGCGCTGGCACGCCGCACTCGAAGGTGCCCTCGAAGCCCTCACCCTGCACCTGCCCCCGGACCACGGTCCGCTCGTGGGCGCGCCCGACCGTGCCGTACCGGTGCTGTGCCGTACGAGCAGTGGCGGCCCGGAGGCATTGCGGGAAGTCCTCAGCGCCGGTTACGGCCTCGCGCTCTGGAGCGACCACGAGCCTCACCCGGACGAGTGCGAGGGCGAGGTTTGCAGCCCGCTTCTCGACAAAGCGGCACAGCTGGTCCGCGACGCCCGGCACGCCCCGGCGCTCCCGGAGCGGCTGCGCGCACTGCGCGAGCGCGTCAGCCGAGGCGACGAGACGGCGTACTGGGCCGAGCACATGGCGCTCCTCTACGACGACCCCCGCCGCCCCATCCCGGGCCTCACCGAGCCGCTGGACTCCCCGTGAACCGGCCGGAGAATCCGCGCGCGCACCCGCACTTCTGCCGTTACGCGCACCCGCACCCTTGCCGTCACGTGCACCCGCACCCCTGCCGTCACGCGCACCCGCCCACCCGCCACGTTGCGCATCCGTCCACCCGCCGTCACGTATTTCCGCACACCGGCCGCCAAGAGCGGCACCGAACGACGAGGAGCCATCCGTGAGCGTCCCCGACTGGTTCGTCTTCCGGGGCACCGCAGAGCCCCACGAAGGAATCGACCGGCTGCCGCCGCCGCCCCCGTGGCGCGCTTTCGACGGCGGCCCGCCGCTCACGCAGGTGCCGCCCCTCGGGACGGAGTCCACCCGTCGGCTCGGTCTCAACGCGCGCTCCGGGGCCCGCCCCGCCTGGCGGAAGGAGGAGCTGGAGCTGATCAACGCGGCGCTGTATCTGCGCCGTCCGCTGCTGGTCACCGGCGACCCCGGCGCGGGCAAGTCCACGCTGGCGCACGCGCTCGCGCACGAGCTGGGGCTGGGCCGGGTGCTGCGCTGGCCCGTCGTCAGCCGTACGACGCTGCGGGACGGGCTGTACGCCTACGACGCCATCGCCCGCCTCCAGGACAGCCAGCTCGCCCGCACCCACGCGCCAGAGCCCGCGGACGGGCCCGGGGCGCAGCAAGAGCCCGCGCACCGGCAACAGCGCGAGCACCGGCAGCAAGAGCCCGCGCACCGACAACAGCGCGAGCACCGGCAAGAGGCGGGCGGCGGACCCGGCGGCGGGCAGAGCATCGGCCGCTATCTGCGCCTCGGCCCCCTCGGCACCGCCCTGCTCCCCTATGAGCGCCCACGCGTGCTGCTCATCGACGAGCTGGACAAGAGCGACATCGACCTGCCCAACGACCTGCTCAACGTCCTGGAGGAAGGCGAGTTCACCCTCCCCGAGCTGGAGCGGATCGCCGACCGCGAGCCGGAGACGCCGGTGCTCACCGACGACGGCGTACACGCCACGGTCACCGGTGGCCGGGTGCAGTGCCGCGCTTTCCCCCTCGTGGTGATGACCAGCAACGGAGAGCGTGACTTCCCCGCGCCGCTGCTGCGCCGCTGTCTGCACCTCGACCTGCCCTCGCCGGGCAACGACCAGGCGGGCGCCGACCGCCTCGCCGCCATGGTGCACGCGCACTTCGGGGACGAGGGAGCGGCGGAACGCGAGGAGTTGATCCACTCGTTCCTCACGAGCAGCCCCGGCTCACTGCGCGCCGCCGACCAGCTGCTCAACGCCGTCTACCTGACCCAGCAGGCCGCGACAGGCCGGGACATCGACCGGGAAAGGCTCTCCCATCTGCTCATGCGCCCCCTCGACTCCGGCGAGCGCGGACCGCGCTGATGACCCGGCCGCCGCCCTCGCCACCCCCGTCGCCCGGGTCCCGCCAACCGGCCGGTTCCCTCGGCCCGTTCGCCGAGCTGGCCGAACGGCTGCGCCGCGCGACGGAGCGAACGGGGACGGGGCCGCGCACGGGCGCGGGCGCGGCCGGGGTCCCGGGGCCGGGCGGCCCGGACGGGAGCATCACCGCGCGGGAGCTGGCGGATGCCCTGTGGCTGGCCCGTCACGTCCCCCCGGCACAGACGGCGCACCCGGCGGACAGCGATCCCTCCGGCGCTCCCGGCCCGGACCAGTCGGTGCCCGCATCCGGCCAGGCCCCCACAGGACTGCCGGATACCGCCGATGATCCCGCCGGAAGCCGCGCTGCCCCCGAGGAGGAAACCGGCCCACCGGATACCGCCAGTCTTCATACCGGGCGGTCTTCGTCCAGGGCGCCCCACGGGGCCTCGCGCGGCGCGTACGGGACCGGGCGGGCCGTGCCTGTACGCGTTCCCGCCGCCACCGCGCTGCCCCGTACGCTGCCGCTCCAGCGGGCGCTCCGCCCCCTTCAGGGCTTTCAGCCGCCCGGCCGGGGCCCCGCCCGGCGACTGGACGAGCAGGCGACGGCCGAGCGTGCGGCGGAGACCGGGCTGGTGCTGCCCGTGCTGCGCCCTTCCGAACGGCGTGCCGTGCGCCTCCAGTTGGTGATGGACCTCTCCAGCTCCACCGTGCTGTGGCAGGAGGCGCTCAACGAGCTGGCCCAGATCTGCACCGTCACCGGGGCCTTCACAGAGGTGCACACCCAGTACGTACGCGAAGGACCGGACGGCACCCTCCTCGCGAGCCCCGAGCGGACAGGGCGCGGACGGGCCCGGCCCGCGGCCCGGCTGGGCGACCCCACCGGACGGCAGCTCACGCTCGTCCTCAGCGACTGCGCGGGCCCGCTGTGGCGGGACGGCCGGATGCAGCGGCTGCTGCACCACTGGTCGCTGACGGTCCCCGTCGCACTCGTCCAGCCGCTGCCCCAGCGCATGTGGCGACGCTCGCACCTGCCCGCACGCCCTGGCATCCTCCGGCGGCGCGAAGGCCGCGTCGCGCGGCTCGCCTTCGCCCCTTCGGATGCCGCATCCGCCCCGCGGGGGGACGCGCTGCCGGTGCCCGTGCTCGCCCTCAACCAGGACGCGTTCGGCACCTGGGCCCGCCTGCTGTCCGGCAGCACCGGGCTGAGCCGGCCTGGAGCCGCCGGCTGGGTGCTCCCCGGGCATCCCTCGGCGGGGCCTCGGCCGCCTGCCGCCGGCCGCGAGCCGGCCGACATCCTGCGCGCCTTCCGCACGACCGCGTCCCGCGAGGCCGTTCAGCTCGCCGTCTGTCTCTCGGCCGTGCCGCTGGTGCTGCCCGTGATGCAGCTCGTCCAGCGCACGATGCTTTCCGCGACCGGTCCCGAGGTCATGGCCGAGGTCGTGCTGAGCGGGCTGCTGCGACGGGCCGAGGACACGCACGAGGGCTGGTACGACGCGGACGAGGGCTGGTACGAGTTCGTCCCGGGCGTGCGCGAAACGCTGTTGCGCTCCCTCCCCAAGGGCGAGGCGGTGCTGATCCTCAAGCACTTGTCGGAGTACGTCCTGCGGCACTTCGGCCGCCGCGCGCGCAACTTCCCCGCCTACGCCTTCGCCCGCCTCACCCACACCGAAACCCGCACCATCCGGCACACCGAAACCGTGGCGGCCAGTGCCCTCCCGCCCGCCTTCGCGGAGGTCCCGGCGGCCGTCGTCCGCCGCTTCGAGGGCGGAGCCCGCAGGAGCGTCGTCAGGGGCCCTTCCAGGCCGCCGATCGTGCCGATGCCGCGCGTGCGTGAGGATCCGGTACGGGACGCGGTGCGCGAGGCCATGGTGCGTATCGAGCGGCCGGAGGGTGACCCCTCTTGGGCGAACGGGTTCTTCATCGCCCCGGAGTGGGTGGTGTCCCTTCCGCCGCCGGACAGCTCCGGGGAGGCCGTCACCGTGATGACGGCCCAAGGGAGGGGACTGCGGGCGGACTCGGCCGGACCACTGGAGGATGGCTCTTTCGGCCTCTTCCACGTGCCGGGCGCCGACGCCCCGGAGTGTCTGTGGCTGGCGGACTTCTCCGAGTATTCAGCCATCGCCTCGCCCGAACTGACGGTGTTCGGATGGACGGAGGAGGAGGGGCTGGGGCTGCCGGGGGGCGGGCCCGTCTTCCGCGCCGTTTCCAGCGACTCCCGGTACGACCGCAGGCCGCACCCCGGGGGCCCGCTGGTCGATACCCGGGAGGGCGTGGTCGTGGGGATGCTGGGCTCCGTGTCCGACCCGCTGCACTGGAGCGCGGTGCCGATGGCCCTGCTGGAAAGGCACCCTGCCGCCTGGGGCACGGCGCTGCGGGAACACGACCTGTACCACGCGGGCCGCCTGGCCTCCGGGGCACGAAACCGGCACAGCAGCGGGCCCACGGCCACGTTCCCGCCGCCGGTCCTCACCCCGAGAACGCGCGCCGACCTGTACGGCATCCTCGCCCGGCTGGAGCCACCGGCCGACGGGGCGGCCGTCCTCACCGCTCTGCGGCGAGCAGCACCGGCCGCTCACCTGCCGGACTCTCCCGGCCAGGGCGCCGGGGGAGCCAACTGGCGGGACGGCGCCGCTCTGCTGCGTTCCCTGGACGGAGACACGAAACCCGGCCTTCTCGCCCGGTACGCGGCACACGTGTGGGCGGCGAACGAAAGGCGTGGCCCCCAGGGGCCGTGCGACGAACTGCACGCCTGGGTGGAGCGGCTGGGTGCCATGGTCCCCGGCGAGGACGGCGACGAGCGCGGCCTCCTGCGGGTTCTGGAGACCGGGACCGCCCCCGAACGGGGATACCGCGGCGTCCTCGTCGAGATCGACCCCGCCGACGCCTACGAGAGCGGCGAGCCCAGCCACACCTGGCGGGTCAGAATGCTGCACGGCGATCACAGCGCCACCACCACTCACGGCAGTGACCGGCCGCGGGCGAGGGAGGCGCTGGGCGACGCGCTGGCGGAGCCCCTCTCCGCCGCGCTCGCGCTCGCCGACATCGGCGAGCCCGGTCCAGGGGTGCGCTTCGTGGTGCCCACGCAACTGCTGGAACTCCCGGTCGATCAATGGCGGGTCCCGCCGGACGGCCCGCCCCTCGGCGCGCGGTATCCCGTCGCCGTGGCCCCCAGGACCCGCGACGGCGCGTCCGACCGCACCTTCCGCTGGGACGGCGTCCAGCGTGGGCTCGGCCCCGAACTGGTGCCTGTGCCACTGCGATCGGACGACGAGGACATCCGCGCGGTCTACGGCCGTCTCACCGGAGCGCCCGCCAACGCCGTCCCGGTCCACTGCGGTTCCATGGACGACGGCACAGGGGAGGGGGCGGAAGCGCTACAGGTGGCCCTCGCCGCCGGCTACGGCCTCGTCCTGTGGCGCCGCCACGGTGGCACGCACGAGGGGCGCGAGGAGTTCCGGACCGAGGCGTACGACCTGGTTCGCCGCGCCGCCGACGCCGACGACCTGCTGGACCTGGTGCACTCCTTGCGCAGGCACCTGCACGGCGAACGCCATCCGGACACCTTGTGGGGGCGGGAACTGGTGGTTCTGTACGACCCGCCGGACGCGCGCGGGGAGGACTCGTGGCCGCTGTCCGCACCACGGCTGCGCAGGGGCAACTCACGGCACGGTGGGCCCCGTTGAGGGGCTGCCTCTCCCGCCTGTCGTACCCGGCGACTAGCCTGCTACCTCAGATGTTTCACAGAGAGAAGCCGCAGAGGGACAGGGCGTACGGGGGGATGGCTGTGACCGGAGTGCGAGCCGCGAAGTGCGGGACACCACGATTCGGCGTGCTGCGGTGCGCGCCCTGTGCCGCGTGAACGCCCCCACGGGCTTCGAGGGCGCCGTCCGCGCGTCCGTCGTGCGCATCGGGGCACCCGGCGACGGGTATGACGGATCCAGCGACGGCAGCCCGCGAATGTTCTGGGGGAGCGGCTTTCTCGTCGCGCCAGGATGGGTCCTCACATGCGCCCATGTCGTGGGTAAGGGCGCCGCGGCCGTATGGAGAGGGGAGCGCGCCATCGGCATCACGATCGGGGACGAGGAAGTCCACAGCGGTGAGCTGGCGTTCGGGCTGCCCCTGCCCGAGGATCCGCTGACACCACCGTCCCCCTGGCCCTTTCCCGACCTGGCCCTGGTGCGCGTGCCCGGAGCCGAGGACGCCGACTGCCTGTGGCTGAGCGACCGCTCCGCGCTGACGCCCGCCGAGATCGGGCTGTACGGATGGATGCCGGGGCCCGTCAAGGGCGAGCCGATGTTCTTCTCCGGGGGCGGCACCGCCACCGGCGGCAGCGCGGGCCCCGTGATGCTCAGCGGCGGCCAGCTCACCGAGGGGTGTTCGGGCGGCCCGGTTGTCGATGTGCGGCGCGGCGCGGTCATCGGGGTGAGCAAGGGCAAGGGGCGGCAGCAGGGCTCCGGGCTGGCCACGCCCGTGACGGCCCTGCGCAAGCTGTGCGACACGGGCCCCCGGGGCGCCCGCGTGCTGCACGAGGTGCTGACGGCACACGACCGCCACCATCTGAAGCGCTACCACGGCCTGGGCGCCAGCTGGCCCCGGCTGCACGCCAGGCTCGGCCCCCCGGCGGGAGAGCCCGCGCACGGCTTCACCGCCGACCGCAGGGCGCAGCTCTACGCGCTGTTCGCCGACCTGGAGCCGCCAACGGGCGCCGGCCAGGTGCTCCAACTCGCCAACGAGGCACGGAATCTCGTCCTCCAGTCGCCCTACACGCTGCGCGAGCACGATCCCCGCAGCTGGCGCGAGGGAGCCGGGCTGCTCTACGACCCGCGCGACGGACGGGCCCCGGACGACGAGCCCTCGCGTGACCTGGCCCTGGAGGCCGTGGTGCTGTACGCCGCCAAGGTGTGCGCGGCCCTCACCCGTTCGGGTATGCCCCGCTCCCCCCAGGCGGCGCGCGCCGTGGCCGACCTGCGCGGCTGGGTGGAGGCCACCGCGCTGACGTTGCGCAACGATGTCGTCCGGGCCCGCGTGCCCCGCGTCCTGGAGGGCCACCGTCCGGCGGTGGCGGCCCGTGCCGACGTCCTCGTGGAGATCGACCCGGACATCTACGGCACGGGGCGGCACGCCTGGCGGGTGGCGCTCCTGGAGACCGGAACAGCGGAAGCCGTCGGCGCCGCCGGAAGCCTCGCGGCGGCCGGCGGAGACTTCGGGGCATCCGGAGAGCCGCCTGCGGCACCGGCATCCGAAGCGGGCTTCGAAGCGGCATCCGAGAGCGAGCCCGAGCGGTCGGCGACCACCGTCGCCCAGAGCCGCGAGGACGCGCCCCGCACCGCGCTCGAGGAGGCCGTACGCAGCGCGCTCTCCCTGGCGCTGGACCAGTGCGACGTGGACGAGCATCTGGCGGCGGTCGAATTCATGCTGCCCCGCGCCCTGTTCGACGAGCCGGTCGACCAGTGGCGGGCCCGCCCCTACGACCCGGCCGACCCGTTCAACCCGCACACCCTGCCGCTGGGCCAGCGCAGGCTGGTCGTCCTGCGCGACCGGCTGCGCAAGGACCACGGTGTCACCCCCGAGTGGCGAGCCCGTGCCGGAGCCGTGGCCGCCGGGCCCATGGAGGCCGTGCCCCTGCGGCGTGACGTGCCCGGCACCGGGCACGACGAGCCGCCCGCCGAGGGCGGACAGGCCGCGTACGGACGGCTGTTGGCGGCCCCGCCCGGCGCCGTTCCCGTCTACTGCGCGCGCACGGGCAGCGGGCCGGGGGCGCGCGCCATGGCGGCGGCCTTGGCCGCGGGGCACGCGGTGGCGCTGTGGCGGCACACCGACAGCGGCCACACCGACTGTGCGGAATTCCACGCACGCGCGGCCGAACTGCTGCGCGAGGCCCACGCGGCACGTCAGCTGCCGGTGCGCATCAGGACGCTGCGGAACGGGAACGCGGACGAGGACGCACCCGACCCCACAGCTGTCTGGGCACGGCACATCGTCCTGCTCTACGATCCGCCCCACAGGGCCCCGGGGGACGGACCGCTGCGCGAACCACCGCTCATGCACAGACAGCCGACTGCCGTGAGGAGCACACCGTGAGCGATTGGCGCATCTACCGGGGTGCGGGCGTGCCGCACGAAGGCGTGCGCGGGCTGCCCGAGCCCCCGCCGTGGCGCGACTTCACCCGCGCGCAGTCGGACACGGACGGCGACGAGGGGGACGGCGCCGGGGGAGTCGGCGGAGACACGGCGCGGCGGCTCGGCGCGCGACGGCGGCTGGTGGAGAGCCTGCACCCGCGTCCCGAGGAGGTCGAGGCGGTCAACGCGGCGCTGTACCTGCGCCGTCCGCTCCTGGTCACCGGAAACCCCGGCACCGGCAAGTCCACCCTGGCGCACGCCGTGGCACACGAGCTGGGCCTCGGCAAGGTGCTGCGCTGGCCCATCGTCAGCCGCACCACGCTCAAGGACGGGCTCTACCACTACGACGCGATCGGCAGACTCCAGGACGTCCAGCTGGACCGCGCCGTCGCCGGGCAGACCGCGCCCTCCGAGCGCCCGCCCATCGGCTCGTACCTGCGGCTGGGCCCGCTGGGGACGGCGCTGCTGCCCGCCGCGGCCACCACGCCCGGCGAGGAGCCGCCCCCGAGGGTGCTGCTCGTCGACGAGCTGGACAAGAGCGACATAGACCTGCCCAGCGACCTGCTCAACGTCCTGGAAGAGGGCGAGTTCACCATCCCCGAGCTGGAGCGCATCGCCGAGCGTGAGCCGGTCACCGAGGTGCTCACGGAGGACGGCGTCAAGGTGCCCGTCGAGGGCGGCAAGGTGCGCTGCACGGTCTTCCCGTTCATCGTGCTCACCTCCAACGGCGAGCGGGACTTCCCCGCCGCGCTGCTGCGCCGCTGCATCCAGCTCGAACTCAAGCCGCCGGGCGACAAACAGCTCGCGGCCATGGTCTCCGCACACCTGGGGGAGGAGGCGCTGGAGGAGGGCGCCGAGCTGGTCCAGCGATTCCTGCGGCGCGAGCCCGGACAGGTCATCGCCACCGACCAGCTGCTCAATGCCCTGTTCCTGACCCAGCGTGCCTCTGGCGTCGAGCGCGTCACCCGCGAAAGGCTCGCCGAGATGCTGCTGCGCCCCCTCGACCGGCCGAGGTAGCAAGACGATGAGTTCGCCTTCGCCCGTTCCGCCCCCGCCGCGGCCCACCGGCCGCGAGCGGTCCTCCGCAGGTCCTCGGCCCGACCAACTGGCCGAGGACCTGGCGGAGCTGGTGGCACGCCTGCGCGCCACCGGGTGGGAGCCTTCCTCCGAGGAGGTCGCGGAGGCCGTGTGGCTGGCCCGCTGGACGGGCCGGCGCTCTCAGGAGGAACGCGACACGGGCTCCACCGGTCCCCGCTATCCCGGGATCCGGACGCCTCACGCGGAGCCCTCCATGCCCACACCCGCCGACCCGCAGGACCCGGCCGAGGTACAGCCGATGGGCCCGGAGCGGACCGCGCCCGTGTCGCTGTACGCGCCGCGCCGGCACGGCGGGGCCACCCGTGGCGGCTTCCCGGTGCGCGCGCCCGCCGCAGGCGCCCTCTCCGGCCTGCTCCAGCTCCAGCACGCGCTGCGCCCCCTGCACGGCTACCGCCCGCCGCTGCCGCCCTCCACCGGAGCGCTGGACGAGGAGGCCACGGCGGACCTCAGCGCGCGCAGCGCCACCATCCAGCCGGTCTTCGGCACCGAGGCCCGCCGCTACAGCGAGATCCAGCTCCTCATGGACGCCTCGGCCACCGCCTCCGTGTGGCAGCCGACGCTGGAGCGGCTGCGCCAGACCTTCGAACAGCTGGGTGCCTTCCGGGATGTGCAGGTGCGCTATCTGCACCGCGCCAAGGACGGCTCCCCGCTCATCGGCACGGGCCCGGCCGACGGCACCACACGGCTGCGCCCCGCCGATGAGTACCGCGACACGACGGGCCGCCGCCTCACGCTCGTCGTCAGCGACTGCGTGGGTCCGCTGTGGCAGGACGGCCGTGCCCAGCGGCTGCTGCACCACTGGTCGGGCCGCTCCCCGCTGGCCGTCATCCAGCCGCTGCCGCCCCGGCTGTGGCCCCGCACGGCGCTGCCCGCCGAGGCCGGGACGCTCGTCCGGGAGCGCGGCGCGGGCGGCCGGATCGGCTTCCGGACGGACGAGTACGGCCCGCGCCCGGCGGCGGAGGCCCTGCCGGTGCCGGTCCTGCTGCCCACCCCCGAGGCGCTGGGCAACTGGGCGCGGCTGCTGGGCGGCGGCGGGGAGCGCGCCGTTCCCGGGGCCGCCGCCTGGGTGCTGCCCCGCCATCCCGCGATGCCGCCGCCGCGCACCGTGCCGGGCACGGTGCCGCCCCGCACACTGCTGCGGGACTTCCGCAACACCGCCTCGCCGGGCGCCCTGGACCTGGCCGTGCATCTGGCGGTCGTGCCGCTGCTGCTTCCGGTCAT
The DNA here is from genome assembly GCF_035917675.1 of Streptomyces sp. NBC_01775. Taxonomy (NCBI): domain Bacteria; kingdom Bacillati; phylum Actinomycetota; class Actinomycetes; order Kitasatosporales; family Streptomycetaceae; genus Streptomyces; species Streptomyces sp. NBC_01775. Next base: position 3,120,052 of record NZ_CP109104.1, on the reverse strand, counting down.
CCACCTCGTCCAGGAGGCGATGCTCCCCGACACCGGCCCCATGGAGCTGGCCGAGGTGCTGCTGTCCGGTCTGCTGGAGCGGCTGCCCGACCGGGACGAGACCTCCGGCGCCGGGCCGCGCTACACCTTCGCGCCCGGCGTGCGCGAGCTGCTGCTCCAATCCCTCGACCAGGGCGCCGCCGTCCTCATCCTCAAGCACCTTTCCGGGTATGTGGCGCAGCGCTTCGGTAAGGGCACCCGCAACTTCGCGGCGGTGGCCGTCGCCCAGCTGACGGGCCGCGCCGAGCGGATGCCGGGCGTCCGCGAGCCGGGCACCGAAGGAGAAGCCGACGGCACCGACGAGGAGGACGAGGGCGGCGACGAGCTGTTCGCGGAGATCCCCGCCGAGGTCGTCCGCTTCTACCTGCCCGAACAGAGCGCGACCGACCAGGTGGGCGAGGCCGAACGGCTGCTGCGCCAGTGGCGGGCCCAAGGTGACGCCCAACTCCTCCACCAGGCCCGCTCGGTGGCCGAGGCGGCACGAGCGGCCGAGGGCGACAGCGAGCGCGCCAGGCTCGCCCTGGCCCAGGTGCTGCACGCCCTCGCGGGCACGGCGGCGGTGCGGCGTACGCCCAAGGGGGCCGAGTCGCTGCTGCGGGACGCGGCGGTCCTGCTGACCGGCGACGCGCCCGCCACCTCGCTGGAGCGCGCCGCCGTCGAGCACGACCTGTGGCAGGTACAGGGCGGAACAGGCCACCTGCTGCACGCCGAACGCCTCCTGCGCGCCCTCGAAGGCCGCCTGGGCGGCGGGACCGGGACCGGGACCGGGGCAAGGAACGGAGCCAGGGACGGAGACGCGGCCGGCCGAGACGGCCGCGACAGCAGGACCGACGCGGACGGGGACGACGGGGACGACGGGGGAAGCAAGGACGACGGGGACAGCGGGGCCGCCGGATACGACGGGGACACGGGCGGTGCCGGGCTCCCGGAGGATGCCGAGACCACCCGTAAACTCCGGCTTGGCCGGGTGCTGCTCGCGCTCGCCCACGCCGCACCCGAACACCGCCCCAGAGCGGCCCCCGAGGCCGTCAGCGAACTCCGCGAGGCGAGCGACATGCTGGCAGACCGCGCGGCCGGAGGCCCCGACCCCTCCGGCGCATCCACGACAGCGACCACCCGGCGGCCCGCCGGCCACCCGGCCGACGCCGCCGCACAGCGCTGCGCCGCCCTCCTCGATCTGGTCGCCGCGCTTCGGCTGACCGGGGCGGCGGCCCAGGAGCGGCTGGACGTCCTCCAGGAGGCCGCCGAAGCGGCGGGCGAGCGGTCCGCGCTGCGGCTGCGCTGCGCCCGCGAGCGGGCCAGAACGCTGCGCGAGACCGGAGGCTGGGAAGGCGCTGCCGAGGCGTACGCCGAAGCCGTACGGCTCACCGCTCCCGACGGCGTGCAGCGCGGCGAACTGCTCAGCGAATGGGGCGAGATGCTGCTCACCGACGTGGCCGACCTTCCGCGCGCGGAGAGCATCCTGCGCGAGGCCCTCACCCGCGCGCCTTCCGGTCCGGTGGTGGCCAAGGCGGCGGCACTGCTGGGCCGCGTCCTGCTGCTGCGCTACGAGCGCGGGGGGTTCCGGCCCGACCTGTACGAGGGCTGTCATCTGCTGGAGCAGGCGGCACGGCAGGACGCGGACCCCGAGGGCCGCGCGCAGGCATGGCTCAGGCTCGGCCGCGCCCGCGCGCTCTTCCCCGCCGAGGCCCCGCAGTTCCAGCAGGCGGGCGCCGAGCTGACCAGAGCGCTGGAGGAGACCGAGGAGCGGCGCGAGGGCGGCTCGGCCACGGCCGCCCGCGCCCTGCACGCGCGCGGTGACTTCCAGCGCTCCCAGGGCCGCACCGCCGAGGCGCTGGCCGACTACCGCGCCGCCGCGGCCGAATGGCAGGTGCTGGCCAATCACCTGGCCGACGTGCCCTGGGCCGAGGTCCGCGAGACCCGGGAGCGCGTGGCCGAACTGGCCGGATGAGAGCGGAGGCCGGACCGGCCGGACACGGCGGGGAGATCGGCGACGACGGGGGGGGAACGAGGTGTCACGAGGGGGAGGCGGCCGTGGGATGAGGGACGGCCGAATGCGACGGCCCCGAAGTCCGAACGTGTTTCCGGTTACGGCCCCCGGGAAAGAGAAGACATCCGTGGTTACCGCCCCCGGGCGGGGTTCGAGGGAGGAGAAGAGCGTGCCGAAGTGGACCGATGGCACGTCCCGCAGCCCGGGTCAGGAGTTCGCCGCACCGCCCCTGCCCGATCTGCGGGGCGTGACCCTGCGCATGCTCAAGACCTGCGACGACGCAGCCGTCACCGCGGCGGTGGAGAGCGCTCTGCACACTCCTGAAGCGCTCTCGCGCGTGTGGCGCTCGACCGGCGGCCAAGGAGGAAGCGGCAAGCGGGAGACGGCCGCCGCGCGGGTGAACAGAGGCGGGATGTCCGGCGGACGGGACGCGACATCCGGCGGACGGGGCGCGTTCCGGTCAACCTGCGGCCCGGGAGGCGACAGCACGGGCCACGATGCAGCCCTTTGAACTGACCGGCCCGGCACTGCGCGGGATGGGGGAGACCCGCCCGGTGCCCCGTGAGGCCGCGCTCTTACGCGCCGGACTGCACAGCAGGCGCCTCGTCCTCCTCAAGACCCTGCTGACGAGAGCCGGGCGCGTTCCCTTGAGCGACGACGCGGCCCGCGCCCTGCGGCGCGACTGGCGGCTGCTGGAGGAGGCCGAGTCCCACGCCCCGGCCGCCGCCCGCGAGGCACTGGGCTATCCGGCCGTCGGCAACTGGCTGGCTCACGCGCTCGCCGCCGGGGAAGGCGCTGGGTTCGAGCGGGCGCTGGAGGGGCTGGGAGCCGTCGCCGCCGTTGTGGCCACCGGCGCCGCACGCGCGTTCCGGCTCACCCTGCCGGTGCGCGAGGGGCTGTTGACGCTGCCGGGCCTGGGCGCGTACGCGACCGCCGCGCCCCTGCTGCACATAGAGGCCACGTCTCACACCCTCATCCTGACCCCCGAAGGCGGCGAGCCCACCACGCTCCCGCACCCCCACCGTCCCGCAGCGCCAGAAGCCCTGGCCGTCCCGCCGGGAGGCCAGGGCGGCGGGGGCGGCTGGCTGCCGGTCCGCGCACTGCCCGGCGCGCGTGCCCTCCTCGACGACCAGGACCCCCACCTCGGCCGCGACGCCGGAGGCATCGCGGGCCTGCGCCCCGCCACCGTGACGGCGGACGAAGCACACGCCTGGCGTGAGCTGTGGACCCGTGCGCTCCGCCTTCTCGGTGCCGCCGACCCCGAGCGGGCCGCCGAGGTCACCGGCCGGGTCCGCGCCGTCGTACCCGTGTGGTGGAAGCCGTCGGGCCGTGCCAGTGCCACCCGGCTGGCCGCGCCCTGGGCGGTGCTGACCACCTTGCCCGAGTCGGCGGAGGAGATGGCCGAGGTCCTCGTCCACGAGGTGCAGCACAGCAAGCTGGCCGTCCTCGGCGACATGGTGCGGCTGTACCACGAGGGTGGCGAAGCGGTCTTCCGCGTCGGCTGGCGTGCCGACCCCCGGCCGCTGGGCGCCGTCCTCCAGGGCACGTACGCGCACCTGGCCCTGGCCGATCTGTGGGACCGCCTCGCGCGGCGCGCCGGAGCCGGTACCGAGGAGCGCGTGGCGGCGAAAGCGCGCCGTGAGAAGTACCGTGAACAGGTCGACGACGCCCTTTCCCTCCTTCTGGACTCTGGCCAACTGACCGCAGAAGGCACAGAGTTCGTGGAAGGGATGCGCCGCCACCACGCGCGGCTGTGCGCACCCGCACGGCGAGGCCCGGCACCCTCGCCCACAAGCTAACAGACAGTCACTTTGGGTAATCTTGCCGCATGGAGTCACCCCCGGGTGGCGCGGCTGCTGGACGAGGGAGAACGTACGCATGGTCGCTCAGCGGGAACAGTCGCACGGCGGCGGGGCGGGGCCGGAGTCCGAGCACTTCGTGGTGGTCTTTCCCGGCTACCACCGAGCGTGGGGCACCTGGATCTCCCACCGGCTGGAGAGCCACGGCCACCGCACCACCCTCCAGCGCTGGGACCCCGACCGCGAACAGCCGCTCGACGAGGCGCTCGGTGACCTCCAGCTCGCCACAGGGCGCGTCCTGCTCGTCATCAGCGACGTGTTCTTCCAGCTCGGGCCGCGCACCGAGACCGACTGGAACGCGGTGCTGCGCGGCTACGTCGCCGAGAACGCCGAGCGGTTCGCCGCCGTCAACCTCACCAACCGCGAACTGCTGCCCGCCACCGCGGTGCTGGAGCCGGTCAACCTGTGGGGGGTCGGCGAGGAGGAGGCCGAGCGCAGGCTGCTCAACCGGCTGGGACTGCGCGCCCGCCGCACTCGCGCCCCGCTGCCCGCCTACACCAGCCGCTACCCCAACGACCCGCCCGGGGTCTGGGGCGAGATCCCCCGCCGCAACGCCCGTTTCACCGGCCGTGACGTGATCCTGGGCGACCTCCAGCAGCAGCTCATGGACGCCGAGCACGGCGCCGCCGTGTGCACCCTCGTCGGCACCGCCGGTATCGGCAAGACCCAGATCGCCGCCGAGTACGCGCACCGCTTCGCGCCCGACTACGACGTCGTGTGGTGGGTCAACTGCGACCAGCGCAACACCCAGCGCGACACCTTCAGCTCGCTCGCCTCCGAGCTGGGCCTGGGTGGAGTGGCCGAGGTCGGCGAGCGGGTGCGCGCCGTACGCGACGCGCTGCGCAGGAACGAGCCGTCCGGCCGCTGGCTGCTCATCTTCGACGGCTGGGAGGAGCCGGAGGAAGCCGTCACCTACCTCCCCCAGGGCGGCACGGGACACGTGCTGATCACCTCCCGGAACCAGAACTGGCGTGCCAGCACCGACATCAAGGGCATCTCGGCCTTCCGCCGTGCCGAGTCCACCGGCTACCTCATGCGCCGGGCCCCGCACATCACCGTCGAGCAGGCCGACCAGGTGGCCGGCGAATTCCAGGACCTGCCCCTCCAGCTCGCCCAGGCGGCAGCCTGGCTCGGCGAGGAGGGCATGGAGGTGCCCGAATACCTGCGCATGGTGCGCGGCGTGGGGCTCATCCGGCTGGATACCCGCTCCATGCCGGACGACTACCCCTACTCCTCCCTCACCTCCTGGTCGCTGCTGCTCAACAAGCTGCGCAAATCCGAGCCCCGCGCCGTCGAACTCCTCTCCCTGTGCGCGGTCTTCTCGCCCGGACGCATCCCGCTGGGCCTCGCGCGCGGCATCCCCTCCGCCGAACTCCCCGAACATCTGCGGTGGATCAGCAGTGACAGGGCGGGCTGGGCCCGAGCGCTGGACTCCCTCGTCAACTACTCCGTGCTCACCCGGGAGTCCCGCGGCCCCTCCGTCGGCGACGGCGATCAGGAGGACTCGGTGCATATGCACCAGGTCGTCCACAGCGTCGTCAGCGAGCTGACCCAGGGCCGGGAGAGCGACGTCTACCGCGACACCGTCCACCGGCTGCTGGTCGAGGCCGACACCGGCGCGCCCAACGACAGCCGTCAGTGGGGCCGCTACGCCGAACTCCTCCCGCATCTGCTGGCCTCGGCCGCGCCCGCCAGCAAGGAGCGTCGCGTCCAGGGCATGCTGCTCAACTGCCTGCGGTACTGCTACGCCAGCGGCGAGTACACCCTCGGCACCGAGCTGGCCGACAGCATCCGGCAGGAATGGGAGGGCTTCTTGGACGCCGGTGACCAGCCCCTGCGCGCCCTCACCACCCTCCAGGGCGACCTGCTGCGCATGGCGGGCCGCTTCCGCGAGGCGCAGAGCCTCGACAGCGCCCGACTGGAGCGGCTGCGGGAGATCCCCGGTGCCGACGAGGAAGCCGTCATGGAGGCCACCAGCTGTCTGGCCTCCGACCTGCGCCTGCTGGGCCAGTACGACGAGGCGCTGACGCTCCAGGAGGAGGTCGTCGAGGTGTCCCGGGGGCTGTACGGGCCCGCGGAGTGGACGAGCCTCCTCGCCCAGCACAACCTCGCCGTCGGGCTGCGCCTGCTGGGCCGCTACGAGGACGCGTACGAGATCGACCTGGACACCCTCCGCAAGCGCGAACAGGTGCTGCGCGCCCGCCATCTCAACACCCTCTCCTCCGGCAACGCCTGCGCCCGGGACCTGCGCCTGATGGGCCGCTACCAGGAAGCGGTGGCCCGCCAGGACCTGGGCATGCGGCTGCATCTCCAGGTGCTCGGCCCGCAGCACCCGCAGACCCTGCTGGCGCGGCACAACCTGTTGCTGTGCCAGCGCAGGTCCGGCACCTCGCGCCAGGACATGGCCACCGCCATGGCGGCCCTGCTCGAACAGCAGGAGCAGGTGCACGGCCGTGGCCACTACTCCACGCTGGCGCTGCTGACCGACTACGGCAACTTCCTGCGCGAGCACGGCGATCTGACCCTCTCGCGTGAGCTGCTCACCGAGGCCGAGTACGGCTTCCGCGCACTGCTGGGCCCCGCCCACCCGGTCTCCACGGCCATGCAGTCCAACGCGGGCCTCGTCCTCCAGGCCGAGGGCGACCGGGACGGCGCGCTCACCATGTTCGAGCAGGCCCTCGCCGGGCTCACCTCGCTGCTGGGGCCCGACCATCCGGCCACCTTGGGCTGCGCCCTGAACACCAGCGGCGGGCGCAACCTGGGCGAGGCGCTGGACGACGCCTACGCGCTGAGCCACGATGCCCACCTCCGGGCCCGCGCCACGCTGGGCGAGGACCACCCGCTCACCCTCTCCTGCATGATCGCGAACGCCGCCGATCTGCGCTCCCTGCGCCGCCGTGAGGAGGCCCGCGAGGTGGAGGCCGAGGCGCTGGAGCGGCTCACCCGCTCGCTCGGCGCCCAGCACCACCACACCCTCGCGGCACGCCAGCGCACCCGCCCCCACTGGGACTACGAGCCCTACCTGGGCTAGCGCCTGTCCGGCGGATCTTCCGTCGACCTCTTTCCTGGGGCTGAGCAGGGGCTGCCTCTGCCTGTGCTGAGCGGAGGGCGGGTGCTCCCCCAAGCTCTTCGAGCAGGGAGGCACCAGGTTCCGTTCCCGCTGCCGCTCTGCCCCGCGCTTCGGCGCGCGCCGTGTGCGAAGACGAGTGCCCCCGCCGCGATCGCGGCGGGGGCACTCGTTGCTTCCGGAATTACCGGACCAGCGGCCTCAGATGTCGAAGACCTCCCGGACCAGCTCCGCCTGCTCCTCCGCGTGCCGCTTGCCCGAGCCCACGGCGGGCGAGGACGAGGACGGACGCGAGACCCGGCGCAGCCTGTCCGCGTTCGGGACCGGCTCCGAGCCGATGATCAGGTCGAGGTGGTCGACCAGGTTGAGCGCGATGAACGGCCACGCACCCTGGTTGGCCGGCTCTTCCTGGGCCCAGATGAACTTCTCCGCGCCGCTGAAGCGGGCCATCTGGGACTGGATCTCCGCGCCGGGCAGCGGGTAGAGCCGCTCCAGCCGGATAATCGCTGTGTCACCAGCAGAACCAGGGTCCTTCAGACCGCGCTTTTGCCGCTCGGCGTCCAGGTCGTAGTAGACCTTGCCGGAGCAGAAGACGACCTTGCGAACGCTCGCCGGGTCCATCTCTCCGCTGTCCACGAGCGTGTCACCGATGACCGGACGGAAGCCGCCGGTGGTGAACTCCTCCGCCTTCGAGGCCGCCGCCTTCATCCGGAGCATCGACTTCGGGGTGAAGACGATCAGCGGCTTGTGGTGCGGGTTGTGGACCTGCCAGCGCAGCAGGTGGAAGTAGTTCGACGGCAGCGTGGGCATCGCGACCGTCATGCTGTTCTGCGCGCACAGCTGGAGGAACCGCTCGATCCGGGCCGAGGAGTGGTCCGGGCCCTGGCCCTCGTAGCCGTGCGGCAGCAGCAGGGAGACCCCGGAGGTCTGGTTCCACTTCTGCTCGGCGGACGAGATGAACTCGTCGATCACCGTCTGCGCGCCGTTCATGAAGTCACCGAACTGCGCCTCCCACATGACCAGCGCGTCCGGGCGGGCCAGGGAGTATCCGTACTCGAAGCCCATCGCCGCGTACTCGCTCAGCAGCGAGTCGTAGACGTTGTAGCGCGCCTGGTCGTCCGAGAGGTACAGCAGCGGGGTGTAGTCGTCCCCGGACTTCTGGTCGAGCAGCACCGCGTGCCGCTGGCCGAAGGTGCCGCGCCGGGAGTCCTGGCCCGACAGCCGGACCGGGGTGCCCTCCATCAGCAGTGAGCCGATGGCCAGCGTCTCGCCCATCGCCCAGTCGATCGTGCCGTCCTCGACCATCTGCGCCCGCCGCTGGAGCTGCGGCAGCAGCCGGGGGTGGACGGTGACCCGGTCGGGGAGGTTGACCTGGGACTCGGCGATCCGCTTGAGGACCTCCTGGGAGATCGCGGTGTCCAGGCCCACGGGGAACTCGGCCTGCGGGGCCGGGACCTCCGTCTGGAGCGGCGTCGCGGCGGCGTCACGGACCTCCGTGAAGACCTTCTCCAGCTGCCCCTGGAAGTCCTGGAGCGCCTGCTCGGCCTCCTCCAGGGTGATGTCGCCCCTGCCGATCAGCGACTCGGTGTAGAGCTTGCGCACCGAGCGCTTCTTGTCGATCAGGTGGTACATCAGCGGCTGGGTGAACGAGGGGTTGTCCGTCTCGTTGTGGCCACGCCTGCGGTAGCAGATCAGGTCGATGACCACGTCCTTGTTGAACGCCTGGCGGTACTCGAAGGCCAGCCGGGCCGCCCGCACGACGGCCTCGGGGTCGTCGCCGTTCACATGGAGGATCGGGGCCTCGATCATCCGGGCCACGTCGGTGGAGTACATCGACGAGCGCGCCGATTCGGGCGCCGCGGTGTAGCCGACCTGGTTGTTGATGACGATGTGGACCGTGCCGCCGGTGCGGTAGCCGCGCAGCTGCGACATGTTCAGCGTCTCGGCCACCACGCCCTGGCCCGCGAAGGCCGCGTCACCGTGCAGCTGGACGGGCAGGACGGTGAAGTCCGTGCCGCCCTTGCCGATGATGTCCTGCTTGGCGCGCGCCACACCCTCGACGACCGGGTCGACGGCCTCCAGGTGGGAAGGGTTGGCGGTGAGCGAGACCTTGATCTGCTCGCCGTCCAGACCGGTGAAGGTGCCCTCGGCGCCCAGGTGGTACTTCACATCGCCGGAGCCGTGCATCGACTTGGGGTCGAGGTTGCCCTCGAACTCCTGGAAGATCTGCGCGTACGGCTTGCCCACGATGTTCGCGAGCACGTTCAGCCGGCCGCGGTGGGCCATGCCGATCACGCACTCGTCCAGCCGGGACTCGGCCGCCGCGTCGATGACCGCGTCCAGCAGCGGGATGACGGACTCGCCGCCCTCCAGCGAGAAGCGCTTCTGGCCGACGTACTTCGTCTGGAGGAAGGTCTCGAACGCCTCGGCCGCGTTGAGGCGGCGCAGGATGCGCAGCTGCTCGTCGCGCTCCGGCTTGGCGTGGGAGCGCTCGACCCGGTCCTGGATCCACTTGCGCTGCTTGGGGTCCTGGATGTGCATGTACTCGATGCCGGTGGTGCGGCAGTACGAGTCGCGCAGCACGCCCAGGATGTCGCGCAGCTTCATCATCGACTTGCCGGCGAAGCCGCCGACCGCGAACTCCCGCTCCAGGTCCCACAGGGTGAGCCCGTGCTCGGTGATGTCCAGGTCGGGGTGCTTGCGCTGCTTGTACTCCAGCGGGTCGGTGTCGGCCATGATGTGGCCGCGCACCCGGTAGGAGTGGATCAGGTCGAAGACCCGGGCCGCCTTGGTGACGTCGTCGTCGTGCGAGGCGTCGATGTCCTGGAGCCAGCGGACCGGCTCGTAGGGGATGCGCAGCGCCTTGAAGATCTCGTCGTAGAACTCGTTCTGGCCCAGCAGCAGGTTCGCCACCTGGCGCAGGAACTCGCCCGAGGCCGCACCCTGGATCACCCGGTGGTCATAGGTGCTGGTCAGCGTCATGACCTTGGAGACGCCCAGGCGGTTCAGGGTGTCCTGCGAGGTGCCCTGGAACTCCGCGGGGTACTCCATCGCGCCGACGCCCATGATCAGGCCCTGGCCCGGCATCAGACGCGGCACCGAGTGCACGGTGCCGATGCCGCCGGGGTTGGTCAGCGAACAGGTGACGCCGGAGAAGTCCTCCATCGTCAGCTTGTTGTTCCGCGCGCGCCGGACGATGTCCTCGTAGGCCTGCCAGAACTCGAAGAAGGTCAGCGTCTCGGCCTTCTTGATCCCGGCCACGACCAGCTGGCGGTCGCCGTTCGGCTTCACCAGGTCGATGGCCAGGCCGAGGTTCACATGGTCGGGCTTGACCAGGGTGGGCTTGCCGTCCTTCTCGGTGAACGCGTGGTTCATCGAGGGCATCGCCTTCAGCGCCTGCACCATCGCGTAGCCGATGAGGTGCGTGAAGGACACCTTGCCGCCGCGGGCGCGCTTGAGGTGGTTGTTGATGACGATGCGGTTGTCGAACAGCAGCTTCACCGGGACGGCGCGCACGGACGTGGCCGTGGGCAGCTCCAGGGAAGCGTTCATGTTCTTCGCGACGGCCGCGGACGGACCGCGCAGAGCCACGTACTCCGGGCCCTCCGCGGGGGCCTCCCCGGCTTCCCCTGCCGCCTTCGCCGTCTTGGCGCCGCCCGAGGGGGCGGGCTGTGCCGGCTTGGCCTGGGGCTGCGCCGGTGCGGCGGGCTTGGCGGCAGGCGCGCTCGCGGGCGCCGGCTTGGCCGGTGCGCCCGCGGAGGCGGCCGGGGCACCCTGTGCGGGCGCGCCCTGCTGTGCCGCGGGGGCCTCGGTGGCGCTCTGCGCCGGTGCGGCGGGAGCCGGCTGCGCGCCGCTGGGCGCGGGAGCCGGGGAGGTGTCCCGCGGGGTACCGGCGCCGGCCGGCGTCGTGGCCCCGTCGGAGGACTCCGGCTGGTAGTCAGCGAAGAAGTCCCACCAGGCTCGGTCTACCGAGTTGGGGTCCTGGAGGTACTGCTGGTAGATCTCGTCGACGAGCCACTCGTTCGGTCCGAACGTGGCGGCAGGATCTGTGCCCTGCGCGTCCTTCCGTTCCGTAGAGGTGCTCGGTGAGCTATTGGGGGACTGTGACGACACGGCGGCAACCGCCCTCTTCCGCTTCCTTAGATGGTGGACAGCGGAAATAAAGGCTACTCGTCTCTGGACGATTGGTGGAGTCCGGGCCGCCTCTTGGTCGCGCAAGTCACATCAAAGGCGCGGTTTCAGTCGTGGATTTGGCGGGAATCACTCACGGTTTCGGCCTTGTCCCGGAACCGGACGGCCCTCATTCCGCGTCCGCGCGGCCCCACCGGCGACCCTACGTCAACCCTGGCTCCTGCCCGCGCCCGGAAGGGTGAGCTGGATGCGGCAGCCGCGGGGAGATTCGGCCACCCGGATCGAGCCCCCGTGCAGATCCACCGCCCAGCGCGCGATGGCCAGGCCCAGGCCGGTGCCGCCCGCGCCGCCCAGCGCCTCGGCGCTCTGGGTACGGCTGAAGCGCCCGAAGACCCGGTGGCGCTCGGATTCGGGGATGCCGGGCCCCTCGTCGAGGACCTCGACCTCCATGCTGCCCTCGCCGACGGCCGGCTCGCCGGGTCTGGCCCGGACCGTGACGCGGCCGTGCGGCGGGCTGTGCTTGACCGCGTTGTCGATCAAATTGGCCACCACCTGGTGCAGCCGTTCGGGGTCGGCGTAGGCGGTCAGCTCCGGCGGGGAGACGTCCAGGTGCAGGTGGACGTCCTTGCGGGCGTGCCCGGAGCCCTTGCTCATGTTGGCTTCCTTGAGCACGCCCGCCAGGTACGGCCACACCTCGAAGCGGCGCGAGTGGAGCGGCACCACGCCGTTGTCCAGCCGGGAGAGGTCCAGCAGGTGGGCCACCAGCCGGCCCAGCCGCTCGGTCTGCGACAGCGCGGTGCGCATCGTCTCCGGGTCGGCGTCCGAGACGCCGTCCACGACGTTCTCCAGCACCGCCCGCAGCGCCGCTATCGGGGTGCGCAGCTCGTGCGAGACGTTGGCGACCAGCTCCTTGCGGTGCTGGTCGACGGCCTCCAGGTCGGCGGCCATCCGGTTGAAGTTCTCCGCCAGCTCCCCGAACTCGTCCCGCCGCCCGCCGCGCACCCGCCGCGAGTAGTCACCGTGTGCCATCGCCTTCGCGGCGTCCGTCATCTCATCCAGCGGCGCCGTCAGCGACTGCGCCACGAACTGGGTGATCAGCAGTGAGGCGACGATCGAGATGATCGTGATGACCCGCAGCTCGGTCGCCGACTGCACGGCGAACAGCGCCAGCAGCGTGGTGATCACCACGGAGACGATCACCAGCGCGCCGAGCGCCGCCTTCACGGAACGGTAGGGATCCAGCGGGCGCAGGCCCTCCCACAGGCGGTCCCACGCGTTGCTGCACAGCCGGGTCGCGGCGCGCTGCCAGCGGCCCTCGGAAATGGACACCTCGTGCCGTCCGCCCGCGTTCTCAGGAACCCTCGGCGGCGGCACCCGTCACCGGCGCGGCGGCGCCGCCCGGAGCCGGGGTCTCCAGCGCGTATCCCACGCCGTGGACGGTGCGGATGCGCTCGGCGCCGATCTTGCGGCGCAGGGCCTTGATGTGGCTGTCGACCGTGCGGGTGCCCGACGCGTCGGCCCAGTCCCACACCTCGGCCAGCAGCTGCTCGCGCGAGAGGACGGCGCGGGGGGAGTGCGCCAGGCACACCAGCAGATCGAACTCCGTCGGGGTCAGGTGCACGTCCTCGCCGGTCACCCGCACCCGGCGCTGGGCGTGATCGATCTCCAGTTCCCCGAGCCTGAGTATCCCGCTGCGGGGCGTGTGTGCCGCCAGCGTCGCGCGCTCGACCCTGCGCAGCAGGACGTGCACGCGGGCCGCCACCTCGCGCATGGAGAACGGCTTGGTCATGTAGTCGTCCGCGCCGACTCCCAGGCCGACCAGCATGTCCGTCTCGTCGTCCCGCGCGGTCAGCATCAGCACCGGAACGGGGCGCTGTGCCTGGACGCGGCGGCAGACCTCCAGGCCGTCGAAGCCGGGGAGCATGATGTCCAGCACGAGCAGGTCGGGCTGCCAGGCCTCGGCGGTGTCCACGGCGGCGGGACCGTCACCGGCCGTCTGCACCTGGAAGCCCTCCGCACGCAGCCGTCGGGCGATGGCGTCCACGATGGTCGGGTCGTCCTCCACGACCAGGATGCGCCGCTGGGCGCCGGGGGTGGTCGCGGCGGCTGCTCCGCCAGGTGTCTGAGTGGTGTTCTTCTGGTCCATGCGACCCCGCCCTGTGGCTCTTTCCGACTTCTTCGGAATGCAGCGTAAGGGCCTGCTACAGGCCTAGGCTACGCCGGTCGTGCTGCGAAGTGGACCACGTCGGGGACGCCTCGGGCGACGGGGATCTCATCGGTCCGAACACGGCAGAACCCCGCATTCCACAGGGAACCTTCGAATGTGGACGACGGCTGGGCCGACCAGACGGCCAGCACACCACCCGGAGTGAGGGCCCGAAGACACGCGGCGAGCCCCTCGGGGGAGTAGAGGCCGGTGTTGTCCTCTGTGACCGTCCAGTCCGGACCGTTGTCGATGTCCAGGCACAGCGCGTCGAAACGGCACCCTGTGCCGGAAGCTTCTCGTACGTGGGCGACGAGGTCGGCCTCCACCAGCTCGGTGCGCCCGTCGGCGAGCGCGTCGCGCGAGACGGCGGCCAGCGGGCCCTCGCGGTGCCAGTCGAGGACGGCGGGCTCGCGCTCGACCACGGTGATGCGGCCCCAGCGTGGCTCGGCCGTCGCCTCGGCGAGCGAGAAGCCGACGCCGAGGCCGCCGATCAGCACATGCGGGCGCTCCCGCCCGTCCAGCTCAGCCAGCGCGGCCCGTACGAGCAGCCGCTCGGAGCGGCCGTCGGAGGTGTCCATCAGGAAGCACCCGTTGGCGATGATCTCGTGGTGCTCGCCCCGTCGGCGCAGCACCACCTCGCCGTACGGGCCCTCCCGGCGGTCGAGCAGCACGGGCTCGTCGGGCACCGGCTGGAGTGAGGAGCGGTAGGGCTGAGAGGACCGGTCCGGCTGATGCGTGTGGTCGAGCATGCGGCCATCCTCGGCCGGAGGCGGGCGGCGGGGCAATCGACTTGGGGCCCGCTTCCGGCCCCCGCGACGGCGCGGTGCGGGCGGAAATTCCTTCGCTCAGCGGACCGGCCCGCTGCTACGGTTCCGGCGTCTCGTCCACCTCGTACCGGGTGCCCGCACCCTGGAAGTCGGTGTTGATGTTCCCGCAAGCGCCGAGCGCGCCTCTTCAGCTCCACGCCCCGCGTGATGTCCCCGACCCGCGTGGTGCCTGAGCCAGAATCCGACCGAGGACCGCTCGGCGCTCCCTTGCTGCCCTGAGAAACCACTCCCAGCAAGGAGACCTCCGGTGTCCACCAGCGACTCCGGTTCCGCACGCCCCGCCTCCATGGCGTCGGCGTCCCTGCGGACCAACACCTTCACCTGCGTACGCTGCGGCCTGACTGTCACTCAGTTCGGGCCCGACGGCGAGTTGCGTCACCACTGTCCCAGCTGTCTGTACTCCCAGCACGTCACCGACCACGTCGAGGGCGGGCTCTCGGACTGCCGTTCGCGGATGAGTCCGATCGCCATCGCCGTGCTGCGCGGCGGCGACTGGAGGGTCATCCACCGCTGCACCCGCTGCGACGAGCTGACCTCCAGTCCCGTCTCGCCGGACGACAACCACCTCATCCTGATGAGGATGGCCGTGCGTCCGCTTGCCCAGCCGCCCTTCCCGCTCGAAGTGTTCGGGGAGGTGTGACATGGCCAGACGTCACACCCGTACCGCACGCCCCCAGCGGCGCAAGGAGCCCGCGCACGCGCTGCCCGGCGAGCGGGGCGACGCGTTCCGCTGTGCGGGCTGCCGGCTGGACGTTCCCATGGCGGCGCCGGGCACCGCCCACCGCAACCACTGCCCGCACTGTTTGACCAGCCTCCACGTCGACCGGCGGGTGCCCGGCGACAGGGCGGCCGGGTGCCGGGGGCGGATGGCCGCGCTGTGCCTGTCGGCGCGGGACGACGGGGAGTGGATGCTGATCCACCTCTGCCACACCTGCGGCGAACTGAGCGCCAACCGCATCGCGGGCGACGACAACCCGCTGGCCCTGCTCCGCATGGCCGTCCGCCCCCTCTCGGACCCCCGGATACCGGTTCGGGCGCTGCTGGCGCTGTAGCGGCCAGGCCCACTCGCCCGGCCGCTGCTGTCCGTCCGCTACGGCCTGTCCGCACTCCGCCGTCCTCGGCCGATCAGTCGATCCCCTTGGGGGAGGGGATCGACTGGTAGGAGCTGTCCGAGGCGTTGGCCGCCTCATCGGCAGAGACGACGGCCGTGACCGGGGCGGAGGAGGAAACGGCGCGTCTGCCATGTCCCTGGAGCCAGGCCGGCATCGGCAGCAGCGGCCGGACGCCCGCCCATTCCGCGTCCGTCACGAATTCCCGACGCAGTACGATACGCACGGCCGCAGCCCGGGAAAGCAACTCCCGGCCCACCTGCGGGAGCTCACGGAATGCCAGCAGACCGGTCGTTGTCGGCACCCTCCCAGGGGCACTGGTGCGGAGAACAAGATCGAGACGGACCTCCTGAGTTCCCACGCCTACGAGATCGTCTCGGTCGACGACAAGGGCCTGATTCAGTTGCGCAGTCCGCGCAACTCGAGGCGTCCCCAGCCGCTGACCATCAAGGAATTCATGAAATACCGCAGCAACCAGTGCGCATCTTTGGAGCATGAGAAGTGAGTGCTGACACGATTCACCTCTGGCACGGAATTCAGCGAAATCTTGAGCACGCCAGCTTCTCAGTGAACGACATCTACAGGGAGTCCGACGCCGCGGTCAGGGTTCGGCTCGTGACCTTCGCCACCGAGGAGCAGACTCACATCCTCCGCGTTGGTGAGAACTTCCCCGTGGGCGACGAGACGTGGCAGCTCGCCGACTTGACGGGTTGGCCGAGCGAGGACGACTGGATCGTGGTGCTGTGCCGCGTCGCGACCGCCCCGGCCTGAGACCGCCACCGCCCACTTCTGCGGGCGACACCGCCTGCCCGGGTCATGCGACAGCAATAGCCAGGCCATGCGCAAATAGGCCAGGCCATTCGCACGCAGCCACGCACAGGGTCGAGGAGTCATCGCGCAACTGAGGGGGATCATGCCCGAGCCAACCACCGGCACCCCCGGAATCCCCGAGGAAGAGGTCGCCGGTCGCGTCGGCGCATGGTGGCGTGAGGGTGGGCTCGGTGGCCAAGTGGCCTTTTTGTCTCCATGGAAAACGACGAGATTCCGCAGGAGCATCGTGCGGATCTCACCTGGCCCGCGTCACCCACGGACGGCTCCGCTTCGCCCGCTCTCGCCCGGGAACTGTTCGGCTCGTCGTCCCCCCGGCGAAGCGAGCAGGCTGTTGTACTGCCTTGCGCCCCATTGGCCGTGGATGAAGTCGTCGTTTTCGGGGGCGGCTTGGGACTGCTCGCCATCCGGCCTGCTGACGGTGTGGACATCTCCGACTTCGGTGCCCGGCAGCAGCCCCTGAGCTGGGATTACACGGACGCGGGCGCGAGCAGTCCGAGCGACGCGCCGGCCCCGAGTCACGAGGACGTCATCACCCTGTTCGGCGAGGACGCGATCTATCCCATCGAGGTCGAGGATTTCCCGGATCGGCTCACCCATGCGGCGACCCGCGAACTTCTCCTGGAATTCGGGCTGCCATACCTGCGCGAAGGAGCCATGGGGCTTTTCCCGTTCGGCGACTGGGAGATCGGCATTCTCGACGAACTGCCCTCCTGGCCCGAGGGAATCGAGCCTGTCCCGGAAAGCGGGCCCTTCTTCCAGATCGGCAAGTGGATGGGCGGCAAGCTCGTCGTCGACGGGTCCACCGGACACGTCCTGCGCGTTCCCACGAAGCCGCGCCAGGACCACCTCGCCGGCCTTCCCGCCGCGCACAGCCTCGAAGATTTCCTCACCATGGTCGCACTGTGGGTCACCGGGCTGCGTACGCGCAGTATTCTGCCCCCGGCCAATTCCGAGCGAGGACAGATCACCTATTGGGTCCTGGGATCGCTGGCCGAAGTCGACGAGCCGGGCAGTGAGCAGCCCGCCTGGTCGTACGTGCTCCACAACGAGTGACGTCGATCGGTCGGACGGCAGCCGACCACCATCGCCGCCCCGTCCTGCCGCCGGGCGGAGCAGCCCGGGGCATGCGAGACCCCTCGCAATGTTGAACCGGACCTCGCAAGGTGCACCTGCGAAGGACAGCTGATCGCTGATCGCTCACGGCGAACGCCTCATCCCGGAATCGGGGGAACATCCTCGCCCTCACAAGCATTGAGTGGGTATTACTCAAGTTGCTTGCAGAGGGAGAGATCATGGCTACCGAGTCCACCCCGCTCACCTTGCCCGTGCTGCCCCTGGATGCCGAGAGCGACGGCGTCGTTCTGCCGGGAATGGTGGTGCCGCTGGATCTCTCGGAGAGCGACGTACGTGCGGCTGTGGAGGCCGCGCAGGCCGCCGCACCCCAGGGAGACAAGCCACGGGTGCTGCTTGTTCCCCGGGTGGAGGGGCAGTACCCCGGCATCGGCGTGCTCGGCCGGGTCGAGCAGGTCGGCAGGCTCGCCGACGGTGACCCCGGTGCGCTGATCCGCGGTGTACGCCGCGTCCGGATCGGCGCCGGTACGACGGGCCCGGGCGCCGCGCTGTGGGTGGAGGGCACCGAGGTCGAGGAGAGCGTGCCAGACCCCCTGCCCGGCGCGGTGAGCGAGCTGATGAAGGAGTACAAGGCGCTCATCACCGACTGGCTCCGCAAGCGCGGCGCATGGCAGGTCGTGGACCGGGTGCAGCAGATCGACGGCGTCTCCCAGCTCGCGGACAACGCCGGATACTCCCCGTTCCTGAGCACCGAACAGAAGCTGGCGCTGCTGCGCACCACCGACCCCGTCGAGCGGCTCAAGGCCGCCACCGAGGCGCTGCGTGAGCACCTCGCCGAGCAGGACGTCGCCGAGTCCATCGCCAAGGACGTCCAGGAGGGCGTCGACAAGCAGCAGCGCGAGTTCCTGCTGCGCCGTCAGCTGGAGGCCGTCCGCAAGGAGCTGGCCGAGCTGAACGGCGACCCCGAGGACGAGGGCGAGGACTACCGCGCCCGCGTCGAGGCCGCCGACCTGCCCGAGGAGGTCCGCAAGGCGGCCCTCAAGGAGGTCGACAAGCTGGAGCGCTCCAGCGACCAGTCCCCCGAGGGCAGCTGGATCCGCACCTGGCTCGACACCGTCCTGGAGCTGCCCTGGAACGAGCGCACGGAGGACGCGTACGACATCAGCGGCGCCCAGGCCGTCCTGGACGAGGACCACGCAGGCCTTCAGGACGTCAAGGAGCGCATCACCGAATACCTCGCCGTCCGCAAGAGGCGCGAGGAGCGCGGCCTCGGCGTCGTCGGAGGGCGGCGCGGGGGAGCGGTGCTCGCGCTGACCGGCCCGCCCGGCGTCGGCAAGACCTCGCTGGGCGAGTCCGTCGCCCGCGCGATGGGCCGCAAGTTCGTCCGCGTCGCGCTCGGCGGCGTCCGCGACGAGGCCGAGATCCGCGGCCACCGGCGCACCTACGTCGGGGCGCTGCCCGGCCGCGTCGTCCGCGCCATCAAGGAGGCCGGCTCCATGAACCCGGTCGTCCTGCTGGACGAGGTCGACAAGGTCGGCTCCGACTTCCGGGGCGACCCGGCCGCCGCGCTGCTGGAGGTCCTGGACCCGGCCCAGAACCACACGTTCCGCGACCACTACCTGGAGGTCGAGCTCGACCTGTCCGACGTGGTGTTCCTCGCGACCGCCAACGTCCTGGAGTCCATCCCGCAGCCGCTGCTCGACCGTATGGAGGTCGTCCAGCTCGACGGGTACACCGAGCCCGAGAAGATCACCATCGCCCGCGACCACCTGCTGCCCCGTCAGCTGGAGCGCGCGGGGCTGGAGAGCGGCGAGGTGACCTTCGAGGAGGAGGCCCTGCGCAAGCTGGCCGCCGAGTACACCCGCGAGGCGGGCGTACGGAGCCTGGAGCGCGCCGTCCAACGGGTGCTGCGCAAGGTCGCGGCCAAGCAGCAGCTCGGCGAGCTGGAGCTGCCCTACACCGTCGGCACCGAAGAGCTGCGCGAGCTCATCGGCCGCCCGCACCACACCCCCGAGTCCGCACAGGACCCGGCCGAGCGCCGCACCGCGGTGCCGGGCGTGGCCACCGGCCTGGCCGTCACGGGCGCGGGCGGCGACGTGCTCTTCGTCGAGGCGTCGCTGTCCGACCCCGAGACGGGAGCCTCGGGGCTGACCCTGACCGGACAGCTCGGCGACGTGATGAAGGAGTCCGCGCACATCGCGCTCTCCTACCTGCGCTCGCGCGGCGCCGAGGTCGAGCTGCCCGTCGGCGACCTGAAGGAACGCGGCATCCACCTGCACGTTCCCGCGGGCGCCGTACCAAAGGACGGACCGAGCGCCGGTGTCACCATGACCACCGCGCTGGCCTCGCTGCTGAGCGGGCGTCAGGTGCGGCCCGAGGTGGCGATGACCGGCGAGGTCTCACTGACAGGGCGGGTGCTGCCCATCGGCGGCGTCAAGCAGAAGCTGCTGGCGGCTCACCGCGCCGGGGTGACCACCGTGATCATCCCCAAGCGGAACGAGCCCGACCTGGACGACGTCCCCGCGGAGGTGCTGGACGGCCTCGACGTCCACCCCGTCTCCGACGTCCGCCAGGTCCTGGAGCTGGCGCTGACCCCCGCGCAGACCCCCGCCCGGGAGACGCCGGTCGCGGCGTGACGGACGCGCCCGGCGCACAGAGAGTGGCCCCCGCCTCCAGGGCGGGGGCCACTCGTGCGACAGCGGCAGCCGTTGGCGAGTGGCCGTCAGGCTGTTTCAGCCGTTGGCCAGGGCCTTCAGGCGGTCGATCGCTCCGTTGCTGTTGTCGTGTGGGGGGCGACCCCCACGCCCCCGGCCGGGGGTGGTGGCTGTTTCAGCCGTTGGTCAGGGCCTTCAGGCGGTCGATCGCTCCGTTGCTGTTGTCGTGTGGGGGGCGACCCCCACGCCCCCGGCCGGGGGTGGTGGCTGTTTCAGCCGTTGGCCAGCGCCTTCAGGCGGTCGATCGCTCCGTTGAAGTAGTTGTGATCCCCCACGGTCGGGCCGGTGGAGGTGTACTGCCAGAAGGTGTAGAAGCCCCAGCCGGCCGGGAGCGTGCCCGGCGAGGAGGCGTAGCGGGCGATCCACAGGGGGTTGGTGTTGCCGAAGGCGCCGCTGTTGCCGGTGCACTGCGTCCACCAGCTCGTGGTGGTGTAGATCACCGCGTCACGCCCGGTCTTGGCCTTGTACGTGCTGGTGAAGTCCTTGATCCAGTTGACCATCGCGCTCTTGCTCAGGCCGTAACAGGTCGCGCCGTAGGGGTTGTACTCGATGTCGAGCACGCCCGGCAGCGTCTTGCCGTCCTTGCTCCAGCCGCCGCCGTTTCCGACGAAGTAGTTGGCCTGGGTGGCGCCGCTGGACGAGTTGGGCGTCGCGAAGTGGTACGCGCCCCTGATCATGCCCACGTTGTACGAACCGTTGTACTGCTGGGCGAAGTACGGATTCTTGTAGCTGGTGCCCTCCGTGGCCTTGGTGTAGGCGAAGCGGACGCCGCTGTTCCACAGGGTCGACCAGGCGACGTTGCCCTGGTGGCTGCTGACATCCACGCCGTGGACCGTCGCGGCCAGTCCCGCGCGCTCCCTGTTGGGCGGGGTCCCGTCGGTCGAGTCGCCCTCGTGCATCTGGATGCCCGCGCCCATCCATGCCTCACCGGGCTTGACCGGGGCCTTGGCACCGGCGTCAGGGGATGCCGAGGCGGTGCCCGGCAGAGCCAGGACGAGAGCGAGCAGGGACAAGATCATCCCGAGGGCAGCCGCGATTCCGCGTCTGCGACGGGCCGTACCGGATCTGAAGCTGGGCATCGCTGCCTCCGGAGCCTCTGGTGGTGGGGGTCTGGTACGTGCGTACGTGCGAAGTATGTCGCTATGTGGGGGGTTTTCATACTGCGACGCGCGAGAGGTGGCATGCCACTGGTGTGGTCATGTCAGGCTGAAGGTACGCGCGTAGACCGGGCAGGCGGAAGGTGCCCCGCCGTCTGCCGTTGGTCTAATCCTGCGAAATACTGGAGGAGCTGCGACGATCGCGGACGCTGGCAGAAAGTTTCTTCAAGGAAAACGCCGGAGAGGGCGCTTACGTGCACAAGGCCGACACGGACCCCGACGGGCTCTTCGGGCCCGAATGTCTCGACGTGGAGCGCGAGTTGGCGGTCTTCCTCCGCCGGGCCCGTGCCTCCTCCGGCGAGATGGCGCGGCAGGTCCACCCCGACCTGGAGCCCGCCGCATACGGCCTTCTCGTACGGCTGGAGGACGCCGGCCCGCAGCGGGCGACGGATCTGGCGGCGTATTTCGGGGTCGGCAAGGCGACCATGAGCAGGCAGCTGCACGCGCTCGTGGCACTCGGCCTCGTGGACCGCGTACCGGACCCGGGCGACCGGCGCGCTTCCCTGGTGGGGCTCACGGAAGAGGGGCGGGCCCGCTTCACCCGGGTACGGGACGCCCGCCGCCTCTCCTACGCCCGCAAACTCGCCGCCTGGGACCGCGGCGAAATCGCCGAACTGGCCCGCCTCCTCCACCGCCTCAATGTCACGGCGGAGCAGGAAGAGTGAGCGCCCGGCTCAGCTGACCCGCGACAGATACGCCTCGGCCTTCTCAGGCTCGAAGAACCACTCTTCGAAATCGGCCGGGTTGTCGAACCCGTTGGCGAACCGGTCGGCGACCGCCTGGGCCTCCCCGGCGGCCCCGATGATCCGCAGCACATGCTCCGGCGGAGGCGCCAGCATCGCGTTGGTCCACTTCGTGGCGTGCCGGGCAATGTCCCAATACCGGTCGAACGCGCCCTGCATCCACTCCGCGTCGAAGTCACGGTCCCCCCGCTCCAGGATGGAGTCGAGGTAGGAGGCGGCGCACTTGGAAGCGGAATTGGAGCCCTGAGCCGTGATCGGGTCGTTGGCGACGACCACGTCTGCGACACCGAGCACCGTGCCGCCTCCGGGCAGCCGCCCGACCGGCTTGCGCACGGTCGGCGCGTAGCGGCCGGCCAGTGTGCCGCCCGCGTCAGTCAGTTCGACCTTCGTGGAGCGCGCGTACTCCCAGGGGAGGTACTCCTCCATCAGCTCAAGCGTCTTGGCCAGGTGCTCCTGGGGGTCCTTGATGCCCTGGAACGCGTCCAGGGGACCGCCGGGAATGCCCTCCCAGAAGAGGAGGTCGGCCCGGCCCGTCGTCGTGAGCGTCGGCGTCACGAACAGCTCGCCGACGCCGGGCACCATGTTGCAGTATGCGTCCTCCATCTCGGGGTGCTCGGGGCGCGGGCCCAATCCGTTCACATAGGCGACCGCCAGCGCGCGCTGCGGCGTCTTGTACGGGGAGCGCTCCGCGTCCCGCTCGAACATCGACACCAGCTCGCCCTTGCCCGCCGCGACGAGCACCAGGTCGTAGTTGCGGGCGAAGAAGTCGAGGTCGGAGACCGCGGCGCCGTGGATCACCAGCTGTCCGCCGCGCTGCGCGAAGGTCTCCATCCAGCCGGCCATCTTCAGCCGCTGGTCGACCGATTGCGCGTACCCGTCCAACTCGCCGAGCCAGTCGATGGCACGGGAGTGGTCGGGCGCGGCGACGCAGACGCCGAGCTTCCGGATCTTCGTGGCCTGGCTCTCCCAGAAGTTGATCTCCAGGTCACGCTCGTGCTGGAGCGCCGTGTCGAACATGCACTGGGTCGACATGACCCGCCCGCCCCGGATCTCGTCCGCCGTGCGGTTGGACATCAGTGTCACGTCGTAGTCGTGCCGCTGGAGCCCGAGGGCGAGCTGAAGGCCGGCCTGCCCAGCTCCGACTATGAGTATCTTCCGCATGGCGGCGCTCTCCATCTTCCGTTTCGTACGTGTCGGCGGGCGCACCCGGCGCATGGACGCCGCCTCGCGAACACTCGGGCACCGGGGTCCCCGCCGCCCGCTCAGGCGGGGGCCGCGTCCAGCGCGTGCGCGACGAGTGAGAGGAGCGACTCGGTGACCTTCTCCCGCTTGCGCGCGTCAATGTTCACAATGGGGGCGTAACCGGGCACCGACAGGGCCTCGCGTACGTCCTGCGCGTCGTAGGCCGGTGTCCCCTCGAAGTGATTGACCGCGACGACGTAGGGCAGACCGCAGCTCTCGAAATAGTCCAGTGCGGGAAAGCAGTCCTCAAGGCGGCGGGTGTCGGCCATCACGACGGCACCGATCGCGCCGCGCACCAGGTCGTCCCACATGAACCAGAACCGCTGCTGACCCGGGGTGCCGAAGAGATAGAGCACCAGATCGGCGTCGAGGGTGATCCTGCCGAAGTCCATCGCGACCGTCGTCGTGGTCTTCCCCGGCGTCGCCGTGAGGTCGTCGGTCTCCTCGCTCGCCTGCGTCATCAGCGCCTCGGTCTTGAGCGGCTCGATCTCCGAGACGGCACCGACGAAAGTCGTCTTGCCGACCCCGAAGCCGCCGGCCACCACGATCTTCGTGGATATGGGGGCGCGACTCAGATCCGTCTGCCATGCGGGGGCCCGGCCCCGGTCGGGTTCAGAGCCTGCGAAGTCCACCGAGCACCCTTTCCAACAGCGCGCGATCGGGGCTTTCGGCGCCGTGGCCGGTGCCGAAGACCCGAATTCTTCCCTGTTCGGCGAGGTCACTGAGCAGCACGCGCACCACGCCGAGCGGCATCCTCAGCAGCGCCGAGATCTCCGCGACGGAACGCATCTTGCGGCACAGCTCCACGATGGCCCGCATCTCGGGCAGCACGCGGTCCCGCAGCCCGCCCGAGGTCAGCTCGGGCAGTTCCTCGGGGGCCTCGATGGCGGCGACGAACGTCTCCACCAGCAGCACGGGGCCGTAGTCGGTGCGTCCGCCCGTCAGCGCGTACGGGCGGACGCGTTTCGCTCTGCCGGGGGCCTTGCGTATCGGCAAGGGAGAGTGCGATTTCACTGCTTCACTGCTCCAGCTCCATGGACTCGCGCAACTCGCTGCGGAGTTCGGGGGTGAGGACGTGTCCGGCGCGGCCGACGAAGAGCGCCATGTGATAGCCGACGACGTTCATGTCGCAGTCCGGGGTGGCATGGACGCCGAGCAGCGAGCCGTCCCCGATGGTCATGACGAAGAGTGAGCCCTCCTCCATGGAGACCATCGTCTGGCGCACTTCACCGCCGTCGATCAGCTTGGCGGCGCCCAGCGTCAGTGAGCCGAGGCCGGAGACGATGGTGGCCAGATCGGCGCTGGAGCCCTTCGGCCCGCTGTCCGCTTCGTCCGGCCCGTCGTTGGACGGTCTCGTCGGGGCCTTCTCTCTGGGCTCCTCACCGGGGGCCGGTGCCGATGCGGGTGCCGATGCCTGGTCCGCTGGCGACGCCTGGGCCGGTCTCTGCCCCGGAGCGGATCCGGTGTCCGGCAAGCCGGTCCCAGGACCGCCGAAACCGAGGCTGCCCGATCCGATGTCGCCGTACTCCGTACCGAGCGTCGGATCGGAAGCCAGCAGCAGCAGACCGTCGGACGAGACGACGGCCACGGAGCGGACCCCGGGCACCTCTTCGACCAGATTGTCCAGCAGCCAGCGCAGATTTCGCGCTTCCGAACTGCTGGCCGTACGCGTGGCGGGCGCGTTCACTTGCGTGCCTCCTCGGCAGTACCACCGTCAACCTGCGCCCCCGCTCGCTCTTCCGCACCTTCTTCAGTCGCACCCTCTTCAGCGGCGACCTGCGCCGCCGCGTCACGCAGACCCTCTCGTGCGCCCTGCTGGAAGCCGCCGAGCCTGCGGCGCAGCTCCTCGGCGTTGGGCCCGGCCTTGCGCTGCCGCGGAGCGGTCGCCTCCGGCGCCGTGACCTTGGGCGTGCGCTTGGGCAGGCCCTTGTCCGTGATGACCGGCTGCGCGTCGTCCTCGCCGTCGCTGTGGGGGGCAGGGGCCTGGTCGTCGGCCCTGGGGTGCTCGTCCGCAACCTTGGAGTGCTCGTCGGCGGCCCCGGGCTCGGGTCCGGCCTCGGGCTCGGGTCCAGTCTCGGGCCCGGCTTCCGTCTCGCTTCCGGGCTCGTTCCCGGTCCCGGTCCTGGCGTCAGGCTCGGGCTCGGCTTCGGGCTCGGCTTCAGTCTCCGGCCCGGCTTCGGGCTCGTGCTGTGCTTCCGTCGGGACGGAAGCATCCCCCTCTGCGCCGCCCCCGCGCTCCTCGTGGCCTTCCGGCTCCTCGGGGCTCCCCGGCCCCTGGGGGCTCTCCGGCTCCCGGGCGTCGTCGTCGGCCTCGTACGGCGTCGCCGCATGGCGCCTTCTGCGACCCGGGAGCGTGTTCGAGTTGGCCTCGGCCATCGAGCCCGGCAGCCGGGGCGCGTCGGCCCGGCCCGTGTTTCCGGCCGGAGCCGCGGCCGGGACCGGACGGTCGGGGAGGATCGTGCGCGGGACGATGACGACGGCGGCGAGCCCGCCCTGCTTCTGCTTGCGCAGCTGCACCCGCAGCCGGTGCCGCGCCGCCAGCTTGGCGACCACGTACAGTCCCAGCCCGAGCCCGTCGGTCTCGTCCTCCTCCGTGGGGCTGCCGTCCGGGGCGAACGGCGGGCGCTGCGTCTCGGGTTCGCTCAGACGTGCGTTCAGCCCCGCGAGCCGCTCATCGCTCACCCCGATGCCGTCGTCCTGGACGGACAGCATGACCTCGCCGTTCTCCAGCATCCAGCCGGTAAGCCGCACCTCGGAGTCGGGAGCGGAGAAGGCCGCGGCGTTGTCGAGGAGTTCGGCGACCAGGTGGCTCAGATCGTCGGCGGCGAAGCTGCTGATCTGGGTGTGCGGGGGCAGCGAGCCCAGCTCGACGCGCTCGTAGCGCTCTATCTCGCTGACCGCGGCGCGCAGGACGTCCAGCAGCGCGACCGGGCCCTGCTGGTGGCTGCCGGAGTGCTCGGCGCCCGCGAGGAGCAGCAGATTCTCGCTGTGCCTGCGCAGCCGGGTAGCCAAGTGGTCGAGCTTGAAGAGGGTGGCGAGCCGGTCGGGGTCGGTCTCCTTCTCCTCCAGCCCCTCGATGACGCCGAGCTGCCGCTCCACCAGTCCCTGGGTGCGCATGGCCAGGTTGACGAAGGTGCCCTGCGGGGCGTCCAGCGCGGCGATCAGCTCCTCGCGCGCCTCCTCCAGCTCGGCCATGAGAGCGGCGTAATCGTCGCCCAGCAGCTGGTGGCGTTCGGTCAGCTCGGCCTTCTCCACGGCCAGCTGGTCCTGCTCGCTTTCCGCACAGGCCGCCCGGCGGCGCAGGTCGGCTGCCGCCGCGCGCAGCGAGTTCAGTGAGCTGACGACATCCGCGAACTCGTCGTTCCTGCCCTTGAAGGTGATCGGCTCCTCACCGGCCGGGTCGCCGGCCAGCCGCCGCGAGCCCCGCTTGAGCACGGACAGCGGACGGGTCAGCGAACGCGCCGTCGAGATGCTGACGCCGAGCGCGAGCAGCACACAGACACCCAGCAGCGCCCCCCGCAACTGCAACGCCGTCACATCGTCGTCCCGCAGTCCCTCCAGCCGCTTGATCTCCTCGGCGGCGAACGACGACTGCACGCCGCGCATATGAGCGATACGCGCCGAGACCGAGGAGTCGATCCTGTCCCGGTTCATCGAGCGCACCGAGGGCGTGAGGTAGGCACGCGCGGTGACGCGCTTGAGGTAGCGCTCCGCGACGTTGACGTCCGTGCCGTTGACGGTCGTGCTGTAGCTGTCGCGCGCCTTGGCACCCGCCGACTCGTCGAAGTCGGCGAGGGCAGCCTCCTCGCGCACGCGCGCCTGCTGCGCCTGCGCCGTCAGCTGGTGCTGCGTCCCACGGCCGGCGAGCGCGCCGCGCAGCAGGCCGCGGGTGGCGGAGGCCTGGTCGATGGCGCGAGCGAGGCTGGGCAGCGCGGCGGCCGTCGGGTCCTGGGCGCGCGCGGGCAGGTCGTTGGCCACCTGCTGGGTGACGCCGCGCAGGGCCCGGATGACGTCGGTGTACGACTCGTGCACGTCGAACGCGCCACCGTGCCCCGCTATCGCCTGCTGCCGTGTCCCCCGAAGCTTCTTGAGGGCCTTGCCGACATACGCGGGGGGTGTCGAGGCGCGGATCTCCCGCGCCTGACGGTCGACCCGGGCACGCTGGGCCTCGCTGACCCCGGCTCCGCCCTTGCTGGTGCGGCCGGCCGCGACGTACTCCACCATCCCGTCGCGCTCGTCGGCCAGGGAGTGGGAGAGCGCGATGGCCTGCTGGTTAAGACGCGCGAGGGAGACCAGCTCCTGCGCGTCGGCGGCATCACGCGAGGCCGCCACGACGTTCGGCGTACCCGCCGCGATGACGGCGACGGCACACAGGAGAACGGAGCCGAGCAGCCTGTTGCGCACCCGCGCGCGCTTACGCGGGGGCGCGGACGCGCCTGATGAGGCGGGCGCGCCTGATGAGACCGGCGAGGCCGACGACTCCGGTGAGCCTCCACCGGGCGGGGGAATCGTGCCCGCGCCCGTGCCCGCGCCCGCGCCGGGTGGGGGCGCGACATCCGCCGGGGACGTGGCGCCGGCCGGCGGCGCGACCTCAGCGGCGAGCGCGGCCTGTGACGCAAGAGCGGCCTGCGAAGCGAGCCCGGACTCCGCTGCGGGTGCGGCCTCGGAGGCAGCCGTGGTGGGGGTGGTGTGCGCGGCATCGCCCAGCGGCCCGGCACCACTCGCAGGGACGGCTCCCGCCCCGGCTCCGGCGGATGACACGACCCCGGCGGCGGGCGAGGCTGCCGAGGGCGCGGTCTCTGTGGTGTGACCGGCCCCAGTGGTGGGCGTGGCGCCCGTCGTGGGCGTCGCACCGGTCGGTGACGCGGGCCCCGGAGAGGGTGTGGCGGAGGTGGCTCCGGTGGTGTCCGCGGTGGCAGCCGCCTCGGCGGCGGCGTTGGCGTCCTTGGCGCTCGTGGCGTCAGTCGTGGTGGCCGTGGCCTGGAGAACGTCCGGTTTCCGAAGTTGCTTCTTCCGCACCCGTGCTCGCAATCTCGTCCCGCCTGTCCCGGAGGGCCCGGGGGGCACAGTCCAACGTGTGTGGCAAGAGATTGACCCCGCCCGCTCCGGCACTCCTTCGACCTTCCGCCTGACTCGACGACAGACCATTGCAGCGCGCTCATGAGGCGGGTGTGAATCCCCTGCCGGGCCACCCGAAGGAGTGAACATCACTCCTCAGTTGAGGAACAACTCAGCCTGAGACGGGCGCTGTCCGCCTCCCGGGCATGGGTTGGAAATCCTTGCGACGTCCTGGCAGGATGCCCGCCGCACATCTTCGGAGGACTTGATTCCGGTCGTTGTGGAGCCTCTTTGCCGTGTGCGCGGTACGCGCTGCTCCGAATGAGGCAGGAGCCCCGGCCGACCCGCCGCGTGCTCCGGATGTCCCGCCCGCCGACTCCCTCCACCCGGCATTCGGCGGGTGGAGGGAGTCGGCATCCGCCCCTCCGGCAGACTGCTGCCATGCGTATCGAGATGATCTCCGAGCCAAGTGATCCTCAACGTCCCAACGAGGACTACGCGTCGGCCGCCCTCCCCGCCTCCGGCTCCGGGGGAGCGCTCGTGGTGCTCGACGGGGTCACTCCGCCGGTGGGCGAGGACGGCTGTGTGCACGGAGTGCCCTGGTTCGTGGCCCGGCTCGGCGGCTCCCTGGTCGAACTGTCCGGCGCACGCCGGGACCTGACCTTGGCCGAATGCCTCGCCGCCGCGATCGGACGGGTGGCCGATATTCACCGGGAGACCTGTGATCTTTCTCACCCGCGTACCCCTCAGGCGACCGTGGTCGTCGCTCGCTGGGACGACCATCAGGTCGAACATCTCGTTCTCTCCGACTCCGCGCTCCTCGTCGAGACCGACAACGGGACTGTGTTCCCCGTCCTCGACCGGCGTCTCGCCGAACTCCCGCCCTCCGTGCGGAGCCTGCGCGACCGTGTGCGGGCGACCGGTGACGCGGCGGACCGCGACGCCTACGTCCGCGCCGTCGAGGGCCTGCGCAACGCTGCCGACGGCAGTGGCTTCTATACGGCCGCGGCCGAACCCTCCGTCGCCGCACGCGCGGTGACAGGCAGTCACCCACGGCCGGAGGTGCGGACCCTGCTCGCCCTCACCGACGGGGCCACGCGCTGGACGGAGACCTTCCACCTCGGCGACTGGTCCGCCCTCTTCACCCTCGTCCGCAAGGAGGGCCCCCGCGCGCTGGTGGCCCGGGTCCGCACGGCGGAGGCCGCGGTCCGGCAGCCCCGGGGCAAGCCCCACGACGACGCCACCGTCCTCCTGGCCGACTTGAGCTGAGCCAACCTGGGCTGAGCCGACTTGAGCTGGGCCGATCCGAGTCGAGCTGACGTGAGCCGAGCCGGCTTGAGCCCGGTTGGCCTCAGCTGAGCCGGCCATGACGGGAGGACGGGGCGGGCGTCGGCCGGCTGGACCCGCGCCGAGGAGTGGGCTCACGCCCGGCTGCCGTCGGGGCGTACCGCGCCGATCGGCGGGTTGGCCGCCAGCGGCGTGATCTTGACGACGCCTCCGGGCCTCGGCGCCTGCACCACGCGCCCCGCTCCCGCGTACATCCCCACATGCGTCGCGCCCGCGAAATAGATCACCAGGTCGCCCGGACGCAGCTTGTCCAGCGCAACTCGGGGGAGCCGTCGCCACTGCTCCTGGCTCGTGCGGGGGATGGCCCGGCGTGCCTGCTGCCACGCCTGCGAGGTGAGCCCCGAGCAGTCGAAGGAGCCCGGCCCCTCCGCGCCCCAGACGTAGGGCTTGCCGAGCTGCCCCAGCGCGTAGTCCAGTGCCCGCTTACCTTGCGCCGACGGGTCCCGGGTCCCGCCCTGTGGATCCCCCAGCGCGCCGGAGGCCAGCAGTTTGCGCTGCGCCGCGTCCGTACGGTCCCGCTCCAGCCTGCGCAGCTGGGCCAGCTGATCCCCGTTCAGGGAGGAGAGCAGCTTCTCGACCTCGTTCAGCCGCTCCCGCACCTGATCGCGCTGGCTCTTCTTGCGCTCCGTCAGTTTTCGCCGGCGGTCCAGCGCCTTCTGTTCGCGCTGGACCGCCGCTGCGTGCCTGCGCTCCCCGCCGGACAGCCGTCGCATCGTCACTGCCTGGTCGCCGGCCGCGCGCTTGAGCAGATGGCCCCGCTCCAGCAGGCGATAGGGGTCGGGTGCGAGCAGCACCTGGAGCGTGGGTGGCAGCCCCGCCCCGTCACCCCGGTACTGCTGCCGCGCCAGCTCACCCGCTCGCGAGCGCCCCGCCGCCAGCGCACCCCGGGCCCGCGCGAGCCCTGACTGCTCCCGCCGCACCTCCGCACGCTGCGCCTTCAGCTTCTCCTCCGTCCCGTTGTACGCCTCCGAAGCGGCCTCGGTGCGCTGATACAGCGAGCGCAGCTCACCCAGCAGCGTGCTGACCGACTTGCCCCCCGCTGCCCCCGGCCCGGGCGCCGGAGCGTCCGTCCTCCGTGAGGGACCGGGTCCCGGTGGTGGAGTGCCGGGCGCGGCCAGCCCCGGCGGCGCCATCACCCCCAGCACCGCGCACACCGCGACCAGCAGCGCCAGCCCCTCAGCCCCCGCGCGCCCCACACACCTTGGGCGCCCCACGCACCCCGCACGAGTCGGCCCCGGCCCCCGTACCGCTTTCGTCCTCGACACCGCACACCTCGTTTCCGAGCGGCTGCTCCCGTATCCGGGCTCCCCGTACTCGGCCGCTCTGTGGCGATCGTGGCACGGGCAAGCACACCTGCTCAGGGCGAACGAAGCGGGTGGGTGCACAGCCCTCACCCGATAGTTGGACCGCCTGAGCGGCGCCGGGCGACGGCCTCGCGCACAGATGGCGGCAGCAGCGCCGAGAACGGCGGTGCGTCCACATCGTCGGGCAGCAGCAACCGCGACAGCTCCGCCGCCGTCGGACGGTCCGTCAAGGTGTGCGAACGGCAACGCGTCAGCAGCCTCCGCAGCGCAGGGTCCCGCACCGCTCGGCCGTCGCTCTCCTGCTCGGACGGCGGGTGCCCGGAGAGCGCGAACACCAGCACGCCTGCCAGTGCGAACACGTCGGCGTACGGCGTCGGACGGTGTCCCGCGAGCTGTTCCGGCGCGGTGTAGGCCCGAAGGCGATCCGAAACGCGGGTTGATACGCCCGTCTCCAGATCCGAGGTACCAAGGTCCAGCAGCCGCGGCCCATCCTCCGTCACCCGAACGTGTGAGGGCCGCACTCCGCCGTGCACGAGCCGCACCCGGTGCGCCGCCGCCAGTCCGGCGGCAAGCGCGGCTCCCAGCGCCCGCACGGCATGCACGGGCCAGGGCCCGGCCGACACGACAGTCGCCTCCAGCCCGGGTTCATCCACCAGTTCCGAGGCCACCCACGGCCGTTCGCCCGCCGCCTCCGCACCGTCCACAGCGGGAAAGCAGCGCGCGGCGACCTCGCTCTCGGCGAGCAGCTCACGCACCTTCGCGACCCGCTCGCCGAGCCCCTCGGCCCCACCGTGCAAGGCCTTCACCGCGACAAGCCGGCCGCGCCCCCGCGCCTGCCCCACAAAAACGCTCCCGCCGGCCCCCACCCCCAACCGCCCCCACAGCCGATAGGGCCCCACCCGCCCCGCTTCCGGCCACGCCCCCTTCTCCGCCCCCGCGCCCGCCTCCGGCCGCGCTCCCGTCTCCCTTCCCACCGCTGTCTCCCGCCCCGCCCCCGTCACCGCCCGAACAGCCGCCGCCCCGCCAGCGTCCGGGCCTCCTCCGCGCGGTTGCCGATCTCGTGGAGGTAGGAGTCCGGCAGCCATTCCGTGGCCGGGCGGTCCGCGGTGGCGGACAGGTCGAGGATGCGGGCCAGGGATTCGGGGCCCGGCCGGGCTTCCGGGGTCTTGTGGAGACAGGAGAGCAGCGGTGTGTGCAGGGCATCTGGCACGCCCGTCAGGTCGGGGGCCTCGCGCGCCGCGGGCAGCGGGCTCCCCGCGAAGGGCTGCCGCGCGCAGGCGGCCAGCACCAGCAGCGCGCCCAGCTCGAACACGTCGTCGGCCGAGCGCGCGAGTCCGCCGAAGCCTCCGGCGAGCGCACCGCCCGGCGGCGGTCCGGCCGCCGGACGTCCCAGACCGGTGCCGTAGTCGACGAGGCGCGGTCCGTCCGCCGTCAGCAGTACGTTCGCGGCTCGCAGATCCCGGTGCGCGACCCCCGCCGCGTGCAGTGCGATCAGCGCGCGGGCAAGGGCGCCACCAAGGGCGCGTACCGACATCTCGGGCAGCGGTCCGAAATGGGATACGAGCGTCGCAAGCGAGTGACCGGGTGCGAACGCGCTCGCGATCCAGGGTTGTTCGCTGTCCAGCTCACAGCCGAGCGCACCGGCGACGAAGGGGCTGTCCACCGCGTCGGCGACCCGCGAGGTCTCCTGTCGCACCAGCGCCCGCAACTGGCGGTCGCGCAGCAGTTCGGGGCGTACGGCGCGTATCGCGGCCAGCTGCTTGCGCGCTCCCCGCCGGGGGGCGCCTCTGCCCATGTAGACGGTGCCCGCGCTGCCGCCGCCGAGGACGCCGTACAGCCGGTACGGGCCCAAATGGGACGGGTCGGTCTCGCTTAGGCGGACGATGGGATCGATCACGTTCAGCAGGTAAGCGCGTCATGCGCCGCCCTGTCCAGGTCACGGCGCAACAGAAGAAAGGGGCGCCGCCCGTAGTGAAGTGACGAAGCGGGGGAGGGGGCCGGGGCGGCGCCACCCGCCCAGCGAGGAAATCGGACTAGACCACTGTTGTCAATGGTATGGACTAAAGAGGGTGACGGCCGTCAGGGGTGCCGGTCCCTCGCCCGGAGCTGCCGCATCCGCCACGGCAGCCGCGACAGTGGCCCACCGTCCGGGCGCCCGTCCGGCTCGTAGACGTACTTCCAGCCGCGCGGCAGACCCAGCCGGTTCACCCTCGCGGGCTCCAGCCGGTACACGTACACCGTCGGAGTGCCGCCGTCGGTGTCCGGGACGGGCACCTCGTAGCTGCGCGGCGGTCTGCCGGTCGGGCCCAGCGGTACGGGCAGCGTCCGGCCGTCCAGCGGCCCGCCGCTGAAGGAGGTGTCCTCGCTGCGCATCCGCTCAGACCGCCTTGTCGTCGGGGGTGTCCCCGGCCAGGCAGCCCGGCCCGCCGCCCGTCCGCGCGGTGTCGGGCCCGCAGGGCTGGGCGAGCGCGCGGGCGCCCGGGCCCTCCTCGCCGAGGCGGTCGTGATGGTTGACCAGCGCGCAGGTCGTCAGCGAGAGACAGCCGCACCCGATGCAGTCCGTGAGGTGGTCGCGCAGCTGCTCCATGAGCGCGATCCGCTGGTTGAGGTCCTCGCGCCAGCACTCGGAGACGGCCGCCCAGTCGTCCCGAGTGGGCGTACGCCCCTCGGGCAGCAACGCGAGCGCGTCCCGGATGGCGGCGAGCGGGATGCCGAGCCGCTGGGACGCCCGGATGAAGGCGACGCGGCGCAGGGTGTCACGGCTGTAGCGGCGCTGGTTGCCCGAGGTGCGCCGGCTCTTGATCAGCCCTTCGCGCTCGTAGAAACGCAGCGCGGAGGTGGCCACGCCCGCCCGCTCCGCCAGCTCTCCGACAGTGGCTTCCTTGGCCTTCCAGGACAGTTGAGTCGCCATGGGTCCCAGCCTAGCCCGGCCTTCAAGCAGCCTTTAAGTCCTGTCCTCCATGAGCTTCGTCCTGTCCTCCGAGGTCTTCACGGCCTTCGAGTCCTCCGAACCCCCAGGAGCCTCAGCGCCCCCGGAGGTATCCGCACGGCGAGCCTCCGTCACAGGAGGTGGGTGGCGTCCGCGACCACCGGCAGCACTCTGCGCACCAGGTCCCCTACGGGGCCCTCCGGCAGCTCCATCTCCAGCGCGCCCCGCGTCACCGCCGCGGCCTCCGCGTCCCCGGCCGCCGTCGCGGTCAGTACGGCCACGAAGTGGTCCACCAGCCAGTCCCGCAGCTCGGGCAGCGGCGGCTGCTTCCCCTCGTCCAGCCAGATCAAGGACGCGGCCTCCACCGCCGCGATCCAGGTGCGCACGGCCATCCGCAGCCGGGAGCGGGGGCGTCCGCTCGCCCCCATATGGGCCAGGATCTGCTCCGCCGCGTCCCTGCGCACCTCGTCCACGATCGCCTCCGTGCGCGAGGTCTCCACCACGCTGCCGCCCTGGAGGAGCGCCATGAAGCCCGCGTCGTGCTCGTCCACGAAGGCGAGATAGCGGTCCAGCGCACGGGCCAGGCGAGTGGTGAGCGGCCCGGTGTGCGGCTCGGCGAAGCACCGCTCCAGCTGGTCGGCGGCGCTGCGCAGCGCCGCCTCGTACAACTGCTGCTTGCCGCCGGGAAAGTAGCGGTACACCAGCGGCCGGGAGACCCCGGCCGAGGTCGCCACGTCGTCCAGCGACACGTCCTCGGGCGGGCGGTGAGCGAACAGGCCCAGTGCGTGGACGAGCAGTTGGCTGCGCCGCTCGTCCACGCTCAGTCTGCGATAGGCCGGGGCGCCGCTGCTGCTCATGGAAAGCAGCGTATCCGCCCTTGAGGCGCACAGGTGTTCCCCTGTGCCCCGGGCCCCGCCCGCGCGCTTCACCGGATGCTCACCGGAAAATCCCTCCACCGGATGCTCCCCGAAAACCGCCTCACCACGATTCTCGGAAAGCCCGCCCTCACGTGGGCAGCAGCCCCGAGCTGACCCACAGCTTGCGGCCCACCCCGCGCAGGACGCCGATCTCGTCCAGGAAGTCCGTCAGGCGCTTGGCGCCGGACTGCATGACCTCGCGGCGGTGGCCGCTGGCCTTGACCTGGGCCATGGCCTCCTGCTTGTTCAGGCCGACGTTCTCGTAGACCTGTGGGTTGACGAAGGAGATGGAGAAGACCCGGGCCGCCTCGCCCGAGCTGACCCGGGTCAGCTCGGCCTCCCAGCGGGGGCACTTGACCATCTGGCGGCGCAGCTCCTCGCGCGCGTAGCGCACATGCCGGGCCTCCTCGATGACGTGGATACGCGTCACCCCGCGCACCAGCGGCTGCACCCGCTCGTCGGGAAAGGTCAGCCGCTGCATCCAGTCGAGTATCTCCTCGCCCAGCAGTGTCGCGGTGAACGAACCGGGCGTCGTGGAGACCGTCTTGAGGACCCGCGCGAGGTTGTGGTGCAGCCGCGAGACCGGATACGCGGGCGCGCCGCCGGTTTTGATCATGCGAGCGAACATCATCGAGTGGCGGCACTCGTCCGCGATCTCGGTGAGTGCGTAGCGCACGTGGTTGCTGGTCAGCGGCTTGTCGTAGATATGGCGCACCAGCAGCTGCATCAAGATCACCTCGAACCAGATGCCCAGCGACGCGAGCGAGGCCGCCTCGTGGCGGGCCAGGTCGAAGCGCTGCTCCTCGGACATCCGCCTCCACAGCGGGGTGTCGTAGAGCGAGACCAGCTCCGGGGGCCAGAACCACTTGCCGTCCTCGAACGGCGCGCCCCAGTCCAGCTCGGTGTCCGGGTCGAAGGAGTGCTTCCTCGAGGATTCGAGGAGCCGCTCGGCGACCTGCTCACGGTCCTTGAGCAGGCCGAGGGCGTCCCTGAGCACCTCGCGTTCCTCGGGGGCGATGTCAGGCGCTGTCGTCATGCTGGGGCACCTCTTTGTCGGTGTTACCGGCGGTCACGTCTGCTGCTCGCTCTTATGAGACTGCTTGTCAGCAAGGACGTCAATCCCCCTCGTGCCCCTTGTTGACCGCGCGGTAACACGCGTGTGAGCCTGCCAACTACTCACCCCTAGCGGGCGGTCCGTGACTCGAAGGAGATGTCCGTGTCCACACACGATCTCTATGTGCACAGAACCGACAGCCCTCTCTGGCAGGTGCCTGCCTCGGGGAACGCGCGCTTCAGCTGGGAAGCCATGTTCCCCGGTCAGAAGGACGGCTCTGGCCGCGACCGCCTCCTCGCCCTCTACCAGAAGGGCAAGGACAAGCAGTGGGACGGCCAACGGCGCATCGACTGGGACCTGGAGGTCGACCCGTACGACCCCCTGGGCACGCCCGATGAGGCCATGACCCTCTACGGCACGTCCTACTGGGACAAGATGAACGAGACCGAGCGCGGCGAGCTGCGCCGGCACTACACCTCCTGGCAGTTCAGCCAGTTCCTGCACGGCGAACAGGGCGCGATGGTGTGCGCCGCACGCATCGTGGAGTCCGTACCCGACCTGGACGCGAAGTTCTACTCCGCCACCCAGAC
The DNA here is from genome assembly GCF_035917675.1 of Streptomyces sp. NBC_01775. Classification (NCBI taxonomy): domain Bacteria; kingdom Bacillati; phylum Actinomycetota; class Actinomycetes; order Kitasatosporales; family Streptomycetaceae; genus Streptomyces; species Streptomyces sp. NBC_01775. Next base: position 3,083,867 of record NZ_CP109104.1, on the reverse strand, counting down.
GATGGACGAGGCCCGGCACGCCGAGATCTACGGCCGCTTTCTCCACGAGAAGGTCGGCATGCTCTACCCGATCAACGACAGCCTCCAGTCGCTGCTGGGCGACACGCTGCGCGACTCCCGCTGGGACATGCCGTACCTGGGCATGCAGGTACTCATCGAGGGGCTGGCCCTGGCCGCCTTCGGCATGATCCGCGACACCACGGACAAGCCGCTGCCCAAGCAGATCCTCTCCTATGTCATGCAGGACGAGGCACGCCATGTCGCCTTCGGCCGGATGGCGCTGCGCGACTACTACAAGCAGCTGTCCGAGGCCGAACTGCGGGAGCGCGAGGAGTTCGTCATCGAGGGCTGCTATCTGATGCGCGACCGCCTCAAGGGAGCCGAAGTGCTGGAGAACTTCGGCATCCCCAAGGCCGAGGCCGAGTCCTTCAGCGAGCAGTCCGAGCACCTCAAGCTGTTCCGCCAGCTGCTCTTCAGCCGCATCGTGCCCTGTGTCCGCGACATCGGACTGTGGGGCGAGCGCCTCCAGCGCGCCTACGTCGACATGGGCGTCTTCGAGATGGGCAACCAGAATCTCGACCTGCTCATGGCCCAGGACGAGGAGATGGCGGAGAAGCTGGACGCCGAGCGCTTCGCCGCCGAAGAGGCTGAACGCACCGCGGAGGTGGCCGAGGCCATCGAGGAGGGCAGGAGTCAGATGTAGCGGTACAGCCGCGCGGCCCCGGGCGGCTCCTCTGAAGGGGGACGACCATGGCACGAGCTGTCGGCATCGACCTCGGTACGACCAATTCTGTTGTCAGCGTTCTGGAGGGTGGCGACCCCACGGTCGTGGCCAACGCGGAGGGCGCCCGGACCACACCGTCCGTGGTCGCCTTCGCCAAGAGCGGCGAGATCCTGACGGGGGAGATCGCCAAGCGTCAGGCCGTCACCAACGTCGAGCGCACCGTCCGCTCCGTCAAGCGTCATGTGGGAGAGGCCAGCTGGCGCTTCCCGGAGACCGGCAGCGTGGACGGCAAGACCTTCACCGCGCAGGAGATCTCCGCGCGGGTGCTCCAGAAGCTCAAACGGGACGCGGAGTCCTACCTCGTCCAGGACGTCAAGGACGCGGTGATCACCGTCCCCGCGTACTTCAACGACACTCAGCGCCAGGCCACCAAGGAGGCCGGCGAGATCGCGGGTCTGAAGGTCCTGCGCATCATCAACGAGCCCACGGCCGCAGCGCTCGCCTACGGGCTCGACAAGCAGGACGAACAGACCGTCCTGGTCTTCGACCTGGGTGGCGGCACGTTCGACGTCTCGCTGCTGGAGATCGGCGACGGCGTTCTGGAGGTCAAGGCCACCGCGGGCGACACCCGTCTGGGCGGCGACGACTGGGACCAGCGGATCGTCGACCACCTGAGCGAACGCTTCAAGAACGGCCATGGCGTGGATCTGTCGAAGGACAAGATGGCCGTCCAGCGCCTGCGCGAGACGGCGGAGAAGGCGAAGATCGAGCTGTCCTCGTCCACCGAGACGACGATCAACCTGCCCTACATCACGGCGTCCGCCGAGGGCCCGCTGCACCTGGACGAGCAGTTGACGCGCGCTCAGTTCCAGCAGCTCACCCAGGACCTGCTGGAGCGCTGCGAGACCCCCTTCCGGCAGGCGGTCCAGGACGCGGGCGTGGAGGTGGCGGACATCGACCACGTGATCCTCGTGGGCGGCTCGACCCGTATGCCCGCCGTCACGGAGCTGGTCAAGGACCTCACCGGCCGCGACCCGCACAAGGGTGTGAACCCGGATGAGGTCGTGGCCATCGGTGCCGGCCTCCAGGCGGGTGTCCTCAAGGGCGAGGTCAAGGACGTCCTGCTGCTGGACGTCACTCCGCTGTCGCTTGGTATCGAGACCAAGGGCGGGATCATGACGAAGCTGATCGAGCGGAACACGACGATTCCGACGAAGCGTTCGGAGACGTTCACGACGGCGGAGGACAACCAGCCGTCGGTGCAGATCCAGGTCTTCCAGGGTGAGCGGGAGATCGCGGCGTACAACAAGAAGCTGGGCATGTTCGAGCTGACGGGGCTGCCGCCTGCGCCGCGCAACGTGCCGCAGATCGAGGTCACCTTCGACATCGACGCGAACGGCATCATGCACGTGTCCGCGAAGGACCTGGGCACGGGCAAGGAACAGAAGATGCAGGTCACGGGCGGCTCCAGCCTGCCCAAGGACGACATCGAGCGCATGATGCGCGAGGCCGAGCAGTACGCCGACGACGACGCCAAGCGCCGCGAGTCCGCCGAGACCCGCAACCAGGCCGAACAGCTCGCCTACCAGACCGAACGGCTGCTGGCCGACCACGCCGAACGGATCCCGGCCGAGTCCCGCACCGATGTCGAGGCGGCCCTGGCGGAGCTCAAGGCGAAGCTGGCCGAGTCCCCTCAGGACGCGGCGGCGACGCACGCCTACACCGTGGCACTGCGCGAGGCCGCCGACCGAACCGCCGCGGCGGCCCAGAAGGCCGGCACCGCGATGTACGCCCAGTCCCGCGAGCACCAACAGGGCCCGGCGGACGGCCCGGAGGAGCCGCGCGGCACGGGCGGCACCGAAAGCGCAGACGGCGAGAGCGCACCCCCGGGCGGGGGCGGCGGAGCGAGGCCGGAGGATGAGGTCGTGGAGGCTGAAATCGTCGACGACGGCACGTCCGGGGGCCCCGCCGACCAGCCCGGCCCCGGTCCGGAGCCGGGCTCGGCCCAGGGCCCCGGTCAGCGCTGAGGACGGCGAACCCCGCCCGGCGTCATGCACGGCCCGGGGCCGACAGCGGCGGCCCCGGGTCCCTCAGTCCCCGAACCACCCCGCGGCGTCCAGTCGGAACGCCGCCTTGCCGACAACCGCCTCCAGGCCCTCCTCCAGCTCCCGTAGCCGCTGTTCTCCCAGCCGGTCGGCCCACCGGCCGCGCAGCTCCTCGAAGACGGCGCCGGAGAGGACCAGCGCGTCGACCCCGCGCGGAGTGAGGCGTACCAGCTTGCGCCGCGCGTCGCCTTGGTCGGCGACGCGCTCGGCATAGCCGAGCGAGGCGAGCTTGTCGACGGTCTTGCCGGCGGCCTGCTTGGAGACCCCCAGTCGACGGCCCAGTTCACTCGCGGTGACCCCCTCCCGCCCGATCGCCTGCATCGCGAAGCCATGGGCCGGGCGCAGCTGGGGATGCCCGTGGTCGGCCAGTTCCTCGTGCAACTGGTCGATCAGCGAGCGGAATCCGGCGAACAGCAGCAGCGGCAGCTCGAACCCCCAGCGCTCCGGATGCTCGTTCCGCTCAGCCACGAGAGCCCTCGACAAACTCGACAACCTGGTTTACGTTTTCGACAACCACGTTGTCCACTCTAGGAGAGGGATCCTCCGTGTCCGTCACCGCGTTCACCGATCACACCCCCCAGTCAGCACCGCAGGGCGCCCGCCGCATCATGGAGGCCACCACCCGGCAGCTCGGCTTCCTTCCCGCCGCGATGGCCCGCCTGGCCGGCTCGCCCGAACTGCTGGAAGCCTTCCACCGGATGAGCGCGCTTTTCGAGACCACGAGTCTGGAGCCGCTCGCCCGGGAGACCGTCATCCTCACTGTCGCGGTACGCAACGAGTGCCATGTGTGCGTCGCCATGCACACCCGCAAGCTCCAGGCGCTGGGTGCCGATGAGGAGCTGACGCGCGCCCTGCGCGCCCAGTCGCCCCTGCCCGACGAACGCCTCGAAGCGGTGCGTGTCTTCACGTGCGAGGTGCTCGACCGGTCCGGAGACGTGGGCGAGGAGCGGCTGAACGCCTTCCTCGCGCAGGGCCACACATCTCAGCAGGCGCTCGAAGTCGTCCTCGGGATCGGGGTCTACACCCTCTCCACGCTCGCCAACAAGCTCACCGGTGCGCCCGTCGACCCCGGGTTGGTGCCCTTCGCCTGATCAGCCGGCCAGGCTGCGCACAGGCAGCATGCAGTGCGCGGCGGAGGTCATCATCTCCTCGCTCACGAACGCCCGGAGCGCGTCCTCGCTGACGGCGGCGCCCGGTGCGGCTTCGGGCCAGGGCTCGGTCGAGAACATGAAGTAGACCTGCCCACGCTCACGCGCCGCGATCACCCACTCCGGCGGTGCCGGATACTGCGCGGTCAGCTTCGGCATCGTCAGCACCGCCTGCCCGGCCTCGACCAGCAAGGTCACCGGAAGCCGTCGCTGTACCGAGCCGTCCACCAGTTCCCCGCCCACGGGCAGCCCCGCCTCGGCCAGGATCTGCCGGGTCGCCGCCCGGGTGCCCTCGGGGCCCGCCGGTCCGTCGCCGAGCGAGTAGGCCAGCAGGAATGACATATCCCTTCCATCCGCGTACGCGCCGGTCCAGCCGATCACAGTGAGGGTGCCGAACTGCTGCTGCCGAAGGCCGCCCTGGGCGGTTTGGGGGGTGGTCATGGACCGGCACCCTAGCGGCGAAACGGGTGACGACAGCACCCGAATCACCCTCAATGACCACACTCGTGGCGCGAGTACGCCACCGGGGGCACATTCGCTCATCCGTGCGTCGTCGCCGTGCTGACGCCCGTCCTCCCGGTGTCGCGCGTGCTGTCGCCATGGCCCGGCGCGCTGGAACCCCGCACACCACTGGACTACGGTATGGAGTCAAGCGGTTACACATCGTGTGCCGCGTTCTCCTTACTCGTACACGGTGGTGACACATGTTGAACTCCCGCCCCGCATCTCAGAAAATCCCGGCCCAGCGCGCCTTCCTGCGCGCGGGGCTGCTCGCCACGGTCGTCGGAGCCGCCCTCGCCTCCAGCGGGCCGGCGGCCACGGCAGCCGAGCAGGGCAGCGGCGCGTCCGACACCGCGGCGGGGTTCAAGGCCGCGGCCGAAGGCCTCACGGCGCCGGTCTCCGGAACGGTGTCCGGCACCGGGCGCGGACTGGGCGAGTCCCTCACCGTGGTCAAGAAGCTGCCTCTCAACCCCATGGCGAATACCGGTTCCGACCCGCTCAACAACGCCGTCGCCACCCAGGTCGCCGACTTCCGCGAGGTGAGCACGGCGGCCCTCACGGGACCGCTCGCGCGCGGTGCCACGCTGACCGAACTCCCCCTGGTGGGCCCCGTGGTCGGTACGGCGATCGACACGCTGCCCCACTGAATCCACTGCCGCGCTCGCGCACGGTCGTGCGCGAGCGCACACGAAGAAGCCACCGGCGCCCGGCCGGTGGCTTCTTCATGCGGGCTGGAGAGCCCGGGGATGCTTACTGGTTGCCCACACCGTTCCCGGCCAGGACCGGGATGTCGTTGAGGAGGTGGGACAGCGGCTCGTCGCCCTTGGCCTGCGAGGAGTTGTCCGCGCACTGCTGGTTCTGCGGCGAGGACAGGACGTTGACGTCCTGGACCGCGATCGGCGCGGCGCCCAGGAGCGAACCGAGGTTGGCCTTGATCGGCAGACCGAGGCAGAGCTTGTTCAGGGAGCCCTGGACGGCCTGGAACTGCGGGCTGCCATTGCCCTTGGTGACGGCGTTGCCGAAGCTCTGGTTGGCGCCGTTGCCATTCACCGAGGTGGTGCCGGTGTCGTTGCCGACGGCCAGCGCCTGCGGGGCAGCCATCGCGGAGATGCCGACGAGCGAAACTGCCACCGTGGCGGTGGACAGTGCCTTCTTCATCATGAGTTCTACCGTTCTTCCTTGAAGGGGGGCGGAAGCCTGGGACGTCGGGTTCAACTATCTTCCGCCCGCTGAGTTTTTCTTTTTCACCTGAATGGTGAATGCGCCGCGACCGCGGGGAATTCGCGCCGGGCGGGGCCGCTCACACGCCGAGGGGAAGACCGCCCAGCAGGGGAAGCTGCGGGGCCTTTTCGGCGCCAAGCAGGCTCTTGCCCGTCTGGAGTTCACCGCTCTTGGTGGCGCCCTTCACGGTGTTCACCACGGCGTCGAACTGCGGCCCGTCCACCGGAGCCACATCCAGGGTGTCGCTCCGGAGTGCCTTGTCGAGACCACCGTTGAGGCTGAAGCCCGGTCCTGGGGCTGGCTCGTTCGCGAAGGCGGGGACCGCGGAGCCCAGGGCCATCACGGACCCGGCGACAACGGCGGCGGTCTTCTGGTGCTTCATATTGGCGCTTCTCCCCGGAGAAGTATCGAGTGTCCAGCAATACGACGGAACAATCCGGGAATTCGCAGGCCCGGCGCCTCCGGCGTCGCCCTTGATAACGACTCCACAGCTTGCCGGAAACTGTGCGTCCCCGCTTTTCTCGGCCGGAACCCCCAAGCGGGGGAGTATCCGTACGCGGGAGGCGGCACCCGAACTTCTCGTACTTGCAGAGGGCTTGGCGGCCGGAAAGAGATCCCGGTGCGAAGAGTCGCGGAACGGTCCCCGGGGGGCCCGTTCCGCGATCGCGGCCAAGGCCCGGACGCGGGGAGGGAATCAGCCCCGGCGGTGGGAGGAGCGACGGTAGAGCAGCACGCCGCCCAGCAGCGTGCCGGCGCCGAGGGCCGCCGCGATACCGGTGCCCGACGAGCCCGTCCGGGCGAGGACATCACCGGCGCTGCCCACCTCTTCCGGCTGCTCGGGTGCGCGGGGCGCGGCCTGCTGCGCGGGGTCGGCAGGGCGTTCCTGCGCGGGCTGGGCGGCCGGGGCGCGCTCGGTGTCCGGGTGCCCGGGGGACTGCGTCGCGGGCTTGTCCGCAGGCTGCTCCCGCGTGCGCTCCGGCGCTTCCGCGGGCTTTGCGGCGGGGTCCTGGGCGGGATCGCCGACGGGCTTCTCCTGGCCCTGGTGGTGTTCGCGTTGGTGGTGTCCGCCTTGGTGGTGCCCACCCTGACCGTGTTCGCGCTGGTGGTGCCCGGAAGTGTGCTGGGCGGAGGAGTGGTTGACGCAGCTGTTGCCGAATGCCGGGTTCAGCAGCCCGACCACGCTCACGGAATTTCCGCAGGCGTTCGCCGGGAGATGCACCGGCGTCTGGACGGAATTGCCCGACAGTACTCCTGGGGAGCCCGCAGCGCCGGAGTCGGCCTGGGAGTCGGCCTGTGCGTATCCGGCGACCCCGGCGAGAACGCCGGTGGTGGCCGCGGCGGTCAGAAGGCTCCTGCTCAAGACCTTTCGCATGGTCTCTTCCTGCTCTCAGTGTGTTGCGGAAGGCGCGGAATCCTCAGATGTCCCGTATCCGCGTCTCAGGAAACCGGACGGCTCCGGTGCGTGGGCTCCACGCCCCACGCACCGGAGCCGGTCCGAGCTGGTCCCGCGCACGAGGGGCGGGGGAGCGTCAGTCGTTGACGCAGGTGTTGCCGAACGCCGGGTTGAGCAGGCCGATCAGGTTGATGGTGTTGCCACAGACGTTGACCGGGACGTGCACCGGAACCTGGACGACGTTGCCGGAGATGACGCCGGGGGAGTTCGCGGCGCCGCCCTGGGCGCCGGAGTCGGCGAGGGCCGGCGCAGCGGCGGTGCCCAGGGCCATCAGGGTGCCTGCGGCGACGGTCGCGATCTTCGTGTACTTCACGTGGGGAGTCCTTTCGTGAGCGGGTTTCGTAGGACCACGGATTTCGCAGGTCCACGAGTGCTGGCTGATCGCCCGCAACTCCGCTGTCGCCATTCGTAACGAGGCCAGGTTCCGTACGACACGAATAATGCGGGATTCCCAGCCGTCTCGCTCAGATGGCGTAATGGTATTTCGGCGACTCCTTACTCAATGCGATGCGGAGCGCCCGGCGGATGACCGGGAATTGGGATAGTGCTATTTCCGGGCGATGCGCGTGAAATATGTACGCAGAAATGGCGGAAGGCCCGGAGCGCCTGAAGCGCTCCGGGCCTCGCCCGCGTTTTCTGTCCGGCCTGTGCCGGGGTGGGCTCAGTGGTTGCCGGCGCCGTTGCCCGAGAGGATCGGGATGTCGTCCAGGATGTGCGAGAGCGGCTCGTCACCCTTGGCCTGGGTGGAGTTCTCGGTGCACTGCTGGTTCTGCGGGCTGGACAGGACGTTGATGTCCTGGACCGCGATCGGCACGGCGCCCGCGATCGACCCAGCGTTGATCTTGGCCGGCAGGCCGATGCAGGGCTTGTTGAGCGAACCCTGGATCAGCGCGAACTGAGGGCTCATGTTGCCGTGCGTGGCGGAGTTGCCGTATGTCTGGGCCGCGCCATTGCCGTTGACCGTCGTGGTGCCGTGGTCGTTGCCCACGGCCATGGCCTGGGGGGCGGCAATGCCGACGATGGCGGTCGCAGCCGCTGCGGCGGCCAGCGCGTTCTTGATCATTAGTTAGTCCTCCTGATGTGGAGCTCAGACGCGGAGCGCACTGGACAACTCGACCGGACGCGGTTGGTTGCGCAGGTTCACCCGGACGACATGAGGTGATCCGATACATCCGTTCATTACCCCGGATTTTTTCCGCCCCGGGTTTCTCCCTTGGGCCGCCGGACCCCGCGGAGTTGTTTTCTCGCGGCATCCGGTTGGCGACACCAGGTTCGTGGCATCCGGTCACGCTTTTACGCGCTCTGGTGTGCGGCTGGGCCGATCGGCGGAAGGCGGCCGAATGGCCGTGCCCGTACCCGGGGCGCCGCGTTCAGCAGATCGCGGCGCCAGGTAGGGGCCGCGATTGATTTTGGAGGAGCACTCCATGAAGACCACGAAGAAGGCCGCTCTGGTCATGGCAGCCGCGGGCATGGCCGTGGGCGCCGCCGCCGGTGCCGCGTCCGCCGACTCGGGTGCCTCCGGAGCGGCCGTCAAATCGCCTGGCGCGGTCTCCGGCAATGACATTCAGGTACCGATCGACATCCCGGTGAACGTCGTCGGCAACACCATCGACGTCATCGGGCTGCTGAACCCGGCCTTCGGGAACACCGGGATCAACCACTGATCAGTGCCCGCGCTCCCCGTTGAGGGAGCGGACGGACGGGGAAGGGCTCCGCACCAGGTGCGGGGCCCTTCGGGTTTTCCGGGCGCGGGTCCACCGCCGTGTTTGTCACCCGCCCCGTTCGGCTCATCCGTACCTGCTGGACGGCTCGCGGGGCTGTAAGCCTGAGAAGAGCGGCCGTACGGCAGGGACGGGCGCGGGAGGAGGGCGGTCGTGAGCGCGTCAGTCGTGGTGGGCGTGGACGGTTCCTCTTCGAGCCTGGAGGCGGTGGACGTCGCCGCCCGCGAGGCCAGGCTCCGTGGGACCTCGCTGCGCGTCGTGTACGCGTTCGTCTGGCCCATGCTGAAGGTGCCGCTGGGCCCCTCCGTGATGGGCTCGCCCGAAGGCGGGCTGCGCAATCTCGCCGACAAGACCGCACAGGATGCCGTCGCACGGGCCAGGAAGGCCCAGCCGGAGGTGGGGGTCACCTACTCCGTCGTCCCGGGTGCGCCGGTGTCCGTGCTCACCGAGGAGTCGCAGGATGCCTGTCTGGTCGTCGTCGGCACCCGTGGCCTGGGCGGCTTCACCGGCCTGCTCGTCGGATCCGTGGGGGTACATCTCGCCGCGCACGCGGCCTGTCCTGTGCTGGTCGCCCGGGGCAGGAAGAGCCCGACGGGGCCGGTGGTGCTGGGCGTGGACGGTTCCGAGGCCGGTGACGAGGCGGTCGGCTGGGCCTTCGCCGAGGCCGCGCGGCGCGAGACGGAACTCGTCGCGCTGCACAGTTGGGACAACTGGACCGGTCTTCCGGTGGCGGTCGGCCCCGGCGTCCAGGTGCCCTCCGTCTACGACCCCGTCAAGCTCAGGGACGAGCAAGAACGCGTCCTGTCGCTGGCGCTGTCCGGATGGCGCGAGAAATACCCGGAGGTGACGGTCACGTCCCGCCTCGTACAGGACTACAGCAGGCAGGCCCTGATCGAGGCCAGCGAGGAGTCCCAGCTCATCGTCGTCGGCGCGCGCGGCAGGGGAGGGTTTATGGGGCTGCTGCTCGGCTCGGTCAGCCAGGCGGTCCTGCATCACGCGCACTGCCCCGTGGCGGTCGTGCGCGTGCACAGGGAGCACGGACACGGGGAGGGGCGTGGACAGGGGGAGGGGAGTGGGCGCTCCCATGGTCACGAGGGCGGGCGGGGGCACGAGGAGGAGCGCCACCGGCGCGGCCCGTGGCACGGCGGGGGCGAGGGGCGCAGGGGGCGCGGGGTCCGGGAAGGGCGCGGCGGGAGTGGGGAGGGCGGGGACAACGAGGAGGGGTGAGGGGCCGGACGTCCCAGGGGCGGAGCGGAGTTGATCACGAGTAGGTCAATTCTCGTTGATCCCCTGAACACGCGGCACAGGTGAGGCATTCTGCCGGGACGCGGACTCTGGGGTTCCGGGATCCGGAACCCGACCGTCCTGCCTCCCCCCACCTGCCACGTCCCAGGACACAGGAGCTACGCCATGCCGCGCCGACGTCTCCCCGCGCTCGCCGTGGTCCTCGTGGTCACCGTCGCCCTGGGGATGGCCGCTTGCGACGGCGGGAGCGAGGGCCGGACGGAGCGGAGCGCGTCGGGGCGGGACACCGAGCGGCACGGGGCGCCCCGCGCCAGTGGGCAGGACCGCGCGCGCGGAGTGGTGACCGTCACCCAGGCCGACCGGCTCCTCGACCGCTACGAGCAGTTCGTCAACAAGGCCAACAGAACCCGGGATCCCGCTCTCCTGGCCAAGGCCGAGGCGGGCAACGCGCTGGAGCGCTCCCGGGCCGGATACGAGCAGCACAAGACCCTTTCACGGCGCGAACGGGCGGAGAGAGTACGGCCCTTCAGCTATCGGCACCGCGCCTTCCACATCCCCTCCGGCACCAACTGGTTCCTGGCCACCGCCACACGGGTGGCCCGGAACGAGGGAGGTGCGCGGGGGACGCGTGGGGCGGGAGAGGGCCGAGCGCCTTATGACGCTGCTGAGCCGTCGGGCAAGCTTCGTCAGCCGCGTGAATCACGTCGCCACAGCCAGAGACATCAGAAACACCAGAAGCATCAGAGACACCAGAAGCATCAGAGACACCAGAATCACCAAGCACCCCAACCTCGCGACCCGCGTAAGTCCGACGCCTCCCGCGAGCCCGACGCCTTCCACAAGAGCGAGGCCTCCCACGCCAAGTCCCACGGCAAGTCCCACGCCAAGTCCTACGCCGAGCCGTCGTCGGCGGCGCCGACAGCGGCCTCCCGGCCCAGCAGCGTGCTCCTGTTCGCCAAGCGGAACGGCCACTGGCGGCTGCGCGCGGCGCTCGAACTCCAGACCGGGCGGCTCCCCCGTATCGCCAGGAACGACGGAGGCCTGGCCACCGCCGTTCCCGCCACCGCAAAGATCGGCAAGCTGAGCGCGGACGACATCCCCGCCGCGTACGAAGACCTCTGGCAGACCGGCGGCAAGAAGGAGGCGGCGGCGCTGGCACGGAACCCCGTGACCAGGGAGGCCCGTTCGACCTACCGGAACCGCGACGAGGCACTTGGCGCGCAGGGAGCGCACAAGCGTTTCGTTCCACGCGCGCCCCGCTACGACGACAGCTACGCGCTGCGCACCGCCGACGGGGGAGTACTCGCGCTCGTGCCCCTCGCGCACGAACAGCGGCTGCGCGTCACCCGCCCGGGGCTCCAGATCACCCCGTCCGCCGAAGAAGCCGTCTACGACGCGGCGCCGCGTACCGCCATCCTCACCACCTTCCACGGACAGGCCCTCGCCCAGCTGCCCCGGCACGGTCTGCCCAGGGTGCTGGCTGCGAAGTACGCGCTGGTGGGATCCCGTTGAGCCGCCCGGCAGGCTGTCTGGCCGTCCTGCTGCTGCCGTTCGCCGCGCTGCTGCTGGGCTTCAGCTGCATGGTGACGACCGAGGCCGAGTCACCGGAGGACTTTCCCGGACTGCGGGACAACACGGGAGATGTCGCGCTCTTCGGGCTCCGCTTCTCGGTGGTCGCGACGGTGCTCGCGCTGTTTCTGGTGCGCCGCGCCAGGCGCCGCTTTGTGGTGCCGGTGGTCGTACTGTGCGTGCTTTTGACGGCCGGCTCCGCCTACCGCGCGTACACCCTCAAGCCCCTGCTCGACTGTGCGGGCCACACGGCGGTGGCCCGTCAGACGGACGGCTCCTATCACTGCTACGACCGCTGACCACTGCCACGACCGCACCAATGCCACGACCGCTGAGCCGCTGAGTCGCCGACCCGCCGGGCCCGAACCGCTCAGCGGTGCGGGTGGCACGTGGAGGTCAGGCGGAGGTCATGAAGCCCCCGCGGGACTGGCCGCTGCTGAAGAGGTGGTCCCAGTCGAGCTGCTCGGGAAGAGTGCCGAGCGAGATCACAACCGCCCCGCCGGCCTCCTCCACGGCACCGCACCAGGCGGACATCTCCTCGGCTTCCTCCGCCGAACGAGCTCCCTGCACCAGACATCCCGCATCCCCCGGCCCGTCCACAACAGACATGGTCAGCTTCGCGTCGACCTGCCACCCCTCGCACGCCGGCATCACACCGTCAGCGACACGCAGCACAGGCAACGCCTCATTGATCGGCGCGCCCTCCAACAGCAGAACCGGGGTGGAGCCGGACACGAAGCGGACGTTCTCTCGCGGTAGAAACATGGCGCAACTTTTCCATGGACCCGAAGCCCGCCCGGCGGTCGGGGCGCGAGGGGTGACGCCCCCACCACACGACAACGCCCCAGCCCAGCCCAGCCCCCGCACCCGCCCTCCGCCGACGATCAGGACAGGTACGTCGACATCGGTCATGGCCGCGCCTTGGCGAGGCGGGGAACTCCTTGGCGACGTGAACGTCTTCGGAGACGGGGACGGGGACGGCGTCGTCACTCCTGGTGCGGCACGTCCGGAGGCGGTACGGCTGTCGGCCGACCTGCTGAGACCACGCCGTCGACCGCGGCCGGGGCGAGGGTGTCGACATCTCCCATGAAGCCCAGCATCCGGGCGTTGACCACGTCGGGGTGGTCGATCTGCGGGCCGTGGCCCGTCGCGGCGACGATCTCGGCGCGGGCTCCGGGGATCAGCGGCGGCACCCGTTCCAGCTGCCGCTGCGGGTGTACCAGCAGGCTGCGCCTGCCCATGATGAGGTAGAGCGGGGTCCGGATGGAGCGCAGCGCGTCCTCGGTCAGAGGCAGCGGCGCGGGGCGGCGGATCCGGAAGGCGCGGGCGCCCGCCTGGATCCATGTCCGCAACTCGGGAACGGCGATGGCCGGTTGCTCCAGCCAGGAGGCGAGGCGCGGACGCAGCGCCCTGGGGGCGAAGCTGGCGAAGAGACTGACGAAGACCCAGGCGAAGAAGCGCAGGCCCACCTGCCGCCCGGTGGCCGATGTGGTGGACCAGGCCGCCCCGGCATGAGCCGCACAGCGAAGCCCCCCGGCCGTCTGGCGGACAGCCGGGGGGCTCTGGTGGTCCTACGCGCGCGGTCAAGGGCTCAGTTGCACGTGCGCTCTGGCGCGCGCGGTTGAGCGAACGGTCAGCAGCGCTTGTCGCTGGATCCCGTGAAACTGTCCGGGGATCCTTCCGGGATCACGGTGCCGACCGCGGAGGTGCAGTCGTCGACCGTGTCGGTGCCCTCGGACCAGTACTCCTGGCCCTTGTCCGCCGCCCAGTTCACGGTACCGAGCTCCTTGCCCCGGGTGTGGCTGTAGACACCGGCGCTGACGGTGTAGGTGTCTTCCTTGTCGACGAAGTCCTGCCAGAGCCAGACGTAGCTGTAGTTCTCCTTGCACTCGGGCGAGTAGAACTGCTTCACCGAGGCGATGGTCTCGCCGCCGCGCTTGACGTAGCCGGTCTTGCCGATCTGGTAGGCGTCGCCACAGACGTCGCTGGCCTGTGCCTTCGCGCTCAAGGGATTGCCCTTGGGTGTGGGGGCGGTGGACCCCGGCGCGGAACGCTCGGAAGGTGCGGGAGCCGGTCCGCTGCCCGCGAGAGCGTTGCCTGCCGGGACCATGACGAAGGCAGCGGCGATGGCCGCCGTTGCGATCATGCGTGAACGCATGTGTTGATCTTCCCCTCTTGTTGTGCGTTGTCCTCGGAGCGGGGCACAGGTGTAGGTCATCCCTCCGTACGCGTCCGAAGGGGACACCGGCCCGAAAAACTCCGATCACCTGAGAAGACACGCGCCACAGGCAAGGGGTTGTACAGCGTTATCCAGCAAGTTCGCCGCGGCGATGACGCCACTCACGTACGGAAGCCGACTTTCTTTCGTGAGAGAGCTACGAACCGAGGTCGCCGCCGGGCTGGACAAGCTCGTACGGCCTGAGCGGTAGAAGGTCACGAACGAAGGTGACGGCGAACGGCCTCCCGGCGCGCGTCTGGCGCACGCGCCGGAGTTGGTGCCGACCGCAGACGCGGGGGCGCTGTCAGTGCTCCACCCCTCGTCGACGCTCCACCCCCCTCATCGACGCCGCAAGCTATCGTTCCGCTGTGACTGGCTCAGCGGAGCGTCCGATTCTCTTCCTCGACGTCGACGGACCACTCATCCCGTTCGGGTCGCGGTCCGGTCGTCCTCGAAAGGCCCGCACTTCCAGATCTGAGGTTTCCTCCTGTTCGGGGAACCCATTGCTGGAGCGCCTCGACCCCGCCGTTGGGCCGCGCCTGCTGGCTCTGGGGTGCGATTTGGTGTGGGCCTCGACATGGATGGACGAGGCGAATGAGGTGATCGCCCCGCGGATCGGGCTGCCGCCGCTGCCTGTGGTCAGGTGGCCGGAGGAGCTCGCCGACGAGGGTCCAGGCGGATTGCACTGGAAGACTCGCCATATTGTCGAGTGGGCCGGCCACCGCTCGTTCATTTGGGTCGATGACGAGATCAGTGCCATGGACCGCCTCTGGGTTTCCGCGCAGCACGAAGGACAGTCGCTGCTGTACCGCGTTGACCCGGATGAGGCCCTTACCGACGAGGATTTCACCGAGCTCGCCCGCTGGCTCCGGTGCACCCTGCCCAATCCCCCCTGGGCACCGCTTTAGGCCGTGTATCGAAAACGGATGAGGAGTTCGATGAAGGGGGCCTCGCTGCATGCCGCGCTGGAGGATGTGAAGGCGCAGCGAGTTGCGGAGGGCCGCGGCGGTGCGCCGTCGTTGAGGCCAGGTATGGGTGTCAGGCAGGCCGAGGCACGGTGTTCACCGCACGGTAGCCGTACCCGTCCTGTTCTGAAGCGAAGGCTTCCAGCCCGCAGTCCTGACACCGCTTGGGGGTGCCAGGGCGTTGTCGTAGACACCTTGCTTCCAAGGGGAGCTGTCCCGACTGGGCCGCGCAGCGAGCCGGCTGCCGGAAGGTCCTCACCCGAGACCCGCGTCATCCGTCCACAATCTCCCGGGACAGAGCGACCAGCGGGCAAGATGGCCTCATGACAAAACTGTCCGTACGGCCGGTCCGTCGTGCCCCCTCTGGCTCAGTGCTGTCGTTGTGGTCACAGGACTCCGTGTTGTCGATCGGCTCAGTGGGATCGGTGCTGTCCGTGGGGTCCGTCGGTTCGGCCTTGTCGGTAGGCTCGATCGGAAGTGCCCTGTCGGTCGGCTCGATCGGTTCCTCACTGTCGCTGATCTCAACCGGATCGTGGCTGAGTACAGGATCGTTGTTTTCCGCGCAGTCCCGGTGGTCGGTGCTGTCCTGGCGTTCCTCTCGCGGTTTTCTTGCCGCGGGAGCGGCAGGGGCGGCGACCGGAGGCGCCCTGCTGTTGGCCCATATGTTGTACAAGGCCGAAGCCGGCACCGAATGATCCTGATCAGGTTGCCAATTCCCGGGTCCTCTGACCCGGGGGTTCGTGTTGGAGCGGGGTGACGGGAACTGAGCGACGGGCTCGTCGTTGCCACGCGCGTCGCTCAGCAACTCGGGCTCTCAGCTTGGGAAGCTCGGGTGCCCTGCGGCTTGTTGACTGCTTGAACTGCGCGGAGCCGTTTCGCTGTCCGAAGACAACTCGCCTGCCGCTCGGTGTTCCCCGTGTCTCCTACAGGACCTGGCACGCGTCTGGCACGGACTCCTTCGCCACGAACCGCCGGCTGACGATCACCACCTCGGCGGCCTACAGCCGGGTCACCTCGGCATCGATCTCGGCGAGCAGCTCAATGGTCTGCCCTGTGCTCCGGAGAGTCGGCGAACTCACCCTGGGCGGATACCCATCCGTGATACATCACGACCCCGCCCCCTGGCCCGTCACCGATGACGAAGCAGTCATCATGCTGGCACACGCGGACTACCAGTTCGTGGACACTCCCCTCAGCTGCGCCGCATCCTGGCTGATCCACCCCCGGGACCTGGCCGAAGGAAACTTCGAAAACGTGCAGCTCGATATCCAGGCATATATGTGACACCTACGCAGGGCGTTCACCAGCACCACGTGCGCAGCATTCCTGCCACCCCCGGACCCGCCGTTGCGTGGCGGGCAGCAGGCGGCGCCGCTTGAGCCGGGCGTGGATGCCGGGCAGGGCGCTGATGTCGGCGGCCGGGACGGTGGTGGCCGTGGCTGACGGCATGAATTGGGTGTCGCACCCGGTGTGCCCCCGTGGACCGCGCGGTCATCGAAGCGTCCAGATCTGGTTGTCCCTCCCGTTGCATTCCCAGAGGACCGCCACCGTTCCGCTCGCGCCCCCAAGAATGTCGACGCATTTCCGCGACTGATCAGCCCTCAGTTCCGTACCGGCGAGGTGGAATCGTTGGCCGGCGGTGCCGTCGCAGCCGGACAGCTGGATCTCGGTGCGGTCGTCGGTCGCCCCTCCGGCCACGGTCATGCATTTCCCCGATGACCTGAGCGTCCCATTCGCTCCGGTCCGCCATCGCTGGGCCGCGGAGCCGTCGCACGCGGCTTGGAACAGCTGCGTCCCCTCGGTCCCGTCGCCGCTGCTCAGGCACTTCCGCGAGGCGGCGACCGTCAGCGCACGGCCGGCCGGGGCGGCCGATGTGCCGGATTCGCTCTTCGTGGACGCGTTCTTGCCCCCGGATTCCGGCTCGGCGTCCTCTTGCGAGGGCTTGGACGCCGCCCGCGACGTGGCGCCGGAACTCGCGGAGGAGCTGGGAGAGGGTGTCACGGATGTGCCCGGGGACTGCGGCGTGGTGGTGTCGTTGGGAACAATCGGGGCGTTCGACGCCGTGGAGACGGTGCTGTTCTTCTCCGTCGTCGTGGGGATCAGCAGTGCGATCGAAATCAGTATCGCCGTGGCGACCGCTGCGACCAGCACGACCAGCTTCCTCGAACGGGCCGGGGGCCGCTGTGCCTGTGGGCTGGTCGAAGAGGGCTGCGGGCCTTTCCCGGCGGCCCCGGCAGCGGCTGCCTCATGCGTTCCGTGCCCCGATTCCGGCCTCGGCTCCGGCTCCGCTGCCGGCTCCGCTGCTGGAGCTGGAGCTGGAGCTGGAGCTGGAGCTGGAGCTGGAGCTGGAGCTGGAGTCGGAGTCGGAGCTGGAGCTGGAGCCGGAGTCGGAGTCGGGTTGTCGCCGCCCGCCGCGCGGGCGGCGGGCGGAGTGACGATCGAGCTCATTTCGGCGGCCGGCATCCGCAGTAGTCGCTGGGCGTCCTCGGCCGAAAGTCGCTCGGCCGGGTTACTGGCGAGCAGACCCTGGATCAGCGGGGTGAGCGGCCCGGCGCCCCGGACATCGGGGACCGGCTCCATGGTGATGGCGTACATCGTCTGTGTCAGCGTGTCCCGCAGGAACGGTGAGCGGCCGTCCACCGCCTGGAAAAGCATGGCGCCCAGCGCCCACAGGTCGGCCTCCGGGGCGGGCTTGGCGCCCATGAGGCGCTCGGGGGCGATGAAGTCGATCGACCCCACCAGATTGCCGGTACGGGTGAGAGTCGAGGAGTCGGAGGCCCGGGCGATGCCGAAGTCGGTGAGGACCACCCGGCCGTCCTCGGAGAGCAGCACATTGGCCGGCTTCACGTCCCGGTGCAGGATCCCGGCCCGGTGAGCCGCCCGCAACGCGGCGATCACACCACGGCCGATCCTGGCGACCTCTTCGAGCGGGACCGGGCCGTGCGCCTCGATCAGGTCACCGAGGGTGGTCGCGGGCACGTACTCCATGACGATGGCGGGCAGGCCCTCGTCGTCCACGACGTCGTGGACGACAACGACATTGGGGTGGCTGATCAGAGCGGCGCTGCGGGCCTCGCGCCGGGCTCGCTCGAAGCGGGTGGCGAGTTCGTCGTCTTCCAGGTGCGGCTGGGGATGGAGCCTTTTGACGGCGACCTGGCGGGTGAGGAGCTGGTCGTGGGCGCGCCAGACGGTGCCCATGCCGCCTCGGCCGATCCGGTCAAGGATGCGGTACCGGCCGGCGATCAGCCGTCCTTCGTCGGACACCGTGGTTTCCTTTCTGCTGCCGCAGGACCGACCCGGCCAGCGGCACCACGGGGCCCATCAGGCCGGAGAGCCGCACAACGACTCCTGGATCAGCGCGTGTTGAAGGAAGCACTGTCAGTCGAAGGGGTGATCATACTTCGATCGTGTGACGCAATGCGTGGCTGTCGCCCATTGACGGAGCTCTTTGTACCCGGCGTGACGGCGCGGAGCCTGTCAAATCTGGTGAGACGGGTCAGGCTGCTGGTTCTTCCTGGTTTTCCTCCTCCGTGGGTTCGTTGATCCAGGCTGCTTTGGGCAGGTGGGGCGGGGGCGAGGGCCGGCGGAATCGGTGGGGGTCGGTCGCATAGGCGTCGGCCAGCACTGCGGCGTGCTGGGTACGGATGGTCACGGCGGTGCTGCCGTCTTTATCGCGTATGGACGAGCCCGCGGAATGGGACTTCGGCCCGAACAGACCTCCGCGGTCTTGGCGGCCAAGCCGTACGGCCTTCGCCATGCCTGTGTGTCCCAGTGACTCACCTCCGGCGTCCCGACGCCGGACGTCGCCAGGCGGGCCGGTCACTCGGTGGAGGTGCTGCTCAAGATCTACGCCAAGTGGGGCGACGGCCAGGAAGCCGAGATGAACGAACGGATCATGACGGGTCTGGGAAGAGGAGGAAGCGGCAGAGGGCGAGTGAGCGGCCAGTGAGCGGCGAGTGAGCGACTGACCCAAGCCCCGGAGAGATCCGGGCCTTTCGCCATGCTCGGGCCCCTACGCCGGATCTGCGGAAAGCGCGCTGACCTGCACCGATGCCCACCAGCACGGCGACCCCTTGACACAGGCCATATAGCGTGGAAACTGGGCAATAGACCAGAAAACCGGAGAATTGCACCGTCGGTAGAGACGTCTACCGACAAGAGATTCCCGCAGGCTCTGGCCAGGCCCCCGAAGCCCCTCGCTACCGGAGCTTCAGCGACGACTGAGGTAGATGGCAACGGTGAGGACTCCGGGGACTGTTTTTTGTGCCTCAGTGGCAGAGGACGAGAGAGCGGCGAGTGAGCGACCGACCCAAGCCTCGGAGAGATCCGGGGCTTTCGTCATGCTCGGGCCACTGTGCCGGATGCGCCGAAAAGCGGAGCTGAACTGCACCGATGCCCATCAAGGCCCATCAAGATCATGACGCTATTACAGCGTGATCACTGTCATCGGCCTGCTGTTGGCGGCGCCCAGCCAGCCGCCTCCGCCCGCACACACGACAAACGCCCCGCACCAGCGAAGAGGCTGGTCACGAGGCGTTTCGGCACTTAAAGGAAAGTACCCCCGGCAGGATTCGAACCTGCGCACACGGCTCCGGAGGCCGACGCGATGTGGGACTGAGGGCCTGGTCAGACGATGTGCAACGCCTTGTGTCGCGCAACTCACGCCGCGAATACGCCGCAACCCGCTACTGAGCGGCCTGTTGTAGGGGCACAGTGGGGGAGCCCCCGGGGGTGGTCAGGGGTAGTACGGTCGCAAGTGATCTAGGACCGGGGAGGCGCACGGCATGCCGGAGGAGTTCACCGCAGAGTCAGCAGGTGCGGTGCTAGGGGAGGCGTGCCGTTCGGCGGGGCTCGACCCTGCGGGCGCGGAGCTGCTGCGCCTCGGTTCCAACGCGGTGTACCGGCTGTCGACGGCTTCCGTCATCGTCCGCATCGCGCGGGACACTGACGCCCTGGAGGAGATGCAGCGGGCCGTCGGGGTCGCTCGCTGGCTGGAGACCGAAGACTTTCCTGCCACACGGGTGCTGGGCGACGTGGAGCAGCCGACCGTGCTCGGTGGCCGGGTCGTCACCTACTGGGAGAACCTTCAGGACGAGATCGAGTACGCGCGCCTGGACGAGTTGGCGGACCTGCTGAAGCGGCTGCACTGGCTGGAAGAGCCGAAGTCGCTGGGGCTGCCGTACTTCGATCCGTTCGCCAAGGTACGGGATTCGCTGCGCGCGCTGGACGGCGTGGCCGAAGCGGACCGATCGTTCTTGGAGGAGCGCGCCGGAGAGCTGAATAAGGCGTACGACCGCTTGGATTTCGTCCTTCCCTTCGGCCTGATCCACGGTGATGCGAGCATCGGCAACATCCTCCGCAGCCGTACGGGACAGGCCGTCCTGATCGACCTCGACGGCTTCGCGCTCGCTCCGCGCGAATGGGACCTGGTGCAATCCGCGCTCTTTTACGAGCGGTTCGGCTGGCACACACGGTCGGAGTACGAATCCTTCGTCCATCACTATGGGTTCGACCTCATGAACTGGCCGGGGTACCCGGTGCTGGCTGATGTGCGCGAACTGATGATGACGCTGTGGCTCGGACAGCAAGTGACGACTAGCGCCAAGTCGGCGGAGGAGTTTGCACGACGCGTGGAGACCATCCGCACGGGAGGCAGCCGGGCCGACTGGCAGCCTTTCTGATCAGCGCTTCTCTGGTCGATTCTCCGCAGCGACCCATAGCCGGTGCTCGCTGACTTGCTCCCGGAACGTCCGGACGGCGGCTGTGTCTCCCGCCGTTTTCAGGCCGTTGCGGAACTCTCGGAGATAACTGACGCACCGTGCCGACTTGAGCTGTTCGCCGAGGTCGAGAGCATCGAGCGCTACACGGCACGCCTCCTCGGCGTCTCCCGCGTGGAGATGTGCGTCCGCGAGAACCATGGTGGCGAAGAAGTCGCTCCTGATGTGACTCCCGCTCATAGCGTTCTCGGCGTGGGCGACGGCGCGGCGGGCAGCATTCACGTCTCGGAAGCAGTGGGCGGCCTCGGCCGCCAGCTCGGCCTCGTCGAAGTAGGTGATCCACTCCGGTTCGTCGCTACGGTTGCTGCTCTCCAGCGCCTTGGTGGCTTCGCTCAGAGCCATCTCGCACGCGCGGGTATCGCCTGTACGAGCAAGTGCGCGCGCCTCCATCGCGTGGAACTGCGCCATCAGCGTCGGCGTCGCCACCCCCGAGATGCCCATGCGGGCGGCCCGTGCGAGCGTTGCGCCCTCGGTGTAGTTGCCGAGGAAGGTGGCTTGATGACTCATCGCGGACAATATGCTTCCCGCAAGCCGGCGGTCGTCGCCGTCCTGGGCGAGACGGAGAGCTTGGAGGAAGTACCGCTGGGCAAGGCCGTGGTGACACGCGTCGTACGACATCCATCCGGCCAGCAGCGTGGACTCCGCGACGGTGGAGAACAGGGCTCGGCCGACCGATTCCGAGTACTGGCCGGTGAGCAGTGGCGCCACATCCCGGCTGAGGTACTGAACAACGGACTGGCGCGCGTGCTCGCCGCCGAACCGGTCGTCCATCTGCGCGAACATGTCGCTGGTCGTCTTGATCATCGCCACGTCGGTCAAGCCAACGCATACGCCATTCGTCTTGGGAGCGGACGGGAACGACGGTTCCGGAGCAACCAGCCAACGCAACGACGCTTCGCTCCACGCGTGCTGTGACGCTTCGGAGAGCAATAGAGGCTCGAAGCCGTGGAGGTCCGCGCGCCATAGCTGGCCGACAGCTCGAAACGCCTCCTCTGGGGTCGGCGGGTAGCGCGTCTCCAGCAAGCCGGAATCCTGGCCCGTGGCGGAACTCAAGCCAAGCTCTGCCGGGTCGACGTTCAGGGCTTCACAGATCAGCGGCACGTAGAACTCATCCGGCACGCTGTGGTCGTTTTCCCAGCTCGCGATGCGGCGCTTCACGCTGGCATCGGAGGGCAGCGTTTTCCCGTGGCGCGTCGCGCACCGCCGTAGCTCGCTGACGAGTCGGAGCTGGCCCCAGCCGCGGGCCATACGGGTCTCGCGTAGTGCGACCCCGAAGGACCGGTTCGCTGTCATCGTGATCGCCTCCCCCGTCTGATCGGTGGCGTGCACTGTCCTGCTGCCTTCTTCGAATCTACGGACAGTGAGCCCTCGCTGTCTGGTCGTAATGCGAAGGTACCCGCCCCCACTGACAGGTGATCCGGGGTGACGCGGATGTGGGGAGCACGTCACCCCTCGTCATCTCTCGTCATCTGCCCAGTTCAGGGCCGTGCGATCGAAGGTGGTTCCACGCGGCCAAACGGCTGAGGCATGGACCAACTGAGGTGACTCGACGTGCAGATGATGACAAGAAGGGGCGTTCAGTGGATCTCCTCCGCAGCGGATGACCCGGAAGAGTGCCGGGAGCACTGGGCACTTGACCCCCGGAGCCCCCACGCACTTCCGGCCGGGCGCTACTTCGACGTTGTGGCGGTCGGGCAGCGGGTTGGGCTGGAGACGTTCGATCAGCTTCAGCGCCATGGAATGCCGTTGGGGCCCGTGATGGCAGACCGGGCTTCCGAACAGGTCGGATTCTTCCTCCCCACCTGGGCGAAGAGCCCATTCGATCGCATGGTCCGGCAGGAGACGGCAGATCGGGCGCCTGAGTACCGGTACCTGGGTGAGAACTCCGTGGTGGTCGTGCCGGGGCCGATGCCGCTGGCCGGAGACCGTTACATCTGGCTTCGGGCTCCGATGCGGCGGCCGGAGGCATCGCTTCCCCGAATCGCCGCGCTGGCCGCGATGTTCGTCGCCGCGTCCTCAGTCGTGGCTCGCGCGGACCGGTACGGGCGTGAGCAGTCGGCCGCTTCCGTAGATGGTGGAGCGACCCATGCCCACTGATAGGGAGTACGACCCTGATGGCGCGAGCTGGTCACCGCTCGACAGCGAGGAGTGGTACGCGGCGCGAGACGCGGTCGCCGGGCTCCGGGACGTGCTGATCGCGGCCGGGATGGAATGCGACTTCCCGTACCTTCGCGCTGACCTGAACGCGTTCGGGCACGGGCTGATCGAACTCGGCCGGATCTCGCCGGAGACGGCGCGCAGGCTGGCGGAGCTGCTGCGGCGGTCGTTGGAGAGCACGTACGAGGAACCGGGCACGGGAACGAGCGGCCGTCAGCAGCGGAACGACTGAGCAGAGTAGATGAGGTGGACGACGTGACGGACCCCACGGGCGTATGCGCGCGATCGGCAGACTGCCTGACCCCAGGTGTGGCCTACGTGCGTGGTTGGGCGGAGGGGAAGCGCGGCGCAGACGGTCTCGCGGAGATGCTGCGCGCGGTGGGACTGGAAGCGGACTTCCCCGGGCTCAAGGCAGATGTGAACGTCTTCGGGGACGGCGTCGTCACCCTCGGCGCGGTACGCCCGGAAGCGGCGCGGCTCCTGGCCGACTTGCTGACGACGGGGCTGACGGCGGAGATGGCACGGCAGGAACGCGGCCGGCCTGGGGCTGGAGGCGTTCCTGGAGCCTCTGCGGCGTAGCTACCGCTGTTGAGTAAGCCTGACAGTGACAAGGGTGGCTCGTCGTCGGCCGGGACCGGCGCCCCAGCGCCGCAGCCCGAGCCGAACGACGAGCCACCGGTCTACTGAGCTATGAGCTTGGGAAGCCGCGATCAATTGCAACGGCTACAAACTCTGACCTAAGCGAATGGCCAACCTATGGAGTCTCGGCTGCAATTCACCGTGATTCCTCGCGTTTACTGCTCGATCTGGTGCGGTCGTGGTGCGGAACTCAGACTAGGTGCAGCGCGACCGGTCCGCATCAGCGGCCTCAAACGCCATGACCACACCGGTTGAATGCCATCCGGACATCCGCTACGGAGAGTCAGCGGAGGCATCGCTTGCTTGCAGATGATCCGCAGCCATATCAAGCGCAGCGTAAACGAACATAGCGTCTACTTTTTCCGGATGGAATCCTTCAACATCCAATGCTATGAGCAAAACCGCACGCAGGGCCGAAAGTGCGTAACGAGACGCATGTATCGGCATGTCGTTGAGGTGTAGTAGTTGCTTCTTATGCGGTCCCGGCACTCCATGCACAACTCGCGACCGGTAAGCATATATATGCTTCACGGCGTTCAGAATCTCTCCGCTACTGCCCCACCCTGACTGAGACAAGATTGCGCCTGCACGCATAGAAATCTTGTGGACAATTTCGCCAGAGCCTGACCCGCCGCCTAGGAGCGCTTCCAAACCTATGCATAGGTCGACTATGCAGTCCTCGTCACTGTCACGACTCCATGCGCTATTAAGACGGCGTGCGGCGACGCCTAGGCTAGGGTGACTTCGCGATAGTTTATCGAAGTGATCGTGAATGCGGGCAAGGATGTCGTGGTCCAACTCTGCGGTATGGCGTGTAAGCGTGTCCAAGCGGGTTGGATAATCCCTGAATAGATAGACCGAGCTGGTATTTCCTTCGGTGTCCACATTGCCGAACCAGCCATTCGGATCGAGAATCATTTGTGCGCATCCGACGGCACCCGGTAATTCCAGCGCAGCCGCCTCCAGGAACCGATCCACGATGTCGAATGTCGGTCCGTACGGTTCGACTTCAAAGTGTGAGCCGCAGCCTCCTGCCAGTGCAGGCACATTCTTGAGATTCAATGCATGCGTAGCGTCACTTAGCTTATGCGCATCGTGAGGCGCTACATGCGGTGTGGCACACAGAAGCCGCCGTTGGTTATCGCTTATTTGCACAATAGAGAAGCTGTCAAACTCTGCCTCTTCGGCGACTTCAGCCCCCAATATGGGAACAAACACGTCCATTCGCAGATCGTCTGCGAATAAGTATTTCTCAAGTTCCCGGAACAATAGCTCCAGGAGGCCAACGTCGACGCTGTTGGCGTCGCCTGTTTCCGCTACGTACATGTCCGCCAGAAGAATCGGAATCATAGCAACCTCATGGAGCATAACTTTCCCTGAGTCCAGAGGCTCTTCTTCACGGTCTGCTGGAAGTAGAAATTTTCGTGCCACTAGGGGGGTCGATTGCACTTGCCGATACAGTTCGCCCAGACCGGTTAGATCTTGATATGCATAAAGGGCGGCTAGGTGACTGCCAGATGAAGGTGCACTGAATAGTGTTTTGTAGCCCTCCTTTTCTGTGGCGCTAACGCTAATTTTCAGTCCGGATGCCACTTCTTGTGCGTACTTGCCTATCTTGGTAATTGCGTCTAGAGTGGGAGACTGAACGGAATTCCAAAGTATATCTTCTGCAGGAGAACTGGTCGACATTTCGATGGGTATATCCACTTGAATACCTAACTTCTGCCAGTTTTTGTGGCTAGTTTATCAAGCTGCATGGGAGGCCAAGTAAAGTCTGCCTCGGATTCCTCTCCGGTATTCTATGCGCGCTGTCATTTTTAGGGGCGGAACGTAAGCCCTGTTGCATCTAATGTGTCCGGCGTCTCGGGCAGTCTGTGGTCGCGCCCCGATCAATCTCGAACTGATCGCTTATTTGGATTTCCCTGCTCGCCTATTCTGGAATTCCTCGTATTTGGCCGTGAATACATAAATGTAATTCAGGAGCGCTTCCGCCAAGGCTAGAGCATCTTCTGCGTCCTCACGGCTCACGGATTCTTTGCTGAAATGGGCACCCTGATTCCCGATGACTCTGAGTGCTTGCGTCCAGTCGAAGAGGCGCCCTTCGATTTTTCCTGAATTTCGAAGCTCGTGAAGTGCCTTGAATAGAGTCTTCTCTGTCGTCCCTTGGTCCTCGCACATGCCTTCAAGGCTGCGGCGCACCATGACAGCAGTAGCCGTATATAGCTTCGCGCCAAAACACTCTTGTGCCTCGCGCATCTCACGCGCTATCGCCTTTGGAATATTGGGATGCAGAGGTGCCACGCGATCATCCGGCCACTCTGTGCGGGAGTCGCCCCAACTCCAGCGGTCTCCAAACAAATCGCCTGTTTGAGAGACCACCTGTGCGGATCTACACCCGTCGCAGGAGACAAGAGAAAAGAGCGTCGGCTCGAACTCTTCCTCGCCTTGAGGCATTAGCTCATAGGTGCCACGTTGGGTTCCCAGGGTGGCCGAATTACAATGCGAGCAATTGATCAGAACTGGAGGGGAAGCGCTGCTTCCCCCGGATTTAGCAGCCATCCCGAGAGCCTAGCGTGACGAACAGGCCGGCGGCGTGGGTTTGGGCGAGGCGGCTTTGGTGTGGGACCGAGGGCTGGGGTCCTTACGCTGGCGAGCGGATCGGGCTGGCTGCCCGCCTGCCCGCAGTGCCCGACGTGGCCGCGCGCTTCGAGTGCTGCTGATACCTCAGGTGGGGAAAGTCAGCCACAGCGCTGGGACAGTTGACTAAGCACCCGCACGTGGTTCCCTCAGCCACCCACCGTCATCGGCCACGTTTCTGAGCTTCTGATCTTTGACTCGCAGACGCCTCCGCGCAGCCCCAGGTGATCACCGGGCGATGGCGGGTCCGATCCGCAGCCCGCGACGAAAACGTGGGCGCCGCATCACGGTCCTTGGCGGCGTGATGCGCCCTTGGGGACTGGGCTGGTTGGCCTCGCGCGTGTGGTCTTTCGGGCACGGGCGGGGTCCCCTGGTGGACCAACTTGTGTTGGTCAAGAAGGCCGCTGCGTGGGGCTGCGCGCTGAGCGGCCTGGGGCCGCCATGAGCGGGGACAAGAGCGGGCGGCGGCCACGGCCCGCCAGTGCGCGCGGCCCCCTTCAGGGGGCCGCCTTGAAGACGTGGAGAAAGTCTGAGCCAGATAGGTTAACGGCGTTGGCCTCGGAGCGCTCGGAGTACTTCCGCAAGGGCCCGGAGGATCGCGGGGCGGTCGGCTGGCTGGGCACCTGTCAGAGAGAGCACAGCAACGATCGTGAAGGCCACCAGAGCGGTTGCCACGATGATGGCGAACGACCAGAAAACAAGAGCAGGGGGCATCAGTTAGAGCTCCATAACTCGGTGGCGGGACATCCCGCGCCGACCGAAACGGTCCGCTAGAACTGAAGCTCCCGTGCCTGTGATCCGGGCCTTCAAGGTGTGACGCACTCGCGTGCGTATTTAGAACGTTGAGGCTTTCGGTGTGGTTCGCTGTTCTACTCACAGGCGGTAGCACAGCGGCAAGCCCGGAGATTCCCGCCCCCGGGCATCGCCTCTTCAGCTTAGCAAGCCGCCTACAATCTATAGCTGAGTTCCAAGTCGCTACCAGAGACGTGCAGTTCTTCTAGAGCAAGGGGCTTGCCAGAAGCCAGGGTCACACGGACGAGGTGAAGGGTGGGAACTCCCTCGGGCAACCGCAGCGTCTCCGCCTGGTCTGGCAGTGGCATCCGTGTTCGTACGAACTCCGTGAAGTGAAGTTCATGCCCCAGCTTGGCAAGAGCCCCGTACAGCTCCGGCGCCGGAGGCGGAGGCTTCTCCTCGTACCTGGTACCAGTCAAGACGGAGAACGGCACGTATGTGCGGTGGAGCTGGCGTAGGCGGCCCCCGTCGGCCGTCTGAAGAACGTCATACGTGAACAACGGCTCGCCCGGCGGGATGCGGAGTAGGTCCGCGAGTGCGACCGGGGCGTCCGTACGCGTGGCCGTGGGCTCTTCGGCGTTGCTCCAGCGGATGCCATCAGCCTCGACGTAGCGGCCGTCGGGCTCGCGGCGTACGCCACGCGGGCGAGTGAGGCTCGGGCGGCTGTGAGGGGAGCGGACGAAGCCGCCTCGGCCGGCCATGACTTCCACCAGCCCGGATGCCCGTAGCTCTGCGATGCCCTGCCGCACGGTCGGGCGCGTTACGCCGAACTGCTTTGCCAGGGTCTCCTCTGACGGCAGCGGCTGGCCTGACGGGTATGTGCCGTCCATGATGCCGGCACGCAAGTAGTGCGCGATCTGGCGGTACTTGGGCTGTTTCTGCTGCTCGTGCGGCTTCTGCTTCGGCATCGGGTCTCCGGTTCTCGGGCTCGTCGTCAGCTCGCACAGCGTCTCTCATCCCAACACGGTTGACAACCCGTACTACGGGTGGTCACTCTGGACTCTCGCAACCCGTACTACGGGTTGTAAAGCAATCCGAAGGGTCGGCCTTCGGATGCGACAGACAAGGAGTTCAGACAGTGGTAGCTCTACCGATCGATACGGCGAAGTTCACGGGGATGATCTGCGCCGTAGCCCCTACACCCCGCATCGCCAACCGGGAGACCGGACAGGTTCGCGTCGACCGGGACACCGGCCAGACCGTCTATCAGGTGGGCCTCTGCCTCATGTCGGGGCGGTCAGCGGATGTCGTCACGGTGAACGTGCCGGGGGAGCCGTCGGGCGTGCAGAACGGGGTGCCCGTTCAGGTGCGGGACCTGGTGGCCACGCCGTGGGAGAACGAGGGGCGGCATGGTGTCTCGTTCCGGGCCACCGAGATCAAGCCTCTCGCCGCTCCGGCGGCTTCGTCCGGTTCCGGCTCGTCGGTGCCGGCCTCCGGGAAGGGGGCCGGACAGTGATCCTCATGGCCTCCACACGTTCGGCGGATTCCGCTGGGCTGAGCTGGGTGCTCGTAGTGGCCGCAGTGCTGGTGTCGGGTCTGCTTCTGGCGGGCCCGGCCCTGCGCCGCCGCTACCCGGTGGCCTGGTGGGCGTGCCTCGGGTTTCCGCTCGCCTGCATACGCGTCGCGCGCACTTGGCGGCCGTTGATGGCCGGGTGCGGGCTGGCGGTCAGCCGTAAGGCGGCGTTGATGGTCGTCTCCGGGCTCGTCGGGAATGGTGCGCCTCCGCCTCAGCCTTGTGTGCCCCGTCGTGGGCTTATGCGGCCGACACGGGGCGGCTTCTGGTTCCTCGTCCGGCTCCTGCCGGGACAGGTGCCGGAGGACTTCGTCAAGGCGGCCCCCGCCATGGCGCACGACTGGGAAGTGCACGCGGTCCGCGTGACGACCTGGAAGCCGGGCCTCGTTCGGGTGGTGGCCTCGGCCAGTGATCCGCTCAAGGCGCCGCAGATGCCGAAGCAGCGCGGTGCGGGTCGGCTGCTGCGTGTCGCAGTCGGGGCACTGGAGACCGGCGCACAGTGGGTCATCGACCTGCGGAAGGTGCCGCACTGGCTGATCGTCGGTGCTACTCGCTCCGGTAAATCGACGCTGATCAATGCCCTCGTCGCGGGCCTTGCTCGGCAACCCGTCGCGCTGGTCGGCATCGACTGCAAAGGCGGGATGGAACTCTCGCTCTACGGGCCTCGGCTGTCCGCGCTGGCGACCAACCGCGCTCAAGCGGTCAAGCTCCTCGGTGCGCTGGTCGATCTGACCTTGGACCGGATGACCGTCTGCCGTGCGGCCCGGGTGCGGAACGTCTGGGGACTGCCGGAAGACGAGCGGCCCGTTCCGATCGTCGTGATCGTGGACGAGTTGGCGGAGCTCTTCCTTGTCGCGAGTCGCAGCGAGAAGGACGAAGCGCAGGCGGCGAGTACGGCGCTGATCCGGCTGGCGCAACTGGGGGCGGCGCTCGGCGTGTTCCTCGTGGTCGCCGGGCAGCGGGTCGGATCCGACCTCGGGCCAGGCGTCACCTCCCTCCGTGCTCAGCTCGGCGGGCGGGTCTGCCACCGGGTGGCCGATCCCGGTACGGCGGAAATGGCGCTGGGTGATCTCAATCCGGATGCCCTGCACGCGGCGCAGTCGATCACGCCCGAACAGGCCGGTACGGCGGTGCTCGCCTCGGCCGACGGCTGGGACCGCGCGCGATCGCACCTGGTCTCGGAATCGGAGGCGGAGCGGGTGGCGGCCGAGTCGGCGCATCTGACGCCCTACCTGCCGGAACTGGTCGCTGCGGTCGGCGGTTCCTCGCCGGACGACGTTCCCAGCGTGCGACTCGAACGGCTCGACGGCGAAGAGAACGAGTGAGAGAGAGGGGGTGAATCACCGTGATCGTTTCTATGTCCGCCGTGGTGCTGCTCGGCCTCCTGATCTGGTTTCTCCTGCGCATCCGGTATTTCCGATGGGCCGAAGTGCTGATCTGTTCGACCTTCGGCTTTCTCCTGGCGAAGACCGTCGCCGGGCCGGTCATCACAGCAGTGCTGGACGGCGTCGGCGGGCTCCTCAGCGAACTGAGCTTCTGAGAGGAGGAGTCGCCAAGTGATCTCCACGAAAAAGGGCTCCCGACGGGGCGCGAAGTCGCCAAACCCGACCCCGTCAGGAACCCACTCCATCCGCTACGTCAGCAGTGAAAGGAGCAGTCCTACCTTGTCCATCGCGCATCGTTCGCGCAAACCGTCGCGCCGTCCCTGGTGCGACCTGAAAGAAGACGGCTACCCGACGTGCCAGGGACGGGAACAGGTTGTCCTGGCCGACCGTGAGGGCGCTGAGCGGCGCGTCTGCCCTGCGCACGCTGCCTCGCTCTGGCTGACGGACCCAAGTCTGCGCTTCTCCGCGAAGACTCCGCCGGAAGCCATCGCCGCTGTGATGCGGCAGGCGTTCGGGGGTGGCCGATGACCGTGCAAAGTGAGGCAGTCACGGCCCTGGTCGAGCGGGCTGGGCGGCCGGAGTTCGAAGCCTGGCGCCGGACCATCCTTCGCCTCGGCGGGTGCACAAACCCTATCCACCTCGTCGGCTCCGCCGCGTACGTGGATGCGGCCACCGGGGCAGCGCTCCACGCGTACACCTCGGAAGCTCTCGGCGGTCGGCTCCTGGTCGCGTGCGGCAACCGCCGGGCAACGGTCTGCCCGACCTGCGCTCAGCTCTACCGCGCGGACACGTACCAGCTCATCCGGGCCGGACTGGTCGGCGGTAAGGCGGTCGCGGGGACGGTGAGCGGGCACCCTCGGGTGTTCGTCACCCTCACCGCTCCGGGCTTCGGCCCTGTCCACTCGCGGCGGGAGCGGGGCGGCAAGATGCTGGCCTGCCGCCCTCGAAAGGCGGGGGAGCGCTGTCCGCACGGTGCCCCGGCGGGGTGCCACGTCCGGCACGCGGCGGATGATCCGCGACTTGGGGAGCCGCTGTGTCCGCGCTGCTACGACTATGCCGGCGCCGTGCTCTGGCAGGCGCAAGCAGGTGAGCTGTGGCACCGCTTCACACTGGAGCTGCGGCGCGTGCTGGCCCGGCGTGCCGGGCTGGCCCGTACGGCGCTGGCGGAGGCGGCGCGCCTCTCGTACGCCAAGGTGGCGGAGTACCAGCGGCGCGGCCTCGTCCACTTCCATGCCGTCGTCCGTCTCGACGGGCCGGACGGTCCGGGGGAGCCGCCTCCCGCTTGGGCTACCTCGGCGCTCCTGGAGGACGCGGTACGGGAAGCGGTCGGTCGCGTCTGGGTCGCCGCGTACGGCTCCGATGTAGTCGGCCCCCGCGTGTTGCGGTTCGGCTCCCAGGTGGACGTTCGCCCGGTCCCGCCAGCCGACTCGGCGGACGGTCTCTCCTCGTCGGCAGTCGCGGGCTACATCGCCAAGTACGCCACCAAGGGCGCGGAGTCCGCGGGGGCTGTTGACGGGCGTATCCGGCACGGCAAGGACCTGGCCACGCTGCCCGTACGGGATCACGTCCTTCGCATGATCGGTACGTGCTGGTGGCTCGGCGCGCTGCCGTCCTTCGAAGAGCTGAGGCTGCGGCGCTGGGCACACATGCTCGGCTACCGGGGCCACTTCTCAACCAAGTCCCGCCACTACTCCACCACCTTGGGTGCACTCCGCTCATCCCGCGCGGAGCACCGCGCACAGGAACAGCGGGCGGCCCTCGGCCTGGACGACCGGGACGCGATCCTCGTCGGCCAGTGGCGGTATGCCGGGCGCGGCTACAGCCCGGAGGCGGCCCTGCTCGCGGCCTCCGTCCGGGGAGGCGGTGACGGATATGGCGCGTGACGAGCTGATGACCGTTCCGCAGGTTCTCGCCGAACTGGGCGGCGTTTCCCGACGCACCTTCTACCGCTGGCGCGAGGTGGGGCGTGGCCCGGCCTCTCTCAAGTTGCCGAACGGTGAAATCCGCATCTGGCGCAGCGAATTCACCGCATGGCTCCGGCACCGAGAGGAGGAGATCGCATGAAATCGCAAGACGTACGGATCTGGGAGATCCGACGGAACAAGTCGAGCAAGCGACCCTCCTACGAGGTGCGGTGGAAGGTAGCCGGAAAATCGTTCTCCAGGACCTTCCGTACCAAGGCGCTGGCCGACAGCTTCCGTTCCAGCCTCGTGAAGGCGTCTCGGGCAGGGGAGGGGTTCGACACTGAAACCGGTCTTCCGGACTCGTTGATCGAAGCTGCTCCCTCCCTCACCTGGTACGAGTTCGCGCTGAAGTACCTCGCGATGAAGTGGCCGCATGCGGCCCCCAACTCACGCGACAGCATGAACGAGACGCTGACGCTGGTGAGCACGGTTCTCGTGAGCAAGAAGCCTGGTCGGCCTGCGGATGCGGTGTTGCGCAAGGCACTGCGAGGCTGGGCGTTCGTGCACTCGCCGAATGCGGACAAGGAAGAACCACCGGCCAAGGTGAGTAACGCGCTCGCCTGGGTGGCCAAGGCGTCGCTGCCGCTCGTCGACCTGAAGAAACCGGCTGTGATGCGGAGTGTTCTCAACGCGCTCACGCTGAAACTGGACGGGACTCCGGCCGCGCCGGAGACGGTGCGCCGTAAGCGCGCGGTGCTGTCCAACGTGCTCCGGTACGCGGTCGAACTCGGAGAGCTGAATGAGAATCCAGTGGCGTCGGTCCAGTGGAAGCCACCGAAGCTCGCCAAGGAGGTGGACCGCCGGGTCGTGATCAATCCTGTACAGGCTCGGGAGCTGTTGACCGCGCTTTCATACGTGGGCCTCTACAAGCGGGCGCGGGGCCGTCGAATGGTCGCGCTCTTTGCCTGCATGTACTACGGCGGACTGCGTCCGGCGGAAGCGGTCGGCCTCCGCCTCCAGGACTGCGAACTTCCGGAGAGGGGATGGGGACGGTTCAATCTGCACCGAACTCGTCCCACGGTGGGGAAGCGCTGGACCGGGACCGGTGCGGTACATGATCACCGTGGACTCAAGAACCGTTCGGAGGACGAAGTCCGGCCGGTGCCGGTACCGCCCCAACTCGTGCGCATCGTCCGGCAGCACATGGACGAGTTCGGCACTGCTGACGACGGACGGCTGTTCTTCAACGAGCGGGGCGGCGTCATCGGCTCGTCGTCGTACTCCCGTACCTGGGAGGAAGCGCGCGCCCTGGCCCTGACTCCGGAACAGGTCGCCTCGCCCCTGGCCGGTACGCCGTACGACCTGCGGCACGCGGCCCTGTCCTCCTGGCTGAACGCCGGGGTCGATCCGACCGAGGTGGCGGAGCGCGCGGGCAACAGCGTGGACGTTCTGTTGACCCGCTACGCGAAGTGTCTCGACGGCCGACAGGAGGTGGCCAACCAGCGGATTGCCGCGCTCTGGGACGACGGCCCCGGCGACGCGGAGTCAGAGACAGAGGCGGATAAGAGTGACTGAGAGAGCTAAGGGCTGAGCAGCTACAGTCAGACCCCCGGGAGCCATCCCGGGGGTTTTCTCGTTGGCCGGGCTGACCTGCGAAAACGGGCCCAGATTCATCCCGCGAATACGCCGCGACCACCGACAAACGGCGGCTCCCAGCCGCATCCCCCTGCACAACGACAAACGCCCCGGACCAGCATCCAACCTGGTCACGAGGCGTTTCGGCACTTAAAGAAAAGTACCCCCGGCAGGATTCGAACCTGCGCACACGGCTCCGGAGGCCGTTGCTCTATCCCCTGAGCTACGGGGGCGTGGCCGCTGTGGCGGCGACGGGTAGAACACTATCAGCTTGGTGGGGGTGGGCCGGAACGGGTTTGTGGGGGTGGGGGAGGGCGGGGCGGAAATGGGCAAAACCCGGACGCAGGTGGAGGGGCGCGCCTAGTCTTTGGAGCGTGCCAGGTATGTCCGGCCGGGTGCTTGTCGTCGACGACAGCAAGGTCATCCGGCAGTTGATCAGGGTCAACCTCGAGCTTGAGGGCTTCGAGGTGGTGACCGCCGTCGACGGCGCCGAGTGCCTGGACGTGGTGCATCGCGCCCGGCCCGATGTCGTCACACTCGACGCCATGATGCCGCGGCTGGACGGGCTGCGGACGGCGGAGCGGCTGCGGGCCGATCCGCGTACGCGGCATCTGCCGCTGGCGCTCGTGAGCGCGTGCACCGAGTTGGAGGGCGGGGGAGGAGTCGGCTCGTCGCACGGGGTGGACGCCTTTCTCGCGAAGCCGTTCGAGCCCGCGGAGCTGGTGCGGTTGGTTCGGCGGCTGCTGCAAGGCCGCCGGGAGGACGGCGGCCACGGAGCGGGGGCCTCCGGTTCGCTCAGCGCCGGTGACCCTCGCGGTGCGGGCGACCCTCGCGGTGCCGGGGACGCCCGGAGCGCCGGTGATTCTCGCAACGTCGGCGATTCCGCCCGCGCCGACGATTCCCTCAGTGCCGGTGACTCCCTCGGAGCCGTCTCCGAGACCGTTGAGCCGTAGGACGGCGTTCCGCCTCCCCTGCCCGCACCGCCCTTGCCGCACCGCGGTATCCACGCGGTTCCCGGGGGTGCCCGGCACCCCGTTGGTCCAGGTGCCGAAACCTGTTCGCGTGCACCCACCCCGTCTCCCATACGCTTGCTCTGTGACCCCCGCACAGCTCTCGCGCACCGTTCAGCACGCGCTGCGCCGCGCGCTCTCGGCAGGGGAGGTGCAGAGCCTCCCCGAGAGCCAGCGTGTCGTTGTCGAGTCGCCGCCTCGCAGGGGCGCGGGGGACTACGCGACCGGCGTCGCCTTCCAGGTCGCCGCGCACACCGGGCGGCCGGCGCATGAGGTGGCCGTCGTGCTGTGTGAGCGGCTCGGCCAGGAGCCGGGGATCGAGCGCGCCGAGGTCGTCGGGGGCGGGTTCGTGAACGTCACGCTGGACGCGGGCGCGTGTGCCGACCTGCTCCGCTCCCTCGTCACGGGGCCGGAGCCGGAGCCGGACCAGGGCCAGGGCCAGGGCCAGTACCAAGGACCAGGGGCACGGCAAGGGCCACACGCGCCGCACACCGTCGACGCCGACGATCCCGCCCGTGACATCCCCCGCTGGGCCGCCCTCACCGGCGAGGACCCCGCCGTCCTCGCCGTACGCACCGAGCGCGCCAGCTCGCTCTTCCGCGTGCAGTACGCCCACGCCCGTGCCCGTTCCCTCCTCCGTGGTGCCGAGCGCCTCGGCTTCGGCCCCGAGGCCTCGGCGGTCGGCGCCGTCTCCTCATGCGCCGTCTCCTCGGGCACCGCCACCCACCCCGCGCCCCGCCGTCTCCTCTCCCTCCTCGCCGACCGGGCCCGCATCACCGCGCCCGGTGCGCTCGCGCGGCATCTCGATGCCGTCGCGCTCGCCTTCGCCGACTTTCACGACGCGTGTCCGCCGCTGCCCAGCGGCGACGAGAAACCCGGGGCCGCCCACCGCGCCCGGCTGGCCCTCGCCGAGGCCACCGGAGCGGTGCTGGCAGGCGGCCTGTCCCGGCTCGGCGTCACCGCACCCGCACACATCTAGGGACACGAACAGAAATGAGCCGTTCAGCACACCCCGCCGGGCCCCGTCACGGTGACGTATTCCCGGAGGGCCACTACACCGCTCCGCCCGCCGACCTCAACGGCCTCGACCCCCACGTATGGGCGCAGACCGTCCGGCGCACCGACGAGGGCCCGGTCACCGTCGGTGGCCTGGACGTCCGAGAGCTCGCCGAGGAGTTCGGCACCCCGGCCTATGTGCTGGACGAGACGGACTTCCGGGCGCGCTGCCGGGCCTGGCGCGAGGCGTTCGGGCCCGGCGCCGACGTCTTCTACGCGGGCAAGGCCTTCCTCTCCCGCGCCGTCGTGCGCTGGCTGCACGAGGAAGGGCTGAACCTCGACGTGTGCTCCGGCGGCGAGCTGGCGACCGCGCTGGCCGCCGGTATGCCCGCCGAGCGCATCGCGCTGCACGGCAACAACAAGTCCACCGAGGAGATCACCCGGGCCGTCGAGGCGGGGGTCGGGCGCATCGTGCTCGACTCGTACCAGGAGATCGCGAAGGTCGCGCACATCGCCAAGGGGCTCGGGCGGCGGCAGCCCGTGCAGATCCGGGTCACGGTCGGCGTCGAGGCGCATACGCACGAGTTCATCGCGACGGCGCACGAGGACCAGAAGTTCGGCCTCGCGCTCGCCGGGGGCAGCTCCCACCCGGAGGCCGGGGGAGGCCCCGCCGCGGAGGCCGTGCGGCGGGTGCTGATGCTGGACAGCCTGGAGCTGATCGGCATCCACTCGCACATCGGCTCGCAGATCTTCGACATGGCGGGCTTCGAGGTCTCGGCGCGGCGCGTGGTGGGGCTGCTCACCCAGATCCGCGACGAGCACGGCGTCGAGCTGCCCGAGATCGACCTCGGCGGCGGTCTGGGTATCGCCTATACACCCGAGGACGACCCAAGTGAGCCGCACGAGATCGCCAAGACGCTCGGCGACATCGTCACGCGCGAGTGCGAGGCGGCCGGGCTGGCCGTGCCCCGACTGTCGGTCGAACCGGGCCGCGCCATCGTCGGGCCGACGGCCTTCACGCTCTACGAGGTCGGCACCGTCAAGGAGCTGGAGGGCCTGCGCACCTACGTGAGCGTGGACGGCGGCATGTCCGACAACATCCGCACGGCGCTGTACGACGCGGAGTACAGCGTGGCTCTCGTCTCGCGGGCCTCCGCGGCGCCGCCCATGCTCAGCCGCGTGGTCGGCAAGCACTGCGAGAGCGGCGACATCGTCGTACGGGACGCTTTCCTGCCCGCGGACCTGGCCCCCGGTGACCTGCTGGCCGTACCGGCGACCGGTGCGTACTGCCGTTCGATGGCCAGCAACTACAACCACGCGCTGCGCCCGCCCGTCGTGGCCGTCAGGGACGGTCAGGCGCGGACGATCGTGCGGCGCGAGACGGAGGAAGATCTCCTGCGACTCGATGTCGGCTAGCGAGATATATGTCCCACATACTGGACCAGGCGTGGAATCTCCGTTCCGGTAAGTGAGACTTGACACCACGAAACGCTGTGAAGAACGCGCTGTGACGAGCCAGACGGAAGAAGAGGTCAGATGATGCGTACGCGTCCGCTGAAGGTGGCGCTGCTGGGCTGTGGGGTTGTCGGCTCAGAGGTGGCACGCATCATGACGACGCACGCCGACGACCTCGCACAGCGCATCGGCGCCCCGGTCGAACTGGCCGGGGTCGCCGTCCGGCGTCCCGACCGGGTCCGCGAGGGCATCGACCAGCAGCTGGTGACCACCGACGCCGCCGCGCTCGCCGCGCGCGAGGACATCGACGTCGTCGTGGAGGTCATCGGCGGCATCGAGCCGGCCCGCGCCCTGATCACCTCGGCCTTCGAACACGGCGCCAGCGTGGTGACGGCCAACAAGGCGCTGCTGGCCGAGGACGGCGCCACCTTGCACGAGGCGGCCGAGAAACACGGCGCCGACCTCTTCTACGAGGCCGCCGTAGCCGCCGCGATCCCGCTGGTGCGGCCCCTGCGCGAGTCCCTGGCCGGGGACACGGTCAACCGGGTCCTGGGCATCGTGAACGGCACCACGAACTTCATCCTCGACCGCATGGACTCCGCCGGCGCCGGGTACAGCGAGGCGCTGAACGAGGCCACCGCGCTCGGGTACGCGGAGGCCGACCCGACGGCCGACGTCGAGGGGTTCGACGCCGCCGCCAAGGCCGCCATCCTCGCGGGCATCGCCTTCCACACCCGCGTACGCCTGGACGATGTGCACCGCGAGGGCCTCTCGGACGTCACCGCCTCCGACATCGCCTCGGCGCGGCGTATGGGATGCACCGTCAAGCTGCTGGCCATCTGCGAGCGCGCCGCCGACGGACGCTCGGTCACCGCACGTGTGCACCCCGCGATGATCCCCCTCAGCCACCCGCTCGCCTCCGTGCGCGAGGCGTACAACGCGGTCTTCGTCGAGTCCGAGGCCGCGGGCCAGCTGATGTTCTACGGGCCCGGCGCGGGTGGCTCTCCCACCGCCTCGGCGGTGCTGGGCGACCTGGTGGCCGCCTGCCGCAACAAGCTCAGCGGCGGCCGGGGGCCGGGCGAGTCCGCCTATGCCCAACTGCCCGTTTCCCCCATGGGCGAGGTGGTCACCCGTTACCACATCAGCCTGGACGTCGCGGACAAGCCGGGCGTCCTCGCACAGGTGGCGACGGTCTTCGCCGAGCACGGCGTCTCGATCGACACCGTGCGCCAGAAGGGCAAGGAGGGGACGCACGGCGGAGCCTGGCTCGTCGTCGTCACCCACCGCGCCGGCGACGCCGCGCTCAGCGCGACGGTCGAGGCGCTGCGCGGCCTCGACACCGTGCGCGGGGTCGCGAGCATCATGCGCGTCGAGGGCGAATGAGACCGCACACCGGTGAGCGGCACCGAGCGGCACCGGAAAAGGTGAGTAAGGGAGCCAAGGAAAAGTGACCGTCATGGAACCTCCGATGTCCCAGATGCCCGACGTGGGAGCGCGGCCCGGCCGGACCGCCGGCCGCCCCCAGTGGCGCGGCATCATCGAGGAGTACCGCGACCGCCTCCCGGTGAGCGCGGACACGGCCCCCGTCACGCTGCGTGAAGGCGGCACCCCGCTGGTCCCGGCGCAGGTGCTGAGCGAGCTGACCGGCTGCGACGTCCACCTCAAGGTCGAGGGCGCCAACCCCACCGGCTCCTTCAAGGACCGGGGCATGACGATGGCCATCACCAAGGCCAAGGAGAACGGCGCCCAGGCCGTCATCTGCGCCTCCACGGGCAACACCTCGGCCTCGGCCGCGGCCTACGCCGTACGGGCCGGCATGGTCTGCGCCGTCCTCGTGCCGCAGGGCAAGATCGCGCTCGGCAAGATGGGCCAGGCGCTGGTGCACGGCGCCAAGATCCTCCAGGTCGAGGGCAACTTCGACGACTGCCTCAGCCTCGCGCGCGGGCTGTCGGAGAAGTACCCGGTGGCGCTGGTCAATTCGGTCAACCCCTCCCGTATCGAGGGGCAGAAGACCGCGGCCTTCGAGATCGTCGACATGCTCGGCGAAGCCCCCGACATCCATGTCCTCCCGGTCGGCAACGCGGGCAACATCACGGCGTACTGGAAGGGCTACCGCGAATACGCGCAGGACGGGATGGCCGCCCGCACCCCCCGTATGTGGGGTTACCAGGCATCCGGTGCCGCGCCGATCGTGCGTGGTGAGGCGGTCAAGGAGCCGAGCACCATCGCCACCGCGATCCGTATCGGCAACCCGGCCTCCTGGACGCTCGCCGAGGAGGCGCGCGACGAGTCCGGCGGCTTCATCGACTCGGTGACCGACCGTCAGATCCTGCGCGCCTACCGGCTGTTGGCCGCGCAGGAGGGCGTCTTCGTGGAGCCCGCCTCGGCGGCTTCCGTCGCCGGTCTGATCCAGGCGGCCGAGGAGGGCAAGGTCGATCCCGGTCAGCGCATCGTGTGCACCGTGACCGGCAACGGCCTCAAGGACCCCGACTGGGCCGTCGCGGGCGCCCCGCAGCCGGTCACGGTCCCCGTCGACGCGGATGCCGCAGCCGAGCGCCTCGGTCTGGCCTGACGCCGCGGCCGGGCGCCTCGGCTGCCGCCGTCCCGGCCTCCCGCCGCACCCGGGTGACCTGCTCTTTCCGGGTCCGGCGAGCGCGTTCGGACAAGGGGGGCACAGGGCGGCTCACGACACGCATCGTGCGCCTCCTGTGCGCCCTATGTCGCCAGTGAACCCACCTTCGATAGGCTGAGTTTCACCCCCGCTCTCGTACGTCCACCCTGGGACCGTGCGGGAAGTGGTGACCGGTCCGGCACAGCCGCGGTCCAAAGGGGTGCTCCGCAACCAAACCAAGGAGAGTCATCGAGAGATGGCCGGTCCCGCGTTCCGCGCCGCCGCCGTCCGGGTGCGCGTCCCCGCCACCAGCGCCAACCTCGGCCCCGGCTTCGACGCCCTGGGTCTTGCCCTGGGGCTCTACGACGACGTGGTCGTCCGGGTGGCCGACGCCGGATTGCACATCGACATCGCGGGCGAGGGCGCCGAGACCCTGCCCCGCGACGAGAACCACCTGCTCATCCGCTCCCTGCGCACCGCCTTCGACCTGCTGGGCGGGCAGCCGCGCGGCCTTGAGGTCGTATGCGCCAACCGCATCCCGCACGGCCGGGGCCTGGGCTCCTCCTCCGCCGCCATCTGCGCGGGCGTGATGGCGGCCCGCGCCGTGACCACCGGGGGAGAGGCCAGGCTCGACGACACCGCGCTGCTGGAGCTCGCCACCGAGATCGAGGGTCACCCCGACAACGTCGCGGCCTGTCTGCTGGGCGGCTTCACCCTGGCCTGGACGGACGCGGGCGCGGCCCGTGCCCTGCGACTGGACCCGGCGCAATCCCTCGTCCCGGTGGTCTTCGTCCCCGCGAAACCGCTGCTCACCAAGACCGCGCGGGGCCTGCTGCCGCGCACCGTGCCGCATGTCGACGCCGCCTTCAACGCCGGCCGCGCCGCGCTCCTCGTCGAGGCGCTCACCCGCCACCCGGAGCTGCTGCTGGCGGCCACCGAGGACCGGCTGCACCAGGAATACCGGGCCCCGGCGATGACCGAGAGCGCCGATCTGGTGAGCCGGCTGCGCGCCGACGGGGTCCCCGCGGTGATTTCCGGCGCCGGACCGACGGTGCTGGCGCTGGCCGGCAACCAGGGTGAGGCCGACAAGGTCTCCCGCCTCGCGGGCGAGGGCTGGACCGCGAACCCGTTGGCCCTCGACACCGTGGGAGCGAGCGTGCTGCCGCTCAACGCCGCAGGTGGCGGGGGTACGGCCGCTGCCGGCACGGGGGTCGGAACAGGGGTCGGGGGCGGCTCCGGAACAGGCCGTTCCGGGGGCGCGGAAAACGACCGGAGCGCGCCGGGAGGCACGGGCAGCGCGCCCCGGTGACAGTCGATTGCCGGTCTTCGAGAGGGGGAATGTTTGTTGGATCCGGTAGTGTTAACCTCAAGTCTGCACTCGCAGTCTCGTGGGTCGCACGCGGAAATGTGTGACGGTCCGAAGAGTGCGGTGCTTGAGTGTTCCCCTGGTAGCCCCAGTCGGGACCACCTCTTCTCCCCAGAGCTTCCCGCACTGCTTGGACTACTGCCGGGCAGTGCCGAACACGCTCCGGAGCCGACGTGAAAGACACCCCTGTCTACGCTTCACGCCGAACCCATGTACTGATCTCCCCGCCGTACATCCAGGCGGGACCACCGCCCCGGTCAGGTCCGCGAGCACAGGACTCTAGCCGGACAGCACAACCGGTCGCCGAGCCAGACTGGCCGACGTCCGCTCCAGGGAAGGACCCTTCGTGAGCGACACCACCGATCTGATGGGCGTGAACGCCGATGCCGCAGCCGACGGTGCCGCGGCGCCTGCTGCTACGGACGCTTCCGCCTCGACTGCCTCCGGTGCCGCACCCAGGCGTCGGCGCTCCGGCACGGGGCTTGAGGGCATGGTTCTGGCCGAGCTGCAGCAGGTCGCTTCCGGCCTCGGTATCAAGGGCACAGCGCGCATGCGCAAGAGCCAATTGATCGAGGTCATCAAGGAGCGCCAGGCAGGCGGGGGCGCGGAGCCCAAGTCCGGTTCCGCCGCCGCCACTTCAGCGTCCGCCAAGAGCACCAAGGCCGCCTCCGGCGACGCCAAGGGCGCGAACGGCGCCAAGGCCGCCGAGGCCAAGGACGCAAAGGACGCCAAGAGCGCCAAGGAGCCCAAGACTTCAGCCGCCAAGACGGACGAGAGCATCGAGGAGGCCCGGCCGAAGCGCCGCAGCACCTCCCGTGCCCGCACCGGCGAGGGCGAGGCCCAGCAGGACGCGCAGGACAGCCAGCAGATCGACATCCCCGGCCAGCACGAGGGTGACGCGGCCAAGGCCCAGGAGGGCCGCCCGCGTCACTCCAAGGCCGAAGCCGCAGCCGACACGGCTGAGGGCCGCACGGACGCGAAGTCCGAGGGCGGCAAGTCCGACGGCAAGGGCGAGCGTTCCGACAAGGGCGGCGGCCAGGCCGACGGCAAGCAGCAGCAGGACCGCCAGTCCAAGCGCGACCGCCAGCGCGACCGCGACCGCAGCCGCAAGAACGAGGGCGGCGGCACGGGCGGCGGCGGTGGCGGCGGCCAGCAGAGCCAGGGCAACGCCCAGGGCGGCGGCGGCAACCGCAGGGACGACTTCGAGGACGACGGTGCCGGCGGGCGCCGCGGCCGTCGGGGCCGCTACCGCGACAGGCGCGGCCGGCGCGGCCGTGAGGACTTCGGTGGTGGCGGCGGCGAGCCGCAGATCGCCGAGGACGACGTCCTGATCCCGGTCGCGGGCATCCTCGACATCCTCGACAACTACGCGTTCGTGCGCACCTCCGGCTACCTGCCGGGCCCGAACGACGTCTACGTCTCGCTGGCGCAGGTCCGCAAGAACGGCCTGCGCAAGGGCGACCACGTCACCGGCGCTGTGCGCCAGCCGCGTGAGGGCGAGCGCCGCGAGAAGTTCAACGCGCTGGTGCGGCTCGACTCGGTCAACGGCATGGCGCCCGAAGGCGGCAAGGCACGGCCCGAGTTCACCAAGCTGACCCCCCTGTACCCGCAGGAGCGGCTGCGGCTGGAGACCGAGCCCGGCCAGCTGACGACCCGGATCATCGACCTGGTCTCGCCCATCGGCAAGGGGCAGCGCGGGCTGATCGTGGCCCCGCCGAAGACCGGTAAGACCATGATCATGCAGGCGGTCGCCAACGCGATCACCCACAACAACCCCGAGTGCCACCTGATGGTCGTCCTCGTCGACGAGCGTCCGGAAGAGGTCACCGACATGCAGCGGTCGGTCAAGGGCGAGGTCATCTCCTCGACCTTCGACCGCCCGGCCGAGGACCACACCACGGTCGCCGAGCTGGCGATCGAGCGGGCCAAGCGGCTGGTGGAGCTGGGGCACGACGTGGTCGTCCTGCTCGACTCGATCACCCGTCTGGGCCGCGCCTACAACCTGGCGGCGCCGGCCTCGGGCCGGATCCTGTCCGGTGGTGT
The DNA here is from genome assembly GCF_035917675.1 of Streptomyces sp. NBC_01775. Classification (NCBI taxonomy): domain Bacteria; kingdom Bacillati; phylum Actinomycetota; class Actinomycetes; order Kitasatosporales; family Streptomycetaceae; genus Streptomyces; species Streptomyces sp. NBC_01775. The sequence continues at coordinate 3,041,077 of NZ_CP109104.1, read as the reverse complement.
GGACTCGACGGCGCTGTACCCGCCGAAGAAGTTCTTCGGCGCGGCGCGCAACATCGAGGACGGCGGCTCCCTGACGATCGTCGCGACGGCCATGGTGGAGACCGGCTCCCGCATGGACGACGTGATCTTCGAGGAGTTCAAGGGCACCGGCAACATGGAGCTGAAGCTGGAGCGCAAGCTCTCCGACAAGCGGATCTTCCCCGCTGTCGACGTGGACGCTTCCGGTACCCGTAAGGAAGAGATCCTCATGGGCAGCGACGAGCTCCAGATCGTCTGGAAGCTCCGCCGCGTCCTGCACGCCCTGGACCAGCAGCAGGCGATCGAGCTGCTGCTGGACAAGATGAAGCAGACGAAGTCCAACGCGGAGTTCCTGCTCCAGATCCAGAAGACGACCCCGACTCCGGGCAACGGCCAGGACTGAGGGTCGACGGTCGGAGCCCGGAGCAGCGTCCCGAAGCGTGGGAGGCCCCCTGGGGCCTCGCACTGCGAGGGGCGCGGTAGGAGGAGTCGCTCCAGAAGGCGACCCCGGCTCCGGGCAACGGCCGGGACTGAGGGCCGAGAGCCCCAGGGCAAGCCCCCGGAAGGCCCCCCGAAGGGGGGCTGTCGCCCGGACGGGTCAGGCGAGGGCCGTTCCACCACACACGGTGGAACGGCCCTCGCCGTCTGTTTTCCCTGCTGAGAGCTTGACCACAGAGGGGCGGGCCGGACAACCCGCGTGTTTTCGCCAGGCGCGGGTACGTCGTCGCAGGTAGAACGGGACCAGTACGGAGTAGCGGCCCCGTCGGAGTGCCCGTGTCCCGTGATGCGTGGTTCGCGCGTGCTGATGACTCGTTGTGCAACCCTTCCGCGAGGATTCAGCGTCCACACCGGACAACAGCGCCAAACGGCAGGACTGAGGGAAGTGACATGGCGGGCGACAGTAACGACGGCGACACGGCAGCCGAGCGCCGCGCCAGGGGCATACGTGCCAGTGGCCGCCGTCGCAAGCCACGCAGCGGGCGCACGCGAGCCATGCGCGCCGCCGCCTGGACCGTCGCGGGTGCCGTGGTGCTCGGAGGCGGAAGCCTCGGCTTCGTCTACTTCAAGCTGGACGGCAACATCTCCGGCGTAGACATCAACGCGGCCCTGGGCACGAACCGGCCCCAGGACGTCCCGAACGGCTCGATGGACATCCTCGTCATGGGGTCCGACAGCCGCGCGGGTGACAACGCGAAGTACGGCAAGGACCAGGGCGGGGCCCGCTCGGACACGGCGATGGTCGTGCACATAAACGAGAAGCACGACAAGGCCAGCGTCATCTCGATACCGCGCGACACGCTCATCCAGCGGCCGAGCTGCCAGGGCGACGAGAGCGTCGGCAACAAAAAGGTTCCGGCACAGCGCGCGATGTTCAACTCCGCCTACGAGGTCGGCGGGCCCGCCTGCGCCGTGAAGACCGTCGAGTCCATCTCCGGGGTCCGTATGGACCACTACCTGGAGGTCGACTTCTCCGGCTTCAAGAAGCTCATCAACACCCTCGGCGGCGTCGAGATGACCACGACCAAGCCGATCAAGGACAAGGACAGCCACCTCAACCTGAAGGCGGGTACCCACACCCTCGACGGTGAGCAGTCCCTCGGCCTGGTGCGCACCCGGCACGGTGTCGGCGACGGCAGCGACCTGGGCCGTATCCAGCTCCAGCAGGCGTTCGTCAAGGCGCTCATGGACCAGGTCAACAGCATCGGCCTCTTCAGCAGTCCCAAGAAGCTCTACGACCTGGCCGACACCTCCACCTCCGCGATCACCACCGACTCCGACCTGGACTCGGTGAGCGAGCTGACCGGAATGGCGAAGATGCTCAAGGGCATCAAGTCCGACGACATCCAGATGACGACGCTGCCGGTCGATTACGACCCCAACGACCCGAACCGCGTCATACCGCTGGAAGCCAAGACGAAGAAGGTCTGGAAGGCCCTCAAGGCGGACAAGCCGGTCCCGAAGTCCGCGACCAAGGGCTCGGCGGGCGACCAGACCGACATAGGGGGCGTCGTCAAGGACAAGAATGGCCAGAAGAAGACGCAAGGGGCTCGGGACTAGTGCCGTGACCGGCAATGTTTGCCCGGAAGGAGCGTCGTCGTGGGGGCACCGCCCGTGCGAGCGGAGCCGAGCGTGGGGGAGCGTGCGATCGCAAGGCGGCCGGAAGTCCTTGATCGGGGTCTCCCCTGCTCTGGGGGCACCTCCCGGCCGAAGGCCGGGAAGTCCGGAATAACGGGCTCCTCCCCCCGGTTTTGGGGGGTGCGGTCACCAGTGGCAAACTGGACCGTCGGCCCCGGTTCACGGGTGACAACCCGTCTCCCGACCCGGTGCCCTCCAGAACCTAGGAGAGACCCTTGAAGCGCGAGATCCACCCGGAGTACTACGAGACCCAGGTGAGCTGCACCTGTGGCAACTCGTTCACCACGCGTAGCACCATGTCGGAAGGCCAGATCCGCGCGGACATCTGCTCCGCGTGCCACCCCTTCTACACCGGCAAGCAGAAGATCCTCGACACCGGTGGCCGTGTGGCACGCTTCGAGGCCCGCTTCGGCAAGAGCGCCGGCACCAAGAAGTAGCGACACCGCAGCGCCGGTCCGCGGCTGCCCCTCGTAGGGCAGCCCGGCCGGCGCTCTTTTGGTGTTCCGCGCTCCGGCGCCCCTCCTCCGGTCAGGGCGTCTCACTTCTTCACTAAGGATGGCCACGATGTTCGAGGCGGTCGAGGAACTCATCGGCGAGCACGCCGACCTCGAAAAGCAGCTCGCGGACCCCGCGATCCACGCCGACCAGGCGGGAGCGCGCCGGCTCAACAAGCGCTACGCCGAGCTCACCCCGATCATCACCACCTACCTTGAGTGGAAGCGGACCGGGGACGACATCGGCACCGCGCGTGAACTGGCCGGTGAGGACCCCGAGTTCGCCGACGAGGTCAAAGACCTGGAGCGCCGCCGCGAGGAGCTGACGGAGAAGCTGCGGCTGCTGCTCGTCCCCCGGGACCCCAGCGACGAGAAGGACGTCATCCTGGAGATCAAGGCGGGCGAGGGCGGCGACGAGTCCGCGCTGTTCGCGGGCGACCTGCTGCGGATGTATCTGCGCTACGCCGAGCGCCACGGATGGAAGACCGAGCTGATCGAGTCCAACGAGTCCGACCTCGGCGGCTACAAGGACGTCCAGGTCGCCGTGAAGACCAAGGGGAGCGGCCAGGCCGAGCCGGGCCAGGGCGTGTGGGCCCGGCTGAAGTACGAGGGCGGGGTGCACCGCGTCCAGCGGGTGCCCGCGACCGAGTCGCAGGGCCGCATCCACACCTCGGCCGCCGGTGTCCTCGTCCTCCCCGAGGCCGAGGACGTCGATGTCGAGATCAACCCGAACGACCTGCGCATCGATGTCTACCGTTCCTCGGGCCCCGGCGGGCAGTCGGTCAACACCACCGACTCCGCCGTGCGCATCACCCACGAGCCGACCGGGATCGTCGTCTCCTGCCAGAACGAGAAGAGCCAGCTCCAGAACAAGGAGCAGGCCCTGCGCATCCTGCGCGCCCGGCTGCTGGCCGCGGCCCAGGAGGAGGCCGAGCGCGAGGCGTCCGACGCGCGCCGCAGCCAGGTCCGTACCGTCGACAGGTCCGAACGGGTGCGCACCTACAACTTCCCGGAGAACCGGATCTCCGACCACCGTGTCGGCTTCAAGGCCTACAACCTCGACCAGGTGCTCGACGGCGAACTGGATCCCGTCATCCAGGCGTGCGTCGACGCGGACTCGGCCGCCAAGCTGGCCGCCGCACAGTGACCCGGCAGGCCCCGGAAGGGGGATCGGAGTGAACGTGCTGCTCGCCGAGGTGGCCCAGGCCACACAGCGGCTGGCCGACGCCGGCGTGCCCTCGCCGCGCTTCGACGCCGAGGAGCTGGCCTCCTTCGTGCACGGCGTCGGACGCGGCGAGCTGCACCGCGTGGCCGACGCCGACTTCGACGCGCGCTACTGGGAGGCCGTGGCGCGCCGCGAGGCCCGCGAACCGCTCCAGCACATCACCGGGCGCGCCTTCTTCCGCTACCTCGAACTCCAGGTCGGCGCGGGTGTCTTCGTGCCGCGCCCGGAGACCGAGTCGGTGGTCGGCTGGGCGATAGACGCGGTACGGGCCATGGACGTCGCCGAGCCGCTGATCGTCGACCTGTGCAGCGGCTCGGGCGCCATCGCGCTGGCGCTCGCGCAGGAGGTGCCGCGCTCGCGGGTGCACGCCGTCGAGCTGGACGAGGGAGCGTACGGCTGGGCGCGGAAGAACGTCGAGGGCTCCCGGGTCACCCTGCACCACGCCGACGCGCTCACCGCGCTCCCTGAGCTGGACGGCCAGGTCGACCTCGTGATCTCCAATCCGCCCTACATCCCGCTCACCGAGTGGGAGTATGTGGCTCCCGAGGCCCGCGACCACGACCCCGGTATGGCGCTGTTCTCCGGCGAGGACGGCCTCGACATCATCCGCGGCCTGGAGCGCGCGGCACACCGGCTGCTGCGACCCGGCGGTGTCGTGGTCATCGAGCACGCCGACACCCAGGGCGGCCAGGTGCCCTGGATCTTCACCGAGGACCGCGGCTGGGCTGACGCCGCGGACCACCCCGACCTGAACAACCGGCCCCGTTTTGCCACAGCACGCAGGGAGGTGCCGTAATGGCACGGCGATACGACTGCACCGAAGCGACCGACCGCAGGACCGGCCTTCGCGAGGCCACCTCGGCGGTCCGGCGCGGGGAACTCGTCGTGCTGCCGACGGACACCGTCTACGGAATCGGCGCCGACGCGTTCAGCACCGACGCCGTCGGTGACCTGCTGGAGGCCAAGGGCCGGGGCCGAGGCATGCCCTCTCCCGTGCTGGTCGGCTCCCCGAACACCCTGCACGGGCTGGTCACGGACTTCTCCGAGATGGCCTGGGAGCTGGTCGACGCCTTCTGGCCCGGCGCGCTCACCCTCGTCGCCCGCCACCAGCCGTCGCTGACCTGGGACCTGGGGGAGACCCACGGCACGGTCGCCGTACGGATGCCGCTGCACCCGGTCGCCATCGAGCTGCTCAGCGAGTTCGGCCCGATGGCCGTCTCCTCGGCGAACCTGACGGGACACCCGGCGCCGATGGACTGTGACGCCGCGCAGGAGATGCTGGGCGAGTCCGTCGCCGTCTACCTCGACGGCGGGCCGACCCCCGATTCCGTGCCGTCCTCGATCGTCGACGTCACCAGCGAGGTGCCGGTCCTGCTGCGCGCGGGCGCCATCGACGCGGACGAGCTGCGCAAGGTCGTACCGGGCCTGGAGGTGGCCCCGTAGTGACCGCCCCCGAAGGGCGTGGCCCGGCGGAGTCCGGCGGCATAAGCAGCGCCGATGGCGCGTTCCGTATCCTCCACGTCTCCACAGGCAACGTGTGCCGCTCGCCGATCACCGAGCGGCTGACGCGGCATGCCCTCGCCGACAGGCTCGGAGACCGCCGCACGGGCGGACTCCTGGTGGAGAGCGCCGGTACGTGGGGACACGAGGGCGCGCCCATGGAGGAGAACGCGGTGGCCGTGCTGCTCGAACACGGCGCGGACGCCGAGGGGTTCACCGGGCGCGAGCTGCTGGACGAGCATGTGATCAGGGCCGACCTGGTGCTGACCGCTACGCGTGATCACCGCGCGCAGGTCATCTCCATGGGCCATTCGGCGGGCCTGCGCACCTTCACGCTGAAGGAGTTCACCCGGCTCGTTCGGGCCATAGATCCAGCCACCTTGCCCGACGCGCGCACCGCCGAAGATGTGGTGGAGCGGGCCCGCGCCTTGGTCCAGGCCGCCGCCGCGCTGCGCGGCTGGCTGCTGGCGCCCAGTCCGGAGGCCGACGAGATCTACGATCCCTACGGCGCTCCGATCCCGTACTTCCGCACGGTCGGCGACGAGATCAGCAGAGCGCTCGACCCTGTGGTGACCGCCTTGACGGGCGTTCCGGCGCACACGTAGAACCAGCAGACAGGAAATACCGTGTCCTACCGTGTGGGCTGCCACACACCGGCTGAGCAGGCCGTCGCCTCCCGCTGTGCGGGCCGCCGCACACCGGCTGAGCAGGCCGTCGTGCCCCGCTGTGCGGGCCGCCGCACAGCAACCGAGCAGGTCGTCGTGTCCTATCGTGTGAGTCCGAGCAGCCCGCGAAACCCCTGGGGAGCCCGTGCGTGAATATCTGCTGACGCTGTGCGTCACGGTTGCGGTGACCTATCTGCTGACGGGGCCCGCGCGGAAATTCGCCATCGCCGCTGGTGCGATGCCGCCCGTCCGGGCCCGGGACGTGCACCGTGAGCCGACGCCGCGGCTCGGCGGCATCGCGATGTTCGGCGGGCTGTGCGCCGGATTGCTCGTCGCCTCGCAACTGACCAACATCGGCGAGCTGTTCACCCTTTCCGACGAACCGCGCGCGCTGCTCTCCGGAGCCGGGCTGATCTGGCTGATCGGCGTCCTGGACGACAAGTGGGGCGTCGACGCCCTGGTGAAGCTCGGCGGGCAGATGATCGCCGCCGGCGTCATGGTGCTCCAGGGCCTGACCATCTTGTGGCTGCCGGTGCCGGGCGTGGGCAACGTCTCGCTCACCCCCCTCCAGGGCACGCTGCTGACCGTCGCGCTGGTGGTGATCACCATCAACGCGGTGAACTTCGCGGACGGCCTCGACGGGCTGGCGGCGGGCATGGTGTGCATCGCCGCCGCGGCGTTCTTCATGTACGCGTACCGCATCTGGTACGGCTACGGCGTCGAGGCGGCGGCGCCCGCGACGCTGTTCGCGGCCGTGCTGATGGGCATGTGCCTGGGCTTCCTGCCGCACAACATGCACCCCTCGCGCATCTTCATGGGTGACTCGGGGTCGATGCTGATCGGGCTGGTGCTGGCCGCCGGCGCGGTCTCCATCACGGGTCAGGTGGACCCGGACCTGCTGGTCGAGCACGCCGGCTCGGAGAAGTCGGCCGTGCACACGATGGTGCCCCTCTACATGCCGCTGCTGCTGCCGTTGACGATCATCGCGGTGCCGTTCGTGGACCTGGTGATGGCGATCGTGCGGCGCACCTGGAACGGCCGCTCGCCGTTCGCCGCGGACCGTGGGCACCTGCACCACCGGCTGCTGGAGATCGGGCACTCGCACAGCCGTGCCGTGCTGATCATGTACTTCTGGTCGGCGCTGATCGCCTTCGGAGCCGTCGCCTTCTCGGTGCGCTCCTCCAGCTTGGCCATCGTGCTCGCCATCGTGCTGCTCAGCGCCGCGGGGCTGGTGATCCTGCTGCTGCCGCGCTTCACGCCGCGGGTGCCCCGCTGGGCCCAGGCGGTGCTGCCGCCCCGGTACCGGCGTGCGCGTGATGTGCTGCCGGAACACGCGGCGGACGAGGACGCGGCGGCGGGCGCGGACGGCGGGGAGAAGGGCGAGGACGGCGCGGAAGGGAGGGCGGACGGTGGCGAGCGGGAGCCCGCTCTGGCCGGTCTGAACGGTGCCACCGCCATCGGCGACCGCCGCAGCTTCACCCGGCCGAAAAAGATCAACAACCGCCGCTGACACGGGTGGTGGCCCCGGCATTCCGGCAATACCAGACATAAGTACTGGCGTCAGCCCGTGCTCGCCTCCTCACACGTGCGTGTGACAGGAGGCACACCATGTAGGTAAAGACCTCATCAAATAGTTTGTGATACCGTTCACGAAACCCGGTGACCAACCGAAGTACCGCACTCTCGCGGTCGCTTCGACGGGAGGTTTGTCCTCAGTGCCGGGGCTACGCTCGTCCCTCGACGACAGACGACCCCCGATTTCCCCGGAGTACACCACATGCAGTCGAACGACGCTCGCATGCTGCTGCATTGCGCCGTCCCGACCGCCGTAGCCGGTGTCGTGGCCGCAGTGTTCAGCGGCGTGTTCGCAGGCGGTAAGGGAGCGATTGGCGCGGCGGCTGGAGCGCTGGTGGTGATCCTCTTCATGGGCCTGGGCCTTTACGTCCTCCAGCGGACAGCCAAATCCTTTCCTCACCTCTTTCAGGCGATGGGCCTGCTGCTCTATACGACGCAGATCCTGCTGCTCTTCGTCGTGCTGGTGGTCTTCAGGGATACGACCCTTTTCGACACCCAGACCTTCGCTCTCACCTTGCTCGGCGGCACCGTTGTATGGGTTGCCGCCCAGGGCAGGGCGCATATGAAGGCGAAGATCATGTACGTGGAGCCGGACTCCGGCAACGGCGGCAAGGCCGCGAACGCGACCGACGGCGGTGCAAAGGCCGCCGCCTCGGGGGCGAATTCGTGAGGCCCCTGACGCCAGGGCCACGTAGGGGCGGGATAAGCGCTCGTTCGAGCAACTGCTATCGTCCGGTGCCAACTGCGGCGCAGCAGACGGGGGCCGCGGGGTTTCCACCAGTTCCGGATCACACGGGACGGATCGGACACCCTCGCACCCTGATCAGCCGCCGCCCCCGATTCGTAAGACCCAGACCAGTGCCGTTCCGTGGCAGCACGCCGCGCCGACACAACGAGGTAGCCGTTTTCATGCGCCATGCAGAAGGAGCCCGCGGTGAGTGCTGACCAGATGCTCGCCTTTGAGACCGACTGCCACCTTTTCAGTGGCTGCGGCTTCGAGGCTCCAGGGCTCCACTCGTTCGTCTTCGAGCCGATGTTCAGCGTCGCCGGATTCGACTTCAACAAGCCGATGCTGCTCGCTCTTGTGGGCACGCTCGCCATCGTGTGGTTCTTCTGGGCCGCGTTCAACAAGCCCAAGCTCGTGCCCGGCAAGATCCAGATGGTCGGTGAGGCCGGCTACGACTTCATCCGCCGCGGCGTGGTCTACGAGACGATCGGCAAGAAGGAAGGCGAGAAGTACGTCCCCCTGGTGGTGGCGCTCTTCTTCTTCGTCTGGGTGATGAACCTCTGGTCGGTCATCCCGCTCGCGCAGTTCCCCGTGACGTCGATCTTCTCGATTCCGCTCGGTCTCGCGCTGGTCGTCTACATCCTCTGGGTCGGGCTCACCTTCAAGCGCCACGGATTCGTCGGCGCCTTCAAGAACTTCACCGGTTACGACCCGTCGCTGCCCGGTGCGGTGCGCCCGCTCGTCATGACCATCGAGTTCTTCTCGAACCTGCTGGTGCGCCCCTTCACCCACGCGGTCCGGCTCTTCGCGAACATGTTCGCGGGTCACATGCTGGTGGTCCTCTTCACCATCGCGACCTGGTACATGCTCAACGGCATCGGCATCGCCTACTCGGCCGTCTCCTTCGTGATGACGGTCGTGATGATCGCCTTCGAGCTGTTCATCCAGGTCATCCAGGCGTACGTCTTCGTCCTGCTGACTTGCACCTACATCCAGGGCGCGCTCGTCGAGGAACACTGAGCAACCCCTCCCCGTACACCCCTAGATGTCCGGCGGCCAACCCCCGCCGGTCCGTACAGAGAAGGAAGTAACGGCATGTCCGCTGCTCTCGAAATGGTCAACCTCGCCGCCGAGGCCAAGGGCGTCACCGGCAACCTCGGTTCCGTCGGTTACGGCCTCGCGGCCATCGGCCCCGGCATCGGCGTCGGCATCGTCTTCGGTAACGGCACGCAGGCCCTGGCCCGTCAGCCCGAGGCCGCCGGTCTGATCCGTCAGAACCAGATCCTCGGCTTCGCCTTCTGTGAGGCGCTGGCCCTCATCGGCATCGTCATGGGCTTCATCTTCCGTAGCTGAGACACCGAGCGCACTGACTCACATTCCGACGGAAGGCACTGACGTGAACGCCTGGGTACACATGGCGGAGACCGAGGTTCCGCAGAACCCGCTCATCCCGCCGATTCCCGAGCTGGTCATCGGCCTGATCGCTTTCGCCATCGTCTTCTTCTTCCTGTGGAAGAAGCTCCTCCCCACCATCAACAAGGTGCTGGAAGAGCGTCGTGAAGCCATTGAGGGCGGCATCGAGAAGGCCGAGGCGGCTCAGCAGGAAGCGTCCGACGTACTCCAGCAGTACAAGGACCAGCTCTCGGAGGCCCGCCACGAAGCGGCGCGGCTGCGTGCCGAGGCGCAGGAGCAGGGTGCGGCCCTCATCGCGGAGATGCGCGCCGAGGGCCAGCGGCAGCGTGAGGAGATCATCGCCGCCGGTCACTCGCAGATCGAGGCCGACCGCAGGCAGGCCGCGCAGGCGCTGCGCCAGGACGTCGGCAAGCTCGCGACCGACCTGGCGGGCAAGCTCGTCGGCGAGTCCCTTGAGGACCACGCCCGGCAGAGCCGCACCATCGACCGCTTCCTCGACCAGCTCGAGGAAAAGGCCGAGGCCGGCGGAGCCGCCCGATGAACGGAGCGAGCCGTGAGGCGCTTGCCGCCGCACGCGAGAGCCTGACCGCGCTGACCGACTCCACACCGGTCGACGCCACCACGCTCGCCGACGAGCTCGCGGCCGTGACCACGCTGCTGGAGCGCGAGGTCTCGCTGCGCCGGGTCCTCACCGACCCGGCGCGGGACGGGGAGGCCAAGGCCGGCCTCGTCACCCGCGTGCTGGGCGAGCAGGTCGGCGGCCCCGCCGTCGACCTGGTGGCCGGCATGGTGCGCTCCCGCTGGTCGTCGTCGCGCGACCTGGTCGACGCCGTCGAGGAGCTGGCGGACTACGCCGACCTCGTGGCCGCGGAGCGGGACGGCTCGCTGGACGACGTGGAGGACGAGCTGTTCCGGTTCGCCCGGACGGTCACCTCCTCCACCGAACTGCGCTCTGCGCTGTCCGACCGGACGGCGCGGACCGAGGCGAAGGCCGCACTGCTGCACACGCTGCTGGGCGGCAGGGCCAGGCCGGCCACGGAGCGGCTGGTGACGCGCCTTGTGACACAGCCGCGGGGACGTAGCCTGGAGGGTGGATTCGATGCCCTCACCCGGCTCGCCGCGGAGCGTCGCAATCGTTCGGTCGCCGTCGTCACCTCGGCGGTGCCGCTCAGCGACCGCCAGCGGCAGCGCCTCGCCGACGCACTCGCCACGATGTACGGCCGCCAGGTTCATCTGAACCTCGACGTGGACCCCGAGGTCCTCGGCGGCATCACGGTGCGGGTGGGCGACGAGGTCATCAACGGCTCCATCGCCGACCGTCTTGATGACGCACAACGGCGCATGGCCGGCTGAAAACCAACTCAACAAGCATGAACGCGGCCCGAGTTGGGCCGTACAAGGGAGACGGGGGAGAAGACGCCCCCCGGAGCCCGAAGGAACTTACGGGCCCAACAAGGAGAGCAGGGAACCCAGATGGCGGAGCTCACGATCCGGCCGGATGAGATCCGGGACGCGCTGGAGAACTTTGTCCAGTCGTACACGCCGGACGCGGCCTCGCGCGAAGAGGTCGGTACGGTCAGCGCTGCCAGCGATGGCATCGCGAAGGTCGAGGGGCTGCCCTCGGTCATGGCGAACGAGCTGCTGAAGTTCGAGGACGGCACCCTCGGCCTCGCCCTCAACCTCGAGGAGCGCGAGATCGGTGCCGTCGTCCTCGGTGAGTTCAGCGGCATCGAAGAGGGCCAGCCGGTGCACCGTACCGGCGAGGTCCTGTCGGTCCCGGTCGGCGACGGCTACCTCGGCCGTGTCGTCGACCCGCTGGGTGCACCGATCGACGGGCTCGGCGAGATCGAGACCGAGGGCCGCCGTGCCCTGGAACTCCAGGCGCCCACGGTCATGGAGCGCAAGTCGGTCCACGAGCCGATGGAGACGGGCTACAAGGCCGTCGACACCATGACCCCGATCGGCCGCGGCCAGCGTCAGCTCGTCATCGGTGACCGCCAGACCGGCAAGACCGCGCTGTGCGTCGACACGATCATCAACCAGCGCGACAACTGGCGCTCCGGCGACCCCGACAAGCAGGTCCGCTGCATCTACGTCGCCGTCGGCCAGAAGGGCTCCACCATCGCGTCCGTGCGCGGCGCGCTGGAGGAGGCGGGCGCGCTGGAGTACACCACCATCGTGGCGGCCCCGGCGTCCGACCCGGCCGGCTTCAAGTACGTCGCCCCCTACACCGGCTCGGCCATCGGCCAGCACTGGATGTACCAGGGGCAGCACGTCCTGATCGTCTTCGACGACCTCACCAAGCAGGCCGACGCCTACCGCGCCGTCTCCCTGCTGCTGCGCCGCCCGCCGGGCCGTGAGGCGTACCCGGGTGACGTCTTCTACCTGCACTCCCGGCTGCTGGAGCGCTGCGCCAAGCTCTCCGACGAGATGGGCAAGGGTTCGATGACGGGCCTGCCGATCGTCGAGACCAAGGCGAACGACGTGTCGGCGTTCATTCCGACCAACGTCATCTCCATCACCGACGGCCAGTGCTTCTTGGAGTCGGACCTGTTCAACGCGGGCCAGCGGCCGGCGCTGAACGTCGGTATCTCCGTCTCCCGTGTCGGTGGCTCGGCCCAGCACAGGGCGATCCGGCAGATCACCGGTTCGCTCCGGGTGGACCTGGCGCAGTACCGCGAGCTGGAGGCGTTCGCCGCCTTCGGCTCCGACCTGGACGACGCCTCCAAGGGCGCGCTGGAGCGCGGCAAGCGGATGGTCGAGCTGCTCAAGCAGTCGCAGTACGCGCCGTTCGCCACCGAGGACCAGGTCGTGTCCGTGTGGTCCGGCACCAACGGCAAGATGGACGATGTCCCGGTCGAGGACGTCCGCCGCTTCGAGCGCGAGCTGCTGGACTACATGCACCGCGAGAACCAGGGCCTGCTGACCAGCATCCGCGAGGGCGCGAAGATGTCGGACGACACCGTCCAGACCCTCGGTGAAGCGGTCGAGGCGTTCAAGACCCAGTTCGAGACCTCGGACGGCAAGCTCCTGGGCGAGGGCTGAGCATGGGTGCCCAGCTCAGGGTCTACAAGCGGCGGATCAAGTCCGTCACTGCGACCAAGAAGATCACCCGGGCGATGGAGATGATCGCCGCCTCGCGCATCGTCAAGGCGCAGCGCAGGGTGGCGGCCTCCGAGCCGTACGCGACGGAGCTGACCCGTGCGGTCACCGCCGTCGCGCAGGGTTCCGACACCAAGCACCCGCTGACCACCGAGGCGGAGCGTCCCACGCGGGCTGCCGTGCTGCTCATCACGAGCGACCGGGGTCTGGCGGGCGGCTACAACTCCAACGCCATCAAGGCGGCGGAGCGGCTCAACAAGCGGCTGACCGACGAGGGCAAGGAGATCGTCAGCTTCATCGTCGGCTCCAAGGGCGTGTCCTACTACGGCTTCCGCGGCCGGCCGGTCGAGAAGTCGTGGTCCGGCTTCACGGACAACCCGACCTACGGGGATGCCAAGGCCGTCGCCGCGCCGCTGATCGACGCGATCACGGCGGAGACCGGCGAGGGCGGTGTGGATGAGCTGCACATCGTCTACACCGAGTTCATCTCGATGATCACGCAGACCCCGGTGGACAACCGGATGCTGCCGCTGAGCTTCGGGAAGGACGCCCAGGAGGCGGACGTGGAGACGGCGAAGTCCGGCTCCGCGATCATGCCGCTGTACGACTTCGAGCCGTCGGCCGAGGACGTGCTGGACGCGCTGCTGCCGCGCTATGTCGAATCCCGGATCTACAACGCCCTGCTCCAGGCGGCGGCCTCCAAGCACGCTGCCACGCGCCGGGCGATGAAGTCGGCGACCGACAACGCCGAAGATCTGATCAAGTCGCTGACGCGGCTTGCCAACGCGGCCCGCCAGGCCGACATCACCCAGGAAATCAGCGAGATCGTCGGTGGGGCGAGCGCGCTGGCTGACGCTAACGCGGGGAGTGACCGCTAACCATGACCACCACAGTTGAGACGGCCGCTGCGACGGGCCGCGTAGCCCGGGTCATCGGCCCGGTCGTCGACGTGGAGTTCCCCGTCGACGCCATGCCGGAGATCTACAACGCCCTGCACGTCGAGGTCGCCGACCCGGCACAAGAGGGCAAGAAGAAGACCCTCACGCTGGAGGTCGCGCAGCACCTGGGCGAGGGCCTCGTCAAGGCGATCTCGATGGAGCCCACCGACGGTCTGGTCCGCCAGGCCGTGGTGACCGACACCGGCGAGAGCATCACCGTGCCGGTCGGCGACGTCACCAAGGGCCGGGTGTTCAACACCCTGGGCAAGATCCTGAACGAGCCGGAGGCCGAGTCGGAGATCACCGAGCGGTGGTCCATCCACCGCAAGGCCCCCGCCTTCGACCAGCTCGAGTCCAAGACCGAGATGTTCGAGACCGGCCTGAAGGTCGTCGACCTGCTGACCCCGTACGTCAAGGGCGGCAAGATCGGCCTGTTCGGCGGCGCCGGCGTCGGCAAGACGGTGCTCATCCAGGAAATGATCATGCGTGTGGCCAAGCTGCACGAGGGCGTTTCCGTGTTCGCCGGTGTCGGCGAGCGCACCCGTGAGGGCAACGACCTGATCGAGGAGATGGCCGAGTCCGGCGTGCTGCCGCAGACCGCGCTGGTCTTCGGTCAGATGGACGAGCCGCCGGGCACCCGTCTCCGGGTCGCGCTGGCCGGTCTGACCATGGCGGAGTACTTCCGCGATGTGCAGAACCAGGACGTGCTGTTCTTCATCGACAACATCTTCCGCTTCACCCAGGCCGGCTCCGAGGTCTCCACCCTGCTCGGCCGCATGCCCTCCGCGGTGGGCTACCAGCCGAACCTGGCGGACGAGATGGGTGTGCTCCAGGAGCGCATCACCTCGACCCGCGGTAACTCGATCACCTCGATGCAGGCGATCTACGTCCCCGCGGACGACCTCACCGACCCGGCCCCGGCCAACGTGTTCGCCCACCTCGACGCGACCACGACCCTGTCCCGGCCGATCTCCGAGAAGGGCATCTACCCGGCGGTCGACCCGCTGGACTCGACGTCCCGGATCCTGGACCCCCGCTTCGTCTCGCAGGAGCACTACGACTGCGCGGAGCGCGTCAAGGGGATCCTGCAGAAGTACAAGGATCTCCAGGACATCATCTCGATCCTCGGTATCGACGAGCTGTCCGAGGAGGACAAGCTCACCGTCAGCCGTGCGCGCCGTATCGAGCGCTTCCTGTCGCAGAACACCCACGCGGCGAAGCAGTTCACCGGCCTCGACGGATCCGACGTCCCGCTGGACGAGTCGATCACGGCCTTCAACGCGATCGCCGACGGTGAGTACGACCACTTCCCGGAGCAGGCGTTCTTCATGTGCGGTGGCCTTGACGACCTCAAGGCCAAGGCGAAGGAGCTGGGCGTCTCCTGACGCCCTTCCGCGCACAGCCGTGCACCCGCGCGCCTCAGCGCGCCGTGGTGCGCGGCCGTGCGCGGGCTGTGCTCCGCTGCGGGGGCGGGTGTGAGTACCTGCCCCCGCGCCGCACCCCTTATCCTTTCCCCATCCCAGTCTGAGGAGCCACAGTGGCTGAGCTGCACGTCGAGTTGGTCGCCGCCGACCGTAAGGTCTGGTCGGGCAAGGCCAGCCTGGTCGTCGCGCGCACCACCTCGGGTGATATCGGCGTCATG
This sequence comes from Streptomyces sp. NBC_01775, assembly GCF_035917675.1. NCBI lineage: Bacteria > Bacillati > Actinomycetota > Actinomycetes > Kitasatosporales > Streptomycetaceae > Streptomyces > Streptomyces sp. NBC_01775. The sequence goes on along the minus strand of NZ_CP109104.1, from coordinate 3,025,642 downwards.
CCCGGCCACCAGCCGCTGCTCGGTGTGCTGGAGTCCGGCCCCGTCACCATCCGCACGACAGGTGAGAGCGGCGACGGCACCGTCGTCGCCGCAGTGCACGGCGGTTTCATCTCCTTCGCCGAAAACCAGCTCTCCTTGCTGGCCGAGGTCGCGGAGCTGACCGACGAGATCGATGTCGAGCGGGCGGAGCGCGCGCTGGAACAGGCCAAGTCCCAGGCGGACGCCGACGCGGAGTTGCGTGCCGATGTCCGGCTGCGAGCGGTGACGGCCGTTCGCTGACGTTTGTCGCGTCGTCACTGTCGCGTCACGACGACACTCAGCCGCGGGTGGTTCCGGAATTCTCCGGGGCCGTCCGCGGCTGACGCCATACAGAAGCGGTTGAGCGACCCGCGGGTTTCGGGGTCCCGGAGTAAGCGAGGAGGTCGGTGAAGATGGTCCTCGCTCTGTTGCTGTGCGGCGCGGTCGTCCTGCTGGTGTTGGCGGGGCTCTTCGCCTTCGGGGTACGCAGGCGGCTCATCCAGCGCTCCGGAGGAACGTTCGACTGCAACCTGCGGTGGGAGGTGTCCCAGCAGGAGGCGGAGGAGCCCTCCGGCAAAGGGTGGGCCTATGGAATCGCCCGCTACAACGGTGACCGGATCGAGTGGTTCCGCGTCTTCTCCTATGCCCCCAGGCCCCGCCGCCATCTTGTGCGCGGGGCCATTGACGTTCTTGAGCGCAGGTCGCCTCTCGGCGAGGAGGAGCAGGCGCTCCTCTCGGACGCCATCGTGCTGGCCTGCGCCGTCGGGCCGGAGCACACGCGGGTGGAGCTGGCGCTCAGCGAGGACGCCCTGACGGGCTTTCTGGCCTGGCTGGAGGCGGCGCCTCCCGGGCAGCGCGTGAACGTGGCCTGATGAGGCGAGGCGGCCTGCGGCCGGCGATCTCTGGCTGTTCCTGGCTGTCCCTGGTTGTTTCCGACCGGTCCCTGGCGCGCTGTGCCCGCCCGGCCTTCAGCCGAGCAGCGCCGCGATCACTACCAGCATGGGCACCGAGAGGATCGTCGAGAGCAGGATGGACTCGCGGGCCAGGCGGGTGGCCACGTTGTAGCGGCTGGCGTAGGTGAAGAGGTTCTGGGCCGAGGGCAGGGCGGCGGTGACGACCACCGCGAACAGGGCCCGGCCGTGCAGCCCGAACAGGGCCGTGCCCAGGAGCCACGCGGTGGCCGGCTGGCCGACGGCCTTGAGCGCGACGGACAGCAGCATCGGCCCCCGGTCGCTCCCGCGCCCCGGCAGCGCGCTCCCGTACAGCGATATGCCGAAGGCGAGCAGCACCGCAGGCACCGACATCGCGCCGATCAGCTGGAAGGGCTCCATGACGGGGTCGGGCAATTCGCGGCCGGTCGCCGCCACGGCCACCCCGCTGAGGGAGCCCAGCACGATCGGGTTGCGGAAGGGGCTGGTGACGCGGCGCAGCACGCTGCCGCCCCCGCCGGAGGCCGAGACGTCGAGAACGGCCAGGCCGATGGGCGTCATCAGCAGCAGCTGGAAGAGCAGCACCGGGGCGACGAGCGAGGCGTCGCCCAGCACATAGGCGGCGACGGGGATGCCGAGGTTTCCGGCGTTCACATAGCTGGCACACAGCGCGCCCACCGTCGTCCGCCCCAGGGGCCAGCGGCGGAGCGCGCCCACGGCGGCGTAGAGGCCGGCCATGGCGAAGGTGCACAGCGCGGTGATGGCCAGCGGCGCGGAGACCAGCAGCGACAGGTCCGCCTGTGCGAGGGTCTCGAACATCAGCGCGGGGCTGGCGACATGGAACGCGAGCTTCGTCAGTACCTCGCGGCCGTTGTCGCCGAGCAGGCGATAGCGGCCGAGAACGTAGCCGGTGCCGATGACGGCGGCGATGACGGCGAAGCCGGTGATCACGCCGGACACGGCTGACCTCCCCCTGTGCGGTGTACGAGACCCCTCTGCGGCGTACGAGACTCGCTCAATTGTCCGCTCGGGGGAGGGGGCCGCGGCAGGGGCCCCCGGTTCGCCGCTGGTCAGGGGCCGGTCTGTGGTGGATTGTGAGTTGGCCTGTGGCGGATCGGGACCCGTTGGAGGTGTGACGGATCGGGACCCGCTGGAGGCGTGGATCGGGACGTGGTTCAGGGCGCTGGGATGCCCAACTCCTGGGCCAGTACGGCGGCCTGGGTCCTGCTCCGCAGCTCCAGCTTGGCGAGGAGCCTGCTGACGTGGGTCTTGACGGTGGCCTCCGCCATGCTGAGGCGGCGGGCGACATCGGCGTTGGACAGTCCCTCACCCAGGCAGCCGAGCACCTCGCGCTCCCTGCGCGTCAGGTCGTCGAGGCCGGGCGGCGCCTCGGCCGACGGGCGTGCGAAACCCTGGGCACCCGAGGCGAACTCGGCGATCAAGCGGCGGGTGACGGCGGGGGCGATCATGCCCTCGCCCCGGGCGACCGTACGCACCGCCTCCACCACGGCGGCGGCCTCGCTGTCCTTGAGCAGGAATCCCGAGGCGCCGGCACGCAGCGCCCCGAAGACGTACTCGTCCAGGTCGAAGGTGGTCAGCACCAGCACATCGGCCAGCTCGTCACCGGTGATGCGGCGGGTGGCGGTCACCCCGTCGAGGCGGGGCATCTGGACGTCCATCAGTACGACGTCTGGGGAGAGTTCGCCCGCGAGCCGCACCGCCTCCTCGCCGTCGCCCGCCTCGCCGACGACCTGGATTCCCGGCGCGTTGCGGAGGATGAGGACGAGACCGGCACGTACGGACTGCTGGTCCTCGGCGACCAGGACGCGGATGACCGCGGAGCGTTCGGTGTGTTCGGCGCCGGAGTCCGTCACTGGGTCCCCTCCCTGTGCTGATGGCCTGCGATGTTGGACGGTCTCACTGCTGCTGGATCCTCTCGGGTGTCTCCTCGGGGGCGGGCAGTACGGCTCGCACCTCCCAGAGGTGGTTGCCGCCGGGGCCGGTCGCCGGGCCCTCGTCGGCGCCCGTTGTGGCTTCCGCCGCGGCCTGCGACGTGGACTCCGTCATGGGGCCCGCCGCCAGCTCGCCGTGCAGCAGTTCGACCCGTTCGCGCATGCCGATGAGCCCCGCGCCGGCTCCCGGGGCGCGGGGATCGCCGTCGCCGCCCTTGCCGGTGAGGGCCGGGTCCAGGGGGCTGGTGACCTTCAGGTACAGCGCGTCCGTACGGTCGAGTTCGACGGTGACCGGTCCGGGTGAGGCGTGCTTGAGCGCGTTGGTGACCGCCTCCTGGATGACGCGGTAGGCCGCCAGCTCCACGGGTGCGGGCAGCCTGCCGGCCTTGGCGCGCCGGTCCCGGAGAGTGAAGGTACGGCCGTCGCCCGCCGCGGCGCGGGCCCGCTCCAGGAGGGCCTCCAGGCCGTCGAGGGAGGGGGTGGTGGCGGGCTCGTCCGCGCCCTCGGCGTCGCGCAGCAGACCGATGAGACGGCGCATCTCGGCGAGGCCCTGCACGCTGTTCTCGCGGATGACGCCGAGCGCTTCCCTGGTGGCGTCGCCCGTCGCGTCGGGGCCTTCGGCTCGGTGGAGCCCATCGGGCCCGTCGGGCCCGCCTGCGGTCTCCGGTGCGGCCTTCTGGAAGGAGAGCGCCGCCGTGGAGTGGATGGCGATCGCCGAGAGGTGGTTGGCGACCACGTCGTGCAGCTCGCGGGCCATGCGGGAGCGCTCGGCGTTGATCGCCTGGGTGCGGTCCATCTCGGCCAGCAGCGCGGTCTGTTCGGCCCGCAGCCGCTCGGTGGCCGCCTCGTCCCGGTGATCGCGGATGATGACACCGGTCCAGGCGGGAAAGAGGACGACAGCGCCGCAGGCCCCGGCGATCAGCAGCATGTCGGCCCGCTGGAAGGCGGCCAGCAGACCGGCCGAGACGACGATGGTGAAGACCACCGAGCCGCGCAGCACCACCCGTGAGAGCCGGGCCGAGCCGTAGAGCACGGCGGCGTACAGCACGTCCGTGAACAGCCCCAGCGTCGCCAGCAGCGAGCCCACCAGCAGGTCGGCGACCTCCGCCAGGATGCCGAGTATCAGCGCGTACGGCTGCGACGTACGGCGCCCGAGCGCCGCCAGGCACATCGCCGCCAGCGGCACCAGCACCAGCCAGCGCGGGCCGCGCTCCAGGGCAGGGGCGCTGGTGAGGCCGAACGACCACAGCAGCAGGCCACCCGCCGCACCGGCGAGCGCGATCAGCGCGTCGTCGCGGTGCGGGCGGTACGCGCGGAGCGCGCGTACGGCTGCGGCTGCGGTCATGGCCCCATCCTCGTGCCCGGACCCGCGCGTGCCCCTGCGGCTCGCGCCCAACGGGCGGGCGGTACGACGTGGTCAGACTAGGCGGCTGCCGGTGCGGTGATCGTCCTTCGCCCGGTCGAACGGGGGAGGGAGCGACTGCATCCTTCGATGCAGTGGGCCGCGCCGGGGATCGTCACGTGCGACGACGTGCGAGGGGTCTCTCACGGGTGACGCTGTAGATGCCTGATCCGCACCGGACATCGCTCGACCGAGGCCGGACGCTGATCAGCGGCGGATACCGACACCGGAAGAACCAGGGGGCGCTCACCATGATCGTGACGCTGATCATCATCTCCGAGGCAGCCTTCTGGGTGCTGCTCGCCGGGGGGCTCGCGCTGCGCTATCTCGCGCGGATGCCCCGCACGGGCGCCGTCGTGCTGCTGTGCGAGCCCCTGGTGGAGGTCGTGCTGCTCGTGGTGACGGCCATCGACCTGAAGAACGGCGCCGAGCCGGACTGGAAGCACGGGATGGCCGCCGTCTACGTCGGCTTCACCGCCACCCACGGGCACTACATGATCAAGTGGGCCGACGGCCACGCCGCCCACCGCCTCGGCGGCGGCCCGCGCCCGGCCAAGCCCCCGCGCTACGGAATGGCGCGCGCATGGCACGAGTGGAAGATGTCGGCACGCGCGATCGGCGGGGCCGCCATCGCCGCCGGGCTGCTCCAGCTCGCGGTCTGGTACGTCGGCGACCCCGGTCAGACCGAACCCCTGCACGAGTGGCAGACCCGCATGGGCGGTGTCTGCGTGATCGCCGTCATCATCGCGATGAGCTACACGATCTGGCCGAAGCGGACCAAGGGCGGTGCGGACAGCGCGGCCGAGCCCCCCGCCGAGCGGCCCTCCTCCGCCAAGGTCCTCCGGTAGGCGGCGAGTTCCTCCGCCGGGCGGTGTGTGTCCGGATGCTGGGCGCCGAGTGACGGGTGCTGGGTGACGGGTGCTGGGCGCTGGGCGCCGGGTGACGGGTGCTGGGTGACGGGTGCTGGGCGCTGGGCGCCGGGTGACGGGTGCTGGGTGACGGGTGCTGGGCGCTGGGCGCCGGGTGACGGGTGTGGCGGGCCCCGGGTGTGGCGGGCGCCGGCTGCCAAGGACCGGGGAAAACCGGTGCGTATCCGGCGTCCGGCCACGTAGGCTCACGATCCGTTCACGGCGCCCGGCCGGCTCCGGCGCGCGCCGGGGAACCGGCCGAGTCGCACCCGGCGAGCCTGGCCGAGCCGACCGATCCGGAGGCCGTACGCATGGACGAACGGGCGCTGCTCGCCCTCTCCGACGGACTCGTCACCCGCTCCCGCCTCGTACGGGAATTGACCGCGCTGGGCCTCACCCGCGGTGACACCGTCATGTTCCACACCCGCCTCTCGGCGCTCGGTTACGTGCCCGGCGGCCCCCTCACCGTCATCGCGGCGCTCCGCGAAGCCCTCGGCGAGAGCGGCACACTGCTGGCCTACAGCGGCTGGAACGACGCGCCGCCCGTGGACTTCGTGGACTGGCCCGAGCCCTGGCGGGAGGCGGTGCGCGCCGAACACCCCGCCTTCGACCCGGAGCTGAGCGAGGGCACGCACGACAACGGGCGGCTTCCCGAGGCGTTGCGCCACACCCCCGGTGCGCTGCGCACCAGGCACCCCGACAGCTTCGTGGCGCTCGGCACGCGGGCCGAGGCGCTGGTCGGCGAGGTGCCCTGGGACGACCCGTACGGGCCGAAGGGCGCCCTGGGCCGGCTGGTCGCCGCCGGTGGCCGGGTCCTGCTGCTGGGCGCACCGCTGGACACCCTCACGGTGCTGCACCACGCCGAATCCTTGGCCAACGCCCCCGGCAAGCGGTACCTCAGCTACGAGGTACCCGTCCTGGACGCGGAGGGCCGACGGGTGTGGCAGCGCTACTGGGACGTCGACACGGAGGACGAGGCGTTCGACTACACCCTGGCGCCCGTGCCAGAGGGCGAGTGGCCGTTCACCGCCATCGCCCGCGAGGCGCTCGCGGCGGGAATCGGCATACGCGGCACGGTCGGTGCCGCCGAAAGCCATCTGTTCGAGGCGCCGGACCTCGTCCGCTTCGCTGTCGCCTGGATCGAACGGCACATCCAGCGCTGACCGGCGAGCCATCGCCGGGCCCCACTCATGCGCCGGGCCCCATCACTCGCCAACCCTCCTCACGAGCCGGCCCCGGTCACGCGCTGGGATCGCGGGCCGGGGGCGCCTTGGAATCCGGCTTCTTCAGCGCGGCCAGCGTCGCGCGGGTGTCCGTCTTGAGCATCCGGACCACGGCTGCCGGCGTCGGAGGCTTGATCTTCTCGTCCGGTCCGCTGCCGACCCAGCTCCACCGCATCTCGTACGTCATCCAGCCCGCGCGTACGGCCAGTGTCGCGCTGCCCAGCGTCGATTCCCGCTTCTCCCGTACGAGATACGCCTCGTCGCCGAAACCCCCGACCGGTGTGACCGTGTAGTCGTAGGGGCCGGTGTCCTGGTCCTCCCAAGTGCGCTGCTCGGAGGCGAACTCCCGGCTCGGGTCCGACCGTTTGTGCCAGGTCGCGGAAGCGGCCAGCGCCGCGACCGCGGGAGTGCGTGCCGCTTTGCCGAGCGTGCGCGAGCAGTCGCTGACGTCCAGCCCCTTCTGCCGCGAGGAATAGCCGGCGTCCGGGTATCTACCCGACCGCTCGGATATCTCGTACTTCGCACGGAACGACGTGATTTCCGCCGCCTCGCACATGTTGCGGTGGAAGCGGTAGCCCCGGAAATCCGGGTGTGAGGCCGGAGCTGAGGCCGAGGTCCGGCCGGATCCCTTGTCGTCGGCCGGCGTACCCGTCGCCATCAAGGTCGCCGCCCAGGTGACCGAGGCGAGCACCGCACCGCCGAGCGCCCACAGCCAGCGCGGCCCCATGCCCTGTGACGGCGGCGACGGGGGGCCGGGGGGCGGCGTGGGCGGACCGGGCGGACCGGGGACGGCAGGAGGTCCCGCGTAGGGGTTGGGGTACGCGGGCATCGCCGTGGAAGTGGGCGGCTGTTGTGCGTACGGCTGCTGCGGCTGGGCCCCCGGTATCGACATGCGCCGAAATCTACCCGCTCACCCCGCAAGGCGGCTCAGCGGTTTTCGGAAAGCCCCGAGGCGAAGGCGTCGAGCGCGGCGAGGGTGCCGACGGCATCAGTGTGTACATGCCCCGCCATGCCCAGTTCGCGCGCCGCTTCCACGTTTGCGGAGACGTCGTCCACGAAGAGTGAGCCGGCGGCGGTGGCGCCCAGCAGCTCCAGAGTGTGAGTGTAGATGCGCGGGTCCGGTTTGGCGTATCCCACCTCGCAGGAGAGCACGGCCTCGTCGGCGGCCCCCAGCCGGTCCGCGAGGTTGGGCCGGGCATCCGGCCACGCGTTGCTGACGAACGCGGTGCGCGCCCTGCCCCGCAGCCCCGCCACGGCCGCCAGCAGCTGCTCGTCCCACACGGGCCGGCCCGCCAGGTCCTCCCGCACCTCGGCGACGGCCGCCTCGTCCAGCCCGAGGCGCTCGCGTACGAGAGCCCACCAGTCGGCGTTGCTCATCCGGCCGATGAGCACCTGGTCGTCGTTGCCCTCGTAGACGGCCGTGATGAAGTCCCGCTCGGATATGCCCAGCCTGGCGGCCCACTTGGCCGCGGTGGCGGGCAGTTTGTCCGCGACGAGCACTCCGCCCAGGTCGATGAGCAGCGCCGCACGTCCCGCGCTCACCGTTCGCCGCCCGGCACCCACAGCACGTCGCCCACGGCCTTGTTCGCGGCGCGGGCGAGGATGAACAGCAGGTCGGAGAGGCGGTTGAGGTAGGTCGCGGTCAGCGGGTTCATCGTCTCGCCGTGCTCCTCCAGCGCGGCCCAGGTGGAACGCTCGGCCCTGCGGACGACCGTGCACGCCTGGTGCAGCAGGGCCGCGCCGGCCGTGCCGCCGGGCAGGATGAAGGAGCGCAGCTTCTCCAGGTCCTCCAGGAAGCGGTCGCAGTCCGCCTCCAGCTTGTCGACGTAGCTCTGCTCGACCCTCAGCGGCGGGTATTGCGGGTCCTCGACCACCGGTGTGGACAGGTCGGCACCCACGTCGAACAGGTCGTTCTGCACCCGCACCAGGACCGTGCGCATCTCCTCACCGAGGTCACCCAGCGCGAGGGCGACCCCGATCGCGGCGTTCGCCTCGTTGGCGTCCGCGTACGCCGCGATGCGCGAGTCGGTCTTGGCGGTGCGGCTCATGTCGCCGAGCGCCGTGGAGCCCTTGTCGCCGGTTCGGGTGTAGATCCGCGTGAGGTTAACCATGAGGCGAGCGTAGCCCGCCGGGCCGGTCACGGAAGGGCGCCTGGCCAGCCGACGGCCGAGGCGGTGCCGGGCCGCGTGCGTCCCGTGATCGAGGACTCGCTGCCCGGGGCGGGCGCCGTCGCCGCGAGCGCTTCACCCGGACAGGCAGGACGTGAGCCCTCGCCAAGCTCGACGTCTTCGAGCTTGGTGAGGGGCGCCGGTCGCCGCCCCGGGTCGCCGGTCGCCGGCAAACCGGCCACCGGCAAACGCTCAAGTACGCGACCACGCCCGGCTGACGCGGCACGCACATCCTGAGCGCCCCCCGGTGTGATGTCCGCCATGTGAGACGTGATACGTGTCTCTTCCCCGCCCACGCCCTACCGGGAAGCGCTAATGTCCGCCCAACGGACGGTTATTCACGGGTGTGTACGGCCGGGAAGCGCGCAGCGAGTACGCGTGGCGGGTGTGACCGCCCGGTGGGACGAAGTGAGGGTGAAGAACGTGGCGAAGAAGCTCGCCGTCATCGGGGCCGGACTCATGGGCTCCGGAATCGCGCAGGTCTCCGCACAGGCGGGCTGGGACGTGGTCCTCCGCGATGTGACGGACGAGGCGCTCGCCCGGGGCACCGACGGAATCAAGGCGTCATACGACAAGTTCGTCAGCAAGGGCAAGCTGGAATCCGCCGACGCGGAGGCCGCGCTCGCCCGTATCACCACCACCACGGACCTGGAGGCCGCGGCCGGAGCCGACCTCGTGGTCGAGGCCGTCTTCGAGAAGATCGAGGTCAAGCGGGAGATCTTCGCCACCCTCGACAAGCTGGTGGACGAGCACACCGTCCTCGCCTCCAACACCTCCGCGATCCCGATCACCAAGATCGCGGCGGCCACCGAACACCCCGAACGGGTCGTCGGCACGCACTTCTTCTCGCCGGTGCCCATGATGGGCCTGTGCGAGCTGGTGCGCGGCCACAAGACCAGCGACGAAACCCTCGCCACCGCACGGGAGTTCGCCGAGTCCGTCGGCAAGACCTGCGTCGTCGTCAACCGTGACGTCGCCGGCTTCGTCACCACCCGCCTCATCTCCGCGCTCGTCGTCGAGGCCGCCAGCCTCTACGAGTCCGGGGTCGCCTCGGCCGAGGACATCGACACCGCCTGCCGGCTCGGCTTCGGCCACGCCATGGGTCCGCTGGCCACCGCCGACCTCACCGGCGTGGACATCCTGCTGCACGCCGCCGAGAACATCTGGACCGAGTCCAAGGACGGCAAGTTCGCGCCGCCCGAGCTGATGCGGCGGATGGTGGACGCGGGTGACCTGGGACGCAAGAGCGGACAGGGCTTCTACGAGCACTGAGAAGACCTTCCACGAGCACTGAGACCTTCCGCGAGCACAGAGACCACGTTCCACGAGCACCGAGACCACGAGCACGGCGGGACACTCCGGTGTCCCGCCGCGCCAGCCGTCCGCCGTCCTCGCCCACGAGGGTGAAAGTCGGTATCGGTCTGGACACGGACGGCAACTTCACTGCCGCTGCCGCAGTCAGTTGTGGTGGGACAACAACGTGTAAAGGTCCACGCACCGGACAACAAACCAACCGGATATCAACCCAGGAGCGCATATGCACATCAGGGGCGACCACGCCGAGCTGGTCGTCGGAGGTCGTCTCGACGTCCGCAGCGCGGCGGACGCCCGAACGGTCCTGCACGCCGCCGTCGACTCGGGCGACGGCGATCTCGTGCTCGACCTCGCCGAGCTGGACTCGTGGGATGCCACGGGCCTCGGTGTCATCATGGGCGCACACCGCCGCGCCGGACGCTGTGGCAGGAGGCTCGTACTGCGTGAAGTGCCCCCGCAGATGCAGCGCCTGCTGATGGCCACACGGCTCCACCGGATTCTCGCGATCGAATCAGCGGCGGTACCCTCCGGCCGGAGGAGGCCGGAAGGAACCGCGGCACCGGAGGAACCCGGCGGAAGGGCCGGAGCTGTTTCGTCCGGTTCCCGGAAGTCCGACGTCCGAATCCTCACAAAGCCATGACGTACGGGCCCGCACCGCGTGCCGCCGGTTCCTGGACAATGGTCCTCGAGCTGCGCCGCCCCGGCTGTTGAGGCGCGGCACCGTTCTCTGGGGGCGACACCATGGATCCACAAGGCAGCGAGCGTTACGAGCACGGACCGGGCAGCCAGGGGCGCGCACGAGCCGTGCAACTCGTCGCTGACGAATACCTGTTGACGGTCAACCCCGTCGACGGCAGCGAGATCGAGCCGTGCCCGCCCGGTGAACAGCTCGACCGGCCCGTCAAACTTCCCCCGGACCAGCGCCCCGCCCCCGCCGGGGCCCACGCTCTCCCCGTGCCGCCCTCGCCCCCGCCCTTCCTGGAGCGCGACGAGGAGCGCGAGCGGCTCACCAGGCTCCTCTCGCGGGGCCGCTCCGTACGGCTCACCGGCCCGGCCGGCTCCGGGCGCAGCACCCTGCTGGATGCCGTCGCCGAGGACGTCGCCGCCCTCGCCCCCGACGGCGTCGTCCGCCTCAGCGGCTACCACCGCACCCCCAGCGACCTGCTGTACGAGCTGTACTCCGCCGTCCACCGCGCCCCGCTGTACCGCCCTGGCAAGGCCGAACTGCTCCAGGCGCTGAGCACCGTGGGTGCCGTCGTCGTCGTGGACGACCTGGAATTCGGCGGCGCCGCGCTGGACGAGGTGCTGCGCTCCACACCCGAATGCGCGTTCCTGCTGGCCGCCACCCCGGACGTCGCCGCACCCGCGGCCGACTCCCGCGTCGAGGAGCTCTTCCTCGCCGGGCTGAGCCGTACCGCCTGCCTGGAGCTGCTGGAGCACGCCGTGCACCGCCCGCTCACCGACCAGGAGGCGGACTGGGCGGGCGACCTGTGGTTCGGCTCCGAAGGGCTGGCGCTGCGCTTCGTGCAGGCCGGAGCGCTGCTGCGCCTCCAGGGCAGCTCCGGCGTCATCCCCGCGCTGACCGACGACACCGCGCTCGCGCCCCTGCTGGCCGCGGCGCTGCCGGAGTCCGGGCTCCAGACCCTCCGCCTGGCCCTCGCGCTCGGCGGCGAGCTGCCGCACGCCACCCACCTGCCCGCCCTCACCGGCGACCAGCAGGCGGACGACTGCCTGCCCGAACTGCTGGCCCACGGCCTCATCAGCCCGGCAGGGGACCACTTCAGGATCGCCCCGGGAGTCGCCGAGCAGCTCGCCGAGGCGGGCTACGCCGAAGGCGCCGAGGACTACGCGCTCGCCGCGACCCAGCACTACACCTGGTGGGCGGGCCATCCTTCGGTCACAGCGGGCCGCGTCGCCATCGAGTCGGCACCCGTTCTCGCCGCCATACGGGGCGCACAGCGCGGCGGCAACCCCAACGCGGCCGTGCTGCTGTCCCGCACCGCGGCGCCGGTGCTCGCAGCGGGGCTGCGGTGGAGTGCCTGGGAGCGCGCGCTGCGCTGCGGCCAGGAGTCCGCCAGGGCATCCGGAGAGATCGCCGAAGAGGCGTACTTCCACCACGAGCTGGGCGTCCTGGCGCTGACCACCGGCAACCCCGAGCGGGCCCGCGCGGAGCTGGAGGCCGCCATAGCGCTGCGCGGGACGCTCGCGGAACAGCGCGGCATCGTCGCGGGGCGCCGGGCCCTGGCGCTGGTGACCGACCGGCTCGCGGGCGGTACGGCGGGGGCGCGGACCGGAGGTCCGGCATCCTCCGGTGCCTCGTTGCCGTCGTCCGGATACTCGTCCGGGGCGGTGACGGGCAGCGCTGCTGACGCCCCCGGGGGCGCGGGAGGGACGGCCCCGACGCCCCACGACGGCGTGCCCGTCAGCGCGACCACCGGAGTAACGGCCTCGGTGCCGTCCGCTGCCGCCCGGCATCCGGAGAGCGAGACGCTGGTCGCCGCTTCAGGTGGCACGGCGGGCGGTATGGCGGCCGGCGGCGCCGGGAAGCGCGGTGGGGCGCACGGAGGGCCGTCGCGCTGGGCGGCCTTCACGAGCAGCAAGCGGAACGTGGCGGCGGCGGGCGCCGGCGCCCTGCTCGCCGCCGTGCTCGGCACCATCGTCACCCTGGGCGCCGCCTCCGAGGACGGTAAGCCCGACACCGTACGGCCCGACCACTCGACCTCCCAGGAGGACGATGAGGACGGGGTCACGGCCGACCGCCCGCCCAAGGAAGACGGCTCCGGCAGCACCTCTGGGCAGCCCGCGGCCGGACCCGGCTCGCGCGTCCCCGGGGCGGGCCGGACCTCGGCCGGGAGCAGCAATCCGGACACGCGTGAGCCGAGTTCGCCCCGTGATTCCTCCAGCGCGTCGGAGGATCCCTCGAACGACCCCGGCAAGCCGCCGTCCTCGCCCCACGACCCGCCCTCTTCCCCCGACGACCCGCCGTCCTCACCGGATGACCCGCCGTCCTCCCCCGACCCCACGCCCACGCCGACCGACGACCCGACGACGCAGAAGCCGCCGTCCGGGACGTCGGGCGGTGACGCCGGCGGGAGTGGCGGCGGCGGTGGCGCGGACAGCGGCACCCGACGCGGGGACGTGCCGAGCGGGCAGGGAACGCCGGACGAGGCGGCGTAGGCAGCGGGTAGGCGGCGCGAATGCGGTGCGAAGACGGCGTGGCGGGCGTGGCCGCGTAGGCGCACCGGGGGCGGTGCAGGGGAGCGTTGAGCCGCGTGCGTGGTGGGGGTGGGAGTTCCGGCATCCGCCGAATGGTTGATGCCAGGACGATCGGGTTGGGCGATGTGGGGGAGGTGCCCGCTCGGCGACGCTCGTGACATGCCACTTATCGAAGTCAGCGGGCTGCGCAAGGAGTACGGCGGCAAGGCGGTCGTGGACGGCGTCAGCTTCGCCGTGGAGGAAGGCGAGATCTTCGGCATCCTCGGGCCGAACGGCGCGGGGAAGACGACCACGGTCGAGTGCGTCGAGGGCCTGCGCAGTCCCGACGAGGGACAGATCAGCGTCGCAGGCCTCAACCCCGTGGCCGACCACGCGGAGGTCACCCAGCTCCTCGGCGCCCAGCTCCAGGAGAGCGAGCTTCAGGCCAAGCTCACCGTGCGCGAGGCCCTTCAGCTGTACGCCTCCTTCTACCGCAGGCCGGCCGACTGGAGACCGCTCGCGGCGCGGCTGGGGCTCGGCGAGCGGCTCGACGCCCGCTTCGGCAAGCTGTCGGGGGGCCAGAAGCAGCGGCTGTTCATCGCCCTGGCCCTCGTCGGCAGCCCCCGCGCCGTGGTGCTGGACGAGCTGACGACGGGTCTCGACCCCCGCGCCCGCCGCGATGTGTGGGAGCTGGTCGAGGACATCCGCGCCTCCGGGGTCACGGTCGTGCTGGTCACCCACCTCATGGAGGAGGCACAGCGGCTGTGTGACCGGGTGGCGGTCATCGACCGGGGCCGTATCGCGGCGCAGGGCACCCCGGCCGAGCTGATCAGCCGCACCGCGAACCCCACAGTCATCTCCTTCGCGCCCTCCCAGCCACTGGAGGACGCGGAGCTGGCCGGTCTGCCGGGGGCCCGTTCGGTGCGTGCGCAAGGCGGCAGGACGGTCCTCAACGGCACGGACGAGACGGTCGAAGCACTCCTGTCCCTGCTGGCAATACGCCGCATCACCGCAGGCCAACTCCGCGTCATGGACGCGACCTTGGACGACGCGTTCCTCGACCTGACCGAACAGGACGTCTGATATGACCACGACCCGCCCTTCCGCCGACCCCGCCCGCTCGCCCCGCCCCCGCCCGGACGAGGGCGCCTCCTCAGCTGTCACATCGGCGCGGGCCGTGCAACGTGTGGAGTTCCGGCTCTTTCTGCGCGAGCCCGGTGCCCTCTTCGGGATCGTGGTCTTCCCTGCGGCCCTGCTGACGATCCTCGGGCTGATCCCGTCCTTCCGCGAAGCCTCCGAGGACCTCGGTGGGCGGCGGGTGGTGGACCTCTACGTCTCCGTGACGGCCTTGCTCGCCATGATCGTTGCGGGGATCCAGTCGATGCCCGGCGTCCTGACCGGATACCGCGAGCGCGGCATCCTGCGCCGCCTGCGCACCACTCCAGCCAGACCAGGCAGCCTGCTGAGCGCCCAGATCATCCTGCATGGCTGCGCCAGCGCGGTGTCCGTCGCACTCGTCCTCGCCATCGGACGGCTCGCCTTCGACGTCGCGTTGCCCCGGCAGGTGGCGGGATATGTCCTGGCCACCCTGCTGACCACATTCGCCGCCCTCGCGCTCGGTGCCGCCATCACCGCCTACTCCCGCACGACGAAGATCGCCCAGACGGTCGGCACCCTCGTCTTCTTCCCGATGATGTTCACCGCCGGAGTGTGGACCCCCGTGCAGACCATGCCGGAGATGTTGCGGCACATAGTGGAGTTCACCCCCTTCGGCGCCGCCTCCCAGGCCCTGAATCAGGCGACGACCGGAAGTTGGCCCGACTGGTCGCATCTGGGTGTGACGGGGCTGTGGGCGGTGCTGCTCACCGGCGCTGCGGTGCGGTGGTTCCGCTGGGAGTAGACCCAGGGCTGGGGACGGGAGCAGGGGGCGTGGAAGGCATGCGGACCAAAGGGGAGGATGTGCCCATGGGAGGTGAAGAGGGGGCCGAGGCCCTGCGCAAAGGCTGGGAGCGCTTCTTCCGCTGGGGGCCCTACGGGCTGCTGGGGCTGAGCACGCTCATGGCCGTGGCCACCAGCGCCGAGCTGATGACGCCGGGCGAGAACGTGGCCGCAGCCTCCCTGCTGGGCGCTGCCCTTCTGCTCCATCTGTGGTGGGGCAGGGCAATGCGGGCTTCCCCAGGGGCCGGCTCGCCCAAGGCTGTCACCTACTACTGCGTACGCACCCTGAGCGCCATCACCCTGACGTTGCTCAACCCCTTCTTCTCCATATACGCGGTGCTCGGCTATTTCGACTCCGGGCACTGGCTCCCGAAGCGCTGGGTGCGGCTGGGGCTGCTGGTGAATGCGGGGGCCATGGCCGGCGCCGAGGCGGGAGGGCTGCCCCCGACCTCGATGGAGAGCTGGACGGCGTTCGGTGTTCTGTACCTCCTCAACGCCGCCCTGGTCCTGTTCTTCGCGCGGCTGGGGGAGCAGGAGGCCGATAACGTCCGCGCCAACGAGGCCACCATCGCGGAGCTGGAGCGCGCCAACTCCCGCCTGGCGCAGGCCCTGGAGGAGAACGCCGGCCTCCACGCCCAGCTCCTTGTTCAGGCCCGTGAGGCCGGGGTCAGCGATGAGCGGCGCAGGCTGGCGGCCGAGATCCACGACACCATCGCCCAGGGCCTGGCGGGCATCATCGCCCAGCTCCAGGTCGCCTCCGGCAAGGCCGGGCCAGAGGCGTGCGCCCCCATCGACCTTGCCGCCGGGCTGGCCCGCCAGAGCCTTGCCCAGGCCCGTCGTTCCGTGCAGAATCTCGCCCCCAGCGAGCTGGAGCACGACGCGCTGCCGACGGCGTTGGAGAAGACCACCTCCGAGTGGTCCCGCTCCTCGGGCGTCCACGCGGGATTCACCCTCACCGGCACCCCCGAACCGCTGCACAGCGAGGTGGAGGCCACCTTGCTGCGCATAGCGCAAGAAGCCCTCACCAATGTCGACCGGCACGCCGGTGCCACCCGCGCCGGGGTCACCCTCTCCTACATGGGAGACGAGGTCACCCTGGATGTCCGCGACGACGGCAGGGGGTTCGATCCCCACTGTCCTCCCTCACGTCCCACCAGGGGAGGCGGCGGATTCGGGCTCGGCGGGATGCGCTCCCGCGCCGAACGCCTCGCGGGGAGAGTCGATATCGAGACGGAGCCGGGCGGGGGGACAGCGGTCTCGGCTCGCGTACCGTTGGTCCGCCATGACTGACCAGCTGTGCGACAGGACGCCGATCACCCTGCTCATCGTCGACGACCATCCGGTAGTCCGGGACGGGCTGCGCGGGATGCTCACGGACGAACCCGGCTTCGAGGTGCTGGGTGAGGCCGGGAACGGCGAGCGGGGGGTCGAGCTGGCCGAGCAGCTGAGCCCGGACATCGTGCTGATGGACCTGCGGATGCCGGGCGGCGGGGGAGTGGCCGCCATCACCGAGATCGTCCGCCGGGGCCTTCGCTGCAAGGTGCTGGTACTGACCACCTACGACACCGACGCCGACACCCTCCCGGCCATCGAGGCCGGCGCCAGCGGCTATCTGCTCAAGGACGCCCTGCGGGAAGAGCTGTTCACGGCGGTACGGGACGTGGCGGCGGGCAGGACGGTGCTCTCACCCGCGGTGGCCTCGCGGCTGGTCGACCGGGTGCGCGACCCCCGGCCCGAGCACGAGCGCCAGGCGCTCAGTGCCCGGGAGCGCGAGGTGCTTGAGCTGGTGGCCAAAGGCACGCCCAACCGCGAGATCGCCCGCACCCTGTTCATCAGCGAGGCCACCGTCAAGACGCACCTCACCCACCTCTACGCCAAGCTCGGCGTGAACGACAGAGCCGCAGCGGTCGCCGTGGGCTACAGCCGCGGCATCCTCGGCTGACCGGCGTCCAGTCGCGGGCCCCGCAGGGTACGAGTGCTGCGCCGCGAGGCGCGCGAGGGGCTCAGAACAGCCGGAGCTTGTCGTCCTCGATGCCGCGCAGCGCGTCGTAGTCGAGCGTGACGCAGTCGATGCCCCGGTCGGTGGCCAGCACGCGGGCCTGCGGTTTGATCTCCTGTGCCGCGAACACGCCCTTGACCGGCGCGAGATGGGGGTCGCGGTTGAGCAGCTCCAGATAGCGGGTGAGCTGCTCGACGCCGTCGATCTCGCCGCGCCGCTTGATCTCGATGGCGACCGTGACGCCGTCCGCGTCCCGGCACAGGATGTCGACGGGTCCGATGGCGGTGGGGAACTCGCGCCGGATCAGCGTCCAGCCTTCCCCCAGGGTCTCCATTCGGTCAGCGAGGAGCTCTTGCAGGTGTGCTTCCACGCCATCCTTGATCAGCCCGGGATCGACACCGAGTTCATGCGAGGAATCGTGGAGGATCTCCTCCATCGTGATGATGAGCTTCTCGCCGGCCTTGTTCTCCACCGTCCAGCGCTGGTCGTCCCCCTCTTTGAGAGTGCATGGCGGAGACATCCAGTTGAGAGGCTTGTACGCACGGTCGTCGGCATGGACGGAGACAGATCCGTCGGCCTTCACCAGGATGAGCCGGGGGGCGGACGGGAGGTGCGCGGTGAGCCTGCCGGCGTAGTCGACAGAACAGCGGGCGATGACGAGACGCATGGTCGGTCACGCTACTTGACGCGCGGTGCTCCGCGCGATTCGCCCCTTGATGGGCCCGTTCGACAGTGGCGCGAGTATTCCCATTCTCATGCTGTCCGCGGTCTGCGGGCCTTACCTTGAGGGAGGGACGTTGCCGTACGGGGTTGCGCGACTACGCGGTGATGTCCCATCACCCCAAGAGACCCCGGCCTCCGGGCCGGGTCCGTGAGAGGAGAACCCATGTCGCTCGACGTCCCACCTGCGCTTCTGGATCAGGCAGAGCGTGGCGAGGTGGATGAGGCGGCGTTTGTCGACTGCGTCCGCACTTCTCTCCCGTACGCCTGGGAGATGGTCAGCTCACTGGTCGCGCAGTTGAAGGTGGACGGCGGCGAGTTCGCCGACAACCAGACGCCGCCGCCGGATGAGCAGCACCGAGGACAACTGCTTCGCGCACTGGCGAGTGATGCGATCCGGGGCGCGCTGGAGCGGCACTTCGGTGTGCGTCTCGCGTTCCAGAACTGCCATCGGGTCGCTGTTTTCCCAATCGACCCGTCGGTTGACGAGCGGCTCGCCCGCTTCACCTCTATCAGGGGCCAACTGCTCAACCAGTCTCCGGAGCTACGGGACTGCTAAGACCGCGCTTTTCCGCTATGCGCCGTTGCGACGGTGGGTCCTCACCGTCGCAACGGGCCTTACCCGAGCAGCGGCAGGACCTCCTCGCCCAGCCGCTGGATGTTGCGCTCCGTACTGTCCAGATCGCCTGTGCCCTCGACCAGCAGGGCGAAGCGGCTGATTCCGGTGCGCTCCGAGGTCGCCGCGAGCCGGTCCGCACACAGCTGGGGCGCGCCCACCGGGTGCAGCTCGCACAGCAGCTCGGTGTAGCCGAGGGGGTCGCGCATCCGGCGCTCACGCCCGTCGACAGTCACATGGGCGCCCAGCCCCTCGCGCAGCCAGCCGGGCATCGCCTTCGTCAGGGCCTCCCGCGCCTCACCGTGTGAGTCGCCCACCTGGACGACGCCGGCCGACACGTGCCAGGCAGCCGCCGCGTCCACCGCCTCCGCGCCGTGGCCGCCGGCCAGCGCCTCGCGCCGCCACATGGCGGCCATCTCGGCCTTCTCCTCGTCTCCGGAGTGCATGCCGAGCAGCATCGGCAAACAGCGCGCCGCGGCGAGCCGCACCGTGCCGGGGGAGGTGCAGGCCACCACGACGCGAGGGGTGGCGCTCCCGTCGTCCGCGGAGCCGCCGGGGGCGGGTGCGTCGAGCGCACATTCCGGGCGTGGCACCACGGAGACCGGGCGGAAGCGGTACCGCTCACCGTCGGCGCCCACCCGGGCCTCGCGCAGCCAGCGCAGCAGCAGGTCCAACGCCTCGGGGAAGCCCTTTTCGAACGCGGCGAGGCCGCCGCCGAAGACCTCCAGATCCACCCACGGACCGCCCCTGCCGATGCCGAGAGTGAAGCGGCCCTTGGAGAGCAGGTGGAGCAGCGCGGTCTGCTCGCCGAGCGCGACCGGGTGCGCGTTGGGCAGCACGGTGACGGCCGTGCCGACGCTGATCCGCCGTGTGCGCCCCAGCAGCAGCGCCGCGAGGGTCACCGCCGAGGGGCACACTCCGTACGGCACGAAGTGGTGCTCGGCCAGCCAGACGGCGTCGAGACCGGACTCCTCGGCCGCCTCAGCGGCGCGTACCGCCCGCTCCAGTGCCTCGCCCTGCCCCTGGCCCGGGAACTGGGCCCCTAGGACAAAAGCTCCAACTCGCATTCCACACCGCCCTTGTGACCACCCGCGCGACCGCTCCGGGGCCGGGCCGACGTGCTTGTCGACTCGGCGCCCCATCCAGCAATAACGTCCGACACGTGACAAGGGCACGGCTCGGCATGCCATTCATCCGATGAACGCCAATCCCCCCTCGGCTGTGGATGAGCAAGGGGCCGCCGCGCCCGCGTGCGTAGGCTGGATACAGCACGGCCCCCGCCGGCCGTTTGCCCTTCGTCCGTCGACCCCCGAGGTGCCCCAGTGTCCCCGCGACGTAACCGCTCCCGTGGCGGTGCCGCCCATTCGGCCAAGGCCGCACGCTTCGCTTCGGCGACGCGGCGAGGTGAGGAGGAGGGAGATGCCGGGGAGCGCTACGGCCTGGAGCGCACCGAGAACTGGCGGGGGGAGGAGTGGTCGGTCCGCCAGATAAGCGGCGGCGCGGCGACGAAGCATTACCGCTGTCCGGGATGTGACCAGGAGATTCCGCCGGGTGTGCCGCATGTGGTGGCCTGGCCGAGCCAGGGGGATGTGGATGACCGAAGGCACTGGCACCGTGCCTGCTGGAACGCACGGGACCGCCGGAGCGTCCGACTCCAGCGGTCCCGGAATGCACCGCGCTACTGACGGCGGGCTCATATCGGCGGGTGAGAGTTACACGTCCCGCTTGTTGAGCAGCGCGTACGCCACGACGAGGGCCACGAGCGTGACAGCGGCCAGCCCGCCCAGCAGCGGCCAGCCGGTGGCGTCCTGGTCCTCCGACATGGGAATGCGGTAGAGGGAGGCGAGTCCGTTGAGGGGGGAGTACTCCAGGAGCGTCTCGCGCACGTCCTTGAGAGCCTCGCCCACCATGAACAGGGCCATCACCAGCGGCAGCAGCACGACGCCCATCATCGTGGTGATCGCGCCCGCCGAGTGCCGCAGCAGGGCGCCCACTGCGAGCGAGAGCAGCCCCAGCAGCGCCACGTAGAGGCCCGCACCCAGCGTCGCGCCCAGCCACTCGCCGCTGTCAGCGACGATCTTCCCCCCTTCGAAGGAGCCTTCGAGGGCCTCGGCCGACCCATACGAGGGACGCGTCTGGTCGCTGAGCAGCGCCGAGTTGATCAGCGCGGTCAGGGTGCAGGCCAGCGTGGTCATCACGAAGGCCAGCGCGAAGAAGATCAGCGCCTTGGCCAGCAGCACCCGCCCGCGCTGGGGGCAGGCGGTGAGGGTCGTACGGATCATGCCCGTGCCGTATTCGGAGGTGATGACGAGCACGCCGAGAGTGATCACGCAGATCTGGCCCAGCATGAGACCGAAGAGGCCGGGGGCGAGCAGGGGCATACCGACGTAGGTCTGGCCGCTGAGCCCCACCGCCGTCAGCAGGCCGATGCCGACGACGAGGGCGAACATCGCGCCCAGAGTCCACATCGTCGAGCGAACCGAGCGGATCTTCGTCCACTCCGAGGCGATGGCGTGCCCGAGGTGGGTGTGCGTCAGCGGGATGGGCGAGGTGTATGAGCCGCCGCCCGCCCAGTTGGCCTGCTGCTGCGGCGGAACCGGTGCCTGGACCTGGCCGTCGTGCTGCTGGGTGGTCATCAGGCGTCCTCGCCTTCGGGCTTGGTGAAAGTGGGGGCGGGTGCGGGTGCGGCGGGCGGTGCCGGTGCGGCGGACGGGGGTGCGGGTGGGGCCTGGGGCGGCGGGCTCTGGAAGGCCCTTGCCTGCTGCGCCGGGGGCACCTGATCCGCCGGGGCCTGGGCGGCGTACGGGTTCGGCCCCGGCTGCTGCGGCGGAGCCCAGCCACCGGGTGCGCCGGGCATCCCGGGCCCACCCGGACCGGCGGGCATCCCGGGCCCACCCGGACCGGCGGGCATCCCGGGCCCTGCCGGCGCCCCGGGTCCTCCAGTGCCCGGCGGTATCTGCTGGCCGGGGTGGCCGGGCTGGACGGGCATGCCTCCCTGGGGGGCCGGCTGTTGGAGTCCCGCGCGGGCGTCGGCCGTCGAGCGGTAGTCGACCGAGCTCTGGGTGAGCCGCATGTACGCCTCTTCCAGCGAGGCCTGGTGGGGCGAGAGTTCCCACAGCCGCACGTCGGCCTCGTGCGCCAGGTCGCTGATGCGCGGCAGCGCGAGCCCGGTGACGCGCAGCGCGCCGTCCTCCTCGGGCTGTGCCTGGCCGCCCGCCTCCACGAGTGCCGAGGCCAGCTTCTCGCGCTCTTCGGGCGCGGTATCGGGAGTGCGTACCCGGGCGAAGCCCACGGAGTTGCGCTCGATGAACTCCTTGACGGACATGTCCGCCATCAGCTGTCCGCGCCCGATCACGATCAGATGGTCGGCGGTCTGCGCCATCTCGCTCATCAAGTGGCTGGAGACGAACACCGTGCGGCCCTCGCTCGCGAGCTGCTTCATCAAGTTGCGCACCCACAGGATGCCCTCGGGGTCGAGCCCGTTGACCGGCTCGTCGAACAGCAGCACCTGCGGGTCGCCCAGCAGGGCCGCCGCGATACCCAGCCGTTGGCCCATGCCGAGCGAGAAGCCCTTCGAGCGGCGCTTGCCGACCTCCTGGAGCCCGACGACGGACAGCACCTCATCGACCCGGCGGGCGGGGATGCCGGACAGCTGGGCGAGCGAGAGCAGATGGTTGCGGGCGCTCCGTCCGCCGTGCACGGCCTTCGCGTCGAGCAGGGCACCCACCTGACGGGGTGCGTTGGGGAGTCCTCTGAAGGCGTGCCCGCCTACCGTGACCTGGCCCGAGGTGGGCGCATCCAGCCCGAGGATCATCCGCATGGTGGTCGATTTCCCGGAGCCGTTGGGCCCCAGGAATCCGGTCACGGCCCCCGGCCGTACCTGGAAGGACAGGTTGTAGACGGCCGTCTTGGCGCCGTAGCGCTTCGTCAGGCCGTACGCCTCGATCATCCTTTGCCCCTGGAAGCAGTTCGGGGCTCGTTGGCCCCCCGACACGGCCTATGAGGGTACGAGGCCGGGAATTGGTTCCCTCGGGCCGCCCCCCAGGGGGCTCAGGCGTCGCGCTTCTTGAGGACGATGAAGCCGGCGATCAGTGCGGCGGCGGTCCACGCTGCCATGATCAGGAGCCCTTCCCAGGGCCCGTAGGGGCGGTCGAGTGTCTCGGGCACCACCGACATCACGGCGGTGCCCGCCTGGTCGGGGAGGTACTCGGCGACCTTCTTCGTCGCGTCGACCTGGCCCAGGATGTTGGAGACCAGGAAGAACCACGGCATGAGGATGGCGAAGGCCAGCAGAGGGCTGCGCAGCACAAAGGTGATGCCGACGGAGAAGAGCGAGATCAGCGCCATGTAGATCCCGCCGCCGATCACCGCGCGCAGGACTCCGGTGTCGCCGATCCCCACGCCGTGCGAGCCGAGCAGCGCCTGGCCGAGGAAGAATGTGGCGAAGCTGGTGATCATGCCGATGACCAGCACCAACGGTCCCACCACCAGCACCTTGCACCACAGGAACGTGCTGCGCTGTGGCACGGCGGCCAGGGAGTTGCGGATCATGCCGGTGCTGTACTCGGCCGAGACGACCATGACTCCGAACGCGATCATCGCGAGCTGGCCCAGCCCCGTGCCGGCGAAGCTGACGTATGTCGCGTCGAACGTGCTCCGGTCGGCCGCCGACATGTCGCCGAAGCTGGACTTGGTCAGCGCGCAGATCAGGGCGCCCAGTCCGACTGTGACGATCACGGCGGTGGCCAGCGTCCACAGGGTGGACCGTACGGAACGGACCTTCGTCCACTCGGACTTCAGCACGCGCATCGTGTGGGTCATCCCTGACCCCCCTTCTTCCAGCTCTGCCCCCAGCCGGGCCCGCCCTCGGCGGGACCCGAAGGACCGGCAGAACCCGAAGGGCCGGCAGGACCGCCGGGACCCGAGGGTCCGGCAGGGCCGCCCCCGGGAGTGGCGCTGTCGTTGTCGGGGGGAGCGAAGGCGTGGTATTCGACGCTCTGTGCGGTCAGTCGCATGAACGCCTCCTCCAGCGAGGCGCGCTGCGGACTCAGCTCGTGGAGCACCACCCCGTGCGAGGCCGCCAGTTCGCCGATACGTGCCGCGTCCCCGTCCTCGACCTCCAGTGCCCCCTCGTGACCGGCCACCGGCCGCAGACCCTCGGCGGTCAGCACGTCCTGGAGCCGCTCGGGCTCCGGCGTGCGGATGCGTACGTGGGTGCGTGAGTTCTCGGAGATGAACTGCGACATCGAGGTGTCGGCCAGCAGCCTGCCCTGCCCGATGACGACCAAATGCTGTGCGGTCTGCGCCATTTCGCTCATCAGGTGACTGGAGACGAACACCGTGCGGCCTTCACGTGCCAGGTGCTGCATGAGTGTGCGGATCCAGTGGATGCCCTCGGGGTCGAGGCCGTTGACCGGCTCGTCGAACATCAGGATCCGCGGGTCGCCCAGCAGCGCCCCGGCGATGCCGAGCCGCTGGCCCATGCCCAGCGAGAAGCCCTTCGGCCGCTTGCGCGCCACATCCTGGAGCCCCACCATCTCCAGCACTTCGCCGACCCGGCGCTCGGGGATGCCGTTGGACTGCGCCATGCACAGCAGGTGGTTGTAGGCCGTGCGGCCGGGATGGACGCCCTTCGCCTCCAGGAGCGCGCCGACGCTGTGCAGGGGTTCACGCGTATGGTCGTAGGGCTGGCCGTCGATCCGCACGTGCCCGTGGGTCGGCGCGTCGAGCCCCAGCACCATGCGCATGGTCGTCGACTTGCCGGCGCCGTTCGGCCCCAGGAAGCCCGTGACGATGCCCGGGTGCACGGTGAAGCTGAGACCGTCGACGGCGGTCTTCTCGCCGTACCTTTTGGTCAGGTCCCGCAGCTCGATCATGTCTTCGACGCTAAGCGCGCACGCACCTCCTCGCCACTTGTGAGCCGTGCGGCGTCAGTATCTCCTCCCGTCTGCCCACCCCCGGCTCCGTGAAACAACACGGCACGCGGAGCCCGGGAGATCCTCCGGGCGCCGCGCGCCGTGTGGTGCGATTACCGCTTCGTAAAAGCCGTCTGCCGTTCAGCGGGACTGCTGGGCAGGAACCCCGCGGCCGAGCTGCTCGTCGCCGTCGGCTGCCTCCTCGCCCGGCTGCCCGGCGGCGGCCACAGCGGCGCCCGTGAGCGTGGCCAGCATCTCGCGCACGTTGGTCAGCTGCGCGTTGATGCTGTCGCGGCGGTTGGTGAGAGCCGCCAGCTCGCGCTCGGACTCGCTGCGCACCCGGTCGGCCTTCGCGTTCGCGTCGGCGACGATGTCCTCGGCCTGGCGCTGCGCGGTCTCGACGGTCTGACGCGCACGGCGCTCCGCGTCGGTACGCAGCTTCTCGGCCTCAAGCCGGAGCTGCTCGGCGCGGTGCTCGATCTCGGCGAGCCGCTTCTCGGCCTTCGCCTGACGGGAGGCCAGGTCGCGCTCGGACTGCTCGCGGCGCTTGGCCAGGTTCGTCTCGAAATCGGCCGCCGCCTGGGCGGCCTTGGCGCGGGTGTCCTCGAAAAGGGAGTCGGCCTCCTCACGCTTGGACTGGGCGTCCTTCTGCGCCTCGTTCCGCAGGGTGGTGGCCTCACCCTGGGCCTTCTCGACGATACGGGTGCCCTCGTCCTCGGCCTTCGCCTTGCGGTCCGCTGCGAACGCCTCGGCGTCGTTGCGCACTTGCTGGGCCGCGCCCTCGGCCAGCTCGCGGTGCTGATCGGCGGCCTTGCGGGCCTCATCACGCAGGTCCTTGGCCTCTTCCTCCGCGAGGCGGAGGATCTTCTCGACGCGGGCACCCAGCCCGGCATACGACGGCTCGGCGTCGTTGACCTGTGCCTGGGCGTTCTGCGTTTCGAGGTGCAGTTCCTCGATGCGCTTTTCCAGAGAGGTGATACGGGCCAGTGCGCTGTCACGGTCGGCGACGAGCTTCGTGATGCGGTCGTCCACCTGCCCGCGGTCGTAGCCACGCCGCACGAGCTCGAAGCCGAAGGGGGAGGAAGTGTCGCTCATGGGGTTCCTGTCGATTCAGACGGGTTATCAGACGGGGAGTGATAGAGGGAATCCTAGGGGCCAAAGCGGCGTGTCATCGAGCTTATGCCCGTTTGATCTGGAGAATGTGCCCTCCTTCGAGTGGCTAACTCTCCGTACCCTTGCCACTCGAACGAGTTGTACCAGCGCCAACGCCCGCTGTCACACCACCGTTTGCCCCGGGGCCGCCGCCGCCCTTTTTGCCGCCCGATCCCGAACCGCGGCCCGAGCCGCCGCCGGAGCCGGAGCCCGAACCGGAGCCGGAGCCCGAACCGGAACCGGAGCCCGAACCGGAGCCCGGACCGGAACCCGAACCGGAGCCCGGAGCCGCGCCCGGATCCGGCGGCCCGCCGCCCGGCGTCTCGAACGACTCCAGGGCCTCCAGCACATCCTGCACCCGGGAGATCTCGGCGTTGATGTCCTTCTGGCGCCGCTCCAGCACATCCAGTTCGTGCTGTCCGGCCTCGACCGTGCGCTGAGCCTCCGCGTTGGCCTCCTCGCGCAGCCGCGCGGCCTCCCGCAGCGTTTCGGTCTTCTTCTGCTCGGCCTCCTTCAGCAGGCCCTCGGCCTTCTTCACCGCGGCGATGCGCACCTTGCCGGCCTCCGCGTTGGCGTCCGAACGCAACTGCTCGGCATGCGCCTGCGCCTCGGCGAGCTGCTCCTCGGCGGCCTTGACCAGCTTGTCGCAGCGCTCGCCGGCCGACTGCATCGCCTCAGCGGCCTCCCGGCGGGCCCGCTCGTGCAGCTCCTCGACCTCCGACTCGATGCGGGTGCGCAGCTCTTCGGTGCGCTCGCGGATCGCGGAGGAGTCGCTGCGCGCCTCCTCCAGCAGCTGGTCCGCGTCGGCGCGGGACTGCTCGACCAGCTCCCTGCCCTCGGCGCGCCCCTCGGTCACCAGGCGCTCGGACTCGGCACGCGCCGCGCCCACCATCTTGTCGGCCTGCTGCTCGGCGGCGGCCTGCGTGGCCAGCGCCTCCTCCTGGGCCTTGGCGATCAGCTGGTCGGCCTGCTCGGCGGCCTCCGTGCGCTTGGTGGCCGCCTCGTCGCGCGTCTCGTCCCTGATCCGCTCGGCGTCGGCGCGGAGCCGTTCGGCCTCCTCCATCGCCTCCGAGACGGTGTGCTCCGCCAGCGACTTGGCGGCGTCCGTCTCCTCCTGCGCCTCCCTGCGCAGCGTCTGCGCCGCGTGCTCGGCCGCCGAACGCAGGCCCGCGATCTCGGACTCGGCCTCCTCGCGCAGGTGCGCCACCGAATCCCGCACCTGCTGCGCCGTCTCCTCGGCCGCGGAGACCAGCTCCGCTGCGCGCCGTTCGGCCTCGTCGGTGAGCCGCTCCGCCTCGGTCTGTGCCTCCTCGACCCGCTTGCGGGCCGCGGCCAGCAACTCCTCGCTCTGCTCGCGCGCCTGCGTACGCTCCTGGTGCGCCTCCTCGCGGGCCGCGGCCAGCAGCTCCTCGGCCTCCCGCCTGCGGCGGGCCGCCTCCTCCTGCGCGGCGCCGAGTGCCTCGGCCGCCTCCGCGTTCGTCCGCTCGGCCGCCGCGTCCGCCTCGGCGCGCACCCGGTCGGCGGTGGTCTGCGCCTCCTCGCGCAGCCGCTCCGCCTCGGCGGCGGCCTCGCTGCGCAGCTGTACGGCCACCGACTCGCCCTCGGCGCGGGACTGTGAGGCGTCGGCCGCGGCCTCGGTGCGCAGCCGGTCGGCCTCCTCCTCGGCCTGCTGGTGCAGCGCACGCACCCGCTCGGCCGTCTCGGTGCGCAGCCGCTCGGTCTCCGCCCTGGCCTCGTCCCGCAGGCGCTCCGCCTCGGTGCGGGCCTCGGTCAGCCCGGTCTCGGCCTCGGCGAGCTTGGCCTCGGCCTCCTCGTGCAGCCGGGTCAGCTCCTCGTCGGCCTCGGCCCTGCGCTCGCGGGCGGCCTGCTCGGCCTCCTCGCGGGTGCGCGCTCCGGCCTCATCGGCGTCCGACCTGGTCTGCTCGGCCTGCTCCTCGGCCTGGGAGCGCAGCTCCTCGGCCTCGGTGCGGGCCCGCTCCAAAGCCTCCTCGGCCTGTTTGCGCAGCGTCGTGGCGCGCTCGATCGCCTCCGTGCGCACCCGCTCGCTCTCCGTGGAGGCGTCCGAGCGGGTGTCCTCGGCGTCGGCCTTCGCCTTGGCCAGCAGCTCCTCGGCCCGGTTGGCGGCCTCCTCGATCTGCTGGACGGCGTCGCGGCGGGCCTCGCCGCGGATCTTCTCGCCCTCCTCGACCGCCTCGGCCCGCAGCTGCTCGGCCTCGCCGCGCAGCCTGCGCGCCTCCTCCTGGAGCTCGACGGTCTTGGCGCGGTACTCCTTGGTGTCGTCCTTGGCCGCGCCCTTGAGGTGCTCCGCCACATCGTGGGCCTCGGCGCGCAGCCGGTCGGCCTCCTCCTCGGCCTCCCTGCGCAGCCGCTCGGACTCCTCGGTCGCCGCCTTGGTGGTGGCCTGAGCCTCCTCCGACGCCTTGTTCAGCACGTCCTCGGCCGTGCGGGCAGCCTCCGCGAGCTGGTTGGCCGACTCCTCGGCCGTGGTGGAGCGGGCCTTCTCGCGGGCCTCGGCGATCATCCGCTCGGCCTCGGCGCGGGCGTCCTCGCGCAGCTGCTCGGCCTCGGCCTTGATCGCTTCCGAGTCCTTGGTGGCCGCGCCGACCAGGCGGGCGACCTCGGCCTTGGCGGTGCGGCTGCGCTGCTCGTTCTCCGACTCGCAGTCCGCCAGCCGCTTTCCGGCCTCCTCCTCGGCCTCCTCCAGCTTCTGGGTGGCCTCGGTGCGGGCCTCGCGCAGCGCGGTGTCCGCCTCGCGCATCCGCTCCTCGGCCTTGCGCACCAGGTCGGCGGCCTCGCGCCTGCTGGTTTCCGACTCGCTGGCCGTGGACGTACGCAGCTGCTCGGCGTGGTCGGTGGCCTCCTGGGCCTGCGCCGAGGCGGCGTTGAGCAGGCGCTCGGCGTCCGTCCTGGCCCGGCGCAAGATCGCCTCGGCCTCGCCGCGGGCGTGCTCGGCCTCCGAGCTCAGGCGCTGGCGGGACTCCTCGGTCAGCCGCTGGGCCTCGGTGCGGGCCTGTGCGAGCGACTGCTCGGTCTCGGCCCTGGTCTCCTCCATGAGGCGGCGGGCCTGCTGCTCGGTGCGCGCCCGCAGCTGCTCGGCCCAGGCGACGTTCTCGTTGACGTGGTTCTCGACCGTGGAGCGGCGCTCGGCCAGCTCCTGGTCGAGCTGCTGGCGGCGGCGTACGGCCTCGGTGTGCAGCTCGGATTCCAGGCGGGCCTGTTGCTCGGCCTGCTCCTGGAGGAGGCGCTGGGTCTGGGCCCGGGCATCGCGCAGCTCGCGCTCGGCGTCGGCGCGCATCTGGTCGGCCTGCAATTGCGCGTTGCGCAGCAACTGCTCGGCCTGTTGGGAGAGGTTGTCGTAGCCGGCCGGGCGCGTGGCGAGGGCGCGGCGCGCCTCATGCAGCTTGGCGCGCAGCACTTCGACCTGATAGCCGAGGTCGTCGGCGTGCTCGACGGCCTTCTCGCGCTCCTTCTTGAGCCGATCCATCTCGGCCTCGAACTGCGAGAGGTGGTCGTCAGCCTCGTAGCGGTCGTTGCCCCGCACTGCGCGGTCCCATCCGTCCCCTGGTCGTCGTGGAGATGATCCGAGATCTCTCCGTGGACTCCGTGTGTACGGCGTCTCCCGGAAATGGTGTCAGATCATCGGCGGAACGTGGACCGAGCCCCCAGCCCGGAGATCTTGTCGGGTGGGGAGGGCCCGCCCCGGCCGAGGGGCCACTCTACCGGGCCCGGAAGCGGACGTCAGTGGTCCGTTGAGGAGGAGGCCGGAGGCGACCGCTCCACCCACCGTGGCCCGTTGCTCCCCGTGGCCGTGGTGACCAGCTCTGTGAGCGCGCTCAAGGCTGTGCGGCTCAGTCCCGCTCGTCGGCTGGAGCAGCCGCCGTCACCAGTTCGGTGAGCACCCCGTGACAGTCCTTCGGGTGCAAGAAGGTGATGCGCGAGTCCATCGTGCCGTGCCGGGGCTCGTCGTAGAGCACCCTGACGCCCTTGTCCCGGATGGCCTCGGAGTCGCCGTCCACATCGGCGGTGCCGAAGGCGATGTGGTGGACGCCTTCGCCGTTCTTGGCCAGCCACTTGCCCACCGCGGAGTCCTCGCGGATGGGCTCCAGGAGCTGGATGTAGGAGGCGCCGCCGTCGTCCGTCCCGTTGATCCGCAGCATGGCCTCACGCACGCCCTGTTCCTGGTTGACCTCGGTGTGGAACACCTGGAAGCCGTAGGTGCGAGAGTAGAAATCGACAGTTGCCTCAAGGTCGCGGCAGGCGATTCCGATGTGGTCGATACGCGTCAGCATGGGCAATAGTGCAGCGCTCCGGGCGCGGTTACGCAACGTGCGCACGGTCACACTCACTGACCGGTGACCCGGACTGGTACCGCTCAGTATCTTGAGTGGTAACCCTCGTTAACTTCCCGCCCGAAGGGGTCCCCCTCATGACTGGTACGTCCAGCAGCACGACCTCCGTGATTGTCGCCGGTGCCCGTACGCCCATGGGGCGGCTGCTCGGCTCCCTGAAGTCCTTCTCCGGGGCCGACTTGGGCGGTTTCGCCATCAAAGCCGCGCTGGAGCGGGCCGGGATCGGTGGAGACCAGGTGGAGTACGTGATCATGGGCCAGGTGCTCCAGGCCGGTGCGGGCCAGATCCCGGCGCGCCAGGCCGCCGTGAAGGCGGGCATTCCCATGAGCGTCCCCGCGCTGACGGTCAACAAGGTCTGTCTCTCGGGCCTCGACGCGATCGCGCTGGCCGACCAGCTCGTGCGTGCGGGCGAGTTCGACGTCATCGTCGCCGGCGGCCAGGAGTCCATGACCAACGCGCCGCACCTGCTGCCCAACTCCCGCGAGGGCCACAAGTACGGCGCGATCGAGATGCTCGACTCCATGGCGCACGACGGGCTGACCGACTCGTTCGAGGGCATCGCGATGGGCGCCTCGACGGAGAAGCACAACACCCGCCTCGGCATCCCGCGCGACGTGCAGGACGAGATCGCGGCGCGCTCCCACCAGCGCGCCGCCGCGGCACAGAGCGGAGGCCTGTTCGAGGAGGAGATCACCGCAGTCGCCACCTACCCGAACCAGAGGGGCCCGCAGCGCAAGGGCGAGCCCGTGCTCTTCTCGCAGGACGAGGGCATCCGGGGCGATTCCACCGCCGAGTCGCTCGGCAAGCTGCGGCCCGCCTTCTCCAAGGACGGGACGATCACGGCGGGTTCGGCCTCCCAGATCTCCGACGGCGCGGCGGCCGTCGTGGTGATGAGCAAGGCGCGGGCCGAGGAGCTGGGCCTGGAGTGGATCGCCGAGATCGGCGCGCACGGGAACGTGGCCGGGCCCGACAACTCCCTGCAATCGCAGCCCTCCAACGCCATTCAGCACGCGCTGAAGAAGGAGGGGCGCTCGGTGGAGGACCTCGATCTGATCGAGATCAACGAGGCGTTCGCGGCGGTGGCGTACCAGTCAATGCAGGACCTCGGGGTGGGACCCGAAAAGGTGAATGTGAACGGCGGCGCGATCGCGCTGGGGCACCCGATCGGAATGTCGGGGGCGCGGCTCGTTCTGCACCTCGCGCTGGAGCTGAAGCGGCGGGGCGGCGGCTTGGGGGCCGCCGCCTTGTGCGGGGGCGGCGGTCAGGGCGACGCTTTGATCGTCCGCGTCCCGTAAGAGGCTTCCCGGCACCTGCCGGTACTTCCCGGCACCTGCCGGCCCTCGGCCGGAGGGGGTGCGCCCTGGACAGATGCGTGGACGGATGCGTGAGGAACGGAGCGTCGCAATGGTGGATGTCGCGGCATTGGTGGCGGCGGCCCGGGAGGGGAGGCCGCGGGCTGTCGCGCGGCTGATCTCGCTCGTGGAGGGGGCCTCCCCCCAGCTCCGCGAGGTCATGGCGGCCCTCGCCCCCCGCTGCGGCAACGCCTTCGTCGTGGGGCTGACGGGCTCCCCGGGCGTCGGCAAGTCCACGACGACGTCCGCGCTGGTCAGCGCGTACCGCAAGCAGGGGCGGCGGGTGGGGGTCCTCGCCGTCGACCCCTCCTCGCCCTTCTCGGGCGGTGCGCTGCTCGGGGACCGGGTGCGGATGGGTGATCATGCATCCGATCCCGGGGTCTACATCCGTTCGATGGCCACCCGGGGCCATCTGGGGGGTTTGGCGTGGGCCGCGCCGCAGGCGATCCGGGTGCTGGACGCCGCGGGCTGCGAGGTGATCCTCGTGGAGACGGTCGGCGTCGGGCAGTCCGAGGTGGAGATCGCGGCGCAGGCCGACACCAGCGTGGTGCTGCTCGCACCCGGCATGGGTGACGGTATCCAGGCGGCGAAGGCCGGGATCCTGGAGATCGGCGACGTCTACGTCGTCAACAAGGCCGACCGGGACGGCGCGGATGCGACCGTCCGGGAGCTGAACCACATGCTGGGCCTGGGCGAGGCACGCCGGCCCGGGGACTGGCGGCCTCCGGTGGTCAAGACCGTGGCGGCCCGCGGCCAGGGCATGGAGGACATGGTCGCCGCGCTGGAGAAGCACCGGGCCTGGATGGAGGAGCGCGGCGTGCTGGGCGAGCGGCGAGCGGCGCGGGCCGCGAAGGAGATCGAGACGATCGCCGTCACCACGCTGCGGGAACGCATGGGCGAGCTGCGGGGCGGTCAGCGCCTGGATGTGCTGGCCGAGCGGGTGATCAGCGGTTCGCTGGACCCGTACGCCGCCGCCGACGAACTGGTCGAAGGCGTCACCGAGGGGTGACGCCTTCGACGGCGGTACCGGGCGGTACCGGGCGGTACCAGGCCGCCCCGGGCCGGACGGGGGCCGGCCCGGGGCGGTGCCGGGGAGTTGCCGTGCAGGTCAGTCGTCGTTGCCGGCCTTCTCGGTCTCGTGGTGGGTGACCTTGCCGGAGACCGCGTCGATGTCCAGCTCGTGCTCGGTGCCCCGCTTGTCGACCGCGTCGGCCTCCCACTGGCCGTTGCGCTCCAGGTCGAGGGAGGTGACGGAGCCCTTGGTCGCGGCGGCGGCCTTCTTGCCCGCCGCCGCGGCGTCGAGCTTGACGTTGCGGGGAGCGGAGCGGTCGTCGTCCTTGTGGGCGTCGACCCGGTTCTTGAGGACCTTGCCCTTGGTGGCGTCGATCTTCACGTCGTGCCACTTGCCGTCCTTGCCGAAGACGTCGGCCTCCCACACGAGCCGGTTCCGGTCGGTGTCCAGGTCCAGCTCGGTGATGTCGCCCTCCGCGGCCTTGTGCACGGCCTCGACCGCGCGGCTCAGGGAGACATCCGCGGTGCCGGTCTCCTCGGCGCGGTGGGCCCGGCTGCCGGCGCCGTCGCGGCCGTCGTGGTCGTCACGGTCGTCCCGGCGGTCGTCGCCGTCGTGATCGTCCTGGTCGTCGTCGTGATCCATCGTGCGCACGTTCGAGTGGGACTGCGGCTTCGTATCCGCTCCGCCGCTGTTGCCGACAGCGCCGAACGCGGTTGCCGTACCCCCTCCGACCAGTGCGGCGGCGGCGACGGTGGCGATGATGACCTTGCGCTTCATGACGTTCGACTCCTCGGATCGTTCGCGCTCTCGCTTTCGATGACTCCACAGTGGCCTGCCGTTGCTGAACGTAAGCTGAAGCTACCTGAAGCCCTCTTCAGCCGCGCTTTGACAGGGTGGGGCGTATGCGCCTGCTGATCGTGGAGGACGAGCGCCGACTGGCCCAGTCGCTCGCCAGAGGACTGATGGCCGAGGGCTTCGCCGTGGACGTCGTGCACGACGGTGCCGAAGGACTGCACCGGGCGGTCGAGAGCGAGTACGACCTGATCGTTCTCGACATCATGCTTCCGGGGATGAACGGATACCGCGTCTGCGGAGCCCTGCGCGCGGCGGGCGACGAGACGCCCGTGCTGATGCTCACCGCCAAGGACGGGGAGTACGACGAGGCGGAGGGCCTGGACACCGGGGCCGACGACTATCTGACCAAGCCGTTCTCCTACGTCGTCCTGCTCGCCCGGGTGCGGGCGCTGCTGCGCCGCCGTACGCGGGGTGCCAGGACGGTGCTGCGCGTCGGCGAGCTGACCGTGGACCCCGGCTCGCAGCAGGTCACCGTGGGCGAGCGCGAAGTGGAGCTGACGACCAAGGAGTTCGCGGTGCTGGAGTACCTCGCGGTGCGCGGCGGCGAGATCGTCTCCAAGTCCGAGATCCTCGAACACGTCTGGGACTTCGCCTACGAGGGCGACGTCAACATCGTGGAGGTCTACGTCAGCGCGCTGCGCCGCAAGCTCGGCGCCGGCTGGATCAGCACCGTGCGCGGCGCCGGATACCGGCTGGCCGACGCGGGCGCGGGCCTCGGGGGACGCGGTGCGTAAGGGATCCGTACGCTCCCGGGCCGCGCTCGGCGCGACCCTCGTGGTGGCCCTCGCGCTGGTCGCCGCCGGGTTCTTCGTCGTCGCCACCTTGCGTGACGGGCTCGCCGATACGGCGAAGCTGACCGCCCAGAACGCGGCGAGCGCGACAGCCGCACAGGTCGGCGACGTGCCCGACAGCGAGGTCCGGAACGTGGACGGGCTGGACGGCGACGAGCCCGCGCAGGTCGTCAATGCCGACGGCAAGGTCCTCGGCGCCAGCGACCCCCTGGAGCGGCGGCCCGCGATGGCCGATTTCGCGCGGCCGGACAAGCACGACAGGCCCGACAAGTCCGATGAGGACGACTCCGACGAGGACAGCCGGGAGGACGTCGACGGGGACGAGGAGAGCAAGGTCCTCGCCCTCCCCGTGGACGACGACGGCGAGGTCACCTACGACAAGGAAGACGTCGTCGGCACCCAGGAGTTCCGCGTCGTCGGCGTCCAGAGCTTCACCGGCGACGGGACGCCCGTCACCGTCTACTCCGGCGCCTCCCTCGGCGCCCAGCGGGAGGCCGTCTCCACCGTCACCCGTTCCATGCTGTTCGGGCTGCCCGTGCTGCTGATCGTCGTCGCCGGGGTCACCTGGCTGGTCACGCGGCGGGCGCTGCGGCCCGTCGAGGGCATCCGGCAGGAGATGAGCGCCATCACCGCCAGCACCGACCTCTCCCGCCGGGTGCCCGAGCCGGACTCGCGCGACGAGGTCGCCCGCCTGGCCCGTACGACCAACGAGACGCTCGCCGCGCTCGAAGGGTCCGTCGAGCGCCAGCGGCGGTTCGTCGCCGACGCCTCGCACGAGCTGCGCAGCCCTGTCGCCTCGCTGCGCACCCAGCTGGAGGTGGCCGCCGCGCACCCCGAACTGCTCGACCTGGACGGCGCGGTGGAGGACACCGTCCGCCTCCAGAACCTCGCGGCGGATCTGCTGCTGCTCGCCCGGCTCGACGCGGGGGAGCGGCCCACCCAGGCGCGGGTGTCATTGGCCGCGCTGGTGCGGGAGGAAGTGGCGCAGCGGGCCGCGGACCCGCACCCGGTACGGGTCGAGGGAGCGCTCGCGGACGGCGAGGTGCGGGGGTCCAAGGGACAGTTGGCCCGGGTGCTGGGCAACCTGCTGGACAACGCGCAGCGGCACGCGGGCAGTGAGGTGCGGGTCTCCGTCATGGCGGAGGGCGGGGGTCTCGCGCTTGTCGTCGCCGACGACGGGGAGGGGGTGCCCGAGGGGGAGCGGGAGCGCATCTTCGAGCGGTTCGTCCGGCTGGACGGGGCGCGGAGCCGGGATGAGGGCGGCGCGGGGCTGGGGCTCGCCATCGCCCGTGATGTTGCCGTCCGGCATGGCGGCTCGCTGACGGAAGAGGGCGCGTCTGGGGCGGGGGCCCGCTTTGTGCTGCGGCTGCCGTTGGCGGCCGAGGGGTGATGGTGCCCCCGGACGGGCTGAAATCAGCCTGTCCGGGGATCGAGGAGCGGAGGTCTGGGGGCGGAGCCCTCAGAGGTCAGAGCCGCCCCCGCTCTGTCCTGAGCTTCTCGGCGACCGGCCGCAGGGTCGACTCCAGGTGGGACAGATCGCCCGGGTCCACCCGGTCGATGAAGTGGCGGCGGACCGAGGCCACATGGTGGGGGGCCACCTCGCGCAGGGTTTGCCAGCCGTGCTCGGTCAGCACGGCGAACAGGCCGCGCTTGTCGGACTCACAGCTCTCGCGCCGGACCAGCTCCGCCTTCTCCATACGGGTGATCTGGTGGGACAGGCGGCTCTTGGACTGGAGCGTCGCCGAGGCGAGGTCGCTCATCCGCAGGCGACGGTCCGCCGACTCCGAGAGGTTCACGAGGATCTCGTAGTCGTTGAGGGTCAGTCCGAAGGGCTGAAGGTCGCGCTCCATCTGGTAGCTGAGCAGCCTGCTGACGTCCAGGTGGATACGCCACGCGCGCTGCTCGTCCTCCGTCAGCCAACGGGTGCCGTTATCGGTGTCCATACCTTGAGACTCTACCTAGCGTCGCACACACGTGCTTACGCGGTGTGGCGTAAAAACGGCGGAGCGTTGTCAGAGTCCGAACCGGCGCTGGAGGCTGCCGAGCTGACCGGGCAACTGCGGAGTCTGCTGTCCGCCGTGCCCCTGGCCCCCCTGCCCACCGCCCGGCACGCCCGCCTGGTTCGGTACGGCGCCCGTATCCTGCTCGGCCATCAGCACCTCGGTCGACTGGATCAGAACGGTGCCCGCGCCCACGAACTCGAACTGGTGCTCCTCGCCGGAGGTACCGCCCATGCCCGTCAGCGCGCGGATGCCGCCCATCACGCCCTTGAGGTACTCGTGGTCGTAGTGGTGGCAGGGCGAGGGGCAGTCCGCCCAGCCGACCAGGGCCTGCGGGTCGACCCGTACCGGGGGCTCCACGAAGTGCACCTCGCCGTTGGAGGCGGCCACGAACTTCCCCGTACCGATCAGCGTCAGAAAGCCGGGGATGATCGACTGCTTCAGCGAGAGCGACGGCTCGAAGGCGAGGAGGTTGCCGGAGCGGACGGTCAGGTTGCCCTCGTCCAGGTCGTAGGAGTTGACGTCGAAGGCGCGGTCGGCGAGCAGCAGCTTGCCGTGGCCCTCGGCGACCACCCAGTCCGAGGCGTGCAGCGGGGAGTGGAAGCTGGAGGCGATCAGCCGGTCCAGCCGGCCGTGGCCGATCCCCTGGAAGTCGATCTGCCCGTAATAGGCGATCATCTTGCCCTTCTGGAGGAACCACTGGCCGTTGAGGTCCACGCTGAAGGCGTACGGGTTGACGTTGTCGTTCGACGGAAGCGTCGTGACGTCGAAGATCCGGGGGGCGTCGGTGGTCACAGCTTCTCCTCGCTGGCCTGGACGAAAACTGCCCCGTTCCCGGACAGTTCGAGCTGGAACGCCTCGCCCGAGCCGCGGCCGACCATGTCGCGCCAGCCGAGGGCCGAGGACAGCTTGTTGCGGACGTCGCCGAAGTGCGCGACGTATGCCTGGGGGTCGACGTGGACCGGGCGGCCGGGGGTGAGGGGGAGCTGGAGGATGCCGCCGTGCGCCATGACGGCGACCGAGCCCTTGCCGGTGAGGGTCGTGGTGAACAGCCCCTGCCCGGAGACCTGGCCGCGCACCATGCCCATGACCCCGCCGTCCTTGCCCAGGAAGAGGGTGCCCTGCTGGAGGCTGCCGTCGAAGGCGAGGAGGCGGTCGGCCTCGACGCAGAGGGTGTCGCCGTCCAGGTCGATCACCTCGACGTGGTGACCGCCGTGCCCGAACATCACCGTGCCGTTGCCCTCGACGCTCATCAGCGGGGTGGCCTCGCCCGCGACCCGGCGTCCGATCATGGACATCAGGCCGCCCTGGCCGCCTTGCATGTTGGGCTTGAAGCTCACCTCGCCCTTGTAGCCGACCATCGCGCCGCGCTGGCTGAACATCCGCTGACCCGGCACCACCTGGGCCTCGACCAGCTTCTTGGAGATCTCCCGGAACGGCATCAGACCTCGCCTCCCAGCGTGTTCCGCTCGCTCGGCTGTACGTAGACCAGTCCCTCGCCCTCGAAGCGGACCTGGAAGGATTCGCCGGAGCCCTCGCCCATCAGCGTGCGGAAGTTGACGCCCGACTGGAAGCTCTGCCGCAGATTGCCCTGGTGGGCGATGTAGGCGCCGGGGTCGACCTGGAGCGGGGTGTTCTGCGTCACCCGCAGCAGCACGGCGGGCCCGGCCGACATGACGGCCGCCTGCCCGGTGCCCTCGACCGAGGTGGTGAACAGGCCGTTGCCCTGCGAGGCGCCGCGCAGCCCTGTGAACGTCGTCCCGGTGCGCAGGCCGCCGTCCACGCACAGCAGATTGCTCGCCTCGACGTGCAGTTTCTCGCCGTTGAGCCGGACCAGACTGATGTCGCTGGCGCGGTCGGCGAAATAGCAGACCCCCTGCCCCTTCACCTCCATCACCGTCATCTGCTCGCCCGTGAGCCGGCGGGTGACCATGCCGCGCATGCCCTCGCCGCCGCCGCCCATCTTTTTGAACGACATCTCGCCCTCGTAGGCGACCATGGAGCCGTTCTTCGCCTTGACCGCGTCGCCGCCGCTGAGCGTGACGGCCAGCACCTTGGTGCCGTGGAGTTGGAACTGTGCCACGCGACGAACCTACCGTTCCTATGGACTGAGCGGGAGTGAGTCCTGCCGCCGGTACTCGTGTACTCAGCCAGGCCTCAGCAGTTCCCTACCCTGCGGGGCGTGATCGACAGGAGGGCTGTCACAATGACACCGCTTGTGCGTGCCTTCACAAATGATCTGAGGACCTGCCGTGGCCATACTGGAAACACCTAGCGGCCTGCCGCCCAAGGCGGTCTCCGCCCTGCGCCGTCTGCGTCTGACCTCCGTCCCCGAGGCGATCTCCTGGCTCATCCTGATCGTCTGCTCCGTCGCGAAGAACGCGACCGACGCGAGCTGGGGAGAGGGGTCCGTGAAGGTGATGGGACCCGTCCACGGCGTCCTCTTCATCCTTTACGTGATCTTCTGGGCCGACGCCTGGCACCGGAACAAGTGGCCGGGTGGCCGCGCGGCGCTCTACTTCGTGCTGTCGATCGTCCCGGCCGGCGGCTTCTTCGCCGAGAGGATGCTGCGCAAGGAGGAAGAGGCGGGCGTCATCGCGATGCGCGCCCGCAGGGAGCAGGAAGGGAACGTCGCCGCCTCATGATCGTCGCCTTCTCCGTCACCCCGCTGGGCGTCGGCGAGGACGTCGGTGAGTACGTCGCCGACGCCGTGCGCGTGGTCCGCGAATCGGGGCTGCCGCACCGCACGGACGCCATGTTCACCTCGCTGGAAGGCGAGTGGGAGGAGTGCATGGACGTGGTGCGGCGTGCCGTGGCCGCCGTGGAGGCGCGGGCGCCCCGCGTCTCGCTCGTCCTCAAGGCCGACATCAGGCCCGGCGTCACCGACGGCCTCACCGCGAAGGTCGAGACCGTCGACCGCTACCTGACCGAGGGCTGAGCCCCTCCTGGCCCGGCTCGCCCGCCACGGGGGCGCCGCCCGGCGCGGGTCGGTGTGCGGGGGAGCGCCCGGAGCGTGAGACGCCTTCAGTCCGACTCCAACCGGCCGGTAGGGTCGAGGCGTGTCGAAGCCGCTCAGTCTGTCGTTCGATCCCATCGCCCGCGCCGACGAACACTGGAAGCAGCGATGGGGGTCCGTGCCGTCGATGGCCGCGATCACGTCCATCATGCGGGCCCAGCAGATCCTGCTTGCCGAGGTCGACGCCGTGGTCAAGCCCTACGGGCTGACGTTCGCGCGGTACGAGGCCCTGGTGCTGCTCACCTTCTCCAAGGCGGGCGAGCTGCCGATGTCGAAGATCGGCGAGCGCCTGATGGTCCACCCGACGTCGGTGACCAACACCGTCGACCGGCTCCAGTCGGCGGGCTTCGTGGAGAAGCGGCCCAACCCCAACGACGGCCGGGGCACGCTCGCCGCGATCACGCCCAAGGGGCGCGAGGTGTGCGAGGCGGCCACCGAGGACCTGATGGCGATGGAGTTCGGGCTCGGTGCCTATGACGCCGAGGAGCTGAACGAGATCTTCGCGCTGCTGCGCCCGCTGCGGGTGGCGGCC
Organism: Streptomyces sp. NBC_01775; assembly: GCF_035917675.1. Taxonomy (NCBI): domain Bacteria; kingdom Bacillati; phylum Actinomycetota; class Actinomycetes; order Kitasatosporales; family Streptomycetaceae; genus Streptomyces; species Streptomyces sp. NBC_01775. Next base: position 2,986,286 of record NZ_CP109104.1, on the reverse strand, counting down.
GAGGACTTCGCGGAGCCCCCGGCCCGCTGACGCCCGCTCCCTGACGCCCGCGCCCGCCGCTGCCGCGCCCGGTGGGGAGGGGGGCGGAAAGATCCGCCTCAAATGGGACGGCTACGCTCGATCGCATGAAACGAAGCGTGCTGACCCGCTACCGCGTCATGGCCTACATCACCGCCGTACTCCTCGTACTGCTGTGTCTCGGCATGATCGGCAAGTACGGGCTGCATATGGACGGCGCGGACGGCTTCACCAGCGCGGTCGGCATCGCGCACGGCTGGCTCTACATCCTCTACCTGATCTTCGCTTTCGACCTGGGCCAGAAGGCGAAGTGGCCCCTCGGCAAGCAGATCTGGGTGCTGCTGGCGGGCACCGTGCCCACGGCGGCGTTCTTCGTGGAGCGCAAGGTCACGCGCGAGGTCTCCCCGCTGGTCAAGGAGGAAGGCGCGGCGCCGGTCGGCGCCTGAGCCCCGCCCCCGTACGGGTCCGGTTTCCGCCGGGCCGGCGCGGCTGCACCGACGGCCTCCGTCGCCCGCATCGGCAGGGCGCGGGGGCTTTGTCATCGACATTTACTTGGACGTCCTAGTAAATTCGAGAGTATGGATGCTGACGCCATTGCCCAAGGCCGCCTCCGCTGGCAGGAGCGCTACGACGCCGCCCGTAAGCGGGACGCGGATTTCACCACGCTCAGTGGCGACCCCGTCGAGCCCGTGTACGGGCCCAGGGACGGAGACACTGTAGAAGGGTTCGAGCGCATCGGCTGGCCCGGTGAGTTCCCGTACACCCGCGGGCTCTACCCCACCGGATACCGGGGCAGGACCTGGACCATCCGCCAGTTCGCCGGGTTCGGCAACGCCGAGCAGACGAACGAGCGGTACAAGATGATCCTCAAGGCCGGCGGCGGCGGGCTGTCCGTCGCCTTCGACATGCCGACGCTGATGGGACGGGACTCGGACGACCCCCGCTCGCTGGGCGAGGTCGGCCACTGCGGCGTCGCCATCGACTCCGCAGCCGACATGGAGGTGCTCTTCTCCGGCATCCCGCTCGGCGAGGTCACCACCTCGATGACGATCTCCGGGCCCGCCGTGCCCGTCTTCTGCATGTACCTGGTCGCCGCCGAGCGGCAGGGCGTCGACCCGGCCGTGCTCAACGGCACGCTCCAGACGGACATCTTCAAGGAGTACATCGCGCAGAAGGAGTGGCTCTTCCAGCCCGAGCCCCATCTGCGGCTGATCGGCGACCTGATGGAGCACTGCGCCAACGGCATCCCGGCCTACAAGCCGCTGTCGGTGTCCGGGTACCACATCAGGGAGGCCGGCGCGACGGCCGCGCAGGAGCTGGCGTACACGCTCGCCGACGGCTTCGGCTACGTCGAGCTGGGCCTCTCGCGCGGGCTCGATGTGAACACCTTCGCGCCGGGGCTGTCCTTCTTCTTCGACGCGCACCTCGACTTCTTCGAGGAGATCGCCAAGTTCCGTGCCGCGCGCCGCATCTGGGCCCGCTGGATGCGCGACGTGTACGGCGCGACGAGCGAGAAGGCGCAGTGGCTGCGCTTCCACACCCAGACGGCCGGGGTATCGCTGACCGCGCAGCAGCCCTACAACAACGTGGTGCGCACCGCCATAGAGGCCCTGTCCGCCGTCCTCGGCGGCACCAACTCGCTGCACACCAACGCGCTGGACGAGACCCTCGCGCTGCCCAGCGAACAGGCCGCCGAGATCGCGCTGCGCACCCAGCAGGTGCTGATGGAGGAGAGCGGCGTCACCAACGTCGCGGACCCGCTGGGCGGTTCGTGGTACATCGAGGCGCTGACCGACCGCATCGAGGCCGACGCCGAGAAGATCTTCGAACAGATAAAGGAACGGGGCCGCCGCGCCGTGCCCGACGGGCAACACCCTGTCGGGCCCATCACCTCCGGCCTCCTGCGGGGGATCGAGGACGGCTGGTTCACCGGCGAGATCGCCGAGTCCGCCTTCACCTACCAGCGGGCGCTGGAGAAGGACGAGAAGAGGGTGGTCGGCGTCAACTGCCACCACGGCTCGGTCACCGGAGACCTGGAGATCCTCCGGGTCAGCCACGAGGTGGAGCGCGAGCAGGTGCGGGCGCTGGCCGGCCGCAAGGCCGGGCGGGACGAGGCCGCCGTGCGGCGCACGCTGGACGCGATGGTCGAGGCGGCCAGGAGCGAGGCCAACATGATCGAGCCGATGCTGGAGGCCGTGCGCGCCGAGGCGAGCCTCGGCGAGATCTGCGGGGTCCTGCGCGAGGAGTGGGGGGTCTACACGGAGCCGCCGGTCTTCTGAGCGGCCGGTCCTGCCGAGCCGTCGGTCCTGCCGAGCTGCCGGTCCTGCCGAGCCGCCGGGCCTCTCGGCCCGGCGGGCCTCCGCGCCGGCGGTCTTCCCGGCCGCCGGCCGCCGGTCTTGGTCGCCCGTCTTAGTCGCCGGCCTCAGTCGGCGGACGTGGTGCGGTAGCGGCTGCGGAACTCCGCCAGCAGTTCGTCCGTCACCTCGGCGCCCGCCGCCACCGCCTTGTGCACCTCACGGAAGTAGCCCTCGTATCCCGCGGGGGTGTAGAGGCACAGGGCGCGGGCGGGCGCGTGGCCCGCGTTGCGGAAGCCGTGCGGGGTGCCGCGCACGGCGGCCAGCAGGGTGCCGGGGCCCGCCGTGACCTCGCCCTCGCCGTTGTGGAGGGTCAGCTCGCCCTCCAGGACGTAGAAGTACTCGTCGTGCCCGTGGTGGACATGGGGGCGCGCGCCCACGGTGCCCGGGGCGAGGGTGAACTCCTCGAAGGAGAAGCGCCCTTCGGTGTGCTCGGCCGTCAGCCGGAAGAAGTGCGCGACGCCTGCGACATCGATCAGTTCCCCCTCCTCGGGCGTGCGCAGGAGGGGCCGGGATATCGGTGCATCCGGGGTGCTCATCGCGGCATTGTGACAGAGCCGTACGACATCACTTCAGCTCCGGGGAGGAACGGCCCCCAGCCCCTCCAGCAGGAGCGTGGTGAAGGCCGCGGCCCAGTCCGCGTCCACCGGACAGTCGCTCACCAGCGACCGGTGCACCACCGCGCCCGCGATCACATCGAAGATGAGGTCGACGACGCGGCAGGACTCCTCGGGGTCGGGGCCGTCGGGTGGGAGTTCGCCGCGCGCCTGGGCCCGCGAGCGGCCGTCGAGGACCAGCCGTTTCTGGCGGTCGACGATCGCCTCGCGGATGCGCCCGCGCAGCGCCTCGTCCGTGGTCGCCTCCGCGATGACGGCCATCAGCGCGGTCTTCGTCTCCGGGCGCCTCAGCAGCGCGGCGAAGGAGAGGACGACGCCCTCGACATCGGCCCGCAGGCTGCCGCGGTCGGGCAGCTCCAGCTCGTCGAACAGGACGGCGACCGCGTCGACGACCAGCTCGTTCTTGGCGGGCCAGCGGCGGTACAGGGTGGTCTTGGCGACCCCGGCGCGGTGGGCGACCTCGCTCATCGTCAGTCTGCTCCAGCCCACTTCGACCAGCGCGGCCCGGGTCGCGTCGAGGATCGCGCGGTCCGCGGCGGCACTTCGGGGGCGCCCGCGTCGTTGTGGTGGGGGAGCGGCCATGTGCCGACCATACCGATGGGTAAGCAGAGCACAGTGAGGCGGATCACCGCCCCGGGGGCGTAGGACGGCCTTGCGGGCGCGTCCCCTCTTCGAGTTACGCTACGACCCGTAGCGGAATACCCGTTGCGACGACCACACGCCGGGTGGGGACCCGGCGACCACTGCACACACCGGCGCGCCGAGGGGGGAGACTGGTCTCATGCAGCCACGCAATATGTCCATGAGCGGAGTGGTCGACCTCGCCGCGGTGAAGGCGGCCGGAGAGGCCAAGCAGAAGGCGGAGCAGGCACGCGCCCAATCCGCCGAGGGAGGCGGCGCTCCGGCGCCGTCGAGCCTGGTGATCGATGTCGACGAGGCGAGCTTCGAGGCGGACGTCCTCCAGCGTTCCGCCGAGGTGCCGGTCGTCATCGACTTCTGGGCGGAGTGGTGTGAGCCGTGCAAGCAGCTCTCACCGCTTCTGGAGCGCATCACCAATCAGTACGCGGGCCGCCTGCTGCTGGCGAAGATCGATGTCGACCAGAATCAGATGCTGATGCAGCAGTTCGGCGTGCAGGGCATCCCGGCGGTCTTCGCCGTGGTGGCCGGGCAGGCCCTGCCGCTGTTCCAGGGCGCGGCCCCCGAGGAGCAGATCCGGGGCACCTTCGACCAGCTCGTGCAGGTCGCCGAGGAGCGCTTCGGTATCACGGGCCTCCAGGGAGTGCAGGAGGAGGCGGCCGACGAGGCGGCCGAGGAGCCCGAGGCGCCGGAGGACCCGGTGCTGGCTGCTGCCCAGCAGGCCCTGGACTCCAACGACTTGGCGGGCGCGATCCAGGCGTACCGCAACAAGCTGTCCGACGAGCCGGGGAATGTCGAGGCCAAGGTCGGACTGGCCATGGCCGAGCTGCTCCAGCGGGTCCAGGGGCTGGATGTGCGCCAGGTCCGCAAGGACGCCGCCGACAGCCCCTCGGACGTGGCGGCCCAGCTGAAGGTCGCGGACCTGGACATGGCGGGAGGCCACGTCGAGGACGCCTTCGGCCGCCTGGTCGAGACGGTGCAGCGCACGGCGGGTGAGGACAGGGAGGCGGCGCGACTGCGGCTGCTGGAGCTGTTCGAGGTGATCGGTGCCGAGGATCCCCGCGTCGTAGCCGCACGCGGAGCCCTCGCTCGCGCCCTGTTCTGACCTGCTCGTACCGGCGGTCACACGCGCGCCGCGACTCATTGATTTAGCGACAACGGCGACCGTGCTTTGCCAAAACTTGGCAATTGTGATCGCTGTTACTCGCAGTAAGGAAAAGTCGCGGAAACCTCCCTTGTTGTCCGAGTGCTCCGCCCTCGACCCCACCTCGCCCGGCGACCCTGTGTCGCCGGGCGAGGCCATTTGGCGTCCCGCTGGTTATCCCTCCGTTACTCGTAAGTAACGAACCCCCTTGTGCGTCGGCCCCAGATGCACCACGATCGGCCAAGCTCGGTCCATCGCCAGCAGCCCGGCAACCATTCGGCGCCCCGCGGCATGGGTCCCCACCGAGCAGACCGGCATCGCAACACCCAGCGTCACCGCAACACCCAGCTCCGCCGCCGGTCTTGAGGACAGGGGGGTCTCTGCTCCACGGCGGGGCCTGTCCGAAAATGCAAGGTTGCGCGAGAGCGTGGCCCGTGGTTGTCGCTCGGGGGTGATCGCCGGCAGCTCGGACGTGACGTGTGGAAGGACGGCACGTACAGAGGCGTTGGCGCTCTCTTTCCGAGGACGTAGCACTTCTCCCTCCCCCAGCCCGCGCGGCCGGGAGGTGCCCCCACGGCAGGGAGCGGCCCGCTGGCAAGTGGACGGCTCTTCGAGCCGGAGATGTACGTCCGAGAAGGAGGAAAGTCATGGAGTCCCTGGCTCGTGGCGGGACCAGATGGAAGCGGTTCGCCGTCGTCATGGTGCCGAGCGTGGCCGCAACGGCCGCGATCGGTGTCGCGCTCTCGCAGGGCGCGCTGGCGGCGTCGTTCAGCGTCTCCGGCCAGCAGTTCAAGGTGACCGCCGACAAGTTGGACGGGCAGGGCTTCGTCCAGTACGGCGCGATCGACACGAACAAGTCGGGCCAGAAGCCCGTCGCGGTCGTCGGTATGAACTCGGCGAAGATCAAGAATCTGTGCCAGTCCGTCGTCGTGCCGGTCCCGGTCTTCGGCGACGTGTCGATGAAGCTCACCGCGGGCGGCAACGGCGGCCCGCGCGTCGAGGCGAAGAAGCTCTACATCGACGCCGACGACCTGCGTACGAACGCGACGTTCAACAACATCGACATCGGCGTCTCGGTGGACAAGACCACCAAGGGCCCCGGTCCGCACAACGGCGACAAGTACATGAAGGACTCGTTCGCCCAGCAGGCGGAGAGCGTCGAATTCACCGACGTCAAGCAGCGCGCCTGGGCCACCACGGCCGGCACGTTCAAGCTCAGCGGCCTGCACATGGCCGTGAAAAAGGGCAAGAGCGAGTGCTACTGACGTACTGACCCCACGGGCGCGGGGCACGGGTCCCCGCTCGGCCGGTGCCCCGCACCCGTAGGGTCCGCTCCACCCAGCAAGTTTTGCGCCAGTCCCGAGGAGCCCCGTACCCATGAGCGTCGACACGCGACAGAGGCTGACGACCGGATTCGGCCAGAAGCGCAGTTCCTTCCGGGACTGGCGCGGCCAGCGCCCGTTCTGGGGCGGGATGCTGACGCTGCTGGCCGGTATCCCGATCATGTACGTCCCCTACCAGAACCTCACACTGGGTTCGCTGACCATCCGGATGTCGACGACGGCGGGCGCCGGTTCGCTGATCATCGGCGTGCTGCTGGTCGTGCTCGGGCTGACCATGTGGTTCCAGCCCCACTCGCGGGTGTTCGCCGGTGTCGCAGCGATCCTGCTCGCCCTGGTCTCCCTCGTCGTGTCCAACTTCGGCGCCTTCCTGATCGGTTTCCTACCCGGAATGGTCGGCGGTGCGCTCGGCCTCTCCTGGGCCCCGGGCAAGGCGGTGAAGACCCCGGCGGAGCCCGCCGGTACGACGGCTTCCAAGGGCCCGGCTGCCGCGGGCCCGGTGGCTTCCGTGGGCCCGGCGGACGCGGCGGCCCCGGACGACGACCCGGCGATGGACGAGGGCGAGGGCCCCCGGGACAACACAGCAGTCTCTGGAGCGGCCTCAAGCAAGGGGGCCGACGCGAATGACGGGAACGGGAGGCACCGTGCCGGGTGACGAGGTCCACGAGGGGGAGGGCGCGTCGGCGGACGCGGCGCCGAGTGTCCGGGTCAGAACCGGGCCGCGGCACGCGGCCCCGAAAAAGCCGCTGTTGACCCGCCTCCATGTGCCCGCGGGCAAGGCGATAGCCATCGCGGCGATGCCTTCGGCCGTCCTGATGGGCATGGGGCTCACCCCCCAGCTGGCCAATGCCAAGCCGCTGCCCAAGAACCCCTTCAAGGGCGACTCCTGTGTCTCGGTCGCCGACCAGAAGGAGACCGAGGCCGAAAAGGAAGAGCGCAAGGAGCGGGCGGAAAAGCTCAAGCGCGATCTGGCCCGCGAGCGGGCCAAGCGGGAGCAGGCCGCGAAGGAGAAGTCCGGGCCGGAGCGGGACAAGCCCGCTGGGGACGGTGCCGAGGAGATACCCGAAGCCGGGTCCCCCAAGTCTCCGACGCCTTCGGGCGGTTCCTCGGGCGGCAGCGGCAGCGGCGACAGCACGGAGAAGCCGCCGTCCAAGCCTCCGTCGTCGGGATCGGGTTCCGGCTCGGGCTCAAGCGGTTCTTCGGCGTCCGAGGACGAGGAGAACCCCTGGTACGACCCGCTGGGTGTCGGCAAGACGCTTGACGGCGTCCTCAAGCCGAAGGAGCCCGAGGCTCCCGAGTCGCCCGAGACCGAGAAGCCGGACACGCCCTCCGGCGGCGAGAAGTCCTCGCCCAAGCCCACGCCTTCCGCGCCGGAAACGCCCGAGAAGGACGCCAAGCCGGACACGTCCGGGCCGGGGAAGCCCGCGGCGGGCAAGAAGGCCGAGAAGCCCGGCGAGGCCGACGAGGGTGACAAGCCCGAGGCCAAGGGCAAGGCCAAGAAGGACAAGGACTCCAAGGAGTCCGGCAGCGGCGACGGCGTCTCCAAGAGGGACGGCACAGCGCGCGACTACGACGCGGCCAAGGACGGGGGCAAGCCGTTCCCCTGCCCGGAGAAGATGGACGTCAAGGGCACGGACGAGCAGACGCCCGCCCAGGTGCCCAACCAGCCCTGGTACTTGAAGGCGTCCTCCCTCACGCTCAAGGGCCTCGACTACGAGGGCGTCGTCAACATCACCATGCCGAACGGCAAGACGAAGCAGGCCCTCAAGTTCACCTCCGACGCCCTGGACATCGGCGACCTGCACCAGACGGTGAAGGGCCCGGGTGGCCGGACGTACCACGTGCAGGGGGCCGAGGGGTCGACCTCGACGATTCGTGGCGGCAAGGTGACGATGTACACCGAGGAGCTGAAGGGCAACCTCTTCGGGCTGATCCCGATCACCTTCAGCCCTGAGTCGCCGCCGCCGATCAATGTGCCCTTCGCGTACTTCACGAAGGTGACCGTCAAGCAGGCGGGCCAGTTCGGCGGAAACCTCACGATCCCCGGCCTGCACCAGCACATCACCAAGTAGCGCCCTGTCGCCCCCCCCACAGGGAAGGGCCCGCACCCCGGTTCGGGTGCGGGCCCTTCGCGTGCTCCTGCCCCGCCCCTTCCCCTCCCCGGCCTCCGGCCGGGAGGTGCCCCCAGCGCGCTCGCTCGGACGGGAAGGGGCCCACCGGGCCGGGCCTCACTCCGCCTGGGCGTTGCCCAGATGGTGGACGCGGACCATGTTCGTGGTGCCAGGAACCCCGGGCGGCGAACCCGCCGTGATGAGCATCGTGTCGCCCGTCTCGTACCGCTGGAGCTTCAGCAGCTCCGCGTCGACCAGCTCGACCATCTCGTCCGTGTGGTCGACGTGCTTGACCACGTACGTCTCCACGCCCCAGCTCAGCGTGAGCTGATTCCGTGTGGCCGGCTCAGTGGTGAAGGCGAGGATCGGCTGGGCCACGCGGTAGCGGGAGAGCCTGCGGGCCGTGTCGCCGGACTTGGTGAAGGCCACCAGGGCCTTGCCGTCGAGGAAGTCGGCCATCTCGCAGGCCGCGCGGGCCACCGAGCCGCCCTGGGTGCGCGGCTTCTTGCCGGGCACCAGCGGCTGGAGGCCGCGGCTGAGCAGCTCCACCTCGGCGGCCTGGACGATCTTCGACATCGTCTTGACGGTCTCGATCGGGTACTGCCCGACCGAGGACTCCGCCGAGAGCATCACCGCGTCGGCCCCGTCCAGCACCGCGTTGGCCACGTCGCTGGCCTCGGCGCGGGTGGGCCGGGAGTTGGTGATCATGGACTCCATCATCTGGGTCGCCACGATCACCGGCTTGGCGTTCCTGCGGCACATCTCGACCAGGCGCTTCTGCACCATCGGGACCTTCTCCAGCGGATATTCCACCGCCAGGTCGCCGCGCGCCACCATGACCCCGTCGAAGGCCATGACGACGTCCTCCATGTTGGCGACCGCCTGCGGCTTCTCCACCTTGGCGATCACCGGCACCCGGCGCCCGACCTCGTCCATGACCCGGTGCACGTCGCGCACGTCCGAGGCGTCCCGCACGAAGGAGAGCGCCACCATGTCGCAGCCCATGCGCAGCGCGAACTTCAGGTCGTCGATGTCCTTCTCGGACAGCGCGGGCACGTTCACCGCGGCGCCGGGGAGGTTGATGCCCTTGTGGTCGGAGATGACCCCGCCCTCGATCACGATGGTGCGCACGCGGGAGCCGGCGACCTCGGTGACCTGGAGGGCGACGTTGCCGTCGTTGATCAGTACCGGGTCGCCCTTGGACACGTCGGCGGGCAGGCCCTTGTAGGTGGTGCCGCAGATGGTCTTGTCGCCGGCGACGTCCTCGGTGGTGATGGTGAACTCCTCACCGCGGACCAGCTCGACGGGTCCCTCGGCGAAGGTCTCCAGCCGGATCTTGGGGCCCTGGAGGTCGGCGAGCACGCCGATGGCGCGGCCGGTCTCCTCGGAGGCCTTGCGGACGCGGTGATACCGCTCCTCGTGCTCGGAGTGGGACCCGTGGCTCATGTTGAACCGGGCCACGTTCATACCCGCTTCGATCAGCGTCTTGAGCTGTTCGTAGGAGTCGACGGCGGGGCCCAGGGTGCAGACGATTTTGGAACGGCGCATGGGGGCGATCCTATCGTTTTGTTTAGGTACTGAACGATGTGGGTGGCGGCGCTGCGGCGCCGTGCCGGGCCCGGGCCCGCTCACCGGCCCGTGACCAGCGCGTAGGTCTGCTCTGCGATCTCCAGCTCCTCGTCGGTCGGTACGACGGCGACCTTCACCCGTGCGTCCTCGGGCGAGATCAGCCGCGGCTCCTGTCCGCTCGCGGCGTTCAGCTCCCCGTCGACGGCCAGCCCCAGTCCCTCCAGACCGGCGACGGCGGCTTCCCGCACGGGTGCGGCGTTCTCGCCGACACCCGCGGTGAAGACCACGGCGTCCACCGTGCCGAGCACGGCGTAGTAGGCGCCGATGTACTTCTTCAGGCGGTGGATGTAGATCTCGAAGGCCAGCTTCGCCGCCGCGTCCCCCTCCTCGACGCGGCGGCGGATCTCGCGCATGTCGTTCTCGCCGCACAGGCCCGCCAGGCCACTGCGCTTGTTGAGCAGCTCGTCCACCTCGTCCATGCCCATCCCCGCCACCCTGCCCAGGTGGAAGACCACGGCCGGGTCGATGTCGCCGGAGCGGGTGCCCATCACGAGGCCTTCCAAGGGGGTCAGTCCCATGGAGGTGTCCGCGCAACGCCCGCCGCGCACCGCCGAGGCCGAGGCACCGTTGCCCAGGTGCAGCACGATCAGGTTGGTGTCGGCCGGGTCCTTGCCCAGCAGCCCGGCCGCCTTGCGGGAGACGTAGGCGTGCGAGGTGCCGTGGAAGCCGTAGCGCCGTACGCGGTGCTCGTCGGCGGTCTTCACGTCGATGGCGTAGCGGGCCGCGTGCTCCGGCATGGTGGAGTGGAAGGCCGTGTCGAAGACCGCGATCTGCGGCAGGTCGGGGCGCAGCCGCTGGGCGGTCCTGATGCCGGTGATGTTGGCGGGGTTGTGCAGGGGCGCGACGGGCACGAGGCGCTCGATCTCCTTGAGCACCGCGTCGTCGATCAGCGTCGGCTCGGTGAACTTCAGCCCGCCGTGCACCACCCGGTGGCCGATCGCGGCCAGTTCGCCGGAGCCCAGGCCCAGGCCGTCCGCGTCCAGCTCCTCCGCGACGGCCTTCAGCGCCGCGTCGTGGTCGGCCAGCCGCCCCCGGCGCTCGCGCTTGTCGCCGCCGGTGCCCAGCCGCCGGTGGGTGAGCGTGGAGGTGTCCTCGCCGATCCGCTCGGCGAGCCCCGCGGCCAGCCGGGAGTGGTCGGCCATGTCGATGAGCTGGTATTTCACCGACGAGGAGCCGGAGTTGAGGACGAGAATCCGGGTGGCTGTCACAGCGTGCGGCGCTTTCTGCGAGGGGGCGGGGCGTTCTTCCAGGGGCCCGGCGTGTCCGGTGGGCCCGGGGTCAGGCGTCGGGGCTGCCGGTGGCCGGCTCGTCCTGCGCCTGGACGGCGGTGATGGCGACGGTGTTGACGATGTCCTGCACCAGGGCGCCCCTGGACAGGTCGTTCACGGGCTTGCGCAGGCCCTGGAGCACGGGCCCGACGGCTACGGCGCCGGCCGAGCGCTGCACGGCCTTGTAGGTGTTGTTGCCGGTGTTCAGGTCGGGGAAGATCAGCACGGTGGCCTGGCCGGCGACCTGGGAGTCGGGAAGCTTGGTCGCGGCCACCGAGGGCTCCACGGCGGCGTCGTACTGAATGGGTCCCTCCGTCAGCAGGTCGGGGCGCCGGGAGCGCACCAGCTCGGTGGCCCGCCGCACCTTGTCCACATCGGCGCCGGAGCCCGAGGTGCCCGTGGAGTACGACAGCATGGCGATCCGCGGCTCGACCCCGAACCGGGCCGCGGTGGTGGCCGACTGGATCGCGATGTCCGCGAGCTGCTCGGCGTCCGGATCGGGTACCACGGCGCAGTCGCCGTAGACCAGAACGCGGTCGGCCAGGCACATGAAGAAGACCGAGGAGACGATGGAGGCGTCCGGCTTGGTCCTGATGATCTCGAAGGCGGGCCGGACCGTGGCCGCCGTGGAGTGCACGGCGCCCGAGACCATCCCGTCGGCCAGGCCCTCGCCGACCATCAGCGTGCCGAAGTACGACACGTCCGCGACCATGTCGTAGGCGAGCTCGTAGTCGACGCCCTTGTGGGCGCGCAGCTTGGCGTAGCGCTCCGCGAAGCGCTCCCTGAGCGGCGAGCGCTGCGGGTCCACGATGCGCGCCGTGGCCCCGCCGGTGGCCAGCGGCGGCTCGTCGTCGGCCAGCAGCTTCAGGCCGATGCTCAGCTCGGCGGCGCGCTTGCGCACCAGCGCGGGCTCGCCCAGCAGCGTCAGGTCGCAGATGTTGCGGCGCAGCAGCACCTCGGCGGCGCGCAGCACCCGCTCCTCGGTGCCCTCGGGCAGCACGATGTGCCGCCGCGCGGCGCGCGAGCGCTCCACCAGCTCGTGCTCGAACATCATCGGGGTGACCCGCTCGCTGCGCTCCACGGAGAGGCGCGCGGTCAACTGCCCGGTGTCCACATGGGTTTCGAACAGGCCGAGCGCGATCTCCGCCTTGCGCGGGGTCGCTGCGGTCAGCTTGCCCTCCAGCGACAGCAGCGCGTCGGCGGCCTGGATGGACCCGTCGGGTACGACCAGCACCGGGGTGCCCGGCGCGAGCCGCGAGGCGAGCGCGAGGGTCTGCTCGCCGGGGTGTTCACCGAGGGTGAGCAGGATGCCGGCGATGGCGGGGGAGCCGGAGGAGTGCGCGGCCAGGGCGCCGATGATCAGGTCCGAGCGGTCACCAGGGGTGATCACCAGGCAGCCCTCGGTCAGAGCGGGCAAGAAGGCGGGCAGATGGGCCCCGCCGAAGACGAGGTGGCGTACGTCACGCGAGAGCCCCGCGTGGTCGCCCAGCAGCACCTCGGCGTCCGTGGCCTCCTTGACCTGCGCGATCGTGGGGGCCGCCAGCGCGGGCTCCTCGGGCAGGACGAAGACCGGCTCGGGCAGCCGTTCGGCCAGGCCCAGCACGGCCTGCGCCGCCTCGGGGTCGCCCACCCTGTTCGCCACCATCGCGATCAGGTCGGCGCCCAGCGAGGCGTAGGCGTGGTGCGCGTTGCGCACCTCGGCGACCACGGCCTCGGGGCTCTGGTCGCGGGCGGCGACGACGGGGAGGACGGCGGCGCCGAACTCGTTCGCGAGGCGGGCGTTGAGCGCCAGCTCGGCGGGCAGCCCGGTCTCGGCGAAGTCGGTGCCCAGTACCAGGACGGCCTCGTAGTCCGCGGCCACCTCGTGGAAGCGCTCCACGAGCCGGGATATCAGCTCGTCCGTGCCCTGGTCGGCCTGGAGTGCGGCAGCCTCCTCGTAGCTCATCCCGAACACGGAGGAGGCGGGCTGCGAGAGGCGGTAGCGGCTGCGCAGCAGGTCATAGAGCCGGTCCGGGCCGTCGTGCACCAGCGGGCGGAAGACCCCCACGCGGTCCACCTGGCGGGTCAGCAACTCCATGACCCCCAGCTCGACCACCTGCCGGCCGTCGCTGCGTCCGATGCCGGTCACGTACACGCTGCGCGTCACGCGCTGTCTCCTCCGGGTCGAGGCGACTGTCGGGTCGCCTGTCGGATTGCTCGGGGTCCGGCCGCGACGGAGACGCCTGTCGAGACCGCCTTGAGGTCTTTCATCACAAAGCGCCCATAAAGATATGGCTATACCCTTGACAATACCTGCGCTTCTGGTTAGGTCGCGCGTCAGGCAAGAGACGGGCAGGCCCTGGCCGGCCGGCTGGAGCGGAGGGGGTGCGTCCGCATGGCGAACCGCACCCATGCTCCCGTATTCAAGACGTGAAACAATCGCACCGGCTCACACATGGATCAGCGGCACCCGGACAGTGAGGTCCGCGACCGTGCCCCAAGCGGCCCGTCCCCACGCGGGCATTTCACCGAGCAGGAGAAGCGAACCCCATGCGCATCGGAGTCCTCACCGCCGGCGGAGACTGCCCCGGCCTCAACGCCGTGATCCGGTCCATCGTCCACCGTGCCGTGGCCGACCGGGGCGACGAGGTCATCGGCTTCGAGGACGGGTTCAAGGGCCTGCTCGACGGCCGCCACCGCCCGCTCGACATCAACTCCGTCAGCGGCATCCTCGCCCGGGGCGGCACCATCCTCGGCTCGGCGCGCCTGGAGCGGGACCGGCTGCGCGAGGCGTGCAACAACTCCGAGGAGCTGATAGAGCGCCTCGGCCTGGACGCGCTCATCCCCATCGGCGGCGAGGGCACGCTCACCGCGTCCCGCATGCTCGCCGAGACGGGCCTGCCGGTGGTCGGCGTCCCCAAGACCATCGACAACGACATCTCCGCCACCGACCGTACCTTCGGCTTCGACACCGCCGTCGGCGTGGCCACCGAGGCCATGGACCGTCTCAAGACCACTGCCGAGTCGCACCAGCGCGTCATGGTCGTGGAGGTCATGGGACGGCACGCGGGCTGGATCGCGCTGGAGGCCGGCATGGCCGCCGGCGCGCACGCCATCTGCATCCCCGAGCGGAACTTCGAGGTCGACGACCTCGCGAAGATGGTCGAGGAACGCTTCGCGCGCGACAAGAAGTTCGCGATCATCTGCGTCGCCGAAGGCGCGCACCCCGCCGAGGGCTCCATGCCCTACGAGAAGGGCATGATCGACCAGTACGGCCACGAGCGCTTCGCCGGCATCGGCAACCGCCTCGCGATCGAGCTGGAGCACCGCCTCGGCAAGGAGGCCAAGCCGGTCATCCTCGGCCACATCCAGCGCGGCGGCACCCCCACCGCCTACGACCGGGTCCTCGCCACGCGCTTCGGCTGGCACGCCGTCGAGGCCGTCCACCGGGGCGACTTCGGCCACATGACGGCCCTGCGCGGCACGGAGATCGTCATGGCCCCGCTGGCCGACGCCGTCACCGAGCTCAAGCACGTTCCGCAGGACCGCATGGACGAGACCGAGGCGGTTTTCTGAGGCCGCGCCTCCCTCTTGACCCCTGCCCCGCTGGGCCCCGCCCCGCGCCCGCAAACGTTGGTGACCGCACGGCCAGTTGACCGAGCCCTCGCCATCCTCCGGGACGGCGAGGGCTGGTGCTCCGTCCCGTCCCGTCGGGTTGCTCTGCTGGACAGAGGCGCATCGCGTCCGCCCCGATCCACCGGCGGCGCGGGGCTGTTTGCGGTGGAGCGGGGTGCCTGGCCCGCCACTCAGTCGAAAGTGCCGGCCAGGTAGGCGTTGCGGATTTTGATGAGGTGGGGCATGTACCGGCTCAGGAAGAGTCTGTCGACGATGCGCCCGACAGGCCCCAGCGGTGAGGCGAAGTCGATGACGTCTCTCATGGTGGTGCCGCCGGCGCCGTCCGGCTCGAAGTGGTGGGCGTGACGCCATCGCTTGAAGGGTCCGGACTCCTGCTCGTCCACGAAACATCGGGGCCGGTCGTAGGAGGTGATGCGGGCCTTGAGCCGCCAGGTCAGGCCGAGATGGTGAGCCTGGAAGGTCACCGTGTCACCGAGCGTCAGCTCTCCCCGGGTCTTGCCGCCAACCGCGCGCTCCGACGAATCGGCCATCGAGCGGGCATGCGCCTCCACGTCCAGGCATACCGCGAACACCTGGTCCGGGGGTGCGGCGACGGCTGTCACCACCTCGAAATGCTGCACAAGCTCACCCTAGACACTGGGTATCCCGGGCCCTTGCCCTGGTCGGACGCAGCTCTCATCTCAGGCTCGGCGGCGCTTCTCCAGGGGCGCGCGAGGCGGCGGAATCTCACCCGACACCCTCGGCTGCAACGACACGGCACCCGCTCCGGCACGACAATGTCGGGCTCCAAGACCACAACCAGGTCTCGGAGCCCGATGTCACGCCCGGCCCGAATTGACCACAGCGCCTCCTCCGGGACGGCGGGGCTGTTGGCCGTGTCCCCGGCACGCCTACCCGTCTCGGCGAGCAGCGCCGTCCGGCCGGATGACGTCGACCGGGATGCCGGCCGCACGTGCCTCCTCCACCACGTCGGCAGTGCCGCCGCCCTTGCCGCCCGGAGGCTGCCCGTTCCACACGGCGACGAGCCGGTCGGCGCGTTCCAGCAGCACAGTGTTCGCGGTCTCGTATGCACTCCGGTTCGCCGTGTCGTGCGGCATCACCAGCACCTCGCCCGCCGCTGCGTGGAGGCGGTCGAAGGCCGGAGCGTGATCGGGCTTCACCTTCGCGTCCCGGTAGTCCCGGGACGGCGGCACCACGACGAGCCGGCCGCCCGTTTCCACGATGGCTTCGGCGAACAAGATGTCCGAGCCCTTCGCGATGCACGACACCCCCACCAAGTCGGTGGGCGCATAGCCATCGAGGAGCCCGTCGAGTGCCGCTTGGACGAGCGGGACGGTTTCGTCGGTGAGATCCATGTGCCCGGTGACGGCGAGGGTGGTCATCGCGGTGCCCTTCTGCTCTGTCGGACGGTATATGGAGTACAGCTCACTTAGGGGGTACAGCTCTCCGAGCCGCTCTGGGACCCGTGCGGACGCTGTGTGCTGCGGGTTGCCCGCTGCCCGCTGCCCGCTGCCCGCTGCCCGCTGCCTGACGCCTGACGCCTGACGCCTTGACGGGACTGGGGCGGGGGCTCTTTCGTCATGCCTCCGGGCGCCAGCCGACGGCGAGCATGTGTGAGCTGGCGGCGAGCAGTTCCGGGTACGGCTCGGCCAGCCGGGCGGCCGTCAGCGCGGACTCGAACAGATCGGATCCCGCAACCGACCCCTTCGTGTACTGCTCGGTCGCCTTGAGCATCCCCCATGCCGGCCCCTCGATTCCAAAGACCTCCGCATCCTCGAACCCGGCCTCGGCCACCTCGTCGCGCAGCTCGGCACCGCTGTGGAAGTACGCCGCGGTGAACGACTTCTTCCCGTCGTGGACCTGGCTGCGCAGGATGCCCTCGATGCTCTCCCGGACGCTGTCCTTGTAGAGGTGCGCGAACGCCGTGTGCTCGAACAGGGACGCGTACCGGTTGATGCCCGCCGCGGCCACCAGGCCCCCCGGCCGCACCACCCGGTATGCCTCGGCGAGCGCCCGGTCCCGCTCGGCACGCTCCAGCAGGTGGTAGAGCGGGCCGAGGACCAGTACCACGTCGAAGTCACCGTCGCTGAGGTTCAGATCGCGGGCATCGCCCACCTCGGCCGAGGTCGCGACGCGTCGCGCGGCATCGACATGCCGGGGCACCGGGTCCACGACGTGCACGGCGTAGCCGTCCTCGATCAGCCACCTGGCATGCGCACCGGGGCCGCCACCGACATCCAGGACGCGGGCGGGAGGTAGCGGCGCAGCAGCTCTTGCGTGCGAAGCAGCTCAAGTGCGCCGTCGGCCGACATCGTCAGGCGCTGGGACTCGTCGATGGTGGACGCGTAGAAGGCCATGACCTCGGGTGCGATGTCCATGCGGAGCATTCTGCCGACCAGTGGTCGGATCACGTCAGCCCGTATCTGACAGGCTCCGGCGAACCGGCGTAACGTGGATGGCGGGTATCCACCTGGCGGGGGTAGTCATGACGCACATGTTCGGGACCACGATCGGCGATCGGATCGGACGGCTCCGAGAGCAGCGTGGCCTGACGCAGGAGCAGATGGCCGCTCGGGCGGGTGTATCGGTCGATGTTGTCAGGAAGCTGGAGCAGAACCGGCGCCTCACCGCGCGGATGGCCACGCTGAACGCTCTGGCGCAGGCCCTCGACGTCGAGGTTTCCGTACTCGTCGGAGCACCGGCTGTCTTCGAACCGTCTCCCGAAGGGCGGGAAGAGCCCAGTCTCCTGCTCCTGCGGCAGGCGGTTTCGCCCGTCTCCGATCTGCTGGCGGAGGACGACGACCCGGAGGATCCGCCGCCCACCATCGGGGCACTGCGGGCCGCGTTGCGTTCAACGGAACACATTCGGCGGGAAGGCCGCGTCGGGCAGGTCGGCGCTGTCCTCCCGCAACTTATCCGCGATGCCCGTGCTGCCGTACGCCATCACAGCGGGGCGGACCAAGCAGCGGCCAACGCGGTGCTCGCGGAGGCATATCAGGTCGCGGCGACCACTTTGACAGCGTTGGGCAAGGAAGATGCCGCATTCACGGCGATAGAGCGCGCCACCGTGGCGGCCCGGTCCTCGGACGATCCTCATCTGGAGACCGTCGGCGCGTCCACTCTCGCCTGGATTCTCACCAAGCAGGGGCGGTTGCAGGACGCGGCGCGCGTGGCACTCGCCACCGCTGAGTCCGCCGAACCCGGCTTCCGCTCCCCGCCGCTTGCCCTCTCCCTCTGGGGGATCCTGATGCTCCGCGCGGCGACAGCGACCGTCCGTCAGGGCGAGGCCCAGTACGACCGCGTCGAAGAGCTGTTGCGGATGGCCTCGGCCGCGGCAGCCGGTCTCGGCACGGACCGGCTCGATTACGCGACTCCCTTCGGGCCGGCCAACGCGGGCGTGGCGCGCGTGAACTTCCTGGTGGAGATGGGCAAGAGCGCGGAGGCGATCGAGGCAGCCCGCACGGTTCCGCGTCTGGAGACGCTGCCACCGACCTGGCGGGCGCGCTTTCAAGTGGACCGGGCGCAGGCCCATGCGGACATCGGCCAGGACGGCCGGGCCGCGGTGGCGTTGTTGAAGGCCGAGGACGACGCGCCGGAATGGATGCGTTACCACGGCACCTCGCGGCGCCTGGTCGCGGAGCTTCGGTCGAGGGAGCGCCGTCGGCGCAGTCCCGTCACGGAGTTGGCCAACAGGCTTCACCTGGACGGCTGACAGCTAGGACAAGGCGTCCCAGCGAGGCTGCGAAATAGGGCGGGCCGTCCCTGGGGCGGAAGGTTCCGCACTCCTACTGTCCTCACCGACCGGCGGCTTCGGTCATCCCCTCAGGATCCGGTGCCGCTCATCCCAGTGAGGACAGCTCCATGCAGACACTGACGACCGGCTCCGGCGAGGGAGCCGCCTACGCCGCCGCGCGCAGCCGCCCTGTGCCGGGGTTGCGGCCGTGACCACAATGACCATCCGCGTATCCCGCGATTCCGACTGCACCTGGGGCCGACGGCGCACCGTCCGGGAGGGCGAGGACAAGGCGCCCCAGCCTCTCAGCCGTCCGCTGGAGTACCCGCCGTGTGAATGTCCCCGCTGTGCCCAGGGGGTGACCGCGATGCCGCGTGATGTCGGAGTGTTCGTACGGGCGGCGCGCGCGGCGGCGGGCCGCTGCCGACGATGCGGCCAAACCCCCCGCGTCTCCGGGCGTGAGGAGCCGCAGCCCAAGACAGCGCCGTGGGTGGTCGTCACCGGCCGGTGCGCTTGCCCGTCCGCCGTCGAGAGGGGCCGGACATGACCGCTGGCTATGACCCGCACCGCGCCCCGGAACTGGTGGCCGCCCGCTGCTGGCCGGCGGCCCTGTGATGCGCCTGGTCACTACCGAGCCAGGCGCAGGCAGGGACGAGGGTGGCCGGGGCCCCTGCGAGATGTGCGACCAGTACGGGCACATGATCCGCGCAGCCGAAGGACGCGACGAGACCGACCTCGCGCGAATCCTCATACGCGGCATGGCCCTCCACCTCGACGCCAAGCACCCCACCAACTCGGCTCGGTCATGAGCCACCGTCGTCGCGAGGCTCTCTACATCCTCGCCCTCACGGCCCTGGTGCTGGCACTCACCTACGGCATCACAGGCCGGTGAACCACGTGGACACCGGCGCGGAGCGGCTCGCTCGCCCGATGTCCCCAAGGTTCGCCGCAGCCGGCCAACTGGCCGGCCGGGGCGTCTGCCCCCGTCCCGTGGGCCCCGACGCCTCTGACAGCCGGCAGGACAACTGACCCCCGCCCCGGGCGGGCCGCACGCACCGGCTTCCACTCCATCGCGTGACAGCCGCGGCACCGAGGCGGGTCCCCGAGAAAACCGAACAGAGGAGGAGCACGATGCACGCACTGGTTCTCCACGTCGATCCCGAGGACGACGAGCCTACCCAACCCGCTGACGAGCCCGACTGCGGCGACGGTACCGGCTGCGGCGGCGACCGATAGCAGCGCCAACCGCCCGGCGTCCGGTCAACGGGCGCCGGGCCCTACGCGGAAGGACGCGGGGGATGCACTGGCACGCGTATACGTACACCGGTGGGCAGGTACCGCCGGACAGGGAGGCCCGGGATCCCCAGTCCGCGACGCCGCCGAACACGATCTCGCAGTGGTTCCGCAAGCCTCAGCACATGCGCGCGGGCACCTTCACGGATCCGGAGGAGGTGTTCGCGTGGCTGGACCAGGAAGTGCGCGAGGCGCCACCGAGCGCTCTCGACGGGAAGCTGGACTACCTGCGGGCCAGTGTGGACCGGCACGCGGACGCCTACGCGGGATACTACTCCCGGGGCCAGTTCGTTGTACGGGTCGCGCTGGTGTGCCCGCGGCCCGGCGAACGCTGCCCGGACCCACCCCGATAGCGCCCTGCCCGCCCGCGCTTCTCCCGTCGCGGAAGGGCAAGATCATCCCTCGGGTAGGAGGGAGGTCGGCGGAACCTCGAGCGCTCGTGCGAGGTGCGGGCCGGTCGAGAGGCGGGGACGTGATGCCCGGACCGCCATTGGCGTCCGGATCGTCGAGCGGAGCCTTACTCGGCCTCCAACCCCTGACACGGTCAGCCCTTTCCGCCCGCCGGGCTCTTGGCGGTAGCCAGCACGCTCAGGGCCGCGGCGCACAAGGCCGCGCCCAGTAGCAGGACCGTGCGTAGGGGAGTGGTGTCCACGACGCGGCCTCCGATGAAGGCGCCCAGGGCGATCGAGGCGTTGAAGACCGAGGCGAACAGCGCGCCCGCCGCCTCCCGGGTCTCCGACGCCGTCGCCAGCACGTAGGCCTGGCTGCTGACCGATACCCCGCCGTAGAACACGCCCCACAGCAGCAGGACGCCGATCGCCGAAGGGGCGTGCCCGCCCAGCACGGCCAGCAGCGCCATCGTCGCGCCCATGCCGGTGCTGAGCACCAACAGAACCCGGCGCGGGGTACGTGAGGCCGCCGTGCCGGCCGTGAAGTTGCCGGCGACGCCCGCCGCGCCGTAGCCCAGGAGCAGCACGCCGATCAGGCCGGGGGCGACCCCGGAGACCTGTTCCAGGAAGGGGCGGACGTAGGTGTAGGCGGCGAATTGGCCGATCACCAGCAGGGTCAGGAAGAGCATGCCGGTGCGCAGCGGGACGTTCCCGGCGAGCCCGGCTAGTTCGCGGGGGCGTACCGCGCGCTCGGCGGGCAGCGCGGGCAGGGTCAGGGTCAGGGCCAGGGCGACGAGCGCGGTGAGGCCGGCCGCGGCGAAGAACGCGGCCCGCCAGCCGAGGGTCTGCCCGAGCATGGTGCCGGCCGGGACGGCGAGCACCGAGGCGATGCCGATCCCGGCGAACACGGTGGACAGCGCCCGGCCTACCCGCGCGGCTGGCACGAGGCGTACCGCGAGGCTTGCCGCCAGCGCCCACACCCCGCCGTGCGCCACCCCCGCCGCGACCCGGGCGAGCAGCAGCACGGTGAGCGAGGGGGCGAGTGCCGACAGCAGGTTGGCGGCTGCCATCGCGGTCATCAGCGCCGCCAGGAGGATCCGCCGGTCCAGGCGGCCCGCGAGCAGCGGCAGAGTGGGGGCCGCGACGGCCGCGGTCAGGCCCATGAGGGTGACGGTGAGCCCCGTCGAGCCCTCGGAGACGCCCAGTTCGCCACTCATCGGGGTGAGCAGGCCGACCGGCAGCATCTCGGTCGCGGTGATGGAGAACGTGGCGCCGGTGAGGGAGAGGACGGCGAGCCAGGAGCTGAGCGGTGCCCGGGGCGTCGTTCGCCGCGGGACGGGCGTGGTGACGGATTCGGTCATGGATCCAGCCAACGCCGCGTGACCTGCGGGAACAACGGCGGACTTCTCATCCTTCCATGAGCGGGGCTCATCGATGAGCCATCGGTGTCGATGGAGAGGAGCGGGCGTGGACGCGCGAACGGGCAGGGTGACGGGCACGGGCGGCACGGAGATCCACTCGCTGGAGATCAGGGAGCTGGAGTGCTTTCTGGTGCTGGCCGAGGAGCTGCACTTCGGCCGCGCGGGCGAGCGGCTGTACGTGTCGCAGAGCAGGGTCAGCCAGCTGCTGCGCTCGCTGGAGAGCCGCGTCGGCGCCCGCCTGGTGGAGCGTACGAGCCGCAGGGTGGCGCTGACCCCGCTCGGCGAACGCTTCGTAACCCGGCTGCGCCCCGCCTACGGGCAGCTGGCCGACGTCGTGGACGAAGCGCGGTCGGCGGCCCGCTGTGTGGCGGGTCGCATGCGCCTGGGGTTCCTGGGCAGCGCCAACCACCGGATGACAGCGGCTCTGGGCCTCTTCCACGCGCGCCATCCCCGGGTGGAGACGAGCGTCGTGGAGGTCACCATGGCCGACCCCTTCGGGCCCGTGCGGCGCGGCGAGGTGGATGCCGCGATCGTGTTGCTGCCTGTGCGGGAGCCGGACCTGGTGCTGGGGCCGTGCTTCGAGCGGCAGCCCTGGACCCTCGCCGTCGCCGCCAACCACCCCCTCGCGGGCCGCGCGGCGCTGGACGTCGAGGAGTTGGCGTCGACCCCGCTCATCGCCGCCGGCCCGCCCGCGCCCGCCTACTGGCGCGACCACCAGGCGCCCCCGTACACACCGGGCGGGCTGCCCGTGCCGCGGGGGCCCGCCGTCATCACGCTCCAGGAGGGGCTGGCGACCGCCGCCGCCGGGCGCGGCGCCATGCTGTTGTGCCGTCCGACGGCCGAGACCCATGCGCGCGCCGACGTGGCCTTCGTGCCCGTCACCGGGCTGCCGCCCTCGGAGCTGGGCCTGGTGCACGCCAGGGGCGCGGACACGGCAACGCTGCGCGCCTTCGCGCGGGCGGTCGGCGACCCGGCGGAGGAGCCCGCGGCGGGCGTGCTCAGCCCTTGACCGCGCCGCCCAGCAGGAATCCGCCGCCCAGGCGGCGGGAGATGAGGACGTAGAGCAGGATCACCGGCGTCGAGTAGAGGATGGAGAAGGCGGCCAGCTGCCCGTAGACGACGGCGCCGTAGTTGCCGAAGAAGGTGAAGATGCTGACCGAGGCGGGCATCTGGTCGGGGCTGAGGATCAGCATGAACGGGACGAAGAAGTTGCCCCACATCATCACGAAGCTGTAGATCGCCACCACCGAGACGCCGGGACCCATCAGCGGCAGGATGACCCGCAGCAGCGACTGCCCCCAGGAGGCGCCGTCGGTCCAGGCGGCCTCCTCCAGGACCTCGGGCACCCCGTCCATGAAGTTCTTCATCAGCCAGACGGCGAAGGGCAGTTGTGAGGCGGCCAGGAACAGCGCCGTGCCGTACATGGTGTCGATGAGGTTGGTCTGCACGAACAGCCCGTAGACCGGCACCATCACCGCCGTCACCGGCAGGCAGGTGGTGAACAGGATGCCCAGCAGATAGGGCCGGGCGAAGCGGGATCTGAAGCGGGAGAGGGGATAGGCGGCGAGCGCGGCGCACACCACCGTCAGCGCGGTCGCGCCGCCGCACAGCACCAGGCTGTTGCGCATCGGCGTGAAGGTGATCTCGTCGGTCAGCACCGCCGAGAAGTTCTCCAGGGTCGGCGAGCCGGGCGGCCTCACCCGGAGGGTGGCCTCCGCGTCGAGCGAGGCGAACACGAGCCACGCCAGCGGGACGACGAACGCCGCCGCGACGACCACGAGTCCGGCGTCGGATGCCAGGCGCCGCCGTGTGCCGCGCGTCACTGTCCGGTCCTCCTCATCGTGAACACTTCCTGGTCACGAACTGTCCCTCCGTGTGGAAGAGTTGGAATTACCGGGGTCGTTGTGTCCCGCGTGGCCGACGGGAGTACCGTGCTGTCACCCGCCGTCCGCTCTTCGCGCGGCGTGGTTCTACCGGAAGGACAAACATGACAGCACTGCGCCTCAGATGGCAGCGGTCGGTCGCCATCGCGGCGACGGGTGCCGCGGCATTCCTCGGCACCGCGATAGCTGCGGCGCCGGCCCAGGCACACACTCCCAAGTGGTCCGTGGACTGTTACTCGGTCCAGATCGACTTGACGAGCTACGCCCAGGACAAGGACAACACCGTCACGCTGAAGGCCGGCGACAAGACGCTGCTGACCGAGACCTTCAAGGGTCAGTTCCACAAGAAGGTCGATCTCCCCAAGCACACCAAGCCGCTGACCGTGACGGCACAGGTCAAGGCCGGGGACGACGACAAGTACTCCTGGGGCCCGGAGACCAAGACCTCCCCGGTCTGCGCCACCAAGCCCCCGAAGCCGACTCCCACCGAGGAGCCCACCAAGCCGGCGCCCACCAAGCCCGCGCCGAGCAGCACTCCTTCGCAGACGGAGAAGCCGCAGCCCACCGCGCCGGAGTCCAGCACCACCGCTCCCGCGTCCAACCCCCAGGGCGGTGGCGAGAACCTGGCTGAGACCGGTTCGTCCAGCAACACCCCGATGATCGCCGGCATCGCTGCCGCCGTGGTCGTCGTCGGCGGCGGACTCGTCGTCTTCGCGCGCAAGCGCCGCTCGACACAGGGCTGATCCGGGGCTGACCCCCCGTTCAGCCCCGCACAGTACGACCAGCACCACCAGCACCACCGCCCGGCGGCCCGCCCCACCCGGCCGCCGGGCACACTGCGTCGGGGGCGGTTTCGTGGCCGGGTGCATCGTGGCGGACGGCATCTACACCTCCTCGCGCATCAGCCGCAGGTACACCACGGAGAACAGCGCGCCGACCACGAGCAGCAGCAGCGCCACGGCCGTGCCGTAGCCGATCAGCGACTTGGTGAAGGCCTGGTCGTACATGAACACCGGCAGCGTCTCGCTGCGGTGGGCCGGGCCGCCCTTGGTCATCGCCCAGATCAGGCCGAAGACCGACAGCGTCTGGAGCGTGTTGAGCATCAGATTGGTGCCGATCGAGCGGCGGATCATCGGCAGCGTGATGTGCCACAGCCGCTTGAGGCCGCCGGCCCCGTCCACCTCCGCCGACTCGGTGACCTCCTGGGGGATCTCCGAGAGCGCGGCGGAGTAGACGAGCATGGAGAACGCGGTGCCGCGCCACACGTTGGCGAAGGAGACCGCGAGGATCGGCAGCGTGAACATCCAGTTCTGCGACGGCAGCTGGAGCCACTCCAACACCGCGTTGAGCTGGCCCTCCTTGTGGAAAAACGTGTAGAGCAAGAAGCCCGCCACGATCTCCGGCAGCACCCACGCGCTGATCACGATCGCGCCCGTCACCGCGCGCACCACCCTGGAGGCACGCCGCATCAGCGAGGCCAGGGCCAGGCCGAGGGTGTTCTGGCCCACGATCGAGGACAGAAGGGTGAACACCAGCGTCAGGACAACCGAGTTGCGGAAGTGCTCGTCCCCGAAGGCCCGGGTGAAGTTGTCGAACCCGACGAAAGAGGCCGACTCCTGTCCCGTCAGCCGCATGTCGGTGAAGGCGATCGCGACGCAGTAGAGGATCGGCCCTGCCAGGAAGAGCAGCAGGACGACGGTGGCCGGGGCGATCGGCAGCCAGCGCCAGCCGTGCCGGGGGCGCCCGCCGCCCCCGGGAGGGGGAACGCGCGCGGGGTGCCGGGTGGGCGTGGTCTGGGACAGGCTCATTTGCCGATGACGGCGCCGTCGGCGATGCCGTCGAGCTGCTCGTCGTAGGACTTGGCGGCCTCCCCGGGCGAGGAGTCACCGGTGGCCACCGACTCCGTCGCCTCCGTGATGGCCGTGGAGACCTGCGGATAGACGGGCAGGGCCGGGCGGTAGTGGGTGTTGGCGACCCGGTCGGTGAAGAACTTGATGCCGGGCATCGACTTCAGAT
Organism: Streptomyces sp. NBC_01775; assembly: GCF_035917675.1. NCBI lineage: Bacteria > Bacillati > Actinomycetota > Actinomycetes > Kitasatosporales > Streptomycetaceae > Streptomyces > Streptomyces sp. NBC_01775. The sequence continues at coordinate 2,960,819 of NZ_CP109104.1, read as the reverse complement.
AGCGCGGGTCCTTGGCCACGTCCTGGCGAACGGCCACCTGGGAGCCGCGGATGCACCACTCGACCGCCTTCTGCTTGGTCTGCATCGTGCGGATCATCTTCCAGGCCAGCTCGGGGTTGCGGGACTTCTGCGGGATGGACCAGGTCCACCCGCCCGACATGCTGACCTCGCCCGGCGCCGCGCCGCCTTGCGTGGGCATCGGCGTCAGGCCCATCGTCTCCTTCCACTCGGGCCACGGCTTGCCGCCCGTCTTGATCCAGAACTGGCTGAGCCAGGAGCCGTCCAGCGCGATCGCCAGCTTCCCCTTGGGCAGCAGCTCGGTGGCCACGTCGGAGGTGACGTTGGGATCGACGGCCTGGTCCGCCGAGGGGCCCAGCTTCTCGCCGTAGAGGGTGTCGAGGAAGCCCAGGCTGTCCTTGAAGCCCTTGCCGCCCTTGACCCACTTCTTGGCCTTCGGGTCGTAGAGGGGGTTCTTGCCGGTGCCGTAGAGCAGCATCTCGAAGCCCTGCATGGCGGTGGCCTCGCCGGCGCCCTTGCCCGCGAAGACGTTGAGCGGGACGACGCCGGGCAGCTTCTTCTTCAGGGTGCGGGCGGTATCCAGCACCTCGTCCCAGGTCTTCGGCTCCCAGTCGGTGGGCAGCCCCGCCTTCTTGAACAGCTTCTTGTTGAACCACAGGCCGCGGGTGTCCGTGCCGTCGGGCACGCCGTAGGTCTTGCCGTCCGCCGCGCTCGCCGCCCGCTTGGCCGCCGGCTCGAACTGGTTCCAGTCCTTCCAGTCGGCCAGATAGTCGTCCAGGGGCCGCAGATAGCCGCTCTTGATGTCGGAGTTGATGAGGAAGGTGTCCTCGTAGACCAGGTCCGGAGCGGTCTTGGGAGACCGCATCATCTGCTGGATCTTTGTGTAGTAGTCCTGTTGCGGCGCCTGAATGGGCACCAGCTCGACCTTTTTGCCCTTGTTCTGCTTCTCGAACTTCTTCGCGACGAACTTGAGGTAGTCGTCGCGGAAGGTGACCTTGTTGTCGGTCTCCTTGTGGAAGGCGATCCGGACGGTGTTCTTGTCCCCGGCGCCACCGCCCCCGCCGCAGGCGGCGAGCGTGCTCGCGGCGAGCGTGGTGAGCGCGGTGGTCAGCAGGAGAACTCTGGTTCGCGGAGCGGTGGGGCGGCGCACGGCACAACCTCCTCGGCCAGGCTGGTGTCCGTACGGTGACGCTGCCCGGGCACGAGGTCAATACGGCGGAGCCGGCTGATCGGTGCGCGATGCGGGCGACGGGGGACCGGGCGCCGACGGGGGAACGGGTGAGGGGCGGCGCTGCCATCGGCGGCGCCGCCCCTCGTCGTTGTCCGGTCAGCCCCCGTAGCCGGCCAGGATCTTGGAGAACTCCCACTGCTGTTGGTCGATCCCGCTGCACGAGTCGCTCGCGCCGCCGCCCGCGCAGGGACGGTCGCGGTTGACGGACCAGAAGCTCACCCGGGACAGATTCTTGGACTTGGCGTAGTCCACGATCTGCTGGAAGTCACCGGGGGAGACCGACTCGCCCTCGACATCGGTCTTGCCGTTCATCGAGGAGAGGCCCGACTTCTTGTACGCCTCCTCGTCGGAGAGCCCGTAGGCCGCCTTCACCTGGTCCTTGAGGCCGTCGACGGCGGACTTGGTGGCGCCCGCGATGTCAGTGGTGCCGTCGCCGAAGTCGAAGGGCATGACCGTCCAGGCGTCGACGTCGAGCTTGGCCGCCGCACCCTTGTTGATCAGGTCCTTGCCGTTCTCGTTCGGGCCCTTGGTGGTGGTACCGAAGGTCACATAGACCTTGATGCCCGCGTTCTTGTCCTTGACGATCTTCAGCGCGTCGATGACCCGCTGCCGCACCTCGGCGTTCTCGACCTCGCTCGACTCGATGTCGATGTCGATCGACTTGAGCCCGTAGGCGTCGATGACCTTCTGGTAGGCGCCCGCCAGGTCCTGCGCGCTGGAGCACGCCTCGCCCAGCTTGTTGCCGCTCCAGCCGCCGATGGACGGCGTCACATCGCCGCCCGCCTGCTGGATCGCCTTGATGGCCTGCTCGTCCTGGCCGCCGCCGAGCGGACGCTGTCCGTCCCAGGCGGGGGAGCAGCCGCCGTCCGAGAGGATGAAGGCCATGGTCAGCTGCTTGGTGCCGGTCTCCTTCAGGAAAGAGACCGGGTCCGGCGGGTTGCCCCAACCCAGGTAGAGGTAGGGGCCGTTCATGCCGCTGGGCGTCGCGGCCTTGGCGTCGTCCGGGCCTTCGGGTGAGGCCTGGGCGTTCACCGCCGGCGCCGAGGCGGCGATGACGGCGGCGACTCCCGCTCCCAGACCTATGGTGAGTCTGCGGCGGGCCTTGCTGCGGCGGTGGGGGGTGGTGTGGGGGGACACGTGACTCTCCCTGTCGGAAGACCGGTTGGTGCCGCCGCACGCTAGCGAGGAAGTATTGGTATAGACAATAGGAGCGGACAGAAACGTCAGGGAGCTTTACTGTCACTCGCCGTGCCGGAGCGCCACACATAGTGGTGCTCGGGCCGCCCCACCAGCCCGTACCGCTGCCGGCGGTCCGCGTGCCCCGTGGCGACGAGGTGTTCGAGATAGCGGCGCGCGGTGATCCTGTTCATGCCGATCCGCACGGCCGCCTCACTCGCCGTCAGCCCCTCCCGCGCCGAGTCGCGCAGCTCGGTCGTCACCCTGGCGAGCGTGCCCGAGCTCAGCCCCTTGGGCAGCGCGGAGGACGCGGGTGCCGCGCGCAGCACCGAGAGCGCGTGGTCCACCTCGTCCTGGCTGGATGCCTCGCTGCTCGCCTCGGCGGTCGTACGGAAGTCCGCGTAGCGCAGCAGGCGGTCGCTCAGCGACCGGAACGTGAACGGCTTCAGCACGTGCTGTACCACGCCGAGCGAGACGCCCTCCCGGATCACCGTCAGATCCCGTGCCGAGGTCACCGCGAACACGTCGGCCCCGTGCCCGGCCGTGCGCAGCGAACGCAGCAGCTCCAGCCCGCTGCCGTCGGGCAGATACAGATCCAGCAGGATCAGGTCCACCGGCCCTTGTTCCTCCAGCGCCCGGACGGCCTCCGCGCGCGTGTGCGCCACCGCCGCGACCTTGAAGCCGGGCACGCGCGTGACGTACAGCGCGTGGGCGTCCGCCGCGACGGGGTCGTCTTCGACGACGAGGACGCGCAGGGTCATGTTCCCTCCCCGGGGAGCGGCAGCCGGACGATGAACTCCGCGCCGCCGTCCGGTCGTTGACTCGCGGTGACGTCCCCGCCGTGCCGACGCGCGGTCTGCCGGACGAGCGCCAGCCCGATACCGCCGCCCGGCTTGGTGGACCAGCCACGCTCGAAGAGGGTGTCACCCGCGCCCGGAGGGAGCCCCGGCCCATTGTCCGCGACCTTGATCAGGAGCTCGGGGGCCGGGGTGCGCTGGATGGTGACGGTGACCCGGGGGCCCCGGAGGAACGGGCGGGGCTGGGGGACGCTCGACGCTGCCTCGACCGCGTTGTCGATGAGGTTGCCCAGGACCGTCACCAGCTCCCGGGCGGGCAGCCCGGCCACGTCGTCGACGTGCGAGTCGGGGGTGAGCGCCAACTCGACCCCCCGCTCGTTCGCCTGGGCCGCCTTCCCCAGCAAAAGCGCGGCCAGCACCGGCTCGCCCACCGCCGTGACGACCTGATCCGTCAGCGCCTGCGCCAGCTCCAGCTCTTCCGTGGCGAAGTGCACCGCTTCCTCCACGCGGCCCAGCTCGATCAGGGAGACGACGGTGTGGAGGCGGTTGGCGGCCTCGTGGGCCTGGGAGCGGAGCGCTTCGGTGAAGCCGCGTACCGAGTCCAGCTCGCCCGTGAGCGCCTGGAGCTCGGTGTGGTCGCGCAGGGTGACGACCGTGCCGCGACGCTCGCCGCCGTCGACCGGCGAGGTGTTGACGACGACCACGCGCTGCCCGGTCAGGTGGACCTCGTCCACCCGCGGCTCGGACGCCAGCAGCGCGCCGGTCAGCTGCTTCGGCAGGCCGAGGCCCGCCACGTCGCGGCCCACCAGCTCGCCCTGGCCGCTGAGGCCGAGCAGCTCGCGTGCGCCGTCGTTGACGAGCGCGACCCTGCGCTGTCCGTCCAGCATCAGCAGCCCCTCGCGTACCGCGTGCAGCGTCGCGTGGTGGTAGTCGTGCATCCGGCTCAGCTCGGCCGCGTTCATGCCGTGGGTGTGGCGGCGCAGCCGGGCGTTGATCACGTATGTGCCCAGGCCGCCGAGCGCCAGTGCTCCCCCCGCGACCGCGAGCAGCACGGTGAGCTGGTCGCTGACCCGCTTGCCGATGGTGTCCACGGCGATGCCCGCGCTGACCAGGCCGACGATCCGGCCGCCGGGCCCGGCCTCCCGGACGGGGGTGACGACCCGCACGGAGGGGCCGAGGGTGCCGGTGTAGGTCTCGTCGAAGATGCGGCCCTTGAGCGCGGGCCCGATGTGGCCGACGAAGCGCTCGCCGATGCGCCGCTTGTCGGGGTGGGTCCAGCGGGTGCGGTCGGTGTCCATGATCGTCACGAAGGTGACTCCGGTATCCCGCCGTACCCGCTCCGCGTACGGCTGGAGCCGCGCGCTGGGGTCCGGGGAGCGGATCGCCTCGTGCACGGAGGGTGAGTCGGCCACGGCCTGGGTGGTCGCCCGCGCCTGGTGGGTGGCCGCGTCCCGGGCCTGCGACCGGGCGGAGAGGTACGTGAAGACCGCGCACCCCGCGACGACGGCCGCGACCAGCACCACCTGCATGGCGAACAGCTGTCCCGCCAGGCTGCGGGGGCGGGATCGCGCGGGGGTGCGGGGACGGGGGACACGCATGGTTTCAGTCTGCCGCTCCGGTTCACGTGCACGTAATGCACGTAAGGGTGACGCCGGTCGCACCTTGCTGCATAGTCACCGGGAATTAACACGATCCGCATCCGCGATTGCCGCCCCGTAAACGGGCGACCGGGCGGAACCGACCCACTGACGAGGAGCCGCCGACGTGTCGAAGAAGACACCGCCGCAGGCCGCCGCAGACACAGCGCCGGCCGCACCGAAGGCGCGAAAGGATCGCACCCACTACCTCTACATCGCGGTGATCGCCGCCGTGGTGCTCGGCGTGACACTCGGCCTGGTCGCGCCAGGGGTGGCAACCGAGCTGAAGCCCCTGGGCGAGGGATTCGTCAACCTCATCAAGATGATGATCTCGCCGATCATCTTCTGCACGATCGTGCTGGGCATCGGCTCGGTCCGCAAGGCCGCCAAGGTCGGCGCGGTCGGCGGGCTCGCGCTCGGCTACTTCATGCTGATGTCGCTGGTCGCGCTGGCGATCGGGCTGGTCGTCGGCAACATCCTGGAGCCCGGTCAGGGGCTGCACCTGACCGAGGCGGCACGGGACGCGGGCGCCTCGCAGGCCAAGGGCGGTGAGGGCCTGACCGACTTCCTGATGGGCATGATCCCCACCACCATGGTCTCCGCCTTCACCGGGGACTCGGTTCTCCAGACGCTGCTGATCGCGCTGCTCGTCGGCTTCGCCCTCCAGGGCATGGGCTCGGCGGGCGAGCCGGTGCTGCGGGGTATCGGGCACATCCAGAAGCTGGTCTTCCGGGTGCTCGCGATGGTCATGTGGGTCGCGCCGGTCGGCGCCTTCGGCGCGATGGCGGCGGTGGTCGGGGAGACCGGTGTGGACGCGCTGAAGTCCCTCGCGGTCATCATGATCGGCTTCTACATCACCTGTTTCCTGTTCGTCTTCATCGTGCTCGGAACGATCCTGCGGCTCTTCACCGGCATCAACCTCTTCTCGCTGCTGAAGTACCTCGGCCGGGAGTTCCTGCTGATCTTGTCGACCTCCTCCTCGGAGTCGGCGCTGCCCCGGCTGATCGCGAAGATGGAGCACCTGGGCGTCAGCAAGCCGGTCGTCGGCATCACCGTTCCGACCGGTTACTCCTTCAACCTCGACGGCACGATGATCTACCTGACGATGGCCTCGATCTTCGTCGCCGAGGCCACCGGTGATCCGCTGTCCATCGGCGAGCAGATCCCGCTGCTCATCTTCATGTTCATCGCCTCCAAGGGCGCGGCCGGCGTCACCGGCGCGGGCCTGGCCACCCTCGCGGGCGGCCTCCAGTCGCACCGGCCCGAGCTGGTCGACGGGGTCGGCCTGATCGTCGGCATCGACCGCTTCATGAGCGAGGCCCGTGCGCTGACCAACTTCGCGGGCAACGCCGTGGCCACCGTGCTGATCGGCACCTGGACCAAGGAGATCGACAAGGCCCGGGTCGCGGAGGTGCTGGCCGGACGGGTGCCGTTCGACGAGCGGACCCTGGACACCGAATACGGTCCGGCGCCGAGCCACGACCCGGTGGGCCCCGGCCAGTCCGGGGAAGCCCCGGTGCCCGCGCCGGACTCCGGCCCGGCGCCCGTCAGCACCGTCAAGGCCGGCAAGGTCAAGGCCTGACGACTGCCTCTGCCCGGCCGGGCAGGCGGCCCCGACCGGGGCCGCCTACCCGGCCGGAGTACGTCGGGGACGTCGTCAAGGGGCGAGCCGTCGCTCCTCGTGCCATCGCTTGCCGTCGAAGCGGTCGATCCAGAGCGGGCGGTCCTTCGCGAAGCCGCGCGCGTCGAAGGCGACGGTGCCGAGCTCGCCCTTGGCCTTGACCTTCTTGAGGTTCTCCGCCAGCGACGTGCGCCGCGTCTCGCCCGAGGAGGTCTTCTGCTGCCGGGCGAGCGCGGCGGCCACGGCGAGCGCGGCGTCGTGTTCGAGGGCCCTGGCCGCCTTCGACCCGAGGGGCGAGGAACGGTAGCGGCGCAGGCCCTTCGCCTCCGGGCCCTCCGGCTCCTCGGTCTGCACGTCGGCCAGATCGGGGTCACAGTTCGCCGCCGCGGGGAGCGGAACGAGCACCGGGCCCCGGAACTCCGAGCGCAGCAGGTCCGCCGTCGCGAACGCCCCGCTGTAGGAGAACTGCGGAAGCAGCACGGCGTCCGCGTGCTCCTTCTTGACCCGGGAGTTGAGGGACGGGCCGTTGTCATCGGTGCCCGAGTCGTCGAGGAAGACCGAGGCCTTCCCTCCGCTCCGGGACGCCTCCTCGCGGAGCTGCTCGGTGAACTGCTCACTCAGTCCGTAGTCGCCGACCAGCGGGTTGCGCGCGCCGTAGGTCTGCCGCAGGTAGGAGACGAGCTGCGCGGCCACGCGGCCGGGAGAGGGCTGGAGCCGGAACGAGTACTTCCCGGCCGTGTCCAGGTCCTCGTCCTCGCCGGGCTCGCCACATGTGCTGATCGTGACCGGCGGCGTCTCCCCGTCACCGTCGGGGCCGGCGTAGTCGTCGGGACCGGAACCGGCGGAGGTGCCGGAGGTTTCTCCGATGACGGCCAGGACATCGGGATACCGCTTCTCGATGTCGTCGAGGCCCATGGCGTCGCTGTCCACGGCGACCACGTCGACGTCGGCCTTGAGCCCGAGGGACTTCCGGGCCTGGTCGAAAGCTTTCCTGACCGGCGCGGCGCTGTCCTCTCCGGTCGCGGACGGGCTGGTGTAGACGACGGTGTGTTCGCCCGGCCCGTCGCTGCCCGGCGTGGACTCGGCCTCCGGGTCGGGCGCCGGTGGGTCCGTGTCGAAACTGGCGCGCGGCGCCGCCGTCGGCGCCAGGGGATCGGCCTCGCCCTTGTCAGCCTTCGAGTCGTCGTCGACCCCCATGGCGACGCCCACTCCCGCGAGCAGGACCACGCCGAGTGAGATGCCGACGAGCGCGCGTACGGGCTTGCGGGGCGAGACGGGGGACGACTTCAGCTCGGGCGTCGAGGACTTCAGCTTCGGTGTGGCGGTGGGCCGGGGCGCGGGATCGGCGCCCGGCTTGTTCCCGCGTGCGGGGCCGGAACGCACCTCATCAGGTGCCTCCGCCGCAGCCGTCCCCTCTGCCTCTGCTTCCGCCGCGGCCTTCCCCGCTGTCTCCGACGCTGCCTCCGAGGCGGCTTCCGGCCCGGCCTCGCCCTCGGCGTTCTCGGCCTCGCCCTCCGCTTCCTCGTTCCCCCTGGAGTCCTCGGCCGCCTCCGCCTCCTCCGGTTCCACTGCCTCCTCGTCCTCTTCCGGCTCCTGTATATCCGCCCGGAGCGCCACGAGCCGCGCCCGTGCCTCCTGCGCGTCAGCCGGTCGGTCGTCGGCCCGCTTGGCCATCAGGTCCAGGATCAACCGGTCGACGTGGACGGAGAGTTCGGCGCGTGCCCTGCTCGGGCGCAGCGGCACGTCGTTGAGGTGGTTGTACATCACCCCGGCCGCGGGGCCGACGTACGGCGGGCGCCCGATGAGGAGTTCGTAGAGCACGCAGCCCAGCGCGTACAGGTCCTCGCGCCCGTCACCCGGCTCCATGCGGAACCGCTCCGGCGCCATGTAGAGCACGCTGCCCAGCGGCATGTGTCCCGTGCGGGTCAGCTTCGACTCCGCCTCGACGGCCTCCTGGAACTTGGCGATGCCGAAGTCGAGGACGACGGCCGTGCCGTCCGGGCGCACCATGATGTTGGCGGGCTTGATGTCGCGGTGGACGACGCCCGCCGCGTGCGCGGTGCCCAGGCCCCGGCAGATCTGTGCGGCCCAGTCGAGGGCCTGCCGCACGGGCACGCGGCCGTCGTCGCGCAGCACCTGCTCCAGCGAGCGGCCCTCGATCAGCTCCATCACGAGGTACGGGGTGCCGTCGTGCGCGCCGTGGTCGTGGATGGTGGCGATGTGCGGGCTGTCGAGGGCCGCCGCCGCGCGGGCCTCACGGCGGAAGCGGCCCAGCAGTTCCGTGCGTTCTTCGCCCTGGACGTCCTGGGGCGGGGAGAACAGCTTGAGGGCGACCTCGCGCCCCAGGTCACCGTCGCGGGCCCGCCAGACCTCGCCCATGCCTCCGGCGCCGAGCTTGTCCACCAGCTCGTACCGCCCGCTCAGCACCCGCCCCCGCACAGCACCCCCCAGGCCCGAACTTACGTGCAAGGGGCAGAGGCTAGCAGGGGCGCAGCCACACCGTGCCCAGCGGCGGCAGGGTGGGCGCGACCGAGCGGCTGCGGCCGTACGCGGCGGTGTCGTCGACGGTGAGCGTGCCGGGATTGACGACCCCGCCACCGCCGTAGCGGGCCGCGTCGGTGTTCAGCGCCTCGCACCAGGAGGCCCACCCCTCGGGGACGTCGAGCCGGTAGGAGCGGCGGACGACGGGCGAGAAGTTGCCGACCGCCACCAGCGGGCTCCCGTCGGCCGCGAACCGGAGGAAGGCGAACACGTTGTCCTCGGCCGCGTCGTCCACGATCCAGGAGAAGCCCGAGGGCTCCGTGTCGCGCTCCCACAGGGCCGCCGCCGCCCGGTACTCGGTGTTCAGGTCCCGCACCAGGTCCCGCACCCCGCGGTGGTCGGGCTCGGCGCTGTAGGACGGGTCCAGCAGCCACCAGTCGGGCCCGTGCCCCTCGGCCCACTCGGCACCCTGGGCGAACTCCTGCCCCATGAACAGCAGTTGCTTGCCGGGGTGCGCCCACATGAAGGCCAGGTAGGCGCGGTGCGTGGCCCGCTGCTGCCACCAGTCGCCGGGCATCTTGGAGACCAGGGAGCGCTTGCCGTGCACGACCTCGTCGTGCGAGATCGGCAGGATGTAGTTCTCGGAGTAGGCATAGACCATGGAGAAGGTCATGTCGCCGTGGTGGTGCTTTCGGTGCACCGGCTCCTTGCCGGCGTAGACGAGCGAGTCGTGCATCCAGCCCATGTTCCACTTGAATCCGAAGCCGAGCCCGCCGAAGCCGCCCTCTCCCACATGGTGGGTGGCACGGGTGACCCCCGACCAGGCGGTGGACTCCTCGGCGGCGGTGATCACGCCGGGGCAGCGGCGGTAGACGGTGGCGTTCATCTCCTGGAGCAAGGCGACCGCGTCCAGGTTCTCCCGCCCCCCGTGGACGTTGGGCGACCACTGGCCCTCCTCGCGCGAGTAGTCGAGGTAGAGCATCGAGGCCACCGCGTCGACCCGCAGGCCGTCGATGTGGAACTCCTCGCACCAGTACACGGCGTTCGCCACCAGGAAGTTGCGCACCTCGCGCCGCCCGAAGTCGAACTCCAGGGTTCCCCAGTCCGGGTGCTCGGCGCGCTGCGGATCCGCGTGCTCGTACAGCGGCGTCCCGTCGAACGCCGCAAGCGCCCACTCGTCCTTGGGGAAGTGCGCCGGCACCCAGTCCATGAGCACCCCGATCCCGGCCCGGTGCAGCGCGTCGACCAGGTGCCGGAAGTCGTCGGGGCCGCCCAGCCGGGCCGTGGGCGCGTAGAAGCCGGTCACCTGGTAGCCCCACGAGCCCCCGAACGGGTGCTCGGCCACCGGCATCAGTTCCACGTGGGTGAAGCCCAGGTCCCTGACGTACGCCGGGAGCTGCTGGGCCAGCTCGCGGTAGCTCAGCCCGGGGCGCCAGGAGGGCAGATGCACCTCGTAGACGGACAGCGGTTCACGGTGCGGGGTGGCTTTGGCGCGGCGCTCCAGCCAGTCGGCGTCGCCCCACTCGTAGCCGGAGACCTCCACCACGGAGGCGGTCGCGGGCGGGCACTCGGTGCGCCGCGCCATCGGGTCCGCCCGCAGCGTGTGGCTGCCGTCGGGGCGCGCGAGGTCGAACTTGTAGAGCGCGCCCTCCCCGACGCCGGGCAGGAACAGCTCCCACACCCCCGAGGCGCCCAGCGACCGCATCGGCGCGGCGGTGCCGTCCCAGTAGTTGAAGTCCCCGGCGATCCGCACCCCGCGCGCGTTGGGCGCCCACAGGGTGAAGCGGGTGCCCGCCACGCCCTCGTGCGTCATGGGGTGCGCGCCCAGCGCCCGCCACAGCTCCTCGTGCCTGCCCTCGGCGATCAGGTGCAGATCCAGCTCGCCCAGCGCGGGGAGGAAGCGGTACGGGTCGCCGGTGCGTACGTCGTCGAGGCCGGGCTCGGCGCCGTAGCGGATCAGCAGCTCGTACTCGGGTACCGAAGCCGGTGCGAGCGGGAGCACTCCGCCGAAGAACCCGTCGCCCTCGTCGGTCAGTTCGGCCCGCAGGCCCTTGGCGACGACGGTCACGGCACGGGCGTAGGGGCGCAGCGTGCGGAAGCGGACCCCGCCGCGCACCGGGTGGGCGCCCAGCAGCGCGTGGGGGTCGTGGTGGGTGCCGGCCAGCAGCCGCTCGCGGTCCGCCTCCGCCAGTGGCTGCGCGGGACGCGTCCCGCGCCCGGCGCCGTTCCGAGCCCGCCGGGCCGCCGGCCTACGCGCCTCGGGCACGGGCTCGCCGGCCGCCGTGTGGCCGGGCACGTCCGCGCCGTCCGGACAGGGCTCGGCGGGACGGGGCTCGGCGGACGGGGGGCCGCCGGTCCGGTCGCCGGTCCCGCGCAGGAACGTGGCGGGGATCGTGGCCGGGGGCTGGTCGGGAGTCACGGTGTGCGCCTCCAGGTCGGTGCGTCGGGGGTGGTGGGAGTGGGTCGGGTGGGGAGCGTCCGGGCGTCAGGCGTCCGGACGAAGAATGGTTCAGCCGCTCCAGGGGGTGCCGGGCGCGGCCAGCCGCCGGATCGCCGCCATCGGAATGCCCAGCCACGCGGGCCTGTTGCGCGCCTCGTACAGCACCTCGTAGACGGCCTTGTCCGTCTCGTAGGCCCGCAGCAGCACCGCGTCCTCGCGCGGGTCCGCGCCGCCGCCCTCGGCGTAACCCGCGCAGTAGGCGGCCCTGTTGGTCCGCGCCCACGCGCTCGACCAGGCGTCGTCCGGGCCCGCGCCGTGCTGGCAGGCCGCGTAGTCGAAGGAGCGCAGCATCCCGGCGATGTCCCGGACGACGGGCTGGTGGGCGCGGCGCTCGGCCAGCGGCCTGGCGGGCTCGCCCTCGAAGTCGATGAGGGTCCACCCGCCGCCCCCCTCGCCGCCCTGGCTGCCCTCCCCGCCCTGGCCCCTGCCCTGGCTTCCCTCCTGGCCGCCGTCCCCACCGCCGTCGGCGCCCAGCGCCTGCCCCAGGTGCAGATCGCCGTGCACGCGCTGGGCGGGCCGGGAGCCGCCCACGGTGCCGAGGTCGGCCAGGTCGCGGTAGGCGTCCAGCAGCCCGTCGCGGTAGGGACGCAGCGCGGGCACCGCCGCGCTCGCGGCCTCCAGCCGGGACGCCATCCGGTCGGCCTGCCGCTCCAGCTGCGTGCCCCGGAGGGTTGAGGTGGGCAGCGCCTCGGCCAGCACGGCGTGCACCCGCGCGGTGGTGCGGCCCAGCGCGTGTGCGGGGCCGGTGAAGTCCCGGCGTGCGGCCAGGGCCCGCAGCGCGAGCTGCCACCCGTCGCACGTGCCGGACAGATACGGCTGGAGCACGCCCAGAGTCATCGAACGGGAGTGCTCGCGCCCCTCCGCGCCCCGGCTCCCCGCGCCCCCGCTCTCCTTCCCCCCGCTCTCCGCGCCTCCGCTCTCCGGGCTCGGCGACGGCGGGGCCGGGCGCGACGGCGGCGCCGTCGCCTCGAACCAGGCCGTGGGCGCGGGCACATGCGGGCAGCCGTGCCGGGCCAGCGCCAGCGGCAGCTCCAGATCGGGGTTGACGCCGGGCTCGACGCGGCGGAAGAGCTTGAGGATGACGGAGTCGCCGTAGACGACCGAGGAGTTGGACTGCTCGGTGCCCAGCGGGCGCGGGGTCGGCCCGGCGGGGATCACCGCGTCCGGCTCCCGCGAGAACCGCAGCGGGCCCAGGCTGCCGGGCACCCGCAGCCGCTCCAGCAGCAGCGTGGTCAGCCGGGGGTCCTGGAGCGCCTCGTAGACGGCGCGCCCGCGCAGCGGCCCGGTCGAGGGCCGTCCGATGAGGGCGGGCGCCAGCTCCGGGGGCAGCACGTCCCGTACCCCGAGCAGCAGCTGATAGCAGTCCCCGCCGCCGCGTGCGTGGGGCCGGCTGAAGGGCTGCGCCGACTGCTGGGCGCGTACGAGGAGATGGAGCAGGCCCGGGGTGGCGCCGCCGGAGCGGCACGGCAGCATTTCGGCCGCTGCCACCAGCGAGAACCCGGTCAGCGGGCGTCCCTTCCCCGCGAACCAGCGCTGCCGAGGCAGCCACTCCAGCAGTGGCGGGGACAGGGAGCGCAGCACCGCTGTGCCGCCGGGGTCGCCGTGTGCGCCGGTCGCCGGGGTCGCGGCGAGGGGCAAGGAGCTGTCCGACATGGCGTCCTTTCCCCGGGCACACGAAAGGTACGCAGAGTGTCCCGGATTGCGAGGTCTGTTGTCCGGGTGTGCTGTGCCGTGTCGAGCGTTTTTCTGTCCCTGTCCCTCACCGGCCTCCGGCCGGGGCAGCGGCCCCCTACGACTTCCTCAATCGGAACCAGTAGAAACCATGACCCGCCAGGGTCAGGAGATACGGCAGTTCGCCGATGGCGGGAAAGCGGACGCCGCCGATCAGTTCGACGGGGATCCGGCCCTCCCACGCGCGCAGATCAAGTTCGGTCGGCTGCGGGAAACGCGAGAAGTTGTGCACGCACATCACCAGGTCATCACCCCCGTCCGGGAGCCGCGATTCGCGCAGGAATGCCAGCACCGAGGGGTTCGAGGAGGACAGCTCCTCATAACTGCCGAGGCCGAATGCGGGATTCTGCTTACGGATCTCAATCATCCGCCGCGTCCAGTGCAGCAGCGAGCTGGGTGAACTCATCGCCGCCTCGACATTGGTCACCTGGTAGCCGTGCACCGGATCCATGATGGTCGGCAGGAACAGCCGCCCCGGGTCGCAGGAGGAGAAGCCCGCGTTGCGGTCCGGCGTCCATTGCATCGGGGTGCGCACCGCGTCCCGGTCGCCGAGCCAGATGTTGTCGCCCATCCCGATCTCGTCGCCGTAGTACAGGATCGGCGAGCCGGGCAGGGACAGCAGCAGTGCCGTGAACAGTTCGATCTGCTTGCGGTCGTTGTCCAGCAGCGGGGCGAGCCGGCGGCGGATGCCGATGTTGGCGCGCATCCGCGGGTCCTTGGCGTACTCCGCGTACATGTAGTCGCGCTCCTCGTCGGTGACCATTTCCAAGGTCAGCTCGTCGTGGTTGCGCAGGAAGATGCCCCACTGGCAGCCGGAGGGAATCTGCGGGGTCTTGGCGAGGATTTCCGAGACCGGATAGCGGGATTCGCGGCGCACCGCCATGAAGATCCGTGGCATCACGGGGAAGTGGAACGCCATGTGGCACTCGTCCCCGCCCTTGGTGTAGTCGCCGAAATAGTCGACCACGTCTTCGGGCCACTGGTTCGCCTCGGCCAGCAGCACGGTGTCCGGGTAGTTCGCGTCGATCTCGCTGCGCACCCGCTTGAGGAATTCGTGCGAGCGGGGCAGGTTCTCGCAGTTCGTCCCCTCTTCGGCGTAGAGATAGGGGACGGCGTCCAGGCGGAATCCGTCGATTCCCAGATCCAGCCAGAAACGCAGCGCGGAGATCATCTCGTCCTGGACGACCGGGTTCTCGTAGTTGAGGTCCGGCTGGTGCGAGAAGAAGCGGTGCCAGTAGTACTGCTTGCGTACGGGATCGAAAGTCCAGTTGGACACCTCGGTGTCCACGAAGATGATGCGCGCGTCCTGGTACTGCTTGTCGTCGTCCGCCCAGACGTAGTAGTCGCCGTACGGTCCTTCCGGATCGCGCCTGGACTCCTGGAACCACGGATGCTGGTCGCTGGTGTGGTTCATGACCACGTCGATGATGACCCGCATGCCCCGCTGGTGCGCGGCGTCCACGAACTCGACGAAGTCCGCGATGTCGCCGAACTCGGGGAGCACCGCCGTGTAGTCGGAGACGTCATAGCCCCCGTCCTTCAGCGGCGACTTGAAGAACGGCGGAAGCCACAGGCAGTCGACGCCCAGCCACTGCAGATAGTCGAGCTTCGCGGTGAGCCCTCTGAGGTCTCCGATGCCGTCGCCGTCGCTGTCCTGGAAGGAGCGGACGAGCACTTCGTAGAAGACCGCGCGCTTGAACCACTCCGGGTCGCGGTCCTTGACGGGTGTGTCCTCGAAGGTGTCGGGGACGGGCTCATTGACGGTCATGAGTGGGTGACCCTCCGGTCGGTGAGGACGGTCGCAGGGTGCAGATGTGCGCAGGGGCCGGGGAATCACCCCCGGGCACCAGGCGCACATAGTTGTCCCTGCCCCAGTGATAGGTCTCTCCGGTGAGCTGATCGCACACCGGGAAGGACTCCGCACCGCTCATCTGAGCGGCACTCAGTCCGGATGCTTCGAATTGCGCCATGTCCAACGACACCGTCGCCTCGTGGGTGTGGTGCGGATCGAGGTTGACCACGACGAGAACAGTGTCGGCGTGAGGGTGCGCGCAGTGCTTCGAATAAGCCAGCACGTTCTCGTTGTCGGTGTGATGGAAGCGCAGGTCACGAAGCTGCTGGAGCGAGGGGTGGCGGCGCCGCAGCCGGTTGAGCGCCGTGATCAGGGGAGTGAGGGAGCGGCCCGCACGGTCGGCCGCCGTCCAGTCCCTGGGCCGCAGTTCGTACTTCTCGGAGGAGAGGTATTCCTCGCTGCCCGGGTGCAGCGGGGCGTTCTCGCACAGCTCGTAGCCCGCGTACATCCCCCACGAGGGCGACAGCGTGGCCGCCAGCACCGCCCGGATCTCGAAGGCGGGGCGCCCGCCGTCCTGGAGGTAGGCGTGCAGGATGTCCGGGGTGTTCACGAAGAAGTTCGGCCGCAGGTACGCGGCGGCCTCGCCCGTCAGTTCGCCCAGGTACTCCGTCAGCTCCTGCTTGGAGTTGTACCAGGTGAAGTAGGTGTACGACTGCTGGAAGCCGGTCCGCGCCAGCGTGTGCAGCATCGCCGGGCGGGTGAACGCCTCGGCGAGGAAGAGGACGTCCGGATCGGTGCGGTTGATCTCGGAGATGACCCGCTCCCAGAACGCCACCGGCTTGGTGTGCGGGTTGTCCACCCGGAAGATCCGCACTCCGTGGTCCATCCACAGCCGCAGCACCCGCAGCGTCTCCTCGACGATGCCCCGGTAGGCGGCCGGGCCGGCGTCGAAGTCGAGGGGGTAGATGTCCTGGTACTTCTTCGGCGGGTTCTCCGCGTGGGCGATCGTGCCGTCGGCACGCTTGCGGAACCACTCGGGGTGCTCCTTGACCCACGGATGGTCGGGGGAGCACTGGAGCGCGAAGTCCAGCGCCACCTCCATCCGCAGTTCGCGGGCGCGGGCCACGAAGCGGTCGAAGTCCTCGAACGTGCCCAGGTCGGGGTGGATCGTGTCGTGGCCCCCGGCGGCCGAGCCGATCGCCCAGGGGGAGCCGACGTCGTGCGCCGAGGCGGACAGCGCGTTGTCCGGGCCCTTGCGGTAGGCGTCCCCGATGGGGTGGACCGGCGGCAGGTACACCACGTCGAAGCCCATGGCCGCCACCGCGTCCAGCCGCTCGGCCGCCGTGCGCAGCGTGCCGCTCACCGGCGGCTTTCCCGCGCGGACCACCGCGCCCTCCGAGCGCGGGAACAGCTCGTACCAGGACCCGAACAGCGCGCGCCTGCGCTCCACTTGGAGCGCCAGGGGGCGCGAGGAGGAGACCAGCTCGCGCAGCGGATGGCGCTCCAGGACCGCGGTGACCTCGGGGTTGAGGGCGGCGGCGAGCCGCGCCGCGACCGGCCGCGCGGCGTCGCGCAGCGCGTCGGCCGCCTCCAGCACGACCGCTCTGCCCTCGCGCTTGGGCACCCGCGCCGCCGCGCGCTCGTGCAGCACGGCCCCTTCCTCCAGGGTGAGTTCGGTGTCGATCCCCGCCGGAATCTTGATCTTCGCGTGCTCGCGCCAGGTGCTCATGGGATCGCTCCAGGCCTCGACCGAGTACGTCCAGCGGCCCTCCGCGTCCGGGGTGACCTCGGCGCCCCAGCGGTCGGTCCCGGGCGCGAGTTCGCGCATCGGGGTCCATGGCCCCGCGCGCCCCGCGGGCCCGCGCAGCACCACGTTCGCGCCGAGGCTCTCGTGGCCCTCCCTGAAGACGGTGGCCGAGACCTGGAAGGTCTCGCCTGTCACGGCTTTGGCTGGACGGGTACCGCACTCGACGAGCGGCTGGACATCGAGCACGGGAATGCGACCGATCATGGGCTCACCTGGGGGTATAGCGGGAGATGACGGGATGTCCGTACTTTGTATCCGCTCTGCGGACGGCTTCCGGGCCGTGGGCGTGACGCTTCCTGCGCGCGTTCACCCGGGTGGAGGGTCCGTCGCTGCCCTGTCCGTTCGACGGTACGGGAAGGAGCCCGTCCCGCAAGGGGCGTGGAGGGGCCTCGCACAGGGAAGGGGAGTTCGCGCCGACCGCATGGCGACGCGAGACGGTACGCACAGCGGCGCGGGCGGCCGTGGTGCCGGAACACCACGGCCGCCCGCGCGTTTGGACGCCGGCACCGGCCAGGTCACCCGGGCCGGTCCGGACCGTTCAGGTCACTCGTAGGAGATGTCGCTCTCCTTGTAGAGACAGGTCTTGCCGTCGGGGCCCTCGCCCGTCTCCTCGGGCTCGTCGCCCGAGTCGTTGCCCTGGTAGCGGACGCAGGGCTTGATCTTCTGGTCCTCGTCGCCGAGGATCCGGATCCTGCTGAGCTTCGCGGTGTCGCCGTAGTTCTCGTTCACGCCGACCAGTGACTTGCCGGGCGCCGTCACCTCGATGTTGTTCAGCTCGACGTGGCGGTCGGTCTGGTCGGAGCAGTTGCCGCAGGAGCGGACGAGCTTGCCGAAGTCCTTGACCGCGAAGTCGTTGACCTTGAGCGTGCCGCCGCCGTTGAACTGAAGCACCTTGTCGTCCGCGCCCCGGGCGCCGCCACCGTTGATGTTGTACGTGGCGTTGTCGCCGCCCCGGAAGGTGGCGGCGTCCTCGCCGACGTCCTCCCACCACACGTTCTCCAGGGTGCAGGAGCCCTCGCAGTGGATGCCGTCGGCGGCGGGGGAGCCGATGATGACGTTCTTGAGCGTGGTGCCGTCGGCCAGCTTCAGGATCGGGTCCTGGCCCTCACCCTGGCCGCCGCCGCCGAGGTCACCCTCACCGAAGTACCGGACCATCTTGCCGTCGACCTCGCCGCTGAGCTCCTGCGTCTGGCTGACGCCCTTGTCGCCGCTGGGGGTGGGCCACTCGGCGGCCGAGGCGGTGGACATCAGCGAGGTGCTGGTGAGGGCACCGGCGACAAGGACTCCGGCGCTGAGGCTGCCGACGATCGTCTTGCGCTTGGTGAAGAACTTCCTGCGGTGGTTCTTGGCCATTTTCGCGATTCCATTTCGTGGGGAATGGACGGTCACTTGTGGGGGGTGGTGATCTTCGGCCTCGGCGCCTTCTTCATGCCGTCGCCGAGGAAGAAGCTGGTGTGCGGCGGCTGGTTGTAGCCGGTGTTCTGCCAGGCGAGACCCGTGCGGTACATCGGGTCGTGCAGCAGCGTGGTGATCCGCTGGTCGGTCTTGTGCGGCGTGGAGTAGATCCGCAGCGCGGTGTTGTCCGCGGTCGGCAAGGCCAGCTCCTCGCGCCAGTCGCCGAGGATGTCGCCGGACAGCGACGGGTTGGCCTTGGAGCCGTTGTTGGAGTGCGTGCCCTGCGCTGTCAGCAGCCGGCCGTCGCCGTACTTGTCGATGCGCGTGCCGTCCAGCAACTCGCGGGTGGGGTCGCCGTCCCACCAGGACAGGAAGTTGATGCTGCCCGGCTTGTCGCCCGCCGCGTCCCCCGCGGCATCCCGCATGGAGCCGTCGGCCGCCGACCACATCTCGGGGCCCGGGTTGTCGGCGGTGATGTCGGCGGCGACCCCGCGGCCGTTGTCGGAGCCGGCAGGGGTGTCCCAGAGCTTCTCGCCGTTGGCCGGGTCGAGATAGAGCGAGCCGGGCCGGCTGGAGTCCTCGGAGACCTTGAAGTACTCCAGGCCCTCGTGCCGCGGGTCGAGGTCGCCGATGTGCTGCGCGTCGCCGTGACCCGTACCCGCCGACCACAGCCCCGAGCCGTCGTCGTCCACGGCCATCGAGCCGAAGACGACCTCGTCCTTGCCGTCCTGGTCGGCGTCCGCGATGGACAGGCTGTGCGAGCCCTGGCCGCCGTAGCCCTTGTGCTTGTCGCTGTCGAAGACCCAGCGCTGCTTGAGCGACGTGCCGTCGAAGTCCCAGGCGGCGACGACGGACCGGGTGTACATGCCGCGCGACATGATCAGCGACGGCTTCTCGCCGTCCAGATAGGCGGTGCCCGCGAGGAAACGGTCCACGCGGTTGCCGTAGTCGTCGCCCCAGTCGCCGACCTTGCCGCGCCCGGGGACGTAGTCCACGGTGTCGAGGGCCGAGCCCGTCTTCCCGTTGAACATGGTCAGGAATTCGGGCCCTTCGAGGACGTACCCGCCGGAGTCGCGGTGGTCCGCGCCGGCGTCCCCGATGACCTTGCCGGCGCCGTCCTTGGTGCCGTCGGCGGTCTTCATGGCGACCTCGGCCCGGCCGTCGCCGTCGTAGTCGTACACCTGGAACTGGGTGTAGTGCGCTCCCGAGCGGATGTTGCGGCCCAGGTCGATCCGCCAGAGCTGGTCGCCCTCCAGGGTGTAGGCGTCCACCACAGTGCTGCCCGTGACCCCGGATTGGGAGTTGTCCTTCGCGTTGGTCGGCTGCCACTTCAAGACGAGGTCGAGGTCGCCGTCGCCGTCCAGGTCGCCGACGGAGGCGTCGTTCGCCTCGTAGGTGTAGCCGTCGCCGCCCTTCGGCGCCTTGATGGGCACCTCCAGCGATCCGCCCTCGCCCGTGAACCGCTTCGCGGGCTTGGAGGGGTCCTGCTCCTTGCCGTCCACGACGGCGGCCACGGTGTACTCGGCGCCGGACTCGGCGCCCTTGTCGAGGAAGTTGGTCGAGTCCTCGACGGGCTGCTCGGTCAGCTTGGTGCCGCCGCGGTAGACGTTGAAGGCCACGGCGTCCGGGTCGGTGCCGAGTAGCCGCCAACTGACCAGGTTGCCCTCGCCCGTGGGCACGCTCACGGCCCCGCGGCCGAGCGCCTCGACCTGTGCGGCCAGGCCCGCGCGGGCCCGGCCGTCCGCCGCGGAGCCCGAGCCGCCGTCCTCGGCCGCGTTGGAGATCGCGGTCAGTCCGCCGGCGACCACGGCGCCCGCGACGGCCCCGGTCAGGAGCCGGGAGCGGCCGAGTCTTCGTTGTCTGCTGTGGGGGGAGGTCATGCGCACTCCTCGGAACGGGCGGGATAGGAAACAGGGAAGGAGCAGCGCCGCCCTGCGCTGTCATCCACCAGTCGCCACCGTGCGCCGAAAGGTTGCCGCCGCCTTGAGACGGATACGGTCGGGATGTGAAGGCCATTCGACGTTTCTCTGTACGCCCCGTCCTTCCCGAACCCCTCCGGCCGCTCAACGAGCTGGCCCGCAACCTGCGCTGGTCCTGGCACCGCGAGACCCGCGACCTGTTCCGCTCCGCCGACCCCGAAGGCTGGGAGCGCGCGGGCGGCAACCCCGTGAGACTGCTGGGCGCCGCCTCGCCCGAGCGGCTGGAGCGGCTGGCCGGGGACCGGGGTTTCCTGCGGCGGCTGGCCGTGGCCGCCGGCGACCTCCAGGACTACCTGGGCGAGCCCCGCTGGTATCAGCAGGCGGGCGAGTCACTGCCCTCGGGCGTGGCCTATTTCTCCCCCGAGTTCGGCATCACCGGAGCCCTGCCGCAGTACTCGGGCGGTCTCGGCATCCTCGCGGGCGACCATCTGAAGGCCGGCAGCGATCTGGGCGTCCCGCTCATCGGCGTCGGCCTGCTCTACCGGCACGGCTACTTCCGGCAGTCGCTGACCGCCGACGGCTGGCAGCAGGAGCACTATCCCGTCTTCGACCCCAACGAGCTGCCCCTGAACGTCCTCAGAGAACCCGAGGGACACACCCCCGTCCAGGTGGAGCTGCGGCTGCCCGGCGGGCACGCGCTGCGCGCCCACATCTGGCAGGCCCAGGTCGGCCGGGTGCCCCTGCTGCTCCTGGACTCGGACGTCGAGGAGAACGCGCCCGGCGAGCGCGATGTCACCGACCGGCTGTACGGCGGCGGCAGCGAGCACCGCCTCCTTCAGGAGATGCTGCTGGGCATCGGCGGCGTACGCGCCGTACGCGCCTACTGCCGTGTGACGAACCACCCCGAGCCCGAGGTCTTCCACACCAACGAGGGCCACGCCGGCTTCCTCGGCCTCGAGCGCATCCGCGAGCTGCGCGCGGCCGGACTCGGCTTCGACGCCGCGCTGGAGACGGTCCGGGCCGGCACCGTCTTCACCACTCACACCCCCGTCCCCGCCGGGATCGACCGCTTCGACCGCGAACTGGTCGCCCGGCACTTCGGCGACGACGGCGAGCTGCCGGGGCTGGACGCCGAAGAGGTGCTGCGACTGGGCTCGGAGGACGACCGCCGCTTCAACATGGCCGTGATGGGCCTGCGCCTGGCCCAGCGTGCCAACGGCGTCAGCACCCTGCACGGCGAGGTCAGCCGGGGCATGTTCGCCGCACTGTGGCCCGGCTTCGACGCCGCCGAGGTGCCCATCGGCTCCCTCACCAACGGCGTCCACGCGCCCACCTGGACGGCGCGCGCCGTGCCCGCCGACCCGGGCGCCGCCAAGGACGCCGAGCTGTGGGAGATGCGCCGTACGCTGCGCGAGGAGCTGGTCCACGAGGTGCGCGCCCGGCTGCGCGCCTCGTGGCGGGAGCGCGGCGCCGCACAGGCCGAACTCGGCTGGATCGACACCGTCCTGGACCCCGATGTGCTCACCATCGGCTTCGCCCGGCGCGTGCCCTCCTACAAGCGGCTCACGCTGATGCTGCGCGACCCCGAGCGGCTGCGCGCCCTGCTGCTGCACCCCCAACGCCCCGTCCAGATCATCGTCGCGGGCAAGGCACACCCCGCCGACGACGGCGGCAAGCGGCTCATCCAGGAACTGGTGCGCTTCGCGGACGACCCGCGCGTGCGCCACCGGATCGTCTTCCTGCCCGACTACGGGATGACGATGGCCCGCAGGCTCTACCCCGGCTGCGACGTATGGCTCAACAACCCCCTGCGCCCCCTGGAGGCGTGCGGCACCAGCGGCATGAAGGCCGCGCTCAACGGGTGCCTCAACCTGTCGGTGCTCGACGGCTGGTGGGACGAGTGGTACGAGCCGGACTTCGGCTGGGCCGTCCCCAGCGCGGACGGCGCGGCGGCCGACGACGAGGAGCGGCGCGACGACATCGAGGCCGCCGCGCTCTACGGCCTGGTCGAGGACCACATCGCCCCCTGCTTCTACGACCGGACGCCCGGCGGAATCCCGGGCCGCTGGGTGGAGATGGTCCGCCAGACCCTCACCCGGCTGGGCCCCAAGGTGCTGGCCGAGCGGATGCTGCGCGCGTACGTCGAGTCGCTGTACGCACCGGCCGCGCTGGCCCACCGCGAGCTGGAGCCCGGCGCCGCGGCCTCGCTGGCGGAGTGGAAGGCGCGGGTGCGCGGCGCCTGGCCGGGGGTCGCCGTCGATCATGTGGAGACGGCGGGGGACTCGGGCGGCGGCGAGGCCCTGGAGGTCGGCTCCTGCCTCACGCTGCGGGTACGTGTGGCGCTGGGCGGCCTGGCCCCCGACGACGTGGAGGTCCAGGCGGTCGCCGGGCGGGTGGACGGCGCGGACCGCATCGAGGGTGCCGACGCGGTGCGCACCCCGCTCAAGCCGAGGGGCGGGCCCGACCTGGAGGGCAAGTGGCGGTACGAGGGCCCGCTGGCGCTGGAGCGGACCGGGGCCTACGGCTACACCGTGCGCATCCTGCCCACGCACCGGCTGCTGGCCGCCGGCGCGGAGATGGGGCTCGTCGCCGTTCCGCCGGAGAGCGCCGGGGCGGCCCCCGAGGAGACGGGCGGGGTGCTCATGCGGTGACCGGCGGCCCGTACGGCACAGGGCCCCGCCCCCTGGAGGCGAACTCCAGCGGGCGGGGCCCTTCGGCGTGCGGGGCGGGGCGGCGGGAGGGGGCGCCGCCCCGGCCGGAACGTCCGTTCTGCCGGTCGTCAGCTGCCGGTGACGTTGACCCCGGTCCAGGCGGCGCCGACCGCCTTGACCTCGGCACTGTCCTTGCCGTACAGGTCGGTTGCCGCCGCGAGCGTGGCGCGGCGCGCGTCGGCGTAGTCGGTGGTGGAGGTCATCTGCTCGGTGAGGGCCTTGAACCAGATCTTCTCGGCCTTCTCGATGCCGATGCCCTCCAGCTTCGAGTCGTCCTTGGTGGGCGAGTTGTACTTCACGCCGTTGACCTCGCGCTCCCCGCTGCCCACGGACAGCAGGAAGAAGAAGTGGTTGGCGATGCCGGAGGAGTAGTGGACGTCCACGTCACCGGCATTGGTGTCCCAGAAGTCCAGCGACTGGCCGTCCTTGCTGGGCTCGTCCATGTAGCGCAGCGGGGTGCCGTCGCCGTTGATGTCGATCTTCTCGCCGACGAGGTAGTCCGGCACGTCCTCCGGGCTGTTGGCCTTGAACTCGACCGCGGCGGCGAAGATGTCGGAGGTGGCCTCGTTCAGACCGCCCGACTCGCCCGCGTACTCCAGGTTCGCGGTGGTCGAGGTGACGCCGTGCGACATCTCGTGCGCCGCGACGTCCAGCGAGGTGAGCGGGTTCTTGTTGCCCTCGCCGTCACCGTAGGTCATGCAGAAGCAGGAGTCGTCCCAGAAGGCGTTGACATAGCTGTCGCCGTAGTGGACCCGGCTGACCGCGCCCTTGCCGTCGCCCGCGATGCCCTCACGGCCGTGGACGTCCTTGTAGTAGTCCCAGGTCTGTCCGGCGCCGTAGTGCGCGTCGACGCCCGCGGTCGCCGGGTCGTTGACGGAGCCGTCGCCCCACTTGTCGTCCTCGTCGGTGAACAGCTCGCCGTCGCCGCTCTCGCCGTTCTTGAGGTTCGTGGTCTTGTTGCCGCCGCGGCCCTCGTCGAGCATCGAGAATTTGCTGCCGGAGCCGGAAGTGCCGATCTCCACCTCGCCGCTGTACTGGCTCTTGCCGGTGCCTTCCTTGATGCCCTGGAACTCGAAGAGCTTCTTGCCGGTCTTGGCGTCGGTGATGACGTGCAGCTGGTTGGGCGCGCCGCTCTTCTGGACGCCGCCGGTCACCGTCTCCCAGGCGAGCTGGGCCTTGCCCTTCGCGGCCCAGACGACCTTGCGGGGTGCCTTGCTGCCCTTGGCCTCGGCGGTGGCGGGCTTGTGGGCCGCCGGTGCCTGCGTGCTGAGGTCGAGCTTCGCGGTGCTGGCCTTGGTGGTGCCGGTGCGCTTGCCCTCGGCGGTCTTGTGGACGACCAGGTCGCCGCCGAGGACGGGCAGTCCGTCGTAGGTGCGCTCGTAGCGGGTGTGGGTGGCGCCGTTCTTGTTCTTGATCACGTCCTTGACGTGGAGTTCTTCCTTCGCGCCGAGGCCCAGGGCACGGGCGTCGGCGGCCTTCGCCGCCTCGGAGTCCGCGGCCTTGACCAGCTTGGTGTGCTGGGCCGCGGTCAGCTTCGCGGGCAGCGCGCCGCTCGCGGAGTTCTCTCCGCCGGGGGCCGCGCCTGCCGTACCCGCGGTGACACCCGCCGCTACGAGTGCCGCCGTGGCGGCGAGGGCGGATATCCGGTGCTTGGTGGTAAGGGTGCTCACTTCGGTGGCTCCTCTGCCGTGGGGACCGGGCGGCATGGGTGGGTAGCCGTCCGGGCAGAACTGAAGTGCGGTGCACTGCGCGGGCGTACGACTGGCGTAAGTTGCCGTACGGATCTCCCGCTCCGTGCGCTGGGAAGACTGCCACTTTCGCTGTGGGCATGTCATCGGGAATGCCGGGCTCCGCCCGCAGGTTGGCCAGATTCTGTTCGTTAGTACGAACTTCGCGCACGCATTACGGACGTGACAGGTCCGGCGGATACACGACATCCAGCAGAGTCCTGACGAACCGCGCCGGATCCTCCAGTCCCGCGGCGCGCAGCGTGTCCGGCCCCTTCGCCAGCAGATGCGGGATCGCCGCGTGCAGGGCGAGCGTGACCACCGCCGCGCGCTCCGGCGTCACCGCGAGCCCGGCGGCGCGCTGCGCCGCCTCGAACACGGGGAAGTCCGAGGCGCCGATCGGATCGAGCACCTCCGAGAGCCAGGGCCTGCGTGCCGCCTCGGCCTGAAGCTCCAGATACGCCAGCAGCCGGGATCTGCCGGGGCCCGCGACGTTCGCCAGCAGCGCGGCCAACAGCGCCTCCAGGCCCGCCCGTTCGGACGGCGGCGGTCCGGCCGCCGCCAGGCGCTCGCCGGTCGCCCGGTACTCCTCCACGCACCGCTGGGCCACCCCGTGCAGCAGCGCGTCGCGGGTGGGGAAGTAGTTCTTCGCCGTTCCCGGCGGCACCCCGGCCGCCGCGTCCACGGCACGGTGCGTCAGCCCCCGACCGCCCGCCTCGGCCAGCACCTCGACGGCGGCGTCCCGCAGACGGTCACGGCGGTCCGGATTCACGCGCTCGTCTCCTCTCGGCGGGCCGGGTCACCCTACCTCCGGCGCTCGCGGCCGACTCGCGGACGGCAGCGACAGCGGACGCCGCACGCGAGGCGATGACCAGCGGGCTTGAGGTCTCCAGCTACGTCTGCGCCGGACTGATGGTGCTGGCGTTCGCGGCCACGCTGTTCCGCGGCGATGGCGTGGACCCTGTCCTGGTCCACCGCGACCTCAAGCCCGCCAACATCATGCTGACCACGGCCGGCCCGCGCCTGCTCGACTTCGGCATCGCGGACCTGGTCGACGGCACCAGGCTCACCCGCACCGGCGCCGGACCGGGGACCCTGACGTACATGGCGCCGGAACAGTTCGGTGAGGAGCGCGTCGGTCCGGCCGCCGACGTGTGGGCGTGGGCCTGCTCACCTCGCAGGGGAGCCCGCAGCACGAGCCGACGCAGGTGGACGCCGTCCGTGAGGAGATCACCCGGGGCTGGCGCACCTGGCCCTCTGACCGCTGCGCCTGGCCCATCGCGCCCGGTCCACCGGGCCTGGACGTCGAGGCGGCGGCCGACGAGCCAGTCCAGGGGAGCCGAGGTCGCCTCGTCCCACCGCTTTGAAAGATCACAAGAGATCGGGACTCGGCAGTAACGGTCCGGAGTAAGTGCGCGCGGAACCCCGGAGTTGCGTATTCACTGCGCATCCAGTGTCGACATCGCGCATCGAGCCGCGAACCCTACAACCAATACACCTAGGCCAGGCTGTCCCGCCAGGCGCTGTGGAGGGCGGCGAAGCGGCCGGTGCCCGCGATGAGTTCGGCGGGGGTGCCGTCCTCGACGATGTGTCCGTCGGCCATCACCAGCACCCGGTCCGCGATCTCCACGGTCGAGAGGCGGTGCGCGATGACCACCGCCGTACGGCCCCGCAGCACCGTGCCCATCGCGTGCTGCACGGCCCGCTCGCCCGGGACGTCCAGCGAGGAGGTGGCCTCGTCCAGGATCAGCACGGAGGGGTCGGCCAGCAGCGCCCGCGCGAAGGACACCAACTGGCGCTGGCCCGCGGAGATGCGGCCACCGCGCTTGCGCACGTCCGTGTCGTAGCCGTCGGGCAGCGCCGCGATGAAGTCATGGGCACCGATGGCCTTGGCGGCGTGCTCGATCTCCGCACGGGTCGCCTCGGGGCGGCCGATCGCGATGTTCTCCGCGACCGTGCCCGAGAACAGGAACGCCTCCTGCGTGACCATGACGACGCCCCGCCGCAGCTCGGCCGTCTCCAGGTCACGCAGATCGGTGCCGTCCAGCAGCACCCGCCCGGTGGTCGGGTCGTAGAAGCGGGCGACCAGCTTGGCCAGCGTGGACTTCCCTGCGCCCGTGGCACCGACCACCGCGACGGTCTGCCCGGCGGGCAGCGTCAGGGCGAAGCGGGGAAGCACCTCGCCGCCCGTACGGTAGGCGAAGTTCACCCCCTCGAAGACGACTTCGCGCCCCGGCAGCCCCTCCCGCCGGGGCGGCAGCGGCTTCGGATGATCCGGCTCGGGCACGGAGGGGACCTGCGCGAGCAGCCCGGCGATCTTCTCCAGCGAGGCGGCGGCCGACTGGTAGGAGTTCAGGAACATCCCCAGCCGGTCGATCGGATCGTAGAGCCTGCGCAGATACAGCGCCGAGGCGGCCAGCACGCCCAGCGCGAGCCCGCCGGAGGCCACCCGGTAGGCGCCCCAGAGCACGAGCGCCGCGAGCGTCACGTTCGCCGCCGTGCGGGAGAGCACCACATAGCGGGCCATCTCCAGGATGGAGTCGCCGTTGACCTTCAGGTGGCGGCCGTTCAGCTCGGCGAAGCGGGCGTCGTTGGCCTGCTCGCGGCGGAAGGACTGCACGGGCCGTATGCCGTTCATGGTCTCCGCGAACTTCACGATGACCTGCGCGATCGCCGTCGACCTGCCGCGGTGGACGCGGAGGGAGCGGCGCTGGAAGTCGCGTACGAGCAGCGCCAGCGGAACGAACGACAGCAGCGCCGCGCCACCCAGACCGGGGTCGAGCCACAGCAGCGTGATCAGGATGTAGACCACCGACAACAGCACGGCCAGCAGCTCCTGGAGCCCCTCGTCCAGCAGCTCGCGCAGGGCCTCGACATCGGTTGTCGAGCGGGATATGAGCCGCCCGGAGGTGTAGCGGTCGTGGAAGTCGACGCTGAGGGCCTGCGCGTGCCGGTAGATGCGCTCCCGCAGCTCCTTGAGGACCCGCTGGTTGACGCGGGCCGCGGCGATGATGAACGCGTGCTGGAGCCAGCCCGAGGCCACGGAGCACACCAGATAGCCGGCGCCCACGACGATCAGCGGCCCGTAGTCGTGCTCGTCGCGCAGCGCCGGCAGCGCGGAGTCGAGGGCGAACGCGACGAGCAGCGGGCCCGCCTGGACGGCCGCCTGCTGGAGCAGCAACAGGACGACGGCGATGGTGACCCTGCGCCGGTGCGGCGCCAGGAGTGAGCCGAGCAGCTTGCGGGAGGCGGCCTTGGGTGCGGGCAGGACGTCCCGGTCGAAGGGGTCGCCGTCCGGGGTGAAGGGGGCGCCGTGCTGGGGCAAGGGGTCGTTGTCGTCCTGGCCGAACGGGGCGTCGTCCGGGGCGGGTTCGTCCGTCTCATCCCGGGTGGGCGAGGGTGTCGGGCCCTCGGCCTGGGATGTGACCCCGGTCTGAGGGGTGGGCCCGGCCTTGGGCGTGGCCCCGGCCTGGGGGGTCCCGGTCTCGCCGGGTTCTTCCGGGCCTCTCCTGCCGGGCACGGTCGAGGTCATGGTCTGCTCCCTTCTGTCTCGGGCGCTCCGCACTCCGGTCCGGGCGCTCCCGACGTGCCGGGCTCCGCCGGCTCGCCCGACATCAAGGCGGCGTACTCGGCGTGGGTGTGGAGCAGTTCGTGGTGGGTGCCGACGGCCGTGACGCGGCCGTCGGACAGCAGCGCGACCCGGTCGGCGAGCATCACGGTCGAGGGACGGTGCGCGACGACCAGCGCCGTGGTGCCGGCCAGCACCTCGCGCAGCGCCGCCTCCACGGCCGCCTCCGTGTGGACGTCGAGCGCCGAGAGCGGGTCGTCGAGCACGAGGAAACGGGGGCGGCCCACGACCGCGCGGGCCAGCGCGAGGCGCTGGCGCTGGCCGCCGGAGAGGCTGAGGCCCTGCTCGCCGACCTGGGTTTCGGCCCCGTGCGGCAGCGCGGCGACGAAGTCCTCCGCCTGGGCGATCCGCAACGCCCGCTCCAGCGCCCCCGGTTCGCCGTCGACGCCCACAGGAGAGCCGAGGTGTCCCATGAGGACGTTCTCGCGCACCGAGGCCGAGAACAGTGTCGGCTCCTCGAAGGCCACCGCCACCCGTGCGCGCAGCTCGGCGCGGGGCAGCGCCGCCGTGTCGGCGCCGTCCAGCAGGACGCGGCCCGCCGTCACCTCGTGCAGCCGGGGCACCAGCGCGGTCAGCGTCGTCTTGCCACTGCCGGTCGCGCCGACCAGCGCCATCGTCTCGCCCGCGCGTATGTGCAGGTCCACGCCGTCGAGCGTGGGCTGCGCGTCCTCGGGCGCGTCCGGATAGCGGAAGACGACCCCCTCGAAGCGCAGCCCGCCCCCGCCTTCGGCGCCCCCGCCTTCCTCTCGCGCTCCCTCCTCGTCCTTTCTCCGTTCCCCGCCCTTCACCCGGTGGGTGTCCGGGGGCACCGGCTCGTCCATGACGTCGAAGAAGCGGTCCGTCGCCGTCGCCGCCTCGTTGCTCATGGCCAGCAGGAAGCCGATCGACTCCACCGGCCAGCGCAGCGCCAGCGCCAGCGAGATGAAGGCCACCAGCGTGCCCGCCGACAGCTCGCCGTCCGCGACCTGCACCGTCCCCAGCACCAGCGCGGCCCCGATGGCCAGCTCGGGCAGCGTCATGATCAGCGCCCAGATGCCCGCGAGCAGCCGCGCCTTGCGCAGTTCGGTGTCCAGCACCCGCCCCGACAGGGCGCGGAAGGCGCGGGCCTGGCTGCGGTTACGGCCGAAGCCCTTGATGATGCGCACGCCGAGGACGGCCTCCTCGATGACCGTCGTCAGGTCGCCCAGCTGGTCCTGCGCGGTGCGGGCAGCCAGCGCGTACCGCGCCTCGAAGAGCGAGCAGACCAGGACCAGCGGTATCACCGGCGCCAGCAGCACCAGCCCCAGCGTCCACTGCTGGAGCAGCAGGATGGCGCAGCCCACCACAATGGTCGTCCCGTTGACCAGGAGGAACGTCAGAGGGAAGGCGAGGAAGAGCCGCAGCAGCTGGAGGTCGGTCGTCGCGCGTGAGAGCAACTGGCCGCTGGCCCAGCGGTCGTGGAAGGAGACCGGGAGCCGTTGCAGCCGCTCGTAGAGCGCGCCGCGCATCGACGCCTCCACCCCCGCGAGCGGGCGCGCCACCAGCCAGCGCCGCAGCCCGAACAGCGCGGCCTCGGCCAGGCCGACCGCCAGCAGCAGCGCGCCGCCCAGCCAGACCCCGCCGGTGTCCCGGTGCGCGACGGGACCGTCCACGATCCACTTGAGGATCAGCGGGATGACCAGCCCGAGGCATGAGGCGAGCACCGCCACGAAGGCCGCCGCGGACAGCCGCACCCGCACCGGGCGCACATAGGGCCACAGCCGCAGGAGCGAGCGGACGGCGGAACGCTCGCCGTGGGCGGCGCTGTTGGGAGTCATCAGCGCGAGAGTACGGTCAGGGACTGACATCCCTCACGTGCTTTTCCCGCCCTCCGCGGCCCGCCGCGCCGGGTTCGCGCCGCGTCCTGGGACCGCCGTCGGCGCGTGGCTGCGGCGGGACGGCGCGCAGGTCGCGGATGGCGGGCACGCCCAGCAGCGCGCAGCTCACGACGATCGCCATGGCTCCCCCGACGAGCAGCACCGTACGGCCCCCGAGCAGCTGCGCCGCCGGGCCCGCCAGCGCCTGGCCCACCGGCATCATGGCCAGCGAACCGGCCACCTCGTAGGCGTGGATACGGTTCAGGATCGGGCCCGGCACCTGGGTCTGCACGCTGGTCGCCCACATGACGCCCCAGAAGCCGAGACCGGCGCCCGAGACGGCGGCGCCCGCCATCATCGCCGCCGTGGACAGGTCCAGGCCGACGGCGGCCGGGAAGCAGCAGCAGCCCAGCATCGCGAAGGCCCCGGCGCGCAGCTGCCGCACGGGGCGGTAGCGCAGCGCGCACAGCCCGCCGAGCGCTGTGCCCGCGCCGAGCGCCGAGTTCACCAGTCCGTACACACCCGCGCCCCGTGACGGGATGATCTCGGAGGCCGTCAGCGGCACCTGCGGACCGGCCACGGTGATCATGTAGACCATCCAGACGACGATGACGCCCCACATCCAGTTCCGCGCCCTGAACTCCCGCCAGCCCTCGGCCAGATCGGCGCGGTAGCTGCCGCGCGCGGTGCGGTGACCGGGCGCGGCGGGTGCCGGCAGCCGTAGCAGGGCCAGACACAGCGCGCTGAGCGCGTACGTTCCGGAGTGCGCCGCGAAGACGCCGCCCGCCGAGAACGCGGCCACCAGCAGACCGGCCAGCGCGGGACCCAGCAGCATGGCGAGCGACTCGGCCGTACGGATCAGCCCGTTGGCGCCCTGCACATCGGTGGCGACCCGGGGGACGGTGCTGGCGACACCCGGCTGGAACAGGCCCGCCGCGATGCCGTTGAGCGCGCCGATCGCGCACACCTGCCACAGCACGATGTGCCCGCTCACGAACAGCCCGGCCAGCACCGCCTGGGTGACCACCCGCACCAAGTCGGCGCCGATCATCAGCGCCCGGGTGTTGAGCCGGTCGCAGAAGACCCCGCCGAAGATGACGAAGCCCGCCAGACAGATCGTCAGCGAGGCGAGCGCCGCGCCGATCGCGCCGGGCCCGTGCCCCTGCTGGAGCAGCCCGGCCGACAGGGCGATGGGCAGCATGGCGTCGCCGAGCTTGGCGACGGCCCGGGCGGCGAAGAAGAGGATGAAGTTGCGTGAGCGCAAGGAGGCCGCTGGAGCGGGGGCAGGGGTCACGTCCGTCGAGTGTGGCGAGGGTGTGCACGCCGGGCCCGGAATTCCACTATGTGAGACGGACTGCCCTGCCGTGTCAGCCTCCGGCGCCCCGGGGCTCCTCGCAGACGCGGAGCACCATCACCGACCGCCCCTGGACGGCCAGTTCGCCGCCCGCCGGATGACGGGCGCTCTCTGCCGGGACAGGGCCTGTGAGGTGCTCGCTCTCGTCCGACGCGGGGTCCACCACCACTTCGCGCGCGGTGTCCACCACGACTTCGTACGCGGCGCCCCACGCGGCATCCGGCAGCCGGAAGGACAGCTCCTCGGGGCCCGCGTGCAGGACGCACAGGAAGCTGTCGTCACGCACCGGCTCGCCCCCGGGGCCGCGCTGGGGGATGTCGCGCCCGGACAGGTACATCCCCAAGGTGGCGCCGGGCGCGTACCAGTCGGCCTCGGTCATCTCCCGCCCGCGTGAGGTGAACCAGGCCAGATCGCGCAGCCCTTCGGCGCCCTGTGCGCGGCCGGAGAAGAACGCCCTGCGCCGCAGCACCGGATGCTCGCGCCGCAGCCGCAGCAGCCGCGAGGTGAGCTCCAGCAGCCCGCGCCAGCGGGGGTGGCCCAGCAGCGACCAGTCGACCCAGCTGACGGGGGAGTCCTGGCAGTAGGCATTGTTGTTGCCGCCCTGGGTGCGGCCCATCTCGTCCCCCGCGACCAGCATGGGCACCCCGGTGGACAGCAGCAGCGTGGTCAGCATGTTGCGCAGCTGCCGCGCGCGCAGGGCCAGCACCCGCTCTTCCTCGCTCTCGCCCTCCGCGCCGCAGTTCCAGGAGCGGTTGTCCCCGGTGCCGTCGCGGTTGCCCTCGCCGTTGGCCTCGTTGCGCTTGTGCTCGTAGCTGACCAGGTCGCGCAGCGTGAACCCGTCGTGCGCCGTGACGAAGTTGACGGAGGCGTAGGGCCGGCGCCCGCCCCAGGCGTACAGATCGCTGGAGCCCGACAGCCGGTATCCGAGGTCGCGTACGTCCGGCAGGGCGCCGCGCCAGAAGTCGCGGACGGTGTCGCGGTAGCGGTCGTTCCATTCGGTCCACAGCGGCGGGAAGGCCCCTACCTGGTAGCCCCCGCTGCCCACGTCCCAGGGCTCCGCGATGAGCTTGACCCGGCGCAGCACCGGATCCTGCGCGATGACGGCCAGGAACGGCGAGAGCATGTCGACGTCGTGCATGGACCGCGCCAGCGCCGCCGCCAGGTCGAAGCGGAAGCCGTCGACGCCCATCTCCTGCACCCAGTAGCGCAGCGAGTCGGTGATCAGCCGCAGCACCTGGGGCTGGACGACGTGCAGGGTGTTACCGCATCCGGTGTAGTCGGTGTAGCGGCGCGTGTCGTGGGGCGGCAGCCGGTAGTAACCCCGGTTGTCGATCCCGCGCAGGGACAGCGTGGGGCCCCGCTCGTCGCCCTCGGCGGTGTGGTTGTAGACGACGTCCAGGAGAACCTCGATCCCCGCCGCGTGCAAAGCGTGCACCATCCGTTTGAACTCGCCCACCTGCTGTCCGCGCGTACCGGATGCCGCGTAGGCGGCGTGCGGCGCGAAGTATCCGATGGAGTTGTAGCCCCAGTAGTTGCGCAGCCCGCGCCGCAGCAGATGGTCCTCGTGCGCGAACTGGTGGACGGGAAGCAGCTCCACGGCGGTCACACCCAGCCGCGTGAGGTGCTCGATCGCCGCCGGATGCCCCAGGCCCGCATAGGTGCCGCGCAGCGCCTCTGGGACGCCGGGGTGCCGGAGGGTGAAGCCGCGCACGTGCAGCTCGTAGATGACCGAGTCGGCCCACGGGGTCTTGGGTCTGCGGTCGTCTCCCCAGTCGTCCTGGTCGTCCACCACCACGCCCTTGGGGACGTACGGCGCCGAGTCCCGCTCGTCGCGCACCGTGTCGGCGACGTGCTGTTGCGGCCAGTCCCGCACATGCCCGTACACCTCGGCGTGCAGCGGGCCCGGGGCCGTGCCCGGGGCGGCACCCGGCCCCGCGAACTCCCCGTCCACGGCGCGCGCGTAGGGGTCCAGCAGCAGCTTGGCGGGGTTCCAGCGGGCGCCCGTCCACGGGTCCCACCGCCCGTGCACGCGGTATCCGTAGCGCTGCCCGGCGGCGACCCCGGGCAGGAAGCCGTGCCAGATCCCGTGCGTCTGCTCGGCCAGCCCGTAGCGGGTCTCCACCTCCTGGTCGTCGAACAGGCACACCTCCACGGCCTCCGCCCCGCCCGCCCACAGCGCGAAGTTGGTCCCGGCGACGCCGCCGGGACCCAGGTGGTATCTGCTGCCGAGCGGCTGAGGGCTGCCGGGCCATACCCGCTCGGCGGGCGCGTACGGGACCCGTCGCGCGGGCGTCCGCCGGCCCGCGGCGGCGCTCCTGGCGGTCGTCATGGGCAGCCCCTGACCCGGCTGCGGAGGGCGGTGCCCGTTGGACCGGATGGGGGCGCGGTGGACGGCCGTTCCCTCGGCCGGTGCCCCCGGTTCGGGTGGATAGGACACGTGACCGCCTCCAGCGGCTCGCGGCTCGGTCGGGCCCGCGCGGCGTGCGGCGTCCCGGCCCGTACCGCGCGACGGCCCTCCCCCGGATCCTTCCCGGATGGGAAACCCGGCTCACACGTGTGATCGAGGTGTCCCCTGCGCGCACGGTTCGTTGTGCCGTTCATCCGGGGGAGCGCACACCGCCGCGGACAGCGCCGTCGCGCACCCCGACGGGCACCGGAGCGGGTCGGACGGAGGGCGGGAGCACGATGGAATCGGACAGGGACGCTGTCACGGGGACGGCAGCGGCGGAGGAACGGGCAACGGCGGCGGAACGGGACCCCGACGTGGGCGCGGCAGCTTCCCGGACCGGCGCCCGCAGCGCGGTCCGCGCCCGTCCCCACGCCCTGACCCGCGCCCGGGCCGGCGCGCGCGTCCTTGCCGCGCGTACCCTCGCCGTGCGTGCCGTGCTGTCGCTCATGGCGGTGGTGTACGCCGTCGTGGCCGCCGGATGCGGCGTCCCGGACGACAGCAGGCCGCCCGAGGACGCCATTCGGGTCACCCCCGACGACGGCTCCCGCGGGGTCCCGGTCCGCAGCGGTGTGGAGGTCTCCGTCGCCGAAGGCACGCTGCGCAGCGTCCGGATGGTCCGCAGGGGCGACGGCGCCGTCCGCACCGTACCGGGCAGGTTCTCCGCCAACAGGCGCAGCTGGCACCCGGCAGCAGCCGCCGGCACCGCCCTGGAACTGGCCGCCAAGTACACCGTGGACGCGGTGGCCGTCGACAGCGACGGGCGCAGGACGGCCCGCCACACCACCTTCACCACCAAGCCCCCGCCGCACCGCTTCATCGGCTTCTTCCGGCCCGAGCACCGCCAGACCGTCGGCACGGCGATGATCGTCTCCCTGGAGTTCAACCGGCCCATCGAGGACCGTGCCGCCGTCGAGCGCGCCGTCCGGGTCTCCGCCGAGCCCCAGGTGCCCATCGCCGCACACTGGTTCGGGCGCTCCCGGCTCGACTTCCGGCCGCGCGACTACTGGCGCCCCGGCACCCGTGTCACCCTCGACCTGCGGCTGCGTGACGTACGCGGCGGGAAGGGCGCCTACGGGGTCCAGCGCAAGACGGTGTGGTTCCGGGTGGGCCGCGACCAGCGCAGCGTCGTCGATGTCGGGCGCCGCACTCTGACGGTCCACCGGAAGGGCCGTGCCGCCCAGCGGCTGCCGGTGACGGCCGGGACGCGCAAGAACCCGACGTACAACGGCAAGATGGTGATCAGCGAGAAGTATCCGGTGACCCGGATGAACGGCGACACCGTGGGCTTCGGCGGTGAGTACGACATCGACGACGTGCCGCACGCGATGCGCCTGACCCGCAGCGGCACCTTCCTGCACGGCAACTACTGGGCCTCGTCGCGCGTCTTCGGCAAGAAGAACACCAGCCACGGCTGTGTCGGCCTGAAGGACAAGCGCGGCGGCAGCGCCCGCTCCCCGGCGGGCCGCTTCTTCCGCCGCTCCCTCGTCGGCGACCTGGTCACCGTGCGTGGCTCGCACGACAAGACCGTCGCGGCCAGTAACGGCCTCGGCGGCTGGAACATGACGTGGGAGCGGTGGCGGTCCGGTTCCGCATTGAACTGATCACTCCCGGCTGTCCGGTGTGCAACTTCGGACTGGCGGGCGACTTCGGACATCCCCGGTACCTTCCGTTTCAGGATCTTCCGCCGTCTTCACGCGGTTCGGTCTGTTCCTGGCGGTCTGCCGCGGCGCGTCCAAAGGGCCGTCCCACCTCCTCTTTCCCTCCTCAAAACTGCGACCGAACGGTGACCTGCGCAGGAAGTTCGTTGTCACCGGGGTGTGGTTATCTAACAGGGCATACGCGTGTCGATTCCAGGGACCGGTGTGCGTTCGGGGGCGCTGCAAAAGCGCGGCCTTGCGAGGGGACGAGGGATGGGGCCGTCTTGGATCTGAAAACCATGGCCAAGGACAAACTGAAGCTGGACGCTGTCCGAGGGGACAGCCGCGCCCAGATCATCGGCGGCTCGGCCGTCGGGCTGGTGGTCCTGCTGGTCGTGCTGCTGCTTGTACTGACCACCTGCGGGGGAGGGGGTGGCGGCTCGGACGCCCGCGCGAACGGCAAGGGCGGCGGTGGCGGCGGCTCCGGCAAGGAGGCGTCCAAGGCCGTGGTGAAGATCGCGCCCAAGGACGGTGCCGACGAGGTGGCCACCTCCGGTGCGCTGCGGGTCTCGGCGGCCGAGGGCAAGCTCGCCGAAGTGAAGGTCAAGGACAGCAAGGACGCCGAGGTCAAGGGCAGGATCACCGATGGCGGCACCGCCTGGAAGCCCGCCACGCACCTCGCGGCCGGCACGAAGTACACCGTGGACGCGATAGCGAAGGACTCCGAAGGCCGTGAGTCCGCCAAGCACGCGACGTTCACCACGTTCGTCCCCAAGGACACCTTCGTCGGCTACTTCACGCCGGAGAACGGCGACAAGGTCGGCGCCGGGATGCCCGTCTCGATCAACTTCAACCGGCCGATCGCCCACCGCGAGGAGGTCGAGAAGGCGATATCCGTCTCCGCCGACCCCGAGGCGGAGGTCGAGGGCCACTGGTTCGGCGCCCAGCGCCTGGACTTCCGCCCCAAGGAGTACTGGAAGGCCGGCACGAAGGTCTCCGTCGATCTCAACCTGAGCGGCGTCGAGGGTGCCAACGGGGTGTACGGGAAGCAGCGCAAGACGGTGAAGTTCACCGTCGGGCGCCAGCAGGTCAGCGTCGTCGACGCGAAGAAGAAGACGATGACCGTGACCCGTGACGGCAAGAAGATCAAGACGATTCCGATCACCTCCGGCAGCCCGTCGAACCCCACGTACAACGGCAAGATGGTCATCAGCGAGAAGCATCCGGTGACGCGGATGAACGGCGACACGGTCGGCTTCGGCGGTGAGTACGACATCAAGGATGTGCCGCACGCCATGCGGCTGAGCACCTCGGGCACCTTCATCCACGGCAACTACTGGATGGCGCGCTCCCAGTTCGGCCAGGTCAACGGAAGCCACGGCTGTGTGGGCCTGTTCGACCTGCGCGGCGGCGGCAACAACGGCTCGCCCGGCGCGTGGTTCTTCAACAACTCGATGGTCGGCGACGTGGTCGAGGTCAAGAACTCCCAGGACGCCACCATCCAGCCCGACAACGGCCTCAACGGCTGGAACATGGACTGGCCGAAGTGGAAGGCGCCCCAGTAGGCGCTCCCCCTCCCGGCTGAGAGCGGGAGGGACGTTCGGACGCGGGCCCGGTGCTGTGAGGAACAGCACCGGGCCCGCGCCGCGTAACGGCCGTTAACCTTCCCCTCATGACTGCTGACACGGAACACGGCGCGGACCCCGCCGCGCGGGACGCGCACGAGCACAGCCCGAGGACCGCACGTCTGGAGGTCGCGGACGGCGTGGCCACCCTCCGGCTGGACCGCCCCAAGATGAACGCCCTCGACATCGCCACCCAGGATCTGGTGCGGGAACTGGCCGAGGAGGCCACGCGGCGCGACGACGTACGGGCCGTGGTCGTCTACGGCGGCGAGAAGGTGTTCGCCGCCGGGGCCGACATCAAGGAGATGCGCGAGATGGACCACGCCGGGATGGTCGTGCGCTCCCGGGCCCTCCAGGAGGCGTTCACGGCCGTCGCGCGCATTCCCAAGCCTGTCGTCGCCGCCGTCACCGGCTACGCGCTGGGCGGGGGCTGCGAGCTGGCGCTGTGCGCCGACTTCCGGATCGCGGGCCGGGGCGCCAAGTTGGGCCAGCCCGAGATCCTGCTCGGGCTGATCCCCGGCGCCGGCGGCACCCAGCGGCTGTCCCGGCTGGTCGGCCCGTCCAAGGCCAAGGACCTGATCTTCACCGGGCGCCAGGTGGACGCCGACGAGGCGCACACGATCGGCCTGGTGGACCGGGTCGTCCCGGACGCGGAGGTCTACGAGCAGGCACACGCGTGGGCGGCCCGTCTCGCGCGCGGCCCCGCGCTCGCGCTGCGTGCCGCGAAGGAGTCGGTCGA
Source organism: Streptomyces sp. NBC_01775 (assembly GCF_035917675.1). Taxonomy (NCBI): domain Bacteria; kingdom Bacillati; phylum Actinomycetota; class Actinomycetes; order Kitasatosporales; family Streptomycetaceae; genus Streptomyces; species Streptomyces sp. NBC_01775. The sequence continues at coordinate 2,923,009 of NZ_CP109104.1, read as the reverse complement.
CTTCGGTCTGGAGACGGACATCGAAACGGGCCTGGCGATCGAACGGAACTGGTTCGCCGGCCTGTTCGCGACCGAGGACCGCGAGACCGGGATGCGCAGCTTCGTGGAGGAGGGTCCGGGCAAGGCGAGGTTCCGCTAGCCACCGGGCGGCCCCGCCATCAGGGGGTGAAGGGTCCCAGCAGTCCACGCATCTTCTGGACAACTGCCCGAATGGGTGGGGTGGCTGGGGGTGGCGCGCCATGCTCCCGCTCTGCGCCCCGCCTAGTGGGGGACCGAGCTTCTGCCGGTCCGTTCCCCAATTCGAGTACGGTTGTGGCGCGTTGTGATCACTTGCGTACGCGATGTTATGCCTGGTCAGGTGGCGCACATGCCCCGCCGGGCAGGCTTCGGGCGGCCCTCGTGACCGCCCGGAGCGGGGACTTCCCCCGCTCCCGATCCCGCGGAACCGTCCCCAGGGCCTTTCGCCTGCCGCCATGATGGGGGCCATGGCGGGTCAGGGAGATGTGGCGAGCGTGACCGAACGGGTGCCGGAAGACCCAGGGGAGCCGTTGGCGGAAAGTGAACCGTTGGCCCGGCTTCTCGACCGGACCGGCGATCCGACCGTGCGCGAGGTCCCCCTGCCGAACCTTCCCGAGTCCGCGCGCCTGTCCCGCCACCTCACCCGCTCCGTCCTCCAACTGCGCTGGGCCCTCCCGGCCCACCTCACCGAGCACGCCGTACTGCTGGTCTCCGAGCTGGTCGGCAACGCGGTACGCCACACCGGCGCGCACACCATCGGCCTCCGCATGCTGCGGCGCACCGGCTGGATCCGCGTCGAGGTGCGCGACCCCTCGCGCGGTCTGCCCTGTCTGCTGCCGGTGGGCGAGCTGGACACCAGTGGCCGGGGTCTCTTCCTCGTCGACACCCTCTCCGACCGCTGGGGCGTCGACCTGCTGCCGCGCGGCAAGACGACGTGGTTCGAGATGCGTTTCACGGACTGAACCGGGGCGCACCGCTGTCACCGGCCCCGCGTACGCTCGCGTGCATGAACCTGAGCACCGCCTTGTGGTCCTTCGCGCTGGTCGGGGGGCTGCTGACCATCACCCCCGGGCTGGATACCGCGCTCATCCTGCGCACGGCCGCGGTCGGCCGGCGCCGCCGCGCCCGGGGCGTGACGTTCGGTATACAGTCCGGCATCCTGCTGTGGGGCGCCCTCACCTCCGCGGGGATCACCGCCGTGCTGACGGCCTCGCAGCTCGCCTACGAGATCCTGCGCTGGGCGGGCGCGGCGTACCTGCTGTGGATGGGGGCCCGGATGCTCGCCGAGACCTTCCGCCGCAAGCGCGCGGGCGAGCCCGCCGCGTCCCCGGAGCTGAGCGCGGGCCCCGACACCCTCCTGGGCGGCTGGCGGCAAGGCGCACTCACCAACCTCCTGAACCCCAAGATCGGCGTCTTCTACGTCGCCGTCCTGCCCCAGTTCATCCCAGCGGGAGCGCCGCACTTCGCGACGGGACTCCTGCTGACGGTCATCCACATAGCCATAGGCATCGTCTGGTCGACGCTGCTGATCGCCTGCGCCAAGGCCGTACGCGGCTGGCTGCGCAAGCCCTCCGCCAGGCAGCTCCTCGACCGTGTCACCGGCACCGTCATCGTCGGCTTCGGCCTCCACCTCGCGCTGAGCGAGTGAGCGGGGTGCCGCATCTGGAGCCGGGGCGGGTTCCGGAGCCCGAGCGGGTCCCCGAGCCTGAGCCGGTCCCCGAGTCCGAGCCGGTCCCCGAGTCCGAGCCGGGCGCCGCTGGGTGGCTGGACCCGGGGCTGTGCGGCAGCTGGTCGAGCGCCCCCTTCGACGGCGGCGCGATGGAGACCAGCGGGCTGGTCCTCCGCCCGGACGGCACGGGCTGGAGCACTCTGGAGAACGCGGCGGGCGCCGACACCGTCACCCGCTTCCGCTGGAGCTGCCCCCGTCCTGGGCTTCTCGTTCTGGACGAGGAGTCGTTCGGCGAGGCGGGCGGCTCACCGAAGCCTTCCTCCGGGACGGTGCGGACCGGATACCGGTTCCTGGCGGAGGTCTTGGGGGAGCGCGGGGACGGCGGGGAGCGTGGCGACGGCTGGGCCGAGGTGAGCGACTGGGACGGTCAGGACGAGAGGGGCGGCCGGGGCAGTCGGGGCGCTGGGAGTCCCGTGAGCGGCCAGGGTGGCCGGGTCGCGGTGGAATTCGGGCAGCCTGTCGAGTTCAGCAGCCGATACGTCCGTGAGAGCGATGGTCCGCACGGGAGCTTGCCCGTATAACGTGCCTATGAGGCTCGATGTGCTGGGCGGGTGCGGGGCGTGGCCGACGGCCGAGCGAGGGTGCTCCGGGTACGTCGTCGAAAGCGACGGCTTCCGGCTGCTGCTGGACCCCGGCTATGCGACGCTGCCCCGGCTGTGGGAGCGCGAGGACGGGGTCTACGGCATCGACGCCGTGCTGGTCAGCCACGGCCACCCCGACCACTGCGCCGACCTCAGCCCGCTGCTGCGGGCCCGGGGGCTGGGCGAGCGCCGGTGCGAGGCGCTGCCCGTCTACGCGCCGGTCGGCTCGCTGGACGTCGTCCTCGCGCTGGACCGCGCCGGGATGCTGGCCGAGGCGTATGAGCTGCACGAGTTCGGCCCGGGACAGCGGTTCGGTATCGGCCCGTTCACCGTCGACACGTGGCTGCTGCCGCACTTCGTGCCCAACGCGGGCATCCGGCTCACGACAGGTGGCACCGTACTGGCGTACACCGGCGACACGGGCCCCAGCGGCGACATCGAGCGGCTGGCCCGCGGCGCGGACCTGCTGCTGTCCGAGGCGACGTACCCCCACGAAGTGCCGCGCGCCGACGCGGACTTCCTGCTCAGTGCCCGACTGGCCGGCCAGTACGCGACCCGCGCCGGCGTGGGCCGGCTGCTCCTCACCCACCTGTGGCCCGGCACGGACGAGGAAGTCGCGACGGCTGCGGCGTCCGCCGCCTATGAGGGCCCGGTGGAGGTGGCCGTGCCGGGGCTGCGATGGGAGGGGTGAGCGGGCAGCACACGCCGCTATCCGTACCGGGCGCCGCTGTTCCAACCCTCGGGAATTGCGTCAGCGCAAGGTGGCCCTGGCTGGGTCGGCTCACATGGAACTCGTCTCCGGCGTGGACCAGCTGCGTCCGGAGGGCGCGATGTTCGACGCGATGCTGAGGGGCTGGCGGGCAGGTCACGACCACCGCTGACCATCCCCACCGCACCGTCGCGGACCCGATCGGCCTGATCACGGACCTCGTCGTCGACATCGAGAAGGCACTCGACACTGACACGATCCAGGTGGTGGTCACTGCGGTCGTCGGTGGCCACGCGAAGTCGCGACACCTGGCCAAGGCCCTGGCGATACGGCCCGCCGTCCTGACCGACGGCCGGTCCCCGGCACCCCGGGCCATCGGTGATCTGCTCATCGAGCTCCGCAAAGCCGGCGCCTCGGTGATCGCGGCGCCGGTCTGCGCCGAGTGCGGCAAGCAGCTGCGAACCCGCCGCGCTTTACCGTATCCAGTCCACATCCACGAACCAGGAGCATCGACATGAGATTCGACAACCACCGTGTCGTCATCACCGCCGCCGGCCGCGACTTCGGGCGAACCCTGGCACTCCAGCTCGCAGACCTCGGTGCGGAGATCTTTCTCTCCGCACGCAGCATCGCTGCCGCAGAGCGTGTCCGCGACGAGATTCGGGACCGAGGGCATCATCAGGTCCATGCCTTCGCCTGCGACTTGACGGACTCCGCCTCGATCCGCGACTTCGCCGCCGGCGTCGCTTCGCATACCGATCACATCGACTTGCTGGTCAACAACGGCTCGCGCTACCTCGAAGGGGCAGACCTCCTGTCAGCCTCCGACTCCGATGTCATCGACACCATCGCGTCCGGCGCCACCGGCACCGTTCTGACGGTGAAGAACTTCCTCCCTCTTCTGCTTAACTCGGACAAGCCGGACGTGGTGACCATGGTCTCGGCCTGCGGGACGGCCGGCCATCAGCGCTCGGACGCGCACGACGCCTTCTATGCGGCCAAGAGTGCCCAGGCAGGGTTCGCCGAGATCCTCTCCAAGCGTCTGCGGCCCCAAGGAGTTCGGGTGATCTCGCTCTACCCGCCCGACTTCGACAACACCGACCCGCTCTCCGAGGAGTGGGAGAACACACCCCGAGGGGCCAAGGACGCCCTCACTGCCCAGTCGCTCGTGGAGTGCGTCCTCTTCGCTGTCGCTCAGCCTCGGGACTGCTTCATCAAGGCGTTCCACTTCGAACAGGTCTGACTGATCCCTCGCAGGTTCGCACGCGGCTGATGCCAGTTCCGGAGTGACATATGAGCCCGCATGGCGGGCATTCGGGCAGTTCCAATACCCGACTCCACGATTACCCCCAGCAACGGGGAGCACGGCCGTGACAACCGCTCCCCCCGTTATCTTCTTCGCGGTCCTGCAATGGGGCCGCTGGCCTCCGGGCCCGGTGTGACTGTTGCCCCCTGTCGAAGTCGATGACCTGGGGGGTGGTGTCGCCGGGCCCGGCAGGTGTCGTCGGAGACGCTGATGAGAGGACTGAACGCCGTCTGGCCTGGTGCAACGCCGGGCCCGTCGCAGGCGGCAGGTCTGCATAACGTGGATGCGCGAGTACGACACCGATGCCCGGGCCGGCACCGTCGGCGTCGGCTCCGTGCTCCTCCTCGCGGAGCACCTCGGTCTCGGGGTGCTCGTCCAGGTCGTCGCAGAGCCTGCGCCATTCCGCCTCGTACTCATTCAGTTCCACCATCAGGCAGCGCTTCCAACTTCGTGATCGCCAATGACTGCTGGACGGTACCGCCCCACACCGACAGCCGCGGTCCGGCGGTCCGAGGGCAGGCCGGGGTTCCACACCGGTGCGCGGCGGGTGCACCTGCCGGAGAGGCACGGCAGGTGGCGTGGCGTATACGACCGGCCGTCGATGTGGGCCGTCGACCGCCATGTGTAACACCTGTGCCGGGTGGCACACGGTGGGCGTGAACTCCTGCGGTCGCCGTCCGGACTGCAAGGCCCGAATATGGATGAGAGCATCAAAACGGACGTATGGAAGTGTGGAGGAATCATGCCTGCTGGGTCGAACTCCAAGCGCGAGCGGCAGTACGAGCACATCAAGAAGGGTGCGCAGCAGCAGGGCGCTTCCACCGGCCGGGCCAAGGAGATGGCGGCCCGTACGGTGAACAAGGAGCGGGCCCAGGCCGGGGAGGCCAAGCGCGCGAGCCGCACCTCGGTCCGCGACAAGGCGGCCCCCAAGCGTGGCGGCCAGCACTCCCACACCGGATCACAGGGCGGCCCCACCCGCGACCAGCTCTACAACGAGGCCCGTCAGCGGGGCGTCCAGGGTCGCTCGCAGATGAACAAGAGGCAGTTGCAGCGCGCCCTCGGCCGCTGACCCCGGATCTGCCGCCGTCGGCTCGGCAGTCGGCCTTTTCGGCCGCCGGCCCGGCCTCTCAGCAGCCGGCCCCGCAGCGGCCGGCCTCTCAGTAGCCGATTTCCAGGCCGAGTTCGGCCAGTGCCGTGGTGACGGGCATGTAGAGGGACGTGCCGCCGCTCGCGCAGTCCCCGTCGGCGGCGAGCGGCACCCCGACGGCCGCGTTCCCGGAGACGGCCGGGCCCCCGGACTCGCCGGGCTCGGCGCACAGGTCCGTCTGGAAGAGGCCGTCGACGGTGCCCTCGGGGAAGCTCACCGAGATGTCGACGGCCAGGACGGTGCCGCAGTGCCAGCCGTTGGCCTGGCCCGCGCCGCACACCTGCATGCCGACGGCAGGGTCCGCCGCGCGCTCGACGCGCAGCGGACCGCTGTCGGTGCTGACCTCGCTGGGGTAGCTGAGATCCGGGTTGGTGTAGTGGATCACCGAGTATCCGGACGGGCCGTGCGAGGCGGCCGTCACGCCGGCCGGCACCTGCCGCTGAGGATCGGCGAACCACTGGGTTTCCTCCTGGCCGCCGCAGTGCCCCGGCAGGATCCCGTAGAACTCGCCGCCTCCGGACGCGTTGAAGCCGACGGTGCAGGGGAGGCCGTCCGCGGTGTAGAGGGAGTCGCCGCCCCGCACCGCCGTGACCGCCCGGCCGTCGGGGGAGGCGGGTGCGGCGGCGTTCGCGACACCGCCCAGCAGCGCGAAGGCGCCGGTCACCAGTGCGCACAGGGTGGTGAGGAGAACGGTGCGGACGACACGGATCTCACGTACGGCGCTCACGGCGGCTCCTGCGGGTTCGACGGGCGACATCGGTGACCGGGCGACGCGCTGAACGCTGAGGGCGGCCGGAGACGACAGCGGCCGGGGCCCTGGCCGAGTGCGGATGCCGCTCATTGTGCTGGAGACCCGCCCTCGGCGTAAGACGGCGGTGCCGGAGGTCATACGACGGCCGGTTATGAACCGAGTGTTCGGTCTTTATCAGGTTGAGATGATGCCCGGGACGACGTCCCGGTCCGCGAGGCCGGACAGGAAGGGAGCGCCATGAGGACGGTCGATCCGGCCAAACACCGGGCGCGGCGGCAGCACATCGTGAACGCCGCGACAGGGCTGTTCGCCACGAAGGGCTTCGAGCGCACCACCACCGCCGAGATCTGCAAGGCGGCCGGTATCAGCGCGGGCAACCTCTTTCACTACTTCCCCAACAAGCGGGCGATCTTCCTCGCCGTCTTCGAGGAGGACGCCGAGAAGGCCGAACGGCTGGCGCGGGCGCAATCCGGTGACGACCCGTGGGCAGCCCTGCTGGAGACCGTGGATGTCCTCGCCGCACCGGCGATGGAGCCGCCGACCCCGCACCTCGTCATGGAGGCGATGGTCCAGGCGTATCGCGACCCCGGGCTCGATGCGCTGCTGAGCCGGGACAGCGCTGATGAGCACGCCGCGATCGCCGCGCTGCTCACGAAGGCGGCTGCGGCCGGCCAGATCGATCCCGACCTGGATCCGGACGGCACCGCGTCATGGGTCCTGGCCTTGATCGCCTCGCTCTACACCAGTGCGGCCACCGACTCGTCGTTCAAACCGGCCGAGCAGCTTCCCACCCTCCACCTCATCCTGCGCCGGTTCCTGCGCGGCGAACGGCACGATCCGCGCGATCGGAGCACTGCCCGGGGGAGTCGCCAGACCCCGGCCCCGGCTCCGGCCCCAGCCCCGGCCCCGGCCCCGGCTTCGGATCCGGCTGCCGGAAGCGACGGACACTAGCGGTCCGGGCTCCAGCCGGCGCGGACGTCGTCCCAGTCGCCGGTGTCCCCAAGGTCGCCGTGCCACTGGCCGAGCCGTCTGACGGCGGTCGCCACGTCGTGGAGCCAGAGGGTCGCGTCCGGCACCCATCCGGCGAGCACCGTCCAGCCGTCCAGGACGGGGCTGGCCCGGCCGCACGCGGCGAGGTAGCCGCCGACGGTGACATGCACTCCGTCGTAGTGCTCCGCCACGGCCTCCCAGTCGGGCAGGTACCAGGGCCCGTCCTCGTCCGCCCATGTGCGCCACTCGCCGTCGTGGGTGCCCGTCACGTCGCGGGGAAAGCGGACGACGAGGTCCTGCCAGTCCAGCGGGCCGTGGATCTCGGCCACCCGTGCCCGTGCGCCGATCGCGATGCTGCCCACCGTCGCCGTCGACTCCCCGAACGGAGCGAAGGTGTCGATGAAGTGGCCGAGCTCGATGGTCGGCAGATCCTCGCGCGGCCCCGTTGTCCAGGTGTTCTGGGCGAAGTCCGGCGCCGACCACCAGATCGCCCCGATGTTCCGCTCGCCCTTCCGGGGGCGGCGCTTGAGGCCCCGCGCGTTCTCGGCCCGCTCCCGCGCCATGTCCTGCCGTACGGCGTCCTCGATGCCGGTCAGCTCCGGGCCGTCCCCCGACCACACGAGCTGACGCTGGTCCGCCCGCTGGACCGGCTCCCACCAGCGGGAGGCCGCCGTCGACCCGGCCAGCGCGGTGGCGACCGGCCGCAGTTCCTCCGCCGCGACCGCGCTCAGGCCCCACACCGCCTCGTCGCTGCCCATGAACCCGAACGTCGAGGATTCCGAGGCCAGTTCGGTCAAGGCATCGGACTCGGTCAGCTCGCCGATCCGGTGCCACTCGCCCTCAAAGACCGCGGCTCGCACGGCCCCGCGCACCTCGGCGGCCGGTACCTGGTGCCACTCGCGGCGCTTGCGCCGCCGCACCAGGGAGGCCCGCCCCGTGCCCGAGGTACTCGTGGCCCAGAACGCGGTTCCCGGGACATCGCCCAGCCCCAGGGACTCGAACAGCGTGTGTTCCAGAAGGGGGCTGACGAAAGCGCCCAGGAGCTGCCGCCCCAGCGGGCCGCCCAGCAGGAGGTCCGCCCGCTCGTCCGGACCGGGCGGCGTGGGTGACGGGGGCGGCGTGCGCTCGGACGGCGTGCGCTCGGGCCGCGTGGGCTGCCGGGGGGTCGGGTCCATGACGGGATGGTAGGGAGCCGAACGGCGCCGGGGCGAAGGGGTTTCCCGCGAGCGCCCTGCCAAGGCCCCGCGCGGGCCGTCAGCTGCCGCGGACTGTCACAGCTGCCGGAGGTGATCGCGCAGGGTGCGGGCGACCTGCGACATGAGGGCTTCGGCGCCGGGCTGGATGCCGGCCGGAACCAGCGACTCCGTGAGGACGGCGACGGCGAAGGCCTGGCCGTCGGAGTGCTCGACGACGCCGATCTCGTGGCGGAGGTTGAGGAGCGTGCCGGTCTTGGAGGACCACGTCGTGGCGTCGGAGCTGAAGTCCGGGGTGAGCCGGTGCCGCAGCAGGTTGTTCGCCATGAGTTCGCGTACGCGCCCGGCCACGTCGGGGTGGATCGCCGAGGGCGTCCACAGGGCCTGGAGCAGCTCGGCGTAGGCGCGTGCGCTGCCGGTGTTGGCGCGGGTGGTGTCGAGCTGGGGGACCCGGTGCCCGCGCCCGCTGGTGCCGGAGTCGATGGCGAGGGCGTGCGCGAGATGTGCCTGTGCGGCGTCGAAGCGCTCCACCGGCGTCTCGGTCAGCTCGCGCATGCCGTGCCGGACGGTGAGGCCACGGAGCCCGAGTTCCTGGAGGATGCGGGCGACCTGGGCGGGCGGGGTGAGCTCGAACAGCGCGTCGGCGGCCGTTCCGTCGCTCACACAGGTGCTCAGGTAGAGCAGGTCGTCGAGCGCGATTCGCGCGGGGTGCCGGAAGCGGCTCAGCCCGGTCGGGCCGGGCGTGGTGATCCGGCCGGGCTCCACGTCGAGCACCGTCGCTCCGTCGAGTTCGCCGCGCCGGACGCGCTCCACGGTTGCCAGCGCGAGCGGGACCTTGACCAGGGAAGCGGCGGGCAGCTGGGTGTCCGGGTCGATCCCCAGCTCGTCCCCGGTGTGGAGGTCCCGTACGAGAAGACAGCCGTGCAGGCCGCCGTCGCGCAGCTGCCCGCGCATGTCGTGCAGCAGTGCCTCGGTGCTCACGCCGCCATCCCGCCTCCCGCGCCCGCGCCGCCTCCTGTGCCCGTCCCGCCCCCAGTACCCGTCCCGCCCCCAGCGCCCGTCCCGCCCCCAGCGCCCGTGCCGTCCTCAGCGCCCGGCGGGACGCCCGGGCCTGTCCCGTCCCCGGCGCCCGGCCGGACGTCCGCGCCCAGGCAGCGGGCGATGGCGTCGCCCAGGCGCGCTTCGACGTGCCGGGGGTTGCCGTCAGCGGCGGCGGCCAGGGCGTAACCCCGGCTGAGGGCGATCTCACCGAGGGGCCGCCACTTCAGCGCGAGCTCCTCGGCCTGCGCGGGGGAGCACAGCAACAGATCGCGGGTGCACAGGACTTCGGCCGCGGCCGACGTCAGATCGCTCGCGGCGACGAGCTGTGCGGGCCGCAGCCCGACCGCGTCGCGCAGCCGTGTCAACGGGTCGCGGATGTGCGGTACGTCGTCCTCCGGCTGGATCCAGATACGCCGGGCCGGGCCCGGGGAGGCCCGTCCGAGCCGCAGCGTCTCCAGGTGGACGCGCTTCATGGCGGGGGCCTGGACCCCGGCCAGCCCCAGCGGCACGGTCCACCTGGCCTCGTCCAGGGGCACCGCGAGCAGGGCGGCGCGCGCCTGCCGTGCGTGGAGCAGCTCCGTGCGCCGTGCCGGGGACGCGACGTGGAGATCGAGCGTGACGCCGCTCCCGCGTGCCTCGGCGACCAGGCGGGCGAGAGCGGCCGTGGAGCAGACACCGGGCACCGCGAGCCGCCACGGCTTGCGCTTGGCGGCCTCCGCCTCGTGCAGCAGCACGTCGGCGGCCTGCACGAGTTGCCGGGCCGCCGGCAGCAGGTCGCGGCCGAAGGGGGTGAGAACGGCCCGCCGCGAGGTGCGCTCGAACAGCGGCTCACCGAAGCGCTCCTCCAGCGCCGCGACGCGACGGCTGGCCACCGACTGCGACATCCGGGCGGCGGCTGCCCCCACCGTGAAACCGCCGCGCTCGCTCACGCTGACGAACGCCCGGCACACTCCCACCAGATCCACACCCGCACTCTATGCGGGATGAGCATGAAAGAGCGCGTGAGCGTATTGGACCGCATAGCCGCCCGAAGGCGAGGCTGACCGGAACGCCGTGACCACGTCCCGGGCAGGGGCCCGGTCACTCCATCCCCGCGCGCCGTGTGCCGGGGACGACCCGGAGGTTCGGACCATGCCCATGCAGCACACCCGTGCCCGCCGCACCGCGCTCGGCGCGCTTGCCGCGCTCACCCTCGTCCTGCCGGTGGCCTGCGGAGACGGCAGCTCCCCGGGCGCGGCGACCCGGTCATCCCCGTCGTCCGGGACCGCGAAGCCGAAGGCGGGCACGGAGTCGTCCGCCGCCGAATTCCGGAAGCTTGAGCGCGAGTTCGACGCGCGGCTGGGCGTCTACGCCGTCGACACCGGAACCGGGCGCGAGGTCGCCCACCGCGACGGCCGGCGCTTCTCCTACAACTCCACGTTCAAGGCGCTGGCCGCCGGCGCCGTGCTGCGGAAGTACTCCCTCAGCGGCCTGGACCGGACGATCAAGTACTCCAGGGACGACCTGATCCCCAACTCCCCGGTGAGCGAGAAGCACGTCGAGGCCGGGATGAGCCTGGGCGAGCTGTGCGAAGCGGCCGTCCGCTACAGCGACAACACCGCGGCCAACTTGCTGTTCGACCAACTGGGCGGGCCCAAGGGCCTGGACGCCGCGCTGGAGAAAATGGGCGACCACACCACCAGGATGGAGCGCCGCGAGCCCGAGCTGAGCCGGTGGACCCCGGGCACCACGCGGGATACGACCACACCGCGCGTCCTGGCCAAGAACCTGCGCGCGCTCGTCCTCGGCGACGTTCTCGGCAAGGGCGAACGCAAGCAGCTCACGAAGTGGCTGCGGACCAACACCACCGGCGACGAGCTCATCAGGGCCGGGGTCCCCAAGGACTGGAAGGTCGCCGACAAGACCGGAACGGGCAGCTACCACGGCGCCCGCGACGACATCGCCGTGGTCTGGCGCCCCCACGCCGCGCCCCTCGTCATCGCGATCATGTCCTACCGCACCAAGAAGGACGCCGAGCCGGACGACAAACTGATCGCGAAGGCGGCTTCCGTGGTCTCCGGCACACTGTCGTAGCGGTGCGCCGGCGGGTGTCCAGGCGCGCCCGAGGGTGTGTCCGGGGGCTCAGGCGGTCACGTTGGTGACGAACGCGGCGAGGTTCCGTACGGTCCGCTGGATCTTCTCCTCCAGCGTGATCGCTTCGTGGATCCGTGCGCCGATGCCCGTGTCCTTCTTGCCCCGCACATACAGCGAGCAGGAAAGGTCGCTGCACAGGTAGACGCCCACCGAGTTGCCCTGCTGTCCGGCCTTGCCCGCCTTCGGCGCGACCATCAAGGAGACGCCGCCGGCGTGGGTGGTCACGCACACCGAGCACATGCTGCGCCGGGTCTGCCAGGCGGCGGGGGCGGGGGAGCGCAGTGCGAGGGCCCGGGGGCGCCCGTCCAGCTCGGCGACGAGGTAGGCGCGGTCCGGGGCCTGCGGGTCGCGCCAGCCGAGATAGTCCAGGTCGTCCCAGGGCCGGTCGGCCAGGTCGCGCGGGACGGACAGGCGCTTCGCCTCGCCCTTGGTGCAGTTCACGAACGCGGCGCGGATCTCTTTCTCACTCAGCGGTTCCATAAGTGCAGGCTAATTTGCCTAAAGGTGTTAGGCAAATGCATAATGGGGCCTGCCGAATGGGAGGAAGGGTATGGCGCGTGTAGGGCTGACCACGGAACGTCTGACCCGGGCGGGAGCGGAACTGGCCGACGAGGTCGGTTTCGACCAAGTGACCGTCTCGGCGCTCGCCAGGCAGTTCGATGTCAAGGTCGCGAGTCTGTACTCGCATGTGAAGAACTCCCAGGACCTCAAGACCAAGATCGCCCTGCTGGCGCTGGAGGAGCTCGCCGACCGGTGCGCCGCGGCACTGGCCGGACGGGCGGGCAAGGACGCCCTGGCCGCCTTCGCGAACGTCTACCGCGACTACGCCCGGGAGCACCCTGGCCGCTACGCCGCGGCCCAGCTGCGGCTCGACCCGGAGACGGCAGCCGCCAGCGCGGGCGTCAGGCACGCGCAGATGACGCGTGCGATCCTGCGCGGCTACGACCTGACGGAGCCGGACCAGACGCACGCGGTCCGGCTGCTGGGCAGCGTCTTCCACGGCTACGTCAGCCTGGAGATGGGCGGCGGCTTCAGCCACAGCACCCCCGACACGCAGGAGACCTGGGACCGCACCCTGGACGCGCTCGACGCCCTGCTGCGGAACTGGCCCGCGACCTGACGAGGGCCCGGCCCCTCGACCCGGACTTCGCTCCTCAACCTGAACTTCGCCCCTCAACCCGGACTTCGCTCCCGGAGATCGCCGCGGAGGCCGCCGCCCGAAGACCACCGCGCGGAGGCCGCCGTCCGTGCGGCGCATCGGCGAAGCCGGACACCCCGCGAACACAGACCAACAGGACGAGACATGACCACCGAACGAGACTGGATCGCCACGCCCGTCACCGCGGAACTCCTGCGCGGTGCCCTCGACCTGGAGCGCACCGAGCACGGCGTGCTGCCGCACAGGCTGCCCGCCCGGGCCCGCGCCCAGGCCGCCGACGCACAGCTGGCCATGGCCGAGTCCCAGCCCTCGGGCGTCCGGCTGGCCTTCCGTACCCGGGCCACCGCCGTCGAGCTGGACACACTGCCCACCAGGCGGGTCTACGTGGGAGCTCCGCCCCGCCCCGACGGTGTGTACGACCTGCTCGTCGACGGCAGCCTGGCCGCCCAGGCGAGCGCGACGGGCGGCAACACCCTGACCATCGACATGATCGCCGGAACCGCCGAGAAACAGAACGGCCCGGCCGGCACCGTGCGCTTCACCGGTCTGCCCGACCGCGTCAAGGACGTCGAGATCTGGCTGCCGCACAACGAGACCACCGAACTCGGCGCGCTGCGCACCGACGCCCCCGTCGAGCCCGCCCCCGATCCGGGCCGCAAGGTGTGGCTGCACCACGGCAGTTCGATCAGCCACGGCTCCGACGCCGCCAGCCCCACCACCACCTGGCCGGCCCTGGCCGCCTCCCTCGGCGGCGTGGAACTGGTCAACCTGGGCCTGGGCGGCAGCGCCCTGCTCGACCCGTTCACCGCCCGTGCCCTGCGCGACACCCCCGCCGACCTGATCAGCGTCAAGATCGGCATCAACATCGTCAACGCCGACCTGATGCGTCTGCGTGCCTTCGGCCCCGCGGTGCACGGCTTCCTCGACACCGTCCGCGAGGGGCATCCCACCGCACCGCTGCTGGTCGTCTCACCGATCTGGTGCCCCATACACGAGGACACCCCCGGCCCAAGTGCCCCGGACTTCGGCAACCTCGGCGAGGGCCGGCTCCACTTCCGGGCCGTGGGGGACCCCGCCGAGCGCGCGGGCGGGAAGCTGACCCTGGGCGTCATCCGCGCGGAGCTGGCCCGCATCGTCACCCAACGGGCGGCCGAGGACCCGAATCTGCACTACCTCGACGGCCGCGACCTCTACGGCGAGGACGACTTCGCCGAACTGCCGCTGCCCGACCAGCTTCACCCGGACGCCCCCACCCACCGCCGCATCGGCGAACGCTTCGCCGATCTGGCCTTCGCCTCCAGCGGCCCCTTCGCCGCCGAACGCGACTGAAGAGCCCGAACGCGCTGAAGAGCCCGAACGCGGCTGAAGACTCCGAACGCGGCTGAAGAGCTGAGCCCGCAAAAAAGCCGCCCCGCCCCGATGAGAGAAACGGGGCGGGGCGGCTGTGCTCAGCGGTCGGAGTAGCTGAAGTCGCCAACGGTCCAGGCGCTGACGTCCTGGATCGCGACGCGGTACATCCCGCCTGTCTCGGGGATCCCGATGCTTCCTTGCAGAATCCGGGCGATATGGAAGTGGAGGTGCGTGGGCTTCCGGCTGTGGCCGGGGGGATCCTCCACCGGGTGGGGGCTGAAGGTGCTGGAGAACGGGCCCAGGTGCTCGGAGTCCGTCAGGACTTCCGACACCCGCTGCCTCCACACGGCTTCGGGGGCCAGTCGACCGGTGATGACGGCGCCTCCGGCGACCACGGTGAGGGACATCTGATTGCTTTGCTCGGACTCCACCACGGCGGCGATGTCGACGAGCAGTGCGTCAGGGTTCGGCATGAAAGGCGATTCTATTCTGCGGCCTGGCCCGGCCCGGCCCGGCCCGCCTGGCCGAACCCGCCACGGACCCCGGCCCGCCACGGTCCCGCGCGGCGGGCGCCGCCTCCACTTCAGCTTGTCAGCCTCATTGGACGGCAAAGGCAAAGGCAAGGAGAGCTCTCCTTGCCACTCTCAACGTATAGCGCGCTGGGGGGCTTGCCGCAAGACCCGGGTCACGGCGCAGAATCGTCGGCCGATGCCACAACCTGCGGAAATGAGGGCAGTTGCGGGTCCTCGGCGCGGAGGCGCGGAGGCGCGGAGGCGCGGGGGCGCGGGGGCGCGGGGCGCGCGTCGCCCGACTGGGCGGAGCGGCAGGCCTACTCGTCAGAGGGAAGGCGACCAGGGATGAGGACGTGCTCGACAAGTGGTTCGACGGAGTGGGAGGTGCCGGTGAATCGATCGGCCACCGCAGCGCAACGGGGCACGGCCGCCTCGGAGGTGTCGCGATGATTGAGCAGTACGTGTTGGATCTTCAAGAGGCTGACGAGACGCAGGTCGCGGTCGTCGGCGGCAAGGGCGCGCACCTGGGCGGGCTGTCGCGGATCGAAGGCATCCACGTGCCGGGCGGCTTCTGCGTGACGACGGACGCCTTCCGGCGGATCATGGCGGAAGCGCCGTCGATCGACGATCGGCTCGATCAGCTGTCGCGCCTGAACCCGGACGACCGGGAGGCGGTCCGCACGCTCAGCGCGGAGATCCGCCGGACCATCGAAGGGATCGCCATCCCGGACGATCTCGCGGCGGCGATCACCCGCGCACTCGGCCGGCTCGGCGAGCAGGCCGCCTACGCCGTCCGGTCCAGCGCGACGGCGGAGGACCTGCCGACGGCCTCCTTCGCCGGCCAGCAGGACACGTACCTGAACGTCGTGGGCCCGACGGCGATCCTCCAGCACGTCAGCCGGTGCTGGGCCTCGCTGTTCACCGAGCGGGCCGTGACCTACCGCCGGCGCAACGGCATCGGCCACCGTACGGTCCACATGGCCGTGGTCGTGCAGCAGATGGCCTTCCCGCATGCGGCCGGCACCCTGTTCACGGCCGACCCCGTCACGGGCAACCGGAAGGTCGCCACCGTGGACGCCGGCTTCGGCCTCGGCGAGGCCCTGGTCTCCGGCCTGGTGAACCCGGACGTCTTCAAGGTGCGAGGCGGCGAGGTCGTCGCCAAGGCGATCGCCGCCAAACAGCGTGCCGTTCACGCCCTGCCGGACGGCGGAACGCGGGAAGTGGCGATCGACTCGCAGCGGCAGGAGCAGCCGGCGCTGACGGACGCGCAGGCCGTGCGGCTCGTACGGCTCGGGCGGCGGATCGAAGCGCACTTCGGCCGCCCGCAGGACATCGAATGGTGCCTGGCCGACGAGGGCTTCCAGATCGTTCAGAGCCGGCCGATCACGACGCTGTTCCCCATCCCCGAGGCCGGTGACCAGGAGAATCACGTCTACCTCTCCGTTGGCCATCAGCAGATGATGACCGACCCCATGAAGCCACTGGGGCTCTCCGTGTGGCAGCTGACGGCGATGGCACCGATGCACGAGGCCGGCGGGAGGCTGTTCGTCGACGTCACCCGGCGCCTGGCCTCGCCCGCGAGCCGCGCCGCCCTCCTGGACGTCATCGGGAGAGGCGATCCACTGATCAGGGACGCTCTGGAGAGCGTCCTCGACCGCGACGATTTCGTCCCGTCGCTCCCGGACGCGGGACCGGGACCCGGCGGGCCTCCCCCAGGCCCGGGGGGCCTGGGAGGTACCCCCAAGGCCGGCGGTGCGTCCGCCCCGGTCGAGGCCGATCCGGCCATCGTCACCGAGCTGATCGAGCGCAGCCAGGTGTCCATCGCCGCCCTTGAGCGCGACATCCGGACGAAGACCGGACCGGCGCTGTTCGACTTCCTGCTGGAGGCCTTCGAGGAGCACAAGCGGGTCCTCGGTGATCCGCTGAACCTTCAGGCGATCATGGCGGGGATGGAGGCCACGTGGTGGCTCAACGACAAGCTGATGGAGTGGCTGGGTGAGAAGAACGCGGCCGACACGCTGACGCTGTCAGCGCCGGGCAACGTCACGTCGGAGATGGGATTGGCGCTGCTCGACGTCGCGGACGTGATCCGCCCGCGGCCGGAGGTGGTCGCGTTTCTCCAGGGCGTCGAGTCCGGCGAGTCCGGCGAGTCCGGCGAGTCCGGCGAGTCCGGCGAGTCCGGCGAGAACAACGCCTTCCTGGACGAGCTGGCGCAGCTCGCGGGCGGGACCGAAGCGCGCGACGCCATAGAGGCCTACCTCGGCCGGTACGGCATGCGCTGCGTCGGCGAGATCGACATCACGAGGCCGCGTTGGCGCGAGCGCCCCACCACGCTCGTGCGCGTGATCCTCGACAACGTCAGGAACTTCGAGCCGGGCGCCGCCGAGCGGCGCTTCGAGCAGGGGCGGCAGCAGGCGCGGAAGAAGGAACAGGACGTGCTGGCACGCTTGCGGGCCCTGCCGGACGGGGACCGGAAGGCCGACGAGGCCAAGCGGATGATCGACCGGGTCAGAACCTTCATCGGGTACCGGGAGTACCCGAAGTACGGCATCGTCAGCCGCTACTTCGTCTACAAGCAGGCCCTGCTGGAGGAGGCCGAGCGCCTCGTGCGGGCAGGCGTGCTTTCTGAGCAGGAGGACAGCTTCTACCTCACGTTCCAGGAACTCCACGACGTCGTGCGCTCGAACCAGGTGGATGGCCGGCTCATCCAGCGGCGCAAGGACGCGTTCCGGTCGTACCACGCGCTCACACCGCCCCGGGTGCTCACCTCGGACGGTGAGGCCGTCACCGGGGCGTACCGGCGCGACGACGTGCCGGCCGGCGCCCTGATCGGCCTACCGGTTTCCGCCGGGACCATCGAGGGGAGGGCCCGCGTCATCCTCGACATGGCGGAGGCCGATCTCGAAGCGGGCGACATCCTGGTCACGACCTTCACGGACCCCAGCTGGTCGCCGCTGTTCGTCGGAATCGCGGGCCTGGTGACGGAGGTGGGCGGCCTGATGACCCATGGCGCGGTGATCGCCCGGGAGTACGGCTTGCCGGCCGTCGTGGGCGTGGAGGGGGCCACCCGGCTGATCCGGGACGGGCAGCGGATCCGTGTGCACGGTGCGGACGGGTATGTCGAGCGGTGCTGAGCAGGGGCTGCCCCTGGCTGTGCTTTGCAGGATGCGGGTGCTCCCCCAAGCTCTTCGAGCAGGGAGGTACCCCCAGGCTGGTCGTGCCCACGCTGCGGAGCCGCACATATGACACAGCCCCGCGCCCCTTCGGAGCGCCCCGGCGCTGGGCGCGCATGATCCGCCGGTCACGGCGCTAGTGCCGCTCCTGGCCGTCCCTCAGTACCACGCAGGCGCTGAGGTGCCAGGTCTCGTCCTCCTTCGCGGACAGCTTCAGGTCCACCTCGCGTCCGGAGGGTCCGCCGTCCAGTGGGATCCGGAGCCAGGTGAACTCCCGGCCGTCGAGTTGCTCGCTCCTGGCCTTCTCGATCCCGTCCACACGGACGATCAGCGACCTGTTGAAGGTGTTGGGGTCGCCGGTGAGCAGATGTGCGGTGCAGCGTCCGGCGGGCAGCTTCAGCCGCAGCACGGTCGGGGCGCCGTCGCGTACGTAGTCCCGGCGGACGACATCGAACAGTCCGGTGTCCGTGGCGTCGGGCGTGTTGCCGACCCAGCCGAAGTCGGCGCCCTCGTGCCAGTCGCTGGCCGGCGAGAGACGGGTGTAGTCCTTCAGCAGGGGCGACGAGGCGGGCCCGGCGTCCAGCGCGTGTACACATCGCGCGGCGGGTGGGACGACGACGGCCTTGGCCAGGCTGCGCAGCGAGGAGTCGAGCACCCGCACCGCGCCCGACCTCGGGCGCGCGTGGAGGGTGGCGAGCGCGGGGGCCGGCGGCGGCACGACGGGTATCTTCACGGTCTCGCCCTCACCCGAGGCCACGTAGGAGGTCGCCTCCTGGGACCGCCAGCCCTCGGGTACGTCCAGCGTGGTCACCGTGCGCAGCCCGGAGCTCGTCGCGTTGACCACCTGCACCGGCAGCTCGTTGCGCTCCCCGCCCAGCAGTGCCGTGTCGGCCGGGGCGACGATCGCCTGGAGCCAGCTGCGGCGCTCGTCGCGGATCCGGCTCAGGTCGAACCAGTAGGCGGCCAGGGTGTCCCGCCACTGGGCGGCCTCGGTCATCTGCTCCCCGAACCGGCGGTGCACGTCGGTGAACCGCCGGTGGTCGACGCGGCGGCGCAGCCCTTCCCACTCCGTGCGCATGTCCGCCACCCGCGCCGCGCCGGAGAAGTGCGTGTCGTAGATGTGCTGGATCACCGTCTTGCCGTTGTCCAGCCGGTGGGTGTACGGGACATGGTGAAGGAAGAGGAGCAGTTCCTCGGGGCAGTTCTCCAGCGACTCGTAGGCGTCCCGTGTCGCCGGCGCGTACAGCTTGGTGTAGCCGTTGCCGGTGGCGGCGGTGCGGTCGTAGCCGATGCCCTCGCGGTCGGACTTGTGGAACTGGGTGGTCGTCGTCGGGCTGGGGTCGAAGTGCCCGGTCACCGAGCCGTCCGGCGGGTGGGTGAGGTACCCCGTGCCCAGTGGTGAGGTGTAGTCCTCGTAGGTGCGCCAGGAGCCCAGGAGCAGGGCGGAGACCGTCTCGACGACGTGCGGGTCGTTGCCGAAGGTCATCCGGGTCCACTCGGCGGCCAGGTCCTGTGCCGACAGCTCGGGATTCCACGCCAGCCGTCCGTAGCCGTGGGTGTTGGCGGCGGCCAGGTGTGAGCCGGTCCAGTTCATGGCGTCGCCGAAGTTCATCACGCCGGCGAATCCGAAGTGCGAGTAGGAGTGCACCCGGCCGGTCACGACACGGGCCACGGTGCTGCCCTCCCCGGCCTTGAGCGTGTCGAAGTCCAGGACTTCCTTCCACTGCGGAACCAGATAGCACAGATGGGTGGCGTGCCCGGTGTACTCCTGCGTCACCTGAAGTTCGATCATCGAGTTGGTGCGCGGCAGTGAGCCGAAGAGAGGATGGGCCGGCTCGCGGACCTGGAAGTCGATCGGCCCGTTCTTGATCTGCACAACGGCGTTGTCCGCGAACTTCCCGTCCAGCGGCGTGAAGTCGAGGTAGGCCTGCCGGTCCCACTTCTCGTCGGTGTCGTGCACGAACGACCGCCACATCACGATCCCGCCGTACGGTCTCAGCGCGCCCGCCAGCAGGTTGGCCCCGTCGGCGTGGGTGCGTCCGTAGTCCAACGGCCCGGGTCGGCCCTCTGAGTTGGCCTTGACCAGGAAGCCGCCGAAGTCCTCGATCCTGCCGTGGATCTCCTTGGCCTTCTTCGTCCACCAGTCGCGCACCCCCGGGTCGAAGGGGTCTGCGGTGTCCAGCCCGCCCAGGTCGATGGGGGCGGCGAAGTTCGCCGTGACGTACAGCGCCACGCCGTAGCGGCGCAGTACGCCGGCCAGCGCGGCCAGCTTGGTCAAGAACGGCTCGGCGAGGTAGTCCGCGGTCGTGTTGACATTGTTGATCACAGCGCCGTTGACGCCGAGCGAGGCCATGACCCGCGCGTAGTCCGTATACCGCTTGTCGAGTCGCGGCAGCTTCTCCCAGTCGAAGAAGGACCGGCCGGCATAGCCGCGCTCGATCGAACCGTCCGGGTTGTCCCAGTGGTCGGCCACGCGCAGCGGGGCGGCCGGGCGCTCCGTGAGATCGACACGCTCCAGCGGCCGTCGGGTCTGTACGAGGCGCAGCAGGTGGAACGCGCCGTAGAGCACACCGCGGTCGGCATGGGCCGCCACCACGGTGAAGTGCCTGCCGCGCCGGGTGACCCGGCGGACAACATAGCCCTCGTCGCCCAGCTCGGACAGGTCGCTCGCGGGGACGAGCTCTCGGACCAGGACGGAACTCTTCGGGGTGCCCACCACAAGCGCCGCGCGTGAGGGAGCGTCGGCGCGTGGCGTCACCCTCGTACCGAGCAGCCCGGTGAGCCCGCGGGTCAACTCGTCCACCGCCGACTGTTGGAGCGGGCCGCCTCCTTGCCAGACCAGGGACGCCAAGGCAGCCCGGTATCGCTCGAGTTGACCGGGATCCTCCACCCGCCTGTACTGCAGCCACAGGTCGTACCCGTCCTCGGTGGGCAGCGTGGCCGCCGAGGATCCGGCGGCGGGGACCGGCTGGGCCGACGCCGGTACGGAGAGACTGAGCGAACCGGCTGCGCTTCCCAGAGCTGCCGCGGACAGAACGCTGCGGCGCGGTATTCCTGAGCTCATGACCCTCACTTCCGTTGATGAACGAAGAGTGCACATCCAGGCCAGGACCAAGCCTCGCAACCGTCACACGCAGTACGACAAGTGTCAACACAAAAGACCACGAAAGAACATGGCGGTCTGAGGGCGTACAACCTTCCCGGTTTATGAGTGAATTGCTAGCGCCACGCCAGCGCGCGACTTCTGCATGGAGTGGCGTGGAATGGCGTAGGTGGCTCTATATGCGTGAACGTCAGACGCGTATGCTAACGATCAAAATCCAACAAATCTGAGCCATGTGGCCGAGGTGAATCCGGTAAGCGCTCACCGCGAGGAAATCGACACCGGCGGCGCGCACAGGGGGCACCACCGCGGTGCCGCCGCGAGCACGCGGAACCCGGCCGTCTCCTAAGTTGATGCCAGGACGCGGTCAAGCGCTGCCCGGCCTGCGGGTCCCCATGTCGGCTTGCCACCGGGAAGACCCCGCTCCCCGGCCTGGCCCATGCGGATGAGGAAGAGGCACTTCAGGGCAGCCAGTCCTCGTGCGCGCCGGATCATCGCCCCGTCCCCGTCCCCGTCCCCGTCCCCGTCCCCGTCCCCGTCTCCGTCCCCGTCCCCCTCCGCGTTCGCGTACGCATCGAAGAACCGTGATGCCGCGCCCGCGGGAAGGAGCACCCACGCAGCCGCGAGATCGACCGCCGGATCGCCTGCGCACAGGTCACCGAAGTCGATCACGCCCGAGAGCGTCCCGTTCGAGACGACGACATTCGCCGGGTGAAGATCGCCGTGCAGCCATACCGGCGGGCCCTGCCAATCGGGGGCCGCAAGGGCCTCGTCCCAGATGTCCCGGACATTCCGGAGATCATCGGCAACGCCTTCAGCGGCGGCTTCCGCGAGTGTCTTTTCGACGGCGTCCGCGAGCGTGCCAAGGGGAACCCCGCGATCCGGACTGGTCGGTGCCTCGGCGGGCGCCTGCGTATGAAGCGCTTTGAGGAAGCCCGCCAAGGTGTCAGCCGCGCGGTCGTGGCTGATCGGGGCGCGGTCCGCCGGTTCGCCAGGAACCCAGGCCGCGATGGTCCATGGCCGCGGGAAGCGCGCGGACGGTTCACCGATCCGCGTGGGGGTCGGGACCGGCAGCGGAAGGCGCGGCGCCAGGGCGGGCAGCCACCGGTGCTCTTTGCGCAGGAGGGACGGCGCGCGCTCCGTGCGCGGCATGCGCACGGCCAACTCCTCGCCAAGACGCCACAGTTGGTTGTCCCAGCCGCCGTCCACCGCACGCAGGTCCAACCCCGCGAGGTCCGGATGCTGCTCTCTCACCAGGGAGCGCACCAAGCTGGTGTCGATCTCGAAGTTGCCCATGATCTCACTCAACCATCGATGGCACGTGGCCACCGATGGTTGAGCGCGGTGGCCACCCGCCGGCGTCCACGTCGGCCCGGACCCCGGGCACCTCCGCCGGCTCGCCGTCGCACGCGTTCGCGCAGACGGCCTCGCCGGCGTTGTCCTGCGAAGGAGGGACCTTCAGCTCTGTCACAGGGACTTCCGAGGGACATTCGCCCCGTACGGAAGGGCAAGCCCGTGACAGCGCTGAAAGACGCGAATCACCTGGTCAGGACAGGTGCGCTCAGCACTCGATGACGTTCACCGCGAGCCCGCCCCGCGCCGTCTCCTTGTACTTGACCTTCATGTCCGCACCCGTCTCGCGCATGGTCTTGATGGCCTTGTCGAGGGAGACGTGGTGGCGGCCGTCGCCGCGCAGGGACATGCGGGCCGCGGTGACGGCCTTGACGGCCGCCATGCCGTTGCGCTCGATGCAGGGGATCTGGACGAGGCCGCCGACCGGGTCGCAGGTGAGGCCGAGGTTGTGTTCGATGCCGATCTCGGCGGCGTTCTCGACCTGTTCGGGGCTGCCGCCCAGGATCTCCGCGAGGCCGCCGGCGGCCATGGAGCAGGCGGAGCCGACCTCGCCCTGGCAGCCGACCTCGGCGCCGGAGATCGAGGCGTTCTCCTTGAAGAGCATGCCGATCGCGCCGGCCGCGAGGAGGAAGCGGATGATCGCCTCGTCGTCCGTGCCGGGCACGTAGTGGTGGGCGTAGTGCAGGACGGCGGGGATGATGCCGGCCGCACCGTTGGTGGGGGCCGTGACGACCCGGCCGCCCGCCGCGTTCTCCTCGTTCACGGCCATGGCGTACAGCGTCGTCCACTCCATCGCCTGCGCCTCGGCCCGGCCCTCGGCGCGCATCTGGCGGGCCGAGGTGGCCGCGCGGCGGCGGACCTTGAGGCCGCCGGGCAAGATGCCCTCCTGGCTCAGGCCGCGTGCGACGCAGTCCCGCATGACCTGCCAGATCTCCAGCAGGCCCGCGCGGATCTCCTCCTCGGTGCGCCACGCCTTCTCGTTCTCCAGCATCAGCCGGGAGACCGACAGCCCGGTCTCCCGGGTCAGGCGCAGCAGCTCGTCACCGGTGCGGAAGGGGTGGCGCAGCACGGTGTCGTCCAGCTTGATGCGGTCCTCGCCGACGGCGTCCTCGTCCACGACGAAGCCGCCGCCCACCGAGTAGTACGTCTTCTCCACCAGCGGGGTGCCCGCCTCGTCGTAGGCGAAGAGCGTCATGCCGTTGGCGTGGTACGGCAGGGAGCGGCGGCGGTGGAGGACGAGCTGGGTGCGCTCGTCGAAGGGGACGGTGTGCGTATCGCCTATCTCGGCCGCCAGCAGCCGCAGCCGGCCCTCGGTGCGGATCCGCTCGACCCGCTCGTCCGCGCGTTCGACGTCGACCGTGCGCGGCGACTCGCCCTCCAGGCCCAGCAGCACCGCCTTGGGGGTGCCGTGGCCGTGCCCGGTCGCGCCGAGCGAGCCGAACAGCTCGGCGCGCACGGAGGCGGTGTGCGCGAGGACGCCCTCGTTCTTGAGGCGTCGCGCGAACATGAGCGCGGCCCGCATGGGGCCGACGGTGTGCGAGCTGGACGGGCCGATGCCGATGGAGAACAGGTCGAAGACCGAGATGGCCATGATGGCGGCTCCCTGCCCCTGCGGGACGTCGGGGTGTTGCTGGGTGGGGTGGTGGTGGCCGGTGTCTTTGGCCCTCGCTTCTCCCCCGGCTCCGGCCGGGGGAGAAACGCGGGGGAGCCCTACTTGCCCAGGGTCGGGTACAGCGGATGCTTCTCCGCGAGAGCGGAGACGCGGGTGGCGAGGGCCTTCGACTTCGCCTCGTCGAAGTCCGGCAGCAGCGCCTCGGCGATGATGTCGGCGACCTCGGTGAAGTCCTCGTCCTGGAAGCCCCGGGTGGCCAGCGCGGGCGTGCCCACGCGCAGGCCCGAGGTCACCATCGGGGGACGGGGGTCGTTCGGCACGGCGTTGCGGTTGACCGTGATGCCGATGTCGTGCAGCCGGTCCTCGGCCTGCTGGCCGTCCAGCTCGCTGTTGCGCAGGTCGACCAGGACCAGGTGGACGTCGGTGCCGCCCGACAGGACCGAGACGCCGGCGTCGACGGAGTCCTGGCGCAGCAGGCGCTCGGCCAGGATGCGGGCGCCGGAGAGCGTGCGGCGCTGGCGGTCCTTGAAGTCGTCGCCGGCGGCGATCTTGAAGGAGACGGCCTTCGCCGCGATGACGTGCTCCAGCGGGCCGCCCTGCTGGCCGGGGAAGACGGCGGAGTTGATCTTCTTCGCGTACTCCTTCTTCGAGAGGATCACGCCGCCGCGCGGGCCGCCCAGTGTCTTGTGTGTCGTGGTCGTGACGACGTCCGCGTGGGGCACGGGGGAGGGGTGGAGGCCCGCGGCCACCAGACCGGCGAAGTGCGCCATGTCGACCATCAGCAGGGCGCCGACCTCGTCGGCGATGCGGCGGAAGGCGGCGAAGTCGAGCTGGCGCGGGTAGGCGGACCAGCCCGCGATGATCATCTGAGGACGGTGCTCCCTGGCGAGCTTCTCGACCTCGGCCATGTCGACCTGGCTGGTCTCGTCGTCGACCTTGTAGGCCACGACGTTGTAGAGCTTGCCGGAGAAGTTGATCTTCATGCCGTGGGTGAGGTGACCGCCGTGCGCCAGGTCCAGGCCCATGATCGTGTCGCCGGGCTTGAGCAGGGCGAACATCGCGGCGGCGTTGGCCTGGGCGCCCGAGTGCGGCTGCACGTTGGCGGCCTCGGCGCCGAACAGCGCCTTCACCCGGTCCCTGGCCAGGTCCTCGACCACGTCGACGTACTCACAGCCGCCGTAGTAGCGGCGGCCGGGGTAGCCCTCGGCGTACTTGTTGGTGAGGACCGAGCCCTGCGCCTCCATGGCGGCGATGGGGGCGAAGTTCTCCGACGCGATCATTTCGAGGGTGGACTGCTGGCGGTGGAGCTCGGCGTCGACGGCGGCGGCGACCTCGGCGTCGACCTCGTGGAGAGAGCTGTTGAGAAGCGACATGTAAAGAACCATCCCTGGGAGAGGAGGCGGGCTGGGCGGCACGGAAAGCGGGGCAGGGGGCGCGGGCGGGCGGGCCTCAGCTGCCGGAGGCGAACGCGGTGTACTCGTCGGCCGAGAGCAGATCCTTCGGCTCCTCGGACAGCGTCACCTTGAACAGCCAGCCGCCCTCGAACGGGGCGGAGTTGACGAGCGCCGGGTCGTCCACGACGTCCTGGTTGATCTCGGTGATCTCGCCGGAGGCGGGGGAGTAGAGGTCGCTGACGGACTTGGTCGACTCCAGCTCGCCACAGCTCTCACCCGCGGTGACGGTGTCCCCCACCTCGGGGAGCTGGACGAAGACGACATCGCCGAGCGCCGTCGCGGCGTGCGCGGTGATGCCGACCGTCGCGACACCGCTCTCGGCGTCCGACAGCCACTCGTGCTCCTTGCTGTAGCGGAGCTGCTGGGGGTTGCTCATGGTCTGATTCTCCCGGATGAGATGCGTGCGACGGAAACGGTCTTGGCAGGTGGGACGGGAAACACTCTCCCCGCCCCGGCAGCGCCGGACACCGGATGGGGACACCGGACGGGCGGCGGCCGAGGGGTCGGCCGACGCTTGCGGAGGGGATCAGCCGCGCTTGTAGAAGGGAAGCGCGACGACCTCGTACGGCTCATGAGAGCCGCGGATGTCCACCGCGACGCCCTCGGTGCCGGGCGCCGCGTGCGCGGCGTCCACATACGCCATCGCGATCGGCTTGCCCAGGGTGGGAGAGGGGGCGCCGGAGGTGACCTCGCCGATGACCGTGCCCTCGCCCGCGACCACGGGGTATCCCGCGCGCGGCACCCGGCGCCCGGTGGCGACCAGCCCGACCAGCTTGCGCGGCGGTGCCGACTCGGCCCGCTCGGCCGCCGCCGCCAGGGCCTCCCGGCCGACGAAGCGGCCCTCGTTCGTGGTCTTCTCGAACTTGACGGTCCTGCCCAGGCCCGCGTCGAAGGGCGTCAGCGCGGTCGACAGCTCGTGCCCGTACAGCGGCATGCCCGCCTCCAGGCGCAGCGTGTCCCGGCAGCTGAGCCCGCACGGCACCAGGCCCGCGTCGGCGCCCGCCTCCGTCAGCGCGCTCCAGACGGCCTCCGCGTCCTGGGGCGCCACGAACAGCTCGAAGCCGTCCTCGCCGGTGTATCCCGTACGGGCGATCAGCGCGGCCCGGCCCGCGACGATGTCGCGCTCGCCCGCGTAGTACCGCAGCCCGTCCACGTCGAAGCCGGTCAGCTTGCGCAGGATGCCCGCGGCCTCGGGGCCCTGGACGGCCAGCAGCGCGTAGCCGTCGCGGTCGTCGCGCACCTCGGCGCCGCTGCGCAGCCCGGTCTCCGGGGCGTCCAGCCGCTCGTGGAGCGCGTCCAGTACCACCTGCGCGTTGGCCGCGTTGGCGACCACCATGTACTCCTGGTCGGCCAGCCGGTAGACGATCAGGTCGTCGAGGATGCCGCCGTTCTCGTCGCAGATCATGGTGTAGCGGGCCCGGCCGACGGCCAGCTTGGAGAGATTGCCCACCAGCGCGTAGTCCAGCAGCTCGCCCGCCTGGGGGCCGGTGAGGGTGATCTCGCCCATGTGCGAGAGGTCGAAGAGCCCCGCCCTGGAGCGGACCGCCAAGTGCTCCTCGCGCTCGCTGCCGTAGCGCAGCGGCATGTCCCAGCCCGCGAAGTCGGTCATGGTCGCCCCCAGCGCACGGTGCGTGGCGTCCAGGGCGGTCTTGCGTACGGCCGGATCGTGCGCGGTCGGCGCAGGGGCGGCCGAGGGCTCAGGCTCAGTCATTCAGGCTCCCGAAGCTGGGTGTGACACGGATGTCCTCCCCATCTGTCATCGGAACCTGAGAGGTTCGCCGACAGCTCCCGAACGGCTGGAGCCGGGCTTGCACCGTGGGTGGAGCCGCCGTGCCACGCGTCGCGTCGCACGAGGGCCCGCTTTTCAGATCTGCCTCGCCCGCGCGGTATCGGGGCCTGAGAGATTCAAGGGAGGATCTTGCTCCTTCGGCGCCCCGGCGTGCTGCTGCCAGGGACTCTCCCGCGCGGGCTCGAACGGCCGGTATGGAGTTGGCCCGGACATCATCGCACGGGTGAGCGGACCATGACTGCCCCTGAGCGGGAGGCATTCACCTTGAATCGCATTACCTTTTCTTGACACTCTCTTCTGGAGCGGCGGCGGAGCCGTCGCGTCCGGGAGGGGTGATCCGTGGGCAGCCTGCGCGGTGCCGATACGACAGCGAGGGGACCAGACGCGGCCACGGCCACCCGTGCCGACGTTCCCCACGACCTGCGGGGGACCGTCGCCAGACACACGCTGCGCTACCCGGCGGGGGACGTGGTGGTGGTCTCGGGACTGCCCGGCGGCGGCAAGTCCACGCTGATCCGCGCGGCCGTGCCCGCGCGCGCCGACGTCATCCGCGTCGACTCCCAGGACACCCGGGAGCGCTGGGAGCGCCGGCTGCCCGGCTGGCTGCCGTACGGCGTCTACCGCCCGCTGGTGCGGATCGCGCACTACGCGGGGCTGCGCCGGGCGCTGGCCTCGGGGGCTGCCGTGGTGGTCCACGACTGCGGTACGCAGAGCTGGGTACGCCGCTGGCTGGCCAGGGACGCGGTGCGCCGGGGGCGCGCGCTCCACCTGCTGCTGCTCGACGTGACGGCCCGGGACGCGCTGTCCGGGCAGGCCGAGCGGGGCCGTGGGGTCTCGGGGTACGCCTTCCGGCGCCATCTGCGGGCGGTGCGCAGACTGCGGGCCGCGGCGCAGACGGGACGGCTGCCGGGCGGATGTGTCTCCTCGGTGCTGCTGGACCGGGGCTCGGCCCAGGCGCTGCGCGAGGTGATCTTCACCCCCGCGTCGTCCGCCGATGTGCCCTCGCCCGTTCCGGGGGCCCGCGCGCCCGCGGTGCCGCCGCCCGGGAGCGGCGAAGGGGCCGTGGACGGGGACACCAGCGGCAAGACCCCGGACGCGACCGGGGTCAGCGGCCCTGTGCAGGGCTGACGGGCAGGCGGAGATCATGGATAGGCTTGGCCGCATGACAGTTCCGCCGCAGCCACCGCAGCCGCAGCACTTCGGCCCCGGACACGGAGGCGGCTGGCCCGGTAACGAGTTGGAGGAGGCGCTGGCCGCCTCCGTTCAGGTCCCCGGAGCCGGTGCCCGGCTGCTGGAGGTCCTGGGGCGCAGCAGTGTATGGGTGCCGCTGCCCGAGGGCGGCGGCCGGGAGAGCCGCGACCTGGACCTTCCCACCATCGAGTTGGACGGCGCCGCCTACGTCCCCGTCTTCAGCTCCGAGGAGCAGTTCCTCAGCGTCGCGGGCGGCCACATGTCGTTCACCATCGCCCCCGCCAGGGAATTCGCGCGGGGCCTGCCGCCGCAGGTGGGCATCGCCGTCAATCCGGAGGGCACGGTGGGGGTGCCGCTGCCGCCGGAGGCCGTCGCCGAGCTGTGCAAGAACACCGCGGCCGAGCAGGCCGTCGCCGGAGTGGCCCGCGGCGCACGGGTGCGGCTGTACGAACCGGACTGGCAGGACGACCCGGTGACCTTCTTGTCCGCCGCCTCCTCCGAGTTCGGCGCACTCCCCTTCGTACGGACGGCGCGGCGCGCCCTCGCCAGCGCGGAGGGCGATCCGCCCGCGCTCTTCGTCGGGCTCGAACTCGACATGCTGGAGCCGGAGTCGCGGCAGGCGGCCCACGAGGCGCTCGGCAGGGCCCTGCACGCCGCCGAGGTGCGCTGGCCCGTCCAGATGGTGTTGCTGGATGCGGCCCGCGATCCCGTGGTGGAGTGGATGCGGCAGTGCGTGCGGCCCTTCTACGCGCGACCGGGGCACGACTGAGTACGGGGACGCTGCGAGGCTGAGTAGGAACGCCGATGCCCGGGTCGGCTCGTAAGCTGGTTGGATGACGGGGCGGGGCCTGCGACGTGTCCGGTCCGAGGACCGGATCCAGGTGGAGAAGCGGTGACGGCAGGTGACGGCAGGGGAAGGGCGGCCCAGGTGAGCGCGGGTGGAAGCGTCGAGCAGCTCCTGCGGCAGGTGTCGCCGGGGGTTTATGACACCTTCGAGACCTACGAGGCCCTGCTCCAGGCGCTCGCCGGAAGCCAGCTGTGGATGCTGCTGTGGAACGGGCAGGCCGGGTCCCCCGACGCGCAGTACGGAAACATGGAGGTGGGCGGCTACGGCTACGCCCCCTGCGTCACCTCTGCCCAGGAGCTGGCGGCCTCCGGCTGGAACCGCGCGCACGAGGTCGTCAGCGGCCGGGACATCGCCACGGCCCTCTTTCCCGACCGCTGGGGAATCTGGCTGAATCCGCACGCTCCCGGCGGCGGCCTGGGCATCCCCTGGCCGGATCTGCGGCGCATCGCCGTGGGCCTCGACCAGCTGCCCGCCGGCCCGCTGCGCATCAGTGAACCCGCCCTCGACATCCCGCAGTTCTACGCCCAGCTCAGCCAGAACGCGCACCACACCCCGGCTGTCCGGTCGCTGCGCCGGGCCTGGGTGCAGCCCTCGCTGGGCGTGCCGTATCTGGCCATCGGCCTGGAGCTGTACGACAACGGCCCGGTCTCCGTCGAGGCCGCGCGACGCATGATGGCGCAATCTGTACTGGCCGTCCCCGCGGGGCTGCCGGTCTCCACGGTCGCCATGTCGGACGACTACGACCCGGTGGCCATGTGGCTGCGCCGCCAGTCGCGGCCCTTCTTCGACCGTGACGCCCACGCCGGAGCGGCCCAGGGCGCCGCTCCGGGCTTCGGATACGGGTACCCCCGCACCTTCTGAGCGACAGCCTGTTCCAGCTGCTTTACAGATGGCCCAGATCGGGACAAAACCCCTGGTCAGGCACCGCTCAACGTCAACTTCCGTCCGCATAACGGAACATGCCGAGTCACATCACAGTTGCGCATCCATTCCCCGGTGGGTCTGGCGACTGATCGTGAGCGCGATGAAGACTCCCGAGCCATAAGGCTGTTCGGCCTTGTTTACGAATTGCATGCTTAACGGCCGCTACAGCGGTGTGCGTGGACTGGTCAACTGCCGGTCGAGAAGGGGTTCCCAACACGATGACGGCACCACTGCACGAGGAGACGTCCGCGCAATCCGCGGTCGCGGAGCCGGCCCCCACCGGTGCCGAGAAGGCGATCGAGGGCCGTTCCCTCGGCCGCATCGCCTGGGAGCGGCTCAAGCGTGACAAGGTGGCGCTCATCGGCGGCGCGATCGTCCTGCTGCTGGTCCTGGTCGCGATCTTCGCGCCCCTCATCACCGGGCTCACGGGCCAGAGCCCCAACGAGCGGCACGAGAACTTGATCGACCCGCTGTTCAGCACCCCCAAGAGCAGCCTGGGCGGCATCAGCGGGGATCACCTGCTCGGCGTCGAGCCCGTCAGTGGCCGCGACATCCTCGCCCGGATCGTCTACGGCGCGAGGGTCTCCATCCTCGTCGGCTTCCTCTCCGCGTTCGTCGCCGTCGTCATCGGCACCCTCTTCGGCACCCTGGCCGGCTACTTCGGCGGCTGGCTCGACGCGGTCATCAGCCGCGTGATGGACATGCTGCTCGCCTTCCCGCAGCTCCTCTTCATCATCTCGCTGATCTCGGTCATGCCGAACGACATGCTCGGTCTCGCCGGCACGGGCGTACGGCTGCTGGTGATGATCCTGGTGATCGGCTTCTTCGGCTGGCCGTACATCGGCCGGATCGTGCGCGGCCAGGTGCTCTCGCTCAGAGAGCGGGAGTACATCGAGGCCGCGCGAAGCCTGGGCGCCGGGCGGCGCTACATCCTCACCAAGGAACTGATGCCGAACCTGGTCGCGCCGATCACCGTCTACACGACGTTGATGATCCCGACCAACATCCTCACCGAGGCCGCGCTCAGCTTCCTCGGGGTGGGCGTCAAGCCGCCCACCGCCTCCTGGGGTTCGATGCTGTCCGACGCCGTGCAGTTCTATGAGTCCGACCCGATGTACATGATCATCCCCGGTGTCGCGATCTTCCTCACGGTGCTCGCCTTCAACCTCTTCGGCGACGGAGTGCGCGACGCGCTCGATCCCAAGGGGACCCGTTGAGCCCCCAGCCAAGATCCCCCCGGCCTCGCGATGGTGCGGGCCGTGACCTACACGGAGGTTGCGAGACAGTGAGAACCAAACGCACATCGAGGCGTCGACTGGCCGCGGTCTCCGCGCTCGCCATCGGCACTCTGCTGGCCACCTCGGCCTGCGGCGGCGGTGACAGCGACAGCGACAGCGCGGGCGCCGGCTTCAACGCGGGCATCAACAAGGTCGCCAAGGCGTCGGACAAGAAGGGCGGCACGATCAAGTACGTCGGCGTCCAGGACGCCGACTCCTGGGACACCACCAGGATGTACTACGCCTTCGCCTTCGACTTCGCGCGCTACTACAGCCGCCAGCTGGTGAGCTACGACGGTGCGCCGGGCAAGAAGGGCATCAACCTCAAGCCGGACCTGGCCAAGGCCAAGGCCAAGATCTCCGACGACGGCAAGACCTATGAGTACGAGCTCAAGGACGGCCTGAAGTGGGAGGACGGCAAGCCGATCACGGCGGAGGACGTCAAGTACGGCATCGAGCGCCAGTGGGCCCAGAAGGTGCTGTCCGGCGGGCCGACGTACCTGAAGGACATCCTCGACCCGGACGGGAAGTACAAGGGCCCGTACGAGGGCGGTGACTTCAAGGGCATCGAGACCAAGGGCAACAAGATCACCTTCCACCTCGCCGAGCGCAACGGTGACTTCGAGCAGATGCTCGCGATGCCGACGAACTCGCCGGTGCGCAAGGACAAGGACGCGAAGTCCAAGTACGCGCTGAAGCCGTTCTCCTCGGGCCCGTACAAGTTCCAGTCGTACACGCCGAACAAGAACCTGACGCTGGTGCGCAACCCGAGCTGGTCGAAGAAGAACGACGACCTGCGCAAGGCGCTGCCCGACAAGGTCCAGGTCACGCTGCTCACCAACCCCGACGAGCGCGACAAGCGCCTCATCAACGGGGACGCGGACCTCGACCTCAACCAGCGCGGCATGGACTCACAGGGCCGCACGACCGCGCTCAAGAAGCACAAGGGCAACGTCGACAACTCGCAGTCCGGGTTCATCTCGTACGTCGCGTTCCCGCAGAGCATCAAGCCGTTCGACAACATCCACTGCCGCAAGGCCGCGATCTACGGCACGGACCACAAGTCCGTGCAGACCGCGCGCGGTGGCCCGATGGCCGGTGGCGGTCTCGCCATCAACATGCTCCCGCCGGTCGTCCCCGGCCACGACAAGAGCGACGACCAGTACGGCATCGCCAAGGGCAAGCCCGATGTCACCAAGGCCAAGGCCGAGCTGAAGAAGTGCGGCAAGCCGAAGGGCTTCAAGACCACCATGGCGGTGCGCAACACCGACAAGGCCGATGTGAAGTCCTCCGAGGCGATCCAGGCGTCGCTGAAGAAGGTCGGCATCGACGTGGAGATCGACCAGTTCGACGGCGCCCAGGGCTCCTCGATCGTCGGTAACCAGGACAAGGTCAAGCAGAAGAACTACGGCATGGTCATGTACGGCTGGGGCCCGGACTTCCCGAGTGGACAGGGCTACGGCGTCGAGCTGTGGCACAGCAAGAAGATCCGTGACAACGGCAACAACAACTACGCCCTGATCGACGAGAAGAAGGTCGACGAGGGCATGGACGGCGCGATCGCCGAGCTGGACCCGGACAAGGCGGCGGACAAGTACGCCGCGGTCAACAAGGAGGTCATGAAGGGTGGCTACTACCTCCCCCTGACCTACCTCAAGGTGATCCAGTGGCGCTCCAGCCGACTGACGAACGTCTACGCCACCGACGCCTACAGCGGCTGGTACGACTTCGTCAACATCGGCGTCAAGTAAGCGGTGCCTGACGCCGCATGACGGACGCAGCCACCCACATCACCATCTGACGGCGCCACCCGCCGCTGGCACGAAGGGCAGGTGAAGGCAGCTACGGGCGGCCCGGTACCGACCCCCGCACCCGGGGAGAGGCCGGGCCGCCGCCGGGCGGCCGAGAGCAGTGCTCACATACCTCATCAGGCGGCTGTTCGCCGTCGCAGTGATGCTGGTCGTCATCATCCTGGCGGTCTTCTGCATCTTCTTCTTGATCCCGAAGTGGACCGGCACGGATCCGGCCACCATGTTCGTCGGCAAGCAGGCCGACAAGGACGCCATTGAAGGCATCCGCCAGAAGCTCCAGTTGGACGACCCGGTCCTGGTGCAGCTCTTCGAGTTCTTCAAGGGCATCTTCGTCGGCCGCGACTACACGGGCGGCGGCGACACCACGCACTGCTCAGCGCCTTGCTTCGGCTACTCGTTCCGCACCGAGCAGGAGATCTGGCCCGTCCTGACCGACCGGCTGCCCGTGACCCTGTCCCTGGCGCTCGGCGCGGCCATCCTCTGGCTGCTGATCGGCCTCGCCGTCGGCGTCGTCTCCGCGCTCAAGCGCGGCAGCATCTGGGACCGGCTGGGCATGACGGGCGCGCTGGCCGGCGTCTCGCTCCCGGTCTACTTCACCGGCCTGATCCTGCTGACGCTCTTCGCCTACCAACTGGACCTGGTGAGCAACTCGTTCACCCCGTTCGGCGAGAACGTGACCAAGTGGTTCAGCGGCATGATCCTCCCCTGGATCAGCCTCGCCTTCCTCTTCGGAGCGATGTACGCCCGCATCACCCGGGCCACCATGCTGGAAGTGATGGGCGAGGACTACATCCGTACGGCCAGGGCCAAGGGCCTCAAGGAGCCGGTCGTCATCGGCAAGCACGCCATGCGCTCGACGATGACGCCGATCCTGACGCTCCTCGGCATCGACATCGGCGCGCTGATGGGCGGCGCGATCCTCACCGAGACCACCTTCAGCATCCCCGGGCTCGGCCAGGCGGTGCTGAAGGCGATCACCGACAAGGACCTGCCGCTCATCCTCGGTGTCACGCTCATCACCGCAACCGCCGTCGTCATCGCGAACCTCATCGTGGACCTGCTGTACGGCGTGATCGACCCACGAGTGAGGCTCGGATGACAGACCACGAGCACAAGGACGACGGCAAGGCCGACGCCAAGGACGCCAAGGCAGCCAAGGCCGACGCCAAGGACACCAAAGCCGCCAAGGCCGACGTCGAGAAGGCGGACGTGACCAAGGCCGAGGCGGTCCCGGGTCTGACCGCCTCGGGCACGGCACCCGGTGAGCCCACGCTGGACAAGGAGCCGCCGACCGCGTTCTTGGAGGTCCGCGACCTGCGCGTGCACTTCCCCACGCAGGACGGCATCGTCAAGTCCGTCGACGGGCTCTCCTTCACCCTGGAGAAGGGCCAGACCCTCGGCATCGTCGGCGAGTCCGGCTCCGGCAAGTCGGTGACCTCGCTGGGCATCATGGGTCTGCACACCGTCGGCCAGTACGGCCGCCAGCGGCCTCAGATATCGGGAGAGATCTGGCTCGACGGCAAGGAGCTGCTCAGCGCCGACCCGGACGAGGTGCGCAAGCTGCGCGGCCGGGAGATCTCCATGATCTTCCAGGACCCCCTGTCGGCCCTGCACCCCTTCTTCACCGTCGGCCACCAGATCGTGGAGGCGTACCGCGTCCACCACAAGGTCGACAAGAAGAAGGCCCGCACCCGCGCCATCGAGCTGCTGGACCGCGTGGGCATCCCCGAGCCGGGCAAGCGCGTCGACAGCTACCCGCACGAGTTCTCCGGCGGTATGCGCCAGCGCGCGATGATCGCCATGGCGCTCGTCAACAACCCCGAGCTGCTGATCGCCGACGAGCCGACGACCGCCCTCGACGTCACCGTCCAGGCGCAGATCCTCGACCTGATGCGCGACTTGCAGAAGGAGTTCGGCTCGGCGGTCGTCATCATCACCCACGACCTGGGCGTCGTCGCCGAGCTGTCCGACGACATCCTGGTGATGTACGGCGGGCGCTGCGTGGAGTACGGCACGGCCGAGAAGGTCTTCTACGAGCCCCAGCACCCCTACACCTGGGGCCTGCTGGGCTCGATGCCGCGCATCGACCGGGACAGGACCGAGCGCCTCATCCCCGTCAAGGGCTCCCCGCCCAGCCTGATCAACGTCCCCCAGGGCTGCGCCTTCAACCCGCGCTGCCCCTACGCGGACGTACCCAAGGGCGGCGTCACCCGCACCACGCGCCCCGAGCTGCGCGAGGTGCGGCCCGGGCACCTGTCGGCCTGTCACATGGCGCAGGAGGACAGGGAACGCATCTGGAACGAAGAGATTGCCCCCAAGCTGTGAGCGCCGTGAGTAAGGACGACGACCCGATGACGAACTCAGCGAAGTCCCCGGACCCCGGGACGGAGAGCGGCGGCACGGGCACCCTCGCCGAGCCGCGCGAGGGTGAGTCCCTGCTGAAGGTCACCGGCCTCAAGAAGCACTTCCCCGTCAACAAGGGCCTCTTCAAGCGGCAGGTCGGCGCGGTGCTGGCGGTCGACGGCCTCGACTTCGACGTGCGCTCCGGGGAAACCCTCGGCGTGGTCGGCGAGTCGGGCTGCGGCAAGTCGACCATGGGCCGGCTGATCACCCGGCTGCTGGAGCCGACCGCCGGGAAGATCGAGTTCCAGGGCAAGGACATCACGCACCTCGGCGTGAACGGGATGCGGCCCATGCGCCGCGACGTCCAGATGATCTTCCAGGACCCCTACTCCTCGCTCAACCCCCGGCACACCGTCGGCGCCATCGTCAGCGCGCCCTTCAAGCTCCAGGGTGTGCAGCCCGAAGGCGGTGTCAAGAAGGAGGTCCAGCGGCTGCTGGAGGTGGTCGGGCTCAGCCCCGAGCACTACAACCGCTACCCGCACGAGTTCAGCGGCGGCCAGCGCCAGCGCATCGGCATCGCCCGCGCGCTCGCCCTCAACCCGAAGCTCGTGGTGGCCGACGAGCCGGTCTCCGCACTGGATGTCTCCATCCAGGCGCAGGTGGTCAACCTCCTGGACGACCTCCAGCAGGAGCTGGGCCTGACCTACGTGATCATCGCCCACGACCTGTCCGTCATCCGGCACGTCTCGGACCGGATCGCGGTCATGTACCTGGGCAAGCTCGTCGAGCTGACGGACCGGAAGTCGCTGTACGAGACGCCCATGCACCCGTACACCCGGGCGCTGCTGTCCGCCGTGCCCGTGCCGGACCCGCGCCGCAAGGCGGCCCAGGGCCGCGAGCGCATCCTCCTCCAGGGAGATGTGCCCTCGCCCATGAACCCGCCCTCCGGCTGCCGCTTCCACACGCGGTGCTGGAAGGCGACCGAGGTGTGCAAGGTGAAGGAGCCCCCGCTCATCCCCTTGGCGACCGGTCACCAGGTGGCCTGCCACCACCCGGAGAACGCGCCCGACCAGGAGCCCGGTGACACGAAGCTCTTGCGCGAGGCGGACGCGGATGTCGCCGTCAAGGAATCGCGCTAGCGCGCTCGTGCTCAATCGCCGGACAGGCTCAGAGTGAGCCTGTCCGGCCCGATACAAATGTGCACGTGGACACCGTCTTCTCCCCGCCCCTCCAGCACTGGCTGGACCTGGTCGGCATCTTCGTCTTCGCGATCTCCGGCGCCCTGCTCGCCGTCCGCCGCAACTTCGACGTCTTCGGTATCGCCGTCCTCGCCGAGGTCACCGGTCTCGGCGGCGGGCTGTTCCGGGACGTGGTGATCGGTGCCGTACCACCGGCCGCCTTCACGGATCTCGGCTACTTCCTGATGCCGCTGGTGGCCGCGGTGCTGGTCTTCTTCCTCCATCCGGAGGTCGAGCGGATCAACAAGGCGGTCAGTGTCTTCGACGCCGCGGGGCTCGGCCTCTTCTGCGTGACCGGCACCCTCAAGGCCCACGAGTACGGCCTCGGGCTGACCGCGTCCGTGGTGATGGGGCTGGCCACCGCGGCCGGCGGGGGCGTGCTGCGTGACGTGCTCGCCAACGAGGTGCCCTCGCTGCTGCGCTGGGACCGCGAGATCTACGCGGTCCCGGCCGTCGTCGGCTCCAGCGCCGTCGCCCTGCTCATCCACCTCGACGCCGTACGCCCCGCCACGGCGGTGGGCGCCGCTGTGCTCGCGTTCGTGCTGCGGCTGCTGGCCCTGCGCTACAACTGGCGCGCCCCGCGCGCCTGGCACCGGCGCAGCGCGCGGCCCGACGCGGAGGCGGCCGAGCGGGGGGAGAGCGGCCGGGGCCGGTGACGGGGCGGCGCTCCCTTGCGTGCCCGGCGCCGGGACGAGCCCCGAAGGGGCGCGGTGCTGTGTCATATGCGGCTCCGCCGCGTGGGCACGACCAGCCCGTACGGGCCCGCACCCTGCAAAGCACAGGCAGGGGCACCCC
Organism: Streptomyces sp. NBC_01775; assembly: GCF_035917675.1. NCBI lineage: Bacteria > Bacillati > Actinomycetota > Actinomycetes > Kitasatosporales > Streptomycetaceae > Streptomyces > Streptomyces sp. NBC_01775. The sequence continues at coordinate 2,885,480 of NZ_CP109104.1, read as the reverse complement.
CCTGCTCAGCACCAGGAAAGAGGGCCCCGCTCAGAACGGGAAGTGGCTGCGCCCGTACTGCACCGACAGCCACCGCACCGTGGTGAACGCCTCCAGCGTCCCGGGCCCGGCCATCGGCTCGTCGGGGACGCCCGAGCCGTTGATCTGCGCCGTACCGCCCACGAGCCGGCGCGCCAGCGACACCCCGCGGCGCACATCGCTGGTGTGCACCGCCGTGCCGCGCCCGTGCGGGATGCACCGGGCCAGCCGCACCGCCTCGTTCTCGTCCTTGAACGGCAGCAGGACGGCGACGGGTCCGTGCAGCTCCTGGCGCAGCACCGAGGCGTCCTCGGGGACCTCGGCCAGGACCGTGGGCCGCAGCACCGCGCCCCGCGCGCCGCCGGGCGTCAGCGCGACCGCCCCCTCGGCGACGGCCTGCGCGGCCAGCGCCTCGGCCGACTCGGCCTGCGCGGGACTGATCAGCGGGCCGATCCGGGTGGCCGGATCGCGCGGGTCGCCCGCCGCCAGGGCCGCGGCCCGCGCCGCGAACTCGTGGGTGAACTCCCGCTCGACGGCCCGGTCCACCAGCACCCGGCTGGCCGGTGCTCCGCCGCCCTGGCCCTGGTGGACGAAGCGGCTGAAGCAGGCGGCCTCCGCCGCACGGGCCACGTCCGCGTCGTCCAGCACCACGAAGGCGCCGCCGCCGCTGATGTCGAGCACGGCGCGCTTGAAGTGGCTCGCCACGACGGCCGTCACCTCGCGGCCGGTGCGCTCGGATCCGGCGTAGGCGATGACGCCGGGGACGGGGTGGGTGAGGAGCGCGTCGCCGATCTCGGCGATGTCGGTGATGACGACGTTCAGCACCCCGCCCGGCAGCCCCGCCTCCTCCAGCAGATGGGCCAGCAGCGCGCCGCCGGTGACCGGGGTGCTCTGGTGCGGCTTGAGGACCACGGCGTTGCCCACCGCCAGCGCGGGTGCCACGGTGGCGAGGCCGCGCAGAAAGGGGTGGTGGAAGGGGCTGATGGCGCCGACGACGCCCACCGGCTCCCGCAGGACGTGGTTCTCCTTGCCCTCGACGGGGGAGGGCGGCATGCTCTCGGCCGGTCCGACGGCCAGCGCGCCCGCGTCGCGCAGACACTGGCGGGCCAGGCGCAGTTCGAAGTCGGCCCGCGCGCGGGTGGCGCCGGTCTCGGTGGTGAGCGAGTCGGCCAGGGCCTCCTGCCGCTCCTCGATCAGCCGCACCACCCGCTCCAGGACCTCACGGCGGGCGAAGCCGCTGGTCGCGGCCCAGTCGGGCTGGGCGCGCGCCGCCGCGGTGTAGGCGGCGTCGACCTCGCTCGCCGTGGCGACGGTGACCGAGGTGAGCTTCTCGCCGGTGTACGGATCGAAGTCGACGATGTCCCAGGAGCCGGTGCCGGAGCGCCACTCGCCGTCGATGTGCTGGAGGGCGAGGTCCGCGAAGTACGACATGGCTGCTGGCTCCCTTTCGCTGGCCGGAACACAAGTTAACGACGGACAGGGCCTGTTGGAGAAGGGGGCCCCGGAGTGCGTCCGGCACGCCCCGCCGTGCGCCGAGGGCCGGGAGGCGGCTGGTCAAGGACTGCTACCCACGAGTAACTCTCCGGTGTACGGTTCCTGTCATGTCCGATGCTCCTTCTGACGCACCAGTCCGGCCCGCGGGTTCCTCGGCCGCCGTCCCAGCCGCCGTGACCAGCGAGTTCGACCGCGACACCGCGGTGAGCCGCCGTGCCGACGGCGGCTACGAAGCGCGCCTGTCGCCGGGCTGGGCGATAGGCAAGGCCCTCAACGGCGGCTATCTGCTCGCCGTGCTGGGCCGGGCCCTGGGCGAGGCCCTTCCGCACCCCGATCCGTTCACGATCACCGCGCACTATCTGACGGCCACCACGGCGGGCCCCGCCCTCGTCCGCACCCGCCCCGCCCGCACGGGCCGCACCGTCTCCACCGCGTCGGCCGGGCTCTTCCAGACCGACGAGCGGGGCGAGGAGGTCGAGCGCATCCGAGCCCTGGCCACCTACGGCGACCTCGGGGCGCTGTCCGACGATGTGCGCACCACCGCCAAGCCGCCCGCGATGGCGCCGCGCGAGCAGTGCTTCCGCGCCACCGACCACCCCGGCGGCGAGGCGGCCGTGCCCGAGCTGGCACGACGGCTCGACCTGCGGCTCGACCCGGAGACCAGCGGCTGGGCGCTGGGTGCCCCCAGTCTGCGCGGCGAGATGCGCGCCTGGCTCGGCCTGGCTGACGGGCGCGAGCCCGATCCGCTCGCCCTGCTGATGGCCGTGGACGCGCTGCCGCCCACCGCCTTCGACCTGGGCCTGACCGGCTGGGTGCCGACCGTGGAGCTGACGGTCCACGTCCGCGCCCGCCCGGCCCCCGGACCCCTGCGCGTCTCGATCGTCACCCGCAACCTGGCAGGGGGCTTCCTGGAGGAGGACACGGAAATCTGGGACACCGCGGACCGCCTGGTCGCCCAGTCCCGCCAGCTCGCCCGCACCTGAGCGCTCCGCGGGGCGTGCCGAGGGGCTCCGCTGTTCGGCTGCGGCTGCGGCTGCGGCTGCTGCGGCGGCGTCGTCGTGGCTGGCCGCGCAGTTCCCCGCGCCCCTTTCGGGGCACGATCGGACCGCAGGGGGCCTCAGTGAGGCCGCTCAGTACCCCTCCCGGCAAGCTTTGCCCGGGCGCGCCACCCATTCCCCCGTGTGCGACATGCCCGTGTGCGGCTCGCCCATGCGCGGGACGCACGGCCCGGGTGCATGAGGTGGGCGAGGAGGGGGACTCGTCAGGACGGCACAGGGCGAGGGGGTCGGAAGACTCCACGGCATCCCCTCCCCTCTGACGCGAAGTGTCCCTTTTCGCCCTGTGTGAGTACGTTGGAGGGGAGAAGTTGCTGTCCGAGAGAGAGCGAGCCCAAGGTGACGTACGCAGTGAAGAGCACTCTTCCGGAGGAGGACCTCAAGACCGTAGGTGAGGCGCTCCAGGGCACGCTGCTGGATCTCATCGACCTCTCCCTGGTCGCCAAGCAGATCCACTGGAACGTGGTCGGCCCCCGCTTCCGGTCCATCCACCTCCAGCTCGACGAGGTCGTCGACACCGCCCGCAACTACTCCGACACCGTCGCCGAGCGCGCCTCGGCCCTCGGCATCTCGCCGGACGGCCGTTCCTCGACCGTCGCGAACGGCAGTGCCGTCTCCACGGTCAAGGACGGCTGGCAGCCCGACACCGACGCGGTGCGCACCATGGTCGACGCGCTGGAGTCCGTGATCGGCAAGGCCCGTGAGCGCATGAAGGCCGTGGGACCGGTCGACCCGGTCACCGAGGACGTCTTCATCCAGCTCATCGGGGTCTTGGAGAAGGAACACTGGATGTTCCAGGCCGAGAACGGCCACTGAGCCGCCGCCGCGAGACCCCGTAAGCGCTGCTGAACCGCTCCTGAACCCCTGCTGAGCCGCCGCTGAGCCGCCCCCGCCGGGCCCGTGCGCCCCGGGACGGCTCCGGCGGCTCCGCCGCGCTCGAGGCGGCCGGGGCCCGGTCTCCGGGGCTCCGCCTCCACGCGCCGGTCGTGCGCCCCGAGGTGGCCCGTAGAATCGGGGAACCATGGCTGACACCGCCCACTCTGCCTACCTCGATCACGCCGCCACCACCCCTATGTGGCCCGAAGCGGTGCGGACGATGACCGAGCAACTCCAGGTCGTCGGCAACGCGTCCTCCCTGCACGGCGCGGGACGCCGGGCCCGCCGCACGGTCGAGGAATCCCGGGAGTCCCTCGCCGCCTCCCTCGGGGCGCGGCCCAGCGAGGTCGTCTTCACCGGCGGTGGCACCGAGGCGGACAACCTCGCCGTCAAGGGGCTGTTCTGGGCACGCAGGGACCAGTCCGAGGGCGTCCGTACGCGCGTCCTGGCCAGCCCCGTCGAGCACCACGCCGTCCTCGACGCCGTCGACTGGCTGGCCACGCACGAGGGCGCCAGGGTCGAGTGGCTGCCGGTCGACGGCCACGGGCGGGTGCACCCCGAGGCGCTGCGCGAGGCGATCGCGCGGAACCCCGCCGACGTCGCGCTGGCCACCGTCATGTGGGCCAACAACGAGATCGGCACCGTCACGGATGTGCGGGGACTGGCCGAGGTCGCCCGGGAGTTCGACGTGCCGCTGCACTCGGACGCGGTGCAGGCGTTCGGTCAGCTGGAGACCGGTTTCGCGGACTCGGGCCTGGCCGCCATGACCGTCACCGGGCACAAGACCGGTGGCCCCTACGGCGTGGGCGCGCTGCTGCTGGGGCGCGAGTACACGCCAGTCCCGCTGCTGCACGGCGGCGGCCAGGAGCGCCATGTGCGCTCCGGCACGCTGGACACCCCCGCCGTCGCCGCCTTCGCCACGGCGGGCAGGCTGGCCGTCGAGCGGCGCGAGGACTTCGTGCGCGAGGTCGGCGCGCTGCGGGACGCGCTGGTCGACGCGGTCACCGAGGCCGTGCCCGACGCGGTGCTCAACGGCGACCCGGACCCGGCCGGCCGCCTGGCGGCCAACGCTCACTTCTCCTTCCCCGGCTGCGAGGGCGACTCGCTCCTCCTGCTGCTGGACGCGCAGGGCATCCAGTGCTCGACGGGCTCCGCGTGCACGGCAGGTGTCGCCCAGCCCAGCCATGTGCTGCTGGCAACCGGCACCGACCCCGAGCTTGCCCGGGGCACCCTGCGCTTCACGCTGGGCCACACCTCCACCAAGGCGGACGTCGAGGCGCTCGCCGAGGCGATCGGCCCGGTGGTGGAACGGGCCCGCCACGCGGGGCTCAGCTAGAGCGCCCCAGAGGGGCGCGGGGAACTGCGCGACCAGCCCAGAACACACCCGCACTCTGCACGGCACAGGCAGGGGCAGCCCCTGCTCAGTGCCACGTACGAGAGCAACAGAAAGGTCCGTCGGACAGGCCGTAGTGCCTCCTTGGCGCTGAGGGCCACTGGGCCGCAGGACCGCCGCTGAGCCGGTCGCGGGCCCACGACCGGCGTCAGCTCTTCCGGGGTTGCGCGGGGCTGCTGGAGGGTCTGACGCCGCCGGAAGGCGGTCCGCCGCCCGGCGGCTTTGCAAGGACCTTCACCCGCGCCCGCACCAGGCGCATGTACGTGTCCCAGTCCCAGTGCCCGCCCGGGTCCGTGTGGTCGGCGCCGGGGACCTCGTTATGGCCGATGATGTGCTCGCGGTCGGCGGGGATGCCGTAGCGGTGGCAGATGCCGGCGGTCACCTCCGCCGAGGAGCGGTACATCGCGTCCGTGAAGTCCTGGGGGCGGTTTATCCAGCCCTCGTGCTCGATGCCGACGCTGCGCTCGTTGTACTCACGGTTGCCCGCGTGGAAGCCGACGTCCAGCTCGCGGATCATCTGGGTGAGCTGCCCGTCCTGGCGCACGATGTAGTGCGCGGCGGCGCCGTGTGCCGGATCTTGGAAGACCTTTACGGCGCTGGCGGCGCTGCCCTGGACGACGTGGATGACGACCCGGTCGACGCCGTAGTCGGCGGGCCGGTCGGCCCGGCGCCAGTTCGCCTCGGAGGCGGCCACCCAGCGGGCGCGGGAATCGTCGACCTCGCCCTCCTTGCGGGGCTTGTCGTTGCCCGGTATCCGCCACCACCAGCGCTTGATCTCCTGCTGCGCCGCGACGCCCGCGACCCCGAGCCCGACGGCCGTGCCGCCCGCGAGCAGCAGCCGCCGCCGGGTCATCTGCCGCCCGTGCTTCGCGTCGCCGCCACCGGATCCGCCCACGCCACCGCCTTGCCCCTTGCTTTCCGCCGGGCCGTGCCCGCCCTCCGGACCGCCGCCGCCCGGCCTCCCGGGTGCCTCGTCCGTCCGTCCCTCATCCGCCGCCTGTCCCATGCGCTTCTTAACGCGTTCGGGTCACCGGGTCGTTCCGTCTACCCTGGAGAGCGCTATGACTACTGCATCCTCGCGGGGGACAGCCTCCGCGCGCCCGCTGCGCGTCCTGGCCGCCATGTCCGGCGGCGTCGACTCCGCCGTGGCCGCCGCCCGTGCCGCCGAGGCGGGACACGAGGTCACAGGGGTACATCTGGCGCTGTCCGCCAACCCCAAGTCGTTCCGTACGGGCGCCCGCGGCTGTTGCACCATCGAGGACTCGAACGACGCACGCCGCGCCGCCGACGTCATCGGTATCCCCTTCTACGTCTGGGACCTGGCCGAACGCTTCCGCGAGGACGTCGTCGAGGACTTCGTCGCGGAGTACGAGGCGGGCCGCACGCCCAATCCCTGTCTGCGCTGCAACGAGAAGATCAAGTTCGCCGCGCTGCTGGACAAGGCGCTGGCGCTGGGCTTCGACGCCGTCTGCACCGGCCACTACGCCACCGTCGTGACCCGCGAGGACGGCGGCCGGGAGCTGCACAGGGCGAGTGACGCGGCCAAGGACCAGAGCTATGTGCTCGGCGTCCTGGACGAGCGGCAGCTCGCCCACGCGATGTTCCCCCTCGGCGACACCCTCACCACCAAGGACGAGATCCGGGCCGAGGCCGAACGGCGCGGCCTGTCCGTGGCCAAGAAGCCCGACAGCCACGACATCTGCTTCATCGCCGACGGTGACACCCAGGGCTTTCTGGCAGGCCGGCTGGGCCGGGCCGAGGGCGACATCGTCGACGAGTCCGGCGCCCGGCTCGGCACCCACGAGGGCGCGTACGGCTTCACCATCGGCCAGCGCAAGGGCCTGCGCCTGGGGCACCCGGCGCCCGACGGCAAGCCGCGCTACGTCCTGGACATCTCGCCGGTCGACAACACGGTCACGGTCGGCCCCGCCGACTCCTTGGACGTCGGCTCGCTCACCGCGGTACGCCCGCGCTGGTGCGGCGCCCCGCCCGCCGACGGCCCCCGTACCTACACCGCCCAGCTGCGGGCGCACGGCGCGGAGACCGAGGTGGAGGCCGAGCTGACGGGCGGCGAGCTGCGCGTGCGCTTCGCCCACCCGGAGCGCGGTGTGGCCCCGGGCCAGGCGATCGTCCTGTACGACGGACCCCGCGTGGTCGGCTCGGCGACGATCGCGACGACGGAACGGGCGGTTCCGGCGGCTTAGCGGCTCCGGCGGCGCGAGCGGTTCGAGGGGCGGCGGTTTCGGCGGTCCGAGCCTCGTCCGGGTGTCCGGACCGCCCGCCGGCCGCTCCCTCCGGGCGCGCTGCCCGCTCAGGCGCCGAGCAGGTCCAGCGCTTGGAGACCGTCGTCGGCGAAGGTGACCAACTGGTCCAGGGGGATGGGCAGGAAGCCCTCGGCCTCCATGCGGGCCATCTGCTGCCGGAGGCCGTCGTAGAAGCCGGCCGTGTTCAAGATCACTACGGGCTTGCTGTGCATGCCGTGCTTGCGCAGCTCCAGGATCTCCGTGGCCTCATCCAGCGTGCCCGTGCCGCCGACCATGACGACCACGGCATCGGCGCGCGCCAGCAACGCGGCCTTGCGTTCGGCGAGATCGGCGGTGACGATCATCTCGTCGGCGTTCGGGCGCGCGACGTTGCTCAGGAACTCCACGGAGATGCCGATCAGTCGGCCTCCCGCGTCCTGCACACCGTCCGCGACGACCTTCATCAGCCCGGAGTCGGAGCCTCCCCACACGAGACTGTGACCCCGCTTGCCGATGAGTCCCGCGAACTCGCGGGCCGCGTCGGTATACACCCCGTCGAGATCGGCGGCCGAACAGAAGACGCAGATGTTCATGGGAGTACGGGCGGTGGCGGGGGAGGACGAGGAGGCCATGACCGACAGCCTAGGCGCGAACGCGCGGCGCGGACACATGGTGGTGTGCGGGGACAATTCGCTGGCCCAGCGGCTGGCCAAGGAGCTGGCCAGCGTCTACGGGCAGCGCGTCACCGTCGTCCTGCCCTCGCTGCGCGGCGGGGATCACGGCCCCAGGATCGCTGAACTGGTCGGCAGGAGGCGGCTGCGGGTGGACGCCGTCGAGGCCCAGGTGCCCGACGACGAGACCCTGCGGCGCGCCGGTATCGAGGAGGCCAACGCGCTGGCCCTCACCTCGGGCGACGACCAGCTCAACATCCACATCGCGCTGCGCGCCCGCCGGATCAACCCCCGACTGCGGCTGGTCATCCGGATGTTCAACCGCACGCTCGGCGGCTATCTGGAGAGCCTGCTCGACCGCGCGGCGCGCGTGCACAACCCGCATCTGGACCAGGCGGCCATAGACGCCTCCACCACCGTGCTGTCCGACTCCGACACGGCGGCGCCCTCCCTGGTGGCCGCCGCCGTCGTCGGCAGCGACAAGGTCGTCTACGCGGACGGGCTGCTGCTGCGTGCCAAGGAGCGCACCCTGGGCACCGCCGACCGCAGGAACCGGCTGTGCACCCTCGCCCTGATGCCGGGCTCCGAGGACGCGGACGAGGGCGACACCGACGAGGAGACCGAGCCGCAGCACCGCCCCCGCGAGAGCCCGGTGCTGCTGCCCGACGAGTCCGCGCTGGAGGGCCTGCCCCCACAGCGCGGCGCCGTGGTCCTGGAGGCCATCACCAGCAGGCGCGGCACCACCCGGCCCCGCACCTCCCGGCTGCCCCGGCTGCCCGCCTTCAAGGAGCTGTTCTCGCGCCGGCTGCGCTACTCCCTGCTGGCGCTGACCGGCGTCGTCATCGCACTGGCCACCTTCAACTGGGTGCTCAGCGGCGACACGCCCGCGCACGCCGGCTATGTCACCCTCCTCGACGTCTTCGGCATCAACGACCCCAAGACCGACGAGCCCGTCGACGAGCAGCTGCTCCAACTCCTCGCCGGGTTCGCCGGGATGCTGATGCTGCCGCTGTTCCTGGCGATCGTGCTGGAGAGCTACGGCGCCTTCCGCCAGGCCGCCTCGCTGCCCGACGTGCCGCGCGGAATGTCGGGACACGTGGTGTTGCTGGGGCTGGGCAAGGTGGGCTCGCGGGTGCTGGAGGAACTGCTGGAGCGCGGCATTCCCGTGGTGTGCATCGAACGCGACCCGGAGGCGCGCGGCGTCGGGCTCGCGCGGGACAAGAAGGTGCCGACGCTGATCGCCGACGTCACCGAGGGCGGGGTGCTGGAGGCCGCCAGGATCCGGCGCGCCCGCGCCGTCCTCGCGCTGACCAGCAGCGACGGCACCAATCTGGAGGCGTCGTTGTACGCGCGCCAGCTCAAGCCCGAAGTGCGGGTGGTGATGCGGCTGTTCGACGACGAGTTCGCGACCACCGTCTACCGCACCCTGCGCGACACCTACCCGGCGGCGCAGACCCGCAGCCGCTCGGTCTCCGCGCTGGCGGCGCCCGCATTCGCCGGCGCCATGATGGGCCGCCAGGTGCTCGGCGCCATTCCGGTGGGCCGGCGGGTGCTGGTCTTCGCGACGGTGGATGTGGAGGGCAACCCCCTGCTGGAGGGGCGGACCGTGGGCGAGGCGTTCCGGGCCGGGGTGTGGCGGGTCCTCGCGCTGGACCTCGCGGGGCGGGCCCTGAGCGAGGGCGACCTCTCCCCGGGCGGGGCCCAGGGTGCGGGCGGGGGCGAGCTGACCTGGCAGATGCAGCCCGGATACCTGTTGCGGGCGGGCGATCGCGTCGTGGTCGCCGCCACCCGCCGAGGGCTGGGGCAGCTGCTGGCGGGCTCACCGGAGACGGGGCCGCCGCCGATGCGGGGGACGGGCGAGTTCGATGTGACCCGCGCGCTGCGCCCGCAGGAGTGAGCGCGGCCCGCCCCGGTGGAGCGAGTACGGCCCGCCCCGCAGGAGTGAGTACGGCCCGCCCCGCCGGCCCGGAGGTCCGGCGGAGCGGGCCGCCCGCGACGTGGCATCGCCCGCGAGGGGCGCCCGCTCAGCCCTCGGTGAGGGTGAAGCGGAAGATGCCCCAGGTGAGCTGGCGCTGTTCACCGCCGTCGACCCAGTGGGTGAGTCCTTTCTTCATCTGGGCGAGGTACTCGGAACTGACCTTCGCGGCGAGGCCCTCGGCCTCCTGGCGCTCGGTCTCCTCCAGGACACGCCCGTAGTGGGTCACCAACTGCGTGCGCAGATCCTCGAAGCCGCCCCCGGCCCCCTCGTGGGGGACGGGTGCGAAGCCGAGGCGCGTCAGTTCGCGGGTGTAGAAGCCGGGCGAGCCCATGTCGTCGAGGTGGATGCGGTCCAGGATGGGCTGGATCGCGCTCGTCTCGGTGCCGTCGGCGGCCATCGGGTCGGTGAACACGAGGCTGCCACCGGGCTTGAGGACGCGCCGGACCTCCTCCAGTACCCGGAGGCGGTCCCCGCTGTGCAAGAAGGCGTCCTGCGACCACACGACGTCGACGCTCGAATCGGGGAACGGAATGCTCTCGAACGAGCCGTCCACCACCTCGATACGGTCGGTGAGGTCCCGGATGGAGTTCAGCTCCTTGTGGCGCTGGTTCTCCACCTCGCTGAGGTTGAGCGCCTGTACCCGGCAGCCGAACGTCTCGGCGAGATAGCGGGCCGATCCACCGAAGCCCGAGCCGAGGTCGAGGACCGTGGACTCCTTGCCGAGTCCGAGTCCGGACGCCATCCGCTCGACGGTGCGGCGGCTGGCGTCGGCGATGGGCTCCTGCGGGCCCTCGTAGATTCCGACGTGGATATCCTCGCCGCCCCAGACGGAGGAATAGAAGGCGTCGGCGTCGGGGGAGTTGTAGTAACTCCGCGCCGTACTCACGGCACTTCCGTAAGCGCCTTCCTCCTGATCCTCCATTCGGTATTCCTTCTCCGCCACATGCACGAAGAAGTCGGGCTGCTCGGCCCGATAGGTGTGCTGGAAGTCGCCGTAGGTCTCGATGCGTTGGAAACCCACGTCGGACATGAGGCGCCGCGTGTAGTCCTTGCGGAGCGGGAACATGTTGAGGTGGTACTCCGACTTGTCCGGGAAGCGGTACCGCATGCGGCACAACCCCTCGTCCATGTATTCGGGCTCCACCGCGACGTCCTCGCCGCAGTAGTAGTACGTGTGCTTGCTGGAGAATCCCTCGTCCAGAATCGCGTCGTAGTTACGCTGATCCAGGATGAGGATTCCGTCATGCTTCAGCATGGCGTAGAACTCGGCGAGAGCCTTGCGCCTGTCGCGCTCCGAGAAGAGATGTGTGAACGAGTTCCCGAGGCACACGATGGCGTCGTACTCTCCGTGGACGTCCCGGTTGAGCCATCGCCAGTCGGCCTGGACGACCCGCAGGATGTGGTCGCCGTTCTTCATTCCGTTCTCGAACGCCATCGCGAGCATGTCGGCGCTTCCGTCCGCGCTCACGGCCTCGAAGCCTGCTTCCAGGAGCCGTACCGAGTGAAACCCGGTTCCCGTCGCGACATCCAGGACGCTCTTTACCCCCCGCTTTCGCAGCAGGTCGATGAAGAAATTTCCCTCGCTCTCTGCTCGTTTTTCCCAATCTATGAGGGAGTCCCATTTCTCGACAAAGCTTGGGACGTACTCCTCTGTGTAGTGTCCGGTTTCCCGAACCTCGACGGGGTTGTCTCCGAATTCCTGAGCGGGTCGCGCGGAAATGACGAAACCTCCAGTAGAAGAGACGGTGGCCCAAGGCGCGGTCCCCGAAGGACGCACCAGGCTCCGGGCTCGGTGAACCGCGCGTGGTCTCCGGTGCATAGCTATCCAAGCCCGGCAGATCTATGCCACCAAGTCGAGCATCTGTACGTTAGATTGATGTAAAAACCAGCTCCGACCAGGGCCTTTTCCTTCCCAGATTTCTGGGGGATCAGAGGCCGGGGGCCGCCGCAGCAAAGCGGACAGTTGGGTATGCTGCGGCTGTCAGCACGACATTTCCGTACGACTCGTACACCCCGCACCGAACATGGCGAGAACACATGGCTAAGCGCACTCCGTCCACTGCTGTACGCAGCCGCGACATCGGTATAGACCTGGGCACGGCCAACACCCTGGTGTACGCGCGAGGGCGCGGCGTGGTGCTGGACGAGCCGTCCGTCGTCGCGATCGACTCAAGGACCGGAAAGGTCCTGGCCGTCGGGGCCGAGGCACGCCAGGCCGTGGGCCGCACCCCCGGCTCCATCACCGCCACCCGCCCCCTCAAGGGCGGCGTGATCACGGACTTCGAGGCGACGGAGGGCATGCTGCGCTACTTCATCCGTGCCGCGCGCGGCGGCCGGCGGGGCGGCAGGTCCCCGCGCGTGGTGGTGTGTGTGCCCAGCGGGGTGACCGGAGTTGAGCGCCGCGCCGTGCTCCAGACCGCCGACCGGGCGGGCGCCCGCTCGGTGCGGCTGATCGAGGAGCCGATGGCCGCGGCGATCGGCGCGGGGCTCCCGGTGCACGAGGCGCGCGGCTCGATGGTCGTCGACATCGGCGGCGGCAGCACCGAGATCGCCGTCATCTCACTGGGCGGGATGGTCGTCTCGCACTCGGCGCGCGTCGCGGGCGACGCGCTGGACGCGGCCATCGCGGCGTACGTGGAGCGGGAGTTCGCCATCGCCGTGGGGGAGCGGACGGCGGAGGACATCAAGATCTCCCTCGGCACCGGCGAACCCGTCCAGGTGCGCGGTCGCGACAAGAACACCGGTATGCCCAAGGTCGTGCACCTGGCGCCGGAGGAGATCCGCGAGGCGATGGAGCGCCCGGTGCGGGCCATCGTCTCCGCGGTGCGCACCGCCTTCGACGACTGCCCGCCCGAGCTGTACGGCGACATCATGGAGCGCGGCATCGTCCTGACCGGCGGCGGCGCGCTGCTGCACGGCCTGGACGAGCGGCTGGTCAAGGAGACCGGTATGCCCGTGGTGGTGGCGGACGAGCCCCTGGGCTGCGTCGCCCTGGGCACGGGCCGCTGTCTGGAGGAGTACGAGAAGATGGACTCGGTCTTCGCCGCGTAACGGGGAGCGCCGCGCGGTCCGTGCCCGGCCCGGCCCCGCTGCGCGCCTCCCGCCCCGTGGGCGACCATGGGGGCATGCCAACACATGTGATCACAGGCGGCGGCTCCGGCATCGGCGCCGAGGTGGCCAGACGGCTGCTGGAGCGGGGCGACACGCTCTATCTGCTGGCGCGCGACGCGGGGCGCGCCAAGGAGCTGGCCGAGGAGTTCGAGGGCGCCCACACCCTGGTGGGCGACCTCGCGGAGCCCGAGCGCCTCTCCTGGGCGTTCGGCCACCAGACCCTCCCCGACAGCGTCGACTCGCTCCTGCACATCGCCGGGGTCGTCGAGCTGGGCCCCGTCGGCGAATTCAGCCCCAAGCTGTGGAACGAGACGCTGGCCGCCAACCTCGTGGCGCCCGCCGAGCTGACCCGGCTGTTCCTGCCCCAGCTGCGCATGGCGCGCGGCCACGTCGTCTTCGTCAACTCGGGCGCGGGGCTGCGCGCCAACCCCGAGTGGGGGGCCTACGCGGCCAGCAAGCACGGCCTCAAGGCGCTGGCCGACGCGCTGCGCGGCGAGGAGGCGGACAACGGGATCCGCGTCACCTCCGTCTACCCCGGCCGCACCGCGACACCCATGCAGGAGAAGGTCCACCGGCAGGAGGGCAAGGAGTACGACGCCGGCCGGTGGATCCCCGCCGACGCCATCGCCACCACGGTGCTGACCGCCCTCGACCTGCCGCGCGGCGCCGAGGTCACCGACTTGTCCGTACGCCCCGGAGGCTGAGCCCCACCCCGAGGCTGGGCGCCGGGCGCCGCGCGGGCGGCCGTACGCTTCCCGGGTGAGCGAGAAGCGTAAGCAGACCCCCTGGGGCCCGGCGGCGGCCACCGGCCTCGGCTCGATGCCCGGCACCGACGCGCGGGAGGCGGCACGGACCGTCACGGGATCCCTGGAGACACCCGGACACCTGCCCTATCTCCCGGAGCTGCCCGCGCGCGGCCCCGGGGCCGACATGCTCGGCCGCACGGCCGGGATGCTGGCCGAGATGTATGTGCACCTGGAGCCCAGCGGCTGGCGGATCAGCGACCGGCCAGGACGCGACACCCGGCGCGCCCGCGCCTGGCTGGGCGAGGACCTGGACGCCGTCGAGGAGTTCACCCAGGGCGCGACCGGCGAGGGCGCCTGTCTGAAGGTCTCCGCCGTCGGCCCCTGGACGCTCGCGGCGGGCCTGGAGCGGCGCAACGGCGAGGCGATGCTGGGCGACCCGGGCGCCTGCCGCGACCTGGCGGCCTCGCTCGCCGAGGGCCTGCGCGCACACCTGGCCGACCTGCGGCGCAGGGTGCCCGGCGCCGCATTGGTCCTCCAGCTGGACGAGCCGTCGCTGACCGCCGTGCTCCAGGGCAGCGTGCGCACCGCCAGCGGATACCGCACCTACTCCGCCGTCGACCGCGCCGTCGCCGAGGGCGTGCTGCGCGATCTGGCCGCTGTGCACGACGGGCCCGTGATCGTGCACTCCTGTGCGCCGCGCGTGCCCGTCGCGCTGCTGCGCCGGGCCGGCGTGGACGGCATCTCCCTCGATGCCACACTGCTCACCGAGAGTGAGGACGAGGCGATCGGGGAGGCGGTGGAGGGCGGCGTCACGCTCTTCGCGGGTGTCGTGCCCTCCACCGAGCCCGAGGGACGGGCATTGTCAGACCCGGCCGGTAGCGTCGGGGGTGTCAGGTCGCTGTGGCGCAGGCTCGGGCTGTCTCCCGGGCTGCTGGCCGAGTCCGTCGTGGTCACCCCCACGTGCGGGCTGGCGGGGGCCTCGCCCGCGTACGCGCGTCGGGCGCTCGCCCACTGCGTCCAGGCGGCACGATCACTCGCTGACAACCCTCAGTGACGGGAGGACGAAACGGTGGCTGGCGAACAGGACGTGGCGGTTCCGGCTCAGGCGCGGGAGGAGCACGCACGCCTCGCGGAGCAGATCGAGGAGCACCGCTTCCGGTACTACGTGAAGGACGCCCCGGTCGTCAGCGACGCCGAGTTCGACAGGCTGCTGCGCGCGCTGGAGGCGCTGGAGGAGGAGCACCCCTCCCTGCGCACCCCCGACTCACCGACCCAGAAGGTCTCGGGGCACTACGAGACGGAGTTCACCGAGGTCGCGCACCGCGAGCGCATGCTCTCGCTGGACAACGCCTTCGACGACGAGGAGCTGGGGGAGTGGGCCGACCGCGTCGCCCGTGAGCTGGAGGGCGTGCCCTACCATTTCCTGTGCGAGCTGAAGGTGGACGGCCTCGCGGTCAACCTCACCTATGAGCACGGCAGACTCACCCGCGCCGCCACTCGCGGCGACGGCCGCACCGGCGAGGACATCACCCCCAACGTCCGTACGATCGCCGACATCCCCGAGCGCCTCACCGGCGAGCGCCTCCCCGAGCTGGTCGAGGTGCGCGGCGAGGTCTTCTTCCCCATGGAGCGCTTCGAGGAGCTGAACGCACGCCTGGTGGAGGCGGGCGAGAAGCCCTTCGCCAACCCGCGCAACGCGGCGGCCGGCTCGCTGCGCCAGAAGGACCCCCGCGTCACCGCCACCCGGCCGCTGCACATGGTCGTGCACGGCATCGGCGCCCTGGAGGGCTTCGAGAAGGAGGACTTCAGCCGTCTCTCGCACGCCTACGACCTGCTGGGCGAGTGGGGCCTGCCGACCTCCGCCCACGCGAAGGTCGTGGACGGGCTGGAGGGCGTGCGGAAGTTCATCGCCCACTACGGCGAGCACCGCCACTCGGTCGAGCACGAGATCGACGGCGTCGTGGTGAAGCTGGACGAGATCCGGCTCCAGGGCCGGCTGGGCTCCACCTCCCGCGCTCCTCGCTGGGCCATCGCGTGGAAGTACGCGCCCGAGGAGGTCAACACCAAGCTGGCCGACATCCGCGTCGGCGTCGGGCGCACGGGCCGGGTCACTCCCTACGCGGTCGTCGAGCCGGTCACGGTCGCCGGCTCCGAGGTCGAGTTCGCCACGCTGCACAACCAGGAGGTCGTCAAGTCCAAGGGCGTCCTCATCGGGGACACGGTCGTCCTGCGCAAGGCCGGCGACGTCATCCCCGAGATCCTCGGCCCCGTCGCCGACCTGCGGGACGGCACCGAGCGGGAGTTCGTGATGCCCGCCGTGTGCCCCGAGTGCGGCTCGGCCCTCCAGCCCATGAAGGAGGGGGACATCGACCTGCGGTGTCCCAACGCCCGCTCCTGCCCGGCCCAGCTGCGCGAGCGGCTCTTCTACCTGGCGGGCCGCAAGTCGCTGGACATCGAGCACTTCGGCTACGTGGTGGCCAGCGCGCTCACCCAGCCGCTGGAGCCGGCCCAGCCGCCGCTGCGGGACGAGAGCGGCCTGTTCGACCTCACCGTCGAGGACCTGCTGCCGATCGTGGCGTATGTGGTCGACCAGGACAGCGGGCTGCCCAAGCGCGACCCGAAGACGGGCGAGGAGAAGACCGTCACCCTCTTCGCCAACCAGCAGGGCGAGCCGAGGAAGAACACCCTGGCCATGCTGGAGAACATCCAGGCGGCCAAGGACCGGCCGCTGGCCAGGATCATCACGGGCCTGTCCATCCGCCATGTGGGCCCGGTCGCCGCCGAGGCACTCGCCCGCGAGTTCCGCTCGCTGGACCGGATCGCGGCGGCCGAGGAGGCCGAGCTGGCTGCCACCGAGGGCGTCGGGCCGACGATCGCCGCCTCGCTGAAGGCGTGGTTCGCCGAGGACTGGCACCGCGAGATCGTCGAGCGCTGGCGCGCGGCCGGGGTCCGGATGGAAGAGGAGGCGGCGGGCGAGGAGACCCCGCGCCCCCTGGAGGGGCTCACCGTCGTGGTCACCGGCACCCTGGCGACCTACACCCGGGACGGAGCGAAGGCCGCGCTCCAGAACCAGGGCGCCAAGGTCACGGGATCGGTTTCGAAGAAGACCGGATTCGTCGTGGTAGGCGACAACCCTGGCTCAAAACATGACAAGGCCGTGCAGTTGAAGGTGCCGATTCTGGACGACGACGGCCTCACGGTCCTGTTGGAGCAGGGGCCGGATGCCGCACGAGAGACGGCATTGCCGGAGGAGGAACCGGAGAAAGCGGACGATTGACCTCCATGGGCGAGTCCGGGACATGTCGCAACGCCCGTGCGGGGCACTTCTGTTCGCGCACGGGCACCACCCGGTGACCCCAGCCTCCCGCCTCACCGACCTCCGGAACCAGCCGTTCGGCCACAACACCCGTACGGTGCGGGGAAGATGGGCACGATTCGTCGTAGGCGTATTCAGGTAACAGCGGCCGATCGCTGCCCCTCCTACCGGTCAGCGGCCTACTGTTGAAACGTACGCCTGCGGCGGCGACGCAGGCGCGGACGGCTGCGAGAGGGACCAGGATGCTGGAATTCTCCGGGGGAGCCCGGCCCCCGTTCTCCCGCCTGCCCTCGGACGGCACGCGCCGGGGGGCCCGGACGGCACGGGGTGCGGGCACAGGGGCAGGCACGAACACAGGCACGGGGCAGGCCATCGGCGGGGTCGCCGCTCCGGGCGCGCCGGGCGGCAGGAGCGGCTCCGGCACCGCCGGCGGCGAGGAAGCCCCCTGGCTCCAGCGGCTGCTGGCCCTGCGACCGCCGCTGCTGCCCGCGCTCGTCCTCGCCCTCGCGGTCCTCGCCCTGACCGGCGGCCTCATCCGGGTACTCGCCACCGGCCACTCCCTCTTCCCCGGCGGCACCGTCGGCTGGTCGTTCGCCGTGCTGACGGGATCCGTCGTCGCCCACCTCGTCACCATGGGCCGCGACCGCTGGTGGAGCGGCACCGGCTCGGGCCCCGCGCTCACCCTCGCCATCTTGCTGCTGTGCGGCTGGGTGCCCGCGCTGCTGGTCAGTCTCGCCGTCGTCGTCCTGGTCGGCGCCGCGCGCCGGCACCGCTGGCGGCAGGCGTTCGTGCAGGGCGCCATCGACATCCTCGGCATCGGCGCCGCCTCGCTCTCCCTCGCCCTGTGCGGAGTGCGCCCCTCCGTGGAGAACCCCTGGGAGCCCCCCGACTGGGAGCTGTCGGCCGCGCCGCAGATCGTGCTCGTCGCCGGGGTCTATCTGCTGGTCACCCGGGCCCTCCAGTGGTACACCTCGGCCCCGCACGCCGGGGGCCTGCCCTCGGCGCTGCGCACCGCGCTCGTCCGCCAGAGCCTCGTCGGCGTCTCCCTGCTGGGCATCGCCCCGCTCATCGTCGTCGTCGCCGTCCACAAGCCGCTGCTGCTCCCGCTGTTCGCGATCCCGCTGATCGCCCTCGACTCCACGCTCCGCATCGCCCGCGCCCGCGCCGAGGAACAGCTGCGCGACCCGCTCACCGGGCTGCCCAACCGGCTGTGGCTGCTGGAGCGCACCTGGGCGGCGCTCGACGAGGCCGAGCGCACCGGAGCCCGCTCCGCGCTCGTCCTCATCGACCTGGACCGCTTCCGCTCCGTCAACGACACCCTCGGCCATCTCGCGGGCGACCGGCTCCTGTTGCAGATAGCGCAGCGGCTGCGGGACGCGCTCCCGCGCGGCGCGGAGGCGGCCAGGCTCGGCGGCGACGAGTTCGCCGTGCTGCTCCCGGTCGCCGACTCCACCACCAGCGCCCAGCGGATCGCGCGGGGCCTGGTCTCGGCCCTCGGCTCCCCGCTCGACCTGGACGGACTGACGCTCGTGCTGGAGGCCAGCGCCGGTGTCGCCGTCTTCCCCGACCACGCCGACGAGGCCGAGGGCCTGCTGCGCCGCGCCGACGTGGCGATGTACGAGGCCAAGCGGGACCGCACCGCCGTCGAGGTCTACGAGGCCACCCGGGACGGCAACACCCCCGACCGCCTCGGGCTCCTCGCCGACCTGCGGCGCGCGCTGGACGCCGGCGAGGTCGAGCTGCACTACCAGCCCAAGGTCGGCTTCGACGGCACCGTCTCCGGCCTGGAGGCGCTGGTGCGCTGGGTGCACCCCGAGCGCGGGCGCGTCCCCCCGGACGAGTTCATCGCCATCGCCGAGACCTCGGGCCTGATGCCCCGGCTGACCGAGTACGTGCTGGAGACCGCCCTCGCACAGGTCGCCATCTGGCGCTCGTGCGGGCTGACCGTGCCGGTCGCCGTCAACGTCTCGCCCCGCGACGTCCACTCGCCCGGCTTCGCCGGCGCCGTCGCGGCCCGGCTGGCCCGGCACGGCGTACCCCCGGGAGCGCTTCAGCTGGAGATCACCGAGCACGTGCTGCTCGAAGACCCCCAGCAGGCGGCCGACACCCTGGCGGGGCTCACCGGGCACGGCGTGAAGATGTCGCTCGACGACTTCGGGACCGGCTACTCCTCCCTGGTCCACCTGCGGCGGCTGCCCGTCAGCGAGCTGAAGATCGACCGGTCGTTCGTGGCCCGGCTCGCGGTGGACACCGAGGACGCGGAGATCGTGCGCTGCACGGTGGATCTGGCGCACTCCTTGGGGCTCATGGTTGTGGCGGAGGGGGTGGAGGACGACGAGACGTGGGAGCGGCTTCGGGATCTTGGCTGCGATGCGGTTCAGGGGTGGCTCGTTGCTGCGGCCATGCCGCCCGGTGAGACCACCGCGTGGTTGAGGGCCCGCGAGGTCCCGGCGGCCCGCTCCATAACGTCGGGGCCGCCTGCCCGCACCCCGTAACCGGGGCCGGGCGGGTTCGCGCCGGCCCGGCGAACGGCGGCCGGCCCGGCGAACGGCGGCCTGCCCGGCGTCGGCTGCCCGCTCAGGCGGCTGCCTCCTCGGCCAGCCCGTACAGCAGGTTGTACGCAGTCGGCATCAGTGGGCAGCGCCGGGATCTGCGGGTGGCCACGGCGGCGAGGCCGGTGCCGGATGCCGGGTGGTAGCCGAGGAACGCCTGCTGACCGAAGACCGCCCCGGCGTGGAAGAGCAACGGTCCACCGGGTGCGGGGTGCTGGAACCAGGCCAGGGTGTGCGTCTCACCGCGCCGCCCGCCCCGGTGCAGCTGCGGCACCTGAACCTCCTTCAGCGGCCCGCTCAGCGAGGTGGCCGCGGGGTGCAGATGGGCCTCCAGGTAGCCGAGCATGTCGTGCGGAGTGGCCCGCACGGCCCCCGCCGCGCTGAAGGCGCCCATGTCGGTGCCGGGCAGCGGGGTGCGGCCGTCACCGCGGTAGCCCACGGCGTCCGCTCCCGTGGGCCCCGGCGCCAGTGTGGTGCCGGTCAGCCCGAGGGGCCGTAGCACCTGGGTGCCCAGCAGCGCCGGGTACGTGCCCTGGGCCGCCCGGGCCAGGGCCGGGCCCAGCAGCGCGACGCCGAAGTTCGAGTAGCTCCAGCGGCTTCCCGCCGGGTGCCGGGGCCGGGTGGCCGCGAAGGTGCGCAGCAGCCGGCCGGTGTCGTAGCGGGCGTAGCCGCTCACGCTGGGGCGCAGCAGGGCGCCGGGAAGCAGGTCGTAGGGAATGCGGGGCAGCCCGGCGGTGTGCGTGGCCAGATTGCGCAGCGTGATGCCGCGGGAGGCGGGGTGCGGCAGCCGCAGCGTGGGCGGCAGATGCGCGGCCAGCCGGTCGTCCTGGGTCAGCACGCCCTCGGCGGCCAGTGTGACCAGCAGCAGCACGGTGTACGTCTTGGTGAGCGAGCCGAGTTCGTAGCGCAGCGCCTCCCGGGGGGTGGTGCGTTCGGGCGCCAGACCGCCGGTCACCACGGTTCGCCTGCCGCGCCGGGTGACGCCGAGCACCACGTCGGGCGCTTCGAGGCGGGCCACCTCCAGCGCGAGCCGGTTTCTGAGCGCGGTCTCGGAACGGTCCGTCCGGTCTCTCCTGTCCGTCTGGTCCGTCCGGTCCGTCGTCATGTCCCGCCTGCCGACAGCGAGCGGGAGGTGGCCATGGCGGACGCGGAAGCGGCGACCAGCGTGGGGTGGTGCACGGTGTCGAAGACGTCGGACGGGTCGCCCTGCGGCATCTGCCCCCACGTCGGCATCGCTCCTGTCGGGGACTGCGCCGCCGCGTACCGCTCCCACAGCTCTCCGTCCAGCGCGGGCCGCGGCAGACAGGCGTCGACGATGAGGAGCTCGCCCAGCAGGTCCCAGTGTTCGAGTTCCGCCCAGTCCGTCGCCCAGGCGGGCAGATACAGCCTGAGATAGTCGGCGAGCGGCTCCGGCAGGCCGCCCGGATCCTCGCCCCAGTTGGTTAGGTGGAAGACGGTGTGGGTGATGTCGTAGGCGGTGTGCAGATGCACCGTCCACGGCTCCGGACGGTGGCCGAGCCAGGTGGCCGCGGTGGCCCGCGCGAAGTCGCCGCTGGGTGTCAGCCCCATCCGGCGCTCCGCGTTGAGGACCCCCAGCCGCCTGCACGGGGGCATTTCCAGCGCCTGCCAGGTGGTGCTGCGCCGGGGGAGTTCCAGCGCCGCCTCAAGCCCGGGGTGCCGGTGGTCCAGTTCGTGGAAGGCCGCGTAGATCTCCAGGGACACGGGGGAGAACGGCTCGTTGTGCTGGTGCGCGGCCAGCACGTTTCCGCCGTCCAGCAACTCCCGCCAGGCGAAGTCCAGCAGCGCCCCGGCCCGTGTGCGCTGCCGGCTGCCCGCCACGCCTTCCCGGAAGAGCATCCTCATGTTGATCGCCAGTTCGCCGATCGGCTTGAGACGTTCCACCAGGGCATCCCCCCGTGCCCGGTCCGCCTCGGTCAGCCGGAAGTAGTCGCGATGGGCGTCGAGCCAGCTGAGCGCGCGGTCGCCGACGGTGTGCAGCAGCGCGGGGGGAGCGGGGGCGATCGTGGTCATCCGGCGGTCTCCCTCTCCGGGGCCGGGCTCGGGTCCGGGGCCGGGTCCGGGGCCGCGGTCCGGGCCAAGGTGGCGGCGAACGACAGGACGAGGGTGGAGTGGTAGCAGGCGTAGAAGGTGTCCACGGCGCTGGTCCCGGGCACGGGCGGGGCTCCCTGCTCGGGGAGGGCGCCGTCCGCCGTCCTGGCGTCGGCCAGCCGCTGCCAGACCGCCGCGTCGAACGGCGCGCCGGGCAGGAAGGCGGTGACGGCCAGCAGTTCGCCCACCAGGTCCCACAACTGCTCCTCCAGCCAGCTCTCCACCCAGGCGGGCAGCCACAGCCGCAGGTACTCCGCCGCTGCGGGGGAGAGCCGGGCCCGTTCGCGGCCCCAGTCGGTGAGGTGGAAGGCGTCGTGGGTGAGGCCGTAGGCCGATCTGCACTCCAGCAGCCAGGGCTCCGGCAGCCGGCCCAGGCCGGTGTCGGCCAGCTCCGCGCCGAAGTCGGCGTGGAGCGGCAGTCCGATCCTCTCCTCGGCGTTGAGCACGGCCAGTGTCCGGGTATGGTCCTCGCGCGCGACCTGCCAGCCGCGCAGCGCGGTCGTGGTCCGCATCAGCTCGTCCACGGCGGCGTTGCGCAGCCCGGCCCGAGCGAAGACGCCGTACAGCTCCACCGGGTAGGTGGCCTGCGGCTCCCCCCTCACGAGGTCGGCGAACAGGTCGCCCTCGCGGGTCTCCTGCCAGGCGTGGGAGAACAGCCGCCCCGCCTGGGCGCGCAGGGCGGGCACGGGGTGGCAGGACGCGATCAGCGCTGTCAGCTCGGCGAGCTCACAGAGCGGTTTGAGGGTCACGTTCGGATCGGCGGTGGTGGTGACGTCCGGCGGCAGACGGAAGCAGTCTCGGTTGCGCTCCGTCCATCCCAGGCTCTCGCCCACCAGGACGTCGAGGAGTTCCGCGTCTGCTTCCTGGGCCCTGTGGCGGCTCTCGGGAGCCGCCTGGCGGGTGGCGGTCACCGGGCCCGCCCGAAGAAGATCTGGGCGGCGGTGACATGGACGGTGACCCGGGGGTCGTCGCTCATCTGCCGTACGAAGCGCAGTCCGTCATCCAGGCCGAGGGTGGGCGGCGTCTGTGGCAGCCGGGCCAGCCAGCGGCCCAGTCCCGCCGACTGCTGCCAGTCGCGGCGGCGTACGGCGCGGACGAAGCCGCGGGCCAGGTCCTCGGTGCGTCCGGTCAGCCGCTCGGTGAGGACGGGCGCGAGTCCGGGCAGCGCCAGGGACGCGAGCTGGGAGACCCGGTGGGACAGCCGGGGCCAGGGGTCGGAGGTGAGCCAGTCGTCTCCCGGCTCGGGCGGGTTCGGCAAGTGCGCGGCGTGGGCGGGCAGGAACGCGCGGGAGGCTTCCATCAGCCCGCGGTAGCTCCACACCGAGACGGCCGAGGCGCCGTCGGCCGGCGGGAAGGCGGTCAGCGCCTCCCGCACCATCGCCGCGTCCGCGTTGCCCGCGCCGTCGGCTCCGGGGTGTCCGTCCAGCGCGTACGGGGCGAGGGCGTCGGCGCCGAGGACCCGGACCGCGGCGGGGGAGAGCGCGTCCTCCTGCCGCAGTGTCCGGGAGAGCGCATAGGGATCGCCCTCGCCGCGCAGGGCGAGGGCGATCTCCGATGCGGCATCAGCGACGACCGCGCTCAAGGCGGCTGCTCCCTGTGCCTGTTCCGTCAAGACGGGCTCCTTACTTGGGGTCCGTCTTGGGGCGGGGGGTCGGGGGAGACAGGAGCAGCAGAGCGGCGAGGAGCACCGCGCCTCCGCACTCACGTGAGTCACGGAACACGCCGTCGGGCTCGGGGGCGTTCATCAGGCCCTCGACCTCGGACGTCAGGGCGGTGGTCTCTGCCGGAGCAGTGCGATCCATCGACATGAGATCGCTCCTTTCCTCATGGGGACAGTTTTTATAGTGACCTACTCCTCATATACGCGCAATTCGGGCAAATCGGACAGTGCGGTCCGGCCTTCCGGTCAGGCCCGGCGCACCCGCCCCGGCGCGAACGGCGGCCTCCTCGCGGGTCGCGGGCCCGGGAGCGAAAGCCAGTCCCGGACAGTCGCGGGCGACCCATAGGATTGGGGCCGGACCATCCGACACTCACAAGAGGACCGCTGCATGCCTGGCATCTCGCGCGAGGAGGTCGCCCACCTCGCCAAGCTGGCGCGCCTGGAGCTGAAAGACGAAGAGCTCGACCACTTCGCCGGACAGCTCGACGACATCATCGGCGCGGTAGCCGCCGTCTCCGATGTCGCCGACGAGGACGTACCACCGACCTCCCACCCGCTCCCGCTCACCAACGTCATGCGACAGGACGAGGTCCGTCCGTCGCTGACCCCGCAGCAGGCGCTCTCCGGCGCCCCCGCGCAGGAGCAGCAGCGTTTCAAGGTCCCGCAGATCCTGGGGGAGGAGGCATGAGCGCGATGGCCACCGAACTGATCAAGCTGTCGGCAGCCCGGCTCGCCGAGAAGATCGCGAGCGGCGAGGTGACGTCCGTCGAGGTCACCGAGGCGCACCTGGCCCGCATCGAGGCCGTCGACGAGAAGGTGCACGCCTTCCTCCACGTCGACCGCGAGGGCGCGCTCGCCCAGGCGCGCGAGGTCGACGCCCGGCGGGAGCGCGGTGAGAAGCTGGGGCCGCTGGCGGGTGTGCCGCTGGCGCTCAAGGACATCTTCACGACCGAGGGCGTGCCGACGACCGTCGGGTCGAAGATCCTGGAGGGCTGGATTCCGCCCTACGACGCCACGGTCACCAAGCGCCTCAAGGACGCCGGCGTCGTCATCCTCGGCAAGACCAACATGGACGAGTTCGCCATGGGGTCCTCCACCGAGAACAGCGCCTACGGGCCGACGGGCAACCCCTGGGACCTGACCCGTATCCCCGGCGGCTCGGGCGGCGGCTCGGCCGCCTCGCTGGCCGCCTACGAGGCGCCGCTGGCCATCGGCACCGACACCGGCGGCTCGATCCGCCAGCCTGCGGCCGTGACGGGAACGGTCGGCGTGAAGCCGACCTACGGCGGCGTCTCGCGCTACGGCATGGTCGCCTTCTCCTCGTCGCTGGACCAGGGCGGGCCCTGCGCCCGTACGGTGCTGGACGCCGCGCTGCTGCACAGCGTCATCGCGGGGCACGACGCGCTGGATTCGACCTCCATCGCCCAGCCGGTGCCGGACGTCGTCGCCGCCGCGCGGGACGGCCAGGTGCGCGGGCTGCGCGTCGGCGTCGTCAAGGAGTTCCGCGGCGAGGGCTACCAGGCCGGGGTGATGCAGCGCTTCGACGAGGCGGTGGAGCTGCTGCGCGAGCTGGGCGCCGAGGTCGTCGAGCTGTCCTGCCCGTCCTTCACGAAGGCGCTGGCGGCCTACTACCTGATCGCCCCGTCCGAGTGCTCCTCGAACCTGGCCCGCTTCGACGCCATGCGCTACGGCCTGCGCGTCGGTGACGACGGCACGCACTCCGCCGAGGAGGTCACAGCGCTGACCCGGCAGGCGGGCTTCGGTGACGAGGTCAAGCGCCGCGTCATGCTCGGTACCTACGCGCTCAGCTCCGGGTACTACGACGCGTACTACGGCTCCGCGCAGAAGGTGCGTACGCTGATCACGCGTGACTTCGAGAAGGCGTTCGAGCAGGTGGATGTCGTGGTCTCGCCGACCACGCCCACCACGGCCTTCCCGATCGGCGAGCGCGCCGATGACCCGATGGCGATGTACCTCGCCGACCTGTGCACCATCCCGTCCAACCTGGCGGGCAACGCCGCCATGTCCCTGCCGTGCGGGCTCGCCCCGGAGGACGGGCTGCCGGTGGGGCTCCAGATCATCGCCCCCGCCATGGCCGATGACAGGCTCTACCGTGTCGGTGCGGCCGTCGAGGCCGCCTACCAGGCACGTTGGGGGCACCCGCTGCTAGAGGAGGCACCGTCGCTATGAGTGGAAAGCTGGGCAAGGCCAAGGACTTCAAGAAGTCGAAGCTCGGTACGTATCTGTCCATCGGCTCCTCGTTGTTCAGCGCTGTGGGCGTCATCAAGCAGGCGAAGAAGGCCAGGCTGGAGGACGACAAGCTCCAGCTCGTGGACGCGGCCGTCTCGGCCGCCGCCGTTGCCACGGGCGTCGCGCTGCTGGTCCGCGAGCTGCGCCGGATGTCCTCCGACGACGTGCTCGCGGGCGACTGACGCGGCAGAGAAAGGTAAGTTTTCCGTGACCGTCACCGAACTGGTGTCGTACGACGAGGCGCTCGCCACGTACGACCCCGTCATGGGCCTTGAGGTCCACGTCGAACTCGGCACCAGCACCAAGATGTTCTGCGGCTGTTCGACCGAGCTGGGCGGCGAGGCCAACAGCCAGGTCTGCCCGACCTGCCTCGGCCTGCCCGGCGCCCTGCCCGTTGTCAACAAGACCGGCGTGGAGTCGGCGATCCGCATCGGCCTCGCGCTGCACTGCGACATCGCCGAGTGGTGCCGCTTCGCCCGGAAGAACTACTTCTATCCGGACATGCCGAAGAACTTCCAGACCTCCCAGTACGACGAGCCGATCGCCTTCAACGGCTATCTGGACGTCCAGCTGGAGGACGGCGAGGTCTTCCGCGTGGAGATCGAGCGCGCTCACATGGAGGAGGACACCGGGAAGTCCACGCACGTGGGCGGCGCGACGGGCCGTATCCACGGCGCCTCGCACTCCCTCCTGGACTACAACCGCGCCGGCATCCCGCTCATCGAGATCGTCACCAAGCCCATCGAGGGCGCGGGCGAGCGGGCACCGGAGGTCGCCAAGGCGTACGTCGCCGAGCTGCGCGAGCTGATCAGGGCGCTGGGCGTCTCCGAGGCCCGGATGGAGCAGGGCCAGATGCGCTGCGACGTCAACCTCTCCCTGCGTCGACGGGGTGTGGCGAAGTTCGGCACCCGCAGCGAGACGAAGAACGTGAACTCGCTGCGCAGCGTCGAGCGCGCCGCCCGGTTCGAGATCCAGCGGCACGCGGCCGTGCTCGACGCCGGCGGCACGATCGTCCAGGAGACCCGGCACTTCCACGAGGACGAGGGCTCCACCACCTCCGGCCGGGTCAAGGAGGAGGCGGAGGACTACCGCTACTTCCCCGAGCCCGACCTGGTGCCGGTCGCGCCCTCGCGCGAGTGGGTCGAGGAGCTGCGCGGCACCCTGCCCGAGCTCCCGCGCGTGCGCCGCAACCGGCTGCGCGAGGAGTGGGGCATCACCGAGCACGAGATGCAGTCCGTGCTCAACGCGGGCGCCGTCGACCTGATCGTCGCCACCGTCGAGGCGGGCGCCCCCGCCGACCAGGCCCGCAAGTGGTGGATGGGCGAGCTGGCCCGCCGCGCCAACGAGGACGGCGTGGAGCTGCGCGCGCTGCCCATCACTCCCGAGCAGGTCGCCCGGCTCTCGGCGCTGGTCGCCGAGGGCTCGCTCAACGACAAGCTGGCCCGTCAGACCATCGAGGGCGTGCTCGCGGGCGAGGGCACCCCGGACGAGGTCATCGACAAGCGCGGCCTCAAGATCGTCTCGGATGAGGGTGCGCTCGGCAAGGCCGTGGACGAGGCCATCGAGGGCAACCCCGCCATCGCCGAGAAGATCCGCGGCGGCAAGGTCGCCGCGGCGGGCGCACTGGTCGGCGCGGTCATGAAGGCCACCCGCGGCCAGGCCGACGCCGCGCGCGTGAAGGAGCTGATCCTGGAGAGGCTGGGCGTCGAGGGCTGACGGCGGCGTGGAGGGCTGACGGCCCTTCGACGCGGACGGTCCTTTTTGACGCGGTCGACGAGGGGCGGGCACCAGGTACCTGGTGCCCGCCCCTCGTGCGTTTACGGCTCCGTCCCCGGGGCGGAGCCGTCGTGATCACCTTCAGTACGACGCCGGCGTCCGCGGGCGGGCGCCTACTCCACCAGGCGTCTGGGGGCCACGTCCGGTAGCGGCGGGGGCTCCGTTGTCGCGTCGAACGCCTTCGCGAACCTGTCGAACGCCTTCCGGATGTGGCCGGTCATGGCCCGCTCGGCTTCCTCCGGGGCGCAACCGTTGATCGCCGCGCTGATCCTGCGGTGCTCGGTCACGGTGTTGGCGGTGTCGATGTCTTCCGGATAGAGCCGGAAGGTGTGCAGGTGGCAGTGCGTCTGCGTGTACGCCTGCTCGGTCACCGGGTTGCCGGTGGCCTTGAGGATCGCCGCATGGAACGCGGCGTCGTGCGCCACGAGTTGCCGGCGCATGTCCCGGTAGGACTCGTGTCCTCCGGTCTCGTTCTCCGGGGCTGCCAGGGCCCGTTCGAAGGAGTCGAGTTCACGGTCGAGCAGTGGGCCGGGGTTGCTCAGCCGGTCGACCGCCGCCGCGCGTGCCGCCCACGGTTCGACCAGCAGGCGGAACTCGAACAGCGCGCGCAGACCGTCCAGATCGAGCAGCGCGGTGGTGCTGTAGCCCCGCCCCGGTTCGTAGGTGATGAGGTTGTCGCCTTCGAGGCGCTGGAGCGCCTCGCGTACCGGCGTCTGCGAGACCCCGAGGTCACGGGAGAGGGCGACGATGTTGATCCGGGTGTCGGGCGGAAGCTCGCCGTCCATGATCAAGGAGCGCAGCGTGTCGTAGACCCCGTTCGCAGCGGGCTTGGCCGCGTTCTTGCGTGGCACGCACACCTCGTCGGTCGGCTGGTGGATACCTCTGTCACGTGATCGTAACTCCAGGTGGCCAGGCCGCTGTGTGGGGGCGAGGTATTGACAGTCGCTCTATACGATCCTCAAAATCATATAGAGCTTAGCCAAATGCTATACACATCAGTGTCGATGTGAGGACACCTCATGGCTGCATCCCCTCCTCGCCAAGCTGCCGCGGTACGCCCGCCGCAGGCCGCCACCCGTACTCGCTGGATCATCATCTGGCTCGCGTTCGCCGGGCTGACGATCAATTACCTCGACCGGTCCAGCCTCAGCGTCGCCCTGCCCTTCATGGGGGAGGAGTTCCATCTCTCGGGCACCCAGAAGGGCCTTGTCTTCGCTGCCTTCTTCTGGGCGTACGACTTCTTCCAGCTCGCGGCCGGCTGGTACGTCGACAAGGTCGGCCCCCGTCGGTCGTTCACGATCGCGGCCCTGTGCTGGTCGGCCTTCACCATGGCGACCTCATTGGCCAGGGGTTTCTGGAGCCTGATCACCGCACGCTTCCTCCTCGGCGTCGGTGAGGCCCCGGCGCCGAGTACGTCGGCGAAGGTCGTGGCCACCTGGTTCCCCGAGCGGGAGCGCGCGTTCGCCACCAGCATCTGGGACTCGGGATCGCGCGTCGGAGCCGTGATCGCGCTGCCCGTCGTCACGCTGATCGTGGCGGTGACCTCCTGGCACGTGGTCTTCGTCGTGATCGGGTGCGTCGGCCTCGTATGGGCCCTGATCTGGTGGAAGGTCTACCGCGACCCCTCGGAGCACCCGTGGGCCAACGAGGCGGAGGTCGGGTACATCCGGGCCGGCGGTGCCCGCGGTGAGGCGGACGACGATGCCGAGGCCGCCTCCCTGCCCTGGAAGTCCCTGTTCCGCTATCGCACCGTCCTCAGCATGATGTTCGGCTTCTTCTGCCTGAACAGCGTGATCTACTTCTTCATCACTTTCTTCCCCGACTACCTGGTCAGCGAGCGTGGCTTCGACCTGCTCCAGCTCGGCTTCTACGGTGCGATTCCCGGCATCTGCGCCGTCGTCTGCGGATGGCTCGGCGGACTGACCGCTGACCGGGCCGTGCGCCGTGGGTACACGGTCAACCGCGTGCGCAAGGTGACCATCGTCGGAGGGCTCCTCAGCGGCTCGGTGATCATGTTCGCCGCCCTCGTACCGGAAGCGTGGATGGCGCTGGCGCTGCTGTCCGTCGCCTACTCCGGGATGACGGTCGCGGGAACCGGCATCTGGTCCCTCCCGGCCGATGTCGCGCCCAGCTCCCGGCACGTCGGGACGATCGGCGGGATGCAGAACTTCGCCTCCAACTTCGCCGGGATCCTCACCCCCATCCTCGTCGGATACCTCGTCGACCGGACGGGCTCCTACATCGCGGCGCTCGCTGTGATCGGCTGCCTCGCCCTGCTGGGTGCCTTCAACTACCTCTTCGTACTCGGCAGGGTCGAGCCCCTCACCGTCCGTACCCCCTGACCGGCGCACCGGTGCGATGCGCGACCCCGCCCACCGCCACCCGGAAAACCACCGGCCCCCCTTCCGGCCGGAGAAACCGGCCCTCCGCGACCCAAGGAAAACGATGACCCAGATCACTGCCGTGGACGTCGTCGACGTCCGGTTCCCCACCTCGCTGACCGGCGACGGTTCCGACGCCATGAACAAGGACGGCGACTACTCGGCGACGTATGTCGTGCTGCGCACCGACGACCCCGGACTGTCCGGCTACGGATTCACCTTCACCATCGGCCGCGGGAACGACCTGTGCGTGGCCGCGGCCGAGCAGCGCGCCCGCCCGCTGGTGGGAAAGAGCGTCGAGGAGATCACCTCCGACCTGGGCGGCATCTACCGCGAGCTTCAGTCGGACTCCCAACTGCGCTGGCTCGGCCCCGACAAGGGAGTGATCCACCTCGCCCTCGCAGCGGTGATGAACGCCGTCTGGGACCTCGCGGCGCGCCGGGCGGGCGTGCCCCTGTGGCAGCTGCTCGCCCGGATGACGCCCGCCGAACTCGTCGACGCCGCCGACATGCGCTACCTGTCGGACGTCCTCAGCCGCGACGAGGCGATCGGCCTGCTCACCCGGCTGGCGGACACGAGGGAGGAGCGCACGGCGCAGCTGGAGAAGGCCGGCTATCCCTCCTACACGACGTCCGCCGGATGGCTCGGCTACACCGACGACAAGCTCAGGGCGCTGTGCGAGGAGGCGGTCGACGCGGGATACCGCCATGTGAAGCTGAAGGTCGGCGCGGACCTGGACGACGACATCCGGCGGTGCGCCATCGCCCGGGAGGTCATCGGCGAGGACGCCCACCTGATGATCGACGCCAACCAGGTCTGGGACGTCCCCCAGGCCATCGAATGGACCCGCGCCCTCGCCCGGTTCAAGCCCCTGTGGATCGAGGAGCCCACCAGCCCCGACGACGTACTCGGCCACGCCCGGATCCGCGAAGCGGTCGCCCCCGTCGGGGTGGCGACCGGAGAGCACGCCATGAACCGGGTGCTGTTCAAACAGCTCTTCCAGGCCGGGGCGATCGACTACTGCCAGTTGGACTCCTGCCGTCTCGGCAGCGTCAACGAGATCCTCGCCGTCTTGTTCATGGCGGCCAAGTACGAGGTGCCGGTGTGCCCGCACGCCGGTGGCGTGGGCCTGTGCGAACTCGTCCAGCACCTGTCGGTGTTCGACTTCATCGCCGTCTCGGGCAGCCTCGAAGGGCGTGTCACGGAGTTCGTCGACCACCTGCACGAGCACTTCGTCGATCCCTGCGTCGTGAGCGACGGGGCGTATGTGCTGCCCCGGCAGCCCGGCTACAGCGCACAGCTGCACGACGCGTCACTGGCCGAATTCTCGTTCCCGGACGGCACGTACTGGGCCGGACGGTGACCCCGGCCGCCGGACGGCGGCCCTCCCTCGGCGACGACGACCCCACGAGCGGCGACGACGACCCCACGAGCGGCGACGACGACCCCACGAGACGAAAGCAGCGCGCGATGCACGCAGCAGCCAAGTACGTCGGCAACAAAACCATCACCGTAGGAGAGGCGGAAGCGGCCCCGCCTCCGCCGGGCCATGTCCAGATCGAGGTGGCCTTCACCGGGATCTGCGGCACGGACCTCCATGTCCTGCACGGTTCCATGGACGGGCGGGTGTCCCTCCCGGCCGTGATCGGACACGAGATGTCGGGGCGGATCGCCGCCACCGGCCAGGGAGTCGAGGGCTGGACGGCCGGCGACCCGGTCGGGGTGATGCCGCTCGACTGGTGCGGTACGTGCCCCGCGTGTGCGGCGGGCCACCAGCACATCTGCCAGAACCTGAACTTCATCGGGATCGACTCGCCCGGATCGTTGCAGACCCGCTGGAACGTGCCCGAGAAGGTGCTGGTCCGCCTGCCGGAGTCGCTGCGGCTCGACCATGCGGCGCTCCTCGAACCGGTGGCCGTGGCGGTGCACGACGTACGGCGGGCCGCACTCCGGCCCGGTGAGAAGGCCGTCGTCATCGGTGGCGGCCCCATAGGACTCCTCATCGCGGTCGTGGCCAGGCACACCGGGGCACAGGTCGTCGTCGCGGAGCCGGACGCGGTCCGGCGGGCGACCGCCGCCGGGCTCGGGTTCGAGGTACTCGACCCGGGAGCCGGGGACCAGGCCTCGTGGGTCGAGGAGTGGACGGCGGGCGCCGGTGCGGACGCGGTGTTCGAGGTCTCCGGCTCAGCGGCGGCCGTGCTCGGCGCGGCCTCCCTGGCCCGCGTCAGAGGCCGTCTGGTCATCGTCGCGATCCATCCGCAGCCCCGGCCGGTGGATCTGAAGCAGATCTTCTGGCGGGAGCTGACGCTGCTGGGGGCCCGGGTCTACGAGCGGCAGGACTTCGAGACGGCGGTGACCCTGCTCGACGGCGGGGAGATCCCGGCCGACCGGCTCATCACCGGCACGGTGCCGCTGGGGAACGTGGCGGACGCGTTCCGCCAGCTGTCCGAGGGCGCGGGGATGAAGGTGCTCGTCGACTGCGGGGGAGAGAGCTGATGGTGGACAGCGGTCCTTTCGACCTGACGGGCAAGCTCGCGGTCGTGACGGGCGCCAGGCGCGGCATCGGCAAGGCGATCGCCGAAGCCCTCGCCGCGGCCGGAGCCGACGTCATCGGAGTGAGCGCCTCGCTGGAAGCCCACGACAGCGCGGTGGGCAAGGCCGTCGCGGCGCACGGGAGAACGTTCACCGCCCGCCGGGCCGACTTCGCCGACCGGGCCCAGGTCCGCGCACTCGGCGCGGAACTCGCCGGGCTCGACCGGCCGGTGGACATCCTGGTGAACAACGCCGGGGCGATCGAGCGGGCGCCGGCGGCCGAACACCCGGACGAACTGTGGGACCACGTCGTCGAGGTGGATCTCAACGCCCAGTTCGTGCTCAGCCGTGAAGTGGGCAAGTCCATGATCGACCGTGGTGTCCGGGGGAGGATCATCTTCATCGCCTCCCTGCTGAGCTTCCAGGGCGGCGTGAACGTCCCCGGCTACGCGGCGGCGAAGTCCGGTGTCGCCGGGCTGACGAAGGCGCTGGCCAACGAATGGGCAGCACACGGCATCGGCGTCAACGCCATCGCTCCCGGCTACATCGCCACCGACAACACCCAGGCACTGCGCGACGACACCGACCGCTCCCGGGCCATCCTGGAACGCATCCCGGCCGGCCGGTGGGGACGCGCTGAGGACATCGGCGGGGCGGCGGTATTCCTGGCCGGCGCCGCGGCGGCCTATGTGTCAGGAACGGTGCTGCCGGTAGACGGAGGCTGGCTCGGCCGCTAGCTGTATTGCCCTGTGAGGTTGGGGACGCGGGGCTGTACATATGTGCGGCTCCGCCGCGTGGGCGCGACCGGGCCGAGCCCCGAAGGGGCGCGGGGAACTGCGCGACCAGCCCAAAACGCACCCGCACCCTGCGAAGCACAGCCAGGGGCAGCCCCTGCTCAGCACGAGGAAAGAGGGCAACAGCACGAGGCGAGGGCAACAAAGATCGCGGCCTGACCGGCCGCCTACGCGGCCCCCCGCTAGGCCCCCCGTTCCGCGGCGAAGGCCACCATCTCCGGCAGGACCTCCGCGAGGGGCCCCGGCTCCGTGCCGTCCAGGTGCCGGTATTCCGTGCCGATGGTCACCACCAGCCGCTCCACCAGCCCGAGTTCGGGCCGAAGGCC
Organism: Streptomyces sp. NBC_01775; assembly: GCF_035917675.1. NCBI lineage: Bacteria > Bacillati > Actinomycetota > Actinomycetes > Kitasatosporales > Streptomycetaceae > Streptomyces > Streptomyces sp. NBC_01775. The sequence continues at coordinate 2,852,199 of NZ_CP109104.1, read as the reverse complement.
CTCGTGGGCGATGGCACGGGCGGCCTCGAGCGCGGACACCCCGCGCGCATGCGAGGCGTGCGCGCGCTCGCGCAGGTGGCTGAGGTAGTCGATGTGGGAGCGCAGCCCCGCCCGGTCGAGCACCGGCCCGTGGCCGGGCACGATGGTCTCGGCCCCGCTGTCCAGCACGCCCTGGCACGCTCCGATGATGTTCTCCAGCGGGCCCGCCCAGTGCACCGCGTGGTCGCCCGGGTGCTCGGGCGTCGAGCCGAAGACGATGTCGCCGGTGAACACGGTGCCGTGGTCGGGCAGCTGGACGACCAGGTCGCCCGTGGTGTGCGCGGACGGCAGGCTGGTCAGCAGCACGGGGTGACCGCCCACGGTGAGTTCCAGCTCGCCCTCGAAGACGGTGGAGGGCACCACGACCTCCGTACGCGACCAGTCGAAGTGGCCGAAGTGCTCGGCGATATAGCTGCCGACCGCCGACCCGCTGCCCGCCGCTTCGCTCAGCTGCCTCAGCTGTCGCGGGCTCGGCTCCAGGTCGATGTGGTGGCGCGCCTCCCGGGTGGCGATCACCTCGGCGTCCGGCAGTACGTCGGCGCCCCACAGGTGATCACCATTGGCATGGGTGACCACGATCCGGTCCACCTCGGCCCCGCCCAGCACCTCCCGGGACGCCGCCAGAAACGCTTCGGCCAGCGGCCGGTCGTACGGTGTGTCGATCCACAGCCCCGTTCCGTCCCCCACCAGCAATCCACAGTTGGCCAGCCCCCACCCTCGCCGTGGCGGGTTCCAGAGGTGAAGGCCGTTGCCGAGCTTGCGGAGAGAGGAAGGGGTGAGCGTCATGTGATCGATTATGCGGCCCCGAGCTGTGCGAGAAAGCGCCCCCCATGTCTCACGCCGGAAGATCCAGAGTGGGCCGGACCGGCTGCCGCCGCTGTTCGGTGTCCCGTACGGGGATGGCGGCGGGGCCTCGCCCTCCTCCTGGGCCTGGAGGAGGGCCCGGCACTGCGCGTACCGGCGGTCGTGGACCTCCAGGTGCAGCGGAGCGCCCCGGACCTGCGCCGTGGTCGGCGCGGCTGGTGCCGCCTTCGCTGATCATGCTGGGACCGAACGGCGCCGGGAAGCCGAACCTGTTCGATGCCTTGCGGCTGGTTGCGGGAGGCCACTGAAGAGGCGCTCACGCCTCGGTATCCGTGACCGGGGCGGGGAGCCGAGCCGGCTCCCCGCCCCGGTCACGGGTCTCAGTTGCTGAAGATGTTGCCCTGGTTCTGGCCACGGGCGCCCTGTTGGCCCATGCCGTACTGGGCGCGCACGCCGCCGCCGATCTCGGCGCCCTGCGGGGGGAGGAGTTCGCTGGGCTGGACCAGGGCGTAGCCCTGACCCAGGAAGGACAGCTCCCAGCCCTCTCCCGTGCTGCCCCGGCGGCGCCAGACGCCCTGGGAGGAGGTCTGGGCCTGCATCTGGACCCGCAGGCCGCTGGACCAGGCGACGACGGCGTCCGAGTCGGCGTTGACGTAGGTGTCCTGCGTGACGTTCAGCAGCAGCGGCTGGCCCGAGGTCATCAGCGCGACCTTGCCCTGCCCGGTGATGTTGAGGTTGTAGGCGCCGGTGCCGGAGATGCCGAACTGGCTGTCCACGGAGATGATCTCGTGGTGCAGCGTGGAGTCCATGGCCAGGACGTACGAGGCGTCGACGGTCAGGCCGTCCCGCTCGACGTCCACCACGTGCACGTACTGCGCGAGGTTGGCGAGGAAGACCGAGCCCTGGCCCGAGCAGCGCATCAGGGGCAGGTGCTCGCGGGCCGGGCCGCGGCGGTTGCCGCGCGGCTGGTACTCGGCGTCGAACTCCAGCAGGCCCTGGTAGGCGACCATGGCGCCCTTGCGGGCCAGCACGTCGTCGTGCCCGGTCAGCTGGACCCGCAGGAGCTGCGGGTTCTGCGTGGCGTAGCGGTCCTGGCTCTGGACCTCGGCGTATGCGAAGAGTGAACTCTGCACGGCGGTTCTCCTTCCCCCTCAGCCCCGGACCCGGATGCGGTCCGTGCTGTCCTCGCTCGGCTGTACGACCACGAACCCCTGACCGGAGAACGCGATCTGGTAAGCCTCGCCGCTGCCCCGGCCGATGAGCGCGGAGGCCTTCATGCTGCGCTTGCTCTTCATCTTCAGGCCGCTGGACCAGGCCACGAGCGCGTCCGGGTCGACATAGGTCTCGTCGTCGCCGCGTCCGCAGTCCACCACGACGGGCGCGCCGCGCGAGGTGAGCGCCACCCAGCCGGTGCCGCGCACGCCGACGTTGAACAGGCCCTGCCCGGCGAACTTGGCCATCCCCTTGACCCGCTCGACGCCCCACTGGAGGTGCGCGTCGAAGGCGAGGAGGTTGGTGCCGTTGACGGACAGCGACTCCTCGTTGAGGTTCACGCAGACGACGTCGGCGCCGTAGTCGGCGAGGTAGAGCAGGCCGTCGCCGCGGCACAGCATCAGCGGGTTCTTCTCGCCCGACAGCCACTGCGAGGCCATCTGGCGCACGGCCGGGGGATTGGCCTCGTACTGCACGAAGCCCTCGTAGGCGACCATCGAGCCGGGCCTGGCGAACAGGTCCTGACCGGACTGCATGGCCACCTTGACCATGTGCTGGCCGTGGTTTTCCATACGGGCTGCGACGGGAGCGGGCGCGAATCCTGCGAGCGTTGCCGGCTGGTTCACTGGATGTCACCTCGCGAGGCGGTTGCGGGCTCGCCCCGGACGGGGGCATTTCGTGGGGGTCCGGGGGGTCGCTCCCCGGGGAACCGCAGCATGACGGGCTCCTCCTAGACCTCGTACGGCTGGACGACGATGAAGTTGCCGGGTGCGCCACGGAACTGGAGGTTCACGGTCTCGCCGCTGTGCCCCGGGTAGGCGTTGCGGTGCAGCCGGACCTGGCTGGAGATGATGACCTGGGCCGCGGCCGACCAGGCGACGACGGCCTGCGCGTCGGCGAAGGTCGTGGGCGTCACCGGCAGCACGACGGGCGTGCCCTGCGTCTTGACGATCACGGTGCCCGTACCGGTGAACTGCATGGTGAACAGCGCGCCGCCCGGGATGCCGTGGCCCTCGATTCGGCGCACCTCGTACTGGAGCGACTCGTCGAAGGCCAGCACGTTCTCGGCGGAGACGCAGATCGCGTCGCCCTGGAGCTCCACGGGGTGGACGTGGGCCGCGTTCTCCGCGAAGAAGACCTGGCCCCGGCCGCTGCACCGCATCAGCTGCATCTCCTGGCCCGTGGCGTTGCCGACCACGCGCCCTGTGAAGCCCGCGCTCTTGTAGGAGAAGTCGACCTTGCCCTGGTAGAGCACCATGCTGCCCTGCTTGGCGAGCACGGGCCGGCCGTCGATGCCGATGTCGGCGCGGACGAGCGCCGGGTTCTGGAGCGTCCAGCGCTGACCCGTCGGCACCTCGTGGAACTTGCCGAGCGCCGCGCCCACTCCGGCGGCGGGGCCCTGCGGTATCTGGGGCGCCTGTGGGGCCTGGGGAGCGCCGAGTCCGCCCTGTTGCTGGGCGAAGGGGTTGCTCAGCTGCTGTCCGGGCGGGCCCTGCTGGGCGGGCGGCGCCTGCTGGCCGGGGACCTGCGGCTGGGTGGGCTGCGGAGGCTGGGGCGCTTGGGGGGCCTGCGGCGTCTGCGGTGCGTAGGGGTTGCTGCCCGGGGGCGGCTGGGGCGGTTGCGGCTCGCCGCCGAAGGGCGCGGTCGGCACGGTCACGGTGGGTGCGCCGTGCACATCCGGCGCCTGCGGCTGCGGGGGCTGCTGGGCCGCCTGGGGCTGGGGCTGTTGAGGCTGCTGGGGCGCGGGAGGTTGAGGCGCCTGGGGTGCCTGGGGTGCCTGCGGGGCCTGCGGGGCCTGTGGCGCCTGGGGCGCCTGCTGGGCCGGGGGGCCCGGCGGCGGGGCGAAGCCAGGGGCCGGCTGCTGGGGCGCCGCGCCACCCGGCGGGGCGAAGCCGGGCGCGCCCTGCGGGGCCGCCTGCGGCTCCTCCTCGGCGACCTCGCCGCCGAAGTTCTTCAACAGCGCGTCGAGGCCGCCGTCGAAGCCCTGGCCGATGGCGGCGAACCGCCAGACGCCTTCCTTGCGGTAGATGTCGCCCAGCATCACGGCCCGCTCGGTGGTGAACTCCGAGCCGTCGAAGGCGTAGCGTGCGACCTCCTCGCCGCCCGCGACGATGCGGATGTAGCCGGGCGCCACCTGCGAGAGCTGGCCCGCACCGTCGAGCGCGGCGGTGAAGGACAGCCGGCTGACCTGTGCAGGAATCCGGTCCAGCGTGACCCGGAAGGACTCGGTGTCCCCGGCCTGCGCGCCGAGGAGCTGAAGGGACTCTTCGGGGGACTTGGGCTGGTTGAAGAAGATGAAGTAGCGGTCGTCGGAGAGTTGCTCCCGCTCGTCCAGCCCGAAGCAGCTGATGTCGAACGAGAGTCCGGGGCCGCCGATCTGCACACCCACGTACAGATCCGTGCCCGCCGTCAGATCACTGATCTTGGCCTTGTGACCGCGCTGCAATTCCCTGGGCATACGTAACGACCGTCCCCCATCCCGTGTGGTGCCTGTTCCGCCGCGCGGCTTTTGTCCGCGTGTCCGCCCGGCAACGGTTCCCACAGGCTAACCGGTGCCCGCGCCGACCGCGCCGGGTGTGCCGGGTCGGGGCGCGGAACCCGGACGTACCCGCTCGAAGTGTGGGTGCCCGGCAGGGGAAGCGCCCGTTCCATGTGGGTTCCCACGTGGATTTGCGTGGACTAAGGTGCGGGCGAGGGGCTGCGGCTGCGTATCCCCGGCACGTGTTTGTGGAGGGTTGTACGTGATGAGTGACCTGATCAGCGCCGATCTGGTGGATACGGACCTGCACGCGGCCGAGCGGAAGGAAGCCGTGCGCGCGCTGGCGGCCCGGCTGCGCGACGCGGGGCGGGTGACGGACCTGGAGGGGTTCCTGGCCGACGTCGAGGCGCGGGAGGAGCAGGCGGCGACCGGCCTCGACGGGGGCGTGGCCATCCCGCACTGCCGCTCCGCGCATGTCACCGTGCCCAGCCTCGCGTTCGGCAGGGTCCGGGAGGGCGGCATCGACTTCGGCGCGGCCGACGGGTCGCTCGCCGACCTGGTCTTCCTGATCGCGGCGCCCGAGGGCGGCGACTCGGAGCACCTGCGGATCCTCGCGGCCCTCGCCCGCCGCCTCGTGCGCGCCTCGTTCACCGGTGAGCTGCGTACCGCCGAAGACGAGGGCGCCGTCGCCGACTTCGTGCGGGGCGAGGTGACGCTCCCATGAGCGCCGTACGCGGGGGTTCAGCCGATACGGGCGCCGACCCGGGAACGGAAGCGGGGACGGGCACGGACACGGGGACGGGGACGGAAGCCGGGGTCACGCGGCTCGTCGCCGTCACCTCCTGCCCCACCGGCATCGCCCACACCTACATGGCGGCGGAGGCGCTGGAGCAGGCGGCGGCGGAGGCCGGGGTCGGGATCCACGTCGAGACACAGGGCTCGGTCGGCGCCGACCCGATACCGGGCCACGTCATCGCCGAGGCCGGCGCGGTCATCTTCGCCGCCGACGTCGAGGTGCGCGACAAGGAGCGCTTCGCCGGAAAGCCCACCGTGCAGGTCGGCGTCAAGAGCGCCATCAGCGACGGCCCGGCGCTCATATCCCGCGCCGTCGCCGCCGCGAGGGAGGCCGCCTCGACCGGCGCCCCCACGGCCGACGCCCCCAGGACCGACGCTCCCACGGCCCCCGCCCCGGAGAGCGAAGGCCCCGGGGAGAGCCGGGGCGCGCAGCTGCGGGGCTGGCTGATGACCGGGGTCAGCTACATGATCCCGTTCGTCGCCGCCGGAGGCATCCTCATCGCGCTGGGCTTCGCCCTGGGCGGCTACGAGATCGACAAGGCAGCCGCCGTCACCAAGCACTTCGACTGGACGGAGCTGAACAGCTGGGCCGCGCTGTGCTTCCAGACCGGCCAGCTCGCCTTCGAGTATCTGGTACCTGTGCTGTCCGGCTACATCGCCTTCGCGATGGCCGACCGCCCCGGGCTCGCGCCCGGCATCGTGGGCGGCGCGGTCGCGGTGGCCGTCGAGGCGGGCTTCCTGGGCGGCCTGGCGGCCGGCCTGATGGCGGGCGGGCTGGTGATGTCGCTGCGGAAGCTGAAGATCCCCGCCTCGCTGCGCGCCATCATGCCGGTGGTGGTGATCCCGCTGGTCGGCTCGCTGATCGTCGGCGGGCTGATGTTCACCGTCGTCGGCAGGCCCATCGCCTGGGCGCAGGAGGGGCTCACCGACTGGCTCAACAGCCTCAGCGGCGGCAACGCGCTGGTGCTCGGCGCCGTGATGGGCATTCTGTCCGCCTTCGACATGGGCGGGCCCGTCAACAAGGTCGCCTACACCTTCGGCGTCGCGGGCCTGACGACCGGAACGGACGGGGCCTTCAAGGTGATGGGCGCCGTCATCGCCATCAACGTCGTCCCGCCGCTGGCGCTCGCGCTGGCCACGACCGTGCGCAAGTCCCTGTTCAGCAAGGCCGAACAGCAAAACGGCAAGGCCGCCTGGGTGCTGGGCTTCTCCCAGATCACCGAGGGCGCGCTGCCGTTCGTCGCCCTGGATCCGCTGCGGGTGATCCCCGCGTGCATGGCGGGCTGCGCCACGACCGGCATGATGACGATGGCCATCGGCACCCCGCTGCGGGCCCCGCACGGCGGGCTGTTCGTCACGCCGCTGGTGGGGAGCCCCTTCCTGTGGCTGCTGTCCATCGCGGCCGGGGTGCTGGTGGCGACGCTGCTGGTGGTCGTGCTCAAGAGCACGACCCGGCGCGCCGTACCGGACACGGCCTGAGCCTCGCGTGCCCGTCGGCACCCGACCGGCGCACGCCTGAGCCCTCTCGAACAGGAGCCCCGCACATGAGCGATGCCGATGCCGTCGCCGACGCCGATGCCGCGCAGCACGGCGCGTCCAGCCCCTCCGGGGCGTCCGGCGCGAGCAGGCAGCAGTACGCCGCCGAGCGGCAGCAGGCCCTCCTGCGCGCCGTGCGCGTGGAAGGACGGCTGGACGCCGCCGAGACCGCCGAGCGGCTGGGCGTCTCGGCGGAGACCATCCGGCGCGACCTCGTCCTGCTGGAGCGCCAGGGCCTGTTGCGGCGTCAGCACGGCGGGGCCGTACCCGCCGAGAGCCTCTCCCTGGAGCCGCCCACCGCCGAACGCACCGGATACCAGCGCGAGAAGCGCCGTATCGCCCAGGCCGCGCTCGAACATGTGCCGGCCGAGGGCTCGGTGCTCCTCGACGCCGGGTCCACCACCGCGTGTCTCGCCGAGATGTTCCCCGGCGACCGCGAACTGACCGTCTTCACCAACACGCTGCCCCTCGCCCTCACCCTCGTCGGCAAGCCCCGGCTGGACGTGCACACGCTCGGCGGCAGGGTGCGCGCCCGCACGCTGGCCGAGGTCGACCACTGGGCGATGCGCACCCTTTCCGAAATCCGGGTCGACGTCGCCTTCCTGGGCACCAACGCCATCTCCGTGGAGCGCGGCCTGAGCACGCCCGACACCTCGGAGGCCGCCATCAAGCGGCTGATGTACCGCACAGCGCGCCGCCGCGTCCTGCTGGCCGACCACCACAAGGTCGGCAGGGAACGGCTCTACCAGTACGCGGAACTGTCCGACATCGACCTGCTCATCACGGACACCGGGCTGTCCGACAAGGACGCGGCACAGCTCACCGACGCCGGAATCCGGGAGATCCTCCGCGCATGATCGTCACCCTCACCCCCAACCCGAGCATCGACCGCACCCTGACGGTGCCCGAGTACGTCCCCGGCGAGGTCAACCGCTCCGCGCCCTGCGGCCTGGAGCCCAGCGGCAAGGGCATCAACGTCTCCCTCGCGCTCCACGCCCAGCACCGGCCGACCCGCGCGGTGCTCCCGCTCGGCGGCCCCGACGGTGCGGTGCTCGCCCAGATGCTGGACCAGGCCGGGCTGGAGTTCACCGGGGTGCCCGTGGAGGGCCCGGTGCGCAGCAACGTCACCATCGTCGAGGCCGGCGGGCGGGTGACCAAGGTCAACGAGCCCGGCCCCGAGCTGTCCTCCGACGAGACGGTCGCCCTCTTGGAGGGCACCGCGAAGGCCGCCCAGGACGCCGGCTGGCTGCTCGCGGCCGGCAGCCTGCCGCGCGGTGTCGCCCCCGACTTCTACGCCCGGCTCCTGGACGGGGTGCGCGGCTCGGGAGCCGTCGCCCGGGTCGCGGTCGACAGCTCGGGCCCCGCGCTGGCCACCGCGATCCGGCGCTCGCCCGACCTGATCAAGCCGAACGTCCACGAACTCGCGGAGGCGGCGGGGGCGGTGGGCGCTCCCGCGTCCGTACGGACGCTCGGCGACGCGCTGGACGCAGCCCGGCGCCTCCAGGACGCCGGCGCCGGAACGGTCCTGGCCAGCCTCGGAGTCGACGGAGTGCTCCTCGTCGAGCGGGAGGCGGAGGCGGTGCACGCCGAGGCGCGGGTGCTGCGGCCCCAGAACACAGTGGGGGCGGGGGACGCGCTGCTCGCCGGCTTCCTGGGGGCCGGTGGCGCGGGACCCGACGCACTGCGCGAGGCCCTGCGCTGGGCCTCCGGCGCGATCATGCGCGCCGGGACGTTGCTGGGGGCCCACATCGATGACGCGGGGTTCGCACTCCGCGTCCACGACGAGGTCGACCGGCGTCGTGCGCTGACCCTCGATTGAGATTTCCCCCGGGCAGGGGCAGACATCGACTCACCTCATCCACTGGAGCAGCGCCATGCCACTCACCCCCACCCCCGACCTCGTCGCCAAGGGCCCGATCCCGGCCTTCAACATCATCCAGCTCGAACACATCACAGCCATCCTCGGCGGAGCCGCCCGCGCCGGGCGCCCCGTCATCCTCCAGATCAGCGAGAACGCCGTGCGCTACCACGGCGCCCTCGCCCCCCTGGCCGCCGCGGCCCTCCAGGCCGCGGACCGCGCGGCGGTCCCCGCCGCCGTGCATCTCGATCACGCGACGGACCCGGCCCTGGTCGAGGAGGCCGTCGAACTCGGGCTCCAGTCCGTGATGTTCGACGCCTCGGCCCTGGAGTACGAGGCGAACGTCCGGGCGACCGCCGAGGTCGTCGCCGCGTGCCACGCCCGCGGCGTGTGGGTCGAGGCCGAGCTGGGCGAGGTCGGCGGGAAGGACGGGGTGCACGCGCCGGGGGCGCGTACCGACCCCGACGAGGCGGCGGCGTACGTCGCCGCGACCGGCGTGGACGCGCTCGCCGTCGCCGTCGGCAGCTCGCACGCGATGCGCACCCGCGACGCCGCGCTCGACTTCGCCCTCATCCGGCGGCTGCGCGCCGCGCTGGACGTACCGCTGGTGCTGCACGGCTCGTCCGGGGTGAGCGACGAGGATCTCGCCGAGGCCGTCACCGCCGGGATGACGAAAATCAACATGTCGACGCACCTCAACATCCGCTTCACGCGTGCCGTGCGCGAAGCGCTGGACGCACGCCCCGACCTGGTCGATCCGCGCAAGTACCTCGCGCCGGGCCGCGAGGCGGTCGCGGAAGAGGTCGCCCGGCTGACGGCGCTGCTGAGCGGCGCCCCCGCCGTGGACGCCCCCGCCGTGGAGGGGGAGGTCACCAAGTGAGCGCCCTCATCCCCGTCCCCGTCGCCGCGCTGCCGCGCCCCCGTGCCGTCGTCTTCGACTGCGACGGCACGCTCATGGACACCCTGCCGTGCGCGGACATGGCCTACGACGCGATGTTCGCGCGCCGCGACCGCCGCTGCCCCGACGCGCTGCGCACCGCGCTGACCGGGGTGGCGGTGGACGACGCGGGCGAGGTGCTCGTCCGCGAACTGGGCGGAAGCGCGCCCGCGCTGAGCGAGGAGCTGAACGCCGAACTGGTCGCCGCCGTCGGCACGGCGGCGCGTCCGCTGCCCGGGGCGCTGGACGCCGTACGGCGCGCCGCCGCCGTTCTCCCCGTCGCCATCGCCAGCAACAGCTTCCGCGCCCTGCTCGACAAGACGCTCGCCAAGGGCGGCCTGGCCGCGCTGGTCCCGGTCACCGTCGCCGGGGACGAGGTGGCGCGTCCCAAGCCCGCGCCCGATGTGTACGCCGCCGCCTGCGCGGCCCTCGGCGTACCGCCCGGCGAGGCGGTCGCCGTGGAGGACACCGCGCTGGGCATCCGCGCTGCGGCCTCCGCCGGGTTGACGGTCATCGGGATCGGTACCCCCGCCACCTGCCCGGGAGCGCACGCGTACGTCACCGGGCTGGACGACCCGGCGCTGGCCGCGTGGCCGCCGCCCGCATCCCCCGGGGCGGCACCGTTCACAGCAGCACCCTTCACAACAGCACCGGCACCAGTTCCGGATCGGTGAAGTCCGCGTCGTCGAAGGGGTAGAGAGGCCGGATGACGCGGTGATGGCCCAGGCGCGGCAGGTCCTGGTCGACGCCGCCGGGGGTCAGCGCGAGGAGCCAGCCGGCAGCCATCTCGTACAGCTCCGGCTCCAGGTAGCCGAGCTTGACGACGACCAGGTCGTAGGCGCGCGGGTCCAGTTCGCCGAAGTCGGCCAGGGTGTGGAACGGCTTGCGGCGCTCGGTGAGGACCGCTGTGACGCCGCCCCGCCGGACGCCCGCCGCCCGGCAGCCGTCGAGGACTTGGAGCGAGACCACCTCGCCGGTCAGCTCGTACGGCTCGGCGTGCGGCCCCGTACCCGCGCTCACTCGGCCGCCGACGCGCAGGGTGACCCGTGCGCCCCGGCCCGCCGCGAAGCAGGCGTCGACAGCGGCCGGATCGGTGATGCCCGGGTGCAGGGCCGTCGCCCGGCCCGAGGCGAGGTCCTCGTGCGCCAGCAGCCGGCTGAGCGCGTACGCGAGGTCGCCGGCGCCGCCCGCTGTGGGGTTGTCGCCCGAGTCGCTGATCAGGAACGGGCGGGCCGTGGCGGCGACCGCCTTGGCGACGCACTCGTCCAGCTGCCCGGTGGGCCCGACGAAGGTGAAGTCGTGCCGCGCCTCCCAGTAGCGACGGGCCAGCATGGCGGCCTGGGCCAGGGCGAGTTCGGCGTCGTCGCCGGTGACGACCACGGCGGCGCGGCAGCGCGGCTCGTCCGCCCAGGCGTAGCCCACCCAGACCGCCGCGTCCGTGATCCCCTCCAGCGCCTCGACGGAGGCCAGCGAGCCGTAGAGGGACTTGGCGGGCTCCAGCCGGGTGCTGGTCTTCTCGCCGGGCAGCAGCACCGGCACCTGCACCCAGGCGCGGTGCGGGCGGCCCGCGCCGCTGGTGAGGCGGTCGACGAGGTTGCGCGCGGCGCGCTCCCGCGTCTCCCAGGCGTCCTCGTGCGGGGCGAGGCGGTGCGCGGTGAGCAGGTCGAGATGGCGGGCGAACTCGTGGGAGACGTTGCCGTGCGGGTCCATCGCCGCGGAGATCAGGGTGTCGGGCCCGGCCGCCTCCCGGACGGCGGCGGTCAGTTCGGCCTCGGCGTCGGTGAGGCCGAACACGCTCATGGCGCCGTGGATGTCGTAGACGATCCCGTCGAGGGGGCCGGCCTCACGTATGCGGCCGACGAGTTCGTCACGGATCCGCCCGAACGTCTCCAGCTCGACCGGCCCCCCGGGCAGCGCGACCGCGTGCACCAGCGGCACCCACTCGACGTCGGCGGCCATCGGGTCGGCCGGACCCGTCCAGGCGTAGCGCCCCAGCAGGTCCGCGCCACGGGTGACGCGGAAGTCCTCGTAACTGGTGCGGTGCGGACAGAATCCGCTGGACTCGATGGCCATCCCGCCGATGCCGACGCGCTGCGCGCGGCCGGCCCCGTGTTTCTCCATGGCACCCGCCACCACTATCTGAGGCCCGCCAGGAACGCCGCCCAACTGCCGTGCGCAATCCGCAGGATGGGGCCCGCACCTTTGTTCTTGGTGTCGCGGACGGGGACGCTGTGGGGGAGGTTGATGGCGACCTCCACGCACTCGTTGTTCCCGCCGCTATAGGTGCTCGTCCGCCATGACGCGGCTGTGAGGTCGGTGTGGTCGTGGCGTGCGTTGGTCATGATGTTCTGTGCTCCTTGGCCCTGCGCTTGATGAGGGCACAGGACTCCACCGGGGACAGCGAACCGGTGCGTGCGGAGTCGAACAGATCGCTGTATCGCACGACTTCATGCTCCTGCTCCAGCCACATGGAGCCGGTCGGGTTGTCCGTCAACACCACATTCAGTGCTGCCTCTTGTGGAAATCCCAGTACCACGTACGGCCCGAACATACTCGGATGCGCTCCACGGTCGAACGGCAGGACCTGCACCGTGACGTTCGGCAGCTCCGCCATCGAGGCGAGGTGCGCCAACTGGTCCCGCATGACGGTCGGGCCACCGACCTGTTGCATCAGCACCGCTTCCGAGAGAACGGCCCAGACTCGGAGGGACGGTTCGTCCGTCAGACGTTCCTGACGGGTGAGCCGGGTGGTGACGAACTGCTCGATCTCGTCGGCCTCCTGCCAGTGCTGGGAGGCGACAGCGACCGCGCGGGCGTAGTCGGCGGTCTGAAGGAGCCCCGGCACAAGCTGAGCCTGGAACGTGCGGACCGAGTCCGCGATGGCTTCGAGAGTGATGTAGTCGCGGTACGTGTCCTCCAGGACCGAGCCGTACTGGTTCCACCAGCCTTCGCGACGGCGCCGGTTGGCCCTGCGGGCGAGGGACGTGAGCCGTTCGCGCAAGGTCGATTCCTTCACGCCGTATGCGTGGAGCAGCGCATCGAGGTCCGGCAGCCGCACGGGAACGCGCCCGTTCTCGATGCGGCTGATCTTCGCCTTCGTGCAGTCGGCGGCTTCTGCCGCGTCAGCGGTGGACTTCCCCGCTGCCTCGCGAAGCCTGCGCAGCTCGTCGCCGAGCTGGCGCCCGAGAACGGTCGACGGACGGACGGTACTGCTCCTCGTAGTCATAACGACCCTTGTACCAGGGGCGGTTGGGTGACGTAACAAGGAACCACGATCGGGTGATTCATGTAGCAATCCTCGAAGTAACGTTGCACACGGTTCGGATTCGTCGGCACTCTGTGACGGTGCGCAGGGCGAACAAGCCCGCGCAGCGGAGAGTTCACCCCGCGCCCACCCATCAGGGAGCCGCCATGTCCCAGCACGACCAGCTCCGAGAGCCGTACGAGGCGAGCTGCCGCCTGCCCCGGGGCAGGCAAAGCGTGGCGAGGGCGCGAGCCCTCGTGCGGGCGGTGCTCACCGCGTGGGAGGTGGACGCCGGGGTGACGGAGGACGCGGAGCTGGTCGTGTCGGAGCTGGTGACCAACGCGGTGCGGGCGCCCGCGCCGAGCGACCGGCAGGTCGCCGTCCGGGTGGTACGGCCGGACGAGGCGGCCGTACGACTGGAGGTCGGCGACGCGGGCGAGGGGCGCCCCGCGCCAAGAGTGCCGGCGCCCGGCGACGAGGGCGGGTACGGGCTGCTGCTCGTGGAGGCGCTCGCCTACCAATGGGGCACGGAACGCCGACCGGGCGGCGTGGGCAAAACCGTGTGGGCCGAACTACGCGCCCCCGCCCACGATGGCGAGGTCACAGCCTCGGCCGTCACCGTGTGCGCGGGCCACCACGTACACGCTCGCGGTGCGTGGCACACGGTGCGCGGCGTGCGAGGCGAGCGCTTCGCCACGGGCGCCCTCGCCATCGTCCTCACCCTGGACGAGGGCCCCGCCCTGCGCGTCCCGGCGACGGAAAAGCTGACGGTGCGGCGCGCGGTCCGGGGCTGACGAGGCGCCGATGCGTGGGCGTGCCCCGCTGTGGCGAGCCATGTCGCGTCGCGAAAAGTGCGTGGGACACGTTTGTTGCCGGAGTGACGGAATGACTACACTCAGGCGTTCCCGCATACGGAAGTTCGAATATGCGAGGAGGGGAGATCGACGTTCGGGGACGTCGAGACCGCCCAGACCGTACGTACGCAGACCGCAGCACACAGAGCGCACGCACGCAGACCGCCGACTGCGAACGAGCGCCCCAGGAGGTCCTCATGGCCCGCCCCGACGACTCCACGCATATGCGTCTCAATCATGACACCACGTCTGATTACGGGGCCGGTGCGGGGAAGGGCGGATCGGTCCTGGGGATCGGTGTGCCCGAACTCAAGCTGGCGGCGCCCGTGTTCGGCGAGCAGAGCAAGAAGCTCAGCCGCGCTCTCACCACCCTCGTCACCACTCTGGACGGTCTGGGCAAGCCCTGGGGCGAGGACGAGGCGGGTGCGAAGTTCGAGAAGAAGTACCAGAAGAACCAGAAATCCATCGAGAGCACCACGGGCGTGCTCGTGCTCGGCCTCGTCAGCATTCACGAGGCGATCGACGACATGAAGGACGGCCACGTCGACAACGAGGATCTGATCGAGGGCATCTTCACCAAGATCTCGAATCAGCACAGCGACGGCGGGGCCAAGGGCGGCGGCAAGTGAGCATCGAGGACGAGGCGCGGTCGATCCTGGAGAAGATCGGCCTCACCTGGCCCGACGGTGACCCCGACCAGCTCCGCGAGGCCGCCAAGGCGTGGCGGGCCTTCGCCGAGACCGTCGATGACGTCAAGGTTGCGACGAACCATTCCGCGCGCTCGATCATCGACGTCAACAGCGGTAAGGCCATCGACGCGTTCGAGAAGTTCTGGTCCCGCTATGTCGGCGAGGGCGACAAGGGATGGCTGCGTGATCTCCCCAAGTCCGCGCGCTCCATGGCCAAAGGGCTGGACGAACTCGCCGATGAGATCGACACGGCGATGTCCCAGTTGTGGACCGAGATCAGCATCAGCGCCTCGGTCATCGTCGGCGGCATCCTTCTGACAGGTCCCACCCTCGGCGCCTCGGACCTCGCCGCAACCGCTGCCGCGCGCAGCATCATCGCTCTCGGTGCCACGCTGCGCGTGTCCATATCCGCCACCGCGGCCCGGATCGTCGCCGGTGTGCTGGCGGGCTATGCGTTCGCCGGAGTGGAGAGCGCCGCCCTCGACCTGGCTGTCGCACAGCCCATGCGGATACTGGCGGGCAATCAGGACGGCGTCAGCCTGGATGAGGTCAGCAAGGCAGCCAAGACCGGCTCGCTGTTCGGCGCCGCCATGGGCCCGTTCGCCGCAGTGAACGCCGCGGCCAGGCCGCCGATGCTGCGGCGGCCCTCCTCGCTGCGGGACGACCTGATTCCCGCGAGCGCACGGTCGTTCAAGGAGACGCCGGTCAAGGGGGAGCCGGTCGACGTCGCGACCGGCGCGATGCTGATGGAGCAGACCGACCTTTCGCTGCCCGCGTCTCTCCCGTTCACGTTCTCCCGTACGCACCTTTCCTCGTATCGCGCGGGTGTGTGCTTCGGACCGACGTGGACGTCCACGCTCGACGAGCAGGTCCAGCTCGACGCGGAGGGCGTGGTCTTCGCGGCAGCGGACGGCATGCGACTTGTCTACCCGGTGCCGGAGCCGGACGCTCCCGTCCTGCCGGAGAGAGGCCCGCGCTGGCCGCTGGAGTGGGACGGCAAGCCGGACGGGGTCATGACGGTCACCGACCCGGACACCGGCATCGTGCGCACCTTCGCGCACCCGGGCCCCACCCAGGACGACACGACCGTACGACTTCCCGTCGAGTCCTGGCAGGACCGCAACGGCGCCCGTATCGAGGTGGACCGGAACGCGGACGGCGTGCCTACGGCGATACGCCACTCCGGCGGCTACCACCTCGCTGTCGAGAGCGAGGGGCAGCGTGTGACGGCGCTGTGGCTGCTGGATGAGGAGCCGTCTGCCTACACCCTCCAGGACGGGCCGGCCGGCAGGCCCGGCACGCTCGTCGCGCGCTACGGATACGACGCGGCGGGCAACCTCGCCGAGGTCGTCAACTCCAGCGGGAAGGCCCTGCGCTTCACCTACGACGACGCCGGCCGGATGCTCGTGTGGCAGGACCGCAACGGCGTGTGGTTCCGCTATGAGTACGACGCGGTGGGTCGCGTCGTCCGTACCCGGGGCGTCGACGGGATCTACGACGGCACCTTCGCCTACGACGATCCCGCACGCACCACCACATACACCGACTCGCTGGGACAGCGCACGGTGTGCCGCTACGACGCCAACGGCAAGGTTGTCGCCGAGACCGACCCGCTCGGCCACACCACGCGCACCGCCTGGAACGAGCGCGGCACCGAACCCCTGTCGGTCGCCGACCCACTGGGCCGCACCACCCACTACGCCTACGACGCCGACGGCAATCTCACCTCCGTGACCCTGCCCGACGGCTCGTGTGCGTCAGCCACCTACAACGAGCTGCGCCAGCCGCTCACCGTCACCGAACCGGGCGGCGGCCAGTGGCACCACGCCTACGACGAACTGGGCAACCTCACCCGCACCACGGACCCTGCCGGGGCGAGGACCGTCTATCGGTACAACGAGCGCGGCCACCTGACCGCCGTCACCGACGCGCTCGGTCACACCCGCGCCATCGCCCCCGACCGGGCCGGGCTCCCGGCCGCCGTGACGGACGCACTTGACCACACCACACGCGTCGTGCGGGATACCTTCGGCCGCGTCAGCGAGATCACCGACCCGCTCGGCCACATGACACGTATGGCCTGGACGCCCGAGGGCATGCCGTCGTGGCGGGAGGACGCGGAAGGCGGGCGCGAGACCTGGACGTGGGACGGGGAGGGCAACCTCCTCACCCACACCGACCCCGCGGGCCACACCACCCGCCACACTCCGGCCCCCTTCGACGTCCCCGCCACCCGCACCGAGGCGGACGGCGCGACGTACTCTTTCGGTTACGACACCGAGATGCGGCTGACCACCGTCACCAACCCGCAGGGCCTGCACTGGCGTTATGAGTACGACTCCGCCGGCCGCCTCGTCGCGGAGACCGACTTCAACGGCGCCACGCTCACCTACGAGCTCGACCCCGCGGGGCAGATGCTGGCCCGCACCAACGCCGCAGGGCAGACCCTCAGTTACACGCGCGACCCGCTCGGCCGCGTCACCGCACAACAGGACGCCTCCACGGGTGCGGAGACCACACTCGCCTACGACACGGCCGGCGAACTCATACGGGCGGCGAACCCCGACAGCGAGGTCACGCTCACCCGCGACGCGCTGGGCCGCGTCCTCACCGAGACGGTCAACGGCAGGACTACGTCGTACGCCTACGACGCACTCGGCAGACGCACCCGCCGCACCACGCCCTCCGGTCTGACCTCCACCTGGACCTACGACGCCGAAGGCCGCCCGCTGGAGCTGGCCACCGACCACGGCGCCCTGACCTTCACGCACGACGCGGCGAGCCGAGAGACCGAACGCCGCTGCGGCGACGTCGTCCTGTCACAGACGTGGGACGACGCCGACCGCCTCACGATCCAGGCCGCACGCGCGGGCGGTGGCTCCGCACTCCTCCAGCACCGCACGTACACCTACCGCCCTGACGGCCACCTCACAGAGATCACCGAACTGGCCACCGGTACCCGCCGCTTCGACCTCGACCCCGTAGGCCGCGTCACCGGCGTCCGCGCCCACGGCTGGCGCGAGACCTACGCCTACGACACAGCGGGCAACGTGACCTCCGCCGACGCCCCCGCGCACGAGTCAGCGGGCGACCGCGACATAGCAGGCACTCTTGTGCACCGCGCGGGACGCACCACATACGCGTACGACGCGGCGGGCCGCCGCACCTCCACGTGCCGCCGCCTCCTCAACGGCCAGACCCGCACCTGGACCTACACCTGGAACGCCGAGGACCGCCTCACCCACGCGACGACGCCGCACGGCACATGGACGTACACATACGACCCCATGGGCCGACGCACCTCCAAGACGGGGCCCGACAGCAGCGGCCTGACCTTCGCCTGGGACGGCACACGGCTGGCGGAACAGACGACGGCCGAGGGCAACACCACCACCTGGGACTACGCCCCAGGCACGCACCGCCCGTTGTGCCAGACCGACCACACCCCTCTCGTCCGCTCCAAGGACGAATCGCTCCTCACAAAACTCAAGAACCCCACCGCCACCACCCCTCTCTTCCACGCGGTCCTCACCGACCTCACCGGTACCCCCACCGAACTGGTCACCCCGGACGGCCATGTGGCGTGGCACCCCCGCACCACCCTCTGGGGCACCCCCCTACCCGCCCCCCACGACCCCCCGGGCCCTGCTTGCCCCCTCCGCTTCCCCGGCCAGTACGCCGACCCCGAAACGGGCCTCAACTACAACTACTTCCGCTACTACGACCCGGCGACGGCGCGCTATCTGACGCCGGACCCGTTGGGACTGGAAGCGGCGCCGAATCAGCACAGCTATGTGAACAACCCGTTGGCGTGGGTCGACCCTCTAGGGCTGGCGAAGTGCCTGGATGGCATGTCGCAGAGCGGTCAGCGGCCGGCCAAGGGGAAGCGGACCCATGCGGGGCGCGAGTACCAAAAGCACATGGCCCGGGGAGACCTGGCGACCGTGCCGGGGAAAGAACTGGACTCTGCGGGGCAGGACCTTTTGGATGACATCCTCACGAATTCCCGTTCAGTGCAAGTCCCAGTGACTTCGGGGAACTTCGCAGGTGGAACACGGTACGTTATGCCGGATCCGTCGGGGGGTAGAGGATTCGGTGCAACTTTCGATTCAAACGGCGATTTTCAGTACTTTGGTAGGTATTAGCGATGATTGTGCTGCAACCCTGGTCCGAACATCGACGGCACGAGGCTGAGTTCAGCGCGTTGTTGAATCGGGCCTCGCGCACCTATCTCACCGAAGTGCGGTACGTAGTCCCTCATGGAGAGGGGTGGCCCGAGGGGCACAGAACCGACGTGGTGCATGAGGTGGACATGGCCGTGGAGTTGGTCATGGAAGCCGGAATTGTATTGGCTTTTTCCTGGGCGATGGACGGACTCAAAGAGGGCCTGGCAGTCGAGTTGCGAGAAGAAGATGACAGTAGCCGCCGAGCTGCTGAGTGCGCGGTCGAGGTGACCGAACGCAGCGAGTGGGCGCGGTTCCTTGGTCAGTCAGTCACCGGGGCAGGGATCGCATGGCATGTGCCCAATGAGGGGACGCCGGAGATGCCTTGGTCCTTCCGTGTCGACTTCGCGAATTCAGAAAGTATCGTGATCGCGTTGGGGGAGTCAGATGACTCCACGACTTCAGGAATCAGGTACATGCCAGATTCCCTGGTTGTCATCTTCGATAGGTTTCTGGCTGATTCGTACAGGATTCCTGCCAGTGATATTTCGTCGCTAGCCAGTGGATAGATAGACACGGGTGTGGCATTCGGGGCGTGGCTCCGCGACGCCTTTTCTGATCGCTGTTCGAACTGCGAGATCAGGGTTATCCACCTGGAGTGCCTTAATTGGGGATACTTTGACACTTTGCTCCACTATATGTCTAATTTCATTCCGATCGCCACCTTTCTTCGATGTCTCGATCCAGTTCTATATTCAATGCCACGCCAATCTCTTCTTTCAATTTCCGGATCGCAAAAAGTAGGGGTTCGGTCGTCCTGTGTGTACTCCGCCGAACGATTCAGGCGCGTTCCATGGATCTACCTGGAAAGCCGTTCGTCGTGATCAGTTCCATTCACCCGAATCATGCCGTAACCGTTGTGATCCCCAAGGGGGTGAACATCTCGTGAAACCTGGAGTGGAAATCCTCCTGCTGGTTCAGGGATTCCTGTCCGGGCAAGACCAGTCTTTGTCGGCGGTGAATCGGATCGAACGACTCCTACACGAATACTTTCCGGAATCCGCTGCAACGGAGGAACTCGAAGAAGCCCTGTCGCTTTACCGGCCGGGATGTGTTCTTCCCTACTATGATGTGCCAGAAATGATCGACTCGCTACGCGGCGCTGAGCGAAGTCTTTCAGAGCTTCGCTTCTCACACGAGGGCGACGAGTGATGCGAGGTCTGGACCCCTCCCAGCCCACCACCGAACGAGTCACCAGGCCCCGCCTGTGGACCGAACGTTGCTCTGATGTCGGGTGGGCCCGGGGGCTCGCCTCCGCCGACGCGGGGGTCGGCGAGCTCGTTCCAGGGGAGTCGTCCCCGCGCTGAGCATCGGCGAGCGGCGCCTGTACGTCCTGTTCCGCGAGGCATCGGCGCCTCGCATAAACGGTTCGCACGCTTCCGGCGCGTCAGGACCGCCCTTGTGGGTGTGGGTGACCCGGTGACGGGAGCCCGGCTCGTGCCGAGTGTCCTCGCCCCGTTGGAGGGAGGACAGCTCGGGTCGTGATGCTGGGCCCCGCTCCGCGCTGCTGGAGACCGGTGCACCGCTCCCGGAGGCCCCGGGCCGCCCCGCCTCCGGGGAGCAGGTTCGCTGGACTTCTGCGGGATGCCAAGTCCTCGGTGAGCGCAGGACCTCGCTGAGCGCAGGATCCCTCGCGGAGAGCTGCGCGGGAGGGCTCAGACAACGGTCGGCTCAGAAGAACGCCCGGTCGGCCGTGGGGGTCGTGTTGACCCCGAAGTAGTACGCGTCGGCCGCCGCCAGACAGCTCTGGTGCCTGAGCGGGGTCTTGTAGGTGTTCTCGCAGGTGCGGATCAGTTCGGTGCGGAAGCGGCCGTCAATCCAGTTCTTGGTCTCGCGGGTGGGGCTGAGCTTCAGCTCGTGGTTGCCGCCGTAGTTGCGGTATCCGAAGTCGTGCTGGGTGCAGGCCAGGTGGAAGACCTGGCGGTAGGGGGCGAAGGGGCCGGGGACGGAGCAGCCGTCGGTCGTCCAGTTGAACGGGGTGGTGCGCGGGGTCCGCGCGAACTCCTCGTAGCTGAGGTTCATGATCTGGTCCGCCTGCTGCCGGACGGTGGCGTCCGCGCTTGTGCCCGTGTTCGTGCCGGTGCCGGTGCCGGTGCCGGTGCCGGCACCAGGCGACGCCGCCGCCGCGGTGCCCGCGCCCGCGGTCAGCGCGCTCGCGGAGAGCACCAGGGTGAGAACGGCCGTCGACAGGGTGCGCTTGTGCATGGTTCTCCCAGGTCGGAGGGGCTGCGCTGGTCGCGCGACCTGAGAACGAGGTGCCGGGGCGAAGGTGTTGGCCCACCTGCGCGCTCCGAGGGCCTCGAGAAACCCTCTTCTCGGACGGGGGCTGCACACACCAGCCGGGGGACCGCATTGGCCGTCGGGGCCATTTGGAAAGCGGTCGGGAAGCTTCTGGGAATCGCCCTTGAATCGGCACCGGGAATGGTGGCTCGGAGAACCCCAACAGCGGGTCGTCACCATCTGCGCGCCGACACGGGTCACGCCCCGTACCGACGTGGCACACGGGTGTACTACGTACTACGGCCTGGCGGACAGGGGCCGCGGCTCACCGGGACGACGTCCTCCGGGGGACGTTTGTGTGTAACGCCACAAAGACGTCAAAGGATCTCTCCGGAGTGGCACTCTGCTCCGAACCGGACTACTCGGCACCGCTTCGGCTCCCCTTGCGTCCGCGACAGCCACACGAGCCACACAAGCCACACAGTTCCACAGCCCCACACAAGCCCGTCACGCGCACAGCACGGCCCGCATCCCGGCAGAGCTAGCGCACGACCCGGGAAGCAGGCGACCGCCCGTGACAGCTCTTGCCCGCTGGTGTCTGAAGCGCCGCGTACTCGTTCTGCTGCTCTGGCTGACCGCACTCGCCGGAGCCGTGACGGCCTCGGCCCTCGCCGGCAGTTCCTACTCCAACGACTACGAGGCCCCGGGCACCGAGTCGGGCAAGGCCGCCCAGCGGCTGGAGTCCGCCTTCCCGGACCGGAGCGGCGACGACGACACCCTGGTGTGGCACACCGACAAGGGGAGCGTGCGCGCCTCGGCCGTGCGGGACCGGATGGCCGAGACCCTGCGCGAGGTCGAGAACCTGCCGGGCGTCGGCTCCGTGCAGTCCCCCTACGGTGCCGACGGCGGCGAGCGGATCAGCCAGGACGGCCACACCGCGTACGCGAGCCTCACCTTCGGCAAGCCCGCCGAGGAGCTGGACGAGAAGCAGGTCCAGCGCGTCGTGGACACGGCGAAGAGGGCGGCGGGCGACGGGCTCCAGGTCGAGGCCGGCGGCTCCGGCATTTCCGTCACCGAGACCCCCAAGGCACACCTGGCCGAGATCATCGGGCTGGCCGCGGCGGCGGTCGTGCTCTATCTGGCCTTCGGCTCGCTCTGCGCGACGCTCCTCCCGCTGATCACAGCCGTCGTCGCCGTCGGCACGGCCGCCGCGGGCATCGGGCTGCTCAGCCACATCATGACCGTCGCCGACTTCGCGCCCATGCTGGGCATGCTCATCGGCCTCGGCGTCGGCATCGACTACGCGCTGTTCATCGTCACGCGTCACCGCAGAGGACTGCGCGCCGGGCTGCCCGTGCGCGAGGCGGCGCTCAATGCCGTGACCACCTCCGGCCGGGCGGTGATCTTCGCGGGGGCCACCGTGTGCATCGCGCTGCTGGGCATGCTCATCCTGCGGCTCAGCTTCCTCAACGGGGTCGCGCTCGCCGCCTCTCTTACCGTCGTCCTCAGCGTCGCCGCCTCCGTCACGCTGCTGCCCGCGCTGCTCGGCCTGCTCGGGATGAGGGCGCTGGGGCGGCGCGAGCGCCGGCGGCTGGTGGCGAACGGGCCGAGCCCCGACCGGCCCACCGGCTTCGCCATGCGCTGGGCGGCCTTCGTCGAGCGCCATCCCAAGGTGCTGGGCGCGGTGGCCGCCGTGCTCATGGCCGTCCTCGCGCTGCCCACCCTCGGCCTCCATCTGGGCACCTCCGACCAGGGCAACAACTCCGCGACCAGCACCACCCGCAAGGCGTACGACCTGCTGGCCGACGGCTTCGGGCCCGGCAGCAACGGGCCGCTGACCCTCGTGGGCGAACTGGACGGCGCCGGGGACAAGCTCGCCTTCGATCACCTGCCCGACGACCTGCGCCGCACCCCGGGCATAGCCCAGGTCAGCGGGCCGGAGTTCAACGGCAGCGGGGACACCGGCGTGATCACCGTCGTGCCCGACACCTCGCCCCAGTCCCAGGCCACCTCCGACCTGGTCGACACGCTGCGCGGCGAGGTGCTGCCCAAGGCCGAAGAAGGCTCCACGCTCCAGGTGCGGGTCGGCGGCGTCACGGCGGGCTACGACGACTTCGCCAAGATCATCATTGGCAAGCTCCCGCTCTTCGTCGGCGCCGTCGTCGGCCTGGGCTGTGTGCTGCTCCTGCTGGCCTTCCGCAGCATCGGTATTCCTCTCAAGGCGGCGGCCATGAACATCGCCGCGGTCGCCGCCGCCTTCGGCGTCGTCGTCGCCGTCTTCCAGTGGGGCTGGGGCAGCGAAGCGCTGGGCCTGGGCAGCGCGGGCCCCGTCGAACCCTTCCTGCCCGTGATCATGGTGTCCGTCCTGTTCGGGCTCTCCATGGACTACCAGGTCTTCCTCGTCAGCCGGATGTACGAGGAATGGCGGCTGACCGGCGACAACAGACGCTCCGTCCGCGTCGGCCTGTCCGAGACCAGCCGGGTGATCAACTCCGCCGCCGTCATCATGATCGCGGTCTTCGGTGCCTTCGTGTTCAGCGGAGACCGGATGATCGCCATGTTCGGCATCGCGCTGGCCGCCGCCGTCGCGCTGGACGCCTTCGTGCTGCGTACCCTGCTGGTGCCCGCGCTGATGCATGTGCTGGGCGGTGCCAACTGGTGGCTGCCGGGCTGGCTGGAGCGCCGGCTTCCGCGCATCAGCATCGAGCCGGGCATCGTCGATCCGACGGCGACCGCCCCCAAGGCACCGCATGCCCCGGAGGTCCCGAAGGTCCCCGAGATCTCGAAGGTCCCCGAGGCGCCCGAGGTACCCGGGGTCCCGGCCGTCGCCGAGTCCCCGACGGCCCCGGTGGCCTGAGACGTCCCTCTGTCCACGCAGCGCACAGAATTTCTCATCGGTCTCTCAGAAACGACACCTACCGTGACCGCCTATGGCTACCGAAAGCACGAAGACCACGACTGACAAGACCCCCGCGACGGACGAGAGCGCACCGGAGGAGACCACCGGAGCGAAGTCCGCGGCCGAGGACCGGGACACCGCCGGGGCCCTGCGCAAGGGCGGGGAGAAGAAGGACCGCGACGAGGCGTCCGAGGAGCCCAGGGACGCCGTCGGCCCTCGGGACGACGATGCCGCTGACGACCTCGCCGACGACGAGGACGCGGACCACGAGGCCGAGCTCGACGCGGCCGAGGCGCGGGAGCGGGCCTCCGGCGGGGGCTGGGGCGCGGGCGCAGCCGCAGTCGTCAGCGCGGGCCTCGGCCTGGCCTCGCTGACCGGCACCTCCTTCGGGGAGATGCTCCGCGAGCGCAAGCAGCTCATCGGCCAGATCTCCAGCGGCGCCCAGGGCTCCGGCGGCTCGGCCACCGAACAGGTCAACTCGCTCTACGGCGCGCCCTGGCACGCCGCTGCCGTGGTCAACGGAATCTTCGCGGTCCTCGCCGTCGTCGTCGGCGGGATCCTGCTGGCGATGCTCAACGGGCGCGTGGGCGCCAAGCCGTGGATGAAGGCCGTCGGCCTGGGCGGTGTCGTCCTCGGGATCATCGGCCTGATAGTCGCCGGTGGCATGTACTTCGACCTGTTCGCCGCGCAGCCCGAGGTCCCCGCGACCGGCGGTGCGGGCGCCGGTGCGGGAGCCGGCCAGTAAAGGCAGGGCTCGGCCGGGGCTCGGCAAGTCGGGCCTCCGGCGGGTGGCGTACGGCACGAAGGCGGCTCCCCGCCCGGGACCGCGACCCGGCAGAGGCGGGCGGCAAGACGGCCGCTGGAGTGGGCCGGGCCCCTGCCGCCAACGCCCATGGCCCATGTGGGACCCGGTGGTTGTCCCGGACGGGGCGCCGACGGCCCGCCGCTCGCGCCTCCTTCACCCCCGCGCCGCGCGGCGCTCCCGCCGTGCCGGCGGCGGCGGAGGAGGGCCGCGAGGCCGGGCCGGCCAGGCTGCCGCCCGGCCTACCGCTGCCCGCCGCCGAGGCGGCGGAGACGTCAGGCCGTGCACTCTCCGGCGTCCGTGCACTCTCCGGCGTCCGGGCCGAGCTGGGCGTCCCCGGCGCCCGCATCGCCTCGTGCGGCAGCGGCACCGCGATGGGCCTCATCCGTACCGGCCCGCGGTGAGGCGGGCAAGCGGGCCTCCCGGCTGCCGCTGGTCAGCCCTTCCGCTGCTCGGGCGGGCGGACGGTGACCCGGCCGGAGGCGAGGTCTATCGGGCCTTTGCCCGGGTCTGGGCTTCCGGCCTCGAAGCGGGTGTGCTCCAGCCGCTGCCGCTCGTCCTCGCTGTGCTTGCGGCTCGGCGAGAACAGCTCGTCGATCAGGTTGAACATATGGCCCCCTCAGCTCCCCTCAAGCTCAGCTCACCTTGAGCCGGAGGATGCGGTCATCCCCCTTCTGGGGCGATCCCCGCCCGTCCGTCTCGCTGGTGACGAGCCACAGGCCGTCCCCGCCACCGCTGTGATCGGGCACGACTGTACGAAGACGTCCGTACTTCCCCTTCAGGAACGCCTGGGGCTTGGCCGCGGGTTCCGCGCCCTTGAGGGGAATGCGCCACAGCCGCTCGCCGCGCAGCCCGGCCATCCAGACCGAGCCCTTGACGACGGCCGCGCCGCTGGGTGAGGAGTCGGCGGGCCGCCACTGCTCGGCAGGGTCCTGGAAGCCCTTCTTGCCGGCCTTGCCCTCGGCGTCGGGCCAGCCGTAGTTCTTGCCCGGCTCGATGAGGTTCAGCTCGTCCCAGGTGTCCTGGCCGAACTCGGAGGCCCACAGCCTCTTGTCCCGGTCCCAGGCCAGCCCCTGGACGTTGCGGTGCCCGTAGGAGTAGACGACCGAGTCGGACTCGGGGTTGCCCTGGCCGGGAGGGTCACCGTCGGGCGTCATCCGCAGGATCTTGCCGCCGAGCGACTTCTTGTCCTGGGAGAGGCCGCCCTCCCCGGACTCACCGGTGCCGGCGTAGAGCATCTCGTCCGGGCCGAAGGCGATCCGGCCGCCGTTGTGGATGGTGCCCTTGGGGATGCCCTTGAGCAGGGTGTCCGGGGCGCCGAGCTGGTTGCCCGGCTCCTTCTTCTCGTCGTAGACCATGCGCACGATGCGGTTGTCCGACTCGGTGGTGAAGTAGGCGTACACCATCTTCGGGTCGTCGGACGGCACTGCCAGGCCCATCAGCCCGCCCTCACCGGCCGCCGCGACGCCGGGGACGGTGCCCACCTTGGTCTTCTTCCCGCTCTTGCCGTCCACCCGCAGGATCTGCCCGCTGTCCCGCGAGGACACCAACAGGTCCCCGTCCTGGAGCGCGGCCAGGCCCCAGGGGGACTTGAGCCCGGTGGTGAGCGTCTTGACGACCTTGACCGAGCCCTTGGCGGGGGCCGCCGAGGCGCTGGGATCCGCGGACGCGTCCGAGGAACTGTCCCGCCCGCCCGGCTCCTCGCCACCGCCCCCGTCCTCGCCGGAGCACCCGGCGGCAAGCAGCATCGCGAAGGCCGTGAAGGCAACGCCCACGCTCACACCCGTCGTTCGTCGCACGTTCCGCTCTCCTCGGTCCTCGGCAGCGCACTCGTCCTGGAACAGGGCCCTCCCCGCGGAGGGTCCGAGTGTCCATAGGGGACCACACCGCGCGGTGCCGCCGCGCGGGTCTCAGTCCCAGGAGCCGCGCGCCACCGGCAGGGCGCCGATCTCCACCAGGTCCTCGGCGGTGAGCACGAGGTCCGGGGCGCCCGCGTTCTCCAGGGCCCAGTGCGGCTTCTTCGTGCCCGGTACGGGGATCACATGGCACCCCTGGGCCAGCAGCCAGGCGAGGGCGACCTGGGCGGGTGTCGCGTTTCCGTGACGGCGGGCAACCCGGCGCAATCCGGCGACGATGGGCTGGTTGGCGGCCATCATCTCGGCCGTGAACCGCGGATGCCGCGCGCGCACGTCGTCCGGTTCGAAGCCGCGCCCCGTGGTCAGCTCCCCGGTCAGATAGCCGTTGCCCAGCGGCATCGCCGCGAGGAAGCCCACCCCGCGCGCGTCGCACCACGGCAGCAGCGTCTCCAGCGCCTCCCGTGACCACACGGACAGTTCGGCCTGCACACCGCTCACGGGGAAGACCTGCTGCACCCGTTCGAGCTGCCGTATGGTCGCCTCGTGGATGCGGGTTCCCGCGCGCCTGTCCGCGCGGGCGCCAACGGCGCAGAAGCCCAGCGCCCGCACCTTTCCCGCCGTCACCAACTCCGCCATCGCACCCCAGGTTTCCTCCACCGGGACCTCGGGGTCGGCGCGGTGCAGCTGGTACAGGTCGATCACGTCGGTCTGGAGCCGGCGCAACGAGGCGTCGCAGGCACGTTTCACGTAGCTGGGGCGGCCGTTGGCCACGATGTGCTGCTCGCCCACGAGCAGCCCGCACTTGGTGGAGACGAAGGCGTCGGCACGGCGCTCCTTGAGTACCCGCCCGACCAGCAGTTCGTTGGTGAAGGGGCCGTACATATCGGCCGTGTCCAGCAGGGACATCCCGCGGTCGAGGGCGGCGTTCACGGTGCGCAGCGATACCTCTCCGCGCTGCTGCGAGGTGGAGTAGGCCCAGTTCATCGGCATACAGCCGAGGCCCACGGCGCCCACGCCGAGGGCTGCCGCACCGATCGTCCTGCGCTCCACCTGGCTCCTTGCTCCCTCCCGAACGGCCTCCAAACTAACGGTTGCCTCCGGTGTCCCACACATATCTTCTCGTCACACGGGTCACGACCCCGAACCGGCTTTCCCCCCGGCTCCCGGTGGGGCGGTAACCCCGCCTAGTCTCTCCCCATGGCTTCCGCGACCGAGATCTGGCTTCCGCTTCCACCCGACTCCGTCGAGGGGCTTCCGGACTCCCTGACGTACCGCTACTGGGACGGAGGGGAGGATTTCCCGGCGGACCCGGCCGACTGTGCTTTCTACGTCGTTCCCTATTACAAGGGTGCTGAGATCGCCGTACGGCCGCTCGCCCGGATGACGCAGGTGCGGGTCGTGCAGACCCTCACCGCGGGCATTGATCACATCCTCCCCGCCATCCCGCGCCTCCCCGCCGGGACACGCGTGTGCAACGCCCGTGGTGTGCACGACGCGAGCACCGCCGAACTCGCCCTGGCGCTCACCCTCGCATCCCTGCGTCACCTCCCGGAATCCGTCCGCGCACAGGATCGCGGAGAGTGGCAGCCGGACTTCATGCCGGCCCTCGCCGACCGCACCGTGCTGATCGTCGGCTACGGCGCCATCGGGGAGGCCGTGGAGAAGCGGCTGCTGCCCTTCGAGGTGGCCGCCGTGCACCGCGTCGCGCGCTCCGGGAGGGCGGCGCCGCTCGGCCCCGTACATCCCCTGAGTGATCTCGGTCAACTGCTGCCGCTCGCCGACGTGGTGATCCTCGCGACCCCGCTCACCGAGGAGTCCCGCGGACTCGTCGACGCGGACTTCCTCGCCCGGATGAAGGACGGAGCGCTGCTGGTCAACGTCGCGCGCGGGGGAGTGGTGGACACCAAGGCGCTGCTGGCGGAGGTCGGCACTCCGGCATCCGCGCCCGGCGCGGAGGACGGCGTTCCGGGGCGGCTTCGCGCGGCGCTCGATGTGACGGATCCCGAACCGCTGCCCCGGGATCATCCGCTGTGGCGGGCGCCCGGTGTGCTGATCACCCCGCACCTCGGAGGGATCACCTCCGCCTTCTACCCCCGTGCCAGGAGGTTGCTCGGCGAGCAACTGAGGCGCTGGGCGGCCGGTGAGGAGCTGGAGAACACGGTGGCCGTGGCGTAGCCCTCGTAAACCCTCCCGGGCCGTCAGAAGCCACGCTACGGAGGCGTACGACTGCACCCTGTACCGGAGCCCCCTCTTGTCGTTACCGTCTGTATTGGGACTATGTCCCTGAGTGACGAACCTGGTGTATCGTCCCGATCGGGGGGCGAAACCCGGACACGAGGGGGGCGACGGGCGAATGCACGATCAACGGACGAACTGCCGCGCGCGGCACAGGGACCGCGCAAGCCGACACCTCAACAGCCGTACGCGGCCCCCGCGTTCGGCGGCGGACCGCAGGGCCGGGCGGCCCGGCACCGTCAAGAAGCCGCCGTCCGTACGGGTGGCGCGATGACTACCCACGAAGCGGCCCCCAGGCGGGGCCGGTACTGGACGACCACCGCCACCGCGGGCCCTGTGGGCACCGGTCGGAGCCGCACCGCGACGCCGGAGCCGCGCGGAGGGGGCTCCGACGGCGCGGGACGGGCGGGGCTCGTACCGCAGTTGACACTCGCGGCCGTCTGCGCCGCCTACGCACTCGGCTCGGCCCTCGGCTGGGGCTCGCGGACCGTCGCCCTGATCATGGGCGACTTCGGGCTCAGCGCCGCCGCGTTCCTCGCGGCCGGCTCCTGCCTGTGGTATGCGCGCACCCTGCGTGCGGGCGCGGGTCAAAGGGGAGAGTCCGGGCAGCGGGACGTCAGCCGCCCGGCCTGGGTGCTGTTCGGCATCTCCTCGCTGATGGCCGCGCTCGGCAACGGCGTGTGGGGCTGGTACGAACTGGTGCTCGGGGAGCTGGTACCCCGGCCCTCGATGGCCGACTTCTGCTTCCTGCTGTTCGCACCCCCGGCCATCGTCGGCCTGCTGGTGCTCGCCAAGCGCCCGGTCACCCGTGCCGGCTGGGCCTGCCTCAGCCTCGACGCCTGGCTGATCGGCGGCTCGCTGCTCACCTTGTCCTGGTCCCTCGCGCTCGCCCACACCGCCTACTGGCAGGGCGACTCGGTGGCCAGGGCGGCGCTCAACCTCGCCTACCCGCTGCTGGACATCGTGCTGGTCAGCATGGTGCTCGTGCTGCACTTCCGGCGGGCCTCGGCACACCGCAGCGCCATCAACACGGCCATCGGCGCCCTCGCGCTGACCGTGCTGTGCGACGCGCTGTTCACCTCGCCGATGCTGCGTGAGCGCTACGCCTCGGGGCAGATCCTGGACGCCGGCTGGTTCGCCGGCTCGCTGCTGCTCGCCTACGCGCCCTGGGTCGCCAGGCGCGAGTCCCGGGACGCGCAGCACGAGGCCGAGCCGGAGCCGCTGGCCACCGCGCGGGAGGCCGAGGCGCGCGCCACCCACCCCAGCCGCCCCATCGCGGGCTCGCTGACGGCGCTGACGCCGTACCTGGCCGCCGCCGTGTGCACCCTGGGCATCCTCTACAACTCCCTGGACGGCCGCGAGATCGACCGCGTCGTGCTGTTCACCGGCTGCACCGTCGTCCTCGCGCTCGTGCTGCGCCAGGGCATCATGCTGCTGGACAACATCACGCTCACGCAGGAGCTGGCGCAGAAGGAGAACCACTTCCGCTCCCTGGTGCAGGGCTCCAGCGACGTCATCATGATCGCCGCCTCCACCGGAATACTGCGCTATGTCTCGCCCGCCGCCGCCGGGGTCTACGGCCGGGAGGCCGACCAGCTCGTCGGCTCCGAGCTGTCCTCGCTGGTGCACCCGGAGGACCTCGGCCAGGTGCTGCACGAGCTGCGCCGCTTCCTCGCCACCTCCTCCGAGCACGAGTCCTGCACGAGAATCGAGTGCCGCTTCCGGCACGGCGACGGCCACTGGCTGAACGTGGAATCGACGGTCAACCGCTACCAGGGCGGCCTCATCTTCAACAGCCGCGATGTGACCGAACGCGTACGGCTTCAGGCGCAGTTGCAGCACAACGCCTCCCACGACGCGCTCACCGACCTGCCCAACCGGGCGCTGTTCACCGAGCGCGTGCGCCAGGCCATCGGCGGGCGGCGTGGTGGCGACTGCGGCACCGCGGTGCTCTTCATCGACCTGGACGGCTTCAAGGCCGTCAACGACACCGTCGGCCACCAGGCCGGGGACGAGCTGCTGGTGCAGGCGGCCCGGCGGCTGCACGAGTCCGTGCGCTCCGGGGACACGGCGGCCCGGCTGGGCGGCGACGAGTTCGCCGTGCTCATCCGGGGCGACGGGGAGCCGGGCCAGACGCCCGACGCCGAGCGCGAGCTGCGCATCCACGACATCGCCGACCGGCTCAGGCTCACCCTCTCCGACCCCTACCGGGTCGAGGGCACGGAGGTGCGGGTCGCCGCCTCCATCGGTATCGCCTTCGCCGAGCCCGGGATCACCCCGAGTGCCCTGATGCGCAACGCCGACCTGGCCATGTACCGCGCCAAGCAGGCGGGCAAGGCGCGCGTCGAGCTGTACGCGCCGCAGATGCAGGCCGAGGTCGTCAAGCGTGCCGAGCTGGCCGCGCGGCTGCGCAGCGCGCTGCACGACGGCGAGTTCGCGCTGCTGCACCAGCCGATCGTGGAGCTGTCCAGCGGCAAGGTCACGGCCGTGGCCGCGGAGGCCCGCTGGCGCTCGGCCCAGGGCATCTTGTTCACACCGGCGGAGTTCCTGCGCACCGAGGGCGCCTCGGCGCGCGAGGCGCGGGGCGCCGGGGGCGAGCGCGCCGCCGAGGTGAGCCGCTGGCTGCTGGAGGAGGCCGTACAGCAGGCCGCGGCACGCCAGCGCGCCGGATACGGAGCGCCGGTGACGGTACGGCTTCCCGCGCGGCGGCTGACCGAGCCGGGGATGGAGCCGCGCAGTGTGGGCGCGCTGCTGGCCCGGCACGGGCTGGCAGCGGCGCCGGGCCACACCGGCGGCGCCGCGCTGGGCGTGCCCGCGGGGTCCGCCGGACTCCCCGGGGCACCGGGGGCGCTGATCCTGGAGCTGTCCGACAGCGACCCGCGTATCCCGCTGGACGAGCTGGAGCGGCGGCTGACCGCGCTGCGGCGGCTGGGCGTGCTCATCGCGCTGGACGGCTTCGGCAGCGGGATCTCGGGGGGTGCCTCGATCTCCGCGCTGCGCCGGCTGCCGGTGGACATCCTGCGGCTGGACAGGGGGCTGACCGACGGCATCGTGGAGTCCTCCCGGCAGCGCAAGATCACCGCCGGGCTGCTCAGGATCGCCGGGGACCTGGGACTGACCACCGTCGCGGAGGGGGTGGACCTGCCCGAGCAGGCGACGCTTCTGCGCGAGATGGGCTGCACCCACGGCCAGGGCGCCGTCTTCGCAGGCCCGCTGGATGAGCACAGGCTGCGCAGGGCGCTGGCACGCGGTGTCTACGCGGTGCCCGAGTCCACCCGCAGCGGTGGCGCCTCGGGGCACGGCGAGGAGCACCCCGGCAGTCATCAGGGAGGCCATCCCGGGACGCGTCCCGGGGGCAGGGCCGTGGCGGTCGCGGGCGCGCTGCCGGTACGGCAGGGGGGTACCGCGGGGCCCGACCCTGTGACCCATTCCCCGCTGCGCTCGAATGCTGAGACGCCTGTCCCACCCACTTGACACTCGGGGCTTGACGGGGAGAGGGTCAAGACCATGCGCACCCGAATTCTCGTACTTGGAAAGCGCGTCAGCTGACCGGGGTTCCCACCACCCCGCGACCACAGCGGCGCGCTCCCCTCGCTTGCCTCACGGCACGAGGGGTTTTTTGTTGCACCAGCACCCGAGTACACACCGGCATAACATCCCCAAAACCGCCCAAAAAGAGCGTCAACCTCACTCTTCGAGAAGAGATAAGCCGATGACCGAGCAGGCCACCGGGGCCCCCAAGCCGCAGCCGCGGGCCCGAAACGGCGGACAGCAGCAGCACTCCGTTCCGGCGCAGGCTGCCCCCCGTATCACGGGCGCCCAGTCCCTCATCCGTGCTCTTGAGGAAGTCGGCGCCGACACGGTATTCGGTCTTCCCGGCGGTGCCATCCTGCCCGCCTACGACCCGATGATGGACTCCGCCAAGGTCCGTCACGTCCTGGTCCGCCACGAGCAGGGCGCGGGCCACGCGGCCACCGGTTACGCGCAGGCCACCGGCAAGGTCGGCGTCTGTATGGCCACCTCGGGCCCCGGCGCCACCAACCTGGTCACCCCCCTCGCCGACGCGCACATGGACTCGGTGCCGCTGGTCGCCATCACCGGGCAGGTGGCCTCCGGCGCCATCGGCACGGACGCCTTCCAGGAAGCCGACATCTGCGGCATCTCCATGCCGGTCACCAAGCACAACTTCCTGGTCAGGGACCCCGACGACATCCCGAAGACGATCGCGGAGGCCTTCCACATCGCCTCCACGGGACGGCCAGGGCCGGTCGTCGTCGACATCGCCAAGGACGCGCTCCAGGGCCAGACCACCTTCCAGTGGCCGCCCACCACCGACCTGCCCGGCTACCGCCCGGTCACCAAGCCGCACAGCAAGCAGATCCGCGAGGCCGCCAAGCTGATCGCCGAGGCCCGGCGCCCGGTGCTCTACGTCGGCGGCGGTGTGCAGAAGTCCGGCGCCACCGCGGAGCTGAAGGTGCTCGCCGAGCTGACCGGCGCACCGGTGACCACCACCCTCATGGGCATCGGCGCCTTCCCCGACAGCCACCCCCAGCACCTGGGCATGCCCGGCATGCACGGCACCGTCGCCGCCGTCACCGCGCTCCAGAAGGCCGACCTGATCGTCGCCCTGGGCGCCCGCTTCGACGACCGCGTCACCGGCAAGCTGGACTCCTTCGCGCCGTACGCCAAGATCGTCCACGCCGACATCGACCCCGCCGAGATCGGCAAGAACCGCGTCGCCGACGTGCCGATCGTCGGGGACGCCCGCGAGGTGCTGGCCGACCTGGTGGTCGCCTTGCAGGCCGAGGCCGCGGCGGAGCCCGGCGCCGCCTCCACCGACCGCTACGCCGACTGGTGGGCCCAGCTGAACCGCTGGCGCGACGCCTACCCGCTGGGCTACGACCTGCCCGAGGACGGCTCGCTCGCCCCGCAGCAGGTCATCGAGCGCATCGGCGAGCTGGCCCCGGAAGGCACCGTCTTCGCCGCCGGCGTCGGCCAGCACCAGATGTGGGCGGCGCACTTCGTGAAGTACGAGCAGCCGGCCACCTGGCTCAACTCCGGCGGCCTGGGCACCATGGGCTACGCCGTTCCCGCCGCGCTCGGCGCCAAGGTCGGCATGCCGGAGCGCACCGTGTGGGCCATCGACGGCGACGGCTGCTTCCAGATGACCAACCAGGAGCTGGTCACCGCGGCTCTCAACGGAGCGCCCATCAAGGTCGCCATCATCAACAACGGCGCGCTGGGCATGGTCCGCCAGTGGCAGACCCTCTTCTACGACCAGCGCTACTCCAACACCGTGCTGCACAACGGCGAGGTGGGCGAGCCCAACCGGGGCACCCGCGTCCCCGACTTCGTCAAGCTGGCCGAGGCCATGGGCTGCGTCGGGATCCGCTGCGAGGACCCGGCACAGCTCGACGCGGTGATCGAGAAGGCCAACTCCATCAACGACCGCCCCGTCGTCGTCGACTTCATCGTCCACGAGGACGCCATGGTCTGGCCTATGGTCGCGGCAGGCACCTCCAACGACGAGGTCATGGCGGCGCGCGGCGTGCGCCCCGACTTCGGCGACAGCGACGACTGAACCGGAACGGAAGGCACCGACAGATGTCCACCAAGCACACGCTCTCCGTTCTGGTCGAGAACACCCCCGGCATCCTCGCCAGGATCGCCGCCCTCTTCTCACGCCGGGGCTTCAACATCGACTCGCTCGCCGTCGGCGTGACCGAGCACCCCGACATCTCGCGGATCACCATCGTGGTGAACGTCGAGGACCTGCCGCTGGAGCAGGTCACCAAGCAGCTCAACAAGCTGATCAACGTCCTCAAGATCGTTGAACTGGAGCCGGCGTCCGCCGTCCAGCGCGAACTCGTCCTGGTGAAGGTCCGCGCCGACAACGACACCCGCTCCCAGATCGTGGAGATCGTTCAGCTCTTCCGCGCCAAGACCGTCGATGTCTCGCCGGAAGCCGTCACCATCGAGGCCACCGGCAGCAGCGACAAGCTGGAGGCGATGTTGAAGATGCTGGAGCCGTACGGCATCAAGGAACTGGTGCAGTCCGGCACGATCGCCATAGGACGCGGCGCCCGCTCCATCACCGACCGGAGTCTGCGCGCGCTGGAGCGTTCCGCTTGACCGTCCGCCCCTGACCAGCCCCGCCCCGCCGTCATAGGTTGGGCAGCACCATTCCATCAGTACAAGGAGAAACTCCCAGTGGCCGAGCTGTTCTACGACGACGACGCCGATCTGTCCATCATCCAGGGCCGCAAGGTCGCGGTTCTTGGATACGGCAGCCAGGGCCACGCCCACGCGCTGTCCCTGCGTGACTCGGGCGTCGATGTCCGGGTCGGCCTGCACGAGGGCTCCAAGTCCCGCGCCAAGGCCGAGGAGCAGGGCCTGCGCGTGACCACGCCGGCCGAGGCGGTCAAGGAAGCCAGCGTGATCATGGTGCTGGTCCCGGACCCGCTCCAGGCCAAGATCTACGAGGAGTCCATCGCCCCGAACCTGAAGGACGGCGACGCGCTCTTCTTCGGGCACGGGCTGAACATCCGCTACGACTTCATCAAGCCCCCGGCCACGGTCGACGTGTGCATGGTCGCCCCCAAGGGCCCGGGCCACCTGGTCCGCCGGCAGTACGAGGAAGGCCGCGGCGTCCCGTGCATCGTGGCCGTCGAGCAGGACCCGAGCGGCAACGGGCTGGCGCTCGCCCTGTCCTACGCCAAGGGCATCGGCGGCACCCGGGCCGGTGTGATCAAGACCACCTTCACCGAGGAGACCGAGACCGACCTGTTCGGCGAGCAGGCCGTGCTCTGCGGTGGCACCGCGGCGCTGGTCAAGGCGGGCTTCGAGACCCTGACCGAGGCCGGCTACCAGCCGGAGATCGCGTACTTCGAGTGCCTCCACGAGCTGAAGCTGATCGTGGACCTCATGTACGAGGGCGGCCTGGAGAAGATGCGCTGGTCGATCTCCGAGACCGCCGAGTGGGGCGACTACGTCAGCGGCCCGCGGGTGATCAACGACCAGACCAAGGTCGAGATGAAGAAGCTGCTGACCGAGATCCAGGACGGCACCTTCGCCAACAACTGGATGGCCGAGTACAACGCGGGTCTGCCCAAGTACAACGAGTACAAGAAGGCCGACCAGGACCACCTCCTGGAGACCACGGGCAAGAAGCTGCGCGGCCTCATGAGCTGGGTCGACGAAGAGAAGTAGCCCTCCGGGCCGGAGGGTGGGCACGAGCTGACCCGCACCCGGCGACGACGGTGTACGGCCCCAACCGGGCGCCGCCCGTGGTTCGCCGGGTGCGGAGCGTGGGCGCCTGCGGGCTCCGGCGTGCCCACCCGTTCCGCCCCTTGCGGAACGATCGCCCACGCCGGTGGGGCAACCGGCGACATCCCCCGTGCCCTCTTCCACCCGCGGCTAGACTGCGTAGCAACCAGGCTCACAGCGTCGTGCGTCTGCCCCTGCGCTCCGCGGGGATGACCCTCCGCGCACTTCATCGCGGTCAGCCGAAGGGACTCGGCCGACCACCTGCCCCGCCATCGTGGCGCGGGGACGATCCGCCAGGACTGGAGACCACGTGAGCAAG
Source organism: Streptomyces sp. NBC_01775 (assembly GCF_035917675.1). Classification (NCBI taxonomy): domain Bacteria; kingdom Bacillati; phylum Actinomycetota; class Actinomycetes; order Kitasatosporales; family Streptomycetaceae; genus Streptomyces; species Streptomyces sp. NBC_01775. The sequence goes on along the minus strand of NZ_CP109104.1, from coordinate 2,815,932 downwards.
CCCGTAGTACTCATCGCCGAAGAGCTGTCGCCCGCCACCGTCGACGCACTCGGTCCGGATTTCGAGATCCGGCAGTGCAACGGCGCCGACCGGGCCGAACTTCTCCCCGCTCTCGCCGATGTCGATGCCGTCCTCGTCCGCTCCGCCACCAAGATCGACGCCGAGGCCGTCGCGGCTGCGGGCAAGCTGAAGGTCGTCGCCCGGGCGGGCGTGGGCCTGGACAACGTCGATGTCCCCGCCGCCACCAAGGCGGGTGTGATGGTCGTCAACGCGCCGACCTCCAACATCGTCACCGCCGCCGAGCTGGCCTGTGGCCTGCTGATCGCGACGGCGCGCAACATCCCGCAGGCCAACGCCGCGCTCAAGAACGGCGAGTGGAAGCGCAGCAAATACACCGGTGTGGAGCTGAGCGAGAAGACCCTCGGCGTCGTCGGCCTCGGCCGCATCGGCGTGCTGGTCGCCCAGCGCATGTCCGCCTTCGGTATGAAGGTCGTCGCCTACGACCCGTTCGTGCAGCCCGCGCGGGCCGCGCAGATGGGTGTGAAGCTGCTTTCGCTGGACGAGCTGCTGGAGGTCTCCGACTTCATCACCGTCCACCTCCCCAAGACCCCCGAGACCCTCGGGCTCATCGGTGACGAGGCGCTGCGCAAGGTCAAGCCGGACGTGCGGATCGTCAACGCGGCGCGCGGCGGCATCGTCGACGAGGAGGCGCTGGCCGAGGCGGTCAAGGAGGGCCGGGTCGCGGGCGCCGGCCTGGACGTGTACGCCTCGGAGCCGTGCACCGACTCCCCGCTGTTCGCCTTCGACCAGGTCGTGGCCACGCCGCACCTGGGCGCTTCGACGGGTGAGGCGCAGGAGAAGGCGGGCATCGCCGTCGCCAAGTCGGTACGGCTGGCGCTGGCCGGCGAGCTGGTCCCGGACGCGGTCAACGTCCAGGGTGGCGTGATCGCCGAGGACGTGCGCCCGGCGCTGCCGCTGGCCGAGAAGCTCGGCCGGATCTTCACCGCGCTCGCGGGCGAGGTCGCCGTCCGGCTGGACGTCGAGGTGTACGGCGAGGTCACCCAGCACGACGTCAAGGTGCTGGAGCTGTCCGCGCTCAAGGGCGTGTTCGAGGACGTGGTGGACGAGACGGTCTCCTACGTCAACGCACCGCTGTTCGCGCAGGAGCGCGGCGTCGAGGTGCGGCTGACCACCTCCAGCGAGTCGCCCGAGCACCGCAACGTGGTCACCGTGCGCGGCACCCTGTCCAACGGCGAGGAGATCTCCGCCTCGGGCACCCTGGCGGGCCCCAAGCACCTCCAGAAGATCGTGGCCATCAACGACCACGGCGTGGACCTCGCGGTCGCCGACCACATGGCCTTCCTGCGCTACAGCGACCGCCCCGGCGTCGTCGGCACCGTCGGCCGCATCCTGGGCGAGGCGGGCATCAACATCGCCGGGATGCAGGTCTCCCGCGCGGAGGAGGGCGGCGAGGCCCTCGTCGCGCTGACCGTCGACGGCACGATCGACGCCCCGGTGCTCGCGGAGATCGCCGGAGAGATCGGCGCCACCCGCGCCCAGGGCGTCAACCTCACGGACTGACGCCGGGCCCCGGAAACCAGGGGCCGGCCGACGGAACGGGACCGCGCGGAGAACTTCGTGCGGTCCCTCTGTCGTCCCGGCCTCCTGCCGCTGGCTAGGGTGCTGGCCCATGGGAACACGGGGAACGGAACAGACCCGGCGCGAGGCCGACTGGAGCACGCCGACCGACATCGAGGACGCGCTGCTGGAAGCCCGGTCAAGGGCCGACTGGGACGCCTATCTGGCGGTACTGCAACGCACCGAACTGTTCATCTACGTGTACAAGGACCGGGTGGACGGCGGCACTGTCCAGCCCCGGATACGTACCCGGGACGGCCGTCCGTGCCTGCATGTCCACACCCGCGGTGTGCTGCTGCGCGAACCCCACAGGCATCTGGTCGCCGTGCACCTGACGGACGCCGAGCGGCTCTGGAAGCGCTGGAAGCTGTCGGATGCGGACCACGTGGGGCTGCTCGTGAACCCCGGCACCCCCACCGAGGCGTACTTTCCCGGCAACCGCGCGCTGGCCCGGCGCTGGCACCGGCAGGCCCGGCGGGCCGGGCCCCGGCGCGAGACGGACGCGCTGCTCACCCTGCGGACCGGCATCCTGACGGGCCCTCTCGCGCACGGTCTGGCCTGCGGCGCCCATCTCGCCGTGCAGAACGCGGTGTTCTGGAACGACGTGGGCGATGTCTGTACCAGCTACGAAGGCGACACCGCCACCCTGAGTGCGCTGTGGGAGATCACCGACCATGAAACCTGGCGCGAGCAGCTGGACTTCCTCCTCGAAGGCAGCAACAGCCCTCCCGAACCGGAGTTCCTGCTCGGGATACGCGAGGCCCTGACCGAGCACCGCCCCGACGAGCCCGTCACCGCCGGCCGGTGGCGCGAGGTCGCGCTCGGCCGTCTGCTGGAGCTGAACGAGGACGCGGACCAGCAGGCGCTCGCCGGCATGGTCACCTCGCTCACCGGGACGATCCTCCGCTACGAGGCGCGCTTCCGTGCCGACGGAGTGCTGCCGCCCGACGGCCGGGTCCGCTCCGCGCTCGCCTACGACTACGGCCGGGCCGTCAACGTGGCCCGTTGGGGCCGCGGCGCCCGGCTGGCCACCACCAGTCAGGCCGAAGAGGCCGTGCTGCGCGCGGGGGAGCTGTGCGGCAGTGCCTACGGATCCTGGGCGGAGCTGTCTGCGGGCTACATACTCGGCCGCGCACTGCGCTTCGACGAGGAGGCATTCGGCGAGTGGTACGAGTCCGCCCTCGTCGCGCACCGCATCCTCACCGAGGATCCGGAGAGCCCCTGGCACACCCTGCCGTTCACAGCCGGGCTGCCTTGAGGGCCATGTGGAGGAGCAGCCGGTCCTCACCCTCGTCGAGGTCGAGGCCGGTGAGGCGCTCCACCCGGGAGAGGCGGTAGTAGAGGGTCTGGCGGTGGATGCCGAGGGCGGCGGCCGTGCGGCCCGCCTGGCCCGCGCAGTCGAGGAACACCTCGGCGGTGCGGGCCAGTTCGCTGTGGGCGGGCCGCAGCAGTTCCCGTACGGCGGGGTCGGGAACATCGTCGAGCGGGCCCCGAAGGCGCGTCAGCATGCGGTAGGGGCCGATGGCGTCCCACGCGGCGAGGGCGCCGGGCAGTGACTCGGCCCGTGCGGCGCGCGCCGCCGCGAGGGCCTCGGCCCACGCCTCGGGCAGCTCGTCGACCCCGGTGCGCGGCGCGCTCAGCCCGGCGGCCGGACCCCGCGCCTCCGCGCCCGTACCGGCGGTGGAGACCGGGGAGCGCAGCAGCCGCTCGGCCGCCGTGCGCGCGGGCTCCAGACCGTGCGGGCCGCGCAGCCGTACGAGCACCGCCAGCGCGCCGTCCCTCGCGCACTGCGCCGCGAGCCGGGGGATGGCGGCGGGCACCGGACCGCGCCCGGGGCCGGGGGACTCGTCCTCGGGCCAGGGCGCGACGGCGACCAGCGCCAGCGGCCCCGTGGCGGCGGAGCCCAGCGCGGTGCGCAGCCCGGCCAGCGCCTCGTCCCGCGCGCCGCCGCCCGCCGGGGCGAGCGCGGTGCGCAGCAGTTCCCCGGTGCGGGCCTCGTCGCGGGTCTGGGCCGCCAGCAGCGCGCCCGCACGGTCGGCGACCGCCATCGCGGCGGCCAGCCGGGGGTCGGTCAGCTCCAGGGCCCCGTCGTCCAGCAGCCAGATGTAGCCGTAGACCACGCCCCGCTCGCGCACCGGCAGGCAGATGCGGCCGTGCACCACCCCGGTCGCCGGGTCCGGGGGCACCTCCCCGCCGGAGGCCGGGGGAGGGACGCGGACGGGGCCCGTGGCCCTGGTGATGCCGAAGCTCTCGAAGAAGGCGCGCACGGCGGGCGTCGAGCGGCGCTGGAGGATGGTGCGGGTGCGCACCGAATCCAGCGCCGGGCCGTCGGCCTCGCCCTCCTCGCCCCCGCCCCCGTGGGCGCCGAAGGCGATCAGCGCGAAGTCGCGGCCCTCCAGCGTGGCGGGCGTGCCCACCAGCTGGGAGACCTCGTCGATCAGCGCCTGGTAGTCCTCGCTCATACCGCCCGGGCCTCCGTCGTCACTCGTTCCCTACCCGCCGGTCCCCGGGCCTCCGGCCGGGAGCCCCCAGGATCCCCGGGAGCCCAGCCGCGCGGGGCTGTAGGCCCATTCTCATACATCTGTCTGAGATGCAGGGCACGGACGCGTGACAGGTGTCGATGGCCGCGAGGTGGCGGGATCCTTACATTCCTGGGTGGCTCCCGCGCTCCCGCGCCGTCGAGTCCTGCACAAGAACAATCCGTGGAGGTGCCCCGTGCTGGGACCCGTGCTCCTCGCCGCCGCGCGCAGCGACAGCATCCGACGCCTCGTCTCGGCCGCGCCGGTCACCCGCCCGATGGTGGACCGGTTCGTGGCGGGCGAGCAGCTCGATCAGTGTCTGAGCGGCATCACCTCGCTCGCCGGGCGTGGTATGGAAGTCACCATTGACCATCTGGGCGAGGACATCACCGACCGGTCCGAGGCGCTGCGCAACCGTGACGCCTACCTCGCGCTGGCCGAGGCCCTGGCCGGTGCCGGGCTGGGGGCGCGGGCCGAGATGTCGGTGAAGCTCTCCGCCTTCGGGCAGGCCCTGCCCGGCGGGCACGAGCTGGCCACCGAGAACGTGCTGCCCGTGGTGGAGGCCGCCGCCGAGGCCGGGACGACCGTGACCCTCGACATGGAGGACCACACCACCGTCGACTCCACGCTCGCCATCCTCGGTGAGCTGCGGCAGCGCTTTCCCGCCACCGGTGCCGTCGTCCAGTCCTATCTGTTCAGGACCGAGGCGGACTGCCACGCGCTGGCCGGCGAGGGCTCCCGGGTCCGGCTGGTCAAGGGCGCCTACAACGAGCCCCCCGAGGTCGCCTTCCAGGACAAGCGCGAGGTCGACAGGGCGTACGTGCGCTGTCTGAAGGTCCTGATGGCGGGCAAGGGCTACCCGATGGTCGGCTCGCACGACCCGCGGATGGTGGCCATCGCCCAGGATCTGGCCGCGCGTTACGGTCGGAAGGAGGACGAGTACGAGTTCCAGATGCTCTACGGCATCCGCAGCGCCGAGCAGGAGCGGCTGGTGGCGGAGGGCCACCGGATGCGAGTCTACGTCCCGTACGGCACCGACTGGTACGGCTATTTCATGCGGCGCCTCGCGGAGCGCCCCGCGAACCTGGCCTTCTTCCTGCGCTCGCTGGTCAGCCGAGGCTGACGCACCCTTCGCAGACCGCTGCCCCCTGCCGGGGGCCCCGGGGGCCCCGGCGAAGCCGACACGAGCCGCAGCCCCCGGGAAAACACCTCACGACCCAAGGAGCAACCCGTGGACGCTGTGACCCAGGTTCCCGCCCCGTACAACGAGCCGGTGCACACCTACGCGCCCGGCAGCCCCGAGCGTGCGCGCCTGGAGGCCAAGCTCAAGGAGCTGGCAGGAAGCCCCGTCGACCTGCCGATGACGATCGACGGCGTCAAGCGCATGGGCGGTGGCGCGCGCCACGACGTCGTGCAGCCGCACAACCACAAGGCCGTCCTCGGTACCTACGCCGACGCCACGCGCCAGGACGCGCAGGACGCCATCGACGCGGCACTCGCCGCGGCCCCGGCCTGGCGCGCGCTGTCCTTCGACGACCGCGCGGCGATCATCCTCAAGGCCGCCGAGCTGCTGTCGGGGCCCTGGCGCGAGACCATCGCGGCCTCCACCATGCTGGGCCAGTCCAAGACCGCGCAGCAGGCCGAGATCGACGCCCCCTGTGAGCTGATCGACTTCTGGCGCTTCAACGTGCACTTCGCGCGTGAGCTGCTGACCGAGCAGCCGCTGGTGCAGCCGCACGGCGTGTGGAACCGCATGGACCACCGCCCGCTGGAGGGCTTCGTCTACGCGGTCACGCCGTTCAACTTCACCGCCATCGCCGGCAACCTCCCCACGGCCCCGGCCCTCATGGGCAACGTCGTGATCTGGAAGCCGTCCCCGACGCAGACCCACTCCGCGATCCTCCTCATGGAGCTGCTGGAGGAGGCCGGCCTGCCCAAGGGCGTCATCAACCTGGTGACGGGCGACGGCAAGGAGGTCTCCGAGGTCGCGATCCCGCACCCGGACCTGGCGGGCATCCACTTCACCGGCTCGACGGCCACCTTCCAGCACCTGTGGAAGAGCGTCGGCGAGAACATCTCGGGCTACAAGTCCTACCCGCGCATCGTCGGCGAGACCGGCGGCAAGGACTTCATCGTCGCGCACTCCACCGCCGACCCGAAGATCCTCAAGACCGCCATCACCCGTGGCGCCTTCGAGTACCAGGGCCAGAAGTGTTCGGCTGCCTCCCGCGCCTACGTGCCGCGCTCCATCTGGGAGAGCGGCTTCAAGGACGAGCTGGCCGCCGAGGTCGAGGGCCTGGCCATGGGTGACGTCACCGACCTGTCGAACTTCATCGGCGCCGTCATCGACGACCGTGCCTTCGCCAAGAACAAGGCCGCCATCGACCGCGCCGCGGCCGACCCGTCCTGCGAGATCGTCGCGGGCGGTACCTACGACGACAGCGTCGGCTACTTCATCACCCCGACCGTCATCGCCTGCTCCGACCCCGAGAACGAGGTCTTCAAGACCGAGTACTTCGGCCCGGTCATCGCCGTCCACGTCTACGAAGACGGTCAGGACGGGGCCTGGGAAGCGATGCTGGACCAGATGGAGTCCGCCTCGGCCTACGCGCTGACCGGCGCCGTGCTGGCCCAGGACCGGGCGGTGCTGGCCGCCGCCTCCGAGAAGCTGCGCTTCGCCGCGGGCAACTTCTACCTGAACGACCGGCCCACCGGCTCCATCGTGGGCCAGCAGCCCTTCGGCGGTGCGCGGGCCTCGGGCACCAACGACAAGGCGGGCTCGAAGTTCAACCTGATCCGCTGGTCCTCGCCGCGCGCGATCAAGGAGACCCAGGTCGCCCCGACGGACTACCGGTACCCGCACATGGGCTGACCCCCGCCGCCCCTGTGCGATGAGGGCCCGGCCCCTTCCCAGGAGGGGGCCGGGCCCTGTCGTGTGTGTGGGCCTCGTCTCAGATAGTAGGAAGGCCAACTATTTGGCGAGACATCACGGCTGCGAGCTCCTATCTTTGTAGGAGCCGAACGTCCCGCTCCACCGAGCGCATCGCGGACGTGACGCCGTGTGCCTGGCGCAGGTGACCCCTGCCGCACCGGCTGTCCCCGCCTCCGGCTGTCAGGCAGATCTCCCCTCGCTCGCGCAGAAGGAGTTGCTTCCCATGGCCACGCCCACAGCCACCCACACTCACGCCCCCGCCTCGAGGCTCCGCCGCTCCCGTGCGGCGGCGCGACTCCGCGAAGAAGAGCGCCGCAAGGCGTCGGAGGCCCTTCAGCGTGCTTTCGACCGCCGTTGAGACCTTCGGCTGTCGCTGGGGACCGGACGGGCTGCTGAGTAGCCCGTCCGGCGTTTGAGGACCGGGGGCTTGGGGGCCGAGCCCCCAAAGAAACGGGAAGTGGGGGTACCTCCCGGCCGGAGGCTGAGGGAGGGGCAGGGGCCATTTCAGCCGTGCCGCACCACGAAGTGGTCGATGCGGCGGCCCGACTCCGCCAAGGCCGTCACTTCGAGTGACGGCCGGCCCCCCGGCCGGGACTCGACGGCGAGGAACGAGAACCCCGTGTAGCGGACCCGCGACCACTCGACGTGGTCGCGGTTTTGCACCCGCGCCTTCGTCCAGTGAAAGCTGGGCACACTCTCCCGCTCGTCGAGATGCCCCTCATAGCTGTCCGGCACCGGAAAGTCGTACAGCTTCTTCCCCGCGCCCCCGGCGGTCACGTACACCGTGCCGTCCCGGCGGGGCTCGGTCGTCCCGCCGATCTCCAGCTTCCGCGTGGGCTCGCCGCCCCGCACCGGATCGGTCCGCTCGTAGACGTGGTTGTGTCCGTTGACGACGAGATCGACCCGGTGCTGTTCGAACAGCGCGACCCACTCGTCCCGCACCCCGCCGTCCGAGGCGTGCGTGCTGGTGGAGTACGCGCAGTGGTGGAAGAAGACGACGATGAAGTCGACCCTGTCGGCCGCCCCGTCGCCCCTGTCACCCCCGTCGGCCGCGCGCAGCCGCTTCAGCTCGCGCGCGAGCCACCGCGTCTGCGCGCCGTCGGTGTAGCCGCGGTTGGCGGGGATCTCGTAGGAGACGTCGTTGGCGTCGAGCGCGACGACGCCCACGTTCCCGTACCGGAACGAGTAGACGCCGGGCGCCTTCTCGGGGTCGGGCCCGTTGTCGGGGAGGGACCAGCGCGCCGACTGGCCGCCGTAGCCGTTGGGGGAGTACCACGCCTCCATGTCGTGGTTGCCCGTGGTCACCATCCAGGGGACGCGCGCGGCGACCGACTCGGTCTGGGCGAGGAATTGGTCCCACACCCGCGCGTCGTAGGTGTCCGACTCCTTGCCGTGGCCCGAGTCGTCGGCGTAGCAGATGTCGCCGGCGTGGAGGTGGAAGGCGGGGTTCTGGCCCAGCAGGAGCTGGTCGTTGGCGAGCGCGTCGTAGCTGACGCCCTGGTCGCCGAAGGCGGTGAAGACGAACCGTTCCCCGGCGTCGGCGGGCGCGGTGGTGAACGAGCCGACGGTGCCGAGCCGTTCGGCCGAGGCCGGGTCGAAGCCGTCGTGGCCGACGCCGTAGTAGTACGTCGTGCCCGGGCGCAGCCCGTCGAGCGCGGCGTGCAGATACAGCTGCTCGACCTCGGGGACGTCGCGGCCGAGCGAGGGCGTGTGCAGTGGCCGGACCTCGGCCTCGATCCGGCGGCCCAGCTCCCAGGGCTTGAGCCCGACGCGCACGTAGGGCCGCTTCACCGCGAACGGCACCTGCCAGGAGATCCGCATCCGGGTCTTCGGGTCGGAGCCGAAGGCCAGGTGGCGGCCGAACGGTGCCACCAGCGAGCCGTCCACCTTCACCGGCGAGGCCACCAGCGTGGGCCCGGCGGCGGCGCCGGGCCCGTCGCCGAGCGCGGCCTCGGAGGCGCTCACCAGCCCGGCAGCCCCCGCCGCCCCCGCGACGACCAGCCCGCCGCCGCGCAGCACTCCGCGCCGGGACGGCTTCTCGCGGCGGGACAGCTTCTCGCGCAGATACGCGTGTTGCTCAGGCATGCTCATGCGTGCGGCGAGGCGGGCGGGTATGCCGACGGCGGGCAGGTCGTTCGCTGTCATGGAAAACAAAATTCCCAGCGCGCGACAACTCGGGGAAGACATGGGGGAGTACGCGTGGTGAACGCCGTCCGACCGCCGCGGCGCCCCGGCTTTTCGGCAGCGGCCCGGAGCTGGAACCGTTGTCCGTCATGTGGACTTGTGATGTCAGGGCGTGGGACGAGGAGTAGGGTCTGCCCATGTCTTCAGGAACGGCCTCCAGCACGGACCGCACCCTCAATCTCGCAGTGATCCCCGGCGACGGAATCGGCCCCGAGGTCGTCGCCCAGGGCCTGAAGGTCCTGTCCGCCGTCCTTCCGCAGGACGTGAAGCTGGAGACCCACGAGTACGACCTCGGCGCCAGGCGCTGGCACGCCACGGGGGAGACCCTCCCGGACGCCGAGCTGGAGCAGCTCAAGGAGCACGACGCGATCCTGCTCGGCGCCATCGGCGACCCGGGCGTCCCCTCCGGGGTCCTGGAGCGCGGCCTGCTGCTCAAGCTCCGCTTCGCCTTCGACCACTTCGTCAACCTGCGCCCCTCGAAGCTGTTCCCGAACACCGACTCGCCACTGGCGGGCCGCCCGGACATCGACTTCGTAGTCGTCCGCGAGGGCACCGAGGGGCCGTACGTCGGCAACGGCGGCAGCATCCGCAAGGGCACTCCGCAGGAGGTCGCCAACGAGGTCAGCGTCAACACGGCCTTCGGTGTGGAGCGGGTCGTGCGCGACGCCTACGAGCGTGCGCGGGCGCGTGAGGCGAAGAAGCTGACGCTGGTCCACAAGAACAACGTCCTGGTGCACGCCGGCCACCTGTGGAAGGACACCTTCGACCGGGTCGGCCAGGAGTACCCCGAGGTCACCACCGACTATCTGCACGTCGACGCCGCCACGATCTTCCTGGTCACCGACCCGGCGCGGTTCGACGTGATCGTCACCGACAACCTCTTCGGCGACATCCTCACCGACCTCGCCGCCGCCGTCAGCGGCGGCATCGGCGTGGCGGCCTCCGGGAACATCAACCCGTCCCGCGAGTTCCCCTCCATGTTCGAGCCGGTGCACGGCTCCGCGCCCGACATCGCGGGCACCGGCAAGGCCGACCCCACCGCGACCGTGCTGTCCGTCGCGCTCCTGCTGCGCCACCTCGGCTTCGAGGCCGAGGCGGCGCGCATCGACGAGGCGGTCACCGCCGACCTCGCCGAGCGTGCCGACACCACGCGCTCGACGGAGGAGACCGGCGACGCGCTCGCGGTGCGAGTAGCCGGCTAGGCCCGGATTCCCCGCTCACCAGCGGCCGGGCCAGGTGCCCGGCCGCTGTGCTGTACGTATCTGTGCTACTAGGCGGTTGGGTGCCACCATCTATCCCCAGGACCGCCTCCCTGCCCACCTGTGGCCCGTACACATGTCTCACGCGCGATAATCGGACGTGGGGCCGCGATATGTGGGGAAGCTCGGACGTCCTAGCACTGGGCTGGGGCTGAGACGAACCGGAGCGCGGTCCGCAACAACACAAGCGAAGGACGCGCTGACATGACGACGCCCCGTATCGAATTCGATCTCAAGCCCGCCGCACAGCCCATGGCCGCTGCCGAGCGCGAGGCGGTGCTGGCGGACCCCGGCTTCGGGCGGTATTTCACCGACCACATGGTCACCATCCAGTGGACCGAGGGCCGGGGCTGGCACGACGCCCAGCTCCAGCCGTACGCGCCGCTCCAGATGGACCCCGCGAACATGACGCTGCACTACGCGCAGTCGATCTTCGAAGGACTCAAGGCGTACCGGCAGCCGGACGGCTCCGTGGCGGTCTTCCGACCGGACGCCAACGCGCGCCGCTTCCAGCGCAGCGCCCACCGCCTGGCCATGCCCGAACTGCCGGTGGAGACCTTCATCGAGGCATGCGACCTGCTGGTCGGGCAGGACAAGGACTGGGTGCCCTCCGAGGGCGAGGCCTCGCTCTACCTGCGTCCCTTCATGTTCGCCAGCGAGGTGGGGCTGGGGGTCAGGCCCTCCAACCAGTACACGTTCATGGTCATCGCCTCACCCGCGGGCTCCTACTTCACCGGCGGTGTGCAGCCGGTCTCGGTCTGGCTGTCCGAGGAGTACGTGCGCGCGTCGCCGGGCGGCACCGGCGAGGCCAAGTGCGCGGGCAACTACGCCGCGTCCCTCGTCGCCCAGGCCGAGGCCGCCGCGCAGGGCTGTGACCAGGTCGTCTGGCTGGATGCCGTGGAGCGCCGCTACATCGAGGAGATGGGCGGCATGAACCTTTACTTCGTCTACGGCGAGGGCGAGAGCGCCCGCATCGTCACCCCGGAACTGACCGGCACCCTGCTGCCGGGCATCACCCGGGACTCGCTGCTGCGGATCGCCTCGGACATGGGATACACCACACAGGAGGCCCGGATCTCCACCGACGACTGGCGGCTGGGCAACGCGGACGGCTCGATCAGCGAGGTGTTCGCGTGCGGCACGGCCGCCGTGATCACACCGGTCGGCGAGGCGAAGTCGGCGCGGGCGGAGTGGAAGGTCGCCGACGGCGGCGCCGGGGAGATCACCATGAAGCTGCGCGAGGCGCTGCTGGCGATCCAGACCGGCAAGGCGGAGGACAAGCACGGCTGGATGCACACGCTGGGCTCCTGACCTCGCTGGGCCCGCCGGCCGGCTCCCGGCGCCCGGCCCCTGGCTCCCGGACTCTCCGGCTCCCGGATCCGCTGGCTCTCAAGAGGTGGTGGGGCGTGTCCCCGTAAGCCCGGAACCGACCGACAGTACATGTACCTGACATGTGTGGGTCGTGCTTCCGTGGCCGAGGGGCCGCTGCGCATCAGTGTGATGACGGTGTCATCGACCGCCTCCCGGAGGGCCGACATCCACGATGCCGCATCGAGTGAGCCAGCACGGCCAGGAGAGCCAGCAGGAGATCGAAAGAGCGGCGGCGGCGCTGGGCCGCCGCCGCTTTCTGACCGTCACGAGTGCCGCAGCGGCGCTCGCCTTCGCCACGAACCTCCCCGGCAGCGCGCACGCGGCCGAGGCCGACGCGAACAAGGCCGTCAGCGACGACCCCTTCACCCTCGGCGTCGCCTCCGGCGACCCGCTGCCCGGCTCCGTCGTCCTGTGGACCCGCCTGGCGCCCAAGCCGTACGAGACCGGCAGCGGGCTGCCGAACGCGCGGATCACCGTGCGGTGGGAGATCGCCCACGACCGCCGCTTCCGCCGCGTCGCCCGGCGGGGCGAGATCAGCGCGCACCCCGAGCTGAACCACTCCGTGCACGTCGAGGCCGAGGGCCTGGACGCCGACCGGGTCTACTACTACCGCTTCCGCACCGGGAAGTGGATCAGCCCGGTGGGCCGCACCCGCACCGCCCCGGCAGCCGGCGCGAACCTGACCGACCTGCGGCTGGCCGCCATCTCGTGCCAGGCGTACCACGACGGCTACTACACCGCGCACCGTCACCTCGCCGAGGAGGACGTTGACCTGGTCTTCCACCTCGGCGACTACCTGTACGAGTACGCGGTGGACGCGCACGGCGGCGCCCGGAAGTACACCGACCGCGAGCTTCCCGCCGTCTTCAACCGCGAGACCGCCACGCTGGAGGACTACCGGCTGCGCTACGCCCTGTACAAGTCCGACCCCGACCTGCGGGCCGCGCACGCCGCGCACCCCTTCCTCGTCACCTGGGACGACCACGAGACCGAGAACAACTACGCGGACGACATCCCCGAGGACGGAGGGTCCTCCGAGCAGTTCCTGGTGCGCAGGGCCGCCGCCTACCGCGCCTACTGGGAGAACCAGCCGCTGCGCCGCCCCCAGAAGCCCTCGGGCCCCGACATGCGCCTCTACCGCAGGCTGCGCTTCGGGAAGCTCGCGCAGTTCGACATCCTCGACACCCGGCAATACCGCTCCGACCAGGCGTACGGCGACGGCGCCCACGCGCCGGGACCCGAGTCCGAGGACCCGAAGCGCACCATCACGGGCGCCACGCAGGAGCGCTGGCTGCTCGACGGCTGGCGGGCCTCGGACACGGTGTGGAACGTCGTACCCCAGCAGGTCACCTTCAGCGAGCGCCGCACCAACAGCACCCCCGCCTACAAGCTCAGCATGGACGCCTGGGACGGCTACCCCGCCTCCCGCGAGCGGCTGCTGGCCGGCGCGGAGTCCGCCGGGATCGAGAACCTGATGGTGCTCACGGGCGATGTGCACAAGGGCTACGCCTACGACATCAAGCGCCGCTTCGGCGACCAGGACTCGCGCACCCTCGGCACCGAGATCGTGGCGACCTCCATCACCAGCGGCAAGGACGGCGAGGACAAGCCCGCCGACTGGGCCGACTACACGGGCGCCAACCCGCACATGAAGTTCTACAACGGCAGGCGCGGCTATGTGACCGTCCGCCTCACCTCCAAGGAGGCCCGCGCCGACTTCCGCACGGTCGCGGCGGTGACCACCCCGGGCGCCCAGGTCAGCACGGCTGCCACCTTCGTCACCGAGGTCGGCGACCAGGGGCTGCGCGAGGTCTGAGCCCCGGGCGAACGGGCCCGTGCGCGGCAGCCGCAGCTCATACCCCGCCTGGCGGGGCGGGGTTGCGGCTGCGTCGCATGAGCGGAGGGCCACACTCCATCTGCGGAGAGTTAACAAGCTGATACGGTGAGGCCCGCGATGGCGTGGGCATGCCCACGGGTACCAGGTCAGCCGAACCAGCAGTGAGTTATGGAGACATCGAGGATGTCCTTCGAAGCGGAATGGGCCGGGCACATGGCCAAGGCGAAGTCGGAACAATCGACCCGCATGCAACTCAACCAGGCGGGCCCCGAAGAGCAGGCAGCCAAAGCTGGAAAGCGCAGGCTGCATGTGACCCCCTCAGTGCTGCGGGCGAAGGCTGAGGACGCAGCGGACGTCACCGCTGCCTTCATGCGTGCCGACAACAAGGCGATGACGGAGACCGGGCAGCTCAAGGCGAGTCTGTCCGGCTTCGATTGTGCGTCCGCGTTCGACACCTTCGAAGAACGCTGGAGCGACCAGATGCGTTATCTCCGTAACCGGCTGAGCGTGAACGTGGTGGCGGCGCTGCGCAAGGCGAGCTTCAACTTCCGAGGCAGGGATCACGGGGTGAAGGACGAGATGGACGGTGTTGCGGAGGGCAACAAAGGGGCCGAGGAAATGGGGAAGGGCCCGCACTGATGCTTACCTTCGGGACCTTGATCTCGGCGAACCTGGAACCTTTACGAGAGGCCGTCGCCAAGTGGAAGGATCTCCCCGGCAAGTTCCGCCGTGTCGGTACCTACTTCTTCGATCACGTGCAGTCACCGCTCACGAAATCCGACTGGCATGGCGAGGCCGCAAGCGCAGCGAAAAGCACCTTCTGGGACATCACCTTCCGGCTGGAGAAGGCCGCTGACGAGGCGGATGACGTGCACGGCTTTCTGGGAAGTGCTTACAGAAAGCTGCACGGTTGCCAGAAGACGCTCAAGGAGTACAAGGAACAGCTGGACGCGAGTACTTACCTTCAGATCGACGGCACGGGCAAGGTCTCCCGGCGGGATTCTGTACAGAACGGCGAGGGCTCTGACGGGGAAGGACCGTCCCAAGGTTTCCGGTTCGGTGACAGCGCCGACTTCTACAACCGGGAGATCTCCCGGCTCATGGAAGATGCGCGAGAGGCCGACCAACTCCTCAAGTGGGCCCTGAGCCGGGACCCTAATGGACGCGACAAGGGCTTCGCCTCGGACGGTGTCGACAGCCTTGAGGACGCCCGACGGGCCCGCCGGGAGGCGGCGAAGGACGCCCGCGCGTTCACCAAGCTCGCCGAGGTCGACCACCGTACGCTCTCACCGGCCGAAGTGAAACGTGCGACCGCCTACCTGAACAAGCACGAGGGCGATCCATACTTCGGGGAGAAGGTGGCAACGGGCCTGGGGGCCCGCGGCACTCTGGAGTTCTGGCAACGCAACGCCAACGAGCCGCAGAAGGGCGAGGCCCGCACGAAGGCGCTGGCCAAGCTACAGAAGTCGATGAGCCTCACCTTGGCCTCGGCCTCGCACTCCGACAGTGCGGCGATGAAGGACTGGAAACACGACGTCATCCGGCTCGGAACCAAACGCTTTGCCGACGTCAACTACTCGGGTGACAGCCTGGCACCCGGCCGCTCTTCCAAGGGCCCGTACGGATTCCAGATCATGAGCAGCCTCATGCGGGACGGCGAATACGACAAGGGCTTCCTGCATCAGTACGGCAAGGGATTCGGGACGGGCGACAAGCATGTTCAAGGCCTCATCGAGTTCGACAAGAAGGCTGAAGCCAGAGGCGACCTGAAGGACTTCTGGCGCCCGGACGGCTACGACCCCGTCCTCAACCTCGGCAAGGGGAGCGACCATGGCCTGGACCCGATGGCGGGGTACATGGAAGCGCTGGGGCACAACTCGGAGGCGGCGCAGGAGCTTTTCGGAAGCAACGAGGTCGGCGGCTCGCGGAATGTTGGAGTTGACCCCGACCTCCGGTACCTCCTCAAGGATCGAGAATGGCCCAATGGCGACCCTATGGGGGCCGGAGATCGAGGTTACGGATACGACGAACTCGGTCATGCAGTAGAGGCAGGGGCGCTCGGTCGACCGTATGACGAGCCGGAGTCGGGGGTGCACAAGACTGCGGCAGGCGCGAGCATCATGAATCAGACGGTAAATGTGGTGGCGGAAGACCATGCCTTTCTGGATGATAAATTTCATCCAGGTCGCAGTCATCTGAGCGACAGCTTCGCCAAGATGGGCGCAGGATATATCGACAACCTCAACTGGGCCACGTCGGCGGATGCTGAATCACCGTACGGAGACGACATTCGAGATGCCGCTTTTGGCCCGGTTGACGGGAAGAATGCTATTAGCCCCTCGACGAGCGACGCCCGCGACTTCATGGCGATTGTCGGTGGTACGGAGGATGGGCATCATATCCTCTCTGGTGCCCAGCAGGAGTATACATCGCGGGTCCTTGATTCTGGCTTGGGGCCTGGGAAAGCGTCCATGTTGGCCGTTGAGTCAGGTGCTGAGAATCAAGGTCTCCTAGATCACTCTCGATTCGGGTCCATCGTTGGCGACAGTGACGACCTGAAAACCGAGCAGGCCAGAAAATTGCAAGAAGCAGCTGAGTGGAAGAAGTACGGTATCGGTCAGGGGAGTGGCGTGGTTTCCACGGGTGTCGAGAGTGTGCTGGAGGGGACCACGAAGGCTACTTACGCCGTTCCAATAGTCGGCTCCGTCACCGAAGCCTTCAGTACCGAGCGTGGGATCATGATTGACCGGGGGGTCGAGCGCGAGCAAGAGAAATTTGAAGCACGCGTGGACGCCGATGTCGACGAAGTGCGGTCGGATTTCGCGACAGCTGGCCGGGCTCGAAGCAAGGATCCACTGAATTTGTATCTCACGGCTCATCCTGAATTGGAGCACTCCGACTGGTTCGATGAGGCAGAGTTCCGCCGTAAGACTGCTTACAGCCGGGCCAACCCCGGAGCAATTGGGTGAAGGGTTTCATCATGCGCAAGAGCCGAGGTTTTGGAGGAGCAGCGCTGATGCTGGCCTCATCCTGTCTGGTTGCGCTGCTCACGGCTTCATGCGTAACTGATCCAAGGCCGAGTGACAGGAAGAGGACGGATACGAAAGACGCACCTGAGCTGATCTCCAGGAACACGTGCAGCCGTATCCTCGAAGATGAAATCCTGAAGGAACTGAAGTCCAAGTCGCCAACGAAGAAAACAGAACTCGGTATTGGGATTCAGTACCTGTATACCGGCGGCGGCTCGATGAGCCGCAGTATGAATACGCGCAAGGGCGCCACCCCCAGCGGTGATTACAGTGGATGTGCAATCGGCGACCTCAAGGAACACATGCTCGTCGAGGTCGAGGAGAACTGGGGCCCGCAGACCTTCCCGTCTGCCGCCGAGAAGCAGGGGAAGGTCACCAGCTATCAGCGCCTCGGTGCCAAGGGGAAGACCGAGCAATTCCGGTTGCTTGTCGACTGCCGGCGGCCGGACCTGGTGCGCAAGTCGAAACTGAAGAAGCAGTTCGCGATGCGCGTCACGCTCGCGGACCGGCTGGATCTCTCGGACCGTACGCGCGCCGCTCTCCTCACGAACGCCGCCAAATTGCTCACCAGTATTGTGGAGTGCCGGAACGAGGTCACGTTTCCGGAACCGAGGTCGGTGGACTTCGCTCAATGAGGAGGGGGCGTCGGCGAGCGCCTGAGCGAGTACGGCGTCGGCTTCACCGAGGGTGCGTAGGGAACAGGTCGCACTCCGCCCACACCGTCTTCCCAGATGGTGGCCGGGCGACGACGCCCCAGCGCGAGGCCAGCGTCTCGACCAGCAACAGGCCGCGCCCGCCCTCGTCGTCAGCACCAGGGACCGCACGCACCGCCGTCGTATCCCCGAGTCCTCGGGGCACCCGCTCCCCGCGCCCGTCCGCGACCTCCACGCGCAAGGTGCGCGGCAGTACCAGGCCGGGGCCGATCATGAGCCGCAGCCGGAAGTCCCGTCCGGCCAGCCGCCCGGCGGGCGCCCGTCCGTGCAGCGCGGCGTTGGCCGTCAGCTCCCCGATCACCAGCGCGGCCACGCGACTGATCTCGCTGTCGTACGGCCAGCCCCAGTCCGCGAGCCGCTGTACCCCCATCAGCCGGGCCAGCCGGGCCCCGCGCCGGGTGGAGCTGAAGAGCTGGCTGAACTCGTGGACGGGGGAGGGGATCCGGGTGGGGACGGTGTGTGCTGCGTTGTGCATGGGCGGTCTGTCTCTCTGTGGGCCGTCGGTCGTCTGTCACGATTCGCATTCAGAGAGTGACAATCCGTCGTAGCCTCATGGAAGGGGCGTGACCTCAACAACGCCCGTGTCACGGAAAGAAGCTGATGGCGGTGGCTCACCACTCGAAGGACCTCGACCCGTATACCTCGCCCCGTGCCTTCTACGGCTCGGAGCTGCGGCGCCTGCGTGAGGGCTCGGGCCTCAGCCAGGAAGGACTGGGCGACCGCGCCTTCTGCTCAGGCGCGTACATCGGCCAGTTCGAGACGGGCGCACGGCGCCCCCAGGAGGAGCTGTCCCGCAGCTTCGACGAGATCCTGGGCAGCGGACAGCACATGCAGCGGCTGTGCGCGCTGGCCCGCGAGTCCAAGCATCCGGACTACTTCGCGGACGCGGCCGAGATGGAGAGGCACGCGGCGACGTTCTGCGAGTACCTGCCGATGGTGGTGCCGGGCTTCTTGCAGACAGAGGCGTACGCCCGAGCCCAGACGCGCGCCTCTATGCCGCTCGCGTCGGATGCCGAAGTAGAAGAGCGTGTTGCGACACGCATGGAACGCGCCCGGCGTCTTCTGGACTCAACAGGCCCGAAGTTGTGGGCCATCCTGCACGAGGCGGCGCTGTACGTCGCTGTCGGCGGAGCTGAGGTCATGGCTGGCCAGCTGGCGCACGTCGCCTCGGTCGGGCGCGCCGGACAAGTCATCGTTCAAGTGCAGCCGTTCTCGGCGGGAGCACACCCGATCATGGCCAACTCACTGATCCTGATGACCTTCCCAGACGCGCCCGCCGTCGCCTACGTGGAGAGCGCACACACGGGCCAGCTCATCGACGAACCGGCGTTGGTGGCGGAATACCAGGCGTCGTACGATCTGGCCAGGGCTGCGGCGTTGCCGCTGACGGCGTCCCTGGAACTTGTCGAGGCGACTGCGAAGGACTGGAAACCGTGATCTCTGCAGACGAACTCGGTACCGCTATATGGCGTACGTCGTCCTACAGCAACGGCGAAGGCGGAGCCTGCGTCTCGGTCGCCGATGGTTTCCCCGGTGCCCTCCCGGTCCGGGACACGAAGTGTCCGGAGGGAGCCACGCTCATCTTCCCCGCAGGCAGCTGGGCCGCCTTCGTCCGCACGGTGAAGGGCTCCGCGTAGCCTCACCGAATTCCCGGGTCCAGGCTCGACAGCCGCAGCTCGTGTCCCCGCGTCGGGGCCGGGCGGCGGCTGTTTCGCATGAGCGGAGGGTCACAGGCCCTGCCCCAGGGTGCCCCCACGGGCAGGTCACAGACGGACGGCCGCCTCCGTTCCGCATCGTGAGACATACCGCGCAGTCTGGCACCATGCGTGCCACACTGCCCCCGTGCCCTCGTTCGTCATGATTATTGGCAGCAGGCGCGCCGGTCCGCAGTGACCGACTGTCGCAGGAAGACCTGCTCGGCAGCGGCCACCGTGCCCCAGACCCGCGCGCAGACCTCTCGCACCCGCGAGGGGTTTTTTCGTTTTCTGGCCCACCTTGGCCGGGGACGGCAGGCGCGAGGGATGATGGGGGCAAGTGGAGCGCATACTTCCGCAACCCACTGATCCAGCCAGGAGCCACCAGCATGACCACCGAAGCCACCGCTCGATCCGACGCCCCCGGCACCTCCGGCGCCCCCGACGATGCGTTCCACGTCTTCGACACCACGCTGCGTGACGGGGCGCAGCGCGAGGGCGTCAACCTGACCGTCGCCGACAAGCTGACCATCGCCCGTCACCTGGACGAGTACGGCGTCGGCTTCATCGAGGGCGGCTGGCCGGGCGCCAACCCGCGCGACACCGAGTTCTTCGCCCGCGCCCCCCAGGAGATCGACTTCCAGCACGCGCAGCTCGTCGCCTTCGGCTCCACCCGCAGGGCGGGCGTACCCGCGCAGATCGACCCGCAGGTCAAGGCGCTGGTCGACTCGGGAGCGCCGGTCGTCACGCTGGTCGCCAAGGCGCACGACCGGCACGTCGAGCTGGCCCTGCGCACCACGCTCGAAGAGAACCTCGCGATGATCCGCGACACCGTCTCCTACCTGCGCGAGCAGGGCCGCCGCGTCTTCGTGGACTGCGAGCACTTCTTCGACGGCTACCACGCCAACCCCGCCTACGCGAAGGACGTCGTGCGCACCGCGCACGAGGCCGGGGCCGACGTCGTCGTGCTGTGCGACACCAACGGGGGCATGATCCCCGCGCAGATCCAGGCCGTGGTGCGCACCGTCGCGGCCGACACCGGCGCCCGGCTCGGCATCCACGCGCAGGACGACACCGGCTGCGCCGTCGCCAACACCCTCGCGGCCGTGGACGGCGGCGCCACGCATGTCCAGTGCACCGCCAACGGGTACGGCGAGCGGGTCGGGAACGCCAACCTCTTCCCCGTGGTGGCCGCGCTGGAGCTGAAGTACGGCAAGCGGGTGCTGCCCGAGGGCGCGCTGGCCGAGACCACTCGTGTCTCCCACGCCATCGCCGAGGTCGTCAACCTCACCCCCTCCACCCACCAGCCCTACGTCGGCACCTCGGCCTTCGCCCACAAGGGCGGACTGCACGCCTCCGCGATCAAGATCGACCCCGACCTCTACCAGCACATCGCCCCCGAACTCGTCGGCAACACCATGCGGATGCTCGTCTCCGACATGGCCGGACGCGCCTCCGTCGAGCTGAAGGGCAAGGAGCTGGGCTACGACCTGGGCGGCGACCGCGAACTGGTCGGCCGGGTGGTCGAGCGGGTCAAGGAGCAGGAGCTGAAGGGCTACACGTACGAGGCGGCCGACGCCTCCTTCGAGCTGCTGCTGCGCGACGAGGTGCGCGGCGGCGCCGCCGGCACCGCGCCCCGCTTCTTCCGCGCGGAGTCCTGGCGCACCATCGTCGAGCAGCGCCCCGACGGCGTACAGGTCAACGAGGCGACGGTCAGGCTGTGGGCCAAGGGGGAGCGGGCCGTCGTCACCGGGGAGGGCAACGGCCCCGTCGACGCGCTGGACCACGCCCTGCGCGCGGGCCTGGAGCGCCTCCACCCCGAGCTGGCCAGGCTGGCGCTGGTGGACTACAAGGTCCGCATCCTGGAGGGCGCGCAGGGCACCTCCTCCACGACCCGGGTGCTGCTGTCGATGAGCGACGGCAGCGCGGAGTGGACCACGGTGGGGGTCGGCGACAACGTCATCGCCGCCTCCTGGCAGGCACTTGACGACGGCTACACCTACGGGCTGCTGCGCGCGGGCGTCCAGCCGCACGACTAGGCTGTGCCCGGCCGCGCAAGGCCGTATCCGGCCGCCCGCGTCCTGCCGCTGGGGCGCCGTGTCCCGCCGCCGGAGTACCTTCCGGGTCCCGCCGCTGGAGTACTTTCCAGCGGCGCCGGCGGCACAGCGCGGGGGCACTCGGTCCGATGCCGTCGGCCGCCGTGGCCGCCGCGCACCGGGGAGCCCGGGGGACACTGTGCGTCTCGGAGCCCGTACGCTCACCCCCGGTACCGCGCGCGCCACGCTCCGGTGCACGCGGCGGCCCCACTGAGCGCGGACGCAAACTACCGCCGGTAGGGGGCTGTGGGATTCCTACAGTCCCTGGCGCTCTTGATGAGAGAAACCAGTACTTGGCGCACTCAGGGGTGTCGGGTTCTGTCCAGCGCGGCCATGATTCGGGCGTGGAGACTGTACGAATCTGACGACGGCGATCGGCCCTCGCGTTTCGTAGGGTCTATACATGACCGATCTGCCCCAGCCGTCACCCCGGACGAAGGAGGCCGCGCCCTCGTCCGCCCCCGCGCAGGATGCGCGTGGGCGCGTTGCCGAACTGCACGCCATCCGTGCCGAGGCGTACCGGGGCCCCAGTGAGCGGGCCACCGAGGCCCAGCACGCCAAGGGGAAGCTGACCGCGCGCGAGCGTATCGAGCTGCTGCTGGACGAGGGCAGCTTCTGCGAGGTCGAACCGCTGCGCAGGCACCGCGCCACGGGCTTCGGCCTCGAAGCCAAGAAGCCCTACACGGACGGGGTGATCACCGGCTGGGGCACCGTGCACGGCCGGACGGTCTTCGTCTACGCGCACGACTTCCGGATCTTCGGCGGCGCGCTCGGCGAGGCGCACGCCACCAAGATCCACAAGATCATGGACAAGGCGATCGCCGCGGGCGCGCCCCTGGTCTCCCTCAACGACGGCGCGGGCGCCCGTATCCAGGAGGGCGTCTCCGCGCTCGCCGGGTACGGCGGCATCTTCCAGCGCAACACCAAGGCATCCGGTGTCATCCCGCAGATCTCCGTGATGCTCGGCCCCTGCGCCGGCGGCGCCGCCTACAGCCCGGCGCTGACCGACTTCGTCTTCATGGTGCGGGACACCTCGCAGATGTTCATCACCGGACCCGACGTGGTCCAGGCGGTGACCGGCGCCGAGGTGACGCAGAACGGGCTCGGCGGCGCCGATGTGCACGCGGCCACCTCCGGAGTGGCGCACTTCGCCTACGACGACGAGGAGACCTGCCTCGAAGAGGTCCGCTACCTCCTCTCGCTGCTGCCGCAGAACAACCGCGAGAACCCGCCCACCGAGCCCACCGACGACCCCGCGGACCGGCGCGGCGACGCGCTGCTGGACCTGGTGCCCGCCGACGGCAACCGGCCCTACGACATGCGCAAGGTCCTCGAAGAACTGGTGGACGACGGCGACTTCCTGGAGGTCCACGAGCGCTGGGCGACCAACATCATCTGTGCTCTGGCGCGGATGGACGGCGGAGTCGTCGGCATCGTCGCCAACCAGCCGCAGTCGCTGGCCGGGGTGCTGGACATCGAGGCGAGTGAAAAGGCTGCCCGCTTCGTGCAGATGTGCGACGCGTTCAACATCCCGATCCTCACCCTGCTGGACGTCCCCGGCTTCCTGCCCGGTGTCGACCAGGAGCACGGCGGCATCATCCGGCACGGCGCCAAGCTGCTGTACGCCTACTGCAACGCCACCGTGCCGCGCATCTCCGTGGTGCTGCGCAAGGCGTACGGCGGTGCGTACATCGTCATGGACAGCCAGACCATCGGTGCCGACCTCACCTACGCGTGGCCGACGAACGAGATCGCGGTGATGGGGGCCGAGGGCGCCGCCAACGTCATCTTCCGCAGGCAGATCGCCGCGGCCGACGACCCCGAGGCCATGCGGGTGCGCATGGTCAAGGAGTACAAGGCCGAGCTGATGCACCCCTATTACGCCGCCGAGCGTGGCCTGGTCGACGACGTCATCGACCCGTCCGAGACCCGCGAGGTCCTCATCCGGTCCCTCGCGATGCTCCGCAGCAAGCACGCCGACCTGCCGTCACGCAAGCACGGCAATCCTCCGCAGTGATGGGAGTACAGATGAGCAACACCCCCCAGGAGCCTGGCAGTACGGGCTCACTGAGCACCGAGGACAGCAGCCCCGTGAACGATGGCGCCCAGCTCGGCAGCCTCGTCCGGGTGGAGAGGGGCGAGGCCAACGCCGAGGAGCTGGCAGCCGTCACCGCGCTGCTCCTCGCCCGTGCCGCCGCCACTTCGCAGCACGCCCAGGTGCCCGCGCGCCGCGGCGGCCGGCCGACGAAGGCGGGCTGGCGCCGCCTGGAGCGCCAGCACGGGTTCCGCGCCCCGCACAGCTGGCAGGGCTAGTGCCCCTCCCGGCAAGCTTTGCCCCGTCGCGCCGCCCGGCACGCACGCTCGCGGCGTTGGCCAAAAGCCCTGGTAGCTCCTTCCCCAAGCTCTCAACTTCGTTCGAGCAGGGGAGACCCCAATCAAGGACTTCCGGCCGCCTTGCGATCGCACGCACCGGACGACACTCCTTCCGGGGTAGACATTGCCGGTCACGGCACTAGACGGGGGCCGCCGAGGCGGCGGGGGAACGACGAAGGCGCGTGCGGGAGTCCGGAACCGGACTCCCGCACGCGCCTTCGTGTGTGCGGCCTTCGTGCGTGGCGGTGTGCCGACGGCGGTCCGCAGTGCGTCAGCGACGGCGATTCCGCCGCGAAACTGTGCGTTCGCGAAGGGGTGTGCGGCGATCGATGGGCCACCTGCCGCGGGGCGTGGCCCGGTCGGCGCCGCTTCAGTCCGCCGGGGCGTCCACCAGCACGGTGCGCCGGGGATTGGCGGTGCGCGCGGGGAGTTCGACGTCCGCGCCCGTCTCCTGGAGCCCGGTGTACTCCCGCGCTTCGGTCGCCTCGTGTGCGGCGACGGCCTCGGTCGTCAGCTCGTCGGCGTCCTTGAGGTGCGCCAGCGTGGT
This sequence comes from Streptomyces sp. NBC_01775, assembly GCF_035917675.1. Taxonomy (NCBI): domain Bacteria; kingdom Bacillati; phylum Actinomycetota; class Actinomycetes; order Kitasatosporales; family Streptomycetaceae; genus Streptomyces; species Streptomyces sp. NBC_01775. The sequence continues at coordinate 2,791,740 of NZ_CP109104.1, read as the reverse complement.
GCGGCGCGGGTTGGCTATGTTGTGCATGGTCAAGGTGGACTTCACTGGTGCCCTTACCTCGCTCGGGTTGTCACTTGGGTACGTTGTGTAAAGGCCGAGAGTAGGCCCGCTATTCCCACTTGAGACGTGACGTAGGCAACGTGGAACATGTGAGTTTGCTCACGAGCCCGTTACCAAAAGCGACATAAGGAATCACGGAATCCGGAGCCTTAACCGGACAGAGCGGGCTTACGGCGCAATACGCACTCACCGCTTGCGAGTTGGGCACCCTGTGCAGCCAGGATCCCCGTGGGGAAAAGTCCGGAATTTCCGGCGCCTTTTCTACTCCGCGTGAGGGTTGATGAGCGAAAAGTGACCGGCCTCCACGGGTTATCCACAGCCCTTGTTGGAGATCCGGCACTGTGCTGGAATTCCCCGGACCGCCGCACGACGAAACAGACCGGCGCGCGTCAGGCGCAGTACGGCGCCGCGCGACGGAGATGAGGGACGCGCCGGTCATCACGACCGCCAGGGGGGCCTTGGAACCCCCACGACTCGATACCGTCCCGCCGTCACAAGCGGGGGGACGCCTGGTCCAGAGGTTGCGACGCTAGTGCAGGGACGTTTCAAGAGGGATGGCAGCGCCGAGGGGGACCCGGAGGCGCGCGGCTCGGCCGACCGAGGGCCCCAGCCCCAGCATGCCCAGGAGGGTGCGCCCGGCGCGCCCTCCCAGGGTGCGAACGGCCCGTCCGCCGAGCTCCAGGGCCCAGGAGGCGCGGCCCCGGCCGGAGCCACGGGCAAACAGGGCAAGTCCGGGAAGTCGGGCAAGGCGTCCAAGGCTGAGAAGGCGGGTGGCGCGGGCAAGTCCGCCAAAGACGCCGCCACTCCCGTCGACGCCCCTCCCGACGTCGGCTCGCGCGTAGCCCTGCGCAACTGGCGCATCAGCACGCGGCTCGTCTCCCTGCTGGCCCTCCCGGTCGTCGCCGCCACCACGCTCGGCGGCATGCGTATCTCCAGCTCGCTCGAAAACGTCGACCAGCTCGACAACATGAAGCGGCTGACCGAGATGACGGAGCAGGCCACCGAGCTTGCCGCCGCCCTCCAGGAGGAGCGCGACCGCTCCGCCGGCCCCCTGATCAGCACGGGCAACGAGAAGGACGACCTGGTCGTCGCGCCCCGCGAGACGACCGACAAGGCTTTCCAGTCCTTCAAGGAAGCCTCCGGCGACATCGACGGCAGCGACAAGGTGATGGCGGGCGTCCAGTCGACCGTCCTGGACATCACCCGCCAGCTCAACGACATCAGCACGGTCCGCGAGCGCGCCTACGAGAACGAGAACTCCGTCTCCCAGACGGTCAACAGCTACAACCAGCTCATCGAGTCCCTCCTGTCCCTCTCCCAGGACATGGCGCAGGCGACGAGCAACTCGGAGATGATCCAGAGCACCCGCGCCCTGGCTGCCTTCTCCAGCGCCAAGGAGTACGCCTCCATCCAGCGCGCGATCATCTCCGCCGGTCTGGCGCACAAGCCGAACCCGCAGTTGTCCGAGAGCGACCGCCTCTACGCCAGGACCGCCACCGACAGTGAGAGCGCCGAGCTGGCCAGCTTCGGCCAGATCTACGGCGAGGAGAAGTACAACTCCCTCACCAAGGCGCTCGACGGCGGCGACGTCAACATCCAGATGGCGGACAAGTACCGCGACCGGATGCTGCACGGCCCCGGGGCGATCAAGAAGCAGAACCGCACCTTCGTCGACTGGATGGACCAGGACGCCTCCAAGATCGACGCCATGCGCAAGATCGAGCGCACCCTGCTGGCCAAGATGGAGCAGCAGGCACGCGAGCTGCGCTCCGAGGCCCAGCGCGAGGCGTTCATCAGCGGTGCCGCCATCCTCCTCGTCCTCGGTATCTCCCTGGTCGGCGCCTTCGTCGTCGCCCGCTCCATGGTCCGCTCGCTGCGCCGCCTCCAGGACACCGCGCAGGACGTCGCCCGCAAGCGGCTGCCCGAGCTGGTCAAGCAGATGTCCGAGGCCGAGCCGCAGGATGTGGACACCTCCGTCGAGTCCGTCGGCGTGCACAGCCGGGACGAGATCGGCAAGGTCGCGTCGGCGTTCGACGACGTCCACCGCGAGGCGGTCCGGCTGGCGGGCGAGCAGGCGCTGCTGCGAGGGAACGTCAACGCGATGTTCACCAACCTCTCGCGCCGCAGCCAGGGCCTGATCCAGCGTCAGCTCTCGCTCATCTCCGAACTGGAGTCCCGCGAGGCCGACCCCGACCAGCTCTCCTCGCTCTTCAAGCTCGACCACCTCGCCACCCGCATGCGCCGCAACGGCGAGAACCTGCTGGTTCTCGCCGGCGAGGAGCCCGGCCGCCGCTGGACGCGCCCCGTCCCGCTGGTCGACGTCCTCCGTGCCGCCGCCTCCGAGGTGGAGCAGTACGAGCGCATCGAGCTGAACTCGGTGCCCGCCACCGAGGTCGCGGGCCGTGTCGTCAACGACCTCGTCCACCTGCTCGCCGAGCTGCTGGAGAACGCCACCTCGTTCTCCTCGCCGCAGACCAAGGTCAAGGTCACCGGTCACGCCCTGCCCGACGGCCGGGTCCTGATCGAGATCCATGACACCGGCATCGGCCTCTCGCCCGAGGACCTTTCCGCGATCAACGAGCGGCTGGCCAACCCCCCGACGGTGGACGTGTCCGTCTCCCGCCGCATGGGTCTGTTCGTGGTCGGCCGCCTGTCCCTGCGGCACGGGATCCGGATCCAGCTGCGCCCCTCCGACTCCGGCGGCACGACCGCACTGGTCATGCTCCCCGTCGACGTCGCCCAGGGCGGAGCGCAGGGCCCCAAGGGCAGGCCCGGCGCCACGAGCGGGCCCGGCGGTCCCGGTGCCGCGCCCCCGCCCCGTGCCCAGAAGGGCGGCAACCTCGCCGCGGCCCTCCAGCGCGGCCCGCAGAACGGCGCCCCTGGCGCCCCGGGCCTCGGCGCGGGCGCGGGTGCCGGCGCGACCTCCCGGCTGGGTGCCGTGCCGCCGCGCGGCCAGGTGTCCGGCAACGCGCAGCGTCCCGCACTGCCCGGCACCGGGGGAGCCTCCGGCGGTCAGGGCGGCTCCGGCGCCGGGAACGTCAACTTCTTCGGCGCACCGCCCTCCCCGCCCGGCCCCGGCCAGGCACCCGGCAGCCCCAGCAACCCGTCGCTGCCCGCAGGCGGCGGCCCGGCGGCCGAGCTGCCGGGCGGCGCCCCCCAGGGTGGCGGCCAGGACGGCCCGGGAGACACGAGTCAGTTCCCGCGTATCAGCCCGGATGGTCCTGGTCAGTCGGGTCAGTACCCGCAGCCGGGTGGTCCGGATGGTTCGGGTCAGTCGGGTCAGTATGGGCAGCCGCGTCCGGATGGTCCGGGGAATACGGGTCAGTTCGCGCTTCCCCAGGTGGGTGGGCCTTCGGAGACGGGGGAGTTTGCCCAGCCGGGTGGTTCCTCCGCGGGCGGTCAGGGTGGTCCGGGAGACACCAGCCAGTTCCCGCGTATCAGCCCGGATGGTCCTGGTCAGTCGGGTCAGTACCCGCAGCCGGGTGGTCCGGATGGTTCGGGTCAGTCGGGTCAGTATGGGCAGCCGCGTCCGGATGGTCCGGGGAATACGGGTCAGTTCGCGCTTCCCCAGGTGGGTGGGCCTTCGGAGACGGGGGAGTTTGCCCAGCCGGGTGGTTCCTCCGCGGGCGGTCAGGGTGGTCCGGGCGACACGAGTCAGTTCCCCCGTATCAGCCCGGACGGCCCCGGCCAGTCGGGCCAGTACCCGCAGCCGCAGCAGCGAGGCGGCCCGGACGGTCCCGGCCGGACCGGCCAGTATCCGCAGCCCCAGCAGCCCGCACAGCCGTCCGCGCAGGGACGCTCCTCGGACACGGGTGAGTACCCCCAGCCCGACGGGCCCGGCAGCACCGGCCAGTTCGCCCGTCCGTCGTACTCGGACCTCGGCGTCCCCGGCAGCGCCGCCGGACGCCCCGGCGGTCCCACGGGCGCCGGGCAGGGCGACGCCGAGCAGGGCCGTCCCAGCTGGGCCAGGGCCGAGCAGGGCCCCGGCGGCGAGGACACGCCGCGCGGACACGACGAGTCGGACACCACGGGCGAGCACGCCCGGCCCGGCTACACGGGACCGGGCGGCGTCCCGGGCGAAGGCCAGGACGCTCTCGGCGGCCCGGGCGATCCCCAGCACGCCCCCGCCGACGGCATACCCTCTGGCCCGCCGGCCCCGGCCGACGCGCCGACGCCGATCTTCGCGTCCATGGAGTCCAACTGGTTCCGGGGCGGAGGCCAGGCACAGCCCCCGCAGCCCCCGCAGGACGCGGCACCCGGCCCGGCCCAGCAGCGGCAGCAACAACAACAGCCGCAGCAACAGCCGCACCAGCAGCAGTCGCACCAGCCGCCGCCTCAGCGGCCCCAGCCGCAGCAGCCCCCGCAGCAGACCCCGGCCCAGCAGCAGCCCCAGGCTCCTGCCCCGCGCCCGGGCCAGCCCGCGGCGGCCGTCCCCCCGATGCCCCAGCGCCAGGCGGCGCGGGGCGCCTCGGAAGGCGGCACCCCGTCCCACGCCGCCAACCCGGCCGACACCGGAGCCAATTGGGGGGCCGCGCCCAACGACGAGCGCTGGCGCCGGGCCGAGCAGGTCCGGCAGCCGGCGGCGGGCGGAGTCACCACGTCGGGCCTGCCGCGCCGCGTGCCCCGCGCCAACCTGGTCGCGGGCACCGCACAGCAGCAGTCCTCCGCACAGTCCGGACCGCAGATCTCGCGCTCGCCCGACGACGTGCGGGGGCGGCTGACCAATCTCCGCCGCGGTATCCAGCAGGGTCGCCAGGCCGGTACGGATGGCAACGGCCTTGGTCCCACTTACCAGCAGGAGCGTTAGTTGAGTCCGATGAGCCAGGCGGCGCAGAACCTGAACTGGTTGATCACCAACTTCGTGGAGAGCACCCCAGGGGTGTCGCACACGGTGGTGGTCTCAGCCGACGGACTTCTGCTCGCGATGTCCGAGGGCTTCCCGCGTGACCGCGCCGATCAGCTGGCAGCGGTGGCCTCGGGGCTGACCTCCCTCACCGCAGGAGCCTCCCGCATCTTCGAGGGCGGGGTGGTCAACCAGACGGTGGTGGAGATGGAGCGTGGCTTCTTGTTCATCATGTCCATTTCGGACGGCTCCTCCCTCGCCGTCCTCGCCCACCCCGAAGCGGACATCGGCCTGATCGGCTATGAGATGGCCCTGCTGGTGGACCGGGCCGGAACGGTACTGACCCCGGATGTCCGTGCGGAGCTCCAGGGGAGCATCCTCAACTGACCGTTACGCTCCCCCCACTTGAGCACCACAGTCCGCCAGCCGACCACATGCCTCGCTCGGAGGAGCCATGACCCCGCCGCCCGCCTCGCCCGACCCGTACGGCGTGCCCAATCCTCACGCGTCGTACGGGGGTGAGGGCGACCAGCCGCTGGTGCGCCCCTACGCCATGACGGGCGGGCGTACCCGGCCGCGTTACCAGCTGGCCATCGAGGCCCTGGTGAGCACCAGCGCGGACCCGATGCAGCTCCAGGGGCTGTTGCCCGAGCACCAGCGGATATGCCACCTGTGCCGGGAGGTCAAGTCGGTCGCGGAGGTCTCCGCGCTGCTCGCCATCCCGCTCGGTGTGGCCCGGATCCTCGTCGCCGACCTCGCCGAGGCCGGAATGGTGGCCATCCACCAGCCCGGCGGCGGCTCGGAGCCCGGCGGCGCCCCCGACGTGACCTTGCTGGAAAGGGTGCTCAGTGGACTTCGCAAGCTCTAGCCCGCAGATGGACCCGGCCGGGCGCCAGCCGGCCCCGCCAGTGGGCCCCATGGGCTCCATGGGGCAGGCGAGCCAGCAGGGTTATGGCATGCCCGCGACGGGACGCTCCACCACCTCGGCCAAGATCGTGGTGGCCGGTGGCTTCGGCGTGGGCAAGACGACCTTCGTCGGCGCGGTCTCGGAGATCAACCCGCTGCGCACCGAGGCCGTCATGACCTCCGCGTCCGCGGGTATCGACGACCTGAGCCACACCGCGGGCAAGACCACCACGACGGTGGCCATGGATTTCGGCCGTATCACCCTCGACGACGACCTGATCCTTTATTTGTTCGGTACGCCGGGTCAGGACCGTTTCTGGTTCATGTGGGACGACTTGGTGCGCGGTGCGATCGGCGCTGTCGTGCTGGTCGACACCCGTCGTCTCGCGGACTGTTTCCCGGCGGTCGACTATTTCGAGAACAGCGGTCTGCCCTTCGTCATCGCCCTCAACGGCTTCGACGGACATCAGCCCTACACCCCGGAAGAAGTCCGCGAAGCCCTCCAGATCGGCCCGGACACACCGATCATCATCACCGACGCCCGCCACCGTGCCGAGGCGAAGAGCGGGCTGATCACCCTCGTGGAGCACGCGCTGCTCGCCCGCCTCAAGTAGCGCGCCCGGCGCGCGTACCCGGGAGCTTCGGGGGGCGTGCCGGGGCTCGGCCGCGCGAGGCCGCGCCCACAGCCGGACGGGGATCCGTCCGGCCACCGACGCCAGAGCGCCGGTGGCCGGCCGGAGGCGGCCCGCCTTCAGCGGCTGTGTTCTTCGCCATGTCCGGCCTCGCCTTCATAACGTTTCGACAGACAATTACGCCCGCGTGAACACGACAGGCGAGCAGAACGTCTCGCTCTGCGCACGAAACCGAGGCCATTTGGCGCACCACGGCCCCAATGCCCTTTTTTTCATGCCCGCCTTCCATCTCCCTCCGTATTCGTCAAGTGTTTTGAGTGAACGGCCCTGACGTGCTGGAATTCGCCTGAACTCAGCAGTAGTCCAAAGCGCAAGCTGACCAGGGGGCGCCGAGCGCCGAGAGGTGAGAAGTCGAGTGAGGCGATCCAGGACGGGAACGCCGGGCCCAGCAGACGGGGGACCGGGCGGGTCGAGGGGGAACTTCACCCCGCCGTCGCGCGCCGCCGCGCCGCAGGGGCCACATGCGACGATGCCTTCGGCGGCACAGACCGGCAGCGGCAGCAGAATGTCGGTGCGCAACTGGCGGGTGCCCACCCGGCTGAACGCCATCTTGCTCATACCCGTGCTCGTCGCCCTCGTCTTCGGCGGCTTCAAGGTCGAGTCCGACTTCGAGACCTGGCAGGACGCCAAGCAGGCCCAGCGCACCGCCCAACTGGTCGAGGCCGCCGCCGACTACGGCAACGCCCTCATCGACGAGCGTGACCGCACCGCCGAGCCCCTCCTCAAGGGCCGCCGGAACGACCCCGAGGTGCGCAGCGCCCGCGGCGCGACGGACCGGGCGGCCAAGAAGTTCAAGAGCGCCGTCTCCCATCTGCCGGAGAACCCTGGCCTCAAGCGCCGCCTCAAAGGCTTCGAGAAGGTCGAGCCCCGGCTGCCGGTGCTGCGTGAGAGCGCGTACACCAAGGACCTGAGCGGGGTGGAGACGGAAGAGGGCTACGTCACCATCCAGCACCCGCTCATGGAGTTCGCCAACGAGCTGGGGCTGGGCACGGGCAACGTCACCTCCTACGGCCGCACCGTCTACGCGATCTCCCTGGCGAAGGCCGCCGAGTCGCTCCAGCGGGGCGTCGGCGTCCATCTGCTGGTCGATCCGGGGACGGGCAAGAGCAAGAAGCAGCAGCTCACCGCGCTGGCCTCGTACCACTACCTGGAGCGCATCGCGCTGGGCGAGTACACCTCCGGCGGGCGCCCGGAGGACGTCGAGCTGCTCAAGAGTGAGACGGCCAAGGCCAAGGAGGCGGGCCGCAAGCGGGTCGACGACGCCAAGGACGACGCCACGTCCAACGGCAAGCGGTTCGTCGCACCGCCCTCCATGAACAAGATGGTCGAGACCATCGGCAGCGGCACGGGCCCGCGCAAGCTGCGCTCGGAGGGCATCACCACCGAGAGCTGGTTCGCCACCTCCACCGGTACCTTCGACGCCTACCGCGCCATCGAGAAGCAGCTGACGCGGCACGCGGTCGATGAGACCGAGCAGATCGCCTCCGACGCCCGCCGCAACGCGATCATCAACTCCGCGATCGTGCTGATCGCGCTGCTGTTCGCCTTCGTCATAGCCGGCCGGATGGCCCGCTCGATGAGCCGCAGCATGCGGAGCCTGCGCACGGCGGCCTTCGACGTCGCCGAGCAGCGGCTGCCGATGCTGGTCGACCAGCTCTCCCGCACCGATCCCGGCCGGGTGGACACCCGCGTCCAGCCCATCCCCCTCACCAGCCGCGACGAGATCGGCGAGGTCGCCCGCGCCTTCGACCAGGTGCACCGCGAGGCCGTACGGCTCGCCGCCGAACAGGCGCTGTTGCGCGGCAACGTCAACGCGATCTTCACCAACCTCTCGCGCCGCAACCAGGGCCTCATCGAGCGCCAGCTCGGGCTCGTCTCCGAGATGGAGAACAGCGAGGCCGACCCGGACCAGCTCGAAAACCTCTTCCGGATGGACCACCTCGCCACGCGCATGCGCCGCAACGGCGAGAACCTGCTGGTCCTCGCGGGCGAGGAGCCGGGCCGCCGCTGGACGGAGCCCGTCCCGCTGGTCGACATCCTGCGTGCCGCCTCCTCCGAGGTGGAGCACTACGAGCGCATCGAGGTCTCCGGGATCCCCGAGACCGAGATCCACGGCCAGGTCGTCAACGACCTCGTGCACCTGCTCGCCGAGCTGCTGGAGAACGCGACCTCCTTCTCCTCGCCGCAGAGCAAGGTGCGCGTCACCGCGACCCGGCTGCCCGACGGCCGGATGATGATCGAGATCCACGACAAGGGCATCGGCCTGACCGCCGAGGACTTCGCGGACATCAACCACAAGCTGGCCAACCCGCCCACCGTGGACGCCTCGATCTCCCAGCGCATGGGCTTGTTCGTGGTCGGCCGCCTCGCCGACCGGCACAGCATCCGCGTCCAGCTGCGCCCCTCCGGCGAACAGGCGGGCACCACCTCGCTGGTGATGCTCCCCGACGCCATCACCCACGGCGGTGGCGGCGAGGAGAGGCCCGAGGAGGAGTTCTCGGTCTCGCGGATCGTGCCCGAGCAGCCGGGCATCCAGCCGGCGGCCCCGCCCCCCGTCGACTCCTCCCCGTCGGCCGCCGAACTCGGCTTCGACGACTCGCGCTACGGCACCCCCGAGGACCTCTCCTCGCTCGGTCCCGTGGGCCGCTCCCGGCGGCGCGAGGAGCGCCGTGCGGCGCTGGAGGTCCAGCAGCGGGACGAGACCCCCCAGCTCCCGGCCCGAGGGAGCGGTGAGCAGCAGTACGGGCCCGGTGGACAGCCCCAGGAGCTGCCCTACGGGCTCAACGGCCAGGACTACCCCCAGCAGCCGTACGGCCGGCCCCAGCCGCCGCAGCCGCACGATCCCTACGCGCAGCAGCAGGGGCAGCCCTACGGCGGGCAGCCCGCGCAAGCCCCGTACGGGCAGCCGGCGGACGCGGCGTACGGGCAGCAGCCCGAGGCGGCGGGGTACGAGCAGCCGTACGAGACCGGCGCCGGGCCGTACGACAAGCCCGCCCTGTCGCCCTACGCGCAATCCGCCGAGCAGCCGGCCCTGGGTCCGGTCCCGCCCCAACATGCTGCGTACGAAGGTCAGTACGCCTCGCAGCAACCGGAAGCGGAATCTGCTCCCGGCACTCCCGACGGGGAGCAGGACCGCGTAGGCTTCGACCGTCCGGGTCCCCTCCCGAGCAGCTACCGCTCCACTACCGACGCTGGTCTTCCGCGTCGTGAGCCGGGGCGACCGCAGCAAGAAGGGGCTCAGGCAGCGCAGCACCAGGCCCGTTCCGACGGCCCGGGCACCTCGCCCGAGCAGGCGGCACAGCCGCGGTCACAGGAGGAAACCGGAACCCACCGGCGGTCTCCCAACGACGAACGCTGGGACAGGGCGGGACAGCTGCGTGATCCGCAGGCCGGCGGCGTCACCTCGTCCGGCCTGCCGCGGCGGGTGCCCAGGGCCAACCTGGTCGAGGGCGCCGCGGAAGAGAGCCCGCAGAGTGGCCCTTCGGTCTCTCGCGCACCCGAGGACGTGCGCGGCAGACTGAGCAACCTGCACCGTGGCGTCCGCCGAGGACGCACAGCGGGCGACGCCAACCAGAATGACCGACAGGGCTTCGGCCCCGGCAGCACCTACGATCAGGAGCGTTAGTGTGAGCCCGATGAGCCAGGCGGCGCAGAACCTGAACTGGTTGATCACCAACTTCGTGGACAACACCCCAGGGGTGTCGCACACGGTGGTGGTCTCAGCCGACGGACTTCTGCTCGCGATGTCCGAGGGCTTCCCGCGTGACCGCGCCGATCAGCTGGCAGCGGTGGCCTCGGGACTGACCTCCCTCACCGCAGGAGCCTCCCGCATCTTCGAGGGCGGCTCGGTCAACCAGACGGTGGTGGAGATGGAGCGTGGCTTCTTGTTCATCATGTCCATCTCGGACGGATCTTCCCTCGCTGTCCTCGCCCACCCGGAGGCCGATATCGGTCTTGTCGGATACGAGATGGCGCTGCTTGTCGACCGTGCCGGAAATGTCCTCACCCCGGACCTGCGTGCCGAGCTACAGGGCAGTCTTCTCAACTAGGACGCAAGAGCCGGACGACAGTGCACATCGCGTCCGGGCACCATAAAGTGCGGGGACGCGGTGCCGAGCAGGAGCGTTGAGAGAGCAGGGACAGCCCCAAGACGCATCGGACCGTATGTCCGTGAGCCGGAGGAGGAAACGTGGCAACGCCCCCAGGAGGTCCGTCGTCGTACGACAGCGGCCCACAGCAGCAGCCGCAGGACGACCAGTCCGCCGCCGCAGCTGGGGACGCGCCTTTCCTGAACCGCTTCAACTTCCCCTCCGCGCCCAGCGAGTCCGTGCAGACCTCCTCGCCGCAGCCGCCAGCCCAGCCCCGGCCGCCGCACCGCACGCGGCCGTCGCAGCGGCTCCAGCAGCCGCAGTCCCCGCACTCCGGGCAGCAGCAGGGGCAGTACCCGCAGGGGCAGCAGGCGCAAGCGCAGTACCCGCAGGGGCAGCCCCCGCAGCCCCCGTACGGCCAGCAGCCCCAGCACGATCCCCAGTACCAGCCGCACCAGCCGCAGCACTCCCGCATCCAGCCGGTGCAGCCCACGCACGGTGAGGAACCCGGCACCGCCGACGACGGTGATCACTACTCGCCGCCGCAGCAGCCTCTGGTCCGCCCGTACGCCATGACGGGTGGCCGGACCCGTCCCCGCTACCAGCTCGCCATCGAGGCGCTGGTGCACACCACGGCCGAAGCCGCACAGCTCCAGGGCCAGCTCCCGGAGCACCAGCGGATCTGCCGCCTGTGCTACGAGATCAAGTCGGTCGCCGAGATCTCCGCACTCTTGACCATCCCGCTCGGCGTCGCCCGGATCCTCGTCGCCGACTTGGCCGAGGCCGGACTTGTCGCCATCCACCAGCCCGGCGGCGAGACGACCAGCGCCGACGGCCAACCAGACGTGACACTGCTCGAAAGGGTGCTCAGTGGACTTCGGAAGCTCTAGCGGCGGGCCCGTCGGGGGTACGACAGCCCGCTCCACGACCTCCGCGAAGATCGTGGTGGCCGGTGGCTTCGGCGTGGGCAAGACGACCTTCGTCGGCGCGGTCTCGGAGATCAACCCGCTGCGCACCGAGGCCGTCATGACCTCCGCCTCGGCAGGTATCGACGATCTGACCCACACCGCGGACAAGACCACCACGACGGTGGCCATGGACTTCGGCCGTATCACCCTGGACCAGGACCTGATCCTGTATCTGTTCGGTACGCCGGGTCAGGACCGTTTCTGGTTCATGTGGGACGACTTGGTGCGCGGTGCGATCGGCGCTGTCGTGCTGGTCGACACCCGTCGTCTCGCGGACTGTTTCCCGGCGGTCGACTATTTCGAGAACAGCGGTCTGCCCTTCGTCATCGCCCTCAACGGCTTCGACGGACATCAGCCCTACACCCCGGAAGAAGTCCGCGAAGCCCTCCAGATCGGCCCGGACGCCCCGATCATCATCACCGACGCCCGCCACCGCGCGGACGCGAAGAGCGCCCTGATCACGCTGGTCGAACACGCCTTGATGGCCCGCCTGCGCTAAAACCAGCCCCTCCGGGGGCACCTCCCGGCCGACGGCCGGAAGAGTTCGAGGAGCGGGGGCAAGAGGGTGGAGCCCCCGGAAGAAGTGGGAAGGCGGGGTCCCCCCGGCCGAAGGCTGGGGGAGGGGCAGGGGCAATAATCCCAAGGCCCGCCCCCACGGCGAGTGGAATACGCTGGGGCGTCAGGCCCAAAGAGCACCCCAGCGAAGGACAGACCCCCGTGCGCATCGCCAGATTCTCACTAGACGGAACCGTAGGTTTCGGCGTGGTCGAGGGAGACGCCTCCACAGAAGGCGGCCCCGTCCTGGACATCATCAAGGGCCACCCCTTCGCGGACTTCGAGCGCTCGGGCCAGAAACTCCCGCTGGACAAGCTCCGCCTCCTGCCCCCCATGCTCCCCAACAAGGTCGTCGCGATCGGCAGGAACTACGCCGAGCACGCCAAGGAGCTGGGCAACGAGGTCCCGGAGACCCCTGTCGCCTTCTTCAAGCCCTCCACCTCGGTCATCGGCACGGGCGACCCGATCGTGTACCCGTCCTTCTCCTCCGAGGTGCACTACGAGGCCGAGCTGGCCGTCGTCATCGGCCGCCTGTGCAAGGACGTGCCCCGCGAGCGCGTCAAGGACGTCATCATGGGCTATACCTGCGCCAACGACGTCACCGCGCGCGACATCCAGCGCAGCGAGAAGCAGTGGGCCCGCGCCAAGGGCTTCGACAGCTCCTGCCCGCTGGGCCCCTGGATCGAGACGGAGCTGGACCCGGCCGACCTCGGCATCATGTGCACCGTGAACGGCGAGCAGCGCCAGCTCGGCCGCACCAGCGAGATGGTGCGGTCCATCGAGGACCTCATCGTGCACATCACCGAGGCGATGACTCTCCTGCCGGGCGACGTCATCCTCACCGGCACCCCCGCGGGTGTCGGCCCCCTGAACGTCGGCGACGAGGTCGCCGTCACCATCGAAGGCATCGGCACTCTCACCAACAAGGTGATCAAGCGTGACTACTGAGTTCTCCCGGGGGACGCCCCCCGGACCCCCAGCCGGACAGGCAGGCCACACCGGGGGCCGGGATCGACAGAGCGAGGCGGCTCCCGGTGGGGGGGCCACGGGCACGGACGTCCGTGTACGTTTCTGTCCCTCCCCGACCGGCAACCCCCACGTGGGGCTGGTCCGCACAGCCCTGTTCAACTGGGCGTACGCCCGCCACACCGGCGGCACCCTGGTCTTCCGCATCGAGGACACCGACGCGGCACGCGACTCGGAGGAGTCCTACCAGCAGCTCCTGGACTCGATGCGCTGGCTGGGCCTCGACTGGGACGAGGGCCCGGAGGTGTCCGACGGCGGCTTCGTCGCGGGGGGCGGCCCGCACGGCCCCTACCGCCAGTCCCAGCGGATGGACATCTACGCGGACGTCGCCCGCAAGCTGCTGGAGGGCGGCTACGCCTACCCCTGCTACTGCACCGCCGAGGAGCTGGAGCAGCGCCGCGAGGCCGCCCGCGAGGCAGGCCGCCCCTCCGGCTACGACGGCCGGTGCCGAGAGCTGACCGGCGAGCAGATCGCCGCGTACGAGGCCGAGGGCCGCAGCCACGTCGTCCGCTTCCGCATGCCGGACGAGCCCGTCACCTTCACGGACCTGGTCCGCGGCGAGATCACCTTCCAGCCGGAGAACGTGACCGACTACGGCATCCTGCGCGCCAACGGTGCCCCGCTCTACACGCTCGTCAACCCGGTTGACGACGCGCTGATGGACATCACCCACGTGCTGCGCGGCGAGGACCTGCTCTCCTCCACCCCGCGCCAGATCGCCCTCTACAAGGCACTCACGGAGCTGGGCGTCGCCAAGCGGATCCCGGAGTTCGGGCACCTGCCGTATGTGATGGGGGAGGGCAACAAGAAGCTCTCCAAGCGCGACCCGCAAGCCTCCCTCAACCTCTACCGCGAGCGCGGCTTCCTGCCCTCGGGGCTGCTCAACTACCTTTCCCTCCTTGGCTGGTCGATCTCCGAGGACCGCGACATCTTCTCCATGGACGAGATGGTCGCCGCCTTCGACATCCACGACGTCAACGCCAACCCGGCCCGCTTCGACCTGAAGAAGTGCGAGGCGATCAACGCCACGCACCTGCGCGAGCTGCCGGAGAAGGACTTCATCGCGGCCTGCGAGCCGTGGCTGAAGGCCCCGTACGCGCCGTGGCCCGAGGCGAACTTCTCCCAGCGGGCGTTCGAGGAGCTGGCTCCCCTGGCCCAGACCCGCCTCACGGTCCTGGCCGACATTACCGACAACGTCGACTTCCTGTTCCTGGACGAGCCCGTCGAGGACGAGAAGTCCTGGCAGAAGGCGATGAAGGAGGGCTCGGCCGACCTCCTGCGCACGGCGCGCGCCAAGCTCGACATCGCCGACTGGACCTCGCCCGAATCCCTCAAGGAGGCGGTCCTGGGCGCCGGCGAGGAGCACGGCCTCAAGCTCGGCAAGGCCCAGGCCCCGGTCCGCGTGGCCGTCACCGGCCGCACGGTCGGCCTCCCGCTCTTCGAGTCCCTCCAGGTCCTGGGCAAGGACCGCACCCTGGAGCGCATCGACGCGGCACTGGCGAAGCTGGCCGCGCAGCCGGGCTGAGCCGCCACACGCCGCAAAGGGGCTCCGGAACGACTCCGGAGCCCCTTTCGCGCGCACCGGCTCAGATCTGACCAGCAGCCGAGCCCACACGGCCTTGCCCACGACGCGGCGCCCGGCGCCCCATTGATCAGCCGAGGGCGGTCGAACCAGGCCGCCCGGAAGGGAGATTGCCGGGTGACGTCGTCGGCTCGGCCCGCAAGTACCCGCGACCGGAGCGGTATCCGAACGTCTTCGGCTGCGGGGGGACGGCCCCGCCCTTGGGGTGGCTGCGGACATGCGGGACCTCTTCGCCCGCGGCGTCCGACGCCACGCACACGCCCGCCGCTGAGGCCTGGTCGGCGGTGGAACTCGTTTTGGAGCACTGACCCCCATCGGGTAATGTTCTTCCTGTCGCCGAACGGGGCAGGCCGCACAGGCCAAGCCGAAGGTGACAATCCAAACAAAATCCCCATCGGGGGTTGCGTTTTGGTGGGCTATGGTGTAATTGGCAGCACGGCTGATTCTGGTTCAGTTAGTCTAGGTTCGAGTCCTGGTAGCCCAGCACGATCCGCACTTTGCGAGATCGAGGCCCCCGTTGTGTAGCGGCCTAGCACGCCGCCCTCTCAAGGCGGTAGCGCCGGTTCGAATCCGGTCGGGGGTACGGATCCGTCACAGGATCAGCTAGGGCCCCCGTTGTGTAGCGGCCTAGCACGCCGCCCTCTCAAGGCGGTAGCGCCGGTTCGAATCCGGTCGGGGGTACTCGATCAACGAAGGCCCCGCACTCCAGGTGCGGGGCCTTCGTCATGCCGCGCCCAAGCCCCCGGAGGGGCGGGCGGCAGGGGGTCAGCTGGGCCGCCGCAGGGACTCGCTCAGGCGGGCCGCCGCGTCGACGATGGCCTGGGCGTGCATGCGGCCCGGGTGGCGGGTCAGGCGCTCGATGGGGCCCGAGACGGAGACGGCGGCCACCACGCGGTTGGAGGGGCCGCGTACAGGTGCGGAGACGGAGGCGACGCCCGGCTCGCGCTCACCGATGGACTGGGCCCAGCCCCTGCGCCGTACGCCCGAGAGCGCGGTCGCGGTGAAGCGGGCGCCCTGGAGACCGCGGTGCAGCCGCTCGGGCTCCTCCCAGGCCATGAGGATCTGCGCGGCCGAGCCTGCCTTCATCGGCAGCGTCGAGCCGACCGGGACGGTGTCGCGCAGCCCGGAGAGCCGCTCGGCGGCGGCCACGCAGATCCGCTGGTCGCCCTGGCGCCGGTAGAGCTGTGCGCTCTCGCCGGTCACATCCCGTAGGTGGGTGAGCACGGGGCCGGCCGAGGCCAGGAGCCGGTCCTCGCCCGCCGCCGCTGCCAGCTCCCCGAGCCGGGGGCCGAGTATGAAGCGGCCCTGCATGTCGCGGGCCACCATGCGGTGGTGCTCAAGGGCCACCGCCAGCCGGTGCGCCGTGGGGCGCGCGAGACCGGTCGCTCCGACCAGCCCGGCGAGGGTGGCCGGACCGGACTCCAGAGCGCTCAGTACCAGAGCCGCCTTGTCGAGAACGCCGACGCCGCTAGAGTTGTCCATGCGTCGATACTCGCGTCTCAGAGTGTGAAACGCAAGTTCAATTTTCCGGGCCACCCGCCAACCTTGGGGTACGGCCGCTTTTTCTTGGGGGTCCCCCCGGCCGAAGGCTGGGGGAGGAACTGATCTCGACATGTGGTCGGCAGTGCTGCCGGCTGGAGGGAAATCGATGGGACGCACACTCGCGGAGAAAGTCTGGGACGACCATGTCGTCAGGCACGCGGAAGGCGAGCCGGATCTTCTCTTCATCGATCTGCACCTGATCCACGAGGTGACCAGCCCGCAGGCGTTCGACGGGCTCCGCAAGGCGGGGCGGGCCGTGCGGCGTACGGATCTCACCATCGCGACCGAGGACCACAACACCCCGACCCTCGACATCGACAAGCCCATCGCCGACCCGGTCTCGCGCACCCAGTTGGAGACCCTGCGCAAGAACTGCGCGGACTTCGGCGTACGGCTGCACCCGCTGGGCGACGTCGAGCAGGGCGTCGTGCACGTCGTAGGGCCGCAGCTGGGGCTGACCCAGCCCGGCACGACCGTGGTCTGTGGCGACAGCCACACCTCCACGCACGGCGCCTTCGGCGCACTGGCGTTCGGGATCGGCACCTCCCAGGTCGAGCACGTGCTGGCCACCCAGACGCTGCCCATGGCCCCCTTCAAGACCATGGCGGTCACCGTCAACGGCGAGCTGCCCGAGGACGTGACGGCCAAGGACCTGATCCTCGCGGTCATCACCAAGATCGGGACCGGCGGCGGCCAGGGCTATGTGATCGAGTACCGAGGCGAGGCCATCGAGAAGCTCTCGATGGAGGCCCGGATGACGATCTGCAACATGTCCATCGAGGCCGGCGCCCGCGCCGGGATGATCGCCCCGGACGAGACGACCTTCGCCTACGTCGAGGGCCGCGAGCACGCCCCCGAGGGCAAGGACTGGGACGACGCCGTCGCCTACTGGAAGACGCTGCGCAGCGACGAGGACGCGGTCTTCGACCACGAGGTCGTCATCGAAGCCGGCGAGCTGGCCCCCTTCGTGACCTGGGGCACCAACCCCGGCCAGGGAGCGCCGCTGTCCGCCTCGGTGCCCGACCCCGCCTCCTTCGCCGACGAGAGCGCCCGCTTCGCCGCCGAGAAGGCGCTGGAGTACATGGGTCTGAGTGCCGGTCAGCCGCTGCGTGAGGTCGGCGTGGACACCGTCTTCGTCGGCTCCTGCACCAACGGCCGTATCGAAGACCTGCGTTCGGCCGCGGCCGTACTGGAGGGCCGTGAGGTGGCCGAGGGCGTACGCATGCTGGTGGTGCCCGGCTCCGTACGCGTCGCGCTCCAGGCCGTGGAGGAGGGACTGGACAAGGTGTTCACGGCCGCCGGCGCCGAATGGCGGCACGCCGGATGCTCGATGTGCCTGGGTATGAACCCCGACCAGCTCCAGCCGGGTGAGCGCGCCGCCTCCACCTCCAACCGCAACTTCGAGGGCAGGCAGGGCAAGGGCGGACGCACCCATCTGGTCTCGCCGCAGGTCGCGGCTGCGACGGCGGTGCTGGGGCACCTGGCCTCGCCGGCCGACCTGACCGACGTACGCGAGCCCGCCGGAGTCTGAGGACCGAGGGGAAAGACGGAGACTGACATGGAAGCTTTCACCACCCACACCGGCCGGGCCGTCCCGCTGCGCCGCAGCAATGTCGACACCGACCAGATCATTCCGGCGCACTGGCTGAAGAAGGTCACCCGCGACGGCTTCGAGGACGGGCTCTTCGAGGCGTGGCGCAAGGACCCGGCCTTCGTGCTGAACCAGAGCGTTCACCAGGGGGCGACCGTGCTGGTCGCCGGGCCTGATTTCGGTACGGGCTCCTCCCGCGAGCACGCGGTCTGGGCGCTCCAGAACTACGGCTTCAAGGCCGTGATCTCCTCCCGCTTCGCCGACATCTTCCGGGGCAACTCGCTGAAGAACGGCCTGCTCACGGTCGTCCTGCCGCAGGAGACGGTCGAGGCGCTGTGGAAGCTGACGGAGGCCGACCCGGCCACCGAGGTGACCGTCGACCTGGTCCGGCGCAAGGTTCTCGCGCCAGGCGTCGACGCCGACTTCGAGCTGGACGAGAACGCCCGATGGCGGCTGCTGGAGGGGCTGGACGACATCAGCCTCACCCTGAAGAACGAGGACACCATCGTCGAGTTCGAGGCATCCCGCGCGGCGTTCAAGCCCCGCACACTCCCGGTCTGAGTACCCCTCAGAAGCCCTGTCGCGCCCCCGTCGATCCGGCGGGGGCGCGCTGCTGCGTCCGCACACGCGTGCGTTAACGATTGACGTGAATTAGTCTTGAGCGCCGGTTCCTTTCGTACTAGGGAACGGTGCCGCTCGCGACCCGCTCGCAGGCGACGCGCAGGAGCGCCAACTACGGTCGCGGCCAGCGGTGTTGGTGCCGCTCCTGCCACTCGACGGCCATATGAAGACCCGCTGGAAGCGACAACTCATCCCAGATGGCACAATCACCGCATGGAACGCGACGGTCAACTGGAGCTCTACGACCGACTCGCCGCCCGGCTCAAGGAAGCGCATACCCGGGTTCGCGCCTCGCAAGTCCCGGAGAGCGCACGGGTCACGCTGACCCGGAAGCTGCTCGTCATCACCGCGGCTTCGAAGCACGATCTCGCCGATGCGGAACGGCGTCTGGAGCGCCTGATGACCGACATCGACGAGGGACGATTCCCTGCGGGGCACGGGGACGTGCCCGTTGACGGAACTCCTTGAAGGTCGAGTTCGTTGCGGCACAAGGGTGATTCGCCCGTTTCGTGTTTGATTTGCGGTATATATCTGCCTAACGTGCGAAAAAGCTTGAACACATTCGTTCCAGCAATGTCTCCGAAGGGGAAGACGTGAACAAGGCGCAGCTCGTTGAAGCAATCCAAGACCAGCTCGGCGGACGTCAGCAGGCCGCAGACGCGGTAGACGTCGTTCTGGACGCCATCGTCCGTGCGGTCGTGTCCGGTGAGCGTGTTTCGGTCACCGGTTTCGGCTCTTTCGAGAAGGTCGACCGCCCGGCCCGTTACGCCCGCAACCCGCAGACGGGCGAGCGGGTGCGGGTCAAGAAGACCTCCGTTCCGCGCTTCCGCGCGGGCGCGGGCTTCAAGGACCTGGTGAGCGGGACCAAGAAGCTCCCGAAGAACGATGTGGCCGTCAAGAAGGCCCCCAAGGGCAGCCTCTCCGGTGGCACCGCCACCAAGAAGGCCACGGCCAAGAAGGCGTCGGCGAAGAAGGCGACGGCCAAGAAGACCACCGCCAAGAAGGCCACCCCGGCCAAGAAGACCGCGGCGGCGAAGAAGACCACCGCCAAGAAGGCCACGACCGCGAAGAAGTCGGCGGCGGCCAAGAAGAGCACCGCCAAGAAGACCACCGGTGCCAAGACCGCCGCGGCCAAGAAGACCACCGCCAAGAAGGCCCCCGCGCGCAAGACCACCGCCAAGAAGGCTCCGGCGCGCAAGACCGCGGCGCGCAAGACCACCGCCAAGAAGGCCGCCTCACGCAGGCGATAAGGCCGACAGGGCCGAGAAGAAGAAGGCCGCCCCCACCGGGCGGCCCGCGAGAACGCGGCACACATGCCGCACGCGGCAGCGCCGGGCCGGGCTCCCTCGGGGGAGCCCGGCCCGCGGCCGTTCAGGGCCCCGTCGCTCCGGTCACGCCGCCGTCACATCGTCTGGAGCGTCACGAAAGTGACCCGGCGGGAGTCGCCCTCGCCGTCGGTCTCGATGCGCACCCGCTGGCCGGGCCGCAGCAGCCGCAGGCCGCCCGCGTCGAAGGCGGCGGCGTCGAAGGGGAGCGGGGTTCCGTCATCCAGCAGGACACTGCCGGAGCGGGACGCTTGGTCGTAGGTGTATGCCGTGGCCTGCATACCCGCAGCCTAACGGCCTCAGCCCGGCACGGGTCCGGCCAGAAGCGCCGAAGTGAAGGCGCCCACGCCCAGCGCGAGAGCTGTACGCAGATCGTCCGGCGTATCCACGTCCTGCCGCATGCCCGGCACCTCGGAAATGTCCAGCTCCACGGCTCCCGAGGCCCGGTGCCTGGCCCGTGAAGGACCGCCGAAAGCAGGGGAGAGCGGGACCGGTGGGAGGGCCGAGAGGAACGTCGTACCGATTTCCGCCGCATCTGGGAGAAAAGCGCGGGGAAAGCGAGCGGCCCTATTCAGAACTCGCTCCAATTCGTCCGGGCGCAGCGCGGGAAGGTCCGCGTTCAGCGCCGCGACGGCGGCCGAGGGGTCACCGGAGCGTGCGACGCGTGCACCGTGCGTGAGCGCCGCGTTGAGCCCGGCGCCGGGTGCGTCGGGCACAGCCCGCGCCCCCAGCGCCGTCAGCTCGCCGGCGGCCAGCGCGTCGTCCGTGACAACCACCACACGGCGCACCGCCGGACTCGCGAGGGCCGCACGGACCGTGTCCTGCGCGAACGCCAGCGCGAGGCCGGGCAGGGGGGTGCCGGCCGCCGCGCCGGCGAGCCTGCTCTTGGCCCGTTCCAGAGGCTTCAGCGGCACCACGAGGGTCCATGCCACGGGCGTCACATGTGGCTGCATCGGCCCCATTCTCGCCTGCTCCCCACGCGGTGCGGAGGCGGTGGGGTTACGGTGTGCACGACAGCGGGGGACAGACAGTGTGCTCGACACGGGAGCACTACGCAGCGACACTTGTGCGGTTGTCGATTCGCCCCCAGAGGAGATGGTGTCCGGGTGTCCCGCCATGTTGCGTCTGCTCCGGGAGCAACCACCGGCCCGCCGGCCGGGAAAGCAGACCAAAAGGGGGCGAGCAATGCCGGGGAGTGACCAGAAACCCAGGAAGGTCGGCTTCTGGTACCGCTTCGCTGCGGTAATGGTGAAGCCGCCGCTCGTGCTGCTCTTCAAGCGGGACTGGCGCGGAATGGAGCATATTCCACAGGACGGCGGCTTTATCACCGTCGTCAATCACAACTCGTATCTCGACCCGCTCTCCTACGCGCATTACCAGTACAACACCGGCCGGGTGCCCCGCTTCCTGGCCAAGGTGGGGCTGTTCAGGGGCGGCTTCGTCGGCGCTGCCATGCGCGGCACCGGCCAGATCCCCGTCTACCGCGAGTCCGCCGACGCCGTGGGCGCCTTCCGCGCCGCCGTCGAGGCCATCGAGAAGGGCGAGTGCGTGGCCTTCTACCCCGAAGGCACCCTCACCCGCGACCCCGCGATGTGGCCCATGCCCGGCAAGACGGGTGCGGCCCGCGTCGCGCTGCTGACCAGGGCACCGGTCATCCCCGTCGCCCAGTGGGGCGCCAACCTCGCGATGCCGCCCTACGCCAAGGAGAAGAAGCTGCGGCTCTTCCCCCGCAAGACCCTCACCGTGCAGGCGGGCCCCGCCATCGACCTGTCGGCCTTCTACGACTGTGAGCCGACCGCCGACGTGCTCCGCCAGGTCACCGACGTCATGATGGACGCCGTCACCGAACAGCTCGCCGGCATCCGCGGGGAGCCCGCTCCCGCCGAGCGCTACGACCCGCGCAAGGCGGCAGTACGCAGACGCGAGCAGCGCACCACGCAGCACAAGCAGCGACAGCACCAGCACACGCAGCCCGACCAGGCGCCGGCCGGGGCCGAGGCGGCGGAGGGAGAGAAGAACGCGTGAGGAAAGCCGCCGTATTCGGCACCGGCTCCTGGGGCACCGCCTTCGCGATGGTGCTCGCCGACGCCGGCTGTGAGGTGACCTTGTGGGGGCGCCGGGCCGAAATCGTCGAGGCGGTCAACAGCACGCGCCGCAACCCCGCCTACCACCCCGGCACCGAACTCCCCGAGGCCGTACGCGCCACCACGGATCCTGCCGAGGCCGCCCGGGACGCGGAGTTCACCGTCTTGTCCGTCCCCTCCCAGACGCTGCGCGGCAACCTGGAGGAATGGGCGCCCCTCCTGCACCCGGGCACCGTGCTGGTCTCGCTGATGAAGGGTGTCGAACTCGGCACGGCCAAGCGCATGAGCGAGGTCATCGAGGAGGTCGCCCGGATCCCCGGCGACGACGGCGCGCGCCGGGCGGCCGGGAAGGTCGCCGTGCTGACAGGGCCCAACCTCGCCCGCGAGATCGCCGCCCGGCAGCCGGCCGCCGCCGTCGCCGCCTGCGCGGACGAGGAGGCGGCGCGTGCCCTCCAGAGCGCCTGCCACACCCCGTACTTCCGGCCCTACACCAGCACCGACGTGGTCGGCTGCGAGCTGGGCGGCGCCGTCAAGAACGTCATCGCGCTCGCCGTTGGCATCGCCGACGGCATGGGCCTGGGCGACAACTCCAAAGCGTCGCTGATCACCCGGGGCCTGGCCGAGACCACCCGGCTCGGCCTCGCCATGGGCGCCGAGGCCCACACCTTCGCGGGGCTGGCGGGGATGGGCGACCTGGTCGCCACCTGCTCCTCGCCGCTGTCGCGCAACCACACCTTCGGCACCAACCTGGGCCGCGGCATGACGCTTCAGGAGACGATCGCGGTCACGAAGCAGACGGCCGAGGGCGTCAAGTCCTGCGAGTCCGTGCTGGACCTGGCCCGCAGGCACGGGGTGGAGATGCCCATCACCGAGACCGTCGTCGGCATCGTCCACGATGGCAAGCCGCCGCACGTCGCGCTGAAGGAACTCATGTCGCGCAGCGCCAAGCCCGAACGGGCCTGAGACCCGGACGGCCCGGAGTTCCGACGGGTCCTGAGACCCGGACGGCCCCGAGTCCCGAACGGCCTGAATCCCGGCCGGACCCAAGTTCCGAACCGGCCTGAAACCCGAACGGACCTGAGCGCGGAACGGACCCGAACCCCGAACGGACCTGCCCGGAGCGTCCGCCGGGCAGTGTTGGGACAAAGCGGTAAAGTCCCAGCGTTATGAGCAGCCACAGCCCCTCCCAGAAGCCTCGGGTCGCCGTCGTCTTCGGCGGACGCAACTCGGAGCACGCGATCTCCGTCCTCACGGCAGGTTCCGTGCTCGGCGCCATCGACCGCGACAAGTACGAGGTGCTGCCGATCGGGATCACGGCGGACGGACGCTGGGCGCTGGCTGCCGACGATCCGGCGCGGATGGCGATCGAGGACCGCAGGCTGCCCAGCGTGGAGGACCTGTCCGAGTCCGACACCGGCGGGGTGCTGCTCCCCCTCTCGCCGGACAGCCGGGAGGTCGTCCACACCGAGCCGGGCCAGGTGCCCAAGGCGCTGGGCGAGGTCGACGTCGTCTTCCCCGTGCTGCACGGCCCCTACGGCGAGGACGGCACGCTCCAGGGGCTGCTGGAGATGTCCGGGGTCCCCTATGTCGGCGCGGGCGTGCTGGCCTCGGCCGTCGGCATGGACAAGGAGTACATGAAGCGGATCTTCACCTCCTTCGGGCTGCCCATCGGCCCCTACATCACCATCCGCCCCCGAGAGTGGGAGGTGGACCCCTCAGCGGCCCGCAAGAAGATCGTGGACTTCGCGGGCGAGCACGGCTGGCCGGTCTTCTTGAAGCCCGCGCGAGCCGGGTCCTCCATGGGCATCTCCAAGGTCGACGACCTGTGCGCGATCGACGAGGCGGTCGAGCAGGCCCGGCGGCACGACCCGAAGATCGTCGTCGAATCGCTGCTGCGCGGGCGGGAGATCGAGTGCGGGGTGCTGGAGTTCGAGGACGGGCCGCGCGCGAGCGTGCCCGCCGAGATCCCGCCGGTCGGCGAGCACGACTTCTACGACTTCGAGGCCAAGTACATCGACTCGGCCTCCGGCATCGTCCCGGCCCCGCTCACCGAGGCGGAGACCGCGCGGGTGCGCGAGCTTGCCCTGCTCGCCTTCGAGGCGGCCTCCTGCGAGGGGCTGGTGCGGGCCGATTTCTTCCTGTGCGAGAACGGCGAGTTCGTCATCAACGAGATCAACACGATGCCGGGCTTCACCCCCATCTCCATGTACCCGCGCATGTGGCAGGAGAGCGGCCTCAGCTACCCCGAACTGGTCGACCGCCTCATCCAGGCGGCGCTGAACCGGTCGACGGGGCTGCGCTAGGGAGTGTCTTCAAAGTAGCGTCGTCCGCCCGGAGGGCGTGCCAGGCACCGCCGGGCAGACGGGACTTTGAAGACACGACCCAGGCGACCGTCCGAGGGCGGCGCCGTACGGAGCGGGCCGCCGGGGGACGGCTCATGAGGCCGGGGCACGGGCCCGGGTCAGCCCTCTTTCTTCTTCGGTACCGTCCGCTTGACCGCTTCGCTGAGGTCGGTCAGCGGGTTGACCTCGGGCGCGTAGTCGTCGGGGACGGTCACCTCCACGTACGCGACCTTGTCGGTGGTGGTGAAGCGATAGCCGCCCTTGCGCTGCTCGCTCAGCCATGGAACCCCGTTGACCTCCACCGCGTCGGACGTGGGGTTGTACTCTTCGTTGCCGGGAGTGAGCTTGGCGGGCTCGGCGACCCCACAGCGCAGTTCGACGGCCGGATCGCCCCATACGGCGGTGTAGTCGGACTCGGGCTCCGTGGTGCCGGACCGCTGCCCGTCCACCCGCTTCGGCAGTGCGTCGTGGAGTGCACGGCACGCTTTCGCCGCCCTGCCCGAAGGGCTGGGAGCTGCGGGGCCCGCGCTGTCGCCGGTGAACGAGCAGGCCGCCGTCGTCAGCGCCACAAGAGCGGTCACGGCAGCGGGAACAGCAGGAACGGTACGAGTGGAAGCCCGGCGTCGAGTGCTCACCGGGCGAGCATACGGGGGGCTAGAGATGGACGATGGGGCAGGTCAGAGTGCGGGTGATGCCATCCACCTGCTGGACTTTGGCGACCACCATGCGACCGAGGTCGTCCATGGTGTCCGCCTGGGCCCGCACGATCACATCGTATGGACCCGTTACATCCTCGGCCTGGATCACGCCGGGGATCTTGGAGACGATCTCGGCAACGGTCGAAGCCTTGCCGACCTCCGTCTGGATCAAGACGTACGCCTGTACCACGGAACCTCCCAGGGGGCTACGAGGATCATGCGGGGCGAGAAGAGACGCCACCGTACCGCGTCCCCTTGTCCGCCGGGAGTCCCGCAGAGCGGCGAGCCCGGCGGAAGACGGGGAGCGACGGCCGGCGGACCGTGCACGGCGAGTGGCGCGTGACAGCGAAGTGACCGAAGTGAACGAAGGGGCAGAGCAATGCGGGATCTGAAGGACGGCACCGCGTCCGAGCCGTCATCCTCGGGCGCGGAGGTCCCTCAGGGGCACGCCCAGGGGCGGGGGAAGGGCACCGTGGGGGAGCTGGGGGAGTTCGGCCTGATCCGGGAGCTGACCTCCCGGCTCACCACCACTCCCGCGGTGCGCGTGGGCCCCGGGGACGACGCGGCCGTGGTCGCGGCTCCGGACCGGCGGGTGGTCGCCAGCACCGACATCCTCCTCGAAGGACGCCATTTCCGCCGCGACTGGTCAACGGCGTACGACGTGGGCCGCAAGGCCGCGGCGCAGAACCTCGCCGACATCGCCGCCATGGGCGCCGTGCCCACCGCGCTGCTGCTCGGCCTCATCGTGCCCGCCGAACTCCCCGCGAACTGGCCCAGCGAGCTGATGGACGGCATCCGCGACGAGGCCCAGGTCGCCGCGGCGGCCGTGGTCGGCGGCGACGTGGTGCGCGGCGACAGCATCGCCGTCTCCATCACCGCGCTCGGCGACCTGCGCAACAAGGAACCGGTCACCCGTGCCGGCGCGGGCGCCGGGGACCTGGTCGCGGTCACCGGCTGGCTCGGCTGGTCGGCCGCCGGGCACGCGGTGCTCTCGCGCGGCTTCCGCTCGCCCCGCGCCTTCGTCGAGGCACACCGCCGCCCCGAGCCCCCGTACCACGCGGGCCCCGCGGCGGCCGGGCTCGGCGCCACGGCGATGACCGACGTCAGCGACGGGCTCGTGGCCGACCTCGGCCACATCGCCGAGGCCAGCAAGGTGCGCATCAACATCCGCTCCGCCGACCTCGACGTGCCCGCGCAGATGTCCGACATCGGGCAGGCCGTCGGTGTCGACCCGCTCCAGTGGGTGCTCACCGGGGGAGAGGACCACGCGATCGTGGCCACCTTCCCCGCCGACCAGAAGCTCCCCGCGCGCTGGCGCGTCATCGGCGAGGTGCTCGCGCCCTCCGCTCTGCCGCAGGTCACCGTCGACGGCGTCACCTGGGACAAGGCGAGCGGCTGGGACCACTTCTCCGACGACCCGGAAGGCTGAGTACCGTCGGGGCCATGGACGCACCGAATCCCCGCCCCGGCAGGCCGCCTCTCGTGCTGACCGTCGCCGGATCCGACTCCGGCGGCGGCGCCGGCATCCAGGCCGACCTCAAGACGATGCTGGCCCTGGGCACCCACGGCATGAGCGTGATCGCCGCCGTGACAGCGCAGAACTCCCTGGGCGTCCAGGGTTATTGGGAACTGCCCGCCGAGGCGGTCCGCGCGCAGTACCGCAGCGTCGTGGACGACATCGGGGTGCAGGCCGTCAAGACCGGGATGCTCGCCTCGTCCGAACTCGTCGAGACGGTCGCTGAACTGCTCTCCGCGACTCCGGCACCCGTGGTCGTCGACCCCGTCGGGGTCTCCAAGCACGGGGACGCGCTGCTCGCGGCCGAGGCTGTGGACGCGGTGCGCACCAAGCTGCTGCCCGTCGCCACCGTCGCCACCCCCAACCTGGACGAGGTCGCCCAGCTCACCGGCGTCCACGTGCGGGACGAGGAGGGCCTGCGCGGGGCGGCGGACGCGGTGCTCTCGTACGGGCCGCGCTGGGCGCTGATCAAGGGCGGACACCTGCCGGGGGAGGCCGTCGACCTCCTCACGGACGGCACAGAGGAGCACTGGCTGCGCGCCCCGCGCCACGACAACCGCCACACCCACGGCACCGGCTGCACGCTGGCCAGCGCCCTGGCGTCATACCTGGCCAAGGGCCTGCCGGTGCCGGAGGCCGCGCGGGCGGCCAAGGAGTACACCACCGGAGCCATCGCCGCCGGATTCCCGCTGGGTTCGGGGCTGGGGCCCGTGGATCACGGGTGGCGGCTGCGCTGAGGTGCGGCCACGGCTGAGGCGGTCATGGGAAAGCGGTCATGGCTGAGGGAGACCATGAAAAAACCGGCCCGCGGAGAGCGGGCCGGTTTTCTGTCCGGCGGTCGGCGAGGTGGCCGCGCTGCGATACGTCAATGACGTCAGCGCGAGACCTTGCCGGCCTTGATGCACGAGGTGCAGGCGTTGAGGCGCTTCGGCGTCCCGCCGACCACGGCACGCACACGCTGGATGTTCGGGTTCCAGCGACGGCGGGTGCGGCGGTGCGAGTGGGAGATGTTGTTGCCGAACTCCGGCCCCTTGCCGCAGACGTCGCAGTTCGCAGCCACGGGTCACTCCAAAGACTTCAGATACACGTACGGTGAATCCCGGCGACGCAGGATCAAGAGATGACCGGCACTGCCAGGAGGGATCGTCACCCTCCGGACCCTCGGGAGGGACATCCGGATCAGGCAACCGGAGCAGCATACAACGGCCGGTCTCGAACAGCGAAACCAGGCCCCGTCACCCCGCCCCCGACCTGGGATTCCCTCCCCTTCCGGACTAGCCTTCCCGCATCGCCGCCGGCTCGGAGGAGGTCACGCACGTGCTGCAACCGCTCGACACCGCCGCGGTACGCAGATGGTGCGCCCTGGGCAGGGAGGCGCTCCGCGCGGAGCGCTCCCGGATGGACGCGATCAACGTCTTCCCCGTCGCGGACGGCGACACCGGCACGAACCTCTGTCTCACCTTCGAAGCCG
This sequence comes from Streptomyces sp. NBC_01775, assembly GCF_035917675.1. Lineage (NCBI taxonomy): Bacteria > Bacillati > Actinomycetota > Actinomycetes > Kitasatosporales > Streptomycetaceae > Streptomyces > Streptomyces sp. NBC_01775. The sequence continues at coordinate 2,763,830 of NZ_CP109104.1, read as the reverse complement.
CTGCCCGCGCTGCGGCCGAGGCCACCGCCGGGGCGCGCGGCGAGGAGCGTGAGGGCGAAGCGGGTCCGGGGGACGGAGGCGCCGGGGTGCTGCGCGTCATGGCACGTGCGGCACTGCTGGAGGCGCGGGGCAACTCCGGGACGATCCTCGCCGAGTATCTGCGCGGGATGGCACAGGGCCTGGCGGAGGAGTCCGCGCAGGAGCGCGCCCTGCCATGTGCGCTGCGCCGGGGCGCGGAGGCCGCGTACGCCGCCGTCGCCCGCCCCGTCGAGGGGACGATGCTCACGGTGGCGGCGGCAGCGGCCGAAGCGGCGGAGGCGGAGGGCGACCCGGCGTCAGCGGCCCGCGAGGCGCTGGCCGCCACCCCCGCGCAACTCCCCTCCCTCTCGCGCGCAGGGGTCGTGGACGCGGGCGCGCTCGGCCTGACGACCCTGCTGGCGGCGCTCATCGCCGCGCTGCCCCCGAGCGCGGGAGCCCCCCGGGACACGGGCGTGACGCCGCAGCGGGCACAGACCGAGGCGGGGAGGAGCTGTGCCGTCCCCGCCCCCGTACACCCGGCCGACGTGCCCACGGCCTCGGCGCCCGCGTGTGAGGCGGCGCCCGCAAACGAAGCGGCGCCCGCCGAAGCGACGCCCGCAAACGAAGCGGCGCCCGCCGAAGCCGCGCCCGAATTCGAAGTGATGTATCTCATCGAGGCCGAGGACATCAAGGCCGTCGACGCACTCCGTGAACGCCTCGACGCGCTCGGCGACTCCCTGGTGATCGGCGGCGGCGACGGGCTGTGGAGCGTCCACGTCCACGTCGCGGACGCCGGTGCCGCGGTGGAGGCGGGCCTCGCCGCAGGGCGCCCGTACCGGGTCCGCATCGCGCACCTGCCCTCCTTGCCGGAGCACGGAACGGAGGAGGGCGGCGAGGCCGCGTGGGAGACGCCGGAGTCCTCGGGCGCGCGGGCCGTTGTGGCCGTGGTGCCGGGGGAGGGGCTGGCCGGGCTGTGCCGGGAGGCGGGCGCCGCCGTGGTCCCCGCCGCCGACGCCGCCCGGGACGACGCGCTGCTCGCCGCCGTACAGGCCACGGGTGCCGCCGAGGCCGTCCTGCTGCCCAACGGCACCGAGTTCCACGCTGCCGCCGCGCGCGCGGCGGACGCCGCGCGCGCCCGGGGCGTGCGCGCCACCGTCATCCCCACCCGGGCCGCCGTCCAGGGCCTGGCGGCGCTGGCCGTGCACGCGCCGGGGTGCCGGTTCGACGAGGACGTGGTCGCCATGACCTCGGCCGCCGGAGCCACCCGCTACGGCGAAGTGACCGTCGCGGCGCGCGAGTCGTGGACGACGGCGGGCATCTGCCAGGCCGGGGACGTGCTCGGGCTGGTGGAGGGCGATGTCGCCGTGATCGGCGCCGACGTCGGACAGGTCGCCATGGATGTGCTCGTCCGGATGCTCGCCGCCGGCGGGGAACTGGTCACGCTCGTCCTGGGGGAGGACGCGCCGCGAGGGCTGGCCGCCGGGCTGGAGGCGTATGTGCGCGGCTCGCATCTGGCTGTCGACACGGTCGTCTACGAGGGACAGCAGCAGACCTCACCGCTGCTCGTCGGCGTCGAATAGGGCGAACGCCGAGCAGGACAAGCAGGGCGGCTGCTGGGACCAGCAGGGTGGACAGCGCGCTCCGGGGCACCGGATGCCCGCCGCCGAAGGCCGGCACCGGATGCCGCGTGCCGGACGCGGGCACCGGATGCCGGGAGTTCCGGAGGGTCGGCGCTCCATCGCGGCACCGGTGTCATACGTGTCCGGCAGGATGGTGCCGTGCCCTCGCCAGAAATCACGCGTACCGAACCTCTCCAGGAGCCGCTGAAGGCGCTGCTCGGCGGCAACACCGCCAAGGTGATGTCCGAGCACCTCGACCTGCGCACGGTCGGCGACCTCCTGCATCACTACCCGCGCAGGTACGCCGAGCGCGGTGAGCTGACGCGGCTGGCCGAGCTGCCACTGGACGAACACGTCACCGTCGTCGCGCGGATCGCCGACGCGCGCGTGCACAAGTTCAACCGGGGCAAGGGCCAGCGGCTGGAGGTCACCCTGACCGACGGCAGCGGACGCCTCCAGATCGTCTTCTTCGGCCGCTCCGTGCACTACCACCAGCGCGAACTGCTGCCCGGCAGGCGGGGCATGTTCGCGGGCAAGGTCGGCGTCTTCAACCGCAAGCTCCAGCTGTCCCACCCGGACTACAAGCTGCTGGACGAGGAGAGCGGCGAGGACACGGTCGAGAAGTTCGCCAACGAGCTGCTGCCGCTGTATCCGGCGTGCAAGCAGCTCTCGTCCTGGAACATCGAGCAGTCCGCCGCCATGATCCTGAGCGCGCTCCAGGCCACCGGATGGCGCGGCCTCGCCGACCCGCTGCCCGCCGCGCTGCGCGAGGAGCGCGACCTCATCCCGCTCCCCGAGGCGTTCGAAAAGATCCACCGGCCGCGCACCAAGGCCGACATCGCCCAGGCGCGCGCCCGCCTCAAGTGGGACGAGGCGTTCGTCCTCCAGGTCGCGCTGGCCCGGCGCCGCGCCAAGGAGACGGAACTGCCCGCCGTTCCCCGCGTCCCCGTGCCCGGCGGGATGCTGGACGCCTTCGACGAGCGGCTGCCCTTCACCCTCACCGACGGCCAGCGCGAAGTCAGCCGCGAGATCTTCGCCGACCTGGCCACCGAACACCCCATGCACCGTCTCCTCCAGGGCGAGGTCGGCTCCGGCAAGACGCTGGTGGCGCTGCGCGCCATGCTGGCCACGGTCGACGCGGGCGGCCAGGCCGCGATGCTCGCGCCCACCGAGGTCCTGGCCCAGCAGCACCACCGCTCCATCACGGAGATGATGGGCGAGCTCGCCGAGGGCGGGATGCTGGGCGGCGCCGAACAGGGCACCAAGGTCGTGCTGCTCACCGGCTCGATGAGCACCGCCCAGCGCCGTCAGGCCCTGCTGGACCTGGTGACGGGCGAGGCCGGGATCGTCGTGGGCACCCACGCCCTGATCGAGGACAAGGTGAAGTTCCACGACCTGGGCCTCGTCGTCGTCGACGAACAGCACCGCTTCGGCGTCGAACAGCGCGACGCGCTGCGCTCCAAAGGCGAGCAGCCGCCCCACCTGCTGGTGATGACCGCGACCCCGATCCCCCGGACCGTCGCCATGACCGTCTTCGGTGATCTGGAGACCTCGGTGCTCGACCAGCTCCCGGCCGGCCGGTCCCCGATCTCCACCCATGTGGTGCCCGCGAAGGACAAGCCGCACTTCCTGGCACGCACCTGGGAGCGCGTACGGGAGGAGGCCGAGGCGGGGCACCAGGCGTACGTCGTCTGCCCGCGCATCGGCGACGAGGAGGAGCAGCCCGCGAAGAGCGCGAAGAAGAAGCCCTCCCGTGACCCGGAGGAGGCGGACGAGGACACCGGGGCCGACGCGGAGGAGAAGCGTCCGCCGCTGGCGGTCCTCGACATCGCCCAGCAGCTCACGGCCGGGCCGCTCGGCGGACTGAAGGTCGAGGCGCTGCACGGCCGGATGCATCCCGACGCCAAGGACGAGGTGATGCGCCGCTTCGCCGCGGGCGAGGTGGACGTGCTCGTGGCGACGACGGTCATCGAGGTCGGCGTCAACGTTCCCAACGCCACCGGCATGGTCATCATGGACGCCGACCGCTTCGGCGTATCCCAGCTCCACCAACTGCGCGGACGTGTCGGCCGCGGCTCGGCGCCCGGCCTGTGCCTGCTGGTGACGGAGATGCCCGAGGCGAGCCCGGCGCGCTCCCGACTGGAGGCGGTGGCCGCGACGCTGGACGGCTTCGAGCTGTCCCGCATCGACCTGGAGCAGCGCCGCGAGGGCGACGTGCTCGGCCAGGCCCAGTCCGGAGTGCGCTCCTCGCTCCGGATGCTCACGGTCATCGAGGACGAGGACGTCATCGCCGAGGCGCGGGACGAGGCGAGCGCACTGGTCGCCGCCGACCCCGAACTGACGGAGCATCCGGAGCTGCGCACGGCCCTGGACGCGCTGCTGGACGAGGAGCGGGAGGAATTCCTCGACAAGGGCTGAACTCGTCCTTCGCTCGCTCTTCGCTCGTCCTTCATCCGACGAGCCAAGGCGAGCGGTCGCGTCCCGGGCGTTCGGCGGCATGAGCGTCCGGTCTTCGTGGAGGGAACGCAGAAGACGGCAGTGGTCGTTGAGCGGGCGGGCCGAGGCCGTGGGATCCTCTTTCCAGGGGTGGCTGTCCGAGACGGACGCAGCGAGTATCGGCAGCGCCGCACCCCGGGCGCACGCGGAAGTCCGACATCGGCCCCGCGCCCGCACGCACCTCCCGCACGCCTCGTCCCGAAGGGCCCCACTCATGACCCGCGTGATCGCCGGAGCCGCCGGCGGCAGGCGCCTGGCCGTCCCGCCGGGCACCGGTACCCGACCCACCTCGGACCGGGCCCGCGAGGGGCTCTTCTCCAGCTGGGAGTCCCAGCTCGGCGGCACCGCCGCCTGGCGGGCCACCAGGGTGCTGGACCTGTACGCGGGCTCGGGCGCCGTCGGCCTGGAGGCCCTCTCGCGGGGGGCGGCGCACGTACTGCTCGTCGAGACCGAGCCGCGTGCCGTACGCACCATCAAGGACAACGTCCGCACGGTCGGCCTGCCCGGGGTGGAGGTCCGCGCGGGCAAGGCGGCGCAGACCGCCGCGGGCGACCCTCCGCAAGACCCCTATGACCTGGTCTTTCTCGATCCTCCGTACGCCGTTTCCGACGATGATCTTCGGGAGATCCTGCTCACACTCCGTGCGCGGGGCTGGCTCGCCGAGGACGCCCTCGCCACCGTGGAGCGCAGCACCAGAGGCGGCGATTTCCGCTGGCCGGAGGGTTTCGAGGGGCTCAGGTCCCGTCGCTACGGCGAGGGAACGCTTTGGTACGGTCGCGCCGCCGCGCGGGAGACCGAGCCCGCGTCATGCTGAGGTCATCCGGGGCCGGTCCCCGGGCCCGCCGTCCGGAGAGCGAGGAAGAGCCAGTGCGTCGCGCAGTCTGTCCGGGGTCCTTCGACCCCATCACCAATGGACACCTCGACATCATCGCCCGCGCTTCCAAGCTGTACGACACGGTCTATGTCGCCGTGATGATCAACAAGTCCAAGCGCGGCCTCTTCACCGTCGACGAGCGCATGGACCTGATCCGCGAGGTCACCGAGAGCTTCGGGAACGTGCGCGTGGAAGCCTTCCACGGCCTGCTGGTCGACTTCTGCAAGGAGCGGGAGATCCCCGCCATCGTCAAGGGCCTGCGGGCGGTCAGCGACTTCGACTACGAACTCCAGATGGCCCAGATGAACAACGGCCTCTCCGGCGTGGAGACCCTCTTCGTGCCGACCAACCCCACCTACAGCTTCCTGTCCTCCAGCCTGGTCAAGGAGGTCGCCACCTGGGGCGGCGACGTCTCCCACCTGGTGCCCCAGCCCGTGCTCGCCGCACTGGCCGAACGGCTCACCAAGCCCTGACCTGCCACCTTGGGCAACGGGTAACGGCCTTGCGCCCACTGGCCGTACAGTCACCTACGTGGACGTACAGCAGAAACTCGACGAGATCGTGGCGGCCGTCGACGGTGCGCGCTCGATGCCCATGTCCGCCTCCTGTGTGGTCAACAGGGCCGACCTGCTCGCCATGCTCGACGAAGTGCGCGAGGCCCTCCCCGGCTCGCTCGCCCAGGCACGCGAGGTCCTCGGAGACCGCGAGCAGGTGGTGGCCGCGGCCCACCAGGAGGCCCAGCGCATCATCGACTCGGCCCAGGCCGAGCGTGGCTCTCTCGTCTCCGGTACCGAAGTGGCCCGCCGCGCACAGGAGGAGGCCGACCGCATCCTCGCCGAAGCGAACCGGGAGGCCGCCGAGACCCGCGCCGAGGCCGAGGACTACGTCGACAGCAAGCTCGCCAACTTCGAGGCCGTCCTCAGCAAGACCATCGGCTCCGTCGACCGTGGCCGGGAGAAGCTGCTGGGCAGCGGACCGGGCGCCGAGGAGTGGAACGAGCAGTACGCGCAGGACGCCCCCGAGCGTCCCGCCGACCCGCGCGAGCTACAGCTGAGGGCCGACCAGTACGTCGAGGCCCGCCTCGGCTCCGTCTCGGCAGTGCTCGCCAAGACACTGGAGGCCGTGGGACGCGGCCGGCTGAAGCTGCGCGGTCACGAGCCTTCCGACGAGCTGGCGGCGCACATGGCGGCGCAGGACGGCGCGGACGGCTTCGCGGGCCACACCAGTGACGCCGACTTCCTCGCCGGCCTCGCCCACACGGACGACCCGGCGCAGGCCCAGGGGTATGACCAGTCCCAGGGCTACGACCAGTCCCAGGGGTATGACCAGCCGCACATGCCCCCGCAGCCGCTGGCTCCCCAGGCGCCGGTTCCGCCGCCCCCGCCCCAGCCGGCACACATCCCCGCCCAGCCCCAGGTCCAGCCGGCCGCCGTCGCCGACCCGTACTACGCGCAGCAGCCCGCCTACGGCCAGCAGCACGACCCGTACGCCTACGCCCCGCAGGACGCCTACCAGGACGCCGCCTACCAGGACGCCTACTACGGTCAGCAGCAGGGCGACCCCTACGGCTACGGTCAGCAGCAGGCCGGCTACTACACGCAGCAGCCGCAGCAGCCCCAGCACTACCAGCAGGCCCCACAGGCTCAGGGACAGCTCGACGAGACCAGCCTTTTCGACACGAGCATGATCGACATTGAGCAGGTCAGGGAGTACGAGCGGCGCCACGGCCAGGGCGGATGAGGCCCGCCCGTCGGGGCACCGGCCTCCTCCGGGGGCTGTCCGGGCTGGATTGGGTCATCGCGGGAGCGTCAAGTATCCTGGCTCTTCGGCCGCGAGTACGCACGCGGCCCACGCCCCACCCGTAGAAAGCAGGAAGCCCTGAACGCCCCCCTCGACCATCGCGCCCCTCTCGTGTTCGACACACGTGAGCTGGGGCGGCGTCCTGGTGCGATGAAGCGGCTCTCCCGCGAAGTGGAATCTCCCGGTGACCTCGGCATCGAGGTCATCAAGGTTCCCGACGGGGCGAAGATCGAGCTGGACCTCCGTCTGGAGTCGGTCATGGAAGGGGTGCTTGTCACAGGCACCGCCCGTGCACCGCTGACGGGGGAGTGCGTAAGGTGTCTGGAGCCGCTTCAGCAGGAAGTCGAAGCGGACTTCCAGGAGATGTTCACCTATCCCGACGCCGATGAGCGGGGCCGCCCCAGCGCGGAGCCCGACGGCGACGAGGACGAGGAGGACACACTCTTCCTAGAGGCCGATCTGTTCGACCTCGAACCCGTGCTGCGGGATGCGGTGGTGCTCGCACTGCCGTTGCAGCCGGTGTGCCAGGAGGGCTGCCCCGGTCTGTGCCCCGAATGCGGGGCCCGGCTGGCGGACGACCCCGACCACGGGCACGAAGAAGCCGTCGACATCCGTTGGGCGGCATTGCAGGGACTCGCCGAGACCATCGGGGACGGCGAGAAGGACAAAGAGCCCCGCTCCGGCGGGGACGACTCACAGGAGAAGTAGCCGTGGCTGTTCCGAAGCGGAAGATGTCGCGCAGCAACACGCGCCACCGCCGGTCGCAGTGGAAGGCTGCGGTCCCGACCCTGGTGAAGTGCGAGCGCTGCCGCGAGCCCAAGCAGCAGCACATCGCGTGCCCGAGCTGCGGCACCTACAACAAGCGTCAGGTCCTCGAGGTCTGATCGGCGGGTGACAGGCTTCATGTCAGACGCCAGTACCCCCCGCCCCCCCGCCCCGGAGAAGGGAGGGGATCCGGCGGAGCTGGTGGATGCGGCCTCGTCCCACACGCTCCTGGAAGGGCGGCTCGGTTATCACCTTGAGTCCGCCCTTCTGGTGCGTGCGCTGACGCACCGCTCGTACGCGTACGAGAACGGCGGGCTGCCCACCAACGAGCGTCTTGAGTTCCTCGGTGACTCCGTCCTCGGACTGGTCGTCACAGACACGCTCTACCGGATGCATCCCGACCTCCCGGAGGGCCAGCTCGCCAAGCTGCGCGCCGCGGTGGTCAACTCCCGCGCCCTCGCCGGCGTCGCCCGGGGCCTCGACCTTGGCGCGTTCATCCGGCTCGGCAGAGGTGAGGAAGGCACCGGAGGCCGTGACAAGGCTTCGATCCTCGCCGACACCCTGGAAGCGGTCATCGGTGCGGTCTATCTCGACCAGGAGCTGGAGGCCGCCTCCGAGCTGGTCCACCGGCTCTTCGACCCGCTCATCGAGCGCTCCTCCAATCTGGGCGCCGGTCTCGACTGGAAGACGAGTCTTCAGGAGCTGACCGCGGCCGAAGGGCTCGGGGTTCCCGAGTACCTGGTCTCGGAGACGGGTCCCGACCACGAGAAGACCTTCACGGCTGCTGCCCGCGTCGGTGGTGTCGCGTACGGCACCGGCACAGGACGCAGCAAGAAGGAAGCGGAACAGCAGGCGGCCGAGGCCGCCTGGCGGGCCATCTCGGCACGCAGCGAGTCCGCGGCTGCCGACAAGTCCGCGGTTGCTGACAAGTCCGGGGCCGAGGAAGAAGGCGCCGGGCAGCAGCGGGACGGCACCGTGCGCAAGGACGAGGCGCCGGCGGCCACCCAGGGCGAGCCCTCGCAGGGCACCCCCGCCGGTCGCTCGCAGTGATCCGCTGAGCCGCTGAAGCACAACCCGGCCGCCCCGCGGCCGGACAAGCCCGCCCCCGGGGAGCACGCTCCGGGGAGTGGGCCGTTCTTCGCCGGCCCACTCCTCAAGGAGCCCCCGTGCCCGAGCTGCCCGAAGTCGAGGTCGTACGCCGCGGTCTGGAGCGCTGGGCCAGCGGCCGTACGGTCACCACCGCCGAGGTGCTGCATCCCCGCGCCATCCGCCGCCACACGGCGGGTCCGCTGGACTTCGCCACCCGGCTGAAGGGGCTGCGCGTCGGCCCGGCCATGCGGCGCGGCAAGTATCTGTGGCTGCCCGTCGGTGACGGCGGCCACGCGATGCTCGCCCACCTCGGCATGAGCGGCCAGCTCCTCATCCAGCGCGCCGGCACTCCCGACGAGCGGCATCTGCGGGTGCGGATAACCTTCGACGACGCCGAGGGCGGCGAGCTGCGCTTTGTCGACCAGCGCACCTTCGGCGGCCTCTCGCTCCACCCGGCGGCCGAGGACGGGCTGCCCGACGTCATCGCCCACATCGCGCGCGATCCGCTGGATCCCGCGTTCGACCTGCCGGTCTTCCACGCGGCCCTGCGCCGCCGCCGTACGACGGTCAAGCGCGCCCTGCTGGACCAGTCCCTGATCAGCGGCGTCGGCAACATCTACGCCGACGAGGCACTCTGGCGCACCCGGCTGCACTACGACCGCCCCACCGCCACCCTCACCCGCCCGCAGACCACCGAACTGGTGGACCATGTGCGGGACGTGATGACCGAGGCCCTCGCCGTGGGCGGCACCAGCTTCGACAGCCTCTATGTGAACGTCAACGGCGAGTCCGGATACTTCGCCCGTTCCCTCGATGCCTACGGGCGCGAGGACGAGCCCTGCCGCCGCTGCGGCACTCCCGTGCGCCGGCGCGCGTGGATGAACCGCTCCAGCTACTTCTGCCCCCGCTGCCAGCGCCCCCCGCGCCCGGTCCGGACCTGATCCGGCCGATCCGGCGCGGAAGGGCGCACCAAGGCGGGGCTCAGAAGCCGAAGTCCTGGGTCCACCACGGGCCGCCCTCGGCGAAGTGCGCGCCGACGCCAAGGGTGCGGTAGTCGCAGTTGAGGATGTTGGCCTTGTGGCCGGGGCTGTTCATCCAGGAGTCCATCACCGAGCGCGCGTTGGCCTGGCCGCGCGCGATGTTCTCGCCGCCGAGGCCGCTGACACCGGCGGCCTCGGCCCGGTCCCAGGGGCTGCGCCCGTCCGGGTCGGTGTGGGAGAAGAAGCCGCGCCCCGCCATGTCCTCGCTGAAGTCCTGGGCCAGCCCCGCCAGGTCGCTGTTGGCCTTGACGGGCTGACAGCCCGCCTTGGCCCGCTCCTGGTTGACGAGCGTCAGTACCTCCTGCTCGGCAGCGGTCTCCGGGTCGGCGGACTTGGTGGCGCCACCCGCGCCGCCCTCCCTGTCCGGGCCGGACTCGCGTCCCGAGCCCGAGCCCGAACCCGAGCGTGAGGGCTCGTCACTCTGCTTCTTCTTCTCGGGGGTCTCGGACGCCTGTTCCCGCGAGGGCTTGTCGCCGGGCTTCTTCGACGAGCGGGAACTCTCCCGTGAGGGCGAGCGCGTGGGCCCGTCGTTGCGTTCCTCGGCACGGCTGGCCGCGGAGTCGGAGGCCCGTGCCGAAGGGGTGAGCGAAGGCACGGCCGGGGAATCCAGGCCGGTGGGCCCATCGGCCCGTACCCGGTCCCCGCTCTGGTGGCCGCCCAGCCCGCCGGGGCCGGGTATCAGTCCGGAGGCCACAGCGACGGCCCCCATCGCCATCGCGGCCGAGGCGCCGATCAGCCCGGTGCGTACGGGCGTCGCGCTCCTCTTGCGGTGCCCGGCGTGTCCACCTCCCCGGTGCGGGACGGCGTCCTGCCGGTGGGAAGGCTCGGGCGGAGCGACGGGAGCGGGGGTAGCACGTCGATGGCGGCCCATCTTCGCTGTCCTCCAGGGCTCGACGGTCACGAGGCGGTCAATGCACACACGCGCTTCACCCTTGTGTGTGAAGCGTGTTGACGGGCAATGTACGGCATCACGCCCGGGGCGGATGTGCCCGCCGAAGAATTGTCCGGATAGCGTGCACCCATGGCTGCGAGCGACTCGATCCACGAAGAGACCGGCGAGACGAGTGCCACAACGGCGCCCGGAGAAGCGACGGACCAGACCGCGCCGCCAAAAGCCGCACCGGAAGGACAAGGCCCGCGGGGCGAGGAGCCCGCACGGCTGACCATCTGGGTGCGCGGCGAGGTGCAGGGGGTCGGGTTCCGCTGGTTCACCCGCGCCGCGGCGCTCCGTATCGGCGGACTCGTCGGCTTCGCCCTCAACCTCGACGACGGACGGGTCCAGATCGTGGGCGAGGGCACCAGAGCCCACTGTGAGCAGATGCTGGAATGGCTGCGGGGCGGGGACACACCCGGGCACGTGGAGGGTGTCACGGAGATCTGGGACGAGCCGCGCGGCGGCTATCGCGGCTTCGCGATCCGGTGATCCACATCGGTTGCCAATCCAGCTGTGGCGTGCGAGGCTGCCGCCACAGGAGAGCACAGTGGATCTTCCGCAAGCACCAGCGGGCAGCCCCTCCGGCGCCGGTCGCCGTCGAGTCAGGGCAGGCCCGGAGTCGCGGTGTGTGATCGTGTTGACCGTCAAACCTTTTGGTGAGATCCTGGAATCCCCGCGCACCTGAGCTGTTTGATCCAGAGATTCTTTAGCAAAAGTCCAGAGGCAGACACTGCGGGTGCGATTCCCTCACGAACGACCGCATCGACGGTCGGTCACTCAGTGTGGAGGACCATCCATCATGGCAAAGGCGCTTCTCGGTTACGTCGGCGGCTCCGACCCCCGGGTTCTTGCCGAGATGCGACGGCTGCAGCAGCGCGTCCAGGACCTCGAATCCGAAATCGTACGGATCCAGGCCGAGAACGACGCTCTGTCCGCCGCCGCACGGCACCCCGACTCGGTGCTCGAAGGCATTGAAGGCATCGACGTTTCCTCGGCGGAGCCTGCGCTGACCTGATCCGGCCCGCCGGGCAGGACGGGCTGAAGCAGGACGGCCGTATACACAGATCTGTAAGGGACGCTTCGGCGTCCCTTCGTCGTTGTGCTCCTCGGTGCTCTCGTCGCCAGCAGTACCGGCACGCCCCCGCCGGGATTGCCTCGGCTGCGGTGGGGGCGTTCTCGTTACCGTCTGATGTGCCCCCCGCCTCTCTCGGTGAAACCCTCAGAGGAAACCCTTCACGGGCCTTCGGGTCAGTCGGCGCGACATCGCCGGGACAACCTCGGTAGGGTCCGGACGCGTGCATCTCAAGAGCCTGACACTGAGGGGATTCAAGTCCTTCGCCTCCGCCACGACGCTGCGCTTCGAGCCCGGCATCACCTGCGTCGTCGGCCCCAACGGCTCCGGCAAGTCCAACGTCGTCGACGCCCTGTCCTGGGTGATGGGCGAGCAGGGCGCCAAGTCGCTGCGTGGCGGCAAGATGGAGGACGTCATCTTCGCCGGGACCACGGGGCGCCCCCCGCTGGGCCGCGCCGAGGTCTCCCTGACCATCGACAACGCCGACGGCGCGCTGCCCATCGAATACTCGGAAGTCACCATTACGCGGATAATGTTCCGCAACGGCGGCAGCGAGTACCAGATCAACGGCGACACCTGCCGGCTGCTCGACATCCAGGAACTGCTGTCCGACTCCGGCATCGGCCGCGAGATGCACGTCATCGTCGGACAGGGCCAGCTCGACGGCGTCCTGCACGCCGACCCGACCGGGCGGCGCGCCTTCATCGAGGAGGCGGCCGGCGTCCTCAAGCACCGCAAGCGCAAGGAGAAGGCGCTGCGCAAGCTGGACGCGATGCAGGCCAACCTCGCCCGCGTCCAGGACCTCACCGACGAACTGCGCCGCCAGCTCAAGCCGCTGGGCCGCCAGGCGGCGGTCGCGCGCAAGGCCCAGGTCATCCAGGCCGACCTGCGCGATGCCCGGCTGCGGCTGCTGGCCGACGACCTGGTGGGGCTGCGCGAGGCCCTGCGTACGGAAGTCGCGGACGAGGCCGAGCTGAAGCAGCGCAAGGAGGCGGCGGAGGCCGAGCTGAAAGAGGCTCTGCGCCGCGAGGCGGACCTGGAGCAGCAGGTGCGCACGCTCAGCCCGAGGCTGGAGCGGGCCCAGCAGACCTGGTACGAACTCTCCCAGCTCGCCGAACGGGTGCGCGGCACCATCAGCCTGGCGGACCAGCGGGTGCAGCACGCCGCCGCGGCGCCCGCCGAGGAGCGCCGGGGCCGCGAGCCGGAGGACATGGAGCGCGAGGCCGCCCGCGTCCGCGAGCAGGAGGCCGAGCTGGAGGCGGCCCTGGAGGCGGCCACCACGGCGCTGGAGGAGACCGTGGCGCACCGCTCGGAGCTGGAGCGCCAGTTGGAGCAGGAGGAGCGCCGGCTCAGGGACGAGGCGCGGGCGCTGGCCGACCGCCGTGCGGGACTCGAACGGCTGCGCGGCCAGGCGGGAACGGCCCGCAGCCGGGCGGCCTCCGCGCAGTCCGAGATCGACCGCTTGGCAGCGGCCAGGGACGAGGCTCTCCAGCGTGCCACCGAGGCCCAGGAGGAGTACGAGACGCTGCGCGCCGAGGTCGAGGGCCTGGAGGAGGGCGATGAGGACCTGGGCACCCAGCACGAGGCGGCCAAGGGGGAACTGGCCGAGGCGGAGGCCGCCTTCGGCGCGGCGCGGGAGGCGCTGACCGAGGCGGAGCGCGAGCGCGCCGCGACCTCCGCTCGCCACGACGCGCTCGCCCTGGGCCTGCGGCGCAAGGACGGCACCGGCGCGCTCCTGGCGGCCAAGGACCGGCTTGGCGGCCTGCTGGGCCCGGCGGCCGAACTCCTGAGTGTGACCCCCGGCTACGAACTCCCGATAGCGGCAGCGCTCGGCACGGCGGCCGACGCTCTGGCAGTGGCCGACGTGGCGACGGCGGCCGAGGCGCTGCGCCTCCTGCGGAAGGAGGACGGGGGCAGGGCCGCGCTGCTGGTGAGCGGTCGACGCGCACAGGAGGGTGCCTGGTCCCGGGACCGCGACGGCGACGCACCCCGGCGGGGCACCCCCGCCGTCTCCCTGGTGACGGCACCGGAATCGCTGCGCTCGACGATGGAGCACCTGCTGCGGGACATCGTCGTCGTGGACACCTTGGAGGCCGCCGAAGAGCTGCTGGCCCTGCGTCCCGAGTGCACGGCGGTCACCGCCGAAGGCGATCTGCTGGGCACCCACTTCGCCCGTGGCGGCTCGGAGGGCGCGCCCTCCTACCTGGAGGCGCAGGCGGCGGTCGACGAGGCCGCGGCCGAGCTGACGGAGCTGGAGACCAGGCGCGAGCGGCTCAAGGAGGAGCAGCTCAGCGCGAAAGAGGCCCGCAGGGTGTGCGCGTCCCGGGTCGAGGAACTGGCCGCGAGCCGGAGCGCGGCCGAGCGGGAGAAGTCCCGGGTGGCGGGCCGCCTGGGCACCCTCGGTGGTCAGGCCCGCGCGGCCCAGGGCGAGGCGGAGCGCTCGTCCGCCGCGGTGGCCAAGGCCGAGGAGGCGCTGGCGCGGGCCACTCAGGAGGCCGAGGAGCTGGCCGAGCGGCTGGCCGTCGCCGAGGAGGTGCAGGAGGCCGAGGGCTCGGTGGATCCGGACACCTCCGTACGGGACAGGCTCTCGGCCGACGGCGCCAACGCGCGGCAGACGGAGATGGAGGCGCGCCTTCAGGTCCGTACGCACGAGGAGCGCGTCAAGTCGCTCGCCGGACGGGCCGATTCGCTGAACCGGGGCGCGCGGGCGGAGCGCGAGGCGCGGGCCCGCGCCGAGGAGCGGCGGGCCAGGTTGCGTCACGAGGCCGAGGTCGCCGAGGCGGTGGCCGCCGGCGCCCGGCAGTTGCTGGCGCATGTGGAGGCGTCGTTGGAGCGGGCCCGCGAGGAGCGCGAGGGCGCGGAGCGGGCCAAGGCCGAGCGGGAGCAGGCCCTGGTCGCCGAGCGCAACCAGGGCAGGGAGCTGAAGGACGAGCTGGACAAGCTCACCGACTCGGTCCACAAGGGCGAGGTGCTCGGCGCGGAGAAGCGGATGCGTGTCGAGCAGCTGGAGACCAAGGCGCTGGAGGAGCTGGGTGTCGAGCCCGCGGGTCTGGTCCGCGACTACGGCCCCGACCAGCTGGTGCCGCCCTCGCCGCCCGCCGAGGACGAGGAGCTCCCCGAAGACCCGGAACATCCCCGGAACAGGCCGGTGCCGTTCGTGCGGGCCGAGCAGGAGAAGCGGCTCAAGGCAGCCGAGCGCGCCTACCAGAAGCTCGGCAAGATCAACCCGCTGGCTCTGGAGGAGTTCGCGGCGCTGGAGGAGCGGCACCAGTTCCTCAGCGAGCAGCTGGAGGACCTGAAGAAGACGCGCGCCGACCTGCTCCAGGTCGTCAAGGAGGTCGACGAGCGCGTCGAGCAGGTCTTCACCGAGGCCTACCACGACACGGCCAGGGAGTTCGAGGGCGTCTTCTCGCGCCTCTTCCCCGGCGGCGAGGGGCGGCTCGTCCTCACGAACCCGGACGACATGCTCTCCACGGGAGTCGATGTGGAGGCCCGTCCTCCGGGCAAGAAGGTCAAGCGCCTCTCGCTGCTGTCCGGTGGCGAGCGCTCGCTGACGGCCGTGGCGCTGCTGGTGTCGATCTTCAAAGCGCGGCCGAGCCCCTTCTACGTGATGGACGAGGTCGAGGCGGCGCTGGACGACACCAACCTCCAGCGGCTGATCCGGATCATGGAGGAGCTGAAGGACAGCTCACAGCTCATCGTGATCACCCACCAGAAGCGCACGATGGAGGTCGCCGACGCGCTCTACGGCGTCTCCATGCAGGGCGACGGCGTCTCCAAGGTCATCAGCCAGCGTCTGAACTGAGACCGTCTGAACCGACACCGTCTGAACCGAGACCGTCGGGGCCGAACCGGAGCACCGGATGCTTCAACTGGCCCTCTGTGGCGGCCTGTCGCGGCCCCTGGAAGTCCTCCCGGACTTCCAGAGGCCGCTTCTCTTCATAACCCGAACGAAACACAGGGCGCTCTGTGCTCAGAGTCGCACACGAGCATGTATTGACTTCGAAACATGAAGGCTTACAGTCTGAAGTGCCATCGAGATGTTCAAGCCGTGGCGCGCTCTTGCTCTCGCTCCAGAACGCGGCCCCTTGGAAGGTGGCGGCCCCCATCCGGCACCGTCGCCGGCACCTCAGGAGAAGATCGTGACCAGCACAGCGCAGGCCGCGCGGCCAGCATCCGGTGCGCAGACCGCACCCCTCGGCCGTGTCGTCTTCATCACGGCCGCAGCCGCCATGGGCGGCTTCCTCTTCGGCTATGACAGCTCAGTGATCAACGGCGCGGTCGAAGCGGTGCGTGGCCGCTTCGACGTCGGCTCGGCCCTGCTGGCCCAGGTCATCGCCGCAGCGCTGATCGGCAGCGCGATCGGCGCCGCCATAGCGGGCCGAATAGCCGACCGTATAGGCCGTATCCAGGTCATGCGGATCGCCGCCGTCCTCTTCACGGTCAGCGCCATCGGCTCGGCCCTTCCGTTCGCGCTGTGGGACCTCGCGTTCTGGCGCGTGCTCGGCGGCATCGCGATCGGCATGGCCTCCGTGATCGGCCCGGCCTACATCGCCGAGGTCTCCCCGCCCGCCTACCGCGGCCGGCTCGCCTCCTTCCAGCAGGGTGCCATCGTCCTCGGCATCGCGGTCTCCCAGCTGGTCAACTGGGGCCTGCTCAACCTCGCCGACGGCGACCAGCGCGGCACCCTCGCCGGCCTCGAAGCCTGGCAGTGGATGCTCGGGATCATGGTGATCCCCGCCATCGCCTACTTCCTGCTCTCCTTCGTGATTCCCGAGTCGCCCCGCTTCTTGATCTCCGTCGGCCGCCAGACCGAGGCACGGAAGGTGCTGGCCGGCGTCGAGGGTGAACACGAGCGCCTCGACCAGCGGCTCGGCGAGATCGAGACCGCGATGCGCAGCGAGCACAAGTCCACCTTCAAGGACCTGCTCAGCAGCCGTGCCGGCCTGCTGCCCATCGTGTGGATCGGCATCGGGCTCTCGGTCTTCCAGCAGCTCGTCGGCATCAACGTCGTCTTCTACTACTCCTCGACGCTGTGGCAGTCGGTGGGCATCAACCCCGAAAGCTCGTTCTTCTACTCCTTCACGACCTCGATCGTGAACATCCTCGGCACCGTCATCGCGATGCTTCTGGTCGACAAGATCGGCCGCAAGCCGCTCGCGCTGATCGGCTCGGCGGGCATGGCGGTCTCCCTGGGGCTGGTCGCCTGGGCGTTCTCCGCCAAGACGGGCTCCGGCGACAACGTCTCCCTCCCGGACGCCCAGGGCGTCGTCGCGCTCATCGGCGCGCACACCTTCACGCTCTTCTTCGCCCTCTCCTGGGGCGTGGTCGTCTGGGTGCTGCTCGGCGAGATCTTCCCGAACAAGATCCGTGCCGCGGCGCTCGGTGTCGCCGCCTCCGCGCAGTGGGTCGCCAACTGGGCGATCACCGCGAGCTTCCCGAGCCTGTCGGAGTGGAACCTGTCGACGACGTACATCCTCTACACGGTCTTCGCCGTGCTCTCGATCCCCTTCATCCTCAAGTGGGTGCCGGAGACCAAGGGCAAGGCGTTGGAGGAGATGGGCTAACCCCCCCCGCCGCCCACTCCTCGGCACGCGCTGCCCGGCTCGAAACCATCCGAGCCGGGCAGCGCGCTGTCGAATCCGGTACGCCGGAGACAAGCTCCTACCCGGGCAGCCGCGGAATGACTTCCTCCGCCAGCAGGCGCAGCGACCGCCATCCCTCCTCGACGGGCATCCCGCCGCACAGCGGGTGCAACAGCACCTGCCGGTCGTCCTCCGGCTGCCGGGCGACCAACTCCAGGCACTCCTGGGGGGTGACGAAGCGGTACAGGCCCTCCTCGCGCAACTCCTGCACCGTCGTGGCCCGCGCCCGCATCGCGGAGTGCATGTCCGGCGTCTGCCAGGAGGCGTACTGGCGCGCCTCGTACAGGAAGTGCTCGCCCAGCTCGGCCCACGCGCGGTCCGGGTCCTCGGTCAGGTGCAGCGTGGGCAGATCGGCGGGCGGCATCAGACACAGCGGGCTGCTCCCGCTCTCCTGGCACTTCTCCTCGTAGTAGCGGGCGAGGTCGGGCAGGTGCGCGGACAGGAACAGCGGCAGCCCCAGCCGTGCGGCCCGGCGGGCGGCCGGACGGGAGCTGCCTCCGACGAACAGCATCGGATGCGGACGGGTGTACGGGCGCGGCGTCACCCGCACCTTGCGGCCCCGGTGGTCGAACAGCTCTCCGGTCCACGCCGCCAGCAGCGTCTCCAGCGCCTCGTCCTGGAGCGCGCCCCGGCGTGCGAAGTCCCGCCCGAGCGCCGCGTACTCCTCGGGGCGGTAGCCGATCCCCGCGACGGTGACCAGGCGCCCGCCGCTGGCCAGGTCGAGCACCGCGATGTCCTCCGCCAGCCGCAGCGGGTCGTACAGCGGCGCCACGATCGCGCACGCCGTCACCACCGCCCGCCGCGTGCGCCCCAGCAGCGTCCCGGCCAGCGCCAGCGGCGCGGGCAGCCAGCCGTCCGGGGACCCGTGGTGCTCCTCGACGACGAGAGAAGTCACACCGTGTTCGTCGGCGTAGGCCGCCATGTCGAGCGCGGCACGGTAGCGGTCGCCCAGACTCTCCCGCGGTGCGTCGGGTGCGCCTGGGGGATGCGGCGGCTGTACGAGGTTGAATCGGATGTTGGTCGTCACGGTCACAAGGGCCCCCATCAGGGAGACGGCACGGGCGCGGGGACCGTAGCGGAGCGCGCGCGAAGAGGGAATGGCCGGGAAGTGTTGACGGTGGCGGATACTGGACCCGCTATGGAAATCGTCATCCTTGTTGTAGTCATCGCCGTGATCGCGCTGGGCGCGATCAGCGGGCTCGTGATCAGCGGCCGTAAGAAGAAGGCGCTGAAGACCGAGGAGCCCGCCACCCACGAAGGCACCACCACTCCGACCGTCGAACCACACGTCGGTGAGGAGGCCGAGGGCGCGCCGGGAGGGCCGCGCAGAACGATCGAGGAGGTCGGCCTCCCCGAGGCCGAGGCGCCGCCGGAGACCGCCGTACCGGCACCCGCCGCCCCGGCGGAGCCCGAGATCGAGACCCCCGAGCCCACCGCCGGACGCCTGGTGCGGCTGCGCGCCCGGCTCTCCCGCTCCCAGAACACCCTCGGCAAGGGCCTGCTGACCCTGCTGTCCAGGGAACACCTGGACGAGGAGACCTGGGAGGAGGTGGAGGACACGCTGCTGACCGCCGATGTCGGCGTCGGCCCCACCCAGGAGCTGGTCGAGCGGCTGCGCGAGCGCGTCCGGGTGCTCGGCACCCGCACCCCGCAGGACCTGCGCGACCTGCTGCGCGAGGAGCTGCTGACCCTCATCGGCACCGACCTGGACCGCACCGTGCACACCGAGACCCAGGGCGCCGTCGACCGCCCCGGTGTCGTGCTCGTCGTCGGCGTCAACGGCACCGGCAAGACCACCACCAGCGGCAAGCTCGCCCGCGTACTGGTGGCCGACGGCAAGTCCGTGGTGCTGGGCGCCGCCGACACCTTCCGCGCCGCCGCCGCCGATCAGCTGGAGACCTGGGGCACCCGAGTGGGCGCCCGTACGGTCCGCGGCCCCGAGGGCGGCGACCCCGCGTCGGTGGCCTTCGACGCGGTCAAGCAGGGCACCGAGGCCGGCGCCGACGTCGTCCTGATCGACACAGCGGGCCGGCTGCACACCAAGACGGGCCTCATGGACGAGCTGGGCAAGGTCAAGCGCGTCGTGGAGAAGCAGGGCCCGGTGGACGAGGTCCTGCTGGTCCTGGACGCGACCACGGGCCAGAACGGGCTGGTGCAGGCCCGGGTCTTCGCCGAGGTCGTCGACATCACCGGCATCGTGCTGACCAAGCTGGACGGCACGGCCAAGGGCGGCATCGTCGTCGCCGTGCAGCGCGAGCTGGGCGTCCCGGTCAAGCTGGTGGGCCTGGGTGAAGGCGCCGACGACCTGGCGCCGTTCGAGCCGGAGGCGTTCGTGGACGCCCTGGTCGAAGAGGCCTGACCCGCCACGGGGCGGTCGGACCAGCATCGAAGTGGTCTGACCTGCCGCTGCACGGAACACACATCGGCGCCGTCGCGACGCACCCCCGATGCCGCCGCGACGGCGCCGCCCCGCTCCGCTTCCGCGCTAGTCCGCGACGGCGGAGCGGTGGCTGATGTAGGCGAGCGTGCCCAGCAGGAGCCTCGCCTGCGGCGGGTGGCCCGTCGCCTCCAGAGTGGGCGGACGCAGCCACCGCACCGGTCCGAATCCGCCGAGGTCGGAGGGCGGCGCGGTGATGTACTCGCCCTCGCCCCTGCCGCGCAGATCGAGGTCGGCGTCGTCCCAGCCCATCCGGTAGAGCAGCTCGGGCAGTTCGGCGGCGGCTCCGGGGGCGACCAGGAACCACGTCCTGCCGTGCGGCGTCGCCGCGACCGGGCCCAGCGGCACGCCCATCCGCTCCAGCCGCGCCAGGGCGCACTGTCCGGCGGGCTCGGCCACCTCGATCACGTCGAAGAAACGTCCCGTCGGAAGCAGCAGCGCCGCTCCCGGGACACCGGCCCAGGCTTCACCCGCCTCCGCGAGGGTGGCACCGGCGGGGATCTCCAAGGACGCGTCCAGCGGGTGGGCCCCTGGGGCGGGGCAGGCGACGGCCCCGCATGAGCACTCCACCCGGCCGCCGGAGCGGGCGGCGCGGGCGCCAGGGACCACGTCCCAGCCCCACAGCCCCGTGTACTCCGCGACAGCTGTGCACGCCGAGGCGTGACCGCGCCTGCGTGAGCCGGGCCGCAGATCCCTGATCTCCCGGATGCCGCTGAGACCGCCGATGGCGCCGATCGTGAAGCCCATGCCCCCTCCAACGGGTCTCGTATGCCTATGGTTACGAAGTCATTGCGCACAGTGACGAACGGGTGGCGGGGCGAGGTCCGCGAGTGGGGGAGCCTCGCGCGGAGCCCGTGAGGTGGGGCGTGTTTCCGTGCGGCCGTGCCAAGGCGTCAAGTCAAGCGCGCCTAAGCGCTGAAAGGTTCATTCGAAGGGGTGGCGAATGGTGGCGATTCTGGAATCACCCTCGCGTGTCCGTGATCGTAGGATTACTTTCGGTGCACACAGTGGAGAGAGCGCGGCAGCCGACTATGCCGGAGGCATCGTGTGCGGGAGCGGCGCACAGCGTGCGGCCGGTCGGCGGGGCCAGAGCCCGCCGCTGACGCGAATGGGGGCGTGACCAGTGGGTGAGGGCGGCCAGTCCGGCAAGAGCCCGAACGAGCGGCTGCGCTCGTGGTTCGTGCGCAGCGGCTGGTCCAAAGGCGAGCTGGCGCGTCAGGTGAACCGTCGCGCCCGGCAGCTGGGCGCCCACCACATCAGCACCGACACCTCGCGCGTACGCCGCTGGCTGGACGGTGAGCAGCCCCGTGAGCCGATTCCCCGCATCCTGTCCGAACTCTTCTCCGAGCGCTTCGGCTGCGTCGTCGCGGTCGAGGATCTCGGCCTGCGGCCCGTCCGGCAGTCCCCCGCGGCCTCCGGGGTGGACCTGCCGTGGGCCGGGCCGCAGACGGTGGCGCTGATCAGCGACTTCACGCGCAGCGACCTGATGCTGGGCCGCCGCGGCTTCCTCGGGAACTCCCTCACCATGGCCGCGGGGCCCGCGCTGATCGAGCCCATGCAGCGCTGGCTCGTTCCCAGCCCGGGCCCCGAGAGCGGGATGCCCGGGGACGGCGTGCCGCGTACGGCGGCGGGCGGTCCCGGGGTGGGCGCCTCTGGTGCGACGGGCTACGGGGCGGCGGCCGGATCCACCGGCGGGCGCCGGCCGGGCGGCGGGCACGCGGCTGTCGGGGGCGCCGGAGCGTCCGCAGGCCTGGCGGCCGGCACGGCGTCCTTCGCGGGCACCTCGGCGTCGGGGGGAGCCGGTGCCGCGGCTTCCGGGCCGGCCGGTGGCGCGGCCTCCGGTCCCGCGCGGGAGCGGGCGAGCCGTGGCGGCGGGCTGCGGCGGGGCTCCCGGCTCTCCCCGCCCGAGCTGGAGCTGCTGGAGCAGACGACCGAGATGTTCCGCACCTGGGACGCGCAGTGCGGGGGAGGGCTGCGCCGCAAGGCCGTCGTCGGACAGCTGCACGAGGTGACGGACCTGCTCCAGGAGCGGCACGGCGAGCAGAGCACCCGGCGGCTCTTCCGCGTCACGGCGGAGCTGGCGGAGCTGGCCGGATGGATGAGCTACGACATCGGCCTCCAGCCCACCGCCCAGAAATACTTCGTCCTCGCCCTGCACGCCGCCAAGGAGGCGGGCGACCGGCCGCTGGGGTCGTACGTGCTCAGCAAGATGGGCCGCCAGATGATCCACCTGGGCCGCTCCGAGGACGCCCTCGAACTGATCCACCTGGCGCAGTACGGCAGCAGGGAGGGCTCCACGCCGCGCACCCAGGCCATGCTGTACGCCATGGAGGCCCGCGCCTACGCGAACATGGGCCAGCCCGGCAAGTGCAAGCGGGCGGTGCGGATGGCCGAGGAGACCTTCAGCGACATCGACCCCGTCGACGGCGACCCGGACTGGATCCGGTTCTTCTCCGAAGCCGAGCTGTGCGCGGAGAACGCGCACTCCTACCGCGATCTGGCCTACTCGTCGGGCCGCAGCCCCACCTATGCCTCGCTGGCGCGGCCCGTGATGGAGCGAGCGGTCGAGCTGTTCAGCCGGGAGGCGGACGAGACCGACGGCGGCGGACACCAGCGCTCCTACGCGCTCAACCTCATCGGGATGGCGAGCGTCCACCTGCTCCAGCAGGAGCCCGAGGGCTGCGCGGCGCGCGCGGGCGAGGCGATCGGGGTGGCCCGGCAGCTGCGTTCGGAGCGGGTCAACAACCGCCTGCGACGCACGGCGGCCAGCGCGGTCAGGGAGTACGGAGATGTCGCCGAGGTCGTGCACCTGAGCGAGCGGCTGCGGGCGGAGCTGCCGGAGGGCGAGGCCGCGGCGGCCGTGTGACGCGCACGGGCGGGGGCTGCTCGGGCGGGGGCCGCGCCGGGAGACCGGCTGAACCGGTGACGGACTCCACGGGTGACGGACCCGGTCGCGTGACCGGCTGACCGGCTCTTCCGTGGGCCGGAGAGTACGGCTGTCTGTCACCTCCGGGGCAGTGCTTCACCTCCTCGTAACAACGCCGGGCGCGTTTTCACTCCGGCGAAACACCGAGTGGCGTCGTTCGAAACGGGGCTTGGGGAATCTGGCGCGCATACCACCCGCCGATCCGGCCCCTGAGGTCTCGACATCGAGGAGACGTCCACATTGAACGGCGCGGATACCACTTTCGTACTGATCAGCGCGTGTCTCGTAATGCTGATGACGCCCGCCCTCGCCTTCTTCTACGGCGGCATGGTCCGGGTCAAGAGCGTGCTCAACATGCTGATGATGTCCTTCATCTCGCTGGGGATCGTCACCGTCTTGTGGGTGCTCTACGGATACTCGCTGGCATTCGGCCCCGACACCGGTGGAGTGATCGGAAACCTGGACTTCGTGGGGCTCAAGGGAATCTCGCCGGACACCCTCACCGAGAAGGGGGGCATTCCGGTATTCGCCTTCGTCCTGTTCCAGATGATGTTCGCGATCCTCACGCCCGCCCTGATGAGCGGTGCGCTGGCCGACCGCGTGAAGTTCAGCGCCTGGGCGCTGTTCATCACCCTGTGGGTCACGGTCGTCTACTTCCCCGTCGCCCACTGGGTCTGGGCCCCGGGCGGCTGGCTCTATGAGCTGGAGGTCATCGACTTCGCCGGAGGCACCGCCGTCCACATCAACGCCGGTGTCGGCGCGCTCGCGGCCGTCCTCGTCGTCGGCAAGCGCATCGGCTTCAAGAAGGACCCGATGCGCCCGCACAGCCTGCCCTTCGTGGTGCTCGGCGCCGCGCTCCTGTGGTTCGGCTGGTTCGGCTTCAACGCCGGCTCCGCGCTCGCCGCCGACGGCACCGCGGCCAACATGGCGCTCAACACCCAGGTCGCCACCGGAGCCGCCGTCTTGGGCTGGCTCGTCTACGAGCGCGTACGGCACGGTGCCTTCACCACCCTCGGTGCCGCATCCGGCGCCGTCGCGGGGCTGGTGGCGATCACTCCGGCGGGAGCGGCCGTCAACGCCATGGGCGCGCTGGCCATCGGTGTCGTGGCCGGAGCAGTGTGCTCCTGGGCGGTCAGTCTCAAGTACAAGCTGGGCTACGACGACTCCCTGGACGTCGTCGGCGTTCACCTCGTGGGTGGTGTCATCGGCACCCTGCTGGTCGGTTTCCTCGCCACGGACGGCGTGGGCGGTCTGACACAGTTCGGCAAGCAGGCGGCGGGGGCCTTCTCCGTGATGGGGTTCTCCTTCGTCGTCTCCTGGCTGCTGGCCAAACTGGTGCACGCCACCATCGGCTTCCGTGCCGACCCGGACGACGAGACAGCCGGGGTCGACCAGGCGTTCCACGCGGAGACCGCCTACGACTTCAGCTCTTTCGGCGGCCCCTCGGACCGGCCGCGTGGTGAGGTGCCCGCATTCGGCCTGACCAAGGCAGGCGGGGCGCCCGGTGAGGGCGGTCCGGGCGGGAACGACAGTGCCAACCACGACACCAAGGTGGACGCATGAAGCTCATCACCGCGGTCATCAAGCCGCACCGGCTGGACGAGGTGAAGGAGGCGCTGCGGGCCTTCGGCGTGCAGGGCCTCACCGTCACCGAGGCCAGCGGCTACGGGCGCCAGCGCGGCCACACCGAGGTCTACCGGGGCGCGGAGTACACCGTCGACCTCGTGCCCAAGGTCCGGATCGAGTTGCTGGCCGAGGACGGCGACGCCGAAGAGCTGACCGAGATCATCGTCAAGGCCTCGCGCACCGGGAAGATCGGCGACGGAAAGGTGTGGATGGTGCCCGTCGAGACGGCGGTACGGGTACGCACGGGCGAGCGTGGGCCTGACGCGCTGTGACGGAGCCCTCGGCGGTGGAGACCTGGGGAACGGACGAGGGAGCGGGGGCGCGTGACGCGGTGCGGAACGAGCGGCAGGCGGCGCGGAACGAGCGGGAGACGGTGGAGCGGAGGGAGCGGGGATACGCCGCGGCCCGGCTGCGGCTGCTCCAGAAAGAGGGACAGCCGGGGCCGCAGCGGCGCCGCGCGCTGTCCGAACTGACGGACCGCTGGCTGGCCGGACTCGTAGGCAAGAACGCGCCCCCCGGGGTCTCCCTGGTGGCCGTCGGCGGCTACGGGCGGGGTGAACTCTCCCCGCGCAGCGACCTCGACCTGCTCCTGCTGCACGACGGCCGGGTGGCCGCCGATGTCGTCGCCGGGATCGCCGACCGGGTCTGGTACCCGGTCTGGGATCTCGGTCTCGCGCTCGACCACTCCGTACGCACCCTCGCCGAGGCGCGCGCCACCGCCGATGAGGACCTCAAGGTGCAGCTCGGCCTGCTGGAGGCCCGGCACATCGCAGGGGATTCGGCGCTCACGGCTCAGATGCGCGCCGGGGCGCTCGCGCAGTGGCGTGCCCGCGCCCGCGAGCGGCTGCCCGAGCTGCACGATCTGACGGAGGAGCGGGCCCGGCGCCACGGCGAGCTGCGGTTCCTGCTGGAGCCCGACCTGAAGGAGGCCCGCGGCGGGCTGCGGGATGTCACCGCGCTGCGCGCCGTCGCCGCCTCCTGGCTCGCCGACGCACCGCGCGAGGGCCTGGAGGAGGCGCGGACCACGCTGCTCAACGTCCGCGACACCCTGCACCTGTCCACGGGCCGCGCCACCGACCGCCTCGCCCTCCAGGACCAGGACCAGGTCGCCGAAGGGCTCGGTCTGCTGGACGCCGACATCCTGCTGCGCCGGGTCTACGAGGCGGCCGGCACCATCGCCTACGCCAGCGATGTGACCTGGCGCGAGGTCGGCAGGGTGGCGCGGCCCCGCTCCGGCGCCGCGCGCGGGGCGCGCCTGCGGGGTCTGCTGAGCGCCGGCCGGCGTCCCGGAGGGCGGACGGGAACGCGCGCCGGAGCTTCCGCGGGGGAGCGCACGCCCCTGGCGGAGGGAGTGGTCGAACACGACGGTGAGGCATCGCTCGCGCTGAGCGCCCGCCCCGACCGTGACCCGGTGCTGCCGCTGCGGGCGGCGGCTGCCGCCGCGCAGGCGGGGCTGCCCCTGGCTCTGCCCGCCGTGCGGAAGATGGCCCGCACCGTTCCCGACCTGCCGGTGCCATGGCCCGCGCAGGCCCGTGAGGACTTCGTCACGCTCCTCGGCGCGGGAGAGGCGACCGTACCGGTGTGGGAGGCGCTGGAGGCAGCGGGCCTGATCACCCGGCTGCTGCCCGACTGGGAGCGGGTGCGCTGCCGCCCGCAGCGCAACCCCGTGCACCTCTACACCGTCGACCGGCACCTGGTGGAGACCGCCGTGCGGGCCTCGGCGCTCACCCGGCGGGTCCACCGTCCCGACCTGCTGCTGGTCGGGGCGCTGCTGCACGACATCGGCAAGGGCTGGCCGGGGGACCACTCCGTGGCCGGCGAGACGATCGTCCGCGACATGGCGGGCCGGATCGGCTTCGGCAGCGCGGACACGGAGGTGCTCGCGACACTTGTGCGCAACCATCTGCTGCTCATCGACACCGCGACGCGGCGGGACCTGGACGACCCCGCGACCATCTCCTCGGTCGCCACGGCCGTCGGCGGGCCCGGCACCCTGGAGCTGCTGCACGCGCTGACCGAGGCGGACGCGCTGGCCACCGGGCCCGCCGCCTGGTCGGCCTGGCGCGCCGCGCTCGTGGCCGACCTCGTCAACCGCGTCGGCGCCGTGCTGGCGGGCGAGCCGGCCGAGCACCAGACCGAGCCCCGGGAGCTGTCGGCCGAGGCCGAACGGCTGGCCATGGAGGCATGGCGCACCAAGGGGCCGGTACTGACGCTGCACGCGCACACCGGCCCCGCCGGGACGGCCGCCGCACCGGATGCCCGTGCTTCCGGAGGCGCACCGGATGCCCGTACGGGAAAGCTCGTACCGGATGAAGCGGGTTCCGGGACCGGGGAGGAGCAGGAGCCGGTCGGGGTCGAGCTGATGGTGGCGCTGCACGATCAGCCCGGGGTGCTGCCCGCGGTCGCCGGCGTCCTGGCGCTGCACCGGCTGACGGTACGCGCGGCCGACCTACAGCTTGCCGAGCTGCCGTCCGGGGCGGCACAGGAGGGCGAGAGCGAGGGCCGTGTGCTGTTGCTGACCTGGCGGGTGGCGGCCGAGTTCGGCGCACTCCCGCAGGAGGCGCGGCTGCGCGCCGACCTCGTACGCGCGCTCGACGGCTCCCTCGACATCGCGTCCCGCCTAGCCGAGCGCGAGGCCGCCTACCGGGGACCGCGCCGCAGGGGCGCGCAGGCACCGCCGCCCAGGGCGGCCGTCGCACCGGGCGGCTCCCGCGCCGCCACGGTCATCGAGGTCCGCGCCCAGGACGCCCCGGGGCTCCTGTACCGGCTGGGGCACGCGCTTGAAGCATCCGGTGTGCGGGTGCGCAGCGCGCATGTGAGCACCCTGGGAGCGAACGCGGTGGACGCCTTCTACGTGACGGACCCGGAAGGCGCCCGGCTGCCGGACGCCGAGGCGGCCCGGCTCGCGGAGCGCCTGGAGACGGAGCTGCGCTGAGCGGTAGCCGCGTCCGGTTGCGAGTACTCAGGCAGGCGAGACCGTGCTGATTCCGGCGGGCGAGGGAGTGCCCGCGCCGGAGGCGGCTACCCTTGGCAGAGATTGACTCCGCCACCGACCCGAGGACCAACGAGCGCTGTGTTCGATACCCTTTCCGACCGTCTGAGTGCGACGTTCAAGAACCTCCGGGGCAAAGGGCGCCTCAGCGAGGCGGACATCGACGCCACCGCGCGCGAGATCCGTATCGCCCTGCTGGAGGCGGATGTCGCGCTGCCCGTCGTGCGCACCTTCATCCGGCAGGTCAAGGAGCGCGCCCTGGGGGTGGAGGTCTCCCAGGCGCTCAATCCCGCCCAGCAGGTCATCAAGATCGTCAACGAGGAACTGGTCGGCATCCTCGGCGGCGAGACGAGGCGGCTGCGCTTCGCCAAGAACCCGCCGACCGTCATCATGCTCGCGGGCCTCCAGGGCGCGGGCAAGACCACCCTGGCGGGCAAGCTCGGCCGCTGGCTCCAGCAGCAGGGGCACACCCCGATGCTGGTCGCCGCCGACCTCCAGCGCCCGAACGCGGTCAACCAGCTGTCGGTCGTCGCCGAGCGCGCAGGCGTCGCCATCTTCGCCCCCGAGCCGGGCAACGGCGTCGGTGACCCGGTCAAGGTCGCGCAGGACTCGATCACCTACGCGCGTGACAAGCAGCACGACGTGGTCATCGTCGACACCGCGGGACGCCTGGGCATCGACCAGGACCTGATGCGGCAGGCGGCCGACATCCGCGACGCGGTCAGCCCCGACGAGATCCTCTTCGTCGTGGACGCCATGATCGGTCAGGACGCCGTCACCACGGCCGAGGCGTTCCAGGACGGCGTCGGCTTCGACGGCGTCGTGCTCTCCAAGCTCGACGGCGACGCCCGGGGCGGTGCGGCCCTCTCGGTCGCGCAGGTCACCGGCAAGCAGATCATGTTCGCCTCCAACGGTGAGAAGCTCGACGACTTCGATGCCTTCCACCCGGACCGGATGGCGTCGCGCATCCTCGGCATGGGCGACATGCTCACGCTGATCGAGAAGGCCGAGCAGACCTTCAGCCAGCAAGAGGCCGAGAAGATGGCCGCCAAGCTGGCCAAGGGCCCCAAGGAGTTCACGCTCGACGACTTCCTGGCTCAGATGGAGCAGGTCCGCAAGATGGGCTCCATCTCCAAGCTGCTCGGGATGATGCCGGGCATGGGCCAGATGAAGGAACAGATCAACAATCTGGACGAGCGCGAGGTCGACCGCACCGCCGCCATCATCAAGTCGATGACGCCCGGCGAGCGCGCCGAGCCGACGCTCATCAACGGCTCCCGCCGTGCCCGTATCGCACGCGGCTCCGGTGTCGAGGTCAGCGCGGTCAAGAACCTTGTGGAGCGCTTCTTCGAGGCCCGCAAGATGATGTCCAAAATGGCCCAGGGCGGCGGCATGCCGGGGATGCCCGGGATGCCGGGTGTCGGAGGCGGCAAGAAGAAGGGCAAGCCGCAGAAGAAGGTCAAGGGCAAGCGCCAGTCCGGCAACCCCATGAAGCGCAAGCAGGAAGAGCAGGCCGCTGCCGCGCGCCGGGCCGGCGAAGGGGACGAGGGCGGCGCCTTCGGCATCCCCGGACCGGGTCAGGACCCGGGCAACTTCGAACTCCCGCAGGAGTTCAAGGACATGCTGCCCCCCAAGTGAGTCCGCCGCGGCGGAGGCGGATGATGTCGTGCATGCGCGTATACATCCGCCCGCCGCGGCCGTCCGACGAACGTCTCTACAGTGAAGCTGTCGTCCGCTCGGCGGACCACCTCAGCCCGTGGAATCCGGTGGAGCCCGACGGCTTTCCCGATCTGCTGCGCCGCCAGGGGCCCGCGCTGCGCACGTTCTTGATCCTCGACAACGAGGACGACGGCCTGGTCGGCCGCGTCAATGTCGCCAACATCGTGCGGGCCCGATTCCGCAACGGCTCCCTCGGCTATGACAGTTACGTCCCCTACGCCGGAACCGGACGCATGTCCGAAGGGATGCGGCTGGTGGTCGACCGCTGCTTCCAGCCGGGCCCCGACGGGCTCGGACTGCACCGCCTGGAGATCAGCGTCCAGCCCGAGAACGAGCGTTCCCTCGCGATGGCCAAGCGCCTCGGATTCCGGCACGAGGGTTTCTCGCCCCGGATGCTCTTCATCAACAACGCCTGGCGCGACCACGAGCGCTTCGCGCTGACCGCCGAGGAGTGGTCGGGCGAGGTCTGACAGGCCCCTGCTCCGGCAGTCAGGTCCGGCGGGGCTACGTACGCGCGACGACGTACCGGAAGAGGTTCGGCATCCATACCGTTCCGTCGGCGCGCAGATACGGATGCAGCGCCTCCGTCAGCTCCTTGAGGACCTGCTCCTCATCGGTCGCGCGCACCGCGAGGTCGTACAGCCCGGTCGAGAGCAGGCCGCGCACCGCGCTTTCCATGCCCGCGTAACCGAAGGGGCAGGCCACCCGGCCGGATCCGTCCAGCCGCAGTCCGGAGCGTATTGCCAGCTCTTCCAGGTGGTCCCTCCCGCACCATCCGGGCGGCGCGTCCGAAGGTTCGGCCAGCCGCTCGGCGACCCGCAGCGCGGGCGCCACCGCGCAGCGCTCGGCCGGGCCCCATCCCGCCAGCACCACGGGGACGCCCTTGCCCAGCGACTCCCGCAGACGCAACAGCTCCTCGCTGCCGGGCGGCGCGTCAAAGGCGGTCACCAGGGCCGGCGGCGGTGCCTCCGCGAGGGCCTCCAGGCACGAGCCCCGCGTCAGCCGCGCGTCCCGTACGGGCACCTCACCGCCCAGCAGCCGCTCCTGCGCCAGCTCCAGCCGTGCCCCGTCCACGTCCACGCCGTGCACGGCGGCCCCGCGGCCGGCCGCCAGCAGCAGCGCCAGGCCCGAACCGCAGCCGAGACCGAGCACCCGCGTTCCGGGGCCGGTCTCCATCCGTTCGTACACCGCTTCGTAGAGCGGAACCAGCATCCGTTCCTGGATCTCTGCCCAGTCCCGTGCGCGCGCCGCGTGCTCGGCGGCGCCGCGTACGGCCGGGTGCCGGTGGTGTACGAGCGCGGGTGTCATCGCAACGCCTCAATCCGAAGATCCGTTCGCAGCCGTTTGGGTCCCCCCGAAGTGATGCCCGTCCCCGTGTGCCCAGAGAACTGCGCATCGGTACACGCGTCCAGGGGGTGCGCCCTCATGACTTCCACGACCCTGCCGTGCGCCCCTCCCGCCGTGTGCGCCGTCCACACCGAAGGGGACAGCGGGCGGCCGGATCCCGCACCCGACGGCGAAACGGGCGCTCTGGTGCTTCGGGAGGCCAGTGGCGTTCAGGGCACACAGAAAGTGTGCGTACGATCAACGACACCGCTCACACCGCGGCAGCGGAGGGCGGGCCCGCATCCGCAAGCAGGGGGATGCGCGCCTACTGCATTACAGGGGCGCGCCTATCCGGTGATACGTCCCGGCTTGAGTCGCGTGTGTGGCTTCTCCGTAGATCTGCGCACCCGCCCTCGTCCCGACCCATCAGCGTTGACTGACTGGTACGTGCAAATTATTTGGGATGCCCCGGAATCGGAACACCGGGGCACTCCTGCTCGTTGGGAACGACGTGAGCACGACACCACCAGTTCTCGCCGCCGAGCTGGCAGCCGCCTGGGCCGACATTCAACGGCACCATCCCGAGCTGCCGGATCTGGCCGCGCCCGAATCACTCATCGGAGAGTCGTCGTCCGCCTGCGGCACCGGCCTCTCCTTCGAACGGCTGCTCCATGAGGCAGTCCACGGCATCGCCGCCGCCCGCGGCGTCCGGGACACCTCACGGGCAGGCCGCTATCACAACCGTCGTTTCCTGGCGATCGCCGAGGAACTCGGTCTGGATCACCCCGAAGAGCCGCACCCCAGCAGTGGTTTCTCCCTCGTGGTCCTCACCCCCGAGACCAGAAGGCGGTACCGCCCCACCATCGAACGGCTCCAGCGAGCCCTGAAGGCGTACAGCGCCGCCACCGAGACCGACACCGGCCGCAGTTTTCGCGGTCCGGCGGCCCGGCACGGCTCCTCGGGAGGCGGAGTCCGCGTGAAGGCGGTCTGCGACTGCGGGCGCAACGTCCGTGTCGTCCCGTCCGTCCTCGCCCAGGCGCCCATCA
The DNA here is from genome assembly GCF_035917675.1 of Streptomyces sp. NBC_01775. Lineage (NCBI taxonomy): Bacteria > Bacillati > Actinomycetota > Actinomycetes > Kitasatosporales > Streptomycetaceae > Streptomyces > Streptomyces sp. NBC_01775. The sequence continues at coordinate 2,732,406 of NZ_CP109104.1, read as the reverse complement.
TGTGCGGGGCCTGCGGGAAGCAGTTCCGCATCCCCGTCGAACCCGTCAACCCTGTCAGCTCCGTCGATCCCGTCGAAGCGGCTGCTCCCGCCGAGCCCGCGGTGGCCGTCGGCTGAGGCGTCCGCCCCACCTCGCGGCGCCGGTCTCCCGTCCGGGCCCGGCCCTCCGGACGCGGTCTCGTTCCCGGCCCGGGGGCAGGTTTCGGCCGGGCCCGTGCGGTGTGGCATCATGGTCGGCTGTACTCGACAGTCGCATAGGACCCCTCTCTCCTCCGGCTGACGCGTCCATCGGATACCCGGCCCCACAACCCCACGTGGAAGTCCGTCGTGTCCACCCACGTCAAGACCAGGAGACACCACACCAGTGGCAGTCAAGATCAAGCTGAAGCGTCTGGGCAAGATCCGCGCGCCTCACTACCGCATCATCGTCGCCGACTCCCGCACCCGCCGTGACGGCCGGGCCATCGAGGAGATCGGCCTGTACCACCCGGTGCAGAACCCCTCGCGCATCGAGGTCGACTCGGAGCGTGTGCAGTACTGGCTGAGCGTCGGCGCGCAGCCGACCGAGCCGGTCGCCGCGATCCTCAAGGTCACTGGCGACTGGCAGAAGTTCAAGGGTCTGCCCGCGCCCGAGCCGATGAAGGTCGCCGAGCCGAAGACCGACAAGAAGGCTCTCTTCGAGGCCGCGGCCAAGGACTCCTCGGACGGCCCGAAGGGCGAGGCCGTCACGCCCAAGGCCAAGAAGGCGGACAAGAAGGCGGATGAGGCCGAGAAGGCTGACTCGCCGGCGTCCGCCACCGAGTCGACCGAGGCCTGAGGATGCTCGAGGAGGCCCTCGAGCACCTGGTGAAGGGCATTGTCGACCACCCCGACGAGGTGGGGATCGCTTCCCGCAACCTCCGTCGTGGACGCGTGCTGGAGGTCCGGGTCCACCCCGACGACCTCGGCAAGGTGATCGGCCGTAACGGCCGCACCGCGCGCGCTCTGCGTACCGTCGTGGGTGCCCTCGGCGGCCGTGGCGTCCGCGTCGACCTCGTCGACGTGGACCAGGTCCGCTGAACAGCAGCATGCAGCACCGGCACGGGCCGGGGACGGCACTACAGCCGTCCCCGGCCCGTCGTCGCGAGTGCCCACAGACCGAGCACGGAGAAGCACAGTGCAGCTAGTCGTCGCACGGATCGGCCGCCCCCACGGCATCAAGGGCGAGGTCACGGTCGAGGTCAGGACGGACGAGCCCGAGCTGCGGCTCGGCCCCGGCGCCGTGCTGGCCACCGAGCCCGCCTCCGCCGGACCGCTCACCATCCGCAGTGGCCGGGTGCACAGCGGGCGCCTGGTCCTGCGCTTCGAAGGAGTCGGCGACCGCACGGCGGCCGAGGCCCTGCGCAACACCCTGCTCATCGCCGAGGTCGATCCGGATGAGCAGCCGGAGGACCCCGAGGAGTTCTACGACCATCAGCTCGAAGACCTGGACGTGGTGACGCGCGAGGGAGTGGCCGTGGGGCGCATCGAGAGCGTCGCGCACCTGCCCGCGCAGGATCTGCTCGTCGTCCGGCGCGAGGACGGCGCCGAGGTGCTGATCCCGTTCGTCAGCGAGATCGTCCCCGAGATCGACCTGGAGGCGCAGCGGGCCGTCATCGACCCGCCGCCCGGCCTGCTCGGCGACGAGGACGAGGCCGAGGATGCGGGCGGGGCCGAGGACGCGGACGGGGAGAGGCCGCACGGCGAGAACGCGGAGAGCCCGCGCGGCGAGGGCGAGGAGCGCTCGCGGTGAGGCTCGACGTGGTCACGATCTTTCCCGAGTACCTGGAGCCGCTGAACGTCTCCCTGGTCGGCAAGGCCCGTGCGCGCGGGGTGCTGGACGTGCGCGTCCACGACCTGCGTACGTGGACCCACGACCGGCACAACACTGTCGATGACACCCCCTACGGCGGCGGCCCCGGCATGGTCATGAAGCCGGAGCCCTGGGGTGAGGCGCTGGATGAGATCCTGCGATCCGGCCAGGACGAGCCCGTGCTCGTCGTCCCCACCCCCAGCGGCAAGCCCTTCACCCAGGAGCTGGCCGTCGAACTGGCCGCGAAGCCCTGGCTGGTGTTCACACCGGCCCGCTACGAGGGCATCGACCGCCGAGTCATCGAGGAGTACGCGGAGCGCGTCGAGGTGCGCGAGGTCTCCATCGGGGACTACGTCCTGGCCGGCGGGGAAGCGCCCGTGCTCGTCATGGTCGAGGCCGTCGCCCGGCTGCTGCCCGGAGTCCTCGGCAACGCCGAGTCGCACCGTGACGACTCCTTCGCACCCGGCGCGATGGCGGACCTCCTGGAGGGCCCCGTCTACACCAAGCCGCCCGAGTGGCGGGAGCGCGGCATCCCCGAGGTGCTGCTGAGCGGGCACCACGGTAAGATCGCCCGCTGGCGCCGCGACGAGGCGCTCGCCCGTACGGCGGCCCACCGCCCCGACCTGATCGCGCGCTGCGAGCCCGGGTCCCTGGACAAGCACGACAGGGCGACCCTGGAGGCGCTGGGCTGGCGGCAGGGAACGGACGGCCGATTTTGGCCGGGCGGGGAGCCCGTGGAAGAATAGGCCGCTGCCTCGCTTCCGGCGCGCGACCCTGCCACAGGGGGACCAACGCACGCACGGAGTGGCGGCTCCCCATCATCATCACGACATTCCGCTGATGACCTGTGGCATCAGCGAGGAAAGCAGACGGTCATGTCCAACCTTCTCGACAGCGTCGACTCCGCCTCCCTGCGCGAGGACGTCCCCGGGTTCCGCCCCGGCGACACGGTCAACGTCCACGTCCGCGTCATCGAGGGCAACCGCTCGCGTGTGCAGCAGTTCAAGGGCGTCTGCATCCGCCGCCAGGGCTCGGGCGTGCGGGAGACCTTCACGGTCCGCAAGGTCAGCTTCAGCGTCGGCGTCGAGCGCACCTTCCCGGTGCACACCCCGATCGTCGAGAAGATCGAGGTCGTGACCCGCGGTGACGTCCGCCGCGCCAAGCTCTACTACCTCCGTGACCTGCGCGGCAAGGCCGCCAAGATCAAGGAGAAGCGCGAGAACTGATCTCGCGTTCTGGGCGTCCGGACCGCCGGTTAGGCTTCCGAGCGATGGACACCCAAGAACAGCAGAACGAACCGGAGCGCGACCGCTCTTCCGGCCCCGAAGGGGGAGGGGGGAGCAGGTCGCGCTCCTTTCGTATCGCTGCCTGGGCAGCGGGGGTCCTGGGGGTCCTCTTGCTGACCAGCGCCTTTGTGGTGCAGCCTTTTCTGATTCCGAGCTCTTCCATGGAGCCGACCTTGGACGTCGGTGACCGGGTGCTGGTGAACAAGCTGGCTTACCGTTTCGGCAACCATCCGGAGCGCGGGGACGTTGTGGTCTTCGACGGGACGGATTCCTTCGCGGGGGAGGAGGGCGCGGGCGGCAACGCGGTGACCACCGCGCTGCGCAAGGCCGGAGCTGCCACCGGCCTGGTCCGCCCCTCCGAGACGGACTATGTGAAGCGCGTGATCGGCGTCGGCGGAGACTTGGTGAGCTGCTGCGACAAGCGGGGGAGGATCGAGGTGAACGGTCGGCCTGTGGACGAGGGCTACCTCTACGGCTCGGACGCCCCCTCTTCCGTTCCCTTCGAGACCCGTGTACCCGACGGGCGCATGTGGGTCATGGGCGACCACCGCTCACAGTCGAGCGACTCCCGCGACCACCTCGGCGAGCCGGGCGGCGGGACCGTGCCCGTGGAGCGCGTGATCGGCCGGGCCGACTGGATCGGGTGGCCTCCGCGCCGCCTCGGGTCGGTGACCCCCGGCGCGGCCGTCGGCGGCGGCCATGACTGACCACCGGGGCCGGTACCCCGGCCGCGACGGACACCCCCGGCCTCCGCACCCCCGTCCCCCACAGCCCCCGAGACAGCGCTACGCCTATGGCGTCCCCAGCGAGGACGACGCCAACTACGAGGACGGCTACGAAGACCGCGCCCCCTTCGGCCAGGGGAACGGCGGCTACGGGAATCCGGGCTCCGGCCACCAGGGCCCCGGGTATGAGGGGTACGGATACGAGGGGCAGCAGGACCAGTGGCCGCGGGACGAGCGGCAGTGGGACGCGCCGTTCGGCCCTGGCGCCGGGTCTGGCTCTGGTTCCGGTCCTGGCCCAGGTCCGGGCCCTGGTCGCGGCCCCGCTTATCCGAACGGCCCCGCTTATCCGAACGGCAACGGCAACGGCAACGGCAACGGCGGTCCGGCCGTCCAGCCCCCTTCGGCAGATCCGTACGGCAGCACCTACGAGTACAGCGAACCGTTCGACTACACCGCTCAGGACCGCCCCCCGCCGCCCCCCGTGGCCCATACGGGTGTTCCGGTCGACGGCTATCAGCGGCAGCGGACCAACGACCAGTGGGCCAACGGCCAGGGCCCGCCGCCGAGCCCTGAGCCCCCTGGAGCCGGACCCGGGGACGGCGGGGCTCCGGACGGCGGGGAAGAGTCCGGGCTGCGCCGTCCCGGCCAGGGCCGGGCGGCCCGCAGGCGCGCGGCCAAGCGCATCAAGCGCCGCCGCCGGCTCTCGGCGACCAAGGAAATACCGATCCTCATAGGGGTCGCGCTGCTGATCGCACTGGTGCTGAAGACCTTTCTCGTCCAGGCGTTCGTGATTCCCTCCGGGTCGATGGAGCAGACCATCAAGATCGGCGACAGGGTCCTGGTCGACAAGCTCACCCCCTGGTTCGGCTCCAAGCCGCAGCGGGGGGATGTGGTGGTCTTCGAGGACCCCGGCGGATGGCTGAAGGGCGAGCAGGCCAAGAAGGAGGATCCCCCTCCGGGCATCAAGCAGGGCAAGGAGTTCCTGACCTTCATCGGGCTGCTGCCCTCGGACGACGAACAGGACCTGATCAAGCGCGTCGTCGGCGTGGGCGGCGACACCGTGCGCTGCTGCGACAAGCAGGGGCGCGTTACGGTGAACGGCACGCCTCTCAAGGAGCCGTATCTGCATCCGGGCAACAAGCCCTCCCAGATCAAGTTCAAGGTCACGGTTCCCGTGGGGCGCGTGTTCGTGATGGGCGATCACCGTGCCAACTCCGCCGACTCCCGTTACCACCTCCGGGAGCCCGACAGAGGGACGGTCCCGGAGGATCTCGTCCAGGGAAGAGCGGTCGTCATCGCCTGGCCGTTCGGGCACTGGCGGCGGCTTGAGGAGCCGGAGACATATGCTTCGGTACCTGACGGACGTGGCGCACCGGCCTCGGCGTCCGTCGCCCCTGACAATCGAGTGGCGCAACTCCCGTTCTCTGCGGAACTCCCGCTCGTTATGGGAGTGGTGGGCCTGTACCGGTACTCGGACAGGCGGCAGCGCGGTGTGAGGAGTGAATGTGGGGGACTTGGCGGTCGGCGCACGGTCCGGTTCCGGCGACCCGGAAGACAAGCGTTCCGATGTGGGCGGCGGGACGGGCAACGGGACGGGCGACGCAGGGCCACCGACCGTGGAAAGAGAGAGTGACGGTGTGACCGCCGAAACTGATGGGACACATGCGGCCGACGACGCGGGCGGAGACGACGCGCGCGGCTCCGGCGCGGGCGACAGCGACTCCTCGCGGGGCGCCAAGAAGGGCGGCAAGAAGCAGCGGTCGTTCTGGCAGGAACTGCCGATGCTCATCGGCATCGCGCTGATCCTCGCCCTGATCATCAAGACCTTCCTCGTGCAGGCGTTCTCCATCCCCTCGGACTCGATGCAGGACACCCTCCAGCGCGGGGACCGGGTGCTGGTGGACAAGCTCACCCCGTGGTTCGGGTCGACGCCCGACCGGGGCGAGGTCGTCGTCTTCAACGACCCGGGCGGCTGGCTCCCGGAGGCGAACGTCGAGGAGAACTTCGTCCAGACGGCGCTCAGCTTCATCGGACTGATGCCCTCCGCCAACGAGAAGGACCTGATCAAGCGAGTCATCGCGGTCGGCGGGGACACCGTGGAGTGCAAGGAGGGCGGCAAGGTGCGTGTCAACGGCACGCCCCTGAACGAGTCTTCCTACCTCTACCCGGGCAACACCCCCTGCGACGACAAGCCGTTCGGCCCGATCAAGGTGCCCAAGGGCAAGCTGTGGGTGATGGGCGACCACCGTCAGGACTCCCTCGACTCCCGCTACCACCAAAACCAGCCCGGTGGCGGCTTCGTGCCGGAGAGCAAGGTCGTCGGGCGGGCGATCGTCAAGGCGTGGCCAATCAACCGCTGGGGCACGCTGCCCGTGCCCGAGACCTTCGACCAGCAGGGCATCCAGGCCCGTGCTCTGAACGCGGCACCGGCCGCGCTGGGTATCGCCGGCGCCCTCCCGCTGGTGCTGTGGCGGCGCAAGCGCCTGGTAGCCAAGGACGTCGGCCGGTCCGACAAGGGCCAGGCCAAGGGCTGACGGCTTCCCGTACCCCCGGGTAGGGTGCGCGCAGATCTTCGAGACTGCTGCGGACGACCGGGAGTGCGGAAGTGAGCAAGGCGATACGTACCGACGAGGGCCACGGTCGCCTGGGCAACAGACTGTCCGGGCTGGCCGTGGCCCTCGGCTGTGTGCTCTTCCTCGGCGGGTTCGTCTGGGGCGCCGTGCTCTACCAGCCCTACACCGTGCCCACCGACTCGATGCACCCCACCGTCAAGTCCGACAGCCGGGTGCTGGCCGAACGGGTGGACGGCGAGGAGGTACGGCGGGGTGATGTCGTCGTCTTCCAGGACTCGGTGTGGGGAGCGGTCCCCATGGTGAAGCGGGTCGTCGGGGTCGGTGGCGACAAGGTGGCCTGCTGCGACAAGAGCGGCAGGCTCACCGTCAACGGCAAGCCCGTCGAGGAGCCCTATCTGCGCTCGCGGGGGGCCGACTCCCAGCGGCCTTTCGACAGCACGGACGTCCCCAAGGGCAAGCTCTTCCTGCTGGGGGACAACCGGCTGGAGTCGCTCGACTCCCGGGTGCACCTCCAGGACGCGGACCACGGTGCCGTGCCGCGCTCCGCCGTGAAGGGCCGGGTCGACGCGGTCGCCTGGCCCTTCGGCTCGCTCGGCATGCTGCCGGAGGCGACCGGATTCGCCGCCATGCCGGAGGGCACCTCGGAACGCGGGCCCCTGCCGCTGGCGTTGGCCGCCGTCGTGGTGGGCGCCGTCCTGGTGCTGGGCGGCGCCGCCTACGGGCCGATCGCGCGACGCATCGCATCTTCGGCACATGGCCGCTCGGGGTGACGCACAATGGGGGGACGCACGGCTGAAGGGGAACATGCCATGAGCGCCGAGGACCTCGAAAAGTACGAGACCGAGATGGAGCTGAAGCTCTACAGGGAGTACAGGGACGTCGTCGGACTGTTCAAATATGTGATCGAGACCGACCGGCGTTTCTATCTCACCAACGACTACGAGATGCAGGTCCACTCGGTACAGGGCGAGGTCTTCTTCGAGGTCTCGATGGCGGACGCGTGGGTCTGGGACATGTACAGGCCGGCCAGATTCGTCAAGCAAGTACGAGTGCTCACTTTCAAGGATGTGAACATCGAGGAGCTCAACAAGAGTGAGCTGGATCTTCCCGAGGACTCGGGCTTCAAGGGCTGAGCACGGGGTCCGTCGTCGGTCCCGCTACCCGTGGACCACTCGTGAGGGTGACGGAATTGTCCACAACCGCTGAGTTCTCCCCAGAAAAAGACCAAGATCCCTGAGCCGCCTCCGGCGCCGTCACAGTCGGTGTCCGGAGGTGGTTCGTATGACCACGAAGAACGCGCGGAGCACAGAAAGCACGCGCAGGCGGCAGCCGACACGGACAGGCGGTGCCGCCGGAGCGGGAGCCCCGAGGGCGACGGGAGCTCGGGCCAGGCCGTCCGGCGCTGGAGCCGGGGCCCGGGCGGGGGCCGGAGTCGGGACGGGCGCGCGGGGTGCGCTGGGGCGGTACGGAGAAGACCTCGCGGCCCGCAGGCTGCGCGAGGCGGGCATGATGATCCTTGAGCGGAACTGGCGCTGTGCCGAGGGCGAGATCGACCTGATCGCGCGGGATGCGGACGCGCTGGTGATCTGCGAGGTCAAAACGCGCAGGGCCATCCCCTTTCAGCATCCGATGGACGCCCTTCCCGCCGCCAAGACGGCGCGGCTGCGCCGCCTGGCGGCACGCTGGCTGACCGAGCGCTGGATCGCCCGGTACGGCCACCCTCCGGTCGGCGGAGTGCGGATCGACCTGGTGGGCGTTGTGCTGCCGGGCCGGGGCGCGCCCGTCGTCCAGCATGTACAAGGGGTTGGCTGATGGGGTTCGCCCGCACCTGCGCCGTGGCGCTCGTCGGGGTCGAGGGGGTTCTGGTCGAGGTCCAGGCCGACCTGGAGCCGGGGGTCGCGGCCTTCACCCTCGTCGGGCTGCCCGACAAGAGCCTCACCGAGAGCCGGGATCGCGTGCGCGCTGCCGTGGTCAACTCCGGCGTCGCCTGGCCGCAGAAGAAGCTCACCGTGGGCCTGAGCCCCGCCTCCGTTCCCAAGGGCGGCAGCGGCTTCGATATCGCTGTGGCCTGCGCGGTCCTCGCCGCGGCCGAGCGCATCGACCCCCGCGAGATCGCCGGTCTGATGATGATCGGCGAGCTGGGTCTGGACGGCCGCGTGCTGCCCGTACGCGGCGTCCTGCCGGCGGTGCTGGCCGCGGCGGACGCCGGATACCGCCAGGTGGTCGTCCCCGAGCAGACGGCGGCCGAGGCGGCGCTCGTCCCCGACGTGTCCGTGGTGGGAGTGCGCAGCCTGCGCCAGCTCATCGCCGTACTGACGGACGAGCCCGTCCCCGAGGAGACGGGGCGACCGGGCGACGGCCTGCCCGATCCGGGTCTCGCCGGCCTCACGGGGCTGCCTCCGGGCACACCCGGGCTCACCGGGCTCCTGGCGGAGGAACGCCCCGTCGACCTGGCCGATGTGGTGGGACAGCGCCGTGCCCGCCGTGCGCTGGAGATCGCGGCGGCAGGCCGACACCACCTCTACTTCAAGGGGCCGCCGGGCGCGGGCAAGACGATGCTGGCCGAGCGCCTCCCCGGGCTGCTTCCGGCGCTCAGCCGCAAGGAGTCGCTGGAGGTCACGGCCGTCCACTCGGTCGCCGGTGCGCTGCCGCCCGGCCAGCCGCTGGTCGCCAGGCCGCCTTACTGCGCTCCGCACCACTCAGCCACGATGGCGGCACTGGTGGGCGGCGGGACGGGGCTTCCGCGCCCCGGCGCCGTGTCCCTGGCGCACAACGGCGTGCTCTTTCTGGACGAGGCGGCAGAGTGCAGCCCCAGGGTGCTGGATGCCATGCGGCAGCCCTTGGAGTCGGGCCATGTCGTCGTGGCGCGGGCCGCCGGGATGATGCGGATGCCGGCGAGGTTCTTGCTGGTCCTGGCCGCCAACCCCTGTCCGTGCGGGCGGCACGGCATCCGGGGTGGCGAGTGCGAGTGCCGTCCCGCCTCGGTACGCCGCTACCGCGCACGGCTGTCGGGGCCGCTGCTGGACCGGGTCGATCTGCGCGTCACCGTGGAGCCACTGGCCCGCTCGGAGCTGGTAGCCGTGGGCGGGAGCGCCGAGTCCAGCGCCGTGGCCGCCGCCCGGGTCCTGGAGGCCAGGGAGCGGGCCGCGGCCCGCTATGAGGGCATGCCGTGGAAGACCAACAGCGAGGTGCCCGGACACGAGCTGCGCACCCGCCACCCGGCGATGCCCGGAGCGCTGGGGGAGGCCGAAGCGGATCTGGAGCGCGGCGTACTCACCGCGCGCGGGCTGGACAGGGTGTTGCGGGTCGCCTGGACCGTCGCTGACCTGGCGGGGCACGACAGGCCCTCGCCCGACGACGTCAACTTCGCGCTGGAGCTGCGCACCGGCATCCGGCGCGACGCACTCGTGCCGGGGCGCTTCGCATGACGGCGAGCGGCCGGGCCCGCACCCGGGGCAGCGGTGTGAAGGCCGGCTGTGCCGGGGATGCCGACACGGCGACGCCACCCTCTGCCGGACCAGTCTCCCCCGCCCCCACGTCACCCCTCCCTCCCTCACTCCCTTCTGCCCCTTCTCCCTCTTCGGGTTCTCCCTCTTCGGGCGGAGCCGCCCACGCGCTCACCGCTGCCGCTCCCCGGAGTTCCCCTGTTTTCGGCCCGCCCGGTGACCCCGAGCGGATCGCCCGGGCCGCGCTCACCCGGATCGCGGAGCCCGGCGACGAGCTGGTGGGCGGCTGGCTTGCCGCCTGCACCCCGCAGGAGGTCCTGGCCGCGCTGAAAGAGGGAGGGCCACCGCTGAAAGGCGCCAAAGAACAGCGCTGGGAGGGCCTGCGGCTGCGAGCCGAGGGGGCGCGGCCCCATGCGGACCTCGAAGCGATCGAGGCGCTGGGCGGGCGGTTCGTCTGCCCCGGGGACATGGAATGGCCGCAACAGCTGGACGACTTGGGCGCCAGAAGGCCCTTCGGCCTGTGGGTCCGCGGCTCGGCCTCGCTGCGGGTATGGGCACTGCGCTCGGTGGCGGTGGTCGGCGCCCGCGCCTGCACGGAATACGGCGCCCACTGCGCGTCCCTGCTGGGCGCCGGGCTCGCCGAGCGGGGCTGGACGGTGGTCTCCGGGGCTGCCTACGGCATCGACGGGGGTGCGCACCGGGGAGCCCTGGCGGTGCGAGGCCCTACCGTGGGAGTGCTGGCCTGCGGCGTGGATGTCGCCTATCCGCCGGGCCACCAGGAGCTGATCAGGCTGCTGGGCGAGCGTGGGCTGCTTGTCGCGGAGCTGCCTCCCGGCGCCCATCCGACCCGCAGCAGATTCGTACTGCGCAACCGCGTGATCGCGGCGCTGTCGCGGGGCACCGTCGTCATCGAGGCAGCTTTGCGCAGCGGTGCCCTGGTGACGGCGCGCCGCGCCCTGGGGCTGGGGCGGCATGTGATGGGGCTGCCGGGGCCGGTCACCTCCGGGCTCTCACAAGGGGTGCACGAGCTCCTGCGGGGCGAGGCCACCGTGGTCACCGACGCCGCCGAGGTGATCGAACTGGTGGGAATGGTGGGCGAGCTGGCACCCGAGCGGCGCGGACCGACTGTTCCACGCGACGCGTTGAGCGCGAGCGCCGGCCGGGTGCTGGAGGCGGTACCAGGGCGCGGGGCGAGTGATCTGGCGCGAATCGCCCGGTCCGCAGGTGTACCCGTAGAGGTCACGCTGGCCCGGCTCCATGAGCTGCGAGCTCTCGGCTTCGTCGAACGCACCGGCGAGCGCTGGCTGTTGGTCCGAGCACGGAAGGGGCACTCCATCGGGTGATGAGGCGGTCCTTGACCTGGGGCTATCGGGTGAAAGCCTGAGCCATGTGAGCGTGCTGGGCCGAGGCATGTGCGCGTGCCGGGTCGAGGAGTGCCCCGCGAAGCGCCTCACACCCGCCCTGCACGCGGTCACCGCCTGCGGCCCTGCCGGCGAGCGCCGAGCCATCGTCGAAAGGAGCACGACCGCGTACACGAGAACGAACGCTCCGTCGCTCACTGCGACGCTGTCGTCACGTTACGCTCACACCATCTCTCAATGAGAGGCACGGCTCCGCACACCAACAGACCACCACCACCCAGCAGAACGGCTCAAGGCGACGCATGCCTCAGCACATCTCCGGGCCCGACCGCACAGCCGCCGCGGTGGCGCCCGCCGTGGTCGACGACGGCACGCCCAGGACTGCGCCCAGCTCGCTGGAGGAACTCTGGCAGTCGTACAAGGACACAGCCGACAGCAGGCTTCGCGAGCAGCTGATCCTGCACTATTCGCCGCTGGTCAAGTACGTCGCGGGCAGGGTCAGCGTCGGTCTGCCCTCCAACGTCGAGCAGGCCGACTTCGTCTCCTCCGGGGTCTTCGGGCTGATCGACGCTATCGAGAAGTTCGACCCCGAGCGCTCCATCAAGTTCGAGACCTACGCCATCACCCGCATCCGGGGCGCGATGATCGACGAACTGCGGGCGCTGGACTGGATCCCCCGCTCCGTACGGCAGAAGGCCCGCGCGGTCGAGCGCGCCTACGCCACCTTGGAGGCCAAGCTCCGCCGCAGCCCCTCCGAGTCCGAGGTGGCCTCCGAGATGGGCATCGCCATGGAGGAACTGCATGGCGTTTTCAGCCAGTTGTCCCTGGCCAACGTCGTCGCCCTCGAAGAGCTGCTGCATGTGGGCGGCGACGGTGGTGACCGGCTCAGCCTCATGGACACGCTGGAGGACACGGCCGCCGACAACCCCGTCGAGGTGGCCGAGGACCGTGAGCTGCGCAGACTCCTCGCGCGCGCGATCAACACCTTGCCCGAACGGGAGAAGACCGTGGTCACTCTCTACTACTACGAAGGGCTGACGCTCGCCGAGATCGGCCAGGTGCTGGGGGTGACCGAGAGCAGGGTCAGCCAGATCCACACCAAGTCCGTCCTCCAGCTCCGCGCCAAGCTCGCCGACCTCGGACGCTGACCCGGTGACGATCCCTTCACCCTGCTGAACCGGTCCTTCAGAGCCCGCCCCGGCCCTACCCATGTGAGCCTCGACCTTCTGTCCGTAAGCTAGAAGCGTGCCCAGGATTCGAGCGGCCTCCGTGGCCGAGCACCGGACCATGCAGCGCGCGGCCTTGCTGGACGCCGCGAGGTCACTGCTGTCCGAGGGGGGAACGGAGGCGCTGACCTTCCCCGCCCTCGCCCAGCACACGGGCCTCGCGCGCTCCTCCGTCTATGAGTATTTCCGCTCCCGCGCCGCGGTCGTGGAGGAGCTGTGCGCCGTCGACTTCCCCGTGTGGGCGGCCGAGGTCGAATCCGCGATGGCCCAGGCCGAGAGTCCCGGGGGCAAGATCGAAGCATATGTACGTCAGCAGCTCGCGCTGGTCGGTGACCGCCGGCACCGTGCCGTCGTCGCGATCTCGGCGGGGGAGCTGGACGCGGGGGCCCGAGAGCGCATCCGCGCCGCCCACGGCGGGCTGATCTCCATGGTCGTCGAGGCGCTCGGCGACCTCGGCCACGAGCAGCCGCGGCTCGCGGCCATGCTGCTTCAGGGCGTCGTGGACGCCGGGGTACGCCGTATCGAGCTCGGTGCCGCCGAGGACCCGCAGCAGATCGCCGAGGCCGCCGTCTCCATGGCGCTGAACGGCGTCCGGGGCTGAGGTCATCAGGGCCCTCCGGCCGCCTCCGCGCGGCCGGTGCTCTCTGCCGTGGTGCCGTCGCCGCCTTGTCGTGCCCGTCGCGCAGCCGCCGGTGCGCCCACAGCGCGCACACGGCCAGCGCCAGCGCGAGGATCCCTCCTGCTTCGCCATGGTCACGGATGACCCCTCCCGCCGCGTCGTAGCCAGGAGCGTCTGACGGGGCGGCGTTGCGCAGCGGGGCGAGATCCTCGGCGGTGTCCGCGGCTGTGGGCTGCCGGCCCGCGTGGGCCCGGCGGCCGGGCACCGGGACTCCGGTGACGGGCAGGAGGCGTGAGTCTCCGCCGAGCATGCCCGGCGGCAGCAGAGAGAGCGGGTCGAGGTAGCGGTCGCCGCGCAACAGGCCCCAGTGCAGACAGGTGCGGGGGCAGTGGCGGCCTCTGGCGACGGTCCCCACCCGCTCGCCGGCCTTCACCCGGTCCCCTTTGCGCACCGAGGCCCGTACCGGCTCGTACGTCGTACGCAGGGGCGGGCGGCCGGTCCCCGGCAGCTCGATGGACACCACTCCGCGCCCGGCGACCTTTCCCGCGAAGGACACCTTCCCGCCTGCGGCGGCCCGTACCGGCTGCCCCGGCCCGGCCGCCAGGTCCACTCCACGGTGACCGGCGGCCCACGGCTCCGGCGGCGGATCCCAGCCGCGCGGCACCAGGGGCCGCAGCGCCCCACCGGTCCCTGTCACCGGCCAGGCTCTGCCGCCGGAAGCTCCCGCACCCGCCGGCGTGAGGAGAAGGGCGGGTGCGGGAGGCTCATACGCCGAGGCCGCTCGTCCGGGCGAGGGCGCATACGAGCGCGGGACCGCCGACCCGTCGGGGCCCCCGTGCGTGAACCCGCTCGCGAGCACGCACGCGATCGCCCCCGCGATCACCCACGAGAACCCCGTCACCAGGATCAGAGCCCTCGCCCGCGTCGCCCCGCGTGGGCGTTCCACCGGACGCCCGTCGCTCGTCGTGCCCGCCCCGTAGTGGGGTCCGCGTTGCCTCATGCGGAGACCCTGACGCACATCCCGGACCGGCTGGGATCATGGGCAAGATCTGTGGGTAACCCATGAGATGTGGATAAAACCGTCACTCGCCCGGGGGATGAACGCGGCCCGGGGTGGAGCTTCGGTGCACCGGGGCAAAATGCAGAAAAAACGGGTAAAGATTCTCCTCTCTCCCATGGGTCATGGTGCTTATCCGCGCCCACCGAGGTCCCCGCTCCCACACCCGGCGCGGGCCCCTTCGCGGGTCCCGTACACTGCTTTGTGCGGCCCGGGTGACCGGGCTGACTTCGCACGCCCCGCCACCCTCACCCGGTGGCCGCGCATCTCGGTCCCAGGAACGGTCCGCCAGTCGGTAGTTCCAGGGCGGCGCGACAGGGGCGTCAGGCAAGCGGGGGCCATCCCGGCCCTCGCTGATGACAACCGAGTAACCCAAGGAGAACGGCCATGGCCGTCGTCACGATGCGGGAGCTGCTGGAGAGCGGCGTCCACTTCGGGCACCAGACCCGCCGCTGGAACCCGAAGATGAAGCGCTTCATCTTCACCGAGCGCAACGGCATTTACATCATCGACCTGCTCCAGTCGCTGTCGTACATCGACCGCGCCTACGAGTTCGTCAAGGAGACCGTCGCGCACGGCGGCTCCATCATGTTCGTCGGCACCAAGAAGCAGGCCCAGGAGGCCATCGCCGAGCAGGCCACCCGCGTGGGCATGCCCTACGTGAACCAGCGCTGGCTCGGCGGCATGCTGACCAACTTCTCGACGGTCTACAAGCGGCTCCAGCGCCTCAAGGAGCTGGAGCAGATCGACTTCGAGGATGTGGCCGCCTCCGGTCTCACCAAGAAGGAGCTGCTGGTCCTCTCCCGCGAGAAGGCCAAGCTGGAGAAGACCCTCGGTGGTATCCGCGAGATGCAGAAGGTGCCCAGCGCCGTCTGGATCGTGGACACCAAGAAGGAGCACATCGCCGTCGGTGAGGCGCGCAAGCTCAACATCCCGGTGGTCGCGATCCTCGACACCAACTGCGACCCGGACGAGGTCGACTACAAGATCCCGGGCAACGACGACGCGATCCGCTCCGTCACCCTGCTCACCCGTGTGATCGCCGACGCTGTCGCCGAGGGCCTCATCGCCCGTTCGTCCGGTGGTTCCGGCGAGGGCAAGGGCGAGAAGGCCGCGGGCGAGCCGCTGGCCGAGTGGGAGCGCGACCTGCTGGAGGGCGAGAAGGCCGCCGAGGCCGAGAAGCCTGCCGAGGCCGAGAAGCCCGCCGAGCCGGCTGAGGTTGCCGAGGCCAAGGACGAGACCGCCGCCGAGGCCGAGGTCCAGTCCTCCCCGGAGACCGAGCAGGCCGCCGAGGCCGAGCAGGCCGAGAAGCCCGCCGCCGAGCAGGCCTGATCCACGGCCACGTGGATCACGTGGGCTCCGCTGTTGCGCGGTGATACGGCGGGGGCCGGGTGCCCCCGCCGTACAGCCGTGGAAGCCCCTGATCCGCAGTGGGCCGATCCATCCTCATCGACTTATTCGAGAAGAGATTCACAGACCATGGCGAACTACTCCGCCGCCGACGTCAAGAAGCTCCGGGAGCTGACCGGCGCCGGCATGATGGACTGCAAGAAGGCGCTGGACGAGGCCGAGGGCAACGTCGACAAGGCAGTAGAGATCCTGCGCGTCAAGGGCCAGAAGGGCGTCGCCAAGCGCGAGAGCCGTACGGCCGAGAACGGCGCGGCCATCGCCCGTATCGCCGACGACAACTCCACCGGTGTCCTGGTCGAGCTGAAGTGCGAGACCGACTTCGTCGCCAAGGGTGACAAGTTCGTCGCCGTCGCCGAGGCCATCGCCGCGCACATCGAGGCCACCTCCCCGGCCGACATCGACGCGCTGCTCGCCTCCGAGATCGAGGCAGGCAAGACCGTCCAGGCGTACGTCGACGAGGCCAACGCCACCCTGGGCGAGAAGATCGTCCTGGACCGCTTCGCGCAGTTCTCCGGCGCCTACGTCGGCTCCTACCTGCACCGCACCAGCCCGGACCTGCCTCCGCAGGTCGGCGTGCTGGTCGAGCTGGACAAGGCCGACGCCGACATCGCCAAGGACGTCGCGCAGCACATCGCCGCGTTCGCGCCGAAGTTCCTCACCCGTGAGGAGATCCCGGAGGAGACGGTCGCCAGCGAGCGCCGCATCGCCGAGGAGACCGCGCGCGAGGAGGGCAAGCCGGAGCAGGCCCTGGCGAAGATCGTCGAGGGTCGGGTCAACGGGTTCTTCAAGGAGAACACCCTGCTCGACCAGCCCTTCGCCAAGGACAACAAGAAGTCCGTCCAGAAGGTTCTGGACGAGGCCGGTGTCTCGCTGAAGCGTTTCGCGCGCTTCCGCGTCGGCGCCTGACAGCCGCACCCTGACGTATCCCGAAGGCCGGTTCCGCTCGTCCGCGCGCGGAGCACTCCGTAGGGCGCACGGAACCGGCACGGGCCCGATAAGGTCGGGCACAGGGCAGTTGTGACGAGGAGGCCATTGCCGCACAGGGACCGCGAGGATCCGACGGCAGTGGCCTCTTTCGTATGTGCACGAGGAGATCTCCATGAGCAATGACACCGACAAAGACAGCGACCGCCGCCGGCGCTTCTTGCTGAAGCTCTCCGGCGAGGCGTTCTCCGGAGGCGGAGGACTCGGTGTCGACCCCGACGTCGTGCACAAGGTGGCGAGGGAGATCGCCTCTGTCGTCCGCGACGGCGCCGAGATCGCCGTCGTCATCGGGGGCGGCAACTTCTTCCGCGGCGCGGAATTGCAGCAGCGCGGCATGGACCGGGCCCGCTCGGACTACATGGGCATGCTGGGCACGGTCATGAACTGCCTGGCGCTCCAGGACTTCCTGGAGAAGGAGGGCATCGACTCGCGCGTCCAGACCGCCATCTCGATGGGACAGGTCGCCGAGCCCTACATTCCCCTGCGCGCCATCCGGCACCTGGAGAAGGGCCGCGTCGTCATCTTCGGCGCCGGTATGGGCATGCCGTACTTCTCGACCGACACCACGGCCGCACAGCGCGCGCTGGAGATCAACGCCGAGTTGATGCTGATGGGCAAGAACGGCGTCGACGGTGTCTATGACGCCGACCCCGCGCACAACCCCGCGGCGGTCAAGTTCGACGCTCTTGAGTACGGCGAGGTCATCACCCGCGATCTCAAGGTCGCCGACATGACGGCGATCACGCTCTGCCGTGACAACAAACTGCCGATCCTCGTCTTCGAACTGCTCGCCGAAGGCAATATCGCCCGTGCGGTCAAGGGTGAGAAGATCGGCACCCTGGTGAGCAATCAGGGCACCCGCGACTGACCGGCCGCCGGGCCGAGGCCGGGCGACCGCGTTCACGAGACGGGTGCCGACGGCAACACCGTGGCGTACGAACGGCACGGTACGGGGATGGACAACAGCCTGCCGGTCGGACACCGTGCAGGAATCAGGGCATTGCGGGGGCCGGGGCGGCTCCTGGGGCGGTCTTCCGGGACGCGGCCCCGAGGGGGAAGCGGCACAGCCCCGGATGAAGCAGTCAGGCTCATTCATCGAACCAGGAGCACGTGGTGATCGAAGAGACCCTCCTCGAAGCCGAGGAAAAGATGGAGAAGGCGGTCGTCGTCGCCAAGGAGGACTTCGCGGCCATCCGCACCGGCCGTGCGCACCCGGCGATGTTCAACAAGATCGTGGCTGAGTACTACGGCACGATGACGCCCATCAACCAGCTCGCGTCGTTCTCGGTTCCCGAGCCCAGGATGGCCGTGGTGACCCCGTTCGACAAGAGCTCGCTGCGCAACATCGAACAGGCCATTCGCGACTCGGACCTGGGCGTCAACCCCTCCAACGACGGCCACATCATCCGGGTGACGTTCCCCGAGCTGACCGAGGAGCGCCGCAGGGAGTACATCAAGGTCGCCAAGACCAAGGGCGAGGACGCCAAGATCTCCATCCGCAGCGTCCGCCGCAAGGCCAAGGAGACTCTCGACAAGGCCATCAAGGACGGCGACGTCGGCGAGGACGAGGGCCGCAGGGGTGAGAAGGAGCTGGACGACACCACCGCGAAGTACGTCGCGCAGGTGGACGAGCTGCTCAAGCACAAGGAGTCCGAGCTGCTCGAAGTCTGAGGTCCCCTGTCTACGGTCCGAGGTCGAAGGCTGCTATCTGTGAACGACTCATCCTGGGGAGTGCCGCAACCGGGCGCGGGCTACTGGGGCCCTCCCGATCCAGGGCCCGCAGCGCCGGGGGCGCTGCCCCGGCCGGGCGACGTGGGGGTGTCCGCTTACGACGTGACCGCTCCAGCGCACGACGTGGGCGGTGAAGCGTCGCAGACTCGGCGTATGCCCATTGTGTCCGACCCAGGTGACGAGGGCGGCGACCGGAACGGCCGTCGGCCGCAGGGCCCCGGCCCCACGGGTCCCGCGGGTCGCTCAGACCCTCACCCGCAGCGGTACGAGCAGGAGCCGGCCGCCGGTGCCCCTTCGCCTGCGCCCGCGCCTTCCGCGGGGGAGGGCAAGAAGCGCGCCGGCCGTGACCTGCGCGCAGCGGTAGGGGTCGGCCTCGGTCTGGGCGTGCTCGTGGTGGCTTCGCTCTTCCTCTACAAGCCCGTCTTCATCGGCGTCATCGTGGTCGCCGTGGTGGTGGGCCTGTGGGAGCTGACCTCCCGGCTGAACGAGCGCAAGGGCATCCGTGCCCCCCTGGTGCCCCTGGCGGTGGGCGGTGCGGCCATGGTGGTCGCCGGCTATGTACGGGGGGCCGAGGGTGCGTGGGTCGCGATGGCGCTCACGGCCCTCGCGGTGCTCGTGTGGCGGATGACGGAGCCGCCCGCCGACTATCTGCGGGATGTGACGGCGGGCCTCTTCGCCGCCTTCTACGTGCCCTTCCTCGCGACCTTCGTGGCGCTCATGCTGGCGGCCGACGACGGGCCGTGGCGGGTGCTGACCTTCCTGATCCTCACTGTCGTCAGCGACACGGGGGCCTACGCCGTGGGCTGGCGCTTCGGGCGGCACAAGCTGGCTCCCAGGATCAGCCCGGGCAAGACCCGGGAGGGCCTGGCCGGTGCTGTGGCCTTCGCCATGGTGGCCGGGGCGCTGTGCACCCAGTTCCTGATCGAGGACGGCGTCTGGTGGCAGGGGCTGCTGCTGGGGTTCGCCGTCGCGGCCAGCGCCACCCTGGGTGACCTGGGCGAATCCATGATGAAGCGGGATCTGGGGATCAAGGACATGGGCACGCTGCTGCCCGGTCACGGCGGCATCATGGACCGCCTCGACTCGCTGCTGCCGACGGCGCCGGTGGTCTGGCTGCTGTTCGTGATCTTCGTCGGCTCGTAACCCGCGGCACCGGGTACGCTGGGACAGGTTTGCAATCCGGCCGAGCCCGTGACCTTGGCACCCCGTACGAGTCGGGGCGGTCCGGCGAGTCTCCCGGCGCAGGCCCACCCGCAGTCCTCCCCGCGCCGACGGGGTTGCCCCGACGTAGGAGCTTGTCCCATGGCACCGCCCGCACCAGGCGAACTCACCTTCGTGGCGCCCCGCGGAGCCAAGCGGCCCCCGCGGCACCTCGCCGACCTCAGCCCCGAGGAGCGGCGGGAGGCCGTCGCGGCGGCGGGGGAGAAGCCCTTCCGCGCCCGGCAGCTGTCCCAGCACTATTTCGCCCGGCTCGCACGCGGCCCGGAGCAGTGGACGGACATCCCCGCAGCCGCCCGCGAGAAGCTCGCCGCCGAACTGCTGCCCGACCTGATGAGCGTGGTGCGGCACATCAGCTGCGACGACGACACGACACGCAAGACGCTCTGGCGGCTGCACGACGGCACACTCGTCGAGTCCGTCCTGATGCGCTACCCGGACCGGGTCACCATGTGCATCAGCTCTCAGGCCGGCTGCGGCATGAACTGCCCGTTCTGCGCGACGGGCCAGGCGGGGCTCGACCGGAACCTGTCCACGGCCGAGATCGTGCACCAGATCGTCGACGGGATGCGCGCGCTGCGTGACGGCGAGGTGCCCGGAGGCCCCTCCAGGCTGTCCAACATCGTCTTCATGGGCATGGGCGAGCCGCTGGCCAACTACAAGCGCGTCGTCGGCGCCATCCGGCGGCTGACCGACCCGGAACCGGACGGCCTCGGGCTCTCCCAGCGCGGGATCACCGTCTCCACCGTGGGCCTCGTGCCCGCGATGCTGCGCTTTGCCGACGAGGGCTTCAAGTGCCGGCTGGCGGTCTCGCTGCACGCGCCCGACGACGAGCTGCGCGACACCCTCGTGCCCGTCAACACGCGCTGGAAGGTCCGAGAGGTCCTGGACGCCGCCTGGGAGTACGCGGCGAAGTCCGGCCGCCGGATCTCCATCGAGTACGCGCTGATCAAGGACATCAACGACCAGGCATGGCGTGCCGATCTGCTGGGCCGGCTCCTCAAGGGCAAGCGGGTGCACGTCAACCTCATCCCGCTCAACCCCACCCCGGGCTCCAAGTGGACCGCCTCTCGGCCCGAGGACGAGGCGGAGTTCGTGCGGACCCTGGAGTCGCACGGTGTGCCGGTGACCGTACGGGACACCCGGGGCCAGGAGATCGACGGAGCGTGCGGGCAGCTCGCCGCGACCGAGCGGTGAAGCCTGGCTGGTAGTGTTCGAATGGGCCGTCTGTGGGCGGCCCGACAACCGAACAGCCGACAGGGGAGCGCTTACAGCGCTGAGAGTGCGGCCGTGCGTCCCGTACGCGCCGCAGACCCTCGAACCTCGCCCGGGTCATGCCGGGTAGGAAGTCGATGCACTCCATGAACAAGCACGCGCGCCGCGCCGCTGCCGCCACCACAGCCGTCCTCACCCTCGCCCTTCTCGCCACCGCCTGCGGCGGCTCCGGGGGCGAGGGCGACTCCAAGACCGTCACCCTCGTCACCCACGACTCCTTCGCCGCCTCCAAGTCCGTGCTCAAGGACTTCACGAAGCGCACCGGCTACAAGGTCAAGGTCATGCGGGGCGGGGACGCGGGCGCCACCGTCAACCAGGCCGTGCTCAACAAGGACAACCCCCAAGGAGACGTCCTGTTCGGCGTGGACAACACGCTCTTGTCCCGCCCGCTGGACGGGGGTGTCTTCCAGCCGTACAAGGCCAAGGGCCTGGCCAAGGTGCCCGCCAGGCTCCAGGCCGACCGGGGCAGGCACCGGGTCACCCCCGTCGACACGGGCGACGTGTGCGTGAACTACGACCGCAAGTGGTTCGCCGACAAGAAGCTCACCCCGCCGCGCACCCTGGCCGACCTGGCCAAGCCCCGCTACAAGAACCTCCTGGTCACCGAGAACGTCGCCAACTCCTCGCCCGGTCTCGCCTTCCTCCTGGCCGGCGTCGACGAATACGGCGAAAAGGGCTGGCAGGGCTACTGGAAGAAGCTGCGTGTCAACGGCGTGGAGGTTGTCGACAGTTGGGAGCAGGCGTACAACGACCGCTTCAGCGGCTCGCGCGGCGGCAAGGGCAAGGGCGACAAGCCGCTGGTCGTCTCCTACGCCTCCAGCCCGCCCGTCGAGGTGCTGGGCGCCAAGCCGGAGCCCGCGCGGGCGCCGACCGGGATCGCGAAGGACACCTGCTTCCGGCAGACCGAGTACGCCGGGCTGCTCAAGGGCGCGAAGAACACCAAGGGCGGCAAGGCGCTGCTGGATTTCCTGCTGAGCAAGAGGTTTCAGGAGGATCTGCCGCTGAAGATGTTCGTCAGCCCGGCACGCGAGGACGCCAGGCTGCCGAAGCTGTTCACCAAGTACGGCGAGACCATCGACAGCCCCGCCACCGTGGCACCGAAGAAGATCGCCAAGAACCGTGAGCAGTGGATCAAGACGTGGACCTCGCTCGTCGTGAAATAGCCGACGCACCCGACCCGGCTCTCCCTCTCCCGGCCGCCCCGCCTCCGGCCGGGCGGCCCCGCACCGGCCGCGGCTCGCGCACCGGATGGCGGAAGCGCGGCACCTGGGCGCGGCTGGGGCTGATGGCAGTGC
This sequence comes from Streptomyces sp. NBC_01775, assembly GCF_035917675.1. Taxonomy (NCBI): domain Bacteria; kingdom Bacillati; phylum Actinomycetota; class Actinomycetes; order Kitasatosporales; family Streptomycetaceae; genus Streptomyces; species Streptomyces sp. NBC_01775. The sequence goes on along the minus strand of NZ_CP109104.1, from coordinate 2,710,370 downwards.
CGGCGGTCTTCTTCGTCGTTTTCTTCGGGTATCCGGTCATCGCCATCGTCAGCCGGGGGCTGCGCGAGGGTGGGCGGTGGCACTTCGGGCGCATCGGACAGGTGCTCAGCGATCCCGACGTCCTCCAGGTGCTGTGGTTCACCGTCTGGCAGGCGGCGGCCTCCACGGCGCTCACCCTCGCGCTGGCACTGCCGGCCGCCTACGTCTTCGCCCGGCTGGACTTTCCCGGCAAGCGGCTGCTGCGGGCCCTGGTCACCGTTCCGTTCGTGCTGCCGACCGTCGTGGTGGGCTCGGCCTTCCTGGCGCTCGCCGGGCGCGGGGGAGCGCTCGACGAGTGGTTCGGGGTGCGGCTGGACACCAGCGTGTGGGCCATCCTCCTGGCGCACGTCTTCTTCAACTACGCGGTGGTCGTGCGCACCGTCGGCGGCTTCTGGTCCCAGCTCGACCCGCGCCAGGAGGAGGCGGCACGGGTCCTGGGCGCCGGTCGCCTGGCCGCCTGGCGGCGCGTCACCCTGCCCGCGCTGGCCCCCTCGCTGGGTGCCGCGGCGCTGATCGTCTTCCTGTTCACCTTCACCAGCTTCGGCGTCATCCAGGTGCTGGGCGGGCCCCGCTTCGCGACGCTGGAGGTGGAGATCTACCGCCAGACCGCCACCTTGCTGGACCTGCCGACGGCGGCCGTGCTGACGCTCACCCAGTTCGTCGCCGTCGCCGCGCTGCTGGCCGTGCACGCCTGGTCGCTGCGCAAGCGGGAGACGGCGCTGCACCTCGTCCCCGCAGCACAGACCGCGCGCCGCCCGGCCGGGGCAGGCCAGTGGGCGGTGCTGTGGTCGGTGCTGGGGGTGATCGCGGTGCTGGTCGTCGTCCCCCTCGCGGTGCTGGTCGAGCGGGCCTTCGACGGGCCCGACGGGTACGGGCTCACCTTCTTCCGCGCGCTGGGGGCACAGCCCGACAGCGCGACGTTCGTCGTCGCACCCATCGAAGCGCTCGGAAACTCCCTCGCCTGTGCCGCGGCGGCGACGGCCATCGCGCTGGTGGTGGGCGGGCTGGCTGCCACGGCGCTGACCAGGCGTGCGGGCCGGCTCGTGCGCGGCTTCGACGCGCTGCTGATGCTGCCGCTGGGCACCTCGGCCGTCACCGTCGGCTTCGGCTTCCTCATCGCCCTGGACGAGCCTCCCCTCGACCTGCGCTCGTCCTGGATCCTGGTGCCGCTGGCCCAGGCCCTGGTGGGGGTGCCCTTCGTCATCCGGACGATGCTTCCGGTGCTGCGTGCCGTGGACGTACGGCTGCGGGAGGCCGCCGCCGTGCTGGGCGCCTCGCCGCTGCGGGCCTGGCGGGAGGTCGACTTTCCGATGGTGCGGCGCGCGCTGCTGGTCGCCGCCGGGTTCGCGTTCGCCGTCTCCCTGGGCGAGTTCGGCGCCACCGTGTTCATCGCGCGGCCCGACGCGCCGACCCTGCCGGTGGCGATCGCCCGGATGCTCGGCCGCGCGGGAGAGACCAACTACGGGCAGGCGATGGCCCTGAGCACCATCTTGATGCTCGTGTGCGCGGGCGTACTGCTCGCGCTGGAGCGGGTACGCACCGACAGCCAGGGAGAGTTGTGATGCTGCGAGTGGAGGATGTGACCGTACGCTTCGGCGGGCGGACGGCGCTGGACGCCGTGGACCTTCAGGTGGCCGAGCACGAGACCGTGTGCGTCCTCGGGCCGAGCGGCAGCGGAAAATCCACCCTCCTGCGGGTGGTCGCCGGGCTCCAGCGGACCGACGCCGGCCGGGTGCTGCTCTCGGGCCGGGACCAGGCCGGGGTGCCGCCGCACAAGCGGGGCGTCGGGCTGATGTTCCAGGACCACCAGCTGTTCCCGCAGCGGGACGTGGCGGGAAACGTCGCCTTCGGGCCGCGTATGCACCGTACGGGCAAGGAGGAGACGGCCCGTCAGGTCGCCGAACTCCTGGAACTCGTCGGGCTGCCCGGGGCCGGGCGGCGGGCCGTGACGGCGCTGTCGGGCGGCGAACAGCAGCGGGTCGCGCTCGCTCGTGCCCTGGCGCCGCGCCCCCGGCTGCTGATGCTGGACGAGCCGCTGGGGCAGCTGGACCGCAGCTTGCGCGAGCGGCTGGTCGTCGAACTGCGCGCGCTCTTCCACCGGCTGGGCACCACGGCGTTGGCCGTCACCCACGACCACGGGGAAGCCTTCGCGCTCGCCGACCGGGTCGTGGTCATGGAGGAGGGGCGCATCGCACAGGCGGGCAGCCCGCTGGAGGTGTGGCTGCGGCCCGCCTCGGAGTTCGTGGCGCGCTTCCTCGGCTTCGACAACATCACGGAGGCGACGGTGCGCGGCGACTCCGCCGAGACGGCCTGGGGCAAGCTCGCCGTCCCTCAAGACACTCCGCAGGGCGGGACCCGGCTGCTCGTACGGCCCGGCGGGGTGCTGCTGCGCGCCCCGGAGGAGGGGCTGCGCTGCACGGTGGAGGCCCGTACGTTCCGCGGCGGCGACGCGTCGGCCGTCACGGTCCTGCTGCGCCCGTATGACGGGCCGCCGCTGGAGGCCGCATGCACGCTGCAGGACGCGCCGCGGGAGGGCGAAGAGGTGGGGGTCGTCTTCGACCCGCGCGAGGTGGTGGCGCTCGGCGGCTCACAGCAGGCCGCGTGACCACATCAGGACCCGCTCCAGCAGCCGGGTCTCCTCGCCCAGCCGGGTCAGCCACTCGGCTCCGTAGTCCTGGACGGTGCGCGGCATCCTGAGCAGCTCGGGGCGCTCGTTGACGTGCTCCAGCAGTCCCTGGCCCACCAGCCCGTTCACGGCCGAGGCGATGGCGGAGCGCGACAACTGCTCGTCCCCACACACCTGTTCGGCGGCGGTGCGCGTGAAGGTGCCGCCGAAGGCGCTCAGCCGTGCCCACAGCAGCCGCTCCTGGGCGATGCACAGCTCGTGGCTCCACCCGTGGCAGTGCCGCAGCGTGCGGTGCCGGTCGGGAATGTCGCTGCCGACCCCTGAGAGCCCCAGCGGACCGCCCCGATCCGAGAGCCGTACCAGCAGTTCGCGGGGGCCCCGGTCGGGCAGCCGGCCCGCTGCCAGGCCGAGCGCCAGCGGCAGACAGTCCAGCCGAAGACAGATCCGGCCCGCTGTCACCCGCGCCTCGTCGTCGTCCGCCAGCGGGGCGCCCAGCTGCCGGGCCCGCAGCTTCAGCAGGGCGACCGCGTCGTGGAGCTGCATCGGTGCCAGCGGCAGCACCGCCTCGCCCTTCGTGCCGAGCCCGCGTCGCGAGGTGACCAGCACCCGCAGCCCTGGACGGGCCTCCAGCAGCCGGCCGAGGGCCGCCGAGGGGGCCGGCAGGCGGTCGCAGTTGTCAACGAGCAGCAGCGCTTGGGACGACGAGCGGCCGACGGCCTGGAAGACGGGCTCGGTGCCGCTGAGTCCCGCCATGTCGACGGCGACCACCGTGGTGCCCGTACGGCCCACCCGCTCGGCCGCGTCCGCCGCCAGGGCGCTCTTGCCGACCCCGCCCATGCCCACGACCGTCACCAGCCGGAACCGCCGCAGCAAGCCGTCCAGTTTCGCGGACTCCCAGCCCCGGCCGATCAGTCCAGGGAATCCGTGCTGCGCACGCCCTTCCTCACGGTCGAAGATGCCTGCCATCACCATTCCGCCTCCGCACACACATCGGTCCGGTTGTGTGCTCCAGCGTGGTCGCGCGCGCGGTATCCGGTCATCGGTGACCGGCTACGTAGGTATACGCAAAAACGCCGCGCCCCGGGACCGCGCGCCTTTAGGTATGCCGCGGGCGGGGCCACCGCCGGGACTGTGGGGAGACCTCCCTCGGGGCCTCTCAGGAGAGCGGCAGCGCGGCCAGCAGGCCGGCGCCCCAGACCAGCAGCACGAAGACCGCCGTCAGGACCGCCATGCGCGAGAGCGTCACACGGCGCCGCACCCTGCGGGGGGCACCGAGCCGGTCCAGCACCCGCGAGGCGGGCAGCCGGGTGTGCCGGGCCCGGGCCAGCGCCGCCAGCACCGTACCCGCCACACAGCACGCCATCAGCGCGACCGCCAGCCCCACCAGCGGACCCGGGAGACGCGCCGCAGCTCCGCCCCCGGTGCCCCGGATCCGCGCGAAGGCCACCAGCGCGGCGGCGGTCACCCCCAGCCCGCCCAGTGGCCGTCCGACGTACGGGGCCTCCCTCACCAGCGCCCGCCCGGCCAACAGCCGTACGGGCCCTGGCAGTCCGAGGGCCAGCAGGCGTCCGCCGAGCGCCACCAGACCGGGGCCGGCCAGCACCAGGCCGACCGCCGCCAGCGTCCATCCGGCGGGCAGCGGCGAGGCCACCAGGTCCTCGGCCCGGACGGGACGTTCCGTGCTCCCCGGCGACGAGGGCGTGCGTCCGGGCAGCCTGCTCGCGGAGAAGGCGGCGAGCAGCAGCCCTGACGCGGTCAGCGCCGTGCCCCACAGCAGCCCCGTCCGCACGGGCGCACCGCGCGCGTCGAGCCGCTCCTGGGGTGCCTCACTGGTGGACGCGTCGGATGATGCGGCATCCGGTGCGCCGGTCGCCGCCCCGGTCCCGCGCGGCCGTGCGGCCCAGGCCGCCGCTCCGGCCGCCACCACGGGGACGGCGCTGAGCAGCGTCAGGGTCGCGGGCACCGGGAGCGGCAGGCCCGGCAGGGGGATGTCGACCAGCGCCCCGGGCAGCGTCAGACCGTTCTCGCCGCTGCGGCGGGCCACCAGCAGCAGGGCGACACCGCTGCCCGCCACACACGGCACCGCGGCCGTGAGCGCCGCCAGCAGCGGCAGTCCGCCGGGCCCCAGCCCGGCCGAGGCCAGCCCCGTGCGGGCATCCAGCCGCGGCTCCGTACGGGAGAGCGCGGCGGACAACTGCGCGGTGACGGCCAGCGGCACCAGGCACCACAGCAGCCGGGCCACCGACGGTGCGGGATGCGCCTGGTGTTCGAGGGCGTGACCGAGGGCCGTCACAAGCAGCAGGCCCACTCCCGCCGAGGAACACAGCAGCAGCATCCGGAGCAGCAGCGCGAGGGGCGGCGCCGAGAAGGTCAGACGGAGAGCGAGCACGCTGTCGCGCCTTCCGGTCCGGCGGGCAGGGGAGCGGCTCCCGGCGTGAGGGCGCGGACGAGGCGCCCGTCGGCCAGTGCCACGGTGCGGTCGGCCAGCGCGGCGCCCGTCACATCCGCCGTCCGTGCCGCCTGGGTGAGGGCCAGGTCGTGGGTGGCCAGCACCACCGTGATGCCGTGCGAGCGGGCGGCGGCGCTCAGCGTACGCAGCACCTGGGCGCGGTCGCTCTGGTGGAGCGGCGCCGTGGGCTCGTCGGCGAACAGCACGGAGGGGGAGTGGATCAGGGCGCGGGCCACGGCCACCCGCTGGCGCTGGGACTGGCGCAGCGCGACGGGGCGCTTGCGCGCGCAGTCGCCGACGTCCAGCCGCTCAAGCCACTCCTGGGCCGCCTTGCGCGCCGTCCGGTGGCCCGAGCCGTGCAGCAGGAGCGGGAGGGCCGCGTTCTCCCAGGCGGTCAGCTCGGGGATGAGGCGGGGGCTGCTGTCGATCCAGCCGAACCGGCTGAGCCGCAGCCGCTCGCGGGCCGGGCGGCTCAGGGCGTTCACCGGGGCGCTGTTGAACCAGACTTCGCCCTGCCCGGGCAGCGACTGTCCGGACAGACAGCGCAGCAGTGTCGTTTTGCCGCTGCCGCGTGGACCGGTGACGGCGACGATCTCGCCCTCCCGGATGCCGAGCGAGACGCCCTGGAGCGCGGGTGACCCGTCGTAGGCGTAATGCAGTCCGCGTGCCCAGAGCACGTCGTTGTCCGGCGAGGCCATGGGGGCACCTCCACTCAACTGTGCGCCGTGTTCCCTCTGGAGGGTGAAACGAGAGGCGGGGGCATCGGTCACTGGAACCGATGCCCCCGCCTTGGGAGACCGCGCGCGGGGGAGCCCTGCCGCCCGGCTGGAGCCGGTCCGGGCCTACAGCTCGGTCCGGGCCCGCGGCGCTGTCCGGGCTACAGCTTGGTCCACGCCTCGGTGAGCACCGAGCGCAGGATCTGCTCGGCCTCGTCGAAGACCTCCTGGCCGGAGATCAGCGGGGGCGCGAGCTGGATGACCGGGTCGCCCCTGTCATCGGCGCGGCAGTACAGGCCCGCCTCGAACAGCGCCTTGGACAAGAAGCCGTACAGGACGCGCTCGGACTCCTCGTCGGAGAAGGTCTCCTTGGTCGCCTTGTCCTTGACCAGTTCGATGCCGTAGAAGAAGCCGTTGCCGCGGACGTCGCCGACGATCGGCAGGTCGTGCAGCTTCCGCAGCGTGGTGTGGAAGTTGGCCTCGTTGTCCAGCACGTGCTGGTTGAGGCCCTCGCGCTCGAAGATGTCGAGGTTGGCGAGCGCGACGGCAGCCGAGACCGGGTGGCCGCCGAAGGTGTAGCCGTGCAGGAAGGTGTTGTCGGCCTTCCAGAAGGGCTCGGCCAGCCGGTCGGAGATGATCGCGGCGCCTATCGGCGAGTATCCGGACGTCATCCCCTTGGCGCAGGTGATGATGTCGGGGATGTAGCCGAACTTGTCGCAGGCGAACATCGTGCCCAGGCGGCCGAAGGCGCAGATGACCTCGTCCGAGACGAGCAGGACGTCGTACTGGTCGCAGATCTCGCGTACCCGCTGGAAGTATCCGGGCGGTGGCGGGAAGCAGCCGCCGGCGTTCTGCACCGGCTCCAGGAAGACCGCGGCGACCGTCTCCGGGCCCTCGAAGAGGATCTGCTGCTCGATCTGGTCGGCGGCCCAGCGGCCGAACGCCTCCGGGTCGTCGCCGTGGACCGGGGCGCGGTAGATGTTGGTGTTGGGCACCTTGTGCGCGCCGGGGACCAGCGGCTCGAAGGGGGCCTTGAGCGCGGGCAGTCCGGTGATGGACAGGGCGCCGTGCGGGGTGCCGTGGTAGGCGACGGCGCGTGAGATCACCTTGTACTTGCCGGGGTTGCCGGTGAGCTTGTGGTACTGCTTGGCCAGCTTCCAGGCCGTCTCTACGGCCTCGCCGCCGCCCGTGGTGAAGAAGACCTTGTTCAGGTCGCCGGGCGCGTGCTGCGCGAGCCGCTCGGCCAGTTCGATGGCCTTGGGGTGGGCGTAGGACCAGATGGGGAAGAAGGCGAGGTCCTGGGCCTGTTTGTTGGCCGCCTCGGCCAGCTCGACGCGGCCGTGGCCCGCCTGGACGACGAACAGGCCGGCCAGACCGTCGAGGTAGCGCTTGCCCTCGGTGTCGTAGATGTACGTGCCCTCGCCGCGGACGATGGTCGGGACCGGCGCGTTCTCGTACGAGGACATGCGGGTGAAGTGCATCCACAGGTGCTCGTGCGCGGTGCGGGAGAGGTCGTTGCTTTCCTGGCCGGCGTGACTGTCCTTGCTCACTGTTATCGCGTTCCCCATGTGTAGGTCTGCTTGCGCAGCTTGAGGTAGACGAAGCTCTCGGTGGAGCGCACGCCGGGAAGGGACCGGATGCGCTTGTTGATCAGCTCCAGGAGGTGTTCGTCGTCCTGGCACACGATCTCGACCAGCAGGTCGTAGGAGCCCGCCGCTATCACGACGTAGTCGACCTCCTCGATCTCCACGAGCGCGTCGGCGACCGGCTCGACGTCCCCCTCGACCGTGACGCCGAGCATCGCCTGGCGCATGAAGCCGACGGTGAGCGGATCGGTCACCGCGACGATCTGCATGACGCCCTGCTCCTGGAGCTTCTGGACGCGCTGCCGCACGGCCGCCTCGGACAGGCCCACGGCCTTGCCGATCGCGGCGTACGGACGCCGTCCGTCCTCCTGGAGCTGTTCGATGATCGCCAGGGACACGGCATCCAGGGACGAGGAGCCGTTCGTCTTCTTCGAGTCGCGAGCCACAGGCGTCACTGTGCATGAGACCTCCTCCGTACCGCAACCCGTATGCGATGTAATCCGCAGTCGATGGGTGAGAAAGAAACTGATTCCGTTGTTCTGGGGGGTCAGGTGTATCGAATGCGTTGTGCGGGCAGTTAGGGTGGCGGTCTCACCCATTGGACAACGGAGCAGGAGGGGTGCGAAGTGACCACCGAGCTGCGTCGGCTGCGCAACTACATCGACGGGGAGTTCCGGGACGCCGCTGACGGCCGGACCACGGAGGTGGTCAACCCGGCCACCGGCGAGGCGTACGCCACGGCGCCGCTGTCGGGCGGCGCGGATATCGACGCCGCGATGGCCGCTGCCGAGGCCGCCTTCCCGGCCTGGCGCGACGCGACCCCCGGCACCCGTCAGATGGCCATCCTCAAGATCGCCGACGCGCTGGAGGCGCGAGCGGGCGAACTGCTGGCCGCCGAGTGCGAGAACTGCGGCAAGCCGCTGGAGCTGACCCGGCAGGAAGAGCTGCCGATGATGCTCGACCAGATCCGCTTCTTCGCGGGCGCCGCCCGGATGCTGGACGGAAAGTCGGCGGGCGAGTACATGGAGGGCCTCACCTCCTTCGTGCGGCGCGAGCCCATCGGCGTGTGTGCGCAGGTCGCGCCGTGGAACTATCCGGCGATGATGGCCGTATGGAAGTTCGCCCCGGCGCTGGCGGCGGGCAACACGGTCGTCCTCAAGCCCTCCGACACCACCCCGGCCTCCACGGTCTTCCTGGCCGAGGTGATGGGAGAGATCCTGCCGAAGGGCGTCTTCAACGTCGTGTGCGGCGACCGCGACACCGGCCGCCTCATGGTCGAGCACAAGACCCCCGCCATGGCCTCCATCACCGGTTCGGTGCGCGCGGGCATGGAGGTCGCGAGCGGCGCCGCCACGGACCTCAAGCGCGTCCACCTGGAGCTCGGCGGCAAGGCGCCGTGTGTCGTCTTCGACGACGCCGACATCCCGGCGGCCGTCGAGGGCATCAGGGACGGCGGCTTCTTCAACGCGGGCCAGGACTGCACGGCCGCGACCCGCGTGCTCGTGCAGGAAGGCGTCCACGAGGAGTTCGTGACCGCGCTCGCCAAGGCCGCCGCCGAGGTCAAGACCGGAGACCTGAGCGACGAGGACTGCTTCTACGGGCCGCTCAACAACCCCACCCACCTGGAGAAGGTCGTCGGCTTCATCGACCGCCTCCCGGCCCACGCCAAGGTCGAGGCGGGCGGCGAACGCGTCGGTGACAAGGGCTACTTCTACGCGCCCACCGTCGTCTCCGGCCTCAAGCAGGACGACGAGATCATCCAGAACGAGGTCTTCGGGCCGGTGATCACCGTCCAGAAGTTCACCGACGAGGCACAGGCCCTCTCCTGGGCCAACGATGTCGACTACGCGCTGGCCTCCTCGGTGTGGACGACCAACCACGGCACCGCCATGCGGATGTCCAAGGCGCTCGACTTCGGCTGTGTGTGGATCAACACCCACATCCCGCTGGTCGCCGAGATGCCGCACGGCGGCTTCAAGAAGTCCGGGTACGGCAAGGACCTGTCGATGTACGGGTTGGAGGACTACACGCGGGTCAAGCACGTGATGACCGCGATGTGAGCCACCGCGAAACCGCGATGTGAGCCGGCACGAAGGGGCCCGGTACCGCCGTGTGCGGTACCGGGCCCCTGACGCTTCTGCCGTGTGCGGGGTCCGCTTCAGGACTGGTAGGGGTTTCCCGGCTGCTGCTGGGGCTGGTACTGCCCGGCGTACGGGTTGCCGCCCTGGCCCGGCTGCTGCGGGACACCGTTCATGCCCTGCTGGGGACCGGGCTGGCCGCCGGGGGCCGCCGCCTGCGCGAGCATGCGCTCCGCCTCCTCCTTGGGCACCTCGCTCTGGGCGCCGCAGAACGTGCACTGCAACGAGTGCTTCGCAGGTGCGATCGGGAAGAGCGGGATGAAGAAGAGGGAGAACTTCGTTACCCGCTTGCGCAGTCCGTGTGCGGACGGGTTGCCACAGAAACCGCAGAGCAGATTCAGCATGGCCAGCTGAACCAGCTTGCTGGTGGTGCCGAAGATGATCACGGCGGGCTCCATTCACGCGTGCGTAGGTGTTACCTCAAGCCAACCATCGGGCGGACTCCTGCCGTAAGCCGAATCGTGTAACAGCCCTGCACCGACGGGCCCCGTGCGGCGTCGTGGCGCCGCACGGCGGCCGTGGTGTCCGGCAGCCCCGCACGGTGCTCGACGGAGCATCCGGCTCACCGGCCCCGCGGAGCCGTCCCTTCCTTCCGGCCCAGCTCCCCGACCAGCCGTGCGATGTGGTTCGTGGTGATCGAGTCGGCGCCCATCGCCGCCAGCCTGCGCATGGTACGCAGCCGGTCCGCGGTCCACGCGGAGACCAGCCGGCCGTCCGCGTGCGCGCGTGCCACCAGTTCGGGAGTGAGCAGCCCGAAGCCGTAGTTGAGCCAGCGCGGGCGCAGCTCGTCCAGCAACGTGGCCCGCACCGGGGCCGCGCGGTCCCAGCTGAGCGCCAGCTCGGCCGACGGGTCGGCGGCCCGCACCCGGCGCATGGCCTCCGGGCCGCCGCAGTAGTACACGCGGTCCGCCGCTCCCGCCTCGTGTACGGCGCCGACGGTGGCGCGTACCGCTCCCGGGTCCGGAAGGTCGATCATCGTGCGCACCTCGCCGGTCTCCGCCAGCGCCTCGGTGAGCGAGGGGATGCCGGATGCCAGGGAGGCCAGCCGCTCGCGGGTCAGGGAGGCGACGGCCACGTCGTGCCCCCACAGCCGCGCCAGCGTCCTGTCGTGCAGCACGACGGGTGCCCCGTCCCGCGTCAGACGGACGTCCAGCTCCACCGCGTCGGCGCCCTGTTCGACGGCGGCGCGGAAGGAGGCCAGGGTGTTCTCGCGCGCGGTGAAGGGCGCTCCCCGGTGTGCGACCGCCCTCAGCCGCTTGGCGCCGTCCCGCGGCCGGACCTCGCCGGCCGTGCCGTATCCCGGCGTCGCCATGGCCCTCACGCCTGCCGCTGCCAGGCGGCCAGGTGGGCGTCGATCTCCTCGTACAGCCGGGACTTGCCCGTGTCGTCCAGGAAGGAGACCTTGACGGCGTTCCTGGCCAGCGCAGCGACTCCCGGGGCGTCCAGGCCCAGCAGCCGGGCGGCGATGGCGTATTCGGTGTTGAGGTCGGTGCCGAACATCGGCGGGTCGTCGCTGTTGATGGTGACCAGGACGCCCGCTTTGACCATTTCCCCGATCGGGTGGCTCTCCAGGGTCTCCACGGCGCGGGTCGCGATGTTCGAGGTGGGGCAGACCTCCAGCGGAATGGCTCGTTCCGCCAGGTGCTCCAGCAGCCGGGGGTCCTGCGTGGCGCTGGTGCCGTGGCCGATGCGCTCGGCCCGCAGCGAGGTGAGCGCGTCCCAGATCGTGCCGGGGCCCGTGGTCTCGCCCGCGTGCGGCACGCTGTGCAGGCCGGTGGCGACCGCGCGGTCGAAGTAGGGCTTGAACTGCGGGCGCGGCACACCGATCTCGGGCCCGCCCAGCCCGAAGGAGACCAGCCCGTCGGGTGCCATCTGTGTCGCGATCCTGGTGGTCTCCTCGGCGGCGGCGAGGCCGGCCTCGCCCGGGATGTCGAAGGTCCAGCGCAGCACCACGCCCAGCTCGCGCTCGGCGGAGACCCGGGCGTCCTCGATCGCCTCCAGGAAGGCGCCGTCGGGGATGCCACGGCTCACCGAGGAGTAAGGGGTGACGGTCAGCTCGGCGTAGCGGATCGACTGGCGCGCCATGTCGCGGGCGATCTCGTAGGTGAGCAGCCTCACGTCCTCGGCGTCGCGGATGAGGTCGACGACGGAGAGGTAGATCTGGATGAAGTGCGCGAAGTCCGTGAACGTGAAGTACTCGGCGAGCGCTTCGGGATCGGTCGGCACCCCGGCGCCCGGGTGCCGCGCGGCGAGTTCGGCGACGATGCGGGGGGAGGCAGAGCCGACGTGGTGGACGTGCAGCTCGGCTTTGGGCAGCCCGGCGATGAAGGCGCTCAGGTCGGTTGAATCGGACAAGTTGTGCCTCCGGCTCCTTGGGGACCGGTTCATCGTAGGTCGGATGGCCCGGAGCGGTGTCTGAGCTGGCGAATAGCATGGGACGGCGAGTGAACGGGAGGGCAGGAGAGGGGACAGGATGGACGACGGGGCCGGGCATCCGCCGCCCTTCGGGGGACCGGGGTGGACGGACGGCCAGCAGCAGGGCCCATGGGCGGCCGGGTCGCCCGGAAGCGGCGACGCGGCCGGTCCGGGCGGCGCCGGGCAGGAGCAGCCGCCGCCGATTCCCCTCGCTCCGGACGGACCGGCAGGGCCGTACGCGGGGCAGCCCGGATACGGCGCCGGGTACGGATACGGCACCGGCGCGGGGCCCGGCCCTGGCGCGGGACCTGGACCCGGGACGGGGCCGAAGGCGGGGCCCTACGGCGTACAGCAGGGGTATCCCGGTGCGCCCGGCCAGGGGGCGTACGGCGCGGGCTCGTACGCGTCCTACGGATACGGCTGGCAGGGACCGCCGCCGCCGGCGGGCAGGTCCATCGCCGCCATGGTGGTGGGCATCGTCAGCGTGGTGCTGATCGTCACCTGCTGGGGCAGCTTTCTCAGCGTGATCACCTCGACCGTGGCGCTCATTCTCGGCGTCAGGGCACGCCGCGCCGTGCGCGCAGGGGAGCTGGGCGGGCGCGGCCAGGCGACGGCCGGCTTCGTGCTGGGGATCGTCGGGCTGGTCGTCGCGGTCGTCGTCAGCACCCTGCTGGTGATCGGGCTGACGTCCGGGGACGGCGATTCCGGAGGCGGCCAGGACGGTGGCCCCGGCGGGGGCGGCGGCGGGGGTGGCGGGGACTCGTACGACGCGAAGGTCTCGGCCCCGGCTGTTCCGGGGAGCGCGCCGCACCTCGGGAGGTAGGGCGAGGGGCGTACTTCCGGGCTGTGCTCCCGGACCGTACTCCCGGGCCGTGGCCGGTACTTCGGCCGCGGCCCGCTTTCGTGTGCCGTGCGAACCCGGGGCTGCTCAATCGGTGGGTGGGAGGGCGTGCTGGGTACAGATTCCGTGGCGTAATCAAAAGGTTCCGACGGAATCCCTTGTTGGTTGACGGATCCCCTGTCAGGATCGGCTGCCAATGGCGGTCCAGGCCACGGTGTGTTGCCACGCCTGGTCCGGCCGCCCGGAGTACGCCCCCGCGCCGCACAGGCAGGAGAGTCCCCGATGGTCCAGCGCTTCGACGTGTCAGAGCGGTTTGCCGCAGGAGCCCAGTACGTCGCGGGGAAACCCGCCTCGGGCACCTCGGGCCGCTCGCATCCGGTCGTGGATCCGGCGACCGGCGAGCGCGTCCTCACCTTCGGCCTGGCGGGCGCCGCCGATGTCGACGCCGCCGTCGGCGCGGCCCGGGCGGCCTTTCCGGAGTGGGCGGGCGCCACGCCCGCCGAGCGCTCCGAGGCCATGCACCGCTGGGCCGTGCGGCTGGGCGAGCTGAGCGAGGAGTTCGTGTACGCCGAGTCGCTCCAGTGCGGCAAGCCGCTGAAGCTGTCGCGGGAGTTCGACATCCCCGGCTCCTTCGACAACGTCGCCTTCTTCGCGGGCGCCGCGCGCGGGCTGACCGGCGTCGCGGCAGGCGAGTACAGCGGCGGCCACACCTCGTACGTACGCCGCGAGCCACTCGGTGTCATCGGCTCCATCGCGCCGTGGAACTACCCGCTCCAGATGGCGGCCTGGAAGGTGCTCCCCGCCGTCGCGGCGGGCAACACCATCGTGCTGAAGCCCTCCGAACTCACCCCGCTCACCTCGCTGATGTTCGCCGCCGCGGCCCAGGAGGCGGGCATCCCGGACGGCGTCATCAACATCGTCACGGGCGCGGGCAAGGACGCGGGAGAGGCCCTCGTCGGGCACCCGGACGTCGCCATGACCTCCTTCACGGGCTCCACCGCCGTCGGACGACGCGTCGCCGAGATCGCCACCACGGCCTCCCGCGCCGCCAAGCGGCTCCATCTCGAACTGGGCGGCAAGGCGCCCTTCCTGGTCTTCGACGACGCCGACGTGGCGGCTGCGGCCCACGGCGCCGTCGCGGGCGCGCTCATCAACACCGGCCAGGACTGCACCGCGGCGACCCGCGCCTATGTGCAGCGGCCCCTCTACGAAGCGTTCGTGACCGCCGTCGCCGACCTGATGAGCGGGGTGCGCGTGGGCGACCCGTTCGCCGAGGGGACCGACCTGGGGCCGCTGATCTCGCACGCGCAGCGCGACCGGGTCGCCGCCTTCGTGGAGCGGGCGCGCGCCTACGCCACCGTCGTCACCGGCGGGCAGGCGCCGGGCGGGGAGCTGGCGAAGGGCGCCTACTACCTGCCGACGCTGGTCACCGGCGCCCCGCAAGGCAGCGAGATCGTCCAGCAGGAGATCTTCGGGCCCGTCCTGGTCGTGCTGCCGTTCGACACCGATGACGAGGGCATCGCGCTCGCCAACGACACCCCCTACGGACTCGCCGCCTCCGCCTGGAGCCGCGACGTCTTCCGCACCGGGCGCGCGTCCCGCGAGCTCCAGGCCGGATGCGTGTGGCTCAACGACCACATCCCGATCATCAGCGAGATGCCGCACGGCGGATACAAGGCATCCGGTCACGGCAAGGACATGTCGGCCTACTCCTTCGAGGAGTACACCCAGATCAAGCACGTCATGTCGGAGACCACGGGGGTCGTCCGGAAGGACTGGCACCGCACCGTCTTCGGTGACCGCTGACGGCTGCCCGTGGGGGCTGCCCCCCGACAGCGACCCCCCGGGGGTCCTCTCCGAGGGCATTCGGGAGCGCCCATGAGGGCTCCCCTCTGCCACCCCCCTCCAGCCCTTCCCCCTCCCCGTTCCCCAGGAAGGCGGTCCCCATGGACCTGTACGAAGGCATGCCGGAGCCCGTCGCCAAGGCGTGGGAGCGCGGCCTCACCAGCGGCCGGGCCGCCATGTCCCGGCGCAGACTGCTGCGCGCCGCCTCGCTCGCCGCGGGCGGCACGGCACTGGCCGCCTGCGGCATTCCACCGGCCGCCGGCAGCAAGGGCGGCGACGGGCCGGGCGACACCCCGGACCACTCCCGCGAGGAGAAGGTCCTCAACTTCGCCAACTGGCCCCTCTACATCGACGTCGACCCGAAGAACAAGAAGAAGCGCCCCACCCTCGACCGCTTCGAGCGGGAGAGCGGCGTCAAGGTCAAGTACGTCGAGGACGTCAACGACAACAACGAGTTCTACGGCAAGATCAAGCCCCAGCTGGCGGCGGGCCAGGACACCGGGCGCGACCTGGTGTGTCTGTCCGACTGGATGGCGGGGCGCATGATCCGGCAGGGCTGGGCGCAGCGCCTCGACCCGGCCCGCCTCCCGCACGCGGTCACCAACCTGGAGGACCGCTTCCGCGCGGCGGCGCACGATCCCGGGCGCCAGTTCAGCTACCCGTGGGCGGGCACCGCCTGCATCGTCGCGTACAACAAGAAGGCGACGAAGGGGAAGAAGGTCACCAGCGTCACCCAGCTGCTGGAGGACGAGTCCCTCAAGGGCCGCGTCTCGATGCTGACGGAGATGACCGACACCATCGGGCTGACCATGCTCGACATGGGCGTCAACTCCGAACGCTTCGACGAGGACGACTTCAACGCCGCCATCGCCCGCATCCAGAAGGCCGTCGACCGCAAACAGCTGCGCCGATTCAGCGGCAACGACTACATGGACGAGCTGGACTCGGGCGACATCGCCGCCTGCGTGGCCTGGGCGGGCGACATCGTGCAGCTCCAGCTCGACAATCCGGACGTCGAGTTCGCCGTACCCGAGCGCGGCTATCTCTTCGGCACCGACGACCTGCTCGTCCCGGCCAAGGCCCGCCACCAGAGCAACGCCGAGGCCCTGATCGACTTCTACTACCGGCCCAAGGAGGCCGCCGAGCTGGCCGCGTGGGTCAACTACATCTGTCCCGTCTCCGGAGCGAAGGCCGAGATGGAGAAGATCGACAAGGAGCTGGCGGACGACAAGCTGCTCTTCCCCGACGCGCGCATGATCTCCAAGGGCAAGAACTTCCGGCCGATGAGCGCCAAGGAAGAGGCCGCGTACGAGGAGAAGTTCGCCAAGCTCATCGGGGCCTGACCCCCGCTCGCCGGGGCGCTCCGCCCCGGGCCCCGCCTTCGACCCCCTGTGCCCAGCCCCCCTCACCCCCGAGGACCGGCCATGACCATCACTCTTTCCGGTATCAGCAAGACCTTCGGCGGCTTCACCGCCGTGCACCCGCTCGATCTCACCATCCCCGAGGGCTCCTTCTTCGCGCTCCTCGGCGCTTCCGGCTGCGGCAAGACCACCACGCTCCGCATGATCGCGGGCCTGGAGGAGCCCACCGGCGGCAGCGTCCTCCTCGGTGACAAGGACATCACCCGCCTCCCGCCCCACAAGCGCCCCGTCAACACCGTCTTCCAGAACTACGCGCTCTTCCCGCACCTGGACGTCCAGGAGAACGTCGCCTTCGGCCTGCGGCGGCGCGGGGTCAAGTCCGTCGGCAAGCAGGTCGCGGAGATGCTCGACCTCGTCCAGCTCGGCGACATGGCCCGCCGCAAGCCGCGCCGGCTCTCCGGCGGCCAGCAGCAGCGGGTGGCCCTGGCCCGCGCGCTGATCAACCGCCCCGAAGTGCTGCTGCTCGACGAGCCGCTGGGCGCCCTCGACCTCAAGCTGCGCCGTCAGATGCAGCTCGAACTCAAGCGTATCCAGACCGAGGTCGGCATCACCTTCGTGCACGTCACCCACGACCAGGAGGAGGCCATGACCATGGCCGACAGCGTCGCGGTGATGTACGGGGGCCGGGTCGAACAACTCGGGCCGCCCGCCGAACTGTACGAGAATCCGCGCTCGACCTTCGTCGCCAACTTTCTGGGCACCTCCAACCTCATCGAGTCCGAGGTCCTCTCCCACGAGACGGGCGACGACGGTGAACTCCGGGTCAAGGCCCCCGGTGCGGACTCCACGCTGCGGCTGCCCACGGCACGCTGCGCGGCTCAGGCCCCGAAGGCCGGTGTGAAAGTGCTGGTCGGAGTGCGCCCCGAGAAGATCTCCCTCGCCCACGCGGACGACGCGCACGCCATACCCGAGGGCCGCAACCAGCTCACCGGACGCATCACCGACGCCGGCTACCTCGGCGTCTCGCTCCACTACCTCGTCGAGACCCCGGCCTGCCCCGGACTGACCGTCTACGAGCAGAACATCGAGCGCGACACGCGGCTCGTGCCCGGCCAGCGCGTCGTCCTCCACTGGCGGCCCGCACACACCTTCGCTCTGGACGCCGCACAGGACGTGACGGCGGGCGAGGAGACCGTATGACCGCCGTCGCCCCCGTCCCGTCCTCGGCCACGCCGCCCTCCGGCGCGGGCCCGGACGCCGCGAGCGGGCCCGAAGCAGGGGCGGAAGGAGGCGCGGGGCGGCTCCCACGCCGCCGCCTCACGCCTTACTGGCTGCTGCTGCCCGCCGGTCTGTGGCTCGCCGTCTTCTTCGTGGCGCCGCTCTTCTACCAGGCGTCCACGTCCGTGCAGAGCGGCTCGCTGGAGGACGGCTTCCGGGTCACCTGGCAGTTCTCGAACTACACCGACGCGCTCAGCACCTACGGCGAACACTTCCTCCGCTCGTTCCTCTACGCGGCCTCCGCGACAATCCTGTGCCTGCTGATCGGCTACCCGCTCGCCTACATGATCGCCTTCAGGGCGGGGCGCTGGCGCAATCTGGTACTGGTGATGGTGATCGCGCCGTTCTTCACCAGTTTCCTCATCCGCACCCTGGCCTGGAAGACGATCCTGTCCGACGGCGGCCCCGTCGTCGGCGCCCTCAGCTCCCTGCACATCCTGGATGTGACGAGTTGGCTGGGCCTGACCGGTGACGAACGGGTGCTCGCCACCCCGCTGGCCGTGGTGTGCGGACTGACGTACAACTTCCTGCCGTTCATGATCCTTCCGCTCTACAGCTCCCTGGAGCGGATCGACACCTCGCTGCACGAGGCGGCACGTGACCTGTACGCCAAACCCTCGACGACCTTCCGGAAGGTGACCTTCCCGCTGTCGTTGCCGGGCGTCGTGGCCGGGACGCTGCTCACTTTCATCCCGGCATCCGGTGACTACATCAACGCGCAGCTCCTGGGCTCTCCCAGCGAACAGATGGTCGGCAACGCCATCCAGAAGCAGTTCCTCAACGTCCTCGACTACCCGACGGCGGCGGCGATGTCCTTCATCCTGATGGCACTCATTCTGATCATGGTGAGCGTCTATATGCGCAAGGCCGGGACGGAGGAGCTGGTCTGATGCCCTCCACTCCCGCTTCCGCCTCCACTCGCGCCTCTTCCCCGCCACCGGCCCTGGCCGCGCTGCTGCGCCGGCTGCGCAAGAACGCCGTCGTCCTGGCCGGCTGCGCGGCGCTGGCGTATCTGCTGCTGCCCAACCTCGTCGTCCTGCTGTTCTCGTTCAACAAGCCAGCCGGCCGCTTCAACTACGCCTGGCGCACGTTCTCCACCGACGCGTGGACCGACCCCTGCGGTGTCGCCGACATGTGCGGCTCGCTGGGGCTCAGCCTCCAGATCGCCGTGCTGGCGACGCTCATCGCCACCGCCTTCGGCACGTTCGCCGCCTTCGCGCTGGCCCGCTACCGCTTCCGGGGCAAGAGCACCACCAACGCGCTGATCTTCCTGCCGATGGCCATGCCCGAGGTCGTCATGGCCGCCTCGCTCGGCACGCTCTTCCTCAACATGCGGGTGAGCTTCGGCTTCATGACGATTCTGATCGCGCACGTCATGTTCTGTCTGAGCTTTGTCGTGGTCGCGGTCAAGGCGCGGGTCATGAGCATGGACCCGAGGCTGGAAGAGGCGGCGCGCGATCTGTACGCGGGGCCCTTCCAGACCTTCTGGCGGGTCACGCTCCCGCTCGCCGCGCCGGGGATCGCGGCAGGCGCGATGCTGAGTTTCGCGCTCTCCTTCGACGACTTCATCATCACCCAGTTCAACGCGGGCCCCTCCACGGTGACCTTCCCCATGTTCGTGTGGGGAGCGGCGCAGCGGGGGGTGCCGGTACAGGTCAATGTGATCGGCTCGGCGATGTTCGTCCTCGCGATCGCGATCGTGCTCGGCGGACAGATCATCTCGAACCGCCGTAAGAAGACCTGAGCAGGCGGGAGACCTGAGCGGGCGGGAAGACCTGACGTGGCGGGCCGCGCCCGAGGCCCGCACCTCGGGGCCCGCACCTCGGGGCCCGCACCCCGCTCACGCCGCAGCCGAGGCCGGATCCCGGGGCCCGGCCCGCGAGAACACCCGTACGGGAACCAACAAGGAGCCGATAACCGTGAGCGATGCCGTAGCCTCCGACGCTGCCCTCCGCTCCCTCGCCGACGCCCGGCCCACCCCCTTCTGGCTGGACGATCCCGCACACCGCCCCGAGGCCCGCCCGGCGCTCATCGGCGACGAGCACTGCGACCTGCTCGTCGTCGGCGGCGGCTACAGCGGCCTGTGGACCGCGCTACTCGCCAAGGAGCGCGACCCCGCCCGGGACGTCGTGCTCGTCGAGGGCGACGAGGTCGGCTGGGCCGCCTCCGGCCGCAACGGAGGGTTCTGCGCCGCCTCCCTCACCCACGGCTTCGGCAACGGACTCGCCCGCTGGCCCGAGGAGATCGTCCAGCTGGAGCGGCTGGGCCTGCGCAACCTCGACGCCATCGAGGAGGCCGTCGACCGCTACGACCTCGACTGCGACTTCGAGCGCACCGGCGAGATCGTCGTGGCCACCGAGCCGCACCAGGTGGCCGAACTCCGAGAGCAGGCCGAACAGGCGGACGCGCTGGGCCTGGGGGACGAACTCACCCTGCTGGACCGCGACGAGGTGCGCGCCCAGGCCGACTCGCCCACCTTCCTGGCCGGGCTGTGGGACCGCGCCGGCGTCGCCATGGTCAACCCCGCCCGCCTGGCCTGGGGCCTCAAGCGGGCCTGCGAGCGCGCCGGCGTCCGCCTCTACGAGCACACCCCGGCCACCCGCATCGGCGCCCGCGGCGGCGAGGTCGCCATCGCCACCCCCTACGGCCGGGTCCGAGC
Organism: Streptomyces sp. NBC_01775; assembly: GCF_035917675.1. Classification (NCBI taxonomy): domain Bacteria; kingdom Bacillati; phylum Actinomycetota; class Actinomycetes; order Kitasatosporales; family Streptomycetaceae; genus Streptomyces; species Streptomyces sp. NBC_01775. Next base: position 2,690,417 of record NZ_CP109104.1, on the reverse strand, counting down.
CCGCCACATCGCGCTCGGCACCAACGCCTTCCCCTCGCTGCTGCGCCGCGTACGCCCGTACATCGTCCCGGTCTACGACTACGCGCTGATGACCGAACCGCTCAGCGAGCGGCAGCTGGCCGCCATCGGCTGGCAGGGCCGCCAGGGCCTCAGCGACAGCGCCAACCACTTCCACTACTTCCGCGTCACCGCCGACAACCGCGTCCTGTGGGGCGGCTACGACGTGCTGTACCACTACGGCAGCCGCGTCTCCCGCGACTACCACCAGCGGCCGGAGACCTTCGCCACGCTCGCCCGCCATTTCTTCCGCTGCTTCCCCCAGCTCGAAGGGCTCCGCTTCTCGCACCGCTGGGGCGGCGTCATCGACACCTGCTCGCGCTTCTCCCCGTTCTTCGGCACGGCCATGGACGGCCGCGTCAGCTACGCGGCGGGCTACACCGGACTCGGCGTGGGCGCCACCCGCTTCGGGGCCGAGGTGATGCTCGACCTGCTGGCGGGGGAGCGTACGGAGCGCACCGGGCTGGAGATGGTGCGCAAGAAGCCGCTGCCCTTCCCGCCCGAGCCGGCGCGCTGGGCGGGCATCGGCCTCACCCAGTGGTCGCTGGCCCGCTCCGACGCCGGGGGCGGACGCCGCAACCTGTGGCTGAAGGCGATGGACAAGGTGGGTATGGGCTTCGACAGCTGAGGCCGGGCTCGGCGCCGGTCCCCTGCCGGACGGGCTCGCGGAGAACCCCGGCGAAGTCTCACGGAAGAACCGGGCGAAGTCTCGCGGAGAAACCCCGGCGAAGTGCTGTAAGGATTCCGCACCGGCCGGCTCTCCCTCGTGATGGCGTACGCAGTCACGAGGAAAGGCTGAGACATGAGTGGCAGGGCGGGGCCCCAAGGCGCTGTGGAGTGGCTGGCGTCGGCCGCTCCGGACCCGGCGGCCTGCCGACGGGCGTGGGAAAGCAATCCGCTGGGGGTCACCCTGCTGCCCGCCGGGCGGCTGTGGGACGTCCTGATCGTCAGCTCCGCACTCGGACACCCCGCGCTGGACGTGCTCACCGGCTGTCTGGACCAGCCGGGGCCCGTCCTCGCGGACTTCGGCGACTCCCGCGTCGGCTTCTTCGTTCCGCCCGGCACGGCCTCCCGCTGGCTGGGCACCGGCGTGCGCTGTGCCGGGCAGGGCACCTGGGTCGTCGTGCCGTACCCGGGGCGGGCCACGGGGGGCACCCGCTGGCTCGTTCCCCCTGACGGACGGGGCACGCTCAACGACCCGGTGGTGGTGGAAATGGCCCTGCACGAGGCCGCCGCACGGATCGCCGGCCACGAGGACGACGGCGGTGCGAGGGGGTTCAACGACGGATGAGACCCCGGCCGGACAGCGGGGAGCCACGGCGGGCGGCTGCGTCGGCCGCCGCCAGCAGCAGCACCCCGAGACACCAGCTCGCCGCCACATCCAGCGGCCAGTGATACCCGCGCCATACGAGCCCCAGCCCGTTGCCCACCGTCAGGATCGCGGCGGCGGCCCATACGGCGCGTACGGCGAGGGCGGGGAGCCGGCCGGTGAGCAGCAGGGCCGCGGCCCCGAGGGCGACAGCCGTCGTGGCGGCGTGGCCCGAGGGGAAGAAGCCGCCGCCACCCAGGGGCCCCGTCCTGTCGACCCACGCCTTCAGACCGGTGACGGACGGGGCCATGACGCCCATGGCGAGGGCGTAGCACAGAACCGGCCACCAGTCGCGGCCACGGCTGTGCCGGAGCGTCAGCGCCATGGCCAAGGCAAGCAGGGGAAGGGCGACGGACAGATTGCCGAGATCGGCGAGGAGTTCGGCGGCTTCGCGGGGCGGCGGCGCGGCCCGCAGGGCGTCACCCGCTGCCTCGTCCCAGCGGCGCAATGGTCCGTTCGCGAGCACCTGCCAGGTGAACAGCGCGAAGGCGATGGCGCACAGAAGCGTGGCTGCCAGACCGGGGACCCCCGCAAACATGGTCGGCCGCCCGGGAACAGGGGGGAGAGTTCCGGGGCGGCCGGGGCGACCGGGTTTCCGCGGGCCCCGGGGGGTATGGGACACGCTGTCAACCGATCGCCGTGGAGCGTGCGCGAGGGCACGACCGGGCCTGTCCAGGGGAGTGACGGGCTCGGACCGGAATTCCGGGGGCGATCCCCCGTACATCCCGGCATCTGCGGAAACCGTACGGCAGGACAACAGCGCCGGACAGTCGGTCTACGCAGCGGACATCGCCCCCGCACAGATTCTTCACGGGTACCGCTCCCGCCACCGTCATCCCCCACATCTCCTGCGCGCGGGGTGCGGGCGACCGAACGCCCGCACCCCGCACGGTCCGGCACGGCCGGCCCGCCCGCCGCACCTGCCGGCTGTCGCTCACAGACCGGAGAGCGCGTCCTCCAGGATGTCCAGACCCTCGTTGAGCAGCTCCTCGCTGATCACCAGGGGCGGCAGGAAGCGGACGACGTTGCTGTAGGTGCCGGTCGTCAGCACGAGCAGGCCCTGCTGGTGGCAGGCCTTGGCGAGCGCGGCGGTGGCCTCCGGGTTGGGCTCCTTGCCGCCGGGCTTGACCAGTTCGAGGGCGAGCATGGCGCCCCGTCCGCGCACATCGCCGATGACGTCGGACTGCGCCGCCAGCTTCTCCAGGCGCGGCTTCATGACCTCCTCGATGCGCCGCGCCTTGGCGGGCAGGTCCTGCTCGCGCATCGTCTCGATCGCGCCGAGCGCGGCGGCACAGGCGACCGGGTTGCCGCCGTAGGTGCCCCCGAGGCCGCCGCTGTGGGCGGCGTCCATGATGTCGGCCCGGCCGGTGACGGCGGCGAGCGGCAGGCCGCCCGCGATGCCCTTCGCCGTGGTGATCAGGTCCGGGACGATGCCCTCGTCCTCGCACGCGAACCACTGGCCGGTGCGGCAGAAGCCGGACTGGATCTCGTCGGCGACGAAGACGATGCCGTTGTCCCGCGCGAACTGCTGGAGACGCGGCAGGAAGCCCTCTGCCGGGACGATGAACCCGCCCTCGCCGAGCACCGGTTCGATCAGGATGGCCGCGACGTTGTCCGGGCCGATCTGCTTGGTGATCTGGTCGATGGCCTGGGCCGCCGCCTCCTCGGCGCAGTTCTCGGGGCCGGTCAGCCAGCGGTAGGGGTAGGCGACCGGCACGCGGTAGACCTCGGGCGCGAACGGGCCGAAGCTGTGCTTGTACGGCATGTTCTTGGAGGTGAGCGCCATCGTCAGGTTGGTGCGGCCGTGGTAGCCGTGGTCGAAGACGACGATGGCCTGGCGGCCGGTGTGCGCCCGCGCGATCTTGACGGCGTTCTCGACGGCCTCCGCGCCGGAGTTGAACAGCACGCTCTTCTTCGCGTGGTCGCCAGGGGTGACCTTGGCCAGCTCCTCACAGACCTCGACGTACGGCTCGTAAGGCGTGACCATCATGCAGGTGTGCGTGAAGTCGCCGAGCTGCTGGGTCGCCCGGCGGACCACGGCCTCGGCGCTGTTGCCCACCGAGGCCACGGCGATGCCGGAGCCGAAGTCGATGAACGAGTTGCCGTCCACGTCCTCCAGCACTCCGCCGCCCGCGCGCCGCGCGAAGACGGGCATCACCGTGCCGATGCCGTTGGCGACCGTGGCCTGCTTGCGGGCCATCAGCTCCTGCGACTTGGGCCCGGGGATGGCGGTGACGACGCGCCGCTCCTGGGGGAGGGTGGGGCCTCCGGACAGTTCCGTCATTGCGGTCATAGCGCACTCCTCGGGAGGAACGGGGGTCTGGCACTTCGCAGGCTAGGGGCACCCCGGGGGCCGACACATGCGCCGCTCCGGAGAAGTGCGGAGCGCGTGTTGGCCGTCACGGACATAGCGTCACCCGTGGTTCGCGGCGGGGCCGGGCACGTATGGGGACAGGTGCGGTCACGGCAGGGCGGGACGGGCTCACGGCCGTAGTCCAACTGTGGTGGTCGGCCGCTAGATTGGGACAGGAGTGCGTCGGCCTCGCCGGGCCGGTGCGTCGGGGCGTCAGGGAGCAGAGGCAGCACATGGACATGGGGCTTCCCCACCGGAAGCAGGGCACGGGCGACGGCGCGTACGACTCCGGGCACGCCTGGGGGGAGACCTCGCCCGAGCCCGGCGGCAACGGCGTCCCCGCCGCCCCCGCGCGCCCGGCCTCGCCACCGTCGGCCGCCGTGCCGCGCCACTCCCCGGCAGCCGTGCCGCCTCCGTCCGGGCCGCCGTCCGCCGGGCCACCGCCGAGGCCCGCCGGGGCGCCGGTCTCCGGCCCGCCGCTGGCCGACTGGCTGCGGCTGCCCCGCCCCGAGGCGCTGCCCGGCGTCTGGCGCTGCGGCTACGAGCCCCGCCGGCCCGAGGACCCCGACCGCATTCCCGCGCGCCAGCTCATCAGCGGGGCGCTCGTCGCCTTCCTCATCGGCTGGCTGCTCTGGTCGCTGCTGTGGAACGGGTATCTGGGCAGCTTCTGGCTCTGGCCGCTGTACGCCATGACCCCTGACTCCGTGGGCACAGAAGCGCGTTCATACATCGCCAACGGCTACTACGCCGTCGTGTTCGTGTCGCTCGTTGTCTTCTTCGGCCGCATCGGCCGCTGGGACGAGCTGGGCCGCCGGGCCCTCGCGCGGCTGCGTGGGGAGGGAGGCCGGAGGCAGGGCGGAGTCACGCCGGACCTGCCCGTGGCCCCCGTACCGCAGCCGCCGCCGCACCTCGACCCGGTCGAGTGGCCCGAGTTGCGCGGGGGCGGCGCGAGCGAGGCGGCGGACCGGCTGGCGGACGAGGTGCGGGCGGGCCGGATGACGGACGTCGACCACGCCCGCATCGACCGGGCCTGGCAGTCCGTACGCGCCAAGCCGCAGCGGCTCAAGGCGTTCACCGACAGCGTGCTCGCTCGCGGGTCCGAGGCGTGCGGCCACCCCTCGGGGGCGCGCGATCTGCCCCTGCGAGCCGCCCGGCACGACCTCTCCCTGCGGCAGGTCCGCATCGGCACCGCACCCGATGTCGAGCGCAACCCGCACGAGTACCGGGGCGCCGGGGTCGCGCTCGACCCCTCGCTGCTGGGCACCTCGGCCCTGGCGGTCGGGCCGCCGGGCACCGGCAAGACCAGCAGGCTCGCGCGCCCCGTCGTGGAGTCGCTCTGCCTCCAGGCGCTGGCGGGTCAGGCGGCGGTGATCGCGGTGAGTCCGGCGGGGGCGCAGTTCGTGCCCGATCAGTCCTTCGACCTTGTCATCCGTATCGGCCACCCCGACTCCACCCACGACCTCGATCTCTACGGCGGGACGACCGACCCGGACGAGGCGGCGGGGATGCTCGCCGAAGCGCTGGTCGGCGACCTGACCGCCACCCTCCCCGGCGGCGACAGCAGGCGGGCCGCCACCTCGCTGGCGCAGCTCATCGGCCCGTTCGCCGCCGTGCACGGCCGCTTCCCCGCCGTCCCGGAACTGCGCGAGCTGCTGGACGGAGGTGCGGTGGCGCTCGACGGGCTGCGCCAGGAGCTGCGCGCGGCGAACCAGGGCGCCCAGCTGCGCGAACTCGACGCTTTCGAGCGTCAGTCCGGGCGCGCGGGCGATCTCGCGGCGCTGCTGGCGGACCGGATAGCGCTGCTCGACCGTCCGGCCTTCGCCGACTTCTTCCAGCCCGAGCAGTCCGAGGGCGTAGCCCGCGCCGATGGACGGCGGACCTTCTCCCCGCGCGCCCTGGAGCACCCCCTGCGGGTGCGGATCGACCTGCCCGAGCGGGGACACGCGGAGGCGTCCCGGATCCTGGCGCGGCTGATCCTTGCGCAGTTCACCGAGTGCGCGGTCGCCCGGGGGGATCAGTCGCTGTTCGCCTGCCTGGTGCTGGACGACGCGGCCCAGACGGTGACCCCTCAGGCGCTGCGCGGGCTCCAGCGGCTGCGTTCGGCGCACGCGGGGGTGCTGCTGACCCTGCGTGCGCTGGACGACGTTCCCGAGCCGCTGCGCGGCCCGCTGCTGGGCGCGGTCGGCTGCCGGATGGTGTGCGCCGGGGTCACCCCGTGGGACGCCGAACGGTTCGCCGAGGTGTGGGGCACCGAGTGGGTGCAGACCCGTACGGTCACCAACCGCCAGCTGGTCTCCGACGAGCCGTTCACCCGCGTCCTGCACGCCGTGCGGCGGCTGGCCACCGGCAAGCACGTCACAGCCGAGTCGGTCACGGTGCGTAGTGAGCAGCGGGAGCGCTGGTCGGCATCCGACCTGGCCAACGAGTTGCAGCCCGAGCATCTGGTGCTTTCTCTGACTACGGTGCGCGGTGAGCGTACGCCTCCCATCCTCACAAAGTTGGGGGAGTGACCGGGAGAATGGCCGAATGACCGAATTCGGCAGGACGCCTGTACGGTGAGGTGCGTTATGCCACCGACTCTTGCCACGCTCGTTCAGCACTCCGCACTCCGGCTCTCCGTGCTCGCGGGGCACGATCGGCTGGACGTGCCTGTGCGGTGGGCGCACGCCAGTGAGCTGGCCGACCCCACGCCGTACATGGACGGCGGCGAGCTGATCCTCTTCACGGGACTCAAGCTGGACGCCGCCGACCCGGAGGCCATGCACGCCTACGTGGACAAGCTGGTCGGCAAGGACGTGGTCGGGCTCGGTTTCGCCGCGGGGGTCAACTACGAAGGGGTGCCGAAGGCGCTGACCGACGCCTGCGAGAGCGCCGGCCTGCCGCTGCTGGAGGTGCCCAGACGCACCCCCTTCATCGCGATCAGCAAGGCGGTCTCCGCGGCCATCGCCGCCGAGCAATACCGCGCGGTGACGGCGGGCTTCGACGCGCAGCGCGAAATGACCCGCGCCGCGCTCTCCCGCGAGGGCCCGGCGGCGCTGCTGGCGCGGCTCGCCTCGCAGGTGGACGGCTGGGCCGCGCTCTACGACGCCTCCGGTGCCGTCGTCGCCACCGCGCCGTCCTGGGCGGTGCGCCGCGCCTCCCGCTTCATCGGCGACGCCGTCCGGCTGCGGGACCGGCCTACGCCGGCCAGCGCCCTGGTCAGCGAGTCGGACAGCGGCGATGACCGCGTCGAGCTGCAATCGGTGGGCAGCGGCAGGCGCGCCAAGGCGGTGCTCGCCGTGGGGACGGCGGCTCCGCTGGGCACTGCCGAGCGCTACGCCGTGCACTCCGCGATCGCCCTGCTCACCTTGACGACGGAGCGTTCGCGCGCCCTCCAGGAGGCGGAACAGAGGCTGGGCGCGGCGGTCTTGAAGATGCTGCTGGTGGGGGAGGGCGATCACGCGCGGGCGGTCTCCGGTCAGCTCTACGGAGGGCTGCTGGACGCGCCGATGCGGGTGATCGTGGCCGAGCCCGCCTCGGGTGCCGCCGTGCGGGTCGCGCAGGAGAGCGTGCTGGCCACCCACGCGGCGCGGACCCGGACCGGCTCCGCGTCCCAGTCCGGCTCCGCGTCCAAGTCCGGGTCCGCTGCCTGGACCGGCTCCGCCGCCCCCGCCCCGGAGTCCGGGAGCACCATCGATCAGTCGGGGGCCGCGGTCGGCTCCCGGCCCGGCGCCGCGTCCGGCAGCAGAGGCGGATCGGCCTCCAGACAGAGCCCCGGGCCCGGCTCCGCCTCCAGTTCAGGTTCCGGCTCCGGTGACGAGTCCCGCGCCACCGCCGGCGTGGTCGTCGGCTCCGGCAGCGGCCCGCAGACCGATCCCGCGGACGGCGGCGCCCCCGGCAGGGCCGTGTGGCCGCTGGAGGAGCTGTCCGACGCCATGGAGACGGCGGCGGCGCGCAACGGTGAGGCCGTGCTCGTGGTTCCCGACGGGGCGCGGCTGGTCGTCCTGGCGTCGGACGGCGGCGCGGCGGTCGCGGCCTGCGGCGAGTTCGCGGCCACCAACCCGCTGGCCCAGCCGGGACGGCGCGGCAGCGGGGCGGGGGAGGAGGGGCTGGCCATCGGCGTCTCGGCCCCCATCGGCCTCCCGGCGGCGGCCGTCGCCTTCAAGCAGGCCGACCAGGCCCTCTCCGTCGCCCGGCGCCGTGGCGTACCGCTGGTGGAGCACGAGGATGTGGCGGCCGGTTCGGTGCTGCCGCTGCTCGCCGACGACGCCGTCCGCGCGTTCGCCGACGGGCTGCTGCGCGCGCTGCGCGAGCACGACGCCAACGGCCGGGGCGACCTGGTCGCCTCGCTGCGCGCCTGGCTGTCCCGGCACGGCCAGTGGGACGCCGCCGCCGCCGAACTGGGCGTGCACCGGCACACGTTGCGCTACCGCATGCGCCGGGTGGAGGAGATCCTCGGCCGCTCCCTGGACGACCCGGACGTGCGCATGGAGCTGTGGCTGGCCCTCAAAGCCACCAGCTGACCCGAAGCCCAAAGCCCCAGCCGACCGGAATCCCCAGCGGACCGGAATCCCAGCGGACCGGAATCCCCAGCCGGCCGGAGCCCGGCTGACCCGGAGCCCGAAGCTCCAGCCGCCTCGAAGTCCCAGCTCACGGCCCCAAGACAGTCCGGGGAAGCGCGTAAAGAGCCAATCCGTAGCACCCTACCCGTCAGATGCTACGCAGCGGACAAGAAGCGGCCGGGCCCGCACGCCCTACGGTGGACCCACACTCTCGGAGTGAGCCAACCTCCCCCCTTCCGGAAGGCGATCCGCAGTGACGACAGCGACTTCCCCTCACGCATTCTGGCTCGCCGGCCGCAAGGCCACCGGCGACAGCACGCTCGATGTCACCTCGCCCTGGGACGGCAGGCACGTCGGCAGTGTCAGCATCCCCACGGCGGACCAGGTGGAGGAGGCTGTGGCCGCGGCGGCTGCGGTGGCCGGAGAGTTCTCCGCCACCCCCGCGCACGTACGGGCCGCCGCTCTCGACCATGTCGTGACCCGCCTCGTCGAGCGCACCCAGGAGATCGCCGAGCTGATCTCGGCGGAGAACGGCAAGCCCATGAAGTGGGCGCGTGGCGAGGTCGGCCGCTGTATCTCCGTCTTCCGGTGGGCGGCCGAGGAGGCGCGCCGGTTCAACGGCGGCGAGGCCCAGCGGCTGGACTCGGACGCGGGCGGCACCGGCCGCCTGGCCTACACCCGCCGCTTCCCCTACGGCCCGGTGCTCGGCATCGCGCCGTTCAACTTCCCGCTCAACCTGTGCGCGCACAAGGTCGCCCCGGCCATCGCGGTCGGCACCCCGATCCTCCTCAAGCCCGCGCCCGCCACCCCGCTGTCGGGCCTGCTGCTGGGCGAGCTGCTGGCCGAGACGGACCTTCCGGCCGGCTCCTGGTCGGTGCTTCCGGTGCCGAACGACCAGATGCCCGGCCTGGTCCAGGACGAGCGGCTGCCGATCATCTCCTTCACCGGCTCGGCGCCGGTCGGCTGGTCCATCCTCGACTCGGCGCCGCGCAAGCGCGTCACCCTGGAGCTGGGCGGCAACGGCGCGGCCGTCGTGCTCGCCGACTACTCCTCCGAGGCCGACCTGGACTGGGCGGCCCAGCGCATCGCCACCTTCTCCAACTACCAGGCGGGCCAGTCCTGCATCTCCGTGCAGCGCGTGGTGGCCGACGCCTCGGTCTACGACCGGCTGGTCCCGAAGGTCGTCGCGGCGGTCGAGGCACTGCGGACCGGCGACCCCTCCGACGACGAGACCGACGTCGGCCCCCTCGTCAGCGAGGACGCCGCCAAGCGCGTCGAGTCCTGGGTCGAGGAGGCCGTCTCCCGTGGCGCGAAGCTGCTCACGGGCGGCAAGCGCGAGGGCGCGACGGTCGCCCCGACGGTCTTGGAGAACGTGCCCGCCGACACCCAGATCGGCTGCGAGGAGGTCTTCGGGCCGGTCATGTCCTTCACCAAGGTGGACAGCGAGGAAGCCGCCTTCGAGGCGGTCAACTCCTCCAAGTACGGCCTCCAGGCGGGACTGTTCACCCACGACGTGCAGACCGCCTTCCGCGCGCACCGCGCCCTGGAGGTGGGCGGCCTGATCGTCGGCGACGTCCCCTCCTACCGCGCGGACCAGATGCCGTACGGCGGGGTCAAGGAGTCGGGCGTCGGCCGCGAGGGCGTCCGGTTCGCGATGGAGGACTACACCTACGAGCGCGTCATGGTCCTCACCGGCCTCGACCTGTGACTCTTTCGGGTCTCCCTCGCTGACGACCACCAACATCGGCGATGCCGCCACCGCTGCCGGGTGCCCTTCGGGGTGCCCGGCAGCGGGCTTGTGGGGGAGGGACCTTGTGGGCGGGGCCGGGACCTCTGGATTCTGTACCTACTAGTATGTACAGTCTGGGTATGGGCGACGGAGACACGGCCGGGAAGCTGATCGAGGCCACACAGGACCTCCTGTGGGAGCGCGGTTACGTGGGCACCAGTCCGCGGGCCATCCAGCAGCGCGCCGGCGCGGGCCAGGGCAGCATGTACCACCACTTCGGCGGCAAGCCCGACCTGGCGCGAGCGGCGGTGCGCAGGAGCGCGGAGCAGCTGAGGGCGCGCGCCGAGGCGGATCTCGCGGGGGACGGGGCGGCGCTGGAGCGCGTACGTGCCTATCTGCGGCGCGAGCGCGACGTGTTGCGCGGCTGCCGGATCGGCGGACTCGCGCAGGACCCCGACGTGGTGGCCGACCCCGCGCTGCGCGCTCCGGTGGAGGAGACGCTGTCCTGGCTGCGCGGCCGTCTCACCCGCGTGCTGGAAGAGGGCCGCGAGCGGGGCGAGTTCAGACCCGGGCTCGACGCGCACGGCACCGCCGCCGTCATCCTCGCCGTCGTCCAGGGCGGCTACGTCCTCGCCCGTGCCGCGGGGAACCCCGGCCCGTTCCGGGAGGCGGTCGAGGGGCTGATCGCGCTTCTGGACTCCCACGCGGCGGACGGCGGGCCGGCAGGCGCCCGGCCCATGGCAAGGAGCTGATCATGCACGCCATGCAGTACGACATCACGCTGCCCGCCGACTACGACATGGAGATCATCCGGGATCGCGTCCGCACCAGAGGTCATCTCCTCGACGGCGCCGAGGGCCTGGCCTTCAAGGTGTACGGCATCCGCGAGCGCGGCAAGAACGGTTCCTCCGTGAACGAGTACGCGCCCTTCTACCTCTGGGACCGGTCCGCGGCGCTGACCGGCATGCTGCGCGGTCCGGGGTTCCGCGGTCTGAGCGCGGACTTCGGCCGGCCCCCGGTGCGCACCTGGCATGTCCTGGGCCGCCATGAAGGTCCGTCGTACGGCGCGCGGCTGACCACGGCCGAACGCCGGATCACCCCGCTCGGCGAGGGCGAGGACGTCGGTGAGCGCACCGAACGGGCCCTGGCGGAACTGCGCGAGGTCGCCGGTCGGCCGGGCATCGGCGCGGCCGTGCTGGGGTTGGACCCGTACCGCTGGGAGCTGGTGCGCTTCCTGCTGCGCGAGGGCACGCCCTCAGCGCCGAGCGAGCACGTGCCGGGGGAGACGGCGGACGCGCCCGGGGAGACGTACGAGATCCTGCGTCTGTCCCTCGGCGCGGCGGCCCCGGCGCTCGGGGCCGCCCCGTGAGCGAAGGCGGCACACCGGCCGGGCGGGTGCGTACGGTCCGACGCGACATATCCGGGCCCGAGTTGGGCGTGTGCGACGCGCACGACCACCTCTTCCTGCGCAGTCCCCGGCTGCCCGGCCAGGAGCTGGCCGATACCGACGAGGCCGAGCGGCAGCTGCGCGGGTTCGCCGAGCACGGGGGAGAGGCCCTCGTGCAGTGGACGCCCTACGGCATGGGGCGGCGCGCGGGTGCCCTCGTGGAGCTGGCCCGCCGGACCGGTGTGCACGTGATCGCGGCGACCGGGCTGCACCAGGCCGTGCACTACCCCGAGGGCCCGCCCGCCGACCCCGCCGCGCTCTTCGTGGAGGAGCTGACCCGCGGTGTGCGGGGCGCCGTGTGCGGCGAGGGGCCCCGTGCCGGACTGATCAAGGTCGCCGGTGACTTCCACGGACTGGGCGCCCACGCGTGCCGTGCCATGAGCGCCGCAGCCGAGGCCCACCACGCCACCGGGGCCCCCATCGCCGTACACCTGGAGCTGGGCACGGGCGCCACCGAGGTGCTCGACCTGCTGTGCTCCCGGCACGAAGTGCCGCCGGGCAGCGTCCTGCTGGGGCATCCGGGACGGTGTCCCGACCTCCGGATGCAGCGCGAGGCGGCGCGCGCGGGCGCCTGGCTGGTTTTCGACGGTCCTTCGCGTACGCACCACGCCACGGACTGGAGGCTGTTGGACAGCTTCGCCGAGCTGGCGGAGCGGGGCCACGCAGGGCAGCTGCTTGTAGGCGGCGACACGGTCTCCTCGGCGGCGCGTGCCGAGACAGGAGCGCCGTACGTGACGCGGGTGCTGCGCCCCCGCCTGGCCCGTGAGCTGGGCGAGGACCTGGCGCGGCGGATCTTCGTGGCCAACCCCGCGCGCGCCTTCGCGGCCGATTGGAAGGACTGAGCGCCGCCCACGCAGGAACCCGGCGGAGAAGGGCCGTCCTGCCGCGCCCCACGACGAACCGCCCAACGCGCCCACCGGCAGACGCCGCCCGCTCAACGCCCACCGGCAGAACGCATCCCGACAGGCGCGACGCCCGACCCGTATCCCGACAGGCGCGCCCGACCCGACAGAACGCACCCGGCCGAACGCACCACGACAACAGACGCCCCACGACAAGCGAGGACACTCCGGATGTTCGCCTTCGCGCAGATCAGCGACATACACATCGGCCAGGACAGGGAGGGGGACGGCGGCTCACGCGCCCGTGAGCGCACCGAGCGCGTGCTCTCCTACCTGGCCGCGTTGCCCGGCAGCCTGGACGCCGTCCTGCTCACCGGAGACATCGCCGACCACGGCGAAGAGGCCGAATACGCGCTGGCCGCAAAGCTGTTCGCCGAGTACGGCGTGCTGCCTTTGATCTGCCCCGGCAACCACGACGTGCGGGGCCCCTACCGCGCCGAGCTCCTGGGTGGCGACGTCTCCGACCGCTCGCCGGTCAACCAGGCCCACCAGCTGCTGGGCGCCACCTTCTTGATGTGCGACTCCAGCGTCCCCGGCAGGGGCCACGGCTACCTCGACGACGCCACCCTCGCCTGGCTCGACCAGGCGCTGGCCGGCGCGCCCCGCGACAAGCCCGCCTTCGTCTGCTTCCACCACCCTCCGGTGCCCTTGCACGGCCAGTACGTCGACCCCATCCGGCAGTTCGGCGAGGAGCGCCTGGCGGAGGTTGTCGGCAGGCACGCGCACGTGGCGGGGCTGCTGTGCGGGCACAGCCACACGCCGGCCGTCACCACCTTCGCCGGGCTGCCGCTGGTCGCGGCCCCGGGCGTCGTCTCGACCCTCAAGATGCCCTGGGAGGGCGAGGAGAGCGGCCCGATCGACTACGAGCTGCCGCCCATGATCGCCTACCACGTCTACGACGACGAGCGGCGGCTGACCACGCACTTCCGTGTCGTGATGTAGGCGCGCCCGCCCGCCCGCCTGCCGGGCCGCCGAGGGCGAGATGAGCCCCGACTCCCGCCCACTTGACGGCCCCCGTTCCGGCACGGGGACCGTGCCGGAACGGCGCCCGGCGGCGGGCTGCGCCACGCCCTGGAGCCGCCTTCCTGGGACCCGCCCCCCGGCCAGGTCCCTCCCCCGTGCTCCGGGGCGTGACGCGCTTCCGGAAATCGAAGGTACGCGGGCACTCGGCGCCCGGTCGTCAGCGTGTGGGTGTAAGTGGAACCCGTCCTTCTGCGGTAGCCGCGTCCGGCTGTCATACCCACGCGGTAGACCCCGACGCCCTCCGGACAGCGCGTGCGGTGGATGCCGGCGCCGAGGAAGGGTGGCTACGCTGCGACGATGGGGAGCGCGACGGTGTGGGGCGAGTTGCGCCGCGGGGCTGAGCGGGTGCCGGCCCGGGCATACGACGGCGCCATCGCGCTGGCCATCACTGCCGTCAGCCTTCTGCTCGGCAACGACCGCACGCCGCAGGGCTGGCACGGCCCGGATGTCACCGGCGTGGTGCTGACCTGCGTCGTCAACCTCCCCCTGGCCGCCCGCCGCAAGGCCCCCGTGGTGCTGTGCACCGGTGTGCTGGCCGTGTGGGCGGTCTACATCGCGCTCGACTACTGGCCCGTCGTCAACACCCTCGGCCCGCTCCTCGCGCTCTACACCGTCGCCTCCATGCGCCCGCTGCGCGAGGCCGCCTTCTGCGCGCTGCTGCTCGCCGGGCTGTGGAACTTCGCGGGCACCACCGGCCAGGAGAGCTCCTGGGCCACCGTTCTCGGCCAGAGCGTCCTGTACACCACCGTCATCTGCGGCTTCGGCCACCTCGCCCGGAAGGCGGCACGGCGCAACGTCGAACTGGCGCGGCTGGCCGAACAGTTGCGCAAGGAGCGCGCGGGCGCCGAGCGCCGGGCCGTCGCCGAGGAGCGGGTCCGCATCGCCCGTGAGCTGCACGATGTCGTCGCCCACCACATGTCGGTGATCTCCGTGCAGGCGGGCCTGGCCGGATACGTCTTCGACTCCGACCCGCAGACCGCGCGCGGCGCCCTGGGCACCATCTCCGACACCTCCGGCGAGGCCCTGGCCGAACTGCGCCGCCTGCTCGCGGTCTTGCGCATCGAGGACGGGGACCGGCTCGAAGGGGGCAGGCTGGACGGAGGCAGGCTCGAAGGGGGCGGCGCCGAAGGACAGCGGCCCGCGGGCGACACGTCCCCGGGCGGCGGCAGCGGGCTGGAACGGGGCCCCGGCGGCGAGCCGGACTTCGGCCCGGCCCCCGGCGTCGACCAGCTGCCCGCGCTGGCCGAACGGGTGCGCGGCGCGGGCGTGCCGGTGCTGTTCACCGTCACCGGCGAACAGCGCGTCCTGGCCCCCGGCGCAGGCCAGTGCGCCTACCGCGTCGTCCAGGAGGCGCTCACCAACGTGCTCAAGCACGCCTGTCCCGCACAGGCGCGGGTGACGGTCGCCTACGAGCCGCGCCAGTTCACCGTGACCGTCACCGACGACGGCAGCGGTCAGGCCCCTGCCCACCAACTGCCCTCCGGCGGGCACGGGTTGATCGGGATGCGCGAGCGCGCCAGGATCTACGGGGGCCGGCTCCACGCCGGACCACGGGCGAGCGGCGGATTCGAGGTACGGCTGATCCTCCCCGCCTGACAGGCAGGGGGGACACGGTGCCGACCAGAGTGCTCGTCGTCGATGACCAGGTGCTCATCCGGGCGGGTGTGGCGGCGCTGCTGCGCGCGGCCCCGGGCATGGAGGTCGTGGGCGAGGCGTCCGACGGCGACGAGGCCGTCCAACTCGCCGAACAGCACCGCCCCGACGTCGTCCTCATGGACATCCGGATGCCCGGCACCAGCGGCATCACCGCTACCGAACGCATCCTGGAGACGGTCACCGACCCGCGCCCCCGCGTCCTGGTGCTGACCACCTTCGACCTGGACGAGTACGTGTACGCCGCGCTGCGCGCCGGGGCCTGCGGCTTCCTGCTCAAGGACACCGGGCCACAGCGGCTGCTGGCCGCGATCGCCGCCGTCTGCGAGGGCGACACGCTCTTCTCGCCCAGCGTCACCCGCCGCCTGATCGAGGCGTACGCGCCCCGCACCGAGCCCGGGGCCCGCACCCCCGAGACCCTGGAAGTCCTCACCGGGCGGGAGCTGGATGTGCTGCGGCTGGTGGCCGGTGGCCTGTCCAACCCGGAGATCGCCGAGGCCCTCGTCATCAGCGAGTCGACCGTCAAGACCCACCTCAACCGCACGATGGCCAAGCTCGGCCTGGGCAGCCGCGCCCAGGCCGTCGTCCTCGCGTACGAGTCCGGCCTGGTCACCCCGGGCGGAGGCCACGCGGGGGCTTGAGCAGGGTGCCGCCGCGGGGAACGGCCGCTCGGCCACGGAGCGCCCGGCGGGGCCCCGCGCGGGCCCGCCCCGGAGGGACCGCATCCGGCCTTTCTCGTGCGCGGCGTCTGGTACGCACCGGATGAATCGGGTACATACGAGCGAGTAGCACCCGTCGGTAGTCACCGTCACGCACGGCGAACCCTCCTCCCATACCGCCACGAGGTGAGCGAGATGACCGTCTCCGAGCGCGAAGCACGCGAAGTCGCCGAGGCAGCCCGAGAGAAGGACTGGCGCAAGCCCAGCTTCGCCAAGGAGCTGTTCCTCGGCCGCTTCCGCCTCGACCTCATCCACCCCCATCCCGAACCGGCGGCCGAGGACATCAGGCGCGGCGAGGAATTCCTCGGCAAGCTGCGGGAGTTCGTCCAGGCGAAGGTCGACGGCGCCCTCGTCGAGCGCGAGGCCCGCATCCCCGACGAGGTCCTCAGCGGGCTGAAGGAGCTGGGCGCGCTCGGCATGAAGGTCGGCACCGAGTACGGCGGCCTCGGCCTCACCCAGGTCTACTACAACAAGGCGCTCGCCCTGGTCAGCTCCGCGAGCCCCGCCGTCGGCGCCCTGCTCTCGGCGCACCAGTCCATCGGCGTACCCCAGCCGGTGAAGCTGTTCGGTACCCAGGAACAGAAGGACGCCTTCCTGCCCCGCTGCGCCCGTACGGACATCTCCGCGTTCCTGCTGACCGAACCGGATGTCGGCTCCGACCCGGCGCGCCTGGCCACCAGCGCGGTACCGGATGGTGACGACTACGTCCTGGACGGCGTCAAGCTGTGGACCACCAACGGCGTCGTCGCCGACCTCCTCGTGGTCATGGCCCGCGTGCCCAAGAGCGACGAGCGCCAGGCCGAGGGCCACAAGGGCGGCATCACCGCCTTCGTCGTCGAGGGGGACGCCGAAGGCATCACCGTCGAGAACCGCAACGCCTTCATGGGCCTGCGCGGCCTGGAGAACGGCGTCACCCGCTTCCACCAGGTCCGCGTCCCCGCGGCCAACCGCATCGGCCCCGAGGGCGCCGGCCTCAAGATCGCGCTCACCACGCTCAACACCGGCCGGCTCTCCCTCCCCGCCACCTGTGTCGGCGCCGGCAAGTGGTGCCTGAAGATCGCCCGCGAGTGGTCGCAGGAGCGCGTCCAGTGGGGCCGTCCCGTCGCGGAGCACGAGGCCGTGGGCAGCAAGATCTCCTTCATCGCAGCCACCACCTTCGCGCTGGAGGCCGTGCTCGATCTGTCCTCGCAGATGGCGGACGAGGACCGCAACGACATCCGCATCGAGGCGGCGCTCGCCAAGCTGTACGGCAGCGAGATGGCCTGGCTGATGGCCGACGAACTGGTGCAGATCCGCGGTGGCCGGGGCTTCGAGACGGCCGAGTCCCTCGCGGCCCGGGGCGAGCGCGGCGTCCCCGCCGAACAGGTGCTCCGCGACCTGCGCATCAACCGCATCTTCGAGGGCTCCACCGAGATCATGCACCTGCTGATCGCGCGCGAGGCCGTCGACGCGCACCTGTCCGTCGCCGGCGACCTCATCGACCCGGACAAGACCCTCGCCGACAAGCGCAAGGCAGCCGTCGCCGCTGGCACCTTCTACGCGAAGTGGCTGCCCAAACTCGTCGCGGGCCCCGGCCAGCTGCCCCGTACGTTCGCGGAGTTCGGGACGCTCGCCCCGCACCTGCGCCACGTAGAGCGCACCGCCCGCAAGCTGGCCCGCTCCACGTTCTACGCCATGTCCCGCTGGCAGGGCCGCATGGAGACCAAGCAGGGCTTCCTCGGCCGGATCGTCGACATCGGCGCGGAGCTGTTCGCGATGAGCGCCGCCTGCGTGCGCGCGGAGAAGCTGCGCCGCGACGGCGCGGACGGCACCGCCGCCCACCAGCTGGCCGACGCCTTCTGCCGCCAGTCCCGCATCCGTGTCGACGAGCTGTTCGCCCGCCTGTGGACCAACACCGACGACCTCGACCACAAGGTCGTACGCGAGGTTCTCGACGGCTCCTACACCTGGCTGGAGGAAGGCATCGTCGACCCGTCCACCGAAGGCCCCTGGATCGCCGACGCGACCCCCGGCCCCTCCAGGAAGGACAACGTCCACCGCCGCGTCCGCTGATCCCCGGACCGGCCCGAAGGGGGCGCTGACGCCCCGGCAGCAACGTGCGGTACGCGGGGGATACGGCGCCCACGTCCGTGCGCGGTCAGTGCGCTGTCGGGTCCCGCGCGGGGAGCGGACACAATGGAGGCATGACCGACTCCCTCGCTGACCCGCATCTGCGCTATCCCGGCATCGCGCCGGAGGCAGGTGCCCCGCGCGACATCGTGATCCTCGGCTCAACGGGATCGATCGGCACCCAGGCCGTCGACGTCGTGCTGAACAATCCGGACCGCTTCCGGGTCACCGCGCTGGCCGCGTCCGGCGGCCGGGTCGGGCTGCTGGCCGAGCAGGCGCACCGGCTGGGCGTCCGCACCGTCGCCGTCGCCCGTGAGGACAAGGCGCAGGAGCTGCGCGAGGCACTGCGCGCCGTGTACGGGACGGGGGAGCCACCGCCGGAGGTGCTGGCGGGCAGCGAGGCGGCGACCGAGCTGGCCGCCTCCCCCTGCCACACCGTGCTCAACGGCATCACCGGCTCCATCGGGCTCGCCCCGACCCTGGCGGCCCTGGAGGCGGGCCGCACGCTGGCGCTCGCCAACAAGGAGTCGCTGATCGTCGGCGGCCCCCTGGTGCGGGCCCTGGCCAAGCCGGGCCAGATCGTTCCGGTCGACTCCGAGCACTCGGCGCTCTTCCAGGCACTCATGGGCGGCACCCGAGCGGAGGTGCGCAAGCTGCTGGTCACCGCCTCGGGCGGCCCTTTCCGGGGCCGCACCAGGGCGGAGCTGGCCGACGTGACCCCCAAGGACGCGCTGGCGCACCCCACGTGGGACATGGGCCCGGTCATCACGGTCAACTCGGCCACGCTGGTGAACAAGGGCCTGGAGGTCATCGAGGCCCACCTGCTCTACGACATCCCCTTCGACCGCATCCAGGTCGTGGTCCATCCGCAGTCAGCGGTCCACTCGATGGTGGAGTTCGTGGACGGATCCACGCTCGCCCAGTGCGGGCCCCCCGACATGCGGCTGCCGATCGCGCTGGGGCTGGGCTGGCCCGAGCGGGTGCCGGACGCGGGACCGGTCTTCCCCTGGGGCCAGGCCATGTCCTGGGACTTCTACCCGCTGGATGAGGACGCCTTCCCCTCCGTGCCGCTGGCCTGCCACGTGGGCGCGCTGGGGGGCACCGCCCCCGCCGTCTTCAACGCGGCGAACGAGGAGTGCGTCGAGGCGTTCCTCGCGGGAAGGCTGCCGTTCACCGGCATCGTGGATACGGTTGCCGCTGTGGTCGAGGAGCACGGCACCCCGGGTGGAACCGGGCTGACCCTGTCCGATGTCCTCGCCGCAGAGACCTGGGCGCGTGAGCGCGCCCGCGAACTGGCCGCACAGTCGGCGAAAGCAGCGGAGGCCCGCGCATGACGACGTTCATGACCATCCTCGGCATAGTCGTCTTCGTTGTCGGCCTGCTCTTCTCCATCGCCTGGCACGAGCTGGGGCACTTCTCCACAGCGAAGATGTTCGGTGTCCGCGTCCCGCAGTTCATGGTCGGATTCGGGCCCACCATCTGGTCCAAGCACAAGGGCGAGACCGAGTACGGCGTCAAGGCGGTCCCGCTGGGCGGCTACATCCGGATGATCGGCATGTTCCCGCCGGGGGACGACGGCACCGTGCGGCAGCGCTCCTCCTCGCCGTTCCGCGGCATGATCGAGGACGCCAGGGCGGCGGCGTACGAAGAGCTGAAGCCCGGCGACGAGCACCGGATGCTCTACACGCGCAAGCCGTGGAAGCGCGTCATCGTGATGTTCGCCGGGCCGTTCATGAACCTGATCCTGGCCGTGGTGATCTTCCTGACGGTGCTGATGACCTTCGGGGTGAACACCCAGACGACTACCGTCTCCTCCGTCTCGAAGTGTGTGATCCCCGCCTCGGCGCAGACCGACAAGTGTCCCTCCGACGCCAAGGACTCCCCGGCCAAGGCCGCGGGCATCAAGCCCGGCGACAAGATCGTCTCTTTCGACGGCCGCCGCGTGGAGGACTGGAGCGGCCTTCAGCAGCACATCCGCGACACGACAGGCCCGGCCACGATCACGGTCGAGCGCGACGGCGCCCGCCGCACGCTGCACGCGAACCTCATCGAGAACAAGGTCGCCAAGTCCGACGGCAGCGGCAGCTACGTCCCCGACGAGTACGTGAAGGCCGGATTCCTCGGCTTCACCCCGGCCAGCGGCGTCGTGCAGCAGTCCTTCCCGCAGGCCGTGGACCGGATGGGCGACATGATGGTCAACGGCGTCCAGGCGCTCATCGACCTGCCGGGCAAGGTGCCGGACCTGTGGAACGCGGCCTTCGACGGCGGGGAGCGCAAGCAGGACTCCCCGATGGGCGTCGTGGGCGCCGCACGGGTCGGCGGTGAGGTCTTCTCGCTCGACATCCCGCCCAGCCAGCGGGTGGCGACCATGCTCTTCCTGGTCGCCGGCTTCAACCTCAGCCTGTTCCTGTTCAACATGCTGCCGCTGCTGCCGCTGGACGGCGGGCACATCGCGGGGGCGCTGTGGGAGTCCGTACGCAGGATGTTCGCCCGGGTCTTCCGGCGCCCCGACCCCGGTCCCTTCGACGTCGCCAAGCTGATGCCGGTCGCGTATGTCGTGGCCGGGATCTTCCTGTGCTTCACCCTGCTGGTCCTGGTCGCCGACGTGGTGAATCCGGTGAGACTCACCGGCTAGCCCGGCTCGTGTGACGTCCGTACGTTTCGTGTGCGGACGTCACACTTTGCTGTTGCTTCCCGGTAGGGATGTGCTCGATGCGGAGCGGGTGCCGTAATCTCGGGGCCTGGAGCCCGTCGAACCCGGGACTTGAACCACACCGTTGGGGTTGCACGCTGATGACAGCGATTTCGCTCGGAATGCCGGACGTTCCCGCCAAGCTCGCCGACCGCAGGGTCAGCCGGAAGATCCAGGTCGGACAGGTCGCCGTGGGCGGAGACGCGCCGGTGTCCGTGCAGTCGATGACCACGACCCGCACCTCGGACATCGGCTCGACGCTTCAGCAGATCGCGGAGCTGACGGCGTCCGGCTGCCAGATCGTGCGTGTGGCGTGCCCCACACAGGACGACGCCGACGCCCTCGCCACGATCGCCCGGAAGTCCCAGATCCCGGTGATCGCGGACATCCACTTCCAGCCGAAGTACGTCTTCCAGGCCATCGACGCGGGCTGCGCCGCCGTCCGCGTCAACCCCGGCAACATCAAGCAGTTCGACGACAAGGTCAAGGAGATCGCCGACGCCGCCTCCGCGGCCGGCACCCCGATCCGCATCGGCGTCAACGCGGGCTCCCTCGACAAGCGGCTCCTCCAGAAGTACGGCAAGGCCACCCCCGAGGCGCTGGCCGAATCCGCGCTGTGGGAGTGCTCACTCTTCGAGGAGCACGGCTTCCGCGACATCAAGATCTCGGTCAAGCACAACGACCCGGTCGTGATGGTCAACGCCTACCGCCGGCTCGCCGCCCAGTGCGACTACCCGCTGCACCTCGGCGTCACCGAGGCGGGCCCCTCCTTCCAGGGCACGATCAAGTCGGCCGTCGCCTTCGGCGCCCTGCTCAGCGAGGGCATCGGCGACACCATCCGGGTCTCGCTGTCCGCGCCGCCCGCCGAGGAGGTCAAGGTCGGCATCCAGATCCTGGAGTCCCTCGGCCTGCGCCAGCGCGGCCTGGAGATCGTCTCCTGCCCCTCCTGCGGCCGGGCCCAGGTGGACGTCTACAAGCTCGCCGACGAGGTCACCGCGGGCCTGGAGGGCATGGACGTTCCGCTGCGCGTGGCCGTCATGGGCTGTGTCGTCAACGGTCCCGGTGAGGCCCGTGAGGCCGACCTGGGTGTCGCCTCCGGCAACGGCAAGGGCCAGATCTTCGTGAAGGGCGAGGTCATCAAGACCGTCCCCGAGTCCAAGATCGTCGAGACGCTCATCGACGAGGCGATGAAGATCGCCGAGCAGATGGAGAAGGAAGGCGTCGCCTCCGGCGAGCCGGTCGTCACCACCGCCGACTGATCCCGCACCGTCCCTTCGCGCTCCACCACCCCGAAGCGCCGTCGCGCGGCCGATCCGGACGCACGGCGGCGGCCGGGCCATGGGCAGAGGTACAGTGCGAGAGATCGTTCCCTCTTGCCCACGGGCCGTACGGTGAGGCACCGAGACGTTGTTGACCACCACCTCCACCAAGGTCGTTGAACCGGCCGAGCTCCAGGACGCGCTGGCCGTGCTGCGCAGGGAGCCGGTCAACAACGCCTTCGTCACGGCCCGCGTCCAGGTCTCCGGGCTCGACCCGTGGCGCCTGGGCGGGGAGATGTGGGGCTGGTACCAGGACGGGCGCCTGGAGTCCCTCTGCTACGCCGGAGCCAACCTCGTCCCCCTGTGCGCGGGCCCCGAGGCCGTGAGCGCCTTCGCCGAGCGCGCCCGGCGCCAGGGCAGGCGCTGCTCCTCCATCGTCGGCCCCGTAGGCCCCACGACGGCCCTGTGGGCCGCCCTCGAACCGTACTGGGGCCCGGCGCGCGAGGTGCGCGCCAACCAGCCGCTGATGATCACCGACCGCGTGCCGCGCGACATCGAGCCCGACCCGCTGGTGCGCCGCGTGACCAAGGACGAGATGGACATCGTCCTGCCCGCCTGCGTGGCCATGTTCACCGAAGAGGTCGGCATCTCCCCGCTCGCCGGTGACGGCGGCCTCGTCTACCAGGCCCGCGTGGCCGAACTCGTCAGCTCGGGCCGCTCCTTCGCGCACATCGAGGACGGCCAGGTCGTCTTCAAGGCCGAGATCGGCGCCGCCACCCCCTACGCCTGCCAGATCCAGGGGGTCTGGGTGGCGCCCGAGCGGCGTGGCGAGGGCCTGTCCGAGACGGGCATGGCCGCCGTCGTCGCCTACGCGCTGCGGGATGTCGCGCCGCTGGTCAGCCTCTACGTCAACGACTACAACGCCCCCGCGCGGGCCGCCTACCACCGCGTCGGCTTCCGTGAGGTCGGCGCTTTCATGAGCGTGCTGTTCTGAGCGCCGTCTGCCCCGCGGTGTGCCGCCTCTTCGCGGCGGCACGGCCGAGGAAGTAGCCTCCCCGCCATGCGGCATTCAGCCCGGGGGCAGCTCCCGGACCCCCGGAGCGTGATCATCGGCCCGCTGGACCTGGCCGCCCGTGTGGACGACGCGCTGGCGGTGCAGGCGGTGGCCTTCGGCCTCACCGACGACGAGATCGGCGTCCGCAGGCACATCGTCCTGCGCCACATGACCAGCCCCGGTGCCAGGGCCCTGGGCGCCACCACCGAGGAGGGCCGGCTCGTCGGCTTCGTCTACGGCATGCCCAACGACGACACCCAGTGGTGGTCCAGTGTCGTGCGGCCCTACCTGGCACGGGAGGGCAACGAGGGCTGGCTCAGCGACTCCTTCGTGATCACGGAGCTGCACGTCCACCCGGCCTTCCAGCACCGGGGCGTGGGCCGCGGCCTGATCACCGCCCTCACCGACACCGCCGCCGAACCCCGCTCCCTGCTCTCGGCCCTGGACACCGACAGCCCGGCCCGCGCCCTCTACCACGGCCTCGGCTACCACGACCTGGCCCGCCGCGTGCAGTTCCCCAGTGCGGTGCAGCCATATGCGGTGATGGGTGCTGTGTTGCCGTTGGTGCGGCGGTGAGGGGTGCGGCCGGGGGTACGGGGGTTGTCCCCCGGGAGGTGGCAGTCCCAGTGCGGTGCAGCCATATGCGGTGATGGGGGCTGTGTTGCCGTTGGTGCGGCGGTGAGCGGGGGGCTTGCCGCCGCCGTGGCAGTGTGCGGGGGCTCCCCACTGCCCTGGCGGTGACATCTCGTTTTCGTGGCGTCGGTGCGGGCGGATAGGCTCCGCCTCGACGAGTTCGTCACCTATCACCAGCAGCCCCGAGCAGGAGTTCCCATGGCAGCCCGTGTCCAGCGTTTGTCCCGGTCGATGCTGAAGACGCTGCGGGACGACCCGGCCGACGCCGAGACGCTCAGCCACAAGCTGCTGGTCCGCGCCGGTTACGTGCGCCGTACCGCCGCCGGGCTGTGGACGTGGCTGCCGCTCGGCAAGCAGGTGCTGGAGAACATCACCCGGATCGTGCGCGAGGAGATGGACGCCATCGGCGGCCAGGAGGTGCTGTTGCCCGCGCTGCTGCCCAAGGAGCCCTACGAGGTGTCCGGGCGGTACGAGGAGTACGGCGACCTGCTCTTCCGCCTCAAGGACCGCAAGGGCGGCGAGTACCTGCTCGGGCCCACCCACGAGGAGATCTTCACCCAGGTCGTCAAGGACCAGTGCACGTCCTACAAGGACATGCCGGTGACCGTCTACCAGATCCAGACCAAGTACCGCGACGAGGCCCGCCCCCGCTCCGGCATCCTGCGGGGCCGGGAGTTCACGATGAAGGACTCGTACTCCTTCGACGTCTCCGACGAGGGCCTGGCCGACTCGTACGCCAAGCACCGTGTCGCCTACAAGCGCATCTTCGAGCGCCTCGGGCTGGACTACCGCATCGTCTCCGCCATCTCCGGCGCCATGGGCGGCTCGGCCTCCGAGGAGTTCCTGGCTCCCGCCGCCGCGGGCGAGGACACCTTCGTGCAGTGCCCGCAGTGCGGATACGCGGCGAACACCGAGGCCTTCACCTTCACCGTGCCGCCCGCCTCCACCGAGGCCCACGGCCCCGTGGAGAAGCTGGACACCCCCGACACCCCCACCATCGAGACCCTCGCCGTCCATCTGGGCGTCCCGGCCTCGGCCACCTTGAAGAACCTGCTGGTCAAGGTCGACGGCGAGATCACCGCTGTCGGCGTGCCGGGGGACCGCGAGGTGGACATGGGCAAGCTGGGCGAGCACCTGGCGCCCGCCACCGTCGAGCTGGTGACGGCCGAGGACTTCGAGGGCCGCGGTGACCTGGTGCGCGGCTACGTGGGCCCGCAGGGCGGCATGGCGGGCAAGGCGTTCCGCTACCTCGCCGACCCCCGCGTCGCCCCCGGCACCAGCTGGATCACCGGAGCCAACGAAGAGAGCAAGCACGCGCGCAACGTGGTGTGCGGCCGTGACTTCGACGTCGACCAGTACCTGGACGTCGTCGTCGTCGAGCCCGGCGACCCCTGCCCGAACTGCGGCTCCGGCATCGAGCTGGACCGCGCCATCGAGATCGGCCACATCTTCCAGCTCGGCCGCAAGTACGCCGACGCCTTCGAGCTGGACGTCCTGGGCAAGGACGGCAAGCCCGTCCGCGTCACCATGGGCTCCTACGGCATCGGCGTCTCCCGCGCCGTCGCCGCGATCGCCGAGCAGAGCGCTGATGAGCAGGGCCTGTGCTGGCCGCGTGAGGTCGCGCCCGCCGATGTCCACATCGTCGCCGCGGGCAAGGCGCAGCAGACCGAGGCGGCGCTGGAGATCGCCGAGCGGCTCGGCGCCGCCGGGCTGCGGGTGCTGGTCGACGACCGTACGAGCGTCTCGCCGGGCGTCAAGTTCACCGACGCCGAGCTGATCGGCGTGCCCACGATCCTCGTCGCGGGCCGGGGCATCAAGGACGGCCTGGTCGAGCTGAAGGACCGGCGCACCGGCGAGCGCGAAGAGCTGGCCATCGACGCCGCCTTCGCCCGCCTCACGGAGGGCTGACCCGAGCGGAGCGGGCCGTTTCCGGGGGCTGTGTCTCCCCGGGCGGCCCGCTCACAGCCAGGCGGCGAACTCCAGCAGCATCTCCGCGTCCGCCCGCCCGCCCCCGGCGGCCTGGCGCACGGCGGACTCGACGGCGCGGTAGAGCGCCCACAGGCGCACCCGCTCGCGCGGCACATCCAGCGAGTCCGCGAGCTTGTTGACGCGGCGGCGGGCCGCGGCGGCGGCGCCGGTGGAGGCCATCAGGTCGTGCAGCCGGTCGCGCGCCAGCCGCGCGAGGTCGTAGGCGGGCTCCCCCACGAGCGGATCGGGTCCCACGGTCAGCCATGGCGCCCGCTCCCCGGAGCCGGGGGCCGAGGAGCTGGCCAGCACGGCGCCCTGCCGGAAGTCGCCGTGCAGCAGCACCTGTCCCACAGCCGGCGCCGGCTCGGCCAGCAGCGTCTCGCGCGCCTCCAGAGCGGCGGCCACCAGCGGCTCGGCGTCCAGCGGCACGGCCGAGCGCATCAGCGCCGCCTCCGCCTCGGTGTGCTCGGCCACGGTCTCGAAGCCGTGCCCCCGCTCCACGGGCACCCACAGCCTGCGCACCACGGAGACAGCCTCCAGCGTGGCCTTGGCCTCCGGCAGCGAGCGCAGCGACACCTCGCGGCGCAGCCGCTCCAGCAGCAGCGCCCCCTCCTCCGGCGCCGCCCGAAGCACCCGTACGGCCCCAAGGCCGTGCCAGGCGGTCAGCGCCTCATGCTCGCGAGCGGCCCGCACGGGCGCGGGGGCACCGTCGGGCGCCACCAGCTTCAGCGTCGCGGGCGAGCCGTCGGCCTGCCGCACCAGCGCCACCACGCTGCTGCGCCCGCCGGGGGAGATCACCCGCTCCAGCGACAGCTCCCAGCGCTCCAGCCACCGGCCCAGCAGCTCCGGGGTCCGCTCCAGCCACGCCTGTGCCACGGCGACCGCCTCGGCGTCCGGCTGTGCCGCCAGGGCACGTACGAGCCGCTGCGGTGGGTCGAAGGGCACTGCGGAAGCCATGTCGAAGGGCCTTTCAGAGCGGGGCCGAGACGCGCACCGCGAAGGCGCGGGGAACGCGGGAGAGCCGGGGTTACAGCGTGCCGGGCGCGCCGGACCCGCTCGGGGAGTCCGAGGGGGAGGGCGCGTCGCCCGCACCCAGCTCGGTGAGACCTGGGAAGGCTACGCCGCCGCCCTTCCACCGCACGGATCTGACGGCGGCCTCGCGCATCGCGTCCGCCGCCTCCCGCCGCCGCGCCCCCTCGCTTGCCCGTACGAGGTCCGCGTACACGCCCGCGACCCGGTTCTCCAGCTCGGCCGCGAGCCGTACGGCGGCGGCGCTGTCGGGGACGGCGAACGGCAGCGTGTAGGCGGCGGCGGCGGGCTCGGGCTTGCCGCCCAGGCTCCGCACGGTGCGGCGCAGCGCGTCCCGCCGGGCGCGGTGGGCGTCGTACGCCTGACGCACCTGGCTCCTGCGGCTCTCGGCGATCCGGCCGCCCACCACGCCGTAGCCGTAGACGGCCGCGTGCTCCGCGCGCAACGCGGCCTGAACCGCGGTCAGTTCCTTCTTCATTCCGGCGCTCCGTCTGCTCCGTCGTCCTCGCTCCCGCCGCCCTCTTCCAGGAGGTAGACATGCGCCCCGCCGCAGGCCGCGACCGAGGCCAGCAGCCTGGCCAGCTCCGGCGGCGCGGTGACCAGCGCCTTGGCGCGCGCCCCGGCCAGCTTCCGCTCGGCCCCGGCGAGCGCGGCGAGCGCTTCCTTCCGGCTGTCCGGCACCCCGGACGTGTCCGGCGAGGGTGTGCGCGAGGGCGTCTGCGCGGGGCCGTCCTGTCCGCCCGGCCGCTCCGGGCTCCCGGCGCCCGGCGACCCTGATGAGGGGCTCGGCCTCGCCTGCGTGCCGGACGGGGAGGGGGAGGGCGAACCGGTGCCGGTGCCGGTGCCGCTGCCGCGCAGCGCCTGTGCGTGGCGCGCGACCTCCTCGCGCAGCGGGCGCAGCCGTTCGGCCAGGGCGGGGTGCACCTTGATGGTGCCGTCGTAGCGGGCCGCCAGCCGCTCGCTGTCGCGGGCGCCGCGGGCGCGCAACCGCCGGGCGGCGTCCGAGTGTTCGGGGTCAGCGGCGTCCTGGCCGGAGTCGCCGCTGCAACCGGAGACCAGCCCCGTTGTCAGGACCGCTCCGGCGCCGACGGCTCCGAGCCCGCCGGTCAGCAGCGACCTGCGGCGTGGCCGGGCTGCTGCCGGTGACGGCGTGAGCGGCATGTGTGAACTCCCTGGATATGGGCCCTCGCCCGTACTTCTGAGCCTCGCGGGTCGGCGATCACCGCCACGCGAGAGTACCCGTGCCGCACTCCGCCGCGGCGACGGGCCACCCTGCTGTGCCTCACTCCGCACCCAGACATCCCACAGGCAGCACAGGTCCCGCCTGCCCCGAGCGGGTCGGCGCAGCGCGCCACAGACGATAGGCTTGTGCGGCGACACGCCCTTGTCACAAGGCCCCCCTACAACAGCACACGCGGCCGAGGAGTCACCCGGATGAGCACCACCCAGAGCGAGAGGCTGCGCGGACTGCTGGAACCGCTCGTCAGCAAAAGGGGGTTGGATCTCGAAGAGATCGAAGTGACCCCGGCCGGAAAGCGACGCGTGCTGCGCGTCGTCGTGGACGCTGACGACGGGGTCCAGCTCGACACCTGCGCCGATCTGAGCCGCGCCCTGTCCGAGGTGCTCGACGAGAGCGATGCCATGGGTGGCTCCCCTTATGTGCTGGAGGTCACCTCCCCCGGAGCCGACCGTCCGCTGACCGAGCAGCGGCACTACCGCCGCGCCGTCGGCAGGCTGATCAAGGCCCAGCTCACCGAGGAGGCCGGCGGCGGCGAAGTGACCGCCCGGCTGATGGCGGTGGACGACGAGGGCGTCGACCTGGAGATCCCCGGCGTCAAGGGGCGCAAGCCCACCTCGCGGCGGCTCGCCTTCGGCGAGATCGCCAAGGCGCGCGTGGAGATCGAGTTCAACCGCAAGGCCGCTGAGAAGGCGCAGCACGGGTCCGCGGCCACAGACCAAGAGAACAAGGAGGAGGCGTAGCCGTGGACATCGACATGAGTGCCCTGCGGGGGCTGGTGAGGGAGAAGGAGATCTCCCTCGACCTGCTGGTGGAGGCGATCGAGTCGGCCCTCCTCATCGCGTACCACCGCACGGAGGGCAGCAGGCGCGACGCACGCGTCGAGCTGAGCCAGAAGAGCGGGCACGTCACCGTGTGGGCCAAGGAGAGCCCGGACGACCTCGAAGAGGGCGCCGAGCCAAAGGAGTTCGACGACACCCCCACAGGTTTCGGCCGGATCGCGGCCACCACCGCGAAGCAGGTCATCCTCCAGCGGCTGCGGGACGCCGAGGAGGAGGTCACTTTCGGTGAGTACGCGGGCCGTGAGGGAGACGTTGTCGCGGGGGTCGTCCAGCAGGGCAAGGACCCCAAGAGCGTGCTGGTGGACATCGGCAAGCTGGAGGCGATCCTGCCCCCGCAGGAGCAGGTCCCCGGCGAGGACTACGCACACGGCACCCGCCTGCGTACCTACGTGGTGCGCGTCGCCAAGGGCGTGCGCGGCCCCTCGGTGACCCTCTCGCGGACCCACCCCAACCTCGTCAAGAAGCTCTTCGAGCTGGAGGTTCCGGAGATCGCCGACGGCTCGGTCGAGATCGCGGCCATCGCCCGTGAGGCAGGTCACCGCACCAAGATCGCCGTACGCTCCACCCGTTCCGGGCTGAACGCCAAGGGTGCCTGCATCGGCCCGATGGGCGGCCGGGTACGCAACGTGATGGCGGAGCTGCACGGTGAGAAGATCGACATCGTGGACTGGTCGGAGGAGCCGGACGACCTGGTGGCCAACGCGCTGTCCCCGGCCCGGGTGAGCAAGGTCGAGATCGTCGACCTGGCGGCCCGCTCGGCGCGGGTGACCGTGCCCGACTATCAGCTGTCGCTGGCCATCGGCAAGGAAGGCCAGAACGCGCGCCTTGCGGCCCGTCTCACCGGCTGGCGCATCGACATCCGCCCGGACACGGCGGACGGCGGTGCCCAGGAGGGCGAGCAGCAGCCGGCACAGGCCCAGCGCAGGGCGCCCGAGCAGGACTGAGACCGGGTGCGCCGGGTGCGCCCGGCCGCGAATGAGTAACGGCGCCCTTACCCCCCAAGGGGTTCGGGGCTTCGGGGAGGTAGACTTAAGCAGTGTCTGGCCGGACGTGTGACCGGGCATATCCTCAGCGGACCTGCGTGGGCTGCCGGGAGCGTACGGACAAGAGCGATCTGCTGCGGGTGGTCCTGGTCAAGGGAAGCCTGATCCCCGATCTTCGCGGTAGGCTGCCCGGCCGGGGTGCGTACCTGCACCCCGTTCCGGCCTGTCTTGAGCAGGCCGTCCGGCGCCGGGCGTTCAACAGGGCCTTCCGGGGTCCGGGTCCGTTCGATCTCGCAGAACTGCGGGAGCACGTGGAGCGGACAGCACAGGCAACACCGTAAGTGAGCTCGCACGGGATCCCCGTGCGGGCCGAGGTACCTCGCGAGTTGGAAGTAGGTCGAGATTGCGATGAGCACTCGATGAGTACGCGATGAGTACGCCCATGCATAAGTAGCGAAGGTCCGGCGGACGATCCCCCGGGCCGTAAGGAGCGAAGTGGCTAAGGTCCGGGTATACGAGCTCGCCAAGGAGCTTGGAGTCGAGAGCAAGGTCGTCATGGCCAAGCTCCAAGAACTTGGAGAATTCGTCCGTTCGGCGTCCTCGACGATCGAGGCGCCGGTAGTCCGCAAACTGTCCGACGCGTTCGAGGCGGGCGGTGCCGCAGGCGCCAAGAAGTCCGCCGCGAAGCCCGCGGCGCCCAAGAAGGCAGCCGACACCGCCGCACCCAAGCCGGGTGGCGGCGCGGCCCCCAAGCCGGGAGGAGCACCGAAGCCCGGTGCCCCCAAGCCGGCTCCGGAGGCCCCGGCAACTCCCGCCCCGGGCCCCGCCCAGGGCACGTCTCCCAGCCCCGCCGAGGCCCCCAAGCCCGCCGAGGCTCCCAAGCCTGCCGCCGACGCGGGACCCAGGCCGGGTCCCGCACAGCCGGTGACCCCGGCCAGGCCGGAGTTCCAGGCGCCGCCCGCGGCCCCTGGCGCCCCGAAGCCCGGTGCGCCCAAGCCGCCCCAGGCGCCCCAGGGCCCCAAGCCGGGCCAGGCACCTCGCCCCGGCGGCCAGGGTGGCCAGGGTCAGGGCCAGGGCCAGGGCGGTCGTGGCCAGGGCGGCCAGGCCCCCAAGCCGGGCCAGGGTGGCGCCCCGAAGCCGGGTGGCCGTCCCTCCGGGCCGCGCCCCGGCAACAACCCCTTCACCTCCGGTGGCTCCACCGGCATGGCGCGCCCCCAGGCGCCCCGTCCCGGCGGTGCCCCCAAGCCCGGTCAGGGCGGTCCCAAGCCCGGCGGTGCGCCCAAGCCCGGTCAGGGTCAGGGCGGATCCGGCGGCCAGGGCGGTCCGCGTCCGCAGGCGCCGGGTGGCAGCCGTGCGACGCCGGGCAACATGCCCCGTCCGCAGGCCCCGCAGGGCGGCGGCGCCGGCCCGCGTCCGGGGGGCGGTAACCGTCCGAACCCGGGCATGATGCCGCAGCGTCCCGCGGCGGGCCCGCGTCCCGGTCCGGGCCGTGGTGGTCCTGGCGGCGGCGCCGGTGGCGGCCGTCCCGGTGGCGGTGGCGGCGCTGGTCGTCCCGGCGGCGGTGGCGGCGGCTTCGCCGGTCGTCCCGGCGGTCCCGGTGCCGGTCGTCCCGGTGGCGGTGGCGGCTTCGCCGGCCGTCCCGGTGGTGGCGGCGGTGGCCGTCCTGGTTTCGCGGGTCGTCCCGGCGGTCCCGGTGGCCGTGGTGGCACACAGGGCGCCTTCGGCCGCCCCGGCGGCCCCGCGCGCCGTGGCCGCAAGTCGAAGCGGCAGAGGCGCCAGGAGTACGAGCAGATGCAGGCGCCGTCCGTCGGCGGTGTGATGCTGCCGCGCGGCAAGGGCGAGACCGTCCGGCTGTCGCGTGGTGCCTCGCTCACGGACTTCGCGGAGAAGATCAACGCCAACCCGGCGTCGCTGGTCCAGGTGATGTTCAACCTGGGCGAGATGGTCACCGCGACCCAGTCCGTCTCCGACGAGACCCTGCACCTCCTCGGCGACGAGATGAACTACACGGTTCAGATCGTCAGCCCGGAGGAAGAGGACCGCGAGCTGCTGGAGTCCTTCGACATCGAGTTCGGTGAGGACGAGGGCGGCGAGGAAGCGCTCACGGCGCGGCCTCCGGTGGTCACCGTCATGGGCCACGTCGACCACGGTAAGACGCGCCTTCTGGACGCCATCCGGAAGACCAACGTCATCGAGGGCGAGGCCGGCGGCATCACCCAGCACATCGGTGCCTACCAGGCGTCGACCGAGGTGAACGGTGAAGAGCGCAAGATCACCTTCATCGACACCCCGGGTCACGAGGCGTTCACCGCCATGCGTGCCCGCGGCGCCAAGTCCACCGACATCGCGATCCTCGTGGTCGCGGCCAACGACGGCGTGATGCCGCAGACCGTCGAGGCGTTGAACCACGCCAAGGCGGCCGAGGTCCCGATCGTCGTCGCGGTCAACAAGATCGACGTGGAAGGCGCGGACCCGACCAAGGTCCGTGGCCAGCTCACCGAGTACGGCCTGGTGGCAGAGGAGTACGGCGGCGACACGATGTTCGTCGACATCTCCGCGCGCCAGGGGCTGAACATCGAGGAGCTGCTGGAGGCCGTGGTCCTGACCGCGGACGCCTCGCTCGACCTGCGGGCCAACGCCGACCAGGACGCGCAGGGCATCGCGATCGAGGCCCACCTCGACCGTGGCCGCGGCGCCGTGGCGACCGTGCTGGTCCAGCGCGGCACGCTCCAGGTCGGCGAGACCATGGTCGTGGGCGACGCCTACGGCAGGGTCCGCGCGATGCTCGACGACAAGGGCGAGAACATCAAGGAAGCGGGTCCCTCGACCCCCGTCCTGGTGCTCGGCCTGACCAACGTCCCGGGCGCCGGCGACAACTTCCTGGTGGTCGACGAGGACCGTACGGCCCGGCAGATCGCCGAGAAGCGCGCGGCGCGTGAGCGCAACGCGGCCTTCGCCAAGCGGACCCGCCGCGTCTCCCTGGAGGACCTGGACAAGGTGCTCAAGGCGGGCGAGGTGCAGCAGCTCAACCTCATCATCAAGGGCGACGCGTCCGGTTCGGTCGAGGCCCTGGAGTCCTCGCTGCTCCAGCTCGACGTCGGCGAAGAGGTCGACCTGCGCATCCTGCACCGCGGGGTGGGTGCGGTCACCGAGACCGACATCGACCTGGCGACCGGCTCCGATGCGATCGTGATCGGCTTCAACGTCCGCGCCGAGGGGCGCGCGACGCAGCTGGCCGAGCGCGAGGGCGTCGACGTCCGCTACTACTCGGTGATCTACCAGGTCATCGAGGAGATCGAGGCGGCCCTGAAGGGCATGCTGAAGCCGGAGTACGAAGAGGTCGAGCTGGGCACGGCGGAGATCCGCGAGATCTTCCGCTCGTCCAAGCTGGGCAACATCGCGGGTGTCCTCATCCGCTCCGGCGAGGTCAAGCGGAACACCAAGGCACGCCTGGTGCGCGACGGCAAGGTCGTGGCGGAGAGCCTCAACATCGTGGGCCTGCGCCGCTTCAAGGACGACGTCACCGAGATCCGCGAAGGCTTCGAGGGCGGTATCAACCTCGGCAGCTTCAACGACATCAAGGTGGACGACGTCATCGCGACGTACGAGATGAGGGAGAAGCCCCGCGGCTGATCCGTGGTTTCGTTCCGGGGCCGGTCGGCGGAAGGAATTCCGTCGATCGGCCCCGGCCGTTGCGTGTACGGTTCCAGGGACTCGTACCTCTCAGGCCCCCCGGGTGGCATGACCCGCACTGTATGTACGTAGGGACGCTGTCCTTCGATCTGCTTCTCGGCGACGTACGGTCGCTCAAGGAGAAGCGCTCCGTCGTCCGCCCGATCGTCGCCGAGCTGCACCGCAAGTACGCGGTCAGCGTGGCGGAGACCAGCGAGCAGGACCTCTACCGCAGGGCCCGCATCGGCCTCGCGGCGGTCTCGGGCGAGGCGGGGCACCTCACGGAAGTGCTGGACCGCTGCGAGCGGCTTGTCGCGGCGCGGCCAGAGGTGGAGCTGCTGTCGGTACGACGGCGGATCCACAGCGATGATGACGAATGAGCGCATGAGCAAGGAGACGGACCAGTGGCCGACAATGCGCGGGCGAAGAGGCTGGCGGACCTCATCCGTGAGGTGGTCGCGGAAAAGCTGTACCGCGGTATCAAGGATCCGCGGCTCGGCACACATGTGACCGTCACGGACACCAGGGTCACGGGTGACCTCAGGGAGGCGACGGTCTTCTACACCGTCTACGGCGATGAAGAGGCACGCAAGGCGGCTGCGGCCGGTCTGGAGAGCGCCAAGGGCGTCCTCCGCTCCGCCGTCGGCGCGGCTGCGGGCATCAAGCACACGCCGAGCCTGACCTTCGTGGCGGACGCCCTGCCGGAGAACGCAAAGACGATCGACGAGGCGCTCGCACGGGCGCGGGCCGCCGACGAGGAGGTGCGCAAGGTCTCCTCCGGCGCCTCGTACGCCGGCGAGGCCGACCCGTACCGCAAGCCGGGCGAGGACGCCGACGAAGCCGAGGACGCCGACGGGACCGACGACATCGAGGCGGCGGACGACGGCGGGGCGGCGGATTCCGGCGGGGACCCGGACGGCAAGGACGTGCGCGGCAAGGACGAGAGCGCCTGAGCCGTGGCACGTAAGAGAGACAACGGCCCGGGCGGGCTCGTCATTGTCGACAAGCCCGCCGGGTTCACCTCCCACGATGTCGTCGCCAAGCTGCGCGGCATGGCACGCACACGGCGCGTGGGACACGCGGGAACGCTCGACCCGATGGCCACCGGGGTGCTCGTCCTCGGCACCGAGCGGGCGACCCGGCTGCTCGGCCATCTCGCGCTGACCGAGAAGGAGTACGTCGCGACCGTCCGGCTCGGCCAGGACACCGTGACCGAGGACGCGGAGGGCGAGTTCACCGCCTCGGCCGGTGCCAAGGACCTCGCGCGGGAGTCCGTCGACGCCGCCGTCGCACGGTTCACCGGCGACATCTTCCAGACCCCCTCCAAAGTCAGCGCCGTCAAGGTCGACGGCAAGCGGGCCTACGCGCGGGTGCGCGAGGGCGAGGAGGTCGAGCTGGCCGCACGCCCGGTCACCGTCTCCTCGTTCGAGGTGCACGACCTGCGCGAGGAGACGGCGGAGGACGGCACACCCGTCACCGATCTGCTGGTCTCCGTCGTGTGCTCGTCCGGCACGTATGTGCGCGCGCTCGCCCGCGACCTGGGATCGGCGCTCGGCACAGGCGGCCATCTGACGGCGCTGCGCCGCACCCGGGTCGGCCCGTACGGGCTGGACGGCGCGCACACGCTGGAGCAGCTCCAGGAGCGCGTGGACGGCGAAGAGCCGCTCCCCGTACTGCCGTTGAGCGAGGCAGCCGCCGAGGCGTTCCTCCGCTGGGACGTCGATGAGGAGCAGGCTCGGCTGATCGGGAACGGCGCGCAGCTGCGGATGCCGGCGGGGTTCACGAAGCAGGGGGAGCCCGGAGAGGCCGGGGCGCCCGGGGGGCCTGTCGCGGTCTTCGGGCCCGGTGAGCGGTTCGTGGCGCTGGTCGAGGAGCGCGACGGCAAGGCGAAGAGCCTGGCCGTCTTCGTCTGAGCCTGCTTCGCCCGAGCTCGCTGGGGCTGAGCTTGCTTCGCCCGGGTGGTCTTGGCCCGGGCGGTCATCGCCTGAGCGGTCCTGCCTTGGGCGGTTTCGCTCGCGCGATCTTCCGCTGAGCCGTCTTCAGGTGCGGGCGGGCTTCGTCTTCGGGCTCTGGGCCGGGGTGAGCGTGCGGCGGGCGCCGGGCGTTCGTGCGCACGCCCCGGGCGCCCGAACTCCACCTGTGGGCGCCCGCCCCACGTTCCTCCCCCTCCCGATCCCCGAGATCTCTATATCCACTTGTGGGCGTCGTTTCACCCCAATGTGCGGGCGCTTGGAGTGAATCATGGGCGCGGACGGGGGCGCGTTCGCCGCATGGCCTGTCGCCGCTGATCAACTCCGCTCTACGGTCGGGAATGCGGGGTGGCCAGCGTGGAGGTTCGGGCAATGTCGGCGGTGCGTGGGAGACCCACGCTGGTGCGCATCTGTGATCTGGCGGGACGGCCGAGGGGCACCGGTTTCCAGGCCGATGACCTCGGCACCCTCGTCACCAGCCATGAAGCGGTCGACGGGCTGGTCCGGGCTGTCGTCCACGCGGGCGAGCGCAGCTGTCTGGCCGAGATCGGCGACATCACGCCGCTTCCCGAGTGGGACCTCGCGCTGATCCGCACCCAGGGGCTGGGGCTCGCGGAGCTGGTGATCGGCGGCGATCGGGCGCATCCCGGCGGCGGCACGGTCGAGCTGTGGACGGACGAGCCACTGAAGGCGACACTCGTCGGCACCACCGCCGCCACCTACACCTCCACCGAGCGCTACCACCCCTTGGAACAGGTGCTGGAGCTGGCGCTGCCCGAGGCCGCCAGCGTCCAACTGCGGCTCAGCAGGCGGGCGTCGGGAGCACCCGTGCTGGACGCTGCCACCGGCGCCGTCCTCGGCGTCCTGGGCACCGCGCTGCACGCCCCCGGCCGCACCTCGGCCTTCGCCGTGCCGCTGTACGCGGCCGGGGTGCTGGCGCCCGAGGGGCCGCTCGGAGTGCTCCTGCGGCGCAACGGCGCGAGCCTGCCGGGCTTTGGACCCGATCTGAACCTCGCCGGGGCGCTCCAGCTGACGGCGACCTCCGTCGGGCCGGCGGCGGAGCGGTGCGCGCACGCGGTGACCAGGCCCGACATCGCCGCTGTCCTGGATACGTTCGCGAACGGAGCCGCCTCCGTCCTCGGGCTGGTAGGCGACCCCGGCACGGGCCGTACGACCGAACTCGCCGCGTTCGCCGCACGGCGGGCCCGTGGCGCGGCGCCCGCGCCGACCGTATGGCTGCGCGGCGCCGACCTGCGCGACGTCGACGGCAGCGTACGGGAAGCGGTGGGGCGGGCCCTGGCCACGGCGGGCCGCGTCGTCGCCGCCTCCCACCAAACGGCAGGCCTGGGCACCCGCCCGGTGGGGGACCCCCACGAGGCCAACCCCGACGTGATCGCGCGCGTGTCCCGTGCGGCGGGCCGCCCGCTGCTCGTCCTCCTCGACTCTCCCGAGGAGATGCCGCCCCAACTCGCCCACCGACTGCGCCGATGGACCACCGGCACGGCGAGCTGGCTGCGTGCCGCGGGTGCCCGTATGGCCGTGGCCTGCCGTCCCGAGTACTGGGAGCACGCCGGGGCGTTGTTCCCCCGGGACATGCTGCACGAGGCGACGGGCACCGGGGCGGGGACGGCCCTGCGGCAGTCGCCGGGAGAGCCGTTGGCCGCATGCGTACGGATCGGCGATCTGCCCGAACGGGAGGCCGCACGCGCCCGCACGTCCTACGGGCTGCCGGACGGGGCGCTCGCGCCCGGGGACGAGGGACACCCTTTGGCGATGCGGATGCTGGCCCAGGTGCGGGCCGCGCAGGGTGGCTCGGCGGTGCGGGCGCCGCACCCCGCGCGGGCGGACATCCTTTCCGCCTACCTGGATCTGCTCTGCCTGCGCATCGCCCTCCGCCTGGGGGCGGGAGAGCGGCCGGAGGCAGGGACGCCGGGGGCCGTCCGACGGCTGGCGGCGCGGGTCGCGGGACAGC
The DNA here is from genome assembly GCF_035917675.1 of Streptomyces sp. NBC_01775. NCBI lineage: Bacteria > Bacillati > Actinomycetota > Actinomycetes > Kitasatosporales > Streptomycetaceae > Streptomyces > Streptomyces sp. NBC_01775. The sequence continues at coordinate 2,653,204 of NZ_CP109104.1, read as the reverse complement.
TCCACGAGGCCGCACGGCGCTGTCTGGGCCCGGGGCAGGGGGAGTTGAAACCGGCCGTGTTCGAGGAGATCTTCCCCTGGAGCGGCGGCTGGGCCTCCGCCGTCCTCGCGGAGGGCGCGCTCGCCCCGGCGGGCGACGGATACCGCTTCGCGGACGAGGAGTTCGCCGACTGGCTCCAGGGCCGCCACCTCGAACTGGACGTCGCCTTGGACGCGTTGGTGCACCACAGGAGCGCCACAGCTCTCGTGCCCGTCCCGCGCCACCGCATCGGCCCGGTGGTGGAGTCGCTCCTGCTGTGCGGTCGCAGGGACGGCCCCGAGGCGCTGGCGCCGCGTCTGGAACGGCTGGCCGGGGCCCTCGGGGCCGCCTCCGCACGCGGGGACGACGACGGGGACGGCGACGGGGGCGGGGGCGAAGGCGGAGGCGGCGACGGCGAGGAGGGCGCTGACGGGGCCGAGGGCGGCGACGGGGACGAGGCGGTGTGGTGGGCCGCGCATCTGCTGGGGGAGACCCTGCTGCGGGTGCCGGACGCGCGCCCGTACACCGGGGTGCTGCGCGCCCTCGCCGGATACGTCGCGCCGGAGGAAGCGGCAGAGAAAGGCCCCGGATCCGGGGCCGGGGCCGGGGGCGCTCTCCGTGCCGGAAGCGTGCCGGGTCCTGGGAGCGTGCCGCGTTCCGGTTTCGGGCCGTGGTTCTGGCGGCGGCTTCCCCTGCCGGTGGCCGACAAGGCGGCGCTGATGCGGCTCCTGCTCCCGGCGGACGCGCCGTTCGGGGAGGGGCCCCTGCCCGGCTGTCCGGATGCCGTGACGGGCGACCGCTTCCTCGACGTGCTGGGCGAACTGCTCGCGGCCGAGCCGGCGACCGTACAGCCGCTGCTGTGCGAGTGGTTCAGCGACCCGCGTCCCCTGCGGCAGCGTACGGACCGCGAGGAGGGGGACGGCGCCCTGGCTCCGACCGTGGCCACCGCGGCGCAGGCGCTCTTGTACACCCACCGGGGCCGCGCCCTGGACGAGCTGCTTGAGGCGCTGATCGAGGCGGCGCACCCGCACGCTGACGAACTGCTCGGAGAGTTGGTGCTCGACGAGCCTTCGGCTGTCTGCCGCGCCGTCGACCGCTGGGCGCGCGACACCCGCGAGGAGCGCCGGGACGCGGCGGCCACCTATGGGCTGCGGGCCGCGCGCCGCGTCCGTACCGACGCCGATCGCGAACCGCTGCGCGGAGCCGCGCTCTCCTTGCTGCGCCACCGTGGTGACTCCGTGCTGGGTGACGCGGCGCTGGCGTTGCTCGTACGGGACCCCGTCAGCCGTACGCGGTACGTGGACGCCGCGCTCCAGCGCTTCGCCGAGACGGGCGACCCGGAGCTGGCCGCCGCGCTGGGCACGGCGCTGGTCACGCATCCGGAGCCGGTGTTCGCGGCCTTCCACGCGCTCTTGGCGGAGCCGATGCCCTCCTCGGAGGCCGCACAGGGGCAGGCGCTGTGGGCTCTCGCACAAGTGCGTACGCCGGCGCTGGCCAGTCGCGCCGCCGTTCTGGTGCGCGAGCACGCCGCCCTCGGCCCCGGCCGCACCAAGGAGGCCGTCGCCGGCTATGTGGGGCGCAGGCTGGGGCACGGTCCAGCCGCCCGAGCCGTGCTGCGCCCCCTGGTGGCGGATCTGCTGCGCGATCACGAGGCGCCGCTGAGGGCGAGCCTGGCCCGGGTGCTCGGCGCGGGAGAGGGACCGTTGCGCGATGAACTGCTGGACCTTCTGCTGGCGGCCGAGCACGAGCTGCCGGTCCTGGAGACGGCATTGGACGCGGTGGTGCGGGGCGGGCGGCAGCGGCGGGCCGGAAAATCTGAAGCATCCGGAGGAGATGGAAGATTCGCGGCATCCGGGGGAGGCGGAAGGTCCGCGGCATCCGGGGGAGAGGGGAACACCGGGGCTCCAGGGGCAGGGGCTGCCGCTGAGGTCGGATGCTGGCCCGAAGGGGAGCTGGTGCGGCGCATCGGGCTGCGGATGGCCGTCACGCCGCAGGGCGCCGCCTGCTTCGACCGGGCCCTGGTGAGCCTCGCGCGCGAGCTGCCGGGCTTCGCGGCGGCCGTCCGGGCGTGGGCGACCGGCGCACCGGATGCCTGGGCGGTGGTGGTGGGGCCGAGCGCCCGCCGTATGTGTGATGCGCTGGATGCCCGCGTTTAGGCGCGGGGGCCGCCCCCGGCCCCAGACCCTGCCGGTGTCCCGCCCGGCCGCCCGTCCGGCCTGAGGTGGGTCCGTGCCGGGCACGGGTGTGCGGCATGGCACCCTTGGACCGGCGAGAACCATCGTCATCACCATCGGCTCAGGCACTGGCTAACTAGGTATCGGCGAGGAGCAGGACGTGCAGCGCTGGCGTGGCTTGGAGGACATCCCCGAGGGCTGGGGGCGCAGCGTCGTCACCATCGGCTCGTACGACGGGGTGCACCGCGGGCACCAGCTCATCATCGGTAAGACGGTGGAGCGCGCCAGGGAGCTGGACGTCCCCGCCGTCGTCGTCACCTTCGACCCGCACCCCAGCGAGGTCGTACGCCCCGGCAGCCACCCCCCGCTGCTCGCCCCCCATCACCGGCGGGCCGACCTCATGGCGGACCTCGGGGTGGACGCGGCCTTGGTGCTGCCCTTCACCTCGGACTTCTCCAAGCTGTCGCCGGCCGACTTCGTGGTGAAGGTCCTGGTGGACAAGCTGCACGCCCGCAGCGTCGTCGAAGGCCCCAACTTCCGCTTCGGCCACAAGGCGGCGGGCAATGTCGAGTCGCTGGCCGAGCTGGGCGGCACGTACGACTACGACGTGGTCGTCGTCGACCTGTTCGAGCGCGCGGAGAGCGGTGAGCCGTTCTCCTCGACGCTGACGCGGCGCCTGATCTCCGAGGGCGAGGCGCGAAAGGCAGCCGAGATCCTCGGCAGGCCGCACCGCGTCGAGGGCGTCGTGGTGCGCGGGGCACAGCGCGGGCGCGAGCTGGGATACCCCACGGCGAACGTGGAGACCCTGCCGCACACCGCCATCCCCGCGGACGGCGTGTACGCGGGCTGGCTGACGGTGGAGGGCGAGGCGATGCCCGCCGCGATCTCCGTCGGCACGAACCCGCAGTTCGAGGGTACGGAGCGCACGGTTGAGGCGTACGCCATCGACCGGGTGGACCTGGACCTGTACGGGCTGCACGTCGAGGTCGACTTCCTGGACTACATCCGGGGCCAGGAGAAGTTCGACACCCTGGACGCGCTCAAGGCCCGCATGGCGCAGGACGTCGACCGGGCCAGGGACTTGATCTCGGTGGCTGACGCGGGGCGGAGCTGACGCCCGGCAGCGCCGCCGGCGCCGGACTGTGCCGAAGCAGGCAGCCGGCCGCAGGAGACAACAGGGGAGGGGCCCGGCGGATCGTGTCCGCCGGGCCCCTCCTTTGTTTCTGTTGCTTCCGCTCATGCGGTGTTACTGCTGCCAGCCGCCGCCGGACTGAGGCGGCTGCGGATAGGTCATCCCCCCGGTCCCGTACGGCGGCTGGGCCTGCTGGGGCGGCTGCGCCTGCTGCCCCGGAATCTGGCCGGGCTCCGACTGGCCCGGCTGTCCGCCGTAACCCGGCATGGGCGGGGCCAGCTGCGGGGGCGGGTTGCCGTCGGCCGTCCACAGGCCCTGCTCGCGCTGGGCGCGGACGAAGTCCTCGGCGACCAGCGCTGACAGGTTGAAGTACGCCTCACGGGTCTTTGGCCGCATCAGGCTCAGGTCCAGCTCGGCGCCCGCCGATAGGTGCTCGTCGAACGGAATGGTCACCACACTGCGGCAACGCGTCTCGAAGTGCGACACGATGTCCTCGACCTTGATCATCTTGCCTGTCTCGCGGACCCCGGAGATCACGGTGAGGCTCCGCTGCACCAGGTCGGAGTATCCGTGCGCCGCCAGCCAGTCGAGCGTGGTACTCGCGCTGCTGGCACCGTCGACGGAGGGGGTGGAGATGATGATCAACTGGTCGGCGAGGTCCAGCACTCCGCGCATCGCGGAGTAGAGCAGACCCGTGCCGGAGTCGGTCAGGATGATCGGATACTGCTTGCCCAGCACGTCGATGACGCGGCGGTAGTCGTCGTCGTTGAACGTGGTCGAGATCGCCGGGTCCACGTCGTTCGCCAGGATCTCCAGCCCTGAGGCGGCCTGCGAGGTGAACCGGCGGATGTCCATATAGCTGTTGAGGTACGGGATCGCCCCGACCAGGTCCCGGATGGTGGCACCCGTCTCGCGCCGCACGCGGCGGCCGAGCGTACCGGCGTCGGGATTGGCGTCGATGGCGATGACCTTGTCCTGGCGCTCGGTCGCGAGCGTGGAGCCCAGCGCCGTAGTGGTCGTCGTCTTGCCGACGCCGCCCTTGAGGCTGATGACCGCTATCCGGTAGCAGGAGAGCACCGGGGTGCGGATCACCTCAAGCTTGCGCTGCCGCTCGGCCTCCTCCTTCTTGGCGCCGAAGCGGAAGCGGTTGGGGCCCCGGTTCGGGTTCTGCGGACGCGGCTTCTTCTTGCTGTTGATCAGCCGGTCGGAGGACAGCTCAACTGCGGCTGTGTAGCCCAGCGGAGAGCCCGACTGGTCCATCCGACGCGGATCGACCGCACCGGGGTGGGGCTGGAGCGGGGCGTGCGTCTGGGCGGGCGGCTGGGGATCTGGCTGCGGCTGCGCCCCCGCGGGGAGCTGGGCCTGGCCTTGACCGGGGTTCTGGGCCTGGGGCTGGGCCGGGGCCGGGGGTTGCGCCTGGCCCGGATGGCCGGGCTGTGCCTGTCCGGGGCGTGCTTGTCCGGGGTGGGCCTGTCCGGGGTGGGCCTGCTGGTCGTACTGGGGCAGGGGCTGGGGGTGCTGATCCGGCTGTGCGTGGCCGGGGGGAGCCTGCCCGGGCTGGGGCTGACCGGCCTGCGGCTGCGCGGGAGGCACGGACGAGGGGGGCATGGCGGCGCCGTCCTGCGGCTGGCCGCCCTGCTGCGGATAACCGTAGGCGCCCTGCTGGCCTTGTGGTCCCTGCTGGCCCTGGGGGAGCTGGGGTGGCTGTGAGGCGTGCGGGACGTTGGGCGTGTGCGAAGGCGCTGTGGGCGGGGCCTGCTGGGGCTGTTGCGGCGCGTAGGGCGCTGCGGGCAGGGCGGGCTGCTGACCGCCCTGCTGCGGGAACTGCTGTTCCTGGGGAGCCGAGGGCGGGGGAGTGCCGCCCGGAGGGACGGGCACACCGGGTCCCGCCTGCGGCTGGCCGGGGTGCGGCTGTCCTGGCTGGGGCTGGCCTTGCTGGGGCTGGCCGGGAGGTGCCTGCCCCGGCTGCTGCCGGCCGGGTACAGCCGTCTGCGGGTACCCATAGCTGCCCTGTCCGGCGGACGGCAGCGCGCCCGGCCCCTGTGGGTCCTGCGCCTGGGGCTGGGGCTGGGGTTGTTGGGGCTGCGGCGTCTGGGGCGTCTGCTGCGGGGGCTGTGGACCACTACTTTGCTGCGAGCCGGTCGCGGGCCAGGGCGTACCTGGCGGCGGGGGCGCGGCAGCGGGCTGGAAGTCCGGCGGCAGCGGCGGCAGTCCGCCCCCGGCCGTGTTGCCGCTCCCCTCGGCGGGAGTGGTGGGCCACGGCGCGGCCTGCTGGGGCGCTGCGGGAGAGAGCGGGTGCGGAGGTACGGCGTCCTGCGGCTCGGCATCGCGGGGCTCGGCATCGCGGGGCTCGGAGGGAGCCGGAGGCGGTGGGGCGTGCGCGATCCGGCGCTCCTCGGAGGGCGACTCCAGGTCGAAGTCGTACGCGGCCGGGATGGCGTCCTGCGGCTCCGGGCTGCCTTCCTCCGCCTCAAAGCTCGTACGGGGCACGAAGTCTGACGGCTCGTCATCGGACGTATCGCCGAAGTCGTCCCTGGGCTCGTCCTCCACCGTGGTGGAGGCGGCCGAGACGGTCGTGGGGGCTATTGAGGGGCTGTCGTCGGTCGCTGCGGGGGAGGGGAAGGCCTCATCCGCTGCGGCGGCCTCCTCACGCTCGCGCTCCGCCTCGGCCTCGGCGTACGCGGCCATCTCACGGCGCAGGGCGGCAGCCGAGAAGCGCATGGTGGCGCCGTCCTCGATATCGGCAGCGCCCTTGGGGGCACTGTCTGCGCTGTCGCTGTCGCTGTCGTTTTGAGTGCCGCTTTCGGGTCCGTCGGCCTCCGGCTCGTCGGTCTCCCCGTCGAGCCCGGGGAGCGCGTCGGCGTCCTCCGCGTCCCCGCCGTTGTCCTCGTCCCGCTCGTCCCCGTCGGCGTCCGCCGCCTCGTCGCGAGCGTCCTCTTCCGGCTCGTCCAGCCCCGTACGGAAGCTGGGCGTCCGGACGGCGCTCTCGTCGTCCTGGAGATCCACCGGGGATCCGGTGTGCTCCTGCTCGTCTTCGCCGTGCGGCTCGGAGAAGGAGTGCGGTTCCGGCTCGTAGGAGGGCGGTTCAGGTGTTTCGGAACTCCGCGCGTCCGAAGTGACGGACTCCGGCCGCCATGAACTCATGCCGAACGAGTCGGCATCCGGTGAGTTGCTGAAGGAGTCCCCGTCTGGTGAGTCGCCGAACGAGTCGGCATCCGGAGCGGGGCTGAACGAGTCGGCATCCGGAGCGGGGCTGAACGAGTCGGCATCCGGAGCGGGGCCGGAGGAGTCAGCATCCGGAGCGGGGCTGAACGAGTCGGCATCCGGAGCGGGGCCGGGGGAGTCAGCACCCGGTGTGCCCAAGCGCGACGAGCCTTCGCTCAGGGAGCTCCCGTCCAGTGGGTCCGCACCGAACGAGTCAGGGCCGAGTACGCCGCCCTCACCGCTCGGGGCCCCGGCATCCGGACCGCCGGGGCCGTCCGGCTCGCGTACACCGCCCGGCTCCCGCTCCTCCCGCTGTTCACCGAAGGGCTTCAGGGAGGGGAAGGCGGGCAAGTCGGCGACTGGTGCGGGCGCCTCCGGCTCGGCGGAGGGCACTTGCGGGACCTCGGCCGGCGGCGGCGCGGTCGGGGCGGCCGACGGCCGGGCGCTGTCGTAGGGCGTGCCGTAGACCGGGGCATCCGGTGAAGGGGCCCCATGACCGGAGGCAGGATCCGCGTATCCGGAGGCGGGGTCCGGGCCGAATCCTGAGCCATGCCCCGCGCCGTAGCCGGACGCGCCGTCCCGGCCGTAACCGGATCCGTAGCCCGCGTCGTACCCCCTGTCGGGGGACTCGGCGGGGGCGCTCACCGGAGTGCCCTCGGGCTGGCTGCCCGCGTCCTGCGTGTACCAGGCCGGAGGTGTGTAATCGATGGTGAACTGCCCCGTCGATTCCGTCTCGGACTCAACGTCTTCCGCCTCGAGCCGATCGGAGCCGGGCGTGGTCCCGCCGACGCGGATCTCGTCCCGATCGCTGCTCACAATGCCTCCTGCTGTGGTCATTCACCCCGGTTTGCCGCGCGCCAGCCCACGCACGTCAGTCAAGCCTAATCATCGCGACTGCCGATACGGCAGTTCGGTCCTGCCAGCGGAAGGGGAAGGAAGTGTGCCCTTCGACCGAACCTTCCAACTCCGCCCGTGTGCGGCGCAAGCGGAAGCGGGCGACGAACTTCGGGCGAATCTACCCCAACCGCCTCAGTGGTCGCTTCCCGCTCAACTGCCGTTGTCCGACGGCCGCTCCGCCCAGTGTGCACTGTGGCCGCGCCCGACCGTCACCTCCGTTGTCGGACCGGCCCTCAGCCCGGCCCTCAACCGGCCTCAGTCCAGCCGGCGTGCCGTGCCCAGCAGGCCGGATTCCGCGTCTGTCGGCTGTGTGAGCGCGTACTGCCGGTCGTGCCGCGTGCACCACAGCGTGACGCCGTCGCCCAGGGTGGACAGCGCCTCCACCTCCTGGTGGGGCAGCTGCATGATGCGGCCGATGTGCTGTGCCTCATCCGGTGAGACCCGCTGGATCCCCACCAGCGACGAACTGCGCAGCAACCGGGGTGCCACCGGGCTGAGATACGGCAGCAGCGTCAGCACCGACTGCCACGGCATCGACGACACCCGGCCGCGCGGCGGACGCATCCCGCAGTCCCGGATGACCAGCACAGGGCTGCCGACGGTGGCCCCCATGGGCGGCACCCGGCCCACGTCGTAGAGCGAGATGCACTCCTGGCCCGCGCCTGCGGCCTGTACCAGAGTCGTCCACACATGGGCGCGGCCGGTCTCCACCGCGACGCGGGCGCCCGTCCCGGCCAGGCGCAGCGCGAGGACCTGCGCCGTCCACAGGCCCCCGATCAGCAGCACGTCGTACGCGACCGGATGGTGGAAGCCCACGACCTGCGGGCGGCCCTCCGAGTCGTTCCCGACGACCACGCCGTCGTCCCCTATGGGCAGGGACAGCGCGGCCAAGTGGTCGGCCGGAAGGGCGTGCGCCGAACGGCGCGGCCCCAGCAGGCCCTGGGGGTGAGAACTGGCGGCCATCAGTGGGTACCTCCCAGCGGAAGAGTGGAGAGGGCGCCGGGCAACTGCTCCCTGTCGAGCCGCACCAGCCCCAGCCGGGCCGAGCGCGCGGCCCGCTCCAGATGCCGCCGGGCCGCGGCCAGCTCGTTGTCCGACCGGCCGGTCAGCCGCACATGACCGCTGACCGTCACCGCCGTGCGGCGCGCCGATCGGCCCAGCGTCAGGCTGAAGGTGGTCGTGAGCGTCGGCACCGAGGTCAGCAGTGCCACCAGCCGTGGCAGCGGCGTGGCGGCCCGGCCCAGCTCCGGCCAGCGGCCCACTCCGTACGTGGTGTGCCAGCGGTCGTCGCACCGCCAGGCGCGGGTGGACTCGGCGGTGCGCCGTGCCGGTGCGGCATCCGGTCGGCTCGCGCGCGCCGTCGCCATCGGGCTCACACAGGCCGAGGTCGCGACGGCGGAGATCAGCTCTTCCTCGTTGAGCACCGTCGAGACGAAACCGGCGCCGGTCACGCGGCTCGCCAGATGGTCGGCCGCTCTCACCAGGCAGCGCTGCGCGCCGTCCAGACCGCCGCCACGCGCCTCGACGGCCTCCGGGCACAGCTCGGGGTCGAGCTTGAGCGCCACCCACGTCAGGCGCAGGGCAGGCGAGCCGGTCTGCTCCTGGAGCGGGCCGTAGCTCCTCCTGGCCACCGACTGTTCGGGCAGGTGAGGTGCGGGGGCGGGCTGGACGTGCTGGACGATCTGCACCGACTCCAGGGCGATGCCGTCCACGTCCAGGGCGTCGTGCATGAGCCCCAGCGGAAGGGCGCGTGTGCCGAAGGCGGGACGAAGAGCGCTGGACCTGGCCTCGATCCGTACGACGGCCGTCAGGAACGTGCCGTCACCGAGCATGCCGATGGTGCGCCGCTTCTTGTCGAGATACGCGTACGTCCGCAGCCCCGGCGCGCACTCCACCACCGGCAGGAAGCTGGCGTTCACCCTCTCGCCCTCGTCGTCCAGGACCATCGAGGGCGTCAGGGGCTGGGCGGCGGCGCGTCTGCGCGCGCGCAGCGCCATGAGCGTCCCGCCCCAGTCGTGGAGCGACCGCTGGTGCCTGCGCAGCAACGCCAGCAGGACGAGCACGGCCGCGACCACGGCTGCGGGCACCAGCATCAGCCGGTCGACGGCGGCGGCGATCAGCAGCACGGCGGCAGCCAGCTCCAGCAGCACGAATTGTTGCAACTGGAACGGCCCGAGCCGACTGGTGCGGGATTCGGTGCGCAGTGTCGTGGAGGCCGGGACCCGGGGACGCGGCGCCCTCGCGGCGGGTGTGGCGGCCCCCGGGCGCCCGGGCCCGGCAGGCCCACGGCGCCTCGCGGTGCCCGCAGCACCCCGCGCCCGCGTCGCAGATCCCATCTGAGAAGGCCCCCTCATGTCCGAATTCACCCCACTCGTCAGGGGCGTTGGGTGGGCGATCACGATACCGGAGCAGCGGAGCACGATCCCCAACCGGCATAGTAGGTGCCCGGTCCGACAATCGGCAGCGTCCCAGGGTGGTGCGGAGCCCCGCGGGAGGGCGTGGCCGGGCGCCCGGACCGAGCGGGACCAACAGGGGACAGCAGGCACTTCAGGGGAGCGTCTTTCACTCATGGCATCACGGCGCGATGAGCTCAATGCCTACACCTTCGCGAAGAAGCGCTTGGTTGCGGCATTTCTCCAGCCCTCACCGACAGGTACCGAAGAGGGCGCCCCCCGGCCGATGCGCGGCTTTCTTCCCGGAGTCATCGTCGGAGCGTTGATATTGGTGGGTTTCGGAGCCTGGGGCATGTTCAAACCCAAGGCTCCACAGGGCTGGGACCAGCCCCAGGAGAAGGTCATCATCGGCTCGGAGTCGACCACGCGCTACGTGGTGCTGATGACCGACGGGCAAAAGCAGCTTCATCCGGTGCTCAATCTCGCCTCCGCCAAGCTGCTCCTCGACCCGGGCAAGGGCAAGGTCGAGGAGATCGACGAGAAGATCCTGGACAACGGGGACATCCCGCACGGTCCGACCATCGGCATCCCGTACGCCCCCGACCGGCTCCCCGACCCGGGGGAGGCGGGCAAGAAGAAGCGCTGGGCCGTCTGCGAGCGTCCGAGTCAGGGCGACCGCGCCGTCCAGAAAGCATCCTTCGTGCTGGCCGAGCGCGACGAGCACAAGGTCGAGGGGAAGAACCGGCTGGAGGGCGGAGAGCTGCTCTTCGTACAGGGCCCCGACGACCGGCTGTACATGGTGGACAAGTCGGGAACGAAGTACCGGATGCCCAACAACGAACTCCTCCAGCGCATCCTGGCCGACAACCGCAAGCCGCAGCGTGTCTCACGCCAGTGGCTGGCGACTCTGCACACCGGCTCCCACATCGGATTCCCGCGCATCTCCCAGCCGGTGGGGGAGGAGGCGGGCATCTCCGGCCTCGATCCGAACACCAACAAGATCGGCACGGTCATCAAGGCGCCGGCGGGCAATCACATGCAGCACTACGTGGTGCTGCGCGGCAAGGTCATGCCTGTCACCGACTTCATGGCCCAGCTTCTGCTCTCCTCCACGCAGCTGGAGCCCCTGAAGCAGAACAACCAGGCGGAAGAGGTCAACGCGAGCGCCTTCTCTCCCACCTACCAGGAATTCGGAGCCTCGCTGAAGTGGCCGGAGGAGAAGGGGCACGCGATCAACTCCGCCGGCACCCGCTCCGGAAGCCGCAACGTCGCCTGCAACGTCCTGCGCGACGTCAAGGGCAAAAAGGGCGTCACCACGCTCAGCACCTGGTCCGGCAAGGACTTCCCCGAAGACGTCCCCTCCGGCTCCACCAGCGCCTACGTCACCCCCGGCACCGGCCAGCTCTTCCGCCAGTTCAAGGGACGGAACACCAAGGATGGCGGCGTCTTCCTCGTCACCGACACCGGACTGCGCTACGCCATGCAGTCCAACCTCGACAGTGACCGGGACGACTCGGATATCGGCAAGGACAAGAAGAGCAAGTCCGAACAGCAGGCGCAGCAGGAGGACAAGAACGCGCAGCGGCGGCTCGGCTACGAGAGGGTCAAACCCGCACACGTCCCCGCCGAGTGGGCCGCCTTCCTGCCGACGGGCCCCCGTCTGTCGACCGGCAGCGCACGCCAGCCGCAGGGCTCCTGAGGGCGGGTGAGAGCGATGCCGCAACGGAGCACACACGAGACCGCGGGCACGGTGCCGGACGGTGCCGCCGCCGGGCGTACGACTGGAACGACCGGAACGCGTGCGCCTACGGATGCCCGCACAAGCAGGACGCGGGCCGGCACGCGCAGGAGCAGGGGCGGCGTGCGGCGGCTGGCCGCCCTCGGAGCAGCGACCGCCGTCATGGCCTCCATCCTGACCGTCACAGTCGCCACAGCGCCGCCCGCCGCCGCTGACGAAGCCAGCCAGTGCAGCTTCCCCTCCAAGCCGTACAAGGGCCGCCCCTGGGCACTCCAAAGAGTCCTGCTGAACGAGCTGTGGCGCGGGACGAACCAGGGCGCCGGAGTACGCGTCGCCGTCATCGACACCGGAGTAAGCACCGAACACGAGCAGTTGAAGGACGCCGTCGACGCCTCGGCGGGCAAGAATCTGCTTCCCAAGAAGCTCAAGAAGGACGAGTCGGGACGGGCCCAGCCCCGGGGCAAGTCCAACGGCACCACCGACGATGTCGGCCACGGCACCAAGGTCGCCGGCCTCATCGCCGCCCGTCCGGCCGACAACACCGGCTTCGTGGGCCTCGCCCCCAAGGCGACGATCATCCCGATCAAGCAGAACGACTCCAACGGCAGCGGCACCGCCGACACACTCGCGCAGTCCATCGACTACGCCGTCAAAGCTCGGGCCGACGTCATCAACATCTCCCAGGACACCGCCGAGGCCCTTCGGTCGGAATCCAGCCTCGAACTCGCGGTCAAACGGGCTCTGGAGCAGGACGTGGTGGTCGTCGCCTCCGCAGGCAACGACGGGCTCGGCGGCAACGTCAAGGAGACGTACCCCGCCTCCTACGAAGGTGTCCTGGCCGTCGCTTCCTCCGACCGCAACAACGAGCGGGCGCCGTTCTCCCAGTCCGGGGATTTCGTGGGCGTGGCGGCGCCCGGCGTCGACATGATCTCCACCGTCCCCAAGGGCGGACACTGCGCCGACAACGGCACCAGCTTCTCGGCGCCGTATGTTGCCGGAGTCGCCGCGTTGCTTCGTGCCAAGCACAACAAGGGCGCCGACAAATGGACGCAGCGCAATATCGTCGCCCAGATCGAGCAGACCGCCGAGCGCTCCGTCCCGGGCCACGACCGTCTGGTCGGCTGGGGTGTGGTCGACCCCGTCCGCGCGCTGACCGAGGACGACCACCGCATCAACCGCCCGGTGGCGAAGGAAGGCATCGCAAAAGGGGAGAAGCCGACACCGGCCAAACTCCAGATGGGAGAAACCCCGCAAGAACGGAACGAGAGGCTCGGGACCTACGTCCTTGTGGGAGGCGGCACTCTGGTCGCGGTCGTCGCCGGCACCTCGTTCATCTACCGTGACTGGCGCCGCCGGCGAGGGTCGGCTGACAGTGGTGGCTGATAGAAAAGATGTGTGTGTCACATACGTGTGTCACATACGTGTTGCGACCAACTGAGAGCCGCTGATTTGCAGTTGGAACAGACGTATGGTGTGGCTAAAGTGACTCTCGGCGCACTGCGCGCTGCACGGGCCGTAACGGGTGGACGGACGGGGAGGACGACATGGCAGAGCCGGGGGGCTCAGGTGGTGGGTCGGGCAAGAAGTCGGACCTGCGCCGCGGCGGCGAAGACGTCCTGAAGAAGTTCAAGAAGAAGATCGACGACGCCTTGAGCGAACTGGAGAAGTCGCCCGGCGGACGCAAGATGATGGAACAGAAACAGTTCACCGAGGCGGCTCTCCGTAGCGGCTCGGGTGAGTTCCGCGAGGCCGATGCGCTCTACCAGCGCTACAAGACGGTGCACACGTCTCTGACGCAGCTCTCAAAGGATCTTGAGGATCAGATCGTCGCTTTCGGCGTCGCCGTGCTGGCCGCCAACGGGGAGTTGGACAAGGTGGACGCCGACCAGCGGCGGGAGTTCTGGCAGATCCAGAAGCGGCTGGGGGCGGACGAGCCCGGCCACCACGGCGGTGGGGGCAAACAGGGCCATCACCACGGTGGGGGCAAACAGTCTGACAAGTCCGGCGACGGCAGCACAGCGGTGGATCAGTAGCGGGCGTTGACGTTCAGAGGGAGGCAGTTCGTGGGCGGGACGAACGGGGTTGAGAGGCAGCCCGGTGGGGGCGGTGGGGACACGGAAAACCCCAACGTCGCCCCGGAGATGTTCCAAAGGTTCTTGCAGGAGAAGCAGTACGGGAAGACCGGGCCGCCGCTCGTGCTGGCGCCGGAGCACATGCCGCTGTTGCCGGCCAAGCACCGCACGAGCTTCGAGGACCACAGCCTCGCCGAGATGAAAGATCTGGTGGAAGGCGCGAAGCCGTCCGACCTGGAGGATGTGGGCGCAGCGCTGTACGAAGCGTCGACGGCCATCAAGAAGGCCGGCTCCTGGCTACAGCGGGAAGCCGGCCGTGTCGACTGGGACGGCAAGGCAGCCGTGGCCGTCGGGGACTGGACGGAGCAGCTGGGTAAAGACACCCAGAAGATGGGTGGCTTCTTCGAGGCGATCAGTACCGAACTCACCATTCTGAGTACCGGACTGACCGGCGTGAAGAAGACGATGACGACCCTGCAGAGCGAACCGCCTAAATCCTCGCTGCTCATGGACGGTGCCAAGGGCGGCAAAGGGCACAGCCTCAAGGACATTCCCTCGCCTGCCCAGGTAGAGGGAAACAAGGACTTCAAGTACGAGAAGGACCGCTCGGCGGCCATTGAGGAGATGAACAAGCTCAGCTCGTACTACTCGGTCTCGCAGCAGGCCATGGACCGGGCTGAGACCCAGAAGCCGACGTTCCGGCCGTTGCCGGATGTTGGCGTGCCGCCGCCTCCTCCGGGTGACGGTTGGACTGGGAGGGGAGCTCCAGACACGGGAGGCCCGGGTGGTTTCGGCCCTGGCTCTCACGACAGTGCGAGCTTCCAGGGGCCCCACGGGCAGGCGAATCCAGACGGAGCCCCGTTCAGCGGTGGTGACGGCGGTTCTGTGACCCCCCGGGGCCATGGCTTCGTACCCTCCGCACAGTCGGACGGAGACATCTCCACGGGACTCGACAGCACTCCGCACACGCCTACCCTGAACCCGCCCACCGGAGGCGGACCGCCGGTCACCTCACCGCCCACCGCTCCGCCTCCCGTGGCGCAAAGCGGGTGGCAGCCGCCTCCCGTCATCCCTCCTGTGGGTGGTTCTCCCCCACCGAAAACGATGCCTCCGTCACTCGGGAAGCCTGGCATGGGCAAGTCCATGCCGCCTGTCACGCCCGGTCGGACGGGCCCCAGCGTGCCAGGCCCCACAGGGCGACCAGGGATGCCGGGTCCAGGGAGGCCAGGCCCCATCACGGGCCCCACCGGCAAGCCGACCGGTACTCCTCCAGCCAGCCCGCGGGGCTTGGGTCGTCCCGGAATGATGCATCCGGGCATGACGAATCCTGGTGGATCGACCGGCCGGAGCCCGGCGAACGGGGGTACGGGGCCCCGCGCGATGCGTCCTGGGATCGTCGGCGGCACACCTGGACGAACCACTCCGGGTGGTTCCTCCGCGATTCCCCGCGGGAAAGTGGTCGGTAATGAGGGATCTCGAACCGGCCGCGGACCCCTGGGTATGACGCCTATGGGCGGCAAGGGCCGGGGTAAGCGGAAAGACAAGGACACCGACGGGCCAGGACGAAGGATCGCTTCGACCCCCGGCGGCATCGTCGGCGAACCCCGGTCCGGTACACCAGAACAGGGCCGCGGGTCACGCGAGTTCACCTCAGGCGGAGCTGGCCTGGTCCGGAACGACGGCCAAGGCGAAGACACGGCCCCGGCGACCGGAAATCGGGAATCCGTGGAGCGTACTGGCAATGAACCCCGTCGTCCGAACTATCTGACCGAAAACGAAGGAACAGGGTCGACGGGGCAGCGCAACAGTGTCCCGCCAGTAGTCGAGTAACCCAGGGTGAGTGCGGAGATGACGGCAGGAAGTGTCCGATCACGGCGGTGGGCCGCAGGTACAGCCCGCCGCCGGGTGGTGTCCGTTGTAGCGGCGGTGGGAGCAATGGCCGCCCTACAGGGAGGATTGGCCCCCACTGCCGTCGCCGAGGACGTTCAGTCCCAGCAGTGGTATCTGGACGGGATGCAGATCAAGAAGATCTGGAAGGTAAGTACAGGGAAGGGGGTCAAGGTCGCCGTGGTTGACGGCGGCGTTGACTCGTCGACCCAATCCCTTCGCGGCCAGGTTCTCCCGGGAAAGGATATTTCGGGTGCTCCCGGCGACGAGAACAAGGATGACGTGGGTCACGGAACCACGATGGCGGAATTGATCGCGGGGACCGGTAGAGGCGGAACAGTTAAAGGTGTGGCGCCCGATGCGAAAATCTTGCCTATCCGAACCACGTTGCGGGGTATCAAAGGGATCGATAAGAACTTGAATCGTCACGCTGAAGCCATCAGAGCTGCGGCGGACAGCGATGCCAAGATTATCAACATGTCCTGGGGTACATCGACCGATGGTCCGACCAAAAGGGCTCTCGATTACGCTGTCAGCAAGGGGAAGTTGCTGATCGCGGCCATGGGGAATGATGGTCAGTCGGGTAATACCGACGGCCTCGGATATCCCGCCTCTCACCCCAACGTCGCAGCAATCGCGTCCTACGGTAAGAATCTGAAGGTCTCGAAATTCTCTTCATCCGGAAGGGCTACGACCTTCGCTGCTCCCGGCCAGGAGATGCCCGGGTGGTGTGATGGAAAGCGCGAGCAGTACTGCCCCAATATCGAGGGCACCAGCGCCTCCTCCGCCATCGCCTCCGGCGCAGCCGCCCTCGTCTGGGCCAAGCACCCGACATGGACGGCCAATCAGGTGCTGCGCGTTCTGATCGACACGGCAGGTCGGAAGGACGGGAAGAAGGACACCGTCAGCAAGTACATCGGGAACGGCGCGATCCGTCCCCGTATGAACCTTCTGGAGGGAAAGGGTAAGCCGGGTGACCCGGACATCAGCCCGCTCACCGGGAAGAAGACCGGAAGCTCGGCCCCGGGCCCGAAATCACCTGGGGGTAAGGATTCCGACAAAAATGGTTCCACCAAAGATGATGCTCCTGACAAGGTGAAGGTGGCAGACTCGAAGTCGGAAGACGGGGACAGTAGTCAGCTTCTTCCCATCCTCGGGGTGGGGGCGGGGGTTCTCATCCTCGCGGGGTGCGGCTTCGCCGTCGTACGCCTCAGGCGGAACTAGACGCGGCGCACAGGGCGTCACAGGCAGCGCGAGCTGTCCGCAGAGCGGAACGCAGCGAAACGGAGGATGTAGTTCATGCCAGGTAAGCAGAAGCTAAGCCACGGCGAAGTCGTCACGTTCAAGGGGACCCTCGACGAGATCGGTGGCAATCTGGAGACCAATCTCCGGATGCTCTCCCAGCTCATCGCCACGGCTGAGGCCGGCTGGAAGGGTGCCGGTGGTGGCGCCTTCCGCACCGCGCAGATGACGATCAATGAGGACCACCGCGCGCTGCGCAACATGCTCATGGGTATTTACAACGCCGTCGACCAGACCCAGAAGGTGGGCTCCGGGAACGACGACTCGATCCTGGACGAGTTCAAGAAGATCGACATGAACGACCTCCAGCAGGGCGACCAGCCCGCCGGGGGCGGCCCGGGCGGCCCCCAGTCGGTTCCCGGCGGCGGCATCGGCGGCATGAGCAAGCTGCACGGAATCTGAGCAGCCACCGTCACCGCTCCAGGCGGTGACGTACCCCACCCACACATCTTTTTTGGAAGGGAGTCACGATGGCAGCCAACTCCGGCGGCGACATGGTGATGGAGGTCCACTACGGGACCGTTGAGCAGATCGCGGGCGACATCAAGGTGCGCCGCGAGCTGCTGGAGCGCCAGCTCGACGCGCTGTGGGGCGCGGTGACGAAGGTCGACGACGCCTGGGAGGGCGACGCCCGGCAGGCGTTCAACATCATCAAGCGCAAGTGGGACCAGCGTGTGAACAGCCTTACCAGCACGCTCACCCGGATGGAGACGACGGTCCGCAACGGCAAGGACCAGTACCACGCCACCGACAAAAAGGCGGCCAGCTTCTTCGACGACCTCGCCTGGTAGTCGCAATCAGCTGAGAAGAGGGCGGCAGGAGCGAAAGCTCCTGCCGCCCTCTTCTGCCTTCAGCCGTGATGCTTTCACAGCCGTACAGCTCTGTCGTACAGCTCTGTCGGGCAGCCGTGCGGCTCTTTCAGCCGTGCAGCTCTCTCAAGAGTCACCGACTCACATGATGTCGAACTCCCCGTCCCGCGCCCCCAGGACGAATGCCTCCCACTCCGCCGCGGTGTAGCGGAGCACCGTGTCGGGGTCCTTGGAATTCCGCATCGCGACGCCGCCGCCGGGGAGGTGGGCGATTTCCACGCGCTCGTCCTCGGGGCTTCCCGGCGCGCTCTCCCACTCCACGTCGGAGATGTCCATCGCGTACAGCTCTTCCTTCTCCTGCTGAGTGCCCATCAGCGGATGCTCCTCCCCAAGCTGTTCGGGGCCGTTGCTCGAATGGCCGCGTGGGCCCCCTGGTCGTCCGAAATGATTCCAGCACCGCGGCGGCCGGTCCAATCGAATCGGACCGGCCGCCGCGGGCCGCCAGGCTGTCAGGCCGTCACTGCTCCGGTGACCAGCCGATCTGCACCATCGGCGTCCCCCGCTTCCGGGAGACGAAGAAGCCCCGTCCCGGCGGCATCGGCCGCGGCCGTACATTGCCGAGGATGTCGCCCTCCGAGGGGTCGCCGGACAGGATGACGCCCTGTGCCCCCAGCTCCTTGATCCGGGTGATGAAGGTTTCGAACATCGACCGGGACGCCCCCGCCGAGCTGCGCGCGATGATGAAGCGCACGCCCACGTCGCGGGCGAAGGGCAGGCTCTCGGTCAGCACGGCCAGCGGGTTGCCGCTGGAGGTGGCGACCAGGTCGTAGTCGTCGACGATGATGAAGATCTTCGGGCCGCTCCACCAGCTGCGGTCACGCAGCTGCTGCGGCGTGACGTCCGGCGCCGGAGCGCGCCGTTCCATGAGGTCGCGCAGGGCGTTCATGTGGGTTTCCATGGCGTTGGACATGGGCGCGTACTCGAGCAGGTGCGAGTCCGGGATCACACTGAGGAGCGAGCGCCGGTAGTCACCGACGACGATCTTCGCCTCGTCGCCGCTGTAGCGCTCCGTGATCCGCTGGGCGAGCAGCCGCAGCAAGGCGGTCTTGCCGGACTCGCTCTCGCCGAAGATGAGGAAGAACGGGTCGGTCTCGAAGTCGACGAAGACCGGCTCCAGTTCGTTCTCGTCGATGGCGAACGCCAGGCCCCGCCCGGGGTGGTCCCCGCCGCGCGGCAGCCGTCCGGCGTCCAGTTCGCGCGGCAGCAGCCGTACGCCGGGTGCCGGCTGGCCCTGCCAGTGGGACTTGACGGTCTCGCACATGGCGGCCGTCGCGTCGGAGATTTCGTCGTCGGAGCCGGTGCCGTCGATGCGCGGCACGGCGCCCATGAAGTGCAGCCTCTGCGGGGTCTGGCCGCGCCCGGGCACGCCGGGGGGCACGTTCGCGGCGACCTTGCGGTCGAACTCGGAGTCCATGGTGTCGCCGAGCCGCAGCTCCAGCCGGTTCGCCAGCTGGTCCTTGAGCGAGGCGCGCACCTCCATGTTGCGGGAGGCCGTGACGACGAGGTGGATGCCGTAGCCGAGGCCGCGGCCCGCGATGTCGTGGATGAAGCCGTCCAGGGCCTCGTACTCGTTGCGGAAGTTGCCCCAGCCGTCGATCAGCAGGAAGACGTCGCCCCAGGGCTGGTCTGTGATCTGGCCGCGTGAGCGGCGCCTGCGGTAGGTGGCGATGGAGTCGATGTTGTTGGCCCGGAAGTACTCCTCGCGCCGGTTGAGGATGCCGTAGACCTCGGCGATGGTGCGCCGTACCCGCTCGGGGTCGAGGCGGGAGGCGGTGCCGCCGACGTGCGGCAGTTCGCCGATCGAGGACATGCCGCCGCCGCCGAAGTCGAGCCCGTAGAACTGCACTTCGGACGGGGTGTGAGTGAGCGCGAACGAGGCGACCAGGGTGCGCAGCAGTGTGGACTTGCCGGACTGCGGTCCGCCGACGACCAGCATGTGGCCCGCGGCGCCGGAGAAGTCGAGGTAGAGCGGGTCCCGGCGCTGCTCGAACGGCTTGTCGACCAGCCCGACGGGCACCACGAGCTGCCCCAGCTTCGGGTAGTCCGGAACGGTCAGGCCGCGGCCTTCCACAGGTGCCAGCCCCGGCAGCAGCTCATCCAGCGGCGAGGCGTGGTCCAGCGGCGGCAGCCACACCTGGTGGGCGGGCGTGCCCTGGCCCTCCAGGCGCCGTACGACCACGTCCAGCACCGTGTCGGCGAACGCGTCGTCCTCCCCGGCGGTCTGTGCGGGTACGGGTGCTGTCGAGTCCGGGTCCGGCTGCTGCACGGCCACGGGCGCCGCGGTGAACAGGACCGGTTTGCGGTTCGAGGACCTCGGGCCCGAGGACAGCTCTCCGCCGTCGCCCGCGCGGTGGACGCCGGAGACGTAGGCCGCCTTGAAGCGGGTCATCTCGTCGGTGCCGAACTTCAGGTAGCCCGAGCCCGGCACCGACGGCAGGTGGTAGGCGTCCGGCACACCGAGCGCGGCGCGCGACTCGGCGGCGGAGAAGGTGCGCAGACCCACGCGGTAGGACAGGTAGGTCTCCAGGCCGCGCAGCCTGCCCTCCTCCAGTCGCTGCGAGGCCAGCAGCAGATGGACACCCAGCGAACGTCCGATACGTCCGATCTGGATGAACATATCGATGAAGTCCGGCTTGGCGGTGAGCAGTTCGCTGAACTCGTCGATCACCAGAACGAGTGAGGGGATCGGTGAGAGCGGCGCACCCGCGGCACGGGCCTTCTCGTAGTCGTGGATGTTCGCGTAGTTGCCCGCGTCGCGCAGCATCTCCTGGCGCCGGTTCAGCTCGCCCCGGATCGAGTCGCCCATGCGGTCGACGAGCGTCAGGTCGTCCGCCAGGTTGGTGATCACAGCCGCGACGTGCGGCATCTGTGCCATACCCGCGAACGTCGCACCGCCCTTGAAGTCGGCGAGGACGAAGTTCAAGGTCTCCGAGGAGTGGGTCACGGCCAGGCCCAGCACCAGCGTCCGCAGCAGTTCGGACTTGCCGGAGCCGGTGGCTCCCACGCACAGCCCGTGCGGGCCCATGCCGTCCTGCGCGGCCTCTTTGAGGTCCAGCATGACCGGCTGGCCGTCCTCGCCCACACCGATGGGCACCCGCAGCCGCTCGGCCTGCGAGCGGGGCCGCCAGGTGCGGCTCACATCCACCGAGGCGGCGTCGCCCAGGTTGAGCAGGTCGGTGAACTCCAGCTTCGCCAGCAGGGGCTCGTCGTCCCCGCCCGTCCCCACCCGCAGCGGTGCCAGCTGCCTGGCCACCGCCTCGGCCGCGGGGTACGAGAGCGCGTCCGGCGCCCCGTCGTAGACCAGGCCCTGGCCCGACTCCAGCTGGAGGGCACGGGGCCGGACGAGCACCGAGAGCCCGCCGCGCGAACCGTCGATGTCGCCGGGCACGATCTCCACCACGGTGACGCCCTGAAGCCCTTCGGGCGCCGCCAGCACGGAGCTGGGCGGCACTACCGTGCCGTCCAGCACGATGACGATGTGCGGCTGCTCCACCAACGGGTCGGCGGCCGGGTTGAAGCGGGGCCGCCCCTCCAGCCGGGTGTGGAGCAGGTCCTCCAGCTCGATCATGTCGTTCACGATCAGCCGCCGGGTGCCCGCGCCGTCCGCGAGGTCCCTGGCCTGGGCGTGCGGCAGCCACTTGGCCCAGTCCCAGGCCCCGTACGTCTCCCGGCCCGCGGCGACCGCGATCACCAGGTCCTCGGGGGAGTGCATGGCCGCGAGGGAGCACAGCATGGACCGCGCCGAGGCGTAGACCGACTCGGGCTCCCCGCTGACGGTCACGTGGTAAAAGGCCCGCAGCGAGACGGCCATGGGCAGCCCGTCGAGGGTGCCATGGGTGTTGAGGAACTGGTGCATCGCGCCGGCCGTCAGCGGCTCCAGCTCGTCCACGGGGGCGGTGTCCGGCGCGACCAGCGGAGTGGCCAGCTGCTGGGTGCCCAGCCCGACGCGGACCTGCCCGAAGTCCTCGTCCGTGGAGCGCCGCTCCCACACCCTGCTGCCCTCGGCCACCAGCGACCACAGCTGGTCGGGAGCGGGGTGCAGATAGAACTGGCCGTCCCGCTGCTTGAGCGCCGTCTTACGCACCGTACGGCGGGTCTGGGCCAGATATTTGAGGTAGTCGCGGCGCGTCTGCGCCAGGTCGCCCTGGGTGCCTTTGCGGAACCGCACGGCCATGGCGACGACCATGCCGACCGTGGACGCCAGCATCAGGACGCCCATGATCCGCATCATCGGATGGGTGTTCATGCCGGGCATGAAGAAGAACATGCTGGAGCCGCCCATGCCGAGCATGGGCAGGATCTGCATCAGCATGCCCTCCTGCTGGCCCCGGGGCAGCTCGGGCGGTGGCTCCACCCGAAGTTCCTCATCGGGCACTTCGGGTGGCAACGCCCGTGGCGGACGCTTGACGACAATCTGGGTCACTCGCGCACCAATTCCCTCGCGCGGAAGGGACAGTTCGATGCCGGCGCCCCCGTGGCGACGGTCCCCCTCCGCGGGGGGCGATCCTAGTGGCACGTCGAGTTGACGGGGAGCGGTAGGGTGGCGCGCGCTGTCGGCGTGACCGCCGCGGACGTCCGGGATCGGCCCTGGCGGGCCCGCCGCCGCACGCCGCCGCCGACCCGGGCCCGAGCGGAGCCGGCAGGCCAAACGGAGCAGACCGAGCCCGGGCAGGCGTTCGGCAGCAGCACGAGCAGGCGTTCAACAGCAGGCTTCCGAGGGGGACACACAGGTGAGTACGACGGCTTCCGCCGCGGCCACAGGACCCGGCAGTGGACCGGGTGCCGGAGGAGCCTCGGGAGCGGCCGGAGCGCCGCGCCCGGCGGCCGGAGCCGCCCTGGACACCGGATTCTGCCGGGTGACCATCGTCGCGCCCGACAGCCGCATCGACGTCGCCCTGCCCGAGGACATCCCGGTCGCCGACATCTACCCGGAGATCCTCCGGCTGTCGGGACAGAGCCCCGCCGAGGGAGCCCCGGTCGGCTATCACCTGGTGCGCCGCGACGGCACCGTCCTGGACAGCTCCCGCTCCTTCGTGGCCCAGCGGATCCTCGACGGCGAGGTGCTCAGCCTCCGCCCGTTCGCCGAGTCCCTGCCGCCCGCCGTCTTCGACGACGTCTCCGACGCCGTGGCCTCCGCCGTCACCCGGGATCGCAAGCTGTGGGGCGACAGCATGATGCGCGCCGCCGGCCTCATCGGCGGGGGAGCGCTGCTGGCCCTCATGGCGGTGGTGCTGTGGTTCTCCGACCCGGCCGGGCACGACATGCACGGCCTGTCGGGCATCCTGGCCGCCGTCACCGGCGTGCTGCTGACCGCGCTGTCCGCCGTGCGCGCCCGCGTCTACGACGACCGGCCCACCACCATCGCGCTCGGCCTCGGCGCCCTGCCGCACATCATGGTCGCCGGCAGCGGCCTGCTGCCCCTGGAGGACGGGCAGGGCATCGGCAGGCTCCAGTTCCTGCTCGGCTGTGTGGCCGTGCTGCTGATCTCCTCGATCCTGATCGCCCTCACTCCCAACGGCGACGGCCCCTTCGTCGCCGCCGCCTTCACCTCGACCATCGGCACGCTGGTCACCTTCATCTCGATCGTGACCGACATCCGCCCCGTCGAGACCGCCTCCATCTGCGCCCCGCTCGCCGTCGGCATCCTCGCCTTCCTGCCGGGCCTGTCCACCCGCTTCGCGCGGCTGCCCATCGGCTTCGAGACGACGCGCAGCGCGACGAGCGACTACGACACCGACCCCGACGCGGCCCCCGAGACCCAGGGCGCGATCGACGCCGAGCGCATCGCGGCGCAGGCCAGGCGCGGCCACGAGATGCTCGTCGGCCTCGTCGGCGGCTGCGCGGCGGTGGTCACCGTCTCCTGCGCCGCGCTCAGCTTCTCCGGCTCCGGCTGGGGCCAGCTGCTCACCTTGATGACCGGCGTCGCCATGCTGCTGCGCGCCCGCCTCTTCCGCTACACCTCGCAGGTCAGCTGCTCCCTGGTCGCGGGTCTCGCCGCGCTCGTACTGCTCGGCGTCGGCCTTGCCGGGGACTTCCCCGCGGAGGGCGGCTCGCTGCGCACCGTGTGGCTGACCGCCGCGCTCGCCGGGGCCGCCGCCTTGATCATCGGGATCGGTCTGGCCGTCCCCAACAAGGGCGTGACCCCCTTCTGGGGCCGCTTCGTGGAGATCCTGGAGACCTTCGTCCTGCTCACGCTGGTCCCGCTGTGCCTGGCGGTGATGAACGTCTACTCGGCCGCCCGCAGTCTCACCAGCTAGCCACTGATACGCTGTGGTGGCCTCACGAGTAGTGAAGGATCCCCTGTGAAAAAGACCAGGGGCGCTCGGTGGCCGGAATCCCTTAGGAGTACGAGTGTCGTCTCTCGACGCCGCGACGAAGAAGCAGATCATGTCCGAGTTCGCCACCAAGGAGGGTGACACCGGCTCCCCCGAGGTTCAGGTGGCGCTGCTCTCCAGGCGGATCAGCGACCTGACCGAGCACCTGAAGCTCCACAAGCACGACCACCACTCGCGTCGTGGTCTGCTGCTCCTGGTCGGTCAGCGCCGCCGCCTGCTTCAGTACCTCGCGAAGAAGGACATCCAGCGCTTCCGTGCCCTGGTCGAGCGCCTCGGCATCCGCCGCGGCGCGGCCGGCGCCCGCTAGCACGTGCGGAAGGGAGCGGTTCCCGGACCGGGGGCCGCTCCCTTCGCCGTATCGCAGTACAGCCATATCTCGTGTGACAGGGATGCTTTGTAGTCTGGTCACAGCGAGCCGCAACACAGCACATCGAGAACAAGGCAGGAGCGCGCCCCCGACGCCGGTCCTCGGTAGTGGCCCCCGGAGAGCACGAAGCTTCCGGGTGCTTCGATCGAAGACCGGCCCGCACCGGGAGCGCTCCGCCGCAGACGGTCCGCGGCCATACGGGCTGCGGACACAGACGAGGAGATTTTCCTGGTGGAGAACGAGACCCACTACGCCGAGGCCGTCATCGACAACGGCGCTTTCGGCACCCGGACCATCCGCTTCGAGGCGGGCCGCCTTGCCCAGCAGGCCGCCGGCTCCGCCGTGGCGTACCTGGACGACGACACCATGGTGCTGTCGGCCACGACCGCGTCCAAGAACCCCAAGGACCAGCTCGACTTCTTCCCCCTGACGGTGGACGTCGAGGAGCGGATGTACGCCGCCGGCAAGATCCCCGGTTCCTTCTTCCGGCGCGAGGGCCGCCCCTCCGAGGACGCGATCCTCACCTGCCGCCTGATCGACCGCCCCCTGCGCCCGTCCTTCAAGAAGGGCCTGCGCAACGAGATCCAGGTCGTCGAGACGATCATGGCTCTCAACCCCGACCACCTCTACGACGTGGTCGCCATCAACGCCGCCTCCTGCTCCACGCAGCTGGCGGGCCTTCCCTTCTCCGGCCCGATCGGCGGCACCCGTGTCGCCCTGATCAAGGGCCAGTGGGTCGCGTTCCCGACCCACACGGAGCTGGAGGACGCCGTCTTCGACATGGTCATCGCCGGCCGTGTCCTGGAGGACGGCGACGTCGCGATCATGATGGTCGAGGCCGAGGCCACCGAGAAGACCATCGAGCTGGTCAAGGGCGGTGTCGAGGCCCCCACCGAGGAGGTCGTCGCCGCCGGTATCGACGCTGCCAAGCCCTTCATCAAGGTGCTGTGCAAGGCCCAGGCCGAGCTCGCCGCCAAGGCGGCCAAGGCCACCGGCGAGTTCCCGATCTTCCTGGACTACCAGGACGACGTCCTCGAGGCCCTCTCCACCGCCGTCCGCGACGAGCTGGCCCAGGCCCTCACCATCGCGGGCAAGCAGGAGCGCGAGAGCGAGCTGGACCGCGTCAAGGCGCTGGCCGCCGAGAAGCTGATCCCGCAGTTCGAGGGCCGCGAGAAGGAGATCTCCGCCGCGTACCGCTCGCTGACCAAGACCCTGGTGCGCGAGCGCGTCATCAAGGAGAAGAAGCGCATCGACGGCCGCGGCGTCACGGACATCCGTACGCTCGGTGCCGAGGTCGAGGCCATCCCGCGGGTGCACGGCTCGGCGCTCTTCGAGCGCGGCGAGACCCAGATCCTGGGCGTCACGACGCTGAACATGCTCCGCATGGAGCAGCAGCTGGACACCCTCTCGCCGGTGACCCGCAAGCGGTACATGCACAACTACAACTTCCCGCCCTACTCCACCGGTGAGACCGGCCGCGTCGGCTCCCCCAAGCGTCGCGAGATCGGCCACGGAGCGCTCGCCGAGCGCGCGCTCGTGCCGGTGCTGCCGACGCGCGAGGAGTTCCCGTACGCGATCCGTCAGGTCTCCGAGGCGCTCGGGTCCAACGGCTCGACGTCCATGGGCTCGGTCTGCGCCTCCACCATGTCGCTGCTGAACGCCGGTGTGCCGCTGAAGGCCCCCGTCGCCGGTATCGCCATGGGTCTCATCTCCCAGGAGGTCGAGGGCGAGACCCACTACGTCACCCTCACCGACATCCTCGGTGCGGAGGACGCCTTCGGTGACATGGACTTCAAGGTCGCCGGCACCAAGCAGTTCGTGACCGCGCTCCAGCTCGACACCAAGCTCGACGGCATCCCCGCCTCGGTCCTGGCCGCCGCGCTGAAGCAGGCCCGTGACGCGCGTCTGCACATCCTGGACGTCATGAACGAGGCCATCGACGTCCCGGACGAGATGTCCCCGAACGCCCCGCGGATCATCACCGTCAAGATCCCGGTGGACAAGATCGGTGAGGTCATCGGCCCCAAGGGCAAGATGATCAACCAGATCCAGGAGGACACCGGCGCCGACATCACGATCGAGGACGACGGCACCATCTACATCGGTGCCGCCGACGGCCCGGCCGCCGAGGCCGCGCGCGCCACGATCAACGGCATCGCCAACCCGACGATGCCCGAGGTCGGCGAGCGCTACCTGGGCACGGTCGTGAAGACGACCACCTTCGGCGCGTTCGTCTCCCTGCTGCCCGGCAAGGACGGTCTGCTGCACATCTCGCAGATCCGCAAGCTCGCCGGCGGCAAGCGCGTGGAGAACGTCGAGGACGTTCTCGGCGTCGGCCAGAAGGTCCAGGTCGAGATCGCCGAGATCGACCAGCGCGGCAAGCTCTCCCTCATCCCCGTCATGGACGAGAGCGAGGCGGGCTCCGAGGACTCCGAGGCCGGCGAGCCCGAGGACGAGTCCGCGAAGTGACCCGTACGACCCGTACGACGGCCCGCCCCGCCACCACGGCGGGGCGGGCCGTCGCCCGTACCAAGACACTGCTCCAGGGCGAGAACGGAATGGGCACCGTCCGCAAGACCGTGCTCCCCGGCGGGCTGCGGGTGGTCACCGAGACCCTGCCGACCGTCCGTTCCGCCACCTTCGGCATCTGGGCACACGTCGGCTCCCGCGACGAGACCCCGACGCTCAACGGCGCCACCCACTATCTGGAGCACCTGCTCTTCAAGGGCACCGAGCGGCGCAGCGCCCTGGAGATCTCCAGCGCGCTGGACGCGGTGGGCGGCGAGATGAACGCCTTCACGGCGAAGGAGTTCACCTGCTACTACGCGCGGGTCCTCGACGCCGATCTGCCGCTGGCCATCGACGTCGTGTGCGACATGCTCACCAGCTCCGTCATCGACCCCGAAGAGGTGGAGTCCGAGCGCGGCGTCATCCTCGAAGAGATCGCGATGACGGAGGACGACGCGGGCGACTGCGTCCACGACCTGTTCGCCAAGACGATGTTCGGCGACTCCCCGCTGGGCCGCCCCGTCCTGGGCACCGTCGACACCGTCAACGCGCTGACCCGCGACCGCGTGGCCCGCTTCTACCGCAAGCACTACGACCCGACCCGCTTGGTCGTCGCCGCCGCCGGAAACATCGACCACTCGAAGGTGGTACGACAGGTCCGGGCAGCGTTCGACCGGGCAGGCGCGCTGGCCCGCATGGAGGGCGCGGAGCCGGTCGGCCCCCGCACGGGAACACGCACCATCCGGACAGCCGCGAGTGTCGAGCTGCTGGACCGCCCCACCGAGCAGGCACACCTGGTGCTCGGCATGCCCGGCGTCTCCCGCAACGACGAGCGCCGCTGGCCGCTCGCCGTGCTCAGCACGGCGCTGGGCGGCGGCATGAGCTCGCGGCTCTTCCAGGAGATCCGCGAGAAGCGTGGCCTGGCCTACAGCACCTACGCCTACACCTCCGGCTACGCCGACTGCGGCCTCTTCGGTGTCTACGCGGGCTGCCGTGCCGCGCAGGTTCCGGACGTGCTCAAGATCTGCCGCGAGGAGCTGGACCAGGTCGCACGCTCCGGGCTCAAGGACGACGAGGTCCGCCGCGCCATCGGACAGCTGTCCGGATCGACGGTGCTCGGGCTCGAGGACACCGGCGCGCTGATGCACCGCCTCGGCAAGAGCGAGCTGTGCTGGGGCGAGCAGATGTCCGTCGACACGATGCTCGCGAAGATCTCCGCCGTCACCCCCGACGACGTCCGCGAGGTCGCCCGCGAGGTGCTCGACCACCGCCCCTCGCTGTCGGTCATCGGCCCGCTCACCGACCGGCAGGCCGCACACCTGCACGAAGCCGTCGCCTGATCGCCGGCCCACGTCGCCCGAAGGCCGGCCCACGTCCCCCGAAGGAAAGCAACAGATGAGCAAGCTGCGCGTAGCCGTTCTCGGCGCCAGGGGCAAGATGGGCTCCGAGGCCGTACTCGCCGTGGAGGCGGCCGAGGACATGGAACTGGTGGCCGCCCTCGGCCGCGACGACTCCCTCGACGCCCTCACCGAGGCCGGCGCCCAGATCGCCGTCGACCTGACCCACCCCGGGTCGGTCATGGGCAACCTGGAGTTCTGCGTCGCGAACGGCATCCACGCCGTCGTCGGCACCACCGGATGGACCGAGGAGCGCCTGTCGCGGCTGCGCGGCCTGCTCGACGCCTCGCCAGGCACCGGCGTCCTCATCGCCCCGAACTTCGGCATCGGCGCCGTCCTCACCATGCGCTTCGCGCAGCAGGCGGCCCGGTTCTTCGAGTCGGTCGAGGTCGTGGAGCTGCACCATCCGAACAAGGCCGACGCACCCAGCGGCACGGCCGTACGCACCGCCCAGCTCATCGGAGAGGCCCGGCAGGCCGCCGGCCTGCCCGACCAGCCCGACGCGACCAGCACGGCGCTGGAGGGTGCCCGGGGAGCCGACGTCAACGGCGTCCCCGTGCACGCGGTACGGCTGCGTGGGCTGGTCGCCCACCAGGAGGTCCTCTTCGGCGAGGAGGGCGAGACGTTCACCATCCGGCACGACTCGCTGCACCGCTCCTCCTTCATGCCGGGCGTGCTCCTCGGAGTACGCAAGGTCCCCTCCACGCCGGGGCTGACCTTCGGGCTTGAGCACTTCCTCGACCTGGACTGACGGGACTGAGCAGCGTGCGCGCGAAGATCACCTATTTTCTGCTGGCCGCCGTCCTGGTCGTCTACTTCGTCCTGGTCGGCAGCCGCGGCGTGCTGCTCATTCAGCAGGGCACCGCGATCACCGTCCCCTTCGGTGCCGCGGTGCTGGTGCTCCCCTTCATCGGAGCCTGGTTCCTGTGGCACACCACCCGCTTCGCACGCCGCGCGGGACGGCTGGCGCGGGTGCTGGAGGCCGAGGGCGGGCTGCCGCCGGACGAGCTGGAGCGCATGCCCTCGGGCCGCATCGACAGGGCCTCGGCCGACGCGGCCTTCGCACGCCGCCAGGCCGAGACGGAGGAGAACCCGGGCGACTGGCGCTCCTGGTTCCGGCTGGCCGTCGCCTATCACGACGCCCGCGACACCCCCCGCGCCCGCAAGGCCATGCAGCACGCCATCACTCTGCACGACAGGGCGCCAGCCGAAGGCCGCTAGCTCTCCCGAGCCTCCGTGTGCCGCGACTCTGCGGCCCAGCTCTCTATGATGTCGGCGGCCCGGTCGAACGCGGCGGTGCGGGAGAGGAAGTCCGCGTTGTGGTTGGTCAGCAGCACCCGATAGGCCTCCGCTTCGCCACCGCTCGTGCCCTTGGCGCCCGTGCGCGCGCTCCCGGCGGGTGTGAGCAACAGCGCCTCGCCCTGCACCGTACGGGGCATCCCCAGCCACCTCACGGGCCGCTGAACGGTCCGCAGGGCCGCTATCTCGCGCCAGGGCAGCGTCGTCGTACGGAACAGCCCCACCTGGCGCAGTCCGTGGGAGCTGACCCAGACGCCCGCCCTCAGCAGCCGCAGCGCGAAGACGATCACGATCACCGCAGCCCCCGCGCAGGCCGCGGCGCTCACCGCTGCCCCCGCGAAGGCGATGATCAGCGCGGAGAAGAGCACGTAGGACGCGAGCAGGAGCAGCAGCGCACCGCCGCCGACGCGCCACGGCCCGGGGCGGTAGGGACGCCGCCACAGGTCACGGTCGGCGTACGGCAGCGGAACCGCCTGGGCCGCGAGCACGCTCGACTCACGGTCGGCCGTCAGAAAAGGCAGGGGCACGGCAGGATCCTCGCTCGCTCACAACAGCCCACGGCGGGGCTGTGCAACAGGGGCTGTGAGCCGTGAGATTAGCGAGGTCCGGGGGACCGGGCCACCCCAGGGTGGCCACCCCGGGGGAGGCCACAGGTCAGCGGCGCTCGGCAGCCGCCGGGTGTTCCTTCGCCGGACCACTGTGATCCGCACTCAGCGCGGGCAGGCCGAGCAGGACGGAACCCACGAGACCGGCGACGATCGTCAGCCCCACCAGGGCGCTCCCGGCGACCTCGCCGAAGCTGCGGCGGGCCCGGGCCGGCGGGGTGACATTACTGCGGAAGCGGTCGGCCTCGGCTACGAAGGCGAACGGCACTGGCTCTCCGCGGCGGAACATGAGGGGCCTCTCCTGAGATCGTTCTGGAAGGTGATCTTTCTGGGTTGTTAAGGGGCAAACGTCCGGGGCGGCACCTGAGTGCCTGCTCCCGGCGATCCCACGTGAAAAATATCAATTGCTTCAAAGACGTATGCCACCGGGGTGCCGTATCTCCGCATCGAATCCCTTATCTCCCATCAATACCGGGCAAAGCCACCCACCCAGTCGATGGTGCGGGGCTGTCGGTGCCTCCCTTTAGGCTGGCTCCGCCCTGGCAGACGTACGTGGAAGGACCAGCCGGTGACCGACACCCCCGCCCCGCCCGCCCCGAGTTTCCGCAGCGACATGACGGTCGAACTGATCAAGCACAGCGCGGCCGACACCGACGTGCTGTGGGCGGCCCGGGTCTCCACGTCGGGCGAGCAGTCCCTTGAGGAGCTGAACAAGGACCCGGAGCGCTCCAAGGGTCTGATCAACTACCTGATGCGGGACCGCCACGGCAGCCCTTTCGAGCACAACTCGATGACCTTCTTCATCAGCGCCCCGCTCTTCGTCTTCCGCGAGTTCCACCGCCACCGCGTCGGCTGGTCCTACAACGAGGAATCCGGCCGCTACCGCCAGCTCCAGCCGGTCTTCTACGTCCCCGACGAGTCCCGCAAGCTCGTCCAGCAGGGCCGGCCCGGCAAGTACGAGTTCGTCGAGGGCACACCCGAACAGCACAAGCTCACCGGCCGCGCCATGGAAGACACCTACCGGCAGGCGTATGAGACCTACCAGGAGCTGCTCGCCGCGGGGGTTGCGCGCGAGGTGGCGCGCGCCGTCCTGCCCGTGGGGCTCTACTCCTCGATGTACGCCACGTGCAACGCCCGCTCCCTGATGCACTTCCTCGGGCTGCGCACCCAGCACGAGGAGGCCAAGGTCCCCAGCTTCCCGCAGCGCGAGATCGAGATGGTGGGCGAGCAGATGGAGGAGCAGTGGGCCAGGCTCATGCCGCTGACGTACGCCGCCTTCAACGCCAACGGCCGCGTCGCGCCCTGACGACGCGCCCCGGCGCACTCCGCGTCTTGGCCTTCCCCGTCACCGGTCTGCCCGCAACTACAGGTGTCCGTATTGCGGCGTTTCAATAAGTTCATCTAGGGTGATTAAGCGGTCTCGGCACTGCCTGAACCCCCGAGCAGGCAGTGCCGAGGCCCCCGGTTTTGCGCCCTTCCACGCCGATCCTCAGCCCCGAGCGAGCCAGGCGGGGGGCGCTGCGAGTAGCGTGGACCCCATGGCTCCGACCTCCACACCGCAGACGCCCTTCGGGCGGGTCCTGACCGCGATGGTCACGCCGTTCACCGCGGACGGTGCTCTCGACCTCGATGGCGCGCAGCGGCTCGCTGCCCATCTGGTGGACGCAGGCAACGACGGTCTCGTTGTCAACGGCACCACCGGAGAGTCCCCGACCACGACCGACGCGGAGAAAGCGCAGCTGGTCAAGACCGTCGTGGAGGCAGTCGGAGACCGTGCACACGTGGTGACCGGAGCCGGCACCAACGACACCTCCCACAGCCTGGAGCTGGCCCGCGCCGCCGAGAAGGCCGGCGCACATGGCCTCCTCGCCGTGACGCCCTACTACAGCAAGCCTCCGCAAGAGGGGCTCTACCGGCACTTCACCGCCATCGCGGACTCCACCGACCTCCCGGTGATGCTCTACGACATCCCCGGCCGCAGCGGAGTCCCGATCAACACGGAGACGATCGTCCGCCTCGCCGAGCACCCCCGCATCGTCGCGAACAAGGACGCCAAGGGCGACCTCGGACGCGCGAGCTGGGCCATCGCCACCAGCGGACTCGCCTGGTACAGCGGCGACGACATGCTCAACCTGCCGCTGCTGTCGGTCGGCGCCGTCGGCTACGTCTCCGTGGTCGGCCATCTGGTCACCCCCGAGCTGCGCTCCATGCTGGAGGCGCACCTGAGCGGTGACGTCGCCAAGGCCACCGAGATCCACCAGAAGCTGCTGCCGGTCTTCACGGGCATGTTCCGAACCCAGGGCGTGATCACCACCAAGGCCGCCCTCGGTCACCTCGGCCTCCCCGCAGGCCCGCTCCGTCTCCCGCTGGTCGAGCTGTCTCCGGAGGAAACGGACCAGCTCAAGCACGATCTCGTGCACGGTGGGGTACACCTGTAGATCTCAGACTTCACAACTGCATACCGCCGGACTACGGCAGTGCACAACCCCCACGCAACAGCACGACACGTACGTCTACGTACGCATCATGAATATCGCGCGCCACGTGCCCAGGCGGGTGCGTGGCGCGCGTGGTAAGGAGAGTCTTTTGAGTCATCCGCATCCCGAGCTCGGCCCGCCGCCGAAGCTGCCCGAGGGTGGACTCCGCGTCACCCCGCTGGGCGGCCTCGGCGAGATCGGCCGCAACATGACCGTCTTCGAATACGGTGGACGGCTGCTGATCGTCGACTGCGGCGTCCTCTTCCCCGAGGAGGAGCAGCCCGGCATCGATCTGATCCTCCCGGACTTCACCTCGATCAGGGATCGCCTCGACGATATCGACGGCATCGTCCTGACCCACGGCCACGAGGACCACATCGGCGGCGTCCCCTACCTCCTGCGCGAGAAGCCGGACATCCCGCTGATCGGCTCCAAGCTCACCCTCGCCCTGATCGAGGCCAAGCTCCAGGAGCACCGCATCCGGCCGTACACGCTGGAGGTCGAGGAGGGGCACCGGGAGCGCGTCGGCCCGTTCGACTGCGAGTTCGTCCCGGTCAACCACTCCATCCCCGACGCCCTCGCCGTGGCCATCCGCACCCCCGCCGGCATGGTCGTCCACACCGGCGACTTCAAGATGGACCAGCTCCCGCTGGACGGCCGCCTCACCGACCTGCGTGCCTTCTCGCGCCTCGGCGAAGAGGGCATCGACCTGCTACTGAGCGATTCGACCAACGCCGAGGTCCCCGGATTCGTCCCGCCCGAGCGCGAGATCTCCGGAGTGCTGCGCCAGGTCTTCTCCAGCGCCCAGAAGCGCATCATCGTTGCCAGCTTCGCCAGCCATGTGCACCGCATCCAGCAGATCCTGGACGCCGCCCACGAGCACGGCCGCCGCGTCGCCTTCGTCGGACGCTCCATGGTCCGCAACATGGGCATCGCCCGCGACCTCGGATACCTCCAGGTACCCGCGGGGCTCGTCGTCGACGTCAAGACGCTGGACGACCTGCCGGACGACGAGATCGTGCTGGTCTGCACCGGCTCCCAGGGCGAGCCCATGGCGGCTCTGTCCCGCATGGCCAACCGCGACCACCAGATCCGCATCGTCCAGGGCGACACGGTGATCCTGGCGTCGTCCCTGATCCCGGGCAACGAGAACGCGGTCTACCGCGTGATCAATGGCCTGACCCGCTGGGGCGCCCATGTGGTCCACAAGGGCAACGCCAAGGTTCACGTCTCCGGACACGCCTCGGCCGGCGAGCTGCTGTACTTCTACAACATCTGCCAGCCGAAGAACCTGATGCCGGTGCACGGGGAATGGCGCCACCTGCGGGCCAACGCCGAACTGGGCGCCAAGACCGGCGTCCCGCACGATCGCATCGTCATCGCCGAGGACGGCGTCGTCGTCGACATGGTCGACGGCAAGGCCAAGATCAGCGGCAAGGTCCAGGCCGGCTACGTCTACGTCGACGGCCTCTCCGTCGGAGACGTCACCGAGACCTCCCTCAAGGACCGCCGAATCCTCGGCGACGAGGGCATCATCTCGGTCTTCATCGTGGTCGACAGCACCACCGGCAAGATCGTCGGAGGTCCCCACATCCACTCCCGGGGCTCCGGCATCGACGACTCGTCGTTCGCCGACGTCATGCCGAAGATCGACGAAGCACTCGCCAGATCGGCGCAGGACGGGGTCGTGGAGCCCCACCAGCTCCAGCAGCTGGTGCGTCGCACGGTCGGCAAGTGGGTCTCGGACACCTTCCGCCGCCGCCCGATGATCCTCCCCGTGGTCGTCGAGGTCTGAGCTGCGGCGTCGCCGAGGCATGAGCCGCGGCGCGAGCAACTGAAGGGCGGGGCGCCTCGATTTGCCTCCAGGCGCCCCGCTCCAGTACGTTTACATCTCCACCGCAACGGGAACCCCGGGTCACTCTGTGCCCTACGGGACTCGGTTGGCCAGGAATCCAAAAAGCTCCGGAAACGGAGCGGAAAAAGATTCTGGTAAGGTTGGAAACACCGAAAGGGAAGCGCCCGGAGAAACCGGTGAAATGGTTTCGAAGGAAGCGTCCGTTCCTTGAGAACTCAACAGCGTGCCAAAAGTCAACGCCAGATATGTTGATACCCCGACCTACCGGGTTTCCGGTGGGTTGAGGTTCCTTTGAAGAAACACACAGCGAGGACGCTGTGAACCGGGGGATTATTCCTCTCCTGGTTCCGCTCTCGTGGTGTTGTACCGGTGGTGGATTCGTCTGCTGGCCGAGTAAACATTCACGGAGAGTTTGATCCTGGCTCAGGACGAACGCTGGCGGCGTGCTTAACACATGCAAGTCGAACGATGAAGCCTTTCGGGGTGGATTAGTGGCGAACGGGTGAGTAACACGTGGGCAATCTGCCCTGCACTCTGGGACAAGCCCTGGAAACGGGGTCTAATACCGGATATGACATCCTCCCGCATGGGAAGGGTGTGGAAAGCTCCGGCGGTGCAGGATGAGCCCGCGGCCTATCAGCTTGTTGGTGGGGTGATGGCCTACCAAGGCGACGACGGGTAGCCGGCCTGAGAGGGCGACCGGCCACACTGGGACTGAGACACGGCCCAGACTCCTACGGGAGGCAGCAGTGGGGAATATTGCACAATGGGCGAAAGCCTGATGCAGCGACGCCGCGTGAGGGATGACGGCCTTCGGGTTGTAAACCTCTTTCAGCAGGGAAGAAGCGAGAGTGACGGTACCTGCAGAAGAAGCACCGGCTAACTACGTGCCAGCAGCCGCGGTAATACGTAGGGTGCGAGCGTTGTCCGGAATTATTGGGCGTAAAGAGCTCGTAGGCGGCTTGTCACGTCGGATGTGAAAGCCCGGGGCTTAACCCCGGGTCTGCATTCGATACGGGCAGGCTAGAGTTCGGTAGGGGAGATCGGAATTCCTGGTGTAGCGGTGAAATGCGCAGATATCAGGAGGAACACCGGTGGCGAAGGCGGATCTCTGGGCCGATACTGACGCTGAGGAGCGAAAGCATGGGGAGCGAACAGGATTAGATACCCTGGTAGTCCATGCCGTAAACGTTGGGAACTAGGTGTTGGCGACATTCCACGTCGTCGGTGCCGCAGCTAACGCATTAAGTTCCCCGCCTGGGGAGTACGGCCGCAAGGCTAAAACTCAAAGGAATTGACGGGGGCCCGCACAAGCAGCGGAGCATGTGGCTTAATTCGACGCAACGCGAAGAACCTTACCAAGGCTTGACATATGCCGGAAAACCCTGGAGACAGGGTCCCCCTTTGGGTCGGTGTACAGGTGGTGCATGGCTGTCGTCAGCTCGTGTCGTGAGATGTTGGGTTAAGTCCCGCAACGAGCGCAACCCTCATTCTGTGTTGCCAGCGTGCCTTTCGGGGTGACGGGGACTCACAGGAGACTGCCGGGGTCAACTCGGAGGAAGGTGGGGACGACGTCAAGTCATCATGCCCCTTATGTCTTGGGCTGCACACGTGCTACAATGGCCGGTACAATGAGCTGCGAAGCCGTGAGGTGGAGCGAATCTCAAAAAGCCGGTCTCAGTTCGGATTGGGGTCTGCAACTCGACCCCATGAAGTCGGAGTTGCTAGTAATCGCAGATCAGCATTGCTGCGGTGAATACGTTCCCGGGCCTTGTACACACCGCCCGTCACGTCACGAAAGTCGGTAACACCCGAAGCCGGTGGCCCAACCCCCTTGTGGGGAGGGAATCGTCGAAGGTGGGACTGGCGATTGGGACGAAGTCGTAACAAGGTAGCCGTACCGGAAGGTGCGGCTGGATCACCTCCTTTCTAAGGAGCATCTTGCTGCCGCAAGGCAGTCAGGGGCCACAACGTCAGCGAGTGTCTGACGGTGGTTGCTCATGGGTGGAACGTTGACTATTCGGCACGGTTCAACTGTTTGCGCTGGTACTGCTCTTCGGAGTGTGGAAGGTGTGGGTGGGGGAGTCGTGTCGGGCGCGCTGTTGGGTGTCTGAGGGCATGGCCGCTTGGCTGGGTCTTCGGTGCCGGTCCCGGTGAACTCGCACGTATGTGGCGGGGTGGTGGGTGGCTGGTTGTTGTTTGAGAACTGCACAGTGGACGCGAGCATCTGTGGCCAAGTTTTTAAGGGCGCACGGTGGATGCCTTGGCACCAGGAACCGATGAAGGACGTGGGAGGCCGCGATAGGCCCCGGGGAGCTGTCAACCGAGCTGTGATCCGGGGGTGTCCGAATGGGGAAACCCGGCAGTCGTCATGGGCTGTCACCCGCCGCTGAATGTATAGGCGGTGTGGAGGGAACGCGGGGAAGTGAAACATCTCAGTACCCGTAGGAAGAGAAAACAACCGTGATTCCGGGAGTAGTGGTGAGCGAAACCGGATGAGGCTAAACCGTATGTGTGTGAGACCCGGCAGGGGTTGCGCATGCGGGGTTGTGGGAGCTTTCTTGATCGGTCTGCCGGCCGGTCGGTGAGTCAGAAACCGTAGTGGTAGGCGAAGGGCATGCGAAAGGCCCGGCGTAGAGGGTAAGACCCCCGTAGCTGAAATCATTGCGGCTCACTTGAGAGCCACCCAAGTAGCATGGGGCCCGAGAAATCCTGTGTGAATCTGGCGGGACCACCCGTCAAGCCTAAATATTCCCTGGTGACCGATAGCGGATAGTACCGTGAGGGAATGGTGAAAAGTACCGCGGGAGCGGAGTGAAATAGTACCTGAAACCGTGTGCCTACAAGCCGTGGGAGCGTCGCATCAAGTGCTTGCACTTGGTGTCGTGACTGCGTGCCTTTTGAAGAATGAGCCTGCGAGTTTGCGGCATGTTGCGAGGTTAACCCGTGTGGGGGAGCCGTAGCGAAAGCGAGTCCGAATAGGGCGTTGAGTAGCGTGTTCAAGACCCGAAGCGGAGTGATCTAGCCATGGGCAGGGTGAAGCGGCTGTAAGAGGTCGTGGAGGCCCGAACCCACCAGGGTTGAAAACCTGGGGGATGACCTGTGGTTAGGGGTGAAAGGCCAATCAAACTCCGTGATAGCTGGTTCTCCCCGAAATGCATTTAGGTGCAGCGTCGTGTGTTTCTTGCCGGAGGTAGAGCACTGGATAGGCGATGGGCCCTACCGGGTTACTGACCTTAGCCAAACTCCGAATGCCGGTAAGTGAGAGCGCGGCAGTGAGACTGTGGGGGATAAGCTCCATGGTCGAGAGGGAAACAGCCCAGAGCATCGACTAAGGCCCCTAAGCGTGTGCTAAGTGGGAAAGGATGTGGAGTCGCAGAGACAACCAGGAGGTTGGCTTAGAAGCAGCCATCCTTGAAAGAGTGCGTAATAGCTCACTGGTCAAGTGATTCCGCGCCGATAATGTAGCGGGGCTCAAGCACACCGCCGACGTCGTGTCATTGCAGCATGAAGCCTTAACGGGTGTTGTGATGGGTAGGGGAGCGTCGTGTGCCGGGTGAAGCAGCCGTGGAAACGAGTTGTGGACGGTTCACGAGTGAGAATGCAGGCATGAGTAGCGATACATGCGTGAGAAACGTGTGCGCCGATTGACTAAGGGTTCCTGGGTCAAGCTGATCTGCCCAGGGTAAGTCGGGACCTAAGGCGAGGCCGACAGGCGTAGTCGATGGAGAACCGGTTGATATTCCGGTACCCGCTTTGAAGCGTCAAACATTGAATCAGGTGATGCTAAGTCCGTGAAGCCGCCCTGAGCTCTTCGGAGTGTAGGGGAGTGGTGGAGCCGACGGTCCAAGCTTGTAGTAGGTGAGTGATGGGGTGACGCAGTGAGGTAGTCCAGCCCGGGCGGTGGTTGTCCCGGGGTAAGGGTGTAGCCCGTTGTGTAGGTAAATCCGCGCAACTTTTGGGGTGAGACCTGATGCCGAGCCGATTGTGGTGAAGTGGATGATCCTGTGCTGTCGAGAAAAGCCTCTAGCGAGTTTCATGGCGGCCCGTACCCTAAACCGACTCAGGTGGTCTGGTAGAGAATACCGAGGCGTTCGGGTGAACTATGGTTAAGGAACTCGGCAAAATGCCCCCGTAACTTCGGGAGAAGGGGGGCCACGCCTGGTGATGGGATTTACTCCTTGAGCTGGGGGTGGCCGCAGAGACCAGCGAGAAGCGACTGTTTACTAAAAACACAGGTCCGTGCGAAGCCGTAAGGCGAGGTATACGGACTGACGCCTGCCCGGTGCTGGAACGTTAAGGGGACCGGTTAGTCACATTTCGGTGTGGTGAAGCTGAGAACTTAAGCGCCAGTAAACGGCGGTGGTAACTATAACCATCCTAAGGTAGCGAAATTCCTTGTCGGGTAAGTTCCGACCTGCACGAATGGCGTAACGACTTCTTGACTGTCTCAACCATAGGCCCGGTGAAATTGCATTACGAGTAAAGATGCTCGTTTCGCGCAGCAGGACGGAAAGACCCCGGGACCTTTACTATAGCTTGATATTGGTGTTCGGTTCGGCTTGTGTAGGATAGGTGGGAGACTGTGAAGCGGACACGCCAGTGTTCGTGGAGTCGTTGTTGAAATACCACTCTGGTCGTGCTGGATGTCTAACCCGGGTCCGTGATCCGGATCGGGGACAGTGTCTGGTGGGTAGTTTAACTGGGGCGGTTGCCTCCTAAATGGTAACGGAGGCGCCCAAAGGTTCCCTCAGCCTGGTTGGTAATCAGGTGGTGAGTGTAAGTGCACAAGGGAGCTTGACTGTGAGACTGACGGGTCGAGCAGGGACGAAAGTCGGGACTAGTGATCCGGCGGTGGCTTGTGGAAGCGCCGTCGCTCAACGGATAAAAGGTACCCCGGGGATAACAGGCTGATCTTCCCCAAGAGTCCATATCGACGGGATGGTTTGGCACCTCGATGTCGGCTCGTCGCATCCTGGGGCTGGAGTCGGTCCCAAGGGTTGGGCTGTTCGCCCATTAAAGCGGTACGCGAGCTGGGTTTAGAACGTCGTGAGACAGTTCGGTCCCTATCCGCTGCGCGCGTAGGAGTCTTGAGAAGGGCTGTCCCTAGTACGAGAGGACCGGGACGGACGGACCTCTGGTGTGCCAGTTGTTCTGCCAAGGGCATGGCTGGTTGGCTACGTTCGGGAAGGATAACCGCTGAAAGCATCTAAGCGGGAAGCCTGCTTCGAGATGAGGACTCCCACCAACTTGATTGGTTAAGGCTCCCTGGAGATGACGGGGTTGATAGGCCGGATCTGGAAGCCCAGTAATGGGTGGAGGTGACCGGTACTAATAGGCCGAGGGCTTGTCCATAGAGGCTCGCGTCCACTGTGTGGTTTCTGAGACAGCAACCACGGGCACCCGCCCCCACTTTGTGGGGGTTGGTTGTGCCGGTTGTGTGTTTCATTGTGTTTCGGTGGTCATAGCGTGAGGGAAACGCCCGGTCTCATTCCGAACCCGGAAGCTAAGCCTTACAGCGCCGATGGTACTGCATGCGGGAGCGTGTGGGAGAGTAGGACACCGCCGAACTAAACATAAGGCCGTGGTCCCTGAATTTCGATTCAGGGACCACGGCTTTTTTGTGTACTGTTACCCGGAGTTCATGTTGCGCCGACAGCATCCGCTCTATGGGGACTACACAGTTGACCGCAGCCGGCATCGGCGCGGGGAACGACGTGGTGGTGCCGTCGTTCGGCGGTGCCGAAGTGGCCCAAGCCGTGCGGCAGCTCGGAGCACGGCCGGTCTTCGCCGACATCGACGCCCACACCTACTGCCTTGATCCGGATGCGGCCGAGGCCGCGATTACTCCTGAGACCGTCGCTTTCGTACCCGTCCATCTCTTCGGCCATCCCGCCGACATGACCGCGTTGCAGAGGCTCGGTGCGCGTACAGGAATACGTGTCATCGCCTGGGAGCCGTTGCCCCGGGCCGACGCAGTGGACGCCGTGCGCAGGCGGCAGCATGCCGCGTATCTCGGGCGCCGCCTCAGCGGAGTGGTTGCTCCTGAAGTTGAAAGGGAGGCCGAGCATGCCTTCACCCGGTATGTGGTCCGGGTTCCGGGCAATGGGCGGCCCGACCGGGATGCCTTCCGCAGGGCTCTGCGGATGAGGGGTATCGAGTGCGAGGTGCCGGTGCGGGCGCCCGCGCACCGGACTCCCGAGTTCAGGACGGCCGTTCGGCTGCCGGAGGCGGAGCGGGCGGCCGACGAGTGCCTCGCGCTGCCTCTGGCGGCTTCCATGTCCAAGAAGGAGCTCCAGCAGGTCATTTCGGCCTGCAACGGGCTCGGTGGGCTGCTTCAGGAGCGCGCGAGCTAGAGCGGAGGGCCGCCGGCGGGGCAGGTCTGGACGGGGCGCGAGGGAGCGTTCGTACGCGCCCCGGAGATCGGGTAAGATCTTTCCCGCTGACCGCGCCCCAATAGCTCAGTCGGCAGAGCGTCTCCATGGTAAGGAGAAGGTCAACGGTTCGATTCCGTTTTGGGGCTCTGCGCAAGCGAGTTGAAGGCCCCCGCCAATCGGCGGGGGCCTTTTCTCGTCTGTGCTTTCTATTCGGGGACGCGCATGGCGAGGATGGCCATGTCATCCGAAGGAGCGTCGTTGGCGAAGCGTTCGACGGCACGCATGATGCGCGCCGCGACCGCGCCTGCCGTCAGCCCCGTACAGCTGGTGAGCACGTCGGCCAGGCCGTCGTCGCCGAGCATCCGGGTGCCCTCGCGGCGCTCTGTGACGCCGTCGGTGACGCACAGGAGGACATCGCCCGGGTCGAGGGACACCGTCTGCTCGTACAGCTCCAGGTCCTCCATCACGCCCAGCAGCGGCTGGGGGTCGGCGGCGGGCTCCACGGAGCCGTCCTGGCGCAGCCGCAGGGGGAGCGGGTGGCCGGCGCAGACGACCTTCAGTTCGACGCTTCCGTTGTCCTGGGGGCGCATCTCGCCGTACAGGAGCGTCAGGAAGCGGCTGCGGGCGCCCTCGTCAAGGATCGCGGTGTTCAGCCGCTCCAGGACCTCTGGGCCGCTGAGGCCTTCACGGGCGAGCAGGCGCAGTGCGTGCCGGGCGAGACCTGTGACGGCGGCTGCCTCGGGGCCCGTGCCGCAGACGTCGCCGATTGCGAAGCCGTAGGTGCCCTCGCTGATCTCGAAGAGGTCGTAGAAGTCGCCCCCCACCTCGTTGCCTTCACCGGCCGCGCGATAGATGACCTCGCGCTCGACTCCGCCTGTGATGTCGGGCAGTTCGGGCGGCAGGAGGCTGCGCTGGAGGGACTGGCTGATGGCGGTGCGTTCCGAGTACAGCCGGGCGTTGTCCAGGGCGAGCGCGGCCCTGCGGGAGAGGTCCTCGGCCAGCTCCAGGATTTCCTGGCGGAAGCGTTCGTCCGTGGGTTTGCCGAGGGTGAGCATGCCGATGACGCGGTTGCGGGCCACGAGCGGCAGGACGACGGTCTCGCCGCCGACCGCGGCGGCTGTGGCGAGGGTCGTCCCGGGGGAGAGGTGGTGATCCTCCTCGTTCATCACGACGCTGCGCAGTGAGGTACGCAGGGCGGCGGAGTGTGCGGCGTCGGTCGGTGCCGTCCACATCCGGGCGCCGGGAGTGGGCACGGGCTCGGGTGGGCTGACCTTGGCGAGGAGGGCCTTGAGGTTGTCGATGCGGTCCTCGTCCTCGTGCAGGACGTAGGACAGCTTGGGGTCGGAGCCCTGGTCCGCGACGGTGTAGACGGCGCACCAGGTGGCCAGGGTCGGGACCGTCATCTGGGCCATGAGGGCGAGCGTCTGGTCGCGGTCGAGGGTGCCGGCGAGCAGATCGGAGGCCTCGACGAGGAAGGAGAGCGAGCCGCGGCGCAGCCGCTCCAGCTCGGTGAGGCGGGCGCGTTCGACGGCGAGAGCGATGCGGTCGGCGGCGAACTGGAGGCGCAGGGCCTCCTCGTTCGTGTAGCGGCCCGGGGCTTCGGTGGCGACGCCGAGTGAACCGGTGAGCCTGCCTTCGACCTTGAGCGGCACGGTGACCACCGAGCGCATGCCGGTGCCGGCGAGGAGGGGGACGGCGCCCGGCACGACGGTCAGGTCCTCGTGGACGGAGGGCATGCGCGCCGAGCCGTACCGGCCGCTGCCCGCCTCGACGGGCACGCGGGCGAACCGCTGGCGGGCCGAGGGGAGGCCGGTGGAGGCGCGGACCTCCAGCTCGGTCTCGTCGTCGGTGGCCAGCAGCAGGTAGGCGGCGTCTCCGTCGAGCATGTCGCGGGCGCGCTCCACGGTGCGCTGGAGGAGGCCGTCGAGGTCATCGGGGGCCGGGGAGCCGATGAAAACCTCGAACGGGTCGCTGGAGGACTGCTCTTGGGAGTCACCGGCGCTGCCGGTGTTGTCGTGCGAATGAACGCGGGGCGGGGACTGGAGGACGGCGCGTTCGTGCTCGCGCACCAGGAGGCAGACGGTGGAGGGCTCCCCGTCGCTGTCGCGTACGCGCAGGTGGGAGGCGTAGACGGGGATCGTGCGGCCGTCGGCGCCGCGCATGCCGTAGGAGCCCTCCCAGCGGGAGAGGCGCAGGGCCTCGGCCACGCCGGTGCCGGTGCCGGGCGTGTGCGGCCAGGCGGCGAGGTCGGTGAGGGGCTTTCCGACGACCTGTTCGGCCGGGTAGTCGAACAGGTCGGCGGCATCCTCGTTCCAGGAGCTGATCGAGCCGCTGCGGTCGACCTGGATGACGGCGACGTGGACGCGGGTGTCGGTGACGGGCAGTGCGGTGTCGGGGAGCGCGGGTCCCGCGGTGCGGGTGCCGACGGGGCGCTCGGGCAGGTCGAGGCGGAACCAGACGCGCTTGTCGGCCGCGGTGTAGTCGACGCCCCAACGGGTGGCCAGGGCCGAGCAGAGCAGCAGCCCGCGGCCCCCTTCGCGGTCGGGGCTCACGGGCTGCGGGTTGTGTTCCTGGAGAGGCAGCTCGCGCTCGGGATAGCGGTCGATGATCTCGATGCGTACGCCGTCCTCGTCGCGCAGACACAGCACTTCGGCCGCCGTGCCGGCGTGGACGACCGCGTTGGTGACCAGTTCGCTGGTCAGGACGACGGCGTCGTCGACGATGTCGGCGAGGCCCCAGCCCTGGAGGGTGTCGCGTACGAAGCCGCGTGCGGTGGCGACCGAGCGGCCTACCGGCTCGAAGGTGGCGGCGGCTCGCGCGGTGATCACTGATCTCCCCATGGATGTCCTGTCGGCCAAGCGCACGGGTGTGCGCTGCGCGGTCAGCGCCGCAGTGGTTCCCGCGTCGTCGATCGGGTCTTCGTCCGGGCGTAGCGGTCCGGGGGAAATCCCGGTGGGGGTGCCCCCACGCCCGGCGCCCTGTTCTTGCGTCACCGCAGCGCCCCTCCATCGCCCTTCGTACTTACATCGCTGCCCCCTGTGAAGTCCCCTACCCAATGGACCCGGCGGGGCACCCCCGTCCGAGAGGGAGGGGTGTACGGACAGCCGGGTGCCAGGTTACTTACGTTCGCATGGCGCGTGGCCGCCGGATGCGGGTGATTTCGGTCCGGGCCCGGAACGGGTGCGGTATGCCATGCTGCCGAACTGTTATCGCCGGGTTCGGTCAGGGTGAAACACTGGGAAGGCTCGGAGTAAAAGGTCCGGGCAGTGAAGGTCGACCCGCAGGAGGGACAGTGGAGTCTGGCGCAGCGGCGCGTAGCACCAACACGCGCGCGAAGGGCGGACGGTCCCGGAAGAACGGGACGATCGAGGTCGAAGCGGCCTCCGTCAACAAGCTCCTCACCGCGCTGACCGCGATGCGCGACGGCAACTTCCGCAAGCGTCTCACTGTGACGGGCGACGGCCCCATGGCAGAGATCGCCGCGGTCTTCAACGAGGTCGCGGACCAGAACCTGCATCTGACAGGTGAGCTTTCGCGAGTGCGGCGGGTGGTCGGGCGTGAGGGAAAACTCACAGAGCGGCTACAGACCGGCACCTGCGAAGGCTCC
Organism: Streptomyces sp. NBC_01775; assembly: GCF_035917675.1. Taxonomy (NCBI): domain Bacteria; kingdom Bacillati; phylum Actinomycetota; class Actinomycetes; order Kitasatosporales; family Streptomycetaceae; genus Streptomyces; species Streptomyces sp. NBC_01775. Next base: position 2,608,691 of record NZ_CP109104.1, on the reverse strand, counting down.
TGGGCGGCGGCGATCGACGCGGCGAACGCGCTGGTGGACGATCTCGTGCGGCCCGTCTCCGAGGTCGGCAGAGTGCTGTCGGCGGTCTCGGACGGTGACCTGGAGCAGCGGATGGATCTGCGCTCGCGGGGCAACGAGGGAGGCGGCCACCCGCTGCGCGGGGAGTTCCTGAAGGTGGGCCGTACGGTCAACGGGCTGGTCGATCAGCTGTCCGCGTTCACGGACGAGGTCACCAGGGTCGCGAGCGAGGTCGGCACCGAAGGGAAGCTGGGCGGCCAGGCGCGGGTGCGGGGCATGTCCGGCTCCTGGAAGGACCTGACGGACTCCGTCAACACGATGGCCTCGCGGCTGACGGCTCAGGTGCGGGACATCGCGCTGGTGACGACCGCGGTCGCGAAGGGAGACCTGTCACGCAAGGTGACGGTGCACGTCGCGGGCGAGATGCTGGAGCTGAAGAACACCGTCAACACGATGGTCGACCAGCTCTCCTCGTTCCAGTCGGAGGTCACCAGGGTCGCGCGTGAGGTCGGCACCGAGGGCGAGCTGGGCGGTCAGGCGCGGGTGCAGGGCGTCGCGGGGGTCTGGAAGGACCTGACGGACTCCGTCAACCTGATGGCGGGCAACCTCACCTCTCAAGTGCGCGAGATCGCCCAGGTGACCACTGCGGTGGCCAACGGCGACCTGTCGCAGAAGATCACGGTGAACGCGCGCGGCGAAGTCGCGCAGTTGGCCGAGACCATCAACGCGATGACGGACACGCTGCGCACCCTGGCCGACGAGGTCACGCGGGCGGCCAGCGAGGTCGGCACGGACGGTGTGCTGGGCGGCCAGGCGGCCGTGCCGGGGGCCGCGGGGATCTGGAAGGACCTGACGGACTCGGTCAACACGGCCTTCCGCAACCTGACGGCTCAGGTGCGGGACATCGCGCAGGTGACGACGGCGGTGGCCAACGGTGACCTGTCGCAGAAGGTGACCGTCGATGTCTCCGGCGAGATGCAGGAGTTGAAGAACACCGTCAACACGATGGTGGATCAGCTGTCCGCCTTCGGCGCCGAGGTCACCCGCGTCGCCCGGGAGATCGGCGTGGAGGGCGAACTGGGCGGCCAGGCCGCCGTGCCGGGCGCGGCGGGCACGTGGAAGGACCTGACCGATTCGGTCAACACCGCGTTCCGCAACCTGACCGGTCAGGTCCGCAACATCGCCCAGGTGACGACGGCGGTGGCCAACGGCGACCTGTCGCAGAAGGTCACGGTGGACGTCTCCGGCGAGATGCTCCAGCTGAAGAACACCGTCAACACGATGGTGGATCAGCTCTCTTCCTTCGCCGAGCAGGTCACCAGGATGGCCAGGGACGTCGGTACGGAAGGCAGGCTGGGCGGTCAGGCGCGGGTGGACGGCGTCTCGGGCACCTGGAAGGACCTGACCAACTCCGTCAACTTCATGGCGAACAACCTCACCTCTCAGGTGCGTCAGATCGCCCAGGTGACCACGGCCGTCGCGCGCGGTGACCTGTCGCAGAAGATCGAGGTCGACGCGCGCGGCGAGATCCTGGAGCTGAAGAACACCATCAACACGATGGTCGACCAGCTCTCCGCCTTCGCCGACCAGGTCACCCGCGTCTCCCGTGAGGTCGGTACCGACGGCAGGCTGGGCGGTCAGGCCCAGGTGCCGGGTGTCGCGGGCGTGTGGCGGGACCTGACGGATTCGGTGAACGGGATGGCGGGCAATCTCACCACCCAGGTGCGCAACATCTCGCAGGTGGCGACCGCTGTGGCGCGTGGTGACCTGTCGCAGAAGATCGATGTGGACGCGCGCGGCGAGATCCTGGAGCTGAAGACCACCCTGAACACGATGGTCGATCAGCTGTCGTCCTTCGCCGAGCAGGTGACCCGGGTCGCGCGCGAAGTGGGCACCGAGGGCATCCTGGGCGGCCAGGCCGAGGTCAAGGGTGTCTCGGGCACCTGGAAGGACCTCACCCAGTCCGTCAACTTCATGGCGAACAACCTGACTTCGCAGGTGCGCAACATCGCGGAGGTCACCACGGCGGTCGCACAGGGCGATCTGTCGAAGAAGATCACCGTGGATGCCAAGGGCGAGGTTCTCGCGCTGGTGACGACGGTCAACACGATGGTCGACACGCTCTCGTCGTTCGCCGAGCAGGTGACCCGGGTGGCCCGCGAGGTGGGCACCGAGGGCCAGTTGGGCGGCCAGGCACGGGTGCGGGACGTCTCCGGCATCTGGAAGGACCTGACCGACAACGTCAACCTGATGGCCAACAACCTGACCGGACAGGTCAGGAACATCTCCCAGGTCGCCACGGCGGTCGCCAACGGTGACCTGACCAAGAAGGTCACCGTCGAGGCCAGCGGCGAGATCGCACAGCTCGCCGACACGGTCAACACGATGGTGACGACGCTGTCCTCGTTCGCCGAGCAGGTCACGCGCGTGGCCCGCGAGGTGGGCACGGACGGCGTGCTGGGCGGCCAGGCGCGGGTGCCGGGCGTGGCGGGTACGTGGAAGGACCTGACGGAGTCGGTGAACTCCATGGCCTCCAACCTGACGGGCCAGGTCCGCCAGATCGCCATGGTCACCACCGCCATCGCCAAGGGCGACCTCACCAAGAAGATCGACATCGAGGCCAACGGGGAGATCCTCCAGCTCAAGACGACCATCAACACGATGGTCGACCAGCTCTCGTCGTTCGCCGAGCAGGTGACCCGGGTGGCCCGCGAGGTGGGCACCGAGGGCCAGTTGGGCGGCCAGGCGCGGGTGCCGGGCGTCGCGGGTACGTGGAAGGACCTGACCGATTCCGTCAACGAGATGGCGGGCAACCTGACCCGTCAGGTGCGGGCCATCGCCGAGGTCGCCACCGCGGTGACGCGGGGCGACCACAACGTGCGCATCGACGTGGAGGCCGCGGGCGAGATCCTGGAGCTCCAGGGTTACATCAACACGATGATCGCCAACCTCCGTGAGACGACCCTCGCCAACCAGGAGCAGGACTGGCTCAAGGGCAACCTCGCGCGGATCTCCGGTCTGATGCAGGGCCGCCGTGATCTGCGGGACGTGGCGGGTCTGATCATGAGCGAGCTGACGCCGGTGGTCTCGGCGCAGCACGGCGCCTTCTTCATCTCGCTGCCCACCGGCACGCCCGAGGGCGCGGTCGGCGTGGGTGCGGGGCCCGGCGAGGACGGCTCGTACGAGCTTCGGATGCTGGGCAGTTACGGATACTCCACCGACAGCATGCCCACCTCCTTCCGGCCCGGTGAGTCCCTGGTGGGGACGGCCGCGAAGGAGAAGCGCACGATCCAGATGGGCAATGTGCCGCCCGGATACCTGAAGATTTCCTCCGGGCTGGGTGAGGCCCCGCCCGCGCATGTGGTCGTGCTGCCCGTCATCTTCGAGGGCACCGTCCTGGGCGTGATCGAGCTGGCGTCCTTCCAGCCGTTCGGGCAGATCCACAAGGACTTCCTGAACCAGATCGCGGAGATGATCGCGACCAGCGTCAACACCATCAGCGTCAACATGCGAACCGAGCGGCTGCTGGAGCAGTCGCAGGAGCTGACCGCACAGCTCAAGGAGCGCTCCGGCGAGCTGGAGAACCGGCAAAAGGCCCTCCAGGAGTCCAACGCGGCGCTGGAGGAGAAGGCCGAGCAACTCGCCCAGACCAACAGCGACATCGAGATCAAGAACAGGGAGATCGAGGAGGCCAGGCAGGTCCTGGAGGAGCGCGCCGAGCAGTTGTCCGTCTCGATGCGCTACAAGTCGGAATTCCTGGCCAACATGTCGCACGAGCTGCGCACCCCGCTCAACTCGCTGCTCATCCTCGCCAAGCTGCTGGCCGACAACGCCGACTCCAACTTGTCTCCGAAGCAGGTGGAGTTCGCCGAGACGATCCACGGCGCGGGCTCCGACCTGCTCCAGCTGATCAACGACATCCTGGACCTGTCGAAGGTCGAGGCGGGCAAGATGGACGTCAGCCCGACGCGCATCGCGCTGGTGCAGCTGGTGGACTACGTGGAGGCGACCTTCCGGCCGCTGACGGCGGAGAAGGGCCTGGACTTCTCGGTGCGGGTCTCGCCCGAGCTGCCCGCGACCTTGCACACGGACGAGCAGCGGCTGCTCCAGGTGCTGCGCAACCTGCTGTCCAACGCGGTCAAGTTCACCGACACCGGCGCCGTGGAGCTGGTGATCCGGTCGGCTCGCACGGATGTTCCCGACTCGATTCGCGAGCAGATGCTGGAGCACGGCTCACTGCGGGACGCGGACGCCGATCTGGTCGCGTTCTCGGTGACGGACACCGGTATCGGGATCGCGCAGAGCAAGATGCGCGTCATCTTCGAGGCGTTCAAACAGGCCGACGGCACCACGAGTCGCAAATACGGCGGCACGGGCCTGGGCCTGTCCATCAGCCGGGAGATCGCCCGACTGCTGGGGGGCGAGATCTACGCCGCCAGCGAGCCGGGCCGGGGCTCGACCTTCACGCTCTACCTGCCGCTGCATCCCACCGAGTTGCCGCCGCAGGGCTATCCGCAGCTCGCCTCGGGCGCGACGCTCGCCATCACCGCGGCGGCGGGGACCGGCGCGGCGGCTGCCGAGCCCGTGGAGACGGCTGAGGGGCCCTCCACGGGCGGCGAGGCCGGTCCCTCGACCGCGCAGGAGGCGGCCGAGGAGGCAGCCCACTCTCTGGCCGACAGGCACCGTAAGAGGGACGCCTCGGGGCAGGCGCGGCCCGAACTGCCGCCGGAGGCACGGCCGGTGGCTCCGGCGTCGCAGAACGGCACGGGGCCGGACGCCGGACTTCAGTCCGTGGAGTATCCCGGGTCCTATGAGGAAATCGGCGACCATCCCGTCCTCGATCCTGCGGCGGACCAGGGAGACGGCATCTACGGCAGCCTGGTGTCCTCGGCGGCCGGCGTCGGCGGGGGCGACCTGGCCGGCCGGAAGGTGCTCATCGTCGATGACGACATCCGGAACGTCTTCGCGCTCACCAGCGTGCTGGAGCAGCACGGTCTTCAGGTGCTCTACGCGGAGAACGGCCGGGAGGGCATCGAGGTGCTGGAGCAGCACGACGACGCGGCCGTCGTGCTCATGGACATCATGATGCCGGAGATGGACGGCTACGCCACGACGGCGGCCATCCGGAAGATGCCGCAGTTCGCCGGGCTGCCGATCATCGCGCTGACGGCGAAAGCCATGAAGGGCGACCGGGAGAAGAGTATCGAGTCGGGCGCCTCGGACTATGTCACCAAGCCGGTGGACACGGATCACCTGTTGTCCGTCATGCGGCAGTGGATGGAGGGCGGGTGAATATGACACCGTGTCCACTGAGGGCCACATGCTGACTCAGTGTGGTCAGGCACGTGTGGAAACGCGGTAAACCGGGAACCTTTTGGTCCCCTGGGGCGTTTCTGCTTCGTGCACAGTGACATCACGGTGACAGGGTGTGGCGGACCGCAGGGTGCGGCTACCATGACCGGCACAAGGACGGGCGGCGGCGACAGAGAGCCGCTCCCAGGGGCGGCGTCCGAGGGGCTGCCGGGGCGAGGAGGACGGGCCATGGTGCAGAAGGCCAAGATCCTCCTGGTCGATGACCGGCCGGAGAATCTGCTGGCGCTGGAGGCCATTCTCTCCGCGCTCGATCAGACGCTGGTGCGGGCATCGTCAGGGGAGGAAGCGCTCAAAGCGCTGCTGACGGACGACTTCGCGGTCATTCTGCTGGATGTTCAGATGCCGGGCATGGACGGCTTCGAGACAGCGGCGCATATCAAGCGCCGAGAGCGCACCCGTGACATTCCCATCATCTTCCTCACGGCCATCAACCACGGGCCGCACCACACCTTCCGCGGCTACGCGGCAGGCGCGGTCGACTACATCTCCAAGCCCTTCGACCCCTGGGTGCTGCGGGCCAAGGTCTCGGTCTTCGTCGACCTCTACATGAAGAACGTCCAACTGCGCGAGCAGGCATCCTTGCTGCGCCTCCAGTTGGAGGGCAACGGAGCCCCACAGGGCGGTGAGACGCACGAGGAGAGCGGCGAGGCCCCCGGGCTGCTGGTCGAACTCTCCGCGCGGCTGGCGGCCGTGGAGGAGCAGGCTGAGGCGCTCACCAAGCAGTTGGGAGACTCGGCCGACGCGGCCACGGCGGCGACCGCCGCACACCTGGAGCGCAAACTCACCGGGCTGCGCAGCGCACTTGACGCCCTGGAACCCGGGACGGGCGGCGGCCCCTCCGCGCAGGTGCCGTCCCAGAACTGACCTCCGGGGCGCTTCCGGCGCCCCGGCCCTCCGTGCCTCGGGTGCCCGGCGCGGGTAACCTCACCCCTATGCCCTCACGTGCGTCGGGAACAGGAAAGGCAGCCAAGAAAGCCCCAGCGAAGAAGGCTGCCGCGAAAAAGCCCCCGGCGAAGAAGGCCCCCGCCAAGAAGGCGCCGGCCAAGAAGCCGGCGGCCAAGGCGAAAGGCAAGAGCGCGCCGAAGCCCGCCCCTTCGCCCACCGGTGGCCTCTTCCGGCTGGTGAAGGCGTGCTGGCTCGGCCTCGCTCACGCGGTCGCCGCCGTCTTCCGCGGCATAGGGCGCAGCGGCAAGGCCCTCGACCCGGCACACCGCAAGGACGGCCTGGCGCTGCTGCTGCTCGGCCTGGCGCTGGTGGTCGCGGCAGGCACCTGGTCCAACCTCCAGGGCCCGGTCGGCGACCTGGTCGAGATGCTGGTCACCGGCGCCTTCGGCCGGCTGGACCTCCTGGTGCCGATACTGCTCGGCGTCATCTCCGTACGGCTCATCCGGCATCCGGAGAAGCCGGATGCCAACGGCCGTATCGTCATCGGGCTTTCGGCGCTGTTGATCGGCGTGCTCGGGCTCGTGCACATCGGCTGCGGGGCGCCCGGCCGGGGTGGGGGCGGCGACGCGGTGCGGGACGCCGGCGGCCTCATCGGCTGGGGGGTCTCCAGCCCGCTGATCTCCACCGTCGGCGAGATGCTCGCGGTGGCGCTCCTGGGCCTGATCACCGTCTTCGGCCTGCTCGTCGTCACGGCCACGCCCGTGAACGCCATCCCGCAGCGGCTGCGCGCGGCAGGAGTCCGGCTCGGGCTCGTCCAGCCCCTGGAGCCGTACGACGAGGAAGACGAAGCCGCCGAGGACTACGCGGCTTCCCCGTCCCGCCGCTCGCACAGCATGCGCAAGGACCATCTCGACCCGGCGCTCGCCGAGAAGGAAGCGCTCGACCGCCGGCGTACGGCCCGCAAGGGCAGGCGCGGCGCCGGCACCCAGGATCCGCTGCCCGAGAGCGCCTCGGCCGCAGGGGCGATCGGTGCCGGTGCGGGTGACGGCGAGCGGACGCTGGACGCGGTCGACGTGGCCGCCGCGGCTGCCGCCTCGCTGGACGGCGCCGTGGTCAACGGGATCCAGCCCTCCCCGCTGGTCGCCGACCTGACCAGCTCCGTGTCCAAGGCGCGCGCCAAGGGGCAGCGCGCGGGCGCCGCCGGACCCGTGGCGCCGGACGAGGACGAGCACTCCGGGGGCAGCCCCGTACCCGACCTGACCAAGGCCCCCGCGCCGCCCGAGCCCGCCGAGCTGCCGCCGCGTGCCGAGCAGCTTCAGCTCGCCGGAGACATCACCTACTCGCTGCCCTCCCTCGACCTGCTGGACCGGGGTGGGCCCGGGCGTACCCGCAGCGCGGCGAACGACCAGGTGGTGCAGTCACTGACCACGGTGTTCACCGAGTTCAAGGTCGACGCCGCCGTCACCGGCTTCACCCGTGGCCCCACCGTGACCCGCTATGAGATCGAGCTGGGCCCCGGCGTGAAGGTCGAGAAGATCACCGCGCTTGCCAAGAACATCGCCTACGCCGTGGCGAGCCCGGACGTGCGCATCATCAACCCGATTCCCGGCAAGTCCGCGGTGGGTATCGAGATCCCCAACACCGACCGCGAGATGGTCAGCCTCGGCGATGTGCTGCGCGCCGCGGAGGCGTCCGGCGAGGAGCACCCGCTGCTCGCCGGGCTCGGCAAGGACGTCGAGGGGGGGTATGTCTCGGCCAATCTCGCGAAGATGCCGCACATCCTGGTCGCCGGTGCCACCGGATCCGGGAAGTCCTCCTGCATCAACTGCCTGATCACCTCCGTGATGGCCAGAGCGACCCCCGAGGACGTACGGATGGTGCTGGTCGACCCCAAGCGGGTGGAGCTGAACGCCTACGAGGGCATTCCCCACCTGATCACGCCGATCATCACCAACCCCAAGAAGGCAGCCGAGGCTCTCCAGTGGGTCGTGCGCGAGATGGATCTGCGCTACGACGACCTGGCGGCGTTCGGATTCCGCCACATCGACGACTTCAACGAGGCGGTGCGCTCGGGCCGGGCCACGGCCCCCGAGGGCAGCGAGCGAGAGCTGGCCCCGTACCCGTATCTGCTGGTCATCGTGGACGAGCTGGCGGACTTGATGATGGTGGCTCCGCGCGATGTGGAGGACGCGATCGTGCGGATCACCCAGCTCGCGCGCGCGGCGGGCATCCATCTGGTGCTGGCCACCCAGCGGCCCTCGGTGGACGTGGTCACCGGTCTCATCAAGGCGAATGTGCCCTCCCGCCTCGGCTTCTCCACGTCCTCTCTCGCCGACAGCCGGGTCATCCTCGACCAGGCGGGCGCCGAGAAGCTCATCGGCAAGGGTGACGGGCTGTTCCTGCCGATGGGCTCCAGCAAGCCGGTGCGTATGCAGGGTGCCTTCGTCACCGAGCGCGAGATCGGCGTCATCGTCGATCACTGCAAGTCACAGATGGCGCCGGTCTTCCGGGACGACGTGACCGTCGGACAGGGCCAGAAGAAGGAGATCGACGAGGAGATCGGCGACGACATGGACCTGCTCTGCCAGGCGGCGGAGCTGGTCGTCTCCACCCAGTTCGGCTCCACCTCGATGCTCCAGCGCAAGCTGCGGGTGGGTTTCGCCAAGGCCGGGCGGCTGATGGACCTGATGGAGTCGCGGGGAGTGGTGGGGCCGAGCGAGGGCTCCAAGGCGCGGGATGTGCTGGTCAAGCCGGACGAGCTGGACGGGGTGCTGACGGTGATCAGGGGCGGCGGGCAGTAGGCGCCGCACAGCGGGGCGCCGGGCTGGGAGCCCGGTGTGGCCGGGTACGGCGCGGCCGGGCGGCGCGGTCAGGGGCGGCCGAGCTGGGGCTTGTGGGGCTCGCAGAGCGCGTTCGGGGCGCGCCGGCGGGGCGCGCGCCCCGCCGGGCGGAGGGCACTGCCTCACTCGAAGGAACGAGCGAGGCAACCGTTTCCGCAGCCCGTACGTCAAGTTGAGGGAAAGGGTGGGCTGGGGCGCCGCGCACCCGTCAGCAGCCATACATATGGCGTACAAAGTCGCTCCGCCCGCTTGCCCCACCCTTTTGCCCCGCCCCTAGACTGAACCTCCAGCAGGTGGCTACACGCTCGAAAGGCGCCCCCGTGTCCATCGGCAACTCCCCCGAAGAGGACCGGCCTTCGGTCGGTCGAGCCCTCCACCAGGCCCGGATCGACGCACGGTTGACCGTGGACGAGGTGAGTACGTCCACGCGGGTGCGAGCCCCGATCGTGCAGGCGATCGAGCAGGACGACTACTCACGGTGCGGTGGGGACGTGTACGCGCGCGGCCACATCCGTACCCTCGCCCGAGCTGTCGGCCTCGATGACGCCGCGCTGGTCGAGCAGTACGACGCGGAGCACGGCGGCCGTCCGGCGCCGACCCCGCCCGGAACTCTGTTCGAAGCGGAGCGCATCCGTCCCGAACCCCGCAGGCCCAACTGGACGGCGGCCATGGTCGCCGCCATCGTCGCCGTGATCGGGTTCGTCGGCTTCACCCTCTTCAGCGGAGGCGACAGCGAATCCGGCAAGCCCGTCGCGGAGGACACCCCCTCGCACAGCCCGTCCAAGAGCGGATCGGGCAAGCCCTCCCCGTCCAGGACCAGCGACCCCAAGCCCTCGGAGAGCGCCATCGCGGGCGCACCGGCCGACAAGGTCACCGTGCGCATGACGGCGGAGCGGGGCAACAGCTGGGTCTCCGCCAAGGACCACAACGGACGTCAGATCCACGAAGGCGTCCTCAAGGAGGGTGAGTCCAAGACCCTCACCGACGACAAGCGGCTCGACCTGGTGCTCGGCAACGCCGGAGGCGTGAAGGTGTTCGTCAACGGCAAGGAGGTCAAGCACGTCGGCGAGGTCGGTCAGGTCCAGCGTGTCAGCTACACGCGGGGTGACCCCGAGGCCGGGTGACCCTCGCCGAGGCAGGGTGACCCGGGAGTGCGGTGAGCTGCGGGGGCGGAACCTCGCGGCGGGTGGTGCGGACGGGACGAAGTAGGCTGAGCGCATGCCCGAACGCCGTACCGTCGCCCTTGTCACTCTCGGCTGCGCACGTAACGAGGTGGACTCGGAGGAGCTCGCAGGCCGCCTGGCGGCGGATGGCTGGGACCTCGTCGAGGAAGCCGCCGACGCCGATGTCGCGGTCGTCAATACCTGTGGCTTCGTCGAAGCCGCCAAGAAGGACTCCGTCGACGCGCTGCTTGAGGCCAACGACCTCAAGTCGGCCGCGCAGGACGGAGAGGGCAGAACGCAGGCCGTGGTGGCCGTGGGCTGCATGGCCGAGCGGTACGGCAAGGAGCTGGCCGAGGCACTGCCCGAGGCGGACGGCGTCCTCGGCTTCGATGACTACGCCGACATCTCCGACCGGCTCCAGACGATCCTGAGCGGCGGCGCGCACACGTCGCACGTCCCGCGTGACCGGCGCAAGCTGCTGCCCGTGAGCCCCGCCGAGCGTCAGGCGGCCTCCGTGGCGCTGCCGGGCCACGGCGCGGGAGCAGACGCGGGGGCGGAGGCCGCAGCGGAGGGGGCGTCACCGGCCGACTCCGCTCCCTCCGACCTGCCCGTGGGCCTGGCGCCCGCTTCAGGGCCGCGCGCTCCCCTGCGCCGCCGGCTGGGCAGCAGCCCCGTGGCCTCCGTGAAGCTGGCATCCGGCTGCGACCGGCGCTGCTCGTTCTGCGCCATTCCCTCTTTCCGGGGCTCCTTCATCTCCAGGCGGCCCTCCGATGTGCTGGGCGAGACGCGCTGGCTGGCCGAGCAGGGCGTGCGCGAGGTCATGCTCGTCTCCGAGAACAACACCTCCTACGGCAAGGACCTGGGCGACATCCGGCTCCTGGAGACGCTGCTGCCCGAGCTGGCGGCCGTCGACGGGATCGAGCGGGTCCGCGTCAGCTACCTCCAGCCGGCCGAGATGCGGCCAGGCCTGATCGAGGTCCTCACCGGCACGGAGAAGGTCGCGCCCTACTTCGACCTGTCCTTCCAGCACTCGGCGCCCGGGGTGCTGCGCGCGATGCGCCGCTTCGGCGACACCGACCGCTTCCTGGGGCTGCTGGCGGACATCAGAGCCAAGGCGCCGCACGCGGGCGTGCGCTCCAACTTCATCGTGGGCTTCCCCGGCGAGAGCGAGCAGGACCTCGCCGAACTGGAGCGCTTCTTGACCGAGGCCCGGATGGACGCCATCGGTGTGTTCGGATACTCGGACGAGGACGGCACCGAGGCCGCGGGCTACGGGGACAAGGTCCCGCCGGAGGAGGTCGCCGAGCGCCTGGCGCACCTCTCCCGGCTGGCCGAGGAGCTGACCGCGCAGCGCGCCGAGGAGCGCGTCGGGGAGACCGTGCGGGTGCTGGTGGAGTCCGTCGACGACGCGGAAGGCGTCTGGGGGCGTGCCGCGCACCAGGCCCCGGAGACCGACGGACAGGTGCGCCTGGAGCCGTCCGACGAGACGGCCACACCGCGACAGCCCCTGGTCGTCGGTCGTATGGTCGAAGCACGGGTGGTCGCGGCCGAAGGTGTGGACCTGGTCGCAGAACCGCTCCAGCCGGCGGGCACGGGCGTGAGCGCCGGTGCGGTCGGCCGGCCTCGCGAGGTGAGTGAGGAGGCGCGCAGATGACGGGAGTCCCGGCCTCCGCTGCGGGGCGCGGTCCCGTCGCGAAGCCGAAGGCGGCAGCTGTGCGGCATGTGAGTCTGTGGAACATCGCGAACATCCTCACGATGGTGCGGCTGCTGCTCGTGCCCGGCTTCGTGCTGCTCATGGTGGCCGATGGCGGACACGACCCGGCATGGCGCTCCTTCGCCTGGGCGGCCTTCACCGTCGCCATGATCACGGATCTGTTCGACGGTGAGCTGGCGCGCAGGTACGATCTCGTCACCGATTTCGGCAAGATCGCCGATCCCATAGCGGACAAGGCGATCATGGGTGCCGCGCTGGTCTGCCTCTCGGCGCTCTCCGACCTGCCCTGGTGGGTCACCGGCGTGATCCTCTTCCGCGAGCTGGGCATCACCGTCATGCGGTTCTGGGTGATCAAGCACGGGGTGATCCCGGCCAGCCGCGGCGGCAAGATGAAGACTCTCGCTCAGGGCGTCGCCGTCGGGATGTACGTCCTGGCGCTGACCGGGCCGCTGGCCACGTTGCGCTGGTGGGTGATGGGGGTGGCGGTCGTGCTGACCGTGGTCACCGGTTTCGACTACGTACGCCAGGCCGTCGTGCTGCGCCGGGCGGGGCGGGCAGCCGAGCGCGAGCGGGCCGCGGAGGAGGAGCGGGACAGGCAGGCGGAAGCGGAACGGCCATGATCACAGAGGGTTCGCGCGTCTCCGGAGTGCTGGCGGTGCTCACTCAGCGTGGCGAGACGCTCGCCGCCGCCGAATCCCTCACCGGTGGTCTGGTCGCCGCAGAGATCACTGCTGTCCCTGGAGCCTCACGAGCGTTCCGTGGTTCGGTCACCGCATACGCGACCGAGCTGAAGAGGGATGTACTGGGTGTGAACGGGGCACTCCTTGAGGAGCGGGGCGCGGTCGACGCCGAGGTCGCACGTCAGATGGCGCGGGGCGTGCGGGAAGCACTGGGCGCCGACTGGGGCGTCGCCACGACGGGAGTGGCGGGTCCTGAGCCCCAGGACGGCCAGCCCGTCGGAACGGTGTACGTCGCGGTCGCGGGCCCCGGCGTTCCGCCGGTCGCGGAGCTGCTCCAGCTCGAAGGCAGCCGGAGCGGGGATCGAGCCGGCGAGAACGGTGAGGAAGCCGGTGACCGTGTGCGTGCCGGGATCCGTACGGAGAGTGTTCGAGGAGCGCTGGAGCTGCTCTACAAGCAACTGATCGAGAATGCTGGGGAAAGGATGGGGAACAGACCGGGGGGAATGGATGTTTGCAGCCCTGAGTGAACACGACATCGCTCCCCGCACGGCTGCGGGCCGAGGCGGTACGGTGGAGCCTGAAGGAGTCGGGGCCAACTGGCCGTCCCGATACAGGCTGTGGAAGACGCCGCGCGTTGAGAGGGAGGAGCACCGATGATTCTGCTCCGTCGCCTGCTGGGTGACGTGCTGCGTCGGCAGCGCCAACGCCAGGGTCGTACCCTGCGCGAAGTCTCTTCATCCGCCAGGGTCTCGCTCGGATACCTCTCAGAGGTGGAGCGTGGCCAGAAGGAAGCTTCGTCCGAACTGCTCTCGTCGATCTGTGACGCTCTCGATGTACGGATGTCCGAGCTGATGCGGGAGGTCAGCGATGAGCTGGCGCTCGCGGAGCTGGCGGAGTCCGCCGCGAGCGACGCCGTGCCCGCGCCCATGCGGCCGGTGCTGAACCCCCTCTCGGTCACGTCCGTGACCGGAGTGCCCGAAGAGCGCGTCACGATCAAGGCACCCACCGAAGCCGTGGACGTCGTCGCGGCCTGAACGCCGTACGACGCCTGTGGCCCGGCGGCTGCCGCCCTGGCGAGATGACGTCCGGGGGCCGGGGACGGCCCCAGGACCGGACCGGTTCACTCCGGGCCGTCCGGGTGCGAGAGCGACCCTCGAGGCAGACCCATGAGGCATGGAGCGAAGGTCCCGCCGGGATTTCCCGGCGGGACCTTCGTGCGTGCGGCGGACCCTTCGTATGCGCGGTGTGACGGCACCGTCGTATGCCTGGTGGGGAACGTTCCGTGGTCGCGCGCTCGCGTGGGGTGCGCGACGATGACGTGAAGTCCTCGGCGAGCCAGGAGCTGCGTACCGTCGCGGGAGGTGAGCGGTATGGGGGCTGTGGGACCGGTGCTGCTGTGCCGTTGCGCAGCCGGTGCCGTGTGCGCCGCCGCGTGGGTGTGCGCCCTGTGGCGGGTCTCGGCGGGGGAGGGCGGGCCGCTGGAGGCCACTGTCGCGGCGGGAGGCTGGGGGCTGAGCCTGTTGCCCGTCCATGTGGCGACCGGGAGCGGAGAGCGGCGCACAGCGACGGGTGAGCGGTGTGCGCGCGGCGCTCCGGGAGGCGGCGTACGCGGGGCGCGGGCGCGGGGCCCAGCTGAGCACTGGAGCCCCGAGCGCCGGAGTTCCGCGCGCTGGAAGAGCGTGGGTGGACCGGCGGAGCCGGGGCGGGCGGCTACCAGGGCATGGCGACTCCGCCGTTGGGGCGGAGGATCTGGCCGGTAGTGAAGGACGCGGCATCCGAGGCCAGGTACAGCACGGCGTGGGCGACCTCCTCGGCCTCGCCCACCCGCCCCAGCGGCGCCATGCGGGCCAGTGCGGCCTCGGCCTGCTGCTGGGACTCCGCGTCGTCCCGCGCGGTCATGGGAGTGCGCACCCAGCCGGGTGCGACCGCGTTGACCCGGATGCCGTGCCGGCCCACCTCCGAGGCGAGCGTCTTGGTGAGCTGTACGACGGCGGCCTTGGCCGCGCCGTAGCACAACAGGCCGGGAGCGCCGGTGTCCACGGCCCCGGAGGCCATGGTCACGATGCTGCCGCCGGTCCCAGTGGCGATCATGCTGCGGGCGGCCTCCTGGCAGATGCGCAGGACGCCTTTGAAATTGATGTCCAGCACGCGGTCCAGGTCCGCCTCGTCGGTCTCCAGGACACTGCTGCGGTGCATGATCCCGGCGACGGCCGCCGCGATGTCGAGCTTGCCGCCGGTGCGGACGGCCGCTTCGACGGCCCCGGCGAGCGCGGGGCGGTCGGTCACATCGAGCGGGTGGGTGTGCGCGGTGCCGTCGGCCCGCGTGATGAGGGCGGCGGTGCGGGCCAGGCCCTTCTCGTCGCGGTCGGCGCAGTGCACGACGGCGCCCGCGCGGGCGAGCAGCACGGCGGCGGCGCGGCCGATACCGCTGGCGGCGCCGGTGACGAGAGCGGTCCTGCCGGTCAGGTCGTACGCCGTGACGGTCATGGGGAAAGACCGTACGAGCAGAACTGACGGGTCGTCAATTGTTGCGCGGGTCAGGCTGGCAGTGCGGGCAATACCAGATGGTGCGGATGCGTTCAGGGGGTCCGTAGCGGCCTGTGCGTACGGGGGTGCCGCAGCGGTAGCAGGGGCGGTGCTCGCGGCCGTAGACCGCCAGATTCCGGTCGGCACGGTGGCCGTTGGTGGTGCGCCGTACCGTGCGGTCCTTGTTGGCTTCCAGCAGCCGCTTGGCCACGGTCAGCAGGCGGGAGAGGAGGGGCTGCGTCAGTGAACCGACAGGCGTCCAGGGGGAGGTGTGGGCCAGAAAGCACAGCTCGGCGGCGTACACATTGCCGATCCCGGCGAGGTTGCGCTGGTCGAGCAGGGCCTCGGCCAGGGGGCGGTCGGCGTCCTGGAGCAGCCGCCGTTCGGCCTCGGCCGGGTCCCAGTCGGGGCCCAGCAGGTCGGGGCCGAGGTGTCCGACGACGGAGAACTCCTCGGCGGTACGCACCAGTTCGAGCAGGGGCAGGCGGTATCCCGTCGCCGTGTGGCCGTCGGTGGTCAAGACGACGCGGATCTGGTGAGCGGGGCCTGAGCCGCCGAGGAGGGGCGGCCGGGTGCGCGCGGCGCGCGGGCTTCCGGGCTTTCCCGCAGGCCGGAACGGGGCCGGAGACGGGTTTTCGGCGAGGCGCCAGGTGCCCTCCATGCCCAGGTGCGAGTGCAGCGTCAGGCCGCCTTCCAGGCGGGTGAGGAGATGCTTGCCGCGCGGCGCCACCTCCAGGACGGTGCGGCCGGAGAGGTCGACGGTGGCCAGGCGGGGCACCCGGAAGTCCGTACGGACCAGCGCGTGGCCGGCCAGCGCGGCGTGCAGGGCGTGCGCCGTACGCCAGACAGTGTCTCCCTCGGGCATACGGCCATGGTCGCAGGGCGCACCGACGGAGGGGAGCCGTGGCGGACCGGGCGTGGCGGGGCGAGCTGGTCGTGTCGGGTTCGTTGCCGTCGACGCTTTCAGATGGGACTGAACTCAGGGATACGATCCCGCCATGGGTCAGTGGGGATACGAACGACAGCACGACGCGCTTGAAGTGGACGGAGCGGATGAAGCGCACGAGTTGGACTGGGACGAAGAGGAATTGCGGGACCGGATCGACGACCACCTGGACAGGTGGCAGCCGGTACTCCCCGACCTCGACAGGGACGTTGAGGGTTCGGTCACCCGGATCCAGCTGCTGAGCGACCATCTGCGCTGGGTGCGGGAGAAGTCCCTGACCGAGACCGGGCTGCACAGGCACGAGTACGACACGCTGCACGCCCTCGTGGGCCGCGACGGCAGCGCCTCCGATTTGCAGCTCGCGGCGGACATGGGTCTGGCTCCCGACTCCCTGGCAGGTCGCCTGGACGGGCTGGAGGAGCGCGGCTATGTGCGGTGCGCCTCTTCGGACATGGACGGGGAGAGCGTCGACATCGAGCTGACCGACGAGGGGCACGCCGCGTGGATCGCCGCGATAGACGCCGTGGGGCACGAGGAGTTCCGTCTGCTGAGCAGCCTCGACTCGGACGAACGACGGCTGATCGCAGGGCTGTTGCGGAGGATGATGCTGAAGGCCGAGGCGTACGAGGCGGAGTGATGCGGGGCGGGGCTGGGGCGGGCAGGGCTGGGAACAGAAGCACGGGCGGGCGCGCGGCTTCGGTTTCGCGCTCCTTGCCGTGACGCGCGTGACGCGCGCGACGCCTGCGCACCAGCCTTCACACGACCGGTGCGGCTCGCGCGGCCGGCCGCTATGTGGTGCCGCGGCCTGCCGCTACGTGGCGCGCAGCCGCAGGCCGCGCGGGGTGGGGTGGAAGCCCGCCGATTCCAGGGCTGTGCTGAGGTCCGAGGAGAGCGCGGCTGTTCCGTTGACCCGTTCGACCGTGACCGTTCCCAGGGCGCCCCTGCGCGCGGCGCGGGCGAGGGCCTCGACGGCGGCGGCGATCCGGGCGGCTCCCGCCTCCGCGTCGTAGCCGTACGATTCGGTGGCGTTGCCGTCCGCCGGGGCGGGGCCCGTGCTCCCGCCGTCCGGATTCGGCGGTGACTCGGGGTCGTTCGCCCAGGCCAGCATCGTCTTTCCGCCCCGTTCGACGTAGAGCGTCAGCGCGCCGTCGACCAGGACGACGAGCGAGCCCGCCTTGCGGCCCGGCTTGTGGGTGGCGCCTTGCGGGGGCGCGGGCCAGGGGAGCGCCGCGCCGTAGGCGTTCGCCGGGTCGGCCGCCGCCAGGACCAGCGCACGTGGCGCCGCCCGCCCGCCTCCGGAGACCTGGGCGCCCTCGCCCCCCTCGCGCTCCTTCGCCGTGCTCACGGCACGCAGCCGGTCGACGGCGCCGTCCATCGCGAACTGGGCAGCGCCCAGGCCCTCGACCACATATCCGCGGCGCGCCTGGCCGCTCTCCTCGAAGGCCGACAGCACGCGGTACGCGGCGGAGAAGCCGCCCTCGACCCCCTCGGCCGCGACTGCTCCGCGCGTCACCACCCCATGCCGGTCCAGCAGGGTGCGTGCCAGGGCGTGTGCCCGGTGGGTGGGCTCGCTCTCGGGCTGTGGGAGCAGGGACCAGCGTCCGGCGACGGTCGGCGGCGCCTGGTGCGGGGCCCGGCCGGGTGCGCGGCGGCCCGCACCAGTGCCCGCCGCGACGGCGGCGGCGGTGAACGAGCCGTAACGCCCGCGCGGCGTCGGTCTCCTGGCGCGGTGTGCCGTCGAGCCGGCCGTGCGGCCGGAGCCCAGGAGGGCCCGCAAGGGGGCGAGGGTGTCTCCGGTGACGCGGCCCGACCACACCAGGTCCCACAGCGCTTCGGCGAGCTGCGGATCCGTCGCATCCCGGTGGCCGCTGTGGCGCACGCGCTCGGCGATCTGACGGAAGAACAGGCCGTACCCGCCCTCCAACGCGGCCAGCACCGCCTGATGAACCGGCGTCAGCTCCAGCGGATGCGGTGGCGGCAGCAGCAGCGGGGCCGTGTCGGCCAGATACAGCGAGAGCCAGCCGTCCTTACCCGGGAGTGCGCCGGCGCCCGCCCAGACGACCTCACCCGAGGCGGTCAGCTCGTCCAGCATCGGCGCCGCGTAGTCCGCCACCCGGCCCGGCAGGACCAGCTTCTCCACGGCGGAGGCCGGGACGGGAGCGCCCTGGAGCTGCTCCACGGTGCGCAACAGGCCCTCGACGCCGCGCAGGCTGCCGGTGCCCAGGTGCTGCCACTGCGGCAGGAACGCGGCCAGTGCCGTCGGAGCCACCGGCTCCAGCTCGTGCCGCAGCGCGGCCAGCGAGCGGCGGCGCAGCCGGCGCAGCACGCCCGCGTCGCACCACTCCTGGCCGATCCCCGAGGGGTGGAACTCGCCCTGCACCAGCCGCCCGCTCGCCGCCATCCGGTGCAGCGCCCCGTCGGCGACGGCCGTGCCCAGCCCGAAGCGGGAGGCGGCGTCGGCGGAGATGAACGGGCCGTGCGTACGGGCATGGCGTGCGAGCAGGTCGCCCAGTGGGTCGGCCACCGGCTCGGTGAACGCCTCGGGCACGCCGACGGGCAGCGCGACCCCCAGCGCGTCCCGCAGCCGGCCGGCGTCCTCGATCGCCGCCCAGTGCTCCTGGCCGGCGAGGCGCACCCGGATGGCGCGGCGGGCCGCCTCCAGCTCCGCGGCCCAGCCCGGCTCGGCGCCCCGCTCGGTCAGCTCGGCAGTGGTGAGGGGGCCCAGCAGGCGCAGCAGGTCGGCCACGCCTTCGGCGTCCTTGACGCGGCGCTCTTCGGTGAGCCACTGAAGCTCGCGCTCCAACTCGTGGAGGACATCGGCATCCAGAAGCTCGCGCAACTCCGCCTGACCCAGCAGCTCGGACAGCAGCCGGGAGTCCAGCGAGAGCGCTGCGGCGCGGCGCTCGGCCAGCGGGGAGTCGCCCTCGTAGAGGTACTGCGCGACGTAGCCGAACAGCAGCGAGCGCGCGAACGGAGAGGGCTCGGGGGTGGTGACCTCGACCATCCGGACACGGCGGGACTCGATGTCCCCCATCAGCTCGGTCAGGCCCGGCACGTCGAACACGTCCTGGAGGCACTCGCGGACGGCCTCCAGGATGATCGGGAACGAGCCGAACTCGCCCGCGACCTGGAGCAGCTGCGAGGCGCGCTGCCGCTGCTGCCACAGGGGCGTGCGCTTGCCCGGGCTGCGCCGGGGCAGCAGCAGCGCGCGCGAGGCGCACTCGCGGAACCGGGCGGCGAACAGCGCGGAGCCGCCGACCTGGTCGGTCACGATCTGCTCGATCTCGCCCTTGTCGAAGAGCACGTCGGAGGCCCCGAGCGGGGGCTGGTCGGGGTTGACCGGCAGATCCCGCTCGGGGCCTCCGACGTGCTCCGGGGAAGGAGTCGGCTCCTCGTCGAAGAGGTCGAGGCCCATCAGCTCGGCGTCGGGCAGGCGCAGCACGAGCCCGTCGTCGGCGTGCATGACCTGTGCGTCCATGCCGTACCGCTCGGTCAGCCGGGCGCCGATGGCCAGCGCCCAGGGGGCGTGGACCTGGGCGCCGAAGGGGGAGTGCACCACGATCCGCCAGTCGCCCAGCTCGTCGCGGAAGCGCTCGACGACGATCGTCCGGTCGTCGGGGACGTGGCCTGCGGCCTCACGCTGCTCATCGAGGTAGGCCAGGAGGTTGTTGACCGCCCGTGCGTCCATGCCGGAGGCGGCAAGCCGCTGCTCGGCCCGCTCGCGGGTGAGGGACCCGATCTCGCGCAGGAAAGCGCCCAGGGCCCTGCCCAGCTCCAGGGGTCTGCCGAGCTGATCGCCCTTCCAGAACGGCAGCCGGCCCGGCACACCCGGCGCCGGGGTGACCAGCACGCGGTCGCGGGTGATGTCCTCGATCCGCCACGTCGTGGTGCCCAGAGTGAAGACATCGCCGATGCGGGACTCGTAGACCATCTCCTCGTCCAGCTCGCCGACCCGGCCGCCGCCCTTCTTGGGATCGGCGCCGGCCAGGAACACTCCGAACAGGCCACGGTCCGGGATAGTCCCGCCCGAGGTGACGGCGAGCCGCTGCGCGCCGGGCCTGCCGCTGACCGTGTTCGCCACCCGGTCCCACACCAGACGGGGACGCAGCTCGGCGAACGCGTCGGAGGGATAGCGGCCCGCGAGCATGTCCAGCACCGAGACGTACGCCGACTCCGGGAGCGCGGCGAACGGCGCGGCTCGGCGCACCAGAGCCAGCAACTCCTCCACGTCCCAGGTGTCGACGGCGACCATGGCCACGATCTGCTGCGCGAGGACGTCGAGCGGGTTGGAGGGGACACGGAGCGCCTCGATGGCGCCCTGGCGCATCCGTTCGGTGACCACGGCCGACTGCACCAGATCGCCGCGGTACTTCGGGAAGACCACACCGGCGGAGACGGCGCCCACCTGGTGACCGGCCCGGCCCACGCGCTGGAGGCCCGAGGCGACCGAGGGCGGCGACTCGACCTGGATGACCAGGTCCACGGCGCCCATGTCGATGCCCAGCTCCAGGCTGGAGGTGGCCACCACGGCCGGCAGCCGGCCCGCCTTCAGGTCCTCCTCGACCTGGGAGCGCTGCTCCTTGGAGACCGACCCGTGGTGCGCCCGCGCGAGCAGGGCCGGGGCGCCCGTTACGGCGCCCGCGTTGCCCATCAGCTCTGCGGGGGAGTGGTCCTCGGGCATCGGCTCGCCGGTGGCCCGCTCGTACGCGATCTCGTTCAGTCTGTTGCACAGCCGCTCGGCCAGGCGGCGGGAGTTGGCGAAGACGATGGTGGAGCGGTGCTCCTGGATGAGATCGGTGATCCGCTCCTCGACGGACGGCCAGATCGACGGCTTGCCGCCGCCACCGGGGCCGCCGGCCGAGGGCCCGGCCGCGTCCTGCGCCGGTGAGCTGCCCAGCTCGCCCATGTCCTCCACCGGCACGACGACCGAGAGCGCGAACTCCTTGCCGGAGGGCGGCTGCACGATAGCCGCGTTCCTCCGGGGGGAGAGGAAGCGCGCCACCTCGTCGACCGGGCGCACCGTCGCCGAGAGGCCGATGCGGCGCGCGGGCCGCTCCAGAAGCTGGTCCAGCCGCTCCAGGGAGAGCGCGAGATGCGCGCCACGCTTGGTGCCCGCCACCGCGTGCACCTCGTCCAGGATGACGGTCTCGACGCCCGAGAGCGCGTCCCTCGCGCTGGAGGTCAGCATCAAGAAGAGCGACTCGGGGGTGGTGATCAGGATGTCCGGAGGACGGCGGGCGAGGGACCTGCGCTCCGTGGCGGGGGTGTCGCCCGAGCGGATGCCGACCTTGATCTCCGGCTCGGGCAGCCCGAGCCGGAGGGACTCGTGCCGGATACCGGTCAGCGGGCTGCGCAGATTCCGCTCCACGTCCACCGCGAGGGCCTTCAGCGGCGAGACGTAGAGCACCCGGCAGCGCTTGAGGGGGTCGGCGGGCGGCGGGGCGGAGGCCAGGGCGTCCAGCGAGGCGAGGAAGGCGGCAAGGGTCTTTCCCGAGCCGGTGGGTGCCACCACCAGTGCGTCCGACTCCTCGGCCAGGGCACGCCAGGCGCCCTCCTGTGCGGAGGTGGGCTCGCTGAAGGCGCCCGTGAACCACGCACGGGTCGCTGGTGAGAAGGCGTCCAGCGCCGATGTCCGACCCATGCCCCCATCGTGCAGCACGGCACTGACAGCGGCCCCGGGGGCGGGCAGGGAGCGGGGACGGGCGTGTGGGGCACGGGCCCGCGCGGGTGGCGTTGTGGCGCTGTTTTGGCGGCGTCCTCGTGCTGTCCTGGCGAGGTGCTGGTGGTGGCCGCCGGTCCCCCGGCGGCCGGACGCGCCGGCCTGGCCGGAGAATGGGTACATGGCCGTCGGCGAGAGTGCGCACTACTGGCAGTCCCCGAAGCTGCCCGACGTTGACCTGCTGCGTGCCCGCTACATCGACAAGACGTTTACGCGCCACACACACGAGACGTACGTCATCGCTGCCATATCCGAGGGCGTGGAGGCGTTCCACCACGGCGGGAGCGTCCACTACGCGGGGCCGGGAGCGCTGGCACTGATCAACCCGGACACCATGCACACGGGGCACGCCGGGGTGCCCGAGGGCTGGCGCTACAGCGTGCTCTACCCCGCTCCCCAGCTCATCGCCGACATCGCAGCCGAAACCACCACCATCCGGGGCGCCCCGGGGTTCATCTCGCCCGTTGCCGATGACCCGGTCGCGGCGCGCCACGTCCAGGAGATCCACCGTGCCGCCGAGGAGGGCAACGCGCTGGCCGCCGACAGCCTCATGCGCGTCCTCGTCGCCCGCCTCCTGCGACAGCACGGCGGGCCGCTGCCCCGTCGTGCGGCGCGCACCGCCGGAGCGCTCCACGCACAGCGGGCGCGCGCTGTTCTGGAGGAGCGGATCGCCGATCCGCCGTCCCTGGAGGAGCTCGCGAAGGAACTGGGCACCAGCCCCTTCGCGCTGCTTCGCGCGTACCGGAGCGAGTACGGCATGCCGCCGCACGCCTGGCTGACCGACGCCCGCGTGCACCGGGCGCGTGCGCTGCTGGACAACGGGGTGCCGCCCGCGGAGGCCGCCACGGCGGTGGGTTTCACCGACCAGGCGCATCTGACGCGGCACTTCGGACGCGTCGTCGGCGTTCCTCCCGGCGCCTACCAGCGCGGGCGCGCAAGAACGTACAAGACGCGCTGACGTTTGGATTTCTAAGGTGGCGCCGTGCCACATCAGAGAGACACCTTCGATCCTCCGGAAGCTCGGAACACCACAGCGGCCTCCTTCGCACCGGATGAAGCCGCTCGGGATGCCACGCCGGATGAAGCAGGCGGCCCGGAGGGGCCGGGCAGCGGTCGTGGTCTGCGGGACGGCGACCGAGCCGTCATCCGGGACGCGCTGGGCGTCGGCGTCGCCGTCGGGCTGTCCGGCTTCGCGTTCGGAGTGACCGCGGCCGGCGCCGGGATCAGCGTCGCGCAGACCTGTGCGCTCAGCCTCTTCGTGTTCACGGGCGCCTCGCAGTTCGCGCTCGTCGGGGCGCTGGCCGCGGGCGGAAACCCCCTGACGGCCGCGGCGGGCGCCTTCTTCCTGAGCGCCAGGAACGCCTTCTACGGGCTGCGCCTGTCCGCCCTCCTGGGGCTGCGGCCCGGGGTGCGCCTCGCGGCGGCCCACTGGGTGATCGACGAGACGACCGCGGTCGCGCTCGCCCAGCGCGGCCGGCACGCGGTCAGGCTCGGCTTCACCGTCACGGGCGCCTCGATCTTCACACTGTGGAACCTCACCACGCTGCTCGGCGCTCTGGGCGCCGAGGCGCTGGGAGACACCGACACGTGGGGGCTGGACGCCGCCGGTCCCGCCGTCTTCCTCGCGCTGCTCGCGCCCATGCTCCGCACCGGCGTCGAGCGGGCCACTGCCGGGCTGGCCGTCGTACTGGGCCTGGGCCTGCTGCCGGTGCTGCCGGCCGGGGTGCCGGTACTGGTGGCTGCGCTGGCCGCCCCCGTGGTGCTGCTGGCGCATGGGAGGGCGCTGTCCCGAGGCCGGGGAACGAGCGATGAAGCGGACCGGATGAAGGACGAAAACCGGTCCGGGCGGGAGCGGCACGAGGCGAAGGGGGAGGGATCCCGATGAGTGTGTGGATCGCGATCGGTGCGACGATCGTCGGCTGTTATCTGGTGAAGCTGCTCGGTCTGTCGGTGCCCGCGGGGGTGCTGGAGCGACCGCTCACCAAGCGGCTGGCGGCCCTGGTGCCGGTGGCGCTGCTGTCCGCGCTGATAGCGCAGCAGACATTCAGCAAGGACGCCGCGCTGGTCCTCGACGCCCGCACGGCGGGCCTCGCGGCGGCTGCCGTCGCTCTGCTGCTGCGCGCACCCTTCCTGGTGGTCGTGGCGGCTGCCGTGCTGGTGACCGCGGGGGTCCGGGTACTGGGCTAGACGTCCCCTCCCGCCGCACGTCGGCCCTGGCCCGTGGAGAGGGCTTGCCAGGGCCGACGGGGCGGCTGGCCGCGTTGGGGCCGGCTCCCGCCCTGACACGCTCGTGAGCGTCCTCTCAGAGCCGCCCGTAGGCGCGCAGGGTCAGCAGCGCGTCAAGGGTGGCCAGGGGACGTCCCTCCAGCTCCGTTCCCGGGGCCCAGCGGCGCCAGGCGATGTTCCAGCCGCCGTCCTCCTCCTGACGGCGCAACAGGTGGTCGAGGCCGCGCTCCAGCTCGTCCCCGGTGAACCAGCGCCGGGCCAGTGAGCCGGGGGTACGGGCGAAGTCGGTCACGTAGTGGTGCTCCTTGGGCGCGTAGCCGTCCGGGACGGGGAAGTCCTCCGTGCGGTCCGGGTCCGTCACGGCCAGCCGCTGCTCGCGCACCAGCGTGCCCAGACGGTCGGCCGCCGCCTCGGCGCGCGGCCTGTCGGGGACTCCGTCCAGGAAGGCGAGCGCGGCCTGCGCCTCGTAGGGGTGGGTCTTGTCCAGGGACTCGATGGTGTGCCAGCAGTAGTCCGTCGCACGGAACAGCCAGGCGTGCCAGACGCTGTTGCGGTGCAGCGTGCCGACCACCGGGCCGGTCGCGAGCAGGTCGCTCGGCGGGGAGTCCACGACCGGGATCCAGGGCGCCGCCGGATACCCGCGCAGCGAGGGGTGCACGGCGGGCAGCGCGCCCTCGGGCGTGGAGACGGCCGTCAGATAGCGTCCGATGCGCTCCACCCGCTGTCCGGCGCAGCGCCCGATGCTGTCCAGCACCCGGATGGCAGCCGCCGTGTGCAGCGGCTGGCTGACCGGACCGCGCAGGTCGGGCTCCAGGGCGTGGCCGTAGCCGCCGTCGACGTTGCGGTAGGCGTCGAGTGCGGTCTCGACGGTGCCCGGGTCGCCGTCCAGGAAGTGGTGCTCGAAGCGCCGCTGCTCCAGCACGCGCGCCGTCAGCCAGATGAAATGTTCGGCACGGGAGAGAGGAGTCGATCCAGAGGGAGCCATCCTCTGACGGTAGGCGTGAGCGGCGGCCGGGTCACGGCCACAGACAGGAGCCAACCCGGAGGGCGGGATAATGGACGCATGCGGTTGACGGTCTTCTGGGAGCGCATGGCGGATCACTTCGGTGAGGCGTACGCCGATTCCTTCGCGCGCGATTATGTGATGTCCGAACTCGGCGGCCGGACGGTTCACGAGGCGTTCGTGGCCGGGTGGGAGGCGAAGGAGGTCTGGCGGGTGGTGTGCGCGGTGATGGACGTCCCCGCGCACAAGCGCTGAGCCGCACCGGCGGAGGCTGAGCCGGATGGTGCGGCACAACGCCGGACGAGGCGGCGCCCACGCTGTACGGGAAGGCACTCACGCCGCGTGACGCGGGCCCGGTTCCGGGCCGAGGCCGGCTGCCGGATGGTGGCGCCGCCGGGGCGAGGCCCCGACACGAGGCGCGTCGTAAGCGGGCGTTCTGTCCCGGAGCGCGAAACTTGCCCGATGGGCGCACCAGATGACGGCGGCCGGGACGATCAGGGCGAGGGTCCCGGCCGGGAAGAGGCCGGGCACGGCGGCAGGGGCGAGGCACCATCCGGCAGCACGGTCCGTGACACGCCCCGGATGCCGCGCTGGCTGCCGCGGGCCCTCGTGCTCGCTCTGGCGCTGGTCGGCGCCTACCAGCTCCTCGGCTGGGCTGTTCTGAGGGCTCTCGGACTCCTGCTGAACATCCTGGTCGCGTTCTTCCTGGCGCTGGCCATGGAGCCCGCGGTCGACGGCCTCGCCAGGCGGGGAATGCGGCGCGGGCTGGCGACGGGTGTGGTCTTCCTGGCGGTGCTGATCGCCGGCGCCGGGTTCTTCACCGCTCTCGGCTCGCTCTTCGCCGACCAGATCACCAAAATCGTCGACAACCTGCCCGCCTACGTCAGCGACGTCATCGACTGGATCAACGCGACCTTCCACACCCATCTCGATGCCGACAAGCTCCAGTCGGACGTCATCCACTCCGACTGGGTACGCGGATCCCTGCGCAGCGGCGCGCAGAACGTGTGGGGGATCTCGGCGACCGTGCTGGGCGGGGTTTTCCAGCTGCTGACGGTCGTGCTGTTCACTTTCTACTTCGCCGCCGAAGGGCCCCGGCTGCGGGTGGCGCTGTGCTCGGTGCTGCCCCCGGCGCACCAGGCGGAGGCGCTGCGGGCGTGGGAGATCGCGGTGGCCAAGACCGGCGGCTACATCTACTCGCGGGCGCTGATGGCCCTGGTCTCCGGGGTGGCGCACTACGTCTTCCTCCAACTGCTCGGGGTGCCCTACGCGGCGGCACTGGCGGTCTGGGTGGGAGTGCTTTCCCAGTTCGTGCCGACGGTCGGCACATATCTGGCAGGGGCGCTTCCGATGCTGCTCGCCTTCACCGTCGACCCCTGGTCCGCGCTGTGGGTGCTGGCGTTCGTCGTGGTCTACCAGCAGTTCGAGAACTATGTGATCCAGCCGCGCATCACCGCCAAGACCGTGGACATCCACCCCGCCGTCGCCTTCGGCTCGGTGATCGCGGGCACCTCGCTGATGGGGGTGGCCGGTGCGCTGATCGCGATCCCGGTGACGGCGACACTCCAGGGATTTCTCGGCGCCTATGTGAGGCGCTACGACGTGACGGATGTCCGGGTCAGGCTGGGTTCGAGGGATGAAAAGGGCCCGCAGAGGCGGGGACGACGTCGGTCCTGAACCGCCGCTATACCTCTGTGACCTGCTGGTTTGCGAGTTATCCACAGGGTTGAGGGGTGACTTGACGCAGAAATCGAACATCGATTCTTATAGGTGTTCCGGCGAGCCCGACCGCTCGGGCCGGGGCCGGAGGAGCGCGGGTCCGCGCCGAGTGCCGGACCGATTGTCAGTGGCAGGCGCTAGCGTCTTTTGACGTGAAGCGATCGACTCAAGCAACTAACCGGGTGGCCCCCATGGCAGGAACCGACCGCGAGAAGGCACTCGATGCCGCCCTCGCCCAAATTGAACGGCAATTCGGCAAGGGCGCCGTGATGCGCATGGGTGAGCGGCCTAACGAGCCGATCGAGGTCATCCCTACCGGTTCGACCGCCCTCGATGTCGCCCTGGGCGTCGGCGGTCTGCCGCGGGGCCGGGTCGTGGAGGTCTACGGCCCCGAATCCTCCGGTAAGACCACCCTGACCCTGCACGCGGTGGCCCAAGCACAGAAGGCGGGCGGCACGGTCGCCTTCGTGGACGCCGAGCACGCCCTGGATCCCGAGTACGCCAAGCGCCTCGGGGTCGACACCGACGCACTGATCCTCTCCCAGCCGGACAACGGCGAGCAGGCCCTCGAAATCGTCGACATGCTCATCCGTTCCGGCGCGCTCGACCTGATCATCATCGACTCGGTCGCCGCTCTGGTGCCCCGCGCGGAGATCGAGGGCGAGATGGGCGACTCCCATGTCGGCCTCCAGGCCCGGCTGATGAGCCAGGCGCTGCGGAAGATCGCCGGTGCGCTCAACCAGTCCAAGACCACCGCGATCTTCATCAACCAGCTCCGCGAGAAGGTCGGCGTGATGTTCGGCTCGCCGGAGACCACCACCGGTGGCCGCGCGCTGAAGTTCTACGCCTCCGTACGGCTCGACATCCGCCGGATCGAGACGCTGAAGGACGGCACCGACGCCGTCGGCAACCGCACCCGCGTCAAGGTCGTCAAGAACAAGGTCGCGCCGCCCTTCAAGCAGGCCGAGTTCGACATCCTCTACGGCATGGGCATCAGCCGCGAGGGCGGACTGATCGACATGGGCGTGGAGCACGGCATCGTCCGCAAGTCCGGCGCCTGGTACACCTACGAGGGCGACCAGCTCGGCCAGGGCAAGGAGAACTCCCGCAACTTCCTCAAGGACAACCCCGACCTCGCCAACGAGATCGAGAAGAAGATCAAGGAGAAGCTGGGCATCGGGGTGCAGCCGGAGGAGCCGGCGGCCGAGCCCGGGACGGACGCCGCGGGAAGCACGGCCGACCCGGCCGCCCCGGCCCCGGCGCCGGGCACCCCGGGCGGGGAGGCGGATGCGGCGGCGGCCAAGACCGTCCCGGCTCCGGCGGCCAGTAGGACAGCGAAAACGAGCAAGACCGCCAAGACCGCCGCGGCCAAGAGCTAGTCCGTGACGCGGCGCAGCGACTGGCCGGAGTACGAGTACGCGCACGCGGAGCGCCAAGACCCCTCGGCCTGTTCGGGCCGGGCCGAGGGGCCGGCGGCCGATCCCCAGGACAGCGGTGATCCCGCTTCGTCGAGGGCCGGAGCGGGATCACCGCATGCGCCTCGCAGCCCACGAGGCGGGCGAGGGAGACAGGGCCGCCCCGACGAGGGGGAGCGGGGCGGCCGGGGGCAAGAGCCGCAGGACCCGGTGGAGCGCGCCAGGGCCATCTGTCTGCGGCTCCTCACCGGCACTCCGCGCACCCGCCAGCAACTCGCCGACGCGCTCCGCAAGCGGGAGGTGCCGGAGGAGGCGGCCGAGGAGGTGCTGGCCAGACTTGAGGACGTCGGTCTCATCGACGACAGCGCCTTTGCCGCCGCCTGGGTGGAGTCCCGGCACCACAGCAGGGGCTTGGCCCGTGGTGCGCTCGCCCGTGAGCTGCGTACCAAAGGCGTGGAATCCACGGTGATCGACGAGGCGGTCGGCCAGCTGGACTCGGAGCGGGAAGAGGAGACTGCCCGCGCGCTGGTGGAGCGCAAGCTGCGCTCCACCAGGGGCCTGGAGAGGGACAAGCGGCTGCGGCGCCTGGCCGGGATGCTGGCCCGTAAGGGCTATTCGGAAGGGCTCGCGCTGCGCGTCGTCCGCCGGGCGCTGGAGGAGGAGGGGGAAGACCCGGAGCTGCTGGAGGAGCACCTCCCCGACGTCTAGGCGCGGTCACGACGAGCGCGCCGGTGATCCCGAGGGCCCGCCTCGTCCTCCGCCGTCTGTGCGTTCCGCTCCTTCCGCGCTGCTCCAAAGCTCCCGACGTCCCGGCTGCCTCCGGCATCCCGCTCGTTCCGCGCTCTTCGTGGTCCCCGTAAGGGGGAGGGCGTCGGCCCGTCCATGGCCGTCAGCGTGGGGAGCGCTTATAGGGGCGCTCTAAGAACGCCTTACACGAAAGGGTGTTTCTGCGGACACGGGAGGAGCGCTCAACGGGGCGCGAGCCCTCAACGCCCGCCACCGCCACCCCCGTTGAGCTCTTTGCCGGTCGTCCTTTCGATCTGCTGGCCCGGGCCCCCGCGCACAGCCACCGCGCACGCGCGCAGTTCCGTGGTGCGGCCGGCGGGGACGGCGGCGGACAGGTGGCCGTCGGCGCGGACGGCCAGGACCGTGTGAGCCGCGGCTCCCGGGTAGCTCTCGGCGACCAGCAGCGTGGCGCGCAGCGGCAGTTCGGCTACCAGCGCGGCCAGCTCGGGCATCATTCCGGCCGACAGCCAGTGGCGGCTGTCCCACACGCCGGTGCCGGGTGCCACCAGCATGACCAGCAGCTCGCCGCCCGGGCCGCCCAGCCAGTCGCGGAGCCTGCCGCGTGTGCCGTCCGACGCGGTGACCGGCACGTCGTGCACCGGGGCACCCGGTGCCGTGCCTACGGGCACCCTGCTCACAGAAGCGCGCGGGGGCGCGAGCGGGGTGCGCGGGTACGCCGGGGGCGCGCCCAGCAGCCCGCGCCCCAAGTGGCCGTCGGTCAGCAGCCCGAGATGGGACCGAGCGCCTCCGCCGGGCAGCAGCGAGCGCAGCCCACTGCCGCGCCGTACCAGGGCAAGCGCCTGGTCGACGGAGCGCAGCCGGTGGGCGACGGCGCCGCGCCGCTCCGCCTCGTAGCTGTCCAGCAGCGTGCCCGTGGCTCTGTCATGGCCGTCGTGCCAGGCGAGTGCGAGCTTCCAGGAGAGGTTCGCCGCGTCCCGCAGCCCCTCGTCGACGGACTGCACGCCCAGCGCGCCCGTCAGATGCGCGGCGTCCCCCGCGAGGAAGACGCGGTCGACGCGCCAGTGTCGGGCCAGCCGCTGATGCGAGGTGTGCACTCCGGTGTCGACCAGCTCGTACGGGCCGACGCCGCCGCTTGCGCCCTCGCCGGCTCCCTTGCCCCGGCCCGCCTTGGCGCCACCGGCGCGGAACGCGCCGGCGCGGGACGCACTGGCGCCGGACCCGCCGGGGCCGGATGCGAGGGCCTCCTGGGACCACACCGTCAGAGTGTCGCCGACGCGCTCCAGCATCTCCTCCGGCGTCACCAGGCCGCCGCGCGGCGCCAGCAGCCAGTCCAGGCGCCACAGTCCCCCGGCGATCGGACGGGCTGTCACCTCGCCCGGGGTCCCGCCCGGGTCCCGGTGCAGCAGGGCGGCACCCGCGGCACCCGCGTCGCCCCGCTCCCACACCGCTTCCCCGTCCCTGTCCCTGTCTCCGTCCCCGTACTCGGATCCGAGTACGGGGACGGATGCTTCACCGGATCGGCCGGAGGGTCCGGGCTCCAGCGCCGCGATGGGCCCGCGCCCCTCCCCGCCCGCGCCGAAGCCCTCGTCCTCCCAGGGGAGCCGTACGCGCAGCGTCGCGACCGCGTGCCGCTCGACGGCGGTCCTGCCGGGGAAGCGGACTCCGAGCAGCTTGCGAACGGTGGAGCGCGCTCCGTCGCAGCCGACGGCGTAGCTGCCGCGCCACCAGGTGCCCTGCGGGCCGCGGGTGTGGGCCGTGACACCGTGCGGGTCCTGCTCCAGGACGTCGACGTGACTGCCGGTGACGATCCTGACGAGCTTCTCGCTCTCCAGCGCGGTGCGCAAAGCCCGCTCCAGCGCGTGCTGTTCGACGTGCACGGGTGCCTCGTGCGGTGGCAGGTCGACCCGTTCGACGGGTTGGGCCCGCCGCTGGGTGCGCCAGGAGCGCCAGCGCAGCCCGGGCAGCGGCGGGAGCTGGGCCGCGGTGTCCGCGCGCAGCACGCAGGTGCGGGCCGCGCGGGGTGGCGTGCTGCCGTCGGTCGCGTCCAGAACGACGGAGGGCACGGAGTGCCGGGCAAGGGCAAGAGAAAGCGCGAGTCCGGCAGGTCCGGCGCCTACCACGATCACCGGGTCCACAGCGGGGAGACCTCACAGCCCTGGTGGTGCTGACGGGGGCCGGGGTTCGCTGTTCCTGGAGCCTGGTGCACGATCACGATCGTATGCAACCCACTGCCTGAGCGGGCGTCAAGTGAGGCCGGCAGACGACGAACGGCCGAAGGCGCGGGCCACAGGGGCCCGCCGCCTCCGGCCGCACGCAGCTCTACGGCCCCGAAGTCACCGTCTCCTTGAGCTCCTTCGCCTTCGCGGGCACGATGCCGGCCTTGGACCGGCGTCCGCGCCGCTCGATCCAGTTGGCCAGCGCGGCCAGGGCGAGGCAGAGCACGATGTAGATCAGACCGAAGACGATGACCGTCTGGACGATCGGATAGGTGCCGCCCACCGGGGTGTTGTTGGCGATGAGCCGCGCCGAGTAGAGCAGCTCCGGGTAGAGGATCATGAAGCCGAGCGAGGTGTCCTTCAGGGTGACCACGAGCTGGCTGATGATCGTCGGCAGCATGGACCGGACGGCCTGCGGGAAGAGGACCGACGCCGTCACCTGTGTCTTGCGCAGGCCGATGGCGTAGGCGGCCTCGGCCTGTCCCCTGGGCACGGCGTTGACACCGGCGCGGAGCACCTCTGCCTGGACACAGCCGTTGTAGATGGTCAGGCCGATCACGAGTGCCCACATCGGGGTCATGTCGCCGATGATGCCGACCCACAGCGCGAAGATCGTGATCAGCAGCGGGATCGACCGGAACAGGTCGATGAAGGCGACCGCCACCCAGCGCACCGGCTTGTGGTCGGACAGCCGCGCGACGCACAGGATCACGGCGAAGACGAGCGAGAGGACGCCTGCCAGCGCGAAGACCTTCAGTGTGGACAGCAGCGCGTCGAGAATGTTCTCGCGGATTCCCGAGTAGTTGAAGATGTCCCAGAGTTCACCCTCGAACTGCCCCTTGTCGTAGAGCCGTATGCCGGCCCATGCGACGAGTCCGAGCAGCGCGAGAACGCCGACAACGGTGTAGACGATATTCCGCGCCCGGGCCTTCGGACCCGGCGCGTCGAACAGGACGCTCGCACTCATCGGGCCACCTCCAGGCGGTTTTCCAGCAGCTTGAACAGGCCGCTGATGGCGTAGGTGATGACGAGGTAGCCGATGGTGATCCAGATGAAGATGACGGCGATGTCGTAGCCGTCGTTGCTCAGCGTCTTTCCGACGTTGAACAGGTCGACGTTGTCGAAGGCCCCGGCGATCGCGGTGTTCTTGGTCAGGGCGATGAATATGCTGCTCAGCGGGGGTACCACCGAGCGCGTCGCCTGGGGGAGAACCACGATCCGCATGATCTGGGTGAAGGACATACCGATCGCGCGGGCGGCCTCGGCCTGCCCCAGCGGAACGGTGTTGATGCCGGAGCGCACGGCCTCGGCGACGAAGGCCGAGGTGTAGAAGCCACAGGCGAGGACGGCCAGGACGAAGGAGTTGATGCCGGGGAAGAACACCTTGGGCACCACGAAGAACGCCACGAGGAAAAGCAGCGTCAGCGGGGTGTTCCGCAGCACCGTCACCCACATCGTGCCGAAGAATCGCAGCGGCGGTACGGGTGAGACCCGGAAGCCGGCGATCACCAGGCCGAGCACCACGGCGAGCAGGCCGCTGACGACGGTCAACGACAGCGTGCCGAGGAATCCCTCGCGGAACAGCGCGAGATTGTCGAGCAGTACGTTCATGAATTCTCCGCGAGGAATCGCGTCGGAACGGCAGGGAAGACCGACGGGGCGGACGAGGAAACCGGGAACGGGCCGGCTGAGCGGACGGGTTCACGGCGCGCGCACCGCACGGCCACAGCACGCGCCCCGCCCCGCACGGCTCGTGCGCCGGGGAGCGGGGCGCGCGGTGTCACTTCTCGGTGAGGGCCGGGGGGTCCTGGAACTTCGAGCCCGACTTGCCGAGCGTCGCGTCGAACGCCTTCTTGTAGTCACCGTTGTCCTGGTGCGCCTTGATGGCGTCCGCGACGGCCTTCTGGAGACCCTTGTCGCCCTTCTTCAGGCCGACACCGTAGGGCTCCTCGGAGAACGGCTTGCCGACGACCTTGAGCTTGCCGGGGTTCTGCGCGGCGTAGCCCATCAGGATCGCGTCGTCGGTGGTGACCGCGTCGACCTGTCCGTCGAGCACCTGCGAGACGCACTCGGAGTACTTGCTCAGCTCGGTGACCTTGGCGCCGTACTTCGGCTCCTTGATGGTCTGGAGCGGGGTCGAGCCGACGATGGAGCAGACCTTCTTGCCCTTGACGCTGTCCGGGCCCTTGACCGCCTTCTGGTCCTTCTTGACGAGCAGCGAGGCGCCGGCGTGGAAGTACGGGCCCGCGAAGTCGATCTGCTTCTTGCGCTCGGGGTTGATCGTGTAAGTGCCGATCATCAGGTCCACGTCGCCCTTGGAGACGGCGGTCTCACGGGCGTTGGAGTCGACCGTCTTCCACTCGATCTGCTTGGCGGAGAAGCCGAGGTCGGCCGCCACCATCTTGGCGATCTCGATGTCGAAGCCCGAGTACTTCTTGGTCGACTGGTCCTGGAAGCCGAGGTAGGGCTGGTCGGCCTTGGCGCCGATGATGATCTTCCCGCGCTTCTGGGCCTTCTTCAGGGCGGGGGAGTCGACCTTGACGTCCTTGGCGGCCTTGTAGGACGGCAGCGCCTTCTCGTTCGTCTGGTCCTTGGGCTTGTCGCCGGCGGAGCCTTCCTTGCCCCCGCATGCCGCGGTGGCGGCGAGAGCCAGGATCACGGCTGCCGAGGCGGCAGTCTTGTGGAATCTCATGGTGAACATCCCTTACTTAACAGTCGTTGGCCCAGCCAGTGGCTGCCGTCGTCGCCGTGCGGTGCTCTGCCGTGCTCCGAGGTGCCTCCCGGCACCCCGCGTGGTCCGCGCCCGTCCACGGGCCCGGTGCTCAGTGGTGCAGGATCTTCGAGAGGAAGTCCTTGGCACGGTCGCTGCGCGGGTTGCTGAAGAACTGGTCGGGAGTGGCCTCCTCGACGATGCGGCCGTCCGCCATGAAGACGACGCGGTTGGCCGCCGAGCGGGCGAAGCCCATCTCGTGGGTGACCACGACCATCGTCATGCCGTCCCTGGCCAGCTGCTGCATGACCTCGAGGACCTCGTTGATCATCTCGGGGTCGAGGGCCGAGGTCGGCTCGTCGAAGAGCATCACCTTCGGGTCCATCGCGAGCGCCCGTGCGATGGCGACCCGCTGCTGCTGGCCACCGGACAGCTGCGCGGGGTACTTGTCGGCCTGGTTGCCGACGCCGACCCGGTCGAGCAGCGCACGGGCCTTCTCGTCGGCCGTCCGCTTGTCAGCCTTGCGGACCTTGGTCTGTCCGAGGGTCACGTTCTCCAGCACGGTCTTGTGTGCGAAGAGGTTGAAGGACTGGAAGACCATGCCGACATCGGCACGCAGTCTCGCCAGCTCCTTGCCCTCGGCGGGCAGCGGCTTGCCGTCGATGGTGATGCTGCCCGAGTCGACCGTCTCCAGACGGTTGATGGTGCGGCACAGCGTGGACTTGCCGGATCCCGAAGGACCGATGACGACGACGACTTCGCCGCGCGCGATGGTCAGGTCAATGTCCTGAAGGACATGCAGCGCACCGAAGTGCTTGTTGACGTTGTCCAGCACGACCAGCTCGTCGGTCGCCGGGTCAGGGCCGCCGGCGTCCTTGATCACCGATACTTCACTCATCGGCGTATAGCTCCGTCCTCGTCGGTTGCGAGGACCTTAGTGAGCTGTTGACGTGACCGTCATTACATCTGAGCTGAAATTGAGCATAACGATCTGGCCGCGACCGGGCACACTGGCTGAAGGAGACGGTGGGTGCCCCCGGCCCCCGGGCGCGGACCCGTAAGGGCTCTCCTCGCGGCAGCCCTCCGGCCGTCGCCGTACCGGCTGTATAACGGATGCCCCGGCGTGCTCAACAGGCTCTTGACTCACCTGCGCCTGTCGGCGTGGATGCACTGTCGGACCTTTCGCAGGGGGCGGTCACAAAAGGACAGGAGGAGCGTCGGTTGAGACTGCTGCTTGTCGAGGACGACGACCGGGTTGCCGCGGCGCTCTCCGCTGTGCTGGCGCGGCACGGTTTCGACGTCACGCATGTGCGCAGCGGTGCCGAGGCTCTCCAGGAACTGCTCGCGGGCGGACAGGACGCACCGGGTTTCGCCGTTGTCCTGCTCGACCTCGGCCTGCCCGACCAGGACGGCTTCGAGGTCTGCGGCAAGATCCGCCGCACCAGCTCCACTCCCGTGATCATGGTGACCGCGCGCGCCGATGTCCGCTCGCGCATCCACGGCCTCAACCTCGGCGCGGACGACTACGTCGTGAAGCCCTACGACATGGGCGAGCTGCTGGCCCGTATCCACGCGGTCAGCCGCCGTCGCACCGGCGAGGACGGAGCGGGCGCTCCCGAGAGCGGCGCACGCGACACGGCGAGCGCCGGGGGCACCGCGGGGAAAGCGGGCGGCGCGGACCACGGCACCCTGCGCCTGGGCGGAGTCACCATCGAGCTGCCCACCCGGCAGGTCAGCGTGGACGGCTCCGAGGTCTCTCTCACCCGAAAGGAGTTCGATCTGCTGGCACTGCTCGCCCAGCGGCCCGGCGTCGTCTTCCGCAGGGAACAGATCATCAGCGAGGTCTGGCGCACGAGCTGGGAGGGCACGGGGCGCACCCTCGAGGTACACGTCGCCTCGCTGCGCGCCAAGCTCCAGCGGCCGGCTCTCATAGAGACGGTGCGCGGGGTCGGCTACCGCATGGCCGCCCGGGGCGCCTGACCCGGGCGGGGCCGGGCCGGACGGACG
The DNA here is from genome assembly GCF_035917675.1 of Streptomyces sp. NBC_01775. NCBI lineage: Bacteria > Bacillati > Actinomycetota > Actinomycetes > Kitasatosporales > Streptomycetaceae > Streptomyces > Streptomyces sp. NBC_01775. The sequence continues at coordinate 2,572,784 of NZ_CP109104.1, read as the reverse complement.
ACGATGCGCTCACGACTGCTTCCACTGCTCCTCATCCTGCTGGCCGGGGTGCTGCTCGCCCTCGGCTTCCCCCTCGCCGTGAGCCAGGCGCAGGGCGAACAGCAGCGCGTGGTGGTCGACAGGATCGACGACACGGCGCGCTTCGCCTCCCTCGCCCAGTTCGTCACGGCCCCCAGCCAGCCGGACGAGCGCCAGGCCATCCTGGAGAAGGAGCTGCACCGCTACCACGCTCTCTACGGCATCCGGGCGGGCGTCTTCTACCGTGACGGCCGGGTGATGGCCTCCTCGCCCGACGGCTGGCGCGTTCCCGGCGACGGCGAGGAGAGCGCCGACGGGCAGGGAGAGGACGGCGCGCGGGCCTTCGCCGAGGCGCTGGCCGGACGCCGCAGCCACGACCCGCCACAGGTGTGGCCCTGGCAGGAGGACGGCCGGATCGCGGTGGCCTCGCCCGTCATCCGGGACGGCGATGTGGCGGCCGTCGTCCTCACGGACTCCCCGACGGGACCGATGCGCTCGCGCATCCTGCACGGGTGGCTCGCCATCGTCGCCGGGGAGGCCGCCGCGATGCTGCTCGCCGTCGGTGCCGCGCTGCGCCTGACCGGGTGGGTGCTCAGGCCCGTACGCACCCTGGACCGGGCGACCCACGAGATCGCCACCGGCAAGCTCACCTCCCGCGTCGTCGCCTCCGGCGGCCCGCCCGAGCTGCGCAGGCTCGCCCACTCCTTCAACGAGATGGCCGGCAACGTCGAAGACGCCCTGGAACAGCAGCGCGCCTTCGTCGCCGACGCCTCCCACCAGCTGCGCAACCCGCTGTCCGCACTGCTGCTGCGCATCGAGCTGCTCGCCCTGGAGCTGCCCGAGGACAGCGAGGAGATGGCCTCCGTACGCGCGGAGGGCAAGTGGCTGGCCCAGGTCCTGGACGACCTGCTCGGCCTCGCGCTGGCCGAGCACGCGGACGCCGCGCACGCCGTGCTCACCGATGTCGCCGAGGTGGCGGCCGAGCGCGTGGCGGCATGGCGGCCGGTGGCCGAGCAGAAGGGCGTCGAGCTGACGACGGCGGGCCAGTCGGCCGCCACCGGGTGGGCGGATCCGGTGGCGCTCTCCAGCGCGCTGGACGCCGTCGTGGACAACGCTGTGAAGTTCACCCCGGAATCGGGCTCCGTCACGGTCACCGTCACCGCGGGGGGCGACCGTGTCACCGTGGAGACGGCCGACGGCGGCCCCGGACTGACCGACGAGGAACTGGAGCGGGTCGGGGACCGCTTCTGGCGCAGCGGCCGGCACCAGAACGTGTCCGGGTCGGGGCTGGGCCTGTCCATCACCCGTGCGCTGCTCGCCGGCTCAGGCGGCACGCTCTCCTTCGCGCACAACGAGCCCGAAGGCCTGCGCGTGGTGATCACCGTGCCCCGGAGCGCCCCGGACAGGGCGCCTCATCAGGGCTTGACCGAGCGGTAGTAGCGGCGCGCTCCCTCGTGCAGCGGGACCGGGTCGGTGTAGATGGCGGTGCGCAGGTCCACCTTCTGCGCCGCGTGCACCTCGCGACCGATCTGATCCCTGCTCTTGATGACCGAACGCGTGATGCCCTCCGTGAGCGCCGGATCCGTGCGGTCCGTCGTCACCAGCAGGTTGGCGATCGCCACCGTCTTGACCGACTGGCCGCGCTGCACCGTGGGGTACGCGTCCGGTGCCATCACCGCCGCCCGGTAATAGCGCGTCTCCGGCTCGATCTCGTGCAGCCGCGGCACCAGGTCGCCGAGCTGCACCAGGCGGATGTCGGTGCGGTCGGCCAGCCGCTCGACCGCCGTCGTGGGCAGGCCGCCGGACCAGAAGAAGGCGTCCAGCTTGCCCTCGGTCAAAAGTCGCGGCATCCGGTCGATGCCTTCGCGCACGGCGTCCACATCCCGGTCCATGTCCAGCCCAGCGGCCTCCAGCAGCCGTCCCGTCACCAGCGAGACCCCTGAGCGCCGCTCGCCGACCCCCACCCGCAGGCCCTTGAGGTCCTTGGCGCTGCGCACCGGAGAGTCCCTGGGAACGACCAGCTGCATGTAGTCGTCGTACAGCCGCGCGCACGCCCGGATACGGGAGGCGTATTTGCCGCCCGCGGCCTTGTAGGTGGCCAGCGCGTCGGATGCCGTGATGGTGAAGTCCGACTCCCCTGTGGCCACGCGCTCCACGTTCTGGACCGAGCCTTGGCTGCGCCGCAGTCGCAGGTCGACATCCGGCAGGTCGCGTGAGAGGCGCTGCTTCAGAAGCGTGCCGTAACGCTCGTACACGCCGGTGCGGACACCGGTGCCGAAGGTGACCCGCCCGCCGGGCGAGGGCGGGGAGGGCGGCACCAGCCACCAGGTCAGCAGCCCGCACACCACCACCATGGCTCCCGCCGCCCACAGGGCACGGCGCTGCCCCGGACGGAGCCGGTCACCCGCGCCGGGAGGCCGCACCGGATGAGGCGCCTTCAGGAGGGAACGCGTGCTGACCATGGCACGGATACTGCCAGCACACGCCGGTGGAGGGGAGAGGCGGGCACGCCCGGCGGCCATCCGGAGCGCGTACGGGCCGGCTGGTGGCGCGCTGCGGGCCCTGTGGGCTTGTCCGTGCCGTCGGGGGTGACGCGCGAGATGTACGGCCCCCACGCCGCCGCTCATGGCGTGCGCGCGACCCCGCGTCACGGCGTGCGCGCGACCCCGGCGTAGAAGGACGACTCCGCGGGCGTGAGCACCTCCGTGTCCGGGTCCGGGCGCCATTGGTGCGGCATGACCAGCCCGGGCTCCAGGAACGCCGCGTCGCCGAAGAAGCGGCGTATCTCCGCTTCTGTCCGCACCTGGGTGTGCATACCCCGCTCGTGGTAGATCCTTACGCCCTCCGCCATGGCCTCGGGGGCGAAGTCCGCGGTGCAGTGCGACAGGACGAGGAAGCTGCCCGGCGGCAGGGCATCCCGCAGCCGTGTGACGATCTCGTAGGGGCCGTCCCCGTCCGGCAGGAAGTGCAGCAGCGCGAGCAGCGACAGCGCGACCGGCCGCTCGAAATCGAGCACCCTCCGGACGGCCTCCGAGCGCAATATCCGGTCCGGATCGCGCACGTCCGCCGGCAGATACGCCGTGCGGCCCTGGGCGTCGCCGCGCATCAGGGCGCGCGCGTGCTCCAGCACGATCGGGTCGTTGTCCGTGTAGACGACCCTGCACTCGGGCGCCACCCGCTGCGCGACCTGGTGGAGGTTGGGCTCGGTGGGGATGCCGGTGCCGATGTCCAGGAACTGCCGTACGCCGTACTCCGCCGCCAGGGTCCGGGTGACGCGGGCCATGAAGTCGCGGTTGGTGCGCGTCACGCTCCGGGCGGTCGGGAGGACCTTCAGCAGGTCCTCGCCCGCCTGCACGTCCACGTCGAAGTAGGTCTTTCCGCCCAGGAGATAGTCGTAGATCCGGGCGCCGTGAGGGCGGCTGGTGTCGATGGAACGGGAGGCCGCGGGGTCGCCGGTCATGGTGTGCTTCGCCTTCCCTTTCGCTCCTCGGCGGGCTGTCGCGGGCGCTCGGCGGTCCGTTCCGTCGGCCTCACGCGTACTCCTCGCGCAGCGCCCTCAGCCAGCGGCCGACATCGGGAACGGCTTCGGAGGCCATGGCCGCCGATCGCGTATGGGCCTCCAGATAGGGCTCGATGTCCCGTCTCTCCTGGAGGTAGTGCGCGTTGGTGAGGTTCTCGACGTAGACCGTGTCCGGTATCTCGGGCTCGGCGAAGCGCAGGTAGCTGTAGTGGCCGCCGGCGGCCGGGTGCGGGCCCACGCTCAGCGGCAGGACGCGCAGCGCGATGTGCTGCTGCTCGACGGCCTCCAGGAGCACGTCGATCTGGGCACGCATGATGGCGGGACCGCCGACGGTCCGGCGCAGCGCGGTCTCATCCAGTGCCAGCCACAGCGTGGGCGGGTCCTCGCGTCTCAGGATGTGCTGGCGCTCCATTCGCAGCCCGACGCGGCGTTCGATCTTCTCCTCGGACTCGTGGGGGAATCCGACGCGCAGCATGGCGCGGGCGTATTCCGGCGTCTGCAACAGGCCCGAGACATAGTGCGGTTCATATACGGCGATCATCCGGGCCCCGCTCTCGAGGCTGAGGTAGACGCCGAACCAGTCGGGCGCCGCGTCCCGGAAGGAGTGCCACCAGCCCGGCTCCTCCGCCTTCTTGGCGAGCCGCAGGAATTCCTCGCTCTCCTTGCCGGGCACGCCGTAGTACTGGAGCAGCGAGCGCAGGTAGAGCGTGCGCAGCGCGGTCTTGGCGCCCTCCATCCGCCAAAGCGTTGCAAAACTGACATCCAGGGCGGAAGCGGCTTCCTCCTGGGAGACGCCCGCCTGCTCACGAAGTTGCCGCAGCCGTTTCGCGAGGACCATGCGGAGTACGGAGGGAGGGCTTCCGCTTCCCGACTGCACTGGACGACTCACATCCATCTACCTCCTGACCGCGCATCAGCACCGGCGAGAGTGTGACAGCAAAATCCGTCCGGGGGCAGGGTGCGGGGAGTGAAGTGAAAATTTCATCCTGACGGTTGCTGAGTGGGGCGCCAGAGGCCATAGTGACGGGCAGACCACGCTTCACGGCCCTGTGGCAGGGCCCGGACCAGTCCGACGGAAGGCGCCTCACGTGTACGCCGCCCCCGCTCGCCGGGACCCAGTACCCGCCGCCCCCGCCCTGGACGGCTCGGCCGCGTGCCAGGACTGGCAGCTCAGCTTCCCCGCCCGCAAGGGGCACGTCGCGCGGGTGCGCGCCCTGTTCACGCGGTGGCTGGAGGGCCGGCGCGAGCCGACGGTGCCCCTGAGTGTTGCCGAGAGCGCCGTCCTGCTCCTCTCGGAGCTGGCCGCCAATGCCGTCGTCCACGCGGACTGCCCGACCGGCTCCGGCCTCGTGTGCCGCGCGGCCCTCGCTCCGGCCACCGGTCCGGGAGCATCCGGCGGTGGCCTCTTGCGCATAGAGGTGCACGACCAGGCCGAGGGCGAAAGAGTGCCGCGCCCCCGGTACGGCGACGCCGAAGAGGAGAGCGGGCGCGGGCTGTGCATCGTGGCGGCACTGGCGGGCGAGTGGGGCGTACGCCGCTCCCCGCTCACGCGCGGCAACGCGGTGTGGGCGACGCTTCCGTTGCCCGTCGAATTCGGCCAGTGAGCTACGTCACAGCTGATCGTCGTCCGCCCGCCCGCCGACCGCCTCCGGGGCGAGAAGCATCCGGTCCAGCGCCTACTCTTGTCGCATGAGCAGCAGCGACCGGAGCCAGGCAGTGGGTGTCAAGGGTACATACGAGGTGCGCACCTTCGGGTGCCAGATGAACGTCCACGACTCCGAGCGGATGGCGGGTCTGCTGGAGAACGCCGGATATGTGCCGGCGCCCAAGGGCGCCGAGGCCGCCGACGTCGTCGTCTTCAACACCTGCGCCGTCCGGGAGAACGCCGACAACCGCCTCTACGGCAATCTCGGCCAGCTCGCGCCCAAGAAGGCCGCGCGCCCCGGCATGCAGATCGCGGTCGGCGGCTGCCTCGCCCAGAAGGACCGCGACACCATCGTGAAGAAGGCCCCTTGGGTCGACGTGGTCTTCGGCACCCACAACGTCGGCAAACTCCCCGTCCTCCTGGAGCGCGCCCGCGTCCAGGAAGAGGCGCAGGTCGAGATCGCCGACTCCCTGGAGGCGTTCCCCTCGACGCTGCCCACCCGCCGCGAGAGTGCCTACGCGGCCTGGGTCTCCGTCTCCGTGGGCTGCAACAACACCTGTACGTTCTGCATCGTTCCGCAGCTGCGCGGCAAGGAGAAGGACCGCAGGCCCGGCGACATCCTCGCCGAGATCGAGGCCTTGGTCGACGAGGGCGTCAGCGAGATCACCCTGCTCGGCCAGAACGTCAACGCCTACGGCTCCGACATCGGCGACAGCGAGGCGTTCAGCAAGCTGCTGCGCGCCTGCGGCCGTATCGAGGGGCTGGAGAGGGTGCGCTTCACCTCTCCGCACCCCCGCGACTTCACCGACGACGTGATCGCCGCCATGGCCGAGACGCCCAACGTGATGCCGCAGCTGCACATGCCGCTCCAGTCCGGCTCCTCCCGCGTCCTGAAGGCCATGCGCCGCTCCTACCGCCAGGAGCGCTACCTCGGGATCATCGAGAAGGTCCGCGCCGCCATCCCCGAGGCCGCGCTCTCGACCGACATCATCGTGGGCTTCCCCGGTGAGACCGAGGCGGACTTCGAGGAGACGCTGCACGTCGTACGGGAGGCCCGCTTCGCGCAGGCGTTCACCTTCCAGTACAGCAAGCGCCCCGGGACGCCCGCCGCCGAGATGGACGGGCAGATCCCCAAGGCGGTCGTCCAGGAGCGCTACGAGCGCCTTGTCGCGCTCCAGGAGGAGATCTCCTGGGAGGAGAACAAGCGCCAGGTGGGCCGCACCCTGGAGCTGATGGTCGCCGAGGGTGAGGGCCGCAAGGACGACGTCACCCAGCGCCTGTCCGGCCGCGCCCCGGACAGCCGGCTGGTGCACTTCACCCGGCCGCAGGAGCCGGTACGCCCCGGCGACGTCGTCACCGTCGAGGTCACCTACGCCGCACCCCACCACCTGCTCGCCGAGGGCGGCCCGCTCGCGGTGCGCCGCACCCGCGCGGGAGACGCCTGGGAGCGCCGCACCACGGCCCCCGATCCCGCTCCCCAGGAGGGCCAGGGCGTGATGCTCGGGCTGCCCACGGTCGGCGTGCCCGCGCCGCTGCCCGCCGCGACCGGCGGCTGCGGCACACACTGAACCCTCAGCGCCGCGGAACGGCCGTGCGACGGCGGGCAGATGAGATCCCCGCCGTCGCGGCCCGCGTCAACGCTCTCGCACGGGCGGGTGAGTCACGGCGCGGGCAGGGTGGGAAGTGGCACGTACGGCGCTTAAGCTGCGCGCCATGCTTGTCGCCGCAGCCGTATGCCCTTGTCCGCCGCTGCTCGTCCCCGAGGTCGCCAGTGGCGCTGCCCCCGAGATGGAGCCGGCGCGTGCCGCCTGCTACGACGCCCTCGGCGTCCTGGCCGCCGCGCGCCCCGACCGGCTGTATGTCCTCGGCCCCGCCGAGCAGCCCGGCCGTGGCCCCCACCCGCAGGGCACTCGCGGGTCCTTCGCGGGCTTCGGCGTCCCCCTGGAAGTGAGCCTCGGCAAGGGCGACCCCGCCCGCCGCGAGCTGCCGCCATCCCTGGCGGTCGGCGCCTGGCTGCTGGAGCGCACGGACTGGACGGGCTCCCCGGTCGAGGGGCTCGGCATCGGCGAACCGCTCGCCAGGTCCCGCTGCCAGGAGACCGGGCGCGAACTGGCCGCGGGCGCGGACCGCGTCGCGCTGCTGGTGATGGGCGACGGCAGCAACTGCCGCACTCTGAAGGCTCCCGGATACTTCGACGACCGCGCCGCAGCCTTCGACGCCGAGGCGGCACGGTCGCTGGGCTCGGCCGATGTGGACGCGATCCTCGCGCTGGACGAGGAGTTGGCCTACGACCTGAAGGCGGCGGGGCGCTCCTCCTGGCAGACCCTCGCGGGCGCGGGGGAGGGCGCGGGGCTCGCCGGCCGCCTCCTGTACGACGAGGCTCCGTACGGTGTCGGCTACCTCGTCGCGAGCTGGTCGTAGGGGCGCTGAGCCGTGACGCGTCACGGGGCTGATCCGTAACGCGTCACGGGGAGCGCATGGCAGCGGGGGTGCGCGGTGTCCCGCACACCCCCGCGAGCGCCCCTACGGCGCGCCGGACGAGGCCCAGGGCCGTCGGCGTCAGGCGCGCGGTCCGGAGCCGCTCCCACCGCCCTGCGGGCCCTGTCCGCCGCCCCTCTTGCCCGAACCGCCGCCGCTGTCGTCGGAGAGCCGCTCGGCCGCTTCCTTGGCCTTTCGCGTACCGGACTTGATCTGGGCGCTGTACTTGCCCTTGGTCTTGGAGTCCGCGGTCTGCGCGGCCTTGTCCAGGCCTCGCTGGACCTTGTCGCCGTGCTGGCCCATGAGGCCCTTGACCTTGTCCATGAAGCCCATCGTGATCACCTTTCTCCCAGGCCGTCCGGCTCTCCGCACGGCCTACTTGCGGGCGTTCTCCCCGCTCTCGCTGTCGGCGGCCTCCTCGGCCGACTGCTGCTTGGGGATGCCGACGCCGCCGTCACCACTGTCACCGCCATCATCGCCGCCACCCGCCTCGGCCGTGGCGGCGGGCTCCTCGCCCTCGCGCTTCGCGCTCTGCCCGTTCGTGCCCGAGGGCTCTTCCCGCTCACCGGATGGTGCAGGGTTTTCCGTGGCGGCGGCGTCACCGGCTGTGTCCCCGGTTCCGGCCTCCGCGCCGGAAGCGGGGCTTCCGGGGGCGTCGGCGGCTCCGGGGGTTTCAGCGGCCCCGTCGGTCCGGTCGGCCTCGGACGGTGCGGACTTCTCGTCCGCCCTTTCCGTCGGCTCGTCGGCTGCGGTTTCCTTCGCGGGAGTGGCCTCAGCGGTGTCCTCTGTTGACTTGCCGGACGAACGACCGAGAAGCCTCGCAAAAACGCCCATATCTACTCCAGACCTTACTCGTGTGGGCGAAATCCCGCGCCTTGCGGAGCGTCTCATTGCGCCGCCCCGAGGCACCGGCGCGCAAACCGGCTGTCGGAACCTCGCAACTGGCAACGACCCCATGCGCGGCCCGTCACGTCGCTCGTTCGGGAAGCGGGAGCGGCGTTTGCGAGACTTAAGCCGTGAACGCCCAAGCCGCAACCCCGCAGCCGCCGCCCGCCTCTCCCGGCGCCCCGCCGGTCATCGCCGTCGTGGGCCCCACAGCGGCCGGAAAGTCGGACCTGGGCGTCTTCCTGGCCCGGGAGCTGGGCGGCGAGGTCATCAACGCGGACTCCATGCAGCTCTACCGCGGGATGGACATCGGCACCGCCAAGCTGAGCGTCCAGGAGCGGCAGGGTGTGCCGCACCATCTGCTCGACATCTGGGACGTCACGGTGGCGGCCAGCGTCGCCGAGTACCAAAGGCTCGCCCGCGCCGAGATCGACAAGCTGCGCTCCCAGGGGCGCGTGCCCGTTCTCGTCGGTGGCTCCGGCCTGTATGTGCGCGGTGCGCTGGACGCCATGGACTTCCCCGGCACCGATCCGGAGGTGCGCGCCCGGCTGGAGGCGGAGCTGGCCGAGAGCGGCCCCGGCCCGCTCCACGCTCGGCTCGCCCGCGAGGATCCGGAGGCGGCCCGCGCGATACTGCCCAGCAACGGGCGCCGTATCGTCCGCGCCCTGGAGGTCATCGAGATCACCGGCCGGCCCTTCACCGCCAACCTGCCCGGCCACGAGGCCGTCTACGACACCGTCCAGATCGGAGTCGACGTCGCGCGCCCCGAACTGGACGAGCGGATCGCACGCCGGGTGGATCGCATGTGGGAGGCGGGTCTGGTCGACGAGGTGCGTGCGCTGGAGGGCGAGGGGCTGCGCGAAGGGCGCACGGCTTCGCGCGCCCTCGGATACCAGCAGGTGCTCGCTTCCCTGGCGGGCGAGTACACCGACGAGGCGGCGCGTGCCGAGACGGTCCGTGCCACCAAGCGGTTCGCGCGCCGTCAGGATTCCTGGTTCCGGCGCGATCCCCGGGTGCACTGGCTCAGCGGAGCCGAGGCGGACAGGGCGGAACTGCCCGGTGCCGCGCTGGCGTTGCACGCGAGCGCGGTCACAGCCTGATCACGTGATGGCATCGGGAGGCACTGTGCGACCGTCCCGTTACCCCCGGCATGCCATCATCGACCATCGTTCGAGCCGTTGAGCCGAAGTTGGGAGGGCGCGTGGCGATGGAGGCCGGCCCTCGTGACAACGAAGAGATCCCGGTGAACGGAGAGTCCCCCGAGACGGCAGAGCCCGCGATGAATCTGGTCAACGGGGTATCCCGTACGAAGGACGCCCCGGCCGCTTCGGTCCCGGCGCCCGGGGCGGAACCGGAACCCGAGCAGGACCTCGAAGCGGAACAGGAAGCGGAACCTCAGGACGTGGTGTCCGAGGAGGGCGAGGACGGTGCGGTGCCCGACGGCGCCGAGCCCCCGGTCGAGCCCCACGAACTGCGCCCCCAACGCAAGCTGCGGCTGTGGCAGCTGGCCCCCATCGTCGTGCTGGGTGCCCTCGGGTCGCTGATGTTCGCCTTCCCCCTCGCCTTCGAGCCGGGCGGCAGCTCGGGTGCCGTGGTCTCCATGCTGGGCCTGCTGCTGTGCGGCTGCGCCGCGGGCTGGGGCGTCATGGCGGCCCGCAGGGTCGGCCAGACCTGGCCGGGGCTTCCGGCGAGAGGCTCCGGCAAGCGGCCCGACTGGCGCGTCGTCCTGATCTACGCCGTGGTCGTCTGCACGGTGGTCGTCCTGGCGGTCTGGCGGGTCGCCCGGCTTCGTGGTTGAGCCGTGCACGTGTCCCGTACGATCGAAAGCGTGACCAGCGCACAGGGCGTGCCGTTCCTGAAGGGACACGGCACAGAGAACGACTTCGTGATCATCCCCGACCCGGACGGCCTGCTCGATCTGTCTCCGGAGGCGGTAGCACGGCTGTGCGACCGGAGGGCGGGCATCGGCGCCGACGGGGTCCTGCGCGTCGTCCGCTCGGCGGCCCATCCGGAGGCCAGGGCCATGGCCGGTGACGCCGAGTGGTTCATGGACTACCGCAACGCGGACGGCTCGGTGGCCGAGATGTGCGGCAACGGAGCCCGGGTCTTCGCCCGCTATCTGGAGCGCGAGGACCTGGCCCAGCCCGGCGACCTCGCCATCGCGACCAGGGCCGGGGTGCGGCAGATCCACATCGCCAAGGAAGGCGGGGACATCACCGTCGCCATGGGCACCGCCCAGTTGCCCGAGGGCGCCGACGGCGAGGTCACCGTCGGCGTGGGGGGCCGCGCCTGGCCCGCGCGCAAGGTCGGCATGGGCAATCCGCACGCCGTGGCCTTCGTCGCCGATCTGGCGGAAGCCGGACCGCTGCTGGAAGCGCCCGAGACGCTGCCCGCCACCGCGTACCCGGACGGAGTCAATGTCGAGTTCGTCGTCGACCGGGGCCCGCGTCACGTGGCGCTGCGGGTGCACGAGCGGGGCGCGGGCGAGACCCGCTCCTGCGGCACCGGCGCCTGCGCCGTGATGGCGGCGACCGCGCGCAGGGACGGCGCCGACCCCAGGCGGGACGGTGTTCCCGCCACCTACACCGTGGATGTGCCCGGCGGCCGGCTCGTCATCACCGAGCGGCCCGACGGCGAGATCGAGATGACCGGCCCCGCGGAAATCATCGCCGAGGGCAGGGTCGATTCGGGCCTGCTTCCATGAGAGGCCGGTCCTAAACGTCGCACGATGGGGTGATCCCGCTCACTGTGAGCGCGACCCGGTCAGCGGCACATGATGGGGTCGATAGCATCGCACCCCCTGCCGGGGTGCACAGGAGCGGGAGGTGCCCATGAGCGCGGTGCGCAGTCTGCGGAAGCTCAGCAAGGCGGCGCTGTTGGGCGTCACGCCCAGGGGTTCCCTGCCGGACGCCATCGAACATGTGGCGAAGGTCCACAGGGCCCACCATCCGGGCGCCGATCTGCGCCCCCTGCGCAGGGCCTATGTGCTGGCCGAATCCTCCCACCGCGGCCAGATGCGCAAGAGCGGCGAGCCCTACATCACCCACCCCCTGGCCGTCACACTCCTGCTGGCGCAGCTCGGCGCCGAGACGACGACGCTCACCGCCTCCCTGCTGCACGACACCGTCGAGGACACCGAGGTGACCCTCGATCAGGTGAGGGAGGAGTTCGGCGAAGAGGTCTCCTATCTGGTCGACGGCGTCACCAAGTTGGAGAAGGTCGACTACGGAACGGCCGCCGAGCCCGAGACCTTCCGCAAGATGCTCGTCGCCACCGGCAGCGACGTGCGCGTCATGTCGATCAAGCTCGCCGACCGGCTGCACAACATGCGCACCCTCGGCGTGATGCGCCCCGAGAAGCAGGCCCGGATCGCCAAGGTCACCCGGGACGTGCTCATCCCGCTCGCCGAACGGCTCGGCGTGCAGGCACTCAAGAGCGAGCTGGAAGACCTCGTCTTCGCCATCCTGCACCCCGAAGAGCACGCCACGACCCGTGAGTTGATCCGCGAGCACACCGCGCGGCCCGACCCGCTCACGGGCATCGCCGCCGAGGTGCGCCGCACGATGCGCGAGGCCGGGATCGCGACCCAGGTGCTCATCCGTCCCCGGCACGCCGTCTCCGTGCACCGGCTGCGGCTCAAACGCGGCGAGCTCGGCGACTGCGACTTCGGGCGGCTGCTGATCCTCGTGGGCGAGGACGCGGACTGCTACGCCGTCCTCGGCGAACTGCACACCTGCTTCACCCCGGTGATCTCCGAGTTCAAGGACTTCATCGCCGCGCCGAAGTTCAACCTCTACCAGTCGCTGCACACCGCCATCGCCGACACCGACGGCAGGGTCGCCGAGGTGCTCGTACGCACCCACCGGATGCACCGTGTCGCGGAGGCGGGGGTCGTCGCCCTTGGCGACCCGCACGCCGCCGATGCCGTCGAGAGCGCCGAGGCCGCCGAGGCCGCAGCATCCGAGGGGGCACCGGGGGAGCGGGCCGACCCCACGCGCCCCGGGTGGCTCTCCCGGCTTCTGGAGTGGCAGAGCAACGCGCCGGACTCGAACACCTTCTGGGCCGAGCTCCATGACGAGCTGGCGCAGGATCGCGAGATCACCGTCTACTGCGCCGTAGCCGCCCCGGAGGGCACCGGCGGCGGAACGCAGCCCCTCCCGGCCGGGGCCACCTGCGTCGACGCCGCCTACGCCCGGCTGGGTGAGGCCGGACACCGCTGTATCGGCGCGCGCGTGAACGGCCGGCTGACCTCCCTCACGACAGTGCTGCGGGACGGCGACGCGCTTCAGCTCTTCCTGGAGCCCGGCAGCGGCAGCCCCTCGGGGCCGTCCCCCGAGTGGCTCGATCACGTGCGCACCCCGGCCGCCCGCATCGCCATCCGGCAGTGGCAGGCCGCCCACACCCAGCCCCAGGACCGTCCCCAGGCGGAGCGCTCCGGAGTCACCGGATTCCCGGCCCCCGCCGGCGACGAAGCGGCCGTCGCCGACGGCGCGGCGGCCTCGTCCACACCGCCGGCACCGGGCGAGCCCGGCCCGGACAGCCCCGTTCTCGCACCATCCGGTGACCCGGCTGCCGAGAACACCCCCGTCGTCCCCGGTCACCCCGGCACACCGGTCCGGCTCGCCCGCTGCTGCACACCGGTACCGACCGACGCGGTCACCGGATTCCCGGTGCGCGGGGGCGCCGTCACCGTGCACCGCGACAGCTGCCAGTCGGTGGCCCGGATGGCCTCCGCCGGGCGCACCGCGCTCTCCGTACGGTGGGAGCAGGGCGCCGTGGGATGCAGGGTCACCCTCCGGGCCGAGTCGTTCAGCAGGCCCCACCTGCTCGCCGACCTCACCGAGACCATCGCAGCACAGGGCGCCGCCGTCGTCTCCGCCGACGTCGAACCCCCGCGCGAACAGCGCGTACGGCACACCTACACGCTCCAACTGCCCGACGCCGCCGGGCTCCCCGCGCTGATGCGCGCCATGCAGCAGGTGCCCGGCGTCTACGACGTGACCCGGGCCGTCCGCCAGGTCGCCGCGGGCTGAGCCGTACCCGTCCGTTCGGGTGGACGCGCCCGCGCCACGCCGGAGCGGGTGCCGGGCGCTGGTAGCGATGGGGCATGCCCCTCACACGCTCACGCTCCGGACTCCGCCGCCGCTGCGTACTGGCGGGGACGGTCACAGCGGCTGTTCTCGGCCTCGTCGCCGCCGCTCTCCCCGCTCCCCGGCCCGCAGGCATCGGCGACCGCCTTTTCCCCCACCTGGGAAACCCGGGCTACGACGTACGCGCGTACGACCTCGACTTCCACTACAGCGGCGACAACACCAAGCCGCTGACGGCCCGTACGAAGATCGACGCGGGGGTCACCGCGGACTTCCTGGAGCGCTTCAACCTCGACTTCGCGGCCGGTGAGGTGCGCTCCGTACGGGTCAACGGGCTGCCCGCGCGGCACGTGCGGGCGGGCGAGGATCTGGTGGTCACCCCCGCCCGGCCCCTGGCGCGCGGCTCCCGGCTGCGCATCGATGTGAGGCACACCAGCGACACCTCCAAGCCCGACGGCGGATGGCTGCGCACCAAGGACGGGCTGGCCATGGCCAACCAGGCCGACGCGGCCCACCGTGTCTTCCCCTCCAACGACCACCCCTCGGACAAGGCGCTGTTCACCTTCCGCGTCACCGCGCCCCGGGGACTGACCGTCGTGGCGGGTGGCCTGCCCGCGGGGAGGGCCGGAGCCGGTGCCGACACCGTATGGAGGTACCGGATGGTGCACCCCATGGCCACCGAACTGGCGCAGATCTCCATCGGCCGCTCCGCCGTCGTCAGGGGCACCGGGCCGCACGGCCTGCCGCTGCGTCACGTCGTACCCGCCAAACAGCGCACGGCGCTCAAGCCGTGGCTGGAGCGGACCTCCCGGCAGCTGATCTGGATGGAGCGCAGGGCGGGGCGCTACCCGTTCGAGAACTACGGCGTGCTGGCAGCCGACGCGCAGACCGGCTTCGAACTGGAGACCCAGACCCTGTCGCTGTTCGAACAGGAGCTGCTGATTTCGCGCACGTACCCGGCCTGGTACAAGGAATCGCTGATGATGCACGAGCTGGCGCACCAGTGGTTCGGTAACAGCGTCACGCCTCGTATGTGGACCGACCTGTGGCTCAACGAGGGCCACGCCACTTGGTACGAGTGGTCCTACGGCGCGGAGCGCGGCGGCCCCTCTCTGGAGCGCAGGACGCGGGAGGCGTACCGGCAATCCGACGCCTGGCGCAAGCGCTTCGGTCCACCTGCCGCGCTGCGGCCCGCCGAGGAAGGCAGCAAGACGCGGCTGTTCAGCAGCATGGTCTACGACGGCTCGGCCGTGGTGCTCTACGCGCTGCGCGAGCGGATCGGCGCCGCGGCTTTCGCACGGCTCCAGCGGGCCTGGCCCCAGCGGTACGCCGACGGCAACGCCACCACGGCCGATTTCATCGTCCTGGCGAGCGAGATCTCCGGACAGGACCAGAGCGCGTTCTTGAAGAAGTGGCTCTACGGGAAGACCACCCCGCCCATGCCCGGCCACCCGCGCTGGACCAAGGGCTGAAGGCTTGGGGGTGCGGGGAGGCGAGCTGCGGTGGGCTGAGGGGAGGCGAGCCGCGGCGGGCTGAGGGGAGGCGAGCCGCGGCGGGCTGAGGCGGGCCGCCGGATACCCTCGCTCGAAACCAGGGTGACTGCTCCGCTCCAGCGTGCCACCATCGTTGTGCCGCACCCCCCCCGGGGGGCCGCGGCCTCCGGGCCTGGCCCCGGCCGGCGGGGAATCTTCTCGGCCGCACGGGCGTTGTCCGGAACAGAAATCTCTCCTCGACCTTAAGGATCCACTTGACCCTCTCCTCTTCCCTTCCACAGAACGGCCAGCGCATCGCCCAGTCGAACCGCCGAGCCGACGCCCTGATGGAAGAGGATGTCGCTCTGAGTCACACGCTCGACGAGAACCGTGACGGTGATCAGTTCGACCGCTCCGAGCGAGCGGCGCTGCGGCGGGTGGCAGGTCTCTCCACCGAGCTGGAGGACGTCACAGAGGTCGAGTACCGACAGCTGCGCCTGGAGCGCGTCGTGCTGATCGGCGTCTGGACCTCCGGCACCGCCGCCGACGCGGACAACTCCCTCGCGGAGCTGGCCGCACTCGCCGAGACCGCGGGCGCGCTGGTCCTGGACGGCGTCATCCAGCGCCGCGACAAGCCCGATGCCGCCACCTACATCGGCTCCGGCAAGGCCGCCGAGCTGCGGGACATCGTCCTGGAGACCGGCGCCGACACCGTGGTGTGCGACGGTGAGCTGACCCCCGGCCAGCTCATCCACCTGGAAGACGTCGTCAAGGTCAAGGTCGTGGACCGCACGGCGCTGATCCTCGACATCTTCGCGCAGCACGCCAAGTCCCGTGAGGGCAAGGCACAGGTCGCGCTGGCGCAGATGAACTACATGCTGCCCAGGCTGCGTGGCTGGGGCCAGTCGCTCTCCCGGCAGATGGGTGGCGGTGGCTCCGGTTCGGCGGGCGGCGGCATGGCGACGCGTGGCCCCGGTGAGACCAAGATCGAGACGGACCGCCGGCGTATTCGCGAGAAGATGGCGAAGATGCGCCGGGAGATCGCGGAGATGAAGACCGGCCGCGACGTCCAGCGACAGGACCGCAGGCGCAACAAGGTCCCCTCGGTCGCCATCGCCGGATACACCAACGCAGGCAAGTCCTCGCTGCTCAACCGCCTCACCGGCGCGGGCGTGCTGGTGGAGAACGCGCTGTTCGCCACCCTCGACCCGACTGTGCGCAAGGCCGAGACGCCGAGCGGCAGGGCCTACACCCTGGCCGACACGGTCGGCTTCGTACGGCACCTCCCGCACCACCTCGTGGAGGCGTTCCGCTCCACCATGGAAGAGGTCGGCGACGCCGATCTGATCCTGCACGTGGTGGACGGCGCCCACCCGGCGCCCGAGGAGCAGCTCGCCTCCGTGCGCGAGGTGATCCGGGACGTGGGCGCCGCACAGGTGCCGGAGATCGTCGTGGTCAACAAGGCGGACGCCGCCGATCCCGTGGTCCTCCAGCGGCTGCTGCACGCCGAGAAGCACGCGCTCGTCGTATCGGCCCGCAACGGCCAGGGCATCGACGACCTGCGCGAGCTGATCGACAACGAACTGCCGCATCCCTCCGTCGAGCTGGAGGTCCTGCTTCCCTACACCGAGGGCAAGCTGGTCTCCCGCGTGCACAGCCTGGGCGAGGTGCTCTCCGAGGAGCACACCGGCCAGGGCACGGTCCTCAAGGCCAGGGTGCACGAGGAGCTGGCGGCCGAGCTGCGGAAGTTCCAGCCTGTGGCCTGAGCGGCACACCCATGAGCCCGCCCCCGGCGGGGCGTCGAGCACAACGACGGAGGCCCCGCCTCCCTTCCGGAATCCGGAGGGAGGCGGGGCCTTCGCTTATGCCGTGCCTTGTGCTGTGGCTGGTGCTGCCGTTGGAGCGGAGCGCTCCGGTCAGCTGCCGCCGTACTTCTTGCTGATGGTGTCGAAGACCCCCTTGGCCGTCGCACCCAGGCGCGGCCCCGCGAGCCAGGTCGCCGGGTGGGGGCCGATGGAGTTGACCGAGATCAGCTCCGGCTTGCCTGCCGAGCCCTTGACCAGCCAGGCGCCGCCCGAGGCCCCGCCTGTCATCGTGCAGCCGACACGGTGCAGCGCGGGCTGCTGCGGGTCGATGGTCAGATCGCTGGGCCGGTCGGTGCACGAGTACATCTTCGAGCCGTCGAACGGCGGTGCCGCCGGATACCCGTAGGAGCTGACGCCCCGGATACGGGAGGACGACGCGTGGAAGTTGACCTTCACGGCGTTGCCGACCGTCTCCTCAAGGGACTTGCCGCTCTTGTTGACGGGCTCGACGCGCAGCACGGCGAAGTCCTGCTGGGAGCCGCCGCCTCCGGACTTGGCGCCCTTCTGGATCCAGTAGTCGGAAGTCTGCGCCCACTTCACCCACCACTGCCCGTACGGCGCGACCTGCTCGGGCCGCGCGTTGTTGACCGCGGCGGCGGAGAGGCCCCGGTTGTTGTAGGCCGGGATGAAGCTGATGTTGCGCAGCCAGCCGCCGCTCTTGCCGGAGTGCACGCAGTGGCCCGCCGTGGCCACGAGGTTGGACCTGCCCGGGTGGCGAGGGTCCTTCACGACGGTGCCGGAGCAGACCATCGGGCCGTCGGGGGTTTCCATGAAGACCTTGCCGGCCGGTGCCGCGTTGCGCGTGTAGGGCGTGCGCACACCCTTGGCCCTGACCGCGGTGGGCTCCGGGGCCGTCGCGGCCGAGCCCGAGGTGCTCTTGACGTTCTTGGGGACCTGCTTCTCGTTGTCCTCCGCCTTCTTCATTCGCCCCGGGTTCCAGTGACCCTTGATGTACGGGTTGATGAAGTCGGCCGCGTCACGCACCCACTGGTCCTTCTTCCAGTTCTTCCAGGCCCCGCCGCGCCACTCGTCCAGATCCTTCAGCGAAGTGGGAAGGTCCTTCGGCAGCTTGTCGGGAATGCCGAGCTGGTCCTGCTTCTTGCCGGAGTCCTTCGCCGGTGTCGAGGCCGCGGGCTTGGCGTCGTTCTTCTTGTCGTCGCCCCCGCCCGAGTCGCAGGCGGTCGCGGTGACGGCGAGGGCCGCCGCGAGGGCGGCGAAGACCACGGCTGGACGTCCGTGGCGGGATCTGCTTGTGCGTGACATGGAAGGTGTCCCCCTGAGGTGGATCGGCGCGTGGGCGCGCCCTGTTTCTGTGCCGCGGCGGTGCTGCGCCGCGTTGCTGCGCGGCGACGGCTCCTGTGCGGCGGTGTTCCTCCGCCCCCGGTCGCGAGGGCAACCGGGGGCGGAGCGGGAAGGCGCTGGTTCAGCCCTGCTTGCTGACGGCGTCGAAGACGCCCTTGGCCTCCTTGCCGAGGCGGGCGCCCGCCAGCCAGTCGGCGGTGACCGGACCGATCGACGTCACCGACAGCAGCCGCTTGCCCGAGGCGCTCAGCCAGGGGCCACCGGAGGAGCCTGCTGTCATGGTGCAGCCGATGCGGTACATCGTCGGCTGTGCCGGGTCGAGCGTGAGGCGGCCCGGCTTGTCGGAGCAGCGGTACATCTTCGAGCCGTCGAAGGGCGGTGCGGCCGGGTACCCGACGGCGCTCAGGCTCTTCAGCGACTTGACCCGCGGGGTGTTGAAGGCGACCTGCACGGCGCCGCCGGCCTTCTCCTCCAGCGAGGTGGTGCTGCTCTTGTCCTCGGGCTGCACCTTCAGGACGGCGAAGTCCTGCTGCGCGCCCTTGCCGCCCCGGTCTGCGCCGTTGCGGATCCAGTGGTTGGTGGTGCGGGCGTGCTTGGCCCACCAGATGCCGTCCGGTGCGACCGCGCTCTTCGGGGCGTTCTCCAACTGCGCGTTGGGCAGGCCGTTGGGGTTGTAGTCCGGCACGAAGACCACGTTGCGGAACCAGCCCTTGCCGGCGCCGCCGTGCACGCAGTGGCCCGCCGTGGCCACGAGGTTGGACTTGCCCGGGTTGTTCGGGTCCTTGATGACGGTGCCGGAGCAGACCATCGCGCCCTTCGGGGTGTCCATGAACACCTTGCCGACGGGGAAGTTGTCCTTGTTGTACGGCGTCTTCATGGGCGCGGCCTTGACCGGCTTGGGCGTCGCATCGGTGACGCCCTCGTCCTCGCCGGTGCCGTCCTTGCCGCCGCTCTCACTGTCGTCGATGTCCGAATCGTCGACCTTGCGGTCGTTCCCGTCCGCGTCCTTCATGCGATCCGGGTCCCACAGGTCATCGATGATGGGGTTGAAGAACTCCTTGGCCTCGCTCAGCCACTTGTCCTGGTCCCAGTTCTTCCACTGGCCGTTGCGCCACTTGTCGAGATCGTCCAGCGACGTCGGCAGGTCCTTGGGGAGGTCGTCCGGCAGCCCGAGATCGTCCTTGACGTCCCTGGTCTTCTTGGACTCTGTCGGGGACGCGCTGGGCTTCTCGTCCGCCTTGTCGTCCTCCGGGCCGCAGGCGCTCACCGTCACTGTCAGAGCGGCGATGACCGCTGCCGCGGCCAGCGCCGAGCGGCGCCGCGCGGGCCTGGCTATCGATGGCATGGCTGAACTCCCCCTGAAGTGGATCTCGTGCCTGTGTTTTTGTCATGCATCCCGCCGGGAGGGGCGGCACCCCACTATGCCCGGTGAGGTGGGGGACGGGCACAGCAGGGTCGGCGGTTCCGCACACCGGCCGCGTCGTGGGCTGCCCCGCACCGGCCGCGTCGTACGCGCGAGGAGGGGGCCCCGCACCGCCTCCCGGAGCCCGAAGGGATCTTCAACGTGCCCGTGATCCGCCGCCGTTCGCTTCGTTGGTACGTACGGGGGACAGTGGCTCGCTGCCCAGCGCGCCCAGTCGACACCATCGGAGGACACCTCAGTGAACGCGCGCTCCGGAGCCGAAGGCGCCCCGAAGGGCCCGGTCCGTAAGAGGCTCGCCCGGCTCATCGAGCCGGCTGTGCCCCGGCAGTCGCGGCGCACCGGACGCCACGAGGAGCTGAGCGGCCCAGGGCTGGTCCACGGTCCCGGCCATCCGTGCACCGACTCCTCGCTTCACGACGCGGCGGCGCCCGGCGTTGCGGCTGCTCCCAGCGGTGCGGTGGCGCCCACCGGAGTACTGGACGGCCGCAGTGAAGAGCCGGCCGCCCGTGGCGGAGAGCCGGCCGTCCGCGATCAGGAGGCGGCCGAACCCACGGCGGCGGAAGGAGAGACGCCCGCCGGTTCGACCGGTGGACCGGATGGTGCGACATTTCCGCCGGACCCGGAGAGCGGGAAGCCCGTCCACCCGGGCGACGACCCCCTGGAACACCCCAGCGCGCAGCGGGCCGCCGATGCCGCCGCGCTGGAGAATCTGCTGCGCTGCTGGGTACGCGAGACGGGACTCACCCGCCCCGAGGACGGCATCCTGCGCGTCCCGCTCGCCGCCACCGGCACCACCCTCGCCGTTCCGGTGCGCCACTGGTCGCCCGTCGGCTGCCACCGTTTCGACCCGCCCACCCTGGACCGCGCTCCCGACGACGCGCCGCCCCTCGAAGCCGTCGCGCTCGCCGCCCTCATCGGGCGCGAGGCCACGCACGGAGCGCGCCCCGCGCCCGAGCCGGAGAGCGCCGCCCTGGTCGGCCGGGTCGCCGACTCGCTCCAGCGCACCGCCGTCTTCATCAGCGAGCGCAGGGCACACCCGGAACGGCCCGAGGACACCTGCCCGTTCCTCGACGGCGAGCAGGCACTTCTGTTCGGACACCCCCTCCACCCCACGCCCAAGAGCCGTGAGGGTCTCTCCGAGGGCGAAGCCCGGGTCTTCTCACCCGAGCTGCGCGGCAGTTTTCCGCTGCGCTGGATGGCCGTCGACCCCTCCGTTCTGGCCGGGGACTCGGCATGGACCGACCGGGGCAAGCCGGTCCCGGCCGCCGAACTGGCGCGCCGGATGGCGGGGCCCGCGCTCAGCGGACGCCTTCCCGAGGGCCGGGTGCCCCTGCCCCTCCACCCCTGGCAGGCCCGCGAGCTGAGCCACAGCCCCGCCGTCGCGGTGCTGCTGGAGGCCGGTCTGCTGCACGACCTGGGGCAAGGCGGGGAGCACTGGTATCCGACCTCCTCCGTGCGCACCGTCTTCCGGCCGGGCGGCACCGCCATGCTCAAGCTCTCCCTGGGGCTGCGTATCACCAACTCCCGTCGGGAGAACCTGCGCAAGGAGCTGCTGCGCGGCGTCGAAGTGCACCGGCTGCTGCGCGGCGACCTGGGCGCGGCGTGGCGCGCCGCGCACCCGGGTTTCGACATCGTCCGCGACCCCGCCTGGCTCGGCGTCGACCTCCCCGGTGAGGGACGTCTCCACGGCTTCGACACCGTCATCCGGCACAACCCCTTCGGCCCCTCCGACGACGCCGTCTGTGTCGCCGGACTGACCGCGCCCGTGCCTGACCCGGCCGGGCCGCCGATGGCGCTGCGATCTCGGCTCGCCCGGGTGATCGCCTCCCTGGCCGCGCGGACGGGCCGCCCGTCCGCGGCCGTGGCCGCCGAGTGGTTCCTGCGGTATCTGGACGCCGTCGTCCGCCCCATTCTCTGGCTCGACGCACACGCCGGGATCGCGCTGGAGGCGCACCAGCAGAACACCCTTGTGCTCCTCGACGCCGAGGGCTGGCCCGAGGGCGGGCGCTACCGCGACAACCAGGGTTACTACTTCCGAGCCTCCCGCAGGGAGGAGCTGGACAAGCGGCTGCCGGGCACGGGTCTCGGAGTATCCAGCGACACCTTCGTCGCCGACGACGTCACCGACGAACGCTTCGCCTACTACCTCGGTATCAACAACGTCCTCGGTCTCATCGGTGCGTTCGGCGCCCAGCGCCTCGCCGACGAACATCTCCTGCTCGCCGCCTTCCGGCGCTTCCTGGAGGGCGCGGCGCGCGGCAGCGGGGACGAGCCCGTATCGCCGCTGCCCGCGCTCCTCCTGGAGTCCTCCACGCTCCGCTGCAAGGCCAACCTGCTCACCCGCCTGCACGGGATGGACGAGCTGGTCGGCCCGGTCGACACCCAGTCCGTCTACGTCACCCTCGACAACCCCCTCGCCCTCTGACCCCCGGCCCCCAGCATGGGAGGAGACGTCGTCATGCCGCACCCCCAGCCAGGTTCCGCACCACCCGCCGGTCCCCCCGGCCTCGGCACGGTGGATCCCGGCTCCAGCACCAGCAATGACGACACCCTGAACCTCGAACTGCCGCAGCAGTGGAACGACCTGCTCGCGCAGCGGGAGGGATACGGCCCGCCGGAGACCTGCGCCGGACCCCCGCAGCACGGCGGGCTGCTCGACTCACCCGCCGGCTGGCCGGCCGCCGAGACCGGCGTGGGGCACTTCCAGCTCGCCCCCGTGCACCTCGGGCGCGATCTGCCGCTGATCTCCGCCTGGATGAACGATCCAGCCGTCGCGGCATTCTGGGAGCTGGCGGGCCCCGAACGGGTCACCGAGGCCCACCTGCGCCCCCAACTGGAAGGCGACGGACGCAGCGTGCCCTGCCTGGGGGTGCTCGACGGCGCGCCCATGAGCTACTGGGAGCTGTACCGCGCCGATCTCGACCCCTTGGCGCGCTATTGCCCCACCCGGCCGCACGACACCGGCATCCATCTGCTGATCGGCGGAGTGGCTCACCGGGGGAGGGGCGTCGGCACGTCCCTGCTGCGGGCCGTCGCCGACCTGGTGCTCGACCGGCGCCCGCTGTGCTCACGCGTGCTGGCCGAGCCCGACGTACGCAACATCCCCTCCGTCGCCGCCTTCCTGGGCGCCGGATTCCGCCTCAGCGCCGAGGTCCAGCTCCCCGCCAAACGCGCCGCCCTGATGGTCCGGGACCGCGCGCTGCGCCACGCGCTCTGAGCGGTCGGGTCCGAGGGCCGACGCCCCGGCGGCTCGCCGTCCGGATGCCCGGAGGACCGGGCGACCGGACTCCCCGGTGGACCGGACGACCGGATGCTCCGAGTTCCGGGCGGACCGGCATCCGGCCGACGGCCCCGTCCCGGCCACCGCCTCCGGCCACCATCCGGTCCCCGGCACCCGGCTGTCGCCCTCGGCCCCCGGCCAACGGCCGGCCCTCCAGTGGCCCGTCCCCCAAAGGGCCACCGTCCAGGACCCGCCCGCAGCCTCTCCGTACTCCTCGTACCTCTGCCGCACCGCACACCGAAACCGTCCCCCTCCCACAAGGAGCAACCCCGTGTCCCAACCCTCGATCGGATCCTCGTCGAACGACTCCGTCCCGCTAGCCCTCCCCGCCGGCCTGGACCGGCAGCACTGGGGCCACGCCGCCCGTCGGCTGCTCGCCAAGATGATCTCCGAGTTCGCCTACGAGGAGATCCTCCAGCCCCACCCCGAGCCGGGGCCCGCAGCCGACGCGTACAAGCTGATCGTCGACGACGCCCTCACCGTCCGCTTCCGCGCCCGACGGGGCGCCTACGGTCACTGGAGCGTCGATCCCTCCTCGCTGGACGACGGACTCGATCCGCTGGTCTTCTTCGCCCGTGCCCACAACCTGCTCGGCCTCAGCTGTGACACCACGGGCCACTACCTGCGCGAGCTGACCGCCACCCTCACCGCCGACGCCCGGCTGCTGGCCTCCGAGCTGCCCGTCGCCGAACTCGCCTCCCTCGGCTACGCGCAGCTGGAGGGCCACATGGACGGACACCCCTGGCTGGTCGCCAACAAGGGGCGCCTCGGATTCTCCGCGACCGACACCGCGCGCTGGGCACCGGAGGGCCGCACCGCGGGCCCGCTTCCCTGGATCGCCGTACGCGAGGGACTGGCGGAGTACCGGGGGGTGCCCCGCCTGGGCCGGCCGCACCAGCTGTACGCACGCGAGCTGAGCCCCGAGACGCTCCTCGGCTTCCACGAGACGCTGCGCTCGCGCGGGCTCCCCCCGCAGGAGTATCTCTACCTACCCGTGCATCCCTGGCAGTGGGACGAGACCATCGCGCCCCTGTTCGCCTCCTCGCTCGCCGAGGGAGCCATCGTGCCGCTCAGCACGGACGGCGATCAGCGGCTGCCCCAGCAGTCCGTACGCACGTTCCTCAACACCAGCAGGCCCGACCGGCACACCGTCAAGCTGCCGCTCGCCATCTTGAACACCCTGGTGTGGCGCGGTCTGCCGACCGAACGGACGCTGGCGGCCCCGGCCGTCACCTCCTGGGTGCAGAGCCTGCGCGACGGGGACCCCTTCCTGTCCCAGGAGTGCCGGGTCGTCCTGCTGGGCGAGGTCGCGTCTGTCGCCGTCGCCCACCCGGTCTACGACAAACTGCCCGAGGCCCCATACCAGTACCGCGAGTTGCTCGGCTGTATCTGGCGCGAGCCGCTGGCCCCCTACCTCGCTCCCGACGAACACGCCCGCACTCTCGCGGCCCTCATCCACACGGATGCCGCGGGGCGGGCCCTCACCGCCGAACTCGTGCGCCGCTCGGGCCTGGAGCCCAGAGCGTGGCTGCGTCACTTGTTCGCCGCGCTGCTGCCGCCGCTGCTGCACTTCCTCTACCGCTACGGCACCGTCTTCTCGCCCCACGGGGAGAACGCGATCGTCGTCTTCGACGAGCAGGACGTGCCCGTACGGCTGGCGATCAAGGACTTCGTCGACGACGTCAACATCAGCGCCCAACCGGTGCCCGAACTGGACTCCATGCCTGAGGACGTACGTTCGGTGCTGCTGAGCGAACCCCCCACGTTCCTCACGCAGTTCATCCACTCCGCGCTCTTCGTGGGCGTCTTCCGCTTCCTCGCACCCCTGTGCGAGGAACAACTCGGGGTGCCCGAGGACAGCTTCTGGTCACTCCTGCGTGCCGAGATCGACCGCTACCAGGAGCGCTTCCCCGCCCTGAAGCCCCGCTTCGAGACCTTCGACCTGCTCACTCCCCGCATCGAGCGACTTTGCCTCAATCGCAACCGTCTGCATATGGACGGCTACCGTGACAGGTCCGAGCGTCCCCACGCCGCCGTGCACGGGACAGTGCGCAATCCCTTGCACGGACCGTAGCCGTACGGACCGAACCGGTCATGGCTGGAAGGAGCCGGAAGGAGCCGGTCTCCGTGAGGCGGAGTGTCAGTGCCGCCGCGTAGGGTGTCGGATCTATGAGCAAGCCCGCCCTCACCGAACTCCTCCAGGCCGCCGTCACTGCCGTCGGGGGTACTGAACGCCCAGGTCAGGCCGCCATGGCCGACGCCGTCGCCGAGGCCGTTGACGACGGACGCCACCTCCTCGTGCAGGCGGGCACCGGCACCGGCAAGTCGCTGGGATATCTGGTCCCGGCGCTCGCGCACGGCGAGCGCGTGGTGGTCGCCACCGCCACGCTCGCGCTCCAGCGTCAGCTCGTCGAGCGCGACCTGCCGCGCACGGTCGACGCGCTGCACCCGCTGCTGCGCCGCCGCCCCGAATTCGCCATGCTCAAGGGTCGGTCGAACTACCTGTGTCTGCACCGCCTCCATGAAGGCGTACCGCAGGAAGAGGAGGACGGGCTCTTCGACCCCTTCGAGGGCGCGGCCCCCACCTCCCGCCTCGGCAAGGACCTGCTCCGTCTGCGCGACTGGTCGGACGAGACGGAGACGGGCGATCGGGACGACCTCACCCCGGGCGTCTCCGACCGCGCCTGGTCGCAGGTCTCGGTGGCCTCCCGCGAGTGCCTGGGCGCCAGCAAGTGCGCCTACGGAGCCGAGTGCTTCGCCGAGGCGGCGCGGGAGCGCGCCAAGCTCGCCGACGTGATCGTCACCAACCACGCGCTGCTGGCCATCGACGCCATCGAGGGCGCCCCGGTCCTGCCCGGCCACGAGGTGCTGATCGTCGACGAGGCGCACGAGCTGGTCTCCCGCGTCACCGGCGTGGCCACCGGCGAGCTGACCCCGGGCGGAGTGAACCGCGCGGTGCGCCGCGCCGCCAAGCTCGTCGACGAGAAGGCGGCCGACCAGCTCCAGACGGCCTCCGAGACGTTCGAGCGGCTGATGGAGCTGGCTCTCCCGGGCCGCCTGGAAGCGGTCCCCGAGGACCTCGGGTACGCCCTGATGGCGCTGCGCGACGCGGGCCGCAACTGCCTGAGCGCCCTGGGCAACACCCGTGACAAGTCCGTCCAGGACGAGGACGCGGTCCGCAAGCAGGCCAAGGCCGCGGTCGAGACTGTGCACGACGTCGCCGAACGAATCCTGGAGGGCTCCGAGTTCGACGTCGTCTGGTATGAACGCCACGACCGCTACGGCGCCTCCCTGCGGGTGGCTCCCCTGACGGTCTCCGGGCTGCTGCGCGAGAAGCTGTTCACGGACCGCTCCGTCATTCTCACCTCCGCCACGCTCAAGCTGGGCGGGGACTTCAACGGGGTCGGCGCGTCCCTCGGCCTCGCCCCCGAGGGCATCGGTGACGACGACGAGGAGTCGCAGACGCCCCCGTGGAAGGGGCTCGATGTCGGTTCCCCGTTCGACTACGGCAAGCAGGGCATCCTCTACGTCGCCAAGCACCTCTCGCCGCCCGGCCGGGACGCCTCACGCGCCGACATGCTGGATGAGCTGGCGGAGCTGGTCGAGGCCGCCGGCGGGCGCACGCTCGGGCTCTTCTCCTCAATGAGAGGTGCCCAGACGGCGGCCGAGGAACTGCGGGGGCGGCTGGGGCTGCCGATCCTCCTCCAGGGTGAGGAGACGCTGGGGGAGCTGATCCGCCGGTTCTCCGAGGACCCGGAGACCTGTCTGTTCGGCACGCTCTCGCTGTGGCAGGGCGTCGATGTGCCGGGCCCGAGCTGCCAGTTGGTGGTCATGGACCGCGTGCCCTTCCCCCGTCCGGACGACCCGCTGATGAGCGCCCGGCAAAAGGCCGTGGAGCAGTCGGGGGGCAACGGCTTCATGGCCGTCGCGGCGACGCACGCGGCGCTGCTGATGGCCCAGGGCGCGGGCAGGCTGGTGCGGGCAACGGGGGACAGGGGAGTGGTCGCGGTCCTCGACCCCCGGTTGGAGCGTGCGCGGTACGGCAGCTTCCTGCGCGCCTCCATGCCCAGCTTCTGGTACACGACCGACCGCAACCAGGTGCGCCGATCCCTGGCCGCCATCGACGAGGCGGCCAAGCAGCCCTGAGGGCTTTCAGGGGTGCGGCCCGCAGACATGGCGACGGGCCGCAGGCACGGGCGAGGGCCCGCAGACACGTCGTACGGCCCGCAGGCATGGCGACGGGCCGCCGGTTCCGGTGCGGAGGGAACCAGCGGCCCGTGAGCCTCCGGCCGCGAGGGGCCGTACAGCGTGCCGGAAAGGTCTTTCCGGGAGACGAGAATCAGGGGGCGGGAGGTCTCAGACCCTCCGCAGTACGGCGACGACCTTGCCGAGGATGGTGGCGTCATCGCCCGGGATCGGCTGGTACGAGGCGTTGTGCGGCAACAGCCAGACGTGCCCGTCCTCGCGCTTGAAGCGCTTGACGGTCGCCTCCCCGTCGAGCATCGCGGCCACGATGTCGCCGTTCTCGGCAACCGGCTGGCGCCTGACGGTGACCCAGTCCCCGTCGCAGATCGCGGCCTCGACCATCGAATCTCCGATGACCTTGAGGACGAACAGATCGCCGTCGCCGACGAGCTGGCGTGGCAGCGGGAAGACATCCTCGACCGACTCCTCGGCGAGGATGGGCCCCCCGGCTGCGATCCGGCCCACCAGCGGGACGTAGGAGGCGGACGGCTTGCCTGTCGTGTCGGCCGCGGCCTGCGCCGTGCTGGGCGTGTCCGAGCCGCGCACCTCGTAGGCGCGAGGGCGGTGCGGGTCACGACGGAGGAAACCCTTCCGCTCCAGTGCCATGAGCTGGTGCGCCACCGAGGAGGTGCTGGAGAGGCCCACGGCCTGGCCGATCTCGCGCATGGACGGCGGGTAGCCGCGCCGCTGGACGGAGTCGCGGATCACCTCGATCACCCGTCGCTGCCGGTCCGTGAGCCCGGAACTGTCCGCCCGGATGCCGGGAGGTCGCCCTGGCAGCGAGCGCTTCGCCTGTGGACCTTCCTGAGTCTCTGCGTTCATGGCGTCATTCACCGGCTGAATCTCGTCGATTGCCTGCGCTGAGCGGTTCTGGGAGGTGATGGTGGCGCTGTCTGCTGTCGTGGTCACGTCGGCCCCTCTCGAACGGTTCTCCCTAGTTGGACAACGGTAGTTGGTTTCGAAAGGTTGCGCCAAACACACGTTCGAGTGAAAATTCCCAGTTCACCGGACTCTGCCCGCTCAAGGGGTGTATGGGTCGCGCCCTGGGGGTCCAGCCGCCGCAAGGGGCCGGCCTCCGCCGCCGTCGTGCACAGTCTCGCAGGCGCGCCCCGCGCCTCTCCGAGCACCCCGCTTCGCGTAGGCTCGGGCCGCGCCGAGCGCGACACGCGTAGGGGCCGCGATGATGTCTGGCTACCAGATCTAGTGGTTTGATGAGCGCGCGCCACCAGAAGTTGTGGTCCCCGGTGCTCACTCCGGGAGAACTTCGCCTATGCTGGGGTGCGCGTCGAGGGGCCTCTGTGACGGGGCTGCTCCGGCGTTATCTGTCATGCACGGTGAGGGCTCCGAGAGCCCTGGGAGGGTGAATTCGATGCACTGCCCCTTCTGCCGGCACCCCGACAGCCGCGTGGTCGACAGTCGTACGGCCGACGACGGCGCGGCGATCAGGCGGCGGCGCCAGTGCCCCCATTGCTCCCGTCGCTTCACCACCGTGGAGAACGCGTCACTGACAGTGATCAAGCGCAGCGGAGTCACCGAGCCCTTCAGCAGGGACAAGGTCATCGCTGGTGTCCGCAAGGCGTGCCAGGGCAGGCCCGTCACCGAGGATGCCCTGGCCCAGCTCGGCCAGCGCGTGGAGGAAGCAGTCCGCGCCACCGGCAGCGCCGAGCTGTCCACCCATGACGTCGGGCTGGCCATACTCGGCCCGCTCCAGGATCTCGACCTGGTCGCCTACCTGCGATTCGCCTCGGTCTACAAGGCGTTCGAGTCCCTGGAGGACTTCGAGGCGGCCATAGCCGAACTGCGCGACGCGCACCCGCCCGCCGCCGCCGGAAGTGACGGCTCCGTGGGAAGGGACTCCGCACAGGGCGGCTCGGCACGGGACGGCTCCGCACAGGGCGGCTCCGCGGAAGGCGGGCAGAGAGCGGGCAACTCCGCCGGGGGCGACAGCGGTGGAGGGGGCCAGCGGCCCGGTGAGCGCGGCGGGGGCAACGGCGCCTCCGGTGCCCCCGCGTCCGTAGCCGCCGACTGAGCGGCCGGCCGCCGCCGCGAGCGGGGCCGAAACGCCGGGCCATGGGTGCCCGGCACACACAGAGACCTGGCCTGGCCACACACCGTGTCCGGGTCAACAGACAGGCACAGTTCTCGGGGAAGAACCGGGGCATGTTGGGGCGTTATGCCCCACACAGGGAGGCGGAATGACAGAGACGACGAGCGGCCCGGCACGCGGCTCCCGCGCGAAGGGCAGCAGCAAGGCGAACAAGGGGCTGCGCATCGAGCGCATCCACACGACTCCCGGCGTGCATCCGTACGACGAGGTGAACTGGGAGCGCCGCGACGTCGTCATGACCAATTGGCGCGACGGCTCGATCAACTTCGAGCAGCGTGGCGTCGAGTTCCCCGACTTCTGGTCGGTGAACGCGGTCAACATCGTTACGAGCAAGTATTTCCGGGGAGCTGTGGGCACCCCGCAGCGGGAGAGCAGCCTCAAGGAGCTGATCGACCGCGTGGTGAAGACCTACCGGGCTTCGGGTGAGGAGAACGGTTACTTCGCCTCTCCCGAGGACGCCGAGATCTTCGAGCACGAGCTGGCATATGCCGTGCTGCACCAGGTCTTCGCCTTCAACTCCCCGGTGTGGTTCAACGTAGGCACCAAGCAGCCGCAGCAGGTCAGTGCCTGTTTCATCCTGTCCGTCGACGACTCCATGGAGTCGATTCTCGACTGGTACAAGGAAGAGGGAATGATCTTCAAGGGGGGCTCGGGCGCCGGTCTGAACCTCTCCCGCATCCGTTCCTCCAAGGAACTGCTCTCCTCCGGCGGCAACGCCTCCGGTCCTGTCTCCTTCATGCGCGGTGCCGACGCCAGCGCCGGGACGATCAAGTCGGGCGGCGCCACCCGCCGCGCGGCCAAGATGGTCGTCCTGGATGTCGACCACCCCGACGTCGAGGCCTTCATCGAGACCAAGGTGAAGGAGGAGGAGAAGATCCGGGCCCTGCGGGACGCGGGCTTCGACATGGACCTGGGCGGCGACGACATCGCCTCCGTCCAGTACCAGAACGCCAATAACTCCGTGCGCGTGAACGACGAGTTCATGAAGGCCGTCGAGTCCGGCGCGAAGTTCCCGCTGCGTGGGCGCATGACGGGTGAGACGGTCGAGGAGGTGGACGCCAAGTCCCTCTTCCGCAAGATGGCCGAGGCCGCCCACGTCTGTGCCGACCCCGGCATTCAGTACGACGACACCATCAACCACTGGCACACCTCGCCGGAGACGGGCCGTATCACCGCCTCCAACCCGTGCAGCGAGTACATGCACCTGGACAACTCCTCGTGCAACCTGGCGTCGCTCAACCTCATGAAGTTCCTGCGCGACGACGACAAGGGCAACCAGTCCTTCGACGCGGAGCGCTTCGCGAAGGTCACCGAGCTGGTCATCACCGCGATGGACATCTCCATCTGCTTCGCGGACTTCCCCACGGAGAAGATCGGCGAGACGACCCGCGCCTTCCGCCAGCTGGGCATCGGCTACGCCAACCTCGGCGCCCTGCTGATGGCCACCGGCCACGCCTACGACAGCGACGGCGGCCGTGCCCTGGCCGGTGCCATCACCTCCTTGATGACCGGCACGTCGTACAAGCGCTCGGCCGAGCTGGCCGCGGTCGTCGGCCCGTACGAGGGCTACGCCCGTAACGCGGACGCCCACAAGCGCGTCATGAAGCAGCACGGCGACGCCAACGACAGCGCCCCGCGTGCCGACGACCTCGACAACCCGGTGTGGGCCGCGGCCACCGAGGCATGGCAGGACGTGCAGCGGCTCGGCAAGAAGAACGGCTTCCGCAACGCGCAGGCGTCCGTGCTGGCCCCGACCGGCACCATCGGCCTGATGATGGACTGTGACACCACTGGCGTCGAGCCCGACCTGGCCCTGGTCAAGTTCAAGAAGCTCGTCGGCGGCGGCTCGATGCAGATCGTCAACAACACGGTGCCCAAGGCCCTCAAGCGCCTCGGATACCAGCCGGAGCAGATCGAGGCGATCGTCGAGCACATCGCCGAGCACGGCAACGTCGTGGACGCGCCAGGCCTCAAGCCGGAGCACTACGAGATCTTCGACTGCGCCATGGGCGAGCGCTCCATCTCCCCGATGGGACACGTCCGGATGATGGCGGCGGCCCAGCCGTTCCTGTCCGGCGCCATCTCCAAGACCGTGAACATGCCCGCGAGCAGCACGGTTGAGGACGTCGAGGAGATCTACCTCCAGGGCTGGAAGCTCGGCACCAAGGCGCTCGCCGTCTACGTCGAGAACAGCAAGGTCGGTCAGCCGCTGTCCGCGAAGGCCAAGGACGAGAAGAAGGACGAGCAGCCCGAGCCCGAGAAGGTCATCGAGTACCGTCCCGTCCGCCGCCGCCTCCCGAAGGGTCGTCCCGGCATCACCACCTCCTTCACGGTGGGAGGCGCCGAGGGCTACATGACGGCCAACTCCTACCCGGACGACGGCCTGGGTGAGGTCTTCTTGAAGATGTCCAAGCAGGGTTCGACCCTCGCGGGCATGATGGACGCCTTCTCCATCGCGGTCTCTGTCGGCCTTCAGTACGGAGTGCCGCTGGAGACCTACGTTTCGAAGTTCACCAACATGCGCTTCGAGCCTGCCGGTATGACGGACGACTCGGACGTGCGGATGGCGCAGTCGATCGTCGACTACATCTTCCGTCGCCTGGCGCTGGACTTCCTGCCGTTCGAGACGCGTTCGGCCCTGGGTATCCACTCGGCGGCCGAGCGGGAGCGGCACCTGGAGACCGGCTCGTACGAATCGTCCGACGAGGACTTCGACGCCGACGGGCTGGCCCAGTCCGCGCCCAAGGCGGAGCGGGTCGCGCCGAAGGAGGAGGCCAAGGACGCCAAGGATGTCCAGCGGACCGCCACCGAACCGGAGGCTGCGGCTCCCGCACCCAGGGAGGCGCACAACTCCACGGAGCTGATGGAGATGCAGCTCGGCCTCAACGCCGACGCTCCGCTCTGCTTCTCCTGCGGCACCAAGATGCGCCGCGCCGGTAGCTGCTACCTGTGCGAGGGCTGCGGCTCGACCAGCGGCTGCAGCTAGTCGCCCATGAGGAGGGGGAGGCGGCCAAGGGCCGGCTCCCCCTCCTCTGCTGTGTGCTGTGGTTCTGTGGCCGTGCTCTGGGTCTTCGGCGCCTTCCGTGGGGGAGAGGGCGAGGGATCGCCAGGTCCGTGAGGTCCGCCAGGTCCGCGACGTCATGAGGTCCGCGAGGTCCGCGAGGTCCGCGAGGTCCGTGAGGTCCGTGAGGTCCGCGAGGTCCGTGAGGGAAGTGCGTTGTGGACGCGGACGTCGACTGGTGGACTCACCCGATGGACGCGCGGACGCTGTGGATCCGGCAGCTTCACCAACGGGGCGACGCCGGGACCTTGGCCGGGGTCGGCGAGCATGTCGTTGTCCACGAGCGCCGCACCCGGCTGGTGTGCCTCGACCGGCACGAGGGGGCAGTGCGCTGGGACACCGGGATCCGCACGCGCCCTTACGACGTCGTCACCGCCCCCGCCCCCGGTCCCGGCGCTGGCTCTGTTCTCGTACAGGAAAACGACCGGCTGTCGTGTCTCCGGCTCACCGACGGCGCTGGGGTATGGAGCGTGGGCCTGCCGCGCTATTGCAGGTCACCGGTGATCGCCGGGGACACGGTGGTGACAGGAGGATGGCGCGGCTACACGCCGTTGACCGCGTTCCGGCTCGTCGACGGTCGGCCGCTCTGGCGTACCCCGGAGCCTGCGCGCACCGCGAAGCCCCTGGTCTGGGGCGGTGGGGTGCTGGTCGGCAGCGGGACGGACGTCCGGCTCATCGATCCGGGCAGTGGCCAGGAGCTGTCGCGCTGGAGGCTCCCGGAAGCGCTGACCGAAACCGACCACCGCCCCGCGTTCACGGCGATCGGCCAGGACCGGTGCCTTGCGCGGTGCGGCAGGCGGTCCCTTGTGACCTTGCGGCTGTGCTCCGGGCATGTCGAACCGTTCCTGAGTCATGACGCCGACCTCGCTGCCAGTGCTGCGGAGTTCGCCGGTGGGGTGGTGTGGGTGAGGGAGGCGCGCGTCGCATCAGATGGGGCGTGTGGCCGACTGGCTGTCGCGCCCGAGAACGGCCGGGTGGTGGGGCGTGTGGACGTGCGGGAGCCGCTGGTGGGTGATGTGGTCCCTGTTCCTGGCCTGGTATCGGGCGCGGGATTCGCGGTGGTCGGCGACAGCGGGGTCCTCTGTCTGCTGGAGCGCGAGGGCCGGATCGTCCACCGCATACGGTCCAGACCACCGGGCCGTGCCCTTGCGCTGCGAGGCCTCGGTGGCGACCTACTGGCCGTGGTGGGGCGGGGCACGCTGCGGGCTGTGGCTCTGACCTCGTGACTTTGCGAGGCCGGTGAGGCCGTGAGCCCCGGGACGAGAGGCCGTGAGCCCCGGGACGAAGAGCGCAACGGGGTGCGGTCGGGGTCGCGTGCATGTCCCCGCACTGCCGGGTGGATGCCCTGGGAACTGATGCGCGAGGGGCCGAGCCGTCACCGGGATGGCCGTACGATAGCGCGGTGCTGGTCAAGTGGATGCGCTGCACCGTCGTCGATCGCCCAGGGTTCGCAAGGGCGCAGCGGAAGTGGGCTGGGCTGCTCGGAGAGCCTGGGTTCCGTGGCCAGGGCGGTGGCTGGAGCCGTGCTCAGAGCGGGGTCGCGCACCTCTTCGGCTTCTGGGAGAGCCGCGCCTTCTACGACTCGTTCATGGCGCGCTCGCACGACCGGCTCCACGCCTCGCAGGTCGGCACGTACAAGGAGGCGCAGGTGCGGCTCTTCGAATACCGCTTCGATGTGAAAACCGGCTTCCGTCCCGTCTTCACCGATGCGGACCTGCTGCGGGTGGCCCATTGCCGAGTGCGCCCCGAGCGGGCCGAGCACTACATCTTGATGCAGGAGAAGGTGTGGAACCCGGCAATGGCCGGATCGCCAGGCATGCTGCGCGGGGTCTTCGCACAGGCACACACCGAGCCCCGGACACGCACCGGGGCCCGGACGCGTACGGGAGCACAGGACCGCACCGAGCCGCTGGCCGGCACCGAGGAACAGGCCCGCACCGAGCCGCAGGCGGAGGCACACGCCGAGGACGAGTTTCTGGTCCTTTCGATGTGGGACTCGGCCGCCGAACACGGAAAGTACCGTGCTGACCGCGTCGAGCGGCTGGCCCTGCGCGCCCAGACGGGCGCCGACGTCACCGACGTCTCAGGAGACGTGATCGACCTGGAGCCGGGCTGGACTGTCTGACCTAGTGTGGTGACCATGGCACGTCCTCGTCGTATCGTCCTCCTGCGGCACGGAGAGTCGGAGGGAAACGCCGACGACAGCATTTACGAACGCGTACCCGATCACGCGCTGGCCCTCACCGAACGCGGTGTGCGGCAGGCCGAGGACGCGGGTAAGCGACTGCGCGAGGCCTTCGGGTCCGAACGGGTATCCGCGTATGTCTCCCCCTACCGCCGCACCCGCGACACCCTCGCCGGGCTCGCGCTCGACTCCTCGAAGCTGCGTGTCCGTGAGGAGCCCCGGCTGCGCGAGCAGGACTGGGGCAACTGGCAGGACAGGGAAGACGTACAACAGCAGAAGAAGTACCGCGACGCCTATGGGCACTTCTTCTACCGCTTCGCCCAGGGTGAGTCCGGCGCCGACGTGTACGACAGGGTGGGCGCGTTCCTGGAGAGCCTCTGGCGCAGCTTCGACGCCCCTGACAACCCGCCGAACGTCCTGCTGGTCACACACGGGCTCACGATGCGCCTCTTCTGCATGCGCTGGTTCCACTGGACCGTAGAGGAGTTCGAGTCCCTCTCCAATCCGGGCAACGGCGAGACCCGCGCGCTCCTGCTCGGACAAGGCGGCCGATACCACCTGGACCGCCCCTTCGAACGCTGGCAGACGCCTCGCCCGTACGGAGACCGCTGATGTCGACGCCGACGCCGACGCCGACATCAGCGAACAGCGGTCCTGGGAGCGGTGGCCCCGGCGGTGGTGGCCCGGGAAGCGCGAGGCCGCGTTCGCAAGGCGAACGGCTCTCCGCGGCCCTCGCCAGCCTGCGAGGGCTGGCCGTGGGCGATGCTCTGGGATCGCAGTTCTTCGTCCCCGGTAATTTTCCCCTCCTTCGGAGGCGCGCGCTGCCGCCGGGCCCATGGCAGTGGACCGACGACACGGAGATGGCGGTCTCGGTCGTAGCTGTCCTGGTCGCGCACGGCCGCGTCGACCAGGACGCTCTGGCTGCCTCCTTCGCCGAACACCACGACTTCGACCGGGGCTACGGCCCCGCCGTGAACCGCATGCTCCGCCTCATCCGCCAGGAGGGCGGCGACTGGCGCGAGTTGGCAGCGGGCCTCTTCGAGGGCCAAGGCTCGTGGGGGAACGGCGCGGCCATGCGCGTGGCTCCCCTCGGCGCCTGGTTCGCGGACGATCCCGAGCGCGCCGCCGAGGAAGCGGAACGCTCGGCCGAGGTCACTCACCAGCACGCGGAGGCGATCGCGGGCGCTCGCGCGGTCGCCGCTGCGGCGGCATTGGTGGCGCGTGCGGAGCCCCCGGACGGGGTGAGGCACGCGCGCCAGGCAGGACCGGGAGGGCTGGAGTCGCCGGAGAGGCTGAAGGGGCCGATGGGAGCGGCGGGCAGCACGACGGGGACCCCGGTGTCCTCGCGGGCATCGCAGGGCGAGGAGCTTCTCGTCCGCGTCCAGCACCTCGTCCCGCGCGGCGCCGTTCACGCCGGACTGCGCCGAGCCGTCGACATGCTCGACTACGCCGACGTCGGCACCGTCGCCGCCGTCCTCGGCTGCGGGCGCCGCACCAGTGCGCAGGACACCGTGCCGTTCGCCCTGTGGGCAGTCGCCCGGTACATCGGCGACTTCCGAGAGGCGGTGTGGCGCGCGATCGGCGCCGGGGGTGACGTGGACACCACCTGCGCGATCATCGGCGGCATCCTGGCCGCCGGAGGACCCGGCAGCCCTGGGAGCCCCCGACGTGCCGCGGCAGCTCCGCCCGCCGACTGGGACGCCGGCACCGAGCCACTTCCCGCCTGGCTCACCGAGTCGCTGGAGCGGCGGCGACCGGAGACCTGAAGCCGGAGGGAAAGGTGGACCTGAAGCCGTAGGGAGACACGAAGCGAAAGCGGCCCAATTCGCGGACTCTCCGTCACCACCCCACCCCCTTCCGCGATCGTCGGCGAACTTTCTCGCCCTTTGGCGGACTCGGCTGAACTCACCGCATCCCCAGCGGATACGCTTGCTAATGCCATGCCGTACGAGCCCCCAACCCACCGCGTCGAGCGATCGCTCCGCGCAACCACCGGTGCGAAGATCGTCGCCGGAGTGGACGAGGTCGGCCGCGGAGCCTGGGCGGGACCTGTCACGGTCTGCGCCGCGATCACAGGACTGCGCCGCCCGCCCTCCACCCTGACCGACTCCAAGCTCATCCCCGAGCCACGCCGCAGCGAGCTGGCCGCGGAGCTGAGCAGCTGGGTCACTGCCTACTCTCTCGGTCACTCCTCTCCGGAGGAGATCGACGAGCACGGCATGACCGCCGCCCTCCGGCTCGCCGCCATCCGCGCCCTGGAGGGCCTGCCCGAACG
Source organism: Streptomyces sp. NBC_01775 (assembly GCF_035917675.1). Lineage (NCBI taxonomy): Bacteria > Bacillati > Actinomycetota > Actinomycetes > Kitasatosporales > Streptomycetaceae > Streptomyces > Streptomyces sp. NBC_01775. The sequence goes on along the minus strand of NZ_CP109104.1, from coordinate 2,535,933 downwards.
CCCCGACGCCATTATCCTGGACGGCAAACACGACTACCTCGGAGCCCCTTGGCGGGTTCGCACGGTCATCAAGGGCGACCAGACCTGTGTCGCCGTCGCTGCGGCCTCGGTCATCGCCAAGGTCCGCAGGGACGCGCTCATGACCGAACTCGCCCCGGAGTACGCCGACTTCGCCTTCCAGGACAACGCCGGCTACCCCTCGCCCGTGCACAAGGCAGCCTTGCAGGAGCGCGGTCCCACGCCGCACCACCGGCTGTCCTGGTCCTACATGGACGCCCTGACCCGCTGGAAGCACCTCAAGCGCACCCGGAGCGAGCCCACAGAACAGATCGGCCTCTTCTGACCCGGCCCCGCCGGGCGACGCCGTCACGACGTACCGGAGCCACCCCCGGAAGCCTCTCCTGGATCCCGTACCCGCTGACACGTCCTATTCCGTCATTTGATAGACAACACCTCATGTCTCTCACTCCCAAGGAGTCACAGATTTACGAGAGCGTCCCGGGCCCCCGCAATGCGGCGGGAGCAGCCCGAACTCCGCAGGCACCCCACGCCGCAGCACCCGTTCCCGGCCCGCGGCCTTCCCCGCGTCCCGCACCCCCGCGCGCGGACAGCAAGGGCCCCAGCACCCCGGGCCGTCCCGGCGCCCCCCGCCAGGAGAATTCGCCGGCCCAGCGCCCGCCTGCTTCCCCGGCCCCCGCCACCGCGCAGATCCAACTGGTCGCAGCGACTGACGCGACCGCGGTGGAGGTTGCCGACGAGGCCGTCGACAAGCTCCTCGACGAGGGCCGTGCCCCCGGCGAGATCCTCATGCTCACCACCGGGGAACAGCACCCCTGGGCGCAGCACGAACTCTCCTTCGGCGAGGACGCCTATTGGCGCCAACTTGCCGACGGCGAGGACATCTTCTGCGCCCACGCTTCCGCCATAGCCCGCACCACACAGCGCACCATCGTTCTGCTCGCGGTCAACGGAGGCACCGACCCCGAGGCCGCCGCCGCACTACCGGCGGCCCTGGAGAAGGCCACCGAGCAGCTCATCGTGTGCGGCGACCCCGACCGCCTGCGCGCTCTGCTCTGAGCCCCGGGGACCGCCAGGGCCGGGCAGTCGCTCGGCTCTGTGGGTATTTCCCAGGGGCCGACGGGGCGGGTGCCTCCTCTCCCGGATGGCTAGAGTGCTGCCGCCGGGCGCGGTCGCTGTCTGCCGACGGCATCGTTGCCGTTGGCTCGCCCCGGAGGGCTCTGGCGCGGAGCCCAGGCTGTTGCGGTCGCGCTGGAGGCCAAGGGCGCCGGCTGCCCGTTGGCCACCGTGCCCGTTTTCCGGGCCGAGGACGGAGATGACGGGGCAGGGGTGTGCGTGCCGTCATCCGAGGCAGCCGGATCGGTGGACCAAGACCCCTCTTGTGCGGTCACAGCCGAGGGGCGACGTCCGCTCCGTCCCTCTCCGAGCACCTGCCACCCTGACGGCGTCAATGTGATGTAGGCCCCGCAGCGCAACCCGTGCAGCGTGCAGGCGTCGCGCAGGCCCCACATCCAGGCACCGTCCACCGCTGTCCAGCCCTGCTCACCCAGCCGGCAGCAAAGGAGCACCGCGGTGCGGACGGGGGCCCTGAGGCGCAGGTCGTGCGGGATGACCCGTCGTAGCTGACCAAGCAGGGCGTTGCGGTACTCCCAGCCGTCGGGGTGGGCGGGGTGCTGGCTGAACGACGCGCTGGCTACGAGCCGTTCCTCGGGCCCCAGCACCGCTATCACTGTGGTGGACGGCCTGGGGAGATGACGTTCATAGAGTCCGGTGACGATTTCACGGGGATCGCGCAGGAGCGGGATGCCGGCCGCGGCCCACTCGGCCGGCTGGAGCATACGGCCGAGCCGGGAGACGGGGTCGCTTGCAGGGGACGGAGCAAAGCCGAAGGTCACATTCCTCCCTTCGTCCTGAAACCGCTCCAATTCTCGCGGCCTCGGGAGGAGGCGGCAACGAACAATTGGTGCATCACGCGGCCTTCTGAGGCTGTCTCCTCTCGTTATTCCCCCTGTGTCCCTCGTTTCCCCTTCCTTGCCTCTCCTTCCTCAACGGCTGTCAGTTCTGAACCGCGAGGACCAGCGGCAACACCCCCTTCGCACCGGCTTGGCGGAGCATCCTGGCGGCAACGGCTAGGGTCCAGCCGGTGTCGGTGAAATCGTCCACCAGCAGCACGGGGCCACCCATCGCTGCGACGGAGTCGGCCAGCTCCGCGGGCAGAGTCAGTGCCTCATGCACCGTCCTGAGCCGCTGTGCACCGTTGCTGCGGGGTGCTCCTTTCACGCCGTACTCGTCCACGCTGATCAAGGCACCCAGAAGCGGCATCCGACCGATGTCTGCGAGCCGTTCCGCGAAGGACCGCACCAACTGTGGCCGCGTATGGGACTCGATCGCCACGATCCCGACCGGTCGCTCGGGTGCCCCTGGAGACCCGGACGCCCAGCCCTCGGGGTGCTTGGCCCAGTCGGAGAGAACGGTCACGGCGCCCTGGAGCACATCGTCGGGCACCGGCCCGTCGCCACCCTGCACGGAGAGCAACGGGCGCAGCCTGTTCCCCCAGCCGATGTCGGTGAGCCTCCCCAGAGCCCGGCCTGGTCCGGCCTGCTGCTGTTCCGGAATACGACCCTTGAAGCCCATGCCGACAGCTTCCAAACCGGTGGGCCACATCTTGCGGGGTTCTACCCGGACCCCCGGCCTTCGCAGCTCCCCCCGAGCTGCGACGACGAGCGACTCGTCCACCTCCTCGGTGAACCTCCTGCCGGCACAGTTGTCGCACCTGCCGCAGGGTGCGGCCCCTTCGTCGTCGAGCTCTCGCCGGAGGAATTCCATCCGGCACTCCGTGGTATCGGCATAGGCACGCATCGCCCCCTGCTCGGCCTGGCGCTGGCGCTCCACCCAGTCGTACCGTTCGGCGTCGTACTCCCATGGGTTGCCTGTCGCGATCCAGCCACCCTTGACGCGTCGTACGGCGCCATCGACGTCGAGGACCTTCAGCATCACCTCCAGCCGTGACCTGCGAAGCTCCACCCTCGGTTCCAGGGCGGGAAGGGACAAGGGGCGCTCGGAGGCAGCCAGCACATCGAGTGTGCGGCGCACCTGTTCCTCCGGGGGAAAGGCCAGCGACGCGAAATACCGCCAGATTGCTTCGTCTTCCTGGCCCGGCAGGAGGAGAACCTCCGCGTGATCCACACCGCGGCCCGCGCGGCCCACCTGCTGGTAGTAGGCGATGGGGGAGGACGGCGAGCCGAGGTGGACGACAAAGCCGAGGTCGGGCTTGTCGAAACCCATACCCAGGGCTGAGGTGGCCACCAGAGCCTTGACACGGTTGGCCAGAAGGTCGGCCTCAGCGGCTTCCCGGTCCGCGTTCTCGGTCTTGCCGGTGTACGAGGCGACTTCGTGTCCGCATTGACGGAGGAAGGCGGCGACTTCCTCGGCCGTGGCCACGGTGAGGGTGTAGATGATGCCGGAACCCGGCAGCGCCTTGAGATGTTCTCCGAGCCATGCGAGGCGGTGCGGGGCGTCCGGGAGGTGGAGCACGTTCAGACTCAGGCTCTCTCTGTCCAGGGAGCCGCGCAGGACAAGAGCCGGAGCCACCCCGGCCGTCTCCTCCCCGTCGTCGCTCTCGGCTCCCTTGCCGGTGCCGAGTTGCTCGGCCACGTCGGCCGTGACGCGGGCGTTCGCTGTCGCTGTGGTCGCCAGCACCGGCACGCCGTGGGGCAATTCCGCCAACATGGTGCGAAGCCGGCGGTAGTCGGGGCGGAAGTCATGTCCCCAGTCGGAGATGCAGTGTGCCTCGTCGACGACGAGCAGACCGGTGGAGGCGGTCAGCTGGGGCAGCACCTGGTCGCGGAAGTCCGGGTTGTTGAGGCGCTCCGGGCTGACCAGCAGGACGTCCACGTCTCCTGCGGCGACTTCTGCCTGGACCGTGCCCCAGTCCTCCGGATTGGAGGAATTGATGGTGCGCGCGTGGATTCCGGCTCGGGCCGCCGCCTCGACCTGGTTGCGCATCAGCGCCAGGAGCGGGGAGACGATGACGGTCGGTCCTGCGCCCCGCCTACGCAGCAGGGCGGTAGCCACGAAATAGACGGCTGACTTGCCCCAGCCCGTGCGCTGGACCACCAGAGCCCGCCGTCGCTCCGCGACCAGGGCTTCGATAGCTCGCCACTGGTCGGTGCGCAGCCGGGCTGGCTCCTCACGTTCGCCGACCAGATTCGCCAGCACGGCGTCGGCCTCTCGGCGCAGCTCTGTGTCACTCATGCGTCCATGCAACCCGATCCCATCGGCCGCCGACGAACCCGGCTTGTGGAAAACCCAGGATTTGTATGACGAGCAGATAAGTGATCCCGGTCTGTGCATAACTCGCGACCCCTCTTTCCGCTGCACGACACCGTCGAGGCATGACACACCACGACCGCGACTCCAGCGGCAACGAACCGCACTTCCCTCACGCGGGAGGCGACCGACGGCGACAGGAACACCCCGAGGACAAGCTCACGGACAAGGCCGCCGGGGCTCTCTCTGAGAGTGAGGGAAGCGACATTTCCCTGCGGGGGCCCGCCGAGCTGGCTGACGCGCTGCCGTATCTCCTCGGGTTCTACCCTGACGACTCCATCGTCGCCGTAGCTCTGCACGGGCCGCGGGGGCGCTTCGGCGGTCGTCTCAGGATCGGGATTCCCGAAACGGAAGAGGAACGGATGGCATTGGCACCGCAGGTGGCCGAATGCCTGGACGCCAGCTCGCGGGCACGAGGCTCCAGTCCGGACGGCGCCATCATCTTCCTCTGCCAGGAGCCAGGCGAAGGCAGCAGCGGTAAAGAGATCATGGAGCGGCTCCAGCCGCTCGTGCAGCGGCTGCGCATCGCGTGCGGTGAGCTGGACATGCCCGTCTACGAAGCGCTGTGCCTCTCCGACGGACGCTACTTTTCCTACTGCTGCCCGGACCCCCGCTGCTGCGTGCCCGAAGGCATGCCGCTGGCCGAGCCAGGCACCTCGGCGATGGCCGCCGCGGCGACCTATGCCGGTGTGCAGGTACACGGTTCCCTCCGCGACATGGAAAGGCGCCTCGCTCCGCTCGGGCCGCCGTTCGCGGAAGAACAGGAGCGGGTGCTCGACTCGATGAGCGCGGACCTGACCCAACGGATGCTCACCGTCGAGGGCCGTGAGCAGGTGCGGAGCGACACCCTGGCGCTGGTCGGACATCTGATGGACCGCCTCCACCACTCCGCACCGACGACAGCGGGCACCCACACAGCCGCCGACGCGCATGACGACGGGCTGCTCAGCCATGACGAGTCCGCCGCTGTGATCCTCGGCATCCAGGACCGCAGGACGCGGGACCAGGCGGCGGAGTGGATGGAAGGCATGGACGTAGGTCCGGCTCTTCGCCTCTGGAGGGCTCTCTCCCGCCGTTGCGTCGGTCCCTACACCGAGCATGCCGCGGCCCTGCTCACCTTGACCGGCTGGGTTGCCTGGTCGGGAGGCGACGGCCCCACAGCCCGGGTAGCCCTCGGACTCGCTCTGCGCACCGATCCGGATTACCTCTTCGCGCAACTCCTCAACCAGGCGTGCAACGAAGGACTCGACCCCGAGCTGCTGCGCCGCTGCCTGAGGGCCGACCGAGACCGGCGCACGTCCGATGACGAAGGAGAGCAGTCCGACGCCGCCCAGGGCAGCGCCCCGTGACCCCCAAGGCCGCCCACCGTTCACCTGAGTGGCGGACGGCGCGCACCCACACCCCTGCCAGCCCCGGCCTCGGCCGGTCCACCGAGAAGAGGAAGCGGAGGAACGCGTATGTCCATGAGCACGGGAACGAAGACGCCACCACGGCCTGCCACAGCACGGTCGTCGGCGCCCGGCCAGGCCCCGCCGCAGCGGGGGCGTGCGGGAGTTCCAGTCCGGCGCCCGCTTGAACATAGGCCGGTGCACTCGTCCCTCATCTGTGCCGCCGCGCCCGCGCTGGTGATCTCTCCAGAACATGGCCAGCTGAGGGGAGAAGGGCTTGACGGCTTCTACGACAGGGGGAAGCGGGTCCTTGCCCGGTGCCAGCTCCATCTGTCAGGTCAGGAGCCTGTGCCGCTCCAGGGGCGGATGGTGAGTGCGCGCCAGGCGCGGTTCCTCGCGGCAGCGCGCACCCCGTCGGACAGCGGGCCGGATCCACAGGTCACAGTGGAACGACTGCGGTCGGCCGAGGGCACCGAGCGGATCACCGTGCGCAGTCACGCCCCCCGGCCCCTCCGTATCCCTGTAGAGCTGCGTCTGGGCACCGACCTCGCGACGCTGGGGGCCATCGCCGTCGGCGCGCCTGGAACCGAACTGACGCCGGCGGTCCATGTGAGCGGGCTGCGCTGGACCGACCACGGTGCGCATGTCACCGTCACAGCTCGCCCCGGGCCCGACACCGCCTGGGCATCAGCAGGAGTTCTCCAGTGGGACTGGCATCTGGATCCGGGGGAGAGCCGTTGCATCGTTCTTGGCATCGAGCTGCATGAGCCCGAGCACGAGTCCCGGACCCGGCTCCACAGCGGAAGCCCACGTACGGAGGTCGGTTCGAGGGGGACACAGGCCGACGACCCCGCCTCCTGGGGCTCGTTCCGGGCGGAGAGCGACGATGTCAGGGTCCACCGGCTGCTGAGGACAAGCCTCGATGATCTTGGAGCCTTGTTGCTTCGCGATACTGAGAGTCCGTCCGACCTCCACCTGGCGGCGGGGATGCCGTGGCGCTGCTCTTTGGCCCCGGCCGAGTCGTTGCGCGCTGCTCGGATGCTGCTCCCCCTGGGGACGGGACTGGCCGCAGGGACGATGCGCACCCTCGCGCGCAGCCAGTACGCGGGTCGAGGGCAGGACAACGGCAAGATCCCAGGGGCGCTTCGTCGCACCGGTCCCGGGGCTGTGCCGAGTTGCACGGGAATCGAGGCCACGCTGCTCCTGCCCACGCTGCTGGCAGAAGCAAGGCTCTGGGGGCTGCCGGAGCGGGACGTCGAAGGGCTTCTGGCACCAGTCGAACGCTGTCTGCGGTGGATGCTGAAGGCATCTGACGGCGGGGTCTTCCTCCCCGATCCGGCTCCGGATGGTCCCTACCGCTGCGAAGTCCAGGCACAGGCTCACCGTGCGGCGGTGCTCGGTTCCGAGCTGCTGGACACCTGCGGCAGGCAGGGAGGATCCGAACTGCGCGACTGGGCAGGGGAGTTGCGAAGGAACTTCGCGGGGGAGTTCTGGCGCGATGACCCAGGAGGCGGCCGACCGCTGGCCCTGCTGTCACGCACGGGGGCCTGGGACAGCCATCTCGGCTCGGCAGCCGTCGAGCTGTTGGACACAGGACTGTCCCCGAAGGGCCAAATGGCTCCAGGCATGCTCGACCAAGTACGAACGGCGCAGCTCGCCCGGCTTCTCGGCGGACCCCCGCTGGACTCCGGGTGGGGACTGCGAAGCCTGGGCACAGGCGAGGACGGGCACAACCCCTTCGGCCACCGCACCGGCGCGGTGCGGATCCAGGAGACGGCCTTGGCGGTCGCTGGGCTGTCCGCGGCCGGATACGAGAAGGAGGCCTGCTCGCTGCTTCGAGGGGTCGTGGACGCGGCGGAGGCGTTCGGATACCGGCTGCCGGAGATGTACGCAGCGGAACAGCGCACCGAAGGAAGTGCGCCGTTGCCGCATCCGGCGGCATGCCGGCCCTCGGCTGTCGCCGCGGCCGGCGCTGTGTACCTGCTCGCCACCCTTGCCGGGGTGAGGCCAGACGTTCCCGCCGGGATGGTGGTGGTGCGGCCGGTGGAATCGGCCCCTCTGGGAGCCCTCAGGCTCAGTGGGCTGAGGGTGGCGGGGGAGCCGTTCGCGGTGCGGATCAGCCGGCTCGGCATGGCGATGGTCGAAGAGGCGGCGGAGGGCTTGCATCTGAGCAGCTGAGGCAGCCCTTCGACTGAGCGGGGACCGATGTGCGGGAGGGGAGGGAGGAGGTGGGAGCGGTGCTGGAGAACGGACTGTTTATCGTCAGGGAGACGACTATGATCACGCCATGCCCTACGACCCGTCGGCCTTCCCGCCCTTTGCCGTCACCGTCGACCTCGTGGTGCTCACCGTGCGCAAACATGCGCTGTGCGCCCTGGCGGTCCGCCGCGGAGAGCCCCCATATCAGGGGAGGTGGGCACTGCCGGGTGGCTTCGTCCGCGGGGACGAAGACCTCGAAGCGGCAGCGGCGCGCGAGCTCACCGAGGAGACGGGGCTGCGGTCACACGTTCCGGAGGACCAGGATGCGGGCGCGCATCTTGAGCAGCTCGCCACCTACGGCGCACCCCAGCGGGATCCCAGGATGCGTGTCGTCAGTGTTGCCCACCTCGTACTCGCCCCCGACCTGCCCTCGCCGACTCCGGGCGGCGACGCGCGCAGTGCCCGGTGGGCGCCGGTCGACAGTCTCTTCGGGTCCGGCGACGGAACAGGGTGGGACAACGCCGAGCAGCAGGCACCACTCGCCTTCGACCACGACCAGATCCTGCGGGACGGAGTGGAGCGTGCACGGTCGAAGATCGAGTACTCCTCGCTCGCCACCGCTTTCTGCCCACCGGAGTTCACTGTGGGCGAGCTGCGCAGGGTCTATGAAGCGGTGTGGGGAGTGGCCCTCGACCCGCGGAACTTCCACCGGAAGGTGACGGGGACCCCGGGGTTTCTGGTGCCGACCGGCGGGACGACGACCCGTCAGGGAGGCCGGCCCGCACAGTTGTTCAGGGCGGGAGGGGCGACGTTGCTGAACCCTCCGATGCTGCGGCCAGAGGTCTGAGTCGAGGCCGGTTCGGGGGCGGGCACGCGATCCGTAGGGAACGCCCGTAGAGCGGGTTGCCCGGAAAGTCGAAAATGTCGCGTTATCTTGCAGGAGTGCGTCCGCCACGCGTTTTGCGGGAGAAGCGATGATCCAGGCCATCGGACTCACCAGCACGCCCAGGCGCAAGCGCCTGCCGAGTGTCGACGACCTCACCTTCGAGGCGTGCCCCGGCAAGGTCACTGTGCTGCTGGGGCCGGCTGGTTCGGGTAAGAGCGAGGCGCTGCGGCTGATGCTGCAACTCCTCCCGGGACGTGGCGTGGCGCTGTTCCGCGGGCGCTCGGTGCACCGGATCCCCCACCCCGCCCGGGAGATCGGGGTGCTGCTCGGGGACGTCCCAGGACATCCGGCTCGCACGGCGCGGGGGCACCTGCGGATGCTGACGGCGGTGGCGGGAGTGCCGCTGGAGCGGGCGGACGATGTGCTGGACGTGGTGGGGCTGAGCGGCCTTGACCACCACCGGCTGGGGGACTTCTCGCTGGGGATGGACCGTCGGCTCGGAATCGCCGCCGCGCTGCTGGGTGATCCGCACACGCTGGTGCTGGACGAGCCGGCGCGGGGGTTGTCCCCTCGCGAGGCGAGCTGGCTCAACGGGCTGCTGCGGGGATACGCGGAGCAGGGCGGGCTGGTGCTCACCACTTCTCGGGATCCGAAGGAGGCGGCGCGGATCGCTGACCGGGTCATCTCGGTCGACGGCGGCAGGCTGGTGGCGGACCAGGACGCCAAGGACTTTGCCAAGACGCGATTGCGTCCCCGCGTGGCGGTGCGGACGCCTCATGCCGAGCGGTTCGCGGCGGTGCTGACTCAGGAGGCGCGTAGCGCTGAGCGTTCCCGGAGGGGACGGGGGGTTGTTGAAGTGGTGTGCGACGGGGGGAGCCGGGTTTCGGTGTACGGGAGCAACTGCGCGGCGGTGGGGGAGTCGGCCTATCGGCACGGCATCCTCGTGCACCAGTTGGCAGAGGAGATCGGCGACACCGGGGACAGCCACCGTCCCGGGCCGCTGGCGCGGGCTGATGGGCGGGCATCCGGGGAAGTGACGGGGGTTCGGACAGAGGGCTTGCCCGCCGGGGTGAACAGCGTCCGCCTCGCGGGGTCGGAGGTAAGAGGCGGGGGCGCCGTCACGCTGGTTGAGCCCGCCCGTATCGACTGCGAGGTGGAAGTCGCGGTCGAGACTGAGGGCGACCACGCGACCGAGGATGAGAGCGAGCCCCAGCCCCAGTCCCAGCCCCTGCTTCAGCCCGAGGCCGAGTCCGAGGTTGGGCTCCGGGGCGTGAGCGTGTCCGGAACGGCGGCGGGACACGTTTCGGTACCTGCGCCGGGGGTGCCGGACCGGGTGGATGCAGTCGAGACCGATGCCAGGACGGACGCCGAGACCGTCGCGGGGTTGGGGTTCAGCAACTTCGCCAGCAGCGACTCAGGCCCGAACCCGGGCCCCAGTTCGGGCGGCGGCGGACGCGGTGATGGCGACGGGCACCGCAAAGGCTCCGAGGCCGTCGTGGACGCCGAGACGGAAGGGGGCGGAATCAGGTCGGAAGAGGCCCCGGGCCTCGATGAACGGCTGGGCGAGTCGGAGCAGGCGGGGCACCGAGACGATTCGGAAGGTGCGCTGGTGCCGGCGGCCATGGGGGAGGGCGACGGGGATGAGGAGTCACGCCATTCCGCGACCTCCGCCACTCCCTTGGCTGCGGCTTCTCATGTCTCGGCGGTCTCGGATATCTCGACTGCCTCAAGTGCCACATCGGTTTCGGTCCCTTCGGGTGACCTCACAGACCCCCCTTCCAACGAGGCTCTTGAAGACCCCGCCACTTCCGAGACTTCCGCCTCGCCCCCACCCACACCACCATCCCGACCCTCCCCCTCCCCCTCCCCCTCCCCCTCCCCCGTCGCTCCGAACTCTCCAGCCACTCCAGCGACCTCGACCCCTCCAGCTGCTTCGGCCCCATCCGCCCCCACATCCCCCGCACCATCGGATATTCGCCCGGACGGGCGCATGTCGGCGGGGTTGCCGCCTCGGTTGTCTGCGGCCCGGAGGCCGGGGCCGGTGGCGCCGGTGCGGTATGAGCTGCGGCGGCTGTTCGGGGTGCGGACGCCGTGGCTGGTGCTGGTGTCAGCGCTGCTGTCGGCGCTGGCGGTCGCCCTGGTCGTCGCTCGCGTCGGTGGAGGCGCCACGAGCGAGCACGCAGCGGGGCTGTCACCGGCGGTGAAGCTGTTGACCGGCTGGCCTCCGGGGTCACCGTTCTTCGTGCCGCCCGCGGCACTCGCTGCGGGATTGCTAGGGGCCCTGGCGTTCGGTCAGGAGTTCAGATACCCAGCCCTCGTTCCCGCTCATGTGCCGGTGCCCCGCCGCCTAGGGCTGCTGGGAGCCAAGCTTCTGGTCTCGGCGGGCACGGCTGTAGCGCTGTGCCTGGTGACAGCGGTGGTCAATGGGGCTGCGCTCACCTTGCTGTACGGAATGGACAGCGGCGCGCTGACCTTTCCCGCCGGTACTTTCGATCTCTCCAGCCTCTCCGGTCTCCTTGTTCCAGTCGGGCCGTCTGGATCGGGAGAGACCGGGCTCTCCCTCGGAGCGCAGGTCGCGGTTGTACTGATGCTGTGCATCGGCTGCGGGTGGGCGGGTGTGCTGGCGGCAGGAACGTCCCGGTCAACGGCCGCTGGAGCGGCGGCTGTTGTCGCCGTTCCGCTATTGGTGGCCCCGATGGTTCGCAAGTTGCTGGGAGGCCCCGGTGCTCAGTCCCTCGAAGGGCTGCCTGAACGGCTGCGGTCGACGATGCTGGTTCCCTGGCCCTCGGGGGCGGAGCAGTGGTTCGCGGTCGTGCTGCGCATCGGCGCTCAACCGGTTGGCCGGGCGTTGGCGCTGTCGCTGACCGTTCTTCTCTGTGTCTATGTCCTGACCTCGCTTCGCGGACGTCCAAGACAGAGGTAGCTCCGCCGCTCCGGCGGGTGTCGTCTCCGGCCGGAGCGGGGTCTGCCGACCCGGGAGGCAATCGCTCCCGAGTTCACCGAATTCCGTCAGATGTTCATCGGCGATCACCGCCAACCGGGTGTCCGGAAGCTCGAGATGGCGCTGACCACCGATGACGCCGTCCGTCCATTCCGATAAGGCGTCAATTGTGCGAAAGTCAGCGATCACCCTTTCGTGTGCTTTTCACCATAGCCCTCAAGGCCGTCTCAAGCCCCGCCGACACAAATGGTCGTGACTACCCTTGCGCACTCCATGATGACCGCGGCTCGCCCCGTCGACACCGGCCTCGTTGGCCCGGGCGAGCTGGACCGCTACGCGTACGCCGAGTCCACGGGAACGGCGCGTACCACCACCAACGCCTCGGCGTGGGAGGGTTCTGAGGCTGACATGAATCGTGTGGGCCGGCGTGCGACCGGTAGCCGTGGCCGTGGTCTGCACGGCCAACTCGTCCAGCAGCTCGGTCAGATGATCGTCTCGGGGGATCTGGGGGCCGACCGCCCGCTCGTCCCGGAGGAGATCGGCCAGCGCTTCGAGGTCTCGCGTACGGTTGTGCGCGAGTCCCTCCGGGTCCTCGAGGCCAAGGGCCTCGTCAGCGCGCGGCCCAACGTGGGCACCCGCGTGCGTCCCGTCAGCGACTGGAATCTGCTGGATCCCGACATCATCGAATGGCGGGCCTTCGGCCCCCAGCGGGAAGGCCAGCGGCGCGAGCTGTGCGAGCTGCGTTGGACCATCGAACCGCTGGCTGCGCGCCTCGCCGCCGGGCAGAGCCGTGACGATGTCCAGCAGCGGCTGGCCGACATGGTCGAGATCATGGGCCACGCGCTCGCGCAGGGGGACGGGCTCACGTTCTCCCGCGCCGACGCCGAGTTTCACGGTCTGATCCTCCAGGCCGCCGGCAACCGGTTGCTGGAGCACCTCTCCGGGATCGTCTCCTCCGCGCTTCAGGTCTCCGGTGGCCCTGCCACCGGCTGCGAGCGGCCGACCGAGACATCCGTCGCCCACCACCGCCGGGTTGTCGAGGCCCTTGTGTCGGGCGAGGCCGCCGTCGCCGAGGCCGCTATGCGCCAGCTGCTCGGCGCCCACACCGAGCCGGTCGCGGCAGGTCAAGGCGCACAGCCGGCGCCCGGGCAGCCCGCTCCGGCTGGGCAGCCGGCGCAGGCGGGTCCTGCGGGGCACACCGTTCCTGCGGGAGCGACCCAGCCGCCGCAGCCGGGAGCGGGCGCGCCGGGCGGTGCCGACCACGTGGTGCCCGCTCCGCGCGAGCACTGACGATTCACTCCGCGCGATGCCGGACGTTCGGCTCCGCCGAGAGCCGAGAGCCGAACGCCGTTCGACCAAGGCCGCGTCACTCCGTACCGCCAACATCACCCGCACTATTCGCCCAGTCCGCAGCACCTACGAAGCGCACGCGTAAGACCGCAGCATCCGAAGCACCGCGGCACCTCCAGAAGCACCGCGACACCTCCAGAACCCGGTCCGGCCCGGCCCATGGGTCCGACGGCTCCGAGGGGTTCCGAAGGACCTGAGGGCTCTGGCAGCTTCCCGGCTCCGGCGGACCTGACGGCTCCGGCGGACCTGACGGCCCCGGCGGACCTGACGGCCCCGGCGGTTACCGGCGGGCCCGGCCGAGGAGCCTTGATCCTCGCGGGTCCGGCCGCGCCCTCCGTGTCCTCCGAGGCTTCCGCCGATGGACGGTTCCTTCGCGGCTCCGGCCCTCCCCAGGCCCTGCGGTACGTACGGCCGTGCCACCGGAACCCGGTGGCACGGCCGTACGCGCGGGGCCGCCAGTTCTGCCACTGAGGGGTGTTTTGTCCAGTGGCACCCGCATAAGGGCGGGTACGGGGTGTGACTCGGGCCACGTGAATTGGGCGTAACGCTTCGCGTCCCAGCGCGATGACTCAAGAGGTGACAGCCGAGGAAGGAATATGGGCGCTCCATTCGGGGCTTTTGCCCAAGCCGTTATTTCTCCACTGCTCCGCCCGCGCCGCCGGTTCATCCCCACCGGTGGTCCGCCGTTTCCATCGTTCCGAGAGGTTGTTCGTGTCGGCCAGCACATCCCGTACTCTCCCTGCGGAGATCGCCGAGTCCGAGTCCGTGATGGCGCTCATCGAGCGGGGGAAGGCTGAGGGGCAGATCGCCGGCGATGACGTACGTCGGGCCTTCGAGGCTGACCAGATTCCGCCAACCCAGTGGAAGAACGTTCTGCGCAGCCTCAACCAGATCCTCGACGAGGAGGGTGTGACGCTGATGGTGAGTGCCGCGGAGGCGCCCAAGCGCACCCGTAAGAGCGTCGCAGCGAAGACCCCGGCCAAGCGCACCGCCACCAAGACGGTCGCCGCCAAGCCCACTGCTCCTAAGAAGGCCACCCCGGCGAGCGCCGCTCCCGCACCGGCTGTGACCGCGGGGGCGGACGACCCCATCGCGGGCGCCGGGTCCGAGGGCGACCCTGTGAAGCCCGCGGCCAAGAAGGCCGCCGCAAAGAAGCCGGCGGCGAAGAAGGCCGCCGCAAAGAAGGCCGCGGCTCCCAAGAAGACCACCGCCAAGAAGTCCGTCGTCGATGAACTCCTTGAGGGCGACGAGGAGATGACGGAGGAGCTCCCGGGCAAGCCGTCGGGCAAGCCCGGTGCCGAGGACGGCCCTGCCGCCGAGGTCAAGAACGAGAACGAGGGTTTCGTTCTCTCCGACGACGACGAGGACGACGCCCCGGCGCAGCAGGTCGCTGCTGCCGGTGCGACGGCCGACCCGGTCAAGGACTACCTCAAGCAGATCGGCAAGGTCCCGCTCCTCAACGCCGAGCAGGAGGTGGAGCTCGCGAAGCGGATCGAGGCCGGGCTCTTCGCCGAGGACAAGCTGGCCGCCGCGGACAAGCTCGCGCCGAAGCTCCAGCGAGAGCTGGAGATCATCGCCGAGGACGGCCGCCGGGCCAAGAACCACCTGCTGGAGGCCAACCTCCGCCTCGTGGTCTCCCTGGCCAAGCGCTACACGGGCCGTGGCATGCTGTTCCTGGACCTGATCCAGGAGGGCAACCTCGGTCTGATCCGCGCCGTCGAGAAGTTCGACTACACCAAGGGCTACAAGTTCTCGACGTACGCGACGTGGTGGATCCGTCAGGCCATCACCCGCGCGATGGCCGACCAGGCCCGCACCATCCGTATCCCGGTGCACATGGTCGAGGTCATCAACAAGCTCGCGCGTGTGCAGCGCCAGATGCTCCAGGACCTGGGCCGTGAGCCCACCCCGGAGGAGCTGGCCAAGGAGCTGGACATGACGCCCGAGAAGGTCGTCGAGGTCCAGAAGTACGGCCGCGAGCCGATCTCGCTGCACACCCCGCTCGGCGAGGACGGCGACAGCGAGTTCGGTGACCTGATCGAGGACTCGGAAGCGGTCGTCCCGGCGGACGCCGTCAGCTTCACGCTCCTCCAGGAGCAGCTCCACTCCGTCCTCGACACGCTCAGCGAGCGCGAGGCGGGCGTCGTCTCGATGCGTTTCGGTCTGACCGACGGCCAGCCCAAGACGCTGGATGAGATCGGCAAGGTCTACGGCGTGACGCGCGAGCGCATCCGTCAGATCGAGTCGAAGACGATGTCGAAGCTGCGCCACCCCTCCCGATCGCAGGTCCTGCGGGACTACCTCGACTGAGCGAGGGCGAAGCCCGGAAAAGGCCCGCGCAGGGCCGACCGCGAAAGGCCGGTGACCCCCGGAAGAGGGGGTCCCGGCCTTTCGCGCTGCCGGACGGGTGACGGAGCACGCACCCGCGGCCCGGGATGCGCCGAGCGTAGAGCCGGAACACCCTGGGTAGTCACGTAGTTCCGTACGGTCAGGAGGTCGGTTCCTATGCGACTGATGCGCTGTGAGCGAACACGCGTCGCCCGAATCCCGAAGAGCCTGGGAAGTCTTCTCTCCGCCATGGTGACGGCGCTGATAGTGGCTCTGCTCCCCCCGCTGGCGCCCCCGGCTGCCGCGCACGACCAGGACCCGGACCGCGCTGTCATCGGCGGCTCCCCCGTGCGTGCGGAGAGCCACCCCTGGGTGGTGGCGCTCTCCAGCCGTGCCCGGTTCGGGCCTGAGCGCTCGGGTCAGTTCTGCGGGGGAGCGATCGTGGGTCCTCGCACGGCGGTCACGGCGGCGCACTGCCTCAGCCGGGAGGTGCTGGGCGCCGATCCCGGTCAGGTGAGCGACCTGCGGGTCATCACCGGGCGCGGTGATCTCACGGGCCGTACGGGCAAGGAGATCGCAGTCGCGTCCACGAAGGTCAACCCGGCCTACGACAGCACCAGCAACAAGGGTGACATCGCCGTGCTGCGGCTCTCCTCCTCCGTGCCGCGGGGCTCCGTCATCCCAATGGCGGTCAAGGGCGATCCCGTCTACAACCCGGGCACTCCGGCCTCCGTCTACGGCTGGGGTGACACCACGGGCAGCGGCTCGTACGCGACCTCGCTGCGGGCCGCCCGGGTGAGCGTGCTGGCGGACTCCTCCTGTGAGCGGGCCTATCCGGGCAACTCCCAGGAGGGCACCTATGACGCGGGGACCATGCTCTGTGCGGGCGTGGAGGCCGGCGGGCACGACGCGTGCCAGGGCGACAGTGGCGGGCCCCTGATCGCCCAGAAAAAGCTGGTGGGCCTGGTGTCGTGGGGCGTGGGCTGTGGGGAGCGGGGCCGTCCAGGGGTCTATACGCGCATCTCAGCGGTCGACTCGGTGGCCAGGGCCCTCGGGGGCTGACCGGTGTGGGCGCCCGCTGAAGGGTCGCTCGGCGGGCGCCACGGCTGTGAGTGCCGAGGCTGGCCGAAGCGCGAACGGGCGTCGGGGCGGGCGCACCGTGTGGGTGCCGGGGACGCGGGGTGCGCCCTTCCGAGCGCGGGGCCCAGCTCTGCGGGTGCAGGGGGCAGAGCCCGGTGGGCGCAGGGGGCACACGCCGCCGCGTGGCCGGGGGACGAAATGACGAGGGCGGGCGGCCTCCCGGAAACCCGGGGGACCGCCCGCCTTGCCGGCCTGTGCCGGAGTGAGCTCGTCGGATGCGTACGCGAGGGGCGTCAGGTCAACGCGTCAGCGTTCGTCGTCGCCGGTGGTCACAGGAGCCGCGGTGAGCTTCTCCGTCTCGTCCTGTATCTCCGCGGCGATCTTCTTGAGCTCCGGCTCGAACTTGCGGCCGTGGTGGGCGCAGAACAGCAGCTCTCCGCCACTCACCAGAACAACGCGCAGGTACGCCTGGGCATTGCAGCGGTCACAGCGGTCGGCGGCCGTCAGCGGGGTCGCGGGGGTCAGAACTGTAGTCACGTCGCCTCTTCTCTAGCTCGACGAGCTGTCGTACCAGGGTCAACATCCAACCAGGCCGAAAACGTTCCCGCTGTGGCCTTTAATTCCCGGAGATCGAACTGCCGGGAGGCCGGGATGTTGCCGGTGGCGGCGAATGGGCCGTATTGCAGGGGATGATCGTTCAGTCTGTTGTTGAGTTTTTGACGGTGTTCGTGGTGGCTGGCCACTGCCAGTGGCGCTGGCAGGTTCTTCTTGGTGACGCTGTGCCGTTGTCCGGCTCCGGGCTGCTTCGGGCCCTTCGCTGTGGAGGACGTGCCCGGAGCCTAAATGGTTCATGCCTGGAAGGGAACGTGATGTGTGTGTCACCCGGACGTGTTATCGAACAGGGTATCGAAAATGAGCTAGCATGGCGGTTCTCCTGTTCCGTCGCCTGGGTCGCGCGACACGTGCTCTCCTGGGCCTCGGTACCCTCTGACGCGGCAACCCAGCCGTCTCAAGCAGAATTCAGCGAGGAGCGAACCGCGTGACCGCCGATATGTCCGTGCCGTCCACCGCACTGCTGACCGGAGCAGACCGGGACGGAGGATCCAATTACACCGCGCGGCACCTGCTTGTCCTTGAAGGGCTGGAGGCGGTCCGCAAGCGTCCGGGCATGTACATCGGCTCGACGGACAGTCGTGGCCTGCTGCACTGCCTGTGGGAAATCATCGACAACTCGGTCGACGAGGCCCTGGGCGGCTACTGCGACCGCATCGAGGTGATCCTGTACGAGGACGGCTCCGTCGAGGTCATCGACAACGGCCGTGGCATTCCGGTGGACGTCGAGCCGAAGACAGGGCTGTCCGGCATCGAGGTCGTCATGACCAAGCTGCACGCCGGCGGCAAGTTCGGCGGTGGCTCCTATGCGGCATCCGGTGGCCTGCACGGAGTGGGCGCCTCCGTCGTCAACGCGCTCTCCTCGCGCCTGGACGTCGAGGTCGACCGCAACGGCCGCACCCACACCATCAGCTTCCGGCGCGGGGTCCCGGGAATCTTCACCGAATCGGGTCCGGACGCGCCCTTCGACCCGGCATCCGGTCTGCTCAAGGGTAAAAAGATCCCCAAGAACCGCACCGGCGCCAGGGTGCGCTACTGGGCGGACCGGCAGATCTTCCTCAAGGACGCCAAGCTCTCCCTGGAGACGCTGTACGCGCGTGCCAGGCAGACCGCCTTCCTCGTGCCAGGGCTGACTCTGATCGTGCGCGACGAGCGCGGCCTGAACGGCGAGGGTGCCACCGAGGAGACCTTCCACTACGACGGCGGTATCAGCGAGTTCTGCGAGTACCTCGCACCCGACAAGCCCGTGTGCGACGTGGTGCGGCTCCAGGGGCAGGGCACCTTCAAGGAGACCGTGCCCGTCCTGGACGACCGTGGGCACATGATCCCCACCGAGGTGCAGCGCGAGCTGGGCGTGGACGTCGCGCTGCGCTGGGGCACCGGATACGACACGACGCTCAAGTCGTTCGTGAACATCATCGCCACCCCCAAGGGCGGCACCCACGTGTCCGGGTTCGAACGTTCGGTCACCAAGACCGTCAACGAGGCGCTGCGGTCGACGAAGCTCCTGCGGGTCGCCGACGACGATGTCGTCAAGGACGACGCCGTGGAAGGCCTCACCGCCGTGGTGACGGTGCGACTGGCCGAGCCGCAGTTCGAGGGCCAGACCAAGGAGGTGCTGGGTACCTCGGCCGCCTCGCGGATCGTCTCGCAGGTCATCGCCAAGGAGCTGAAGGAGTTCTTGACGTCCACCAAGCGCGACGCCAAGGCGCAGGCCCGCTCGGTGCTGGAGAAGATCGCCGCGGCGGCGCGTACGCGGATCGCGGCCCGTCAGCACAAGGAGGCCCAGCGCAGGAAGACCGCGCTGGAGTCCTCGGCGCTGCCCGCCAAGCTCGCCGACTGCCGGGCCGACGACATCGACCGCACCGAGCTGTTCATCGTGGAGGGCGACTCCGCGCTGGGTACCGCCAAGGTCGCGCGGAACTCGGAGTTCCAGGCGCTGCTGCCGATCCGTGGAAAGATCCTCAACGTCCAGAAGTCCTCCGTCTCGGACATGCTCAAGAACGCGGAGTGCGGCTCGATCATCCAGGTCATAGGAGCCGGGTCCGGACGGACCTTCGACATCGACCAGGCCCGCTACGGCAAGGTGATCTTCCTCGCCGACGCGGATGTGGACGGCGCCCACATCCGCTGCCTCCTGCTGACTCTCTTCCAGCGCTACATGCGCCCGATGGTCGAGCAGGGCCGGGTCTTCTCGGCCGTGCCGCCGCTGCACAGGATCGAGCTGGTCAGCCCCAAGAAGGGGCAGGACAAATACCTGTACACCTACTCCGACAACGAGCTGCGGCAGACGCTGCTGGAGCTGGAGCAGAAGAAGGTGCGCTACAAGGAGTCGATCCAGCGCTACAAGGGCCTGGGTGAGATGGACGCCGACCAGCTCGCCGAGACCACCATGGATCCGCGCCACCGCACCCTGCGCCGTATCAACATCAGCGACCTGGAAGCCGCCGAGCAGGCGTTCGACCTGCTCATGGGCAGCGAGGTGGCACCGCGCAGGGAGTTCATCAGCTCCTCGGCGGCCACGCTGGACCGCTCGCGCATCGACGTCTGAGGCGAAGCGCCGCGTCTCCTCAGTCCCGGCCCTTCACTCCTCCTTCGCCGCATCACCTGAAGGGGTGAAGGGTCCGGATTGCGCTGAACGTGATCTCGGCGTTGCGGACATCCTGGGGCATGCGTATCGATGATCCCTGGTCCGACGCCCTGGCTCCGGGCCGGACCGAGCACCGTGCCCCGCCTCCCGTACCTCCCCCGCCGCAGCGCGGGCCGGTGCGCGACGGCGCACAGGAGAGCGTGTCCGGCGAGGCGCACGGCGACGTCTATGTGACCGTTCAGCGCAGCGCCGCCTTCCAGCAGGTGCGCCGCCGCTACCGGCACTTCGCGCTGCCCGCCAGCGCCGCCTTCCTGGTGTGGTATCTCGCCTACGTGGTGCTCGCCACCAGTGCGCCGGGGCTGATGGCGCGTCCCGTGGCCGGAGTCTTCAACGTCGCGATGGCCGCCGGGCTCGCGCAGTTCGCCACCACCTTCCTGCTCACCTGGGCCTACGCGCGCCACGCGCGGCTGCGCCGGGACCGGCTCGCGCTCGAACTGCGCTGGGAGACCCAGGACATGACGCGCACGGCCGCACTCAAGGGGGAGGGCGCACCGTGACCGGAAGCCACCAGACGCTGACGCTGCTGCTGTTCAGCGCCGTCGTCGCCGCCACCTTGGCCATCACCAGCTGGGCGGGCAGCAGACGCCCCGGCTCCGCGGAGGAGTTCTACGCGGGCGGCAGGCTCTTCTCGCCTGTGGAGAATGGATTCGCCATCGCGGGTGACTACATGTCGGCCGCATCCTTCCTCGGCATCTCCGGCCTCATCGCGCTCTACGGCTACGACGGGATGCTCTACTCGATCGGGTTCCTCGTAGCCTGGCTGGTCGTCCTGCTGCTGGTGGCCGAACTGGTGCGCAACTGCGGCAGGTTCACCCTCGCCGATGTCGTCGCGGCACGGATGCGCGAGCGGCCTGTCCGGGTGGCGCTGGGGGCCTCGTCGGTCACTGTCTCCGTGCTCTACCTCGTCGCCCAGATGGTCGGCGCTGGCAGCCTCGTCGGGCTCCTGCTGGGCAACGGGGGAGGGGCCGCGCACACCTGGACGGTGCTCGGGGTGGGAGCGCTGATGATCATTTATGTGTGTCTCGGCGGGATGCGGGCCACCACCTGGATCCAGATCGTCAAGGCCGTTTTGCTGATGGGCGGCGCCCTCGGGCTCACCGTGCTCGTGCTCGTCCGCTTCGGTGGCGATCCGGGAGCACTCCTGACCAGCGCGGCCGAACGCAGCGGCCACGGAAAGGACTTCCTCGCGCCGGGGCTGCGTTACGGCGGTGGCTGGACGTCTCGTTTCGACTTCATCAGCCTCGGCCTGGCCCTCGTCCTGGGGACAGCCGGACTGCCGCACATCCTGGCCCGCTTCTACACCGTGCCCACGGCGCGGGCCGCACGGCGCTCGGTCGTATGGGCGATCGGGCTCATCGGCAGTTTCTACCTGATGACCATCGTGCTCGGTACCGGTGCCGCGGCCCTCGTCGGCACGAATGCCGTGCGGCAGTCGAGCCCCGCCGGCAACACCGCCGTCCCACTGCTCTCGGAGGAACTGGGCGGCGGCGCCGGCTCCACCGGCGGTGCCGCACTCTCCGCATTGGCCGCCGCTGTCGCGTTCGCCACGATCCTGGCGGTCGTCGCGGGCATCACGCTCGCCGCCTCCGCGGCCGTGGCACACGACCTGTACGCCTCCTTGAGGGGCGGGAGGGCCGGAAGGCCCCGAAGGCTCGGGAAGGGCGGGAAGGGCGGGAAGGGCGGGAAGAGCGGGAAGAGCGGGAAGGGCAGGAAGGGTCGGCCCGGCCGTCGCGGGGAGCGGACAGAGGCGCAGGACGCGGGTCGGAGCGAGGTGGTGGTCGCCAAGGTCGCGGCCGGGGCCGTGGGGGCCGTCGCTGTCGGTCTGAGCCTGCTCGCTCAGGAGCTGAACGTGGCCTTCCTGGTGGGCCTCGCCTTCGCGGTGGCGGCCTCCGCCAACTTGCCCGTGCTGCTGTACGCCCTCTTCTGGAGGCGCTTCACCACACGCGGGGCCGTCTGGGCGGTCTACGGAGGGCTGGTCCCCTCGGTGGCCTTGGTGGTGCTCTCACCAGTGGTCTCCGGTGCGCCACAGGCGCTGTTCCCTGGCATGGATTTCGCCTGTTTCCCGCTGGAGAACCCCGGCCTGGTATCCATCCCGCTGGGCTTCCTCGCGGGCTGGCTGGGCACCGTGCTCTCCAGGGAGCATCCGGATGAAGCACGGCACGCGGAGACGGAGGTGCGCTCCCTCACGGGCGCCGGGGCGGTGTGAGCACTGTCGGGACGCTCTCCGGATGGAGGGCCTCGGGGAGCGTGACGGTGAACTCCGCACCACCATCCGGTCCTTCGCCCACCCGGGCCGTGCCCCCGTGCCGTTCGGCCAGGCGCCGCACCAGTGCCAGCCCGAGGCCGCGCTTTCCGTGTGCCGGAGGCTCCTTGGTGGACCAGCCCTCGGCGAAGACGGCTTCGCGGCGCCCGGGCGGGATGCCCGGCCCGTTGTCGCTCACCCGGAGGATGACACCGGTCGGCAGGCGGCCTGGGGTGCCCGGCATGGGCTGAGGCACGGGCTGAGCCTGTGCCGCTCCGGGGGCGGCGGGACTGCCGTGGCCGCCGTCTCCGGCGTCTCGGGCGTGCTCACCGTCCGGGGCGTGCTCGTCCCCCTGCCGGCCGGCGAGCTGCGGCTCCTCGTCCACCTGGAGCGTGACCTCCACCCGGCCCCCGGGCGAACCGGATGCCGCGTCGAGGGCGTTGTCCACCAGGTTGCCCAGCACCGAGGCGAGTTCGGGCGGGTCGACCAGGCGGTCGGGCAGGAGCGTGCGCTCGGCGAGGTGGAGCGCCACCCCGCGCTCCGCCGCCACCGTCGCCTTGCCCACGAGCAGCGCGGCCAGCAATGGGTCCCGTACCCGCTCGGAGATCTCCTCCGCCGTTGCCCGGTGCTCCCCGACCGTTTCACTCAGGTACTCCACCGCGTCCTCGTACATCCCGAGCTGGAGCAGGCCGAGCAGGATGTGCATCCGGTTGGCGTGTTCGTGGTCCTGGGCGCGGAGAGCGTCGATGAGGCCCTGGGAGCCGTCCAGCTCGCGGCCGAGCAGTTCCAGCTCGGTCCTGTCGCGAAGGGTGGCGACGGCGCCGCCGTCGTCGGTGGGCATCCGGTTGGCGACCAGCACCCTCCCACCGCTGACGGTCAGCAGGTCCCTTCCCGGCACCTCGCCGGCCAGCACCCTGGCTGTCCGTCCCGGGCCGAGGGCCTCCTGGGGAGGCACTCCGATGTGCTTCGGCTTCAGGTCGAGCAGCCGGTGTGCCTCGTCGTTGACCAGCCGGATTCTGCCCTTCGCGTCCAGTGCCACGACGCCCTCCCGGATGCCGTGCAGCATCGCTTCCCGCTCGGCCAGCAGCGCGGTGATGTCGGAGAAGGCCAGGTCGTGGGTGCGTTTCTGGAGGCTCCTGAAGATGAGCAGCGCCGCCAGCGCCCCCACCCCCAGTGCCCCGCCCGCGTACGCGAGCAGCCCGGGGACCGACCTGACGAAGCGGTCCCGGACGCTGTCGTAGGCGATGCCGACGGAGACGGCGCCCACCACGTCGCCGTGCCCGTCCCGCAGAGGGACCTTGCCCCGCGCGGAGCGGCCGAGGGTGCCCTCGTCGATGTGATGGACCTCCTTCCCGGCCAGCGCGGGGCCCGGGTCGGTGGAGACGCGCTCGCCGATACGGTCGGGCTCCGCGTGCGACCACCGGATGCCGCGGGTGTCCATCACCACGATGTAGCTGGCGCCCGTGGCGTGGCGCACCCGCTCGGCGACCCGTTGGACGGGACCGTTCGGGGCGGGGCGGGCGCCTTTGGTGACGAGGTCGTCCAGGCCCGGCTCGGCCGCCGTCGCCTGCGCGATGGCCAGCGCACGCCGCGCGGCCTGGTCGTCCAGCTGCGAGCTGAAGGGCGCCAGGAACAGCCCCGTGGCCACCGCGGTCACGCCTGTGACGACCGCCAGCTGCATGAGCAGCACCTGTGAGGAGAGGCGGCGCGGCCAGCCGAGACGGCCGGGACGGCTCAGGCGCAGCGGAGAGCGGCGTCGTGCGGCGTGCGGGCCGGAGAGGGACACAGGCGACCTCACGGCGGGAGAAGTGAGCGGGGGAGAGGTGAGCAGGGAGGCGGCGGGGACGAGGCCGCCCGGAGGATCGGAGGGCTGTTCGTCCGGATGGGCGAATACGGCATCCGGTACTCGGACGCTATCCGGCAGACCCCCGACTACGCACGCGCCAGGTCCGCGCACCCCGCCGACCTGCGCCGTTACGGGCCGGCCTGCGCTCTCGCGCCACGGCGCGCTACTCCGGCGGCAGTGCCTCGAACCGTTCGACGTCCATCCGGACAGGGGTGGCCGGGGCGGCGCCACAGCTCGCGGCCAGGGCGGGGCCGTCGGTGGCCTCGGCCAGCACGACGTGCCAGCGCCGCCCGTCCTCGTGCCCGACGGTCACCCTCCAGCGGGCCCCGTCCGGCTCCTCGGCGGAGGCCAGGACGGTCAGGGCGTGAGCGCGGACCTCGCCCGTGCGCTCGCGTACGGCCAGGTCGGCGGTCTGCCCCGGGCGGCCCCAGGCCGAGCGCCCGCGACAGCCCTCCGTGAGCACGTGGCCGTCCCGCACAGCGTCCAGTACGCCCTTGACCGCCGAGGCGCCGAGCCTTCCGTAGGCGTACCCGTAGGGCAGCACCAGCAGGGTGGGGGCGAAGCGGTGGCCGCCGATGTGGGTGATCTCCCAGACGTTTGCTCCGCCGGATGCTTCAAGTTCGGCGGCCAGCGGCCTGCCGAGCAGGGCGCAGCAGCGGTCGCGCTTGCCGTTGGTGCACACGAGGACCAGAGGGTCCCCCTCGTAGGGCCGCCACTCGGGACCGAGGGTCGCCGACCCACCGACGCGCTCCCCGGGACCCTGGGGTCCCTCGGATCCATGGAATCCTTCAGCTTCTCCGGACCGGACGTCGTGCCCGTCCAGCGCGGCGAAGTCCAGCGAACGCAGCGCCTCCAGGCCGCCCCTCGAGGGGAGTTCCGTCGTGCGCACCCAGGAGTCGCCGGGCACCGTGCGGGCCAGGAAGACGCGGTGGTGCCCGGGGCCGCCCGCGCCGTCGGCGTGCCGGCCCGGACGGCGGATGAGCGCGACGCGGGCGCCGTGCGCGCCCGCCGCCTCTTCCAGGGCCTTGCCCAGCCGGGGGTCGAGGTGACTCTCGGTCAGCGCCTGCCTGCCCCAGGGGCCGGGTTGTTCGATCAGCAGCCACGTGCGGGCTGTCGCCGCCGTCCCGGCGAGGGGCTCGGCCAGCGCCCGGGAGGCCGTCGCGCATGTCGTCACATAGGCGAGCCTAACCTGCGTACTCGTGTCCCCACGGACGCGCGCCCGGCTTCACCGCCAGCCTCTTCACCTCGGCGCCGGGGCCCTCCGCGGGGCCCGGACGGGCTCCCCTCGGGTGCCTGTGGGGCGCCTGGTCTCGGTTACGATCGGCAGCCGTCCGGCGAGACGGCCGAGAGGGGGCCGGAGGGCACTCGCGGGCGTCTGAGGGCTCAGGAGGAGGGGCACACGGCGTGGACAGTGCGGCGGGCAGCGGGCGCGGCGCGGTAGGCGGCAGGATTCCGGTGATCATTCTGGCCGGGTTTCTGGGCTCGGGGAAGACCACCCTTCTCAACCACCTCCTGCGACGCAGCAGAGGCACCCGGATCGGGGCGATCGTCAACGACTTCGGCAGTATCGAGATCGACGCCATGGCCGTGTCCGGGCAGGTCGACTCGATGGTCTCCCTGGGGGACGGCTGTCTGTGCTGTGCCGTCGACACCAGCGACATGGACGAGGTCCTCGACGTGCTCGCCCGCCCCTCCGCCGGCATGGACGTTCTCGTGATCGAGGCGAGCGGGGTGGCCGAGCCGGAGACGCTGATCCGGATGATCCTCGCGAGCGAGAGCCCGCACATCGTCTACGGCGGGCTCGTGGAGGTCGTGGACGCCGCCGAGTTCGAGGCCGTCCGCGAGCGCCACCCCGAGCTGGACCGGCATGTCTCGGCCGCCGACCTGTTGGTGCTCAACAAGGCCGACCGGGTGGACGAGGAGGCGCAGCGCGCGCTGCGCGGGGAGCTGGAGCGGCTGAGCCCGGGCACGCCCGTCGTCCCGGCACGCCACGGCCGCGTCGACCCGGCTTTGCTGTTCGACCGGGTGCGGCGTGAGCGTGCGGCCGTCGAGCAGCTCTCGTTCGATTCGTTGCTCTACGGGGACGAGGACGAGGAGGAGGGCGGAGAGGTGCCCGGGGGCGCGCACGGCGTGGGCGAGGATCACTCCGGGCATCTGCACGCCGCCTACGAGGCCGTGGAGTTCCGTTCGGACACGCCACTGGACCCCCGCCGTTTTCTCGCGTTCCTGGACAGCAGGCCGGCCGGGCTCTACCGGATGAAGGGCTTTGTCGACTTCGGCGCCGCCGACCCGGCACATCGATACGCGCTCCACGCCGTGGGTGGCTTCCTGCGCTTCGCGCCCGAGCCCTGGCCACGAGGAGAGGCGCGGGAGACCCAGCTGGTGATGATCGGCTCCAGCATCGACGCGGCGGCCCTGTGCAAGGGGCTCGACGCGTGCGTGGGCCACCCCGGGGAGGGCGATCCGCGGGCCATGTGGGGCATCCTCCGCTATGTGGACGCCGAGGCGGATGACGATCCCAGCGACCCCGGCAACCTCGGTGGCGCTGCCGAGTCTGGCGACCTCAGCGACCTCGACGACCTCAGCGGTCCGGGCGACCTCAGCGACCCCGGCGAGCAGCCCGACGGCCTCGGTGAGCCCGCCCCGCACTAGCCTCGTCCGTCCTCCCGACTCCGCCGGATCCGTCCCCCAGAGGCCCTTCCGCCCAGGCATCCCTTCCGCCCAAGGGCATCCCTTCCGCCCAGGGCACGCCCCTCTCCGCACAAAGAGGCGGCCCTGGCACGACAGCCTTACTGCCGTGCCAGGGCCGCCCCATCGGCGGTCGCCACCGGCTGGTCCGCCGCTCAGGTCATACAGGGCCCGCCACGGTCGCCACCGGCTTTGTCAGGGGCAGGCCGGAGCCGTCCCGGCGCGGATCCACCTCGGGCAGCTCCAGCGGGGCGCCGGCCTTGTTGGCCGCATACGCAGGAGTGGGGCCCGCCCAGGCGAGCCGAAGCTTGTCCTCGCCCTTCAGGAACCGCTGGCAGCGCACGCCGCCCGTCGCGCGTCCCTTGCGCGGGTACTGGTCGAAGGGCGTGAGCTTGGCCGTGCTGAGGGAGTCGTCCAGCGTGCCCTCGGATCCCGCTGCGGTGAACACAGCCGCGTCGACGGCCGGATCGACCGCACCGAAGAAGATCACCTCGGCGCCCTCGGTCAGCTTGATCCCCGTCATCCCGCCTGCCGGACGGCCCTGTGGACGCACCTGGCCTGCCGGATAGCGCAGCAGTTGGGCCTCGTCGGTGATGAAGACCAGGTCCTCCTCGCCGGTGCGCAACTCGGCGCCGCCGACGATGCGGTCGCCGTCCTTGAGCGTGATGACCTCCAACTCCCCCTTGTTCGAGGGGTAGTCGGGCACGACCCGTTTAACGACGCCTTGTTGCGTGCCGATCGCGAGCCCGGGTGAGGACTCATCCAGTGTGCTGAGACAGATCAGCGTCTCGTCGCTCCCCAGCGAGAGGAACTCCGAGACCGGTGCCCCGCCCGCAAGGTTGGGGGAGGAGGCGCTCTCCGGCAGCTGGGGCAGGTCCACGACCGTGAGCCGCAGCAGCCGTCCGGTCGAGGTGACCGCGCCGACCTCGCCCCGGATGGTCGCGGGTACGGCGGAGACGATCACGTCGTGCTTCTGGCGTTTGGCGGGCTCGGTGAAGCTCGTCTCCCCGTTCGCGGTACGTGCCAGCAGGCCCGTGGAGGACAGGAGCACGCGGCACGGGTCGTCGGCGACCTCCAGCGGCACGGAGACCACCGGCGCCTCGGTGGCGTCCAGCAGCTCGGTGCGGCGCGGGGTGCCGTACTTCTTGGCGACGGCGGACAGCTCGGAGGAGACGAGCTTGCGCAGTTCGGCGTCCGAGTCCAGGATCCGGGTCAGCTGCTCGATCTCGCCCTTGAGCCTGTCCCGCTCGTCCTCCAGCTCCAGGCGGTCGAACTTCGTCAGCCGGCGCAGCGGGGTGTCCAGGATGTACTGGGTCTGGATCTCGCTGAGTCCGAAGCGGGAGATGAGGGCGCCCTTGGCCTCCGCCGCGTTCTCACTCGACCGGATGATTCTGATGACCTCGTCGATGTCGACCAGCGCCACCAGAAGGCCCTCGACGAGGTGCAGCCGGTCGCGCCGCTTGCTGCGCCGGAACTCGCTGCGGCGGCGCACCACGTTGAACCGGTGGTCTACATAGACCTCCAGCAGTTCCTTGAGGCCGAGCGTCAGCGGCTGGCCGTCGACCAGTGCGACGTTGTTGATGCCGAAGGACTCCTCCATCGGCGTCAGTTTGTAGAGCTGGGTGAGCACGGCCTCGGGGTTGAAGCCGTTCTTGATCTCGATGACCAGGCGCAGTCCGTGCTCGCGGTCGGTGAGGTCCTTGACGTCCGCGATGCCCTGGAGCTTCTTGGAGTTGACCAGGTCCTTGATCTTGGAGATGACCTTCTCGGGGCCCACGGCGAACGGCAGCTCGGTGACCACGATGCCCTTGCGGCGCGGGGTGACCTGCTCGACGGCCGTCGTGGCGCGGATCTTGAAGGTGCCGCGCCCGGAGACGTAGGCGTCCTTGATGCCCTCCAGACCGACGATCTTGCCGCCGGTCGGCAGGTCGGGGCCGGGGATGAAGCCCATCAGGGTTTCCAGGTCGGCGCCCGGATGCTTGATCAGATGGCGGGCCGCGGCGATGACCTCGGAGAGGTTGTGCGGCGCCATGTTCGTCGCCATGCCGACGGCGATGCCCGACGAGCCGTTGACCAGGAGGTTGGGGTAGGCGGCCGGCAAGGTGACCGGCTCTTCCTCGCTGCCGTCGTAGTTGGCGCCGAAATCGACGGTCTCCTCGTCGATCGACTCGACCATCAGCCCGGCTGCGGGGGCCGACCTGCACTCCGTGTAGCGCATCGCGGCCGGAGGGTCGTCGTTGCCCAACGAGCCGAAGTTGCCGTGTCCGTCGACGAGCGGCAGACGCATGGAGAAGCCCTGCGCCATGCGCACCAGCGCGTCGTAGATGGGGGAGTCACCGTGCGGGTGGAGCTTTCCCATCACCTCGCCGACCACGCGCGCGCACTTCACGTACGAGCGGTCGGGGCGCAGGCCCATCTCGTGCATCTGGTAGAGGATCCGGCGCTGCACGGGCTTCATCCCGTCGCGGGCGTCGGGAAGCGCGCGCGAATAGATCACCGAGTACGCGTACTCCAGATAGGAGCCCTGCATCTCGTCGACGACGTCGATGTCGAGGATGCGCTCCTCGAAGTCCTCTCCGGGCGTCGTCCCGGGCGTACGGCTCTTACTGCGGCGGGCCATCGCGGCTGCGGCTCCTTCGATGCTTCGTGCTGCTTCGCTGCGTGCTTTCGTATGCGCGCGTGCTTCGTGTGCGCTGCGTGCTTGCTGTCCTGTGCGCGTGCTTCGTGCTCATGCTTCGTGCCGTGCTTCGTCTGTCACAGCTGTGACGCGGACCATTGTGGACCGCCGCACTGACAAGCGGCCCCCCGACCCGGCGTACACAGGCCGCGCGAGGTAGACCGTACGGGAACTTCGCACGTTGTCGGCGTGGTTGCATACAGTGACAGGGCCGTCTGCCGCCCGCGGTGCGCAGGCGGTCCCCGCAGTTCCCGGCGCCCTGCCGGGAAACTCCCGCGATCGAAGGGACTCCACGCCCATGGGTCACACGGCCACGCCCCCGCCGGCCACCGGTGGGC
The DNA here is from genome assembly GCF_035917675.1 of Streptomyces sp. NBC_01775. Lineage (NCBI taxonomy): Bacteria > Bacillati > Actinomycetota > Actinomycetes > Kitasatosporales > Streptomycetaceae > Streptomyces > Streptomyces sp. NBC_01775. The sequence continues at coordinate 2,506,361 of NZ_CP109104.1, read as the reverse complement.
TGACAGCGACGGAGCACCGGCTGGCCAACGGCCTCCGTGTGGTGCTTTCCGAGGATCATCTGACCCCGGTCGCAGCTGTCTGCCTCTGGTACGACGTCGGCTCCCGCCACGAGGTGAAGGGCCGCACCGGCCTCGCGCACCTCTTCGAGCACCTGATGTTCCAGGGCTCGGCCCAGGTGAAGGGCAACGGGCACTTCGAGCTGGTGCAGGGTGCGGGCGGCTCCCTCAACGGCACCACGAGCTTCGAGCGCACCAACTACTTCGAGACCATGCCGACCCACGAGCTGGAGCTGGCGCTCTGGCTGGAGGCCGACCGGATGGGCTCGCTGCTGTCGGCGCTGGACGAGGAGTCGATGGAAAACCAGCGCGACGTGGTCAAGAACGAGCGCCGCCAGCGCTACGACAACGTCCCGTACGGCACCGCGTTCGAGCGGATGACCGCCATGGTCTTCCCCGAGGGCCACCCCTACCACCACACGCCCATCGGCTCGATGGCCGACCTGGACGCGGCCTCTCTGGACGACGCCCGCGAGTTCTTCCGTACGTACTACGCGCCCAACAACGCCGTGCTCGCCATCGTCGGGGACATCGACCCGGAGCAGACGCTCGCCTGGGTCGAGAAGTACTTCGGCTCGATCCCCGGACACGAGGGCAAGCACCCCCCGCGCGACGGCTCCCTTTCGGACGTCATGGGCGAGGAGGAGCGCCAGGTCGTCGAGGAGGAGGTGCCCTCACGCGCGCTCATGGCCGCCTACCGCCTGCCGCACGACGGCACCCGCGAGGCCGACGCCGCCGACCTGGCGCTGACCGCGCTGGGCGGCGGTGAGTCCTCGCGGCTCTACGCCCGCCTGGTGAGGCACGACCGCACCGCCGTCGCCGCCGGGTTCGGGATGCTGCGCCTCGCCGGTGCCCCTTCGCTCGGATGGCTGGACGTCAAGGCATCCGGTGGTGCGGAGGTCGCCGACATCCAGGCCGCCGTCGACGACGAGCTGCGCCGCTTCGCCGAGGAGGGGCCGACCGAGGAGGAGATGGAGCGCGCGCAGGCCCAGTTGGAGCGCGAGTGGCTCGACAGGCTCGCCACGGTCGCCGGGCGCGCCGATGAACTGTGCCGGTTCGCCGTGCTGTTCGGAGACCCGCAGCTCGCGCTGACGGCCGTCGGGCGCGTCCTGGAGGTCAGCCGTGAAGAGGTGCGCGCCGTCGCGGCGCAGCGGCTGCGTCCGGACAACCGCGCGGTGCTCGTCTACGAGCCGGTCGAGGCCGGCGAGCACGCGGAGGACGGCGAGAGCACGGCGCAGGACGCGAACGCGGCGCACGTGGAGAACGACAACGAGGAGACCGGTCAGTGAGCGACACCGGAGCGGGCGCGGGCACCGCGGCACCCACCATGGAATTCCACCCCCAGCCCCAGAGCGGCACCCCCAAGCCGTGGGCCTTCCCCACGCCCGAGCGCGGCACCCTGGCCAACGGGCTGACAGTGCTGCGCTGCCACCGCCCCGGCCAGGAGATCGTCGCCGTCGAGGTCAACCTCCCGGCGCCGCTGGACGCCGAGCCCGAGGGCCTGGACGGGGTCGCCACGATCATGGCCCGGGCGCTCAACGAGGGCACGGACAAGCACGACGCGGAGGAGTTCGCCGCCGAGCTGGAGCGCTGCGGTGCCACGCTCGACTCGCATGCCGACCATCCGGGCGTGCGCGTCTCCCTGGAGGTCCCGGTCTCCCGGCTGCCCAAGGGGCTGGGCCTGCTGGCCGACGCGCTGCGCGCTCCCGCCTTCCCCGACGGCGAGGTCGAACGCCTCGTCGCCAACAGGCTGGACGAGATCCCGCACGAGCTGGCCAACCCCGCCAGGCGTGCCGCCAAGGAGCTGTCGCGCGAGCTGTTCCCCGCCGAGTCCCGGATGTCCCGCCCCCGGCAGGGCACGGAGGAGACGGTGCGGCGCATCGACGCGGCGGCCGTGCGCGCCTTCTACGAGGCCCACGTGCGCCCCGCGACGGCCACCGCCGTCGTGGTGGGCGATCTGGAGGGGGTGGACCTGGACGCGGCGCTCGCCGACACCCTGGGCGCCTGGACGGGTACGGCGGCCGAGGCCCGCCCGATGCCGTCCATCTCGGCCGACGACAGCGGACGCGTCGTCATCGTCGACCGGCCCGGCGCCGTGCAGACCCAGGTGCTGATCGGCCGCATCGGCCCCGACCGGCACGACAGCGTGTGGCCCGCACAGCTTCTCGGGGTCTACTGCCTGGGCGGCACCCTCACCTCGCGGCTGGACCGCGTGCTGCGCGAGGAGAAGGGCTACACCTACGGCGTGCGGGCCTTCGGGCAGGTGCTGCGGTCCTCGGCGGAGGGTACGGGCGCCGCGCTGCTGGCCATCAGCGGCTCGGTCGCCACGGACGTCACGGGCCCGGCGCTGGCCGACCTGTGGCAGGTGCTGCGCGTCCTGGCCGCCGAGGGCCTCACGGACGAGGAGCGCGACGTGGCCGTGCGCAACCTGGTGGGCGTCGCCCCGCTGCGCTTCGAGACGTCGGACGCCGTCGCCGGGACGCTGGCCGACCAGGTCGAGCAGTTTCTGCCCGACGACTTCCAGGGCCGCCTCTACGCACGGCTCGCCGAGGCGGGCACGGTGGAGGCGACGGCCGCGGCCGTCAGCGCCTTCCCGGCCGACCGTCTGGTGACCGTGCTGGTCGGTGACGCCTCCCAGATCGCGGACCCGGTGCGCGAGTTGGGGATCGGAGAGGTGAAGGTCGTCACGGGCTCCTGAGCGAGGACGGCGGGCTCTTCGACCGTTGGCCGCCAGGCGGGGCCGGAACGAGGGCCGGAGGGGGGCGGCGTGAGAGGAACGTCCCCTTCCGGGGCCCGCCAAATGTCCGCTTCTCACCCGGACATGGCGATACGGGGTGTGGCGTGCGCGACAAACACAGGGATTCGTTTGCCGCTCAGAAGTGGCCCCGTTTAGCGTCATTGCCGCTGTTCGTCAGAAGTGACCGCGCCCGCGGCCGACGCACAGTGATCGCCGAGTTCCCGAGGCGCAAGCCGAGGGGAGCCGGGGACCCAACGCAGTCCCTGGGGTGAATCGGACCGCCTCGCCAGAGGCAGCCCGTAGGAGACCTTCCTGCTCCGAACCCGTCAGCTAACCCGGTAGGCGAGAAGGAAGGAAAGGAGTGCGCCTCTCTATGGCGTTCACCAGTCCCACCCGTCCCACCGGGAAGCACCGACGCCCCAGCAAGGCCCGCAGGGCCGGTGCCGGAGCCGCAGGCATAGCCGGGCTCGCCACCGTCGGCGTCGTCGGAACGCTCGCCTCCCCGGCCTTCGCTTCGAGCGGCGAGCAGAACCGCGTTCACGAGACCGGCTTCAACGACGCCTTCGGCGTGAGCGGCCGGCTCTCCGAGACCCTGGACCAGCAGGCGCACACCCAGGTCATCGAGGCCGAGAAGGCTCAGGCCGAGGCCCAGTCCAAGGAAGCGGCGGCCAAGGCCAAGCTGGAGGCCAAGAAGAAGGCGGACGAGGCCAAGCGCAAGGCCGCGGCCGAGAAGGCCAAGAAGGACCGCGCCGAGAAGGCCAAGGCGGCTCGCGCCGCCGACGCGAAGCGCGCCAAGCTGAGCGGTTACGTCCTCCCGGTCGACGGCTCCCACGTCTCCACCGGATACAAGACCGGCGGCGGCATGTGGTCCTCCGGCAGCCACACCGGCATCGACTTCCACGCGGGCATGAACACCCGGGTCAAGTCCGTCGCGGCAGGCGAGGTCGTGGAGGCCGGCAACGGCGGCGCGTACGGCAACAACATCGTGATCAAGCACAAGGACGGCACGTACACGCAGTACGGCCACCTCAACTCGATGAGCGTCTCGGTCGGCCAGACCGTCACCGCGGGCCAGCAGATCGCGCTGTCCGGCTCCACGGGCAACTCCTCCGGCCCGCACCTGCACTTCGAGGCCCGCTCCGGCCCCGACTACGGTTCGGACATGGACCCGATCGCCTACCTGCGCAGTCACGGCCTCAAGGTCTGAGACTCAGGCGCTCCACGCCGCGCACGCACCATCCGGACGGCGCATGGCGCACGCGCCATCCGGACACCGCATACGGATCAGCCCCCGGTCACCATGACCGGGGGCTGATCCGTTGTGTGCTGTCCGCCGTGATGGCTCAGACGGTCTCCGGAAGCTCCTCCAGGCCCTCCGAGACCAGCTTGGCCAGACGGTCGAGAGCCTCTGCGGCGTCGTCCGCCTCCGAGGCCAGGACGACCTCCTCGCCGCCCTCGGCGCCCAGGCCGAGCACGCCCAGCATGGAGGCCGCGTTCACCGGGCTGCCGTCGCCCTTCTGGATGGTGACGGGGACCCCGGCTGCCGATGCGGCACGGACGAAGATCGAGGCGGGGCGGGCGTGCAGCCCCTCGGCCCAGCCGATGGTGACGCGGCGCTCAACCATGATGTTGCCCTTCGATTCGAAACGTTGTTCTAGGTCAGTCTCGCACGGTGACCGGAGTGCATCATTCCGCGGTGCCGTCCGGCATATCCGGCGATCCCAAGATGCGACGATACGTTGCCGCCGGACCGCCGCCGTGGCCCCCACCGCCGTACGCTGACCCCATGCCGAGCCCCGAGGAGCGCGCCTACCCGGCCCACTGGGAAGCCGATGTCGTCCTGCGCGACGGCGGGACGGCCAGGGTCCGGCCCATCACGCCGGACGACGCTGAGCGGCTCGTCAGCTTCTACGAGCAGGTCTCGGACGAGTCCAAGTACTACCGCTTCTTCGCCCCCTACCCCCGGCTGTCCGACAAGGACGTGAGGCGCTTCACCCACCACGACTATGTCGACCGCGTGGGCCTCGCCGCGACCGTGGGCGGTGAGTTCATCGCCACCGTCCGCTACGACCGCATCGACGAACTCGGCAGACCGGCGGCCGAGCCGGCCGACGAGGCCGAGGTCGCCTTCCTCGTCCGGGATGACCAGCAGGGCAGGGGAGTGGCCTCCGCGCTCCTCGAACACATCGGCGCCGTGGCCCGCGAGCGCGGCATCCGCCGCTTCGCCGCCGAGGTGCTGCCCGCCAACACCAAGATGATCAAGGTGTTCACGGACGCCGGATACTCGCAGAAGCGCAGCTTCGAGGACGGCTCCGTCCACCTCACCCTCGACCTCGAACCCACCGAGCGCTCCCTGGCCGTCATGCGGGCCCGCGAACAGCGTGCCGAGGCCCGCTCCGTCGCCCGGCTGCTGGCCCCCGGCTCCGTCGCCGTCGTCGGCGCCAGCCGCACCCCCGGCGGCGCCGGACGGACCGTGCTGGAGAGCCTGCGCGCCGGAGGCTTCACCGGAGGCGTGTACGCGGTCAACCGTGAGCTGCCGGGCAGCCCCACCGGCACCGGGCCCGAGAGCGCCGCCGAGCTCGCGGGAGTGCCCGCCTACCGCTCTGTGGGGGAGATCCCCGAGCACATCGACCTCGCCGTCGTCGCCGTTCCCGCCGAGGGCCTTTCCTCCGTCGTCGCCGAGTGCGGCGAGGCCGCCGTGCAGGGCCTCGTCGTCCTCTCCGACGGCTTCGGCCGCGACGAACAGCGCGAGCTGGTGCGCCTGGCCCGCTCCTACGGGATGCGCCTGGTGGGCCCGAACGCGCTCGGCCTGATCAACACCGGCCCGGACGTGCGGCTCAACGCGACTCCCTCCATCCGGATGCCCGCACGGGGCCGCACCGGAGTCTTCACCCAGTCGGGCGCCATCGGCATCACCCTGCTCGACGGGCTCGACCGGCGTGGCATCGGGCCCTCCTCCTTCGTCTCCGCCGGCAACCGCGCCGACGTCTCCGGCAACGACCTGCTCCAGCACTGGGACGAGGATCCGGACACCGACGTCGTGCTGATGTACCTCGAATCCATCGGCAACCCGCGCAAGTTCACCCGGCTCGCCAGGCGCACGGCCGCGCGCAAGCCGGTCGTCGTCGTCAAGGGAGCCCGCCAGCGCGGCAGCGCGCCCCCGCCCGGCCACGCCGCACCCGCCTCCCGCGCCCCGGACGCCACCGTCTACGCCCTCCTGCGCCAGGCGGGGGTCCTCATGGTCGACACCTTCACCGAACTGCTGGACACCGGTCTCCTGCTCGCGGGGCAGCCCGCCCCGGCCGGGCCACGCGTCGGCATCGTCGGCAACACCGACGCGCTCAGCCTGCTCACCTACGACGCCTGCCTCAACGACGGGCTGCGCCCCCGGCCGGTCGTCGCGCTCCCCGGGACGGCCGGGCCCGGCCACTTCGGCACGGCGCTCGGCGAAGCGCTCGCGGACCCCGGAACCGACGCCGTCCTGGTCACCGTCATCCCGGCGGTCCCCGCCGAACTGCCGGGCACCGCGCCCACCCACGACGCGGCCGACCCGCCGCAGGGCTACGTCGAGACCCTCGCCGACGCGCTCCAGCAGGCGACGGAGGCCGCCGGAGGCAAGCCCGTCGCCGTCGTCCACCTCGCCATGGAGGGGCTGGAGGCGGCACTCGCGGCGCGCGGGCTGCCCTCCTACCCCACCCCCGAGCGGGCCTCCCACGCGCTGGCCGAGGCGGTGCGCTACGCCCGCTGGCGCGCCGAGGCCGGCGCTCCGGGCAAGGTGCCCGAGTTCGAGGTGGACGAGGCAGCGGCGGCGAGCCTCCTCGCCCGCGTCACGGACGTGCCCGCCCGCAGCCAGGCCCTCACCGACCAGGACACCGCTCGGCTGCTGGGCTGCTACGGCATCGCCGTCCAGCCCACCCTCCCGGCTCCGGACGCCGACACGGCCGCCGAAGCGGCGCGGACCTTGGGCTACCCGGTCGCGCTCAAGACCACAGCGTCCCATCTGCGGCACCGGGCCGACCTCGGCGGCGTGCGGCTGGACATCGCGGGGGAGACCGGATTGCGCCGCGCCTACGGCGAGCTGACGGCCGCGCTCGGCGCTCCCGAGGAGCTGCGGCCCGTGGTGCAGTCGATGGCGCCGCGCGGCGTCGGCACCGTCATCAGAGGCACCCTGGACCCGGCCATCGGCGCCGTGCTCTCCTTCGGGCTCGCCGGAACCCCCTCCGAGCTGCTGGGCGACACCGCGCACCGGCTGGTCCCGGTCACCGACAAGGAGGCCGCCGGTCTGGTCCGCGCGATCCGGTCCGCGCCCCTGCTGTTCGGATGGCGGGGCGCCGAGCCCTCGGACATGGCGGCGCTGGAGGAGGTGCTGCTGCGTGTCTCGCTGCTGATGGACGACCATCCGGAGGTGGTCGCCGTCGAACTGGACCCGGTGGTCGTCGCGCCGCGAGGTGTGACCGTGCTGAGCGCTTCGGTCCGTGCGGCCGACCCCGGGCGGCGCCCCGACCTGGGGGCGCGCAGGCTCCCGGCGTACTGACTCCGGGCGCGGGGCGCATGGAGCGGGGCGGGCCGGGGATGTGTCGGCACCCGGGCCTTTAGGATGGCTGTTATGGCGAAGACCGGTACGACGACCCAGGGGCTGCGCGAGGCGATCGAGCGTAGTGGCTATTACCCGGCCCTCGTGGCCGAGGCTGTGGAAGCCTCGGTGGGCGGGGAGCCCGTGGCCTCCTACCTCGTGCACCAGGAGACGACGTTCGATTCGAACGAGGTCCGTCGCCATGTCACGGTCCTCGTGCTGACCCGCACGCGCTTCCTGGTCAGTCACACCGACGAGCAGGCGGCCGACGGCACCTCGCCCTCGCCCTATGCCACCACCTCCACCGAGTCCGTGAAGCTGGAGCGCATCTCCTCGGTCGTGCTCTCCCGTGTCGTGGCCAACCCCGAGTCGTACACCCCCGGCACCCTGCCCCGCGAGGTCGTCCTGACCATCGGCTGGGGCGCCGTCTCCCGTCTCGACATGGAGCCCGCGACCTGCGGTGATCCCAACTGCGAGGCGGATCACGGCTATACGGGCTCCTCCACGGCCGACGACCTCTCGCTCCGCGTCAGCGAGGCGGGCGACGGACCCGACACCGTCCGTCAGACTCTCGCCTTCGCGCAGGCCCTCTCCGAGGCCACCGCGGGCACCACCCGTGTCGGGCCCCCGCAGTGACCCGAGAGGGTCTCCCGCACCCGCACCCGCACCCGCACCGCACGGCTCCGCGCCCGCCCACGGCTCCGCTCCCGGACCCCGGCAGACACCCCCACACCGCGTCGAACGGCGCTGTTCCGTATGCCGCCGCGTACGACGACGCCCCGCTCGACCCGCGCACGGCACCCGTCCCCCGCTACGGCACCGGCTCCCTTGCCGACCTGCTGCCCTCCATCGCCGCGGGCCTCGGTGTCCCCGGCATGACGGCGGCCATCCCCGTCCGGCCCGCCGACCGGGCCTGTGTCTTCCTGGTGGACGGCATGGGCTGGGAGGCGATCAAGGCCCACCCGGACGAGGCGCCGTTCCTCACCTCGCTGCTGCCGACTTCGGGCGCGGGCACGGGCGAGCCGATCACCTCGGGCTTCCCCTCCACCACGGCCACCTCACTCGCCTCCGTCGGCACGGGCCGAGTGCCGGGCGAGCACGGGCTGCCCGGATACACCGCGCTGGACCCGGCCACCGGCCGCCTGATGAACCAGCTGCGCTGGCAGCCGTGGACCGACCCGCACGTGTGGCAGCCGTACCCCACCGTCTTCCAGCACGCGGACGCGGCGGGCGTGGCCACCTGCCAGGTGACGGCCCCGCACTTCGAACACACCCCGCTCACCAAGATCGCCCTGTCCGGCGGCACGTTCCTGGGCCGCCCGTCCGCCGAGGACCGCATGGACCTGGCGGCCGAACGCCTGTCCGCCGGGGACCGCTCGCTCGTCTACACCTACTTCGCCGAGCTGGACGGCAACGGTCACCGCTACGGCATGGACTCGGACGCCTGGCGCGGTCAGCTGATGTACGTGGACCGGCTCGCGCAGCGGCTGGCCGAGCAGCTGCCGCCCCGCTCCGCGCTCTACATCACCGCGGATCACGGCATGGTCGACATTCCCGAGCGGCCCGAGGCCCGGATCGACTTCGACGAGGACTGGGAGCTGAGTGCGGGCGTCGCCCAGCTCGGCGGCGAGGGCCGGATGCGGCACGTCTACGCCGTACCGGGTGCCGCCGGCGATGTGCACGCCGTCTGGCGCGAGGTCCTGGCCGACCAGGCCTGGGTGGCCACCCGCGAAGAGGCCCTCGCGCTGGGTTGGTTCGGGCCGGGCGTCGAGCCCCGGGTGCGCGGCAGGCTCGGTGACGTCATCGCGGCGATGCGCGACGATGTCGCCGTGGTGGCCACCCGCCGTGAGCCCAAGGAGTCCCAGCTGATCGGGATGCACGGCTCGGCGACTGCCGCCGAACAGCTCGTTCCGCTTCTGGAGGTCCGCACCTGAAGGCCCGCTTGAGGCCCCGTCCGCCGGGGAAGGCCCACCTGCTGGGAGGCCCCGACGGCCGCTGCCCGACGGCGGGCTCCGACGGCCGTCCCCCACCGTGGCCGCAGAGCCCCGTACCGCCCGCGTCCCCACACGCCCGCACGTCAGAAAGGCCGAACACGCCATGCCAGAGCTGGTGTTCTTCTCCGGAACGATGGACTGCGGAAAGAGCACGCTCGCGCTACAGATCGAGCACAACCGCTCGGCCCGCGGCCTCCAGGGCATGATCTTCACCCGCGACGACCGGGCGGGCCAAGGCCGGCTCTCCTCCCGGCTCGGGCTGGTCGCCGAGGCCGTCGAGGTGGCCGAGGACCTCAACTTCCAGGCCCACCTGGTCCGTCACCTCACCGCGGGCGGACGCACCGACTACGTGATCGTGGACGAGGCCCAGTTCCTCTCGCCCGACCAGGTCGAACAGCTGGCCAGGGTCGTCGACGAACTGGGCATCGACGTCTTCGCGTTCGGCATCGCCACCGACTTCCGCACCCGCCTCTTCCCCGGCTCCCAGCGGCTGATGGAGCTGGCGGACCGCATGGAGACCCTCCAGGTCGAGGCGCTTTGCTGGTGCGGGTCCCGCGCCACGCACAACGCGCGTACGGTCGGTGGCCGCATGGTCGTCGAGGGCGCGCAGGTCGTCGTCGGCGATGTGGGGGAGCCCAGCGGCGAGGTGGGGTACGAGGTGCTGTGCAGGCGCCATCACCGGCGGCGGCTGACCGCGGCCTCGGCGGGCGCCGGCGCGCTGTCTCCCGACGTGCTGCCGGTCGACATGCCCCAGCCGCCCGCCGCGCCTCCCGCATCCGGACGCGGGACGGTCCGGCATCAGGCTACGGGGCTCAGCGATCCGCTTCGGCCGGCCGGATCACACTGAAGTGCGCACCCTCCAGGTCCGCGACGGTCGCCACCCTTCCGTAGGGTGAGTCGGAAGGCTCGCGCACCACGTGCCCGCCCAGCTCGGTGGCGCGCCGCGCCGCGGCATCGGGGTCGTCCACCGCGAAGTAGGTGCGCCAGTGCGGCCCCCGGTCACGGGGCAGCGATTCACCGACCCCCAAGATCCCCGCCACGGGTACCCCCTCCGCGTAGAGGGTCAGATAGTCGAAGCCCGGCCCCTCCACGGCGTGTGCCTCGTAGCCGAACACCGACTGGTAGAACTTCACCACCGTCGTCGTCTCTTTGGTGACCAGTTCGAACCAGACCGGGGCGCCCGACGTTCCCACCGGAGCGGTGCCCAGGCCCGGGTAGTGGGCGTCCTGCCACACTCCGAAGACCGCACCGTGCGGGTCGGAGGCGATCGCCATACGCCCCGCCGTCTCCGCGTCCAGAGGCCCTACAGCCACCGTCCCGCCGTACTCGCGAAGCCGGGCGGCCGTCTCGTCGGCGTCGTCGGTGGCCATGTACGGCAGCCAGGCGACGGGGAGTTGCCTGCCGCCCGCCTTCCTGCCCAGCCCGGCGACCTCGTGGCCGTGTGCGACAGCGCGCACATACGGGCCCAACTGCTGGGGGCCGGCGCGGAACTCCCAGCCGAACAACTCCCCGTAGAACTCCTTGCCGGCGTCCAGCCCATGCGCCATGAGGCTCGCCCAGGCGGGCGAGCCGGGTGTGTGACGTAGCCGAGTCGCTTGCTCGGTCATCTGCTTCGCTCCTTGAGACCATCATCGATGCGGTCGTGCGGTGGAAGTGCCCCGGCGTCCTTGCCGCGGCTCCGTGACTTCTCGCCAGTGCGCATGCTTGCACCACCTGTCGTGCGGCGCTCCCCGGCCGCGCCGCTTTCTCTCCGCTTCGGACCCGAGGATCCCCGATCCGTGTGCTGTCGTTCCGCGAGCCGCCATGGGGCGTGCGGTCCCGGGTCCCGGGGATGACGCGGCTGCGCGAAGATGGCGCCATGACTCCCATCATCTCCGTACCCGAACTCGCGGGCGACATCACGGCGGGCTCCGCCCCCGTCCTGCTCGACGTGCGTTACAAGCCAGGTGATCCGCCCGGACTGCCCGCCTATCGCAAGGGCCATCTGCCGGGCGCCGTTTACATCGACCTGGAGAGCGAACTGGCGGGCCCTCCGCAGCCCGGTACGGGCCGCCACCCGCTGCCGCCGGTCGAGGTGTTCGGCGCGGCCATGCGCCGCGCCGGAGTCTCGGCCGACCGCCCCGTGGTCGTCTACGACGGCGGGGGCATGGGCGGCGGCTGGGCCGCCGCGCGCTGCTGGTGGATGCTGCGCTGGGCCGGGCATCCGGACGTACGGGTCCTGGACGGCGGTCTGGAGGCGTGGCAGGCCGCGACAGCCCCGGGCCAGGAGGCGCGGGGGAGCGAGGGCGGCGCGCTGCCGCTCAGCACCGATATCCCCGAGCCCGCCGAGGGCGACTTCCGCCCCTCGCCCGGCGGGCTGCCGATGCTGGACGCCGATGAGGCGGCCTCCCTGGCCCGGCGCGGACTGCTGATGGACGCCCGCGCCGCCGAGCGCTACCGGGGCGAGGTGGAGCCGCTCGACCCGGTGGCCGGGCACATCCCGGGCGCCGTCTCGGCCCCGACGACGGAGAACGTCACGGACGCCGGGACCTTTCGCTCCCGGGAGGCGCTCGCCGGCCGCTTCGAGGCGCTGGGAGCAGGGCCCGAGACGGAAGTCGGGGTCTACTGCGGCTCCGGCGTCTCCGCGGCGCACGAGGTGCTGGCGCTGGCCATCGCCGGTATCGACGCCGCGCTCTACGTCGGGTCCTGGAGCGAGTGGACGGCCGACGGCTCCCGCCCGGTGGCCACCGGAGCCGAGCGCGGCTGAGCGGACAGCCCCCGGCAGCCCACGGGGCGCGTACGGCCACGCCGGACCGTTCCTTCTGGCGGAACGGTCCGGCGCCGGTCGTGTGGTGACGCCCTTAGTCCTTCTTCCGGCGGGTGCCGAAGACGATCTCGTCCCAGCTCGGCACCGCAGCGCGCCGCCCCGGGCGGACGCCGTCCGCCTCCGCCTGGCGGTCGGTGTTGCCCTTGAGCCGGTCGCGGTGCGCGCCGACCGAGCGGGGCATGAGCACATCGGCGTACGCGGAACCCGCGCTGGCTGCCGGGGCCGGCGGCTCGATGGCCTCCTGCTCCTCCTCCGGCTCGCCGCTCGCCGACTCGGCCTCCTCCTGCTCCACGGGGGCCGCGGCGGTCTCCGCCTCGGCGGCCGGGGCAGGCTGCGGCTTCGGGTCGGGGACGACCATGTCGCCGCGGAAGCTCGGCACGGCCTCCAGCAGGCTGGTGAGGGAATCCGGCTCGCCGCTGCCGTCGCCGCGCATCCGGTCGTCCTCGTCGCCGGGAGCGGGCGAAAGTCCCGCGGGCTCCAGCTCGGGCCGCCCGGTGCGTTCGCGCTCGCCCCGGTCGCGCGGCAGCCGCGCGATACGGGGGACGAACGGGAAGCTGGGCTCCGGAGTGTCGTCGGTCTCGCCGATCAGCGCCCTGGCCTCGTCGTCCACCGCCTGCACCAGACGGCGTGGCGGGTCGTAGGTCCAGGTCGCCGAGTGCGGCTGGGCGGCGACGCGGTAGGCGAGCAGCACCTCCCAGGTGCCGTCGTCCCGGCGCCACGAGTCCCAGTGCACCGACTCCTTGTCGGCGCCGCGCAGCAGCAGCCGCTCGCTGACGGCTTCACCGAGCTGCGGCCCGGCGTTCTCACCGGGGCGGCGCACCGGCGTCTTGCGGGCGCGCTCGGCCATGAAGGCGCGCTCGGCGAGCACGGGGCCCTCGAAGCGGCGTACGCGGTCGACCGGGATGCCCGCGAGAGAGGCGACCTCCTCGGCGGAGGCACCGGACCTTATACGCGCCTGGATGTCGCGAGGCCGCAGGTGGCTTTCCACTTCGATCTCGATCTGGCCCAGCCGCGCGCGGTCGTTCCGGACAGCGGCGCGGAGACGCTCGTCGATCGGAAGCGTGTATTCCGTGCTGTCGGCAGCTTTGAGCACCAGTCGTGTGCCGTCGTTGCTGACGGCCACGACACGCAGTTCGGGCATGGGGACCTCCCGGGTGGTGCCTGCCGACGTCACGTGCGTCGCTGCTCCCGCTAGACGAGTGTGGCCTGCCCGGGTGCAGCCTGCCACAACCTTGCCGACTTCCTCGGGGATCCGAGCAGTGTTCATCACTGCCGAGAACCGCCGTTATGGCACGGTTACCTCCTCACAACGCACCGTGACCAGGGTGGTCACCGTGAGCAGCCTGCGCCGGGTCAGAACCGAGACCAGGGCTCGTCACACTACTCCATTAGTGCCACCCGGGTGGACAGCCGCGCTGCCGAAGTTGCTCCGGAGTAAGGGAGTTGACGCCCCAAGGGTCCATTTCGCCTGGTTATGGGGGTGGTAATCCTCACAGAACCACCCGAAGCGGAACCTTCGCCTTCACTGAAAAGTCTCTTATTCGTGCACAGTGGTGGGAGTGTGCGATCAAGGGCGGTAGATGGATAAGAAGGACATACCCGAGCACCAAGATCACAACGAGGAAGGGAACAAGAAGCGCAAGAGTCTTGACCTGAGCGTGGCTCAGGTGTTGGGAAGCGCCGTCGCCGCGGTCGTCGCCGCTTTCGCGGCCGGCCAGCTCGGTGTGTACGGCACCTTCCTGGGTGCGGGTGTGGTCAGCCTCGTCGCCACCAGCGGGGGGCCGATCTTCCAGCACTTCTTCAGCAGGACCGGCGAGCAGCTCAAGGAAGTCACCGTCCCGCCGAAGGCGCGGCAGGTCTCCGTCCAGGATCCGGCCGGCGGCTGGAAGGACGAAGGCGGGCTGGACGCTTCCCAGGCCCTCCGGGGAGCACAGGCGAACGAGCACACCGCTCATCCCACCGGGGGCACCCCGGTCGGGACCAACGGGAGCGGCCAGGCGGCCCAGCACACCAGCACCCGGGCCACCCGGCTGATCCCCACCGCCGGCCCTGAGTCCGTCCCCACGGGCACCCCGGCAGACATCCCGACGAGCCAGCGCTCTTTGGACCAGGTGCAGATGCTCGACACCTCCATGGTCACGAGGATGCTGCCCGGCGCGCAGGGCCCTCGGCCCGGCGTACGGGAGGCGGAGCAGGACGAAGCCACCCGCGTGCTGGGCACCGTCGAGCGGGCCGAGGCCCCGGCGGGGCCAAAGGCGGTGGAGCCGCCCGGGCACGGGGAGTTCACGCAGGGCACCACACACGGCACCCGCTGGCGTGGCTGGCGGCGCACGCTGCTGCCCGCGCTGGTCGTCTTCGTGCTCTCGGTCGGCGGCGTAACGGTGTACGAGCTGGTCTCCGGGCACAACGTCTCCGGCGGCAAGGGCACATCGATCAGTGATGTGTTCCCCGGCCATGGCTCCTCGGGGAACACGGGCCCGGACACGACGCCCACCACGCCCGACCCGGGACAGTCCGAGGACGGCGACGGCGGTTCGAGCGACGGGCAGAAGGGCTCAGGCAGCCCCTCCGCCGACCCGAGCCAATCCGGCAGCGGCGACAGGACGGGCGAGCCCGGCTCCGGTGACAAGGGCGCCGAGACGACGCCCACCCCGGATCCCGGCAGCACCCGGCACCCCGGTACGACCGAGGGCGGCGGCGAGACCGACAGCAGCTCGGACCCGGACGGATCCGACAGCCGGCAGGACGACGGCGACAGCACCGACCCCGGCAAGAGCGCCGGGGCCGGCAGCGACCGGCTCCCGCAGCGCCAGCAGGGGGCGACCCCGCAGGACTGACCACGCGGGCCGTACGCGGCGAGGGGCCGGACACCCACCACAGGCGGTGTCCGGCCCCTCGCCGCGTACGCGCGCGGTCGGCTGGGAGGTCCGGCGCCCTGCTCAGTCGCCCAGTACCCGCCGCAGGTAGGCGTTGCCGAAGACCCGGTCCGGGTCGAGCCGGTCGCGCAGCGCCGTGAACTCGTCGAAGCGCGGGTACACCCCGGACAGGTACTCCGCGTCCCGGCTGTGCAGCTTTCCCCAGTGCGGGCGGCCCGCGTGCGCTGTCATGATCCGCTCCACCGCGCTGAAGTAGTCCTCGTGGGGCGTGCCCCGGTACATGTGCACCGCCACATACGCCGTCTCGCGCCCGCTCGCCGTGGACAGCGGGATGTCGTCGGCGGGCGCCGTGCGCACCTCAACCGGGAAGCTCACCCGCAGGCGCGACCGCTCCACCATTGCCTTCAGCTCCCGCAGCGCCTCCACCAGGGCCGTGCGGGGGACGGCGTACTCCATCTCCACGAAGCGCACCCGACGGGGACTGGTGAAGACCCGGTAGGGGATGTCGGTGTACGTACGGGCCGACAGGGCGCGGCTGGACACGCGGGTGACACCGGGCACCGTCGCGGGCACGGCCTTGCCCAGGGAGCAGGCGGCCTGGAAGACGCCGTTGGACAGCAACTCGTCGTCGACCCAGCCGCGTACGCGGGGCAGTGGGCGGGCCGGGCCTGCGCTGCGGTTGTTGCGCTTGGTGTTGCAGCCGTCGGTGTGCGGGAACCAGTAGAACTCGAAATGCTCGTTCTCGGTCACCAGTTGATCGAACTCGCTGGTGACCCGGTCGAAGGGCATCGGCTCCTCGCGCGCGGTGAGCAGGAACTCGGGCTCGACGCCGAAGGTGAGCTCCGTGATGACGCCCAGCGCGCCCAGACCCAGCCGGGCGGCGGCGAACACCGCCCGCTCCTCCTCGGTCCCCTCCGCCGAGCACCGCTGGACGGAGCCGTCGGCCAGCACCAGCTCCAGGCCCTTGACCTGGGCCGCTATGGAGGCGGACTCGCGGCCCGTGCCATGGGTGCCGGTGCTGACCGCCCCGGAGACGGTCTGCTCCATGATGTCGCCCATGTTCGTCAGCGACAGGCCCCGCGCGGCCAGTGCGGCGTTCAAGACCTTCATCGGAGTGCCGGCCGCGACGGTGACCGAGCCCGCCGCACGGTCGACCGAGCGGACCCCCGTCAGGCGGTCGGGGCGTATGAGCACCCCGTCCGTGACGGCCGCCGCCGTGAACGAGTGGCCCGTGCCCGCCGCCTTGACCTTCAGCCCGTCCGCGGCTGCGCGGCGCACCACCTCGGCGAGGCCCTCCGTGGTCGAGGGGGAGACCGTACGGGCCGGGGAGGCCGTCACATTGCCCGCCCAGTTACGCCACGTTGCTGCCCGGCTGCTCGTCGGCTGCACGCCCATCCTCGACCGTCCCCTCTCGCCGCGGCACCGGCCGAGGGCTCAGCCGGCGGTAGCCGAGGAACGCCACCAGGGCCGCCAGCGCCCCCGCCGCAGCGGGCACACCGTAGGCACGGCCCGCGCC
Organism: Streptomyces sp. NBC_01775; assembly: GCF_035917675.1. Classification (NCBI taxonomy): domain Bacteria; kingdom Bacillati; phylum Actinomycetota; class Actinomycetes; order Kitasatosporales; family Streptomycetaceae; genus Streptomyces; species Streptomyces sp. NBC_01775. The sequence goes on along the minus strand of NZ_CP109104.1, from coordinate 2,489,802 downwards.
GAGAGAGTCGACCGCCCAGCCGGCGGCCGACGACCCCAGCGCCACCCCGACCGCCAGCCCCGTGCTGGTCCATGTCATGCCCTCGGTCAGCTTCGCGCGCGGGACGAGCTGTTCGACGAGGGCCATCGTGGTGACCATCGTCGGGGCAATGGTCATGCCCGCGATGAAGAGCGCCACGGCCGGGGACGGCAGGTTCCCCACCAGTTGGAGAGGGATCATACTCACGGCCATCGCGCAGACACCCACCAGCCATCTGCGCGCGGGCGGTCCGGCCGGGCGCAGCAGTCCGAAGACGGCGCCCGCCAGCACCGAGCCCAGCGCATAGACCGCGAGCGTCACGCTGGCCAGCGCCTTGTGGCCCCGCTCCTCGGCGAAGGCCACGGTCGCCACGTCGACCGAGCCGAAGATCGCGCCGGTGAACGCGAACGCCGCCACCAGGACCTGGAGACCGGGGGTGCGCAGCGCCGAGCCGCCACTGTGCTGCTCACGCGGGTGCGGCACGGGCTCGGTCGCGCGCTGGGCGCTCAGCCACAGGACGCCCACGAGCAGGAATCCGGCCGCCAGCAGAGGGCCTGCCTCGGGGAACCACGCGGTGGACAGCCCGATGGCCAGGATCGGCCCGAACACGAAGCAGGACTCGTCGACGACCGACTCGAAGGCGAAGGCAGAGTGGAGCAGCCGAGGCTCCTCGCGGTAGAGGTGCGCCCAGCGTGCCCTGACCATCGACCCGACGCTCGGCATGCTGCCCGCGCCCGCCGCGAACAGGAACAGCAGCGGATCGGGCGCACCGCCCCGCGCCGCCGCCACCAGCCCGCCCACCGCGGTCACCGTGATCAGCGCGGTGGGGCGTATCACCCGCCGCTGCCCGTGGCGGTCCACGAGTCGCGATATCTGCGGGCTGAAGACCGCCGAGGACAGCGCGACGGTGGCCGAGAGCGCGCCCGCCAGCCCGTAGCGCCCCGTGAGCTGGGAGACCATCGTGACGACGCTGATGCCCATCATGGACAGCGGCAGACGGCCGAGGAATCCGGCGGACGAGAAGGTTCTGCTTCCGGGTGCGGCGAAGATCGCGCGGTAAGGACTGGCCAACGGGAACTCTTGCCGATCGGGGGCCGGGGGCCGGGGGCCGGGGGCCGGTGAAGGACGGGGAGGCACCAGTAAGAACACGGAGGCACCAGCGAGGAACGGTGTGGCCTCTACAGCTTATGGGCGGGAGGGCGTCCGTTTTCACGGCACACCGGATGGCAGGATCGACGTATGTCCGACGCACTCCCCCCCGATCGCTCCGGCCCCGCGCCGGACTCCGTCCAGACGCCCTACGACGCGCTCCTGCTGCTGTCCTTCGGCGGTCCAGAAGGGCCGGACGACGTCGTTCCGTTCCTGGAGAACGTGACCAGGGGGAGGGGAATCCCGCGAGAACGCCTGGAAGAGGTGGGGCAGCACTACTACCTCTTCGGCGGGGTCAGTCCGATCAACGCGCAGAACCGCGCGCTGCTGGACGCCCTCCGTAAGGACTTCGCCGGGCACGGCCTCGGCCTGCCGGTCTACTGGGGCAACCGCAACTGGGCGCCCTATCTCACTGACACCCTGCGCGAGATGACCCGCGACGGCCGCCGCCGCGTCCTCGTGCTGGCCACCAGCGCCTACGCCTCCTATTCCGGCTGCCGGCAGTACCGCGAGAACCTGGCCGAGTCGCTGGCCACGCTGGAGGCCGAGGGGCTGCGCCCGCCTCGCGTGGACAAGCTGCGGCACTACTTCAACCATCCGGGCTTCGTCGAGCCCATGACCGAGGGCGTACTCGCCTCGCTGGCCGACCTCCCCCAAGAGGCCCGCGCGGGCGCCCACCTGGCCTTCACCACCCATTCCATCCCCGTGGCCGCGGCCGACACCTCGGGCCCCGTCGAGGCGCACGGCAACGGCGGAGCCTATGTCGCCCAGCATCTGGACGTGGCCGCGCTGATCGCCGAGGCGGTACGCGAGCGCACCGGCACGGCCCACCCCTGGAGCCTCGTCTACCAGTCGCGCAGCGGCCCGCCCCAGGTGCCGTGGCTGGAGCCCGACATCTGCGACCACCTGGAGGACCTGCACAAGCAGGGCGCGCCGGGCGCCGTGATGGTGCCCATCGGCTTCGTCTCCGACCACATGGAAGTCCTCTACGACCTGGACACCGAGGCGACCGCCAAGGCATCCGAGCTGGGCCTGCCGGTGCGCCGCTCGCCGACCGTCGGCTCCGATCCGCGCTTCGCCGCCGCCGTGCGGGACCTGGTGCTGGAGCGGGCCGCCGCCGAGCGGGCCGAGCACCCCGCCCGTTGTGCCCTGGGCGCCCTGGGACCCAGCCACGACGTGTGTCCCGTCGGCTGCTGCCCCGCGCGGGCACCGAAGCCGGCTGCGGCCGGCGCCGACCACCCCCACCAGTGAGGACCGAGGAGCAGCGCACGTGAAGCAGACCCAGGGCGCGTCCCCAAGCGCCGACGACAGCCTGAAGGCCGAGCTGCTCGCCCTCGCTCAGGAGGCCGCGGCCCGCGCGGGCACCCTCCTGCGCGACGGGCGCCCCGCCGATCTGGGGGTCGCCGCGACCAAGACCAGCCCGATCGACGTGGTCACCGAGATGGACCTCGCCTCGGAGAAGCTGATCACCGGTTTCCTGACCGACCACCGCCCCGACGACGGCTTCCTCGGTGAGGAGGGCGCCTCCAGCGAGGGCAGCTCGGGCGTCCGCTGGGTGATCGATCCGGTGGACGGCACCGTCAACTACCTCTACGACCGCCCCGACTGGGCCGTCTCGATCGCCGCCGAGTATCTGGGCGAGCGCGTCGTGGGCGTCGTGGCGGCGCCGGCGCGCGGGGAGACCTGGCACGCGGTCCTCGGACAGGGCGCGTACCGGGACGGGCGGCGCCTGGCGTGCCGGCCCTCGCCGCCGCTGGACCAGGCGCTGATCGGCACGGGCTTCGGATATGTCACCGAGCGCCGGGTGGCCCAGGCGGCCGTGGCCCGGGAACTGCTGCCGCGGGTACGGGACATCCGCCGTACGGGCTCCGCGGCGATCGACCTGTGCGATGTGGCCTGCGGCCGGCTCGACGGGTTCTACGAGCGGGGGCTCCACCCCTGGGACCTGGCGGCCGGTGACGTGATCGCCCGGGAGGCGGGCGCGCTCACGGGCGGCCGGCCCGGGCTGCCCGCCGACTGGGACCTGACCGTCGCGGCCTCACCGGGGGTCTTCGAGACGCTCCAGCCGCTGCTGGAGAGCCTGGGAGCCTGGCGCGACTGAACCAGGCGCCGCCGGGTGCGCCCGGGCGGGAGAGCCGCGCACAGCGCGTCGGCGAAAGAGCCCGTGAAGGTCGGCGGAAGAGACCCCGGGCCGGGCGGAAAGGGTCCGCAGAGTCCGCACACACGGGAGGCGGCCCCGGAAGCACTGCTTCCGGGGCCGCCTCCCGTGTGTGCGGGGCTGCTGAAGTGTCAGACGCAGCCGGAGGTGGCGCCGACCTCGACGCCGTGCTCGGCGGCGATGCGCCGCAGGTCTTCCAGCTCGGCTTGTTCGACATCCACGAGGAAGTCGTCGCCCGACTCACGTGCGTGGTTCAGGTCGGACTCGGTGCTCCGTATGCGCTGCAGGATGCCGGCGGTGAACGCGTCCATGGTGCCCCCTCGTCGTGGGTCGATGGCACGGGGGTGTGCCGAGGGTTGGTGGTACATGCGGATCACGGCGTGGTCCCTGGAACTGCGTCGGCGGCTCGTTGTGGCACGCTGCGCACAGGGCGTGATCGCGGGTGGTGTCCTCGTCCTCCCCAACGCGATCCTCAGAGAAACCTCAACCCCTTTGAAAAATCCGTGACTCCCCGCCCTCCGGGCCCCTCACCTCGCCTCTTACGGCCGATTTATCAATGTTCGGGGCAGGATGGAGTCCACGGAGGAGTGCGGAGCTGTCACGCAGGACACATCTGTCGTCACCCAGCACACACGATCCCCACACCCATTGCCCACGAGGGAAGGAACAGCGCCGTGCGCGTACTCGTCGTCGAGGACGAGCAGTTGCTCGCCGATGCCGTGGCGACCGGTCTCCGCCGGGAGGCCATGGCCGTCGATGTGGTCTACGACGGTGCGGCAGCCCAGGAGCGCATCGACATCAACGACTACGACGTCGTCGTGCTCGACCGCGACCTGCCCGTCGTCCACGGCGACGACGTCTGCCGCCGCATCGTGGAGCTGGGTCTGCCCACCCGGGTGCTGATGCTCACCGCCTCCGGCGATGTGAGCGACCGGGTGGAGGGCCTGGAGCTGGGTGCTGACGACTACCTGCCCAAGCCCTTCGCCTTCTCCGAGCTGACCGCCAGGGTCCGCGCCCTGGGCCGCCGCACCACCACGGCGCTGCCGCCCGTCCTTGAGCGCTCCGGCATCCGGCTGGACCCCAACCGCCGCGAAGTCTCCAGGGACGGCAAGGACATCCAGCTCGCTCCCAAGGAGTTCGCGGTGCTGGAGGTCCTCATGCGTGGCGAGGGCACCGTCGTCTCGGCGGAGCAGCTGCTGGAGAAGGCGTGGGACGAGAACACCGACCCGTTCACCAATGTCGTGCGTGTCACGGTGATGACGCTGCGCCGCAAGCTGGGTGAGCCCGCGGTGATCGTCACGGTGCCCGGCGCCGGATACCGGATCTGACCGGCGATGGCCTCCTCCACTTCCCCCACGGGCACGGGCACAGGTGCGGGCAACGGACAGCCGCAGCCCGCGCCGCCCAAACCCAGCTGGGATCCCCGCGAGACGCCGCGCTCCTATCCCTGGCTGCGCCCGACCATCCGGATACGGCTCACGCTGCTGTACGGCGGCATGTTCCTGATCGCGGGCATGGTGCTGCTGACGATCATCTATCTGCTCGCCGCGCAGGCGCTGGACGAGAGCAGCCAGCTGCCCTTCCGCATCCTGAACGGCAACGCGCAGCCGACATCCGACCGCTGCCCCGGGCTGACCGGGACGCTGCCCAGCGAGGTCTTCATGCAGCGTCTGTCGGCCTGTGCCGACGCGCAGCGCCGGATGGCGCTGGACGGGCTCTTGCGCCGCTCGCTGCTGGCGCTGCTCGGCCTGGCCGTCGCCGCCTTCGCCTTCGGCTATGTGATGGCGGGCCGCGTCCTGTCGCCCCTCGGCCGCATCACCCGTACGGCGCGCCAGGTCGCCGGCTCCGACCTGCACAAGCGGATCGAGCTGGAGGGGCCGGACGACGAGCTGAAGGAGCTGTCCGACACCTTCGACGACATGCTCGACCGGCTGGACCGGGCCTTCACGGCGCAGCAGCGCTTCGTGGCCAACGCCTCGCACGAGCTGCGCACCCCGCTGGCGATCAACCGCACCCTGTTGGAGGTCCAGCTCGCCGACCCGCAGGCGTCCCCCGAGCTCCAGCAGCTGGGCAAGACGCTGCTGGCCACCAACGAGCGCAGCGAGCAGCTGGTGGAGGGCCTGCTGCTGCTCGCCAGGAGCGAGAACGAGCTGGTGGACCGCAAGCCGATCGACCTGGCGGAGGTCGCCTCGCAGGCGGTCGAGCAGACGCGGGGCGAGGCGGAGAACAAGGGCGTCGAGATGCGGGGAGTACGCCAGCCCACGTACGCGCAGGGCAACGGGGTCCTGCTGGAGCGCGTCGCTCTGAACCTGGTGCAGAATGCCGTGCGCTACAACCTGCGGGAGGGGGGATGGGTCTCGGTCAGTACGGAGGCCCAGCCGGGCCAGGCTGTTCTGGTCGTCGAGAACACCGGGCCCGTCGTACCCGCGTATGAGGTGGACAACCTCTTCGAGCCCTTCCGGCGTCTTCGCACAGAGCGGACGGGCAGCGACAAGGGGGTCGGGCTCGGGTTGTCGATCGTGCGGTCCGTGGCGCGTGCGCACGGGGGCACGGTGTCCGCGCAGCCCCGTGAGAACGGCGGCCTGGTGATGCGGGTCGCGCTGCCGGTATGAGTGCGGCGCACCCCGCTTACGGGGTCACCTTCGGAGGCCGCCGCTGTCAGGCGCCGGTGACGACGGTGCGTGACGGGGCGGGCGAGTGGCGAAGTTGGCGGAAAAGAGTTCAGGCGAGACCGGGGGGTGACAGGAAGTGCGCAATGGTGGCTAGGAGTAGCCGCGATGAGGTTCGTAATGCGCAGAATTACGGACACTCGGGACACTTCGGGTACCGTTGTGATCGATCACACACACGAATTTTCCATAGTGTGCACAGCGCGCCCAGTAGGCGGGAAGAAATCCCGGAAAATCCAGGTTTCCGCAGGTGGAGATCGTGGGCAGTACCCGGGATGGCGTGTGCGCAGCGCGACCGGGGACCGTTTATGGTCCTCCTCGGCAGCCGACGTGATCACCTCTTCAGGGGTGCAGTTGGGTGTCGATTGAGTAACAGACCTTGATGTGAGGCAAAATCTCCGCCTCGGGCCGGGCACAAGTCCGGCCTCTCACGCGTTACGTGCGCTGGAGACACCACAGACACCCAGAGGGGGAGAGCGACATGGCAACGGATTACGACACCCCACGCAAGACCGATGACGATGTCAACGAGGACAGCCTTGAAGAGCTCAAGGCCAGGAGGAACGACAAGTCCGCGTCGAATGTCGACGTGGACGAGTTCGAGCAGGCCGAAGGGCTTGAGCTGCCCGGCGCGGACCTCTCCAACGAGGAGCTGTCCGTCCGTGTGCTGCCACGGCAGGCGGACGAGTTCACGTGCATGAGCTGCTTCCTCGTGCACCACCGCTCCCAGCTCGCTGCGGAGAAGAACGGTCAGCCGATCTGCCGCGACTGCGCGGCCTGAGCGGCTCGCGGTCCGTGGCGGTCCACGACGCACGTGACGACGAGCGAGGCAGACGTGACCGGTCGGCCTCGCTCGTGCCGTACGCCGAGGACGGCGCGGCGCCGGAGAAGCACTCGTCCCAGGACGTGCGGCGCTTCCGGCTTCGCAGACGGCGGGCCCGCGCGTTCCTCGGCGTCGTCGCCGAGCGCATCATCGAGACCGCGCCGCGCGTGCCGGTGCGGGATCTGGACACCCTTCGCACACAGTTTCCCGGCCTCGGCACCGAAGAGCTGGCCGACAAGCTGGTGACGGGGGCCACCAGGAGCGCTGCCACCGTGGGGGCCGGTGTCGGCGCGGCGGCGATGCTGCCGGTGCCGCCCGCGATGCCCGCCGAGCTGGCGGCGGAGGTCGTCGGAGTCGCCGCGGTCGAGCTGAAGCTGATAGCCGAGCTGCACGAGATCTACGGCCGCAGACCGCCCGGCACGGTGCGGGAGCGCGGCACGGCCTATCTGGGCGCCTGGACCTCCGAGCGGGGCATCGACATTTCCAGGCCCACCTCGCTGAACGCCGCGATGGGCGGGCAGTTCCGCCGACAGCTGCGGCAGCAGATCATGAAGCGCACGCTGCGCAACCTTCCCAACCTCACCCCGTTCCTGATCGGCGCGGCTGTCGGCGCGTTCATGAACAGCAGGGACACCGCCAAGCTGGCAGCCCGCATCCGCGCGGACCTGCGCCACGGCCAGGACTGAGGTCTCTCCCTGGGCTCCGGACTTCTGGGCTCCCAGGTTTCCCGCCGTTACGCCGCCGGCTCCTCATGCGCCGAGCGCACCGCCGCCGCCAGCCGTTCCGGATGCCGGGTGGAGAGGTAGACGTACGGGGTCGGATCCTGCGGATCGGTCACCTCGATACGGACGGCGGTCGTGATGTAGCTGCGCAGCATCATGTGCGCACGCGCGTCCGCCTTGTACGTACGCCAGGCGCGGGCCTCCTCCGCGTCCAGCTCCGCCACCTCACCCAGTGCCGACAGCGGGATGCGCGCGTCGCCCGCCACCAGCGAGTCCGCCACGACCCGGACCCGTACGCTCCCGTAGGTGCTGACGCATACGCAGGCCAGCGCGGCACCCGCCACCAGGGCGCACAGCATCGGCAACAGCCCGAAGGGCAACAGCATCAGCGCGCAGCCCACACCGATACCGGCGGCGATCAGCCACCAGGAGCGGGGCGCGGTCAGACGTTCGTCGTAGGACTGAGCCGGAGGAACCATGGCTCCAAGCTTGGCACGCGCGCCAGGGGGCACCGTACGGCGGTAAGGTCTGCACCCGTGAGCGCTGCCAATTCTCCCGGCTCCCCCCAGATCCCCGGGCCCCCGAAGACACCCACGACGCCGCCGGCCGACGCGGTCGCGCCGGTGCGGCATCCGCAGGCCCCGGCTCCGGGTGAGCTGCTCGGCGCCCACTACGACCTGTGCTTCGGCTGCGGCCACGGCCAGCCGCACGGCCTCCACCTCCAGGCACGTGCCGGGGAAGGCGTGAGCATCACGGCGGAGTTCACCGTCGAGACCGCCCACCAGGGAGCACCGGGGCTCGCCCACGGCGGGGTGCTGACCAGCGCCCTCGAAGAGACGCTGGGCTCCTTGAACTGGCTGATGCAGGTCATCGCCGTGACCGGCCGTCTGGAGACCGACTTCCTGCGGCCCGTGCCCGTGGACACGGTGCTGCACCTGGACGCGCGGACCACGGCCGTGCACGACCGCAAGTTCTACTCCACGGCCGTCGGCCGGATAGGCGGGCCCGACGGGCCCGTAGCCGTGCGCGCAGACGCCGTCTTCGTAGAGGTGACGGCCGAGCACTTCATCGAGAACGGCCGCCAGGACGGGATCCGGGCGGCCATGGACGACCCCGACCAGGTCAGGCGCACCCGCGCCGTTGAGGTGAACCCGTGAGTGATGATGCAGGTACGGCCGCCGGGCCGCAGGCGACAGCCCCCGGAGGCGGGCCCGTTGAGGTGCTGCTGAGGCGCGTCGACCCCGAGGTACCGGTGCCCTCCTACGCGCATCCCGGGGACGCGGGCTGCGATCTGGTGACCACCGAGAGCGCCGTGCTGGCACCGGGGGAGCGCACCGTCCTTCCGACCGGTGTCTCGCTCGCCCTCCCGGAGGGCTACGCGGCCTTCGTGCACCCCCGGTCGGGCCTCGCAGCGCGTTGCGGCGTCTGTCTGGTGAATGCGCCGGGAACGGTGGATGCCGGGTACCGTGGAGAGATCAAGGTGATCGTGGCCAATCTGGATCCGCGCGAGAGTGTGCGGTTCGACCGGTTCGACCGGATCGCCCAACTCGTTGTCCAGCAGGTGGAGAAGGTGCGCTTCCGCGAGGTGGACGAGCTGCCCGGCTCGGTGCGGGCCACAGGGGGATTCGGCTCCACGGGCGGCCACGCCGGGTCACGGGACACCCAGCAGACAGCCACACAGCAGAAGGATTACGTTGCGGTCGGTGCCGATCGAGCTTCCGACCTGAGAGGACAGTGACGTGTTCGGACGTCGTCGCAAGAAGAGCGAAAAGCCTGAGACGGGCGCCTCGGACGAGTTCGAGACGGAACAGGACGGCCAGGACGAGCCGCAGGACGACGCTGCCGCGGGCCCGGCCAAGAGCACGGACGCCCGGGTCAAGCTGCCGCCGGCCCCCCGTCCCGACGGCCCCTGGGACATCTCCGAGGTCAGCGACCCCAGCTCCGGCAGGGTCGACCTGGGTGGCGTCTTCGTCCCCGGTGTCGAGGGCATGGAGCTGCGGGTCGAGGTCGCCGGAGACGCCATCGTCGCGGCCACCGTCGTGCTCCAGGACAGCGCCATCCAGCTCCAGGCGTTCGCCGCGCCCAAGCGCGAGGGCATCTGGGACGAGGTGCGCGAGGAGATCGCCTCCGGCATCACCCAGCAGGGCGGGGTCATCGACGAGGTCGAGGGCCCGCTGGGCTGGGAGCTGCGGGCCCAGGTGCCGGTGCAGCTGCCGGACGGCACGGGCGGCGTGCAGGTCGTACGGTTCGTCGGTGTCGATGGCGTGCGCTGGTTCCTGCGGGGCGTGATCTCCGGCCAGGGCGCGGTGCAGCCGGAGGCCGCCGGGCTGTTGGAGCAGATCTTCCGGGACGCGGTCGTGGTGCGCGGTGACGCGCCGATGGCGCCCCGCGACCCGATCGTCCTCAAGCTTCCCGAGGACGCGCAGATGGTGCCTGACGGTGTCCAGCAGGAGACCGTCGAGGAGGGCTCCCGGTTCGCCGGCGGCCTGGACAAGCTCCAGCGCGGTCCGGAGATCAGCGAGGTCCGCTGACCGTCTCCCGCGCGTAGGACAGCAAGCCGTCGGCCGGATCCCCAGGCGGGGTCCGGCCGACGGCTTTCGTGTGCCGGATGCTACGGAGCGTAGCGGCTCCGGGAGTGTGGTGGGGCGGGGCGTATGGAGCGCGTCACGGGCGTATGAGCCCCGTCAAAGGCGCCCGGGGGCGCGTATGGGGGTCGTCAACGGAAGCTGAGTGCGCTGGGAACAGGGGTTTTCTGGAGACGTCAGAAACTCCGTACCTCACCTAGGAGCGCACGATGGCCGATCTGGCCTTCGTCGTCACCACGCTCGCCGTCTTCGCGCTGGTGGCACTCATCGCCAAGGGGGTCGACAGGCTGTGAGCGCCGAGACCGCCCAGAACGCTGTCGGCCTCGTCATCGCCGTCGCCCTGCTGGGCTACCTGGCCCTCGCCCTCTTCTTCCCGGAGAGGTTCTGAGCGCCGGTATGAGCCCGATCCTCGCGGACGTGCTCCAGCTCGTCGCGCTCGTGGGAGCGCTCGCGCTGGTGTACCGCCCCCTCGGCGACCACATGGCCGCCGTCTACAGCTCCGGGAAACACCTGCGCGTCGAGCGGCTGATATACCGCTGTATCGGCGCCGACCCCCGCGCCGAGATGCGCTGGCCCGCCTATCTGCGCGCGGCTCTGGCCTTTTCGGCCATGGGCGTGCTGTTCCTGTACGCGATGCAGCGCTGCCAGGACAAGCTGCCGATGTCGCTGGGCTTCCAGGCCATCGACCCCGACCAGGCGTTCAACACCGCGGCCTCGTTCGTGTCCAACACCAACTGGCAGTCGTACGCCGGTGAATCGGCCATGGGTCACCTCACGCAGATGACCGGTCTGGCGGTGCAGAACTTCGTCTCGGCCGCCGTCGGCATGGCCGTCGCCATCGCGCTGGTGCGCGGCTTCGCCAGGTCGCGCACCGGCGAGCTGGGCAACTTCTGGGCCGACATGGTGCGCGGCACCGTCCGCATCCTGCTGCCGATCGCCTTCCTCAGCGCGATCGTGCTGGTGGCGACCGGCGCCGTCCAGAACTTCGCCGGCATGCACGAGGTCCACACCCTCTCCGGCGACACCCAGCACCTTCCCGGCGGGCCCGTCGCCTCCCAGGAGGCCATCAAGGAACTGGGCACCAACGGAGGCGGCTTCTTCAACGCCAACTCCGCGCACCCGTTCGAAAATCCCAACGGCTTCAGCAACCTGCTGGAGATCTTCTTGATCCTCGTCATCCCGTTCTCACTGACCCGCACCTTCGGCAAGATGGCCGGCAGCGTGCGGCAGGGTTACGCGATCCTCGCCGCGATGGGGGTCATCTGGCTCGGCGCCACCCTCGTGATCACCGCCTCCGAGTACGCCCACCCCGGTGCTGCGGCCCAGCTGGCGGGCGGCGCGATGGAGGGCAAGGAGCAGCGCTTCGGCGAGGGCAGCTCCTCGCTGTTCGCCGCGGCCACCACCATGACCTCCACCGGCGCGGTCAACTCCTTCCACGACTCCTTCACCGCGTTCGGCGGCGGGACGGCCCTGCTCGGGATGATGCTCGGCGAGATCACGCCCGGAGGCGTGGGCTCGGGGCTCTACGGCATGCTCGTCATGGCCGTCGTCGCCGTCTTCATCGCCGGGCTCATGGTGGGGCGCACCCCCGAGTACCTGGGCAAGAAGATCGGCGCCCGCGAGATCAAGTTCGCGGCTGCCTCCATCCTCGTCACCCCCGCGCTCGTGCTCGGCGGCACCGCGACGGCCATGGCCCTGCCCGACGGCAAGGCGGCCATGACCAACCTCGGGGCCCACGGCTTCAGCGAGGTCCTGTACGCCTACACCTCCGCGTCCAACAACAACGGCAGCGCGTTCGCCGGATTCGGTGCCGATACGCCCTTCTTCAACACCACCCTCGGGCTGTGCATGCTCCTGGGCCGCTTCGTGCCCATGGTGTTCGTGCTCGCGCTCGCCGGGTCGTTGGGCAAGCAGGCGCCCGTGCCCGTCACGGCGGGGACGCTGCGCACCGACAAGCCCCTGTTCACGGGGGTGTTGACCGGCGCGATCGCGATCATCGCCGGTCTCACCTTCTTCCCGGCCCTGGCTCTGGGGCCGCTCGCGGAGGGACTCTCCTGATGAGCCCAGCGACACCCGTACGTACCGGGCACGAGGACGGCACCCCGTCCGGAGGGCCCGCACCAGGAGCGCACCACACCCCTGGCGGGCCCGTCGGCGGTGGCCTCTTCGACCCCGCCCAGCTGGTGAGGTCCCTGCCGGAGGCGCTGCGCAAGCTCGATCCGCGCGTGATGGTCAAGTCGCCGGTGATGTTCGTCGTCGAGGTCGGCTCGGCGTTGACGACAGCGCTCGCGGTGGCGCACCCCGGCGACTGGTTCGGCTGGGTCATCGCGGCCTGGCTGTGGCTGACCGTGGTGTTCGCCAACCTCGCCGAGGCCGTCGCCGAGGGCCGCGGCAAGGCGCAGGCCGACACCCTGCGCAAGGCCAAGACGGACAGCGTCGCGCGCCGTCTGACCGGCTCCCGGGAGCAGGCCGACGGCGCCCAGGAGACCGTGCCCGGCACCGAACTGCGCGTCGGCGACCTCGTCGTGTGCGAGGCGGGCGACCTGATCCCGGGTGACGGCGACGTCATCGAGGGAGTCGCCTCCGTCGACGAGTCCGCCATCACCGGCGAATCCGCCCCGGTCATCCGGGAGTCGGGCGGCGACCGCAGCGCGGTGACCGGCGGCACCAAGGTGCTGTCCGACCGCGTCGTCGTACGGATCACCACCAGGCCCGGCGAGACCTTCATCGACCGCATGATCGCCCTGGTCGAGGGTGCCGCGCGGCAGAAGACGCCGAACGAGATCGCGCTCAACATCCTGCTGGCCTCGCTCACCGTCGTGTTCATGCTCGCGGTCGTCACCCTCCAGCCGTTCGCGGTCCACGCCGGTGCCGAGCAGTCCCTGACGGTGCTCACCGCGCTGTTGGTCTGCCTCATCCCGACGACGATCGGGGCGCTGCTGTCGGCCATCGGCATCGCGGGCATGGACCGGCTGGTGCAGCGCAACGTACTGGCCACCTCGGGCCGCGCCGTGGAGGCCGCCGGAGATGTGTCCACGCTGCTGCTGGACAAGACCGGCACCATCACCCTGGGCGACCGGCAGGCTGCCGCCTTCGTCCCCGCCCCCGGCACCGGCGAGGCGGCGCTCGCCGACGCGGCGCAGCTCAGCTCGCTGGCCGACGAGACACCCGAGGGGCGCTCCGTGGTCGTCCTCGCCAAGGAGCGGCACGGGCTGCGCGAGCGGCACGAGGGGGAGCTGGAGGGGGCCACGTTCGTGCCGTTCACGGCGCAGACCCGGATGTCGGGGGTCGACACCGACGGCGTCAAGGTCCGCAAGGGCGCGGCCGGTTCGGTGTGCGCGTGGGTGGCGGAGCTCGGCGGCACGGTCGGCGACGAGGTCCACCGCACGGTGGAGGAGATCTCCCAGGCGGGCGGCACCCCGCTCGTCGTCGGGATCGAGGACGGCGAGGGGGCGCGGGCACTGGGCGTCATCCACCTCAAGGACGTCATCAAGGAAGGAATGGGCGAGCGTTTCGCCGAGCTGCGCCGGATGGGCATCAAGACCGTCATGATCACGGGCGACAACCCGCTGACGGCCAAGGCCATCGCGGACGAGGCGGGCGTGGACGACTTCCTCGCCGAGGCCACCCCCGAGGACAAGATGGCCCTCATCCGGCGGGAGCAGGCGGGCGGGCGGCTGGTGGCCATGACCGGAGACGGCACCAACGACGCGCCCGCGCTGGCCCAGGCCGATGTCGGCGTGGCCATGAACACCGGGACCTCGGCCGCCAAGGAGGCCGGGAACATGGTGGACCTGGACTCCGATCCCACCAAGCTCATCGAGATCGTGGAGATCGGCAAACAGCTGCTGATCACGCGCGGTGCGCTGACCACCTTCTCGATCGCCAACGATGTCGCGAAGTACTTCGCCATCATCCCGGCGATGTTCGCCGTGGCCTACCCGGGCCTGGACAAGCTCAACATCATGGACCTGTCCTCGCCGCGGTCCGCGATCCTCTCGGCGGTGATCTTCAACGCGCTGATCATCGTCGCCCTCGTGCCCCTCGCGCTGCGCGGCGTGCGCTACCGCCCGATGAGCGCGGACCGCATGCTGCGGCGCAACCTCGCCGTCTACGGGCTGGGCGGCCTCGTCGCCCCGTTCGTGGGCATCAAGCTGATCGACCTGCTCATCACTGCGATTCCGGGAGTGGGCTGATGCCGCGTTCTTCCGGGGGACGGCCCCCGTACCCCCGCAACACCTCTGTACGCAACGGCGGCCGGCTCGTGTGGGCCGCGCTCCGGGCCCTGCTCGTCCTCACCGTCGTCTGCGGCGTGATCTACCCGCTGGCCGTCACCGGGGTCGCACAGGCCGCCTTCCACGACAAGGCCGACGGCTCGCCCGTGCGGGCCGACGGCAAGGAGGTGGGCTCCTCGCTCATCGGCCAGAGCTGGAACCGGCCGGGATCGGACAAGCCCGACCCCCGGTACTTCCAGGGCCGCCCCTCCCACTCCGGCTACGACCCCCGGGCCACCGGCTCCAGCCAGCTCGGCGCCGACGACCCCCGGCTGGTGAAGGCGGTGCGCGAGGCGCGGCACGAGGTCGCCCGCTTCAACGGGGTGCCCGAGTCCGAGGTGCCAAAGGACGCGGTGACCGGGTCCTCCTCGGCGATCGACCCGCACGTTTCGGCCGACTACGCGCGGCTTCAGGCCGCGCGGGTCGCGCGGGAGAACGGGCTTTCGCGGGGCGCCGTGCGGGGGTTGGTGGATGCCCATACGGATGGGCGCACCGCGGGGTTCCTGGGGGCGCCCCACGTGAACGTCCTGGAGCTGAACGTGGCCGTGCGCCGGGCCGCCTCCCGTTGATTCGGCCCCTCTGCCCCGCCCCCGGCCTTCGGCCGGGAGGTGCCCCCGGACGGGGCTGAAATCAGCCCCGTCCGGCCACTTCAACGGGTGAGCAGCTCCGCCCCCGCCAGGAGGAACGCCCCCACGGCGAAGTCGGACGTCGTCTCGTAGGTGACCGGCTGGCTGGACTCGGGGCGGTCGCCGACGCCCTGGACGTAGCCGAGGAAGCCGTCCGGATGCAGCGCGGTGGTCACCAGGCCCCGCCAGGCGCGGGCGACGACGTCGCCGTAGTGCGGCGGTACCAGCCCCGCGCGCAGCGCGTACGCGGTGGCGTACGTGAAGAACGCCGTGCCGCTGGTCTCGGGGCCGGGCAGGTGCCCGGGATCGGCGAGGTTGACGTTCCAGAAGCCGTCGTCGCGCTGGACGGCGCGGACGCCGGCGAGGAGCCGCGCCAGCGTCGTGCGGTACTCCCGCGTATGCGCGGCGCCGCCCGCCAGGGCCTTGAGCGTTTTGACGTGGCCGCCCGCCACCCACCCGTTGCCCCGTGACCACAGCACCGGTTTGCCGCCGGGCGAGGCGATGCCGCCGGGCAGGAAGCGGTCGTCGCGGTACCAGAGGCCGGTGCCGGGGTCGAGCAGGCCCGGGCCGCCCTGGGCACTCTTGGTGTGGGTGTAGAGCCGGTACAGCTTGTCCGCGTAGGCGGGCTCGCCCCGCAGCACGGCGATCCGGGCGAACGGCGGCATCGCCATATGGAGCGCGTCGTCCCACCACCAGTCGTCGTTCTTGTCGGGACGGTCGGTGAACGTCATCCGGTGCAGCGATTCTTCGATGGCGGCGATCTTCGCCTCGTCGCGGGAGCCTTCGGCCTCGTACAGGTCGAGGTACGCCTGTCCCGCGTTGTGATCGTCGGCGTGCCGGGTGCTGACGCCGTCGTGCAGCGCGTAGTCGTGCTTCTCGGCCCAGGAGCGGGCGTAGGCGAGATGGCGGGCCTGGCCGGTGACGCGGTGCAGGGCCATCAGGCCGCTGAAGAAGGTGGCGCGGGCCCATTGGTTGTTGCCGGGGTCGGCGTGGGCGGATATCCAGTGGTCGGCGGCTCTGGTGACCGCCTCGGTCACCTCGTCGCGTGATGGCGGCCCGGCCTTGGCGCGGGATGCGCGGGCGGGGGCCGCCTGGGCGGAGGGGAGCAGCGGGGGGAGCAGGGAGGGGGTGGCGGCGGCGCTCAGTGCCGCTGCGCGCAGGAGTAGCCGGCGTCGGTTCATGGGGGCGCCTCCGGAGGATGGCTGTTCCGGGCAGTTCCGTATGGTGAACGCTGTTCTCTCTTGTGACGCGTCGTCATCATGCAGGGGAACGCCGGTACGGGGAAGCCCTCCCGTTGCCGTGCGCCCCGTGGGCCGCGCATACTGGCGCGCGGCCGGGGCCGGTCGAACGTGTGGATGGGGGCGGGCAGTTGGAGCGGGAGCGGTACGGGGCGGCGGACATGGTGGAGGTCGAGGATGTGCACCGCACCTATGGACGCGGCCCGACCGCCGTGCACGCGCTGCGCGGCGTCTCGCTGAGCGTCCCGCGCGGCGAACTCGTCGCCGTACGCGGCAGGTCGGGGTCGGGAAAGACCACCCTGCTCAACCTCGTCGCCGGCCTCGACGCCCCCGACCAGGGACGGATCAGCGTCGAGGGCACCGACCTGGCCACCCTCGGCGAGAGCGGGAACCTGGCGCTGCGCAGGGACCGGATCGGCTTCGTCTTCCAGTCCTTCGCACTGCTGCCCGTCCTCACGGCGGCCGAGAACGTCGGCGTCCCGCTGCGGCTGCGCAAGGTCCCGGCCGCCGAGCGCGAGGAGCGCGTCGCGCTGCTGCTCGCCCTGGTCGGCCTCACCGACCACGCCCAGCAGCGCCCCGGCGAGCTCTCCGGCGGCCAGCAGCAGCGCGTCGCCATAGCCCGCGCTCTCGCCAACCGCCCCTCCCTCCTCCTGGCCGACGAGCCCACCGGCCAGCTCGACGCGGAGACGGGGCACGGGGTGATGGAACTGCTGCGCGCGGTGGTCCGCGGTGACGCCACGGCGGAAGGCGAGGCCGTCACCGCTCTCGTCGCTACACACGACGAGAGCCTGCTGGATCTCGCCGACCGGGTGGTCGAGTTGGAGGACGGGGTACTCCAGGAGCGGACCCCGGCACCCGCGCCCGCTCCGTGACGCGCGAGGCCGACTCCAGCTCGGCACACGCCCGTACGATCTCCGCCCGGTGCGCGGCCAGCGAGTCCGCCAGCGCCATGCGGACCCTGCGGGTGTGCTCCTCCTCCAGTCGTACGGCCGTACGGTGCCTGATCCAGGTGCGCAGGAGCAGCGCGACGGTGGGCAGCGCGGCGAGCGCCGCGAAGAGGGCCGGGTGTGCGGTGTCGAGAGGCATGCCCCAACTCTGCTGACGGACACGGGTTTCCCTCTAGGCTGGAGAAACAGCCGGAAACCGAGGGGGATACATGCCGGGTGGGCGTCCGCCGAAGGAGGGCGCCGCGCAGCGCTTCCTGGAACTGGAGGAGCTGTCGGCGTGGTTCCGACAGGCGATGGCCGACGCCGGGTACGAGAGCCCCCACGCCGTCGTCCGGGCCGAACTCGCCCACAAGAACGCGGTGTACGACCTCCACAACGCCACCCGCTTCCTCCCGCTCCAGATCGTCCGTGCCATCGCCGTCGGCCTGCGACGCGACCCGGACGAGGTCGAGTCGCTGTGGCTGCGCGCCAAACAGGGCATGGAGCGGGCCGAGGAGGAACGTCAGTCGGCCGAAGCGCCCCGCCTCACCTCCTGGACCCAGCTCCCCAAGCCGACGCTCGCCGTCAGCAACCTCGTAGAGGCGCAGAGCAAGGCCGTCGAACGCCTCCCGTACGACATGCTCGGTGTCGAGGAACCCCCGCTGTCCGCGGTATACGTACGCCAGCGCATTCGCACCTCGGTCATGAAGGTCGACGGCGGGCAGGGCCCCGGCGGCGTGGGCGCCGCCGACCCTGTCCGCCGCGCCGACGGGCCCCGGCGCGACGGCGATGAGGAGTCGGCCGACTCCGTGCTCCCGGCGCCCGACGCGCTCGCCCGGCACGAGCACCTTCTGATCACCGGCGAGCCCGGCGCCGGCAAGTCCACCTTCTCCAGCCACCTCGCCTGGACCCTGTCGCGCATCTGGCTGCGCAAGGACAGCGGCGAGAACGCGCCCCTGGCCGAACCCGTCATCCCCGTACGTATCGCCGCCCGCGCTCTCGTCGGCCGGAGCGGTTCCTGGAGTGCCGTCCTGCGCCAGGCCGTCTGCCGCAGCCTGGGCAGCGCGCTGGTCACCGAACCGGACGTGGGGCTCTTCGCCGGGCGCGTTCTGGGCGCGCGCTGGCTCGTCATGGTCGACGGCCTCGACGAGATCGCCGACCGGGACGCCCGGGTCGGCGTCATCCGCACCCTCGCCCAACACGCCCGCGCCGGCAGCGACTACCGCTTCGTCGTCACCAGCCGTCCTTTGCCGGAGGCCGAACTCGCCCCGCTGCGTGGCCCGCTCGTCGGCGCGTACCGCATGGAACCGTTCGGCGAGACGGAGCTGCGGGACTTCGCGGGCAAGTGGTTCGCCGCGCAGTACGAGGGCGAGGCCGAGCGTGCCCGGGCCACGGCTGACCGCTTCCTCGAGGAGGCTGAGGACAGCCGCATCAAAGAACTCGTCCACAATCCGTTGCTCGCCACCATCGCCGCCGTCAACGCCACCGTCGCCCCGGCCCGCCCCCTCCCCACCAGCCGGCTCAGCCTCTATCAGCACTTCTGCGACCATCTGCTGAGCCGTGGCCACGGACGCCCCGCGGCGCGCGCCACCGTCCGCGGCCACTTCGAGGACGATCCGGAACGCCGGGACTTCCGCCTGCGACTCGACCGCCACAAACGCGAACTTCTCGGCGTCCTCGGCCGCTGCCGGCTGGAGGGCGAGGGCTCGCTGTGGGAGGCGGCGGTCGAGTGGGCGCGCCAGTGGGAAGGCGCGCCCCACGAGGGCTGGGACACCGATCTGGCCGACTTCCTTCAGAGCACCGGGCTCTTGGTGAGTGAAGGCGACGACTACCGCTTTCTCCACCACTCCTTCGCGGAGTTCATCGCCGCCCGCTCCTACGCCGAGTCGATCACACCGGACTTCCCCGACATGGAGGACTGGATCCGCAGGGGCTTCACCGGCGACGACCGCACCCTCGCGGTCTTCGTCTTCTGCATGTGGGCCCAGCGGGTGGAATGCCCCGCCGACCTGGTCGCCGAACGCCTGCTGGACGGAGCTCCCGGCGGTCACCAGCGGCCCCTGCTGGCGGGCATGCTGCTCGCGGAAGGCGTCGCCTTCGGCGAGCTGCACCGTACCCGAGTGCTCGACCACCTGGAGGCCATCGGGCGTTCGGCGCTCGACGCCGAGGACAGCAAGCGGGCGTTCGAGGTGCTGGGGGCGCTCGGACAGCGTCCCGAGGTGCTGGCCCTGCTGGACCGGATCGCGAGTTCCGAGGGCATCTACGTGTCGCGTCGGCTGTACGCCGTGGACGCGTACAGCCGTGCGGGCGACCCGCATGTCGCCGAGCGGCTGCTGCGCGCGTGCCTCGGCGGGCTCTACTCGGAGCTTCCCCGTGCCGCACGGGTCGCCTGCGCGCTCGGCGACACCGCGCGCGACGCGGTGCGCGACCGGGCCCGGGCCATGGCGACCGAGCCGGACACGGATGACTACGAACTGTCGTACGGGGCCGAGACGTTGGTCTGCCTGGGCGAGGCCGATGAGGCGGCCCGCATGGCGCGCGCCGCGCTGGGGGTGCCGACAGCGGGGACGGGATGCGTCAGGCGCGCCGCCGAGGCGTGGCTCGCGGTCGGTGGTCCCGGCGCCGTGGCCGAGCTGGAGGCGTTCGGGATGCGGCGGGTCGCGGGCGGTCAGGGCGCCCGTCTCGCTGTGGCCGAGGCCCTGGACAAGGAGGGCGAGCCCGAGGCCGCGGCCAGGATCGCGGGTGAGGTGCTGGCCGGGGGCTCACCGTCCGCCGCCGATCTGGCCCAGGCGGTGCAGATCTGGATGGCCGTGCGCGGCGGAGACGGCGCCGCTGAGGTATGGGCCGCCGTCCGCGCGAGCGGTGCGGATGCGGGGCACTCTCTACAGGTGCCCGGCGTGCTGGTGCAGCCCCTCGCGGAGTTCGCACACGAAGAGGAGATCGCGAACCTGGCCCGGGGCGCGCTCGCGCAGCACGCGTGGGGAGGCTTCCTGGTGGGAGAGCTCCTGCGCGCCTGGGTCAATTCCTCGGGCGCCCCCGCCGTGGAAGCGATCATGAAGGCGACGGGTGAGGGGCGGCAGCTGTGCCAGTACGATCGCTCCACCCTCGCGGATGCGCTGCTCGAAGCGGGACACAACGACAGAGCGTCCGCCCTGGCGGAAGGGGCGCTCAGGACGCCCAACGCCATTGCCTTCGGATACACCCGGGCGGCCAAGGTGCTCTTGAAGACACGAGGCGAGGATGCCGGGCCGCGCCTGACGGAGCTGTGGCGCGAGGTTCCCGGTCTCGCCCAGGACTCCGCCTGGTTGCGGGGCGTCCTTTCCGCCCTTCCTCAGCACGAAGCGACCAGGACGGACGCCACCATCAGCCACCTCGCGCGTGAGCTGGTCGCTCTTTCCTCCGCGAGCGCCGACGACGTGTCCCACGCGTTGCGGATCCTCACCCGCGTCGAGGGACGGGAAGCCGCCCCGTACCTGGTCGAGGTCGCCAGGACCCCCGGCCGGCTCCTCTGGGCGCGAGGCTGTGACATCGCCCGTGAACTGGCCGCCATGCGGGAGACCGCTCACGCGCACGAGCTGTGGCGCTACCTTCTCGGAAACCCGTCCCCTCCCCAGGGGGCGGAGCTGTCCCTCCTCATCGACATCCAGGCCGCCGAGGCCACCCATGAGGCAGCCGGCTGGATACGGCACCTCATCGCGGATCCCGAGACGTACGCCCCGCGCAGGCTCCGGCTGAGGCAGCTGCTGGCCTGGCTGGAGGCGGCCGGGCCGGAGGTGGCGGCGGGGGCATCCATACGGAACCCTGACGTCCTGACCCCGGCTCCGGCGGGGGATCTCCGCGCGCAGCGGTGACAATGGACGCATGGCGTCAGCAGGAGCGCAGCCGCGGCGCGGAAAGCTGCGCATCTATCTCGGGGCGGCACCCGGTGTCGGCAAGACCTATGCCGTCCTGTCCGAGGCGCACCGCCGTATCGAACGGGGCACCGATGTCGTCGTCGGCTTCGTGGAGCACCACGACCGGCCTCGCACGGAGGTGATGCTCCACGGGCTGGAGCAGCTGCCCCGCCGCGAGGTGGCCCACCGGGGTGCGACGTTCACCGAGATGGACACCGACGCGGTGCTCGCGCGCCGCCCCGTCGTGGCCGTCGTGGACGAGCTGGCGCACACCAACGCTCCCGGTTCGCGCAACGCCAAGCGCTGGCAGGACATCGAGGAGCTGCTGGAGGCGGGTATCGACGTCGTGTCGACCGTCAACATCCAGCACCTGGAGTCACTGGGCGACGTCGTCGAGTCGATCACCGGTGTACGGCAGCGCGAGACCGTGCCCGACGAGGTGGTGCGCAGGGCCGACCAGATCGAGCTGGTCGACATGTCGCCCCAGGCGCTGCGCCGCCGTATGGCGCACGGCAACATCTACGCGCCCGACCGGGTCGACGCGGCGCTGTCGAACTACTTCCGCCCCGGCAACCTGACAGCGCTGCGCGAGCTGGCGCTGCTGTGGACCGCCGACCGGGTCGACGAGTACCTCCAGCAATACCGCTCCGAGCACCGCATACGCTCCACCTGGCAGGCCCGCGAGCGCATCGTCGTCGGCCTCACCGGCGGTCCCGAGGGGCGCACCCTCATCCGCCGCGCGGCCCGCATGGCCGCCAAGGGCTCGGGCAGCGAGATCCTCGCCGTCTACATAGCCCGCGCCGACGGCCTCACCTCGGCCTCGCCCAAGGAGCTGGCCGTCCAGCGCACCCTCGTCGAGGACCTCGGCGGCACCTACCACCACGTCATAGGCGACGACATCCCCGAGGCCCTGCTGGACTTCGCGCGCGGCGTCAACGCCACCCAGATAGTGCTGGGCTCCTCCCGCCGCAAGACCTGGCAGTACGTCTTCGGGCCCGGCGTCGGCACCACCGTCGCCCGCGACTCGGGGCCCGACCTGGACGTCCACATCGTCACCCACGACGAGGTCGCCAAGGGGCGGGGACTGCCCGTCGCCCGCTCCGGGCGGCTGGGCCGCTCCCGGATCCTCGCCGGCTGGCTCACCGCCTTCGGCGCCCCGGCGCTGCTCACCTTCGCGATGCTGACGTTCGACCCGGACGTCGGCTTCGCCAACGACGTGCTGCTCTTCCTGGTGCTGACCGTCGCCGCGGGGCTGGTGGGCGGGCTGCTGCCCGCGCTGGCCTCCGCCGCCGTGGGCTCGGGGCTGCTGAACTACTACTTCACCGAGCCCGTCCACACCTGGACCATCAACAACTTCCGCAACGTCGTCTCCCTCGCCGTATTCTTCGCCGTCGCCGTCGCGGTCGCCTCCGTGGTCGACGTGGCGGCCCGCCGCACCCACCAGGCGGCCAGGCTGCGCGCCGAGTCGGAGATCCTGTCCATGCTCGCGGGCAGCGTGCTGCGTGGCGAGGACACCCTCGACGCGCTGCTGGACCGGGTCCGCGAGACCTTCGGCATGGAGTCCGTCGCCCTGCTGGAGCGCGCGGACGAGCGCGCCCCGTGGACCCGCGCGGGCAGCGTCGGCGCCGCCGAGGGCGGCAGGCTTCCGCTGACGCCCGAGGACGGCGACGTGGACATGCCCATCGGCGACAACATGATGCTGGTCCTGTGCGGCCGGGTGCTGCCCGCCGAGGACCGCCGGGTGCTGTCCGCCTTCGCCGCACAGGCGGTCGGCGTCCTGGACCGTCAGCGGCTGCTGGGCGAGGCCGAACAGGCGCGCGAGCTGGCCGAGGGCAACCGCATCCGCACCGCCTTGCTGGCCGCCGTCTCGCACGACCTGCGCACCCCGCTGGCCGCCATCAAGGCCTCGGTCTCCTCCCTGCGCTCCGACGACGTCCAGTGGTCCCCCGAGGACGAGGCAGAGCTGCTGGGCGCCATCGAGGAGGGCGCCGACAAGCTCGACAACCTCGTCGGCAACCTGCTGGACATGTCCCGCCTCCAGACCGGCACCGTCACCCCGCTCATCCGCGACATCAGCCTGGAGGAGGTCGTCCCCAAGGCCCTCGGCGGCGTCCCCGAGGGCAGCGTGCGGCTGGCCGTCGCCGAGGTGCTGCCGCTGGTCGCCGTCGACCCCGGGCTGCTGGAGCGCACCGTCGCCAACCTCGTCGAGAACGCGGTCAAGTACAGCCCCGACGACAAGAAGGTGCTGGTCAAAGCCAGTGCGCTCGCCGAACGCGTCGAGGTGCGGGTCATCGACCGCGGCCCCGGCGTGCCCGACAGCGACAAGGGCCGCATCTTCGAGCCCTTCCAGCGCTACGGTGACGCACCGGGCGGCGCCGGAGTCGGCCTCGGCCTCGCGGTCGCCCGCGGCTTCGCCGAGGCCATGGGCGGGAGCCTGGAGGCCGAGGACACCCCCGGCGGCGGCATGACCATGGTCCTCACCCTGCGCGCGGCCCACGGGCGCAGACCCGTACGTGCCGAGCCCCCCGCACCGCACGCGCGGCAGCGCACGGGCGCCTGAGCGGGTTCACAACGGAATCGAGAGGAAGACAGCATGCACCGGGTGCTCGTGGTCGATGACGAGCCGCAGATCGTCCGCGCCCTTGTGATCAACCTCAAGGCGCGCAAGTACGAGGTGGACGCCGCACACGACGGCGCCACCGCGCTGCGCCTGGCGGCCGACCGCCATCCCGACGTCGTCGTCCTCGACCTGGGCCTGCCCGACATGGACGGCGTGGACGTCATCCGCGGCATCCGGGGCTGGACCAGGATCCCGATCCTAGTCCTGTCCGCCCGGCAGACCTCCGACGAGAAGGTCGAGGCGCTGGACGCCGGCGCCGACGACTACGTCACCAAGCCCTTCGGCATGGACGAACTGCTGGCCCGGCTGCGGGCCGCCGTGCGACGGGCCGAGCCGCCCGCCGGGATGCCCGAGGACGCGGGCGTCATCGAGACCGACGACTTCAGCGTGGACCTCGCGGCGAAGAAGGTGCACCGCCACGGCAAGGACGTACGCCTCACCCCCACCGAGTGGCACCTGCTGGAGGTGCTGGTCCGCAACCCGGGCCGCCTGGTGAGCCAGAAGCAGCTCCTGAAGGAGGTCTGGGGCCCCTCCTACGGCACCGAGACCAACTACCTGCGCGTCTACATGGCCCAGCTCCGCCGCAAACTGGAAACCGACCCGTCCCACCCCCGCCACTTCGTCACGGAGGCGGGGATGGGTTACCGGTTCGAGAGGTAGCGGCGTCGGGCCGGGGGTTCGGGGGTTGTCCCCCGGGAGGATGCAGCGTCACGGAGGCGGGGATGGGCTACCGGTTCGAGAGGTAGCGGGGATGGGCCGCCGCCGCGAGAAACAGCCGGAGTCCGGTGGAAGTGGGGCGGGGGCCGTGGCGGCGGTACGCTGGCCCCATGACTGGCGCCACCCGAGAGCAGCGGGGCCCCGGCAACGGACGGTTCCGACGTTTCCTGGAACGGCTGTCCTCCTCCGAGGAGGATCTGCGCTCCGCGGAGCTGCGTGAGGAAGCCGAGGGCACGGGCTGCACCCGGATCTCCGAGTGCAGCGACCGCGACATGGTGCGTGTGACAGGTACGCTGCGCACCGTGACGCTGCGGCCACGCGCCGGAGTGCCCACCCTGGAGGCGGAGCTGTTCGACGGCTCGGCCCCGCTGGACGTCGTCTGGCTGGGCCGCCGCTCCATCGCGGGTATCGAGCCGGGCCGCAAGCTGATCGTCTGGGGGCGGATCACCGCCAACCACGGCCGTCCCGTGATGTTCAACCCCAAATACGAGCTGCGACCCCTCGGACAGGAGTAGCGGGTGACCCTCCCCGACAAGCGGACGGAACCGGACGAGCCGGTGTCCTCGGCCCATGAGACCGACGGAGCCGACGGAGCCGGCACACCGGAGGAGGCCGGATCGCGCGCCGTCACCGAAGCCGCGCTGTTCGAAGCCTTCGGCGGCGTCCGCGGCCTGGTCGAGACGACCGTGCCCGGCCTGGTGTTCATCGCGATGTACACGGTGAACAAGGACATCCACACCGCCGCGATCACCGCGCTGGTGATCTCCGGCGCGATGGTCGTCTTCCGGCTGCTGCGCAAGGACACCGTCAAGCACGCCTTCAGCGGGATCTTCGGGGTCGGCTTCGGCGTGCTCTTCGCGATGATGACGGGCAACGCGAAGGACTTCTACCTGCCCGGCATGCTCTACACACTGGGCCTGGCGCTGGCCTACCTCATCACGTCGATGGCGGGCGTACCGCTGCTCGGCCTGGTGCTGGGGCCGGTGTTCAAGGAGAACCTGTCCTGGCGCAAGCGGAACCCGGGGCGCAAGAAGGCGTACACGAAGGCGAGTTACGCCTGGGGCTTCATCCTGCTGGCCAAGTGCGCCGTCCTCTTCCCGCTCTACTTCTGGGGCAACACGGCGCAGTTCGGCTGGGTGACGGTCGCGCTGAAGATCCCGCCGTTCCTGCTCGCGGTCTACCTCACCTGGATCTTCCTGGCGAAGGCGCCGGCACCCATCAACGTCATCGCGGAGATCGAGGCCGAGGCGGAGGCCGCCAAGGCCGAGAAGGAGGCGGCGAAGGCCGCCACCGCCGAAGCCGGCGCCGCGGGCCGCCACCGCCGCTGAGAGCCCCCTCCCGCCCCCGCCCCCTGTCTTAGACCGACCGGCCCCGCACGGCGCGCCGTCTGCCCGCTTCCCGGGCAGGGTACGGAGGAGACGGGGGACCGGAGGCGAGGCGACATGGGGTGCGAGATGGAACGGACGGCGGAGCCCGGACGGCCCGAAGCCGACGGCCCGGGCGGGCGCCCGGCGATGCCGTACGCCTCCCGCAGGGCGGTGCTGGGCACGGCGCTGGCGGCGGTGACCCTCGCCGCGGCGGGCGCGGTCACCGGATGCGAGTCCTCCGGCAGCGGGAGTGGGAGCGGGAGCAGGGGAGACCAGGACCGTTCCCCGTTCACCGGGGGCAGCGAAAAGGGCGACCACGTACTGGCCGTGAAGATCGACAACGTCGACCCGGCCCGCCCGCAGACCGGTCTCGATCAGGCCGACCTCGTCTACACCGAGGAGGTCGAGGCGGGCCTCAGCCGCATCCTGGCCGTCTTCGCCTCCCGGGTGCCGGCCAGCGTCGGCCCGGTGCGCAGCGCCCGTGAGTCCGACCTGGAGCTGCTGCGGCAGTTCGGCAGGCCCGCGCTGGCCTTTTCCGGCGTCCAGTCGAAGCTGATGCCCACGCTGGAGGCCGCTCCGCTGCGGCTGGTGCCGCCCGGCAAGCTCGGCGACGGCTATGAGCGGGACCCGAGCCGCCCGGCCCCGCACAACCTCTATCTGCGGGCCCGCACCGCCGTGGACGCGGCGAAGGACGCCTCCGCACCGCGCGACATCGGGTTCCGCTTCGGCCCCGCGCCCGACGGCGGACGCCGCGTCGGCGAGCACAGTGTCCGCTATCCGGCGGCCCGCTTCTCGTTCAACTGGTCGGCGGACCGGCGCCGCTGGCTGGTCTCGATGGACGGAGCCCCCGCGCACGCACGCGGCGACGGGCGGCTCGCCCCGGCCACGGTCGTGGTCCAGTACGTGACGGCCCGCGCGTCCCGCTTCCGGGACAGCTCGGGCAGCGTCACGCCGTACACCGAGACCGTCGGCCAGGGGAGGGCACTGGTGCTGCGGGACGGCAAGGAGTACCGGGCGCGCTGGTCACGCCCCTCGGCGGACCGGGGCACCACCTTCACCGACAGCGAGGGACACCGGCTGCCCTTCGCGCGCGGCCAGGTGTGGACCGCGCTGGTACCGAAGGACTGAGGGCGCCGCCCCGCCCCGTCGCCTCCGCCCCGTCACCCCCTCGCCGAGAGCAGCTCCTCCAGCTGTTCCTCGCGCGCCGGGGCCGCCACGAACAGCAGTTCGTCACCGGCCTCCAGTACGTCGTCCGGGTCCGGCGTCAGCACGCGGTTGCCCCGGATGATGGTGACCAGCGACGTGTCCTCCGGCCAGCTCACATCGCCCACGCGGGTGCCCGCCAGCGTCGACTCCGGAGGCAGCGTCAGCTCGACGAGGTTCGCGTCACCCTGCGAGAACCGCATCAGCCGCACCAGATCGCCCACGCTGACCGCCTCCTCGACCAGCGCCGACATCAGGCGCGGGGTCGAGACGGCCACATCGACGCCCCAGGACTCGTTGAACAGCCATTCGTTCTTGGGGTTGTTGACCCGCGCCACCACGCGCGGCACGCCGTACTCGGTCTTGCCGAGCAGCGAGACGACGAGATTCACCTTGTCGTCCCCGGTGGCCGCGATCACCACGTTGCAGCGCTCCAGCGCCGCCTCGTCGAGCGAGGTGATCTCGCAGGCGTCGGCCAGCAGCCACTCCGCCTGCGGCACCCGCTCGACCGAAATGGCCGTCGGCGCCTTGTCGATGAGCAGCACCTCGTGCCCGTTCTCCAGCAGCTCGCCCGCGATGGAGCGGCCCACGGCGCCCGCACCGGCGATAGCAACCCTCACGAGCGTGCCTCCTCAGGCCCCACCGCGAACACTTCCTCCACGCGCGCGACCTCGTCGCAGCGCATCATCACATGCACCAGGTCGCCTTCTTGCAGGACTGTCCGCGACGTGGGCAATACCGCCTCGCCCAGCCGGGTGAGGTAGGCGATGCGCACGTCCGCCTCCTCCTGGAGACGGCTGACGCGCTCGCCGACCCACGAGGAGGAGATGTGCACCTCGGCAAGCTGCACCGAGCCGCTCGGGTCCCGCCACAGCGGCTCGGAGCCGGAGGGCAGCAGCCTGCGCAGCATCTGGTCGGCCGTCCAGCGCACGGTCGCCACGGTGGGGATGCCGAGCCGCTGGTAGACCTCGGCCCGTTTGGGGTCGTAGATGCGGGCCGCCACGTGTGCCGTGTCGAACATTTCGCGCGCCACCCGGGCAGCGATGATGTTGGAGTTGTCGCCACTGCTGACCGCGGCGAAGGCTCCCGCCTCCTCTATCCCGGCCTCGCGCAGGGTGTCCTGGTCGAAGCCGACGCCCGTGACACGGCGCCCGCCGAAGCCGGAGCCGAGACGCCGGAAGGCGGTGGGGTCCTGATCGATGACCGCCACCGTATGGCCTTGTCGCTCCAAGGTCTGCGCGAGCTCTGCTCCCACTCGCCCGCAGCCCATGATCACAATGTGCAACGCCCGTCCCTTCGTCCCGTACAAGCGGGCCGTCTCAGCATCGCATGACTGACCGCATACGATCCTCTGCGTGTCCAGGATGACCGACGTACCGAAACGACTCCTCCTCGGGAGGGCGCTGCGGAGCGACAAGCTCGGGGAGACCCTTCTCCCCAAGCGTGTCGCGCTGCCTGTCTTCGCCTCGGACCCGCTCTCCTCCGTGGCGTACGCGCCGGGCGAGGTACTGCTGGTCCTCTCGATCGCGGGAGTCTCCGCCTACCACTTCAGCCCGTGGATCGCGGTCGCCGTGGTGGTGCTGATGTTCACGGTGGTCGCCTCCTACCGGCAGAACGTCCGCGCCTACCCCAGCGGCGGCGGCGACTACGAGGTCGCCACCACCAACCTCGGCCGCAGGGCGGGCCTCACGGTCGCCAGCGCGCTGCTCGTCGACTACGTGCTGACCGTCGCCGTCTCCATCTCCTCGGGGGTGGAGAACCTCGGGTCGGCCATTCCGTTCGTCGTCGAGCACAAGACGCTGTGCGCCGTCGCCGTCATCGTGCTGTTGACGCTGATGAACCTGCGCGGGGTCCGCGAGTCGGGCAAGCTCTTCGCGATTCCCACCTACTGCTTCGTCGTGGGGGTCTTCGCGCTGCTGGTGTGGGGGGTGGTGCGCGGGGTCCTCCTGGGTGACGAGATGCGCGCGCCCACCGCCGATTACCACATCCACTCCGAGCAGTCGGGGCTGACCGGCTTCGCGCTGTCCTTCCTGCTGCTGCGGGCATTCTCCTCGGGCTGCGCGGCGCTCACCGGCGTCGAGGCGATCAGCAACGGGGTGCCCGCCTTCCGCAAGCCCAAGTCGCGCAACGCGGCGACCACCTTGGCGATGATGGGCGTGCTCGCGGTCACCATGTTCTGCGGCATCATCGCGCTCGCGCTCGTCACCGACGTGAAGATGGCCGAGAACCCGGCCAAGGACCTGCTGATCGACGGCAAGCCGGTGGGCTCCGGCTACACCCAGAACCCGGTCATCTCCCAGGTGGCGGCAGCGGTGTTCGGCGACGGCACGTTCCCGTTCATCTTCCTCTCCGCGGCGACGGCGCTGGTGCTGTTCCTGGCGGCCAACACCGCCTACAACGGCTTCCCGCTCCTCGGCTCGATCCTGGCCCAGGACCGCTATCTGCCCCGCCAGCTGCACACCCGCGGCGACCGGCTGGCCTTCTCCAACGGCATCGTGCTGCTGGCCGGCGCCGCCGCGATACTCGTGGTGGTCTACGGGGCCGACTCCACACGGCTGATCCAGCTGTACATCGTGGGCGTCTTCGTGTCCTTCACGCTCAGCCAGACCGGCATGGTCCGGCACTGGAACCGGCTGCTGGCCGACGAGACCGACGTGGCACGCCGCCGCCACATGATCCGTTCCCGGGCCATCAACACCTTCGGGGCCTTCTTCACCGGGCTGGTGCTCGTGGTGGTGCTGGTGACGAAGTTCACCCACGGTGCCTGGGTCTCCCTGGTGGGCATGGGCCTGTTCTACGCCGTGATGACCGCGATCCGCAGGCACTACGACGGGGTCTCCGAGGAACTGGCGTCCGACGACCCGGGCGGGACCAAGGTGCGTCCCTCGCGGGTGCATTCCTTCGTCCTCGTCTCCAAGATGCACAAGCCGACGCTGCGGGCCCTGCGCTACGCCCGACTGATGCGCTCGGACACCCTGGAGGCCGTCACCGTCAACGTCGACCAGGCCGAGACCGACCAGCTGCGCAGGGAGTGGGAGGAGAGCGGCATCGACATCCCGCTCACCATCCTCGACTCGCCCTACCGCGAGATCTCCCGGCCCGTCATCGACTACGTCAAGCGGCTGCGCAAGGAACAGCCGCGCGACCTGGTCAGCGTCTTCATCCCCGAATACGTGGTCGGCCGCTGGTACGAGCACCTGCTGCACAACCAGAGCGCACTGCGGCTCAAGGGCCGCCTGCTCTACACCCCCGGCGTCATGGTGACCTCCGTGCCCTATCAGCTGGAGTCCTCGGAGCTGGCCAGGAAGCGGGCCAGGCGTCGCGAGCAGTGGAACGCGCCGGGCTCGGTGCGCCGGGGTCCGGTGCTCTCGCCCCGCAAGGACGGGAAGAACGCCAAGGCGGGGTCCGGGCCGGGGTCCGGAGCACCCGGCAGCTCCCCGGGGGCGGACGGCTCTCCTGGCGCGGACGGCTCGACGGGTCTGACGCGGCAGCGGAAGAAGTAGCACGGGCCTTGCCTTCGGCGGCGGGGCGTCGGGTACGGGCTTCGGCCGTCGGCGAGGGCGTCGGGTACGGGCTTCGGACGGGGACAACCGGCGCGGGGTGGGGACGACCGGCGCGGGAAGTAGACTCGGCGGTTGCGGCTCGCAGCGGCTCCCGCCGCCGCGGCCCACGCCGCTCTCCGGGCCCGGCACGGGCCCGCGCCGCCCCCGTTCCTGGAGTCACTCCGCCATGCCCGAAGCCAGCGCGTCAGGACAGCTCGCCCCCTCCCTGGTGGGGGAGGAGTACGAGGTCGAGATCGGCCCCGTCGCGCACGGCGGCCACTGTGTCGCGCGTACGGAGGAGGGCCAGGTCCTCTTCGTCCGGCACACGCTGCCCGGCGAGCGGGTGGTGGCCCGTGTGACCGAGGGCCGCGCCGACTCCCGCTTCCTGCGGGCCGACGCCGTACAGGTGCTGGACCCCGCGAAGGACCGCATCGAGGCACCCTGCCCCTTCTCGGGCCCCGGGCGCTGCGGCGGCTGCGACTGGCAGCACGTCAAGCCGGGAGCGCAGCGCAGGCTCAAGGGCGACGTGCTCACCGAGCAGCTCAGCCGGCTGGCCGGGCTCACCCCCGAGGACGTCGCCTGGGACGGCACCGTCGAGCCCGCCCCCGGCGACAAGGTCGCCCCCGGCGAGGTGCCCGCCTGGCGCACCCGGGTGGGGTACGCCGTCGACACCGAGGGCCGCGCGGGACTGCGACGGCACCGCTCCCACGAGGTGGAGCCCGTCGACCGCTGCCTGATCGCCGCGCCGGGCGTCGAGGAACTGGGCATCGAGAGCCGGGAGTGGCCGCAGATCGCGTCCGTGGACGCGATCGCCGCCACCGGCTCCACCGACCGCCAGGTCATCCTCACCCCCCGCCCCGGCGGCCGGCTGCCCATCGTGGAGCTGGACCGCGAGGTGTCCGTCCTGCGCGTCGGGGAGAAGGACGGGGCCGTGCACCGCGTGCACGGTCGCGACTTCGTCCGCGAGCGGGCCGACGACCGCACCTGGCGCGTCGGCGAGGGCGGCTTCTGGCAGGTCCACCCCCGCGCCGCGGAGGTCCTGGTGGACGCCGTCATGCGCGGACTCACCCCGCGCAAGGGCGAGATGGCCCTCGACCTGTACTGCGGCGTGGGCCTGTTCGCGGGCGCGCTGGCGGACCGGATCGGGGAGAAGGGCGCGGTGCTGGGCATCGAGTCCGGCAAGCGCGCGGCGGCGGACGCCCGCAAGAACCTTGAGGACTTCCCGCGCGTACGGATCGAGCACGGCAAGGTCGAGCAGGTCCTGCCCCGCACCGGCATCACCGAGGCCGACCTCGTCGTCCTCGACCCGCCCAGGACCGGCGCGGGCAAGCGCATCGTGGAGTCCATCGCGGCACTGGGCCCCCGCCGCATCGCCTACGTGGCCTGCGACCCCGCGGCCCTGGCCCGCGATCTCACCTACTTCGCGGCCCAGGGCTACAAGCCCCGCTTCCTCCGCGCCTTCGACCTCTTCCCGATGACGCACCACATGGAGTGTGTGGCGATTCTGGAGCCGGTGAAGGAAGGCGCCTGAGCTGCGTTTTTTCTCGTAGGCATTGTGTGTGGTGTTGCGGTGTGGGCGTTACGGGCGATGTCTTGGCGCTGAAATGACGCTTTCGTAGCTGTCTTGACGCTCGTCCTGATGGGGTGTCAGGCAGCCTCTCGTGTGAGTAACGTTGGGTCGGATGCCACTTGCTGGCCGTCGGACTTCACCGTCTCTTGGCGTGAATTCCTGGGTCGTTGGCGGCGACCAGGCGCAGTAGGAGCGGGGTGCGTACGGGCTTTAGTTGCCGAGACAGGGCTTGAGGTCTGGCTCGAAGGCAGCGTGGGCGGCGCACAGGTGGGCTGTCGCCGGCAGGTCGGCCGCGGTGGCCGGACGGATCACGCCGCCCGGCCGTGCGGTGTCCTTCAGCATGCGCAGGAGATGCCCGAGCGCGGGGCGGCCAGGTCGTCGACAGGACGCTGCTCGGCACCGGTGGCGGAGTCGTAGGCGAAGCCCTCGCGTGCCCAGTACTCGAAGCCGCCGAGCATTTCCTTGACCTGGTAGCCGAGGCGGGCGAAGGCCAGCGCCGCGCGGGTCGCGCCGTTGCAGCCGGGGCCCCAGCAGTAGGTGACCACGGTCTGGGCCGGGTCGATCAGCTGCGGTGCCAGGTCGGCAATCTGTGCGGTGGGGATGTGGAGGGCGCCGGGGATGTGACCCTGGTCCCAGGCGGCATTGCTGCGGGTGTCGACCACCACGACGCCGGGTGAGCCGGATGCCAGATCGGCGTGGACGTCGGAGACATCCGCCTCGAAGGCGAGACGGGCGGCGTAGTGGGCGGCGGCCTCGGCCGGGGCGGCGGCGGGCACGCTCAGGACGGCACTGGTGATCGCGGCGGAAGCGGTGGCAGGCATGGGGAGTACCTCTTGTTCCTGCTGGTCGGGACGGGGTCCGGTGGGCCGTGCCGGGTATCCCCGGCCGACGACGTCTCCATCCTTTGATCCCTGGGCCCGCCCCACGAGTGGCGTAAATGCCTGAAGTCGCCAAGATTCCGCCAGTCGTACGGAGTGACCCTTACGGGTGCGCGGGGACGCGGGTGAACGTCTTGCGGTAGGCCGTCGGCGTCGTACGCATCTGGCGGGTGAAGTGGTGCCGGTACGTCGCGGTGCTGTCGAAGCCGACCGCGGCGGCGACCTCGTCCACGGTGCCCTCGCCGGACTCGAGCAGCGGCAGGCTGACAGCCACCCGCTGAGTGATGACCCAGCGCATGGGGCTCACGCCGTTGCGGCGGGTGAAGTGCCTCAAGTACGAGCGTTCCGACATGCACGCAGCCCGGGCCAGGGCGGGCACGGACAGAGGTGTGTGCAGATGACGCAGCGCCCAGTTCATGCTCTGCGTGACGCCGTCGTCCTCGGGGCCGATCTCTCCCACCGCCGCCTCGATGAACTGGGCCTGCCCGCCCTCGCGGTGCGGCGGAACGACGAAGCGGCGCGCCACCGCGTTGGCGACGGCCGCACCGTGATCAGCCCGGACCAGGTAGAGGCACAGGTCGATACCGGCCGCGCTGCCCGCGCTGGTGAAGACATCGCCGTTGTCGACGTACAGCACGTCGGGGTCGACCTCGATCCCGGGATGCCGTTCGGCAAGCGCGCGGGCATAGCGCCAGTGGGTGGTGGCGCGCCGGCCCTCCAGCAGGCCGGTCGCGGCCAGCACGAACGCCCCCGAGCAGATCGAGACCAGGCGCGCCCCCCGCGCATGGGCCCGCAGCAGCGCCTCCACCAGGGCGGGCGAGACCTCCGCCCCGGCTTTGGCCACCCCCGGCACGATCAGCGTGTCCGCCGCGGCCAGCGCATCGAGCCCGTGCTCGGCGCGCAGCGTGAACCCGCCGACCGCCCGCAGATCCCGGCCGGGTTCCTCGGCGCATACCCGCAGCTCGTACCAGGGCAGGTCTCCCAGCTCAGGCCGGGACAGGCCGAAGACCTCCGCCACCACGCCCAGCTCGAAGGGTGCCATTCCGTCGAAGGCCAGTACAGCCACCACATGCGTCTTCGTCATGGCCGCATTTTAATAATCACCAAGATCCAGCCATGGCGGGCGCGGGCGGCGCGATGAGGTGACTGGGCGGGGGGCGGGGCCAGGGCCCAGCCGGGGCCGTTACGGGGTGGGGATCTGGTCGATGGTGGAGCAGGAACCGGGTGCCGCCGGGAACTCTGCCGGATTGCGCGCTAATGAATGGTCACGGGGAGGGTTGCTTGTTCCGTCAGGGGCGTGTCTCGAAAGTGCCTGGTGAGGATGGCGGAGAGCCATTTGTGATCCAGAATGATCGGATGGTCACGCTTGAGACTCCCCGTTTGATCCTGCGTCGCTGGCGCGAGGAAGACATTGCGCCCATGGCTGCCGTCAATGCAGACCCCGAGGTCATGCGGTGGATCCGTGACGGCAGCGTCCGTGACGAACAGCAGACTCGCGGCGGGGTCCAGGCATGGGAGAGCGAGTGGGAGGGACAGGGCTTCGGCCTGTTCGCCGTGGAGATCCGGTCCACTGGCGAACTGGCCGGTTTCACCGGCCTTTCGGTGCCCGACTTCTTGCCGGAGGTACTGCCGGCGGTTGAGGTCGGCTGGCGGCTGGGACGTTCCCACTGGGGGCAGGGCTTGGCCACCGAGGCCGCTACGGCCGCTGTACGGTTCGGGTTCGAAGAGCGAGGGCTGGAGCGGATCGTCAGCATCACTCAAGTGGGCAACGACGCCTCCGAACGGATCATGACCAAACTGGGGATGCATCCGGTCCGTGAGACCGTCAATCCCACCGGCGGTCGGCGAGTACGGGTGTTCGAGTTGTCGTCGGACCAGTACGTCACAACCACTCGTTGATGGCGGCAACGAGGACGGCAGCCTCGTAGCGGACCGCGAGTTTGTCGTACCTGGTGGTCCCACGCTTCGATGTCTCTTGAGGCGACTGCTGCCGTACTCGACCGCGTGCCGGGCCTTGTGGTTCTGGGTCGAACTTCGGTGGCCGACCCCCGCTGAACCCGCGCTTCTCGCGGTTCCAGGCCTGGTCGGCCTTGTCCGGAATGGTGCAGCGGATACCGCGCCGCCGCAGGTAGGCGCGGTTCTTGCGGGACGCGTACGCCTTGTCCGCCCGCACCCGTCGCGGGCGCACGCGGGGCCTGCCGCACCCCAGTCGGGGCACCCGGATGCGGCCCAGCACGACCTCGAACTGCGGAGAATCCCCGCGCTGCCCGGCCGTGATCACGTTGGACATGGGATTCTGCCTCTGTTCGAAGGCCAGGTGCAGCTTGGTGGTAAGACCGTCGCGGAAGCGTCCTAGCCCGTGGTCGTCTGGCTCGCAGGCGACACCGCCAGGCGGTTTCTGTTGGAACTCCCCTTTTTACGCGCACCGGCGGCGTGCTGGTGGGCGCGCACGACCATGGAGTCTACGTTGAGGTCCCAGGTGATCAGCTCCTTGGCATCCGCCAAGGCCTGCACCGCGGTGAAGATCCGATGCCAGATGCCGTCCCGCTGCCATCGGCGGAACAGGTCCTGCACCCGACCCCAGGGTCCGTACTCGGCGGGCATGTCCCGCCACGGAACACCGGTGCGGTCCCGGAACCGTAGGCCGTCGATCAGCTGTCGCCGGGCCCACGTCAGCGGGCGGCCGGGCTTCTTGCCCTTCGGCAACAACGGTTCCAGCACCGCCCATTGCTCGTCCGTCAGATCTCCACGTGCCAGGAACCAAGATCATAGCCCGACCAAGATCTACTTTCGATGCACGCCTTGGCGGACGCCAGGCAGCATCCGCGTACGGGGCGCATATAGCTTCTGGTTATATCGGGCCCCCGGCGGACCCCGGAGCCCCCTAACCCTCCCCAGGCCCCCGAAGACGCCACGCCGGTATCAAGTCCTGGAGAAGTGGCCGAAGTTGCGCCTCGGCTCGGCGATGGGCCCGCGCTCCAAGCTCGCCTCGCCCGACGTGCCACCGGCTGCTCGCGGACGAAGGGCGCGAGGTACAGAGTTCCTTCGAAGCCGCGTGAAACGCGGACTTCCCGCTGAGCGCGGACCTCCTCCGTCTCGCCGACAGCCTCGCAGCCACCCGGTGGTCGAACGCACTGCCCGGAGCCCGATCCAGAGGCATTTCCCGGCCCGTCCTGAGACCGGGCTGAAGTCGGGCCCGGCCGGTCGGCCTGTTGCTACGTGGACGCTCAGGCATGCCGGGCTCTGCCGTTGGGGGTTCAGGGTCGGCCGCATGCGCGGCGGGTTCGGCGCAGGGCCGCTCACGGATAGGGCCCCTGGCCTCGGGCGCGGCCCAGGAGAGCGCGCTACCGGCAGAACCCGTTGCCCGCTGTCGAGCCCCGTGAGAGCATCAAGATTCAACGGTCCGTCGCCTTTCGTTTGCGTATTCGCAATGCAAATTAGGGAGTGCGGGCCATCGCCATGTCCACGGTTTTGAGCAGTCCACCAAGATCTGCAAATGACAGGTACCGTTTGATGTGCACAACAGGGCTAACAGAAGCCTGCATCGAGGATGCGAGCAACATCTTGGTTGCGCCTTCGATGTTGCAAGATAATGACTTGATCGGGGACTTCTTCGGGTCCACAATCACGCCAGAGGACCTTGCTTCTGGTTCGCCCAACCTTGCGCAGAAGACCGTCTACCTGTGTGGCGATATATCCGGGATCAGCGACCGCCAACTGCATGCGGCTGCCCGGGTATTTGTTATCCGGGAGCTATCACACGGTTACCACGAGGGCGTCGACAAACCTCGGACTCTCGTCGGCCTCGGCCGAGTTCCCGTCCGCGTACATGGCGTCGGCGTGTACTATCGCCGCTTTTTCGGACTCGGCGCCGATCATTTCGGACGGATCAGTGCGGAGCACGCGTTCCAGTCCCTGACTGAGTCCACCAAGCCGGGAACAGCTCATCGCAGCGGAATCTACCTGACGCCCGTCACGCGAAACGGTGACGAACTACATTTCCGCTTGCTCCGGTGCTCCACAAATCTCTCGGGGCCGACCGAGAACTTTCGCCCGACCGACACGCGCATCGTCGAGGCTCTGAACCGCGAGGCCGCCGCTGTCTTCCGGAACCAGGCACCACTAAATCACGTCCTCGCTCAGATCTACCACAACACCTTTGCCACGGCCGAGCGCAAGCAGTCCAAGGCCAAGATCTCGGCCCATGCCGACAAGACCAAGGACATGCCCGTCAATGGCATCATGGCCTTCTGCACCTTCTATGACCGGCTCGACAAGCTGCAGCCCCTGGCCGAAGACGTCTTCGACTACGGTGTGAAGGGTGCCAGCGGGCTGACCAAACTCCACTTTCGCCTCAAGGGGCCGGCCGAGGAACGCGACGGGGTCGCGCTCCCCCCGCAGTTCACGGTGACTCTCTATCCCGGCTCCGTGTTCTTCATGCCGCTGTCCACCAACCGCCTGTATACGCACGAAATCCGGCCCTCAACGTTGGACGCCGAGTTGCTCCCGACCCGCCTGGGATACGTGGTGCGCTGTTCGAGCGCCGAAGCCCTTCACAAGAACGGCCACACGTTCCTCAAAGTGGCCGGAGATTTGGTGAAGCTGGGGCCACCCACACCGGCCGGCATGAATGAGCTGCGCAGGCTGTACGCCGAGGAGAACAGGACCTCGTCCTTCATCGATTACGGCGACGAATTTCTCTTCAGTATGAACACGGGAGATTACGTTGACCCCCGAGTCTAGGATCTCGGATGAGATCCTCTCGTGCGCTTTGCCAACTGAGAAGAATCTCTTTGCGGAGCTGTCCGCGTCGGCTCGTCTGGAAGACGTAGGAAAAGGCCGGCGAGGCGCCGCGCTTACCAAGATCGACGAGGCGGGTGGTGTGCCTCTCGTACGTACTACCACTCGATACAGCAGCCCGACGCAGCGTTTCCGGGCGGTGCACGAACGGCTGGCGCAACAGATTCAAGAACGTGCGGCGCTTTCGGTCGGCTTCAACAACGCTCTCATCGAGAGCTACACGAACGCTTACACAACCATGGGCAGCCATTCGGACCAAGCCCTCGATCTGGCCAACGAATCGTTTATTGCCGTCTTCTCCTGCTACCAACACCCCGAAGCGAGCCCGCCCAGGAAGCTGATCTTCGAATCAAAGGAGTCAGGTGGCGAGAAGTTCGAGATCCCCCTCGCCCACAACAGTATCGTCGCGTTTTCTGTCGACTCGAATCGGCGACTCAGGCACAGGATCGTACTGGACGCGCCGGTCCAAGCGGCGGACAACCAATGGTTGGGTGTAACCTTTCGAACGTCAAAGACCTTCGTTCGGTTTCGCGAAGGACGTGTATACCTCCCGCAGGGTACGCGCCTCATGTCGGCCGATGAGGAGCAGAGGCGCGAGTTTTACCGACTACGGCGCCGTGAGAACAATGAAACGGACTTCATTTACCCCCTGCTGACGTACACCATCAGCGAGAGCGATCTGATGCCGCCCGGCTGACCTTGAGGGCTTTTGAATAACCATCCATGGTCATGCAACTCCAGGCAGAGCCAGTATCAGACATTGCCATCTGGGCTGCAGCGATGGCGATGCGTGGTGGGGCCAGGCGGGCGTCAGCCGACCAGATCAGGAAGTGTCGGAGTCTTCTGCTTGGTAGTGGCGGTGTCGGGTGACCCATCGATCGCAGCGGGCTTGCGTTCGGTCGGTCAGGAGGACGCCGCGACTGTGGAGATGGCCGAGGAATGCCTCGGGGGCAGGGGCGGCTTGGACATGGGACTCCTTGGCTGTCGTACGCGCTGGTTGTCGTACGGGAATTCTTGTGGACTGGGCGGGCGCGGCCGGAGGCCTGGCCCCGTCCTTCTCGGGACGGGGCGAGCCTGCGGCAGCTCGGCGAGCGACTGGGCTGGGACTACTCCCTGTTCGGCTAGATGGAGAAGGGGAAGACGCTCGGCAGCCCCGAGGTCGTCCAGGCCCTCGACACGTACTACAGGACACCGGGCCTGCTGCTCGTCCTGTGGGAGATCGCCGCCGGGGACCACACCCAGTTCCGCGAGCGGTACCGGCGTTACATGGCGCTGGAGTCGGAAGCGGTGAGCCTGTGGCACTTCGCCGTGAGTGTGCTGCCGGGGTTGTTGCAGACCCCCGCCTACGCGCGGGAGGTGCTCGCTGCGGGCGGCCTCCGGGGGAAGGAACTGGACCAGCAGGGCGAAGCTCGGATGGGACGGCGGGAGTTGTTGGACGGGGACGACGCGCCTCCGTTCCGGACGATCCTCTCCGAGGCGGTGTGAGGACACCGTTGCGGGACAAGAAGGAGTGGAGCGAACAGCTGCAACACCTGTTGGATGCTACGGAGCGGGCCAACGTGGCGGTGCACGTGCTTCCGCAAACCGCGGGGATGCACGGTCTGATGAGCACCGACACGTGGTACTTGCTCCTTCCCGAGGGCAGAACCGTCGCGTATATCGAGAACGGGTACCGGGGCGAACTCATCGAGGATTCCGGCCCGGTTGTGCGTTTCCAGAAGGCGTACTCTGCGGTGCGCGACCTCGCGCTCCCCCGGACGGAGTCGCGCGAACTCATCTTGCGGATGTTGGAGGAAGCGACATGCGATCCATCGACCTGAGCGCTGTCACATGGCGCAAAAGCTCTCACAGCAATCAGGACGGTGGTGCGTGTGTCGAGGTGGCTGACGGTTTCGCCACCGTCGTCCCGGTAAGGGACAGCAAGGCGACGCACGGCCCCATGCTGGTGTTCCCGGCCGACGGCTGGTCGGCCTTCGTCACGGCCGTGCGGGACGGACAGTTGAGCGCCTGAACCTCAGTGGAACGTCGCGGCCTCGCGAGCGGAGTACACCGCTCGCGAGGCCGTCGTCCGTGTGGCGGGCGGACGCCCGCTACTGCGCGCCGATCGAGTTCAGCACGTTCAGGCGGGCCGCTCGGCGGGCCGGCCATACCGCTGCCAGGACTCCGATCACCAGGCCCAGCAGGAGGAACAGGCCCAGGCGGGCCCAGGGCAGGACCGTTTCGTACGTGGCCAGGGAGGAGCCGGTGAGGCTGCCGCAGGACCAGGCCAGGAAGATGCCGGTGGCGACGCCCAGGACCGCGCCGAACAGGGAGATCACCACGGACTCCAGGCGCACCATCTTCTTGACGCCCCTGTCGTCGAGGCCGATCGCGCGCAGCAGGCCGATCTCGCGGGTGCGCTCGAAGACCGACATGGCCAGGGTGTTGATGACGCCGAGGACCGCGATGACGACGGCCATGCCGAGCAGCCCGTACATCATGTTGAGCATCATGCCGATCTCGCCGGACTCTGCCTTGGTGAGCTGCTCCTGGTTCCGTACCTGGAGGAGCGGGCTGTTGCCGAGGGCCTTGCGGATGCCCTGGTCGACGACGCCCGGATTCGCGTCGGGTGCGGCCTTGACCAGGATGTTGTCGAGCTTCTTGGCCTCGGCGTACGGCAGGACGTCGGGCATGGTGCCGATGGCGTCCTCGACGGCGCGGGTGCGGTCGTAGACGCCGACGACGGTCAGCTTCTTCTTGGCGTCGTCGTCGAGGCCCAGCGTTGCCCGGAAGGTGTCGCCCGTCGACAGGCCGGTCGTCTTGGCCAGTTCGTCGGAGAGCGCGATCTTTCCGGGGCCGATGGCGTCGAGCGAGCCGCTGCTGAAGTCCAGGTCGGAGACCTTGCCGAGCTGTCGCGGGTCCGCTCCGGTGAGCAGGGCGAACTCACCTCGTGCCGTCAGCCCCGAGGAGGCGACGGGTGCCGAGTTCGCCACGTCCGGGACCTTGGCGACCTTTGCGCCCAGTGCGGGGTCGATGCCGCCGTAACCGGCGTTGGACACCTTGTAGTCCGCGGTCAGGCCGCGTACCGCCTCCTGCTTGAGGGCGGCCTCCGTGGAGTTGCCGGCCACGGTCATGCCCGTGATCAGGGTGAGCCCGATCATCAGGGCCGAGGCGGTGGCGGCGGTGCGGCGCGGGTTGCGCAGCGCGTTCTCCTTGGCGAGCTTGCCGCTGACGCCGAAGAGCCGGGTGGTGAGTACGCCCGCCAAGGAGACCAGCGGACGGGACAGGAGCGGTGCCAGCACGATCATGCCGGTGAGCGTGAGCACGGCGCCCAGCATGGCGATCATGATGTTTTTCTCGGCGCCGTCCTTCTGCGTGGAGATGTACAACATGATCAGGATGCCCGGGCCCGCGAGGACGCCGCCGATGCTGTTGCGGAGCACCATGCCGCGCTTCGGCGGTGCCTGGTCGACGCTGCTCAGCGCCTCGACCGGGGCGATTTTCGCCGCCTTACGGGACGGCAGCCACGCGGCGAACACGGTCACGCCGACGCCCACCACGACGGACCAGACGAGTGCGCTCGTGGAGATCACCAGGGGGCCGCCCGGCAGGCCCGCGCCGCTCGCGTTCAGCAGCGGTCGCAGGGCGGTCGCGATGCCCAGCCCCAGCGCGAAACCGGCCGTCGAGGCGCCGAGTCCGAGGAGCCCCGCCTCGATGAGGACCGCGCGGACGACCTGGCGGCGCGAGGCCCCCACGGCGCGCAGCAGCGCTGTCTCCCGGCTGCGCTGGGCGATCAGCATGGTGAAGGTGTTGGCGATGATGAAGACGCCGACGAACAGCGCGATCGCGGCGAAGGCCAGGAGAATCCGGGTGAGGCCCTTGGTGCTGTCGGCGATCTGCTTCGCCTGCTCGTCCGCGAGCTTGGCGCCGCTGGTCACCGTCATGCCCTCGGTGGGCAGCAGCTCGCGGATCTCGCGGGTGAGCTTCTCGTTGTCGGTGCCGGGCTTCGAGTCGACGGTCAGCTCGTCGAACTGGCCCGGCTGTAGGAAGAGCCGCTGTGCGGTCCCG
This sequence comes from Streptomyces sp. NBC_01775, assembly GCF_035917675.1. NCBI lineage: Bacteria > Bacillati > Actinomycetota > Actinomycetes > Kitasatosporales > Streptomycetaceae > Streptomyces > Streptomyces sp. NBC_01775. The sequence continues at coordinate 2,447,977 of NZ_CP109104.1, read as the reverse complement.
GTGTCGAGGAGCGCGAGGCTGCCGCCCGCGGTGACGCGCGGGTCATCGGTGTCGACGGTGCCCACCAGCTTCTTGGTGAGGGCCGGGCCGTCGGTGGCGAAGCGGACGGTGTCGCCGATGGCGTAGCCGGCCTTCTCGGCTGTACGGCGGTCCAGGGCGATCTCGCCGCCGGTGGCGGGGCCGCGTCCCGAAGCCAGCGGGAACTGGCTGTCCCCTCCGCCCCGCTGCTTGTCCGGTGCGTAGTTGAGTGCCAGGTTCTGCCAACTGTTGTCGGCGTTCAGCGGCTTGCCGTCCTTGGCGGCCAGGGTGGCGGTGCCGTTGACGGTGGCGCGTACGGACGTGACGCCGGGCAGCGTACGGACCTTGTCGGCCAGGTCACCGGTGAGCGTTGTGGACCGGCCGCCGTCGTCCGCGCCGGCGGGGCCCTCGGACTCCTCCGACTCGGCCTGTACGGATACGGCCACGTCCTTCAGGTTCTTGGCCGAGGCTCCGCGAAGGGCCGAGGCGACGCTGTCGCCGAAGACGAGCGTGCCGGAGACGAAGGCGACGCCGAGCATGACCGCGAGGGCCGTCATGATCAACCGGGCTTTGTGCGCGAAGACGTTGCGCAGGGCTGTACGCAGCATGGGGGTCCCACTCCAGGGATGCGTGATGGATGTCGTGCGGGTGGAGAGTGGCGGCCTGTCAGCTCGTACGGCTCTGCGCCTCGAAGCGCCTCATCCGGTCCAGTACGCCCTCGGGGGTCGGTGAGAGCAGCTCGTCGATGAGCCGGCCGTCGGCCAGGAAGACCACGCGGTCGGCGTAGGCGGCGGCCACCGGGTCGTGGGTGACCATCACGACGGTCTGGCCCAACTCCCGTACGGAGTCCCGCAGGAAGCTCAGGATCTCGGCGCCGGAGCGCGAGTCCAGGTTGCCGGTCGGCTCGTCGGCGAAGACGATCTCCGGCCGGGACGCGAGGGCGCGGGCCACGGCGACGCGCTGCTGCTGGCCGCCGGAGAGCTGCGACGGACGGTGGTTCAGCCGTCCGGAGAGGCCGACGATCGCCACGATCGTGTCCAGCCACCGCTGGTCCGGTTTACGGCCCGCGATGGCCATCGGCAGCGTGATGTTCTCCAGCGCCGTCAGCGTGGGCAGCAGGTTGAACGCCTGGAAGACGAAGCCGACGCTGTCCCGGCGCAGCCGGGTGAGCTGCCGGTCCTTCAGCCCTGTCAGCTCGGTGTCCCCGATGCGCGCGGAGCCCGCGGAGACCGAGTCGAGGCCCGCCATGCAGTGCATCAGCGTCGACTTGCCCGAACCGGACGGGCCCATGATCGCGGTGAACCGGCCGCGTGCGAACTCCACCGAGACCGAGTCCAGGGCGATGACCCGGGTCTCGCTCTCGCCGTAGACCTTGCTCAGCCCGGTGGCGCGGGCGGCGGCGGAACCCGCGGGGGAGTGGGCGGGCGCGGGGGCGGCTGCCTGCATCGACATGGCTGCTCCAGAGATACGGGGACGAGGGGGATGAGAACGTGCGACTGCCTCTCATCCTTGTCGCCCCGTACTCCCGGATCCTCGGCCTCGGGAGGTGGATCCGGCACCTGTCGAAGGTCGGTCGACGGCGCGTGTGTAATCCTCCGGGCGGACGCCCCGTCTCTGCCGAACGGCAGAGTGCGGGCTCAGGTCAGCAGTCCCGCCCGGTGTGCCAGCACCGCCGCCTGGACCCGGCTGTCCGTGCCCGTCTTCTCCAGGATGGCGCTGACGTGGGTCTTCACCGTGCCGATGCCGATGCCCAGTTGACGGCCGATGTCGACGTTGGCCAGGCCCCGGCCCAGCAGTACGAGGACGTCGCGCTCCCGGCCGGTGAGCGCCGCCAGTTGCTGTCCCGGGCCGGAGTCCGGCGCCGGGCCGCCCGCCTTCTCGGCCTCCGCCGTACCGGAACCGGTAGCGGCACTGCCGCCCGCGCCGCCGCCCAGCATGCGCGCGATGACCGTGCCGGTGACGCCGGGGGAGAGGACCGCGTCGCCCGTCGCGGCGGCCCGCACTGCGCTGATCAGCTCCTGCGGGCCCTCGTCCTTGAGGAGAAAGCCGGTGGCGCCGGACCGCAGGGCGTGCGTCACGTTCTCCTCGTCGCCGAACGTGGTGAGCATGACGACCTGCGGCGGGGGCCGGAGCGCGAGGAGCCGTTCGATCGCGGCGAGCCCGTCGAGCACGGGCATGCGGACGTCGATCAGTGCCACGTCGGGACGGGTCTCGGTGGCGACGCGTACCGCCTCCTCGCCGTTCGCCGCCTCCCCGACGACCTCGATGCCCTCCGCGTGGCGGAGGATCAGCCGGACGCCGGTGCGGATCATCTCCTCGTCGTCGGCGAGGAGGACCCGGACCGGGCGGTCGTCGGAAGAAGCGGGCAGCTCAGTCAAGGGGACTCCCACGGTGGCGTCTGCGACACCACCGGCACGGTGAAACGATCGATCGCGGTCAGCTTGTCGGCCCGGAAACAGTACCGGGTGATCAAGAGCTTGCCGGGGCCGTCCTCGGCGTACGGGTCGGCGTCCTCGCGTCGCGGCTCGGGCGACCCGGTGGGCCGCTTGCCCTCGCCCTCGGTCAGCGGTACGAAGTCCTCGGACGACACCGTCGGATACATGCAGCTCGTCACGGACTTCGGGCGGGACGGCTCGTGGCCGGTCGCCGCCGCGCGTGCCGTGGCGTCTTCCCACTCCCCGGCTTCCTCCACCTGGTCGCGGGTCATCCCGACCCGGGGTTCCGGGGCCTCGGGCGGTTCGGACTGCGGCGCGGCCTCGGTGACGAGGAGGAGGCCGAGCGTCATCATCACGCCCACGCCCGCCAGCCCGAGGAGCCCGGTGACAGCGCTCACGAACCGGCGCCCGACACCGCCGAACCGGCGGCTGGAGCCCCGTCCCGAGGCCGGGTCCGGCCCGGTGGGCGAGTCGGGCGCCGGGGCCTCCGTACTCGCGAGGATCGCTCCCGGATCCGGCTGCGCCGGGATGCGCGCCGTCACGGCGAAGCCTCCGGCCGGAGTCGGCTCCGCCTCCAGGGTGCCGCCGAGCAGCGTCACCCGCTCCCGCAGCCCGACGAGGCCGCGCCCGGAGCCGAGCCCCGTCGCCGCCTCCGGGGCCACGGACGGACGCCCGTTGCGTACGAGCACGTCCACCCGGTCGTCGGTGTGCGTGACCACCACGCCGACGTGCGCCCCGGCGGCGTACCGGTGCACGTTGGTCAGGGACTCGCGCACCACGCGGTGCACCGCGCGTCGCACCTGGGCCGGGCGGTCGCCCAGGTCGGGCCCGTTCCAGGTGAGGTCGACCGGTATGCCAACCCTGCGCGACTCCTCGGCCAGCGCCTCGACATCGGACCGGGTGCCCGTGGTGCCGGTCAGGGCTCCCGTGCCGGTGTCCTGCCCCAACGGGCCCAGGACGCCGAGCACTTCGCGCAGCTCCCGCATCGCGTCCCCGGTGGCACGGCGGACCAGGGCCGCCTCGTCGCGCAGCTCGGGCGACTCCTTTTGCAGCGCCATCTCCAGGCCGCCCGTATGCAGCGAGATCAGACTGAGCCGGTGGCCGACCAGATCGTGCATCTCGGCGGCGATACGGGACCGCTCATGGATCCGGGACTCGCTGTCAGCGAGCCGGCGGGCCGTCTCCGCTGCGGCGGCCCGTTCCTGGAGGGCACGCAGCAGCCGGTCCTGCTGTCCGCCGGAGGTGCCGACGAGCCCCGGCACGACCAGCGTGGTGGCAGCGAGCACGGCCCCGAGCGTCAGCCCGAAGGCATGGCCGCCGAACCCGGTGACGGGGGCGAAGACGGCGCAGGCCAGCACGGTCAGGACGGCCGAGGCGAGCAACGCGGTGTTACGCCGCCGGGGGGCCGCCAGCTGTCTGGCCGAGGTGTGCGCGATCACGGCGGCCGGCAGCCCGGCGGCGGGAAGCACACCCAGGAGCGCCGACACGCCCAGCAGGCTCGTGACGGGGTGGCGACGGCGGACGGCGAGCAGGGCGAGGACGGCGGCACCGAGAAGGAACAGCAGCCAGCCGGGATACGCGTCGCCCAGTTCCTGGAGGCCCAGGTGGGAGAGGGCCACCACCAACCCGGCGGCGGTCACTTCCGCGAACGCGCGCCACAGCCCCCGGCCCTGTGCACCAGGGGCCGCAAAAGGGCTTCGGGGGGCGGCGGAGGCGGGAGAGCCGGAGGTGGTTGCCATCGGTCAATTGTCAGGGCGGCGATGCGCGTACGACACGACCTGGGGAGGAGACGTAGCTCTGCCGGATGGGGGAGCGGCCAGGCGGAACCCTGCCTCCGGCTCAACCGAGAAGACCGGGACGTACACCGGGCCTTTGCCACAGTGCTGACGCACGGCACGACCGGCCACAGTCCGGGCGAGGTCGTTGAGGGAACCGGCCACGGGCTTCTGGAGCTTCAAGACCTTCGCTCACGGGTGCTGTCCTCCCCCGTCCGGCTGGGGCACCGTGATGGCCAGGAGGGCGGTGTCGTCCTCCACGCCCGCGCCGAGGGATTCCAGCAGGTTTTTCAGGGTGGTCACCAAGGAGCGGGCGGTGGTGGGGGAGAGGGAGTGGGACAGCTCCAGCAGGGCCTCGTCGCCGTAGCGTTCGCCTTCCAGGGCGGTGCGGGCCTCGGTGAGGCCGTCGGTGTACAGCAGCAGGGTGTCGCCGGGGGCCAGTTGCACGGTGGTGGTGGCGATGTCGGCGGCCGGCAGGGCGCCGACCATCTGTCCGCCCGGGGTGGGCAGGAAATCGGCGCTGCCGTCCGCGCGCATGAGGACCGCCGGCGGGTGTCCGCCGCTGGCCAGCGCGACGCGGAAGCCGCCCCGGTCGTCGGGGGTGAGCCGGCCGAAGAGGACGGTGCAAAACCGCGGGTCGGCACCGTCCGGGTCGGCGCTGTGCGGGTCGACGCTGTCGGCCTCGCGGTTCAGCACGGTGTTGAGGTGGCCGAGCACGGCGGCCGGGTCGGGTTCGTAGACGGCGGTCGCGCGCAGGGTGTAGCGGACCAGGGAGGTGATGGCGGCTGCGCCCGCGCCCTTGCCCCGTACGTCGCCGAGGAACAGCCCCCAGGTTCCGGCGGCCAGCGGGAACAGGTCGTAGAAGTCTCCGCCGACCTCGTCGACGGAGGCGACGTGGTAGTACGCGGAGACGTCCAGGCCGGGCACATTTTCCAGCACGGGCGGCATGAGCGTCTTCTGGAGCGTGGTGGCCAGGCGCTGGAGGCGTTCGCGTTCCCGGTCGGCTTCTTGCCGGGCGCGCAGCAGCTCGGTCTCGTAGGCGCGCCGGTCACGTGCGTCGAGGACGGTGGTGCGGATCAGCAGCGGCTCCCCCTCGTCGCTCTTCTGGAGAGTGGCGGTCACCAGAACCGGCAGCCGGCTGCCGTCCGCGGCCTCCAGCTCCAGCGCGATACTGCTGATTTCTCCCTGCATCCGCAGCAACGGGGCGAAGTGGGTCTCGTGGTAGAGCTTGCCGCCGACGGTGAGCAGGTCGGCGAAGCGTCTGCGGCCGAGCAGATCCTCGCGGCGGTAGCCGAGCCAGCTCAGCAGGGTGTGGTTGACCTTCGCGATCCGTCCGTCCAGCAGGGTGGAGAGATAGCCGCAGGGTGCGTTCTCGTACAGGTCCTCGGCGCTCTCCTCCAGCAGCGAGGAGAAGCGTGCACGCTCGTTGTCCGCCCCGCTTTCCGCCGCCCCGCTTTCCGTGCCGGGCTCGCGATCCCGGCCGTCGCCGGCCCCACACATCACCCGGCCGCTCCGGACCCGGCCGCTCCGGACCCGGCCACTTCGGCGGCGAACTCCGCGATCGCCGCCGCGGTGGCCTCGGGGGCGCTGAGCTGGGGGCAGTGCCCGGTGGCAGGCAGAGTGACCAGCGTGCTGCCCTGGATCCGCGAGTGCACGAAGTCCCCCACCTCGCGGGGGGCGATCGCGTCCTGGGCGCTCTGCGCTACGAGGGCCGGGACCCGGACGCCTTCGAGGTCGGCCCGGTTGTCGGACAAGAAGGTGACGCGGGCGAAGACGCGGGCGATGTCCGGGTCGGTGCGGCAGAAGCTGTTGGTCAGCTCTTCTCCCAGTTCGGGGCGGTCCGGGTTGCCCATGATGACCGGCGCCATCGTCTTCGACCAGCCCAGGTAGTTGGACTCCAGCGACTCCAGCAACTCGTCGATGTCCGGCGCGCTGAACCCGCCCCGGTAGCCGGTGGCGGGGTCGTCGATGTAGCACGGTGACGGGGTGAGCAGGACCAGCCCGGCGAAGCACTCCGGCTCCCGCGCGGCTGCCAGCACGCCCATCATCGCGCTCACCGAGTGGCCGACGAACACCACAGGCCCCATGTCCAGCTCGTGGCACAGCTCCAGTACGTCCTCGGTGTAGCCCTCCAGGGTGCTGTAGCGCTCCTCGCTCCAGGCCGACAGGTCCGACCGCCCGGCCCCCACGTGGTCGAAGAGCACCACGCGGAAATCCGGCTCCAGCGTCGGTACCACCAGACGCCACATGTTCTGGTCGCACCCGAAGCCGTGCGACAGCATCACCACCGGACCGTCGGCACGCCCGGTCACCGTCACATGATTCCGGTCTCGCCTGTCTTGAATATCCACATTGCTCATTTTGCACCCTACTCAGCGATCATCGTCGACACCTGAAGGTCACTCAAATGTGAATTGACATGACCTATTCAGAACGATGCGGAGCCGCCAAGCTGGGACCGCCTCGCAAACCCCCGCGGGGTGTCCCGGCCACCTCATACCGGAGGTCTCCATGCGCCGTCGCTTCGCCGTTCCCCTCGCCGCCGCCGCTCTGGCGCTGCCCGCGGCGCTCGTTCCCGCCAGTTCGGCCTCGGCGGCCCCCGCCGACAAACCGCAGGTCCTCAGCTCCTGGACGCAGACCAGCGCCACGAGCTACAACGCCTGGAACAACGCCCGGCAAAACCAGGGGCAGTGGGCGGCCTACGGCTTCGACTGGTCGACGGACTACTGCAGTTCCTCGCCCGACAACCCCTTCGGCTTCCCCTTCCAGACCGCTTGCGCCCGCCATGACTTCGGCTATCGCAACTACAAGGCGGCCGGCGCCTTCCCGGCGAACAAGGCCCGCATCGACTCCGCCTTCTACGAGGACCTCAAGCGCGTCTGCAACAACTACTCCGGGGCCACCAAGACCGCCTGCAATTCGACCGCGTGGACGTACTACCACGCGGTCGACATCTTCGGCCTCAAGGGAGCGGACGAGGCTGCCTGACAGGAGCCGTCTGATGGAGACCGTCTGATGGAGACCCCGTCTGATGGAGGGTGCCTTACCGAGGCCGCCTGACGTGTGGCTGTCTCCGGTGGCGGTCCCGTCGCGTGGGTGCCGGGCGTGCTGCACGCCCGGCAGCCGGCTGTTCAGCAGGCGGGCCTTGCGGATGCGGCTCTCCTTCGCCCCGGGGCCCTCGGGGTCCTCGTGGTCGACGGACCGGACGGTCCCGGGCGGCCTGCTGCGCGGCGAGGGACTCGTACAGCGCGGCGATGAGGCTGCGGGCGCGGGTGTCCTCGGTGCTGGGGTTCATGACCGGGGGCGGAGCTGCGGACGGTGCCGGCGCTCCGCGCGTTACGTCTTCGAACGCAGCGAACACCGTGTTATCCCAGGCCCCCTCGCGATACCGCGTCCCGTCAGGGACTTTGGGCACCGATGACGGTTACTTTCGTCAGTGGGGCACGCCGTGGGGCGCCTCCTACGCTCCGCGTCATGACCCCGCGCCCTCGTCGTCCCGCCGCCGCTGTTCTTGGCGTTCTGTGCTCCCTGCTGACCACCGTGGCCTGCGCATCGGCTCCATCGGCTCCATCGGATCCGTCGGCTTCGTCCGACTCCGTCGCCTCGGCTTCTTCCTCCTCCGTCCGCCTCAAGATCCCGAAACTCGGCGGCCCCTACGCCGTCGGCCGCGACACCCGTCATCTCGTCGACCGAGAGCGCCGCGACCTGTGGGAGCCCGGAGCCGCCCGGCAGTCCATGGTGTCGATGTACTACCCGGCCAAGGCCGGCAGCCATGAAGACCCCGCTCCTTACATGTCCCGGGTGGAGGCCGGGCTGCTCCTCAAGGGCCTGAAGCTGAGCGGCTCTTTCAGCGCCCGCCAAGTCGCCGCCACGCGCACCCACGCCCGTCCGGGAGCCGCTCCCGTCGGGGGCAAGCATCCGCTGGTGGTGCTCTCGCCCGGCTTCACCCTCCCCCGGACCACCCTCACCCTCCTGTCCGAGGACCTGGCCTCGCGCGGCTACGTCGTCGCCCTCCTGGACCACGCCCACGAGGCTTTCGGCGCGACCTTCCCCAAGGGCCGCGTCCTCACCTGCACCGCGTGCGAGAAGGTCGAAGAGGCGCCGTCGGACGAGGAAGAGAAGAAGCTGCTCGCCAAGGCCGCCGTGGGCCGGGCGGGCGACATCTCCTTCCTCCTCGACAAGCTGACCGGGCCCCGCGGCCATGGGTCCGCGCCCTTCTGGAAGCACTCGGAGATGATCGACGCCCGCCGTGTCGGCGCGGCCGGACACTCGCTCGGCGGCAACGCCGCCGGCTACGCGATGGGCCGCGACCAGCGCATCCGTGCCGGTGTGAATCTCGACGGCTCCTTCTTCGCGCCGCTGCCGCGTTCGGGTCTGGGACGCCCCTTCCTCCTGCTGGGCACCAAGTCCGGCCACATGCCCGACAGCGCCGACAGGACATGGCCACGTGACTGGCGGCGCCTCACCGGCTGGAAGCGCTGGCTCACTGTCGAGGGTGCCGGACACTTCTCCTTCATCGACCTGCCCGTCCTGGGCGGGCAGCTGGGTGAGACCGACCCGTCGGCGCCCCTGTCCGGCGAACGCTGCGGAGAGATCACCACGGCGTACGTGGGCGCGTTCTTCGACCAGAAGCTCCGCGGCGTCCACCAGCCCCTGCTCGACGGGCCCTCCGCCCGCAACCCCGAGGTCGCTTTCCAGTCACGATGAGGCAGAAGCCTCGGTCGCGGGGAGGGGGAGCCCAGCCCCGAATGCCCGGAAGCACCTCACCCGGGAGGAAATAGCGCGCTCGATGGTGGGGTTGGCGTATGCGCGACAGGTGGTCTGCGACAGGTGGTCGCGGCAAGGGAGGAGACTCATGAAGATCGGCATCGTCGGCGCGGGGAACATCGGCGGCAATCTCACGCGGCGGCTCGCCGCGCTCGGGCACGAGGTGTCCGTGGCCAACTCGCGCGACCCGCACACCCTGGCGGCGCTCGCCGAGGAGACGGGGGCCACCGCCGTCCTCGCGTCGGAGGCGGCGCGCGGCGCGGAGGCCGTCGTGGTGACCGTGCCGCTCAAGAGCGTCCCGGACCTGCCCTCGGGCCTGCTCGACGAGGCCGCGGAGGGCTTCGCCCTGATCGACACCAACAACTACTACCCGCGGCAGCGCGACGGGAGGATCGCCCCCATCGAGGAGGGGCTGCCGGAGAGCCGCTGGGTCGAGCGGTACCTCGGCCATCCCGTCGTCAAGGCGTTCAACGGCACCTACGCCCAGGACCTCCTCGACAAGCCGCGTCCGGAGGGTGACCCCGGGCGGCTGGCGCTCCCGGTGGCCGGGGACGACGAGGGCGCGAAGACGGCCGTGCGCGACCTGATCGGGGAGCTGGGCTTCGACTCGGTGGACGCGGGCGGCATCGACGACTCCTGGCGCCAGCAGCCCGGCACGCCCGTCTACGGGCTGCGCGGGGATGTCACCGAGGTCACGGCGGCGCTCGCCGCGGCCCCCTCCGAGCGGCCCTCGGAGTTCCGGGCGTAACGGAGCACAGCGGGCCGCTGCCTTCGCGTGCGGCTGTCCGCGCGGTCTCGCGCGCGAGGCTGTGTGCGCGTGGCTGTGTGCCCGTGTGACCGCGTCTCCGCGCGCGGCTACTCGGCGGAGGGACCGGTGAGGAAGCGGCCGATCTCGTGGGCGACGGTCTCCGGGGCGTCCAGCATCGAGAGCACGTACGCGCCGGGCACCTCCGCGTAGCGCCCGGCGGGCAGCAGTTCGGCCAGCCGGGGGCCGTGCTGGGGCGGCATCATCCGGTTGTCGGGCGACCACAGCACCAGCGTGTCGCCCTTGAACCCGCGCAACGCCTCGGTGGCGCGGATGAGCTCGGGTTTGTCGAACGTACTGAGGCAGTAGGCGCGCAGGTCGCGCCGGATGCCGGGGTCGCGCAGGAGCGGTTCGGTCCACGCGCGGACGAGGTCGTCGGGGATCGGATGCCGGGCCAGCTGCCCGAACAGCGGGGGCAGCCGGCGCAGCCACCCGACGCGCAACTGGCGGCAGGCGAACTGGAGGCCACCGGGCATCCGGGCGGCGATTCCCACCATCTTGCCCGGCAGGCCGGGCGGGAAGTTGTCGAACGCCTCGCAGGGGAGCACCACTTGGCGGGCGACGCGCCTGTCGTGCCCGTACGCGGTGAGGAACAGCCCGCCGCCCCAGTCGCTGTGCACCATGGTGACGTCCTCCAGGCCGAGCGCGTCGAGGAAGTCGGCGACCACCCGGACCTGCCCGCGCAGCGTCAGGTCGGCATCCGGCTTCATCGGGCGGCGATGCGCTCCCAGTGGCAGGACGGGGCGCACATAGGTGAACCCCTCGGGGAGGAGCGGCAGTACGCGGTCCCACACCGTGTGGTTCATCAGCAGCCCGTGCAGCAGGACCACGGGTGGGCCCGACCCGCTCTCCTCGTACTCGACGACACCGGCCGGCAGTTCGGCGGTCCTCATGGCGGCCTCCCGCTAGAACGAGCTCTCTAGAGAGATTGTTCTACCATGGCCGCATGGAAACCGGGGAGCGGATCGCGCTGGCGATGGCGGAGCTGCTGCGGACGCAGGGGTACGCCGCCACCGGCATCAATCAGGTCGCGCGCGCGGCCGGGGCGCCCACGGGCTCCCTCTATCACCACTTCAGGGGCGGCAAGCGCGAGATCGCGGCGGCTGCTCTGCGGCAGGCCGGAGCCGCCTACATCCAGCTGCTGCCGATGCTGCTCGACGGCCACGACGATCTCGCCGCCGGAATCGAGGCGGCCTTCGTCGCGGCGGGTGAGGACATGCGGACCACGGGCTGGGCCAACATGTGCCCCGTGGGCACCGTCGCGGCCGAGATCGCCGACACCGAACCCGAACTCCGGGAGGCGGCGGCGGAGGTGATGGAGTCCTGGGTCGAGGAGGGCTTCTGCTACCTCGCCGGGCGCGGGCTGTCCGAAGCGGACGCGCGCAGCGTGGTGTACGCGCTCCTGACCGCGCTCGAAGGGGCGTTCCTGCTGGCCCGGGGGCTGCGCTCCACCGAACCCTTCCTCGCCGCCGGCCGCACGCTCGCGACGTACGTCGGCTCGCTGGCCGTGTCGGCGAAGACGGCGCGGTAGGCCGGTCCTTCGCCCGCTGTCGCGGCCGAGTGCGGGGCCTCCGCCGACAGCGTCACCGGTCATGTGCGCCGCGAACCCCGCGCCGCATACGGTGGCCCGGAGATCTAGCCGAGGAGGCGACAGGTGATGGCACCCCGACACCAGGGCCCCGGGCACCAGGGCCCCGGGCACCAGGGCCGCCGTACCGCGACCTGCCGTGTCCGCCCTGCCCTCGCCGTCCCGATCGCGCTCGTCGCCCTCCTCGGAGCCGGATGCGGGGGCGGAGACGGGAACGTGGGGCGCGCCGAGAAGTACCGGAAGGTGATCGAGGACCCCTCACCCCGCGCGCGGGACGTCGTCCGCGCCGCCGGGGCCCCGGCGGCGGTCGCGCGCGCCGGGGACGGGTCCGTGCTGCTGACCTACGCCGCGCAGAACGTGGAGGACGACGAGGGGCCCGCCGCGTTCGCCTGGCGGCTGTTCTCGCCGGACGGGAAGAAGGTCGCCGAGCGCGCCGAGCACACGCGGGCCGACGCCGCGACGCGGCGCTTCGTCGGGACGGCGGACGGCTTCGTCGCGGCGCCCCGGGGCGAGAGCGCCGAGGGCGCTTACTTCCTCGACGCGCGCGGCACGCGGCATTCTGTGCGCACCGGCGACAAGCCGCTGGGGGCCCGGCGCGGGGACGTGCTCGTCTCCGCCCTGGAGCCCACGCTCGTCTACCGGCCCTCCTCGCGGACCCTCGCGCCCGTCGCCGGACTGTCGGACGAAGCACTGGAGTTGGCGGTCGACAGCCGGGGTGTCGTATGGGCGGCGGAGCAGCGGCTGACCGCGTCCAGGGACAGCGTCGTCAGCGTGCGCGACGGACACACGCGGCGCCACACGCTGCCGGAGCGTACGTCGGTCCCGGTGGTCGCCGCCGACGGGGGCACCGCGGTCTTCGCGCTGGCCCGCCACGGCCGTGGCGCCGGTGAGGCGGGCCGCGTCGACGGGCTGCTGATCAGCGGGGACGACGGCAAGAGCTGGCGCACGCTGGGCAGTTCACGTGACCTTCCCCTGGACCGGCTGAAGAAGGACCCGGCGATGGCGTCCCTGGGTGTCCTGGCCGACGGGAGAGTGCTGGCCGGTCAGGACGGCGGGCCCTACTGGCTGGCGGACGAGGGCCGGAACCGCTCCTTCCACGAGGTCGACGGGCCCGTCGCCTTCACCTCGCTGACCGCGCGGGCCCGCACGCTCTACGGGATCGCCGACTCCGCCACGCCCTCCTACGGAAGGGTGAAGGGCGAGGGCCTGTGGACCTCCCGCGACGGAGGCCGCACCTGGTCCCGCTTCCCCGGCGACAGCGGCACGGACTGAGCTCGCGGCCCTCCGCCGGACGCACGCCCGTCCGCGCCCGCGTACTCCCGAAAGGGGGATGCGGAGCGCTACGGTCCATGAATGACGGGAATCGACGCTGACGAGCTTGTGGAACGCATGCGCAGGGCCCGCGACTGGGCCCTGTCCGAGTCCGAGCGCCTGGGCCACGGCGGCCGGGGGAAAGAGGAACGAGCCTCCGGCCGCGGGGGTGACGCGGTCCAGGCGGCGGCGTTCGCCGTGGTCGCGGAGGTGCTGGACGAGATCCTGGAGCCTGGCCCACGTTCCGGATAGCCGTCTTTCCGTTGCCCTCTTTCCTGTGCTGAGCAGGGACTGCCCCTGCCCGTGCTTTGCAGGGTGCGGGTGCTCCCCCTAGCTCTTCGAGCAGGGAGGTGCCCCCAGGCTGGGCGCGCCCACGCGGCGGAGCCGCATGTGAAACAGCCCGCGCCATGTCAGGGCCCGGCCTCGGCCAGCAGTGCCGACAGTGGGTCGGACGGGCCCAGGACGGCGGTCAGTTCGGCCAGGGTGGGGCCGGTCGCGGGGCCGTGGCGGGTCACCGCCACGGACGCCGCCACGTTGGCGCCCCGCGCGGCCTCCAGCGGTTCCGCGCCGTGGCCCAGGAGCGCGAGGAACGCGCCGACGTGGGCGTCGCCCGCGCCGTTGCTGTCCACCAGCTCCACGGGCCGCCCCGGTACGGCGACGGCAGCGCCCCGGCCGTCCGCCACCCAGCAGCCGTCCGCGTCGCCGCGCACCACGACGCCGCCGGTGCCCGCCCCGGCGCCCGCCCCGGGCCGCAGCCGCGAGGCCAGGGCCTCGGCCGCCGCCGCGCCGTCGGCCACGCCGGCCAGCAGGTGCGCCTCGCGCCGGTTGCAGCTGAGCCAGTTCACCCGGGCCAGGACCCGCTCCAGCCGGTCCGGGGCGATGTCGGCGACGAGCGGGCCCGGGTCCAGACAGAGCACGATGCCCTCCGGCAGGCTCGCCGCGAAGTCGGTGAGCCGGTCCGCCGATTCGGGGTAGGCCAGCCCGTACCCCGACAGCTGGACCAGGTCTCCGGGGCGCAGCTGCCGTGCCGTCTCCCCGGCGTCCTCCGCGATCAGCGCGCCCTCGGCGCCCGAGGCCGTCACAAAGGTGCGCTCCCCGTCGGCGTCGACCAGCGCGACGCAGTATCCGGTGTCCCGGTCGGTGCGCGCGTGCAGCAGCGGGGTGATGCCCTCGCCCGCCAGCGCCGTACGGACGAGGTCGCCGAACGGCCCTGTGCCGTGGCCGCCCGCGTACACGGCGGGCAGGCCCAGGCGGCGCGCCGCGGCCAGGACGTTGAAGCCGCCGCCCGCCGTCTGTCCGGCCGCCGAGGCGAGCACGTCGCCGCCGCGCTCGGGAAGGTGGGGCACGCGCAGCACGATGTCGACGATGACGCTGCCGGCCAGGACCAGTCTCGCGCTCATGCGGGCATCGTCTCCTCGGCCGGGTCGCCGGGCCCGGCCGGGTCGGCGGGCGGGGTGTCGTCCGCGGGGGCGCCGGCCTCCGCTCGGACCGCGCGGTCCAGCGGAAGCAGGAGCCGGTACGCGCCGGCGGCCACCACGAAGGTCACCGCCCAGCCCAGCCCGTTGGCGCCGAGCCAGCTGTGCGAGAACGGTCCCGAGAACCACACGTCCGTGTCGCTGGTCTTCGCCTCGGTGAGCAGCAGCCCCACCACGATCGCCGCGAACCAGGAGACGCAGGCCGACCACGCGAAGCCGCCGTTGTACCAGTAGCGGCCCGAGCGGCGGGGGTCCATCAGCGCCCCGGGGTCGTAGAAGCGGCGGCGCGTCATGTCGATGGCGAAGACCCCGACCCACGCGGTGATGGGCACCGCCAAGATGGTGAGGAAGGTCATGAACGGGCCGTAGAAGTCCTTGGCGATCAGCATGAAGTAGATGCCGCCCGCGAAGGTGATCACGATGTCGATGGCGACGGCGACCGTGCGCTTGGTCCGCACGCCGAGGGTCACCAGGGTGAGGCCCGCCGAGTACACCGACAGGTGGTTGGAGAGCAGCAGCCCGCCGAAGGCGGCGATGAGGTACGGGATGGACATCCACGACGGGAGCATCGCGTCGATGGCCGCGACCGGGTCGGAGGCCTGCGCGAGCGAGGCGTCGCCGGCCGACAGCAGCGAGCCGAGCGAGATCAGCAGGACCAGCGGGATGCCCGCGCCCCACGCCGAGGCCAGCACGAGTCGGCCGCCGGGTATGTCGCGCGGCAGGTATCGGGCGTAGTCCGCACCGGCGTTGGCCCAGCCGATGCCGGTGCCCGCGGCGATCACACCGACGCCCGCGATGACCGCGCTCAGCGGCGCCGCCGGGGCGTGCATCACCTTGGTCCAGTCGACAGTGGCCACGAGGAACGCCATGACCAGCAGGTTCAGCAGGCCGAAGACGTAGGTGGCCCACTTGTTGATCCACATGATGGTGGCGTGGCCCAGCCCGCTGATGAGCAGGGTGCAGACGATGAACACCAGCAGGCACACCAGGGTGAGCACTGTGTTCTGGCGGGTTCCGAAGACGATGGCCAGCAGCGAGAGCAGCGCGTAGGCGGCCGTCGTGGTGTTGACCGTCTCCCACCCGACCCGGCTGATCCAGGTCACCAGCGTGGGCCCGGTGTTGCCGCGCCGTCCGAAGACCGCGCGCGAGAGGGTCAGGGCCGGGGCCCCGCCCCGCTTGCCCGCGATGCTCAGCGCCCCCACCAGCGCGAAGGACCCGAAGGAGCCGATGACCGCGACCAGCAGTGCCTGCCAGATGTTCAGCCCGCGGAAGGCCACCAGCGTCGCGCCGAGCGGCAGGCCCAGCAGCGAGATGTTGGCGGCGAACCACGTCCAGAACATCTGGCCGGCGTGCCCGTGCCGCTCCGTGTCGGGCACGGGCTCGATGCCGCGGGTCTCCACGGCTCCGACCAGCTCACTCCTCTTCGAGTCAGCCATGGCCAAACCTCCTTACGAGGCGAAGGACGGGGAGTGGACTCTGCCGACTCCCCGCCGGGGGTGCGGTTCCCGCGACCGGCTCAGCCGGCCTGTCGCAGGGTGAGGAGACGCTCGGCCAGGGGCTCCACGTCGAGGTCGTTGACTTCGCGGAGCGTGCTCACGGCGTCGGCGGGCAGGCCGCTCACTCCGTGGACCGCTCCGGCGACGGCGCCGGCGATGGCGCCGATCGTGTCGCAGTCGCCGCCGAGGTTGGCCGCGAGCAGGCAGGCCCGCCACGGGTCGTCCCCGGCCAGCGCGAGCACCGCGAAGGCCGCGGGCACCGACTCCTGGCTGGCGACGCTGGTGCCGATCAGGTCGCTGATGAGGTTCGCGGCCTCATCCTGGGCCAGCCCCAGGACAGCGCCCCGGGCCCAGCGGATACGGGTCGCGATGTCGGCGCCCGCCGCCCAGTGGCCGCGCCCGGCGCCCGCCAGGGCCGCCGTCTCGGCCGCGTCCATGGCCGCGTCGAGCCCGGCCCCGTCGACGGCGGTGCTGACCGCGGCTGCGACGGCGGCGGCACCCGCGATGCCGATCGTGGTGTCGTGGGTGACCTGGCAGGATTCGACGACCCGGTCCAAGAAGGCGTCCAACGGGCGTACGGAGAAGGCCACTCCGACCGGCGCGACGCGCATGGCCGCTCCGTTGGTCGTCCCCGTGCGGCCGGTCTCGGTGACGGGCACGCCGCGCGTGACCGCGTCCAGGGCTGCCTTGGTGGAGGGGCCGAGCAGGTCGAGGGAGCCCTTGGCCTTCATTCCCGCCTCCCACTCCAGCAGGGCCTTCGCGAACCGCTCGGGGTCGATCCGGCCGCCGGACTCGGTCAGGAGCTGTCCGACGATGAGGGCCTGGTCGGTGTCGTCGGTGACGCTGCCGGCGGGCAGTCCGGCGGCCACGGGGTTGTCGGGCGGGCCGGTCTCGAAGCCGGTGACCTGCCCGAACCGTGCCGTGATGGCGGCGCGCGACATGATCTGGGTCGGCATGCCGAGCGCGTCGCCCAGTGCCAGGCCGTAGAGGGCGCCCAGGGCGCGGTCGGTGCGGGGATCGCTCATGTGCTGTGTTCCAAGTTCTGCCGTGTCTTGTACGGGAGGCCGTCTACGGAGGCGCTCTCTTGTACGGAGGCGCGTCTTATGCGGAGGCGCTGCCCTTGTACGGGGGCGCCGGGAGCGGGGCCGTCAGTCCGGGCCGGATTCGCCGAAGCTGACGCGCAGTTCGAACCGTTCGGGATCCAGCAGGCTCACCACGTGCTCGATGACCGCGCCCACGGGCGAGCGGCCCACGCGGGTCACCTGGAGGAACGACGTACCGGCCGGGCGCCCCAGCCGTTCGGCGTCGGCCTCGTTCAGGGGCACGGCGGTGGCGCGCTGCTGACCGGAGGCCACCACGAGACCGGCGGCGGCGAGGGTCGCGGTCAGCGAGCCGTCGACCAGGCCGGTACCGGGGACCTCCGCCAGCCCCGGATGCAGGGGCACCCGGCTGCGCTCCAGGGAGAGCCGCACCCCGCCGGGGAGCGCGCGCATCCGGTCGACGGCGAGGAACCCGTCGCTTTCCGTGCCGAGTTCGGCCGCCAGTGCGGCGTCCCGCACGGTCTCCAGGCGCAGCACCGTCGTCTCGGGCG
Source organism: Streptomyces sp. NBC_01775 (assembly GCF_035917675.1). Taxonomy (NCBI): domain Bacteria; kingdom Bacillati; phylum Actinomycetota; class Actinomycetes; order Kitasatosporales; family Streptomycetaceae; genus Streptomyces; species Streptomyces sp. NBC_01775. The sequence goes on along the minus strand of NZ_CP109104.1, from coordinate 2,430,716 downwards.
CCACCCCGTGTTCGGTGAGGGCCTGCTTCCAGCCGTGCCGGTTGTCCAGCGGGGCGCCGTCGAAGCTGACGAAGGAGCCGATGCCGGGGTGGGTGCGGACGAGGCCCTCGTCGGCGAGGGTGCGCAGTGCCTCCCGCACCGTGGACCGGCTGACCGAGAACCGCTCGGTCAGGGCGTGCTCTCCCGGCAGCCGGCTTCCGGCGCGCAGCGCTCCGCCCCTGATCTCGCGGCCCAGGATCCGGGCCACCCGCTGATGCTTACGCGCCTGTTCGGACATGTCCGCACCGTAGACGAACCTGTCTGAACCTGTCTGTTCCGTGGGTCACACCCGCATCAGAAGCCCCGGAATCCCCACGGAGCCCCGTTGAAGCCTTCGGACGGCAACCCGGCGCCCGGCTTCTCGGGCGCTCGCGGGTGCCCTCGGGTGTGCCTCGTGGGCAGTCAACGCCGGTCAACTGCCGTATTTTTACTGCCGTGTTGACGCGCTGCGGGGGCGCGGAGCGGGAACGGAAGAGGACGGAAGAGGGTGGTGCCCGGTGTCGGGAGTGCTGGTGGTGCAGAACGCGGCCGGTGGAGGGCCGGGGCGGTTCGGCGGGTGGCTCGCGGCGGGCGGGCTGACCGTCGACGTCGTCCCCGCGTTCGACGGAGGCGAGCTGCCCGAGCGGCTGGAACACCAGGCCGTCGTGGTGCTGGGCGGCGGCTACCTGCCCGACGACGACGCGCGGGCCCCGTGGCTCGCCCCCACCCGCGCCCTCGTCGCCGAGGCACTGCGCGAGGGCGCTCCGGTGTTCGGCATCTGTCTGGGCGGACAGCTCCTGGCGCAGGTCGCCGGTGGCAAGGTCGCCGCCCGGCACGGCAGCCCGGAGATCGGCAGCACGCCGTTGACCCTGCGCCCGGAGGCCGAATCCGACCCGCTCTTCCGGGGGCTGCCGCGCCGGGTGACGGCGATCGAGCGCCATGTGGACGCCGTCACCGAGCTGCCGCCGGACGCGGTCTGGCTGGCCGAGAGCGAGCGCTGCCCCTACCAGGCGTTCCGGGTGGGGGAGCGGGCCTGGGGCGTGCAGTTCCACCCGGAGACGGCTCCCGCCCGGCTGCGCACCTGGAACCAGTACCGGCTGGCCGAGCAGGGCCTCGACGCCGCCGAACTGCACGCCCAGGCGGAGCGCGACGCCCCGGCGGCCACCCCGGTCTGGCGCGAGGTGGCCCACCGCTTCGCCGGTCTCGTGGAGGCGGCGGGCTGACGGCGGGGCGTGCCGTTGTTACGGGCTGACGGTATGCGGGCTGACAGGTATGCGGGCTGACAGGGGTGTGCCGTTACGGGGTACTTCGCCGCGTCACCGGCTTGGCCGGTGACGCGCCCGCGGATACCCCCGGCACCCCGGGCGGCGGTTTCCGCGCAGTGGGTCTGCTCAGCAGGATGCCGGCAAGGGTGAGAACGAGGCCGCAGCACTGGCGGAGAGTGAGCGCCTCCCCGGCGAGCGCGGTGCCCAGCAGTACCCCGGTCACGGGGTTGAGCAGCCCGACGAGACCTACCGTCGAGGCGGGCAGGTGCCGCAGCCCGGCGAACCAGGCGGCGAACGCCAGCGCCGTCGCCACCACGGTGACGTAGCCGAAGCCGAGCGCGGCCGGGGCGTCCAGCGCGGGCGGCGTCCCCTCCACCACGGCGGCCAGGGGCAGCAACAACAGCCCGCCGGCGACCAGTTGCCAGGACGTCGAGGCGAGCACGCCCGCCTCGCAGCGCCACCGTTTGGCGAGGACGTAGCCGAGCGAGGACATCGCCATGGCGGCGGCCGAGGCCAGCACCCCGCCGGGGGCGACCCGCGCCGTGCCGGAGAGCAGCATCAGACAGACCCCGCCGAGCCCGGCCACAGCCCCCAGCAGATGCGTGGGACGCGGCCGTTCGGACAGCAGCGGCCAGGCGATCAGCATCATGGCCAGCGGCGAGGTCGCCATCACCGTCGAGGCCAGACTGGTGGGCAGGAGCTGGGCCGCGACGTACACCAGCGCGAAGAAGCCGCCCATGTTGAGGACGCCCAGCACCAGCGCCTTCCACCACCACGAGCCGCGCGGCAGCGTCCGGCACAGGGCGAGCAGGACCAGCCCGGCGGGCAGTGCCCTGAACGCGGCACCGTAGAGCGGGTGATGGGCGGGCAGGAATTCCCGGGTGACGTAGTAGTTCGTACCCCAGGCCACGGGGGCGATCGCCGTGACCAGCGTCCAGCGGAAGGTAGCTTCCATGGAAGCTATTATGTCTTCCACGGAAGCTATGATGGAAGGGTGCAGCAGCTTCCACACCGGACTTCACGCCAACTCCCCGACCGAGTGGCGCGCATCCAGGCCGAATGGCACCGCGAGCGGCCGGATGTCGATGTCACCCCGCAGGGAGTGATCGGGCGCCTCCACCGGCTGGGCGCACTGCTCACCGAGCAACTCCGCCTGGTCTACGGCCGGTACGGCCTCAGCGAGGGCGAGTTCGACGTGCTGGCGGCACTACGCCGCGCCGGTGACCCGTACGAGCGGGCCCCCGGCGAGCTGGCGGCGCACACCATGGTCACCACCGGCGCCATGACCAAGCGGCTCGACCGGCTGGAGGGCGCGGGTCTGGTCACCCGCCGCCGCGCCACAGGGGACGGCAGGGCCAGGGTGACCGCGCTGACCGAAGCGGGCCGCACCGTGATCGACCAGGCCTTCACCGCGCACATGCGCAACGAGCGCAAGCTGCTGGACTCGCTGAGCCCCGAGGAGGCAGTGGCGCTGGAGACGCTGCTGACCACCTGGCTCGGCAAGATCGAACCCCCGCACGACAGCTGAGAGTCCGCCGGCCAGGTCACTGCCTCACGCCCCGCTGTACGCCGTCGGCTCGCCGCCCGGCGTCGGCCGTGCCGACCAGGTCCAGCAACTTCCCTGCCCGGCCGGTGATCTCTTTGCCGTCAGCGCTCGCACGGGGCGTGCTCTCGGTATGTGAGAAATGTGTGTTCGGGATGTGGCGACGGGTGGGGTGTGGCGCGGGCCGCGGGGCCGGAGCACCCCGGGCGGGACTACCGGGGGGCTACCGGGCAGGGCTTCCGCGCAGGGCTCCGGCAGGGCCTCCCCGCGAAGAATTTTCCGTGCGGGGGTTTGCTTCCTCCGGTGTCGGAGAAGAAGAGACGCCAAGTGCTTGGGAGGTGCAGGCACATCCGCGGGAGTGGGCCGCATGGGTCGCCCCGGGTGTGCTCCGTGCCACCTCTCCCGCGAACTGTTAAGGCAGCAGCGAAACGGGAGGAGCGAGATCCGAATGAGCACCGTGCGATACCGCGCCGAACGGGCGCGCCACAGCCACGAAGACGCCCCGGACACGGTTGACGACTTCAAGAAGCTGGCCGCATTGCCCGAGGGCCCCGAGCGGCAGGCCCTGAGTGAGCGCCTGGTAGAGGCATGGCTGCCTATGGCACACCGGCTGGCGGCGAAGTACCGCAGCCGTGGTGAGACGCTGGAGGATCTGGAGCAGGTCGCGGCGCTGGGTCTGGTCAAGGCCGTCGACCGCTACGACCCCGCGCACGGCACGCCGTTCGTGCCGTTCGCCGTCCCGACCATCGTGGGGGAGATCCGGCGTCACTTCCGCGACCACACCTGGGACGTCCACGTCCCGCGCCGTATCCAGGAGTTGCGCAACAAGGTCCGCGCCTCCGTCAAGGAGCTGAACACCGGCATCGACGGCCGTTCTCCGAGCGTGGAGCGGATAGCGGAGCACAGCGGGCTGTCCGAGGAGGACGTCAAGACGGGCCTGGAGGCGCTGGAGAGCTTCAGCTCCCTGTCCCTGGACGCGGCCCTCGGCGGCAGCGAGGACGGCATGGCTCTCGCCGACGTCCTCGGCCACAGCGAGCCGCGCTACGACGCGGTGGTCGCCCGCGAGGCGGTCAAGCCCTGTCTGCAAGAGCTGCCCGAGCGGCAGCGCCGCGTGCTGTACCTGCGGTTCTTCTGCGGAATGACCCAGTCGAAGATCGGTGAGGAACTCGGCGTCTCCCAGATGCACGTCTCCCGGCTGATCTCCCGCAGCTGCCAGGAGGTGCGCCAGAAGGTCGAGCACGACCACGGCCGCAGGCACCCCTCGCGCGGCCAGCACGCGGGCATCCGGCCCGGCCGCCGCCGGGTCACGGCCGCGTCATCGGCCACAGCCACAGCTACTGCCACCGCTCCCGCGTCGGCTTCGGCCACGGCCTGAGCGGGCCCGGCGGGAGACCTGGCCCTCGCCTCGGACACAGCAGCCCAGGGACCTCCGCACACCTGAGCTCCTCGGCACTCCGCGACACCGTGACACTGCGGTTCCGCGCGCCCCCGTGACGCCGCGGCTCCGCGCGTTCGTGGACACCGCGAACGCGCGGGACCGCCGTCACGGGGTGCGCCCGGGACACCGTGTGGTCGGAAGTCCGCCCACCCGTCGAACAGCGCCCATCCGTCGACCAGCGCCCACCCGTGAACAGCTTCGCCCCCCCCATAAACAGTGCGCACCCGCGCACCGCGAAACATCAGGAGGAGCACCCCATGCTCATGGCCCATCCCGCGGTCCTGCTGGACCTCGTCGCCGAGTACGAGACACTCGACGCACTGCACGCCGAGGACGGTTCGCCGGAGGCGCGCCAGCGGCTGGACGACATCGCCTACACGCTGTGCGTCTCCACCGGAACCCGCGACATCGACGCCGCGCTCGTCGCAGCCCGCCACCGGCTCCCGGGCGCCCGCGCCAAGGACGACTCCGTCGTGGCCCGCTGAGCGGCGGGGGGAGCCGGGATGGGGACGCGCTGGGCCGTGGTCGACGTCGGTTCGCATTCGGTGCGCTTAGAGGTGGCCGACGGCGACGGCGCGGCCCCGCTGCCGGTGCACACCGCCAAGTGGCGGCTGCGGCTGGCGCACTGGGTGGACAAGGAGGGCACGCTGCCGCGCGAAGCGGTGGACATGCTCGCCGACGCGGTGACGGAGGCGCAGGCCGAGGCACGGCGCCAGGGCGCGACCGAGCTGTACGCGGTGGCGACCGCCGTCGTACGGCACGCGCCCAACCGGGAGCAGATCCTGGAGACCGTGCGTGCCAGGTCCGGGGTGCCGCTGTGCGTGCTGGACGGGAGGCGTGAGGCCGAGCTGACGTTCCTGGCGGCGCGGCGCTGGATGGGGTGGCGAGCGGGGCCGCTGGCGATGCTCGACATCGGAGGCGGCTCCCTGGAGGTGGCGTTCGGCCGCACCGGCATCCCGGACTTCGCCACCTCGGCGCCGCTGGGCGCCGCCCGGATGACCCGGGACCACTTCGGCGGCCAGGACCCGCCACCCGCGCACGCGCTCAAGAGCGTGCGGCGCGAGACCCGGCACCAGTTGCGGGACGTGGGCGCGCGGATCCGCTGGGAGTCGCCGGTCACCACCGCCGCCACCTCCCGCACCTTCCAGCAGCTGGCGCGACTGTGCGGTGCCGCGCCCGGCCGCAAGGGGCCCTTCGTGCAGCGGGTGCTCTCCCGCGAGGACCTGGACGCGGCGGTGAAGCGGCTGTCGAGGAGGACGGCGGCACAGCGCGCGAAGCTGCCGGGCATCTCCGCGCCCCGCGCCGCCCAGTCCCTCGCGGGGGCGGTCGTCGCCCACACGGCCATGGACCTGCTGGACCTGAAGGCGGTGACGATCTGCCCCTGGGCCCTGCGCGAGGGGCTGCTGCTGCACCGGTTGGAGAGCGGCGAGAGCAGCGGGTGGATATCGCTGTGAGTGGGGTGCGGAGGAGCGTCGTGCGAGAGGCGCGTGAGCGGCGCGTGGGAGGGGTGGGCGAGCGGTAATTCGATGGCACGGCGGGGTGCCTGACGCCACGCTGGTCGCCGTGAACACCATTGAACCCGTACCGGAAACCGAACCCGTACCTGGACCGGTACCTGGATCCGCCTCCGTGCCCTTGCCCGTGCTCGGGCCCGAGCACGGGCCCGAGCACGAGGCCGGGGCGGTGCCGGGGCCCGAGCCCCGGCACCGGATCCGTGCCGTCCACTCCGCGGCCACGGTCACCGTCTACCAGGCCTATCCGCCCGCCATCGGGCTGCCCGCCGCCCGCGACGGGCGGTTCCCCGCCGCCTGGAAGCGGGACCGGATGACGTGGATCAAGCCGTCCTTCCTCTGGATGATGTACCGCTGTGGCTGGGGCACCAAGGAGGGCCAGGAGACGGTCCTCGCGGTCGAGATCACCCGCGAGGGCTTCGAGTGGGCGCTTCGGCACGCCTGTCTGTCCCACTACGTGCCCGAGCTGCACGCCGACCAGGCCGAGTGGAAGCGGCAGTTGCGGACCTCGCCCGCGCGCGTGCAGTGGGACCCCGAGCGCGACGTCCGCCTCCAGGCGCTGCCCCACCGCTCGCTCCAGCTCGGCCTCGCGGGCGAGGCCGCACACCGTTACGCCGACGAGTGGGTCGTCTCGATCACTGATGTGACCCCGCTGGCCCGCCGGGTACACGCGGCGGTGCGCGAGGACGACCTGGCCACGGCGCACGGCCTGCTGCCCGAGGAGCGGCCCTATCCGGCCGACCCGGCGCTGCTCTCCCGTCTGACGCGCTGAGCCCGTCGCGCCCCCGCCGGCGGGGCGGAGACAGTCCTCCGGGCGTGACAAGAGTGACCTGGGGGCGAGGGGGGAGCCTCGGGTTGCGCCCCAGGTCACAGGTGAACCGTCAGCGCGGGCACCCGCCCTCACTATCCACCAGCCGTACCGGGCCTCACACCGCGCGCGTTGGCAATGTTTCGGACAAGCCTGCCCGAGGGCGGGCTGGCTCAACGCCGACGGCACCGTGACCGATGCCGGTACCGCGGCGCGCGAGCAGATCGAGGTCGAGACCGACGAGCACTGCGCCGCGCTGTGGGCGCCGATCGGCGACGCGGGCGCCCGTCGCCTCGCCTCGCTCATCACACCGATCAACGACGCGTTCACCGCAGCCGGGACGTTCCGGCAACTGCGCTGACCGCAGCCGATCCGCGGCCTTCGGTCGCCGCGTCGCGGGAGCGCGACGCGGCGACCGGAGTCTCCTGGCCGTAGTGGTACAGCACGTTGCGGGCCGCGAAGGCGGCCGGGCCGGCGGGGATCACCGGCGTGCGTTCGGGCCCTGCTCGTCAGGGGCGGGCCCGTCAGGAGCGGGTGCGGGCGGGTCGTCCGCGGGCGGGTCGTCCGACGGTGGGCCGTCCGGGTGCGGCGGTGGGCCGTACGGCCAGGGGCGTTCGGCGTGTGCCCCCTCTTCTCCCGGCCGCGAGAGGCGCCACACCCGACCCAGCGGGCGCAGACCCAGCCGGGAGGCGACCCGCTGCGAGGAGCGGTTGTCCGAGGTGGTGCTGTAGAAGAGGTGGCGCCCCGGCGGGAAGGACCGCGCCCAGTGCGCGGTCACCGCGGCGGCGTGCCCCCGCCCCCGGAAGCCCGGCCGGGTCCACACCCCCGCCTCGGCCCCGCGTCCGGAGGCCACCGGGGTATGGCAGACCGCCACGACCTGCCCCTCCTCGTACGCCATCGCCCAGGGCCCGAGCCGCCCCTCCAAAAGGTCGCGCCACTCGGACTCGGGCCAGTCGCCGGGATTGCCGTCCCGCAGGAGCCCGCCGCTGTCGCCGGCGCTCGCGTGGTCGGCGTGGGTGACGATCCGGGCGCTGCTCGCGTACGCGGTGCCCGGCTCGACCAGATAACTCGGCGCCGCCGACGCCACGGTGGGCCCGCACACCCCGGCGAGCAGCGCCTCGCCCCGGCTGATCGCCACGGGCGGCTGCCCAGGCGCGGACGGCAGCGCGGCGAGCCGCCCCAACTCCTCCGCGAGGTCGTCAGGCACCTCCGCGCCGACGAGCGCCGCGCACCCCTCGCTGCTCTCCGCGACCGCGAGCGGCGGCGCCTCACCGGTGAGCCGCCCGCGCGCGTCGAGGTCCCAGAGCACCTCCATCTCGACGAGCAGCAGGGAAAGGGGAGTTGGCGGATCCAGACCTTGGTCACACATGCGCGCGAACGTACCCCGGCCCGCGCCGGACCGCACCGCGATATCGAGGCCGTGGCAAGCGGCTCGGCCGGCCGTCTCGCTGACTCGCGGGCGGACCTCGTCTCCGCACAGCACGGCCGTAGGAATGCCGTGACCGTCTACGACGTCCGCCCGGGAAGGACTCCGTTCGCATCACTGGTCAAGGGGGTGACGCCGGCCAAGTGGTGGACTGCGAGGGGCCGTTGTCTCCCGGGCTGATTGTCACAGGACCCTGTCAGGATCACGGCATGTCAACTCCACTCCTGTGGACTTCCGCCACTCCCAGCCATGAACTGGCTCTGGACGGAACCACCCTCAGATGTCGTAAGAACAACGGCCAGATCCTGCGATCGGTACCCAGAGCCGTGCGCGACAGCCCGGTGGGCGAGAAGCTGTCCGAGTTGCGCGAGCGGCTGTTGCGACACGAGGCGGAGTGCCGGTCCACCGTGGAGTCCTGGCTGCTCGCCGGTGTGCCGGTCCCCGCCGCCCTGCTCGCCCGCGTGTGGTCCGACCCGGGCTGGCGCTCCAGCCTGGAGCATCTGGTGGTGACCGTCGACGGGCACACGGGTCTGCTGACCGAGGTCACTGAGGAGGGGCGCACCGGGCTGACGGGCCTGGACGGCGCCACACACGCTCCGCCCGTGAGCCCGGTGGCACTGCCGCACCCGGTCCTGCTGTCCGACATCGACCAGTGGCGGAAGGTGCTGGACAGCCGCGACGCCGCGCAGTGCGTCCCGCAGTTGGCCCGTCAGATCCACCACCGGCCGACCGATATCTCTCCCGAGGCCACCAGTATCGACGACTACGCGGACGGCTACTTCGAGGAACTGCGCCACGCCACGGCGCGCGCCGCTCAGAACGGTTTCGTCATGCGCGGCGGTTCCGCGGCGTTGCGGATCGTCGACGACGGCGTCGGTGTTCAGGCCCGTTACTGGCTGGGCGCCGACGATCCCGGCCTGCCCGCCACGACCGGGCGGCTGTTGTGGGTCGACGCGGCCGAGCGCCCCCTCCCGCTCGGCGAGGTCGGCCCGGTGGCCTGGTCCGAAGGCGTCCGTATGGCCGAACTGATCCACGCGGGAAGGCACATCGATGAGCAGTGACGTGATCGCGCTGGACGCGGGCCTGGCGCCCGTCGGCACCCCGGGCGGCGAGCCGGTCACCGCCCGCCGCTACCACCACCCGATGCTCGGCGGCCGGTCCATGGTCCGGCTGAGCGGGGACGCCGTCGCGCCGGGCGAGGACCGGGTGCTGGCCGCCGCCGGGTTCTCCGTCCCCGATATCGGCGCACCGGTATCGGCGGGGCACCGAAAAGAGCTGGGCTACCCGGCGTGGGCTGTGGTCAACGACCCCGCCAACGCCGGTGTCGCGCTGGCCGCGGCCCCCGAGATGGAGCGTGCCGAGCGGCTGGCCAAACCCAAGCCCGGCCCCGCGCTCGACATCTACCAGGGGATCTCCCCCACCCTTCCGGGCGACCACCTCCCCGCCTTCTGGGAACAGGTCGGCCGGGCGTTCATCGCCGCCGGCCGCCACCGACAAGGTGCGCTGATGTTCGGCAGGGCCCGCGCGGCCGAGCGTCAGGCCGCGGTCGTCGATCCCGCACGGCGCCGCGCGGTGTTCCTGGAGTTCGCTCTTGCCGGAGCCCTGTCGGTCAAGGACATCAAGAACTACGTCGCCGACCTGATGAGCCAGGGCGGGGACCCCGCCGGGGCCTACCAGGAGCTGCGTGAGCTGGCCGTGCGCCGCACCCTCGGCGGTCTGCCGCCCTGGCCCGACATGCTCAAGCAGCTCGCCAAACTGGCCAAGGCCGCCGGTCTCGACGTGGCGAACGAACACGGGCAGGTCCTGGAAGCCCTGGTGGACGCGCCGGCGCTGTGGCGGGCGTCGGACGGTTTCTGGACCTCGCAGCGCAAGGCATGGCTCGCCGCCGTCGCCGGATCGGCCACGCTGAGAAGACGTCTGGTGTGGCAACTGGCCGAACTTCCCTACTCGGACATGGACGCCTGGTGGGTCGCCCTCCTCGACGAGGTGGCCGCCTTCGACGAGCTCGGCGAGGAGACCGGCGAGTGGCTTGCCGCGATGCTCCGCCGGTACCGCGGGCCCGGGAGGCGCGCCCCCAAGGCCCCTCGGGAGCTGCTGAACCTGCTGCCGCGCCTGGCCGAGCGGACAGGCCCGGGAGGGGAGCCGCTGTGTCCCGGCAGCGGGACCGCCGACGAGTACCGCGTCGACGCGGCGGTCATCGGCGGCTGCCTGGCCGCGGGCCTCCCGGTGGCGGACCCCGATCCGAACCTGCTGCTGGCGCACTGGTCGGAAGACGACCGCGTCGATCTGGAGGCGCTGACCGCCGACGACCGGTTCGCCGATCCCCTGATCAGATCCATCCTCGTGGACAAGGGCCATGACGACCGGTGGAGGTCGGAGTGGACGATCGCGCCACTTCGGCCCTTCCTGCGCGGGATCATCGACAGCCGGATGCGCCGGGCCGCCTCCGGCGGCCTGCAAAGCGCACTGGATGCCTTCGACTGGCTCTATCGCACGCTGACCCGGCAGGCCGTAGCGGAGGTGCCGGACCTGCTCGCCCGGCTCGCCGGCATCGACCTGGTGGTCCCGCTGACCAGGACGCTCCGCGCGGGCATCCTCGACGAACTGGGCTGGGACGCCCTGGACGAGGCCGCCGGCGAGCTGGGGAGGGACATCTGGTGCCGGGCGAGCTGGCCCATCCTGACCGTGCACGACCGCCACAAGGCCGTCGCGGTCGGGCCCGGCGGACGGATCACGGAACACCGGCTGACGGTGCCCAAGGGCGCCGGCCAGTTCAACTACGACGTCAGGGTGTTCTTCTCCGAGGGAGAGTTCCTGGTGTTCCACGACGTCAACGGCACGCGGACCCAGTACTGGTCCGGCGCGCCCCACGACATCCTCTCGGAGCGCGACCTCTCCTGGAGGTGGCGCTACGGCGAACGGACGCGATCCGGCTACACCTTCATGGGACCCCGCGCCCGGCGTTTCATGGGCCACCGGCTCCTGGCGGTGGGCGATCGGCGGCTGGCCCCCGACGGCCATATGTTCCACGACGGCCGGACCTTCTGGTGGTACACGGGAGTCGCGGCGGAATCCCAGGTGCGCCCCATCGACGTGGTCACCGAGGAGCTCGGCGAGCCGGGCCTGCCGGCGTTCCTGGACCCGTCCCTGCTGGGAGAGGACGAGGACTGGCTGGTCGAGCACTCGTCGCTGGCCCCCGTCGCCGGCGGCACCGCCACCTCGCCCCTGGGTACCGACGGCACCCATCTCGGCTTCAGGGTCGCCCGCGACCGCAGGACGGGAGAGGTCCACTACCACCGGATCGACGGCGTGCACGGCACCGTCCCGCCCGCGTACCGAGGCGTGGTCCCCTGGGGGCTGCTCGACGTTCCGGGCTCGGAAGGGCGGCTGCTGCTGGAGAGCGGCTACCACTACCACGTCTACAGCGTCACCGCCCGCGATCCCCGGACCGGCGAGGCGCACTGGCGGGTCTGGATGACGGACCCGGGCCGGGTCGCCATGGATGATCCCGATCCGATGTCAGCGGGCACGCGGCGCATGCCGCCGAAAGCGTTCTGGCACTTCCTGACACCCCGTGACCTTTCCGGCTCGCGCGCGCTGCGGGAGATCTCCGAGGACACCGTGCGGGGGCTGCTGGCAGCGGCGGCCACCTCCGAGTCGGCGCTGCGGGAAGCCCTCGGGGCCTTGCTGCCCGAGGTCAGCCACCCGCTGCTCCTGGACGGAATCGTGGGGTGCGTCCAGGATGCCGCCGGCCGGATCCCGGACCGGAACAAGCTCCTGAGAGTGCTCGAACAACCGACACCCCGACCGCTGAAGGTGTCGGAAGCCGATCTGGACGGGGCACTGAACGGGCTGGTCAGCCAATACGCCGAAGGCCACGGGGGCATGGTGCGGCAGATCGAGCTGGCCGCGGCGTTCTTCGCCGGCTCGATCGATGGCGAGACGGCGATGGCGCACTGGGGAATCCACCGGAGCCAGTACGACTGGACCGAACTGGCCGGCCGTATCGGTGGCCTCGCCATCCGCGCGGTCAGCGCCGTGACCCCCGCCAGGCACCGCGCGGCACTGACCGCACTGCTGAGGTACTGGGCCTCCTCACCGCTGGCCGACCCGGCGCTGCGGCGCGGCCTGTTGGACCACGAGTCCCCGGACGCGCTGTCCACCGAGGAGGGCCAACTGCTGCCGCTGGACATCGCGATGCACTTCGGCGACTGGGCCCGGTCGCACAACGACCGCAACTACACCACCAAGGCGTTCCTACAGCGTGGCGCCGTGCCGCGGCCGGACGGTTTCGTCGACAGCCGGCCGGTGGCCCGGGGCTGGGCCACAGCCGAGCGGCTGCGCCTGCTGGCGGACGAGCTGGAGCGACGTGAACCGGTGCCGTTCGATCCTGGGGCCGCCGGCCGGCTCGCGGAAGCGGCGGATCTCGACCACGCCGCGGCGGTCCTGTTGCTGACCGGTCTGCCCGGAGTCGACGACAGCGGCCTCATCACCGGCATGCTCCTGTCGCCCCGGACTCGCGCGACCCTGGGCCTGAAGGTGACCGAGGCGGACGCCGCCCGTCATCGGTGGTGGCGTCTGCCCACCGCCGCCCGCCTGGAGCTCTACGACGCGGCCATGCCCGACCATCCAGCACAGCTGTGGGACCAGCACGCGATGGCCGAGCGGCTGGCACGGGCATGGCGGGGGCTGCCGTCCGGTACGTGACCGCTTGTCCATACCGAGACGGAAGGCGCCGCGCGGGCTGATGTCCGACCGGAACAGGCGGATGTCAGCCCGCGCCGGCGCTTGTCCCCGGCCGTCCTCACCCTGGAGCGGCAGCGCTGGAAAAGCTCAGTCGATGAAATACGTCCAGAAGACGCCTACTTCGTGCCGGGAGGCCGCCAGCACGCCGAGGTCCATGAGATAGCCGTGCGCCCGGGCCTGCTTGCTTGTGGCGAAGCAGGAGACGGAGAAATTCCGGCGGGACCAGTCGGGGGTGAGTTCGCCGGTGAGGTCCTCGGCGTTGGTGGCGTACTCCGCGTCGTCGCCGAAGCGGCGCAGGACGTGGGCCGCCGCGGCGCTGACCCGGTCCTGGTGGTCGGGCATCCCGTAACCGGGTGCCTTGAAGGGGTGGAAGGCGTATTCGAGGGCCTGCCCGGTCATCAGCTGGACGGCGCCCTCGGCGGTGGTCAGCTCCAGGTGGTGGTTGAGGTGGTTCTCGTCCAACTGGTCGAGGGGGAAGGCGGGCGCGTGCCGCGTACGTTCGGCACAGCCCTCGTGCGCGTCGACGTTCCGCCAGCCCCGGGGATCGCGCCCGCGACGGGCCATCACGTCGAGTGCGTCCGTCAGCCAGTCCTCGTGCCGTCTGGGCCCCACGGCCGCCAGCCAGAGCCGCAACTCCCCGAGCGCGTCCGCCCAGGTGCGGGCATCCGGCGCGGCGGTCCCCGGCGCCGCCGTACCGCCGGGAGCGGTACCGGACGGCGGGCCGGGGGAGGCGGGGGAAGTCATACGGCACCCTAGCTTCGCGTCGCACCGTGGCTCCGGGGTGGCCTCATCAGGCGCACTGTCGGGCCGGGGCACCGGTCGTACGGAGGGTGCCGAAGCTGTGGTCAGTGCGCCGTCACGTACCGGTGTTCAGGCGGGTCGGCGGGGGCGAGGGTCCTCTTGACACCGGCAGCGCAGGCGAAGCCGACGAGTATGCCGAGGGTGTTGGACACCAGGTCGTTGATGTCCGCTGTGCGTCCGGACTCGGTCAGGTACTGCGTGACCTCGATGGTGAGCGACCCGAGGAACCCGACGCATGCCGCCTGGTACCACCGGACGGTCAGGCAGGCGAGCAGGATTCCCCCGGGGGCGAACATCGCGGTGTTCAGGAGAAAGTCGACGACGTCCGCACGGTTGCCCACGTTCAGCAGCGTGAGGTTCACCGTCTCACCTCCCCCGGGACGTGTTGCGAAGGTGAGGGTCGTCACGGCTGCCGCCCATATCCCTATGAGGGTGGGCAGGACGCGATGAGTGGCGCCGCGTGCGTTGCCGAACACCGAGCCGGCAACGGCGCCCGCCACTCCGACGACGAGAGCAATAGCGACAAAAGACATCACGGAACCGTACGTGACCACAGCGGTCACCCAAAATCACGGACGGCCGGACCCACGCCTACCCCAGGCGATCGCCGAACCAGCTGCCCAGGGCGTGGCGCAGCGCGTCCAGGTCGGTGGCGTCCGTCTCGCCCTCGGCGGCCCAGGCGACGTAACCGTCCGGGCGCACCAGCAGCGCGGTCGGCCCGTCCTGGCCGGGCAGGGTGCGCACGTCGACCCGGTCGGTCCAGCCTTCCGCGGCGGCGCGCAGCTTGGCCGAGTCGGCCAGGTCGAACAGCACCGGCCGGGGGAGCCGCATGGCGTCCTCTCGGCCGGAGTGGTCGCCGCGGACCAAGTCGGTGTGATCGACCGCGCCTTCGACCTGCTGATGAACGGGGTCGGCGACTTCGGCGACTTCGGGGCGGAGGCGCCGCGCCCGCCGGACTGATCAGCCGCCCCCGGACCGATCGCCGTCCCACCTCGGCGGGGGCGGGGGGAGTGCCGTCAGATCGTCAGGTCGCCCTCCGGCCCCGTGAGGGTCGCCGTCAGCCCCGGGGTGCTGCCGGGCACCACGTCGAGGTGGACGCCGAGCGCCTGAAGGCCCGGGGTGAGGGAGGCGGGCTCGGGGTGGGTGCCGGTGAAGGACGTCAGGGTCACCGCGAGCAGCTTGCGGGAGGCCGGATGCGGGGTCTCGCCCCACTCGATGAGGAACGGCAGCATCCCGTTGCCCTTCTCCGCGAACGCCAGGCGCCAGCGCAGCAGTTCACCCTCCGGCGTGCTGCGTGACATGGGCTCCGCGTCCCCGGGGTCGTAGCCCAGCTCGCGGGCACGGGCCACGCGCGCGTCGAGGTCACCGGTGCGCACCGCCCAGGTGACCAGGGCCGGCCCGGTGAGCGCGTCGATGCCGAACGGGCGCGGCCGTGCGGGCTCCGGCTGCTCCGGATCGGGGCCGATGATCTCCAGATAGCGGGCGCCGCCGAGCCCCAGCAGATGGTTGCGGGTACCCAGCCCCTCGTGCCTGCCGCCCGCCATGGGACGCACACCGGTCACCCGGCGCACCTCCTCGACGGAGGCGGCCGGGTCGGGAGTCGCGTAGACGAGATGGTCGAGTGACGCGTCGATACGGGACATGGTCTCTCCAGATCTCGGACAACAGCTCCGCGAGCGATCATCACACGCCCCCGCCACGTCCCGGCGCTCTCCCCGGCCCCGGCTCCCGGAAGGTCACCGCTCCCGCTGTCCCGTCCATCCCCCGGAGGGCCCCGTCCGTTCCCCGGAGGGCCCCGTCCGTTCCCCGGAGGGGAAGGAGCGGGGCCGGTGGCCACGGGGCGCGAGCCGGTCGACCATCTCGGCCAGCTCCTCGCATGCCTGCTCGATCTTGCGCTGGGTGTTGTGCTTCTCCGCCGTCACGGCGGCCAGCAGCAGCGCGGTCAGCGCGGCCGAGCCGTTGAGGGCCTGGAGGCTGATCATGCCCTCGATGAGGGTGTGGTGTTCGAAGCCGCCGACGCTGTCCGTGGCCGCCCAGGTCGCGGCGACCGAGACGATGGCCGTACACAGCGCGGCGCCCGCGAGCTGGAAGCGCAGCGAGGCCCACACCAGGAGCGGAAAGACCAGGAACAGCAGGTTCACCGGGCTCCTGGTCGCGAGGAACGCCAACGCCGTGGTCACGGCCACCAGCACGGCCGCCTCCGCCATGCGCCGCCACCCGGCGGGCAGCCGCACCTTCCGCAGGGCCAGCAGCAGCGGCGTGATCACGAGCACGCCCACCGCGTCGCCCGCCCACCACGCCGACCAGACGGGCCAGAACTGCGTCAGCTCGATGTTGTCGTTGACGACCGTCATCAGCGTGCCGAACGTCGCGCTCGTCAGCATCCCCAGGAAGGCCCCCAGGAAGACGAGGCTGACCCCGTCCCTGAGCCGGTCCAGCTCGATGCGGAACCCGGCGCGGCGCAGCAGGACGTACGCGATGAGCGGCGAGATGGTGTTGCCCGCGACGAAGCCCACCGTGGTGGGACCGAGGGGGCCCATCCCGGTGACCACCAGCAGCGCTCCCAGCGCGAGCCCCGGCCACACGCGCGGGCCGAAGTACAGCAGGAAGCTCACGGCGATGCCGGTCGGGGGCCAGAACGGGGTGACGACCGCGCCCTCGACCGTCACGTGCCGCAGCAGCCCGACGCGTCCGCCCGCGTAGTAGCACCCGGCGATCAGCAGGACGCGCAGCCAGTAGACGGCGGCTCGTCGGGCCGGGGACGGGTGCTCGCTCGTCGGTTTCTCGGTGCGTGCCACACGTTCATCAGACAACGCCGGCCCGGCGGGCAGCGGTGTGACACGCCTCCGGGCCGTCGTAGCAGAGCACCAGGACGGCGGCGTCGTCGGTGTGCCCGGTCTTCTCCGCCACCTCCATGACCCGGTCGGCCAGTGTGTCGGGCTCCTCGTGCACGCCCTCGCGCAGCACCCGCTCCACCTCTGCCAGGCCCTCCTCCAGCGCGAATGTGGGCCCCTCGACGACACCGTCGGTCAGCAGTGCCAGGGCGCCGGGCTGGGTGAGGCGGTGGCGGGTGACGGGGTAGGGCTCGTCGCCCTGGACGGCCAGCGGCAGACCACCCTCGTCCTGCACTATGCCGCTCGTGCCGTCGGCGCGCGCGTAGACCGAGCCGGTGTGTCCGGCGCGGGCGGCCTCCAGCCGCCAGGTCACCGGGTCGAACCGCAGGAAACCGCAGGTCGCGAAGAGGGGGTTGTCCATGGCCAGCAGCAGTTCGTTGGCGGTGTGCAGGATGTGGCCCGGGTTGGCGGTCCCGGTGGCGGCCACCGCGCGCAGGACGATGCGGATCTGGCCCATGTAGGCGGCGGCCTCCACGTCGTGGCCCTGTACGTCGCCGATGCTGAAGGCGAGGGTCCCGTCCGGGAGCCGGAAGCCGTCGTACCAGTCGCCGCCGATGTCCAGCCCGTCCCGCGCGGGGGAGTAGCGCGCCGCGACCCGGAGTCCGTCAGCGGTGGGCAAGGTGGAGGGCAGCATGCCGCGCTGGAGGGCCTCGGCCAGCTCGACGCGGGCGCGCTGGACCTCGATCTCCTCCCGGGCCCTGGCGGTGAGCCGGCCGAGCTGCGTCAGCAGATCGTCGGCGCTCGCCGACCGCGCGTGACGATGCCGGCCCATGCCACCAGGGTAGGTGTGGGCGCCCGCTACCGCCTGGCGAGCTGCTCGCGCAGCCGTTCGACGGCGGCCGGGATGTCGTCGGCTCCCGTCAGGTCGCTGCCCACGCTCACGGTGAACGCGCCCGCCGCCAGCCACTCCGCCGCGCTCTCCAGCGTGACTCCGCCGGTCGCCATGATCCGGGCGCCCGGCAGCACCGAGCGCAGCGACCGCAGATAGGCCAGGCCGCCGACGTGCGCGGGGAACAGTTTGGCGACCCCGCGCAGGGCCGAGGCCCGCAGCTCGGTCGGCGTCAGCCCGCCCTCCACGAACAGCCGGCCGGCCCGGTCGGCGACCGGGCGCACCTCGGGCACCTGGAAGGGGCTGACGAGGAACGCGGCGCCCGCCGCCAGCGCGCGCTCGGCCGTGCCCGGCGAGGTGACGGTGCCGAGCCCGACCGTCGCCGTCGGCTCCCGGTGCGACCACGTCTCCACCAGCTCCTCCCAGCCGGGGGTGGTCGCGGTGAACTCGAAGGTGCTGATGCCCGCCGCCAGCAGGGTCCGGGCCAGCTCGTCGGCCGCGTCGGCGTCGGCGGCCCGTACGGTCGGCACGATCCGCGCCGCCTCCAGCCGGGTGAGCGTGGACCGTACGCCGGGCGTCAGGTGCGCGGTGCTGCCGAGGTCGGTGGTGGTGCCGAGCTCGGTGGTGCTGTCAGGGCCGGTGGTGCCGCCGAGGTCGGGGTCCGGCGCCGGGGCCTTCTCGGCGCGGGCGCTCACGCGGGGGCCGCTATCCGGGCGAGGGCTTCCAGGGCGCTTTCGGCGTCGTCCCCGGTGGCGCGCAGCACGATCTCGTCGCCGTAGCGGATGTTGAGCGTCAGCACGGACAGCACGCTGCGGGCCGGTACGTGCGCCTCCTGGGAGGCCGCGTCGGCGCGAGCGACGGTCACCTCCGCCGCCACGCCTGCCGCCGCCTGTGCGAAGGCCGCCGCCGGGCGGGCGTGCAGCCCCGCCTCCTCGGTGACCTTGAGCCGTCGTTCCACCGTAGCCACGTGCGAGTTCTCCAATGCGTCGGTGCGGAAGGGGGTTGCTGCGAGATATCAGGTGCGAGGTACGCGGATCAGGCGGGAGAGCCGAGCAGTTCGGTCAGGCGCCGTACCACCAGTTCCTCCTCCTCCCGGGTCAGGGACCTGGGATCGACGGCCAGGCGGCCGGTGTTCGCCTGGTGGTCGCGCAGGAAGACCGGCGGGCTGCCGGCGGACAGCTCGGCCGCCAGGCGCGCCGCGTCCCGGCCCGCGCCCGCGGGGTCGACGGTCAGCTCGGCGCGGTGGATGTCGCGCCCCGCCTCGTCGCGCACGACGCGCGCCGTGACACCGGGAAGCGCCGCCAGGCGCGCGGCCAGGCGGGTCATCCGGTCGCGGTGGCCGTCGTGCCCGGTGGCGGACCCGCTCGCCGCCGCGTGCTGGCGAACGGCGCGCACCAGCCCCAGCACCGTCTCCTTGCCGACCTTCATCGGCCTGCCGATGCCCGCGTACTGGGCGCGGCAGGCGGCGATCAGCGGTGCGGAGCCGCAGACCATGCCGGAGGTGGGGCCGCCGATGGCCTTGCCGCCGCTGTAGATCACCAGGTCGGCGCCGGTGGCGGGCCAGGCCCGCAGGTCCTCCTCGGCCGCCGCGTCCACGATCACCGGGATGCCGTGCTCGCGGCCGAGGGCCACCAGCTCGGCCAGCGGCAGCATGCCCTTGTGCACAGCGTGGTGCGACTGGACGTACAGCAGCGCCGCCGTGCGCTCCCCGATCGCCTGGGCGACGTGCTCGCGGCGCACCTTGTTCGCCGCGCCCACCTCGACGGGGGAGCCGCCGCCGAGCGCGATCATCTGCCGTACGGGCGCGCCGAAGTGGACGGCGTGGCCCTTTTGCAGGATCACCTCGTGCGGCCGGTCCCCGGGGTCGGGCAGGCGTTCGATACGGGCCAGGTCCTCGCCCGCGATCAGTGCGGCGACCGCCAGCGCGATACCGGCGGCGGCGCCGGTGGTGGGGCAGGCGTCCTGGGTGCCGGCGGCTGCGGCCAGTTCGTGTCCGGCGGCGCGCAGCAGGTCGTCCATGACGACGTGGCTGCGCGCGGCCTCGCCCATGGCGGCCACGACCTCGTCGCTGAGCCTGCTGCCGCCGAGTGCGGTCATCTTCCCGTTGGCGTTGAGGGCCGGGGGTAGGCCCAGCTCTTCGTAGAGAGTGCTCATGGTGCCTTTCGCGAAGGGGGTGCGCACCCGGGGGTGGCGCTCACCTGCCGATGAGGGGGAGGGCGCTCACTTGCCGGCGATGGGGAAGAAGACCCCGAAGAGCATCGCGCCGAGGATGGCGCCGCCGGTCAGCGGCTTCTTCCACCAGTAGAAGAGGATCGCGCCGATGATGGAGCCGAGGCCGACGGGGATGGAGGCGGTGGCGGCGGCGATGATGACGAGCGGGCCCAGGTAGCGGCCCGCGGAGTTGCCCGCGCCCATCATCACGTCGGCGCCGAACGTCGAGGTGCTCTCGGGGGAGTTGATGGTGGCGCGGCGGATGCCCAGGATCAGGCAGCCGATGGCGAAGCCGATCAGGGCGCCGGTCGGCAGGGCCAGCCAGAAGTGCTCCAGCGGGGCCGTGACGCCGCCCGCCAGCAGCATCGCGGGGATGCCGATGCCGACGCCGGTCTGGAGGGAGCCGCCGATGTCGAGGATGCCGACCATCGGACCCTCGATGATCCGGGCGAAGAGGAAGCCCGCGCCGAAGGCGGCTGCCGCCCCGTAACTGCCGCCGTTCATACCGGCCTTGAGGAGCGCGACCACGGCCACCTCGTTGAAGGCGCCGGTCTGGTAGACGTAATAGAGGTGTGTTCCGGCGAAGATTCCGGCCGCCAGGGTGGCGACGAAGACCGGGAACGCCCACTCGGACAGCCAGAAGCTTCCCTCGCCCGGCACCTTCGTCTTCGAGGCCCGTTCGGGGCCGGGAGCCGCTGCCGCGGCGTTTGTTTCCGCGTGTGTCATGCGTCTGCCCCGCCTCTCAGTCCGTGGGGGTGGTGCCGGTGGTCTCGTGGAACTGGCTCAGCCAGTGCGGCGCGTGGACCTTCATCTGTTCCAGGAGCTGGAGGTCCACGCCGCGCAGGAAGGCGCTGACGACGAAGAGCGCGGTGACGGCCCCCACGAGCGTCCTGGTGAGCCGGGTCCAGCCCAGGTCGTCCAGCCCCTTGCCGACGACGATGCCGAGCACGATGCCCGGCACGGCGTTGCCCATCACCACGTGCGCGAGGCCACCCAGCACCGTGCCCCAGCCGCCGGTACGGCGTCCGGCGTCGACGGCCGCCATCCAGAAGATGATCGGCATCACGGGGTTGATCAGCCACTCGGAGGCGGGGCCCAGGACGTCGGCGGCGACCTTCTGGAGGGAGTGCGGGATCGAGGCGGCCGTGGTGTTCAGCACGGAGATCAGCACGATGCCGACCCCGGCGCCGCAGAAGGCCATGCGGCGCGGGTTGTGGAGCGTCTCCGCCAGGTTGCGGTTCTTGGCCATCGACAGCGCCGCCGCCCAGTGCGGCACGATGCGGTGGTCCACGTCGCCGGTCAGCGCGCCCGCGCCGACCGTGCTGGCCCAGGCGTTGAAGAAGAAGCCGAAGCCGAAGGAGAAGTGTGCGATCGGGTCGTTCTCGCAGGCGTTCAGCTCGCCGAGGGTGCGGAAGGCGCCCATGCCCTGCACCTTGGGGGCGTGGAACATCCGGGCCACGCCCGCCGAGGCCCCGAAGCCGATGAGCGCGCCGATGACGATCGACTCCAGCAAGATGGTGACGGTCTCGTTCATGGCCGCCTCACCTCATGTGGAGCGCGTGCTGGAGCGGGCTGAGCCGCTCCTCGCGCACGGAGAATTCGAGCGCGTCCAGGTCCAGCGACGCCACCCGCACCTCGATCTTCAAGGTGAGCGAGAAGCGGGAGCGGCTGCGGGCGAACAGCAGCCCCAAGAAGCGTTCCGTCCACCGGTGTTCGACGGCCTCGACCACTTCCAGGTCCACCGGTTCGACGCGGAAGCACACGCCGGTGGTCTTCTCGCCCGCCGTCTTCTGCACCTTGGCCATGGCGTCGGCGAACGCCTTGTGCCGGCTGGGCCCCGAGCCGCTGAGCCGCAGCACGTGCCGGGTGTGCTTCATGCGGTCTCTCCCAGCTTCTTCAGCAGCGCCTCGGTGACCGCGTAGCCCAGCTCCTCGGTGTCGAGGAAGCCGAAGCCGAGGACGGTGCGGCCCTGCTGGACGGCGGTGACCCCGGCCTGCGGGGTGCGCATGCCGAACTCGATGTCGTGGCCGTACTTCGCCTTGGCCGTCACGGCGCCCGCGCCGCCGCTGCCGCAGAAGGAGATGCCGAGCGCCGCGTTCTCCGCCGCCATCACATCGCCGACCTTCATGTCGGCGCCGGGACCGGGTATCAGCACGGGCTCGGCGCCCGCCGCGCGTACGCCGTCGGCGACGGCCTGTCCCTTGCCCAGCCGGTGCCCGATCACGATCTTCACGATCATTGTTCCGCTCCCTCGCTTCTCGTGTCTGTGTGTGCGGTACGCGCCGGCCCGTTGTTGTGCGCGTGTGCGTGTGCGACCTCGAAGTGCAGCGCGAACAGCAGGACCTCGCTGTCGTGCGCGGCGAATCCGCGCGGTGCGCAGTAGGCGTCGACGAGCCGCCGGGCCGCGGCCCGGCGGTCCGCCGGGACCTCGTCGTAGAGCTGGGCGCCGAGCGGCTCCAGGTGTTCGCCGTCCCGTACGCGCCGCACGAAGGCCAGCGCGTGCACGGCGACGGCCAGCAGCCGCTCGTCGTCCATACGCAGCCCCTGCTCGTCGGCGTGCCGCTGGATCAGCGGCAGCAGCTCGGCGAGCTCGGTGCGGTCGGCGGCCTCCATGGGCGCCGAGCTGCCGGCGACGGCCTCGGCCAGCCGCTCGGTCAGCGCGGCGAGCCGCCCGGTCAGGTCGGTCATACCCCCGCCTCCCGGGAGGTCGGGGGGTGGTGACGGCCCGCGCGCACGGCCGCGTACGGGACCAGCGAGCGGCTGCCCTCGCAGCGCTCGCCCTCCGCGTCGGTGAAGGTCACAGCGCCCTCGCGCAGCCGCAAGAGGCTCAGGTCGGCGGCCGAGCCGGGGCGCAGGGTGCCCAGCTCGCCCGCGAGGCCGAGGACTTCGGCGGCGCGCACCGTGGCGCAGGCCAGCACCTCCATGAGGGGCATGCCGAGCGCGAGCAGCTTGCCGAGGGTGTCGGTCAGCGAGTGCACGGGGCCGTCCGTGTTGCGGCAGTGCAGGTCGGTGCTGCACGTGAACGGCCGGATCCCGGCGGCCAGGGCGCGGCGCGCGGTGCGGAAGGAGAAGCTGGCGCTGCCGTGCCCCACATCGAGGCGAACGCCGCGCTCCAGTGCCGCCCAGGCCTGGGGCAGCGGCTCGGGCCCGGCGCCGAAGAGGCCGCCCGGCTTGCCGTGGAAGGCGTGGGTGACCACGTCCCCCTCGCCGAGCAGGTCCAGCACCTCGGCGAGGGCCGGCGGTTCGTTGCCGACGTGCACCATGACGGGCAGGCCGTGCGCGCCGGCCAGCTCCTTGGCGGTGCGCAGCGGGGCGAGCCCGCTGTCACCGAGCACGGAGCGGCTCATGCGCACCTTGAGCCCGCGCACGGCGGAGTGCTCCTCGCGCAACAGCGCGTCGGTGGCGGCGGTGTCGAGGTCCCGTGCGCCGCCCGCGAGTTCACTGTGCCCGTGGACCAGGCCGTGCCGGGAGACGTTCAGCCAGTTCAGCACCCGCGTGCGGGCCGGTGCGCTCACCTCGGCGCGGAAGTGCGGCCACGCGTCGCTGCCGCAGCTGCCCGCGTCCACCACGGTGGTGACGCCCTGCTCGACCCCGACGGAATCGGCGGTCACCCCGAGCCCGGTGCGGCCGGGGAAGACGTGGGTGTGCAGGTCGATCAGGCCCGGGGCCACCAACAGGCCGTCGACGTCGAGGACTTCGCGGGCGGTGAGGGAGCCGGGGGCGCCGGTCGCCGCGATCCTTCCGTCGTGGACGGCGAGGTCCCCGGCCCGGAGGGTGCCGCGCTCCGGATCTGCCAGCAGGCCGCCGCTCAGGAGGAGTTCGTACATGCACGACCGCCTTTCGCGGGCGCGGGGAAAAGGGCACGATGCGTCTGCCGAGTCGCGCCAACCGTTCCGTAGGATAGATTGACGTTCCGGAGAGCGGATCGCTGGCAAACTAACCGGATGCCGTACGGAGGGTCAATGGATCGCGAGAAGTCGGTGAATTCGGTCGCCAAGGCGCTGCGCGTGCTCCAGGCGGTCGCTCGCCCCGAACTCCCGCACCGCCTGAAGGAGATCGCCGAGTACGCGGGAGTGTCCAAGGCCAGCACCCACCGCATCCTGGCCACCTTGATCGAGGAGGGGTACGCGGTCGCCGACGGCGAGGGCCGCTACGGGGTGGGGTTCCAACTGCGCGCGCTGGCCGCCCAGGTCTTCTCCGACGACACGGTCGGCATCGACGCCGTCCTGCGCGCCCTCCAGCAGCGGCTCGGCCAGGCCGTGCACCTGGCCGTCCTCAGCGGCGACCACGCGACCTACACCCACAAGGTCGACCCCGGCCACGCGTACCGCATCGCCACCGAGGTCGGCGCCCCGCTGCCGCTGCACGCGAGCGCGGCCGGCAAGGTGCTGCTCGCCCATCTGCCCGAGGCGGAGGCCGAGAACCTCCTCGACCGCGCGGGCCTTCCCGCGCGCACCCCGCACACGATCACCGACCGTGACCGGCTCCAGGCCGAGTTGGACCTCGTGCGCAAGAACGGCTACGCCGCCGAGTACGAGGAAGCGGACGAGGCCGTGTGCTCCCTGGCCGCGCCCGTGCTGGACGCGGAGGGCTACCCGATGGGCGCCGTCTCCGTGTCCTCGCTGGTCTTCCTCGTCACCCGCGACCAACTGCCGGGCTTCGCCCCGGCGGTGTGCCAGGCGGCGAAGGAGGTCTCCCGGCGGCTGTGAGGGCGCGTGTCGGGCTGCACCCGCGGCTGTGGCGGGGGCTGTGTCCGGGCTTGCGTCCGGGCTGCGTCCCGGTTTGCGGGGCGGCCCTGCGCCGGGCGCTCAGCAGCGCTTGGCCACGTGTCCCCGCTCGCCCGCCGGGAGCACATCGCGGTCGCGCAGCGTCACCGACAGGTCGTCGCCGTAGCGGCGGCACGCGCCCGTGAAGTCCTCGCGCACGTACTCGATGTCGAAGAGCCTGCCGTCGTACGCCTTCGCGTAGTCCCCGCACTCCTTGTAGTGCGCGCACTCCTCGACGACGGCGAAGTCGAAGCCGATACGGGAGTGGTGCGGGAGCAGGTCCGTCGTGTTCTTCTGGGCGATCGCCAGGTGCCGCCCGTGGGCGCGCTCGGCCAGCAGTTGAGCGAAGGCGACCGCGTCCTTGGTGGTCAGCTCGCCTTCGGAGCGCTCGTAGGAGTCGAGGTTGTCCGGCTCGACCGCGTCGAAGCCCGCCTTCGCACAGCCGTCGATCCACGGCCCGACGACCTTCATCAGCGCCTCGCGCCTGGCCGGGGTCGAGATGTCCAGCAGCGGCTCGTCCCAGTCCCGGTCGACGACCAGTTCGCCGTCCTTCTTGAGGAGCAGCTCGGAGTGGTGCCGCTTCCACCAGCCGATGGCCTTGCCGGGCTGGGTCTGGAAAGCGTTGACGTAACAGACGTTGTAGAGCCCGGGCGCGGGCTTCGCACGCCGGTCGCGCGAGACGGCACGGACGCCGCGCGGCGGCGAATAGGCGCCGCCGAGCTGGTAGTCGAAGGGGGTGTCCGCGTCGGGGGCGCGCACCTTGCCGGGCCGGTCGCCGGGGTCCCTGGGCGAGGGATCGGAGGTGGCGCAGCCCGTCACGAGCGCGCCGAGTGCGCCGAGCGTGGCGCATACGAGGAGGGCGCGGGACGCGCTGACGGGACGCCGGGGGCGGTGGGAGGCAGGAAAAGGCGCCCCGATCTTCGTACTCACGAGCGAACCCTAACAACACCGGGCACACCGGCCGCAGTCGGGAATGCCATGACCGGTTCGTGGAGGTCCCGTGAAGGGCGGGCCGATCCCGGAAACCGGTGGGGTTGCGGGACGCGAGGAGGGGCACCCCGTCCCGCGAAGATGCGCAGCCGTCCTCTCAGCCATCCGTCCTCGCAAGGGGAGTGAGCACCATGGGCGCGGGCCGAAGCTCTGAGCGGCGCCCGGTCCGGCGCCTGTGGCCGGTCCGCCGGCTGAGCCGTCATCTCCGCACGGCCTTGGCCCCGCGAGGCGGCAGGACCGTACGCGCCGTGCGGGCCTCGCGCTGAGCGCACCGCGCCCGTCACCGAGCTGGAGGTCAACGATGGGGATCAGGTCAACGATGGGGATCGGGCCGGCCGTGGACACCAAGCGGGCCGCGGACACCAAGCGGGCCACGGGCGCCAAGCGGGCCACGGGGAAGAGCCCGTCCGCGGGGAAGAGCCCGTCCACGGAGAAGAAGCCGTCCAGGGAGAAGAAGCCGTCCGCGGGGAAGAAGCCGTCCGCGGGGAAAAGTCCAGCCACGGGGAACGCTCCGTCCACGGAGAAGAGACCGGCCGCGAGGAGCAGGCCGCACACGGGGCGCAAGCCCGCCGGGGCCGCCCGCTCCACCGGAAGGACCCCGCCCGCCGCGTCCTCCGCCAAGAAGGGCCCGCGCCGCCCGGCCCCCGAGGCCCGTCGGAGCCCTGGCCCCGGACGGCTGGTGGCCCGGGTACTGGCGACGGTGGTGGCCTTCGCGGCGCTGGTGCTGTTCGCCGCCCTCCTCTCCCGGGTGACGCTGGAGCCCTCGGCGGCGGCCGAGCGCCTCACCCACACCAATCTGCGCCCCGGTGACTCCATCCGCGGATACCTGGACCAGCCCGCGCTGCGCCAGGCCGCCCAGCAGCTCGGCGGGAACATCGTGCTCGGCGTCCCCTTCGGCGTGCTGTTGCCGGTGCTGGCGCCGCAGGTCCGTGGCGTCCTCCGCGTCACCCTGTGCGCCGCGCTGGTGATGCTGCTGGTGGAGACGGTCCAGGGCCTCTGGGTGACCGGTCGCGCCTTCGACATCGACGACGTCATCCTCAACGCCACCGGCGCCCTTCTCGGCTACCTCCTCCTGGGCCGCCGCCTCAGCAGGGTCCACCGCCCCAGGTCCGATCCCCGGCCTTGAGGAAGGGGAGGAGCCGGTCGAGGAGGGCCTCGGGGCGCTCTTCGGGAACGTAGTGACCGCACTCGGGCAGGACGGCGGTCTCCAGCCGCTCGGTGACCGGGCCGAGGAGGGCGCCGAGGCGCGTGCCCTGGCCTCGGTCCCCCGCGACGCCGAGGACCGGCATGGCCAGCGGCTGCTCCTTGCGCCGGTTGTTCTGCGCGATGTTCTCGTCGGTGGCCCGGTAGTAGTCGAAGCTGGCACGCAGCGCTTCGGGGTCGCGCGCGAGGGTTTCGATGTAGAAGCCGACCGCGGACTCCGGCAGTGGCTGTGCGGCCTTGTTGCGGAACTGGTCGCCGAAGTAGAGGTGCTCGCGGCCCCGCACGAGCTGTTCGTTCACGGTGCGCTTGCGGTTGAAGGAGAAGTGCCACAGCGCGTCGTTCTGCGCCTCGGGGCCGAAGACGGGGAGGTCGGGCGCGAGCCCGGGAATCGTGGCGTCGAGCAGGGCGAGGCGTGCGACCGCGTCGCCGTGGTCGGCGGCGAGGGCGTAGCCGATCCACATGCCGACGTCGTGCCCGGCCAGCGCGAAGCGTTCGTGGCCGAGCGTCCGCATGAGGGCGACGAGTTCGGCCGCCACGGTGCCGGTGTCGTATCCCCCGCGCGGCTTGTCGGACCGCCCGACGCCGCGTGGGTCGACCGCGACGACGCGGAAGTGCTCCGCCAGGCGCGGCATGACATGGCGCCACACGTACCAGTTCTGCGGCCAGCCGCCGACGAGGAGGAGGGGCTGTCCGGC
The DNA here is from genome assembly GCF_035917675.1 of Streptomyces sp. NBC_01775. Classification (NCBI taxonomy): domain Bacteria; kingdom Bacillati; phylum Actinomycetota; class Actinomycetes; order Kitasatosporales; family Streptomycetaceae; genus Streptomyces; species Streptomyces sp. NBC_01775. The sequence continues at coordinate 2,403,572 of NZ_CP109104.1, read as the reverse complement.
TCCGCCCTGCACGGTGTGCAGGGCCACATCGCCGACGCGGACGAGGGTGCTCTCGAAGACGTCCGCGAAGCCGTCCGGGAGTCCTGGGGCTCCGCTCACGGTGCCGAAGCCGGTCAGGGGCTGTGCGGTGGTGGTCTCGGTCATGCGCGTTCTCCTTACCTGCGTGGGGGCGGGGCGTGGGCCCGCCCTCGAGAGATCCGGAACCGTTTGAAACGGTTCGCAGGAACCTATTAAGAGGGTTCGCATCGGCTCGCGTCAAGCGCTGGCCTTCCCAGGGGTGAGCGGCTAAGGTGAACCACCATGACCGGTTCATCTGCTGAAGGCTTCCGGCTCGGCAACGAGATCCTCGCGTTCCGCTTCGTCGCCACCCTCGGGGAGCGGCGCGCCGACCCGGTGGAGCGGATCGCCACCCCCGAACAGCTGCGCGCATGGCTCACCGTCAACGGGCTCGGCGGCGCGGACATGCCGGTCTCCGAGACGCACCTGCGGGACGCGCGCACCCTGCGCGAGGCCATCCACCGGGCCGGTACCGCCCTCGCCTCCGGCGGTGTGCCGGAGGCGGCGGACGAGGAAGTGCTCAACCGCTGGGCCGCGCGCCACCGCGCGCGGCTCGTCCTCAGCGGGGGGCAGGCGCGCTGGCACCTCCCGGACGGCGACCCCGCGCGGGCCGCGCTCGCCGTCGTCGCCGTGGACGCCGTCGCGACCCTCGGCGGCCCTGGTGAGGGTGTGATCAAGAGCTGTGAGCAGCACACCTGCGGAGGGCTCTTCGTGGACACCAGCCGCGGCGGCCGACGGCGCTGGTGCTCCATGGCGACGTGCGGAAACAAGGTGAAGAAGGCCAACCTCAAGGCGGCCCGAGGCGGCGCCGGCCAGAGCGCTACGGCCGGCTGACCCGCCCCCACCGCCCCCGGTCCGCGACGCGCGCCGCTCTGTGACGCGCCCCGCTCCGTGCCGCGCCCGCTCCGTGACGTGCGTCGCCCCTGCGCGGCCCGTGGGAGAGCCCGGCGCTCGGCGGCGCCGGGCCCGAGCGGCTGTCGGATGCCTGTCTCAGCTGGCCGGCCTCGGCTCGTCAGCCGTGGGCGAGCAGGACCACAACGGTGGCGTCGGTGCGGTACCGGCCTCGTCCGCCGGGGGCGCGCCCGCGAGGCCGTCGGTCGGGGCTTGCGAGTTGTCGGCGTGGTTTGGAGAAGATCGAACGCCCGTATGTGCGCACGTCAACGGCGCCTGCTCCCAGGGGAGTAGGCGCCGCGTCGTCGCCGCCCTGGAGCCGGGAGGCGTACCGTTCTGAGTGTCGAGTTCAGAACGGAGTCCGGTATGCACGAGCGCTCTGACACCCACATCGGTACTCGTCTGCGTGATGTTCGCAAACGCCGCGGCCTGAGTCAGCGCGAGTTGGCGGCGGCATCCGGCATCTCCCTCTCGCTGATCCGCAAGCTTGAACAGGGAGAGATCCGGGACACACGACTGGAGAGCGCGCACCGCCTGGCCCGGGCCCTACGCGTGCCCACGTCCCGCCTGATCCAGCGCGACGACGTTGCCGTCAAACCGGTGGCCGCGCCCTGGCGCCCTCTCCAAGAGGCCATCGAGCACCCGGCAGTGCAGCCGGAAGAAGAACCTAGCCTGGCTGGCGCTCTCGCCACTCTGCCCGCCCTGCGCGCGGCCTACTTCGCCAACCAACTCCACGACGTTTCGGAGCTGCTGGCACCACTCCTCCGCGACGCGGATGCCCTCGAAGGCGATACCGAAGCGCGCTCGCTGCGTGCCCACATCCTCCAGATCGCCGGAAGCGTGCTCACTCAGGCCCGCCAGTTCGATGCGGCGGAGACCGCGCTGACGCGCGCGCTGGACGCCTCGGCGGACAGGCTACGGGCGGCATCGATCATGACAACGTGGACGTGGCTCCTCGTGCGGCAAGGACGGCTGGAGGAGGCCAGGCAAATGGCTACACGCTGGGCCGATGACATGGAACCCCGGGTCTCGCGTGCGACTCCGGAGGACCTGGCCGCCTGGGGGTGGCTGCTGCTTCAGGTGTCGGCCGCGAGTCTCCGGGACAATCGCAAGGGCGAGGCCGAGGACGCCATGCGCCTTGCCCGCTCGGTCGCGGTGATGACCGGTCACGAGCTTCCACGTGGCGAGAGCCGTCTGGCGACGTGGGGTCCCGTGACCGTCGCCTACAAGAAGGCTGAGCGCGGCATCGTGCTCGACCGTCCGGACGAAGTGCTGAAGGTCGCGGACCAGCTGAAGGAGACAGGGCAGTCGACGAGCACCGAGTTCCACCGCCACCGTCTGGATGTGGCGCGGGCGCACACGATGATGCGGCAGTACGGGGAGGCCGTCGAGGTGCTGTCCGAGGTCCGCACGCAGGCGCCGGAATGGCTGGTCGAGCAGCGGTCCGCGCGGGATGTGATGGGTGACGTGGTCGAGCACCGGCGTACGTTGACCCCGGATATGCGGTCCCTGGCCGACGCGGTCGGCGTCGCACTGTAACTCCCCATGCTCTAAACCCTGTTGGCACTTCCCGTCCGGCCCCGGGGAAAGTGTCATAGCAATCGAACCCCCGGCGTCGCTACGTTCAGTGAGTAGACGATCACTGATGAGGCTGCCGGGGGTTCTGTGCGCCCGGTGGCGGCATCACCAACTGCCGACCGAGGACGCAGCGATGACCCAGCCGACGGAGAACGCGAAGAGGGCACCCCGAGCGAGCGCGTACATGGCGAACACCCGCCCCGTCGGCCCCGCGCGAGATCCGCGAGTCGCAGGCCTCTCGGGACGGGGTCACCGCCGGGCCCGGGTTGAGGGCGGCGCCGTGAGCAGCATGACGATCCGCGTTTCCCGGGACGAGGGCCGCACCTGGAGCCGGACACGGATCGTGGTCGAGGACGAGCGGGGCCCGCCCGAGCCGCTGGAGCGGCCGATGTTTTCCCCCCGTGCACCTGCCCCCGCTGCGAGGGGTGCGACCGCAATGGCACCTGACCCGGCTGTCGCCCGCATCGTTCGGAAAGCGCGGGCCGAGACCGGACGGTGCCCGGCCTGCGGGAAGGCCCCGCGTGTCTCCGGCCGTGAGGACCCGCAGCCCAAGGCTGATGCGTGGGTCGTCATCACCGGCCGCTGCGCCTGCACCCCCGCCTCCGGCCCCGCCTGGCGGCAGGAGGCGGCCAGGACGGTGCGCCACTACGACCCGCACCGTGCTCTTCTGCGCGTGCTGGCCCGCGCGCTTTCGGACGGTGGCACCGGTGCCGCTCACCGGTCGGAGTTCCTGCGCGCCGTGTGGAAGACCACGCACAAGGAGGCCCGAGCCCGCGTGCTGGCCGACCTCGCCGTGAGCTGCCACTCGGCCGCCCAGCTCCGCGACCGGTACGCGCGGACCCTGCGCCAACAGGCCGGCGCCCACGCCGGGAACGCGCGCTACGAGGTGGACCCCGACGACCTGCCCGTCCAACTGGAGGCGCAGTTGTGCGCCGCTTTGGAACTGGTGGCGGCCCGGCGTCCGCCGGTGGAGCTGTGACGCGGGCTCGGGGCCGGAGCGGCGCGTGCCTCGTGCTCGACCTGGTGGCCTGCCTGGGCATCTGGGGGGGGGAGCCCGCACGGCGGGCCTGGTGCCCGGCGCGCCGCCGTGCGGCCCGCCAGCTCACCGTCCCCGTACCGCCCGCGCTCGGACCGGTGCCGACCGGCCTGCCGCCCTACGCCCACGACCCGCCATCCCGGCACCTCCAGGAGGAGCGGCACCGCTCGCCGGACGGGGCCGCCGTCGCCCTGGCGGGCCCGTACGTCCTCGCCCGCGAGCGCAGGAGCCCGTCGGCGAAGAGGACTCCGACATCACGACACCGACCTCTGACGCATCATCGACGCCTGCTGCGGCCCGTCGCTATTTAGCCCCCTGCGCGGCCCGCGCTCGCACCGCCCGCTTCCGTACAGTCCGGCGACGGACACGGCGCCCCAGGCGACGGAGAGGGCGACGGCCCGTGACCGGGCGGGGCGGGGGAGGGTCGCGGCGAGCAGGGCGGCGTCCCCGAAGTCGGCGGCCAGGCGCAGCCACGCCGCCGTCCGCAGCGCGGGGCCCTCGGGCGCGAGTGCCAGGGCGAGCCCCGACGCGGCATCGCGCCAGGCCAGCGGGCGCAGCGACGTACGGGTGTCCGGTGCTGTCCGGCCCTCCTCGTCCACCAGTCCGGAGGGCCGGGCCAGCAGTTCGGGCCTGGCTGTGACGGCGAGTCCGTACGCGGCTGTCGCCACGCCCACGGCCCGCAGGAGCCTCACGCGCATGCTCGTCCTCCGCCTCTGTGGTCTCTCCGGCTTCCCCTGCTCTTCCCGGAAGTGCGGAGATTCAGGCCGCCGGGACCCTCGGGGTCACCTCGAAGCACAGTTCCGGACGCGCCCAGGGGACCTTGGGCGGCATGGGCGGGACGGTGCCCGTGCGGCGGGCGCCCGTGCGCAGGTAGAAGGGCTCGGCCGGGGGATGCGCCACGACCCGGACCTCGCGCAGTCCCGCCTTGGCCGCCGTCTCCTTCATGTGCGCGATCAGCTGCCGCCCCACGCCGAGTCCCTGCGCCGCGTCGTCGACGAAGGCGAGGTCCAGCTCGGGCGGATCCAGCACCAGGGCGTAGAAGCCGAGCGTCCCGCCGTCCGGGCCGACGGCGACGTGGACCTCGTGGCGGGCGAGATAGTCCGGCGTGACCGCGTAACCGCTGATGATCGACGCGTACCGGCCCCGGTAGGCGCCGGATTCCTGGACGAGCTCGGTGAGACGCCCGGCGTCCCCGGCGACCGCCCGCCTGATGGTGACGGCCTCCTCGACCGTGGTGTCGTTCATCCCCGAAGTATAGGACCGCAGATCCTTGGGACCCTTACGGGGGCCGCAGTGCCCAGTGTCCTGAGTCGTGGGTTCGTCGGCAGTGGGCGGTGCGGCTCTCAATGATCTCGTCGGCTGTCTTGGTCCAGCGACGGCTCGGGGGCCTTGTTCCACTCGTTGATCCAGCCTCGGACGTCACGTTCCAGTTCGACCACGCTGCGGTGGGCCGAGCGACGTGGTTTCCGGGCGTCTCCGGCTGTCGGACGTGGCTGCGACACTCTCCGCCATGACGGCACGACCACGCTGGATCGACGACCTGTTCCCGTTCCCCACTCCACCCGCACTCGCCAAGGTGATCGACATCGCCTGGGAGGAGGGGTTCCTCGCGACGGACCTGTACGAGGAGGGCCTGTACGACGCTCTCCGCGTGCAGACCAGCCCCGCCTTCCCGTTCGACCTGTGCGAGGTACCACTCGCGCCCCAGGGGTGGGAGTACTGCTACGCGGGGGAAGTGTTCCGTCGGCACCACATACCGTTCATGTCCGTACCGGAACTCCTGCCCTTCGCGGACCTGGGCAACGGCACCTGCGTCGGATGGGTGGTCCCCGCGCCGGAACTCGGGCGCACCGACCATCCCGTTGCCTCCTTCGGCCACAAGGATCCGGGCGTCATCGGCCGGAGCACCCTGGACGGCCTCGCCTTTCTGCTCTCCCTCGCCCTGCGCGGCGGAGGAGAGGACCGCCGCTCCCAGGTGGCACACCTGTCCGCCGAACTCGGCATCCACCCCACCCCGGAGTACGGGGTCAACCCCGCCGGCGGTGACGTGGAGGTCCCCCTCGATCTCGCGCCTCCGGCCGGCTGGCGCCACGAACCCGACCCGTCCGGCACCGGTATCGGCGTTCTCGCACCGGCCGACGCCTTCGCCGACGAGTACCCCTCCTTCACCGGGGAGACGGACACCATCCTGGCCGACGCCTCCCGGATCCTCGATGCGGGCTGTCCGGCGAGCGCTCTTCTGGGACTCACCGCCGCCTACCACGAGGACGCACAGCGCCTCCCGGCACTCCACCCCTTGTGGGCCCGCGCTTACGACGATCTCGGCCGCACGCTGCTCCGCGAACGTCTCAACGTCATGCTGGAGGACCACCAGCGTGCGTTCTGATGCTGTGAGTTGGAAGTGTCTGGGCGGGTCGACGGGGTGGGTGGCCCTCCGCGTGTCGGAGCCCCCACCCGAGCCCCCCGGAGGCGCCGTCCGCGCGACCACGAGACCGGCCTCCACGTACGAGGCCGCACCCGCACCCGCACGCGAGGCCGCATCCCCGCGCGGGCCACCCCCTGAGCGCACATGTGTCCGCCCCCTCCTCCTGCGGGCGGGAAATCCCAACTCCCCCCGAACGCACGGTAGTCGGGCGCATACTTGCGGGATGCATGGCGACAGTGACGACGTGCCGGCGTACCGGGCGATCAGGGTGGCGCCCACGGAGGAGCCGGTCGCCGCGATGGCGGACGAGGAAGCGTGGCAGGCGCGGGGGCGCTACCCCGTGCTCGTGGGATACAGCCCCGTCTTCGGCGTGGCCCAGGAGCTGGAGCAGGGCGGCTGGCGGCTGCACCGGTACTTCGGCTCGCCCACCCCGCAAAGCGCGCGGGACGGGATGGGCTCCCATTTCCGGCAGCGCGCCCACCAGGCGGACGAGGCGGGGGACGAGACGGCGCGGGACGCCTTCCTGGGTGCCGCCGAGCGCCTGGACTGGGAGGTCCTCGACGAGCTGACCGTCCTCGGTGAGCGCCACCGCGTCGTGCGCGCCGAGAACTTCCTCCGCATGGGCCCCGACGGGCCCGAGCCGCCCCGCCCCTCGGACCCCGACCCGGCGCGCCCCGGTGCCGCGCACGAACTGCCCGACCGTACCGAAGGGTTCGTCCTCGACACGGCCGTCCCCACCGGGCTCTCCGAAGCCCTCTTCAAGACCGAACTGCTCGCGCTGGCCCACAGGGAGGGCGACGGCGAAGCCGTCCGTGCCGACGCGAAGCGCGCCGCCGCCGCCCACCCGGGCGGCGTCCTGCTGCCGCCCGCCTTCTTGTTCGCGGAGGAGGAGCACGGCGCCTGGCGGCCCGAGACCGGTGACGGCACCAGCCCGCAGACCGCCCGTGACGCGCTCACCATGAGCCTGCGCGTCCTCCAGCCGGCGATGCGCGGCCTGGACGAGGCCACCCGCGCCGCCTACAAGGAGGCCGCCGACCTGCTCGACGAGGAGCGCGGCGTGGAGCTGCGCTTCTCGGGGCGCCATCTGAGGCTCGTACGCGTCGAGCGTCTCATCCGTATCGGCCCCGACGGCCCCGAGCCGCCCCGTCCCTCGGACTTCGACCCCGAGCCGCCCTCCGGCGTCCAGGACGAGCGGCTGCGTGCCCGGGGGCTCCTGGGCGAGAACGGCGAGGATGGCGAGGACGGCGAGAACTCAGCGGCGGACGAGGGGGAGGACGACCCCGAGTTCCAGGCCCGAATGGCGGACCTGGACCGGCTGACCCGCGAGGAGCTGGCCCGCAGGGGCCGTCCGGACGCCATGGAGAGCCTTCCCGAGGATCCCCTCGAGGGGCTTCCCGAGAGCCCTTCCGAGGGTTCCGAGGGCTCCGGGGGCAACGCTCCCTAGCTCCGGCGTGACGTCCCGGCCCCCCTGCACGGACGCGGACGTCACGCCGGCGCGCGCGGCCCTGCGTGGTGCGGCCGTCCTCACCCGATCGGCGCCCCGCGCCTGGAAAGCCGGGCCCTCGAGGGCTCCTAGGGTGACGGCAGCACCGCCGCAGAATTCCGCTCAGAACAGGACGGAAAATGGCCGTACATTCGGTGTCCGCCGCGCACTCGGAGCAGTTCGACGACTTCTACTCCATGCCGATCAGCGAAAAGCGGCTCGCCAAACACCGCATCCCCGAGGAGCAGTCTTCACCCAGGGCCGTGCGCGCCCTCATTCACGACGAACTGGCCCTCGACGGCAACTCGGCGCAGAACCTCGCCACGTTCTGCACCACCTGGGCGGAAGCCGAGGTGCATGACCTCATGGACGAGTGCCTGCCGAAGAATCTGGTCGACAAGGACGAGTACCCGCAGACGGCCGAGATCGAGTCCCGCTGCGTCCACATCCTCGCCGACCTGTGGCACTCCCCGGAGGGTGCCGCCACGATGGGCTGCTCCACCACGGGCTCCAGCGAGGCCGCCATGCTGTGCGGGCTCGCGCTCAAGTTCCGCTGGCGCGCGGCCCGTGCGGCGGCTGGGAAACCGGCAGGCCGCCCCAATCTCGTCTGCGGACCGGTGCAGGTGTGCTGGGAGAAATTCGCCCGCTATTTCGACGTGGAACTGCGTCAGATCCCGCTGGAAGAGGGCGCGACGGGGCTGCGCCCGCACCAGTTGCGGGAATACGTCGACGAGAACACCATCGGGGTCGTCGCCATTCTCGGCGTCACCTTCACCTGTGACTACGAACCGGTGCAGGAAATCGCGGCGGAACTCGACGCGCTGCACAGCGACACGGGGCTGGACATTCCCGTGCATGTGGACGCGGCCAGCGGCGGATTCGTCGCGCCCTTTCTCCAGCCCTCCCTGGTCTGGGACTTCGCCGTCGAGCGTGTCGTCTCCATCAACGCCTCGGGCCACAAGTACGGAATGGCGCCATTGGGCGTCGGCTGGGCGGTGTGGCGCACCGCTGAGCACCTGCCGGAGGAGCTGATCTTCCGGGTCGACTACCTCGGCGGCGACATGCCCACCTTCGCCCTGAACTTCTCCCGGCCCGGCGGTCAGGTCGTCGCGCAGTACTACTCCCTGCTGCGCTACGGCCGCGAGGGCTACCGCAAGATCTACGAGGCCGCCGCGCTCTCGGCGCGGGCCCTGGGGGAGCGGGTCGTCCGAATGGAGCCGTTCCGCCTGGTCTACGACGGCCGGGGCGCGCTGCCGGCGGTCTCCTGGACGCTGAAGGACCCGGGAGCCGCCGGGTTCACCCTCTACGAGCTGACCGACCAGCTCGGGCGGCGCGGCTGGCAGGTCCCCGCCTACCCGCTGCCCGCCGACCGGGACGGAACCGTCATCCAGCGCGTCCTCGTGCGGCACGGCATCGGCTACGACAAGCTGACGCTGCTGGCCCGGGACATCGAGAGCTGCGTCGACCGCCTGGCCAAGGGCGAGACCGGCCCCGGTACCCAGAGCGCCTTTCACCACTGAACGGACAGCCACCACTGAACGGACAGCGGCCATGGACGCAGCGCGCGCAGCGAATAACACTTCCTGGCACATCGAGCTGCCGCACTCACCGCCTGCGGCGCCCATCGCACGTGCCGTCGTACGTACCGCGCTGAACGAGCTGCGCTCGCACGTCGACCGGGAGACCGCCGAACTGCTGGTCTGCGAGCTGGTCACCAACGCCGTCGAGCACACGTCCGACGACGCCACCGTGTCACTGACGGTCGCCGAGAAGGGTGACGGTCTGCTGGTCGAGGTCCGCGACCGCGATCCGCGCCCCGTCTCGGGCCTGCCGGCGGAGACCCCCGAGGAGGCCCCGGTGCCTCCGCCGCACGAAGAGGACGCGGGAGCCCGGGAGGCCGAGCGTTACGAGGAGGCCTGGGAAGCCGAAGCCGGGCATCACGGGGCGGCCGGGGGAGCCGGGAACCCCGGGGGAGCCGGGCACTCCGAGGGGGCCGGGCACTCCGGGCAGCCGGCCGGGGCCCCGGACTCGCTCCGCCCGGAGAACGTGGCCGAGGACGGACGCGGGCTGCTGCTGATCCGCAGCCTCAGCGCCTCGTGCGGCAGCACGACCACCAGCGAGGGCAAGACGGTCTGGTTCACCCTCGGGCCCGAGGAGTGACCGGCTCCGGCGCGTGCTCGCCGGCGGCTGCCAGCCGCGAGCGGCGGCGCCCGTAGAGCGCGTACACCAGCGCCCCGATCACCAGGAAGACCCCGAACTGGAGCCAGGTGACCAGCGGCAGCCCGTACATCAGATACAGGCTGAAGGCCACGCCCAGCAGCGGTGCCACCGGGTAGAGAGGCACCCGGAACCGGCGCTGGAGACCTGGGCGGGAGCGGCGCAGGGCGATCACGCAGATGTTGACCACGGCCATGACCGCCAGCGTTCCGATCACCGTCATGTCCAGCACCACGTCCAGCGGCACCACGGCGGCCGGTACGGCGAAGACGAGGCTGACGATCCAGGTGTTCGCGACCGGGGTCGAGGTCTTCGGCGAGACGCGCTCGAACACCTGTGGCACCAGCCCGTCCCGCGACATCGACATCAGGATCCGCGTCTGCCCGTACATCACGGCCAGCACCACCGAGGCGATGGCCACCACGGCGCCCACGGCGATGACGGAGGAGCCGAAGGTGGATCCGGTGGCGTGGTTGACGATCAGCGAGAGCGCCGCGGGCTTGCCGCCGATCTGCTCCCAGGGCATCGACCCCAGTGCCGCGACCGACACCAGGCAGTAGAGCAGCGCGACACAGCCGATGGTGATCAAGATGGCGAGGGGGATGTTCTTGCGCGGGTTCTTGACCTCTTCGCCGGCGGTCGAGATGGCGTCGAAGCCGATGAAGGAGAAGAACGCCAGTGATGCGCCAGCGCCGATCCCGCCGATGCCCTCGGGCGCGAAGGGGGAGAGGTTGCCCGCGTCGTAGGCGGTGAAGGCGATCGCGCAGAACAGCACGAGGATGCCGACCTTGATGACGGCCATGGCAGCCGTGGCCCGCGCGCTCTCCCGTACGCCCCGCACCAGCAAGGCGGCGGCGAGCAGCATCACGATCACGGCCGGCACGTTGACGACGCCGCCGTGGCCGGGTGCGTCGGCGAGGGCCGCCGGGATGTGCCAGCCGACGGTGTTCTCCAGCAGTTCGTTGAGGTACTGCCCCCAGCCGATGGAGACCGCCGAGACCGAGACGCCGTACTCCAGCAGCAGGCACCAGCCGACGAGGAAGGCGGCGCGCTCGCCGAGGGTGGCGTAGGCGTAGGAGTACGAGCTGCCGGACACGGGGATGGCGCCGCCCAGCTCCGCGAAGGAGAAGGCGGTGAACACGCAGGTCAGCGTCGCCAGGATGAACGAGACGATGACCGCGGGCCCCGCCTCGGCCACGGTGTCGGACAGGCCGACGAAGATGCCGGTGCCGACGATCGCCCCGATGCCGAAGCAGACGAGCTGGAAGGGACCGATGGTGCGCCGGAGGCCGTGGCCCTCACGGTCGGCGCCGGACTCGGCCACCAGGAGATCGGGGGACTTGACGCGCAGGCCGGAGCGGGGCATGGAGGGATTCCAGGGTGGTGCGGGGGTGTGGGGTGGGCGCAAAGAAAGGGTCCGGGCTGCTGCCGCCCGGACCCTTCGAGGCTTCCTCCATCGTACCGCCGTTTATGCATGCATCCGCATATATGCGTATGACTATGCACACACGGCACCCGCTCGGCCTCAGCCCAGTGTCGCGACCAGGACGGCCTTGATGGTGTGCAGCCGGTTCTCCGCCTCGTCGAAGACCACCGAGTGCGCCGACTCGAAGACCTCGTCGCTGACCTCCAGCGAGGTCAGCCCGTGCTCGTCGTAGATCTCCCGGCCCACGATCGTGCCCAGGTCGTGGAAGGCGGGCAGACAGTGCAGGAAGCGCACGTCCGGCTTGCCCGTCGCGCGCAGCACGTCCATCGTCACCGCGTACGGGCGCAGCAGCTTGATGCGCTCCTCCCACACGTCCTTGGGCTCGCCCATGGAGACCCATACGTCGGTCGCCACGAAGTCGGCGCCGCGCACGCCCTCCTCGACCTGCTCGGTCAGCGTGATCCGGGCGCCGGTCCGCTCGGCCAGCTCGTGCGCCCGGGCGATGATCCATTTCTCGGGCCACAGCGAGCGGGGGGCGACGATGCGCACGTCCATGCCCAGCAGCGCGCCGGTGACCAGGTAGGAGTTGCCCATGTTGTAGCGGGCGTCGCCGAGGTAGGCGTACGAGATCTCCTCCAGCGGCGTCGCGGGTCCGCCTGGCGCGTGCTCGGTCATGGTCAGCACGTCGGCCAGCATCTGGGTGGGGTGCCACTCGTCGGTCAGGCCGTTGAAGACCGGCACCCCGGCGTGCTCCGCCAGCTCCTCGGCGATCTCCTGGCCGCTGCCCCGGTACTGGATGCCCTCATACATCCGCCCGAGCACCCGCGCGGTGTCCTTGGCCGACTCCTTGAGTCCTATGTGGGAGCCGGCGGGGTCGAGGTAGGTGGTGTGGGCGCCCTGGTCGGCGGCGGCCACCTCGAAGGAGCAGCGGGTGCGGGTCGAGGACTTCTCGAAGATCAGCGCGATGTTGCGGCCCGCCAGTCGCTGCCGCTCGGTGCCCGCGCGCTTCTCGGCCTTCAGCTCGGCCGCGAGCGAGATCAGGCCGCGGAACTCCTCGGGGGTGAAGTCCAGCTCCTTGAGAAAGTGGCGGCCCTTCAGGTCTGCTGCCATGTCTGTCGGCTCCTAGCTCGCTGCGTGGACGGTTCCTGCTCCTGTCCTGGCCTGGAATTGTATACGGAGCCGCGAATCACTATGCAAGGAGTGGCCGGGCGGCGCCGCCGTCGGCCGGGCAGTGCCGTGATGGCCCCCGGTCCCGGTACGGCAGCGTAGCGCCGCCCCGAACACCTCCCGCGGACCGGTCAGCGGCGCCGTACGCCCAGCGCGTACGCCGCGGTCCCCGCGCAGGCCAGGACGAGGGACGTGCACGTCGCGGCCGTGGTCGACGGCGGCTGGAGCATCCACGCCAGCACCTGTGCCGGCGTCCCGTCACCCGGTGGCACCGACAGGGCCACCGCCGTCCAGGCCAGCGGCAGCGCCCACGCGAAGCGCCCCTCGCCGAGCGCCGCGCCGACCGCGGCGAGCCCGGCCAGGCCCGTCGCGTCCCGGAACGCCGCCCCGACGGCGACGGGCCCTTGGGACCCGGCGCGCGCGGCAGCGAGAACAGCGGTTCCCAGCGCGGCGATCAGCAGCACGTGCGCGGCCCGCCGGGGAGCCCAGCGCAGCGTGGCCGTACGGTCCAGTTCCGGGTCCTGGCCGGTCAGACCCCTCGCGGTCCCGGCCACCACGACGCCGGGCAGCAGCACGCCGAAGCGGGGGTCCAGCGGTCCGCCGTCGGCCGCCGCGAGAGCGCACGCGCCCACGGCCGCCGCCGCCAGCAGGGCCGCGAGGACGGAGACCGGCACCTGACGGGAGCGGGCGTACAGGGCCAGCCACCTCATCGCTCACCCCCGCCGCGCAGCGTGTTCAGCAGGTCGCCCTCGCAGCTCCGGGAAGCGCTGCGGAAAGCCGTGATCCGCTCGCGCTGCTCGGTCTCGGGCAGCGCCCGCAGCTCCCGGAGGGTGTCTCGCGCCGCGGGCAGCGCCTTGGCGTCGATCCTCAAGCTGCCGGGCAGCGGCTTCACCTCGCCGAGGAACCAGGCGGCCGTGGCCGTACGCGCCGCCACGTCCCGGGTCCAGGCTCCCTCCCCGCCGTCCGGGTCGTCGGGGCAGGGGGGCGTACCGGCCCCCGCGAGCAGTGACCGCGTCAGCTCCTTGCCCTTGACGCCGTCGAACGACCGGTCGTCGTAGCCCAGTTGCAGCCTGTCCGGCTTGCGCTCCGCGGCTGTGACGGGCGGCCATGTCTTCGTGTACTCGCGTACCTTGTCCGGCCGTCCGGGCAGATCGGGCAGCTTCGCCGCGAGCAGCCGCAGGGCCTCCCGCGACGGCCCCGCGAGGGTGTCGAGCTGCTTTTCCTGCACCCGGCTCACGCACACCTGCCCCTGGCAGACCGGCTCGACGGCGCTCGCGTCCTCGACGTAGGTGCGCGACGCGTCCGACGGCAGCAGCGGAAGCGCGACGGCGGCGGCCAACGCGGCGGGCGCCAGGGCCAGCAGCCGGGCCCGCCGGGCCGTGGCAGCGGCCAGCCACAGCCCGGTGACGGCCAGCCCCGTCAGCCACACGGCCTGGCCCGCACTGGCCCGGCCCGCGACGGTCTCGAAGACACTCCGCAGCTGAGGCAGCGACGGGAAGAGCAGCGCCACCCGGTGCGGCAGGACGCCGGAACCGTTGGAGGCGGGTTCGGCGGACGTCGCCGCGAGAACGCAGCCCACCAGTGTCGCCACCACCAGCGCGGGCGGCGTCAGCGGGGAGGGGAGAGCGCGGCCCACACCGATGCCCAGCACGGCGCCGGCGGGCAGGGCGAGTGCGCCGACCGCCAGGATCGGCACCCAGCCGGCGTGCGTCCAGCCGCCGCCCGCGACGACCTGTACGGCGCCGACGGCGAACAGCGCCAGATACGCCAGGACGAGGCCCAGCGCCGTGGCACCGGCGGAGACCCCCGCCCGGTGCCGGGCGGGGCGGGGCGTGGTGGCCAGCAGTTCGAGGGTGCCCGAGCGGCGGTCCCGCAGCCCGTGCAGCGCCCCGGCGCCCACCGCCAGCGGCCACAGGAAGGACATCAGATGGCGCTCCCACCAGGCGTCGGAGGTCCACTGCCGCGTCCACGCGACGCTGCCATGGACCCAGGGCCCGGTCAGCAGCAGCAGGAAGGCCAGGCCCACCAGCAGCGTCAGCAGGGCCGCCCACGGGGCCGCCGAGCGGCGCAGTTCGATACGGAGGACGCGCCCGTTCACCAGGTCCCCCGCTCCGCCGGGACGCCCGAGAGCAGCGCGGTGTAGCCGCGCTCGATGGGGCTGTCCCCGGCTGCCCCTCCCTGGCCCGCGGCGGCGAGCTTGTCCGGGGTGCCCTGGAAGACCAGCTTCCCGCTGTTCATCAAGATCACGTCCGTGCAGGCGGCGGCGACGTCCTCGACGAGGTGCGTGGAGACGACCACGCAGCTCTCCGTGCCCATCTCCTGGAGCAGTTCACGGAAGCGCAGGCGCTGCGCCGGGTCGAGGCCGACGGTCGGTTCGTCGAGCAGGACGAGGCGCGGGTCGTTGACGATCGCCTGCGCGATCCCGGCCCGCCGCACCATGCCGCCGGACAGCGTCTTGAGACGGTCGTCGGCCCGGTCCGCGAGCCCCACCCGCTCGACGGCGCGCTGCACCGCGCCCGGTACCTCCGCGCGCGGCACCTCCTTGAGCCACGCCATGTACTCGACGAACTCCCGCACGGTGAAGCGCCGGTAGTACCCGAAGTCCTGCGGCAGGTAGCCGACCCTGCGGCGCACCTCGCGCTGCGGACCGTAAGCGCCCGAGGGGGTCCCGAGCAGTTCGAGCGTCCCGCCGGAGGGGGCCAGCACGGTGGCCAGCGCCCTGATGAGGGTCGTCTTCCCGGCGCCGTTGGGCCCAAGCAACCCGTGCACACCGGTGCCCAGGGACAGGTCCATTCCGTCGACGGCTGTCGTCCGCCCGGCCCGGACCCGCAGGTCCCGGGCTTCGACCTCGAAGGCGTAGGTCGTCGGGGCGAGGTCGGCCGCGCTTGTCGCGGTGATCACTTGGACTCTCCTCGGATCGGTTCAGCGGCGTGCGCACACCAGGTCAGGGGTGTGTGCCGCCGGATCAGCGGTGTGTGGTGCCAGGTTCAGCGGTGGGGCACCAGGTCAGCGGTGCGCGCCGACGCGGGTGAAGGCGCTTTTGCGCACGACCACGACGACGGCTCCCAGGGCGCTCACGGCGCCCCAGACGGCCGGCCAGTCGGGGCCCAGCGCGAAGGACAGGCGGCCCAGGGCGAGGGTCGGCGCGACGATGACGCCCGCCCAGGCCGTGACCAGCCCGACGGCGGCACGGGTGACCCCGATGAATCCGCCCAGTGCCAGCGACGCGGTCGTGAAGGCCAGACAGGGCAGCAGCCACTGGGCGAGGGCCGTCCCGGTCAGCCACCCGGCGAGCAGCAGCGGAGGGATGACCGCACACAACACGGCCGCCGTGCGCCGCAGCACCAGCGGCAGCCCCGCGCGCGGGGTGGCCGCGGTCAGCTCCCACGCCGGATCGAGCCCGCGCGTCCACGCCGCGGCGACGCCGAAGACCGGCAGCACGGGCGCGAACAGGAGCACGAGCGGCACCTCGGACGGGCCGGAGAGCACGTCCAGGAGCGTGGCGGCGAGCACGACGAGGACCGTCGTGCACAGCCACGGCACCATCACGGGCGTCGCCCAGCCGCGCAGCCGCTCCCGCCGGCGGGAGCTCGGGGGCGTCGGCGCCGGGCCGTCCAGCAGCGGTCCGAGGCCGGTGCGGACGCCCTCCAGCAGCGCGCGCACCTCGGGTGCTTCCGTGTCGACCGCCGTCGCCAGCTTCTCCCGGCACGGTGCGCACCTCTCCAGGTGGGCCTCCAGCGCCCACAGTTCGTCGGCGGCGACGCCGGTGTCCCCCCGCGCGTAGCGGGCCAGCAGCCGGTCGGGCGCGTGTTCCCCGCTCATGACAGGGCCTCCCTCATCGCGAGGCGCGCCCGGCGGGCGCGTGTCTTGACGGTCCCTTCGGGCAGCCCGAAGAGAACCGCCGTCTCCCGGACGGTCAGCCCGTCCAGCACCATGGCTTGCAGGACGTCACGCAGCTCCGGCGCGAGCCGCCCCAGCGCGTCGCCGACGTCGCCGCCCACCGTCGCCGCCATGGCCTCGTCCTCGGCCGCGGGGACGGTGGCCCCGGGGAGAGCGGCCACGGGCGGCTGCGCGTGCCGGGCGCGGCTGCGGAAGGCGTCGACGAGGCGGCGCGCCGCGATCGTCCACATCCAGCCCACGGCCGAGCCGCCGACCGAGGCGCCCGCGAACGCGCCCGCGGCGCGCCACACCGCCAGGTAGGTGTCCTGCATGACCTCGGCGACGATCTGCTCGTCGGCACAGCGCCGCCGCAGCCGTACGGCCAGCCATGGCGACGTGCGCCGGTACAGCTCCTCGAACGCGGCGCGGTCGCCCTTCGCCACTCGGCGGACGAGTCGCTCCTCGTCGGGCGCCGCCGCTCCGTTTCCTCGTCTCACACCCCACAGACGGGCGAGGGGCGGCTCCGGTTTTCCCTGACGGGTGATGTGCGTCACGTGGGAGGCGGCCCCTTCCGAGGATCCGTCCCGGTGTCGTGACCGGGCACAGCTTGCCGGAGGGGCGCTAGGGAGTGTCTTCAAGCCCCGTCTGCCCTGCGGCCCGCGCCGGCGATCCGGCTGGCTCAGACGCCGGAGGAGACCTCGGCCTTCTCGTTGGACCCCGTGCCCTTTCCCTCGGCCGCCGCCAGCCTGCGGTTGCGCCGGACCGAGGAGGAGAAGGACCAGGCGATCAGGGCGACGCCGACGAGACCCGTGATGACCTCGTGGATCTCGTGCTGGATGGTGACGAGCAGGATCACGGCGAGGGCGCCGATCGCGTAGTGCGCGCCGTGCTCCAGGCAGACGTAGTCTCGAGGGTGCCCTGGCGGACCAGGTAGACCGTCAGCGAGCGGACGTACATCGCGCCGATGGCGAGGCCGAGCGCCATCAGGACGATGTCGTTGGTGATCGCGAAGGCGCCGATGACGCCGTCGAAGGAGAAGGACGCGTCCAGGACCTCCAGGTAGAGGAACATGAAGAACGCGGCCTTGCCGGCCATCACGACCGCCGGAACCTTCTTGCCGCTCCTCTTGGCCTCTTCCTCGGCCTCGTGCTCGCGTTCCTCCTCTTCCTCGAGCTTGTTCTCGAAGTAGCCGGAGAGACCGCCGACGACCAGGTAGGTGATCAAGCCCGCGATGCCGGCGGTCAGGACGGTCTCCGACTTGTCCACATGGATGCCGCCGTGCTGGTGGGCGTTGGTGGCGAAGGCCATCGCGGAGACGAGCAGCACGATGAGCGCGATGCAGACGGAGAGCATGTCGACCTTGCCCAGCTTGGCGAGCGGACGCTCCAGCCGGCCGAGCCACTTGATCTCCCGGTCCTCGAAGACGAAGTCGAGGAAGATCATCAACAGGAACATGCCGCCGAAGGCGGCGATCGACGGGTGGGCGTCGGTCACCAGCTGCTGGTACTTGTCCTTGTCGTCGAGCGCGAGCCGTACCGCTTCGATCGGACCGATCTTGGCGCTGATGGCGACGATCACGACCGGGAAGACCAGGCGCATGCCGAAGACCGCGATCAGGATGCCGACGGTGAGGAAGATCTTCTGCCAGAAGGCATTCATCTTCTTCAGGATCCCGGCGTTGACCACGGCGTTGTCGAAGGAAACCGATATCTCGAGGATGGACAGGATCGCCACGATCCCGAAGCCGGTCCACCCGCCGTAGAACACCGCGGCGACCAGGCCGAGCGCGGTGACCGCGAACGACCAGCCGAACGTTTTCAGAAGTACTGGCTACCCAATCGCTTTGTGCGGGTCTCCCCCGCGCTGTACCTGGCTTGACGAAACACTGACTTCGAGGTCTGGAACGATGCCTCGCAGTCCTGACGGGCCGACGGCGCGGAACTTGCACTCGCCGCCGTGCCGGTGGACATTGCCGAAGATCACCACCGTCCCCGTGGACGCGTCCTTGCTGAGGTCATAGCGGGCGAGCAGCAACGCCGGGGACCTCGGGGCCTGGGCCGGGCAGTAGACCCCGCATGGATCGACGTCAGGATCCGGCAGTGGACACGTGGCGAGTCAACTCGGTGGCCAGGCGGCGCATGACCGTGTGGTTGGCGCGCTGCATCGTGGCCCGGACGACGGGCGCCAGTAGGCGGTCGGCGAGAGGGGCGAGCACCCAGGCGTACGTGAAGGAGACGCGGCTCCCACCGGTCGGCAGGGGTTCGATGGTGTAAGTGCCGTGGGCCAGGCGTCGGCCGGCCGCGCTGACGTTCCGTTCGACGATGCGCCGCGGCGCGTCGGCCTCGACGACCTCGATGGTGACGTCGGTCTTCGTGCCACCCAGCGCGGCGGTGACCGTGGCGCACGATCCTGTGCCGCGGCCGGGGCCGCTGTAGCGCCAGTCGGTCAGATAGTGGTTCGTGAACCGCTCGTGGTGAGCCATGACATCGAGGAAGTCATAGACCTGCTCGGGCGTGTGCGGAACGTCGATCGAAACGGTGACAGGTTTCATGTACCACACGGTACATAGATCATGTACCGATTGGTACACTCGCGGCGTGGTGGATACGGACGACATGCATCCCGAGGGCGAGGCCGCGCACGGCGCGGACGGGGACCGGCGCGCTCAACTGGTGGACGCGGCCGTCGACCACGTCGCGGCATACGGCATCGCGGACCTGAGCCTGCGCCGCCTTGGCGCCGCGATCGATGTCAGTCATCGCATGCTGATCCACTACTTCGGCTCCAAGGAACAGCTGCTCGTCGAGATCGTTCGGGCGTCGGAGCGGCGCCAGCGCGATCTGCTGTCCCGGCTCCGCCTGACACCCGGTCTCTCGCCCGCCGATGTCGCGCGGCTCCTCTGGCAGCAGCTGACGGACCCTCGGCTGGCCGGCCAGGAGCGGCTCTTCTTCGAGATATACGGGCGCGCGCTGCGGGGCCGCCCCGAGGCTGTCCCGATTTTGGAAGGGCTCGTGTCGGACTGGCTGGAACCGCTCGTGGCCGCCGAGGTCGCCGCGGGGGCAGACCCTGTCGTGGCCCGGAACCGCGCGAGACTGGGGCTCGCCACCGTCCGCGGTCTGCTGCTCGACCTGCTCGCCACCGGTGACCGCGTCGGCGTCGACGCGGCGATGGACGAGTTCCTCCGGCTGTACTACGCCTCGGAGTGACGCCCTCGCTGGTCAGGCTGCGACGGCAATCCGGCTGGAAGCCCACTCGATGCCCGGTCCTCCCGCGGTCCCCGATCCGCGGTCCGGCGGAAACGGCACGCAGGTGTGGGGGGGAGAGCGGACCTCAGCTCTCCCCCCCACACCTCCGCGGGCCGGCCGGTCAGCCGACCGTGATCACCACCTTGCCCCGGCCGTGGCCACTGCCGACATCGCGGTGCGCTTCGGCGGCCCGTTCCAGCGGATAGGCAGCGCGGATGTGGAGGGTCAGCGCTCCCTCCTCGTACAGCTTCACCAGCTCCGTGAGCCGGGCAGCTGAGCGCGTGGCGCTCCAGTCCCGCAGTCCCAGCTCCTGGGCCGCCGCGAAGGACACCATGGTGACGACCCGGCCCTTGTCCTTGGTCACCTCCACCGAGGCGCGCAGCGCTTCCTCGCCCGCCGCGTCGAGGGCGGCGTCCACCCCTTCGGGGACCAGGGCGCGGATCCGCTGGGCGAGTCCCTCGCCATACGTGACGGGAACGGCGCCGAGCGCGCGCAGATAGTCGTGGTTGGCCTCACTGGCGGTGCCGATCACCTTCTCTGCGCCCCACGCCCGAGCCAGCTGGACCGCGAAGGTCCCGAGTGCTCCTGCCGCGGCGTTGATCAGCACCGTGTCCCCGGGGCAGACCCTCATCTCGCGCAGCGCCATGTGTGCACCCTGGCCGTTGCCGGGGAAACCGCCCGCGACCTCCCACGGCATGCTCGGCGGCCTGGACACGATCTGGTCGGCGGGAACGACAACGTACTCCGCGTAGCAGCCGAACAGGCCGAAGCCCAGCACCTCGTCCCCCGCGGAGAACTCCGTGACGCCCTCACCGACGCTGTCGACCACTCCGGCGAACTCGTTGCCGGGGATCAGCGGGAACGTCACGGACCGGGCGAACGGCGTCGCACCCGCGCGCACCTTGCAGTCGACGGGCTGCACGCCCGCGACCCGGACCTGGACCCGGACCTGGCCGGTGCCCACGAGCGGTTCCGCCACCTCGTTCAGCCGGAGCGTCTCCGGAGGCCCGAAGGAGGACGTCGCTGCTGCTCGCACTGGTTGGTTCCTCTCAGGCCTGGCCCGCGGGGGACAGCCGCCGGGTCAGGTACTCCTCGAAGGTCAGCAGGCCGGGGTGCACCTTCCGCAGGGCCAGGATGTCCGCCTGGTAGCCGTCCTCCGCGAACCATTCGAACATGCGGTCCTCGATGGGCTGCGGCTCGAAGCGGGTCGGGACCCCGGTGACCCGCTCGTAGATCTTCGCGATCTCCGGGAAGGTGATCTCGTCACCGGCCAGTTCGATCTGCCTGCCGAGATAGGTGTCCGGCTCGTCGAAGACGGTCGCGGCGAAGAATCCGATGTCGTCACTGGCGATCAGCTGAATCGGCTTCTCCGGCTTCGCGGGGAGCGCCAGCAGCCGCTCGCCCTCGGCCTCGGCGTAGTGCAGCAGGTTGTTCATGAAGAACACCGGGCGTAGGACGGTGGCCGGCAGTCCGAGGCCGAGGATGTGCCGCTCGATCTCGGCCTTGGTTTCGAAGTGGTCGATCCCGGTGTTCCGTTCGGCGCCGCCCACGGAGCTGTACACCAGGTGGGCCACCCCGGCCGCCCGGGCGGCGTCCGCCACGGCCTTGCCCTGCCGCACCTCCGCGGTGAGCGCCTCCGGGTCCCACCCGAGCGGCTGCACGCTGAACACGCCGTGCACGCCCTCCATGGCCCGGCGCAGCGACTCCTCGTCGTCCATGTCGCCCTTGACGAGTACCACGCCCAGGTCCTCGAACTGACGGGCCTCGGCCTTGCCGGGGTCGCGTACCAGCGCGTGAACCGTGTGGCCGCGGGAGACCAACTCGCGTGCGGTGGCACCGCCCTGATTCCCGGTCGCGCCGATGACCAGAATGATGTTGCTGTCAGTCAACTCGAACTCCTTGTGAGGGGTGTTCTCCCCCGGTGACGGACCGCACCGGGACGTCAGGCGAGCAGGTACTGCGCGGCAAGCCTGAAACTTCAAGTGCGGTTGAGGTCAAGACGGATTCCGAGTGACGCGGGTCACTGCGCCGCGGTGAGCGCCGCCAGGCCGGGCCCGACCTGCGCGAGCGTCAGCACCATGATGGCCAGGAGCGGCACCTGCCAGCCGCCGTTGTGTTGACAGAGGGCGCCGACGACGAGGGGCCCGGGGATCGACAGCGGGTAGCCGAAGCTCTGCGACCAGATCGCCAACCGCAAGAAGCGCGGTTCCCGCGGTGGCCGGCCGCCGAAGTTCGGCACGGCCGACGACAAAGAGCGCCACGCGGTGTAGTGCGGAATCAATCGCCTCAAGCGCCACCGCGCCGTCGCCACGAGATACGACAAACCCGCCGTCCGCTACGAGGCGACCGTGCTGGTCGCAGCAGTCAGCGAGGGGCTGTGACCAGCACTTTCAAAACGCACCCTCGGCCACGCCCGCTGCCGCGTCCCGCTCGACCGGGCAGCTCATGCAGCGCGGGCCGCCGCGCCCGCGCCCCAGCTCGCTGCCCGGGATCTCCAGCACCTCGATGCCCTGCTTGCGCAGATGGGTGTTGGTCGTCACGTTCCGCTCGTACGCCAGCACCACCCCCGGCTCGACCGCCAGGACGTTGCAGCCGTCGTCCCACTGCTCGCGCTCGGCCGCGTGCACGTCCTGGGTCGGGGTCAGCACCCTGATCCGGTCCAGGCCCAGCGCGGCGGCGATGGCGCGGTGCATGTGGTCGGGCGCGTGGTCGGTGACCTTCAGCTCGGTCGCGGCCGAGCCCGGCTCGATGGTGTACGAGCGCAGCATGCCGAGGCCCTCGTACTGCGTGAACGTCTCCTGGTCGACCATCGTCATGACCGTGTCCAGGTGCATGAAGGCCCGGCGCTTGGGCATGTCCAGCGCCACGATCGTGCGGGCCGAGCCCTGTGCGAACAGCCCGCGCGCCAGCATCTCCACGGCCTGCGGAGTCGTCCGCTCGCTCATCCCGATCAGCACGGCGCCGTTCCCGATGACGAGTACGTCGCCGCCCTCGATGGTGGACGGATAGGCCGACTGCCCCTCCGACCAGGTGTGAAAGCCCGTGCCCGGCTCGGGGCCCGCGAACAGCGGGTGGTGGCGGTAGATCGCCTCGAAGTGCACGGTCTCGCGCTGCCGCGCCGGCCAGCGCATCGCGTTGATCGAGACCCCGTCGTAGACCCACGCGGAGGTGTCGCGGGTGAAGATGTGGTTCGGCAGCGGAGCCAGCAGGAAGTCGTCCAGATCCATCACATGGAAGCGCACCGAGGCCGGCTCGGCGCAGCGCTCCAGGAACTCCCGCTTGGTCATCCCCCCGATCAGCGCCTCGGTCAGCTCGACGGTGGGCAACTGGTCGAAGGAGGCCCGCAGATGGTCCGTAGCGAGGGGGCCGTACTCCTTCTCGTCGAAGACCCGGTCGAGGACGAGTGAGCGGGCCGTGGGGATGTCCAGTGCCCCGGCCAGCAGGTCGGCGAACAGGTGCACCTCGACGCCGAGTTCGCGCAGTGTGTCGGCGAACGCGTCGTGCTCGTGCCGCGCCCGCCGCACCCACAGCACGTCGTCGAAGAGGAGGTCGTCCTTGTTGGTGGGGGTGAGTCTCTTCAGTTCGAGCCCCGGCCGGTGCACGATGACGCGCCGCAGCCGCCCGGTCTCGGAGTCGACGTGGAATCCCATGCGCACATCCTGACGGAGCGGCCCGGGCCCCGCGTGCGGAACGCGGTCCCGGATGCGCCCGGGTGGAGAATCACCTACGGCTGGGCCCTTCCCAGCGTCTCACCCGGCGCGGCCCAGCGTCTCACCCAGCGCGGCGATGGCGCCCGGCCCCACCCGGCAGCAGCCGCCCACCAGCCGCGCCCCACGGGCGGTCCATTCGCGCGCGAGGGAGGGGGCGAAGGTGCGCGCGCCCGTCCATGCGGCGCGGCGGGCGTCCCAGCCCTCGCCGCTGTTGGGGTAGGCGACGAGCGGCGTACCCGGGCACGCCCGTGCGGCGGTCTCCAGCGCGGGGCCGACCTCGTCGGCGGCGCAGCAGTTGACGCCGACGGCCAGCACCTGGGGGTTCCCCGCGGCGACGGCGAAGGCCTCCGCCAGCGGCTGGCCCGCGCGGGTGCGGCCTCCGGCGACGGTGAAGCTCAGCCACACCGGCAGCCCGCACCCGGCCACGGCACCCAGCAGCGCCTCGGCCTCGGCCACGTCCGGCACCGTCTCCAGCGCCAGGACATCGGGCTCCGCCTCGGCCAGCGCCTCGACCCGGGGCCGGTGGAAGGCGGTCAACTCGCGCACGCTCAGCCCGTACCGGCCCCGGTACTCGCTCCCGTCGGCCAGCACCGCGCCGTACGGGCCGACGGAACCGGCGACCCACACCGGCCCGGCCCCCGCGACGCGGACTTCGGCGCGGGCTTCGGCGCGGCCCGCCGAGCGGGCGAGGCGGACGCTGCGGCGGAAGAGCTCCCTGGCGTCGTCGGCCCCCAGACCCCGCCGCGCGAACCCCTCGAAGGACGCCTGGTAGCTGCTGGTGATCAGCACCCGCGCCCCTGCCCGCACATACGCGGCGTGTGCGGCCTCGATCTGCGCGGGGTCCTCGGCCAGCAGCCTGGCCGACCACAGCTCGTCGGCCAGGTCGTTGCCCTGGTCCTCCAGCTGATTGGACAGGCCCCCGTCCAGCAGGACGACGCCGTCGGCCAGCGCCCCGGCGAGCGGGGTGGCGGGAGCGTTACGCATGTCCGCGAACGTACGCAGGGCCGCTCACGTACGTACGGCCGCTCACGTACACATGGCCGCTCATGAGAGCTGGGATTGCACCTGGTCGGCGATCAGGGTGAGATGGTCCAGGTCGCTCAGGTCCAGGATCTGGAGGTAGAGCCGCGAGGAGCCCAGTTCGCCGTACTGGCCGGCCTTGTCGATGACCTCGGCGGGCGTACCCGCCAGGCCGTTTTCCTTCAGCTCGGCCACGTCGCGTCCGATGGCCGCCGCACGGCGGGCCACCTCGGCGTCGTCCTTGCCGACGCAGGCCACCAGCGCGTTCGAGTACACCAGGTCCGAGGCCGCGCGGCCCTGCTCCTCGGCTGCGGCGCGGACCCGGTCGAACTGCCGCTCGCTGTCGGCCAGGGAGCCGAAGGGGACGTTGAACTCGTCGGCGTACCGCGCGGCCAGGCGCGGGGTGCGCTTGGCGCCGAAGCCGCCGACGAGGACCGGGATGCGCTCCTGGTACGGCTTGGGCAGCGCGGGGGAGTCCTTGAGCTGGTAGTAGGAGCCCTCGTAGCTGAACTTCTCGCCCACCGGCGTCTCCCACAGCCCGGTGATGATGGCGAGCTGCTCCTCCAGGCGCCCGAACTTCTCCTTGGGGAAGGGGATGCCGTAGGCGGTGTGCTCGTCCTCGTACCAGCCCGAGCCCAGGCCGAAGTCGACCCGGCCCCCGGACATGGCGTCGACCTGGGCGACCTGGATCGCCAGCGCTCCCGGCAGCCGGAAGGTGCCGGCCGTCATGAGGGTGCCCAGCCGGATCCGGCTGGTCTCCCTGGCCAGTCCCGCAAGGGTGATCCAGGCATCGGTGGGGCCCGGCAGGCCGTCCGCGTCGCCCATGGCCAGATAGTGGTCGGAGCGGTAAAAGGCGTCGAAGCCGAGGTCCTCGGTGGCCTTGGCGACCTTGAGGAGTGTGTCGTAGTCGGCCCCCTGCTGGGGCTCCGTGAAGATTCGCAGTCGCATGCCCTCCATCTTGCCTGGTGGAGGGCCGCGACCTGGAACCAGGCGGGGTCGCCCGCACGGACGGCGCCGGGACCACCTTCCGCCCGCGGCGCCCTACGTCACATCGCGGAGCCCTACGCGACGTCGCGGCGCCCTACGCCACGCTTCCGCGCTCGCGCAGGGAGAGCGTGCGCAAGATGGCCGCGACGCGCTCGCCGGTCTCGTCGACCGCGTCGATGGTCTCCATGCACTGCCAGTACAGCGTCTCGTCCTCCGCCGTGACCGCGATGCCCACCAGGGCCACGCCGACCTCGCCGAGCAGCGCGCCCAGGTCGTCCAGGGCGCGCCGCGGATCCTCGATCTTCGACAGCTGTGCGGCCCGGATTCCGCGGGGGCACAGCGCCGGATGGTGCCGGGGTCCGCAGGCCCGGCTTCCCGCTTCGCTCAGTCCTAGTGCTTCGGCCCGTGCCGCGGCCGGGCCGCTGACCGCGAGATGGCTGCCGACCGCCCCGGCGAGCGCCTGCGCCTGCCAGGCCGCCGCCATGATGTCGGGCACGGCCACGCTGAGCGCGAGAGCGCGCCGCGTCGCAGCGATGAGCCGTACAGCATCCATCTGCCTTCCCCCTCACTGGTCGCTACCCAGCGTGACTGTCAATGGCCAGCTCCGCCAGGGGGTTTCGGATTTCTGTGGACAAAAAGGAGTGTGAAAAGAACTTCTTCACTCCATAGAGTGACCGGTTCCGGGGGTCGGGAAACGCTTTTCGTTCCTCTCGATCTTTGCTTCCAGTGCGGCGAGTGCATCGACCCCCAGTACTTCGCAGAACTGGAGGAGGTAGGCGAGTACATCCGCGACCTCGTCCTCGACCCTCGCGGCCGACTCCGTATCGGCCATCACCCGGGCCGATTGCTCCGGGGTCAGCCACTGGAAAATCTCGACCAGTTCGCCCGCCTCGACGCTCAGCGCCGCCGCCAGATTCTTGGGCGTGTGGTATTGCCCCCAGTCGCGCGCCGCCGCGAACTCGGCCAGCCTGCGCTGGAGTCCGGCGACGGTACGAGGCCGCGGGGACGGAGGGGAGGGGTGCCCATTGCTGTGGGAAGAATCGCTCACGCCCCCAGGTCTACCAGGGACACGCCCTCCGCCCGCGCCCGCTCCCGTGCCGCCTCCCGGGCCAGCGGGCCCGAGTCCGGGCCCGTCGCCAGCAGCCGCACATGCCCGCGCGCGCCCATCCGGGCCGCCAGCGACAGCAGTTGGCGCGTCTGGGCGCCGTCCAGATCGCGGTCCAGGCCGTCGGCGAGCACCGTCAGCGCCTGCCGCGCCGCCGGTACCTCGCTGACCGGGTCCACCGACAGCACCCCGGGCCCCGTCAGCAGCACCAGCGCCAGCGCCGCGTACCGCAGCTCCGCGTCGCCGAGCCACTCCAGCGGCGTCACCGCCCGGTCCGCGCCCCGCTCGACGAGCGCGCGCACCAGCCCGCGCCCACCCGGCTCGGCCCGCAGCTCGGCCACCGGGCCCGCACAGCCCGCGCGCAGGACGCCCAGCAGCGCGGCATGGCGCGAGGAGCACTCGGCGCGGGTACGGCCCACCACGGCGGCGAGGTTCTCGCAGCAGCCGCGCAGCAGCCCGTCCCCCTCCGCGACCGGCCCGCGCATCCGCGCGGGCACCGGGTCACAGGCGAAGACCCCGCGCAGGGCCACGACGACCTGTTCGGCCGCCGCCAGCACCGTGCGCTGCGCCGCCGTCGCGCCCGCGACGTGAAGCGGCAGCAGCGGAACGGCCAGCCGGTCGTCGGGAAAGGGCGTACGCAGGACCCGCGTGGCGTTCCCGGTGTGCCAGGTGACCTCCACCGCGCGCCGGGCCGGATCGCGCAGCGCCGTGGACAGCAGGGTCTCGCCACCCGCGCCCGTCAGCCGCTCGCCCACCACGCGCAGTTCGGGTTCGGCCTGGACCGCGACGTCGAAGCGCACGGGGCCCGCCGGGCCCACCACCGTGCAGCCCAGCCGGAAGCCGCGCCGCCCTCCCCGGTCGGGGAGCGCCGCCTGCGGGACGTAGGGCGAGGAGCCACCGGGCGCGGCAGGCGTGGGCGCGAGGGATGCGGGCGTGGACGCGGCGGACGGGCGGGCGGCGGGCACCACGGATGTGGCGGATGCGGCGAGCGGGGCGGGTGCGGCGGGGAAGACGTCGCTCAGCGCCGCGCCCCTGCCGAGCCCGGCGAGCGCCTCGTAGGCCTCCAGGACGGTCGACTTGCCGCTGCCGCTCGGCCCCGTCAGCACCGTGACCCGGCTGAGCGGGACCGTACGCGCCCGCAGCCCCCGGTAGGCGGACAGCCGCAGCTCGCTGAGGGCCGGGGCGCCGCCGGGCGCGGTTGCGGGGGCCGTGACAGGGGTGATCGGCCGGTCCGAAGAAGACGGAGGGGACGGGGGCGGAGGGGGAGGCGCGTGCATGTCCGGACCGTATGCGCGGCTCCAGGCGGCGAACCGTTACGGCGCCCCCGGGCTCGCCCGATCGGGCGAAGTGGCGCACACGGCAAGGTACTTCACCCGGCGGCCTGTCTATCGCGTACTCGTGACGGCAGTCACGAAGCAGTGATACGTTCGACGCGTGGCGGCCCGTGCGCGCGGCCGAGGCACCTCACCGACGGAGGCCCCGAGATGAGCCCGTTCTCCGGATCCGCCCGGCGCACCAGCGAGTGGCGGCACCTGAAGGTGACCGAGGACGACGGCGTCACCACCGTCACGCTCGCGCGCCCCGCCAAGCTGAACGCGCTCACCTTCGAGGCGTACGCCGATCTGCGTGACCTGCTCGCCGAACTGTCCCACCGCGACCGCCCGCGCGCGCTCGTGCTCGGCGGCGAGGGCCGCGCCTTCTGCTCGGGCGGCGACGTGGACGAGATCATCGGCGCCACCCTGGAGATGGACACGGCCCAGCTGCTGGACTTCAACCGGATGACCGGGCAGGTCGTACGCGCTCTCAGGGAGGCGCCGTTCCCCGTCGTCGCCGCCGTGCACGGGGCGGCGGCCGGCGCGGGGGCCGTGCTCGCGCTGGCCTCGGACTTCCGGGTGGCCGACCCCACGGCGCGCTTCTCGTTCCTGTTCACCAAGGTCGGCCTCTCCGGCGGCGACATGGGCGCCGCCTACCTGCTGCCCCGCGTCATCGGCCTCGGCCACGCCACCCGCGTCCTGATGCTCGGCGAGCCCGTCCGCGCCCCGGAGGCCGAACGCATCGGGCTGATCAGCCAGCTCGTCGACGAGGGCGGGACGGCGAAGGCCGCGCAAGCCCTGGCCAGGCGGCTGGCGGACGGCCCCGCGCTCGCCCACGCCCAGACCAAGGCGCTGCTCACCGCGGAGCTGGACCTGCCGCTGTCCGGCGCGGTCGAACTGGACGCCGCCACCCAGGCGATGCTGATGCACGGCGAGGACTACGCCGAATTCCACGCCGCCTTCACCGCGAAGCGGCCTCCCGTCTGGCAGGGAAGGTGAGGCGGCCGTGAGTGGGGCAGCGTCCGTGAGCGCGGCGGCACCCGTGGCGTGGTGGCGTCCGTGAGCGCGGCGGCGCCCGCGCGGGCCCTGCGGGTCGCCGTCGTCGGGGGTGGGCCCGGGGGGCTGTACGCGGCCGTCCTCCTCAAGCGGCTGGATCCGAAGCGCGAGGTCACCGTCTACGAACGCAACGCGCCCGACGACACGTTCGGCTTCGGCGTCGTCCTGTCCGACGAGACCCTCGGCGGCATCGAGAACGCCGACCCGGACGTCTACGCCACGCTGCGCGGCCACATGGTCCGCTGGGACGACATCGACGTCGTCCACCGCGGCCACACCCTGACCTCCTCGGGCCACGGCTTCGCCGCGCTCTCCCGCCGCACCCTGCTGGCCGCCTTGCACGCGCGCTGCCGCGAGCTGGGTGTCACCCTGCGCTTCCGCACCCCGGCGCCCCCCGCCGCCGAACTGGCCTGCGGGCACGACCTGGTGGTGGCCGCCGACGGTGTGCACAGCGCCACCCGCGCGGCCCACGCCGACGTCTTCCGGCCCACGCCGGTCACCCACCGCTGCCGCTACATCTGGCTGGCCGCCGACTTCGCGCTCGACGCCTTCCGCTTCGAGATCGCCGAGACCGGACACGGCATCTTCCAGCTGCACGCCTACCCTTACGCCCGACACTCGCCCGGCACCGCGGGGGAGGAGCGGGGTGCCTCCACCGTCATCGTCGAGGCGCGCGAAGAGGTGTGGCGGGCCGCCGGGTTCGACCGGCTGGACGAGCGCGCCTCGGCCGAGCGCTGCGCCAAGCTCTTCCCCGAGACCCTCGCCGGTCGCCCCCTGCGCGGCAACAACTCCCAGTGGACGGCCTTCCGCACCGTCGTCAACGACCGCTGGTCGCACGGCAACATCGCCTTGCTCGGGGACGCCGCGCACACCGCGCACTTCTCCATCGGCTCCGGCACCAAGCTCGCCGTCGAGGACGCCCTCGCGCTCGCCGCCTGCGTACGCGAACAGCCCACGCTTCCCGAGGCGCTGGCCGCCTACGAGGCCGAGCGCAAGCCCGTCGTGCAGTCCACGCAGCGCGCCGCGCGGGCGAGCCTGACCTGGTTCGAGGAGCTGGAGGGGTACACCGCGCAGCCTCCCCACCGGTTCGCCTTCAACCTGCTCACCCGCAGCCGCCGCGTCACCCACGACAACCTGCGCCTGCGCGACCCCGGCTTCGTCGCGGCCACCGAGCGGGAGGCCGGGATCCCGCCCGGCACGCCGCCGATGTTCACCCCCTTCCGGCTGCGCGGACTGACGCTGCGAAACCGCGTCGTCGTCTCCCCGATGGACATGTACAAGTCGCGGGACGGGGTCCCGGGGGACTTCCACCTCGTCCACCTGGGCGCCCGCGCGCTCGGCGGCGCCGGGCTGACCATGACCGAGATGGTGTGCGTCTCGCCCACCGGCCGGATCACCCCTGGCTGCGCCGGGCTGTGGACGGACGAGCAGGAGGAGGCCTGGCGCCGCGTGACCACGTTCGCGCACGCCCAGTCGCCGACCGCCGCGATCGGTCTCCAGCTCGGCCACTCCGGGCGCAAGGGCTCGACGAGGCTCATGTGGGAGGGCATCGACGACCCGCTGCCGGAGGGCAACTGGCCCCTGGTGGCCCCCTCGCCGCTGCCCTACCGCCCAGGGGTCAGCCAGACCCCGCAGGAGCTGACGGCCGATCAGATGGCTGGCGTACGGGACGAGTTCACCGAGTCGGCACGCCGGGCGGCCCGCGCAGGGTTCGACCTGCTGGAGTTGCACTGCGCACACGGCTACCTGCTGTCCGGCTTCCTCTCCCCGCTCACCAACCGGCGCACCGACGCCTACGGCGGCTCCCTGACCGCGCGGCTGCGCTACCCGCTGGAGGTCTTCGACGCGGTGCGCGAGGTGTGGCCCGCCGAGCGCCCCATGACCGTCCGGATCTCGGCCACCGACTGGGCTCCCGGCGGCACCACGGGCGAGGAAGCGCTGCGCGTCGCGGCGGCCTTCGCCGAGCACGGCGCCGACGCCATCGACGTGTCCACCGGACAGGTCGTCGCCGAGGAGCGCCCCGACTTCGGCCGCTCCTACCAGACCCCGTACGCCGACCGGATACGCAACGTCCTGGGCGTCCCCGTCATCGCCGTCGGCGCCCTCTCCTCCTGGGACGACGTCAACTCGCTGGTCCTGGCGGGCCGCGCCGACCTGTGCGCGCTGGCCAGACCGCACCTCTACGACCCGCACTGGACCCTGCACGCCGCCGCCGAACAGGGCTACAGCGGGCCCGGCGCCCCCTGGCCCGAGCCGTATCAGGCGGGCAGCCGCAGACCGCCCACCGGCCGCACGGACGCCCCCAAGCCACGGCTCGCTCTGTAAAGCTTCGGTAGTGTCGTGCGGCCCCGCGCCGGTCCCGGCACCGCGCGAGCGGGAGCCGGCGCGCCCGGCTGGGCGGCTGTTGTGAGGCTGTGAGCAGGCCCGGAGCCGTCGGCGCGCACCACGGATGCCGCCGCCACCCGGCGCGGGCGCCGCGTCATACCGGCCGGGATGTAGCGATCCACCAGGTACGGGGCCTCCCGGCGGGTCTAGGCTGGGCCGACTCCGTCAGCCATTCACGGGGCACGCCGGCGGACGTCACCTGTGAGCAGATCACCTGCTGAGATCCCGGAAGGGGACGAACGTGCCCGCTCGGAACCAGGCCGAACTGGTGCTGGTGCACAGCCCGCTGACCGGAGACGTCATCTGGAGGCCCGTCGCGGACGCACTGCGCGCACGGGGGCGTACCGTCAGCGTTCCCTCACTGACCAAAGCCCTCAAAGGCGACGGGCCCTACTACCCGAAGCTGCTGACCGCCGCTGCCGAGCAGGCGGCACCGTGCCCCGACGAGCGCCCCGTCGTCCTCGTCGGCCACAGCGGCGCCGGGACGCTGCTGCCCGCGCTGGGCGAGCGCCTCGCGGCCGGGGGCCGGCCCGTCGCCGGGACGGTGTACGCGGACGCCCAGTGGCCGCACCCCGGCCAGAGCTGGCTCCAAGCGGTGCCCGAGGACCTGCGCGCCCAGGTGCGCGCGCTCGCCCACGACGGAGTGCTGCCGCCCTGGGACGAGTGGTTCCCCGAGGAGACGCTGGTCGGGGCGCTGCCCGACCCGGATGTGCGGGCGTGGTTCCGCGCGGGCATCCCGCGCCTGCCCCTCGACTACTTCGAGGAGCGCGCTCCCGACGCGGCTGTCGACTCCGACCACTCCCGTGCGGCGTATCTGCGCTTCAGCCCGGCGTACGAGGAGACGGCGATCCGGGCCGAGGCCATCGGCCACCGAGTGCTGCGCCGCACCTCCCACCACCTGGGTCTGGTCACCGACCCGGAGGGCACGGCCGACGCCATCGAGAAGCTGGCCGCCGGCTTCGCCTCCCGCCCGGCCGACTGAGGCCCCGCCGTCCTGCTGGGCCCCGTCCGACTGCCGGGCGGCCGGGGCCGCCGTACGGTGGAGTTATGTACGCACGGCGGCGGCGGCGCTATTTCGCGCTGATGGCGGTCTGCCTGGTGCTGTTCGTCAGCGCCTGGGGCTTCGTGCGCTTGTGGTCGGTGCCGGCGGCTGTCGCGATGTGCGTGGTCGCCATGGTGATCCCGCCGGTCGCCGCGATCATCGCCAACCGGCGCGAGCCCGACGACCGCTGGTGGGACGAGCCGCCCGCCGGCTCCGGCCCCGGTTCAGGCTCCGAGGGGCCCGGCTCCGGGCCTCCCTCCCGGCCCACGTCCACACCCCCGTCCGCCATCCCGGGCCAGCAGCGCGGCGGACGCGGGGACGGCGGCCGGGGCCGCCGGGGCGGGCGACGGCCCGGCGGAGGCCGCTGAGGCAGCGGGCGCCACCGAGGCGTCAGGTGCCGCTGAGGCGTCAGGCGCTGGTGAGGTGCTGAGCCGCCGAGCTCCGCGCACACCGCCTGCCTCGACGGCGCCGTACGCGCCGCACCTCAGCGCGCGGCGGCGGTCTCTTCCACGTAGGCGCGCCCCGCGTCCCGCAGCTTCTCGTGCAGCGCGAAGAAGACCTTCGCCGCACGCTCGCCGGGCCACCGCGCCGGGAGCAGCGAGGGTGGCAGGCCGGGGTCGGCGTAGGGCAGCCGGCGCCAGGCGTCCAGCGCGGGCAGATAGTCGCGGTACGCCGCCTCCGGCGGGGTGCGGCGTCGCCGCGACCAGGCGCGCAGCACCGGCTCGTGCGCCTGGAGGAACGCGCGGTGCCGCTCGGCGATCGCCTCCAGGTCCCACCAGCGGGCCACCGCCCCGGCCGTCGGCTCGAAGCCCACATGCCCGCCCCGGAACAGGTCGACATACGGCGTCAGTTCGAGCCGGTCGAGCGTATGGCGGGTCTCCTCCTCCAGATGCGATGGCGCGATCCAGATGCCGGGCGCCGCGTTGCCGAAGCCCAGCCGGGCCAGCCGCGAGCGCAGCACGTGCCGTCGCTGGCGTTCGCTTTCGGGGACGGAGAAGACGGCCAGCAGCCAGGTGCCGTCCGGCTCGGGCCGCGCGTAGATGCGATCGTCGCCGTCTTCGAGCAGTTGGGTGGCCGCCGGGGACGGGCGGTATCCGGCGGCCTTGCTCCCGGGGTTGTCGGCGGTCAGCAGCCCGCGCCGTTTGAGCCGGGAGACGGCCGAGCGCACGGAGGGCGGGTCGACACCCACGGCGCCGAGCAGGCGGATCAGTGTCGCGACGGGTACGGTTCCCGCGCTGTTGAGGCCGCGCCCGTAGGCGCCGTAGAAGGTGAGGATGAGCGAGCCGGGAGAAGCCCTGGTCAAGGAGGGGGACGCGTTCTGTGCCACGCCCGTCACTCTAGATCGGGTTCGGGAGGGCCAAGTCCGGGCTCCCGCAGCCGGAACCGCTGGAGTTTGCCCGTAGGGGTGCGCGGAAGCGACTGCGCAAAGACGATCTCCCGGGGACACTTGTACGGCGCCAGCTCCGAAAGCGTGAACCGGCGCAGGGTTTCGGCCATGTCACTCCCCCGGGGTGCCTCCGGCGCCAGGACCACATGGGCGACCACGATCTGGCCCCGTTTCTCGTCCGGGCGCCCCACCACCGCGGCCTCGCGCACCTCGGGGTGGCGCAGCAGCGCCTCCTCGACCTCGGGGCCCGCGATGTTGTAGCCCGCCGAGATGATCATGTCGTCGGCGCGGGCGAGATAGCGGAAGTAGCCCTCGTCGTCGCGCACATAGGTGTCGCCGGTGAGGTTCCAGCCGTCGTGCACGTACGCGCGCTGGCGCTCGTCGGCGAGGTAGCGGCAGCCCACCGGGCCGCGCACCGCGAGCAGCCCCGGCGTGCCGTCCGGCAGCGGTGTGCTGCCGTCCGCCGCCACTATCCGCGCCTCGAACCCGGGTACGGGAACGCCCGTGCGGCCCGGCCGTATCGCCTCGTCGGAGGCGGAGATGAAGATGTGCAGCATCTCCGTCGCGCCGATCCCGTCGATGATCCGCAGCCCGGTGCGCTCGTACCAGGACTCCCAGGTGGCGGCGGGCAGATGCTCGCCGGCCGAGACGCAGCGGCGCAGCGAGGACAGGTCGTAGGGGCCGCGCCCGCCGGGCTTCTCCAGCTGCGCCAGCATCGCGCGGTAGGCCGTGGGCGCGGTGAACAGCACGGATATGCGGTGCTCCCCCACCACCTCCAGCAGCTGTCCGGCCCCGCTCCACTGGTCCAGCAGCGCGGAGGCTCCGGCCCGCAGGGGGAAGAGCACCAGGCCGCCGAGCCCGAAGGTGAAGCCCAGCGGCGGGGTTCCGGTGAACACGTCCTCCGGGCGCGGGCGCAGCACCCGTGCGGAGAAGGTGTCGGCCACGGCCAGCACGTCCCGGTGGAAGTGCGCACAGCCCTTCGGGCGTCCCGTGGTGCCGGAGGTGAAGGCGATCAGCGCCACGTCGTCGGCCGCCGTGGCCACCGCCTCGAACGTGTCGGGCTTTCCGGCCGCGAGCCGCAGCACGTCGGCCTCACCGCCGCCGCCGAACAGCCCGGTGCGCAGCCCCGGTACCGCAGCGCGTTCCAGTTCCCCGGCCACGCGCGCGTCGCACAGCGCGTGGCTGACCCGCGCGATACGGCAGATGGTGCTCAGCTCGTGCGCGCGCTGGGCCGCCAGGACGGTGACCGCGACGGCCCCGGCCTTCATCACCGCCAGCCAGCAGGCGGCCAGCTCCGGGGTGGTGGGGCCGCGCAGCAGGACGCGGTTGCCGGGGACGACGCCCAGCTCGCCGGTGAGCACGTGCGCCAGCCGGTCGACGGTGGCGCGCAGTTCGCCGTACGACCAGGTGCGCCTGGGGGAGGGGCTGCCGGGCGCGTTCCCCGGCTCCGGGCCGGGCGGGGGCATGCCGCCGGTGTGGAAGGCGGGACGGTCCGCGCCCAGCCTTCCGACGGTACGATCCAGCAGCTCGGTACCGCAGTTGAGGCGCGCGGGGTATTGGAGCGCCGGATCGTCCAGCAGGAGCCTTGGCCACTGTTCGGGCGGGGGCAGGTGGTCGCGGGCGAAGGTGTCGAGGTGCGCTGACGGAGTCGGTTCCATGGCCGGTCTGCCCCCTCGCGGCCGTGCGGAGTGGCTTTCGGAAGGGCTTCGGAAGCTGCCGACGAGCTGCCGGAAGATGGTGTTTCCCGGCGCGGCGGTGTGCCGTTGAGCGTAACGTGATGGTGACGACAGTCAATACTCCGCGATAGAGAGGCGTTCCGCGACCGGTGGTCCGCGACGGGCGGTCCGCGAGAGCGGTCCGCAGCGGCCGAGCCGCCGTACGGGAGGGAGCCGCCATGTCCGCCACCCCGGACATGCCCGCAGTGCCGTCTTTCGAGCTGGCGCCCGAGCAGCGCGAATGGTGCGCCCGGCTGCGCGCACTGGGCGCCGAACGACTGAGCCCGCTGGCCGCCGAAGGCGAACCGGGCCGCGTCAACCTCCGGCTCCTGGAGGAGCTGGGGGCCTTGGACCTGCTCGCCCGCGCCGTGCCGCTCCCGGCGCGGCGCCAGGGCATCAGCGCCCTCGAACTGTGCCTGCTGCGCGAGTCGTTGGCCTACTCCTGCCCCGAGGCCGAGACGGCACTGGCCCTTCAGGGGCTCGGCGCCGGGCCCGTCGCGGACGTGGGCACCGACGAGCAGCGGGCCCGCTGGCTCCCTGCCGCCGCCACCGGATGCGCCGTCGCGGCCTTCGCGCTGAGCGAGCCCGGCGCGGGCAGCGACGCCGCGGCGCTCGCTCTGCACGCCGAGCCCGACGGCCCCGACGGATGGCGGCTGACGGGCACCAAGACCTGGATCTCCAACGCGCCCTACGCCGACTTCTACACCGTCTTCGCCCGTACCGGTGAGGCACCCGGCTCGCACGGCGTCACCGCCTTCCTGGTGCCCGCCGAGCGGGCCGGACTGAGCGGCGAGAGCCTGGAGATGCTCTCTCCGCACCCGCTGGGCACCCTCACCTTCGACGCCGTGCCGGTGACCCGCGGCGACCTGCTGGGGGAGCCGGGGCGCGGCTTCGGCGTGGCCATGCGCACCCTCAACCTCTTCCGCCCGAGCGTGGGCGCCTTCGCCGTCGGCATGGCGCAGGCGGCGCTGGACGCCTCGCTGCGCCACGCCGACGAGCGTCCGGCCTTCGGCGGCGTGCTGCGCGACCTCCAGTCCGTCGCCCACCAGCTGGCGGAGATGGCGACCCGCACGGAGGCGGCGCGGCTGCTGGTGTACGCGGCGGCCTGCGCGTACGACAGGGACGGCGGCAAGGGGGACGACATCGCGCGGCGTTCGGCCATGGCGAAGCTGATGGCGACCGAGACGGCCCAGTACGTCGTCGACACCGCCGTCCAGATCCACGGCGCCGCGGCGCTCCGGCGCGGGCACCTCCTCGAACACCTCTACCGCGAGGTGCGCGCGCCCCGTATCTACGAGGGCGCCAGCGAGGTGCAGCGCTCCCTGATCGCGAAGGAGCTGTACAAGTGACCACGGAACGCGCCGTGCACCGCGTCAACCCCGCCGAGCTGTCCCCGCCCAGCGGCTTTTCCCATGCCGTGACGGCCTCGGGCTCGCGGCTGGTGTTCCTGGCCGGCCAGACGGCGCTGGACGGCGGGGGCCGGGTCGCCGCCGACACCTTCCCCGGCCAGTTCCGGCTGGCCCTCTCCAACCTCTTGGCGGCCCTGACCGCCTCCGGCGGCACCCCCGCCGACCTCACCCGGGTGACCGTCTACACCACCGACGTCGCCGCCTATCGCCGTCACGCATCCGAACTGGGCCGGGTGTGGCGCGAGTTGGCGGGCCGCGACTACCCCGCGATGGCGGTCGTCGGCGTCGTCCGCCTGTGGGACGAGACGGCCTGGATCGAGCTGGACGGCATCGCGGTCCTGCCCTGAGAGTCCCGGTGGTGGCGTACTGGATCCCGGTCGGTGAGGTCAGCGGGAACGTCGAAGGCGGAAGCGGGCCATTCCGGTGAGGGGTGCGCGGGGAGCCCTGCCGCCGTGGATCTTCACTTGACTGCCGCGGGGGAGGGTTTCTTCTCCGGTCAGCCGGACCTTCCCGGCCGTGGTGATCGTGACGGAAGAGGCGAGGACGTCCTGCAAAGCCGACACATCCGCCTCCAGGGTCGATGAAGACGGATGATCCAGCTGCACGACCAGCACTCTGAGGTTGGGAAACACGTCCAGGAGTTCGCTGAAACCTGTGCGGCTTCCAGTTTCCGCCCTGAGCAGCAGAGACTGGATTTGCGGAAGCCGCGGCAGGTGAAGCTCCGCGAGATGGGACAGTTGGGTGAGATCCATCTCGAGCTCGTTGAGCTCGGGCAGCGCCACCAGCTTCCTCAACTCGTCCGGAGCGAAGGGGGAATCGGCATCGGCGGACAGGTGAAGCTTCCTGAGCCCCGGCCAGCGGTCGATGCCGTCGAGGGACGATGCGCTCAGAGTCGACGGCCCCAGGCTGAGGCTCAGCATGCCTGAAGGCAAGGGAAGGTCCGCCAGGGCTCCCCAAGGCCGGCGGCTGTTGATGGAGATCGATGTCAAACTCCGCAGTTCGGCGAGCGGGCTCATGTCGGGACCTACCGGCATCATTTCCAGCTGTAGGTGTTCGATATTCGTGTCGGAGATACCCGAGTAATCCTTGAGGCTGCCGCAGTCGAGGAGTCCCAGTGAGCGAAGGCGTGGCGCACACGTGTCCAGAAAGTCGAGACCGCGGAAGGAGTCGTTGCTGACCAGCCGCAGCTCGGTGGGCCCCGTAGCGAGCAGACCGGGCAGCATGAGCTTCTTCGAAAATGAGCCGTTGATCTCCAGAGTTCTTACTCGTCCGACCCGGTCGAGAGCGTTGAGCTGGGAATCCGTACCAACGGTGAGGTGTGCGTCGGTCAAGTCCATCACGGACAGCAGCTCATCGACGAAGCGATGGTCGTCGAACGAGCTCCAGGCGCCCACCAGGCTCTCCCGTACAAGGGCATCCGGATGGTCTCGGAATTGCCGCAGAATGTGGAAGGCATGCTCGCCACCGATCCGCGCGGCCGTCTCCACGGTGGCCGCGGCCTCCCCGTCGTCGAGCTGATCCGGTCCCGGAAGGAGATCCAGCACGACCGGGCCCGCCCCGGCCAGCTTCTCCGCCGCTTCGAAATCCCGTGGAGGGATCAGACCGGCCGCCCGTTCCTCCGCCTCGCGCCGCACCGTCGGCGCCAGCATGGTGGCGTGTTCCAGACTGGCGGCGGCGAGAAGGTGCAGCCGGGTGCGGATCTCGTCATCCCGCGTGTCGTCTCCCCGCTCGAGCAGCCCGCTGATCAGCGTGGCCCGTTCCTCGGGACGACCGTGACCCACGGCCATCCTGACCACGTCCTCCCACTGGGGGTCAGCGGCATGCTCCGCGACCTGCGGGAGGTCCTGGGCCTCGACCGCCGCCTTCGCTCCGAGGTAGTCCTGGAAGGTGCGGTGGACGAAGTCGACGGTCTGCGGGGTGGGTTCGCGCAGCAGGCCGCTGCGGCGCAGCAGGTAGCGGAAGACATCCCGCGCCCGTTCGGGCGGGGCCACACCGGGCATGGCGGGCAGCAGTCGCTCGATCAGCCTGACCACCCTGTCCTGCTCCGCCTCGGTCTGGCCGTTGCGGATCAGCCACCAGGCGAACTCCTGGAGGAGCTGACGCTGCGCGTCCTCCGGGATGTCGAAGCCCTCCGGGGCGCCCACATCGCGTTCCTTGTCGCGGCGGACAAGCAGCATGGTCAGCGCCGCACCGTACAGCTCCATCCGGCTCTCCGGCAGATAGGTACGGCGGTCGCGGTGCAGCGCGCAGATCATCGCGCACATCAGCGGGTTGGCGGCGAGCCGGGCCAGGTCCCGCTTGCGGCGCAGGGTGTCCAGCAGGCGCTCGGCGTACCGGTCCCGCTCCGGCTCCGTACCGGCCTCGGCGCCCTCCCCGAACGCGGCCAGGTGCCAGCGCCCTACGAATGCCTCAACGTCCTGCCGGTTCATAGGGAGCAGATTCAGTTCGGTGAAGTCCCGGCGCGCCAGCCAGCCCTCGCTCACGGCGGCGGGGCGGGTGGTGACGACACAGGTGCAGTCCGGGTAGGCGGCGAGCAGCGCGGTGAGCCATTGCTGGGTCCGCTCACGGTCGCGTTCGGGGATCTCGTCCACGCCGTCGATGAGGAGCAGCGCACGCCCGTCGCGCATCATCCGCTCCGCCCAACCGGGCGGCTGGCTGAGCGGAGTCCCGGTGGCGGCCAGGAACTCCCCGGGGCTGGGCAGCTCGCCGTGCCTGATGAGTGTGCGGAGCGGCAGCACGAAGGGCACGCAGTCGTCGAGATGGCCGAGCCGGTAGCTGAAGGCGTCCCGGGCGGCCGTGATGGCCAGCCACTGGATGAGGGTGGTCTTCCCTGATCCGGCCAGACCGCGGAGCAGCACCCGACGCCTCCCGGAGAGGGCGGCCTCGACGCGCTGACGGCCGCTGGACACCTCATGCCTGGGGGCGGCTTCCAGCAAGTCGGCGCGGTCCTGGCTGCTCTGATGGGACAGCTCCAGGCTCAGGTAGGCGGTGTCGAGAGGCCATTGCGCATGGTCACCGCGGCTGAAGTCGAGTCCGAAGATGCGGAGTTCGCCGTAGTTCTGCTCGACGTACGAGCGGTAGTCGGATTCGAAGCCGGTTCGTGGCGCGCGTTTCCGTGCCTCTCCTTCCAGGGTGGGCAGTTCTCCGAAGTGTTCGAGGTAGGCGTCGTAGAAGCCCGCGACGATATGGATCGCGGTTGCCGGGACGGCCGTAAGACGGCCGTGCTGCCAGCCGTCGGGGTCGATGGTCACCACGCCCACCAGCAGCTCTCCGTCGAAGAGGGCCGCTCCGGACATCCCCGCCCAGGGGGAGCCGCCGTCCTGCTGCGGCGCGGGAGGCGTATGGACGAGGTCGACCACATACCTGCCACGCACGATGCTCGACCCGGGCTTGAGCGTCCCGATCAACTGCTCGCTGTCGAGCTGCCCCGACGCCGCGCGCTGAACGACGGGGAAGCCGACCGCCTGGCAGTCGGGGCGCGGTCGCAGGTCGCTGGTCTGGCCCCAGCGGACCGGCGCCCAGTCGGCGGCGGTCTCGGGCGCTACCAGGTCATCGGCGGCCAGCAGCAGTGCCACATCGCAGTTCTCGTGGGTTCCCTCCCAGACCGTCCGGCAGGGGATCCGTCCACGGCCACCGGGGACGATGACATGAATGCTGTCGCTGCCGACGACGACATGGGCGGCGGTGAGGACCAGCCGTGGGGTGAGGAGATATCCGCTGCCCTGGCGACGGGTGTCGAGGACGGCGGCGATGCGCTCCTTGCGGGGGCCGGACATGGGGTGTCACCCGCCTTACCCGGTGGTGCCGAAGGCGGAGGTGTCGGCGGGGCCGTCATTGCCAACCTCCCAGCCACCGCCCATGCGGGCGTCCTTGGGCCTGAGAGTGAAGCTGACCTTGTGGGTGCGGGCCGTGGACCGGCCGGCGTCGGCGTCGGCCGAGATCACCCACGCACGCACACCGGACTTCACACGCGCGTCGCGGCGCAGCTCGACCGTGAACTCCAGATTGATGTCCCCCACCTCGAAGCGCAGGTCGCGACCGGTCCCGCGCGCCGCGGCGGTGAGCAATTCATCGCGTACGGCCTGAACAGCGTCCGCCAGCTCGATCCCGTCGATCCCGGTGAAGTCGTCACTCACCTGGTCAACGCTATGCCAACGCCGTTGCCGACGCCATGAGTTCGGGATCAGGCGATGGGGCTCCCGCGCGGTCGCCGGCCTCAGTGCTCCGGGACTCGCCTCGGGCCTGGCGCGTCTGCGCCGCCGGCCTGCCGCCCTCCCCGTCAACTCGACCGACCCCGGATGCATCCTGGCCCCGGCTCGGTGTCCCTGCCGCAACCGGACCAGGACACGCGCCGGAAAGCGAACCGGGCAAGGGGGATTCACGCGAATCGGAAGGGGGTCCGCGACCGCGACGCCCCTTCCTGGTGGGCGCCGCTACGCCCCTTCCTGGCGGGACCCGCTACGCCCCTTCCTGGCGCTTCCTGCGCCGGTGCGCCGCGACGCGGGCGCGGGAGGCGCAGGCGGGGCAGCAGTAGCGGCGCGGGGCGCCGGGGCCCGTGGCGAGAAAGAGGGTGACGCAGCCCGAGGCCGCGCACTCGCCCCACGCCGGGCGCCCCCGCTCGCTCAGCAGCCGGGCCAGCGCCAGGGCGCTCGTGGCGGTGAACCACTCGGCCCAGCTCGCGTCGTCGCCCCGGTCCACGTGCAAGTGCCAGGCGTGACCGTCGTGACGGCTCAGCCGGGGGCGGGCCCCGCACCTCTCCAGCGCGGAGTTGAGCGCGAGTGCGGCGCGGTCCGTGTCGGTCTCGGTGAGCACCTGCTCGGTCAGCCGTGCGGCAGCGGCGCGCAGCGCGACGGCCTCCCGTTCGGTGAGGCCCGCCAGGTCCTCGGCCCGCTCGCCGTGCCGCGCCAGCACCTCGGCCAGCGCGTCCCGGGACAGTCCGGGGTCGGCGCGTACGGCGTTGGCCAGCTCGATCAGCCGCTCCCCGGGCCGGAACCCGTCTCCGTCTGCGTCTCCGTCTCCGTCGTCGGCACCGGCACCGGGCCACTTTCGCGCTCCGCTCATGGCTGACAAGTCTACGTGTAACGGCTTAGACTATTAACCCGTTACCGAGGGGGCTGTCGATGCGGGCGTATCTGGCCACCGCCGCCTTGGCGCGCCTCGCCGACGAGGGCATGGCCCTCGCCCTCACACTGCTCGCGCTGGAGCGCACCGGAAGCGCGGCGCAGGGCGCGTACGTGCTCACCGCCTGGATGGCCCCGCACGTGGCCGCCGCCCCCGTGGCGGGCGCGCTCGCCGAACGGGCCCGCAGACCCCGCCTCTTCTACGGGGCGGCGCTCGCCGTCTTCGCCACCGCCATCGCCCTCCTCGGCGTCCTGCTGGGCCGTGCGCCGACGGCGCTCACGCTGACCGTCGCGGTCGCGGGCGGCAGTTGCGGCCCGGTCGTCACCGGCGGCCTCTCCAGCCTGCTCACCGGGCTCGCGTCCCGGCCCGCGGCCCGCACCCGCGTCTACGCCTTGGACGCCGCCACCTACAACGCCGCCTCGGTCACGGCCCCCGCCGCTGTCAGCGCGGTCGCTCTCACCCTCACCCCGGCACTCGCGACCACCCTCCTGGCCGCCTCGGCGGCCTGCGCGGCTCTGCTGACCCCGGCCCTGCCGCTGCCCAGCGCCCACGCGCCGGGCCCATGGCGCGCACCGAAGCGAAAGCGCCCCGCCGAGCCGCCCCAGCCCCCGCCCCAGCCCCCGCCCCAGCCCCAGCCCCCGCCCGAGCCCGAGTCCGAGTCCGGGCCCCCACCCCCGCCCGAGTCCGAGTCCGAGCCCCCACCCCCGCCCCACCCCGCGCCCCCACTGCGGGTCCGCCTCACCACCGGCCTCCTCGCCCTCTGGCGGATCCCGCCCCTCCGCGCCATCACGGCGGCAACCTCCGTCGCGTTCCTCGGCGTCGGGGGGCTCCCCGTCACTTCGGTGCTCCTCGCGGCGGAAGCGGGCGACGCGGGCGGCGGCGGGCTGTTGATGACCGTGTTCGCGCTCGGTGCGCTCTCCGGCGCGGTGGCGCTGGCGCGCCGGCCCCCGCGCATCAGGCCCGAACAGCTCGCCGCGCTCAGCCTCTTCAGCACCGGCGCGGCGCTGGCCGGCGCCGCGGCGGTCCCCTCGTTCGCGGCGGCCGTCGCGCTGTTCGCGCTCGCGGGAGTGGGGGACGGACCGCTGCTGAGCACCACCTTGCGCATCCGGGCCGACCACGCACCGGCAGCGGCCCACACCCAGGTCTTCACCCTGGGCGCGGGCCTCAAGCAGTCGGCGGCAGCAGCCGGGGCCGCCCTGGCAGGCGCGGCATCAGGACTGCCCCCACCCCTCCTCCTGCTGACGGTCGCCGCCCTTCAGCTGGCGGGAGCGCTTCTGCTCCGCCTCAGCTGCCGGAAAAGAGACCGACCGCCCCCCTGACCTGCGGTGGGGGCGGTCGCCGGCGGAGCCCGGGACGGTCGTGCCGTAGATGCCGTCCTCCGCCACGTTTCAGCCCGGGTGCAGCCCGATCGGCGGCCACAGGGAGCGGGTCGCCGCCTAGACCGCGCCGAACAGCAGGCCCGCCTCCACGGCGATGGCGAACGCGCCCCAGACTGTGGCGTCCGGGTTGACCAGGTGCAGCACACCGAAGACCAGGCCCGATGCCGCCGGCGCGCCCCAGGTCCGTCCTCTCCTCCAGAATCCGGAACGTCGCGCCACGGAAGGCGAGTTCCTCCATGACCGCCACGCAGTTCATCACGCCCGGCGTCGTCAGCGCCCCGCCGAACGACCCCGAGCCCCCGCCGGGTTGCGCCGGCCCTCCCCCGCGCGGGGACCGGCAACTGTCCACTCACGGGGGACGTCAGGCCCGGTGCGCGAAGGTATGTTCGGCGCGCACCCTGCTCACCCGCCCACTCCGTGTCCTGTGGCAGCCCGGCCACCCGCCGCCCCGTCGGCTCGCATCCGTAGGAACTCCGTGAAACCCGACACGACGCCGTCCCGCCCCGGCCGGACCGCACTCCGCCCCAGCCCTGCCCCGGACGGCGGCAGCACCGGCCCGGCCCACACCGCCGAGCCGGTCCGCACTGCCGAGCCGGCCCGCCCCCGTGACGCCCTCGACCGCGTGACGGCGACGGTGTCCGAGCTGTGGCGGTCGCTGTCGGAGTGGTGGCGGTCGCGGCCACGCCGTGTGCGGGACGTGGAGTTCGCGCTCGTGCTCACCGTGCTGTCGTTCGCCGAGCCCCTCGCCAGCGTCGGTGCGCGGTTCGGCGACCTGCCCACCCGCCACGCGAGTGTGCTCAGTGTCGCGCTGACCCTCGGCCAGACCCTGCCGCTCGTCCTGCGCACCAGGCTGCCCGCCGTCTGTCTCGCCCTCGTGGGTTCCTCCTTCGCCGTCCACCAGGCGTCGGGCTGCCCGCAGACGTTCGGCAGCATGGGGGTCTACGTCGCGCTGTACTCCATGGGCGCCTACCAAGGCCGGCTGCGCAGGCTGCTGGCCGTGCCGTCGTTCGCGGCGTACGTCGCCTTCTGCGTCGTCCTCGACGCGCTCGGCTCTCCGCAGCGGCTCGACGATTACGCCGTCTTCGGTCTGGCCCTCGCCGCGTTCTGGGGAGCGGGGGCGTTCGTGCGGGCGCGGCGCGCCGACGAGGCCGAGCGGCGACGGCTGACGGCGCTGGCCGCCACCGCAGCCGAACGCGGCAGACTGGCACGGGAGTTGCACGACGTGGTGACCCACCATGTGACCGCGATGGTCGTGCAGTCCGACGCGGCGCCGTTCCTCACCGCGTCCCCGGACCGGGTCACCGAGGCGCTGACCGCGATCAGCGGCACCGGCCGCCGTGCCCTCGCCGAACTGCGTTACCTGCTCGGCGTGTTGGAGGCCACCGGTGAGTCG
Organism: Streptomyces sp. NBC_01775; assembly: GCF_035917675.1. Lineage (NCBI taxonomy): Bacteria > Bacillati > Actinomycetota > Actinomycetes > Kitasatosporales > Streptomycetaceae > Streptomyces > Streptomyces sp. NBC_01775. The sequence goes on along the minus strand of NZ_CP109104.1, from coordinate 2,359,146 downwards.
GAACCCGGGCAGCGCGCCCCGGCCCGTGGTGACCTGCGTGACCTGGTCGAGCAGACCCGCATGACCGGCCAGCCCGTCGAACTGGCCGAGGAGGGCGAACGCCCGTCCCTGCCCATCGGCGCCGAACTCGCGATGTACCGCCTCGTCCAGGAAGCCCTCACCAACGCCGTGAAGTACGCCGCGGGGCACCCCACTCTTGTCGCGGTCCGCTACGGGCGCGACCGCCTGGACGTCGAGGTCACCAACGAGGGTCCGGACGACGGGCGGCCCGGCGACGACGGCCCCGGACCCGCGCGGGAGAGCGCGCACGTGTCGGGCGGCAGGGGCCTGGGCGGGCTCCGCGAACGCGTGGGTATGCTCGGCGGCGACTTCACGGCAGGCCCCCGGCCCGGGGGCGGCTTCGCCGTCCGCGCCGGCATTCCCACCGAAGGTGCCTCATGACCGCCCCGACCCCACCGGCCGATCCTTCGCCCCCACCGCCGGCCGATCGTCCGACCCCACCGGCCGTCAGCGCGAGCACTGTCGCCGATCCCGCGAGCACCGCTGCCGTCCCCGCCGTCACCGCCGCCCCCATCCGCGTGCTGATCTGCGAGGACCAGGCCCTGGTGCGCGCCGGCTACGTCACGATCTTCTCCGCCCAGCCCGACATGGAGGTCGTGGGGGAGGCCGCCGACGGACGTGCGGCGATCGAGGCCGCCGAGGAACTGAGGCCCGACGTCGCGGTGATGGACATCCGGATGCCGCTGCTCGACGGTATCGAGGCCACCCGCCGCCTGGCCGGGCCCGATTCGCCCGCCCGTACGAAGATCCTCGTCGTCACGACCTTCAACGTGGACGAGTACGTGTACGAGGCCTTGCGTGCCGGGGCCAGCGGCTTCCTGCTCAAGGACGCCCCGCCGGTGGAACTCGTCAACGGCGTCCGCACCATCGCGCGCGGCGAGTCCCTGCTCTCACCGTCCGTGACCCGGGCGCTCATCGGGGAGTTCGCCGGGCGGGTACAGCCCGCCGCCGCCCCGCCGTCGCCCGAACGGGAACGGCTCAAAGTCCTCACACCTCGCGAGCACGAGGTGCTGAAGCTGATCAGCGCGGGACTCTCGAACGCCGAGATCGCCGCCGCGCTGGTGCTCAGCGGCGAGACGGTGAAGACGTACGTGTCCCGCATCCTCACCAAACTGGACCTGCGCGACCGCGTCCAGGCCGTCGTCCTCGCCTACCGGGCGGGCGCCGTGGACGGCACCACCGGGCCACGCTGAGCACGCGCACCGCCGGACCACGCTGAGCACGCGCACCACCGGACCCGCCGACCGCCGGGAGGGCCCCTGGCGAACCGGCGTGGGCTCACAGACGCGCTTGCGGAGAGAGCCGCCGCCGGCGGAGCCGGACCCGTCCGCCCCGGGAGGGGACGAGCGTCACCGACACCAGCCTCGCGGGCTCCAGAGGACCGGCCGGCTCGGGGACGGCCACCGCGAGGATCTCTCTCAGGACGGTCTCGATTTCGAGCTGGGCCAGCGACACCCCGATGCAGCGCCGCACGCCGCCACCGAACGGCGTCAGCGAGTAGGGCACCGGGTCTGTGTCCAGGTGGCGCTCGGGCCGGAAGGCATCCGGTTGTGGCCATAGCTCGGGGTCGAGGTGGGTGAGCGGGAACAGCGCGGCGACGAAGGCGTGTTGCGGCACCGGATGGCCGCCGAGCTCCGTGTCGTGCGCTGCGGTGCGCATGGCGTTGTAGACAGCGGGACGCAGCCGGCCGGACTCCTTCACCGTCGCCTTGAGCAAGCGGTCCGACCCCGCGTCCAGGTCGGAGACAAGGGCGTCGCGAGCGGCGGGATGGTGGGCGAGCAGGTGCAGTGTCCAGGCGATCGTGGTCGCCGTGGTCTCGTAACCGGCCATGACAAGACCGGTCAGTTCGTCCAGGAGCTGTGCGTCATCCAGCCTGGCGCCGTGCTCGCCGCGCGCGTCGAGCAGCATGGACAGTACGTCGTCGCGGTGGGCGTGGCCGGGCGCGGCCCGGCGTGCGGCGATCTCCTCGCGGGTCAGCTCCCGTACGGCGGCGCGGAGCCGTTGGAAGCGGCCACCAGGCGAGAGCGGCCCGAGATCGTGCCGTAGCGGCTTGGGCAGGAACAGTACGGCGAGGTTGCCCATGCCGACGAACGCGTTCAGCGCCTGACGGAAGGTCGCGGTTCGGGACGGGTCCGTCAGGCCGAAGACGACTCTCAGGATGACGTCGAGCGTCAGCCGCTGCGCCCACGGCCGTACGGGCACGCTGTCGCCGGACAGCAGGTCGGGCAGCTCGGCGTGCACCAGCTCCCGCACCCGCTGCGTCCAGCAGGTGATCCGCGACCCGTGGAAGGGGGGCAGCAGGAGCTTGCGATGGTCCAGGTGCAGGGGTGGTGGCGTGCAGATCAGCGATCCGGCGCCGACCGCGGGCGCCAGCAGCCCTGCGGCGTCACCGCCGGTGAACCGCTTGTGGTCGGTCAGCACCGCGCGGTTGGCCGTGGCATCGGCCGCGCACACCAGCGCACCGCGGTAGGGGAACGTGCGGAGCGAGAAGACCGGCCCGAATCGGCGGCGCAGGGAGCGCGCGTACCCCTGGGGGTCCAGAAGCATCCGGGCCGTCTGCACGGCCCGCGGCGCACGGGCGGCCGGTGGGAAGAGCCGGGGGGCCCAGGACGGCTCCCGGGTGAACGCGTCGCTCATGGCCGGGGTGCTCCTCGGAATGGTGGACGGGGGAGGCGAGGCTGTTTCCGGCCCGGCTCAGCCAACTGGTGCCGGCTGCCAGGGCCCTGCCGGGTCGTCGTAGGCGGCGTCGTAGCCGTCGGTGGCGATGGGGGCCTGGAGGATCGCGTCCGGAACGGCGAACGCCTCCACGAGGGTGAGCGCGTGGGGGGCCAGTCCGGCACTGACGCGGTCCACGGCGGGGGCCAGGTCCCGGACCGCTTCGGCGGTGAGGTGTCCGTCCGCCAGCAGCAGGCCCGCGTGGGGGGCGAGGCGTTGCAGGACGAACAGCTGAAAAACCCGCTCCAGCAAGCTCCGGGTGGCGTCGTCGCCGACGCGCACGGCGGAGGCCAGGAACGCCTGGGCGGCCCGCCGGGTGGCGTACGCGTCGACGAGGTCGAGAGCGGGGTTCACCGCGTGGTTCCAGCGGTCCATCGGGCCGGAGCTGGACCGGCCGAGCTGCCTGCGGGCGTGCTGGAGGCAGTACAGCTCGTGGCACGCGAGCAGATCGAGCAGGAGTGCGCAGTCGGTCAGCGGGCCGCTTCGCGCGGTGGGGGCGGCGGGCGGGCTGTAGCCGCGCCCGGTCAGCATGTCGGCGGCGGCCTTCGTCCAGATGACCAGGTTGTCCCCTTCGGCCGTGATGGTGCTCTCGATCGGTGTGAGCAGGTCGACGACGCGGTTGGCCGACAGCAGCCCCTGGGCGCCGCAGCGCTCCCGGCACTCGATCACGATGTCCCTGGCCTGCCACGTGATCCAGCCCTTCGTCGCTGCGACGAGGACCTCCGCCTCGGCGGACCCGGTCTCGTTTCGGCCCGCACAGCGGTGGGTGGTCTCGCGCAGCAGGAACGTCGCCGCGTAGGCGCGGGCCGCAGCCCCGAGCAGCCTGGTCTGGTGACAGCGGTAGGCGAAGAGCGGAACGCCGGACCTGCTCGCCGGGGCGAAAGTGTGCCGACGATGGCCGTACCGTACGGCGATGGTGAGGGACGCCCTGGCTCCGCCCAGCGCCGCCGCGCTCAGGCAGAGCTTGCCTGCGGTGACCCGCTGGATGGACCGCAGGAACCGGCGGCGCCGACTGCCGATCGGGCTGCGGAAGGCCCCTTCGGCGGTCAGCTCCGCGTGATCGCCGGCCAGCAGCGCCGCACGCGGCAGGGTCACCCGGTCGAACGAGGTGATGGCGTGATCGACCGCCGACCCGGGCGTCTCCGAGAGCGGGCGCACCCGGATACCGGGGAGCGGCCCCTGGTCGTCACGCAGCGGCACGAGGAACAAGAACACGCCGCAGTTCTGTTCGCGGACGATCAGCCTGGCCGCGACCAAACCGCTCTTGCGCCCGCCGACGGGGCCGGTGTTGGGCATGAACTTCTGAGCGCCGGGCGACGGTGTGTGCAGAACGAAGGTGTCGTTCTCCGGCCGGTAGGTCGCCGTGGTCTCCAACTCGGCGGCGTTGTTTCCGTAGCCGAGTTCGGTGATCAGAACGGTGCCGTACCGCCGCAACCGGACGAACGGTAAGAGGTCCACCGTGCGTCGGGGGTCGAGTTGGAGGAGGCTGCCCAGGAACAGGTTGTAGTGGATGGTCGCCAAGGTGGTCAGTGTGCCGTCGACCACACCTAACCACTCGTGCAGCGACACCAGCCGGTCCGTCGCCGCGACCAAGTCCTCGACGGACTCGATTTCTTCATTGACGACCCGCAATCGCTCATAAGCGAGTTCGGAACGCTCTGAAGGCGACAAGCCGTCGCGGTAACGGAAAATTTCCCGGCGGAACAGCTCCGTCCAGGGGCTGTGCAGATCGTCGAAACGCCCGTCGAAGAGCACCTCGGTCAGAAGCGGTACCCGCACCCGGTCCGCCAGGACGACGCTGCCGTTGGCTGCGCCCGTTCCCACCACAGCGATCACGTCCACTATGGGGTTACCTCACAGCGCGCCGAAGAGCAGATGGCTCGCCTTGTCGGCCGGGTCCTCGTTGCGGTAGTACTGCTGGGCTGCGGTCATCAGCTGGTCCTTCGTCAGCTGCCCGCCTTGCTCGGCCAACCGGTCGAAGGCCGCCCCGGCCTCGGCCGTGGGGACACCGATGGCGACGAGGACCGTGACGAAGTCCTTCTTGCCGACCGCACCGTCGTCATCCCGGTCGGCGAGGTGGAATCCGGCCGAGTAGAGCGGGCCGATCAGCGTGTCGAAATTACCGCTCATCTGGTGCAGGGCCAGGCGGAACTCGTCCTTGTCGATTCGGCCGTCGCCGTCGGCGTCGGCGGTCTCCTGCAGAGCCCGCCAATAGTTCATCATCTCGCCGGCGTACTTCTCCCTTTTCGCCGTGCGCTCCTCGTCGAAGTCGGCCAGCACGCGACTGGCCATCAGTTCGAAATCGTCTTCGGCGATCACGCCGTCGTCATTGGCGTCCAGCAGAGAGAAGAGCTTTTCGTACTTCTGATCCAGCAGTGCGCCCACGTGATCCTCCAGTGCCGAAACTGAAACGGATTAGAGAATACTGGGGGCCGATTGGGCGAATCCACCCCTCATACGGCCCTCCTTCGAGTGAAAAACCAATCTCAAGTGGCCGACACATCCCGCCGGTAAGACTCGCTTGCCGCGGTGGTTCTGGGGGGCGAGTGCGACGCCTGGGAGGGCCGAGGCGTGGCCGCCCGAGCGGGTGCCGACCGTGCGCGCGGCCAGGGCCGGAACGCTACCGGCGCCGGAGACCACCACGGAGGGACCCCGTGCGGGCGCACGGAGAAGCGCCGCCATCGACGCGGTCTTCGCGCCGACCGGACGGCCGGGGAGCAGCCTGGTTTCGGCCCAAAGTCCCCGCGAAGTCCCACAGGCGCCGCCACATCCCCTTCGGACCCGCGATCGCGCAGGTCGGACAGGCGGGGGGTGGCGGCGCCCGCCGGTCAGATGTCGCGGAACGTCTCGATCTGCGCGCCGACCTCGTTGAGCCGCTCCGCCAGTTCCTCGTAACCCCGGTTGATGACGTACACGTTCCGCAGCACGGACGTACCCTCCGCCGCCAGCATGGCCAGCAGCACCACCACGGCGGGGCGCAGCGCGGGTGGGCACATCATCTCGGCGGCGCGCCAGCGCGTCGGGCCCTCGACCAGGACGCGGTGGGGGTCGAGCAACTGGAGCCTGCCGCCGAGCCGGTTGAGGTCGGTCAGGTAGATGGCGCGGTTGTCGTAGACCCAGTCGTGGATGAGCGTCTTGCCCTGGGCGACCGCGGCGATGGCGGCGAAGAAGGGGACGTTGTCGATGTTCAGGCCCGGGAACGGCATCGGGTGGATCTTGTCGATGGGCGCCTCCAGCTTGGAGGGCCGTACCGTCACATCCGTCAGCCGGGTGCGCCCGTTGTCGGCCGCGTATTCCGCGCTGCGGTCGAAGTCGAGGCCCATCTCCTCCAGCACGGCCAGCTCGATCTCCATGAACTCCGCCGGCACCCGGCGCACCGTCAGCTCCGACTCGGTGACGATCGCCGCGGCGACCAGGCTCATGGCCTCGACCGGGTCCTCGGAGGGGGAGTAGTCCACGTCCGTGTCGATGACGGGGACGCCGTGCACGGTCAGCGTCGTCGAACCGATGCCCTCCACGCGGACGCCCAACTGCTCCAGGAAGAAGCACAGGTCCTGGACCATGTAGTTGGACGAGGCGTTGCGGATGACGGTCACGCCGTCGTGCCGGGCGGCGGCCAGCAGCGCGTTCTCGGTGACGGTGTCCCCGCGCTCGGTCAGCACGATCGGCCGCTTCGGCGCGACGCCCGCCTCCACCTCGGCGTGGTAGATGCCCTCCGTGGCCGTCACCGCGAGCCCGAAGTGGCGCAGCGCGCTCATGTGCGGCTCGACGGTGCGGGTGCCCAGGTCGCAACCGCCCGCGTAGGGAATGCGGAAGCGGTCCATACGGTGCAGCAGCGGGCCGAGGAACATGATGATGCTCCGCGTGCGCCGCGCCGCCTCCTGGTCGATGGAGTCGAGGTCCAGCTCGGCGGGCGGCACGATCTCCAGGTCGGCACCGCCGTTGATCCAGCGGGTGCGCACCCCCACGGAGGAGAGGACCTCCAGAATGCGGTAGACCTCCTCGATGCGGGCGACCCTGCGCAGCACCGTACGGCCCGAGTTGAGCAGCGAGGCGCACAGCAGCGCCACACACGCGTTCTTGCTCGTCTTGACGTCGATGCTGCCGGAGAGCCGGCGTCCGCCGACGACTCGCAGATGCATCGGGCCCGAATAGCCCAGCGAGACAATCTCGCTGTCGAGGGCCTCGGAGATGCGGGCGATCATCTCAAGGCTGATGTTCTGGTTCCCCCGCTCGATCCTGTTGACCGCGCTCTGGCTGGTGCCGAGCGCCTCCGCGAGTTGCGACTGCGTCCAGCCCCTGTGCTGGCGGGCATCGCGGATCAACTGGCCGATACGGCCGAGGTAGTCATCGGTCATGACGAGGACTCTATCTCAGATGTGAGATACCGGCTCACCGGGGGCCCCGCGCCACGCGGGACCCCTGGGTAACCGCCCGAATGCCGCATCCGGCTTGCGCACCCGCGCTCTATGTGGCCTGCGTGCCCGCGGACTGTGGGGCTTGCGTGCCCGCAGTCTGTGCGGCTTGCGTGCCCGCAGTCTGTGCGGCGGGGGCGGGCTCTTCGGCGCGTCCTGTCCGTCGCAGCGTCAGCGTCGCCACTGCCAGGGCGGCGACGACGATTCCGGCGGCGACGCGGAAGGCGAGTTGGTAGCCGCCGGTGAGCGCGGCGGGGGAGTGCTGTCCGTGCTCCAGCAGCGTGTCCGTTCGGGTGGCGGCCAGGGTGCTGAGGACGGCCAGGCCGAGCGCACTGCCGACCTGCTGCACGGTGTTGAACATCCCCGAGGCCGTCCCGGAGTCCGCGGGTGCCGCGCCCGACATCGCCAGCCCCGCCAGCGCCGGCATCGCCAGCCCGAAACCGGCGCCCAGCGGCAGCATCGCGGGGAAGACGTCGGTCCCGTAGCTTCCGTCCGCCGATACCTGGCCCAGCAGTGCGAGGCCGAGCGCGATCAGCGCCAGTGCGACGAGCAGGACGGGCCGGGCGCCCAGGCGCGCGATCAGGCGCGGCGCCGCGGTCAGCGACAGCGGCCCGATCAGCAGCGGCACGGGGAGGATGCCCAGCCCGGTGCCGACCTGGTCGAAGCCGAGTATCCGCTGCATGTAGAGCACGGCCAGGAACTGGAAGCTGAACATCCCGGCGACCAGCAGTGCGTGGGTGCCCAGCGCTCCGGACACCTCGCGGGGCCGCAGCAGCCTGGGCGGCAGCAGCGGGTCGGCCGGAGGACGTGGCGGACGGCCCGGACGCGGGGTAGCGGGGAGCGGAGCCCGGACCCGCTCCGTTCGCTCCGCTCAGTCCTCGCCGCGCGCCTTGAGTACCAGCTTGTTCACGATCCACAGCCCGATGCCGATGAGCACCAGCACCCCCGCCCGCACATAGACGTCGGCCGAGCGGTCGGCGAGCGGGCTCGCCAGGATCAGCGCGGTGACGGCTCCCAGTACGGGCAGTGCGGTGGGGACGCGGAAGTGCCGGTGCTCCACGGGGTCGCGGCGCAGCACCAGGACGGCGACGTTGACGACGGTGAACACGCACAGCAGCAGGAACGAGGTGGTGTCGCCCAGCCCCTCGATCTCGCCCGTCGCGACCAGGCCCACCGCCAGTACCGTCACGAAGACGATCCCGGTCACCGGGGTGCGGCGCCGGGGCAGGACGCGGCCCATGGCGCGCGGCAGGATCCGCTCGTTGGCCATGCCGTAGCACAGCCGCGAGGCCATCATGATGTTGATGAGCGCGGAGTTGGTGACGGCGAACAGGGCGATGACGGCGAAGAGTTCGTGCGGGAAGTCGATCCCGCCCGCCTTGACCACCTCCAGCAGCGGCCCGCTCGACTTCTCCAGCGTCCCCGGCGCCACCAGCAGCGAGGAGACCAGCGCCACCAGGACGTAGATGGTGCCGGTCACCACGACGCCGACGAAGATGCCACGGGGGAAGGTGCGCTGCGGGTCGATCGTCTCCTCGGCCATGTTGACCGAGTCCTCGAAGCCGACGAACGCGAAGAAGCTGAGCGCCGTCGCCCCCAGCACGCCTGAGATCAGCGCGTATCCGGAGCCGCCCGCGTCCAGGTCACCCAGCCGGGCGGGCTCGCCGTCCCCGGTGGCCACCGCGTAGACGCCGATGGCGAGGATGATCATCAGCCCGGCCACCTCGACGAGCGTCAGCACCACATTGGTCTTGACCGACTCCGAGACCCCGCGCAGGTTCAGCGCCGCCAGCCCCAGCACGAAGGCGATGGCCACCAGGGTGGAGGGCACCGCGCCGTGCGTCAGCTCGTCGAGGTAGTCACCGCTGAAGGCGAGCGCCGCCGCGCTGGCGGAGGACAGCCCCGAACACATCACCATGAACGCGATGATGAAGGTCAAGAACGGCACCTTGAACGCGCGCTGGGCGTAGAGGGCCGCGCCCGCCGCCTTCGGATACTTGCCGACCAGCTCCACGTACGAGGCCGCCGTCAGCAGCGCCACGACGAAGCCGATCGCGAACGGCAGCCACAGCGCGCCGCCGACCTTGCCCGCGACCTTGCCCGTGGTGGCGTAGATGCCGGTGCCCAGGATGTCGCCGATCACAAAGAGGATCAGCAGCTTGGGGCCGATCGCACGCTTGAGCGGGGGCTCTTGGGACTCTGCGGGGTCGGTCGACTCCGCGGGGCCGTTCGGCCGTGCGGGGTCTTTGGGCTCTGCGGGCTCTTCTGGCGGCTCGGCGGCCGTCGGACCGGTAGGAGACACGCGACCACTGTGCACAGCCGGGGCCAAGGGTCCATGGAGGCGCGAGTCTTTCGCCCGCACGTGTCGAACGGCGTCCGGCCGCTCCGGGGCTCGCGGTCACGTTCCCCACAGCCCTTTGCCCATCGTGGTCAGCCCGCCCGCCAGCGCCAGCCACAGCACGAGGAGCCGGGCACGGTGATCCGGGACTCGCGCTGCGAGCGCCTTCCCGGCCAAGGCGCCCACCGTCAGTCCGCCGACGGTCATCAGCCAATCGGCCGCTGTGAGGTGGGGGACGCCGTTGGCCGCGACGGAGAACATGTTGACCACTACCCCGTAGAACAGCGCGTTCGGCACGAACTCGGATGCCGTCCAGCCCGCGTTCACGGCGTAGAGGGAGACGGGCGGGCCGCCCACCCCGGCGGAGGAATTCATGAAGCCGCCCAAGCCCCCCGCCAGCAAGGCGCCGTGCCCCCCTTGAAGAGACGGAACCCGGGCGCCGCTCATCACGAGCAGCACGGCCAGGGTCACCAGGGCGCCCATCCCGGACAGTAAGGCCGCCTCGGGCAGGCGGGCGGCGACCCACGAGCCGGCGGGGACGGTGCAGGCGCACGCGATCACCAAAGGTCCCATCGCGCGCAAGCGCACCCGGCGCCAGCCGTCGGCGAGGCCCACCGCGCTGATGGCCCCGGCGGCGCAGTTGGCCAGCACCACGCCTTCGGCCGGGCCCAGGAGAAGCACCAGCGCGGGGACCGCGACGAGCGCGAATCCCATCCCCGTGAGCCACTGGACAGCCGCCCCCAGGAGGACGATTCCGCTCAGCGCGAGTTCGGGTGCCCAGCTGTCCACCACCGACGGCTCCTCATGGATGTGCCGTACAACCGACCCGGACAGCCTTCACCCGGCCGGGGCGAAAGATCTATGGGTTCGGCGGATCCGGAGTCGAGTTGCCGTGCGGAATGCCGCTTGCCGCAGGTCCTGTCGCGGGCAACCGCGGCACCGCCCGTCCCCTCGGGAACCGGGACGACAGTGGGCGTCCCGGCGCCCGGGCGTCCTCGCCACGCGACGGGCCAGGGGGCAGCGCATGACCGTCAGACGGTCGTGTACTAGAGTTATCTCGACATCGAGATAACTGGCGACGGCATACGTCGCGGTCGCTGTCGCAGGGCGAGCAGGGTTGGTAAGGCTTACCTAACTTCGTGTTCCGCTCACCATAGCGCACCGGCGGCCGATGCACTCAAGGCACTGAAGGAGACTGTCGTGTCGGCGAACAGCTTCGACGCCCGCAGCACGCTGCAGGTGGGCGACGAGTCGTACGAAATCTTCAAGCTGGACAAAGTAGAGGGTTCCGCCCGCCTGCCGTACAGCCTGAAGGTCCTGCTGGAGAACCTGCTCCGCACCGAAGACGGCGCGAACATCACCGCCGACCACATCAGGACGCTCGGCGACTGGGACCCCAAGGCCCAGCCCAGCCACGAGATCCAGTTCACGCCCGCCCGCGTGATCATGCAGGACTTCACCGGTGTGCCGTGCGTCGTCGACCTCGCCACCATGCGTGAGGCCGTCAAGGAGCTGGGCGGCGACCCCGCGAAGATCAACCCGCTGGCCCCGGCCGAGCTGGTCATCGACCACTCCGTCATCGCCGACCGCTTCGGCACCCCGGAGGCCTTCTCCCAGAACGTCGAGCTGGAGTACGGCCGCAACCGCGAGCGCTACCAGTTCCTGCGCTGGGGCCAGACCGCCTTCGACGAGTTCAAGGTCGTCCCGCCCGGCACCGGCATCGTCCACCAGGTCAACATCGAGCACCTTGCCCGCACCGTCATGGTGCGAGGCGGCCAGGCGTACCCCGACACCCTGGTGGGCACCGACTCGCACACCACCATGGTCAACGGCCTCGGCGTACTCGGCTGGGGCGTCGGCGGCATCGAGGCCGAGGCCGCGATGCTGGGCCAGCCCGTCTCCATGCTGATCCCGCGCGTCGTCGGCTTCAAGCTCACCGGCGAGCTGCCCACCGGCACCACCGCCACCGACCTGGTGCTCACCATCACCGAGATGCTGCGCAAGCACGGTGTGGTCGGCAAGTTCGTGGAGTTCTACGGCGAGGGCGTCGGCGCCGTGCCGCTGGCCAACCGCGCCACGATCGGTAACATGTCGCCGGAGTTCGGCTCCACCGCGGCGATCTTCCCGATCGACCAGGAGACCCTCAACTACCTGAAGCTGACCGGCCGCAGCGAGGACCAGCTCGCGCTGGTCGAGGCGTACGCCAAGGCGCAGGGCATGTGGCACGACCCCGCCCACGAGCCCGAGTACAGCGAGTACCTGGAGCTGGACCTGGGCCTGGTCGTCCCCTCCATCGCCGGCCCCAAGCGCCCGCAGGACCGCATCGCGCTCGCGGACGCCAAGCAGAAGTTCGGCCAGGACGTCGTCAACTACGTCTCCGAGGCCGACACCGACGAGGCGGGCAAGGAGTCCTTCCCGGCCTCCGACGCCCCGGCCGTCTCCAACGGCGTGCCCACCAAGCCGGTCCAGGTGACGGGCCCCGACGGCAACACGTACGAGATCGACCACGGCGCCGTCGCCGTCGCGGCGATCACCTCGTGCACCAACACCTCCAACCCGTACGTCATGGTCGGCGCCGCGCTCGTCGCCAAGAAGGCGGTGGAGAAGGGCCTCACCCGCAAGCCCTGGGTCAAGACCACCCTGGCCCCCGGCTCCCAGGTCGTCATGGACTACTACGACCGCGCGGGCCTGACGCCCTACCTGGACAAGCTCGGCTTCAACCTCGTCGGCTACGGCTGCACCACCTGCATCGGCAACTCGGGCCCGCTGCCCGAGGAGGTCTCCCAGGCGGTCAACGACAACGACCTCGCCGTCGCCGCCGTCCTGTCCGGCAACCGCAACTTCGAGGGCCGGATCAACCCCGACGTCAAGATGAACTACCTGGCGTCCCCGCCGCTGGTCGTCGCCTACGCGATCGCCGGCTCCATGAAGGTGGACATCACCACCGAGGCGCTCGGCATCGACCAGGAGGGCAACCCGGTCTACCTGGAGGACCTGTGGCCCTCCGAGCAGGAGATCGAGGAGGTCGTCGCCTCCGCCATCGGCCAGGAGATGTTCACCAAGGACTACGCCGACGTCTTCGCCGGCGACGCCCAGTGGCAGGCCCTGCCGATCCCGACCGGCAACACCTTCGAGTGGGACGCGGGGTCCACCTACGTCCGCAAGCCCCCGTACTTCGACGGCATGGGCATGGACCCGGCGCCGGTCACCGACATCTCCGGCGCCCGCGTGCTCGCCAAGCTGGGCGACTCGGTCACCACCGACCACATCTCCCCGGCCGGTGCCATCAAGGCCGACACCCCGGCGGGCAAGTACCTCACCTCGCACGGTGTCGAGCGCCGCGACTTCAACTCCTACGGCTCGCGCCGCGGCAACCACGAGGTCATGATCCGCGGCACCTTCGCCAACATCCGGCTGCGCAACCAGATCGCACCCGGCACCGAGGGCGGCTTCACGCGTGACTTCACGCAGGAGGGCGGCCCGGTCTCCTTCATCTACGACGCCTCGCAGAACTACCAGGCGCAGGGCACCCCGCTGGTCATCCTCGCGGGCAAGGAGTACGGCTCCGGCTCCTCCCGCGACTGGGCGGCCAAGGGCACCGCGCTGCTGGGCGTGCGCGCCGTCATCGCCGAGTCCTACGAGCGCATCCACCGATCGAACCTCATCGGCATGGGCGTCCTCCCGCTCCAGTTCCCCGAGGGCGCCTCGGCGGAGGAGCTGGGCCTGAGCGGCGAGGAGACCTTCGCCATCTCGGGCGTCACCGCGCTGAACGACGGTGGCATCCCCGGGACCGTCAAGGTGACGACGGACAGTGGCGTCGAGTTCGACGCCAAGGTCCGCATCGACACCCCCGGCGAGGCCGACTACTACCGCAACGGCGGCATCCTCCAGTACGTCCTCCGCTCCCTGATCCGCGCCTGACGCCTGGCGGCGCCACCGCAACCCGCACACCGACGGGCCGCACCCCTGGGAAAGGGGTGCGGCCCGTCGCGCTGTGCGGAGCCGGCCAGGGCTTGGCGAGGGTCATGACCGGGGATCCAGGAAGCGCGGGTTGGCGGCGTTGCCTTCGGTGCTCAGCAGGACGACGGTCGATTCCGGGCCGAGGTCCAGCGCGGCGCGGCGGGTGCCGGCGTCGGGGCCGGTGAGGGCGGCGCGGATACCGGCGAGCGAGGCGGCGCCGCAGGGGCCCGCGGGAACGCCGAGGGCGCCCAGGTCACGGGCCGCGGTACGGCTTTCGGCGTCGGTGACGGTCACGGCCGCGTCCAGGCCGTCGCGCAGGTGGGGCCAGGCGAGGTGCGACGGGATCCCGCAGTTCAGCCCCGCCATGGCCGTCTCGCCGGTGGTGACGCTGACCGCCTCCCGGCGGTGGAGGCTCTCCAGGACGCAGGGCGCCGCCTCGGGCTCGACGGACAGCAGGGCGGCGGGTGGCCCGTCGGCTGGGCGGCTGCGGTAGTGGGTGACGGCGGCCTGGGCCAGCGATCCCACCCCGACGGGTACGGCCAGGAGGCCGGGCGAGGCGGCGCCGGTGGCGGCGAGCTGGGCGTCGATCTCGGTGAAGAGCGTGGAGTAGCCCTCAACGATCCAGCCGGGAATCCGCTCGTAGCCCGGCCGGCCCGCGTCCTGGACGAGGACCGCGTCCGGCGCGGTGACCGCCTCGGCGGCAGCCCGTACCGCGTCGTCGTAGGGCCCGTCGACGACGGTGACCCGCGCTCCTTCGGCGGCGATGGCGGAGACGGCGGCCGGGTGGAGCCCGCGGGGAACGAAGACGTGGGCCCGCTGCCCGAACAGGCGGGCCATCCGGGCCAGCGCCCTGCCGTGGTTGCCGTCCGTGGCCGTGACCAGCGTCAGCGGGCCGGCCCCGCGCCCGCCGTCGGCGCGCTCGGCGAGGATGCGGTGCACCGCCCAGGAGGTGCCCAGCGCCTTGAAGGCAGGCAGCCCCAGCCGGGCCGACTCGTCCTTGGCCAAGACCCGTCCGACCCCCAACTCCTCGGCCAACCGGGGGAGTTCGGCCAGCGGGGTGGGGGAGTAGGCGGGCAGGCCGGAGTGGAACGCCTGAACCTCGCCGGAGGCCGGCGCGCAGGTCCAGTTCCGCGCGGCGGGGTGTGCGTACCAGGTCAGCGAGCGGGAGGTGCTTGTCTCGGTCATGGGACAAGCTTGTGATCACCACTCCCCATCGGTCCAGCAAAGCTTTTCGGTCTATACTCATCAGAAAATCTGAACTATCGCTTGCGAGGAGATGCCGGATGTTCGACCTCCACCGGCTGCGGTTGCTGCGCGAGCTGAAGCTCCGCGGCACCCTCGCGGCCGTAGCCACGGCCTTGGCCTACAGCCCCTCCTCCGTCTCCCAGCAGCTGTCCCAGCTGGAGCGGGAGGTGGGGGTGAAGCTGCTGGAGCCCGTGGGCCGGCGCGTCCGGCTCACCGCGCAGGCGGAGATCCTCGTCGGGCATGTGGAGGCCGTGCTGGAGCGGCTGGAGCGGGCCGAGGCGGAACTCGCGCTCTCCCTCACCGAGGTCTCCGGCACGCTGCGCGTCGCCTCCTTCCAGACGGCGGCCCTCGCACTGCTGCCCCCCGCGCTGACCACCGTCCGGGACACTCTTCCGCGGCTGCGGGTGCATGTCACCCAGGCGGAGCCGGAGGAGGCCCTCCCGGCGCTGCTCACCCACGACTTCGACATGGTCCTGTCCGAGGAGTACCCCGGAAGCCCCATCCCGCGCCCCGCCGAACTGGAGCAGGAAGAGCTCTGCGACGACCCCCTGCGGCTGGCCCACCCCGCCCTTTCGCCCTCGGACAGCCCCCAGGAGGCGTTGCGTTCGCTGGCGGACCGGCCCTGGGTGATGGAACCCGAGGGCACGCCGGCCCGGCACCGGGCGACGACGCTGTGCCGGGACGCGGGGTTCGAGCCCGACGTGCGCTTCGAGTCCAGCGATCTGCTGCTGCACCTGCGGCTCGCGGAGCGGGGCCACGCCGCCGCGATGCTGCCGGACCTGCTGTGGCACGGCTTCCCGCCGACCCTGCCGCTGCACGACCTGCCGTACGGCCAGCACCACCGCAAGCTGATCATCGCGGTGCGCCGTGGCGGCAGCCGCCACCCGGCCGTGGCGGCCTTCCGCCAAGCGCTCCAGGAGGCCGTCTCGGGGCGGACCCCCGGCACGAACGGCGCCCCGCCCCCGGGCTGATCCGGGGACGGGGCGCCGTCGTAGGGAGGGGCGGGGGTCAGGGTCTGGCGAGGAGTTCCACCTCCGCGAGCCGTGCGCCTTCCTTGTCGGGGGTGAGGCGGTACCGCTCGTAGCGGCCGGGACGGTCGATCTCGAAGACGCGGGTCTGCTTGTCCCAGCGGAAGGTCTCTCCCGCCCGCCGGTCGACCGTGCGCCAGCTCTCACCGTCGTGGGAGCCCTCCAGTTTCCAGCCGCCGGGGGCCTTGGTGCGGTCGTCGGAGGTGAGCGTGTAGGAGGTGGCCTCGGCGCCCTTCCGAACGGTCAGCGGGGCCGGGGTCAACTCCGCTGCGGTGCCGGAGGTGTTGTCCAGCAGCGGGGAGCCGTCCGGCTCGGTGACGTCGCGCTGGGGCGAGGGCGCCGCGTCGCCCCGGGTGATCGAGGTGGGCCCCGCCTTCTTCCCGCTGCCCCACTTCGAGGGCTTCGGCCCCATGTCGAACTCCAGCGTGCCGCCCTTGGCGAGGAGCTTGTGGGGGAGCGCGGTGGAGGTCCACGTCTTGCCGTTGACCTTCAGCCCCTGGACGTAGACGTTCTTGGCGCTGTTGCGCGGCGCCTTGATCACCAGGTCGCGGCCCCCCTCCAGACGCACCGTCGCCTTGGTGAACAGGGGCGAGCCGACGGCGTATTCGGGCGAGCCCATGACCAGGGGGTAGAAGCCGAGCGAGCTGAAGACGTACCAGGCGGACATCTCCCCGTTGTCCTCGTCGCCGGGGTAGCCCTGGCCGATCTCGCTGCCGGTGTAGAGCCGGGAGAGGACCTCGCGGACCTTCTCCTGGGTCTTCCAGGGCTGCCCTGCCGCGTCGTAGGTGTAGGCGATGTGGTGGGAGGGCTGGTTGCTGTGCCCGTACATGCCCATGCGCACGTCGCGCGCCTCGGTCATCTCGTGGATGACGTTGCCGTAGCTGCCCGCGTACTTCTTCTCCGCTGTCTCCGGGGTGGCGAAGTAGCTGTCCAGCTTCTTGGCCAGCCCGGCGCGCCCGCCGTAGAGGTTGGCCAGGCCGCGGGTGTCCTGCGGTGCGGTGAAGGCGAAGTTCCAGCCGTTGGTCTCGGTGTAGTCGTGGCCCCACACGCGCGGATCGTAGGCGTCGGGGTTCAGCCGCCAGGTGCCGTTCTCGTTGCGGCCCTGGAAGAAGCCGATCTTCTTGTCGTAGAGGTGTACGTAGTTCTGGGCGCGCTCGAGGAAGTAGTCGGACTCCTCCTTGTAGCGCCGCTCACCGGTCTTCTTGTAGAGCGCCTCGCCCATGCGGGCGATGCCGAAGTCGTTGAGATAGCCCTCCAGCGCCCAGGACATGCCCTCCTTGGTCTGCGTGCTGGTGTAGCCCAGGAAGGGGGAGGTGCTCATGCCCTTGCGGCCGACGCCGGAGGAGGGCGGGGCGACGGTGGCGTTCTTGAGCGCCGCGTCGTACGCGGACTTGGTGTCGAAGTCCACGCCCTTGGCGTACGCGTCGGCGAAGGCCACGTCCGAGGAGGTGCCCGTCATCAGGTCCGCGTAGCCGGGCGAGGACCAGCGGGAGATCCAGCCGCCGTCCTTGTACTGCTGGACGAAGCCGTCGACCATCTTCCCGGCCCGCTTGGGGCTGAGGAAGGAGTAGGCGGGCCAGGTGGTGCGGTAGGTGTCCCAGAAGCCGTTGTTGACGTAGACCTCGCCGTCGACGATCTTCGAGCCGGTCTCGGTGGGGGTGTCCGGTTTCTCCGCCGGGGAGAAGGGGCTGGCGTAGCGCGTCTTCCCGGCGACCTTCTCGTGCCCGGAGTTGGGGTAGAGGTAGAGCCGGTAGAGGTTGGAGTAGAGCGTGGTGAGCTGGTCGGGGGTGGCGCCCTCGACCTCGATGACGTCCAGCAGGTCGTCCCACTGGGCCCGCGCCTTGTCCTTGACCTGGTCGAACGAGCGGCCGGCGGGGATCTCGCCGCCCAGGTTCGCCTTGGCCTGGCCGACGCTGAGGAGCGAGGTGGCGATGCGCATGGAGACGGTGCGGTCGGCGCCCGCGTCGAAGCGCAGATAGCCGGTCGCGTCCTTGCCGCCGCCGCCTTCGAGCTTGCCGCCGCCGGTGGTGGGCGCGTCGAACTCGGCGTAGACGAACATCCGGGTGGCGCCTGTCGACCCTCCGCTCTTGACGTCCGAGTAGCCGCTGACGATGCCCCGCTTCTCATCCAGGGTGAGGCCCGCGTTGTCGTCGACGTTGTCGAAGATCACGCTGGCGTCGTTCTTGGGGAAGGTGAAGCGCATCATCGCCGCGTGGTCGGTCGGCGCGATCTCGGTGCGCAGCCCGTTCTCGAAGGTCACCCCGTAGTGGTGCGGCCTGGCCGTCTCCTTCGAGTGACGGAAGGGCAGGGCGCGGGCCGTGCGGGAGGGGTCCGGGGTGCCTTCGGCGGCCGACGGCATGACCTGGAAGGTCTGCCGGTCGCCCATCCAGGGGCTGGGCTCGTGGCTGGCGCTGAACGCCTGGAGGGTGGGGAGGTTTGGCGGGTTGTCGTCGGTATTCTTGCGCGCGTACTCGTACAGCCAGTCCTTGGAGCCCGCGTTGGTCACCGGCGTCCAGAAGTTGAAGCCGTGCGGGACGGCGGTGGCGGGGAAGTTGTTCCCCCGGGAGAACTCGCCGCTGGAGTTGGTGCCGCGATTGGTGACGACGTGGTCGGCCAGGTGCGCCTTGGGGGCCTCGGGGCGCTGAGGCGCGACCTCGACGTCGTCGATCCAGCCGCTGAAGGGGCGCGGGCCATCGGCGGAGCCCTTGGGCGCGTCGTAGCCGACCAGGACGCGGTCGACGGTCCTGCCCTCGGCGACCTCGCCGATCCGCGACTCGCGGTTGTTCCACTGGTTGACGTGCAGCGTCTTGCCCTCGCCCTGGCCGCGCGGGCTCAGCCGCACACCGTGCTGGTCGGTGGCGCGCAGGTCGCTCAGATAGGTGCCGTCGGTGAAGACGAGGTCGACGGCGGCGTGGGTCGCCGAGTAGGAGCGGTCCTCGCCGCTCATCTCCGGGAAGATCCGGTAGGAGAGCACGGTGTCGCGGACGACGGGCAGGTCGACGTCGAAGACCTTGTTGTACGCGTAGCCGCGGCCCGGCGCCGTGTGGCTGCCCGCGTAGCGCAGCGCGTGCTTGCCGGTGAAGCCCGCGCCGGTCTTGGCGGTGGGGGAGGAGGCGGGCCCGTCGCCCGGACGGGTCGTCATGCCGGGTGCGCCGGGGGCGTCTTGGGGGGTGACGCCATCGGCGCGGGGCTTGCCGTCTGGGCCGGTCTCGACGGTGTCGAGCCAGTCGGGCGGCGGATCGTCCGCCTCGAAGGAGGAGGCGAAGTCCCCGGCCTTCGGGCCGGTCCCCGGGTCCGGGGCGCCGGTGGCGGTGGACTGTGCCGCCGTGGCGGCCAGGAGGGCCAGGATCACGACGACGGCGGGGCGTCTGGCGCCCCGCCGCAACGGTCTGAAGCGGGACAGATCTCTGCGTGGCACGCGGACCCCTCAGCAGGCAGACAACGTTGTCAGCGTGTGAATTACAGAGCTCAGTAATGTACCTGGGCTCATTGGTGTCAAGGGTGCGGAAGAGGTGTGAAGCCGCAGAGGTCTCAACTCGGGAAAGATGGCGGGTGGAAACGCTTTCGATCTTGCCCCGTTGGCGAGGAGTGGACTATACCTGTCCGCACCTCGAACGGTAACCGCGCGCGCGGGGCCGTTTCACTGGCGCACCACCCGTACGGCCTGCACGACCTAGTGCCCCTCCCGGCAAGCTTTGCCCTGTCGCGCCGCCCAGCACGCTCGCCGCGTTGGTCAAAAGCCCTGGTAGCTCCGCTACAAGGACTTCCGGCCGCCTTGCGATCGCACGCACCGGACGACGCTCCTTCCGGGCGAACATTGCCGGTCACGGCACTAGCTTCAACTGACCCGCGGTGTCGGGCCCTTCGCCAGTGGCGAGTTGACGGGAGACCGGTACACCGCCTGAGTCCTGGAGAAGGCGAGGACTTGAGCATGGGATCCACCAGCGTCAACCGTCGTGATGTGATGAAGAAGGCCACCGCGGCCGGTCTTTTCGCGGTACCCGCGATCGGCGCACTCACCTCCTGCGCCAGCAGCGGCGGGGACGACGACAAGGCCGAAAAGGGCAAGAAAACGAAGAAGAATCCGCTGGCGGTGAAAGAGGACGCGGCCCTTCAGGTTTATATCTTCAAGGGCGGCTACAAGGACAAGTACGCGCAGTTCGTCACCGACATGTACGAGAAGCGCTATCCCAAGGCCAAGCCGAACCAGAAGGCCACCGAGAAGATTTCCACCCTGGTGCGCCCGCGCATCGTCAAGGGTGACCCGCCGGACGTCGTCAACAACTCGGGCGACGACAACATGGACATCGGCAAGCTGGTGAAGAACAAGCAGGTCGCCGACCTCACCGAGCTGCTGGACGCCCCCTCCTGGGACGACCCCTCCATCACCGTCCGCGACACCCTGATCCCCGGCATGGAGGACATGGGCCGGTTCGGCACCGACGGCTGCTACCAGCTCAACATCTCCACGACGGTCTACGGCAACTGGTACTCCGCCAAGATGCTGGAGGAGACGCTGGAGACCGAATATCCGAAGACCTGGGACGAGATGCTCGCCCTGTGCAAGAAGGCGAAGTCGAAGGGCCTCCACGGCTGGGCGTACCCCGGCGGCCACCCCCGCTACATGTTCTTCACCATGTTCGCCATGTTCGCCCAGGTAGGCGGGCGCAAGGCCATCGAGGCGATGGACAACCTGGAGCCGAACGCCTGGAAGAGCGACGCGGTGAAGTCCGTCTTCGAGGCGTGGGAGGAAGTGGTCGCCAAGAAGTACGTCCTGGGCGGCTTCGACAGCCAGCAGGGCCACGTCGAGATGCAGACCGCCTGGACGAAGGGCAAGTGCGTCTTCGTACCCGACGGCTCCTGGGTGGAGAACGAGGCCAAGGACACCACGCCCAAGGGCTTCCGCATGACTGTCGGTGCGACGCCCTCGCTCGACAAGGGCGACGCCATGCCCTTCGGCACGCTCTTCTCCCCGCCCGGTGAGCCGTTCGTGGTCCCCGCCAAGGCCAAGAACCTCCAGGGGGGCTTGGAGTGGCTGCGGATGTTCTACAGCAAGGAGTCGACCCGCAACTTCTTCAAGGAGGTCTCCGCGATTCCCGCCGTCAGGGGCGCGATCGACGGAATGGACCTGCCGCCGGGCGTCGCAAGCTCGCAGAAAGCCCTCAAGGCCGCCGGGAAGAACATTGTTATCGCGTTCTTCAAGGAGTGGTACCCCGAGCTGTTCGAGCAGGACTTCAACGGGGCCATGCGCACGTTCATGACCGGTGAGGCGTCCGCCAAGGACGCCATGAACGCCATGCAGAAGGGCGCGGACCGGGTCGCCAAGGACCCCGACATCCAGAAGATCAAGAAGTCCTGAGACACGGGAACGATCAGCCACACGGAATGATCGGCGCGGGCGGAATCGGAGCGGTGTGAAGACTCAAGTGCCGGCGGGGGAATCTCCGTCCAAGAAAAAGGGCGGCGCCCCCCGGAAGAGGAACCCGCTGGTGCAGTGGGTTCTGTTGATCGTCTCGGTTCTCATACCGCCCCGGTTCACTCCCGCGCGGGTGCGGTACGACCGCCGGTACCGCACCGTGGACCGGTACCGTTTCATCGTGGGGTTCTTGTCCCTCCCGCTGCTGTTCTACGCGATATTCGTCATCTGGCCCTTCATCCAGGCGATCTTCTTCTCGTTCACGGACTGGACCGGCGGCGCGGGGCAGAATTTCATCGGGTTCGACAACTACGTCAAGATGTGGAACGACGAGCGGTTCTGGACCTCGGCGCGCAGTAGTTTCCTGCTCCTCCTCCTCGCTCCGCTCGTCACGCTTGCGCTGGGCGTCTTCTTCGCCTTCATGATCACCGCGGGCGGCCGGCACCGGAAGGGCCAGGCCATCGCGGGTGTGGCGGGCTCCTCGTTCTACAAGGTCGTCTACTTCTTCCCGCAGGTCCTGTCCATCGCCATCATCGCGGTGGTGTGGGGGCGGGTCTTCAACACCCGGGCCGGACTGCTGAACGGGGTGCTCGGCGCGGTCGGACTCGACAGCGCCGAGCAGTCCTGGCTGGGCGGGGACTACAAGCTGGCGCTCTTCGCCGTTCTCGTCGTGCTGTGCTGGAGCTTCGTCGGCTTCTACGTGGTGCTCTTCTCCGCGGCGATGGGGTCCATACCCAAGGACATCTACGAGGCGGCGCTGCTGGACGGGGCCGGCCGTGCCAAGACCTTCTTCCAGGTGACGCTGCCGCTGATCTGGGACACCGTGCGCACCGGCTGGGTGTACATGGGGATCCAGGCGCTCGACTCGTTCGCGGTCGTCCAGGTCATGGTCGGGCTGGATCACCCGTTGAACGTCCTGCCGGTGTACCTCTACAAGGAGTTCCAGGAGGGGCAGTTCGGCTACGCCACCTCCATCGGCGTCGTCCTCCTCGTCCTGAGCGTGATCTTCTCGTTGATCATCATGAGGCTCGGGAACCGCGACCGGATCGAATACTGAGACAGCGGGAGCCACATCATGACCACAGCCTCGACCACGGCCCCCGCCGACGGCGGCACTCCCTCCGAGGGCGCAGCGCAGCGGGGGAGCGGCCCCGGCAAGGTGTCCGAGGGCGCCACCTTGAACGTCTTCTCGCACGCCTTTCTCGTCGTGTGGGTCGTACTGGCGGCCGGCCCGCTGGTCTGGATCGCGATCACCGCCTTCCGGGCCTCGGGCGACATCCTCAGCGACCCCATGGGCCTCCCCGACTCGCTGCGCTGGGAGAACTTCAGCCACGCGTGGACGGAGGCGAAGATCGGGCGCTACGCGCTCAACTCCGTGATGATCCTGCTGGGTTCGCTCACCGGCACGATGCTGCTGGGCTCGATGGCGGCGTACGTCATCGCGCGCTTCACGTTCGTGGGGAACCGGTTCATCTTCCTGCTGTTCGCGGGCGGCATGATGTTTCCCGTTATTCTGGCTCTGATCCCGCTGTTCAAGATGATGGACAACTTCGGGCTGCTGGACACCCGGCCGGGTCTGATGATCGCGTACATCGCCTACTCGCTGCCCTTCACCACCTTCTTCCTGACCTCCTTCTTCCGCACGCTGCCCAGCGGCGTCCAGGAGGCGGCGATGGTCGACGGGGCCTCGCACACCCGGACGTTCTTCCAGATCATGCTGCCGATGGCCAAGCCGGGACTGATCAGCATCGGCATCTTCAACTTCCTCGGCCAGTGGAACCAGTACCTGCTGCCGCTGCTGCTCAACAGCGAGAACGAGGACAACTACGTCCTCCCCCAGGGCCTCGCCTCGCTCGCCGTGGCGCAGGGCTACCGGGGGGACTGGGGGGCCCTGTTCGCGGGGCTGACCATCGCCATGGCGCCGGTGCTCGTGGTCTACGCGGTCTTCCAGCGCCAGGTGCAGGCGGGGCTCACAGCGGGGGCTCTCAAATAGTCGCGATCAGGGGTCATTTCAGCTTGGCCACGAAAGTGGCCTAGACCTGTTGCGGCTGAAAGTGCCGTGAGTAGTCTCTGCGCCACAGCGCCGCGAGGATCATCTCGCGAGGGCGCTCGGGGGCTGCACTTGCGGGCAAGTCGACACCGATGTCGAAGGGTTGAGCAACATGAACAGAAGAGCAGTGGCGGCCGGCGCCGCAGCGCTCGCCATGGCACTGGGCGCTACGGCCTGCGGCGGTGACAGCGGGGACTCGGGCGACAAGAACACCATCAAGCTGGTTGCCGCCGACTACGGCGACAAGGCCTCGAACGCTTCCAAGATCTACTGGAACGATGTCGCCAAGGACTTCGAGAAGAAGAACAAGGGCATCAAGGTCGACGTCCAGGTCATCAACTGGAACGAGATCGACAAGCAGGTCAAGACGATGATCCAGAGCGGAAACGTTCCGGACCTGCTCCAGACCGGCGGCTACGCCGACAAGGTGGCCGACGACCTGCTCTACAAGGCCGACGAGGTGATGTCACCCAAGACGCGCGGCAACCTCATCGGCTCGTTCGCCAAGGCCGGCGAGGTGGACGGCACCCAGTACGGCATCCCGTGGGTCTCCTCCACCCGCGTGCTCTTCTACAACAAGAAGGTCTTCAAGAAGGCCGGCATCAAGTCACCGCCCAAGACCTGGGACGAGGTGGCCGACGCCGCGAAGAAGATCAAGTCGTCCAAGGCCGCCGACACCCCCTACGCCCTCCCCCTCGGCCCCGAGGAGACCCAGGGCGAGTCCATGATCTGGGAGATGGGCAACGGCGGGGGCTTCACCGACAGCGGCGGCAAGTACACGGTCGACAGCAAGGCCAACGTCGAGACCTTCAAGTGGCTCCAGGACAACCTGGTGAAGCCCAAGCTCACCTACGACAACCCGGCCACCACGGACCGCAAGACCGCCTTCGGGGACTTCGCCGCCGGCAAGGCGGGCATGCTCAACGGCCACCCGAGCCTGGTCTCGATGGCCAAGGAGGGCAAGGTCGACTACGGCGTCACCACCATCCCGGGCAAGAACGGCCCGCTGAAGTCCACCCTCGGCGTCGCCGACTGGATGATGGCCTTCAAGGACGGCGGCAAGAAGGAGCAGGTCAAGAAGTTCCTCGACTTCACCTACTCCAAGAAGATGAAGAAGTTCGACGAGATGTACAACTTCATGCCGGTTACCAAGGACACCCTCCAGGACATGCAGTCCAGCGGGAAGCACAAGGACCTGGAGCCCTTCTTCAAGGAGCTGCCGAACGCGAAGTTCTACCCGCTCGGCGACCCGGCCTGGGACGTCGTCTCGGCCGAGATGAAGAAGACCGGTGGCAAGGCCGTCCAGGAGGACCCGAAGAAGATCCTCGGCGACCTGCAGAAGAAGGCGGAAGAAGCGGCCTCGAACAAGTAGGCCGCTGACTGGTCCGACGCACTTCCGCATCGCAAGGAGTCCTTGTGTCAATGAAGGCCCCACCGTCCCCGGCCAGCAGGGGCCGGGTACGGGGTGGGCTCCCCGCCCGGCCAGGCCGTAAGAGCGGCCTGGCCCGGCTGGGCCCGCTTCCCTGGATTGCCCCTGTCGTCCTGCTGATCCTGGGCGTGGTCATCTGGCCCGTCTTCGAGCTGATCAGGACCTCGTTCCTGAACATCAGCATCGCGGGTGTCGTCCGCGGCTCGGCCGGTACGGACAAGTTCAAGAAGCTGTTCGACGAGACCGACTTCGGCCATGTACTGATCTGGACGGTGCTGTGGACCGTCGTGGTCGTCGGCGTCACCATGCTGCTCTCGCTGGGCCTCGCCCAGCTCTTCAACCAGCGCTTCCCCGGCCGCAACGTCACCAGATGGGCGCTCATCGCCCCCTGGGCCGCGTCCGTGCTGATGACGGCCATCGGCTTCAAGTGGATGCTCAACAGTACTGCGGGCGTCCTCAACACCGTGATGATCGACCTCGGCATCATCGACAAGTCCAAGGACTGGCTCGGCACTCCGGGCACCGCCTGGCCGTGGATGATGTTTGTCGCCGTCTTCGTCTCGCTGCCCTTCACCACCTACACCCTGCTGGCCGGTCTCCAGACCATCCCCGGTGAGGTGTACGAGGCGGCGCGGATCGACGGCGCCGGTGCCTGGCAGACCTACCGGGGGATCACGCTCCCGCTGCTGCGCCCGGCCTTCCTGGTCGGCGTGGTCATCAACCTCATCAACGTCTTCAACTCCTTCCCCATCATCTGGTCCATGACGCAGGGCGGACCGGGGAGCGACACCGCGACCAGCACGGTGTTCATGTACAAGCTGAAGGAGACGGACATCGGCGAGTCCGGGGCGATGTCCGTGGTCAACTTCGCGATGGTCGTGGTGCTGGTGCTGATCTTCTTGAAGGTCAGCCGATGGAACAAGGAGGATTGATGACGACCGCAACCCCGAGCGCCCGGACCGTCCGGCCACCGAAGCGGACCTTCAGGCCGCGCACTGTCGTCATCGCCGCCTCCGCCTGGCTGCTCGCCGCCGTCTTCCTGGCGCCGTACCTCGAAATGATCATCACCGCGCTCCGGCCGGCGAACGAGCTGCGGGACCGCACGTATCTGCCGAGCAAGCTGGAGTGGTCGAACCTCATCGACGTCTGGAAGGAGTCGTCGCTCGGCGACAATCTCCAGGTGACGTTGCTGGTCGCGGCCGGTGCCACGGTGCTGGTGCTGCTGGTCTCGCTGCCCGCCGCCTACTACACGGCGCGGATGCGCTACCGGGGCAGGAAGCTGTTCCTGCTGCTGGTGCTGGTCACCCAGATGTTCCAGCCGACGTCCCTGCTGGTGGGCCTGTACCGCGAGTTCCACCAGCTGGAGATGCTCAACTCGGTCTGGACGCTGATCCTGTGCAACGCCGCGTTCAACCTCGCCTTCGCCGTCTGGATCCTGACCGCCTACATCGGGTCGATCCCCCCGGAGCTGGAGGAGGCCGCCATGGTCGACGGCCTCAGCCGCTTCGGAGCGATGATCAAGGTCACGCTGCCGCTGGCACTGCCGGGCGTCGTCACCGCGGTGATCTTCACCTTCATCACGTCGTGGAACGAGTTCGTGATGGGGCTGACGCTCTCCACGGAGCCCGACAAACAGCCGCTGACCGTGGGCATCAACAATTTCATCGGTGCCTACAACGTGCAGTGGAACTACCTGTTCGCCGCCTCCGTCGTCGCGATCGTCCCGGTGATCGTCCTGTTCGCCTTCATCGAGCGGCACGTGGTCTCCGGACTGACCGCCGGTTCCGTGAAGTGACGTAGACAGCGAGTCCGCGCGGGTCCCCGGCCAAGGCCGGGGACCCGTCACGTCATGCCCGCTCACCTCCGTAGAATGCCGACACAAACGAGCGCCCGCCCCGCCCAGCTGTGCTCAAGGACTTGACGGGGGGAACCGCTGGGGCTCTGCTTAGAGTTCAGATGTTGGAGACAAGCGGGGAGTGAACAGTGGTGGAGACTCCGGGATCGCAGTCCTCGCTGCACCGGGCGAACCTCGAGCGGGTCGTGCGTGCCGTACGAATGGCGGGCTCGCTCACCCAGGCGGAGATCGCCAGGACGACGGGGCTGTCGGCCGCGACCGTCTCCAACATCGTGCGGGAGCTGAAGGACGCCGGGACGGTCGAGGTCACGCCCACCTCCTCCGGCGGGCGCAGGGCCCGCGCGGTCGCGCTCAGCGCCGACGCCGGGATCGTCGTCGGCGTCGACTTCGGCCACTCCCACCTGCGGGTGGCCGTGGGCAACCTCGCCCACAAGGTGCTGGCCGAGGACGCGGAGCCCATCGACGTCGACGCCTCGGCCGACCAGGGCTTCGACCGGGCCGAGCGCCTGGTGCACCGGCTGGTCAGCGAGAGCGGCATCAGCCCCGCCAAGGTCATCGGCATCGGCCTGGGCGTGCCGGGTCCCATCGACATCGGCACCGGCGTGCTCGGCTC
The DNA here is from genome assembly GCF_035917675.1 of Streptomyces sp. NBC_01775. NCBI lineage: Bacteria > Bacillati > Actinomycetota > Actinomycetes > Kitasatosporales > Streptomycetaceae > Streptomyces > Streptomyces sp. NBC_01775. The sequence goes on along the minus strand of NZ_CP109104.1, from coordinate 2,332,022 downwards.
CACCGCGATCCTGCCGGGCTGGGCGGGCACCAACCCGCGCGACGAGCTGGCCGCCCGGACGGGCGTGCCCGTCTACGTCGACAACGACGCCAACCTCGGAGCCCTCGGCGAGCAGGTCTGGGGCGCGGGCCACGGCGCCGAGGACCTCGCCTACATCAAGGTCGCCAGCGGCGTGGGCGCCGGACTCGTGATCAACGGCCAGATCTACCGGGGCCCGGGCGGCACGGCCGGCGAGATCGGCCACATCACCCTGGACGAGTCGGGCCCGGTCTGCCGCTGCGGAAACCGCGGCTGCCTGGAGACCTTCACGGCCGCCCGCTACGTGCTGCCGCTGCTGCACTCCAGCCACGGCACCGATCTGACCATGGCCCGCGTGGTGCGGCTGGCGGGCGAGGGCGACCCGGGCTGCCGCCGGGTGGTCGCCGACATCGGGCGGCACATCGGCAGCGGTGTCGCCAGCCTCTGCAACCTCCTCAACCCCTCCCGTGTCGTGCTCGGCGGCGACCTGGCCGAGGCCGGGGACCTGGTGCTGGATCCCGTGCGGGACTCGGTGGCGCGCTACTCCATCCCCAGCGCGGCCCGCCAGTTGAAGGTCCTCCCCGGCGAACTGGGCAGCCGCGCCGAGGTGTTGGGCGCGCTCGCGCTGGTGCTCAACGAGATGGGTGACGCCACCTTGCTGGACGCCACGGCGGCTGCCGTCCTCTGACGCTTTCGAACGCCGGGGTTACGGCGGCATGTCACACCTTGCTGTGTTCATTGCCGTAACGAATGGCATCGTTGCCATCTCGTTAAGGATTTACTTATTGACCGAAGGATCGCTTGAGAGTTGACTTCCGGCTACCTCGGTCGCGACGGCGCGGCCCCGTCAGGGAGGTAGTCCATGCACGCAGCACTGCGCGGCATCGTGTTCGGCACCGTCACGCTCTCGCTCGCCCTTGTCACGGCCGCCTGTGGCAGCGCGGACGAAGCCGGTGACAAAGGGGACAGCAAGAAGGACAAGAAGGGGCCGCTGACCATCGGCCTCCTGCTCCCCGAGAACCAGACGGCGCGCTACGAGCGCTTCGACAAGCCGCTGCTGGAGAAGAAGATCAAGGAGCTGGCGGGCAAGGACACCAAGATCCTTTACTCCAACGCCAAGCAGGACGCCAACCTCCAGCAGCAGCAGGTCGACACGATGATCACCAAGAAGGTCGACGCGCTGATCGTGGACGCCGTGGACGCCAAGTCCATATCCAGCTCGGTCAAGAAGGCCGACGACCGTGACATCCCCGTCGTCGCCTACGACCGCCTCGCCGAGGGCCCCATCAAGGCGTACACCTCGGTCGACAACCCCCGGGTCGGCAAGATCCAGGCCACCTCCCTCCTCAAGGAGATGGGCGACAAGGCCGACAAGGGCAAGATCGTCATGATGAACGGCTCCGTGACCGACCCCAACGCCAAGATGTACAAGGACGGCGCCCACTCCGTCCTCGACGGCAAGGTGAAGGTCGGCAAGGAGTACGACACCAAGGAGTGGAAGCCGGAGAACGCCAACGAGAACATGAAGGGCGCCATCTCCTCCCTCGGCAAGGGCAAGATCGCCGGTGTCTACTCCGCCAACGACGGCATGGCCGGCGGCATCATCACGGCCCTCAAGGGCGCCGGATACAGCAAGGACGAGATGCCCCCGGTCACCGGCCAGGACGCTGAACTCAACGCCGTACAGCGCATCCTGAAGGGCGAGCAGTTCATGAGCGTCTACAAGCCGTACGTGCCCGAGACCTCCGCGGCGGCCGAGTTCGCCGTCGCCCTGGCGCGCGGCGAGAAGCTCGACGACATCGCCACCTCCAAGACCGACAGCGAGTCGGAGAAGGCCGTGCCGACGAAGATCGTCACGCCGCTGCCGCTGGTCAAGGACGACATCAAGAAGTACGTCGGCAAGTCGGGCTTCTTCACGGCCAAGGAGATCTGCACCGCCAAGTTCAAGGACGCCTGCGACAAGGCGTCCATCAAGTAGTCCCCCCGGCCGTGGCCTTCCCGGCCACGGCCCCACCGGGCGCAGCGGCCCCGCCCCGGGCCCGCCCAGCCCCCGGTCCCATCCTCCGGCGCCCCCGCCCTTCCACCCCGCCGTGACGGGGGCGCCGGCACGCTCACCCCCCTCCGCCGGGCACATCGGTCAGGCGGCGAAGGAGATGATTCACGTGTCCGCTACGCCCGTGCTGGCGTTGCGCGGGATCTCCAAGCGGTTCGGCGCCGTCCAGGCGCTGACGGATGTCGAGCTGGAGATCCACCCCGGCGAGGTCGTCGCGCTCGTAGGCGACAACGGCGCAGGAAAGTCCACCCTGGTCAAAGCCATAGCCGGCGTCGGCCCCGCCGACGAGGGCACCATCGAATGGGACGGCAGGCCCGTCCGTATCGACAGGCCGCACGACGCCCAGGACCTCGGCATCGCGACCGTCTACCAGGACCTCGCGCTGTGCGACAACCTCGACGTCGTCGGCAACCTCTTCCTCGGCAACGAGATCAAGTCGCGCGGTGTCCTTGACGAGATCGAGATGGAGCGCCGCGCCCGCGAGCTGCTCTCCACGCTCTCCATCCGCATACCCAGCGTCCGCATCCCGGTCGCCTCGCTGTCCGGAGGACAGCGGCAGACCGTCGCCATCGCCCGCTCGCTGCTGGGCGAGCCCCGCGTCGTCATCCTCGACGAGCCCACCGCCGCACTCGGCGTCGAGCAGACCGCACAGGTCCTCGACCTGGTCGAGCGGCTGTGCGAGCGGGACCTCGGCGTCATCCTCATCAGCCACAACATGGCCGAGGTCAGGGCCGTCAGCGACCGGGTCGCGGTGCTCCGCCTCGGCCGCAACAACGGCACCTTCAAGGTGAGCGAGACCACCCAGGAAGACATCGTCTCGGCCATCACCGGCGCCACCGACAACGTCGTCACCCGCCGCGAGGCCCGCATCACGGAGGTGGAGAAGTGACCACCGGGACTCCTACCGACGGCAACGAAGGCGCCCAGTCCCCCGACGAGGGCACCGCCGTCGGCACGGCGGACGAGAACGCCGACGAGGCCGTCAGGACTGACAAGGCCGAGAAGGCCGTCAAGGCCGCAAAGACCGAGAAGGCCGAGAAGGCCGACGAGAATCCAGCTCCGGAGGACGGGGCAGCCAGTGGCAACCAGGGCGCCGCGCCCGGCGCCGTCACTGCCGTCGACCCCCGCCTGCTGGTGCGCCAGGAGGGTTTCAAGGGCTACGCGAACGACCTGCTGCGCAGGCTGCGCACCGGCGAGCTGGGCTCCATACCCGTCATCGTCGGGCTGATCGTCATCGCGATCGTCTTCCAGCTCCAGGACTCGGCGTTCCTGAGCGCCAACAACCTCAGCGACCTGTTCATCCAGAGCGCCGGGACCGGACTGATCGCCGTCGGCATCGTCTTCGTACTGATCCTCGGCGAGATCGACCTGTCCGTCGGGTCGGTCAGCGGCATGTCGGCCGCCGTACTGGCCGTTCTCAACATCAACCACGGCATGAACGAGGTCCTCGCACTGGTCCTCGCCATCCTCACCGGGATGGCCGCGGGCGCCGTGCACGGCTTCTTCTTCGCGAGGATCGGCGTACCCGCCTTCGTGGTGACCCTGGCCGGCCTGCTGGGCTGGAACGGGCTGATGCTCCAGATCCTGGGCCCCAGCGGCACCATCAACCTCGACGACGACGGTGTGGTGGCGCAGCTCACCAACCACTACTTCGCCGACAAGGCCGCCGCCATGGGTCTGGCCACCGTCTGTGTGCTGGCCTTCCTGGGCCTGTCCCTGCTGGACGCCCGCCGGCGCAAAGCCGTCGGGGTGCCCAGCAGGCCGCTCAGCGAGATCGTGCTGCGCACGGTGGTGCTCGCCGTTCCCGCCTACGCCGCGGCGTTCGTCTTCAACTCCTACAAGGGCCTGCCGCTCGCCGTCGTGATCTTCATCGGCGTCGTGGTGATCGGTGACTTCGTGCTGCGCCGTACCAGCTACGGCCGCAAGGTCTTCGCGGTCGGCGGCAGCAGCGAGGCCGCGGGCCGGGCCGGCATCAACGTGCCCATGATCCGCATCACCGTCTACTCCCTCGCCGGCACCATGGCGGCGATCGGCGGCATGTTCTTCGCCTCACAGATCAACGCGGCCAACCAGTCCTCCGGGGCCGGCAGCCTCCTGATGAACTGCATCGCCGCCGCCGTCATCGGAGGCACCAGCCTCTTCGGCGGACGCGGCAAGACCTGGTCGGCGCTGCTGGGCGCGCTCGTCATCCAGTCGATCAACTCCGGCATGGCCCTGCTGGGCACCGGCTCCGCCGTCCGGGACATGATCACCGGCGCGGTGCTGCTGGCGGCCGTCGTCATCGACTCCGTCTCGCGCAGGACCCAGAAGACGGCGGGCCGCGCCTAAGCGCTCCGAGGGGAGTGCGGACGCTCCGCGGGGAGTGCGGAGAGGCTCCGTCGTGCGGCTGCGGCTGCGGGTGCGACTGCGCCCCCAAGCTCTTCGGGCAGGGAGGTACCCCCCCCAGAACAGGGGGGATCCCCATCGCGGCGGAGCCGCATGTATGACACAGCCCCGAAGGGGGCGTACCGGTCGGGCCTGGTGCTGACGCACGGCGTCAGCCCCAGGCCCGACGGCCGTTAACGCCCGGCCTGCTTGCGTTCCCGCGCGAGTTCGATCTGCTCGGACTTCTCCCTCGGCTCGTGCAGCCGCTCGTACGCCTCCTTCCACGCGGGGTCGGGCTTCTCCTTCTTGGCCGTCTTCTTCGCTGTCTTCTTCTCCGACTTCTCCGACTTCTCGGGCTTGTCGTCGGCGACCGAGGCCGGGGCGGCGTCCTGCGCCTGTGCGGTGGGCAACGTCATCGCGAGGGGCGCGGCGGACAGGGCCGCGATCGCGATGAAGCGGGTGAGTCGGTTCCGCATAGAACCTCCTGAGCGTTCGAATGTTTCCGGCATAACGGGCGAAATCGATGACCGTTTTATAGGCATCTGTACCAGATCCGAGCATGCTCGCCGTAAGCCCGCAATCCACGGCCCTTCCTGCGTCACCGAACGGGTGCACCTGGTCCGGACACCCGTACCCTCGTTGCTCGTGGGTCGCGCTCCCGGGCAGGGGAGGGCAATCGTGTGACTGAGATGGCACCCACCGGTGAACCCGGACGCCGGTGGAACATTAGACTCGACGGATCGGCACGGTTCGGTGAAGACGGCTCGATAGCGTTCGATCACGCTTGAAGCAAGGAGGTACGGGTGGCGTTGCTGACCGGCATCAGGGGACCACGCGATCTGGACCGGCTCAGCCCGGAGCAGCTTGAGACGCTGGCCGAGGAGATCCGCACCTTCCTGGTCGACGCGGTCGCCAAGACCGGCGGCCACCTGGGTCCGAACCTCGGCGTGGTCGAACTGACCATCGCTTTGCACCGGGTTTTCGAGTCGCCGGCCGATCGCATCCTGTGGGACACCGGGCACCAGTCCTATGTCCACAAGCTGCTGACGGGGCGGCGGGACTTCTCCAAGCTGCGGGCGAGGGGCGGGCTGTCGGGTTATCCCTCGCGTGCGGAGTCCGAGCACGATGTGATCGAGAATTCCCACGCTTCCACGGTGCTGGGCTGGGCGGACGGTCTGGCCAAGGCCAACGAGGTGCGCGGTGCCGGGGACCATGTGGTGGCGGTCATCGGTGACGGGGCGCTGACCGGTGGTATGGCCTGGGAGGCGTTGAACAACATCGCCGCGGCCAAGGACCGTCCGCTGGTGATCGTCGTCAACGACAACGAGCGCTCCTACTCGCCCACCATCGGCGGCCTCGCCAACCACCTGGCCACCTTGCGCACCACCGACGGCTACGAGCGCTTCCTGGCCCGCGGCAAGGACATGCTCAACCGCACCCCCGTGGTCGGCAGGCCGCTGTACGAGACGCTGCACGGCGCCAAGAAGGGCCTCAAGGACTTCATCGCGCCGCAGGGCATGTTCGAGGACCTCGGCCTGAAGTACGTCGGCCCCATCGACGGCCACGACATCGCCGCCGTCGAATCCGCGCTCCAGCGCGCCAAGCGCTTCGGCGGGCCCGTGCTGGTGCACTGCCTCACCGAGAAGGGCCGCGGTTACCAGCCCGCGCGTCAGGACGAGGCCGACCAGTTCCACGCCGTTCCGGTCATCCACCCCGACACCGGGCTGCCGGTCAAGTCCTCGGGTGCCGACTGGACTTCGGTCTTCGGTGAGGAAATGGTCAAGCTCGGGCGGGAGCGCGAGGACATCGTCGCCATCACCGCCGCGATGATGCGGCCCGTCGGACTCCACGCCTTCGCGCAGGAGTTCCCCGAGCGGGTCTACGACGTGGGCATCGCCGAACAGCACGGAGCGGTCTCCGCCGCCGGGCTCGCCACCGGTGGCCTGCATCCGGTCTTCGCCGTCTACGCCACCTTCCTCAACCGCGCCTTCGACCAGCTCCTGATGGACGTCGCGCTGCACAAGTGCGGGGTCACCTTCGTGCTGGACCGCGCCGGGATCACCGGCTCGGACGGCGCCTCGCACAACGGTATGTGGGACATGTCCCTCCTCCAGTGCGTGCCCGGCCTCCGGCTGGCAGCTCCGCGCGACGCCGACCAGGTACGCGCCCAGCTGCGCGAGGCCGTCGAGGTGGACGACGCCCCCACCGTGGTGCGCTACTCCAAGGGCGCCGTCGGCCCCGCCGTACCCGCCCTGCGGCGCGTCGGCGGCATGGATGTGCTGCGCGAGCCGGCCGCCGAGGTGCGGCGGCCGGACGTGCTGCTCGTCTCCGTGGGCGCGCTGGCACCGATGTGCCTGGAGATCGCCGACCTGCTCGACAAGCAGGGGATTTCGGCCACCGTCGTGGACCCGCGCTGGGTCAAGCCCGTCGACGAGTCGCTGCCGCCGCTGGCCGAGCAGCACCGCGTCGTGGTCACCGTCGAGGACAACAGCCGCGCCGGCGGCGTCGGCTCGGCGGTCGCCCAAGCCCTGCGCGACGCGGGCGTGGACGTGCCGCTGCGTGACTTCGGCATCCCCGAGCGGTTCCTGGACCACGCGACCAGGCAGGAAATCATGACCGAGATCGGCCTCACGGCTCCGGACATCGCCCGCCAGGTCACGGGCCTGGTCGCCCGCCTCGACGGCCGCTTCGACGCGGAGCGGGCCCAAGTGGCCCGCGATTGACCGCTTTTGAGGGGCGCCCTCGCTGTTGTCCGTTGCTGTTCGTGGGCGAGTTCCGCGCCGTCGTGCGTTGATCGCTCGCGCTCGTCCTCAAGTCCCGGACAGGCTGAAATCAGCCCGTCCGGCACTTGAGGGCCGGACCCGGGGCCGAGGCCCATCGTGTGGGGTCGACCGCTAGGTTGGGGCGTATGTCGCAGTCCTCCGCCGAGCGCCACGCACCGGGTAAAAGGGAAGCCCGGATTCCGTCACCGCGGCCCCGCGCGGCCGACACGGCGCCGGACCACGCGGGGATCCCCGCCTTCTGGACGCGGCTCTTCCCCGTCCTCGCCCTCATCACCGTCCTCACCCGCCTTCCCTCCTTCACCCGAACCCTCTGGAACCCCGACGAGGGCTTCCTCGCCACCCAGGCACGCCAACTCGCCGACGGTGGCGTCCTCTACGACACCGTCGTGGACCGCAAACCACCCCTCGTGCCCTGGCTCTACCAAGGAGCCTTCAGCCTCTTCGGGGGCCACTCGCTGTGGCCGGTGCGGGTGGCGGCGCTGGTGGCCGTGCTGGTGGGGGCCGGGCTCGTCGCCTCGATCGCGTTCCGCCGCTGGGGCGAGCGCGCGGCCTGGCGCGCCGGCATCTGCTACGTCCTGCTGTCGGTGGGGCTCGTTCCGGAGGACACCCAGGCCGCCACGTTCGAGGTGTTCATGCTGCCGTGGACCGTGGCGGCGATCTGGTGCGCGGAGCGCGCGCGGTGGGCGGGCGCGGGGCTCGCCCTCGCCGGAGCGGTGCTCTCCAAGCAGACCGGCGGCGCCGTGCTGCTGCCGGTCTTGCTGCTGTGGTGGCAGACGCGCGCGGGCTGGGGCGCCTTCGCGCGGCTGACCGCCGGAGCGGTGCTCCCGGTCGCGAGCGCCGCTCTCGCGTTCGGGCCAGGACGGTTCGTGTACTGGATCGCCACCGGCTCCGGCTCCTACCTCTCCGCCGACGGAGCGGGCCTGAACCCGCTGCTGCGCGCGCTCGGCGGGCTCGGACTGCTGACGCTGGCGTTCTTGCCGCTGCTGATCGCGCTGGTCTCCGTCGTCTTCTCCCGAGGACGCGCGCGCCGCCTCTCGAACGCCGCGGACCTGTGGCTGTGGCTGGCGGCCTCGCTGGCGGCGGCCATGGTGGGGCTCCAGTTCTTCGGCCACTACTTCCTCCAGCTCGTCCCCGCGCTCGCCCTGCTGGGCGCCGCCGCGCTGCACGAGGTCGGCGCGCGGGCCGCGACAGCGGCGCTGACGGCCACCGCGTTCCTCGCCTGCGCCTATGTCGGCTGGGGCTTCACCGCCAGCCGTACCGAACTCGATCACGCCCACCGGGTCGCCGACACGGTGCGCGCGTACACCGGACGGGACGACCGGGTGCTGCTGTGGGGCATGCACCCGGAGGGGTACTGGCTGGCCGAGCGCGCCCCCGCCTCGCGCTATCTGACCGCCGGTTTCCTCACCAACTTCAGCGGGGGCCGCGACGGGGCGCGGGTGGGGGAGAAGTACGCGATGACGGGCGCCTGGCCGCACTTCCGGCGCGAGCTGCGGCACCGTCCGCCCGAGCTGATCGTCGACGACTCACGCGACAAGAACTACGGCACCGAGCGCATGCCCACCCTGCGGCGGCACATCGGCCGCCACTACGAGAAGGTGGCGACCATCGACGGCAGCGACTTCTACGTGCGCACCACGCGTTCACCTCGTTGACGGCGCGTTCACCTCACTGAGCGGTCAGGATGCCTACCGGGCCCGAGCCGGACAGCTCCGCCACGCTGATTGATCACCTGATGTTTCCCCTCGGCGCATAGATTCGGCTGCGCGCCAACAGCAGTAGGACCGGGGGAGGTCATGGTGTCTTTCGAGCAGGAGTGGGCAGGGCTCAAGGCCGCGTATGTGCCGGAGGAGTCCACCTTCATGCGCCTCGCGGGCGCGGGCGGCTCCGGCTCCTGCGGCACGGGCGGGAGCGGCGGTGGCCCCGGGGGCAGGCACAAGAAGCTCCATGTCACCGCGCCACTGCTGCGTACCAGAGCGGGACGGGCCGAGACCGTACGGGGCCAGTTCATGAAGGCCGACGACGAGGTGACGCGGGAGACCGGGCAGATCACCGGCAGCCTCAAGGGCTTCTTGACCGACGCCGCCATCGCCACCTTCCAGGAGCGCTGGAAGGACCAGATGGCCCACGCCAGGCAGCAGTTCACCCACACCGCGGCGGCCCTGCGCACGGCCGCCGACAGCTTCACCACCGAGGACCACAAGCGCGCCCACGAGGTGAGCCGCGCAGGCGAGGGCGCCCGCTCATGAGCGAACGGCTCAGCTACCCGGACGTACGGCACGCCGACCTCACCCCGCTCAGCGAGGCCGTCGCCAAGTGGAAGCAGGCGCCCGGCAAGTTCGAGCAGGTCGGCACCAACTTCGGCACCGAGGTCACCAAGGGCCTGGCCGGCTCCCAGTTCGAGGGCGAGGCGGCCGACGCCGCGGGGCGCAGGTTCGGCAAGGTCAGGGAGCAGCTGCTGGCCGCCGAGGAGGAGGCCCGCCGGGTGCACACCGTCCTGAGCCAGGGCCTGGAGAAGTTCCGCTCGGCCAAGAAGGCCCTCAAGGACATCGAGGACGAGCTGGCGGGCCACAAATACCTGCGGCTCAACAAGCACGACGGCTCGGTCTATCTGGAGACCGGCGAGGACGAGGCGGGCCACGAGGCCGAGCTCAACAAGGCGTACCAGGACACCTTCGCCTCCTACCGGGACCGCACCCGCGCCGCTCTGGAGCGGGCCACCCAGGCCGACGCCGACCTCGCCCAGGCCCTGACGACCGACGTCAACGGCACGGAGCGCGGCTTCAACGACAAGGCGTACGACAGCCTGGAAGCGGCCCGTAAGCAGTCCGCCAGGGACCTCAAGGAGGCGCTGCGCCTGGCCCGGACCGAGAACGGCCGCATGGACACCGGCCAGTTGACCAGGCTCACCGCACTGGTGGCCCGGCACAGCCAGGACCCGCTCTTCTCCGAGGAGTTCTCCACCCGGCTGGGCCCGGAGAAGACCCTCAAGCTCTGGTACAACGCCACCCACCCGCACAACGTGCTGTACCCGGACACCGACATCGACGACAAGGCGTGGCGGAAGTCGGCCAAGGTGCTCCAGGAGGAGCTGGGCACCACCTTGGCCACCGCCACGAACTCCGGCACCCCCGCCATGAAGCAGTGGCAGCACGACATGATCAAGCTGGGCGACCAGCGCCTGGAGAGCGGCGGCACCACCCACCCCTACGGCTTCCAGGTCATGAGCAACCTGATGCGCTCCGGGAAGTACGACTCCGGCTTCCTCAACGACTACGGCGACAAGCTCACCGCCTGGGACAAGAAGCTCAACACCCGCGAGGGCTTCGCCTACTGGGCCAACTCCGCCGACACCGACTCCCTCAACCTCCTCGGAAAGCGCGGCGACACCGGCCACGACGCGATGACCGGCTTCCTGGAGGGCCTGGGCCACAACCCGGAGGCATCCACCGACTTCTTCGGCCGCCCCGCCGGGGGAGACGGCGTGGTCGACCGGGACAGCGAGCTGAACGACCACTTCAAGTACCTCACCCAGGACCGCAACTGGATCTTCGACGGCAACACGGCAGCCGCCCCCCGCCAGCTGCCAGGACACGAGGCCCTCAGCCACGCCCTCACCGCCGCCACCACCGGCTACGCCTGGGACGACCAGGTGCTCGCGGGCAAGGACCCGGAGCTGTTCGAGCACGGCGGCGACCGGCGCACGGCTGCGACCGCCGGGGTGATGGAGCAGGTCGTCCACGTCTACGGCGGCGAGGACGGCCCCAAGCTCCTGCACGACCAGCCCGCGATGGCCGCCGGACTCGGCGCGATGGGCGGCGCCTACGTGGACGACATCAACCGCGGCATCTCCGGCGTCGGCGACGGCCTCCAGCACACCGACGCGTTCCCGCCCGCCTACCAGGGCCACGCCGACTTCGGCAGGGACCAGGCCGTCGATTTCCTCAGCGTCCTCGGCCAGAACGAGACCTCGCACGCCGTCATGAACCAGGCCGAACACCTCTACACCCTCGACCGGTTCAGCGACCGCCCACCGTCCGAGAGCCCCGAGGACTGGGCAACGGGACGCCGGGTGCTGCTCACCGAGGCGGAGGCCCGCGGCACTCTCGACCACGCCCGCGTCCAGCAGATCGAGGCCCAGTACACGGCCGACTCCAAGGAAGCCCAGGACTCCTACCAGCAGTCGGCGAACTGGACCCGGGTCGGCATGAGCGCCGGAGCCCCGGCCGTCGCCCAGGGCGTGCTGAGCGTCGTCGGCAGGAGCGGGCCCTGGGGCGTGGTGGTGCCCATCGCCCAGGCGGGAGGCGTGGAGTTCACCAAGCTCTTCCACGAGGACGCGGTCTTCGGCGGCCCCGACACGCCGCAGCCGCCCACCGACAAGGACCAGTTCTTCGCCCGCGGCGAGCGCGATCTCGGCGCCGCGGCCGACCAGTACCTGGCAGGCAAGAACCTGCCGGCGAGCGGACAGGGAATGGACCCCGAGGGTGACCTCGCCGACGACATCAAGGGCAAATACCTGGCCATCGGCCCGCAGGGCAACGCGTTCGAAGGCCGTGCGCCCTACCCGGGCTGAGCGGCGCCGGGCGCGGCTCGCGGGGTGTGCGGGCGTGCCGCTGGCTCTTGCCCTCGCTCTCCTCGCCGGCTGCTCGTCGTCGTCGCCGGACGACGGGGGCACGCCCGCGAAGGAGCTGTGCGGAGGCTCGCTGGACTCCGGCGCCGTCCGCGCCCTGGACGACCTCAGCCGCGACGAGGTCTACCGGCAGACCCCGCGCCTGTCCTTCGCGGAGGCCGCGCGGAAGGTGCGTCGGCACGCGGACACGGCTACGTCACGGAGCCTGGTGTGCCGGGTCTACGCCTCCGGCGGGTCCGAGCAGGACCCCCTCTTCGAGGTGGAGTACGTCCACCCGGAGCGCAGCCTCACTCCGCGGGAACGCAGCGCCCCGGCGGAGGCGCTTTTGCCCTTCGGGTGCGGCGGGTTCACACTTGCGGGTCACATTCGCGTGCCCTACACGGACACTCACGCGGATGTCGCGGACGCGCCTCGCGCCCGTGCCGCAATGAAGGTCCTCCGTGCGGTGACCGAGCGGATGGCTCGCGAGCTGCACTGCGATTAGCCCCTGCCCCGCCCCTTCCTGTTTCTTTTGGGGGCTCCGCCCCCAAACCCCCGCTCCTCAAGCGCCGGAGGGGCTGAAAATCAGCCCCTCCGGCACAGGGGGAGCGGCATCACTCCGGAACGCTGGCGACTCCCGGAGGCAGGAAGCGGTGGCCCGTCACGCGCTCGCTGACGCCCTCGCGGTCGAGGTAGGGGGTCACGCCGCCGAGGTGGAACGGCCACCCGGCGCCGGTGATCAGGCACAGGTCGACATCCTGGGCCTCGGCGACGACGCCCTCGTCCAGCATGAGCCGGATCTCCTCGGCGATCGCGTCGAGCGCCCGGTCCCGTACCTGCTCCTCGGTGAGGACCACGTCCCCGACCTCGAACAGCGCTGAGACGGCCGCGTCCAGCTCCTGGGTGCCGGGCACGTACAGGTTGCGCTTGCCGGCCTCGACGACCCGGCCGAGGTTGTCCGAGACCGCGAAGCGGTCCGGGTACGCGGCGTGCAGCGTGCCCGCGACATGGTGCGCGACGGCCGGACCCACCAGCTCCAGCAGCACCATCGGCGACATCGGCAGCCCGAGCGGCGCGAGCGCGCGGTCGGCGACCTCCACCGGGGTGCCCTCGTCGATGGAGCGCAGCACCTCGCCGAGGAACCGGGTCAGCACCCGGTTGACGACGAAGGCGGGCGCGTCCTTGACCAGCACGGCCGTCTTCTTCAGCTTCTTGGCCACGCCGAACGCGGTGGCCAGGGAGGCGTCGTCGGTCTTCTCGCCGCGCACGATCTCCAGCAGCGGGAGGATCGCGACGGGGTTGAAGAAGTGGAAGCCCACGACCCGCTCGGGGTGCTTGAGCTGGGAGGCCATCTCGCTGAGGGACAGCGAGGAGGTGTTGGTGGCGAGGATGGCGTGCTCCGGCACGACCGCCTCGACCTCGGCGAACACCTTCTGCTTGACGCCCATCTCCTCGAAGACGGCCTCGATGACGAAGTCCGCGTCGGAGAAGGCCGCCGCCTTGTCGAGCGAACCGGTCACCAGCGCCTTGAGGCGGTTGGCCTTGTCCTGGTTGACGCGGCCCTTCAGCAGCAGCTTGTCGATCTCCTCGTGGCAGTAGGCCACGCCCTTGTCGACCCGCTCCTGGTCGATGTCGGTCAGCACGACCGGCACCTCCAGACGGCGGGCGAACAGCAGCCCGAGCTGGGAGGCCATCAGCCCGGCGCCGACGACGCCGACCTTGGTGACCGGCCGTGCCAGGTCCTTGGGCGGGGCGCCCGCCGGACGCTTGGCACGCTTCTGCACCAGGTTGAAGGCGTAGATCCCGCTGCGCAGTTCGCCGCCCATGATGAGATCGGCGAGCGCCTGCGTCTCGGCGTCGAAGCCCTGCCGCAGGTCGCCGCTCTTGGCGGCGGCGATGATCTCCAGCGCCCGGTAGGCGGCGGGCGCCGCTCCGTGCACCTTGCTGTCGGCGATCTGCTTGCCGCGCTCGACAGCCGCGTCCCACGCCTCACCGCGGTCGACCTCGGGGCGTACGACCTCGAGCTCGCCCTTGAGGACGGCCGCGGTCCAGCGCAGCGACTCCTCCAGGAAGTCCGCGCCCTCGAACAGCGCGTCCGCGATGCCGAGTTCGTAGACCTGCTGGCCCTTGAGCTGGCGGTTCTGGTTGAGGGAATTCTCGATGATGACGCTGACCGCGCGGTCGGCGCCGATCAGGTTCGGCAGCAGCGCGCAGCCGCCCCAGCCGGGCACCAGGCCGAGGAAGACCTCGGGCAGCGAGAAGGCCGGCAGCGCGGCGGAGACGGTGCGGTAGGTGCAGTGCAGCCCGACCTCGACGCCGCCGCCCATCGCCGCGCCGTTGTAGTAGGCGAAGGTGGGGACGGCGACGTCGGCGAGGCGCTTGAAGACATCATGGCCACCCTTGCCGATGGCGACGGCGTCCTCGTGGCGGCCCAGGATCTCCACGCCCTTGAGGTCCGCGCCGACGGCGAAGATGAACGGCTTGCCGGTGATGCCGACGCCGTTGATCTGCCCGTCCGCGGCCTCCTTCTCGACCTGGTCGATCGCCGCGTCCAGGTTGGCCAGCGACTGCGGGCCGAAGGTGGTGGGCTTGGTGTGGTCCAGCCCGTTGTCCAGCGTGATGAGGGCGAACCTGCCCGCTCCGTAGGGGAGGTCGAGATGGCGTACGTGCGCCTCGGTGACGACCTCGTCCGGGAACAGCTCGGCCGCGCCCCTCAGCAGCTCAGCGGTGGTGCTCATGCTTACTTGCCCTCCCAGTGGGGGTTCTCCCAGATGACGGTCCCGCCCATGCCGAAGCCGACGCACATGGTGGTGATGCCGTAGCGGACGTGCGGCTGCTGCTCGAACTGGCGGGCGAGCTGCGTCATCAGCCGCACGCCGGAGGAGGCCAGCGGGTGCCCGAAGGCGATGGCGCCGCCGTACTGGTTGACGCGCGGGTCGTCATCGGCGATGCCGTAGTGGTCCAGCAGCGAGAGGACCTGGACGGCGAACGCCTCGTTGATCTCGAACAGGCCGATGTCGTCGATCGACAGCCCGGCCTTGGCGAGCGCCTTCTCGGTGGCGGGGACCGGGCCGATGCCCATGACCTCCGGCTCCACCCCGGCGAAGGCGTAGGAGACCAGCCGCATCTTGACCGGCAGGCCCAGCTCCTGGGCCACGTCCTCGGCGGCGACCAGCGAGGCGGTCGCGCCGTCGTTGAGCCCCGCCGCGTTGCCCGGGGTGACCCGGCCGTGCGCACGGAAGGGAGTCTTGAGCCCGGCCAGGTTCTCCAGCGTGGTGCCCGGCCGCATCGGCTCGTCCGCGGTGGCCAGCCCCCAGCCGGTCTCCCCGCCCTCGGGGGTGGTGCGCCGGATGGAGACGGGTACCAGATCGGCCTGGATGTGGCCGTTGGCGTACGCCTTGGCGGCCTTCTCCTGACTGGCGACCGCGAAGGCGTCGGCACGCTCCTTGGTCAGGTGCGGGAACCGGTCGTGCAGGTTCTCGGCGGTCATGCCCATGAACAGGGCCGACTGGTCGACGAGCTTCTCCGAGACGAAGCGCGGGTTGGGGTCCACGCCCTCGCCCATCGGGTGCCGGCCCATGTGCTCGACGCCGCCGGCCACCACGATGTCGTAGGCGCCGAAGGCGATCGAGCCGGAGGTGGTGGTGACCGCCGTCATCGCGCCGGCGCACATCCGGTCGATCGAGTATCCGGGCACCGACTGCGGCAGCCCGGCCAGGATCCCGGCCGTACGGCCCAGGGTCAGGCCCTGGTCGCCGATCTGGGTGGTCGCGGCGAGTGCGACCTCGTCGATGCGCTCCGGAGGCAGGTCAGGGTTGCGGCGCAGCAGCTCACGGATGCACTTGACGACCATGTCGTCGGCGCGGGTCTCGTGGTAGATGCCCTTGGGGCCCGCCTTGCCGAACGGTGTGCGAACGCCGTCGACGAAGACGACGTCCCTTGCGGTACGGGGCACGTTGGCTCTCCTCCAGGTGCGGGCGGGGTCTGTCGACCCCATGCTACTTGTGGGTAACCTCTTGGCAAGAGGGTGCCCCTCCCTCTCTTCGGGGCTTCGCCCCTGTGCCCCGTCTTGGGGCTTCGCCCCTTGGGTCCCCGCCGTTGTCGGGGGCTTCGCCCCCCAACCCCCTTGGCTTCGCCGGCCGGGCGGCTCCGCCCCAACGCCCGGCCGGCGAGGCCATTGGTTAGAGGGCGAAGCCCTCAAAGGGGCGGGTCAGAAAGGGCACAGCACCCATCAGGGTGAGGCAACCTACTCGGAAACGGTCAGAGCTGCCCGCAGCAGTTCTGCCGTCTGCGAGATCTGCCACTCCCGCGCGCCAAGCCCCCGCAACGCCTCGGCGACAGCCGAGAGCGACAGCTCACCCGGCGGCTCCCAGCAAAGCCGCCGCACGGTATCCGGCGTCAGCAGATTCTCCTGCGGCAGGTTCAGCTCCTCGGCGTGCTCGGTGACCGCGGCGCGCGCCGCGGTCAGCCGGGCCGCCGCCGCCGGGTCCTTGTCGGCCCACGACCGCGGCGGCGGCGGTCCGCCCAGGACCTGGCTCTGCTGCGGCAGCTCCGACTCGGGCAGCGCCCGAGCCCGCTCGACCGCGCCCTGCCACTGCTCCAGCTGCTTGCGCCCCATCCGCTGCCCGAAGCCCGGAAGGGCGGACAGCGCACGGGCGTTGGGCGGCATCGCCAGCGCCGCCTCCACGATCGCCGCGTCGGTGAGCACCTTGCCCGGGGAGACGTCCCGCTTGCGCGCGACCGTGTCGCGCGCAAGCCACAGCTCCCGTACGACGGCCATCTGTCTGCGCCGCCGCACCTTGTGCATGCCCGAGGTGCGCCGCCAGGGGTCCTTGCGCGGCGGGGGTGCGGGAGCCGACGCGATCGCCGCGAACTCCTCGCGGGCCCACTCCAGCTTCCCCTGCCCCTCCAGCTCGGCCTCCAGCGCGTCGCGCAGGTCGACCAGCAGCTCCACATCCAGCGCCGCGTACCGCAGCCAGGGCTCGGGCAGCGGCCTGGTGGACCAGTCGACGGCGGAGTGGCCCTTCTCCAGGGCGTAACCGAGGACGTTCTCCACCATCGCGCCCAGGCCCACCCGCGCGAACCCGGCGATGCGCCCGGCCAGCTCGGTGTCGAACAGCCTGGTGGGCCGCATACCTATCTCACGCAGACACGGCAGATCCTGACTGGCCGCGTGCAGTACCCACTCGGTGCCGGCCAGCGCCGCGTCCAGCCCCGACAGGTCGGGACAGGCCACGGGGTCGATCAGCGCGGTGCCCGCACCCTGGCGGCGCAGCTGCACCAGATAGGCGCGCTGCCCGTAGCGGTATCCGGAAGCGCGCTCGGCGTCGACGGCCAGCGGCCCCGTACCTTCGGCGAAGGCCGCGGTGAGTCGCGCCAGCTCCTCTTCCGTCACGGTGACGGGTGGGATGCCCTCGCGTGGCTCCAAGAGAGGGACCGGCGCCGGACCGGAGTCCTGGGAGGGGTCCTGAGCTGCGGTCGCTGATGCGGTCTCTTGGGCGTCGGTCACCAGTCAAGGGTATCCGCGAGCACGCAATGCCAAGCGCCCACCGACGGAACGTTACGTCGGCGGGCGCATCGGCTGCCCCGGAGGGAAAACGGAAGGGTCAGTGGATGATGCCCGTGCGCAGAGCCACGGCCACCATCCCGGCGCGGTCACCGGTGCCCAGCTTGCGGGCGATGCGCGCCAGGTGGCTCTTGACGGTCAGTGCGGACAGGCCCATCGAGACGCCGATGGCCTTGTTCGACTGGCCTTCGGCGACCAGGCGCAGCACCTCGACCTCGCGGCCGGACAGCTCGCGGTAGCCGCCGGGGTGCCCGGGGCCGCCGGGACCGCCGCCCGGCCTGCGGTGCATACGGGCAGCCGCCGCGCCGATGGGGGCCGCGCCGTGCCGGGTGGGCATCGGGCCGCCCAGGTTGGTTCTGGTACCGGTGACGACATAGCCCTTGACGCCGCCCGCCAGGGCGTTGCGTACGGCACCGATGTCGTCGGCGGCCGACAGCGCCAGGCCGTTCGGCCAGCCCGCCGCCCTGGTCTCGGACAGCAGACTGAGCCCCGATCCGTCGGGGAGATGTACGTCGGCCACGCAGATGTCACGTGGATTGCCGACTCGGGGACGGGCCTCCGCGATCGACGACGCCTCGATCACGTCCCTCACACCGAGAGCCCACAGGTGGCGGGTCACGGTCGAACGGACGCGGGGGTCGGCAACGACGACCATGGCCGTCGGCTTGTTCGGGCGGTAGGCGACCAGGCTTGTGGGGTGCTCAAGGAGAACAGACACCGGGCCTCCTGAGGAGAGGGGCTGGGGGGACGGAACCGAGCGAGTCGGGTATTCCGCGTGGAAGGGTCACAGACTCCTTCGGCAGCTCCTCCGCATGGCTTTAGAGAAAGATCACGAATTAGTGACCCGGATTTCTTGATTCCCGTTTCTTGAGTCATTTCCCGGGGCAGAAACATTCCTTTGTCTACACAGAGACCGTCGTGACATTTGTCTACACAGAGACCCGCATGGCATGGAACCGGCAACGGAAAAGCCGCGGCAGCGAGATCTTCTCTCGCTGCCGCGGCTCAGGTGTCCGCGAAGACGTGCGGGTCTAGTGCGGGCCCCGGCGCTGGGGGAGCTGGACGACGGAGGACGCGTCACCCGACTCCGGGGGCAACCCGGCGCACTGGCAGAGGAGTTCGCACCACGCGGCCAGATGCGCGGCGGCATCCGGCGTGCCCCCCTCGGGGGTCCAGCTCGCCCGGATCTCCAGCACCTCCTCGGCTGTGCGCTCGGCGAGCCCGCCGAAGAAGGCCGAGCTGGAGCGCGTCACGGTCCCGCTCGGCTCCGCGTAGCCCGCGCCGCGCGCCTCCAGCGCCCCGGTCAGCCATGTCCAGGTCACTTCCGGCAGCAGCGGGTCGCTCGCGATCTCCGCCTCCAACTCGGCCCGGCCCAGGGTGACCACGCGGAACGTGCCCTGCCAGGACTCCTGGCCCTCCGGGTCGTGCAGCAGGACGAAGCGGCCGTCGGCCAGCTCCTGCCCCGCGTCCTCCGGCTCGGTCACGGCCGCCTCCAGCGCGAAGGCGTACGGCGCCAGCCGCCGTGGCGCCGGCAGCGGCGCGATGCGGATCTCGGGGCGCGTGCGCGCCTCGCTCAACGCTGTGACCGCCACACGGAAAGTGGGAGGGAAGGACTCCCCACCGCCGCCACCAGAGCTGCCCGTCCCCTCCGTACCTTCCACTCCGCCGGAGCCTCCCGCCTTCGCCGTCCGAGCCGCTGTCATGGGCCGAAGAGTAGGCGGAGGCCGTGCTTCAGGGCGGTAGGGACACCCCGTTCGGCCGTGGGAGACTTCAGGGCGTGAGTGGAAACGACCGCCCGACGGGCCAGCCGACGCAGACACAGGACGCGCCCTCGGGGGCACAGCAGGTGCGAAATGCCCCGGGTGTGCGGGATTCCGTGTTTCTTCGCGCGTGCCGCCGTGAGCCCGTGCCGCATACCCCGGTGTGGTTCATGCGGCAGGCGGGACGTTCGCTTCCCGAGTACCGCAAGCTGCGCGAGGGCATCGCGATGCTGGACTCGTGCATGCGGCCCGATCTCGTCGCCGAGATCACTCTCCAGCCCGTGCGGCGGCACGGAGTGGACGCGGCGATCTATTTCAGCGACATCGTCGTTCCGCTCAAGGCCATCGGCGTCGATCTCGACATCAAGCCGGGCGTCGGTCCCGTCGTCGAAAGGCCGATCCGCAGCCGCGCGGATCTGGAGCGGCTGCGGAAGCTGGAGCCCGAGGACGTCGCCTATGTGACCGAGGCGATCGGCATCCTCACCCGGGAGCTGGGTGCCACCCCGCTCATCGGCTTCGCCGGGGCGCCCTTCACACTGGCCAGCTATCTCGTCGAGGGCGGCCCCTCCAAGAACCACGAGCACACCAAGGCGCTGATGTACGGCGACCCGCAGCTGTGGGCCGACCTGCTCGACCGGCTCGCGGACATCACCG
Organism: Streptomyces sp. NBC_01775; assembly: GCF_035917675.1. Taxonomy (NCBI): domain Bacteria; kingdom Bacillati; phylum Actinomycetota; class Actinomycetes; order Kitasatosporales; family Streptomycetaceae; genus Streptomyces; species Streptomyces sp. NBC_01775. The sequence continues at coordinate 2,312,215 of NZ_CP109104.1, read as the reverse complement.
CGGCGTTCTTGAAGGTGCAGATCGAGGCGGGCGCCTCCGCCGTGCAGCTCTTCGACTCGTGGGTGGGCGCGCTCGCCCCCGAGGACTACCGCCGCCTGGTCCGGCCCGCCTCCGCGAAGGTCTTCGACGCCGTCGCCTCCTACGGCGTGCCCCGTATCCACTTCGGCGTCGGCACCGGCGAGCTGCTCGGACAGCTCGGCGAGGCCGGAGCCGACGTCGTCGGCGCCGACTGGCGGGTGCCGCTGGACGAGGCGGCCCGGCGCGTCGGCCCCGGCAAGGCGATCCAGGGCAACCTCGACCCCGCAGTCCTCTTCGCCCCGCGCGAGGCCGTCGAGCGGCAGGCCGGGCGCGTTCTGGACTCGGCGCGCGACCTGGAGGGCCACATCTTCAACCTCGGCCACGGGGTCCTCCCCGACACCGACCCCCAGGCCCTGACGGACCTGGTGTCCTACGTTCACGAGCACACGGCCGCTCGCTGACCCGCACATCTCCCCGCCGCAGCGGCGGCCCGCCACGACGGCGGTCCGGCGGAATAGAAGACACCTGCGGGGGGCACCGCCGGGCTCCGGCGTCGGGGTGTTCGCCGTTGCGGCGGGAAGGAAGGGGCGTCACGTGCGGAGTACCGATGAGGCCTTGCGGGCCGCTACCAGGACCGGGTCCCAGACCGGGGAGAAGGGCGGGGCGTAGCCGAGGTCCAGTGCCGTCAGCTGCTCGACCGTCAAGCCGGTGTGGAGGGCGACGGCGGCGATGTCCACGCGCTTGCCCGCGTTCTCCCTGCCGACGATCTGCACCCCGAGCAGGCGGCCCGAGCGGCGTTCGGCGATCATCTTGACCCGCATCGGCTTGGTGCCAGGGTAGTAGCCGGCCCGGGTCGTCGACTCGATGACGACGCTCTCGAACCGCAGCCCGACAGCCGCCGCCTGACGCTCCAGCAGCCCGGTGCGCGCGATCTCCAGGTCGCACACCTTGCTGACCGCCGTGCCCACCACTCCGGGGAACGTCGCGTAGTCCCCGCCGATGTTGGAGCCGATGACCTGGCCGTGCTTGTTGGCGTGCGTGCCCAGCGGCACGTGCTGGGTGCGGCCCGAGACGAGGTTGAGGACCTCGGCGCAGTCGCCGCCCGCCCAGATGTTCTCCTGGCCCCGCACCCGCATCGCCAGGTCCGTCAGCAGTCCGCCGGACTCGCCCAGCGGCAGCCCCGCCGCGCGGGCCAGCTCCGTCTCGGGGCGTACGCCCAGGCCCAGCACCACCACATCGGCCGGGTACTCGGCGTCCCGGGTGGCCACGCCCCGGGCCCGGCCGCGCTCGTCGGTGAGGATCTCGGTGACCGTCGCGCCGCGCACCGTCTCGATGCCCATCGAGCACATCGCCTCGTACACCAGCTCGCCCATGTCCGGGTCGAGCGTGGACATCGGCTGCTCGCCCTTGTCGACGACCGTGACGTGATAGCCGCGGTTGACGAACGCCTCCGCCATCTCCACGCCGATGTAGCCGGCGCCCACGACCACGGCCCGGCGCCTGCCGTCACCGTAGCTCCGGGCGGCGGCGCCGGCGCCGGCGCCCGGGCGTGCCTCCGCGCCCTCCAGCGTGGCGATCAGCGCCTCGCCGTCGTCGAGCGTCTGGACGCCGTGGACGCCCTCCGCGTCGATGCCGGGCAGCGGCGGGCGCACCGGGCGGGCGCCGGTGGCCAGCACGAGGTGGTCGTAGCCGACCCACCGCCCGTCGCCGCCCCCACCTTCGCCGCCGTCACCGTCCCGCTCCACCACGCGCACCCGCCGGCCCGCCACGTCCAGCTCGGTCACCTCGGTGCGCATCCGCAGGTCGATGCCGCGAGCGCGGTGCTCCTCGGGCGTGCGCGCGATCAGGTCGTCGCGAGCTCCCACCTGGCCGCCCACCCAGTACGGAATGCCGCAGGCGGAGAACGAGGCGAACCGGCCCCGCTCGAAGGCCACGATCTCCAGCTCCTCCGGCTTCTTGAGCCTGCGTGCCCGGGACGCGGCGGACATGCCCACCGCATCGCCGCCGATGACCACCATCCGCTCCGCTGCCGCCATCCCGGATGCTCCCTTCGCCGGATCGAACGCTCTGCCACCGCACACGCTAAGCGCGGATGCCGGAACGCGGGGCGTCGACCGGGGCGGCGGACGCCGGGCCGTACCACTCTGCGAGACTGCCCATATGCACGTACTTGTCATCGGAGGCGGCATCTCCGGCCTGGCCGCCGCGCACCAACTGCTGGCGGACGGCGCGCGGGTGACCCTGCTGGAGGCATCGGCACGGCTCGGCGGCAAGCTGCACGCCGGGAGCGTCGCCGGCACCGCCGCCGTCGACCTGGGTGCGGAGTCCATGCTGGCGCGGCGCCCCGAGGCGGTCGAACTCGCCCGCGCCGTCGGGCTCGGCGACCAGCTCCAGCCGCCCTCGGTCTCCGGCGGCGCCCTGTGGACGCGCGGCGCCGTGCGCCCCATGCCCAAGGGGCATGTGATGGGCGTCCCCGGTGACCCCGCCGCGCTCGGCGGCGTCCTCTCGCCCGACGGGCTCGCCCGCATCGCCGAGGACGGCCGGCTGCCCCGCACCGAGATCGGTGACGATGTGGCGGTGGGCGCCTATGTCGCCGAGCGGCTCGGCCGCGAGGTCGTCGACCGGCTCGTGGAGCCCCTGCTGGGCGGGGTGTACGCGGGTGACGCGTACCGCATCTCGATGCGCGCCGCCGTACCGCAGCTCTTCGAGGCCGCGCGTGACAAGCGTTCCCTGCTGGCCGGAGTGCGCGCCGTGCAGGAGCGCGCCGCCTCGGTGCAGCGCACGGCCCGCGCGCCCCAGGGCCCGGTCTTCATGGGCCTCGAAGGCGGCATCGGCCGGCTGCCCGGGGCCGTGGCGGACGCGTGTGCGGCGCGGGGCGCCGACATCCGCCTGAGCACCCCCGTACGCGAGCTGCGCCGCGGCACCCCCGTACGCGAACCGCGCGGCGCGACGTCCGCCGGACCGGCGGCCTGGACGGCGGTGACCGACCACGGGACGGTGAGCGCCGACGCCGTCGTGGTGGCCGTACCCGCGCCCGCCGCCGCCCGGCTCCTGGCCCCGGCGGCCCCTACGGCCTCGGCGAAACTCGACCGGATCGAGTACGCCTCGATGGCCCTGGTCACCCTGGCCTTCCGCAGGTCCGAGGCCGGGGAACTCCCCGACGGCAGTGGCTTCCTGGTGCCCCCGGTCGACGGCCGCTCCATCAAGGCGGCCACCTTCTCCACCCACAAGTGGGGCTGGGTCGCGGCCCAGGACCCCTCGCTGTTCGTGCTGCGCACCTCGCTGGGCCGCTTCGGCGAGGAAGCGGTGCTGGCCCGCGACGACGCGGAACTGGTCGAGCTGTCCCTGGGCGACCTGCGCACCGCGACCGGGCTGGCGGCGACCCCCGTCGACTCCGTCGTCACACGCTGGTACGACGGCCTCCCGCAGTACCCGGTCGGGCACCTGGACCGGGTCGCGGACATCGAGGCCGCCGTCGCCGCCGTCGCCGCCGTGCCCGGACTGGCCCTGGCGGGGGCCGCCTACGCGGGCGTGGGCATCCCGGCCTGCGTCGCGAGCGGGCGGCGAGCAGCCGGTCACCTCCTGACCGGGACCACAGAGGCGACCCTCGCGCGGGCGGGGGAGAAGAGCGAGCGAGAATAGCGCCATGACCGAGACACCGCAGAAGCCCGCCAACGCGGGCAAGAAGGCCAAGGACCTCAACGAGGTCATCCGCTACACGCTGTGGTCGGTCTTCCGGCTGCGCGACGTCCTGCCCGAGGACCGCGCCGGATACGCGGACGAGGTCGAAGAGCTGTTCGGCCAGCTCGCCGCCAAGGACGTGGTGGTGCGCGGCACCTACGACGTCTCCGGGCTGCGCGCCGACGCGGACGTGATGATCTGGTGGCACGCCGAGGAGTCCGAGGCGCTCCAGGAGGCGTACAACCGCTTCCGCCGCACCAGGCTGGGCCGTGCCCTGGAGCCCGTCTGGTCGAACATGGCGCTGCACCGCCCCGCCGAGTTCAACAAGTCGCACATCCCGGCCTTCCTCGCCGACGAGGAGCCGCGCGCCTATGTGAGCGTCTACCCCTTCGTGCGCTCCCTCGAGTGGTACCTGCTGCCCGACGAGGATCGCCGCCGGATGCTCGCCGACCACGGCAAGATGGCCCGCGGCTTCCCCGACGTACGCGCCAACACCGTGCCCGCCTTCTCGCTGGGCGACTACGAGTGGGTGCTCGCCTTCGAGGCCGACGAACTGCACCGCATCGTCGACCTGATGCGGCACCTGCGCGGCTCGGAGGCGCGGCGGCACGTACGCGAGGAGATCCCGTTCTACACCGGCCGCCGCAAGCCGCTCGCCGAGCTGGTCTCCGGGCTGGCCTAGAGCCTGGGCCGGCGGCTGCCCCCGCTGCCCGATCCGCCGACCCGACCCGACCCGCCGGCCCGGCCCGCCCGGGCTAGCGGGACGCCCTGGCGTTGGAGACGGGCTTCATCTTGACGGGCTGCTTCGCTTTCGGGCGGGGTGCCGGACGCGCCGGGCACTCCGCCTGGTCGCCCGGCGTCTTGCCCTCCAGCAGATAGCGCTCCACGTGCTCGTCGGCGCACTTGTTGCCGCCGGTCACTCCGTGGTTGCCCGCGCCGTTCTCCGTCACCAGGGACGAGCCCGGCAGCCGCCGGTGGGTCTCCACCGCGCCCTCGTACGGCGTCGCCGCGTCACGCGTCGCGGCCACCAGCAGCACCGGCGGCAGCTGGCCCGGCTGTGTGCGCACATCCAGCGGCTGGGAGGGCGTGGTCTTCCAATAGGCGCACGGCAAGTTCATCCAGACGTTTTCCCAGGTGTTGAACGGCGCGATCCTCGCAGACGCGGTGTTGTCCCGCTCCCAGCGCTCCCAGTCGCGCGGCCAGGGCGCGTCCTGGCACTCGACCGCGTTGTAGACGGCGTTGCCGTTCTCCTCGCCCTTCGCCGACGCCGGCTGCGGCGCCGCCATCTTCACCAGCGGCTTGGGATCGCCCTTGCGGAAGCGGGAGAGCGCGCTCGCGGCCGGTGCCCAGGTCGAGTCGGCGTACCCGGTGTCCAGATAGGCGGCCACCAGCTCCTTGGACCCCACCTTGCCGCCCGCCGGCTTGCGGTCGACGGCGGCCCTGACCTCGTCGAAGGCCCGCTGCACCTGCCGTGGCGTACTGCCCAGCCCGTAGGTCGCCCCGTGCTGGGCCACCCACTGCTTCCAGTCGCTCCAGCGGGTCTCGAACGCGCGGTTCTGGTCCAGGTTCGCCTGGTACCAGACGCTGTCCGGCGACGGGTTGACGACGCTGTCCAGCACCAGGCGGCGCACATGGCCGGGGAAGAGCGTGGCGTAGACCGAGCCGATGTAGGTGCCGTAGGAGACGCCGAGATAGTTCAGCTTCCGCTGGCCCAGCGCGGCGCGCAGCACATCGAGGTCGCGGGCGTTGTTCGGCGTCGTGTAGTGCGGCAGCCGGCTGCCCTGGGTCCGGGCACAGCCTTGCGCGTACGCCGCCGCCTGCTTGTTCATCTTCTGCTTGAACGCGGACGACGGGTGCCGGGGCGAGACGTTCGGCGACGTCAGGAAACGCTTGGGGTCCTGGCACGAGAGGGGTCCCGAGCGGCCGACGCCGCGCGGCGCGAAGCCCACGAAGTCGTAGCGGGCGTTGAGGCGCTTCCATACGCCGCCGACGAGCTTGCCGTACAGCGGGAAGCTCATCCCGTTGCCGCCGGGTCCGCCCGGGTTGTACACCAGCGGGCCCAGCCGCTGCCCGGCCTCGCCGGTGGCCTTGGCCCTGCTCACCGTGAGGGCGATCTTGTCGCCGTGCGGCGCGGCGTAGTCGACCGGTACGGAGACGGTGCCGCACTCGATGGGCTGGGGGAGGTGCTCGGTGGCCGGGCACTTCGTCCAGTTGATGCCCGCCTCGGCGGCCTGGGCGGCGGCCGTCAGCACGCCCAGCGACTGCGGGGCGCTGTCGGGAGGGCTCGCCTGCGGTCCGAGTGCCTGTGCCTGTGCCTGTGGCGCCGGCGTTCCTGGCGTTTCCGGCGTCCCGGACAGGGCTCCGGCGGGGACGGCCGCCGCCAGCGTGAGGGCCAGGGCGCCGGCTGTCGAATGGATCGCTGCGTGGATCGCTGCTGCGCGCACTGGGGCTCCCCGTTCGTCGCACCGTCAGCTGTGCCGGAGGGCACGCCGATTTGGATGCTCATCCGCTTATCAGGCGATGTAAAGCACCGCCCGAAGATGTCGCGGGGGACCCCCCGTAAGAGCCTCCACCTCCTCCACCCGCCCTCCCCAACCTGCGGAGCGGCCCATTTTGTGCCTCGCGCCGGCCGCGCGGGCGAGCCTCACGATCAGCGGGCGAGCCTCACGATCAATGGTCGGGGCACCTCTTGGGTGGGGCCCGCACCTTTTCGCCGCAGCGGGAAGAGGGTCTCTCAGGAGCGGGGTGGGGTGGGGGCGGCTCTTTCCGCGTGCCAGCGTTTCAAGAGCTTGCGTCGGGCGCGGGGGAGGCGGACATTCCGCAAGACGTGGGCGGCGAAATGCAGGGCGTCCCAGCGGTAGTTCGCGGTCATGGGGCGGCCCGCGGCGTACGCCGCGAACGCCGTGCGGTACTCGGCTTCGCCGAGGATGACGGGCAGTTCGGGGGCGACCTTGGCGACGACGTCCGCCCGCTTGGCGCCCAGCGCCCTGCGCTGGACGTCGAGCCGGACGCGGTCGAAGCCGTCCGGCGCCGGGGCCCCGGCGACCAGTGCGCTCAGCAGCGCGGTCTGTGCCTCGGCCAGCCGCATGCGCGCGGCATCGGTGGAGGCGGGCACAGCGGCGGGCCCCAAGGCGGGCTCAGACATGCGCGGCGCCTTCCACGGTGGCGCGGATCGTCGCCAGCTCGCGGGCCAGCTCCGTCGCGGGCGGAAAGTCCTCGTCGCGCTCCAGCAGCACCCCGGGCGGCACCGTGCGGGCGCACAGCTCGGCCAGCACGTCGAGCACGGGCTGCGTCACGGGGTGCCCGTGGCTGTCGTGCCAGACGCCGCCCCGCTCGACACCGCCCGCGACGTGCACGTAGGCGAGCGCCTCCAGCGGGAGCCGGTCGAGTGCGGCGGCGGGGTCCTCGCTGCGGTTGACGTGGTTGGTGTGCAGGTTGGCGACGTCGATCAGCAGTCCGACGCCGGTGCGCTCCACCAGCTCCGCGAGGAAGGCGCCCTCGCTCATCTCCTCGTCGGGCCAGTTGAGGAGCGCGGCGATGTTCTCGACGGCCAGCGGTACGGGGAGCGCGTCCTGGGCGATGCGTACGTTCTCGCACAGGACGTCCAGCGCGTCGCGGGTACGGGGCACCGGCAGCAGGTGCCCGGCCTCCATGCGGGGCGCGCCGGTCCCGGGTCCGCCCGCGCGGACGAACGCGATGTGCTCGGTCACCAGCGGTGCGCCGAGCGCCTCGGCGCACTCGGCGAGGGCCCGCAGCCGGCCGGGGTCGGGCCGCTCGGCGCCGCCGAGGCCGAGGGAGACGCCGTGCGGGACGACGGTCGTGCCCCGGGCGAGCAGCCTCTGGAGGGAGTCGGGCAGATGGCCGGGGCAGAGGTTTTCGGCGACCGCCTCGACCCACTCGATGCCCGGCAGCGTGTCCGGGTCCTCGATGGCGTCCGCGATCTCGGGCCGCCAGCCGATACCGGTGCCCAGCCGCCCCAGCCGCTCCCCTTGGCGGACCATGTCCATGTCGCCCTTCCCTTCGCCGCCGCGCACGGATGCCAGTGCTCCTGCTCTGTTCACAGGAGACGAATCCTCGTACGGCGCGGTTCAGAGGGCGATTTGAGCTTCAGCCCCGACTTCGGCCCTGGCCCCGCCTGGGCCTGGGCCTCTACTCCTGCCCCGGTCCGTCCGCGTCGTCCGCCGGGTGTTCGGCGACGACCGTGCACGATCCCGGGGCGATCTCCGTGAAGCCCGCGTCCCGTACGACCGGCAGCCCGCTGCCGACCAGTGCGGCCCAGTGTGCGTCGTCGCGTGCGGGGCGCACCGCGAGGGGGAAGTCCGCGTCGTGCCAGGCCGCGCGACGGGCGCCGTCCAGCCGCCACCAGGCGAGCTGGGCGCCGTGTGCGGCTTGGGCCATCGCCTTGCCGGCGGACATCTCCAGACGGGGGTTCAGCCACAGGACGGGAACACCTTCGGCGGGCGGACCCGGAGGCTCCGGGTCCGTCAGGTCGGTGCCCGAGACCTGGAGCCGCGCCAGTTCCTTGGGCCAGCCGTCCAGCGGCACCGGCGGGAAGGCCCGGACCTCCGCCGAGGCGCCCGTCACCGTGAGCCCCTCCAACGGCTCCGCGCGCCGCCACTCCGCGCCGCGCGCCCGCCGTACGACCTTCCGGATGGCGCGCTCCTCCCACAGCCGCACCCGCTTGTGCCACGCGCCGGTCTCCTCGGTGGTACGCGGATCGGCGAGCAGGCTCAGCACGGCGCGGGCGGCCGTCTCCATGGCGTCCGTACGCGCGGGCGGCGTGCCGCGTTCGACGCGGACCACCAGCGGCAGCGCGTACTGGTCGGGCTGTGCCAGCGGGTCGGACGGGTCGGACGGGTCGGATGCTTCGGACGCGTCGGTCGGATGCGACGCGTCGGTCGGATGCGACGCGTCGGACGAGTCGGGCGGAGTGGACGGTGTGGCAGGGGAATCGGTCACACGTCCAGTCTGCCAGCGGCTAACGTGCCCTCATGAGCTGGGCGATACGACTTGAAGGCGTCGGCCGCCGCTACGGGCGCGGCGGTCCCTGGGTGTTGCGCGAGGTCGATCTGGAGCTGCGCGGCGGCGGACTCCTGCGCGTCGAAGGCGGCAACGGAAGCGGGAAGTCGACTCTGCTGCGGCTGCTCGCGGGCATCGACGCGCCCAGCGCCGGGCGCATCAGCGGCCGGGCGCCAGCACGCGGATATGTGCCGGAGCGCTTTCCCGCCGCGCTGCCGCTGACCGCGCTCGCCTACCTCACGCACCTCGGCCGGGTACGCGGGCTGCGCTCGCGCGCGGCGGCCGACGCCGGACGGGAGCTCCTCGAACGGTTCGACGCCCAGGAGTACGCGCACACGCGACTGCGCGAGCTGTCCAAGGGCAGCAGCCAGAAGGTCGCCGTCGCCCAGGGGCTGCTCGGCCGCCCCGGACTGCTGCTGCTCGACGAGGCGTGGACCGGGCTGGACCAGCCCGCGCGCGCCACCTTGGACGAGGCGGTGCGCGAACGGGTCGCGGACGGCGGCGCCGTCGTCTTCGTCGACCACGACCCCCGGCGCCTCGCGGGCGAGCCGGATGCCTCGCTGCGCATCAAAGAGGGGCGTTCCGCGTCCGTGCCGGGCGCGGGGGACACGGGAAGCGTGGGAAACGCGGGGAACGCCCGGAGCGCGAGGGGCACGGTGGATATGGGAGGTATGGGGGGCGCTGGAGGGATCGCGCTGACGCGTATCGAGGCAGAGGGGGCGCCCGGAGCCGGAGTGCCCGGCGCACTGCCGGATGGTGCGCGGGGCACGTTGCATCCGGACGGACTGCTGTCGCTGACGGTGCCCGCCACGGAGTCCGACGCGGCGCTGCGGGCCCTGCTGGGGGCCCGGCCGCCCTGGCATGTGCGCTCAGTACACCCCGTGCGCGGGGCGAGGGGGCAGGCGTGACCGTCATGGGTGCGCTCGTGCGCTATCAACTCGCCCTGCTCCTGCGGTCCCAGCGGTGGCTGGCACCGCTGCTGCTGTACGCGGGGCTGCTCTCGGTCGGCGTACGGCCAGGAGAACCGCTGCTCGACTCGCTCGGCCTCGTCGCCGCCCTGCTCCTGCCGCCCGCCGCCTGGCTGGTACGGATCTGTGTGACGAGTGAGCCCGACGCGGCGCGGCACTGCGCGTCGGCCGCGGCGGGGCCCACCCGTGCGCACCTGGCCGCGGTCGCCGCAGGCGGGGTGTTCGCGGCGGTGCTCGGCTGTGCGGGGGTGGGGGTCGTCGTCGCGATCAGCGCCCCGAAGACGACCAACGGCACCGCCTCCGTGCCGGTCGCGATGGCGACCGTCGCGGGGCTGTGCGCGGTGCTCACCTGTGTGTTCGCCGGAGTGGCGGTCGGCACCCTGTGCAACCGGCCGTTGGTGCGGTCGCCCGGCCGGGCCGTCAGCACCACGCTGCTCGGCACCATCCTGACCCTCGCCCTCGGTGCGTCCCCCGCGAACGCGGCCGTCACCGGCCTGGTCCGAGCCTCATCCGAAGGCACCCCCCATGCCCCGTGGTTCCCCCTCCTGACCGCCCTGGCCCTGGCCCTGACAACCGCCACAGCAGCCGCCCTGACGACCCGCCACCGCGCGTAGCTTTTTCCCGCCGCGACCTTTTCCCGCCGCGACGGCGGGCGGCCGGGATGGCGGGGGTTCGGCGGGATCGTCGTGCCGCCGGACCGTCGTCGCGGGAGCGGGCGCCGTTGAGGCGGGAAAGACCCTCTTCCGCCGGGACGGCGAGCGGCCACGCGCGCCGCGTGCCCTCTCCGCCGTCACGGCGGCCACGCGCCGCGTGCCCTCTCCGCCGTCACCGCGGCCTGCCCATCGTCCGCCGGGGACAGGGGGCCCTCCCCCCGGTCTCAAGGGGGAGGGCAACCATTCAGCGGGAAAACGACCGCGCAGCGGTCAGTGGTGCCAGGGGCCGGTGATGGCGAAGGTCGTGCCGGGGGTGTAGCAGTTGACGTACATCGTGCGGTGGTCGGGGGAGAAGGTGACGCCCGCGAACTCGCCCCACTCCGGCTCTTCCGGCGTGCCGAGGTTCTGCGCGCCGCGGGCCATCGCGTAGACCTTCCCCTGGCGGGTGAGCCCGAAGACGTGCTGCGCTCCGGCGCCGTCCTCGCACACCATCAGGCCGCCGCTGGGGGCGAGGCAGATGTTGTCCGGCTCCTCACCGGGAAGCTGGAGGTCCGTGCCGGGGCCGAAGAGGATGACCAGCGTGAGGCTGCGCCGCTTCGGGTCGTAGCGCCAGATCTGCCCGAAGTGGTCGCCCTGCGAGCCCTCCGCGCTGCGCGCGTAGCTGGAGACGAAGTACACGCACGAGCCGCCCCAGTAGACCCCCTCCAGCTTCTGGGCGTGGGTGATGCCGCCCTTGCCGAAGTCCTGGAGGCGGACGGGGGTTTCCTTGGCGAGCGGGTCGGGGACCTCGACCCATTCGACGCCGTCGAAGGTCTTGCCCGTCTCGGTGACGGCCGACAGGTCGGGCACGCCCGGCACCCGCATGGCCTCCAGCCTGCCGCCCGCGTGGAGCGAGCCGTAGCCGCCCTTGGGCTTCTTGGGCAGGAAGCGGTAGAAGAGCCCGAACGGCTTCTCGAAGGCGTCCTCGGTCTCGTAGACGACGCCGGTGTGCGGGTCGAAGGCGACGGCCTCGTGCTGGAAGCGGCCCATCGCGGTCAGGGGTTCGACGGAGGTGGGGCGGCGGCGGTCGAACCCGACCTCGAAGATGTAGCCGTGGTCCTTGGTATGGCCCTCTTCCCCGGCTTTGAACTCGGTCTCTTCGCAGGTCAGCCAGGTGTCCCAGAGGCTGGGGCCGCCCGCGCAGTTGGTGGAGGTGCCCGCGATGCCGACGCGTTCGGTCAGCACGTTGTTGTGCCGGTCCAGCTCCAGGACGGTGCAGCCGCCCTTGGCCGCCGGGTCGTAGGTGAGGCCCTTGACGGTGGGTACGGGGACCCGCCCGTCCATCCGGTTCTCGTGGTTGCGCACCAGCCAGGTGGTGCCCTTGCCGTGCCGGTCGTCGTGCGAGCGCGACGCGGCGAAGGCGGCCATACCGTCGCAGTTGCTGGGTACCTTGCCCTCGCCGGAGGGGAGCGGGTCGCCCTCGCGGGAGAGCACCTTGTAGCGGAAGCCCTTGGGCAGGTCGAGCAGGCCGTCGGGGTCGGGGACGAGCGGGCCGTAGCCGGCGCTGCCGCCGGTGGCCTGGGCCGCGGCGGTCCCCGCGAACAGTTCGGAGAGCGCGCCGCTGAAGGCGACGGCCGCCCCCGCGGCGCCGGCTCTCGCCAGTGCTTGACGTCGTGTCGTGGTCATCGGGCACTCTTCCCTGTTGGCGGACAGGTGACCCGGTGTGTGTACCACGCAGCGGGGCGGGCGCACACCGCCCGCGACACAACTCGGCGTTATGCCCTGACCAGTTCCTTGCCGTCCCGAGCGAGGGCGGTCAGCCGGGATATGGCCCGGAAGTACTTCTTGCGGTATCCGCCCCGGAGCATCTCCTCGCTGAAGAGCTCGTCGAAGGGCACCCCGGAGGCGAGGACCGGCACCTCGCGGTCGTAGAGCCGGTCGGCCAGCACCACCAGCCGCAGCGCCGTCGACTGGTCGGGCACCGGCGTGACGTCCGTCAGGCACACGGCCTCGACGCCGTCGACGAGCGCGCCGTAGCGGCTCGGATGGACCGTGGAGAGGTGGCCGAGGAGCGCGGGGAAGCCGTCGAGGGAGGCGCCCGGTGTGCGCCGCGCCGCGGCGGTCACCTCGTCGTCGCTGTAGGGCTCGGGGGCCTCGGGCAGTCCCCGGTGCCGGTAGTCCTCGCCGTCGATGCGCAGGGGGCGGAAGCGCGCCGAGAGGCCCTGTATCTCGCGCAGGAAGTCGGCGGCGGCGAAGCGGCCCTCGCCCAGCTTGCCAGGCAGGGTGTTGGAGGTGGCCGCGAGCGCGACCCCGTTCTCCACCAGGCGTGCCAGCAGGCTGGAGACGAGCACCGTGTCGCCCGGGTCGTCCAGCTCGAACTCGTCGATGCACAGCAACTGGTGGCCGCTGAGGGTGCGCACCGTCTGCTGGAAGCCGAGGGCGCCCACGAGGTTGGTCAGCTCGACGAAGGTGCCGAACGCCTTGCGCTCGGGGGCCGCCGATGCCGCGTGCCACAGGGAGGCCAGCAGGTGGGTCTTGCCGACGCCGTAGCCGCCGTCCAGGTAGACGCCGCGCGGCCCGGCGGGTGCGACGGCCTTCGGCTCGCGCCGGAACCATCGCTTCCGGCTGCTCCGGGGTGCCCCGGTGCCGCCGCCCAGGCCCTCGGCGAAGGCGCTGAGCACCCGTACCGCCTCGGTCTGGCTCGGCTGCCCCGGGTCGGGTATGTACGTGGAGAAGCGCACGCCGTCGAAGCGCGGGGGCGGCACCATCTCGGCCACGAGCCGGTCCGCGGGAACCAGCGGCTCGCGGGCACCGAGCGCCACGGGGGCCTCGCCTCGGCCGTCTCGGTGTGAGGGGGAGTCCGGGCCGGATCCGGGGGCGGGCACGCGCGCTTCGGTGGTTGACACGATTGTCATGCTAGTCCGCCCATCCCTGCGGGTGCCCCGCCCACCGGGCGTGCTCCGTGCCACACTGCGGCCTATGCGACGCCTGTTCCCATCCAGCTCAGCCCCCGCACCGGCGCCCGAGTGGAGCCTTGAGGAGATCGCCGAGGAGTACGCCTACCCGCCCTTGGAGGAGCGTGCCGCGGGCGCCTCGGGTGCCTCCGGAGCGTGGCTGCGCGGCAACATGGTGGCGTCACTGGACGGCGCCATCCACCACGGCGGGCGCTCCCAGCCCCTCTCCTCCAAGGCCGACATGGGGATCTTCGGTGTGCTGCGGGCGCTCGCCGATGTGGTCGTGGTCGGCGCCCAGACCGTACGGCAGGAGGGCTACCGTCCCGCCAAGCCCCGGGCGGCCTTCGCCGAGCGGCGGGCCGCTGCCGGGCAGCCCCCGGCGCCCGCCATCGCCGTGGTGAGCGCCGGTCTGGAGCTGGATTTCTCGCTGCCGCTGTTCACCGAGCCCGTGGTGCCGACCTTGCTGGTGACCGGCGTGAGCGCGCCGCCGGCGCGGCTCGCGCTGGCGAGGGAGGCGGGTGCCGAGGTCGTGTTCGCGGGTGAGGGCGCCGCGGTGGACCCGGCGCGGGTGCCCGAGGCCCTCGCCGCGCGGGGCCTGGGGCGGCAGTTGACGGAGGGGGGCCCGACTCTGCTGGGAGGTTTCGCCGCAGCCGGGGTACTCGACGAGCTATGTCTTTCCCTTGCGCCAAGGATCACCGTCGGCGACGCCCCGCGGATCACCAAGGGGCCGGTCCTCCCGGTGCCCGACGAGTTCACGCTCGACGGGGTCCTGGAGGAGGACGGCTTCCTCTTCACGCGTTACCGTCGCTACCGGCAATCAGCGGAATGACACGTTCCGCTTACCCCCCGCTGGGCAGACTGACAAGCGCAGGCCCCTGTGCACACGGGGCAGGATGGTTTCTCTTCCGGGGCCGAGACCCCCACTCACGCAGACAGGAAGGACACCCGTCGTGATCACGACCGTGTTGATGATCGAGAAGCCTCTGGTGTCCGCCGACGTCGAGCTGGTGACGACGCTGCACGGCGAGGAGACCGTCTCCTTCGTCGTGCTCATGCAGCCGCGCGGCGACCAGGACCTGCTGTTGCGGGCGCTGGACGACGTGGCGCTCGGCGAGCTGGAGGACGCCGCGCGCGAGGGCGAGGAGCCCGAGGGCGGCGAGGCGCTCGGGCCCGCCGAGCAGGCACTGGAGCTGTCGCTCAAACGTCTGAGAGACGCCGGCTGCGAGGCTGTCGGCCAGATCATCGAGGAGCACCCCCTCGACCTGCTCACCTCCGTCGCCGAGCAGACGGACGCCGACGAGGTCATCGTGCTGACCGCGCCCCACCTGGTGGAGGAGTTCTTCCACCGCGACTGGGCCTCCCGCGCCCGCCACAAGGTGGGCGTCCCGGTGCTGAAGCTGTTCGCGCACACGGACTGACGCGCACGGACCGGCGCGCACGGACCGGCGCTCGCGGACCGGGGAGCTGGGGAGAGGGGCGGCCGACCGCATAAGGTGAGCCGCACCCCCTCAGCCGTTCGCCGAGTTCTGGAGACGCCCGTATGACCGCCGCCGCCACCCCCGCCCTGCCGCCCGCCATGGAACGGCCGCACTTCATCGGGATCGGCGGAGCGGGGATGTCGGGGATCGCGAAGATCCTGGCGCGGCGCGGGGCGACGGTCGCGGGCAGCGACGCGCGGGAGTCGGCGACGGCCGTGGCGCTGCGCGACCTGGGCGTCACCGTCCACATCGGCCACCAAGCCGCGCACCTCGCCCCCGACGCCACCGCCGTCGTCGTCTCCAGCGCCATCCGGGAGGACAACCCGGAGATCGTCGAGGCGGGGCGGCGCGGCCTGCCCGTGGTGCACCGCTCGGACGCGCTCGCCGGGCTGATGGACGGCCTCCGGCCGCTGGCCGTTGCCGGGACGCACGGCAAGACGACGACCACCTCCATGCTCGCGGTCAGCCTCGGGTCCATGGGCCTGGACCCCTCGTACGCCATCGGCGGCGACCTGGACGGCCCCGGCTCCAACGCCCACCAGGGCACGGGCGAGATCTTCGTCGCCGAGGCGGACGAAAGCGACCGCAGCTTCCACAAGTACGCGCCGGAGGTCGCCGTCGTCCTCAACGTCGAGCTGGATCACCACGCCAACTACGCGTCCATGGAAGAGATCTACGAGTCCTTCGAGATCTTCGCCGGGCGCATCGCGGACGGCGGCACCCTGGTGATCTCCGCCGACCACGAGGGCGCCCGCGAGCTGGCCCGCCGGGTGCGGGACGCCGCTGGTACCCGCGCGCTCAGCGTCCGTACGTATGGCGAGGCGGACGACGCCGACGTACGGGTCCTGAAGATCACCCCGAAGGGACTGACCAGCGAGGTCACCGTCCTCCTCGACGGCCAGGAGCTGACCTTCGGCGTGTCCGTGCCCGGCAGGCACTACGCCCTCAACGCCGTCGCGGCGCTCACGGCCGGTGCCGCGCTGGGTGTGCCGGCCGACGGGCTGGCCGGCGCGATCGCCTCGTACACCGGCGTCAAGCGCCGCCTCCAGCTCAAGGGCGAGGCGCGCGGCGTGCAGGTCATCGACTCCTACGCGCACCACCCCACCGAGATGGCCGCCGACCTGGAGGCCATCAGGGGCGGCGCCGCCGGGGGGCGCGTGCTGGTGCTCTTCCAGCCGCACCTCTTCAGCCGCACCCAGGAGCTGGGCAAGGAGATGGGCCAGGCCCTGGCGCTGGCCGACGGCTCCGTCGTGCTGCCCGTCTATCCCGCCCGCGAGGACCCGATCCCGGGCGTGACCAGCGCCCTGATCACCGAGGCCGCACGCGCGGCCGGGGCGGCGGTCAGCGCCGCCGGGGCACCCGATGAGGCCGTCGAGGCGGTCGTGGGAATGGCGGGGCCGGGCGATCTCGTTCTCACCATGGGAGCCGGAGACGTCACCGAGCTGGGGCCGAGGATTCTCGGCAGGCTGGCGGAGTGACCCCGCCGACGGCGGCCCTGGACGGCAACGAGCGCGGAGGAGCCGAGATGGCATACGAGATCGACAAGCCCGAGGAGCAGTGGCGCGCGGAGCTGAGCCCGGAGGAATACCAGGTGCTGCGCGAGGGCGGCACCGAGCGCGCCTTCACCGGCGAGTACACGGACACGGAGACCACGGGCGCCTACGCGTGCCGGGCCTGCGGCGCCGAGCTGTTCCGCTCCGACACCAAGTTCGCCTCCCACTGCGGCTGGCCCAGCTTCTACGACCCGGCCCGGTCCGAGGCCGTCGAGCTGCTGACGGACCGGTCGATGGGCATGATCCGCACAGAGGTACGCTGCGCCCGCTGCGGCTCCCACCTCGGCCACGTCTTCGAGGGCGAGGGCTACGCCACACCCACGGACCAGCGGTACTGCATCAACTCGGTCTCCCTGAAGCTGGTTTCAGACGGAGATTAGCGAGCATCCGGCGCGGGCCTGTCGAATGTGGTTCGGGCAGGCAGGGGGCGAGGGCACCCGCCTGATTGGATCCGGCTTCCGGGACGGTCGGTGGGCGCCCTCGCCCGGGGCTGGCGGCGGTCAGCGAAAGGTCAGCCGGGCAGCCCCGGGAGGCTGGGGCCGGGCATGTCCGAGGACGACTTGGTGGGGATGTAGTCGAAGTTCGGCGACAGTGTGCCGAACGGCGTGCCGGGCTCCGGTGCGTTGATGTCGCTGTACTTCTCGATCAGGTCCTTGGCGTCCTGGGTGAAGTAGAAGGGCACCTTCTCCAGGCGCCAGCCAGTCGGGCTGGGACGGGCGCTCGTCATCACCTCGTCGTAGTGGGTGTCGGCGATCTGTGTCTCCTCCGAGATGGTCCTTCCGTTCAGCTCCACGCCCGCCGCGTACCCAGGGCGCGGCATGACGCGGATCCAGGTCGGCTTGAGGGTGACAGTCTGGCCGGAGGCGGCATGGTGCAGCTTCAGGCCGCCCGGATAGAAGATGCGGCCCTTGGAGTCGAGTCCGTCGCCCGCCGTGGCGCCGATCGGCATGCTGAAGCCCTTGCCGTCCGCGTGCATCTTGAAGGGGCTGATCGCCTTCAAGGTGATGCCCTCTCGCTCCAGCCACTTCTGGGCCTGCGGTGCGATCGCGACGTCGGCGTCGCCCCAGGGCGAGAGGTACGCGCCGGGGAACGGGGCGGCCGGTGCCGAGGAGCGCGCGGCTTCGGCTTTTGCCGGGGTGGCGGCGCCGGCCTGCGCGAGACCGAGCGGCAGGGCGAGGGCGGCGGTGGCGGCCAGGACGACGAGACGGCGGAATCCGAGCTTGGACATGAAATCCCTTCCGGAACGAGAGAGCGGGAAGACGTACGGGGTGGTCGTGGTGTCCGGCCCCGGGGCCCGCGAAGCCGGAGCTGTGCCTGATCCCGACCAGGCACCACGCCCGTGAGCCGACGGGCTCCGACACGACGCGTGGGTCGCGCCGCCGCCATCGCCAGCCTGCATGGTCCACGAGGATGACCGCATGCTTATGCAGTGCGATAGCCGTGCGCGGAAACGTGACACGTTGGGGGAAGCTCATCATCCGAGTGGGTTATCGTCGCCTTGACGCGCGACCGCTCGATGTGCAAGTCGCCTTTAAATCCGTCGAGTTGGTCTCCTCGAAGTGCCGCGCGTCGGTACACGCGCCACGCTGGAATTCCCCCGTTCGGACGGTTTGTATGGCTAGAACGCGGTGTGCATAGCGAGCGGATCGTTATGCACGCCACGCTGTGGCTCATCGCCCTTCTCTCACCCCACCGAATGGAGTGCCGTATGTTCCGGACCGGCAGAGCTTCTCGCCGCCGCTTCGCCGTCGTCGGTGCTGCCACCGCCGTGGCCGGCGCCGCCCTCGCGGGCCCGCTCATCCCCAGCAGCCGGGCGGGCGGCCATGTCGACGCCCCCTCGTCGGTGGCCGACACTGCCGCCGACATCACCGATGTTTACGCGTTCACCAGTCCGGACGCGCAGGACGCGGTCACCCTCATCGCCAACGTGCGTCCCTTCCAACTCCCGGGCAACGCCACCAACTCCGTGGCCGACTACCCCTTCGCGAACGGCGCTCGCTACGAGATCAACACGGACGCGGACGGCGACGGGAAGCCGGACACCGCATACCGCTGGACGTTCAAGGAGGACGATCGGCGGAGGTTCCCCGGCCAGCCCAAGGTCGGTCCGATGCCGGTGCGGTCGCTCGAGGACCGCTCGCTGGGCGTGCGTCAGACGTATGTCTTGGAGCGGATTCGCGGGAACAAGGAACCCGAGACACTGGTCCGCGACGGCATCGCCGCCCCCACGCACGCGGGCAACGTGCTCATGCCCAACTACGCGAAGCTGCGCAGGGAAGCCACCCGTGACCTGCCGGGTGGCGGGCGGACGCTGGCGGGCCAGTCCGCCGAGGCGTTCAAGGCCGACAGCGAAACCTTCGGGCTCTATACGGCCGGTTCGGCCGGGCCAGTGCGCGGCTGGCTCCCCGACGCACAGCCGCTGTCCGTGCTCAACGTCAACAGCCTCGTCCTCCAGGTGCCCAAGGAAGACATCGCACTGAGCGAGGACCCGCGGCGCAACCCGGTGGTGGGCGTGTGGGCCTCGGTCTCCCGTCCGGGCGCCAACCTCGACAAGAGCTTGTCCCGGCAGAACGCGCCCTTCCACCAGGTGTCCCGGCAGGGCCATCCGCACGTGGCGTTCGGCGTCTTCGGTTCCACCATCGGTCTGGCCAAGCCAGGCGGCCCCGAGGACCGCTTCCAGCAGCGCGAGCCCAAGGACGACCACCTGGAACAGGACTTCCTCGACGCCGTCAACGACCCGGTCCCGCCACACCGCATCGAGCGCGCCGAGGGATTCAAGGCGCCCGTGGCTCCACGCAAGGACATCGAGGCGCTCTTCCTGCGCGGTATCGGCAAGGACAACGGCGCGACGTTCGGCTACGACCTGAACACCCACACGATGAACGCCGACGCCGACTCGTCGAAGATCGTCCCGGCCGAGGAACTGCGGCTCAACCTCACCACACCGGTCTCCCGGAACCCGAAGCCGGATGGTGTCCTCGATGGTGACCGGCAGGGCTTCCCCAACGGCCGCCGGCTGAACGACACCATCGACGGCCCGCTGATCCGCTTGCTGGAGGGTGAACCCGCCGGCCCCTCGGCCAAGCACCTGCTGCCGACCCCGAGCCTGAAGCTCCAGCCCGCCGACGCCAAGGACACCTTCCCGTACCTCAACTCCCCACACGCGGCACTGTGAGGCGGAGGACAGCCGCCGCGGGCGGAGCGGCAGCCGTCGGCGTGTGCGTCCTGGGACTCCTGGCTCTCGGGCCCGGCGGCCTCACCGGCGACACCACCGACGGCGCCGGTCCGCGCGCAGGACGCGCCGGGCCGGGCGCACCACCGTCGCCGGACGCGGACAGCGCGGTCCGCGCCGCGCAGCGGGCTGTGGACCGGGACCCGAAGGACCCCGTGGCCTGGTCCGGACTGGCCCAGGCCGAAATCGAACGGGCACGTACCACCCTCGACACCGGGCGCTTGGACGCCGCGGGCAAAGCTCTCCGCCGCTCCCTCGCGCTCCGGCCCGAGGACAACTACGCGGCCGTCACCGGCAACGGGCAACTCGCCAATGCCCGCCACGAGTTCACCGAAGGGCGCGCGTACGGGCTGCGCGGCACCCGGATGGCGCCCGAACGCCCCGGTGGCTACGGGGTACTGGCCGACGCCGAGATCCAGCTCGGCCACTACCGCGCCGCGCGGACCGCCGTGCAGCGGATGCTCGATCTGGCTCCGACCGCCGCCGCGTACAGCAGGGCCGCCTACGACCTGGAGACACACGGCCGGGTTCGAGACGCGGCGGTGGCGCTCCGCCGGGCGGAGCGGAGCGCCGAGACACCGGGCGAGACCGCGTTCGCCGAAGCGAGGCTCGGCGAGCTGGCCTGGTCGCAGGGGGAAGTGGTGCGTGCCCAGCGGCACTTTCGGCGCGCCGTACGAGTCGTGCCCGGCCACCCGTACGGCGCCTCCGGCCTCGCGCGGGTGCACGCCGCGCACGGTCGTACCGACAGGGCGCTGGCCCTCTACGACCGGCTGGCCGCGCGGACGCCGCTGCCGCAGTTCCTCGCCGAGGCCACCGAGCTGCGGTTGGCCGAACACCCCGGCGGGCAGCGGGGCAAGCGCGTCGGTGCAGGGCAGCACGCCGCGCTCGAAGCGCAGCTGAAGATGGTGCGCGACCAGGGCGGCACGGTCGACCCGCACCTCGCGCTGTACGAGGCCGACCACGGCGACCCGGGCAGGGCCGTGGGGCTGCTGCGTGACGAGTGGAAACGCTCCCGGGGCGTCATCGTGGCCGACGCGCTCGGCTGGGCGCTGCACCGAGCCGGGCACGACGAGGAGGCCCTGACCTACGCCCGGCAGGCGGCCCGTACGGGGTGGAAGAGCGCGCTGTTCCGCTACCACCGGGGCGCGATCGAGCATGCGCTCGGACGACCGGAGGCCGACCGTCACCTCCGCCAGGCCCTGGCGCTCAACCCGCACTTCTCGCCCTACCACGCCCCCAAGGCCGTCAAGATGCTCGGCGGACGGGAGAGCGCGGCGTGCGCGCGGGTGTGTCCCGGGAAGACGCAGGACGGACCGGGCCGCGATGCGCAGGCGCGCGGCGCGGAGAAGGGTGACCACAGTTGATCAGCCCCTTCCGCCTGGCACCCCGGGCCGCCCGCTGCGTCATGGTGGTGTTCACCGCGCTGCTGCTCGGTACGTCCGCCGCACCGGCAGCGCACGCACACCCCCTGGGCAACTTCAGCCTCAACCACCATGACGGGCTGCGGCTGTTCCCTGACCGGGTCGAGGACGTGGCAGTCGTCGACAGCGCGGAGATTCCCACCGCGCAGAACCGCGAGACGGCCGACCGGAACGGCGACGGCACCGTCTCGCGCGCCGAGGCGGCACACTCGGCGAAGGTCCGCTGCACCCGGCTCGCCCGCGCGATGGACCTGTCGGTGGACGGGGAGCGTCGGCCGTGGCAGGTGCGCGGCAGCCGACTCCTCTACAGGAAGGGCGCGGCCGGCCTGCCCATCACCCGGCTGACCTGCCGACTGCGTGCCGTCGCCGACCTGTCGGATTCCGCCGAGGTGACCTTCACCTCCGGCGCCGAGGCGGCGCGGACGGGCTGGAAGGAGATCACCGCCACCGGGCTGGGTGTGAACCTCGCCAAGTCCGATGTTCCGGCCCGGAGTTCGAGCGACGGGCTGCGTGACTACCCGTCCGACGCGGCCGACGAGCCGCTGAATCAGACCGGCGCCAGCCTCAAGACGGTTCCGGACGGCAAGGGCGGCGGGACCGCAACAGAGGACGCCGAGCCGGGCGCGGCCCCCTCGCAGGCCGAGGGCGCCGTCCTTTTCCCCGCGCTGGAGCAGCGGCTCACCTCCCTTGCCACCGGACACGACCTGACCCCTCCAGTGGGATTGCTCGCCATCCTGCTGACCGTGCTCCTCGGCGCGGGCCACGCGGCGCTCCCCGGCCATGCCAAGCTCGCCGTCGCCGCGTGCCTGGCCCGCCGGGAGGGCGGGGTACGCGCGGCCCTCACGGTCGGCGCGACGGTGACCGCGACCCACACAGCGGGTGTGCTGGCGGTGGGACTGGTGCTGACCGTCTCCGGCGGCCTGCTGGGCGAACAGCTGCTGGGCTGGCTGGGCGCGATCAGCGGGGTGATCATCGCGGCCATCGGCACCGGACTCGTGATAACCGCAGCGCGCGCCCTCAGCGCCGACGCCCCGACGGCCGGCCGGCACCACCACGGACACACTCACAGGCACCCCGGCCCTGGCCACCGGCACCACGGACACAGCCATGATCACAGCCACGGCCATGCGCGGGAGCACGCTCACACACCCGACCACTCCCATGAGCCCGACCGCATGCACGGTCACACCCGCGACGGCGCGCGCGGCCTCCGGCTGTCCTCGCTTCTCGGAGTCGGACTGGCGGGCGGACTGGTGCCGAGCCCGTCGGCACTCGTGGTCCTGCTCGGCGCCGTCGCCCTGAGCCGTACGTTCTTCGGAGTGCTGCTCGTCCTCGGTTACGGCCTCGGCATGGCCACCACCCTCACGGCCGCCGGACTGCTGCTCTCCGGGGGCGGCAGCCGACTCGCCATGCTGGGGGAGCGCCGACTTCCCGCGCTGCGCCGCTACATGCGCTACGGCACTCTCCTCACCGCGCTGGCGGTGCTCCTTGTCGGCCTGGGCCTGGTTCTGCGCAGTCTGGTTGCCCTCTGACAGAGTGGTCCGGGCCGGGCGGTCCGTCCCGCTGCGTGCTGCGCTGCTGACCACTGCCCGGCCACGCCCTGGCCGCGGCTGGCATCGGGTGCGCCGGTCGTGCGCGGGGCGGCCTTGGGTCTAGGAGCGTGCGAGGCCCGGTCAAGGATGCCTTTGTGCGCCTCATCTCTCATGGCGGAATACCGGCCGTGCGGGGACAGTTCATTTGTAGGCTGCATGAAGATGGCTGTGGCGGTGTGCGCCGGGTGTGGTGTGTGTGGGCGGCGTCGCTGTGGGCCGTGGGCTGTGAGCCGCCGAGAGCTTCGGACAGTGCGAGAACGTCGACAAGAACTTCGACAAGAACGTCGAACAACAGCAGAACATGAGGAAAGGGCGTGGGGGAGAGCGTGGGAGAGACCACTGACGGTTCCGGTGGCATAGGCACGGCCGTGGGCGGGGCCCGCCAGAAGGGCGCGGAGCGGGGCGGGCGGTGGCTCGTGCCGGTGCTGGCCTTCGGGGGCATCTCCGTCGCCGTGATGCAGACCCTGATCGTGCCCATCATCGCTCAACTGCCCTCGCTCCTGGGCACGTCCACCTCCAACGCCTCGTGGGTGATCACCTCCACCCTGCTGTCGGGTGCCGTCGCGACCCCGATCATGGGCAGGCTCGGCGATCTGTACGGCAAGCGGCGGCTGGTGCTCTTCAGCCTGGGGATGATGGTGCTGGGCTCGCTGATCTGCGGCCTCACCTCCGAGCTGGTGCCCATGGTCGCGGGACGGGCCGTGCAGGGGTTCGCCATGGGGGCCATCCCGCTGGGCATCAGCATCATGCGGGACGAACTCCCGCCCGAGCGGCTCGGTTCGGCCATGGCGTTCATGAGCTCCTCGCTGGGTGTCGGCGGTGCGCTGGGAATGCCGCTGGCCGCGTACGTCGCGCAGTACACCGACTGGCACGTCCTCTTCTTCGGCGCCGCAGGCATCGGTCTGCTCGCCATGGCGCTCGTCCGCTTCCTGGTGCCCGAGTCGCCGCTGCGCACGCCCGGCCGCTTCGACGTGCTGGGCACCCTCGGGCTGACGGCGGGGCTGGTGACGCTGCTGCTGCCGATCTCCAAGGGCGGCGACTGGGGCTGGGGCAGCCCGCTGGTGCTGGGGCTGTTCGGCGCCTCCGCCGTGATCTTCGTGCTGTGGGGGCTGCTGGAGCTGCGGCTCCAGGACCCGCTGGTGGACCTGCGGACGACGGCCCGCCGTCAGGTGCTGCTCACCAACCTCGCCTCGATCATGGTCGGGCTGGCCTTCTACGCGCTCACGCTCGTCCTCCCGCAGCTCCTCCAGCTGCCGAGGTCCACGGGCTACGGGCTGGGCCAGTCCATGGTCGTCTCCGGGCTGTGCGTGGCGCCGATGGGTATCGCGATGATGCTCGTCTCCTCCTTCTCTGCCCGGTTGTCCGCCGCGCGCGGGCCCAAGGTGTCGCTGATGACCGGGCTGGTGATCCTGGCGGGCTCCTATCTGCTGGGCACGCTGCTGGTGGGCGCGGTGTGGCAGACCGTCGTACTGGCCGTGCTGATCGGGGTCGGCATCGGGATCGCCTACTCCGCGATGCCCGCGCTGATCCTCGGCGCCGTCGACCCGTCCGAATCGGGCGCCGCCAACGGCCTGAACACGCTGATGCGGTCGATCGGCACCTCGACCTCCAGCGCCGTCGTCGGCGTCGTCCTGGCCAAGATGAGCAGCCCGCTCGGCCCCACGCAGGTGCCCAGCCTGGAGGGCTTCCGCACCGCCTTCCTGATCGCGGCCGGAGCCGCCGTCGTCGGCCTGCTCATCGCCGCCTTCCTGCCGTCCTCCACCGGTCCAGGAGTCCAGCAGGTGCCCACCGGCACGCAGCCGGTCCAGCGGGGCGGCCAGCAGGAAGGCCATGCGGACGAGGGGGAGCGGGCCGCCACCGAACTGGTCGTGGACGGGCGCGGGTAGCGGACCCCCGGCCGTGTGACGGGGCGGGGAAGGCGACGGCCCGCCCCCGCCGCGCTATCCGAGCACGGCCGCCGACTCCGGCGGCAGGCTCAGCGTCCCGTCCGCCAGCCGCGCCTCCGCGTCCCAGGACGCCAGGAGCACCGGGTGCGGCGAGGGGAGCCGGATGTGGGCCCCGCGATCCGGGGAGAGGTTCGCGGCGACGTGGAGCGGGCCGTTGCGCAGCAGCAGCCACCGCTCTGTCTCCGCTTCCACCGCCGGGCCCGGATGCTCCACCCGCGCCTCGCCCAGCGGCAGGTGCGCCAGCACCGGGTGGGCGTGCCGCAGCCGGATCAGGGTGCGGTGCCAGTCCAGGAGCCGGTCGTGCGGGGCCTGTTCGGGCTCGCTCCACTCCAGGCACGAGCGCGCGCGGGTCGCCGGGTCCTGCGGGTCGGGCACCGACTCCGTCGGCCACCCGTGCGCGGCGAACTCCCTGCGCCGCCCCTGCCGCACCGCCTCGGCCAGCTCGGGGTCCTGGTGGTCGGTGAAGTACTGCCAGGGGGTGCGCGCCCCCCACTCCTCGCCCATGAACAGCTGCGGCGTCCCCGGTGCGAGCAGGACGAGCGCCGCGGCGCAGGCGAGCGCCCCGGGGGTGGCGAGGGCGGCCAGCCGCTCGCCCAGCGCGCGGTTGCCGATCTGGTCGTGGGTCTGCGCGTACGCCAGGAAGCGGTACGCGGGGACGCCCGCGGCTCCCGGGCGCAGCACCGGGCGGCCGTGCCGGCGGCCCCGGAAGGTGGAGTGTCCGCCGTCGTGGAAGAAGGCCCCGGTCAGTGTCTTGGCGAGCGCGGTGAGCGGGGCGTGCGCGAAGTCCGCGTAGTAGCCGTGGGATTCGCCCGTCAAGGCGGTGTGCAGCGCGTGGTGGAAGTCGTCGTTCCACTGCGCGTGCAGCCCGTGGCCGTTGACGCTGCGCGGGGCCGTGGTGCGCGGGTCGTTCAGGTCGGACTCGGCGATCAGGAACAGCGGCCGTCCGGTGTGCGCGGCCAGCGTGTCCACCGCCTCGGACAGCTCTGCGAGGAAGTGCTGGGCGCGGGTGTCGGCCAGCGCGTGCACCGCGTCCAGCCGCAGCCCGTCGAGCTGGTAGTCCCGCAGGAAGGCCAGGGCGCTGCCGATCAGATAGGAGCGCACCTCGTCGGAGCCGGGCGCGTCCAGGTTGACGGCCGCGCCCCACGGTGTCTGGTGGCGCTCGGTGAAGTACGGCCCGAAGGCGGGCAGCTGGTTGCCGGAGGGCCCCAGGTGGTTGTGTACGACGTCGAGGACGACGCCGAGTCCCTGCCCGTGTGCCGCGTCCACGAACCGCTTCAGCCCCTCGGGCCCGCCGTAGGGCTCGTGCACCGCCCACAGCGCGACCCCGTCGTAGCCCCAGCCGTGCGTGCCGGGGAACGGGCAGACGGGCATCAGTTCGACATGGGTGACGCCCAGCCCCGCCAGGTGCCCGAGCCGTTCGGCGGCGGCCTCGAAGGTGCCCTCGCGGGTGAAGGTGCCCACGTGCAGCTCGTAGAGGACGGCGCCGGGCAGCGGCAGCCCGCGCCACGGGTGCCGCCAGGTGTACGCGTCGTGGTCCACCACCGCGCTCAGCCCCTCGGGCCCGTCGGGCTGGCGGCGGGAGCGCGGGTCGGGCAGTGCCGGGCCGCCGTCCGGCGCGAAGCCGTAGCGGCTTCCGTCCCCGGCCGCCGCCTCGGTCTGCCACCAGCCCTGGTGTGTGGGCGAGTGCGCCATGGCGTGGGTGCGGCCGGGCGCGATGTGCAGGGTGACGGTCTCCGCGTGTGGTGCCCACACCTCGAACAGCATGCTTCCATTAAAGAGCGTGCGCGGCGCTTTGAGAGGGGCGCGACGGGGCCCGGCTCATGGGCGGCATGACGACCTCACCGCGGCGCCAGTACTGGCGCATGAGGACGAGGAAGGGGATCTTGCAGCCGGGTCACACCACAGAACGTGCTGGCCCAGCTGAGCGACGTGGCGTGCGGGGTGTCCCCCGTGGTGGACGGGCTGGCCTCCGTACCGCGCGCGGTGCAGCTCGCCACCGCCACGGCGAGGGTGCTTCCGGCGGGCGAATCCGGGCCGCGGAAGCTGGAGGACAGCTGGCTGGACGTACTGGTCCACCGGACCGAGGAGCTGAGCGGCGAACTCGCCCAGGACGTGCTGGGCCGGGCTGAACGCTGTCGGTGTGGCCGATGTCGAGACCACGCGCCTGCTGGAGACCGTACAGGTGCATCTGGCCGGCAGCGGCTCCATCGTGGACACGGCCGCCGCGCTGTACTGCCACCGCAACACGGTGCAGCAGCGCTTCAACCGGTTCCACGAGCTCACCGGCCGCGACGTACGCCGCCCCGAGGACGCGGCTCTCATCGCGCTCGCGCTCCGCGCCAGGGAGCAGCGGTTCCGGGCGCGGCGCAACTGACGAGCCGGACGCCGCGTACAGGTCAGGCGTGCTGGTGGAGTCCTCGGCCCGCCAGGGTCAAGAAGGTCTCGCCCACGGCCTCGCTCAGCGTCGGGTGGGGGTGCACGTGCTGGGCGATGTCGGCGGGCGAGGCGTCCCAGGCCACCGCCAGCTGGGACTCGGCGATCATCTCGGAGACATGCGGCCCGACCAGGTGGACGCCGAGGACGCGCCCCTGCGCCCCCCGCTCGGCGACGGCCTTCACCATGCCGCCCTGGCCGTGCACCATGCCCTTCGCCGTGGCGGTCAACGGCATGACGTTGGCCGCCACTTCGTACCCCGCGGCCCGCGCCTCGGCCTCGCTCAGGCCCACCGAGGCGGTCTGCGGGCTGGAGTACGTCACGCGGGGGACGGCCGCGTAGTCGACCGGCCGGGACGGGAGCCCCGCCAGCGTCTCCGCGACCAGCAGGCCCTCGGCGAACGAGGCGTGCGCCAGGCCCAGCGAGGGCGGCGGCAGCAGATCGCCGACGACGTGGAGGCCGGGTACCGCCGTGCTGAGCGTCGACAGGTCGGCGGGCGGTACGTACCCGCGCGCGTCGGTGGTGAGCCCGGCCGCCGCCAGGCCGAGGCCGTCGGTGACCGGCACCCTGCCGACCGCGACGAGCAGCCGCTCGGCGGCGATCACCGTCTCGGCGCCGCGCGCCGGGCGCACCCTGGCCTCGATGCCCGGCCCGCCTCCGGTTGCGGCGTCCACACGGCGGGCGTCCGCGCGGCGGGCGTCCACGCGGTGCGCGTCCAGCATCCTGGCGCCCGTCAGCACGGTGATGCCGCGCTTCTTCAGGGCCCGGGTCAGCTGGCGGCTCACGTCCTCGTCCTCCAGTGGCAGCAGCCGCTCGGCCGCCTCGACGAGGGTGACTTCGGCGCCCATGGAACGGTGGAAGGAGGCGTACTCGACGCCGATCGCGCCGCCGCCCAGCACCAGCACGCTCTTCGGCAGACCGGGTGCGAAGAGGGCGTCGTCGCTGGTGACCACGTGCTGTCCGTCCGGCTCAAGTCCCGGCAGGGTGCGCGGCCTTGACCCGGTCGCCAGCACGATGCCGCGCCGCGCCGTCCACCCCTGGACGCCCGCGCCGCCTGTACTCCCCGCGTCCGTCACCCGGACGCCGCGCGGCCCGGTGAGCGTGGCGGTGCCGCGCACGACCGTGACGCCCGCGCGGGAGAGCTGGCCCTCCACGCCCCTGTGGTTGCGGGAGACGATGTCGTCGCGGGTGGCGGTCAGCGCCGGCCAGTCGACGCCCTCCAGCGTCGCCTTGACGCCCCAGCGCTCGCGCGCCTCGGCGACGCCGTCGACGAGTTCCGCCGCGTGCAGCATCGCCTTGCTCGGCACACAGCCACGGTGCAGACAGGTGCCGCCGACCAGGTCGCGCTCCACGAGCGTCACATCCAGGCCCAGGTGGGCGGCGCGAAGTGCCGTGCTGTAGCCGCCTGTTCCGCCGCCGATGACGATCACATCCGTGCTGTTCTCGCTCATGGGGCCAGCGTCCGCCCCGCCCGCGCGATGAGTCCAACACAATGTTTCTATGAAAGCGATGAACGTTCTTCATGCCACGGGGGAGGGAGTGGGGGAGTGAGAGCGTGAGCCTGCGCCAGATGGAATACCTCGTGACCGTCATCGAGGAGTCCTCCTTCACCCGCGCCGCCGAGGCGCTGCACGTCACCCAGTCCGCGCTCTCCCACCAGATCAAGGCCCTGGAGCGGGAGGTGGGCGGCCCGCTGCTGGAGCGGCTGCCGCGCGGGGTGCGGCTCACGCCGATGGGCCGGGCCTTTCTTCCCGATGCCGAACTCGCCGTCCGCAGCGCCCGGCAGGCCCGCAGGGCGGCCCGCGCGGCGGCGGGCGTGGACGGCGGCGAGCTGGAGATCGCGACGGTGCACGGGCTGGCCGTCGGCGTGCTGACCGAGGCCGTCGCGCGGATGCGGCGGCGGTACCCCGAGGTGACGCTGCGGCTGCGCGAGTACGCCACCGAGGAGGAGCTGCGCGAACACATGGCGCGCGGCATCGCCGACCTGGCCGTCGGCTACCGCCCGGCGCGCTGGCCCGGCCCCTCGTGGCAGGTCGGGGAGGAGGAGATCGCGCTGGTGGTCCCGGCCGACGACCCGCTGTGCGGCAGGCCGGCCGACGAGCCGGTGGAGCTGACGGAGCTGGCCGACCGGGGCTGGGTGCGGTGCGGGATGGAGCCGTGGGTGGACGGGCGGCAGTTCCTCGACCACGTGTGCGCACAGGCCGGCTTCGTGCCCCGTACGGCCGTGCGCGTCGAGCACCCGACGACGGCGGCCCGGCTGGCCGCGGCGGGCGCCGGGATCTGCCTGATGTCGGCGTTCCTGGCGCCCGCGATCGTGCCCTCGGCCCAGCTGGTGCCGATCGGCCCGCCCTGGCGCCGCCCCCTGACGGCCTACGCCCGCTCCGAGCCGACCGGCGCCGCCGAGGCGTTCATCCGGCTGCTGACGGACCCTTGAGGGCGCCGTTCTCTTCCGTGGACAGCGCCCCTTCCGTGGGCGGCTCCGCATCCGTGGGCGGCTGCGCGCGGGTCAGGAGGGCTACCGGCGCCGTCTCGAAGAGCCGCGACAGGGGGACGGTCCCGGTCAGCGTCCGTCCGGGGACGCCTGTCCCCAGGGGCAGTTGGTCGTGCCAGCTGCCCGGCGGGAGATCGACATGGGTGTCGTCCCAGCCGCCGCCCCGCGTCAGCCGCAGGGACAGCCGGGTGACGGCGGTGAGGACGGCGCCGGAGCGCACGAACGCCACACAGTGCTCGGCCGCCGCGCCCCGCGCGTGCACCGGCTCGTACCACGCCGCGTCCCCGAACAGCTCCGGGCGCCGGGCGCGCAGCCGCAGTGCCGCCGCCGTCAGCCGCGCTTTCTCGGCGTCGGCGTCGCTCTCTCGACCCGGGCCCTCCCGCTCGGAGCCGCTCTGCCGCGCGCCGTCCCGCTCCGGGCCCCCGTCGCCGTCGAGCGTCGCGGGGGAGCGGTTGTCCGGGTCGACGAGCGCCCGGTAGACGCGCTCGGTGTCCTGGTACAGGTCGGGCACGCCGGGCATCGTCAGGTGCAGCAGCGTCGCGCCGAGCACGTTGGCCCGCACGTACGGCGCGAGGTCGGTGGCCAGCGTCGCCAGCGCCCGCGCTCCCGGGCCCTGCCCGGCGGTCTCGGCGAAGCGGGTGACGGCCCGCTCGTAATCGGCGTCGCCCTCGGTCCAGTTGGTGCGCAGCCCGGCCTCCCGTACGGCCTTCAGCAGCGCGGGCGCGAGCCGTTCGGGCGGCGGCGGGTGGGTGCCCAGGGCGAGCGCGGTCTGCCAGTACGTCCACGCCGTGTGCGGGTCGGGGGCTTCGGGGACGGCCGCCGCTTCCCCCGCTGGAGCCGTTTCCGCCTCTTCCGGGGCCGTCTCCGCCTCGTGCAGCAGTTCGGCCCACCGCTCCGGGCACTCGCTCAGCACCGCGAGCGCCGCGCGCGCGTCGCCGCTGCGCTTGGTGTCGTGCGTGGAGAGGACGGTCGCGCCCGTGGGCCGGTCCCGCTGGGTGCGCGCACAGTAGGCGTGGAACTCCTCGGGCGGCAGCGCGGGCCGCCCCGGATCCCCGCCGACCTCGCAGGCCGACAGCAGCGGCACATGGCGGTAGAAGGCGGCGTCCTCCTCGGACTTGGCGCGCAGCGCGGAGGAGAGCTGTGCGAAGCGCGCGGGGAACTCCGCCGCGTCAGGGCCGCCCTCCACGGTGCCCAGCGCCAGCTCCCGCACCGCCTCGACGGCCGCCGCCTCCTCCGGCACCCGGAACGCGGTACGCGCCCCCTCCGCCGCCCGCTCCAGCAGCGCGGCGTCGACCTCGTCCGGCGGGCGGCGGTGCGCGGTGTACGGGCGGTAGACCGGCAGCCGTACGAGCAGCTCGCGCAGCGCGGCCCGCAGGGTCCAGGGCGCGTGATCGCGCTGTGCCAGGGCGGGCGAGGCGGCGCACGCGCGGACGGCCGCGCGGGTGAGGCGCTCCGTCTCCGCCGCCAGATCGTGTACGACGACGCGGTAGGCGCAGCGGCTGCGCGTCGCCTCCCACTCGCCGCCCCGGTCCGCGCGCACCCCGGTGAAGTCGCGGAACTGCCCCGTCAGACGCGCGTGGCCCGCCGGGTCGGTGAACAGGCCGTCGAGGTGCCGCAGCGCGTCGTACCCGGTCGTGCCCGCGACCGGCCAGGAGGCGGGCAGGGTCTCGCCGTCGGCCAGGATCTTCTCCACGACGGTCCAGCGCCCGCCGGTCGCCTCGTGCAGCCGCCGCAGATAGCCGCCCGGGTCCACGAGGCCGTCCGGATGGTCGACACGCAGCCCGTCGGCGACGCCCTCGTGGAGGAGCTGGAGGACCTTGCGGTGGGTCGCGGTGAAGACCGCGGGGTCCTCCACCCGCACTCCGATGAGACCCGAAATGGTGAAGAAGCGGCGGTAGTTCAGCTCCGTCCTGCCCAGCCGCCACCACGCCAGGCGGTAGTGCTGTGCCTCGCACAGCTCGGGCAGTGGCAGGTGCTGGGTGCCCCCGCGCAACGGGAAGACCTGCTCCCCGTAGCGCAGGGTGCCCGCCTCGACCCGCATCCGGGGCAGCGCCTCGTGCAGCCGCTCCCCGAGTACCGGCAGCAGGACACGTCCGCCGCCCGCCGCCCAGTCGATGTCGAACCAGCGCGCCCACGGGGAGGACGGGCCCTCGCGCAGCAGTTCCCACAGCGGGTGGTTCAGCCGCAGGTCTTCGGGGACGGCCATGTGGTTCGGCACGATGTCCAGGACCAGGCCCAGCCCGTGCGCGCGGGCCGTCGCCGACAGCGCCCGCAGCCCGCGCTCCCCGCCCAGCTCCTCGCGCACCGTGCCGTGGTCGGTGACGTCGTAGCCGTGCGTGGAGCCCGGCACCGCCCTCAGCACGGGGGACAGGTGCAGATGCGAGACCCTCAGCCGGGCCAGGTACGGCACGGCGCGCTCGGCGGCGGCGAACGGGAAGCCGGGCTGGAGCTGGAGGCGGTAGGTCGCGGTGGGGGTGACGGGTGGGCGGGGATACGGGCTCGGATGTGCGGGAACGGTGCCCTCACGTGTCATGCGAACGTACGTACCCCGGCGGAGCCCATTCTTGCCTTCTGCCCGTGCCGGGCGGTGATCCGAAAGAGGTGATCCCAGGCGATGGCCGGAGCAGCGGCGGCCCCCCGCCACCCCGGCTCCGGGGTGCTCGGCCCCCCCCGGGGTAGCCGTCTCACCTCCCGATGTTGCATGATCATGCGTAATGTTGCATAGTCTTGCCATGTCCAAGGTCCTCACCTCCCTCCCCGCCGGCGAGCGCGTCGGCATCGCCTTCTCCGGCGGGCTCGACACCTCGGTCGCCGTCGCCTGGATGCGCGACAAGGGCGCCGTCCCGTGCACGTACACCGCCGACATCGGCCAGTACGACGAGCCCGACATCGCCTCCGTGCCCGGCCGTGCCTCCGCGTACGGCGCCGAGATCACCCGGCTCGTCGACTGCCGTGCCGCGCTGGTCGAGGAGGGGCTGGCGGCGCTCGCGTGCGGCGCGTTCCACATCAGGTCCGGTGGGCGCCCGTACTTCAACACCACGCCGCTGGGCCGTGCCGTGACCGGCACGCTGCTGGTGCGGGCCATGCTCGAGGACAGGGTGCAGATCTGGGGCGACGGCTCCACGTTCAAGGGCAACGACATCGAGCGGTTCTACCGCTACGGGCTGCTCGCCAACCCGCACCTGCGGATCTACAAGCCCTGGCTGGACGCGGACTTCGTCACGGAGCTCGGGGGCCGCAAGGAGATGTCGGAGTGGCTGCTCGCACACGGGCTGCCGTACCGCGACTCGACGGAGAAGGCGTATTCCACGGACGCCAACATCTGGGGCGCCACACACGAGGCCAAGACCCTGGAGCACCTCGACACCGGCATCGAGACGGTCGACCCGATCATGGGCGTGCGGTTCTGGGACCCGTCGGTGGAGGTCGCTCCGGAGGATGTGACGGTCGGCTTCGACCAGGGCCGCCCGGTCACCGTCAACGGCAAGGAGTTCGCCTCTCCGGTCGACCTCGTCATGGAGGTCAACGCGATCGGCGGCCGGCACGGTCTGGGCATGTCCGACCAGATCGAGAACCGGGTGATCGAGGCCAAGAGCCGCGGCATCTACGAGGCGCCCGGCATGGCGCTGCTGCACATCGTCTACGAGCGCCTGGTCAACGCGATCCACAACGAGGACACCGTCGCCGCGTACCACAACGAGGGCCGGCGGCTCGGCCGGCTGCTCTACGAGGGCCGCTGGCTGGACCCCCAGGCGCTGATGGTGCGCGAGTCGCTCCAGCGCTGGGTCGGCGCGGCGATCACCGGCGAGGTGACCCTGCGGCTGCGGCGCGGCGAGGACTACTCGGTCCTCGACACCCGGGGCCGGACGCTCAGCTACCACCCGGACAAGCTCTCCATGGAGCGCACCGAGGACTCGGCGTTCGGCCCGATGGACCGGATCGGCCAGCTCACCATGCGGAACCTGGACATCGCCGACTCCCGTGAGCGGCTCGAGCAGTACGCGGGCCTGGGCATGGTCGGCACAGCGCACCCGACGCTGATCGGCGCCGCGCAGGCGGCCTCGACCGGCCTGATCGGCGCCATGGACGTGGGCGACGCGCAGGCGATCGCCTCGCGCGGCGAGGTCACGGACGAGGAGTCGATGCTGGACCGCGCCGCGATGGAGTCCGGCACGGACTGAGACCGGGCACCGGCCGTCCGCACCTGGGCGGCCGGTACCCGGGCGGTGCGCCGGTGCGCCGGGCAGTGGCGGCTCGGGCGTGGGACGGTGGGCGCGGGCAACGGGGGTGTCAGAGCCCGGGTTTAATGTTCCGTCACATGCCCGCAGCTACCACGACGTACAACTACCGTGCCCCGTCCGCCTTCGACGCCGCGGTGCACGCCCTCGCCCTACAGACCAGCGGAGGACGCACCCCGGCCGGGGCCGCCGCCGCGAACCCCCGCTTCTTCGACGGGGCCCTCACCGAACCCGAGGCGTCCGCCGTGGCGCTGCTCGCCGTCGCCGACGTGGCCGCCGCCCGGTACTACGATCCGCGGCTGAGCGGGGCCGCGAGCCTCGATCCCGTGGTCACGGCCGGGGGCGGCCGGCTGCGGTTCGAGTCGTTCTCCGGCTGCTGCGGCGTGCACGCCCGGCTGGACGTGCCCCCGGCCGGGCTGGACGGCGGGGAGGTCGGCCGCGGTACCACGAACGTCGACGTGAACCTCCCGCTGCGGGACGCCCTCGGGCGGCTGACCGCCCGTGAGCCGCTTGGCCTCACCGTCGGTCCCGACGAACTCGCCGTCCGAACGGGCGGCGACCGGATCGTCGAGAAGAAGGTCCCGCTGCCCGACCGCTGGATACGCGGCTTCGCCGAGACCCAGGTCATCGCCTCCCGGTTCGACCTCCGCGCCGAGCTGCCCGCCGCCGAGGCGCTCCGCTTCCTGCGCACCCTCCCGCGGGCCGGTTCCGGCAACGCCTCGCGCGGCGCGGAGTGGGTCGTCGCCCACCACGGGCGGCTGCGCACCACGTCCCGGCCCGTGCCGGGGGCCGTGTGCCTGTCAGGACCGCAGCGCCTCACCGCGCTGCGCCGCGTGCTGCGCCACGCGCGCGGCCTCCGCCTCTACGGGCCGCCGGTGACCGCCCGCAGCGCCACGCAGGCCGCGGCGTGGGAGATATCCCTCCCGGCCGGTCTCCGGCTGACGCTCACGCTGTCGCCCGAGACGGGCCGGGGGTTCTCGGGGGAGGGAGCGGTGTTGGACGATCTCGCGGGGCCGGACGTCGAGGCCGACGCCGAGCTGCTGTCCGTCCTGCTCGCCTGGGACTCCCGGATCGACACCGCCGAGCTGGCTGCCGAGGCAGGGCTGACGGTCGAACGCACCCGCGCCGCGCTCACCCGGCTCGGAGCGGACGGCCGCGTGGGCTACGACCCCGCCGCGGCTGCGTACTTCCACCGCGAGCTGCCGTTCGTCCCCGGCCGGGCCGAGGATCACAACCCGCGGCTGCGGGCCGCACGCGCGATCGTCGCCGCGGGCGGCGTGCGCGGCCTGGGCCCGGCCCTCGCTGAGGTCACGGCGGCCGACGGGCGCACGCACCGGGTGCGGGGCGCCGCCGGAACCACGCGGAGGGTGCCGTCGTGTACGTGCCAGTGGTGGGCCGAGCACCAGGGCAGCCGCGGGCCCTGTAGCCACGCCCTCGCCGTGCGCATCGCCGCGGACGGCGCGGGAACCGGGGCGACCGCCCCCGGCAGCACCGGAGCGGCCCAGGGCCGCTGACCACCTGACGCACCCGCGCGGTGCGCGCCCGGCGCGCACCGTCCCACCACGATCCGCCCCACCTCACCGATCACATACCGAACCACCGCACGGGGGAGTGCCACCGCACATGTCCGACCACCCGCTGTTCACGCTCATCGACAACGGCGACTACCGCGCCGTTCCCGATGCCCTGGCCGCCATGACCGCGGCCGAGCGCCGCGCCGCCGTTCCCGAGCTGAAGGCCGCCCGCGCGTCGCTCAGCAGGGTCACCCTGTGGACCTACGACGACCCGCGCCGCATCGCGGTCCAGCTCGCCGGCGCGGGGTGCCTGGCCACCGCTCCGGCCGTCGCCGAGTGGCTGCTCAAGGGCAAGACCCGGGTCCCCAGCATCCCGGGCTGGCGGCCCGACGCGGCCCTGATCGCCTGTCTGTTCGCCGACGGGCCCGACACCCGCGACACCGGCTTCCAGGCCGAACTCGTCCGCCGGATCGCCGACGGCCGCCTCGATGAGGGTGAACTGCCCTACTACCACCTGGTTGTCGAGCTGATCCGGCGCTCCGGCTGCCCCGTCCCGGCCACGGACGCGTTCGTCCTCACGTGGGTCCGGGAGGCGGCCGGCCGCTACAACATCGACACCACCCCGCCGACCTGGGACGAGCGTCCGCTCGCCGTCATCCTCGCGGACGACCCGTTCCTGCGGCCCCTCGCCCACCGCCTGTTCGAGATCGACGGGGTGCGGGGCTATTCGAGTCTGAGCCCGTCCCCCCGCGACGATCCGGACTACTCCTGGCCTGCCGCGCTCGCGGCGCTCGCCGCCGACGGCACCCTCGACGCCGGCCGCCTCCACGACGCCGTGCTCGCCTCGCTGGTCCGCGGCACCGGAGCGGCTGCGGATGTCCGGTTCCGGCTGTGGACGCTGGAGAAGCTCGCGCCCTCGGCGGAGGAGTGCGCGAAGTACGAGGACGACTACGTCCGCCTGCTGCTGGACGGCCCGTCCACGGTCGCAGCCCACGCGCAGCAGGTGCTGGGCGGGGTGCTGGCGCCCGCCCGGGTCGTCGAGGTGTCGCGCGATGTGCTGCTCCGCCCGGAGAAGAAGCTGGTCCGGGCCCAACTGGCCTGGCTGGGCCGGGCTGTCGGACAGGAGCCGGCGACAGCGGGCGCCGCGGTCGAGGCGCTGGCGGAGGCACGGGACGCGCTGGAGGACGCGGCGCTGCGGGAGCGGATCGATCGGCTGATCGCCCGTCATCTGCCGCGGAGCGCCGAGGCGCCCGCGCCGTCCGCGGGCCCGGAGCGCGAGCCCGACATCGCCCCGCCCCCGCCGCCGGAGGCGGCGCGGCTGGAGGGCCCGGAGGACGACACCCCGGAGGACGTCGCCGCGGCCCTCCGCGTCTGGTGGCGCCGCCACCAGGACGACGGCCCGTTCGAGGACGCCCTGCTGGACCGCCTGGTGCGCCACGCCCACCGGGACCACGAGGGGCTCGCGGACGCGCTGCGGGCGGGGATCGCCGATCACCTCGACTGGTTCTCCCAGGCCGGGCACGAACCGTGGAACCTCCTGGGGGTCGCGGCGGTCGTGTGCGGGGTGCGGTATCCGGGCGGGCCGTCGATCTACGACACGCTGATGGAGATGCGGGGCCGGGAGCTGGTCGGCCGGCTCCAGCGGAGTGCCCCGACCCCGTTCTTGCTGGCCACCGCCACACACGACAACGGCACGGTGGCGGCGGCCGAACTCGTCGCCCGGATCGCCGAGTACGAGCGGCTGGAGGTGGAGCCCGGGCCGGTGGATCTGGCGCAGGCGCTGCTGCGGGTCGCCCCGGAGGACGATCCGGGCGTGCGGGAGGCCGCCGGCGCGCTGGCCTCGTCCGCGGGGCGCCGCCTCGCGGACCGGCTCCGGACGGGCGGACGGGACACGGATCCGGCCGCCTACCCCGAGCCGTTCGCCGCCCTGCTGGCCGGACCCGGCCCCACCGAGGGGCGCAGCCCCGTCGAAGCCCCCTCGGTGTTCCCCTGCGGCCCGGAGGACCTCCCCTGCGACCCGGAGGTCCAGGCCGAGTGGGCGTGGTACCGCGTGCGCCGCAGCGGCGCGCGTGTGGACTGCCGGAGGCTGGAGCGGGTTGCGGCGCTGCCCGGCATCAAGGGCGAGGCCATGCACCGCGTACTGGCCGAGGGGCTGAACGAGGACCGCCGCGAGGACCGGACGGCCGCGGTGGACGCGCTGGTCGTCATGGTCTCGCGCGGGGAGTTGGACTCGGCGCGGCTGACGGCGGCCCTCGATGAGCTGAGGGTGCCGGTGGCCTCCCGCCTCGCGTCCGGGCTGAGGGACGCCTCGGCGGCGGTGGGGGTGAGAGTGGTGTGGCCGGTGCTGTCGGGGCTGCTGCCGCGGCTGCTGGAGTCCGGCGCGCGCATCCACGGCCTGAGCGATCTGCTGGCGCTGGCAACGGACATCGCCGCCCGAGCCGGGGCGTGCGGGGAGATACCCGGCCTGGCGGAGGTGGCGTCCCGGCCGCCGAAGTCCCGCCTGGTGAAGGAGGCCCGCCGACTGCGCGACGTCCTGGACGGATGACAGACCGGGGGCGCTGCGGCGCCCCCGTCCTCGGCGGTGGAGGGGCTCCCCGTCGCCCCGGACCGGAACCCGCCGGCTCAGGCCTCCGGCCGCTGTTGCAGGCTATGACCAGGTTCGCGGCGCCCTACGGCGTTGTGGACAAGCCCCCCACAGATCAGGAAGAACCATGCTCGGGAGACTCCCCTTCCCCCCAGGCCTTCGCAGACCCGTGGTCATCCTGCCGCTGTTGCTGGCCCTGCTCGCTGCCGGGGTCCTGTTCATCACACTCGGAACGAACGGCCCGTCCGACGGCAAGAAGGATCAGGGCGCATCCCAACGGCACAAGGACAACGACGAGGGAGCTTCCCAGCGGCCCGAGGACAAGGACAAACGTTCCAAGGACAAGGACAAAGGCAAGGACAAGCCCGCTCCGAAGCTGCCCGGACCCGGGCGGGCCCTGCTCCAGAAGGGCAGCGCCATGTACCCCCGAGCGATCCGTCTTGAGCACAACGGCCGGGACAACGGGCGGGTGCTGGTCTCCACCGTGACCCACCCGGGCGGCGACGCGCTCGGGGACTTCCAGGAGAGCACCGACGACGGCGCCCGCTTCCACCGGGCGGGCACCCTCGCCGACCCGAAGGCGGCGAAGGGCCGGGGCCTGTGCTGCGCCACGCTGTACGAACTGCCGCAGCGGATCGGGGACATGCCGGCCGGCACGCTGCTGTGGGCAGCCTCGTTCGGGCAGGATGAGAAGGACCGCCGTATGTCGGTCCGGGTCTTCAAGAGCACCGACCTGGCCCGCAGCTGGTCCTATGTGTCCACCGTGGCCACCGCCTCCGGCACCGGTGGGCTGTGGGAGCCGGAGTTCTCCGTGGACGCCGAGGGGAACCTGGTCTGCCACTACTCCGACGAGACCGACCCGGCGCACAGCCAGAAACTCGTCGCTGCCCGGTCCGAGGACGGCGTCTCGTGGAGTCGGCCGCGCGACACCGTGGCCAGCACTCCGCACGCGGACCGGCCCGGAATGTCGGTGGTGCGCCGGCTGCCGGGCGGGAGCTATCTGATGACGTACGAGATCTGTGCTCCGGCGGGGCAGTTCGACTGTGTGACGCACTACCGCACGTCCTCCGACGGATGGAACTGGGGCGACCCCACCCATCTGGGGTTCCGCCCCGAGACGGCGGACGGCGAATACTTCAAACACGCGCCCACGCTGGCCTGGGCCCCCGAGAAGGGGAACCCCCAGGGCAAGCTGTTCCTGGTGGGCCAGGCGATGTACCGGGCGGACGGCAGCCGAGCTCCGGACAGCGGCCGGGTGATCTGGACCAACAGCAAGGGCGGCCGGGGGCCGTGGCGAAAGATCCCCGCGCCGGTCTCCGTGAAGACCACCAAGCTCGGCCCCTGCCCCAACTACAGCTCCAGCCTGCTGCCGTCGTCCGACGGCAGCCAGGTCCTGGAAGTGGCCACGGACACGGTCGGAGGCCAGTGCATGCCCTACGTCGGAGCGCGTGTGCTGTGACGGCCCACGCTCTGCCGTGACGGCTGACGGCTGACGGCTGACGGCCCACGTTCTGCCGTGACGGCCGGGCGGCGAGGTCTACTGCGGGCGCCGCAGCAGTGCCATCGCCCGGGGTGGGAGGGGGAGGTGGGCGCCGGCGGGGATCTTCGGGCGGGCTCCCGCCGGGTGGACGGTTTCCTCGGCGGTGTTCACGATCAGTTCCCACTCGCGGCCGTGGTCGACCGGGATCACGAAGTCGAGAGGCTCGGCCTCGGCGTTGAACAGCAGCAGGAACGAGTCGTCGGTGATGCGCTCGCCCTGCTCGCCGGGCTCGGAGATCGCGTTGCCGTTGAGGAAGACCGTCAGGGAGCCGGCCTGGGCCTCCTGCCAGTCGCCCGGGTTCATCTCCTCGCCCTGGGGCGTGAACCACGCGATGTCCGACAGCTCGTCGTGCATGTCTTCGGTGGGGCCGCCGTGGAAGAAGCGGCGGCGGCGGAAGACGGGGTGGTCGCGGCGCAGCCGCACCATCGCGCGGACGAAGTCGCACAGCGCCTGGTCGGGCCCGCCCGTATCCGCGTCCGCCGGTGCGCCGTGCTCCGAGGCTTCGTCGCCGGGCCAGCGCACCCAGGTGAGCGGGCCGTCCTGGCAGTACGCGTTGTTGTTGCCGCGCTGGGTGCGGCCGAACTCGTCGCCGTGGCTGAGCATGGGCACGCCCTGGGACAGCATCAAGGTGGCGATGAGGTTGCGCTGCTGGCGGTGGCGCAGGGCCAGCACCTCGGGGTCGTCGCTCTCGCCTTCGGCCCCGCAGTTCCAGGAGCGGTTGTAGCTCTCGCCGTCCCTGTTGCCCTCGCCGTTGGCCTCGTTGTGCTTCTCGTCGTACGAGACGAGGTCGCGCAGGGTGAAGCCGTCGTGGCAGGTCACGAAGTTGATGGAGGCCAGGGGGCGCCGTCCGTCGTCCTGGTACAGGTCGGCGGAGCCGGTCAGCCGCGAGCCGAACTCGGCGAGCGTACGCGGCTCGCCCCGCCACAGGTCGCGCACGGTGTCGCGGTAGCGTCCGTTCCACTCCGTCCACAGGGGCGGGAAGTTGCCCACCTGGTAGCCGCCCTCGCCCACGTCCCACGGCTCGGCGATCAGCTTGACCTGGCTGACGACCGGGTCCTGCTGGACGAGGTCGAAGAAGGAGGAGAGCCGGTCCACCTCGTGGAACTGCCGGGCGAGGGTGGCCGCCAGGTCGAAGCGGAAGCCGTCCACATGCATCTCGGCCACCCAGTAGCGCAGCGAGTCCATGATGAGCTGGAGCACGTGGGGGCTGCGCATGAGCAGTGAATTCCCCGTGCCGGTCGTGTCCGTGTAGTAGCGGGGATCGTCCGCGAGGCGGTAATACGAGGCATTGTCGAGCCCCCGGAAGGAGAGCGTGGGACCGAGGTGGTTGCCTTCCGCCGTGTGGTTGTAGACGACGTCGAGGATGACCTCGATCCCCGCCTGGTGCAGGGCGCGCACCGCGTGCTTGAACTCCTGCACCTGCTGCCCGCGCTCGCCCCAGGAGGCGTAGGCGTTGTGCGGGGCGAAGAAGCCGATCGTGTTGTAGCCCCAGTAGTTGACCAGGCCCTGGTCGGCGAGCCGGTGGTCGGTGACGGACTGGTGCACGGGCATCAGCTCCAGCGCCGTGACCCCCAGCTCCGTCAGGTGGGCGATGACCGCCGGGTGGGCGAGCGCCGCGTATGTGCCGCGCAGCTCCTCGGGCAGCTCGGGGTGACGCATGGTGAGACCCTTCACATGGGCCTCGTAGAGCACCGTGTGGTGGTAGTCCGTGCGGGGGCTGCGGTCATCGCCCCAGTCGAAGTACGGGTTGATCACCACGGAGGTCATGGTGTGCGGCGCGGAATCCAGGTCGTTGCGCTGCTCGGGGGCGCCGAAGTGGTAGCCGTAGACGGCCTCGTTCCAGTCGACGGCTCCGCTGACGGCCTTGGCGTAGGGGTCCAGCAGCAGCTTGGCGCTGTTGCAGCGCTGGCCGCTCTCGGGGGTGTACGGGCCGTGGACGCGGAAGCCGTAGCGCTGGCCGGGCAGCACCCCGGGCAGATAGGCGTGCCGTACGAATCCGTCGGACTCGCGCAGCTCCACGGCCGTCTCGGAGCCGTCCTCGTGCAGCAGGCACAGCTCGACCCGCTCGGCGGCCTCGGAGAAGACCGCGAAGTTGGTGCCGGCGCCGTCGTAGTTCGCTCCCAGCGGGTACGCGTGTCCCGGCCAGACCTGCATAGGGATGTCTCTTCCCGGTCGTCGTGGTCTTCGTGTCGGTATGCCCCTCACGGGTCCGCCGCGCGAGTGGCGGACCCGGAAGTCATCTTCCCCCGCGCGCGGGGGCGGGGGAGGGAAGTTGACAGGGGTTCCGGGTGCACCGCCCGTATGGCCGCAGTAGTCTTCCTTGATCGAACACCGGGGTGTGGAAGGCGGTGCGCAGTTGGGTGCGGGAGGGCTTGAACTCCCCCCAGGAGACGGTGGCGAGGGGCCGGGGCCGGACGGCGGCGTCGCCGGGGAGACCGGCACGGCCGGCGAGCCGGTGGACGGGCTGGGCGAGCGGGCCGGTCTCCAGCCGGGCACCGTCCCGCTGGCCCGCCCCATGGAGATCGGGGCCGACCTGGGCTGGAGCGAGGACGCCTGGGCGGAGGTACGCACCAGGGCGCAGCGCGCGGGCCGCGCCTATGTCTGGCTGAACCTGGTCGAACAGCGCACGCGCTCCGTCGTCGCCGCCGTCCTGCGGCCGATCTATGAGCCGGTGCACGGTGAGGAGTGGGTCATCGCCGCCGCCGGGCCCGCCGGCCAGGAGTGGGTGCAGCGGGCCGTCGCCGTACGGGAGGTCAGCCGCCGCAAGGGCTATCTGCTCGACCCGGCCGACGACAACATCCTCTCGTTCCTGACGCTGCCGCAGCTGCGCGAGCTGATGGTGCAGCACTGGCCGTGCTTCGAGCCGTACTTCGAGGACCGCCGCGAGGTCGAACTCGCCCTGGACGAGCTGGAGGTCGCGCGCAGCGCCGTCGCCCGCAACCGCGCGCTGTCGGAGACGGTGCTCGCGCAGGCCGAGCGGATGTGCCACCGGCTGCTGGAGTTGCTGGGCGCCTCGGCCGACGGCGCGCCCTCGGGCGAGCGGCTGCCGGCCGACGCCGTCGAGGAGCTGGTGGGGGACCGCTTCGCCGATGTGGTCGGGGTGCACGCCGACCGCGTACGGCTCCAGCGGCAGCTGCCCGCCGAGGACCTGTTCGGCGGCGCGCGCCGCCTGGACGCCATCGGGATAGGGCTGAACCTGCTGGTGCAGAACTACAGCGGCAGGCGCCTGGTGCGGCTGGCCGAGTCCGGCTGCCGGGTGCGGCTGCTCTTCTTGAACCCCGCCAGCAGCGCGGTGCGCCGGCGCGAGCGCGAACTGGGCCTGAAAAAGGGGGAGCTGGCGCGCTCCGTGGAGACGAACATCCTCCACATGCGCCGGGTCCGCTCGCGGCTGCGGGACACCGGGGCCTTCGAGATCCACGTGTTCGACGAGACGCCGCGCTTCACCGCCTACATGGTCGACGCCGACGGGGCCGACGGCCTGGCGGTCGTCCAGTCGTATCTGCGCCACGCGCGCGGCATGGAGACGCCCGTCCTCGTGCTGCGCGGGGCCCGCCGGGAGCTGGTGCACAAGGCGCGGGACGAGGCCGACAGCGGGCTCTTCCCCGTCTACCGCGAGGAATTCGAGTCCTTCTGGGCGGACTCCCGCCCGGTGTCCTAGGCCCTGTCGTCACATTCCCATCGTCGCCCCGAGGGCGGGGCAGGCGGGAATGTGACGACAGGAC
Organism: Streptomyces sp. NBC_01775; assembly: GCF_035917675.1. Classification (NCBI taxonomy): domain Bacteria; kingdom Bacillati; phylum Actinomycetota; class Actinomycetes; order Kitasatosporales; family Streptomycetaceae; genus Streptomyces; species Streptomyces sp. NBC_01775. The sequence goes on along the minus strand of NZ_CP109104.1, from coordinate 2,269,199 downwards.
CTAGCCCAGCCGGGTCCCCGAAGCGGCCGGCTGATGGCCGGCTGGTGGTCGGCGTGGGGGAGGACCCGTACCTTGTCGGACATGACGAGCTACGCGGCGCTGCTGCGCGGGATCAATGTGGGGGGACACAAGAAGGTCCCCATGGCCGAGCTGCGTGCGGTCATGACCGGGCTGGGCTGGAGCGATGTGCGCACCTACCTCCAGAGCGGCAACGCCGTCTTCAGCACGGACGACGCCGACCCGGGCCCCACGCTGGAGAGCGCCGTCGCCGAGCACTTCGGCTTCACGGTGCCCTGTCTGGTGCGCACCTCGGACGAGCTGCGCGCCGTCGCCGCCGCCTGCCCCCTTCCGGTCTCGGGGCTGGATCCGGCCAAGGTGCTGGTGCTCTTCATCGAGGAGGAGCCGGCGCCCGACCACTTCGCCGGGATCGACGCGGCGGCCTACGCGCCGGATGAGTTCCGGCACGTGGGCCGGGCCGTCTACTGCTACTTCCCCGGTGGCATGGGCCGCAGCAAGCTGGCCGACGCGCTGGCCGCCGTGCGGCCGAGGCTCACCATGACGGGCCGCAACTGGCGTACGGTCGAGCGCCTGATCGAGCTGACGAGCTAGGCGTGTTGTCCCGGCTCGTTGGTGACGGGAGGGCTTCCGGCGCGCACGGCTCAGCGCAGCTGCTGGATGCGGATCTGATTGCCGGCCGGGTCGCGGAAGGCGCAGTCGCGCACGCCGTACGGCTGCTCGGTCGGCTCCTGGACGACCTCGGCGTCGCTGCCCTGCACCTTCTCGAAGGTGGCGTCGAGGTCTTTGGTGGCCAGGAGGATCCAGCCGTAGGTGCCCTTGGCCATCATCTCGACGATGGTGCGGCGCTCCTCGTCGGTGATCCCGGGGTCGGCGGCCGGCGGTGCCAGCAGGATGGATGTGCCAGGCTGGTCGGCGGGGCCGACGGTGATCCAGCGCATCGTGCCGCTTCCGACGTCGCTGCGCACCTCGAAGCCGAGAGTGTCGCGGTAGAAGGCCAGGGCGGCGTCCGGGTCGTCCTGCGGGAGGACGCTTGCGTGAATGGTGATGTCCATGGCGCTCAAGCTAGTGCGGCTGCGTGGCGGAGGCTTCTCGATTCCTGACCGGTCTGGTCACCTGTTTCGCCACGCAGGGCGGCATCCCCGCCGTGACGTCCGCCCCCTGGCGCCGGTAGACGCTGGGCGGCACGCCGACCAACTCGCTGAAGCGAGTACTGAAGGTGCCCAGCGACGAGCAGCCGACCGCGAAACAGACCTCGGTGACGCTCAGGTCGCCACGGCGCAGCAGCGCCATCGCGCGCTCGATCCGCCGTGTCATCAGATAGCCGTACGGCGATTCGCCGTAGGCGAGCCGGAACTGGCGGCTGAGGTGTCCGGCCGACATGTTCACGCCACGGGCGAGGGCCTCGACGTCCAGCGGCTGCGCGTACTCCCGGTCCATCCGGTCACGGACGCGGCGCAGCCGCGCGAGGTCGCGCAGATGCTGCGCCGGAGCCGGTCTGCTGGTCACCTGAGCGATCGTGCCACGGCGCGCCGGAGTTGCCCAGCGCACGTGCGGCGGCGGGTTCAGCGCCGTCCGCCGCGCAGGACGGCATTCCGCAAGTGGGGTTTCTGTGATGAAAGTTGTCTTCGAGGTGGGTGTTTTCTCCCGTTTGATGGGAGACCCGTGTCACCTTTTGATGTTGTGAGCGTCACAGTCGCTCACCCGGCTTGAGCCGTGCACGGCAATCCGACAGGGTTTCGAATCGATCCCGCAGGGATCTTTCATTCGTACACTTCGGAGGCCCCTTCGGCATGGCAAACCATGTGTCCCGTAACAAGAAGCGCCGGATATCCCTCGCGGTCGGTGCGGCTGTCGCCGTCGCCGGAGGGGCGACCTTGCTGACGCTCCCCGCCGGTGCGTCCCCTGCCGAAGGCACCGTCATCGGGGCCGACGCGAAGGGTGCCGTCAAGGGCAACTACATCGTGATGCTCAAGGGCGGCGGCACCAAGGGCGCCGGCATCCAGGCCACCACCCAGGCCAAGAGCCTCACCAAGGAGTACGGCGGCAACGTCGACCACACCTACCAGTCCGTCTTCAAGGGCTACTCCGCCAAGGGGCTCTCCGCCCAGGACGCCCGCCGTCTCGCCGCCGACGACAAGGTCGACAAGGTCGTCCAGGTCAAGGAGTTCAGCGGCCAGGCCACCCAGACCAACCCGCCCTCCTGGGGCCAGGACCGCGTCGACCAGACGTCCAAGACGCTGAACAAGAAGTACACCTACCCCGACAGCGCCGGTAAGGGCGTCACCGTCTACGTCATCGACAGTGGCGTGCGCATCAGCCACAAGGACTTCGGGGGCCGCGCCTCCTACGGCTACGACGTGCGCGACGACGACGCCACTGCGCAGGACGGCGCCAACCACGGCACGCACGTCTCCGGCACCATCGCCGGCACCAAGTACGGCATCGCCAAGAAGGCCAAGGTCGTCGCGGTGCGCGTGCTCGGCAACGACAACAAGGGCACCAACGCGGATGTCGTCGCCGGTGTCGAGTGGATGACCAAGCACGCCAAGGGCAAGGGCCCGGCCGTCGCCAACATGAGCATCGGCGGCTTCCAGGACTACGCGGTGGACACTGCCGTCAAGAACGCCGTCAAGTCGGGCATCACCTGCGTCGCCTCGGCGGGCAACCGCAGCAACGACGCCGCCACCGGCTCCCCCGCGCGGGTCCCCGAGGCGATCACCGTCGCGGCGAGCGACCAGAAGGACAAGCAGACCAGCTTCTCCAGCTACGGCAAGATCGTCGACCTCTACGCGCCGGGCATCGACGTCGTCTCCGCCAGCAACAAGAGCGACACCGCCTACATGGCGGGCTACGGCACCTCGATGGCCGCGCCGCACGTCTCGGGCGCCGCCGCGGTCTACCTGGCCGAGCACAAGACGGCCACCCCCGCGCAGGTCGCCGCCGCGCTGACCAAGGGCGCGACCTCGGGTGCCATCTCCAACGCGACCCCGGGCACCCCGAACAAGCTGGTGCGCGTCGTGAAGTGAGCCGGCGCGCACCGCGCACCGATCTGAACGCGCGTTGACCGCGCCGCTCCCGCACGGGGGCGGCGCGGTTCTCTCTCGCCGAACGCCGCCGTCTAGAACGCCGCCGTCTAGAACGCCGCCGCCTCGAACGCCGCCGCCTCGAACGCCGGCCACCCCGGGCGCCGGCCACCTCAACCCCCGCCACCCCGGGCGCCTCTCAGGGCGCGAAGCATGGGGATCCGTCGCCTTTGGGTGGTCTTGATGCAGGCGACGCGCGTTGCGTACATCACAACCTGCGGGAGAACTTGAGCTGCGCGCGCCAATCCGCCAGGGTTTCGAACGAATCCTTGAACGGATCATCGATTCCCCCACACATCTCCACGAGAGGCTCCCTCGGCATGGCAACTCACGTGTCCCGTAACAAGAAGCGCCGGATATCCCTGGCCATCGGAGCGGCGGTGGCCGTCGCGGGCGGCGCGACGCTTCTGACTCTCCCCGCGGGCGCGGCGCCCGCCGAGGGCACGGTCGTCGGGGCGGGTGCGAAGGACGCGGTCAAGGGCAGCTACATCGTGATGCTCAAGGGCGGCCAGGGCACCGGCGTCCAGGCCGAGAGCGACAGCAAGGGCCTGGCCAAGGAGTACGGCGGCGCGGTCAAGCGCACCTACACCTCGGCCGTCCACGGTTTCCACGCCGCCGGGCTCACCGCGCAGGAGGCCCGCCGTCTGGCCGCGGACGACAAGGTCGCGAAGGTCTACCAGAACCAGCGCATCCACACCACCGGCACCCAGACCAGCCCGCCCTGGGGCCTGGACCGCATCGACCAGAAGTCCCGGACGCTGAACAAGAAGTACACCTACCCGGCCGGCGCCGGTAAGGGCGTGACCGCGTACGTCATCGACACCGGCGTGCGCATCAGCCACAAGGACTTCGGGGGCCGCGCCTCCTACGGCTACGACGCCGTGGACAAGGACAAGACGGCGCAGGACGGCAACGGGCACGGTACCCACGTGGCGGGCACCGTCGCGGGAACGAAGTACGGCGTCGCCAAGAAGGCCAAGGTCGTCGGCGTGCGCGTGCTCGACAACAACGGATCGGGCACCACCGCGCTGGCCGTCGACGGCGTCGACTGGGTAACCAAGAACCACAAGGGCCCCTCGGTCGCCAACATGAGCCTGGGCGGCAACAAGGACGCCGCGCTGGACGCCGCCGTCAAGCGCTCGGTGTCCTCCGGGGTCACCTACGCCGTCTCCGCGGGCAACGAGAGCGCCGACTCCAACACCGCCTCCCCGGCCCGCGTCCCCCAGGCGCTGACGGTCGCGGCCAGCGACAAGACGGACAAGCAGGCGTCGTTCTCCAACTACGGCAAGCTCGTGGACCTGTACGCGCCCGGCGTCAACATCGTCTCGGCCAGCAACAAGAGCGACACCGGCACGGCGACCATGTCGGGCACCTCCATGGCCTCCCCGCACGTCGCCGGCGCCGCCGCCGTCTACCTCAGCGGGCACAAGACGGCCACTCCGGCGCAGGTCGCCACGGGTCTCACCAAGGGCGCCAGCGCCGGCGTGATCAGCAACCCGACCAATGGCACCGTCAACAAGCTCCTCCGCGTCGTGAAGTAACACGCGTTGCCGTAACACATCGCGAGATCACGAGTGCGTACCTCCCGATTTCCGGGTAGGCGCAACACCAGGCCCGCCGTGCCCTCCCCCCACGGGGCGCGGCGGGCCTTCGCATGCCCGGGGCGGCCCCGGGCCCCTGGGCGCGCCCGGACCTGCGTGGCCCTCGCCACCGGCAATTCCCGCGCCGAAATTCCCGTGCGGGGTCCGTCATGCGAGATTCCGCGTGCGGGCGTTGACGACTCGCCGCAATTGCTGGCAGGCTCTCGAACGTGAGCCAGTACAGGAATCTCGTAGCGCGCCTGCACGTCGATCTGCGACGTCACGCCAGCGCCATCTGTGCCCCCGTCTGCGCCTGACGCGCGCCTCAGCTCACGTCATACGCCGCAGCGGCACCTCTGGTTCCTTCCCGTGCGAAAGGATCACCGGCCGCGCGGAAATCCTCCCGGAACGCGTCCGGAACGCCCACGCAATTCAGGTGAAACGCCGCAGTCGCCACGCCTTGATGACGGCTGCCTGAATTCCGCGCATTCCGCGTACGCCCCGCGTTTCTTTCGCGATCCCGTATCCCGTATCCCGGTCCCATATCCGGATGCTGTGATTCCGATCGCGTGACCCCGCGTTCCGGCTACGCAACGGAAGACACCCATGCGTCGTTTCCACAGACGGGAATTCCTCTCCCTGGCAGGGCTGGCCGTCGCCGCCGCCGGCTGCGGCCGGGCCTCCGGCAGGGAAGGGGTCCCGGCGAGCACCATCCGCTACCAGGGCTGGGCCGGGGTCGTCACCCCGGCCGAGCTCGCCGATGACCTCGGCTATCTGGACGGCCTCACCCTCAAGTGGGTCGGCAACACCACCAGCGGGCCGCAGGACATCCAGTCGGCCGCCTCCGGGGACACCGACTTCGGCGGCGCCTTCAACGGCGCGGTCGTCAGGATGGCCGCTGCCAAGGCCCCGGTGAAGGCCGTCATCAGCTACTACGGCGTCGACAAGGAGCGCTACAGCGGCTTCTACGTCCGCAAGGACAGCTCTGTGCGCACGCCCCGCGACCTGATCGGCAAGAAGGTCGCGATGAACACGCTCGGCGGCCATTCCGAGGCCATGCTCGACACCTACCTCAAGCGCAAGGGCCTCAGTACCGAGGAGCTCGGGCAGGTCGAGCGGATCGCGCTGCCGCCGGTCAACACCGAACAGGCCCTGCGCCAGGGGCGGATAGAGGTGGCCGTCCTCGGCGACATCCTCCGCGACAAGGCCCTCGAACACGGCGGCATCCGGGCCCTGTTCAACGACCATCAGCTCCTGGGCACCTTCAGCGCCGGCACCTATGTGATGTCCGACCGCTATCTGGACCAGCACCCGCGCGCGGCCAGGGCCTTCGTCACCGGTGTGGGACGTGCCCTGGACTGGTCGCGGCGCACCCCGCGCGAGGAGGTCATCGACCGCATGGTGCGCATCGTGCGCCGCCGCGACCGCAGCGAGGACACCGAGCCGCTGCGCTACTGGCGCAGCTACGGCGTCCCCGAAGCCGGTGGGCGCATCGTGCCGCGCGAGCTGTCCATGTGGTCGCGCTGGCTGGAGCAGCGCGGCGACCTCAAGGCCGACCGCTTTCACGTCTCCGACATGTACACCAACGAGTTCAACCGTCCCCGCCACGACCGTGACCGTGCCCGACACAGCTCCGGGAGCTGAGCCGATGACCACCCCGAAGATCCGCTTCGAGAAGGTCGGCAAGACCTTCCCCGTACGCGCCGAAAGCGCCGGGCGCGGTGCCAAGGCCCGCGCCGCCGGCGCCCGCACCCGATCCGCCTGGCGCTCCCCCGGACGTTCCGCCGAGAGCCCCGCCGATCGCTTCACCGCGCTGGAAGACATCGATCTCGACATCGCCGAGGGCGAGTTCAGCGTCCTCGTCGGGCCCAGCGGCTGCGGCAAGTCCACCCTGCTCGACCTGCTGGGCGGCCTGACCCCGCCCACCTCGGGACGCATCCTGCTGAACGGCGAACCCGTCACCGGGCCGGGCCGCGACCGGGGCACCGTCTTCCAGCAGTACGCGCTGCTGCCCTGGCGCACCGCGCGCGGCAACGTCGAGTTCGGCCTGGAGGCCACCGGCGTACCCCGGGGAGAACGGGCCGAGCGCGCCCGCGAGTTCCTCTCCCTCGTCGGCCTGGAGGGCTTCGCGGAGCGGCACCCGCACGAGCTGTCCGGCGGCATGAAACAGCGCGTCGCCATCGCCCGCAGCCTCGCCTACGACCCCGACGTGCTGCTGATGGACGAGCCGTTCGGCGCGCTCGACGCACAGACCCGCGAGTCCCTCCAGGACGAGCTGCTGCGGGTGTGGGAGCGCACGGGCAAGACCGTCGTCTTCATCACCCACAGCATCGACGAGGCCGTGCTGCTCGGCCAGCGCGTCACCGTGCTCACCTCCCGGCCCGGCCGGGTCAAGGAGAGCGTCTCCGTCGGCCTGGGCGCCCGCACCGGCACCGACGACCCGCGCTCCAGCACCGAGTTCGCCGGATACCGGCACCGCGTCTGGGAGCTGCTGCACGACGAGGTCAGCCGCGCGCAGGAGCTGGAGCGGTCGCGCCTGGACGCGTCGGCCCGGGACGGAAAGGCGGTCGTCGTATGAGCACCACCCTCACCCCCAGCGCCGAGGCGGCCACCCAGGAGGCCCCGGCTCCGGAGGAGCGCACGCCCGGCCCGCCCGGCGCCGAGCCCCGGCGGCCCTCCGCCGTGCGGCGCGTGTTCGGGCCGGCCGGTACGGCGCTGACCCGTACGGTGGCGATCCTCGCGCTGCTCGCGCTGTGGGAGACCGCACCGCGCGTCGGGCTGGCCGACCGGGTGTTCCTGCCGCCGTTCTCCGAGGTCGCCGTCGCCTGGTGGGAGCTGCTCGCCGACGGACAGCTCCTCGACGACGCGCAGGCCAGCCTCGTCCGCTCGCTGAGCGGCTTCGGGCTGGCCGTCGCCCTCGCGGTGCCCCTCGGGCTGCTGATCGGCTGGTACAAGCCCGTCGCCGATCTGCTCAACCCGCTGCTGGAGGTCTTCCGCAACACGGCGGCGCTCGCGCTGCTGCCGGTGTTCGTGCTGCTGCTCGGCATCGGCGAGACCTCGAAGATCTCCATCGTGCTCTTCGCCTGCACCTGGCCCGTGCTGCTCAACACCATCAGCGCCGTACGCACCGTCGACCCCACCTTGCTCAAGCTCGCCAAGAGCATGGATCTGCCGCCCTGGCGGCTGTTCCAGAAGGTGATCCTGCCCGCCTCCGTGCCCACCGTCTTCACCGGCATCCGGCTCGCGGGGGGCACCGCCATCCTCGTGCTCATCGCCGCCGAGATGGTCGGCGCCAAGGCCGGGCTCGGCTTCCTCATCAACAACTCCCAGTTCAACTTCGCCATCCCGCAGATGTACGCCGGGATCCTCACCGTCTCGGTGCTCGGGGTGGCCTTCAACCAGTTCCTCGTCGCCCTTGAGCGCCGCTTCACCTCATGGCGCACCGCAGCCTGACCCCCACGCCTGCTCCCACGGAAGGACAACACCTCATGACCAGCACCAGCTTCGACATCCGCCGCGTCGGTGGCCGTATCGGCGCGGAGATCCTCGGTGTCGACCTGTCCCAGCAGCTCGACCCGAGCCTCGTCGAGGAGATCAACGCCGCACTCCTCGAACACAAGGCCCTCTTCTTCCGGAACCAGGACCTCCAGGACGCCGACCAGATCCGCTTCGCCTCGCTCTTCGGCGAGCTGACCACCGCGCACCCCACCGTGCCCTCCGTCGAGGGCCGGCCGAACATCCTGCCGGTCGACGGTGACGAGGGCGTACGCGCCAACCGGTGGCACACCGATGTGACCTTCGTACGCACCCCGCCCAAGGCGAGTACCCTGCGCAGCCTCGTCGTCCCGCCCTACGGCGGCAACACGCTCATCGCCAACTCGGCGGCGGCTTACGCGGACCTGCCCGAGGCGCTGCGCGAGTTCGCGGACCGGCTGCGGGCCGTGCACACCAACGCCTTCGACTATTCGGTCTACGCCGAGCCGAAGAGCGAGGCGGCTGCCGAGCGCCGCAAGGTCTTCACCTCCCGCCGGTGGCGCACCGAGCACCCCGTGGTGCGGGTGCACCCCGAAAGCGGCGAACGCGGCCTGTTCATCGGCGGGTTCGCCCAGCAGCTCGTCGGGCTCAACAGCGAGGAGTCCCGCGATCTGCTGCGGATCTTCCAGGCGTACGTCACCCGGCCCGAGAACACCGTGCGGTGGTCGTGGGCACCCGGCGACCTGGTGCTCTTCGACAACCGCATCACCCAGCACTACGCACCCGACGACTACGGCGACCTGCCCCGCCGCCTGCACCGGGTCACCGTCGCCGGTGACGTCCCGGTCGGCGTGGACGGCGAGCGCAGCCGCCTCGTCGAGGGCGACGAGGCCGAGCACTACACCCCGGCGGGAGCGGCACGATGAGCACACCCGCCCCCGCCCCCGCCCCCGCTCCCGTCGTCCCGTCGCTGCCCGGCACGCTGCGCGTCGTACGGGAGACCGCCGCCGGCTATCTGCTGCTCGTCCCCGAGGGCACCGGCCCCGACGACCTGCCGCCCGAACTGCTTCCGTCCGGAGCGCCGTCCGAGCTGCTCGCGCCTGAGCAGCTGCCGCCCGGAGCGCCGCCCCCCGATCCCGGGGGAGAGGGCATCCACATCGACCGCGAGCGGCACACCGTTCACGTCGACGGGAACGAACTCGACCTCACCTACCTGGAGTTCGAGCTGCTCGCGCACCTGGCCCAGTACCCGCACCGGGTGCACTCGCGCGAGCACCTCGTCTCCGCCGTGTGGGGCTACGCGCACCACATCGGTGACGGCCGCACCGTCGACGTCCACATCGCGCGCCTGCGCCGCAAGCTCGGGCCCGGGCACCGCGATCGGATCGTCACCGTCCGCAGGGTCGGCTACAAGTACACGCCCTGACCGCCCCGCGCGGCGCCCCGCCCCGCGCGGCGCCCCGCCCCGCGCGGCGCCCCGCCCCGCGCCCCGGCCCGCCTCCTGACAGCGGCGCCGGGGCGCGGCCCCCCACACCGCGCCGGTGCGCGGCCACGCACCGCGCCCGGGGCGCCGCCCCACACACCAGCCCACCAGTACCGCAAGGAGCCGCCCCGTGGCACACGTACTCACCCTCACCGGAAGCCCCACCCCCGTAGGCCGCACCGAGCGGCTTCTGCGCCATGCCGGCGGACGGCTGGAAAGGAACGGGGCACACCGGGTGCGCCACCTGTCCCTGCGCGAACTGCCCCCGGCCGCGCTGCTGGGCGCCGACCGGAGCGACCCCGCCATAGCCGAGGCCGTCGCCGCACTGGCGGCGGCGGACGCCGTCGTCATCGGCTCGCCCGTCTACAAGGCGGCCTACAGCGGGCTGCTGAAGGTCTTCCTCGACCTGCTGCCGCAGACCGCGCTCGCGGGCAAGCACGTGCTGCCGCTGCTCACCGGCGGGAGCCCAGCCCATGTCCTCGCGCTGGACTACGCCCTGCGGCCCGTCCTCACCGCGCTGGGCAGCGACAGCGTGCTGCGCGGCTGGTTCGTCCTGGACGAGGACATCGCGCCCGAACCCGAAGTCACCGGCACCGGCACCGGCACCGGCATCCGGCTGGCACCGGCCGCCGCCGACGGCGTGGAAAGGGCCCTCTCCCAGCTCGCCGAGGTCCTCACGGCGCACCCGGCCGAGCGGACGGAAGCCGTCGCTGACGAGCGCACGACGGAAGCCGTCGCGGCTGAGCGGACGGCCGAAGCCGTCGCGGCCTGAGAAGCAGCCTCAGCAGCGGCCTCAGCAGCGGCCTGAAAGGAAGCACGCACCTCATGAGCTCCACCCCGACCCCGACCTCCAGCCCCATCCCCACCCCCACCTTCCACTGGTTCCTGCCCACCAGCGGTGACAGCCGTCACGTCGTCGGCGGCGGTCACGGCAGCCCCCTGGGCGGGGCCGGCAGCGACCGGCCGCCGTCCGTCGCCTACCTCGCCCAGATCGCCCGCGCCGCCGAACAGCTCGGCTTCACCGGCGCGCTGACCCCCACCGGCGCGCAGTGCGAGGACGCGTGGCTGACGACCGCGATGGTCAGCCAGCACACCGAACGCCTCAAGTTCCTCGTCGCGTTCCGCCCCGGCTTCATCTCGCCCACCCTGGGCGCCCAGATGGCCGCCACCTACCAGCGGCAGACCGGAGGCCGCCTCCTGCTCAACGTCGTCACCGGCGGGGAGAGCGGCGAACAGCGCGCCTACGGAGACTTCCTCGACAAGGACGCCCGCTACGCCCGCACCGGCGAGTTCCTCCACGCCGTACGGGGGCTGTGGCGCGGCGAGACGGTCGACCTGGACGGCGAGCACCTCCAGATCGAGGGTGCCCGGCTGGCCCGTCCGCCCGAGCCGGTGCCCGACGTGTACTTCGGTGGCAGCTCACCGGCCGCGCTCGGCGTCGCGGCGCGGCACGCCGATGTCTACCTCACCTGGGGCGAGCCGCCGGCCGAGGTCGCCGAGAAGATCGAACGGGTACGCGCGCTGGCGGCGGCCGAGGGCCGCAGGCCCAGGTTCGGCATCCGGCTGCACACCATCTCCCGCGACACCTCCGAGGCGGCCTGGGCCGAGGCCGCCCGCCTCCTCGACGGCTTCACCCCCGAGGCCGTCGCCGCGGCCCAACGGGGCCTCGGCCGCAGCGAGTCCGAGGGCCAGCAGCGCATGCTCGCCCTCCACGGCGGCAGCAGCGACGGCCTGGAGATCCACCCGAACCTGTGGGCCGGCATCGGTCTCGTACGCGGCGGCGCGGGCACCGCCCTGGTCGGCAGCCACCAGGAGGTCGCCGACCTCATCGACCAGTACCGCCGCATCGGCATCGAGGAGTTCATCCTCTCCGGCTATCCCCACCTGGAGGAGGCGTACTGGTTCGGCGAGAACGTCCTCCCGCTTGTGCGCCGCCGCGCGGCGGACGGCCTGGTGACGGCAGCGCGGGTTCCGGTAGCCGGCTGACCGGCGAACCGGCCGAGCGCCTGCCCCAGGGGACACTCCCTCGCGCGCCGCCCCGGCCGGTGCGGCCGGGGCGGCGTTGTGACGAGGGGCCCGCGTGTTCAGGTGCGGCACTTCTGCCGCTTCTTGATCTCCGCCGTGGCGGGGACGACCAGGTCTCGCACCTCCGTCTCCTGTGACTCGTGGCGGGCTGCCGCCGTCCGGGGCACGGTGGGGACGGCCGGTCGTCAGTCCGCCGTGCCCTTGTGGAAGACCACGCTCGGGCAGGTGTCCGGGTCGGATTCGACGAAGAGCAGGGGCTTGGCCTCGGTGCCGCCGACTCCGAGGTACTGGGGGTCGGCCGCGACGTCGTCCTCGGGGGTGCCGGAGCTGAACTCCAGCATGACCACCGAGTAGGGGTCGCCGTCGGTGGACACCTGGTCGCGGAACTCCCAGCTTCCCCTGCCGTGGTCGAACTGCCGTGCCCTGCCGGTGCCGTCGCTGGTGTCCTCCCGGACGCGGCCCTCGTCGTCCAGGTCGTCCAGGGAGAACGGCCAGTTCCGTGCGCGGACGTCGCCGACCTGCGCGCTGCGCCCGTCGGGGAACTCCTCGGAGGTCGCGCCGAGCGTGAACCGCAACCCGTTCGGGCCCTTCCACGTCCCGGGCAGGGCATCGGCCGTGGCGTCCGGGTTGTGCCGGGGGCAGGCGCCCCCGGCGCCCCCGGCGTCATCGAGGACCACGCACGAGACGGGATACAGGAGGCAGAGCGCGGCGACCAGCGCGATCTTGCGCGGGGTCGTGCGGGTCGCGCGGCGCCACAGGGCGCGTGCGCCGGTCTTCTCGTTCACGGGGTCACTTGCCGTCCGCCGGTTCGGCCCTGACCGGGTGGATGCGCTCGGTCCAGGTCATCTTCTCGTGGATGCCGGCGCCGAGGCCCTGCTCCTTGTTGAGGTTCTCCTGCCACGTTCCGTATCCGGGGGTGAAGGACTCGATGTCCGTGTCGTTGTTGAGCGTGTAGCGCACCACGATGGAGCCGTCCGGCTCCTCGGACATCACCTTGTACCGCACGGCGTAGGACCCCAGCAGCGACTGGGCCTCGTTGGTCTTGCCGCCCCAGAGGTTGTCGATGCCGCTGAGGCCCGTCATGTCCTTGACGTAGGACTCGATCTGTTCGCCGCGCGAGAGCCCGGAGATCTTGTGCCGGGAGACGCCCTCCAGCTTGCCCTCCTTGTACTGCGCCAGCGTCTCGTTGTGGACGTTCATCATGCTGTCGCTCCTGCGGAGCTGTTCGAGGAACTTGTCGCCCTGGTGGAATTCCCGGCCGGGCTCGAACTCGCCCTTGCCCAGCAGCCAGGCCCAGCCGGTACTGCGCGGGGTGGCGTTGTTGGGCTCGGCGTGGGGGCTCTCGCCGTTCATGACGCGGGTGTAGGCGTCGAAGTCCGCCGGGCTGATGCTGCCGGTGCTGTCGAGGTTGGTGTGCTTCGGCTTCGAGTTGAACCACTGGTCGAGTCCGACGTTCGACATCAGCGCGTAGGCCAGCTTGCTGTCGATGAACACGCCACCGCGCAGGACGCCGTTCAGCTCGTTCTGGAAGCTTTCGACCATGTCGGTGGTGCCGGGGGACCGGGCGCCCTTGCCCGTGGAGCGGACCACACCGTGCGAGGTGACCTCGATCAGCCCCTGGCCGTCGTCCTCCGCGCGCTTCACGACCGCCTTGACGTCCTTGCGCAGCTCGGACAGGTCGTGCTCGCCGTCCTCCAGCACCTTCTTCACCTTGCGCGCGACATCGGTGGCCTTCTGGACCTGCCGCTGCATGTCGTCGATCATCTGCCAGGCGTACGGCGCCGCCGCGCCCTCCCAGTAGCCCTCGTCCCGCAAGGGCTTCACCAGCTCCTTGTGCACACGCCCCGGCAGCCCGTCGATGGCGTCGACCACTTCGCCCCACTTCTTCGCCAGGTCGGTGAGGACCGAGAAGTCGGTGGTCATCAGCTCGTGGTAGAAGCTGCGCATCAGCCGATGCCCTCGATCGCGGAGCGGCGCGGCGCGAAGGGGACCTTCGGCCCGTACGGGACGCCCTCGCCCTTCGGTGCGACGCTGCCCACATCCAGACCCGTGTCGAAGTCCTGGGTCTGATACGCCTTCTTGGCGTCGCGCAGACTCTGCTCGATCTTCGCGAGCCAGGCTGCCACGTTGCTCGCCTGGATCTCCCACTGCTCGTGGGACTTCTCCAGCCCGTCAGCCGTCGTCCAGCCCTCGAACTCCGCCTTGGCGGTGTTCGTCGTCCCCTCCAGCGAGGCCGCGGCCTTGTAGAAGGCGGAGTGGATCTCCGAGGCACTGGTCGCGCCGCTCTCAAGAACCTTGTGGGAGACCTTCAGCGGCGGTGGTCCGAGGGGCGGGGCCGGCTGGAGGGGGAACCTGTCGCCCTCTTCGCGCGGAGGTTCGAGCGCTGACTGTTCCCCCGGGGGAATGGGCGGTCCGATGACGAGGTCCGGGAGCTTGTCGTCGCCCTTTTCCGCTGCTGGGTCACCCATGGCCGCCCCCTCGACAAGCCGCGACGCCGTCCGTCGCGTGCCAGACCGTCACCCCCCGTGCGGGGAAGCTTCAGCAGTCTGATGCGCCGGGGTCCCGCCCGCAACTCCCTTGCGGATTCCGGGTGTTCGGCGGCGAGGCCCGGGGCTCGGCGGGGCAGCCCAGGGGTCAGGCCGCCGCAGCCGCGGGGGTGAGGGCGGTGGCTTCGGCGTAGCGGGTGGCGATGACGTGCGCCAGTTCCGGGGCCGGGCCCAGGACCGGGGCCAGGACCTCCGCTCCCGCCTCGTGCGCGCCCGCGGCGATGCGGTCCGGGAGGCGGCCGGGGGCCAGGACGTAGGGGGCGACCGCCACCCGGCGGGCGCCGGCCGCGCGCAGGGCGCGTACGGCGTCCGCCGGGCGGGGGGATACAGCGGAGGCGAACGCAGGCCGCACGGAGCACCAGCCTGTGGTGCGCCGCCACTCCCGCGCGATTTCTGCGATCACTGCGCTCGCCTCCGGGTCGGAGGAGCCCGCCGAAGCGAGCACGACACCCGTCGTGGGCGCGTCGCCGGGCCGCAGCCCGGCCTCGCGCAGCCGCCGCTCCAGGGCCCGCACCAGCAGGGGGTGAGGGCCCAGGACGTCGGCCTGGCGGACGGCCAGCCCCGGCAGCACGGAGGCCGCCTCGTCCAGCGCCGCCGGGATGTCGGTCTTGGCGTGGAAGGCCCGGGTCAGCAGGAGGGGGACGGCGATGACATCGCGGACCCCCCTCGTGTACAGCCGCGTCAGCGCGTCGCGCACCGACGGGGCGTCGAAGTCGAGATAGCCCGTCTCCACCCGCACTCCCGGCAGCAGCCGCCGCACCCGCGCGGTGAGCGCGCCGACGGTCGCGGCATGCCGGGGGTCGCGGCTGCCGTGGGCGACGAGAAGCAGAGCGGGACGGAACATCAGCGCAGCAGCCCCCGGTGACGCAGGACGCGCCGCTCGACGGGCGCGAAGATGAGCAGTTCGATGCCGATGCCCACCAGCAGGATGAGCAAGATCGCACCCAGTACCAGCGGCATGTCCTGGTAGGAGCGGCCGGTCTCCAGCAAGGTGCCCAGCCCGGAGCCCAGCTCGGGCGAGGTCGCGATCAGCTCGGCCGCCATCAAGGAGCGCCAGGAGAAGGCCCAGCCCTGCTTGAGGCCCGCGAGGTAGCCGGGCAGCGCGGCGGGCAGCAGGACGTGCCGTACGCCGCTCAGCCCCGTCGCGCCGATCACCTTGCCCGCGCGCAGGTGCAGCGGCTGGATCTGGTCGACGCCCGAGACGAGCCCGTTGGCGATCGACGGGACGGCACCGAGCAGGACGACGGTGTAGATCGTGGCGTCCGTCAGCCCGAACCAGATGATCGCCGCCGGCACCCAGGCGACCGAGGGCAGCGACTGGAGCCCGGAGAGGATCGGCCCGATCGCGGCCCGCACCGCCCGCACCCTGGCCACCAGCAGCCCCAGCGGGGTGCCGATCGCCAGCGCGACGAGGAAGCCGAGCGCGCCGCGCGAGACGCTCTGCCAGATGACGCCGAGGATCGTGCCCTTGTACCACTCCTCGGCGAGCGCGTCCCACACCATCAGGGGGCTCGGCAGCTGGTAGTCGGGCTTCAGGTCCAGCGCGAACGCGGCCTGCCACAGGCCCAGGACGAGCACGACGGCGACGACCGGCGGCAGGACCTTGGTCCGCAGCAGCTGGCCCAGCGGGGGGCGCGTCGTCGTACGGGTGTCGAGCGCGTCCAGGCCGGCCTCCAGGCCCGCCAGGTCGCTGCTCGCGCGCTGCGCCTCGGTCGCGACGGACGCCTCGGACGCTTCGGCCGTCTCGGTGGACTTCGGTTTGATGTCAGTGCTGGCCATGGCGGCGGATCTCCCCCCGGAGCTGTTCGGTGATCTCGACGGACAGCCCCGCCACGTCCGCGTCCTCGATACGGCGCGGGTGCGGGATGTCGACCTCCCACTCCCGGGCGATACGGCCCGGCCGGGAGGAGAGCAGCACGACGCGCTCGGCCAGGCGGACGGCCTCGCGCACGTTGTGGGTGACGAACAGGACGGAGACGCGCGTCTCCGACCAGATACGGGTCAGTTCCTCGTGCAGCACGTCGCGGGTGATGGCGTCGAGCGCGGCGAACGGTTCGTCCATCAGCAGGAGCTGGCTGTCCTGCGCCAGCGCGCGGGCCAGCGCGACGCGCTGGCGCATGCCGCCCGACAGCTCGTGCACCCGCTTGCCGTGTGCGCCCTTGAGGCGCACCAGCTCCAGCAGGCGCTCGGCCTCCTGCGGCCGGTCGGCCTTGGGCACGCCGCGCAGCTTGAGCGCCAGCTCGATGTTCTTGCCCGCCGTCAGCCAGGGGAAGAGCGCGTGCTCCTGGAACATCAGCGCGGGACGCCCGCCGGGGACCTCGATGGTGCCCTCGGTGGGGCCCTCGAGGCCCGCCACGAGGTTGAGCAGCGTGCTCTTGCCGCAGCCGGATGCGCCGAGCAGCGTGACGAATTCGCCGGGGGCGACGTCGATGCTGATGTCGTCCAGCACGTGCTGGGTGCCGAACGTCTTGGAGACGTTCGCGATCCTGGCTGCCGCCGTGGTCTTTGTCGTCGTGGTGACGGTCACGTGTTCACCTCCTGTACGTGGACTTGGCCGCTGCTCACTTCTGGCCCAGACCCGCGTCGGTCACGGGGGTGCGGCCCTCGCTCTTGAGGACCTTGTTCAGGGGGGACAGGTCGTAGATGCCGGTGAGGTCGGGCTTCTTCAGGAGGCCGGCCGAGGCGCCGTTGTCGGCCTCCCGCTTGAGCGTGGCGGCCAGCGGGTCGTCCGTGACGTCGATCTGCGCGAAGGCCGCGTCCAGCACCTTGTCCGGCAGCGGCTTGCCCGCGTCCCGCCGCAGCGCCTCGTTGATGTGCTTCTTCGCCTCGTCGGGGTGCTTGTCGATCCAGGCGTTGGTCTTCACGGAGCCGCGCAGCACCGCCTCCACGGCGGCGGGGTGCTTCTTGAGGAAGTCCTGGCGCACCACGAGGTTCGTGGTGACGAACTTGCCGCCCTTCCACAGCTTCTTCTCGTTCAGCAGGACCTTGCCGCCCTTGCTGACCAGGTTGCTGGCGGTCGGCTCGGGCACCCAGGCGCCGTCGATGCCCCCCTGCTGGAAGGTGGTGGGGATCTCCTTGTTGTCCTGCCGCAGGACGGAGGTGGCACCCTTGCCCGTCTCGGGGTCGACCTTGATGCCCTTGCCCTTGAGGTAGTGGAGGAGGGCGACGTCCTGGGTGTTGCCGAGCTGCGGGGTGGCGATCTTCTTGCCCTTGAGGTCGCTCAGGGACTTGACCTTCTTCGGGTCGACGACGAGCGAGGCGCCGCCCGAGGTCGCGCCGGAGACGATGCGCAGGTTCTTGCCGTGGGACTGGGCGTAGCCGTTGATCGAGGGGGAGGGGCCGACCCAGGTCATGTCGACGGCTTTGGCGTTGAGGGCCTCGATGGCCGAGGGGCCCGCGTTGAAGACCTGAGTGGAGATCTTCGTCCCGCCCAGCTCCTTGGTGATGGGCCCGCCGGTGCGCAGCCCGACCAGTGGCGTGGCGTGGGTGACGTTGGGGAAGTAGCCGACCTTCACCTGGTCGAGACCGTCGACCTTCTTGCCGCCGGCGGCCTTCGGGTCCGCGTCCTCGACGGCCTTGGAGCCGTAGCCGCAGCCGGCGGCGACCAGCAGCGCCGGGAGGGCGAGCAGAGCCGCAAGGACGCGGTTTCTGGGGCGATTCGGGCGGATGGTGGGCACGGAGGTGTCCTCTCTGAGGGGCCGGGGCGGCCTCTCAGAGAGGCCGGACGGGGCGGTTGACGAGCTGGCGGGGGCGCGGGACGTGCACGGACGTCAGCGCACACATCGCCCGACTCCGCCCTGGCCGCTGCCGCGTACGCCGCTGCCGATGCGGCCACCGGTCTGGTCGAAGGTCGAGAAGACCTCTCCTGGGATGCCCATGGCTCAAAAGTCCCAGCCGTCGTCGTCGGGCACCTCGGCCCCGGCCACCGCAGCCCCGGCCGCGCCGTTGGCGTCGGCGAACGCCTTCCCGGCCATTCCGGCGGTCAGGGTGCTGCCGTCGGCGGGGTCGATGAGCAGGAAGGACCCGGTGCGGCGCGAGTCGGCGTAGGCGTCGACGGGCAGCGCCTCGGCCGTGCGCAGCACGACGCGGCCGATGTCGTTGGCCACCAGCTCGCCGGGCGCCGGGTGCTGGGACAGGTCGGCGAGGGTGAGGCGGGAGGGGATCTCCTTCACGATCGCCTTGACGGTGCGGGTGGTGTGCTTGAGCAGCACCCGGTCACCGGGCTTGAGCGGCCGGTCGTGCAGGTGGCACACGGTCGCCGTCAGGTCCTGGCTGGGCCGTACGTCCGCGTCCGCGGGCGCGATCAGGTCGCCGCGCGAGATGTCCAGGTCGTCGGCGAGCAGCACGGTCACCGACTGCGGCGCCCAGGCCACGTCCACGGCCTGCCCCAGTACGTCGATGGCCTCGATCGTGCTGCTGCGGCCCGACGGGTGCACCGTCACCTGGTCCCCGACGCGCAGCACGCCGGACGCCAGCTGGCCCGCGTAGCCCCGGTAGTCGGGGTGTTCGGCGGTCTGCGGGCGGATGACGTACTGGACGGGGAAGCGGGCCGGGTCGCCGGTCGGGTCGTGGGCGACGGCGACCGTCTCCAGGTGCTCCAGGACGGTGGGGCCGCTGTACCAGTCCATGTGCGCGGAGGGGGTCACGACGTTGTCGCCCTCCAGCGCGGAGATCGGTATGGCGGTGACCTCGGGAACCCCCAGCGAGGTGGCGTAGTCGCCGAACTCCTGCGCGATGGCCGCGAACACGGACTCCGCGTAGCCGGCCAGGTCCATCTTGTTGACGGCCAGCACCACGTGCGGGACGCGCAGCAGCGCGGCGACGGCGGCGTGCCGGCGGGTCTGCTCGACCACGCCGTTGCGCGCGTCGACCAGCACCACGGCCAGCTCGGAGGTGGAGGCGCCGGTGACCATGTTGCGGGTGTACTGAACATGGCCGGGGGTGTCGGCCAGGATGAAGCGCCTGCGCGGGGTGGCGAAGTAGCGGTAGGCCACATCGATGGTGATGCCCTGCTCACGCTCGGCGCGCAGCCCGTCGGTCAGCAGCGCCAGGTCGGGCGCCTCCTGGCCGCGTGCCTGCGAGGCCAGCTCGACGGCCTCCAGCTGGTCGGCGAGCACCGACTTGGAGTCGTGCAGCAGCCTTCCGACCAGCGTGGACTTGCCGTCGTCGACGCTGCCCGCGGTGGCGAAGCGCAGCAGCGACGTCGCTTCGTCTGTGAGGGTCATGATCAGAAGTAGCCTTCCCGCTTGCGGTCTTCCATCGCGGCCTCGGAGAGCTTGTCGTCGGCCCGGGTGGCGCCGCGCTCGGTCAGCCGGGAGGCGGCGATCTCGGCGATGACCTTCTCGATGGTGTCGGCGCCGGAGTCGACGGCGCCGGTGCAGGACATGTCGCCGACGGTCCGGTAGCGCACCTGGCGGCGCTCCACGGTCTCGGTGTCCTTGGGCCCGCCCCACTCGCCGGGGGCCAGCCACATCCCGGAGCGGGCGAAGACCTCGCGCTCGTGGGCGTAGTAGATGGCGGGCAGCTCGATCTTCTCGCGGGCGATGTACTGCCACACGTCCAGCTCGGTCCAGTTGGACAGCGGGAAGACGCGCACATGCTCGCCGGGCGCGTGCCGCCCGTTGTAGAGCTGCCACAGCTCGGGGCGCTGGCGGCGCGGGTCCCAGCCGCCGAACTCGTCGCGCAGGGAGAAGACGCGCTCCTTGGCGCGGGCCTTCTCCTCGTCGCGCCGCCCGCCGCCGAACACGGCGTCGAAGCGGTTTTCGTTGATGGCCTCCAGCAGCGGCAGCGTCTGGAGCGGGTTGCGGGTGCCGTCGGGGCGCTCGCGCAGGGTGCCGTTGTCGATGTAGTCCTGCACGGAGGCCACATACAGCCGCAGCCCGTGGTGGGCCGCCGTGCGGTCGCGGTAGTCGAGGACCTCGGGGAAGTTGTGCCCGGTGTCCACGTGCAGCAGCCCGAAGGGCAGCGGCGCCGGGGCGAACGCCTTGAGCGCCAGGTGCAGCATGAGGATGGAGTCCTTGCCGCCCGAGAAGAGGATCACCGGGCGCTCGAACTCGCCCGCCACCTCCCGGAAGATGTGCACCGCCTCCGACTCCAGCGCGTCCAGGTGGGACAGCGCGAAGGGGCTGCCGGTGTCCTCGGGAGCCGTGATGGCCGTGGTCATATGAGTCCCCTCTCCTTGAGCAGCTCGTGCACCTCGCGGGCGGAGTCCGCCACGCTCCGCCCGTGCGTCTCGATCCGCAGGTCCGGGTCCTCGGGTGCTTCGTACGGGTCGTCCACGCCTGTCAGGCCGGTCAGTTCGCCCGCCGCCTGCTTGGCGTACAGGCCCTTGACGTCCCGCTCGGAGCAGACCGTGACCGGAGTGGCGACGTGCACCTCCAGATAGCCGGTGCCCTGCGCCTGGTGGCGCTTGCGCACGGCCTCGCGGCTGTCGGCGTACGGCGCGATCACGGGCACCAGCACGGTCACCCCGTGCGAGGCGAGCAGTTCGGCGACGAAGCCGACGCGCTGGACGTTGGTGTCGCGGTCGGCGCGGGAGAAGCCGAGCCCGGCGGAGAGGAAGGTGCGGATCTCATCCCCGTCGAGCACCTCCACCCGCTGACCGGCGTCGCGCAGCCGGTCGGCGACCGCGGTGGCGATGGTCGTCTTACCCGCGCTGGGCAGGCCGGTCAGCCACACCGTGGCACCGCTCACGTATCTCTCCTGACCTTCCGTTGCGTTCTGGACGGGGTTCGGGACGGGTGGCATCAGTGCAGTCCGCACTCGGTCTTGTCGAGCCCGGCCCAGCGCCCGGCGCGCGCGTCCTCGCCGGCCAGCACGCGGCGGGTGCAGGGTGCGCAGCCGACGGAGGCGTAGCCGTCGCTCAGCAGCGGGTTGGTCAGCACCCCGTGCTCGGTGATGTAGCTGTCCACATCGTCCTGGGTCCAGCGGGCGATGGGCGAGACCTTGACCTTCTTGCGCTTCTCGTCCCAGCCGACGACGGGCGTGCCGGCGCGGGTCGGCGACTCGTCGCGGCGCAGCCCTGTGGCCCAGGCGTCGTAGGAGCTCAGCCCCTCCTCCAGGGGCTGCACCTTGCGCAGCGCGCAGCACAGGTTGGGGTCGCGGTCGTGCAGCTTGGGGCCGTACTGCGCGTCCTGCTCGCTGACGGACTGGCGCGGCGTGAGGGTGATCACCTCGACGTCCATGACAGCCTCCACCGCGTCGCGCGTGCCAATGGTCTCCGGGAAGTGATACCCGGTGTCGAGGAAGACCACCGGGACGCCCGGGAAGACCCGTGAGGCCAGATGCGCGACGACGGCGTCCTCCATGGAGGAGGTGACGCAAAAGCGGCGGCCGAAGGTGTCGGCGGCCCAGCGCAGCACCTCCAGCGCGGGTGCGTCCTCCAGCTCCCGGCCTGCCGCCTCGGCGAGCCGCATCAACTCGTCGGGAGAGCGCTGCTCTTGGAGAGAGCGGTGCTCTCGTATGTGATCGGTGCTCATGCGTGCTCTATCGGTGCTCATGAAGGCGGTTCCTCTCCCTCAGCTCCCCCGGCGTCCTCCGCCGCTCGCCGCGGGGCGAACCCCGCGGCGAGCAGCCCGAGGAACTTCAGCCGGAAGGCGCGGTTGCACGCGGCGCACTCCCACGTGCCGTGGCCCTCCTCGCTGGGGCGCAGGTCCTCGTCGCCGCAGTAGGGGCAGTAGAACGGCGCCGCGCGCTCGCTCATTTGAGGTCTCCCTCGTCGGCGCGCGCCGCCCACTGCGCGAAGCGCTCGCCGTCGGTGCGCTGTTCCTGGAACCGGCGCAGCACGCGCTCGACGTAGTCGGGCAGTTCGTCGGCGGTGACCTTCAGCCCGCGCACCTTGCGGCCGAAGCCCGGCTCCAGGCCCAGTGAACCGCCCAGGTGCACCTGGTAGCCCTCGACCTGCTCGCCCTCGGCGTCGGTGACGAGCTGTCCCTTGAGACCGATGTCCGCTGTCTGGATGCGGGCGCAGGAGTTGGGGCAGCCGTTGAGGTTGATGGTGACGGGCTGGTCGAAGCCGGGGAGCCTGCGCTCCATCTCGTCGATGAGCCAGGAGCCGCGGCCCTTGGTCTCCACGATCGCCAGCTTGCAGAACTCGATACCGGTGCAGGCCATCGTGCCGCGCCGGAAGACGGAGGGGCGGGCCGTGAGGTCCAGTGCCGCCAGGCCCTCGGTCAGCGACTCGACCTGGTCCTCGGCGACGTCCAGGACGAGCATCTTCTGCTCGGCCGTGGTGCGGACGCGGCCCGAGCCGTGTGCCTCGGCGAGATCAGCGATCTTGCTGAGGGTGGCGCCGTCGACCCGGCCCACGCGCGGGGCGAAGCCCACGTAGTAGTTGCCGTCCTTCTGCTGGTGCACGCCGATGTGGTCGCGCCACTCGTGCACCGGCTTCTCCGGCGCGGGCCCGTCCGCCATCGTGCGCAGCAGGTACTCGTCCTCCAGCACCTGCCGGAACTTTTCCGGGCCCCAGTCGGCGACCAGGTACTTGAGGCGGGCGCGGTTGCGCAGCCGGCGGTAGCCGTAGTCCCGGAAGATCGCGACGACGCCCTCGTGGACGTCGGGGACATCCTCGATCGGCACCCAGGCGCCCAGGCGCACGCCGATCTTGGGGTTGGTGGAGAGCCCGCCGCCGACCCACACGTCGAAGCCGGGGCCGTACTCGGGGTGGTCGACGCCGACGAACGCCACGTCGTTGATCTCGTGCGTGACGTCCATGTGCGGGGAGCCGGAGACGGCCGTCTTGAACTTGCGCGGCAGGTTCGAGTAGGCGGGGTTGCCGATGACGCGCCGGTGGATCTCCTCGATCGCGGGCGTCCCGTCGATGATCTCGTCCTTGGCGATCCCGGCCACCGGCGAGCCGAGGATGACGCGCGGGACGTCGCCGCACGCCTCGGTGGTGGAGAGGCCGACGCCCTCCAGGCGGCGCCAGATCTCCGGCATGTCCTCGATGCGGATCCAGTGGTACTGCACGTTCTGCCGGTCGGTGATGTCGGCGGTGCCGCGCGCGAACTCCTGCGAGATGTCGCCGACGACGCGCAACTGCTGAGTGGTCAGCCGCCCGCCGTCGATCCTGACGCGCAGCATGAAGTACTCGTCGTCCAGCTCCTCGGGCTCCAGCACGGCCGTCTTGCCGCCGCTGATGCCGGGCCGCCGCTGGGTGTAGAGCCCCCACCAGCGCATACGGCCGCGAAGGTCGGAGCCGTCGATGGAGTCGAAGCCCCGGTGCGCGTAGATGGTCTCAATGCGTGTCCGCACATTGAGACCATCGTCGTCCTTCTTGTTCTGCTCGTTGGGATTGAGCGGCGTGAAGTGACCAGCGGCCCACTGCCCCTCGCCACGGTGGCGTCCGGCCTTGCGGCGGGCGGGGGCTGGAGGGCGCTCGGAGGTGTCGGCCATGACGGGAGATCCTTCGGGCAGGAGGCGCGTGCACGTACGGCTGCGTCGGTTGCTCACGGGTACATCCGGTGGGTGTCCGGCTCGGCGGAGTGCCTGTGAGCAGGAGAAACCGGCGTCGAACTGTGGGCTCACCCACGACGGTGGGGGCGGCTGCGGCTCAGCGGGACGTCAGAGAAAGGCTGTCGGAAACGGCGGTGCTGTGACTGTCAGCTCGCCGGACAGATGGCGCTGGACACGCGAACGAGGTCGACGTGACGTCGACTCACCAAGGCGATTCCAGCGCGAGACATGACGGAAGCCTCGCACGGGCGTCTGACGGCAGTCCACTTCCATCCGCATTGCGGACAGATTCGTCTCGTATCGTGATACGGGGCCGTATTGCGTGGCTGCACCCCGTGGGTGTAGGCCGGGCCGGTCCGGGCCGGTGTGCGGCCCGTGCGGGTCTGTGCTGTGCGGGCCGGGTGTGCGGCCTCAGCGCTTGGTGAGCGTGGTGATCTCCGGCGAGTCCGGGTCCCCCTCGCTCAGATAGAGCTTCGGGTGCTCCGCCGAGCCGAGGACGAACCACTCCTGGTCCGCCTCGCATCCTTCCATCGTCACGGTGACGGACTGCTCCCAGGGGTCGGAGGCGCGGTTGAAGTCCCACCCTCCCGTGCCCGAGCAGCTCTCCGTCTCGTCGCCGAAATCGCCTCCGGGAAGAGAGAGGGAGCCGGCCATCGCGCTCCCGTCGGGGGTCAGCCGCAGCGTCCCGAACTTGCCGTCCGACCACGTGCCGTACAGCTGCCCGGCCGTCACCCGCGGCGGCGCGTACGGCGTGACGATCTCCGTCGCGAAAGCCCCGTACCCCAGTGCCACGGTCAGGACGCAGGCCAGGGCCCCAAGCCCCAGCGTGCGGCCCAGCGCCCGCCAGGCGCCCCGCCGTGCGCGCTGCTGCCGGGCGCGGCGGCCCTCCAGCGCGGTGGTGCCGAGCATGAGCGTGCCCACCAGCCACGTCGCCAGGAAGCCCAGGGAATCGACGCCCCAGAACTCGAAGCCCAGGAATCCGGAGCCCAGAAAATCGAAGCCCAGCCAGCCGGCCATCAGCAGGCAGGGCACGAACGCGATACCGGCGGCACACAGCAGCACCCCTTGCCAGGACTCGCGCCGCACCACCTCGGCCACCGCGAGCGCGGGCAGCGCCAGGCACACGGTCACCACCAGGCACACCAGTGCCAGCGGCGGCAGCAGCAGAAAGGCCAGCGCGCTCCCGCCGCCCGTCCCGCCCGGGTGCTCCATGGCATAGGAGGCATATGTGCTGATCAACAGCACGACCATGGTCTCGCACAGCAAGGTCGCCGTCCCCACCAGCACCGAACGGGGATAGCCCTTCTTCTTCGGCATCCGCTTCCCCCGGACTACCCGCTCAGGCCCCGGGCCAGGGCCCCGGCTGGGGGACGCCCTGCTCCTGCTCGGTCTCCGTGCGGTAGAGGCGGAAGCCGCGCTTTTCGTAGTTGGCGCGGGCGTGCTCGCCGTCCTTGGTGCAGGTGTGGACCCATACGCGCTGCGTGCGGGGGCGGTCCGGCCAGCGGTCGGCGAGGTCCCAGGCCCTTTTGAGGCCGCATGAGAGCAGGTGACCGCCGATGCCGTGGCCCCGGAAGGCGGGCAGGAGGCCGAAGTAGCTGACCTCCGTGACGCCCTCGGTCGCGCCGTCCAGCTCGATGAAACCGGCGGGAGTGCCGCGCTCGTAGGCCACCCAGGTCTCGACCCCGGGCCGGTCCAGGAAGTCCCGCCACTGCGCGTACGTCCACGGCAGCCGGTCGTTCCAGGCGATGTCCTGGCCGACCGCCGTGTAGAGGAAGCGGCTGAATTCGGGGCTGGGGACCTGTGCGAGGGAGACCTCGACCGTCTGGTCCGGCTCGCGCGCGGGGACGAGATCCTCCGGCGAGGTCTGCTCCAGGTACCAGGTGGTGACGGTGTCGGGCTCGGTCATGGACACACCCAACCATGCGCCACGTGCGCGGTATCCCCGGGCCCCCGCCGACACATCCGCACCAGGTCCGCAGCTCGTCAGGTCCGCAGCTCGTCAGGTCCGCAGCATCCGCAGCCCTCGTACCCGGTTGACGGCCGCCGCCGTCTCGAAGCGGCGGGGCGCGGCGAAATCCTCGTCCCGGATGGTGAGCAGGGCGGCTGTCGGGCCGTCCGCCAGCGCCTCGTCCAGCAGGTCCAGGGCCTCGGACAGAGTGCGCCGGCCGTCCAGCAGCCCGCGCCGCACCATCAGCTCCAGGGCCAGCCCGATGCCGGTGACCTGGCGGGGGTCGGCGATCTGCTCGACGGCGCGCAGATCCACCTCGTGATCGCCGAAGGACAGCACGTCCTCGCCCCGCGCGCGGATACGCGGGCGCCCGCGCACCTCGGCGTCCAGCGACGCGGGGTCCGGCACCCGGGCGACGACGCCGGGGAAGGACTCGGCCTCCGCGTGCCGCCCGGTGGGCACCGACGCGATCTCGTGGGCACGCACGGTCACGTCCGAGGGGCGGTACGCGTCCATCATGACCACTCGGTCGGCGACCTCCAGATAGTCTCCGGAGCCGCCCATCACCAGCACCGTGGAGACCCCGTGGTCCCGGTGGAGCGAGCGGATGCTGTCCACCAGCGGGGTCAGCGGCTCCCGCTCCTTGGCCACCAGCGTCTGCATCCGGGCGTCCCGGATCATGAGATTGGTCGCCGCGGTGTCCTCGTCGATCAGCAGCACCCGCGCACCCGCCTCCACCGCCTCGCACAGCGACGCGGCCTGCGAGGTCGAGCCGGAGGCGTTCTGCGTGGAGAAGTCCGAGGTGTCGGAGCCGTCCGGCAGATGGTCGACGAAGGCGTGCACATCCACCCGCTCGACGCGGCGCCCGTCCTCGGCCCGCAGCTTCACCGTCTCAACCCGTGAGACGACCAACTCGCGCCCGTCGCCCGGCACATGGTCCCAGATGCCGGTCTCCAGCGCCCGCAGCAGCGTCGACTTGCCGTGGAAGCCGCCGCCCACCACCAGGCTCACGCCTTCCGGCACGCCCATGCCGCTGACCGCGCCCGCGTGCGGCAGCTCCACCGTCACCCGCAGCTCCGCGGGCGAGACGAACGGCACCACGCCTTCGCCCGACGCCGGGCGGTCGTCCACCCCGCTGCGGCGCGGCAGCACGGCCCCTTCGGCGACGAACCCCACCAGGCCGAGCCCGTCCAGCGCGTCCCGCAGCGCCACCGAGTCCTCGACGGTCTCCACGAAGCGGCGCACGTCCTCCGTGTCCAGCGAGCCGTAACGCAGCGCCCGTTCGGCCGCGCGCGGCAGCACCTGGCACAGCAGCCGCTCGGCCTCGCGCCCGTCGATCCGGCGGCCCCTGCCCGGCAGGGCGGCACCCAGCCGCAGCGTCACCGAGCCGTCCGCACCGCTGACGGTGCACGAACTGCGCTCCAGCACCTCCTGTCCGCCCGCGTCCACCCGCAGTGCCTTCTCGCCACCCAGGGCCCGCGCGGCCTCCCGCACGAGATACGAGGCCAGCGCCCGCCGACGGGTCGGTGTGCGCCACAACTCCCCGGGGAGGGCCGCGAGTTGACCCGGAACGTGCACGGCCACCCGTGCGGGCGGCGCATACGGATCAGCCTGCCCGCGCACCAGCTCCAGCGTCTCCCCGCCCGGCAGCTCCCAGCGCCCGACGAGGCTCTTGTAGCGGCCGTACTGCGCGCCTTCGAGTGAGCGGAGCTCGGCGGCGAGGCCGGTGCGGGGCGCGCGGGCGGGGTGGAAGGAGCCGTGGGGTGCGCCGTTCTGGTCGCGGCGGTCGTCGTGGTCGCGGCGACCGCCACCGGCGCCCCGGTAGCCGCGATCGCCCCGGTCGCGCGGGGGCCCGCCGTAGCCGCGTTGACCCGCGCCGCCCCGGCCGCGCTGATGACCTCCGCCCCGGCCGTACGGGCGTCCGCCGCCTCCGGGTCCCTCGGCTCCTGCGGTTCCTCCGGACTGTTCCCGCACGCCGTCGCCCGCCTTTCTCTCGCGTCTGCCGCGTCTGCCATGTCCATGCCCATGCCCATGTCCATGTCCATGGTCCGTGGCCATGTCCGTGTCTGCGGCCGTGTCCGTCGCCGGTGTGGGCCGTACGGAAACCGACGATACGGGCCTCATCCGGGCCGCGGAAACGTCGACCCGGGCGGGGCCGGGGTCGCCGCGTGCCCGCGTGGGGTCGCCGCGTCCACGTTGCCGACGGGACGCTCTCAGACCTCCGGCACGGGCGCGCCGGAGGGCGTCCCGGCGGCGACGTAGGCGTCGTAGCGGGTCCGCCAGTCCGTCGCACCCTCGCTGTGCGGGCCCGAGGGCGTCCCGCCCTCGACCAGCTTGACCAGCTCGTCGAGGCAGACGTCCCACCCCGCCGCGTTGCGCGCCGCGGACTCGTGGGTCTCCAGCACGTCGGTGAGCGCGAGCACGCACGCGGGGCCTTCGGAGCGTGTGCCGGGGCTCAGCTCGAAGTGCAGCTCGTCTTCGCCCCAGGTGTAGGCGAGCAGGCGGGGCTCCTCGTACGCCAGCACCATGCCCGACGACGCCTCCGCCTCCGCCTCCGCCTCCGGGTCCGCGTACGGGTCGCCGGAGAAGTCGATCCGGCCGCCTGCCACCGGCTCCAGCCGCACCGTCGGCGAGGGGAACCAGGCCGCCAGCTCCGACGGCTCGGTCAGAGCGCGCCACACCCGTGCCACGTCCGCCTCCACCACACGCTCCACCCGCACGGCGGGAACCCCGTCCCGCTCCACGAAGACCCCCAGCTCCCTGCCTGCGCCCATGCTCGTGCCCTTTCGCAGCGGCGGCGGCTTCCGGCCACGGCCACGCCCAGTGTCCCGCTCCTTGTGCCGTACCGCGCGCCGGGACGGGAGATCCCCGGGACGTCGGGGACCCCCGGGCCGTCGGGCCGGGGCCGGGTTTCCGGAATGACCTCAGCGGGGCCGGGGCCTCGCTAGGGTCGCCGTATGACAGCCACCTGGGATCCCGAGGCGCCGGGCGTGCTGCGGCTGCCGTCCGGACGACTCGTACGCGGCCGTGGTCTGCACCGGTCGCTGCCGCCGGGCCCCGAGCCCGAGTTCGCCCTCTACCTGCTGGGCCGCAGGCCCGTGCCCGTCGACTGGGAGTCGCGCTGGCTGCGCTGGCCCGACTTCCGCCTCCCCGCGGACCGCGCCGACGCGCGGGACGCCCTGCGGCAGGTGTGGGAGCGGGCCGAACGCGAACGGGTGGAGGTCGCCTGCGCCGGCGGCCAGGGCCGCACCGGCACCGCGCTCGCCTGCCTCGCCGTCCTCGACGGCGTCCCCCCGGCGGAGGCCGTCGCCTACGTCCGCACCCACTACTCACCCCGCGCCGTGGAAACCCCCTGGCAGCGCCGCTATGTCAAGGGTTGGGTGTGAAGGGTGTACGTGCCGTCGGCGAAGGTGAAGGGCGTGAGGTCGGGGGTGGCGGAGTACAGCTCGCGGAAGTGGCCGGCGTAGCCGGGGGTTTCCGCGTGCGGGGCCAGCAGGTCGAGCAGGGTGATCAGTTGGCCCAGGTCGTCGTCCAGCCAGTGGTTGCGGCTGAACAGGCCCCACCCTCGGGTCGGCTCCTGCCGGAGCGAGGCGAAGTCGCCGCCGGGCGCGTTGGTGTGGGGGTCGGGTTCGAGCAGCGGGTAGGGGTGGTCCTCCTCGTCCACGCCGGGTGGAAGGCCCTCGATGAGGCCGAGGTGCCAGCGCAGGGTGTCGAGGACGGTGTCCGGGGTGTCGTCGCGCAGGTGGCAGGCGACGACGACTTCGTACGTGGAACTCATGCCGCGCATTGTGCCCGGCTGCGCCCTGACAGTTCACCTTCCCAAGGACACCCAGCGGCGGTGTTCGTGAGGCTGTCCCCAGTCCTTCATCGACCGGACGAACCGCGCCATCGGCAAGCCCCGGCTCGCGGTCGAGCGGACGCTGAAAGAGAGCAGCACGGGCGACGTCACCGCACGCGTCGTCGACTACCGCAGCCCCGAGGCCGCCGAGCGGGCCATGAGCCAGCTCCGGAACGTCTCCGGGGAGTGCCCCGCCGGGGTGACCAAGGACGGCGCGAAGGTCACCTTCGTCCGGTAGCGGACCGACGGGCTTTGCCGCCCGGTGGCGGACCGGCTGCGGTCACCGCGCGAAGGCAGCCGGCCGCGGCCCCTCCTGCTACTTGACCATCCGGAAGCCTTCGTGGCCGAGCCACGCTCTCAGGAACACGCGGTCCGCGACATGGCTGTAGCCGGGGGTGCCGTCCTCCATGGCGTAGGGCATTTCCAGGAGCCGGCCCGGGAGGGGGGATCGTGGCAGGGGGCTGAGCAGGCCGCCGAAGTCGATCAGGGCGTCGAAGTGTTCGCCGAGGAAGAGGGCGAGGTGCCCGAGCAGCAGGTGGTTGTCCGGGCCCGAGCTGTAGGCGAGCAGGGCCAGTTCGACGGCCGGCGGACGGCCGAGTCCGGGGAAGCCGCACGCGCGCTCGTCCTCCAGGGACTCCGGGCCGAGGTGGAACGGTCCGACGGCGGCTTCCTCCGGGCCGCGCAGGCGGGGAAGGCCGGCCCGGTCGAGGGAAGCGGTGCGCAGGACGGAGAAGTCGAACGCGCCGGAGCCATCGCCCTCGGGCCGTATCCCGCAGAAGTCCTCCAGCCATGGCACGGCGTCGAGCGCGCTCCGCTCCTCCGGCAGCCACAGCCCCACCGACGGCCCGCCCATCGCAGCTTCCCTCCCGCTCGTTCCTGGCGAGCCGCTCGTTCCAGGCGGGCCGCTCGTTCCTGGCGGGCCACCCGTGCCCTTCGGCTCAACCGGGGTGGATGGTGCCCCTTTGGACCAGCAAGTCTCCCAGCGCCGTGCGCCGGTGCAGGACGGCGCGGCCCGCGCGGGCCGTGGTGATGAGGCCCGCGCCACGCAGCGCGGTCGCGTGGGCGGACGCGGTGGCGTTGCTGACGCGCAGGCGGCGGGCCAGCTCGCTCGTCGTGTGCTCGGCGGTCAGGGCGAGGAGCGCGTTGAGGCGGGTCCGCCCGAGCACGCCGGCCAGCGCGCCCTCCGCCGGGCCGGGCCCGCCCGCCGTGCTGCGCCCGCCCGCCGTGCTGCGCCCGTCCGGAGTGAGGGGCCCGCCGGGCCCGTCCGGGACGAGGGGCAGGCCGGTGCCTGCCGGATACGTCAGGTGCAGGGGGTGGCCCTGCCGGTCGGCGACGAGAGGGTGTCCCGTCCAGTGGAAGGTGGGCACGAGCACCGCGCCCCGCCCGTCCAGGGCGATGTCCCGGTCCACCGGGGCCTCGATCGTCCACACCCCCTCGTGCAGCGTGCTGCCCGGGAGGAGCCGGGTGAGCGCGGCGCCGATGCCGTGCTCGGCGACGGTCAGCGCGTGGCGGGCGAACTCCGCCTGGTGCAGGTCCTGCACCTGTGCCCATACGGGCCGTACGACCGTCTCGAACGCCGCCCGCTGCGCGCGCACCAGCGGCTGCCACGCCTCTGCCTCGCCCTGGTGCAGCGCGCGCAGCCAGGACGGTGCCGGGGCCGGGTGTCCGGCGTACACGCGCTCGATCTCGGCGCGCACCGTCTCCGGGCGGGAGGTCCGCACGCTGTGCAGCCCCTCCTTCAGATCGTCGCTGAACTCGTCCAGGAACGCGGGGGCTTCCGCCGCCGGAACCAGGTCGCGCAGCGGCAGCACGGCGGCGGGGAGGGCACGGAGCACCCGCTGCCGCCAGCGGCTGAAGAGCACGTCTCCATGGGGTCGGGACATCGTCAACAGCGCCGTGTTCAGCTCCTGGAGGGGAGCCGGGCGGGGCGCGAAGCGGGTACGGGCCAGACCGGCGGCCGTGAAGCGTATCCGGATCACCGCCGTCCCCCTCTCGTCGCCGCACTCATCACGGCGCCGCACTCATCACGGCGCCGCACTCACCACCGAGCCACCGCGCCATCGTTTCGGCTGGGGCCTAAACCTTCGCCGTGGCCCCGGCCCTCGCCCCACCCTCAAGGTCACAGAGCTGCGGAAAGCGCTGTGGAGAGACGAGAGATGGGGGAGTGCCATGATTTCACGGCGGAGTGTCACCGGTGCGGCCACGGTGGGGGCGGCGATGCTGCTCGCGGGCGGGGCCGGTGGAGCCGGGGTGGCGGGAGCCGTGGACGGCCGTGGCAACGCCGTACGGCCACGGCTGCCGAAGCCGACGGGGCCGCACGCGATCGGCGTCACCACGCTGTATCTGGTCGACCGCGCGCGGCGTGACCCGCTGGACCCGTATCCGGTTCGGGAGGTGATGGCCTCCGTCTTCTACCCGGCCCGCGCCACCCACGGCGCGGAGACGGCCCCCACGGCTCCGGCAGTCGCCACGGCTCCGGCAGCCCCCACGGCTCCGTACATGACACAAGGCGCGGCGGCGTCGTTCGTCCAGATCGACGTCCACCTGCACGGACTGCCCGCCGAGGGCGTCGATTGGGCGGGCATCGCCACTCACGCGCACCCGAACGCCCCCGCGGAAACCGGCGCCCGCCGCCCCGTTCTGCTCTACAGCCCCGGGGGCGGCGACCCGCGCGGCCTCGGCACGGGGCTCGCCGAGGAACTGGCCGCCCACGGCTACATCGTGGTGACCGTCGATCACCCCGGCGACGGCAGCGAGGTGGAGTTCCCCGTCACGACGGCGTACCGCGACGAGAAGGTCCGCGAGACGGTCTTCCGCGGCGACCCCCGGGCGGACGGCGCGCTCTTCCAGACGGTGATCGAGACACGGATCGCGGACCTCCGCTTCGTTCTGGACGCGTTGGCGGAGCTCGCCTCGGGACGGAACCCCGACGCGGCGGGCCGCCCCGTCCCCGAGCACCTCGCGCAGGTGCTGGACCTGCGGCGCGTCGGCGTCTACGGCCACTCGGCGGGCGGTACGGCGGCGGCCGGGACGCTGTACGAGGACCGCCGCGTCCACGCGGCGGTCAACCTGGAGGGCTACCTGGACCACACGCCGCGCACGCCCGGCGAGCTGGGCGAGCTGTTCCCGGTCGCCCGCCACGGCACGGACCGTCCGCTGCTCCTGGTGGAGAGCGAGGGCTTCGACGGCAAGCAGGAGGACCGGGAGGCGTTGCTTCGCTCCTGGAAGGTCATGCTCGCCCACCCGCACGGGAACACCCGCCGACGGCGCGTCGACGACGCCATGCACTGGATCTTCACCGACTACGCGGCCTTCGCCCCCCAGTTGCAGGCCGAGGGGCTGATGAGCGCGGACGCCCGCGACAGCCTGGTCGGCCCGGTCGCCCCGGCCACCTCGGTGCCCGTCGTACGCCGCCACGTACACGGGTTCTTCGCCCGGCACCTGCCGGTGCGGACGCGCTGAGGTGTACGGGGCCGGCGCGTCGAGAGGCGTCCGGGGGCGATGCGCTGAGGCGTACGGGGACGGCGCACCGAGGCGTACGGGGCCGTCGCGCCGAGGCGTACGGGGAGGCCGGCGGCGGCCCCGTCATTCGACCTCGTACGGGCCGCCCCTGAAGTACAGGCTTCCGTGGTGGCGGGGGCGGTCGCCGCGGGGGTGGGCGGCGTCCGAGCGGTCCTCGGGCGCCGCAAGCGGGGCCAACTCCCGCAGCCGCTCCAGCCCGGCCAGGACCTCGGTGCGATGGGCGGCGGTCTTCATCCACGCGGGCAGCCGCACGATCATCGACCGGGTCGGACTCGCGTCGTGCTCCCGCAGTGTCGCCCCGGCATAGGCGGCCAGTTCCTCGATGTGCTCCTCGTTGTAGGCCCACAGGATGTGCCCGGCGCAGCGGGTCTGGAGCCACAGGGGGCGGCGGAAGAAGGGTTCCTCGGTGCCGCCGAGTACGGCCCCGACCAGCCCCCCACCCCGCATGTCCGCCTCCCACTCGGCGACGGCTCCGCACCCCGCGCACACCAATCGGCGCGGCCGGACCATCAGTTCGGTGAAGTACTTGAGCGGAGGGAGGCCGGGCCTCGGAACGACCACGGCGCGGCCCCCGCACCCCGCGCACACCACCAGAATCCGCCCCGCGAACCCGGCCAGCCACCGCCCGCGGTCACGGTGCCGCAGGGGCTCGCCGGTGTCGTTGCCGCTGCCGCTCTGCTCCGTTTTCATCCCGCCTCCCACCGTCGGCTTCCTCTCGTCCCGCCTCCCACCGTCGCGCTTCCTACCGTCCCGCCGCCACCAGCTCGCGGCGCCTGATGAGAAGGATGCCCAACTTGTCCTCGGCGACCTCCCACTCGCCTCCCACGAGGGCGAGGAACGGCTGTTTGACCAAATAGAGCAGCCCGTCCGCCCAGCGCCCGACCGTCCGCCAGAATCCGGGCCGCCGGAACCCGCCGACCGGCATCCGGTCATCATCGGGGTCGCGTACCACCCGCAGCCCGGTCAGGAACTTGGCGACGCTGCCCCGTATCAACAGGCTCAGCAGGACGTGGTTGACGAAGGACGCGCCGAGGGCGGCGATGGCAACGGTGCCCCACCACGGGCCGACCTTGGCATCGGCCGCCACCAGTTGGGCGACGGCGAGGCCGCACCACACGGTCAGGGCTCCGTCCGCCAGCGCGGCGACTCCTCTGCGGAAGTCCCCCACCTCGTCCAACGGCGGCCGGGATGCCGGTGGCATCTGATGTCCCTGATGGCCCTGATATCCGTGTGGCTGCCCGTACACATGGGGCGGGGAGTAGGGAGTCGGCGGTGGCTGCTGGGGATGTTGCTGCTGTTGTTGGGGTTGATGCGGTGGGGGCTGATGCGGCGGGTACGGCGCGGTCATCACTCCATGATCCATGTACGCCCACCGTCCCGTCTCCCGCCCCCATGAGGTTCCGGGACAGATAGCACTCGGCACCCGGCGGGCGGCTCGGGCAGCTCGGGCAGCATGGGCCAGGTGTCTGTACCCCTCCCCACGTGGCGTCCGTCCCTTCTGGCCTGGGCCGATGGGGTTCTCGCCGCACTGGAGCGGCACACGACAGCTCCGGGCGACGGCCGGGTGTCCGTGCGCCAGTGGCTCCGGGATCGCCGCGGCGCCGCGCTCGCGCCGCACCGGGAGACGCTCCTCGAAACCGGGAGACGCTCCTCGAACGGGGCGTACTGCGGCACGGGCCGGCGGCGAGTAGCGCCCGGCCCACACGCCGATCGCCGTCATCCCGGAGGGGGCCGGGGCTACCGGGTCACCGGTACCGGATCAGCCGGAAGCCGCTGGCCGCGAGGGCGTTGAGGTCGGTGACGGGAGCGGACGAGCCGTCGACGAGCGCTGTCCTGCCCTCGGGCGTACGGAAGGCGTTCAGCACCAGGCCCACGGACTCCCGGCCCCTGGAGTCCTTGCGGCGCACCCAGATCAGGGCGCGCGCTTCCGGGGGCAGAGTGGCGAGCTCGTCCATCAGCTCCCCGAGATCGTGGTGTGCGGAGACCGAGCGCATGCCGCCGAGCTCCTTCATGGTGGCGGGGAGCCATGCGGCGGTTCCGGGGCGAGGCGGATGTGTGAGCGTGCCGCTGCCGGGCTCGGCGCCCTCGTCCCAGGCGTCGAGCCAGGCCCAGGGCAGGGAGTTGGGCAGGCCGAAGGGGGGCGTCTCGTCCTTGGGTACGACCAAGGCCGCGTCGAGCATGCCGCGCGACCACTCGCCGTGCTCCACATACGCCGTGGTGTTGCAGGCGAACAGCCATCCGCGCTTCAGCTCGTCGGCGGGACTCGGCTCGACCAGCTCCAGCGGTTCCTCGTAGGTGTGTGCCAGCCAGGTCTCGGCCTTGACGACCGCGCTGGTGAAGCCGGCCGCCGCACGGCGCCACGGAGGTGTGGGAGGGGACGGGTGCGGGGCCTCGTCGCCCGGCCGCAGGCGTGCGTAGGTCAGGCTCAGGAGGCCGCGCGTCTCCAGTTGCGCCAGGCCGCCGGTCATGCCGTCGAGGAAGACGACCTGGCCCCCGTTCCGGTCCTGGTGGACATGGACGAGGTGCCCCGACACCTCGACGCCGTCGGCCTCGCGCCGGATCCACACCACGCCCCGGGTGCCCGGCCCGGTCTCCCGCGTCGCCCGGATCACCTCGTCCCAGTCCCGACAGGTGAGCTGCTCGGCACCGGCGAAGTACCTGCGCAGCAGCAGGTCCCACCAGCCCGGTGCCTCATGCGCGGGGGTCCAGGGCAGGGGCATGGCGGGGGTGCCGGCGAGGCCCCCGCCGACCGCGACGACGCAGCCGCGGGAGTTGAGCCTCCGGGCCTGCTCATCCGCCGGACGCGGGGTACGGGTACGGCCGAATTCCGCCAGGTCGCCCCAGAGGTCGTGCGCGGCCGGGTGGAACGGCGCGGCGCCGTCCTTGGGCACGGCGACGGACGCCGCGAGCATCGGGGTGGCGGGGTACCCCGGCTGTTTCACCGAGCGACAGGCGAACAGCCACGTGCCGACGTCCTCCGCGACGGGCTCGTCGCGAGTCAGCTCGACCAGGGCACCGTAGGTGGAGCGCAGCCAGGCGGAAGCGCGCCGACGGGGGTCATCGGTCACGGGACCGTCGCCCACGGCGTCAGGCCCCGGCGGGCGGCTGCTGGGCGGCCAGCTGGGCGACGTACTCCGCCACCGGGAGATGCGTCGGCGGGAGGTGCGGGGCCGCGCCGTTCTTGGGCACGACGACGACGCGGGTGAACGGGGCCTTCATCTCGTCACCGGTGTCCAGATGCTCCTGGGAGTCGAACCTGACGCCCCACGCGGTGCCGTAGTCCCGGGACAGCTCGGGCTGCATGACGAGGGTGAACTGGTCCTCGTACGGCGAGGTCCGCAAATAGGCGCGGGCGGCGTCGAGAGCGTCTTCGAAGGTGAGCATCATGTGTTTCCGGAGGAGGGGGCGAGTGGTGTGCCGGGGTGCGGCTTTCGTTCGTGTCGTGCGGATGCTGTCATCTGCTTCATGACAGGTGGGCGCTGTCATCTGTAAGGCATGTACCCGATGCGTATCACGTCTTGTTCGAGTCTGGCGAGCGTGCCGGTTTGGCCGTCGAGGAAGGTCACACCGTGCGGGGTGTTGATGACATTGAACAAATGCCCCGTGCCGTCCTCCCGGCGGATGCTGATCGCACCACGGGCGTCCGGCCCCCGCTGGCTCATGTCCTTGACGATGTCGTCGTAGCTGTTCATGTAGTACTTGAAGCCGTCTGGGTGACCGCTGCGCAGCGCGGTGTTGGGCATGTCGCCGCCCCCGTGCAGCGGGGCCGCGGACACCTCGTGGCCGTCCAGCCGCCGGTCCACGGTGACCACGTTGTTCGGGCAGTTGTGGGTGTAGCCCGGCTCCCAGCGGTTGTTGAGGTCCCGCATCCAGGGGAACTGGTCGTCCAGGAAGTCCTGCGCCCTGCCCGGCTCCACCGAGTCGGCGTGGATGGACTTCTCCGCGACCCGGTCCGTGGGCTTCGCCAGGTCGCTCCAGTCCTTCCCCGCCTCCTTCGCACCGGTCTTCGCGGCGGACTCGGCGCCTTCCTTGCCCGCGGCTGCTCCGTACCGGGTCGCCCCGGCGCCCTCCTTGGCCGCCACGCGCAGTCCCGTACGGGCGGTGCCGAGGCCCTTGGTGCCGAGCAGTTCGGGCAGGAGGCGCCCCGTGCCCTCGCTGAAGTCGTTCTTGAAGGTCTTGAGCAGCCCCTGGGGAACGCGCTCCGGGTGTGCGGCGGTGGACACCAGACCGGCGAGGGTCATGTTGACGTTCTGCGCGTACGCGGCCGGGTGGGTGAGGTTGTAGATGTCCATGGGATTGAGGCCACGGGCGAAATTGAGGATGCCCGCGCCCCCCTTGATGACGCCCCCGGCGAAATGCGTCAGCTCGATGGCACTGGCGCCCATGCCGTCGATGTAGGTGGCCGTCGCCCGCTTCAGGGGAGGCGGTTCCTTGGGCGCGTGGGCGAGCGCGGCGCGGACGGACGTGCCCGCGCTGCGCGCCGCCTCGTTGCGCTGACGGCGCGCTCGGGCGAGGGTCTCCTCCGCCAGCTTGCGGTGGTGGTCGCCGGGGTCCTTCGAGGGCGGCGGATCTTCCTTTTCCGCCTTCTTGGAGGCCGCCTCGCCCTTCTTGTAGGCGGCGACGGCATCCTTGGCCTGGTCCTGGGCCCACTTGACGGTGTCGGCGTAGGACTCCAGGGCCTTGGCGGCCTTCTCGCACGCGTCCGCCGCACGCACCCACTTCACCGGATGCATGGGGAACTTCTCCCGGAAGGCACGGGCGGACTCTCCCTTCCAGTGGGAGGAGTCGAGCTTGCGCATCCCCTTGCCGACCAGCTCGAACGCGTGCTGGAAGTCCCGCAGGTGTTTCGCGGACGACCGGATGTCGGAGGGCGAGCCGTGCACCAGCTCGTTGGCCTCCTCCGTCCGGCCGAGCTGCTTCTCACCGACCGTGGCGCCCAGCGAGGAAGCGGTCTCATCGCCCCAGTCCTCGACGGTGTCCGCCGCGTCCTCGGCGCCGATCGCGTTCAGCCCGCGACCGGCCTGGTCGGTGCCCCAGTCGACGGTTTCGCCGAGGCCCTTCTTGCCCTTCTCCCAGCCGTTTTCGAGGGCTCCGAGGCCCTTGTTGGCCAGGGACTCGCCGCCGTCGACGAGGTCGCCGAAAGTGTCGGTGATCCCCATCAGCGCTCACCTGCGGGCGGTCGGGAGCCCGACTGTGCCCGGGCCGCGGCCTGCTGCTGCTCCTCGGGGGAGGGGCCGAACGTCTCCCGCATCCCGTCGTTCAGATCGTCCCGCAGACCCGCAGCGTCGACGAGGCCGGCCG
The DNA here is from genome assembly GCF_035917675.1 of Streptomyces sp. NBC_01775. NCBI lineage: Bacteria > Bacillati > Actinomycetota > Actinomycetes > Kitasatosporales > Streptomycetaceae > Streptomyces > Streptomyces sp. NBC_01775. Next base: position 2,230,928 of record NZ_CP109104.1, on the reverse strand, counting down.
CGGGTGAGCTGGTGGCAGTACTGACGTCCCAGGCGGTGTTCTTCCACGCCTGAACGCTGTTCTCCCGCGCGGTCTGGAAGGACTCCTTGCTGTAGTCGGCGTCCCGGATCTGCGTATAGGCGTTGTTGGAGAGCACCTCGCCCCAGTCCTTGCCGGTGATCTCCTCCTCGGTGGCGTAGGGGTTGCCCATCCCCGCGTTCACCGCCACCTTGAACGTGCCCTGGATGTACTGGTCCTGCTGATGGACGGCTCCTCCGGCGAGGCCCACCCCTTCGGCGAAGGAGTTGCCCTCCTGGATCAGGGCCCGCACGCCCCACTCCCACCGGTCACAGAAGTCGCCGAACGCCGAGGTGAGACCCTCGTGGCCGAGCTGCATACCGGTCAGCGCCACGTCGGAGAAGCCCCGGCCCACGCTGGCCTGGCCGACCATGCCGAGTTCCTGCAACTCGTCCAGCGAGTCGTTGATCCCTTTGGTGATGAGGTTCAGCGCCGACTTGGGCGCCGCGAGCTCCGGCTCCTTGTCACTCACACCCGCACCTCGTCGCCCTCGCGCGTATATGTGCCGACCGTCGCCCGGTCCGGGACGACGCCCGCCACCGGCGGCAGGACGGCGCCGTGCTCGCTGCCCGGGTCCAGCGCCACCCCGCACGGTCCGGGGACCGCGGGGACGACCGCGTCCAACAGACGCGAACCCAGGACCCGGTGGTATTCCCGCTCGCCGTCCTCATGACGGAAAAGGAGGAAGCGGGAGAGCGTCTCCTCGTCGGAGAACGTCATGATCCAGCGGATGCCGCCCAGGTCGGCCGACCACAGCCCGCCCCGGTCATCGACCGGCACCAGCACCGTGGTCTCCCGGAACTCCCGCAGGAACTCCTGGAATTGTGAGGCGGTTTCCGCGGCCTCTTCGGCGGCTTGTTCCTCACCCACAACCAGATCTGCCAGCCGCACCACGCGTCTCTCCTAGCATCCCGCCGCTCAGGCACCTGCTGGGGTAATGGCGGCATGTTGCCATCCTGGCGAACATCTCTGCAAACGGGGTCAGGCGGGCGTACCGCGGGCACGGGTGACGCGACCGTGACGGAGCGCACTGTCTGTGAATCTCCCGGTCAGCCTGTGCGGCGTGCGGCTCCAGCTCTGCGGTTGCGATCTCCCGCCAGGTGTGTACGGCGCCGTGTTGCGGGGCTCCGAGGCCGGTGCGACGGTGTGGGGGGAGGCAATGCCGACGGCCTGGCGAAGGGACAACCGCGCAGGCGCCGGTGTACGCGTCGGTACACGAGTGAACGGCGCCCCACAATCCTCGGCGTTCGATATTCCGTGAACCGGCGCGCTTTCACGCAAGGGGGGAAGCACAGAGAAAGCGGGAAATCCCATGGCGAACGGACCTATGGACAGGCGCGCCTCCGGCGAGCAGCCCGAGCGGCCCAATGGCCACGTCCCCGGCGAGGGCACGGAATTCACCGGTCGATACGTGGTCCTGCTCGATCCGAGTGACCAGGAGAGCGGACTGAACGCGCTGCGTTCCTCCGCCGACATCGCATCCGTCGAACGCGTCCGGGGAACCGAGACCGCGAACGTCGCCGAACTCCTTGAGCGCCCCGACGTCTCGGTGCTCTTCGAGGAACTCGGGGCCGCCGTCGTCGAGGTGCGGCCCGAACAGCGCCACACGCTGGTGACCACGGCCGAGGCGGAGTCCTCGATCATCGCGGCGGAGCCGGAGCGCATGGTCTACGCCCTGCCGGTCACCGCTCCGCAGCAGACGCCGACCGAGTTCTACCCGGCCTACCGCAGCGACGAGGACGTCGTCGCCCGCCACACCAGGGCCGAAATCGCCGCCGCCACGGGCCCGGCCGTGGACGAGCAGACCTGGACCTGGGGTCTCCAGGCGATCCGGGCCAACCTGTCCAGCCTGACCGGGCGCGATGTGAAGATCGCCGTCCTCGACACCGGCGTGGACACCGACCACCCGGACCTGGCCGCCCGTATCGATGTGACGGCTTCCTTCGTCCCCGGCGAGGCCGTCGAGGACGGCAACGGCCACGGCACGCACTGCATCGGCACCGTCGCCGGTCCGGCCCACCCCGATCAGGGGCCCCGCTACGGCGTGGCCTGCGAGGCCCGGATCCTCGCGGGGAAGGTGCTCAGCAACGCGGGAAGCGGCAGCGACGGCCAGATCCTGGCGGGCATGGCCTGGGCCGTCGCCCAGGGCGCGCGGGTGATCTCCATGTCGCTCGGTGCCGGGGTGCGGCCGGGCGAGCTCTTCCCGCAGACATACGAGAAGCTGGCCCAGCGCGCGCTCAAGCGCGGGACGCTGATCGTCGCCGCCGCGGGCAACGACAGTGATCGGCCCCCGCGCATCGAGCCCGTCGGCCGGCCCGCCAACTGCCCCTCCATCCTGGCGGTGGCCGCGCTCGACAAGGCACTCACGCCGTCGTTCTTCTCCAACGGGGGCATCAACGGCCAGGGCGGCGAGATCAACATCGCCGCGCCCGGCAGGGACATACGCTCGGCTGCTCCTGGTGGCGGGTACCAGAACCTGAGCGGCACCAGCATGGCCACTCCGCACGTCGCGGGTGTCCTCGCCCTGATCGTCGAGGCGCACTCCGACGCTTCGGCGGACGAGCTCAAGGCCGGTCTGCTGTCCGGTGCGTTCCCGATGACGCAGCCCGTCAGGGACGTGGGCTCGGGTCTGCTCCAGGCGCCGTGAGCGAGCCGTCACAGTCCGAGCCGGTCGGGGTTATCCTCGCGGTCGACCCCGACCGGTTCGCGGAAGTGGTCGAGGCCCTGCGGCAGGCCGGATTGACGGTCTCGGGCGAGCAGCCGGCCCTCGGCACGCTCTCCGGCACCGTCGCGCAGGACCGGATACCGGCCCTGGAGGCGGTCGACGGCGTCGACGCCGTCGACCGGGAGCGCACCGTCCAACTCCCCCCGCCTGACTCCCCGATCCAGTGACTCCGGTCGAGGGCGACCGGTCGCCGGATCGCGGCGGGTCAGCGCGCTGCCTCCCGGGTGTCGGAGCCGAAGCGGTCGATGACCACGCCGCCCCACCTGTGGGGCGCCCAGGGAGGCGACGGACCAGGGCTCGCTCGGCTCGGCGGTCGGCCGGGACTCCATACCGACGAGGCCCGCGACGGCCGCGATGGCCATGGGGGGGACCAGGCCCGGGGTAGCGCGCGTGCCGACGGCCCCAGGCGGGACCTGGGGCCGTCGGCAGCCCCGGGGTCATCGGCGACGGCGGGGGCCGACTGCGGTTAGGGTCCAAGCCACGGACCGAAGCAGGAAACCGGAGGGGGCCGGGGTGCCGCACCTGTTGTCACCGCACCGCTCGTTGCCCGAACAGGACGCGGGACCGCACGTCGTGGCACATGCCGCGTTCCTGGAACGGAATCACCGCGAGGGGACGTGGGCCGGCGAGTGAACACCACCTGGCACCTCCTCGTCGAACGGCACGAGACCGCCCCGGGCGCCGGTTTCTGGAGCAGCCAGGTGCTGGGCCAGTACGTCGGCACCCGCGAGCAGGCGATGGCCCTCCTGGAGGAACGGGCCCGCAACTATGTGCCCGAACACCCCCGGGACCCGCAGCGGACGCAGCTCTACCGGGTCACCGACGGCTTCATGAAGATCGTGGAGGGCGTCCGACACAGGCGGCGGTGGACCTGCCGCTTTGTCCTGGCGGAGCTTCTCCACGACGACGGCGTCGGCGGCTTCCCCCGCATCGCCCCGCCGCCGCCATCGGCTCCGCCGCCACCATCGGCTCCGCCGTCGACTCCGTCCTGAACGGCGGAATACGGGATCGGCGGTCAGGTCAGCAGGCGGCGAAGGGCCGTGGGTGTGGTGTCCATGTGCGCGCGTACGGTGCGACACAGGTGGGCCTGGTCGGCGAAGCCCAAGTCCGCGGCCAGCGTGGCCAGGTGGGTTTCCCCGGCCTCAAGCCGGTCCACCGCGGTGGCCACGCGGACCCGGTTGCGGTACTGGGTCAGGGATACGCCGAGTTCCCGGGTGAACACCCGGCTCAACCGGTAGGGCGACACCCCGAGCAGTGCGGCAAGGGGGACCAGGCCGGTCGCGGCAGGATGACCGTCGTGGATGACGCTGCGAGCCTCGGCGGCGAGTTCGCGGTCGCGGGACGCGGCCGGCGCGCTTGCGGGGGTGGGTTGGGCGACGGCCCGCAGGACGACGCGGCTGATCAGATCCAGCAGCCGCTCGGTGGCGGCGAAGTCGATGTCTTCCGTCCGGGCGGCGGCGAGGAACCTCCGGTGGGCCAGGTCGAGCCCCGCGTCGACATACACGGTCGACGCGTTGGGCCGCCGCGCGTCACCGGCCAGGGAGCCCCACAGAGCCGGGGCGAGACTGACCGAGGTGCACGTATCGCCTCCCGATGGGTGGGCGAACCGCTCTTCCTCGCCTGGTACGCCGAGGTAGGCAAGCGTCGGATCGATGTACTCGGCGCGGCCGTCGGTCTTCCTGCGGAATGTGCCGCGGCGCACGAGCACGATCCGGAAATCGTCGCACGCCTCCGCCGCGGACCAGCGTGTGTGGTCGTTGCGGCAGGTCACGACCGAGACGCTGAATGCCGGCCGGGTGGCGAGGGCGACGGAGGAGAGCACTCCCGAAAGCTACGCCCGGGGTCTGACAACAGCCGTGAAGGACGTCGCCCGCAAGGATGTTCAAGACCCGACGCGTCAGCGGCGACAGGATTCCAGCGTGTCCAGGGCCACCGGGAATCGGGCCGACCCGACGCCCGAGCCGACTGCCCTCGGTTCGCATGACTCCGCCACGCTGGAATACAGGAAAAAGGACGAAAACCCGCAATGGCTTCCATCATCAAGGAAACAGTACTGAGGTCCAGGACCGACTCCGTCTGGCAGGTGATCGGTGACTTCGAGACGGGCCCGAGCCGCATGGCGCCCGGTCATGTGGTCGGCACACGTGTCGAAGGCGACGCCAGAGTCGTCACCTTCGCCGACGGCACGATCGCACGCGAGCGCTTTGTGTCTCTCGACGAGGATGCGCGACGCATCGTCTACGCGGTGGTCGGCGACTCCCTGCGGCCCGCCCACCACAACGCCTCCATGCGGGTCGTCGCCGACGGGGAGCACTGCCGGTTGATCTGGGTCCACGACGTACTCCCCGACGACCTCGCACCGGCCCTCGAAGCGGCGATGTCCCAAGGGATGGAGATCATCAAACGAACGCTGGAATCCTGACTCGGCAGCGAACGGATGCGCTGAACGCCGCCTCCGCATAGGCCTCACCGCAGCCGTCCGCACCCCCCTTTACGCGGTGAGCGCCCCCGTGTGCAGCGCGTCGATGAAGTGCGCCCACTGCACGGCGGGGAAGGTGAGAGCGGGCCCGTCGGGTGCCGTCTTGGTGTCCCGCACGGGAACGATCCCCTGCGGGGTGCCGACGGCGACCTCGACGCAGTTGCGGCCGTCGCCGTTGCTGTGACTGCTCGTGCGCCAGCGGGCGGCGGCCTCCACGCAGTTGCCGCCGCTGCCGTTGCTGTAGCTGCTCTTGCGCCAGTGCGCCGCGCCGGGGAAGCCTTCGCCGATCTCTACACAGTCGCCGCCGTCGCCGTTGCTGTAGCTGCTCTTACGCCAACGGCGGGCGCTCAAAGTAGCCTGGTTGATTGCCATTTCGGTGGTCCTCTGCCGCTTGCTGGATCATGGCCACTGACGCCTGCGGTGAGAGCGCGGCGGCCCTGACGACGTCGTATGCATACGAGTACTTCTTCACGATCGGTGGATCGTCGATCGTGGCGCCGCTGTATGGGGATTCCGTGTAGGCCAATGGAGGGGCATCGGTGAAGGTCATGACCTTTGCTGCGCCCAGCATCAGCGGGTGAGCCCCTACGTTCCACGGCATCACTTGTGGAACGAGCTGGCGGCGCTGAGCCAGTTCCGCTACGTGGTTGAGCTGCTCGGCCATCCCAGCCGCAGGGAGAATCTGCTGATGCAGTACGGATTCGTGCAGGATGATCCAAACCACCGGCCTTCGTCCATTGACGAAGAGTTCCGCCCGCGCAAGCCGTGCATCGACTTTGGCCTGTACTTCCTCCGCCTGCTCCAAAGGGTGGGTCGCGTGGACTACGGCTCGGATGTAGTCCTCAGTTTGAGCAAGCCTGGGATGAGAGTCGGGCACCACTCCTCGATGGCTTCCGCAGCATGTTCGGTCTCCAACACCTTCTCGAAATACCAGGCGTGCCCCTTCCGCCGCGCCCGGCGGACGTCCTCACACCTCCGGCTGAAGAACCCATCCGTGCCGAGGACTTGGTCGACGTGCTCCGCCAGGTCCAGCGGCATCCGACGCTCGCCGCGTTCGATCTCGCTGAGGTGGCTGAAGCCGTAGAAGCTGTCTTTTACGAGCGCCTGCTGCGTCAGCCCCGCCTGTTCGCGCTTCCAGCGCAGCTCCTTGCCGTAGAAGGTCGGGACTCCCGCTGATCCGTCGATGTCCTTGGGTCCGGGCATGGTTCACCGCCGTGCGTTGGTGGTTGTTTCCGTTCGGGCCGGGGCGTTCCCCACCTCTCCGCAATTGGTCATAGCTGATGGGCAGTTCGCTTGCGGGAGCCCGATGAGCTGCAACGCTACGCGCTCCGCGGTCATTGTGTGAGGTGTCCGTCACACAGTGCACAGGAAGGGTGCGACAAATGAACGAGTGTGCCTCCACGTGATCGAAAGAGGTCGAGGAATGCCTCGCCGAATTGGGCGCGGCCCTCAAAACGCACGGGCTGACGTTGCCCTCGCTCGGCGTCGACCTGGTGACGTTCGCGGGGCGGCAGCCGTACGCCCTGGTCTCGCTCGGGAACTGCAACCTGGAGACGGCGCGGGGTCTGGCGGCGGTGCTGCGGCGTGTGGGGGAGCGCAAGCGATGAGCGGGGTGCGGTCTACGGCGACCGAGTGGCCGGGCCTCACGGTGGCGCTGCTCGCGCGAGCCTCGGAAGTGGCGGGTGTGCGACGGCAGATCGTCGCGCACTGCCGACGGTGGGACGTGCCCGACGCCGTCGCGGACCTCGCCGCACTGTGTGTGAGCGAGCTGCTCACCAACGTCATCGTGCACGTCGGGGACGGGGCGCCCGCCACGGTGCGGCTCACCTGGTGCGGCGGCGAGGGCGGGAGTGGCGAGGTCGACAGCGACAGCGCACGCGTGCGGCTCGCCGTGACGGACGCCGATCCGCGTCCGCTCCCCGCTCCCAGGGCCGCCGCGCCGGACGCCGAGTCGGGCAGGGGGCTCGCCCTCATCGAGGCGCTGAGCCTGCGGTGGGGCGTCGAGCGGCGGGCCCCGTACGCGAAGACGGTGTGGTGCGAGCTGGGCCTCAGTAGCGAGTAGACAGTGTCTACCGACGCCTGGTAGACACTGTCTATGAGTGAAGCGAGCACCTCCGAGGAGGATCCGGGCCTGCGGGCCCGACTCGTCGCGGCCGGAGCCGAGTTGGTGGCGAGCCAAGGCGTGCGCGGCGTCTCCCTGCGGGCGATCGCCCGCCACGCGGGCGTCTCGCACGGGGCGCCGCGCCGGTACTTCCCGACGCACGTCGCGCTGCTGTCCGCCGTCGCCCGCGAGGGCTTCGCGGACCTCGGCGCGCGGGCCCGGCGGGAGCTGGCCGCCACCGAGAGCGAGGGGCCGCGCGCGCAGCTCGCCGCGCTGGGGCGGGTCTACCTCGGCTTCGCGCACGAGCGGCGCGGCATGTATGAGCTGATGTTCCGTCACGATCTGCTGGAGAGCGGTGAGTTGGGGTTGCGCGAGACCACGTTGCCGCTCTTCGGCACCCTCGTGGACCTGGTCGACAGGGCGGGTGGCGGAGGCCGGGACGCAGGAGCCGATCCCCGGGTGACCGCGGGCGCCCTGTGGGCGAACCTGCACGGCATCGCACAGCTGTGGGAGTGGGGCAGCCTCCAACTCGCCACGGGCGCCGGACAGTCCGAGGCCCTGCTGGACGCCGCCTTGGCGGCACACCTCGGGCCGGAGCCCCGGTGACCGCGTCCCTGACAGAGGGCGCGAGGGAGACGCCGTCGGGGCACGGGGGCCGCGCGGACCGCCGCCGCGCGGGCCGCCGCGTCGTGACGCTCATCGCCAGCGTCACCGGCGCCGTCGTCGTCGCGCTGGACGGCACGGTGCTCACCGTCGTACAGCCCAGCCTCCGGCGCGACCTGCACGCCTCCTTCGCGCAGGTGCAGTGGACGAGCACCGGCTACCTCATCACCGTCGCCAGCTTGCTGGTCTTCGCCGGGAGGCTCGGTGACCGGTACGGGCACCGTCGCGTGTTCGCCCTCGGCATCCTCGGCTTCGCCGTCACCTCGGCGGGCATCGGGTGCGCGCACGACGTGCGCTGGGTGATCGGACTGCGGGTCGCCCAGGGCGTCTTCGGCGCGCTGCTGCAACCCGCCACGCTCGGCATGCTGCGCGCCGCGTATCCGCCGGAGCGGCTCGGGATGCCGATCGCGCTGCGGACGAGCGCGATCGGGCTGGCCGCGGCGGCGGGCCCCGTCGTGGGCGGCGCGCTGGCGGCCTGGCTGGGCTGGCGGGCGGTGTTCTTCCTCAACGTGCCGCCCGCCGTGGCGGTCGGGCTCCTCGTGCTGGTGGCGGGGCGGACGCCGACGGGAGAGGGGAGCGGGGCCGAGGCTCCCCGGACTGCCGAGGCTCCCCGGGCCGACCAGGCTTCCGACAGGCGGCGGCTCGACCTGCCGGGAGCGGCGCTGCTCGCCGTCGCACTGGTGTGCCTGGTGCACACGCTGGTGGCCGTGCCGGGCGCCGGCTGGACGCCGTCGGCCTGGCTCGGGCTCGCCGGGTGCGGGCTGGCGGGCACCGCGTTCGTATGGCACGAGCGGCGCGCCGCGCACCCGCTGGTGCCGCCGGAACTGGTGCGCGCGCGGCCGGTGGTCGCCGCGCTGGCGCTGCTGCTCGCCGTCTCGGCGACGCTGTTCGGAACCCTGTTCGTCGCGACGTACTACCTCCAGGACGTGCTGGGGCTCAGCCCGCTGGAGTGCGGGATACGCACGCTGCCGATGGCGGCGGCGATGGTGCTGGGCGCCCCGCTGTGTCCCGTACTGGCGCGGCGCTTCGGGCCGCGCCGTACCGCGGCCGTAGGGGCCGCGCTGGTGGCCGTGGGGGTCCTGACGCTCTCCCGGCTGGGCGAGGAGGCGGGAGCCGTCGGTATCGGGGGCGCCTTCCTCGCGCTGGGCGCGGGCTTCGTCACCGTGATGGTGACCGCGACGGCGGTGATCGTGCGCCGGGCCCCCGTGGCCCACGCGGGCGTGGCGGGCGGTCTCCAGCAGACCGCGTTGAACATCGGCCCCACGCTCGGCGTCGCGCTCGCCACGATGCTGATGACCGTCGCCACGCCCCCCACCCGGGCGAGCGCGGACGCCTTCCTGTCGGCCATGCCCCCGACCCTGACGGCTCTGACCGGCGCGGCCGGGGCCGGACTCCTGTTGTGCGCGGGTCTGCCGGGCCGCACCCGGGCCGGGCACAAGGGCGAGGGTGACGACGCGCGCGAGCGGGGCGGCGGCTGACCTCGCCGCCGCCCGAGCCGCCATCGCCCGAGCCGTCGTCCGCCCGAGCCGCCGCCCGTCGAGCCCGATCCCGCCTTCTGCCCCTTCTCCGGGGCCGGGACGTGACGGGCAGCGCATCAGAGCGGCCGGGCCGCGGTCACCTCCCGTACGTGCGCCAGCGCGTCGAACCAGTCGGTGAGCGCGCCCCCGGACAGGTGGTGCGCGGCGTCGTCCGCCGGGTCGTAGGCCGGGCCGACCAGCCGGGTCCTGGTGGGGGAGTCCAGCCAGGTCCGTACGGGCTCCGGTGCGGCGGCCCCCGCTCCGTCCCGCAGGTCCAGCAGGTAGGCCCCCGGTCCGGCGCCGCCGAGCACCGTCTCGGCGAACTCCGGTGGCGGGGTGGGGGCGCCGTAGGGAGGCCGGGTGGGGGCGGAGTGGGGGAGGCCGAGGAGGTGGCCGTGGTGGAAGGTCAGGCCCACCGAGACGTACCCCTCCCCGAAGCGCTCGCGCAGGAAGCTGCCCGCGTTGCGGTGCGTGAGCGGCGGCGAGTCCGGCGGCGTCGGGGCGACGGTGCGGGGGTGGCCGACGGCGGTGTGCGCGAAGCCGCCCCAGTGGACGATCCGGTCGCCGCTGCGCTCCTCCCACTGGACGATGCCCTCGGCCAGCCCCCGTTCGATCCCGGCCAGCCCCTCGGCGGTCGTGACAGGCGGGGTCCGGGCGAACCGCACCGGGTCCTCGGGGTGGCGCGCGTTGTAGGACCGCATCCAGTGGACGAGGCCCAGGATCTCCTCCGTGCGCCAGAAGGACCGCGCCTCGGCCAGCATTGCCCGGGGGTCCCCGGCGCCGGTGCTGATGTAGGTGTCGAGGCCGACCCGTTCCGGCTCGTCACCCTCCAGGGAGACGGAGCGGAATCCCCCCTCCTCCACCAGAATCCGCACCATCCGGTGGGCGGCGACCGACAGTTCGTGCGACTGCCGCGTCGAGGCGCCGAGCGCGACGATCCGAGCCCCGGCGGCCAGGTCGAGCAGGGGGCGCAGATCGTCCAACGGCCCCTGTGCGTCCGAGACTTCGAGCGGGCGGGCATGGGCGGCGATCCACCGCTCCACCGGCCCCGTCATCGGTTCGGACGCCGTTCCGGACGCCGTTCCGGACGCCGTTCCGGACTCGGTTTTGGCCTCGGTTTTGGCCTCTGCCTCGGACACGGTGTGCTCCCTTCGTCCGCTGATGAACCGGGAGCCAGCTTGGTACTTGAAGTGAAGTTCAAGTCAAGCGTCGTCGTCAATTCACACATCGTGATCCCCACGCCATAGATTGGCCCGATGGTGGAGGGGACGAGCGTCAAGACGGGGCCCGGGAACGACGAGAGGCCGGGCGGAGAGGCGCGGCAGCGGGGCGGGGGAGGGCTCGCGCGGTCCTCGCTGCTCATGGCCGTGGGCACCGTCGTGTCGCGGGCCACCGGGCTGATCCGCAACGTGCTCCAGGCGGCGGCCCTCGGCACCGGCCTGCTGGCGAGCACGTACAACACGGCCAACACCGTGCCCACCAGCCTCTACACGCTGCTGATCGGCGGCGCGCTCAACGCCGTGCTGGTGCCGCAGCTGGTCAGCGCGCGGGCCACGCAGCCGGACGGCGGCAAGGCGTACGAGCAGCGGCTCGTGACCCTCGTGCTGTGTGTGCTCGCCGTCGGGACGGCCCTGGCCGTGTGGGCGGCGCCGCAGATCGTGAGCCTCTACATGCGCGACACGCCCGCGCAGCACGAGGCGTACGAGCTGACCGTCGTCTTCGCCCGCTTCCTGCTGCCGCAGATCTTCTTCTACGGGATGTTCGGCATGCTCGGCCAAGTCCTCAACGCGCGCGAGAAGTTCGGCGCGATGATGTGGACGCCGGTGCTCAACAACGCCGTCCTGATCGCGATGTTCGGGGCCTACCTCGGCATGATGACCGTCCCCGACGGGGTCGCGGAGATCACCGCCACTCAGGTGCGGCTCCTGGGCCTCGGCACCACCGGCGGCATCGCGCTCCAGGCGCTCGCGCTGGTCCCGTTCGTACGGGCCGCCGGGTTCCGCTTCCGGCCGCGCTTCGACTGGCGCGGCACCGGGCTGGGCAGCAGCGTCCACGCCGCGAAGTGGACGCTGCTGTTCGTGCTGGCCACCCAGGTCTCGCTGACCTTCGTCACCAACTACGCCAACGCCGCCGACCAGAAGCTCCCGCACGCCGGAGCGGGGTACTCCGCGTACACCTACGCGCAGACCATCTGGATGCTGCCGCAGTCCATCGTCACCGTCTCCCTGGTCACCGCGCTGCTGCCGCGCATGAGCCGGGCGGTCGCCGAGGGCAGGCTCACCGACCTGCGGGCCGATCTGACGCGGGCGCTGCGGGTGAGCGGCGTCGTGATCGTGCCGACCGCGCTCCTGTTCGCCGCGCTCGGCCCGCAGATCGCCGCCCTGCTGTTCGCGCACGGGGCCGCCGACGCGGAGTCGGCGCGGCCCCTCGGGCAGATGCTCCAGGCGTTCGGGCCGGGGCTCATCCCGTTCTCGGCGCAGTATCTGTTGCTGCGCGGCTTCTACGCCTTCCAGGACACCCGAACGCCCTTCTGGATGGCGTCCTTCATCGCGGCGGTCAACATCGCGCTGGCCACCGCGTGCCATCTGCTGCTGCCCGCACGCTGGTCGGTCACCGGCATGGCCGCCGGGTACACGCTCTCCTACGCGGCCGGATTCGCGCTCACCGCCTGGCTGCTGCGCCGTCGCCTCGCCGGCCCCCTCGACCCCACGGGCGGACTGGTTTCCGCCTACGCCCGCCTGGTCGCCGCCGCCACGCTCGCGGGAGCCGCGGCCTGGGCGACGTCCCACGCGCTGACCGGCCAGCAGGGGGCCGGCACCCTCGCCTCCGCCCTCTCCCTGGCCGCCGGTCTCGTGGTCCTCGCCGTCGTCTACCTGCTGCTGGGCCGGCTCCTGCGCGTCCCCGAACTCCGCAAACTGCCCAAGCTCCGGCGCTGACCCGTACGCCTCGGCCCGTCGTAACATCTCCGCGCTGACCTGCCCTTTCGTGCCCGGAGGGGGTCTCCCATTGTTAAACGGACCGGTGGTCCGTATAGTGAAGGCTATGCGGACCGCCGGTCCGATTCAGTTGACCCGAGCGGAACGGAACGCTTCATGACCGCCACGACAACCACCCCCACCACGCCCGAGGAGCTGTACCGGCACAGTCTGCGGCTGCTGCTGGAGAAGGACATTCCCGCGTGGCTGGAACTCTTCGACGAGAGCGCCGTCTTCGAGTTCCCCTTCGCCCCCGAGGGCTGGCCCGCCCGGCTGGAGGGCAAGGTGGAGATCGCCGCGTACATGCGCCACTACCCCGACCACATCGACCTCCACGACTTCCCGTCCCTGGAGATCCACCGGACCACCGAGCCCGGGACCATCGTGGTCGAGATGCGCGGCGTGGGGCGGCTGGTGAAGACCGATGGGCCCTTCGACATGACGTACATCGCCGTGGTCACGGTCAGGGACGGGCGGATCGCCTCCTACCGCGACTACTGGAACCCCCTCGCCCTCCAGGAACCCGCCACCGACTTCACCGGGAGCAACCGATGAGGGCCACCCGCGCCACCTCGGTCGTCGGAGCCACCGGCACCACCGGCAGCCGGGTCGTCGCGCGGCTGCTCGCCGGGGGCCACCGGGTCAAGGCTGCGAGCCGGGGCGCCACCCCGGTCGAGGGTGCGCGGCCGGTCCGTTTCGACTGGTACGAGCCCGCGACCTTCGCCGAGGCCCTCGACGGCGCCGACAGCGTCTACCTCGTCCCGCCTCTCGGTGCCTCCGACCCCGCCGCCGTCATGCTGCCGTTCCTCCGGCAGGCGCGTGCGGCAGGCGTGCGCCGGGCCGTGCTGCTCAGCTCCTCGGCGATCCCCGCCGGCGGCCCGGCGACGGGGCAGGTGCACGAGGCGCTGCCGGGGCTGTTCGACGAGTGGGCGGTGCTGCGGCCCTCCTGGTTCATGCAGAACTTCACCGGCAGCCATGTCCACGCCCGCAGCATCCGCGAGGAGGGCGTCCTCCTGACCGCGACGGGGGAGGGCCGGGTCGGCTTCGTGGACGCGGACGACATCGCGGCCGTCGCCGTGCACGCCCTCACCGACGACTGGGCCCCCGGCACCGACCTGGTCCTCACGGGCCCGGAGGCGCTGAGCTACGACGACATCGCCGCGCTCGTCACCGAGGTCACGGGGCGCCAGGTGGTGCACCACAAGCTGACGTTCGAGCAGATGCGGGAGCGGCTGGCGGCCGAGATCCCGCTGGAGTTCGCCGGGCTGCTGGCGCAGCTGGACCGCGCCATCGCCGACGGTGCCGAGGACCGCACCACCGACACCGTCCAGCGCCTCACCGGACGGCCGCCGCGCGGCTTCCGCGCGTTCGCCGAGAAGGAGCTGCCCGGCCGCCTGCCGATACCCGGTCAGCGCAGGTGAGGGCACCATCTAGCATGAGCCGTCGCACCGCCTGCCCGAGGCGGGCTCACCCTACGGAGGAGGAGCCATGGCCCAGCGCAAGGAGCGCGCGGACGCCTTGCGCAACCGGGAGTCCGTACTGGCCGCCGCCGACGCGCTGTTCACCCGCAGCGGCAACCCGCACAGCGTCTCCATGGACGACGTCGCCGCGGCGGCGGGCGTCGGAAAGGGCACCCTCTTCCGCCGCTTCGGGGACCGGGCGGGCCTGATCGCCGCCGTGATCGGAGCCCGCCTTGAGCCCTTGCTGGAGCGGGTGCGGGAAGAGGGCAACGCGGGGGACGGGGGGCGCGAGGGGGACACAGCCGGGTCCGCCCTCCCGCCGCGGCAGCGGGTGCGGTCCCTCCTCGACACCGTACTGCGCTTCAAGATCGAGAACCGGCACCTGATGTCGGTCGCCGAGGACGCCGGGATCAGCAGCCCTTACCAGGCCGAGCACTACGTCCGGTGGCACGAGACCCTGTGCGAGACGGTGCGGCAGGTGTCCGGGGTCAGCCACCCGGACTTCACAGCCCACGCCCTGCTGTCCACCGTCCGTGCCGACCTCGTGACGCACCTGGTCGACGGCCTGGGGATGCCCCAGGACGAGCTGCGGGCCGCCCTCGCCGCGCACGTCGACGCCCTTCTCGGCCCGGATACCGAGGGCGCGGATTCCGAGAACCTGGATTCCGAGGGTGCGGACCCCTAGGGCGGGGAAGTCGAGGCTGCGGACCACGGGGACGTCGAGACCGCAGACCACAGGTCCGCAGACCACAAGGTCGCAGACCACCAGGCCGCGAAATCCCAGGCCGCCGCAGGGCCCCCGGGTTCCGCCGCCCGGGGCGCGTGAGGGAAGCTGCTCCTGCTTCTGCTCGTGGCCGGCACCGACCGCAGCCGGGAGTGGCCGCGGTCCGAAAGGGCCGCGACAGCAAACCTGTTGCTGACAGAGACGACAGAAGGGCCCCAGCATGTCCGAACGTCCTATCGCGGTTCTGGGCGAGTGCGTGGCCGACGCGTTCGTCACCTCACCGGACGCCGCACCCGAAGGGGCGCTCGGCCTGGAGGTCTTCCCCGGCGGCGGCCCGGCCAACACGGCCGTGGCGCTGGCCCGGCTCGGTGTGCCCACCCGTTTCCTGGGACGGCTGTCCCAGGATGTGTTCGGGCGGCTGTTCCGCGCCCACCTCGACGCGTCCGGCGTCGACCTGAGCCGGGCGGTGAAGGCCGCCGAGCCCAGCACGCTCGGTGTCGCCGACCTGGCTGAGGACGGCAGCGCCGACTTCTCCTTCCACGCCCAGGGCACCGCCGACTGGCAGTGGCGGGACGCCGAACTGGCCGCCGCCTCCGCGGGCCCGGTCGCCTGCCTGCACACCGGCTCGCTGGCGCTGGTGCGGGAGCCGGGCGGCGCCGCCGTCGAACGGCTGCTGGGGGACGTACGGGAGCGCGCCACGGTCTCCGTCGACCCCAACGTCCGCCCCCTGCTGGTCGATCCGGTTGTCTACCGCGAGGCCCTGCCCCGCTGGTGCGCGGCCACCGACATCCTGCGGCTCTCCGACGACGATTTGGCCCACCTGCGCCCGGGTGCGGGACCGGAGGAGGCGGCCGACGCCTTCCACGCGGACGGAGCCGGGCTGGTCGTCGTCACCTTGGGCGCCGGGGGAGTCCTCGCCTCGCTGCGGGGGAGGCGGGTGCGCGTGGCGACCCCGCGCACCGAGGTCGTGGACACGGTGGGAGCCGGCGACTCCTTCATGGCGGGCTTCCTCCACGCCCTCTACAGGGCGGGCGAGCTGGGCGGACGGCTGGACGGGCTGACCGTCGAGCGGGTCGAGGAGGCGCTGACGTTCGGGACGCGGGTGGCCGCCGCCGTGGTGGCTGTACGCGGTGCGAACCCCCCATGGGCCGCCGACCTGGGCCTGCCCGCCACCCGCGGCTGAACGGGACGCTCCCGGGGCGGTCCCGGTCCCGGTTCCCGGTTCCCGGTTCCGGTGACGGTTCCCGGTTCCGGTGACGGTTCCCGGTTCCGGTGACGGTGCCGGGATCCGCTCCCGGTGCGGGATCCGGCCCCGGCCTCAGCCGAGGGGCAGCAGCGGCATGACGTGGTTGCGGACGGCCGGAGCGAGGGTGAGGCCCGGCCCTTCCGTACCGTCCGTCCAGCGCAGCGCCGCGATCTCGGCGGCCGGAGCGGGACGACCCTCCAGCGCGGCGCTGAAGACCGTCAGCCGCATCGGCACCCCTTCAAGCGCGGCCGTCGCGCGGACCTCCGTCAGCGGCGTGACCGAGACGGGTGTGACGCCCAACTCCTCGCGCAGCTCCCGCACCAGTGCCTCTCGGGCGCTCTCCCCGGGCTCGGGTTTGCCGCCGGGCAGGTAGAAGAAATCGGGGGCCGCCTTCTTGCTGACGACCAGGAGCCGGCCGTCCACCACGACGGCCGCCGCCGATACGACCAGCTCAGCGGCCTCGTCCACGGGTGCGGCGCTCTCGCTCTCCATGGCCCGATCCTCTCAGCCCCGCCGCGCTCGCCGGGGCCCCGGCCCTTGGCCCGCTCCTCCTGAGACAGCGCACGGCGCAGCATCAGGGCCCCGTACACGACATGGTGGCCCGCTTTCTGCTGCGCGGGCGGCGGTTGCTGATCAACGACCTGCGGATCGCGGCCGACGTGGGCGAACTGCCCCACGACATAGAGCCCGAACAGCTCGCGTTCGAGCTTCACGGCCTTCTACCTTTGATCTTGGCCAGTGCTCCCCCGTTTACGGGGGAGGTGAAGGCCATCTCAGAATTGCTCTGACCCGCACGTGAGCACGGTCCGCTATCAAGCTCAGCCCGTGGGGCGCTTCTGGTTCTCGATGTACTGCTTCACGACGGTCAGGGGCGCCCCGCCGCATGAGCCGGCGAAGTAGGAGCCGGACCAGAAGTGGCCGCCCCACAGGTACCGGCGTAGGTGCGCGTCGTGCTCCTTGCGCAGCAGCCGGGCGGAGACGCCCTTGAGGCTGTTGACGAGTTTGGAGAGCTGGACTTTCGGCGGGTAGTGCACGAGCAGGTGTACGTGATCCTCCTCGCCGTTGAAGTGTTTCAGCTCCGCCTCGAAGTCCGCGCAGACTTCTCGCATGATCTCTTCGCAGCGCGTCAGCATGGCGTCGGTCATGGCATTGCGCCGGTACTTCGTGACAAAAACCAAGTGAACATGCAGGTTATAGACGACATGGCGGCCGGTGCGCACATCGGGATTCGGGTTCCATCGAGGTGACATGAACCAAATGATGGAGTGATCGCATGACCTCGGAACTCGGCTTGGCGAAGAGGCAGTTCGGGCATCGTGCCCGGCTGGTGCTCAGCCCTGCCGAGATTCGCGTTCTGGAGGACCAGGCGCACGGTGCCCGCACCATGTGGAACTGCCTGCACTCGGTGGCTGATGATGCCGAAGCCGGCGCGCACTCTGGCGAACGCCGACGCGGCGATACGCCAGGCCCGTAAGGATCTCGATTACCTCGGTGCGGTGCCCGCGCAGGCCGCGCAGGCCGTGCTGAAGACGTACTTCCGGGCCTGGGTGAACTGCTGGGACGGCCGCGCTGACGAGCCGAACTACAAGGGCCGGTTCCGCACCGCGATGTCCGTGGACATCCCGCAGGGACGGGACTTGAACATCGTCCGCGTGCACCGCCGGTGGGGCATGGTCAACATTCCCAAGGTCGGCCGGGCCCGTTTCCGCTGGACCAAAGATCTTCCCGTCGGGAAGAAGGCGAACAAGGAGAACCGGATCACCGGCGCCCGGCTGGTCAAGGACGCTTTGGGCTGGCATATCGCCTTCCGCGTCCAGACCCTCGACCGCGCCTCACAGTCGCATCAGGGACCGGAAATCGGCATTGACGCGGGAGTGAACATCCCCCTGGCCCTGTCCAACGAGGACCACCAGGACCACGGTCGTGCACCCCGTCTCCCGGACGGCACCGCCGACCGGGACAAGTGGCTCACACCCAAGGAGAAGGCCAAGCTCCTCAGCCTGGAGCGGCAGGCCACACACCGCAAGACCTTCCGCAAGAAGGGGGAGAAGACCTCCCGTCGCTTGCAGCACACCTACGACCAGATCAAGCAGCTCCGAGCAAAAGCCACGCGACGAGCCCTTGACTGGCAGCACCAGAGCACCACCTACCTCGCCCGCACATACGGTGTGATCGTGGTGGAACAGCTCAGCATCCTCGGCATGACCAAAGCCCCCGCCCCCAAGCCCGACCCCGACAACGCGGGCGAGTTCCTGCGCAACGGGGCCAAGGCGAAGGCCGGGACGAACCGCTCCATCGCCCAGGAAGCATGGGGCCGGACCGTGACGATGCTGATGTACAAGGCCGCCCGTTACGGCGGCCAGCTCGTCAAGGTCCCCGCCCCCTACACCTCCCAGCGGTGCTCAGCCTGCGGATTCGTCACCCCCGGCAGCCGAGAGAGTCAAGAGACGTTCGTATGCAAGAACCCCCACTGCGGCTTCCAGTGCAACGCCGACTGGAACGCGGCCCGGAACATCTTGCACCTGTACCGGATCGGCCACGTCATCGTGGAGGTCCCGGCCGCCGGAAGGTGCGGTCGCAGGCCGGGTAAAACCGTCAAACCTGCCGCAGCAATGTAGGCAGGAATCCCCTTCCTGAGCTTGCGAAGGGAGGGGAGAACTTCAAATGGCCCTCAACCAGGAACTCCAGCTGTTCGCCGACGCCACGGCCCCGGCCAGAACCCGCCGCGCCCTGACGCCTGCTGGCCCCGGCGGACTGAGGACCGCACAGCGCTGAACCGCCTGCGGCGTGTGGGGACCCCCACCGCGGCGGAGCCGCGTATGACACAGACCCGCGGCCCTTTGGGCCTCACGCCACCGGCCGCGCCCGCTCCACCAGTGCCTTCAGGTGCGGCCCCGAGGGCAGGGTGCCGAAGGCCGCGCCCCAGTCGCCGCCCAGCCGCGAGGCGCAGAACGCGTCGGCGGTCTCCGGCGGTGCGAAGCGCACCAGCAAGGAGCCCTGGAGCACCAGTGCCATCCGCTCCACCAGGCGTCGGGCCCGCGCCTCGATGCCGTCCAGGTCGGACAGCTGCGTGAGCATGTCCTTGACCGCGGCGTCCAGCCGGTGATCGGCGCCGCGCGCGTGCCCGAGCTCCGTCAAGAAGGCGTTCAGCGACTCCGGCGAGCGCTGGAGCGCCCGCAGCACATCCAGCGCCTGCACATTCCCCGAGCCCTCCCACAGGGAGTTGAGCGGCGACTCGCGCAGCAGCCGGGGCATGCCCGACTCCTCGACGTAGCCGTTGCCGCCCAGACACTCCAGCGCCTCGCCCGCCAGCGGCACACAGCGCTTGGTGACCCAGTACTTCGCGGTCGGCACGGCCAGCCGCAGCAGGGCCCGGTCGTGCGCCGCGGCCTCGCCCTCGCCCGCCGCGCTGTCGTAGGCGGCGGCCAGCCGTAGCGCGAGCGTGGTGGCCGCCTCCGACTCCAGCGCCATGTCCGCCAGCACGTTGCGCATCAGCGGCTGCTCGATCAGCTCCTTGCCGAACACCGAACGGTGCGCCGCGTGGTGGGTGGCCTGCGCCACGGCCTGCCGCATCAGCGCGGCGGAGCCCGTCACACAGTCCAGCCGGGTCGCGGCGACCATCTCGATGATCGTCGCGACGCCGCGGCCCTCCTCGCCGACGCGGCGCGCCCACGTCGTCCCGTCGAACTCGACCTCGCTGGAGGCGTTGGAGCGGTTGCCCAGCTTGTCCTTGAGCCGCTGGATACGGAAGGTGTTGCGCGTCCCGTCGGGCAGCACGCGCGGCACCAGGAAGCAGGTCAGCCCCCCGGGAGCCTGCGCCAGCACGAGGAAGACGTCCGACATCGGCGCCGAGCAGAACCACTTGTGCCCCGTCAGCGCGTACTCGCCGGCGCCCGCGCCGCCGTCCCCGGTCAGCGGGGCCGCCTCCGTCGTGTTGGCCCGTACGTCGCTGCCGCCCTGCTTCTCCGTCATGCCCATCCCGGCGATGGCGCCCGCCTTGGCGCCCGCCGGCCGGTCCAGGCCGTAGTCGTAGGTGTGCGAGCCCAGCAGCGGCTCCCACTCGGCCGCCAGCCCCGGCTCCTTGCGCAGCGCGGGCACGGCGGCGTGCGTCATCGACAGCGGACAGCCGTGCCCCGCCTCGACCTGCGACCACACGTAGAAGGCCGCGCTGCGCCGCAGCTGGCCGTCGGGGCGCGACCACGGATCGGTCAGCCCCGCCGCCACCCCGCGCTCCATCAGCCGGTGCCAGGAGGGGTGGAAGTCGACCTCGTCGATCCGGTGGCCATAGCGGTCGTGTGTCCGCAAGGCAGGCGGGCACTCGTTGGCCTGTGTGCCCCATTCCTGAGCCTGCGCGGAACCCGCCGCGCCGCCCAGCTCGGCAAGCTCGGCGCGGGCCTGTTCGGCGCGCTCCGGCGCCACATGCCGGGCCACTCCCTCCACCAGGGCCGCGTCGGCGGAGAAGACGTCGTAGTCGGCCAGGGGCGGGGCCTGGTTGGTCACGGTGTGTGTCGAGGCTGGCATGCCAGATACGTTAAAGACGTGCGTGCAGTCGAGGAAACCCCTGAGCAGACCCCCGAACGGGCCCCGAGATGGCCTCCCGGGCGGTCCCGTCGCCAGATTCGCCGTGCCCGGGTCAAATACAGGGACGTGCCCAAACGGCGGATGGCGTGGCTGCTGCTCAAGGACACGGTCAACTCCTGCATGGAATACCGCGTCCTCGGGCTGGCCGCCGAGGCCGCGTTCTTCACGCTGATCTCGATCCCGCCGCTGCTGCTGGGCATGATCGGTCTCCTCGGCTATCTCGACTGGATCGGCGCCGAGGCGATCGAATCCCTTCGCACAAACTTCCTGGACGCCTCTACCACCGTCCTGTCCGACAAGGGGGTCAACGAGCTCGCCCGCCCGCTGATCGACGACGTGATCAAGGGCGGCGGTCCCGACGTCATCTCGCTCGGCTTCGCGCTGGCCCTGTGGTCGGGCTCGCGCGCGGTGAACGTCTTCATCGACACCATCACCGTGATGTACGGGCTCGACGGGCGGCGCGGCATCGTCAAGACGCGGGTGCTGTCCTTCGGGCTGTACCTGGTGGCGCTGGTCATCGGCGCGGTCGCGCTTCCGCTGATGGTGGCGGGGCCCGACGCGGTGCTGCGGCTGGTGCCGCAGGCCGAGTGGGTCGTCACGGTCTTCTACTGGCCGGTGGTGCTGCTGCTGTCCATCGCCTTCCTCACCACGCTCTACCACGTGTCCGTGCCGGTGCGCTCACCCTGGCGCGAGGACATTCCCGGGGCGCTGGTGGCCCTGGTGATGTGGGTGCTGGGCAGCTTCCTGCTGCGGCTGTACCTCACCAACACGGTCGAGGGACCCACCATCTACGGCTCGCTCGCCGCGCCCGTCGCCGTCCTGCTGTGGATCGGCGTGTCGGCCTTCGCCGTGCTGGTGGGCGCCGCCGTCAACGCCGCCATCGACCACGTGTGGCCCTCGGTCGCCACGGCCGCGGCCCGCCGCGCGAACGAGCGCCGCCGCGAGGAGGCGGCGGCCGAGGTCGTCGCCGCCGTCGCGGCCCGGCGCGCCCGCAGCGACGGGAACGGCGACGGCACGGACGACGGCGCCGAGGACGCCCCCGCCGAGTTCCCCGAACGCTGGACGAAGTTCCTGCCCCCCTCTGACATACGAGGCCGCCTCCACCGCCCCCGCGACCGGAACGGCGACAGCGACGGCGAGTGACGGCTCGCGCCCGGCCGCCCGGTGGCCGATCTCGCGGAGGGCCCGTGGGTGCCGGCCGTCGGCAGACATGGTGCGGCGGCGGGCGCTGGCGCTCCCTCGCCGCCAGCGACCGCCGCCGCGGTCTCGTTCCCCCGTGGTCCGGATCAGCCCTGGCCGAGCCCCAGGTCCTTGTACGCGACACCGTCCTTGAGGACCAGCGCGATGTTCTCCGGCTCGCTGAGGGAGGCGATGTCCTCCAGCGGGTTGGTGCGGGCCACGACGACATCGGCGCGCTTGCCCGGCTCCAGCGTGCCGAGGGTGTCGGCCATGCCGAGGAGTTCGGCCGCCTCGCTGGTGCCGGCCAGCAGCGCGCCCATCGGCGTCATACCGGCCTCGACGAGATGGGCCAGCTCGCGCAGGTTGGTGCCGTGCTCGGCGATGCCGCAGTCGGTGCCCAGGGCGACGCGCACGCCGCGCCGGATGGCGTGCGGAATGTGGGTACGCGCCACGTTCTGCCAGTGCTTCTTCTTGGCGTAGGCCCAGCTCGCGGCCTTGGCCGGGTCCGGGTCGGTGTTGGCCGTCGTCAGCGTCGGGACGAGGAAGGTGCCGCGCTCCAGCATCAGGTCGATGGCCTCGTCGTCGATCTCGTAGCCGTGTTCGACGCTGGCCACTCCGCCGCGTACGGCGTTGAGGATGCCGCCCCTGCCCTGCGCGTGGGCGGCGACCTTCTTGCCCCGGTGCCCCGCCGCGATCTGGGTGATGGCGCGGATCTCGTCCTCCAGGAACCCGTCGTCGTCGGGCTGGTCGGTAGGGCTCCACACGCCGCCCGTCGCCGCGACCTTGACGCAGTCGGCGCCCTGCCGCAGCACCCCGCGCACGGCGGCGCGGCAGGCGTCGGGTCCGTCGGCCAGGCGGCTCATGCCGGGGTCGTTCTCCCCGTTGTCGGTGCCCATGCGGAAGTCGCCGTGGCCGCCGGTCGGGCTGAGCATGGCCACCGCCACCAGCAGCCTGGGCCCGGTCACCAGGCCCTCCTCGACGGCGCGCTTGTGCCCGGTGTCGGCGCCGCCCAGGTCCCGGGCCGTGGTGACGCCCGCCTCCAGGGTCTGCCGCATACGGGGCGCCGAGAGGAAGGTGCGCAGCGAGGGCGGCATGGCGCGCAGTTCCGCGTGGTTGAGGGCGCCGCCGGGGACGGTCATGTGGACGTGGCAGTCGATGAAGCCCGGCAGGATCGTGCCGCCGCCCACATCGACCCGGCGGGTGCCCGGCGACAGCCGCGGATGCGCCCCGGCGGGACCTGCCCAGCGCACGGTGCCCTCCTCGATCAGCACGGCGCCGTCGACGAGGGGCTCGCCTCCCCGGCCGTCGATCAGCACGCCGCCTTCCAGCAGCACGGGTCCGGGAGCCGGCGGCACGGGTCCGGGGGCGGTGCGGGCGATCATCACGCGAGGTCCTTTCCGGCGAGCGCCGGGACGGGAGTGGCGGGGGAGGAGACGCCCGGAGCGCGGGCCAGCACGGCGGCGGCCAGCGCCACCAGCGCCGAGACGGCCGCGCAGCACCACCACACGGTGGTGTAGGCGGACTCGGTGGGCACGTCGGTGCCCGCGAAGGTGACGGCGCTGAGGATCGCGGCGAACACGGCTCCCGAGACGCTGCCGCCCAGCGTCTTGGCGGTGTTGTAGATGCCGGTCGCCACCCCGGTGCGCTCGGCGGGGCTGGCGTCCAGCACGAGGGCGGGCATCGCGCTGAGCGCCAGCCCGGTGCCGAAGCCGGTCAGGGAGTTGGCGGCGACGAACTGCCACACGGCCCCGTGCGCGAGCACCAGCGCCGCGTAGCCGACCGCCATGAACACCCCGCTCAGCCCCAGCACGGTGCGCGGCGCCAGCACCCGGTAGAGCCGGGGCGCCACGGTGGAGGCCAGGAAGGCGGCGACGCCCCACGGCAGCATCGTCCAGCCGATCGCCAGGGAGTCGTAGCCGAAGCCGTAGCCCACCTTCTCCGGCGGGCTCGACAAGAAGAGCGAGGCGGCGGTCTGCGAGCCGAACAGCGCCGCACCGAGCAGGAAGCTGCCCCCGTACACCGGCAGCAGGTTGCGCTTGGCGCTCAGCCGGATGTCCACGATGGGCTGCGACACCCGCAGTTCGACCAGCACCCAGACCACCAGCGTGACGACCGCGAGCGCGAACAGGCCCAGCGTGCCGCCCCCGGCCCAGCCCCACGCGGGACCCTGCGCGATGCCCAGCAGCAGCGCGCACAGCCCGACGGTCAGCAGCCCGGCGCCCGCCCAGTCGACCGTGGCCCTGGCGCGGGTCACGGACTCGGGCACCAGGAAGAAGACGACGCCGACGCACACCACCGTGACGGCGGCGGGCACCCACAGCACCCCGTGCACCGTGGCCGTCACCTCGCCCAGCAGCCCGGCCACGACCAGACCCACGCTGGCGCCGACGGTCAGCGCGCCCACCAGCATGCCGATGGCGCTGCGCGCCCCCTCGGGGTCGAGCCGGTCGCGCACCAGGCCCATCTCCAGCGGCAGCAGCGCGGCCAACGGGCCCTGGAGGACCCGGCCGAGCAGCAGCACCGCGAAGGACGGGGACCAGGCGACGAGGATCGAGCCGACGGCCAGGCACACCATGCCGACCCGCAGCAGCCGCCGGTGCCCGTACATGTCGCCGAGCCTGCCGAACAACGGCACGCACACGGCGGCGGCCAGCAACTGGGCGCTGCTGACCCAGTTCAGCTTGCCCGCGCCCACCCCCAGCGAGGTGCCCAGCTCGGGCAGGAGCGCGGGCATCATCCCCTGGATGACACCGCTGACGAGTTCGATGAAGACCAGGAATCCGACGACCGTGGCGACGCGGACGCCACCCGGCGCGGGCGCTCCCGCGCCGGCGAGGGGCTGAACACGCGACATGGGTTCTCCAGTGGGACGGGACGGGGGGAGGGCGAGCGGGAAGGCGGGGGAGCGCCGGTGCCGGTCAGCGGGCGGGCGCCGTGAGGAGCCGTCCCGAGCGGGCGAGCACCCGGGCCAGGGCGGCCACGGCGGCCGGTTCCCCGGGATCGAGCGCGAGCCCCGCGTCGGCGAGTGCCGCCTCGACGGCGGCGCCGGTCTCACCGGGGACTTCACCCGCCGGGTCCGCGCCCGGATCCGCGCCCAGGTCCGCGCCCGGGTCCCGGTCCGCGAGCAGGCCCCGGCGCGCGTCCGGATCCGGTACCGCGTCGGGCCGCTGGGCCGGATCGGGCGCGGCCCGCCGCAGGTGCCAGGAGGTGCGCCGCTGATAGGCGTCACCGGCGGCCAGCAGCAGCCGCTCCGCGTGGGGTTCGCCCACGAGCTGGAGCGAGAGCGGGAGCCCCGCCGGGTCCGCACCCATGGGCAGCGCCAGCGCGGGGAAGCCGGCCGGGTTCCAAACGGCGGTCAGGTTCAGCTCGTCGCCGGGCGCGCTCTCCCGCGTGTAGGGGCGGGCGGCGGCGGGCCAGGTCGGGGTGGCGATCAGGTCGGCTCCGCCGGGTCCGCGCAGGCGCTCCAGCAGCGCGGCGCGGGTACGGCGCCGGGAGTGCTGGGCGCGCAGGTACAGATGCGCGGGCACCAACGCGCCGGCCGCGGCGAGGCGCCGGAAGACCCGGCCGTGGTCGGCCCAGCGCGCGCCCAGCCGCTCACCGTGCTCGGCGAACGCCTCGGCCAGCATCGTCACCGTGCTCTCGGCCAGCAGCGTCTCGAACTCGGGCAGCGCGAAGTCCACGACCACGGCGCCCGCGTTCCGCAGCGTCTCCAGCGCCGCCTCGAATGCGGCCCGGCACTCGACGCTGACGGCCTCGTCCTCCAGCAGCGCGAACGGCACGCCGACCCGCAGCCCCCGCAGCCCCTCCCCGGACCCGTCACCCAGCGGTGGGCGGGCCGGGCGCGGCGCTCCGGGGTGCTCGGGCGGTACGAGGACGTCGAGCAGCAGCGCACAGTCGGCGGCGGCCACCCCCATCGGCCCGACGACGTCCTGGGTGGGGCTCAGCGGCAGGACGCCGTCCTTGTCGACGAGCCCGAACGTGGTCTTCAGGCCGGTCGTGCCGCACAGCGCCGCGGGGAGGCGCACGCTGCCGGAGGTGTCGGTACCCAGCGCGCCCAGGAACAGCCCGGTGGCGATCCCCGCGCCGTTGCCGGTGCTCGACCCGCCCGTCCAGCACCGCGGGTCCCAGGGGTTGCGCGGCAGCGGGAAGGCGTGGCGCGGGTCGGGCCTGCCCATCGCGTACTCGGTCAGCGTCGTCTTGCCCAGGACGACGGCGCCCGCGGCGCGCAGCCGGGCGACAGCGGGGGCGTCCCGGCCGCGCCACCAGGACGGGTCGTGGGCCGGGCTCTGCGCGGTGACCGGGCCTTCGGCTGCGGCGAAGTTGTCCTTGAGCGCGAGGGGCAGCCCGTGCAGGGGACCGCGCTCGCGGGCCGGCCGGGCGTCGGCGGCCTTGGCCGCGGTCAGCGCCTCTTCGGGGAAGCGGTTGACGTAGACCCCGAGCAGCGGGTCGAGCACCTCGGCGTCGGCGAGTGCGGCCTCCACCAGCTCACGGCTGCTGATCTTGCCGGTGCGCAGCGCTTCCGCTGCTTCGGTGAGGGTGGCGAAGGGCTGCCGCACGGTACCTCCTCTCCCGTCGTGGCCTGGCTGTTGAGCGGCTGTCGGGCTGTGTCGGGTGGCTGTCGGGACGGTTGGTGGCTTGAACTGATCGACTGCGGCGATGCTAGTGTCCTGCTAATAGAGCGCCGAGAATTGCTGTTATTTGAGATTCAGTGAGATCAAGTGCGCGTTCTTGTCAATCGCGTGCCCTCGCTGGAGGTTCCTGTGACCGAGAATCCCCCGTTGAGCGAGCTGGATCTGGCGCTGGTCAACGCCCTCCAGATCAACCCCCGCGCCCCCTGGAGCGAGCTGGCCAAGCCCCTCGGCGTCGACGCGGCCACCGTCGCCCGCCGTTGGGAGCGGCTGCGCGCCGCGGGCCACGCGTGGGTGACCGCGTATCCGCGTGACGAGGCGGGCATGGCCTCGATCATCGAGGTGGACTGCGCGCCCGGCCAGGACACCGCCGTGGCCGCCGCGCTCTCGGCCGACCCGCAGGCCGTCACCGTCGAACACACCTCGGGCGGGCGCGATTTGCTGGTCACCGTGCTGGCCACCGACTTCGCCGCGCTCTCGCGCTATGTCGTCGACCGGCTCGGCGACGTCCCCGGCGTGACCTCCACCCGCGCCCACCCGGCCACCCGCGTCTACACCGAGGGCAGCCGCTGGCGGCTGCGCAGCCTCAGCCGCCCGCAGCGGGACGCGCTGGCCGCCCCCCGGCGCCCCTCGGGCGCCGCTGTCGCCCGCGCCGCCGAGCTGCGTGAACTGGTGTGTGCCATGGGCGAGAACGGCCGCGCCTCGCTGAGCGAGCTGGCCGCCGAGCTGGGGGTCAGCGTCAACACCGCCGGCCGCCGCCTGAACAAGCTGCTGGATGCGGGCCACCTCGTACTCCGCTGCGACCTGGCCCGCTCCCTGTCCGGAGCACCGGTCTCGGTGACCTTCTTCGGCACCGTGCCCGCCGAACACCTGGACGCGACAGCACGGGAGATGTCCAAACTGCCCGAGGTGCGGCTGTGCATCGGCGTCGCGGGCCCGCAGAACCTCATCGCGACCGCCTGGCTCGGCGCGCTGGCCGACGTCCAGACCCTGGAGGCGCAGCTGACCACCAAGCTGCCCCACCTCCGCTTCGCCGACCGGGCCATCGCGCTGCGCGCCGTGAAGTTGATGGGGCGGCTGCTGGACGCCGACGGCAAGGCGACCGGCTTCGTCCCCGTCGACGTCTGGGACTCGCCGCAGCCGCCCGACAAGATCAGGTCCGGCCGGGCCACAGGCAGAACCACCGGCTGAGCGAGCCACCGGGCCCGCCCCCAGCCACCCGGCCGCGCAACTGCGCGGGCACCACCGTGGCTTCGGCCGAACTCACGCTCGTCACCGCTGAAGACAGCTGAAGACATGGGCGTGGCCCTCCGGGACAGGTACCGGAGGGCCACGGGTGCGACGGCGGGCCCGCCTCGGCGGAGCCGCCTTGCGCGGGTGTCAGCGGTTGATGCAGGCGTTGCCGAAGGCGGGGTTGAGCAGCGAGACGATGCCGATGCTGTTGCCGCAGACGTTGACCGGGATGTTGACCGGGACCTGAACCACGTTGCCCGAGAGCACGCCAGGTGAATTCGCAGCGGCACCCGACGCCCCGGCGTCGGCGGAGGCCAGTCCGGCACCGCCCAGAATGATGGCGCAGGCGCCGGCAGCGGCGGCAGCGGTCCTCAGCATGTGAGCCATGAGTCGATCTCCTCAAATCCTGTTACGGGCGACGGTTCCTGGCGCGAGGACGCACGTCGGCACCCCCGCCGCCACGGCTGGACGGACCGTCGGGAAGCCGGGCGGACCGTCGGGAACACGAAGCATCCTGCTGGACCAACGAGCTGTGACCGCGCCGACACGAAGCGATCAACCCGTTCAGGCGAACAACAAGTGGAGGAGGATCAGCGGGCGACGCAACTGCCGTGCACGGGCAGGACGACGCCGAGCACGAAGCCCGCTGCGGGGCCGCACAGCCACAACGCCGCACGGGCGATCTCCTCCGCGTGGCCGAGCCGGCCGATCGGCGGGGCCTCTTGGGCCGCCTCATCAACCGTCACACTCCGCTTGAGGCCGCAAAAGGGGATGGTTTCCCCCTGGGAGGAAACCATCCGGGGAAAAACTTCTCCCCCCTCACGCGAGATGTGAACGGTGCGACACTGGCCGACATGACCCGCGAAGCCAAACGGAACGGGCTGGGTGAGCTCCTCAAGACCCGGCGGGCCGAGCTGAGCCCCCGTACCGTGGGCCTGCCCGACGGCGGTACCCGGCGGGTCGAGGGGCTGCGCCGGGAGGAAGTCGCGCAGCTCGCCGCGATCAGCACCGACTACTACACGCGCCTTGAGCAGGGCCGCATCCAAGCCTCCGGGCCCGTACTGGCCACGCTGGCGCAGGTGCTGCACCTCGATGACGACCAGCGGACCTACCTGTTCGAGCTGGCGGGCAAGGAGGGGGCGCGGCCCCGTCGCCGCGCCGTACAGAAGGTGCAGCCGCAGCTGCGACGTGTACTGGACGATCTGACCGCCACCCCGGCCATGGTTCCGGGGCGCCGTATGGATATTCTCGGCTGGAATTCCCTCGGTGCCGCTCTGGTCACCGATTTCGGCACCATTCCGGAGAAGAAGCGGAATTACACGCGCATTCTGTTCACCGATCCGGCCATGCGGTCCCTGTACGCGGATTGGGAGAGCGTCGCCCGTACCGCTGTGGCTCAACTGCGCATGGAAGCGGCCACGTATCCGGACGACTCCCGGCTGACCGCGCTCGTCGGCGAGCTGTCCGTGCGGGACCCGCACTTCCGCCAGTGGTGGGCCGCCCACCACGTCGCGGCCCGCACGGTCGGCACCAAGACGCTGCACCACCCCGTGGCCGGGAAACTGACCCTGGACTGGGACACCCTCACCGCCGGCACGGACCCCGACCAGCAACTCATCGTCTGGACGGCCGAAGTCGGCACCTCCTCCCACGACGGGCTGCGCACCTTCGCCTCCTGGGCCCCCGAGGCCCACCAGGCCGCCGGGAGAGCGGCTGACCGATCGTGCACCGCCACGGCACCGGACCGGCGCCGATCGCCGTGAGGGCGGTTCCGGACGGCTCGCGAGGCAGTCAACAAGGCGAACACTGCCCGATACGGTTCTAGTAGCTGAGCGCGGCGGACCAGTCGTCCCGGCCTTGGCGGGTGAGGTCGAGGAGGTGCCATACCGGGCTGAACAGGTCGATGCCCCGCTGGTCGATGTCGTCGGACATCCGGGGGTGCGCCGAGTAGAAATGGCGTACCGATCCGTTGTCGTCGCGGGTGAAAACCGACACCGTAGAGTCCTGGTTGCCCTCGGCGTCCTCACTGCCCAGGTCGTATTTGAAGGTGCTGGACCCGGCGCTCAGCAGACGCAGATTCGTCCACTTCCGGTCTCGGGCGTGCGCGCGCAGCGCGGGCAGACCGGCCGCGGCGACGACCGCGAGGTCGACGTTCTGCTCGGCATGGTGGGCCACCCCGTTGATCCCGTCGAGCCACATCGTGCACATGGGGCACGGCTCGGTATGTGTCTTGCCGTACATGAGGTGATAGACGACGAGGTCACGCCCGGGGCGGGTGAACAGTTCGCTCAGGCGCACGGTCCGCGTCGGCGAGTCACCAGCCTGTAGATCGGCGGGGCCCTCCTCGAACACGTAGTCCTCGACGACAGGGCCCAGCGGCAACCGGCGACGCAGGTCGGCGACGCGTTCACGATGGCGCATCAGCTCGATCTCGGCTTGCCGCAGCTCCTCCCGGGCGCTGACGTAGTCGGCCGACTCTCCGGTGAGATTGGTTTGACGCATCGCTGCCCCTGATCCAGCTGCGGTTTCGTGGTCACGATCTGCTTCGGCCGACCACCATATGCTCGTGCAAAGGGCGCGCCAGGCAGCGAAACGACAAGGACCTGCTTGGGACTGTCCGCGGGGTGGAGAAGGCCGAGCCGGTCCCCGATGGGGACGACGCCGCGACCGGTGCTCGACGGATGGACAGAGAGGTCATCCAACTGCCTCCGGGAAAGGGCCTGTTGTTCCCACCGGTCGCGGACGTCGCGGTGCTGCCGGCGAACGAACATCGCAACCTGGTGGCGTCACGTCATGATCAGAGCGATGAAGAGAGCGCACACCAGGATGTTCACCAGCCAGCTGTGGGTGTTCGTCCAGTCGCGGATCTTCGGCATGGCGTCCGCGGCCCGGTGGCCCGCCGCCAGCCGCACGAGCAGCGGCAGGGCGGCGATCACGACGGTCAGCGCGATGAACGGCAGGGCATCCAGGTAGGAACCGCGCGCTTGGTCCAGGTGGACGCCAACGGTGAGCATCACCATCAGGTCCGAGGGCATCAGCAGAATGACCATCAGGCCGGTCCGGAGCGCCTGGCGGGGGTCGGCGGACATCAGGGAGTGCAGCCACTTCGGCGGTGTGACGGTCTTCCGATGCCGCCAATTACGCAGTGCGGCCAGGGCCAGGAGACCCACCAGCGCGTACTGGATGATGTGGCCGACCGAGCCACGGTCCTTGGAGTTTCCGAGATCGACGCCGCTGCCCAGAGCCGTCGCGATGCCCATCATGGCTGCCACGCCCGCGAGGACGCCCACCGTGACGCCCGCCAGGAATCCCAGCGACACGCGAACGGCATCGCGTGCGGTGACGAAGATGATCGCCGACATGATCTGGGGACCGGCCATCATCGTGATGGCCAGTGGAAGGATCTTCAGACCGTCCATGGTCGTGGCAATCTGTCGAGTGTGGCCGGCGGGTTCCCGTTCAGGTCCGCAGTCCGATGGCTGTGGAGGCCCGGGAGGAGCGCTCCTTCCGAGGGGGCGGAGTGACTCCAGCGCACACGAGCCGGTGGCCCCCCGCCTCCCGGCGCGTGCCGAACAGGTGAACGCGTGAGGCGGTGTTCCTCCTGGTGCCGGCGCCGTGCTCGGGCGGCGACCGCCGGTCTCCAGCGTGGCCACGGTCGTACGGCCGGCTTGGCGGAACCGCCCAGCAGCGGCCCGTCAGGGGAGAGCGTCGGCGGCATGGCCGCGTGTGACGCGAAGGAGGTCCAGTTTCCCGGCGTCGCTGCTTCCGGTCGCTGCCGTGTAGGTGACCATGCGCAAGTCCGCGCCCGGGACGACGAGGACGTCGCAGTCGAGCAGGATGTCGCCGGTCTCTGGATGCCGGATCGTCTTCCGGTCGGTCGTGTGCTGGGCGGCGGCCGTCTCCGTGGCCCACTGCCGCGCGAAGGCCTCGGATACTTCTCGCAGCTCCCGCACGAGACGGTCGAGCTGGGCGTCCGCGGGATAGCGGGACACGGCGTCCTTGAGATCGGCGACGATGGACGCCTCGAAGGTGTCCTGTCCGCGCTCGGAGCGGACGGGAAGCATCAAGGCGTGTGCGGCGCCGTTACCGAACAGGGCGCGGGCGAGGTTCCGTTCGGCGGCCGGGAGGACGGTGGGGTCTCCGTACAGAGCGCGCCACATCGTGTTCCACCACACCAGGGTCCAATCGGCGCTGAACACGCCGATCGGGACGTCGTCGAGGCGTGCGGCGAGCCGTTGGATCCCCGGGGGCACATGGGTGCCGACCGTCCCGTCCTGGGGCGGCAGAAGCCCGGCGCTTCGGTACAGCTGGTCGCGCTCGGCGCGGGAGAGCTGGAGGGCCCGGGCGAGGGCGCCGACGACCTGGGCCGAGGGGTTCTTCGCACGTCCCTGTTCCAGGCGCAGAACGTAGTCGACGGAGAGCCCGGCCAGCTGTGCCAGCTCCTCGCGGCGCAGACCCGGGGCACGACGGCCGGTCGTCACGGTGAAGCCGGCGTCGGCCGGGGGCAAGCGGTCGCGCCAGGCCCGCAGGAGTGCGGCGAAGACGGAACGGGAGGAAGCCATGGCTCCATTCTCGCCGCGCGGCGCCGCATCAGCCTGGGTACTGCCAGTCCTGGTGACGGGGACGGCACTGGCCGGCGGTGGCGTGAGAGGTGAACGTGGAGCCGCACCCAGCAGGGCGCCCACCGGCTTACCAGCGAAGGAGCCTCCCGTGAAGCACACCCTCGTGATGACAGGAGCGAGCCGCGGGATCGGCCGCGTCGCCGCCGAGCAGATCCTGCGACGGTCGCCGGACGTGCACCTCCTCGTCGTCGCCCGTGGATCCTCCGGGGCACGGCTCGCTGCGGAACTCGGCGCGGGCGGGCACACGGTCTCCCACGTCCCGGCGGACCTCGACTCGCTGAACAGTGTCCGCTCGGCCGCCACCGGGATCCGCGACCGGCTCGATGGCGGTGACCTGCCGCCGTTGCGCGGTTTCGTGGGCAACGCGGGCACTCAGTACACGAACGCGCTCACCGAGGGGCCCGACGGCTTCGAGTCCACCTTCGCCGTCAACGTGCTCGCCAACCACCTGTTCGTCCGCCTGCTCCACGACCGCTTCGTCACTCCCGCCCGGATCGTGATCACCGCCAGCGACACCCACTTCGGCGACTTCAAGCACAACATGGGCATGGTGCCCGGCCCGGCCTGGAAGTCCCCGGACGTCCTGGCCCGCACGCGTGCCTTCCCCAAGCCGGACACCGCGGGCGCCGGGCGCACCGCGTACTCGACGAGCAAGCTGGCCGCCATCCACCTCGTGCACGAGTACGCGCGCCGCCTGCCGGCCGGGGTCGACGCCGTCGCCTACAACCCGGGCTTCGTCCCCGGCACCGGCCTCGTCCGCAACGCGGACCCCGTCTCCCGGTTCGCGGTGCGGCGCATCCTGCCGGTGCTGACCCTCACCCCGTTCGCCACCAGCCGCAGCGTCGCGGGCCGCTGCCTCGCCGACGTCGTCCTCGGCACGACCCAGGCGCCGACCGGGTCCTACGTCGACCGCAGCCGCGCGGACCGCTCGTCGCAGGAGTCCTACGACGAGCGGCGCGAAAATGAACTGTGGGCCGCCGTCGAACGGTTCACCGCGGCGTACGCGGCCGGGGCGGACGCGTTCCCAGGTGACGTGGTGAGCGGTTCACCGCGAAAGATCCAGCAGCGCCCGAACGGCCCGACGGGGAGCGGGGAGCGTGACTCCTGATGAGCCTTCAGTACGCGGGCCGGTGGCCCAGCTCGGCGGTGTGCTGGGCCGCGAGGCGGATGGTGGCGTTGGGAGCCCCGTAACCGCGATAGCCGTCGACGCGCTGGACCAGTTCGAAGAAGACCCGGCCCAACGTGGCGGTGTAGCAGTGGTAGAACTCCCCGTACTCGTCGCGGTCGTAGAGGATGCCCAGCTCGCGCAGCGTGGCCAGGGTGTCGTCGCCGAGGCCGTGGCGGGCTCGGAGGTCGTCGTAGTAGTTGTCGGGAATCGGCAGGAGCCCGCCGCCGTGCTCGCGGACCCGGCGCGCCGTGGCGAGGATGTCGTCGGTGGCGAGCGCGATGTGCTGCGGGTGTTTCTCCCGCTCGCTGGGCACCGGCGCCACATTGAGTGCGATCCGCAGTGTGCCCTCGGCGTTGGCGAGGGCACGGCTTCGGAAGAGCCCGTACGGGTCGGCCAGGTCGAGGCTCTCGTTCGGCTGGAGGCCCAGCACGCTCGGGTAGAACAGGGACGCCTCGTCGAAGCGGTGCCAAGACTGGGTCAGCGCGGCATGGTCGATCCGTGTGACACCGGCCCGGGCCCCGCTGCCGCTCCCGGGGCCGGGCCCGTTCCCGGTCCCTGGGCCCGCGTCGGCCCCGTCGGCCGCGTCCGCAAGGGGTACGGGCGTGAAGTCGTCCGTCCAGCTGGGGTGGTCCTCGTGCCCGGTGCGGCAGAAGAACAGCTCGGTGCCGTCGGGAGCCTCGACCGCCTCCAGCGGTACGTCCCCGGCCGCGCGGCGGCGCGGGATGACGGGTGCGAGGAGGGACTCGGCGCGCCGGGTGGCCGCGCCCGGGTCGGGCGTCTCCAGGCCGAGGGCGGTCAGCGCCGGGCCCTCGCGGCGGCTCGCGCCCGCGGTGTTGACGACGAGTCGTGCCTCGCCCTGCTCCCACAGCTCGACCGGCTTGCCGCCGTGCCGCCCCGTCCGCGTGAAGCCCAGCGAGCCGAGCAGCGCGCGCAACGGCTCGGTGTCGGCCGCGGCCAGCTCGGCGAAGGCGAAGGAGGAGGGGATGACGGGCGCGGGGAGAGAGGCGAGCCCGGCCGACTCCTCCAGGGTGAGCAGCGAGCGCATCGCGTCGACCGCGGTGCGTGACGCGTCGGCCTGCCGGAACACGTCGTTGAAGACCTCCAGCGACAGTGGTCCGGTGTACCCGGCGCGCAAGGCGGCTTCCACGAGGCCCGCGACGTCGAAGCCGCCCTGGCCCGGGAAGCAGCGGTAGTGGCGGCTCCACTGCAGGACGTCCATCGCCATCCGGGGCGCGTCCGCCAGCTGGAGGAAAAAGATCTTCTCGCCGGGTATCCGCTCGATGCCCTGGGGGTCGGAGCCGCGGGAGAGGATGTGGAAGCTGTCGAGGCAGGTGCCCAGCGCGGGATGGTCGGCCAGTTCGACGATGCGCCAGGCGTGGTCGTAGGTGCTGACATGGCGTCCCCAGGCCAGCGCCTCGTACGCGAGCCGGATGCCGTGCGCCTCGGCGCGCTGCGCGAGCCGGCGCAGCTGCCCGGCCGCGAGTCCGTCGTCGTCGGCCGAGGCGGGCGAGACGCTGGAGCAGACCAGCATCATGTCGGCGCCGAGCCGCTCCATCACCGAGAACTTCTGCTCCGCGCGCCGCAGGTTGCTCCGAAGCACTTCCTCGGGCACGGCCTCGAAGTCGCGGAAGGGCTGGTAGAGGTCGATGCTCAGCCCCAGGTCGGCGGCCCGCTTCCTGACCTCCTCGGGGCTGAGCGGACTGGCGAGCAGGTCGTTCTCGAAGATCTCGACCCCGTCGAACCCGGCGGCGGCGACGGCCCCGAGCTTCTCGGAGAGCGAGCCGCTCAACGACACCGTGGCGATGGACTTGCGCATGGGGGTCCTCCTCCTGGTCTCTTCTCGGCGCGCGGGGGGCGCGCCGCTCACGTCGTGGCTCACGTCGTGGCTCACGTCGCCGTTCACGTCGAGACTCGATCCGCGTTCACCTCGGGGCTCACGCCGTGCCGCGTGGGCTCCTCATCCCGCCGGTGAGGTCGGCGAAGTCGGCGAGCATCCGCTCCGGGTGGGGTTCCCTGCCGGTGAAGAGGCGGAAGGCGTCGGCCGCCTGGAAGACGGCCATGCCGCCGCCGTCGAGCGTGCGGCAGCCCAGGCCTTCGGCCGTGCGCAGCAAGGCGGTCTCCAGCGGCCGGTAGACCACCTCGGCCACCCACAGCTCGGGCCGCAGCAGCTCCACGGGCAGGGGAAGGCCGGGGTGCGCGGCCATGCCGGTGGGTGTGGCGTGCACCAGGCCGTCCGCGTGCGCGAGTTGTCTCTCCAGCCCGGCCGGGGAGATGTGGCCGGCGCGCCCCTTGCCGAAGTGGGAGCCGAGCGCGCGGGCGAGGGCGGCGGCCCGCACCTCGTCGGTGTCGGCCACCGTGAGCCGGTCGGTGCCCAGGGTGAGCAGCGCGTGCGCGACGGCGGCTCCGGCCCCGCCCGCGCCGAGCTGCACCACGCTGCCGGTCGGCGCACCTGGCAGACCGCGCGCGAAGGACTGGGCGAAGCCCGTGACGTCGGTGTTGTGGCCGACGGCGAGCCCGTCGCGGAAGACCACGGTGTTGACGGCGCCGAGGCGGGCCGCCTCGGGGGCCAGTTCGTCGAGGTGTGCGGTCACGGCCTGCTTGCAGGGGTGCGTGATGTTGAGGCCGTCGAAGCCGAGGGTGCGCGCGGAGCGCAGCAGTTCGCCGAGGGCTTCGGGGCCGACCCCGAGCACGGCGAGGTCGAGGGTGCGGTAGAGGAGGCGCAGCCCGTGCCGGTCCCCCTCGCGCTCGTGCAGCGCCGGGCTCAGCGAGGTGCCGATGCCGGTTCCGATCAGGCCGGTGAGGTAGGAGGGGGCGGGCGGGGGCGTGGTCATCGCTTCTCTTTCCTGGTGACGCGTGGGCGACGGTACGGGTGCCCGGGTGCTCTCCGTGTCCGGCACGCTCCGTGGCCGTCCCGGTCGCGGGGAAGGCTGCGGGGGCGCTGTGCGCTCAGGCCGATACCGACTCCGCCGCGCTCGCGGAGCTTCTCCGTGCGGCCCTGTCCGGCTTCTCGCCGAGCCGCCCGGTCGGCACCCGGTGCGTCTCACGGGAGCTCGCGACGGCGAGGGAGCACACGGCGCAGATGGCGGCCGTGAAGATCGCGACGCCGATCCAGCCGTCGCCGTCCGGCCCCGCGATCTGCTCGGCGAAGGTGACGGCGAACCCGGCGACGGCGAAGCCGATCTGCGTCCCGATGGCCACGCCCGAAAGCCGCACGCGGGCCGGGAACATCTCTCCGTAGAGCGAGGGCCAGATGCCGTTGGCCGCGCTGTAGACGACGCCGAAGAAGAGGATGCCGGTGAGGAAGACCAGCGGGTAGCTGCCCTTCGAGATCGCCCACAGATAGGCGAAGACCAGTATCCCGGAGCCGAGGGAGCCGATGAGGAAGACCGGCTTGCGCCCGATCCGGTCCGAGAGCTTCGCCCACAGGGGGAGGGCGATCAGCGCCACGGCGTTGGAGATCACCCCGACCCACAGCATCGTGGACTGCTCCAGCCCGCCGGCGTCACTGGTCGCGAACGCGAGGGCCCAGACGGTGAAGATGGTGCTGACGGTGGCGATGAGTGCCCCGCCGATGACGCGCAGGACGTCGCCCCAGTGGTGGCGCAGCAGGTCGGCGAGGGGGAGCCGGGAGACCTCGTCGCTCGCGGACACCTCCTGGAAGACCGGGGTCTCCTCCAGGTTGCGCCGGATGAGGTAGCCGACGACGGAGACGGCGATACTCAGCAGGAAGGGTATGCGCCAGCCCCAGGTGTAGAGCTGTTCGTCGGGCAGGGCCGCGACCGGGATGAAGACGAGGGTCGCCAGGATCTGACCGGCCTGGGTCCCGTTGAGGGTGAAGCTGGTGTAGTAGCCCCGGCGGTGCTCCGGGGCGTGTTCCAGTGTCATCGAGTTGGCGCTCGCCTGCTCGCCGGCTGCCGAGAGCCCCTGAAGGACGCGCATCAGGACGAGCAGCACGGGGGCGGCGGTGCCGATCTGCGCGTAGGTGGGAAGACAGCCTATGGCGAAGGTCGACAGGCCCATGAGGATCAGCGTGAAGACCATGATCTTGCGCCGTCCGAGCCGGTCCCCGATGTGTCCGAGGATCAGCGCCCCGACGGGGCGGGCTGCGTAGGCCACGCCGAAGGTCGCCATCGAGATGAGCGTGGCGGTCGCCGGGTCGTCGGGGTCGAAGAAGACCTTCGGGAAGACGAGGGCGGCGGCGCTTCCGTAGATGAAGAAGTCGTAGTACTCCAGAGCGCTTCCGATCCACGCTGCGATGGCCGCCTTGCGAGGCCTGCCGCGGACTGGCGGGGGCGGTTCGGGGGAGGGGCCGGGGGGCGGTGCCGACGGGTCGTGCGAGTGAGCGGACACGTGGGCTCCTCTGGGGACGGCCACCCGCGCTCCTGGCGGGAGCGGTCGGGTGGGTCGGGTCGGGTGAACGGTGCGGCGGCCTGCCCGCCCAGGGATTTCCATGAGTGGGCCGGAACCGTCGGAGGCCTCCGGGCGGGGTGGGCGCGGCGAAGTAACGTACTAGATAGTTAATTACGCTGGCATGGATCGTGAATCGCTCCCTGCCGGCTGTCAAGACATCTCGCCGAAACGGTCCCGGGCGGGGCGCCGAAACAATCCCGTGCCCGGCTCAGCGTTCGCGCGCGGTGTCACCGGTCAGATAGGCGAGGACCATGTCGCCGAGCATCGTGCGGTAGTGCTGCCGCCTGTCGGCCGCGGTCAGGTCACGGCCGAAGAGGGCGCCGAAGGTGTGCCGGTTCGCGACCCGGAAGAAGCAGAACGAGCTGATCATCGCGTGCAGGTCCACCGCGTCCACGTCCGCCGTGAACACGCCCTGCTCGCGGCCCTCTTCAAGGATGCGGCCGATGACCTCGATGGCGGGCGAACTGAGTTCGCTCAGCGTCGCTGAGGCAATGATGTGCTCGGCCTCGTGGATGTTCTCGATGCTCACCAGCCGGATGAAGTCCGGGTGTTCCTCGTGGTGGTCGAAGGTCAGCTCGGCCAGGCGCCGGATGGCGGCGACCGGGTCGAGGTCCCCGGCGTCGAGCTCCTTCTCCTGCTGCCTGATGACCGCGTAGGCCCGTTCCAGCACCGCCGTGAAGAGCTGTTCCTTGCCGCCGAAGTAGTAGTAGATCATCCGCTTCGTGGTGTGGATACGGGCGGCGATCACGTCGACGCGGGCGCCGGTGTACCCGAGCCGGGCGAACTCCTGTGTCGCCACGTCCAGGATCTCCGCCCGCGTCCGGGCCGCGTCGCGCTGCCGTCCGGAGGAGTGCGTCGGCGGCGGCGCGGCGGTCATACGGCTCCTTGCGGGCGGGAATCGGCACAGGCCAGTCTAGGGCGTGTCCCCGAAGCCCACGCCGGGGAGGACGAGCCCGCGGTCACCGCCGGGCTGCGCACCCTGCTGGGCGACGACGTGGTGGACGGCGCGTCCGTCGCCAGGGACGTGCACACCATCATCGGCCTGGCCGCCTGCGGGGTCGGTGTGGGCCTCGGGCCCTCCCGCATGCTGTCGACCCCGCGCCCGGACACCCGGTTCTGCGAGGTGACCCCACGCACGGCACTGCCCGAACTGATCCTGTCCTTCAACGGCCAGGACCGCTCCCCGGTGCTGGGCGCCTTCCTCGACACCGTCCGCCGGAACTGCCCCGACGTCGGTGCCGCGCTCGACCGGCGGTTGGGCCACGCATGGGAATCGGATTCGGTTCCGTCAGCCGCCCCATGAGGGGTCGGACGCGGACGGAGTCCGCCGCCCACCAGCCCCGCTGGTCGAGGTCGGCCCGGAAGTGAGCCGCTTGTGTGACGACGGGGCACGAGACGAGTTCCGGAACAACGGGAAGTCGGCCATCCCAGCGCGGCACGCCGGGACGGCCGACCTGTGCTGTGTCCCGGGGAGCGGTCAGCGCACCCGGACGGTGTACTCGGTGTGGCCCCCGGGCCGTCACACCACACCCCGGCTCCCACGAGGACCGCCCGGCCGGGTGGCGAACCGGGCCGCACACAGCGTTCATCGGTCACGACGTCCGGGGTCCGGCGCGAGTGGACCCGGTGATCCGGACCGTGTCGTGTTGGGGCCCCGTCAACCGGTTCTCAGGAACGTCCTTTGCCGGAGCAAGACCTGCCGATCCACCGGATCGGGGTGTCTGCTTGCCGGTGTCGGCCGCGCGCTCAGGCGCTCCAGCCGCCACCGACCGCCCGGCTCGACAGGTACGAGTCGCGCAGCGCCTTGCGCAAGCCGGGGACGGTCTCGTCGAACCGCGCGGCGAGTGCCTTGAGCGCCTGCTTGTGGGTGCGGAGCTCTCCGCGGCTCCACACGCAGGTCACCTCGACCTCGGCCGCGAACACGGCCATGGCCAGCACCTCCAACGGGATCGACGCCGGGTCGGCTCCTCTGAGCACGGTGTCGCGTACCCGTTCCTGGAGGGCGCGCACCTCCTCCGGGTGGGCGACGGTGACACGGTCGGCCGGGATGAGTCCCATCACCTTGCCGCGGGAGACGGCGACCTCTCCCGCGTCGGAGAGCTGGTCGCGGACCGGTGTCTCCGCGGTGTGGGCCTTGTTGTGCACGAACTGGAGCCAGCCCTTCGGCTTGCTGTCGGGCAGGTCGCCCCACACCGCGGCGGTGAAGGAGTCGTCCGGCGCCTTCCCGGACTTTCGGACCACCTTCCCTCCCGTGGCGCCGAGCAGCCCGTCGCGGGCCAGCTCGGTCAGGGCACCGGCACGCAGCAGTTGGCCGCGGCCTTGCAGGTTGTCGAGCTGGAACTTGCCCTTGTCCACGGTGTAGCAGAGCAGGTAAAGCCGCTGCGGCAGCGTCTGGGTCATGTTGTCTTCCATGAAAGAGGATGGGGGTCGGCGGGGGATGGTCGTGCGGCGGGCGCGGTCCGCCCTGAAGCACCACCGATTGACGGCCCGGTTTCAGGTGGCATACGGCGCGAAGCCGGGTGTCCTCATGCCTTGTGGGCCTCGAAGCCCAGGTGCTCGGCCAGGAAGCGTTCCGCCGCTGTGTAGAGGGCGATCACGTTCTCCGGGTTCTCGATGGCGTGGCCTTCGTCCTCCATGACGATGTACTCGACGGGGACTCCACGTGCGCGGAGGGCTTCGACGAGTTGGTCGGACTCGGCGAGGACGACGCGGGCGTCGTTGGCGCCGTGCACCACCATCAGCGGTGTGCGGATCCGGTCGACGCGGCTGATCGGGGAGCGGGCCAGCATGTCGGCCTCCTGCTCCGGGTCGGCCGGGTCACCGACGTACGTGAACCAGTTGTAGGCGAGCATCGGTTTGACGAAGTCGGGCTGGCTGCGCATGAAGTTGGCCAGGTCCGAGATGCCGACGACGTCGACGGCGGCGGCGAAGACGTCGGGGGTGAAGGTGACACCGACCAGTGACGCGTAACCGCCGTAGGAGCCTCCCATGATCGCCACGCGGCCCGGGTCGGCGTATCCCTGGTCGACCGCCCACCGGACCCCGTCGATGAGGTCGTCGTGCATCTTGCCGGCGAACTCCCCGATGCCGGCCCTGGTGAACGCCTTGCCATAGCCGGTGGAGCCCCGGAAGTTGACCTGTAGCACCGCACAGCCGCGGTTGGCGAACAGCTGCGCGGCGGGGTTGTACCCCCAGCGGTCCCGGTCCCAGGGACCGCCGTGGACGAACAGCACCAGCGGCAGCCGGGACGGCTCGATACCGACCGGCAGCGTCAGGTGCGAAGGCAGCGTCAGACCGTCACGGGAGGTGATCGACACCGGTCGCATCGGTGCCAGCGACTCGGGGTCGAGGTGCGGCTTCGCCCGGTGGAGCAGGCGGCTTTCGCCCGTGGCGTGGTCGTAGAGGAAGGTGACCCCGGGGTCACGGTCGTGGGTGAAGCCGGCCACCCACCGCTGTCCGCTCTCGTCGGAGGACAGCTGGGCGAGATCACCGTCGGACAGCTTCTCCAGATTCTCCAGTACCGCGGCGAAGTGCGGGTCCAGCGCGTGGATCACCTGCCGCTCCCCGAGATAACGGACTCCGAGCAGCTCGCCGGTGCGCCGGCTGCGGATCAGAGGGGAGGGCAGGGCGGGGAAGACCCGCGCACGGGTGTCCAGGTCGTATCGCGGGTGGGAGTCGACCTCTTCCTCCTTGCCGGTGGCCAGGTCGAGCCGGGCCAGGCGGAGACGGTCGCTTCCATGGTTCGAGCCCAGCCACACCCCGGCGCCGTCCGGCGTGACCTCCATGGGATAGATCCCCAGCGGAGTGTCACCGCCCTCGAACCGCACCACGGGGTCCAGCGCACCCGTTGACCCGTCCCACCGGGACAGCTCGACATCGCCCTCGGCCGTCGTCGCCACCGCGAACAGCTCGCGTTCGCTGTACAGCCACCCTTCGACATTGCCCCCGGGGCTCCGGGCGAGGGTGGTGAGGTCGCCGGTGGCGATGTCCAGTTCGACCAGGTCGAATTGGGCCCGGTCGCGCAGGTTCAGCTGGGTGATCACCTTGCCGGGCCGCCCGGCGGGCAGGTCCAGGCCCACGGTCCGCACTCCCGGATAGGGCGTGAGGTCCACCGCAGCGGCGTCCGGGGCCGCCAGGTCGACGCGGTAGAGGTGCAGGTTCTCGTCGCCGCCCTGGTCCCGGGAGTAGAGCAGCCACCGCGGGTCACGGGTCCAGTGGTAGCTCACCACTCCGCGGTCCTCGGTGGTCACGCACCGCGCGTCCCCCGGCGCGTCGACGCTCTCGATCCAGACGTTCATGCGGTTCTTCCACAGCGCCAGGTACGCCATTTGCCTACCG
Organism: Streptomyces sp. NBC_01775; assembly: GCF_035917675.1. Classification (NCBI taxonomy): domain Bacteria; kingdom Bacillati; phylum Actinomycetota; class Actinomycetes; order Kitasatosporales; family Streptomycetaceae; genus Streptomyces; species Streptomyces sp. NBC_01775. The sequence continues at coordinate 2,188,822 of NZ_CP109104.1, read as the reverse complement.
TCCGGCGAGAGGGTGGCCTGCGCGCGGGTCGGCGGCCTGAAGAACTCCTCGACGGAGATGGTCTCCCGCAGTGCCATGTCGATCCTTCCTGTTGTCAGCGTCCGGTGTCGCGAGGAGGCGAGGTCAGCAGCCGCCTGTCACTTAATGACAGTGTCACTTAATGACAAACGCTGCAAGCGCGCACTCGTGAGGCTTCCGGCCGTCGGTCGGTGCCGTGACGGGGGTCCGCGTCCCCGGGTGGAGGGGGTGCGGGCGTCTCGCCCGGGGTGGCCGGTCAAGCGGGGGTCGCTTTGTGGCTCACGCCACACGAGGAGGGGTGGTCATGACTGTCACTTAATGCCAAGATAGCAGTAAGTGACACGAGGTTGCCCCTCGCCCCCAGACGAACTCGGGAGAACCGACCACCATGAAGACCAAGAGCTTCCTGGAGACAGAGTCCGACACGCAGGCGGAGCAGGCGGCGCCTCGGAAGCGGCCTTCGGCCCTCGACCAGGCGGGAGGCGTCAGGGGAGTCATCTACTCGGCGCTGCCCGTGTTGGCATTCGTCATCGCTCACAACTTCCGCGGGCTCAAGGCGTCGATCATCGCCGCCTTCGCCGTCGCGGTCGCCATCGGCGTGGAGCGGCTGGTGCGCAGGGAGTCAGTGCAGCCTGCGGTCGGCGGCGTGTTCGGCGTCGCGATCGCCGCCGGCGTCGTCTGGTTCACCGGCTCCGCCAAGGACTACTTCCTCATCGGTATCTGGGCGAGCCTGGCCGGCGCCATCCTCTTCCTCCTCTCCGTCCTGGTGCGGTGGCCGCTGGCCGGCGTGGTCTGGAACGCGGCCACCGGCAAGGGCACCGTCTGGCGCGCGGACAAGCGTTCGCGGCTCTACTACGACGTCGCCACCCTGGTGCTGGCCGCCGTTTTCGGCGCCCGGTTCGTCGTCCAGCAGTACTTCTACGAGACCGACCAGGTCAGTTCGCTGGGCTTCGCCAAGGTCGCCATGGGCTTCCCGCTGCTCGCCCTGGCCCTCCTGGTAGTCGCCTGGGCCGCCCGGCACTCGAACAAGCGGCTGACGGCCATCGGCCTGCTGCCCGCCAGGCGCGTCTGACCTCCCCGGTACACACCGGCCGCCTGACGGCAGGGCAGGGGCGTATTCCTCGGGCACGTACGTGCCACCCGGCGGCGGACGGTTCTCCTCCAAGCGGGACCGCACCTACCCCGACATCCGCCTCGTCCACTGGGCCGGCGGCAACCCCTTCCACCACCACCAGGACCTCGGCCGGGTTGCACGGCATCTGGCTCGACCGGCACGACACCACCCCCACAACACCGGTCCCACGCATCAGCACGCTGACCGAGCTCGCCCCCCTCCTGGGCCGGCTCTCATCGGGGACGAGGCATTCGGACAGTCCCAGGATCCGACTCCATCGTTAGCCTCGACCTTTGGTGACGGTTGGGGTGCGGCCGGCGCGGTCGCCGGAGGCGGGGTACCACCCCGGCGTCCGGTCAGTGGGTGGCGAGGAACTCGAGCGTGTCGAGCACGCGGTTCGAGAAGCCCCACTCGTTGTCGTACCACGCGGCCACCTTGACGTGGCGGCCATCGACGCGGGTGAGGGCCGAGTCGAAGATCGACGAGGCGAGATTGCCCGTGATGTCGGACGACACCAGCGGGTCCTCCGAGTACTCGAGGACGCCGGCGAGCGGCCCCTCCGCCGCGGCGCGGTACGCCGCCAGCACGTCGTCGCGCGTCACGTCGCGGGCGACGGTCGTGTTGAGTTCGACGATCGAGCCCACCGGCACCGGTACGCGGATCGAGTCGCCCGACAGCTTGCCGTCGAGATTCGGCAGCACCAGGCCGATCGCCTTGGCGGCGCCTGTCGTGGTCGGCACGATGTTGACGCCGGCGGCCCGGGCGCGACGGGCGTCGCGGTGCGGACCGTCCTGGAGGTTCTGCTCCTGCGTGTAGGCGTGCACCGTCGTCATGAACCCGTGCTCGATACCGGCGAGTTCGTCGAGGACCGCGGCCAGCGGCGCGAGTGCGTTGGTGGTGCAGGAGGCGTTCGAGACGATCGTGTGCGCGGCCGGGTCGTAGGCGTCGGTGTTGACCCCGAACGCGAGCGTGACGTCGGCGCCGTCCGACGGCGCGCTGACGAGCACCTTGCGCGCGCCCGCGTCGAGGTGGGCGCGGGCGGCCTTGGCCGAGGTGAAGCGGCCGGTGGCTTCCAGGACGATGTCGACGCCGAGTTCTGCCCACGGCAGCTGCGCCGGTTCGCGCTCGGCCAGCACCTTGATCCGACGGCCGTCGACGACGAGGGCGTCCCCGTCGACGGTCACCGGGCGCCCGAGCCGGCCGGCCGTGCTGTCGTAGGCGAGCAGCCGGGCGAGAGCGGCGGGCTCCGTCAGGTCGTTGACGGCGACGATCTCCAGGGCGCTGTCGCGCTCCAGCAGTGCGCGCAGCACATTGCGTCCGATGCGGCCGAATCCGTTGATGGCGATGCGAGTCATGAGTGATGTCCCTTCCCTTCCCCACCAGGCTCGCCCGCGGCCGGCGCCGCTGACAGTGGCGGGATCGCCACGGTTCAAAAGGATCCCGCCACACCCGCCCACGCCCTCTGCACAGTGCCCGGCGGGTTACTCACCCCGGGTGAAGGTGCGCCGGTACTCGCTCGGTGTGGTGCCGAGGATGTGCTGGAAGTGCAGGCGCAGGTTCGCGCCGGTGCCGAGCCCGATGTCGGCGGCGATCTGTTCGACGCCGCGCTGCGAGCGCTCGAGCAGTTCGCGGGCCAGGTCGATGCGGGCGCGCATCACCCACTGCATCGGCGTGTAGCCGGTCTCCTCGACGAAGCGCCGGGAGAACGTGCGCGGCGAGACCCCCGCCTGCCGCGCCAGTATGTCGAGGGTGAGGGGCTCGCCGAGCCGGTGCAGCGCCCACTCGCGGGTGGCGGCGAACCGCTCGCCGAGCGGCTCGGGGACGCTGCGCGGCACGTACTGGGCCTGGCCGCCGCTGCGGTAGGGGGCCGCGACCAGACGCCGGGCCGCGTGGTTGGACGCGGCCACTCCGAGGTCGCCGCGCAGGATGTGCAGGCACAGGTCGATGCCGGAGGCGGCGCCGGCCGAGGTGAGCACGCTGCCCTCGTCGACGAACAGCACGTTCTCGTCGACCTGGACGAGCGGATGCCTGGCCATGAGTGTCCGCGTGTAGTGCCAGTGCGTCGTGGCGCGCCTGCCGTCGAGCAGGCCCGTGGCGGCGAGCGCGAAGGCGCCCGTCGAGATGGCGGCGAGCCGCGCGCCCCGGTCGTGGGCGGCGATCAGTGCCTCGACGACGGCCCGCGGCGGGTCGTCGCGGTCCGGGAACCGGTAGCCGGGGACGAAGACGATGTCGGCCCACGCGAGCGCGTCGAGGCCGTGGGCGACGGAGTACGCGAGGCCGTCGCCGCCCGTCACGAGACCGGGTGTCGCCCCGCACACCCGCACCTCGTACGGCATGCTCGCGCGGGTCGTGAAAACCTGCGCGGGAATTCCGACATCGAGCGGCTTCGCACCCTCGAGCACAAGGACGGCGACGCGATGCGGGCGGGAGGCTGGCACAGGAAGAGGCTACGTGGGGCGTCACATCGATACGCCCACCGCGCGGACCGGGCAGACGACACACCGGCCAGGCTGTCCTCTGCATGGCGCCCCACAGCCCGTCCCACCCTTCGCCCTCCTCATCCTCCCCATCCCCCTCGGATTCGCTGACTTCGTACGGCTGGGATGCGGACTGGGATGCCGTGTTCGCGCCGTGTGCCGAGCAGGGGCTGCTGGTCGTGTCGTCAGCCCCGCAACAAGGGAACCGCGCTGCGGTGGAATGCCGCACGGCACCTTTGTGTCATGCGTGCGGCACTCTTGACGCACGCACGATGCGCGCAAGGTGCCTGGGCGGAAGAGGCCGCATGGGGGCGGCGCAGTGGGAGCGCTCGATCCGGGCGAGGGGCGGGGAGGGACGCGCGCGGGGGGACGCTCCGAAGCCGGCCTCCCGGTGACGGCGGCGCCATGGGGGCGGGGTCACCCGAGTGTACGAACGGGAGGGTGGCTGACGTGCGGGTACACCGGTCGGCTTCCAAGGTGGGGGAAGGCCCGCACACCGGCGGCCCCTGACACCGCCGAGCAGCGTGAGTTCCCTGTCCGCGGGTCATTTCCCAACCGACGACGAACGCGGGGCCGGCCTGCCAGGGCGGGCCGGGTGCCCGCCGGATCGGATGACCGCTGTGACGACTTCGCCCTTCGGGCCCGGTGATCCGTTCTCGGACCTGTTCAACCGCTTCTTCGGCACAAGCCCGGCGGCCTCCCCGCCGGCGGTCCAGCGGGTGCCCATCGGGCGCCTGCTCAGCGACGCCTCACAGGAGCTTCTGGCGACGGCCGGCGGGCGTGCCGCCGAGGATGGGGCCGATCTCGATACCGTGCACCTTCTGTGGGCCGCCGCCCAGGGCGATCCCGGTCGCCATCTGCTGGCGCAGGCAGGCGCCGACCCCGACGCGCTGGCGGCCCAGGTGGAGCAGTCGCTGCCTATCGGTGGCGGGGCGGAGGAACCGCGGCTGACTCCGGCGGCGAAGCGGGCCCTGCTCAGGGCCCACGCCAAGTCCCAGGAGGCCGGTGCGTCCTACATCGGGCCTGAGCACATCCTGTCCGCGGTCGTGGAGGACCCCTCGTCCGGCGCGGCCGGGGCGCTGGGCTCGGAGGGTGCGGGAGCCCGCGGACGCGGGGACCTCGGCGGGGCCGGCGGCGGTTCGGCGGGGGGCGGGTCCAGTGCCACGCCCACGCTGGACGAGTACGGCCGCGACCTTACGGAAGAGGCCCGCGCGGGGCGGTTGGACCCGGTGGTGGGGCGGGCGCAGGAGATCGAGCAGACGGTGGAGATCCTCGCCCGGCGTTCGAAGAACAATCCGGTGTTGCTGGGGGATCCGGGCGTCGGCAAGACCTCCATCGTGGAGGGCCTCGCGCAGCGGGTGGTGTCCGGCGACGTGCCCAAGACCCTGCGGGACCGGCGGGTGGTTGCCCTGGACCTGTCGGGTCTGGTGGCCGGTTCGAAGTACCGTGGAGAGTTCGAGGAGCGCCTGAAGAAGGTCATCGACGAGGTCACCGAGGCGCAGGAGAGCATCATCTTGTTCATCGACGAGCTCCACACGGTCGTCGGCGCCGGTGGCGGCGGCGAGGGGGCCATGGATGCGGGGAACATCCTCAAACCCGCCCTGGCGCGCGGCGATCTCAGCCTGGTCGGCGCCACGACGCTGGAGGAGTACCGCAAGAACATCGAGAAGGATGCCGCACTCGAACGCCGTTTTCAGCCGGTGATCGTGCCGGAACCCACGGTCGACGAGACCGTGGAGATCCTTCAGGGCCTGCGCGACTCCTACGAGGCCCACCACGGCGTGCGCTTCACCGACGCGGCGCTGGAGAGCGCGGCGATCCTCTCCGACCGCTACGTCACCGACCGGTTCCTGCCCGACAAGGCCATCGACCTGCTGGACCAGGCGGGGGCCCGGGTGTCGCTGCGCGGCGGCGACGACAGTTCCGAGGCGGACGAGGTCCAGGAGGAGCTGACCCGGCTGAACCGGGAGAAGGACGAGGCCGTCCACAACGAGGACTACGACCGAGCCGCCGGACTCAAGAGACAGATCGACGAGACGGAGGGCAGGCTTTCGGGCCTGGACGGCGAACGGGCACCCGCGGCCGAGGTCACCGAGGAGGACATCGCCGAAGTCGTCTCCCGGCGCACCGGCATCCCGGTCGCACAGCTGACGGCCACCGAGCGCGAACGCCTGATCCGGCTGGAGGAGACCCTTCACGCGCGGGTGATCGGCCAGGACGAGGCGGTCACCGCGGTGGCGCAGGCCGTGCGGCGGGGCCGTGCAGGGATGGGCGACCCCGACCGGCCCACCGGCAGCTTCCTCTTCCTCGGGCCCACCGGCGTCGGTAAGACCGAACTCGCCAAGGCAATCGCCGAGATCCTCTTCGGCCAGGAGGACCGGCTGATCCGCTTCGACATGAGCGAGTTCCAGGAGCGCCACACCGTCTCCCGCCTCGTCGGCTCGCCCCCCGGGTACGTGGGCTACGACGAAGCCGGGCAGCTCACCGAGGCGGTCCGTCGCAAGCCGTACAGCGTGTTGCTGTTGGACGAGGTGGAGAAGGCGCACCCGGACGTCTTCAACCTGCTGCTCCAGGTCCTCGACGACGGGCGGCTCACCGACGCGCAGGGCCGTACGGTCGACTTCCGCCAAACGGTCGTCATCATGACCAGCAACCTCGCCTCGCAACTCATCCTGAACCACCAGGGCGCTGTCGACGAGATCCGCGACGATCTGATGGCCGAGCTGCGCAGCCACTTCCGTCCCGAATTCCTCAACCGCATCGACGAGGTGGTCGTCTTCCACGCGCTCACCCGGGAGAACCTCGTGCGGATCGTCGACCTGCTGCTGGAGCGCAGTCGCCGGAGGCTGCACGCGCAGCAGGTCGGTCTCCAGGTGACCGAGGGGGCCGAGGAGTGGCTCGCGAAGCAGGGTTATCAGCCGGAGTTCGGGGCCAGGCCGTTGCGCCGCGCCATCCAGACGGAGCTCGACAACCGGCTGTCCAACCTGCTGCTGGACGGCCAGGTGGGCCCCGGCGACACCGTTACCTGCGACGTGCAGGACGAGCAGCTGGAATGCACGGTCACACCCGGCGACCGGGAGGAGAGCGCCGAGTCGGCCACGACGGACTGATCACCGCGGACTCGTGCCGGTCGGAACCCGTGTGGGCCGCCGCCCACAGACTCACCGAGCGGTATCCCCTCGGTAGCCCTGCGGAAGGGCAGTTGCCCGGCCGTCGTTCCGACGCCTCGTGCGAGCGTTGACCACGGAGTCGCCGCTGTGTTCTGGCGGGCGCGTCGGCCGGTCCATCCCGAGCGCCTGGCCGAGGCCCTGCCGCAGATCATGCTCGGTGTCGTGCGCGGTCGCGGCCATCTCTGGCCGGCCACGCGCCCCGACTCCGTGGTGAGCTGGCGCTCCGCCGGCGCGCACCTCGAACTCCGGGAGGCGGAAACCTGGCTGACCGCGGGGGCCGCCTCGGCATGGCGGTCCGCCTCCCCGGTGCGGCGCACCCTCGCCTCGTGGTTTTGCCGACCACTACTGCGGCGAGCGGCGTGACGAGATCGTCCTCACGGGGGTGGAGCTCGACGAGCGGCGGGTGCGAGACGTCCTCGACAGCACACTTCTCGCCGATGCCGAGCCGTCCGGCGGTCCTGAGAGATGGCTTGAGCTGACGGACCCTCTGCTGGACCCGGTCGTACCCCGCGACGGTGTCGAGGAATGAACGCGCAGCTGGGGGCGACGCCTGGGTCGGCGTCGCCCCCAGCTGCCTGCCACGCGGACTACCAGGACGACTTCGTCACACCCGGCAGGGAGCCTGCGTGTGCCTGCTCGCGCATCCGGACGCGGGAGAGGCCGAACTTCCGCAGATGGCCACGGGGGCGTCCGTCCACGCTGTCGCGGTTGCGCACGCGGGTCGGGCTCGCGTTCCTGGGCTGACGCCGCAGCTCCGCCAGAGCGCTGCGGCGCTCCGCTTCCGAGGAGCGCGGGGAGCGCAGGATCTCCTTCAGTTCGGCACGCCGCTGCGCATGGCGGGCAACGATCTGTTTGCGCTGCTCGTTCTTCGCGATCTTGCTCTTCTTGGCCATCAGAGGCGTTCCCCTCGGGATCGGATACGGGCGACGGCGGCCTCGATGCCGATGACGTCGACGGTCTTGATCCCCCGTGCGCTGAGTGTGAGCCGCACGTGGCGCCCCTCGCTGGGCAGCCAGTACCGCTTGCGCTGAATGTTGGGGTCGAAGCGCCGCGAGGTTCGGCGGTGCGAGTGGGAGACGGTGTTGCCGAAGCCCGGCTTGGTGCCGGTCAGCTGGCAGTGGGCGGACATGCAGGTTCAGCCTTTCTTGAGCCGAGGGGCCCATTCGATAATGGAAATCATTGTCGTATGCTACTCGCATGGCTCGCAACGAAGTACGCCCGATCATCAAGCTCCGCTCCACGGCGGGAACCGGACACACCTACGTCACGCGCAAGAACCGGCGCAGCGACCCGGACCGCCTGCGGCTGCGGAAATTCGACCCCGTCGCCCGTCGGCACGTCGAGTTCCGCGAAGAGCGCTGACCCCCGCAGCGCGCACGCAGGCTGACAGAAGAAGACGAGGACCGATATGAAGCCTGGAATCCACCCCGACTACCGCCCCGTCGTCTTCCGTGACAGAGCCGGTGAGTTCGCCTTCCTCACCCGCTCCACGATGACGAGCGACAAGACCGTCGAGTGGAAGGACGGAAACAACTACCCCGTGATCGACGTCGAGATCTCCTCGGCGAGTCACCCCTTCTACACCGGCACCGCGCGGGTGCTCGACACGGCCGGCCGGGTCGAGCGTTTCGAGCGCCGCTACGGCCGTTACGGAGCCCGCTCATGACCTTCGAGGTACAGCCCATGGCCGTGGTGCTCGTCGGCGGCCTGCACGCCGAGGCCCGGCGCACCACGGTCGACCATCTGATGCGCGCGATCCCCGGCAGCGTCGTGCTGCACCACGACCTGTCGACCGCCCCGCTCGGCACGGTCCGGCGGAGCGTGCGCGACGCCACCGGCGAGACCTCCAGCGGGGACGTGCCCCTGGTCAACGACTGCGCCTGCTGCGCCCTGCGTGAGGACCTGATTCCCGAGCTGGAGCGTCTGGCGGACGGCCGGCTGACCCGACTGGCCATCGTCGAGCTGTGGGACTCGGTGGAGCCCAGAGGCATGGCCGAGGTCATCGCCTCCCACGGGGACGGCGCATTCCGCCTGACCAATGTGCTGACCGCCGTGGACCCCTCACTCGTACTGCCCTGCCTGTCCAACGGTGACGACCTCACTGACGCCGGTCTGGCCGCCGCCGCGACCGACCAGCGGGCCGTGGGTGACACCTGGGCACGTCAGTTGGAGTACGCCCCGGTCCTCGTCGTGGTGGACAGCGAGTCGACTGATACCTCGGATCTCGCCCTGCTGCGGCAGCTCCATCCCACGGCGGTCCGGATACCGGTGCATTCGGGCCGGCTCGCCGAGATCGCCCTCGCGGGCTTCGACGTGGCAGCCGCCGCCTCGGCGCAGCATCCCGCGTGTGCCCGGCTCCCGCACGACTGCGACGAGGAGGGAGTGAGCACTCTCGTGTGGCAGCAGCGGCGCCCGTTCCACCCTGGCCGTCTCTATGCCGCACTGGAGGATCTGTGCTGCGCGGCTGCTCGCAGCCGGGGGAGGTTCTGGCTGGCCGACCGGCCCGACCTGCTGCTCGCGTGGGACGCCGCCGGTGGCGCGCTGTGCGTGGAGAGCGTCGGCCCATGGATGGCCTCGCTGCCGGACGCCGCCTGGGAGATGGTGCCCGCCGAGCGCAGCGCTGCCGCCGCGCTGGACTGGCACCCTGACCACGGCGACCGCTGCCAGCACCTCGTCTTCACCTCGCCCGACCTCGACCGCGACGGTTTGGTGTCCGTGCTCGACTCCTGCCTGCTCACCGATGAGGAGCTCGTGGCGGGACCCGTGGCGTGGCGGGGGACCACCGGCTTCGACCAACTGCTCGACACTGCCGCCTGAGACCGTTTCACCGTCTACCGAGGAACTCCCCATGCCCCGCCGTTCCGATTCCCGGCTCGCCCGCAAGAACCGTCCCAACCCGCTGGACGCCGCCGGCATCACGTACATCGACTACAAGGACACCGACCTACTGCGGAAGTTCATGTCCGACCGCGGCAAGATTCGCAGCCGACGGGTCACCTGCGTCACCGACCAGCAGCAGCGGAAGGTCGCCAGGGCCATCAAGAACGCCCGGGAGATGGCGCTGCTTCCCTACGCCGGCCGCTGACTCTCCTCCCCGAACAGCCCTCCTGCGAAAGGCCCTTTCCATGGCAGTCCCGAAGCGCAAGATGTCCCGCAGCAACACCCGTCACCGCCGCGCGCAGTGGAAGGCGACGACGCCGCAGCTTGTGCCCGTCACGATCGACGGCAGCTCCTGTCTGGTACCGCAGCGCCTGAAGAAGGCGTACGAGCGCGGACTCCTGCACCCGGAGAGCTGAGCCGGAGGCCGCACGTCCGACGGCCGGGTACGTGTGCTCCGGGTGCCCGCGAGCGGACAGGGGCACGCCGCCCGACCACGCCGACCGACCTGCTACCGGGAGAATCGGCGGGCCGTCAGCGATCTGCTCATCGCCCAGGCCGAGTTTACCGAGTGGACTTACTCACCAGATCGACCTGGTCGACTGTCAGCGGGCCCCGGTGCATGGCTGTGTGCCCGGCTTCCGGGCGACGGCACCTTCAGTGCGGATCCGCGCACTTCCCAACCCGGCCTCAACCTACGCCTGATCAGTGACCTGAGCCGCGGACCTCATTGAGCGGGTGACGGAACGGGCCCGGCGTCGGCGGGCGTAGCTGCCACGTGTTGCGGCAGTCGGCCACCCGCTGAACTCGCACGGACGGCCCCGTACCCGCCCACGGGCAAGGTACGGGGCCGGCTTTCAGCGCGCGCGGAAGTCCTGCGCGATCCGGTTCACCGCTCGAGGCGGCCACGAGAGAGGCGGTGAAGAGGTGCTCCGGTTCCGCCAACAGCCCCGTGAGCACCTCCATCACGGACCGCCGGGTGACCATGTCCAGCCCCGAGGTGATCTCGTCGCACACCAGCACCCGGGGGCGCGCAGCAGCGCCCGGGCGAGAGCGGCACGCTGTGGTTCGCCGCCGGAGAGCCGGTCAGGGCTGCGTGACACCGTCCCCGCGCTGAGCCCGATGTCGGCGAGCGCCCTCCGGGCCTCCTCCACGTGTGTTCACGGCCCCTTTTTGATGCGCAGCCACTCGTGCGCGATCCAGCGGGCGATCTTTGACTCGTCCCGCTCGACCGCCCGCCGCTCGGGCCGTTGCAGGCTCCATCCGAGCCGGCCGGTCAGCAGCCGCCACACCGACGCCCTCGACAACACCACCCCCGTTGCCCGGGTGACGACCGCGCCGACTCGTTCCAGGGTCCACAGGTCGGCCTCGAAACCATGAGCCTGGGCACCTTGCTCCAACGCGGCCCGGACCATCTCGACCTGGGCGTCGTCCAGCTTGGGCGGGCGTCCGGTGGCTGCCCGTCTCCGCAGGGCCGAAGCGCCGCCTTGCTCCCACACCCGCCGCCAACGCCGCACACTCTCGGCACACACCCCCACCGCCCTCGCGATCTCCGCACTCGAGACGCCGCCCTCGAACAACTCGACTGCCCGAACACGACGCGCCGCCGCCAACTGAGGCCGCGACAAAGGAGGAAGGGAGGAGCCGGCAACCGAAGGGGAAGGTTGATGAGCCACCCCGACAGCCTCCCACCCACACACCCACACACCCACACACCCACCGAACTTACGAAAAAATCAGTAAGTGAGTGAGGATGTGGTCGCGGCGGGCGGCGGCGATGTCGTGGGTGGGGCCGGGACTGGCGGCGGAGGTCCAGATCAGGCGGCCGTTTTCGTCGGTGAGGGCGAGGAAGTGCAGGCTGTGACGTCGTTGCTTGCCGGAGTAGTTGGGCCGGTTGGCTCTCCCGGTGCGGCGGACGGTGGGGATGAGGGTGCCGTCGAGCAGGACGACCTCACCACCCCGTCTGGCGATCTTCTTGCATGCGCGGTCCAGGTGGGGCGCTTGGGCGGCGAGCAGGGATATCAGCTCATCCCGCCGTCGGCGCACGGTGGTGTCGCCGACGGCGTTGCCGCCGGCCATGTTGGTTCTTCGGGGCACCGGCAGGCGGTACTGGTGGACAGGGAAGCCGGTGTCCCCGGCGGGTCCGTTGATCCTCTTCATGCACACGTCGAGCCAACGGCCTCCGGGGCCACGTCAGTTACGGGTGCGCTTCCGTGCTTACGGTGTGATCCGGGAGCGTCCGTCGGGCAGTGTGCGCAGCCCGCCCCGCCCGGCGAGCTTGCTCAACTTGCCGCGCAGGGGCTCCAGCCGGCCCTTCACCTCGACCTCAAGGCCCGGCTCGACACCGGCGTCCTTGACCCGGACCGGACCACCGGCACTCCGCGCGATCTTCATCAGCCGCTGATAATCCGGCGGCAGGACGTCCTCGCCGGCGCTCGTCGCCCGGTACGGCACCAGCAGCACTCCGTGCCCGCCCACCTGTGCCGTCTTCGCCTGCGCCGAGGGCTTCTCCACGCCCAGTTGGGCGTGGATCCGCTCCCACACGCGCATGGCCACCGTGAGTTCCTCGCGTTCGGCACGGACCGCATCGTGTCGCTCGGCCAGGAGCTTCTCCTCCTCGTCGAGTTCAGCCCGACGAGCCGCGACGCGTTCGGCGATCTCGTTGATCTCCGTCCTCCCGCGAGCCAACGAACCCGTACGCCTCCGCGACCTGGAAACGGACAGACCAGCCTTGACCGCCACCTGACGATCAAGGCCCCAGACTGCCCACGACCAGACCGATGCGGCCGGGCCTCTTCGGCGCGACCGCATCAGTCCTGAAGGAAGTGAACCCGCAGCGGCAGCTTCCAACCGCGAGCCCGGATTCTGAGTACCGCGCATGGTGCTTCGCAAACGCTCAAGCCGGGCTTCCGGCCACATCTCCCGGTTCGCTGAGATCCGCTTCGGCCTCGGCGACGGTGTCGTAGATCTGGAAGACTTGATCAGCTCTGGTGATCTCCAGCATCCGCCGCATGGTCTGGGGCACACATGCCAACGCCAGCTCCGCCTGGCGCCCCCGGCGCCGATTCCCGCAGCATCTCCGCATCCGCCGGCCAGAGCATCCGCTGATGGCGGCCGCGGAGACCGCGGCCTCCGCGCTGCGGGTCCTCACGGATTTCCTTCGCCGACCGCCGACCGCCGACCGCCGACCGCCGACCGCCGACCGCCGACCGCCGACCGCCGACCGCCGACCGCCACGGCCCGGACGACGGCTACGTAGCGTCCCGGCCATGTCCGAGATGCTCGTCCAAGAAGTGCTCCACTGCGTGGTACACGGCGATCAAGTTCTCCGGGGTCTCGATGGAGTGCCCTTCGTTCGCCATGAGTATGTACTCGACGGGGACCCCACGTGCCCGGAGAGCCTGGACCATGTTGTCGGATTCTGCCTGCGCTACCCGGGCGTCGTTGGCGCCCTGGGCGACGAGCAGTGGTGTACGGACCTGGTCCACCCGGCTGATCGGGGAGCGGGCCAGCATGTCGGCCTCCTGCTGCGGATCCGCGGGGTCGCCGACCCAGCGGAACCAGTTGGCGGCAAGGGCCGGCCGGACGAATTCCGGCTGGTTGCGCAGGAAGTTGGCGAGGTCAGAGACCCCGAAGATGTCCACCGCAGCGGCGAAGACATCGGGCGTGAAGGTGACTCCGACCAGTGCCGCATAGCCACCGTAGGAGCCGCCCAAGATCGCCACCCGGTCCGGGTCCGCGTATCCCTGCTGGATGGCCCAGTTCACACCGTCGATCAGGTCGTCGTGCATTTTGCCGGCCAACTCCCCGATGCCGGCCTTCATGAACGACTTGCCGTACCCCGTGGAGCTGCGGAAGTTCACCTGAAGCACCGCGTAGCCCCGGTTGGCCAGCAGTTGGACGAGAGGGTTGAACCCCCAGCTGTCTCGGTCCCAGGGACCGCCGTGCACAAGCAGGACCAGCGGCAGCCGGTGCGGCTCTGTCCCGATTGGCAGTGTCAGGTGGGAGGGGAGCGCGAGACCGTCCCGAGCGGTGATCGTCACCGGTGTCATCGGTGCCAGCTGCTCGGGGGCCAGGTGGCCAAGGGGCCGGAACAGTAGGCGACTCTCGCCCGAGGAGTGGTCGTAGAAGTATGTGGCCCCGGGATCGCGGTCGTGGGTGAAGCTGACGACCCACCGCTGCTCGCTCTCGTCGGACGAGATGTGGGCCAAGTCGCCATCGGACAGATTCCTCAGGTTCTCCAAGACCTCGGCGAAGTGCGGGTCCAGTGCGTTGATCACCAGTCGTTCCCCGAGGTAGCGAACTCCGATGAGCTCGCCGGTACGTCGGCTGAAGATGAGCGGCGAGGGCAGTGCGGGAAAGACGCGGGCGCGTGTGTCCAGGTCGTACTGCGGGTGGGAGTCGACCTCCGTCTCCTCGCCGGTTTCTGCATCCAACCGGGCCAGGCGGAGTCTGTCCGAGCCCCGGTTCGAACCGAAGAGAACGTCGCCGGCGTCGGCGGTGACCTCCAGTGGATAGACGCCCAGCGGATAGTCCTCACCCTCGAACTGCGCGATGTGGCACAACGTCTGCGTGGCCTCGTTCCAGCGCGAGAGCCGTAGCTCGCCCTGTTCGGTTACTTCACTGGTGAACGGGCCTTTGCTGCCGCCATAGAAAAGGGTGGTGGCAGCGCCTCCGGTGTTCTCCGCGAGGGTCCGCAGGTCACCGGTGGCGATGTCCAGCTCGAAGAGGTCGAACGCGGCGGGATTCCGGCTGTTCGAGGAGAACACCGCCTTCCCCGGCCGCCCGGCGGGCAGCTTCAGATCCATGATGCGTGCGCTGGGGAAAGGGGTCAGGTCAGTAGCCGCTGCGTACAGGTCTTCGAGATCGACGCGGTACAGGTGCCGGTTCTCGTCGCCCCCCTGGTCCCGGGTATAGAGCAGCCACCTCGGATCGTCGGTCCAGTGATAGCTCAGCAGGTTGCGGTCCTCGGAGGTGACCCGCCGCGCGTCCCCGGGCGCGTCGACACTCTCGATCCACAGGTTCAGGTGGTTCCCCCAAGGAGCCAGGTACGCGATCTTGGTGCCGTCCGGCGAGAGGGAGGCCCTCGAACGGACGGGAGGGGTAAAGAACTCCTCGACGCTGATCGGCTTCGGCAGTGCCATGTGGGTCCTTCCTGCGACTGTCCCCGGACAGCGAGTGATGAGGCCCTGGTGATGGTCGGCAAGGGCTCTGAGTGGGTCCGCAGCCTGGAGCCGGTCACCGTTCAGCGATCGAAGGCTGTCACTTAATGACTGTGTCACTAAGTGACAGCAATGGCAAGTGCGCCGCATGTCCAGCCGCCGTGGGCCGTCGATTGCAGCCCCACCTCCCCTGGGCGACCGCTCGACTGGCAGTGAACTCGTGGCGCAGGTCACATGCGCAAGGGGTGGGCAATACTGTCACTAAGTGTCAATATTGCAGTTAGTGACACGACGGTGAGGTCGCACAGGATGAACTTCGGGAGAGTTGACGGCCATGAAGATCACGAGCTTCCTGCTGTGAGTCGGGTGACCGTGGTGCGGATTCATGGCGCCTTCGAGCGGCTGCAGTCCCGTCGAGTCAGGGAAAGCGCTACGCCGACAGGTCGACGGCCGAGGTCGGCGAACCCAATATGCCGTCAACGGCCCTTGTAGATCGCGCCATGTAGTAGGAACTGGTCCTGTTGCCACGTATTCAAGGAGTTCACATGCATCTCACGCTTCCGCAGCAGATCTACCTGTGTGCCTACGCCTTCAAGAAGAACAAGTTTCCGGCTACTCTTCTGCAGTTCCGCGGGCAGCGGCTGCGCGCTGCTGCCCTGACCGAGCTAGTCCTTGCGGGACAGGCTGAGACCGACGGGCGCCGGGTTCGCGCACTTGGAGACCAATCACCGACGGATCCGTTTCTTGCCTCTGTGTGGGAAGAGCTGCACGCGAGGCCGAAAAAGTGGATGGCACTGGTGCACAACACCGCGCACAAGGCGGAGAAACCCGTCGAAAACCAGCTGACGGCTGCTGGGATTATCGAAAAGAAGACCGGCCTCACCTTGAGTCTGCTCGGAGGGAGCAAAGTTGTCTTGCGGCGGGAAGAGGAGGCCCGAGCTGTGCAGCAAGCATTGCGCACGCGGGTCACCACCACTCCCGACCCGTCCACTCTGCCCCTGGCGCAAGTGGCACTGCCGGTGATCGCCCTGGAGAGCGACGCGACCATGGGGGTCGTACTGAATCGTTCCGAGCGCCGCAAACACAAGGATACGCTTGAGGAACTCGCCAAGAAATTCGATCGAGAAATACCGGGCCTGCGCAAAGCCCTGTCAAACTCGGTGCTTTCCAGTCGGGCTGTCGGCGGCGGATGGAGCTGAGCAGGACAAACCTAAAAATGCGCACGTCCGCAGAATGCGAGCCGAAGTAAAATCTAGTGACATCAAGGCCGGTGCTGGAGACTTTGGTTGCCGCGTTCGCCGCATGGTGGCTGATGGAGCCAAGTGTCGAGCTCACGTCCATCCCTTGGGCTCCGGTTGATCATCGTCGGCGCCACAGTCGTCCTGAAGAGTGGCGACGGAGAAAAAATCGCGCCACGGCAAGACAAACACCGCAAGGGAACACCGCCGTACCCGGACCGCGTCCCGTACACCCCACAAATACCGTCCGCGACCGGTGAATTCGCCACCGGTGAGCGGGAACCCATCACGCCGCAGCGAGCTTTCCTGGCCGTCTGGCCGACGTCACCGGAACCGCAACCGTCCATCTCGTACTCCCGGCGGGCCTTGGCTGCACCCGGGACGGTCGGGGCGCCCTGGGGGCCGTCAAACGGCTTGGCAGTGCACGGCGGGAGCGGCGGTGGAGTGGTCCACTCGGCGTCGTCCAGTTCGGTCACGCGGAGGAATTCGGTGAACTTGCCCGGCGTATCGAGGGTGACGACTGCCCGTGGCAGATGTGGCCTGGTGGTCGGCCGCGCTGTGGTCGGGCATGAGGTCGACCACAGCGGTGCGCACGGCGCCACGGCTGATGCCGTGCTCGCGGGCCTGGGTAGCCGTGCCCGGCCTTCGAGGTACGCGGCGCACGTCGGCGATGGTCCTGCCCGGATAGCCGATCGTGACCACCGCCGTTGCCCTTGACCTCGGCGACCCGCAGCCCGTCGTAGGTCGCTTCCCACTGGAGACCGGCCTGCAGTTCGCAGGCGGCGGCGAGGCCCTGCACCATGGACTTCACGTTGGACAGACCCGCACATCGAGCAGTCCTTGCTCACGGTGTTCAGTCGAGCGAGCGACCGGCTGGGGTGCCCCAGCCCCATCCGTTCAGGTGACGGCAGATCACCTACCAACCCTTACCGCCTTCTTGTGGCCCGTGGACTCTCTCGAGTGCGGTCAAGGTCTGCTGCCACGGCGTCAGCGCAGACACTCTGCTGTGACTCAGGCCACTCCACCGAGGATGGCCATTGAAGTCACTAAATGCCAAACTGGCGCTCAGTGTCATTCCGTGAGCGGCGTGTCGATCAAGACACGCCGCAAGCCGCAGAGGCACCACGCACGGATCCCGGGTGCTTTACCTAGGGACAGTGCAGCCAACAGAAGGAGAGCTCATGAAGTCGTGGCGTTCCCGCATCACCGTCGGCCTCGCCGTCGGCGCCGCAGCGATAGCAGTCCCGCTGACCGCCACCAGCGCAGTCGCCGTCCCCCCACCCGGCAGCGGCTGGCACGTGGCTGGCGGTATGACGTATGACTCGAAGAGGCAGTGCGAGGCTGAGGAGCTGCCGAACGCCCAGCACAACGGGTATGACGAGGTGTGGTGCGACGGTCCGGGTGGTCGCGCCGAGTACACCGTCTGGGTGCGCTGACCGCTTCGCAAGGCGCAGAAGAGGCGGCCACCCTGGCGCGCTGCGCAGGGTGGCCGCTCCCCGTTGTCTCACCAACAGCCCGGTCCGTCTCCTGCCGTTCGGGCCGCAGGCTCTGGGTGGGGCCCGTTCGCCCGCTGGCCAGCACGGTCGCAACCGCGTCGGGCGCGGAGTCCCCGACACCCTGCTTCCGGTAGAGCTGCCCAACGGCAAGAAAGCGTCGGTCAGCCTGTCGACGAGCTCGCACTCTCGTACTGGGGTACTCCGGGGAGCTCGGGCCCGAAGGCTGGGAGCGCACCGGTCCGTCCAAGCGCTTCCAGAACTTCATGAGGGGCACCGACCTGTTCGACAAGGGCAGGGCTACGCCTTCGTGATGGTTTATACGCACGGGTTCGGCCGTTCCACCGGCTGTCCCGACTTCGGCGAACCCGGCGAGCAGACCGATGCGAAGGGCGCGATCAACTGGAGCGCGAAGCAGTCGTGGTCCCACAGGAGCAGTGGACATGAACGGCAAGTCGTTCGACGCGTACAAACATCTTCGTACCTCCGGCAGTCGCCGGATGGCGACAAGCGCTGCCGGGCCAGGCCGACCAGGAGAAGCGGCACACGGAGTGCCCGGCGCTCAACTCGTGGGCCTAGACGGACAAGTCCGATGTATTCAGTGGCCGAATGCGACGAGCGACCGCGTGCTCGGGGCGCCGGTCTTGTGGTTGCGCCAGATAGCGGCGGCCATGGCGAGGATGCGCCGGGCGACACGGACGGCGACACCCTCGAAGGTCCGTCCGCCGTGCTGCTCCAGGTCCAATTGCCCCTTGAGGGTGTCGTTCATGGACTCGATCAGCTGCCGCACCGACTTGAGCAGGCCCTCGCCCTTGCGCTTCTTCTCCGGTCGGCGACCAGGCCTTCATCGACGTCGAGCATGGCCTGGAGCACTTCGCGTTCGTCGAGTTTCGGTTCGCCAGCGCCCACAGGATCGCTCCCGAGCCCACGGAAGCTGACGTCGAGGTCGTCGACGTCCTGTCTGACGACGTCGACCCAGAGGAAACGCCGCGCTCTGGTCGAGCGAGAGCAGCAGGACTACTCGGCACCTGGGTCGTGCTGGACATCAAGCCCCGCGGCTGTCAGGCCGCATACGTGTCGGGGCTGCACCAACAGCTGTCAGACATCGTCAACGGCTTCCCGCGCGTACTCCCGGCTCGGGGTTGGCACCACCTCCTCCCCCAGGGACTTCCACCCCCAAGCAAACCCCTTCCGTGTGCGCGGGCGGTCGGCAATTCCGGTCGCGCGGTGGCGTCGATGGGATATCCTGTCCGGGATTTCGCGCGGCAGGTTCTCTGCCGCCCCGCTCGGCGCGCTCGGCGTCGACACGCACCGCGTGCCCTGCCCGGAAGGAGGCGAGAGACATGGACCGTGCTGAATGCGTTGCGGCCATAGTTGCCTCCGGCCGTGTGCCCTCCCTCCTCTGCGGCGCGCGGTAACTCTTCCCCCTTCTTGTTTCTTGTCTTCGGCATCTTCCTGAGATGCCGCGGCACGAGATGTTCTGGCCTGCGCGGTTCGTCGCCGCGCGGGCTGCGGGGGCGCGTGCCCGAAGACGGGCCCTTCTTTTGCTGGTCACCGTGATCTCGGCACTCTCCGCCTCACGACCAGCAAGAGCGCCGGCGTGAGTGACACGCAGCTGGTGAGGCAGGCCCCGGGTGCTGTCCGCGGTTCCCGCTGCCCCATCGCCATGCCGTGTCCCCGTGCTGCGTACACCGGCCCGTCGTCACCACTGCGACCGTCCCTGGCCGGCTGTCTCGACAGCACTTCGACACGAAACGTGCGTGATCGCCATGAGCAACAAACGTCCCGGAGGGGAATCCCTCCCGTCCGCCCCTTCCACGGCCACCGACCGTTCCCCGGACCGCGAGGTTCCCGCCGCGACTCCGGCACCGGCACCGGATCCGAAGCGCTGGTGGGCGCTGGCCGTCATCGCCCTCGCCCAGCTGATGGTGATCCTTGACGGCACCATCGTGAACATCGCGCTGCCCTCCGCCCAGCGCGCTCTCGGCATGTCGGACGCCGACCGGCAGTGGGTGATCACCGCCTACACGCTGGCCTTCGGCGGGCTGCTGCTGCTCGGCGGCCGGATCGCCGATCTGGTGGGCCGCAAGCGCACCTTCGTCATCGGCCTGGCCGGGTTCGCCGCGGCCTCCGCGCTGGGCGGCGCGGCGGCCGGTTCCGGGATGCTGTTCGCGGCGCGGGCCCTGCAAGGTGCGTTCGCGGCGGTCCTGGCGCCCTCGGCCCTGTCGCTGCTGACGACGACGTTCACCGACCCCAAGGAGCGGGCCAGGGCGTTCGGGGTCTACGGTGCGCTGGCCGGCGGCGGCAGCGCGGTCGGGCTGATCGTGGGCGGTCTGCTGACCGAGTACCTGAACTGGCGCTGGTCCCTGTACGTCAACGTGCCCATCGCGCTGGCCGCCCTGCTCGGCGCACCGGCCTTCCTGCGCGACCGCTCCCGCCGCCGGGGCGGGCACCTGGACGTGCCGGGCGCGCTGCTGGGCTGCGGCGGGCTCGTCGCCCTCGTGTACGGCTTCAGCGAGGCCGAACCTCGCGGCTGGACCAGCCCGTCGGTGCTCACGCTGCTCGTGGCCGGCGTGATCTTGCTCGCCGCCTTCGTGTGGTGGCAGAGCCGCGCGGCGAGCCCGATGCTGCCGCTGCGCATTGTCAAGGACCGTGTCCGGGCCGGATCGCTCGCGACGATGGGCTTGGCCACCATCGGCATGTTCGGCGTCTTCCTGTTCCTGACGTACTACCTGCAGGTCGTCCTCGGCTACCCGCCGGTGCGGACGGGCCTGGCCTTCGTGCCGATTTCGGCCGGTATCGTCATCGGCGCGACCCAGATCGCGGCCCGCCTGCTGCCACGGACGGCGCCGCGCACCTTGATGTCGTCCGGCATGGTGCTGGCCGCCGTCGGCATGGTGCTGCTCAGCAGGCTGACCGTGCATGCGCAGTACGTCCCGCACGTGCTGCCCGCCCTGCTGCTGCTCGGTCTGGGCATGGGCCTGACCTTCATGCCGGTCTACGCGACGGCCACCGCCGGCGTGCCCGCGCAGGACGCCGGTGTGGCCTCGGCTGTCCTCAACACCGTTCAGCAGATGGGCGCTTCGCTGGGCACCGTACTGCTCAACACCATCGCCACCGGCGCCACCAGCCGTTACGTCCACTCGCACGTGCACGATCCGGGCCACAGCGGCGCGACCCTCAACGAAGGCATGGTGCACGGCTTCTCCGTCGCCTACTGGTGCTCGGCGGGCGTCCTGCTGCTCGCCGCCCTGGTAGCGGGCCTCACCGTACGGCACAAGACGCCGAAGCCCGCCGGAAATGACGCACCGGCCTAGCGAGCCGGGGTCGTGTCCCGCCACCGTCCACCTGCCCCCTCGAAGGATCCTCCATGAAACCCCTGACCGAGCACGACATCCGTACCTCGTTCGTCAACTGCTCGAAGGGCGAGGCCAAACGCCTCCCCCTGCCCAAGAACCTGGCGGACCTCGACCACTGGGACGACCTGGACTTCCTGGGCTGGTTCGATCTGTCCGCGCCCGATCGCAGGTATCTCGTCGTCGAACGCGCCGATGAACTCGTCGGCCTGTCCCTGCGCTCCGCTTCCGGCAACCGCGGCTTCCTGCACCGCAGCCTGTGCTCGCTGTGCCTGACCACGCATCCCGGCAGCGGCGTCTCCCTCATGACCGCCCCCAAGGCAGGCCCGGCCGGCCGCAGAGGCAACTCGGTGGGCCTCTACATCTGCGCCGACCTGGACTGCTCGTTGTACGTACGGGGCAGGAAGAAGGCGGCACCGGGCGGGCGCATGGAGGAGTACCTCACTGTCGAGCAGCAGATCGAGCGCCTGCGCGGCAACCTCGACGCGTTCGTGGAGCGGGTATTCCACTGAGGCCGACAGGGGCTCGACGGCCATCGTCGCCGAGCCCCTGTCCACTCCTTGAACCGCCGTCTCCTCGCGGCTCCTCCGGTCTTACGCGCCGGACGCACGCCGACCGGGATGCCGATCCTGTGGGCGCTGGCGAACCCGAAACTCGACGAACGCGAAGTGCTCCAGGCCATGCTCGACGTCGATGAAGACCTGGTCGCCGACCGGAGAAGAAGCGCAAGGGCGAGGGCCTGCTCAAGTCGGTGCGGCAGCTGATCGAGTCCATGAACGACACCCTCAAGGGGCAATTGGACCTGGGGCAGCACGGCGGACGGACCTTCGAGGGGGTCGCCGTCCGTGTCGCCCGGCGCATCCTCGCCATGGCCGCCGCTATCTGGCGCAACCACAAGACCGGCGCCCCGAGCACGCGGTCGCTCGTCGCATTCGACCACTGAATACATCGGACTTGTCCGTCTAGGCCCAATACCGGTGATCGCCCGCCCAGCCAGCCGATCACGAAGGGTGCCCGGGACGATCCACCGTCCCGGCCACCCTGCTGTTCCGGCCTCGTTCGTCACGGCCGCCGCCCGGACCGGACGGAACCGACCCCTGGCCGGGGGGCTCCTCCACCGCCCCTGGTTGACCCCTCGGCGGCGTCGGCACGGGGGGTGTCGGCGGGGGTCGGGAGGGCGCGGCCGTCGGCGGCGATGGCGCTCTCCTCGGCGAGTCGCTCCGTGCTGGTGGTCGTCTTGAGCGGCTTCTCTTCGATGAACAGGACGACGATCAGTGCCAGCAGGGCGAACGGGGTGGCCCAGAGGAAGAGTTCGGCGGTGGCGGTGCCGTAGGCGTTCTCCACGAGCGCTCGCAAGGGGGCGGGCAGGGTCGTCGCGTCGGGGACACCGTGCCCGGCTCCGCCTCCCGGCGTGTCGCCTGCCGTCGCGCGGCCGGCGGACAGTTCGGTGGCGACGCGGTGGGCGAGGACCGCCCCGAGGACGCTGGTGCCCACGGTCCCGCCCATGTTGCGCGAGAAGGACAGGACGGAAGTCGCGCTGCCCAAGGTGTTGGCGGGCACGTCGTTCTGCGCGGCGAGGACCAGGTTCTGCGTCAGCATGCCGACGCCGGTCCCCAGGACGGCCATGTAGACGCTCAACAGAATGAAGGGCGTGTGGGATCCGATGACGGCGCCGAAGACGCCGGAGTACCTGCCCAGCTTCCGCGGGGGGATGACGGCCGCCATCACGACCTGCGTCAGTGCCGTGAGTCCGCCTGCCCCCACGCCCTGCGCCACCCGGCTGAAGATCAGCATGCCGGCACCTTGGGAGAATCCGGCCACGAGTGAGCCGACCACGAACAGGCCGGCGATGTCTGGAGGAGCAGCTTCTTGCTGTAGAGGTCGGACAGCTTGCCCCACAACGGAACGGTGGCCGTCATGGACAGCAGCTCCGCGATGATCACCCAGGTGTACGAGATTGGCTCGCCCCCAGCTCGGCGGTGATCCGGGGCAGCGCGTTGGCCACCACGGTTCCGGCGAGGATGGGCGACGAACAAACCGGCCACCAGCCCGGAAACCGCCTGAAGCACCTGCCGGGGCGGCATCGTCACCGCTTCCTGCCTCTTCTCAGGGGAAACTTCGCTAGCCACTGACTCTTCCAATCAAGGAGAACAGGCGGCGTACTCATGGGCACAGATCGCCACCTGACGGCGATGCACCGAAGGGCCACAAACGAGGGCGGCATCCGATCCGGTGCGGGTGGATCCACCTGCCACCGGGCCGGGCCTGCGTCACACCGCGCGAACAGCGCGGGGCGGCCGGATCAGACAGAACGCCGAGCGTGACACCTAATTGACAGTGATTATTGCGACCTGACGGTGTCGTCGCGTACGGACCTCAGGTCGTAGTCGTGTCCCCCACGGCGCCTCCTGTGGCGCTGCGAACCGCCTGGGCCAGGAGCCGGTGCGCGTGTGCGAATTGCCGCACATCGGCACCGCCGAGCAGGGCATCGCCGATCGTCTCGTTGACGATCCGTAGGGCGCCCGAGGCGGCCGCCGCGTACACCTGCACCCTGATGTCGTCGGCCGGCAGGTCAAGTCGACCGGCGATGCTCCCGGCCAGTTCGCGTTCCACCTGGTCACAGGCCATTAGCCAGGCCATGCGGAGCGCGGGCTCTTTGTTGCTGAGCGCGATCATCTTCATCGCGAGCGCGTCGTCGGCGCGCTCCGCCCTGTCGGCGTCGCGGGCATGCCTGCTCATCTCGTCGGCGAGATGGCCATCGAGGGAGAGTTCGGGTTTCCAGCGTCGCAGGGCAGCCACCTCCCATTCGACGCCATGCAAGATGATCGGTTCGGCGCAGCTCTCCTTGCTCCGGAAGTGGCGCCAGACGGTGCGCGTCGACAGGCCCGCTGCTTCGCCGATCTGGCCGCCGCTGGTCGCGGCAACGCCCTGCTCCCAGAAGAGACGCGACGCCTCTCGAGAGATCTCCAACCGGATCCGGCAGCGCCGTTGCTCGCTCGTCCCAGGTCCGACGCGATTGCTCACCTGCATGGGTTCACCGCGTCATTCATCCATGGGACAACGCCACTCAGACGTCGTTCAGTTGGTGGGGCGGCGGTAACCGACGAGGGCTGCGGCCATGCCGACGAAGGCCAGGAAGTGCTGGGCCTTGCGCTCGCGGCGACGGTGCGGGCGTCGGTGGCCCATAAGAATCGACGCCCGAATTGGCCGTGGTCCTCCGCGGTGCGGACGCGTGTGCCGGACGGGCCGCGTGGCCCGTCCGGCACGGACGGGGAGCGGAGAGGGCGTCGGTCAGGTGCGCTTGGCGGGCAGCAGCTCCCCTTCGGGCCGTCCGTGTACAGGTCGGGCAGGTCCGGGTGGTCCTGCCGCAGCCGACGCAGGTAGGGCATCATCCGCTCCACGAGGTCTTTGCGGATGTGACTGTTCTGCGCCGGTGACGTAGGCGTCGCCAGTCGAACAGATTCACAGATCACAAACCCGTGACACCATCCGCGTCATTGGCGAGCTGCCCCGGCTCGAGTCTTGATCGCGAAGATGACGTCGTTCTTGGCGTCGGCGTAGTCGTTCATGTCGTTCCACTGCTGGCTGAGCAGAGCTCGTTTGACACTCTCGTACAGGGCGCGATCGTCTGCATTGGTGCGCAAGTGGTCACGGAAGAGAAGGTACTCATGCACCGCTGCGTCCCCTCGTTCATATACGTGCACGTGAACGTCGCGTGTCGGCGTACGCACGAGCCGATGTCCTGGCTCGCGAACCCGCAGTTCGTAACCTGCGGCCAACAGCCAGTCGAGGTAGTCCTCCTCTGCTGTGATGTCGGCCACCGCGACGACGATGTCAACAATCGGTTTGGCGGCAAGCCCTGGAACCGAAGTCGATCCAATGTGCTCGACATCGACGTCCACTGCCGCCAACGCGTCAAGGATCCGACGCCGGTGATGCAGGTAGACCTCCGCCCACCGGGCGTCATAGCTGCCAAGGCCGACCTCGAGCGCTTCCGGACCACCGATGATCTCGACCGTCGTGACGTCCGGCCGACGAGGCTTGCCGCTGCTCATCACCAACACATCCTCTACGTCTTGCACCAGCTCACCACCTCGATCGACGGGGCTGCGGTTGGCGGCTTCGTCGAGCCTCGCCGTCGTCACGCGGGCTCGGCGGATAGGGACCTGCGTCGCGCCGAGAGCGGCGACGCGTTCCCGCTCGACCCGGAAAGGGTCGATTCTACCGTGCAGCGCGACATGCTCGGCCCAGGCACAGTTGTCCCTGCTCAGCGGCATGGATTGCGGCGCGCGGACCAACAGGCTCCTGAGACGGGCCAGAGGGCTGTTGGCCCCTCGGACGAGCGGTTGCCCCTCCATCAGCGATGCGGACACTTTGTCGGCGCCGCAGCTAACGATGTCGGCGTCCCTGCTGTCAGCGCAGTACACAAGAACCCGATCTGCGAGCGGTCCCTGAGTCTGCCGCCGCTGTCCCGGGGCCTCACTCGAGCGGCTCTCGGCAGACAACGCTTGCAATCAAGTCTGGCCTGAGTTACCTTCCGGGGCTGATCATTTCAGCCTGG
Source organism: Streptomyces sp. NBC_01775 (assembly GCF_035917675.1). NCBI lineage: Bacteria > Bacillati > Actinomycetota > Actinomycetes > Kitasatosporales > Streptomycetaceae > Streptomyces > Streptomyces sp. NBC_01775. The sequence goes on along the minus strand of NZ_CP109104.1, from coordinate 2,163,356 downwards.
CCAGGCTGTCGAGGTGCCCGGCAAGGTGGGCAATACCCGCCGCGTGTTAGCGGCGAAGCCCGCGCCGCGGGCTCTACACAATCTGGAGCCAATAATGACCGACACCGGCAGCATCTCCGACGGGTTCCACACCTTCGACGAGCTGTACGAATTCAGGCTGCTCTACCACGCACACGCAGTCCGGGCGTGGCTGGCCGCCAGGTATCCCGTCGTCCGCTCATGGAAGCACCACGACGGTGAACCATGCTTCGGGGGCGGCTGGTTCATAGTCATGGCCCAGCTCCCCACGGGGCAGGTCAGCAATCATTACCGAGCCAATAGCTGGTCGTTGTTCGGTGACGTGCCCGAGGTAGAGACGGCGCCCGTGTGGGACGGGCACAGCACCACCGACGTAGCTCGCCGGCTGCGCACCCTCCTCAGTGGGGATGGATCTACGAGCGTGGCGAGTTGACGCTGCGCCGATAGGGCAGTCCGCTTTTGTCAATCCCCCTGGTTGCGTAGAGACGTTGGTTATGCGGCCTGATATTTCTGGCCGTGCCGTTTGCGTGCTTCGCTGATGTTCTGTTCGAACTCCTCCGGCGGCAGCCCGCCGGCCGCGCTGTGCCTTCGGCGCGGGTTGTAGAACCCGGTGATCCAGGTGGCGGCCTTCAGCCGGGCCTCGGTGCGGGTCGCGAACCGGCGGCGGTGGATGTACTCGACCTTGATCAGCGAGTTGAACGACTCCGCGGCGGCGTTGTCCAGCGCCGATCCCACCCGTCCCATGGACTGCACCACGCCCAGGTGGTCACAGAGAGTGTTGTACGCCTCGGACGTGTACTCACTGCCCCTGTCGCTGTGAAAGATCGTGCCGTCCGTCCCGCCGCCCTGGGTCGCGGCCGTCATCTGCAACGATGCCCCGACCAGGGCCGCGTCGTGGTGGGCGCCCATGGCGTAGCCGAGGCAGCGGCGCGAGAACGCGACGATGACCGTGGCCAGATAGATCTTGCCCTCGCCGGTCTCGATCTCGGTCATGTCGCCGTACCGGAGCAGGTCGGGCGCGACGGCGTCGAAACGTCGATGCATCAGGTCAGGAGCCGCTTTCCGCTTGCCCTGCCGGGTCAGCGACTTCCCCCGGCGCGGGGGCTTGCGGCCTTGCAGGCCAAGGTCGGCCATGATCTCCGCGACCGTGTTCACCGATATCTTCCAGCCCTCTGCCCACAGGTCCAGAGTGATCCTCGGCGAACCGTAGGTCTCGCCCGAGAGGCGGAAGAAGTATGTGACCCGCTCTTCCAGCTCTGTGCGTCTGACCTCGCGCTTCGTCGGCTCAGCGGGGCGTCGGCGCCACTTGTAGAACCACGCCTCGCTTACCTGGAGCACTCGGCAGGAGACGCGGTAGGGGATGTTGTGCTCGGCTCTCTGGCTAATGATGAAGGCAACGAGCGCCTCCGGTTCGTTCACGGTCACTTCTCCCAGAGAGTCATGGCACGCTTGAAGTGCTCGTCCCCGGCGAGCCCGTCGACGTCGACATCGAGATCTGGCCGACGAGCATCGTGGTCCCGGCCGGCTACGTCCTCGAGTTGGGCATCGGTGGTCGCGACTACAGCAACCAAGGCACGGAAATCGAGAACGCGATGTACCCGACGCCGGGCGTTGGCCCCTTCATCCACACGGACCGGGGGTCCGTCTTCGGAGTCGAGCACCGGGTCAGCTTTCGAAGTGCACCGACACACCCTGCACTTCGGTTCCCGATGTGAAGTCGTACCTGCTGCTCCCGGCGATCCCTGCTCCGTGAGCAGTCGTCGGGCGGATCTGCGCGCACAGCGAGTGGCGGCTGTATGGAAGTGACGAGGTGGACAGCTTCCGCTGGCGACGCAGATCTGTGGGCCCGGAGCACCAACGGTAAACGGGTGCCTCGGCGACGCCGTCGCGGAGGCACCCGTCGTTGTGAACCGCCCCGGCGTGCCGGGAGACTGGTTGCCCCCCGGAATACCGACCATCGATGCGTGATGTCGTCATGGTGAGGCTGGGGACTTGTGGTCTGCATGGTGATCAGCTCCTCCGGGTTGGCCTGGGGACCAAAAATTCGTCACTAACTGACACTTAGGCATCAAGTGATGAACGAAGCCGCCTCGCGCGACGTGACCTGAGTTACATCGCGGTGAAACCCCCGCCCAGCGAGTCGCTCGTCATCAGGTCACGGTCCGTACGGCGGTTCGGCGCTCGCTGTCGACCCGTCCCGCGCCAGCCGCCTCGCTCAGTTCGCCGCCGACTTTCCGTAGAGGTCGCGGCCGTCGAGGTGGCGCGGGTGCGGGTCGTCGGACGCCGATGTCCGAGGACCTGCGCGAGTACGTCGCGGACGACGGTGAGGGTCAGGCGCCAGGTCGGGGTCGGGAAGGCCAGACCGCGCGAAATGGCGCGCGTCAGCCGCAGCGCACTGACGACGTCAACTCGGCATAGCAAGAAGGCGGACGGGCCTACGCCGGCCGGCCCGGCGGCCGGACACCCCTTCTGCCTCCGGTCAGCCCGACCTTCACCGCGTGCCCGCGTCCGGTGCTGCGCCCAGAACTCGGCGTGGTGTGATCCCGCTATCCATGAGCTTGAGTGTGCCGTCGCGGCACAGTGTTGACTCAGACCATGGCTGATCAACATCGCTACGCGGTGTCCGACGCGGTCGTGACCGGCCGACCGAGACCTGCGCGAGGTCGTGGCCGGGACGCCGATGGCCGAGGCGTCGTGACGTTGGACGTGCCTCGGACCGGGCCCCTTATCGCTCTGATGGGAGCACTCGTATGGGTATCACTTGGGATGAGTACCGGGAGCACGACGCCGTCGGGCTGGCCGAGCTGGTGAAGTCCGGAGCGGTGAGCCCGGTTGAACTGCTCCAGGCGGCGATTGCCCGTGCCGATGCCGTCGAACCGACGATCAACGCGATCCGCCACCGACTCGACGACGACGCCCGTGTCCGCGCTCGCGGCCCGCTGTCCGGGCCGTTCGCCGGCGTCCCGTTCCTGATCAAAGACTTGGGCCAGCATCTCGCCGGGGTTCCGACCGGCAGTGGGAATCGATCGCTGGCACGCTTCGCGCGCCCGGAGACGTCCACGGTGGTACAGCGTTGGCTCGACGCCGGTCTGGTCGTGTTCGGCCGGACCGCGACCCCCGAATTCGGCGCCCGCGCGATAACCGAGCCGGTCGCGGGGGGCCCGACCCGCAACCCCTGGGACCCGTCGCGGACTCCCGGTGGCAGCTCCGGCGGGTCCGCGGCGGCCGTCGCGGCCGGAGTCGTCCCGGTCGCGGGCGGGAACGACGGCGGGGGCTCCATCCGGATCCCGGCTGCGGCCTGTGGGCTGTTCGGGCTCAAGCCGGGGCGTGGCGTCGTCCCGTCCGGGCCGGACGTCGACGAGGTCTTCCACGGCGCCGCGGTGCAGGGCGTGCTGTCGCGCACGGTCCGTGACTCCGCCGCGATGCTCGACGTGCTGGCCGGCTCCGCACCGGAGGGCCCGTACCGGGTGGCTCCGGCGGAGCGTCCGTACGCCGACGCCGTCGTCGACGACCCGCGCCCGCTGCGGATCGGGCTGACCACGGTGTCCTCGCTCGGCGGACCGGTTGATCCGCAGGCCGCTGCCGCGGTTCGGGACGCGGGGGAGCTGCTCACCGGACTCGGACACGTCGTGGAGGAATCCGCCCCGGCCATCGACGGGCAGCGCCTGGCCACCGACTTCCTCACGACCTGGTACGCGATGGTCGCCGCCGAGGTCACCGCCGCACGGGAGTTCACCGGCTGTGCCGAGGACGACTTCGAGATCGAGACCCGGATCATGGCTGCGATCGGCCGGAGCCTTTCGGCGCCGGAGTATCTGGCCACGCAGTCCCGCTGGCACCAGCACACCCGGGCGCTGGCCGCGTTCCACGAGCGCTACGACATGCTGCTCACCCCGACCACGGCCCGGCCGGCGTGGCCGATCGGCGAGTTCGATCTCGCCCTACCGGTCCGGCTCGCCGCACGGGGGCTGCTGGCTGCCCGGATCGGCGGTGTGCTGGGCCGGATGAACCTCGTCGGGAAACTGGCCGCCGCGAACCTCGAGCCCGCGCCCTTCACCCAGCTGGCGAACGTGACCGGGCGCCCGGCGTCGTCGGTGCCGCTCTACCGGACGTTGAGCGGGCTGCCGCTCGGCATCCAGTTCGTCGGGCGGCCGGGTTCGGAGCCCGAGCTGCTGGCACTGGCCGCCCAGCTGGAGCGAGCGCGGCCGTGGGCGCATCTCTGGCCGTCGTTGCCCGATTCGCCGTCCGCGGCCAGACGTCTCTGAGGACAATTTCACGTATGACTACTGTATTCTCACGCATTATCTCCGGCGAGCTACCCGGACGCTTCGTCTGGCAGGATCCGGAAATCGTCGCTTTTCTGTCCATCGCTCCGTTGCGGCCTGGCCACACCCTGGTGGTGCCGCGGCGTGAGGTCGACCGGTGGACGGACGCCGACGGGACCCTTCTGGCGCGTTGCTTCGAGGTAGCCCGGGCCGTGGGGCAAGGGGTGCAGCGGGCTTGGAACGCTCCGCGCGCCGGCCTCGTCATCGCAGGCTTTGAGGTGCCGCATTTGCATATACATGTCGCGCCGGTCTGGGACATGTCCGACTTTGATTTCAGCAAGGCCAAGCAGGAGGAGGATCAGTCAGCTTTGGCTGAAGCAGCAGCAAAGCTCCGTGCCGCCCTGCTGGAACTCGGTTATGAACAGGCACGGGACTTCGGTCCCGGAGTGTGAACCGGAACTCGCGCGACCGCGCACTGGCCCAGCTGCCGCGAGCCGGAAGCCGAACAGCACCGGGCCAGGTCGCGATGCCGATCGTGAGAGCCAGGGACAGGACTTGACTGTGCCGTAGCGGCACAGTGTTGGCTGAGAACCATGAGCTGGAGTACCCGGGAGATCGCCGAGCTTGCCGGCACCAGCCTGCGGGCGGTGCGGCACTACCACGAGGTCGGGCTGCTGGCGGAGCCCGAGCGCCGCGCCAATGGCTACAAGCAGTACGGCGTGCCGCACCTGGTCCGCCTGCTGCGGGTCAAGCGTCTGGTCGATCTCGGGTTCTCGCTGAACCAGATCGCGGAGACGGTGGATGAGGGTGAGCACCCCGGGCGGGCACTGCGCACGCTCGACGCGGAGCTGGCCGCGACCATCGAGCGGCTGCAGCGGGCCCGGCTCGAACTCGCGACAATGATCGAGCAACGCGCCCCGGCCGACCTGCCTGCGGAACTCACGCCCGGCGCAGCAACGGCCCTGTCCGAGACCGACCGCTCGCTCCTGCTGGTCATGACCCGGTTGATGAACGGGGAGCAGCTGCAGGCATACGGTGCGCTGGTGCGCAATCTGCCTGCTCACCCGATCAATCGGGAGTTCGACGAACTGTCCGCTGACGCCGGCGAGCACATCCGCAAAGACCTCGTGGAGCGGATGGTGCCCTACCTGCGTCGGCTGCGGCAGGACCACCCGGACCTGCCCGACCTGTACACGGACGGCCCGAAGGGGAAGGAATTCGTTCGAGAGACCATGGAGACGGTCCTGCGTGAGCTGTACAACCCGGCGCAGCTCGACGTTTTGCACCGGACCCACGTGATCGTGGACGAGTCCACCCAGCCCCGACCGGGGCGGAACGCTACCGAACTTCGTTGACCGCGCCGGTCTCCGGCTCCATGCCGTCGCCGTCGACGGCCGCACTCGTGAGCGACACCCAGGAGTGACAATGCAGACCCATGCCCATGCAGATGCCCGCTACGCAGTCAGCACTGCCTTGCTGGCTGAGTTGCGGTCCAGAATCCCTGCGGGCCGTGTGCTCACCAACGGACCGGAGTACGCGAAAGCAGTGGCGTTGTTCAACGCAGCGGTCGATGTCCGTCCTTCTGTCGTCGTGCGGTGCGCGACCACCACTGACGTGCAGGCCGGGGTACGCGCATCGCGCAGCCACGGGGTGCCGCTCTCGGTGCGCGGCGGAGGTCACGACTTCTGGGGGCGGGCGTTCCGTCCCGGCGGGCTGGTTCTCGATTTGACCGACATGCGGGGAGTTCAGGTCGACGTCGGCCGCCGTTTCGCGACGGTGGGTGGCGGGGCGCTCTCGTCCGACGTCGTATCCGCCGCCGAGCGGGCGGGCCTGACGGCCGTCACCGGAACGGCAGGCGCCGTCGGCATGGTCGGCCTCACGCTCGGCGGCGGATACGGCCCCCTGATCGGGCAGTTCGGGCTCGCAGCCGACAACCTGCTCGGCGCCGAAGTCGTCCTGGCCGACGGTTCACGAGTGGTCACCGATGCCGAACATCATCCGGACCTCTTCTGGGCGCTGCGCGGCGGCGGCGGCAACTTCGGTGTCGTGACCTCGGCGCGGATCCGTCTACACCCCGTGCCGACAGTAGTGTCGGGAACCATCCTGTACCCGACCGTCCAGAGCGCCGACATTCTCGCCAACCTCGGTGGGATCCTTCAGGACTGCCCGGATGAGCTGACGGTGGACGTGGGGTTCCTTCCCGGCCCGGACGGGAAGCCGACGGTGTACGTCGCGCCGACCTGGTCGGGGGACATCGAGGTGGGGGACGCCGAGAACGGGCCGGTGCGTGCCCTGGCCAGACTCGGTACACCCGTGCTGGCCGAGGTTGGACCGGTCGCCCGTTCCGCAGCGTTGGCCGCGACGGACGCCATGTTCCCACCCGGGCGGATGGGCGCAATTCGCACGCGCACCGTCCGGAGCATCTCCGGCTCCATGACGACCGTCCTAGCCCGGGCTGCACGGGAGTTCACCTCACCGTTTTCCGCGATCGTGTGGCATCAGTTCCATGGTGCCGCCGCCCGCCTACCCCTCGGCTCGACGGCTTTCAGCCGACGCGAACCGCACCTGATGGTCGAGCTGATCTCATTGTGGCAGGGCGGAAGCAAGGGCAACGCCGGAGCCGGCGATGGTAGGTCCCCGCACCTGCGCTGGCTGGAAGAGCTGCACGCGGCGCTTGAGCCGTTTTCGTTGCCGGGCGGCTACGTGAACTTCCTGGGGCCGGAGACTCCCGACCAGGTTGCGGAGTCCTACGGGCCGAACACCGAGCGTTTGCTCGCCGTGAAGTCTGCGGTCGACCCGGACTGCGTCTTCGCCGCCACGCCGCTCCCCAGCGGGAGTGCCGACGCCGGTTCCAGGCCCGTGTGAGGCGTGGAACCGGAGCATCCCGGGGTGCCGACGGTCCCGCCGGGGGAACGGCATCGGGTCGTCGGACATTGGCCACGTTGACCTCGGGCTTTCACCAAGGGGGCCGTCCGACGGGTGATCAGATAGCCGGGGAGCGCCTCTGAACTGGGAAGGTAGGGCTTGTCGAAGGTCCTGTTCGTCGCCGGGGGAGAAGCGCTCCCCGGGTCCAGGGCGCCGGGCAGGGTCAGGCGCCACCGGCCGCTGTATCCGGGATGGAGAGCAGGGGTCTTCGTCGGACTGGCCGAAATGGCGCCCTGGGGCCACAGAGTTCATATGGGCGCTACGGCGTTGTCGTGCCCTGGGAGATCGGCGGTTGCGCGGCGTACACGGTGCGTGCAGCAGCGGCCGGGTCCCCTCCTGCCTCTGTGGCTGAGTCCATCGGAGTGTGCCGCTCAGGGGGCACCGCTTACTCTTGTCGATCGGCGGCGCACTCGTCCGGCCCGGCGGGCTCCGTGTCGGTGTGGACCGGGTCGCCCACGGCGCCCCCGGTGGCCGAGCGGACAGCGTCCGCGATGAAGGTGAAACTCTCGTCACCGAGCTTCCGCGGATCGGTGCCGTCCAGAAGGCCGGCTCCGACGTACTCGTTGATGACTCGCAGGGCGGCCGAGGTGGCTGCGGCGTGCAGACGTACCTCAAGGGCGTCGGGCGTGACTCCGAGGCGAGTCGCGATGACCCCGGCCAGTTCGTGTTCCACCTGGTCGCAGGCCATCAGCCAGGCCGTGCGCAGGGCCGGTTCGGTCTCGGCCAAGCGAATCATCTTGACGCCCAGCCCGGCATCGGCCTGCTCCGACGGGCTGATCTCGCCGACCAACCGCTTCGCCTCCGTGGCGAAATGCTCCTCCAGAGAGCGGTGCGGCGGCCAACTGCGCAGAGTGGCCAGTTCCCACTCCACGCTATGCGCGACGATCGGCTCCGCGCAGCTCTCCTTGCTACGGAAATGACGCCAGATGGTGCGGGTCGACAGACCCACCGCCTCCGCGATCTGGTCACCGCTCGTGCCGTCGACGCCCTGCGCCCAGAACAGGCGTGCCGCCTCCCGCGAGATCTCCAGACGTACGCGACGGCGCCGCTGCTCACTCATCCCTCCACGGCTGCGTTCGGTCGATGCCACGTCGTCAGTCATCTTTTCGCCCCCCTTTCACCATCACATTCACTCAGTGCCATATTGACATTAAGTGACGCTATGTGCCAGCTGGTGCGCGCCCTCGGCCTGCGCCCACGTGGGTCGGCCATCGAGCTGATCGAAATGATCGACGAAGACGCCTGACCGCGACACGGCCCCGGACGTACGCGACACCGCAGCGGGCCGGTCAAGGAGGGCTGCATGACGAGCGGCACGATGCAGCCTCCGGCACAGCATCCGAGTCCGGGTCTCGCCCGCACCCAGAGCCCGGTCGTCAGGGGGCGGGTGCGAGGCCGGCCCGGAGGATGTCGAGGTAGTTGTCGATCGCAGTCCCCTGCCGCTCCGCCGGGTGCTCGCTGACGGCGTGGATCAGGCCGCACAGGAGCTTGAGCAGGTTTTCGCCGGTGAGGGCAGGGACAGGGCGGATGCGTGCGAGCAGGTCGGAGGTGACCTCGACCAGCTCTCCCTTGGCCCGGTGCAGGGACTCAGTCTCGTCGGACCCGGTGATCAGAACGTCGGTGAGGCCCGGTCGCGCCAGAGCGGTCAGCAGCGCCGTGCGGAGGAAGTCGACGAGTGCGTTGGCGGGCTCGGGATATCCGCCCGCTACGGCCGCCGCATCGATGAGCTCTCGGACCGCTTCTTCCAGGACGGACTCCCGCATGGCCCGCTGCGTGGGAAAGACCCGATAAACCGTCCCGACCCCCACGCCCGCCCTGCGCGCGAGCTCGTTGAGGGTGAGCGCAGTCTCCCCGCCGATGACGGCGCCGCGAGCCTCATCGAAGATCCTCTGCCTGTTGCGTGCGGCATCCGACCTCATGATCCCTCCCTTCGCATACCTATGTGGATAACCTATCAGGTGGGTGCTACGGTGAAATGGATAACTAATCCACTTCGCCTCGTCAGGAGCGGTCATGACCGTTGTGTTCATCCATGGAATACCCGAGACGCCCTCCCTCTGGAACGATCTCCGGGGGCGGATCGACCGCCCCGCCACGACCCTGCGGCTGCCCGGATTCGGCAGCCCTCGCCCGGCTCACCTGGACGGCAAGGAGGCGTATGCCGGCTGGCTGGCGAAGGAGCTGCGCGCCCTCGGTGAGCCCGTCGATCTCGTGGGCCACGACTGGGGCGCGCACCTGGTGATGCGGATCGTCTCCGCCTACGACGTTCCGGTACGCAGCTGGGTGTCCGACGTCGCACACGGCTGGCACCCCGACTATCAGTGGCACGAGGCGGCCACCCTCTTCCAGAAGAGCCCGGAGGGCGAGGAGCTGCTCGCGTCGCTGCGCACCCAGGCCCCCGGCAGCCCTAGCTTCGGCGACTTCCTCCGCCCCCGGGGGATGAGCGCCGAACTGGCGGCAGAAGTCGACACCGTCCACGACGAGGAGATGAGCACCGCCATCCTGACGCTCTACCGCTCGGCCTGGCCCAACTTCCACACCGACTGGGGCAAGGACTTCGACCGCCCCGCTCAGGCGCCGGGGCTCGTCCTGATCCCGACCGGCGATCCCATGGCACAGCCCGCGATGGACCTGGACATGGCCGCGCGAACCGGAGCACTGGCAGTGGAACTGGACCACCTCACCCACTACTGGATGCTCCAGGACCCTGACCGGGGCGCGGAGGTACTCAACCGATTCTGGGACTCCCAACCCGCATGACATCCGATGACATCTCGGTCGGTGACGGAGCGAGACTTCGGCGCCAGCCGCTACCTCATGCCTGACCAGCAGAAACCGCACATGGGGTTCGGAAAGAGAACGACCTCTAACCTCGAAGTTTCATGACGAGCCGCCGAGGGAGTCGGTGGCTCGTCTTCGTGCCGTGGACCGAGGTGGGGTAGGCCGGGGGCCCGAGTGTCGTCTCGGGTGGATGCCGGGTTCCACTGCTCCGACTGGAGGGGTCTTTCGTAGGGACGGGTGAATTCGCTGGTCAGCCGGGGTCCGGCAGGAGTGCGAGCCGGTCGAGGGCGGCGGTGATGTGATTGAAGCCGCGCCATCTTGAAGTCGCAGGTCATCGGGGTGGCGTGATCGTTCGGGAGGGTGCTCGGTCTGGTCGTGGGCAGTCTGGGGCCTTGATCGTCAGGTGGCGGTCAAGGCCGGTCTGTCCGTTTCCAGGTCGCGGAGGCGTACGGGTTCGTTGGCTCGCGGGAGGACGGAGATCAACGAGATCGCCGAACGCGTCGCGGCTCGTCGGGCTGAACTCGACGAGGAGGAGAAGCTCCTGGCCGAGCGACACGATGCGGGCATCAGACGGCGGCGCTGCGCGACCAGTTGAAGGATGCTCGCAGCATGAGCCCTAACGTGCTCGTAATGCGTAGGTCAGAGGCTCCCCGTCTAGCGCGGGTGCTGGGCCGCCAGTCTCCGGGCAGCTCGAAATGTGCCGACCAGAGCCCCGGCGGTGGAGCGGAGGGGACTCACCAAGCGCCGTTCGTCCCGCTGGCGTCCAGGTCACCGACCGGTCCGCCAGGGACATCCCAGGGACTTTTCAGGGACTTTCAGCTCTGTCACAGGGACTTCCGAGGGACATTCGCCCCGTACAGAAGGGCAAGCCCGTGACAGAGCTGAAAGACGCGAATCACCTGGTCAGAGGTCGCGCGCTCAGCACTCAATCACGTTCACCGCGAGCCCGCCCCGCGCGGTCGCCTTGTACTTGACCTACATGCCGTCCGCGCAGCTGGCCCGCCCCCGCTGCATACAACGGAAATCCGGTCTCACCAAACGGGAGATGCTGCGGATCCTCATGGCTCCTGTCTGCTGTTCGACCGGAGAGAGGCCATGGATCACAGCGCGAAGCACGGGACTGAGGTAGGAGACGCCATCCTGCTGCTCGATACCGCGGGCTCTCCGGTCGGGCATTTCCAGGTTGGCCGACAGGTCGACGGCAGGCCGGTCGCGGTGTCGTCTTGGCGGATCACCACAGGGGACCGTGACGTGGCTGATGCTCTCGCGGGGTTGTACGGGGGGCAGCCGGAGCTGACGGGCCAGGGTGCCGGCCGGGGTTATGAAGTGCTCACGCGATGTGAATCGATCTCTGTGGTTCTGACGGGCGGGCAGCCCGTGTCTGTGCGGATGGTGATGCGGGCCGCCGGTGAGGTGTTCCACGTCTGCGATGGAGCCAATCTTCTTGACTCCACGGGTGTCGAGGGGGGTCCGTGTGGCTGTCCTGCCACCGTCGAGGAGCGCAAGGCGGCGGCAAAGGCAGGACGGGGGCCGGTGCCGGAGGTGCGCCTGCGATTTCGGCTGGCCGGTCTTCCTGACGTAGGAATTTTCCAGCTCGTCTCGACGTCGTGGGAGCTTCTGGAATCGCTTCCCTCGGCGGAGCGTGTGATGCGCGGAACCTCAGTGGACTGTGTCCTGAGTTATCAGTTGGTGGAATTCACCACCGGGTCGGGGATCTTGGTGAGCCATCGCAGGCCCGTGCTTGGGGTCAAGGGGCGCCCGGCTGGCAGGCGGGGCGATGTCTGCCTGGTGGCGTGAGGTTCCGTTCGGCGCGGGCGCGGGTGGAAAAGCGGTGGCGCGTGCCAGGGCGGGCGGCTACGGTCGCCCTTGTTCGTGCGGCGGCTGTTCGCCGTTGCTGAGGCGTTGAGAGAGACCTGGGAGGTGTGACCGATGGCTGTTGTCGAGATGGGCGCTGCCCGCATCCGGAAGTTCATCAAGTCCACCTCCGTGGCCACCGGCTGACCTGCTTATTTCCTTCGCGTCCATGTGCGCGCAGTTGGGCAGTGGAACGTGCAGTCGGGGCCGCCCTGTGAAGGGTCACCCTTGTCTTCCTCTTCTTCTTCCGCTTCCTCTCTCTCCTCCTTTCCGGGCTCGTCTTCGTCCTCCGCGCATCTGCTGACTTCGTACGGCTGGGATGCGGACTGGGATGCCGTGTTCGCGCCGTACGCCGAGCAGGGGCTGCTGCCCGGCCGTGTCGTCCGTGTCGATCGCGGGCAGTGCGATGTCGTCACGCCTGCCGGTGTGGTGCAGGCGGATACCGAGTTCGTCGTGCCGCGCGATCCGATGAGGGTCGTGTGTACGGGGGACTGGGCCGCCGTCGATCCCGAGGGCTGTGACCCTCGGTATGTGCGGACGCTGCTGCCTCGTCGTACGGCTTTCGTGCGCTCGACGTCCTCGAAGCGCTCCGAAGGCCAGGTCCTGGCGGCGAACGTCGATCACGCGCTGATCGCCGCCCCGCTCGGCGGCGACCTGGACCTGGGCCGCATCGAGCGGTTCATCTCGCTGGCCTGGGAGAGCGCCGTCTCATACAGCTCAGCCCTCACCTGCACAGATGCCGTTTGGAGAGGCCGGGATCTGTGTGTAGGAGGGGACTATGAGCGAGAAAGAAGTGGCGGAAGAGTTCCGGGAGGCGACTCCCCAGGAGCTGCGGGGGAAGGGTCCGGGAGACCTTGTCGATCTGTACATCCGTCGCAGCAAGAAGCGGGAAACGGTCGAGACCCTCAAGCAGCATGCGCGGGACCTGCGTCGTGAGATGGACCGGCAGGGGCTGACCGTTCGCAAGGTCTGGCTGGAGCAGCGGAGCGCCTCCAAGGCACACGTGCGCCGTGCGGAGCTCGAAGGCGCGATGGCTGCAGTGATCGCCGGCGAGGTCAAGACGCTCGCGGTCTGGAAGACAGACCGGTTCGATCGCCGTGGCATGGCAGCCATCGGTGGCGCGCTCGATGAGTTCGACCGTCGCCGGGCACGTCTCTATGTGCTTCAGGAGAATCTGGACTCCAGCCAGCCCGGCACCCGCATCGTCTTCGCCATCCTGGCCGAGCGTGCCCGGGATGAGATCAGGGACCTGACGCTTCGAGTGACCACCGGCAAAGCGGCAGCACGCACGGCGGGAAAGTGGTCGGGCGGAAGGACGCCCTATGGCGTCGTGTCACCGAAAGGTTCGGATCACATCGAGCGGCATCCAGCCGAATACCCCCATGCCCGCTACGCCGCGGACGAGCTGCTCAAGGGGCGGTCGGCGATGAAAGTGGCCCAGGAACTCAACCAGAACGGCGTCCGGACCAGGGATGGCTTCCGCTGGGATTCACGGGCCGTCACACGCATGGTCAGGTCGGCGGCATGGGCCGGCCTCTTGCCCGCGAAGCAGCGGTTGCACGACGAGTTCGGCCAGCCGCTGGATGTCTGGACATCGACGGAGGAGCCGGTCAGGGACGCGAAGGGGAATCCCGTCGTCGTGGGCGAGGGGGTCGTGACGCCGGGGGAGAGGCTGCGCATCCTCGCAGCGATCGATTCCAGGGTCACGCGGATGGGCGGAGGGGCGCGGGGGAAGCGCCCCCACACGACTTTCTTGGGCGGCATCTTCACCTGCCCGTACTGTGCCGGCCCGATGGTTGGGAGCGGTGGTAACCGAGGCCGCCACTACCGGTGCCGTACGAGGAGCATGTACGGCAATGAGGAGTGTGCGGGCGTTGTGGTCCGTGCCGAGCGCATGGACGCGGCGGTCGAGGCCATGTGGCTGAGCCACGTGTCCGCGCTCGAATACGGAGACCCCGGCCTCGACGCGATCGTCCGGCGCTGGGCAGTCCTGCACGATACGGAACGTGAGGAGCGCAGGAAGGACGTCATCGCCGCCCTGGACGCCGCCGGTGCCCGGCGCGACAAACTGGAGCACGACTACTACGTCGACGGTTCTCTCTCAGAGATCCGCTTCAAGAAGCTGTCAGCAGAACAGACGTCGGTCATCGACTTGCTGGAACGCGAAGCCGGAGAGCTTGCTCAGCAGGCCGACCTCTCCTTGTTCTTCGCCGATGGGCAGGCGCTGATGGAAGCCTGGGAAGAATCGATGATGCCGGACCGGCGGATGCTGCTGGAGTGCGTTCTGAAGTCCCTCACGATAGCCCCGGCTCGGTACCAAGGGGATCGAACACCAATCTTGGACAGGGTTACGGTCGAGTGGGTGGCTTAAGAGGCTGAGCTGGGATGAGCGCGAGCGGGAGCAGGACGGGGGAGTGGCAGCTAACGCATCGACGGTCGGCCCTCACGATGTGCTACTCGACAATACGGTCTTGGGGTGCGCCGACAGCGACGGGGGCGAGGCTGCTGCGTCGAACCACACTTGACCGGCACACTGTCATAATTCGGTGCTGGAGAGCGGGGCGTCGTCCCCGCAAAGGGAGGGGCGGCCCGATGCAGTTCGAGGTGCGACCGTACTTTTCTCCCGTGCCGTCGCAGCGGGGGTACTACCTGTTCTCTGACAGCTGGGATGACTTCGGCTTCAAGACGACCTACCTCCTGGTCGTTCGAACAAGCGACGGCGAAACTTACACGATCGGCCAGGTGGGCATCGGTCAGTTCGGTCTGGACAGCGGGCGGCCCGAACTGCCGCTGAGCTTCGATGCGCTGGACTCCGAAAGGTTCTTCTCTCTCGGCCAGGACGACGGCTACTACGAGGGCCTCCAGGCCCTCGGCCCCACAGCACGGACACAGATACTGACGGCTCTGTGCGATGTCGCCTACAGCCCGACTCTGCTGGAAGGGGCTATGGGGGAGGAGGTGCTGAACAGGTCCCTCCTGCGGTCCGTCACGCTCACGACTGTGGTTGCGCAGTTCCACCGCATCGCGCATGGCGGGGCACGACTTACTCCGTTCCGGTTCACCTTTGACGCGCCTACCGGCGGCACAGACACGGAGCCGTCTGTGCGTCTGCGCTTCGATGTGACTCCGGAGTCCACGCCCCCGACCAACATCCACGCCCTCATCGGCAGCAACGGTGTCGGGAAGACGCATCTGCTGCGGGCTTTCGCGAGGGCTGCTGTCGGCCTCGGGGACGGGACCGGGGGAGTGGTCACCAACATCGCTGACGACGAGCAGCTGTTCACAAACATGGTGTCAGTGAGCTTCAGTGCGTTCGATCCATTCACCGCCGTCGAGCCAGACTCCGTCGTCCCGCACACGTATGTGAGCCTCAGCCAGGAACCTTCAGGGGAGATGGAGAACAGCACCCCTATTTTCAAGGAGCCTCACCAGCTTGCGAACGAGTACGTGGAGGTGCTCGCAGACCTGAACGGTGAACTTCTGCGCCGATGGATCACGGCTTTGGAGACCATGGGGTTCGACTCTCTGGTCTACCTCATCAAGCCCTTCGCGATGGGAGAAGCGCCCTACAACCCCGACTCGATTGAGATCGGGGAGGCGCTCAAAGCGGCCGACAGGACATCCATGGCGCGCAGCTTCAGTCGGATGAGTTCCGGACACAAGATCGTCTTGCTGGCGATAACCCACCTGGTCCGCCGCGTCACCGAACGCTCCCTGGTGCTGATCGATGAGCCGGAGACACACCTGCACCCACCACTGCTGTCCGCGTTCATCCGGGCCGTCTCCGACCTCCTCACCAACCGCAACGGCGTCGCCATCATCGCTACCCACTCACCTGTGGTGCTGCAGGAAACCCCCCGCTCCTGCGTATCGGTGCTACGCCGCTCCGGGACCGCGCTCGTGGCAGATAGACCGGATGTGGAGACCTTCGGGGAGAACGTCGGCGTGCTCACACGTGAGGTCTTCGGCCTGGAGGTCACCCGCTCAGGCTTTCACCGCGAGCTGGAAGAGGCCGTGGCCAGGCGCCTGGACTACCAGCAGATCGTTGACAGGTTTGGCGGGCAGCTCGGCGGTGAGGCACGCGCCCTGCTCCGCTCCATGATTGCGATCCGGGACCGGCGGGACCAGGAGGAGGGCTGCTGATGTGGCCGCTGGGAAAACCTTCCCACACCCCGCGTGACACCTACCGCACCTGTATAAGCCGCAGCAGAGATCCTCTCCTCAAGGCCCGTCTGGAATCGCTTGAAACCGTCGTAGTCCTCGCCGCAGAGCGCTACGAACAAAGCGCTGCAGCGGCGACGCTCCACACGCTGAGCTCGACGGACTTCGGGCCGACGAAGGGGGAGCCGACGGCAGCAGAGGACCTCACGAAGGTCTACACGAACTCGATGGCGAGCCGGGGCGCGCCGGGCAGGCGGGTGTATGACGAGTTGAAGCTGGCTGCCCGCCGTTGCCCCCTGTGCGGGCACGGCACCGTGACCACTCTCGATCATCACCTGCCGAAGTCCGCTTACCCCTACCTCGCTGTGATCCCCTCGAACTTGGTGCCGGCGTGCAGTGACTGCAACAAGACGAAGACGAGCGCGGCGCCGGCCACCGCTGAAGAGCAGACTCTGCACCCGTACTTCGACGACATAGACCAAGAGACGTGGCTGTCCGCTGAGGTACTGGAGGAGGGGTTGGCGGCGCTACGGTTCTGCGTCAGACCGTCGGGGGAGTGGTCGACATGTCTGGCCGCCCGCGTTCGGCACCACTTCAATACCTTCCGACTCGACCGCCTGTATGCCGCCCAGGCCAGCGACGAGCTGGCGGGACTCGCCTATGTGCTGCAACAGCTCTTCGATGTGGCGGGAGCCGAGGGGGTGCGTGACTACGCCAAAGAACGCGCGCTCAGCGAGAGCGCTGTACGCCGTAACCACTGGAAGACGGCTACGTACTGGGCGCTGGCCAACAGCTCCTGGTACTGCTCGGGCGGCTTCGCAGCTCTCTGACCCGCCAACCCAGCCTCGCGAAGAGCCGCCGCGCCCTGGATGTTGGGGGAGGGGCGATCCGAGAGGTTGAGCCAGCGGACTGAGGTACTCCGCCGCATCTGAGAGGGCGTTTATGCAGTTCAGGACCCATATGCGGCTCTCGTCCCTGCCCCACTCTGAGGGCTTTCATCCCGTAGGCGGCGAATGACCTTCTCCGGGACGGGCGCTCGGCCATCCGCCTCGTTCGCTTCTGCACCCGGAAGTCCGTCTGGTTGAAGATGCCACGGAATCGCCTGATGAACAGCGGAGCCGAGCCCTCCGGCTCACCCGTGATCACGCTACGCCGTGAGCGAGCGCAAGCCGTACCCCAGCGGCCTGTCCGACGCCCGATGGGCCCTGATCGAGCCGACCGCCTCCGTGATCGACACCCAGAGCGTGAAGACCTCCAGTAACGTGCCTCTGACCAGCCAGGGAACGGATGCAGCCAAGAAGATTGTCGGCAGGAAGCGCGGCATCATCACCGACACGATCGGCCTCATCCTTGCCGTGACCGTCACCGCCCCCGGCCTCTCGGAGAATGCTCTGGGAATACGCCTCCTCGACCAGGCGAAGGAGAAGTACCCGACCATCTCCAAGAGCTGGGTCGACACCGGCTTCAAGAACACCGTCGTCGAGCACGGTGCCAGCCTCGGAATCGATGTGGAAGTCGTCAACAGAAACCCGGATACCCGTGGGTTCCACGTCCTGAAAAGGCGCTGGGTGGTCGAGCGGAGTATCGGTTGGATCATGATGCACCGCCGCCTCGCCCGCGACTACGAGACCCTCATTGCCAGCTCCGAAGCGGTGATCCACATCGCCTCGATTGACAACCTCGCCAAGCGCATAACGGACGAGACCACACCCGCCTGGCGAGGAACCTACTAGGAGATACAGTGCAATCCGCCTACTTCAAAAGCCCTCTGAGCGGCTCCCAGCTCCTGAGTCCTGGGTCGCGCAGAAACACCACCTACGACGTTCCGGAGTGGATCACCCTTCCCGTGACGGGTGGGTCAGAGCCGTACCTGTCCTGGGTCGTCGAGGAAACATCCGCAGCGTAGCTGCGGGCTGAACTCTATGACCTTCGACCGTGTCCATCACTCCCGGACAACGAGGGGCACGTCGTGGAACCGCCGCCGACGAGTGCGTACGCCGACCGGCATCGGACAGCCGACGTGACACACCAAGACCCCGACGGATCAGAGACATTCCCCACCGCCCCGTCGCCGTAGCGCTTGTGAGGGCGTTCCAGGCAGGATGCGGAGGCATGAGGATTCTTGTGCTGGGCGGAACGTGGTTCTTGGGCCGGGCAGTCGCTCAGGCGGCGCTCGGTCGGGGATGGGAGGTTTCTGCCTTCAACCGAGGACGCTCCGGCTCTGCCCCGGACGGGGTGACGGAGATCCACGGGGACCGCACCGTTTCGGAGGATCTGGCGGCCCTGGCGGCGCATGGACCGTGGGACGCGGTGATTGACACTTCTGCCTCCGAGCTGGCTCCCCGTGACGTGCTGGCGGGGGCGAAAGCTCTGGAACCGGTGGCAGGAAAGTACATCTACGTCTCCACGGTGAACGCCTACCGGGGCTGGCCGAGCGAGCCGCTGACGGAGACCTCGGAGGTGCTGGACGGTCCGGCGGACGCGGACGTCGACTACGGTCGCCTGCCCCCCGGCTGGGAGGGGCCGGATTGGTACTACGGGCGGCAGAAAGCGGGTGCCGAGCGAGCGGCTCTGGAAGCTTTCGGAGCCGAGCGGGTCTCGGTCCTGCGCCCGGGGGTCATTCTGGGTCCGGGCGAATACATCGGCCGACTGCCGTGGTGGCTGGGCCGGGCGAAGAGGGGTGGTGCGATTCTCGCGCCTGGAGCCCCGGACAAGGGGATCCAGCCTGTGGACGTCCGTGATGTGGCGGCGTTCGCTCTCGATCAGTCGCAGGTTTCTGATGGTGGTGCGTACAACGTCACGGCTCCTATCGGTCACGGGACGATGGGCGGCCTTCTCAACGCTTGTCTGAAGGTGACCGGCGGCTCGGGGCACCTTGTCTGGGCCCGCGATGACCTACTTGTGGACCACGGAATACAGCAGTGGACCGAGCTACCGCTGTGGCGTACCCACGCCGGCGTATGGAGGATCGACTCCACGCGGGCCCAGCGAGCCGGACTGCGATGCCGCCCGCTCGAAGAGACCGTCGCCGATACGTGGGAATGGTTGCGTACTGGTGGAACGCCGGTCGAACATCCCCGCTGGGCTGAGCACGGGATCTCGGTGGCAAAGGAGACGGAGATACTGGCCAAGGTGACCGGCTGAGGTCAGGCTTCGAGAGCCAGCGGCGCGCCGGGGCCGAGCGTCTGCGCGGTGGCAGCGGCGGTGAACTCTTCGATCCGCTCGCCCAGCGCGTTCGTCTCGGCCGCACCATTGAAGTGGGGGCGGCAGAGTTCGGCTCGGACCGCCGCCAGCCGCTCCAGAATTCCGGCGCCCCGCCACACTGCGGGCACGGAGAAGACGGGCTCCAGAGCCTCGTGGGCCCCGGCGAGTTCGCCACGGAGCAGCCGGGCGCGGGCAAGGTCGACCGAAGCCTGAGCCGAGGTGAGGATCGGTCGCTGGTCCTCGGGCCTGTTCGCCAGCAGCCCCAGGGTGGTGGTCGCTGCCTCCTCGGCTCCTTCGGCGTCGCGGAGCAGAAGGTATGTGGTGGCGTTGCTCATCGCGACTCGATCACTCGGGAAGCCGAACTCGCCACCGACATCGTCGTGGAGTTCGTCGCGTGTCCCCGTGCTCTGGTCCAGGGCATTACGCATGGCGCGCTCTGCGGCCGGTTGGTTGCCCAGGTGGCCGTAGGAACGCCCCTCGATGACGGAGAGGCGGATTCGAGCGGTGTCGCCGAGCCCGCCGAATCGCTGTGCTGTGCGGATGAGCCGGGCCGACTCCGCAGGCCGGCCTCCCCAGTAGGCGAGGAAGGCGAGTGCGCCGTGAGCGTATGCCTGGAGGGGACCGTGCTCGATTACCTGTCCGTAGAGAGCCGCTGTACGTGAGAGCGATACGGCGGTGGGCAGGGACCCCAAGTCGAAGCAGATTGCCGAAAGAAGAGCGGCTGACTGGCCGGAGGCGAGATACCCGCGCTGCTTTTGCCGGGGCACTTCCGTCCGCTCCAGCAGGGACTGCGCAATACCCAGGAGTTCCTTTGCCCGGCGGTACACCTCGACAGGAGAGGTGCGGTTGTAGTCGCGAGCCAGGGCAATGACGTCGTCTTCGAGCTGGTCGAGCGTCATGTCCGGCACGTTGAGGGAGGCGGCGCCGCTGGCGTGTGCCGCTGCGTCCCGAGCAGTCATCGCAAGTTCACTTTCATTGAGCGCAAATACGTGCTGGTGGGGTGGAGCCGGAGGCGTCTCCACCGGCGGCCCCAAGAGCTGAGCGACGGGGTAGCCGAACAGGTGCTCCAGTACCCGCGGAGCCGGCTGATTCGGGAGCCCTTTCACACGGCCCGCCGTCCATCGCCGGAAGGTCTGCTCTTCCACGGTCGCGGTGGAGGGTGGCTCGCTCGCGGCGGCTGCAAGCTCCCGGGCGGCCTGTTCGTAGGCGCGTCTGAACGAGTCGTACGTCCATCCCCGCTCCCATACGAGAAGTTGGAGCAGCGTCCTTGCTTTCAACTTCACCGTGGTTCCTCTCCTGGCCACTGATCGCAAGCGGGCACGCAGTTCGCGCGGCCCTCCCCGCACCACTATCGCCCAACTCGCCTACGCGAAAGCGATCTCGGGCGGATGTGGGCTCCAAATGACGCGTCGGTGATACCCGTGTCACCCGGCCACGCGCGAAGTGACACCCGACGTGACATGGCGATGTCCGCCCGACAGCGGGAATCTTGGCTCTCCCCACACCGACCTGGGTTCGGACCACCTCCGGGCAATCCAAGTCGTTCCCCTGGGGGAATCAAGGGCAGGGCGCTGGAGGAGCCATGATGACCCGTACTACCGCCGGAACAACGGTCGCCTCAGCGGCTGGCGAGGCGACCCCGCTCGGCTTCGAGACGGGCTTTCTCCCAGCAGAGTCCCGGGTGGCGGAAATGAGGCGGATCACCGCAGATCACCTGCGCTGCTGGGGTCTGGCCGAGTGTGTGGACAGCGCCATACTCGCGGTCTCCGAACTCGTGACCAACGCTGTCCAGTACGGCTACGGGCAGCGTATTGGGCTCAGGGTGACGCGCTCGGCCCTTGAACTGCGCATCGAAGTCTCTGATGACAACCCTGCCCCGGCGCAGTTGTGCTCCACCACCGAGACCGATGAGAACGGGCGCGGCTTGTTCCTCGTCGCCGTACTCGCGCACGACTGGGGTGTCAGCGTCGATGGCAAGACGACGTGGTGCACGTTCCGGCTTCCTACGGGGAGGCCGTGATGATCGCAGTGGACAATGCCTTCGCTGTCGAGCTGCTCGGCCGGCCGGTCTCTTCCGAGGAGGAGACGATGCGCAGGCTCACCTTCTCCCTGTCCCGCTCGTTGGCGAACGAGGGAATCAGTGAGGACCTGTACGACACTTTGGAGGAGGTCCTCGGAGGCCAGACTCAGAGTGCTCCGACGGGCCGCGTCCACTGGACAGATGACCTGTTGGTCCGTTTCGGCCTACCTCAACCGCTGCGGCCTCGGTGGTCAGGGACGGCCTCCCCGCCTCCCGAGGAAGCCGCGCGGATCAGCGACAGGTTTCGCAGGGCGACGACGCAGCTCTTGCAGGTCGCGCCCCACCGCGTCGCGATGTACCCAACGGATGAACTCCTGCGGCTGATCGCCCTTCGTGACGAGCGGCCGGAGGCGGACCACGCCGTTGTCCACCTGCGCCGGTTCGCCGTC
Organism: Streptomyces sp. NBC_01775; assembly: GCF_035917675.1. NCBI lineage: Bacteria > Bacillati > Actinomycetota > Actinomycetes > Kitasatosporales > Streptomycetaceae > Streptomyces > Streptomyces sp. NBC_01775. The sequence continues at coordinate 2,141,679 of NZ_CP109104.1, read as the reverse complement.
GCCATCCTCGCGATTCTCGACCTGATGGGGGATGACGCCTCGTGACCACGTTCCACTCCTCCATGACGATCCGGCAGCGTCCGCAGGTGGCTCTTCTCGGATGGGCTCGGGAGAGTCCCTGGCCAGCAGCGTGTAAGCAGCCGCGGAACACAAGCACCACGGATAGCGTCCAGCGCGACCGAACACCCCAAGAAAGAGGGCAGTTCCCTTCATGACTAATGCAACCGTCGACGGCGACCGCGCTGCTCAGCTGCGTGATCAGGTGGTGGATCAACTCCTCAAGGACGGCGTGATCGTCTCGCCCGAGGTCGAGGCCGTGATGCGCAAGGTTCCTCGTCATCTCTTCACTCTGGACGCGTCTTTGGACAAGGCGTACGAGCCCTACACGGCGTGGATCACGAAGACCGACGAGCACGGAGTCCAGCTCAGCTCGGTCTCCGCTCCTCAGATCCAGGCGCTCATGCTGGAGCAGGCCAAGATCTGCCCCGGTATGCGGGTGCTGGAGATCGGGTCCGGCGGGCTCAACGCCGCCTACCTCGCGGAACTCGCGGGCGAGGACGGGTCGGTGACGACCGTGGACATTGACCCGGACGTCACCGAGCGGGCCGCGCGCCTGCTTGTCGAGAACGGCTATGAGCGAATCCGTGTTGTCACCGCGGATGCGACCGAGCCCATCGAGAGCCCGGGGTCGGTCGACGTCATCGTGGTCACCGCGGGGGCCTGGGACATCCCGCCGGCCTGGTTCGACCAGCTCAAGCCGGGCGGTCGGCTGGTGGTGCCGCTGCGGATGCGAGGGCTGACGCGCTCGGTGGCCCTGGTCCGTTCCGGGGGACACCTGGAGAGCGAGTCCGCGAAGATCTGCGGATTCGTTCCCATGCAGGGCTCGTCCGCGCACCGGGAGGAGCTGCTGCTCGTCACCGGCACACCAGAGATCGGTCTTCGCTTCGACGACGGGCTCCCGGCCGAGCCGAGCGCGCTCGACAACGCCGTGCGCACACCACGCGTCGAGCGGTGGACGGGCGTGACGATCGGGGTCAGCGAACTGCTGGACACGCTCCAGATGCACCTGGCGATCACGCTTCCGGGCTTTTGCACCATGGCGGTGGACCCTGACCTGGACACGGGCATCGTCGCACCCGCCAACAAGGGATTCTCGCTCGCCGCGGTGGAAGACGGCACCTTCGCCTACCTCACCACTCGCCGCACCGAGGACAACAAGCACGTCGAGTTCGCCGTGCACGCCCTCGGCCCCGACGCGCAAGCGTTCGCCGAGAAGATCGCCGGACATCTGCGCGAGTGGGAACGCGTTCGTCGCGGCGGCCCCGGCCCGGACATCCGGGTCTACCCGGCCGGCACCCCTGAGGCACAGATCGCCGGGGACCGGATCATCGACAAGACCCACAGCCGCATCTCTCTGTCCTGGCCCTCGGCATAGCCGAGGGGCGTCAGGCCGTCATGCACCACTCCACCCCAGCAAGGAGAGTGATCGACATGAGTACCGCTACCGCCATGGTCGAGTCGCCGCCGGTGGTCTTCGCGGAGGACGACTTCGCGCCGCTCGACGTCAAGGTGGTCGTGGCCGCGCACCCGCACGGAAAGCTGATGTGCCAAACGGGTGACGGTTGCGGCAACACCTGCTCGGGCGGCGCCTCCGCGTGTTCCTCGTTCATCGAGGACCCGGCCTGACCCAGGCCCCGGGCTGGACGGCGCCGGGCATTCCCCGCCCGGCGCCCCCAGCCCCACCTCCTGTGCTGTTCCTGACCACTGGAAAGGAAAGGGCTCCGCCATGGCCTCCCACGACGTCGTTCACTATCGGTGGCAGGGCGTGGCTCTGCTGCGTGCCACGACCCGTCCGGGTCCGGCAGACGTTCCGCACGCGCTCGATCCCCACGCCCCACTCGTCCTGCGGGCGTGGCTGGGGAGGGTCTGGCAGCACCAGGACGTACGCAACACCGTCCGCGCCGCAAGCCCGGCGCTGTCCCAAGCGGTCGATGCGATCACGCGCGGTGCGCAGAGCCGGCCGCGCCAGATTCGCCGAACGGCGCTGTCGATGGTCTCCTATCTGCTGCGCTGGCAGCACCGCCCCACTCCCTTCGGATACTTCGCCGGCACGGCATCGGTGACAGCCGGAGCAGCGCCCCGTGTCAGGTGGGGCGCGGAGCGCCAGGTGGTGCGGCGCGCCGACGGTGAGTGGCTCGCCGACATCGTTCGGCGCCTCCAGGAACATCGCGCTCTGCTGGACCGCCTGACCGTGGTCGCCAACAACACCGCGCAGACCAGAGGGGACCGTCTCGTTGCCTCCGGCCCACCCGTAGACGGTCGCACGCACCTCATGGCGCCGGTCGAGGTCTCGCTCCGGTGCTCCCGCCCGGTGGAGGCCGCGCTACAGATCGCCCGCACGCCGATTCGCTGTCAGGACCTCCGGGAGGAGCTGACCGACCGGTTCCCCGCCGGAGCCGGAGAGAAGATCGACGGCCTCCTCTGGGAACTCGTCGTACAGAACCTCCTCATCACCAGTCTGGGCGCCCCCATGACCGTGCCGGATGCTCTGGAGCACGTCTGCGGCGAGCTGAAGAAAGTGGACGCGCACTCCCTGCCCCACATCGGGGACTTGGCGCGTGAGCTGTACGACCTCCACGATGACCTCTCCGGCCGTGAGCTCGTCGCGCCCGCCGCAGACCTGTGCGGTGTCACCGACCGCATGACAGCGCTCTCCGACGTCACCCCGACCCCGGTCCTCATCGACACCGCCTTGGACTGCGACATCCAAGTCCCTGAGCAGGTCATCGCGGAGGCTCAGGTGGCCGTCGCGGCGCTGTGCCAGGTCAGCCCGCTGCCCTACGGACATCGGCAGTGGCGCGATTACCACCGGCGCTTCCGCGACCGGTACGGCGTCGGCGCTGTGATTCCCGTCCTCGACCTCGTAGCCGACAGCGGGCTCGGCTGGCCCGCCGGGTACATCGGCTCGGATCGCGGCAAGGCACCGGGACAACTCGGCGACCGCGACGACCTGGTCATGAGGCTTGTGCAGGAGACCCTCATGGAAGGCCGCGAAGAACTCGTCCTCACCGCCAAGGAGATAACGGCACTCGCCAAGGCCGCCGGGCTCGACGAACCGCTGTTCGCCCAGCGCACCGAAGTTGCCTTCGAGGTCCGTGCCGCCTCCACTTCGTCCCTGGCGCGCGGCGCGTTCCAGCTCGCGATCACCGGCGTCCCGCGCCCCGCGAGCAGCATGGCAGGCCGCTTCATGCACCTCCTGCCTGCCGCACACCAGGCTGCCTGGGCGTCCACGTACCGCAGCACCGTTCCGGGTGCGAGCACCGCGCAGCTCTCCTTCGGCCCGCGCCGTCGGCGCAACGAGAACGTGGCCCGCACTCCCGCGCTGCTCGACCTCGTCGTTCCCCTGGCTGAGCACCCCACCGAAGGCCGGCGGACGATCGATGTCGATGACCTCGCGATCACCGCAGAGGCACGCCGCTTCCACCTCATCCAGGTCTCCACCGGCATCCCGGTCGACATCCGGATCCCGCACGCGCTGGAGGCCGGGGTGCAGACTCCGCCCCTGGCCCGGTTTCTCGCGGAAATCGCGGAGGCGCGGTGCGCCGTCTACAAGCCCTTCGACTTCGGCGCGGCATCCCGTCTGCCGTACCTGCCGCGCGTGCGTTACCGCCGCACACTCCTCGCGCCCGCCCGCTGGCTGCTGGCGGCCGACGGCCTTCCCGGACGGTCCGCGTCGGCTGCCGAGTGGGAGACTGCTTTCGCGGACTGGCGCACCCGTCTTCATGTTCCCGACAGGGTCGCCCTGGTGGAACACGATCAGGGTCTTCCGCTCGACCTCACCCACCCTGTCCACCGGCACCTGCTGCGCTCGCGTGTCGAAGACGTCCGTCACGTAGAACTGCACGAAGCACCGGACCCCGACGCGTACGGCTGGATCGGCCGCGCTCACGAGATTCTGCTGCCTCTCCAGCGGGCCCGGCCCGCAACCGCCCGCTTCACGCCCGCTACCCGTCCGGTGCAGCCCACGCCCCGGCAGCTCTTGCACCTGACCGGCTCCGGCCGCGTGTTACGCGCCCACCTGCACGCGCATCCCGCACGGTACGACGAGATCCTGGACCGGCATCTGCCCCACCTCATCGCGAAGTTCGACCAGGCACCGCCGTGGTGGTTCAGCCGACAGCGGGAGGTCGCCCGCCCCGAGGCCGGACAGCATCTCGCGCTCTTCCTCCACCTGCCCGAGGGCACCTATGCGACGGCGGCCGAGCATCTGAGCACGTGGGCCGAGGCACTGCATCGGGCCCGCCTGGCGTCGGACCTGACCCTGGCCACCTACCAACCACAGACCGGGCGCTACGGCCACGGCACAGCCATGGATGCCGCGCACCGGCTCTTCGCCGCGGACTCTGCCGCCGCCATCGCCCAGATCCGACTGGCCGCCCACGCGGACGCTCCCGCTCTTCATTCTCTGGCCGCCGCGAGCGTCCTCGACCTGGCCCGGCTCCTCGCTCCTACGGCCGACCGCGGGATGCGATGGCTGATCAAGCACGTCCCGCACGAGCACGGACGTCTGGACCGGGGCCTGCGCGACGAGGTACTCCACCTCGCCGTCGCCGGTCCGGACTCCGTGCGGCGACTCGGGGGCGGTGAGCTGGCGCAGAAGTGGGCCGCGCGTGCTCGCGCCGTCCGCGAATACCGCAAGGTCCTCGCAAAGCAGCGCGATCCGCTCAGCGTCGCCCGCTCGCTCTTCCATCAGCACCACGTGCGGGCCATGGGAGTCGGCCCGGACGCGGAGACCACCACACTGCGCCTCGCCCGCACCGCCGCCCTGCGCCATACCCAAGGGGCCGCCCGGTGAACACCGCACTCGCACCCAGCGCGCACAGCCTGATCCAGGAATTCACCGATCACTTGGCCCAGCCCGCGCCTGTGACCTTGAACGAACCGTGGGCGGGGCAGTCCCTGGCGGAGGGAGCCGTGGGCGTCGCACTGGTGCATGTAGAACAGGCCGCACGGCAGGCGGCATCCTGGCACGCTGCCCATCGCTGGATCACGCAAGGGGCAGCCGGGGAGATCAGCGCCGCCGACACGACGGGTCTCTTCCTCGGCGCCCCGGCCCTGGCCTTCGTCCTCCACACAGTGCCGCACGACCGCCAAGCCCGGTACGCGGTGGCGCGGAAGGTCCTGCACAGGCACGTCACCGCGCTCGCGCACCGCCGCACCAGCGCTGCCCTGGCCCGCATCCGGCGCGGAGGGCTTCCCGACTTCGCCGAGTACGACACCCTGTTCGGCTTGACCGGCCTCGGCGCCTACCTGCTACGCACGGCCCCGGACAGCAACGCTTTTGAACGGGTCCTGAGTTATCTCGTGGAACTCACCCATCCGCTCGAAGTCGACGGAATCCAGCGGCCCGGATGGTGGGTCGGCCACGATCCGCACCGCCGCCATTCAGCCGCGTTCCGCGCGGGCCATGGCAACCTGGGCGCCGCGCACGGCATCACCGGGCCCCTTCTGCTCCTCGCCCAAGCTCTGCGCCGCGGCGTGAGCGTCAAGGGACAGGCCGAGGCCATCCGCACCATCTGCGACCACCTCCATGCCTGGCGACAGGACAGTGAAGCAGGCCCCTGGTGGCCCGAACACCTCACCGTCGCCGACGTAGCAGCAGGACGCACCCACCACAGGGCGCCCGGTCGACCGAGCTGGTGCTACGGCACTCCCGGCATCGCCCGCGCCGGCCAGCTCGCCGGGATCGCGCTGCAGGACCAAGCCCTCCAACGCGCCTACGAGGAGGCCCTGCTGGGATGTCTGAGCGACCGCGCACAGCTCGCGCTGGTGTCCGACACCAGCTTGTGCCACGGGTGGGCAGGCATCTACCAGACCACTTACCGAGCCGTCTACGACGCTCTGACACCGGAACTGGCCGCCGTCCTGCCCGCTCTGGAACACACCCTGCTCGCCCAGGCCCGCCCCGGCGTTCCGCAGGGTCCCGGCTTCCTGACAGGCGATGCCGGATGCGCACTCGCCCTGACCACGCTCGCCGCGGACCCGGCGCCAACGACCGGATGGGACGCATGCCTGCTCATCGTCTGAACTCGTCACCGCCGTCCGTCACACAGGACCGGTTGAGCCGCGCTGTCCTCGACGTCCTTGCTGGCGAGCCGCTCGAAGCTGTGGCACACCGGATCGGAATTCCTCCCGTGCGCCTGGCGGACGCGCGGGACATCTTCCAACGCGCGGGCCACGAGGCCCTCGTATGTCCTGCCACCCAAACCGACTGGTGGCAGGTTCACATCGAATTCGCCGACTGGGGGAGCGCCGAGCGGACCGTCGCAACCCACCTTGTTCCCCTCTTGGCCGCTGGGGAGGAAAACGGCGCCGCCACGGAATGGTGGTTCACGCGCAAGTATCCGAGCTGGCGGCTACGCGTTCGTCCGGAGAGCCGGGCCACGACCGGCCTGAGGGCCAGACTCGACCAGCTGGTGACAACAGGCCATCTGCTCCGCTGGTGGCGAGGCATCTACGAGCCCGAGACCGCTGCCTTCGGCGGCCCGCCGAGCATGCTTGCCGCCCACGACTTGTTCACCGTCGACAGCCGGCAGATCCTTGCTCTGGGCACCGGCCCCGGCCTCGGACTGGGGCACCGGGAGCTGTCCATCCTGCTGTGCACGATCATGATGCGCGCCGCTGGACTGGAGTGGTACGAGCAAGGCGACGTGTGGCAGCGCGTCATCGGCGAGGAACACCGATCCGCCTTGGAAAACGTCCCCAATTCACGGCTTTACGAGATGGCCGGGCAGATCCGCACTCTGCTCACCGCCGACACCCGCGCGGATGGCCCGATCCTTGGCCCCCACGGGCCCCTGGAGAACTGCACCGACTGGGCTGCCGCGTTCCACCGGACAGGGCTCGCCCTCAAGGAAGCAGCCGGTTCCGGCACCCTCGACAGAGGGCTCCGCCGCGTTCTCTCCCTTCACGTGATCTTCCACTGGAACCGGCTCGGCCTCTCCATCGGCGCACAAAGCGCCCTTGCATGGGCCGCCCGCACCGCCATTCTCGATCCGCCGATATGGACTCTTCAGCATCAGTGAAATCGGCATACAGCTCGCATTGTCAGCAACCCCCATACACATTCCACTCCTTAAGACCCCCATGCCCAACTTGGGAGCGAACTCCCCGTGCCGCTCATTCCCTCATTCAATTTTCTGAAGAGAGACTCAAGATGCCCTCCTGTCCCGGAGTCCGTATGGCAGGAGGTATCCGAAGCAAATCAGGTGGATTTCCGTCCCTCATATTCGGAGGCAGGGTCCGACACGGAACTTGGGCAAGCCCTGGGCGATGTGGACCGAGGGCTGTGGAATTCCATGAGTGACTTGCTGGCCGGCACTCCAAGCTGGGAGCTGAGGGTCTCGCGGACACGAATTCTCGGCAGCATCGCCGCCCGGACCAACGCAGTGGGCACTTGGCGAGAGGAAAAGCCTCAGTCGAGCAACGCCTGGGTGATGACCGCCCGGGTGGAGACGGAACGAGCGATGCGAGCCTTCCAACGCGAACTCCCCGAAGCCGCCGGCATGGTGCAATCCGCCGTCAGGACGAGTTGGTGGATCGCGCAGCAGTGGCCCAGGGACCCGGTGCCATGGATATGCCTGATGAGGCTGTGCTGCACGCGAACCCCCAGCGTATTGGGGCTGTGCAACGACGCCCCGCCCGAACAGGAATGGCTGCCGCGCGGCCCGTGGGAGCTTTTGCGCCAGGCGACGCAGCACGCGCATCTACGCGAGGCATATCACCGAATGCGTCAGTTCCTGGCCGACCAGCCCCACGTCGCCTTCGATTTCTCGCGCTGGGCCGCTTCTCGCGCGCCCCGCGGGTCCCCCCTGCTCGTTCTGCCGTTGTACGCGCGCACCGAGCAGTACCACTGGCAGCGCACCCGGGCGTCAACGGGCGAGGCGCGCTGGCTGAACCCGTGGCGGGATTCAGTAACGCGAGGGATGGCCCAGGAGGAGGCGGAGCGTGCCCTGTCCGGGTGGTTCGACCACCGCGACCACTCCCGGGAGCCGACCTCGCACCTGGATCTGTCGTACCTCGCCTATGCCCTGTGGTGCTGTGCCGAATTCACCGAGGGGGCACGAGTGTTCACCGAACTCGGCCCGTATATGACCCGGCAGCCCTGGGTCTACGAGAGCGACGAGAACGGGCCCACACAAACCCCGGAGGAGGCATTCACGCTGGCCCGCCGTCAGTGCCTGTCCTACGCGGCCAACCACCGGAATCCCCCTCCAGGCCGCCCACGCTGGCCGCCCCACCCCGACCACTGAAGCCCTCACCGGCTCAATCGATCAACACCAAGGGAACCCGCATGCCCGTGATAAGTAAGAATCCCCTCGGAACCCATTCCGGTGGGGCATTGGACGACGAACGGAAACTCAAGGCGCTGGGGTATGAGCCGAGACTTACCCGCCGACTGTCCGGGTTCCAGAATTTCGCGTTCTCCTTCTCCGTCATCTCCGTTCCGACAGGCTGTCTGGGGATGTACCTGTACGGGATGAACACGGGCGGGCCCCGGGTCATGATGCTCGGCTGGATCGCGGTGACTGTGATCGTGATGTGTATCGCGATCTCATTGGCGGAAATCGTCAGCAAGTATCCGACTGCCGGTGGCCTCTACTACATGTCGGAGCGACTGGGGGGCCGCAAATGGGGCTGGTACACGGGCTGGTTGAACATGCTGGGGCTGATCGGCGCGGTCGCATCGATTGACTTCGGCGCCGCGACCATCACCGGGATGTTCCTGGAAATGCAGTGGGGCATCTCGCCGAGCAGCAATGACATCTTCCTCATCTTCCTGGGCATTCTGCTGCTGCACGTGGCCATGAACCTGTTCCGCGCCAAGGTCGTGGCCGTCCTCGCGTCGGTGAGCGCGTGGTGGCACCTGATCGGGGTGGCGGCCATCGTCGTGGTCCTGGTGGTGGTCCCCGGTGAGCACCAGTCGCCCGGGTTCGTGGTCGGGCACTGGAACAACGACACGGGGTTCCCGGCCTTCTACGTATCCCTGATCGGGCTGCTGACGGCCTGGTACACGTTCTGCGGCTGGGATGCGTCCGCGCACGTGTCCGAGGAGACAGTCCAGAGCGCCATGAACTCACCCCGGGGCATGGTCCGCTCCGTATGGGTCTCGGGTATCGCCGGGTTCCTGCTACTGGGAGCGGTCACCTTCGCCATGCAGAACTGGGGCAAGGCCCAGGGGGCCGAATCGCCTCCGGCCCAGATCTTCCTGGACTCCCTGGGCATGACCGGGGCGAAGCTGCTGTTGCTGATCGTGATCGGCGCCCAGCTCTTCTGCGGCTTTGCCGAGGTCGCGGCCTGTTCGCGGCTGGTGTGGAGTTTCTCGCGGGACCGGGCGATTCCCGGCTCGTCCCTCTGGGCGAGGATCAACCGCCGCAACATCCCGGCCCTCGCCATCGTCTTCACCGTCTTCTGGGCCGCAGTCCTCGCCTCCCCCGCACTGTGGAGCCCGACCGCGTACACGGCCGTGGTCGCGATCAACGTGGTCGGCTTCTATCCCGCGGTCGCGATCCCCATCTTCCTGCGAGTGCGCAACCGCAAGACCTTCCAGACCGGCGACTGGCACGCCAAAGGCTGGGGCGTCGGACTCGGAGTGATTTCCCTTGTCTTCATCGTCTTCGGCACCGCGCTGTTCAGCCTCCCGCAAGCCCGTCCCGCAGGCGGCGGCCTGTTCTCGGTGGAGACGTTCAACTACGCCCCTGTGGCTCTCGGACTCGGGCTGCTCCTGGCGACCGTCGTGTGGATGGGGTCGGGCCGCAAGAACTACCGCGTTCCCGCTGTGACCAGCCACCGTGCCCCCACGGCGGAGGCCGACCTTGACTGACGTCGCTCCCACGCCGCTCCCCACATCCGGCCAGCCGCTCCCCACAGCCAGCCGGCGGCAAAGCGGGACCGTTACCCCCGCCGAGTTGAAGGCGTCCGTCGGCGCCGGCCACGTGAATTCGGTGATGCTCGGCTGGCCCGCGGCCCGAGGCCGTCTGCGTGGGAAATACTGCAACGCCGCGCCCTTCCTGGACCGTTTCCTGGACCGGAACGGTGAGGCAGACGCGTGCGCCTATTTGCTGGCCACGGACCCCGAGATGCGCACGGTCGACGGCATCGACCTCGCCTCCTGGTCGACCGGGTTCCAGGACTGCAGACTGCGTCCGGATCTGGACACCCTGCGCCTGGCGCCGTGGGTCCCCGGGTCGGCACTGGTGCTCGCCGATCCGGTCGGCGCGGACGGCACGCCTGTGCGTGTCTCGCCCCGGCATGTCCTGCGCCACCAGATCTACCGCCTGGCCAGTCTCGGGATCACAGCGTGGATCGGGCTGGAGTCGGAGTTCGTCCTCTTCCACGAAGGCGACCCGCACGGCGAGGACGCCGGACATGTCCCACGCCTGATGGTCGAGGCGAACCTGGACTACAGCCTCGATGCGAACCCGCGCACCGAGCTGCTGCGGGCGATCGGTGCGGATCTGCGCGGCGCCGGCCTGCCCCTGGAGGCGCTCAAGTGCGAGAGCGGACACGGCCAGGTCGAGGTGACCTTCGCGCCGCAGCCTCCGATGGAGTCTGCCGACACGCATGTACTGCTCAAGCACGCGGCCACCTCGGTCGCGGACCGGAACGGTGCTGGTGCCACGTTCATGGCCTCTCCGGTCACCGGCGTCGGGAGCGGGCTGCATATCCACCTGTCCTTGTGGCGTGAGGGCGAGCCGATGCTGCCCGGTCCTGACGGCGACGCCCTGTCGGACGAGGGTCTCCGCGTCGTCGGCGGACTGGCCGAGCTGTTCGGCGACCTCGCCCCCCTCTACGCCCCGACCGTGAACTCCTACAAGCGGTGGCGCCCGCGATCCTTCGCACCGGTCAACATGGCTTGGGGCTACGACAATCGCACCTGCTCGATACGCGTGGTCGGACACGACGAGGGCGTGCACCTGGAACTGCGGGCGCCGGGCGCGGATGCCGACCCGTATCTGGCGGTGGCCGCGGCCCTGGCCGCCGTGCACCACGGCCTCACCAGGAAACCCGGGACCCCCTCACCCCGTCGCGGCAACGCCTACGAGGACACCACCGCGCCGCCCTTGCCGCACACCCTCGAAACGGCGGTCGAACGCTTTTACGGCGAGAACGTGCGTGGGGCGCTGGGCGACGACGTGGTCGAGCACTACGCGCAGCACGCCCTGCACGAGCTGGCCGCCATGCATTACGAAGTCACCGACATCGAGCGGCAGCGCGGCCTGTTCCCTTCCTGACACAAGTCACCCGGGTGAGAGCCGGCAACCGCCGGCACCCCGGGCTCCGACGGGGCGGTTCGGGCCGCGATGCCGACTCGGCCCAACCGCCTGGGGCCACCCACTCCCCACACGCCAAGACCGTCCGCGCCGTCCCGGCCACCACGACCTGTTCGCCGGGCCCGCAGCACTCCTTCACCTCTCAGGAAAGTGATGTCGACCATCGACCCGACCACATCCCCCCACACCCCGGCAGCGCCTGACGACCTGCCCGATCTGCTTGCCGTACGGCGTGTCCTGACCGGCTGCCAGGGCGTAGTGCCTCACCGCTCTGGACACCGCCAGCGCAGACCGCACCCGCGATTCGCCCGGTGAACCGCCGACGCCAAGAGGTCCTGTATTTCCTCGCACTGGCCGCTGTGCTGGGTGCCCTCGCCTACGGCGTAACCCGCTCCTGGCCCACGCCCCCCACCTACCTACCGATGAATGGACGTTCGTGCCCTCCTCCATATCCTCCGACGGTGCAGTGCCGCCCGTGCCAGCTCACGCCTATAGAGGGGTGCTCGGCCTGTACGCCGCCGTCGCGCTGCCCTACTTGTGGACCGCCTCGCACGCCCTGGCCGGCCTGTGCGGCGTGGACGTGAACCTCGCACAGGCCAACGAGGTCGGGCACGCCCTGACGAGCGCCACAAGCACGGCGGCGTGGGTCTGGCTCGTCCTCCTGCTACGCGCCGAGACCGGCCTTTCACCATCCCACCGACGCGCTCGCTACGCCGCGAGCAGTGCGCTCCTGGTCCTCACCGTGATCGACTTCGCGGGGCTCGCAGCCCCCTCCGGGCAGCCCACGCTCGTGGTCGGCAGCCTGGCTCAACTCACCCTTTTGGTCTGGTTGGCCGTCGCGATCGCGGGCCACGCCGGGATCCCCCTCGGGCAGGTCCGCCCGCGTGCGAGGCGCAAGGCCCGGACAGGCTCTGCGCCGTTCTGGCTGGTCACCGGGGCCTGCATGGCCGCGTTCCTTACCGCCGGCGCACTCCAGAACCCTCTGCGGCGGCTGCCCGGTCCCCAGGGTGCGGAGCCGCCGCCCGAGGGGCTGCGCGAGCACGTGGAGTTGATCGTGGGCATCGTCTGGTCCTCGGTCATCGAGGAAGTGGCAGTCACAGCGTTGGTGGTCGCGCTCCTGGCGGCGGCCCGCCGACCGCTGTGGGAGTGCCTGGTGGTCAGCGCGCTCATGCGGGCCCTGCCCCACATGTACCTGGGCTGGGTGACACTCGCCGCCCTCGCACTCGGCGTCGCCTGCGCCTGGCTGTACTACCGCTACCGCCGCGTGCTCCCCCTCGTCGTAGCGCACCTCGGCTACGACCTGATTCTCTTTGCGCCGCCGCCGTACGCGAACGCCATCCTGGTCCTGGCCTTCCTCCCGTCCGTGCTCGCGGTCTCCGTCCTCCAGGTACGCGCCGAGGAGCAGGTCACGATCCCGGCCACGAGGCGTGGCAGCCCGCCGAGTGCCACCGCTCCGAGTGAGAAGGCCGGTAGATGAGCGGCTATCCCGCATCCTCCGGCATCCCGGCGGACTCGGGGGTGTGCCGCCACCTCGCGTGGGGCGACGAGCCGGCGCCCGGTCCTACGAGTACAACGCGGCAGCCGTCGCACGCTTGTTGGCGCGGTCTTTGACGGCTGTGCGCTGACCTTCTCGAACGGTCCAAGGAGTCCTCTGACGGACGACACGACCTGGAGTCGCGTGGAGCGGCTGTGCTGATGGCTGGACGTGATCGCGGATCCGGCGGTCGCGGACGACATCACGCTGTGAGCTGTGGCGGGTGCTCAAGATCGATGAGGAGTTCGGTGAGGTTTCCGAGGCGATGCACGGGGCGATGGGCGGGCGATGGGCGCCAATTCGCGCAAGGGCGAGTCGCACACGTGGGACGACGTCCACCAGGAACTGTGCGACGTGATCGTGACATCCCCGCCGGGTCCGGTGCGACGCACTCCCGCAACCGAGCCCCTGTGCCTGGTGCGCTGTGAACGGACCTGGCGACACCAGCGCCCCGGGTGCAGGGCGGGTGCAGGGTCCGGCGGGGAAAGCGTTCGGCGCCACTGATTCGGGTATTCCCGCCTGCCTGCCCGAGCCGCTCGGTCATGCTCGGCTTGTGGGGTACGCGGCGCTCATCGTCGTCATGCCGTGTGTCCCCGCAGCGGCCCGGCACAGGTGAGGAGAGGCGATGGGGTGGACGAGCGAGGAGTTCGGGGACTCGCACGAGGGGTGGACCGGGGCACTCCTGGCCGATGGGAGTGAGCCCAAGCCGGTGTACCTGGATGCCGGCAGCGGCAGCCACATGGAGAAGACCAGCGCGTGGTGGGCCTACAGCGGCATCCTGAACCGGCCGGTGGCTGCCCAGGCGCGGGCCGCGTGCACCTGCGGCTGGCGCGGTACGCGTCGCATCGAGCTGGATTGGGACCGCATCGGGGAAACCCGGCCCGGCGACTTCGACGACTCCGAGTCCTACGAGGACTGGTCGGCGCATATCGCCGAGGTCGAGGCCCGCGCAATCCCGCTCCCGGCCGAGGTGACAGACGGACTGGAAGTGCTGGCGGAGCGGCTGCACGCGCTGGCCGAGCAGTCGCCGACCGCCGCTCTGAGGGCGGCGAGTGCGCTGGAGCGCCTCGCTGCCGACATCGGCCGTACAGCCGCCTTCGAGATCCGTGCCGAGGAGGTGCCCGCGGAAGCGGTCGGGGAAGCCCTCGGGCTGAGCGTCACCTCGGCGCGATCCCGCGTCACCCGCTACCGACTGAGGCACTGACCCCACGGCGACGGACCAGGGAGGTTGAAGGGGCACTGCTCAACAGGCAGGCCGGGGCGGTGTAGCGCTGGGCGCCCGTCGAAGGCATCGGCGCAGTCAATCGGCGCCGGGCACTCCGTGCGCCGGTCAGAGCGCCCTTTGAGTCTCGGTCCGGCTGACCTCTCGCGTCGATGCCTGACGCTGTCTGCCAAGCCGCGAGAGTCTAGAATCGTACTCATGTTCTATTGGGAGGCTCCGCAGCACCACCCGGCACGCGTGCCGGCCCGCGCGCCTTAACCTTCGAGCGCGTCAGCGCTCCAGGGCCAACGGGTACGTCAGCGGACCACCTCTGCGCGGGCGGAGAGCACTACGGAGCGCACGCCCGGACCGGGCCGGTTTGCGGACCACCTCCGCGCGGGCGGAGAGCACTCGCCTCGGACCTCAAATCCCTATTGGTGAAACGGACCACCTCCGCGCGGGCGGAGAGCACCCTTTCTGACCTGCTCTTCAGGAGCTGCTTTGCTGGTTCTTTGCCGACAGGTTCTGTGTGTGGGGGCTATGCATCCGTATGAGGGTCAGGCCGTCGAAGTCCTGTGGGATTCGGCGGCGTTGTCCTGCGGTACGCAGGGCGAAGCCCTGTTCGTTGGCTGCTGGGTGGATGAGGACGGCCGCGCCGTCGCCTACGACGGCGGAGGCCGCGGCCCAGAGTTCGTCGCGGACGCGGGCGGAGAGTGTGCCGACGAAGATGCCGGGGATGACTTCGATGGTCCAGCGGCTGAGTGCCCCGCGGAGGGAGTCGGGGACTGCGGTGGTGGCGAGGACGGTCATGGCGGGCATGTCAGTCCGGGTCTGCGTAGTTGGTGCCGGCGGGCACGGTGCCGGTGCGGGGGTCCCACAGTTCGACGAGGGGTACGTCGGTGCGTTCGGGGTCTTCGTCGTCGCTGTCGGCGTCGTGGTCGTGGTCGGGGTCGAGGAGGGTTTGGATGTCTTTGACGATGTTCGGCAGGAGTTTGATCAGCCGCATCTGTTCGCGGAGTTTGCGGCGGGCTTCGGCTTCGGGGTCGGTGCTGGCGTGGAGGGAGAAGGCCAGGGGGATGGTGGTGCGGGCTTTGTAGAGGTCGGCGATGTCGTAGACGAAGGAGTGCTGTTTTCCGGTGTGGACGAAGCCGAGGGCGGGTGAGCAGCCGATGGCGAGGATGGCGGCGTGGACGACGCCGTAGAGGCTGGTGTTGGCGGCGGAGAGGGCTTGGTTGACGGGGTCCTGGTCGTGCCAGTTGCGGGGGTCGTAGTTGCGGCGGAAGCGGCCGATGCGGTGCTGGTCGGCGAAGATCTTGTAGAGGGCTTTCATGCGCTGGCCTTCGAGGCCGCGTAGTTGCTGGAGGGTGGTGCCGGGCGGGACGTCCTGGCCGAAGCGCATGTGGTACATGCGGGTGGCTACGTCGAGGCGGTGTTGTTCGTCGGTCCAGGCTCGTGCTTGGTGTTCGAGCCAGGTGGTGGTGAGGGAGTCGGGAAGGATGCCTGCGTAGGCGCGTACGACGCCGGATCCGGTGCATACGACGGTGGTGCCGTGGCGGGCCAGGGTGGACAGGGCGCGTGCGGTGATGGAGGTGCCAGGGCCGAGGAGGAGGCCACCGGTGTGAGCATGAGCGCGGCGATCCAGCGCTCTCTGTGGCCGGGCGCGGAGGTGGGCGCAGCAGCGGGGGTGGACGCGGACTCGGGCGTGCTCATGGACGTCACCGCAGGCAAACCGCCCGCCCGGAGCGAATCCGTGCGGATACTCATCCGAGCCCCTACGTCACTGCGTAGCCCTACCTGTCAGGCCAGGGCGAGGCCGACGGCGCGCGGATTCCCGACCGGCACCTGGGCGGGTCCCGGAAGGCGCGAGCGGCCTTGAGGCGTCGTTCGCCAGGGTTCGCCGAGCGGAGACGAGGCCACGCCCGGCGAACCGCTGTGTCCGGCCCGGTTCTTCACCGGCGGACCAGGGACCAGGAGAACGCGCGCTCCACCGGTCACCCGGATCCGGTCACGTGGAAATTGCTGTCTCGATCAGCACGTCCAGCAGCTCGGGGTAGTCCAGCCCCGCGGCCTTCCAGACCTGCGGGTACTGGGAGGCCGCCGTAAGGCCGGGGAAGGTGTTGACCTCGTTCACCACCAGGCTGCCGTCTTCCTTCAGGAAGAAGTCAGCGCGAAGCAGCCCGCGGCAGCCGAGCGTCTTGAAGACGTTCAGCGCCAGATCGCGCACTCGTATCGCGGTCTGTTCGTCCAGCTGGGCGGGGATGTCGAACCGGGCGCTGTGGTCTGCGTACTTGGCGGAGTGGTCGAAGAAGCCCCGGCCGGCGCCCACGGAGATCTCCAGCGCGGGTCCCGCCTCCACCCGCCCGTCCGGGTATGCCAGCAGCGCCACATCGATCTCCCGACAGGGCACGGCCTCCTCCACCAGCACCTTGGTGTCCAGTTCCTGGGCCTTGGCGATCGCTTCGGGCAACGCGTCCCAGCTCTCGACACGGCTCACGCCCATGCTGGAGCCCGCAGTCGCCGGTTTGACGAACACCGGGAGGCCGAGCCGTTCGCGCTCCTGCTGCGACAGCGAAGTCTGCGACTCCTCATCAAGCACCACGGAAGCGGCCACCGGAAGGCCGGCGGAGGACAGCAGGCGCTTGGTGACGTCCTTGTCCATCCCGACCGCGCACGACAGCACACCGCTGCCGACGTACGGGATGTCGGCCATCTCCAGGAGCCCTTGCAAGAGCCCGTCTTCTCCGTACGGCCCGTGGAACACGGGGATCACCACGTCCGCCGAGGCCATGACGTTCAGCGCTTCGGCGATGCTGCGCCGCACGGGCGCCCCCGACGACGGAGTCAGCCGTATCAGATCCTGTGCGTCGTAATGGCTGAGCGACGCGTCGTCCTTGCCCGCCACCCACTCGCCGTCAGGTGTGATCCGCACCGGCACGACCTCGTACCGCGACCTGTCGAGATGGGTTGTCACCGCCGCGCCCGAGTCGACCGACACGTCGTACTCGCTGCTGCGGCCACCGAACATCACGACGACCGTCTTCTTTGCGCCGCGCTCAGACACGGGCAATCCCCTCCTCAATGTCAGAACTTGTGTGGTGCGGCGACGTCGATGCCGCCTCGGCGTCATCTGCCGGAGTCGGCACATACCGGCGGGTCACCCGCCCGCCCACTCCGGTGAGCACTTCGTGCGGAATGGTACTGGACCACTCCACCCACTCGGCGACTGTCGGCTCTCCCCGGTCGCCGGGGCCGAAGACGACCACTTCCTCCCCGGCGTCCACATTCGCGTCACCGGTGTCGATCACGCACTGGTCCATGGCGATGCGCCCGGCGAGGCCCGCGCGTTCACCGACGAAACCGTCCGCACGATGCTGGACCAGGCCCTCATCGCCACGGGCCTAACCGACGCTACTGGCGGCCCGCTGCGCTACACACCGCACGACTTCCGCCGCCTGTTCATTACCGATGCCATCCTGAACGGACTGCCGCCGCACATCGCCCAGGTGGTCGCTGGCCATCAGGACATCAACGCGACTCTCGGTTACAAGGCTGTCTATCCCGAAGAGGCAATCCAGGCACACGTGGCTTTCCTCGCCCGCCGCAGGTCCCTCCGCCCGAGCGAGGAATACCGCGTCCCCACCGACGAGGAATGGCAGGAGTTCCTCGGCCACTTCGAACGACGCAAAGTCTCCATCGGCGCATGCGGCCGCGCGTTCGGTGCTCCGTGCATCCACGAACACGCCTGCGTCCGCTGCCCGATGCTCTGGCCCGACCCCGCCCAGCGCGACCGGCTTGTCGAGATCCGGGACAACCTCCTTGCCCGCATTGCCGAGGCCGAACGCGAAGGATGGCTCGGCGAGGTGGAAGGGCTTCAGGTGAGCCTTGCCGGAGCGGAGGAGAAGCTCGCCCAACTTGACGCACGACAAAGGCGCCAAAGGTCCACGGTCTTCCTGGGCATCCCCACACTGGATCAGATCGTCGCCCGCACCAGCGATGTGAGCGAGCCTTGAGCCGGTCCATGAAGCGTCCCTCAAGCCCGCCTGCTGTCTCATTACATACCGCCCATCGTGATCACGGACTACCGTGCCGGTCATGACCACGGACGACTGGCTGGCCGACACCCGAACCTCTTACGACACGGTCGCGGTCAGCTATGCCGTCCAAGTGCGCGATGCCATCGCCGGACACCAGTACCTTCGCGCGGCTCTGGCGTTGTTCGCCGACAACGTGCGGGCCGCGAGCGGTGGGCCGGTAGCCGATGTCGGCTGCGGGCCCGGACACGTCACCGCCCACCTGCACGAGCTCGGTGTTGACGCCTTCGGGATCGATCTCTCCCCAGGGATGATCGACGCGGCCCGGCGTGACCACCCCGGCCTGCGGTTCGAGGTGGACTCAATGACGGACCTGCACCTCCCGACCGCCGCAGTGGCTGGCCTGATCGCCTGGCAGTCATTGATCCACATACCTGACCACGAGGTGCCGACCGTGTTCAGGCACTTCCACCGAGCATTGCGCCCAGGCGGACCACTGCAGCTCCTGTTTCACGTCGGCGACGAGTCCCAGTTGAAGACTCAGGGCTACGGCGGTCACCCGATGAAGGTCCATGTCCACCGCCGTCAACCGGACCAAGTGGCAACCTGGCTGCGTGACGCCGGATTCGCGGTCGAGGCGCAGATGCTGCTCAACCGGGACGAGAAAGTTTCACACGCGTTTCTCTTCGCACGCCGATAGCCCTACCGGTAGTTCAGAGAACACGTTCTGATCCCGCGACCGCTTGTACCCGACATTACCGACCGCAGGAGCTCGTGTACTGCCTCTGAACTGCGACGGTTCGTAGACTACATGTCCGGGACGCTGCACCGGGGGGTACGACGTCGCTTGCTGGAGTGCTTCGACGGCGCCAAGTTCCACAGACGGAGGCAGGAAGGGTGGGGGCCGAGGACGCGCGTGCCATGAAGCTCAGTTGCGACCTGTCTGCGTATGGCGGGAACGGATAATCTGGGACACCCCCGCGCTCCCCATATCGGAGGGTGGTTGGCTTCTTCAACGGAAGGCACGTGCTGTCGCAGCGCAGTCGCGCACGAAAGCGGGGGCCGCTGGGGACGCCGAGATGTACCGAGAGCGCGGAAACGTCTCCTCCGGCTTCGTCACCAAGCAGTGGGCCTGGGGAGCCAGCACCAACCTTGGATGTTCTCCGCTGCCTGACGGCGCCCCGGCAGTGGGGCTCATCGGCGTGCGGTAGATTCCTTAGTTAAGTGTGGTGACTCTTGTGGGGGAGACGGTGGACGGGTCCGGAACAGAGTTGTCCCAGGCTATCGAGGCCGTGCGCGCGGGGCTGGCCGACGCGCAACACGCAGGCAACGCGTCGGGCGGTCTGCGGTTCACCGTTGAGCAGGTGGAGTTGGAGTTCAGCGTCGAACTGCGCAGCACAACGCGGGGAGAGGGCGGAGTAAAGGCGATGGTCGTCTCCGCGAACGCTGCGCACGACCGGGCGCACACAGAGTCCAACCGCGTCAAGGTGGTACTGAATGTCGCCGACGGCGGGCTCATCTCGGATGACGGCGGTGCCGTCTTGCCACCCCGGCCGTCCCCGGGCAGCACAGGTCAGGACGGTTAGAAGGCAGGGGCGTGTTCGCCCGGGCCCGCGTGGTGGAGGTGGGCGCCGCGGGATGGCCGTCTGCCGGTGGACGAAGCGGATCAGGTTACATCGTGGCGCCCGGTCTGGTGCTGACCGCAGCACACGTGATCGGGGGTGCTGCCGGGTGCACGATCCGTCCGATGGCCCCGGCGAATTCTCCAGGGGCACTGGCCCAACCGGTCTGGGTCTCCGCGGAGCTGGATGCAGCATTGCTGCGTTTCGACGGTGCCTCGTCGGCGGAATCGCGGCGTGCACGCTGGGGCAGGCTCACTGGCCAGGACTCCGCTGTGCCGGCGCACTGTTCGGTGGTGGGCTTTGTCCGGGCGGACGCCGGAAATGGCGACTCGGTGCGGGACGCGCAAGGGCTGTCGGGGCGGATCAATCCCAATACCGGGGTGTTCGACGGACATTACGAGATCGAACTCGACCGTGTTCCGCCGCAGGTGGGCGGTCGGGGCCCCGGGCGCTGGCGCGGACTGTCCGGCGCCGCCGTCTTCTGCGGAGATGTGGTCGCCGGGTTGGTGACCCGGGCGCCGGGTCGATGGAGGAGCACCAGGCTGCAGGCCCTGCCGGTCTGGCGACTCCTCGAAGTCTCCGAGTTCAGGGATCTCTTGGCCGACGCTGCGGGCGGTCCGGCGGCGACGCCGGAGTCCGTGGAGCTGCAGTTACTCTACGAGCGCCCGCAACACCCTCCCAGGTCACCTTCGTATCTCCTGGACGCGAGGCAGGCGGTCACACCGTTCCATGGCCGGGACGCGGAACTGTCAGAGCTGCGTGCCTGGTGTCTGGACTCCGACTCTCGCGCGCAGCCGGTACGGCTGGTCACTGCCCCCGGGGGATGGGGGAAGACCCGGCTGGCGGTCGAACTGATCCGTGCGTTGGGCAGCTTGCGCACCGAGGAGGGCCCGTGGTCTCAGCCGGGGTGGATCACCGGGTTCCTCGCCGAGCACGGCCCGCAAGACCCCGAAGAGCAACGGCAATTCTTCTCTGGGGCGTTCCCCACCCTGATCGTGGTCGACTACGCGGAGGCTCGCCAGGAGCAGGTACGCCGCCTGCTGCGTACCCTCCTCGCACACCACGGCGACACGCAGGTACGCATCCTGCTCCTGGCGCGCTCGGCTGGTGTGTGGTGGGAGGACCTGCGTTCGGACGTCGACTTGGCCCGCGCCGGGATCTGCGCACGACGTCCGCTGGCGCTCACCGAGTCACTGGGATCGGTGCCGTACGGGCTCGAGGAGCGGTACGAGCGCATCGCCGGACCCCTCGCCGAACACCTGCTATCCCTCCCAGCAGGACCGTCCCGCCCAGACACACCGCCGACCCTGAAGGACGAAGCCCTGGCGGCGCTTGCCGCCCGGCCGCGTCCATGCCGCACCTATCTGGAGCTGCATGTGAACGTGCTTGGGGCGCTGCTTCGGTCGCTCGACGCGGGCGGGACCACGGTGCCGGACGGCGAGACGCCTGAGGACGTGGTCCTCTGGCACGAATGGAAGTACTGGAAGGCAGCCCTGGAAGAGGCCGGGCTTCACATCTCGCCCGCACAGATGCGGCAGGCGGTGGCTGTACAGGCACTGCTCGCGCCGGAGACCGGAGCAGAGGCCGTATCCACGCTCGCCCGCCTGCTGCGTTACCCGCTCCCCTTGCGCGACGGCGACGAGTGCACGCGCCTGGAACGGGTGCTGGCAGATTTTTATCCCCCCAGCGACCTGGCGCGCTGGGGCAGCATGCATCCCCACGCGGTCACTGCGCGCCTCCTGGCCATCGTGGACAGCGAAGCGGAGCCGGGATTCCTTCACCGCGTTCTCACCGTGGCATCCGGCCAGCAACGGGTAAGCGGTGTCCGGAAGCTGCTGCGGGCCGGGGATAGCGAACCGCTGCTCGCGGACGCCCTGCGGCAAGGAGTGATCGGCCACCGGGATCTGCTGCTCGACCCGGTCTTGAGTGCGGTCGGGGAAACAGCAGACCCCGAACGATGGCTGAACGCGCTGGGGCAGCAAGCGCAAGCTACGGGCGACGGCGCTATCGCATCAGCGGCAGAGCGTAGGGCACGTGCCCTACGGAGCAGCGCCCGGCTGACGGCAGACAACGGGGAATTCGTGGCATCCGTCCAGCGACTGATCAACGGAAACTTCTCTCCTCCCGACGGGGGCACCATCCGGAATCAGGATGCTGCGGACGTCGGCGAGGAATTGCACGAAGTAGAGGACCACGACGATGACGAGTCGTCGTGGTCGGGAGGTGCCTAGGACAGGTGGATCTACAACTAACAAACGGGGCTCGCGATGCGGTGAACGACGCGTCCCAGCGGGCGGTGTACGCCGGGCATCCCGACCTCGATCCGCTGCATCTACTGTTGGCCTTGCTGGAGCAGCAACCGGACGTGTATGTACACCTATTGACGGCGGAAGACGCCGACGTCTCGCTCCTGCGGGAAGGGACCGAGCGGCTACTCAGCGAACTCCCCAGCGTGAACGGCGAAACAACCGTCCCACCGCAGCCCGCCCGTTCCCTGTTGGCGACCATCGCACATGCCTCGCAGGTTGCCGAGGAACTCGGGGACGACCACATCTCCACTGAGCACCTGCTCATCGGCATTGCTGCGAACGGTGGCCGGGCCAGCGAGTTGCTTGAGTCTCATGGTGTGAACTCCGAGAGGCTGGAGAGCTTTTTCGCCTCGGAGCGAAGGGGCGCCTCCTCGCAGGAGTCTGAGCAGGAGACTTCGGACACTGCTCTGAGTAGGTTCGGCACGGACCTCACCGCCGCTGCCCGCCAGGGCAGGCTCGACCCGGTCATCGGCCGGGATCAGGAGATCCGGCAGATCAGCGAGGTGCTCTCGCGCCGCACCAAGAACAACCCGGTGCTCATCGGCGAACCGGGCGTCGGCAAGACCGCCGTCGTCGAGGGGCTGGCACAGCGGATCGTCACGGGTGACGTCCCCGAACCGCTCAGGGGACGGCGGCTTGTCGCACTCGACCTCGCCGCGATGGTGGCGGGTGCGAGAGCCCGGGGGGAGTTTGAGGACCGTTTGAAATCCGTCCTCGCGGAGATCGAGTCGAGCGACGGCCAGATCATCAGCTTCATAGACGAGCTTCACACGATCGTCGGCGCCAAGTCCGGCAGCGGTTCGGCCCTGGACGCGGCAAACATGCTCAAGCCCATGCTGGCCCGCGGCGCTCTCCGCATGATCGGCGCGACAACGCCGGACGAATACCGCGAAAGGATCGAGCAGGACCCGGCGCTGGAACGGCGCTTCCAGCGGGTTGCAGTGGCCGAGCCATCCGTCGCGGACACGGTCATAATGCTGCGCGGGCTCAAGGGCCGATATGAGGCGCACCACATGGTGCTGATCGCAGACTCTGCTCTGGTTGCGGCCGCGGAGCTCTCAGACCGTTACATCTCGTCCCGATTCCTTCCCGACAAGGCCGTCGACCTCCTGGACCAGGCCGCCGCCCGCCTCCGCATGGAGATCGATACCTCACCGGTGGAAATCGACCAACTGAGCCGGGCGGTCGACAGGTTGAGGATCGAGGAGGCGGCGCTGTCGCAGGAGTCGAATCGCGTAAGTCGGCAAAAGCTTGAAGCTCTGCAGCGCCTCCTGGCCGATAAGGAAGAGGAGCTGCGGGGCCTGACCGGCCGTTGGGAGAAGGAGAAGCAGTCCCTCATCCGTGTCGGTGAGCTGAAGATGAAGCTCGACGAGCTGCGCGGCCAAGGCGAACGCGCCCAGCGCGAAGGGGACTTCGACACCGCGTCCAAGCTGCTCTACGGCGAGATCCCGGCCGTGGAGCGGAAGCTGGAGGCCGCGGTTGACGAGGAGCAGCGCACGGCGAGCTCCATGGTCACGGACGGTGTCGGCCGGAACGAGATCGCGGGCGTGGTCGCTTCCTGGACCAGTATTCCGGTGGGCCGCCTGCTGGACGGAGAGCGCGGGCGGCTGCTGCGTATGGAGGAGGAACTCGGCAAGCGGCTGATCGGACAAGACGAGGCGGTACGAGCCGTGTCCCGCGCGGTGCAGCGCACTCGGGCCGGGGTCGCCGACCCGGGCCGCCCGACCGGATCGTTCCTCTTCCTCGGCCCCAGCGGCGTCGGAAAGACGGAGCTGGCCAAGGCTCTCGCCGACTTCCTCTTCGACGACGAGCGGGCGGCCATGGTTCGCATCGACATGAGCGAGTACGGCGAGCAGCACAGCATCGCCCGGCTGCTGGGAGCGCCGCCCGGCTACGTCGGCTATCAGCGCGGCGGCCAACTGACGGAGGCAGTACGCCGCCGCCCGTACACTGTCGTTCTCCTCGACGAGGTGGAGAAGGCCCACCCCGACGTCTTCCACGTGCTGCTGCAAGTGCTCGACGAAGGACGCCTGACGGACGGCCAGGGACGGACGGTGGACTTCCGCAACACCATTCTCATCCTCACCTCCAACCTCGGCTCCGCCTCCGCTTTCGACCCGCTACTGACCGAGGAAGAGAAACGGGACACAGTCCTGGAGGAGGTACAGAGCTTCTTCCGGCCAGAGTTCCTCAACCGCCTCGACGAACTGGTGGTCTTCCACCGTCTTCAGCTCCAGGAGCTGGAAGGGGTCGCCAGGCTGCAACTCGACCGTCTCGCCCTGCGGCTCGCGGACCGCGGTCTCACGCTGGACGTGACCCCCGACGCGCTGCGCTGGCTGGCGGCCGAGGGCCATGACCCGGGATACGGCGCTCGTCCACTACTCCGGCTTATCCAAGGATCAGTCAGCGACCGGATCGCCCAGGCGATCCTCGATGGCAGCATCCTCGACGAGGACAACGTCCGCGTCGATCTCGACCCCTCGGTGGCCAACCTCCGGATCGAGCCGGGTCCCCGCTCGCGGTGACGGCGAATCGAGCTCCCCACCCACCCGGCGAACCCATCTGCTGCATGCCTGCAGGCGGCCATGGCTTGGATCGATTCCAGAGAGGAGCTGCGGCGGCGGCAGCGAACTCATCCGAAAATGCCCCTGTCGGCGCGCATGCGGAGCTGCCTCAGGGTGCGGGGCGCACTGTCGAGCAGGTGACGGGCGTCGACTGAGCTGGCAATGCTCCTGGCCCGTGATGTGGAGAGGACTTCGGCGAGGCCGGCATGGAGGACATCACTTCTCGTGCGTTCGTCCTCCGTGACGGTGGCGACGGGGTTGCCTACGCTGGTTAGCGAGCTTGACCGCAGTCGGTGGCTCACCTCGGTGTATTGGTTACGCCGGACCACCGATGCCGGGGGCCGGCGCGAGTTGTGGCATCTGCCACGGTGAGTCATGCGCTGGCCGCCGGGCTGCTTCTGCAGTGGAGAGTCCGGCCGAATCCGTCAAAGCGTGTGGCGCTTGCGTCGGACTTCCTGGAGTTGGGTGTCCAGCTCAGTGTTCGCGTCAGCGAGGGGCGGTCTCACTGATCAAGGCCGCTGAGACCGCCGTCTGTACTCGGCCGGGTCGATTCAACGCGTCGTTGAGTCGACGATCTGGGCTTCGAGGTCGGCGACGCGGCGGTCCTGGAAGCGGAGGTTAGAGCGGGCTGCCTTGAGTCGCTCGTCAAGGGTGCGGTTGTCGGCCGTAAGTTGGCGGACCCGCTGTTTTAGGGTGGTGTTCTCGGTGGTGATCCGCTGGATGGTCTCCTCGGTCCGTTCGGCTTGCAAGTCGCGCATCTGGCCGAGGAGTTCGCCGAGGCGGGTCCGCTGGGCGAAGATCTCGGTGCGGGTGGCCTTGAGCGCGTCCTCGGCATACAGCGCGCGTTCACGCCAGGTCGCCTCGCGTTCGTCGTCCAGCTGGGTGATCATCCGCGACCGGCGTTCGCCGGCCTCGGCCATCGCGGTAGCGACCGCGGTTCTGGCCTCAAGGTTGTCGTAAAGGAAGGTGCGCGAGACGTTCGCACGGCGGGCGACGGCGGCGACGCTGACCTGGTCCTTCTCGCGTCGGAAGCGGGCGATGGCCTGGTGGACCCGCTGGAGGGCGGTCTCGGTCTTGCGGCGGCGGGCGGCTAAGGCCGCTGCGGTGCGGGGTCCTGGAATGGTGGCGGTCGTCATGGAGTGTCCTGTTCGGGGTTGTCGTCGGCTGTGCACGTATCGCTGTACTCGCCGTCGCAGTTGCTGCCTGCGTCGGCAAGGTCGGCGGCGCGGAAGGCGGTGGACCAGACACGGTGGAAGTAGTCCTGGGGTTTGCGCAGATCCAAAGCGAGCGCGTCGTCGAGGAGGCCGAGTCCGGCCAGGGCCTTCTCCAGGCCGTCGATGGCGCGGGCGGTGGGCTCGAAGTAGCGGTGGAGGTAGTCGGCGGTGGCGTCGTCGGAGGCGCCCTCGGCCAGCAGCCGCCACTGTTCGCGCTTGCGGCGCCAATAGAGGAGGTCGGCGCCGGACAGGACGAACTTGTCGCAGTTGTGGCAGTCGAGGTTGAAGGGGCAGGCGCCGCCGTTCACGACGGGTTGGAAGGTGCAGAACCCGCCCTCGGCGGGGGTGCTGCGGCGTGAGAGGTCGATGGCCAGGGCCTGGGCCTGTTCGCGGGTGAGCGGGGTGGTGTCACTGGTGAGGAGTTCGCCGGGGTGGGCGGTGCCGGGGCCGGCGACCCACACATGCTGGAGGACGTCGTCCAGGTCCGACTGGGTCAGGTGGACGTAGTGCTCGGCCATGCGGTCGGAGACCTGGCCGAGGTAGCGGCGGATGTGCGTCAGGGTCGCGCCGTGCCGCAGCAGCCGGGTGGCCAGCGTATGCCGGGCCTGGTGGGCGACGTAGTGACCGCCGAGGTCAAGCTCGGCGAGCCAGCTGCGGAAGCCGGTGTGGAACCAGGTGTAGGACAGGGCGCGGCGGCCGTCGGGGTTGAGGATGTCGGTGGGGAACAAGGCCAGATGGGCACGCTCGGCAGCAGTGGGCGGGCGGCCGGCGTGCCGGTCGGCGTAGTGGGTCAGGGTCTTTTGGCGGCGTGCTTCGAGCCGGTCCAGGAGATGGTCGGGGATGCGGACGGCCGCGTTCAGGTTGCCGACCTTGGTCTGGTCGTGCCACAGAAGGGGCAGCCCGCCGTAGCGGCCGACGCAGTCCAGGCGGAGCTGGATGACCTCGCTGGCGCGCCGGCCGGTGACGATGATGGTTTCCCACATGTCCCTCAGGCCCCGGTCGTGCGGGTCATAGCCGTCGGCGAGCTGCTGCAGGTTGGCCTCGTCCGCAAGTGCCTGGGCGACTTCGTCGGGGAAGGGGTTGCGGCTGCGGGGCGTGCCCGGGCCGCCGACCGGCATGGCGGCGATGAAGGTGCGGTCCAGGCCGATCTGGTCGGCGCTGCCGCTGTCCAGCGTGCCGCGCAGCAGGGACCGGCCGTAGTTGAACACCATCCGGCGCGGGTTTTCGGTGACCTTCGCCCTCTTGCCGTCCAGGCGGGCCTGGCCGCGGAAGCCCAGGCCGAGACGTTCGCGGTTGCGCAGGTCGGCGACGAAGCGGTGTACGTGCTCGCCGCGCAGCACGGACGGGTCGTGGCCACCGCTCGGTGCCTCCGCCTCCAAAAACGCGGACAGTTCAGCGCCGGCGCGGCGCACGAAGTCCACTGGCTGGGCGCTGCGCGGGCAGGTGGGCGAGCGCAGCACGTCGGCGATGTGATCCCACAACAGGTCGCGCAGCCAGCGCTGGGAGACGCAGGTCAGGTCGACGTAGCTGGAGCGGTGGGGGAAGCGCACCCCGAAGTGCTCGGTCTCGATGTAGCCGGCATCCCGGGTCTCGGAGGCGGTGAAGTAGATTTTCCGCAGGGCCTGTTGCATCTATGGACCATGCGCTGGTGGTAGGCGCGGCGGAAGACGGACGCCTCCAGGCCGGCCAGGGAGTCCACGTCGCGGCGCTGGCACTCGTCCGCGAGCGACTGCACCCACGTCAGGTACCACACGGCGACGGGCTGCAGGCCGTGGACATACATGCCCCACTGCACCTCCGCCCGCAGCAAGGGCCTCAGCCCGCGCAGGTTGACCGTTCCGGTGCGGTGCACCGGCAGCTGTGCACGGCACCAGGCGCGGAAGGCGACTTCGTCTTCACAAGTCACCGGGACAGGGCGATCACGGCGCTCGTAGGTGGCGAAGAAGTTCTTCGGCGGCTTCGCCCCGCCCGGCCGCCCGGCCCGGATGTAGCCGCGCTCGTGCGCGCCGCACAACCCCAGCGGCGAAGCGGCCCGCTCGTCGCACACATCCGCGCGGCACTCACCGTAGCCCGGCAGCGACGGCTGGTCGGCAAGCCACCGCTCGAACTCCTCCGCATCCCCACCGGGGTGTCGCTTCAGGTGGCTCAGCCACCGGTTACGGTGCCGGAAGCACAGCACCAGCTGCGGGCTGAACGCCGGCCGTTGCGGGCAGATCCGGCACATCATCGCCTCCGGCATCTCCGTGGCCGGCAGCGGCTCCGCGGTTCGCAGGAACTGAGCCCGGCTCATGCCGCGCTCCTCCGACCCCTGCCACTGCTCGGCGTGCACCGAGCACATCGCGTAGCGCCGCCAGCGGGGCCGCTCGCAGTCGACGACCGTGCAGCTCCACGGATAGACCGGGTGCGTCGGCGGGATCTTCAGCACCCCGCCGCACAGCGACGGGTCGAACTCGGGCCCGTTGATCAGCGCGGTGAGCACCTCCAGCCGGTCCCGTCGCATGCGGGCATCCTGCTGCGGCAATAGGGATGGCGCCGTCACTTTGTCCCACCCCAGACCGTGCGCAGGGCGGCGTCGAAGACCGAGTTGTGGACATCGACGTGGCCATAGACCTCATCCACCATCGCGGCCGACGCCCAGCCGCCGGCGTCCCGGGCGATCAACACGTTGCCGTCGGCGGCGTCGAGAACCGCGGAAGTAAACGAGTGCCGGAAGGCATGGGGTTTCACGGTCCCGAGTCCGGCGCGCTTCCCGGCCCGTCCGAGCATCCGCCTGGCCCCGACCGGCGCCCACGGTTGTCCGGTATCGGCGCCGTGCAACTGGACCAGGAGCATGCCGTGCCCGGCGCCGCGCGGGTACTCGGTGGTGACGTACTCGAAGTAGGTATGCACCATCGCGGGGCTGACCCGCTTGATCAGGCCGCCGGTCACGATGCCGTGTTCGACCCGCCAGGGGTGCTTGCTCTTGGCCTCGGCCCGGTTCGGATTGCCGGGCCGGTGACAGACGTGCAGGTGAGGGGCGCGGCACTCGCCGCAGGCCGCCTTCTCCCGCAGGTGCAGGTCAACCAGGTGCAGTCCGCACAGCTCACCGATCCTCAAGCCCCCGTCGGCGAGCCAGGTGACCACCAGCCGGTCCCGGGCGGCGTTCACCGTCTCCAGCAGCCTCTCCCGGGCGCCGTCCGGAAGCATTTTCGGATGCCAGCGATGAGGCCCCTTCGGCGCCAGCGGGTTGGTGGGCAGCGACGACTTCACATGCCCGAGGAACGAACGGCGCCGGTCCACCCGCGACGGCAACCGCGACTTATCGAGCTTCTTGCCGAGATCCCCGTTCACACCGAGGGCGGACTGATACAGGTAGAAGCCCTTCAGACAAGCCGCCGCGGTCGACAGGGCGGAGTGGCCGTATGGGCGCTTGCCGACCCGCCACGGCTCGCCGAGCAGCATGCGGACCTCTGCACCTACCAGGCCCATGTACCGTTCCAAATCCCTCAGTTGGACTGCGGCGAAGGCCAGACACTCCCGCTCCAGCCACCGCAGATGGTCCACCAGCAGATACGCGTACGTCCTCTGCGTTCCCGAACCGTCATGTAGACGCAGGAACCGATCCGCCTCCGCATGGACTGTCCCCTCGGGCCACACGATCGTCCACGACCGCCGCCCGTCCCTCCGCTCGATCTGCTGGACCCTCAGGTCCCCGACCACCACATGCCGTGCCACTCGTCCTCCGTACCGACTCCAGAACATGACAGACGCCCCGGACAAGGTCGGTAAACAAGCCCAGAACGTGCTGGTCACAGTCCCAGACGGACATCACGGGCAGGACTACCCCCGGTCGGTAAACTCGATGACCACCGGGGTGCCGTTCTCATCCAGCCCGAGCGAATCCACCCGGCCTCGGTGTCGACCGGTCCGGTACTCCGAGGCCAGGAAACGGATGCCGAGCATCGCCTCCATATTGGCCTCGATCAGCGACTGCAGCTCCCGCTCCACCGCCACCGACGCCCCGGGTATCTCCGTCGCTCGGCCGTCTCTGACCCGGAAGACCTTCAGATTGCTCATGTCCCTCCCCGGGGGCTCGTGCGCGGTCACTCCGCAGCGGAAATCAAAGCCAGCGGGTATTTATTCCTGGGGAATCGCCACAGACAGTCATGAGCGCGGAAGGCGCCGCTGTTCAAAGACCGTGCCAGCAAGAGGATCGGTTGGCGCTTGCCGGTGGCTGACCTCGTCCAGCATCCGCAGTCTGACAATCGCCCTGGGAGTGAAGTAACCGGTGGCCTCGGTCCGGAGCCGGGTCAGATGCTCGGAAGGAGCGGCTCGGAGCAGGGAATCGCGGACCTGCGTCTCCATGTCCCGCAAGGTGTCGGCGAGGCCGCTGTCCGACAGCTCATACCCAGCGCTGGAGGTCCGTGCGAAGGCGTCCTCGGCTGCGAATCTCAGAGCCTGGCACTTCTCGTCGAACTCAGCCACGGCGATCGTCCGGCCAGCCTCCGTGTCCCGTAGCGAACGCACGAGGTAGAGGAGCCATTCGCGGCAGTGCACGCCGACGTCGTTTACGAGGTCCATGCGGCGCGTGGTCTCGTCCTGGAGCCGTTGGCTCTCCTCGACGCGTTCCTTGCGACGTTGCAGGATGAGGGGGCCGACGACTGCTGCGCTCGCCGCGATCACTGCAGCGGCCACAACTCCCAACAGACTGACCGTGGCGGCGTTCATCTACTCACAGTAACCGCCGCCCGGTAGGGGAGGGGTGCGGGCCCGTGCCCTGCCCGCACCCAACCGGGACTTCTAACCCTGAGTGCGTTTCCCTTGTGAGCGCCCACCGTCTCGGCACAAAGGCGCTCCCGGGCCGGAATTCTCGCGACTCTTTCGGCGCCCCTTGGCCATGCGCTTCAGAAAGGCGACGGTGCCGTGGCGGTGGTGGCATGACGGCGCGCAGTCCACGCTCAGCCCCGGCGGGTAGCCCGTTACCCGGGCGATCTCCTCGCCCGGACTCCCGGTGAAGGCCAACGCTTGATTGAACTCCGCGACGTCGCAGAGGGACTCCTCGATGAGGAACTGCAGGTCGAGCCGCCCGCCGGGTGTCCCCGACGCATCGAACCACAGACGGCACCCGGTCTGCCCGAATGCGCACGAGCAAGACCTCAAGTGCTTCTTCAGAGCGACCCCGATGTCTGGACGTGTCAGATGCCGAATGAAGGCGTCATGTGACATCCACCGAGACTCCGCGAAGGATAGGCGGAAGCCGTACGTCTGGTTCTTGGTGAATCCGGCCAGGTCCAGCCAGTCGGACGCTGAGCGGAAGATCATCAACCGTCGAAGAAGAGCACTCCCCAGCGGGGCGGTCTCACGCCAGGATTCCTCGTGCCACCCGTGAGCTTGGACAAAGGCCCGTTCCTCCGGCGTCAGACCCTTATGCCGGAACGGGACCGAGCCCTCGTGCTTGGAGGCGCGTGCCTGACGTTCCCGTTCCGCTTCCTGCCACGCCTGGTCCGGAACACCCTCCAGGCGCACGGACGCGTTGGTTCCCACCACGCCTACGTCGAGCCTGCCGTGGCCGGCAGCGACGATGCGCAGCCCAAGGACCCCCTTGAGGTCGTTCCTCCCTCCGGTAGGGAAAAGTCCCCAGGCGATCAGATCCGCGAGGCCATCGGCGTCGGAATCGGCTGCGAACCGCACCACCATCCCGGCCTCTCGGGGGATGACTCGCTCAATGCGCAGAGGCCGTGTGGTGTACGTCGTCGGATACTCCAGCAGAGCCCGCAACAGCTCGCTCTCCAGGAACGCCTGGTCGCCCCAGGCTGCGGGGATGAGCGGACCGCCTTCGGGTCGTCCTTCGAGGCGCTCCTTGGCGCCTTCCCAGGTCTCCCCGGTATACCGGCGGCACAGGGAAACAGCGTCGTCTGGACGCATGACGAACTCCTTCGGATCCCGCTGCCGGACCTCAGCGTGAAGAAAGAGCTGTCAGTGGACGCTCGTGCGAGTGAAGAGAAGAACTACGAGGGGACACCACTGGGCTTCCGACACGCTGCGCCAATGATCCGGGGCGCACGACGAGGGCTCCCTCATCCCAGAGGGAAAATTATCCGCCAGCGATTGCCGACGCAAGGACCCTGCTTCTTTCGCGTGAATCTGCGAAGGAGAGAGGTGCCCCAGCGCCAGGCAGCCGCTGCGTGCCCCTAGAGTGCGGCTGCGGCTTTCGACCACCGCTCCCCGGAGAGATTCGGCCCCTTCCTCCACGCTCGGGTGAACCGGTCGGCACCACATCAAGTGCACCACCTTCGCATCGGACCTCGAATCCACGCGTCCTGGGCCGAGACGCGCAGGAGATTCATGAGTTCGTCCATGCAAGCCGCCGCCCACCGTCGTCGCCAGTACACGGGGGAGGGGCACCAGCAAGCCATCAGAGCCCTGGGCCGATTGAGCGCGAGCGAGAACCCCATCCCAGCCCCGGCCTCTCCAGCCCAAGAACGCCTGGAAGCCACCGTCTTCCTACGACTTCTCGAAACACGCGACTGCTTCACCCGATACCCCCTCGGCCTGGTCGCGGTGCACCCCACACCGACCGGCATCACCCTGGAACTGGAGAGCGAAGAGCGCGCGGCAGAAGTGCTCTTCGAACTGCTGCCGACCTCCGCCCCGGACGACGAGGAACTGCACGGCCTCGCTGGCCTGCGCATCACCAAGCGCCTGCGCACGGCGATCGAACTCCGCGTACTGGGCCGAGCCGCACAGCTACGACTTGGCGGCCTTCCCTCCACGACCTGGCACAGAGCCGAACAGGCCACCCATGCCAAGTGGATCGATCCGGACACCATGCGATTCTGCTGGAGTGCCTCGCCGACGCGGCGGACCGCCCGCGAACAAGAGCACGCCCTCATGTGGGAAGACGATGCCGATTCCTTCGTACGGACCTGGCAGCGCGGTGCATGGCTCGGAAGCGCCCTACTGCGCCGCGCTGCACTCCTGCACACCTCGGCCAACACATACCTCGTCGACGGATACCGCGGGGCCGCCTCCAACCTGACCAGATGGGTCGTACGATCCTCACACACACCAGAGCGGGGCCCCGGGCCCCACCACATCGTCGCAGCACTTCTGGACCCGGTCTTCGGCGTGCCGCTGCGGCTGACCCGGTTTCGTGGCGACACCGATGAGGGGCCGAACCGCGACCAACATTTCGTACTCGAAGACCCTGACAAGACAGCCGTTCTGGAACTGCGTACCACCGCCGAGAAGCCTCCTGCACGCCTCAGCGCGGAGCTGTGGCAGGCCATCCTCCGGAGAATGCCTGACCAGGCTGGGGACAGCAGCCTGTCCCCCGAAACCATCGTGAGACTGTGCGGCAGTGGGTCAGGAGAGATCTCCGCATAGCGAAGACCGCGTCGTATCGGCCCGCTCGCCGTAATGAGACCCCCGGGCGGCAGCGGTTTGGAGGGAGACGACAACAGCCCTGACTCGGTCCAAGAGGGGACGGGCGCGGGGCGCGATTGGACCGTGGTTGGACGGACGCTTGCGGACGGTGCAACACGAGAGGGAGCGGCCTGGACGGGTATACGTGCCCTGATCAGGCACGACGTCACCCTGCGGCACCAGCGATCACGAGCCAGCATGGACGCCTGTGTGCTCGTAATGCGTAGGTCTTAGGTGCGATGTAAGCCGTTGGCCGGCAGATGGGGCAGCCGATGGCGGATAGTCGCATGAGCGCATCAGGTACCTGGTGGGCTCGTCGTCACAGACGCTCGACTTGAACTACTGCCTTGGCTACTCCATAAGCCCCTTGGAGGAGCAGGTCATCCAGCACGTCCAGAATCTCCGAACGTTGGGCTGGAGAGCTGGCCTGGGCGTAGGCGCGGATCAGGAGTTCTCCGATGTGGTACGCGTCGGCTGCTGCGTGGGTGGACAAATCGGCTGCGTCGCTGCCATGAACCTCGATGAAGCGCCGTACGCAACCCAGGACCAAGTTATCGACGCGGTCCGCCGCATGCTCCAGGGTGATGAGCAGTTGGGGGAGGGCATGGCTGAAGGCGCTGGAGGCGATCAGCTTGGTGAGCGTTTCGCGGTAGGGGCGCAGCCGTCTGCCTCGCAGTGCGGTGGCTGTCTTGGAGGCTGCCTCGCGTACTGAATCTTGTGGGTCATGGAAGAACTGGACGAGCGCGGCTTGTGTGATTGCCAGGTCGCCAGTGTCCGCAATTCTTTGGGCGCACATTTGAGCGGCCCCCTGCCGCTGCAGTTCATCGTCCCCACTGAGGATCGCTTCCAGCAGGTCCGGCATATCCCACTGCGTGGCGCGGAGTGCCGCGAGGAGCCCCCCCAGTCATCCGCACCGCGTCCACCGGTGAGGTCAGCATCCGTTCGATCACCGGCTTAGTGGTTTCTGCGCCTTCGTGACTCATGGCGGCGACGAGGTTCACCACGCGTCGTGTGGCAAGCAACTGATCGTCTGTGGCGATCAGTTTGGTGAATGCCTCAGTGGCTTCGGGGCGAAAGTGTCGCAACGCGGCATGGAGCGTATGGGCTGTACGGGCCCTCACCGCGGGGGATGGGTCGGTGGCAAGGATGTCGAGCTGAGGAATCACTAGGGCGCTGCGGGAGCCGTCCGGGTCGTGGATGAGTAGATCGCCCAGGCTCTCGGCGGCACTTCCGCGCACCGTGTTCATGCCGGTGTGAAGTAGATCGCGTTCGCCGTCCTGCATGATCCCGGAGTCACCGGCCGCGGGATCTGCAGAGTGGAGTGCCCGGTCGAGCAACTGCCCGACGAGGTCGAGGGGTACGGACGCGAGGTACTGCCGGAGCGACCAACCCAACCAGCGGTCATGTTCTGGCTTGCCCAGATTGGCCAGGTGCCTCACTGCAGCGAAGACCGGAGCTGGATTGCTCAGCGATTCAGCCTTCCCCAGGCCGAGTAGTAGAGATGCTCCGTAAGCGGAATGGGTCTCCGCGTCGAACCTCAAGGCGAGACGGGCGAACCGGGCTGGGTCCGCCATCGTCTGATTCTCCAGGACATGGGCTTGCTCCCGGGCGCCCCCGGTTCCACGCTCCCAATCGGTTTTGTCCTCGTGGTGCGTTTTCATGGCACGGAGCCATTGGTCGTCATTCATGCGCTGGGCGGGTTCTGTTTCGATAGGTGCTCCGATGACTCGTGCCGTCATCTTCTGTGGTTCCGCTGGTTGGCTCTGTCCCCCGTGGAGGCGGATGAGTTCTCCCAGGCGGCGAGCCGCACGCGTAGACAGTTGGTGCTCCGACATGGCGGACAGTAGATTGAACTCAGTCCACGGTGACAGCTTTTCTTTGGGGGGAAGGCGGAGGTATAGGATTGCCTCTTCGAGCTGGTGGTGGGTCGCCGCAGGGAGGAATCCGCTGATGGAGCGGATTACCTGGCGTGCTCCCCAGGACACGTTGCTTCCGTAAGGGGAAAGCAGCCGGTGCCGACCCTGAAGCAGCAGCTCGGCTGCCCAGCCAGCAGAAGCTTCCCCTGCGGCGCCCAGAGCCTGATAGAGAAGCCATTGGGCTGCGTCATAGGGAACGTCCGCGAGCTGCTCCATGAACGGGCGGGCTCGAAGTGGAGTCTGCTGTGCGACGGTTCGCAGCGCTACGGAGATGCCTTGCAGAAACGCCTCGTCCAGTGTGCTGGGGCCGTCGTCCGGGTAACGAAAGCCGAAGTGACGGTCGGCGACGGGCCAACCGAGTCTCGGCGAGAGCGCGGTGGTCTCCATGACTTTGAGTAGGGTGGGAAGCAGCCAGTCGCAGAAGGCTTCCGGAGCGCCAGCAGAGGCGGACTTCACCAGGTCGAGGACGGAATGGTCTCTGCTGAGAAGCCCGCGAACCTTCCCCGTGCCGTCGAGTTCCAGAGCCCCGGGGCGTTCCACTAGATGGGCGCTAAGGAGTTCGACTGCCCACTCCGGCCGACGCGACCCGAGGTCGCCCAAGGAAACCCATAGAAAGCGCTCGTGTTCTCCGTAGCGTCCCGTTCGCACCGCATCCAACAGCAGATCGAAGAGCGCCCGACTCTCCGAGATCTCGGCAAAACGGATGATCCATGCCAGCCGCGAAGGATACTCTGCGGCTGACGTATGTGGCCCGAGAAGTCCAGCCACCTCTTCAGGGTACTCCGCGACGCCGCCCGCCATGATCCGCAGCGCCCAGTCATGCTCTCGCGGATCGTTTCCCGACAACCAGTCCTCGATGGCTCCCTCGGAATAGATCCGGTGGAACCATGCTGAGGTGCTGAGTGAATGCGCCAACTGACCCGCGAACGCTGGCCGACCATCCAGTACCTGTGCGACGGCATCCCATTCTATGGCGGTCGGTGCCTCCATGTCCCGGAGGACAGCGAGCACAAGATGTTTGATGTGGTAGCGGATGTCTGGGCGCGCCAGCAGTTCCGTAATTCCTTCTGCGAATCGCTCCGGTTCCAGTTCGCGCAGATGTGTAAGAATCTGCCGGACCTGACCCCGTCGAAAGAGTTCCTGCTCGCTCCTGGTGAGGAAGGTGCTTAGCGATTCACCGCGACTGGCCCAGCCACGGGCGAAGGCATAGTCGAAGAAGCTCTCGTGAAAGAAGGCGAGGTGTTGCCCGTCGCGGACGCAGACGTGTTCTGACACCAGCACGTTGGCGCTGGCGGAAAGGTCATCTCCGTCGAGTACTGCGTATGGTACTTCCAGTTGCTGCCGGTCGCTCATAGCCTCAGCGACTGCCGTGACGACATCATTGAAGCGTACGGACGGATACCTGTGGCGGCAGTTGATTCGCTTCGTGTCCCAGAACGCATCGAAAAGCTGCTTAGTGGTGCGGAAAGAAAGGGCGTCATCCTGGCGGGCGATGGAGGCGAGGAGTACCAGATTCAGCGGCGATCCCAGTAGTACCCGTTGAGTCGGGTCAACGTCGGTTGCTTCCAGGTCCATCGCGGTGAGGGCTGCGTCGATTTGTGTATCGGTGAGGCTGCCGACGGCGACACGGATGCAGCGGTCCTCCTCGGTCAGTTGACGGATGCGAGGATCGTTATCGACGTCGAATTTGCGGCAGGCGAGGATGATTCGCATGGCGGGATGTAGCGTTGCTTCACGGATCAGGTCAGCCACCGCATCGAGGGCTTCGGGCGCCCGTCCGGACATCCTGCTGACCGCGTCGAGCTGGTCCACGATCATGAAGCAAGAACGCCCCTGCGCCACCGTTTCGAGCGCGCTGACGGGGGACACAGGGAGGCCGACGAGTTCGCCCAGTTCCGCGGTCGTCGCGAAGGAGGCCAGCCGGTCGAGCCGAAACGCGAGCACGGGGATGTTTGCCTCATCGAGTGCTGCGAACGTCTGGTGCAGCACGGCGCTCTTGCCGTCTCCGGCTGCGCCCGTGAGTAGTGTGATCTGCTGTCCGTTGCCGGCGTGAGCCATCAGACGGCTGGCTTCCTCGCGCTGAATCACTGGCTTGAGCAAATCGGATTCGGTGCTCGCGGCCCAGCGCCGGGTAGCCTCTCCCACCGCATCGACCACTGGCTCGGCATCCACCTGTGGCATCCGCCGAAGCCCGTACTGTGCGAGCCGCCTCATGATGGCCGCTGCGTCTAAGCGGGCGCCCAGGTTGTTATTGAGGAGATCGCCCAGGGCGAGCGCTGCCTGGCACCCAGAGAATCCTTCGAGGGTCTGTTCGGCCAGGACCGTATTGATGGCGACGACGTCCCCCTCGTCGTGGCACTGCACCCATAGGAACCTCAGCATGCGCCAAGCCATCTCGGGTGATCCGTAGATACCAGGGGAGGCGAGTTCGTCGAAGTGACTGCGAAGCTCTTCCGTCAGCCAGCCAGCGACAAAGGCCGGGTAATCGTCGGAGCGACGAGCCCGGTCGCTGAGTTCTTGGAGCGGCCGTGCCGGGACCGTGGAGACGAAGTGGAAGTGGCGCCCCGCCTCCGCGTGAGTGCGCAGATGCTGCCAAATCTCCTTCCTGCGCAGTGAGGCCACGCTCCAATTGTTGGCATTGCGGTCCTGACGCTTGACCTGGTGTACCTCGGTCCTACCGCTGCTGTAGAAGACGAACTCGGCTCCCTCGCCCAGGGGGACATCGGGCTCAACGGTGAGTGATTCACCCCTGCCGAGGAGGACGTAGAGCGCATGTCGGACTGTCCAGGCGGCTTCGTAGCGATTGCCGAACTTGTCGGTCTCGCCTCCCGGTCGAGGTACCACTGCTCCCCCCATCGAGCCGCCGAAGCAGCTCTTGTACCGCACCCAGCGTGCGGCTCGTATGGGACATCACGGTATATCCCGTAAGCCTCAGAGAGAGGGAGCCAAGCAAGCTTCTTGCGAGTGACCGGTACGTGACTGCGGGATCCGGGGCCCCGATCATGCTGCGCCAGCCCTTCATCGATGCACACGAGGGAGAGCACGCAGGCTCAAACCCAGGGCGGGGCTCATTGCCAGGGACTTTTCAGGGACTTTCCGCCGTACAGAAGGGCAAGACCGTGACAGAGCTGAAAGACGTGAATCACCTGGTCACAGGTGGTGCGCTCAGCACTCGATGACGTTGATCGCGAGCCCGCCCCGCGCGGTCTCCTTGTACTTGACCTACATGCTGTCCGTCGTAGTCGGCCAGCCCACCCCGATGCATACAACGGAAATCCGGCCTCGCCAAACGGGAGATGTTGCGGATCCTCATGGCTCCTGTTTACGGCTCGACCGGAGAGAAGCCATGGATCACAGCAAGGACCAGAAGCATGGGGCTGCGGTAGGAGAAGTTCCTCTGCTGCGTGATACGGCGGGCGCTCCGGTAGGGCATTTCCATGTTGGCCGACAGGTCGACGGCAGGCCGGTCGCGGTGTCGTCTTGGCGGATCACCACAGGGGACCGTGACGTGGCTGATGCTCTCGCGGGGTTGTACGGGGGGCAGCCGGAGCTGACGGGCCAGGGTGCCGGCCGGGGTTATGAAGTGCTCACGCGATGTGAATCGATCTCTGTGGTTCTGACGGGCGGGCAGCCCGTGTCTGTGCGGATGGTGATGCGGGCCGCCGGTGAGGTGTTCCACGTCTGCGATGGAGCCAATCTTCTTGACTCCACGGGTGCCGAGGGGGGTCCGTGCGGCTGTCCTGCCACCGTCGAGGAGCGCAAGGCGGCGGCAAAGGCAGGACGGGGGCCGGTGCCGGAGGTGCGCCTGCGATTTCGGCTGGCCGGTCTTCCTGACGTAGGAATTTTCCAGCTCGTCTCGACGTCGTGGGAGCTTCTGGAATCGCTTCCCTCGGCGGAGCGTGTGATGCACGGAACCTCAGTGGACTGTGTCCTGAGTTATCAGTTGGTGGAATTCACCACCGGGTCGGGGATCTTGGTGAGCTATCGCAGGCCCGTGCTTGAGGTCAAGGGGCGTCGGGTCGGCAGGCGGGGCGATGTCTGCCTGGTGGCGTGAGGTTCGATTGGGCTCGCGGGCGCGGCGGAAAAGCGGTGGCACGTCCCGGGGCGTGCGGCTATGGTCGCCCTTGTTCGTGCAGCGGCTGCTCGCCGCTGCTGACGCTCTGAGAAGGACCCGGGAGGTGTGACCGATGGCTGTTGTCGAGATGGGCGCTGCCCGCATCCGGAAGTTCATCAAGTCCACCTCTGTGGCCACCGGCTGACCTGCTTCCTTTCTTCGCGCCCAGGCGCGTGCAGTTGCGCAGTTGAACGTGCAGTCGGGGCCGCCCTGTGAAGGGTCACCCCTTGTCTTCCTCTTCTTCTTTCCTGGGCTCATCTTCGCCCTCCTCACCCTCCCCATCCCCCTCGGATTCGCTGACTTCGTACGGTTGGGACGCGGACTGGGAGGCCGTGTTCGCGCCGTATGCCGAGCAGGGACTCCTGCCCGGCCGCGTCGTACGCGTCGATCGCGGACAGTGCGACGTCGTCACCCCCGAAGGCACCATCTGTGCCGACACCGAGTTCGTCGTACCGCGAGACCCGATGAAGGTCGTGTGCACGGGGGACTGGGTCGCCGTCGATCCTGAGGGCTGTGACCCTCGGTACGTGCGGACGCTGCTGCCGCGCCGCAACGCCTTCGTGCGGTCGACGTCGTCGAAGCGTTCCGAAGGCCAGGTCCTGGCCACTAACATCGATCACGTCGTCATCTGTGTGCCGCTCGCCGACGATCTGGATCTTGGTCGGATCGAGCGGTTCCTCGCGCTCGCGATGTCGTGTTCGAGTGGTGAGGCACTGCTGCATAAGTCGGCGCTCTCCTGGAGCAGCGGTGCCGAGCCGCTGCTCGTCCTCACCAAGGCGGACCTCGTCCCCGAGGCGGCCACCGTCGCGCACCTGCTCGCCGACGCGGAGACCGTCGCGCCCGGCGTGCAGGTGCTGTCGATCAGCGCCGAGACCGGCGAGGCAGTCGACATCCTCGCCGCCGTCCTCGCGGGCGGTACCACCGCGCTGCTGGGTCCGTCGGGCGCGGGCAAGTCGACGCTCGCCAACGCGCTGCTGGGCCACGAGGCGCAGACCGTGCAGGCCATCCGGGACCGGGACGGCAAGGGCCGCCACACCACGACGACCCGTAACCTGCTGCCGCTGCCCGCCTCGTCGGGCGGCGGCGTCCTCATCGACACCCCCGGGCTGCGCGGCGTGGGCCTGTGGGACGCGGAGGAGGGCCTGGGCCAGGCGTTCTCGGAGATCGAGGAACTGGCCCGGAAGTGCCGGTTCCAGGACTGCGCCCACCAGGCCGAGCCCGGCTGCGCGGTGCTGACCGCCGTCGAGGACGGCATCCTGCCCGAGCGGCGCCTCGACAGCTACCGCAAGCTGCTGCGCGAGAACACCCGGCTGGCCGCCCGCACCGACGCGCGGCTGCGCGCCGAGCAGCGTCAGATGTTCAAGCAGCGGCAGGCACTCGGCCGGCACATGACGGAACGCAAGCGCGGCCCCCGCCGCAAGCCGTAGCGCTCCGCGGGTCTTGGAGGGGACGGTACGTGCCGGGTGGTGCGGCGCCGGGGTGGTACGGCGCCGGTCGGCCCGGCGCCGGGCACTACGTGCCGGTTGGTACCGTCCCCTCCATGCTCCCGTGGTTGCCCCCTTGGCCGAACGCGTCGCCGCTCCGCACCGCGCGGACCTTCTGATGGCCAGGGCCACACCCGCACCCGCCGCGCCGTTCGGGCCGCTGGAGTTCCAGCTCGTCCTGCTGCGCAGAATGGCCGACTTCCAGCGCGACAGGGTCGAGGAGGCTCTGCGCGCGCTCGGCGTCGGCCTCGCCGCGATGCGCGAGGCCAACAAGCGCTGGCAGGCCATGGTCCGGTCCCCGCGTGGCGCCTCGCGCGGGTCCCTCGCCCGCTACCGCTCCGTCCTCGGCCCGCCGGAGGCCACCGAACGCCGCCAGGTCGGCGACCTCACCTGCGAGGCGCTCAGCTGGGCCCTGCCGCTGTGGCCCGACCTGCGCTTCGAGGTGATGAGCGCGCCCGGTGGCGGCGCGGTGTGGAACGAGTGGCTCGTACGGGCACCCGGCGCGCCTCCGCCCCGGCTGCGCACCGTCGAGGACCTGGTGCCCTGGTCCTGCACCGTGGACGAGGTCGCGCAGGCGTTCCCTCCCGCCCGGCCTCGCGAGGGCTCCACGCCCCTCTCCCAGCAGCTGGCCTGCACAGCTCCCGACACCCAGGGTGAACTCCACGATGTGGTCGCGGAGTTCACCTGGGGGCTGCTCCAGCGGCTGCCGGAAGACTCCG
Organism: Streptomyces sp. NBC_01775; assembly: GCF_035917675.1. Classification (NCBI taxonomy): domain Bacteria; kingdom Bacillati; phylum Actinomycetota; class Actinomycetes; order Kitasatosporales; family Streptomycetaceae; genus Streptomyces; species Streptomyces sp. NBC_01775. The sequence continues at coordinate 2,100,234 of NZ_CP109104.1, read as the reverse complement.
TGCGGGGGCCGGACTCCCGTCCCTAGCCTGGGCTCCATGAAGCGACATTGAGCCTCCACAGGCACCGAACGCCACCCGACGCGGGCCCGGCTACGAGGCGGACATCCTGCTGGTCGCCACCGCGTTCGGCACGTTCTTCTGGGCGATCGCGCACGCCGAGGCCGCCTCCAGGACCGTATCGAGGACGGCGCCCGCGCGACCGTCGCGTCGGTGGCGGGCTTCGGTTCGGAGCTCGTGGCGGTCGCCGTCCACGGCGGATACGCGCTGGGCTCGGCACGGGCGGGTCCCGGCGGGCTGCTGGCGTGCGCGGCGCTCCCGTTCTTGCCCGTGGCGCCCGCCCTCAGCTCCCGCGCCGAGCCCGGGGCGCGCAGTGCGCCTGGCGCGCGCGACGCCGCCGGATGGTGATGTCCGATTCCCGCCAGAACTGAGCGGGGCGAGCGCGCACACTGGGAGGCGTGACGACAGAAGACAGCAGGTATGAAGCCGTACGCAGCAGGGACGCGCGCTTCGACGGCGTGTTCTTCCTCGGTGTGACGACCACCGGGATCTACTGCCGCCCCAGCTGCCCGGCGGTCACCCCGAAGCGGGAGAACGTGCGCTTCTATCCGACGGCCGCCGCGGCCCAGGGCGCGGGCTTCCGTGCCTGCCGCAGGTGTCGCCCCGACGCCGTGCCCGGCTCGGCCGAGTGGAACGTCCGGGCCGACCTGGTAGGCCGTGCGATGCGGATGATCTCCGACGGCGTCGTGGACCGCCAGGGCGTCGCCGGGCTGGCCCGCAAGCTCGGCTACAGCGCGCGCCAGGTCCAGCGCCAGCTCACCGCTGAGCTGGGCGCGGGCCCCGTCGCGCTCGCCCGCGCCCAGCGCGCGCACACGGCGCGGGTGCTGCTCCAGACGACGCCGCTGCCGGTCACCGAGGTCGCGTTCGCCTCGGGATTCGCGAGCGTGCGGCAGTTCAACGACACCGTCCGGGACATCTACGCCCGCACCCCGACCGCCCTGCGCGAGGCGTCCGCACGCGGCGGTCACGGCCCGGCGGGGCGCCCCGAGGCGCGGGAGGCGGCGGCGCACGGAGGAGCGGCCGTCAGCGGGGTGCCGCTGCGGCTGGCGTACCGGGGCCCGTACGCCACCGGCCAGGTGTTCGGCTTCCTGGAGCGCCGGGTCGTCCCCGGCGTCGAGGAGATGCGGGGCGAGCCCGGTGCGCGCACCTACCGGCGCACCCTGAACCTGCCCTACGGCACCGGCGTCGCCGAGGTCGACGAGTGCCCGGCCCGCAGCGGCAAGGGCTGGCTGGAGTGCCGGCTGCACCTGGGCGACCTGCGGGATCTGACGACTGCCGTACAGCGCGTGCGGCGGCTGTTCGACCTGGACGCCGACCCGTACGCGGTGGCCGAACGCCTCGACGGTGACAGCGCGCTGGGCCCGCTGCTGGCCCGCACCCCTGGCCTGCGCTCGCCCGGCGCGGCCGACGCGCACGAGCTGGCGGTGCGCGCCGTGCTCGGGCAGCAGATCTCGGTCGGCGCGGCACGCACCCTGGCGGCGAAGCTCGTCGTGGCCTACGGCAAGCCGCTCGCGGCGCCGGACGGCACGCTCACCCACCTCTTCCCCGAGGCCGGGGTGCTGGCCCAGGCCCCGCTGAGCGAGCTGGGCATGCCGGAGACCCGGCGCCGTACGATCCGCGTGGTGGGGGAGGCGCTGGCGGACGGGACGGTCGTCCTCGACCCGGGCGCCGACCGCGAAGAGACCGAGCGCGCGCTGCTGGCCCTGCCGGGCATCGGCCCGTGGACGGCCGGCTACATGCGGATGCGCGCCCTGGGCGACCCCGACGTCTTCCTGCCGGGCGACGTGGGCGTACGTCACGGCCTGGCGCTGGCCGGAGCCGAGGCGGGGCAGGCCGAACTGTGGCGCCCCTGGCGCTCCTACGCCCTGCACCACCTGTGGCACGCGACCACCCTCGCCGAGGAGGAAGCCCGCGCTCCGCGGCCCGCCGCCGCGCAGTCGGGAAGGTGACGACGGGGCCTACGGCCTGTCCGGCGGATCTTTCTGTTGCCCTCTCTCGGGGTGCTGAGCAGGGGCGCCCCTGCCTGTGCTGTGCAGGGTGCGGGTGTGTTGTGGGCTGGTCGCGCATTTCCCCGCGCCCCTTGGGGGCCCGCCCCCGCGCCGGGCACGCATGATCCGCCGGACCTACCCCTGGCCCCGGGGACCCCACAGCACGATGATCACCCAGCCGACGGCCACCAGCAGGGAGGCGGTGAGGTCGGCCAGCGTCCGCCAGCCGCCGCCGCGCATGACGGTGCGGGTCGAGGCGACGGCTGCGCCGTGGCTGCCGAGCCTCATCCGCTCCTTGCCGTAGATCCCGGCGAGGAAGCCCGGGAGGACGCCGAGCACGGGTACGAGCACGAAGCCCACCGTGCCGGACGCCCCCGCCATGAGCAGCAGGCGTCGGCCGGCCTCGGATCTCCGGCGCGGCTGTGCGGGGGCGAACATCCGTACGGCAGCCGTCAGCAGTAGCAGTCCCGTGGCCGCGACGAGCAGCCACCAGGCGGCGCGATTGTGGTCCCACACCGCCCACCAGAACACCGAGGCCCAGACGACGAGCGTCCCCGGCACCCCGGGAAGCACGGACCCGATCAGCCCCAGCAGCAGCACAATGCCCACCAGCAGCGGCTGCGGCACGCTCAGCGTCCCGGAGGTGTCCATGGGGAAAGCCTGCCCGAACCGGAGCCGGACCGCGCGTTCCACGACCCTTCCACGCCGTTCTTCCGTACGGGCTTCCCGCCCGATACGTGCGCGAGACAATGAGCGGATGAGCGAACAGGGGGCACGCGGCGAGGGACGGGACGAGAAACACGGCGAGCGCGGCGGGGAACGGGGCGATTGGTGGGCCCAGTTGTACGACGCCACCGCCTCCGACACCGGCAGAACCCGCGCCCCCGACACCCTGGACGACCGCTTCGCCTCGGTGACCCACACCCTGGCACCACGGGGAGGAAACGGAGACGCCCCGCGGGAAGAGCCCGCCATGGACGGCCCCGCACCCGTGGAACCCGCTCGGGGGGAGCCCGCTGAGGGGAAGCCCGCCCGGGGGGAGCCCGTCCCGGAGTGTCCCGATCCTGCCCTCCCGGAGCCCCCGCAGGCTCCGCAGGATCTGGAGGACCCGGAGGAGGACGGGGTGATTCCCCTGGCCGATCCTGCCGGGCTTTCGGAGTTGGTGGCGGAGGTCGCGCTGGACGGGGGGCGGCACGGCGGGCTGACGTTGCGGGCCGCTTCGCTGCGGGGGGCCGGGGCGAAGCGCGCGGGGACGTTGCGGGGGGACGCGCTGTTGACGGCGCGGTTCGGGACGGGGGAGGGGGCGCTGTTGCTCGTCGCCGTCGCCGTCGGGGCCCACGGTGGGCCGGGGGCGCACCGCGCGGCGCGGGAGGCGTGTCACTCGATCGGGTCCGCCGTGGGCCGCAGCCACGCCCGGCTCGCCGAGGACATCCGCGCGGGGCGCAGGGGCGCGCTCAAGTCCGGGCTGCACCGTCTCACCGACCGCACGTTCGGAAAGCTGCGCGCCCAGGCGGCGGCGCTGGGCCTCGAACCGGAGCAGTACACCGCCGACCTGTGCTGCCTGCTCCTGCCCGCCGACCCCCGGTGCCAGACGCGGATCTTCTTCGGGATCGGGGCCGGCGGCCTGTTCCGGCTGCGGGACGGCCGCTGGCACGACATCGAGCCGCAGGCCAGCCAGGGGGAGTCAGGCGGCCCTGTGGTGGGGTTCGGTGCCGGGCCCGCACCGGTTGCGGGGCCCGGCCCCGAACCGGCGACGAACCTCGCACCCACCCCGCCCGAGGACCCGAGAGCGCAGGCAGCGGCGGCACGTGACGGCTTCACGGCGGAGCCGCCGGCCCCCGCCCGCGCCGAGCCGTTCCGCTTCCGGGCCTCCGTGGCGCGGCCCGGCGACGCGCTGATGGTGTGCAGTCCGGGGTTCGCCGTACCGCTGCGCGAGGAGCGCTCCTTCGCCGGGAGCCTGGCCGCGCGCTGGATGGCCCGCTCCCACCCGCCCGGTCTCGCGGCCTATCTCGCCGACATCCGGACGCCGCTCAAGGGCCACGACCTCGACCGCACGGCGGTCACCGTCTGGGAGGCGGCCGGACACGGCAACGCCGGTGCGGAACGGAGCGCTCCGGACCGGAGTGCTCTGCTACCGCACCGGCGCACGGAGAAAGCGGGCGACGCCTAGGTCGTGTCGTCGAAGTCCCGTCTGCCCGGCGGGCGGACGACGCTACTTTGAAGACACTCCCCAGGCCGGCCCCAAAGGGGCGCGGGGAACTGCGCGCTTGGCCCCAACACACCCGCACCCTGCAAAGCACAGCTGGGGGCACCCCCTGCTCAGCCCCAGGAAAGAGGGCAACAGAAAGATCCCCGGACAGGCCACAAGCGGGGCTCGGCACCATCGCGAAGCGAAAACGCTCAGCCGAACTGCCGCTCGATCTCGGCCAGTTTCTCCTCCAGGGAGTCCAGCCGAGGGCTGGCCGCACCCCTCTCGTCACGGCTCCTGTCGTCCCGGCCCTTCTCCTCCGCCTCGTCGGAGACAGCCTGGAGCGCGGGCCTGCCGCGCACGGCCGGGGTGCCGACGACCTCGGTGACCGGAGGCCGGCTCGCCGTGGATATGTCCGCCGGTTCGGACGCGACAGCGGGCTGCGCGGCGGCAGAGCCCGCAGATACGGCAGGGGCAGCGGAGACGGCGGCGGGCCCCGCCGAAATCTCCCTCTCCACGTGGTGCCCCGGCTCGCCGCGCCCCCGGTTCCACAGCCTGTGCTGCCTGTTGAGCGCCTTGACCCGGGCCCGGTCCAGCCGCTCCTGCTCCCTCCTGCGCAGACGTTCCTGCTCGCTGCGGCGCCGGTCGTCGCGTACCTCGTCGACGGCCTCGTCCAGCGTGCGCACGCCCTCCAGCAGCATCAGCGACCAGGCGCCGAACGTCTCCCGCGGTGCCCGCAGCCACCTGACGACGCGGATCTGCGGCAGCGGCCGGGGCACCAGCCCCTGCTCGCGCAGTGCCGCGCGGCGCGTCTGCTTGAGCGCGCGGTCGAAGAGGATCGCCGCCGAGAGCGACATCCCGGCGAAGAACTGCGGTGCGCCGTCGTGGCCCATGCCGCGCGGCGCGTGCACCCAGTTGAACCACGCGGCGGCCCCCGCGAAGATCCACACCAGCAGCCGGGACCCGAGGGAGGCGTCTCCGTGGCTGGCCTCGCGTACGGCGATCACGGCGGAGAACATCGCGGCGCCGTCCAGCCCGAAGGGGACGAGGTACTCCCAGCCGCCGCCCAGGCCGAGGTTCTGCCGGCCGAAGCCGACGAGGCCGTGGAAGGAGAGCGCCGCGGCGACGGCCGCGCAGCAGAAGAGGAGCAGGTAGGCGGCCGTCGCGTAGAGGGTCTCCTTGCGGCGGCGCCGCTCCTCCATGCGCTCCCAGGAGTCGGCCTGTCCTGCCCCGTGCTGTCCGTGCGAGCCGGTGGCGGCGCCGTCGTCGGCCTTGCCGTGGCGGCGGGAGCGCGCCATCACCAGCACCGCGGTCAGGGCGCCGACGAGCAGCACGGCGCCCGGCAGCACCCAGTTCAGCGATATGTCGGTCAGTCTCATGCGGGGTGCCCCTTGCCGCACGGCGCCTGGGCGCGCGCGGCGCGGACACCGCGTACGCACGCACAGCGCCGCGCTCGCGCTCTGGCTTGCTTCGCTGTCGCCGAGCATCTTTACGGAGTCGCGGCCCCCCGCTGCGGGGTTTCGGCGCAAGAGACCGCTAATAGGGGGCGATGACCATGGATCAGGGCGTTCTCGGTCGAACTCCCTTACGGGTGAGGGGCGTTCGCTCGAACGGGCGTCAGCCGCGGGTGGCCGCCGTCATCCGCTCGACGCGCTCCGAGTCGCACGTACGGGGACAGGTCACACAGGTGTCGGCAGGGCGGAGGGTGTAGAAGAGGCAGCAGCTCGCGCGGTCGCGCGTGGTGAGCCGCTCACCGTCCGGGCCACTCAGCTCGCGGAAGGAGGCACCCCGTGCGAACGGCGCCAGCGCGCCGGGAAGCAGCCGTTGCGCCTCCGCCATCGCGCGCGGCTCCTCGCCCAGCAGATGACCCAGGTACCACAGGCCCTCGGTGATCTCGTCCGTCGCCATGCCCCACAGCGCGCGGGACCCGCGCCGCATCCGGGGCCTGAACCCTTCCAGCACGGGCGTCAGATGCTCGGCGACGGCCGCCCGGACCTCGGTGCGCAGGGCCTCCTCGTCCGGTACGACGCGGGCTCCGGGTGCCGCCGAGGCGGGGTCGTCCGGCAGGCAGGCGAACTCCTCGATGTGCACGGCGAGCCGTCCCAGTGAGCGCTGGTAGGAGACGGCCTCCACGGGCACCCTCGGCACCCGACGCTGGAGGAACCAGGGGATGGTGACGAGCAGGCAGGCGGGCCAGGCGTAGCGGTGCAGCCCGAAGCTGGCGATGACGTCGGGCCGCCCGGGCTGTCCGTAGTCCCGCAGGATCTGCTCCTCGTCCCGGGCGAGGAACGCGTCCAGCGCCGGGCCGCCGTCCGCCAGTTCGGTCGCCCGTACCCAGCCGTCGCCCTCGGGAAGGGATTCACGAGCCGTGGTCTCGGTCACATCGAGCGAGGGGAGGACCTCGGTCAGCCGCGCGTAGGCCGCGCGGAAAGGGGAGACGTCAGGGGCCACGGAGGCGAGGGTGGGCACGGCCATGGGAACCCCCGGATCGGCGATCGTTAGCAGGTAAGCCTTACCTTACCCGACTGTCGCCGAGGTTTGATCTCGCGTCTCGTCCGCCTATGGTGCTCCACAACACCCTGGAGGGGGGCAGATGGAGCAGACCCGAGCGGAGCCACTCATACAGCCCACGGCGGACGCCCCGCCGGTGGCCGCCGTGGCGGTGCCGCCGTCCGCGTCAGTGCCCGCGCTCCCCGTCCAGGTGCCCGCCCACCAGGCACGGGCCGGGCGCGGCGAACGCCCCCCGACGCAGGCCCGGACGGCGAGCCGGGTGGCGGGCCGGGTCGGCCCGCAGAGCGGGGCGGTACGTCGGGAGCCCGTGGCGGAGCCTGTCGCGCGGGGCGAACATGTGCACAGCGAGCCCCCGCCGCCCAAGGTCGTCCCCCAGCGGCACTCGGTGCGCGCCCAGATCCTCGAAGCCCTCCGCGACGCACTGCTGTGCGGTGAACTCGCCCCGGGTGAGGTCTACTCCGCGCCCGCGCTCGCCGAGCGCTTCGGCGTGTCGCCCACCCCTGTACGCGAGGCCATGCAGCGCCTGGCCGTCGAGGGCGCCGTGGAGACCGTGCCCAACCGGGGCTTCCGCGTCGCCGAGCACAGCCCCCGCGACCTGGCCGAACTCGCCGAGATCCGGGCCCTGTTGGAGGTCCCGGCCGTGCTGACGCTCGCCACGACCGTCGCTCCCGAGCAGTGGGACGGGCTGCGTCCCCTGGCCGAGGACACCCTGGAGGCGGCGACGCGCGGCGACCGCACCGCCTACGCCGAGAGCGACCGCGTCTTCCACCGCTCCCTGCTGGAGCTGACCGGCAACCGGCAGCTCGTCGCCGTCGCGGAGGACGTGCAGCGCCGCGCGCACCTGTCGTTCGTACGGGCCGCGCCCGCGCCGCGCGCCACCGACCTGCTCGCCGACGCCGCCGACCACCTGGCGCTGCTGGACGCGCTGGCCGAGCAGGATCTGCCCGCCGTAGAACGCCTGGTACGCGGCCACTTCTGAGTCGCGGCCACTGCTGAGCGCGGTCGCGTCCCGGCGCAGGCCGTCGCGTACCGATGCGGGGCCGTTGCGTCCCGTGGCAGGACCGCCCCGGTCAGCTGCCCCCGCCGCCCGGCAGCCGGGCCGCGAGCCAGGTGGGTACCCCGCCCAGCAGGCGGAAGAGGCGGCCGGCCTCCTCGCGCAGCCTGGTCGCCTCCGGCTCGGGCTCCACGTCGGCGAGCGAGGCCAGCGCGGGCGCCATCCCCACCAGGAAGCCCAGCTCCTCGCGCAGCCGCAGCGACTCGGTGAACCCGTGCCGCGCTTCGGCCAGTTCGCCCTCGCGGGCCGCGAGGCCCGCCAGATGGCGCCAGGTGAACGAGCACAGCAGCAGGTCGCCGCGCGAGGTGGCCCCCGCGTGCGCCCTGCGGTACGCGGCGCGGGCCGACTCGGGAGTGTCGCTCAGGTTCTCCGCGAGCAGGCCGCGGCGGAAGTCCAGCAGCGCGCGGCCGGGCGCGCTCGGCGCCAGCAGCGCGGCGGCGCGGCCGAGTGCGGCGCGTGCCTCGTCGGTCCTGTCGCGGACGCCCAGCACCGTTGCCGCGTAGGCGAGTTGGCCGCGCTCGCAGGCGGCGGCGCCCCGGTCGTCGTCCACCTGGGCCACCGCCTCGGCGACGCGCAGCGCGTCCTCGGCCTCCGGCCAGCCGTCGGCCGTGAACATGCAGCGCTCCACGAGCAGCGCGGCGCGGCCCACCGCCGCCTGCGGGTGGCTGGGCGCGTAGGGGGTCAGGAGCGCCGCCGCGTCGTCCCAGCAGGCGCGCGAGCGCAGCCGCCACACCGCCCGGCCCAGCGGGCTGTCGGGGCCCATGGCAGGTGGCCGGCCGTCTCCCTCGCCCACTCCTCCGGCCCCCGCTCCTCCACCGCCCGGACCGGTGTCCCGCTCCCTGGCTGCGGAATGCAGCCCTCCTGAACGTGACATGGCGGTGTCCGCCACAGTGCCCTCCCCAAGCGCGCCATTGAGCCGGATGTGACCGCATCTCAGCACGGCGGGGCCCGCCCGGCCAAGGGGGTGGTGTGAATCAGTTCACAAAGTTTTACCTACGGGGTGTTTCTGCCAACCGGGGCCCGGTGCCCAACTGTTGGCGCACGGCGCCCCGTCGGTGGGCCTCGGCCCCGTCAGAGCCCGCCTCAGCTCATCCGCAGGGCGAGGAAGAAGTCCAGCTTGTCCTCCAGCCGGGACAGGTCGCGGCCCGTCAGCTGTTCGATGCGGCTCACGCGGTAGCGCAGGGTGTTGACGTGGAGGTGGAGGCGGGCCGCGCAGCGCGTCCAGGAGCCGTCCGAGGAGAGGAAGGCGTCCAGCGTGGGCACCAGTTCGGCACGGTGCTTGCGGTCGTACTCGCGCAGCGGGTCCAGCAGCCGCGCGGTGAAGGCGCGGCGCACATCGTCCGGTACGAACGGCAGCAGCAGGACGTGCGAGGCCAGCTCCTCGTGGCCGGCGGCGCGTACGGCGCCGGGGCGCGCCGCGGCGACGCGGCGGGCGTGCCGGGCCTCCTCCAGCGCGCCGCGCAGCCCCTCGGGCGAGTGCACGGCGGCGCTCACCCCGAGCGTCAGCCGCCCGTCGTCCGCCAGGCCCCGGGCCAGCGGCTCCGTGACGGCGGCGAGCAGCGCGTCGGCGTGCATGCCCTCGCCCCGGCCGAGTCCGGCCGGCCCGGCGGCACCGTACGCGCTCCGCGGGCTGTCCGGCTGGGAGCTGTCAGGCCGCAAGCTGTCCGGCCTGTTCCGTGCGCTCGCCCCGCTCGCCGCGCTCCCGTCGACGGGGCCGGGACCGGTGACAGCGTCCGGGGCCGCGTCCGATTGTCCGGCGATACCTGCCTCGTCGCTCTCGCGCTCGCCGCCCGCCGGGAGCGGCACCAGTGCGATGGCCTCCCCGTCCGCCTTGGCGACGGCGACGCGGTCCGAGCCGTCGGGGCCCGTCGTCCTCGGGTCCACGAGCAGCTCTTCGAGGAGCGACTGTGCGATGGCCCCGCCGTCCAGGCCGGCCGCCGGGTCCGACGTCTCCCACTCGACGCGGGCCACGACCACCTGCCAGTGCGGCGCGGCCCCCAGCCCCGGCAGCAGCACCGGCGCGGCGACCCGCAGCCTGGCGGCGATCTCTCCGGGGGGAGCGCCGGTCTGCACCAGCTCCAGCACTTCCTGGGCCAGCCGGCGGCGCACGGTGCGGGACGCGTCGCGCCGGTCGCGTTCGACGGCGATGAGCTGGGTGACGCCGTTCAGCAGGTCGAGGCGCTCGGCGGGCCAGTCGCCGGTGTCGGCGGCGACGGCGAGCAGCCAGTCGGACAGCACCGTCTCGCGCGCGTCCCGCACCCCCTCGCGCACGGGGAAGAGGGAGTAGGCGACCTTGTCCGCCACCGTCCGGTGCGGGCCGCGCCGTCCGCTGCGTACGGCCGCCATATGGGCGCCCGCCAGCCGGGCCGCTGTGCCGTGCGGCAGCGTGGGGCCCTCGCTGGGCCCGGCGATCTGCCGGCCGGTGGGGGAGAGCACCCAGGCGGGCAGGTCCAGGTCGGAGCCGAGCAGGTCGAGCACCGCGTCGGGCCCGCCGCCTGCCGGGCCCGAGGACATCAGCCGCCGGTGCCGTTCCACCACGGCGGCCAGGTCACCGGCCCGCTCGGTGGAGACCTGGCGGACCACGTGTTCGGTGATCGTGGCGAACGCGACGTCCTCGGTGACCGAGAACAGCGGCAGCCGGTGCCGGGCGCAGGCGATCACCAGGTCCTCGGGCACCATCCCCAGCTCCGCCTCGCCCGCGGCCAGGCCCGCGACTCCGGCCGTGGCGAGGATCTGCACGAAGGGTTCCGAGTCCTCGGGGGCGTGATGCCAGGCCAGGCCCGTCAGCACCAGCTCGCCGCCGGCCAGATAGCGGCTGGGGTCGCGCAGGTCGGTGGTCATGACCCCGCGCACCGTCCGGTCCAGCTCGTCCTCGCCGCCGAGGAGCCTGAGGCCCAGAGAGTCGTTCTCCAGGAGTGCGCGCAGCCGCATCGTGTCCTCGCCTGCCGTTCTGTCTGTCGCCGGGTCTGTCTGTCGCGGAGGTCTGCTGCCGTGGGTCTGTCTGTCGTGGGGGCTGTCTGTCGTGAGGGAGGGGACGGGGAGCCGGGCCCGGTCGATGTGAGGCACGGCCTTTCGAGTTGCCGGGAGGAAGCCGTGAGGTTGCTGGTTTCCGGCTTTCGTCTGAATCTACAAGACCCGAACGCCGACCAGCCAAACGCTTCATGTTTTCAGTGACTGCACCGGGGCGGGTACGTGTCTGTGTACTGACCACACCTCCCGCCAGCACCTCCGAAGACCGCTACCCCTGAAGACCGGCACCCCCGAAGACCGGCACACCGAGAAGAGACACCATGGAGTTCCTGCGCCCGGCCAGTTGGGAGGAGGCACTCGCCGCCAAGGCCGAGTTCCCCTCCGCCGTGCCCATCGCGGGTGGCACCGACGTCATGGTCGAGATCAACTTCGACCACCGCCGCCCCGGCCACCTCATGGACCTGAACCGGATCCGCGAGCTGCACGAGTGGGAGGTCGGCGAGGAGAGCGTTCGGCTCGGTGCCTCCGTGCCCTACGCGAAGATCATCGACCGGCTCGCCCAAGAGCTGCCCGGCCTCGCGCTGGCCTCGCACACCGTCGGCTCCCCGCAGATCCGCAACCGGGGCAGCGTCGGCGGCAACCTGGGCGCCGCCTCCCCGGCGGGGGACTCGCACCCCGCGCTGCTCGCGGCGGGCGCCGAGGTCGAGGCGGAGTCGGTGCGCGGTACCCGGCTCATTCCCGTGGAGGACTTCTACACGGGCGTGAAGCGCAACGCGCTCGCCGAGGACGAGCTGATCAAACGCGTCCACATCAAGAAGGCCGACGGGCCCCAGCAGTTCTCGAAGGTCGGCACCCGCAACGCGATGGTCATCGCCGTGTGCGCCTTCGGCATCGCGCTGCACCCCGCGACCCGCACCGTCCGGGCCGCCATCGGCTCGGCGGCCCCGACCCCGCTGCGCGCCCGCATCGCCGAGGACTTCCTCACGGCGGCGCTGGCGGACGGCGGGTTCTGGGACAGCGGCAAGACGCTGACCCCCTCCCTGGCCCGCGAGTTCGCCGAGCTGTGCGCCGGCGCCTGCAACCCGATCGACGACGTGCGCGGCAGCGCCGCGTACCGCCGCCGCGCCGTGGGCGTCATGGCCCGCCGCACCCTGGGCTGGATCTGGGAGAGCTACCGCGCCACCGGAATCGGCCGTACCACCGAAGGAGGCGCACAGTGCGCGTGACATTCACCGTCAACGGACGGCGGCATGAGGCGGACGACGTGTGGGAGGGCGAGTCCCTGCTGTACGTGCTGCGCGAGCGCATGGGGCTGCCGGGCTCCAAGAACGCCTGTGAACAGGGCGAGTGCGGCTCCTGTACGGTCCGCCTCGACGGCGACCCGGTCTGTGCCTGTCTCGTCGCGGCGGGGCAGGTGGAGGGCCGCGAGGTCGTCACCGTCGAAGGGCTGCCCGAGTACGTACGGGAGCGGGACGGCGGCAAGGAGAGCGGCTCGTCCGAGGGCGATCCGCGGCTCGCGCCCGTGCAGCAGGCGTTCATCGACGCCGGCGCCGTGCAGTGCGGCTTTTGCACCCCGGGCCTGCTGGTGGCCGCCGACGAGCTGATCGAGCGCAACCCGCAGCCCTCGGACGCCGACATCCGCGAGGCGCTCTCCGGCAACCTGTGCCGCTGCACCGGCTACGAGAAGATCCTCGACGCCGTACGACTGGCAGCCGCCCGCACCGACAGCGCGCCGGAGGTGGTCTGAGATGGCCTCCGCCACGGGACCCACCCGCACCCCCACCCAGCTCGCGCAGGGCGCCGAGACCCAGGGCGGCGTCGGGGACTCCCCGCTGCGCCCCGACGGCACCCTCAAGGTGACCGGGGACTTCGCCTACTCCTCGGACATGTGGCACGAGGACATGCTGTGGGGCTGCACCCTGCGCAGCCCCCACGCGCACGCCGAGATCGTCTCCATCGACATCGGCGAGGCCCTCAAGCAGGCCGGCGTGCACACCGTGCTGACCTACGACGACCTCCCGACCGGGGTGAAGAACTACGGACTGGAGATCCAGGACACGCCCGTACTCGCCCACGGCCGGGTCCGCCACCACGGCGAGCCCGTCGCGCTGGTGGCCGCCGACCATCCGGAGACCGCGCGCCGCGCCGCGGCCAAGATCCGCGTCGAGTACCGCGAACTGCCCGTCGTGCACGACGAGGAGAGCGCGCTCGCCGAGGACGCGCCGCTGCTGCACCCCGGGCGCGACGATCACCACTCCGGACACGTCCCGCACCCCAACATCGTGCACCGCCAGCCGATCGTGCGCGGCGACGCGGACGCGGCGGCGGCCCGCGCCGATGTGATCGTCAGCGGCGAGTACGAGGTCGGCATGCAGGACCAGGCGTTCCTCGGCCCCGAGTCGGGCATGGCCGTGCCCGCCGAGGACGGCGGCGTGGACCTCTACATCGCCACCCAGTGGCTCCACTCGGACCTGCGGCAGATCGCCCCCGTCCTCGGTCTGCCCGAGGACAAGATCCGGATGACCCTGGCCGGGGTCGGCGGCGCCTTCGGCGGGCGCGAGGACCTGTCGATGCAGATCCACGCCTGCTTGCTGGCCCTGCGGACCGGCAAGCCGGTGAAGATCGTCTACAACCGCTTCGAGTCGTTCTTCGGCCATGTGCACCGTCACCCGGCCAAGCTCTGGTACGAGCACGGGGCGACCCGCGACGGCAAGCTGACCCACATGCGCTGCCGCATCGTCCTGGACGGCGGCGCCTACGCCTCCGCCTCGCCGGCCGTCGTCGGCAACGCCGCCTCGCTCAGCGCGGGCCCCTACGTCATCGACGACGTCGACATCGAGGCCGTCGCGCTCTACACCAACAACCCGCCCTGCGGCGCCATGCGCGGCTTCGGCGCGGTCCAGGCGTGCTTCGCCTACGAGGCGCAGATGGACAAACTCGCCGCCGAACTGGGCCTGGATCCGGTCGAGTTCCGGCAGCGCAACGCCATGTCCCAGGGCACGGTGCTGCCCACAGGACAGGCCGTGGACTCCCCGGCGCCGGTCGCGGAGATCCTGCGCAGGGTCAAGGCGATGCCGCTGCCGATGGACCGGCAGTGGGAGACGGTCGGCGAGGGCGGCGGTAACCAGACGGACCTACGCGCGCTGCCCGGCGGACTGTCCAACACCACGCACGGTGAAGGCGTGGTGCGGGGCGTCGGTTACGCCGTCGGCATCAAGAACGTCGGCTTCTCCGAGGGCTTCGACGACTACTCCACCGCGCGGGTGCGGCTGGAGGTAGTCGGCGGCGAGCCGGTCGCCATGGTGCACACGGCCGCCGCCGAGGTCGGACAGGGCGGCATCACCGTCCACGCGCAGATCGCCCGCACGGAGCTGGGCGTCACCCAGGTCGCCATCCATCCCGCCGACACCCGGGTCGGCTCGGCGGGCTCGACCTCCGCCTCCCGGCAGACCTACGTCACCGGCGGCGCGGTCAAGCACGTGTGCGAGCTGGTGCGCGAGCGGGTGCTGGAGCGCGGGCGCGCCCGGCTGGGCACCTACCATCCGGCGTGGGCGACCGCCGAACTCCTGCTGGAGGGCGGCAAGGTCGTCACCGACGGCGGCGAGGTGCTCGCCTCCTTGGCCGACGTGCTCGGTGACGAGCCCGTCGAGGTGGAGGACGAGTGGCGGCACCGGCCGACCGAGGCCTTCGACCTGACGACAGGTCAGGGCTTCGGCCACGTCCAGTACTCCTTCGCGGCACACCGCGCCGTGGTCGAGGTCGACACCGAACTGGGGCTGGTCAAGGTCGTCGAACTGGCCTGCGCCCAGGACGTCGGCAAGGCGATGAACCCGCAGGCCGTGGTGGGCCAGATCCAGGGCGGTACCGCGCAGGGGCTCGGGCTCGCCGTGATGGAGGAGATCGTGGTCGACGCCCAGGCGAAGGTCCGTAACCCGTCCTTCACGGACTATCTGATCCCGACCATTCTCGATACCCCGACCATTCCGGTCGATGTGCTGGAGCTCGCGGATGAGCATGCGCCTTATGGGCTGCGGGGGGCGGGGGAGGCGCCGACGCTTTCGTCGACTCCCGCTGTACTGGCGGCGATCCGGGCCGCGACGGGGCGCGCGTTGCCGCGGGTGCCTGTCCGGCCGGAGCACATCGTCGAGGTGTGACGCTCGCCCCCTGCCGCCTTGCCGTTTCCGTTGAGGGCTTCGCCCCCGGGCCCCTCGGGAAACGGCAACAGGCAGGGCGGAAAAGAAAAGACGCAAGACTCGGGCCGTCCCCCGGTCGTGCTTCCCAAAACCTCGGTGTTCGCCGAGGTGTCCCTATGAACCTTGGGAGACGGCGCAAATGCCCCAGTCCACAGTAGGGCCGACGACGTCGGCGGAGGACGCGGGCTCCGGCTCGCGCATCCCCGCCGGACGCTCGTGGCTCGACCGCTACTTCCACATCTCCGACAGAGGCTCGACCTACGGCCGTGAGATCCGTGGCGGTGTCACCACCTTCATGGCCATGGCCTACATCGTCCTTCTCAACCCCGTCATCCTTTCGGTGCCCGATGTCACCGGGCACAAGCTGGACGGCGGGCAGGTCACCACGGCGACGGCGCTGGCCGCGGCGGCGACCACGCTCGTCATGGGCTTCATCGGCAACGTCCCGCTCGCGCTGGCTGCCGGGCTGAGCGTTTCGGCGGTGCTGTCCTTCCAGGTCGTGCCCGAGATGACCTGGGGCAACGCCTGGGCGATGTGTCTCATCTACGGCTGCGTGATCATCCTGCTGGTCGTCACCGGGCTCCGCGCACTCATCATGAACGCGATCCCCCTGGCGCTGAAGCACGCCATCACCATGGGCATCGGACTGTTCGTCTGCCTCATCGGCCTCGTCCAGGCCGGCTTCGTCACCTCGATGGGCGGGCCGGGCGGGGTGCCGGGTGAGAAACCCGTTCAGCTCGGTACCTCCGACATGCTCACCGGCTGGCCGGTGCTGTGCTTCGCCTTCACCGTGCTGCTGATCTTCGCGCTCCAGGTGCGCAAGGTGCCGGGAGCGATCCTCATCGGCATTGTCGGCGGCACCGTCCTGGCCGCCCTCGTCCACCAGTTCGCCGGCCTGGACAAGAAGGACTGGGGCGGCCGGAACGCGCCGGAGGTATCCGGCTCGCTGGTCAGCTCGCCCGACTTCGGGCTGTTCGGCTCGGTCTCGTTCAAGGGGCTCGGTGACGTGGGCGCGATCAGCGTCGGCGTCATCGTCTTCACCCTCGTGCTCGCCGGGTTCTTCGACGCGATCGGCACCATCATCGGCATCGGCCAGCAGGCCGGGCTCGCCGACGAGAAGGGCCGCATGCCGGGCCTGAACAAGGCCCTGGCCATCGACGGCGCGGGGGGCGTCGCCGGCGGTGTCGCGGGCGCCTCGGGCCAGACCGTGTTCGTGGAGTCCACGGCGGGCGTCGGCGACGGGGCGCGTACGGGGCTGGCCAGCGTTGTCACGGGGCTCGGCTTCGCGCTCTGTCTGTTCTTCACGCCACTCGCACAGGTGATCCCGCCGCAGGTGGCAGCGGCGGCGCTGGTCGTCATCGGCTCGATGATGATGACCAACGCCATGCACATCGACTGGACCGACCCGGCGACGTCGATTCCTGTCTTCCTGACGACCGTACTGATGCCGTTCACCTACTCCATTACGGCCGGTATCGCCGCAGGTGTGATCGCTTATGTTCTGATCAAGGCCGTCCAGGGAAAGTTCCGCGAGCCCGGATGGCTGATGTGGGTGCTGGCAGCCGTCTTCCTGGCGTACTTCGCCCTCAACCCGATCGAACAGTGGCTGGGGGCCAAGTAGCCAAGTAGGCACGTAGCCACGTGGCCACTGGTCCCAAGGGCCGGGAGGGAGCGCGGGCGGGAGAGAGGCCCGCCCGCGCCCCCGCCCGGCTGTCCCACCGCCGAGCAGACCCGGCCGTATCACCGCCGAGGAGAAACGCACATGCTGGACATCGCCGCACAACTGCACCGCTGGTGCGAGGAGGGGCGGGAGTTCGCCGTCGCCACCGTGGTCGACGTCGGCGGCAGCGCCCCACGGCAGCCGGGCGCCGCGCTGGCCGTCGACACGCACGGCGAGGCCGTCGGCAGCGTCAGCGGCGGCTGCGTCGAGGGCGCCGTCTACGAGCTGTGCCAGGAGGCACTGGAGTCGGGCGTCAGCGTCCGCCAGACCTTCGGCTACAGCGACGAGGACGCCTTCGCCGTGGGCCTCACCTGCGGCGGCATCATCGACATCCTGGTGACCCCCGTCCGGGCCTGCGCTCCGGTGCGGCCCGTGTTCGCCGCCGCCGTCGCCGAGGCCCGGGCGGGGCGCGCGGCGGCGCTCGTACGTGTCGTCGAGGGCCCCGACGCGCTGCTGGGCGGCGCCCTGTGGCTGGACGCCGACGGGCACCCGCACGGCGGACTCGGCGGGGCACCCGAACTGGACGCCACGGCCGCCGCCGAGGGCCGCGCCCTGCTGGAGGCCGGACGCACCGGTACCGTCACGATCGGCGCCGACGGCAGCAGGTGCGGGCAGCCCGTCACCGTGCTGGTGGAGTCCTCCGTGCCGCCGCCACGGATGCTGGTCTTCGGCGCCATCGACTTCGCCGCCGCGCTGGTACGGGTGGGCAAGTTCCTCGGCTACCACGTCACCGTGTGCGACGCGCGGCCGGTCTTCGCCACGGCCCAGCGCTTCCCGGAGGCCGACGAGGTCGTCGTCGACTGGCCGCACCGCTACCTCGACTCCCAAGATGTGGACGCCCGTACGGTCATCTGCGTGCTGACCCACGACGCGAAGTTCGACGTGCCGCTGCTGGAGCGCGCGCTGCGGCTCCCGGTGGCCTACGTCGGCGCCATGGGCTCCCGGCGCACCCACCTCGACCGCCTCGCCCGGCTGCGCGAGGCCGGCGTCGCCCCGCTGGAGCTGGCCGCGCTGCGCTCCCCGATCGGGCTCGACCTCGGCGCGCGCACCCCGGAGGAGACGGCGCTGTCCATCGCCTCGGAGATCGTCGCCTCCCGCCACGGCGGCACCGGCGTCCCGCTCAACGGGGCCCACACCCCGATCCACCACGACCCGGGCCCGGCCGCCGCCCTCAGCTCCGAAGGAGAGAGGGCGGCGGGCTGACCCGTTGTGCGGTCAGCTCACGGCCCGTTCACCGGCGCCCTCCCAGCGGACCGGCCCGCGGCCCCCGGCGACACCGTCGTCCAGCAGCGCCAGCCCGACGGAAGTGAGCGCGTGCTCGACGGTGTTGCGGCGTCGGCTGCTGGAGACGAGGCCCGCAGCGCGCAGCACGGAGGCGTGCTCGCTCGCGGAGGAGAGGGAAACCCCGGCGCGGCACGCCAGTTCACTGGTGGTGCACTCGTCCCGGAGCGACTGGAGCACGGCCGCCCTGGTGTGGCCCATCAGCCGCGCCAGCTCCTCGCGTCCGGCGCGCTGCCCGGCGGGCCCGTGCGCCGGCTTCCCGACGGTCCGGCAATCGGGAATCCTCGCCGGGTACACCAGAACCGGCGGCAAGGCGGAATCGGCCAGGGCGACCGGCGTGCGGTGGCAGAAGTAGGAGGGGACGAGCAGCAGTCCGCGCCCCTCCAGCCACACGTCCTTATCGACGGGATAGTCGGCCTCCAGCACCGGAGACCGCCACCGGATCGCCGGCTCGAAGGTACGGAGCATCTCCGCCGTGCCGCGCAGCCACTGCACCCTGGACCGCCACATGCGGTCGGCCTCCACCCGGGCCGCGATCCGTGACCAGCAGGACTCCAGTGCGATCCGCCGATGGGCCCGCAGCGCCGAGCCCAGCTCCCGCAGCGCCCCCGCGCGCCCCTCCCCGAGGGTGTGCGCCCACGGCGTGAGCGGCGCCGACTGCGCCAGCGTGCCGACCTGCGCGCGCAGTTGGCCCCGCGAGGTGGACAGCACCGCCTCCAGCCCCTCCTCGAAGCCGGCCGCGCTCGCGGCCGGGGTGAGGAAGTCCGGGAAGTACCCCCGCGCGGGCACCAGTTGCAGCAGCCGGTGCAGCGGCTCCGAGCTGCGGCACAGCACCCGCTCCCGCCATCCCGGCAGGACGGATTCCGGTCGTGTTTCCCTCAGCCGGTGCAGGCTCAGCACCGACTCCCAGAGTGGATCGGGCCCGTCCGCGATGTGCGTGCGAGCCAGGTCTCCTGCCGCAAAGTGCAAGCGCAGCATGTATCCCCCGATGTGCGTGATGTGTGTCTGCTGGGACTTTGATATGTCCCGATCCCCGTGGCAAGAAGTTGTGGAGAGGTGGGACAGCGGGATGTAACGGCTGCCGTCACCTGCGTCTTTCCGGCATGGTGGGACGGTCCTGGTACGCGTCCGGCGCTCCGGGACGGTGGAGGGGGTGGCCATGACGGCGGGCAGGGGCGGTTCTGAACTGGCGGAGTTGCTGGAGGAGCTGAAACAGCGCAGCGGACGCAGCTATGCCGCGCTGGCACACCGCACCGGCCTCGGCCGCTCGACGGTGCACCGCTACTGCCTCGGCACGACCGTCCCCCGCACCTTCGGCGTGGTCGAGAAGGTGGCCCGCGTCTGCGGAGCCGACCGTGCCGAACTGGACCGGCTCTACCGCGCGTGGTGCCAGGCGATCGACGCGGAGGACGGCGCGGAGGACGACGCAGCGAACGACGCGGAGGACGGCGCAGCGATCGACGCAGCGAACGGCGCGGACGACGCAGTGGACGGCGCGGAGGCCCCGTCCGTACCCGCGAGCCCCCCTGCTTCCCCTGCTTCCCGGGCTCCGTCCGGGGCCGCAATGCCGCTCAGGGGCTTACAGCACCACCACCGGAGCCTGGGGGCCGGCGGGTCCGCGGCCAGGCTGAGGGCGTACTTCTGGCTGCGCGTCGCCGCCCTCGTCCTCGTCCTCGCGATCCCTTCCGGCGCCGTCTCCGCCTCCTACCCCGAGGCGGAGAGCGGCGGCAGACGCGTCGGCTCTCCGGCGCGGTCCGGCGGCGCGGACCGGCAGGACGTCAAGGGCCCGGACTGGACCGTCGCCCCGCAGCGGGTGCCCGATGCCTTCTACGGCATGAACCTCGGCTCCGACACCGGTGAGATGCCCGGTTTCCGCGTCGGCTCCGTCCGGCTGTGGCACTCCGGCACCCGGTGGTCCCAACTGGAGCCACGGCGCGGGAAGTACCGGTGGCAGACGCTGGATCGCCTGGTCGACGCCGCCGAACGCAAGGGGCTGCCCGTGCTGCTCACCCTCGGCGGCACCCCGCCGTGGGCGGCCCCGGACGGCCGCCGGTCCGTGTTCGCCGACGCGCGCGCCTCGCCCCCGGACAAGATGGCGGACTGGGACCGGTTCATCGGCGCACTCGCGGCCCGCTACCGCGGCCGGATCGAGGCGTACGAGCTGTGGGACTACCCGAGTCACCAGGGAGTCTGGACCGGCTCGACGGCCACTCTCGCCGACATGGTCCAGCGCGCCTCACGGATCATCCGCGAGGCCGACCCCGAGGCCAAGGCCGTCTGCCCCTCCTTCGGGTCCCTGTGGGAGAAGCGTGGGCGCGACCTGCTGCGGAAGTTCGCACGCACCGGCACGTTCCAGTACTGCGACGCCGCCGCGCTCAAGCTCCCGCCGCGCCGTGCCGACGGCCCGCCGGAGGAGAGAGTGACCCTCGTCAAACGGGTGCAGCGGCTCCTCTACAGCGAGGGTCTGGGCCGCACCCCGCTGTGGGACACCGGCCCGGACAGCGATGTCGCTCTCAGGGAGCACCTGGACGCGCGCCGGGCCCGGGACCACGCGGTGCGCTTCTACCTCGTGGGCCTCTACCTGAAGGACCAGAGTCTGAGCCGGACGTACTTCTACAGCTGGGGCAGCTCGGAGGTGCCCCTCGTGGTCGAACTGGCGGGCGGCCCGCCCACGGAGGCGGGGCGGCGCATCGAGCGGTTGCAGCGGTGGCTGGAGGGCGCCCGCATCACCTCGTGCGGCAGCGGCACCGAGATGGGCCTCCCACCGCACGCCTACACCTGCCGCTTCGAGCGAGACGGCAGGCCACTTCGCGTCTACTGGGCCGAGCGGGGGAAGGCCCAGGTCCGGCTGGACGCGGACGCGCGAGTGCTGCGCCACATGGACGGCACCGAGTCCCCCGCGCCCTCCGGCCGCCGGCTGCGGATCGGTGAGGAGCCCGTGCTGGTCGAACACCGTCGTACGGGCGGGTGATCCGGCCGGTCCCCGGAGACCGGGGGGAGGGGGAGGGGGGAGAGAGGCCGGGGGGCCGGGGGAGAGAGCGGGGACGGTGTCAGAACAGCTTGACGTTCACCAGGAAGGCCCGGTGGTCCGTGCCCTTCAGATCCAGGAACTGGCCGTCGACCGGCACCAGCGGCCTGCTCAGCAGGACGTGGTCGATCTGCGCGCCCAGCGGGGGAGCGGTGCGCGCCGGCCAGGTGGGCGTGCGGGAGTTGCCCAGCATCCGGGCCGCGTCGTGCAGACCCGTCTTCAGGACGGCGCGGAAGGCGGCGTGGTCCTGCGAGGCGTTGAAGTCGCCCGCGATCACCGTGGGCAGCGCGCCACGCGCCTGCGACCAGGAGCGCAGCCGATCCAGCTCCACCCGCCAGGAGGCCGTCTCACCCGGATTGGGCGGCATCGGGTGCGCCACCTGGAGGCGCACCCGCTCGCTCCCGACGTCCGCGACGGCGCTGGGCATGTCCAAGCGCGCGGGCACTTTCGAACGGTCCCGCAGCGGATAGACGCTCAGCAGCGCCGAGCCCCGCGCGCCCCGGCCGCCGGAGATGATCCGGTGCGGGTAGGCGTCGCGCAGCTCGGGCGTGCGCAGCGCCTTGGCACACTGCGCGGCACACTCCTGGACGGAGAGGATCTGGGGCCGCTCCCTGCGCACCGTCTCCAGCAGCCCGGGGGTGGCTCTGCCGTACTTCAGATTGGCCGTCAGCACCCGGAACTGCGCCTTCGCCGGACGCCCCTCCGCGCCGGAGGGCGCCGGGGCCCCGTACGGCTGGAGGTACCAGCCGGTGGCCGCCAGCACCGCCAGCCCCCACACGAGCAGCAGCGGGCGCCGCGCCAGCGCGGCGCCCAGCAGCGCCAGCCAGGCGGGCGCCAGGAACCAGGGGAGGAAGGCCAGCAGCTGGGGCACCGGTGTCGGCCCGTCGGCGTCGGCCCCGCGCACGGCGAGAGGCACCGTGAGGACGGCCAGTGTGAGGGCGCTCAGCGCGGCGATCAGGGGATGGCGTGGTCCGCGGGGGCGGCGGCGCCCGCCGTCGTCCCACGCGTCGTCCGCCGCCTCGTCCCTGTCCCGTCGTGTGCTCGCCCCCGTATACACCTCCCCGATGATGCCCCAACCGTGGTCGCGGTGGCGTAAGGGGCACAAGGGAGAATTGCGGGGCGTGGGTGAAACGTGGCGTGTGAGTGAACCGTGGGGCGTCTGGACGAACCCGGACCCGAACCCGGACCGGGGCCGCCGGTGCGGGCCGGTGCGGGCCGGTGCGCTGGGCGCCGGGGCGGGGCCGGGGCTGGTGCGCGGGGCGTCGGGGGATACACGATGGCTCCCAGCACGATCCGCCCAGGAGGAGACATGAGCCCGTCCACGCCCACCGAAGAGTTCCGTACCGCGCGCGACACCCTGCTGCGGAACCGTACGGACTACGAGGCCGCGCGCGCCGCCTTCGACTGGCCACGGCCGGAGCACTTCAACTGGGCACTGGACTGGTTCGACCGGATCGCCGAGGGCAACGACCGGCTGGCGCTGCACATCGTGGAGGAGAACGGCACCGAACGGCGCCTGACCTTCGAGCAGATGCGGGCCCGCTCCAACCGGGTCGCCAACTGGCTGCGCGGGCGCGGCGTCGCCCCCGGCGACCGCGTCATCCTGATGCTGGGCAACCAGGCCGAGCTGTGGGAGACCCTGCTCGCCCTGATGAAGCTGCGCGCCGTCGTCATCCCCGCCACCCCGCAGCTGGGCCCGCGCGACCTGACCGACCGGGTGGAGCGGGGCGAGGCCCGGCATGTCGTCGTCCGCGCGGAGGACACCGCCAAGTTCGCGGACGTGAAGGGCGACTACACCCGCGTCGCCGTCGGCAGCGGCGGCACACCCGCGGCGGGCTGGCTCGCCTACGAGGACGCGTACGAGGCGGCGGAGGCGTTCGACCCCCAGGGCGTGACCCGCGCCGACGACACGCTGCTGCTCTACTTCACCTCCGGTACGACGGCCCTGCCCAAGCTGGTCGAGCACACCCATGTCTCGTACCCGGTCGGGCACCTGGCGACGATGTACTGGATCGGACTCAAGCCCGGCGATGTGCACTTGAACATCTCCTCGCCCGGCTGGGCCAAGCACGCCTGGTCCAACTTCTTCGCCCCCTGGAACGCCGAGGCGACGATCTTCATCCACAACTACACCCGCTTCGACGCGACCCGGCTGATGGCCGAGATGGACCGCGCGGGGGTCACCAGCTTCTGCGCGCCGCCCACCGTGTGGCGCATGCTCATCCAGGCCGACCTGAGCCGCCTCGAGACGGTGCCCCGCGAGGTCGTCGCCGCGGGCGAGCCGCTGAACCCCGAAGTCATCGAGCATGTGAGCCGGGTGTGGGGCATCACCATCCGGGACGGCTTCGGCCAGACCGAGACCGCCGTCCAGGTCGCCAACACCCCCGGCCAGCCCCTCAAGCCCGGCTCCATGGGCCGTCCGACCCCCGGCTACGACGTGGTCCTCCTCGACCCCGTCACGGGCGAGCCCGGCGCGCCGGAGGGCGAGATCAGCCTCGACCTCTCCCGCCACCCGGTCGGCCTCATGACCGGATACCGGGGCGACGAGGCCCGCACCACGTCGGCCATGGCCGACGGCTACTACCGCACGGGAGACATCGGCGCACGGGACGCGGAGGGCTACCTCACCTATGTGGGGCGCTCCGACGACGTCTTCAAGGCGAGCGACTACAAGATCTCTCCCTTCGAGCTGGAGAGCGTGCTGCTGGAGCACGAGGCGGTGGCCGAGGCCGCGATCGTCCCGTCACCCGATCCGGTACGCCTCGCCGTCCCCAAGGCATACGTCGTCCTGGCGGAGGGCTGGCCGGAGGGCGAGGAGACGGCCCAGGCCCTCTTCGCCCACTCCCGCGAACGCCTGACGCCGTACAAGCGGGTGCGCGTCGTGGAGTTCGCCGGACTGCCCAAGACGATCTCGGGCAAGATCCGCCGCGTCGAGCTGCGCGCCCACGCGGCGGGGGAGACGGGCACCCCCGGGGTGGAGTACCGAGACCGGGGCCAGGGCCGGGGTGAGGGCGAGGGCGAGAGCTAGGCGGTTTCGTGTATCAACGGATCGATCCAGGAACGCGGTTTGCTGGATCGGCACGATCGGCCAAGCTGGGAGCATGCCTCGCAGAATCATGTTCGTGCAGCTGAAAACGGGCTACGACACCGACCGCGGACCCTCGTGGATCGGGTGGGTGGACTTCTCCAAGACCTGGAAAACGGCCTACTTCCAAGGGCGGACCCTGCGGCGTGCCACGGGTCTCGGCTTGTCCGACGCCAACTTCCACGACGTCGATACCGATGAAGGTTTCTGGATCTCCGGACCGAAACGCGACCGGAGCGATACACGGTACGGGCCGGAAGGGCCGACCGTGGAGGATGACGCCGCAGACGCGTACCGGGCGTTTCTCCAGGGGGAGCCACTTCCCGGCCGGGAGGACGGCTAGGCGTTCCTCCCGGCCGGGAAGTGGCTCAGCCGAAGCGGGCAGCGATCCCGCGGGTGCGGACCAGGGTGCTGTCGGTCAGGACCACCTCACCACTGGTTCAGGCGCGGGCTTCCGGGCATGTGCGGCCCGGCGCCGAGAGCCTGAGATCCGCTGGTGGCTCGGTCGGCAGGCCGACGCGGAAGAGATGGATTTCCTTGTTCTCGACGGTGGCCGCCAGCCGGGCGCCGTCGGGCGACCAGGCGAGGGCCTCGGCACTGATCCCGGCCTGCGAGGGGTCCTTCGTCGGGCGTCGCATGATGAGCTCACGGTCGGCGACCCGCCAGATGTCCGGTGTGCACTTCCGCTCATCGTTCCAGTCCGCCGTCGCCACGGCCAGGTACGCGCCGTCCGGGCTCGCCGCCAGCGAGTTCAGCCAGTCGCCCGGCACGGTGATGCTGTCCAGGATCCGGCCGGTGACGGGGTCGATCACGTGCACCGTTGAGCTGTGGCCGACCTCCTTCGACCGGTGGGCGACGAACATCCGGGTCCCGTCCGCGCTGAAGGTCACGTCACTGACCCAGGCGGATTCGTCACCGAGCCGCACCGTGCGATCGGGTGTGGACCGCCCGGAGACGAAGTCGACTCGGTCGCCGTCGCCGTACTCGACCCGGAAGCGGCCGTCGCGCGAGCGTACGCGGCCCGGTTCCACCGGAATGTCGATCTCGGTATCGGCGTCGAGGTCGTAGGCCCACGGGTGAACCTCGTCGAGCTCGTCTTCCTTGAGCGTGATCACATGCCGCCCGGGCACCCACATGATGTCCCGGCCGGCCGAGGCGGGGGTCATCACGCGAAGACGCTCGGACCGCTCTCCCGGGTCGTAGACGACCAGTTCGCCGTCCTCGCTGGTGACGGCGAGAAATCGGCCGTCGTCGGAGAAGGCCAGCATCGCCATGCCGTCATCGGTGAACGGAGTGAGGACGGCCTCCGGTTCCGTGAGATCCGGTACGTGCGTGGCATCCTCGGCGCGCAACCGGTGGGTCGGGTTCGGGTACCACCCGGTCTCCCAGCTCCGGCCGGGCCACAGATGCTCCAGCCAGCGTGGGTCGGTGACCTGCACCTCGTAATCGGCCTGCACGAGACGGTCCTCATCCGGCCAGCCGTCGTCCCGGTCGTGGATCCCCTCCTGGAGGGCATCGATGTGCTTCCAGTCCTCATCGGACAGCGCATCGTTGCGGACGACGACGCGTTCGACGCCTTCGACGAACCATCGGGTGTTCACGGCGAGCCAGCCGTCGTCGTCGAGCTCCCGCCAGGTGAACACATCACCCAGCGGACCGTCGCCGCCGTCCGCGCTCTCCCACAGCAGCTGTAGGAAGAAGCCGGGGTCCGCGGGTAGTTCGGCGTACTGCCGGACGCCGACGTCGTAGTGGACAACGAAGAGCCGAAGCCTCACACGCCGCCGGTCGGGTGCCAGGTCGAGCACGCGCACGCCGTAGAAGGGGTGGATGGACAAGATTCTCCTTCGTCGGGACCGGAGGCCGTCAGTCAGCCTCTTCGACCTCGACGTGCGGTGTTGGGGTGGAGGGTGGGAGCGGTCCGGATGAGGCTGATGAGGTGCGTTGTTCGCATCGCACCCTACCCAGCAGCCACCGCGTATTGTGGGCGGTGGCCCTGACCCGCTCGCCCTGCTCGCCCCGCTGCCGCCTCCCGGTGTGGCCCGCGGCGATGGCCTGGCGGTGTCTTCTCCAGGCCGACGCGAGGCGGAGCGCTCCAGTGCGGGCTTCGCCGCCGAATGCCGGGCACCTGCCGGGCACCTGCCGGTCACCGTCGATACCCCGGCGCCCGCACAGCGCGTCCGCGACCTCTGTCAGACAGGCAGCGAACGACGGCCGGACCCCCGGCCCGTGCTCGCTGCCCACGGCGTAGGTACCGAGGGCCTGTTCGGTCCTTATCCGCTCATCGGTCATGCCCGCACGCCGGCGACCAGTACGGCATTCCATCGGCGGCAGAACTGCCGCACTCTGGCCACCGCCATCCACCGAGCGACAGGGAGATCAGTCGGGGTGGCATCCTTGCCGGATGCTCCTGCCTCCCACCTCCGTACAGGCCCGGCGACTTGAGTGCGTCCGCATCGAGGACCCCCTGGGGTCCCTCCAGTGGACGGGTGTTCCTGGAACGACCATCGGAACGTGGCTCGACAAGGAGGCCCTGGAGGTCCTCGACCTCGTGGCCGATCTGCCGACGGGCAACGTCATGCGCTGCTTCATGCCCGGATACGGCATCCGGGCCCACGACGCGGGTCAGCTCCTCTTCGAGCTCGCGTTCTGTTTCCAATGCCACAACGCACTCATCCTTCAGCCCGCCCCTCACAAGCAACGTGACCTCGTCGGCTTCAACGCTGACAGCCAACGTGCCCAAGACCTCCTGGCGCTGTTCAAGGCCCTCTGATTCCACCTCCTCGCCCAGGGGTCGGGCGCGCTGCCGCCGGCTCCGAGTGGTCAGGTGTGGACGACGCGACCACGGTGGATGAAGCGCAGCGCGCGGCCAGTACCTGTCGCGATCGAGCTCGCTCCAAGTGCCTCGGTGAGGATGCGTTTGCGACACTCCCTGCCATGGCCAGCAGTGAGACTCCGAGCTTCATCCAGCTCCTCAACCCGCACGAGAGCACCGACGCGCTCAGGGAGAGCCTTCTCGCGTGCTGGGTCGAGGTGAGCAACGCGGGCGGAGCAGCCGGATTTCCTTTCCCTCCGGTGGATGTCTCGGAGGTCGCCGCTGTGCTCGACGGCATCATCGCCGGACTTGGCCCGCAGTCCAGCCGTCTCCTGGTCGTCGCGGTGGACGGCGCCGTCGCGGGCTGGCTGAGTATCCGCCGTGACCTGGGCCCGCTGGTCTCCCACTGGGGCACGCTTCATCACGTGCAGACCCGGCTGGGCGTCCGTGGTCAGGGTATGGGGGCGGCGTTGATGCGCCGCGCCCGTGAGATCGCCCGCGAGGAGATGGGCTTGGAGCAACTGCACCTCGCCGTGCGCGGTGGTGTCGGACTCGAAGAGTTCTACGGCCGGCTCGGGTGGCAGGAAATCGGTCGCTGGCCGGGCGCTCTGCGGTTCGCTCCGGAAGACCGTCGTGACGAGGTCCTCATGCTCCTTTCGCCCCTGTGAGTGCCTGATTCCCGTAGCGCCAGAGCCCGTCTTCAGCCGGCCTGCCAGCGGCCGGCGGCACGGCGGGGGTCCTCCTGTCCCGGGGAGCCGGGGAGCCGGGGAGGCTGGGGAGGCTGGGGGGACCGCGAGCGTTCGTGCCGCCTGTGTGCACAGGCGGCGATCGGCGATCACCGTGTAAGGCGGCAGCATTCGCCGCCGATGCCGGGATGCGGATGCCCGAGCGGGGGCGGCTCCTACCTCGTCGTACGGATCAGCACGTCTGCGGGGTCGTTCACGGCCTTGGGGGTGCCCGTCAGGTCCAGCACGAACAGGGGCAGGGTCAGTTCGTCCGCGCGGTACCGGGCGTCGCGGGCGTAACCCGCGAGGGAGAAGGAGACGGCGACGGCCGAGTCGTTGAGCCCGTTCAGCCACAGCGTCTCGATGTCCCGCAGCGAGGCGGGCGAGGTCGTCGGGTCGACGTGGGCGACGATCCCCGGCCCGCGCAGGTCGATCCCGGAAGCGGGCGTCCGCTCGGCGACACGGATGTCCGCGAAGCCGAGCCACCGCAGGTACTGCGCGGCAGCCGTTTTCGCGTCCTGCGCGGTACGGATCGTGACGGGCCGGAACGCGGGGCGGGGCACGGGAGTGGCGGCCGGGCGGACAGCGGACGCGGGCGGCTGACCGGGGCCGGAGCCGGAGCCGGAGTCCGGGCCGGAAACGGAGTTGGGGCCCGAGCCCGACGCCGGCCCGTTGACACTCCCCGGGCGCGTCCGTTGGACAGGCACCCGCAGCACCGTCCCGCAGTCACACCCCAGTTCGGGCTGCGGCCACTCCTCCACCTTGCCGCAGGCAGGACACCGCGCCGACACCCACGAACCGGCCCACGTCCGGTGCCGCACCTGCACCGGCGTACTGGAGCCCACCACCGGCAGCGCGACCGGCGCCCCGCACCCACAGGGGTAAACGGGCGCTGTGTATCGGTGTTCACGACGGCAGACGGGACAGCGCACAAGCACACTCTCAGCCATCGCTTCGGCTCCTGGCACGGTTCAACGGACGGTCACGATCCCCCAATCGTCCCCGATGAGTCGTCTTTTACGAAGAGGCGCACGCTGTGTCGATCCAGCGGACACGGACCGACCGCCCCCTCATCCATGACGAACTCCTCTCCCACCGGCCGGAGGAACAGGTCTCGCCCCTGGTGAACCCGCTGGACGGGGACGGGGACAGGGACGGCAAGACCGAGGCGCTGTACGCGCGTTGGAGGTACTGGAGGTACTGGGGCTGCCGGGAGATCAGCGGCGCAGCTCGGCTGCGGAAGACTTCGGCGGGCGATGCGGCCCTCACCGCCATGCGCTGTGACGCGCCATCCGCGATCCCGCGTGCGCTCCCTCTTTTCGTCGCGCTTCCAGTAACCGCACGACTGCGCTACGGAGTGGTGATACCGCGAGGTCCGGTCAATACCAGGCAGGCAAGCGTGCGAAACGGTCATGGCGCATCGAAATCAGCCTTCCCATTCTGCGTATCGAAAGGCGCGAGTCTCGGCAGGTCAGCCTCATGTCGTGCCTGCGGAGCGCCGTCTTCCAGTCGACTCCTCGTCGACGTCAAATCCCCAATAGCGGTCACCAGAAAGGGAAAACGGGCGCCGAAATAGGTTGCATGTGACCTTGATCACGCGCCGGGGGTTGAATCCTCGTGAAAGCCCATGTAGGACACTGTCCCAGGTCTTGGAAATCCCGAGTGGTAGTCCCATGAACCTTGTTTAGGGATCAATTAAGGCGTCTTTAAGATGCGCCGCGAAACTCGTTGCTAAACATGTCGGCATGCAGTGGACTGGAGGTTTGGGTGACCCCCGGAGGTCCATGAAGATGCCACCACGGGCTGATCTCCCGGCCCCTGTCCGGTGCCACCGTGCTGCCGCTTCCCCCGCGAGCGGCAGCACGGTGGCGTCGGGCAGGGGGCGCCGAATGTTGGCTTCGAAACAATCAAGCAGTAGCAGTGAGGGACCTCATGCAGGATGAAGAATACGCAGATGTTCTCCTGAAATCCCTGAATTCATATAGGGGAGGGGCGTTGTCGCTGGGTGGACTGGTCGACGACGTAGAGTCCATTGCCGATTCTGTTTCCAGGCCGGAGTATCGTGACAGGATTCGCGATGAATGGTGGATCCTGGAGATAGTGCGCGCCGTGAAGGTCCTGTACGCAGGAGGGGAAAAGGTTCCGGGGTCTGGTGTCGGCTGGGTGGACGTGGCGCTCCAAAGGCTTGCGGACGTCGCCGATTCCATGAAGCGATCAGCAGGTGTCCTGCGGTTGGAGGGAGAACTTCTGTAGTCGCGACGCCCGTGAATCAAAGCCCCCGTGCGGGCCGGCCACCCCTCATCTTGGACCGGTCCGCACGGGGGCGCGCGGCGGGTGACCTCCCAATCGCCCCGCGCGCGGTCTTGGGGGCGCCCGGCTCGATGGTCAGCGTGGGCTCCGGCATTGGTGGACCTTCCTGCGGGCCTGTGTGGCTTGCGGAATATTGTTTCCGCATTGCGGGGCTTAGGGAGGGGCTTGTGGGGGTGTCAACAGTTTGTTGAAGGCCTTCTGGGGCTTCGCCCCTTTCCCCTTGGCCTCGCCGGCCGGGCGTTGGGGCGGCTCCTCCCCCAGACTCCGTCCGGGGGGACCCCCACCCAACAGCCCCCCGCTAGAGGGCTCCGCCCCCTAGGACCCCCCGGGCAACAAGTCTGTTCGGCTATTGAGGGCTCGATTGAGCCCGTCCGGCGATTGAGGACGAGCGCGAGCGACGTCTGTGCCTGCGGCCGGGGCCCACCTCGCCCCATCCCAGCCCGTCCGGCGATTGAGGACGGCAATGGGGGTATGCGGGGCGCCCTCCCTTGCTGGAAACGGCGAAAGGGCGGGGGTGGGGAGCCTCTCAGGCGAGGGGGATTGCGGCGGTGGGGGCGTCGGAGGCTGTGGTTGCGAGGTCTTCGAACTCGTTCACGGAGGCGATGTCGCTTCCGCTCATCGAGATGTTGGTGACGCGTTCGAGGATTGCCTCGACCACCACGGGCACCCGGTGCTCGGCGGCCAGCTTCTTCGCCTCCTCGAAGGCGGGGAGCAGGTCCCCGGGCCGGGTGACGCGCAGTGCCTTGCAGCCCAGGCCTTCGACGACCTTCACGTGGTCCACGCCGTAGGCCCCCAGCTCGGGCGCGTTGATGTTCTCGAACTCCAGGTTGACCTGGAAGTCCATATCGAAGTTGCGCTGCGCCTGTCGGATCAGGCCGAGGTAGGAGTTGTTGACCAGCACGTGCACATAGGGGATGCGGTGCTGCGCGCCGACGGCCAGTTCCTCGATCATGAACTGGAAGTCGTAGTCGCCGGACAGCGCGACCACGCTCGCGGAGGGGTCCGCCTTGGCGACCCCGAGCGCGGCGGGCACGGTCCAGCCGAGTGGGCCGGCCTGGCCGCAGTTGATCCAGTGGCGCGGGCGGTAGACGTGCAGGAACTGCGCGCCCGCGATCTGGGAGAGGCCGATGGTGGAGATGTAGCGGGTCTCGGGGCCGAAGGCCCGGTTCATCTCCTCGTACACGCGCTGCGGCTTGAGTGGCACGTCGTCGAAGTGTGTGCGGCGTTGGAGCGTCGCCTTGCGCTCCCGGGCGGCGGCGGCCCAGGCCGAGCGGTCGGGGAGTTGGCCCGTGGTGGCGCGCTCGCGGGCGGCCTCGACGAACAGCGTCAGCGCGGCGAGCGCGTCCGAGACGATGCTGTAGTCGGGGGCGAAGATCTTTCCGATCTGGGTCGGGTCGATGTCCACGTGCACGAACGTGCGGCCCTCGGTGTACTTCTGGAGGGCGCCGGTGTGCCGGTTGGCCCAGCGGTTGCCGATGCCGAGGACGAAGTCGGACTCCAGGAACGTGGCGTTGCCGTAGCGGTGCGAGGTCTGGAGGCCGACCATGCCCGCGTGCAGCGGATGGTCGTCGCCGATCGCGCCCCAGCCCATCAGCGTCGGCACGACGGGGATGCCGGTCAGCTCCGCGAACTCCACCAGCAGCGCGGACGCGTCGGCGTTGATGATACCGCCGCCCGCGACGAGCAGCGGGCGCTCGGCGGCAGCCAGCATGTCCAGCGCCTTGCCCACCTGGCGGCGGGTGGCGGCCGGCTTGTGCGGGACCAGTGGCTCGTAGGTGTCGGGGTCGAACTCGATCTCCGTCTGCTGGACGTCGAGCGGCAGGTCGATCAGCACCGGTCCTGGGCGGCCCGAGCGCATCAGGTGGAAGGCCTCCTGGAAGACGCCCGGGACCTGGGCCGCCTCCAGGACGGTGGTGGCCTTCTTGGTGACCGGCGCCGCGATCGAGGCGATGTCGACGGCCTGGAAGTCCTCTTTGTGGATCACGGCGGTCGGCGCCTGGCCCGTGATGCACAGGATCGGTATCGAGTCGCCGATGGCCGAGTACAGCCCGGTGATCATGTCGGTGCCCGCGGGGCCCGAGGTGCCGATGCACACGCCGATGTTGCCGGGTGCCGTGCGCGTGTAGCCCTCGGCCATGTGCGAGGCGCCCTCGACGTGCCGGGCGAGCGTGTGCTCGACGCCGCCCGCCGCGCGCAGTGCCGCGTAGAAGGGGTTGATCGCCGCGCCGGGCACGCCGAACGCGGTGTCCACACCCTCGCGCTTGAGGATCTCAACTGCCGCACGGGCAGCGGTCATACGTGCCATCGCACTCTCCTGGTTCGGTGCAGGTGGTGTCCGGACGGCGGCGCCTGGGCGCGACAGGACAGTGTCGGCGCCGCCGTCCGGAGTCTGTGGTGAGGCTGCGGGGCCTCGTGGGCCTGGCTCTCAGGTGCCGTCGGGGCTCTCGCCCGACAGCCGCTTGACGCCGCGCACCAGCGCGGAGTGGTCGAGGCGGCCGTCGCCCTGCTGGCGCAGCGCGGCGACGAGCTGGGCGACCAGCGCACCGGCGGGTACGGCAGCGCCGACCGAGCGGGCCGCGTCGGTGACGATGCCCATGTCCTTGTGGTGCAGGTCGATCTTGAAGCCGGGCTTGTAGTTGCCCGCGAGGATGCTCTCCTTCTTGCGGGTGAGCACGGTCGAGCCCGCCAGACCGCCGTTGAGCACGTCCAGCGCGGCCGTCAGGTCCACGCCGGACTTCTCCAGGAAGACCACGGCCTCGGCCACGGCCTGGATGTTGACGGCGACGATGAGCTGGTTGGCGGCCTTCACGGTCTGGCCGGAGCCGGCCGGGCCGCACAGCACGACCGTCTTGCCGAGCGCCTC
Source organism: Streptomyces sp. NBC_01775 (assembly GCF_035917675.1). Lineage (NCBI taxonomy): Bacteria > Bacillati > Actinomycetota > Actinomycetes > Kitasatosporales > Streptomycetaceae > Streptomyces > Streptomyces sp. NBC_01775. The sequence continues at coordinate 2,067,449 of NZ_CP109104.1, read as the reverse complement.
GAAGACGGGCTTCGCCGCGTCGAAGGTCTCCTGGTCACCGCCGACCATGATGGACAGCGCCGCCTCGATCGCACCGGCCTCGCCACCGGACACCGGGGCGTCAAGTGCCTTGATCTCCTTGGCCTTCGCGGCCTCGGCGACCTCGGTCGAGGTCTGCGGGGTGATCGAGGACATGTCGATGACGGTGCCGCCCTCGGCGAGGTTGTCCAGGACGCCGCCCTCGCCGAGGACGACCTCCTCCACCTGCGGGGAGGCCGGAACCATCGTGATGACGACGTTCGCGCCCCTGACCGCCTCGGCGACGGAAGAGGCGCCCTTGCCGCCGTCCTTCACGAACGCCTCGGTCTTGCCGGTGTCCCGGGTGTACGCGGTGACGTCGTAGCCCGCCTTCAGCAGATTGCGTGCCATGGGCGCGCCCATGATGCCGAGTCCGATGAAGGCGATGCGGGTGTTGTCGGGGGTGTGTGCCATGACTGCCTTCCATGCTGGGATGTCGCGTGGCGCGGGACGCAGGGGAAGGGGCGCCGGGGCCGGCTACTTGTCGAGCCAGCCGAAGGAGGCTGCGCTGCCCTGGTCGCCGGGCTTGTACTCCAGCCCGATCACGCCCTCGTAGCCTGCCTTGTCCAGACGGCTGAAGAGGTCGTCGAAGTCGAGGCCGCCCGTGCCCGGTGCCCCGCGCCCGGGGTTGTCGGCGATCTGTACGTGCGCCGTCTTCGAGACGTGGGTGTCGATGACGGACGGCAGGTCCTCGCCGTTCATGGACAGGTGGTACAGGTCCATGAGGAAGCGTGCGTTGTCGAGCCCGGTCGCCGCGTTCACCGCGTCGACCACCTCGATCGCGCGCGGCGCGCTCACGATCGGGCACTTCGGGGACTCCTGCGCGTTGAGTGCCTCGATGAGCAGCACGGCCCCGGCACGCTCGGCGGCGTGGGCCGCCAGTTCGAGGTTCTCCAGCGCGAGCGCGTCCTGCTCCTGCGGGGAGACGCCCTCCACGCGATTGCCGTACAGGGCGTTGAGCGCGCGGCAGCCCACGGAGCGGGCGAAGTCGGCGGCGACGTTCACGTTCGCGCGGAACTTCTCCGACTCCCGGCCGGGGACCGACAGCGCGCCACGGTCCGGGCCGGGCAGCCGGCCCGCGTAGAAGTTGAGGCCGGTGAGCTGGACCCCCGCGTCCTCCAAGGCGTCGCGCAGCGCGTCGAGTTCGGAGTGCTCGGGCACGGGTGACTCGATCCAGGGCCACCACAGCTCGATCTTGTCGAAGCCGGCCGCGGCCACGGCGGCGGGGCGTTCCAGCAGGGGCAGCTCGGTGAAGAGGATCGAGGCGTTGACGGTGAACCGGTGCGGGGAGGCCACGACGACCGCACTCCCTTCCGTGGGGATCCGGGGGCAAGGGACAAGGGGCAAGAGGCAAGGGACAAGGGCAAGAGCGAGGAGCGAAAGTAATTTCGTATTGTGGAATTGAGATTCTGCTCAATGGAAGAGTGCTATCGGTGCGGGGAGGCTGTCAAGGGCCTCCGTGCGACCGCGCACACGAAAGGCCCCGGGTTCCGTCGAATCCGACGGAACCTGGGGCCGGGGCCGGGAGGGGGAGGGCGCGGGGAGGTGCAGGGGTGAGCACGCGCCCCTGGGGGCGCCGCGCGCCCCTATGGCTTCAGTGCGACACCCGCCCATACGCTCACGAGGGCGTCGGTCGTGTCTCCGGACTCCCCGTGCTCCCCGGCCTCTCTGGTGTCCGCGATGGTCCTGACGTCGGTGGTGCCCAGATCCGGGTGCCAGCGATGGGGCACCTCGATGCCGGGCTCCACCAGCTCCAGGCCCTCGAAGAAGCGGGCGAACTCGTCACGCGAGCGCACCTGCGCGTCGCCGCCGTCGGCGCGGTAGACGTTGATGGCCTCCTCCCACTGCTCCGGCGCGAAGTCCGGTGTGCAATGAGAGACGACGACGTACGAGCCGGACGGCATGGCGCTCACGAGGCGGCGCATGATGCCGTGCGCGTCGTGCTCGTCGGTGATGTAGTGCAGCAGCCCCACCACGCACAGCGCGATCGGGCGCGACATGTCCAGGGTGTCCTTGACCTGCTGCGAGCCGAGAATGCTCGCGGGCTCGGTGATGTCCGCGTCGACGTAGGCCGTTCGTCCTTCGGGCGAACCCGTCAGCAGGGCGCGGGCATGGGCGAGGACGATCGGATCGTTGTCCGCGTAGACGACCCGCGCGCTCGGCACCAGCGCCTGGACCACCTCGTGCAGATTCGGGCTGGTGGGGATGCCGGTGCCGATGTCCAGGAACTGGTGCACGCCCCGGTCGGCCAGATACCGGGCGGCGCGATGCATGAAGGCGCGGTTGGTGCGCGCGGCGATACGGAAGCCCGGGAAGGCGGCCAGCAGCTTCTCGGCGACCTCCCGGTCCGGTGGGAAATTGGTCCTGCCGCCGAGGAAATAATCGTAGATCCGGGCGGAGTGATGCCGGTCCAGGCCCAGGTCACGCTCGCTCTCGGGCGGGTTGACCGCGCGCCTTTGCTGCCGCTCTTTCCGGTCCATTTGTGCGCCCCTTCGTCAGGTGGTCACCCGCTGGTGCGCGGAATCGTAGTTGCTCTCCGTGTGCGGGGCCCCTACATACTGCGCCGGTAACTGCCGTGTCCGGAAGGCTGGTTGCGCTGTTTGCACCGGATGGGCAAGAGCTGTTCCTCGCCGTCGGCGGGCTCGCGCCCGAGCATATTCTCCGGGTACCTGTACCGGACCGGTACGCCGGTGCCACACTGATGTGACCGCCCAGTCACCCTCGGGAGTCGTAATGCCCGCCATGATGCAGCCGTCAGGTGTTCCCTCACGCCCGGCCGCACGGGAGCAGCAGGCAGGGCCCACGGCGCTGCGGATCATCCTGGGCGTCAAGCTGCGCAGGCTGCGCCAGGATCTCGGGATCACCCGCGAGGAGGCCGGCCGCACCATCCGCGGCTCCCACGCGAAGATCACCCGGCTGGAACGCGGACAGGTCGGCGCCAAGGAGCGCGACCTCGCCGATCTGCTGACGCTCTACGGCATTCACGCCACGGACGCCCGCGCCGAGTTCTTCACGCTGGCCCGGGAGGCCAACTCCCCCGGCTGGTGGCACCAGTACTCGGACGTGCTGGAGGACTGGTTCGAGCTGCACCTCGGCCTGGAGGACGCGGCGTCGATGATCAGGACGTACGAGGTCCAGTTCCTGCCGGGCCTGCTCCAGACCGAGGATTACGCCTACGCCGTCAGCCGGCTGGGATACCCCAACACCGAGACGCGCAAGATCTCCCGCCTGGTGGCGCTGCGCCTGGCCCGGCAGCGCGTGCTGAACAGGGAGGACCCGCCGCACCTGTGGGCCGTGGTGGACGAGGCCGTCGTCCGGCGCCCCTTCGGCGGGCCCGAGGTGATGCGCGCACAGCTTGAATATCTGCTCAAGATGATCGAGCTGCCGCATGTGACGCTCCAGGTCGCGCCGTTCGAGGTGACCGCCGCCGCGGCGGGCTCGCCGGTCACGATCTTGCGCTTCGGCGACCCCGACCTGCCGGACAAGGTCTATCTGGAGCATCTGACCAGCGCCGTCTACCTCGACAAGCAGGCAGAGGTCGACCAGTACACCCTGATCATGGACCGGCTGTGCGCCGAGGCGTTCCAGCCGGCCGAGAGCGCGGAGTTCATCCGGGAGCTGGTGGACGAGCTGCGGTGAGTCCGGCGCCGCACCCGGGCGGGGGCGGGCTGGGGCCGGGCTGAGGGCTGGGGCCGGGTGGGGTGGGGTGGGCGGGAGAGACCGACACCCGGTGTCGTCGAAAGCTGTCGATAACCTTGGCCCATGACGCGACTGCGAGTGGAGTTCACGACCGAGCCGTTCGACCTGGACGAGGCGCCGGCGCACGCGGTCGTGGCCCGGGAGGTCGTCCAGGCGGGGGCGCTGGAGGCCGTCGACGTCGGCCCGTTCGGCAACACCGCCGAGGGCTCGGCCGACGAGGTGCTCGCCGCGGTCTCCGCGCTGCTGCGCAGATCGCTGGAGGCGGGGGCCACCCGGGTATCCTTGCAGGTCAACGTGATCGGGGAGGGCGAGGGCTGATGGGGGACGGCGCGCGCGAGCCAGGGCATCCGTTCGTCGTGGCGGTCAAGCCGCTGGTGGACGCGATGGGCGGCGAGATGGTCCCGCCGGAGCAGGCGAGCGGCGACGATGTCGTGCTGGCCTGGGAGGGCGAGGACGTGGTCGCCGTACGGCTGCCGCATCTGTCCGACTCGCTGGACCATCTCCTCGCCGAGCTGGAGCGGCGGCACGGGGTGCCGCTCGCCGAGCTGGACCGCAAGACCAAGCAGTCGGTGGTCCGCATTCTGGAGACCCGGGGTGCCTTCTCCGTACGTCACGGGGTGGAGACGGTCGCCGGAGCGCTGGGCGTCAGCCGCTTCACCGTTTACAACTACCTGAACCGCGCCAACGGCTCCTCGGGCTGAGCCCGGGGCCCGAGGGCCCGAGGCCCGGGAGCGGGTTTTGAGGTTTCCGGATGGTGGGCTTTGTCTTCCGGGATGCCGAAAGAGATTCAACAAAGTGTTGACGCGATGTTGCCGGAGGACTTAGCTGTTCCCAGCCCGAACAGCACCACGGCCACGGAGGTCCTCGTGACTTCGCGTTCGACGCCAGGCCTCGCCTGGTTCAACTCCGCCGGGGAAGCCGACGCCCGCGCCGCGCTCCACGAACTGTGCGCCGCACAGGCATGGGGGAGCGCACTGCTCGCCCGGCGCCCCTACGGCAGTCCCGGGGAATTCCTCCGCGCGAGCGATGCGGCGACAGCCGCACTCACCGCCGCTGACCTGGCCGAGGCCATGGCGGGACACCCGCCCATCGGCCGCCCGAAGCCCGGCGATCCCGCTTCGGCCCGCGAGCAGCGGGGCATGGCGGGGGCCTCCGAGGAGCTGAAGGCCGAGATGCTCGAACTCAACCTGGCCTACCAGGACAAGTTCGGGCACGTCTTCCTCATCTGCGCCACCGGCCTGAGCGCCGAGCAGCTGCGGGACGCCGTTCGTCACCGGATCGACAACTCCCCGGAACAGGAGCGGGAGATCCTGCGGCAGGAGCTGGTGAAGATCAACCAGATCCGGCTCACCCGCCTCACGGAGGAAGGAGCCCCCTCGGCATGAGCAGCGAGCAGAGCACCTCGGTGTCCACGCACATCCTGGACACCAGCCTCGGCCGCCCGGCCGCGGGGGTCGGCGTCCGGCTGTCCGTACGCCAGGGTGACGAGGGGGCCGCATGGGCCGCGCACGGCGCGTCGCACACCGACGCCGACGGGCGCTGCAAGGACTTTCCGGCCCTGCCGGAAGGCACCACCCATGCACGGCTCCTGTTCGAGACGGAGCCGTACTTCGGGGAACAGCACAGCTTGAATCAGCACAGCTTGAATCAGCACAGCCTGAATCAGAACAGTCCGAATCCGCGCAGCCAGCGCGAAGCCGCGGCACAGCAGGACGCCCCCCGCGTAAGGGACAGCGCACCCGGCAGCTTCTTTCCCGAGGTCACCATCACCTTCGCGGTGAACCCGGGCGAGCACTACCACGTGCCGCTGCTGCTCAACCCGTTCGGCTACTCCGTGTACCGAGGGAGCTGACACCATGCCCACGATTCTCGGCCAGAACCAGTACGGCAAGGCGGAGAACCGCGTCGTCAAGATCACGCGGGACGGCGACACCCATCACATCAAGGACCTCAACGTCTCCGTCGCGCTGAGCGGCGACCTGGAGGAGGTCCACTACTCGGGCTCCAACGCCCATGTCCTGCCGACCGACACCACCAAGAACACCGTGTTCGCCTTCGCGAAGAAGCATGGCATCGAGTCGGCCGAGGCATTCGGCATCCTGCTGGCCCGCCACTTCGTCGACAGCTGCGACCCCATCACCACGGCGCGCATCCGCGTCGAGGAGTACTCCTGGGAGCGCATCGAGACCTCCGACGCCAACTCCCGGTTCATCGGCGCCGACGAGGTCAAACACTCCTTCGTCCGCCAGGGCCAGGAGACGCGCACGGCGCAGATCACCTACGACGGTGAAGGTGTCGAGGTCCTCTCGGGCCTGAAGGGCCTGACGGTCCTGAACTCCACCCACTCGGAGTTCTGGGGCTACATCAAGGACCAGTACACGACGCTCCAGGAGGACTACGACCGTATCCTCGCCACCGACGTGACCTCCGTGTGGCGGCACAACTGGACAGGCGCGGCGGGGGAGCGGACGCCCAACTGGGAGAAGTCCTACGCCCAGACGAAGAAGCACATGCTGCACGCCTTCGCGGAGACCTATTCGCTCTCGCTCCAGCAAACGCTCTACCAGATGGGTTCACGCGTCATCAACAGCCGGCCCGAGATAGACGAGATCCGGTTCTCCATGCCGAACAAGCACCACTTCAAGGTGGACCTCTCGCCGTTCGGGATGAAGAACGAGGCGGCGGACGGGGCCGTTTACTACGCAGCGGACAGGCCGTACGGCCTGATCGAGGCGACGGTACTCCGGGACGGCGTGGCGCCTCGCATACCCCTGGACATGACCAACCTCTGATTCTTCCCCCGCAGCGAGGAACACCATGGCGGATCCCCGAATATCCGAACGCATCATCATCGAGAACTGCGCCATCGCGACCGTCGACGCGAACGACACCGAATACGCGTCGGGTCACATGGTCGTCAACGGCAACCGGATCGAGTCCATCGGTCCGGGCCGGGCCCCCGAGGGCCTGGAGAACGTCGCGCGCCGCATCGACGGCACCGGGCATCTCCTGACCCCCGGACTCATCAACACCCACCACCACTTCTACCAGTGGATCACCCGCGGCCTCGCCACGGACGCCAATCTTTTCAACTGGCTCGTGGCCCTCTATCCCACCTGGGCACGGATCGACGAGGAGATGGTCTACGCCGCCGCCCGTGGCTCCCTCGGGATGATGGCGCGCGGCGGTGTCACCACCGCCATGGACCACCACTACGTCTTCCCGCGTGACAGCGGTGACCTGCTCGGGGCCGAGATCCGCGCCGCCGCCGAGCTGGGTCTGCGCTTCACCGCCGCCCGCGGCTCGATGGACCGGGGCGAGTCGGACGGAGGCCTGCCGCCGGACTTCGCCGTCGAGAGCCTGGAGGGCGCGCTCGCCGAGACCGAGCGGGCGATCGACAGGTACCACGACGCCTCGTTCGGCTCGATGCTGCACATCGCCGTCGCGCCCTGCTCGCCCTTCTCCGTCTCCACCGAACTGATGCGCCAGGGCGCGGAATTGGCCCGCCGCAAGGGTGTGCGGCTGCACACGCACGGCTCGGAGACGGCGGAGGAGGAGAAGTTCTGCCACGAGCTGTTCGGCATGGGCCCCACCGACTACTTCGAGTCGACGGGCTGGCTGGGCGAGGACGTGTGGATGGCGCACTGCGTCCACATGACCGACTCGGACATCGAAGCGTTCGGCCGTACGAAGACCGGCGCAGCGCACTGCCCCTCCTCCAACGCCCGGCTGGGCGCGGGCATCGCGCGGGTGCCCGACATGCTCGCGGCCGGGGTGCCGGTCGGCCTGGGCGTGGATGGTACGGCCTCCAACGAGTCGGGCGAGCTGCACACCGAGCTGCGCAACGCGCTGCTGGTCAACCGTCTCGGCCCGCACAAGGAGAGCGCGCTGACCGTGCGCGGGGCCCTGCGGCTGGGCACCTACGGCGGGGCCCAGGTCCTCGGCCGCGCACAGGAGACCGGCTCGCTGGAGGCGGGCAAGCTCGCGGACGCCGTCTTGTGGAAGGTCGACGGTATCGGGCACTCCTCCATCGCCGACCCGGTCGCCGCGCTCGTCCTGGGCGCCGCGGCTCCGGTCACCCTGTCCCTCGTCGATGGCAAGTCCGTCGTGGAGGACGGCCGTCTGCTCGGTGCCGACGAGGACGAGATCGCGCGCGGCGCGCGGGACGAGGCCGGGCGCCTCGCCCGGATCGCGGCGGACGCCGGCTGACGAGTCGGCCGGTCCACAGACACCGGCCGGGAGGGACGGCTCCCGGCCGGTTCCACTTCTCCACTCCTGTCTCCCGGGCATGTCATGCTCCGGACACCGGACAGCACCCATGGGCGCACCACCACAGACGCACCACCGCACACCCCAGCACCACCTTGCACACCGCATCACCTCCCTGAAAGCGCGTGCCGTCCGGGCACTGACATCGACAGGAGGACCCAGTGGCCAAGACGCCCAGGTTCACCGCGCAAGGCAAGACGGCGGAAGGCGGTGGGGACACGCCGGATCCGGACCGGCAGGGCCCCGCTCAGGAAAAGCACCCGGTCGACCAGGGAATGCCCCCTCTGAAGCTGTTCACCACCGGCCTCCAGCATGTGGCCGCCATGTACGCGGGGGTGGTCGCGCCCCCGCTCGTCATCGGCGCCGCCGTGGGGCTCTCTCCGGGCGAACTCACGTTCCTCACCGGGGCCAGCTTGTTCATGGCCGGTATCGCCACCCTCCTCCAGACCCTCGGCGTCTGGAAGATCGGCGCCAAGCTCCCGTTCGTCAACGGCGTCACCTTCGCGACCGTCGCGCCCATGCTGGCGATCAACAAGTCCGAGGGTCCCGAGGACGCGCTGCCCGTCATCTTCGGCGCGACGATCGTCGCCGCAGCGCTCGGCTTCCTCCTCGCCCCCTTCTTCAGCAAGCTCGTCCGTTTCTTCCCGCCCGTCGTCACCGGCAGCGTCATCACCCTCATCGGGGTCTCGCTGATGCCCGTCGCCTTCAACTGGGCGCAAGGCGGCAACGACAAGGACCCGCACTACGGCGGCTTCAGCAACATCGGCATGGCCGGGCTCACCCTGCTGATCGTGCTGCTGCTGCGCCGCTTCACCACCGGCTTCCTCAAACAGATAGCGGTGCTGATCGGCCTCGTCGTCGGCACGCTGATCGCGATACCCGTCGGCATCACGGACTTCACCGCGGTCAAGGAAGCCGACCTCGTCGGCTTCCCCACTCCCTTCCACTTCGGGACCCCGCAGTTCGCCGCCGCCGCCATCGTGTCCATGTGTGTGGTGATGCTCGTCTCGATGACCGAGTCGACGGCCGACATGCTCGCGCTCGGCGAGGTCGTGGAGCGCCCCTCGGACGAGCGGACCATCGCGGCGGGGCTGCGCGCCGACACCCTCGGCTCGTTCGTCAGCCCCTTCTTCAACGGGTTCCTGTGCAGCGCCTTCGCCCAGAACATCGGGCTGGTCGCCATGACCCGCATACGCAGCCGCTTCGTCGTTGCCACCGGCGGCGGCATCCTGATCCTGATGGGGCTGTGTCCGCCGGCGGCGAGCCTCATCGCCTCCGTACCGCAGCCCGTGCTCGGCGGCGCGGGCGTCGTGCTGTTCGGCTCGGTCGCGGCCAGCGGTATCCAGACACTGATCAAGGCCGACCTCAGCAAGGACAACAACGTGCTGATCGTCGGAACGGCGCTGGCCGTCGGGCTCATACCGATCGCCGCGCCCGACTTCTACCACGCGTTCCCGGAGAGCGCGAAGATCATCCTTGACTCCGGCATCTCCACCGGCTGCGTCACCGCGGTCGTCCTCAACCTGCTCTTCAACCACCTGGGCCGCCACCGCGACGACGAGATCGTCACCCACCCGATGGAACCGGGCGACGGCATCCCCCACCAGCACACCCCCGCGTAGCGCGCTTCGGGTCCGGCCCTGACCTCAGCATCCCCCGAGGTGGTGGCGGCGGAAGGCGACGAGGCTGGCGGCCAGGGTGGCGCTCACCGCCAGGCCCATGCCCAGCACGGCGCCGCCCAGTCCGAACAGGGGCGGACCGAAACCCAGGCCCAGTACCACGAGGGAGCCCAGCACGACCACCGTCCGGCGCCCCACGGCGCCGGTTCCGGCCACGTGGTGCAGGGCGCCCAGAAGGAGGAGTACGAGCGCCACGGGTACGGCCACCACCAGTCCGGCGCCCTGGAGGGTGAGGTGCCCGTGGTGTTCGGAGGCGGCCAGGGCCGCCTCCAGGCCCGCGCCGGTCGCGGCCAGCGCGGCGAAGACGAAGTAGTGGCCGTATCCCCAGACCAGGGCCGTGCGCAAGGTGGTGAGTACGGTGCCGCCGCCGGTGAAGTAGATCCACCACAGGGCGAAGACCAGCAGCAGGCCGCCGGCGGCGATCAGCACCACGGACGCGGTCAGCCCGTGCGCGGTCACCGCCGACTCGACGGCGGCGAGCGCGCCCAGGATCACCTCGCCCAGGACGATGATCGTGAACAGCCCGTAGCGCTCGGCGATGTGCCCGGGATGCCAGGTGGTGACCCTGCCCCCGTACTCGGCCCAGACCGGCACCGCCAGCTCCGCCACCACCAGCACGGCGTAGGTGGCCCACGCCCACGCGCCGGGCGCCGCCCACAGCCGGACGATCCACCCCACCTGTACGACGGCGATACCGGCGGCGTACCGCAGCGCGGCGCCGCGTCCCTCGGGATGCTCGGCCGCGGCCCGCAGCCACTGCGTGATCAGCGCGACCCGCATGATCACATAGCCGATCACGACGAGGGCGAAGTCGTACTCCTCGAACGCGGCGCGCACCCCGGCCGCCAGCACCAGCACCCCCGTCATCTGCAACAGCGTCAGCAGCCGGTAGGGCACATCGTCGGTGTCGTAGGCGGAGGCGAACCAGGTGAAGTTCATCCAAGCCCACCAGATCGCGAAGAACACCGCCGCGTACCCGGCCAGACCGGAGGCGATGTGTCCCTCGGCGAGCGCGTGATGCAGCTGGGCCGCCGCCTGGGCGACGGCTACCACGAACGTCAGGTCGAACAGCAGCTCCAGCGGGGTCGCCGCGCGGTGCTCCTCGCCCGGATCGCGCCCGCGCATCGCCCGCCGCAGCGCCCCGGTCCGCTCCGCGACGGCTCTCTCTGCGGCGGCCTGCTCCCCGGCACCCGGGCCGCCTGTGTCCTCACCGCTCATCCCGCTGCTCCCGGCGTAGGTGCCGCTGACCGCCGAGCTCCCCACCGCCGTGGCCCGGGAGCCGGTCCCGGCCACAGTGTTCCCCGAGATCCCGCGATCGGCGGACTCCTCGGCCGCGCCGTCCGGGTGAGAGGACGTCAGCTTCCAGGGACCGCCGGAAACGGGCGCTCCCAGGGGCCGTCCGTCAGGCGCGCGAGCGTGTCCGGGCGGTGAACCGTTCCTGTGCCGCCATGACGTCGTCGGCGTAGCGCTTCGCCCACACGCCCATCGCCCGCATCGGGACGAGCAGCGCCGTGCCCGCCTCGGTCAGTGCGTAGTCGACGCGCGGCGGCGCCTCCGCGTAGGCGCGGCGCCCGACGAGCCCGTTCGACTCCAGCCGCCGCAGCGCCTCGTTGAGGACCTTCGGGCTGATGCCGCCGATGCGTGCGACCAGCGCGGCGGGCCGCATGGGTCCGGACGAGGCGAGGGTGAGGACCACGACGCTGTCCCACCGGTTGGCCAGTACCTCGAAGGCGATTCGCGCCTCGCAGTCGGCGGTGTAGGACACATCGGGCAGGGCGGAGCGGGCCATGCCCGTGGTCTCCGCGGACTCCGTGTTCTCCATGGCTCCATCCTGCCCCCTCGACGCACACCGTTTGGTGTGCGTCGGTCCGTCTAGCGTCATCCACCAGTGGCGCCGGGGCCCTTCCGGGGCCTGAGAGGGGAGCACTCATGCGTATCGGCATTCTGGGAGCGGCCGGCATCGCCACGGGGCTGGGAGGTGCCATGGTGCGCGCCGGGCACGAGGTCTTCATCGGCGCCAGGAACCCGGGGTCGGCCAAGGAGGCGGCGGCCACCGCGGGGGCCGCGGGACACGGCACCCTCGACGGGGCCGCGGCCCACGGGGACGCCGTGCTGGCCGCCCTGCCGGCGGGTGCGGCGCCCGCGGTGGCGGAGCTCCTGGCGGGGGCGCTCGCAGGGCGCACCCTGATCGACTGCACCAACGACCTCACGTTCGGCGCGGACGGGCCGGTGTTCGCCGACGAGGGAGCGCCCCCGGTGGCCCGGCGCATCGCGGACGCCGCGCCGGACGCCCACGTCGTCAAGGCGTTCAACCTTTGCCACGAGAGCGTCTGGAGCTCGGCAGCGCCCGAGTCCGACGGCAGGCCGCTGGGTGTTCCGCTGTGCGGGGACGACTCCGGAGCTGTCGCACGGACCGCCGGGCTGATCACCTCGCTGGGCTGCACCCCGCTGCGCCTGGGCGGTCTGTCCCGCGCGGCCTATCTGGAGGCGACGGCAGCGTTCGCCATCGGGGCGGCAGCCGCCGGCGCCGAGCCCCGCCTCGCCTTCGCGCTCCCTATGGTGGGCCCCGCCCCCGCGTAGGTCCCGATGCCCCCAGGACGGACCACGGTCACCCCGCGCCGTCCGTCCGCAGCAGGCCGGTCAGGCCCGCCAGGCCCTCGTCGCCATGGCCCTGCTCCACCCGGTGGCGCATCAGTTCCATGAAGGGGTCCAGGAGGCGGGAGTCGACGGACTGGTCCCGCGCGGTGGCCAGCAGGGTGCGGTTGCCGGTCGTCATCATGGCGAGGTTGGAGGTGACGCCCTTGGTGAGGTCGCCGCTCTCCAACTGGGCCGCGATGCCGTGCGCGATGCCCGCCATGGCGCCGAGCCACTCCGCGAGCGAGGTGGCGAACGCGGCCTGGTCCAGGTCCTTTTCGGGGCGCACCAGCGCGAACGCGTGGGTGACGCCGCCGAACATCCCGGTCATCGCGCTGAGCAGGGCGATGTCGTACAGGGCCGCGTGCCCCGCGTCCTCGCCGACGTACCGGGCACCGGCGGGGACCTCAAGCGTCGCGCGATGGCGCTCGTGCAGAGGGCGATCGCCGCTGTAGAAGACGTAGCCGCCGCTTTCCGGGTGGCCGATCATCGGCGGGACGGCCATGATCCCGCCGTCCAGGAAACGGGCCCCGCGCTCCTCGGCCCAGCGGGCGCGTGCCCTGGCCTGGGCGGGGGTGCTGGTGGTCAGGTTGACGAGGTCCTTGCCGCTGAGGTCGGCGCCGTCCAGGGTCTCGCCCACGGAGGCGTCGTCCAGCAGGCACAGGACGACGGGTCCGGTGGCGGCGGCCACCGCCTCGGCGGGGGTGGCCGCCACCCGGGCGCCCTCGGCGGCCAGCGGCGCGGTCTTCGCCGGGGTGCGGTTCCAGACGGTCAGAGGGTGCCCGGCGGCGAGCCAGGCGCGGGCGAGCGCGGTGCCCATGTCGCCGAGGCCGAGCAGGGTGACGGGGTTGGCGGAAGAGGTGTGCGTATCCATGCGCACAAGGCTCGTTCGCGCCCAGAAGGTGATCAAGTACGCACTGTTTTGTGGGTGGTTACCTTAAAGTGAGTGCATGACCAGGCGGGACACGTACGTGTGCGGCATCGACGCGGCGATCGACGTGGTCGGCGGCAAGTGGAAGGTGCTCATCCTGTGGGCGCTGAACGAGGCACCGCGCCGCTTCGGTGAGCTGCGGCGCGAGCTGCCCGGGGTCACCGAGAAGGTGCTCACCTCGCATCTGCGCGAGCTGGAGTCCGACGGCATCGTCGTCCGCGAGGAGAGCATGGAGGGCGCGGTGCGCCGGGTCGCCTACGCGCTGACCCCGCTGGGCGGCTCCCTCAACGAGGCGCTGGCCCCGCTCGGTGCCTGGGGCCGGGAGCATCTGCTCGGCGGCCGAACGGCGCACGGCCCGGCAGCGGGGGAGGACTCCGAGACTTCCGAGACTTCGGAGATCTCCGAGACCTCTGTGACCTCGGAGTCCTTCGAGGCTCTCGGGGAGAGGCCCGCGGCCCCCGCCCGCTGAGCCGAGGGCCGCCCGCCGCAGCCCGGCCCCCGCGCCCCAGCCCCCCGCCCCGGCCCCCGCGCCGGTACGGGGCGTCAGTCCGCCCGGCTGTCGAAGCGTGCCCGCGTCGCGAGCAGTGCGCTCAGGTCGGCGCCCGGCGCGTACTCCACCGGCGCGGCGCCCGCCGTGAACAGCCGGGCGCCCGCCGCGACTCCGCCCAGCCCCAGCGCCTCGCCGTCGCGCCGCAGCCAGGTGCCCTCGCGCAGGCCGAGCACGGGGACGGCGTTCTCCTCCAGGAACTGCGTCAGCCGCTCCTCGCGGGTCTCGCCCATGTGGGTGCCGGCCGGGTCCGGGTCCAGGTAGTGCGGGTTGATCTGGAAGGGGACCAGGCCGAGCGAGGCGAAGGAGGCGGGCTCGACGATGGGCATGTCGTTGGTCGTACGCAGCGTCGGGCAGGCCATGTTGGTGCCGGCGCTGGAGCCCATGTACGGGACGCCGCAGCGGACGCGGTCCGCGACGGCGTCCACCAGGCCCCGCTCCTGGAGGGACTTGAGCAGCCGGAAGCTGTTCCCGCCGCCGATGAAGACGGCCTGTGCCCCGGCGACCAGCTCGCGTGGGTCGTCCGCCGTGTGCGCGCCGCGTACGCGCACGCCGATGCCCTCCATGAAGGCGGCGACCTTGGCGGTGTAGCCGTCGTGGTCGGCCAGCGCGTACGGCACGAACAGCAGCTCGTCCACGCCCGCCAGGTGCCCGGCGATGACCTCCCGCGCGTGGTCGAGGTAACCGCGGCCCGGCGCGGCGGAGTTGGACAGCAGCAGGAGCTTCATGGGGACGTTGAGCCTTTCTGTGGGAGGCACGGGGGATGTGCGTGCGGGGGATCCGCGTACGGGGGTTGCCCCGAAGGGGCGCGGTGCTGTGTCACATATGCGGCTCCGCCGCGTGGGCACGACCGGCCTGGGGGTACCTCCCTACTTGAAGAGCTTGGGGGAGCACCCGCAGGGGTGTACCGGGCTTCCAGCGGAGCGCTCAGCGCTCAGCGCTCAGTGCTCAGGCGCGCTGGGTGCGCACCCGGCGCGGGGTGAGCAGTTCGCCCAGGCCCTCCGCGATGGAGCGGAGCGGCACCAGCAACTCGTCCTGTCTGCCGTTGAGTTGCTCGTGCGGCCCGACGAGGGTGAGCGAGCCGACCGGCTGTGTGCGCACCATCACGGGCACGGCGAGGCCGGCCGTCGCCGGGTCGTACTCGCCCTCCGAGTACGCGTAACCGTCCACCGGCACCCGGGACATCAGCTCCTCCAGTTCGGCCGCGTCGGTGATGGTCAGCTCGCTGAAGCGGGCCATGGGACGGCTGTAGAGCATGGCGGCGCGGGCGCCGGGGCTGAGCATCCCGAAGTAGGCGCGCGAGGTGGCGCCCGCGTGCCCGGGATACAGCTCGTCCGCGAGCCGGTAGGTGCGCAGCGGTCCTGACGAGCCGTCCGCCGAGTCCACACAGCGCAGATGCGTCCCGTCGGGCACGGCGAACAGCGCGGTCACTCCGCCGGCCGCCGCCAGTTCCCGCAGGCCGGGGCGTACGAGCCCGGCCATGCCGCCGTGCCGCTCCCACGCGGTGGCCATGTGCCAGACGGCGGGGCCCAGGCGGTAGCGCCGGGTGACGGCGTCGGACACCAGGAAGCCGCGGTGGGCGAGAGAGGCCAGCAGCCGCTGGGCGACCGACTTGTCCCAGCCGAACTCCGCGGCGAGATCGGTCACCCCCCATTCCTCCCGGTCGTGGGAGAAGGCGAGCAGGACCTGAAGCGCGCGGTCAGCGGTCTGGAGCGGTGCTCCTCGATCGGTAGTCACACGGGCACTCTACCGGTAGTCGATTCCTTATCTCTCATATAGGGAAAAGGTTGCTCTCTCAGAAACTCGGAGGGAACCTTTTGGCCAACCGCACCGAACGGCGGCATCAGCACCACAGCACACAGCACCACCGCGCACCAGGGAGCCGCAGTGCTCAAGCACGTACTCGACGTCATCGAACTTCTCGACCGCCCGCAGGCGGCCGGGCACACGCTCGCAGCGCACCTGCGGGACGTCCTCGACCGGGCCGCGCGGGAGGCGGGCCACCCGGCCCCGGCCTCCGTGCTCGAACAGGTCGAGATCTCCGTGACCCGCGTCGAGGGGGCCAAGGGCGGCACCGACTTCGTCAAGGTCGTCGTCCCCGGCAGCGCCGGCGCGCGCTCCGGCGGCAGCGCCCCCACCCTCGGCGTCCTCGGCCGCCTCGGCGGCGTCGGGGCCCGCCCCGAGCGCACCGGCATCGTCTCCGACGCGGACGGCGCCGTCGCCGCTCTCTCGGCCGCCGCCAAGCTGCTCGACATGTACGGGCGCGGCGACGTCCTGGAGGGCGACGTCATCCTCAGCACCCATGTGTGCCCCGACGCGCCGACCCGGCCGCACGACCCGGTGCCGTTCATGGACTCCCCGGTCTCCGTCCTCGACTGCAACCGCGAGGAGATCGACGAGGCCATGGACGCCGTCGTCTCCATCGACACCACCAAGGGCAACCGGCTCCTCAACCACCGGGGCATCGCCTTGTCCCCCACGGTCAAGGAGGGCTGGATCCTGCGCGTGAGCGACGGCCTGCTCGGCGTCCTGGAGACGGTGACCGGCGAGGCCGCGCACGTCCTGCCGATCACCACGCAGGACATCACGCCCTACGGCAACGGCGTCCACCACATCAACTCGATCATGCAGCCGTGCGTGGCCACCCCGGCGCCCGTCGTCGGGCTCGCGCTGACCGCGCAGTCCGCCGTCGCCGGCTGTGCCACGGGTGCCAGCCACGAGGCGGACATCGCCGCGGCGGGTCGCTTCGCGATCGAGACCGCGAAGGAATACGGACGGGGTGTCATCCGCTTCCACGACCCGGAGGAGTTCGCCCGCCTGGTGGACCTCTACGGCCCGATGACCCGCCTCCAGTCCACCGCCGGAGCCACAGAGGACTGAACCGCACATGAGCAACCCATCCCCACCGGCGGCAGAAGCCGCACCCCAGGCACGGACCCACCCCAGAGCGCTGGAGCCCGTCACGCTCGTCGTGACGATCCTGCTCAGCGTGCTCGGCGCGGTCATCGGCCTCGTCCTGATCACCACGCTGGGCATCGCGCCCAACACCTCGGTGATCGGCGCGCTGATCGCCATGCTGATCGGGCGGATCTCCTTCGCGGCCCTGGCCAAGATGCGCGACCCGCAGCGCCAGAACCTCGTCCAGTCCGCGATCTCCGGCTCCACCTTCGCCGCCGCGAACTCCCTGGTCACGCCGATCGCCGTGCCGTTCCTGCTGGGACGGCCCGGCCTGGTGTGGCCGATGCTCGGCGGCGCGGTGATCGGCCTGGCCGTCGACAGCTGGGTCCTCTACCGCGTCTTCGACTCCCGGCTGCTGCCCGCCTCCGCAGCGTGGCCCGCGGGCATCGCGGCGGCCGAGACGATCAAGGCGGGCGACGAGGGAGGCCGCAAGGCCAAGCTGCTCGGGCTCAGCGCGGTCGTCGGCTTCGTCGGCTCCCTCTTCAAGCTGCCCATGAGCGCGGCGGGCGTCGCCTTCCTGGGCAACATCTGGGCGCTGCTGATGTTCGGCATCGGCCTGCTGGTGGCGCAGTACGCGCCGACGCTGCTCGATGTCGACCTGGCGGCGAACTACGTGCCGCACGGCGTGATGATCGGAGCCGGGCTCGTCGCCCTGGTCCAGGCGGCCTTGCTGATGCGGGATCGCCGCGCGAAGACGGCGGCGAGCGCCGAGGCCCCCACGGCCGACCGCTTCGCCCCCGAGACCCGCACGGTCGACGCCCGGCGGCTGCGGCGCGGACTGCTGGAAGGGCTGGTGCTCTTCCTCGTCGGCGCCATGCTCATCGCCCTGATGGGCGGCATCACTTCCGACATGAGCGGTCTCGGCCTCGTCGGCTGGGTACTGCTCGCCGGGGTCGCCGCGCTGATCCACCAGCTCATCGTGGGGCTGGCCGCGATGCACTCGGGATGGTTCCCCGCCTTCGCCGTCACCCTGATCTTCCTGATCCTCGGGCTCGTCCTGGGCATCCCGATGGTGCCGCTCGCCCTGCTCGTCGGCTACGCCGCCTCCACGGGGCCCGCGTTCGCGGATGTCGGCTTCGACTTCAAGGCCGGCTGGCTGCTGCGGAAGGACGCCGTGCCGTGGCACCCGTACGAGACGGCCGGGCGCCGCCAGCAGTACATCGCCCAGCTCGTCGGGTTCGCCGTCGCCATCATCGTGGTGATGATCGCCTGGAAGCCGTTCTTCTCCGACGGGCGGGTGCCGCCGGTCGCCCAGGTGTACGTCGACACGATCAAGGCGGGCCTCACCGATACGCACGCCCTGACGATGATGGCCCTGTGGGCCATCCCCGGCGCCCTCATCCAGCTCCTCGGCGGATCTTCGCGCCAGATGGGCGTCCTCCTGGCCACGGGCCTCCTGGTCGCCACTCCCCAGGCGGGCTGGCTGGTCCTGGCAGCGCTGGCCGTCCGCGTCGCGTACTCCCGCTGGAAGGCCCGTCGCCGTGACCTGGCGGAGTACACCCCCGAAGAAACCCAGGCCGACGCCGACAACGACCTCGCCCTGGTAGGAGCCGGCCTGGTGGCCGGCAGCTCCCTGAACGACGTCAGCCAGATCTACAAGGCTTTGTAGCGCCCCCGGCTTCGCCCCCCGCCAAACCCTGTTCCGCCGCGACGGCGGGGACGCGGAACGGCGCGGCCCGGCGGTGGCGGACTGCCTCGGCCGCGAGGCCGGTCCGTCGCGGTGGGAAGGACACGGGGTCGCATTGAGCACCGGTACCGGAAGGATTAGGAGCCTATGGGACATGTGAGGCTGGGACTGGTCACCATCGGGCAGGCGCCCAGGGCGGATCTGGCGGGGGACATCGAACCCCTGCTGGGCGGCGCGGAGCCGCACGAGCACGGCGCGCTCGACGACGACGTGTTCGAGGGCGAAGAGGCCGCCAGGACGCGCAGCGTCCTGGCGCCCGCGGAGGGCGAGGCCCCACTGATCTCCCGCCTGCGCGACGGCACCTCCGTCGTGCTGGGCCACGACGCGCTGGCCCCCCGCATGGCAACCGCCGTGGCCCGCTGCGAAGCGGACGGCGCGGCGGCGACGCTCCTGCTGTGTACGGGCAACTTCCCGCCCGTACTGGCCCGGCGCCCCCTCCTGTACGCCGAACCCCTCGTCCAGCAGGGCGTGCGCGCCATCGTCGGGAACGATCCGGTGGGCGTCGTGTGCCCCCTGCCCGCGCAGCGGGCCGACGTGGCGCGCCGCTGGTCGCAACTGCTGCCGGGCCAGGTCACCGCCGAGCCCGCCGATCCGTACGCGCCGGACGCGCACACCCGGACCGGCGAGGCGGCGCGCCGCCTCGCGGAGGGCGGCTGCCGCTGGCTGGTGCTGGACTGCATCGGCTACACGGAGTCGATGCGCCGCGCGGCGGCAGCGGCGGCGGGCCGCCCGGTCCTGCTGGCGCGAGCCCTCGCGGTGCGCCTCGCGGCGGAGGTCGCCGCGTCCGTCGCGCACTGAGGCCAGCGAGACGTCAGCCCGCGCCCGCCCCCTTGCGCCCCGCCCCAGCCCCGCCCCGCCCCACCGCGACAGGCGTGGATGATGGTGCGCGGGAGGCAACATGAGCCGAAGAGCACCGGGAAGCGTGCTGTGCGTGCACGCGCACCCCGACGACGAGGCGCTGTGGACCGGCGGCGTTCTGGCCAAGTACGCGGCGGCCGGGGCGCGTACCGCCGTCGTCACCTGCACCTGGGCCGAAGGCACGGACCGCGCGGGGGAGTTGGCGCGCTCGCTGGAGATCCTGGGAGTCCCGGGCGGGCCCCGGCTGCTCGGCTACGCGGACCGGCCGCCGGAGTCCGCGCCGGGCCGCCCCCGCTTCCAGGACGTGCCGCTGGACGAGGCGGTGGCCGAAGTCGTCGCGCACATCCGCGAGTTCCGGCCCGAGGCCGTGCTGACGTACGACGCGTACGGCGGCTACGGGCACCTCGACCACGTGCTCGCCCACCGGGTCGCGACGCTCGCGGCCGAGGCCGCGGGCCACGACCAGCTCTACCGCGAGGCGGGCGTCCCATGGCGCCCGGACGCGCTGTATTACGCGACGCTGCCCCGTTCCTTCGTACGCGAGGTGTGGCAACAGATCTTCGGCGCCGAGCCGCCCGAAGAGGGCTCAGACGGCGACCCGTTGCCCGGCGTGCCCGACGAGTGGATCACGGACGCCGTGGACATCGCGGCCTGGGGCGAGCGCAAGTGGGAGGCGCTGTGCGCGCACACGACGGAGGTCGAGCGCGGCGGCGGCGTCACGCTGCTGACCTCCCTCCCGGAGGACCTGCGCCGACGCCTGCTGACCACCGAGTGGTACGTCCGCCGGGAGCTGACCCCGGCAGCCGCGGCGCTGGGGCTCGCCCGGTGAACGCCTCGACCCCGCTGCCGGCGCGGCCACCGTGGGTCGTCGTCCGGCTCGCCGCCGAGGACGACCTCCCCGCCTTTCTCGCGCTGGCCGCCGAGGTCGAGCACTGGTTCGGCCCGATGGTCGAGGAGCCCGGCTTCCACGACGCGGTCCGCGCCCACATCGCGGCGGGTATGGCCCTCCTCGCGGAAATCCCCGGCACCCCCGCCACCCCTGCCGCCCCCGCCCGAGGCCCCGTTCCCGCTCCCGCCGACGGCCCCGTTCCCGTCGGCGGCCTGCTCTTCGGCGCGGAGCCGCCCGTGTACGACATCCACTGGCTGGTCGTCGCCGAACGTGCCCGCGGTGCGCGGGTGGGCCGCGCGCTGGTGGACGACGCGGTGCGCCGCTACGTCCACGCGCCCGGCAGCCTGGAGGTCATCACCTTCGGCGCCGACCACCCGGGCGCGCACGAGAGCGGCGCCCGCACCTTCTACGAACGGCTGGGCTTCACCCCTGCCGACCCCGAGCCCCCCGGCCCCGAAGGCGGCTCCCGCCAGCGCTACCGCCGCCCCGCGCCGCAGGCCGCGATCGCGTTCAACGCCAATGGTGGTGACAGCGTCGGGGCGGTACAGCGCCGGCTCTGAGCCTGCCCACGCGTCATGTGCGAGCCATCCACCGCGTAGGCACCACGCCGGCGGTCAGGGCGTGTTCCCCTTCGGCTCCTTCTCCTCCTTCGCCGCCGCGACGACGGCGGCCACCGCTTCGGCGACATGGGCCTCGGCGGCCGGCTTGTCGACCCCGAGGGTGCTGAGCGGGCCCGTGCCGTCCTCGAACTCCAGCAGCGCGAGCAGGATGTGCTCGGTCCCGACGTAGTTGTGGCCCAGCCGCAGGGCCTCGCGGAAGGTGAGCTCCATGACCTTCCTGGAGGCGGCGTCGTAGGGCACCAGATCCGGCACCTGTCCGGCCTTCGCCGGAAGCGCCTCGGTGGCCGTGCGGCGCACGTCCTCCAGGGCCACGCCCTGCGCGGTGACCGCCCGCGCGGCGATCGCCTCCGGCTCGGACAAGAGCCCCAGCACGAGGTGTTCGGGGCGGATCTGGTCGTTGCCCGCCGCGCGTGCCTCGTTCTGCGACGCCATCACGACGTTCCGCGCCCGCTCCGTGAACCGGCTGAACCCCTGGCCCGGGTCCAGGTCCGGCGTTTCGCCGGCGGCCTTGGTCACGAACCGCTTCTGCGCCGCCTGCCGCGTGACCCCCATGCTCGTCCCGATTTGGGTCCACGAAGCGCCCGAACGCCGCGCCTGGTCCACGAAGTGCCCGATCAGATGGTCGGCCACCTCGCCGAGATGATCCGCCGCGATCACCGCGTCGGTGAGCTGCTCCAGGGCATCGGAGTGTGCCTTCTTGATGGCGTCGATCAGGTCGTCCAGCCGGATGGTGCCGGATGTGCTGAGGGGATTTTCCATGCGTCAACCGTAAGTTGACACTCGGAAGACTGTCAACCGAAGGTTGGCAGAGCGAACCCGCGTGGGGCCGCCGGGCGACGCGCCCGGGGGTCCTAGTGCCGGTCACGGCGCTAGCTCTTGCTGCCCGCTCTGAGCACCGACACGTCGCCGCCGCCGCTGCGGGCGCGGATCTCGTGGGGCGAGGAGGGGGCGGTGGGGACGGCGACCTTGCGGTCGCCGCCTCCGGTGGTCGCGTCGACGGCGTACTCGCCCTTGGGCAGGCGCAGGGTGACGTTGCCGCCGCCGCTCTTGTAGCTCAGCTTCGAGGGCGGGGCCGCGAAGGCCCCGAACAGGCTGCCGGCGCCGGTCTTCACCCGGACCTGGCGGGCACGCGACGCGATCATGCGGACGTCGCCGCCCCCGGCCTCCGCGCGCACGGATCCCGAGGTGGCGCGTACGACGATGTCGCCGCTGCCGGTCTTGAGGCGTACGGACATGGCGGCGGGCACGGAGACGGTGTAGTTCACCACGCACATGCCGTCGTTGCCGCCGCACGTGTCGGCGGTGAGGTGCAGCGTCCCGCCGTTCACGGAGTGTTCGGTGCGGGGCTTGGTCTTCTCGTAGGCGAAGTCTTCGATGACCCCGACCGTGGTGCGCTTCGGGTCGGCCGCTGTGACGGTGACATCGCCGTCGTGCGACGTGAGGTCGAGCGTCCTGACCCGGCTCCCGGCGCCCTTGATCTGGTACGACTCGGATCCGCCCCGGACGTCGGGGCCGCCCAGCGAGCAGCCCGCTACCACGGTCGAGGTGAGGGCGGCCAGGGCGGTGGCGGCGAGCGGGGTGCGGCGGCGTGCCGTGGAGCTTGGGGTCATGACGGTCATCCTGACCGTCCGTCGCGGGGCCGGGATCAGCTCGCAGGATGAGCTGTCCCCGACACCGGCCCCTAGCCGTTTACGCCCGGTATTCCGCCTTTGCCCTGATGGGGCGTCAGGTCGGTGCGCCTCGTCTACGCCCCAGGTGCGACCCGAGTACGAGGCGCCTGCCGGGCGAGTACGACCTGGGCACGACCCGGTGCCTTCCCCGGCGCACCCTGGTACCACTCACAGGTCACCACGGGGAGGGCCGCCGTCCCCAACGGCTCGCGGCCGTCCCCTCCATCGCCTCCGTCGCCTTCCCCCTCCGTCCCCGGATGCCTGGAGGGACCCGTAAGGGACACCCACGAGGTGGTGGCCGTACTTGCTCCGGTCACGCCGCTCCCGCCCTCCTGATCGCCGTCTTCGTGGCACTCGGCGCGGTGGCCGACGTAGCGGAGCGTGATGTTTGGGCGGAAACTTCGGGGGCAGCGGCATCCGGAAAGGAACGCGAAGGGGGAACAAGTGTGAACAGCGTCGGGGGAACGGGTGTGGACGGCGTCACCTTGGGCGAAGAAGCCATGCTGCTGGTGCTGGATGACGATTCCGGCGCGGCCAGGGACCGTGCGTCGGCCGGCTGGGCGGTGGCCGGAGGCACGCTGCTGGAACTGGCTCTGGCCGGCCGGGTGGCGGTGGAGGACGGGCGGCTCGTGGTGACCGACCCGACGCCGACCGGGGACGCGCTGCTGGACGGGCGGCTGGCGCGGATCGAGGAGTGGGCGCGGCGCGACAGCAAGGCGAAGCCCGGTGACTGGCTGGCCAAGGACCAGGCCAAGGCCGTCGAGGCCGCCATCGAGAGCCTGTGCGCGCGGGGCATCGTCGTGGAGATACGCCGGCGCGCGCTGGGCATCTTCCCCACCCGCCGCTATCCGGAAGCCGACGGCTCGGTGGAGCGCGCGCTGCGCCACCGCCTGGAGGACGTGGTGCTGCACGGCGCGGAGCCGGACGAGCGCACCACGGGCCTCATCGCCCTGCTGCACGCCACCCGCCTGTACGCGCAGGCCTTCCCCGAGGTGCCCCGCAAGCGCGTCCAGCCCCGGATGGAGGCCATCGCCGAGGGCCAGTGGGTCGGCGACGACGTCCGCAAGGCGATCACGGAGATGCAGGCGGTCATCGCCGCGATCTCGGTGGTGACGACCACGGCGACGGTCGTCAGCACCACCACCACCTGAACCGGCCGACGGTCCTCGCCACCACCCGGACGAC
Source organism: Streptomyces sp. NBC_01775 (assembly GCF_035917675.1). NCBI lineage: Bacteria > Bacillati > Actinomycetota > Actinomycetes > Kitasatosporales > Streptomycetaceae > Streptomyces > Streptomyces sp. NBC_01775. The sequence goes on along the minus strand of NZ_CP109104.1, from coordinate 2,043,766 downwards.
GGCGCGGACCCTCTCATTCCGCTCGGAGAGGGTCCGCGCCGTTTCACGCCGGGAGGAGTACGCCCGCGCATACGTACGCCCCGCGCGTGTGCGTCTCGTGCGCGTACGTACGCCGTGGGCGCGCGGCCTCAGCCGCGCGGCCTGTGTGTTCTCACTCAGCCGCGCAGGATCTCGTAGGCCGGGAGCGTGAGGAATTCCTCGTACGTCTCGTCCAGGGCCACCCGCAGCAGCAGGTCGTGGGCCTGCTGCCAGTTGCCCGCGGCGAAGGCTTCCTCGCCGGTCTCCGCGCGGATCGCGGCCAGTTCGTCGGCCGCGACCTGACGGGCGAGGTCGGCGGTGACCTTCTGGCCGTCGTCCAGGACGACGCCCGCGTTGATCCACTGCCAGATCTGGGAGCGGGAGATCTCGGCGGTCGCCGCGTCCTCCATCAGGTTGAAGATGGCCACGGCGCCCAGCCCGCGCAGCCACGCCTCGATGTAGCGGATGCCCACCTGCACCGCGTTGCGCAGCCCCGCGAAGGTCGGGCGGGCGTCCAGCGAGTCGACGGCGATCAGATCGGCCGCCTTGACGTGGACGTCCTCGCGCAGCCGCTCCTTCTGGTTCGGGCGCTCGCCCAGGACCGCGTCGAAGGACGTCCTGGCGACCGGCACCAGGTCGGGGTGGGCCACCCAGGAGCCATCGAAGCCGTCGGCGGCCTCGCGGTCCTTGTCGTTCTTGACCTTCGCCAGCGCCATCTCGTTCGCCTCGGGGTCGCGCCGGTTGGGGATGAACGCGGCCATCCCGCCGATCGCGTGGGCGCCGCGCTTGTGGCAGGTGCGCACCAGCAGTTCGGTGTAGGCGCGCATGAACGGCGCGGTCATCGTGACCGCGTTGCGGTCCGGCAGCACGAAGCGGGAGCCGGCGTCGCGGAAGTTCTTGACGATGGAGAAGAGGTAGTCCCAGCGGCCCGCGTTGAGCCCGGAGGCGTGGTCGCGCAGCTCGTAGAGGATCTCCTCCATCTCGTAGGCCGCGGTGATCGTCTCGATCAGCACGGTGGCGCGGACGGTGCCCTGCGGGATGCCGCAGTAGTCCTGCGCGAAGACGAACACCTCGTTCCACAGCCGCGCTTCCAGGTACGACTCGGTCTTGGGCAGGTAGAAGTACGGGCCCTTGCCGGCGTCGATGAGGCGCTGCGCGTTGTGGAAGAAGTAGAGGCCGAAGTCGACGAGCGCGCCCGGCACCGGCTTCCCGTCGCACTCCAGGTGGCGCTCGTCCAGGTGCCAGCCGCGCGGGCGGACAACGGCGGTGGCCAGTTCGCCGGAGGGCCGCAGCGCGTAGGACTTGCCCGAGCGCTCGTCGGTGAAGTCGATGCGCTGCTCGTAGGCGTCGGTGAGGTTGAGCTGGCCGCCGATCACGTTCTCCCAGGTCGGCGCCGAGGCGTCCTCGAAGTCCGCGAGCCACACCTTCGCGCCGGAGTTGAGCGCGTTGACCGTCATCTTGCGGTCGGTGGGCCCGGTGATCTCGACCCTGCGGTCCAGGAGCGCCGGCGGGCAGTCGGCCACCCGCCAGTCGCCCTCACGCACCTGGGCGGTCTCGGGCAGGAAGTCCAGCGAGTTCGTACGGGCGATCTCGGCGCGCTTCTCGGCCCTGCGTGCGAGCAGTTCGTTCCGGCGCGGGGTGAACCTGCGGTGCAGCGCGGCGAGGAATTCGAGCGCGGCGCCGGTCAGGACCTCATCCTGCCGCTCGGGCCGCTGCCCGGCTTCGACGCCGACGATGGCCAGCGGAGAGGACGCTGGTGCGGACATGTGGGGTCACTCCTTCGGCGAGCGGTGAACCTGTGGCCGCCGGGCCGTGCGGGACAGGGCGGCACGGGGTGCCGTGGTCCGCGCCGAGCGCGCGGAACGCGGTCGTCGGCACCTTCGGGACGGGAAGGTGCTTCTGATCAGTGGATATTAGTTTCCTCATGGTGGAATTTCAAGAGTCTGTTGATGTCGAGATATCTCTCACGCCGGGAGATGCCGCTTCACTGGCCCCGGGTGCCACCCCGGCCGCCCGCCACGCCGTCCCGTGGACCGGCAGACCGGCCTTGTGGCGTCGGCCCCCGGTCACCGGCCCGGTCTAGCCCAGCCGCCCGAGGTCCTCCGGGGTGTCGATGTCCGCCGGGTCGGCCACGTCCCCGCACTCCACCAGGGCGATCCGGCCCTCCCGCTCCCGCAGGTACGCGCGCGCCCCCACGTCCCCGTACGCGCTCCGCGCCACGGCCGCCCAGTGCCGGGCGCCGAACAGTACGGGGTGCCCGCGCCGCCCCCCGTAGGAAGCGGCGGCCAAGGTGTCGGGGGAGCGGTACGCGCGGCGCACCCGGGCGACGGCGGCGGCGCCGATACCGGGCTGGTCCACCAGGCAGACGAGCACCGCCGAGGCGCCGTCCGGGTCCGCGCCGACGCGCTCCAGCCCGGCCCGCAGCGAAGTGCCCATGCCCTCGGCCCAGTCCGGGTTGTCGACCAGCAGGCACCCCGCCAGCTCCGCCCGCTCGCGCACCTCGTCGCGGGCGGCGCCCAGTACGACATGGACCGGGCCGCAGCCGCCCTCGCGCAGCGCCCGCGCCGCGTGCTCCACCAGCGGCTTTCCCCCGTACGGCAGCAGCGCCTTGGGCCGCCCGCCCAGCCGCCGCCCGCCGCCGGCGGCCAGCAGCAGCCCCGCGACGCGGGGCGCCGTACCGCCCGCGCGGCTGTCCGATGTCTGTTCCCTCCGTGCCATACGTCCATGGATATCGCACATAAGGGGGAGGTCATCTCTCCTCCTTGGGGACGATCATCGGAAGAGACACCCTGAAATATCGCGTTCCGTGTGGCGCCACACGCGTAGAGTGGCGTTTAATGTCGAAATCTCCGACAGGAGCGGCCAACTCCTTGGAGGAAAGCGGTACTCCGTGCTCCGTGGCGCGGGACATCTCAGTGGGGGAGAACGTGCGAAGTGAGACTGTGGGGCGATGGGACGCGGTGGTGGCCGGGCACGATACCGGCACCGACCCGCGTGTCGAGACGCTGGCCCGTACTGTGCGCCGGATGAGGTCCGCGCTCGACGCGCACCCGGCCGACCTGCCTGATCGTCGAGAGGCCGAGCGGGAGTTGGACGCGCTCGCCGCGGTGGCCCGCGCGGGCGCCCCGGTCGCGGAGGAGCTGACGCATTCCCTCCTGCTGCTCGCGGCGGCCGTCGGCTCGGTGAGCGCCCTCGCGCTCCCGCTCGGCGCGGTCCGCGAGGCCGTCGAACTCTTCGGCAGGAGCCCGCGCACGGTGCGTTGACCGCCTTCCCGGTACTGTCTGGGTCCGCCTTTTTGACCGACAGCGACATCACCAGGGGCAGCGGTTCATGACTGACGGAGCGCCGGCAGAGGTCTTCACCCCACTCGACGCGGACGATCCGACCTCGGTTGCCGGATACCGGCTGGCGGCGCAGCTCGGCTCGGGAGGGATGGGCAAGGTCTACCTCTCCTACACCCCCGGCGGGCGCCCCATCGCCATCAAGGTGATCCGCCCCGACGTCGGTGCGGATCCGGAGTTCCGGCGGCGCTTCCAGCAGGAGGTGCGGGCCGCCGAGCGGGTGCAGGGCCTCTTCACGGCGCCGGTGATCGACAGCGACACCCAGGGTCCCCAGCCCTGGCTGGCCACCGCTTATGTGCCCGGTCCCTCGGTCGCCGAGGCCGTCGCCGGGTACGGACGGCTGCCGGTGGAGACAGTGCTGTTCCTGGTGGCCGGAATCGCGGAGGCCCTCCAGGTCATCCACAAGGCGGGCATCGTCCACCGGGACCTGAAGCCCTCCAACGTGCTGCTCGCGGACGACGGGCCGCGCGTCATCGACTTCGGCATCGCCCACGCCGCCGACGCCACCTCGCTCACCAGCAGCGGGGTCACCATCGGCACCCCCTCGTTCATGGCGCCCGAACAGGCCGAGGGCGCGCGGGTCTCCGGGGCCACCGACATCTTCGCGCTGGGCCAGATCGCGGCGTACGCGGCGCTGGGCATACCGGCCTTCGGCGAGGGCAGCTCGCACGGCGTGCTCTACCGGATCGTCCACACCGAGCCCGCACTTGACGGTGTACCGGAGGAGCTGCGGGAGCTGGTCACCCGCTGTCTGGCCAAGGAGCCGGAGGACCGGCCGGGGCTCGCCGACATCCTTCGGATGTGCCAGACGGCGTCCGGCGACACCCAGCTGAGGCGGTCCGGGCACTGGCTGCCGCCCGCCGTGGCGGCGGACATCGCCCACCGCGCGGCGGCGCCCGCACCGCCGCAGACCCCGCCTCCCACACAGACCGCGGCGCCGCAGGGCCCGCCTCCCACGCAGACCGCACCCACGCAGGGCCGGCCCCCGACCCAGGCCCCGTCCCCGGCCTCCGGTGACGGTCCCGCCGGGACGGCCCCGCTGACGGTCCACACGACGCCCCCGGCCCAGCCCGCCGGGCCGCAGGCCCCGCCGCCCCCGGCGCCGCCGCTCGCGGCTGCCCCCACGATGGCGGCGCGGCCGGTGGGACCCCACCACCAGCCCCCGCCGCCCGGCGGCCCGTACGGACCGGGCTACCCCCACCCGCTGCCGCGGCGTCGCAGGTGGGACCGGGGGAAGACGATCGCGGCGGTCGTCGTGGGCGTGTTGGTGTTCTTCTGGGGCGGCACCTTCCTGATCGGATCCGAGGGCTCGGACTCCGGCTCGGGCGGGTCCTCCGGCGGCTCCCAGCCGGGCGGCAAGGGCCCGAAGGCGAACCCCAAGCCCGCGACGTACAAGGGCATCAACCTGCCGACCGGCTACTTCCTGGCCATGGCCGACAAACCCCTCAAGCCCCGGGACCTTGACGACGGCGGGGTGAGCTCGGAGCTGACGTATCTCAACACCACGGTTGACGGCGCGAATCTCGGCATCGACAAGCCCAGCGGCAAGCTGGCCCTGCTGAACAACTCCCAGAAGGGCTCGCTCAAGGCGTGCCGTGCCGAGACGCGGTTCACCAGCGACGTCGGGCTGAACCGGCTGTCGCCCGGCTCCCGGCTCTGTGTCCGGACGAGCTCCGGGCACCTCGCCCTCGTCACCTACCGGGGACACGCCCCGAAGTCGGACCCGAGCGACTACGTCAAGCTGGACGTCACGGTGTGGCGCAACGCCATAAAGGCGAAGGACCAGTAGGGCTCACTGGCCGGCGGCTGCCGAACTGGCCAGCGCCGCCGAGAGGTCGGCGGCGACCTCGTGCAGCAGCGGGACGAACTTGTCGGTGGCCGTGTCGGTGACCCGCCCGGCCGGGCCCGAGATGGAGATGGCTGCCGCGGTGGGGGAGTCGGGCACGGACACGGCGATGCAGCGCACGCCGATCTCCTGCTCGTTGTCGTCGGTCGCGTAGCCGCTCTCGCGTACCTGTGCCAGCGCGTCGAGGAAGCCCTCGGGAGTGGTGATGGTCTTCTCGGTGGCCGCCGGCATCCCCGTGCGCGCCAGCAGCGCGCGGACCTGCTCGTCGGGGGTGTGCGAGAGCAGCGCCTTGCCGACGCCCGTGGAGTGCGGCAGCACGCGCCGGCCGACCTCGGTGAACATCCGCATCGAGTGCCGGGAGGGCACCTGGGCGACGTAGACCACCTCGTCGCCGTCCAGCAGCGCCATGTTGGACGTCTCGCCGGTCTCCTCGACCAGCCGGGCCAGGTAGGGGCGGGCCCAGGTGCCCAGCAGCCGGGCGGCGCTCTCGCCGAGCCGGATGAGGCGCGGGCCCAGCGCGTAGCGCCGGTTGGGCTGCTGGCGGACGTAGCCGCACGAGACGAGGGTGCGCATCAGCCGGTGGATGGTGGGCAGCGGCAGGCCGCTGGCGGACGACAGTTCGCTGAGCCCGACCTCGCCCCCCGCGTCGGCCATCCGCTCCAGCAGGTCGAAGGCCCTCTCAAGGGACTGGACCCCACCGGATACGGCCGGAGCCGTGCCGGCCTGGCCTGCCTGGGCCCCCTGGGTCGCGGGGTTGCGCTCTGCGGACGGCGGCACGTCGCGTTCCTTTCCTGGCCTGCGGACAGGCGCATGGTATCCGGGGCTGCGGGGTGCTCTCCTCCGAGATCGGCATACCCGTACGCGACCCTCGGCGAGCCGGGTCTCTCCTCCCGCATCACATCCCCCCTTTCTTCTGCATGGTGAAATAGTAGTTTCATTTTGTGGAGTTCTCCAGGGGGAACCCTTGACCGGTGGATCGCGCCGGATGAGGATGCGTTCAACAGAACGTTGAAGGAGGTCGGTTTGTCCGACGTGCGGTTCGTCCTGCGCTCGCGGCGCGTACTCGCCCCCGAAGGAGAGCGGCCCGCCTCTGTCACGGTCGGCGCGGACGGCAAGATCGCGGCCGTCCTGCCGTACGAGGCCGAGGCGCCGCCCGGCGCCACCGTGGAGGACCTCGGCGAGGACGCGCTGCTGCCGGGCCTGGTCGACACCCATGTCCATGTGAACGACCCCGGGCGCACCGCGTGGGAGGGCTTCTACGCGGCCACCCGCGCCGCCGCGGCGGGCGGCATCACCACCCTCGTGGACATGCCGCTCAACTCCCTCCCGCCGACCACCACGGCCGCCAATCTGGCCGAGAAGCGCGCGGTCGCCGGGCCCAAGGCCCATGTGGACGTCGGCTTCTGGGGCGGTGCGGTACCAGGCAACGCACACGAGCTGCGCGCCCTGCACGAGGCCGGCGTCTTCGGCTTCAAGTGCTTCTTGTCGCCCTCCGGCGTCGAGGAGTTCCCCGAGCTGGACCCCGGGCAACTGGCCGTCGTCATGGCCGAGATCGCCTCCTTCGACGGCCTGCTCATCGTGCACGCCGAGGACCCCGGGCAACTGGCCTCCGCACCGCAGAAGGGCGGGCCGGCCTACGCGGACTTCCTGGCCTCCCGCCCCCGCGAGGCCGAGAACGACGCCATCGCGCTGCTCGTCGCCCTCGCCCGCGAGCACGGCACCCGCGTCCACGTGCTGCACCTGTCCTCCAGCGACGCGCTGCCCCTGGTGGCCAAGGCCCGTGCCGAGGGCATCCGGCTGACCGCCGAGACCTGCCCGCACTTCCTCACGCTCACCGCCGAGGAAGTCCCCGACGGGGCCACCGAGTTCAAGTGCTGCCCGCCCATCCGCGAGCAGGCCAACCAGGACGCGCTCTGGCAGGGCCTGGCCGACGGCACGCTCGACTGCGTCGTCTCCGACCACTCGCCCTGCACCACCGACCTCAAGACGCCCGACTTCGGCACGGCCTGGGGTGGCATCTCCTCCCTCCAGCTCGGCCTGCCCGCCATCTGGACCGAGGCGCGCCGCAGAGGCCACGGCCTCGCCGATGTCGCGCGCTGGATGTCCGGGGCCCCGGCGCGGCTCGCGGGCCTGGCGCACAAGGGGGCCATCGCCCCGGGGCGCGACGCGGACTTCGCCGTCCTGGCGCCCGAAGAGACCTTCACCGTGGACCCGGTACACCTGCACCACCGCAACCAGGTCACCGCCTACGCCGGCAAGACCCTGCACGGCGTGGTGCGCTCCGCATGGCTGCGCGGCGAGCGCGTCGCCGACCACGGGACTCCCACCAGCAAGACCGGACAACTGATCGAGAGGACGGCCTGATGACAGCGGCGACGACCGCGGGTGTTCCCAGCTACACCGGAGACGCGGAGCCCTACGACGGGGGCGACACCTACGCCGACTACCGCGCCCCGGAAGCCGGGCTTCCCTTCGCCCACCTTCCCGACCTGGCCGACCGCAGGCTGGGCGCCACTGTCATCGCCGCCAACGACGAGTTCTTCGCCGAGCGCGAGAACCTCCTCAAGCCCGGCAGGCCCGAGTTCGACCCGACGGCGTTCGCGCACAAGGGCAAGGTCATGGACGGCTGGGAGACCCGCCGCAGGCGCGGCCTCTCCGCCGAGCGGCCCCACCCCGCCGCCGACGACCACGACTGGGCGCTCGTACGGCTAGGCGCCCCCGGCGTCGTCCGGGGCCTGCTCGTGGACACCGCGCACTTTCGCGGCAACTACCCCCAGGCGGTCTCGGTCGAGGCCACCTCCGTGCCCGGCACGCCCTCGCCCGAGGAGCTGCTCGCGGACGACGTGAAGTGGACGACGCTCGTGCCCAGGACGGCGGTCGGCGGCCACGCGGCCAACGGCTTCGCCGTCACCGAGGAGCGCCGCTTCACCCACCTGCGGGTGCGGCAGTATCCCGACGGCGGCATCGCGCGCCTGCGGGTGTACGGCGAGGTCGTGCCCGACCCGGCGTGGCTGACCGCGCTCGGCACCTTCGACCTGCTGGCGCTGGAGAACGGCGGCCGGGCCGAGGACGCCTCCGACCGCTTCTTCTCGCCGCCGGTACACACCGTGCTGCCCGGCCGCTCGCAGAAGATGGACGAGGGCTGGGAGACCCGCCGCCGCCGCGACGACGGCCACGACTGGCTGAGCTACGCCCTCGCCGGGCAGGGCCTCGTGCGCGCCGTGGAGATCGACACCGCCTGCTACAAGGGCAATTCGGCGGGCTGGGCGAGCCTCGTCGGCAAGAACGCGGAGAGCGGGGAGAGCGCGGAGAGCGGCGAGTGGGTCGAACTGCTGCCCCGTACCCGCCTCCAGCCCGACACCGTCCACCGCTTCCTGCTCACGGACGCTCCGGCGGTCACCCATGTACGCCTGGACATCTTTCCCGACGGCGGCGTGGCCCGGCTGCGCCTGCACGGCTCGCTCACCTCCGAGGGCGTCAGGCGTCTGACGGCCCGCTACGCCGAGCTGGGCTGAGGTCCCGCTCCGCGCCGCGGGGCTGACGCGCGTCCTCCCCGCGGCGCGGGCTCCACCGGGAACGCCGGCGTGAACAAACGGAAAAACAACGGTACTTGGCGTTGACATGTCATCTACGCGCGTCACGATAGATGGCATGAGATTCCCCCCACGCATCGCACGCGCCGGAGCACTGGGCGCTCTCACCGCCACCCTTCTCCTCGGCGCCCCCGCCCTCACCACGGCCACCGCCGCACCGCCCCCCACGGCGGCGGCGACGGTCTCCGTCCAGGACGTCGGCGACATCTGCCAGTCCAAGCTGCCGGCCGAGGCGCACGACACCCTCGACCTGATCGAGAAGGGCGGCCCCTACCCCTACCCGCAGGACGGCACCGTCTTCCAGAACCGCGAGGGCATCCTGCCGGACCAGAGCCAGGGCTACTACCACGAGTACACCGTCAAGACCCCCGGCTCGGACGACCGGGGCGCCCGCCGCATCGTCACGGGCGACAAGGAGCAGGAGGACTACTACACCGCCGACCACTACGCGTCGTTCGATCTGGTCGACTACTCCTGCTGACCCGCGCCCGCGCACAACGGGCAGCCGGCCGCCGCTCCGAGAGGGAGCGGCGGCCGTTTTGCGTGTAGCGTCTCCCTCCCCGTTTTCCCGCGGGCCCGCCCCCCTTCGGGAAACCTCCCCGGGGTTTCCGGGAGTTTCCCGAAGGGGAGCGGCCCCCGGGGGTGGCTTTGTGGCTCTGAGCGGGTAACGTTCCCCACAGAGAGTGATGCATCGGCGGTAGATATGGGGAGTTACCGGTGAGAAACGGCCCGGAGGCAGTTACATGCGGTGAGGCAATGCTGCTGATGCTCGCCGAACCCGGCCTTCCTCTCGAACGCGCCACGCACTTCCGCCGTTCCGTGGCCGGCGCCGAATCCAACGTCGCCTCCGGCCTCGCGCGGCTGGGGCACTGGGCGCGGTGGATCGGCCGCGTCGGGGACGACCCGGCGGGCGAGGCCGTGCTGCGCGAGCTGCGCGCCGACGGAGTCGACGTCTCCTGCGCCGAGATGGACCCCGAGTCACCCACCGGATTGCTGCTGCGCGACAGCCACCCCCAGCGCTCCATCGACGTGCAGTACTACCGCACGGGCTCCGCCGCCTCACTGCTCAGCCCCGCGCAGATCACCCCCGAAGCCCTGGCCGGGGTGCGGCTGGTGCACGTGACCGGCATCACCCCCATGCTCTCCGAGTCCGCCGAACAGGCCACGCACACCCTCGTCGAGCGCGCCAGACAGGCGGGCGCCGCCGTCTCGTTCGACCCCAACGTGCGCCGCAAGCTGGGCAGCGAGCACGAGTGGATACGCCGCGTCGGGCCCCTGCTGCGCGAAGCCGATCTCGTCCTCGCGGGGGAGGACGAGCTGGAGCTGCTGCTGGGCGCCGGGCCGGACGAAGGAGCCAAGGCACTGCTGACCCTCGGCCGGGCCAGCACGGTCGTGGTCAAGCGGCGCGACCACAGCGTCGTCGCGCACAGCACCGAAGGGCAGTGGGTGCAGGAGCCCTTCGATGTGCCCGTGACCGACCCCGTGGGCGCGGGCGACGCGTTCGCCGCCGGCTGGCTGTCCGCACGGCTGCGCGGACTCGACCAGTCGAGCGCCCTCGCGGAGGCGGCGTGTGTGGCAGCGTTGGTCATCCAGGCACCGGGTGACACCGACGGACTGCCCACCGCCGCGGCCCGCGACCGGGCGCTCAACGCCTTTGTCCGGGGCACCGATCCGGTGCACCGCTGACAACCCAACTGAACAAGAGAGGCGGCGAACTTGCCGTGTATCGCTGGGAGATCACCAGGGCCGCGCTGGCACAGCGCGTCTTCGCCATCGTTCGCGCGCAGAACTACGAGAAGGCGACGGCGCTGGCCGACACCCTCCTCGCCGCCGGAATCACCAGCCTGGAGATCTCGCTGACCACGCCGTACGCGCTGGAGGCGATCAGCACCCTGCGCCGCGAGACCGGCGACGACTCGGTGATCGGCGCGGGCACGGTGCTCGACGGCGCCTCCGCCCGGCTCGCCGTCGACGCGGGTGCCAGGTTCCTGGTCTCGCCGAGCCTGGACGCCGAGGTCATACGCACCGGCCACCGCTACGGCGTACCCGTCTTCCCCGGCGTCGCCAGCCCCACCGAGATGGTCAACGCGCTGGAGCTGGGCGCCGACGCGCTCAAGCTCTTCCCCGCCTCCGCGCACGGCCCCGGCTGGCTGCGCCAGGTACGCGCCGCGCTGCCGCAGGCCCCCGTGCTGCCGACCGGCGGCATCACCGTCGAGGCGGCCCCCGAGTGGATCGCGGCGGGCGCCGCGGCCTGCGGCATGGGCGGCGCGCTCACCGAGGGGGACCGCGAGACCGTCGCCAAGCGTGTCACCGAGCTCCTCCAGCGCCTGGAGGACGCCGTCCCCGCAGGGGAGCGCACCGGCCTCCGGCCCTGAGCGCGCGGCCCAACTCCCTGACCGGATGCGATCGTCGGACACGAGGCGGCGCGGGCGGTGCGCACGGACGACCGGTGGTCCAAGGCTGGACCCGCGCCTCGCCGGATGCCGTCGCCAACGCCGTCTCCCCGAGCCGTCCACATGCTCACGGCCGACCCGCCCGACCACACCCGGCTGCGCAAGCTGGACGCAAGTGCGGCGGCGCCGGAGTGGCGTGAGGGGCTGCTGCCGCGCCGGGTGAAGAGCCTGCCGGTGCGCTTCGGCTGAGGGGCCTTGGTGGGGACCTGCGGGCCTTGCGGCGATGACTTCGTGGAGGCCCGGTAAGCGCTCCGGGGGGAGCTCTTAGGGTACCCATATGAGGATCAGCCAGTGCCGGGAAGAAGACGTCGAACTCCTCGACCAGCACATACCGTTCCGCGGAGCGGCTGCCGACCACGGGCTCCGCTACGCACGGCAGCGGGAGGGGCGCGGCGCCTTCCTCGTCGCCTGGGACGAAGGGCGGCCCGTCGGCAGCTGCGAGATCCGCTGGGAGGGGTGCGCGGCGCCCGAGGTGCGCGCTGCGCACCCCGTGTGTCCCGAGGTGAACGGCCTCGGGGCGTGGCCCGAGACCCTGCGCTCCCAGGGCATCGGCACGAAGCTGCTCCGGGAGGCGGAGCGCCTCGCGACCGGGCGCGGCTGCCCGGACATCGGCCTGGGCGTCGAGAAGAACCATCCCCGCGCCAGCGCGCTCTACCGGCGCCTGGGCTATCTCGCTTCCGTGCCGTACCTCGACTGCTGGTTCTACGAGGACGGCGCCGGTGTCACGCACCGGGTGGCCGACGCCCGGGTGTTCATGGTCAAGCCTTTGTGACGGGCGGGGTGGGCCGCTCCCCGCGCCGGTCGCCGTCCTCGCGGGGGGCCAGCGGGGCCGGGGTCGCCAGCGTGGCGACCTCCACCGGGGTGCTGGTGGCGCGGGACAGCTCGCAGGCTTCGGCCGCCAGCAGCGCCGCCAGCGCCTCCTGGCCGTCGCAGGGGTTGGGGATCTCCCCGCGCAGGGCCCTGACGAACGCGGTGATCTCCGCCTCGTAGGCCGGCCCGAAGCGGTCGAGGAAGCCGGGCCAGGGCTTGCCGGGGGCGGGCGCCGCGGTGGGCTCCAGCGAGGTGAGCGGGGTGCGCGCGTCCAGCCCCACCGCGAACTGGTCGCGCTCACCGGCCAGCTCCATCCGTACGTCGTACCCGGCCCCGTTGACGCGGGTGGCCGTCGCCGTGCACAGCGTGCCGTCGTCCAGCGTCAGCAGCGCGGCGGCCGTGTCCACGTCACCGGCCTCGGCGAACATGGCGGGGCCCGCCTGCGAGCCGGCCGCGTACACCGAGACGATCTCGCGGCCGGTCACCCACCGGATCGCGTCGAAGTCGTGCACCAGGCAGTCGCGGTAGAGCCCTCCGGAGAGCGGGAGGTAGGCGGCGGGCGGCGGCGCCGGGTCGGAGGTGAGGGCGCGCACCGTGTGCAGCCTGCCCAGGCGCCCGGCGCGTACGGCCTCGCGCGCGGCCGTGTAGCCCGCGTCGAAGCGCCGCATGAAGCCGATCTGCAACAGGGTGCCCGCCTCTTCCACGGCGTGCAGGGCCTCGCGGGTGCCGGCCAGGTCGAGGGCGACGGGCTTCTCGCAGAAGACCGGCAGGCCACGCTCGGCCGCGGTGCGGATCAGCTCGGCGTGCGAGGCGGTGGCGGAGGCGATCACCACGGCGTGGATGTCCAGCGAGAACAGCTCGGCGACGGTCGGCACCGGCGTCGCGTCCAGCGCTGCGGCGACCTCGACGGCCCGCATGGGATCCGCGTCGGCGACCACCAGCTCGGTCACTTCCGGGTGCGCGCTGAGCGTGCGGGCGTGCAAGGTGCCGATCCGGCCGGTTCCGATGAGTCCGATGCGCATGGCAATACGCTGGCGTGGCTGTGCGGCCCTGTCAACGTGTTGTCGTTTCGTCCTGACAATCGAACGTACGGTTTCCGGCGGCACGGAAGACCACTACGCTCCCCACGTGGCCAAGAATGATCCGGTGGACCTCCAGCTCAGTGTGGACCGTGCGAGCCCCGTCCCGCTCTACTTCCAGCTCTCCCAGCAGCTGGAGTCCGCCGTCGAGCGCGGACAGCTCGCCCCTGGCAGCCTCCTGGGCAACGAGATCGAGCTGGCCGGACGCCTCGGCCTCTCCCGCCCCACGGTCCGTCAGGCCATCCAGTCGCTGGTCGACAAGGGGCTGCTGGTGCGGCGCCGGGGCATCGGCACGCAGGTCGTGCACAGCCAGGTCAAGCGCCCCATGGAGCTGAGCAGCCTTTATGACGACCTGGAGGCGGCCGGACAGCGCCCCGCCACCCGGGTGCTGCGGCAGGGTACGGAGGAGGCCACGGCGGAGGTCGCCGTCGCGCTGGCCGTCCCGGAGGGCACAGAAGTACGAAGGGTGGAGCGGCTGCGGCTGACGCACGGCGAGCCGATGGCATACCTGTGCAACCACCTGCCGGTGGACCTGCTGTCCCTGGAACAGGACGAGCTGGAGACCACGGGGCTCTACCGGCTGATGCGGGGCGCGGGGGTGACGCTGCACTCGGCGCGGCAGACCGTCGGCGCGCGGGTCGCCGACGCCCGGGAGGGCGAGCTGCTGGGCGAGCCGGAGGGCGCTCCGGTGCTGACGATGCAGCGCACGACGTACGACGACACGGGCCGCCCGGTGGAATACGGCTCACACCTGTACCGCGCCTCCCGCTACTCCTTCGAATTCCAGCTTTTGGTGCGGCCCTGAGAGTCCAGCCCGTCCGGCGCTTGAGGACCCGGGGGGGGGCTTGGGTGGGGGTCCCCCCGGCCGGAGGCTGGGGGAGGAGCCCCCCGAAAGAATCGGTGAAAGGGCAAGGCCGGGGTCAAGTGCATTGACGGCCACCAGGCGCCCCGCTACAACTCGCCCATGACGCACAGACGTACGGCACTCAGGGCGGCAGCCCTCACAGCAGCGGTGGTCGTCATGGCGAGCGCGAGCGCGTGCAGCGGCTCGGGCGGCAAGAAGAGCGAGGACGACGACGGCGGAGGCGGACGCGGCGGCAAGGGCGTGGACACCCCGCGGCTGACGATCGCCATGGTGACGCACTCGGGCGAGGGCGACACCTTCTGGGACATCGTCCAAAGCGGGGCCAAGCAGGCGGCCCGCAAGGACAACGTCCGCTTCGACTACTCCAACAACAAGGAGGCGGGCCAGCAGGCCCAGCTGGTGCAGTCGGCCATTGACAAGAAGGTGGACGGGCTCATCGTCACTCTCGCGAAGCCGGACGCCCTCAAGTCCGTGATCCGCAAGGCGGTCAAGGCCGGCATTCCGGTCATCACGATCAACTCCGGTGCGCAGTACTCCACCGAGGTCGGCGCTCTCACCCACATCGGCCAGGACGAGGCCGTCGCGGGCGAGGCGGTGGGCGAGCAGCTCAACAAGCGCAAGAAGAAGAAGGCGCTGTGCGTCATCCATGAGCAGGGCAATGTCTCGCTGGAGGAGCGCTGCGAGGGGGCGAAGAAGACCTTCGACGGCGACCTGGACACGGTGAACGTGGACGGCACCAGCATGCCCGGCGTCCAGTCGTCCGTGGAGGCCAAGCTCCAGTCGGACAAGGACATCGACTCCGTCATCACGCTGGGTGCCCCCTTCGCCGCCACCTCGGCCAAGGCCAAGGAGAAGGCGGGCAGCGACGCCGAGGTCGACACGTTCGACCTGAACGCGCAGGTCGTCAAGGAGCTGAAGGCCAAGCGCATCGGCTTCGCCGTCGACCAGCAGCCCTACCTCCAGGGTTACGAGGCGGTGGACCTGCTCTGGCTCCACCGCTACAACGCCAACGCCCTGGGCGGCGGAAAACCGGTGCTGACCGGGCCCGAGATCGTCACGCGGGACCAGGTGCCGAGGCTGGAGAAGTACACCGCGCGCGGAACGCGGTAGGGGACGGCGGATGGGACCCGTTGCGTCCTTTCCGGTCACGGTGGCGGATACTTGTGCGAAGATCCTGGGCGATCTTCCGGTTGTACGACCGCAGCCGTATCCGTATCGAGAGGGCAGAACACCGTGGCCAGCGTGCAGAGGTCCCGTGCGTCCGTGCGTGCGACGGGGGCCGTGATGGCCGCGGTCGTCGCGGCGGTGGCCGGGCTCGCCGGGTGCAGCAGCACCGGCGGCAAGAGGGCGGAGGACGCCCGTAACCAGGCCGCCTCCGGCAAGGCCAACGTCACCACCCCGCGCTGGAAGGTCGCCATGGTGACGCACTCGGGCGACGGCGACACCTACTGGGACATCGTCCAGAGCGGCGCCAAGCAGGCGGCGGCCAAGGACAACATCGAGTTCCTCTACTCGCACGACAAGGAGGCGGGCCGCCAGGCGCAGCTCGTCCAGACCGCGATCGACAAGAGGGTCGACGGGCTGATCGTCACGCTGGCCAAGCCGGACGCGATGAAGGGTGTCGTCAAGAAGGCGATCAAGGCAGGCATTCCGGTCATCACGGTCAACTCGGGCCAGGAGGAGTCGCGCTCCTTCGGTGCCCTGACCCACATCGGCCAGGACGAGGTGCTGGCCGGCGAGGCCGTGGGCCGCGAGCTGAACGACCGGGGCCGCAAGAAGGCGATCTGCCTCATGCACGAGCAGGGCAACGTCGGTCACGAGCAGCGCTGCGACGGCATCGAGAAGACCTTCGACGGCAAGGTCAAGGACCTGTACGTGGACGGCACCAACATGCCCGGCGTCCAGTCGTCCGTGGAGGCCAAGCTCCAGTCCGACAAGAAGATCGACACCGTCGTCACCCTCGGCGCGCCCTTCGCGGCCACCGCCGCCGCTGCCAAGGACGACGCGGGCAGCAAGGCGGAGATCGACACCTTCGACCTCAACGACAAGGTCGCCGCCGGCCTCAAGGACGGCTCCATCGGCTTCGCCGTCGACCAGCAGCCCTACCTCCAGGGCTACGAGGCCGTGGACCTGCTCTGGCTCCACCGCTTCAACGCCGACATGCTCGGCGGCGGCAAGCCCGTGCTCACCGGCCCGCAGATCCTCACCAAGAAGGACGCGGGCAAGCTGGAAGAGCTGACGAAGCGGGGGACCCGATGACGGTCACGGAGAAAACAGGCACACCGGGAGAGCCGGGGGAGCCGGGCAAGCCGGCGCCCCAGCCGGAGAAGGTCGACGAGCGGCTGGTGCAGCGCTCGCTGCCCGCCCGGCTGATGCGCAGGCCCGAGCTGGGCGCGGTGGTGGGCGCCATCGCGCTGTTCGTCTTCTTCGGGCTGGTCGCCGACAGCTTCCTGCGGCCCTCCAGCCTCTCCACGGTGCTCTACTTCTCCTCCACGATCGGGATCATGGCCGTCCCCGTGGCGCTGCTGATGATCGGCGGCGAGTTCGACCTGTCGACCGGCGTCATGGTGACCTCCTCGGCGCTGGTCTCCTCGATGTTCAGCTACCAGATGACGGCGAACGTGTGGGTCGGCGTGGGGGTCTCGCTGCTGGTCACCTTGGCCATCGGCTTCTTCAACGGCTTCATGCTGACCCGCACCAAGCTGCCGAGCTTCATCATCACGCTCGCCACCTTCCTGATGCTGACGGGCCTCAACCTCGGCCTCACCAAGCTGATCAGCCGCACCGTCACCACCAAGACCATCGGCGACATGGAGGGCTTCGACTCCGCGCGGCAGGTCTTCGCCTCGCAGGTGACGCTGGGCAGCGTCGACCTCCAGATCACCGTGCTGTGGTGGGTGGTGCTGGTGGCCGTGGCGACGTGGATCCTCCTGCGCACCAGAGCGGGCAACTGGATCTTCGCCGTCGGCGGGGGAGTGGACGCGGCCCGCGCGGTCGGCGTCCCCGTGGCCCGCACCAAGATCGGGCTCTACCTGGGTGTCGCGTTCGCCGCCTGGATCTCGGGCCAGCATCTGCTGTTCAACTACGACACGGTCCAGTCCGGCGAGGGCGTCGGCAACGAGCTGATCTACATCGCAGCGGCCGTCATCGGCGGCTGCCTGCTGACCGGCGGCTACGGCTCGGCCGTGGGGGCCGCCGTCGGCGCCCTCATCTTCGGCATGAGCAACAAGGGCATCATCTACGCGCAGTGGAACCCGGACTGGTTCAAGTTCTTCCTGGGCGCGATGCTGCTGCTCGCGACGCTCCTGAACGCGTGGATCCGTAAGCGGGCGGAGGCGACCCGATGACCGACACGACCCCCGAGACCGCCCCGGCGGACGCCGGCGCCGAGCCGCTGGTGGAGCTGAGCGAGGTCAGCAAGTTCTACGGCAACATCCGCGCGCTGGAGGACGTCTCCTTGCGGGTGCACGCCGGGGAGATCACCTGCGTCCTCGGCGACAACGGCGCGGGCAAGTCCACCCTCATCAAGATCATCTCCGGGCTGCACCGGCACGACGGCGGCACCTTCCGCATCCAGGGCGCCCCCGCCGGCCTCGGCTCCCCCCGCGAGGCACTGGACCGGGGCATCGCCACGGTCTACCAGGACCTCGCCGTGGTCCCCCTCATGCCTGTGTGGCGCAACTTCTTCCTCGGCTCCGAGCCCAGCACGGGGCGGGGCCCCTTCCGCCGCCTCGACGTGCCGTACATGCGCCGCACCACCCACAGCGAGCTGCTGCGCATGGGCATCGACCTGCGCGACGTCGACCAGCCGATCGGGACGCTCTCCGGCGGCGAGCGGCAGTCCGTCGCCATCGCCCGCGCCGTGCACTTCGGAGCGAAGGTGCTCGTCCTGGACGAGCCGACGGCGGCGCTCGGCGTCAAGCAGAGCGGCGTCGTCCTGAAGTACGTCGCCGCCGCGCGGGACGCCGGGCTCGGCGTGGTCCTCATCACGCACAACCCGCACCACGCGTACCTGGTCGGAGACCGCTTCGTCCTCCTGAAGCGGGGGGCGATGGCCGGCGCGTACGAGAAGGACGACCTGGAGCTGGATGAGCTGGTGCGGCAGATGGCGGGCGGCAGCGAATTGGAAGAGCTGAGCCATGAGCTGGAACGCTGACCTTGCCCCTGCCCCTCCCCTTCCTGTTTTTTTGGGGGCTCCTCCCCCAGCCTCCGGCCGGGAGGTGCCCCCAGCGCGATTCTCCGGTGGGAGGGCCACAGCCGCAGGCGACGCCGCAGGCGACGACGTACGGTTGTTCCCTGGCAGAATCGGCGGGGCCGGTGACCACACCAAAAGGGACGACCACAGTTGAGCATGGACAGCTTCCAGCGAGGTGAAAGGGTCTATCCGCGCAGGACCAGGCCCAGCGCCAGCGTCCTGCGGACGGTCAGCACGCGCGAGCGCCGCTCGCACCTGTCGGCCCCCCGCGTTCCCACCGTCGGCATCGACATCGGCGGCACCAAGGTCATGGCCGGTGTCGTGGACGCGGACGGGACGATCCTGGAGAAGGTCAGGGCGGAGACGCCCGAGAAGTCCAAGAGCCCGAAGGTCGTCGAGGACACCATCGCCGAGCTGGTGCTCGACCTCTCCGACCGGCACGACGTGCACGCCGTGGGCATCGGCGCGGCGGGCTGGATCGACGCGAACAGATCCCGCGTGCTGTTCGCCCCCCACCTCGCCTGGCGCGACGAGCCCCTCAAGGATGCCCTCACCGCCCGCCTCGCCGTCCCGGTGATGGTCGACAACGACGCGAACGCCGCCGCCTGGGGCGAGTGGCGCTTCGGCGCCGGCCGGGGTGAGGACCACCTCGTGATGATCACGCTGGGGACCGGGATCGGCGGCGCCATCCTGGAGGACGGGCGCGTCAAGCGGGGCAAGTACGGGGTCGCGGGGGAATTCGGCCACATGCAGGTCGTGCCGGGCGGCCACCGCTGCCCGTGCGGCAACAGAGGCTGCTGGGAGCAGTACAGCTCGGGCAACGCGCTGGTGCGTGAGGCCCGGGAGCTGGCGGCGGCCGAGTCTCCGGTGGCGTACGGGATCATCGACCGGGTCGGCGGCCAGGTGGGCGACATCACCGGACCGCTCATCACCGAGCTGGCCCGCGCCGGTGACGCGATGTGCACGGAGCTGCTCCAGGAGATCGGCGCCTGGCTGGGCGTCGGCATCGCCAACCTCGCGGCGGCCCTGGACCCGTCCTGCTTCGTGATCGGCGGCGGCGTCAGCGCGGCCGACGAACTGCTGATCGACCCGGCCAGGGATGCCTTCCGCCGCCAGCTGACCGGCCGCGGATACCGCCCCGAGGCCCGCATCGTCAAGGCCCAGCTCGGCCCCGAGGCGGGTATGGTCGGGGCTGCCGACCTGGCGCGGCTGGTGGCCCGTCGCTTCCGCCGGGCCAACCGGCGCCGCCTGGAGCGCTACGAGCGGTACGAGCGCGCGGCCGACAACCTGCGCCGGGCGGTGGGTCAGTGACCGCAGCGGCCTCGCCCCCCACCACCGAGACCTCCAACGCCATGCCTCACACGGATGAGACCACCGACCCCCACGAGCGCCCCCCGCACCGGCCCCGGCACCGGGGGACCGTGCTGCTGATCGTGGTGTTGCTGATCGCCCTGCCGGGCGGCTACCTGGTGCAGTCGGCCTTCCAGAGCCGGGACAGCGGCAAGGACAAGGAACGCGCCGCCGCGGCCAGCAGCCTCACCTACGCCCGTCCGCCCAAGGCCAGCCAGCGCATCTACAACCTGCAAGTCCCCCTGGCCGCGACCCGGGTGGCGTTCTACGAGGAGAACTCGTGGAGCAAGAGCACGATGTGGCTGGAGTTCCGTACGACCAAGAAGCGGCTCGCCGAGTTCATGAAGGACCTCGGCAGCAGCGGGAAATCCCTGCACAAGGGGAAGATCGCCATCAGCGGCAAGCAGGCCAGAGAGGTCGGCTGGCGCTTCGAGGAGCCGGGGCACCGCTACTGGGGCCTGATCCACCACGAGTCCGGGAACAAGCCCGACACCGCCATCGTCGTGGACAAGACGTACAAGAAGCGCCCCCACGTCTACGCCGTGTCCACGGCCAAGTTCTGAGCGGCCTTCCTCCGGGTCGCCGCCTTCCTCCGGGTCACGGGATCTCCGTCTCCGGCCGCATCCGCACGGCCGGATTTTCCGGGCTTTTCCCATGTACGGCCCCACACGGCCCGGATGTACGGCCCCGCGCGGCCCGGCCCGCGCGGCGCTCGGTAGCGTGCACGCGTGAGCGAAAGCTACCCTTCCGCTCTCTTTCCGCTCTTCTTCCAGCCCTTCCTGCCAGTTCTCGACCGCCTGCCCGAGGTGAAGCACGGTGACCCCCGCCCAAACGCTGCAACACCGGACCGACGGATCCGACGACGCGCCGGTACTCGTCCTGGGCCCGGCCCTCGGTACGACCTGGCACATGTGGGACCGGCAGATCCCGGAGCTGACCCGCCACTGGCGGGTGCTCCGGTTCGATCTGCCCGGTCACGGCGGCTCGCCCGCCTACTCCGCCGACTCGGCCACCGCGCTCGCCGAGCGGCTGCTGGCCACCCTCGACGGCCTCGGCATCGAGCGCTTCGGCTACGCGGGCTGCTCCATCGGCGGCGCCCTCGGTATCCAGCTCGCGCTGGCCGCGCCGCAGCGGGTGACCTCCCTGGCGCTGGTCTCCTCCTCGCCGCGCTACGGCACGCCCGACAGCTGGCGCCAGCGCGGCGTCGTCATCCGCACCAACGGCCTGGACCCCATCGCCCGCACCACCCCGGAGCGCTGGTTCACCACCGGCTTCGCCCAGGCGCAGCCCGCCATCGTCGAGTGGGCCGTACAGATGGTGCGGACGACCGACCCGGGCTGCTACATCGCCGCGTGCGAGGCCCTGGCCTCCTTCGACGCCAAGGGCTCGCTGGGCGGCATAGGCGTGCCGACCCTGGTGGTGGCCGGAGCCGAGGACGAGGCCACCCCGCC
The DNA here is from genome assembly GCF_035917675.1 of Streptomyces sp. NBC_01775. Taxonomy (NCBI): domain Bacteria; kingdom Bacillati; phylum Actinomycetota; class Actinomycetes; order Kitasatosporales; family Streptomycetaceae; genus Streptomyces; species Streptomyces sp. NBC_01775. The sequence goes on along the minus strand of NZ_CP109104.1, from coordinate 2,022,765 downwards.
GGCCGAGGCCCGCGCACTGGTCGCCGGGATCCCGGACGCGCGGCTGGCGATCGTGCCGGGCGCCTCGCACCTGACGCCCGTCGAGCAGCCGGGCGCGGTCACCGATCTGCTCATCCGGCACTTCACCACCACCTGGCAGGAGTCGGCGGCCGGTCCGCCCGCGCCCGCGCCGGTCATCGCGCCCGTCCCGCAGCAGGCCTCCGCCGTGGCGGAGCTGGAGTCCGGCGCGCGTGCCGCGCAGCGCACCGACGCCTTCGACGCGGGCATGAAGGTCCGCCGCGAGGTCCTCGGGGACGCCCATGTGGACCGGGCGACCGAGGAGGCCGACGACTTCACCGGCGACTTCGACAACTTCGTCACGCGCTACGCCTGGGGCGAGGTCTGGACCCGCGGCGGCGTCGACCGTCGCACCCGCTCGGTGATCACGCTGACCGCGCTCACCGCCCGGGGCCACTACGAGGAACTGGCCTTCCACACCCGCGCGGCGCTGCGCAACGGCCTCACGCCCGAGGAGATCAAGGAGGTGCTGTTGCAGACCGCGGTCTACTGCGGGGTGCCCGCGGCGCACTCCGCCTTCGCCGTCGCCCAGCGCGTCATCCGCGCGGAGACCACTCCGGAGGACCGGCGGGCGGCCGAAGAGGACAATGGGCCCCATGGGAACTGACGCGAACGACACTTCGCCGGCCCTCACCAAGAAGGGCCACTCCTGTGTGCGCCTGGAAAAGGGCGGCCGGACGCTGGTCATCGACCCGGGCGGCTTCAGCGAGCGGGACGCGGCACTGGGTGCCGACGTGCTGCTGGTCACCCACGAGCACCCCGACCACTTCGACGAGCTGCGGCTGCGCGCCGCCATGGAGGCCAACCCCGCTGCCGAGATCTGGACGCTGCGCAGCGTCGCCGACCAGATCTCCGGTGCGTTTCCCGGCCGCGTGCACACGGTCGGACACGGCGACACCTTCGAGGCCGCCGGATTCCAGGTCGAGGTGCACGGCGAGCTGCACGCGGTCATCCACCCGGACATCCCGCGCATCACCAACGTCGGCTACGTCGTGGACGGCCTGGTCTTCCACCCCGGTGACGCGCTCACCGTCCCCGAGCGTCCCGTGAAGACCCTGCTGCTGCCGATGCACGCGCCGTGGAACAAGTTCTCCGAGGTCCTCGACTATGTGCGCGCCGTCGGCCCGGCCCACGTCTACGACATCCACGACGGGCTGCTCAACGACAACGGGCTGGCCGTCCTGGGCCGCATGCTGGGCGAGGGCGGCCCCGGCACGGGCGGTGCCGCGCACGGTCATCTGACGCCGGGCGAGAGTGTCGGACTCGCGCGATAGCCTCACTCTCCCGGGGGACGACCCCCGTAACCCCCGACGGAGCCTGTATGCGTATCGCCACCTGGAACATCAACTCGATCACCGCCCGCCTGCCGCGTCTGACGCAGTGGCTGGAGACGGCGCAGCCCGACGTGCTCTGCCTCCAGGAGCTGAAGGTCTCCGAGGAGGCGTTCCCCGACGACGAGCTGCGGGCGCTGGGCTATGAGCCGGTGGTGAACGCCGGCGGCCGGTGGAACGGCGCCGCGGTCCTCTCCCGCGTGGGCGTGGAGGACCCCGTCGCCGGCCTCCCGGAGGTCCCGGAGTACGAGGGCGTGGTGGAGGCCCGCGCGGCGGGGGCCACCTGCGGCGGGGTGCGGGTGTGGTCCGTCTATGTGCCCAACGGGCGCGAGGTGGGGCACCCGCACTACGAGTACAAGCTGGAGTGGCTGGCGGCGCTGCGGGCCACGGTGGAGAAGTCCGCCGCGGGCCCGCGGCCCTTCGCGGTTCTCGGAGACTTCAACATCGCGCCGACCGACGCGGACGTGTGGGACCTCGCCCAGTTCGAGGGCGCCACCCACGTCACCGACCGCGAGCGGGACGCGCTGGCCGCGCTGGAGGGCGCGGGCGTCAAGGACATCCACCCGCGCCCCCTGAAGTACGACGTCCCGTTCACGTACTGGGACTACCGCCAGCTGTGCTTCCCCAAGAACAGGGGCATGCGCATCGATCTGGTCTACGGCAACGAGGCGTTCGGCTCGGCCGTGCGGGACGCCTACGTCGACCGAGAGGCCAGAAAGGGCAAGGGCGCCTCCGACCACGCCCCGGTCGTCGTCGACCTCGACGTGTGACGTCCGCGCCCAGCGACCTCAGCCCTTCAGCTCCCGCAGGTCGATCGACTCGGCCAGCGCCCGCAACCCGGCGTCCCCCGGATGCAGATGATCCCCCGAGTCATATTCGGGGAGCATCCGCGCGGGCCGCGCGGGGTCCCGTACGGCCGCGTCGAAGTCGAGGACACCGTCGAAGTGCCCCGAGTTCGCCCGCACGAAGGCGTTGACGGCGACCCGGCGCGCGTCCACGGTGGGCGTGCAGTCCTTGTAGCCCTCACAGGGCGCGACGGTGGCCACCAGGACGCGCATGCCGCGCTCCCGGGCCCGCGTGGCGATCGCCTTCATGCCGTCTATGACCTCGTCCGCCGAGGTGCCCCACCGCACGTCGTTGATGCCCTCGAAGAGGATCACCGTCTTGGCGCGGGTCTGCGCGAGGACGTCCCGCTCCAGGCGGTGCTGGGCGCTGACGCCCGCCGTGTCGGTGCTGACGCCGTCGCCGGGGTAGCGGTCGGTGACGATGCGGTTGGCGGAGATGCCATGGTTCAGGACGCCGTACTTCGGGACCTCGTCCTGGCCTTGCAGCCGCCGGGCCAGCACATTGGGCCAGCGCGCGTTGGCGCCCTGGGTGGAGCGGACGCCGTCCGTGATGGAGTCGCCGAGGGTGACGACGGACCCGGGCCCGCCCTGGACGTCGATGCCGGTGAGGAAGGGCCACATGCTCAGCGACCGGGTGTAGGCCTCGCCGCCGCTCTCGCCCGTGCGGTCCCCGCTGCCCCCCTCGCTCAGGTACGAGCGCTGGATGGCCTCGCTGTGCACGGGCGCGGCGCTGACCGGGTCCGGCAGATGGATGCTGACCAGCAGGTTCGTGTCGGGCGGTACGTCGAAGCCGACCGGGTCGCTGACCGCTCGGGCCCCCGCCGGAATCCGGGTGCCCGCCTGTCCGCCGTCGAAGGTGAGGCGCACGGGCTTGCCCTTGGTGGCGGCGCCGTCGCGCTGGACGGCGATGGAGGCGTGCCCGATGCGCACGGGTTCGGCGGCGAAGGTGTTCTCCAGCCGGATGCGGGCCCGCGGCCCGCCCGCCGAGGTGTGGACGACCAGCCGCAGTGTCTGGTCCTGCCACAGCCCGGAGCCGGTGTAACCGCCGGTGCTGGCGGACCAGGTGCCGCTCCAGCCGGTGGCCTCATCGCGGACGGCGGCGTCGAAGACGTGCAGATCCGCCCCGGGGCCCGGGTCCTTGGGCAGCTGGACCGAGCTGAGGGTGCGGCCCCGCTCCAGCGGCACGGTGACCGCGTACAGCCGCGCCTTCTCGCCGAGCTGTCCGCCCTCGCGGGCGTTGAGATGGGGCAGGGCGACGGCCTTGGTACTGAGCGGCCCGCCCCGCCAGTCGGCCGCGCCGAGGGTGTAGGAGCCGCGTGAGCCGTCGCTGTAGCGCAGGGAGCCGGTCCCGGTGACGGACTCGCCCGCGCCGTCGGGCGAAGTGGCGGCCACCAGGAAGGAGATGGCGTCCCCGCGCCCGCTCAGCCGCACGTGCTGCCCGTCGGCGCGCACGTTGTCGGGGTCGCCGGGGGAGCGGTCGGGCATGCGCAGCGCGGCCCCGTCGAGGTCGAGGCGGGCGCCGGGCCGCCACCCTGCCGCCGTGAGGTCCTGCGCCGAGAGGGAGCGGCCGGCGCCGTCGAAGTCGGCTGCGCCGGGGCGTGCGTCGTCGCTGACGGCGCGGTTGTCGTAGAGGCGTTCCAGGGGGAGCGGGCGGTGCGCCGTGGAGGCGGCCGGGGCGGCCACGGGTCTGGTCGTATGGTCCTGTGCTGCTGCCGTCAGCGCTGGTCCGGTGGCCGTGGCGGCGGCCACCAGCAGCGTGACGGAGCTGATCCAGAGACGTCTGTGCACGTGATTGCCCTCTCGTAGGACTCCAACACCCTTGTATCCACCCCGGATTCGACCGGGGCTGGGTGAAAGTAGGGAGACGGGAAAGCGGCGTCAAGGTGTCCGGCCGCGCAACCGGGCGGCTCCCCCGCACAGCGCGCCTATGGTGCCGGGGCCCGCGCGGGTGACACGCTGAGCCGTATGCACTTCCCCTTTCTGGACAACTGGCGCAAGAGACGCGGGGACGCAGAAGGAGTCGCGCTGACCGACGCCCTGTCCAGCGACCCGGAGAGCGCCGCGCAACTGCTGTCCGAGTGCGAGCTGCTGCGCGAGCAGGCGAGAGCGGCCGGCCTCGAACTCGACGACTCCGCCGAGTCCTTGGCGGCGCTCGACCAGCTGCCGCCGCACTGGCGCGAGGACCCCGAGGTCTCCCCGTGGCTGGGCAGCGACGCGGGGCTGTACCTGGGTTCGGTGATCGTCCGGACGGTGCCCGGCGCCCGCTGGGTGCAGTGGCCCGACGGGCAGCCGGTGGTGCTGCTGCCGTCCGGGCGGGAAGTGGACGTGCTGGAGGAGGGTGCGGCGTGGGCGGAGACGGGCTCGCCGGAGCTGTCCCAGGCGTACGCGGAGGCCAGCGAGGGCTGAGGCCCCGCCAGGGGTGGCGACGGGGGCTGCGGCGGCCGGTCTCAGGGCTCAGCCCGTGAAGGTGATGCCGTACTCGAGCCGCCAGCGGTCGGCGCGTACGACGATGTCGGAGGTTTCCACGGCGCGCCCGTCCTCGTCGTAGTGGGTGCGCTCGACCGCGGTGACGCACTGCCCGGGGGAGCAGCCCAGGGTCTCGGCCTCGGGGCTGGTGGCGGGGCGTGCGCCGACGAGTTCGACGGCGCGCACCACCCGGATCCCGATGGCGGCCAGCCGGCCGCGGACGCCGCGGCGGGCGTAGGGGCCTCGCTCAGGGCACATGACGTCGGTTCCCTCGGTGATGGCGAGCGGCTCCCAGCTGGTGGCGAGCTGCACGGGGCGGCGGTCGGCAAGATATTCATACTGTGTGCACATCACCGGGTCACCGGGCTCGATGCCGAGCCGCTCGGCGATGCGTTCGGGTGCCCGTGCCGTGCTGGAGGTGGCCTCCCACACGACGGCCGAGGCCTCGGTGCCCGGCTCGGGTACCGGGTGGGGGCCGACGCGCTCGTCGGGGGGTTCACCCGCACGGTTCGCCGCGCCCGCCGGGTCCGGCCCAGCCGCGGGGTCCGCCGCGCGGGCGGCGATACGGGCCGCGAAGGGCGAGTCGACGGCGCCGGTGGAGCGCAGCAGGGTGCCGACCGGCGCGCGGTCCGTGACGAACACCCCGCGCCCGAACTGGCCTTCCGCGTACCCGGCCGACTTGAGCACCCGTACCGCGCGATCCACGGTCTGGTCGCTGGCCTCGTAGGAGCGCTTCAGCTCGGCGCGGGAGGGGATACGGGCCCCGACCGGCAGCGTCCCTTCGTCGATCTGGCGGCGCAGATCGTCGGCGATCCGCTGATACACCGGCCTGGTCTCGTCCTTGTTGCCCATTCCGGGCTCCCCTCTCTCCGGAAGTCTCCGGACTTTCCCTGACTGAGGCCATGGCCTCTGATGTGGGAGCAGGCTAGGTACCCAGGGTCTTCCTTCGTACCTAGGCCTGGATAGCACCCATTTCCTGTTGTATCCCCCTACTGCGTGTCATCCCGGAAGTACCCCATTCGGGCCGATAGTTTCCGGTTTCTATGAAACCGCTGATCGAGCTGCGCGGCGTCAACAAGCACTACGGCGAGCTGCATGTGCTCAGGGACATCAATCTGACCGTGGGCCAGGGGGAGGTCGTGGTCGTCATCGGCCCCTCGGGCTCGGGCAAGTCAACACTGTGCCGGACCATCAACCGTCTGGAGACGGTGGAGTCCGGCACCATCACCCTGGCAGGGCAACCACTCCCCGCCGAGGGAAGGGAACTGGCCAGGCTGCGCACCGAAGTGGGCATGGTCTTCCAGGCCTTCAACCTCTTCGCGCACAAGACGGTGCTGGCGAACGTGATGCTCGCGCCGGTCAAGGTGCGCGGCAAGAAGAAGGACGAGGCGACGACGCGGGCCCGCGAACTCCTCGGCAGGGTCGGCCTGGCCGAGCACGCCGCGAAGTACCCCGCGCAGCTGTCCGGCGGCCAGCAGCAGCGGGTCGCCATCGCGCGGGCACTGGCCATGGACCCGAAGGCGCTGCTGTTCGACGAGCCGACCTCGGCGCTGGACCCGGAGATGATCAGCGAGGTCCTGGAGGTCATGCAGCAGCTGGCCAGGGACGGCATGACGATGGTCGTGGTCACCCACGAGATGGGCTTCGCCCGCTCGGCGGCCAACCGCGTGGTGTTCATGGCGGACGGTCAGATCGTCGAGGACCGCAGCCCCGAGGCCTTCTTCACGGCGCCCGAGAGCGCCCGCGCCAAGGACTTCCTCTCCAAGATCCTCAAGCACTGAGAGGGGGCCGTCATGCGTATCCACACTCCAGGCCGCCTCGCCATGAGAGTCCGCCTCGCCGCGACCGCCCACGTCGCTGTGACCGGCCGCCTCACCGCGGCCGGCCGCCTCGCCGCGACCGTCTCCCTCGTCCTCGCGGTCACCGCCTGCGGCGCCGTCGGCAGCCCTCCGGCGCGCGGCCCCCAGGCCGGCAGGCTGCCGCACTACGCCGTCGACACCGGCTTCTCGCTGCCCTCCTCGCCCACCTGGAAGAGCGCGAAGCAGCGCGGGCAGCTGACCATCGGCGTCAAGGAGGACCAGCCCGGCATGGGCGAGATGAACCCGGCCACCGGCGTCTACTCGGGCTTCGACGTGGAGATCGCCGAGATGCTCGCGGCCTCCCTGGGCTTCGACCCCAAGAGCGGCATCCAGTTCAAGGCCATCGCCTCCGCCAACCGGGAAACCGCCCTCCAGAACGGCCAGATCGACTACTACGTGGGCACCTACACCATCAACCCCGGCCGCAAGAAGCTCGTCGGCTTCGCCGGGCCCTACTACATCGCCGGCCAGAAGCTGCTGGTGCGGGCCGGTGAGAAGCGGCTGCGGGGACCGCGGGACATGTCCGGGAAGAAGATCTGCTCGGCCGTGGGCTCCACCCCGCTCCAGCGCATCCAGGACGACTACCCGCGCGCCGTGCCCGTCGCTTACGACAGCTATGCGATCTGCGTCGACAACCTGCTCAACAACCAGGTCGACGCCGTCACCACCGACGACACGATCCTGCTCGGCTACGCGGCCAAGGACCCCCGGCACCTCAAGGTCGTCGGCAAGGCGTTCTCCGAGGAGCCCTACGGCGTCGGCGTCCCGCGCACCGACCGCGCGCTCGCCCGGGCGCTCGACAAGGCGATCACCGCGCGGGAGCGCGATGGCGACTGGAAGCGGGCCTACGACGTCACGCTCGGCCTCTCCGGTGTGCCCGCGCCCAAGCCTCCCCGCATCGATCGCGCGCTGACGAGCTGAGAGGAAGCGAGCGCCTCCATGGACGTACTGACACAGAATTTCTCCCTCTACGGCGAGGGCTTTCTCGGCACCCTGAGACTCACCTTCTACTCCTCGCTGCTGGCCCTCGCCGTGGGGGTGATCATGGCGGGCTTCCGGGTGGCCCCCGTGGCGGCGCTGCGCTGGGTGGGCACCGTCTGGGTGACGGTGTTGCGCAACACTCCGCTCACGCTGCTGTTCTTCGCGATGCTGCTGGGGCTGCCGCGCTTCGGCGTCGAGCTGCCGTTCGAGCTGTTCGCGGTGCTGGCGCTGGGCTGCTACACCTCCTCCTTCATCTGCGAGGCGGTGCGCTCGGGCATCAACACCGTGCCGCTCGGCCAGGGCGAGGCGGCCCGCTGCCTGGGCATGACCTTCGGTCAGACGCTGAGCACGGTGGTGCTGCCGCAGGCGCTCCGCACCGTCATCGCCCCGGTGGGCTCCACGCTCATCGCGCTCGCCAAGAACTCCGCGATCGCGGGTTCCTTCAGCGTCGTCGAGCTGCTGAGCACCTACAAGACGCTCAACGAGAACGGCTACAGCGTCATCTGGAGCTTCGTCTGGATCGCGCTCGGCTATCTGATCCTGACCCTCGCCATCAGCGCGCTCTTCCATGCGATGGAACGGCGCTGGGGAGCCGCCCGATGACCACGCCCGCCTCCTCGCCGTCGCCCGGCTCACCGGGCTCCCCCGGATCCCCCGGCCCGTCAGGCGCTTCCGGCGCCCCGGCGGCCTCCGTACGCTCCCCGAAGCGGGCGCCGCGGAACAGTTCCTCCGCGCTCTACGACATCCCCGGGCCGCGCGCCCGCGCCCGGCACCTGGGCTACGGGCTGCTCGCCACGCTCGCGCTCGCGGTGCTGGCGGCGTGGGTGATCTATCTCCTTGTCGATACGGGTCAGTTCTCGTACGTCAAATGGCGGCCCTTCGGCTACGAGGGCATCCAGGAACTGCTGCTGCGGGGCCTGGGAAACACGCTCAAGGCATTCGCCATGGCCGCCGTGCTCGCGCTGGCGCTCGGCGGGGTGCTGGCCGCCGGGCGGCTGTCGGAGCACGCGCCCGTGCGGTGGGTGAGCACGCTGCTGGTGGAGTTCTTCCGGGCCATGCCCGTGCTGGTGATGATCTTCTTCATCTTCGTCGCCCTCCAGATCCAGCCGCTGCCCGCGCTCGTGGCCGGGCTGACCCTCTACAACGGCTCCGTCCTCGCCGAGGTCTTCCGCTCCGGGGTGCGCTCCGTGGACCGGGGCCAGCGCGAGGCGGCCTACGCGCTGGGCATGCGCAAGACCCAGGTGATGACCCTCGTCCTGGTGCCGCAGGCGGTACGGGCCATGCTGCCGACGATCATCAGCCAGCTCGTCGTCGCGCTGAAGGACACCTCGCTGGGATACCTGATCACCTACGAGGAGTTCCTGCACGCCGGGCGGCTGATCGCGATCAACATGGACTACACGATGCCGTTCATCCCCGTCGTCATCGTGATCTCGGCGATCTACATCGGCCTGTGCATGCTCCTGAGCTGGTTCGCGACCTGGGTGGCCCGGCGCGAGCGGGGCAACGTCAAGAACGAGGCCGTCGCCGTCGCCCCCGCCGCGGCGGGCCCCACGATGCCCGGCGGCCGGGGACCGGCCTGACTCCCACCGGCCCGGCCCCCCGGCGGATGCCTCACAGCGCGCGGTGGCCGCCCCTGCGGGGGGTCGTGGCCGCGCGGGTCACATCGGCGAGCAGCTCCACCACGTCGGGGCCGTACGCCTGGGAGTTGACGACCTTCAGCAGCAGACAGAAGTTGCCGTTCTGTCCGTGCTTACGGGCGAGCCGCACATGGTTGCGGGCCAGATAGCGGGCCGCCGCCTGATTGGTGATCGAGCGCTGCCCGCAGATCAGGAAGACGGGCCGCACGTTCTCGCTCTGGCCCGCCGTCAGCCGGGCGAGCAGCACGTGCTCGGCGGTGCCGTTCTCCAGCCGGTAGCGCTCGCTCCCGATGGCGAAGGCTCCCCGGTCCGGGCCCGGCTCCGCCTCGGTGTTCACCTGCACCCCGGGCAGGAGCGACTGAAGGTGCGCGGCCATACGCCGGTTCGAGACAGGCCCCCCGAGGCAGAACTCCGTACGCTCGCCGAAGCCCTGCTGCGCCGCGTCGTGCGCGACGACGTCGGCGTTGGCGCCGCAGTCCTTGATGAGCGCGGACAGCTCCAGGAGCGCGAACACGTCGTTGCGGGCGACCGCCCATTCGCTGGTCCCCGCGTCCCTGTTGACCACGAGCAGACACTCGGAGTGCTCCGGCATCCCGAAGAACCGCTGCTTACGGCGCAGCCTGCGCCGCCACAGGTACGTACGCGCGAACCAGCCCGCTGTCGCGGTGACCGCCGCGGCTATGACGCCCAGCACGATCTCCCGGAGGTAGTCATCCATGACGCGGCAGCGTAAGCCCTGCCGGGCAGGGTGACCTCGCTGGGATTGGTGGCCGCCCCATTTGTGCCTCACGGCCCTGGTGGGCCGGTGGAGGCCGACGGGGTTGCCGCCGCCGTCCGTGGCGGTACGTCTCGGCCCTTCCGGGCCGGTGGGAGCCGATGGCTGTCGCCCCGACCGTGGTGGTACTGACGCATCCGCATCAAGCGGGCTACGCTGACGCGGATCATCGCCAAGGAGGTCCCGGATGACACCCCCTGACGCCCAACGCCGCGACGGCGACGGCGCCCCTTTCTCCCGCCGCGACGCTGGGTCGTCCCCCTCTTCGCGCCATCGCGCCGGAACGTCCTCCTCTTCCCGCCGCGACGGCGGGACGCCCGGCGGCGGTGACCGGCGGTCGGGCACCGGTGCGAGGCGGGTACGTGCGCGGTGGGCCGCCGGGCTGGGGGTTACCGCTCTCATGGGCGGGCTTCTCGGGGCCGCGCCCGCCGCTCCCGCCGCAAGCGGGGGGAACCAAGGAGACGGACCCGTCAAGGCCCCCGTCGCCACCGGTTACGGGGGCGCCGTGTCAAGTGTTGACGCCGACGCCTCCGCGGCCGGCATCGAGGTGCTCAAGCGTGGCGGGACCGCCGCCGACGCCGCCGTGGCGACGGCGGCTGCGCTCGGGGTGACGGAGCCGTACTCCGCGGGGGTCGGCGGGGGCGGGTACTTCGTGTATTACGACGCGGCCACCCGCAAGGTGCACACCATCGACGGCCGCGAGAAGGCCCCGCTCAGCGCGGACAAGGATCTGCTCACCGAGGACGGGAAGGCGATTCCCTTCGAGGAGGCGGTCACCAGCGGCCTCGGCGTCGGGACGCCGGGCACCCCGGCGACGTGGGACACGGCCCTGCGCGAGTACGGCAACAAGTCGCTGGAGCAGGCGCTGAAGCCGGCCACGCGGCTGGCGCGCCAAGGGTTCACCGTGGATGAGACCTTCCGCAAGCAGACGGCCGACAACGAGGCGCGGTTCCGGGACTTCCCGGCGACCGCCGACCTCTTCCTGCCGGGCGGCAAGCTCCCCGAGGCGGGCTCGACCCTCAAGAACCCCGATCTGGCCCGCACCTACGAGGAGCTGTCCCGCAAGGGCACCGACGCGCTCTACAAGGGCGAGCTGGGCCGCGACCTCGTGCGGACCGTACGCAAGCCCCCGGTCGCCGACGGCGCGAGCCGCACCGTGCGGCCCGGGGACATGACGGCGAAGGACCTCAAGGCGTACGCGACGCGCTCGCAGAAGCCGACGCGTACCGACTACCGGGGCCTGGACGTGTACGGGATGGCGCCCTCGTCCTCGGGCGGCACCAGCGTGGCCGAGGCGCTGAACATCCTGGAGCGCGGCGATCTGCGCGGCATGAGCGAGAAGCAGTACCTGCACCGGTATCTGGAGGCGAGCCGTATCGCCTTCGCCGACCGTGGCCGCTGGGTGGGCGACCCCTCCCAGGAGGACGTGCCCACCAAGGAACTGGTCTCGCAGCGCTTCGCGGACTCCCGCGCCTGCCTGATCGACGACGGCAAGGCCCTCAAGAGCCCGCTGGCGCCCGGCGATCCGCGCGATCCGCAGCAGTGCGACGAGGGCGACAAGGACGAGCGGGCCGCCACCACCTACGAGGGGGAGAACACCACGCATCTGACGGCGTCCGACAAGTGGGGCAACGTCGTCGCCTACACCCTCACCATCGAGCAGACCGGCGGCAGCGGCATCACCGTGCCGGGCCGCGGCTTCCTGCTGAACAACGAGCTGACGGATTTCTCCGCCGTGCCCGCCACGCCCGGCGCGCACGACCCGAACCTGCCGGGCCCCGGCAAGCGGCCCCGCTCCTCGATGTCCCCGACGGTGGTGCTCAAGGGCGGCAAGCCGGTGCTGGCGCTGGGCTCCCCGGGCGGCGCGACGATCATCACGACCGTGCTCCAGACGCTTCTCAACCATCTGGACCGTGGCATGCCGCTGGTCGACGCCATCGCGGCGCCGCGTGCCAGTCAGCGCAACGCCGCGCAGACCGAGATGGAGCCGAAGCTGATGGACAGCAAGGTGCGCGGTCAACTGGAGGCGCTGGGGCACTCGTTCAAGAGCAACCCGGAGATCGGCGCGGCCACCGGCATCCAGCGGCTGCCCGGTGGGCGCTGGCGGGCGGCGGCCGAGACCGACCGGCGTGGCGGCGGCTCGGCGATGGTCGTCCACCCGACGGGCGGCTGAGACGCCCGCCGGGGCTTTGACCCGAGTTGCCGCCGGGGCGGTGGCCGCAGGTCTCACGCGGCCACCGTCACGGCGTTCACCGCCGGGGTGCGCAGGGTGCGGCGGGCTGTCGCGACGACGGTGACCAAGGTGGCCGCCGCCGCGACGGCCGCCGTGCCGGCGAAGACGCCGGGGATGCTGCCGGGCAGGGACACGCTGTCGGTGCGGGCCGCGTGGAAGACCAGCGTGCCGCTCAGCCCGGCCACCGTGCCGAAGAAGACACCGACCGCCGTGAGCAGGGCGCCTTCGACTCCGACCGTACGCAGGACCTGGCGCGGGGTGGCCCCGGCCAGCCGCTGGCGGCCGAACTCGCCGCCGCGGTACGTCGTCGACGCGTACAGGGTGTTGATCAGCATGACGCAGCAGAAGACGCCGATGATCCCGACGACGACGAGGTTGACCGTCTCCAGGTTCTTGTCCTCGACCGTGCGGGTGAGCCCGGACGCGTCGATCACCGCGTTGTTGATCAGCTGCATGGACACCGTCGCGGTGGCGATCCCGGTGAACAGGATGAGCGGCATCAGCACCCCGCTCAACTGGGCAGCCCTGCGGCGGGTGTTGAGCACCGCCAGATAGCCACCGGCGCCGGTGAGCGCGGCCACCGGGCGCCCCAGCACGGCCAGCAGCCCACGCATCAGCGCCGGTGCCAGCGTCGCGAAGCCGACCGACAGCATGATCGCGCCATAGCCGGGCGCCGCCATCAGCGCGGGCTCGTCCGAGTCGATCGCGAAGGTCGCCGCGAGGCCGCCGGCGCCCAGGAGCAGGGCCCCGGCTCCCGCGGCGGCGCGCAGCCGTCCCCGGGGAGCCTTCGCACCGGCCAGGGCGCGGGTGGCGCGGCGTACGGCGAGGAAGGAGGCACCCACGGCGGCCAGCAGGGTGATGGACAGACCCGCGGAGACCCCGACCGGCCCGAACACCGGGTCGACGCTGTCCGCGACCTGACCGCTGTCCTGGAACATCCACAGCAGCGCCCGCCCGCCGAACATCGCGGGCACCAGTGCCAGCGCCCAGCCCACGAGTGCGACGACCGCGGCCTCGCCGACCACCATGCGCTTGATCTGCGCCGGGGTGGCGCCGGTGCGCCGCAGCAGGCTGATCTCCGAGGCGCGCTGCCGCACGTTGACGGTGAGCGTGGAGGCGAGCGCGGAGAAGACGAGCAGGGTGCCGTAGCCGCCGACGACGCTCGCGGAGAGCGTCAGCGTCTCCTCGCCGGCGGCGTCGATCCCGGCCGTGCCGGCCGTGTCGTGCAGCGAGTTGAACGCCATGGTGATCGTCGCGCCCAGGAAGGCCGCCAGCAGCGTGGCGACGAACCGGCCCGGACGCTTGCGCACGGAGCGCAGGGCCAGGGAGAACATGTCAGGCTCCGAAGGGCTGGGCAGGGGCGGTGGGAGAGGTCGCGGAGGCCGGGATGGCCGTGGACGTCGAACGGGGGTCGGCGGGGCGCTGCGCTGCCGGTGCTTCCAGGGCGTCGCCCAGGTGCGCGAGCCGCTCGGCGACGGCATCGACGGTCGGCGAGGTCAGCACCCCCGCCAGCCGCCCGTCGGCCAGGAACTGCACGGCGTCCGCGTACGAGGCGGCGACCGGGTCGTGGGTCACCATCACGACCGTCCGCCCGAACGCGCGCACCGTCTGCTGGAGCAGGCCCAGCACCTCGCGGGCGCTGCGCATGTCCAGCGCGCCGGTGGGCTCGTCCGCGAAGATCACGTTCGGCTCGGCCACCAGCGCGCGGGCGATGGCGACGCGCTGCTGCTGGCCGCCGGAGAGCTGCTCGGGCAGGTGGCCGAGGCGGTCCCCGAGGCCGACCTGTCCGAGGACCTCGCGGGCATGCCTTCGGTTGACGCGTCGGCCGGCCAGCTTCAGCGGGAGTGTGGTGTTCTCCTCGACGGTGAGCGTCGGCAGGAGGTTGTACTCCTGGAAGATGAAGCCGATCCGCTTGCGCCGGAACTTCGTCAGCTCCGCCTCGCTGCCGCCCGTCATCTCGGCGCCGTCCACCATCACCAGCCCGTGGTCGGGCCGCTCCAGCCCGGCCGCGCACTGGAGCAGCGTGGACTTGCCGGAGCCGGAGGGGCCCATCACGGCGGTGAAGCTGCCGGAGGGCAGGCTCAGCGTCACCTCGTTCAGCGCGGTGACGGCGTTGCCGCCGTCGGCATCCGCGCTGCCGTATACCTTGCTGACCTTGACCAGGCGCAGGGCCTCGGGCGAGTGCGGGCCGCCGGCGGAGCGGGCGTCGAATCGGGCGTCGGTCGCGGTGGGGTACCTCGTGGGCGTCGTCATGCCAATGACGCTACGGAGGGTGCCCGCGCGCCACACTGGCGTCACGCCCCGGACGGGGGTGTCGCTATGTGCACCCGGGCAGCGGGGACTTGAGCCCCGGCCGGGGTGCCCGGGGCCGGGGCCGCAGGCCCTTCGTCAACGGGTCAGCGGTTGATGAAGACGTAGTCGGCCCGGTACGGCACGGCCACCTTCCGCTGCTTCTTCGGGTCGCAGGTGCCCGAAGGCGCCACCCCGCGCTCGGTGTTGAGGCGCAGGATCTCCGTCGTCCGCGAGAACTTGCCGCTGTGCTTGCCGGCCTGCTTGGCCGCCAGGTCCAGTTCCGGGATGTTCTTCGTGCCGTTCGGGATCTTGGAGAGGAGCTTGCCGGTGACGTCCGAGCCGTCGGAGGCCACCCACGCGGGCGGGCCCGCCGGGCCGGGCTTGGCGAAGCGGTGGGCGATACGCCCCTCCAGCCGTGCCCGCACGTTGTTCTGTGTGAGCGCGAACTTGCCGTCGTCCTGCTTGGTGCAGGCGTAGACCTGCGAACCCTTGATCACGCCGTACCGCGAACTGCTCAGCATCCGGTGCATGTTGGCCTTCGTGGCCAGCTTGTGGACCTGTCCGCGCACGGCGCCGCCGGGGAACTCGCCGGTGTGCAGGTTGAAGTAGAAGCCGTTCGGGTCGGTACGCAGCGTGTTGAGCAGCTGCTTGTCCTTGACCGTCACCTTTCCGGTCACGGTCGTACGGCCGCCCTCGGCCTTCTTCGCGAAGAACGGGATCTTGATGTCGCCGTTCTTCCCCCTGACGCCCTGGTGGATATGCGCGGCCGTGGGTGTCGCGATGCCCCGGAAGCTGAAGGCGAAGGACACCTTGGTGCCCTTGATCCGCATCAGCGCGAGCGCCTTGCCGTCCTTGTCGCCCACGGCGGGACCGCCCGCCACGGGCACCTCGTTGGCGCCGTTGAGGCTGCCCGCGAAGAACGTGGCCCCGGCGCTGCTCACGTCCGAGCCGCTGAGCGTACCGAGCCCGCCCGCCGGTGCGGCGTCATCCGCGCCGTGTGCCGCGTGCCCGTGCGCGCTGCCGTGGCCGGCGCTCTCGCGGACGCTGCTCGCGCCGTCGTCGCCGTCGCCCGGCAGAACGGCCAGGCCCACCCCGGCAGCCGCGGCGACAGCGGTGACGGACAGAGCGAGGGCCGTGGTGCCGCTGCGGTTCTTCATGGCTGTTCCCCCTGATCGAATGGGCCGGTGCCCCCGCACCGGCTCTCGTCGGGTCTTACGGGCAGCCGCGGCGGAGCACTCAATCGGGAAATGAGCGCTGTCTCACACGGGTTCTGTTGAACGGACAGGCCTTCGCGTCCGTATCGCGCCTGAGAAGACATTGGGACAACGTCCCGAGGAGACCGAGGAAACAACGACCGAAGCAGCCCTCGACCGGAGGTATTCCGTTGCGCGACGATGCCGTCGTGGCCGCCGACAGCACCTCGCCGAACGACGCCCTCATGAGGGCGCTCTATGACGAACACGCAGGACCGCTGCTCGCCTTCGTGCTCCGGCTCGTGGCAGGCGACAGACACCGGGCCGAGGACGTCGTCCAGGAGACGCTGCTGCGTGCCTGGCGCAATTCCGAGCAGCTCGGCCGGGCGACGGGATCGGTGCGCCCCTGGCTGGTCACGGTCGCGCGGCGCATCGTCATCGACGGGCACCGGGTGCAGCAGTCCAGACCCCGCGAGGTGGACCCGGCGCCGCTGGAGGAGTTGCCCGCGCCCGACGAGATCGACCGTACGTTACGCATGATGACGATCTCCGACGCCATGACCGACTTGAGCAGTTCGCACCGGGAGGCACTGATCGAGACGTATTTCAAAGGCCGAACGGTGAACGAGGCGGCGGGGGTTTTACGTATACCTCCAGGGACGGTCCGATCACGTGTGTACTACGCGCTGCGAGCGCTGAAGCTCTCGCTGGAGGAAAGGGGGGTGACACCATGACCACGCAGAACTCGCCCGGTTCCGCGGCCGAGCCCGTTCAGCACACCGACGTGGCCGCCTACGCGCTCGGCGTCCTCGACGCGGCCGATGCCGAGCTGTTCGAGGAGCATCTCGCCGGATGCGACCGGTGCGCCGTCGAACTGGAATCCGTGACGGCGCTCACCCCGTTCCTCGCCGAGCACGCGTGGCACGGCGGACCTCCTCCGACACCGGATGGCCCGCCGCCCGAGCTGCTGGACCGGCTGCTGGCCAGTACGGCGGCCGAAGCCGACGCCGAGCGACGCAGACGCGGTACGCGCCGCCTGTGGCTGGTCGCGGCCGTGTTCGCGCTGATCGTCGGAGGGCCGTTGGCCGTCCTCGCGGTGAGCGGCGACGACGGCGACAGCCGGTCCCAGCACTTCGCGAGCCCCGCCCGGCAGATGTACGAGCACGGCGAGAAGATCGGCACGGTCGACGCGAGTACGAAGATCCGGGCCACCGTCTCGCTGGAGAAGAAGCCCTGGGGCACCCATGTCGCGCTCAAGCTCGGGGATTTACGAGGTCCGCTGGAGTGCGAGCTGATCGCTGTCGGTGAGAACGGCAAGAAGCAGACCGTCACCACCTGGGCCGTACCGCGGCACGGCTACGGCATCAAGGGCACCAAGTGGGACGAGCCGCTCTACACCCACGGCGGCGCGGCGTTCTCCCGCTCCGATCTCGCCCGCTTGGAGGTCCGCACTCTCGACGGCCGCCGCTTGGCGACCATCGACGTCTGACCCGGGCCACGGGCGGGTGGAAGGCCGCCCCGGCCAACGCGGGTCGCAGAAGGCGGTGACCAGTTTGTTCAACTCCTCGGCGCCGGCGTACGGCATCCCGTGGTGCGTCACGCCGGGGAGCACCGCCGTCTCCACGTCCGGCAGCCGCCGCCGCGCCGCCGCCGCGACCCGCTCCGCGTCGTGGACGCGGCTCGCCCCCGCGAGGACCACCAGCGTGGACGAGCGGGCCGTCGCCCTGGGCCGGTCGTTCTTCGGCCCGCTCATCGAAGACGTCGTCGGCGCCGTCGAGGACCTCTCGGAGCCCGAACTCGCGGCGGTGCGGCGGCTCTTGGCCGCCGTACACGCCGGAGTCACGACCAAGCGCCACGGGTTACCCCGAAGGCCGCCGAGGTTGCCCGGCCGAGGTCCCGGGATATTGCGCCGAGTGCCGAAGTGTTGCTGGTCTAGTGTCTGCTGGATGTGGATATCGCCGCGCAACGACCGTCACCCGGGCACGGGTTTCCGCGGGGGATGGCCCCTCTGGCTGCCCGCCGTTTCCGAGGCGGCACCCAGTGCCGCGTCAGCCGTGGTGCGCGGGGAGCCGAGGCCGTCGCGGAGCGCCGTCCGGCCGGGCGTGGTCTCCGGTCCTCGGAATGAGGGCCAGGCATGACGGCGTGGGAGATGCTCGCCGTCTTCGTGGCGGGCATCGGCGCGGGCACGATCAACACCGTTGTCGGCTCCGGGACACTGGTCACCTTTCCCGTTCTGCTCGCGACCGGCCTGCCGCCCGTCACCGCGACGGTCTCCAACGCGCTCGGCCTGATCCCGGGTTCCATCAGTGGCGCCATCGGCTACCGAAAGGAGCTCGAGGGCCAAGCCCGGCGCATCCTGAAACTGAGCGTCGGCGCCCTGCTCGGCGGCCTCACCGGCGCCACGCTCCTGCTGGTCCTCCCCGCCACGGCGTTCGAGCGCATCGTGCCGGTTCTGGTGGGCCTGGCCCTTGTCCTGGTCGTCCTCCAGCCCGCCATCAAAGAGAAGGTGCGGCGTCGCCGCGCGTCGGCCGACAGCCCTGTGCGCCCTGACGGCGGCCCGCTGCTGTTCGCCGGACTGACGCTCGCCAGTGTCTACGGCGGCTACTTCTCAGCCGCCCAGGGAATCCTCTACGTGTCCTGGATGGGCATACTCCTCGACGAGACACTGCAACGTCTCAACGCCCTCAAGAACGTCCTCGTCGCTGTGGTCAACGCCGTCGCCGCGCTCTTCTTCCTCTTCGTCGCGGACTTCGACTGGACGGCCGTCGCCCTCATCGCGGTTGGCTCCGCCCTGGGCGGCCAGATCGGAGCCAAAGTGGGCGGACGCCTCAGCCCCACAGTCCTGCGCGCCCTCATCGTGACGGTCGGCACCGTGGCCATCGTTCAACTGGTGGTTCATTAAGGGGCGGCCGGCAGGATCGCTCACAGGGGACGGACGCCCGGCGTGGCCAGGCAATGGCGATCGCTTTCGAGGCGGTCAGGTCGACGCGGCCGTCGAGCTGGGCGGCCCGACGGCGATCGACGGCCTGCTCGTCCGGGGCCCGCGACGAGGCGCAGTTTGACGCGAAGGGCCGGTCAGGGCGCGACCGCCGGTTCCGCGCGCCCGACCGCCTGCCCGTCCCCGTGCTCGTCCCCGTCTCCGTGCTCGTCCGCGACGCTCCGGAGTGCCGTGCGCACCTGGTCCCGTAGCCAGGTGTGGGCCCGGTCGTCGTCGTAGCGCTGGTGCCACGCCAGTACGAGTGGGGCCGGTGCCGTGTCGAAGGGGAGGGGCAGCGTCAGCAGGCCGAGTTCGGCCACGACGGGACGGGACGTCAGCTCGGGCACGACGACGAGCACATCGCTGTGCTGGGCGATGCGCAGCGCGGCGGCCCCCGTGGGCGCGGCGGCGATGACGCGCCGGGCCGATCCCCGCTCCTCCAAGAGGTCGTCGACGGGATCGCGGAGGCGGCCCCGGCGCGAGATGGTGAGGTGGTCGGCCGCCGTGTAGGCGTCCAGGGTGAGCGCGCCCCCGGCCAGGGGATGGGCGGCGCGGAGCACGACCACCAGCGGGTCGTGGGCCACGGTCTCGTGGCGGATGTCCGGCGGCGTCGACGAGGTCGCGCTGACCGCCAGGTCGACCCGGCCGTAGCGCAGGTCCATGGCCTCCGCGTCGGTCTCGGCCAGCAGCCGCAGCCGTACGCCGGGGGCCCGTCGCCGGACGGCGGCGAGCAGGCCGGGGCCGATCGCGTGGGTGACCGTGTCGTTCAGCCGCAGGGTGAAGGTCCGGTCGAGAGTCTCCAGTTCGAGGTCGTGCTCGGGCGTCAGCACGGCGTGCGCCTGCTGGACGAGCGTGTGGACCTGCTGGCGTACGGCGAGCGCGTACGGAGTGGGCGTCATGCTGTGACCCGTGCGGACCAGGACCTGGTCCCCGGTGACGCGCCGGAGACGGGCCAGCGCGCGGCTCATGGCCGGGGGAGTGAGGTGCAGCCGGTGCGCGGCCCCGGCCACGCTGCCCTCCTCCAGGAGGGCGTCCAGCGCGGTCAGCAGATTCAGATCCAAGTGCATGGCGGTCACTTTAGGGCTGGCAAGCATGCTCTGGACGTCAGTTCGCCCGTTTCCTCGTGGCAGGTGGGCGCGGGGACCGGTGCGGCGGCCCAACTGCGCTGTTAACGTCACCCTCTTGAGCGAAGGGGAGAGGACGGCACATGGCATCGTCTGGGTTCCGTATCGGCGGGGATCTGGAAGTGGGACGGCTCGGGTTCGGTGCCATGCGGTTGCCGACGGAGCCGGGGCCGGGCCGTGAGGCCTCCGTCGCGGTCGCCCGGCGGGCTGTCGAGCTGGGCGTCACCCTGATCGACACCGCGTACATGTACGGCGGGGGAGCCAACGAGGAACTCCTGGCCGAAGCCCTGCACCCTTACCCGGATGGGCTGCTCGTCACCACCAAGATCGGCCTTACCCGGTCGGGCCCTTCGGGCGAGTGGAAGCTCGACGGGCGGCCGGAGGTGCTGCGCGATCAGGTCGAGCAGGCGCTGCGGCGGCTGCGCGTCGAGCGGATCGAGCTGCTTCAGCTGCACCGTATCGACCCGGATACGCCGCCGGCCGACCAGCTCGGCGCGCTGCGGGATCTGCGGGCCGAGGGCAAGATCGGCCGGATCGGACTGTCCGAGGTCAGCGTCGGCGAGCTCAAGGAGGCACGGGAGATCGTCGATGTCGCGAGCGTGCAGAACCGCTACAACCTGCTCGACCGCGAGCACGAGCCGGTGCTCGCGGCCTGCGAAGCGGAAGGGATCGCTTTCCTGCCGTGGCGCCCTGTCGCCTGGGGAGAGTCGGGGGCGAGGGCCGAGGTAGCCGCCGTGGCGGCCGAACTTGACGCCACCCCCACGCAGGTCGCGCTCGCGTGGCTCCTGGGCCGCTCACCGGTCATCCTCCCGATCCCGGGTACCGCCCGGATCGACCACCTGGAGGAGAACGTCGCCGCCGAAGACCTCCACCTGTCCCAGGCCCACCGCGATCGCCTCGACCAACTGTCCGAGCCGGCATAGGGGTTGTGCCTGGACGTCGCCCGGACCGGAGCGGATGAGGGCTGCGGGCCGATGAGGGGTCGCGGCAAGCGCCTGCGGGAGCTGGGTCGTTTCTTCCAGGTCACCGGCCGGATCACCGGCCGGACCGGCTGATGATGCCTGCGATGCGCGGCCGGGTGGATGGCGGTGGTCTTGTCGTATGCGCGGCTCGTTGCATACGCGGGACCGCCTCAGCCCTCGTTGGCCTCCGACTCCGCTGCCCCGGGGACCGTCTCGCCGGTGATTCCGGCGAGGCGGTGCTGCGCGCACGCCAGTACGCGGCCCTGTCGCAGTTCACGCCGCAGGAGCCGCGTACCGCTTCTCCGGCCTGACCTCCACCGTCGTCGACCGCGAGCGCAAGGCCGAGGACATCCTGCGCGACCTGAAGCGGTTCTACTTCGACACCGCGCTGTCCGCCAGCCCCAGCGCCCTGCCCGCCCTGCTCGCCTTCGCCGAGCCCGGCCACGTCCTCTACGGCAGCGACTGGCCCTTCGCCCCGCAGGAGGCCGGCAGCTACTACAACGACTTCCTTGAGACCTACCCGAACTTCACCCCCGGCCAGGCCGAGGCCGTCAACCGCGAGAGCGCCGAGGCCCTCTTCCCCCGCCTCGCCCCCTGACCCCACCGTCACGGCATCGCGGGTGCCGGCTTCGGGCCGCTGTCGCGGGACTGGCGGTTGACGGTCCGGCTTCGGTACGGCGGCAGCCCTTCAGTGCCGGGCCGCCTCCCACGCCTCGCTCTTCAGGAAGTACGTGTCGTAGACCTCCTGCACGTCGCGCAGGCTCTCCGGCGGCACCTTTCCGTACGCGATGCGCTCCAGGTGGCGGAAGTACTCGAACCGCTCCACGCCGGGCGTGATGACGATGAGCAGGTCCGCCCTCTCACCGGGTGCCGCGGCGAACGCGTGGGCGAGCTTGGGCGGGACGACGACCAGGTCGCCGCGCTCGGCGGTGAGGACCTGGTCGCCGGACAGCAACTGGGCGGCCCCGTCCAGCACATAGAACATCTCGGCCGAGTTGTCGTGCCGGTGCGGGGCCGCGCCGTTCGCGCCGGTGTCGAGGGTGACGCGCTGGGTGGACAGCGCGCCGCCGGTCTGGCTGCTGTCGGCCAGCAGACGGACGGTGGTCGGGGCCCGGCCGACGGTCTCGGCCTCGACGGAACGGACGACGACAGCGTCGTCGAAGTCCGGCACGAACAGTGACATGGTGCGGTCTCCTTGGTCTGGCCCGGGAGAGAGCGGCTGTGCTCACTCGCCAGGAGGACGTTGTCCTTACGGACAAGGCCTACCCCTGACGCGCCATCCGAGAGCAGCCGCGCAAGCGCGGCATCCGAGCGGTCATCCCCGTCCCGGCCGGTCAACACGGCCACCGCCTGCGGCGAGGCGACCGCGGTGGTGGATCATCGGGTGCCTTCTGGTCCGCCCGATGATCCGACGGAGTCCTCGATCGTGAGCTACGGAGGAAGGCGCCGAACGGCCCTCCGTCGTGGCAGGGCGGGCCGCCGCTCGTTGCTGAGCATGTCCCACCCGGCAGCGTCGGCACCTGGACGGCGGACCGCCTGTCACAGCAAACGGTCAGGGTCCTCGGCGCCGCACAAGTGCATCACTGTCGAGCGGAATTGCTTCGCCGCGCCCTGTGCGTCCATGCGACCGACGCGGATCTGATGGTCGGCGGCGTGGCCGAGTGCGATCACCGCGGCGACCAGCCAACTCGTCTCCAGGGCGGTCGTGAACTCGCCGCTGTCGCGCCCACGGCGGATCAGGTCCTCCAGACGCTGCTCGATCGGCACGTGACGCGACGCGTCTGCTTCCGGGGCGCTGTCTGAATGACCGAACGCCGCCTGCTCGGCCAGCAGTGTTCCGGTCGCGGTGAGGAATCGGCCAAGAGCTTCAGGGGCCGTGCCGGCCTCAAGATCAGCAGCTTCCAGAACGGCGAACGCCCGGCGGCTCAGCTCGTCGTGCACCGAAGCGAGGAGTGCCTCACGGGTGCCGAAGTGCACGTAGGCGGTCTGCCGTGTCACACCGGCCATGGAAGCGATCTCCGCCATGCTCGCCTCGGGGCGCTCGGCAAGCACCCGGACCGCTGCCGAGACCAGCGCGGCACGGTTGCGTTGGACCTCTACCCGCTGACGGCGACGCCTTATCTCTGACACGATTGACAACTATATGGCACGTCTCAAGACTGACAGGCATGTCAGACATAACTGAGCCGGCGGCGCGCCGCCTCCTGATCGACCACACCCGCGACATGGCCCTCTCCGACGAGGACCCGGCACACATCGTGGATCGCACCCTGACCGACGATGCCGTCTGGGTCACCGACGGCACGGAGCTCACCCGCGGCCAGCTGATCGCGCATGCGGCCCCGGCCCGCAAGAACGTCACCGCCGGCCACATGAGGATCGACGATCTCCTCGTCGACGGCCGCCGATTCGCCGCACGCTGCTGCCTCACCGCGCAACACCGCAAGCTCGGCCGCGTAGTGAGCGAGTGGCTCCTGATCGGCGAGGTCGCCGAGGACGGACGGGTGCGGCGCATTCACCAACTCGGCCGTACGCCCACCGCGGAACCGGAGACGGGGGAGTGATCCGCCTACGCGTCCGGCTCGTTCAGGGCCTCGCCCTGATGTCCACCGGCGCCCTCGCCGGCGCATTCGGCTACGGAGCGGCCAACCTCGTTCCCACCTTCAACGCCGTACCGCTCGACGTGCGGCTGTCCTTCCACGCCCAGTTGATGCAGATGAACGGGATCACCATGCAGGGCGCCATGGGCACGTCGGCGCTCAGCCGCTCAGTCGCGGCACTTCTCGCGCAGCTGTACTCAGGGGCTGTTCGGGTGGAGGACGATCTTCGTCCAGCCGTCGTCGCGGGCGTCGAAGTGCTCGTAGGCGCTGGGCGCCTCTGAGAGGTCGAGTTCGTGGGAGACGATGCGGCTCGGTTCGGCCTTGCCCCCGGCGATCAGGTCGCGCAGGGCGCGGTTGTACCGCTTGACGGGTGCCTGTCCGGTGCCCATCTTCTGGCCCTTGAACCACATCAGGCCGAAGTCGAAGGACACGCGGCCCTGTGCTTCGAGCGTGCCCTGGATCTCCTCGCCGCCCGGGTCCTCGGGGAGGAAGACGCCGACGACGCCGATGCCACCGGTGAAGCGGACGGCGTCGATCAGGCCGTTGAGGGCCAGCGCCGCGTCCTCGCGGCCCTGCGGGTCGTGGGCCTGGTAGCCGACGCACTCGCAGCCGTTGTCGGCGCCCAGGCCGAGGGTGGCCTCCTTGACGACCTGCGCGGGGTTGTGCTCGGCGGTGTTGACGGGGATCGCCCCCATCTCCTCGGCTACGCGCAGCCGGTCGGGCTGGTGGTCGGCCACCCAGACGCGGCCGGCGCCCTTCAGGAGCGCGGAGTAGGCCGCCATCAGTCCGACGGGGCCCGCGCCGTAGACGAGGGTCTGGTCGCCCGGCTTGACGCCGGCCATCTCCGTGGCGTGATAGCCGGTGGGGAAGATGTCGGCCAGCATCACGTAGTCGACCTGGCGCTCCGCCGCGTCCTCGCCCAGTCGCAGCGCGTTGAAGTCGCCGTACGGCACGCGCAGCAGCTCCGCCTGACCGCCCTGGTACGGGCCCATGTCCGGGAACCCGTAGGCGGCGCCGGCCATCGCCGGTTCGGGCTGCATGGTCAGGCAGTAGTTCGTCAGCCCGCGCTCGCACTGCTTGCAGAAACCGCACGCGATGTTGAACGGCAGCACCACGTACTCCCCGATCCTGACCTTCGAGACGCCCGAACCCACCTCGACGACCCGCCCCAGGTTCTCGTGCCCCAGCGCCCGGCCGGTCTCGAAGGAGGTGCGTCCTTCGTACATGTGCAGGTCGGAACCGCAGATGTTGGTGCTGGTGACCTCTACGACGATGTCGCAGGGGTGCTCGATCTTCGCGTCCGGCACGTCCTTGACCGTGACCTTCCGCGGGCCTTCGTATACCGCTGCCTTCATGATCGCTCCCTTACGGTGTGCGCGACCCGGGCCCCGGCTCCATGCTTACACCCATTTGCCCCATATGCGACTTCGAGGCGGGACTACTGCTCGGCGGGCTCGATGGGGGGAGCCGTGTGGTGGCGGAGGAAGACCATGCCGTTGTCGAAGCGGCGCTCCTGGCGGAGGACGAGGGGCGTGGCGAAGCCCTCGGGGAAGTGCCGCTTGCCGCCGCCGACCAGGACGGGGACGACGAAGAGCTGCCACACGTCCACCAGGCCCGCGCGCACGGCGTGGGCCGCCAGGCCGGGGCCGCCGATGAGCAGATCGTGGTCGGTGGTCTCCTTGAGGCGCTGGACCGCCTCCGGGTCGAATTCCCGCTCAAGCGTGGTGCGGGCAGTGGTGACCCGCTCCAGGGAGCGGGAGTACACGATCTTGTCGGCCGCCTGCCAGATCTCCGCGAAGTCGCGGCTCGCGTCCGAGTCGTCGTCCTTGGGGTGGTCCGTCTCCCAGCCGGTCATCATCTCGTACGTCCTGCGCCCGTACAGATGCGTCCCGCAGTTCCGTTCCAGATCGTTGATGAAGGCGTGCACCTCCTCGTCGGGCACGGCCCAGTCGAAGTTGCCGCTCTCGTCGGCGATGAAGCCGTCGAGCGAGGTCAAGGCGGTATAGACGAGCCGGCCCATGAGGACTCCCTTCGCAGGCTGCCAGTGTGCCAGCGCGTCGGGAGCGCAGTCCTGTTGCGACCTGTTGCCATCTGTCGCGGCCCGGGCGACGACGGGGCGGTCCGCCCCGTCGTCGAGTCGGTCCGCCTCCTGGCCGGCATCGCCCGGACCCACAAGCCCCTGGAGCCGGGAGGGGGCCGTGGGTCAGGTGAGGGCGGCCAGGCCCTCGGCTCTCAGGTGAGGGTGGCCAGGATCTCGGCCGTCGTGGCGGTTTCGCCCAGGCGGGGGAAGACGCCCTCCACCGAGGCCCGGTGGCCGTCGGCCGACATGTCCGTGCAGGCGTCCACGGCGACGGTCACGTTGTAGCCGTGCTCGTGCGCGGCGCGGGCCGTCGACTCGACGCCGAAGCGGGTGGCGATCCCGCCGAGCACGACCTGCGTGACGCCCCGGCGCCGCAGCTCCAGGTCGAGCGAGGTGCCGTAGAAGGCGCCCCAGCTCTGCTTGGTGACGTGGATGTCGGTGTCCTGGATGTCGAGTTCGGGGACGAGGTCGGCCCAGTCGGGGGCCGGGGCCTCGCCGCCCCTGCCGCTCAGCGGGGTCTCGATACGGCCGGGCGGCGTGCCCGTCACATTGACGAGGACCACGGGCAGCCCGCGCAGGCGGAACGCCGTGGCCAGCCGGGCTCCGCGCTCGATCACCTCGGCCGGGGTGTAGGGCGCGCCGGGGATGCGCGTGATGCCCTTCTGGAGGTCGACGAGCACGAGCGCGCTCTTGGGGTCGATGGCGCTGAGGGCCATGGGGTGCTCCTTGCGAAGGGGGAAGGGGATGGAAGGGGATGGGAAAAGGGCGTCATGAACGGCCGTGCAGGGCGCGGTCGGTGACGGTCAGGACGCACAGCGCGAGGCTGAGCACGGCCGTCGTCACGGCTATGAGGTGCAGGCCCGCGTCGTCGGCCTGGTGGCCGTAGAAGAGGGCGATGAGGCTGGACGCGGTGATGGCGCCGAGGTATTGCGAGGTGCGCTGGAGCCCGGCGGCGGCGCCCACGCCGTCGGCGGGCGCCTGCGCGGCGACGGCCGCCTGGTTGCTCGTCCCGGCCAGCCCCTGGGGCAGGCCGAACAGCACGGAGGCCGCAAGCAGCACGGCCAGCGGGGTGCTGCCGTGCGCGATGGCCAGCATCCCGGCACCCGCGAGCAGCAGTACGGCCGTCAGCATGAGGGGTCCGCGTATGCCCTTCGTACGGGCGCCCAGCAGCGAACAGAGCGCCGCCGCCAGCGACATGGGCAGCATGATCAGACCCGACTGGAACGAGGAGAAGCCGTGCGACTCCTCCAGCCACTGCGCGAAGCCGTACATCACGCAGTAGATGACCAGGTACGTCAGCCCGTGCCGCAGGTAGGTGAGCACCAGCGGCCGGTGCCGGGCAAGCATCCGCAGGTCCAGGAAGGGCGCCGGACGCCGCAGCTGCCACCACACGAAGGCGGCGGCCAGCACCGCGAACGGCACCAGCAGCACCCAGCGCGGGTGGGCGAGCTCCATCAGGAAGAGCATCGCGGTGGTGAGCGCGGCGGCGAACAGGAGGATGCCGAGCGCGTCGATGGAGGCGCCCCGGCCGGTCCGGCGGGGGCGGTCGGGGGCGTGGGTGACATCCGCGGCCGGATCGGCGGGGCCGACGGTGGACTCACCGCGTGCGTCCTCGCCGCGTGCGTCCTCGGCGCGCGCGTCCTTGGGGAGCCACAGCAGCGCGAGGGCCAACCCGGCAAGCGCGATGGGCACGTTGACGGCGAAGATCGCACGCCAGCCCACCGTCGCGGCCAGCAGCCCGCCCAGTACCGGGCCGGTGGCGGCACTGCCCAGCGCCGCCAGGGACAGCCGGGCCAGCACCGGACGCGGCACGGGCCGCCCCAGCCGGGACGCCTCGGCGCGCAGCAGCGCCATCGCGCACGGATACGCGGCGGACGTGCCGATGCCGAGCAGTACCCGTGAGGCGATCAGCCAGCCGAAGGCGGGCGCCGCCGCGCCCACCACCCCGGCCGCGAGCGCGATCACGAGCCCCGCCAGGAACACCCTGCGGGGCCCGAGCAGATCGGCCAGCTTGCCCATGGTGGGCTGGGCCACGGCGCTGGCGAGATAGAGCGAGGCGATCAGCCAGGCGGTGTCGGCGGCCCCGACGCCGAAGCCGTGCCCGATCGCCACCAACGCGGTCGCGATCATCGTCGAGTTGACCGGGTTGAGCAGCGAGCCGAGCAGCAGCGGTGCCATGAGTCGGACGCCGAACGCCCGCCCATCGGCCGGGAGTTGAGTGGTGGGGGAGGAGGATCCGGTGGCCTGCCCGAGCGCGCGGGTCATCGGGCGGCGTCTCCCGGCGGGGCCTCCCCGAGTGCGGCTTCTCCCGGCGCGGCCCCGCCGGGCGCTGCTTCGTTCCCCCCGGTCTCGTCCGGAGCGGGCTCTCCGGGCGGGGCGTCGTCCTCGGCGACCAGTCGCCTCAGCAGCGCCGCGGCCTCGGTGAGCGTGTGCTGTTCGCCGGGGTCGAGGCGGGTGGCGATGGCGTCGGCCAGCCAGTCGTGCTTGGCGCGGCGGACGGCCTCCAGGGTGTGCGCGCCCCGCTCGGTCAGCGAGAAGACCACCTGCCGGCCGTCGGTGGGGTGCGGGCTGCGGGCCAGGATGCCCTGCTCCTCCAGCGCGCCCACGGTGACCCGCATCGACTGCGGGCGCACCAGCTCGGCGCGGGCGAGCGCCGCGATGGTCGTCGGGCCCGAGCGGTCGATCCGGCCAAGGACCGACCGCTGCGTGGGCGTGAACGCGCCCGCCGGTGACGCCGCGCGCAGCCGTCGGCTCAGCGCGGCGACGGCGGTGGAGACCTCGGCGGCCATGCGCTCGTAGCCCTGCCCCGGCTCCTGCTCCAGAGGTGGCATGCCTCCACCGTAGGACGTCGACAGGGAAACTTGCAAGTCTTCCTGTCGATATACGACCCCGGTGAGACCTCGGGGAGAACGGACCGCTCGGCGCGTGGTGGCCGCC
Source organism: Streptomyces sp. NBC_01775 (assembly GCF_035917675.1). Taxonomy (NCBI): domain Bacteria; kingdom Bacillati; phylum Actinomycetota; class Actinomycetes; order Kitasatosporales; family Streptomycetaceae; genus Streptomyces; species Streptomyces sp. NBC_01775. The sequence continues at coordinate 1,994,413 of NZ_CP109104.1, read as the reverse complement.
CGATCACAGGCCGTACGATCCTTGTTTCAGTCGAAGCCCAGGAGTCGGGGGAGTGGGCATGAGGTCGCTGCGCGCGGAAGACCCTGAACGCATCGGTGAGTACCGCTTGTTGGGACGGCTGGGCGAGGGCGGGATGGGCTGTGTGTACCTCGCCCAGTCGCCGCGCGGACGCACCGTCGCGGTCAAGCTCGTACGGCGTGAGCTGGCCGAACACGTGGAGTTCCGCCGCCGCTTCGAGCAGGAGATCAGCGCGGCACGCCGCGTCGGCGGCGAGTGGACGGCGCCCGTCCTGGACGCGGACCCGGACGCCGCCCAGCCCTGGGTGGCCACCGGCTACATCGCGGGCATCTCGCTGCACGAGGCCGTCGCCGGACGCCGCGCCACGCTCCCGGAGCGCACCTTGCGCATCCTCGCCAACCGTCTCGGCCTCGCCCTGCGCGCCATCCACGAGGCCGGGCTGATCCACCGCGATGTGAAGCCCTCGAACATCCTGGTCACCATCGACGGACCCCGCGTCATCGACTTCGGTATCGCACGGGCGCTGGAGACGGTCGCCGACGGCAATCTGACGCGCACCGGCGACGTCATCGGCTCCCCCGGCTTCATGTCGCCCGAGCAGGTGCGCGGCGACCACCTGAGCGCGGCCAGCGACATCTTCTCCCTCGGCTCGGTGCTGGCCTTCGCCGCGACCGGCCGTACGCCCTTCGGGAGCGCGGGCAGCGCGGGGCACGCGCTGATGTACCGCATCACCCACGTGGAGCCCGACCTGGAGGGGGTGCCGGAGGGGCTGCGGTCCCTGGTCGCCGACTGTCTCGCCAAGGGTGCCGACGAGCGTCCCACGGTGGCGGCGCTCGTGGAGCGTACGGCCGACCCCGAGGACGCCCCCGGCCCCTCGGCCACGGCGGCCGACTCCGTCGAGCCCTGGCTCCCCGCGAGCCTCGTCGCCCACCTCGGCCGCCACGCTGCCCGCCTCCTGGACGCCGAGGTCCCCGGCGCGCAGGCGGCGGCCGACCGCGCCGCCGAGGCCCCCGCGATCCCGCCGCAGCCGGACGCCCCACCCGGGGCGCACACCCCCGGGTCCCCGGCCCCGGAAGCGCCGGGCCCGGCCGCGCAGGCCCCTGCCGGTGACGGAGAGGCGGGGCAGCCGAAAGCCGAACCGGACGCCGGAGGCGAAGACGGCGCCGCCGCCGACGACCCCGACGCCCAGGGCGGGGGATCGGCCGAGGATCCGGGGCTGCACGGCTTGGCCACCGTCACCGGCTCCGCACAGCCCGCACCCACGCCCACGTACGTACCCACCCCCACGAACGCCCCCGCCGCTGCCCCCGTCCCCGCCGTCCCGCCCGGCTGGCCCGAGCAGACCCCGTACCCCGCCTACACCCAGGCGCAGACCGAGCGTTCGCACCGGCGCGGGGTCCTGCTGGGGGCGCTCGGCGTGGTGCTGGCGCTGGTCTCGGGCGCCGGCACCTTCGTCGCGCTGCGCGTGTACGACTCCTCCGGTGAGGACAGCGGCAACAGGAGCAGCCCACAGGCGCACAAGACGCCCGACGCGGGCGGCCCCGTGCCCAGCAAGCCCTCCGGCGCCGACCGCACCAGCCCGCCGCCGGGCGGTGCCCTGCCCCAGGGCTATGTGGGTGCCTGGCAGGGCAGCGTCCAGGACGCCGACGGCTCGACGATCACCCGCCGCTTCGAGATCCGTCAGGGGGAGAAGGGCGAGGTCGTCGCCAAGACCTTCAACCTGCGCGACGACGCGATGTGCGAGGGCGAGGCCACCCTCGTCTCGTTCGGGTCGGGGATGAGGATCACCAGCGAGATCACCGAGAGCCACCCCGCGTCCAAGCCCTGTACCCCGTACGGCGAGCAGACGCTCACGCTGAAGCCCGACGGCACCCTCGGCTGGACCTACCCCGCCAGCTCCCTGTCCGCCACGCTGCGCCGCGTCACGGACACCGCACGGCCCGTCCCCCGCCGTTTGCTGGGCAAGTGGGAGGCCGAATCCGGGGAGGGCGGCGGCCTCACTCTCGACTTCGGCCAGGGCCGGGTCGGCACGGCCACCTTGAAGATGACGGGCAAGGACGACCCCGGGTGCGAGGCGACGATGCAGTTGGGCGCCGCGGACGGTGAAGCGCTCGTCTACGGCCCGGCCGGGTCCGGCGGGGAGGCGGCGGGTCCGTGCGAGCCCGCGGGCAAGACTCTCGCCGTCACCCTCCTGGCCGGTGACAAGCTCCGTCTGAACAGCCCCCAGGACACCTCCGACACAGCCCTCACCTTCGTCCGGCCCTAGGGACACCGCCGATCCGGCGGCGAGGGTTCCCTGCCGTCACCTCAACGCCGTTGGTCCAGCCCCAGGGCGTCCCTGGCGGCGGTCTCCGCTTCCTCCCCCAGCATGTGGTGCACGCTCTGGCCCGGCAGGGTGGGGAGCTCTGCCCAGTGGGTGACGGATTCGTCGTCCGGGCCGCCGTAGGGCGGGCGGATGACACGGTCGGAGTCGACGAAGACGTTGTGGTGGTGGGCCCCGTCCTCATCGATGTGATGGGTGGTGAAGTACATCGGCATCACCAGCCAGAAGGCCTCTCCCTCTGCATGAGGGGGCTCGGCCTCGCTGTCGGGCGGGTAGCGGCCCGCGGTCGCCGCCGCCACGGGTATGCCGTCCCTCGGCACCCTCTCGCGTACATCCACCCACTCCACGGCCGTGTCCATGTCCGCTCCCGGCTCCGGTCCTCCGTCGGGCGGGGCCACTCCCGCCGCCCCAGGTCCCTGGCTTGCGTCGCTGAAGGCTGAGCCCGCACGAGGCACGCCCGGCGTGTGCCAGTCAACCACGCGCGTCGATCAACCATCAGGTGATTCGAACAGCAACCCGCGAAGCCCCGGGGAGCGTTCAGCGGGTGGGCACTGTCACCGCCGAGGGGTCGTCGGCCGGGGAGGAGAAGGTCAGTCGGGCGTCGTCCGGGTTGTGTTCGGCGTAGAGGGGGTCGACGGTGTCGATGACGAGGGCGAGCCGGTGGCCCTCGGGGACGTCGTACGCCGTGGAGAACAGGTCGAGGTCCACGGCGAACGGCTTTCCCGGGGTGCGGTCGTGAAAGGTGTACGGCGCGTGCGACACCAGCTTGCCCGTGCCCAGCGGCCCCACGTCGTAGAGGTACGCGTAGAAGGTGCCGCTCTCCTTCGTGCTGGTCACGGTGGTGTGCAGCCGCGTAGTGCCGCGCACCCGCGTCGTCGCGTCGTCGCGCCCCGACTCCCACACCGCGGCGCGTGAGCGCGGCAGCAGCGGGACGGAGACGGTGGGCGGCAGCTTGAGGAACTGGTCGAGGATGCCCGAGAGGAGGACCGTGCCGCCGTTGGCACCCGAGTCGCGGCCCGTGGTCAGCGACTCCTCGTCGGACAGCGGGAGCGTGCGCTTCCCGGAGGAGACCTTGTCCCAGCTCGCGTAGCCCTCGTACTCCCCGGTGGAACGGGACTTGAGCCGCACCGGCTGCTCGGTGTCGATGCCGTTGTGCTCGCCCTTGAGGTAGCGGTCGAACCAGCGGTGGGCGTGCGACCAGGTGTCGTTGGGCAGCCCGAGCAGGCCCAGGCCCTCGGCCGTGGCGTGGTCGCCGGGGCGGAACTCCAGGCGCTTGGGGCCGCGCAGCTTCTCGTAGAAGTCGGCGTACTGGTTGGGCGGGAAGATCGAGTCGCCCCAGGCGTTGCCGAGCATGATGGCCGCGCCGTTGGCGTTGAGCTTGTCGAGGTAGGTCGCGGGGGAGCGCTTCTTGCCCCACGCGATCATCTCGTCCTCCTTGTCCAGGTTGGAGCCGAGGAAGTCCTCGAGGATCTGGCGCAGTTCGCGGCTCGGCCGCCCGGTCAGCTCGCCCGCGCCGCCGAGCAGGCCCGCGGACTGGAGGTGCTGGGTGCGCCCGCTGTAGATGGAGGCGATCAGGTCCGCCCAGCCGCTGAGCGCCGTGACGGCCTTGATCCGCTTGTCGTGCGCCGCCGCCAGCAGGCTGATGCCGGCGCCGTAGGAGACGCCGCCCATGCCGATCCGGTCCTTGTCGGCGGGGGTGTGCGCGAGCGCCCAGTCGATGACGCGGGAGGCGTCGGCGATGTCCTCGGGGCCGCCGGTCTCGATCTCGCCGCCGGACTGCCAGAAGCCGCGCGAGTTGTAACCGACCACGACATAGCCGGAGTCGGCGAGCTTCTTCGCCTGCGCGAGGTACTCGATCTGCGGGGTGGCCCAGCTGGTGGGCAGCACGATGAGGGGGTAGTCGCGCGCCGAGTCCCGCGAGGCCCCCTCGGGCAGTACGACGTTCGCCTTGAGGACGGTGCCGCCGTCGCCCTCGATGTCGACGAAGTCGATCCCGGACGCGGACGCGGCGGCGGACGTGGTGGCGGTGGCGTTGCCGGTGGCGCCCGCGTTGGCGTCAGCCGGAACGGGTCGCGCGCTCGCCGCCGGCGCGCAGGTCAAAGCGGTCGCGGTGAGCGCGCCCGCGAGGAGCGCGGCGGCGGTGGAGGCGGGGGAGTGGCGCATCTGCTGCTCCATAAGTCGGGGCCATGGCCGCGCCCGGCCGTGCGCGGGCCGGACGTCGCTTCGCGCGGCCCGGCGGGCGCCGTCGGCATCGCTGACGTCCGGACCACCGTGTTCGGCAGGGCCCGGGACCGGAAGACCACTCAAAGTGACTGGAGAGTAAGCAGCTTGGGCTACCGGCGGTAACCCGTCGGTAGGTTACGGACGGGTAAAGGTGCGAGGGGCCGGGAAGGTGTTGGGGGTGCCGGGGAAGCCGCCGGCGTCGGACGGCCCCGTCGGCTCGTTCGGTGCGCGAGCTCTTTCGGTGGGGAATCGGGAGCGGCCGGGCGCTCGCCCGCCCGCCCGTACCAGGGCGTTCGGCTCATCCGCCGGGTACGGCATCGCGTCGGGGTTCTTGTCAGGGGGTTCAAAGGCGACCTACGGTCGCATCCTCGCGTATATCTACGCGTGTCGAACGACGTTCTATCCCGCGCAGGACAAGGCTTCACCCCTCACAAAGGAGCCGCTCATGCCCGACGTTGTACGTGCCGCGCTGGTGCAGGCGACCTGGACGGGCGACACCGAGTCGATGATCGCCAAGCACGAGGCGCACGCCCGCGAGGCCGCCCGCCGGGGCGCGAAGATCATCGGTTTCCAGGAGGTCTTCAACGCCCCCTACTTCTGCCAGGTACAGGACCCCGAGCACTACCGCTGGGCCGAACCCGTCCCCGACGGGCCCACCACCCAGCGGATGCGCGAGCTGGCGCGGGAGACCGGCATGGTCATCGTCTCCCCGGTCTTCGAGACCGACGGCTCGGGCTTCTACTACAACACCGCCGCCGTCATCGACGCCGACGGCACCGTGCTCGGCACCTACCGCAAGCACCACATCCCGCAGGTCAAGGGCTTCTGGGAGAAGTTCTACTTCCGCCCGGGCAACCTCGGCTGGCCCGTCTTCGACACCGCCGTCGGCAAGGTCGGGGTCTACATCTGCTACGACCGGCACTTCCCCGAGGGCTGGCGCGCCCTCGGCCTGGCCGGCGCCCAGCTCGTCTACAACCCGTCGGCTACCTCGCGCGGCCTGTCCGCCCACCTGTGGCAGCTCGAACAGCCGGCCGCCGCCGTCGCCAACGCGTATTTCGTCGCCGCCATCAACCGCGTCGGCACCGAGGAGTACGGGGACAACGACTTCTACGGAACGAGCTATTTCGCCGACCCGCGTGGGCAGTTCGTAGGGGAGGTCGCGAGCGACAAGGAGGAGGAGCTGGTCGTCCGGGACCTCGACCTGGGCATGATCGACGAAGTCCGGCAGCAGTGGGCCTTCTACCGGGACCGACGGCCGGACGCCTACGGAGGGCTGGTACAGCCGTGAGTCTCCCGCAAGGCCCGCACACCGATCCCCGCTCCGACGTCCAGCGCGAACTGCACACCCGCCACCGGGCCGTGCTCCCCGACTGGCTCGCGCTCTACTACCAGCAGCCCTTGGAGATCACCCACGGCGAGGGACGGCACGTCTGGGACGCCGAGGGCCGCCGCTACCTCGACTTCTTCGGCGGCATCCTCACCACCATGACCGCGCACGCGCTGCCCGAGGTCACCAAGGCCGTCTCCGAGCAGGCCGAACGCATCCTGCACACCTCCACCCTCTACCTCAACCGCCCCATGGTGGAGCTGGCCGAGCGCGTCGCGGCCCTGTCCGGCATCCCCGACGCGCGGGTCTTCTTCACCACCTCCGGCACCGAAGCCAACGACACGGCCCTGCTGCTGGCCACCGCCTACCGCCGCTCCCACCAGATCCTGGCGATGCGCAACAGCTACCACGGCCGCTCCTTCTCCGCCGTCGGCATCACCGGCAACCGCTCCTGGTCCCCGACCTCGCTGTCCCCCCTCCAGACCCTCTACGTCCACGGCGGCGTCCGCACCCGGGGCCCCTACGCACACCTGGACGACGCGGAGTTCATCACCGCCTGCGTCGCCGACCTGGAGGACATGCTCGGCCAGACCCGGGGCGACGTGGCCGCGCTGATCGCCGAACCCGTCCAGGGCGTCGGCGGCTTCACGGCGCCGCCCGACGGGCTCTACGCCGCCTTCCGCGAAGTCCTCCAGCAGCACGGCATCCTGTGGATCAGCGACGAGGTGCAGACCGGCTGGGGCAGGACCGGCGACCACTTCTGGGGCTGGCAGGCCCACGACGCGGCAGGCCCGCCCGACATCCTCACCTTCGCCAAGGGCATCGGCAACGGCATGTCCATCGGCGGCGTCGTCGCCCGCGCCGAGGTCATGAACTGCCTTGACGCCAACTCCATCTCCACCTTCGGCGGCAGCCCCGTCACCATGGCAGCCGCCAACGCCAACCTCTCCCACCTGCTGGAGCACGACCTCCAGGGCAACGCCCGCCGGGTCGGAGCACTGCTGACCGAGCGGCTGCGCGCCGCGAGCGACGGGCTCGGCGTCGTCCGCGAGGTACGCGGGCGCGGCCTGATGATCGGCGTCGAGCTGGTGCTCCCCGGCACCGGCGCCCCCTCCCCGGAGGCGGCGTCCATCGTCCAGGAGACGGCCCGCGAGGGCGGCCTGCTCATCGGAAAGGGCGGCGGGCACTCCACCAACAGCGTCCTGCGCATCGCGCCCCCGCTCAGCCTCACCGCCGCCGAGGCGGAAGCGGGCGCCGCGGTCCTCGAAGAGGCCCTGCACACCGCCGAGAACGAGCTGTCAGGGAAGGCCACACCATGACATCGACCCTCATCAAAGGCGGCCTGGTCGTCACCGCCGCCGACGAAGTCCACGCCGACCTGCTCATCGAGGGCGGACGCGTCGCCGCCGTAGCCGCCCAGCACACCTCGGCCGCCGAGGCGCTCAGCGCGGACCGCACCCTGGACGCCACCGGCAAGTACGTCATCCCGGGCGGCGTCGACGGACACACCCACATGGACTTCCCGTTCGGCGGGACCTTCTCCAGCGACGACTTCGAGACCGGCACCCGCGCCGCCGCCTGGGGCGGCACCACGACCATCGTCGACTTCGCCGTCCAGACCAAGGGCCACGCCCTGCGCGAGGGCCTCGACACCTGGCACGCCAAGGCCGACGGACGCTGCTGTGTCGACTACGGCTTCCACATGATCCTCTCCGACGTGAACGAGAGCACGCTCAAGGAGATGGACGGCCTGGTCGAGGAGGGCGTGACCTCCTTCAAGATGTTCATGGCCTACCCCGGCGTCTTCTACAGCGACGACGGCCAGATCCTGCGCGCCATGCAGCGCACCGCCGCCAACGGCGGACTGACGATGATGCACGCCGAGAACGGCATCGCCATCGACGTCCTGGTCGAACAGGCCCTCGCCGCCGGGCGCACCGACCCCCGCCACCACGGCGAGGTCCGCAAGGCGCTGCTGGAGGCCGAGGCCACCCACCGCGCCATCCAGCTCGCCCGCGTCGCGGGATCGCCGCTGTACGTCGTCCACGTCTCCGCGCGCGAAGCGGTCGAACAGCTCGCCACGGCACGCGGGATGGACCTGCCCGTCTTCGGTGAGACCTGTCCGCAGTACCTGTACCTGAGCACCGACAACCTGGCCGAGCCCGACTTCGGCGGCGCCAAGTACGTGTGCAGCACCCCGCTGCGGCCCGCCGAGCACCAGGCCGCGCTGTGGCGGGCGCTGCGCACCGACGACCTCCAGGTCGTCTCCACCGACCACTGCCCCTTCTGCTTCACCGGCCAGAAGGACCTCGGCGTCGGCGACTTCTCCAAGATCCCCAACGGGATGCCCGGCGTCGAACACCGTATGGACCTGCTCCACCAGGCCGTCGTCGACGGCCACCTCACCCGCCGCCGCTGGATCGAGCTGGCCTGCGCCACCCCCGCGCGGATGTTCGGCCTCTACCCGAAGAAGGGCACGCTGGCGCCCGGGGCCGACGCCGACGTCGTCATCTACGACCCCCACGCCGAACAGACCCTCTCCGCCGCCACCCACCACATGAACGTCGACTACTCCGCCTACGAGGGCAAACGGCTCACCGGCCGCGTCGAGACCGTCTTCTCGCGCGGCGAGACCGTCATCGACCGGCGCGAATACACCGGCCACGCCGGTCACGGTCAGTACGTCCCGCGCGGCATCTGCCAGCTTTTGAATTGACGCGGCTTGAACTAACGCAGCCTGAACTGAAGGGCCTAGTCATGGACTTCGGACTCGTTCTCCAGACCGACCCGCCCGGCTCCGCCACCGTCGGCCTCATGCGCCGCGCCGAACGCAACGGCTTCCGCTACGGCTGGACCTTCGACTCGCCCGTGCTGTGGCAGGAGCCGTACGTCCTCCACAGCCGCATCCTCGCCCACACCACCCAGATGACCGTCGGCACGATGGTGACCAACCCCGGCACCCGCGCCTGGGAGGTCACCGCCTCCACCTTCGCCACCCTCAACGAGATGTACGGCAACCGCACCGTGTGCGGCATCGGGCGCGGCGACTCGGCGATGCGGGTCGCCGGGCGCCCGCCCGTCACCCTCCACCGGCTCGGCCAGGCCATCACCGCCATCCGCGACCTGGCCGAGGGCCGCGAGGCCGTCGTGGACGGCACCCCGCTGCGGCTGCCGTGGGTACGCGACGGCAAGCTGCCCGTATGGATGGCCGCCTACGGCCCCAAGGCGCTGGCCCTGGCCGGGCGTGAGGCGGACGGCTTCATACTCCAACTCGCCGACCCGGTGCTGACCGCGTGGATGACGGCCGCCGTCCGCGCGGCGGCGGCCCAGGCGGGCCGGGACCCGGCCTCGGTCACCATCTGTGTGGCCGCGCCCGCGTACGTGTGCGAGGACACGCCGGAGGCGCTCGCGCACGCGCGCGAGCAGTGCCGCTGGTTCGGCGGCATGGTCGGCAACCACGTCGCCGACCTCGTCGCCCGCTACGGCGAGCACTCCGACGCGGTGCCCGCCGCGCTCACCTCCTACATCAAGGAGCGCGACGGCTACGACTACGCCCACCACGGCCGCGCCGGCAACCCCGACACGGCCTTCGTGCCCGACGACATCATCGACCGCTTCTGCCTCATCGGCCCCGAACAGGCCCACGTCGCGCGGCTGCGGGAGCTGGCGGAGCTGGGCGTCGACCAGTTCGCGCTGTACGCGATGCACGACGCGAAGGAGCGGGCCATCGACGCCTACGGGTCAGGGGTGATCCCGGCTCTGGGCGCGCCGGCCTGACGGGAGTACGGGGGCGGCGGGTACGGGACGCCGCCCTCAGCTCTCGTTCTTTTCGAAGATCAGCGACTGGTAGTCCGGGTGCTTGCGCACCCAGCCCGCGAAGAAGGGGCAGACCGGCGCGACCTTGTCGCCCGCCTCCCGTGCCGACTCCAGCACCGCACGGGAGAGCGCCCCGCCCACGCCCCTGCCCTCGTAGTCCGGCTCCACCTCGGTGTGGGTCAGCGCCACCACTCCCGGGGCGCGGAGATACTGCGCGACCCCGGCCAGGGCCCCGTCGATGCGGGCCTCGTAGCGGCCCTCGGCGGGGTTGTCGGTGATCTCGACACGCTGGTCCCGGGCCTCGTCCTTGGTCTCGCCCATGCCTGCTGCTCCCTGACTCGGACTGGTCGAACTCATGCGGTCGCGTGGATCTGCGCGGTGAACTCCTCGGGATGTACAGCGTGGCCCCTACCGTCGAGGACAGCGACCGGACGGTCCTCGAACAGCACTGTCGGCGTCGCCGCGACCCCGCTCTCGTAGAACGCGCGGCCGACCCGCTCCACCCACTCGTGGAACGCCGACTCCAGCACCTGGGCCTCGAACGCCGGGTCGCGCAGCCCCTCCACATCGTTGGCCAGGCCCATCAGCGTGCGCGGCTCGGCGAAGCCGTCGTTGTGCTCGTGCGGCTGGTTGCGGTAGAGGGTGCGCAGGTAGGCCATGAACTGGCGCTGTCCCCTGTTGGCGGCGGCGCCGAGCGCGTTGAGCGCGCGGTGCGAGCCGTGGCCGCCGAGTGTCTCGTCCAGGAACGTCGCGAAGTGGTAGTGCAGCACCACGTCCCCGTCGTCCGCGAGCTGCCGCATCGTGGCGCCGAGCGCGTTCTCCATGCGCTTGCAGTACGGACAGCGCAGGTCGGCGTAGACGTCGAGGACGGGAGGCCCCGGCGACGGTCCCTCCGGGTCGGCCCCGTAGACCACCGTCGTGCCGCCCGTGCCTGTCGTGTTCGCCGGGATCATGCCGTCCAGCCTGCGCGCGCGGGCGGTGGTGGGCAACGGGGAGCGGCCATTGGAGTGCGGGGCCGTCCGGCGCCGGAGCGTGGGGCCGACCGGGGCGCGGCGGTTGACTTGAACCTCACTTCAACTCGCAGAGTGGATCCGCACGCCGAAGAACGCACGCGGACGCGCACAGCGGACGCACGTGACGGCATACGAGACCCGCACATGAAACGCATTCGAACGGAAAAGGGTGACGGCCGTGATTCTGGTGACTGGAGCGACAGGCAACGTCGGCGGACAGGTGGCGGCGCAGCTCGCCGAGGCGGGCGCCCCCGTACGGGCCCTCGTCCGCGACCCCGCCAAGGCCCGGCTGCCCGGGGGAGTGGAGGCCGTCGCCGGGGATCTGGGCGACACCGCGAGTCTGCGGGCCGCGCTCGACGGCGTCGGGTCCGTCTTTCTGATGTGGCCCCTCGAAGGCACCGGGGCGGCCCGCGCCGCCGTCGCCACGCTGGCGGAGCACGCGCGCCGCGTCGTCTACCTCTCCGCGTGGGGTGTGCCCGAGGGCCTGACCGGCACCGACACCACCGAGCCCGAGCCCGGCATCATCGGCAACCACACCACCCTGGAACGGCTCGTGCGGGGCTCCGGCGCCGAGTGGACCCTGCTGCGGCCCGGCGGCTTCGCGGCCAACACCCTGGGATGGGCCCCGCAGGTCCGCGCGGGCGAGGTCGTGCGGATGGCCTCCCCGCGCGCCGGGCGCTCCCTCATCCACGAGGCCGACATCGCGGCCGTCGCCGTCCGCGCCCTCCTCACCGACGAACTCGTCGGCACCGCACCCACGATGAGCGGGCCCGAAGTGCTCACCCAGGCCGAACAGGTGCGCATCATCGGCGAGGTCCTCGGGCGGCCCCTGAAGGCCGAGGAGCTGCCCCGCGACGAGGCCCACGCCGAGCTGGTCGCCACCGGCCTCCCGCCCCACTACGCCACCGGCATCCTCGACGCCCACGCCCGGATGGAAGCCGAACCCGAGACGGTGGCCCCCGGCTTCGAAGCCCTGGCGGGCCGCCCCGGGCGCACCTACCGCGACTGGGTGGCGGACCACGCGGAGGACTTCCGCCGACCGCACGGGCGCTGATCGAACGGGGGCTGACGGCAGGGCGCGGGACGGGCGCGCCTCACACGGGGGGAGGCCCGCCCGGCGAGGGGTACGGTCAGCGGCCGGCGGGCGCCTCCGTCGGCAGCCGCTTGCGCCACCGCAGCGGGTGGAGGTGGATGATGCCCTCGGGGTCGCCGACGGTGTGGACGGGGAGCCCTTCGTGCCGCAGCGCCTCGGTGACACGGTCGGCTATGAGCGCTTCCCGTGCCGGGTCGCCGTCGTAGGAGCCGAAGCTGATGAAGAGGCCACGGCCTTCCACCGCCGCGTCCGTGTCCTGGACGTGGAAGAACGCGAAGCCGTCCTCGCCCTCTGCCCGTTCGTCCTCGACGGCGCCGACCGCGCAGGGCATACAGCACTGGAAGTGCATACGGGCGGTGACTCCCGCACCGGCCATCGCCTCGAAGGCCCGCTCCACCCTGTCCGCCTCGGTGGTCTCCGGCCACTCGCGCTGCTCGGCGAGCCGGGCGTCCCACACCTGGTCGGTGATGCCGCGCGCCTCCGCCGCCGAGGGGCCACGCGGCTCGGAGCGGCCCTCGCCGAGCACGGTCAGCAGGTCCGCGGCGATCCGGGTGCGGCCGTCGAACCCGGCGTGCACCAGCTCGCGCGCCAACTCCTCGGCCTCCTCCCGCACATGGGGAGACAACTGAGGGGTGGCGTGGTCGACGGGCTGCCAGCGTATGCCCGCGTCCCAGCCGTCCTCGCCCGCCGCCCAGGAGGAGAACAGCGCGGCGGCCTCCCGAGCCGTCTCCACCCGCGCGGTGCGCCGCTCACCCGGGCCCCCGGCCACGGCACCGTCGCCGTCGCCGTCGCCGGGGGCCTCTTCCCGCTCCAGCTCGAAGGGGCCGCTGCCGGCCCGCAGCACGCGCAGCCAGCCGCCGGACGCGGCTGGGGGAGATGTGTGCCGGGCGGAGACGAAGTGGTCGCCCTGGCCGCCGAGTCCGGCCAGCAGCGCGGCCAGCTCCTCGGCGCTCACGCCCTGTCGTTCGGGCCCGGATTCCGTGGTCACGGTGAGAGGAAGCAGCATGCCGGAAGTATGGCGCCGCCCTCTGTGACAACAAGGCCGGCCGGGGTGCCGGCGCCCGGTTCCACTTCTCGGGAACGCACCCGAAACCGCGCGGACCTCCCTGGCGTTGTTCGCGGAGCAAGTAGTTCCGCAGCTCAAGCAGGCTTGATCCTTGATCCTCGATCCGGCGGGTCAGGCACTTCAGGCCAGGCTTGGCTTCCGTACGCGCCGGATGGTGGTCATGTCGAAGCTCCGCAGTGATTTCATCGCCGATTACGACGCTCTCGCCGACCAGTGGTGGGACCCGCGCGGATCCCTCGCACCCCTGGGCTGGATCGCGCGGGCCCGCGCCGGGTTCGTCCCGGCCCCCGGGAACGCGCACGCGACCTTGCTGGACGTCGCCTGCGGCGGCGGACTGTTCGGCCCGCACCTGGCCGGCAAGGGGTACCGCGTACTCGGCATGGACCTGTCGGTCATGGGCCTCCGCGAGGCCCGCCGGCACGGCTTCGACGCGGTCGCGCAGGCCGACATCACGAGACTCCCGGTGGCGGACGAGTCGGTCGACGTGGTCACCGCGGGACAGTGCCTCGAACATGTGGCAGACCCCTACGCGGTGGTCCGGGAGCTGTGCCGGGTCCTGCGCCCCGGCGGCACGCTGATCCTCGACACCATCGCCGACACCAGGCTGGCCCGGCTGGCCGGCATCACGCTGGCCGAGAACCTCCCTCTTCCCGGCAGGCCACCGCGCGGCACCCACGACCACCGCCTCTTCGTCAACCGCGAACGGCTCACCCGGGCCGCGCGGACACACGGCGTGGAACTCGAACTGCTCGGCCTGCGCCCGCACTTCCGCGACGGAATGCGCTACCTCCTCCGGCGCCGCGAGGAAGTGCGCATGATTCCGATCAAGTCCACGGCCGTGCTCTACCTCGCGGTGGGAACGAAATCGTGACCGCGCCCACGGCCGCGCCCACGGCCAACGCCCCCTGCCGGCGCCGTGCTCAGGACGCCGCGTCGGTCTCGTCCGCCCAGGGGCGCCAGCGGCCCGCGCCGTCGACGGTGCCCAGCTGCTGATCGGCGAAGTGGACCCCGAAGCCGTAGACCCCCTCCCGGGCCAGGTGCTCCACGAGCAGGCGCCGCGAGCGTTCGGCCTCGTCGCGGTGACCGTCGAGCACCACGTCCCAGTCCGGGTGCTGGGTCTGGACGGGGGAGTGCATGGCGTCACCGAAGGCCACGACCTCCCGGCCGTCCCCGGGCCGAGTACCCAGGCCGTGTGCCCGGGGGTGTGACCGGGGAGGGGCCAGGCGCGGATGCCCTCGGCGATCTCGGTGCCGTCCGCCACGGCCGTGGTCCGTGTGCTCCCGCCGGCGAGGGTCAGGCCGGCCGCTGTCAGCTCGCCTTCCCCGACCATCCAACGGGCCTTCGGGAACAGCCCGTGGCCGTCGTCGGCCGCGTCGGGCCGGGCCCAGCCGGTGTGGTCGCCATGGAGATGGGTGAAGGCGACCATGTCGAGGCCGACGGGATCCACGCCGAGGCTCTCCAACGAGCCCGGCAGATCGCGCACATGAGCGAACGTGTGCTGCGAGTGCTCCGACGTCGCAGTTGACGGTGACCGGGCCGACCAGCGGGTGCTGGAAGGTCTTGCGCAAAGTGGGCTCCGCCGCCACGTCGTGCGACGCCCACAGGCGCGCGAACTCCTCACTCCCGGCGAGGAGTTCGCCCACCATCTCGGTCAGCTCGGGGTAGCGGGCGGCGGCGGCGCGCAGGCGCTGGGTCGAGACGCGGGCGAAAGCGTCCGCGTCCGACACCCCGTACAGCCGCCGCCCTTGGGGGTAAGGCCCGAGGAAGACACGGCGCACAAAGTTGCGGTCGCGCGGCGGCAGGGCGGAGAAGTCCTCCATGAGGGCCGCCGCGAGATCGTTCCAGGCAAGCACCTCGAACGTCGCGGACGTCACCGTGGCGGCGGCCTGCGGCAGCCGGTGCAGCAGGTCGAGGATGCTCTGCCGTACCTCGCGCGAGGGCCCGGGGCGGGGGCCGGGCGGTGCGCCCGCCAGGTGATGGAGGTGGTCGCGCTCGGCGTCCGGCAGGCGCAGGGCCCGCGCCAGCCCGGCCAGCACCTCGCGGGACGGCCGTGGGCCGCGGGCCTGCTCCAGCCGCGTGTAGTACTCCGTCGAGATGAACGCCAGCTGCGCCACCTCCTCGCGGCGCAGCCCCGGGGTGCGGCGCCGGGGCCCGGCGGGCAGCCCCACGTCGGCGGGGGCGATCCGCTCGCGCCGGCTGCGCAGGAAGGCCGCCACTTCTCGTCTGTCCACATCCCCAGTGTGCGCGGGTGCCGCAGGGTCGATCCAGGCACCGCCAGTGCCTGGATCGGCCCTGCGGACGGGTGCAGGCTCGCCGCCATGGACAACACACCGACCACCGACACATCCACCACCCCCGCAGCCCCCGCGGCGCCGGGCCTGCTGGCCGGCAAGATCGCCTTCATCACCGGTGCCGGTCGCGGTATCGGCGCCGCCGCGGCGCGGCTGTTCGCGCGGGAGGGCGCCCGGGTCCTGCTCGCGGCCCGGACGCAGGCGCAGTTGAAGGCGGTGACCCAGGAGGTCCGGGCGGCGGGCGGCATCGCCGACCACGTGGTGTGCGATCTGGCCGACGCGGCCAGTGTGCGCGCCGCCGTCGACCGCGCCACGGACCTGTACGGCCGCCTCGACGTCGCCTTCAACAACGGCGCGACGTTCGTGCCGCCCGGCCCGATGGACCAGGTGCGGGAGGCCGACTTCGACCACGTCTACGCCGTGAACCTCAAGGGACCGTGGCTGGCCATGGCCGCCGAGGTCGCCGCCATCCGGACCACCGCCGGGACGGGCGCCATCGTCAACAACTCCAGCGTCGGCAGTCTGAGGGGCAACCCCGAGCTGCCCGTCTACGGTGCGATGAAGCGCGCGGTCAACAGCCTCACCGAGTCGGCTGCCATCACCTACGGCCCCGAAGGCATCCGCGTCAACGCCATCGCGCCCGGCCACACGGCGACCGAGATGATCCGTACCTGGGAAGCGGAGTCGCCCGGACTCGTCAAGCGCCTCAAGGCGCGCACCCCGCTCGGCCGCGCGGCCGACCCCGAAGAAATCGCACAGGCCGCCGCCTGGCTGCTGAGCGACCGCTCCTCCTACGTGACCGGCACGGTCCTGCGCGTCGACGGCGGCGCCCGAGCCTGAGCCGGGGAGAACGGCGCGCCACCGCGGGAAGTGGCCCCGGCCCGCCCCGACACCTGGACCGAACACACAGGGGCACTCCTCGAACGGCGGAAGTCACCCGAATGCCATAGCCGGATCGCCTCGGACTCGAACACATAGTCCCGTGGAGCGTGCAGCGCCACACCATGTCTGGCCGCGCCGAGCGGCCGATCGAGGGGAAGTCTCATGGGTAAATTCATCAGGACTGCGGTCCCGCTGGTCACCGCCGTCGTGTTCACCGGGATCACGGCCGGTTCCTCGTTCGCCACCGAAGCCCCCACGGGCACGAGGGTGACGACGATACCGGAGAAGAAGGCCTCGTCCGCGGCGAAGACGGTGAAGGTCAAGAAGACGAAGTACGGAAAGATACTGGTGGACGGAAAGGGCAGGACGCTCTACCTCTTCAAGAAGGACACGTCCAAGAAGTCGACCTGCCTGGGCAGTTGCGCGAAGGAATGGCCGCCCATGACGGCGGACAAGCCCAAGGCCAAGAAGGGCGCCATGAAGTCCCTGGTGTCGACGTCGAGCCGGGACAAGGGGCAGAAGCAGGTCACCTATCACGGCCACCCGCTCTACCGCTTCCATGAGGACAAGAAGGCCGGACAGATCAACGGCGAGGGCCTCGACCAGTTCGGCGGCAAGTGGTACGTGGTGGACCCGCACGGGAAGGCGGTCCTCCACAAGCGTTCGCACAAGGGCAAGTCCTCACCGAGCAAGAGCAAGGGCAACGGCGGATACTGACCCGCTCACCGGGTGGACCCGGCCACCGGGTGGACCCGCTCATCGAGTGGATCGCCCACCGGTCGGGCCCTCACCGGGCGTGGGCCGGGGCGTGGGCCCCGGCCCACGCCGCCCCACCCCGTCCCGCCCGGCTCGGCCCGCGCCCACCCCTGCCCGTCGCGGCTGTCCGTGCCTCCTGCGCTGTCCACCTCTTCGCTGTCCGTCTCCTCCGTCGGCGGGCGGCCGACGGCGCGGGGTCCCGGACATCGGCCGATTCCCCCCGTGGAGTGCCCCATGCGATCTCACCCGCCTCTTCGGCCCCTCCCCTGCACCGGAAGAATCACCCCGGTGCAGGCCGTGCTGCGCATCGTGACCGCGGCAGGTCTCGCGGTGAACGCGCAGGTCCACGCACGTCTCGCCGACCAGTACGACGTGGTGACCGAATCGATCAGCCAGGGCACGCTGTTCCGCCTGGAGGCCGCGCTGGCCGCCCTGGCCGCCCTCCTCGTCCTGGTGTGGCGCAGCAGGCCGGCCGATACGTTCGCGCTGGCCGTCTCTCTGGGCGGACTGGCTTTGCTGCTGATCTACCGCTACTTCGACATCGGGGTGCTCGGGCCGTTCCCCGATATGTACGAGCCCCTGTGGTTCACCGACAAGAACGTCATCGCGGTCGCCCAGGCCGTCTCCGCCCTGACGGCGCTCATCCTGCTCGTGTGGGTCCGGGGCAGGGGGCGAAGCGGTGCGGAGAGAGGGATGGAGCACGTCTGAGGACGCTCGCGTAACGCGGCCCGTCGGGCAAGCGGAACGCGGCGGCGGCCGGCTTTGCCGGCCGCCGCCGCGTTGGCACCGCCGTCCGGGTCAGATGTGCTTGCCGGCCTTCCCGTGGCTGTGGTGTCGCACCGCGTTGGCGACCATTTTCCTCAGTAGCGGGAGTTTCTTGTACAGAGCCTTGCCGGGGCAGTCGGTGTCGTAGGCGTCGCGGTGGCCGGATATGACGTTGAACTTCGCCTTGTCGCCCCGCGGATAGCGGCTCTCGTCGCTCGTCGAGGTCATTTTCGTGCGGCCCCGCGGATTGATACCGGGGCGGAGTTTCCACGCGGTCACCGCGGCGATCGACTTCAACATCGCTTTGGGCACTTTCACGCCTTCGTCGAAGGTACCGAGCGCCGCTATGCCGAGGCTGTGGGTGTTGAAGCCCTTGGTGTGGGCCCCCTTGACCGCGTGCCCCATCGCGCCGCGTCGGCCCTCGTAGATGGTGCCGCAGCGATCGACGATGAAGTTGTAGCCGACGTCGTCCCACCCACGCTGAATGTGGTCGGCCTGTAGTGCTCGCAACATGCCGGGGACGTTGTCGCAGTCGTACTCGTTGGGGTGATTGGTGTGGTGGATGAAGACGGCGCGCACCCCGTGGGCGTACGGGGGCCGCCGCTCGCGCACCGCCTCGTCGTCGGCGCCCCATTCGGGCCGGGAGACGATGTGCGGGCGGGGAGCGGCTCGGCGTTCCGGGGCGTCGGCCCGTGCCACTGCCGGCGCTGTCTCTTGGATGGAGACGGTGCCGAGCATCAGCAGTGTCAGTGGCGTGATGGTCGCGACCGCGAGCGCCGCTTTGCCAGCTCTCATGGGCTCAAGCGTGCGATCCTCCTTCGCGAGTCGCACACGAACGCGACCGTTCGAGTGAGGGTTCACTTGGTTCCCATGTCCTGACCTGGCATTTCACCTCCACGGGGAACCTGGCTGCGCACCGGGCGGAGTCACGAGCCCGGAAGGAGCTCTCCGGCGCGGGCCGGCTCGGCGGGAGTGACGTGGCTTCGGCCCGCGTCGGGCGCTGCCAGGTCTTTCCCGACGGCGGTACGCGGCCCAGTCGTGCCGATCGGTGACGGCGGGTGATGCCGTATCAGCCTTCGGCGTCCGCCTTCGTCAGCAGGGCGGTCGCGGAGAGGGCGCGCAGATCGTCGAAGGCTCGGGAGAGATGCGCGGCCAAGCTCTGTGAGGGGTCTTCGATCCAGGCTTGGGCCGCTTGGTGAAAGGCGGCCCAGCCGGTCCGAGCGGCCAGGTCGGCCAGCCGGTCGGCGACATCGCGCTGCCGCAGCGCCTCCGCCACCGCTTCGGTGAGCGACGCGGCCTTGGCCAACTCGCGTTCGCGGAGCGCTGGAGTCTTGGCGATGACTTCCAGCCGTGGTTCGGAGAACGGGCGGTTCTCCTCAAGGATCCGCCCGGCTTCGCGGAAGGCGCAGAGCAGTATTTCGAGCGGTTGCAGACCATCGGGCGCTTCGGCCACCGCCTGCGTCAGCGCGGCGCGTAGGGCGGCTTCGCCGTCGAAGAGCACCTCGCGCTTGTCGGGGAAGTGCCGGAAGAACGTGCGCTCGTTGACACCGGCCCGTCCGGCGATCTCCGCCGTGGTGGTCTGGTCGAACCCCTGTTCCCGATACAGGTCCAGGGCCGCCTGCTGAAGGCGGCGACGCGCTTCTGCTCCGCTCCGTGGCACCCCCCGAGGCTATCGCAGGTTTCAGTCACCGACGCCACGTTGCGCCAGTGACTGGCATTACCTGTAGAGTCAGTGACTGGCGCTACAGATGGCGCCGGCAACTGGCGTCAAGTGGGAGAGTATTCATGCATGTCTTCGTTACCGGTGGTTCCGGCCTGACCGGCCCCACCGTCGTCGCTGAGCTCGTCGCGGCCGGTCACACCGTCACCGGTCTGGCGCGCTCGGACGCCGCCGCCGCCCGGCTGGAGTCGCTGGGCGCCACACCGCACCGCGGCTCCCTGGACGACCTCGACAGTCTGCGGAGCGGCGCCGAAGCCGCCGACGGCGTCCTGCACATGGCCTTCGGCGGCGACTTCGCCGACCCGGACGACATGATGAGGCGCGACCGGACCGCGATCGAGACGCTCGGCCAGGCGTTGGAGCGCTCGGGCAAGCCGTTCGTCAGCACCTCCGGCACGCTGGTCATGCCCGCCGACCGGGAGAGCACCGAGAAGGACGAGCCCGACCCGGCCGGGATCGCCGGCTTCCGGATCCCGGGCGAGCGTGCCTGCCTGGGCTTCGCCGCCCAGGGAGTACGCGCGAGCCTGGTCCGGCTCGCTCCTACCGTCCACGGCCCCGGGGACTACGGCTTCATCGGCATGCTCGTCGCCACCGCACGAAGGACCGGCGTGTCGGCCTACGTCGGCGAAGGCGGCAACCGATGGCCTGCGGTGCATCGGCTCGACGCCGCGATGCTGTTCCGCCTGGCGTTGGAGAAGGCTCCCGCAGGCAGCGTGCTGCACGGAGTGGCCGAAAGCGGCGTCACCCTGAAGAGCGTCGCGGAGACGATCGCTCAAGGCCTCGGTCTGCCCGCGGTCTCGCTGGCCCCGGACGAGGCTGCCGCGCACTTCGCAAGCCCGTTCATGGCCACGGTCTACGGCTTCGACGCGCCCGTCTCCAGCTCTTACACGCAGGAGCTGCTCGGCTGGTCGCCCATCCACCCGACACTGCTCGACGACCTGGAGCACGGCGACTACTTCGCCGCACCGGTCTCCTGAACACCTCGCACCGACGCCGACAAGACGCTGCTCCAGATAGTGCCCCTCCCGGCAAGCTTTGCCCCGTCGCGTCGTCCGGCACGCACTCCCCCGAGCTCTCCGAGCAGGGGGTGCCCCCAGCGGCGTTGGCCAAAAGCCCTGGTAGCTCCTTCCCCAAGCTCTCAGCTTCTCCCCCGGCCTTCGGCCGGGAGGTGCCCCCAGAGCGGGGGAGACCCCGATCAAGGGCTTCCGGCCGCCTTGCGATCGCACGCTCCCCCACGCTCGGCTCCGCTCGCGCGGGCGGGCGGGCGGTGCCCCCACGACGACGCTCCTTGACGGGCAAACATTGCCGGTCACGGCACTAGTGCCGTGACCGGGCGAAGCTTGCCGGGAGGGGCACTGGGGCATACGGCGGAGAGCGAGGACGTGTTCGGAGCAGGGCGGGTGCCGGGAGGACCCAGTCCTCGCGCGGTCGACGAGGTGCTCTCGTGCTTCAGGGCTGAACATGGACCACGGAAGGACTGTCCTGCGCCGCTCGGTTCCAGGGCGCTGAAACCGTGCTGAATCCGCGCTGAAACCGCCCCGCTGCAAGTTGTGGGGCATGACAACGACATCGAACGCACCCGCCATCGCAGCCAAGGGGCTGCACAAGGCCTACGGCGAGAAAAAGGTCCTCGACGGCATCGACCTGGCCGTGCCGCAGAGTACGGTTTTCTCCCTCCTGGGCCCCAACGGCGCCGGCAAGACCACGGCCGTCAAGATCCTCTCCACCCTCATCACCGCCGACGCCGGCGACCTGCACGTCGGCGGCCACGACCTGGCCGCCGACCCGCAGGCCGTGCGGGCCGCGATCGGCGTCACCGGGCAGTTCTCCGCAGTCGACGGCCTGATCACCGGTGAGGAGAACATGCTCCTCCTGGCGGACCTGCACCACCTCTCCCGCAGCGAAGGCCGCCGCACCGCCGCCGAACTCCTTGAGCGCTTCGACCTCACCGAGGCCGCGAAGAAGCCCGCCTCCACCTACTCCGGCGGCATGAAGCGCCGCCTCGACCTCGCCATGACGCTGGTCGGCAACCCGCGGATCATCTTCCTCGACGAGCCGACCACCGGCCTCGACCCGCGCTCCCGCCACAACATGTGGCAGATCATCCGCGAGCTCGTCTCCGGCGGCGTCACCGTCTTCCTCACCACTCAGTATCTGGAGGAGGCCGACGAGCTCGCAGACCGTATCGCGGTGCTGAGCGACGGCAAGATCGCCGCCGAGGGGAGTGCCAACGAGCTGAAGCGGCTCATCCCGGGCGGCCACGTGCGGCTGCGGTTCACCGACCCGGCCGCGTACCAGTCCGCCGCCGTCGCCCTGCGCGAGGTCACCAGGGACGACGAGGCACTGTCGCTACAGATCCCCAGCGACGGCAGCCAGCGCGAGCTGCGCGCCATCCTCGACTGGCTGGACTCCGCCGGCATCGAGGCCGACGAACTCACCGTGCACACCCCCGACCTCGACGACGTGTTCTTCGCCCTGACCGGCCCGGCCAACATCCCCAACCAGCCCAAGGAGAACGTCCGATGAGTGCCCCTATGGCCCCCACCCGCCCGACCCGGATCTCCCTCGCCGTCCGCGACTCGAACACGATGCTGCGCCGCAATCTGCTGCACGCGTGGCGCTACCCGTCCGGAACCCTGAACCTGCTGCTCACGCCGATCATGATGCTGCTGCTCTTCGTCTACATCTTCGGAGACGTGATGAGCGCGGGCATCGGCGGCGGCGGCGCGGACCGCTCCGAGTACATCGCCTACATCGTCCCGGGCCTGCTGATGATGACCATCGGCAGCACCGTGATCGGGGCCGCGGTGTCCGTCTCCATGGACATGACCCAGGGCCTCATCGCCCGCTTCCGTACGATGGCGGTCTACCGCGGCTCCGTGCTCGTCGGGCATGTCGTCGGCACCGTGTTGCAGTGCGTGATGAGCGTGGTTCTCGTGGGCGCCGTCGCCCTGGCCATGGGCTTCCGGTCCACGGACGCCACGGTCCTGGAGTGGCTGGCGGCGTTCGGGCTGGTCGCGCTGTTCGCCCTGGCGCTCACCTGGATCGCGGTCGGGATGGGCATGGCCAGCCCGAACCCCGAGGCGGCCGGCAACATGGCCATGCCGCTGATCCTCCTCCCGCTCATCTCCAGCGCCTTCATCCCGGCCGACACGATGCCGGGCTGGTTCCAGCCGATCGCCGACTACCAGCCGTTCACCCCCGCCATCGAGACCCTGCGCGGCCTGCTGCTCGGCACCGAGATCGGCAACGACGGGTGGATCGCGATCGTCTGGTGCGTCGGTCTGACCGCGCTCGGCTACCGCTGGTCGACGTCGTTGTTCAACCGCGACCCGAAGTAACCGCCATGACAGCGCGGGCTGCCTCCCGCAACTCGTCCCGCCCCAGGGCGGCGTACTCCGACACCGCGTCGGCGTACGCCGCCCTGTCGGCGTTCCGGGCCGCCGTCCGGGCGCGGTCCGCCGACATCGTCGGCTGGAAGTCGCGCAGCACACGCAGCCGTTCAGCCAGCGCGATCATCCGTACGGCGGCGGCAGCAGCGGCGGGGTCGGGGGCGGGGTCGGGGTCACGTCGGCCGGACGCGAGCCCCGCCATGCCGAGCGCGTGCAGCGCCGTCCCGAACACAGGGAGCTCCATGGGCGAGGGGGACGGGCCGGACAGCAGGGTCCGCAGCCGCTGCCGCAGCCGGTCGGCCAGCCCTGCGACCAGTTCGAGACGGCCGGCGTGCGCGTGCGCCGTCACCGCCGCCGACTGGAGCTGTAGCGCCCACCGGTCGAAGAAGGGGTCGGTGTCGGTGCTGTGCGTCGGGCCGGCCTCGGGCATCCGTTCCACGGCGCCGCGCCACAGGCCGAGTCCGACCTCCGTCAGTCCGCGGGTCAGCGCGATCTCGGCGCGGCTGCTGCCGAGGTCGAGGTTCGAGAAGGCGTCCTGCTGCGGGTTGTCGCCTTCCGCCTGCCGCAGCCAGTACTCGGCCTCGTCGGGGTCGCCACGATGCAGGCAGGCGAGGACGAGGCCCCAGCGGACGCCGATGGAGTCCTGCTCGTCGCCGAGCCGCGGCAGCGCCTCGAGCGCCGCCTTGAGGTGCTCGTACGCGGCCTCGCCCTGCTCCGTCTGCAAGCACAGCTCGCCCAGCCGGGCGTGGCCGATGACTTGCAGGAACGGGTTGTCGACCGGTGCCAGTGCGGCGATCATCCGGCGAGCGGAGGCGAGCGCGCGGTCTATGTCGTGCTCGGACTCCCAGACGAGGGTGGCGATGTACTCCGCGGTGCCGGCGAGCAGCGGCTGCTCGCTGTCGCTGAGTTCGCGCAGCACGTCGTAGCCGGGAGGCAGCATCTCGGGGACCGCGCTCAGCACGACCCCGATGGCCCGCGGCAGCGTGTCCGGCGGGGCCGGGGGCAGCCGCCGGAGGGTGACGAGGTGGCGTCCGGCGCGCGGGCCGTAGCCCATGAACAGGCTCGCCGTGCACAACACCGCTGCGGCGCGGGCGACTTCGACGTACTCGGGCTCGGGGTGGTAGTGCGACAGCGGCGGGCCGGTGTCCGTGGCGAGGGCGGCGAGGCGGGGGTAGTTGGAGCCGGTGGACCACAGGGCGGCCAGGACGGCGGTGAGAGCGGCGATGGCGGGGCCGTCGTCGCGGGCCAGGGCGTGCCGCAGGGCCAGCACGAGGTTGTCCTGCTCGGCCCTGATCCGCTCCCAGGCGGCAATGGGGGAGCGGAGCCGAGAGCCTGGGGAAGGTTCCGAGCCGAAGAACCAGCCGTGGTACGCGACCCCGAAGTCCCGTGCCCAGGCCAGGAATTGGGCGACGGCCTCCTCGTCCTCGCCCGCCTCCGTGCGCCTGGCCGCGCAGAACTCCCGTACGGTCTCCAGCATCCGGAACCGGATGCCGGCCGGGGTGTCGGCGACGGTGAGCAGCGACTGACCGGCCAACTGCTCCAGCACAAGCAGCGCATCCTCACCGAGCACCTGCTCCGCCGCCTCGCCGGCGAAGCCACCGGGGAAGACGGACAGCGTGCGCAGCGCCGCCCTGGCGTCCTCAGCGAGCAGGTTCCAGCTCCACTCCACGACGGCGTGCAGCGTGCGGTGGCGCTCCGGTGCGTCCCGCGCCCCGCCGCGCAGCAGCGCGAACCGGTCACCGAGGCGGCGGGCGATCTCCGGCACCGACAACACCCGCACCCGCGCCGCTGCCAACTCCACGGCGAGCGGCAGCCCGTCGAGGTGGCGGCACAGCTCGCCCACCGCGTCCGGCGGCAGCTCCACGCCGGGCCGGGCGGCCCGGGCCCGCTGCGTGAACAGCTCGGCCGAGGTGGCGGGGTGGAGCTCCGGCAGCGCGTACACGGCCTCCGACGTGAGGCCCAGTGGGGCCCGGCTGGTGGCGAGCACCCGCAGGTCCTTCGAGGACGAGACCAGGGCCTGTACGAGGTCGGCGGCGCCCCGGATGACCTGCTCGCAGTTGTCGAGGACCAGCAGCGCGGGCCCGGAGCCGAGCGCACCGAGGATGCCGGACACCGGGTCGGCCGGGGCATGGCCGCTCATGGCGGCCGGCCGCCCCTCGCCCGCACCGAGCGCGGAGGCCACCTCCGCGGCCACGTCCTCGTCCACGGGGACGCCGGCGAGGGGCACGAAATACACCACGCGCTGCTCGTTCCCCAAGCTCTCGGCTTCGCTCGAGCAGGGGAGACCCCATTGGCGGCTGACGGCGTGCGCGAGCCGGGTCTTGCCGAGGCCGCCGGGGCCGACGACGGTGACGGCGCGGGAGGCGCGCAGCAGCCGCTCCACCGCCGCGATGTCCTCGTCCCGTCCCAGCAGCGGGTTCGGCTCGTGCGGCACGCCGCGCCGGACCACGGGCGCCTCGCCGCGCAGCAGCTCCCGCTGTACGGCCTTGAGCCCGGCGCCCGGATCCGTGCCGAGCGTCTCGCGCAGCTCACGGCGGTACGTCTCGTACCGCGTCAGCGCGGCGGACGGGCCCGTCGTCGCCGCCTCGCCGCGCAGCAGCTCGGCGAGCACCTCCTCGTCGCGCGGATGCTCCGAGGCGGCCACGGCCAGCGGCCCGGCCGCC
This sequence comes from Streptomyces sp. NBC_01775, assembly GCF_035917675.1. Classification (NCBI taxonomy): domain Bacteria; kingdom Bacillati; phylum Actinomycetota; class Actinomycetes; order Kitasatosporales; family Streptomycetaceae; genus Streptomyces; species Streptomyces sp. NBC_01775. Next base: position 1,969,065 of record NZ_CP109104.1, on the reverse strand, counting down.
TCCGCGTGCCGCCCCAGCCGGGCGAGCGCGAGCGCCCGCGCGCGTATGAGCGTGCCGCGGACGGGGGCGCGCTCGGTGCGCAACGCGGCTACGGGGTCTGTGCTTTCGCCGGGCCCGCCGGCCCCGTCAGGGGTGCCCTCCCACAGCGCGAGTCCGGCCTCGGCCGCGGCCAGCGAACCCGCGTGGTCCCCGGCCCTGGCCCGGTCCGCGCTCGCGGCGGCGTGCAGCAGCAGGGCTGAGCTGTCGACCTGGTCCTCGGCGAGGGCGAGCCGGTATCCGGTCGGTGTGCTTGCGAGGACGTCGGCGCCCAGCTGCGCCCGCGCCCTGGACACGAGGACCTGCACCGCCTTTCCCGGCCGCTCCGGCAACTCGTCCGGCCACAGCCCCGCCACCAGCCGCTCGGTGCCGCAGCCGGTGCGCAAGTCGCCCGCGAGCAGCGCGAGGAGGCCGCGGATCCGGGGCGCGGTGACCTCCTGTCCGCGATAGGCGACACGCGGCAGCAGGGTCAGGTCGGTGGTCATCCGTGCAGATTAGCCAAGGCGGCAGCCCGGACTCCCCTCGCGGGCCGAACCGGTGGGGTCAGGGGATGCGGGCGGTCCATTCGGGGCTGGTGAACTTGGTGGTGGCGAGGTGTTCCGCGCGGGCCATTTCGTCGGTGGTGACGTGGCCTTGGGTGAGGCCGTAGCGGGTGCGGAAGGAGTCGATCATGCGGTCGATGACGGTTTCGCGGTCGAGGCCGGTCTGGCGGCGGAGCGGGTCGACGCGCTTCTTGGCGCTCTTGGTGCCCTTGTCGGACATCTTCTCCTTGCCGATGCGGAGGACGTCGAGCATCTTGTCGACGTCGATGTCGTAGGACATGGTCACGTGGTGCAGCACGGCTCCGATGTGGCCGTCGGGGCCGACCATCCGCTTCTGCGCCGCACCGGCGACCTTGCCCGCGTCGGTGGCGATGTCGTTGAGCGGCTGATACCACGCTTTGATACCCATGTCGCCCAGCGCGCCGAGCACCCACTCGTCGAGGTACGCGTAGGAGTCGGCGAAAGACAGGCCCGATACGAGGGACGCCGGGGCGCTGAGCGAGTAGGTGATCGTATTCCCGCTCTCCACGAACATGGCCCCTCCGCCGGAAACGCGTCGTACGACCTCGATGCCATGCCGGGCTGCGCCTTCGGGGTCGACCTCGTTCCGCAGGGACTGGAAGCTGCCGATGATGACCGCGGGGGCGCCCCATTCCCAGACGCGCAGGGTCGGGGAGCGATGGCCTGCGGCGACCTCCTCGGTGAGGACCTGGTCGAGCGCCATGTGCAGGGCGGGGGGCTGGGGGGCCTCGTGGATCAATTGCCATGCGAAGTCGGCCCAGTCGGTGGCCTTGGCGAGTGCCCGGCGAACAGCGATGGCGACACCCTCGGCGCTGAGGCCGTACATCACCGTGTCGTCGGGCACCGCGGCCTTGATGCGCTGGGTGAGGCCCTCCGCGTCCGTCGTCGCGGGCGCGCCTTCCAGGGCGCGGGTGATGGCGAAGAGCGCCTCGTCGGGCTCCAGGAAGAAGTCGCCGGCCACCTGGACGTCGCGAAGCACTCCATCGCGCTCGTCCAGATCCACGACGACCAGTTTGCCCCCGGGAACCTTGTACTCGCCGTGCATGCCGCTCCGCCTTCCTCGTCACAGACCGCCTTCACGATAGCGCGCGGCTTTCCCGGCTTCCGCTGTGCGAAGGACGCCCGTGGGGAGAGTGCCGATACGGAGAGCGCACGTGCGGAGAGTGCTCCTGCGGAGAGCGCCCGTGCGGAGAGCCGAGCGGCCGGCGCTCGGTCAGCGGCAGGGACCTGATGGCCGGTCAGTGCTACTCGCGGATCGCCTCCACCGCCTCCCGGACGTCCGGGTCCGGGTCGTCGGCGAGGCCGTCCAGCAGCTCCGCGACCCCGGGGGTCGACCAGCGGGCGACCGCCCACACCAGCTCCTCCCGCACCCGCGGGTCGGGGTGAGCGGCGAGGTGGCCCAGCTGGGCGAGCGGACCCCGTCGGCGCATCCCGAACCAGTGCAGCGCCTCCCGCAGCGCGGCCGGGTCGCCGGGGTCACCGGCCGCCGCGACCTTGGCGAGCAGCACCCGCGCCGGCGGCGGCGGGCCGTCCAGCGGATGCGGCAACCGCTCGCGCAGGCGCCGCGCACCGTACTCGCCGCGCACCCGGCACCCGAAGCAGGTGCAGGGGCGGACGCCGTGTGCCTTCGGCCAGTACCGCCAGCCCGCCACCTGCGGCGCGGCCCGCACCCTGTGCACCTCGCGCGGACGGATCGCCCGGGGCACGAACACCTCCCACCCGCGCGGATCTTCCAGCGCCGCGATCCGCCGCACCGCCTCGGCGGCGGTGATGCCCGTCTGGGTCCCCCGCGCGCGATCCGAATAGCTCCCGACCAGCACCCGCTGAGCGTCGTCCAGCCGCACATGGACCGCGACGAGCCCTCCCCGGCTGCCGGAACGGGCCAGCTCGCGCAGCCACTGGTGGGTGAGGGTGTACGACGGCAGTACCGGAAAGCAGTACACCCCGCGCGCTTCGCCCTGCCCGCGGCTGACCGCGCGGATCCCGGAGCGCCGGATGCGCGGCGCGTTGGCCGCCGAGGTCAAGTGCACGAACATCGCCATGGCTTGGCATGCTAGGTGATGGGTTTCAGGGCGTCCCCGCGGGCATCGCGCCGCCGGGCTCAACCCGGGCCGCACGGGCCTCCGCCCGGATCGCACCGGCCTTCGCCCGGCTCATACCGGCCTCCACCCGGCTCACACCGGGTCCAGCTCGTGCCGCGCCTCGGTGTCCAGGCGCCGGGCCACATCGTAGAGGCTCGCAAGGAGGGGGTCGTCGGCGGTGAGTGCCCGCAGCGCCAGGCCGGTCAGCGAGTCGTCCTCGTCGGGGGAGGACCACTCGAACAGGAGGTCGTACAGGGCCTCGCAGGTGTCCTGCGGCTCGGCGGCCAGGCGCACGCCGAGCCATGGCCGGGCCACCCGCAGCCGCAACAGCGCGGTGAATACGGCCAGGGCGTGCCGCGCGGCCTCGGGGGAGCCGGGCCGCATCCGCAGCCGGGCCCGCAGCGCGGCATACAGCTCCGGCAGGCCGAGGCCCAGCACGCGCGTACCCGCGTACGCCCAGCGGTCGGCTCCCGTGCCCCCGCCGTGGGCTTCCCAGCGCGGATCCCACAACAGCCGGGTGAACTCCGCACGTGCGGCCCCGCCGTGCAGGGCGATGCCCAGAATCAGCCCGCCGTTGCAGTCCGTGGACGCGCCGCCCGCACCCCACTCGAGGAGCTTGCCCAGCCATGCCGGGTCGCCCGTCTTCGTGGCCAGAGCCGGCAGGAACTCGGGGAAGAAGGGGGAGCCCCGATGCCGCTCAAGAGCAGCGGCGATCCCGGTCCGCAGACCCTGGCACGGCAGGTGCAGCAACCCCAGGCACGCGCTCATCGCCTCCCCGTACGAGACCTCCCCGTACGAGACCTCGTCGCAGGGGTCTTCCTCGTACGTGCCCTCGACGTGTTCCCACAGCATCCGCTCGGCGGGCTCGTACCCCAAGTAGCCCACCGTGTGCAGGAGTTCGGCCGGAACGCCTTCGATCAGGCGGCCCGATTCCGTGCCTGCCTCCAGCAGGCGTGCGGCGAGCGTCCTGTCTCCGTGCCGGGCGAGCACGGGAAGCAGGCCCTCGCGGGCTCCGGGGTCGTCGACGAAGAGCGGGAGCAGCGCTTCCGCGTCTGCCCGGGACCCGTGGCGCAGTACGACCGCCACGACCCGCGACTCCCATGTCCCGGTCACCTTCGCCGGGTCGTCGGCATACCTGTCGAGCAGCTTCCTCGTCGCCCGAAGGACCGCCACCACGCTCACCACCGCCCACGCACATCATGATCGTCCGGACAACAACGCCGTCATGATGATCGCCCGAGTCCCCGCCTCCACAAGAAGGCGGGGGTGCTCAGGGGGCCTTTGACGGGTCCAGCGGGGCCTTCAACGGGCTTTCAGCGAGCTCAGCGGGGCGGTTCAGATTCCGCCGTCCACGGCGAAGGACGCGCCCGTGATGTAGCTCGCGCCGTCCGTGGCGAGGTGGGCGACCGTGTGGGCCACCTCCTCCGGGGTGCCGTAGCGGCCCAGGGAGGTGAGGGCCGCCTGGGACTCGGCACCCTCGCCGTTCGCGGGGTTCATGTCGGTGTCGGTCGGGCCGGGCGCCACCTGGTTGACGGTGATACCGCGCGGGCCCAACTCGCGGGCCAGGCCCTGGGTCAGGCCCGTGATCGCGGCCTTGCTGGTGGCGTACAGCGTCATCCCCGGGAAGGGGACCCGGTCGGCGATGCAGCTTCCGAGGTTGATGATCCGGCCGCCCTCGGCCAGCTGCGAGGCAGCCGTCTGGGCCACGAGGTAGGCACCGCGCACGTTGACCGTCAGCACGCGGTCGAGCTCCGCGAGCTCCACCTCCTCCAGTGGGCCGCCCGTGCCCGTACCCGCGTTGTTGACGACGATGTCGAGGCGGCCGAACTCGGCGACGGTCCCGTCCACCGCCGCGCGGATCGACTCCGCGTCCGTCAGGTCGGCGCGTACGGTCCACGCCCGGCCGTCGTTCTTCTCGATGCGCTCGGCCGTCTCCTTGGCCCGCTCCGCGTTGGTGTCGTAGGTGAGCGCCACCTGGGCCCCCTCCGCCGCGAGCCGCTGTGCGACGGCCGCGCCGATGCCCCGGCTGCCGCCCGTGACGAGGGCCACCTTGCCGTGCAGGGAGGGGGTGGGGGAGTTGCTGGACATGGTCAATACCTGCCGATACGTCGTGGTTTCCGCCTGAACGATTCAATCCTCCGGCGGTACGGCGGCCGACGCTGGCGGGATCCGGACGCGGCATTTCTGGCGGGGCCGCACGGCGCGCCGCGAGCTGGTGCGGCTCTGGGGCAACGCATGGTGCGGCCCTGCGAAATGCCTCGCGCGGCCCTGGGCAACGGCGGGTGCGCCCCTAGGAAACGGCCGCGGCCGACTCGTCCAGCGGGGTCGTCTCCCATGCCCGCGCCCGCTGGGTGCGCAGCAGCGGCAGAGGGCTGTCGTCCACCCCGGCGAGCCGGGCGGCCAGCCGGACGAGCGTGTCGCAGCGCACCAGTTGGAGTGCCCGCGCGCACATCCCGGTGCCGTAGCCCGCGTTCGCGGCCACCCGGAGCGCGGCCGTCGCGCCGATCGACAGCGCCAGCCCCGCGATGTCCTCAGCGGGGTCGCCGAGCACCGCGTCCGTCCAGTCCAGCACCCCGCTCACCCGCCCGGCCGGGGTCAGGAGCAGGTGCTCGCCCTTGAGGTCGTGGTGCACCAGCGCCGTCGGCGTCCCGGCGGCCGGCGTCGCGGGGCGGACGGTCTCCAGCCGCCGGAGAGCGGCGAGTTCGGCCTCGCGCCCCCGTACCGCCCCGCGCGCCCGTTCCGCGCCCGTCCACACCGCCGTCACCTGTCGCGGTGCGGTGCGGGGCACGCCGAGTGCCTCCGCCTCTCGTACGGGGAAGTCCGCGAGCCCCGACAGCAGTGCCGCCAGGTCCCGTTCGCCCGCCGCCGGCACCGGCCGCTGCTCGGCGGATTCACCTGCCGGCGCGAGGTCGAGCGTGTACGTGCGGCCCTCGTCCCACTCACCCGTGGCCGCACTGCGCGGCACCGGCACGCTCAGCTTCGCGGCGACGGCCTCGCGCAGTGCTGCCTCGCGGCGCTGGCGGGCGGAGGCCGCGCGGTCGGGCGCCAGCCGCAGCACATAGCGGTCGCCCACCCGCCATGTCGCGTGTTCGCCGCCCTCGTGGACGGGCTCGATCCGCCGCTCCTTCTCGGGATCCCCGGCGAGCACCCGGTCGACGAGGCGGCGCACGGTGTCGGCCGAAGGAGGCCGTGTCATCCCGCTCAGCCTGCCGCGCCGGAGGGCTCCAGCCCCTCCAGCAGCTTCGGCAGGGCCTCGCCGATGGGCTCGCGCACGACCTCGTCGGCGAGCGGGTCGTAGGGCGTGGGCTCCGCGTTGACGATGATGAGCCGGGCGCCGTTCTCCGCCGCGAGGCCCGCCAGTGAGGCGGCGGGCTGCACCTGGAGGCTGGTGCCCACGGCGATGAAGACCTCACACGCCTTGGTGACGGCCACGGCCTGCGTCAGCACCTCGGAGTCGAGCTGCTGGCCGAACATCACCGTCGCGGACTTGAGGATGCCGCCGCACTCCTCGCACGCGGGGTCCTCCTCACCCGCCGCCACCCGCTCCAGCGCACGCTCCATCGTCGAGCGCGCACCGCAGACCGTGCACAGGACGGTGCGGGCGTTGCCGTGCAGCTCCAGGACCTTGCGGTCCGGGACCCCCGCTGCCTGGTGCAGGCCGTCCACGTTCTGGGTGATGACGCGTACGGGCGCACCGGAGCGATCCAGGCGCGCGACGGCGGCGTGCGCGGCGTTCGGCCGCGCGCGCCATACGGGGCTCTCGCCGCGCATCCGCCACGAGCGGCGCCTGATGTCGGGGTCGGACATGTAGTACTCGTACGTGACGAGCTTTTCCGCCTCCGGGTCCCGCCGCCACATCCCTTGCGGCCCCCGGTAGTCGGGGATACCCGAGTCGGTGGAGATCCCGGCCCCGCTCAGGACGGCCACCAGCGGCGCGTTCTTCGGTGCACCCATGACCCCAGCGTAAGCCGGTCCCGGGCCCCGCCCCGGCCGTCGGACGAGGGCACCCCTTCAGACCACCCCCGCAGGAACCCGGTTGGCCGGATCCCGCCCCGGTCCGTGCTTCCATGGGCGTGTGATCGACAACGAACCGACGGACGAGCTGACAGCGGCGGTGGAACGGGCGGTCCGTGCCGCCGTCGAGGACGAGGTCATGCCGCGCTGGCGGCAACTGGCCGAGGACGAGGTCACGACCAAGACCGGCAGCCACGACCTGGTCACCGTCGCCGACCAGCGGGCCGAGCGCCAACTCGCCGACGCGCTCGCCGCGTTGCTGCCCGGCTCCGCCGTCGTCGGCGAGGAGGGCGTGCACGCGAACCCGTCCTCCTACGAGGCGCTGGAGGAGGAGGCGCCCGTATGGATCATCGACCCCATCGACGGCACCCGGCAGTTCGTGGCGGGTGACGAGGGGTTCTGCACCATGGTCGCCCTCGCCCAGCGTGGGGAGACCCTCGCCGCGTGGATCCACGCGCCCGCGCTCGGCCGCACCGCCGTGGCCCGGCGCGGGCGCGGCGCGCTGCTCAACGGCGAGCCCCTGCACGCGGGTTCCCCCGCGCCGGGCGCCACCTTGCGCGTCGCCGTCTCCCACCCCGACTTCACCGACGAGGCCCAGGAGCGCGCCTTGCGCCGACTGCGCACGGAGGGCGTCGCGCCCCGCCCCACCGGCTCGGCGGGCCTGGAGTATCTCGCCGTCGCGGCGGGGGACCTCGACGCGGTCGCCTACAGCTGGGAGGCTGCCTGGGACCACGCCGCCGGGCTGCTCATGGTCGCCGAGGCGGGCGGTGCCAGCGGCACCGTCGACGGGGTGCCGTTCCGCCTCGCGGGCGGCAACGCACTGCCCTTCACCGCCGCACGTGATGCCCAGGTGGCCCGGCGTATGGTGGGGCTCCTGCGTGACGGAAGCGACACGAGCCCTCTGTGAGCAGGGGCGGGCGAGGGGAGCCGAAAGTGCCATCGATCCGGGACGCGGTCGTGGTCGGAGCCGGGCCCAACGGCCTGACCGCCGCCGTCGAACTGGCCCGCCGCGGCTTCGAGGTCGAGCTGTTCGAGGCCAAGGACACCGTCGGCGGCGGCGCCCGCACCGAGGAGCTGACCCTCCCCGGCTTCCGGCACGACCCCTGCTCCGCCGTCCACCCCACCGGTGCGGGCTCACCCGCCTTCCGCGGCATGCCGCTGGCGGACCACGGCCTGGAGTGGCTGCACCCAGAACTCGCCATGGCGCACCCGTTCCCCGACGGTTCGGCCGCTGTCCTGGCCCACTCCATCGGCGAGACGGCGGCCTCCCTCGGCCCCCGCGACGCGGGCGCCTACCGCCGCATGGTCGCGCCCTTCACCGGCCGCTGGGACAGCCTCGCCGCCGACTTCCTCGGCTACGGCTCGGCCCTCAACGGACGCTTCCCGTACGACCCCGTCCAGCTCGTCCGCTTCGGCCTGACCGGACTTCAGCCGGTGACATGGACCAGGGCGCGCTTCCGGGACGAGAAGGCCCGCGCGCTGTTCGCCGGGCTCGCCGGCCACGTCATCGCCCCGATGGGCAACCTGTTCATGACGGCGCCCGCGCTCGTCTTCGCGCTCGCGGCGCACGCCCACGGCTGGCCCGTCCCGCGCGGCGGCTCCCAGGCCATCTCGGACGCGCTGGCCGGGTATCTGCGCGCCCTGGGCGGCACGATCCACACCGGTACCGAGGTCAAGCGCCTGGACGAACTCCCGCCCGCGCGCGCGTACATCTTCGACACCTCGCCCACGGCCCTCGCCCGGATCGCCGGGCTCGGCAGCGCGTACGACAACGTCCGCTACGGCGCGAGCGTCTTCAAGATCGACTACGCCCTGGACGGCCCCGTGCCCTGGACCTCGCCCGAGGCCGCGCGCGCCGGGACCGTACACGTCGGCCCCACCATCGACGACATCAACACCGCCATGCGCGACGCGGTCGTGCGCGGGCGCGCCCCCGAGAAGCCGTTCCTCATCACCTCGCAGCCCTCCCTCGTCGACCCCACCAGGGCGCCCGAGGGCAAGCACGTCTTCTGGGCGTACGGGCATGTGCCGGCGCGCTGGGAGGGCGATGCGACCGAGGCGATCGAGCGTCAGCTCGAACGTTTCGCGCCCGGCTTCCGCGACCGCGTCCTCGCCCGCGCGACGGCGGGTCCGCCCGAGCTGGCGGCCCGCAACGCCAACTACGTCGGCGGCGACATCGCCTGCGGCTCCGCGGCCGGGCTGCGCCTGCTGATCCGGCCCAAGCTCAAGCGGGTCCCCTACGAGACGGCGCACCCCTCCGTGTTCCTGTGCTCCTCGGCCACGCCCCCCGGACCCGGCGTCCACGGCATGGCCGGCCACCACGCGGCCCGCGCGGTGTGGCGCCGCCTGCGCCGCGCGGCGGCCTGACCGGCCTGACAGGTCTGACCGCGGGCTGGAACCGCTCCGTCAGATCTCGCCCCCGGCATCGGCGGTCATGTCGCCCCGCTTTGGGGCGATTGCGACGGAATCGGGTCCGGATACGGGCGCGGAGCAAGTCCCCCGTCAAGGGGCCGCCCGGCCCCGGCCCATGGTCGAGCGAGCAGCCGGGCAGATAGGGTCGCACAGGCGCGACTGCCTGTTCGAACGCAAGACAGACCCCAGGGGCAGAACCATGACTACGACGGCGCGGACCACACCGGCGCGCGTGCTGATCGCCGCGGACAAGTTCAAGGGATCGCTGACGGCCGTCGAGGTCGCCGCACGCGTCACCGCCGGAATCCACACGGCACGCCCGGAGACGGAGATCGAGTCCCTGCCGGTCGCGGACGGGGGAGACGGCACCGTGGCGGCAGCCGTCGCGAACGGCTTCGAACGGCACGAGGCCGAGGTCACCGGCCCCCTCGGCGCCTCGGTCACGGCGGCCTTCGCGCTGCGCGGGGACACCGCCGTCGTGGAAATGGCCGAAGCCTCCGGACTCCAGCACCTGCCGCCCGAGGTCTTCGTCCCGCTGACCGCCACCACCTACGGCGTCGGCGAGCTGCTGCTGGCCGCCGTGGACGCGGGCGCGCGCACCGTCATCCTCGGCGTCGGCGGCTCGGCCACCACCGACGGCGGCGCCGGCATGCTCGACGCGCTGGGCGCGAGTCTGCTCGACCGGGACGGCGACTCCGTCCCGTGGGGCGGCGGCGGCCTGCGCGAGCTGGTCTCCGCCGACCTGTCGGGCCTCGACCCGCGCCTGAAGGACGTCGAGGTCATCCTGGCCAGCGACGTCGACAACCCCCTCACGGGCCCCAAGGGCGCCGCGGCCGTCTACGGCCCGCAAAAGGGCGCGGGCGAGGAGGACGTGGCTCTGCTGGACGCCGCGCTCACCCATTTCGCCGAGGTCCTCGGCGAGACGGAGGCTGCCGGTTCGCCCGGCGCCGGGGCCGCGGGCGGCATCGGCTTCGCGGCGCTCGTGGGCCTGCGGGCGCGCTTCCGCCCCGGCATCGAGATCCTCATGGAGGAGCTGCGCGTGGCCCAAGCGATCGAGCGGGCCTCGCTCGTCATCACCGGCGAGGGGTCGCTCGACGAGCAGACCCTGCACGGCAAGGCACCCGCGGGTGTCGCGGCTGCCGCGCGGAGCGCGGGCAAGCCGGTGCTGGCCGTCTGCGGGCGGCTCGCCATCGGCAAGAAGGAGCTGAACGCCGCGGGCATCGAGCATGCCTACGCCCTGACGGACATCGAGCCCGACGTCGCCCGCTGCGTCGCCGAGGCGGGCCCCCTGCTGGAACAGCTGGCCGCCCGCCTCGCCGAAGAGAACCTCTGAGCCGAGGGGCAGCCAGCCCAGCGGCACCGACAACGTCTTCGGGGGAGACCCCGTCCGAGGACTTCCGGCCGCCCCGCGATCGCACCCACCGGACGACGCTCCTTGACGGGGCGAACATTGCCGGTCACGGTCCTAGCCCTGTCGTGGCTGCTGTTCCGCCCAGGAGAGGGCGAACCGTTCGTGGACGGGGGCCGGGATCGCCGGCCGCGCGTCCGCCGCGCCGGACGGCGCGGGACGGGGTGCCTTCGCGGCGATGAGTTCCTTGCGGACGGCGCGGTGGTGGCCGAGGGTCCACATGTTCCAGCGACGGACGGTGCGATCGGCCGGCCGGTCGAGGGCGTGCGTCTGGAGGTGGAGGGCCGCAGCGTCGCGGCCGACGCCGAGGGATGCCGCGACCTCGTCCACCAGGTCCGGGACGCTGACCAGCGGGTTGTTCTCGTACTGGCCCGGCGGGACCGGGGTGGTGGCGGATCGGTCCGCCAGCCGGCGCAGGGCGGCGAGGAGATCGGCGGGGACGCCGGGGGCGTCCGTGAGCCGGTCGATCAGAGTGCGGGCGCCCGCTGCGGCCGGGTCGCCGACCGGGCGGTCGGTGAGCGCCCAGGCGGCGGCCGTTGTGGTGGCCCGCGCCCCGTCGGCGTCCAGGGGCTCCGGGACGCGGCCGGTGAGCAGGGCCGCAGCCCAAGTCTCGGGCAGGCCGCGGTCTGCGGCGAGGGCGGCGGCGTGGCTGCCGTCGTCGATGTACGGGCCGGTGTTGAGGAGCCCGGCCCAGGCGGTGGCCATTCGGTCCGCGGCGGCGGTCATGCCCCCCGGCGCCCACAGTTCGGCCGGGTCGGCGGGCAGGGCCGCCGCGAGCACGGTGCGCCGGCCGACTGTGCCGAGCCGCCCCCGGAACTCCCCGTACGTATGGACGGCGGCCCGGTCCGCCTTGTACGGCTTGGCGCGGAGCAGCTTGCGGTGCTCGTCGTAGTCGTCTCTGCCGGGGAATCCGTCGAGGACCAGGGCGGCGGTGGGGCGCGGCACTCCGGTGCGCCAGCGGAACAGATCCACGGCCTCTTCGGGCACCGGCAGCGGGCCGTGCTCGGCGAGCAGCGCCAGCAGGCGGGGGAGCCGGATGGCGTCGTCACCGGCGATGGTGTGGGTTTCGCACTCCTCGGCGTCGGCGGGCGCCGGGTCGGCGGCGCGCTGGAGGAAGGGGGCGAGGCCGCTGCGGACCGGCCCGGAGGCCACAGTGGCGCCATTCGCGCGGAGTTCGGCGATCCGCTCTTCGGGGGCGCGGCCGGTCCGCCAGGCGCTGCCGGCCTCGGCGAACGGCTGCCGGCTCCATACGCCGAGCAGGGCGGTGAGGGCCTGCCGCTCCTCGTCGGGGGCGGCGGCGCAGGCGGCTCGCCAGGCCACGGCGTCGATCTTGCCGGTCAGTACCGCCCACTCGGGCGGTGCGGCGGGCAGGGCGAGCACCCGGACCTCATCGTCGATCTCCCCGCGCAGGTGCCGGCCGTCGGCGGCGACCGCGGTGAGGAGAGCGGGCTGCGGCTGCGGAGGCTGTGCCTCGTAGGGGTACAGGTCTGGCAGCAGGTCGCGCAGGGCGGGGGTGAGGCGGGTGTCGGGTGCCGGGTCGGGCAGGTCCACGACCGGCCCGGACCGCATGACGGCGACCCGGTGGGACAGCTCCCGGCGGCGGCGCAGCACGTCGGCGGCGAGCCGGGCGGCGCGGTCGACGCCCTCTCGGATTCGCGGGTCGGTCACACCGGACAGGGGGTGGGGCCCGTCATTGTCGCTCCCGGTGCCGGGGTGCAGCAGCCGGCGGACGGCGGCGTCGGTGACGGCCCGCAGGGCCTGGGAGGATGCCTCGTCACGGGGGGTGAGGAAGTGCCAATAGGCGGGCGGCGGCACCGGCCCGGCCTGCTCGCCGAAGGTGGCGCGTACCGGGGAGCGGTCTCTGCTGCCGGGGAAGCCGCGGACCTGCCATAGCAGGGAGTTGTCCTCGGCGGCGTGGCCGCGGATGGTGGTCTCGCCGGTCACGACTGCGTCCTCCCCGCCGAGCGGCAGGGCGAGGACGCCCCAGGGGCGTCGGCCCCAGCGGCGGCTGCGGTAGGAGGCGGTGCGGCCGTCGATGGTCTCCAGCACGAATTCGCGGGGCGACGGCCCGGCGTACGGCGTGCGGTAGCGGACCCGGCAGCCGGTGAGCCGCCCGTCCTGGCCGAGCGGGGAGGGCGGGGCGCCTGGCGGCAGCGCGGCGAGGATCCGATGGTCGGTGAAGGGCTCGGTCCCGGGCGGGGTTTCGGCGGGGCGGTGGAACGCGGGCAGGGTGCGGTCTTCGGTGGGGGCGCCGGTGGCCGGGGCGAGGCGGGCCCAGCCGCCGTGGTCTTCGCCGAACACCTTGGAGCTCCAGACGGCGGATCCGTCGCTCATCTGGTAGTCGCGGTGGCCGATGCCCTCGCGGCCACCGGCGCGCAGGACGCGTTCGCCGTCGAACCGACCGCCGGCGTCGGGAGTTTCGAACTGGTAGCCGAGGCCGCCTTGGATGCTGCCGCCGTAGGGGCGCAGTCCGTACGTCTCCTCCGGTACGAAGGTCTCGCCGGCCCGGTCGGACCAGTAGGCCCTCCTGTGCCACTCGTCCTCGTGTTCCTCGTTCCAGGCGACGAGGAACCGGTCGCCGACCCAGTGCGCGGTGTGGGAGCGGGAGGCGCCTGGCAGCTCCAGGCTGTGGTCGCCGCGTCGGCCGGCGTGATCGACGGCGATGACGCGTGCGTCCCCGTACACGGTGAGTACCGGCCAGGTGCACGTGACGTGCACGGTCTCGTCGGGCCGGAACTCGGCGAGTGCCTGCTCCAGGGCGGGCCAGCCCAGCTCCTCGGGCAGTCCGGCGCGCAGGGCGCGGGTCAGCGGGCCGGTGAGGTCGAGGGCTTCGAGGGCTTCCTCGATGCCGTCCAGGGCGACAGCGGTGGGCCGGTCGAGGAGGTCGCGCAGTTCCTCGACGGCCTCGTCGGCGGCGGCGAGTCCGCCGTCGCGCAGGGCCTCCAGCAGCTTCTCGACCCGGGCGTGCACCTCGGTGGCCACGCCCGGGTTGTGCGGGAGCCGGGTGATGGCGGTGCCGCCGCTGGTGCGGAGGCCGGCGTGCACGGTGCCCTCCAGCCGGGGCCCGAACACCGGGTCGGCGGCGAGCGCTTTGAGGTCCCGCTGCGAGCGCTCGCCCCAGAACTCCAGACGGACGGCGGGGCCGGGGTCCTCGACGGGTATGCCCTCGGCGAGGCAGAGGTCGAGCAGGTCGGCGTCCAGGTGGGGCCACCGGTAGCGGTCCTCGTGCAGCGGGACGGGGGTGTCGGACGCCCGCAGCAGCGGTGCGAACCGGCCCACCAGATCGAGAAGTTCGGTCGGCATGGGCTGGCGGGTCACACCGCCGCCGGCGACGGTGCGGTGCGAATAGCCGGCGGCGTAGCGGCGGAGCCAGTCGCCGAGGCCGCCCTCGGGGGCGATCCGGCCGGCGGCTGCGGCGTCGGCGGCGCCGCAGCCGATGAGCAGCCGCAGCCAGGCAGCCGCGTCGTTCTTCGACTCGGGGAACAGCTCAAGGAGTGCGGTGGCCTGGTCGTCCGCCGGCGGGTGCGCGGTGAGCGGTCCGGCGGCTGCGTCGAGCAGCCGGTCGGGTACGGCCTTGCCGCGGCCTGCGGCCAGCAGTCCGCCCAGCACCCGGGCCTCCTCCTCGGCGCCGAGGCCGGCGGCGCGGGCCGATTCGCGGACCCGGCGGGCCAGGTCGGCGGGGAACTCGCCGGGCGACGCCGCCCAGGAGGTCAGCACCCGCGTGAACTCGCGGTGCGCGTCAGCAGGTTCGAGGATGTCGGCGAGCCACCCGTGATGGCCGCTGAGTTCGGTGGCGGGCAGGGCGCCGAACCGAGCGAACAGCAGTACGTTCACCTGCCGCCAGCCGGGGTCGACGGGCAGCCGGTGAGTGCGTTCGGCGGCGCGCGCCTGGCCGTACGCACGGGCGGCGGAGCGGCGGTGCGCCGCCAGCAGCCAGTGGCCGATGGTGTCCCAGAACCAGGGCAGATGGGCGGCCGGGAGACCGCGGGCCAAACCTTCCATGTCGTCCACGAACCGCCCGGGCTTTTCCAGGATCCGCCCCCGCTTCCGCTCGGCCTTGTCGAGTACTTCGACCGCGGTGTGCTCGGATCCTGGATCCTGCGTGCGCGCCCAGTCGGCGTAGCTCTGGGAGACGCGGTGGTTGGCCGGGAGCGGGACGGGAGTGTTTGTGCTGCTGGTCATTCCCGGATCTTTTCAGGTGGGACTGACAGCGCGGCAACGACGCCTCACCGAGCAACCGTGCTCGCCCGTCCGGCGGTTCGCCGGCCGGTTGTCGAGCCGTCCGCGTGAACAACGCCCGGAGCGGATACAGCTGGTGCCGCGCCCGATTGCCGGGACAACACACCTAGGTCGTGTCTTCGAAGTCCCGTCTGCCCGGTGGTGCCTGGCACGCACTCCCCCAAGCTCTCCGAGCAGGGGGTGCCCCCAGCGGCGTTGTCGTCGGTCGCCGCTGCTCCGCGGGGTCCCCCCAGCCTCCGGCCGGGAGGTGCCCCCACCCTCCTCCGCCTTGCGATCGCACACACCAGGCACCGCCGGGCCCGCCTTCCGGGCGGACGACGCTACTTCGAAGACACTCCCCAGCGGAGCCGGGAGCGCTGCGGCACCGTCGCCGGGTCGCCGGGGGACGAGCGCGTGACGTACTGGGGGACCGGCGCCCGGTCGTTGCCCGTGTCGCGGACGAGGCCGTAGCGGACGACGCCCTGGGCGGGGTCGGGGCCGGTCCCGAGGTCGGCGCGAATGTCCTCGCGCCTCATCGGCTCCACGATGAGGTTGTAGTCGGCGCCGCTCTCGTTCAGGTGCAGAGTGACGCCGCCGTCCAGCCAGAAGTACTCGTTCTGCCACATCTGCTGTGCGCCACGCGGAAGCTGGGTGAGCCCGCCGGACGGCGAGCCCATCCACGTCCTGTCACCCGCGCCCGGCCGGCGGTCGTCCATGCGGCGCCCGCCGCCCGAGGCGACGTGGAAGAGCTTGCCGTGCAGCCGGGTCCAGGTGGGCATGACGAGGCTTCCCGGGCGCTGGTCCGGGAGGATCTGCCAGCGGACGCGCACATAGCCGGTGCCGCGCAGGGACACCGACTCCCCCCGGTGGGTCAGCACGGCTTTGCCGCCGCCGCTGCTCGTCAGTCCCCGGTCGGCGCGCCGCGGCAGCGCGCCGGGCCGCCGCCCCGGGTCCGGCGCCCGGTCGGCCGCGTCCACGACGCTGCCGTACGCGGCGCGCGCCCGCGGTTTCTCGGCCGTCGGTGAGGGGGCATCGCGTGGCGGCGTGGTGGGGGAGCCCGTCACCGAGGGGGCTGAGCGAGCCGTGGGGGAGGGGTTCGCGGAGGCCGTGGCCGGGGGCGGGGGCGTGCCGTGCGGGACCGTCCGCTCGTAGATGACGTACGCGCCGCCCGCCACCAGCGACGCGCCCGCCGTGAGCCCGGCCACCGGCTTGCCGACGGCCGCGAGGACCTTCGCCGACCAGCTCGCTGAGGCGGCAGCGGCCCCCAGTCCCACTGCCGCCGCCTTGCCGCCGCCCAGCAGCGACGCCACCGTGAACCCGACCGGGACCGGGACCAGCGCGAGCCCGACAAGCAGCCGCTCGGGCGGTACGAAACCCTCCCGCGCCCGACCGCACCACCGGCAGCCCCGCAGATGGCGGGCGAAGCGCTTGCGCCAGACCGAGGAGGGGCGCCCCTCCCAGCCGCCGGTCAGCTTCGCCAGCTCGCGGCAGCGGGAGCGCTCCAGCGCCCGTACGATGCCGCGCGCCGTCTCCAGCCGCCCCTTCATCCGCTGCACGCGGACGGCGGCGTGCCGGCGGCTGATGCCCAGCGCACCGGCGACCTCGCTGCGCGTCAGCCTGCCGCCGACCTCCTGCCACCACAGGGACAGCAGCTCGCGGTCCGGTCCGTCCAGCCAGCGCACCGCCTCGACGACCTCCCGGCGCTCGCCGTCCAGCTCCAGCCGCACCACGGCCAGCTCCGCGAAGTCCTCAGCCGCAGCCTCGGCCTCAGCCGGTGTCACCGGCTCCTCCGCACGCGCCCGGCGGCGCAGCCGCTCGCGCACCTGGCGCATGGCGATGGCCACGAGCCAGGAGCGGAAGCCCTCGGGATCGCGCAGCGCGGGCAGATGGTGGACGGCGCGGAGCATGGTCTCCTGCACGACGTCGTCCACGTCGGCGTGGCCGTTCAGGGCGCGGCCGACGATGTTGTAGACCAGCGGGAGCCAGCCCTCGACCAGCTCGTCGAGGGCCTGCCGGTCCCCGCCCTGTGCCGCCTCGACGACAGCACGCCACTCCCGTACGTCCACGCGTCGCTGCTCCCCTCCCGCCGGCCGGGGATACGAGGGCCGGAATCCCACGCGGTCTACCTGGCGTACAGCAGCGTGCCGAAGCCGAGCTGGTCGAAGCCGCCGCTGTCCGAGCCGTAGTCGCCGCCGCCTCCCTCTGCCCGGTTCTTCTGCGCGAACTCGGCGAGATACGGAGCCTCCAGGCCGCGGCGGTCCGCGTAGTGGTGGTGCAGCATCTCCCAGACGGGGCGGAGCTGGCCGCGGGCGGCGTCGGAGATGACGGTCTGCGACATCACCTTGCCCGGGGGCTGCCCCTGGTGCCAGGTGTAGGTCTTGAACGGGACGCTCTGGCCCAGGTTGTACTTGGCGACGTACTCCGCGGCCTTCAAGAAGCGGTTGTCGTCGAAGCCGTACAGGTCGGTGCCCTGGCTCCAGGCCATCTCGCAGATCGCGCCGAGCTGGCCCATGCCCATCATCGTGTGGCCCTGGTCCCGGCCGCTCTCCTGCCACTGCGCGAGGCCGCCCTCGTGGAGGAAGGGGACGGCGTGCGGGATCGAGCCGTTGCCCGGGCCCTCCTTCATATAGGTCACGGCCCGGTCGAAGAGCGCCCTGTCGTCGGTGAGGATGGCGATGGCCATGAGCGAGGCGACGTTGCACAGGTCCCAGTTCGCCCAGTAGTTCTCGATGTGCGCGCCGTTGTGGTGGGCGAGGAAGTCCTCGTTCAGCGGCTGGAAGACCGAGGTCATCATCTTCTGGAAGCGGGGCAGGTCGAAGCCCTCGTAGCCGCGCATCAGCTCGGCGGCGTTCGCGAACTGCCAGCCGTAGATGCCGCCCGCGAGGAAGCGGTCGGCGTTGCCCGTGACCGTCTTGAGCGTGCCCGACCAGGCGTTGAGGATGTCCCGTGCGGCGTCGCCGTGCTCCTTCGAGCCGTCCATGCGGTGGCGGAGCGCGTTCTGGTAGGCGGCGTGGATGTCGTTGTAGAGGCTCCGGTAGTTCTGGCCGGCGCCGCCGCGTACGACGTTCTCCGTCGGCCTGGCGGCCCAGTCGCTCGCGGAGTGCCGGTTGGCGGTCAGTCTCCGCCATCCGGCCAGCCACGGCTCCTTGCCCGCGGCGACGCCCTCCTTGGCCCGCTGGAGGTCGTCCGCGGCGTGCAGCATGCCGGGGTGGGCGAAGGCGGCCTTGGCGCGCCGCCCCTCATCGGGCGCGGCGTCCGCCGAGCCGCCGCTGCCGAACGCGGCGGCGGTGCCGCCGACGACGGCGCCGGCCGCCGCGAGACCGCCACCGAGCCGGAGAACATGGCGACGCGAGAGGCGGTGCTTGGCCTTGTGGGGGTGCGGCATGAGAGGGGCTCCTGGTGGAGGTGGGGGCTGACGATGGTGTCGTACGCCCAGGAGACGGTGTGGGGCCCCCTCCGATAACACTTTCCTGCGCCCCGCCGCCCCCAGAAAAGACTTCAAGGGCCCGGTCGAAGACCGGGCCCTTGAAGGGGCGCGAGGAACTGCGCGCTCAGCCGCAGCACACCCGCAGCCGCGATACGCCGCAGAAGGGGCACCCCCGAAGCGACTCGGGCCCCCCGAAGGGATCAGCTCTGTGCGGCTGCCCGCGCCTCGCGCCGGTTGTCACGGAAGGAATTAACGCGACGGAACGTCGCGAAGAGCGGAATCACCGCACCGAGCACCACCTGAAGCGCGCACCCGGTCTGCAACAGCAGCTCACCACCCGGCGCGTCGAACGCCCAGGCCGCCAGCAATCCCATGCTGAGCACGATCCAGCTCAGCATCGCGACGGCCAGCCGCCCCCGCGGCTTGGGGTACTCCACGCGGCTCACCATCAGCCACGCGACGCCCACGATCGCGAGCGCGGTCGGCACGAACGGCAGCTCCAACAGCACGATGGAGACAACGGTCAGCGCGCCGAACGGCCCCGGCATGCCCTGGAACACTCCGTCCCGCACGGTCACGCAGGAGAACCGCGCAAGCCGCAGCACCACCGCCAGCAACACCACGATCGCGGCCACCACCGAGACCCGCTGGTGCGCGTCGTTGGCGACCATCCCCCACACGACCACGAAGTACGCGGGCGCCAGCCCGAAGCTGATCAGGTCGGAGAGGTTGTCCAGCTCGGCGCCCATCGCGGAGCTGCGCAGCTTGCGCGCGACCAGGCCGTCGAACAGGTCGAAGACCGAGGCCATCAGCATCAGCACGACGGCCGTGGCGGCGCTGTGCCGCGCCATGCCGCCGTCCTCGCTGCCGGTCAGGTGCGGGATGAGGACGCCGGTGGTGGTGAAGTACACCGCCATGAAGCCGCACGTGGCATTGCCCAGCGTCAGCGTGTCCGCTATTGACAGGCGGGTGGACAGCGGCATCTCGTCCGCCGCGTCGTCCTCCAGCCCGTCGACGTCGTCGGCGTGGGCGGCATCGGCGCCAGGAACCCACGCCGCCTGGGTGTCCGGATCAATCACGGTCAAGGCGAGTCACCCCCGCTGTCGTGGTCTGGCCGACCTCCACGGCCGTCTCGACCCCCTCCGGGAGGTACACATCCACCCGGGAGCCGAATCGGATCAGTCCGATGCGCTCGCCCTGCTCCACCTTGGTGTCACTGGGCACGTAGGGGACGATGCGTCGCGCGACGGCGCCGGCGATCTGGACCATCTCGATGTCGCCCAGCTCGGTGTCGAAGTGCCAGACGACGCGCTCGTTGTTCTCGCTCTCCTTGTTGAACGCGGGAACGTAGCCGCCGGGGATGTGCTCGACGGAGGTCACCGTCCCGGCGAGCGGAGCGCGGTTGACGTGGACGTTCAGCGGGCTCATGAAGATGGCGACGCGGGTGCGGCCGTCCTTCCACGGCATGATGCTCTGCACCACGCCGTCGGCCGGTGAGATCACCCGGCCCTGGCCGATTTCCCGCTCCGGGTCCCGGAAGAACCACAGCATGCCCGCGGCGAGCGCCGTGGCGGGCACGGCGACCAGCGCGGCCCGTCCGGACCTGCGGGAGCGTGCCAGGCTGAGAGCCGCCGTCGCCACGGTCGGCAGGAGCCAGGGGGACGCTCCGCGCGCCAGACGTACGCGGGGCACACCGGACGCGCCGGACATGCCGGGCCCGCTGGGACCAGAGCCGCGCGCGGGGGAGCCGCTGGGTGCAGTGGATGGGCTGTGGGGCATGAATGACCTTCGTAGCGGAGGGAGCCGCGTAGGTAACGGGGGGACGGCGGCTTTCCCGGGATGCTACCGGTTTCTGATGGCAACTGGGCAAGCCAGAGGGCCAGTCAGTGGCCGAAGTCCCAGGTCGGGGTGTGATCTTGTTCCCCAAGAAAACACCCCGAAAAGGACATTCAACCCTGGGTGCGGTACTCCTCGAGTAGCCGCCGGCCCACGATCATCTTCTGGATCTCGGCGGTTCCTTCGCCGATGAGGAGCATCGGCGCCTCCCGGTAGAGGCGCTCGATCTCGTATTCCTTACTGAAACCGTACCCGCCGTGGATGCGGAACGAGTCCTCCACGACCTCCTTGCAGTACTCGGAGGCGAGATATTTCGCCATTCCGGCCTCCAGGTCGTTGCGTTGACCGGAGTCCTTCTTCCGGGCGGCGCCGACCATCAGCGCGTGTGCCGCCTCGACCTTTGTCGCCATCTCCGCGAGCTTGAACTGAATGGCCTGATGGCCCGCGATCGGCTTTCCGAAGGTGTGTCGTTGCTGTGCGTAGTCGATACCCAGTTCAAAGGCACGCTGGGCGACACCACAGCCACGCGCGGCGACATTCACGCGGCCGACCTCGACCCCGTCCATCATCTGGTAAAAACCGCGGCCGGTGGTGCCGCCGAGTACGCGATCAGCCGGAATGCGCAGGTCGTCCATGATCAGCTCGGTGGTGTCGACGCCCTTGTAGCCCATTTTGTCGATCTTCCCGGGAATGCTGAGGCCGGGCCGGACCGTGCCGAAACCGGGCTCCTTCTCCACCAGGAAAGTCGTCATCGACTTGTGCGGGGGTGTCCCTTCGGTATGTCCCTCATCGGTCCGGCACAACACCGCGACCAGGGTGGATGTGCCTCCGTTGGTCAGCCACATCTTCTGGCCGGTCAGCAGGAAGTCCCCGGATTCGTCCCCGGCCGGCACGCCCTTGGACGTAATGGCCGAGACGTCCGAACCGAGGCCCGGCTCCGACATGGAGAAGGCGCCACGGATCTCGCCGGCCGCCATCTTCGGCAGGAAATAGTCCTTCTGCTCGGGCGTGCCGTGCTGCTTGAGCATGTACGCCACGATGAAGTGCGTGTTGATGATGCCCGAGACGCTCATCCAGCCCCGGGCGATCTCCTCGACACACAGCGCGTAAGTGAGCAGTGACTCACCGAGCCCGCCGTACTCCTCGGGGATCATCAGGCCGAAGATCCCCAACTCCTTCAGGCCCTCCACGATCTCCGCCGGATACTCATCCTTGTGCTCCAGCTCCGTGGCGACCGGGAGAATCTCCTTGTCGACGAAGCTCCGCACGGTCGAGAGTATTTCCCGCTGGATCTCGGTCAGGCCCTCGGTCTGTGCCAGGCGTCCCATCTCACCTGCCCCCCTTCGGCGCCGGTTCGACGAGTTCGGGACGGCCCGGCTGCTCCCCGCCGCGTTCCTTGATGTAGGCCTGGGTCGGCACCATCACCTTGCGCCGGAAGACACACACGAGAGTGCCGTCCTGCTTGTAGCCCTTGGTCTCGACATGCACGATTCCCCGGTCGTTCTTCGACTTCGACGGAATCTTCCCCAGCACCGTCGTCTCGCCGTAGAGCGTGTCGCCGTGGAACGTCGGGGCGACGTGCCGCAGCGATTCGATCTCCAGATTGGCGATGGCCTTCCCCGAGACGTCCGGCACCGACATGCCCAGCAGCAGCGAGTAGATGTAGTTGCCCACCACCACGTTCTTGCCGAAGTCCGTCGTCGACTCCGCGTAGTTGCTGTCCATGTGCAGCGGATGGTGGTTCATCGTGAGCAGACAGAAGAGGTGGTCGTCGTACTCGGTGACCGTCTTGCCGGGCCAGTGCTTGTAGGTGTCCCCGACGGAGAATTCCTCGTAGGTGCGGCCGAATTGCATGCTCAGTCCTCCGGGGGGACGAAGGTGGAGGTGCGCCGCATTCCCGCGGCGCGGC
Organism: Streptomyces sp. NBC_01775; assembly: GCF_035917675.1. Taxonomy (NCBI): domain Bacteria; kingdom Bacillati; phylum Actinomycetota; class Actinomycetes; order Kitasatosporales; family Streptomycetaceae; genus Streptomyces; species Streptomyces sp. NBC_01775. The sequence goes on along the minus strand of NZ_CP109104.1, from coordinate 1,947,161 downwards.
CCTTGCCGGAGATGACCAGGGCCATCTTGCGGCTGGCCTCGTCGATCATCTCGTCGCCGAGCATCGCGGAGCCCTTCTTGCCGCCCGCCTCCGACGTGTAGTAGTCGTACGCGTCCAGGATCAGCTCGGCGTGGTCGTAGTCCTCCTGGGAGGGCGAGAAGATCTCGTTCGACGCCTCGACCTGGCCCGGGTGCAGCACCCACTTGCCGTCGAAGCCGAGCGCGGCGGCGCGCTGGGCGACCTCGCGGTAGCCGTCCACATTCTTGATCTGGAGATAGGGGCCGTCGATCGCCTGGAGGTCGTGGGACCGGGCGGCCATCAGGATCCGCATCAGGATGTAGTGGTAGGCGTCGGCCGGATAGCCCGGCGGCTGCTCGCCCACGACCAGGGATTTCATGTTGATGGAGGCCATGAAGTCGGCGGGGCCGAAAATGATCGTCTCCACGCGCGGTGAGGCACCCGCGATCGCGTCCACGTTCACCAGGCCCTTGGCGTTCTCGATCTGCGCCTCGATGCCGATCCTGCCGACCTCGAAGCCCATCGTCTTCTCGATCTGCGTCAGCAGCATGTCCAGCGCCTGCACCTGCTGCGCGTCCTGCACCTTCGGCAGCATGACGCAGTCCAGGTTCTGCCCCGCCCCCTCCACGACGGTGACCACGTCGCGATAGGTCCACTCGGTCGTCCAGTCGTTGACCCGCACGACCCGGGTCTTGCCGCCCCAGTCGCCCTCGTTGAGGAACTTCACGATGGTGTGCCGCGCCTCCGGCTTGGCCAGCGGAGCGCACGCGTCCTCCAGGTCGAGGAAGACCTGGTCGGCGGGCAGGCCCTGGGCCTTCTCCAGGAAGCGCGGGTTGCTGCCCGGCACGGCGAGGCAGGAGCGGCGGGGCCGGGTGGGGCGCTGCCGGTTGACGGTGCTCACTGAGTGACCTCCTGGGGGTCTCGCTGGACGGGCCGATCGTGCTGGTCCAGCTTGTCTAGCCTGTTCGCTGTCCGGATCTCGCCGACGATACGGCCGATGATCTCCGTGATCCCGAAGTCCTTCGGGGTGAAGACGGCGGCGACGCCCGCCTCGCGCAGCGCCCGCGCGTCCGCCGACGGAATGATGCCGCCCACGATCACGGGCACGTCGCCCGCGCCCGCCTCGCGCATCCTGCCCAGCACGTCCGGCACCAGCTCGGTGTGCGAACCGGACAGGATGGACAGGCCCACACAGTGCACGTCCTCGGCGACGGCAGCCGCGACGATCTCCTCGGGTGTGAGCCTGATGCCCTGGTAGACCACCTCGAAGCCCGCGTCACGGGCCCGTACGGCGATCTGTTCGGCGCCGTTGCTGTGGCCGTCCAGGCCGGGCTTGCCGACCAGCAGCCGCAGCTTGCCCACTCCCAGGTCGGCGGCCGTGCGCTCCACGCCGTGCCGCACGGTGGCCAGCGCCGAGCCCTCCTCGGCCGTGACCGCGACAGGGGCGCCGCTCACGCCCGTGGGGGCGCGGAACTCGCCGAACACCTCCCGCAGCGCGCCCGCCCACTCCCCGGTCGTGACCCCGGCGCGGGCGCACTCCACGGTCGCCTCCATCAAGTTGGCGTCCGTGGCCGCGGCCTCTTTCAGCTGCCGCAGCGCCTGCTCCGCACTGGGATACAGCCCGGGGTCGCGGGTCCCCTCGCGCCAGAACGGCTCGTCGCGGGTCTCGCGCCAGCGCCGCACCGCCGCGACGGTGGACGCCTCACCGGCGGCGTCCACCGTCATGATCGCGGTGTCCAGATCGGCGGTCAGCGGGCTGGGCTCGGTCGCCTCGTAGCAGTTGACGCCGATGATCCGCTCCTCGCCCGACTCGATGCGCGCGCGGCGTTCGGCGTGCGAGGAGACCAGCTGGGACTTGAGATAGCCGGACTCGACGGCCGCCATCACCCCGCCCATCTCCTCGATGCGCTCGATCTCGGCCCAGCTCTCCTTGACCAGCGTCTCCACCTTCGCCTCGATCACATGCGACCCGTCGAAGAGGTCCTCGTACTCCAGCAGATCGCTCTCGTGTGCGAGCACCTGCTGGATACGCAGCGACCACTGCTGGTCCCAGGGCCGGGGCAGGCCCAGCGCCTCGTTCCACGCGGGCAGTTGCACGGCGCGGGCCCGCGCGTCCTTGGAGAGGGTGACCGCGAGCATCTCCAGCACGATGCGCTGGACGTTGTTCTCCGGCTGCGCCTCGGTCAGCCCCAGCGAGTTGACCTGCACGCCGTAGCGGAACCTGCGCTGCTTGGGGTCGGTGATGCCGTAGCGCTCGCTGGTGATCCGCTCCCACACGCGGGTGAAGGCCCGCATCTTGCACATCTCCTCGACGAAGCGGACCCCGGCGTTCACGAAGAACGAGATCCGGGCCACGACCCGCCCGAACTCCTCCGCCGGCACCTGCCCGCTGTCCCGTACGGCGTCCAGCACGGCGACGGCCGTGGCCATCGCGTAGGAGATCTCCTGGACGGGGGTCGCCCCCGCCTCCTGGAGGTGGTAGCTACAGATGTTGACCGGATTCCACCTGGGGAGGTGGGCGACGGTGTACGCGATCATGTCCGTCGTCAGCCGCAGCGAGGGGACCGGCGGGAAGACGTGCGTCCCGCGCGAGAGGTACTCCTTGACGATGTCGTTCTGCGTCGTCCCCTGAAGCCGGGAGACGTCCGCCCCCTGTTCCTCCGCGACGACCTGGTAGAGCGCCAGCAGCCACATGGCCGTGGCGTTGATGGTCATCGAGGTGTTCATCTGCTCCAGCGGGATGCCCTCGAACAGCCTGCGCATGTCGCCCAGGTGGGAGACCGGCACCCCGACCCGGCCGACCTCGCCGCGCGCGAGCACGTGGTCGGGGTCGTACCCGGTCTGGGTGGGCAGGTCGAACGCGACCGACAGCCCCGTCTGTCCCTTGGTGAGGTTGCGGCGGTACAGCTCGTTGGACGCCTCGGCGGTCGAGTGCCCGGCGTACGTCCGCATCAGCCAGGGACGATCCTTGTCCGGCACCGTCACCTCAGACATTCCCGCTGTGCTTGCCGGTCCGCTCGCCTTCGGCATCCCTGAACAGATTGATGCCGTCGATGTGACGAGCGCGCTTCTCCGGGTTGCGGACTCCAAGCCCCTCCTCGGGGGCCAGCGCGAGGACGCCGACCTTGCCCTGGTGGAGGTTGCGGTGCACGTCGTGGGCGGCCTGGCCGGTCTCTTCCAGGTGGTACGTCTTCGACAGCGTGGGGTGGATCTTGCCCTTGGCGATGAGGCGGTTGGCCTCCCACGCCTCGCGGTAGTTGGCGAAGTGCGAGCCGACGATCCGCTTGAGCGACATCCACAGGTAGCGGTTGTCGTAGCTGTGCTCGTAGCCGGAGGTGGAGGCGCAGGTGACGATGGTGCCGCCCTTGCGCGTGACGTAGACGCTGGCGCCGAAGGTCTCCCGCCCCGGGTGCTCGAAGACGATGTCCACGTCCTCGCCGCCGGTCAGCTCGCGGATGCGCTTGCCGAAGCGCTTCCACTCCTTCGGGTCCTGGTGGTGCTCGTCCTTCCAGAAGCGGTAGCCCTCCGCCTTGCGGTCGATGATCGCTTCGGCGCCCATCTTGCGGCAGATCTCGGCCTTGTCGTCGCTGGAGACCACGCAGATCGGGTTGGCGCCGCCGGCGAGGGCGAACTGCGTGGCGTACGAGCCCAGTCCGCCGCTGGCGCCCCAGATGAGCACGTTGTCGCCCTGCTTCATGCCCGCGCCGTTGCGCGAGACGAGCTGGCGGTAGGCGGTGGAGTTGACCAGCCCGGGGGAGGCGGCCTCCTCCCAGGTGAGGTGGTCCGGCTTGGGCATCAGCTGGTTGGACTTGACCAGCGCGATCTCCGCCAGCCCGCCGAAGTTGGTCTCGAAGCCCCAGATCCGCTGTTCGGGGTCGAGCATCGTGTCGTTGTGCCCGTCGGCGGACTCCAGCTCGACGGACAGACAGTGCGCGACCACCTCGTCGCCCGGCTTCCAGGAGTTGACGCCCGCGCCGGTGCGCAGCACGACGCCCGACAGGTCGGAGCCGATGATGTGGTACGGCAGGTCGTGCCGCTTGGTCAGCGGCGAGAGGCGTCCGTAGCGCTCCAGGAACCCGAAGGTGGGCAGCGGCTCGAAGATCGAGGTCCACACGGAGTTGTAGTTGACCGAGGAGGCCATGACTGCCACCAGGGCCTCGCCGGGGCCGAGTTCGGGCACCGGCACCTCGTCGAGGTGCAGTGACTTGCGCGGGTCCTTGTCCTGGGTCTCCAGCCCCTCGAACATCTCCGCCTCGTCCTTGTGGACGGTCATGGCGCGGTACGAGTCGGGCAGGGGGAGGGCGGCGAAGTCCTCCGGCGGAGTGTCTGACGCGAGGATCGCGTCGAGTATCTGGTTCACGGGATGCCTCCGGCGAAGCGCGGATTGAGGAAGGAGTCCCCCGGCCTTCGGCCGGGAGGTGCCCCCAGGGGGAGTCGTCGGTTTGTGAGGCAGTGCCGTCGGTTCGGCGAGGTGGTGCGGGCGCGGGTGTGCGCCGGGTCGCTTGTGACGCCAAGCGGTCCGGGAAAACGCGGCGTGAACCACGGGGACAGGGCCCGGACTGATGCCAAGGTATGACACCCAGTGCCAGTAGACAAGACACCGGGTGCCGTGATTTCTCACCTGCGGCAAACTGGGCTCATGTGAGCGATGATCGATCATCGCAGGTCGCGCGGGGGGGGCGAGGCCGGACCTGGCTCCTGTCGGTGTCACTTGGTGCGGGACCCCCCGGCCCCGACCCCGGGGCTGCTCGGGGCGGGGCTGCTCGGGCCGGGGGCTACTCGGCGCGCTGGTGCATCGTGCTGTGCCGCCGTCCGTACACGCCGTAGATGACGACGCCGAGCACCATCCAGGCGGCGAACCGCAGCCACGTCTCGGTCGGCAGGTTGATCATCAGCCACAGCGAGGCCAGCACCGAGGCGATGGGCAGCACCGGTACGAGGGGCGTGCGGAACGCCCGGGGCAGATCCGGGCGCGTGCGCCGCAGGATCACCACGCCCAGCGCGACGACGACGAACGCGAAGAGGGTGCCGATGTTCACCAGCTCGGCCAGCTCGGAGATGCTCGTGAAGCCCGCGACGACCGCGACCAGGACGCCCAGCAGCATGGTGGAGCGGTACGGCGTCTGGAAGCGCGGGTGCACGCGGGAGAAGAACCGCGGGAGCAGCCCGTCGCGGCTCATCGCGAAGAAGACCCGGGACTGTCCCAGCAGCAGGATCATGCACACGGTGGTGAGGCCGACCGCGGCGCCGAAGCTGATCAGGCCCGCCCAGAAGGGTTCGCCGACGGCTTTGAACGCGTCGGCCAGGGGCGCCTGGACGGTCAGCTCGGTGTACTTGCGCATGCCCGTGACCACGATCGAGACGGCCACGTACAGCATCGTGCAGATGACCAGCGAGCTGAGGATGCCGCGCGGCATGTCGCGCTGCGGGTTCCGGGTCTCCTCGGCCGCCGTGGCGACGACGTCGAAGCCGATGAAGGCGAAGAAGACGACGGCCGCCGCGGTGAAGATGCCCATCACGCCGAACGTGGTCGGCTCGTACCCGGACATCAGCTGGATCAGCGGCGCGGCCAGCCCTGAACCACCCGCCGCGTCTCCCTTGGCCGGTGGGATGAACGGGCGGTAGTTGTCAGCCGTGACGAAGAAGGCGCCGGCGATGATGACGATCAGCACCACCCCGACCTTGACCGCGACGACGATGGTGGTGACGCGGGCCGACAGCTTCATGCCCAGCACCAGGATCGCCGTCAGCAGCAGCACGAGCACACAGGCCAGCAGGTCGAAGCCGAAACCCGTCTCGTCCGTGGTGCCGGAGAGCCACTGCGGCAGGTGCCACCCGGCGTTGTCGAGCAGTGAGCGGACATAGCCCGACCAGCCGACCGCCACCACCGCGCACCCCAGCGCCAGCTCCAGCACCAGGTCCCAGCCGATGATCCAGGCGGGCAGCTCACCCAGCGAGGCGTAGGCGAAGGTGTAGGCGGATCCGGCCACCGGCACGGTGGAGGCGAACTCGGCGTAGCACAGCGCGGCCAGCGCACACACCACACCTGCCACGGCGAAGGAGATCGCGACCGAGGGCCCCGCCATGGTCTTGGCGATCTGCCCGGTCAGTACGAAGATGCCGGTGCCGATCACGACGCCGACGCCGAAGACGGTCAGATCGAGCGCGGAGAGCGACTTGTGCAGGCCCCGCTCCGGATCGTCGGTGTCGCGGATGGACTCCTCGATGGACTTGGTCCGCAGCCAGGGCCTGGAGCCCTTCGTTCCGCGGGAATCTGGCCCAGCCGCCACTGCCGCACCTCCACGTCGCCGTAGGGCGCCATGGTTCCCGGTCATCGGGCTCGGGGCCGGGAACGCGACGTGGGCGAGGCCGCAATTCACCCGACTCCCCCGGAAGAGCCCGGCTCACCCCTGAGAGTCCGGCCCTTCCGGAAGTATCCGGTTCGCCCGGGGAAGGGGTGGAGCGTCAGCGGGCCAGCGCGCGCTCGATCGTCGCCATGATCTCCCCGAGCGGGGCATCCGTCCGCGCGACCGTCACCAGGACCTCGTCCTCGCGCTCGACCGCGACGGACCGTTCCGCCACCGAGCGGTTCGCGCCGAAGCCCGTACCGAAGGTGCGCCGTACGATCGCGAACGCGTGATCGAGCTGGGTCTCGACATCCCCGACGCCGCCCGAGCGCAGCCACCGGCGCAGCACGTGGTTGTGCGCCGTGACCACCGCGGAGGCCGCCACCTCGGCGAGCAGCGGCTCGTCGTAGCCGCTGACGCCGTCGCGGTGCGCCTCCTCATCGAAGTGGCCCAGCAGATAGCGGGTGAACAGCCGCTCGTAGCGGGCGACGGAGGCGATCTCCCGCTCCCGCAGCGCCGGGACCTCGCGGGTCAGCTTGTAGCGCTCGACGCTGCCCTTGGGCGACGAGGCGTACATCTTCATGACTTCCTTGATGCCCCGGCACACGGTGTCCAGCGGGTTCTCGTGCGGCGGCGCGGCCTCCAGCACCGCCTGGGCGCGTACGAGGGTGTCGTCGTGGTCGGGGAAGATCGCCTCTTCCTTGGAGCGGAAGTGCCGGAAGAAGGTGCGGCGCGCGACACCGGCCGTCGCCGCGATCTCGTCAACCGTTGTCGCCTCGTAGCCCTTTGTCGCGAAAAGCTCCATCGCGGCAGCGGCCAACTCTCGGCGCACCTTGAGGCGCTGGGTGGCTGCACCGTTCGCACGAGTCGTGTTCGTACGGGAGTTCTTCGCGGGCTCTGGCATGTGCTGAACGTTACATGCCGTGACGGGGTCGGTGGGCGGGCCACCTGGCGAAGGCTCCAGCAGCCCGCCCCACCCCTCGTGGCCGCCGATCACCGGCGTGCGTACTCACGGAAGCCGCGCCCCGTCTTCCTGCCCAGGCACCCCGCCGCGACCAGGTGCTCCAGCAAAGGAGCGGGCGCCAGCGAGGGGTCGCGGAACTCGCGGTGCAGCACCTGTTCGATGGCCAGCGACACATCCAGCCCGACGACGTCCAGCAGCTCGAACGGCCCCATCGGGTAACCGCCGCCGAGCTTCATCGCGGCGTCGATGTCATCGAGCGAGGCGTAGTGCTCCTGGACCATCTTCACGGCGTTGTTCAGGTACGGGAACAGCAGCGCGTTGACGATGAAGCCCGCGCGGTCCCCGCAGTCCACCGGGTGCTTGCGCACCCGCGCGCACACCTCGCGGACCGTGGCGTGGCTGTCCTCGGCGGTCAGCACCGTGGTCACCACCTCGACCAGCTTCATGGCCGGTGCCGGGTTGAAGAAGTGCATGCCGATCACGTCCCGCGGCCGGGAGGTGGCGCGGGCACAGGCGACCACCGGCAGCGAGGAGGTGGTGGTGGCCAGCACCGCGCCCTGCTTGCACACCGCGTCCAGCGCGGCGAACAACTGCCGCTTCACCTGGAGATCTTCGGCCACCGCCTCGACGACCAGGTCGGCCCCGGCGAGCGCCTCCAGCGAAGCGGCCGGGATGACCAGTGCCAGTGCCTCGTCCCGGTTCTCCGGGGTCATCCGGCCCTTGCGCACCGCGCGCTCCAGCGACCCCGCGACCCTGGCCTTGGCCGCCTGCGCCTTCTCCTGGCTCCGGGCCGCGAGCACCGTCGGATATCCGGCCTTGGCGAAGACCTCGGCGATGCCGGCGGCCATCGTCCCCGACCCCACGACACCCACCGACGCGACGGGGCGGCCCTCGGCGCGCGGCGCCGCCGGGTCCGGGGTGAGCGCGTCGGGCACCACCGTGCCGCTGCCCGGCGCCTCGTACGAGTAGAAGCCGCGCCCCGCCTTGCGGCCGGTCAGCCCCGCGTCCGAGAGCTGGCGCAGCACCGGCGCCGGGGCGTGGAGGCGATCGCGTGATTGCGCGTACATCGCGTCCAGGACGGTGCGCGCCGTATCCACCCCGATCAGATCAAGCAGTGCGAGCGGGCCCATGGGCAGGCCACAGCCCAGCCTCATGGCGGAGTCGATGTCCTCGCGGGTGGCGTACCGCGACTCGTACATCTGGGCGGCCCGGTTCAGATAGCCGAACAGCAGGCCGTCCGCGACGAATCCGGGACGGTCACCGACCGCGATCGGATCCTTGCCCAGCTCCCGTGCGAGCGCGGTGACGGCGGTGACCGCTTCCGGCGAGGTCAGTACCGAGGAGACGATCTCGACCAGCTTCATCGCGGGCGCCGGGTTGAAGAAGTGCAGCCCCAGGACGCGTTCGGGCCGGTCGGAGTCGGCGGCCAGCCTCGTCACCGACAACGCGTTGGTGCCCGTGGCCAGGATCGTGTCGGGCTTGACGACGGCGTCGAGCGCGGCGAAGACCTGGCACTTGGTGTCGTAGTCCTCGGGCACGACCTCGATGACGAGGTCCGCCTCCGCCGCCGCCGTCACCTCCGTGCAGGTGCGCAGGCGCGCCAGCACGTCCTGGCGCTCGCTCTGCGTCATCCGCTCTCGCCGCACGGCCCGCGCCGTCGACGCCTCCAGAGCGGCAACCGCCTGCCGTGCGGCTGCTTCGTTCGTGTCAATGCCGATGACCTCTCGTCCGGCGCGGGCGAGAATGTCAGCGATGCCGGTGCCCATCGTGCCGAGGCCGACGACGGCGATGGTACGCAGGGGAGGACGGTCCATCACGGGACTCCAGAGGGTGTGACACAGGCCCCGGACAGGGGCGCGGCTGATGAGGGTGAGGGTTCTGTGCACTACCGGGCGCACGGGCGTACGCACGCTGAAGGCAGGGGAGTTACGGGACAGGCCCCTTCGGCCGGCCCTGTCCCGGGGCCCGACCGTGAGACGTGCCGTATGCGCGGTGCTCCGCGCCGAACCGACGTCACTCTCGGCGGCTGCGTCACCAGGCCGCCTGAGCGGGGGTGCCGCTCTGATGAGCACCGTAACTCGTGGGTAACTAGAAAGCCAGGGGTAGGAGCACTTCCAACGCTGTGGCACACAGCACGTGAGGGGGAGGCGGAGTGGGCGACGCATTCCGAGCGCTGATCGACCGAGTGCGGCCAGAGGCCGAGCCCGTCGAGTACGCGCGCCTGGTCACGCTGGCCAGGCAGCGCGGGCCGGAGGCGCGCGACCAGCTCGCTTCCGTGCTCGTGGAGACCGAACGGCCGCTGTGGGCCCGCGAGATCGCGGCCTTCGCGCTGGGCAGCGCGGGGGACAGCCGGGCCTTCGAGACGCTGGTGTTCATGCTGAACTACCGCGATCCCACCCGCTGCGCCAGCGCGGCACAGGCGTTGGAGAAGCTGCGCGACCCACGTACGGCCAAGGCGGCGGCGGCCCTGGCCACCAACGAACTGCGCACCGCCTACGCCCTGTATCCCGTGCGGCTGCTCACCGCGCTGCGGGCCCCCGAATCGGTGCCGACGCTGATCAACGTCCTCCAGCGGCTGCTCATCGGGCCGCTGCACTACTACCCGATCGCCGAGGCGTGCGTCCTGGGCCTCGGCGCGCTCGGCGACAAGCGCGCGGTGCCCGTGCTGGACGCGGCGGCTGAGCACCACAGACTCTCCCCCTCGGCGAAGGCGGCGCTGGCCCGCATCCCCGCTCAGACCTCGGCCGGCTCCAGGTCGGCGAGCGAGCGTACGTAGCGCACCTCGGGAACGGTGGCGCCGCCCACCTCGAGGGAGTCGGCGAGCCCGTCGTGCGCGAAGCCCGCCTTCTCGTAGAAGCGGCGGGTGCGCGCGTTGCCCTCCGGCACCCACAGCAGCATCCGGGGCCGGCCGCGCCGCGCGCGGCGCCGCCTGGCCGTGTTCTCGGCCGGGTGCATCGCGTCGGGATGAGCCTGCGGGATCAGCTCCGCGTAGGCGTGCTGCCAGCCGCGCACCCGTGCCTCGAAGACGGCCTCCGTATCGCCCTCAGCCATCGCCCGCACCCTCATGCGGCGATGGTGGCAGCGGGACAGGTGGGAGCGGCACCGGATCAACGCCCGCACCGGATTAACGCTCCGCACCGGATCCAACGCCCTCACCGCGGCACACCCTGAGCGGCGACGGCGCGGCAGCCGGCGTAACAAGCCGGCAGACCGGCGTCATACCCGACAGAGGGTGTCTGGTTGGTGCGCGAGGCTGCCCCCTATGACGAGGAGCGAATTGACGGATGTGAGCTGGGCGGGCTTCGTGAAGGCGGAGCCGGATTTCGCCGACCGGGTGCGGCGGCGGTTCGAGCGCTACACCCACCATGTGCTGGCCACCTTGCGCAAGGACGGCTCGCCCCGGCTGACGGGCCTGGAGGCCGACTTCAGAGAGGGAGAGCTGTGGCTGGGAATGATGCCCAGCTCGCTCAAGGCGCTGGACCTGCGACGCGACCCCCGCTTTTCCCTGTACGCCAACCCGGGCTCCGGTACGGAGATGGACGGGGGCGACGCGCGGGTGACCGGACGGGCCGTGGAGGTGCGGGACGAGGAGGAGACGGCGCGCTGGGCCGCCGGTGCGCCCGAAGGCCATGCGCCCGAGGTCTTCCACCTCTTCCGCGTCGAGCTGACGGAGGTGGTCGTGGTCTTCATCGAGGCGCCGGACATCGTCTTCCGGACGTGGAAGCCGGGCCGCCCCCTGCGCACCATCCGGCGCGGCAACGACGACGCGCCCCCGCGCGAGGACTGAGGCCGCCACCGCGACCGGGTCACGGCGTACGGATCGCGACACGCGGATCAGGGTGCGGGGATCACAGCACCCGGATCACGGTGCGGGGATCACGGCACCCGGATCACGGTGCGGGGATCACGGCGAACGCCTCGATCTCTATGAGCAGTTCGGGCCGCACCAGCCCGGCGACCTGGACGGCGCTGCACGCGGGGAGCCGTTCGGGGTCGAGGTAGGTGTCCCGGACCTCCCGCAGGGCGGGCATCACGGACAGGTCGGTCACGAAGAAGGTGAACTTCACGACATCGGTGAAGGCGGCTCCCGCCTCCTCCAGGCAGCGCTGGAGGTTGGCGAACACCTGGCGCGCCTGTGCGGCCGGGTCGCTTTCGCCGACGACCTGGCCTTCCGCGTCGACGGCCACCTGGCCCGAGATCGCGACGAACCTGCCCTCTCCCCACACGACATGGCTGAAGCCGTTGCCGGGAGCGAGGCCGTCGGGGGTGGCGATATGAGTGAGCGATGACATGCCGAAATGATCCCAGACCGGTCTGACAGCGCGGTCCCGAGCCGGTGGCTCACAGCAGGGTGAGCTGGGTGCAGCGCGCGTCCTCGGCCTCCTGCGCTGCCCGTTCCTCCAGCGCGGGACGCGCGGTCTGCGCCGGTGGCTCGATGCGTCGCGCCGCGCCGGGGGAGGAGGGGCCCACGCCGTATTCCGCCGCCAGTTCGTGCACCTGGCGCGTGATGCGCCGCTGATACCACTTGGGCGCGTACGGGCCGTTGGCGTAGAGCGCCTCGTAGTGCCGCACCAGGTGCGGGTGGTGCTCGGCCAGCCAGCGGGAGAACCACTCGCGCGCGCCGGGCCGCAGATGCAGGGCGAGCGGGGTGACGGAGGTGGCGCCCGCCGCCGCGATGGCGCGGACGGTCTCGCGCAGCTGTGCGGGTGAGTCGCTCAGGAAGGGGATCACGGGTGCCATCAGCACCCCGCACGGGATGCCGTGCTCGGTGAGCGTACGGACGACGTCCAGCCGCCGCTGGGGTGCGGGCGCGCCGGGCTCGACCGTGCGCCACAGTTCCTCGTCGGTGAAGCCGACCGAGACGGAGACCCCGATGTCGGTGACGGCGGCTGCCGAGCGCAGGAGGTCGAGGTCGCGCAGGATGAGCGTGCCCTTGGTGAGGATCGAGAACGGGTTGGCGCAGTCGCGCAGGGCCGTCAGGATGCCCGGCATCAACCGGTAGCGTCCTTCCGCCCGCTGATAACAATCGACATTGGTGCCCATGGCGATGTGCTGGCCGCACCAGCGCGGGCCGCTCAGCTCCTTGCGTAGCACCTCGGGCGCGTTGACCTTGACGACGATCTGGGAGTCGAAGCCCTCGCCGGTGTCCAGGTCGAGATAGCTGTGGCTGCGCCGGGCGAAGCAGTAGACGCACGCGTGCGAGCAGCCGCGGTAGGGGTTCACCGTCCATTCGAACGGCATCCGGGACGCTCCGGGCACCTTGTTCACCAGGGAGCGGGCCCTGACCTCGTGGAAGGTGATCCCGCGGAACTCGGGGGTGTCGAACGTCCGAGTGGTGACGGCGGAGGTCCCGAAGAGCGCCGGCGCCGCGGTCGGTCCCTTGTCGCTCAGCTCGTCCCAGCGCATGTGCGGCCTCCTCAGTGGTGGTGTCGCGTCCCTCTGGCGGCACTGTCGCTTGCTCGTCCAGAATAGAACACCTGTTCCCCACCTCTCTGTCAAGCCGGATTTTGGCGGCCGACGCGAGGGTGATTGGCTGGGCGCCATGTCCGTAGCGCCCTGCGGAGGCCCGTGGGGCGCCCAGCACAGGAGGAGTTATGGCGCAGGTCGAGGCGACCACGCAGCGGGAGATCGCCGCCGGTCCCGACGAGGTGTTCGACGCACTCGCCGACTACAGCGAGACCCGGGCCAAGCTGCTCCCCGGGCACTTCAGCGAGTACGAGGTCAAGGAGGGGGGCGACGGCGCGGGCACCGTCGTGCACTGGAAGCTCCAGGCGACCAGCAAGCGCATCCGCGACTGCCTGCTGGAGGTCACCGAGCCTTCCGACGGAGAGCTGGTCGAAAAGGACCAGAATTCCTCGATGGTCACCACCTGGCGGGTGACCCCCGGCAGCGGTGAGAAGACCGCCCGGGTCACCGTGACGACCGTATGGAACGGCGCGGGCGGCATCGGCGGCTTCTTCGAGAAGACCTTCGCCCCCAAGGGCCTCGCCCGTATCTACGACGACGTGCTCAGCCGCCTGGCCGCGCACGTCGAGCAGGGCGGCACGGCCGCGGAGTAGCGGCGCGCGGCGCCGTGCCGCTCACCGGAACGAGTGGTTTTCGCGGCGGGGCCGAGGTGCGCCGGTGGTACCCGCTCCGCGGCGAAAGCCCCTGCTCGGCCGCCCGACAGGAGCCTCGGGCAAAAGAGTTGAGGTCCTGAGTCCCACGGCGCGCGCTTGGACCTTGCTTGAACGCTCTTGTCGTGCAATGCGAGAAATACTCCCCCGGAGGAAGCGGCAAGGGGAGTGCGATGGGCGGGACCGGCGGGGCGATCCTCGACAGCAAGGACGATGAGAACCCCGCTCGGCGGGCGTACGGCGGCGAATCGCCGCCCGAAGTGCGGGGCCACGGCCCCACGTTGGCACCGGCCGCGGTCGAGGTCACCGTCGAGATCCCCGGCGGCCACGAGGCCCCCGCGGATCAGCCGCCGGCAGGGGCGGAGCATCCGGACGCGTTGCCGAGCGAGGTGCTGCCGGGCGGGGTCGAGTATCCGGACCCGATGCACTCCTGGAGCGGGCGTTCCGGTCCGGAGCCGACCGGGCCGGACACTCCCGGGCAGGATCCGGTCCCGCCCGGTCCCTCCGAGCGGCTGACGCCCGGTCATGTTCCGTCGGGATCGGTCGAACCCGTGCAGTCCTTGCCCGTCCGAGGCCCGGCGGGGACCGCCGTACAGCCGTCCGCGGCGGACGCACAGCCGGATGCCCGGCCAGAGGCCTACCGCACCGGATGGCAGCACACCGAAAGGCCCGCGGAGTCGGCGCGGCCCACGGACCCGGCGCAGCAGGGCGCGGCCCTCAGCCCGCGCCGCCTTCGGTTCGTCTTCGGCGCCCTGATGCTCTCGCTGCTGCTCGCCGCGCTCGAACAGACCATTGTCGCCACGGCGCTTCCGAAGATCGTCGGTGAACTCGACGGCCTGCGGCAGATGTCGTGGGCGGTCACCGCCTACCTGCTCGCCGCCACCATCGGACTGCCCGTCTACGGCAAGCTCGGCGACCTTTTCGGCCGCAAGGGGCTCTTCCTTTTCGCCATCGCGGTCTTCACCGCCGGGTCCGCGCTCGCCGGCTGGGCGGGCTCCATGGAAGAGCTCATCGTCTACCGCGCCATCCAGGGAACAGGCGCGGGCGGCCTCATGATCGGCGTTCAGGCGATCATCGCCGACGTCGTACCGCCCCGCGAGCGCGGGCGCTACATGGGCCTGATCGGTGCGGCTTTCGGCCTCGCGTCGGTGGCCGGACCCCTGTTGGGCGGCTGGTTCACCGACGCGCACTCCTGGCGCTGGTGCTTCTGGTTCAACGTCCCCGTCGGCCTCCTCGCCCTGGTGGTCACGGCGCTCGCCCTGAAGCTGCCCCGCATCCCTGCGCGTCCCCGGCTCGATGTGCTCGGCGCGCTGCTCCTGGCGGTCTTCTCCACCTGCCTCGTCCTGCTGACCAGCTGGGGCGGTACGACCTACGAGTGGGGCGACCGCGTCATCGTCGGCCTGGCCGCGGGCGTGGTGCTCAGCGGGCTGCTGTTCCTCGTCGCCGAGCGCTACGCGGCCGAACCCGTCCTGCCGCTGCGGCTGTTCCGCGACTCCATCTTCAACGTCACCGGCCTGGTGGGTGCCGCGATCGGCATCGCCCTGTTCGGCGCGGCCAGCTATCTGCCCAGCTTCCTCCAGATGGTCGAGGGCGCGAGTGCCACCACCTCGGGGCTGCTGATGCTGCCGCTGATGTGCGGTGTCGTCGTCTCCTCCACCCTCGCCGGGCAGCTCATCTCCCGCACCGGCCACTACAAGATCTTCCCCGTCCTGGGCTGCGCCCTCTCGGCCGAGGGCATGTGGCTGCTCTCCAAGCTGGACGAGGACACCTCCCGCCAGGTCTTCGGCGTCTGGTCCGCCATCCTCGGCCTGGGCATCGGCTTCGTGCTGCCGGTGCTGATCCTGGCAGTGCAGAACTCCGTGAGCGCCGCCGACCTCGGCGCGGCCACCAGCGCCAACAACTACTTCCGGCAGATCGGCGGCAGCGTCGGAGCCGCCCTGTTCGGCACGCTCCTGGCCGAACGCCTCGCGGACGCGCTCATCCGCGAACTGCCGCACACCCGGAACGGCGAGCTGCCCGACCCCGACTCCGTGACTCCGCAACTGGTGCGCGCGCTGCCCGCACCGCTGCGTGACGCCTACATCCACGCGTACGCGGACGCGATGCCGCGGATCTTTCTCTACCTCGTGCCGGTGCTCGTCCTCGGGCTCGGGCTGGCCCTCTTCCTCAAGGAGAAACCACTGGTGTCCCAGCACATGTCCGTCCCCCAGGCCCGCTCGGCCGACGACCCGCCGGTCCCGGGGGCCGAGGCCAACGGCGCGTCGCCACAGCTCCAGCCGGTGCCGTACGCGGCGGGAGTCCCGCTCTGCGGCGCGGTCCGGCACCACGACGGCAGCACCGTGCCCCGCGCCGCGCTCACCCTGGTCGACACCTCGGGGCGGCAGATCGGACGCGGTGCGACGGGTGATGACGGCCGCTACGCGCTGAGCACCCCGGGCGAGGGCGCCTATGTGCTGATCGCCGCCGCCGGCGGGCACCAGCCGCGCGCCGTCAGCGTCACCGTCGGGGAGCGGCCGGTCGACCTCGACGTGGTGCTGGGCGGCGCGGGACGGCTGGCGGGCAGCGTGCTCACCGCCGACGGCATCCCGGTCAAGGAAGCCGTGGTGACCCTCACCGACGTGCGCGGCGAGGTCGTGGCAAGCACGCGCAGCGGACGGGAGGGCAACTACGTCATCACCGAACTCGTCGCGGGGGAGTACACCCTGGCGGCGAGCGCCCCCGTCTACCGCCCCGCCGCGCTCCCCGTCTCCGTGCAGGCGTCGCGCGAGACGCGGCAGGACATCGAACTGGCGGGCGGCGCCGTGCTGCGCGGCACCGTGCGGGCCAGCGGCGGCAGGCCCGTCGAGGACGCCAGGGTGACCCTCCTGGACGCGGCGGGCAACGTCGTGGACACCGCGACCACGGGCGCAGACGGCGTCTTCCGCTTCGTCGACCTGGCATCCGGCGAGTACACGGTGGTAGCCGCCGGATACCCGCCCGTCGCCACCGTGCTGCACATCGCCGGCGGGGGCCGCACCGAGCGCGACCTCCAACTGGGCCACGAGGACTGACTCCGAGACTCCGGCGGGCGGGGGCTCACTCCCGGCTCTCCTCCTGCTCCGCCCCCGCTCCGGCGTACCACCCGTTCGTGCGTTGCCCCGCGCCTGGCCGGCCATCCGCCCTACCGTGGACGTGGCCGCGCCAGGAGCGGCCGGGGACCGGCCGCCGCCGGAAGGGAGGACTGGTTCCATGGAAAGTGAGCCGGACATCGCCCGGGGGCCAGGGGCGGGGGAGAGCCTCCTCGCCGTACAGGGCTGCGTGCCCACGGCCGCCGTGACCATCGACGCGCGCGGCACCGTCCTGCACTGGGGCGCCGGGGCACGCGGGCTGTTCGGCCACCGCCGCCAGGACGCCGTCGGGGCACCTGCCGGTGAAGTCCTGCCCGTGACAGGCGCGTTGAACGCCACCGCGCGCCGCGGCGACCACCACTGGCTCGACGGCGCGGGAGACCTCGCGGGCGCGGGACACGTCATGGCGGGCAGAGCCCGGATCGCGTCCGGCGCCGAGCGTTCCGACGCCGCCGAGCGCGCCGATGTGCTGTGGTGGGCCTATCCGCTGCCCGCTCCCTCCTCCGCCCGGCTGCTGGTGCTCGCGGCGGACGCCGCCAGGCTCCAGCGCCAACGCGGCCTGCGGGGCGCCAGATTCGCGCCCGGCTTCGGCCCGCACCGGTGGTTTCCCGAGACCGCGGAGCTGGCCCGGCGGCTGCCGGGAATGCTGGGCCGATCCGGACGCGAGGCGGGCGCGCGGCTCGTGAGGCGGGTCCTGGATCTGGGCTCTCCGGTACTGGAGGTCAGCCGTCCCGTTCCCTTCGACGACCCGGCGCTCGCGGCATTGAACGCCCAGGTCAGCGGGCGGTGTGGATAACCTGCTCACCCGCCCGGGTGGAAACAGCTGGTGTGGACCAGTGGAGTTATCCACAGGGGTGTCGTGGCGTTTGGCGACCGCGTAACGTTCCGGCCATGAAGATCCTCATCAGCGCCGACATGGAGGGCGCCACGGGAGTCACCTGGCCCGCAGACGTGCTGCCCGGCACGCCCCAGTGGGAGCGCTGCCGGTCGATGTTCACCTCGGACGTGGACGCGGCTGTCAGAGGCTTCTTCGCCGCGGGCGCCGATGAGGTGCTCATCAACGAAGCGCACTGGACCATGCGCAACCTCCTGCTGGAGAAGCTGGACGAGCGGGTGGAGATGCTCACCGGCAAGCACAAGTCGCTGTCGATGGTCGAGGGCGCCCAGCGCGCTGACGTGGACGGGATCGCCTACATCGGCTACCACACCGGAGCGGGCACCGAAGGCGTCCTCGCCCACACCTACCTCGCCAACACCCTGACCGGCGTATGGGCCGACGGCGTGCGCGCCAGCGAGGGCTACCTCAACACCCTGGTCGTCGCCGAGCTCGGCGTGCCGGTCATCCTCGTGACCGGGGACGACCGCACCATTGAGGACGCCAAGGGCTACGCCCCCGAGGCCGAGGGCGTAGCCGTCAAGGATTACGTGTCGCGGTATGCCGCCATCTGCCGTACGCCGACCCGCACGGCCGCCGACATCGAGGGCGCAGCGCAGCGCGCAGCGCCGCTGGCCGTGCGCCACACCCCGCAGAGTCCCGAACCGCACACGATCGAGATCGAGTTCGACGCCGAGCACCTGGTGGGCGCCGCCACGGTCGTCCCCGGTGTCGAGCCCGCGGGTGAGCGCCGGGTGGCCTTCACCTCCCCGAGCGCCTATGAGGCGATCCGCGCCTTCAAGGCCGTCACCACCGTCGTCTCCTCCGCCGTGGAGGAGCAATATGGCTGAGCTGGAGGAGAGCACCATGACGCCTGGAGTCCCGGACCATCTGGACGCCCGGGTCTTCGACGAGGTGGTGACGGCCACTTCGGAGCTGATCCGTATCGACACCACCAACAGGGGCGGCGGCGAGGGCTCCGAGCGGCAGGCCGCCGAGTACGTCGCCGCCGGGCTCGCCGAGGCCGGTATCGAGCCCACGCTGCTGGAGAAGAAGCCCGGACGCACCAACGTCGTCGCCAGGATCGAGGGCACGGACCCGACGGCCGGCGCCCTGCTGGTGCACGGCCATCTGGACGTGGTGCCGGCCGAGCCCGCCGACTGGAGCGTGCACCCCTTCTCCGGCGAGATCCGGGACGGAGTGGTGTGGGGGCGCGGCGCGATCGACATGAAGAACGCCGACGCCATGGTCCTCTCCCTGGTACGCGCCTGGGCCCGGGCGGGAGTGCGCCCGCCGCGCGACATCGTCCTCGCCTTCACGGCCGACGAGGAGGACAGCGCCGAGTTCGGCTCCGACCACCTCGTGAAGCAGCACGCCGAGCTGTTCGAGGGCTGTACCGAAGGAATCAGCGAGTCGGGCGCCTTCACCTTCCACGCCGGGGACGGGCTGCGGCTCTACCCCGTCTCGGCGGGGGAGCGGGGCACGGCCTGGCTCAAGCTGACCGCGCACGGCCGGGCGGGGCACGGCTCCAAGACCAACCGCGCCAATGCCGTCAGCAGGCTCGCCGCCGCGGTCCACCGCATCGGCGAGCACGAGTGGCCCGTCCGGCTGACCCACACCGCCCGCGCCGCGCTCACCCGCCTCGCCGAGCTGCACGGCCTCGACGGGCCCGGCCCCGGGGTGACGGACGCCGAGGTGGACGCGCTGCTCGCCAAGTTGGGACCTGCCGCGGCACTGATCGAGCCCACCGTGCGCAACAGCGCCAACCCGACCATGCTGGACGCGGGTTACAAGATCAATGTGATCCCCGGGACGGCGACGGCGCGGGTCGACGGCCGGATGCTGCCGGACGCCGAGGAAGAGTTCCACACCACGCTCGACCGGCTCACGGGCCCGGATGTCGAGTGGGAATTCCAGCACCGTGAGGTCCCCCTCCAGGCCCCCGTGGACTCCCCGCTGTTCGCCGCCATGTGCGAGGCGCTGGAGCACCACGACCCCGGAGCGCACGCCGTGCCGTACTGCTTGTCGGGCGGCACCGACGCCAAGCAGTTCTCCCGGCTCGGGATCGTGGGCTACGGCTTCACCCCGCTCAAGCTGCCCGAAGGCTTCGACTACCAGGCGCTGTTCCACGGAGTGGACGAGCGCGTGCCCGTCGAGGCGCTGCACTTCGGTGTCCGCGTGCTCGACCGCGTCCTCCTGGCCGAGGGCACTTCCGGGCCGTCCCGCCCGCGCCCCGCCGTCCACCACGACCTCCCCGCCCCGTCAGGAGGCTGACGCGATGACCATTCAGGCGCCCTACGGCACTTGGCCCTCGCCCATCGACGCCGGACTCGCCGCCGAACACGGCGGGCGGCCCGAATTCCTCGGCGCCGTCGGCGGCGAGCTGTGGTGGACCGAGCCGCGCCCCCAGGAGGGCGGGCGGCGCGCGCTGATGCGGCTCACGGGCGAAGGCCGGGGTCCCGCCGTCAGTGTGCTGCCCGCGCCGTGGAACGTCCGCAACCGCGTCATCGAGTACGGCGGCCTGCCCTGGGCGGGCGCGCCCCGCGCCGAGGGCGGGCCCCTGATCGTCTTCACCCACTTCGCCGACCAGCGGCTCTACGTCCTGGAGCCCGACGCGCCGGACGGGGCCGGGCCCAGGCCGCTGACTCCGCCGTCGCCGGACGACGAGGGCGGGCTGCGCTGGTGCGACCCGGTGGTGGTGCCCGAGCGTGGCGAAGTGTGGTGCGTGCTGGAGGAGTTCACCGGGGAGGGGCCCACCGAGCTGCGCCGCGTGCTGGCAGCCGTTCCGCTCGACGGCTCGGCGGCGACGCACCGTGGCCGGGTGCGGGAGCTGACCGCGGACGACGACCGGTTCGTGACCGGGCCGCGGCTATCGTCCGACGGACGCCGGGTCACCTGGCTCGCCTGGGACCACCCCGCCATGCCCTGGGACGGCACCCGCGTCATGGTGGCCGAGGTCGCTGAGGACGGCTCCCTGAACGGCGCGCGGGTGGTGGCCGGAGGCGACGAGGAGTCCGTCGCACAGGCCGAGTTCGCCCACGACGGCTCGCTGCTGATCGCCTCGGACGTAAGCGGCTGGTGGAACCTTCAGCGGATCGAGATCGAGACGCCGGAAGCCGCCGGGACGGGGCGCCCCGCGCCCCCGGTGCCGCTGTGTCCGCGCGAGGAGGAGTTCGCGGGCGCCATCTGGAAGATCGGCCAGCGCTGGTTCGCCCCCCTGCCCAACGGGCTGGTCGCGGCCCTGCACGGGCGTGGCGCACAACAGCTGGGAGTGCTCGACCCCGAGACCGGAGAGCTGGTGGACGCCGCCGGGCCCTGGACGGAGTGGGCAGCCGCGCTCGCCGTCACCGACACCCGCGTCACCGGCATAGCCGCCAGCCCCCGGACCTCCTACGAGATCGTGGAGCTGGACACCCGCACCGGCCACACCGTGGTCCTCGCCGCTCAGCATGAGGACCACGTCGACCCGGCCTACTACCCCGAACCGCAGATCCGCACCTTCACCGCGCCCGACGGGCGGGACATCCACGCCCACATCTACCCGCCCCACCACCCGGACCACTCGGCGCCGACGGGCGAGCTTCCGCCGTACGTCATCTGGGTGCACGGCGGCCCCACCAGCCGGGCGCCCCTGGTGCTCGACCTGGAGATCGCCTACTTCACCTCGCGCGGCATCGGCGTCGCGGAGGTCAACTACGGAGGCTCGACGGGATACGGCAGGGAGTACCGCAACAGGCTGCGCGAGCAGTGGGGCGTGGTCGATGTGGAGGACTGCGCCGCGGTGGCGCGCACACTCGCGGACGAGGGCACGGCCGACCCGGACCGGCTGGCCATCAGGGGCGGCAGCGCGGGCGGCTGGACCAGCGCCGCCTCGCTGACCTCACCCGCCGCCGAAGGGCTCTACGCCTGCGGCACGGTCACCTATCCCATCCTCGACCTGGAGGGATGGGCCACGGGTGAGACCCATGACTTCGAGTCGCAGTACCTGGAGTCGCTGGTCGGGCCGCTCGCCGAGTGCCCCGGCCGATACCGCGAACGCTCACCGCTGCACAGGGCACAACGGGTGGCGGCGCCGTTCCTGCTGCTCCAGGGGCTGGACGACGTGATCTGCCCGCCGGTGCAGTGCGAGCGCTTCCTGGAGCAGGTCAAGGGCAGAGGAGTGCCGCACGCCTACATCGCCTTCGCGGGCGAGGGGCACGGCTTCCGCATGGCCGAGACCATCGTGCGTGCCCTCCAGGCCGAGCTGTCGCTCTACACCCAGACCTTCGGCCTCGGCCGACAGGACGTGCCGCGTCTGGAGCTCGGCTCATGAGCGTCCCGCCGCTGCCCGAAGGCGAGCCCGAGATCTCGCTGGCCGATCCGCACACTCTGCTGGAGGGCTATCTCGACTACTACCGCCTCGCCCTGCTGCGGAAGGTGGCGGAGCTGCCGGAGACGGAGCTGCGCGCCAGTCGACTGCCCTCGGGCTGGACGCCGCTGGAGCTGGTCCGGCACCTGGCGCATGTCGAACAGCGCTGGCTGGTCTGGGGATTCGAGGCCGAGACCGTGCGGGAGCCCTGGGGCGACGAGGACGCCAGGGGCCGCTGGCACGTCCCGGAGAGCCTCAGCGCCGAGGAGGTCATCGAGGCGTTCAAGGCCCAGTGCGCACGCTCGCGGGAGATCACGGCTGCGGCGAAGCTGGATCAGCGGGCCGGGGTGAGCGGGCGCTTCCCCATCCAGGAGGAGACACCGACCCTGGCTTGGATCCTCTTCCATCTGCTCCAGGAATACGCCCGCCACGTGGGCCACCTGGACGTGGCCGTGGAGCTGGCGGGAGGCGCCGTTGGGGAGTGAGGGGGTGGGGGAGCTTCCTTCACAGTCCGGCGACGTCCGCGAGGATGCGGGCCTCCCGCATCATGCGGACGCTGCGGGTAAGGTCCTCGTCCTCCTCGACCGACCAGAGCACGTACTCGACGTGGCGGGCGACAGACCAGGCGCGGATGCGGGCGGGGTCCTCGTCCAGGGCCTCGGCCACGAGGGCCGTGCGGTGGCGCAGGACGCGGTGCGGGTCGGACTGGGCGAAGGGGTTGTCGACCTGTTCGAGCAGGGGCCAGAGGTCGAAGGCCGGGTCGCCGGTCATCGGCTTGGCGTCGATGGCGAGCCAGGGGGCGCGCCGGGCCGAGAGGAGGTTGCCGGGGTTGAAGTCACCGTGCACGAGAACCTCGCGCCGTGCTGAGCGGGGGAGATCCCGCAGCAGTTGGGAACCCAGCCGGAACAGACCCGGGTCCAGCTCGGCGGGCCAGTCGCGGTCCGCGCGCTCGTCGGCGAGGCCGGCCCACTCGTCCGTCACGGCGCTGACGCGGTCCACGCCGAGCGCTGCCGCCTGCTCCGTGTCGGCCGACCACAGCCGGCGCAGCACCTCGGCGGCCAGCAGGAGCCGTTCGTCTGCGGGGATGTTCTCGGCGCGGCCGAGTTCGGTGCCCGGCTCGCAGCGCTCCAGCAACAGGGCGTAGAGCCCCGCGTCGCGCTCGTAGACCCGCACGGCGCCGCGCCCGTCCCACAGCGTGAGCGCCTCACCTTCGGTACGGGCTTCCGGGTGCGGCCAGGTGAGCTTGAGCACGGCGGGAGTGCCGTCGGGCCGTTTGGCGGGGGCCACCCACGAGCAGCTTCCGCCGTGGAAGGGCGCACCGAGGCGCAGCTGCCAGCGCTCGCGCATCTTCTCGACCAGCGCGGGCAGGCCGGCGAGCCATTCGCGCCCGTCGGCGGTGCGGCGCATGTCGTTGAGCACGGGCAGCGTCGGCGGGAAGAGTTCGGTCACGGCGCGGTCCTGGGGGGAGGGGAGGCGGGGGAGGGGGAAGGGGGCCGGGGATAGTCGTCTCTCACCGTATGCGGCTCAACGCCCGTGTTCCGAGCGCTTTTCGTCTTGTTCGGCTGTGGTCGCTGTGGTCGCTGTGGTCGCCGTGCTCGCCGTGGCCCTCTGTTCGCCGTGACCGCCACGTTCGCCGTGCCCCCATACTCGCGGTGGACCGCCATGCTCGTCCTCGCTGCCTCGCTGCCTCGCTGCCTCGCTGCCTCGCTGCCTCGCTGCCTCGCTGCCCGTCACCCCGTGACGGAAGGGGCCTTCGTGGGCGGGGGCTTGGACGGATATTGGCGGGGCGGTGCGCCGTCACACCGGTCGGGTACTTTTTCCCCATGACGACCGCCGCATCCGGCACCATGGACCCCGATCCCACCCGCTGCCCCGCCGTCCACGTGGTGCGCGTGTCCGAGCACGCCTCCGGGGCGCGGGCGCCCGGTGCCCTGGAGCCGCTCTCCGCCGAGGAGCGCGAGCGCGCCGCGATGTTCGTGCACGAGCCGGACCGCGACCGCTATCTCGTCGCGCACCTCGCGCTGCGCAGGGAGCTGGGCGTGCTGCTGGGTGTGGCGCCCGGCGAGGTCCGCATTGCCCGCGCCGACTGCCCCGTGTGCGGGGGCCCGCACGGGCGGCCCCGGGTGCCGGGCGATCCGCTGCACTTCTCGCTCTCCCACGCCGGTGACCTCGTGCTGCTCGCCTTCGCCGCCGTGCCGGTCGGCGTGGACGTCGAGGAGTACCCTGCGGTGCGCACCGCCGCCGAGACGCTCGGCGCGCTCCATCCGCGTGAGCAGTCCGAGCTGGGGGAGGTGGGGGAGGCCGCGCTGCCCGCCGCGTTCGCCCGCTGCTGGACCCGCAAGGAGGCGTATCTCAAGGGGACGGGATCGGGGCTCGGTGAGGACCCCTCGGTCACCTACGTCAGCGCGCTCGACAAGCCCGCCGCGCTGCCCGGCTGGCGCCTGACGGATCTGCCGGTGCCGGCCGGGTACGCGGCGGCCAGCGCGCTGCGGCTCACCCGTTCGGATGACGCACGCACACGGTAGGACCGGCCCGCCGGGCGGGCGGCGGACCGGCTGCCCAAGGTGAAGCCATGACTCCGAAGAATGCCGGCGGCTCGCGCGACGGCGGCCTGGTCACTCCCGGCAGGCTCGTCATCGCGGTGCTTTCCGTCCTCGCTCTGATCTTCATCTTTGAGAACACCGGGCACGCCAAGATCCGGCTGCTGATCCCGGAGATCTCCATGCCGCTGTGGGCGGCGCTGCTGGCCACGGCCGTCATCGGCTGGCTGTGCGGCAGGTTCTGCGTACGGCGCTGAAGCGGTGCACGGGCCCGTACGTCGCCGGGGCGGCAGACGGGCGGCTCTCCCTCGTCGCTGGGAGCCCCGGCCCGGGCCCCGTGTTCCCGTCTCCCGGAGGACTTGCCCCGTGGGGCCGGCCTGGTGCTGCCCGGCAGAATGTGCGAATGAGTAGACGACTCGTTCTGATCGAAGCCCCCTCCAACCTCGGTCTGCGCCCGCCCGTGGAGGGAGCGGTGCCCGGATGCTGCAAGCTTCCCGGCGCGCTGCGCGATCAGGGGCTGCACCGCAGGCTCGGCGCCGTGGACGGTGGAGTGGTCGTCGCGCCGCGCTACGACAGGGGAGGGTGGCAGCCCGGTGACGGGGTCTTCCATGCCGAGCGACTCGCCGGATACTCCCGCCGCCTCGCCGACCGGCTCGAACAGCACGTGCGCGGCGGCGACTTCCCGGTCGTCCTGGGCGGTGACTGCTCCATCGCCCTCGGCTCGGCCCTCGCCCTGCGCCGCGTCGGGCGCTACGGGTTCGCGTACTTCGACGGTCACGACGACTTCCGCCACCCCGGCAACTCCGAGAGGATCGGCGCGGCGGGCGGCGAGGACGCGGCGCTGATCACCGGTCGTGGCCAGCGGGACCTCACCGACCTGGAGGGCTTGCGTCCTTACGTGCGCGACGAGGACCTCGTCCTGCTCGGGCTGCGGGACGCGGAGAACGAGCCGGAGAACGTTTTCGGGGAACTGACCGCGCTCGGTATCGCGCACGCCGCCGTAAGCACCGTCCGCGAGCGGGGCCCCGAGGCCGTCGCCCGCGAGGCGCTGGACCGCCTGGAGGGCGAGGGGCTCGACGGCTTCTGGGTGCACATGGACGCCGACGTGCTCGACCCGACCGTGCTGCCCGCCGTGGACAGCGACGAGCCCGGGGGCCTCTTCCCCGGCGAACTGCGCGCCCTGCTGGGTCCTTTGACGGCCTCCCCGCGCTGCGCCGGATTCCAGCTCACCATCTACGACCCCGACCGGGACGACGATGAAGCATCCGGTGCCGCGCTGCTGGCGGACCTGCTCACCGAACTCCTGGGCGGCCCGGACGCGTAAGGCGGGAGCACCTCCCGCGCACCCGCGCACCCGCGTGCTCCACGCCCCAACGTACTCCGCGCACCCGCGACCCGCGCATTCCGTGCATTCCGCGCCAACGCCGCCCCCGGCCAACGCCCCCGCACCGCACGGCATCGCGATGCCACAGAGGATCTGGCGCGCCGGGACGTGACCGTGTTGCATGGTCATCGGGGGTCCCGGTAAGGCGGCGGCGCCCGTGGAGACGCATGAAGGAGCGAGGTTGCCGTGGCCACGACCGTACGACGCAGCACTCTGACCCTGCCCGCCGCACCCCTTGGCCCCGAGAACCCCCTGCCCGCGCTGCTTCCGCTGGACGAGGCGCACACGCTGGAGGAGTCCGAACGCGCCGCGCTGCCCGTCGAGATGGCCCGTCAGGTGGGCTACGGCCCGCTGCGCTCCGTTCTGCCCACCCGGATTCTCGACGGATACGGTAGACGGCGCTCCCCCACGTCGCTGGACACCCTCGTCATCGAGAACGACCGGCTGCGCGCCACCGTCCTGCCGGGCCTCGGCGGGCGGGTCAGCTCCCTGTTCCACAAACCGTCCAACAGGGAGCTGCTCTACACCAACCCCGTCCTCCAGCCCGCCGACTTCGCCCTCAACGGCGCCTGGTTCTCGGGCGGCATCGAGTGGAACATCGGCGCCACGGGGCACACCACGCTCTCTTGCGCGCCCCTGCACGCCGCGCGCGTGCCCGCGCCGGGCGGGGACGGCGCGATGGTGCGGCTGTGGGAGTGGGAACGGCTGCGGGACGTGCCGTTCCAGGTGGACCTGTGGCTGCCCGAGGAGTCCGACTTCCTCTATGTCGGCGCGCGAATCCGCAACCCGCACGACCGCACGGTGCCCGTCTACTGGTGGTCCAACATCGCCGTGCCCGAGGATGAGCGCACCCGGGTGCTGGCGCCCGCCGAGGAGACCTGGTATTTCGCGTACGAGCGCAAGCTGCGCCGGATTCCGGTGCCGGAGTGGAACGGCGCCGATCTGACGTACCCCCTGCGCGGCGATTTCCCCGCCGACTACTTCTACGAGGTGCCCGACGGGGCGCGGAAGTGGATCGCCTCCCTGGACGAGGGCGGCCGGGGGCTCGTACAGACCTCGACCGATGTGCTGCGCGGACGCAAGCTGTTCGTCTGGGGCGCAGGCCCCGGCGGCAGGCGCTGGCAGCAGTGGCTGACCGAGCCGGGCACGCCGGGCTACGTGGAGGTCCAGGCGGGCCTGGCCCGTACCCAGCTCGAACACGTCCCGCTGGAAGGCGGCGGGGAGTTCGCCTGGCTGGAGGCCTACGGTCCGCTGGCCGCCGACCCGGGTGCCGTGCACGGCGACGACTGGGCCGCCGCACGCGCGCACACCGAGAAGCGGCTGGAGGCGGCGCTGCCCCGCGCCGATGTGGAGGCCGCCTACGCCGCGTGGCGCCCGTGCGCCGACTCCGATCCCGATCCGCAGGAGCCGCCGTTGGCCGTGGGTTCGGGCTGGGGCGCTCTGGAGGGCGTACGCGGCGGGTTCACTCTTCCGGGTACGCCCTTTGGCCAGGAGACGCTCGACGCGGACCAGAGGCCGTGGGCCGAGCTGCTGCACACCGGTTCGCTGCCCTGCGGGCCCGGGAGCGAGCCGCCGGGACCCACGCTGGTCTCGCCCGAGTGGCGGGAGCTGCTGGAGTCCGCCGACACGGCCGGCGGGGCGCCCCGGCACGAGCTGGACTACCACTTGGGCGTCGCCCAGTGGCACGCGGGCGACCGCTCCCAGGCCGTGCGCAGCTGGGAGCGGTCGGTCGGTAGTGCGGCCCGCTGGCCCGCGCTGCGCTGTCTGGCCGTGGCCGACCGGCAGAGCGGCAACGACGCACGCGCCGCCGAGCGCTACCTCGCCGCCGTACGGGACGCCCGCGAACGGCTCGGCGCGGGGAACGGCGCAAGCGGCACCCGGGAGAGCGAATCGGGTGACGGCGCGGGGCCGGAGCCCGGCACCTCCGCAGCCGCGGCCCTGACGGCGCTCGCGCGGGAGGCGGTCGAGTCGCTGCTGCGGGCCGGGCGCGCCGACGACGCCGAGGCGGTCCTCGACGGCCTGCACCCCGCCGACCGGCTGCGGGGCCGCTTCCAACTGCTGCGCGCGCAGGTCCTGTTGGCGCAGGGCGACATCAAGGCGGCCCGTGCGGTCTTCGAGCGGGATTTCGAGGTCGAGGATCTCCGCGAGGGCGAGGAGGCCCTCAGTGAGACCTGGGCCGCGCTCACGGACGAGCCCCTGCCCGCCCGCTACGACTTCCGCATGCGTCCGGCCCAGCCCTGAGCCGGACGCCCGGCCCTGAGCCGGACGCCCGGCCCCGAACCGGGCGCGGTGACCAGATCTGACCTGAGCCGGGCGCGGCGATCTGACCTGAGCCGGGCGCGGCCGGATTTCGTCCGGCACGCCCGGGATCGGTCCGCCGCGACAGGGGCTCGCCCGTCACTCGGCGGGCGGGCCCTGCCTGTCGACGTACTCGAAGACGCTGCCGTCCGGATGGCGGGCGATCAGGTTGCGGCCGATGGGCGTGGGCTTGGGGCCCGCGATGATCTCGGCTCCGACGGTGTGCAGGTCCGCCAGCGCCTCGTCGACGTCCTTCACGGCGAGCGTCGCGACGATCTTGCGAAGGACCTCCAAGTGCCCTTCGGGGCCGCTCATCAGGAAGAAGGGGCCGACGGCCGCGACGGAGACCGGGCCGTTCTCGAAGCGCACCGCCTCCGCGCTCGCCAGCCGCTCATACACCGGTACGGCAGCATCCAGATTGTCGACACAGACGCGCAGCGAAGTCCCCAGAATATCCATGCCCCCAGCCTAATTGCGTCTCCGCCGGAGGGCCGAACTGTCCCGTGGGCAACGGCGATCGCTCAAGAAGAGCGGGCGACCACACCCGAGCAAGCACCCGCGCCCCCAACGCCCACGCGCTCTCCCGCCTCACACACGCCCCGCCTCACACACGCCCCGCCTCACACATGCCCCGCCTCACTCACGCCCCGGCTCAGCCACGCCCCGGATCAGGCACGCTCCTGCCTCACGCACGCTCCCATCAGACCCGGCAGAGGATCTCGCCGTGCACCACCGTGAACCAGGCATCCTCCTGCTCGCCCCAGGTGCGCCACGCGGCGGAGATCCGTTCCAGGTCCTCGCGGTCCGCCAGTCCGGCGTCGACTGCGATCCCGGCGTAGCTGGAGGCCACCGTGCGCTCGGCCCACAGGCCGCTCCACCAGGCCCGCTCCTCGGGGGAGGAGAACGTCCAGGTGCTGGTGCTGAGCGTGACGTTCGCGAAGCCCGCCTCGCGTGCCCAGGCGTGCAGTCTGCGTCCGGCATCCGGGACGCCGCCGTTGCTGACGGCCACCCTCCGGTAGAGGTCCAGCCACTCGTCCAGTACGGGCACCTCCGGATACCAGAACATTCCGCCGTAGTCGGCGTCCCGTACGGCGACCAGCCCGCCCGGTGCGCACACGCGGCGCATCTCGCGCAGCGCGGCCACCGGATCGCCCACATGCTGGAGTGTCTGGTGGGCGTGTACGACGTCGAACGCCGCGTCCGGGAAGGCGAGCGCGTGCACGTCGCCGGTGGTGAACTCCACGTTCGACAGCCCGCGTTCCGCCGCCGTCGCCCTGGCCGTCTCCAGCACGCCTTCGGCGGCGTCCAGACCCGTGACCGAGCCCTGGGCGACCAGCGCGGCGAGGTCGGCGGTGATGGTGCCGGGGCCGCAGCCTATGTCGAGCACCCGCGCGTCGGGCCGCAGCTCGGGGACCAGGTAGGCGGCCGAGTTGGCCGCCGTACGCGCGCGATGGGAGCGCAGGACGGAGTCGTGATGGCCGTGGGTGTACACGGCGGTCTCGTGTGCCATGCGGGCACTTTGCCGCGTGTCTCGCAATGCGAGCAATATCATTCCACTATCTGGACGTGGGCATCTGCTGCCGCGCTCCCGTCCTTCATCCGGACGCGCGTCACATCCAGCCGGCCGCGCCCTCCTGCCGCCAGCTGTCGGGGGCCGCCCGGCTGATCTGGGCGAGGGCGGAGTGCGGGTCGTTCTCCTTGGCGAGGTCGCCGATGCTGACCACCCCGGTCAGCTTCCCGTGGTCCAGCACGGGAAGCCGTCGTACCGCGTGTTCCCGCATGAGGTGGACGGCCGCCCCGACTTCCGTGTCGGGATCCACCGTCACCGGGTCGGGGGTGCAGACCGACCGACAGCTGACGCTCAGCGGGTCCACGCCGTCCGCGACGGCGCGCAGCGCGATGTCCCTGTCGGTGAGCACCCCCACCAGCCGGCCCTCCTTGGCCACCAGCACGTCGCCGATGTCCTGGGCGCGCATCAGCTGCGCGGCCTCCACCAGTGACGCGTCGGGACGCACCGTCGTGGCCGCCGGCGTCATGACTTCCCTCACGAACTGTGCCATCGTCTCGTCCCTCTGCCGCTCTTCCTGAGTGCCGCTCTTCACGTGTGCCGCTCTTCACGTGTGCCGCTCTTGTGGTGAGAGGCACGTGGTACCCGCCGAACCGCTTCCGACACGGGCTCATGGCAACGGAGTTGACCGTTTCGTGATGCGGCGGGTTTGGCCCCGGAGAGGTCGGGCACCCGGAATCCCGTGCTTCGGAATGAAGGCACATCCGCGGGAGCGAGCTGTGCTCGCCCGGCTCGCCGCCCCGCCTGTGCCCAGCTCCCGCGGTGACTGTCCGACAGACACGTCAGCGCTAGGGAGCGAAGCTGATGACCGTACGGACCCGTACGAAGCGCGTGAGGCATCCCCACGACGACGCCCCCGACACCTCCGGCGAATTCCGGCGTATCGCCGAACTGCCCGACGGCCCGGAGAAAGAGGAACTGAGGCAGCGGGTCGTGCGGGCCTGGATGCCGATGGCCGGGCGGCTGGCCCGGCACTTCCGCAACCGTGGCGAGTCCCTGGAAGACCTCGAACAGGTCGCGGCCCTCGGCCTTGTGAAGGCCGTCGCCCGCTACGACGTCTCGCGCGGCTGCGCGTTCGAGAGCTACGCCGTGCCGACCATCGTCGGGGAGGTCAAGCGGCACTTCCGCGATCACCTGTGGGGCCTGCACGTGCCCCGCCGTGTGCAGGAACTGCGCAACCGGGTACGCGCCGGGCAGCGCGAGCTCAGCTGCTCGCCCGACGGGCGCAGCCCCACCGTCGCGAAGATCGCCGAGCACTGCGGGCTGTCCGAGGAGGACGTGCTCGTCGGCATGGAGGCACTGGAGAGCTACAGCACCCTGTCGCTGGACGCCGAACTCCCCGGGGCCGAGGACGGCTACTCGCTGGCCGACACCATCGGGGCGCCCGAGCCCGGGTTCGACCGGGTCGTGCACCGCGAGTCCGTCAAGCCCTGGCTGCGCGAGCTGTCCGAGCGTGAGCGGCGCATCCTGTACATGCGCTTCTTCTGCGACATGACCCAAAGCCGCATCGCCGAGCAGCTCGGCATCTCACAGATGCATGTGTCCCGGCTCATCAGCCGGACGTGCAGCCGCATCCACAACGAGGTCGAGGCCGACCGCCGCCACGGGTGCGAGAGCGCACGCACCGGTCGCAGGCGCAGGACGGCGACCCACGCCCGCGCCGCCGCCTGACGCGGCAGCCGGGCCCAGGCGCGCCGTTCGAGAACCCGCCCCTGATGGCCATGGCCCTTCAGGCAGGCCCTCGGATCCCTCATCAGGCGCTTTCCGACGCGTCCTCGGCCACGGACTCCGCCGTCTCCGTCCCCGCCCGCTCGAAGCGGTCGAGCGCCAGCGCCAGATGGCGCGCCATCCGGTCCACGACGCCCGCCTCGGCCAGTCCGATGGCGTTTCTGCCGCCGCTGCGCAGCAACGTCAGCGCGCCCAGCGCCGGTCCCTCGGCCCGCCGCCCCGTCCTGCCCTCACGTCCGGGAGGACCGGGCGGCGCCACCAACGGCACACACAGCAGAGAGCTGACCTCGGCCCGCGCGAGCACGGGCGCGCCCATGGCGTCCCTGCCCAGCGCCTCCGAGTCCTCGGGGCGGACGAGGAGCGTCTCGGCGCCCCGCTCCGCCGCGTCGATGACCACCGGGACCTCGGCGGGGTTCTGGGCCGCCACCGCCTCGCGGATCTCCTCGGCACCCGCCGGCGCGAGGACTTCCGAACGGCGCAGAATCCCGCTGACGCAGCGCCGGTCGACCACGACCCAGTCGGCGAAGCGTCTGTGCAGTACGGCGGCGGCCCGGCCGACGGCCTCCTCGGCGGACGCGGAGACCAGCAGCTCGGCGGCCATGTCGTCCACCAGGTCCAGCAGTTCGGCGTGCCGCGTCATCTCGGGGAGCGTGGGCGCGGGACCCGTCTGCCCGCCGCCCGAGTGGCCCGACCGGCCCGAGGACAGGACGCTGGGCACCGTATGGGCGACGAGCTGGAAGACCGCCAGCACGGCGCCGCGCTGGGAGCCGGGGGTGCGCAGGGTGCTGAGCGTCACCCGCAGTTCCCTGGATTCGGGTGCCTCGGTGTACGGGGGGCGCAGCAGATGCACCCGCAGGCTGCGGGAGCCCTCGTCGCGGGCGACGGCCGCCACCTGCGAGCGGAACGCCGCCCGCGCGCTGTGCGCCAGTGAGCCGGTCAGCGACCGCCCCGACGCGTAGCCGGCGCCGATCCCGAACAGCTCGGAGGCGGCCGTGTTCATCCGGCGCACCACCGCGTCCCGGTCGAGCAGCACCACGGGCACGGGAAGCCGCTGGAAGAGCGCGCGCAGCACCTGCGGCTCCCGGCCATCGGTCTGGTCGGTGCCCCTGCGACCTGCCGCGATCAGTTCCTCGTACCGGGGCCACAGCACGTCGGCGGCGTGCTGGAGTTCGAACAACGCGGCGTCGAGCGTCGACTGCGACTCGGTGTCCGGCAGGGCACGTGCGGACTTCAGCTCGCCGACACGCCGACGGAAATCTGCGAGTTCGGTACCGAACTCATTCACCCCGGTCATGGTGCATAACTTAGCCGCACAGGGTGACCCCCGATCCCCTCTGGGTGGTTTCCCCGAAGAATCGTGGCTGGGGTTGGTATATACGTCCGTTTTCTGATCTCCCGGGCTGGGCAGCCGTGCCGCTATGGGTACCTCCCCGCACGCTCCCGCTGCGCACTCCGGAACCGACCGGCCGCCCCTGGAGCCCGGCGAACGGCCGCCAGGAGACGCGTCCCTGGGACGCAGCCTCGCCGACCTCGCCGAGCGCGCCGCCCATTTCAGCCCCGACTGCTGCGGTGCCATCGCCACCTTCTCCGACGCCGGAGCCGAGGAGCCCCCGGCCCCCGGAGAGCCACCGGTCGCCGTCACCCACCCCGACCTGGCAGCGCTCGTGTCCGTGCAACGGGAGTGCGGCGAGGGCCCCATACCCACCGCGCTGGAGACCGGCCGCCCCGCCGGCGGCGAGGACCTCCTCTACGCCGAGCGCTGGGAGGCCTACCGGGCCAGAGCCCTGGCGGCCGGGCTGCGCTCCAGCACCACCCTTCCCTACCGGCGCGACGGGATGGTCCTCACGCTGACCGTCTGCTCCTTCCGCCCCTACCGCATGGACGAGGAGGTGCGCGCCAGCACCGCGCTGCTCGGCGACCTCGCGGCCTCCGTCCTGGTGCGGGACGTGCGCTACCGGGCCGCGCTGGAAGAGGTCGAACAGCTCGATACCGCGCTGCGCTCCCGGCCGGTGGTCGACCGCGCCTGCGGCATCATCATGGCTTTGACCGGATGCTCGGCCGACGAGGCGTTCTCCCTGCTCCGCCGCCTCTCCCAGCACAGCAACCGCAAGCTCCACGACCTCGCCGAGGCCGTCGTGCGCACGCGCGGACGAGGCGTGGAGGACGAGTTGCGCCGGCTCGGTCGAACGCCATAGGCCGCACGTGTCGCCACTGCCGCTGTCACTGCCTTCTGCCAAGGTGTACGAGATACAGGTTGTCTGATGTATGGGCAGGCAGGCCCCAGGAGAAGGCGGGGACGGATGCGGCGCACCGACCAGGGACCCGACGCTGCCGCCGCTGTCCGTGAGGCGGCGTGCGGATACTGGCAGCGGCGCGGGATGCCGACCCAGCCCTCCCAGGTCGCCGTCGCCCCCAGCGTCTCCCTCCTGCTGCTCGCCGTCCTGGCCGCCGCCGACGGCGGGGGGCGCAGGGCCGGCAGCGTGCTGCTCCCGCACCCCTGCTCGGCCTGGTACCCCCCGCAGGCCCGGCTGCTGGGCCACTCCGCGCGGACCGTGCCCGTCCCCGTCGAGTGCGGCGGCGTACCCGACCCCTTCGCGCTGCTGGAGACGGTGCGGCGGGCCAGGGAGGAGGGTGATGAGCCCCGGCTGCTGGTCCTGTCCGTCGCGGACGACGTCACCGGCACAGCGGCGCCTCCCGAGCTGCTGCACGAGGTGGGCGAGGCCGCTACGAACGAGGGCCTTCTCCTCGTCAGCGACGAGTCCTGGCGCGATACGTCCCACGACCCCCACGACACCGTGATCGTCAGCCCCGCCGAGATGTTCACCGGTGAGCGGGCCGAGTCCGTCGTGGTGCTCACCGGGCTCGGGCCCGCGCTGCTGCCCCCAGGCCTGCACGCGGGGATCGCCCGTTTCCCGAGCGGCGGCCGGGGCCGGGCTCTGGGCGAGGGAGTGGCTGAGGTGCTGACGGCACTGCACACCGAGGTGTCGGACCCGGTCTGCGCCGCCGCGGCCGAGGCGCTGACCGAGCCGGAGCCGCTGCTGGCCCGCCGTGGCGCCGCCGCCCGGCTGCACGGAGCCTTCGCCCTCGCGCTGCACCGTGCCGTCACCGCGGCGGGCGCCGTGTGCCGCCCGCCGCATCTGGGACGCCAGCTCTACGCGGACTTCGACCAGCTCCGGCCGCTCCTCGCCGCCCGCGGCATCACGGACGCTGCGGGTCTTGAGGCCGAGCTGGTGCGCCGCCTGGGCCCGTACGCACTGGGCGGGCACCGCTTCGGGGAGGAGCCGGGCGAGCTGCGGGTACGGCTGACGACGGACGTGCTGGCCGATGCGCTCACCGGCGCCGGGTGGGCCCGCCCGGCAGGTCACGCGGCGGGTGTGGGACGG
Source organism: Streptomyces sp. NBC_01775 (assembly GCF_035917675.1). Taxonomy (NCBI): domain Bacteria; kingdom Bacillati; phylum Actinomycetota; class Actinomycetes; order Kitasatosporales; family Streptomycetaceae; genus Streptomyces; species Streptomyces sp. NBC_01775. The sequence goes on along the minus strand of NZ_CP109104.1, from coordinate 1,912,487 downwards.
TCTGAGGTGCCCGCCGGTCTGGACCCGCTGGAATTGCCGGGTGCGGGCGAGGCGTTGGCACAGGTGCAGTCGGTGCTGGCCGATCTCACGGATGGGAGCCCTCAGTAGATGACCGAACGGACCGGGCAGCGCCCCGAGCGCCCTTCCACCTCAGCCTCAGTGTCCCCTTCGTCGCCCACGTCGCAGACATCACCGTCCCCCGAGCCCTCGGTACCGTCCACGGCGCCGCCGTCTGCGCCCTCATCGTCCGCGCCGTCCGCGCCCTCCCCGGCCCGTTCCTGCTCCGCCGGGGCGGGAGTTGGGGCCGCGGCGGGCGGGCCCGGCCCCGTCGATGTGGCCCTCGCGCCTCCGCGTACCGCTCTCTCGCCGCCCCGGCCGGTGGGGGCGCGGCGCATGTGGCCGCGTTCGTTCGCCGACCGGCTCACCGCGCCGCTGCCCGGGGTCCGCGCGATGGCCCGGCTCGCCAGGGAAGGCGCCATGCGGCCCATGGCCGACACGCTGGCCGACGAGATCCCCAAACTCCCGTTCGCCCCCGGTCCCATGCCCGACCCCGCGCCCGACACCCTCGCGGTCACCTGGGCCGGGCACGCCAGCTGGGTGGTGCGGATCGGGGGCCTGACGGTGCTGACCGACCCCGTCTGGTCGCGGAAGATCCTGGGCACCCCCGCCCGGGTCACCCCCGTCGGTGTCGCCTGGCAGGACCTGCCCGTCATCGACGCCGTGGTCATCTCGCACAACCACTACGACCACCTCGACCTGCCCACCTTGCGCAGACTCCCGCGCGGCACCCCGCTGTTCGTGCCCGCCGGTATGGGGGAGTGGTGTCGCAGACGCGGCTTCACCGTCGTCACGGAGCTGGACTGGTGGGAGGGCGCCGAACTGCCCGCGCCCAGCGGCACCTCCGGTTCCGGTGACACCCCCGGTTCCGGTGACACCCCGGGGGACGACGGTGGCTCGCGGCGAGGGGCCCGGGTGCGGTTCGACTTCGTCCCCTCGCACCACTGGTCCAAGCGCACCCTCACCGACACCTGCCGCTCGCTGTGGGGCGGCTGGGTGCTGACCGACCAGCACGATCAGCGCCTCTACTTCGCCGGTGACACGGGATACGGACACTGGTTCACCGAGATCGGCCGCCGCTATCCCGGCATCGACCTGGCGATGTTGCCCATCGGGGCCTATGACCCGCGCTGGATGCTGCGGCCCGTGCACACCGACCCCGAGGAGGCCGTGCTCGCCTGCCGGGATCTGGGCGCGCGCAGGATGGCGCCGATGCACTGGTCCACGTTCCTGCTGTCGGGCGAGCCGCCGCTGGAGCCGCTGATCCGCGTACGGGCTGCCTGGCGCGAGGCCGGGCGCGACCGCGAGGATCTGTGGGACCTCCCGGTGGGCGCGTCCCGCGTCCTGGAGCGGGCCACGCGGTGAGCACGGCACGGGGCCGGATCGGCTCAGGACCGGATCGGCTCAGGGCCGGATCGGCACGGGATCGGATCGGCTCAGCCTCTCAGGACGGGCGCGGCGGGCGGATCCGGCGCCAGAGCGAGGGGGCCGCGCTGATCAGCAGCGTGAGCCCCACCGCAGCCGCGATCCCCTCCCAGGGGCTCGGGAAGAGCGCGCCGCCGGCGACGCCGATCAGCTGGTAGACCACGGCCCACGCCAGGCAGGCGAAGATGTCACCGCGGGCGAACTCCCGCAGCGGGGTGCGCGCCAGCAGGCAGGCCAGCATCACCGGAATCCGTCCGGCCGGCACCAGCCGGGAGACGACCAGCACCGCCACCCCGTGCTCGCGCAGCTTGCTGTCGGCCTGCGCCAGCCGCTCCGGCGCCGCGCGCTCGCGCAGCTGGGCCAGCCAGCGAGAGCCGTTCTTCGAGCCGACCCCGCGCTTGCCCAGCCAGTACAGCCCGATGTCCCCGAGGAAGGCGGCGAACGAGGCGACGCCGAAGACCGTCAGCAGTGAGAAGACCGGCAGGCTCTGATGGAGTGCCACGACCGCGGCCCCGCTCACCAGGGCCCCCGTCGGCACCACAGGCACCAGCGAGCCCAGCACCACCAGGAGGAACAACGACGGATAGCCCACCGCCTGCTGCGTGGCCTCGGGGGGCCTCACCACCGCGTCGGACAGCGCCCCGACCACCGCGCCCAGACCGCCCGCGAGCGCTCCGCTCACTTGGCAGCCTCCAGCCGCACGCTCTCGCCGTGTCCGAGCAGGTGCACCTCGACCTCCGGTGCGGACCGTGCCGCGAGGCGGACGAACTCGGCGCCCGGGGAGTGGAATTCGTGCGGCCGGACCGCGTCCATCCCGACCGGCCAGTACGTGCCGTAGTGCACGGGCACGGCGCTGTGCGGACGCAGCCGAGCCAGCGCCTCGGCGGCCCGCCCCGGGTCCAGATGGCCCTCGCCCAGGAAGGGGCCCCAGCCGCCGACCGGCAGCAGGGCCGTGTCCACCCGCCCGACGGCCTCGGCCATCCCGTCGAACAGCCCGGTGTCCCCGGCGAAGTAGGTGCGGGCCTCACCCTCGACGACGTACCCCAGCGCGGGCGCGGCGTGCCGTCCCACCGGCAGCCGCCGCCCGTCGTGCGCGGCGGGCACCGCGCGTACCGTCACCGGGCCCACCGCCACCTCGTCGCCGGGCCCGACCTCCACCAGGTCCAGCGGCGGCGCCAGCCGGCGCAGCCCCGGCACGGCGCGCACGGCACCGCGCGGCAGCACCACCCGGGTGCCCGCAGCAAGCCGGGCGAGGGAGCCCAGGTGCAGGTGGTCCGCGTGCAGATGGGAGATGAGCACCACGTCGGCGAGCGTGGCCCGGAGCGGCGGCAGCGCGCCGCGCCTGCGGCGCAGATGCGCGAGACGGCGCACCAGCAGCGGATCGGTGAGCACCGCCACCCCCGAGTCCCGCACGGTGGCCGTGGCGTGTCCCCACCAGGTGACCTCGACCGGCACGCGCGTTCCTCCCGCACTCCCCAGAGCCTGACAGGCGCCGGGCTCGCGCGGGCGTCTGCGTGGACACCTACGAGCCTAAGCGTGCGCGGCGCACACGTGCCGCCGCCTCCGCTCTCGAGCGCCCGCTGATGCGGGTACCGGACTATGAAAAAGTGGACGATGTCCCACTGGCCGTGAGGAGGTGACCGACCGCGTGCGCATCCCGACGTTCGCCTGGCGCAGACCGAGGTTCGCCTGGCGCAGGCCGCCGTTCGTCTGGCGCAGGCTGGGCGCGGCCCTGCTGCGGATCGGCGCCGTCTGGCTGGTGAGCACCGCGACGATGCTCGTCCTGGCCGCGGTGCTGCCCGACTTCCGCCTCCAGTCCGCCAGCGGCGACAGCGCCACCGTGATCGGCATCACGGCGGCGGTCGGCGCCGGGGCCTTCGGGCTGCTGAGCGCGCTGGTGTGGCCGGTCCTGGTGCGGGCCTTCCTGCTGGTGCCCGCGCTGGTGCTCGGGATGCTCGTCTTCTTCCTCAACGGCTCCCTGCTGTGGCTCGCCCTCTCCCTCGTGCCCTACGGGCGGGGCAGCACCGACGCCACGATGGCGGTGGTCGTGGCCGCGGCGATGTCGGCCGCCTCCTCGGCGACCAACGCGTTCCTGGCCGTACGGGACGACGGCGCCTACCGGCGCCGGCTCGCTCGCATCGCGGGCCGCCGGCGCCGCAGGGAGGGCGGCGGCGCACCGCCCACCACTCCCGGCACCGTCTTCCTCCAGCTCGACGGGCTCGGCCACGCCGTGCTGAGGGAGGCCCTGGAGGCACCCGCGGGCGGCAAGCCGCTGATGCCCGCCGTCGCCGCGCTGTGCGGGCGTACCCACCGGCTCACCCGATGGCGCACCGACTGGTCCAGCCAGACCGGCGCCAGCCAGCTGGGCATCCTGCACGGCACCAACGAGGACGTGCCCGCCTTCCGCTGGTACGAGAAGGAGAGCGGCGAGGTCGTCGTCAGCAACCGGCCGACCAGCGCGGCCGAGCTCCAGCGCCGGGCGGTCGAGCGCACGGGGAACCAGGGCCTGCTCGCGCAGGACGGCGCCAGCAGGGGCAACCTGTTCACCGGCGGCGCCTGGCAGGTCGCGCTGGTCCTCTCGGTGGCCGCCCGGCGCGGCAAGGAGACCCGCTCGCGTGCCGGATACTTCGCGTACTTCTCCGACCCGGCCAACGCGACCCGTACCGCCGTCTCCTTCGTCGCCGAGGTGGTCCGCGAGACGGTCCAGTCGACGCGCGCGCTGCTGCGCCGGGAGCGCCCGCGCGTGGGCAGGGGCGGGCTGTATCCCCTCATCCGGGCGTTCGCCACGGTCGTCGAGCGGGACGTGGTCGTGGCCGCGGTGCTGGGCGACATGCTCAGCTGCCGCACCGCCGTCTACGCCGATCTGGTCGGCTACGACGAGGTGGCGCACCACTCGGGGCCGCGCGGGCGCGACACCCGCCAGGTGCTGCGCCGTCTGGACCGGTCCGTCGCGCTGATCGCCAAGGTCGCCGAGCGCGCGCCGCGCCCCTACCGGCTGGTGCTGCTCTCGGACCACGGGCAGAGCCAAGGCGAGACCTTCGAGGAGGCGTACGGGCTCACGCTGGATGAGCTGGTACGCGCGGGCAGCGGGCTTCAGGTGCCGCGCAGCGCCGGGCGTACGCCCAGCGGCTCGGAGGCGCGGGCCGCGGCGCGTGCCGCGCTGCACCGTCCCGAGGACGGGGGCCTGGAGCCGCCGCGCAAGCCGGGCCGGAACACCGGCCCCGTGGTGCTGGCCTCGGGAAATCTGGGCCTGATCTCCTTCCCCGACGTACTGGGGCGGCTGACCCGCGAGCGGATCGACCAGCTCAGGCCCGCGCTGCTGCGGACGCTGGCCGAGCACCGGGGCATCGGCTTCGTGCTGGTGGAGAGCGAGGAGCACGGTCCCGTGGTGCTGGGCGGGGGCGGCGCCGAGCACCGGCTGGAGACCGGCGAGATCGTCGGGCCGGGCGATCCGCTGGAAGGACTGGGCCCCGGCGCCGCCGGGGCCGTACTGCGCACGGCGCGCTTTCCGCACGCCGCGGACATCATGGTCAACTCCTCGGTCGACCCCGTCACCGGGGCCGTGCACGCCTTCGAGGAGCAGGTGGGCTCGCACGGGGGGCTGGGCGGCGAGCAGAGCCACGCCTTCCTGCTGTCCCCGCTGGAGCTGTCACCCCCGGTCGAGCCGGGGGCCGAGCTGGTGGGTGCGCAGGCCGTGCACCGGGTGCTGAGGCGCTGGCTGGCGGAGTCCGCCGAGCCGCACGGCCGCACAGGGCTCGCCCCCTCGGGAGGGGACGTGCCGGGCGCGGCGGAGCCCTTGCCCGCCGCGCACCGAGGCTGACCGGCCGCTCAGGCGGCGCTCACGCGGTGGGTGTCTTGACGAGGCTGTGCACAGCGCCCGTGGACCCCTCGCTCGGGGACTCGGAGTCCGACTGCGACTCCGGCTCCGACTCGGACCTGGGCCCGGGAACGGTTTCGGAGTCGAGTACGACGCCGTCGCGGATCGGCTCTCCCACGTCCTTCAGGTGCTGGAGCGCTTCGCCCCACGAGGCGATCAGGCCGGTCTCGTGGTACGAGATGCCCAGCTCGGCGCAGTAGTCGCGGACGATCGGCTGGGCCTTGCGCAGGTGCGGGGAGGGCATGCTCGGGAAGAGGTGGTGCTCGATCTGGTAGTTGAGGCCGCCGAGCGCGATGTCGGTGAACAGGCCGCCGCGCACATTGCGGGAGGTGAGCACCTGACGGCGCAGGAAGTCCGGCCGCTCGTCGCCGCGCAGCGTGGGCATGCCCTTGTGGTTGGGCGCGAAGATGCTGCCGAGGTAGACGCCGAAGACAGCGTGGTGCAGGAACAGCACGGCGAAGGCCATGCCGACGGGCAGCACCGTGAACAGCGCGGCGAGGTAGGCACCGGTGTGCAGGAACAGCAGCCCGCCCTCCAGCCACTTGCGCTTCAGGTGCGGCTCGCGCAGCGCCCGGAAGCTCGACACGTGGAGGTTGAAGCCCTCCAGCGTCAGCAGCGGGAAGAAGAGCGCGGCCTGGTGGCGGCCGATGAAGCGCGGCAGCCCCCGGGACTCGGCCGCCTGCTCGCGCGACCAGACCAGGATGTCGGGCGCCACGTCGGGGTCGAGGTCCTCGTGGTTGGGGTTGGCGTGGTGGCGGGTGTGCTTGTTCATCCACCAGCCGTACGACATCCCGATGCCGGCGTTCCCCACGGCGCGGCCGAACCACTCGCTGGCGCGCCGGCCGCGGAAGACCTGGCGGTGGGCGAGGTCGTGGGCGACCAGGGCCATCTGGCCGTAGATCACTCCCATGTACACGGCGACGGCGAGCTGCCACCACGAGGCGCCGATGGTGAAGAGGGCCACCCAGCCCGCGATGAACGCCAGGCCCACCAGCGTGAGCCGTATGGCGTAGTAGACCGGCTTGCGAGCCATCAGGCCCGCCTCGGTGATCCTGCGGGAGAGCCGGGAGAAGTCGCTGCCCTGGGGGCCGCCCCCGGGCGTGCGGGAGGAGGCGCCTCGTGCGGTACGCCCTGGCGGTGCCTCGGTCGCTGTCGTCATACGTTAAGGCTCCCGGCAGCTCGGGGGGTCTTGACAGCCGTGCAGCACGCCAGTGGAACAGGGGTCCTAGGTCCCCAGGAGGGGTGTACCTAGGTACACCCCCAGCCAGGCGCATTCCGGATTCGGGGCCCCGGAATGCCCCGTAAGGGGCGGCTCAGTAGTCCTGGTCGGAGGCGGTCGCGACGGGGGTGACGCCGCGCAGGCTCTGGAGGTGGAACTGCCGGAAGAACCGGATGACGGGCCGGACCAGCAGCTCCACGCTGCCGAAGACGAAGCACCAGGTACCGGTGCGGGTCCAGTCCGGTGCGAAGAACATGACGCTGCCCGCGAGGAACCAGACGCCGATCAGGATGTCGTTGATGATGCTGACCGCTTCGTAGCGCTGGCTGACGATCAGCTCGTCCTTGCCGATGCGGAGGGTCAGCCGGCGGTCCTGACCGCCGGGCGGAGGAGTCTCGGACACGGGACCCGACGCTAGCCCAGTACCCGTCCCGCCGGCCCGAGGCCGGGCCGGTGGGGGAGTCAGGCGCGGTGGAGGGCCTTCGCCGTCGCCGGGTCGGCGGGGAGGAGGGTCTCCACCGCCAGCTCGGAGACCGTGACGTCCAGGGGCGTGTTGAAGGTGGCGATGGTGGAGAGGAACGAGAGGGTCTGGCCCTGGTGCTCGATGACCAGGGGCAGGGCGAAGCGGGCTTCCTCGGGCTCGGACGGGGGAGCGCCGGAGCCGTCGGGGAGGCCGGGTACCGGGTAGGCGGCGACTTCTTCGTACAGCTCGCGCAGCGGGGCCGAACGCTGGAGGGCCAGCTGACGGTTCATCTGGTCGAGCAGGTGGCCGCGCCATTCGGGCAGGTTGCGGATGCGGGGCGCCAGGCCCTCGGGGTGCAGGGTGACGCGCATCGCGTTCAGCGGGGGCTCCAGAAGGTGCGGGGCCACCCCCTCCAGCAGGGCGGCCAGGCCCTGGTTGGCGGCCACCACCTGGTACCGGCCGTCGAGGACGAGCGCGGGATACGGCTCGTACGCGGCGGTCATCCGCTCCAGCGCCGTACGGATACCGGCCAGCGCCGGGTCGTCCAGCGGGGTCGAGGGGAAGGCCGGCGCGAAGCCGGCGGACACCAGCAGCGCGTTGCGCTCGCGTACCGGGACGTCGAGGGTCGCGGCGAGCTTGAGCACCATCTCCCGGCTGGGTGCCGTGCGGCCGGTCTCGATGAAGCTGATGTGGCGCGCGGAGGAGTCGGCGCGCAGCGCCAGTTCGAGCTGGCTGAGCCCGGCGCGCTCCCGCCGGTCCCGCAGCAGGGGACCGATGGCGGGCCCGTCCGGCGAAGTGGTCATGGACCCGACGGTAACCGAAGGGGCGTGGCACGCTGGGCCCCAGGACCGTCGCACGGCCCCGGTGGCCGGGCAGGAACAGCCGGCGGACCACAGTCGAACGGCACAGCCGAACAGAAGGGACCATCCCCATGGCGCCGCAGCCGCTGACTCCCGAGGAGACCGAACAGGCGCTGGCCGGACTTCCGCACTGGAAGACCGACGGCGACAGCGTCTCGCGCACCTACAGCTTCGACAAGCACCTGCCGGCCGCCGCGATGGTCATCCACATCGCCGCGATCCAGGAGGAGCTGAACCACCACTCGGACATGACCCTCAGCTACAACACGCTGGCGGTCACGGTGAACACGCACAGCGTCGGGGGCCGGGTCACCGAGCTGGACATCGCGCTGGCCCGGCGGATCGAGGAGATCGCGCCGGGCCACGGGGCGAGCTGAGCGTTCCGCTGGACGCTCCGCCAGAAGTGCTGAGAGAGCCAGTCGTTCGGCTGCGACTGCGTCGTGGCTTGTCGCGCCCGCGCGGCGGAGCCGCATATGACACGGCCCCGCGCCCCTTCGGGGCGCTCCCGAACCGCACCTGACGCCCCCTGGCGCTGCCGCGTGGGCGGTCAGCCCTGCCAGTTGTTCGTGTCGGGGTGCTCGCCGAGCCGGGTGTCGGTGTTGAGCTCGGCGACGGACGCCATGTCCTCGGCGCTCAGCTCGAAGTCGAACACGTCGATGTTCTCGCGGATGCGGGACGGGGTGACCGACTTGGGGATCACCACGTTGCCCAGCTGGAGGTGCCAGCGCAGCACGACCTGGGCGACGGTCTTGCCGTGCCGCCCGGCGATCTCGGTGAGCCGGGGCTCCTTGAGCAGGTCGCCGCCCTGACCCAGCGGCGACCAGGCTTCGGTGGCGATGTTGTGGTCGGCGTGGAAGGCGCGGGGCACCGGCTGCTGGAGCGAGGGGTGCAGCTCGATCTGGTTGAGCGCCGGGACGGTGCCGCCCTGCTCTATCAGCCGGTTGAGGTGCGTGGGCTGGAAGTTCGAGACGCCGATGGCGCGGCTGCGGCCGTCGGCGTAGATCTTCTCGAACGCGCGCCAGGTGTCCTCGTACTTGTCGACATCCGGCATCGGCCAGTGGATGAGGTACAGGTCGACCTGGTCCAGGCCGAGCTTGGCCAGCGAGGCGTCGAAGGCGCGCAGGGTCGTGTCGTAGCCCTGCTCGGCGTTCCACAGCTTGGTGGTGATGAACAGCTCGTCGCGCGGCACGTCCGTGGCGGCGAGGGCACGGCCCACGCCCTCCTCGTTCTTGTAGATGGCCGCGGTGTCGATGCTGCGGTAGCCGGACTCCAGCGCCGTGGTCACCGCCGACGCCGCCTCGTCGTCCGGCACCTGCCAGACGCCGAAGCCAAGCTGCGGCATCGTGACGCCGTTGTTGAGCGTGATGGTGGGAACGTTGCTCACGCGGTGGGTCCTCATTCGTTCGTCTCGTGGGATTTCTTCCACCCTGATGAACGTGCGGCGCCGGGCGTCTGTTCCTCGCCCGACGCCGGAAGTGCCCGCTCAGGGCGCTCGGCACACGCTGTGCAGCCGTGGTATATCCGCTGATCAGCCACGGTACAGGGCCTCGATCTCGGCGGCGTACGCGCTCTCGATCGCCGCCCGCTTCAGCTTCAGCGAGGGCGTCAGCAGCCCCTGCTCCTCGGTGAACGGCGCGGCCAGGATACGGAAAGTGCGGATCGACTCGGCCTGGGAGACCTGGGTGTTCGCCGCGACCACGGCGCGCCGCATCTCGGTCTCCAGATCGGCGTCCTGCAACAGGTCCGACGCCCGCATCTCCGGCTTGTCGCGCATCGTGAGCCAGTGCTGCACCGAGTCCTGGTCGAGGGTGAGCAGCGCGGAGACGTAGGGCCTGTCGTTGCCCAGCACGATGCACTGCCCGACCAGCGGGTGCTCGCGTACGCGGTCCTCCAGCGGACCGGGGGAGACGCTCTTGCCGCCGGAGGTGACCAGGATTTCCTTCTTGCGCCCTGTGATCGTCAGATAGCCGTCGTCATCCAGCGAGCCCAGGTCGCCGGTGGTCAGCCAGCCCTCGCGCAGGGACTCCTGGGAGGCGCGGGGGTTGTTCAGATAGCCGTCGAAGATCTGGCCGCCGTGCAGCAGGATCTCCCCGTCCTCGGCGATCCGCACGCTCGTGCCGGGCACCGGCTGCCCCACCGTGCCGAAGCGGGGCCGCTCGGGCGGGTTGGCCACGGCAGCGGCCGTGGACTCGGTGAGGCCGTAGCCCTCGAAGATCCGCATCCCAGCGCCGTCGAAGAACAGCCCGAGCCGCCGCTCCATGGCGGAGCCGCCGGACATGGCGTAGCGGCACCTGCCGCCCATGGCCTCGCGCAGCTTGGTGTAGACGAGCCGGTCGTAGACCTGGTGCTGCACGCGCAGCGAGGGGCCGGGGCCAGGACCGGTGCCGAACGCCTTGCGCTCGGTGGCCTCCGCATACCGGATCGCGAGATCGACGGCCTTGTCGAAGGGGCCGAGCCGGCCCTCCGCCTCGGCCTTGCGGCGGGCGCCGCGGAAGATCTTCTCGAACAGGTGCGGCACGGCCTGGACGAAGGTGGGCCGGAAGCTCTTCAGGTCGGGCATCAGCGCCCGCGCCGACATGTCCGGCTGGTGGCCCAGCTTGACCCTGCCGCGCAGGGCCGCGATCTCCACCATCCGGCCGAAGACGTGCGCGAGCGGCAAGAACAGCAGCAGCGAGCCTTGTTCGCCGGACTTGGCGTTGAAGACCTGGTCGTAGCGGGCCACGATGTTGTCGGCCTCGGCCATGAAATTGGCATGGGTGATCACGCAGCCTTTGGGACGGCCCGTGGTGCCCGAGGTGTAGATGACCGTGGCGACGGTGTCGGGGGTGAGCGCCAGCCGGTGGCGGTGGACGACCTCGTCCTCGATGTGGGCCCCGGCGGCTGTCAGCTCGGCGAGGGCGCCGGAGTTGAGCTGCCACAGCCGCTTGAGCCGGGGCAGCCCGTCGATGACCGAGCCGACCGTCATCGCGTGGTCCTCGTGCTCGACGATCGCGGCCGACACCTCGGCGTCGTGCAGCATCCACGCGACCTGCTCGGCCGAGGAGGTGGGGTAGACCGGTACGGACTGCGCGCCGATCGCCCACAGCGCGAAGTCCAGGAGCGTCCACTCGTAGCGCGTACGCGACATCAACGCGACGCGGTCCCCGAAACGGACGCCTTCGGCCAGCAAGCCCTTCGCGAGCGCGACGACCTCGTCGCGGAACTGGGCGGCGCTCACGTCCTGCCACTCGCCGCGCTCGTCCTTGCGTGCCAGCACAGCCAGCGCCGGGCTCTCGTCGGCATACTCGAACACGACGTCGGCCAGCCCGCCAACCTGGGGCTCCGTCGCCAGTGCGGGGACGGTGAACTCGCGCAAAGCCTTTGCTCCTCGACGTACAGGACGCTGCGTGACACAGCGCGAGTGACCGTATCCGATGCCACGCGTGATCGGGAGGCGGTCAGCGCAGGTCAGTCGGGCAGGCAGTCGGTCAATTGAGGACAGTTCGCACGTGGTCCACGCGGATGCCCGCGAAGTCGTCGCGGGGCCCGTCGGGTTTCTGCACGGAACCTTCGCGGTGTGACGCCGCCGCTTGCGCGGAGGCCGACCGAAGAGGAATGGTCGGAAACGCAATTCCGCAGCGTGGTAGCCGGGGGGTGGACGCCGGCTGCACCGAACCGCCGCGCGCAGCGACCGGCAGTGGCGCGCGCACCGTACGAGGGACACCATGCGCCGACTGGCCCGACTGCTCGACCCCTACATACTGCTGCTGCTCGGCACGGTGCTGATCGCCGCGGTGCTGCCCGCCTCGGGAGGCGCCGCCGAGGGCTTCAGCTGGGCCACCAAGATCGCGGTGGGGCTCATCTTCTTCCTGTACGGGGCCCGTCTGTCCACCCGCGAAGCCGTGGACGGGCTGCGTCACTGGCGGCTGCACCTCGCCGTGCTGCTGTGCACCTTCGCGCTCTTCCCGCTGCTGGGCCTCGCCTCCCAGGCACTGGTGCCCTACGTCCTGACCCCGCAGCTCCAAGGCGGGCTGCTCTTCTTGTGCCTCGTCCCCTCCACCATCCAGTCCTCGATCGCCTTCACCTCGATCGCACGGGGCAACGTGCCCGCCGCCATCTGCGCGGGCACCTACTCCAGCCTCTTCGGCATCATCGCCACACCCCTGCTGGCCGCCTGGCTGATCGGCGGGCACGCGGCGCTCTCGGCCTCCGGGCTGATCGAGATCGGCAGCCAGCTGCTGGCGCCCTTCATCGCAGGACAGCTCATGCGCCGCTGGCTGGCCGGGATCCTCGCCCGGCACAAGCGGATTCTCGGGTACGTCGACCGCTCCTCCGTCCTGCTCGTCATCTACACCGCCTTCAGTCAGGGGATGACCGAGGGCATCTGGGGCAAGGTCACCCCCGTCAGGCTGCTGGCGCTGCTCGGTGTCGAGGCCGTGTTGCTCACGGTGATGCTCACCCTCACCTGGTACGGCTCGCGCAGGCTCGGCTTCGTACGGGCCGACCGGATCGCCATCAGCTTCGCCGGGTCCAAGAAGTCGCTGGCCGCCGGGCTGCCCATGGCGAGCGTCCTGTTCGGCGCCCACGCCAGCCTGGCCGTCCTGCCGCTGATGCTCTTCCACCAGATGCAGCTGATGGTGTGCGCGTATCTGGCCCGGCGCTGGTCGCACACGGAGCCGGAGCCCGGGGAGCGAGGGGAGCGATGGGAGCGCGGGGAGCCCGGGAGCCGGGCGGATCCTCAGCCGCTGCCCGCCGGCACCTCAAGAGCCAGCCGGTCAGCGCCCGCGTAGATGTTCATGGAGGTGCCGCGCAGGAATCCGATCAGCGTCAGCCCGGTCTCCGCCGCCAGGTCGACGGCGAGTGAGGAGGGTGCGGACACGGCGCTGAGTATCGGGATGCCGGCCATCACGGCTTTCTGCGCCAGTTCGAAGGAGGCGCGGCCCGAGACCATCAGCACGGCGTCCCGCAGCGGGAGGCGCCCCTGCTGGAGGGCACGCCCGACCAGCTTGTCGACCGCGTTGTGGCGGCCGACGTCCTCGCGCAGGTCCAGCAGTTCCCCCTCGGGGGAGAAGAGGCCCGCCGCGTGGAGTCCGCCGGTGCGGTCGAAGACGCGTTGGGCCGCGCGAAGCCGGTCGGGGAGCGCGGTCAGCACGGTGGGGGTGACGCCCTGCGGGTGGTGGGCCTCCAGGGGCCAGCGGGCGGTGGTCCGTACCGCGTCGAGGCTGGCCTTGCCGCACAGGCCGCAGGAGGAGGTGGTGTAGACGTTGCGTTCGAGGGTGATGTCGGGGACGGGCACGCCGGGGGCGAGGCGTACGTCGACGATGTTGTAGGTGTTGGAGCCCTCGTCGGTGGCACCGGCGCAGTAGCGGATGCCCGCCAGCTCTTCAGGTGTGCCGAGGACGCCTTCGCTCGCCAGGAACCCCGTGGCGAGGGCGAAATCGTCGCCGGGGGTGCGCATGGTGACGGCGAGGGGTTTGCCGTTGAGCCGGATCTCCAGCGGCTCTTCGGCGACGAGGGTGTCGGGGCGTTCGCTGACGGCGCCGTCCCGGATCCGGATGACGGGGCGCCGCTCGGTGACCCTTCCCATGTCCTTTCACCCCCGGGGTGTCGTGCCGCGTCTTCCCCGGCATCGCCGTCTTCCCTGGCGTTGCCGTGTCCCGTGCCATTGTCGCGCGGCAGGCCGGAAGCGCGTCAGCCGGGGAAGACCGGGAGCGCCTCAGCCGGGGAAGACCGAAGCGCCTCAGTCGGTGAAGAGCTGTGTGGCCTTGCTGATCAGCTCATACAGACCGTAGACGAGCGGCAGTCCGACCCAGAGCCAGGCCAGCACCGCCAGGGGAGTGCGGGACGGCGGGGCCGCGCTCGCGGTGGGCGGGCCGGCGGGCGGCGTGCTGTCAGGCGGTACGCCGTTGCTCGGTGTCACCGGCCACCTCCTCCTCCGGTTCGTGGTGCCTGGGGTGTACAGGGCGTACGAGCTCGTTGGCGACGAAGCCCACCACCAGCAGCCCGATCATGATGGACAGCGACACGCCGTACAGGCCGGGGCCCGAACGCCCCGCCTCCTCCTGGGAGTCGGCCACCTTGTTGACGATGAACGGGCCGAGCACGCCGGCTGTCGACCAGGCGGTCAGCAGCCGGCCGTGGATCGCGCCGACCTGGTAGGTGCCGAACAGGTCCTTCAGATAGGCGGGGACCGTGGCGAAGCCGCCGCCGTAGAAGGAGAGGATGACCAGGGCGCAGACGATGAACAGCGGCTTGGAGGAGTCCCCCAGCTGCGCGATCGCCAGGTACATCAGCGCGCCCACACCGAGGTAGACCCGGTACATGTTCTTGCGGCCGATCAGGTCGGAGGTGGAGGACCACAGGATGCGGCCTCCCATGTTCGCCAGCGACAGCAGCGCCACGAACCCGGCGGCGGCCGAGGCACTGACGGGCGTCGAGGTGCCGGAGAAGAAGTCGGTGATCATCGGCGCCGCCTTCTCCAGGATGCCGATGCCCGCCGTCACGTTCATGCACAGCACCACCCACAGGCACCAGAACTGCGGGGTGCGCACCGCGCTGCGGGCCGAGACCTGAGCGCTGGTCACCAGCGCGCGGCCGGTGGCGGCGGGCTCCCAGCCGGCGGGGCGCCAGCCCTCGGGCGGCACCCGTACCAGCAGCACGCCCAGCGCCATGAACACGGCGTAGACCAGCCCGTGGACGAGGAACGCCGTCGCGATGCCACCGCTGTCGGAGCCGAAGGTGTCCAGCATGGAGGCCGACCAGGGCGAGGCGATCAGCGCGCCGCCGCCGAAGCCCATGATGGCGATGCCGGTCGCCATGCCGGGCCGGTCGGGGAACCACTTGATGAGGGTGGAGACGGGGGAGATGTAGCCGATGCCCAGCCCGATACCGCCGACGAAGCCGTACCCGAGCACCACCAGCCAGTACTGCCTGCTCGCCGCTCCCAGCGCGGCCAGCAGGAAGCCGGAGGAGAAGCAGACCAGCGCCACCGCCATCGCCCAGCGCGGGCCCCGCTTCTCCACGAGGGTGCCGCCGAAGGCCGCCGACAGGCCCAGCATCACGATGCCGAGCTGGAAGGGCAGCGCGCTGGCCGTGCCCGACAGGTCCAGCGAGGACTCCAGCGGCGGTTTGAACACGCTCCACGCGTACGCCTGCCCGATCGACAGATGCACCGACAGTGCGGCGGGCGGCACCAGCCAGCGGCTCCAGCCCGGTGGGGCCAGGGTGCGTGAGCGGTCGAGGAACCCAGCTCGGGGGTGCGTCATGCCCCGGCACCCTACGAAGATCGACAGCTTTTGGACAGAGGGCGGACCACCTCGACGCCACGCTTGTGCCGTCCCGACTCCACGCTTGTGCCGTTCCTTTGTCCTCTCCCAGGAAAAAGTAGATCGGGTTTGTGCATAACTTCTTCCCAACCCCGGAGGCTGCTGCTACGTTCCCCGTGAAATCCCGGGATCGACACAGCACTGCCGACGTAGCGGCTGGAGGGGTAGCGGTGAGGCGCATGACTGCACGGCCCGCGAACGCGCACCAGGCGCGACTGCTCCGCCTGCTGCGTGACGGCGGCCCCCGGTCACGCGCCGAACTCGGCGACCGGGTCGACCTGTCCCGCTCCAAGCTCGCCGTCGAGGTCGACCGGCTGCTGGAGACGGGGCTGGTCGTCGCCGACGGGCTCGCCGCCTCGCGCGGCGGGCGCCGCTCGCACAACATCCGCCTCGCGCCCCAACTCCGCTTCCTCGGCGTCGACATAGGCGCCACCTCGATCGACGTCGCGGTGACCAACCCCGAGTTGGAGATCCTGGGCCATCTCAACCAGCCCATGGACGTACGCGAGGGGCCGGTCGCCGTCTTCGACCAGGTGCTGGCGATGGTCGCCAAGCTCCGGGACACCGGGGTCGCGGAGGGCTTCGACGGCGCGGGCATCGGCGTCCCGGGCCCCGTCCGCTTCCCCGAGGGCATCCCGGTCGCCCCGCCCATCATGCCCGGCTGGGACGGCTTCCCGGTACGGGAGGCACTCAGCCAGGAGCTGGGCTGCCCGGTGATGGTCGACAACGATGTGAACCTGATGGCCACCGGCGAGATGCAGGCCGGAGTCGCCCGCTCCGTGCGGGACTTCTTCTGCGTCAAGATAGGCACCGGCATCGGCTGCGGTGTCGTCGTCGGCGGCGAGGTGCACCGGGGCACCACCGGCAGCGCGGGCGACATCGGACACATCCAGGTGGAGCCCGAGGGCCGGCAGTGCGCCTGCGGCAACCGGGGCTGTCTGGAGGCCTACTTCGGAGGTGCCGCGCTCGCGCGGGACGCCGAGGAGGCCGCCCGCGAGGGCCGTTCGGCGGAGCTGGCCCGGCTGCTGGAGTCCGGCGGGCGGCTCTCCGCGGCCGACGTCGCCACCGCGGCCTCCGCCGGGGACGGCACCTCGCTCGACCTCATCCGCGACGGCGGGGCCCGCGTGGGCCAGGTCATCGCGGGCCTCGTCAGCTTCTTCAACCCCGGACTCGTGGTCATCGGCGGCGGTGTCACCGGGCTCGGCCACACACTGCTCGCCAGCATCCGCACCCAGGTCTACCGCCAGTCGCTCCCGCTGGCGACCGGCAACCTTCCCATCGTCCTGGGCGAGTTGGGCCAGGTCGCAGGGGTGACCGGCGCCGCCCGCCTCACCAGCGACCACCTGTTCTCACCCGCGTAGGGGCCTGCGGCCCGCCAACACGACAACAGCACCCCCGGTCAGCTCCTTCAGCTCCTTCAGCGACAGAGCACAGCTCGCACACGAGGAACAGCGCACCGCCTGCCCCGTCCGCCGCGACGTGTCCGCCGCGACGGTGAGAAACCGGAACCAGCCGTCCCGACGGTGCCGAACTGCCCGCGGAAGGCGGGTGTGCGGCTGGGACGGCCGCCCGCACCCACGACGACCATGTACGGCCCTGGACGGAGGTCTATCCGCGCATGCCCTTGTTGACGATGTCCGGAATAACCAAATCATTCCCCGGTGTCCGCGCGCTCGACGGCGTCGATCTCGACGTGGACGACGGAGAGGTGCACTGCCTGCTTGGCCAGAACGGGGCCGGCAAGTCCACCCTCATCAAGGTCCTCGCCGGAGCCCACCAGCCCGACGAGGGGGAGATCACCTGGCAGGGCAAGCCCGTCAAGCTGGCCACCCCCGTCTCCGCCATGCGGCTGGGCATCGCCACCATCTACCAGGAACTCGACCTGGTGGAGCACGTGTCCGTCGCCGAGAACGTCTTCCTCGGCCACGAGGTCGCCACCCGCGGGGTCATCCGCCCCCGCGAGACCCGCGCGAAGACGGCCGAACTGCTCGCCCGGCTCGGCCACCCCGAGATCGACCCGGCGGCGCTGGTCGGCTCACTGTCCGCCGCGGGCGCGCAGATCGTGTCCATGGCCCGCGCGCTCTCCCACGACGTGCGCCTGATCATCATGGACGAGCCCTCCGCCGCGCTCGACCCGGACGAGGTCGACAACCTCTTCCGCATCGTCCAGAGCCTCACCGCCGACGGCGTCGCCGTCGTCTACATCTCGCACCGGCTGGAGGAGATACGCCGCATCGGCGACCGCGTCTCCGTCCTCAAGGACGGCCGCGTCGCCGCCCGCGACCTGCCGGCCCGCACCACCCCCACCAGCGAACTCGTCGCCAGGATGACCGGCCGCGAGGTGCAGCACGCCTTCCCCGACGGACCCCGCGAGCGCCCCGCCGGTGAACCGGTGCTGCGCGCCGAAGGGCTCGCGCGCGAGGGCGAGTTCGAGCCGCTGGACCTGGAGCTGCGGCCCGGCGAGATCGTCGGCCTCGCCGGGCTCGTCGGCTCCGGGCGTTCGGAGATCCTGGAGACCCTCTACGGCGCCCGCCGCCCCACCGCGGGCCGGGTGCTGGTGGACGGCAAGCCGCTGCGCCCCGGCAACATCGTCTCCGCCGTACGCGCCGGCATCGGCCTGGCACCCGAGGAGCGCAAGTCCCAGGCGCTGCTCATGCTGGAGTCCGTCACCCGCAACGTGTCCGTCTCCTCGCTGCCCCGCTTCTCACGCGGCGGCTGGCTCGACCGTACGCGCGAGCGCGCCGCGGCCCGGCTGCACACCCGCGACCTCGCGCTCCACCCCGACGACCCCGACCGCCCCGTGCGCACGCTGTCGGGCGGCAACCAGCAAAAGGCCGTGCTGGCCCGCTGGCTGCTGCGCGACTGCCGCGTCCTGCTGCTGGACGAGCCGACCCGGGGTGTGGACGTCGGGGCGCGCGCCGAGCTGTACGCCGTCATCCGCCGCCTTGCCGACTCGGGCGTGTGCGTGCTGCTGGTCTCCAGCGAACTGCCCGAGGTCCTCGGGCTCGCGGACCGGGTCCTCGTGCTGCGCGAGGGCCGCGTGGTGCACCGCGCCGCCGCCCGCGACCTGGACGAGCACCGGGTGCTCGACCTCGTCATGGAAGGAAGCCCCACATGACGCCGCCCCACATGACGCCGCCCCACATGACGCCGCCCCACATGACGCCGCCCCACATGACGCCGGCTCACATGACGCCGGCTCACATGACGCCGGCCGAGCTGACGCAGCCGGCCCTCTCCTCCGTCTCCAGAGGTGACACGACGTGAACTCCACCAAGGGGCAGGCGGTGCACGACGCAGCGCCCGGGCCCGACACCGCATCCGAGCCGCCCGCGAAGCCCGCACGCCGCCGCGGCCTGGGCGGCACCCCGCTGGACGTACGCCATCTCTCCCTCATCGGTGTCCTGATCGCACTGGTCGTCGTCGGCGCCCTCACCAAACCCGACGAGTTCCTGGACACGGAGAACCTGCGGCTGATCCTCACCCAGGCATCCGTCATCGGCGTCGTCACCGTCGGCGTCACCTTCGTCATCATCGGCGGCGGCATCGACCTGTCGGTGGGCGCCATCGTCGCGCTCGCCTCCGTATGGGCCACCACCGTGGCAACCCAGGACTACGGGCTGGGCGGCATGCTGGTGTGCAGCGTGCTCGTCGGCGTCGGCTGCGGTCTCGTCAACGGGCTGCTGGTCGCCTACGGGCCGATGGTGCCCTTCATCGCCACCCTCGCCATGCTCGCCTCGGCGCGCGGCCTCGCGCTCCAGATCAGCGACGGCAAGACCCAGGTCGTCGACGTCGACTCCGTTTTGGACCTCGGCGTCGCCGACTCCTACGTGCTGGGCATCCCGCCGATCGTGCTGGTCTTCGCCGTCGTCTGCGTCGTCGGCTGGCTGCTGCTCAACCGCACCACCTTCGGACGCCGCACC
Organism: Streptomyces sp. NBC_01775; assembly: GCF_035917675.1. Taxonomy (NCBI): domain Bacteria; kingdom Bacillati; phylum Actinomycetota; class Actinomycetes; order Kitasatosporales; family Streptomycetaceae; genus Streptomyces; species Streptomyces sp. NBC_01775. The sequence goes on along the minus strand of NZ_CP109104.1, from coordinate 1,893,359 downwards.
GTGGCCGTCGGCGGCAACCCCGAGGCGTCCCGGCTCGCGGGCATCGCCGTCAAGCGCCAGCGGCTGCTCCTCTACCTGCTGTCCGGCCTGTGCTGCGGCATCGCCGCTTTCATGCTGATCATCCTCACCGGCTCGGGCCAGAACACCAACGGCAACCTCTACGAACTGGACGCCATCGCCGCCGCGATCATCGGCGGCACCCTCCTCAGCGGCGGTCGCGGCACCATCCTCGGCTCCGTCCTCGGCGTCCTGGTCTTCACCACGATCACCAATCTGTTCGCCCTCAACAACCTCCAGACAGACGTCCAGCAGATCGCCAAGGGCGCGATCATCGTCGCGGCCGTACTGGTCCAGAAGGGTCGATCCTCCTCATGACAGACAGCCCACGGGTGCCACACGTATCCAGCAGACGCAGCATGCTCTTCGGCACGGCGGCGGCCGGCGCCGCGCTCCTGGCCGCCGGCTGCACCAGCAACGACAACAACGACGACGGCCCGGACGAGGCCGCCGAGGCCGGGGTCGCCGACTCCAAGCCCGGCAAGAAGGTCACCATCGGCTGGGCGGGCCCGCAGGCCGACCACGGCTGGCTCAACGCCATCAGCGAGCAGGCCAAGAACCGCGCCAAGAAGTACAAGGACGTCACCCTGGAGTCCACCGAGGGCTCCAACGACAACGCCACCCAGGTCGGCCAGGTCGAGACGCTGATCAACAAGAAGGTCGACGTCCTCGTCGTCCTGCCCGCCGACGGCAAGGCCCTCACCCAGGCCGGGCTCAAGGCGATGCGCGCCGGGATACCCGTGGTCAACCTCGACCGGATCTTCTCCTCCCAGCAGGCGTACCGCTGCTGGGTCGGCGGCGACAACTACGGCATGGGCCTCAACGCCGGGCATTACATCGGCGAGAAGCTCAAGGGCAAGAAGAAGGCCAAGGTCGTCGAGCTGGCCGGCATCGACAACCTCGAACTCACCCGCGAGCGCACCAAGGGATTCGACGACGCGCTCAAGAACTACCCCAACATCGAGAAGGTCGCCCGCCAGGCCGCCGAGTTCACCGTCGAGTCCGGACAGAAGAAGATGTCCGAACTCCTCCAGGCGCAAAAGAGCTTCGACGCGCTGTGGAACCACGACGACGACCAGGGCGTGGGCGCCGAACGCGCCATCAAGCAGGCCAACAGGGATGAGTTCCTCATGGTCGGCGGCGCCGGGTCCAAGCGCGTCATGCAGGCCATCAAGGACGACGACAGCGTCATCAAGGCCACCGTCCTCTACCCGCCCACCATGGCCGCCTCCGCCATCGACCTGGCCCGCGCGCTCGGTCAGGGCAAGGGCATCTCCGGAATGGCCGAGTTCGAGATCCCGGCCCAGGTCACGCTCTACTCCGCCGTCGTGACCAAGGAGAACGTGGACGAGTACCTCCCGATCGGCTTCACCTGACAGGCACCACGGCCGCGCCGCGACCACCCACCGCCCGGCAGTGCCCGGACGGTGGGGCCGCGCGCCGTGCCCTGCTCCCCACCGCTGACACCGTTCGGAATCCCCGAGAGGGAGGACCTCAATGTCGTACGACAACGCCGCGCCCGCTCCCGACGCGCCACCACTGGGCGTGGGCATGGTCGGCTACGCCTTCATGGGCCAGGCGCACTCCCAGGGCTGGCGCACCGTGGGCCGGGTCTTCGACCTGCCGCTGAGCCCCGTCATGGCCGCCGTGTGCGGACGTGACCCCGGCGCCGTCCGCACGGCCGCCGGGCGCCTGGGCTGGGCGGCGGCCGAGACCGACTGGCGCGCGCTGATCGACCGCCAGGACGTCCAGCTCGTCGACATCTGCACCCCAGGCGACAGCCACGCCGAGATCGCCATCGCGGCGCTGGAGGCCGGCAAGCACGTGCTGTGCGAGAAACCCCTCGCCAACACCGTCGCCGAGGCCGAGGCCATGGCCCAGGCCGCACACGAGGCCCGCGCACGCGGCCAGGTGGCCATGGTCGGCTTCAACTACCGCCGCACACCCGCGCTCGCGCTCGCCCGCCGCATGATCGAGGAGGGCAGGCTGGGCGACGTGCGGCACGTGCGCGTCAGCTACCTCCAGGACTGGCTGGTCGACCCCGCCTTCCCCCTCACCTGGCGGCTGCGCAAGGAACTGGCCGGCTCCGGCGCCCTCGGCGACCTGGGTGCCCACGCCATCGACCTGGCCCAGCATCTGGCGGGCTCACACCTGGCGGGTGTCTCCGCGCAGACGGAGACCTTCGTGCGCGAGCGCCCGCTGCGGGAGGGTGCCCCGGACGGGGAGAAGGGTCCGGTCACCGTGGACGACGCCGCCGTGTTCACCGGCCGCCTCGACTCCGGCGCGCTCGCCTCCTTCGAGGTCACCCGCGTCGCCGCCGGACGCAAGAACGCGCTGCGCGTCGAGCTGAACGGCACCCTGGGCTCCCTCTTCTTCGACCTGGAACGCCTCAACGAGCTGGAGTTCCACGACGAGACCCAGGCCGCCGCCGAGTCCGGCTTCCGCCGCATCCTCGTCACCGAGCAGGACCACCCCTACCTGGAGGCGTGGTGGCCGCCGGGGCACGGCCTCGGCTACGAGCACACCTTCACCCACCAGGCCCGCGACCTGGTCCACGCCATCGCGGCGGGTACGCAGCCCACGCCCTCCTTCGAGGACGGCCTCCAGGTGCAGCGGGTGCTGGCCGCCGTGGAGGAGAGCGCCGGCAAGAACTGCGTCTACATGCCGGTCGAGCACCCGCACCCGGCAACCGCCTAGGAGGTCACCGTGGCACGTAAGTTCACCCTGTTCACCGGCCAGTGGGCCGATCTGCCGCTGGAGGAGGTCTGCCGCCTCGCCCGCGACTTCGGCTACGACGGCCTCGAACTCGCCTGCTGGGGCGACCACTTCGAGGTCGACAGGGCGCTGAACGAACCCGGCTATGTGGACGGCAGGCGGCAGCTGCTGGAGAAGTACGGCCTGGAGTGCTGGGCCATCTCCAACCACCTCAACGGCCAGGCCGTCTGCGACCACCCCATCGACGAGCGCCACCGGGCCATCGTCGCGCCCCGCGTGTGGGGCGACGGCGACCCCGAGGGCGTCCGGCAGCGGGCCGCCGCCGAGATGAAGGACACCGCGCGGGCCGCCGCCGCGCTCGGCGTGCGCACCGTCGTCGGCTTCACCGGCTCCTCGATCTGGCACCTGGTCGCGATGTTCCCGCCCACCCCGCCCGCGATGGTCGACCGCGGCTACGAGGACTTCGCCGAGCGCTGGAACCCGATCCTCGACGTCTTCGACGCGGAGGGCGTGCGGTTCGCGCACGAGGTGCATCCCAGCGAGATCGCGTACGACTACTGGACGACACAGCGCGCGCTGGAGGCGGTGGGCCACCGCCCCGCGTTCGGGCTCAACTTCGACCCCAGCCATTTCGTGTGGCAGGACCTCGATCCCACGGGCTTCCTCTACGACTACCGCGAGCGGATCTACCACGTCGACTGCAAGGAGGCGCGGAAGCGGCTGGACGGCCGCAACGGCCGCCTGGGGTCCCACCTTCCCTGGGGAGACCCGCGCCGCGGCTGGGACTTCGTCTCCGCCGGGCACGGGGACGTCGAGTGGGAGGACGTCTTCCGCATGCTGCGGGCCATCGGCTATGAGGGGCCGGTGTCGGTGGAATGGGAGGACGCGGGCATGGACCGCCTCGCGGGGGCGCCGGAGGCGCTTCAGCGCCTGAAGGCGTTCGACTACGAGCCTCCCACGGCGTCTTTTGACGCCGCGTTCGGCAATTGATCTGGCCCCTGTCCCGCCCCTTCCCGAGACTCCTCAATCTCCCCCAGCCTCCGGCCGGGAGGTACCCCCAGGGGGCTATTTATAGCCTCTCCGGCGATTGAGGAGCGGGGGTTTGGGTGGGGGTCCCCCGGCCGGAGGCTGGGGGAGGAGCCCCCAGAGAAACGGGAAGGGGCGGGGCCGGGGCAAGGCAGCTTTGTCCTCCCCGAGGACAAAATCAATACGTTCCCGTGTCAAAGGGGTTTCCGGCCCGGACAAACAAAGCTACGGTCCTTGAGATGTACGGGACATGAGCCCGCTCGCACCACCTCGGACACACGAGGGGCGCAGCCCCTCTCAGCGGCGCGGCGGCGCGCGCCTGCGAAGCGCACGGCACACGACGGCACCCAACTCTCATTCCGTCAACCACCGTTACCTTCCAGGAGGAAACGCGTGCACAGAAATACCCGCACACTCCGCACCCGCCTCACCGCCCTCTCCGCCACCCTCCTCATCAGCGCCGCGACCGCGCTGGGCGCCCAAGCGGCGGGCCCAGCCGACGCCCAGAGCACCAAGCCGGCGAAGCCGGCCGAGGCGGCCGACTTCCAGCAGGTCACCCTCGCCAAGGGCGTCGAGGAGACGGGCGAGCCGATGACGATGGCGGTCCTGCCCGACCGCTCCGTCCTGCACACGGCGCGCGAGGGCACCTTGCGGCTGACCGACGCCAAGGGCACCACCAAGGTCGCCGGCACTCTCGATGTGTACAAGCACGACGAGGAGGGCCTCCAGGGCGTCGGCGTCGACCCGGGCTTCACCAAGAACCGGTTCGTCTACCTCTACTACGCGCCCAAGCTGACCACCCCCGACGGCGACGCGCCCGACACCGGCACCGCCGAGGACTTCAAGAAGTTCGACGGCGTCAACCGCCTCTCCCGCTTCGCCTTGAAGAAGGACGGCACCCTCGACAAGGCGAGCGAGAAGAAGCTGCTCGACGTCCCGGCCAACCGCGGCACCTGCTGTCACGTCGGCGGTGACATCGCCTTCGACTCCAAGGGCAACCTGCTGCTGTCGACCGGCGACGACTCCAACCCGTTCCAGTCCGACGGCTTCACGCCCATCGACGAGCGCGCCGACCGCAACCCGGCCTTCGACGCCCGGCGTTCGGCGGGCAACAGCAACGACCTGCGCGGCAAGCTGCTCCGTATCAAGGTCAAGAAGGACGGCTCGTACACGGTCCCCAAGGGCAATCTCTTCAAGCCGGGCACCAAGAAGACGCGGCCCGAGATCTACGCCATGGGCTTCCGCAACCCCTTCCGGATGACCGTCGACAAGAAGACCGACACGGTCTACCTCGGCGACTACGGCCCCGACGCGGGCGCCGCCGACCCCAACCGGGGCCCGGCCGGGCAGGTGGAGTTCAACCGCGTCACCAAGGCGGGCAACTACGGCTGGCCGTACTGCACCGGCAAGAACGACGCCTATAAGGACTACGATTTCGCCACCGGCAAGTCCGGCGAGGCGTTCGACTGCGCCGCGCCCGAGAACACCTCGCGGCACAACACCGGCCTGGCAAAGCTGCCCGCCGCGCAAGCCGCCTGGATCCCCTACGACGGCTCCTCCGTGCCCGAGTTCGGCGACGGCTCCGAATCCCCGATGGGCGGCCCGGTCTACAACTACGACAAGAAGCTGGACTCGGTCGTGAAGTTCCCCAAGGAGTACGACGGGAACTTCTTCGCCGGGGAGTTCGGCCGTAAGTGGATCAAGCGCATCGAGCAGAAGAAGGACGGCACCGTCTCCAAGATCAACGACTTTCCGTGGGCCGGCACCCAGGTCATGGACATGGACTTCGGCCCCGACGGCGCCCTCTACGTCCTCGACTACGGCACCGGATACTTCAACGGCGACGAGAACTCCGCGCTCTACCGCATCGAGAACGCCGCCGAGGGCCACACCCCCGTCGTCGAGGCGAAGGCCGACACCACCAGCGGCCACTCTCCGCTCAAGGTCGCCTTCTCCTCCTCCGCGAAGGACGAGGACGGCGGCGACCTCAAGCTGGAGTGGGACTTCGGCGACGGCAAGACCTCGACGGACGCCGAGCCCACCCACACCTATGAGGCCAACGGCACCTACACCGCGACCGTGACCGCGACCGACCCCTCGGGCCGTATCGGAAGTGCCAGCGTGCACGTCACCGTCGGCAACACCGCGCCCAAGGTCGAGCTGAAACTTCCCGCCAACGGGCAGCCCTTCGGCTTCGGCGACGAGATCCCCTTCAAGGTCGAGGTCACCGACCCCGAGGACCCGAAGATCGACTGCTCCAAGGTCGAGGTGACCTACATCCTCGGCCACGACAGCCACGGTCACCCCATGACCTCCGCCAAGGGCTGCGAGGGCACCATCAAGACCCAGGCCGACGGGGAACACGACCCCAACGCCAACATCTTCGGGGTCTTCGACGCCAAGTACACCGACGGCGGCGCCAACGGTCAGCCCCCGCTGACCAGCCACGGCCAGAGCGTCCTTCAGCCCAAGCACCGCCAGGCCGAGCACTTCGACACCTCCTCGGACGGCGTGACCAAGGGCGAGCTGGAGGGCGCCGAGGGCGGCAAGGCCGTCACCGGAGCGAAGAACGGGCAGTGGATCTCCTTCGACCCGTACGCGTCGGCAGGTCTCACCAAGCTGAGCGCACGGGTCAGCGGCAAGGCCGAGGGCGCCATCGAGGTCCGCGCCAACGCTCCCGACGGGCCGGTCCTGGGCACCGCGAAGGTCACGGCGGGCAGCGGCTGGAGCGATGTGAGCGCCGATCTGACCGGAGGGCCCGAGGGAGCGGACAAGCTCTATCTGGTCTTCACCGGAGGCAGCGGAGCGCTCTTCGACTTCGACAGCTTCTCCGTCACCACCGGATGAAGGGAGGCGAGCGCATGACCACCCCAAGAGGGACCACCCCAACAGGCGTGCCCGGACACCGCGTACGGCATCGCGCACGTCTTGCCCTCGCCGCCGCGGCGCTGATGGTCGGCGCCATGGCGCTGCCCAGCCAGGCGGCCCAGCCCGGCGGCGGCCAGGCGGACGCGGGCCGGGCGGGCGGCGCACCGGATGCCGGGAGGGAAACCGGCGCACCGGATGCCAAGGCGAAAGTCCTCGTCTTCTCCAAGACGGCCGGCTTCCGCCACGACTCCATCCCCGACGGCATCGCCGCCATCCGGCAGCTCGGCGCGGAGAACGGCTTCACCGTCAAGGCGACGGAGGACGCCGCCGCCTTCACCCCCAAGAAGCTGGCCGCCTACGACGCCGTCGTCTTCCTCTCCACCACGGGCGACGTCCTCAACGAGACCCAGCAGAAGGCCTTCGAGGGCTACATCGGCGACGGCGGCGGCTATGTGGGCGTGCACGCCGCCGCGGACACCGAGTACGACTGGCCGTGGTACGGCGGCCTCGCCGGGGCCTACTTCGACTCCCACCCGGCGATCCAGCCCGCCACCGTGAAGGTCGAGGACCACGCGCACCCGGCGACCGCCCACCTCGGCGCCGCCTGGGAGCGCACGGACGAGTGGTACAACTACCGCACCAACCCGCGCGAGAAGGCCCGCGTCCTGGCCGGTCTCGACGAGGGCTCCTACACCGGCGGGAACATGGGCGAGGACCACCCGCTGGCCTGGTGCCAGAACTACGAGGGAGGCCGCGCCTTCTACACCGGCGCCGGCCACACCAAGGAGTCCTACACCGACGACGCCTTCCGTAAGCACCTGCTGGGCGGCATCCAGTACGCCACCGGCGCCGTACAGGCCGACTGCCGCCCCGAGACCGGCTACACGCCGCTCTACGACGGCAACGGGCTCGACGGCTGGCAGCAGGCGGGACCCGGCTCCTTCGAGGAGAGCGCGGACGGCACCCTCACCACCCGGGGCGGCATGGGCCTGCTGTGGTACGGGAAGCGGCAGTTCGGCTCCTACTCGCTGAAGCTCGACTGGAAGATGGCGAGCGCCGGAGGCGACGACAACTCCGGTGTCTTCGTCGGCTTCCCCGCCTCCGACGACCCCAACTCGGCCGTGAACAACGGCTACGAGGTGCAGATCGACGCCACCGACGTCGACGAGAAGACCACCGGCTCCGTCTACGGCTTCCAGTCCGCCGACCTGGCGGCACGGGACGCGGCGCTCAACCCGCCGGGACGGTGGAACACCTACGAGCTGCGCGTGGAGGGCGAGCGGCTGCGGATCTACCTCAACGGCAAGCTCATCAACGACTACACCAACACCGACCCGGCCCGCAGCCTCACCGACGGCTACCTCGGTCTCCAGAACCACGGCGACGGAGACGAGGTCGCGTTCCGCGACGTCCGCGTCAAACAGCTCTCCGCGGACGCCCCGGCAGCCAGGAAATAGCCGCCCCCTATGCGGCGGTGGAGGGAGACGCCGACTCCCTCCACCGTCCCCGCGGTCGCGCACGGCCTTCGGAGATCTCACAGGACCCCCGGACAGAAACAGGGGGTCCCGGTGAGAAACGGGAAGGGATGGGACCGGGGCCCGCTCGCCGGCGGGCCCCGGGCGCACGTACGAGAACAGGGAGGATGACGTGACCGACGCTCACCAGATCCCCAGGGCGCGAACCGGCGTATGGCTCGTAGGAGCCCGTGGCTCCGTCGCCACAACGGCCCTCACCGGCGCGGCGGCCCTCGCCGCCGGCCTGCACCCACCCACCGGCATGGTCACCGAAACCGCCCCCTTCGCCCCCTGCTCCCTCCCCCCGCTCGACACCCTGGTCTTCGGCGGCCACGACACCGTCTCCTGCCCCCTGCCCAAGCGTGCCGAGATCCTCGCCGAGGCGGGGGTCCTGCCCTACGGACTGCCCTCCGCGCTGCACGCCGAACTCGCCGCCGCCGACGCGGCGATACGCCCCGGCGCCACCGCCACCGACCCGCGCGGCGAGGAGGAGCTGATAGACACCTACGCCGCCGACCTGACCGCGTTCACCCGCGAGAACGAGCTGGCGCGCACCGTCGTCATCAACGTCGCCAGCACCGAACCCCACCCGCCCCACGACGCGCCCCTGCCGCCCAGCTCCCGTTATGCCGCCGCCGCGCTGCGCGCCGGGTGCGCGTACGTCAACTTCACGCCCTCCACCGGCCTGCACCACCCCCGCCTGGCGGAGGCCGCCCGCACGGCGCGGGTGCCCTTCGCCGGGCGGGACGGCAAGACGGGCCAGACGCTCCTGCGCTCCGTGCTCGCACCGATGTTCGCGCAGCGCTCGCTCGCGGTGCGCGCCTGGTCCGGCAGCAACCTGCTGGGCGGCGGGGACGGTGCCGCGCTCGCCGACCCGGCGGCGGCAGCCGCCAAGAACGCGGGCAAGGAACGCGTGCTCGCCGACAACCTCGGCCACCTGCCCGAGGGCGAGGTGCACATCGACGACGTCCCGGCGATGGGGGAGTGGAAGACCGCCTGGGACCACATCGCCTTCGACGGCTTCCTCGGCTCCCGCATGGTCCTCCAGACCATCTGGCAAGGCTGCGACTCGGCGCTCGCCGCGCCCCTCGTCCTCGACCTGGCCCGGCTGCTGGCCCGCGCCGACGAGGCGGGCCTCACCGGTCCCGTGGAGGGCCTCGGCTTCTACTTCAAGGACCCCGACAACGGCCCCGGCGACCTGCCGGGCCAGTGGCGCGAGCTGCTCGGCCTCGCCCAGCGCCTCACGCCCGACGGCGGGCAGGAGGCGGCCGGTGCCGTCCGCGCCGGGGAGGCCCGGTGAGGGGGCGCGTCGCCGCGTGGGCCCAACTGCTGCGCGTATCCGCGCTGTTCACGGTGCCCGGTGACGCGGTGGCCGGCGCCGTCGCGGCCGGGCGCGTCCCCGGCCGTGGCACGGCGCTGGCCGCCGGGTCCTCGCTGTGCCTGTACGAGGCGGGCATGGCCCTCAACGACTGGGCCGACCGGGCGGAGGACGCCGTCGAGCGCCCCGAGCGGCCCCTGCCCTCCGGGCGCGTGCGCCCCGCCGCGGCGCTCGCCGCGGCCACCGGCCTGACCGCCGCCGGACTCGCCCTCGCCGCCCGCGCCGGACGGCTTCCCCTGGCCACCGCGAGCGCCCTCGCGGCCACCGTCTGGGCGTACGACCTCCGCCTCAAACACACCCCGGCGGGCCCCGCCGCCATGGCCACGGCCCGCGCCCTCGACGTCCTGCTGGGCGCCACCACGGCGAGCCCGCCCCGTACCGGCACCGCCACCGCCCCCGGCAACGGCAACGGCAACGGCCCCAGGAACGGGCCCGGGAACGCCTCGCCCGCACGGGCGCTGAGCACGGCGGCGTTCATGGGAGCGCACACCCTCGCCGTCACCGCCGTCTCGCGGCGGGAGGCGCAGGGCGGCGCGCCCGCCGTTCCGCTCGCGGCGCTGGGCGCCGTCGCGGCGATCGCGGCGGGTGTGAGCAGTCAACGACGGCGGAGCACACCGATGACGCTCGCCGCCACCGCCGCGTACGTGGGCACCGCCGTCCGGCCCCTCGCGCACGCCGCGCTCAACCCCTCGCCGCCGCTGCTCCAGCGCGCGGTGGGCGGCGGCATCCGCGCGATGATCCCCCTCCAGGCGGCGCTCGCCGCACGGGCCGCCACGGAGCCCCGCACGAAGGCCGCACCAGGTGGCGGGACACCCGGCGCCGCGCCGTCCGGTCACCCGCCGGGAGACGGCGGCGGCACCGCGTACGCGCTGGCCCTGCTCGCGCTGATCCCGCTCGCCCGCCGCCTGTCCAGGAAGGTCAGCCCCACATGAGCCCGGCACCCCCAGCCCCCGCGCTGCGCTTCGCGTACGGCACCAACGGCCTGACCGACCTGCGCCTTGAGGACGCGCTGGCCCTCCTCGCCGACCTCGGCTACTCCGGCGTCGCGCTGACCCTCGACCACATGCACCTCGACCCCCTGGCCCCCGATCTGGCGGCGCGCACCGCACAGGTGGGGCGCGCACTGCGGCGGTACGGCCTGGAGGCCGCCGTCGAGACCGGCGCGCGCTACGTCCTCGACCCGCGCCGTAAACACCACCCCACCCTGCTCGACCCCGATGCCGAGGCCCGCGCGGCGCGGACGGGCCTGCTGCTCAAGGCCGTACGCGTGGCCGCCGACCTCGGCGCGCACGCCGTCCACTGCTTCAGCGGCCCGCTCCCGCCCGGCACCGCACCCGAGGAGGGCTGGGACCGCCTGGCCGAGGGCATCGGCTCGCTCCTCGACCCCGCGCGGGCGGCGGGCGTTCCTCTGGCGATCGAGCCCGAGCCCGGCCACCTGCTGGAAGACCTCGCCGGCTTCCACCGGCTGCGTACCGCGCTGGGCAGCCCCGAACCGCTGGGCCTGACCCTCGACATCGGCCACTGCCAGTGCCTGGAGCCCTCACCCCCCGCCGCCTGCGTCCGGGAGGCGGCCCCCTGGCTGCGCCACGTCCAGATCGAGGACATGCGCCGGGGCACCCACGAGCATCTGCCCTTCGGCACCGGCGAGATCGACTTTCCCCCCGTTCTCCAGGCGCTGCGGGACGTGTCCTACACCGGCCTGGTCAGCGTGGAACTTCCCCGGGACTCCCATGCGGGCCCCGCCCGCGCCACCGAGTCGCTCGCCTACCTGACCGCCGCCTCGACCGCCGCCGCGCCCGCCGTCGGCACGTCCCCCGTCGGCGCCACGAAGGGGGTGGCCGCCTCGTGCTGACTCCGCTCGCCTCCTTGCGTACCGGGCTGGAGCTGCGGCTCGGAGCCGATGCCCGCGCGTGGCTGCATCTCGCGCTCACCGAGGCCGCCGACGCCTCCCGGCACGCCGAAGGGCCCGCCATGCCCGCGTGGGAGCGGCACTTCGTGACGGCCGGGCGACAGTGCCGCAGCGGCGCGGCACCGCGCGGCGGGGTGACTGAGGGCGACGGCGGCTCGGCGCCCGAGCCCGTCGACGCGGCCCGCGTGCTGCTCCTGCACGCCGCCGGGCCGGAGCCCGACACCCTCGCCCGCCTCTACACACAGGGCACGGCCGACGAGCGGCGGGCCGTTCTGCTGGCCCTGCCGCACCTCGACCCGCCGCCGGACACCGCGCCCACCCTCGCGCTGGTCGAGGACGCGCTGCGTACCAACGACACCCGGCTGATCGCCGCGGCCCTCGGGCCCTGGGCGGCGGCGCACCTGCCCGCGCCCCAGTGGCGTCAGGGCGTCCTCAAGTGCCTGTTCACGGGCGTGCCGTTGCGGGTCGTCGCCGGTCTGGAGCACCGCGCAGCCGCCGACTCCGAACTCGCCCGCATGCTCCAGGACTACGCCCGGGAGCGCTCCGCCGCCGGCCGCCCCGTCCCCGACGATCTCGACCACGCGCTGCGCCTGGCCCGCTTCGCCCCCGCCGAGGGCACCCCCCAGGAACGCGACCCGGACCGGAGCGCCCCCGCGACCCCCGAGTACCCCCGCCCGCCCGAGGAGCTGTGACCCCATGACGAGCAGTCGCATCTTCGACCCCCACATCCATATGACCTCGCGCACCACCGACGACTACGCCGCGATGTACGAGGCGGGGGTACGCGCGCTGGTCGAGCCCTCCTTCTGGCTCGGCCAGCCCCGCACCTCGCCCGCCTCCTTCTGCGACTACTTCGACTCCCTCCTGGGCTGGGAGCCCTACCGGGCCGCGCAGTACGGCATCGCCCACCACTGCACCCTCGCGCTCAACCCGAAAGAGGCCAACGACCCGCGCTGCACGCCCGTCCTGGACGCGCTGCCGCGCTATCTGCTCAAGGACGGTGTCGTGGCCGTCGGCGAGATCGGCTACGACTCGATGACACCGGCCGAGGACGTCGCACTCGCCGCGCAGCTCCAGCTCGCCCGCGAGCACGAGCTGCCCGCCCTCGTGCACACCCCGCACCGCGACAAGGCCGCCGGGCTCGCCCGCACCCTCGACGTCCTGCGCGAGTCCGGGCTGCCGCCCGAGCGCGTCGTCCTCGACCACCTCAACGAGACGACGCTGGGCGCAGCCGCCGACAGCGGCTGCTGGCTGGGCTTCTCCATCTACCCCGACACCAAGATGGACCCCGACCGCATGATCCGCATTCTGCGCGTGCACGGCACCGAGCGGGTGCTGGTCAACTCGGCGGCCGACTGGGGCCACAGCGACCCGCTCAAGACCCGCCACGTCGCCGACGCCATGCTCGCCGCCGGCTTCGACGAGGACGAGGTCGACCAGGTCCTGTGGCGCAACCCGGTCGCCTTCTACGGCCAGAGCGGCCGGCTCTCCCTCGACGCCGCCTCCCCCTCCGGCGGCCTGTTCGAGGGCAACTCCATTCTGCGCGGCGGGGAGTGAGGAGCGCCCCATGCGATTCCGGCACCCGGACGGCTCCATCGTCCACCTCGCCTACTGCACCAACGTGCACGCGGCCGAACAGCTCGACGGCGTACTGCGCCAGCTCACCGAGTACGCCGAGCCCGTACGCCGCAGGCTGCACCGCGACCGGCTCGGCATCGGCCTGTGGCTGGCCCGCGACGCAGCGCGCACCCTCACCGACGACCCGGCCGCGATCCGCCGGCTGCGGTCCGGCCTGGAGCGCGCGGGCCTCGAAGTCGTCACCCTCAACGGCTTCCCGTACCAGGGCTTCGGCGACGAGCACGTCAAATACCGCGTCTACCGCCCCGACTGGACCGACGACGCGCGCCTGAACCACACCACCGACCTCGCCAGGCTGCTGGCGGCCCTGCTGCCCGACGACGTGACCGAGGGCAGCATCTCCACGCTGCCGCTGGCCTGGCGCACCGGATTCGACGCCGAGGCCAGGCACCGGGCCCTGACCCGGCTGCACACCCTCGCCCAGCGCCTGGACGCCCTCCAGGAGCTGACCGGGCGCAGCATCCGCGTCGGCCTGGAGCCCGAGCCCGGCTGCACCGTGGAGACCACGGCCGACGCCATCGAGGCCCTCACCGGCGACGACGGCCCGCCGGCGCACCGCATCGGGGTGTGCGTGGACACCTGCCACCTGGCCACCTCCTTCGAGGACCCGGCCAAGGCCATGGCGGCGCTCGCCGACGCGGGCCTGTCCGTCGTCAAGTCCCAGCTGTCCGCGGCGCTCCACGCCGAGCACCCCGAGCGCGACGACGTACGCGAGGCGCTCGCCGAGTTCGCGGAGCCGCGCTTCCTGCACCAGACCAGGACCGCCGTCCCCGGCGGCGGGCTGCGCGCCACCGACGACCTCGACCGCGCGCTCGTACCCGGCGCGCTGCCCACCGACGGCCCCTGGCGCTCCCACTTCCACGTCCCGCTGCACGCCCCCCTCTCCCCACCGCTGAGCGCCACCACCCCGGTGCTGCGGGAGACCCTCGGCCATCTGGTCGGGGGAGCGACGCCGCTGACCCGGCACCTGGAGGTGGAGACCTACACCTGGCAGGCCCTGCCCACCGCGCTGCGCCCCACCACCCGAGCCCAGCTCGCCGACGGCCTGGCGGCCGAACTGTCCACGGCCCGCGACCTGCTCACCGACCTCGGCCTCAAGGAGCTGCCGTGAGTGAACCCGGCCGCGACAGTGCCCCCGAGGGCCGGCCCCTGCTGGTCATCGACGTCGTCGGGCTGACCCCCGCGCTCCTGACCCACATGCCCGAGCTGCGCGCCCTGTCCGAGAGCGGCTCCTACGCGCCGCTGCGCACCGTACTGCCCGCCGTCACCTGCGCCGCGCAATCCACCTTCCTCACCGGCGAACTCCCCTCGGAACACGGCATCGTCGCCAACGGCTGGTACTTCCGCGAGCTGGGCGACGTCCTGCTGTGGCGCCAGCACAACGCCCTGGTCGGCGGCGAGAAGCTGTGGGACGCGGCCCGCGCCCGGCAGCCGGGCTACACCGTGGCGAACATCTGCTGGTGGTACGCGATGGGCGCCGACACCGACTGGACGGTCACCCCCCGCCCCGTCTACTACGCCGACGGCCGCAAGGAACCCGACTGCTACACCCGCCCGCCCGACCTCCACGACGAACTCACCGAGAAGCTGGGCACCTTCCCCCTGTTCACCTTCTGGGGACCGGGCGCGAATCTCACCTCCTCCGAGTGGATCATCGGCGCCACCCGCCACATCCTGCGCACCCGCCACCCCGACCTCGCCCTGTGCTACGTCCCCCACCTCGACTACGACCTCCAGCGCTACGGCCCCGACGACCCCCGCTCCCACCGTGCCGCCGCCGACGTGGACGCGGCGCTGGCCCCGCTGCTGGCCGACGCGCGGGCCGAGGGCCGCACGGTGGTCGTGCTGTCCGAGTACGGGATCACCCGCGTACGCCGCCATGTCGACATCAACCGCGCCCTGCGCCGCGCCGGGCTGCTCCACGTCCACACCCAGGACGGCATGGAGTACCTCGACCCGTGGACCTCCCGCGCCTTCGCCGTCGCCGACCACCAGCTCGCCCACGTCTACGTACGCGACCCCGCCGACCTGCCCGCCACCCGCGAAGCCCTCGCCGGACTGGAGGGGCTGGCCGAACTGCTGGACGAGACGGGCAAGAAGGAAGCCGGGCTCGACCACCCCCGCTCCGGCGAGCTCGTCGCGCTCGCCGAGCCGGACGCCTGGTTCACGTACTACTACTGGCTGGATGACCGCCGGGCTCCCGACTTCGCCCAGCTCGTGGAGATCCACCGCAAACCCGGCTACGACCCGGTCGAGCTGTTCATGGACCCGAACGACCCGTACGTCAAGCTGCGCGCCGCCACGGCACTGGCCCGCAAGAAGGCAGGCCTGCGCTACCGCATGGCGGTCGTCCCCCTCGACCCCTCACCGATCCGCGGCAGCCACGGCCGCCTCCCCGCCCACCCGGACGAGGGACCCGTGCTGCTGTGCTCGCGCCCCGGCGCGCTGGGCTCCCGCCCGGACGACGCACCGTTCCCCGCCACCGATGTGAAGCGACTGCTTCTCGACCTCGCACTGGGAGACGCCTCATGACCCGCAGACCCGCCCGCGCCCAGACCCCCGAGCACCCCGAACTCGACCGCACGCTGCGCCGCCGCGGCTTCCTCGGCGTCGCGGCCGGCGCCACCGCCGCCACCTTGCTCGGCGGCACCATGGCCCAGGCGGCGACCGGTGCGAGCCCCGCGCCTTCCGGCGGCCACGGCCGCCACCCGATCGTGCCGCGCGGCAAGCTGGGCATCCAGCTCTACACCGTTCGCGACCAGATCCAGGCCCTCGGCTTCGCCGCAGTCTTCAAGGAGCTGAACCGCTACGGCTACGACTCCGTCGAGTTCGCCGGCTACACCCAGGGCACCGGAGACCTGAGCCTGCGCCAGCTCAAGCGCCTGCTGCGGGACCACGGCCTGCGCGGCATCGGCAGCCACGTCGGCTACTACTCCGACAACCCCGCCGACTACACCTTCGCCACCCAGCTGGACAAGGTCGTCGACGACGCGGCAGCCCTCGGCCTCCCGCACGTGGGCACCGCCGCCAGCCCCGACCGCTACGGCCGCACCGTCGACGCGTGGAAGCGCGCCGCCGAGGACTTCAACACCTACGGTGCCGCCGCCCGCAAGCGCGGCCTGAAGTTCTACCAGCACAACCACCAGATGGAGTTCGGCTTCGCCGAGGACAAGCCGAACGTACGCCTCTACGACGTTCTGCTCGCCGAGACCGACCCCGAACTGGTCTACCTGGAGATGGACATCTACTGGGCCTTCGCCGGCCAGCACCGCTTCAGCGTCCGCGCCGACGGCACCCCCGCCCCCTTCAACCCCGTCGACTACGTCCTGGCGGCCCCGCACCGCTACCCGCTCTTCCACGTCAAGGACGGCGAACACGACGAGGCGTCGGCCGACGGCTACCACATGGTCGATGTCGGCGACGGCGACATCGACTACGAGAAGTTCATCGGCACCGTCCTCAAGCGCGGCCACCACGGCTCACGCGGGCGCCGCGCCGACCACGACTGGCTGATGGAACGCGACGACGCCGTCGACCCCGAAGCCAACCCCGCCGGCTCCCTCACCTCGGCCCGCCGCTCGGCGGCCTACCTGCGCCGCAAACGCTGACCGCCCCGGCCCGATCGGGCCCGGCCCGATCTGGGGTGTGGGTGGCTCGCCACGGTCAGTAGCGAGCCACCACACACCCCCTCACCCTGGGTGGCACTTCACTCACCCCACGTCCCCGCCCGGCCGAGGGAAATCCCTGGTGAGAACCACTCCCAACCCTTGGTATCGTTACTCCGTCGCCGAGGGCCCAGCCCCGGCACAGCCCAGTCCGGGTGGCGGAATGGTAGACGCGCTAGCTTGAGGTGCTAGTGCCCTTTATCGGGCGTGGGGGTTCGAGTCCCCCCTCGGACACGCACCGTACGCACATGCCGTACACACGCTCTCGGGCCGTGACTCCACTGTCACGGCCCTTTTGCTGTGGTCGTAGGTGAGGGATAGACCGAAGGCCGCGTAGAGCGGGGCTTTGCGCTCCGGGGCGGCTTGCTGAAGCCGGTCGGCGAGATTGCCGAGGTCCTTGATGACCTGGGCGATCTGTTCTTCGGTGAGCGGGCGAGGGATCTTCGTGGGGGTGGCTGTCGTTGCTGTGACGGCGGCGATCTGGCGTTGGGCGGCGTTGCGGTCGGCTGTTGCCTTGTTGATCCACTCGGTGACGAGTGCCGGGTTCGTTCCGGCGTCGATGGCGGCGCGGTAGCGGTCGATGCGGCGGTCGCAGTCGGCGAGGGTGCGACGGGCGACTTCCAGCGCGGGACCGGGGGCGGGGGTGGTCATGCTCTGGGCTTGGTGCAGGGCCTGGAGGGTCTGCTTGAGGCGGCCGGGGGCGAAGGTGCGGGCGATCCACGCGTCGAGTGCGGGGAGGAGCGCGCCCTCGCGGACGTAGACGGTCAGGGGGTGGGGGAGGGACGCGCTCCGGGCGTATTCGGCGGGGTAGCGGCAGCGGTAGTTGGGGAGGCCGTTGTTGTAGTTGCCCTGCATCTTGCGGTCGCACTGTCCGCAGCGCAGCAGGCCGCGAAGTGCGTAACTGCGTTTGGTCGGGCCGACCATGCGCTCCACGCCCGCGATGTTGCGACGGCGTTCCTGTTGGGCCTGGGCCGCTTGGAAGTCGGCCATCGGCACGAGCGGTTCGTGGGCAGGTTCGGCCGACCAGATCCACTTGTCGTGGGAGTTCCAGGTGAGCTGGGTGCGGTGGCCGAGGGTGACGTCGTCGATGTCGAGCAGGATCTCTTTCTTGTGCTGCTTGTTCCAGACTTGGTGGCCGGTGTAGCGGGGGTTCATCAGGATGGTGCGGACGGCTCCCTTGGACCAGGCGTGGCCGTCGCGGTGCGGGTTGCGGGCGCGGTCGTGCGCGGAGGGGCAGAGGATGCCGTCGCGGGTGAGGCCCTCGGCGATGGCGTACATGCCGCTTCCGCGCAGGTACTCGCGGAAGATTCGGCGTACAGCGGGCGCTGCGACCGGGTCGGGGGCGAGCTTGTGGAGCCGCTTGCCGTCGGCG
The DNA here is from genome assembly GCF_035917675.1 of Streptomyces sp. NBC_01775. Lineage (NCBI taxonomy): Bacteria > Bacillati > Actinomycetota > Actinomycetes > Kitasatosporales > Streptomycetaceae > Streptomyces > Streptomyces sp. NBC_01775. Next base: position 1,875,217 of record NZ_CP109104.1, on the reverse strand, counting down.
GCCTTGGCCGGGTTGGGATGCGGTCCGGCGTCGGCGAGGAGGTAGCCGTAGGGCGGGCGTCCGCCGAGGTAGCGGCCCTCGATCTGGGCCTGTGCGGACATCGCGGTGTGGACGCGGACCTTGATGCGGTTGCGTTCGCCCTTGCTCATGCCGCCGAAGACGGACATGACGAGGTCGTGCGCCTCGTTCTCCGGGTCGATCGGCCCGCCCACTTCGGGTACCCAGAGCGGGATGCCGAAGTGGACGAAGAGGGGGAAGGTGTTGCCGAACTGGTTGCCGTAGAAGGTGCGCTGGGGCTCGCCGATGACGACGGCGTCGAAGGGCCGGTCCGGGTCGCGTAGATCTCGGAGCAGGTCGGCTGCGCGGGGTCGGCGCTGCCAGGGGAGTGCGCGGGAGTGGCCGGAGTCGAAGTATTCGGTGACGATCTCGCCGCCGGTGGGTTCGATGAGGGTGCGGGCGCGGGTGAGCTGCCAGTTGCGGGACGTCTCGGGGTCCTGGAGGTCTTCGGTAGAGCAGCGTCCGGCGAAGGCGAAACGGGTCACGCGATTCATGGGCGGCACGGGCGGCTCCCTGTCGGGACGGTGCGGGCGGGTCGGGTGGTCGTCGTCCGTCGTACCGTCGAGTCGCGATGGAGGGCCAGTCGCTGATTTGGGTCGTGGCGGGCCGGTTGTTCGGCTGGTACGGCCTGGGCAGCGTGCTCGGCGTACTCGGTGTGCTCGCGGAGCAGGAAGTCGAGGAGTGCTGCGGCGGCTTCGGGAGTGAGGGGCGGGGGCTTGTCGGGGAGGTGGACGGTGGGCTGGCTCGCGGGCGTATTCGTCGGCTGGCTCGGGGTGTGGGACCGGTCGCGGCGAGGGGCACGCGATGCGGGCACATAACCTCCGGAGAGATCTCTACCGAGTGCACTCGTGGTGTCGTGGTTGGGCTCTTCGAGGCTGGTGTGGGTGCTGTCGAGAGGGGTGGACACGCAGCACCCCGCTTTGGCCACGCGACTTCCGACGGGACGTTGGATCGTGCCTCTCGGCGAGGAATCGCCGCAGGTCATCCGGTATACGAGCCAGTACCGAACCACCTCGGCCCGCGCGGGAATTCACCCGTCTGGGTAGCCGCCTTGTTCAAGTGCGAATCCCGGACCACCGCCCCTGGGAACGGTGCAGGTCACAGGGCGAAGTGGCAGTCACAGATCCGCACATAACGTGCCACCCCCGAGCCACTGGCTCGGGGGTGGCACGCAACTGGCACGCGAGTGGCACGGGGCTACGGCAGTAAAGGGAGGTGACCGATCCCGCCCGCCGCACGGAGGCGCCCTTGCACCGCGACCAGCCACACGCCCTGCCCGCCGTGACCGCGTCGATCCCGACGTCGGGGTCCCCGTTCCTCTCGGTCGAGCGCACCTTCCGCCGCCTCTCCCGAGACCCGCACCGGCTGACCCTCCCGGACCCCGAAGCGTCCGGCGCCAAGGGGACGGAAGCGGCCCGGCCGCTGTGGCAGGTGCGCGACTGGATGGTGCGCCAGAAGCCCGACTCCACCGCCCGCTCGCAGGTGTGGGCCGGGGTGATTGACCGTGCCCGCCGGGAGGGCGAGCCATGGGAGCTGGCGGCGCTCGGCTTCGCACTGCCCGTGCTGCACCGCACGGCGCGACGCCGCAGGCGCCCACCCGGGGTGGAACGCATCGACCTGGAGCAGGAAATCCTCACCGCCACCCTCGGCGCACTGCGCGAGCCAACCACCACGCCCGGCCGAGCGGAGCTGACCCTGTTCCGTGCTGCCGACTCCGCCGCCCAACGACTACTCCGCACCGAGCGGCGCCACGGAGGGCGGGAGGAGGCGGGTGGGGGCACATCCAGTGTCCCGCCAGCCGACGCCGGAGAGGTAGCGAGTCCAGGGGAGGGAACGTCGGGGATGCGGCATGAGTTCACCGTCCTGGCCGATGCCGTCCGGTCCCGTCTGATCACCGTCGACGAGGCGCAGTTGATCGCCGGTACGCGCCTCGGCGACGCTTCGGTCAGGGAACTGGCCGCCGAGCGCGGCTACACCCGGCGCACGCTGTGTCGACGGCGCCAAGACGCGGAAGTCCGCCTTGCTGAGTGGCTCCAGCCAACCGACCGACCGTACGCACCGTGACCCGTTCAGGGATGAATCCGTTCCTTCATGGCCACCGCCTCGGTCCCACGGTCCACCCCAGGCGCGGTCTCCCTGCCCACCTGCGGAGGTGATCCCCCTCTTGCCCCCTGCTCTTCCCCGTCCCGGATCCGGCCCCGGCTCCCAGTACGTCACCCGCGCCGCGACAACCCGCACCCGCGCGCCGGCGCGCGTCCCGTTGGCCGCGCTCGCCTCCCACCTCACCCCGCGCGACCAGTGGCTGGTGCGCATGGTGCACGAGCACCGGGTGCTGACCACCGGTCAGATCCACCGGCTTGCCTTCTCCGCCCGCCGCCGCGCCCAGCGCCGCCTGCTCGTCCTCCACCGGCTCGGCCTCCTCGACTCCTTCCGCCCGCTGACCGCGTACGGCTCCTCGCCCGAGCACTACACCCTCGGCCCCGCCGGCGCTGCCCTCCTCGCCGCGCACGCCGACTGCGCCCCGAAGGCACTGAGCTGGCGCCCCACCCACACCGCCCGCATCGCGTTCTCACCCTTCCTCGGCCACGACCTCGCCACCAACGACTTCCTGGTCCGCCTCGCCGCCCACCGCTACACCCACCAGGCCGGGCTCACGCTGTGGCTCTCGGCACGCTCCTGCGAACGCCGCTGGGGCGACCTCGTCCACCCCGACGCCTACGCACACTGGAGCGACGGCGACCAAACGCTGCCGTTCTTCCTCGAATACGACACCGGCAGCCAGAACCTCGCCCGCGTCGAAGCGAAACTCGACGCCTACGCCCACTTCACCACGACCACCCGCGACCGCCCCGCCTTGCTGCTCCACACCCGCACCGCGTCCCGCGAGCACGCCATCCGTCAGCGCCTCACCGGAACCGCCCGCCAGTACGAGCTGTTCCTCGCCACCGCCTCAGCCGACCTCACCACCGACACCCCCTGGGGACCGTGGTGGCTCCCCGCCCACCCACCTGCGCTGCGCCTGACGCTGACCGAACTCGCAACCCACTGGCCCGATCTGTCTCCCGCCCCGGATCTGGAACCGATCGAGACGGGCACACCGCTCGCTCTCCCCGTACCCCCGCTGCCCCCAGCCACCACCGACAGCCGCACCTGACACCGGGCCCGGTCGGGTGCACCCCAGGTGCAGAGGAGCGCGGTGCACCCGATCGACGCCCGCTCGCGGACCGACGGGATCGACCGGATCGACCGGACCGATCGGCCCGCCCGGTCCCCGCAGATCGATGGGCGTTCGTGCGAGCCGACCGCGGTCAGCCGATCCGTACGGACTCCCCGGCACCATCTGACCAAGTGCACCGCCGAGCATGCCCAGACTGCTCCCCAACCGGCACGGGAGCGCGTGACCCAGCGACCAGGACGGGTAGCGGCGGACCTGGTGCTGGTCCAGGGCGGCCAGGCCCTTGCCGGCCTGGAAGAACTCCTCCACACGCCACCTCGATCCAGCGACTCGCACCAGCGTGGCCAGCGGGACCTGTATGGGTGAGAAGCAACGGTAGTAGGCCAGTTCGCCGGTGCTGCCGTTGCGGCGGATCAGCAGTTGATGAGTATCGGGCCGGGGATCGGTGAGGTCGATGACGGCCCAGTCGTAGGAGCGGTGGCCCTTTGCTCCGGCCCCGGCGGAGAGTTTTTGCCAGGCCCGTCTGGGCAGCTTCTTGACCAGCGTGTCCCTGCGGAACTTCCCCGCAGTGGTGGTGACTTCGTGGGAGCACCCCACTGCCAGCACGTAGCCAGCGCCACGTGCCTCCAGTGTGGTTCGCAGCGTCGGGTTGCCGCCGTAGACCTCGTCGCCCGCGACCCAGGCGGCGCGGTGGCCGGCGTCCAGGAACCGGGTCACCACGCGGACGGCCAGTTCCGGCTTGGTGGCGAAGGCGGTCTCCTGGTCCAGGCCGGCGGCGCGGCAACGGTCGGAGTCGGCGGTCCAGGAGCGCGGGATGTATAGTTCCCGATCCACGGCGGCGTGCCCGTGCTGACCGGCGTAGACCAGGTAGACGGCGACCTGAGCGTTTTCGATCCGGCCCGCAGTTCCGGTGTATTGGCGCTGGACGCCGACCGTGGCGGTGCCCTTCTTCACGTCGCCGGTCTCGTCGACCACCAGGACCGCCTGGTCGTCGTGCAGGTGCTCGACGACGTAGTCGCGCACGTCGTCGCGGACCTGGTCCGCATCCCACTTTGCCCGCCCCAGCAGGTGCTGCATGCCGACCGGTGTCTTCTCGCCGGCCCATTCGGCGATGGTCCAGCAGTTCTTGCGCGGCAGGTCCGACAGCAGTCCGAGTACCAGGCTCCGGACCCGGCGTCGGGGTCCGATGCGGGCGAACCGGCCCGCGATGAGGCCCATCAGGCCCTCGAACGTCTCCTGCCAGCGGGCAAGGTCTACGCTGTGACCTGCGGCCACCGCTTGATCGTTTGTCTTCACACGCCGATGATCAACGGTGGCCGCATCCGCGTGCCGATCGCTCCCGACCAGCAAGACCGCTAGGTGGGCGGCCGACTGGAAACAGCCGGACGCCGACGGTCAGCCCGGCTTGAGCACACCCCGGGCGATGACCGCCTCACGCAGACGCGCGGCCATCGAGGCCGCCTGCTCCGGCGACAGCGTCAGGACCCCGTTCTCCGTCATCAGAGCGTGGAACTGCTGCTCAGCATAGGGAACGCCGGGCGGCAGGGCGGCGATGTGCCAGTGCAGATGGGCATTGCCCTGCTGGCTGCCGAGCGAGTACAGGTACGTGCGCTCTGGCTCGCTGACGGTCTCGACGGCGAGGGCGATCTCCCGGACGAACAGCATGAGTCGGCCGTAGGCCGCCTCGCCCAGGTCGCGCACGACGTGCTCGACGTGCGCCCTCGGCGCGACCAGGACCTTGCCCGGCACCGTGGGCCACCTGTCCAGGAACGCCACGTGATCGGCATCTTCAAAAACCGTCGCATGTGGGTAGTCCGGGTTCCCGGCCAGGAACGCACAGACAAAGCACGGGCCACTTCGGGTCCGCTCCACGTACCCCTCAAGGTCCATTGGCTGTCGATCCGTTGGCACCTGCGCGCCTCTCCGTAGGGGGTGCACCAGTCTGCCGCAGCCCTACGACCCGCACCGGCGCAAAGGGGACCAACGACTCAAGATCGGGATCTACAACTGGAGTACTAAGAGCTGGAGCACTCATTCACGTTGAACGTGACGGAGATCGCTGTTCGCGACGCACTGGATTCGACTTCCATGAGCGTCGCCCCTTTACGAAACAAATCGACGACCTCCTCGCCCGATCCATCAACCCAACGCAAACGCACTGACATGCCCAATGCATCGTACGTGAAGAAGACGTTCCTCTTCCTTCATGCCGGAAGACGAGACGCCGCACCCCCTCGTCCTCTTATTCTAGCAAGATTTCAATTTTTGCAATGATTTCGAAGTCCTCCGGGACAATAAATTGCGGTACATGCTGCAATCACCTCCACGCACTCGATTAGGAATAGGGCTGCCAGTGGGGAAGACTCCCTCGATGCTCACCCTCGGTCCACTTCCTCGAAAGACCACAGTGGAAAGCCTGCGACTTCCGTCAGGTTGCAGCTTCATGTTCACCCGGATGCGGCAATTGTGCAGATAGTTCCGATCCCTGCTGCTGAGTCAGCACGGTCATCCCAACGAAGTGGCGATTTCGTCAAGCCGTTGCAGCGCATCGGTCACTTGATTGATGGCAGATTCGGGAAGTTCTCCCGCCTCCCGGTCTAGAATTTCAACCGCATATACTTGTTCCAGAGTCCACCATTCGCTTCGAATCTTCTCGCGACCCTCAGAGTCGGACATGGAATCTGCAATCGACTCCACATCTCCAACTAGTCTCCCCAGGGGCATACTTCCCTCTCTGTAGGCTTTAATGGACCTCCTGAGCATTTCCGCATACTCTTTGTCTTCCATAAGTTCCTTCACTGTCTTATGATGCCATAGTCGGCGGTTATTACGCGCCCTGTGGTCGAATCGGTGATTATGGTCAAGTTGTTTAGTTGGTCATGGTAGGCGGTAGTTCCTGCGCGTTTTCCGATGACCATGTTGTTGGGTGTGATTGCGTGCTCGACGACACTGGGCATTATCCCCTGCTTCTGCATCCGATCAAAGGCATGGCCGCTGTAGTCCCGCCCGTTGATCGTGCCGGGAGAGTTGCTGGCAGTCCTGCCGTTCGGGAGGGCGACGTCGAACTGAGTACCCCTGCGGCCAGTTGGGGTGCGGGGTGACGTGCCGTCGTCGCCCACCTTCCGTCCATCGCTTCCGCTAGGCGAAAGCCCCAGTGGGTCGGTCCATGCCAGTGGGTTGTGGACATACGCGTGGTGGTTGGGAGCCGGAGTGAGTCCGAGGGGGTCCGGGGTGAGGTAGCGGGCGGTTTCGGGGTCGTAGTAGCGGAAGTGGTTGTAGTGCAGGCCGGTTTCAGGGTCGGCGTATTGGCCGGGGAAGCGGAGGGGGCAGGTGATCTCTGCCCGTTGGGTGGGTGGTCCTGGGAGCTGGGTGCCCCAGAGGGTGGTGCGGTGTTGCCAGCCGATATGGCCGTCCGGGGCGATCAGTTCGGTGGGGGTGCCGGTGAGGTCGGTGAGGACGGCGTGGAAACGAGGGTGGCTGGCAGTGGGGCCGGTGAGTTTGGCGAGGAGGGACTCGCCCGGTTTCCGGGACAGTGGCGTGTGGTCGGTCTGGGTGAGGGGACGATGGGTGCCCTGGGCGTAGTCCCAGGTGGTTGTCACGCCGTCGTGCGTGGTTTGTTCGGCCAGGCGAGTACCGTCCCAGGTGAAGTGGATCCTTTGACCATCTGGGGCGGTCTTGTTGATGCGGCGGCCTAGCGGGTCGTAGGCGTACGTCCAGGTCTCGGCGTTCGGGGTGGTCACCTGGGTGAGGCGATCGTCGGCATCCCAGGTGTAGGTCCAGGTCTTTTTCTCGCCGTTGAGCAGTCGGCTCGTCTTGGCGATTCGGCGGCCTGCTTCGTCGTGTGTGTAGGTAGTGCGTCCCGCGCTGTGGAGGAGGGTGCCTTCGATGCGGCGTTCTCCGGTGGCAGGGTGGCCGGGGGCCTCGGCGGTGGTTTGGTTGCCGGCCGGGTCGTAGGCGTAGGTCTCGCGCCATCCATGGGCATGGACGGCGGTGACTTTTCCGAGCGAGTCGAGGTCGAACCGGCGGGTGCCCGTGGTGAGTTCGCGGATCTCGGTGAGGTAGCCGTCGGGGCGGTAGGTGTACTTGCGGTGTTGAAGAAGCGTGGAGCCTGCTGTCGCCGCCTGGGTGGTGAGGCGGCTGGCCTGGTCCCAGTGCTGGGCCAGGGTGACGTCGCCTGTACGACATTCGGTCTCGCGGCCTGCCGCGTCGTAGGCGAAGGCCAGAGTGCCGTGGTCGGTGGCCAGCTCCAGGGGCTGGCCTTCGGCATCGTAGGTCCATGTAGAGGCGAGGCCGGAAGGGGTGACGCGCTCGGTGCAGCGGCCCAGGGCATCGTAGGTGTACGAGATGGTGCGGCCGTTGATTGTCTCAGTCAGCACGCGGCCGAACGCGTCGCGCTCGACTGCCATCTCCGCGTCCGGACTGCTCGCCCGGATCAGTTCGCCCGCTGCGTCGTAGGCGAACGTTGTCACCGTGGCCGCGTCCTCGTCGTGCTTCTCGGTCACGCGGCCGAGCACATCGCGGGTGTAGCGAACGGTCTGGCCTGCCGCGTTGGTACGGGCCGTCAACTGGCCAGCCGAGTCGTGTGCGTAGGTCAGCCTGGCGCCGTTGAAGTCCGTTTCGGATATGAGGCGTCCGGCCGCATCATAGGTGTAATCCCAGTGCAGGCCCTGGGGGTTGGTCACACGGGTGAGACGGAGCGTGGTGTCGTAGGCGAAGGTGTAGGCGGCGCCGTCCGCGTCGGTGCGGGCAGCCGTCACAACCCAGGGGCCCGGGGTGTGGGACGTGGTGTGACCGGCGGGATCGGTGTGCTTAAGAAGGTTCCCCTCGTCGTCCCAGGTCCACGATTCCTGGCCGCCCATGGGGTCCTTGCGCCAGCGCGGTTTACCTTCGACCGTCCAGCACATGCGCGTGACGTGGCCCAGGGGATCGGTGATCGCGGTGATGCGGCCGAATGCGTCGCGCTCGATGCGGGTGGTGTGTCCCAGCGTGTCCGTCACGGTGGCCGGAAGTCCCGCCGCGTTGGGAGTGATCTCGCGGGTGTGTCCCAGCGCGTCCGTCACGGTGGCCAGATGCCCGTGTGTGTCGTACGCGTAGCGGGTGACCGCCCCCGTCGGGTCCACCGAGCGTGTGAGGTTGCCCAGGTCGTCCCAGGAGCGGAGCCAACGCGCGCCACCCGGGTCCGTCACGGTGACCGGCTGACGCAGCGCGTTGTACGTCGCGGACGCGCGTGACCCGTCCGGCAGCAATACCTCGGTCAGGTTGCCGTCCTCGTCGTAGGTGTAGCGCGTGGTGCGGCCGAGCTTGTCCGTATGGGAAATGCGGTCGTGGCCTCGCGCGTCCCACTCGGTGTGCGTGGTGTTGCCGAGCGGGTCGGTCTCGGCCACCACCTGGCCGTCGTCGTTGTAGCGGAAGACGGTGCGGTGCCCGAGTGCGTCGGTGTAGGTGGTGGTGCGGGCGTCCTCGTCGTAGGTGAAGGTGTCGTTGTAGATGCCCTCGGTGCCCGCCGTGCGGATCGTGCGGCCCGCGTCGTCATAGGTGAAGCGGCACCACACCCCGTTGCGGTCGGTCCACGAGAGCATGCGGCCTTCACCGTCGTAGGCGAAACGCCATGCCTTCCCACTGGAGTTGACCACCTCGGCCAGGTTGCCTGCCTCGTCGTAGCCATAGCGCATCACCAGCGTGCTGGGCGCGGGCTGCGCCGCTCCCTCGGGCGAGTCGTATGCCGAAGGCGCCTCGTCCAGCAGCCGCAGCGCCGTGACATGCTGGTCCTGGGTCTCGACGGCGAGGTGGTAGCCGCCGGAGTGGCGCACTGCGGTAGGTACCCCGTCTGCGTCGCGGTCCACCTCGATGCGGGCGCCGTTGCGGTCCTGCCAGGACTCCAGCGGCAGCCGTACGGTCGCCTCGTCCTGGGTGGGGCCGGGGTGGGTGAACGCGCGGATCACTCCGCTGTCCGGGTCTGTGACCGTCAGTACGCCGTCCGGCTTGCCGTCCCATTCCAGCGGCCAGCGCGGGCCCTTGTCCGGAAGCACCGGTAGGCCGGGCTCGGGGATCGGGTAGACCAGCCGCATTCCGTCGGCCGCCGCGAACACCACCCCCTGCTGGTCGAGTTGGACCTGTTCATCCAGGATGGAGGACCAGTTCGGGCCGAAACACACCCCGGCCCGGTAAGAGGACACGTAGGTACGGGTGAAGTGCAGCGGCAGCGAGGCGGGCAGTTCCAGGTCGGTCTGCTCCATGTACATCGCACCGGTGGCGACGTCGACCGGTTCCCCCGTCCCCGGCACCTTGCTGGTCGGCCGCGAGGACTTGCCCGGGATGAGCTTCTCGCGCAGCGAGGGCGGGCGCTTCATCGGCGGCGTTCTAGCCCCCGGCCCTTCACCCGTTCCTGGAGTGAACGGGCCCAAAATCCCGCCGAACAGCGTGCCGTACTTCGCGGCGTTGCTGACCTCCTCCAGGCTGAACCCATCCCGCTGCCCGGCCATGATCCGCGCCGGCTGGGCCACGGCCAGGTCCATCGCGACGCTGCCGACCCCGGCGAACACGGCACCCCGTGCGACACGGGTGAAGATCGCGCCCGCACGGGTCGCCAGGGACGTGGACTTCTCGATGCTGAGGGTGACGATCCTGGTCGCCGCCGCGCCGGCCGCCAGATCGGATACCCCGTAGGTGGGACCGGTCAATACCACCCCGGCCGCGATCAGTGCCGCACTGCCCACGATCTCGCTGCGGATCTGCTTCTTCGTGCTGTCGACGTCATCCGCGAGTTCATCCAGCGCCTTTGCCATGTCCTGGGCCGATTCGGGCAGGTCGCGCAGCCAGCCCTTCTCTCCCCTGCCGACATAGCGGGACCAGAACTTCTCGAAGACATCGATGGCCTCGCCGCTGTTGGCCTCCATGATCCGGTGAGCCGAGTTGTTGGTGTCCCCCCGCACCTCCTCGACGTCCTTCGCAAAGGCCCGCCACGCGCGCGCCGCGTCCCGCAGTTTGCCCTCGTCGGCGTCCGGCCAGATCAGGCCCATCCCTTCCAGGATTTCCCAGGCCTTCTCCACCACGCTCACGCGCCGCCACCATCCTTGCCGGCCTTGCCAGCCTCTCCGTGCTCGCGGGGGATCTTGGTGAACATTCCCTCGACCAGGTCGTCGTTGTCGAGGTGCCCGTCCTTCATGTCATCGAGTGCCTCGTGGATGCTCACCAGCCCAAGCACCAGCACCCCCGTGGCTCTCTCGATGGAGCGCTGGCTCGGCTCGTACTTTTCCGCGAAGTTCTTACCCGAGGGGTCGTCCCCCCACGGAGTGCCCAATCCGTCCAGTGTGGTGATCAACGTGGTCAGCGCCCGGCTCAGCTTCCGGCTCTGCTTGCTGAAGACTGGCGCCGCCAGCTTCAATTCCGGAACCGCGATCCCCAGTACTTTCCCACCCTTGCCCGCACCGGGCCCGTAGTCGGATGTGGTCGCGTGGTTCAACTGCATGTGCGTGGACGGGGGCTGTTCGGGGTGAGACATGAAACCTCGTGCGATGGTCAGTCGCGGACGATGGACTGGATTTCCTCGACGGTGACGTCTTGTTCGAATGTGGACTGGCTGTCGGCGAGGGCGGGATCGCGCATCGGGGGCCCGTCAGGTCCGGCGGTGTCGGTCCAAGTCACGTCCCATACGAGTGATGCCTTGAAGGGATAGCTGCGTCCTTTGCCGGAGGTGCGCTGATAGGTGATGTTGCAGTCGGTGCCCTGGGAATCGACCTCGTAACCGCCCTCGGCCTTGGTCAGGTCGTACGTGCAGGTGCGCGGGTCCGCCTTCTGGCTCTTGCCGCCGCTCTCGTCGCTGCCGCAGGCTGTCAGACCGAGCGAGGTGGCGGCGACTATCGCAACGAACGAGGCATTACGGAACGTTCGCTTGCTCATCGTGCGCAACTCCAGAGTGGGGGGACGGCGACGCCACACGGCCCAGATTGCACTCGAACCCCAGTGCGCCGAAGTGCCTGAGTGTAGCCAGGCCCTCACTCTGGTAACAGGGCGGGGCGCTGCTCTCACGGGCACGCTATGACCCATAGTGGGATACAGGGGTGCATCGTTGACGGTGAGTGGAGCCTGCGCTTATTGACGGGGGCGCCACCGGTTCCAGCAGAAAGCCGTATCGGTCTCCTGCCCCACGTCGTCGCATACACCAAGGTGCTCGCATAGCCGGAGGAGGTGTCGTCCTGCTGGCGCGGGAGAATCCGGGCGGGGATCCGTTCGCGGATCGCTTCCAAGGGGCCAGCACGAGTCGACAGCCAGCAGCGCCGGAGCGATGTAGCCATGAGCCCCCGGATGGCGTCAGCGCTGGTCGGCTGACGCCATCGGCTCGGCATACGCCCCAGTTGCTGGGTGTGCTCATTTGGGTAGTCTGGCAAGTCGGGGCAGCGTGAGTGATCAGAATGGGTCAGGAGGCGTCGGTGCGGCGTGACATGGGGGAGCACTACCAAAATCTCGCCAGCGCGTACGACGACAACTGGGCGTATAGTCCGGCCTTCATCCGGTGGATGTCCGAGCAGATCGCCTCGGCGCTGGAGTTGTCGGCGGACGACCGTATGGCGGACATCGGCTGCGGTACTGGCCTGTTTGCCAGAAAAATCGCTGAGGTTCTTCACCCACATCGCCCGCTGCTGTGTGTGGACCCTTCAACGGCGATGCTCGATCAGCTTCCCTCATCTCCTGCTCTCTCACCGCTTGGGGCCTCGGCTGAGGAGATCGCCAACCAGACGGTGACCTTGCCCTATGAGCAACTGGATGCGATGTGGCTGAAGGAGTCAGTGCACCACGTCACCGATCCCGCCGCCACCCTCGGCGGCCTGGCCCGGCTGTTGGCGCCCGGTGGGCGGCTCTTGGTGGCGATGTTGCCAACCACCATCGCCTACCCACTCTTCGCCGAAGCCCTCAAGCGATATGAAGAGCGCCAGCCCGACCCCGCTGGCATCGCCCAGCACCTGACCGATGCGGGGCTCCGGGCCGAGCTGACCTTCGTGGAGCATGAGCTGCGGCTGGACAAGGAGCGTTACTTGGCCATGGTCAGGGCCCGGTACATGTCCGTGCTGTCGACCTTCAGCGATGAGGAGCTCGACACCGGGATCGAGGAGATCCGAGCCCGCCATCCGGAACCAGAGCTTGTCTTCCCCGACCGATTCGCGTTCGTCCTTGGTGTCCGTGAGGATTCCTCTGACACCACCACCCCGGGCGGGGGTGCGCGGTGACCGCTCCGGTGGACGAGCGTCTGCGCCGGTTACGGCACGAGCTGGACGATCACTCCCGGGTCGCGGAGCGCCTCGGGATTGATCTGGAGCGCCCGTTACGGTCGCTGGACGATGGCTATCCCGAGAATGCCATCGCTCTGGTCGGCAAGATCACCGAGAAACTGCTGAAGCAGCTGTGGCGGCACCATGAGGTGGCCGGCGACCCGTCCGGTCGCATGCTCAGCGAGCTGATCAAGGGCTGCCGTCCGCACATTCGCAGCACAACGGTCCTCAACGCGCTCACCGACATCCAGCGCCTGCGCAACCGCTCCACGCACGACGGCTATGAGATCGCGGAGGAAGACGGCTTGCTCGCCGTGCGCCGCCTGGTCGATGTGCTGGCCTGGTTCACCAGCACCGCCAGTCCGGCCCTAACTGGGGACGACCCGCGGATGCAACCCGAGGTTGCGCGCCGAGTGGAGTTCCTCGCCGGCCTCTACCTGACGCTGGGGTATCGGGTCTCCAAGCGCTTCGTCCTCTCGACGGAGACCGTCTATCAGCTGTTCTGCCGCGAGTCCGGCGTTCGCCTGGAGTACGTCGAACTCCTGCTGTCCAAGGACGCTGCCGAGCTGCGCAACGTGCTGGAGACCACCGGCGGCGAGCTGCTGAAGACCCGGCTGCCCAAGCTCACCCGGTTCGTCATCCTCGACGACGCGGTGGACCAGGTCCGCCCGCTGCTGGGGCAGGATTACCGAATCGTGGGCTATGAAGGCTTCATCGACACCATTGTCGACCTTCAGACCCACCTGGTCTCCTGCGCCACTGCCACGCCGGAGATGCCGAGCGAGTGCCTGCCCTTGCCCGGCGCACTGCTCACCAGCGACCCGCACACCGGCGAATCCCGCATCACCGAGGTGGAAGACGCCGCACCACTCCTGACCCGGCTCATGCAGGAGTCGGCCAACGTCCTGGTCATCGGCAAGCCCGGAAGCGGTAAAAGCACCCTGTTGCGCTCCCTGGTCAACGACACCCCCGCTACGGCGCGCCGCTTCCGCTTCTACTTCGACCTCAGTCTGAAGCCCAAGGATGAGACCTTCGCCGAATACGTGGCCCGTATCCTGGCGCCCTGCATGCCGGGTGAACGCGCACGCGCCTTCGACCTGTTCTTGTTCCTGATCCGCTCCGGCTCGGCGCTGTGTGTCCTGGATGCTGTCGACGAGGCCGTCGACGAACCCAGCCCCGAGGGGTTCCTGCGCCTTTTCGCAGACCTGGCATCGGTGTTGTCCGCCGAGTCCTGTGTCGTACTCAGCTCCCGGGTCTCCTTCCTCGCAGATTCCCCGCAGATCCGGCGACTTCTCGACTGCTCAAGCGCGGTATCCGAGCAACTGGTCGAGCAGATGTACGCCAACGGCGTGGACCCCCAACGCGTTCCCCGCTTCAGCATGCTGCGCCTGACCGACGCCCCAACCGACAGCGAACCCACCCCGGGTGACGCCGCCGCCGCTCCCTCCACGCCGCTGGCACGACACCTCCAGACCGCCCTGAACATGGCGGGGACCCTCACGGTCGCTGAGCTCATCGGCACCCACATCGACCACGTCCTCGCCAGCGCCGGACTGCCGCAACTCGCCCCAGCCCTCGCTGATACCTGCGGCCGGGCCTTCCTGGAAGACCGCACGGTCTTCCCTCTGCTCGAACTGCACAACGCGCTCGGACCGCAAGCCTTCGACGGAGGCCGCATTACGCCCGAGGCATTCCGTCTGGCCCCGCTGTTCCGGCCGGCCGGCCCCCAGGAACTGGCCTTCATCCACTCCGCGTACCAGGAGCTACTTGCCGCCCGTTACCTCAGCACGTCAGACGGCCGCGAGCAGGCGGCCGACCTGCCCGGCACCCCCTACTTGACCGAACAAGTCCGCGCCTTTCTCGCCGCCCACCCCACCGACACTCCACATCCCGGCCCGGCCGAGGACTGCGTGCTCCACCCCGGCGTTCACCTCGTCGGCCCAGCCGAACGACTGCTGCTCCGCCGCGTCCACCAGCCGGTCCGATTCGACCGCCACCCGGTCACCGTCGCCCGCTACCGCCCCTTCCTCCAAGCTCTGCGCCCCGACGGAACCTCACCCTGGGACCACCCCGACCAGCCGCCCGGCACCACGCACGCCCCATGGGCCGAGCGGCTGCGTGCCCCGGAGTACTACGACGACCCCCGCTACGACGACCACCCGGCCATCTGCGTCAGCTGGTGGGCCGCGTACGCCTTCGCCGCTTTCGAAGGCAAGCGCCTGCCCACCTCACTGGAATGGGAAGCCGCCGCCCGCGGCACCGACGGCCGCCTCTTCCCCTGGGGAGACACCCCAGACCTCCAAGCGGTGAACTGCGCCGACGCCTGGGCCGGCCGCCCCCTGGTCACCTACCAGGCATGCAAGCAAGAATTCGACCGCGAGGGCCTGGGCCACGCCTGGGTCACCCCGGTCGACGCCCGCCCCGCAAACCGCTCTCCCTACGGCATCGCCGACATGGTCGGCAACGCCTGGGAATGGACCTCCACCAGCGTCAACGACCCAGACGAAGCCGTCATTTGCGGCGGCGCATTCGACAACCCACTGCGCGCCGTTCAAGCCAGTGCCAAGGGTCTGTTCCGCCGCTCCCGAGCCAGCAACGCCGTCGGCTTCCGCTGCGTCACCGAGCTACCGCCCATCACCGGTGACGACGAGAAGGAGGAAGCGCACTCATGACGGCAGACCGACCTCAGAAGCCCGCCTCAGCCGACGCGCCCCGGTTCGGCCGCGTCGTCGACCGTCGCCCCCACGGCGGCGGCATCCACGGCCGCGCAAGCAGCTACATCGTCCAAGACGACGAAGACGGCCGCCACTACACCTTCGACTACACCCACATCGTCACCGAAGGTTTCCGCACCCTGCACACCGGCGAACGCGTCCGCTTCCACATCGCCCCCGCCGACAACTGGCGAGCCGAATTCGTCATCCGGCTCAACCAGCCCTCTCCAGAAGCGTTCTACGAGTGAGGCACACGCGCACCGCACCTACCGGCGTCCGCCAGATCATCGCCATCGTCCTGCCCGCACGCCTGCCCACCGACCCAGCCTGGCCCCAGGGCCCCCTGCCCTTCACCCACGGCGCCCGAACCACCACCACCGACACCCGCCGCACCTACTTCACCCCCGCCGCCGCCAGCGTCCTCTACGGCACCCCCCAACACCCCACACGCTGGCACCGGCACGCTCAGCACACCCACGGCCCCCTCACCGTCGACGGCATGGAACTCCTGCGCACTCCCACCGACGACGACCCCGACCGTGCCCTGGCTGTCCTCCACCTGACCGTCACCGGCCCGGAACTCCTCGACACTGTGCGCTCCCTCGCCCGCCGCCCCGGCACCACCGCGCGCCCGTCGGCCGCTGGATCCGCGCTCACCGCCCTCCTGCAGGGCCACGCCCACACCAGACCGGAGACCCTCCTCGAAGGCCACGCCACCATCGAGCCCGACACTCTCCCCTACACCGTCACGCTGCTCACCCCCAGCCGACGCTCCCTGCCTCGCCTCTACCGGGACCAGGACCACCGCCTCTGGCCCCCGACCCAGCAATGGCTCTGGGCACTCGCCTCCCGCACCAACACCGACGACTACCCACCCGACCCCGCCACCGTCCCCCAGCTCACCGCCGGCGCGTTGCGCATATCCGCCGACTGGAGCGCCCTCGTCCTCCGCCAGGGCGCAGCCTTCATCGGCCACCGCCGCGACCACGGGCCCACCGACTCCTTCTACGGCTACGCCGAACTCCATATGCGCAGCATCTACCTCGACGCCCTCCTGTTCGGCATGATCCAGCGCACCCACATCGACCACCTCACCGAAGACCTCGCCCAGGTCTTCACCGGCCCCGGCGAAGCCAACCGCCTGTCCAGCCTCGAACACCAGATCGCCCACTTCCGCAGCACTTACTGGCGCCAGCACCTGACCACCCACGGCACCGCCAACGACCTCCTCATCGCCTACCAACAGCAATACCGCCTCGCCGACCGCTTCACCGAAATCCTCGCCGAGGCCGCCGACCACAACAGGCTCATCCAGACCCAGGAAAACCAACAGATCAGCGGCGCCCTCGGCATCCTCACCATCCTCGGTCTCCCCCTCGGCACAGCACTGGGCGTGCTCCAAGTACTTGGCGACGAAAACCCCTGGCACCTCGTCACCGCCACCAGCGCCGCCCTCGCCGCCACCGCCGCACTCCTCACCACCCGCTACGGCCGCCTCGTCCTCACCGCCCTGCGCGGACGCTCGCCAAGCGACCGAAACCACTGACACGCGCACAGGCACAGCGCACGCTCATCATCGCGGACTCCTGCTGTCAGCCCGCCGCTTTATGCCGGTCCCTCAGCGTGCAGGTGCAGGCAAGAGAGAGCCAATGCCGTAGGTACAACACCTTTCGGTATGAATTCCATGGAACGACGCAAGATGGGCAGGGGCTTTTTCTGCGACGGCCGCCCGTACCCAGTTGCACAGCGTCTCCGGCTTGACTCCCAGATCAGCAGCAACCTGCCTGGTCGTTGCTCCGGGGCGCGATTGGGTGCAGCGCGACTGCGTCCGCCTTGAGCTTGGCGGGGTAGTGCTTCATGACCACGAGATGTCCGTTCTCAGATCCTCAGGAGCCAGTGTCTCGTGTGTCCAAGAGCAGGGGTCAAGGCCCATGGACGACTCTGTATCCTTGCCGCTCCGCGCTCCCTGGATCTGGCCTTACCGACGCCTGGGTGTCGATCGCTTCCAGGGCGCGGGCCGCGGGTCATTTCATGTGCCCGATCGGCGTGAGCTGGCCCACGCGCGAACCGGCCGCGCATCCGGTCCCATCGGGTGCTGGAAGGGGCGGAGCGGGTCGACCTCTGCCCAGGGGGTGAGCGCGGTGGCCGGATCGCGGCGCTCTGGCAGCCACAGAGCAAGCCGCTGCCACACTTCGCCCGCATGGGCAGGACGGTCATCAGGGTTCTTGGCGAGGAGCTGGAGTACCAGAGTTTCCAGGTCGGTAGGGACGTCGGGGCGCAGCTCGCGCAATGGGGCGGGCGGCTGGTCCAGGATGAGGCCCGGGAGCATCAGCTCCGAGCGGTGCTCGAAGACGGGTTCACCGGCGAGCATTCTGTACAGCAGACATCCGAGTGCGTACAGATCGGTGCGGTGGTCGACCCGCTTGCACCGTACCTGCTCCGGCGCCATGCATTCCAGGCTCCCCGGCCGCTCGCCCGTGGTGGTGAGCTTGGCCGTGTCGGGGTCGAGGAAGGCAGCGACGCCGAAGTCGAGGACCTTGACGACTCCGTCGGTGCGAATGATGACGTTCCTGCCCTTGAGATCCCGGTGAACGACGTCGCGGGCGTGTACGGAGCCGAGGACGGACGCGATTTGCACGCCGACGGATGCGGACTCCTCGATGGTCAGCCGCTCCTGCTCGGCGATCCGGTCATCAAGGTCGATGCCGGTTACGTACTGCATGACGAGGTATCGGGTGCCCCGCTCCTCGCCGAGGTCGTAGACCGTGGCGATACCGGCGTGGTCAAGGCGAGCGGCGGCCCGTGCCTCGCGCTGGAACCGCTCGGCGTCGCGGGCACGCTGGTTTTCGGTGAGACCGGGGGTCACGTTCATGGTCTTGAGCGCGACGTCGCGACCGAGGTGTTCGTCGTGGGCGAGCCACACGACACCCATCCCGCCCGAGCCGATCTCCTGCTTGATCCGGTAGCGCTTTGCCACCACAGGTCCGATGTCCATACGCGGTACGACTCCGTCTGGTCAGTCTGGTCCGTCCCCAACGTGCCCGCACTGCGGACGCCTTGGGGGGAGAGTGTGGCACGGACACCGGCCGTATGCGGATGCCGTCCCATTCAATATTCATTGACTCAGTTCACAGTCGCATGGTCTCATGTGCGTCATCGATCAATGCGAGTACGGCGCACAATGGTCGGCCGGCGACTAGCGTGACGTGCGGACCGTGACGGGAGCGAGTGAGGATCACGTGGACGTCTTCGAGGTGCATCGGCGGCTCATCCGGGACTACAAGGAGTACACCTCCGGTTCGGTGGTGATCGACGATCCGCGGATCGACGAGAAGGTGTCGAAGTCGCTTGCCGACGGCGACCAGTGGCCCGACCCCTACCTGTCCCTCAATCCGAGTTTCGCGCCCGGCGGTTCCGTCGACGACCTCGCGGCCGACTCCGGACCGCTGCACCCGGAGTGCGCGAAGATCTTCCGGACGGGCAAGGAGAAGCGGGACGGCACGGACCGCCCCATCCGCTTCCATCAGCATCAGCGGGAAGCGATCGAGGCAGCGCGGTCGAAGTGTTCCTTCGTCCTGACGACCGGCACCGGCTCCGGGAAGAGCCTCGGCTACATCGTGCCCATCGTCGACCGAGTGCTGCGCGACAAGGAGGCCGGTGCGGCCCCCGGCATCAAGGCGATCATCGTCTATCCCATGAACGCCCTGGCCAACAGCCAGGAGCGCGAGCTGAAGAAGTTCCTGACCGCCGGGTACGGCGAGAGGAACGAGCCGGTCACCTACGCCCGCTACACCGGCCAGGAGAGCCAGGCCGACAAGGACGCCGTCCTCGCCTCGCCGCCGGACATCCTGCTCACCAACTACGTGATGCTGGAGCTGATGCTCACCCGCCCCGGAGAGCGGATGAACCTCATCGGCCGCGCCAAGGGGCTGCGCTTCCTCGTTCTCGACGAGCTGCACACCTACCGTGGCCGGCAGGGCGCCGATGTCGCCCTGCTGGTGCGGCGGGTGCGCGAGGCGTGCGAGTCACCAGACCTCCAGTGCGTCGGCACCTCCGCCACCATGGCCACCGGCGGCACCCCTGCCTCGCGCCGCCGTGACGTTGCCGATGTTGCCTCGACCCTCTTCGACAAGAAGATCTTGCCGGAGAATGTCGTCGGCGAGACCCTCGTACGGGCCACCAGCGACACTGATCCGACGGCGGCCGAACTCGCCGCGTGCGTAAGAAATAACGCTCCGCCGACGGAGTACGAGCAGCTTGCCGATGATGCGTTGGCCCGCTGGATCGAGAGGGCCTTCGGGCTGGTCGAGACCGAGGACGAGGACGGCAGCAGGCTGCTGGTACGCGCGGAGCCTGTGACCGTCGAGGCCGCCGCCCGGCGCCTTCGCGCCGAAGCCTTCGATATCGAGGAGAGCGACCCCGAGGAAAAGTGGTACACCGCTTGCACGGAGAGTATTCGGACCACGCTCCAGGCGGGTTCGCGTGCCTGCCCCCCTGCGAGCGACCGCCCGCTGTTCGCCTTCCGGCTGCACCAGTTCCTGTCCAAAGGCGGTTCTGTTTACGTCTCGCTGGAGCAGGAACGTGATCGCCACATCACCCGCACCTATCAGCAGCGCGTCCCGAACGCTCCCGAGAAGCTGCTGCTCCCGCTCTCCTTCTGCCGTGAGTGCGGGCAGGAGTACCTGACGGTGGCCCGTGAACAGCGCGACGACGGCGGTGTGCTGTTCCGTACCCGCGAGGATGAGGACGACGAGCAGGGCTACCTGTACATCTCCTCCGTCAACCCCTGGCCCGAGAAGGTCGGGGACGCCATCGAGCAGCGACGCTTCCCGGACAGCTGGCTCACCTTCGACGAGAAGAAGGGCGCACCGGCGCTCACCGCCAGCCGCCGGAAGCGGGCGCCGCAGCCGGTATGGGTGCGTCCGGACGGTACGGGCGGGGACCGGACGAACGGCGGCCTGTACGCCGCCTACCTGCCCGCTCCGTTCCTCTTCTGCCTGGAGTGCGGGGTTGGCTACGAACAGGTCAAGGAGCGGGACTTCGCCAAGCTCATGACCCTCGATCAGGAAGGGCGCTCCACGGCCACCTCGGTCGTCAGCGCCTCGATCGTGCGTCACCTCAAGAGCCTTCCCGAGTCGGAACTCGACACAGACGCACGGAAGTTGCTCACCTTCGTCGACAACCGGCAGGACGCCAGCCTGCAGTCGGGGCACTTCAACGATTTCGTCATGGTCACCCAGCTGCGGGGCGCCCTCTACCGTGCGATGGCCGCTGCCGGTGACAAGGGGCTGCGCTGGAAGCGGCTCGGCGAGGAAGTGGTGGCGGTGATGGGGCTGTCCCGCCACGAGTACGCGGCCAATCCGACCGAGGTGGAATCGCTGGCGGAGGCCACCCTCGAAGCGTTGGCCGCCATCGCCGAGTACCGGCTCTTCCTTGACCTGGAGCGTGGCTGGCGCGTCACCATGCCCAACCTGGAGCAGACCGGTCTGCTCGGCCTGGAGTACGCGGGACTGGACGAGATCGCCGGAGACGAAGAGCGGTGGAACGACGCGGCAGGCCCGCTGCGGAGCGCTGCGCCCACCGTCCGTGCGCAGCTGTCCAAGATCCTCATGGACGAGCTGCGCCGCCAGCGGGCCGTGGACACCCCGTACTTCACCGAGGCCAAGTTCGCCGAGCTGCGCAAGGAGTCCGCCAAACTCAACGACGCCTGGGCGGTCGCCGAGACCGAGTCCGCGCCGCCCGCGCCCGGTGTCGCCGTTCCCCGCGCGGGACGTCCGGGACGCACAGGCCGTGGCCGCAGCGAGCTGAACCTCACGGGTCGCGGCGCCTTCGGCCGCCACGTCCGCAAGCCCACCACCTTCCCCGAGTGGGGCCACGGTCTCTCCCTCGACGAGGCCCAGGACGTGATCCGCGATCTCCTCACCGTCCTGGCGGGCGGGGGCGTACTGACCGAGATCTCCCAGGGCAGGGGCGAGGAGCCCGGATACCAGATCAATCACACGGTGATCCGCTGGCACGCCCGCGACGACGAGCACGGCGCGGTGGACCGGCTGCGCCGCACCTACCGCGACGAACGGGGCCCGCGGGTCAACGGGTTCTTCAAGGGCCTCTACCAGAACATCGCCGCCACCTTCGCCGGGCTGCACGCCGCCGAACACACCGCACAGGTCCACCCGGAGCTGCGCCAGGAACGTGAGGACCTGTTCAGCCGCGGTACCCGGCTGCCGCTGCTGTACTGCTCGCCGACGATGGAGCTCGGCGTCGACATCAAGAGCCTGAACGCGGTCAGTCTGCGCAATGTGCCGCCCACACCCGCCAATTACGCACAGCGCTCGGGCCGCGCCGGACGCAGCGGCCAGCCCGCCCTCGTCACCACGTACTGCGCGACCGGCAACAGCCACGACCAGTACTACTTCGGCCGGCGTGATCAGATGGTCGCCGGAGCCGTCGCGCCACCGCGCCTGGATCTGGGCAACGAGGACCTGCTCGCCTCGCACGTCCACGCCATCTGGCTCGCCGAGACAGGTCTGGAACTCGGGCGCTCGATGACCAAGTTGCTCGACTCCGACGGCAAGACCCCCTCGCTCACCGTGCTGCCCTCCGTGGCCGAGCAGATCGACAACCGTGACGCCCAGCGTCGCGCGCTGGTCCGGGCCCGCACGGTGCTGGCCGGATGCCTCAATGTCCTCCGCTCCACCTCCTGGTGGCACGAGCAGTGGCTGGAGCAGACCGTCGAGACCGCGCCGGGCAGCTTCCGCAAGGCCACCGAGCGCTGGACGACCCTCTTCCAACGGGCGCTGGAAGAACGCGAGATCCAGCACGACAACATCCTCAACCGCACCGCCACCGGCCGCTCCAAGGACCAGGCCAAGCGCCGCCGCGCCCAGGCCGAGGCCCAGCTCGGACTGCTCCGCAACGATCAGGGCGGCGAGCGCACCGTGATGTCCGACTTCTACCCTTACCGGTATTTCGCCTCCGAGGGGTTCCTGCCCGGCTATTCCTTCCCCCGTCTGCCGCTCGCCGCCTTCATCCCGGGCACTGGTCGCAACAGCCGGGGCTACGACGGCGACTACCTGCAACGGTCCCGGTTCATCGCGATCCGCGAGTTCGGTCCCGGTGCACTGATCTACCACGAGGGCAGCCGCTACAAGGTGGACCGTGTGCAGCTTCCGCCGGACACCGCCGGTGAACTGACCACAGAGAGCGCCAAGGTCTGCGGGCGCTGCGGATATCTGTCCTCTGAGGACCTCCGCGAGGACACCTGTCCCGGCTGCACCAGCACCCTGGGCGACGCGCGGACCGGCCTGTTGCACCTGCACACCGTTTTCACCCACCGCCGCGACCGGATCTCCTCCGACGAGGAGGAGCGCCAGCGCACCGGCTACCGGGTGGAGATCTCCTACCGGTTCAAGAGGCACGAGGACGGTCGAGACGGCTCGCTCCAGGCCAAGGCCCAGGACATCTCCGGTAAGAGCCTCGCGGAGCTCGCGTATGGCGACAGCGCCACCGTCCGGCTCACCAACCTGGGCTACCGCCGGTCCGTCGCGAAGGGCGAGATCGGTTTCTGGATGGACCCGGTGAGCGGACAGTGGCTCGCGGGCTCCACCTCCAAGCCGGGCGGGGCGGGGCCCGGCCGGGAAACCCCCGAGGAGCAGGAGGGCCTCGCGGACGCGGAGAAGGCCAACCGCAAGGTTCCCGTGATCCCGTACGTGCAGGACACCCGGAACATCCTCGTCGTCAAGCTGGCGGAGCCGGTCGACCGGGACACCGCCGTCACCCTCCAGTACGCCCTGGAGCGGGGCATCGAGGCGGAGTTCCAGCTGGAGGACTCCGAGCTCGACACCGAGGAGCTGCCGCCTTGGGAGGGGCCGCGCGAACGGCTGCTGTTCATCGAGAGCGCCGAGGGCGGCGCGGGGGTGCTGCGCCGCCTCCAGGCCGAGTCCGACGCGCTGGCTCGTGCCGCCCGAAAGGCCCTGGAGATTGCCCACTTCGACCAGCACGGCCGCGACCGGGGCGACGAGAAGACCAACGGTGACCCCTGCGTGCAGGGCTGCTACGACTGCCTCCTCTCCTTCGGCAACCAGCGCCATCACCGCTCCATCGACCGTCGCCTGGTGGGCGAGCTGCTCCAGGCATTCGCGGACGGATCGGTCGGCGACAGCACCCCGGGACGGACCCGGGACGAACACGCCGTCTCGCTCAAGGAGGGCGCCGACTCCCGCCTGGAGGCGCGCTTTGTCGACTATCTCGGGTCCCACGGCCACCGACTCCCCGACCATCAGCAGATCAAGGTGAGCGCCGCGCTGTCCAAGCCGGACTTCGTGTACGACACGGGGTTCGGGCCGGTCGCGGTCTTCGTCGACGGGCCGCACCACGACCTCTCCGACATCACGCTCCGCGACGAGGAGGCGGCCGAGCGGCTCAAGGAGATCGGCTGGGACGTGATCCGCATCCGCTACGACGACGACTGGTCGAAGAAGGTCGCCGAGTACCCTCAGGTGTTCGGCGAAGCGCGCCGCTGAAACGGGGCCGGGCAGGGTGCGGGCTCTGGTCCGTACCCTGCCGGGCGGTGCCGTTTCCGTCGCCTGCGCCCGTCCCGCCGCGCCGTGGCCCGGCCCAGTCTGTCGCCCCGTTCCGCTCCACCCCGTCTCCCGCCCACGACATCCGCCCCGGAAGGCCCGTATGACCACCGCCGCCAAGTCGGCTCCGCCCTACGCCGTCGGCTCCCTCGTCCACGCCCGGGGCCGCGAGTGGGTGGTGCTGCCCGACTCCACCTCAGAGCTGTTCGTGCTGCGTCCGCTGGGCGGAGCCGACGTCGACATCGCGGGCGTGCTACCGGGCCTGGAGACCGTGGTGCCCGCCACGTTCGCGCCGCCCACGCCTTCCGACCTGGGCGACCAGCACACAGCAGGACTGTTGCGCACCGCCCTGCGTATCGGGTTCCGGGCGGGGGCCGGACCCTTCAGGTCGCTGGCGTCAATCGCGGTGGATCCGCGTCCGTACCAGCTCGTGCCGCTCATGATGGCGCTGCGCCAGGACACGGTGAGGCTGCTGATCGCCGACGACGTGGGGATCGGCAAGACGATCGAGGCGGGGCTGATCGCCGCCGAGCTGCTCGCCCAGGGCGACGCCCACGGACTGGTGGTGCTCTGCTCGCCCGCGCTCGCCGAGCAGTGGCGGTCCGAGCTGCACGACAAGTTCGGCATCGAAGCCCAGTTGGTGCTGCCCGCCACCATCGGCCGCCTGGAGCGTGAGACGCCGTACGGAAAGTCGGTGTTCCGTCCGGACGGCACGTACGTCGTGTCCACCGATTTCATCAAGTCGCCCCGGCACCGCGAGGACTTCCTGCGCAACTGTCCCGGCCTGGTGATCGCCGACGAGGCACACACCTGCGTCGCGGACTCGACCGCCCGGACGCCGACCCGCACCTCGCAGCAGCGGTACGGGCTGCTGCGCACTCTCGCCGACGACGACGCCCGGCATCTGCTCCTGGTCACCGCCACCCCGCACAGCGGAAAGGAAGAGCCCTTCCGCCGGCTGCTCGGGCTGCTCGATCCCCAGCTGGCCACGGTCAGCTTCGACACCGTGGCGGGTCGCAAACTGCTCGCCGAGTTCTTCGTGCAGCGCCGCCGCGCCGACATCCGCGAGGACTTCCAGGACGGCGCGCACTTCCCGTCCACCCGGGACTCCGCAGAGGTCTCCTACTCCTTGCACCGCGACTACCGCAGGCTCCTCGGCGAGGTCCTGGCGTACGCCCGGGAGACCGTACGATCCGCCGACGGCGCGCTCCAGCAGCGCCAGCGCTGGTGGTCGACGCTGGCGCTGCTGCGCACGCTGTCCTCCTCGCCTGCGGCTGCCGTCCGCTCCCTGCACACCCGCGCCGGCGTCCAGGAGGCGGGCACACCCGACGAGGCGGACCGCACCGGGCAGCAGACGGTGTCCGACCCGGCCGACAGCGACGCCGAGAAGTCCGCGGACGAGGTCCCGGGCACCCTCCTGCCGAAGGCCACCGAGGACACGGCCGGAGACACCGCCGATGTCGCGGACGACGCTGAGGGCGACACCATCGGCGAGGAGGAGCGGGCCCGCCTGATCGCCATGGCCGAGGCCGCCCAGAAGCTCGCCGGGCCCACCCGCGACACCAAGCTGAAGAAGCTGGTGGCGACGGTCACCGATCTCCTGGATGACGGCTACCGGCCCATCGTGTTCTGCCGTTACATCGCGACTTCCGACTACGTGGCCGGGCACCTGGAAAAGACGTTCAACAAGAAGGGAGCCAAGCGCCAGGTCGCCGTCGCCTCGGTCACCAGCGAGCTCTCTCCCGACATGCGCATCACCCGGATCGCCGAACTGACCGGTGCCGACGAGAACGGCGACCCGGCGCCCGAGCGGCGCGTCCTGGTGGCGACCGACTGTCTGTCCGAGGGCGTCAACCTCCAGGAGTCCTTCGACGCCGTCGTCCACTTCGACCTGGCATGGAACCCGACCCGGCACGAGCAGCGCGAAGGCCGCGTGGACCGCTTCGGTCAACGCACCGACACCGTCAAGGCGCTCACCCTGTACGGCGCCGACAACCCCGTCGACGAGATCGTCCTCAAGGTGCTGCTGCGCAAGCACGAGCACATCCGCCGGGCCACCGGTATCTCCGTCCCAGTACCGCAGCAGGCCGAGAGCGCCATGCAGGCGGTCTTCGAGGAACTGATCCTGCACGGCGAGACGCCCGCCTTCGAGCAGGAGGGACTCTTCGAAAGGGAGCAGGCGCAGGCCGCGGAGCAGTTGGAGATCGCCTGGGAGTCCTCTGCGGAGAACGAGAAGGCATCCCGGTCCCGCTACGCCCAGAACGCGATCAAGAAGGAGGAAGTGGCCGCCGAAGTCGCCGAGATCCGCGCCGCGCTCGGCACCGGCGAGGAGGTCAGGGACTTCACCCGCCGCGCGCTCGGTGCCCTGCGCGGCGTGCCCGCCGACCGCAAGCAGGGTGGCTTCACCGCACACACCGAAGCGCTGCCACAGGGGCTGCGGGACACCGTCACCGCCGCGCTCGGCCCCCGCCACCCCCGACCGGTCGTCTTCCACGACGCACCGAGCGCCCCGCCCGGCGAGGCTGCCCTCACCCGCACCGACCCGGTGGTGGCCGCCACGGCGCGTTTCGTCCTCGACGCCGCCCTGGACGAGAAGTTTCCAACCTGGCAGCGCCCGGCCCGCCGCTGCGGCGTGGTCCGCACGACCGCCGTCACGCGGCCCACCACCATGCTGCTCGTCCGGCACCGCTTCCAGCTGAACCTGCCGACCCGCGCGGGCGGGGTGCACCCCCAACTCGCCGAGGACGCCCGGGTGGTCGCCTTCCACGGCAGGCCCGAATCCCCCCAGTGGCTCTCGGAGGAAGAGGCCCTGGCGCTCCTCGACGCCCGCGCCACCGGCAACTCCGATCCGGCGTTCGCCACCGACCACATCACCGGGATTCTCGCCGCCCTGGACGCGGACCTGATGGGTGAACTCCGCATCCGGTCCGCCGCCGCCGCGAAGGACCTCGAAGCGTCGCACCACCGCGTCCGCAGCGCCTCCAAGGCCCGCCTGGCAGGTCTCAAGGTCACCCCGCAGGGCGACCCGGACATCCTCGGCGTCTTCCTCTACCGCCCGGCCGCCACGATCCAGCTGGGAGCGGACGCATGAGCCTCGCCAGGACCCTGGTCACCGACACCGCCGCCACCGTCGGCGGCCTTCTCCCGTACGACCTGCTGGTACGGATCAAGGAGGGTAAGGAGCAGTCGGGCAGCAAGCCCGCCGACTACCGCCTCTTCGCCAAGGGCGAGTCCGTCCGGGACGCCGCCGAACGCTCCTGGGGCTACCTGCGCGGTGTCTGGGCCGCCTACCAGGACGCCCTGGCCCGCGACGGCGCGGACACCGACCCGGGCGTGCACGCGGTCGGCCTCACCACCGAGCGCTGGCTGCTGCCCCTCTTCGAGCAGCTCGGCTTCGGCGCGCTCCCTGCAGTGCCCCTGCCGGGCCTGCCCTCCCACGACGAGGTGAAGGACTTCCCCGTCAGCCACGCGTGGGCACATGTGCCGGTGCACTTCACCGGCTGGAACGTGCCCCTGGACAGCCGCACCCCCGGAGTCGCCCCGCAGGCCCCGCAGTCCATGGCGCAGGAGTACCTCAACCGCTCCGGCGAGCGGACCCTGTGGGGTGTCCTGTCCAACGGTCGTCAGCTGCGCCTGCTGCGCGAGTCCGCGTCGCTGACCGGCGCCGCGTACATCGAGTTCGACCTCCAGGCCATCTTCGAGGGCAACCGCTCCGACGACTTCGTCCTGCTGTGGCGGCTGCTGCACCGCACCCGCTTCGAGGGCGAACCGGCCGCGAGCTGCCCGCTGGAGAAGTGGCGCACCGAGGCCATCGACTCCGGCACCCGTGCCCTCAAGGAACTCCGCAAGGGCGTCGAGACGGCCCTCACCGTGATCGGCGACGGGCTGCTCACCCACCCCGACAACGCGCCGCTGCGCGAGGAACTCCGCACACGCCGGACCACGGTCCGCGACCTCCACCCCGCCCTCCTCCGCCTCGTCTACCGGCTGCTCTTCCTCTTCGTCACCGAGGACCGCGGTCTGCTCCTGGACCCGGAAGCCGGCAAGGACCCCCGGGAGACCTACGAGAAGTACTTCTCCACCGCCCGGCTGCGCCGCTTGTCCCGCCGCACCGGCACCCCCCACGGCGACCAGTGGGAGGCCCTCAACCTCGTCTTCAAGGGCCTCGGTGAGCCCGGAGGACGCCCCGAGCTGGGCCTGCCCGCACTCGGTGGTCTCTTCGAACCCACCGACACCGACCGCCGCCTCGACGGCCTCAGCCTCACCAACCAGTCCCTGTACGAGGCGGTCAAGGCCCTCGCGGTCATCTTCGACGTCAAGCTGGGCCGCCCCCGCAAGGTCGACTACCGGCACCTGGGCGCGGACGAGCTCGGCTCGGTCTACGAGTCCCTGCTCGAACTAGAACCCCGCCAGGACGACGCCGGCGCCTACATCCTGAAGAAGCTGGAGGGCAACGACCGCAAGACCTCCGGCTCCTACTACACCCCCTCCCCGCTGATCGACTGCCTCCTCGACTCCGCCCTCGACCCGGTCATCGACAAGGCTGCCCGCTCCGGCACCACCAAGGAGGAACGCGAGGCGGCCCTGCTCGCCCTCACCATCTGCGACCCCGCCTGCGGCAGCGGCCACTTCCTGGTCGCCGGGGCCCGCCGGATCGCCCGCCGTCTCGCGGAGATCCGGGCCGACGACCCGGAGCCCGGGGCCGAAGACGTACGGCACGCCCTGCGCGACGTCATCTCCCGCTGCGTGTACGGCGTCGACCTCAACCCGATGGCCGTCGAGCTGGCCAAGGTCTCGCTGTGGATCGAGGCCATGGAACCGGGCCGCCCGCTCACCTTCCTCGATGCCCACATCAAGTGCGGGAACGGCCTGCTCGGGACGACACCCAAGCTTCTGGCAGGCGGCCTCCCTGACGAGGCGTTCAAGGTCCTGGAGGGCGACGAGTCCAAGTGGGTCAGGAACCTCAAAGCCCGTAACGCGGACGAGCGGGAGCGGTGGCTCGCGGCGCTGCGGCACGGTGCCAGCCAGGACGCGCTCTTCGCCGAGGCCGACGTGCTCACCGACCCCAACGCGGAGCTGGGGGAGGCGGTTTCGGCGATCACGCACGCGACTTCCGAGGAACTTGAGGACGTCCAGCGGCAGGCCCGCGCCTACCAGGCACTCACCACCTCCAAGGACTACGTCCGCGCTCTGGGTCTGGCCGACGCGTGGTGTGCGGCGTTCGTCTGGCGGAAGACCGAGCGGGCCGCCCCTCCCGCACTCACCACGGACTCCCTGCTCGCTCTGCACTCCGCCGACGGCGGCGCGAGCCTGCCCGAGGGCACGGTGGAGGAGGTGACCCGGCTGCGTAAGGAGTACCGCTTCTTCCACTGGCACCTGGAGTTCCCCGAGGTGTTCCGCGCCCCGGCCGACCCGGCGGCGCCGGGGGTGGACGAACGGGTGGGATGGAAGGGCGGGTTCAGCTGTGTGCTGGGGAATCCGCCGTGGGAGCGGGTCAAGCTCCAGGAACAGGAGTTCTTCGCCACCCGCGACGAGAAGATCGCCACAGCGGCGAACAAGGCGGCCCGCGAGCGCATGATCGACGCGCTCGCCGAGAGCGAGGAGGAGGCGGACCGGCGGCTGCACGCCGAGTTCATCGCCGCGCGCCGTGTCTCCGAGGGCGTCAGCCACCTATTGCGCGCCTCGGGCCGCTTCCCGCTCGCCGGACGCGGCGACGTCAACACGTACGCGGTCTTCGCCGAGGCTGCCTCGCTCGGCGTCGCCCCCACCGGACGTTTCGGCCTCGTCCTGCCGACGGGCATCGCCACGGACGCAACGACGGCACCGTTCTTCTCCGACCTGGTCCGCACCGCACGGCTCGCCTCGTTCCTGGACTTCGAGAACGAGGCGTTCATCCTCAGCCGGGACGTGGACCACCGGGTCCGCTTCTCGCTGCTGACCGTGACAGGGCGCGGCGAGACGGTGGACCAGGCATCCTTCGCCTTCGGCACCCGGCACATGGCGGACCTCGACGAGCGCCGTTTCGCCATGCCGCCGGAGGAGATCCTCC
This sequence comes from Streptomyces sp. NBC_01775, assembly GCF_035917675.1. Taxonomy (NCBI): domain Bacteria; kingdom Bacillati; phylum Actinomycetota; class Actinomycetes; order Kitasatosporales; family Streptomycetaceae; genus Streptomyces; species Streptomyces sp. NBC_01775. The sequence goes on along the minus strand of NZ_CP109104.1, from coordinate 1,845,377 downwards.
GCGTCAATCCCAACACGGGCACCCTCCCGGTGTTCCGCACCCGACGCGACGCGGAGATCACCCTCGGCATCTACCGGAGGGTCCCGGTCCTCAAGCGCGAGCCGGACGAGTGGGGGAAGGGCGCCACGAACCCGTGGGGCCTGACCTTCATGCGCATGTTCGACATGTCCAACGACTCGCACCTGTTCCGGGGGAAGGCGGTGTTGGAGGCCGAGGGCTGGAAGCTCACCGGGAACGTCTTCACCCACCCCTCCGACAGCCAGCGCTATCTCCCGCTGTACGAGGCGAAGATGCTCCACCATTTCGACCACCGACTGGGTACGTACGAGGGCCAGACCGAGGCCCAGGCCAACGTGGGCACCCTGCCGCGGGTGACTCCGGAACAGCACGACGACCGAGACTTCGCCCCGCTGCCCCGGTACTGGGTGCCGGAGCTCGACGTGGATTCAGGGAAGCGGGACAAGAAGGGGAACCGGATCATGTGGCTGGGGGTGAGGTCGCGGCTTGCTGAGCGGGAGTGGTGGAACGGATGGCTGATGGGGTGGCGAGACATCGCGCGGTCGACAGATACGCGGACGACCATGGCCACGATGCTGCCGCCATACGGTGTCGGTCACACCACCCCACTCATGTTCCCGACGAACGCTGAGGCCGCAGTCCTCTTGCAGGGGTGCCTGTCGTCGTACGTTTTCGACTACGTGATCCGACAGAAGATCGCCGGTACACACCTGACATACGGCTACCTGTACCAGCTACCGGTTCCTGAGCTCTCCGACTTCGCCGAGGCGTACGGCGGGACCGGTTGGTTCATCGACCGAGTGGTCGAGCTGGCCTGGACTAGCAGAGACATGACGGACTTGGCCAAGCAACTGGGTTACACCGGCCTGCCGTTCCGGTGGAACAGCGAACGTCGTGAACTGCTCCGGGCGGAGCTGGATGCCGCTCTGTTCCGTCTGTACGGCGTCGGCTGTGATGACGCGGCGTACATCATGGGGACCTTCCCCGTGGTCAAGCGTGAGGATGAAGCCGCCCACGGCACCTACCGCACTCGCGACCTCATCCTCGACGCCTACGACCGCATGGAAGAGGCCCGCAAGACCGGCGGCGCGTACCAGACGTTGCTGGACCCGCCGCCGGGCAAGGGGCCTCGCCACGAAGCCTGAGCGAAGGACGCACGGGCGGGGACGGTCAGTTGGACCGTCCCCGCCCGAGGTCGGCGACGAATCCGGCCCACGTGGCGCGGGCGAAGGCGAGCTGCGGGCCGCCGCGCTCCTTGGAGTCCCGTACATGGATCGCGGCCCGGTCGGCGGCGACCTCGACGCACTCGCCGCCTTCCCCACCGCTATAGCTGCTCTTGAACCAGTGGAGCCGTGCGGGCTGCTCGTAGGTCATCGTTCTCCCAGCATCCTCTCGATCAGGTCCAGGGACTCGTGTGGAGTGCATGCCTGGCTTCTGATATTGCCGTATCGCGCCGCCAGGATACGGACCTCGTCCGGATCTGTGACCAGCTTGCTGACGTGCTGAACTTCCATATACGCCAGCTGTGGCCGCCCCTTGGGCGTGAGCAGGATGAATGGGCCGTCCATGCCCGCATGATCCTGGCAACTCATCGGCAGCACCTGGATGGACACGTTGCGTAGACCGGCAAGCTCCAGCAGATGCTTCAGCTGTCCGCGCTGCACGTCCGTGCCACCGATCAGGCGGTGGAGTACGGACTCCTCGATCACCGCAGTCACCATGGGCGGAGGCCAGTTCGACAAGATGCTCTGCCGTTCCAGCCTCGCGGCTACCCGTTGCTCGATGGTCTCCTCGTCGAGCAGCGGCTGCCGTACCGCGAACGTCGTCCGCGCGTACGCCTCCGTCTGCAAAAGTCCCGGCACTGTCAGCGTGCTGTAGAAGCACAGCTCGACCGCCTTCGTCTCCAACTTCGCATAGTCCCGGAACCATTCCGGATGCCGCACCCGCCGCCGTGTCTTCGCACGCTCCACATCCTCCGCCGCGACCGCCAACAACCCACCGCAGTTCAGCAGTTCATCTACCGCCACCAAGAACTCCGGCTGCGGTGTGCGGCGTCCCCGTTCCATGGACGAGATCTGCTCCTCGCCGTACCCGGTCCGCTTGCCCAGTTCCTTCTGGCTCATCCCGGCCCGCTCGCGTGCGGCCTTGATCTGTCGGCCGATGGCCCGGAACAGGTCCGCCACCTCCTCCGAGCCCGCCGGGTCCTCGGTGTCCCACTCCGGTCGTGCCGCCATCGCCCACCCACCACCCGCTCTGTGCTTGTCACCGGTCCGACTACCGACCACCGTCGACCGAGGTCACGGTCGTCATCCCGTACAACATCCCCGTCCGCCCGGACAGCCTGCCTGCATGACCGGACAGTCACCCTCCGTACTGGATGGGCTACTCGCCACCATAGAGTCGTTCCGTCACGCTCGGTGAGGTGAACCAGGAATCTGTGCCCGCTACCCGTGAACCCCGCACGGCCGCGCGCAACATGCATTTCAGCAGCCTCTTCCGCACCACCCGGCTCGGCGCCCATGGCGCGCGGCACGCCGCCGAGAGGTGGCTCGCGGATCAGCTTTCACCGGAGGAGTCCGGCGACGGCGATCTCGCGGGCACCGCGTCCCTCCTCATCGCCGAGCTGGCGGCGAACGCCGCCCTGCACGGCCAGGTGCGCGGCCGTGACGCGCGGCTCGTCGTCACGCTCGACGTGACGGAGCTATGGGTAGAGGTCACCGACGCCCATAGGGGCCAGCAGCCGGTGAAGTGTCCGGACGCGGGGGGCGAGTCGGGGCGCGGACTGTTCCTCGTCGAGGCACTGGCGGACGGCTGGGGAGTGCGGGCGCACCATCCGGGCGGGAAGACCGTGTGGGCCATGTGCCGTCGGTGAAAAGAGTGGCGCGAGTGCGTAAACTGAGTCAACGCCCGCCTTGATGGCGGACCTTGGCGAAGGAGTGGGGCATGCCGCAGATCGCGATCACCAACACCTTCTGGGAGGGCGTGGACCGGCTCGACAAGCCGGCCCGCGCCCGGGTCCACAAGGCGATGGGGAAGTTTCAGCAGTTGACCACCCATCAGCTCCACGCGGACAAGGGGCTTCACCTGGAGTCGGTGGTCGGCTCGCGCGACCCGCGTATGCGTACCATCCGCGTCGACGACGGGCTGCGCATCGTACTGCTCGCCCCCGACGACGGCAGCGACGTCTTCGTCTTCGTGCACGTGGTCTCCCACGACAAGGCGTACTCCTGGGCCAAGCGCCGGCTCTACACGGTCAATGCCGTGACGCGTTGCCTCGAAGTGCGCGATCTGACCGCCATGGAACAGGTCACCCCGCTCTTCGCGCAGGAGGCGGAGGCCGCGCCTCAACTCCTGTTCGCCTCCTGGTCGGACAGCGTGCTCGGGCATCTCGGCGTCGACGACGTCACCCTTCGCGCCGCCCGCACCATCACCGGCAAAGCGCAGCTGGAGGCATTCGGCTCGCTGATGCCCGAGGACCAGTTCGAGGCGCTCTGGCTGCTCGCCGAGGGGTTCAAGGCCGAAGACATCTACCGCGACCTGGTCGCCGTCACCGCCCGGGAGAGCACGTCCGACGACGGGGCTACGGCACAGGGCGAGCTGGCCACCGCCGTCGGTCGCACCCGAAGCCGGATCGCCCTGGTCACAGGGCCTGAGGAACTCGCCGACATCCTCGCCAAGCCCTTCGACGCCTGGCGAGTCTTTCTTCACCCCGCCCAGCGGCGCATCGCCTACCGGCCCAGCTACGCGGGCCCCGCCCAGATCACCGGAGGGCCCGGCACCGGGAAGACCGTCGTCGCCCTGCACCGGGTCAAGCACCTCCTCGGCCGCTCGCCCGACTCCCGCATCCTGCTCACGACGTACACCGGCGCACTTGCCCGTTCGCTGCGCAGCGGGCTCGCGCTCCTTCTCGACCACGACCGGGCGCTCCTCGGCCGCGTCACCGTCACCACCGTCGACGCGCTCGCCCAGCGCACCGTGCGGAAGCTGAGCGGCAATCCCGGCACGGCCCTCGGCGACAAGGACGAGCGGCTCCGCTGGCAGCGACTGGCCCGCACGCTCGAACTACCTTGGAACGACGCCTTTCTCGCCCAGGAGTACCGGCACGTCGTCCTGGCGCAGGACCTGCGCGCTCACAGCGAGTACCGCGACTGTCTGCGGCGCGGACGCGGCAGTGCCCTCGGGCGGGCGCAGCGGGAGCGCATATGGCAAGCCGTGGCGCGGTTCGAGGACGAGCTCGACCGCGACCGGGCCTGCACCTGGCTCCAGCTGTGCGCCCAGGCCGCACGGCTGCTGCGGGACAAGCCCGGCGAGGGCCCCGCGTACGACCATGTGGTGGTGGATGAGGCGCAGGACCTGCACCCCGCACAGTGGCGTCTGCTCCGGGCCCTGGTCCCGGAGGGTCCTGACGACCTCTTCGTCACCGGCGACCCGCACCAGCGGATCTACGACGCGCGGGTCTCGCTGCGCTCACTCGGGATCTCCGTCACCGGGCGCGGGGCCCGGCTGCGGCTCAACTACCGTTCCACGGAGGAGATCCTGCGCTGGTCCCGGGCGCTGCTCGACGGGGAACCGGTCGCCGACCTGACCGGGGACGACCGGGACTCACTGGCCGGATACCGCTCGCTGCTGCACGGGGCGCAGCCCGTGTGCGAGGGGCACGGCACGGAGCAGGCTGAGGACGAGGCCGTGGTCCGGCGCGTCCTCGACTGGGTGGAGGCAGGTGTAGCCCCTTCCGAGATCGCGGTCTGCGCCCGCTTCCACACCCGGACCGCGCGCCTGGGAGACCGGCTCGACGAGGCCGGGCTGCCGGTCGTACAGGTGAAGGACGGTGACCCGGAGGACACGGTGGGGGTCCGGGTGTCGAGCCTGCACAGTCTCAAGGGGCTGGAGTTCCGTTGTGTGGCCGTGGCCGGGGTGACGGCCTCCGCCTTTCCGCTCCAGGCCGCGGTGACGCCGCTCGGAGTGGACCGGTTGCAGCATGCGACGGACCTGGCGGCCGAGCGGTGTCTGCTGTTCGTGGCCTGCACCCGGGCCAGGGAGGGGCTCTACGCGTCATACAGCGGTCGGCCGAGCGAGTTCCTCGACGGAGTGAGGTGAGCGCGGGGCGGCACAGTAAGGGCCGTAGGGGTGGAGGGGGTGCGCGACCGTCGTGTACGGCCTGTGAACAAAGTCAATGGGCATAGTAGCCTGACGGCATCGGAGGGCATGGGTGGCTTGATCCTGAGCCCCTCGCAGAGGGATGGTCCTCGCTCGATCGAAAGTGCCTGGGAGTGCAGATGTCGTCGTCGCGTGTTGTACCGGTGACCTTGGCCGAAATCGCCCGCCTCGCGGGTGTGGGGCGGGCCGCGGTGAGCAACTGGCGGCGGCGTCATGCCACGTTCCCGGAGCGGATCAGCGGCACGGATGTGAGTCCGCAATTCTCCATGGGCGAGGTCGAGGCATGGCTCCGCGAGAACGGAAAGTTCAAGGAGTCCGCGGAACGGGAGTGGCTCTGGCCCCAGTTCGAGGCGCTCGGAGGACGTGACGAGACCGGGTTCGCCATCACGGAAGTGGGGCGTCGGCTCGCTGGGCTCGGGGCAGCGGGCGGTGGGTTTCCGGATGACGCGCGCTGTCTGATCGAGAAGGCGGTGGAGGCCGGGCGGCGCGACGGGGGAACGGAGACCTTCGAGTTCCTGCTGCGCCGATGGCTCGACCTCCATGTGCGGCAGATCGTGACGACCCCGGCGCCGCTGGCCACCCTCATGGCGGACCTGGCCCTGCGTGCGGCCACACGACCGCTGGACGACGGAGGCGGTGTGACGGTCATGGACCCGGCCTGCGGCACCGGCCATCTGCTTTCTGCCGTGGCGGGCGCTGCGGCCCTGATCGGCGGTGACCGCGACCCGGTCCTTTCCGCGCTGACGGACGTGCGCCTACGGCTCGGATTCGCGGCCCGTGAAGCGGCTGCGCCACTGATCGATGTACGGTCCGCCGACTCCCTGCGTACCGACCCCTTCGCCGGCACCGCCGCCGACATCGTTCTGTGCAACCCCCCCTTCAACGAACGCGACTGGGGATACGAGGAGCTGGCCACCGATGCACGTTGGAGCCACGGTCTGCCCCCGCGCACCGAACCCGAACTCGCCTGGGTCCAGCACTGCCTGGCTCGGCTGCGGCCTGGCGGGAGCGCCGTACTGCTGCTGCCCCCCGCGGTGGCGGCCCGGAAGGCGGGCCGGCGCATCCGGGGGTCGCTGTTGCGCACCGGACACCTGCGGGCCGTCGTCGCGCTGCCACCGGGGTGCGCGGCGCCGCACAGCGTCTCGTTGCATCTGTGGGTTCTGAGAACCCCCGTTCCGAAGGAAGGACCGCGGGCTGGAGAGAGGCTCCTGTTGGCTGACGCGGCTTCCCGCTTCCCGCGTACCCCGGGCCGCGAGGCCACCCCGGACTGGGGGGCGATCGGGTCGTTCGTGCGCGACGCCTTCGCTGCGCCGGACTCGCGGGACTCGCGGGGGGAGTCCGAGGCCGGGGCCTCCGACTACGTGACCAGAGTGCCCGTGATCGACCTTCTCGACCACGAGGTCGACCTCACTCCGGGGCGCCATATCGCCCCGTCCTCCTCGGACACAGCACTCCGACTGGCGAAATCCTGGCAGGAGTTCGGGAAACTGGTCACCGACCTGGGCACGTCCTGCGGCCGGCTCGCGGCGCTCAACCTCACGGCCGATGCGACGGAGACGCCGACGGCGACCACAGTCGCCGAACTCACCCGTGCCGGGGCCCTCACTCTCCGCAGCGGTCAGCAACCACCCGAGGGAACAGTGGGCGAAGGGCAGCCGCCCGGCGACGGAGTCCCCCTGCTCACCGTCCCCGACCTGTACACGGAGGGCGAGTCCCGCGGCTGGCTCGCGCCCGAGGACGTGCGGGCATCCGGGGCCGTGGTGGCCGAACCCGGAGAGGTCGTGGTCGTCGGAGTGGCACGGGCGTTCTCGGCCTGGGTCCATGAGGGGCAGCCGACGGTACTCGGCCCTCAATTGCACGCCGTACGGGTGCACCCCGATCAGCTCGACGCCTGGTTCCTGGCCGGCTCACTGCGGGCCCCGGCCAACGCCAGGCAGGCCGGAACGCACACGACGAGCTCCTCCCGGATCGACGTCCGGCGACTACAGGTCCGCCAGGTGCCCCTCGTCGAGCAGCGCCGTTACGGGGCGGCGTTCCGGGAACTGGCCGAGTTCGAGCAGATGGTGCTTCGAACACACGCTCTCGGGAGGGGACTTGCCCGCGGGCTCGGTGACGAGCTGGCGGCCGGACGGCTGTCGGGCGGGGAGTAGAAGCGCCGGGCTCTTTCGTCACTTGTCCGCGTTCGCGTGCCGGGCTCCATGCATCGCGCGCCCCCGCAACGCGCGCCCGCCCCTCACAGGTCCGTGCTTTCGGGGTCGGCGAGCCGGGCCGTGATCTGCTCGTCCACAGCGCGTCGTTCGTCCTCCACCCGCGTCGCGTACGGCGCGGGCAGGCCAGCGGCCGTATGCCCTGCCGCCTGGACCGCCTCGATCGCCGCCGCCATCTCGCCGAAGGCGAGCCGGCACTCCGCGACCCGTAGCCGGAGGACAGCCCGCTCGGCCCGCTCGGCCGGCCCTTCACCGTGCAGGAGACCGCTGTCGATGTCCTGGTAGAGAGGTGCCGCGGCCCCGAAGTCACCGGCCAACCGGAGCCCGTCCGCCGCCAGCCGCCACACGCGGCGAACGAGAGGACGACGGGATCCCCATTCTTGGCGGACGCGCCCCGTCATCCCCTGGAGGCTGCGGGTGGCCTCGCCCGGCTCCCCCTCATAGAGCTCCTGCTCGGCCGTTGCGCAAAGCTGTTGCACCACGCGAACGTCGAGCCATTCGTCCTGGCCCGGACTGGAAGGAGACGGAGGCGCGGCGGCGACCGGCCGGGAGGCCACCGATCGGTCCTTCGGTCGCCGGCAGGGGGCGGTAGGGTCCGGGTGGGTGCGGGGGCGAGGTTCCGGATCACCCGGCCGGGGGCAGAACGGTGCGAAGACGTCCAGGACTTCGCCGATGGCGGGGCGCCGCTCGGGGACCTTGTCGAGCATGCGCAGTACCAGATCGTCAAGGGCCTCGGGGACCCCAGCGGTGTACACGCCCGGCGGGGGAGGGTCCTCATAGAGGTGCTTGCCGATCAGGCCGGAGTCCTCGCCGAGCGGGAACGGTGGGCGGCCTGCGAGGAGTTCGTAGACGACACAGCCGAAGGAATATATGTCCGTCCGGGCAGTGGGTTCCTTCTCCATGATCTGCTCGGGTGCCTGGTATCCGCGGCTGCCCAGTGTCGAGCCGTGCGCCGTGTACCGCGTCGCGTCGGCGCGCAGCGGCTTGGCGATGCCGAAGTCGATGAGGGTGACCACCCCTTCGTCGTCGATCATGATGTTCTGCGGTTTGAGGTCCCGGTGCACGACAGGGTGGGTGTGCGCGCAGGCTAGCGCCTCCGCCGCCTGTGCGGCGACGGCGATCGCCGGGGCGAGAGGGAGGGTGTTGTGCTCGTCGAGGAAGGACCGCAGCGTCACACCGGTCACCAAGCGCATGGCGATGTACGGCATGTCCCGGTGCAGGCCATGTCCGTACAGCTCCGGGATGCCCGAATGGTCGAGGCTGCTGAGGAGCTCGGCCTCGCGCCGGAACCGCGCATAAAGCACAGCGAGCTCGGCCCGCAGCTCGCGCGTGTCGAGTCGGCGCAGGTCCTCTGAGTCCAGGCGGAGGAACTTGACCGCCACGTTCCGGCCGGTGGACACCTCACAAGCCTGCCATACCTGAGCCATGCCGCCCCGGCCCAGGGGCGTGTCCAACTCGTACCGCCCGTCGACCAGTTCCCTTGCGCCGGGCCTGTGTTCCTCTGCGCTCACCGCGCACCCCTTCGTACGCCTGCATCGTCTCGCGCACCAGAGTAGCGTGAAGAACTCGGGGGATGTGGTGTGCGTGGACTTAGTTCACAGATGTATGCCATGCTCTGAGAGTACCCGGAGTCCCGTTGCTCCGGGACAGCGCTCCTCCTGTCCATGCCGCCCTCCACGGGGGTCACCATGCAGAAACCGCCCGGCACCGCTGGCCACGATTGGCTGATCAAGGCAAGTCCCCGCATGGCCAGGCCCGATGCCGCGGCCTGTCCCACCCACCAGCGCACCGCGATGCGGCCCCTGCTGGTGGCAGACCCACCCGTGCCCTACCGCCCCTCTCCGCGTGAGGAATTCGCGTTCGGGCCGCTCTTCACGGCTCTCGACCTGTGGGAGCACAGCGGCTGGTCCCTTGAGCAGGTGCGCGAGGAACTCCGCGGCACCCGCGGTCCGTTCCAGGGATGGGGCGCGCCGGTTCACCCCGCCCTGCTGGCCTGGACCGCCCACGCGCTGGAGCGTTACGCAGCCGCGCGAGCCCTGGAGCAGACCGCCGCCAATGCGGCGGGACTGCCGCCGACCGCACCTGTCAAGCAGCAGTGGACGGTGCGGACCGACCGGCGAGATGTCGCGGACGCGCGTGGTGCGCGACAGTACGAGCACACGGTCTGGGGGCGGGCGTACGCTTCCGCCGACGGATCGGTCAGGGATCTGTGGATCCCCTCCCTGGGTCACGCCAAGGAGAGCCGTCCGGCAGCGGAACTGGCAGCCGTGGCCCATGTCATGGCGTACGGAGCGCCCACGCCCAGGCGCAAGGCACGCAGCGAGCCCCCACCAACCGCTACCGACAACACAGGCCTCCCCGACCTGGTCCGCGTCTTCGATTTCGGATGCGCGGACGGCAGTCACTTCCCGCTTCTCACCGAAGGCCGGGCCCAGGCGCAGGAGCGGTTCCGGACCGATGCAGCACCCGCCTTCCAAGCCGCTGCGACGGGAGGCGGCACGCGGCCGGGCGAGAGCTGCGTCGGCTGCAAGGCCATCGCCGGATGCGCGGACCTCAAGCGCACCCCGGAACTCTGGGGCGGCAAGCCCCAGACGGTCGCCCGCCAGCGCCGGTCCGTCTCTGCCTGGGATCTGCGCCTGCACGGCGAATGCCCGGCCCAATACCACCTGGTCCGGCAGCTGCACCTGAACGACCTGGCTGAAGAGGGCCGGGGCGCGCTGCGTGGCCGGGCCGTCGACGCCTTGCTGAACGAACGGCACGGCGAGCGGCCGGTGAGGGGCTGTCGCGAACGTCAGCCGCTGGACGCCGCCGGGATACGGGCCAAGACGGGTCTCGACGACGAGTCCACGCGGGAGGCCGCCGGAATGCTCGGCGAACACCGGCTGCTCTGCCCGCTCGACGGGCTCGCACCCGACGAGCAGGTACGCGTACAGCACCGTGTGACGGCGTACATTCCCGAACTCGACATCATCGTGCTCGCCGTGCCCGATCTGGTGTACACGCAGCGCGGCCGGTGGATCTGGCGAGAAACCAAGACGGCGGCGGGACCGCTGTGGGAGAGGGATTCGCTGCTCCGTTCCTATCCCCAACTCGCGCTCGGAGTCCTGCTGTTCCACGCGGGCGCCCTCGGCAGCGACCCCCGGCGCTCCTGGGTCGAGTTGGAACACCTGCGTGCGGGCCACAGAGAGAGCCGCCTCGAACGTATCGATCCGGGCCACGCCAAGACCGTCGACGAAGCCCGTGCGGTCATCGCCGAACTCGCGCAGCCACTCCTGGACGACACCACGTACGAGCCGAGGACCGGGCGCCACTGCCACGGCTGCCAGGCGAAGACCTGGTGCCGGCCCGGCACCGCGTACGTCGCGGACCACCCGCCACCGGGCGGTTCGGCTCTGAGGGCCAGAGCCGGGGCCACAGACCGGGGAGACGCCCATGCCTGAACATCAGCTCGTCCCCGACTGGCTGTCCAACCCCGACGTCGTCCTCCTGCGGGACATCGCCACCGCCGTCGTGCACCTCGCGGGCGTCGACCAGCTCGACTCCTTCACACTGCCCTACCCGGCCTCGGCCCAGCGAGCCCTCGACGCCCTGGTGCTCCAGTGTCTGCGCAACGGGTCGCGTCCACCGGCCGGGGTGCCCGAGATGATCCGCTGGGCCCGGGCCCGGCCTCTGGGCAGCTGGCCGCTCGACCGGCTGCCCACGGATCTGTTCGGTGCGGGCGACCGGTTGATCGATGAGGAGTCCGGAGAGCCCGCACAGCTCTGCCACGAACTGGCCGTCGATGGATACGGCAGCAGCACCGGACGGCAGTACGACCGTCTGGTGATCCAGGAGGCCCTGCGCGCCTGCCGCGCCATGTCGTCACCGGAGTCGTACACAGCCTTCCGCCGACTCCTTGTCACCCAGCCGGTCCTCACCACGGACGACTGGATGGAGGTCAGCACCGACCTCCATCTCGATCCCGTTCGCTTCCTGATCGAGGAGATCTACGCCCCGGTCCCCCTCGGATACCGGCGGGACGGCTCGTACCTCTGCTGCCACCGCTGCCTGACGCTGCTCACCCCGCTCTCCGGCAAGGAGTGGTGGTGCGAGCGGGATCAGTGCCGCCACCGCGGGACCCCGCCGCCCGGACGGAGACTCGTTGCCTCCGAGGTGGGTGAGCTGCGACAACTGCGCAAGCCGTTGCGGCAGTTCGTCACCGGGCCCGGACAGGCGGAGTCCTCCCTGGAGGGGGAGCTGCGCGGCATGGGGCTCACGGTCGAGATGTGGCCCGGCTTCGACGCGTACGACCTGCGCATCACGTTCCCGGACGGGCACGTCTGGGCCGTCGACGTCAAGGACTGGGCCCACCCCGGTCTGCTCGGACGGTCTGCCACCGCCGTACGAGGTGAACCGCCGTACGACCAGGCCTGCTGGGTGGTGCCGCGCTTCCGAGCCCGGATGCGTCGCGACTACCTCGACATCTTCGCCCGCGAACGGAACGACCGTGCCGGCGGCCTGCGGCTGCTGACAGACGATCAGTTGAAGCGTGCCGCACGACAGCGGCTGCGCGGCGAACGGGGACCGGACGCATCAATCGCACCCACAAATTCGCCATAGACGACGCCACGTACAGCATCACGGAAGAACGGAATCGACCATGCGTGACCGCAGCAGCTGGTACCAGCCTGTCATCGGGGCACTCGCCCCCTGGCCCGAGGAGCACAGCCGGACCAAGCCCGCCCTGCTGTGCCAGGTCGAACTCGGCCTGCGGCTGATGGAATCCGTGGCCCCCGGCCACGCGGCCGACGGCGCGTGGACTCTCCTCGGCGGATACCCTTTCGCCCAGGCCGCAGGCCTCGCCATCGGCCCCGCCGACCAGGTCGCGCTGGCCGCGGCCCGCCATCTGCTCTGGCCGATGCGCCGTCGGCGCATGTGGCAGCAAAGTTTGGACGCCTACCTTGGCCTGCCCGAAAGGCTGCGTGCCTACCGCGTCCCCGCATCCGGGGCCCCTGCCCGCCGGGTCAGCCCCCGTGTGGCGGCGGACCGGATCGCGATCTACGACGCGGCGCTCGGGAACCTCCCCGGCTACTCCGCCAACCCACTGCCTCAGGCAGCAGAGGGCGAGCACCGGTTCGTGGACCGACGTGGTCGGCGCACCTCCGTCACGATCCCCGCCGAACTCGTGCAGGAGCCCTTCCCTCCCCATGCACTCCCTGCCGAACGCAAAGGCACGGCGGGCCCGCTCGACGTACCGCTCGATGAACTCGCCGATGTCGCGAGGTGGATGGATACGGAGGAACAGGCACGAGGGCTGAAGGCCGGGAACTGGGTCGAGCGGCTGGAGCACCTGGACCTGGATGCCCGCACGGAGGACGGAACAGGCTTCGCGCCGACGGAGGCGCTGCCCCTCGATGGGCTCACCCACCTCGTGGGCATGGTCGGCGCAGGGAAGTCGACGCTGATGACGCTGGTCGCCGTCTGGGCGCACCAGAAGGGACTGCGCATCACGCTCGTCGTCGGGGATGTTGCCGAACAGCTCAATCTGACCGAGCTGTTCCGTGGGCTCGGCCTGAGCGCCGCCCCTGTCCAGGGCGGCACGACCCGGCCACAGCACACCCAGCGCCTGCACCGGAGGCTTGCGGCACGCGGCGAGCACTCGCTGCTGTCCCACACCGGCACTGTCTTCAACCACCTCAGCACCGCCTGCCCGCTGGATGCCCTGCGCGGACTGGACGCGTCCGAGCCGCTGCGCTACGCCGATGCGCCTTGCGGAGCACTCCACCCCGTGCAACGGCAGGAAGCCGCAGAGGAGTCACCGGCTGAACGCGCCACCCGCGCGCTGGAACGCGCCCGCGGAGCCCGGCCCGTAGCCTCGGCGGACGACATCGAGGACGGCGAGGACCTGGGCACCCTGCACGGCTGCCCGCTCTGGAGCACCTGCCCGCGTCACTCCGCGGCGCGCGACCTGGTGGACGCGCTGATCTGGGTGGCCAACCCCGCGAGCCTCGTGCAGACGGCGGTCCCCCGCCAGCTGAACGCGGAGCGTCTGCGCTACCTGGAACTGGCCTGTCTGCGCAGCGACATCATGATCGTCGACGAGGTGGACCGCGTACAGATGCAACTCGACCAGATGTTCGCCCCCTCGGCAACGTTGGTCACCACGGGACCCGACTCCTGGCTCGATCAGCTCCAGACCCATGAGATCGCGGAACTGGCGCAGCAGGGGCGGCTGCCGCTCTCCGACCAGGATGTGGAACGGTGGTCCGCCGCGCTGGACGTAGTCGGATCGGCGGCGGACCGGCTGTACGCCATGCTCATCGACGACGAAGGCCTGCGGGAATGGGCCCAGATCGACTACTTCAGCGCCTGGACACTGCAAGAGAAGCTGCTGCACGCCTGGTACCCGCCGACGCCGGGCCCGTCCGCAGACCGCCCTGCCGACCCGGATGAGTACGGCATCGAGGACGAAGGCACGCTGTACGGCGACGATGAAGCACTCGGGCAAGCCGGTACCACCACTCCTCCACCCGCCATCCCCTGGGCCGAACGCCGTGCCGAGATCACCGCCTTCTTCGACGAGTTCCGCGACGACCCACTGGGGGGAGGCGGCCCCTACGGAACGCCCACCGACGACCTGACCGATCTGACCCACGACGTTCTCCACACCCTCGATGAGAAACAGACCCGCCGCCGTGTCCGCGTGCTGCTGGACCGGTTCCTTGTCGGAGCGCCAGGGCCAGGGCAGCGCCCGCCGCCCCTTACCAAGGGCAGCAAGGAGCCCGCTCCGCAGGAGGTCGCCCTGAGCGAGGAATGGCGGAATCTCCATGCACAGCGCCTGGAGTTCACCCTGGTGCTCGCCGCCCTGCACCAGCGCCTCGACCGGGTGACATTCCTGTGGCCCCAGGTGGAGGCCGCGCTGCGGCTGGACTCGACCAGCCACGAGCTGACTCGGCGCCCGCCCCTCGACTACGCGCCGCTGCTGCCCGAGGCCCCCATGGGCAATGTGATCGGCTTCCAGTACCTGGTGGACGAACGGGCCGCCGCCCGCAACAAGAACGGGCACCGCACCGGAACGCTGCGCTTCTTCCGGTGCGCCGGCGTAGGCCGCGAGCTCTTGCTGAACCTGTCCCGGCTCGGCGCGGACCCGGGCAGCGGCGAGGCCGGCCCGCACGTCCTGCTGATGTCAGGCACCAGCTGGGCCGGCACCTCCACCCGCGCACACGTCCTCGCTCCCGTCCGTGCCGTTCTCAAACCCCAGCCGAAGGCGCTGGACTCGATCCGGGACACCGTCTTCCGCACCGAGTTCCTCTACGACGACGCGGGGCAGCCGATCCGGCTGTCGGGGCAGGACCCGGAGAAGCGTGAGGATGTCCTGCGTCTGATGATGGACCGGCTCGCCAGGTCGGGGCGGAACGGGAGTGCTTCCCCCCTGCAGAGCGAGCTCGCCCAGATCCAGGACCAGCGCCGCAAACGTGCCCTGCTCCTGGTGGGCAGCTACCGCGAGGCCAAGGTGACCGCGGGGTTCCTGGACGAGATCCCGCGCTGGCGAGGACGAGTGCGCGTACTGGCCGCCGACGACGCCGAACTGGAGACCGCCATCGATGGCGCGGCACCAGCTGGAGGCCAGGCGCCGGGACCGAGCCCCGTGCGGCGCGGCGACCTCGCCTCGTTCGCCGACGATCCGGACGCCGAACTGCTGGTGGCACCGCTCCTCGCTGTCGAGCGAGGGCACAACATCCTCACCGTCCCCCAGCGGGCCGGCGAGGAGAGAGTGGCGGCGTTCGGGACGGTGTTCTTCCTGGTGCGCCCGCACCCTCGCCCCGACGATCTGTCGCTCGCTGTCTTCGCCATCAACGACTGGGCCACGCGCTTCGTACGCGACCATCCGGGCTTGCCTCAAGGGACCTTCAGCACGCTGGTCGCCGCGGCCGACAGCCTGGACAGCGCAGGAAGCGACTTCCGGACCACCGCGCGTGGTGTCTGGCGGCACGTGCTGTCACGGCCCTACATCTACTCGGCCCTGTCCGACGACGAGAAGAAGTCCTTCGTCTGGGACCAGCTCGTCACCATCTGGCAGGTCATCGGACGCCTGGTGCGCGGCGGAGTGTCCGCACGCGTCGTCTTCGTCGACGCTGCCTTCGCCCCAGGGCTCGCCGAGGCGGGAGCCCCTGTCGCCGGACGGGAGCGCCGTACCCGACGGACCTATGACCCAGGGCTGCTCATCCGCCTGCGGGACGTCCTTGACCCCTACTTCACGGACTCAGCCCCCGCGGAGACGCTCGCCGACCCTGCCGACACGGCACTGGTCAAGTTGCTCTACCGCCCGCTGTACGAGGCGCTGTGCGCCATGAGCGCCGGGCCCGGCTCACGAGCTGTGGACTGAAGCGGCTCAACTGCTCAACGAGACGTAGCGGCAGATGAGAACCGAGAACGCCCCGATCCCGAACGCCCTCACAGGGAGACCCCACATGTACAAGAAGAACCGCCGATCCGCCTACCACCTGGCCGACGTCGCTGTGCCCTGGACCGAGGACTTCCGCGCGATCCCCTTCCCCGAGCAGTGGCACCCAGGGCTCCTGGATCTGCACAACCACGAGCGCGACGAGGAGAAGCATCGCCCGTCCCTCCCCACCCGCCGCCTCGACGGCGTGCTCCAAACTCTCGCTCCCGACGTGATCGTCCGCCCCAGGCCCAGGACACCGGTCGAGCCCGGTCCGCTGGCCGCCGAGGACTTCTGGATGTACGTCCCGGGTACGGTCCCCGACCCCCTGCCGGGCCGCTCGCTCGGGCAACTGCTCGACGCCTGGCTGCGCACGCTCGGTCCCAAGGGCGCCGCCGAGAATCCCCGCTTCCGGTCCCTACTGCTGGAGCGCAGCGCCGACCTGAAGCGGAATCTGCCTCGATGGCAGCCGGTCACCGGCGTGGATCTCCTCAACACGCCGGCCACCGGGGGCGGTACCGCCGCCCCGGAGTCCCGGCAGTTCCAACTAGCCACCGACGCCCTGGCACGCCGTGTCTTGGCCCTCGACACGTTCCCGTTCGACGGAGGAGAACTGAACTTCCGGGCCGTCCCCCGCGGCCCCCGCGACCAGGGCGCCGAGCTCATGTCGCAACCCCTGCTCCGGACCATCAAGCGCAAGGAGTGGTGGTTCTCCGTCGTGCTGAACATCTCCTTGCACACCACGCCCTTCGATCCTCGACCCCGCCTCCACCTGCACTGGGGCGTCCGACGCTGGGCCACTCATCCCCGGGCCACCACCAAGCGCCTGAATCTCCCGTACAGGGAGGCCACTACGGTCTACCTCCGACCCACGATCCCCTGGCTGGCCGGAGCACCGACGACCGACCGTTACGCACTGGCCCGCCTGCGCCGGGACCGTGTGGCCGACTCCTTCGCCTGGGTGGAGAACGACACGGCAGGCATCCTCCGCAGGCTGAGCCTCGCCGGGAACTTCCCCGATCCCGAACAGCTGCTGTCGGAGCCGGTCTCCTGGATCAGCGAGGGCAGCGGCGTGCGGGCGGCCGTGGTCCACAGCACCAGGATGGGCAAGCACGAAGTCGGCGCCGGGCTGATGCCCAACCAGCGTGCCCAGCTGACGGAATGGGCGGAACAGGCCCTGCCGGACGAGGTAGTCCGAGTACCCGACCTGGTGCGCGGACGCGGCAAGGGCATCGGGGCCCCGGAGAACCGGCGACCGAAGCCGAGGACCGAGGAGGCGAAGAAGGCAGAGATGGTGCGCGAGACACACGCGCGGCGTGTCGCCCTCGAGACGCAGCACCGGACCGTCGGTGACGGCCGGGGACAGGGTGCCCCGGCCGTGGTGGAGGCGCGGCTGCTGTGGCAGTCTCCTGAAACGCGCAAGGAAGCGGTGGCGGAGTTCGCCAAGGCTCTCGGCCTTGACGGTGACGGAGGACTCGCCGCAGCACATCTGACGGACCAGGACTTTGACGAGGCGAGGCCCGGTGCCCCCGCCATTCTGGAATGGCAGACCCCGGAGCTGACGTTCCGACTCCGCTGCATCCCGCTGGCTGACGGGCTGGGTGACCGACTCGTCCCCGACCCCGCGGTCAAGGGCAAAGGTGCGGCGCTCGCGGCAGCCGTCACCACACGTCGCCGTGCCTTGCGCGAATGGCTCCATGCGGACGGCGCCGATCCGTCCCACCCGGCACTCGCACTCGTAGAGATCGCACACCGCAGTACGTTCCGTCCGGCTTCGACGGACCCCAAGTTCGCCATCCGCCTGGGATGCGCCGACGCAGGTCTGCTGACCCAGTTCGTCGTCACCCCCTCCACCGACAAGCAGATCGACAACGCCGACAGTCTCGGACATCGCGCGCACAGCTCCTGGCTCGACGGACTGCGCCAGCTCGGAGTCCGCGTCCTGCCCCAGCACACGCTCGGCGACGACCTCCCGGACGGGCTGCAGTTCGCGGCGGTGTGGATGGTGAAGCGCCGCAAGGACGGCCCGACCCGGCTGCCCAAGCACCTGCCGGTGGCCGTCCTGGTGACTCCACTCCCGGAAGGGGAAGGCATGGCATCCGTACAGGGCTGGGACGACAGCACCGGGGAATGGGTCTCCTATCCGCAATTTCTCCTGGGCCTCGTCAAGCAAGCCGAGATCGATCCCGACGTGTTCGCGGAACCTGAATCGTCGGCCGACGGTCCGCAGACTGAAACACCTTGGGTCACCGCCAAGCAGTGGCGCACCAACCTCGCCCAGCAGCGGAGAGAGACTGCCGGATTCCTCCAGCGCATGCTGCATTCGCTGCGCGGACAGCCGACCGCACTGATCACTCACGCGCAGAACAGCAGGCTGCACTGGCCGTGGCTGCAAGACAGTCAGACCGAACGGGACCTGCTCAGGGCCGGTCATGCTCCCGCTGGCCGTCTCGACGACGAACTTCGACTGGTACGCGTGCGCGGGCGCGGCGGACGCGAGACCGCACAGTGGTGGGGCCTTGCCGACCCGGGTAAGTCTCACGGGCAGCCGGCCGGATTCTGGACTGAGCAGCGGGAGCAGGGAGACGGCACCTCGAGGGATGAGCGGGTCTTCTACAGCACCACGGAACGTCCAGCGACGCACTCGATTTCGCCCGCACTGGACCGGCTGGCCACAAGGGTCAACGCCGCCGGTAACCTCACTTCACAGGCGGGCACCGGCGCCTGGAATCCGACGCTAGTGGAAATCGCGGTACTGGGCTGCCACGCGGATGACGTACCGGGGAAACCCGATGACGCAGAAGCGCTGGCCCTTGCCGTGCACCAGCTGCGCCAGGCACCGGACTACGCCGCCGCTCTGTCCCTACCGCTTCCCCTCCATTTGGCGGGGCTCGCCCAGGCATACGTCCTGCCGATGCTGGCGTCGAGCGAGGGACTCCCCGAGGCAGAGGAGGCGGAGCCGACCACGGGCCAAGACGTGGAAGACCCCGACCTGGCCGATGCGGCCGGTCTAGCTGCCGAACCGGACACGGGCGACGACGAGGCGAACGCGCAGAGCGCCTCGGGAACCTGATCACCGGCGTTCCCGCACCACGCGTCAGAGAGGGCTGTAGCACCCCAGTCATTCAGGCCCGGATCGGCCACGAGTCGATCAAGACGGCCGTAGACCGCTACGGGCCTTGCCCGACTCGCTGGACAGTGAGGTCGTGGCTGCAGTGTCCTGCCGAGGGAACCGGCCGCTGGCCTGGCTCGCGACTGCGGGATCCGGAGCAAAACGAACTGCATGTCCGGAGCGGGCGGCGGGGTGAAGAGGCAGATGTGAGCGGTCACTTCTTGTGGTGGTAGGGGAGGCGGACGCGATACATGTCTCCGTGGTCGTGGGCGAGTGGAGCCTCTTGCTTTCACACCAACGAGCAGAGCGGCCGTGCCTCCTCGTTCACGGTGAGGTTCTCGTCATGGAGTGCTGACAGATCCTTGCGGTCTGGTAGAGGCCCATCGCGAGACGGGTTTGCGAGAGGAACGGCTGTGCCCAGTCTTCGCGGTAGTTCGCGAGGCAGTCCTGAGCCGCCGGGTAATGGAACGCTCACTTCACCACGCGGTGCTCGGTGGCCAGCCATGGAAACCAGTCCAGCATTGCGCTGACGCCGCTGGCCTGGCGACGGAGCCCGACGACGAGCGGGAGGAGATTTTGCTGCTGAACTGCTCCGATTCAGATATAAAACGCAGCATGCACCGTTAAAATGACCACGATTGGGTACCAGGGCCGGGGGCGCACATGGCACACGGGGAAGTCGGCGAGGTTTCGGGAGCGGCCCGCAAGATCGCCGAGATCGTCCGCGCCCAGCACGGTGGACTCGACCCTGCCGCACTGCACCGAGAAGCGGTGCGGCTCTTCCCCCGGCTGCCCGCACCCCGGCTGGAGCGACTTCTCGCTGAGTGCGTCGAAGGCGGACTGCTGGCTTTGGGTAACGGCCGCTACCGGCCTCCGGAGGCCGTGACGGCGTCCCCGCCTCATCCCAGAGGAGAGGGCGGGGAACACCTTGCAGTGCGGGCCATTGCCCTCGACCTGGAGAGCGTCGTCCGCACGGTCCCCAGCGCCCCCTATGTCGAGCGGTACGTATACGAGGTCGCCGCCGTCCGCTTCGGCACCGATCCCGAGTGGATAGCCGACGAGCCGCGCTGGGAGTATTACCTGCGCTTCCCCCACGACCAGGAAGAACTCCGCGACGCACGGGTGCGCGCTGCCGTACGGGAGAGGGGTGTGGAGGAGTCCGGGGCGGCCGGAGTGTGGGCGGGACTCGCCGCCCGTGTTGCCGACGCCGACCTTGTCGTCGCCTACAACGGCACCGCGCTCGACTTCCCGGTCATCCGGGAGGCGGCGCAGCGCGCAGGAGCAGGCGATCCGCTCGCCGATGTCCCTCTCGTCGACGGGCTCTATCTCGCCCACTGCCTCTGGCCCACTGCCCCCGCCCACCGCATGCACGCCCTTGCCCGGGAGCTGGACATACCTGCTGCTGGGCTGCACGACCACCGGGCGGCCGATGACGCGACGCTCCTCGCCGCCCTGCTGGAGCGGGCCTCTCGGGAACTGGTCGCAAGCGGTGAGGATCTGGCCGGGCTGATCGCCGACGTCTGCCCGGATTCCCAAGGGTGGGGCCTACTCCGGCGAATGGCTCCCATCGGTCGATCGGCAGTGCGTGAACCACGTGGGTGGGAGCAGTCCGAGGTTGGCGCCTTGCTCGGCGACCGGCTCGGCGGGCGTACCCCGCGCCGCGCCACCGGCGAACGCCCGTCCGGCCGCGCGGCCCTGCACATACCGGGCGGGCTCACCGGCGCGAACGGGCGGGTCGATCCCACAGCGCTGGCCCGCGTCGTCCACGGCCCCCACGTCGAACCGCGCCCTGCCCAGCAGGAGATGGCGGCCACCCTCCACACCTGGACCGACCAGGGAGTGAGCGGACTGCTCGAAGCTCCCACCGGAACGGGTAAGAGCTACGCGATCCTCGCTGCCGCACTCGACTGGCTGGCGGGTGGCGAGGACCGCACCGCCGTCATCGCCACGTACACCAAGCAGCTCCAGAGCCAGCTCGCCCGGGACTTGAGGGACGTCGAACGGGCTCTGCCCGGGCTCCTCGGGGTTGCCGACCTCGTCAAGGGGCAGTCCAACCGGCTCTCACTCGCCGCGCTCACGCACGCACTCGCCGACGCCACCAGGTACGTCGGTCCGACGGGGCCGACCGTCCACGACCGTGCCCGGCCCACCGCCGACTCCCGCTTCCGCGAGCTGCTCGTCTACCTCACGCTGCGCCTGCTGGCCGCCGAGGGGGCCCCGTACACCTGGACCGCCCGGTCCGTCGACCCTGTCGATGTACCTGCGTTCTTCACCGCGTACACCGGCCGCTCCCTGCCCCGCTGGCTCGAAGCGCTCTCACAGCGGGACGGGGACTTCGGTCCCGGCGCGCACAGTCCGCTCGCCGTTCACACTGACACCGTGCGCGAGGCGCTCGCTGCGCACCGTCTCGTCCTCGCCAACCATGCGCTCGCCCTGACACACCTTGACGACATGGCGGCGCTGGGGCCCGGCACCCTCGTCTTACTCGACGAAGCGCACGAGCTTGAGAACGCGGCCACCTCCGCGCTGACCGTCGCTGTCGACCACCAGGACCTGGAAACCCTCCTTGCCGACTACGCCGCCTGGTGCGCGAGCGCACACTCAGGCCCTGAACAGCAGCGTGCGGCTACCGCCATCGGCGAATTCGAGCGGCTCCTCGACGACGAGCGGCTGCCCCGGCTCGCCGCGCAGGTTTTCGACGCCCACGCGAAGGGCGTCGGCGTACGCATCGGCAGCAGGACCGCCACCCTCGCCAGCCCGTACACGGGCACCGGCGGTGGCAGGACGGCCCGCAGACTCTCCGTACTTCTCGCGAAGATCTCCGCTGCCGCCACCGGATGCCGCATCGCCCTGGAGCGGCACGCCGCCCAGTACGCGGAGGGCCTCGACAGGCTGGTCCGTGAACGCCTCGACGCGCTGGCCGCCCGCACGGACACCCTGACCACGGCCCTCGACCGCGTTTGCGCTGACACCGATGCCTTCCTCGACCCGGCTCCTACCCTCGACGGGACATCTCTTTCTCGCGTCGTCCATCTCGAAGAGCTCGCCGAGCCCGTCGGGGAGATGCGTGCCTACCGTTTCCGGATCGCCGACAGCCCTCTGGAGCTGCCCGCCGATCCCGACTGGCGACGCTTCCTGAAGGCGTTCGACCGCGTCCACTACATCTCCGCCACCTTGCGCGTCGCCGGGCGCTGGGACTTCGTACGCGAGCGGCTCGGGCTCTCTGCTGGGCTGCCTACTCTCGCTCTCGCCTCTCCGTTCGACCTGCGCAGCCAGGCTGAGCTCGTCTGCTTCTCCGACTTCCCCTCCTGGGCGGAGCAGGAGGAGGGTGCCCTGCGCACCGTCGCCCACCAGCTGGCCGGTTACGCCGCCGAAATGGTCCGGCTTCGCGAGGACGGCCACGGCTTCGACGGCGGTGCCATGGTCCTGACCACCGCCTGGGCCACCGCCGCCGGGAGCGGAGCCTACCTCGCTGCCGAACTCCGCTCCCGGGAGCACCAGGCGCCTGTCCATGAGGCCCTCACCCTCGGCAACAGCCGGGCATACGACGATTTCACCGACCGTGAGTCCGGCGGCGGCTTCCTCGTCGGCACCAGGGGGCTGTGGCAGGGCGTCGACGTCTCCGATCAGGAGCGCCTCCGCCTCGTCTGGATCAACAAGCTCCCCTTCGCGCCGTTCGCTGCCCCTCTTGTCGAGGCCCGGCGCGCCGCCGTGCGCGAGCGTGCCGAACAGGCCGGACATCCCGACCCCGATGCGGCCGCCACTGAACGCTACTACCTGCCGCTGGCCGCCCTCCAGCTCCGCCAGGCCGTCGGGCGGCTCATCCGCTCCGAGCGGCACCGCGGCGTGATCATCATCAGCGACCGCAAGCTCGCCGGGCACAGCGCGCTACGCCGCAGCTACCGTCGTGCCTTCCTTGGAAGCCTCGACGACGGCCTTGTACGCTCCGACCCGGACACCCGGGAAGCCCACGCCGGGAACGTTGTCACCATGGCGGAAGGCTGGCGGCGCATCTGGGAATTCCTCGCTGCCCGGGCACTGATCGAGCCCGCGCGCGCTGCTGAGCTGGTGGCCCCTGGAGCTCTGGCGGAGCACACCGTTCTCCCGCAGACCAGGCGCATCCGTGAGCTGACCCTCACTCCGGCCGACGTCACCTCTCTGCGCGCGGCAGGACGCCTTGTGCAGGAGGTCGGCGAGCGATGCGCGCGGGTCGGCGGGCTGCTGAAGCTTTCCGAGGCCCCTGTCAGCCTCAAGCCCGCCCAACGAGCCGTTATCACCGCCGTTGCCGAAGGGCGCGACGTGCTCGGCCTGCTGCCCACCGGCTTCGGTAAGAGCTTCACATTCCAGTTGCCCGCCCTGGTTTTGCCCGGTGTCACGCTGGTCGTCAGTCCGCTGGTCGCACTCATGCACGACCAGGCTCTCGAACTCAACCAGTCCATCGGCGGCGCCGTGCGCGCACTCATCTCGCCGCTGCGTGAATCCAGCAGCCGGGCCGGGAAGACCGAGGTCGCCGAGCAGCTCCTGGGCCGCCAGGATCACGGCATACGCCTGCTGTACGTCAGCCCGGAGCGGCTCTGCCAGCGTCGCTTCCAGGGGCTCGTCCGCGAGGCGACAGCGACTGGGCGCCTCACCCGGATTGCCTTTGACGAAGCGCACACCATCGCCCAGTGGGAGGACTTCCGACCCAGCATGCGCCGGGCCGCGCGCTTTGTCGGCGAGCTGCGCGAGGAACATGGCGTGGGCGTCACCGCCGTGACCGCGACCGCCAATCGCACCGTCCACGAAGCGCTGCGCGAAGGGCTGTTCGGGCTCCCCGCCGCAGTGCCGCAGCCGGGATCCGCGGAGGAGAAGGCCGAGGCTGCACGGGAGGAGGGAAGTCTCATCACCGTGCGCGAGAACCCGATCAGGCCCGAGCTCGCCGTGTTCCGTCGTTCCTTGAACCAGCTCGGACAGGGTGGGGCTGCCGGGCTCGTAGAGCGCGTCGTGGATGCCCTCGAAGGACACGCCATCCTTTACTGCCTCACCGTCAAGGAGGTCAACACCCTCTACACCCACCTCCGCGAGTACGTAGGTGACGGCGCTACTCGTGTCCTGCGCTTCCACGGCCGCCTCACCGAGGCCGAAAAGACCGCCGCCATGTCCGAGTTCCGGGAGGCTCCTCGCGCAGGCGAGGATGGTTTCGCACCGGTCGTCACTGTCGCCACCTCCGCCTTCGGGCTCGGCGTCAACCGGTCCGACGTACGCACCGTGTTCTGCGTCTCTCCGCCCACGGACCTTGCCGCGCTCTACCAACAGATCGGACGCGCCGGACGGGACAGCGCGGGCACTTCCACCCTGGACGAAGGCCCGGTGAACTCGGCCCTCGCTCTCGTCACAGGGAAGGGGCTCCGCACTGTGCGGTTCATGACCGGACAGGAACTGGCGCCATCCCTGCTGCGGCGCATGGGCGCTCTCGTCCTCACACGGGAGGGCGGCACCCTGGACCCCGTACCCCTCGCGGAACTCCTCATGAACCAGGACGCCGCCGACGGCACCCTCACCGAGGCCGAATGCGAGGACCGGCACACCCAGGAGCGCTATCAGGGCGGTGTCATGCGTGCCTTCAGCGCGTTGGCCGACCTCGGCGCCGTAACCGACAGAGGTGATCACCCGCCCTACTGCGCGGTGGCGCCCGGCGAACTTGGTCCGGACGCCACGGACGAGCGGGCGGCCGGATGGCTCACCCGCGCCGAACTTCTCCTCATCGCCTCCGCTCTGTCCTGGGACACCCCCCGCAGGCTTGACGTGCGCCGCTTCGACGAGCACCTCGCGGCCACCTGCCCCGACTACCGTGAGATCGCCGACGGGCCGGCCGGGACCTGGGAACTTCTCGCGGACCTCCACGACCGGGGACTCCTCGATGTGTCGGCCGCGCCCAGCCGCCGCTTCGTCACCGGCCTGACCGTGCGGACCCGCCAGCTGCCCAACGGCTACCTCGCCCTCCTCACCCGCGGCTCCGCCCGCGCCGCCGCCGAACTCGCAGCACTCCGGCACTTCTTCGAGGCGCCCACTGTCTGCGCCCAACGTCTCTTCGCCGACTACTTCGGCGTCACCGAACTCCCTGATGGCTGCTGCACTACTGAACGCTGCCGCTGCTCGGCCTGTTGGGACAGCGGACAGTGGCCCGTCGAGGAGCGCCGCCCAGCCGTGGCGAGGGCCTTCCAGAGCGCGCGTCCCCGCGACGGCGGAGACAGCGACAGCGCGCAGCGCGCGCACCGCGTCGATCTCCAGGTGTACAGGCTGCTGCAGCTTCAGCCCCAGGGCATGCATCCTCGGCGGCTCTGGCACGCCCTACGCGGCGACGAATCCGCGTACCTGCCGACCTCTCACAAGGTCGTCGCGCTCCCGCGAGCAGTCCGTGACAGCCGCCACTTCGGCGGTCGCGCCGATCTTCCTTGGGCTGAGGTCGGGCAGAGTCTCCAGCGTCTCGCCGGAGTAGGCGCCGCCGTCGAAACGGAGCACGGGCGGTGGCGCGCGGTCCGCGTGGTGCGCAGCACGACGTCGGTCACCAATGAGCAGCAGAAGAGGGGTGGGCGGGCATGACCATGGCGGACGACCGGACGACTACGACTCATGGTGAGCCGGAGACTGGCATGCGACCGTGGAAGCCCTACGAAAGCGATCCTGTCCTCACCCCTGCCATGGCGCAGGGGCCAGCGGCCGTCTCCACAGCCGAACTCGACCGATTGCGGATCTACTTGGAGGCGGTAGCCCATGACCGCCCCGGCCCTCTGCACACAGCGGTCGCCTTCAACGCCGCCTACTTCGGATTCGAAACTGGCGGTGAGGGCTACGGCAACGGCGCGTTCGACCTCAACGCCTTCCCCGTCCTCACCCTCGACAGCGAGATACCAGCCCTCCCCGTCGGTGCCCTCGTTCGCATCGCGACCGGCTCCGATCCGCTGTATGCCGAACTCGTCTACAAGGAGGGCCGTGGTGCGGTGCACGACGCACTCGGGCACACCGCGGAGGGCAGCGTCACGCGACCAGAACTGCTCGTGCCCGACCTGAATGCTTTCGGTCCCGGTCTCGCACTTGATGAGAAGCAGGTCAAGCGGCTTCGCTCCCGGGGACGATGGCTCGGCCAGGACGGACACGTCACCGTCGACGCCCGCTATCCCAGCGGTTGGCTCTTTGGCCTTGATGACACAGCCGCCTTCGCCCAACACCTGCTCAGCACGCAGATCGACTCACTCCTGGACCCACTTGTTCCCCACTCCGTAGTCCACCTCGCCGGTAGTCGTCGTCCCGAGCGGTTACGCGCCGCTCTCGGTCACCTCCTCGCAACGGTCGCGTATGTCCTGAATACCAGCGACTACTTACGCAGAGTCGGCCCCTATACGCTGACCCGGGAACGCGTTGCCCAAGGGCTCGCATATGACGGTCCACTGTGCGCCGCCGACCTGGCCGCCCTCGCCAAGACTCTGGGGGCGGGCCCGATCCCCTCCGGACGCCGACGCCGCCACGGGTCCACAGTGCTGACCACCATGGACACGCGTATCGGCCCCTGGCTTCGTGACGTGCATGGGGCGGAGAGCCTCCTCACCGGTGTCGAGTACGCGGTCTCCGTCTGCCGGGCCAATCTCGCCATGGCCGACTTCGTCTCCAGCGAAGCGGAGGACAGCGTGCTGGCCAACGGGGTGCGTGTCGAACTCGTCGATGCGTTCGAGGACGGCGGAATCTGGCGTAGCACGTACCTCGGGCCCCGGAAGGCGGAGAGCTCCACCCCGTCGGCCGACCATGAGGACCTGGCCGACCGCCCCGAGCCGTCGGCTCCCTTGGAAGCGCCGCTGGACGACGACCACCGACTCGGCGTCCCGTACGACCTGCGGGCCATCGACAGCGAAGTCGCTTGGCAGGCGCCACTGCGGCTCAAGCACCTCATTGAGGGCACTCTTCCCCTGGACCCCCTGGTTCTCGAAGGCCTGCCCCGGACCGGCCCCGGCGCTCACACGGTACGGCTCGAACTGCACCACCCAGGAGGTGACGCCGAGCCCTCGGAGGAGGTCCAGGAGACGAGCGTCGCCCCCACAGGGGACAGTGGGCTGCTGTCCGGCATCGCCTGGCCCATCGACTTCTTCCCCGGCCTGGTACTGCATGTTCAATGGCCGCGTGGGGGTGGGGTGGTGAGAGTCTCGACCATCGAGCTGGAAACCCCCGTCGAGATCGACGGGACTCTTGTCGCCTACCGCTACGATCCCCGGGTTCTGATCCGCGAAGGAGCTCCCGGGAGCGGTCGGGAGGGCGACCACGCGAGCGGGCTGAGTGCCCAGGACATCGTTCTGCGCACCGTGCGTCGCTGTGGGCACCTCACCACCGACGGTCATGCCTTACTGGATCGTGACTTTCTGCCGCAGGCTGTGTACGGGGCAGAGGCGAGGCGGTCCCAGTACGAACTGCTGCAACTCGCGACGGATGAACTCGTCGCGCAGCGACGGCTGTACGAGGCCGACGGCAGCCGTGACCCGTACGGTGTCCCGCACCATCCGGCCCGCCCGGGCTGGCCCCGAATTCGGCTGATCGGCTATGACCCCGCCCCCATGCCGGTTCCACGTTCCCGGCCACAGGGCAGCCAGGACACCCGGCGCCGCCCCGCCGTCGAGTACGCGGTCGCCGGATTCATCCGAAAGCTCCCACCCGGCCGCAAACCCACCCCCGGTCAGCAGGCCGCCTATCGCGCGCATTGCCAGAGCTTCGGCAAGGCCGACGGCTGGCAGCTTCCCCCTGGCTACACCTTCGTGACCGGACACTCGCGCAGGCGCTGAACCCACCCACCGCCATCATCCCGCCAACAGAGCCGGCGCACCCCGCGTGCGGTCGCACTGTACGAACGGAGCACGTAAACGATGGACTCCATGTACCCGGTGCGGAACGAGTCGCCGAACTCCCCGCCTGACATTCCCGTCGATCTGCTCAAGGGCCTCGCCACCGCTCTCTCCGGGCTCGGTCCCGTGTTCGCGACGGATCTCGCTACGCTGACCGGTGCGGAGATGGAGCGTGCGCTGAACTCGCTTGAGCCCAAACATCGATCAAGGGTCATGCGCAACCTCGGCTTCCGGCAGGTAGTGCCGCGCCGCTTCGGCACAGTGCTCACCGAGCAGATTCTCAAGCGGCTACGCGCTCGTCCCACGGAAGTGGAACGCAAAGATGCCATCGCCTACATCACGTGGCGCATCCGGCACGAGATCGAGGAAGAGGTGTTCTCCGGCGAACCGGGCACAGACGCACGCGACTTAGTCGGCCGATGGGGCCCCACCCTGCTGCGGATCGCCGTCTTCTGCGACGTTGATTCCTCGGCCCTGCACGCCCACCTCGTCCGATGGCTGGCGGAGAAGGGCTGGCTGGGCGACGCCCCCGAGGGGCGGGCCGCGCGCGACGCAGCCTGCGCGGTGATCGACGCTATCCCCGGGTTCGGCGCGCCCGCCCCCGCCACGGACATGGCCGCGGCGCAGACAGCCGGGCTGTCTGCCCTGCCGCTCCCTGAAGTAACGGCTTCTCCCGAGGCCGCAGACCAGGAACCCGCCGCGCCACCTGCCCCGGAGGGAAACGTACTCATGCTGACCACGGCACGTGAGCAGCTCACCAGGGCACTGGCCCAGGCGCGCCCGGCGGCCCAGCAGGTCCGCGACGCGGTGGAGGCGGGGTTTCCTCCCGACGAGGGAGACCTGGACACGCTGCGAGCAGTGTCTCCCGCCTTTCACGCGGTGGAGGGCGCCTTTGACAACGCCGGTGTCGCCAGGCCACCGCGCAGCCTCGAAGCGGTCGCCACCGCCGTAGACGCACATGTTCGGACTGCGCGGGAGCAGGAAGCGGCACGCCGCGCACTCGACAGTGTTCTGGCCCTGAGGTGCCCTCAGGGCGGAGCGGTAGCGGACGTCCTGGACGACGCTCGCTCCCGGGCCGACAGCCTGCTCGGCAAACAGACCTGGGACGACCGAGACCGCGAGGAGGCGGCCTTCCTGGCCCTCCTCGCCGAACTGGTCGAACTGCGGGACCAGCCACAGCAGGAGGCGCGCCGGCAAGAGATCATGAAGCGCATCGGGGAGGGGAACGCGCGGTACGCCGTGGCGGCGGTCCTGCACGAGCAGATCACCCTGGCGTCTGCCGCGCCGGAAGTGCTACCCAGCCCTGACGCCCAGCCTGTCGTCCCCGGCCCTCCAGCGTCGGACGCCCTTGAGCCGGATCCCGGGCGGCCCGGATCGGGAGAGTGCGCCGAGGCCCCCGAGGAGTCGGCCGTCGCCGATGGGGCGGACAGCGGCATGAAGCCGGAACCGGGAATGGAAGCAGGGGCCTTGGACATCCTTCCCGGGGACCCCAGCGGAACCGTGCCCACGACAGCGGGCAGCACTGACCGGACAGAGCACTCTGACGCGCCCCCGGGTTCCGAGCCGGCCGCCGGGACCGACGCGTCCGACACTTCCGCCGGCTCTGGCCACGAGAGGTCCGAGAGTCACGACGATCTATCCACACAGCACATCGACGCGGTACTCGCGCGCCTCATCGAGGAGAAGCGCTTCGGGCTCGGCGCTCACATTTCGCGGGCAGCCGCCCGGCCCGAGTCCGAGAGCGGGGTGCTTCGCATGTCCGCTGTCTCCGCGCTGCTCACGTCCCGGTCGCGGCAGGCCGCCCTCGCCCTCGAACTGGAGCTACGGGACTGGGAGCCCCACGAGGGCTCTGAACCCCACGGCGTAGCACTGCTAATGCTGCCCGTCCTCGTCCGTACGGCGCTCCTGACCGGACTTCCGGTGGCTGGCGCCCATCTCAAGGCGATGGCACCGCAGTTGCCGGAAAATCTCCAGACGGTGGCCACTGCAGTGGCGGAGCGGGCGCTGTCCACCGCTCTACTGAGCGTGCCGCCCCACACGGTCATCTCCGACGTCTCTCAGACGGAGAACCGGCTACGAGAGGCGGTGGAGAGTTGCCGCGCCCAGCTCAGCCCGCCGCGGATGAATTTCCAGCGGGCCTCCCGTATGGCCCAACAATGGCTGAAGCCCCACAAACTGCTGGGCTCGGTGCTGACCTCGATCGTCCAGGGATCGTCCGCCGCGGAGGCACAGGCGGAGCAATTGCTGGAGAAGCTGGCCTCCCGTGCAAGGATCGAGTCGCTGATCGACG
The DNA here is from genome assembly GCF_035917675.1 of Streptomyces sp. NBC_01775. NCBI lineage: Bacteria > Bacillati > Actinomycetota > Actinomycetes > Kitasatosporales > Streptomycetaceae > Streptomyces > Streptomyces sp. NBC_01775. The sequence continues at coordinate 1,815,307 of NZ_CP109104.1, read as the reverse complement.
AGATGGACACTGCCCTGCGGGGTAGTGGCGGTGCCCGGATCGACGGTGTCGGCCGGACATGCGTACGCCAGCTCCTCGAGCGGGTACGGGACAGCGTAGGTGAATGGCGCTCGGCACGGCGTGAGCTGGCCGCCACGCCCACGCAGGCGAACGCGTGGGCGTACGAAGCAGTGACGGCGCTGCGGCAGGACCTGCTCACCCTCAAGGACAGGGTGGACCAGGATCTGGTCGGCGCCGCGCGCAGCACCACTCCGCTGACACGGGCCTCCGCCCTCCACGCCAAGGTGGCATTCGGAGAGATCTTCACCGAGCTTCAGGAGGGCATCCGGCCCCAAGGCACCACCGACTCCACCTTGACGGTGGACGACATCCTGGACTCCGAGCTGCACAAGGTGGAGCGGACGCCTGGCCGAGACGTCGACGCGTCCGACCTGTTGCTGGCGGTGGACCGGACGTGGGACGAGGCGGTCGAGCTTCAGGTCCGGCGCGACGGATTCGCCGCGCTGCGCCGCGTCATCGAACTCGCTGACGCTGGAGTCCTGCCCGAGCGGCACACCTTGACGCTGGACGGCGCGTGCCGGACCAGCCTGGCGGAGCAGGAGCGAGGCCGTCACCAAGTCCTCACCACACGTGCCAGTCAGCTGGCCGCCGACCTCCGCCGGGCCCAAGCCGATGGCACGCTCACCGTCGAGCAGGATGTCCGGCTCCAGGAGACGCTCGCGGACGCCGAGTTGCGACTGGCCGACAGCGAACGGTGCGACCTGATCGCCGTACGCGCGGGTCTGGACCAGGTGGCGGAGCTGCTGCCCGGCTACCGGCGAGAGGCGGCTGACCGGCTACTCAAGAGGCTCGACAGTCTGACCGGTGTGACTGATGCGGACCGTGATCGCGTCCTGCACAACGTGAAGATCGACAACCTGGCCGTCGCTGCCGAGCTGGTGTACTTCCTCGAACTGGGCGAATCCGTCCCCGAGGTCCACTCCCAGGACTCTCATCTGGAGGCGTTCTTCCCGGGAGTGCCCGAGGCGTTGCCCCATGGCCTCGGTGAGGAGCTGATCGAGGCGGTATGCAGCCGTAGCAGGTACGAGGATCACCCATTGCTCGACTACGCGCATCTGACCGAGGAGGAGGCCGCACATGCCGCGAGCGCGCTGCGGGGCTGGCATAAGATTGCATCCGTGCGGAGCCGCGGGCAGATCAATCCGCGCGAGGATCTCAACCCGGCTCTCTTGCTCCTGGGATACGGGGCGAAGCGCGCCCGCCCACTGACCGACCTTCCGTACGGAAAGGACCACCGGTTCTTCGAACTGGCCGAGGTCGAGGTCACCGGCCGCGCTTGGGCCCCCGCGTTCGGCTCCCAGATCGCCGACAATGGGCGCAAGCTACGGGCCTTGCTGGTCTGGGACCGTCCCACCGCGGAATTCTTGCACGCGTGCATTGCCAAGGACCGAGACGACAGCAGCCTGCTCGTCGTGTACTTCGGCACCATGAGCGCCCGGACCAGGAACGAGTTCGCGGTCGCCGCGCGGGGAGGCAGACCGGTCGTGGTCGTGGACGACGCCGCTCTGGCCTACCTGGTCGCCCACGGAAACCGGCGGGCCGACGCATCGACGAAAGTACTGCTGCCGTTCTCAGCCGTGAACCCGTACATCAAGGAGAAGCGCGGGCGGATCGGCTGGGAGATGTTTTACGGACGCGATGCCGAACGGCAGAGCATCATCGCCCACAACGGGACACAGATCATCTACGGCGGTCGCGGGCTCGGCAAGTCCGCGCTGCTCGCCGACGCGGGAGAGAGGTTCGAGAGGCAGCGCCCTGACCACTACCGCAAGTTGTATCTCAACCTCGACAAGGTCGGCATCAGCAGCGGCACCGCCATCGGCTCCGAGGCGATCTGGCCCACGCTCGAACGGGCCTTGATCCAGGTCGAGGTCCTCGCCGAACCCACGCATCGGGAACGCGGCAGAGAGGCGTGGCGGCGGGTCACCGACGGCATCGCCCGCTGGCTGGAGCAGGACAGCGGACGGCGGCTGCTTGTTCTCCTGGATGAGTGTGACCGCTTCTTTGAGGCCGACGCCCCCGAGTTCACCGAGACCCGTCGGCTGCGCGGACTCGGCGAGGACTCGCCCGGCAGAGCGAAGGTGGTGTTCGCGGGGCTGCACTCCGTGCAGCGGTTCACCCGGATCGCCGGGAACACACCCTTCAGCCATCTCGCCCAGACCCCGACCGTGATCGGGCCGCTGACGCCGCAGTTCGCGGCTGACCTGCTCGTTGAGCCCATGCGGGCCCTCGGCTTCGAGTTCGACGATCTGGACCTGGTCAACCGTGTCCTCGGCTTCTGCTCCTACCAGCCGTTCCTCCTGCAGATCTTCGGCAGCCGCATGGTGCAGGTGATGCAGGCCAAGCGGGTCCAAAAAATGGGGGCATCGCCGCCGTACTTCATCGGAGAGGACGATGTGGAGGCGGTGGAACAGGATGCGAGCCTGCGCTCGGACATCACTGCCGCTTTCAAGGACACCCTTGACCTTGACGACCGCTACACCTTGATCGCCAACGTGCTGGCCCAGCACGCACGCGACAACGGCCTGGAGACCCGCCTCAGTGACCGCGAACTGCACGACGAGTGCGCGGTCTGGTGGCCGCAGGGCTTCGAGCAGCTACACAGCAACGCCTTCCGTACCTACCTGGAGGAAATGGTCGGCCTGGGCGTCCTCGCTCCCAATCACGACGGCCGGGGTTGGCACCTGCGTGGTCCCAACGCGCTGCGCATGATCGGCACTGCCCAGGAGATCGAGGCCCGGTTGGAAGGGGCCGAACGCGATTCCCGGCTGGAGGACGCAGTTGTCCTGGAGAGCCGCCCGCTGCTGCGGGACGGACGCTCGGCACCGCTGACCATCAGCCAGATCGACTATCTGTTGGGCAACCGGAAGAACCAGGTACGCGTAGTGCTCGGATCCCGTGCCACCGGAATCGAGGAGGTCGAACAGACCCTGCGGGGCGCAGCCGGGCAGGTCGAAGGCTGGACCGTTCCCGTCATCGGCAGTGCCAACAGCTTCCGGCGCGCGGTGGAGGCTGATGATGAGGGCGACCGGCGGCTGCTCATCAGTGACCTGACCCAGGTGGGCACCGCGAAGTCCTGCCGCGAGTCCCTGGCGCTTGCTCAGGAAATGCTGCCCGCGGCGCAGGGAGCGACGCGCTCCGTGGTTCTCGTATCGGGTACCAACCACCTCGACCTCTGGCAGGAACTCGCCACGACGCAGACGGAGGGTTTCGACATGTCCGGTGTTGCGGTGGTACTGCGCCGCTACGACGCGCGTGACATGAAGCGCTGGGCCCAGCAGCACAGCGTGTGGGAGACGGATGAGCGGTTGGACAGGCTGGGCCGGATCACCAGCGGCTGGCCGATACTGCTCGGCGAGGCGCTCAAATTTCACGGCCGCTGCCGGGACCAGGACCGGGCACTCGACCAACTCGACGCATGGCTCGGCAGCCGTTCCGGGGCCGAGGAATTGGTCGATGCGGTAGGCGTGCTCAAGGACGAACGGATCCGAACCGCGTATTTCGCGATAGTTCGCGAGCTTGGCCTCGACTGGAGCCCGGAGGAGGACTGCCAGGCTGCCGGAGAGCTCGCCGGCCTTGGGGCTGAGGAGTCACGGGGGGCGGTTTCCTGCCTGAGTATGCTCCACACACTGGAAGAGGACGGCAGCCGGCTGCGGCCAGACGCCGTGCTTCACGCGGCGATGGCAACACTCGGGCTCGAGGGCTGACAGAAGAGCGGCGGCGGGGTCGGCTTCATCGGGCGAAGCCCACAATGCGGCGAGCATTAGGGCGACGAGGAGACGCGGTTGGACCCCTACGTCGGCGCGCGTGGGGTGCGGTGGCGCGACGGCGGCACCGCACCCGCCGCGTCAACGTAGCCGTAGCACCCCCGCCGCCAGCGCCGGAACATGGTGCGCTGAGCTCGATACCGCCCTCGGACACGCACCGTACGCACATGCCGTACACACGCTCTCGGGCCGTGACTCCACTGTCACGGCCCTTTTGCTGTGGTCGTAGGTGAGGGACAGGCCGAAGGCGGCGTAGAGCGGGGCTTTGCGCTCCGGGGCGGCTTGCTGGAGTCGGTCGGTCAGGTTGCCGAGGTCCTTGATGATCTGGGCGATCTGTTCTTCGGTGAGCGGGCGGGGGCGCGCTGTGGGGGCCGCTGTCGCGGCGGCGGCGATCTGACGGTGGGCGGCTGCGCGGTCGGCGGTCGCCTTGTTGATCCACTCGGTGACGAGCGCCGGGTTCGTTCCGGCGTCGATGGCGGCGCGGTAGCGGTCGATGCGGCGGTCGCAGTCGGCGAGGGTGCGACGGGCGACTTCCAGTGCGGGATCGGGGGCGGGGGTGGTCACGCTCTGGGCTTGGTGCAGGGCTTGGAGGGTGCACTTGAGCTGGCCCGGGGCGAAGGTGCGGGCGATCCACGCGTCGAGTGCGGGGAGGAGCGCGCCCTCGCGGACGTAGACGGTCAGAGGGTGGGGGAGGGACGCGCTCTGGGCGTATTCGGCGGGGTAGCGGCAGCGGTAGTTGGGGAGGCCGTTGTTGTAGTTGCCCTGCATCTTGCGGTCGCACTGTCCGCAGCGCAGCAGGCCGCGAAGTGCGTAACTGCGTTTGGTCGGGCCGACCATGCGCTCCACGCCCGCGATGTTGCGACGGCGTTCCTGTTGGGCCTGGGCCGCTTGGAAGTCGGCCATCGGCACGAGCGGTTCGTGGGCAGGTTCGGCCGACCAGATCCACTTGTCGTGGGAGTTCCAGGTGAGCTGGGTGCGGTGGCCGAGGGTGACGTCGTCGATGTCGAGCAGGATCTCTTTCTTGTGCTGCTTGTTCCAGACTTGGTGGCCGGTGTAGCGGGGGTTCATCAGGATGGTGCGGACGGCTCCCTTGGACCAGGCGTGGCCGTCGCGGTGCGGGTTGCGGGCGCGGTCGTGCGCGGAGGGGCAGAGGATGCCGTCGCGGGTGAGGCCCTCGGCGATGGCGTACATGCCGCTTCCGCGCAGGTACTCGCGGAAGATGCGGCGTACAGCGGGCGCTGCGACGGGGTCGGGGGCGAGTTTGTGGAGCCGTTTGCCGTCGGCGGCCTTGGCCGGGTTGGGGTGCGGTCCGGCGTCGGCGAGGAGGTAGCCGTAGGGCGGGCGCCCGCCGAGGTAGCGGCCCTCGATCTGAGCTTGAGCGGACATCGCGGTGTGGACGCGGACCTTACGTCCGAAAGTACGGCTTCCTCGCGCAGGTCGTGCCCTATCAGGACCCGGAGCTGGAGCGGCTCCACCTCTACGGGCGACACCTCCTCAACCGGCTGCCGCGGCGCGCCGACGGGGGTGTGGACATCGGCGACGTGGACCTGAGTCACGTGCGGGTCCAGAAGTCGGGTGAGTATGACAAGCGCCTGACCCCTGAAGGGAACACCACGCTCCCGGGCTTCGGGGACGGCACCGGCGGCGGAGCCAAGGAAGCAGAGAAGAGTCTGCTGTCCGAGCTGATCCAGAAGTTCAACTCCAAGTTCGGCACAGACTTCACCGAGCAGGACCTCATCCGCCCCTTTGAGGAGGCCAAGGCCGACCCGAAGGTGCGTCAGGCCGCGGTGGTGAACGACGAGGACAACTTCGGCGTGGTCTTCGACGAGGTCTTCGAGGACAAGATGGCCGACCACATCAGCACCATCGCCGGGCTCGGTAAGCAGTACTTCGGCCCGGACAAGGACTTCAAGTCGGACCTGGACCGCATCGCCCGGCGGGCGGCGTGGCGCATGATCCGCCAGGACGAAGGACTCGACGACGCGGCCTGACCGCCGTCGACGGGGCTGGGGACGGGCTCGAACGGGCCCGTCCCCAGCCCCCGAATCCGCTGCACCATAGACGGAAGATCGCCGCAGCGGTCACACTGAAGCATTCGCTCCCCGGGCACGAGCGACCGCGTACCCCTCCGGGAGCGCACCACGGTCCGTACGACACGTGAGGGACGGGGAACACACAGTGCCAGCACAGCCGATCTCCGAGCGCTACGAGATCATTGGCGAACTCGGTGCGGGCGGAATGGGCGCCGTGCAGCGAGGCTTCGACAGAGTCCTCGACCGGCCGGTCGCGATTAAGCGCATTCGGCCGGAGAGCCTCGCGCTGGCTCCCGCGGCTGCCGACGAGCTCGCCAAGCGCTTCCGCCGCGAAGCACGTATCACCGCGCGCATTCAGCACCCCGGTGTGCCGCAGGTCTACGACGCCGTGCTCGACGCCGCGCACGAGCAGCTGTATTTGGTGATGGAGCTGGTCGACGGGACGTCGCTCCGCAAATATCTCGGAACGGATCAGCAGCTGCCGATCACCTGGGCCGCCGCCGTCGGAGCACAGGTGTCCACTGTCCTCTCGCACGCGCACGTCATCCCCGCCGTGCACCGGGACCTGAAGCCGGACAACATCATCGTCGCCCGCGGCGGCACTGTGAAGGTGCTCGACTTCGGTATTGCCGCGATCCTCCGCACCGACGTCACCAAGCTCACCGCCGTCGGCAGCTACATGGGCAGCCGCCCCTACATGGCGCCCGAGCAGATCCAGTCGGGACAGATCACCCCGCAGACGGACCTCTACGCACTCGGCTGCATCCTCCACGAACTTCTCTCCGGCCAACGGCCTTTCAACGGCCCGAGCGATTACGAGATCATGGAGATGCAGGTCCACGCCGCCCCGACTCCGCTGCGGCAGTTGCGCGCTGATGTCCCGGCAGCGTTGGAAGACCTCGTCCTCCAGATGCTGAGCAAGAGCGCCGAGCAACGCCCTGCAGACACGCAGGAGGTCTACGAACGGCTGCTCCCCTTCCTGCCCGAAGCGGGCCAGGACCCCGCGCCGGAGGAGACAGGCCCGGCAGGAGCGCCGGACCCCACCGGGGTCTTTCGTCACCCCTACGCGCCGCGCTCTCGTCCCACCGCGCCTCCGCCCGCACCCACCCCTACGCTCATCGATCCCCAGGCTCAGCCTGTCCCCGTTCCCGAGCAGCTGCGAGTCGACATCGAGTCCGCGTACGCGCAGGCCGACGCACTCATGGGCGAGGAGCGCTTCGCCCAGGCTGCCGAGGTACTCGGCGAAGTTCTTGCTCCAGCCGCCCAGGCCCTGGGCGCGGACAACAAGAAGGTACTGGAGCTACGGCGGAAGCGCTCCGGCATGCTCATCCTCGGCGGCGACTACCGCGCCGCGCTCCCCGAGTTCGACGCCCTCGCCGACGCGTACGCCCGTACCTCCGGCCCCACAAGCAAGGCAGCACGCCTCTGTCGTGCCCAGGCCGCCCACGCGCGCGCCAACCTGGGCCAAGCGACCGTCGCCCTACGGGAGCTGCACGCCGTGCTGGAGCTGGTCCGCAATGTGGCGAGCGACGCCAGCGAAGAAGCCATTGAACTCCGCCGCAGCATCGGCAGTCTTCTCGCCTCTCAGCAGCGCCTGCGCGAAGCGCTGGAGGTCCTGGAACCACTCCTCGACGACATGCACCTGGTCCTGGGGGAGGACGACGAGGAATGCCTTTCCCTGGCCGACGACATCGCCCGCATCCGCCTCGCCCTCGGCTACGACGACGCCTGACCCCTCCCTCGGCAACCGCCCCCCAGGGCTGGGTGCGATCCAGGCGTGGGACTCGCATGGGTTTCGAAGCGGCAGCGTATGCACCGGCCGACAGTCCGGCCGTGGACTGCTGTGAAGAGGCCCGAGGTCAGGCATGGCGACCGCGCCGGAGGTCGGTGCCGAGGTGACGCCTTCTATCCGACCTGGTGGTTGGTCGGCAGCGTCTCCGCGGAACACAGGGGCATGCGTGTCGGGAAGGGGACCGGCTACTCGGACCTGGAGTTCGCCTTCCTGGCCGAGGCGGGACTCACCGTCCGGAGACCGTCGTGGTCACCACCGTCCACAGCCTCCAGGTGCTGGACGAGGAACTCCCCTTCTCCCGCCACGACTTCGACGTCGATCTCATCGTCACTCCCGACGACGTCATCACCTGCCACCATCCCCATCGCCCCACCGGCCTCGTCTGGGACGACCTCGACCCTGAGGAGATCGCTTCCATTCCCGCGCTGGCGGCGCAGGCCCCACGGCGTTGAGCGCCTCGAAATGGGCGAGCCTGCGTGGTTAGAGGCCATGCTGGCCGAGGAGCTTCATCAGGTTCCGCTTGCGCTTCTGTTCGGTGCGCAGTGCGGCCACGTAGTCGGTGAACCGCTTCTGGGTGCCGAGTCGTTGGTGGCAGGCGCGGGCGCCGAGCAGGAGCTGAATGATCTGCTCGTAGTTCGCGTCGCCGGTGACTTGCTTGCGTGGTTCGACCAGGCGCAGGTAGACCTCCAGCGCGTCGGCCGGGCGGTCCTCGCGGATACGATCGGCCAGAGTCAGCCACTGAGCGTCGGTCGCGAGGCCATCCTGTGCTGCCTGCCAGGCGGCTTCGAGATCATCGTCGTCGAGCAGGGCGTCGAGCAGTACGTGCCCGCCGTACCAGCCGGACTGCTGCCCCTGCGCTTCCTGGTGCAGCAGCTTCACGGCGGCCTCACGTTCCCGTTCCCAGCCTCCCTCGGCGCGTGCGGCCTCGCGCAGCAGCCGGTATGCAGCGAGGGAGCGGTGGGCGCGGAAGCCGTCTCGGCGTACCGCGACCGCGTCCGCCAGGCGATCGGCGCGCGTATAGCGCGCGCAGAGGTAGTCTTCCAGGCCGCTGTGGGCGCGGTGCGCCGCGTCGGTCTCGCGCAGGCCGCGCTCGGCCCAGGCAAGGGCCTCGTCCGGACGGTCCGCCGCGTCGAGTCCCTGGGCGATGCGCAGGTGGGTTTCGCCGCTGGGTGACAGATCGGTGGCGTAGACGGCGATCAGCTCGTCCACGTTCCCGGCCGCCTTCACCAACCGTTCCCTCAGGTACTTCTCGGCCCAGCCGGACGGGTTGCGCTGCCATGCCTCGTCCGCCAACTGCCGCAACCGGGCCAGCCCTTCGCCACCGAGGACCTCGCTGTAATCCGCGGGATCCGTGTCGAAGAGATAGTGGTCGTCGCCGAGCAGGTGGCGGGCCAGCCACGCAGCGGTCTCCCGCGGGTCGGGGCGCGCTGCCCGGCACGCCTCCAGATGCACCTCGGCCAGCTTCGCCGCGACGGAGCCGAGGTGGCCGGAGGAGTCGTCGACGTCCTCGTACGCCGAGCCGATGACGGCCATCGCCTCGCGGGCCAGGGTGACCGCCTGCGCCGCCCGGTCGCCGGTGATCAGTACGCGCAGCGCAGCGACGGCCTCCGACGCCTGCGTGCCATAGGCGCGGGCGTCCGCGTACTCCACGTACCCGTACTGCGCGAAGGGCGCGGGGTCGAGCAGGGCCAGCACCCGGTCCCGTACGGCGGGCTCGTCGCTGCGCGCGGCTGCCGCGCGCAGCTCCAGACGGCGGCGCAACTCTCGGTCGGTACCGAGCTGTTCGCGCACCAACTCCAGCAGTTCCTCGCGGGAGAGGGAGTCCAGCCACCGCTCCAGCCCCTCGGCCCGGTGGGCGGCGGCCGACCGCTGGGCCGGCACCTCCCGGGCCCGGCCCAGCACCACCAGACCCAACGCGACACAGTGCTTGCAGAAGTGCCCTTCCTGCCCATACGGACAGTCGCACTCGCCATGGAGACGGTCCGTACCGTCCGCGGCGATCTCCACCTCGTACGCCTCGGTGCCCTGCACGCGGGCGGCGAACCAGCTGTCTCCCACCTCCAGTCCGCTCACCGCGTCCAGATAGCCCTGCCCTCGCGCGAAGGAACGCGCACCGGCCGCCGCCCGCAGATCGTCCTCACTGAACCCCACCAAAGTCCTCACCCGGCCATTGAAGTCTTCCGGGGGCGCTCGTCACAAAAACGCCAGGCAGCGGGCCCGCCGGGCGGTAGCCCCGCGCGGGTCGGAGTAGCAGCGTGAACGTCGCCTGGCACGAGCGCGCGAAGTGCCACTCCTGCCCGTCGATCGCTAGCACGGGCACGGAGCGTGGTCACACGCGCGGCTACGATAGAGCCCTACGACAGCGCCAGCGTCCCCGCCACCAGCGCCGGAACATCGTGCGCTGAGCTCGACACCCCCCCAAGCGCAACACCACCCGTGCAGGCGAGATAAACGCCAGTGCCCCTGTTCTGGGACGAAGAGGTCGTGGGTTCAAATCCCGCCACCCCGACAGAGGGAACAGCAGGTCAGGGGCCAGCTTTGGGAACCGTTTGGAAGCCGACCCCCGGACATGGCTCTCGGCTGGCCCCCAGGGAGCCGCCGACGCTCCACTCCGGAGCACAGGGGTAACCGGCTCGGAGGAAGTTTCCCCGAACTGCCGTCCTCCAGCGGGCATCCACGGTACGACCATGAGCATGCATCGATGGACACCGCTCAACGAGCGTCAACTCGCTTCGCTCCGTCGCATCGCGGATGGGGCTGAGCCGGTCACCTCCGATTCCCCGGCCCTCGCCCTGACGGCACGCGCGTTGAAGGACCGGGGCCTGATCGCCATGCCGAAGGCAGGAGGCGGGTGGCGGGCCGAGATCACCGACGTCGGCCGCTTCTATCTAGAGCACGGACATCATCCGGACAAGCCCGCGCATGCGTCCAGGAGGAAGACGCCCGCCACCGACGAGGCGGTAGCCGATCGTAGTCCGGCGCCGGCTCGGGATCCGTCCAAGCCGAGTGACGTCCAGGCCAAGGCGGCCAAGTCCGCCTCCCGACCACCGGCCCGTCCCAACCTGGAGATCCCCGGGCCCGCTCTGATCGAGAAGGTCCAGAAGGCGGGCCGCTTCCTGCGCATCCCGAATCCGGAGGCCGCGGACCGGGCGCGCTACCGTCGCGCCTTCGACGCGGCCCGCCAGTGCGCTCCGCCCGGCTACCACTTGAAGTACAGCGGGAGGACCAAGGGCGACTTCTTCCTCGGCCTGCTGCGGATCTCGGGCGAGGACGACACGGAGTGGAACCGGGTCCGTCTCCAACGCAGTCGCGTGATCTCCGACCTCGACGACGTACTCGCAGCCGTCGCCGCAGACCACAGCGCCTTCGAGATCACGGACGACGTGCTGCCCCGCGTGCAGTCCCTGCTCCGTCTCCTGGCAGAGGAGGCCGAGAACCGTCTGGGTGACCTCTCGGTCTCCAAGAAGCGCAAGCAGCCGCGGCCCCTGCTCACCGTGCACGGCCGCACCTACGAGGTGTCCTTCAAGGAGCGGCAGAAGCCGGTGCGGTATGTGCCGACGCAGCCCGGGAGGAGGAGAACGTACGACTGGCAGCGCGTCACCCCGCAACACCGGTTCGAGCCATCGGGCGAGCTGGAACTGCACATCAGCGCGCACGGCTACTACGGCTGGAAGAACGACTGGGGAGACACGCCCAAGAAGCCCTTGGAGAGTCAGATCGGTTCGGTCTTCCGGACGCTGAAGACGCGTGCCGAGGAGGAGGAACGCGCACGGCTCGCGCGGGAGGCCGAGCAGCGACGGCTGCGGGAGGAGCTAGCGCGGAAGGAGGAAGAGCGCAGGCGCCAGGAGGCCGAGGAGCGGGAACGCGCCCAGCGGGAGTGGGAGGCAGTGGTCGGCACAGCGAGGGTGAAGGCCGTAGAAGCAGCGCATGCCAAGCACTTCGGGACAGCCTTCGACCAGTGGCGGACCGCCGGCGAGATGCGCACCTTCTGCTCCGCCCTCAGGGACGCCGCCGACCGCACCACCGATCCGGACGAAAGCAACCGGCTGCGTCAGTGGTTGGAATGGGGACAGGCGGAAGCCGACCGGCTCGACCCCACGGTAAGCGGCCAAGGGCTGAGCACGCGGGACTTCCATAGGGAGCCGACGGGCGATGAGCTGAGGCCCTTCCTGGACGGCTGGCATCCGGACCGCCCCGAGAAGGAGAAGCCGAGGGCTGAGACCGCCCCGCCGAAGCCAGATCCTGCGCCGTGGCAGGGGATCAACGACGTACCTCGGGATCAAGGCTGGAGATACGGACGCCAAGGTCGCGCTCAATGGTGGAGGCGGGTGACCCCGTGTCCGCGGCGCCGCAGTTCCTCCAGCGCACGCTCGACGACTTTCCCCAGACGCGTTACTTCCTCTCGGAGAGCCACCAACTCGTCGTAACGCTCGGCCTTCTCCTCGCCGCACCACTCGCGAACGGTGCGCAGCACGGCCGCATCCGCGTCCAGCTTGCGGTCGTCCCGCCGCCACGATCCCCAGACAGGCTGGGTACGTTCCTCGTCGATGGACTGCTGCTTTCGGTCCACTTCCGGAAGGATCTCGTCGGCACGGTGCTTGGCGACGTTGCGGGCGATCCGTTCAGTAAGTGGCCAGCCCGCCAGGCACCGACCATCGCGGTCTTGGTGCAGCATGGGGTCCTCCCTGAATTCGTCGGGCTCCATACCGACGATCCGTGCCGCATCCTTAACAGGTCCGAGGTCCAGCACGCCCGCGTCAGCCACTGTGCGGCGCAGGCGCAACCGACTCTTCGGCCGGACGAATCCCAAGACCATGCGCGCCGCTTCGAATTCGACGCTGCCCCGCACCTCTCTCGATACGTCAGCCAGAGCCAGCTCCGCTTGGTCGTCAGCGCGGAACGCTTCCACGTCCTCCCAGGGCGCCAGCAGGCAGCCCATCGCCACCCATTCCTGCAATCCGGCCTCGTCTCCGTCGACGAACCGGATATGTACTCGATCGGATCGTCCCGAGCCGCTCACCCGGACGATCTCTACTCGGCGAACCTCAGCGCCCAGATCTTTCGGGGCCGCACGGTAGGCCCAGCTCTCTTCAACATTCATGTGCCCATTGAGTCAGGGCAGCCGACACGAACGCAGCGGTTTGGCAGGTCTCCGCCCGAAGCGCGTAAGGAGTCCTTGGAGGATGATCTCCGTGTGGCACGGTGGAGGGGTAGGTGGTCTTGTTCGGGGGTGAGGGTGACTCTGCCGAAGTCGTGCGAGGTCTGCGACGAACTGTGGGCGGTGATCGAGCCGTTGCTGCCCAGGCACGAGCGCCGCTAACGGTACCCGGCGACGACAGCCTCCCACCAACGAGCCCCCTGCGACTGTCGTGACCGTAACAGCACTGAGTGACAGAGTGATCACAGGACCTGGGGCGCAACGGCAGGCCACGGTACGCAGCTCGTCGCCACATCGGCACTTCATCCGATTGCCCAGTCTGTTCTTGTCCGAGGAGACCGAAACAGGTCTCGGACTGGGGCGCTCATCTGCGCAGTCGCAGGATTCGGGAGCAGTCTCGGCGCACGGGCACGCCGGAGTTCTGCTGGGAATGGCCAGGACCGCTTCGCGGAGACTGCTTTTCGGTCTCTTGATTGCGTGATCATGCGTTGACGTGTTTACGGTTGTCCCTGGTCAAAGCCTTGGGAGCAGCAAGGTGCTGTCCGGACGGGGTGACCGTAGGGGACGAATGGGGTGGGACGGGACATGGAGCTGGCCGAGGAGATAGCGGCGGCGCGTGGCGGGGTCGGGGATCCGGGAGCGTTGGTGGGGGAGTTCCGTCGCACTGCGGTGCTGGTTCCGACGGTGGGTCAGGACCAGGTCATGTCCGCGCACTTCGGCGGGGTGCGGTGGATCTTCGCGTTCACGGATGAGGCGGCGTTGGCGCGGTTCGCTGTCTTGCGGGGTACGCCGCCTGGCTCGCCCTGGGATTACGCGGCGGTGCTGGGGGCGCGGCTGCTGGACGCGGTGGTGCCGGCACAGGCGGAGCCGACGGGTGTCGCGGTGGATGTGGCCGATGAGGACAGCTCGATGTTGTTTCCGCCGGTCCGGGGGATCGTGCCGTACGCGGTGGCGGTGGATGTCGACGGCCTTGGTGAGGGTGCCTTTGGCGGTTCTGTCCATGGGGGAGGCGTCTGATGGGCGGCGGAGGCAAGAACGTCGACGGTGTCCACTGGAACAAGGAGTCCCTCGACCTGATCGAGAAGGGGCTCAAGGGGGCGATCGGTGAGCTGAAGGAGTCGGGGGGTTCGTCGACCTCTTCGCTTCAAGGGGCGGGGTTCGAAGAGCTGTCGCTGTCGGGGATGGAGGCGGGGCATCCGGGGCTTGCCGGGGCTTTCGAGGACTTTTGTGAGAAGTGGGAGTGGGGAGTGCGGGCGCTGGTGCAGAACGCGAATGCGCTGGCGCAGAAGCTGGGTCTGTCGGCGGGGATGTCGTACGAGGAGGACCAGTACGCGGCGGGCACGATGAAGATCGCTGCGAATTCCCTCCTGGTGACGGGTAATCCGCACGCGAGTGAGGAGGATGTCACCAAGCAGGGGTGGGGCGACATCGTGAAGCCGGATGCGCCGGACTGGAGCAAGGAGTCCTTCCAGAAGGCGGGGGATGACATCACCCAAGACTGGAAGGACACGGGCCGGGAGTTGACGACCAAGGGCCGTGGCGGCATGTACATGGACCTGGCCCAGGGCGCTACCGGGGTGAGTGACGAGCAGATCGCGGTCAAGCAGGACGAATACTTCGGCCCGTCACCGGAGGAACGCGCCGCCCAGCAGGATGAGGGCGGTCAGGGGGATGAGGGCTGATGGGGTGGCGGGATTTCGTACCTGATTCCATCGAGGACAAGGGCGAGGACCTCGTCGAGGATGTCGGCGATGGTGTCGAGGGGTTCGGCAACTGGTCGGCCGACCGGATGGATGATGTCGGTTGGGAGAGCGGTGCGGACTGGACGCGGGACAATTCGCGTTCGGCGGCAAATGCGATGGGCGCCGATACCGCCGAGTTCCAATTGGATGAGACAGACGATCCGAAGAAACTCATCTTTGGCAGTTCCAGCAAGCTGCGTTCGACATCGGGCCATTTGAAGGATTTCAAGAAGGCGTTCGACAACGTCGCCAAGGGCCTCAAGGGGGTGTCGAAGGGGACGCTGAAGGGGAAGGCGGCGGACGCCTTCTGGGAGAAAGTCGGCTTGGAGCCGGCGAAGTGGGTCAAGGCCGCCAACGCGTGTGAGAAGGCCGCCGGGGCGCTGGAGGACTTCGCCGGAACGGTGGAGTGGGCCCAGGGCCAGGCGCGTGAGGCGGCGGCGAAGTACAAGGACGACAAGAAGGAAGCGGCCCAGGAGCAGCTGGATGAGGCCCGCTCTCAGCGCAACGAGGCGGCCGGGCGGGCGCAGACGGCGGTGAAGGCGGCCCGGGATGCGGCTCCGCCCAAGCCCTCCTACTCCGCACAGGCCAGTGACGGGCTGACCGGCCTGCAACTGGACGCCACCCACCTGAGCGGCGGCGTCATCAAGGGCGTCGCCGGGCTCAACAACTTCGTGCGCAGCGTCAACCCCGTCGATCCTTACAACCTCACCCACCCCGCCGAGTACGTCACCAACCTCAACTCCACCGTCACCGGCATAGCGAGGGTGGCCAACGACCCGGTCGGCACCGGCAAACAGATGTGGGACACCTTCAAAAAGGACCCCGCAGAAGGCATCGGCCGCCTCATCCCGGAGTTGCTGGGCACCAAGGGCGTCGGTATGGCCACGAAGGCCGGCCGGGTCGGGAAGCTGGCCAAAGAGCTGTCGAGTGGGCGCAGGGCGCTGAGGGAGAGGGGGCGGGGTCAGGCTGCCCGCAGTGGGGATGAGATCCCGACGGGCCGCACGGACCCGGTCGATCTGGCGACGGGGAGGATGTTCCTGCCCCAGACCGACCTGTCGCTCCCCGGCGCCCTCCCCCTGACGTTCACCCGCCGGGTCGAGTCCGGCTACGGGCTCGGCCGCTGGTTCGGCCTCTCCTGGGCCTCCACGGTTGACCAGCGCTTGGAGATCGACCCCGAAGGTGTGATCTTCGTCGCCGAGGACGGTCGCCTCCTCTCCTACCCGCATCCGGCCCCCGGCCTGCCCACCCTCCCCTCGGCAGGCTCGGCGCGCATGCCGCTGGAACGCACCTCCGACGGCGGATACACCCTGACGGAGCCGGAGACAGGGTGGGTACGGCACTTCGCCCCATCTGAAGGGGGAACGGACTCGGCGGACGACGGAACCGCCAGGATCGAGCAGATCACCGACCGCAACGGCCACAGCATCACCTTCGAATACGATCCCGACTCCGGCGCCCCGTCACGCCTGGTCCACAGCGGCGGCTACGTGGTGAAGCTGACGGTCGAGGACGACCGCGTCACCGCGCTGAGCCTGGTCCGGACCGACGGCATCGAGGAGCGAGTGCTGGGCTACGGCTACACCGACGGCTACCTGACCGAGGTGATCAACTCCTCCGGGCTGCCGCTGCGCTTCGAGTACGACGACGAGGGCCGGGTCATTTCCTGGACCGACACCAATGACCGGCGCTACGACTACGTCTACGACAACCTCCACCGCGTCATCGCCGAAGGCGGCACCGCAGGCCACATGCAGGTCCGCATCGACTACGACGGCCACGACACCGCGTCCGGCCACAGAGTCACCACGCTGACCAGCGCGGCCGGGCACACCACCCGCACCCTGTTCGACGAACACGGCCTGATGGTCGGCGAGATCGATCCCCTGGGCCACCGCACCACGACGGAACGGGACGCGTACAACCGTCCGCTGTCCCACACGGACGCCCTGGGCCACACGACGCGGTTCACCTACGACGCGGCGGGCCGCCTCGCGGCGGTTGTCCGCCCGGATGGCACAACGGTCACGACGGCCCGCAACGAAATGGGCCTGCCCGTTACGACGACGGACCCCGACGGAGCGGTCTGGCGCCAGGAGTGGGACGAGCACGGCAACCGCACCGCGCTGACCGACCCCGCAGGCCACACCACCCGCTACGCCTACGACACCCGGGGCCACCTCGCGTTGGTGACGGACCCCTTGGGCGCGGTAACGCGGGTGCGCTGCGACCCGGCGGGGCTCCCCGTCGAGATCACCGACCCCTTGGGTGCGACGACCCGCTACGAACGCGATGCGTTCGGCCGCCCCGTGCGAGAGACGAATCCCCTGGGCGCGGAGGCAACGCTGACCTGGACGGCCGAAGGCCGCCTGGGCAGCCGTGCTGCTCCTGACGGGTCGACGGAGCGGTGGGAGTGGGACGGGGAGGGCAGCTGCGTTCGGCACGTGGACGCGGCGGGCGGCGAGACGCGCTATGAGTACACGCACTTCGACATGCTGGAAGCCCGCACAGGCCCGGACGGTGTGCGTTACGAGTTCGCCTACGACGCCGAGCTGCGCATGACGCGGGTGACCAATCCGCAGGGGCTCACCTGGGACTACACCTACGACTCGGCCGGGCGCCTGATCGCGGAGACGGACTTCGACGACCGCACCCAGCGCTATGAACTGGACGGGGTGGGAAGCCTCGTCCGCCGGACGACGCCGTTGGGTGAGGAGATCATCTATGAGCGCGACGCGCTCGGCCGCACGGTGCGCAAGGACGCGGCAGGCGCGGTCACCACGTACGCGTACGACCCGGCAGGCCGCCTGCTGGAAGCGGTCAGCCCTGATGCGGAACTGCGCTACCAGCGCGACAAGCTCGGCCGCGTCAAGACCGAGCTTGTCAACGGCCGCGCGCTGACCCACGCCTACGACGCGCTGGGCCGCCGCACCCGTCGTGTCACACCGAGTGGTGCTGTCTCCACGAGCGCGTACGACGGGGTGGGCAACCGCACCTCGCTGACGGCATCGGGCCACATCGTGGACTTCGTCCACGATGTGGCAGGCCGTGAGACGGAGCGTCGAATAGGCCCCGAAGGCCTCACGCTGTCCCAAGTGTGGGACCCGGCGGGCCGCCTGCGAACGCAGTCCCTCGGCGCCCAGGAGACGATCCAGAGCCGGGAGTACGAATACCGCGCGGACGGCTACCTGACCAGCATGGACGACCTGCTGGCGGGACACAGCACCTTCGATCTGGACGCGGCCGGCCGGGTCACGGCGATACACGCCCGGGGCTGGACGGAACAGTACGCATACGATGAGGCGGGCAATCAGACGGAGGCGACATGGCCGACGACCCATGCGTCCCCGGAGGCGATCGGCCCCCGCACGTACGAGGGCACGGCAATCAAGTCGGCGGGCAAGGTCCGCTACGAACACGACGACGCGGGCCGCATCACCCTTCGCCAGAAGACCCGCCTGTCGAAAAAGCCGGACACGTGGCGCTACACCTGGGACACGGAGGACCGTCTCACTCAGGTCGTCACCCCGGACGGCACGATCTGGCGGTATGAGTACGACCCGCTGGGGCGCCGCACGGCCAAGCACCGCATGGCAGCGGAGGAGAAGACCGAGACCGTCACCTTCACCTGGGACGGCCCGACGCTCATCGAACAGACCACGGATGCGCCAGCGCTCCCGCACCCCGTAACCCTCACCTGGGACCACAAGGGGTTCACACCCCTGACCCAGACGGAACGCATCACTGACGAGTCGAGCCAGCAGGAAATAGACTCCCGCTTCTACGCGATCGTCAGCGATCTGGTGGGCACCCCGAGCGAACTGGTCGATGAATCCGGCGACATCGCCTGGCGAACCCAATCGACCCTTTGGGGTACCACAACCTGGCACGCATCCAGCACCACGTATACCCCCCTCCGATTCCCCGGCCAATACCACGACCCGGAAACGGGCCTGCACTACAATTACTTCCGTTATTATGACCCCGAAACAGCGCGGTACCTCAGCCGGGATCCGCTGGGCCTGGAAGCAGCAGCGAACCCAGTAGCCTTTGTGGACAACCCCCGGGCCTGGACTGACACGCTTGGCCTCGCCCCGTGCCACTCAGGCGGTAGAGCCTGGTGGGGGCCAGAGGGCGGCACAACCCTGAGAGGTCACGACTATTTCACCCCTCGGACTCCCGCACTGCGGGATTTGGTCAATCCTCAAGGTGGGACGATGAATTGCGGGCCAGTCTCATCGGCAGTCGACTCGACCATG
Source organism: Streptomyces sp. NBC_01775 (assembly GCF_035917675.1). Taxonomy (NCBI): domain Bacteria; kingdom Bacillati; phylum Actinomycetota; class Actinomycetes; order Kitasatosporales; family Streptomycetaceae; genus Streptomyces; species Streptomyces sp. NBC_01775. The sequence continues at coordinate 1,796,499 of NZ_CP109104.1, read as the reverse complement.
CAGGGCAGCCCTGCTTCTGCTCTCGGAGCTGACAGGCCAATGACCATGCCAGAGATGACAGAGGCTCTCGGTGGAAACTTCCAGAAGCAAAACGGCCTGTCCGGGGTAGTTGAACACATGCAGCGAGCGGGGGAGGGCGCACGAGGGATTGTCGGCGCATGGCCGGAAAAGGGGATAGGGCACTATTTCAATGTCATGAACGACCGCGGTAGCGTAGTATTTCTTGACGGGCAAATAGGGCATGCTCACCATGTCGCAAACTGGGAACATTACTGGATCATGAGGACGAACTGACATGCTGGACAAGGAAGCCGCCATTTCGCGAGCCGCCGAGTACCTTGCGGCGAAAAGCGAGGAATGGGGAAAAGGGGGTGAGGTCCGGCTCAGCGCGGAAAGCGCCTTTCTCGACGGTGAAGATCTTGTCGTGTGCTACGACACGATTGCATATCTTGATCACGGAGATGAAATGGAGCGCCTGGCGGGCAATAATCCAATCAAGGTGGATTTGAACACGGGAGAGTGTCACTTCATCCCTTTTGTTGAAGCATTGGAATACATGAACAAAGGGCTGATTTGACATCTGGGAATTACCGCAGCCAACTGCCCGGAAAATGTTGGTGACACCTCCTGGCGCTCGCGCGTATGCCTCCGGCGAAATGGCCGGGGCGGACCCCCGCTCGCGCGGGGACCACCACGAAGAGAGCACCTGACGGCGCATCGGGCACGGACCACCCCTGCTCGCGTACGGGACGGGATGGGGGACGAGAACCCACACAGTGCCAACACAGTAGATTTCCGGGCGCTATGAACTCCAGGGTGAACTCGGCGAAGGCGGGATGGGGACCGTCCAGCGCGGGTACGACACGGTCCACGACCGCCCGGTCGCACTCAAGCGCATCCACCCGGAAGGGCTGCTGGAGCCCCGGATCGCCCATGAACTGGGCCAGCGCTCCGCGCATGCTCTGGCAAGCAGCAGGCAACATGCCGGATTCCGGGGATCGCATCTCCGTCAGCGCATATGGGAGGTAGCGGTGCCCCCAATCGACACCAGACTCATCCAGACCGCCGTGCTCGGCAACCACAGTTCCGACCAGCCAGTCATCCTCGCATTTCTCCTCGCCCAACTGGGCCGCGTAGTTCCAGTCGACGTCCGCGTCCGACTGGCTTTCTCGGAGTTGCCGGGCAATCCACGCCGTGCCGAACAGCTTCAGTCCTTCACACAGTGCGTCCTCGCTGGTGTCGGTCCAGGTTGCGCCGGGGGCGTCCTCGGTGAGCTTCGCTCGCTCAGAGCTGGTCGGCGCGGGGTCCGGCTCTGCTGCGGGCGTGGCCGACTTCTCCATCTCAACGGGAGCCGATGTGGCGGGCGTCGTCGACGCGGACCAGTGTCGGCCCCGCGCCGCTGGTGTACCCGGCTGCGAATGCTCCCGTAACCAGCACCGCGGCGAGGAGCACCGCAAGCCCGCCCCCTCCCGACCGCCTCACGCGCAGTTCTCCTCGAACTTCACGGCCTTGAACGTCACAGGCTGGCCATCGAGTTTCGTGCCGGCCGCGGGGGTCTGGGAGCACACTTCCCAGTTCGATTCCATCAGCACGATGCGGCCCTGCCCGGTCGAATCGGTGGCGTCGAGGCTCACCGAGGAGTCGAGCGCGCTCCGGGCTGCCTTGACGCTTTTGCCCATGAAGTTCGGCATGGTGCCGTCGGCTGTCTTGACGGGTCCGGCGTCCTTGGCAGGGCAGTCCTCGGTGGTCTTCACGGCTCCGAGGTCGATCTCGGTGTCGGTGGCGTGCGTGCCGGGTGCTGGCTTCTGGGAGCACACCTTCCAGCTACGGTCGAACACTTGCATGCGGTCCCGGCCGAGCGCGTCGTGCGAGGTGAGGGTGTAGAACCCGGCTGCCTGGGCCTCGTCCTGAGCGGATTGCAGGCCCTTGCGGGTGAGGGCGGGGAGCTTCTTGGTCTCCTTCTTTTCGTCTGCGGCCGGCTTCTCGGGCTTGGCCTTCTGCTTGGCAGACGCCGCGGGCTTCTTGTCGGCCTTGGGGCTGCCATCGCCCTCGCCGACAGCGGAGGCGATGCCGCCGATGACAACGAGGACGCCGAACACGGCGGCGGTGACCTTGAGGCCGGTGTGCTTCCGCCTCGGCGGCTGGGGCGGCGGCTGGAATTGCTGGTACGGGTGCTGCGGGTGCTGGTTCACGGGTCCCCCTGGTTGTTGAATGCCGGATCGTACTGGTGGATGTGTCGGGTACATCAGGGTCTTATGGGCCCTGTCGTGTTGTGGTGGTACTCGTCAGTTCATGTGGGGCTAGTTGCGTCTCCAACTGGTCTCCCCGGTCCTGCTCTTCGGCCTCGCGCTTGCTCGCGTCGTTGCGGCGGCGCAGCTCGTCTGGAGTGATCGACGTTTTCAGCGGCTTCGAAGGCACGGTGGGTGTATGGATATGCAGCAAGTGGAGGGAATGCGGGCGAAGTTAGCCGAGTTCGTAGCGGACCTGTTCGCGTCTGTGCCGCGGCGGGATCAGCGTGTGCAGGGCGACTGTTGCCTGCGGGGGCTGATGCTGGACGGGCGGCGGAAGTCGATCCGGCCGATGGCCGAGCGGCTGCCGGACGGCATGAACAGAACCCTGCAGCAGTTCGTGAACCAGTCGCCGTGGGATCCGGTGCCGGTGCAGCGGCGTATCGCCGAGCGCATGGTGCCGCTGATCAGCCCGGATGCCGTCGTGATCGACGATGTGTCCTTCCCCAAGGACGGCGGGATGTCGGTCGGGGTTGCCCGCCAGTACTGCGGTGCTCTGGCAAGCAGGCGAACTGCCAGGTCACGGTCAGCGATACCGCGTCGGTTCCGTTGCAGTGGCGGCTGTTCCTGTCGAAGGAATGGGACCCGGACACCCGGCGGCGCCGTGCCTGCGGGGTGCCGGATGAGGTCGGGCACCGGGAGAAGTGGCGGCTGGCGCTTGATGTCCTGGACCAGGTGGCCAGGTGGGGCCTGGCCGACCGCATCGTGGTGGCGGACGCCGGGTGCGGCCAGATGCACGCCTCCGCGCGGGACTGCGCCAGCGGCATCTGGACTACATCACCGCCGTGCGCGGGGACACCAGCGCACATCCCGCCGACGCCGTCCGTGCCCAGCACGCCACAACGGGCCGGGCGGATGGCGCACCCCGTCTGCCCCGCTACCGCGACCCGGCCCACTCCGTGAAAGACCTGGTCATGAGGACCGGACGGCGCTCACTGCGGCGGTGCACCTGGCGGCAGGGCAGCCGCGGTGCGATGACCAGCCGGTTCATTGCCATGGAGGTCCGGGCCGACCGGTGTCGCGGTCCGGAAAGCGGCACGCGAGCAGTCCGGCGGACGCGACGCCTGGGACGGCGCCCTGCCGACCGATACGCTCCTGGCCCAGTGGCCGCCCCACCAGCCGGAGCCCACCGACTATTGGCTGACCAGCCTTCCCGCCGACACCATCCTGCACCTTCTGCTGCGACTGGCCAAGATCCGCTGGCGGATCGAACACGACTAACGCGAACTCAAGTACGGCCCTGGGTCTGGACCACTTCGAGGGCCGCTCCTGGACCGGCTGGCACCACCACGCCACGAACGTGAAAACTCCGGCACACTCGTGCACCGCGCCGGTCGCACCACTTACCTCCACGACGCCGTCGGCCGCCGCACATCCACCTGCCGCCGCCTTCTCAACGGCCACCGCCACACCTGGACCTACACCTGGAACGCCGAGGACCGTCTCACCCACCTCCGGGATCCTGACGGCTCAGCGTGGACTTACACCTACGACGCCCTTGGCCGCCGCACGACCAAGACGGGTCCGGATGACAGGACCATCACCTTCACCTGGGACGGCACCCGCGTCACCGAACAGACCACAGCCGAAGGACACACCACCACCTGGGACTACGCCCCCGACACCCATCGTCCCCTCACCCAGACCGACCACGCTCCCCTCACCCGCACCTCCGGCACATCCCTCATCACCAAGCTCACTAACCTCGACACCACCCCCCGCTTCCACGCCATCCTCACCGACCTCACCGGCACCCCCACCGAACTGGTCACCCCCGACGGCACCACCACTTGGCGACAGCGCACCACTCTCTGGGGCACCCCGCTCCCATCACCGGACCCCCTGCCCTCGGCGACCACCGGCACCGCCACCTGCCCCCTCCGTTTCCCGGGCCAGTACGCCGACCCGGAATCCGGCCTCCATTACAACTACTTCCGGTACTACGATCCGGAGACCGGGCGATATCTGTCACAGGACCCGCTGGGACTGATACCGGGGCCGAACCCAGCTACGTATGTGGACAATCCGCACACAGTGACGGACCCCCTCGGCCTCGCGCCAGACGGCTGTCGAATGGCCGTAGCCTCAGATTTCGGAGTTCGCCGCAGGGCCGCAGTGAAGCCGCGACGTGTGTTCAGGGGCGATACCAGAAGTCCCGACGAGGTGTTTTCATCCGGGTTCTCCCCACGAGGAACGAATGAAGATATCGGCAAGTACGCTCTGCATGATAAGCCGTCAAATTGGGTGGGCACGAGTAAGAGTTCCAGCCAGGCCGGAAACTTTCCGCAGTTCGCCAGAGGACGTGGGACATGGGTCTACGAGATACGCGGAAATGGATACGGTGTCGACGTGAACCGCGCCCTTGGTGGGGCGACTAAGTCCTTCATTAAAGGAACTGGGTTCCCGGCTGAACGGGAAGTTATCTTCAGGGGGATTGATGGCAGTAATATTGTTCGAGCGGAGCGTTGGCAATACGGAAGACCTACCGGTGAAGTGATAGAGAATCCGAGGTTCACGAATGAATGAAGAAATCCCAATCTATGTGAGGCTGGAGGGCCGCGAGGAAGAATGGAAAATTCTCGTCGAGGGTGATGGGCCGTGGATTTTGCACCTTGAGTCCTCCAGTGGTGTGGAAATTTCGAAAGCGGCTGATAATGTTTTCTCTGCCCTTCAGGAAATGCGTGCAACTCTCGCTCAAAGAGACATCACCCTCTGCTGCAACGGGGCACGCGTCGATGTCAGGCCCTCGCCACAGTCGGCTTCCTACGGCGCATGGATGGTCTATGTCCTCCACATGTGGCGCCCCCCAACAGTTCGGGACTTGGTCCCCACCTTTGGCTACTGCGCGCACCGGATCGGTTCGGTGGAGGAACAGGACGCTTACTGGGAACGCCATCTCGCACGTAGAAAGTCGTGGGTGAATTTCGTCAATCCGCTGTGGTGGATTTACCTGTTCACGGCATCTTGGGGAAAGCCAAAAAAGGGAAGAGTTCCTTAAATGCACCTACCCAATCGATGTATGTGTCACCGATTCCACGGAAGGTAGAGACGATCTCCGATCAGTGGGCTGCGACGCAGGCCGCAGCCCAGCCGCGACACCGGCCTCGGACGGGGCGCGAGCCGATTTTGAAGCGTGAGCACTTCGACTCGTGCCCGCACATCTGAGCGCGGCCAACACATGCTTGGTGAACCCTGCTTCGTTCCGGATTTCGGGCAGGCGTTGGCCGAGAGCTTTGCATGCGTTCTGCTCGCTCGATGATGAGGGCGACTCCGCCAGAAATTCCAGAAGTCACTGTCGGCCTTCTGGTCGTTCTGCGGTTAGGCGCGCAGGATTCGGAGCCGGGCGTCGTCGATGGCGATGTACGGGTAGGAGCGTTTCTTGTTTCCCGGCTGGCCCAGGACTCGATGGACTTCGGCGCTCGTAGCGCTGGGAATCCGACCGTCGGTTGAGACCCATCTTTTGCAGTAATCGCCCTGCTCCGGATGAGCTGGTCTTGACGTGGTGATACCGCTACGAGTACATCGCGAACTTGGCCGGGGTGGGGAGCTCGTGACAAAACCGCCTGACAGCGGGCCCGCCGGGCGGTGGCACGCGCGGTTCGGGGTAGCAGCGTGAACATCGTCCGGCACGAGCGCGCTGCCGCTCCTGCCCGTCGATCGGACGGGCACGGAGCGTGGCCACACGTGCGGCTACGATGGAGCCCTACGACAGCGCCAGCGTCCCCGCCACCAGCGCCGGAACATCGTGCGCTGAGCTCGACACCCCCCTCGGACACCGACTGGTACCCCACGGGTGCCGGGAATGTGCTGGTTGAGGTGCGCCTCGACCAGCACTTTTTGTTGTGCGGGCGTGTAGCGGATGCGGAGACCGAGCTTCTGATAGATCTCGGCTTTGTCGGTCGGGGCAGCTTGGTGGATCACCTGAGAGAGGTCGTCCGCTGTGCGGATGAGGGTCGGTGACGTAGTCCCGCGAGATTCCGGGTTCCGCCTGTGCGGGGAGGTCGTAGTTTCGCCTCGGCCTGGGCCCGTGCGGCCTGCGTCGGTGATCCAGCGGGTGACCAGACCGGGGTCGGCGCCCGCTTCGAGGGCGGAGCGGTGTGTGGCGAGCTTGGCGTCACACCGTGCGATGTCGGCCCGTGCCTGAGTGGATTCGGTGGTATCGGGATGGCCCGTGTCGGGACCGGTTGCCGTCATGAGGTCGACGGTCTTGTCGATGCGGTGCGGCAGGAACGTCTTGGCGGGCCAGTCGTCGAGTGGCCGGGTCACCCATGCTTCGCGTACGTAGAGGTTGCGGGGGTGCTGGACGTGGTTCGCGAGCCCGTATTCGTTGGGATAGCGGCAGCGGTAGTAGGCCTGCTCGTGAGACCAGTGGCCCTGCATCTTCCGCTCGCACGCGCCACAGATGAGGGCGCCTCGTAGCAGGTACGGGCGGCGGGTGCGCTGCACGCCGTGAGCGGGGCCGGTCCGCGTCTTGCTGTGGAAGATGTCCTGGGCGCGGGCGAAGGTGTCGTCGTCGATGAGTGGGGTGTGGACGATCTTCTTGGAGATGATCCACTTGTCCTGGGTGTTCCAGCGCATCTTGGTGGTGTAGCCGAGGCTGACGTCGGTGATGTCGAGCAGGGACTCGTGCTTCTTCTGCCGGTTCCATACCTGGCGGCCGGTGTAGCGGGGGTTGTTGAGTGTGGCGCGTACGGCGCTCTTGGCCCAGGCGCGGGTGTCGCGGTGGGGGTTGCGGCGAGGGTCGTGGGCGGAGGGGCGGGCGATGCCGTCGCGGGTGAGTCCCTCGGCGATCGCGTAGATGCCGTATCCGGGCAGGAACGCGGTGAAGATCCGGACAACGACGGATGCGGTCTTGAGGTCGGGTTCCAAGCCGTGGAGGGGTTTGCCGTCGGCGGCCTTGCGGGCCACATGGGGCCTACCGTGACTGCGGGAACAGCCCCGCTCGCGCGGGGACCACCTCAGCCACAGCTCGGCCTCGTCGGCGAGCTGGGGAACAGCCCCGCTCGCGCGGGGACCACACTTCCTGACCTGCGGCTCTAGAGCGGCTTTGCGGTGCTTGATCATTGCCCGTCGGCGTCACGACCTCATGGTGTCAGAGGCATGTGATGGAGTGCCTGCCTCTGATGAAACGGCGTTGGGGAGGTGCGACGTGGTTGATACGCGGTTGTGCGGGAAGTCCTCAACAATTTCCGCGAACTCACGGTTCGCGGAGGAGCTGGGGCAGAACCGCATCACGGTGACGTTCACGTCGGCGGAGTTCCCCAACTTCGATGACAAGTCCTACAACGAGTACGAGCAGCGCTCGAAGTACACCCGGTCCTGGACCAGGTGACGCTCACTCCGCCGACGTCGCGCAACTGACGCCGCTACGGATGCTACGGACGGGGTGCGGTGCGAACGTCAAGGCACCGCACCCCGTCTGGTGGTGCTACTTCGAGACGGTGATGCAGGTCACCCGGTTGCTCATGTTGCCTTTGTTGTTGCCCGAGTTGTGGGCCAGGTCCTTGTCGGAGGACTTGGCTGCTGCGGTGTACGCGTCACCGAAGCAGTCGCGGCCGGAATACATGAACACGTCGTACTTGGTGTTGTTCACCATCGAGCTTGCCTGGTCGTTGATGGAGGACGGCAGATTCACGCGGTACCAGGAACCCGGGCGGGGCTTGTGGCGGTATACACCACGCTCGAAGCTGTAGCCCTCGTACAGGCAGAATCGATTGGCTCCGCAGCTGGCTCTGGAGTCGGCCTGAGCGGTCGGGCTGAGGCCGATCAGGCCCGCGCTGCTCAGCGTCAGGACGCTGGCCGATATGGCAAGGGTGCGCTTCACGTACGTCACCTTCGTTTGCAAGGGGAAATTTCCGGCAGAAGGGGCGCGCGGGCACCGCTGTGGCGCCGCGAACTCGGTGTGCCGTAGGCGGAATTCGACGAAATTCGAACGGCCCGGCGAGCACTCTATGGGACGGTCAGCCAATGATGCACGGCATTCTGGAGATCGCCTGCTGCTTTCTCCGTTGCGGTCGGGCCAGGCGACTTCGACACCCCGAGCAGAGGGCTTCTGCGCACCCGATGTGGCCGTCGTCAGCGGCCAGGGACGCCTGCCTGGGCAAGCGGACGCACAAGACCAGCAAGGTCCGACGTGCATGCGGGACGCCGACGGTCAGGGGGCACGTCGCCGCCTTCCAGAACACCCGGCTCAGCCCGGTCAGCTGACCGCCCGGCCCAGCCGAGAGGAAGCACGTCCGAGTAATGGCCCGTCATGCTCGCCGCCGGCACGACCGCTGTGGCCTCCCTCATGGTCACCGGCCCCTGCCCCACACCTGGCTCGACGCGTGCCACGGCTGACCAGCCGTGATGCCCGCCTATCCACCAGTATCGTCCGCTACCGCGAAGGCGCCGGGCGCGGCGCCCTCGAACGCCGGCCGAGCTTCGAGCTGACCTCGCGGGGACAGGAGTTCCGTCATGTCGGCCATCCCGGCTCCTGCCTCCGCTCTCATTCCGCATAGTGGAAATTTTTTTCTGGTTCCGGGATAAACCGTCATGGGACGTTGAAGCGTGTCCAGTCCTGTCCGTTGACTGACACTCCCTCCCCGGAAAGGTCCTGTTCCTGCCGTCGAGGACCTCCCTTTCTTGAGAGACATTCAGGGAATTTCTGGTGAGCTCTTCAATGGATCGGTACAGGTGGCGTTCCTGGGTGACATAACGCGCCGTTCGTGTGGCAGGCCCGCCGTCATCATTTGGAAGAACTCATTCGCACAAGGGAAACCTTGCCGGTCAGTACGACGTTCCGGACGAGAGAGGCATGAACGTGAGCCAGACCGTGCCCGCCGAAGAATTCCTCCATGACTTCCTGCTCGCCACGGCCCGCCGCAACCCGGGCCGCCCCGCCGGCATCTAGTGCCCCTCCCGGCAAGCTTTGCCCCGTCGCGCCGCCCGGCACGCACGCTCGCGGCGTTGGCCAAAAGCCCTGGTAGCTCCGCTACAAGGACTTCCGGCCGCCTTGCGATCGCACGCACCGGACGACGCTCCTTGACGGGCAAACATTGCCGGTCACGGCACTAGCCACCCGAGCCGGGCCGCACCACCGTGACGACGTACGCCGAACTGGCCGCTCTGGCGAAATCGTTCGCCGACCGCCTCGATGAACTCGGCGTGGAGATCGGCTTGCGGAGGGTCCTGGAGGCCGAGGCGACCGTCGAACTCGCCGAGGTGGAACGGCGGTTTTCCAGTTGCGACCCAGTCACGCATCTTCACAGTCGACTCGTATCCACACCCGGGTGTCCGATCCGGCCGTGGTGGACGAGTACACCCGGGTGCTGGGCGGACGGGCCGACGCGGTTGGAGACCATCCTCCATCCCGAACTCGGCCGCATCGATGTCGACGCCCAGGACCTGTTCACCGAGAACCGCGCCGAGACCCTGGTGGTGCTGACCACTCGCCCCGGCACGGAGAGCCACAGCAAGCCCGAACTGCTCTCCGACGCCTTCGACACCGAATTCCAGGAGTGGAGCTTCGGCGTCGAAGCGGGCGCCGAGCCCAAGGGCCGACCGCCTGGGACGGCTACGCTGCCACCGTCATCACCGACGCCACGGTCCGCTCCCTTGAATCGGACGGACAGCTGGGCAGCGTCGATATGAAGCCCCGGCCCGCGCTGTACGGAGTCCCCGCATGGAGATCGCACTCGACCCCCGTATGTTCCGTTTCCTGCCCATCGAGGAGATGGTGCGCACGGCCGCCGACCTGGGCTATGAGTACATCGAGTTCTCGCCGCGCGACGACTTCATGCCGTTCTTCCTGCACCCCGCGCCGACGACGAGCTCGACCTCTGCGAGGAGAACACCCCCGCCGTCGACCTCGTGCGCGTCATCAACAAGCCCTGGACGAACTGCCTGTACTGCGACCCGCACTCCTTCCACCTCTCCGGACCCGAGCAGGTAGGGGCCGACATCGCGGCCATGAGGCGGTACGTGGGCGACAAGCTGGCGCACGTCCACGTCGCCGGCATCTTCTACTTCAAGGCGTCGTCCGGCGAGCGCTACATCCTCGACCCTTCCCCTAGCTCTTCGAGCTGGGGGATACCCCAAGGCACGCCGGCGCGTATCCACCAGCACCTCGACATCGGCCAGGGCGAGGTCGACTGGAACAGCTTCTTCGGCATCCTGCGCGAGCTCAGCTTCGACGGGGGTCGCCACCGCCTGTGTCTTCGCCTGGGAGGAGCGGGCACGCGAGCCCTCGGCGCTGATGCTGGACCGCATCACCAAGGAGCTGGCCCCTTGAGAGGTTTGCGCTCCGGGAGGTAGCGCGGATGCCGACGGGAGGTAGGGGGGCTGCGGGTACCTCCCCTGCCTCCCGGGTTCACCCTTTACCTCCCGAGGCAGTGCGCCCCTTATCTTCGGAAAGGTCTGTCGAGTACTCCTGCCGGCATGGTGAGGAAGGCGCTGTCGAACCGGGCCTCTGAGCACAGAAGTACCTTCTGCCCCTCCACTCACAGTTGCCTCGGCTGAGCACTGCCCTGGAGGATGTGGCTGTGTCAACTTATGCCTCAAGAACTCCGCTTGGTGATCCCTGGCCGTATGCCCGTACGGCCTGGCCAGCACGTAGTGCCACCCTCTACGGCCAGGATTTCGCACGCGAACCGTTCTCGTACTACCAAAGTCTGCGCAAGACCTTCGGTCCTGTGGCGCCTGTCACCCTGGAGGAGACCGGCGCCTTCCGCGGGTACCTCGTCCTGGACCACGCCTACCAGTTGGAGATTCTCCAGAACCGCGGCCATATGTGGACGCGGGACTCCCGCTGGTACCGCGACTTCGCCGAAGGTGCGCTACCCGACCACCCGCTGATCCCCCAGATCGCCTACCGGCGCAGCCGTCTCTACGCCGAGGGCATGGAGCACTCACGCCTCTCCAGCCCGGGTAACAAGGCGCTGGCCAAGATCGACCTGCTCTTTACCCGCGCCCTCATCGAAGACCTCGCGGAGCAGCTCATCGCCTCGTTCTTCCCCCCAGAAGGGCCCGGGGAATGGAACGAGGCCGACATCCTCGACCAGTACGCGCTCCAGCTGCCGCTGCTGGTCATGATGCGGCTGATGGGCATGGACGAGAACAGCGCGCTGGCCACCGGCACCGCCATTCACGAGATGCTCAGCGGCGGTCCCGGGGCCCACCGTGCCGCCGCGGATCTCGATGTCCGGATGCGGGCCCTGGTGGAGGAGAAGCAGAGGGCCTCGGGGCCCGACCTCATCTCCTGGATGCACCACTACAACCGGCAGATGGAGCAGCAGCTGGATGCTCACGAGCTGAGCGAGGACGTATGGCTGCAGATTGTCTGCGGGCGCGGCGCCAGCAACACCTGGATCTGCAACACCGTGTTGGAGTTGCTGACCAACCCGGAACTCAACTCCGACGTTATCGCCGGGCGCTGTCAGATGGAAGAGGCGATGAACCGCGTCATGTGGGTCAACGCGCCCGTCCAGAACCTCATCGGCCGCTGGGCCACCCAGAACACCACGCTGGGCGGCTATCCGATCAACTGCGGGGACATGGCGATCATCTGCCTCGCTGCGACCGGAGGTGACCCGATGATGATGTCGACCAGCTGGGATGTCTCCCGCACCAACAGGTCGCATCTGGCCTGGGGCGCCGGTTCCCACGGCTGCCCGGTACCGGACCTGGGCACGCTCATCGTCCGTACGGGGCTCGAAGTGCTGTGGAACAGGCTGCCGGGCATGCGGCTGGCCGTTCCCAAGGAGAGTCTCGCCTGGGACCTTCCGTATATGGCCAGGTCACCCACTGCGCTTCCCGTGATATTCCCTTATCCGCCGACTTCTCAGACGAACGGACAGCAGTGGACAGCACAGCACCGCTTTCTCTCGAACCCGCCCCGGCCGATCTCCACGGAACAGAAGGAGCAGCCCTCCGAGCCGCATGGCCGGTTGCCACTGTGGCGCTCCCTGGTGGCGTGGTGGCCAAAGCGGTGACGACCCGGGAGGCGGGTGCCCTGGTGCTGGGCGACCCCCGCTTCTCCAAGGACATCCAGCACTGGGGCGCTCACGCACGCGGGGAGATACCCGTGGACTGGCCGCTGCTGTTCATCGTGGAGGGCAAGGGCCTGCTCACCACCGACGGCGAGACCCACCGTCGGCTGCGGCTCCCCATCCAGCGCGCCATCTCGCCCCGCCGCGTAGAGGCGCTGCGTCCCCAGATCGAGGCCATTACCGACCGCCTGCTGGCGGGGCTGGCCGCCGTCCCCGCCGGGGAGGAGACGGATCTGCTCGCCGGGTTCGCGCTGCCGCTGCCGCTGGATGTCATCTGCTCACTGCTCGGCGTACCTGAAGACGGCATGCGGCGCGAGGAGTTGCACGAGTTGTCGGCGGCGGCGTTGAACTCCGAGGCCAGCGCGGAAGAGGTGCAGCAGACGGTCTCCCACCGCTTCCCCGCGACGCTGCTGGCACTGATCGAGCAGAAGCGCGCCCGCGGCGACCGGGACGACCTCACCATGGACCTGGTCACCGCCATGGACGAGGGGGAGCTGAGCGAGGCGGAGGTCATCGGAAACCTCGTGACCACCGTGATCGGCGGCCACGAGACGACGGCCAATCTGATCTGCCACGCCGTCAAAGGACTGCTGACACACCCCGAGACGCTCCAGGCCGCGAGAGCCCGGCAGGACGCGGGGGAGGACCCGTGGCCCGGCATCGTGGAAGAGGCGCTGCGCTGGGAGTCTCCCACCCGTCATGTGATGTTCCGTTACGCACTCGACGACGTGGACGTCGAGGGGGACATGATCCGCAAGGGGGAGGCCGTGCTGGTGCCGCTGTCGGCCATTCAGCGCTGCCCGCACGCCTTCCCGGACGGTGATCCGGAGGTCTTTTCTCCCGGCCGCGCCGACGCCTCCCGGCATCTCGCCTTCGGCTACGGCCCGCACCGTTGCCCCGGTGCATCGCTGGCCCGGCTGGAAGCCGAGATCGCCCTGCAGCGGCTCTTCGCTGCCTTCCCCGGACTGTCCCTCACGGGGCGGCCCGCCTCCCGGGTGCCGTCCCTGGGCATCAACGGCTACCAGGAACTGCCGGTCCAGCTGCGCTGAGGCCGGCACTGCCGGTGGTCGGCCCTTCCCGTTGCTCCTGGGGGCTCCGCCCCGAAGGCCCCGGTCCTGCGGGACGGGCTGACTTCAGCCCGTCCGACGTGGCAGGGCCCTTCACCTCGGCGCACCCCGCATCACACGCGTGCCGGAACCTGGCCTTCGGCCTGGTCACTGTCGGCGGCCTCATCACCCTGCTGGCCCGCAGGGCCGGTATGGCACCGGCGGCGGCAACCGGCGCAACGCCGCACACCCACCGCATCCGTCAACTCATCACATGGGTGGCCATTGCCTGCTCGACGAGTGCGCGGATCTTCGCGTAGCAGACGACTTGCTGCACTGATCCATCCAGCGTCGTTGTTGTTCAACGTTTGACGCGCTCGGGATTACACCAGTCCACGACCCCGGCCGTGCGGGCTATAGCAAGGGCAGTTCTGCCGTCAATGGCACGATTCATGGGGCATCAGTCCACGTTCCCCCTCGGACACCAATCATTTCCCCACGGCTTCTCGTATGCCGTGGGGATTTGCTGTTTCCGGAGTCGGGTGTGATCTCCGCGAGAACCGTGGCCTTTCCGGGGCGTAGGTGAGCCGGAGCCCGAGCCGCTCGTAGATTTCGGCCTTGTCATGAGGTTCGGCCTGGTGCACGGCGGCAGCGATGTCGCCGACGGAGCGTACGAGCGCCGCGACATCGTCTCGCGACATCCGTTCGACGGACTGTGAGCGAGCCCGTCTGCTGGCCCCCCATCGCCGCCGGATCGGGACTCCGAGGAACTCACGCGCCTTGGGCCCGTACCGCCAAGCAGCGCTGGTCCTGCGCTGGTTCCGCGAACGCAGCTGCGTGCACTGCCTCGCCCGCGACGCTGGCGTCTCCCAGGCAACCGGCTACCGCTACCTCCACGAAGGCATCGACGTCCTCGCTGGCCAGGCGCCGGACCTGCACGAGGTTCTCGGCCGCTGCCGAGGGGAGGGCATGATCCACGTGATCCTCGATGGCACGCTGATCGCCTCCGACCGCGTCGCCGGTCCCCGCGAGAACGGCAACGAACTCTGGTTCAGCCAGAAGCACAAGGCGTTCGGCGGCAACGTACAGTTCCTGGCTGCCCCTGACGGCACCCCGCTATGGGTCTCCGACACCGAACCCGGATCCACCCCCGACATCACCGCCGCCCGCCTCCACGCATTCCCCGCCCTCTACAAGGCGGCGGCTGACGGTCTTCCCACCCTCGCCGACAAGGGCTACATCGGCGCCGGCATCGGCATCCTCGTCCCAATCCGCCGTCCGAAAGGCCGGTCGGAACAAGCCCTGCACGCCGACACACGAACTACGAACAACCTGATCAGGGACCACGACCGCCGGGCGAACTGCACGAAAGACAGTGGCTTCTGAGGCCGTGGGGTTGTCAATGTGGCCAGCTACTGTGGCGACCATGATGAAGAAGAGTTTCTATGACCTGGCCTTCGGCGTTGCGCCGGGCGGCGCTCGCAAGGACGCGCACTACGTTCTGGCCAGTCTCGACGAGGTGAAGATCGCGCTGGCCGAGGAGCTTGCCGAGGAGATCAATCTCTACCTGCTGTGTTGGTACGGGGCGGACTTGTCGCTGCATGTATATCAGCAAGAGGAGTTGGCACAGTCGATAGACCTGCATCCCTTTATTACGATTTCCATCGACGGCTATATGGACATCACCTTCAAGGGCCCCGGGGAACCGGTCGGCTATGACTTCCGTGCTGACGACGGGGCAGGTGACGAGAAGGAGAGGCTCTCCTCCAAGATGTTCTGCGGCAGTCTCGGGGACGCGGTCAGTGTCAGCGTGGACTGGAGCCGAATAGAAGTGCCGCCGCTGACCGGTGAGACCGTGGCCGAGGACGACGAAGACGACGTTGTTGAGCTGGCCGAGGGGCATCTCGGAGCGTATGGCTACCAGGATTTCGAGGAGTGACCAGGCCCGCCAGCCGCTGTAGACGGGGGCCGCCGGGCCTCAGAAGCCGTTCGTATCGATCAAGAGGCGGACCACCCCCGCTCGCGCGGGGACCACGATCCCGCACCCCTGGTGCGCGAGCGCGCGACCGGACCACCCCCGCTCGCGCGGGGACCACATTATCCGGGCGCAAGCGTCATTCAATCTGTACGGACCACCCCCGCTCGCGCGGGGACCACACTTCCTGACCTGCGCCGTTAAAAGGGCTTTGCCGATCCTTTGCCGCTGCTCCTTGTTGTCATCTGTAGATGGTGACAGAGCCGATGGCACGGCAGGGAGGCCCCTGGGCTCGTTCAGTCCAGGTGCCCTGGGGGACTGCTCTGGGCGGGTCGGTACACGGCGGCTGGCGTGAGGGCTGCTGGCCTCAACGATGGTTGTCGGCCGGACGCTGGTTTCCCGCTGGTTGATCATGTGCAGACGCTATCCATGCGCGTCATAGCGTTAGGTTTGACGTTCAGTTTCAACGTTTGACGCGGTCGGGATTACATCGGTCCACGACCCGGCCGTGCGGCCTATAGCAAGGGCAGTTCTGCCGCCAATAGCACGATTCGTGGGGTATCGGTCCACGTCCTCCCTCGGACACGCACCGTACGCACATGCCGTACACGCGCTCTCGGGCCGTGACTCCACAGTCACGGCCCTTTTGCTGTGGCCGTAGGTGAGGGACAGCCCGAAGGCCGCGTAGAGCGGGGCTTTGCGCTCGGGGGTGGCTGTCGCGGCGGCGGCGATCTGGCGTTGGGCGGCGTTGCGGTCGGCTGTTGCCTTGTTGATCCACTCGGTGACGAGTGCCGGGTTCGTTCCGGCGTCGATGGCGGCGCGGTAGCGGTCGATGCGGCGGTCGCAGTCGGCGAGGGTGCGACGGGCGACTTCCAGCGCGGGACCGGGGGCGGGGGTGGTCACGCTCTGGGCCTGGTGCAGGGCCTGGAGGGGCTGCTTGAGGCGGCCGGGGGCGAAGGTGCGGGCGATCCACGCGTCGAGTGCGGGGAGGAGCGCGCCCTCGCGGACGTAGACGGTCAGGGGGTGGGGGAGGGACGCGCTCCGGGCGTATTCGGCGGGGTAGCGGCAGCGGTAGTTGGGGAGGCCGTTGTTGTAGTTGCCCTGCATCTTGCGGTCGCAGTGTCCGCAGCGCAGCAGGCCGCGAAGTGCGTAGCTGCGTTTGGTCGGTGCGACCATGCGCTCCACGCCCGCGATGTTGCGACGGCGTTCCTGTTGGGCCTGGGCCGCCTGGAAGTGGGCCGTCGGCACGAGCGGTTCGTGGACGGGTTCGGCCGACCAGACCCACTTGTCGTGGGAATTCCACGTCAGTTGGGTGCGGTGGCCGAGGGTGACGTCGTCGATGTCGAGTCTTGGAAGCTCCTGACGCAGCGGAGAAGACGACCAAGAGTTTTCTCCGCGTTCGACACTCCGACGCCCCGAAGTGCTCGTGGTCGCAGGTTGGAGTCCCCGGCAGGAGCCACACGCAAGGGCTGGTCGTGTCGAACCCGCTCTTACCGGTGCTGATTCGCTCGTGGTGACGATGTCGACGCATCTCCGGAAGACGCGAGTCGGCTGATCCCGCGATCGCGCTTATCTCCGCCATCGTGCTGTGCGGGTGCGAATCCCCGGCGGGGCACGACGCGGATGGGAAGCGGCAGATGCCCTGTATGGCTGGGGGGTTCGTCATGGCCTGCTGAGGTCTGTCAGATCCGAAACAGCAGGTCAGCCCGGGTGACATGAATTGCGGCCCCCACCAGCCGTCGGGCACACCGGCCCCCTTGTCGTCCGGTCTGCGCAGTGTTCCGGAGGTGTCTTGAGCCTCACGGCCGCATCGCGGCGCCACGGGGTCCATGCGGCCTCACCTGCGGATACGTGCCCGATGAACGGATCAAGGCGTCCGGATAACGATCTGGCTTCGCTCGCTGGGATTTTCGAGGAATGCGCCTGGTCATGTGACCTACATCACTAAACACTTCGTAAAGGTCGTGGTAGAACTGCGCAATTCCGCAGGTGGCACCACCCCTCGCCACGGCGCGGATCGGCCAGGCATGCACCAGCAGCACGACCAGGGTGATCACGGTTCGAGTCCGCGGACCGCGCGCCCAGGGTCGCCGACCGGACAACGGCGCTCACTCAACGACCGCACATCTTCCCGGCGCCACCTCCCATGCGCCGATACTGCGCCATCGAGGTATCCACCGTGTCACTCGACTCCATGACCACGTCCGTTGACGAAGCCGTCAGCGGATTCTTCGAGCCAATAGCCACCTGGCTCGGGGAAGTCGTCTTCTACGCCGTCCCCGTAGCCGGTACGGAGCTGCCTCTCATCGTCGCCTGGCTCGTCGTGGCCGGCCTGGTCTTCACCGCCTGGTTCGGGCTGGTCCAGGTCCGCAAGTTCAAGCTCGCCGTCGATGTGGTGCGCGGAAAGTACGACGAGAAGGGGTCGGCCGGTGAGGTCAACCACTTCCAGGCGCTGACCGCCGCCGTCTCCGGCACCGTCGGTCTGGGCAACATCGCCGGAGTGGCCGTCGCCGTCTCCATCGGTGGCGCCGGCGCCACCTTCTGGATGGTCCTCTGCGGCCTGCTGGGCATGGCCACCAAGTTCGTCGAGGTCACCCTGGGCGTGAAGTACCGCGAGGTGCACGCCGACGGCACCGTGTCCGGCGGCCCGATGCACTACCTGCCCAAGGGGCTGGGCGACCGCTTCGGAAAGAACGGGAAGACCTTCGGCAAGCTCCTCGCGGTTCTCGCCTCCTTCATGATCCTGTTCTTCGGTCTCTTCGGCGGCAACCTCTTCCAGGTCAACCAGTCCTACGTCCAGCTCGTCTCCGTCACCGGCGGCGAGGACGGCGCACTGGGTTCGTCCGCCGGCGCCCTGTTCTTCGGCATCCTGATCGCCGCGCTCGTCGGCATCGTGCTGCTCGGCGGTATCCGCTCGATCGCCAACGTGACCAGCAAGCTCGTGCCCGCCATGGCCGGTATCTACATCGTGGCCTGCCTGACCGTCATCCTGGTCAACGCGTCCGCCGTGCCCGCCGCGATCGGCACCATCATCGAGGGCGCCTTCAACCCGGAGGGTGTCGCGGGCGGTGTCCTGGGCGCGCTGATCATCGGCTTCAAGCGGGCCGCCTTCTCCAACGAGGCCGGGCTCGGTTCCGCCCCCATCGCTCACTCCGCGGTCAAGACCAAGCACCCCGCCAGCGAGGGCCTGGTCGCCCTGCTGGAGCCGTTCATCGACACCGTCCTCATCTGCACGATGACCGCGCTGACCATCGTCATCGCAAAGCCTGACAGCTGGAAGGTCGGCAACGCCGAAGCCGAGGGCGTCACCGTCACCTCCGACGCCTTCGAGACCGTCCTGCCCTGGTTCCCCTACATCCTGACCGTCGCGGTGCTGCTCTTCGCCATCTCCACCGTGCTGACCTGGGGCTACTACGGCCTCAAGGCATGGTCGTACCTCTTCGGCCGCAGCAAGACCAGCGAGATCACCTACAAGGTCGTCTACACCCTGTTCGCCGTAGCGGGCTCCCTGCTGACCCTTCAGACGCTCATCGACATGGCCGACGCCGTGCTCTTCACACTGGCCGTCATCAACATCATCGGCCTCTACCTCCTCGCACCGGTCGTCAAGCGCGAGCTGAACTCGTTCCTGGAGTTCGTCCGCGCCCGCGACGCCGGTGAAACGGTCGAGGACGAGGACCAGGAGTCGGAGAAGACCACCGTCTGACCGCGCCCCCGCGGCCCGGCTCCTGAGCGGGCCCGTACACACCTCGCGCCTTTGGTGTGCACGGGCCCGCTCGCCATGCCCACATCCGCATATCGGCAGGTGAAAGGGCGCCTGGCGGGGCATGCGGCAGGCGGTTAGGGTGTAAATAACGCGTCAACGCCTCGTTCTGTGGGCGGTTGGACAACGACGCGCGGTGTGCCGGGAAGTCTGGTCGGCGTCCTTGGGCCCGTATGCCCTGAAGCCGATCCCTCCGGAGGCCCACGCATGGCTCCCGCCCCACGCGAGCGTTCCCCCTTCCTCGGCCTGCTCCCTCTCCCGGAGCGCAACGCCGTAGTACGGGCACTGAGGACGGAGACCGTCGGCGGGCTGGTGCTCCTCGCCGCCGCCGTCGTGGCGCTGGTGTGGGCGAACACCCCGTGGAGCGGGGCCTACGAGCAGATTCGCGACTTTCACTTCGGCATTCCGGCCCTCGGCCTGGACCTCTCGGTCGGACACTGGACCGCAGACGGACTGCTGGCCATCTTCTTCCTGGTCGCCGGCATAGAGCTCAAGCGCGAACTGGTCGTCGGAGAGCTGCGCACCCCCGCCACCGCCGCACTGCCGGTCATCGCCGCTCTCTGCGGCATGGCCGTGCCCGCCGCCCTCTACGCCGCCACGGCCACGGTCGGCGGAGGCAGCCTTGAGGGCTGGGCCGTGCCGATGGCCACCGACATCGCCTTCGCGCTCGCCGTCCTCGCCGTCCTCAGCACCCACCTGCCCGCGTCACTGCGGGCCTTCCTGCTCACTCTCGCCGTCGTCGACGACCTCGGCGCGATCCTGATCATCGCGATCTTCTTCACCAGCGACCTGAACTTCGCCGCCCTCGGCGGGGCCTTCGTCGGACTGGCCGTCATCTACGTCCTCCAGCGCTTCCGTGTGCGCGGCTGGTGGTGGTACGTCCCGATCGGCGTCGTCACCTGGGCGCTGATGTACAACGGCGGCGTCCACGCCACCGTCGCCGGCGTCGCGATCGGTCTGATCCTGCGCACCACCCGCGACAAGGGTGAGACCGCATCCCCCGCCGAGCAGACCTCCCACCTGCTCCACCCCGTCTCCGCAGGCGTCGTGGTCCCGCTGTTCGCGCTCTTCGCCGCCGGTGTCGGCGTCTCGGGCGCGGCCCTGGGGGAAGTCTTCACCCGCCCGGAGCCCCTGGGCGTGGTGCTGGGCCTCGTCATCGGCAAGACCCTGGGCATCTTCGCCGGAACCTATCTGGCCGCCCGGTTCACCCGGGCCAAGCTGAACCCCGACCTGGCCTGGGCGGACGTGTTCGCACTCGCGGTACTGGCCGGAATCGGCTTCACCGTCGCCCTGCTCATCGGCGAACTCGCCTTCCCCGACCCGGCCGCCTCCGAGCACGTCAAAGCCGCCGTCCTGACCGGCTCCCTCCTCGCCGCCGGCTCGGCGGCCCTCCTCATCAAACGGCGCAACGGCATCTACCGCCGCCTGTACGAGGAGGAGACCCGCGACGACGACCACGACGGCATCCCGGACATCTACCAGCGAGCCGACACCACCGAACGCTGACAGGGAAGCCCTCCATGGACGCCTCCCTGCTGACAGTGGCGATCATCGTCGCCGCCCTGGTCATCAGAACGGCCGTGAACGAGAACAGGAGCCCTGGCAGCGCTCGCCAGGAATGGGCCTTCGTCACCGGCGGCGTGGCCATGCTCTCCGGCGCGGTGACAGCCTCTGCCTGGGCGCCAAGGGCCGGCACCACCCGGGATACGACGCGGTTGCGTGGGCGGGACCGGCGGGATCGCGTCGGGCCCCGAGACCAGGAACGGGAAAGCGAGCAGCAGCCCGAGGATGTTGGCGGGCGGTGGGGCCGTGCCGAATACCGCCTGAGGCGGCGGCGTCCGGACCAGTGCGGCCGTGAACGCCACTTCGAAGGCGATATCCATCAGCGGCAAGGGGTTGGAGAGCAGGCCGACCCGCCGCAGTGAGGCGTGGTCGGTGCGGGCGGCCATCGCGGTGCCGATCTGGCACATCACGATTCCGGCGAAGGTCGCGGTGGTCGCGCTTGCACAGGCGTGATGCCGGGGGCTCCCCGCGGCTGTCGAGCGCCGAGTGTCCAGCCCGCGCGCCAGAGCGTGTAGAAGAAGGCGCCGATCACGAGGCCCGCGGACAGGAGTCCGAACCGCCCCCAGGCGCGGACGAGCATGTCCTTGGTGACGATCCGCTCAGTACGACCTTGAGCGCTCCTGTCTCGGACGGCCGGGAGAAGATGTCGTATGCCTCCTCCATAGCCCCCAGCGCGAAGGTGTGGGTCACCAGCGAGGAGACGGGCAGTCGTCCGGCTCGGAGCATTCCGAGAAGCATCGGTGTCGAGTAGGTGTCGACCAGGCCGGTCGTTACCGTCACGTCTTTGATCCACAGATCTTCCAGATGCAAACTGGGCCGGCCCACCGTGTACGCCGATGTTCGCCACGTGCCCTCCCGGCCGCACCATGCGCGTGCACATCTCGAACGTCTCGGCCACTCCGACGGCCTCGATGGCCACGTCGGCCCCCAGGCCGTCCGTCAGACACCGGGACGGAAGCAGGTCTATCGACGAGACCCCTACGACGACCTCATCGCCCTCGCCGACGAGGCCGCACCGGAGGGATCCAGCGCCCTGTTGCGCACGGTCATGCGAGAAGGAGAGACAGTGCAGCCGACGCCTTCCTTCGGCGAGGCACGGGAAAGGTGCTTGGGGGAGTGCGAGACGCTCCTGCGGCAGCGCGGCGCATCACATCGCCGGTACCCCCGCGCCTGTCGACGTCACCGGGTCTCAGCAGGCTGAGTGCAACCGTGCGTCAGCACGTTCGGAGCACATATCTGCACACGCAGGAGTAGGGCTTCGGGTACCTCCCATGTGTCACTTTCCAGGGCGTCGTTCGGCGATGGCTCCGGGAGCCACTGGGTGAGCGTTCTCGAGATCGATATCGCTGAGTTTCGATGTCGCTCATGGGCCGGGGCGGCTTCGTCGAGGGGCGCTTCCTCGGTCGTGGTGGGAACTGGTCCGTCCCTGCGTGGCTTTGGGGCCGTCTGTCTGCTGCGGTCAGGGAGTTCGGCGGCCGATGCCGGGGAGGAAGCGTCCGGTGCGGGTGGTGTAGCCGGCGTAGTCCGGGTCGTGGACGGCTGTGAGGTAGGGCTCTTCCACGACGCGGACCTGGAGTTGGATGGCGATGACCAGCGCGGCCAGGGCGGTGAGGGAGACCCAGTTGGGCACGATCAGGGTGAGGCCGAGCGAGGCTGTGGCCATGGCGGTGAAGACCGGGTTGCGTACATGTGCGAACAACCCGTCGGTGACCAGTGCGGTGCGCTCGCCGGGGTCCACGCCCACGCGCCAGGAGGTACCCATGTTCGTCTGGGCCGCGACGGTGCCCGCCAGCCCCGCAAGCGTGATCGCCAGTCCTGACCAGTGCAGGGCGGGGGCGTCGGTTCCGGGCAGAGGGGGAAGCCCGGCGAGGGCGGCTGTCGGCGAGGCGAGGCCGCCGAGCAAGGCGGCGACGAACAGTACTCCGGCCCACCAGGAGGGCTGGCCGGGGCGGCCGGAGATGCCACGGAAGCCCGCGTCGCCGGTGCGGTGTCGCTGCTGGGCGGCGCGAACGCCGAAGGCGAAGGCTGTCCAGCCGAGGTGGAGGAGCAGCGCGGTCCATGCCCAGGCGTTCACTCCTGGTTCCCTTCTGCCGGGGTGCAGCAGCCGCAGCCGGGAGGGCAGTCGCACGCGGCCGTTGTGGTCTCGGCCGGCGTCGCTGAGGCGGGGGCGGCGCAGCAGCCTTTGCCTTTCCAGGCGTCGCGGCCCTCTTTGACGGCGACGCCGGCGATGGTGAGGGCGGCGAGGGGGTCGGCCCAGCTCCAGCCGAGGGCGGTGTTGAGGAGGAGTCCGATGAGGAGGACGGCGGACAGGTAGGTGCACAGCAGGGTCTGTTTGGAGTCCGCGACCGCGCTGGCGGAGCCGAGTTCGTGTCCGGCGCGGCGCTGGGCGGCGGACAGGAACGGCATGACGGCCAGGGACAGTGCGGCCAGGATGATGCCGGGGAGGGAGTGCTCAGCCTCGCCGCTGCCGGTGAGGGCCCGCACGGCATCGACGGTGACGTAGGTGGCGAGAGCGAAGAAGGAGACGGCGATGATCCGCAGGGTGGTCTTCTCCCGGGCATCGCGGACCTGGTGGTCGGCCGTGGAGAACTGCCAGGCGACCGCCGTGGCCGAGGAAACCTCGATGACGGAGTCCAGGCCGAAACCGACGAGTGCGGTGGAGGAGGCCAGGGCGCCGGCCGTGAGGGCCACGGTGGCTTCGATGACGTTGTAGGCGATGGTCGCGGCGACCAGCAGCCGTATCCGGCGGGCGAGCGCATCGCGACGAGCTGGGCTCGGGCCGAGGGAGAGGGATATCTCGGCGGCCATGGTCAGCAGCACCCCTTCGTGGCGGCGTCCGGGCAGGTGCGGTCGGAATCGACGGCGACCACGGCCGTGCGCAAGTCGTCCAGTGCGTGACCGAGGCGCTCGTCGGCCAGCTCGTAGCGGGTACGGCGCCCGTCGGGGAGGGCGACGGCCAGGCCGCAGTCACGCAGGCACGCCAGGTGGTTCGACAGCCTGGTGCGGGAGATGCCGAGGGCATCGGCGAGGTCGGAGGGGTAGGCGGGGGCATCGCGCAGGGCGAGCAGGATGCGGCAGCGGATCGGGTCGGCGAGCGCACGGCCGAACCGGGCCAGCACCTCGATGTCGGAGGCAACAGTCAGCACACCGCCAACAGTACATGATTTCCTGAATTCAGGAAGTCATGGATTGATTGTCCTTGTCGGGCTCGGCTGGTGCGGTGGCCCGGCTGGCCCGCGCCTGTCCGGTCGGTCGGGGCCTTCCAGCAGCGGACCACCCCAGCTCGCGCGGGGACCGCATTGCACCGGTCCACGACCCCGGCCGTGCGGGCTATAGCAAGGGCGGTTCTGCTGCCAATGGCACGATTCGTGGGACATCGATCCACGTCCCCCTCGGACACTCCAGTGAAAGCCTCTCTGGCCAGCGGAAGCGCTGTCGGAGGGGCTTTTTCGTAGCCGTAAGCAAGCACCGAGTGGGCGCGAGCGCCGTCACCGGGCCTGCGCGCGGTGCTGTGAGCGTGCACAGGCAAGAAGCGGTTCGAGGCCTTCGTCGAAGAGCCCTCGGCGAGCCAGGTGTCCGGGGGCGCTCAGTTCGCGTGAGGGGAGTTCCGCGCCCCTGCGCGGAGGCCGTTCATCACCAGGTCGAGGAGCCGGGTGGAGCGTTCCTTCCAGTGCTCGTCGGGCTCGATGGTGAACAGGCCGGTGATCGCGAGGAGGAAGTCGTCCGGGGTCACGCCCGGACGGAGGGTGCCCGCTTCCTCGCCCGCGCGGAGCAGGAGTCCGGCCGCGGCCATCAGTTCGGCCGGCGGGGGCTTCTCGCTCCCGGTTGCGCTGAGGGCCTTGTGGATCGCGTCCGCGAGGCCGGCCTTGGCCAGCGCGAACTCGGCGAGCCGGTCCATCCAGGCGCGCAGCGCCGCGTCGGGTGCCCGGGACGCGAGCAACTCGGTGGCGCTTTGCACCACTTGAGTCATCTCATGGCTGTAGATCTCCAGGATGAGCGCCTCGCGGCTCGGGAAGTTGCGGTAGAAGGTGCCCTGGCCGACGCCCGCCTTCCGGGCGATCGAACTCAGCGGGACATTCGGGGCCCGCGTCAGTTCGGCCAGCGCGACTTCCAGGATCCGCTCGCGATTGCGCAGAGCATCCGAGCGCTTCGGTCCCGCCGACTGTGCTTGATCGTTCGCCGCTTGCTGCTCCTGTCCGCTCGCTGCCTGCTCGGGTCGCTGCTGCCGGCCCATGCGCGTCCTCCTCGTGGGTGTGGCTCTCCGTGAGGGTGGCTCCGCCTGCGGCGTGCTGCCGTTCCGGGCGGCCTGCGCTGAGTTCTCTTGCGTACCGGACAACCGTCCGGTACGTTTCCCTGGTAGCGGACAGTTGTCCGCTTGGATCACTGTACCGGTGGTTACAGCGGACGAGTACCACG
The DNA here is from genome assembly GCF_035917675.1 of Streptomyces sp. NBC_01775. Lineage (NCBI taxonomy): Bacteria > Bacillati > Actinomycetota > Actinomycetes > Kitasatosporales > Streptomycetaceae > Streptomyces > Streptomyces sp. NBC_01775. The sequence goes on along the minus strand of NZ_CP109104.1, from coordinate 1,771,420 downwards.
CGACGGCAACTACGCACCCGCCTTCCCTCCCGCACCGTCTCATCCGGCATCCCGAACCTCTCGGGCCACCGGCCACCACCTCTCGGACTCCTGTCTCCGGGCACGTTAAAGAGGGCCGACCATGAATCCACCCGACTCCTCCGACTCGTCGACGCAGAGTGCCATCACGTTGCACATCAACGGTGAGAAGCACGCGCTGACCGTCGACCACCGCACCACCCTGCTCGACGCCCTGCGCGAGCGCCTCGATCTGACCGGCACCAAGAAGGGCTGCGACCACGGTCAGTGCGGAGCCTGCACCGTCCTTGTCGACGGCCGCAGGTCCGTCGCCTGTCTGCAACTCGCCATCGGCACCGAAGAGCGGGAGGTCACCACCATCGAAGGGTTCGCCGAGCAGGGCGAATTGCACCCCGTGCAGCAGGCGTTCCTCGATTTCGACGGCTTCCAGTGCGGCTACTGCACTCCTGGGCAGATCTGCTCGGCCATCGGCGTGATCGAGGAGCACGCGGCCGGCTGGCCGAGCGCCGTCACCGGCGACGTACGGCCCGAAGCGGGTCCGCCGCCGCTCTCGCCCGAGGAGATCCGGGAGCGGATGAGCGGCAATCTGTGCCGCTGCGGCGCGTACGTGTCGATCGTTCAGGCTGTCGGACATGCCGCGGCCGAGCACCCTGCGGCCGAGCGCGAGGCGAACGAGGAGGCGGCGGCATGAGGGAGTTCAGCTACCGGAGGGCGACCGATGCCGCAGGCGCGGTAGCACTGCTGGACGCCGATCCGCGGGCCCGCTTCCTCGGTGGCGGTACCAATCTCGTCGACCTCATGAAGGCCGGCGTCGAGCGCCCGGAGCGGCTCGTCGACATCCGCGAGCTGCCGCTCGACGGCATCGAGCCCACGGACGACGGTGGCCTGCGCATCGGCGCGACCGTCACCAACAGCGACCTCGCGGCACACCCCGACGTCCGCCGCCGTTACCCGGCGTTGGCTCAGGCCGTCCTGGCCGGGGCTTCGGGGCAGTTGCGCAACATGGCCACGGTCGGCGGCAATCTGCTGCAACGCACCCGCTGCGGCTACTTCACCGACCTCAGCCGGCCCTGCAACAAGCGGGAGCCCGGCAGCGGCTGCCCCGCGATCGCCGGCGAGCACCACAACCACGCGATCCTGGGCGCCTCGGAGCACTGCGTGGCCGTGCATCCCTCCGACATGGGGGTCGCGCTCGCGGCGTTCGACGCGGTCGTGACGTATGAAACAGCGCAGGGACCGGGCGAGTCGGCGCTCGCCGACTTCCATCTCCCGGTGGGCGACACCCCGCACAAGGAGACAGCGCTGCCGCCGGGTGCGCTGATCACCGGTGTCACGCTGCCTCCTGCTCCCGTCGCGGCCCGGTCCCGCTACCGGAAGGTGCGCGAGCGCGCCTCGTACGCCTTCGCCGTCGGGTCCATCGCCGCGGCACTCGATGTGCGAGGCGGTGTCGTACGAGAGGTGCGGCTGGCCTACGGCGCCGTGGCGTCCCGGCCCTGGCGGGCACGGAAGGCCGAGGAGTTCCTGCGTGGGGAGGCGGCCGACGCCGAGAGCTTCGCCGCCGCGGCGGACGCCGAGCTGGCGGACGCCAGGCCGCTCGCCCACAACGGCTACAAGGTGACGCTGCTGCGCAATCTCACCGTGGCCGCCTTGACCGAGCTCGCCGAGGAGGGAGAGGCCTGATGACCTCCACCATTCCCGAACGTACACAGGCGAAGGGCGCCGTCGGCACCGCGCACACCCGCGTCGAGGGACGGGACAAGGTCACCGGCGCCGCGCGGTACGCGGCCGACATCCCCTTCGCCGAACTCGCCCACGGCAGCCTGGTGCTGTCCACCATCGTCCGTGGCCGCATCCGCGCCGTCGACGACGCCGCCGTGCTCGCGATGCCCGGTGTCCTCGCCGTACTGCACCATGACAACGCGCCGCGCGTCCGCACGGATTACGGCAGCATCATGGGCATGGTGCCCGACCCGACCGTCGGCGCCTTCCAGAACGACCGTGTGCCGCACGAGGGCTGGCCCGTCGCCCTTGTCGTCGCCGAGACGCCCGAGCAGGCCAGGGCAGGCGCCGAAGCGCTGGTCGTACGCTACGAACAGGAGCCGCACGACGCGGCGTTCGCCGGGGACCGCTCCGACGCCCAGCCGATGGGCGGCGTCATGCCCCCGACAACGGGCAAGGGTGATCTGGCGGCAGGGCTCGCCGCGTCCGCCTTCGTCGTCGACGCGGAATACACCACCCCCGAAGAGCACCACAACCCGATGGAACCGCATGCGGCGGCAGCGCGCTGGGACGACGGCAGGCTGGAGGTCGTCGACTCCAACCAGGGCGCCGCCTGGGTCGCGGCGGACCTCGCGAACCTGTTCTCGCTCGATCCGGCCGCGGTACGGGTCCGCTCCGAACATGTCGGCGGGGGCTTCGGCTCCAAGACCGTCCGGGTGCACCAGGTGGCGGCGGTGATGGCGGCCACCGTGCTGCGGCGGCCGGTCCGCGTGGCGATGACCCGCCGGCAGATGTTCACGCTCACCGGCCACCGCAGCCCCACCGCGCAGCGGGTCAGGCTCGGCGCCGACGCGGAGGGCCGGCTGCGCGCGCTGGAGCACCGCTCCGTCAGCCGGACCTCCGCCGTCTACGATTTCGCCGAGCCGGCCGCCGCGGCCGGCCGGTCCCTGTACGACGCCGAAGCGCACCACACCGACGTCCGGGTCGTCCACCTCGACGTCCCCACCCCGACGTCCATGCGCGCACCGGGTATGGCCCCCGGGGCCTTCGCCCTGGAGTCGGCGCTCGACGAACTCGCTGAGAAGTGCGGTGTCGACCCGATCGCCCTGCGGGTACGCAACGAACCCGAGACAGGCCCGGTGACCGGACTGCCGTTCGCGGGCCGCAACCTGATCGGCTGCTTCGAGGAGGGCGCCCGCAGGTTCGGCTGGGCCGACCGTGATCCCCGGCCCGGACTGCGCCGCGAAGGACGGTGGCTGCTCGGCACCGGCACCGCAGCCGCCACCTTCCACGCGTTCGCGCTCCCGTCCACGGCGGCGGTCACGGCCTGGGCCGACGGAACGTTCACCGTCCGGATCGCTGCCGCCGACATCGGCACCGGAGCCCGGACGGCGCTCACCCTCGTCGCGGCCGACGCACTCGCCGTCGAGCCCGAACGGGTCCAGGTCCGCATCGCGGACAGCGACTTCGGGCTCGCGTGGGTGGCGGGCGGCTCGGCGGGCACCAGCTCCTGGGTGTGGGCCATCACACCGGCCGCCCGGGAAATCAGGGAGCGCCTCGCGCTCGGCGTGGACATCCCGCCGGAGGGCCTCACCGTGCGCTCGGACAGCGCCGAGGCTCTCGCCGCGCTCGCACCGGCCGAGCGCCACTCCTATGGAGCCCAGTTCGCCGAGGTCGCCGTGGACACCGCGACCGGCGAGGTACGCGTGCGGCGCATGCTCGGCATGTTCGCCGCGGGCCGTATCGTCAACCCGCTCACGGCGCGCAGCCAGTTGACCGGCGGGATGATCTGGGGCATCTCCATGGCCCTGCACGAGGAAGCGCTGCGGGACCAGACCTCGGGCGGCATCGTCGGCGCCGACCTCGCGGGCTACCACTTCGCCGCCAACGCCGACGTGGACCGCGTCGAGGCGGACTGGGTGGACGACCCCGTCCCGGGCGACCCGGTCGGCATCAAGGGGGTAGGTGAGATCGGCGTCGTGGGCGCCGCCGCTGCCGTCGCCAACGCGGTGTGGCACGCGACGGGCGTCCGGCAGCGGAACTTGCCCATCCGCCCTGACCGGGTGCTCGCGGCCACAGAGCAGCGACGTGCTTGACATCGCCGGGGAGTTGACGAAGTGGGCCGAGGACGGCCGTGCCTTCGCCGTCGCCACGGTCGTGGCCGTCTCCGGCAGCGCCCCTCGTGGTCCGGGTGCCGCTCTCGCGGTGGACGGAGAGGGGACCGTCATCGGCTCGGTGTCCGGCGGCTGCGTCGAAGGCGCCGTCCATGAACTGTGCGGACAGGCGCTCGCGGACGGCGAGCCGGTGCTCGAACGGTTCGGCTACAGCGACGAGGACGCGTTCGCGGTCGGGCTGACGTGCGGGGGAGTGATCGACATCCTGGTCACTCCGGTGGGAGCGCGGGCGCCGCAGCGCGAGGCATTCGCGACGGCCCTGCGAACGGCGGCCCGGGGCGACGGCGTCGCCCTCGCCCGGGTGGTCCGTGGGCCGGCCGAACTCGTGGGCGGGGCCCTGGCCGTACCCGCCGAGGGGCCGCACGCGGGAACGCTCGGCGATGGTGGTGGCCGGGTTGCCGAGGCCGTGGCGCACGAGGCACGCGCCCTGCTCGGCACAGGCCGCACCGGAACGCTCGAACTCTCCGAGGACGGCTCCCGCTGCCCGGGCGGGCTCACGGTCTTCGTCGAGTCGAGTCTGCCGCCGCCCCGGATGATCGTGTTCGGGGCGATCGACTTCGCGGCGGCGTTGGTGCGCGCGGGCAAGCTCCTCGGCTACCACGTCACCGTGTGCGACGCGCGCCCCGTCTTCACCACGCGGGAGCGCTTCCCTGACGCCGACGAGATCGTGGTGGACTGGCCGCACCGCTATCTGCGGGGAACGGAGGTCGACGGGCGCACCGCCTTGTGCGTGCTCACCCATGACGCGAAGTTCGACGTGCCGCTGCTCCAATCGGCGCTGCGGCTGCCTGTCGCGTACGTCGGAGCCATGGGGTCGCGCCGTACGCACCTGGACCGCAACCAGCGCCTGCGGGACATCGGCATGAGCGAGGCGGAGCTGGCGCGGCTGCGGTCGCCGATCGGACTCGACCTCGGGGACCGTACGCCCGAGGAGACCGCTGTCTCGATCGCCGCGGAGATCATCGCCGTGCGCAAGGGAGGGACCGGAATCCCGCTCAGCGCACCGGACGCACGCTCTGCGCACGTGACCGTACCCGCTTGAGCCCGCACCTCCCCACGGTGGCCGGTGGCCGACGAGAGGTGGCCGGGTGGTGATAACGAACATGCCGCGCCGTGGACAAGACGTACTCGACGCCAGGAGCGATCACGCGCAGCCTCCGACCGACGTTGCGGCGGGCGTTCATGAGCCAGGCCAGGTCCGCTCGAGCTTCCAGTGCGGACAAGTTTCCCCGACGGGAAGTGAGTTTCTACTTCCCTTCGGCCGGGGCCGGGGCCGAGTGACGGGGGTCCGGCCGGCTCCGGGCCTTACGAGCCCGGCGCGAGGCGTTCGCGGATTTCGTGGGCCGCCTGCCGGGCCCGTGCGCCGAGTTCCGCGAAGCGGGATTCGGTGACGCGGTCCCGTGGGCCCCAGACGCTGACGACGGCGAGGGGGTGGCCGTCCGCGTCGAGGACGGGAGCGGCGACCCCGTAGAGCTGGGGTTCGAGTTCGCCGACGCTGACGCTGTAGCCCTGGGCGCGGACCTCGGCGAGTTCGGTGTGCAGGGCCTGCCGGTCGGTGCGGGTCGTCTCGGTGTACTCGGCCAGCGGGCCGGAGAGCAGCGCCTCGACCTCCCCGGCCGTCTGCCAGGCGAGCAGCGCCTTGCCGGCCGAGGTGGCGTGGATCGGGACCTGGCGGCCGAGCCAGCGCGCGCTGAGCACGGCGGGCGGTACCACCTCGTCGACGTAGGTGAGGCCGAGCCGCTGGGCGACGGCGAGGTTCGCGGTCTCACCGGTGTCCCGGCACAGCCGCTCCAGCACGTCGTGGGAGCGGCGGATCAGCCCCTCCACGCTCGCGGTCGAGGCCATGCGGCTGATCGCGGAGCCGATGGTGTACCGGTTGCCGGCCGGGTCCCGTTCGACCATCGCGTGATGTTCCAGGGTGGCCAGCAGCCGCCAGGCCGTAGCCCGGTTGAGGCCGCACTCGGCGGCCAGTTCGGCGACGGGACGGCCTTCGGGGGCGCTCGCCGAGACGGCGTTGAGCAGGGCGATGGCCCGCTCCAGCGCCTGTACGCGGCCCCCGCCAGGGCGTGTCCCGCCCTGTTCGTCCAAGGCGCCCTGTCTGCCCGAAGTGCCCTGCTCGTCCAGAGCGTCCGGGGCGTGCGCCGTGTCCATTTCCGTTGTCTCCGCTCTCCTCGTCCGCTCCGGCCTCGTCCGTCCGGCACTCGTCCGTTCCGGGAAGCGTAGTCGTCCGCCTCGCTGGGGATCGCCGTGGCTCGCTGTGCCCCGCGCGGGTGGTCGCGGTACTTGACGTGCCGGAAAGTCGCCTCGTAGCGTCGCACAATGCGAACGCGCATCGCACATTATGCGATGCACGCCAGGATCTCAGGGTGGACAGATGGCAGAGAACCCGATGGCAGAGAACCCGGCACGCGTGGTCACTCCGTACGAGGGAACGGGCCACCGGCCGTGGGACGACGCGGCGCCCGTGCCGGCGCCGCTGGAGCTGCACGCCACTCCGGTACGGCCGGAGTGGGTGGACTACAACGGGCACATGAGCGAGTCGTGCTACTTGCTCGTCTTCGGCGACAACTCCGACGCCTTCTTCCGCTACCTCGGCATCGACGAGGAGTACCGGGCGAACGGCGGGTCCCTCTACACGGTGGAGACGCACCTGCACAACAAGCGCGAGGCCGCCGAGGGGGAGCCGCTCCGGCTCACGCTGCGGCTGCTCGACCACGACACCAAGCGGGTGCACCTCTTCCACGAAATGCGGCACGGTGCCGACGGCACCCTGCTCGCCACGGCCGAGCAGCTGCTGCTGCACGTCGACACGGAGCAGGCGCGCGCCTGCCCCATCCCCGGGGAACTCCTGCGCCGGCTCGGTGAGATCCAGTCCGCGCACGACGCGTTGCCCGTACCCGAAGTGGTCGGCAGACCCATGGGCATACCCGGCGACCGCAGCCGGGCCAACCGCCGGACCAGCTGAGGACCGGACGGCCAGCTGAGGAGAGGAAGAACATGGATTTCGAGCTGACCGACGAGCAGCGCATGATCGTGGAGACCGTCGGCAAGTTCGTGCGGACCGAACTGGACCCGCACGCCGACGAGGTCGAAGAACTCGACGACGTACCGCCCGAACTGGCCCGCGCCATCCGCGAGAAGGCGATCGGCGCCGGGCTGTACGCGGCGAACATGCCGGAGGAGATCGGCGGCGGCGGACTCGACGCAGTCAGCATGATCCTCGTCGAGCGCGAACTGGGCAAGACAAGCTTCGCCCTCCAGATGCTCGTCGCCCGCCCCAGCAACATCCTCGAAGCGTGCGAGGGCGAGCAGCGCACCCGCTACCTCCTGCCCGCCGTGCGCGGCGAGCGGCACGACTGCCTCGCCATGACCGAGCCGGGCGCCGGCTCCGACGTCCGCTCGATGCGCACCCGCGCCGTACACGAAAGCGGCGGTACCGGGGGCAGTGACGGCGATTCCGGGGGCGGCCATTCCGGTGGCGGGGACGGCGGTGACGGTGGGGACGGCGGTGACGCGTACGTGCTGAACGGCACCAAGCACTTCATCTCGCACGCCGACATGGCCGACTTCGCCATCGTGTTCGCGGCCACCGGTACCGAGGAGACCGCGCGCGGCACCAAGAACCTCATCACCGCCTTCCTGGTGGACCTCGACGCACCCGGTGTCGAGGTGCGGCGCGGCTCGGGGTGCGTGTCGCACCGGGGCTACCACCAGTGCGAACTGACCTTCACCGACGTCCGGCTCCCGGCCGCCCAGCGGCTGGGGGAGGAGGGCCAGGGCTTCGCGCTGATGGGGGAGTGGCTCGGCGCCAGCCGCCTCCAGGTCGCCGCCACCAGCATCGGCCGGGCCCGCCGCGTGCTCGACCTCACCCTCGACTGGGCCGCCGAACGCGAGCAGTTCGGGCAGCCCATCGGCCGGTTCCAGGGCGTGAGCTTCCCGCTCGCCGACCTGGCCACCGAGCTGGAGGCCGCCGAACTGCTGACCCTGCGCGCCGCCTGGAAGCAGGACCAGGGCACCATGACCGACCGCGACGCGGCGATGGCCAAGCTGTACGCCTCCGAGGCCCTGGGCCGCATCACCGACCAGGCGCTCCAGACCTTCGGCGGCATGGGACTCATGGCCGAGCTGCCCATCGAGCGCTACTGGCGTGACGCCCGTGTCGAGCGCATCTGGGACGGCACGAGCGAGATCCAGCGGCACATCATCTCCCGCTCCCTGCTGCGTCCCCTGGGCGCCTGATGACGCCGGGCGCCCCTCACCCTCGGGCCCGCCCGTTGAACCGCCTGCTGAGGCCTCGTCATATAGCGGTGTACGGCGGCGAGTCGGCGGCTGCGGCCATCCGCCAGTGCCGCGCCGTCGGATATGAGGGCGAGCTGTGGCCCGTACATCCCCGCCGGGACCACATCGAGGGCCTGCCGTGTCACCGCGGCACGGGCGAGCTGCCCGCGGCGCCGGACGCCGCGTTCCTCGCCGTACCGGCGGAGGCGACCGTGGGAATCCTCGGCGAACTCGCCGGGCGCGGCGCCGGCGGGGCCGTGTGCCACGCGTCCGGCTTCGCCGAGGACGGGCCGCGCGGCGCCGCGCTGGAGGACGCGCTGCGCGCCGCCGCCGGTGACATGCCGGTCATCGGGCCCAACTGCCTCGGCGTCCTCAACTACCTGGACGGTACGGCGCTGTGGGCCGACCAGCACGGCGGCGCCCGGACGGACAGCGGCGTCGCCGTCATCACCCAGAGCGGCAACATCGGCCAGAACCTCACCATGCAGCGCCGCGCGCTCCCCCTCGCCTACCTGATCACCTCCGGGAACGGTGCGGTCACAGGGACCCCGCAGCTGATCGAGGCCCTGCTGGAAGACCCGCGCGTGACCGCCATCGGGCTGCACCTGGAAGGGATCGCTGACCCCGTCGGCTTCGCCCGCGCGGCGCTGTCCGCGCTGCGGCGCGGGGTACCCGTCGTGGCGCTGAAGGCGGGCAGCTCGGCGCTGGGCGCGCAGACCACCATGAGCCACACCAGCTCCCTCGCCGGTTCGGACGTGCTGTGCGACGCCCTGTTCCAGCGCACCGGCGTCGCGCGGGTGGAGGAGATCGGCACCTTCGTGGAGACGCTGAAGCTGCTGCACGTCCACGGGCCGTTGGGCGGGCGGATAAGCGGGCCGGTGAGCGGACGGGTGAGCGGGCCGGTGAGTGGAGGCCCGGCCTCTCCGGAGCGTGCCCGGATCACCTCGGCGAGCTGCTCCGGCGGCGAGGCCGCCCTGCTGGCGGACACCGCGCAGCGGCACGGGGTCGAACTCCCCTCGCTTCCACAGGAGTTGGTCGCGCGGCTGCATGAGGTGCTGGGCGAGCAGGTGCATGTACGCAACCCGCTCGACTACCACACCTACATCTGGGGCGATTTCCGCGCGCAGCGTGAGTGCTTCACCGCGCTCCTCGGCGCGGACTGCGACGTGAACCTGCTGCTGCTCGACCTGCCACGCGCCGACCGGTGCGAGGACGGCGCCTGGACCATCACGCTGGACGCCTACGTGGCAGCACAGCGCCGGACCGGCGCCCCGGCCTGCGTGGTCGGTTCGCTGCCAGAAGGAGTGCCCGAACCGGTCGCCCAGCGGCTGATGTCGCAGGGCATCGTCCCCCTCCAAGGGCTGGCGGACGGCGTGCGGGCCATCGCCGCGGCCCACCGGATCGGTACCGCCCGGCGCACGGCGGACCGGACGCTGCCGCCACATGGCCCGCCGCTTCATGAGCCCGTACGGGACGGCGAGACGCCGGACGACGAGGAGACGCCGGACGACGGCGACACGCTGGACGGCGGCGAGACGCTGGACGAGTACGCCGGGAAGCGGGAGTTGGCGGGGTACGGCGTGCCCGTCCCGGACAGCTCCGTCGCGGCACCCGGCGAGGCCGCGCGGGCCGCCCGCGAACTGGGCTTTCCCGTCGTCGCCAAGGCTCTCGCCGCTGACATGGCGCACAAGAGCGAGGTGGGCGGCGTGCGCCTGGGACTGGCCGGTGAGGCGGCGGTGGAAGAGGCCGTATCCGCCATGGCGGGGCTCGCCGACAGGTTCCTGATCGAGCGGATGGTGCCGGACGCCGTCGCCGAACTCCTCGTCGGCGTACACCACGACCCCGCCTTCGGCCCCGCGCTGACCCTGGGCGCTGGCGGCGTGCTGGTGGAGCTGGTCCGGGACACCGCCACGTTGCTGCTGCCGGCCACGCGCGAGGAGATCGAAGCCGCGCTGTCCTCCCTGCGCGTGTGGCCGCTGCTGCGCGGCTTCCGGGGCCGCCCGGCGGGCGACGTACCCGCCGTGGTCGACGCCGTCCAGGCCGTCGCCGCCTACGTACGGGACCACCCCCAGGTCACCGAACTGGACGTCAACCCGCTGCTGGTGCTGCCCGAGGGCCGGGGCGCGATCGCCGCGGACGTACTGATCAGGCGCGCCGCGCCACACCTGAGCGAACGGGAACAACGAAAGGGAGCACCATGAACCCCGTACGGCTGGACGTACAGGACGGCGTACTGGTGATCACGCTGGACCGGCCCAAGGCCAACGCCATCGACGCAGCCACCAGCCAGGCCCTGTACGAGGGCTTCGACCGGCTGCGCGAGGACGGAACGCTGCGGGCCGCGGTGGTCACCGGGGCGGGGGAGCGGTTCTTCTCGGCGGGCTGGGACCTGAAGGCGGCGGCCGGGGGCGAGGCCATCGACGCCGATCACGGACCCGGCGGGTTCGCCGGGCTGACCGAGCTGTTCGACCTGGACAAGCCGGTGATCGCCGCGGTGAACGGACTCGCACTGGGCGGCGGCTTCGAACTCGCCCTGGCCGCCGACCTGATCGTGGCGGAGGCCCACGCGGAATTCGCCCTCCCCGAGGTGAAGGTCGGCATGATCGCCGACTCCGGCGGAGTACTGCGGCTGCCCCGCAGGCTGCCGCGCGCCGTGGCAACGGAGCTGCTGCTGACCGGCCGGCGGCTGGACGCGGTGGAGGCGGCCAGGTGGGGACTGGTGAACCAGGTTGTCGACGGGCCGGACACCGCGCTGGAGAGGGCGCTCACCCTGGCGCACACCATCCGGGAGGGCGCACCCCTGGCGGTGGCGGCCGTGAAGGAAGTCTTGCGCGCGACGGAGCAACTGGGCGTCGAGGACGCCTACGCCACGATGCGGAACACGAACCTCCCCCGCTACCGGGCCATGCTGACCTCCACCGACGCACAGGAGGGCCCCCGCGCCTTCGCGGAAAAGCGCGCACCGCGCTGGACGGGGACATGAGCGCTCGCTCCTCTGGTGCTGAGCACGGGGTGCCCCTGACTGTATTTTGCGGGGTGCGGGGTGCGGGGTGCGGGGTGCGGGGTGCGGGGTGCGGGGTGCGGGGTGCTCCCCGCAGCTCTTCGAGCGGGGAGGCCGGTCGGACCCCCGAGTTCTCGGCTTCCCCCCCCAGCCTCCGGCCGGGAGGGCCCAGAACAGCGGGACCCCCATCGCGGCGGAGCCGCATGAATGACACAGCCCCGCGCCCCTTCGGTGCTCACCCAGGCGCGGGGCACGCGTGATCCGCCGGACGCGTCCCGCGAGGGGACCACGCTCGCCTGGTACTCCAGTGGCTCCAGTACCTCAGCGAGGCGCGGGGCTGGGCCCGGGTGTCGGCGCGGGTGGGGCCGGGGCGGGGAAGGTGGGTGTGGGGCCAGGTTGCTTCTCCAGGGCTGCGGTCAGGAATTCAGGGTTCTTCTCTGCCCACTCGGCCATGTCGTCTCCCCAGCCGGGTTTTTCACCGTCCGGCTTGTGGCGGAGTTCTTCTTCCCATTTCCTCAAGTCCCAGCCCTGGTACAACTGAGTGAGCATGGGGACATGGTTACGGATGTTGTGACGTCCGTCCTGCTCTGCGACATCGGCGAACGCTCCCATGATCGCAGCGATGTATTTGATCGACCCTTCGTCGGTGCTGAGTATCGATTCGCGCTCCGCCAGGCTCCTCGGAGGGAGGTAGCCTCGGGCCTCGATCTGCTTGACCAGCGGGAAGTCGGTGTGAATTTTTCCGGGGCCGGTTGCCCAGCGGGCGAGCCGGGGGTGAATCCGGCCCAGTCCTGAACCAGCGGGGATCGGGTGACGGAACGGCTGCGGGTTATCGATCGCCTCCCACGCGATGGCGGCGACGATCGCCTTCGGGGAGATGCGCCACCTCGCGGCTTCCTGGAGGATGGTTTCTCTGTATACCTCCATCCAACTCAGGACCGCGTCCTCCGCACGGGAGAACGGTGTGCCGTCCGCACGCAACCTTCCACGACGGGGCAGCAGGTTCGCACTCATGAGCTCGTAGGAAAGCTCCGCCAGGTCCGGAGGCGGCTGACCGGGTTGGGGCGAGGGGGTAGGGAGGGAGACTTCTTTCAGCTCCCAGAAGATGCCCGAAGTGGTGCAGTGCTGCGTGCCGCCGCCCTGTTGGAGTTCATGCACTTGGCGCTGCCGTCTTTGCAGTTCGGTCGAATGAGAATGCAACCGTTGAGCCAGCGTGCGGATCCGCAGAGCAGGGGAGGTGTCGACTCCCAGCTTGTTCAGCTCCGCCCATAAGTCGTGAGCAAGCTGTTCGAGTGCGGGCGCGGCCCGCGTATGGCTGGTGACCAGATCATCGAAGACGGGCAGTTTGATGCCGGAGAAAGCGGGATTCGCTGTGGGATCGGTCATGGCTGCCTCGGCAGCGAATGGAGTTTGTCGTCAGCGTCCTGCACTGCCTTGGTCAGCTGTGTCTGCAACTCGCGTCGTAGCCCGTTCACCTCGTCCTTGAAGAGGCGACCAGCCGGACCGACCCAAGCGTTGTCGTCCATGGCACGGCAGGGCGTGTCCAAGGCGTGCCAATGGTCGTCCGACAGGCGCTGGATTTGATGGCACGCAGTCTGTGCGTCGCGGTAGTCACCGTCACCCACCTGGGGCCTCCTCGCAATCCGTGACCGATCCTCGTGGCGCTCGCTGCTTCGTGACACTAGGCCCCAGGTCGGGAATGTGGCATCCAGCACTGGTACGACGTTCGCGTCAACCGCGGCGGTACACGGAGCGCTTTCAGCGTCCTCACCCCGGAGCGACAACACTGAAAAAGCTCACGGTTTATCCCGGATCCGTGCTGACCGATGCGTCAGTGTCCTCGAACGCGGCATCGGAAGGCAGCTCGCCGCATCCACGGCCGACGACCGTCTGTCGACGAACCTGCTGGACAGATCACGAAACGACACTGGAGTTGGCGACCTTGGCCGGGTGGAGCAGGGCGGCGAGCCGGTCGGCCGGGAGCAGCCCTTTTTCCAGGACGAGTTCCGCGACGCCGCGGCCGGTGGCGAGCGCTTCCTTGGCGATATCGGTGGCGGCCGTGTAGCCGATGTGCGGGTTGAGCGCGGTGACCAGGCCGATGGAGTTTTCCACACTCGCGCGCAGTGTGCCGGTGTTGGCGGTGATGCCGGACACGCAGCGCTCGGCCAAGGTGCGGCAGGCGGCACCCAGGTGGGTGATGCTCTCCGAGAGGGAATGCAGGATGACCGGTTCGAAGGCGTTGAGCTGGAGCTGGCCCGCCTCGGCGGCCATGGTGATGGTGACGTCGTTGCCGATGACTTCGAAGGCGACCTGGTTGACGACCTCGGGGATCACCGGATTGACCTTGCCGGGCATGATGCTGGACCCCGCCTGGACCGGCGGCAGGTTGATCTCCGCAAGCCCGGCGCGCGGGCCGGAGGAGAGCAGTCGCAGGTCGTTGGAGCTCTTGGAGAGCTTGACGGCGATGCGCTTGAGGACGCCCGAAAGGTGGACGAACGCACCGCAGTCCTGGGTGGCCTCGACGAGGTTGACCGCGGTCACCAGCGGCAGACCCGTGAGGGCGGCGAGGTGGCTGCGGGCTGTCTCGGCGTAGCCTGCGGGGGCGTTGAGGCCGGTGCCGATCGCGGTGGCCCCGAGGTTGATCTCGTGCACGAGCAGTGCGGCCTCCGCGAGCCGGCTGCGGTCCTCCTCCAGCATCACCGCGTACGTGGAGAACTCCTGTCCGAGCGTCATGGGCACGGCGTCCTGGAGCTGGGTGCGGCCCATCTTCAGGATGCCGCGGAACTCCTCCGCCTTGGCGGCGAACGCTTCGCGCAGCACGGTCATCGCGTCGCGCAGCTCGTGCACGGCGGTGATCGTGGCGACCTTGAGAGCCGTCGGGTAGGCGTCGTTGGTGGACTGGCTGAGGTTGACGTGCTCGTTGGGATGGAGGTGCGCGTAGTCGCCCTTCGCGTGTCCCAGGATCTCCAGGGCCCGGTTGGCGATCACCTCGTTGGCGTTCATGTTCGTCGAGGTGCCCGCCCCGCCCTGGATGACGTCGACGACGAACTGGTCGTGCAGCCGGCCACCCCTGATCTCCTGGCAGGCAGCCGCGATGGCATCCGCCTGACCTGCGGGCAGCAGCCCGAGGTCCTGGTTGGCGCGGGCCGCGGCCTCCTTGACCGCCGCGAGGGCGTTGATCAGATGCGGGTACGCGGATATCGCTGTGCCGGTGATCGGGAAGTTCTCGGTGGCACGCAGCGTGTGGATGCCCCAGTACGCGGCGGCAGGCACGTCCCGGTCACCGAGCAGGTCGTGTTCGCGGCGGTGGTCGGTAGTCATGGCGCGGATATTTCCTTGGGCTCAGGTGGTGCGGGCGAGGGTTTTGCGGTTGTGCGGGGATGCGAGGTCGGCCTGCCGGGGGACAGCCGGGGGCAGCGGTGAGGGGAGGCAGGCCGGCTCAAGAGGCGGCGAGCGCCCCCGCGGCCCGCAGGCTGCCGACCGCCGTACCGCCGCCGATGACGGGCGTGGCGGCGAATCCGGCCAAGGCCGCGGGGTCGACCCCGCACCGGGCGAGGGCCGCCGCGGCCACCGGCATCCGGGCGCGGTCGGCGCCGTCGGCGATCTTCACGCCGACAGCCCGTCCGTCCGGCAGCGCCGCGACCTGCACGCCCTCGAAACCGTCCTTCGCGAGTAGGCCCGGTACCGCGCGCATCAGCAGGGCGACGTCCCGCCCGGTGCCCGAGGCCATCTCCGGGTGCTCCCGCATGGCCTGCGCGACCCGGCCCTCATGGGTGTCCGGCGCGGCTGCCGCCAGCCGTGCGACGGCTCGGGTGAGCCCGTGCAGGGACACCGCGAACAGCGGTGCTCCGCAACCGTCGACGCTCACCCCGGCGATCTCCTGTCCGGTGAGATCCGCCACCACCTCGGCGACGGCCCGTTGCAGCGGATGTCCGGGGTCGAGGTAGTCCGGCAGCGGCCAGTCCCGCAGCCCGGCAGTCATCAGCATCGCGGCGTGCTTGCCCGAGCAGTTCTGGGCGAGCCGGGTCGGGCCGAGCCCGCGGCGCAGCCACTCCTCGCGCTGGTCGAGGCCGTAGGGCAGATCGGGGACGTTGCGCAGGGCGTCCTCCGTCAGCCCGGCGAGGCGCAGAATGTGCCGGGCCCCGGACAGATGCCGGGCCTCGCCCGAGTGGCTGGCCGCGGTGAGGGCCAGCAGCTCGCCGTCCAGCTCCAGCCCGGCGCGCCGCAGGGCGACCGCCTGGAGGGGCTTGAGCGCCGAGCGCGGGTAGCAGGCGGCCTCGATATCGCCGGCCCGGAACTGCACGCTGCCGTCCGCGGCCAGTACTACGACCGAGCCGTGGTGGACGCCTTCGATGATGCCCCCGCGCACCAGCTGGGCGAGCGGGACATGGGCGGGCGAGCGGCGGACGGGCGGCTCTGCCAAGGGCCGTTCCGTCACGAGGCGCTCTGTCACAGGTTGCTCCGCCGGGAGCGCCGCCACCGCGGCCGTGCTCCTGCCCGCGGTACGGATCACACTCATGCCTCCTCCCCGGTCCGCTCGGCAACGGCCCGTTGGGCCTGAGCCGCGGCCCGGAGGGAGCGGACCCGGCCGCGTACGACGAACCAGCCGCCCACCAGCGCCACCGCGATCCCGGGCAGGGACATGACGGTGATCCGCCCGGCGCCGCCGTCGGCCCACATCAGGCCCAGGACGGAGACGAGGAACGCGAGTGTGACGAGCTCGGTCCACGGTGAGCCCGGCAGCCGGTAGCCGGGCCGGACGACCTCGCCGGTCCTGGCCTTCCGCCAGAAGAGCAGATGACTGATCATGATCAGTGCCCAGGTCGCCAGGATGCCGATCGCTGCGAAGTTCAACACGATCTCGAACGCGTCGCTCGGCACGACGTAGTTGAGCCCCACGCCCAGGACGCAGACGGCCGAGGTGAGCAGGATGCCGCCGTACGGAACGTGGCTGCGGCTCATCACACCGGTGAACCGGGGCGCCGAGCCCGACAGCGCCATCGAGCGCAGGATGCGCCCGGTCGAGTAGAGCCCGGAGTTGAGGCTGGACATCGCGGCGGTGAGGACGACGAGGTTCATGACGCCGCCCGCCGCGGGCACGCCGATGTTGGAGAGCACGGTCACGAAGGGGCTCTCGTCGGTGGAGTACGCGTCCCAGGGCAGCAGCATCGTCAGCAGCACGACCGAGCCGACGTAGAACAGGGCCACCCGCCACATGATGGAGTTGATCGCCTTGGGCATGATCTTCTTCGGCTCGCTGGTCTCGCCCGCCGTGATGCCGACCAGTTCGACCGAGGCGTAGGCGAAGACGACGCCCTGGATGACCAGCAGCATCGGCAGCATGCCGTGCGGGAAGACTCCGCCGTTGTCGGTGATCAGCGAAGGCCCGGGGGAGTGGCCGTCCACCGGCTTCTGGGTGATCAGCAAGAAGATGCCGATCGCCATGAAACAGACCAGCGCCCCGACCTTGATGATCGCGAACCAGAACTCCATCTCGCCGAAGATCTTCACGGATATCAGGTTCACGGTCAGCACGACCGCGAGCGCGATCAGGGCGAGCACCCACTGCGGGATGTCGCTGAACATGCCCCAGTAGTGCGTGTACGTCGCCACCGCGGTGATGTCGGCGATCCCGGTGGTGGCCCAGTTCAGGAAGTACATCCAGCCTGCGACGAACGCCCCCTTCTCGCCCAGGAACTCACGGGCGTAGGAGACGAACGCACCGGAGGACGGGCGGTGCAGGACGAGTTCGCCCAGCGCCCGTACGACGAGGAAGGCGAAGAGCCCGCAGACCGCGTAGGCCAGCGCGAGGGCGGGCCCGGCGCCCGCGAGCCGGCCGCCCGCACCGAGGAACAGCCCGGTACCGATCGCGCCACCGATGGCGATCATGTTGACGTGCCGGGACTTCAGGGACTTGCTGTATCCGACATCGCCGGCGTCGACGGCATCGAGGGGCGCGGTGGCGGTGTGCTGCTGTTCTGTCTGCCGCAGAGTTCTTTCGGTCACGCCTGTTCTCCGCCTTCTTCCGTGAGGGGGTCGGTGGGGGCGGTGCGCTGGGGGCGCACGATGGCTTCGAGGGTTGTCTCGACCCGTTCGAGGTGGTGGGTCATGGCGTCCACGGCGTCCCGCTGCGAGCCGTCCACGAGCGCTTCCACGATCGCCCGGTGCTCGCGGTTGGACTGCTCGCGCCGTCCGCCGACGTCGTTGAGGAACGCCGACTGGTGGGCCAGCGCGTCGCGGATCTCCTCGACGACCCTGCGGAAGACCGGGTTCTGAGACGCCTGGGCGACCGTGAGATGGAAGAGGGAGTCCATCGCCACCCACGCGGTGGTGTCGGTCTCCTGCTCCATCCGGTCCAGCAGGTGGGAGAGCCGGTCGAGGTCTTCGGGAGCACGGCGCAGGGCCGCGTATCCGGCCACCGGGATCTCCACGTGGTGGCGCACCTCGAAGAGGTGGCTCGCCGTATAGTCGCCGAACGTCGGGTCCGGCTCCGGACCGGTGGAGACGACGAAGGTGCCCTTGCCGGTGCGCGAGACCGTGAGCCCCATCGTCGCCAGGGCGCGCAGGGCCTCCCGGAGCACGGGCCTGCTCACCTCCAGGCGACGGCAGAGCTCCGCCTCCGAGGGCAGCTTGTCGCCCACCGCGTACTCGCCGCGATCGATGGCACCGCGCAGATGCGTCAGCACGGCTTCCATCGCGCTGACCCGCCGGGGCATACCTTGAGGTGTCTGGCTGTCTGACAGGTTCACGAGGCAGGATCCTGAACGGCATGAGGGAGCGGTGTCAAGGGGTGGAGTGCCGTCAGCTTCCGCGCGGCCTTGTGACGGTCGGCTGTCGGCGCTGCTCAGGTGCTGCGGCTCGGTTCAGGAGTGATGTCTGAGCATCGCGAAGAGCCGGTCGACGCGTCGACCGGCTCCGGCCCGTAAGGAGGGTGCGGGCCTCACCAGTCCCCGTCGTCGAACTGGTCCAGCAGCGCGTCGGTCGGCAATTGCTCGGCGGGACGGGCGGAGGGGCCGCCGCGCAGGTGCTGTTCGGTCCAGATGACCTTGCCGCCCGGGGTGTAGCGGGTGCCCCAGCGCTGTGCGAACTGGGCGACGAGGAAGAGGCCGCGCCCGCCCTCGTCCATGGTGGACGCGCGGCGTAGGTGCGGTGAGGTTCCGCTGCCGTCCGAGACCTCGCAGATGAGGCTGTCGTCGTCGTGCAGGAGCCGGACCTGGATCGGCGACCGGCCGTAGCGGATGGCGTTGGTGATCAGCTCGCTGAGAATGAGTTCGGTGGTGTGGCCGATCTTCTCCATGCCCCACTCGCGCAGCCGCGCGGCGCATTCCGTTCGTACCGGCGCCACCGCCGCGGGGTCGGGCTCCACCTGCCACTCGGCGACCTGGGCCGGGTCGAGCCGTCGGGTGCGGGCCACCAGCAGCGCGACGTCGTCGGACGGGCGCGTGGGCATGACGGTGTCCGCGACCGCGCGAGCGGTTTCCTCGGGGCTGCTGCCGGCCGTGTCCTCCAGCACCCCGCGGAGGATTTCCAGACCGGTGTCGATGTCACGGTCCCGGCTCTCGACCAGTCCGTCGGTGTACAGCACGAGGCGGGCGCCCTCGGGCAGCTGCAGTTCCACGGTCTCGAAGGGGTGGCCGCCGAGGCCGAGCGGCGGGGACGCGGGTACGTCCGCGTAGCTGACGGTGCCGTCGGGGTAGACCACGGCGGGGCAGTGGTGCCCGGCGCGGGCCAGCGTGCAGGAGCCGACGACAGGGTCGTAGATGGCGTACAAGCACGTCGCCCCGGCCACCTCTTCGTACTGCTGCCCGCTGGCGAGGCCGGCGCGGCTGTCCTCGTCGTCGATACGGACGACGAGCTCGTCCAGATGGGCGAGCAGCTCGTCGGGCGGCAGGTCGAGGGAGGAGAAGTTGTGTACGGCCGTGCGCAGCCGGCCCATCGTCGCCGCCGCGTGGAGTCCGTGCCCGACCACGTCGCCGACGACGAGGGCGACGCGTGCGCCGGAGAGAGGGATGACGTCGAACCAGTCGCCGCCCACGCCCGCCTCGGCCGGCACATAGCGCCAGGCCGCCTCCAGCGCGGCGTGCTCGGGCAGTCCGCGCGGCAGCAGACTGCGTTGCAGGGTTACCGCCATCGTGTGCTCGCGGGTGTAGCGGCGCGCGTTGTCGATGGCCACCGCGGCTCGCGCCGCCAGCTCCTCGGAGAAGGACACATCGTCCTCGTCGAAGGCCGGCGAGTCGCTGCGGCGCCAGAAGTGCGCGATACCCAGGATCACGCCCCTGGCCCGCAGCGGGACGGTGATCAGCGAGTGCACGCCGTGCTCCAGTGTCCGCCGCGCGCGGTCCGGGTCGTGGCGCACCCACTCCTCCGCATGGTGCAGATCCGGCTCCAGCACCGCCTGCTCCGCTTCGAGGGCCCGCTCCTGCGGCGAACCGGGCCGAAACGTGATCGCTTCCCCGACCTCGTACAGCGGCAGCCCCGCAGACCCGTCGCTGACCGCCACCCGGCGCACCCGGCGCTGCGCCTGCGGAGCCGGCTCCTGGCCGCGTACGACCTCGTCCAGCAGGTCGACAGCTGCCAGGTCGGAGAACCGGGGCACCGCCACCTGGGCCAGCTCTGTGGCCGTACGCGCCACGTCCAGCGTTGTGCCGATCCGCACCCCCGACTCGTACAACAGCTTCAGCCGCTCCCGCGCCACCTGCGCGCGGCCCGAGACAGCCGACAGCTCGGTGGTGTCGCGGAGCGTCACCACGCTGCCCGGCTCCCCGCCGTGCGGGGACGTGGGGCGGATGTTCACCGCCAGCAGCCGGTCCCCGGACAGCAGCACCTCGTCGGTGACCGGCTCCGCCGAGGCCAGCAGCTGTGCCACGCCCTCGTCCAGACCCAGCTCGCTCACGTGTCGGCGCTCGGTGCCGGCGGGCAGATCCAGCAGGCGGCGCGCCTCGTCGTTGGCCAGTATCAGGCGCCCGTCGGGTCCGAGGATGAGCACGCCCTCCCGTACCGCGTGCAGGACCGCGTCGTGGTGCTCGTACATCCGTGTCATCTCCGCCGGCCCGAGGCCGTGCGTCTGACGCAGCAGCCGTCTGGACACCAGGGCGGTCCCGCCGGTGACGGCCACGAGGGCCACCGCCCCGGCACCGAGGATGATCGGAAGCTGCTGGTTGAGCGCGCCTGTGACGCTGCTGATGGCGAGCCCGGCCGACGACATGCCGACGATGGTGCCGTCGGAGGCCCGCACGGGCACCACCGCCTGGACGAAATCGGTGTCCCCTGCGGTGGGGGGACCGGTGACCTTCTCCACGGTGGTGCGGCCCTGGAGCGAGGGCTCGATGGTGCCGGCGAACCTCTTCCCGATCAGTGACGGGTCGGGCTGGGTGTATCGGATCCCCTTCCGGTTCATGAGCACGATGAAGTCGACGCCCGCGTCCTTACGGGCCGCCTCGGTGCGCGGCTGCAACTCCTTCGCCGGATGGGGGCCCTGCATCGCCTCCGCCACGCCCGGGGCATGCGCGAACGCCTGGGCCGCCGCGACCGACTTCTCCCGGGCCCGGCTCGTGCCGTCCCGCTGCGCCTGCACCAGCTGGGCCGTCACCGCGGCGGCGACCAGCAGCAGCACCAGCACGACCTGCAACATGAACACCTGACCGGCCGCACTGCGCAGGCGCAGCAGCGAACGCCCCTTGTCTCCTGAGCCTGCGGATGGGCGCTCCGCCCGGGGCCGGGCGTGGCGGAAAGGCAGCTTCATGACCTATTCCTAACACCGCGCTCCACCCCAGGCCCGAGCTATGCCCCCTTGGCTTGAGATTTCACTGGGCCATGAGCGCAGAGAGTGAGGTTCATGCAGGTAGACCCACCGAATGCGGTGCTGTGCGGATGATGAGGGTTTTGTGGCCCTTCGGCGCCGCCCTGCGGGGGAGGCGTAAGGCGGACAGGATCTTCGGCGAGAAGATCAGCACCCGCCTGCGGGTGCGCCCGAGGTTCGAGAGGGCGCTGAGCACGGCACCTTACGCCGCTGCCTGATCCAGCAAGGCCGACCGGACAGCTCCGGTGCCTGGCTTCCTGTCACCCACTGACTGGTGCGCCGAGTACGCGCGGGCGGAATCGGATGATGGAGGCGGCGACCTCGTCGGGGTGGCTCTCCAGGAGGAAGTGGCCGCCGTCGAGCAGGACGATCTCCGCGTCCGGGGCGTCGCGCCGGAACGCCTCCGCGCCGGCCGGCGCGAAGATCTCGTCGTTGCGGCCCCAGATCGCGAGGACGGGGACACGGCTCGACCGCAGCCAGTCGTGCACCGCCGGGTACAGGGCCCGGTTGCTGGGGTAGTCGCCGAACAGGGCGAGTTGGGCGCGGTCGACGGCTGGGCGGGCAAGGAGCGCCAGGTCGTGCTCCCAGGCATCGGGATCGATCAGGCTGGGGTCGGGGACACCGTGGGTGTACTGCCACTCGACGGCTTCCCGGCCCAGAGCGGGCCGCAGCCGTGCCTCGTTCTCCGGGCCGCGTCGCGCTCCGTAGGCCCAGATGGGTTCCCAGAAGTCCGGCACGAACCCTTCCTCATAGGCGTTGCCGTTCTGTGAGACGACGGCGAGGACCGCTTCCGGGGACGCCAGCGCGAGTCGCCAGCCGATGGGCGCGCCGTAGTCCTGTACGTAGATCGCGTAGCGGTGCACGCCGAGGCCGGCCAGGAAGCCGCGAGTCACCTCGGCGAGGGCGTCGAAGGTGTAGGCGAAGTCCGTCACGCTGGGCGCCGACGAGCGGCCGAAGCCGATGTGGTCGGGCGCGATCACCCGGTAGGGACCGGCCAGCGCCGGGATCAGGCGCCGGAACATGTGGGAACTCGTCGGATAGCCGTGCAGCAGCAGCAGGACGGGGGCGTCCGACGGGCCCGCCTCCCGGTAGAAGACGGTCAAGCCGTTGACGTCCACGGTCCGATGATGAACAGCGACCACAGTAACCCCTTAAAAAGATTTAACTGGTTAGGTTATGCTGATCATGCACAGAGCCGTATGGCATGTCAAGGAGAGTGAGCCGTGGCCGAGGACGAGGAACTGCTGCTCGCCGTGCTCAACAGCGCCCCGGTGATCGACGGGCACCCCACGGACGCCCTGAGCGCGGAGGGGGCGGCCGACTGGATACGAGCGCTCGGAGGACGTGGCACGAGGGAGGAGTGCGACCGCCTGCGCCGTGTACGTGACGCGCTGCACCTGCTGATCCGGCGGACATCCTCAGATGTCAGCAGCCTTGCCTCCGCGCTCGACCGGGCACGACTTCGCCCTGCCGTCTCGCCCGAGGGTGTGTCCTGGCAACTGGAAGCAGCGCCTGATGAGGAGCTTGCGGTCCGCGTCGTAATCGCGTGGTCGCGCGTCACCACGGAACTGCCACAACGGCTGCGGGCCTGCGCCAACGAGGAGTGCAACCTGTTCCTCATCGATCACAGCCGGCCCGGGACCGCCCGGTGGTGTTCCATGGCAGCCTGCGGCAACCGAATGAAGGCGCGAACCCACGCGCGCAAGCGGCGCTTCGAGGAGTGATCGCCCGAGCGGAAGCCGGACCATCCACGAACTCGGGATCTCTCCCGAGGCGTCCGAAGTGCGCCTCGACGTCGACGTCCTCCTTGCTGCCGAAGTAGCGGAAGAACGTCCGCCGGGAGACCCCGACCGTGGCGCGGAGCTCGTCCAGCGTCGTCCCGGCGAAGCCGTTCTCCTGGAGGAGCTTCAGGGCGGCGTCGATGAGAGCGTCCCGAGTGCGCTGTTTTTTGCCTTCCCGCGGCGAGGCGGGACGCCAGGGTGCCGGGTTCGAGGGGGTGATGGACAGACCGTCACTCCGCCAAGGAATATGCCACTGATAGGCTGGTGCCACCCAGTGGCATATTTTGGCAAAGGGGCATGGCCATGAAAGCCGTCATCGTGTCGTCGTTCGGAGACTCCAACGCGCTACAGGTCGTCGACCGGGCCGAACCCGCCCCCGGGCCGGGCCAGGTCCTGATCCGGGTGGAAGCCGCAGGGGTCGGCTACGTCGACGTCATGGCTCGCAACGGCGACTACCAGCCGCTCTCCGAGCCCGGCCTCGTCCCCGGCTTCGAGGCGGCAGGCACCGTCGCCGCTGTCGGTGCGGCAGTGGATGAACACTGGGTCGGTCAGCGGGTCTTCGCGCTGACCAGAAGCGGAGCCTACGCCGAGTCGGTCGTCGCCGACCCCCGCGACGTCGTGCGCCTGCCGGAGGGCGTCAGCGCCGCGGACGCGGTCGCGCTCGGCGTGAACGCGCTGGTCGCGAGTTTGGGTTTGAAGAGAGTGAACGTCGAGGAAGGCGAGCAGGTGCTGGTCAGGGGCGCCGGCGGAGGCATCGGACTGATGGCCGCGCAGCTGGCTGCCTTGTCCGGGGGCGCAGTGACCGCGATCACTTCCTCGCCCGAGCGTGGAGATCGCCTCCGGGGCCTCGGCGTCGCGCATATCCAGGACCGCACAGCAGGCCAGGACGGCAGCGCGGACACCTACGACATCATCGTCGACCCGGTTGCCGGGGTGGATCTGGGCCGCTACATCGGGATGTTGCGGCCCAACGGCCGGTACTTGCTCGTCGGATCCGCAGGAGGTGCAGCGGCTTCGGACGTCTTCGGCAGCATCATGACCACGTACCACAACTCGCCGACACTCTTCGCCTTCAGTCTCAACTCCGTCGACGCTGACATGGTCGGGGCGGCTGCGGCCGAGCTCTTCGGTCAAGCAGTCCGAGGCGACCTGCGGGCGATCATCGATGAGCAGATACCTCTCGCCGAAGCTCACCGCGCGCACGAGCGTCTCGAATCGACTCCTGTGTTCGGAAAGATCACACTGCATCCCTGATGCGACCGGCCATCACGCGCGGTATCACGCATGCCGGCCGCCGGTGCTTGCCAATCCATCGCCTTCGGTAGCGGCCGGATACGGGACTCGTCGCTCAGTGCGACTCGCGTGCGGCGCGATGCTGCTCGTGATCGCTGTCGTTCACGCGCACAGGTACGCCCATGCGGACAACTACCTCCCGCTCGGCTGTCCCGCGGAAGGCGGACTGCTCGACCGGGCCGTCGCGGGCGTGGTCACCGTGCTGGGCGACACAGCCAGCAGGGCTCCCGGGTGTACGCCGGCCCCGCCGGACACCCCTTCTGCCTCCGCTCAGCTTGACCGGGAGGCGTGTGCGGCCCGGTCGAGGAGGCGTCGCCACACCCCGTAGGAGATCTCCTCCTCGGCACGATGGAGCCCCATGCGGTTGCAGTGCATGTGAAGCAGGCTCAGGACGATGTGGTCACGATCCGCTCGGAGTTCGCCTGTCCGCTCCAGCTCGGCCATCTGCCGTGTCAGCTGCTGTGCGGCCGGGCGCCACGTGGCGGCGGCCCGGTCGAGCAGTCGGCGGGTCGGGCCGTCCTCGGTGCGGGCGGTCCACAGGCTGCGCCCGGCCGTCCGGTACACGCTGCCGCCGGCGTTCCGCCTCGCCGCGGCGTGGGCGAGGGCGTGGCGTTGCTCGGGGTCGGGGATCAGGCAGGCGCACAGTTGGTCGAGGCTGAGGGCGACCAGCGCGGCCCGGTCCAGGTCCGGCTCCAAGCCCAGGTCCGGCAGGCCGGTTCCGCCGCCGCGAAGGTGGCGGAGGAGCTGAATGACGGCCGTGCTGTCCTGCCGGAACCACTCTTCGGCGTCGGCGATCAACTCGGGGCCGCCGTAACGCTCGACCTCGCGCTGATAGCTCACGAAGGTGTGGTCGGAGACGTACCCGCCCCGGGCGAGGTCGTGGGCCCAGGCGGTCACCTCGCGCAGGACGTCCGGGCGCGCGGCCTCCTCGGCTACGAAGAACCGCACCCGCAGATGGGGCGCGGGATCGGCGTAGCGCAGGAAGAACGGCGCTGCCACGCCGTACCGTTCGGACGTTCGCTCGGCGAGGTCGGCCAGGCCCACCCCCAGCAGCGTGTCGTGGGAGTCCGGCTCGGCGTAGAGCTTGACTGCCAGCCAGTCGCTGCCGACCCGCTTGATCCGGCTTTCCTGGCTGTCCTGTCCGTCCGGTGCGCGTTCGGTGCGGGCGCGGGACGGGCGGACCCCGACGCGCTGGGCTGTCGGGCCCGGGTCCTGACTGGTTCGTATGAGGGGTACCACGACCTCGGAGGCGTACGCCTCGTCGGCGGCGCCGCGCAGGAATTCCTCGTCGGGTGCGGGCAGCACCTCCTCCAGGACGATCCCTTCCTCCGGAGCCTGCGCCAGCGTGTCGCGCAGCTCGTGCAGGGAGGGGGCGCTGGTGAGGTCGAGCAGCAGGGTGTTGTCGTGACTGACGATGGTGACCAGGCGGGGCACCAGCCACGTCCGGCCCCAAGCGCCGACGGCATCGGCGAACGCGGCCGGCCCGTCGGCTCCGTGGCCGGGGCCATGGCCGCCGGAGGGAGCGATGTCGTGCTGGCGCAGCCGCCACCGCGCGCGGCGCAGCACCAGGTTGCCCCGCTCGACGCGGGGCAGGAAGGGCATGGTCTCGCTCAGCCCTCCCCAGTCGAACGGAGTGATCGGCCCCGAGAGCGCGCCGGAGACCTCCAGCAGGAACCGGCACGGGTTCGGCGCCCCCGTCCAGTTGAGCAGCGTGCGCTGGGTGACGTGCAGCCGCCGGCCCAGTGTGCGGCTGCGGAGGTAGAGCCGTTCACCGTCCACGCCGACGAGGACGTCCTCCAAGCGGATCACGTGCGCCTCGTCCTGACCGGGCGCGACATTGACCGGCAGCTCCCAGGTGTGCGCGATCGGGCGTATCGAGATGTTCACCAGCCGGGCGTCCTCGGGGAGGTAGGCCAGCTCGGCGCAGACGGCGTCGCCCTGGCGCCGCTCCTCGGCGGCGGCCAGGTCCCGCAGCGCGGACTGGGCGTTCGCGTCGAGGAGGTCATGGAACCGGGCGAAGGTCCGGCCGCCCAGCCCCACCCCCGGGGTGCCGCAAACGGCGCGCCAGTCCTCGCGGCCTGGGCCCGGCGCCATGAGGCGGAGGTACAGGTCGAGCACGGGCGGCGGCGGCATGTCGTCGTCCGGGGCGGCGGAGGCGTCGGCGATCTCGTCGAGCAGCCGGTCGTCGAGGTGGACGCTCAGCTCCCGGCGTGCGAGGGCCGTGGTGATCAGCCGGGCCAGGGCAATCTCCCGTGCCGATCGGGCCGCGGGCTCCCGTGCGGCCCCGGGCAGCGGGAATTCCCGTCGCGGGTACTGGTATCCCCGGAGCGGCCCCAGGCCGGTCTCCTCGGACAGCGCCTCCAGCACCGGGACCTCGGACCGGTGGCCGTACCGTTCGGTGAACGCGTCGGCGTACTCCCTCAGATGCGGCGGGTAGCGGTGCTCCGTGCCCACGCGGGCTAGCACATGAGCGGCCTCTTCGGCCAGGGCCGCCACCGGCCGGGGGAGCACCAAGGGTCCGTCGACGGCCAGCGCGGCGTCGATCTGGAGGGTCGGGCCGGAGTGACCGCCGATGGCCTCGGGCATCGGCGCGCTCGCCGTCTTCAGCAGTTCCGGCACCGAGATCTCGCCCCGGTTGAACGCGCCGATCGCGGCCTCCACACCGTCGATCGCGCGCGCGACGGCGGGGTCGGTGACGGGTGGCAGTATCGAGTACGGCAGCGCGTCCGCCCGGTCGGTCTGATCGGCCGGCGGGGTGAGCAGCCGGGGACGCTCGGCGGTGATGAGGATGTCACTGTCGAGAAGGCCGTCGAGCAGGGCCGCGACCTGCTCAGCGTCGGCGTTCGGGTAGGCATCGGTGAGCAGGGCGGTCAGTCGGCCGAGCGTCGTCGGCGTGCGGGCGTGATCGAGCACGGACCGCACCGGAGCCGTGAGGCGCACACTGAGGGAGCGCCTGCCCTTGGGTGTGCCGTCCCCCTCGTCGTCGTCCGCGCCGGGGCGTGCGTCGGCCACTTCGCGCTGTCCATGGCCTCCGGCGGTGGACAGCCACACCCGGCCGCGTCCCACATGGAGCAGGTCGTTGCGCCGCACCAGGAGGTCTCGGGGGCGCTCCGCGCCGAAGGCGAGCCGCTTCACCAGGTGCATGACCCACCCGGAGTCCGGGCGTGCGCGGGCCGTTCCGATGGCGGCCGGACCGAGCCGGGTGCGCTGCTCCTCGCCGAAGGTGCCGGTGGCCACGCCCGCGACGAGGCCGAACGGGGTCGAGCGGAAGCTCATCCGGTTCAGGTAGCGGCCCAGGCTGCGAACGGCCCGGCGGCGGTTCTTGCCGGTGAGGCGGTCGAACCGCTCCACCGCGTCCGCCAGATGAGGCGTGGCAACCCGCACGGCGTCGGCCACGCCCGGGATCCACCACAGTTTCAGCAGCTGTTCCGCGTATTCGTCCTGCCAGGCGTCGGCATTCCCGGGGTCGACGTCCGCCACGGGCAGCGACCTCAGCAGCTCGGTCATCGGGCGAGCGGGCAGGGCGGGCGCCCGCAGCATGAAGAAGCCGCATGCCTGGTAGATGTCGGTGGCCGGGTGGTTCACGTCTCTCTCACGCCCGTCATTCACGCCCGTACGTCGGACTGGGTCAGGAACAAAACCTCGTCCCACTGGGCCGCGACCGGTGACACGGTGCCGAGCAGGGTGAGCAGAACTCCGGCCGCGCCGGACAACAGGCCGGCACGGTGCGCCAGTTTTCCCGGCTCGGGCTGCTCGGCGAACAGGTAAGGATGGTCCGGGTCCGCGTGCGCGCAAAGCCGCGACCGGAGGTCGTCACACATCTCCCGCAGGCCCGGCGCGCGGGTCTGTGCGGCGGCGCGGACGCAGACGGCCAGCAGTCCCGAAAGCCCGTGGCACACCGTGGGCGAGTACAGGCGTCGCTGCTCGGCGGAGGTGCGTTCGACACCGGCGAGCGCGGCCGTCGCGAGGTCGGCCACGTCCGGGTCGCCGCCGACCGCGGACGCCGACAACAAGGACACGGCGACGCCGGGGGCGCCGTAGCACCACGCCGCCCGGCCCGGCGGCTGGAAGGCGGTGATGTCGGGGAGACCGGTGTCCGGGTCGGGCGGCAGCGCGCTGGCCCACGTCGGATGGCCGGCTCTGTCGACGCGCCACGCGTCGAGCTGCCGCACGATGTCGCGGATCCGCTGCCGCACCCGATGGGCCCGCGCGGCTCCCCGTTCGCTCCGGCCCGCGATGCCCGAGACACCCGGGACACCCGCGGTGTGGGCGGCGTCGGCGCGGCAGAGGGCCGCGAGGATGCCCGGCAGCCCGTGGGCGAAGCCGAGGTTGTACATGCCGTTGGGGAAGCTTGCCGAGTACCACGGAAGGGCGACCGGTGACCCATCGGTGCCTGGAGAGGAGGGATAGCGGGAGGGCGCGCAGAACCACCTGGGCTTGCCGCCGTCGTCGTGGGTCAGGTCCAGGAGATAGTCGACGAGGCTGTCGGTGGCCTCCCGCGCGGCGCCGGTCGCGGGTGCGCCGAGGACATCCGCGGCCTTGAGCAACGTGGCAAGCCGGCCGGCCGCGCCCATGATGACGTCGTAGTCATGGTCGGCGACGCTCCCGGCGGAGAGGGGGAGTTTCAAGGCCATCGCCTGCCCGCTCAGCCGGTCGGTCATCGTGGCGAGCGTCGGGAGGTAGCGCGGCTCCAGGCGGGCGTACTCGGCGACCACCCAGACGAATCCGGCGGTCCCGCTGTACAGCCCGGCCGACGTCAAGGGCGCGGTGGCACTTGTCTCGGCGGTGCGGCGCAGTTGGCGGTGACCTGCCTTCAGGTAGCGGTCGTCATCGAAGACTTCGGCGGCGTACCGGAGGGCGAGCGCGACGCCCGGTGCACCTTGACCCAGATCCGTAGTGCGCTCGGCGTCTCCGGCGGATGCCATCAGCCGCTCGGCCACGCAGCGGGCCAGGCTCAGGGCCTCATCGTCGTCCACCTTCCGCACGGAACGGGATTCCACGGCGCGCCCTCCTCTCAGCTCCGTAAAAAAGCGACCACCCGGAGGGCTCAGAAGTCTCACGGATATGGACCGCGACACCCTCCGCGTGGTCTGCCACAGGCGTGCTGCTCGGTGTCGGTTAACCCACCGTGCAACCCACCCACGTGGCACATCCTTCGCACTGCGACCCCGGACCGGTCGGGACCATGCCGCCGCTTGACTCGGCAGTTTCCAGGTGCCGGACACGCAGGTCGAGTGAGAATTCTTCGACCGATTCCAGTTCGTTCATTTTTTTCCTTCCAGAAGGACCACACGGACTTTCCCTGAGTAACCGGCGTCAGGGAATACCGGATTTCTCAGAGTGCTGGAGGAACGTAACGGAGCGACATGTGCAACGTCAACACACCAGCCACACCCGTCACTTGGTGAACTTGAGTCCCGTGCTGTGGGTCACGCCGCGACAGCGTTGAGTTCAGTAGATGGACGCGAGAATTCCGGTCAGTCGGCCCTGGATATTGATGAATTGGCGGATATTCACGCCAAGGTGGGTGCCGAGGTTGTTCCGGATCGGACGAATTGGGTGCGCCGAACGCCGAACTGCCGGTGAACGACGACCGGCCTCCCGCTCCGTGGGCGTCGCCCGCGGTACCGCCGTGCCCGAGCCCGGTGCACGCGGCGGTCAGCCGCGGCACCCACCACCCGTCCGCCCACCCCGAGGCGCGGTGTGCACCCGCACCCCCCGGGGTGCACATCGCGCCGCCGCTCCCGCCTCCCCCCGGTGGCGGGAGGCATTTACGCGGCGTGCAGCGCCAGCGTCGGCGAGAGGCGGGCCGCGCGCACCGCCGGGTAGAGACCCGCGAGCGTGCCGATGACCAGGGTGGCCCCGAAACCGCCCGCCACCGACCACAGCGGAACGACCCAGGGCAGGCCGTCGAGGTGCGCGAAGACCCCCGTCGCTGCCGCCCCCAGCACGATGCCGACCGCGCCGCCGAGGCCGGAGAGCAGCAGCGACTCCGTCACGAACTGAACGCGGATCTGCCCCCGCGCCGCGCCCAGCGAACGCCGCAATCCGATCTCGTACCGTCTCTCCAGCACCGAGATGATCATGGTGTTGGCGACGCCGACGCCGCCCACCAGGAGCGCGATGCCGCCGAGCCCCAGCAGCAGGCCGCTGAAGGCGCCCTCCGTCGCCGCCCGCGCCTGTAGCTTCGCGGACGGGTCGGTGACCTGGACGTTCTGCGGGCTCTCCGGGTCGATCGTGGGCGCGAGCAGGCTGCGTACGTCGCTCACGGAGTCGCCCGTCGAGCGCTCGTAGACCGAGGTCGGGTGGCCGTCGAAGCCGAGCAGCCGCTCGGCGGCGTCCCAGCCGACGAGCGCCGAGCGTTCGAGTTCCGGGGCCAGGGGCAGCGGGTCGAGGACGCCGATGACCGTGAAGTACCGGTCACCCAGCCACACTTGCTGCCCCGCCTCGCCGACCCCGAGCCGCCGCGCGGCGACGTGACCGAGTACGACGGCGGGGTAGCGGCCGGTGGCCCTGTTCAGCCAGCTGCCGCTGGCGATCTTCGCCCGTACGACCTTCGGCAGCTCCTGGGAGGCGGCCTGGACGGCGATGCCGCCGCTGTCCTCCTCGGGGATCTTCTCGTTGCGGCGTACGGACGCGTCGACGGTGCCGGTCGCGCCCGCCTCCTCCACCCCGTCGATGAGGCTGACCTTGCCGACGGCGTTCTTCGGCAGCTTCACCTCCTCACCGGAGAACATCGACTCGCCCGGCGACGCCACCAGCATGTCGGTGCCGAGCCGGTCGAGCCGCCGCATCAACTGCTCCTGGCTGGAGGCGGATACACCGACCACCGAGATCATGGTGGCGATGCCGATGGCGATACCCAGCGCGGAGAGGACGACGCGCAGCGGGCGGCTGCGCAGGCCGCCGGAGCCGACGTGCAGGACGTCGCGCGGGCTCAGCCGGGCCGGACTGAGCTTGCGGCGGGCGGACCGGCGACGGTTGAGCTTGCCGCCCGCGAGTTCGCGGCGGGCCATCAGGAGCCCGCCCAGGCGTCGTTCGAAAGCCGCTCCGGCGCCCCCGGCGGCGCCCCGGCCTGCGCGGCCGACCCGGCCCGCGCCGAAGACCCGGCCCGCACGGAAGCCGCCCCGCTCCCCATGACGTCCTCGACCACCGCCCCGTCCCGCAGCCGTACTCGCCGTGGCAGTTGGTCCGCGACCTCCGCGTCATGCGTGATGACCACGATGGTCGACCCCGCCGCACCGAGGTCGCGCAGGAGCGCCATGACCGACTCGCCGGACGCGGAGTCCAGCGCGCCGGTCGGCTCGTCCGCGAGCAGCAGCTCAGGGCCGCCGACCACCGCCCGCGCGATGGCGACCCGCTGCTTCTGCCCACCGGACAGCTCGTGCGGCCGGTGCCGGGCACGGTCGGCGAGGCCGACCCGCTCCAGCGCCTCGGCGGCCCGCCGCCGCCGTACGGCACGCGGCAGGCCGGAGTACAGCAGCCCCTCCGCCACGTTGTCCTGCGCGCTGATACCCGGCACCAGGTGGAACGCCTGGAAGACGAACCCCACGTGGCGGGCCCGCAGCGCGGACAGTTCGCGATCGGACAGCGCCGCCACGTCGAACCCGGCGATCTCGACCGACCCGGAGGTGGGCCGGTCCAGCGTCCCGACGATGTGCAGCAGCGTGGACTTCCCCGAGCCCGACGGCCCGACGATGCCCACCAACTCACCCTCCTCGACGTCGAGATCGACGTCGCGCAGGGCCGTGACGGCGCCCGCGTACTCCTTTGTGACCCCCGTGAGGCCGACGACCCGTGTCATATCTTGGGCACCCCGACCTTCATGCCCTCGCGCAGCCCGTCGCCGCTGACCTCGACCCGGCTCTTCGCGAAGAGGCCCGGCTCGACCGGTACGTCACGGGACCTGCCGCCCTCCACGACCTCGACGCCGAAGCTCCCGCCGGACAGCGTCAGCAGCGCCTCGACAGGCACGGTCAGCACGTTCTTACGGGTCTTGCCCTTCAGATCCACCGTCACGGGCGCCTGGTCCAGCGCGTCCGTCTTCTCCGGTTCGTCAAGGGAGACGGTGACCGTGACCTTGGCCGAGTCGTCCTCGGAGCTGTCGCCGTCCTTCTTGGCCGAGGTGCCGACGGAACGGATCTCGCCCGGCGCCGACCTGCCGTCGGGCATGCCGACGGTGACCTTGTCGCCCGCCTTCACGGACCCGCTCTCCGCGACGTCGAGCTTCATGGTGACGACGCGCTCGGAGCCGGTCGTGGCCAGCACGGGCCGACCGGGCGCGGCCTTGTCGCCGACGGAGAGGGCGGTGCTCTCGACCCGCAGCGCGCCGGACGCGAAGGCGAGGTGCTCCGGACCCACGGACCCGGTCTCCTCGTCGCCGTTCGACTCCTGCCAGCGCTTCACGGCGTCGGCGGTCAGGCCGGTGTACTCCTCGTCGACAGTGAAGCCGGTGTAGCCGAGCGCGGCGAGGTTCTCCTCGAACTGCCGTACGTCGTCGCCCTCGACGCCCTCCTTCAGCGTCCGGTACATCGGCTCGGAGCCGTACATCAGCCGGGCGGAACGGCCGTCGACCGCGTACAGCCGGCCGTTCCGCCTGACCACCGAGCCGGTCTTGGCCGTCCACGTCAGCGTGCCGGCGCCGCCGACGTTGATCTTCCGCTCGCCCCCGTAGCCGATGGTTCCGTCCGCCTGCGTGCTCTCGCTCAGGTCGCCCCGCTCGACGGCGGCGGTGTCCGGGGGCAGCCCGCTGTCCCGCGCGGTGGTGCCGCCGTCGGAGGAGTTCAAGGTGGCGAACGCGGTGGTGCCGGCCACCACGGCCAGTATCGCCAGCGCCGCCAGCAGTACAGTGCTTCGCTTCAGCCGCGAGCGCTTCACCGGCTCAGGCCCGCACAGGCCTTGTTGGCCTTCTCGAACTTCTGCCTCTCCTCGCCCTGGGGCGCCTTCCTGGGCTTCTGCATGCCGCCCTTGAACTCGGGGTCGGGCATGTTGTAGCCGTTCTCGCGCATGCACTTGGCGAACTTGAGCGCCTTGTCCTTGTCGGCCTGCGACAGCTTTTTGCCCGCGCCGCCGTTCGGCGCCTTGTCCCTGCACGCCTTCATCGCCTTCTCCGCCGACGCCTTGTCGTCGGCGCCGATGGACACGCCCCGCTCGTCCTGGCCCGGCTTGGCCTCGCCCACCTTCAGGCCGTTGTCGCGCAGACACTTGTGGTACGCCACTCGCTTGTCCTCGTCGGTCTTGCCGCTGCCCGCGGCTTCGGAGCTCTTGGACTTCGTGTCGCCGTCGTCGGAGCACGCCGTACCGAACAGCCCCAGCACGGCCACGCAGGCGGCGACGGCGGCGACGCGGCGGCGCCTCGAACGGCCCGAACGCTCCGTTACGGCTTCGGCAGGCTTCAGCGACGGCGTCAGCGACGGCTTCAGGGGCGACTTCTGCATGGCGGTCTCCTCGCGAACAACGGTGATCGTGCGGTCAACACGAACGCGATGAACGTCCCGCAGAAGCGCCTTTCGTTTCTCTCAGCGATTCCGTTTACACCGACGAAACCCCCTCCTCGGATATACAGGGGCCCATGCGTGTGCTGTTGGTGGAGGACGAGGAATTTCTGGCCGAGATGATCGCCGAGGGGCTGCGGCGGGACGCCGTCGCCGTGGATGTGGCACACGACGGCCAAGCCGCGCTGCACAAGCTCCGCTTCGGCGCGTACGACGTCCTCGTCCTCGACCGCGACCTGCCTCGGCTGCACGGCGACGAGGTATGCCGCCGGGTCGTACAGCAGCGGCTGCTCACCCGCATCCTGATGCTGACCGCCGCCGGAGACGTACGGGACCGGGTGGCCGGCCTCGGCCTGGGCGCGGACGACTACCTCAGCAAGCCGTTCGCGTACGACGAGTTGCTGGCCCGCGTCATCGCCCTCGGGCGCCGTGCCCAGCCCGCGCTGCCGCCCGTACTGGAACGGGCGGGGCTGGCTCTGGACACCGCCAGGCGTCAGGTCAGCCGGGACGGCCGCTATCTCTCCCTGTCCCGCAAGGAGTTCGCCGTGCTGGAGACGCTGCTGCGGGCCGACGGCGCGGTGGTCAGCGGCGAGGATCTGATCGAGCAGGTGTGGGAGGAGGACACCAGCTACCGCACGAACGCGGTCCGGGTGACCCTCTCCAAGCTCCGCACCAAGCTCGGCGACCCGCCGCTGATCGAGACGGTACCCGGCTCCGGATACCGGCTCGAAGCGGACCCCGGCACGAAACCTGACACGAGATCCGGCACAGAACCCGGCGCGGAGTCCGGCCCGGGCCCGGGACCGGACGGAGCGGCCCGTTGAACAGCGACGGACGGGGCCGCGTATGGAACAGCGAGCGCACACGTCTCACCGCCCTCTACACCGGACTGCTGGTCCTGGCGGGCACCCTCCTGACCGGGCTCGTCTACTTCCTCGTGCGGGAGAGTCTCGACTCCCGTATCGGCACGGCGGTCAGGAAGGCGACACCGATGTCGAAGCCCTCCGCGGGCACCCATTTCGGCCGCGCACAGCCGTCGCGGACCGAGGGACTGGTCCGCGGCGGGGATATCCATGTGACCAGGGAGGTGAGCAACGTCGCGGGCGACGCGGCGCTGAGCCGCCTGCTGACCGTCTCCGCCGTGTCCCTGGCCGTCTTCACCCTCGTCTTCGCCGCGCTCGCCTGGTGGATGGCGGGCCGCGTGCTGCACCCCGTCGGCGTCATCACCGCCAGGGCCCGGCAGCTCTCGGGCGCCAACCTGCACGAACGGCTCGACCTCAAGTCCCGCGGCGGCGAACTCAAGGAACTGGCCGACACCTTCGACCAGATGCTCGACAGGATCGAGCACCTCGTCGCGGCCCGCCAGCGCTTCGCGGCCAACGCCGCACACGAACTGCGCACCTCACTCGCCGTCCAGCGCGCCGCCGCCGAGATCGGCCTCGCGGACGACCCGCCTCCGGAGAAGGTCACCCGCATGCGGCGCAAACTGATCGAGAACGCCGAAGACAGCGAGCGCCTGATCGAGTCCCTCCTGCTGCTCGCCGTGTCCGACCGGCAGCTGCAACGCTCCGAGCAGGTCGCACTGCACGACATCACGGCCCGCTGCGCGGAAGGGCTGCGTGACGAAGCGGCACGGCGCTCCGTCACGCTGCACGTGGAGACGGCGGAGCCGCTGTCCGTCGATGGCGACCCGGTCCTCCTCGAACACACCGTCCACAACCTCGTCTCCAACGGCCTGCGCTACAACCACCCCGGCGGCACCGTCCGCGTACGCGTCGGTGAGGTCGGCCTGGAGGTCGCCAACACGGGGCCGAAGGTGCCGTCCGCAGACGTACCGCGCCTCTTCGAGCCCTTCCGCCGCGCGGAGGAACGCGGCCGGCGCCAGGACCCGTCGGACGGCGGCGCGGGCCTGGGTCTCTCGATCGTCGCCTCGATCGCCCGTGCCCATGGCGCGGACACCCGCGCGACGGCGAACCACGACGGCGGCCTCACCGTCCGCGTGCTGTTCCCCCACCGCCCCATGGCTCGCCCATGACGGAACGCCCCCGGCCCGGGGGAGGTCGTGGCGGAGCGGACTCGAAGCGGTCGGCTGTCATATCGACTCTAGGGGGGGGACTGGCCGCGCTCTTCCCGCGGCTGGCAAGGTAGCGGCTGTGTCCGCCGAATCCAAGGAGAGGCGCCCCGTGGACGGCTCGCTCAACCACCGCTTCATCGACGTCAACGGAGTCCGGCTGCACATCGCGGAGCAGGGCGAGGGACCGCTGGTGGTGCTGCTGCACGGCTGGCCCGAGAGCTGGTATTCCTGGCGGCACCAGTTCGGCCCGCTCGCTGCGGCCGGCTACCGGGTCGTGGCGCCCGACCAGCGCGGCTACGCCCGCAGCCAGCAGCCGCAGGACGTCGGGTCGTACACGCTGCTTCACCTGGTCGGCGACGTGATCGGCCTGGTGCGGGAGCTGGGGGAGGAGCAGGCGGTCGTCGTGGGTCACGACTGGGGCGCGCCGGTCGCCTGGGTGACGGCCATGCTGCGGCCGGACGTCGTGCGTGCTGTGGCCGGGCTCAGCGTCCCGCCGATCCTGCCCGGCGGAATGGCTCCGCCCTCGGTCACCCGCGCCAAGTACGGCGAGGGCTTCTACCAGAACTACTTCCAGCAGCCCGGGGTCGCGGACGCCGAACTGGCCAAGGACTTGCCGGGGACCTTCCGCCGTGTCCTGTTCGGCGCGTCCGGCGACAACCCGCGAAGCGCCAGGCCCCGCCCGTGGATCATCCCCGAGGGCCGGACTCTCCTGGACACCCTGCCGGAGCCCGCCACCCTGCCGGGCTGGCTCACCGAGCAGGACATCCAGGCTTTCGCCGACGACTACGCCCGCCACGGCGAGCGCGCCTTCACCGGCCCCCTCAACTGGTACCGGAACATCGAACGCAACAACGAACTCCTCGCGCCTTTCCGGGGCCGCGGCATCGACGTGCCGGCGCTCTACGTCGTGGGCGACCACGACATGGTCACGTCCCTCGGGGACGCGAGCAGAATCCGCGCGGCACTCCGCAAGACCGCGCCCAGGCTCCACTCCGAGGTCACACTGCCGGGCTGCGGTCACTGGACGCAGCAGGAACGCCCCGGTGAAGTCAACGCCGCGCTGCTCGACTTCCTCGCGCACCTCGGCACCGGCCGCTGAACGCACCCGCGTCGGGCCCGGTATCAGCCGGCGGCGGGGGAGGGGTTCCGGGTCACCCGTCCGATGACCTGGGTGATCCGCCGTCGGGACAGCGGGTGGCGTACAGCAGGCGGCACGCCGAAGGTGCAGGGGGGAAAGGCAGTTGACGCTCGTCGGCGTCCGGTGCTCGGATGACGCCCATGAGCGCAGGGGGGACGCACTCCGGTACGCATCCGATTGACGACGGCCTTGTACGGCGGTTGATCGCCGGGCAATTTTCCCAGTGGGCCGGACCGGTGGTGGAGCGGTGGCCGTCCGGCGGCACGGTCAATGCCGTGTACCGGCTGGGCGACGACAAGGTCGTACGGCTGCCGCTGGGGCGGGAGGGGGCCGAGGACGTGGCGAGGGAGCAGGAGTGGCTGCCTCGCCTCGCGCCCCGACTGCCCACGCCCATCCCCGAGGTGCTCGGAGCCGGGGAGCCGGCGCAGGGGTACTCGTGGCCGTGGTCGGTCTACCGGTGGCTGGCAGGCGAGCATCCCGAAGCGGGGGCACTGAGCGAGCCCGAGCTGCTGGCCGAGGACCTGGCCGCGTTCGTGGCGGCGATGCGGAGCATCACCTTGCCGGCCGCGCCGAAGGCACACCGGGGCGGGCCGGTCGCCTCGCTCGACGCGGAGACCCGGGCGGCGATCGAGCAGCTGCGCGGAATTCCGGAGGAGGGCGTCGACTGCGACGCCGTGGCCGCCGTATGGGAGGACGCGCTGCGGGCGCCCGGATGGGCGGGGCCGCCGGTGTGGCTGCACGCCGATCTGATGCCGGGCAATCTGCTGGTCGACGGCGGCAGGCTGAGTGCTGTGATCGACTTCGGGTGCGCGGGGGCGGGCGACCCGGCCTGCGATCTGTTCCCGGCGTGGAACCTGCTGCCGGCCGGTGCTGGAAGAAGGCTGAGGCATCACGCCGTGTGCTTCGGGAACGCTGTCGAGCTGCGGCGTGTCAGGTGCGGCTCGCGGCCCGTTTCCCCGTGTTCCGGGGCGCGTTCTCGCGGCGCGGGAGCAGCAGCGGGGTGGTGAGGAGGAGGACTCCGGCGACGGCGATCGCGGTGCGGGCGCTGGTGATGGCGGCGAGCAGTCCCCACACGGCGGTCAGGGCCGCGATGGCAGCGCTGCTGCTGACCGACCAGGCGGACAGGGTCCGGGCGACCCGGTCGGGGTCGGTGTGGTCGAGCCGGCAGGTGGCCAGCACCGGGTTGAACACGCCGCAGCAGGTCACCAGGCCGAGTTGGACGGCGATGACGAGCACGATCCCCGGGACACCTGGCTGGACGAACGCCAGCCCGAGAGGCCAGCACGCGCGCAGCGTTCCGGCGGTGAGCAACACCTTGTGCTGCCCGAACCGCGCCACGAGCCGGTGCGCGAGGCGTGAGCCGACGAGGCCACCGACGCAAGGGGCCGCGAAGACGAGGCCGTACTGCCAGGGCGCGAACCCGAGGCGGTCCAGCAGGAGCACGGCGAGCAGCGGCCCGGAGGCCATGATCAGGCCGTTGACCACGATCGAGTTGAGGAACAGCGGGCGCAGCGTGGGGTGGGCGAGGATGTGGCGCCACCCTTCGAGCAGATCGCGTGCTCGCAGCCGCGGTGTGACGGTCCGCGAGGGGAGTGGTTCCCTCCCGCCGATGGCGCGGATGCCCAGCGCCGAGAGCAGATAGCTGACCGCGTCGGCAACCACGGTCGTCACCGGGCCGAAGACCGCGATCGCGGCCCCGCCGAGCGGCGGTCCGACCGCGGTCGCGGTCCACGTCGTGGACTCGAAGCGGCCGTTCGCGATGAGCAGGTCCTCCCGTGGCACGAGCGCCTTCAGATACGCACCGCTGGCCGACTTGAAGGCGATGTCGGCCGCGGCGACGACGACGGAGACGACGAGGAGCTGGCTGAAGGTGAGCCGGCCGAGCGCGAACGCGGCGGGGACGCTCATCAACGCCGCGAACCGGATCAGATCCATCGCCACCATGACCGGCCGCTTGCGGCGGAACTCCACCCACGGGCCGAGCGGCACCGCCACCACGGCTCCCACGGCCCGTCCCGCGGCAGCCAGCGCCGCCACCTGGGTCGGCCCGGACTCCAGCACGAGGACCGCGATCAAGGGAAACGCACCGAAACCGAACCCTGTGCCGTACGAGCTGACCGCGTACGCCGCCCACAACCACCCGAACCGCCGCCCCAGCGCCCGTCCACCCGCCATATCCAACGCACCCCTCGCCGTCTCGCCGATCCGAGCAACCCCACGCCGGCCACCGGCATCAAAGCGAGTGGTGGAGGGCGAGATCAAACAACCGGTTCGCCACGAAGGCACAACCATTTGTTGTGCACGTAGCGTCGCGGGCGTGGATCTCGATGTTGTCCGCACCTTCGTGGCCATCACGGACGCGGGGCGGTTCCAGGACGCTGCCGCGGAGTTGTCGATCACCCAGCAGGCCGTCTCCAAACGGATCGCCACGCTGGAGAAGATCCTAGGCGTGCGGCTGTTCGCCCGCACCGCGCGCGGAGCGGAGCTCACCGTCGACGGGCAGGCGTTCCTGCCTCACGCCCGCGATCTCCTCCGGGCCGAAGCGCGGGCAATCGCCTCCGTCCGTCCCTGCCGCCACGCGCTGCGCGTCGACGTGATCGGCCGCCGGCTCGCCCCGGCCGACCTGCTGCGCGACTTCCATCGCGCGCACCCCGAGGTCGAGCTCGATGTCGTTACCCTCCGCCACCGTCGAGGTGGTCGGACAGGTGGGATGCCGCCCAGGCGGCCAGCACATCCAGGACAGGGAGCAGGGCGTGGCCGTTGGCGGTGAGCGTGTAACGGACGCGGGGCGGGGGACCTGCCTCCACCTCTCGGACGGCCAGCCCCGCATCTGTCAGCTCGCCCAAGCGGTCGGTGAGCATACGTTCGCTGATGCCGGACACGGTGCGGCGCAGCGTGGCGAAACCCGTCGGCCCGTCGGAGAGCGCGGCGATTATCAGGCCGTTCCAGCGCTTGCCCAACAGGGCGAAGGCGAGCTGGAGCGATACATCGCAGTGCGGGTCCCCGGCGCCGCCGGAACGAAATTGCGTCATGGAGCGATCAGTCCGCACCCGGCACCCCGCACCCCGCGCGGTGGCTCGGGCCGAGGTGCCCCCCGATGGTGGGGCACAGTGCCCGGTACACGCGTCCATGTCGAGGGATAAGCCCTCGGACTTTATGCGCCTCGTACTGTGTTTCGTTCATTCGCGGATCGTAAGGACGACAGGAAGGAATTTCCAGGGGTCATCCTATTTCTCCGGGCGATGTTCGCCCGGAGAATTTTCCGACGCCAGAGTGAATTAATCCGGGACTGCCCGTCCTATGATCGGCCCCCGGCGGGCGAGATGCGACTGACGACGCTTGCTCAAGAAGTCTCCCCGCTTTTCGTGGGCCATGAACAGTCATTGGCCGATGCCGACGGGATGGCGAGCGGGGACGCGGTCGCGTTGACCTGCCCCGGCGGAACGATGACAGGGCGGAGCTGATGGAAGTACCTCTGATGGAAGCACGACACATGGAGGCGGTCGCCGACGCCGCTCATCAGCGGCCCCTTCGCGCCATCCACCACGGATGCGTCACCGGTCCAGCAGGTGATGGCGTATACCGGGTCCCGGGCGGCGACGGCGGATGTGCTGGTGGTTGCCCACCACCATCCGCGCTCGACGCACCTTCACGCGTTGGCGTGTCAGGCACGGACGGACTGCTCTACCCGGGGCAGCGGCTGGAACGGCGTGTGATGCCAGGCGGAGGGCCGGTCAGCCCGACCGCCATCTTCTGAGGCGCGAGGGCGCCGAGCAGTGCCGGTCCGCCTCGCGCGTCGAGGAACAGCAGGGTGGATTTCCTCTCGCGGCCGGCTGTCGCGACTCTGCGGGGCGCCTTCGCCGGATTCGGCGAGCGCGGAGACGTTGTTCTCGGCGGTCGCGCCCGGATGGCCGGGCCGCCGTGCTCCGGCGGGGTTCCGTACGGCAGGGGTTCCGTACGGCGGGCTCCGTACGGCGGGTGTTCCCGCTTTTCCTTTCGAGATTTTCTCGCGCCCCAGGAGGTACCCGTAATGGGCATCAAGCGCCGTGGTTTTCTGCAGGGCGCGGCAGCACTCGCCGTGGGCACCACCGTGGTGGGGTGTGATGTCGACGTCATCCCGGGCGGCGACGACGAGACACCGTCGTCGGGTCCGGTCATCGCGATCGACGCGGGTGCCGGTGGACCGAAGGTCAGCCCGCTCATGACGGGTGTCAACGGCGCCAAGTGGTACGACGACGGCTTCGGCATGTGGGACGCCAAGGAGAACGCCCCGGACCCGGACGTCGTCAAAAAGGTGAAGCAAAGCGGCGTCGGGCTCGTGCGCTATCCGGGAGGAACGTCCTCCAACTTGTTCAACTGGCAAGGCGCCATAGGCCCCCAGGCGGACCGTACCGGGCAGGTCGAGGGCAAGCAGGGTGCGCCGGTGGACAGCGGGTACGGGCCGGACGAATACATGGCGTTCGTCAAGGCAGCCGATCTCACCCCGCAGATCATGGCGCCGTTCGTCGGCTCGACGCCGGATGAGATCGCGGACTGGGTCGCGTACATGAATGCCCCGGAGGGCACAAAATGGGGTGATCTGCGGGCCGAGAACGGCCATCCGGAGCCCTACCGGGTGCGGCACTGGGAGATCGGCAACGAACTCTTCGGCAAGCACCAGCGCTACTGGATGAGCGCCGACGACAAGACAGCCTTGCGGCAGTACGCCTTCGGAGGTACGCAGCGGCAGAGGAGGCAACCGGCCGCGAAACCGGCCGATCACCGTCCCGAGGCGGGGGTGAGCGACGGCGAGCCCGACCAGACCTTCACCGTCCGGTATCCGCCCGTGGTCCCCGAGAGCCAGGCCGTCCATGTCAACCGAGTGTCCTGGCACCAGGTCGACGACCTCTCCTCGGCGAACGCCAGGGACCGTGTGTACACCTTCGAGCCGGGCAGCGGAACCATCTGTTTCGGTGACGGCCGGCACGGGCGCATTCCGCCCGAAGGCGCGAAGATCACCGTCGACTACGATTCGGGACCGCACGCCGGATTCGTGGACTTCTACAAGGCGATGAAGGCCGCCGACGCGACGATCGACGTGCTGGCGTGCTGGGCCTCCATCGACTCGGGCGAGTACACGACCGCATTGAGCTTTCCCCGGCTCATGGCGAAGCATGGCCACGCCGACGAATACGACGGCGTGAGCATCCACCCGTACACCGATTTCTCCCGTGACCTGAAGATCTCCAGCTTCCCGGACAAGCGCGCGGGTCACGACTTCCAGATGATCGGCGAGCTCGCCGCCGGTAAAATGGTCACCGACCTACAGGCCGACGTGCGTAAGTACGGCAAGGACGACGCGTATGTCGCCGTCTCCGAATGCGGGGCACTGTTCTTCGGGGGAAAGCGGAACACGAAGGCGTACCCCGAGTACGCGTACGCGATGTCGCACGCCCTCTACATGGCTTCCCAATGGGCCCGGTTCACCGCTGCCGGGATCCCGTGGACGGCCGGCAACGACCTGATCGGTGAGAGGCCCGGTGTGTCCCGGACCCTGCTGGGCGGCGCTCCCGGCTTCATCCGCACCCCTGACGCGCTCGTGCGCGAGCAGTTGCGCGGTTTCTTCCACGGAGGGGGCCACGCGGTGGAGACCGGGGTACGGGACAACGTGAAGGTGTCGGCGCGAGAGACGGTGCTGGGCTCGTCCTACTCCGCGTTGACGGCGACGGCGGCCATCGATGACGACGGTGCGCTGGGCATCGTCGTGGTCAACCGCTCACCGGACAAGGACATCAAGGCTCGGATCCAACCGGAGCAGTTCCGCCACGCCGGCTCGGTGGAGGTCTCCGTGGTGTCCGGAGACAGCTACGACGACTTCAACGATGCCCGGCACCCGCACGCCGTCGGTATCGAGAAGACGAAGGCAGTACTGCGCTCCCAGGAATTCAGCTGGACGTTCACGGCACACTCCGTGACGCTGCTGCGCTGCGCCGCGCGCTGAACCCAGCGAGGAGGCGGGGCACCCCTTCGGTGACGACGCGGCAGCCCGCGCCCTCCGCCGGCGGCGAGATCGTGTGGGACCGGTCGCTCCGTCAGCCTTCCCTGAACGGGTGTCGGTCGCTCGTGCCACGCTGGCGCGAAACGCTTCCAGGAACGACGAGCGCGAAACGCTTCCAGGAAAGACAAGGAAGAGCAGCGCCATGACTGATCACCCTTGCCGGACTCCAGCGGCACCCGGCCAGAGCCGGGAGCGAGGGGCTGCACCCTTGGGCCGCTGTCCGCTTCGGCGAGCTGCCGGCGGTGACGCGTGGAGATTCCGCGGCCCCGCTACTGAGCGCCGAGGGATCTCACAGAGATCTCACAAGAACAGCTCCTAACTTCCCCCCATGCCAAGCCGACAGGTACTGCGTCCCCCGGAGGGGCACGCCCGGTCAACAACGACAGCCATCACGCGCTCCCCCCTGGCTCCGCGGACAGCGCGCCAACGAGGCCGGACGTCGCGGTCACGGAGAACGCACGAGGATCTGGTCCTGGGGCTGCTGCGCAGCCACGGGCCGCTGACCCGGGGCGACTTGGGAAATCTCTGCGGCTTGTCGCGCACCACGCTCTACGACGTGGTCGGCTCACTCAGGGACAGCGGCGCCGTGATCGCTTCCGTACCGAAGGCCGAGGGCCGCAAGCGGGGCCGCCCGGCGGAGAGGCTGTCCTTGAACGCCGGGGCCGCCGACCTGATCGGTATCGACTTCGCGCGGCAGGCGGTACGGGTGGCGGCGTTGACCACGGCACACGGGAGCATCAGCAGCACGAGGGAGCCGCACGGCCCCGAAGCGTCGTGGGAGGAGCGTGTCGACGTCGCACGACGGCTGACCCGCACACTGACCGGTGGCGACTTGCGGCTGGACGCGCTCAACGGCATCGGCGTGGGGGTGACCGCCCCGGTCGGCCCGCCGGAGGACGACTCACCCGGTGCGCACCGCCGGAGCGCCGTGTCGGCGCTGGTGAGCGAGAGGTTCGGCATGCGGGCCTGCCTCGACAGCAACACCCGGCTGGCCACGCTCGCCGAGCGGACGTGGGGCGCGGCCGTGGACGAGCAGGACGTCCTGTACCTGTGTCTGTCACACAGCGTCGGAGGCGGCCTCATGGTGGGCGGAGCGCTGCACCGTGG
Source organism: Streptomyces sp. NBC_01775 (assembly GCF_035917675.1). NCBI lineage: Bacteria > Bacillati > Actinomycetota > Actinomycetes > Kitasatosporales > Streptomycetaceae > Streptomyces > Streptomyces sp. NBC_01775. The sequence continues at coordinate 1,727,507 of NZ_CP109104.1, read as the reverse complement.
CGCCCACGGGATGTCGGGGCAGTTCGGCCACATCACCGTCGACCCGGACGGCGCGCCTTGCGTATGCGGTCGCGTGGGATGCCTGGAGACCGTGGCATCGATCGGGGCCGTGCTCGACGCCCACGGGTCCGCCACGGACGTGCCGCAACTGGTGGCCGCGCTGGACGCGGGCGACCGGGCCGCGCGCTCGGTGCTGGCACGGGCCGGCGCCCATGTCGGCAAGGTGCTGGCCGACCTGAGCAACGCCTTCGGCCCCGGCGTCATCGTCCTGGGCGGCGAGCTGGCCGACACCGGTCCGGCTCTGATGGACCCGCTGCGGCGGGAGTTGGACGCGAACATGACCTGCCGAGGTTCGCGGACACCGCCCCGTGTGCGCACGGCCGCTCTCGGCGACGTGGGTGCCGCTCTCGGCGCCGTCGCCCTGCTTCTGCACCAACAGCCCGCCGGTGTTCTCGGCCCGGTGCCGCTGTCGCCAGTGGCCCCATGAGCGGAGGGGCCCCACGCCGCATAGCATCGTGCCCCGGAACGGCCGGCCGAGGCTTGCCCACGACCATCGAGCGGAGGGACGCATGACCGGTAGGGCCGGACGGGTGCTCGTAGCCGATGACGACGAGGCCACCCGGCGCTCACTGGAGAGAGGACTACAGCTCAGCGGCTTCAGAGTGACGCTGGCCGACGGCGGCCACGCCGCGCTCGACGTACTGCACGCCGACCACCCCGACATCGTCGTACTGGACATCTGCATGCCCGACCTGAGCGGTATCGACGTGTGCCGCACCCTGCGCGACGCCGGTGACGACGTGCCGGTGCTGATGCTCTCAGCCCTGGACGAGGTCGAGGACCGGGTCGCCGGGCTGCAAGCGGGCGGAGACGACTACCTGGTCAAACCCTTCGCCTTGCAGGAGCTGGAGCTGCGGTTGCGCGCCCTGCTGCGCCGCCGCCCGCCAACCGACCTCGACCAGGTACGAGTTGGCGCCCTGGTGCTGGAGCCGGCCACCCGCGAGGCGTCCGTGGGCCACCGGCGGCTGAACCTGACGCGTCGCGAGTTCGAGCTGCTGGAGGTCCTGGCCCGCAACGCCGGGATCGTCCTGACCCGCGACCAGTTGATGGACCGGGTGTGGGGCTACGACTTCCAGGTGCGCACGGACGTGGTGGACACCTTCGTCAGCTATCTGCGACGCAAGCTGGAAGCCGACGGACGCCCCCGGCTGCTGCACACCGTGCGCGGGGTCGGCTTCGTCCTGCGGGCGGACCGGGCGGACCGGGCGGACCGGGCGGACGGGTCGTACGGGGGAGGGGCGTGAGGGGGAGGGGTATACGGCTGTCCACCCGCCTCGCGCTCGCAGTGGGCGTGAGTGTCCCCCTTCTCGTCCTGGCCGTCAGTTGGCTGCTGCTGCACCTGGTCTCCAACGACCTGCGCGCGCACCAGAAGGCACAACTGCGCGCCCGTGCGACAGCCGTCGCCGTGAACGCCAACAGGTTCCTGCACGCCCGCGAGGACGATCAGCCGGTCGTCGCCGAAAACTCCCGGCGGCGGCTGGTCGATTCCGCACGGGACATGGGGATCCGGCTGACCGGCCCGGACGGCACGCTCTCGGCCGGTCCGCAGCCCGACAGCGCCGTCCGGCTGCCCGACCGTGCTCCGCTCCTGGTCACCGTGAATTCCGGCGGCAAGACCTGGCACGTGCTGTCGCGACGCGTCTACACCGCGGAGGAGGGGAGCGAGCCGAATCTGTGGATCTTCGCCCCGGACAGCGCCTACCAGGCGGAGCTGTCCTTGGTACGCAAGCGCGTCGTGATGGTCACGCTGCTGGCCGCGCCGTCGGCCGGAGTCATCGCCTGGGCGATCTCCGCCCGGGCGGTCTTCCCGCTACGACGACTCCAGCGCCGCACCAGCGGCCTGGACCCCAGGAACAGCGCCACGCGCCTGGAGCACACGCCGACCCGTATCACCGAGGTCGACGACCTGGCCCACACGGTGCAGACCGTGTTCGCCCGCTACGACGAACAGGTGGCCCGCACCAGCGAGGCACTGGCCACGGCTCGCTCGTTCACCGCGGCTGCCTCCCACGAGCTGCGTACTCCGCTGATGAGCATGCGGACCAACCTCGACATCCTCACCGCGCACGCCGATCTGAACGCCGTCGACCGGGCCGAGGTGCTGGATGATCTGGGGCGTGAACACACCCGGCTGCTCGGGCTGCTGGTGATGCTCAAGACTCTCGGCCAGGGCGACCTGGTCGAGGCGGACTCGTTCACGCCTCTGGACCTGGCCGAGGTGGTGGAGGACGCGGTCTCCGACCTGCGCCGCGCACACCCGGACGTCGCGGTGTCCGTACGTGTCACCTCGGGACTGCTGGTCCAGGGCTGGGAGCAGGGGCTGCGCTCTGCCGTGGACAACCTGCTGGCCAACGCCTGGACACACGGCCGCACGGAGAGTGGTCACGCCCGCATCGAAGTGACTCTGCACCCCTCCGGCGACCCGCACCGTCCGGCAGCGCTGCTCACTGTGGACGATCGCGGGCCCGGTATCCCCGCCGCGCGGCGCGAAGAGGTCTTCGAACGCTTCCGCCGAGGCCCCAACAGCCCCGGCTCCGGCCTCGGGCTGACTCTGGTCGCCCAGCAGATCACCTTGCACCAAGGCCGGATCGCCGTACAGGATCGCCCGGACGGGCAGCCCGGCGCACGCTTCGAGGTATGGCTACCTGTCACGGACACCTGTGCCGTGGAGCAGACCCTGCCCCTGATGCGCCGGGACTGGCTGACGGCTGCCACGGGACGCCAGGATCCCCGTATGACGCGCTGACCGGCCCTTACCCGTTGACCGACCGCGGCCCGCATCCCCGTCAGGGACGTCGACACCCGCACCACTGTCAGCTACGTCATGTCAGCTATGTCATGAACCGGGAAGCCGCCGTGTCCGTGGTATCGGCGGACGGGCACGCTGCCGAACTCAACGTCGCAGACCATGACTTGGAGGACCGGCCCCCGCCGCGACTCACTCAGGTTCATGAGCTGAGATCGCGTCGGCGCGCCCGTGCGGGGGGCCCGACGCCCGTGCGAGGGCGTACAGCGAGCGAGTTCAGCGAGAGAGTGTGAAGGCATGGCATCACGAAATTCGAAGAAGAGGGCGGTCGGCTTGGTCGCCGGTACCTGCCTGGTGGCAGTCGCGCCGTTCGTGTCCGGTTGCACGGATGACAAGAAGGACGACTCCGGGAAGGCGAAGCCCTCACGCACCAAGGCCGCGGAGGATTCGTCGCGGGACGCCGGTTCCTCGAAGGCTCGGCCTGGGGCGGGACAGGGGAAGTTCGGCAAGGCGTCCTCCGCGCAGGAGGCTGTCACCCGGTGGGTGACAGCGGTCGTCGAGAACAAGCCCGACGAGGCGTGCGAGGTCATGGTGGTATCGCCCGGCGGCACCTCGGACGCGGAGCCGAAGGCCGTGGGGAAGTGTGGCAAGAACGAGGCAGAGGCGAAGGAGGCGAAGAAGCGGCTGAGCCGTTTCCACACCACGTTCACCCCTGAACAGCCGCGCAATCCTCCGCAGGTGAACGTCGGCGCGGTCCGGCCGTCGGGTTCGACGGCGAAGGTCGACGGAGAGCGGATCACCGTCGACGGACAGTCCCTCAACGCCATCGTCGTCTCCAACTCCCAGGGAGTGGAAAAGGGGCAGGTCGACGTCCAGGTCAAGGTATCCCGTGTGGCGAACGGCTGGTACGTGACCGACCTCGGCCTCTCGGTCGGCTGAGTTCAACCGGTGGCAGGTTGAACCGTCCTGGCGAGCGGTTGAACCGCCTTGACGGGGGCAGTTGGAGGGCTGCGTCGGCCGTATCGGCCGCGTGGCCCCGCCCGCCGTCGATTACCGTGTGCGCGGAAGCGGCGGGCTTCGCGCTTGTGGCCATCGGCCGTGCCTGGTCAAGACCAGCGGTCGGTCTCCAAGACCAATGGACTGTCGGTATTCAATCCGGCGCGTCCTCCAGTCGGCCGGCCTCAGATGGCGTTAATCCCTTCGCCTCGCGCCGGAGACTTATTCCGGGTCCGCTGCGGGAAATCCGGAATAATATCGCCATCCCTCGCTGAATTCGAATGGCCCTCCTAGCATGGTCGAAATCTCCTGCACCCGCACAATGGAGGAATCGCTCATGCTCGTCTCACGTCACCGCCGCAGGGCTGTGGCCGGATTGTGCGCCGTCCTGGCCGCGGCGTTGCTGGGCTCGTGTTCCGGAGAGTCGGTCGCGAGCCGGGCGGATCAAGAAATGGCGTCGTCCGAAGGTGTCGCGAAGAGATCGAAGCCCAACATCGTCTACGTCCTCACCGATGACTTCTCGGAAAATCTCGTGAAGTACATGCCGCACGTGCGGAAGATGAAAGAAGAGGGCGCAAGTTTTACGAACTTCTTCGCCACCGACTCGCTGTGCTGTCCCTCCCGTTCGTCGATCCTCACGGGCCAGTATCCGCACAACACCGGAGTCTTCACGAACAGCGGTGAAGACGGCGGGTACGGAGCCTTCAAGAAGAACGGCAACGCGAAGAGGTGCTTCGGTTCCGCCCTTCAGGACGCCGGCTACCGGACCGGTTTCATGGGCAAGTACCTCAACGGTTACTGGCCGGACGGCAAGAAGGACAAGGGAGTCCGCAAGGGAGGCTCGAAGGGCGTCCGGCAGGGAGCAGTCCGGCAGGGCAAGCAGGGGAAGGGCGGCAAGCGTCAGCTGGACGCTGCCGCTGACGGCGTCGCCGGGCGCGGTGCCTCTGCCGTTGCCTCCGCCTCCCACGTGCCGACCGGCTGGGACGAATGGGATGTCGCCGGCGACGGATACAAGGAGTTCGACTACGACCTCAACGAGAACGGCAAGGTCGTCCCGTACGGCAGCGCCCCGAAGGACTACCTGACGGACGTGCTGTCCGACAAGGCAGCCTCCTTCGTGAACACCTCGGAGAAATCGAAGAAGCCCTTCATACTGGAAGTGGCCACCTTCGCTCCGCACGGCCCGGCAACCCCCGCGCCCCGCGATGAGAACACCTTCCAGAACCTCAAGGCACCGCGGACCGCCGCGTTCGACAAGGCGCCCACGCCCGCCCCGAAGTGGCAGAAGTCCATCAAGCCCCTGACCCCCGAGGACAAGGCGGAGATCGACCGGAAGTTCGCCAAGCGGGTGCGCTCCGTCCAGGCGGTGGACGACATGGTCGGCCGTCTTCAGGACCAGCTGAAAAAGAAGGGGCTGGCGGACGACACGTACTTCGTGTTCGGGTCGGACAACGGCTTCCACATGGGTGAGCACCGGCTCAGGCCGGGCAAGCAGACCGCCTATGACACCGACATCAAGGTGCCCCTGATGGTCACGGGCCCTGGCGTGCCGGAAGGCAAGAAGATCTCGCAGCTGGCCGAGAACACCGATCTCAGCCCGACCTTCCAGGACCTGGCGGGGGAGAAGCCGGCTTCGACCGTCGACGGGCGGAGCCTCGCCGGTCTGCTGCGGGGACAAAAGCCCGACCGATGGCGCCAGGCCGCGCTTGTCGAGCACCATCGTGCGAAGTCCAAGAAGGCTGATCCGGACGCGGCTCCCGACAACAGCGGCAATCCGCCCGACTACGAGGCGCTCCGTACCTCGAAGGAGCTCTACGTCGAATACGCCGGGGGAGACCGGGAGTACTACCGGACCGACACCGACCCCCACCAGCTCAAGAACCGGGCAAGGGACATGTCGGAGAAACAGCGGACCTCCCTGCACAAGACGCTGACCGCGCTGAAGAGCTGTCGAGGCGCGAAGGACTGTGAGGCTGCCTCACAGCTTCAGAAATAGCGGTTCGGCACTCGGACCGAACGTGCCGCCCGCCGGATGTGCCCGGCGGGCGGCACGGTGCTCCTGGCCGACACTTCTGCTGGTCGACACTGCTGCGCTGTCGGGCCCGCCCGCACGAACAGCCCGCCGGTCCGTATCGACACCCCGCCGGCCCGCACCGACAGGGCGCTCAGGGCCCGGGGGAGCCGGGCGTCGGCACCAGCTCTTCGACCGGCTCGGCCCGCACCACCCGTACACCGCGCTCGGTGAACGCCTTCTCCTGCGCGGGGGCCGCCTCCCAGTCCGTGACCAGCGTCCAGCCGGACGGCAGGGTGGCCCACGCGTGGAAGGGGGCCCGGCCCAGCTTCGCCGCGTGAGCGAGGACGTAGGTGTGCGTGGCGCGGCGGGCCATCAGCTCCTTGAGCCGGGTCTGCCGCAGATCCGCCTCACAGATCCCGCCGTCCGCCGTCACGCCGTCCGCGGAGAGGAAGACCCGGTCGAACGTCATCCGCTCCAGGGCCGCCTCGGTCAGCGGGCCCACGAACGCCTGGCTGAGCGGACGCAGCGTCCCGCCCAGGCACTCCACGTGGAGGGTCTCGACATCCGCCAGCACGTGCAGCGCTGTCAGCCCGGTCGTGGCCACGGTGAGGTCCTTCACCGTGCGCAGCTCGTGCGCCAGCGCACCCACCGTCGACCCGGCGTCCAGCAGCACCGTCTCACCCGGCTGCACCCGCCCCGCCGCCCACCGGGCGATCGCCCGTTTCTGTGCGTACGCCTCACCCGTGCGCTGCCGCAGTGACGACTCGGGATGCGCGGTGAGCGCCATCGCCCCGCCGTACGTGCGGGCGAGCCGGCCGTCGGCGGTGAGCCGGGCGAGGTCACGGCGGATGGTGGAGGCGGTCACGCCGAAGTGCTGCGACAGCTCCTCGACGCCGGCCAGGCCCGTGGTGGTGGCGAGTCGCAGGATCTCCTCGCGCCGGTCCTGGGATCCTATGGGCTGCATCAAGTGTCCTTCGCGATCAAGTGTCCTTCGCGGTACGTGGGTTCAGCCGGCGGTGGACATGTGCGCGGCCTGCCGCAGCGCCTCGATCATGCTACCGGCCTCGGCCTTGCCCGTACCGGCGATGTCGAAGGCGGTGCCGTGGTCCACGGAGGTGCGGATCACCGGGAGGCCGACGGTGAGGTTGACCCCCGCCTCGATGCCGAGCACCTTCACCGGCCCGTGGCCCTGGTCGTGGTACATCGCCACGATGAGGTCGTAGTCGCCGCGGGAGGCCAGGAAGAAGGCGGTGTCGGCGGGGAGCGGGCCGCGTGCGTCGATGCCTGCCTCGCGCAGCTTCTCCAGCGCCGGCACGATCTTCTCCTCCTCCTCGCCGTAGCCGAACAGCCCGTTCTCGCCGGCGTGCGGGTTGATGCCGCAGACACCGATGACGGGGTTCGGCCGGCCGGCCCGGACCAGGGCCTCGTGGCCGCGGCGCACGGTCCGCTCGACCAGCCCCGGCTCGATCCGCCGCACCGCGTCGATCAGACCGATGTGCGTGGTGACGTGAATGACCTTCACCTTCTCGGTGGACAGCATCATCGACACCTCCTCGACCCCGGTGAGGTGGGCCAGCAGTTCGGTGTGGCCGGGGTAGAGGTGCCCGGCGGCGTGCAGCGCCTCCTTGTTGAGCGGCGCGGTGCAGATTCCGTCGATCTCGCCCGCCACCGCCAGTTCCGCGGCGCGCTTGACGTACTCGTACGCGGCGTTGCCCGCCTCGGCGGACAGCGTGCCCCACGGCAGGCCGGCGGGCAGCAGTCCGAGATCGACGACGTTGATCCGGCGGGGGGTGAACTCGGCCTCGGCAGGCGATTCCACGGCCACGACCTCGCAGTCGGTGCCGAGTACCCCCGCCGCCTCCCGCAGCCGGGCGGCGTCACCGATCACCACGGGCCGGCACCGGCCCAGTGTCCCGGTGTCCAGCACCGCCGGCACGATCACCTCGGGCCCGACGCCGGTGCCGTCACCCATGGTGAGACCGATCAGGGGGAGGGGCTGCTGCGCGTTCACTGTGTAACTCCTTGATGTGGGAGTGCGGTTGGGGGCGTGGGCGGCGGCGATGGGGACGGCGGGGAAGTCGGCGACGGCGGGGATGGGGACGGGGGCTGGAGCCGGGGCCGGAGTGCGGTCGCGATCCGGAGAAGGGAGTCAGGGCCCCCGAAGCTGCCCGGGCGGGTGACGACCGACCGCCCGTCGGCGGTCCGGCAGTGCACGGCGCCGTGGTGGATCTCCCCGACCGGCCGCAGCGTCGTGATCCCCACGGCGTCGAGCACGCGACGGGCGGTCTCTCCTCCGGTGAGCACCAGGTCCGGACGTCCGGGCAGGGCCGCCACCGCTCGCGCCAGCCCGTTCACCAGCCGCCGTGCCCGGTCCGGGCGGATCCCGCCGGTCCCGTCGATCGAGACCACGGTGACGGCGTCGGCGCTGAGGGGCGGCAGCGGTACGGGCTCCCCGCAGGTCAGCGTCCGGGGTGCCAGCACCACATGCCGCGCTCCGCCCGCCACCAGCTGTGCGACCTGCGTGCCCACCACGGGCTCCGCGCTTCCGGCGACGACGAGCAGGGGGCGCGGAGCGGCGGGGACGGCTTCCTCCAGCGCGACCGTGCCTGTTCCGGCGACCGTGCCGATTCCGACGGCCGCGCCTGTTCCGGCGACCGTGCCCGTTCCGGCGACCGTGTCGGTTTCGGCGACCGTGCCCGTTCCGATGAGCCGGCCGAGGGACGCCGCCAGCCCGCCGCTTCCCAACAGCCGGTACCCCGGCCCGAGCGAGAGCGCGGCCTCGGCGATCACCGTCAGGTCCGCATCGGTCTCGGCGTCGCACACGGGGTGGAGCCCGCGCGCGGCCACGGCCTTCAGCCGGTCGGCAAGGCCGCGGACTCCCTGCCGTACGGACTCGACCGGGAGGCCGGCGGTGGGCAGTGGCGCGAGGGCCTCGGCCAAGGAGCGGGGCGCCGGGCGCCCCTCGGCGCGCCAGGCGTCGCTCTCGTGCAGCGGTACGCCCCCGATGTGGAGCACGCCTTCGCGCACCACCCGCCCCCCGGCGGGCAGGGCCATGGCCACCACGACGGCCTCGGCCCCCTCCGCGAACGCGACGGCCTCGGCTCCCACATGTCCCCGCAGCAGCGAGTCGGACTTCTTGTACCAGAGGACCCGCCCGCTCAGCTCGCTCGGCCCGCTCGGTGCTTCGGCGGTGTGCGCGGCCCTCCGCGGGGGCGAGCCGACGCCCCCTGTTCTGGCCAGCACCGCACGCACGGCCGCAGCCGCGGCGTCACCGTCCGTCTGGCGCGAGTCGAGGTCCGCGACCACGGCCTCACCGGCGGCCCGGGGTGCCCGTACGCCCGACGGGTCCAGCGCCAGCCGGGCGGGCATCCGGAGCAGCGCGGCCACCTCAGCCGCTCCGGACAGGTCGTCGGCGAGCGCCACAACCGACGACGTGCCGTTCCAAGGGCACACGAGAACCTCCTTCAAGCCCCGTGGGGGTTGTGCGCACGCGAGCCCCGCGCGCGGGGAAGCGCACACGCACCGAGCCCGCAAGGGACGTGCACACGGCACGCAGACACCTGGGGGGCCGCGGTGCCGATGAGGCCCGATGATGGCACAGTCTGCGCGATTCGCGCGAGACTCTTGCGCGAAACGCGCAGCCCATGCAAGCGTGCCCCACGCGACAACGACCGTCGCCAACCACCCGAGGGGCGGGCGGCGCACGGCACGGCCCCCGTACCGGAAGGAACCGCTCGTGAGCACCGGCACCCGTCCCGGCCCTCAGAGCATCGCTCTGCCCACCGTCCCCGTACCCCTGTCCCGACTGGTCCTGGGCACCATGACGTTCGGCGACACCGTCGATCGCGACGGCGCCGCAGCGATGCTGGACGCCGCCCTCGACGCGGGTATCACCGGCGTCGACACCGCCAACGGCTACGCGGGCGGCGAGAGCGAGCGGATCCTCGCCGAAGTGCTGCCCCGACGGCGTGACCGGATCGTGCTCGCCACCAAGGCCGGCATCCCCCACCCCGACCAGGGCGAGCACCCTCCCCTCTCCCCGGCCGGGCTGCGCGCCGCTCTCGAAGGCAGCCTCAAGCGGCTCGGCACCGATCACGTGGACCTCTTCTACCTCCACCAGCCCGACCGCCGTACGCCGCCGGCCGAGACGCTGGCGACCGTCGCGGAGTTCGTGGCCGAGGGGAAGATCCGCGCGCTGGGGGTCTCCAACTACGCCGCCTGGCAGATCTCGGAGCTGACCCGCGTCGCCGATGAGACCGGCGCGCCGCGCCCCGTCGTCGCCCAGCAGTTGCACAACCTCCTCGCCCGCAGGATCGAGGAGGAATACGTCGAGTACGCGGCCGTCAGCGAGCTGCGCACCATGGTCTACAACCCGCTCGGCGGCGGCCTCCTCACCGGCCGGCACCGCTTCGACGCGCACCCTGCCACCGGCCGCTTCGGCGACTCGAAGCTCGCCCGGATGTACAAGCAGCGATACTGGCAGGAGGACCTGTTCACCGCTGTGGGGCAACTGGCCGCCGTCGCCGACGAGGCGGGCATCCCGCTCACCGAAATCGCCCTGCGCTGGCTGCTGGAGCGGCCCTCCACCGACGCACTCCTCCTCGGCGGCTCCAAGGTCGACCACCTGCGGGCCAACATCGCCGCCGCGCAGGCCGGCCCGCTGCCCACGGACGTGACCGCCGCGTGCGACGCGGTCGGCGCCACGCTGCGCGGCCCGATGCCCGCCTACAACCGCTGACCCCGGCCCAACGGCCCCGTTCCCCCGCCGTCTCCGCTCTTCCCCTCCCTTCCCGCCCTCCCCGTCCGGAGAACCCGTCATGACCACCGCCGCGCACTTCACCGCCGCCCTGCGCGACCGCCAGCGCCTCATCGGCTACTGGTCGTTGCTCGACTCACCCGTCGCCGCCGAACGCCTCGCCCGGCTCGGATACGACTACCTCGCCTTCGACGCCCAGCACGGCCTCTTCGGCTACCAAGGTCTCCTCAACAACCTCATCGCCACCGACACCCGGGGCTCCACCGCCGTCGGCCTGGTCCGCGTCGAGGCCAACGACATCACGTACATAGGCCGCGCCCTCGACGCCGGGGCCGCCGCCGTCATCGTGCCGCTCATCGACACCGCGCGGGACGCCGCCGACGCGGTCGCCGCCGTGCGCTATCCGCCGCACGGCCGCCGCTCGTACGGGCCCATGCGGGCGCAGCTGCGGATCGGCCCCGACCCGGCCGGCACCCACGAGCAGACCGCCGTCCTCGCCATGATCGAAACAGCCGACGGGCTCGCCAACGTCGAGGAGATCTGCGCCACCCCCGGCCTCGACGGCATCTACGTGGGCCCCTCCGACCTGCGCCTCGCCCTCGGCGGCCGGACCTCGACGGACCCGGACCTGGCCGAGGAGTTCGAGGCGGCCCTGGCGCGGATCCGCGAGGCCGCCGAGGCCGCGGGGATCGCCGCCGGCATCCACAACGCCGACGGCGCGAGCGCCGCCCGCCGCCTCGACGAGGGCTTCACCTTCGCCAGCGTCGCGGCCGACGTCGTCCACCTCCAGCAGGCCGCCGCCGCACACCTCGACACCGCCCGGAGCACCACGGACCGGAACACCGGCGCATGACCTCCCCGGGGCGCACCACCCTCATCACCACGCCGACCTTCGCACGGCACTCGCCGGACCCGTGGACGCTGCTCGCCGAGAGCGGCGCGGGACCGGTCCGCCCCTACCAGGACGACGCGCTGCCGTACCACGAGCTGCTGGAGCGGATATCCGGCGCCGACGCGCTCGTCGCCGGCATGGACCCGGTCACCGCCGAGGTCATGGACGCGGCGCCGCGCCTGAAGGTCATCGCCAAGCACGGCGTGGGCACCGACACGATCGACCTCGACGCCGCCCGCGACCGGGGGATCCCCGTCGTCTGCGCACCCGGCTCCAACTCCCGTGCCGTGGCCGAGTACACCTTCGGCCTCATCCTCGACGCCGCCCGTCGCATCACCGCCTCGCACACCGCGGTGGCCGAGGGGCGCTGGCCCAAGCTCTTCGGCCCCGAGCTGTACGGCAGGTGCCTGGGCCTCGTGGGCTTCGGCCGGATCGGCCGTCTCGTCGGCGGCTACGCGCGGGCGTTCGGCATGCGCGTACTCGCGCACGACCCGCACGTCCCCGACGACGCGGTATCCACGGCAGGGGCCGAACCGGTCCCGCTCGACGCGGCGCTGTCCCGGGCCGACATCGTCACCCTGCACCTCCCGCCCGCCGGAGAGCCCCTGCTGAACGCCGCCCGGCTGGCTGCCATGAAGCCCGGCGCGATCGTGGTCAACGCCGCCCGTGGCGGGCTCGTCGACAGCGACGCGCTGGCCGAGGCCCTGCACTCCGGCCGGCTGGCCGCCGCCGCGCTCGACGCCTTCGCGGTGGAACCCCTCCCGGCCGGCCACGTGCTGCGCACCGCGCCCAACGTGACCCTCACCTCCCACATGGCCGCCTGCACTCCCCAGGCCAACCGCGCGATGGGACTGATGGTCGCCGAGGACATCGTCCGCGTCCTCGCCGGAGAGCCCCCGCAGCACGCGGTGGGCTGACCCGGGCCGGCCTCCGACCGACCCGTCGGTCTTCCGTCCCCCTCGCCGCACCCCTTCTCCGCGGCTCTTCTCCCCGTCCCCGGTTCTCTCCGTCCCCCTTGTTCCGCTTCTCTCCCCTCCGCTCCGGCGACGGCGCCGGAATCAGCAAAGGAACACCCCCGTGACGACCACCGCACCCCCGCCCGCGCAGGCCGATCCGTACGCTCTGCGCGCCGAAGACGCCCGCCCCGCCCCCGAGACCTTCCGCGACCGGCTGCGCAAGCTCGGCCCCGGTCTTGTACTGTCCGCTGCCGTCGTCGGCTCAGGTGAACTGATCACCACCACCTCGCTCGGCGCGAAGGCCGGGTTCGCGTTGCTGTGGCTGGTGATCGTCTCGACCGGGGTCAAGGTGTGGGTGCAGATGGAACTGGCCCGCTGGACCATCCTCAACGGCCGCCCCGCGCTCGACGGCTTCCGTGACGTCGGCCCCCGGATCGGCCGGCTGAGCTGGATCAACTGGGTCTGGATCGGCATGGATTTCGCCAAGATGTTCCAGCGCGGCGGCATCATCGGCGGCACCGCGGCGGCCTGCTCGATCCTGCTGCCGATCCACGGGGCGGCGCTGAGCACGTCGTCCCTGACCATCTGGGCCCTGATCGTCACCGGCGGCGCCATCCTCATCCTTCAGACGGGCAAGTACCACGTCGTGGAGCGGGTCGAGGTCGTCGGCATCACGCTCAAGACAGTCATCACCCTCGGCCTGGCACTCGCCCTGCCGCTCACCGCCTTCGGATACGGCACTGAGCAACTGGCCGGCGGACTGAGTTTCCAGATACCGGCGGGCACGGTCGGCATAGCACTCGCCATGTTCGGCATCACCGGCGTCGGCGCCGATGAGATGACGACGTACACGTACTGGTGCCTGGAGAAGGGCTACGCCCGCTGGACCGGCCCCGACGACGGCAGCGAGGAGCGCGCCCGGCGGGCCGAGGGCTGGCTCAAGGTCATGCGGCTCGACGTGGCCGTCTCCTGGCTCGTGTGCACCATCTGCACCCTGTCCTTCTACGTGATCGGCGCCTCGGTGCTCCATCCGCAGGGCCTGATGCCCGAGGGCAACGACATGATCACCACGCTGTCGCGCATCTACACCGACACGCTCGGGCCATGGGCCGAGTACCTGTTCCTGGCCGGCGCGATCGCCGTCCTCTTCTCGGTCACCGTCGCCTCGTCGGCCAGCGTCCCCCGCTTGTGGACCAACACCCTCGGTCTGCTCGGAGTGGTCGACTGGCACGACATGCGCTCGCGCACCCGCACCATCCGTATCCTCACCTGCTGCCTGCCCCCGGTGTGGATGTGCATCTTCCTGTGGATCCAGTCCCCGGTTCTGATGGTGCAGATCGGCGGCATCGGCGGCGGCGTCTTCCTGCTCGCCGTGGTCGTCGCCGTCTGGAGACTCCGCTACACCGGCGTGCCGAAGCGCTTCCGCAACAACCCCTGGCTGACCGCGGCGCTGGTCGTCAGCAGCCTCGCCATCCTCGGTGTCGGCGTCTACGGGATCCTGGAGACGCTGGGTGTGGTGAGCGAGGGATAGCCGCCAACAGCCTCCCCCACCGGCTTCGTGCATCACATCTATCCCCAAGTGGGCCTGCCACCTAGCCTGTTGCACCTGCCACTGCTGTTGTGCTGGGGGAGGCTGAGACAGTGATCGTGCTCGGTTACAACGGTTTCACCAGAGGTGCGGAACTCTTCGGGCGGCTGTACGGGGCGACCGGTGTCGGCCGCAATCTCCTGGTAGGACACGACGCCGCGGCGGCCCTGTCGATCGACGGCGAGGTGGTCGCGGCGGTCGAGGAGGAGCGGCTGAGCCGGATCAAGAAGACCTCCGATTTCCCTGCGAACGCGATCAAGTGGTGTCTGGACTTCGCCGGTGTCGGCCTCGACCAGGTGGACGTCTTCGCTTTCCCCTGGCGCTTTTCCCCGACTGTGGCCGAGGAGATGATTTCGCAGATATGCCAGGCCGATATGCCGGTCACGGCCAAGTTCGAGGCTCTACGGAGCACCGGTGAGCTCTACACCGACATGCTCAGCCGCGACGCGGTCCACGGCGACTTCGTCCAACGCACCGGCTACGAACTGGACCCCAACAAGCTCGCCCTGGTGCCCCATCACCTTGCCCACCTCATGTGCGGCGCCTACCTGGCCGGCGGGGGCGACGCCGCCTTCCTGGTGAGCGACGGCCGGGCGGAGACCCTGTCCTCCGTCATGGGCGAGCTGCGCAACGGCGTGGTCCGCCTCTTCGACGAGAGCACCGTCGACATGACCAGCTCGCTCGGCGTGGCCTACGGGAGGATCACCCGCTACCTGGGGTTCGTTCCCAACAACGACGAGTACAAGGTCATGGGACTGGCCGCGTACGGCCCGACGCCGCGGCACAACCCCTTGCTCGAACGCGTCGTGCGGCTGCACGAGAACGGCTCGTACACGATCTCCGTCCCCCGGGACATCGGGGCCTACTACGCCCTGTTCGACGACCTGTTCGGCGGCGACGGCGAGAAGCGTGAGGAGTTCGACTTCCGGGTCAAGGTCGCGGGATTCGCACAGCACATGGCCGAGGCCGTCACCGCCCATCAGCTGCGGACGCTGACCGCGGCCTCCAGCCTGGACACCCTCCTCTTCGAGGGCGGTCTGGCACTCAACTGCGTGGCCAACACGAAGATGTTGGAGAGGTCGTCGTTCACCGGCATGGAGGTCAGCTTCGGGGCCAGCGACCCGGGCGTCGCCATCGGCGCGGCCGTGTACACCGCCGGTCTCAGGAACCGGCCCACCGCCGCGGTCACCACCCCCTACCTGGGGCCCGCGTACGACGAGACGCACATCCTGGACGCGCTGGCGGAGCACGCCGATCGCGTCGAGTGGCGGGAAGAGCCCGACGCCACCTCGGTCGCCGCGACAACGGCGGAGCTGCTGGCGGGGAAGAACGTCGTGGGCTGGTTCCAGGGCCGCGCCGAGTTCGGGCCGCGCGCCCTGGGGAGCCGTAGCATCCTCGCCAACCCGGCCTTCCCCGACATCAAGGATGTCATCAACCTGCGGGTGAAACACCGGGAGCCCTTCCGCCCGTTCGCGCCCGTCGTCCTCGAATCCGAGGCTCCACGCGTCTTCGAACTGGGCAAGAAGACCTCGTCCGCCTACATGACGTTCGTCTTCCCGGTGCGGGAGGAGTACCGGGAGCGGATTCCCGGAGCCTGCCACGTGGACGGTACGGCGCGGGTCCAGACAGTCGACGAGCGGCAGAACCCCGCGCTCACCGAGCTGTTGCGGACCTTCACGGCGCGGACCGACGTGCCCTGCCTCCTCAACACCTCCTTCAACGTGGCCGGTGAGCCCATCGTGTGCTCGCCGCGGGACGCGTTGGAGTGCTTCCTCGCCACCGAGATCGACTACCTGGTCATCGACCGGTTCGTGGTCACCAAGAAGGCCCGCTGAGCTGCCGGCCGCACGGCACGCTCGAGCGGGCGCTTTCGGGTCACCCCGTTCTCCCTACATCGGTGTGAGGTGCTGCTGAGGGGATGGGTGGGCACGGCCGGCGGCGTCCCGGGCTGCTTCGAGCTGGGTCTGGTAATCCAGGACGGCGGCGAACGCGCTGCCGCCCTCGCCCGGTATCTGGTTGCGCATCCGCACCATGGCGACCCCGGCGGACACCGCCGTCTCCAGGTCGGAGATCTCAAGCCACAGCGCGTGGGCGCGGCCCGCTACCGACTCGGCCTCTTCGGAGGCCCCCTGATAGTGCCAGCGCTCGGCGACATCGCGGTACAGCCGCACTCCGCCGACGGGGTCTCCGGCCAGTCCGGCGATGCGTGCCCGCGCCTCGCGGACGCGCAGGGCGTCGGGGTGGGACAGGCCCAGCGCGCCGGCGGCTTGCTCATCCAGCTTTACGGCGAGGGCGACGGCCTGGTCCATACGGCCCGCCGCGGCGTGTGTGTCGAGGCGGGACACAGCCTCGGCGAGGGAGCTGGGAGCCTCCGGCAAGCTCTGCTGAGGGGCAGGGGCAGGGGCAGGGGCAGGGGCAGGGTCGGGAGCGGGAGCGGGTGCGGGGGAGAGAACGGCGGCCAGGGCCGGGTGGGGAGTGGGTTCGGGTGCTGGCGTGGGTACGGGGGCGGCGGCCGGGGCCGGGTCGGGTGCGGGCGTGGGTACGGGAGCAGCGGCCAGGGCTGGTTCGGGAGCGGGCGCCGGGGCTGGTTCGGGAGGGGCTGCCAGGACTGGGTCGGGTGCGGGTGCGGGTGCGGGTGCGGGTGCGGGTGCCGGTGCCGGTGCGGCGGCCGGGGCCGGTTCCGGCGCCGGGTCGGGCGTGGGTGCCGGCTGTGCGGCCGGGTGCTGGACAGCGCCGCCGGTGTTCTGGACGGCGGCGCCCGGGTGCTGGACGGCCGCGCCCGGACTCTGGGCGGCTCCCATGTCCTGTGTGCGGCCGGGGACTTGGGGGCGGCCGGGTGCGGGAGCGCGGCTGGGCGTATGGGCGTTGCGCTTCTTCGGTGACTTGCCGCGCTGTGACTTGCCGCGCTGCGGGCCGCCGGACATCTCGCCCACCGACCCGTCGGGCGAGATGACCAGCTGCCACACGGTGCCGTCCGGCTCGGTGGCCGCGGCCCGCACCGGCCGGCCCAGCCTGACGGCCGCGGCGACGACGTCCTCGATGGCCGAGGCGCGGGTGGGGTGCTCGGACGCGGGAAGGAGCGGGCCGGAGACGGCCACCCGGCCGCTGTGCTGGACGTCGAAGGAGTACACCGGCCAGGCGGGTACCTCAGAGGGTTCGTACGTGGTGGGCATGGAACTCCCTTCGGGTGAGACTCGCCTGGCTATTGCACAGTAACGCCGGCGACCCGCCAATCCGCGTCGGGAGCCGACCGGACGAGCTGCACGTACGCCGCGACAGTGGTGGGCTTGGGCTTCCAGCCATCCCGGCCGTGCGGGGTGGTGGTGACGGTCCACTGCCGCCAGGCCTCGGTGTCGGTGTCGTCCGGCCTTGCCGCGTCCTCGGTCTTCGCCACCTCGACCTTGGTGTAGGCACGGTGGTGTGTCCACTTCTCCCACTGGGCGCCGGGAGCCGAACGGGAGCGGTGCCCGCGCAGTTGCTTCTCGTACTTCTCACTCAGCCACCCCGCGTCCGCTGTGCGCACAGTGGCGTCCTGCGGGCCGCTGTCGATGGTGGTGTCGGACGTCCACATCGCCTTGAGCGTCCCCTCGCCGACCGCGTCGGCGTCGCCCTGGTCGACGTCACCGGGCTTTGGGATGCCCCCCTTGGGGGTGCCCCCGGAACTGCTGGGCGAGGGGGCGGTTGTGCTGGGAGCGGGCGGGGACGAGGGCTTTCCGGTGCCGGTTTCGGGGGCGGGGGAGGAAGTCCCGGACGAGGCGGACGCGTCCGCGCGCGCCTTGCCACCGCCGTCGCCGTCGTCCCCGCCGCCACCGCAGCCGGCTACGGCGAGTGTGAGTGTGAGCGCGAGTGCGAACGTCCTCACGGTCGTGGCGCGCGAACCATGAGCAGTCATCCGAACCGCCTCACCTTCTGGGGCTTGCTGGCGTAGTAGCTGTCGTCGAGTTGGCTGATCTTGACCACGTCGCCGGTCTTCGGCGCGTGGATGAACTGCCCGTTTCCGAGGTAGATGCCGATGTGGTCGTAGCTGCCGTGCAGGGCGAATCCGATCACGTCGCCCGGCTGCATCTCGTCACGGGATACCGGCTTGCCCGCCGTGACCTGGACCTGGGAGGTGCGGGGCGGCATCGTCTTGCCGTCGCTCGCGCGGTAGACCGCGTACTGGACCAGGCTGGAGCAGTCGAAGCCGACCGTGTTCGCGCCCTGCGCGAAGCCCCGCCCGGGACCTTCCGGACCACCGCCGCCCCACGCGTAGGGGGTGCCGAGCCACTTCTTGGCGTAGGCCACCACCCGGTCGCCGAACGGTCCGCCCTTCTCGATCTTGCCGCCCGCGCCGCCGCCGGAGTACTCGGCCATCGAAGCGATGATCTTCGTGACGTAGCTCTGCGTCTCCGGGTACAGGGGCACGCCGCCGAATTGCTCGATCGCGCCGGGACCCGCGTTGTAGGCGGCGAGCAGCAGCCGCGTGGGGTCGTCCTTCAACCCCATCTCCTTGACCTTGCCCGCGAGCCAGCAGTCGTAGCGGGCCTGGGTCATGATGGCGTCGCCCGGGGTGAACGGGTCGGCTGTGCCGTCAGGTTCGGCACTGCCGTCCTTGCCCGCCGCGTCCACCCCCCACGTCTTCCACGTGCCGGGCATGAACTGGCTCAGCCCCTGGGCCCCGACGGGACTCTCCGCCTTGGGATTCCAGCCGGACTCGGCCGCGATCTGCGCGGCGACCAGCGGCGCGCTGACCTCTTTGCACTCCTTGCCGGCGCGCTCGACCCACTCCGCGTACTCCGGCGGAATGCTCTTGATGTCGAGCGCCCCGTTGACGAGCCCCACGGGAGTGCCGGTTTCCTCCTCGTCGGCCGCCGCCACCACGGTCAGGCCGACCAGCAGGGCGAGTAGTACAGCGATGACACCCCCCGCCCATCTCACCGTGGCCGTGGTCATCTGCAACCCCCCTTGAACCAGTTCGATCGAGAGTCCGTAAGAGGGCTCGTAGTCGAAACCTGTGCTTGGAAATTTTTGTCAATTTATGTAGTGATTCGTGGCGCTGAGCTCGAGTCGAAGGGAGATGCCATGGCCGGGGATGCGCCGGCTCCCAACCCCTGGCTGTCGCCGACCCGCCCTTCGGAGGGCAACAACGGGGAGCCGCAGCGATCGGTTCAGGACGTGTTGAAGGCGCTGACCGGTCCAGCGGCACCCCAGGCCGGGGTGCCGCGGCCCGCGAACGTGTTGCCCGTCGCCGCGCCGCAGCCGGCCGCGGGTACCGGGTGGTGGTGGCTGGGCGTCCACGGCGGCGCCGGGGTCACCACGCTGGAGCAGGCGGTGCCCGGCGGCCGGGACGCGGGCCGCGCCTGGCCCGCGTCCGATGTTCCGCAGCCGGTGGTGCTCGTCGCGCGCTCGAGCGCGAGCGGCCTCAAGGCCGTGCAGAACGCCGCGGGGCAGTGGGCCTCGCAGATGGTCACCGGCGTCGAACTGCTCGGGCTGGTCGTCGTCGCCGACGCTCCCGGGCGCCGCCCCCGGGTCCTGCGGGACCTGGTGAACCTCGTGTCCGGCGCCGTGCCCCGGCTGTGGGAGATCCCGTGGGTGGAGCCGTGGCGGCTCGGAGATCCGCCCACGGCGGATCCGCCCAAGGAATGCGCGTCACTGGCGCGCGACCTGACCCGACTCATCCGACCCGCGTAAGGGGAAAACCGCATGTCCAGTCTGTTGGCGGCCGTCTCGGACGCCTCGCATCACCTCACCTACCTCGCGGCCCCCTCCGGCCCTCCGGACGTCGGCGGCGGCGCGGCGCCGCCCGGAGCCGACGGCCTGGTGACGGTGCTCAAGTGGGTGGCCTGGACCGTCACCGCGCTGTGTGTCGCGGGCATCTTCGGCGTCGCCGCGCGCATGGCCGTCGACCACTCGAAGGGCGGCGGTCGCGAGCACGTCAAGGGGCTGGGCCTGGTGCTGGGGGCATGCGTGCTCGTCGGCTCCGCCTCCGGCGTCGTCGGCGCGCTGGTCTGACGGCGCGTCAGTAATTAGCTGGGAGAGCACATGCGGATCTCAGGGATGGGGAGGGACATGGCAGAGCCCGCGGACCGCGCAGGCACCGACGAGCCGCGCAGCCCGTGGCTGCGGAGCGGCTTCGTCCTCGCAGCCGCGTTCATCGGCTTCGTAGTCGTCATCGGGTCGGTGGTCCTCTTCACCTCCGACTCCTCCGGCCGGGGTGACGGCTCCACCGCCGCCTCGGCGTCGGAGACGGGGACACCGCAGCCGGGCGATGGCGCCACGGAATCGCCGCCGTCGGTGTCCACGGACGGCGGCGGCGCGTCATGTCCCCGACTGGCGGACCGGCAAAGGGACGTGCCCACCGCGGCGCCCAAGGGCGTGGGCTGGAAGCTGTTCCACACCGTCGCCCTTCCCGCGTCGAAGGCCGCGGGCCCGGCCGTGATGGACGAGGACGTCGCGCGCTGTTACGCGCACACCCCCGTCGGCGCCCTGCTGGCGACCAGCCAGATCAGCGTGCGGTACCTGGCCGCCGACGACTGGCTGAAGGTGACGCGTGCTCAGACCGTCGGCGCGGGCCGGAAGTCCTACATCGCCGCACGGACCAAGTCGGAGAGCACGGCGGACCCCAAGTCCCAGGACGGCGCGGGACAGGGGCAGATCGCCGGCTTCAAGTTCGTCACGTACACCAGCAGCACGGCGGTGATCCAGACAGTGTGGCGGTTCCCGGACGGCCGGATGCAGGCCGCGACGACGACGGTGCTGTGGAAGGACGGGGACTGGCGGCTGGAGTACCCGGCCGACCCGACGGCGCCCACCGCGGTCGACTCCCTCGCCGGATACGTCAGCTGGGGTGGTGTGTGATGGCGGGCTGCGACTTCGGCTTTGTGCGCCCCACCGTGGGCGGCTACTGCGTGGGCGAGGGGGAGGGCACGGGCCCGAAGGACCTCGGCGACAGCGCGTTCGACAACATCGTGGACAGCGCCGCCAAGGCGGCGGGCTCCACCGTCAAGGCGCTCGGCAGCGCGTGGACGGACATCAAGTCCCCCGACCTCAGCTACGACACCGGGCCTGCGGCGTTCCTGCACGGCTCCACCTTGTGGTTCACCTCGTTCACCGCCGTGCTGTGCCTGCTCATCGCGGCCGGGCACATCGCCTGGCAGCGCCGCAGCGAACCCGGCAGGCAGGCCCTGCAAGGCCTGCTGAACCTGATCGTCGTCTCCTCGGCCGGGGTGGCCGCCGTCAATCTGCTGACCGTGGCGGGGGACAAGTTCAGCGTCTGGATCATCGACAGGTCCATGGGCTGCAAGCAGATCAGCCCGGACGGCCAGCCGGTCCAGCAGTGTGTGACCGAGTTCGACAACCGCGTCTCGGCCATGCTCTCCCTCGGGGACGCGGATTCCTCGTTCCTGGTCCTGATCATGTCTCTGCTGGTGATCTGCGCCAGCCTGGCCCAGATCGCCCTCATGATCGTCCGGGTGGCCATGCTGGTGATCCTCGCCGGCACGCTCCCGCTGTCCGCCGCGGCGAGCGCCACCCCGGCCGGCCGGGCCTGGTTCCGCAAGTCCGTGGGCTGGCTGCTGGCCTTCGTGCTCTACAAGCCGACCGCCGCGATCGTGTACGCGGCAGCCTTCTCGATGACCGGCGGCCAGGAACAAGGCGGAGAGGGCAACGAGATCATCTCCATGGTCTCCGGTGTCGTCCTGCTGGTGCTGGCCTGCTTCACCCTGCCCGCGCTGCTACGGCTCGCGGCCCCCGTCGCGCAGACGACGCTCTCGGGGATGGGGCGCGGCGCCAAGTCCGGTGCCGGCAGCGGCGGCCAGACCGTGGCCACCGGCGCGCAGACCGTTCCGCATCTGCGCGGTCTCGCCGCCGGCCGATCGGTCTCCGGGGCCACCGTGGTCGGAGGACGGACCGACGCCACCGGTGCGCACAGCACCGCGGGCAGAGGGGGCCGGTCCGCGCCCGGTTCCGGGGGGCCGACCACGGCCACGGGCGGCGAGTACACAGCGGCCACCGTCAACGAGCGCGCCCGGCAAGCGCCTCCGGTGGCCGTGCGGGACCGCTCCGAGGAGCAGCCGGAATCCGAAGGCCCCCCTGATGAGGAGCTGATCTCCTCCACGCCAACGACTCACCGATACAACGATGACCAGCAGAGGGAATCCCGTGGCAGCGATTGAAGTACACACCCCGCGCACCTACGGCAACTTCCGCAAGCCGCGCACCTCCGGACTGCGGGGCTTGTCCCTGGGGGCGACCTTGCTGGTGTTCGGCGGTCTGATCGCCGTCGTCCTCACCACGCTGTTCTCCATCTGGGCCGCGGTGGTGCTGGCCGTCGTACTGGCGGCGGCCATGGCTCCGCTGGCCGTACGCGACCGGCACGGCCGTACGCTGATGCAGCGCGTCGCGGTCCGGCTGGCCTGGCGGCGCACCGTTTCCTCCGGCGGCAACCTGTACCGCTCGGGCCCGGTGGGCCGGGCCGGGGACGGCACCTGCCGGCTGCCCGGTCTGGCCGCGCAATCCTCCCTGAACGAGGCGCAGGACGGCTACGGCCGCCCCTTCGCCGTGATCAGCATTCCGGCGACCAACCACCACACCGTCGTCCTGTCCTGCGACGCGGACGGTGCGGCCCTGGTCGACGAGCGGCAGGTCGACACCTGGGTGGCCCACTGGGGCCAGTGGCTGTCGGCGCTGGGCACGGAACCGGGACTCGTCGCCGTCGGCGTCACCGTGGAGACGGCCCCCGACTCCGGCGTCCGGCTCCACCAGGAGATTCACCACAACTCCGTCGATGACGCCCCGGATCTGGCGCGGGAGATGCTCCGGGACGTGCTCGCCGCCTACCCCAGCGGCTCGGCACAGATCAGCACCCGGATCGCGTTGACGTACTCCGGCGCGGCCCGCGCCGGCGCCCCGCGGCGCAACTTCGAGGACATGGCGGTCCACATCGGCACCCGCCTGCCGGGGCTGACCGCCGGGCTGTCCATGACCGGCGCCGGAACGGCCGTCCCGATGACGACGACCGAGCTCGCGGAGGCGGTGCGGGTCGCCTACGACCCGACCGTCGCGCAGCTGGTGGAGGAGGCGCGCGCCGCCGGCGGCAGCGGGCTGACCTGGGACGAGGCGGGCCCCACAGCGGCCGAGGAGGCGTGGGACCACTACCGGCACGACGGGGTCTACAGCGTCACCTGGGCCATGACCCAGGCCCCCCAGGGCGAGGTGCTCTCCAACGTACTGACCGGTCTGGTGCAGCCCAACCGCGACATCGCCCGCAAGCGGGTCACCCTGCTGTACCGCCCGCACAGCCGGGCCGAGAGCGCCCGCGTTGTCCAACAGGACTACAAGAACGCCCTGTTCACCGCCCAGCAGTCGCCGATCGGACGCGCGAGCGACGACGCGGAGGTGGTGGCGGCGAGGAAGGCGGCCGAGGAACAGGCCCAGGGACACGGGCTGATCCAGTTCGGAATGCTGATCACCGCCACCGTCGACTCGGCCGAGGACCTGCCCCGGGCGGGCGCCGCGGTGGACAACCTGGCGCCCGCGGCGCGTATCGCGGTGCGGCCCGTCTACGGCTCGCAGGCCGCCGCGTTCGCCGCGGCACTTCCACTGGGCCTGGTGCTGCCGCTGCACACCGCCCTGCCGCAGACCGTTCGCGACGCGATGTAGCTCTGGAGGACCCGATGGCACGCAAGGCAGAGAAGACCCGGGCACGCAAGCCCGACAAGGCCCGCGCGGGCCAGCCCGATCCCGCCCGCCGACCGCAGCCCACGGCGCGGGGCTGGCCCGGCCGGGGCGGCGGCACGGTCGGCTACGTCGACCCCGCTCCCGAATGGCGTGGCACCTCCGTACAGGTCTGCGGCCTGTGGCCGTTCGGCGCCGGTGCCGGAACCCCCATGGTCGGAGTGCCGCTCGGCCGCGACCTGGACTCCGGGGCCACGGTGTGCTGCGACCCGGTGAGCTGGTTCATGCGCACGGGCCTGCTCGCCAACCCCTCGATGTTCGTGCTCGGCCGCCCCGGGCTCGGCAAGTCCACCGTGGTGCGGCGGATGGCGCTCGGCCTGTCCGGCTACGGCGTCCACCCGCTCATCTTCGGCGACCTCAAGCCCGACTACGTCGACCTGATCAGGGAGATCGGCGGGCAGGTCATCAGCCTGGGCCGGGGGCGCGGGCACCTCAACGTCCTCGACCCCGGCGAGTCCACCGCGGCGGCTGCCCGCCTCACCGGCTCCGCGCGCCGTCAACTCATCGCCGGCACCAACAGCCGCCGCCTCCACATGGTCTCGGCACTGGTGACCATTCTGCGCGGCGAGCCGCCGACCGACCGCGAGGAGACGCTCCTGGCCGCGGCGCTCGACATCCTCGACGACCGGCACGGCCCCGACAAGACGCCGGTGCTCGCGGACCTGGTGCAGGTCATCAAGGACGCCCCGGAGACGCTGCGCTCCGTCGCCCTCGACCGCGGCGACATCTCGCGGTACTGGGACATCACCGAGAACCTGGAAGCCTCACTCACGGCGCTGCTGGGGGACGGCCTGCTGGGCGACTCCTTCGCCCGCCCGACGACGGAGCCGATGAAGCTCGACCGGCCGGTGTGCTTCGACATCAGCAACATCGACGACAGCGAGACCGTGCTCCAGGCCGCCGCGCTGCTGTCCTGCTGGTCCTACGGCTTCGGCGCGGTCTCCGCCGCGCACGCCCTCGCGGATGCCGGGCTGGAGCCGCAGCGCAACTACTTCCTGGTCATGGACGAGCTGTGGCGGGTGCTGCAAGCCGGCCGGGGCCTGGTCGACCGCGTCAACGCCCTCACCCGCCTGGACCGCCAGCGCGGCGTGGGCCTGGCCATGGTCACCCACACCATCGGTGACCTGCTCGCCCTGCCCACGGAGGAGGACCGCATCAAGGCCAAGGGCTTCGTGGAACGCTCGGGCATGGTGGTCTGCGCGGGCCTGCCGCCGGCCGAGATGCCCCAACTCTCCCAGGTGGTGGAGCTGACGGAGGTCGAGAAGCGGCTGCTCGTGGACTGGTCGACGCCCCCGGCGTGGGACAGCGCCCGCAGCCGCCAGGCCGACCCGCCGGGCCTCGGCAACTTCCTCATCAAGGTCGGCAGCCGCCCCGGGATCCCGCTCCATGTGGACCTGACACCGGGGGAGTTGGCGGTCAACAACACCAACAAGAGGTGGAACAAGTGAGCCAGGTCGCGCGAGGTGCGGCAGCGGTGGACTGAACCGTCCCGCCGCTCGCGCCGTAGAGAGGGACACGAGGTCGTTCCCCCCCCACGGCGGCCTTCGAGAAACCGGGCCCGGCCACCACCCACCACCCGATTGGCGGCCGGGCCCGGACCTCAGCGTGCGCGGTGGATGCCGGGCACTCGGGCCGGGTCTGAACCGATCCGCCCAAGTGGCCGTTTCGACTTGTGAGTTCCTTGCAAGCGAACGTCAGGAAGTGGGTTCATATGAGCGAGGACGGAGAAATGCAGTTGTCGGGGGCGCCACCGGGGCAGCCTGCCCCCTTCAAGGTGGTCATCACCGGTGACGGTGCCGCCACCATCGACGGTGAGCCGATCCCGGTACTGGGAGACCAGCCGCTCGACAGCGCGATACTCGACACGCTCCAGGGGTATGCGCACGTCCGCGAGGCCACCGTCACGGCGGCCATCGCCAACCCCTCGACGGGCTATGCCGTGCACATCGAGGTCGCCCCGGACGGCTCCAGCCGGGTCCTGGAGGAGGGCGCCGGGTCCCCGGCCGGAGGCGACGGCTCGTCCTCCGGGGACGGCCCGGCAGCGGCGGCCGGCACGGCGGCCGGGACCGGCACGGCCGAGGCCGTGGCCGGCCCGTCGGCCGGAGACGTCAAGGCGGCCGGGGAGGAGAAGACGCCCGGCGCACCGGGACACCTGAACGCGTCGGCGTCCGAGGAGCCGCCCAAACGGGGGATCCCCGCGCCGTCGATTCCGAGGCCCTCGATTCCGAGGCCGTCGATTCCGAGGCCGTCGATTCCGAGGCCGTCGATTCCCCGGATCTCTGCCGGCGGCGTCGGTGGGAAAGGGAAGGGGGGAACGCGCGGGTCGGACGAGGAGTTCGAGGCGAGCAGTCTGCTCAAGAAGCCGTGGGTCGTCGCCGCGACGGCCGTGGCGGTGGCTGCGCTCGTCACGACTCCACTGGCGATAGCCGGTTCGGGCGGTGACGAGACGGCGAGCGGGGCGACTCAGAAGACCGAAGACGGTCCGAAGAACAAGAAGCACGGCGGCCCGTCGGGCACAGTGCGCCCGTCCTCGCCGGGATTCCCCACCGGGTCTCCTTCCGGGACCCCCAAGTCCGAGCCCGAACCGTCCAAGAAGGACAAGAAGAAGTCGAAGTCCGCTGGTGGTTCGGAGTCTCGCGACTCAGGAAGCGAGGATTCCGGAGACGAGGGTTCCGACGAGTCGGACCCGACGAAACCCCCGAGCGGCGACGGTGACAGGCCGGGAAACAAGCCCAAGGCAGCCGTGGACAAGGCCACCATCCCCTCCGGGACCATCACGGTCTTGAACCGGTATACCCGCAAGTGCCTGGACATCCCCGGCATCAACGAGGGCAGGCCGCTGGGCCAGGTCCAGCAAGGCCCTTGCAACACGTCCAGCAGCGACAACCAGCGGTGGAGCCTGGACCTCCGTGGAAAAGGTACGGGGCCCGACGGCGCCAACCTCTATCTGATCCGCAATGTCAAGGACAACCTGTGCCTGGACCTTCCCGGCCGCGGCCCCGCCCCGAACACCACACCGGTGAACGAGGCCCACTGCGGTTCCATCGGGGACAACCAGCTGTGGTGGTTCGACAGGCGGTCCAACGGGACGTACTTCATTCGCAACGAGCAGAGCGGCAACCTGTGCCTCGATGTGGCCGACCGGGGACAGGATCCCCACGCCCGCCTCACGATTTTCGGCTGTAGCGACAAGGGCGACCACCAGTGGCGCTTCCGGAAAGTGTGAACGGGCACCGGCCTTGAGCCGGCGTCAGCTCTGAGACGGCGTCAGTCCTGAGCCCGCAGCGGCTCAGGGCCGGCGTCGTACCTCGAACCATGGCGTATGGATGCCACGCACGGCTCACTCTGACTTTTTTCGGCACGCGAGTGAACCGGTGTCCCCGACGGCCCGTGTTCTACAGAAGCATCGGTCGCTACGACAAGGAGGACGGTTCCTATGCCACCGCCGGCCGATCAGCAGCCCGCCTTCGACGCCAAGCGGCTCGCGCAGGAAATGCTCCAACACGACATGCGTATCGCCGCGCAGAGTCGCAACGGGCAGATTCGCGCCGATGACACCTTGGCCCGGCAGATGCGCTCCGAGGAGAGCAACGCCTCGCAGATCTCAGGCGACCGGATGCTGGCCCAGCAAATGGTGGCCGGCGACATGGCGCATGCCGAACAGGAGAACCAGGAAGAGGAACAGAGCCGGTCCCGTGGCGCCGGAACGGGGCGAATAGCCTCAATGATCCGCTCCATACGGCAGTCGTTGCGGAACGCGCGGGGCGACATGCGGGAGGGCGTCAGGTCTCTGGTGACTGGCGAGGAGCCCTACCAGCGGTTCGAGCAGCCCCCTCCGCCGTACCAGCAGCACCAGCAGGACCAGCCATTCCTTCCGGGGTACCAGCAGGGCCCGCCGCAGCCCCAGCAGTTCTCCCAGGGGTACCGGCAGGGCCCTCCGGGATACCAGCAGGGGCCGCCGCAGCCCCAGCAGTTCTCCCAGGGGTACCAGCAGCTTTTCCAGGGGTACCAGCAGGGCCCGCCGCAGCCCTCCCAGAGGCAGCGACAGCCCCTCCAGAATCCGGCCTACCAGCGCTACGAGGAACTCGCCAAGACGCCACTAGGCAAAGCGCGACAGCTGGCGGTGCAGAACGCCGCACTGGAGTTGATCAACAAGAATCCCTTCTACAAGAGGGCGTACGACACCAACAACCTGCCCAACGTGGCGAAGCTCGCCAACGCGGCCCATCACAGGCAGGCGACGTCCGACAAGCAGAAGCAGGCGGACCTCCAGGCCGGTCGCGCCGCCGCGGCGCGCGGGCTTCAGCCTGAAGGCCTGAAGAGGAAGAGGGGTGCGGAGGGAGGGCCGGGAGATTCGGCGACTCTTCCCGCCAGGAAGATAGCGCGGGCCCATTCGCCCAGAGCGCTGGGGCGGGGCTGATAAGTGCCGTTACCTCAACGACTCCCCCGGCCCCTTCACCGAGAGCCGTCAGCTGGTGGATTCCTCGGCGCCCTGTCCCCCGGCCTCGTCCAGTCCGCGCAGCTTGTCACGGATATCTTCCGCGTCCGGATGGTCGAACTCCTCCAGCAGCTTCAGCGCCTGATCCCAGTTCGTGCGGGCGGCGTCCGGCTCGCCGACGGCGAGATGGACTTCGGCGAGGAGGCCGATGGTGTTGGCCTCGCCCCATCGGTTGCCGACGCTCCGGTGTGCCTCAAGCGCCAGGTGAAAGTGCTCGGCCGCGTCGTCGTACCGCTGGAGCTGCTGGTAGACGGTGCCGAGGTGGACCAGCGTGACGCCCTCGACCCAGCGGTTGTTGATGGTGCGTTGGACGCTCAGCGCCTGCCTCAGATGGTCGCAGGCCTCCTCGTACCGGCCGAGCCGAACGTAGGCTTCACCGAGGTTGTTCAAGACGATCCCCTCGCCCCAGCGGTGGCCAAGGGTGCGGTCGGTCTCCAGCGTCTGGTGGAAGTGCGTGATCGCCTCCTCGATCCGGCCGGCCCTCAGCAGGACGTCGCCGAGGTTGCCCGTGACCCGCGAGCAGCCGCGCTGGTCGCCGAGCTCGGTGTAGATGGGCAGTGCCTGGAGGTGAGAGTCGATGGCCTCGTCGAAGCGGCCCATCACGGTGAGGGCGTTGGCCAGTCCGCAGAGGCACTCCGCCTCCCCCGCCCGGTCGTGGGCGCCGCGAGCGGCCGACAGGGCCGTCTGATTCGTGGAGTGCCAGTCGTGCGTATGGCTGCGCAGGTAGAAGAACCCCCAAAGAGCGGCGGTCAGCCGCCAGGCGATGCCGGGCTCGGCTGTGGCCGCGTGATCGACCGCTGCGACGAGATTGGCCCGCTCGGCCACGCACCAGTTCAGCGCCTGGTCGTAGGTGGTGAACGTCAACGGCCGGCAGTCGGGAGGCAACGGGGCGAGGGGGACGCTGGGGCGCTGGGGGGTGAGGAACTGCGAGGCGGCGTGCGCGGTGTGCAGGTACCAGGTGAGGATCCGCTCCACAGCCCGCTCCCGGTCGGCTGCCGTCTCCTCCTCGGAGTGGGCGCATTCGGTGGCGTAGATACGCAGCAGATCGTGGAAGGTGTAGCGGCCGGGGAAGTGCTCGGTGAGCAGGTGCGCGTGAGTGAGCTCGCCGAGCAGGCCGCGGGTCTCGCGGACGGTGAGCCCCGCGAGGCTGGCCGCGGCGGGAGTGGAGATGTCGGGGCCCGTGTGCACGGCCAGCAGCTGGAACAGCCGGGCCGCCGGGGCGGACAGCGCCTGGTACGACCAGGAGAACACCGCCCGTACATCGGTGCTGATGTCACCTCCCGTGAAGGCGTCCAGGCTGCCGTGGCTCTCGCGCAGTTCGTCGGCGATGGCGTGGAGCGGGAAGCTGGGGTGGGTGGCGGCACGGGAGGCGACGATTGCCAGGGCCAGCGGCAGCCGGGCGCAGCGGGCCACGATCTCGTCCGCCGCCTGCGGTTCCGCTGCCAGCCGCCCGGCGCCGATACGGCGGGCGATGAAGTCCCGGGCCTCGGCGAGGGGGAGGGGGTTCAGCGTCAGCGGTTGCGCCCCGTCGTTGGCGATCAGCCCGGTGAGCTGGTTGCGGCTGGTGACGATCGCCAGGCAGCCGGGGCCGGTGGGCAACAGGGGCCGGACCTGTTCGGTGTCGCGGGCGTTGTCCAGCAGGAGCAGCACCTGCCGGTCGGCGAGGAGGCTGCGGTACAGCGCCGCTCGGGCGTCGAGCCTGCCGGGCATCTGCTGGGGCGGCACGCCGAGCGCGTCGAGGAAGGTGTGGATGGCCTCGTCCGGCGGCATGGCCGAGCTGGTCGGATCGAAGCCGCGCAGATTGACGTACAGCTGGCCGTCCGGGAAGCGATGGGCGATCTCGTGCGCCCAGTGCACCGCCAAGGTGGTCTTGCCGACACCCGCCATGCCGCCGATCGCGCTGATCACCACGGCGGTCGGGCGCTTTCCCCCGCGCGGCAGCAGGGCGTGGGTCTGGGCGAGTTCGGTGTCCCGGCCGGTGAAGACCGGCAGGTCGGCCGGCAGGTGCGCAGGGCGGGCCGCGTGTGTGGTGGGCGGGGTGGCCGGGTCGGCGGGCGAGGGCGGCGAGGCGGCCTTCTCCGACGGGGCGGGGGCACGCAGCGTCGGGTCGGCGGCGAGGATGCGGGCGTGCAGTTCCAGCACGGCCGGGCCGGGCTCGATACCCAGCTCCGCGACCAGCGTGTCCTTTGCCTTGCGGTAGACCGCCAGTGCCTCGACCTGACGGCCGGACCGGTACAGCGCCAGCATGAGCAGCTCGCACAGGCGCTCGCGCAGCGGGTGTTCAGCGGTCAGCGAGGCCAGCTCGGCGGCCACTCCCTCGTGGCGGCCCAGTTCGAGGTCGACGTCCAGGCGGGCTTCGAGCGCGTTGAGCCACTGCTCGTCGAGCCGATACCGCTCCGCCTCGGCCAGTGGCCCGGGGAGCCCGGCCAGCGGCTTGCCTTCCCACACCTCCAGCGCGGCGTGCAGCAGTTCCCCGGCCGCGGTGAGGTCGCCCGAGGTACGGAGCTTCTTCGCCTCGGCCACCCGTCGCTCGAACACGGCCAGATCCAGGGCGTCTTGGGGGACGTCGACACGGTAACCGTCGGCCACCGAGACGATCACCTGCGGGGCCTCGCCCGCCGCCCGCCTCGGCTCCAGCACCTTGCGCAGCCGGGAGACGTACGTACGGACAACGGTCACAGCGCCCGACGGCGGCGCCTCCCCCCAGATCGCGTCGACCAGCTCACCGATGGTGGTGGGGCGCCCCCGCCGCAACAACAACGCCGCCAGCACCGCCCGCTGCTGCGGGGATCCAAGCGCCAGTTCCTGTTCGGCGCGCCAGGCCCGGACAGCTCCTAAAACGGCGACTCGCAGAGGGTTCGCATCACTCACGTTCACGCGTGCGACTCTACCGACGTGTGAACGATCCGGAACCGCTCTCAGCCATTTGTGATGCGCCGGTAACCCGCGGGCGGCGTCCTGTTCACCGGCCGGGACGCAGTGGGGACTGTCCGGCGGTGGGGCTTCAGAACCGCCGGACAGCCGCATGTCATGCCATGCCTATTGCCACTGGTACTTCAATGTCCTTCTTGCTGTCACTTCCGGCCCCCGCCGAGGCCGCGCCCCCGGAGCTGCTGGTCCCGCGGCTGGAATTGGCCCGGCGGTGGGTAAGGGGCATCCAGTGGCTGACGGCGCACACCTGAACTTGTTGACTCCCCCGCGCGGAGGCTGTTGGCGGCGTATGCCACCTGTCGCGGGTCCGCGGGCTGTCTGTAGACCGGTTGCGCGTCGATGGGTTGCGTGGGGGTGTGGCGAGTGTGGCTGTGGTGTCGGTGGGTGGACGGCTGAAGATCTGCGAGCGGGATGTTCTCCCGAATGGGGCTTCCCGGCGGAGTCCGCACTCCCGCGAGGTGGGAAGCCGCGGAGGAGTGCAGTCGGTAGGCAGCGGCCTCTTGATTGCTGTAGGGCAGGCCGGCCGGTTGCCGTGCGAGCCAGGGGTATGCCCCGCTGGTCACCGCAGCGACCAAGGGGCCGAAGCCCACGGCGGCCCATGCCGCGGTGCGATTCTGAACCAGGCCGGTGAGGCCAAGGCCGAAGACCCCCTGCCCCACCGCATTCAGTGTGGCGGCTGATCTCTGCGCCCAGGTCGGGTTTTCGGTCCGCGCCCACTGGTGCAGGGGAACCAGTGCGCCCAAGGAGATGCCGCCGAAGCCTTTGACCACCGTGGCCCAGTTCATGGTCTGCTCAGCCGGGGGCTGGGCGAGGGCGCCGACCGCCAGGCTCCCAAGGGTGGTTGCCGAAATGACTGCCGAGACATGGTCCGGGTGGTCCACGCCCCACTTCCACGCCTGCTGGGCTCTGTCGTGGAAAGCGGTATAGACCGTGGAGCCCTGCACGCAGTGCCAGGTCTTGGTCGCGGGGTGGTACCACGGGTCCTGCGACTGCCCCTCGTTGTCCGAGCTGCCGACTGTCGACACCGAGGGGGCGCGCTCGCGGGGCAGTCGTTCCTGGTGACGGAGGGCCTCCTCCGCAAGGGCGACGATGTCGATGGCGTCGTTCGAGCGGGTCGCCGGGCTCCGGCCAACTTCTTGTTGGCTGCGGCGGCTGGAGTGACTGCTGGCCACCGAGGCGGCCGGTGAGATCCGGCGAGTCTCGAATTGGTCGAAGCGGTCCTCTGATGATCTGCCCGACGAACGGCCCGACGATCTGCCCGACGAATGGACCGACGAATGGACCGACGAATGGACCGACGAACGGGCCGACGAACCGACCGACGAACTGGATGGTGACGTGGGGAAGGCTCCGGGGATCGGGTTCTCCCGGGCGTCACTTCTCCGCTCTCGTCTGGACTTCCGTGGCATGCAGGATCCCTTCCTGGACGGCAGGGAGCCCCGTCATGGTGGTAGGACTCCGTATCGGGCTCCGCGCTGAGCTCCGCGTGAGAAGTTGTCCTTACGTACGGAGACCAGGCCGGAATGGTTCAACATTGGTCGCCGCCGACCACACATCGCTGGTTGAACCCTTTCGGCGCGGACCCCGTGATGGCCCTCGAAGCGCATGCCGCGCAGCACCGTGGAAAGGCGACGAGGGCATTGTCCGCAACCGAGACAACGACACCAGCGGCCCCCGCGACGTCGCGGCGCATCCGGGACGTCGATGCCCTGCGTGGCTTCGCGCTGCTGGGCATCCTGCTGGTCAACGTCGAGGTCATGGCCGGTCCGTACAGCGCCGGCGAGGGGCCTTCCGCCTCAGCGGCCGACCAGGTGGCCGCCTGGCTCGTCACCGCGCTGGTCAGCGGGAAGTTCTACCTGCTGTTCTCCTTCCTCTTCGGGTACAGCTTCACCCTCCAGGCGCGCGCGGCCGAACGGGACGGGGCCGGGTTCGCCTCGCGGCATCTGCGGCGGCTGCTCTGCCTGTTCCTCCTCGGCATCGCGCATGCCGTGGTGTTGTTCCCGGGCGACATCCTCATGACGTACGCGGTGCTGGGCCTCGTCCTGTTCGCCGCACGCAACGCCGCGCCGCGCACGGTGGTACGGGCCGCGATCTGGCTTGTTGTCGCTCTCAGCGTCCTGTTGCTCGGCCAGGGTCTCCTCGCCCTCGCTGCCTCCGGACCGGCCGGCGTCGCAGGCCCGGAGGAGAGCGTGGCGGCCTACCGGGGTGATCCGGTGTCCGTCCTCCACGCCAATCTGCGGCAGTGGCGCGAACTGCTCGGCGGAGATCTTCTCTACGCGCCCCACCTTCTGGCGGCCTTCCTGGTGGGCCTGGCCGCGGGCAGGCGCGGGGTGCTTGCCGAATCCCACCGGTATCGCCCGCAGCTGCTGCGGCTGATCGGATACGGACTGCCGGTCGGCCTGGCCGGGAGCGTGTTCTCGGCGATGTGCGGCAAGGGGCCGCTGGAGCCGCGCTGGAGCGATGTCGGCATGGCCGTCGAGGTGCTCACCGCCCCGGCGCTGACCGCCGCGTACGCCTGCGGGCTGTTGCTGTTGCTGAGCACGCGCCATGGCCGGGGCATCGGGAACCTGCTGGCCCCGGCCGGCCGGATGGCGCTCACCAACTATCTGACGCAGTCGCTGGTCATGGCGCTGGTCTTCACCGGCTACGGCCTCGCGCTGTACGGCCGGGCCGGCACGGCGACCGTGCTGGCCGGGTGCTGCGTCCTCTACGCGGCTCAACTGATGTTCAGCAGCCGGCTGATGGGCCGCGTGCGGTACGGACCGGTCGAACGGATCCTGCACACGGTGACCCGGGGCCGCAGGCCCTGACCGGTGCCGGTGCGGGGGCCGGTGGGTGGCCCGGAGATGCCCGTGGGTGGCCCGGCTTGGCTCAGCCGGGCCACCCGGGCAGGTCAGGCGCCCGTAGTGCCGGGGGCCGCTTCCTTGTGCCACGCGAGAGCGCCGTCGGGGAGCCCGGGGATGGCGCTGTACCCGGGGAGCCCGGTGTTCTCGATGTTCAGGTCGAGCCCGTTCTTCCTCCGCCACGCCTGGGACGCCCGCTCGGTGATCGCCTCCACCTCGGCCTTGGCCGCCGCGGAAATCGCGCCCGCGCCCGGCTCCTTGTACCAGGGGCGCAGCCGGATCAGCGCGGGGCGGACGCCGGTGGCGAGCAGGAGAGCGGTGCCCTTGGGAAGGGCACGGATCTTGTCCGGCGGCAGGATCGGGTCCAGGCGGTAGGAGACCGAACGGGAGCCGCCGTCCCTGCTCTTGGAGTAGGAGTCCGTCTTCACGTCGTGCTGGCCGACGAGTTTGGAGACCTTGTCCACGAAATCGGCGTCGTCGAGGCCGGCACCGAGGAGCTTGACGGTGGCGGCGCTCCACAGCGCGTCCATACCGGCCTCGCCCCACACCCGGGCGCCCTGACGGTAGCTCTGCAGCAGCGTCACGACGTTGATGCCGCGGGAGCCGAGGTGGCTGTAGAGGTCGGGAAGGTCGGAGATCCGGCAGACGTTGGCGGCCTCGTCCAGCACCGCGGTCATCGGCGGATCGAGCCGGCCGCCCATCCGCTCGGCGGCGATCACCCCGGCCCGCAAGGTGGCATCGGCGAGACCGGCGATGACGCCGGCGGCGGAGCCTCCGCCGTCCTTGGAGAGCAGGTAGAGGGTGTCGCGGCTGATCGCGTGCTCGTGCGGGCGGAACTCGGGGAGCGTGGGGTCGGGCGTGACCCAGGCGGCGATCTCCGGGTCGAGCAGGCAGGCCACGCACTGCCGGGCCGTCTCGTAGATGCCGTCACGGGTCTCGACAGCGCCGCGCACGGTGCCCTGGAGCTGGTCGGCCATGGCGGGCATGTCGGCGTCCCGCAACAGGTCGACCGGGGTGCGGTCGGCGGGGTCGGCGAGCCAGCCGAGCAGGTCGATGACGGATGCCTTGCCGCGCGCCGCGGCCAGGAACAGCGCGGTGAGCGTGTTCTGGGCCGCGGAGATCCAGAAGTCCTTCTTCGACGCGTCGTCGTTGACGGAGGCGACGAAGTGCCCGCCCAGACGGCGG
This sequence comes from Streptomyces sp. NBC_01775, assembly GCF_035917675.1. Classification (NCBI taxonomy): domain Bacteria; kingdom Bacillati; phylum Actinomycetota; class Actinomycetes; order Kitasatosporales; family Streptomycetaceae; genus Streptomyces; species Streptomyces sp. NBC_01775. The sequence goes on along the minus strand of NZ_CP109104.1, from coordinate 1,692,328 downwards.
GCACCCTCGATGGTCTGGCAGTCGGCCAGCATGTCCCACCACATCCCCCGGGGAGTGTGGGCGATGCCCTGCGGGTCGAACGTCCACACGGTGCCGGTACGGGTGCGTTCGGCCCGGGTGACGGTGTAGACGTCGGACTTGTTGGAGGTCAGCAGCACAGCCCCGCGGGCCCGCAGCACCCGTGGGACGGCGATACCGGTGGACTTGCCCGCACGGGGAGCCATCAGGTCGAGCTCCACGTCCTCGAAGGAGGAGCGCAGTTCGGGACCGTTCGGCTCCAGGTCGCCGAGCAGATTGCCGGTGTCGTCCGGATGCAGATGGGGCTCGTTCTTGATGGAGGGGCGCAGGTCCCGGGCGCGTTCCGCGATGCCCTCGGGGCACATCGCGGCCATCTCCCGCCGCCCGGCCAGGCCCTTGGTCTTCGAGGTGGACCTGCTCACGATCTTCCAGATGGGAATGACGACCGCGGCCGTGGCCGCCCCGAAGACCACGACGATGCCGGTGTACACCGCGACGGGCGACGCGTCCGGCCACAGCTCCCTGGAGCCGTCCATGACCAGTGTCGCGAGCAGCATGATGGAGAACGACGGGGACTGCCAGCCCGCGCCGCTCAGCGCGGCCCCCAGCGTCCCGCCGAACCACACGCCCCCGGATGTCAACAGGGCCAGCACCGTGACCGCCACGATCGCCCATGGGGCCATATCGCGCGGGTCCATACCTCCCCCGCCTGCTCTCATGCGATCCTCCAGTCCTGCCCCGGCGCGGCATCGCCCCCGGGGATCTGCTCGGTCGCCTGCGTACCGGGATGCTGGTTTTGCACCCAGCGGGTGTTGGTGTCGTGCAGATGGCGCTCGGTGTCGGTGATGGCGACCCTGATCGGGATGCCGGGCCGGCCGCCCACCTTGACGAGGAAACGGCCTCGGCCGGGCGGTTCCTCATGGTCCCCGGTCATGCCCCAGCCCGGCGGCGAGGACCAGGTGGAGACCAGTTCGATCTCCCGCTGGGACAGGCCGACGATCTTGCCCAGCTCCTCCATCTCGGCCCGGGGCAGGCCGGCGCAGACGACCATGCCCGCGCGTTCGACGAAGCCGCGCGCCTTGGCCTTGTCGGATTCGGAGCCCAGCGACTCCGCGTCCTTGAGGGTGTGCGTGATCTTGGCATCGCCCAGGCCGAGCGTACGGTTGAGGCGGGTGAGCGCGTCGATACGGTCGACGATGCCCGTGGCGGCACGCAACGGCCGCCACAGCTCGTCGAGCACGGTGAAGAACCAGCGCCGCGGTGCGAGGCCCGCGTCGGCCAGCGCGTGGGACGCCGCCACCGCGCCGAGCCCGTCGGACCACGCCGCCAGCATCGCCGCCGCGGTGAGCTGGGTGTCCGCCTCCCCGATCCGGGAGATGTCGATGCACACCGCGGGTGAGTTGAGGTTGACCCGGGTCGAGGTCTCGGAGGCGAAGGTGTCGCCCAGCGGCCCGTCCAGAATGCCGAGCAGCGAGCGGTGCAGCGGGTCGACGGCGTCGCGGTACCGGGAGTCGTCACCACGGTCCAGGGTCACGGCCCGGACCCGGTCCGGCCCTTCGTCGAGCACCCTCAGCACATCGGGCAGCACTACGGTCCGGCCCTGCGGTGTCCGCTCGCGCAGGTGGTGCAGCACGGCCGACAACACCGCCTGCTCGTGGTCCTCCATGGGGCGGTTGCGGACGATGGTGATCAGTGCCGCGACCATGTTCAGCACACGTCCGTGCGCCTCGGACAGCAGCGCCTGGCCCGCTGATCCGCCGATCTTGGCCGCGACCTCGCCCATGGCGCCCGGGTCCAGCAGGTTGATGCCGCCCATGCCACGCCCGAGGGAGATCACCTGACCGCCCAGGGCGCGCACGGTGTCCGCGTAGTCGGGCTTGAGGTCGCCGAGGACCAGCGGCACCACGCCCGTCGCCGACAGGCCGATGAGCATGCGGTTGATCAGGGTGGACTTGCCGAGGCCGGGCATGCCGAGCATGAACAGCGACGGGTTGGAGATGTAGCGCGCCCGGGTGAACCACGAGAGCGGGTCGCCGCACACCGTGGCGCCGGTGTGCAGGTGCTGTCCCAGCGGGACGCCGGACATGGGCGCGCCCGAGCCCGCGGCGAAGGGCCACAGTCCGCACGCCTGCACGGTGGTCGCGCGCCACATCGTGGGCGGGTCCATGCCGCCGACCTGGCCGCCGCCGGGCCCCGGCCAGCCGCGCGAGGGGGCCATCCGCTCCCTGCGCGGCGCTTTCGCCTGCCCCGAGCGGCCCTTGCTCGTCTCCTGCCGGCTCTTGCCGGCGCGCGCACTCACAGCGCCTCCCGGAGATCGCGCGGGATCAGTGTGAGCTCCCACGGGAGAATTCCGACGGGGAGGGTGCAGCTGAAGGCCGCCGCCTGCATCCGGTCGGCCGGGCGCATCGACAGCCGTGCCGCTCCCTGGAGGTTGCGCATGGCCGCGCTGACATCGGCCAGTTCGTCGTCGGCGTCGACGGTGGCGGTGAGCATCAGCGAGAACTCCACCAGTCCGGCACCGGTCGCCTCCTCCTGTGCCGTCTGCTCGGTCGCGCGCATCTCGGAGGCGGCCCGTGCCTGGACCATGCCGCGTCCGGAGGTGGCCATGAACTGGGCCGCCCGCCGGTCGGCCTCCACGATGCGGGCCGAGGTCGCGGGGTCGATGGGCCGGTAGAGCAGTGCCACGCGCTTACGACGGGTGCCGGGCGAAGCCTCCAGCAGGCCGCGCAGCACGTTGGCCCGTACGGTGCCGCGGGGCGCGAGGGTGAGCATCCAGGTCCGCGAGACCCCGGAATCGTGCTGGTAGGAGGTGACATCCTCCACGCAGGCGGCCGGACCGGCATCGCCCCACTCCAGCCCCGTGCCGCCGTACTGCGCACGGGCGTTGAGGACCTCACCCGCGACGGCGGGGTCGTAGGCCACCCGTACGACCTCGGCGATGCGCTCGGCCGACAGCGGGTAGGCGACTCCGCCGCCCGCGCCGACCAGCCCGGAGAGCAGTCCCGGGATGCGGGTGGCGAGTTCGGTGATGAGCTCCTCCTCCTTGAGCTTCTGCGCCGGGGGGAGGCCGTAGGTGAGCGTGATGTACGTGTGCATCTCGGAGGAGGCCGACGGATACTTCTCGACGACCTCCTCCATCACGGCACGAGCTGCGGGCGGAGCGTCGGGGGAGAGGCGCGGCAGGACCTCGTTCGCGAGCCGGGTGCCCGAGTCGGGCGCCGTCTCGACGATGACGGAGGCGCCGCGGAGCCCCGTTTCGTGCGAGAGCCTGGCCAGCCATCCGCCCCACGAGGCGACCCAGTTGTCCACCTGGTCCGGGTCGACCAGGGAACCGCCGTCGGGTTCGCAGCCCAGCACGATGGTGTAGAAGTTGCGGCTGCGGTGGAACAGCACGCCGAAGTCACGGTCGTACGCGTCCCTGCCCTCGGACATCTGCATCCGGCCGAGCAGCCCGGGCGGCTGGAACCGCCCGGCGGGCCGCTGCGACATCGGTCCCGCGACGTAGGTGGTCGAGCCCTTGGCCTTACGGCGGGCCCAGCCGATGCGCACGGCGATCAACTGGAAGGCGTTGCGCCCGTCCTGAGTCCGGAGCATCAGCGGTACGAGTGCGAGGGCCAGGGGGCCCAGCACGACCAGCGCGGCGGTGACCGAGATCAGTGAGGCCAGCAGCGTCACGACGAGTCCGCCGAACATGACGGCGGTGCCGATCATGCCGAAGGGGCCCAGCCCCGGCCGCCTCGGCCGGCGCCAGTTCCCATACGTGGGACTCGACGCGGCATGGGTTGACATGGGTATGGCTTCCTTCCCTGTTCGGCCGCCCCTCAGCTGAGGGGCGGCCATGTGTACAGACCGCGGGGGACCGCGCGGCACGGCTGTTCGCGCTACTGGTTGTGGCCCTTGGACCCGTCGGCGTCGTCCACCGCTCCGGACACGGTCTTCGCCGCGCCCGTGGCGATGGCGATCGCGGCCTCCGCCGCGATCCCGGCCGGCCCTGCGGCGGCGCCCTTTCCTGCTGTGGCACCGCTGGGGCCTCCGCCGCCCCGGCCGCCTCCGCCTCCGCCGCCGAAGCCGCCTCCGCCGCCGCCGGAGCCGCCTCCCGAGCCGCCGCCGGAGCCGCCGCCCGAGCCTCCGCCGGAGCCGCCTCCCGAGCCGCCGCCCGAGCTGTCGCTGGAGAGTCCTGTCGCGCCGCTCCTGCCTCCCGCTCCGGACTGGCCTCCGCTGCCCGAGGCGCCGGATGGGCCGGATGCTCCGCCGGACCCGGACTTGCCGCCCCCGCCGGACGATCCGGTGGAGCCGGCTATCGCCCTCGCTCCGGTGGCAAGTCCGCCCCCGACAGCCGAGAAGGCCGCGGACTGGGCGCTCCCGCCCCCGAGCGCCGCCGTGGCGGGCACGATGAGCTTCAGCAGTGCGGGCATGGCCACGGCGGACAGGAGCATCACGCAAATACCGGCGATCTTGAGGTGGATCTTGTCAACCTGCCCCCCGCCGCCGCCCTCTCTGTCGCCGTCTGTGAGCAGGGTCGTTCCCGCGAATATGACGAGCGCGGCAGCGGGTTTGTAGAGCAGCCAGGCGATCATCCAGCCGATGTGCTTGCGCCACCATCCGCCGCCCCAATCGCTCATGGACGCGGCAGCCGCCAGCGGCAGGGTTCCGAACAGCACGATCATGACGGCGAGCCGGATGTAGAGCATGATCCCGTGCACGACGGCGGCAAGGAGCAAGAGGAACGCGAGGATCAGGTACAGGAACGCCGGAATGTCTTTCGAGGAGCCGCAACCCACGGTCTCCAGCTGCTTTTTCACAGCGCTCTCGTACAGATGACTGGCGAAGTCGTCGCCGACAGCGGCAGCGGCGGTGATGATGGCCGTGCTGCCACCGGCGACGAGGATGAGCCGAACCATGCCCTTCATCGCGGTCGTTCCCGCGTCGCCCTTTCGCTCCGTTGCCATCCGGATACAGGCGAAGATGAGCGAGCCTACGGCGGTGTAGACAACAAGCCAGTTCAACTGGCCCTGGACCGGCTTCGACTCCGTCGGCGCGAAGGTGGGGATGCCCTCTGTGAGTGCACCGAACGCGGCAAGGGCCCCAGCCATGATGAGGTCGGCGATGCCCTTGATGATGCTGCCGATCGGGTCGCCCAGGAATTTGAAGAAACCTACCAGGGCATCAATCAGCGGACTTCCTGAATCGCTACAGTTCATGTCAGGCCGCCCCCCATCTGATGAACCCGTTCGCGCCCATGCCGGAGGACGAGGAGAAGAGGGTTCCGTTCGGGCGCGGCTTCACTTTCCAGTCGCCGCCGCTCCACCGCATGGAAACCGTCGTCGAACCCAAGCCCCCGCCTGCCCCCTTGATGAGGATCCGCACGTTGGCAGCGTTCTTCGAGAATGAATCCACGGTGAATCCCGAGTAGACCCCGGGGTCCTGGTTCTCCACATCCGACGCAGCGAGTTTGGACCGCCCGGCGATGAAGGTGTCGCGGCCCTCCCCGTTGACGAGCTGCTGTTCTGCGACAGGGCGCCATTGGGCAGTTCCCATATGCGTGAGGATGCTGTGGGCCGCCATGACGGAGCCCATGGGTGTGCGGGCGAAGCACCACCACACCGGGCCGTTGTACCGCGTGGGTCCGGCCGACGGGGAGGTGGGCACGCTGGCGCCGTTCAGGCTCTTCCACGCGACGTCCTTCGGCGCGGCTGTGGGCCGCCTCGTGTCCGCCCCGTTCTCCGGGTCCTGCCCGTTCTGGGTGTTCTGCGTGTTCTCCGTGTTCTCGGTGTTCTTCGCGTCCTCGTCCTCGGTCTGGCATCCCTTCGGCCGCTCGTCGTCCGCCAGACCGCCACGCTTCGAATCGTGGGTGGAGAGCGGTCCCTTCATGGTCCTTCGCTGCGGTGCGGCATCAGCGGTGTCGCCGCCCGAACTTGTCGCGTAGGACAGTGTCGCGACGACCAGTGCGGTCGCCAGGAACACGGCTGAGAAGATCCAGCTCCGCTGCTTATAGAAAGGCGAATCGTCCGCCTCGTATACGTCCTTCTTGCGTCCGAACATCGCTACTCATTTCCGCCTCGATGCGTCAGCGGGCCCGGTCACTTGAAGACCCAGGAGGCAAAGGGACCCGCGCTGGCGACGATGCAGCAGCCACCCAGCACCATGCCGAGTCGGCTCATGTGTTCGGAGCTTTCGCCACGCTTCAGAGAAATACCCATCATCGCGCCGGTGATCACAATGCCCAGGACGCCGGCCGCGGTACCGGCCCAGGCGGCCAGACCGAGCATCAGGTCAACCTTGTCCTTGAGCCCGTCCGGTGCTTTACGCTGCGGCTTCGGAACGGCGGCTGGAGCGGACAGGTAGAGGTGGAGAAGGGCACTCTTCATCGAAAACTCCTATGACTCGTTGTCAACTGGCAAGTGATTTTGCGAAATGCTGTCCCGGAACAGGCGACAGAGATTCAGGGGGTGTATGGGCCGAACCACTCCACGATCGGTCCGGCGGATGTAGCGATGACCGATGCGACCATCACGATGAAGAAACCCCGGTAGTGCGTGGCGCCTTCGCCCGGTTCTCCGGCCCGCAACTGGAGGGTCATGTTGGCGCCGACGATGATGAGGCCGAGCACGCCGGCCGCCGAGGCACCCCAGGCAAGCCAATTGATAAGGTTGTTGGCTTGCTCGGCTGCTTCCCCCGACGGCTGGTAGGGAGGGATATCGTCAGCCAGGAGCTGCGGTAGTTGGCTCATGACAGTCATCGTTTTCTCTCCCGCTTTCCAGGCTTGTCGGGTTGGGTGCCGGCCAACTCGACCAGTACGCGAACGGCCTTCGGCACAGCGCCCGACCGCTTTTCCCCGCGCCACGCAGGAACCCAGGGGACCCGGTGCACTTCCGCGACGGAACGCAGCACACGGACTCGCTGGAGAAGCTGGAAGGGCAGGTGCCCGGGCGCGTCGGCGACGAGGACCACGGCCAGCAGTTCCACACCCGCCGGGTGCTGCCCCGAGCGCAGGGCGTCCAGCGCCCGGGACGCCGCCCGCAGGCCGGTGCCGTGGGTCCGTGCCACCAACAGCACCTGGCCGGGCTCGCCCAGGGCCGGATCGGGCCACTGGCGACCCAGGTCACTGCCGCCCACCACCTCGGCGAGCGTGGTCGTTCCCGCACCACCGTGCGCACCGACCCAGCTGACCGGGCCATGCCCCCCCGCCGGGGGCAGTCCGAGTTCCGGGTACTGCGAAGCCCTGGCCGGTGACGGCGCGGCAGGGGTGGCCGGGCGCGGCACGGCTGCGGCCCTCGCGGCCGGTGCGGCCGGGTTCGGCGCCGCTGTGGCCGGGACAGCCGGTTCCGGTGACGACCGGAACGGCGCGGCCGGTTCCGGTGACGACCGGAACAGGACGGCCGGCTCCGGCGGCACCTGGGCAGGGGCAGCCGGAGCCGCCGCCGCAGGCGCGGCCATGGCCGGGGCAACCTGCTCCGGCGGCACCGCGGCCGGAGCAACGGGCGCCCGCACCTCAGTCGGTGCGGCTGGTGCCCGCACCTCAGTCGGGGCGGTCGGTGCCGGTGCCGGGGCCGGGGCCGGTGCTGCCGGTGCTGCCGGTGCCGAGGGTGCCGCGGCGGCCGGTGCCGGGGCAGTCGGGGCAGCCGCCGGGGCGACCGGCTCCGGCGGCGTTGCCGCGGGCGGCGCCTCGGCCGGCGTGGCCGGTTCCGGCGGCGCTGCCGTGGGCGGAGGCGCGGTCGGCCCGCGTACCCACATCTGCGCCCCGGCGGGCTCCCTTGGAGGGACGCTCATGCGCGTCCTGCCTCCTCTCGTGCTGACTCATGGATTGGTGTGCTGCCGCGCTCTTCCGTGATCCGGATCGAACCGAGTTGAACTGATTCGGCCTCTGGCCCGTTCCGATCTGCAAGCGCGTTGCGTTCCGTCGGAGAGCCACAACGGGACTTCAGCGGAAGTGGTTCATCGCTCCGGCAACTCGGTGTCGTTCGGTGAGGAGAGAGGGAGAGTGAGGGTGTGCGCCCATGAGCGAGAGTGAAGGGTCAGGGGGGAACGCGGCCATGATGGCGGGGATGGGCTGCGGATGCCTGTCGCTGGCACTGCCTCCCGCGGCAGCGGGCATCGGCGTCGTGCTGATCATCTTCGGCGGGCTGGGCGTCCTCTTCGCCCCCATCATCGCTCTCATCCTGTTCTTCGGCGGCGGCGGAGGCGGCGGGGACTCGTCCGAGGACATCGACTCCGACGCGGTCGCCGAGTCGGTCCAAGGCGACGGGAAGGGCGAGTTGGACGAGGAGACCGTCCCCGAGGACCTGGCGGAGACCATCAAGGACGCCGGCGGGGTCTGTGACGTCATCGGTCCGGTGGTCATCGCGGCGCAGATCGAGCACGAGTCCTCCTTCAACAAGGACATGCGCGGCAACAACGGGGAGGAGGGCATCTCGCAGCTGCCGCCCGACAAGTTCAAGGAGTTCGGCGAGGACAAGGACGACAACGACGAGACCAGGGCGACCGACGCCGAGGACTCGATCATGGCGCAGGGCAAATACCTGTGCTCGCTGGCCGAGAAGGTCAAGCCGATCGTGGACAGCGGGCAGGCCCCGGAAGACCAAGGTGTCCTCGACCTGGCGCTCGCGGCCTACGACGTGGGGCTTGACGCGGTACAGAAGGCCAAGGGCGTCCCCGAGACCAGCTCGGCGCAGAGCTACGTCCTCGGCGTCAGATCGCTGTTCCCCCGGTTCGAGGGCATCGGCGGGGCCCTGCCCCCCTCCGAATTCCCGTCGCCTTCCGACTACCCGTCCGACACCGAGACCTCCTGACCCGACCCCGACAGAGTCCCGACCCTGACAGAGTGGAGAGTGAGCACCGCATGCTCCACACACCCAACAGACCAGCGCGCCAGCACCAGGCCGCGCAACATGACGACGACGGAGTGCCGCAGCCGCCTTCCCGCTTCGAGGTCCTCATCTCCAGCAACGGCTCCGCGGCGCTCAACGGCGAGCTCCTCCCGGTGGCTGAGGGAGGAGAGGTCCATGTCGCGGTACTCGACGCCCTGCAACAGGCCGCGCAGGGCCGGGGCGGATCCATCGACGCGACCATCCTGGATCTACGGGAGAACGGCTACGCGACCCACATCCGGGTCGCCCCCGACGGTTCGAGTCAGATGCTCGTCAACGGGGCGGAGACCGCGACGCCCGCCGACCCGGTGCGGTCGGAACCCGCCGACGCGGGGCTGGCGGAGCCCGCTGCCCCGGTGCAGGCGGAGCCCGTTGACGCGGTGCGGACGGCACCCGCCGACCCGGTGCGGACGGCCGACCCGGACGCCACCACGCAGCTGCCCGTGGTGCCGGCGCCGCAGGCCCCGGGCCCCGTCGCGCCGGAGCCCCGTGAGTCTGCCCCCCAGCCCCCGGCGCCCGCTCCGGCACCCGACCCGCACCCGACGCAACCCGGGCCGGCCGCAACCGCCCCTCCGGCCGTAACCGCCCCTCCCGCCACGGACGTTCCCGCCGCCGCACCTCCCGTCGCCAAGCCGACGATCCCCGGTGAAATGGAGGAGGCCGTGACGCACATCAACCGGGCGGCGGCCGAGGGGGAGACGCAGCGCGCCATGGTGCTCGCCTACCGCCTGCGGGCACACGCCGTGCGCAGCTACGGCGAGGAACACCCCTACACCCTGGAGACCCGCGACCTGGAGGCGTACGTCGCCCGCCTGGGCGGCAACTACGCGAGTTCCACGAGGATCTACCTCGAACTCGCGGGGGTCTGCCACCGGCAGGGCAACCCCCGCGCGTACGGGTACTTGAAGCGCGCGTCCGGCAACTGGCAGATGCTCCAGGATCCGGAGCAGCTCCTCACCCTTGGTCGGGCGATGCTCCACACCTGGGCCGCGCTCGCTGCGGACGGCGGACCGGCAGCGGCCGACACGTCGCTGCCCAGCCGCGTGCAGCAGTGTCTGGAGGCTCTCTCGAACCAGAGTTGACAGCCCTGACCAGCAGCATCAACATCCGATTGACGCCGGCCCGCCACGTGAAGCGCCCGGCCCCCTATCGGAGTTGCTGTGAGCAGCGTCACAGTATGCGGCGTGATTGACCGTGAACTTCCCCCTCCGGGTGCGCATCTAAATTTTCGTAAAGCACACAAGCACCTGGCTTGGGGGGATCTGATGGCATTGGTTCCCCTTTGGGTCGCGCGGCGTGGTTTCGCGTCGGGGCAATCGGCCGTCAACGCCACATGGATCTCCCCTCACAAGACTCACCGTCACGTGAGGGGGGCGCCGTGCGAGCCCCCAAAGCCAGATCGCCCTCGCAAGGGGCGAGGACGTGGGGATTCCACTGTGAGTTGGACTGTCTTGGGGTCGGTCGGCGCGGTCAGCGCCCAGGAACGTGAGACACGCTCGCTCTACGAGGAGCACGCGCGGCCCTTACACGGTTATGTGCTCCAGCTGCTCGGGGGCGACCTGCAACGCGCTGAAGACGTGGTGCAGGAGACGCTGCTGCGGTGCTGGCGCAATCAGCAACTGACGGGCGGCCGTGGCCAGAATCTGAGGCCGTGGCTGTTCAAGGTGGCACGCAACCTCGTCATCGACGACTACCGCCTGCGCAACGCGCGCCCCAAAGAGGTCGACGGCACCGCCTGGCTGGACGACGTGCTGGCGGACACCGACGACGTCGACCAGGTGCTTTCCGGGCTGGTGCTCGCGAAGGCGTTCCAGTCGCTGTCGCCCGCACACCGCGAGGTGCTGTACGAGACGTACTACACCGGCAGGTCGACACGTGAGGTGTCGGTCGTGCTCGGCATACCGCCGGGCACCGTGAAGTCGCGTCTGTACCACGCGGTGCGGAATCTGCGTCAGGCGTTGGGGGTGCCCGAGGCCGGCGTCAGGTAGTCCCAGCCCTGGTCCCTCCCGCTCTCGTCCGGGGACGGGCCACCGAACAGCACGTATGCGGCGGCCTTCGATGGACGCGTATCCGGCAGCGGCCGGTCGCGACCGAGGAAGGCGTCGGGCCATGACGCGTCGTCACATCTGTTCCGCACACGACGGCGACGGGGGACGGCATGGCCATCAGGTGCGTTCTGCTGGTGCGACGGCGTCGTACTCAGCCGGCTTCGCCGAACCATGCCCGCAACGCCGGTGAGACAGCCTCGCCCGGCGGCGTCCAGCACACGTAACCATCGGGCCGGACCAGCGCGGCCTCCACATCCGGCCACGGCAGCTCATCGACGAGCAGCGCCGTGACGCGATCGGCCCACGGCTTCGCCGGGGCGAGGTGCCTCTCGTCGGTCGCGAGCAGCACGCCGTGCCCGGAATGAAACAGCCCGCTCGCCCATCCCGCGCCGATCCGGAAGTCCGGCAGGCGCGTTCCCGTGGGGCCGGGGCCTCCGTAGTCGATGTCGGGCCCGGTGATCATCGCCGCGATGGCGCGGTTCGCCTCCGGGACGTCGAGCAGCTCCGCGAGGACCTTGCGCAGCGCCGTGCACTCAAGGCCGGAGGCGCTCAGGGCGCCCTGCGCGCGGGTGTTGTCCAGGACGCGGGCGCCGACAGGATGCCGTTCGGCGTGGTACGTGTCGAGCAGCGTCTCCGGCATCCGGCCGGAGACGACAGCGGCCACCTTCCAGCCGAGGTTGAGCGCGTCCTGCACCCCGAGGTTGAGCCCCTGGCCGCCGGCGGGCGGATGGATGTGCGCGGCGTCGCCGGCGAGGAACACCCGGCCGGCGCGGTACCTCGCCGCCTGGCGCGAGGCGTCGCTGAAGCGCGAGGCGTGCCGGACCTCCAGCAGTTCGTACTCCTCGCCGTAGAAGGTCCGCAGCGCGGCGGCGACCTCCTCGCCCGTGACCTCGGTGCGCTCGCTGAGCCCGTCGAAGTAGACCAGCCGGTACAGCCCCGGCTCGCCGATCGGGATGACACTCGCGAACGACCCGTCCGCTCTCCGCCGCCTCGTCCTGCCCATCGTTGTCCAGCCGGTCGGGGGCTCCTCGGTGCCCGCGCCGAGGACGACGTCGGTGATGGTGGTGTACCGCGTGGCCTCCGTGCCGGGGAACTCGACGCCCAGCAGTTCGCGTACGGTGCTGCGACCGCCGTCGCAGCCGGCCAGATAGCGCGCCCGCAGCGTCTCGGGGCCGCGCACCGTGACCCCCTCGGCGTCCTGCTCGAAGCCGGACAGCTCCCAGCCGCGGCGCAGTTCGCCGCCGAGTTCGGCGAGCCGCTCCTCAAGCACGGCTTCTATGCGCCCTTGCAGGATGCCCACCTGGTAGGGGTACCGCGTATCGAGCCCTTCGTAGCTCAGCGGGATGCCCGCGAAGTGCCCCTCGTCGATCCGCCCTATCGAGAGCCCGTCGGCGCGGGACAACAATCCGCGCAGATCGAGCACTTCGGCGGTGCGCGGCTGAAGGTTCATCGCCTTGCTCTGCCCACTGCGCTCGGCGAGCCCTTCGACCACGACGACCCGCGTCCCGGCCGGTGCCAGCTCAGTCGCCAGCGCGAGCCCGACGGGCCCCGCCCCGGCCACGATCACATCGGTGTCCACGCTGTCTCCTTGACGTCATGAGAGGGGGGTGGGTTCCGTCAGCGCTCGGCGTGCCAGCCGTGCTCAAGGAGGTCGAAGGCCGCCTCGACGGCACGGGTCGGGTCGTCGGAGCGCGCGGCGAGCTCCCACGTTTCCAGGGCGAAGAGGGCCAGCGCGGCGCATCGGGGGTCGTCGTCGGGCGCGTCGAGCTCGCTCGCGACGGCACGGGCGAGGGCGCCCTGATGGCGCCTCCACATCTTGTGCGCGTACTCGCTCAGCGCGGGGGTGGTGCGCACGAGTTCCATGAAGTCGTCGCGGCCCTGTGCGGCGAGGGCGTCGACGCGGGTTCGGGTGTGGGCCCGGAGCGCCGCGGGGACCGAGACGCCGGCCGGCCGGTCGGTCACGGAGGCGATGAGCGCCGCCTCCAGGCCGGAGTCTTTGTCGAAGACGAGAGACGCCTTGCTCGGGAAGTACTTGAGCAGGGTGGTCGTGGCCACGTCGGCGGCGTCCGCGATCTCGCGGACGGTGACGTTGTCATACCCGCGTTCGAGGAAGAGGCGCAGGGCCGCGTCGGCCAGTGCCATGCGGGTGGCCGCCTTCTTGCGTTCCCGCCGGTCCGGTGTCGAGGTCGCCATGGTGGCACCGTACCAGGAACGGCACGGTGCCATATTCGATATGATGCCACTTTTATGGCTGAGGGCTCCGGCGTGCCCGAGCCGGCGAGGGGCCCTCACCGGGGGCGCGGTGCGGGGCCGGTGAGGGCGCTGGACGGTGGCGGTAGACGATGTAGGGCCGGGTCAGGTAGCCCACGGGGGCCGTGAACGCGTGGACGAGGCGGCTGAAGGGCCACAGCGCGAAGAGCGCCATCGCCAGCAGGGCGTGCAGTTGGTAGACGAACGGCGCGTGCGACATCCCGGCGACGTCCGGATCCAGCGTGAACAGGGAGCGGAACCACACCGAGACGCCCCGCCGGTAGTCGTAGGGGTGGGCCTCCAGCGTGGTCGCGGTCGCGGCCAGTCCGCAGACCACCACGGCGGCCAGCACGGGGTAGACGGCCCGGTCGCTGCGGCTGGTCCCGGCGCGCACGGCGGCCACGCTCAGCCGCCGGTACAGCAGGATCGCCAGCCCCGCCAGGGTGGCCAGCCCGGCGAGGCCGCCGACCGCGAGAGCGTTGAGGTGGTAGAGCCACTCGTGGAAGTGGAGGCGCTCGGTCAGCGACTCCGGGATCCCCAGGCCGACCACGTGCCCCGCGATGACGAAGAGCAGGCCGTAGTGGAAGAGGGGCCCGCCGACGCGCAGCATCCGGTGCTCGTGCAGCTGGCTGGAGCGGGTGGTGAAGCCGAATCTGTCGTAGCGGTAGCGCCAGGCGGTGCCCGCGACGAGCAGGACCACGACGAGGTAGGGGAGCACGCCCCACAGCGTGGTGTGCAGGTGGTTCACCGAGGTGTCCTTTCGGCGGGCGGGGCGGTGGGCGGGGCGCTCTCCGGGAGGCGGGGGAGGAAGGGCAGCAGCCCGACGGTCTCGGTCGGCGGGCCACCGCGGGCCAGCCGCAGCGCGGCGGCGCGGTCGGCCGGTGACGCTCCCGGCAGGGTGCGGCAGACGGCTGTCAGCACGTCGGCGTAGGGGCTGCGATGCTCGGTCAGCGCCATCCGCAGCAGTTCCAGCGCCGCGCGGTGCTCCTGGAGCGCCGTGCGGCCGGCCCGGGGGCAGCGCGCTGCGAACTCCAGGGCGAGCGGCAGGAAGTCGGGAAGTTCGTCGTCCGGGGGCTGCCAGCCGTGTGCCAGGTAGAGCGTGCGCCAGCGCAGCAGGGACTCGCCGCGACGGCGGGTGTCCCCGTCCGTGTAGTACGTCAGATGCAAGGTGCGCCGTCTGCTCCGGTCGAAGGCCGTGATGTACCGGGCCGAGAAGTCCAGCGGCGGCTCCGTGGCCACCCGGGCGCAGAAGTTCCGCAGCAGCGCGGCCTCTTCCCCGGGCAGGTCCGCCGTCGCGTCGGTGACCTCCGCCAGCTGCCCGGCCCACTCGGGCCCGGGATACCGCAGCAGCAGCGAGGCGGCCTGGTGCACGGCGCTCCGGTGCCTCATCCCTTCTCCTCCTGGCGGGGGAAGAGGCCGTCCGGCCGTCCCCGGCCGTTCCAGCCGAGGAGGTTCACCCGCCCTTTGAGCGAGACCCCGGCGGGGTCGGTGGCGGGCTCGGGCGCCGGTTCGCGCAGGGGTGTGGTGTGGAACCCTTCGACGTCGTACATCCCCGGGCCGCCGGCCTCCTCCAGGCTGCATCCGACGTCCACGGGGCTGCCCGGCTCGGCGGTGTAGCTGGTCGGGATGACGTAGCGCTCCTCGTACTTGGCCAGGGCCAGCAGCCGGTACATCGCCTGGATGCCGGCCTCGTCCATGCCGACCCCGCGGGCGATACCGGGATCGGGGGGCTCGCCGAGGTTGATGCCGCGCATGTACGAGCGCATGGCGGCCAGCCGGCACAGCGCCGCCTCGACCGGTTCCGGGTCGCCCGCGGTGAACAGTTCGGCCAGGTAGGCCAGCGGGATGCGCAGGGTGTCGATGGCGCCGAACAGGCTCGCCGGGTCCTCCCCGTCGTGTCCGGTGCGGGTCAGCGCGTCGACGACGGGGGAGAGCGGCGGGACGTACCAGACCATGGGCATGGTGCGGTACTCGGGATGCAGGGGCAGCGCCACCTTGTACGTGCTGATCAGCGCGTGGACCGGCGAGCGGCGCGCTGCGGTGATCCAGTCGTGCGGGATGCCGGAGTCCGCCGCCGCCCGTTCCACCTCGGGGTCGTGCGGGTCGAGGAAGCAGCCCAACTGCGCCTCGTACAGGTCCTGCTCGTCTTCGACGGACGCGGCCTCGCCGACCTTGTCCGCGTCGTAGAGGATCACCCCCAGATAGCGCAGCCGCCCCACGCAGGTCTCCGAGCAGACGGTGGGCTCACCCGCCTCGATACGCGGATAGCACAGCGTGCACTTCTCCGCCTTGCCGGTGGAGTGGTTGAAGTAGACCTTCTTGTACGGGCAGCCCGACACACACATCCTCCAGCCCCGGCAGCGGTCCTGGTCCACCAGGACGATGCCGTCCTCGATGCGCTTGTAGAGCGCGCCCGAGGGACAGACGGCGACGCACGAGGGGTTGAGGCAGTGCTCGCAGATCCGCGGCAGGTAGAACATGAACGCCTGCTCGTACTCCAGCCGCACCTGGTCGCCGATCTTCTCCAGCATCGGGTCGCCGGCGGTGTGCTCGGGGCCGCCGCCCAGGTCGTCGTCCCAGTTGGGGCCCGCCGCGATGGCCATGGTGCGCCCGTCGATCTGTGAGCGGGGTGGCGCGGTGGGCAGGTCGTCGCCCAGCGGGGCCTGGGTGAGGTTCGCGTAGTCGTAGGTCCACGGCTCGTAGTAGTCGTCCAGCGTGGGCAGTTCGGGGTTGGCGAACAGCCGCGCCAGACGCCGTGCCCGGCCGCCGGAGCGGGGCACCAGCCGGCCGCGTTTGAGCTCCCAGCCGCCGCGCCATTTGTCCTGGTCCTCGTGACGGCGCGGGTAGCCCTGCCCCGGCCGGGTCTCCACGTTGTTGAACCACACGTACTCGGTGCCGGTCCTGTTGGTCCACGTCTGCTTGCAGGTGACCGAACAGGTGTGGCAGCCGATGCACTTGTCGAGGTTCATGACCATCGCGACCTGCGCCATGACACGCATCAGTACGTCACCTCCTGGGAGCGGCGGCGGATGACGGTCACCGCGTCGCGCTGGTTGCCGGTCGGGCCGTAGTAGTTGGGCGCGAAGGTGAGCTGTGCGTGCCCGCCGATCAGATGCGTGGGCTTGATCAGCAGCCGGGTCAGCGCGTTGTGCACCCCGCCGCGCCGCCCCGTCGCCTCGGACTTGGGCACGTTCACCAGGCGCTCCTGCACGTGGTACATGAACACGGTCCCCTCGGGCATCCGGTGCGAGACGACGGCCCGCGCCACCACCACACCGTTGACGTTGACCGCCTCGATCCAGTCGTTGTCGGCCACCCCCACCGCCTGAGCGTCCTGCGGGCTGAGCCAGATCACAGGGCCGCCCCGCGCGAGGGTCTGCATCAGCAGGTTCTCCTGGTACTCGGAGTGGATGGACCACTTCGAGTGCGGGGTCAGATACCGCACGGCCACCGACCGCTCGCCCGCGTCCGCGTCCGCGCCCGCGTCCTGCGCCCGGCCGTCGAGCGGCCGGCCCAGGGCCGCCATGTCCAGCGGCGGCCGGTAGACCGGCAGCTGCTCGCCGAACTCAGCGATCCACTCGTGGTCCAGATAGAAGTGCTGGCGCCCGGTGAGGGTGTGCCAAGGCTTGCGGTGCTCGGTGTTGACCGTGAACGGCGCGTACCGGCGCTCGGGGCCCTCCTTGCCCGACCACTCGAAGCTCGCCCCCACCTGCACGGGCCGGGCCTGGGTGTCGGAGAAGACCACTCGCCGCCCGGCCACCTCGGCGGCCAGCTCTTCCAGGTCCGAGTCAGGGCCGCAGCGCTCGGCCAGCGCCCGGAACCCCTCCGCCGCGATACGCCCGTTGGTCGTCCCCGACAGGGCCAGGATGGCCTCGCACAGCTTGACGTCCGTATCCAGCAGCGGACGGCCCCGCGCGGCGCCGCCGGCGGCGGTTCCGCAGCGTGCGGACAGCCAGCGGCTCTCGGCGCGGGTGTGCACGGTGACGCCGCGCACCTGCATGCCGCTCTCGTCCGCGCGCGGACCGAATGCGGCCAACTGGTCGGCGACGGCCGTGTAGTCGCGCTCCACCAGCGTGTACCGGGGCCCGGTCGGCCCCCGCGGCGGCATCTCGTCGGGTGTGTCGTGCTGGAGCGCTGTGGCGACCAGGTCCTGCCGGGTATCCAGCCGCCCCTCGGCCAGCTCGCTCAGCTTCGCCGCCAGCCCGTGGAAGATCTCGAAGTCGGTACGCGCCTGCCACGGCGGGCTGATCGCGGGGGAGAAGGCGTGCACGAACGGGTGCATGTCCGTACTCGACAGGTCGTGCTTCTCGTACCAGGTGGCGGCGGGCAGCACCAGGTCGGCGTACAAGGTGGTGGACGTCATCCGGAAGTCCAGCGCGAGCAGCAGGTCCAGCTTTCCGCGCGGAGCCTCCTCGTGCCAGGCCACCTCGCGTGGCCGGGCATCGGGCGGGGCGTCCTGGGCCTCGGCGTTGTCCTGGGCGCCGAGCAGGTGGCGCAGGAAGAACTCGTTGCCCTTGGCGGAGGAGCCGATCAGGTTGGCCCGCCACACGGTCAGCACCCGGGGCCAGTTGGCGGGCGCGTCCGGGTCCTCGCAGGCGAAGCCGAGCCGCCCGGCGGCCTGCTCGTCCTCGACCCAGCGGCCCGGGTCGTCACCGGACTCCAGCACCCGCCGTCCCAGGTCGAGCGGGTTGGCCGCGAAGGTGGGGTAGGAGGGCATCCACCCCTGGCGCGCGGAGCGGGCCACCAGGTCGGCGGTGTGCGCCCCGGCGAACAGGCCCCGTCCGGCCGGTGAGGCGAGCGTGTCGGCGGGTGCCTGCTCGTACCGCCACTGGTCGGTGTGCAGATACCAGTACGGCGTGCCGGCCATCTGCCGGGAGGGCCGTGCCCAGTCCGACGCGGTCGACAACTGCTGCCAGCCCGCGAACGGGCGCACCTTCTCCTGGCCCACATAGTGCGCCCAGCCGCCGCCGTTGACCCCCTGACACCCGGTGAGCAGCAGCAGTGAGAGGAAGGAGCGGTAGATGGTGTCGGAGTGGAACCAGTGGTTGGTCCCGGCCCCCATCACGATCATGCACCTGCCGTGCGTCTTCTCGGCCGTGTGCGCGAACTCCCGGGCCGCGCGCACCACTGCCGCCGCCGGCACCGAGGTGATCGCCTCCTGCCAGGCCGGCGTGCACGGCAGCGCCGCGTCCTCGTAGGAGACCGGCCACTGCCCCTGAAGGCCCTCCCGCCGTACGCCGTACCGCGCCAGCAGCAGGTCGAAGACGGTGGTCACCACCCGTCCTCCGATACGGCGTACCGGTACCGCGCGCCGCACGGTCTTCCCCGGCTCGTCGAAGCGCGGCAGCACCACCTCGGCGCTCTCCCCGCCCGTTTCGTGCAGGCTCAACAGCGGATCCAGGTCGCCCAGATCCAGGTTCCAGCGGCCCTCGCCGCCCTTGGCCCAACGGTCGCCGAGCGTGCCGTTGGGCACGGTGGCGGCGCCGCTTTCCGTGTCGACCAGCACCGGCATCCAGCGCCGTGCCGCGTCCGCCGCCTCGGTCTCCAGCCCCAGGTCGGCGGCGGTGACCATCCGGCCCGGCAGCCGGCCGGCCCCGCCGCCCTCCGCCGACGGCTCCAGCTCCACCAGGAAGGGCAGATCGGTGAAGCGCTTGACGTAGTCGGTGAAGTAGGGCACCTCGCGCTCGACGAAGCACTCGGTGAGGATCACATGTCCCATGGCCATGGCGACCGCGCCGTCGGTGCCGGGGTGCGGGTGCAGCCACTCGTCGGCGAACTTGGTGGCGTCCGAGTAGTCCGGCGAGACGACGACGACCTTCTGGCCCCGGTAGCGGGCCTCGGTCATCCAGTGCGCGTCGGGCGTGCGCGTGACCGGCACGTTGGAGCCCCACAGCATCAGATAGGCCGCGTCCCACCAGTCGCCGGACTCGGGGACGTCGGTCTGGTCGCCGAAGACCTGCGGCGAGGCGACCGGCAGATCCGCGTACCAGTCGTAGAAGGAGAGCATCGGGGCGCCGATCAGCGCGTGGAAGCGGGCACCGACGGCGTGCGAGGCCATCGACATGGCGGGGATCGGGGAGAACCCCGCGATCCGGTCCGGCCCGTGCTCGGCGAGGGTGTGCACGTGAGCCGCCGCCGCGATCTCCAGCGCCTCCTCCCAGCCGATCCGCACCAGCCCGCCCCGGCCCCGGGCCGATTGGTAGCGCCGCCGCTTGCCGGGGTCCTGGGTGATCTCCGCCCATGCGGCGACCGGGTCTCCGAGCCGCGCCTTTTCCTCCCGGAACATCTCGATCAGGACGCCGCGCGCATGCGGATAACGCACCCGTGTGGGTGAATAGGTGTACCAGGAGAATGAGGCTCCGCGCGGACATCCCCGTGGCTCGTACTCCGGGCGGTCGGGGCCGGTCGTGGGATAGTCGGTCGCCTGTGTTTCCCAGGCGATGATTCCGTCTTTGACATACACATTCCACGAGCAGGAACCGGTGCAGTTCACGCCGTGGGTCGAGCGCACCATCTTGTCGTGCGCCCAACGTTCGCGGTACGGAGCGTCATTGGTGGCCTGATCCGTACGGAACACCGCGCGTAGGTCCGCGGTGGCCGGCGCCCTGCGCAGCAACTTCCCTGCCTGTAGCAGTCGTTCGGCTGCCGCGTCCGCCGCCTCCTCGGCCCGCTTTCGAGATCCGCCACGCCTCACCACGCTGGCCCCTTTCAGGTTTTGCCGCATCCGAGGTTGAAAACGCGTCGATGCATGATGCATCCACGCCCTCATGGATCCTGCTCAGAACCACCGGATTGAGAAGACTGTTTCCCATTAATTGAGTGTCTTGAGGTGAGTTCTTTGCCGGAATATGCGACCGCATTACTGAGGAATATGCGTCCCGGTGTCTTCGTATTACAATATTCAACGTCCCGGATAACTGGCTGAATAGCGCTGTTGTGAGACGTCATGGTGAACGGATATGGACTGAACCATGAACTCGTCTTCACGGCCCCCGTGGCTTGGTGACGCCGATCGCGCGGCGGACCGCGAGCCCCCACAGAGCCCAGGACCTCTCTTACGGACACTCCTGCGACAGGGGCCTTGCCGTGTGCGACGCTGCCGGCCATGGCTGATACCGGGGACAACAGGCGCTACATCTTTCTCGACCCGGACGGGACAGGGTCGGGCCAAGGCTGGGTGTTCGTCATCGTGGCGGCGCCGACCGGGGTGGTCTACCAGGTCCAGGGAGGCGGGGTCGGCTGTGTCCCGTTCGAGCAGGAGGGATACCTGATTCCCGTGTTCGGGCGGGATCTGGACGACGCGCTGAAGGAAATTTTCGTGGGCGAGCTGAAGGGGCAGGGAGCCGGACGGCTGGTCTGGCCGGAGGGGCTCCTCGACCGGCTGAGGACCGCGGCTGCGTTCCACGTCTACGGCTCCGCGAACCAGGAGGACCCGTTCCCTGCCCCACTGAGCCTCGACGAGTCCCGCCTGTCCGAGGTCGACGAGGCATGGGTCCCGGTTGTGACACCCGACGGTCCCGGAGTCCTCGTATGGGAGAACTCGGATTAGCGCGGCTCTTGGAGGTCGGCGTGCTGACCGGAGGGCGTTGTCTGCCAGGTGGAGTCCGGCCGAGCTGACAGTGGGGGGCCTGGGCCTGTTCACGGTCCGGCTGATGTCGGGACCTGCTGACAGCGACACCGGTTCTCTGCTCCGTTCCCAGGTCGCGCCGTCCCGCCGCGTCCAGACGGGAGGCAGCGGTCGCCGCCTCCCGCCCCGCCTGCGCGGTCCCGGAACTCGCCCGGACGGCTACCGGGCTGCGGCGTCGGCGGTGACGCAGCCGGGGTGCCCCCAGCCGTCGGGGTTCTTCGTGATCTCCTCGCCCTTGGGGTACGCCTGGCCGCAGCGGCAGCGGCCAGGGAACTTCGCCTTGACCGATCCACGCGAGGAGCCCGAGTCCGCCGTGCGCCGAGTCTGCCCCGCCCGTCGCTTCCGTGGCGCGCTCTGCGGCGGCTCGGGCGGCGGAAGCGCGTCTCCGGCCGCGGAGCCGGCCGCCTGCTGGGTGCGAGCGGTGTGACTGGCCGCGCTGTCGGCCGCCGCGTTCAGCGGATCCCCGTCGACCTGGTGAGCTGGGGTATAGACGAACTTCACGTCCCGCTCGGCCAGCAGCTCGTCGATGGCCACCACCAGGTCGCGGTTGGCCACGGGCGTCCCCGAGGAGGTCTTCCAGCCCTTGCGGCGCCACCCGGGCAACCAGGTCGTGACCGCCTTCATCGCGTACTGCGAATCCATCCGCACCTCCAGCCCGAGAGCGGGATCGGTCGCGGTCAGCAGCTCCCGGAGCGCGGTCAGCTCCGCCACGTTGTTCGTCGCCCGGCCCAGCGGGCCCGCCTCCCAGGACGACACCTCGCCATCCGCACCCGCGACGACCCACGCCCAGGCCGCCGGCCCGGGATTGCCCTTTGACGCCCCGTCACACGCGGCGATGATCCGTTCCCTCATGGTCCGATGCTGCCACGAGAGCGACGGTCCGAGCAGACGGGGCCAACCCGGCGGTCATCACCGGCCTGTGCGAGGGCGTGCCCGCCTCCAGTCCGTCGCGTCGCGCACGCTCCGGCACCGATCGACGACACTCCGTGCGTAAAAGCCACTCGAATGGCACATATTGGGCATCGCGAGGAGGATGGCTGAGGAGGCAGAACAGATATGCGCCAACAGGAGGCATGTGATGACCACCGCAGCCGACATCATGCACCCCGGCGCCCAGTGGGTGCCCGCCACCGAAACCCTTGACCGGGTCGCCCAGCGCATGCGGGAGCTCGACGTGGGCGCCCTGCCCGTCAGCGACCCCAGCGACAACGAGCGCATGTGCGGCATCATCACCGACCGCGACATCGTGGTCAGCTGCATCGCCGCCGGGCACGACCCCTCGCACGTCACCGCGGGAGACCTGTGCAGAGGCACCCCGCGCTGGATCCGCTCCGACGCCGACGTGGGCGAAGTGCTGCTGGAGATGGAGAACAACCAGATCCGCCGGCTTCCCGTCATCGACCAGAACAAGCGTCTGGTCGGCGTGATCAGCGAGGCCGACCTGGCTCACCACGTGAGCGACGACCAGCTGGCGCAGTTCGTGGAACGCGTCTACGCCTGACCGGACGGACCGGCGCGACCCGGCCGGGGTGACGTCCGGCCGGGGACGCGTCCGGACGCGGACGTGTCCAGGCGGGGGAGCCGTGTCATGGACCTCCCCTGGGCTGATCACCCGTCCCACGAGCCGGCACGAACGGCTCAGCCGCTGATGTCGAGTGCCGTTCCGTACAGTCGGTCCACCTTCAGCCGGATCACCATCCGGCGCTCGGCGACCAGTTGCTCAAAGAACGCGCCTTCGTTCTCCGGCGGTGCGGCCTTCGAGGCGATCGCGAGCAGCTCCTGTCCGACCGCGTCACCCGGCACGGCCGTGATCCCGGAGACCTCGGCCTCGCCCTCGGCGACGGCGAAGGACCACACGTCGCCGCCCTGGACATGGAGGGCCGCGCGGGGGTCGCGCTGTACATGCTTGACCTTGACGCGGTCCGCCGTGGTCGAGAACCGCACCGTGCGGGCTTCGGGGTCCCAGCTGTAGACCATGGTCGTCAGATGGGGATGGCCACTGCGCTTGGCGGTGGCGAGCGTCCCGAATTGCTGTCCGCTCAACAGGTCGGAGAGGGCCGCGTCGGACAGGGGGCGGGGTGCGGGTGCCTGGGTCATGCCGTGAGCAACTTCCGTGTGGCCGCGACATATTCCGCCCGATGCCCGATGCCCGATGCCCGATGCCCGATGCCCGATGCCCGATGCCCGATGCCCGATGCCCGGTCCGCTCAGCCGTCCAGCCAGTCACCGCCGACCGCGGTCGGCGCGAAGCCCTGGCCGTTCCACAGGAAGTGGGGATGGGCGCAGCCGAACATGTAGGCGAGCAGGGCCGTGTCCTCCTGCCACGTCGGCGGTCGGTGCAGCGCGTGGAACAGGTCGGCGCCGACGTCCCCGGAGTCGACCTGGACATTCCGGGCGCCCGCGCCGCCCGCGAGTGAGGCGATGACGCCGGCTATGTACGTGCGGCGCAGTATCTCCCAGGCCGTTCCGACGTCACCGCGCCATTCCCCGTGCAGGGCCTCGAAGGCGGCGAGCTCCCGGTCGAACAGCCGCCAAGCCTGCGGCTGTTCGGCCTGGCATCGTGCGGACAGCAGGGCCGCGCGTTCGCCGAGGGCCTCCACCGTCGGCGTGTGGCCGGTGCGCAGGGCGACGCCGTCGGTCAGCAGACCGGTGCAGGCGTTGGGCTCGATCCCGCACAGCAGGCAGTCGTCCCCAGGAGGCAGGCCGTTGGTGATCCCGTCGAACCACAGGGCGTGCCGCCCGGTCAGCCCCTCCCAGACGACGGTGGTGCCCATCAGCCAGGTGTTCCACAGCAGGCCGTGGGACTCCGGCATGCACCCGTACTTGATGAGTGCGAGGACGCACGCGCCGTACAGAGCCTTGTCGTGCGTGGACATGGAGCTCAGCCAGAAGTTGCTGACCTCCCCGGTGACCGCGTCGGCGCGTACGTCGGTCATGTCGTTGAGCACGCGGCACAGGACCAGCGAGGCGAGCTGCTCCTCCTGCCAGAGTTCGGCGTCGGGGGGGACGTGCCAGAAGAGGCAGTCCATCAGCTGGAGCAGGGTGTAGGACGGCTTGTCGAGCGGCGTGCACTGGGGGAGCGAGGTGGTGCCGGCCACGTGCCGCTTGAGCCAGTATTCGTCGACCGACCGCTTGTAGGCGGCGTAGAGGCCGCATATCAGGGCGCGCGCGCCGTTGGTCGTGCGGTCCTCGGCGAGGCGCTGCTCGACGGCCCGGGCGGTGGCGGACACCTCGATCGCCGCCTCGACGCGCTTGTACTCGTGGAGTACCAGGATGTCGTCCTCGTGCCGGAGCCTGAGACCGAGGTCCCGGTCGGAGTCGTTCATTTTCCTGGTCCACACCCAGCCGCCGGTCAGCACGCTGTCCAGTTCTTTCCGGTAGGGCCACGTCTTGACCGCGAGCGGGCGTCCGTCGCTCCTGCGCCAGTCGTAGTCATCCAGACAGCGGGTGAGCGGCTTGGGTAAGTGGGCGCAGAGCGTACAGGTGCACGAATCATCACAGGCGGGAGCGTCGATGGCCTCCGCCCGCTCGCGCCAGGCGCCTTCGAGTAATGCGCACGAGAGCCGGCACAGGCTGATACCGGTATCCACGCCGGGGAATGCCTTCGCTATGACGGCAAGGCACTCGTCCAGCCTGCGCAGGCGTTCCGCGCCGTGCTCGTCGGGTTCGGGAAATTCCCTGGGTGCGCGGTCCAGTGCGCCTTCTACCGAAAATGTCACGCTGCCGCTGTACCGCACTTCCCGGCAGGCGGCCTTGTTCCGACGCGCTACGCCGGATTCTTCGCGGCGCTTGTAATCTTCCGTGCAATTCCTGACATTGGCTATGACAACGTTTGCCAGTTCTCCGCTGGCCCCGTTTCGACTCATCGGTGAGTCCTCCTGCTCGTGGGAACGCTCACGTCGGCGCTGAACGCATGTCGGTCATGTGTGGTGCGGTGGGGCGCGCGGTGGCGCGGCGCTCCTGCCCGGACGGGGGGAGAGGCCCGGTGAACTGTCGGACGATGGCCTGTTGGGCCAGGTCAACGCGGACAGCTGTGGCCGTTGGTTCGCCGGCCGCGACACTCGCGGTCCGGTAGGCCGACGAGGCCCGCGAGGGGGCCGTCAGTGCTGGGGGCAGTATCCCCGCAAACGGCGGATGCATCCAGGTCGGGAACACGCTATGTGCCCCGCCCAGATGAATAATCAAAAAAGGTCGGTGACGGTCAAGAAGTAAACACTCTCGGAGAGTTGACGGTCAGAAAACATCGCCGCAGTGGCAGAACGAGTCGTCAGCGATACATGTCGTTGGTGTGCCTCCTTGTGGGGTCGGCGTGTTCGGGCGTGATCCGGGGTGTGCGCGGGGGCGTGCGCACCACCTCGTCTCTCCGCGGCTGCTGAAGGTGATCAACCCGTCGCCTTGCTGGGGTCTTTCGGTCGACGCTTAGCCGGACGGGCCGGAAAGACTCCACTTTTCGTACCCGAACGGAAATTCGAGATGCATGGCAGAACACAGCATCTCCTGCGGGGCGGCCCTTCTCCTCGCTAAGCTCCTCGACTCCCGGCAAGTTGACGCACTCGCCGGGAGCCGGGGCCTGCCGTGCCCGCCATTTCGCGCCCCGCGAAAAGGAACTCACGGAACCCGAGGAAACAGAAGAACCGGCAGGCCATTCGGCGAGTGCCGCCGCCATGTTCGGCGAGTGCCGCCTCCATGTACGGCACCGCCGACGAGTGCGTTTCCGACCCGCCCGCGCTTGAGCAATTGGTTGAGGATCCCGATGGAACTTGCCACGACCCCACCTGCGGCCCGGCTGCCAGCTGCCTGGTACGCGTGGTGGTCACTACCCGTAGCGATATGTGTAGCCACGGCCGTGGCGATGGCCGCAGGGTCGGCCCAGGCCTGGCCCGCCGTTCTCATCGCCGGGGCGCTGACCACGGCGGCCACGGCCGTTTGCGTCGAGCGCCTGCTGAACTCCGAACGCCGTGTCCGCCACACCGCCGGGGAACACCAGGCACAGGCGGCGCGGGACAAGGAACAGTGGGAACGGTGGCTGGCGTCCGTCGAGGAGAAGCACGCCGCCGAGGTCTCCTCGCTGTACGCCCAGCTGTCCCGGCTGACCGAGCTGCACAAGGTGCAACTGGTCCGGCTGGCGGACGAGTTCCTGCCCAGGGCGGTCGACGCACTGCGCAAGGACCAGGTGGTCGACGACGTGCTCCGGCCGCTCGCCCAGGACCCGGACGTACCGGAGGAGTTCCGGAGCACGTTCAGGAAGATCATGCGGTCCTCCCTGCTGGCCATCGAGGAGGAGTTCGACCGCAGCACCTCGGCCCGGCAGTCGGTGGTCAGCATCGGCAGCCGGCTTCAGGTCTACACGAACAAGATCCGTGCCCAGCTGCACGAGATGCAGGGCGTGCACTACGGCCTGCCTGTGGTCGCCCGGGACCTCATGGAGCTGGACCAGGAGATCGGCCCGGCCGACTGCCTGGCCGCCAGCATCGTCGTACTGGGCGGGGCCGACCGGCCGGGCAGGCAGTGGCAGACCCCCCAGCCGCTGCTCAGCGTGGTCCGGGGCGGCATGGCGCGCATCAAGGAGTACAAGCGGGTACAGGTGCGCCGGCTTCCCGAACTGGGCGTGGACGGCAACCTGGTCGACCACCTGACGCTGATCTTCGCCCACCTCATGGACAACGCGGCACGGTACTCGCCCCCGGCGGAAGAGGTGATCGTGTCGGGGCGGGAAGTGCCCAACGGGCTGGGCATCGAGATCCAGGACGCGGGCACCGGGCTCAAGGAGGAGAAGAGGCGCCAGGCGCTGCGGCTGCTGAACGGTGTGGCCGTCGGCTCGGGGCCGGGCGGACTGGCGGAGGACGCGCAACTCGGCCTGCGCGTCGTGGGCAACCTCGCCCGCAAATACGGCATCACGGTCACGTTCGACGACTCCCCGTGGCTCGGCACCGCCGTAGTCGTGGTGGTGCCCCACAAGTACTTCAAGCCCCTCGACAGGCGCCCCTACTCGGTGTCGGCCTCAACGAACGCCGCCGTGCCCAGGTGGCAGCCCGAACCCGTCACGGCCGGCCCCGTCGGCCAGAACGGCCCGGCGGAGACAGCCGGACCGGCGGAAACCACCGGACCTGTGCCGTCAGCCGCATCCGACGGACCGGACGAATTGGACGAGGGACCGGTCACGGGCGCCACCACACCGGGCGGGCTGCCCAAGCGGAGCAAGCAGTCCAGGGACGTACCGGGCCCTCGCCACGGCATGAGCGCCGCCGTGGGGGAGGACACCTCGGGCGTACCGCCGGAGGAGTCGTTCGCCGGACTGGCCGCCTTCGTGTCCAGCAGCAGCCCGGCGGACGGGCCCGACACGCACGACCGCCCCGACGAGCGACAAGAGAGTGACTAGCCACATGACGCAGCACCAGACCGACCTGAGCTGGGCGCTCCGCGAGCTGGCGGAGAGCATCCCGGAGATCCGCTTCGCCCTGGTGGCCTCCTCCGACGGAAAGGCCATCACCTCCTACGGCGCGGATCCCGACGACGCCGACCGGTTCGCGGCCATCGTCGCGGGTCTCCAGTCGCTGGCCCAGCCCGTCGCCGAACAGTTCCCCAAGGAGAAGGGCCAACTGCGGCTCGCCGGGATCGAGGTCGACGGCGGGCACCTCTTCGTCGTACGCGCCGGTACCGAGACGTACCTGGGCGTGCTGGCGAGGAAGGGGCTCGACCAGGGGCTGCTGGGGCACCAGATGAGGGACTGCGCCCGCAGGATGGGCGACCTCCTCGGCACCGTTCCGCGGCAGGAGCAGCCTGGATGAGCGGGGCGCAGCGGGGCCCGGGTCTGACCGGGCTGGAGCGCTACTACGTGCTCACGGGTGGCCGCAGCAGGCCCAACGTGGGAGCGTCGACCCTCGACGTAGCCACCCTCATCGTCGCCCGCTCCACGCCGGCGACGGGGGTCCAGCCCGAGCACGACGCGATCCTCCGGTGGTCCCGCGACCCCCTTTCGGTGGCCGAACTGGGCGCGCACCTCGGGCTGCCCTTCAACATTCTCTCGGTGCTGGTGGCCGACCTGCTGAACACAGGCCGAGTGGAAGCCCGTGATCCCATCGCAGGTACGGGCGACCACGGACCCGACCTCGCGCTTCTCGAGGAGGTACTCAGTGGACTTCAACGGCTTTGACCAGCCGGCATTTCCGCAACGGGCGGAAGCGCTGCACGCGGGAAGCCGGTCGGTCAAAGTGATGGTCGCCGGCGGCTTCGGCACGGGAAAGACGACCATGGTCGGCTCGGTCAGCGAAATCGTGCCGCTCACCACTGAGGAAACCCTCACGCAGGCCACCGTCGGCGTGGACGACCTGGTCGGCGTCGCGGACAAGAAGAGCACCACCGTCAGCCTCGACTTCGGCCGGATCAGCCTCAACGAGCAACTGGTGCTGTACCTGTTCGGCACGCCGGGGCAGGAGCGGTTCTGGTTCCTGTGGAACGGCCTGTTCAAGGGCGCCCTCGGCGCGGTCGTCCTGGTGGACACGCGGCGGCTGCGATCCAGCTTCCGGGCCATCGAGGAGATGGAGCGGCTGGACGTGCCGTTCGTCATCGCCCTCAACGTCTTCCCCGACGCCCGCAGCCACCCCGTCGAGGAGGTGCGGGAGGCCCTGGCCATCTCCCCGCACACGCCGATCGTCACCTGCGACGCACGCGACCGGGTATCGAGCCGCGATGTGCTGATCGCGCTCATCCGCCACATCAAGGAACGGTCCGTCGCCGCATTGGAGTCCCGATGAACACCCAGTCATCCGACAGCCCGCACCTTGACGCGCCGAAACCGCCCACGGGCTGCCCCGTACGGCACACCGGCGCCACGATGCGGCTGCACGCGGCGGAGTCCACGGTCGATCTGTACGGAACCTACTCCCGGCTGCGCAAACAGTACGGGCCGGTGGCGCCCGTACTGCTGGAGGGCGACGTGCCCGCCTGGCTGGTGCTCGGCTACCGGGAGAACCGGCGGGCACTGGACAACCCCAGCCAGTTCAGCCGGGATTCGCGCATCTGGCGGGACTGGAAGGAGGGGCGGATCCAGGAGACCTCGCCCCTCATCCCGATGCTGGGGTGGCGTCCCGACTGCCTCTCCCAGGACGGCGAGCCCCATCAGCGGCTGCGCCGAGCGGTCACCGACAGCATGGAGACCGTCATCAACAGGGGAATACGCCGCCATGTCGTCCACTTCGCGCACAGGCAGATCGACGCCTTCGCGGAGACCGGACGCGCCGACCTGGTCATCCAGTACTCCGAGCACCTGCCGATGTTCGTCCTGACGCGGCTCTTCGGCCTGCCGGAGACGGACGGGGAACACCTGGTGGCGTCCTGCGCCCAGGTGATGAAAGGCGGTGAGGACGCCATCGCGCACAACGAGCGGATCGGACGGGTGCTCGCCGACCTCACGTCGCACAAACGCGCCGAACCCGGCCCGGACTTCACCACCGGACTGATCCAGCACCCCGCCTCCCTGGACGACGACGAGGTCCAGAATCATTTGCGCCTGGTGCTCCTCGCGGCACACACCACCACCAGCAACCTCCTGGCGCGGGTGCTCCAGAAGATCCTCAGCAGCAGCACCCACCTCACCGATCTGGTGAGCGGGCAGATGACCATCACGGCGCTCGTCGAAGAAGCGATGTGGAACTCGCCGCCGCTGGCGGTGCTTCCGGGCCGCTTCGCCACCGCCGACTGCGAACTGGGCGGCCAGCACCTCAAGGCCGGGGACCTGCTCATCCTCGGCCTGGCTCCGGGAAACCTGGACCCGGAGGTCCGCCCCCACACGGGCACCGCCGTACGCGGCAACCAGGCCCACCTGGCGTTCAGCAGCGGCCCCCACGAGTGCCCGGGGCAGGGCGTCGGTCAGGCCATCATCGAGACGGCTGTGGAGGTGCTGATCCACCGCCTTCCCGGCCTCCGCCTGACCGCCGACCCCGCCCAGCTCACGGACACGGCCTCGACCTGGGAGACCCGGCTCGACCACCTTCCGGTCGGCTTCCCGCCCCAGCGCGTGGTGGCGGGGGCGGGGGCCGACGCCTGAGCCGGAGCCGGGAGTCCCGGTCCGCGGGGAGAGGCCGGGTCGCCTCTCCTACATCGACTTCCGGTAGGCCCGGAACGCCCGTGTGGCCAGGAGCCCCATCACGAGGGCTGCCGCCGCGAGCAGCCCCAGACGGGTCCAGACCATGCTCCAGTCGGTGTGTGCGAGCATCGCCTGCCGCGCCGCGACGACCGCCCATTCCACGGGATTGCGCCGGGCGGCGTTCCCGACCCAGCCCGGAGCGAGGTGGAGGTCCATCACGGCTGAGCTCAGGAACATCAGCGGCAGCGTGGTGAACTGGGAAATCGCGATCAGGGTGGCCTGCTGACGGGTCAGCAGGGCGACGGCGTTGGACAGCGCCGAGAAGATCAGCGTCAGCAGCACCGCCGCCAGGACGGTGACGCCGACGCCGGGGACGCCGCCGGGGAAGCGGGCGCCGGCGATCAGCGCGATGACCACGATGATCAGGCTCTGGACGACGGTCTGGACCGCCTGGTGGGCCATGGTCGCGCACATCATGGCGCCTCGGCCGACGGGGGAGGTCAGCAGCCGGTCCATCACGCCGCGGTCGATGTCCTGCAAGTAGGTCGTCCCTGCCCACGCGCTCGCGAACAGCGCGGTCATCATCACCACACCCGGTGTGAGGAACCGCAGGAATCCGCCCTCCCCGTACGCGAATCCGGGCAGGTCCACGACCGAGCGGAAGAGCTGCCCGAACAACAGCAGCCAGAGCGCCGGCTGCACGAGCCCGATGACGAGGAACGCGGGCATCCGCCACAGCGTGCGCAGCAGGCGGGCTGTGAGGTACGCGGCGTGGGTGACCGCGTTCAGCGGACGCGCGCTCACGGGGTTCATGTGTGCCGTGGTCACTTCGCCTCCTCCAGGGCCTTCGGGCCCTTGTCGTCCGCGGCATCCAGGCTGTGGCCGGTGTGCCGGAGGTAGACGTCGTCGAGCGAAGGGCGGGCGAGCGTCGCGGAGGTCACGGCGATGCCCGCCGCTTCGAGTGCGGCCAGCGCGGGCGGCAACGCCCGCGCGCCGTCATCGGTCCTGCCGTGGACCGTGCACCCGTCCATGGTGATCTCGCGCAGCCCCGGCACCCGTCCCAGCGCCGCTCGTGCTCCGCTGTCCGGCTCGGCGAGCTCGACGCGCACCGCGTCGCCGCGCAGGTCGCTCTTGAGCTCCTCGGGGGTGCCCGCGGCGACGACCGTGCCGTGGTCGACGATCGCCAGCCGGTCGGCGAGGTGGTCCGCCTCGTCGAGATAGTGCGTGGTGAGCAGCACCGTCATCCGCTCGTCACCGGCCATCCGCGCGATCTCCTGCCACAGCTCGCTCCGGGCCTGCGGGTCGAGCCCCGTGGTCGGCTCGTCGAGGAAGAGCACCCGAGGGCGGTGCATCAGCCCGAGCGCGACGTCCAGCTTGCGCGCCATGCCACCGGAGTACGTGCTGACCAGCCGCTTCGAGGCGTCGGTCAGGCCGAACCTGTCGATGAGTTCACCGGCCCGCGCCGTGGCGTCACGGCGGGACATCCCGTGGACGCGCCCCGCGAGCAGCAGGTTCTCCGTCGCGGTCCCCATCGGGTCCGTGCCGGGCTTCTGGGCCACGAAGCCGATCGCCTGGCGCACCCGGTCCGGCCTCGTCGCCACGTCGAGGCCCGCGACGCGCGCCGATCCCGAGTCGGGGGCCGACAGCGTGGAGAGGATCTTCACCGTGGTGGACTTGCCGGCGCCGTTCGGGCCGAGCAGCCCGAAGACGGTCCCCTGCGCGGCGGCGAAGCTCAGCCCCCGCAACGCTGTGACCGGAGGCTTCTTCCTGCCTGCCGAATAGGTTTTGACAAGATCAACGGCTTCCAGAGCCGTGTCTGTTCGCAGTACCGCAGCCATCGCCGCACACCTTTGATCAGAATCTGGTGTGACTCCCACCTTCCTGGTGTCACCGGACACGAGGAGGCTGAATGGCGAGGGCGGAACCCTACGGTGAGATGTCGCGGAGGACAGTAACAAGGGCGCTCGAGCAGCTGCAAGCCGGCCCTTTCCAGGGGAAGTCCGTGCGCCCAGAGCCCGCGAGCGCCGTCGTGGAGCGGCACCGCACGGGCCGAACGCCCTGCGCACGGGCAGGCCGGCTTCGATGCCCCCAGGTCCTGGGGAGTGCGCGGGCAGGCCCTGGGGAGTGCGCGGGACAGCATCGGCATTCGCTTCGCTCGCCGCGGAAATGGCCGACATGACGTCCCGCCGACGGGTGACGCCGCATCATGCCGCACCGTCGGATTCCGGCGGCGTCCTTCAGGTTGAGACCGGGACCGGCGGGTCCGATTCCTCGCGCCGTTTCACGCGCGCAGGGTGAGTGAGGGGGCGTGTCCGTAGCGCAGGCGGTACCAGTTCGCGAACCGGCCCAGGTTGGAGAAGCCCCAGCGGAAGGCGATCTCCGCCACGGTGACCGGCCCGTCGGCGTCGGCCGCGACCAGGTCACGGTGGGCGCGATCCAGCCGGACCTCGCGGAGATAGGCCAGCGGCGTACGGCCGACATACCGCTGGAACGCCTCCTGAAGGGCCCGGGGGCTGCACCTGGCCGCCACAGCGAGGTCGGAGAGGGAGAGCGGCTGGTCGCTGCGCTCCTCGATGAGTTGGATGGCCCTGCGGACGGCGGGATGTGCCACGTTCCCGACGTGCCGTACCGCCTCCGAGCCCGGCAGCAGGCGATGGGTCGCCATCAAGGTCGCGGCGGCGGTCTGGGTGAGCTGCGACGCGACCAGCGGGCTGGTGCGGGCGACTCCGCCGGACATCACCTCCCGGTGGATCGTCGCCGAGATCCCCGCCCAGCTCTCGGCCGCCGCCTTGGACACGGCGCCGCCGAGCCCGAACAGCGCCCGCACCGGCTCCTCACGCCCCAGCGCGTCGCCCGCGGCCCGCTCGGCCAGCTCCCGGTCCAGCCTGATCGTCGTCACCCTGGTACCGGGGGCCCAGTAGACCCGGAGCCGCTGGTGCGGGTCCATCACATAGGTGTCGCCGGGGCTCACGAACTGTTCCTCGCGCCGCTCGGCGGACTCCAGCCTGATCCTGCCCTGGTGGACCTGACAGACCAGCAGATACGAGGTGAGCGGCTCGGGCGCCACCAGCGTCTCCGTGCCGTAGCCCAGCGCGGAGAGCGTGATTCCGGGGAAGCCTCCCTCGGCGTACCACGCGGAGAAGTCCTGCGGTCTGTCCAGGGCACGCAGCTCGTACGGGCTGTACGCGGTGCTGATCATCTCGCGCGTCTCGTCGAGATCGTCGCTGCGGACCAGCATCCGCATCCGGCTGTCGTCCGCAGCGGGCGTGTTCATCAGAGCTTCCTCACTCACCGTCGCGCAATCCGGCCAGGGGCCGCGTTCCGCGGCTAGCCTGCCCTTTCCGCAGTGAGTAACGTTCTGAATCCCAGGAGTCAAACACCGTTCGGGGCCGTGGACTTCACACGGATCAGTATCGGCCAATCTCCTGGAGCCGTACCGCGCATGGGGGTCGGGGGACCCCGGCGCCGTACGGCAGGGCCCCGAGCCGGCTTCCCCGGCTCGGGGCCCTGCTGGTGCGTACCGCCTCAGACGGTCATTCCGTGGCGCTGGGGCGGGGCGCGTCGGGCGACTCGAAACGCCGCAGTACGGAGCGCAGCAGCGCGTTGAACTCCGCGGGCTGCTCCACGTGCGGCATGTGCCCAGACTCCTGCATGATGTGCGCCTCGCCGTGCGGAGCGAGCTCCGCGAGCGTCTCGGACACCTCCATGGGGATCTCCGCGTCGAGCTCTCCATGGATGAAGACCGCGGGCACGGCGAGCTCCCCGATGGTGGCCCGTGGGTTGTGGCGCACCGCGTCGGTGAGGATCTGATCGATGGATGCCGAGGACTCCAGGATCTGCCGGGTCGTCCACTCCAGCAGCGACGGGTCGGCCAGCGGGCCGTACCAGTCCACGACCCACTGCTTGACCGTCTCCGCCCGGTCGGAGCTCAGCGCCTGCCGCAGCAAGCTGAGTTGTTCCGCCTTCCGTTCGGCGGGCCAGTATCCGGGCCCGTCGACAGCGACCACCGCACGGACGAACGAGGGCGCCCGGCAGGCCGCTTCGAGCACTATCGCGGCTCCGGCCGAACATCCGACGAGCACCGGGGCATCCAGCTTGAGCGCGCCCGCCAGTGCCAGGATGTCCTCGGCGTTGTCCGCGATCGTGTTGCTCTCGGGTCGCCCGGAGCGGCCACACCCGCGCCAGTCGGGCGTGATGACCCGGTGGTCACGGGCGAACTCCTCCCGCTGCGCGTCCCACACGGAACCGCAGGTGCCCCAGCCGTGCAGGAGGATCAGCGGCTGTCCGGACCCGTGATCCTCGTAGAACAACTCCACGCTGTTGACATTCGCGTAGGGCACTGATCCTCCTTGCGGTGCGGCACAGGGCACAGAGCGGTACGGGTACAAGCAGGGCCCCGAGCCGAAGTGCCGGCTCGGGGCCTGCCGCACGGCGCTGGGGTCCCCCGAGCCTCAGCCACGTGACAGCTCCCAAGGCGTGGCCGCGTCCGCCCTGCGTGAACCCTCACCCGGTGAGAACTCAACGGCCTCGCACGACGTTTGACGCCTGGGACCCAGGACGGTACTCACGGCGGAAGGGGCGGGCTAGCCGCAGTGCGCGGCCCCTGGCCGGATAACGCGTCCGCCGGAGCCGGATACGGCGGCTCAGCCGGGTGTCGGCGAAGAAGCTCCGCCAGGCCGGCTCCATGAGCCGCCACTCCGCGACCAGGTCGGCACCCTCCGGGACCGGAATTCCCGCAATAGGGAGGCGGTGCTGCCGGGCGTTCGGCCTCCTGCTTGAGTGGTGCTTCCTGGAGCGACCACCGACAAGGACACCCGTGAGCAAGCGACAGCATCAGCCGGCCGCCCCGGCGGGGGCCGCCCCGGCCCGCTGCACCGTCACCGTCTGCCGGGGATGCTGTTGTGGCAGCCCCAAGATTCCCGGCCTCGATCACGCGGCCCAGCTTCGCGAGCTGCGGCGGGTCGTGGACGGCCGTGCGGCGGTGCGGGTCACCGACTGCCTCGACGCGTGCGCGCACGCGAACGTCATCGTCGTCCAGCCCTCCGCCGAGGGCCGTAGGGCCGGCGGGCGGCCCGTCTGGCTCGGGCTGGCCAACGACGCCGACGTCCCCGCCGACGTCGCGACGTGGGTCGAGGACGGCGGGCCAGGCCTCAGCGACCCGCCCGACGTCCTCGGTCTCTATGTCTTCAGCCCCTCCCGTCGCGTGCGCGCCGAACTCGACGGCTGACGGGCGGAGGCGCTGTCCTCGACGACCTCGCGCCCGCGCCCCGGCAGGCCGGGGCGCGGGCAGACTGCGGGCGGTCGGATCAGGAAACGGGCTCGTGGGTTTCGGGGCGGGCCAGGGCGCGGGCTTCCTCGTCGGTGCTGACAGAGGGCGGCGAGCCCGGGAGCGGCTGCTGGGCGGTCTCCTTCATGAGGGCCACAACGATGACGCCGAGGACGGCCGCGGCCGAGGCGTAGTAGGCCGGGGCCATCTTGTCGTGGGTGCTGTCGACGAGGTACGTCATCACGCCCGGTGCCGTTCCGCCGAACAGGGAGGTGGACACGTTGTAGCCGATGGACAGGGAGCCGTACCGCACTTCCGTGGGGAAGAGGGCGGGGAGCGTCGCGGACATCGTGCCCAGCAGACACACCAGGCAGGCGCCCAGCACCAGCAGTCCGACGATCACCGCCGCGAAGCTGCCCTGTTGGAAGAGGGCGAAAACGGGGATCGTCAGCACGGCGAAGCCCCCCATGCCGGCCATCAGCAGCGGCTTGCGGCCGAAGCGGTCGGCGAGGTTGCCCACCCGCTGGATCACCAGTGTCATCGCCACCATGGCGATGATCGCCGCGACCAGCTCCATCGAGTGCTTGTAGTCGAGGGCATCGGTCAGGTACGCGGGCATGTACGACAGGAGCATGTAGTTGGTGATGTTGTAGGCCGCGACCAGGGCGATGCACAGGAGAAGCATGCGCCACTGCTCGGTGAAGATCGCCGTGAACTTCTTCCGCGGCATGTCCTCCGACAGCTTGGGCGCGTTCGCCTCGTCGGTGCCCGACCCGGCCGACTGCGCCTGCTGCTTCTGGAAGGCCGGGGTCTCCTCGAGCTTCGTGCGCAGATACAGACCGACCACCCCGATCGGTCCGCCGATCAGGAACGGGATCCGCCAGCCCCACTCCAGCATCTGCTCGTCGCCCAGCGTGGTGTTGAGCACCAGGACCAGACCGGCGGCGCCGATGTAGCCGATCAGGGTGCCCAGTTCCAGGAAGCTGCCGAAGTAGCCGCGCCGCTTGTCCGGTGCGTACTCGGCGATGAAGGTGGCCGCGCCGCCGTACTCACCGCCCGTGGAGAAGCCCTGGAGCATGCGGAAGAGCAGCAGCAGGACCGGAGAGGCGATGCCGATCGAGTCGTAGGAGGGGATCAGGCCGATGCAGAAGGTGCTTGCCGCCATCAGCACCATGGTCAGCGAAAGCACTTGTTTTCGGCCGAGACGGTCGCCGAGGGGGCCGAAGACCAGCCCGCCCAGCGGCCGGATCAGGAAGGACGCGGCGAAGGCTGTGAAGGAGGCCAGGAGCTGCGTGCCGCCGTCCCCGGGGAAGAAGACCTTTCCGATAGTGACCGCGAGATACGCGTAGATCCCGAAGTCGAACCATTCCATGGCGTTGCCGACAGCGGCGGCCCTTGTGGCCCGCCTGACCGTCGCCTCGTCCGTGACCGTGATGTCGCTGCTGCGGACGTCAGAGTTCCGCTTGTGCGCAGCCAGCACGTCGTCGTGGGGCTGCTGAACCTCGTTGTTCATTTCCCAGACGTATCACTGGCCCCACTAGTCACATGTGGCTTCTCCAGATCATCCATCTCGTCCTCTACAGGTCATCGCAGGATCACCGCGAAACCGGCCCGAGATCTTGATCAGCTGGGTCATATGCCCGGTTGTCCCCCGGAATTCAGGTCCTCGGCCCCGAGCCGCCGGGGCGCCGGCGCAGGGTGCGTCGCCCGTACGGCACGTCGGCGCCGTACGGCGGGGACGCGGGTTTCAAAAGGGTTCCGTACGGGACGGCCGGGCGTCAGGTGTGCGCCCCCGGCGGGTTCGCGTGGGCGAGGCCCAGGTCGTACGCGAGGATCGTCGCCTGGACCCGGTCGCGCAGCTCCAGCTTGCGCAGCAGCCCGTTCACATGGGACTTGACGGTGCCGACGGTGATGTCGAGCTCAGCGGCGATCTCGGCGTTGTTCAGGCCCGAGGCGACCAGGGTGAGGACGAAGCGCTCCCGCCCGGTCAGCCGGTCCAGGACTCCCGTGTCCTGGCCGGGCGTCGGCCCGGCGGGCGGTGCTGCGGCGTAGTGGCCGATGAGCCGCCGGGTCGCGGACGGGGCCAGGACGCTCTCACCGGCGGCCACGACCCGGATGCCCTGCAACAGTTCGGCCGCCTGCACGTCCTTGAGCAGGAATCCGGACGCGCCGGCGCGCAGCGCGTCGAAGATATGGGCGTCGAGGTCGAAGGTGGTCAGCACCAGGACGCGGGGCGGGTTCTCGCGGCCCGTGAGAATCCGGGTGGCGGCGATGCCGTCGAGTCCGGGCATCCGGATGTCCATGACGATCACGTCGGGCGCGAGCTGTTCGGCGAGGCTCACCGCCGCGGCACCGTCGCCCGCCTCGCCGACGACCGTCATGTCCGGCTCGGCGTCGATGACGGCGGCGAAGCCCGCCCGCACGACGATCTGGTCGTCGACGACCAGCACCGAGAGCGTCATCGGGTCTCCTCCTGGTCTCCGTGGTCCGTGGCCGGGACCCCGTCGCCCGGATGGGTGGTCAGGGGCAGGCGCAACAGGACCGTGCCCGGCTGTTCGGTGGCCAGCGTGCCACCGAGCGCGGCGGCCCGCGCCGCCAGCCGCTCCCGTGCCGTGGGGCGGATGGCGCGGGAGACACCGGTCGCGGTGAGGGTCAAGGCGCGGTCCGCGGCGTCGAGCACGAGCACGGCGGGTTCCTCTCCGCCGGCCTCCAGCACCGTCTCGGCGGCACGGTAGGCGGCGAGGTCCGTCTCCGGGGGAAGCCGTTCCGGCACCCGCTCGGTGAGCCGCACCTCCACCTGACGGCCGGTGGCCCGGCACTGGTGGACGAGCAGGTCGAGGGCTTGGAGGGTGGGCTGCGGCCGGAGTTCGGCGTGCTGTTCGCCGTCCCGGACGGTTTCGAGCAGGGCCCGCATGGCGGCCAGGGCCTCGCGGGCCCGCTCCCCGGTCCCCGCGAGCCGTCCCGCCTCCGCCTCCTCGACGACCTCGGCGGTGCGCGCCAGGACGGTGGTCTCCAGCCCGGCGGTGATGCGACGGCGTTCGGCCCACGCGTCCCGGACGGCCTCCTCCGTCCACGTCGCGACACGGTGCTCGTGCGCGTCCCGGGCGACGCGTCGGCGCCGCCCGTACCCGGCACCGGACGACCAGGCGGCGCCGGCCGCCAGCGCCGCCGCTGCGGTCGCGATCCCGGTGACCGCCGGGGCGGGGAGGGCGGCGCCCCGGGCGAGGACGGCGACGGTCACCGCCGCCGCGTGAACGACGGCGGCCACAACGGGCAGGGCGGGGCGCGGTACGGCCATGTCCGGGGCGCGGGCCGCCACCGTGGCGAGCGCCACGCAGGTGGCGAGCATGCTCAGGCCCGGCGGCAGGACCACAGGCCCCGCGTACCCGCTCACGGCCATCGCCGCCGGCCACAGCCCGGCGAGGGCGAGCAGCACGCCCAGCGTGCTGCGCGGAGCCCGCCGCAGCCACAGCAGCGCGAGCGCCTGCGCCGTGGCGAGCAGCGCGAAGAGCGCACCGGCGGAGATCCCGGACCCGGCGTGCGTCTCGCCGCCCCCGACGACGAGGAACGGCAGGAGCGGCTGGAGGCACAGGCCGGCGGCAGTGACGAACTGGGCGAGGCGGTACGTCCGGGGAACGGACACCGACGACGACGCGGTGGTCCGCCCCGGCAGCGCCGCGCGTACCTCCCAGCCGCCGTCCGGCGTCGGCCCGCTGGTGAGCGTGCCGCCCGCCTCCCGTGCCCGGCCGCGCAGCAGGTTCTGGCCGCGCCCGCCACCGAGCCCCTCACCGCGGGGCGCACCGGCGGCGGACGCGTCCGGCGGCGCGTTGCGCACCACGATCTCCGTCCTGGCCTCGCCGTACGCGCAGCGCACGGTGGCGGGGGCGCCGGAGGCGTGGCGGACGATGTTGGTCAGCGCCTCGCGGACGATGCCGTACGCGGCGTCGCCGACGGAGCCCTCCGGCAGGGCCTCGATTTCGCAGGTCACCTGCTGCCCCAGGGCGCGGAAGCCGGCCACGAGCTCCCGCAGCCGCTCCTCCGGCGCCGGGAGGTCCTCCGAGGAGGGCGCCGGGGCCCTTACCGCGCTCAGCGCCCGGGTCACCTCGCGGCCGGTGTCGGCGGCGAACTCCAGTGCCTGTGCGGCCAGTTCGGGTCGGCGCTCGCGCAGTCCGAGCGCGGCCTCGACCGTCACGACCACGGCCGTCAGATGGTGCGCGCTGACGTCGTGCAGCTCCCTCTCCATCCGGCGCCGTTCCGCTGCCGGAAGCCGGTGGCGCTCGGCCTCTGCCCGGTTGAGCCGCCGCTCGGCGGCCTCCCGTGCGGCTCGCAGCCGCCGCACCCGCAGTCCCGTACCCGTGGCAGCCGCGTGGAGCAGGGCGGTCAGGACGAGGTCGAGACCCTGGCTGTCACCGAGCCCGTGCAGGCTGGGGCTGTACAGGAGCTGCCAGGTGGCGAGGGTCGCCACGCACAGCAGCGCGGTGGTGGTGTCCCGTTCGACAGCCACGGTGAACAGCGCCAGGGCGACCCCGGCGGTGCCGAGGACGGCAACAGCGCCCACGGGCAGCGGCCCCGCGCCGATCGCGCAGACCGCGGTGACCAGCACGAGGACGGGCACCGGGCGGGTGCGGCGGGCCGCGAGCGCGGCGGTCACCAGGCCGCCCACCAGCGTGGCCGCGAGGAGTTCCGCGGCCGTCGGGGTGGCACCACCCAACAGCGCGGACCCGGGCCACACCGCGGCCTGGACGCCGAGCAGCAGGACCGGGAGGAACCGGTCGTCGTTTCGTTCCATGATGCGCCCAGGCTATGGCGGCACGCGCACAGCGGGCATCGGGCTGGAGGGCGATCGCCACCTCTAACCAGCGATAGAGACAGCCGGCCGGCGAGCGAGACAGCCTCCCGGGGACCTGCACCCGGGCCGTCCGATGTCGGTCACCCGGGTGGCGATGAGTCCGTCCGCCCGTCGCGGTCTGTATAGGTGAGAGGAAACCTGTCGGAGGAACGAAAGCGTTACGTGAGAGCGGAGTGGTCGTCGTGGCGGAGAACAGGGAAGAGGCGTTGGCGCGCTTGGACGTCTTTGTCGGCGAGTGGGCGGTCGAGGCCCGCTTCCCCGCCGGTCACCCGGCAGGAGTCGACCCCACCGGGGAGGTCCCCGTGGCGCGCAGCCGCTTCGAATGGGCCCTGGACCGGCAGTTCCTGCTCCAGCGCGACGAGATTCCGGTCCCCGAGGCGCCCGACGGCCTGATGATCGTCAGCGCGGACCTGGAGACCGGCGCGTACACACAGCACTACTACGACTCGCGCGGCGTGGTGCGTCTGTACGCGATGAGCCTCGCCCACGGGGTGTGGACGCTCACGCGGGAGGCGCCCGACTTCACGCCCCTGTCCTTCCGGCAGCGCTTCACCGGCACGTTCAGCGAGGACACGAACACCATCACCGGTGCCTGGGAGACGGGCTCCGACGGAGGCGCCTGGGAGCACGACTTCGACCTCATCTACCGCAGGGTGGGCTGACAGGATCCCGGCGGGTGCGGAGCCCGGCGGGTGACGTGGCATCAAGGGCCGTGACCAGCAAGAACGTTGCGCGGCGCTGAGCGGGAGTGTTGCTACCTGTATTTTTCTGTCAGTTCCGGAACCACTCAGCGTTCGAATCTGTCTGTCTCGACAACCCTTGTCATGCCGACCGCCGGGGGCCACTGGTGCGGTCGGGCTCTGAGGGTGACCAATGTGTTACGTGATGGAGGATTTGTGCGTAATAGAACCAGAGGCGCGGTGGCAGTGGCAGTGGGCGCCGCCGTGGCCGCGGCGGTGGCTGCCGGAGCCAACGCCGTAGTGGCGGACGGCGACGGGTCGGACCAGCCCGGCGCCAAGGCCGCCAAGGCAGGAAAGGCCGCGGGTGACTTCGACGGGGACGGCTACGCCGACCTCGGCGTGGGCGCGCCCGACGGCACCGTCTCCGGGAAGTCCAAGTCGGGCTACGTGGGCGTGACCTACGGTGCCAAGGACGGCGTCGACACCGGTCGGCACA
This sequence comes from Streptomyces sp. NBC_01775, assembly GCF_035917675.1. Taxonomy (NCBI): domain Bacteria; kingdom Bacillati; phylum Actinomycetota; class Actinomycetes; order Kitasatosporales; family Streptomycetaceae; genus Streptomyces; species Streptomyces sp. NBC_01775. The sequence goes on along the minus strand of NZ_CP109104.1, from coordinate 1,651,142 downwards.
GCACGCTGTCGCAGGCGAGCAAGGGAGTTCCCGGCACTCCCGAGGCCGCGGACCACTTCGGCTCGTCCGTGGTGCGCGGTGACGTGGACGGGGACGGCTACACCGACCTGATCGTCGCCGCGAACTACGAGGCCGTGGGCGACGCCAAGCGGGCGGGTTCCGTCACGGTCGTCTTCGGCTCCAAGGACGGTCTGTCCAGCGACTCCATCGCCTTCCACGCGCCGAAGGTCACCGCCTACGCGCTGTTCGGCAGCCAGCTGGCGGTGGGCGACTACAACAAGGACGGCCGCGACGACATCGCCATCTCGGACGACGGCAAGGTCCAGCTCGTCAACGGCGCCGCGAACCTGCGGGAGACCGCCACCCCGAAGATGACCAGTGTCACCCCGCCCGGCACCGAAGGGGGCCTCGACACCCTCTCCTCCGGGGACATCAACGGTGACGGCTTCGGCGACCTGGTCGCTGTCGGCTGGCAGGACGACGGCGCCGACGAGGGCACGCTCAGCGTGCTGCCCGGCTCGTCCGGGGGACTGAAGAACACGCCGCTGGGCAAGGAGCTCCTGCTGCCGTTCTCCTCGTACCGGGCCGTGGTGGGTGACATCAACGGCGACGGCAAGGACGACGTCGTCACCGACACCGGCTTCACGGACGGTCCGGACCAGCAGCGCCTGCGCACCTACCCCGGCACCGCCGACGGGCTCGACACCGACAAGCCGGTGGACTGGAAGGGCAAGAAGATCGCGGGTATCGGCGCCCGGCTCGCCGACTTCAACGGTGACGGCCACGACGACCTGGTCGTCAGCGACACCGACGCGGAGGCCCCCGGCGGCTACAACCAGGCCGGTGCCGTCACCGTGCTCAAGGGCACCAAGAACTGGCTGACCGACGAGGGTGCGCAGACCTTCAACCTCGACACCGAGGGCGTCCCCGGTTCCATGGAGGGCGCCGACTTCTTCGGTGACGCCGTCTCGCCTGCCGACTACAACGGCGACGGCAAGTCCGACCTGGCCGTCGGCGCCCCGAACCGCAAGGACGACGGCGCGGTCGCCGTCCTGTACGCGGGCACGGACGGTCTGACCGGCGAGGGCGCGGCCCTCTTCGGCCCGAGCGAGCTCGGCACCCCGGCGGGTGACGTCGAGTTCGGCAAGGAGCTGTCCGACCCCGCGACGAAGTAACACTCGACGCAGGTCCTGGTCCCGTCGCCCCCTCACCCGGGGGCGGCGGGACCTTCTGCTGCGGGCACTCAGGGGTCAGACGGTGCGCGCAGGGCGCGCGCCCGCCCACTGGGCGCGGTCCGTGAGCAATTCCGCCAGCTGGTCGGCGAATTGGGCGAGCCGGGTCAGCCGGGCTCCGTCGCGGGCGACCCGGAAGCCGTGGCGGCGCCCCCAGAACGTGGCCTGGACGATGTGGAGCTGGGCCCAGCGCCGGACGCGTTCCCGGTCGAGTTCCGCCGCCTCGGCGAAGACGTCCAGTGCGCGGTGTACGGCCGTGCGCGGATCGTCCGCTTCGAGGAGCGTCAGCGTGCGCGACGTGAGCAGTGTGCCGCCGTCGTAGGCGGGGTCTCCCACGTACCCCTTGGGATCGACGGCCAGCCATGGTTCACGCTCGGCGCGCAGGATGTTGCGGGCGTGGAGGTCGCCGTGGACGAGGGTGTCCGGCTGGACGCGGCCCAGCTCGCGGACGGTCGCCGCCGCGGCGTCCAGCGCGTCACGCGACAGCGTGTGCGTCAGCTCCCCGGCGTCCACGCGCAGCTGCTCCTCCCAGGCGTCGGCCCGCTCCCGCAGCCGGGGCAGGCCGGGCGGCGCGGGGATGGCCAGCCGGTGGCTGAGCCGCCCCGCGACCGTGGCCACCTCGTCGCCGTCCTCGACCTCCGCCAGGGTCGAGGATCGGACCCGCTCCAGCAGCATGGCGAACCGCTCGTCGTCGCGCTCGCGCAGCAGGACGGCTCCGTGCCCGCCCCAGGCCGCGAACGCGTCCGGCTCATGGACGTTGCCGGGGTGCGGGAACGACACCTTCAGCACAGCCGCTTCCCCGGCGGCGCCCCCCTCGGCCCGCCGCCGCACCGGCACGATGATGCCGACACCCCCGTGCAGGACCTCGCCGTCCGGCACGCACGCCCACCGCTCCAGCGACTTGTCCACGATCCCGGGCAGTTCGGCGAGCCACGCCGCCCCCCGTTCTCCTTCGCGCTCCACGGTGCCCCGCGTGAAAGCGTCCGGTACCACGATCATGCGGGCACGCTACGCGACGGTGCGCCGCCGGGACCGGGACAGAGGGCTCTGACTCGTTGTGACTATGCTGCGGGCGTGGCTGCGTCGGTTTTCCGACGGTCACAGTGGCGCGTGTGAACAGCGACGATGCCGTTCGTGAGCGGCGACACGGCTGACCGATGAGGCCGGGGTCGCCGATCGAAAGGGTGCCCGTGTGTCACTCGCCCTCGGTGGACGGCCGGCGGCTTCCAATTTTTTTCGGACCGCCGTGAACTTTTCGGCCACCCCGGTCATCGAACGCTGTGTCCGGTCCAGTCCGGCTACGGAGGACGGGACAAGAGCACGCGCGGGACGACTGAGACCCCGGTGCCCTGCCCCGGCCTCCGCACGCCATCGGGCGGGACACCTGCCGAGAGCCTGCCGTGCGGCGTTCCGGCGCCGCTCCGGCGCTGTTCGGGCTCTCACAGCACCACAGTTCATACCAAGCAATGCGAATATGGAGCGATTCTCCTTGAGTTCCAGAATTCTGACCAAGCGCAAGACCGTCATAGCCGCCTGCACCGGCGGCGCGCTGCTGGTCGTCACCCCCCTCGTGGCCAACGCCACCACGTCGGACACGCCGGAGCCCCGCCCCAAGCCGGCCATCGCCGCCAAGGGCGCCTTCTTGCAGGACGCCAAGAGCGGCAAGGTGCTCATCGGCAAGACCGCGAACAAGGCCCGGCCCATGGCCAGTACGGCGAAGCTCATGACCGCCTCCGTGGTGCTCGGCACCAAGGACGTGAACCTGGAGCGCCGGGTGACCGTCAAGCAGGAGTACCGCGACTACGTCACCGAGCATGAGGCCAGCACGGCGGACCTCCAGACCGGCGACAAGGTCACCGTTCGCCAGTTGCTCTACGGGGCCCTGCTCCCGTCCGGATCCGATGCCGCCTTCGCTCTCGCCGACACCTTCGGCACCGGAGAGACATCCGCCGAGCGGGCCAAGTCGTTCATCTCGATGATGAACACGAAGGCCGACGAGCTCGGGCTGAAGAACTCGAAGTTCGACAGCTTCGACGGCACGAGCAAGACGACGTCCAGCACTCCGGCCGAACTGGCCAAGCTGGCCCGGCACGACATGAAGTACCCCGCCTTCCGTACGGTCGTCAGCGCCAAGAAGTACAAGGGCGACGCCCCGGCAGCCAACGGCGGTACCACCACGTACACCTGGGCCAACACGAACAAGCTGCTCGGCTCGTACAAGGGCGTCCTCGGCATCAAGACCGGGACGACCACCCCGGCGGGCCCCTGCCTGGTCTTCGCGGCGGCCCGTGGCGACAAGAACCTCGTCGGCACCGTCATGAACAGTAAGGACCGGTACGACGACGCGGCGAAGCTGCTCGACTACGGGTTCGAGACGGACGCGGTGAAGAAGATGGAGCTCCGCAAGCTCCCGACGGGCGCGCAGCGCGACTGATCCATCCGGAAAGACCCCTCGGAGGGCGCGGCCACACGGTGGCCGCGCCCTCTGTTCGCTCGCTGCCACGCGGTTTTTGGGGGAGGGGGGGGGAGACGCGCGGTCGGGGGGAGGGGAGAGAGACGCGGACCGCCTGCGTCCCGCTCCTGCGCCGGTGCGTACGATGCCGATGTGAAGCGTGACGCGTACGAGGCGGGCAGGCGGCGGCGGTTGCCGGTCCGGGCCGTACTCGTCGCCTTGCTGCTCGTCGGCCTGCTGGGCATGCACGGGCTGGGTTCCGCCACCGTCCAGTCCGACGGCGGGGAACACCCCAAGGCCACGCACGCGGCCGGTGCGCCCATGCCGGTCAACAACGACCCCGGGCAGGAACGGGCCTGCCACGGCCACGGGGACGGCCCCGCACACCACAGTGCCCACGCGGACGATCTGTGCGCGGCCGGCGGCGTCTCCGGGAGCCCCGCGCTGCCCGCCCCGGCCGTCTCCGCCCTGCCCCCGGCCGACCTGGCGTACCGGCCCCACGCCCCGGTGGGGTACGAACCGGAAGGCGGGCGCGCCCCGCCGTCCCTGGCGGAACTCCAGCTCCTGCGGATATAGCCGCGCCCCCGTGGCGCCCGCGCCTCCCCTGGGGAGGGTGCCGGCGCTGCGGTTCGGCATGCTCTGATCCGTACCACGCAGGAGTGACACGCATGACCAAGACCCGTTCCCTGATCCGGAACACCTCCCTCACCGCAGCGCTCGCGGCCACGGCACTCGTCCTGGCGGCCTGCGGTGACGATGCCCCGCCGAAGACGGGCGACCACCAGAACAAGGCGGGCGACCACCGCGAGGCGGGGAATCACAACAAGGCGGACACCGCCTTCGTGAAGGGGATGATCCCGCACCACCGTCAGGCGGTGGAGATGTCGGACCTGGCCGCGAGCCGCGCCTCTTCGAGCGAGGTAAAGAGCCTCGCCAAGAAGATCGCGAAGGCCCAGGGCCCGGAGATCACGACCATGTCCGGCTGGCTCAAGTCCTGGGGCGTGAAGGTCCCCGCGGCCATGCCCCGTATGAAGCACGAGGACATGAAGCCCGAGGACATGAAGCGCGGCGGGATGGACCACGGCGGCATGGACCACGGCGACAGCGGCACCGGCGGCCCGGAGATGCCCGGGATGATGGATCAAAAGCAGCTGGACGAGATGAAGAAGTCCTCGGGCAAAGACTTCGATACCCGGTTCCTGACGATGATGGTCGATCACCACAAGGGCGCGGTCGGCATGGCCAAGGCCGAGAAGAAGCAGGGTGCGTACGGCCCCGCCAGGAAACTCGCCGACGACGTGATCAGCGCCCAGAACAGCGAGATCACCCGGATGAACAAGCTGCTCGGCAAGAGCTGACCACTCGCCGCGCGGGGGCGGGAGCGCTACGCCCGCTCCCGCGCGGTGCGGGTCGCTCCGGCTTCCACCGCGAGAACACCTCCCGTACCTCGCGGGCGCGTGGGGCGAGCGCGCCGCCGAACCGGACCCGGCCCGCCGCCCCCGTCCACGTCGGCTGAATCCCGGGCTGTCCGTGTATGCGGCGGGCGGCGTCCACGCCCCTGACCCGTGCCGGGACCTCTTCGGGATCTGACGCGCCCGCCCTGGTGGCATAGGGTCGACGGATGGCGAAGTACTTCGACGTGCACCCCGAGAACCCGCAGCGGCGCACCATCAACGCCGTGGCCGACAGCATTCGGGACGGCGCGCTCATCGCGTATCCCACGGACTCCTGTTTCGCGCTCGGGTGCCGGCTGGGCAGCCGGGACGGCATCGCCCGGATCCGGTCCATCCGGAACCTCGACGATCGTCACCACTTCACCCTCGTGTGCCAGAACTTCGCTCAGCTGGGCCAGTTCGTACACGTCGACAACGATGTGTTCCGCGCGGTCAAGGCGGCGACGCCGGGCCGCTACACCTTCATCCTCCCCGCGACGAAGGAGGTGCCCCGCCAGTTGCTGCACCCGAAGAAGAAGACGGTCGGGGTCCGTATCCCCGACCACGTCGTCACCCAGGCGCTGCTGGCCGAACTCGGCGAGCCGCTGCTCTCCAGCACCCTCCTCCTCCCGGACGAGGAGGAGCCGCTGACCCAGGGCTGGGAGATCAAGGAGCGGCTCGACCACGTGGTGGACGCCGTACTCGATTCGGGCGACTGCGGTACCGAGCCGACCACGGTCGTGGACTTCTCCGGCGGCGAGCCCGAGATCGTGCGGGAGGGAGCGGGCGACCCCACCCGCTTCGCGTAGCCTCACCCGCACTCGCCGCGCCCCCCGCTGCCGGCCCCGAGGCGTCAGGTGCGTGCTTGGCGTCGCGGGGGCGGACGGGAATGTGACAACACACCTAGTCGCTCATCGCCTCGGCGAGGGCGTGGCTGTCCTCGTAGGTGTGATAGCGGGTGATCCTGCCTTCCTGGACGGTGAAGTGGAAGGCGAAGGGGGAGGCGAAGGGCTTGCCCGTCCGCTTGACCTTCTGGCGCATGTGGCCGAGCGCGACCGCGTCGTCGCCGTCCACGAGCAGTCGCGTCACCTCGAACTCCTCGCGCTCCAGGTGTCCGGGCAAGGTGGTGAGGAACTCGGCGACCTCGGCGCGGGTCGAACGGCGGCCGGCCCAGGGCACGGTGTCGGCGCCGTAGATGTTCCAGTCGACCTGCTCGGCGAACAGGTCGAGCACGCCCTCCAGTTCGCCGCTGCCCAGGAGGCGGTAGAACTCGTCGACGGTCGCGCGGGTCGTCGCGGTGGCGGTGTCGGTCATGACGCTCTCCAATTAGTTGACGTGAGGAATGTCGCTGGGGGAAGTACTACCGGTGAATATTCCTCACGTCAACTATCCCCATGACAAACAACGGGGTAGGGTGCCGGTATGGACGCGTTCGACGACCCCCGGCTCACCGCGACGGGCCTGTTCCTGGAGGCCCGCGACGGGCTCATGGCGAAACTGGCAGAGCCCGTCGGCAGAGCGGGCCTGTCGGTGCTGGACTTCGACGCCCTGGTCCGGCTCCGGCGGTCACCGGGGCGACGGCTGCGGCTGAGCGACCTCGCCGCCCAGACCTCCCTGTCGACCAGCGGCATCACCCGCGTCGTCGACCGCCTGCAACGCGACGGCCTGGCCCGTCGCGAGCCGAGCCCCGGCGACCGGCGCAGCACGTACGCGGTCCTGACCGACGAAGGTGCCGCCCGGCTCGACCACATCCTCCCCGAGCACCTGGAGACGATCGAGCGGTGCTTCACCGGCCTGCTCACGCCCGGCCAACTGTCGGACTTCACCGAGACCTTGCGCCTCATCCGCGACGCGGTCCACCCCGACGCCGGGCGGCACACCGAGGCCTGAGACGCCCGGCTGACGCCCCCGTCAGCGCAGCGCGAGAGCGGCCAGGGCGCGTACCGGCGCGGGCGGGCGGCGCACTCCCAGCGCCGTACGCAGCGGCTCGTCCAGCAAGGAGGCCGCCACCGCCGAGGCGAGCGGCGCCAGCGGGGCGGGCAGGCGGGCCGCCAGCAGCCCTCGGCCGGCGGACTTCCACAGCGCCCGCCCCGCCTCGGTCGGAGCGAAGTGGCGGCGCTCGTAGGCGCGCATCCAGCGCTCCACCCCCTCCACCCCCTTCAACTGGCCGTCCCGGGGAGCCGGGAGGCCCAGCGCCGCCGACAGGTCCCGGTGGAAGGGTACGCCGCCGCCCGCTCGTCGTGAGTGGCGGAGCGGTGCCCATGGCTGTCGATGAACCGGAGCGGGCACACGGTGAAGCACGCCAGGACGTAGTCCAACAACTCAGGTGTGATGCCGGGCCGTTCATGCACCTTGCGCAGGTGCTGGACGGTTCGCCGCCCCCCCTCGCTGTCCAGCCCCTGGCCGATGAGGGTGAACATGGCCGCGCCGGTCGCCTTGGCCCGGCTGCGCGGCTCGCTGGTCATCCGCCCTGTGCCGTGCAGCACATGGGCGATGTCCGGAATGCCGAAGGTTCGCACGAAGCCCAGGGTGAGACCGATCCGGGACTCGCGCGGCATCGTCTCCAGGACCAGGCGCGTATAGGCGCCGTAGGCGTCAAGGGTGCCGTGGGGAGCGGAAGCGCTGGAAGCGCCGACGGCGCCGACGGCGCCGGCGGGTCCGTGCGGGGCGGCGGTCATACGCGGCCGGCTCCTCTCGCGGGCCCGGCGCCGAGCCGGTTGATGTCCGGGACGCGGAGGATAGTGGGGCCGTCACCCTTCAGACCGGTGACGGCAACCATCGCGCGCCCCAGGATTTCCGTGGTGGTGACGTGGTCGGGCGCGAGGCGGCGCAGTGTCGGGTACAGCCAGGACGCGACGCGGTAGAGCGCGCGATACAGCCGCGTCCTGGAGACGACGCCGTTGACGGGCTGGATGTATCCGGGGCGGAACATGTAGGCGTGGAAGGGCATCGCCAGCAGCTCGTTCTCGGTCCGGCCCTTGACCCGCGCCCACATGAGCCTGCCGCTCTCGGTGCTGTCGGTGCCCTGGCCGGATACGTAGACGAAGGTCAGCGAGGGGCTGGCGGCGGCCAGGGCGCGGGCCGCGGCGAGCGTGTAGTCGCGGGTGATGCGGCTGTACTCCTCCTCGCCGGTCCCGATGGAGGAGACGCCCAGGCAGAACAAGCAGGCATCCAGGTCGCTGAGCCGGTCCTGGATCGCCGTGTAGTCGGTGAAGTCCGCGTGCACGATCTCCCGGACCTTCGCATGCCCGCTGTTCAAGGGCCGGCGGACGACGGCCAGGATCTCCTCGACTCTCTCGTCGAGGAGACAGGCTCGCAGCGCGCCCTGTCCCACGAGGCCGGACGCGCCGAAGATGATCACACGCATGAGCGCTCCGGGGGAGAAGGCAAACCGGTGCGGTCACAGCACGCTAACCCCGGATGGAGATGAGGGCGGTGTGTTGTGCCCCGACCAGGAGGAGGCCGGAGTCCTCCTCGCCGTCCAGGACCGATTCGAGAGGGAAATTCTTGGCGTAGGCGAGAACGGGTGGGATGCCGGGCGCCCCGGTGGTCTCGGTGACGATCGCTTCGAGGAGGTCGCGGGCAAGCCAGGAGACCAGCTCATCGCCGGGGATCTCCGGCGTCGTGGAGTCGAACTCCCAGACCAGGGTCTGGGCCCGGGCCGCCGCGACCATGTTCAGCTCGGACTCGGTCAGGGCGGCTTTCAGGGAGGCGGCGTCCAGCGGCCGGAGGACGTCGTCGGTTTCGTCGTCGCCCTCCTCCCCGATCAGCCAGTCTTCGTCTCCGGTCCAGCCCGCGCGGAACGCGGCGTCGGGGTCGGCGACGTTCAGGTCGATGTCGTGGGTTCCGAAGGTCACCTCGAAGGTCACCTCGTCGTTGTTGTTGATCCGGAAGAATTCGCTCAGCAGTGTCGTGACGCAGGCGATCCGGTACTCGGGAACATCGTTGACGTCGGGGGCGACCGGGGCGGAGGCCAGCGCCAGGCGCGTCGTCCCCTCGCCGGAGCGCACCAGCAGGTGCAGCTCGTCGTCCAGCGCGGGGCCGCCCGGCTCGGCGGCCACCGAGATCCGCAGCAGGTCCGTACCGAATGCCGTCAGGTAACCGGCCAGGTAACCGGCGAGCGCCCGGCCTCGCCGGTCCAGGCCGCCGGGTCCCGACTCCATCGCTTCGATGAGCAACGCGAACGCCTGCTCCGCACCCGGGGACGGCAGGCCCCACGAGGCGTGCAGGGGGCTGTCGGATGTCTCGTCCGGGTCGTCGATGTCGAACCGCTCGACAGCCACCGGATGGCGCTCCCCGGCGGAGTCGGCGAACGTCGACGGGAACGCCCCGTAGGCCGACACCTTGGCCAGGGAGGGCGCGACGGTCCACTCGTCCTCGTAGGACGCCGGAGCTTTGCCGACGGCGACCGCCAGACGCCATCGCGGCAGCCACAGCGCGAACAGGTGCTCCATGGCTTCGAGCGGGGCAATGAGGCGAAGCTCTGCTTCCGTCAATGTGCACCTCTGAAGTTCACGCTAATGATTCGGCGGAGCCTACAGGGAGCGGACCACGGCCGTTCACGGTTCCCACAGCTTCGCGGATCGCCTCTTGCGACGGGCCGCTGCCCCCTGAGACATTCCGGCCGGGCGCCGGGCATCCTGTGCGGATGAACCAACTGAACGGCCGAGCTGTCGACATGGAGACGCTGCGGAAGCTCGCCCTCGTCGGCTACGGCCACTTCACGTCCGTGCGGGTCGACAACCAGCTCGCGCGAGGCATCGAACTCCACCTGGAGCGCCTGGTCCGCGACTGCCGGACCGTCTTCGACGCCGAGCTGGACCCAGGGGAGGTGCGCGGCCACCTCCGCCAGGCGGTCGCGGGGACGACGGGGGCGCTGGTCGCGCGCGTCACGGTCTTCGACCCGGAGCTGGAGGTGGGGCGTCCCGCCGACAGCGGCTGCCCCAGTGTGCTGGTCACCACCCGCGAGGCCGGACCGCTGTCGCCACCGCCCCTGCGGGTGCGCCCTGTTGAGTACGCCCGCGACCTGCCCCACGTCAAGCACCTCGGCCTCTTCGGCGCCCTGTACGCCCGCCGGACCGCCCAGCGAGCCGGTTTCGACGACGCGCTCTTCCACGGGCCGGACGGCACGGTGTCCGAAGGCGGCACGTGGAACGTGGGTCTGATCCGCGCGGGACGGATCGTCTGGCCACAGGCGGACGTACTGCCCGGCGTCACCATGGCTCTGGTCCGCCGCTCCGCGCACCAGCACGTCACGGCGCCCGTCACCCTCCAGGACGCCCAGGAGGCGGAGGCGGCCTTCGCCACCAACACCACGGTCGGCGTGCGCCCCCTCTCCGCGATCGGCGCCACCGAAATGGCCGTGGATCACCCCCTCCTGCGCGAAATCCAGCACGCGTACCGGGCGGACCCCGGCGAGCGCGTGTGACGAGTGAGCGCGGCGCCACCGCGCTCTCGCCGCCCGGCAGTGACCTGCGCGCCGCGGCCGGGGAAACCGGGGTGCGGCCCCAACGCCCCGTTCCGTACGCTCCGGCTGATGAAGCCCGACCACGCACGCTTTCTCAACGTGATCGACGTCGAAGCCACCTGCTGGGAGTTCGACGCGCCGGAGGGGCAGGTCAGCGAAATCATCGAGATCGGGCTGTGCGTCGTCGACGTCGAGACCCGTGAGCGCACCGCACGCGACCGGATTCTCGTACGCCCCGGGACCTCACGCGTAAGCGACTTCTGCCATCGGCTGACCGGTCTCAGCCAGGAGGAGGTCGACGGAGGCGTGGACTTCCGTACGGCGTGCGCGACGCTCGCCGAGCGTCACCGGGGAGCCTCGCGCCGCTGGGCGAGCTGGGGCGACTACGACCGCAAGCAGTTCCAGCGCCAGTGCTCCGGGGCGGATGTCCCGTATCCCTTCGCTCCCCGTCACATCAACGCCAAGGCCGTCTTCTCCGAGGCGCACGGGCTGAAGAGCAGGCCGGGCATGGCCCGAGCTCTCCGCCGGGTCGGCCTTCCCCTCGAAGGACGCCACCACAACGGCGCGGACGACGCCTGGAACATCGGCGCGCTCGTGCTCCACCTCATCGACCACGGAAGCTGGCCCGGCCGCCGGACCTAGCCTCGCCTGATCGTGTCCGACCCCGACCGTGCGTCGGCGTACTGCCAGGACTTCCTCGGCGCCGAGGAGGTGTTCCGTGCGCCGGGCGACGACGGGCGGCCTACCGTCGTGGAGCACCGCCTGGGTGGTTCCTCCTTCCGGGTCTCACCCGCTGTTTCGGCGTGGGGGTGGATCTCACCAGATGATCTGGGCGGCTCCGCTGTTCTGCTGGAGATCGAGGTCGACAACCCGGACGAGGTCGGCGAACGTATGACAGCCCACGGCGCCGAGACGGTCGTGACGATCGAGAACCGCCACCCGCCACGACGTGGGGCGAAGTGCTTGCCATGCTTCAGGCCGCGGCGAGGTGAGTGGTGAAGAAGGTGGTGAGTCTGGCGACGGCCGGGGTGACATGTTCGTCCTTGTCGTAAAGGGAGACGTGGGTGGCGCCGTCGATGACGAAGAGTTCCTTGGGCTCGGCCGCCTTCTCGATGGCTTCGCGACTGATGTAGGCGGTGTTCGCCTCGGATCCGATGATCATGAGGAGCGGGCGGGGCGAGATGAGGTGGATCAGGGCATAGGAGTCGTACTGGATCATCTGATCCAGGTTGCGGACGGGCCAGGGCTGGACCGCGCGAGGGTGGTAGCCGCGCGGCGTGCGGTAGTACTCGTAGGTCTCTTCGTCCACTCCCTCGGTGATCCATTCCTGCCGGGGAATGGCCTCGCCGCGGGCCTCGGCCGTGCGTGCGGCCCCGGCGAGTTCGAGCATCGAGCGCAGGGTCTCCGGGGTCTGGGTGCGGCCCAGACCGTCGCGCATCACCGTGCCTATGTCTCCGGAACTGACCGTGGCGACGGCCTTGACGCGCAGGTCGGTCTGAGCGGCGTAAGGGACATAGCCGCCGGAGGCGCAGATGCCCAGGGCGCCGATCCGCTCCGGATCGATCTCCTCGCGGGTGGTCAGAAAGCTGACGGCGGATTTGATGTCCTCGGCGCGTTGGAAGGGGTTCTCCAGACCGCGTGGCTCGCCCTCGCTCTCGCCCTGGCAGGCCGGGTCGAAGACCAGAGCGGCGAAGCCCTCGCGGGCCAGGCGCTCGGCGTAGACGCTCGCCGTCTGCTCTTTCACGCCGCCGCCCGGGTGGGAGACGACGACAGCCGGGAGCCGGCCGACGGCGGGTGTGTCGGGCAGGAAGAGGATGCCGGCGAGCGTGAGGTCGCCGCTGTGGAAGGTGACGTCTGTCTTCATGGCCTCAAGCCTCGTGGGTATCGCGCGCCGGGATAAGGGGACAGGACTGGCCCCCTCACAGGCCCGGCCCTCGGTGTCAGACTTGATCGCATGAGCAGCGAACTGGGCGATTTCCTCAAGGCCCGGCGCAGGGAGCTGAGTCCCGCGGCGGCCGGCCTCCCCGACGACGGACGGCGACGGGTTTCGGGGCTGCGCCGGGAGGAAGTCGCCCTGCTGGCATCGGTCAGCCCCGACTATTACGCGCGCTTGGAGCAGGGGCGCCGACGGGCCTCCGAGCCGGTGCTGGAAGCCCTGGCACGCGTGCTGCGGCTCAGCGAGGACGAACGTGCGTATCTCTTCGGTCTCTCGGGCAAGGACGCCGGCCGGCCGCGTCGGCGGCCCGCACAGCGGGTCCGGCCGCAGTTGCGGCAACTGCTCGACGATCTCACGAACACCCCGGCCCTCGTCCTGGGCCGGTGCACCGACATCCTGGCCTGGAATCCGCCGGCCACCGCGCTGTTCACCGACTTCGCGCTTCTTCCGGCCGAGCAGCGCAACTTCGTACGCCTGGTGTTCTGCGAGCCGGCGGTGCGGGCCCTGTATGCCGACTGGAACTACATGGCGCGGGCCTGTGTGGCGCAGCTGCGCATGGAGGCCGCCCATGACCCGGCGAATCCACGGCTGACAGCGCTGGTAGGGGAACTGTCGGTGCGGGACGCCGATTTCCGGGGGTGGTGGGGCGATCACCGCGTGGCCATGCGGACCGCGGGCACCAAGGCCATGCGCCACCCGGTCGTCGGCGAGCTCGCCTTGGAGTGGTCCACGTTGACCGACGCGGCCGACCCGGACCAGCAACTCATCGCCCTGACCGCCGCACCCGGCACTTCCTCCCACGACGGACTGCGCCTTCTCGCCTCCTGGACCGCTGCCGCACCGCGCGTCTCCCCGCACCCCGTGAGCGGCTCCGCCGACACGCCAGGCAGTCGCGATCAGACTGCTTGATGCGCCAGGGCGCGGCCAGGAACTCTCCGGCGGCCAGTGGCAGCGCGCCACAGCCGAGCGTTCGCTACAGAGGGCCGGGGCCCAGGCCGAGGCCCAGGTCCGCGTCGATGTCGGCCAGGTCGCAGCTGATCTCCCACAGGCGTTCCGCGAGGGCGGCGTCCTTCAGCAGTTCCCAGACCGGCTCGGCCCGCGGCCTGCCGCGCAGCCCGAACACCCGTGGCCCCCACAGCCCGCCGCCCGTCACCTCCGGGTCGAGGACGGCCCGGACGGCGGGCCACGCTCCGGCGTCCTTGCCCTGGACGAGGAGACCGGCGGGCAGCCCGCCCAGTGTCTGCCCGAAGCCGCGCTCGTGCACCGGCGGCCGTGCGGGGGTGAGCGAGTCCAGCGCGCCGCCGGGGTGGGCCACCACGCTGAGCACCGTGCTGCCGACGGCACGCAGACGGCGGTCGAGTTCGAGGCCGAAGTACATCTGCGCCAGCTTCGAGCGACCGTAGGTGCGCTTGGGGCGGTAATCCCCGGCGGACTGCGGATCGTTGAGGTCCAGCCGCTCGGACTTCGCCGCGAAGCTGCCGACCGTGACGATACGGGCGGCCGGTGCGGCCGACAGCAGCGGCGCCAGCCACCTGGTCAGCGCGACATGACCGAGGTGGTTGGTGCCGAACATCAGCTCGTGGCCGTCCTTGGTCTCCTGGCGCGGCGGATCGTCGAGCGCCACTCCGGCGTTGTGCACGACGGCGTCGAGGCGCGCCGGCCCCAGCGCGGCCAGCGCGTCCGCCGAGGACTTGAGGGACCCCAGGTCGGCCAGGTCCAGCGGGAGATGACGCACCTGGGCGCCCGGGACGCGGGAGCGCAGGGAGACCAGCGCCGCTTCGGCCTTCGCCGCGTTCCGGCTGCCCAGGACGACGGTCGCGCCCGTCTGCGCGAGCTGCTCGGCGACGAAGTAGCCGATGCCCGCGTTGCCGCCGGTGACCAGGAAGTTCTTGCCGTCGGCACGCGGCAGCCGGTGCACGCTCCAGGGCCGGGACGCGGATACAGCGGGCACGGTGACTCCTCAAAGCAGGGGCCGGAAGCAACCGGAGAAGGGGCAGAGCGAGGTGGGGCGGGCCGCCGGCCGTCGGCGCCGTCCCGCCCCCAAGCTCGCACCCCCCGCCGACACACCGCCGACAGCCTCCCGACAGGCCACGTCGGAGGGAGCGGCCGACGGTCAGGGAGCGGCCGACGGCCGGCAGCCGCTGCCGGTGTTCTTGGGACCGGCCTCGGCCAGGTCGCTCATCACGGAGGCACCCCAGGGCCGGGTCCGCGCTCGGCAGTCAGGAAGGCTGGACCTCGTCGAAGAGGGCGAGGGCTTCGGAGGGGTCCGGGCTCACGAGGCGTTCCAGACCGGCCGTCGTGATGTTCGCCCACCTGCCGGCCCGTGCCCACATCTGTTCCTCGAAGGCGCGGACGGCCTCGTCCAGATCTCCATGGCCGGGGGCGGCGGCGATGGACTCGGCGAGTTCGGCGCCTTCCAGCATCGCGAGGTTCGCGCCCGCCCCCAACGGGGGCATCAGGTGGGCGGCGTCGCCCAGCAGCGTCACCCCCCAGACGTGGGTCCAGGTGTGGGACACGGGCAGGACGTAGAGGGGGCGGTGGACGAAAGCGGTGCCGTGGCGGAGGAGTTCGAGGACGGGAGCGGCCCAGCCGTCGAACAGAGCCAGCAGGCTCGATCGCACGGCCTCGACGTCGGCCAGGTCCAGGTGCGTGTGCCAGTCCAGCGGCGCGCGGAACTGGGCGTACACCTTGACGTGGCCGCCGCTGTTGCGCTGGGCGACGAGCGCGCGGTTCACGCCGTACACAGCCACGGAACCGTCGCCGACCAGCCGGGCGAGGTCGGGGTGGCGGGTATCGACGTCGTCCAGGGAGGTCTCGACCAAGGTGACACCGGTGTACTGCGGCGTCACGGACGAGACCGCCCGGCGGACCCGGGACCAGGCACCGTCGGCGCCGATCACGAGGTCGAACGTCTCCTGCCGCCCGTCCGCGAAATGGACCAGCACGCCATCCCGGCTCTCCGGCACCACCTCCGTCACGACCCGCCCCCACTGAACGTCCAAAGGCCCGAGCAACAGGTCACGGAGTTGCCCGCGGTCGATCTCGGGGTTGGCCCGCTCACCCGGACGAGGTTGCCAGTCGCGGAGGACGGTCCCGTCCGTGTCCAGGATGCGCATGGCCTGCCCCTCGGGACGGGACAGCGCCTGGAACTCCGCCAGCACCCCCGCCTTCTCCAGCGCCAGCTGGCCCAGCCCCTCGTGCAGGTCCAGCGTGCCGCCCGCGGGACGGGCGTCGCGGGCGGGATCGCGTTCGAGGACGGTGACAGGGTGACCATGACGGTGCAGGACTCGGGCGAACGTAAGGCCGGCGGGGCCGCTGCCGATCACGGCGATACGGGGTCTCATGCCGATCAACGTACGGCCCCTCACCGAGCCGGTCCCGCCCCGTCACCGAACCGAGACGACGGCGTGAGCCGGCGGCTGGGTCAACGGTGAAGCGTCCATCGTGCGCGAGGCGATCGGCCGGTGGCGGGCCCAGGGGTGGATCGAGGCCGACCCCACGACCGGATCGGGCGCCGCCCGGACCCCGACCCTGGACACCTGCGCGGTGACCGGCCGCGCACGGCTGTCCTGCCGCCGGGCGGAGGAGAGCCCGGACGACACCGCGCTCCGAGCGACATCGCCCCAGGCCGGCGATATCAGTCGCTTTCGCGGCCGTTATTGCCGCGCCCCCTCCAAAGCGGCGGCGAGTTCGCGTACCACCTCGGCGAAACCCCGTACGAGGGTGCTGCTCGTGCCCTCGTACCAGGCCAGGGCGACCCTCAGAGGCTCGACGTCGGTGAGCGGGACCCAGGACAGGTCGGGGCGGGCGTAGTACAGGGCCATGCTCGCCGGGGCGAAGCAGACCGCGGTGCCTTCGGCGACCTGCTCCAGCATCTCCTCGACGTTGTCGTTCTTCGGACCCCAGTGCGGTGCCGAGCCGTCCGGTCTGGGGTTCACCGCCCACCAGTCGACCCAGTCGCGCGGTGCCCGCTCCGTCCACAGCAGCGGCTCGTCCTTGACGTCCAGGATGCCGACGCCCGTCCGCGCCGCCAGCGGGTGCCCGACGGGCAGGCCGACGACCCGGGGTTCGGTGTGGACCACCTCGGCGTGCAGGTCGGTGAGGTCGGCGGGCAGCCAGACGAAGGCGACGTCCACCCGGCCGTCGCGCAGGGCGGCCGATTCCTGACCCCAGTCGAAGCGCTTCGGTTCCACCCGGACGCCTGGATTGCGGCGGGCGAACTCGGCTCGGGCCCGGGTGGTCAACTCGCCCGCGCCGCTTGCCTCGAAGCCGACCCGAAGTACCGCCTTCTCCTGGCACCGGTGGCGTTCCGCCGCGGCGAGGACACGGTCCGCCTGGCGTACGGTCCGGCGCGCTTCGGCCACCACATCGTGTCCGGCGGGGGTCTGGGTCACGCCGCCGGGGTGCCGCTCGAAGAGGGGGACGCCGAGTTCCGCCTCCAGCTTCCGCAGCGCGTACGACAGGGCCGGCTGGCTCACGTACAGTCGCGCCGCCGCCCGGCCGAGGTTCCCCTCCTCGGCGATCGCCACGAGATAGTTCAACTGCCGTAGCTCCATGGGGAGAGCATAACCAGCGGCGATAATCGCTCTTTATGGAAGTGTTTGATCTTTGTCTTGGACGGCGGGGCCGTGCGGCGGCCTTAATGGAGACGCACGCCGGGACACCGCCTCGGCCGTGTTCGCCGGCCGGCGCCCGGTCGGCTTCCGGAACCACCCTGGAGATCCCCATGAGCGACGACGCCCGCACCGCTGCTGCCCCCGCCGCCACCCCCACCCGCTCCGCGACCGGCAAGGTCTGGCTGATCACCGGCGCCAACTCCGGTTTCGGGCAGGCGATCACGCGGGCGGCCCTCGCCGCCGGTGACACCGTGGTGGCCGCCGTCCGCCGCCCCGGGTCCCTCGACGGACTCGCCGCCGCGCACCCCGGCCGCGTCGTCCCCGTCGCCCTCGACGTCACCGACCCGGCCCGCATCACCGCCGTCGTCGCCGAGGTGATCCTCTGGTACGGGCGGATCGACGTACTGGTCAACAACGCCGGCCGGGGACAGGTAGGCGCCGTCGAGGAGACCACCGACCGCGAACTCCGCGACCTGATGGACCTGCACTTCTTCGGCCCCGCCGCGCTCACCCGCGCCGTACTCCCGCACATGCGCCGCCAGGGCTCGGGCGCCGTCGTGCAGATGAGCAGCATGGGCGGCCGGTTCTCCTTCCCCGGCGTCGGCCCCTACTCGGCCACCAAGTTCGCCCTGGAGGGGCTGTCCGAGGCGTTGGCCCTGGAAGTCGCCCCGCACGGGATCAAGGTGCTGGTCGTGGAGCCGGGGGCGTTCCGGACCGGGTTCGCCGGCGGCGGTGCGCTACAGCAGTCGGCGCCCCTGGACGCGTACGAGGAGACGGTCGGCCCGGTCCGTGCCGGGCTCCCGGACAGCGACGGCAAGCAGCCGGGGGACCCCGAGAAGGCCGCCGCCGCGATCCTGACCGCGCTGGCCGCCGAGGAGACCCCGCTGCGACTGGCCCTCGGCAACGACGCCGCCGACGCCATCGCCGCCCAGCTGAAGTCCGCCGGCGAGGAGGCAACCGCCTGGGAGGCGGTCAGCCGGGGCACCGACTTCGACGGGGAGTGAGGGGAGCGGGCGCTCAGGTCCCGGCGGCCGGTCCCGGAGCGCTGAGGCGGGACCGGGAAGAGCCCCCTGCCGGGAGACCGTCTCGCCGGGAGCTGTGGCGGCCCCGGCGGCCTCCGCTTCCGACTCCGACTCCGCGTCCGCCTCTGCGTCCGCCTCTGCGCACCGCCTCCGCGCACCGCCGGTACACCCCGCCGGCTCCGTCGACTGCCCTGCGTGGCAGATGAGTGGAAAGTGACTCAGTCGTCGGTCGGTCAGCTCAACGAGATGCGCCAGCGAGAGGGAACGACGACCACAGCGGTCACGCCGCGCGACATGTCCGTTCGCCGTAGCCGTACAAGAACTTCGCCGTAGCCGTACAAGAACAGGGCCTTCTACGCGCGGTGGCGATGGTGGGTGTCACATTCGCGGGCTCGGCGGTGTCTTCATGGCAGACCGGCAAGCGGCCGGCAAACGTCCAAGGAGGACACCATGGCGCCACGCGTTCCCAAGGCGGAGCTCGCCACCGGGCTCAGCGAGAACATGATCAAGCAGTTCGGTGCCGTGCCCGAACCCGCCGAGGTGCTGTGGCACAACCCCAAGGTCGCCGAGGCATCCATGGAGTTCGGAGGCAAGGCGGGCGAGTGGGACGCGGCCGATGAGAGCCTCAAGTCGTTCGCGCACATGGCCGTCGCGGCACAGGTCGGTTGCGGCTGGTGCCTCGACGTCGGCTACTTCCAGGCACAGAACCAGAACCTGGACATGACCAAGGCGAGCCAGGTGCCGCGCTGGCGGGAGTCGGAGGTGTTCACCCCGCTGGAGCGGGACGTGATGGAGTACGCCGAGGCCATGACGAACCTGCCGCTGACCGTCACCGACGAGCTGTCGGCGCGTCTGCTCAACCGGCTCGGCCCGGCGGCGATGGTCGAGCTCACCGCGTTCATCGCCTTTGCCAACTTCGCGACCAGGAGCAACACGGCCCTCGGGATCGAGTCGCAGGGCTTCTCCGCCGCGTGCGAGATTCCGCTGGCCACGCGTCCTGAGAAGTCCGGCGTGGCGTCGACGGCATGACCGAGGACCCGTTCGTCGCCCATCGCAGCCTGCTGTTCACGGTCGCCTACGAGATGCTCGGGTCGGCGGCCGACGCGGAGGACGTGCTACAGGAGTCCTGGCTGCGGTGGGCCGACATCGACCGCTCGAAGGTGCGTGACCCGCGGGCGTACCTCATCCGGACCGTCACCCGGCAAGCGCTCAACCGCCTGCGAACGCTGTCGCGCAGCCGCGAGGAATACGTCGGCGAGTGGCTGCCGGAACCGCTGCTGACCAGCCCCGATGTCGCCGAGGACGTCGAACTCGCGGAGAGCGTCTCGATCGCGATGCTGACCGTGCTGGAAACGCTCGGGCCCACGGAACGGGCGGTGTTCGTGCTCCGCGAGGTCTTCGAGATGCCGTACGGCGAGATCGCCGAGGCCATCGGGAAGTCCTCGGCCACGGTGCGGCAGATCGCGCGGCGGGCACGCGAGCATGTGGCGGCCCGGCGGCCACGGGTGCGGGTGAGCCGGTCGGAGCAGCAGGCCGTGGTGGAGCGGTTCCTGGCCGCGTTGCGAACCGGGCAGTTGCAGGAGCTGATGGAGGTCATGGCGCCGGACGTGATCCTGGTGGCCGACGGCGGCGGGATCGTGGCCGCCGCCCGGGTCCCGCTCCACGGTGCCGAACTGGTGGCGACGTTGCTCGCGCGCGCGAACCGGGTGGTGGCCACGTTCGAGACGAGGCCCGTGTGGCTCAACGGCGCCCCTGCGGGCCGGATCGAGATCGACGGCGAGCCGGCTGCGGTGAGCGTCGTGGTGGAGAACGGGCGGGTCACCCGAATCTTCGTGGTCCGAAACCCACAGAAGCTGACACGGCTGGATGAACCGGCAGACCTCGCCAGATAGTCCGCTGCCGCTGTGACGTCGTGAGTGGCCCGGACGGTTTCAACCGTCCGGGCCACTCACGACCGCACGGTGGCCGGACGTTGAAGCAGAGCTGGGGAACGCCTCCTACCTGTACTGGCGCCAACCGCACAGTTCCCTGTCAAGTCGATGTGTTCACGTCTTGCGCCTCCGCTGTGTGGTGGCGTGCGGTGGTGTGGCCGTCGAAGGAGTGGGACGGCCACCCAACGGTTCGAACGAGCAGCTCCTGTCAGGTCGACCGCGCCTCGTCCACCGGCTCGATGTAGGCCGCTTAGATGAAAATTGGTGAGATTCGCCGTCGCCGAGCATGTTCCCGATGCGAGTGGGTCTCAGTTCTTCCCTGAGATCCCGATGTTTCCACTTTCCGAGATTCTTCCAAGCCGCGCGCAATTCTCAATTGTTCTGGGATGTGGTCGTCCGCCATCTTCTCGTCTGTCGACGGCTCGAATGCCCCTACGAAGTAGCCCGCGCCGTTCTGAAGTCGCCCTGAATGAGCATCCCTGGACTGATTTGGACTGCCGCAAGGCTCTCGCAGAGTTCTCCGTCATCCTGGTCGGACAGGTCCCGCTGCGGACTCCGGCCCGAGAGTTGGCGCCCTCCTGACGGTGAGGGCGGGACGCTGGCCGGGACCGGTTATGCGTGACCGAGTGGTGCGTCGCTTCCGCCGGCGATGAGATTGGCTTGGGCCTTGCTGCCTGTGAAGTCGCGGGAGCGTTGTGCTGTGCCGAAGCCGCCGTAGGGGTAGCCGCCGTGCTGGGGTGCGCTGACGGTGTCGAGGGCCGCGGTGGTGTCGGCGTTGAGGTGCAGTTCGGCCGCGCCGAGGTTTTCGGTGAGGTGGGTGAGGGTGCGGGCGCCGACGATGGGGGCGGCAACGGAAGGCTGGTCGGCTGCCCAGGCCAGGGCGACCTGGCCGGGCGTGGCGCCGATCTCGCGGGCGATGCGGACGACCGTGTCGATGGTGTGCCAGTTGCGGTCGGAGGCGGCGTACTCGGCGCAGACCCACTGGTACAGCTCGTCGTCAGAACCGGCGCGGGTGTCGGGATCGGGGGTGGCGCCGCGCTTGTACTTGCCGGTGAGGAAGCCGCCGGCGAGGGGGGACCAGGGCAGCAGGGAGACCTGGTTGTGCAATGCGGCGGGGATGACCTCGTACTCGCTCTCCCGGGACAGCAGACTGTACTGCTGCTGGAGGGACACGGGAGCGTGGGTACCCATCTGCTGTGCTGTGGAGAGGGTGAGCTGGAGCTGCCAGCCGGTGAAGTTGGACAGCCCCACGTAGTTGATCTTCCCGGCGTGGACGGCGTCGTCGAGGAACGACAGCGTCTCCTCGATCGGTGTCAGGGGGTCCCAGGCGTGGATCTGGTACAGGTCGACGTGGTCGCGTCCGAGGCGGCGCAGGGAGGCGTCCAGTGAGCGGCGCAGCTGTCGGCGGGTGGAGCCGAGGCTGTTGACGTCGGTGCCGGTGCCGTAGCGGCCCTTGGTGGCCAGGACGACGCGGTCGGTGACGTCGCTGGGGCGGCTGGCGAACCAGCGGCCGATGATCTCTTCGCTGCGTCCGCCGCCGTAGACGTTGGAGGTGTCGACCAGGTTGCCGCCGGCGTCCACGAATGCGTCCAGCAGCGCGAACGCCTCGTCCTCCGGGGTTTGGACGCCGAAGTACATCGTGCCCAACGCGATGCGGGAGACGGCTGTTCCGGTGTTGCCGAGCTTGCGGTACTCCATGGTGCTCCTTGTCGTTGTGCGGCTCGCGCCGCGGAGGGGGAAGGTCCGCGGCGGGCTTGGGACGACCTGGCGGCTCGCGGTGCCGGCGGGAGACGGTGTGTGGCTGGTGCGGTTCGGGGGGCGGGGGCACCGCCCCCCGAACTAGCCGGACGTCACCGTCTCCGCGTGCGTGCCGACGTGGGTCCTCGACGGACCTCGGGACTTTGCGGACCGCTCAGTGGTGGGGGTGCCCGTTGAGGGCCTTGAGGCTGATGGTTCCGCTCTGCAGCTTCGCGTCGTGGGGTGCCTCGAACCCGGCATCGGCGATGTACAGCTGGTTGCCGCTCACGGCGGTGGTGGTGGGGGAGGCAAGGCCGTCGTCGGCGGTGAGGGCGGTCTGGGTGGTCCCGTTCGGGCGTACGACGGTGACCCGGTCGGTCGGGTCGTTCTGCGCGGCGAAGACGATGTCGGAGCGGTTGTTGAGGAAGGCGAAGTCGTCGAAGTCGGGGATGTCGTCGGCGACGGTGTGGACGCGGCCGGGGTTGCCGTGGGCGGTGACCGGGATCCTGAGCAGGGTGCCCTGGCTGTAGTTGCTCACCCATACGGCGCCCTTGTGGAAGCGGACGCCGTTGACGCCCAGCGGCAGGGAGCCGTCGGGGTCGGCTGCGAGCGCCGGGCCGCTCTGCCAGGTCTTCGCCGGTCCGCCGGAGGTGGGCACGGCCCACACCGTGCCGTTGTAGCTGTCGGCGGAGTAGAGGGTGCGGCCGGCCGTATCGATCGCCAGGCCGTTGGGCAGGCCGTCGGGCAGGGCGGCAAGACGCTGGGGGTGGCCGTGCGGAGGCAGCTTCCAGGTGCCGTTGCGGGAGGCGTCGTCGGAGTCCACGTTGTAGTAGACGGTGCCGTCGCTGCCGCGGGTGTTGCCGGTGATCTGATCGCCAAGGTGTCCGGTTACGAGAGTGGTGCGCTGCCCGGAGGCGGTGATCCGCACCAGCTTCGGGGGCTTGTTCGCGGGCACGCCCAGCATGGACACGGTCAGGGAGCGGTCCGGGTTGACGTTGATGTTCTCGGGCGAGTCACCGGCGGCGAAATCGAACGAGGCCGCGGTCTTCACCTGGGTGATGACTGGCTGCGTCCCTTCCTTTCCAGTGGTGGCGGAGGCGGACGGGGTGGTGACGAGAACAGCCGCCAGAGCGGGGATGGCCGCGGCGCGGGCGAAGCGAATGCGCATGGTGTTGCTTTCCGTGGAAGCGGCTGGAGGACGACACAGCGGTGCCCTGCGTCTCCATGCCGGGTGAAGGCCCCGGCCGGCCGTCTGGCGGCCGGGGAACTGACTGTGGGTGTGGATCAGGTGAGTGCGCAGCGGAGCGGCATCAGGTGTCGAACCGCACGCCGCCGAGCCAGACGACCTTTTCCGGGTCGTGGTGGTCGAAGATCTCGCTGCGGCCGGTGTCCAGGCCGGCGATGCGCGCCATCTCGTCGGCGGTGAGCTCGAAGTCGAAGACATCGAGGTTCTCGGTCATGCGCTCGGGCCGCACCGACTTCGGGATCACGACGATCTCGCGCTGGACGAGCCAGCGCAGGGCGATCTGGGCGACGGACTTGTCGTGGGCGCGGGCGATCTCGACGAGCACCGGATTGTCGAAGAAGCCCTGGCCGCCCTCGGCGAGCGGGCCCCAGGACTCGTGCTGGACGCCGTACTGGCGCATCAGGTCCTGGTCGGCGGTGCGCTGGAAGAAGACGTGCGTCTCGATCTGGTTGACGGCGGGGACGATCTCGTTGTGGGTGACGAGGTCGGCGAGCCGGTCGGGGTAGAAGTTGCTGACCCCGATCGCCCGGCTGCGGCCGTCCCGGTTGAGTTCCTCCAAGGCGCGCCACGATCCGTAGTAGTCACCGAAGGGCTGGTGAAGCAGGTACAGGTCGAGGTATTCGAGTCCGAGGCGCTCCAGCGATCGGTCGAAGGCGGCCTTGGCGCTGTCCTGGCCGTAGTCCTGGACCCACAGCTTGGTGGTGACGAACAGTTCCTCGCGGGGAATGCCGCTGGCGGCGATGGCCCGGCCCACGGCGCGCTCGTTCTCGTAGCCGGAGGCGGTGTCGAGCAGGCGGTAGCCGGCTTCGAGGGCGGCCTCCACCGCCTGCTGAGTCTGGTCTTCGAGGATCTGGAAGACGCCGAAGCCGAGGATCGGCATCTGCACGCCGTCGTTGAGGGTGACCTGCGGGACCTTGACGGTCATGGCTGGAACCTTCACTTTCTGGTGGTTGGGGGCGTCGGCAGTCAGCAACCGCCTGTTCAGCGGTGCTTGAATCCGGGTAGGGCGGACGTGGCGAGGGTGGGCTTCGTGACCGGAACGTCACCAAGGGCCTGATCGACGGCCGCCAGCACGTCGTCCGACAACTGCACGCCGGAGGCGGCGGCGTTGGCGTGGACCTGCTCGGGCCGGGAGGCGCCGGTGATCGCGGAGGCAACCTCGCCGCGGCGCAACACCCAGGCCAGAGCCAGGGTGGGCATGCTCATCCCGGTCTCCTCGGCGATCGGGACGAGGCGCTGGACCGCTTCCAGGGCGGCATCGCTGTAGACGAGGTCCTTCGAGACCGCCATGTCGGCGGAGGCGAACCGGCTGTCCTCCGGCCTGGCCTCCCCGTGCACGAGGTCAGCTCTGCGCCGATGCCGCCTCGCGGTGGGAGGCGGCGAGCAGGCCCAGGGGGATGAGGGCTGCCAGGGCGAAGGCGAAGCCGGTCAGGGAGGGGCCCTTCAGGCCCAGGCCGGAGGTGAGGGCGACGCCGCCGAGCCAGGAGCCGGTGGCGATACCGACCTGGAACGCGGAGGTGGCCAGGGACATGGGCAGGGAGCGGCCGGCTCCGGCGATGCTGACGACCTGGCCGACCACGATGGGGTTGCCCGCGAAGCCGGCGGCGCCGAGCAGCACGACCAGGGCCACGGCTACGACGCTGTTGGTCGCCCACAGCGTGATGGCGCCGAGTACTGCGGTGGTCAGAGCGGCGGTCGGGATCAGCGTGGTGTAGGGGCGTCGGTCGCCGAGGCGTCCGCCGGTGGTGGTGCCGGCCAGGGCGCCGATACCGAAGCCGAGCATCGCCAGTGGCACCACGGAGCTTGCGAGGTGGGCGCGGTCGGTCAGCAGCGGAGCGACGTAGCTGTAGGCGCCCATGATGCCGGCCTGGATCAGTGCGATGGCCAGGTAGACCAGCCACAGGCGGGGGTGCTTGAGCGCGGCCACCTCGTCGCGCAGGGAGCTGTCGCCGCGCGTGGTGTCGGCCGGGATGCGGCGGGCGATCACCACGACGGCGGCTGCGGAGAGCGCGGCGAGAACCCAGAACGGGGTCTGCCAGCCGCCCAGCTGGCCTGCTGCCGTCCCCAGCGGGACACCGGCGATGTTGGCCAGGGTGATGCCGCCGACCATCACGCCCGTGGCGCGGGTGCTGGCGGCAGGGCCGGCTGCGGCGGTGGCGATGACGGCGCCCACGGCCCAGAAGGTGCCGTTGCCCAGCGCGGCGGCGAGTCGGCCGACGACCGCGAGGGCCAGGTTGGAGCTGAGCGCGCTGACGATGTGACCTGCGGCGAAGACCAGCAGCGCGGCGATCAGGGTGGAGCGGCGCGGCAGGCGCTGGGTCGCGATCGCCATCAGGGGAGCGCCGATCATCATGCCGATGGCGAAGGCGGTGATGAGCATGCCGGCGCTGGAGACGCTGATGTTCAGGGCGCCGGAGATCTCCGGCAGCAGGCCAGAGACGATGAACTCGCTGGTGCCCATGATGAAGGTGATGCCACCCATCAGCCACACCACAGACGGCAGCTTGACCTTCCCGGCCGCAACGGCCGTGCTGTCACCCGTGAGCGGTGCGGACGCCGACGTACCCGGCTTCGTGGACGAGGGGGAACTCACTGACGATCCTTTCAAATGAGGTGGCGCGGGCCCCGGTCATCCGAAGGCGGTCCGGCAAAGCGGCGTGCGCGCCGATGGTTGTGCGGGCGAAGCCGTTCGGGCTCCGCCGCAATCCACGAAACCAGCCGGTGAGCGGCGCAGGGAGTCTCACCTGTGAGGGGTAACAGCAGGGATCCCCTCATGCCATGTGCGCGCGTTCGTACACGGCAAATGGGGGTAAACGGCCGCGGCACAGGGCGGGACGGTGCGAAGCCGGAGCTGAGGTGAGACCGGGGGTGGTGGGGAGGCGCAAGGGGCGAAAAAAGACGGCTGAGGGCGGCGCTGGGGCGGGGGCCTGGAGGAGCGCCGGCTGGGGTCAGTGCTCGGTGTCGGCCTGAGAGGCGGCAGCGTCCTGGTTCTGGCTCGCTTCCCAGCTGGCGAGGAGCTTCAAGGCGTCCGCAGCCGGGGTGCCGGGATCAGCGCTGTACACGGTGATGGAGAGCCCCTGCTCACCGGGCAGGTCAAGACTTTCGTGGACCAGCTCCATCTCGCCCACCGCCCGGTGGTGGAACCGCTTGGTTCCCTCGGTGAAGACGTGTACGTCGTGGGCGCCCCACATCCTGCGGAAGGCGTCGCTGCGGGTGGACAGCTCCCCGATCAGGTTCGACAGCTGACGGTCGTAGGGGTTTTTGGCGACCTCGACCCGCAGCACTCCGACGCCGTCGCGGGCCACGCGTTCCCAGTCGGGGTAGAGCCGGGTGGCGCGGGGGTCGAGGAAGACGAACCGGCAGGTGTTGGCGGGCTCCTGCTCGAACACCTCGCTGAGCAGAGCGCGGGCGAGCGGATTGGCCGCCAGGATGTCCATGCGGTTGTTGCGTACATACGCCGGCTGCTCGTGCAGGCCTTCGATGATGCGCAGCACGCTGGGCCGTACGGTGGCCTTCTTCGTACGGCGCCGGGCCCGGGCCGGGGTCGCGCTCGCCGCACGGGCCAGGGCGTACAGGTGATCCCGCTCGGTGTCGTCCAGGCGCAGCGCCTGAGCGAGGGCGTCCAGGACACTCTCGGAGACCCCGCTGAGATCGCCGCGCTCCATACGCGTGTAGTACTCCACGCTCACACCGGCGAGCATCGCGACCTCGCCCCGGCGCAGCCCTGGCACCCGACGGTGCCCGTACACCGGCAGCCCCGCCTGCTGAGGGGTGATCTTGGCGCGGCGGGACTTAAGGAATGCGCTGACTTCGGCCCGATTGTCCATGCGGCCAGCCTAGGGAGACGGCGCGGTCTCTGGGGGTCCCTGTCATTACCCCTCACAGCACGGACTCCCGCCCCCGGGCCCCAGCTGATGTGCTCATCGACTGCCCTGGTCTGCGAGTCCCGGCCGATGCCGCACCGCGGCCGTGGGCGAGCGCACCGAGCAGATCAGTCCTGGGTCATTCGATGGCCAGGTCGATGAGGACCACGTCGCACGCGTGGAGCACCGTACAAGGGAGTATCACCATGAGCACGAAGCCGCGACCAGCAGACGCGGCCGCCCGCAGGCAGGAGCGCGAGGGCAGCGCCGTGGTCGTCGGCGCGTCACTCGCCGGCCTGATGACCAGCCTGGCCCTGGCGCGAGCCGGCATCCACGTCACGGTGCTGGAGCGCGCGACATCCTTCCCCCGCACCGGAGCCGCCATCGGCGGAGTCAGCGATCAGCTGCTGCAGCGCATCACCGGCCGCAGGCACCCAGCGCGACACGCCACCGATCCCGTCACCTGGACCTCCCTCCACGAACACCTGCGCGCGGCCGTGGACGACGCCGCACACATCACCCTCCACCACACGACACGCGTCCGAAGTGTCGGCCAAGATGACAAGCACGCCTGGGCCACCACCGACAGCGGCGACACCCACACCGCCGACGTCGTCATCGGAGCAGACGGGCACCGCAGCGTCGTACGCCACGCCGTGGCGCCCGAGCACCCGCACGCCACGTTCGCCGGGTACGTCATCTGGCTCGGACTGACCCACGAATCCGCGCTCGGTCCCGGCCGCCGCTTCCCGCGCGACGTCGACATCCTCTACCGCGGCGACGACTGCCTCATCGGCTACCCCCTGCCCAGCCCCGAACGCTCTTCCTCCCTTGGTTCCCGGCAGATGGGTTTCGCCTGGTACGACGCGGGCCGCAACGATCTCCTGCGCGAGAAGGGCTGTGTCGTCGGTGACATCGTCCGCCACACCCTCGTCGCCACCCATGTTCCTGGCGCAACGTTGCGCGAACTCGCCGCCGAAGCAGACGATTTGTGGCCCCAGCCCTGGCGCGATGTCATCGCCGACTGCATCCGCCGACGCGCCGTCTTAGGGACCCCGATCGCCGAATACGTCCCCGACCGGCTCGTCAACGGCCGCCTGGCTCTCGTCGGCGACGCCGCGCATGTACCGACCCCGATGACCGGCTCCGGATTCAGCATGGCCGCCGCGGACGCCGATGCCGTCGCCGGAGCCGTCGCGGCCGGACTCGATCAGCAGGTCATGGCACCGGCCCTGGCGCAGTACGAACGGACACGGCTGAGCAGTGTCCGGCGTTCCGTGCAGTCCGGACAGCAGTTCAGCCGATCGTTCGCCGGCCAAGCGTCTTGACCGTGGTGGAGCGAGGCGCATCGACTTCTATCACCACGCCCGCCTCTCCTCGGACGCCGCCGAGATCTCAAGAACCCCAAGATGGCCTTGGCCCAGAATCAGCAGGCCGCCGCCATGCCGACCGGGGTGTTCACCCGCTCCGTCGGCATACGGCTCGCCATCGTCGGAACCGCCCACCACCAAGCCCGCGACCTCGATCTCGGCAACCGGTCCGTCGACATCCTTGCCCGCGTCCAGTCGAGCCGGGCCAAGGACTGCTTTCGCGAGTTCATCCACCGCACCGCAAGGAACTCGGCATCGCCGCGTGACAGCCTGCGCTCTTCAATCGCCGGACGGGCGGAGCGGGATGACGTTGCCATGGGCAGGCTGGTCCTGGTTGTCGGGTCGCCGGAGGATCAGGACCGCTGCGGCGAGGGCCATCTGCTCCGCTCGATGCCGGGACTCGGCCTCGGCAGCCCGGGAGTCCTTGAGAGCTTCCTTCAGGCGGACAACCTCTTTACGGAGCCGCCTTCCGACTTCCGGCGTCTGGGGCGTTTCCGTACGCACCCGCGCGTAGAACTCCTCCTTGAGGTCGGCGTGGCGCTTGTGCAGAGCCATGCGGTGAACACCGGCCTCTGCGGCGAGCGCGACCACCGTGAGGCTGCTGTTGGAGCAGGTGGGCTGGCCGGCGAGGAAGCGGTCCATGGCCGTGCGGATGCGGGAGCGTTCGTCCTCGTGCTGCTGGTTCATGCGATGGCCTCCTCGGCGAACTGGGCGGCGGAGTCGTGGGCGTCGGCGAGCGCGCGGAAGCGGTTGGCGGTCAGGCGAAGCCGGTCGCCCAGGGGCTGGGGCACGAGCGAGCCCTACCAGCTGGACGAGTCGGTCACCACCTGGCTGAAGTCGCCTTCGTGGAGAGCGCGGGAAGGGCTGACGAAGTGCAGTGACCCTCCGTCGCCCCACTGGAATTCGGCGGTGCTGCCGAGCTGGAGCAGGTGGGTGACCTCCTCCTTGGGCCGGACGCTGGTCTGCAAGCAGGAGCCACCGCCCAACTCCGGCCAGCCGAGGGCTTGGTGGGCGTGATCAGCGGACAGCGGGTACCTGGCGGAGTGGTCCGCCCATGCCGCGCCGAACCTCTCCTCGATGAACAGACTCGGCATCGCCCCGTACGCGCCCGCTTCGGCACGGGCACCCAGGAGGCGGTCGAGTGCCGGGTCGTCCGTGAAGTCCGGGAGGGTGAGGCCGGGCGCGGTGTCCAGGGGGACGGTGGAGAACGTCGTGGCCAGCGCGGGCGCCCGCACCTCCCCGGCGTGTGCCGGGTCCGCCGGAACGACCCGGCAGGCCAGGGGATTCATCAGCCCGGGAAGCACTTTCCGGTACCGCTCCATGCCGGGAGCGTCCGGATCGGCGACCTCCAGGAAGAAGAAGTTGAGCAGCCCGGGGCGCACCGGCAGCTGGGCCCCGGCCCAGGGGCCGAGCTGTGCCGTGTCGATGACGGCGAGCAGGCTGAGCGGGTGGCCCTCACACTCGGGCCACGCCGTACCGGGGTCGAGCAGCGCCGGCCCGCCGACCCGGGAGCGCCCGGCCCTCCGCGCACCGGCCGCAGCGGGCACGAGGCCGACCGCGGGTCTGCTCAGCGCCGCCAGTTGCGCCCCGACATGTTCGCCCAGGTGCTCCTCGCACAGGGCGCGAAGCTCGTCGAGTGCCGCGCTGAGTGCCGCGTCGAGTTCCATGCGCGCATTCTGACGCCCCCGACACCCCTCCGGATCACCGGGGTTGGTGACCAGGGCCCGGCCCCGGGGGTTGGTGCCAGGACCCGGCCCCGGGTGGTGCCTCCAGGGCCGGGCAAGGGGACGGGCAAGGGCACGGGCACGCTCACACGTGGATGGCGAGCTTGAACTGCGCGTGCGTGATGCGCCGGGACGTGCTGCCGCCGTGACCGACCAGAAAGGCGATCGGCGTGCTCGGGTGCACGAAGATCTCGTGGTGCTTGGTGAAGCACTGCATGCCCGGCGAGGGCGCGCGGTGGTCGGTCGCGGTGGAGTCCGCACCCGTGGACAGGCCGAGCGGATCTCTGACGAAGCGGTCCCGCAGCTCGGAGTAACTCCCGTCCTCCCACTGCACGACGGCGGTCAGCGAACCCCATCCATCCACGTGCGGCCATATCAGACCGGAACGGTCATCGCGCTTCCAGTCGCCCACCGTGGCTCCGTCGGGCTGCTGGACCTGGTGCATGCCGTGCATGTCGTACGACTCGCCGCCCCCGAAGGGGAAGTGCACGACGTGATAGCCACCGTTACCAGGGATGGTCTGTGGGGCGGTTGTGATGAGAGAGCACACGTACACGGTCAAGGGAGACCTCCTGCATGGGGGGAGAGTGAGGATGCTGGGACGCGACGTTCCCGGATGCTGATGCGTCGCTGTGCAGTGTTTGTACCCCCAGTGAAGCCCTTCCCAGTACTCCACGCCCACCAGGATTGTGGATGTGTGGCGCCGTCAGGAGTGGCGCCGTCAGAAGGGGCAGGTGCGCGAGATGGCGCGCGGCGGCGTCAGCCCTCAGCTCTCGGCTCTCGGCTCTCAGTTCTCGCTTCTCGGCTCTCAGCTCTTGGCGTCGTAGCGCCGGCGCGCGGCCTCGATCTGGTCGAGGTAGCGGCGGGTCCAGGCGCACATGCCGTTGACCGTCTCCAGCAGCGCCTGGCCTGCCTCGGTGAGGCGGTACTCGACGCGGGGCGGCACGGTGGGATACACCGTCCGGTGCACCACGCCGTCGCGTTCGAGGCAGCGCAGGGTCTGGGTGAGCATCTTGTGGCTGATGCCGTCCACCGCGGTCCGCAGCTCGGAGAACCGCAGCGTCCGGTCTTCCAGGACGTTGATGATCAAGAGCGCCCACTTGTTGGCCACCCCGGCGAAGATCTCGCGGGCCAGGGAGTCCGCGCGGGTCACATCCCCGTTCGCGTCCCTGTCCACCTCCCCGTCCGTCCCCACGTTCTCGGACACATGGCCGACCTGCTTGGTCCCCACGGGGTTGCTCCCTCGCTGAAGAGTTGCGTTCTTCCACGTCAGAGGATACTCACCTACGGTTTCTGACTAACCAGAAGAGACTACGGGCCTGGTGCGAGCACCCTCAAGCCCCGCCCTCCCCGAAGCGCGTCCTCGGGGTCCCGGGAACCCTCGGGGTCCCGGGAACCCTGGGGGAGGTCCGGGACCCCGAGGCGTCAGCCCTGCCGGCCGTCGGCGGGGGCCGGGGACGGCGGTGTGAAGCGGTCCGGCCTGAACGGGGCGAGGGCCGGGCGCCGGGCGCCGGTGAGGAGTTCCTCGGCGACGTGTTCCGCGAGGCCCGCGGCGAGGGTGACGCCGCTGTGGGTCACCACCACGTAGGGGCTGCCTTCGCCCGCCGTCGGCCCGACCACGGGCAGGCCGTCGAGCGGCAAGGGGCGTACGCACACCTTCCGTTCGAGCACCTCCGCATCCGCGAGCGCCGGCAGGAGGCGGCGGGCGCGCTCCAGCAGGGTGCCGGCCCAGGCGTCGAGTTCGGCGTCCGGAGTGTGGAGGTCGACGGTCACGTCCCCGGCCTCCAGATGCACGTGCTGCCCGTGCTGTCCGTGGCGCCCCTGCCGGCCGTGCGGGCCGTCGCCGCCGTGGGCGCGCAGATGGACGAGCGGGGTGTGCAGGACGCGCGTGGGCGCGCCGCGTACCGGGCCGACCCGTACGACCAGAGCCGGAGCGGGGGAGCCCGGCCGGTCCGGGTCGACGATCGGGACCCCGGCCCCGGGCGCTCCCGCCAGCCGCGTCACCTCGGGTGTCCAGCGCCCCGCGCAGCACACCACGGTGTCGGCCTCCAGCGTCCCGCCGTCCGCCGTACGCACCACACGCACGCCCGTGCCCCCGCCCTCCACCGCTGTGACCTGCCCGGCCGGGCCCGTACGGACGTCGGCGCCGCGGTCTTGTGCGCGCCGTACCAGGGAGGCGATCAGGGGTTCGGTGAGCACGTAGCCCTCGCTGGGGAACCAGGCGACGCGGGGGATGTCCGGCGGCAGGTCGAGCGCGGGTTCGAGGTCGGCGACCCGCTGCCGGTCGACGAACTCGGCCGCGTACCCCCACGCGGACGCCTGTTCGACGCGCTCGGCCAGCCGCCGTGTGCCCTCCTCGTCGTCCGCCCAGCGGAGATTCCCGACGGGCCGGTACCACGCCTCCCCGTCCGTACGCGCGGCCAGCCGCTCCCACGCGGCCATGCTGTCGACGCTGAGGTCGTGGTAGGCGCGCGGCGTCTTGCCGTTGGAGTTGAGCCAGGCCAGGCTCCACCGACTGGTGCCACGCGCCGGCCGCTCCCGGTCCAGCAGGACGACCTCGACACGCGTGCCGGACCCGGACGTGCCGGACCCGGCCGTGGTGGCGCTCTCGGTCAGCCGGTGGGCCAGTGTCGCTCCCAGCGCTCCGGCCCCGATGATGACGATCCGCCGCGGTTCCATGTACCTCCCTCGATCGTGTTCCCTCGGTCCCCGCTTCTCCGGTCCTCCGCCCCCAGTGCCGTCCGGGGATCCACTGGCCTCGGGGGTCCGCCGGCCGCCGGGAGCTGTCGGCTTCCGGCGGCCCCGCCGGTGTCTCAGCCCGCCCCGCCGGGGGGCGGCCCCGTGGAGTCCCGTTCGACCAACCTGCCGCGCAGCACCAGCCGTTGCCCGGCGCTCCCTGCGGGGGCCTCCGTTCGGCCCGCACCCGGGCCGGTGCCCGCGGCCTCCCCGCCGCCCCCGCCCTGCCGCTCCGCGACCCGTTCGAGCAGGCGCCGGGCCGCCGTAGTGCCGAGCTCGCGGGTCGGCTGGCGTACGACCGTGAGGCGGGGTCGGACCAGGGTGGTCCACTCCTGGTCGTCGAAGCCGACCAGCGACACCTCGTCCGGGCAGCCGCGTCCGCTGCGCTGGAGTGCGGCGACCGCGCCCGAGGCGAGCACGTTGTCGGTGCAGAACAGAGCCGTGACGCCCGGGTCACGGCGCAGCAGGCGCAGTACGGCGCGGGCGGCGGCGTCCCGGTCGTAGGGGGAGTGGACGATCAGCCCGGGGTCGGGGTCGATGCCCGCGCGGCGCAGCGCCGCGAGATGGCCCACGAGCCGCGCCGCGCTGGGCCGTTCCGCGTCACCCTCGGCGGGAGCCGCGTCGCGCAGGCGCGGGAAGTCCTCGGCCGCCTCGCTGAGTACGGCGATACGGCGGTGGCCCAGCCGTACGAGGTGGTTGACGGCGCTGCGCGCGCACGCGGTGTTGTTGACGATGACCTGATCGACCTGCGGGAGCGCGGGCAGCGGCCGGTCGAGCAGGACGAGGGGGAGGCCGCCGTCCGCCACCGGGCGCAGCCGCTCCGCGCTGTCGGGGGACTGCGGCGCGATGATCAGTCCGTCGACGCGCTTTTCCCACATGACCTGGATCGCGCGCCGCTCGGCCTCGGGGTCGGCGTCGGTGTTGGCGAGCAGCATCTCGTAGCCCGCCGCGCGGACGACGTCGGCGATGGCGCGGACGGCGCCGGCGAAGAAGGAGTTGCCGACGTCGGTGACGATGACGCCGACCGTCTCCGTCGAGCCGTGGATGAGGCTGCGGGCAAGGCCGTTGGGCCGGTACGA
Source organism: Streptomyces sp. NBC_01775 (assembly GCF_035917675.1). Classification (NCBI taxonomy): domain Bacteria; kingdom Bacillati; phylum Actinomycetota; class Actinomycetes; order Kitasatosporales; family Streptomycetaceae; genus Streptomyces; species Streptomyces sp. NBC_01775. Next base: position 1,617,298 of record NZ_CP109104.1, on the reverse strand, counting down.
CAGCCGCCGGGCCGCGTCCTCGACCTTGGCGCGCGAGGCGGCGCTGGCCTGGCCGTAGCCGCCGAGCACCCGGCCCGCCGTGGCGGTGGAGACCCCCGCCTCGCGGGCGACCTCGACGATGCTCGGCGGGCCCGAGCCTCTTTCCTTGTGCGGCACCTCGCCCCTCTCCGACACGGACAACGAACCCGGCTTCGACACCGGCGACGAACCCGGCTCCCAGGCCGGCGACGCACCCGACGGACCCGTCCCCACGGCACGGACACCGCCTCGAAAGTCTCTTCGCCGGACCTATTGACGACAGTTTACGGGTACTGAGAAGGTTCTCACCAACCGCCACTGAGAACCTTCTCAGTCCCTCTCGGTGACGGCCGCACCCACCCGTTCAAGGAGAGATCCCCCCGATGCCGTCGCCTGTCGCCGTCGACCCCGTACCGCTCGCCACCGACCTCACCCCGACCCTGGAGCACACCGTCGCGCAGGCGGCCACCGCGCGGGAGCTGGCCGCGCGCCTCGCGGACCGGCTGCGCACCGTCTACTTCGTCGGCTGCGGCGGCTCGTACTACTCGACGTTCCCGGCCCAGGACCTGATGGAGAGCCATACCGTCGCGCCCGTCTCGCACCGGATGACGGCGGCCGAGATGATCCACCGGCCGCTGGCCGGGCTCGACGGCTCCGCGCTGGTCGTCGCCTCCTCGCACTCGGGTGCCACGCCCGAGACCCTGGAGGCGGTCCAGCTCGCCAAGAAGGCGGGGGCCACCGTCGCCGGGATCGCGCGGGCCGGTGACTCGGCGCTGGCCGACGAGGCCGACGTGCTCTTCGACTACCCGAGCGATGTCACCGTCACCGAGCCCAAGGCCATCCACTTCACGCAGCTCGCCCTCGCCGTGCTGGAGGCGGCCGGAGCGCTTCCGGACCCGGAGGCCGCGTGGCGCGCGGTCGCGGCGATCCCCGAGGCGCTGACCTCGGCCAAGCGGGAGGTCGCCCCGCTCGGCGCCGAGGTGGGCGCCCAGTGGCGGGACGCCGACCTGGTCTATGTGCTGGGCGCGGGGCCCAACTCGGGCGCCGCCAACGCGCTGGCGGCCTGCTACCTCCAGGAGATGAACTGGCTGCACGCGTCCGCCGTCAGTGCCGGTGACTTCTTCCACGGACCGTTCGAGATCGTCGGGCAGCACCCGGTGCTCATCCTCAACGGCGAGGACGCCACCCGTCCGATGGGGCAGCGCGCCGTCGCCTTCGCCGAGCGCTACTACGACACCTACGCCGTCCTGGACTCCCGCACCTTCACCCTGCCCGGCGTCCCCGAGGAGCAGCGCGGGCTGATCAGCCCGCTCGCGATCGCCTCCACCTCCCGGCGGCTGCTGGACCACTGCGCCGCCGAGCGCGGCCACAACACGGCGCAGCGCCGGTACATGTACCGGGTCGCGTACTGATGCGGCGGGTACGCCTGCTGGGGATCGGCGACAACGTCGTCGACCGCTACGCGGGACTCGCCTCCCCGCAGGGCCCCGACGCCGACGGCGTGGATCCCGATCCCGACGCGGGCGGCCCGGCCCCCGCCTCCGACGGCACGATGTTCCCCGGCGGCAACGCCGTCAACGTCGCGGTGTACGCGGCCAGAGCCGGTGCCGAGGCGGCGTACTGGGGCGTGACGGGCGACGATCCGGCGGGCGAGGTCGTCCGCGCGGGACTGCGCGCCGAGGGGGTGGACCTCTCCCGCGTCCGCACCGCGCACGGCACCAACGCCTGGGCCGAGGTCGGGCTCACCGGCGGCGACCGGGTCTTCAAGGGGTCCGACGACGGGGTCTCCGTCTTCTCCCTCGGCGCCGCCGGCCTCGAAGCGCTGGGCACCTACGACCTCGTGCACACCGCCTACAGCGGCTCGCTCGTCCCGCAGGTGCCGGACATGGCCGCCCGCACGAGGGTGTCGTTCGACTTCTCGTACCACTGGCGGGAGCCCTGGGCCGAGCGGCTGTTGCCACATCTGTATCTCGCGGCGTTCTCCACGTCACAGCTCAGCGACGCCGAATCGGCGAGACTGCTCCGCGACGCGACGCACCAGGGCACCCGCTGGGCCCTCGCCACCCGCGGCGCCGAGGGAGCCGTACTCACCGACGGCACCACCTTCTGGCACCGCTCCGCGGCCCGTACCGAGGCCGTGGACACCCTCGGAGCGGGGGACGCCTTCATCGGCACCCTCCTCGTCACCCTCGCCGCGGGCGGCGACCCCGAAGCCGGGCTCGCGGACGCCGCGGAAGCCGCTGCCCGCGCGTGCACGGCACACGGCGGCTTCGGCCACGGCGCGCCGCTGGCCGGCCCCACCCCGGTCCCACCACGAGTCCAGGCAGGAACCCCATGACCTTGCGCATCGGTGTCGACACCGGAGGCACCTTCACCGACGTCGTCGCGTTCGACGAGGAGACCGGCACGATCCACGTGCGCAAGGTCTCCAGCACCCCGGAGGACCCGGGCCTCGCCATCGTGGACGGCGTCCAGCAGGTCCTGCACCAGATGGGCGGAACGGCCGGAACGGACCCAGGCGGCGCGGACGGTGGCGGCGCCGCTCGGCACGGCGCGGCTCAGCACGGCGCGGCTCGGCACGGCGCGGACGATGGCGGCGCGGCTCAAGGCCGTGCCACGCGCACCATGGCCGAGGTCGCGTACTTCGCACACGGCACCACCGTCGGCACCAACGCCCTGCTCACCCGGCGCGGGGCGCGCACCGGCGTGCTCACCACCCGCGGCTTCCGCGACCTGCTGGAGCTGGGCCGGGGCCGCCGCCCGCGGCTGTACGACCTCCAGGCCGACAAGCCCACCCCCTTCGCCCCGCGTGACCTGCGCCTCGAGGTGACCGAACGGGTGCGCCACGACGGCCGCGTCGAGACGCCGCTGGACGAGCAGGACGTGCGCACCGCCGCCAAGACGCTGCGCGAAGCGGGCGTGGAGGCGGTCGCCGTCTGCCTCCTCTACAGCTTCCTGCGCCCGGAACACGAGGAGCGCGTCGGCGAGATCCTGGCCGAGGAACTGCCCGGTGCCCACATCTCCCTCTCCAGCCGGGTGCTGCCCGAATTCCGCGAGTACGAGCGCCTTTCCACCGTCGTCACCAACGCCTACGTCGGGCCCGTCGTCTCCGCGTATCTCGCCCGGCTCCGCGAGCGGCTGGCCGCGCGCGGTCTGAGCGCCGTGCCGCACGTGACGCAGTCCAACGGCGGCATCATCCCGTTCGAGGCCGCCGAGGAGTTCCCCGTCCGCATGGTCCTGTCCGGCCCCAGCACCGGGGTGGTCGGCGCCGCCGGGATCTGCGCGGCGGCCGGGCACCCCGACTTCATCACCTTCGACATGGGCGGGACCTCCTCCGACGTCTCCCTCGTGCGCGGCGGCGTACCGAAGGTGACCACCGGCATGGAGCTGGACGGGCGGCCCATCCGTACGCCCATGCTCGACATCCACACCGTCGGCGCGGGCGGCGGCTCGCTCGCCCGGGTCGACGCGGGCGGCCACCTCAAGGTCGGCCCGGCCAGCGCGGGCGCCGACCCGGGCCCCGCCTGCTACGGCAAGGGCACCGAAGCCTCGGTGACCGACGCCAACGTCCTGCTGCACACGCTCAACCCCACCCAGCTCCTGGGCGGCCGGATGTCCGTCGACGAGGGCGCGGCCCGCGCCGCCGTCGGACGCCTGGCCCACCGCGCGGGCCTCGGCACCGAGGAGACGGCGCAGGGCATCTTGCGTGTCGTCACCGCGAACATGGCCCGCGCCATCCGCGTCATCTCCGTCCAGCGCGGCTACGACCCCCGCGACTACACCCTCGTGCCCTTCGGCGGCGCCGGGCCCCTGCACGCCTCGCGGCTCGCCCGCGAACTCGGCATGCGCACCGTGCTCGTCCCGCCCACCCCCGGCGCGCAATCGGCCCTCGGGCTGCTGATGACGGATGTCCGCGCGGATTTCTCCCGCACCCGCATCCAGCCCTTCGACTCCTCCTCGGCCGGCCGCCTCGGCACGCTGTACGGGGAGCTCGCCACCGAGGCGCGGGACTGGTTCGAGGCCGAGGAGATCGCGCCCGGGGACCGGAGCGTGGAGCGCACCGCCGAACTGCGCTACGCGGGCCAGAACTACGAGATCCCCGTCCAGGTCCCCGACGGCGCCCTCGACGGCGAGGCGGTCCGCACCGTGCTGGAGTCCTTCAGCGCCGAACACCGCCGCCTGTACGGATACGACTCGCCCGGGGAGCCCGTCGAGGCCGTCACGCTCCGGGTGCGCGCCGTGGGCTCCGTCCCCCGGGCGCAGCTGCCGCGCGAGGAGGCCCAGGGAGCGGATGCCACCGCCTCGCTCACCGGCGCCCGCGACGTGCACCTGCCCGAGCTGGGCGGCTTCACCCCGGTGCCCGTCCACGACCGTGCGCTGATGCGGCCCGGCAACCGCGTCGAAGGCCCCGCCGTGATCGAGCAGATGGACACCACCACCGTGCTGCTGCCCGGCGACGTGCTCACCGTCGACGCGCACTCCAACCTCGTCATCGAGGTACCCGACGCCGCTCACGCGACCCACGCCGCCGACTCCGCCGCCCCGCAGCGGTAGCCGTACCGAACAGGAATCCCAATGAAAGCGCACGCGCACCGCACCGCCGCAGGGGCCGTCGACCCCGTGCTGGTGGAAGTCATGGGCTCGGCCCTGGCCTCCATCGTCGAGGAGATGGGCGAGACCCTGGTCCGCGCCGCCTACTCCAGCAACATCAAGGAACGAAGGGACTGCACGGCGAGCCTGTTCGACGCCGACGGGCACATGCTGGCCCAGGCCGAGCTGGCCTCCCCCATCCACCTCGGCTCCCTCATCGGCGTCGTCGCCGCCGTGCTGGAGCGCTTCCCGGCCGAGGAGATACGCCCCGGAGACACGTTCCTCAGCAACGACCCCTACTCCGGCGGCGGCTCGCACCTGCCGGACATGGTGCTGGTCACCCCCGTCTTCGCCGAGGGGAAGCTGACCGCCTGGGCCGCCAACCTCGCCCACCACGCCGACTTCGGCGACCGGGGACACGCGCACATCTTCCAGGAGGGCATCCGCATCCCGCCGGTGCGCTTCGCCCGCGAGGGCACCATCGTCGAGGACGTCTTCCAGCTCGTCCTCACCAACTGCCAGGTGCCCACCGAGCGGAAGGCCGACTTCCGGGCGCAGCTGGCCGCGAACCGGCTGGCCGTGAACCGGTACGGCGAACTGACGGCCCGCTACGGCCGCACCACCATGACCGCCACAGCCGCCGCGCTGCTCGACTACACCGAGCGCCGCACGCGCGCCGCCATCGCCGAGGTGCCCGACGGCACCTACACCTTCACCGACCGCTTCGACTGCCCCGAGCTGGGCGAGGAGGAGCTGGAGCTACGGCTGCGGGTGACCGTCGAGGGCGACGAGCTGCGCTTCGACTTCGCGGACAACCCGCCACAGGTGCGCGCCTCGGTCAACATGGTCTGGACGGCGCTGTACGCCACCGTGTACTACGCGGTGAAGACCCTGGTCGACCCCGACATCCCCTCGAACGCCGGGCTGCACAGGCCCATCCGGATCGACGCGCCCCTCGGCTCGATCGTCAACTGTGTGGAACCGGCGGCCGTCAACGGCCGCACCGAGACCTGTCAGCGCGTGGTCGACCTCATCCACGGCGCCCTCGCCACCGCTGTGCCCGAGCGGGTCACCGCCGCCTCCAACGGCGCCAACACCGGCGTGCACTTCTCCGGCCTCGACAGCAGGACGGGCCGGTACTTCGTCTACCTGGAGACCATCGGCGGCGGCTCCGGCGCTCGCGCGGCCAAGGACGGCCTCGACGGGGTGCAGGTCCACGTCACCAACACCTCCAACCTGCCCGTCGAGGCGCTGGAGACCGAATACCCGCTGGTCGTCGAGGCGTACGAGCTGGTGCCCGACTCCGGCGGCGCCGGGCGGACGCGCGGCGGCATGGGCATCCGGCGCACCCTCCGGGTGGAGGAGCACGACGTGCGCTTCCAGCTCGACACCAGCCGCCGGCTCTCCCGGCCCTGGGGCCTGGCGGGCGGGCTGTCCGGCAGGCCGGCCGCCGTCGAACTCAGCGACGGGGCGCAGCCGGTCACCGGCGGCTGCACCGTGCTCCAGCCCGGCGACCGCGTCAGCGTCATCACGGCGGGCGCGGGCGGCTACGGCGACCCGGCCGAACGGGACCCGGAAGAAGCCGCGCGGGACAGCCGAGAGGGCTCCGTCACGACGAAGGCGTCCGACGAAGACGCAGCTCGCCCCTGACCCCTGGCCACCAGGCCCCTGGACAGAGCTAGGAGGTGTCCGATGACGAACACCCCCGCACCACCCGCCAGTTCCTCCCCGGCGGAGGAGACACCCACGCCCGCACCCCTGCCCGCGCCCCCGGCCGCGGAGCAGGCAGAGCAGCGCTCCGGCTCGCCCTGGCGCAAGGTGCTCTGGGCCGCGATGCTCGGCAACGCCGTCGAGTGGTACGACAACGCCCTCTACGGCATCCTCGCCGTCGTCATGTCGCGGACGTTCTTCCCCGGGGGAGACCCGGCCGTCGCGCTGATCTCGACGTACCTCGGCCTGATCCTCTCCTACGCGATACGCCCCGTCGGCGGGACGCTCATGGGGCGGCTGGCCGACGTGAAGGGCCACCGGTACGTCCTCACGGTGACCATCGTCTTGATGTCCATCGGCACCGTCGCCATCGGCGTGCTCCCCGCCTACTCGGTCATCGGCGTCGCGGCACCCGTACTGCTGGCGCTCTGCCGGCTGGTGCAGGGGCTCGGCGCGAGCGCGGAGTACACCGTGGCCACCAACTTCCTGCTGGAGCACGGGCCCCGCAAGAAGCGCAACTACCTGTCGGGGTGGGCGGTCGGCTCCACCTCGCTCGGGCCGCTGATCGCCTCCGTCCTCGCCTACATCCTGATCGTGACGCTGCCCTCCGGTGCCTTCAACTCCTGGGGCTGGCGCCTGCTGTTCCTGCTCGCCGCGCCGCTGTCGCTGGTCACGCTCTACATCCGGCGGCACACCACGGAGGCGCCCGAATACCAGCGGGTCCTCGAGGAGGCCAAGAACAACCAGGTCGAGCAGACGCCGTTCCGCGAGGCCGTGCGCGGCCACTGGCGGGACATGCTGCGCGCCATCGGACTCGGCGCCGGGCAGCGTGTCGGCTCGTTCATGATCCAGAGCTACTTCGTCACCGCGCTGGTGCAAAACGGCTTCGGCGAGGACCAGGCGCTGCTCGCGGCGATCCTGACGTACGTCGTCGGGGCGCCCGCCGCGATCTGGGGCGGCTGGATCGCCGACAAGCACGGCGGCAAGCGGCTGCTGGTGTTCGGCTACGGCGTCTTCGTGCTGTTCACCGTGCCGACGTTCCTCGCCATCGAATCGGGCTCCTTCGCACTCGCCTTCGTCGCCGTCGTCGTCTTCACGGTCATCAACAACGTCATCGGCGGGCCGCTGACCACCGCCTACGTGATGAGCTTCCCCGCCCACGTACGCGGCACGGCCGCGGCCCTCAACTACAACCTGGGCACCACCCTGCTGGGCGGCACAGCGCCGCTGCTGGCGTCCTGGCTGGTGGGAACCACCGGTACCGAGGTCTCCTTCGGCTGGTACATGGCCGCCATCTGCCTCGGCTCGGCGCTGGTCGCCGCGTTCGCCCTGCCGAAGGCGATCGACGCCCTCCGCGAACCGGCTGCGCCGGAGGCTGCCCCCGCTCCGGGAGGGACCCCCGCCCCGGGAAGCGCCACCGCTCCGGATCCCGCCGCGCCCGGTTCATCCGGGCCGGAGGCCGGTCATCAGGTCAAGGAGGTCCCTCAGCCGTGAGCGCGTCGTCCTCCGTGGGGAACGACCCCGTCGCGCCCGCCCGCTACGGTCCGAAGCCGCTCGTCGCCGGGGAGCACGGGGTGGCCGTCACCTCGCATCCGCTGGCGACCCGCGCCGCGCGCGACGTGCTCCGCGAAGGCGGCAACGCGGCCGACGCGGCCCTCGCCGCCGCGGCGGCCCAACTCGTCGTCGAGCCGCACATGACGTCGCTGACGGGCGGGCTCAGCCTGCTCCACCGCGACGCGCGCACCGGCGCCGCCACCTACCTCAACGGGAACGTCAACGCCCCGCTGGCCCCGCTGCCCGACTTCACCGGCGCCGACCTGACGCGCGGGCGCGGGGTGCCCGTGCCCGGCTGGTGGCCCGCGTTCGACCAGGCCCGGCGCCGGTTCGGCACGCTGAGTACGGGGCGCCTCCTGGCCCCGGCCCTCGCCGCCGCGACGGACGGCTTCGAGGTCAACCCGTTCCTCTACGGCATCGCCTACGGCGAGCAGGCCCGCCTCGGCGCGTCCGCACAGATGCGCGAGGTCTTCTTCCCCGAGGGCCACCTCGCCGTGCCGGGTCAGACGATCCGGCAGCCGCGCGCCGCGCGCACCCTCCTGCGGCTGCGCGACGAGGGCATGGACTACTACCTCGGCGAATTCGCACACGCCTTCACCCAGACCGTGCGCGCGGACGGCGGCGTCATCACCGAGCGGGACTTCGAGGAGTACCGCGTCCGCGTGCAGGAGCCGGTACGCGGCACCTACCGGGGCGCGGAGATCGTGGCGTCCCCGCCGCCGGACGACGGCGGCGTCCAGCTGATCGGGGCGCTGAACATGCTGGAGACCGTGGACCTGGCCCGGCTGGGACCGTCCACCGCCGCACCCGAGACGCTGCGCCTCCTCATCCAGGCCCACAACACCGTCTACTACGCGCCGCCCTTGCGGCGCGACCTCACGGAGGACCCCGAGCGGCTGGAGACGCTGCTGTCCAAGGAGTACGCCCGGACCCGGATGACGCTTCTGGAGACGGCGCCGCCGCCCGGCGCCGCCCCGCCCTCGCCCGGCACCATCCACGTCTCGGTGGTGGACGCCGCCGGGGACGCGGTCTCGCTCACCCACTCGCACATGGCCTCGGGCTTCGTCAACGGGCTGTTCTGCGAGGGCTTCCAGCTCTCGGGCGGCGGCTCCTTCTTCCAGCGCGTGATGCCGGGCCCGGGGGAGCGGGCATCCGTCTATCTGGCACCGAACATCGTGCTGCGGGACGGGCAGCCCGTCATCGTCTCCGGCTCGCCCTCGGTCTCCCTGGTCGCCAACATCCTCCAGAACCTGGTGAACCTGATCGACTTCGGCATGAGCGTCGAGGAGTCCGTACAGGCCCCCCGCTTCGGCGCCCGCCCGCACACACCCGAACGGGGCTGGCAGCCGGGCAACCTGCTGGAGGCGGGCTTCGCGCCCGAGGTCCTGCGCGAGGTGCGGGGCTGGGCGGACCGCGAGCGCCTGTGGACCCGCCTCGTCAACCCCTGGAACGCGCTCACCGGCAACTTCGAAGCCCTCACCCTCGATCCCGCCACCCGCACGATCCGAGCCTGCGCCGACCCCCGCCGCGTCGGCGCGGCGGAGGCCGCCTGAGCGCCATCCCCCGGCCGCGCCCCCGCCGACTACCAGGCTCCCGAGGACCCCGCCCGGATGACACGCGCGCTGTCTGTTCCGCACGGGTCGCGAAAGAGAGAGGGCGTGCGGCGCTCAGGTGAATCCGGGGAATGCGGCGCTGGGCCGTGTGTTTCGCGGGGAAAGGCCGTGCATGCCTGTCACACCGTTCATCCTTTCCGCGCGTGCCGTCCGTGTGCCGGCTGCCGCGATGCTGTTGCTGCTCGGTCTCCTCGAGGCCGCTCCCGCGGGCGCCGTCGCGCCCCCCTCACCGGCCTCGGACACCCGTCCGGTTCCGTACGAGTCCCTCGTCCCGGGCATTCCCGTCCCGCCCGGCAACGCCTACAGCCGGGACACCCCCGACCAGGGTGCGTTCCCCCCGCTGAGCGAGGCGGAGCGCAGCGAGAGCGGCGTCGTGAAGCGGAATCCAGGTGCCGAGCACGTGGACTCCGGCCCCGGGGTGGAGTACGTGCCTCGGGGGGAGCAGGTGCGGAAGGGGAAGACGGGCCGGCGGCCGGTGTGCTCGAACAGCACGGGGCGGGACCAGGCGAAAGTGGAGGAGTATCTGCGCCTGCCGGTGGACGGCAAGCAGTCGCCCGCGGACTGTGACGCCATCCAGAAGTTCCAGCAGAAGGAGAACATCGCGCCCTCGAACGGATTCGCGGGGCCGGTCACCTACCGGGCGGCGTACGCGAAATTCGCGGCGCACCACCCCGGACGGCTGCTCGCGGACCGGCACTGCCCGTCGTCGAGACGGCGGGTGGCCTGCCTGGATCTGACCCGCCAGATCATGTGGGTGCGGGAGAGGGGCAAGGTCGTCTTCCCCGCGGTGCCCATGCGCACCGGAATGCGGGGCTACGCGACCCGTAGGGGCAATTTCGCCGTGCAGCGCCGTGTCCGTAACGAGTGGTCACGGCTCTACCACCAGCCGATGCCCTTCGCCCAGTACTTCAGCGGGGGCCAGGCCATTCACGGCACGTACAAGAACATCTACAGCCCGCCCGGCTCCTACGGCTGTGTCAATCTCCGCTACGCCGACGCCCGACGCCTCTGGAAGACGCTGCGGATCGGCAGCGGAGTCCGGATCTGGGGAACCAAGCCGAGGGCGTAGAGCACGGGCGAGGGCGCTCAGGGTTACGGCGAACGGGGCCACGGAGAGGGTGACGGTCGGTCAGTGGAGGGATTCTCCGCCGGCCGCACAGCGAATCGCGTGGCCACGTGAGTCGGCAGCCTCTCCGGATTGCCGGATTTGCTATTCGTAGACCTGCGGTATCCGCACTTCGCGATCTCGCACTTCGACGGAATGAGGAAACACATGAGACGTAGCCTTTTTCGGCCGGTGGCCACCGGAATTCTCGCGCTGAGCGTGCTCGGCGCGGGGGCGTCCTCCGGTGTGGCCTCCGACCACTCGCCGATGCCGTCGCGGGGTCACCAGGGCGCACCCGCCCAGCAGGACCCCGCCGCCGGCGTGTACGGCGACGAGGCGGCGGCCCCGGACCCCGACCGGCAGCAGACCAGGCCGGTACAGCAGACCAGGCCGGCGCAGCAGCAGATGGCTCCCGGCGACCCCCGGGGCGACGGGCCGCCCTGGTGGGGCGAGGGGCACCACAAGAGGAACGAGGCGCACGCGAACAAGAAGGTCGTCCGGAAGTGGGAGGAATTCCGCGTCTATGGCAAGGCCACCGGAATTCCGCGGAAGAGCGTCGCGTTCCTTCAGCAGAAGCAGCGTGGCAAGTGGGCAACTCTGCGGATCCGGGTCCCCGTGAACCACAACGGCACGTACACCATGCGCGTGCGGCTCGCTCTCAAGGGCAACAACGAACTGCGGACCATCGCGGGCGGCGTGCCGTCCAGGTCCTTCCACGTCTTCGTGCGCTGAGGCTCCACACCGGACCGGACCGGTGCGGGACCGCGGTATACGCATTGCTGGCATTGCTGGAACGCAGCGGAGTTCAAGAGCGGGGCCGGGGCCTTCAATGCCCCGGCTCCCGCCGCGCCCTCCTGTGGCCCGCGGTCACGCCGGGTGGAGGGTCGCCCTCATGACGGGGAGCACGCGGCCCGGGGCGACTTCGCGGCTGTCGATGCGCTCGGCTCCCATGTGCAGGTAGAAGGGCTCGGCGTGGGGGTCGGACTCCCAGGTCAGGGTGTGGAAACCGGAGGCGCGGGCCGACTCCGTGGCGTGCTGCCACAGGATGCGGCCCAGGCCGGTGCCGATCACGTCCGGGTCGAGGAACATGTCGGCCAGCACGCCGTGCGGAGCCTCGCCGTCGAGCTGGTAGTAACCGGCCACGACGCCGTTCCGTTCCGCGACCACGACCTGCCCGTCCCGGATCGTCTGCGGGCTGACGGTGAGCATGTCCCGCATGTGTTCCAGGACTTCCTCGGCATAGCCCCAGTGACTCTTCGAGCGGTGGGTCAGCGCGGTGAGCAGGTCGGCCTCGACAGGCTCTGCGGGACGAATAATGATCTTGGCCATGCGTGAGGGTACCGCGCGGACCTCCGAGCGGGCGCGGGGGATTTCCCCCACCCGGCCGCCAGCGTCCTGACCTGCGGCACACACCTCGAACCTGCGACCCCACGGCCGAGCCGGCGCCCTCCGCCACCCCCTGCCGAGGCCGTCCGTACACCGCCCTTCGCCGATGTCCGGGGCGGGGTGAGGCCGAAGGTCGGCTCCAGCCGTACGAGGTACGCCCGGTGCCGGGGCCCGCGAGGCGCCGTCAGCGTGGCATGGAGCGGGCCAGCTCCTGGGCCCGCCCGCCGACCGGATTCTCGTTCACCTCAAGGCCCGAGGGTGCGGTTGTCCAGGTCGTAGTACTGACTCATCGGTCCCCATCGTCCACCGCGTCGTCGTCCCTCGCGTGACGCCTCGGCCCGGAGAACTCGGCGAGAGCGAGGCCCGCTTCCTCGCGGACGCGGGGATCGGGATGGCTGAGGTAGGGCTCTATCAGGGGGCGGGCTCGCGGGTTCCGGGGAGCGCCGAGGAGATAGAGGGTGTGGGTCAGGAGTTCGGGCTCCGCCGCCATGGACTCCAAGGCGGTGGCCAGCGGCTCGACGACGGACAGGGGCAGGGCGTGGCGGCTGAACGCCTCGCCGAGTGCGTTCAGGGCGGACTCGCGTACATGGGTCACGGGTTCGCGGAGAGTGAGGCCGACCAGGCGGGCGGCCACGACGCGAGCGGTCTCCGCGTCGAGCGCCGAGCCGCGGAGCAGGTCTCCCAGCTCAGCGGCTGCGACGTCCCGCCGTGCCGGATCACGGTCGGTCAGCGACTCCAGGGCTGCGGACACGGCGCCGCGCACCGCCTCCGACACGGCCTTCATGGGGCGCCCCCTGCCGATGGCGAGGCGAGTCCGTCCGTCGGCTCTTCGACGGTCTCCATGTCCCGGATCCCCATGTCCGTCCAGCCTCGCGATGTCCCGCCCATCCTCGCGCCCGCGCGACGTGGCCTTCAACGGGGTTCCCCGGGAGGGGAGGGGAAGGCGGGGCGAGGGTGGCGTCCATGGCCGCATCGTGGGCGGCGGCGCGAGCACGGCGACCCGGGCGCGTGCGAGATACGTGCCCAGGCCCCGGCGCCCCCGCGCCGCTCCCGGGTCAGTGGCGGCCGTGGGCGCTGTCCGACACGCCGCCGAAGAGCCGGGCGACCGCCCGGAACGGGAGCGTGACGACGGTGGCCACTGCGCCGCCGATGGAGCGGAGCACGTCTGCGATGGCCTTGAACACGGTGCCTCCTTGTCGTGCCTGTGTCATTCCCCGGCCGGAATCCGGACGAGGTCCGGAGCGGATGCCGGGGACCGTCGCCGGTCAGGCGGCGGAACTCGTCGGGTAGCCCGCTCGGAGCGGGGGAAACGTCGGCAGATCGGGAGCGCCCGGCGCCGCCCCCTGGCCGGTGGGTGTTTTGGTGTCCTTGAGGCTGGTCGCCCGGCTCCCGTGACGCGTCACGGCTCCCATGACGCGTCACGGCTCTTTCCTGTCCACGAGGAGCCGAGCTCCATCCGTTGAAGCGGGCGAGATTGGCACACTCATTCGACATATGCGCGGCAAGCGCTGTCTCCCCCGTGTGCTCGGTGAAAGAGCTGCCAGGAGGAGGTCCAACTCGGAAGGGGAGCGACAGACTCCGAAACTATGCGGACGGGCGCGTGCACGAAAGCGCCACTCCGGAACGTCGCCAGCATCAGAAGGTGAAAGCCTCACCTTCCGGGGCGCGCGGGGGTTGTGCCTCGATCGACGACCGGAGAGGTCTGACAGGTCCGTGAACAACCAGCTACAGGAGTTGGCCCGCGATCTGGTGACGGCGGCGCTCGCCCTGCGTGTGTTCGGCCCTCCCGCCGTGGCCCTGCTGCGACGCGTGGTGGCTGCTGGAGTGCGCGTCGGAGTGACGGAGTTGCACCGCGGGGCCCCGGGAGACGGGGAGGGGCGATGACGCAGGAAGAGTCGTCCCTCCGCCGCGCGGGCCGGCTGCCGGCCTCCGAGCGTCTGCCGCTCGACTTCTCCGCCTTCCACCGGATGCACCGTCCCGCCTACGTCCGTCGCGCGGAGCGCGATCTGCGGTGCCGGGCCGACGCCGAAGAAGCCGTGGACGAGGCGTTCGAGAAGCTCCTTCACAAGTGGACGAAGGTGTTGCAGTCGGAGAATCCCGCCGCCTACGCCTGGACGGTGCTGCGCAACACCATCAGGGACTTCGCGCGCAAGCGGGGCCGTCGGCTCTCGGAGCTACAGGACGCCGTCTTCGGGACGGTCGCGCTGCGGACCGCCGAGGATCCGTACGGCCAACTGGAGGAGAACATGCGGCTCTTCTCCGCCATCCAGTCCCTGGCCCCGCGCCAGCGTGAGGTCATCCGGCTGCGCTACTGCGAGGGCTACAGCCCTGCCGAGACGGCGGATCTGCTGGGCATCTCCGAGGCGGGAGTGCGGTCCACCGAGCGCTACGCGAAGCGCCATCTGAGCGAGATATACAGCGGCTACATGCGGCAGGAAGAAGGGCATGCTGATGACCACTGACATAAACCGCCTGCTGTCGCGCGCGCGGCTGGTGCCCACGGCTCCGTACACCCTGGCGGAGATCGAAGCCGCCGAGGAGCGCATCGCCGCACGGTTCGCGGGACGTGAGGTGCCCGGACACGATGGGCCGGACCTCGAGGTGCCCGGCTGTGCGGCGCCGGACCGTGAGGTGCCCGGCTCGGCCACCACGGTCGGGGCGGGGCAGACGGGGCGCGACGCCGCTCGCGACCCGGCCGCACGCCACCTGCGAACCCTCTGTGAGACCTTCCTCATGAGCCCCGGCGCTCTCGAACCGCTGCGCGAGTTCCTCACCAGCGCCCTGCCGGAGCCCCCGGGAGCACGTGTCCTGGGCGGCATCCTCTACCTGGCCAACTGCGAGGACAGCGCGCGCTTTTGGTGGCAGTACGCGGCAGGCGCCTCCGACACCGTCTCCTCCTACTGCCTCTACCTCCACCACCGCTCCCTGGGGGAGGAGAGCGAGGCCGGCCTGTGGCGGGATCACACCGCCCTCACCCCCGCCACGCTGAGCCCGGAGTCGACCGAGCTGGAGATCGCGACGGCGCTGCGCCTCCTGGCCGGGCTGCGCCGCCGCCGGTCCCTGCCCGACCCGCTGCGGGTGCTCATCGAGTACGTGCCGGTGATGGTGGGCTTCGTCGACGAGGACCTGGACCTCCCCCTCCCGGACCGGGGCCTCCCGCAGGCCATCGGGAAGATCATCGACAAGGGTCCGGCCGGGACGGGGAGCGATCCGGCCGCGGGACAGGTGCCGCCGCAACGGAGGAACCCCCGGCCGGAGGCCGGCCCGCTGGAGCGACGGCAAAAGCGCGGGCCGGGCTGGAGCCGGGAGGTACGCGACGCCCTCCGGGACTGTGCCGAGAGCGTCTCCTGCTGACATCACCCCGAGGGGCCCGCGGCGGGTCAGCGCTCCCGCAAGGTGACCGTGAAGGTGCGGCCGTAGGCGTGGTGGGTGGGGAAGCGGAGGAGCGTGCCGCCCGGGACGGGGCGGGTCTTCACCCCGGGGTCGGCGGTGACGGCGGTCAGCCGGCGGCCTCGGAGGAGGACGCTCAGGTGCGGGCGGCGCATCGTGGGGTCGGACGCGGCCACCGTGATCCGGCCCCGGTGCCGGCCCTTGGCGCGCTCGTGGCGGACGAGCACCGAGGCGGGCCCGTCGAGCCGCAGGCCCGCGACGGAGTGGTGGCCGGTGGTGAAGGAGTTGGCGGCGACCAGACCGAGGCCCGTGTGACGGACGGCCTGGAGGCGCGGGGTGTTGGCGAGGACGGCGAGCGGGCCGTCCCCGCCTTCCTCACCCTCCTTCCCCTCCTGTCCGTACGCCCGCAGCGCGGACTCGGTGGCGTGCGGGAGGAGCGCGTAGGCCAGCGCGACCTGGCCCGCGTGCGGGGCCTGCCGGAAGGAGGCGCCGAAGACCTGGCGGGTGACGGCCGTGTCGGGATTCGCCGTGCGGACGACGCGGCGGCTGCGGGTCACGGACTCCAGCGCGACGGTGACCGGGTGCCCGGTGCCGAGGAAGAGATAGCCGACGGAGGTGCCCCGGGTGTGGTTCGCGTACCGCAGCCAGCGCAGCCGCCCGGTGTCCGGACCGCTGCCGCCGCCGGGGGACCAGCGGGTGCCGTCCGGGCGGGCTCCGGTGACGGTGACGCGGTCGTCCGGTGCGGCGATGCGCGCGTCGACCGTGGTGGTGACCGCGCGGCCCGCGCGGTCACCGACGCCCGCCGCGAGCACGACGATCTCCTCGTCCAGCAGGAACCACGACTTGGTCGCCGTCGCGTTGCGGTAGACGGTGAAGTCGTCCGGGAGCCGCGCGCGATCCGCGTACGCGAAGTCGTCGGACTGCACCATTCCGGCCGCGCCGTACGCGTCGAGCACGGCCCCGCCCGAGTGCCGGCTGGTGCCGCGCGGAAAGTACACGTACGTGTTCTGCGACTCCGAGGACGCGGTGAAGTGGAGGGGGTGGTCCGGGTTGTCGTAGTACGGCGTGCCGTACAGCTCGGGCACCGTGCGGCGCCGCTCCACGGGCGCGGTGACACCGGCGAGCCCGTACGGCGAGACCGTGGTGAAGTGGTCGACGCCGTACGCCTGGGTCTGGTCCTGGCCCGCCAGGTAGAGGTAGTGGGCCCCGTCGCCCTGGAACCAGGGCATCAGGTTCTCACCGCTCATGTACTCGTACTTGCTGATCCGCTCCGAGCTGCGGGAGAGCGCGAAGGCGTAGCCGGGGCGGCGGTGCACCGTCTTGTCCATGGCGTTGAACGCCGTATGGCGCGCCGCCGGGTTGAGGTCGGCGGCCGGGACGGAGTCGTCCGCCAGCAGGTCGGCGTAGCGCACGACGGTGAGCGGGGAGACGAAGCGCGCCGGGTCCGGCGCCGGACGCGAGGCCGTGTGCAGGTGCTTCACATAGCTCTTGAGCGCCGTGGCACGCTCGCCCGCCGCGTACGCGGACAGATCGGTGACGGCCTCGGCGACCGCCGCCGTGTCCGAGTAACCGGTGCCCGTACGCGACACCGCGCGGCCCTTGACGATCTCCATCATCCAGCCCTCGAAGATCACGGGCGCGAAGCCGTCGGCCACCCAGCGGTGGATGACGGGGACGAGGGCGGAGGTGTCCGCGTAGCCCGTGCCGTCGAGGAGCTTCAGGGTCTGCACGACGCGGGTCAGCAGCCCCTTGCCGTAGGAGCCGGTGTAGGCGACCGAGTGGTGCTGGATGAACGAGCCGTCCGCGTAATAGCCGTCCGTGACCCCGTGCTTGAGGGCGTAGGGATCGACGGTGGCGTAGACGGTGAGCTGGTCCTCCAGCGCCTTGCGGATACGTGCCTCGCCGGCGGATCCGCCGGTCAGGGCGCCTTGGAGGAGCCGGTTGGTGGTGATGTCGGCGAGGTTGGCGCCGGTGTGGAAGCGGGAGTCGAGGTCGACGTCACCGTCCTTGCCGTTGCGCAGGTACGCGTCCATGGTGGCGAGGTAGGTGCGCGTCAACTCCGGCCGCTGGTCGGCGAGTTGATCGGCGAGGAGGACGAGGGTGGCGGTGGCGCTGGTGGAGATGCCGATCTCCCAGTTGAACCAGTTGCCGTAATAGCCCTTGTCCTGGTCGCCGTAGTAGCGCTCGTGGAGCCGCACGAGCGCGTCGATGACGCGGCGCTGGACGGCGGCCGGGTCCGGATGGCCGGGGAGCGGCCCGAGGCCGGGGGTCCGGGTGGCGAGCGCGATCTCGTAGAGCCGCCGGAAGGTGGTGTTGAGGTTCGCGTCGTCGGTGCCGAGCGGCAGCCCGGAGAACAGCTCGTCCTCGCCCGCCGCCTCCATGGCGGCCAGATGCGAGACGGCGGCCTCGGTGACGGCGGCGAGCTTGGCGGCGGTCTCGGCGCGTGAGTTGGAGGCGGACGTACCGGCGGCCATGCCCACGGCGTTGGTCAGCAGCCGCTCGGGCCCGGCGGCCGGCCCCGTGGGCAGCGGGGCGGCCTCGGCCGTCGCCGCGTGGGCGGGGAGCACCGCCGCCAGTCCGGTGGCGGACAGGAGGGACAGGACGCGTCTTCGGGTGATCTCCACGGGGCCCTCCCCACCGAGAGTGAGACTGACGATGTGCAGTCAAACAGGTGTGGCAGCGGCCGACAAGCGGGAGTGCGCCGTGCGGCGCCGGCGTGCGGAAGTGGTCCGGGAGCGGGGTGGGGCAGGGGGCACGTAAACTGTCGGGTGCGGGTCCGTGCGGATTCGCGCGGCGGTGGGGCCCGCCGCACCCAACCGCGGCACACCGGCCGCCAACGGTCCCTACTCGTGGACGGCGCGCCGTGTTCGCGCCCGAGGCAGGCGAGTAGGAGAGAGCCGTGGCGAAGGCCCCGTCGAGGACCGAAGAACCCATCGACCCCGATGTCGACCTCCACGCTCCCGCCCAGCGGACGCCACTGTGGCGCGGCCAGCTCCCTGTCGTCGCGGCTGTCGCGGCGGGCGGGGGCCTGGGTGCGGCGGCCCGCTACGCCGCCGCGCTGGCCTGGCCCACCGCGGGGGGCGCCTTCCCCTGGACGACCTTGCTGGTCAACGCCGCCGGATGCGCCGTCATCGGCGTCTTCATGGTGGTGAGCACGGAGGTGTGGGCCGCACACCCGCTGGTCCGGCCCTTCTTCGGCACGGGCGTGCTCGGCGGCTTCACCACCTTCTCGGCCTACGCCGTGGACATCCAGCGGCTGGCCGACCAGGGCGCGGCCGAGGCGGCGCTCGGCTATCTGGCTCTCACCCTGGTCATCGCGCTGGTCTCGGTATGGGCGACGGCGAGCGTCACCCGCCGCGTCGTCCGCCGCGTCGCCCGCCACCAGGAGGCCCGGTGAACTGGGCGCTCGTCGTCCTGGGCGGCATGGTGGGAGCCCCCGCGCGCTATCTGCTCGACCGGATGGTGCAAAGCAGGCACGACAGCGTCTTCCCCTGGGGGACCTTCCTCGTCAACATCTTCGGCTGTCTCGTCCTCGGACTGGTCACCGGTGCGCTCCTCGCGGGCGCCGCCGGTGCGCGGACGGAGCTGCTGGTGGGCACCGGGCTGTGCGGGGCCCTCACCACCTACTCGACCTTCTCCTACGAGACCCTGCGCCTGGCCGAGAGGGGAGCGCGCTTCTACGCCGCCGCCAACGTCCTCGCCAGCGTGGTGGCGGGCCTGGGCGCCGCGTTCACCGGCACGGCCCTGGCCGAGGCCCTCTGGGGCTGAAGCCTCGCACGGGTGTCGCACGGCTCCCGTTCAGGTCCTGCCCGGGCCCCGCAGGGCCCCGGGTGCGGCCGGTCAGTCGCGGGGGCTGGTGATGAGCAGCGCGACGTCGTCGTGGTTGTCCGGCTGGCGCAGCGAGGTCAGGAGGTGGTCGCAGGTCTCCTCCAGGGAGACGGACGGACCGCGCAGCAGGTCCAACAGCACCTCCAGCCGCTCGTCGATGTCGTCCCTGCGGGTCTCGATGAGCCCGTCCGTGTAGAGCACGAGCCGGTCGTCGACCTCCAGGTCCACGGTGAGCGTGTGGTACTCCGCGGCGCCGGTGCCCAGCGGCGCCCCGGTGTGCAGGTCGAGCAGCCGGGGCTCCCCGCGCGCGGGGACGAGGACGGGCGGCAGGTGCCCGGCCGTGGCGATGTGGCAGCGGCGGCGGTGCGGGTCGTACACGGCGTACAGGCAGGTGGCGAAGTAGGGGTCGAGGCCGGTGGTGATCTCGTCCAGGTGCCCGAGCACGTCGGCCGGGCGCAGCGCCAGCCGGGAGAGGGTCTGGGTGGCCGTCCGCAGCCGGCCCATGGTGGCGGCGGCGTTGATGCCGCTGCCCATGACGTCGCCGACCACCAGTGCGGTGCGGTCCTCGCTCAGGTCGAGTACGTCGAACCAGTCGCCGCCGACCTCGCTGAGCGCCCCGGCCGGCTGGTAGCGGGAGGCCACACGCAGCCCCTTGGGCTCGCTGGGCGGGGTGGGGAGCATGCTGCGCTGGAGGGTGAGCGCGATGTCGTGCTGCTGGCGGTAGAGGCGGGCGTTGTCGATGCAGACGGCGGCTCTGGCGGCCAGCTCGCACGCCAGGACGACGTCGTCCTCGCTGAAGGGTCTGGAGTTGCGGGCCCGCTTGAGGTCGAGCGCGCCGAGCACCTCTCCCCGGGCGATCAGGGGCACCGCGAGATAGGAGTGCACCCCGGCCTCGGACAGCATCGCGGCGGCCTCCTCGTCGCGGGCGATCCCGCGCAGGTCCGCCTTGCTCACGACCGGCACCCGCACCGGCTCGGCGGTGGCGACACAGCGGGTGACCAGCCGGTCGGCGCCGTAGTGGGCCACCGTCCCCGGCTCGTCGGCCGCGTTCGTGGCGATCGTCGGATACGCGGGGACCAGCGCCAGGGCCCGGAAGGCGGCGGTCTCCTCGGCCGGTATCCGCACGGGCCGGTCCTGCACGGCGACGTCGAGCACGTCCACGGCGGCGATGTCGGCCAGTTCGGGCACGGCGACCTCCGCCAGCTCCCGGGCGGTCTGCTCCAGGTCGAGCGTCGTGCCTATGCGCACCGACGCCTCCGCGACCTGCGCGAGGCGGCTGCGTGCGTGTTCGACCTGCTGCGCCGCGCGGTGGCGCGCGGTGATGTCGGTGACCGAGACGGACAGCCCCAGCGGCAGCCCCGCCGTGTCCTCCAGCCGGTAGACCGAGACCGACCAGGCCTGGCCCGCACCGTTCGGGGTCGCCCCGCCCAGCACTTCGAGGTCGATGACCGACTCGCCCGTCTCCAGCACGTGGCGCAGCACACCCTCGGCGTCGTCCGCGTGCCGCGGGGGCAGGATCTCGCGGACGGTCCGGCCCAGGTGCTCCTCGGGGCTGAAGCCGTCGAAGCGGGCGATTGTCGGGTTGACCGAGACGTACCGCAGATCGGTGTCCAGGATCGCGACGCCCAGCGGGGACTGGTCCACGACGCGGGCCGCGAGAGCCAGGTTGCGCTCGACCACGCGCAAGGTGGCCCGGTCGGTGGCCAGAGCGAGCGCGTAGGCGGCGCCCTGCTCGTCGCGCAGCCGCATGTTCCGGAATTCCAGGGGCCGGGTGCTGCCGTCCTTGCAGCGCACGGGGAAGACCCCGGCCCACTCCTTGCCCTCACGCATGACCTGGTCGAACAGGTGCAGCACCAGCTCGACGTTCTGCGGAGGCACGAGCAGGCGGGCGGCGTACTGGCCCAGGGCTTCCTGCGGACTGTAACCGAACAATTGTTCGGCCTGTGGGCTCCACAGCACTATTCGGCCCCGGCTGTCCAGCACCACGGCCCCGACCGCGAGCACGTCCATCAGCCCGCCCGGCGGTGAGGGCCTCACGCCCGTCCCGCCGGCGGTGTCCTCGGGCGAGTCCTCGCCGTTTCTCACTCCGCCCGCCACCTCCGTGGCCCCGACGCCTGCGCCCCTCCGGTCCTTTTCCGGCAGCCCCACGAGTGCCCTTCCTGCTTGCCGCGCAAAACCTGCCCACGCTGGAACGCCGGCTGATGTGCACCGGTCAGCGGGCGGACCCCGCGAGCTTATGCGGCGAGGCGCCGAAGATCAGCCGAAGCGCCCGACCCGAGCGTCTCCGCGGCACCGGACCGCTCGGCCGGCTGCCCCGCACCGCGCGATCGTGCGGAGGTCGCGTCGCGTAATCGTGTGCCGAGGCCGTTTACGGTGAATATTCCCGGTCATGCGGACGGCAGAGAATTCCTACGCACTCCGCAGGCCAGGCGCCGCCGCAGGCCAGCCGCGAGGCGGGCTCGTAGAGGTCCGTCGCAGCCGGGGAGAGGTGCTGAGGAACAGCGGGGTGGAACAGCGAGGCGAGAGATGGCACATGAGCGGGGAAGCGCCTCCGTCAGCATCGGGCCCAAGGAGGTGGGCAGCCCGGCCGAGGTGCGTCGGGAGGTGGAACACCTGCTGCGCGAGTGGTCCCTGGCGGGCCGCGAGGACGTGGTGGGCGACGCGCTGCTGGTGGCGTCCGAACTGGCTTCCAACGCGATGCTGCACGCCGGGGGCATCACGGTCTTCGAGGCCGAACTGACGGACAGAGCCGTATCCCTGCACATGAGCGACGGCAGCAGGCAGGTGCCCGAACTGCTCCCGGCGACCACTCCCTCGGGGCGCCTCCACGTCGGCGGGCACGGCTGGCGCATGATCACGAAGCTCGCGCGGGACATCACGGTGACCGACCTGGGGGAGCGGGGCAAGCGCATCTCGGTCACCGTCGCGCTGACGTCGCCCCCGCGTTGATGCCGGACTCGCGCTGATGCCGCCTTCGCGCTGACGTCGCCGTCCTCGGATCTCGGGCCCCAACCTTCAGATGCCTCCCGAGCCTTCGCACGCCCCCGCGTCATCACTGGACCGAGGCCGCGGAAAATTATTGCCTCATGGCAAGCATGCGTGCAGAGTTCTCGGGCAGAGGCGGTACCACGGGGAACCGCAGCACGTCCGAAAAACGATCTGCACTTGTGGGGATGAGCGATATGGCATCCATGACGGCGACGCCCGCGACAGACGCCGACGAGAGCTGTGACCGCAGTCTTCCGGTTGCCCCCTCGCTCCCGTTCGTCGAGGAGCCGAGCGCCGTGGCGCCCATGGACGCGAGGGAGCTCTCGCGCCAGTTTCTGGCGCGCCTGTCCGAACTGGAGGAGGGGACGCGCGAGTACCAGTACGTCCGCCACACCCTCATCGAGATGAACCTCTCCCTCGTGCGCTACGCGGCATCCCGGTTCCGGGGCAGCGGTGAGGAGCGCGAGGACGTCGTCCAGGTCGGCACGATCGGGCTGATCAAGGCGATCGACAGGTTCGAGGTCGACAGGGAAGTGGAGTTCACCTCCTTCGCCGTGCCCTACATCGTCGGGGAGATCAAGCGCTTCTTCCGTGACACCAAGTGGTCCGTCCACGTGCCCCGGCGCCTCCAGGAGGCCCGGATCCAGCTGGCCCGCGCGGGCGAGGAGCTGAGCTCGCGGCTCGGGCGCCGGCCCACCGACGGCGAACTCGCGGAGCTGATGTGCCTCACCGAGGAGGAGGTCACCGAGGCGCGCAAGGCGGCCAACGGATACCACTCCTCCTCCCTCGACTCCCTCCTCAGCCCCGCCGACGCGCAGGGCCCCGGCGAGGACGGCAGCCTGTACGAGGTGCTCGGTGAGGACGACCACGCGCTGGAACTCGTCGAGGACTTCCAGACCCTCGCCCCGCTGATCGAACAGCTCGATGACCGCGACCGCCTGGTGCTGCACCTGCGCTTCGTGGAAGAGCGCACCCAGGAAGAGATCGGCGAGCACATCGGCGTCTCCCAGATGCAGGTCTCCCGCGTGCTGCGCCGCATCATCGGCGGACTGCGGCAGGGGCTGCTGGCCACGGACTGACGGCGCGGGGCCCTTCCCCCCCCCACATTCGAGGCGGACCCGCCGGCTGTCGGCCGGCGGGTCCGCGCGTTCGCGGACGGCGCCGCCCCGCCCCCGTCCCCCCCGACTATGGCCGTGCGCACCTCGGTTGAGGCCCGCCCCGGCGCCCCGGCGGGTTCAGGAAAAGAAATGGAGTTGGGACCGTTTGGCCCTTGCGGAGGCGGACACAAGGGGACCCAGTGCTTGAGAGCGCAGGCACATCCGCGGGAGTCGGCCGCATGGGTCGCCCCGGGTGTGCTCTGCGCCATCCCTCCCGCGACGGTCCCAACCGCAACAACACCGGGAGGAGCACGATCCGATGTGCGCCGTACGGTATCGCCCCCAGAGAGCGCGCCACAGCCACGACGACGCCCCTGACACCGGCGAGGACTTCAGGCGGCTGGCCGCATTGCCCGAGGGCCACGAGCGGCAGGCCCTGAGTGAGCGCCTGGTGGAGGCATGGCTGCCTATGGCACACCGGCTGGCGGCGAAGTACCGCAGCCGTGGTGAGACGCTGGAGGATCTGGAGCAGGTCGCGGCGTTGGGTCTGGTCAAGGCCGTCGACCGCTACGACCCCGCGCACGGCACGCCGTTCGTGCCGTTCGCCGTCCCGACCATCGTGGGGGAGATCCGGCGTCACTTCCGCGACCACACCTGGGACGTCCACGTCCCGCGCCGTATCCAGGAGTTGCGCAACAAGGTCCGCGCCTCCGTCAAGGAGCTGAACACCGGCATCGACGGCCGTTCGCCGAGCGTGGAGCGGATAGCGGAGCACAGCGGGCTGTCCGAGGAGGACGTCAAGACGGGCCTGGAGGCGCTGGAGAGCTTCAGCTCCCTGTCCCTGGACGCCTCGCCCAGCGGCGCCGACGACGACCTCTCGCTCGCCGACGCCCTCGGCAGCACCGAGCCCGGATTCGACGCCGTCGTCGCCCGGGAGGCCGTCAAGCCCTGCCTGCGCGCGCTGCCCGAGCGCCAGCGCAAGGTGTTGTACCTGCGGTTCTTCCGCGACATGACGCAATCCAGCATCGGTGCGGAGCTGGGCATCTCCCAGATGCATGTCTCCCGTCTCCTCTCCCGCACCTGCCAGGACGTGCGCCGACGGGTCGAGCACGAGGGCCGCGCCGGGCGCAGGCCCGCCGCCTGACGGTCCGGGGGTGGGAGCGGCCGGCTCAGCGCAGCGGGTCGTACGCCCTCAGGTCCATACCGGGCTCGGCCCCGAGCGCGAGCCGGGCCGCCAGCGATCCGGCGTACGGCCCCATCGTCAGCCCCGAGGAGCCCAGTCCGTTGGCGATGACGAGGCCGCGCAGCCCCGGCACCGTGCCGAGCAGCGGAAGGGGGTCGGGGCCCGTCGGGCGGAAGCCGACGCGGGTCTCCAGGTGGGTGGCCCCGGCCAGTCCGGGGGCCACCGCCAGGGCCTCGTTGAGGACCTCGGCGAGCCCGGCGGCCGTCACGCGGTGGTCGAACCCGCTGCCCTCCTCGCGGGTCGCGCCCACCACGACCCGCGAGTCGTCGAAGGCCAGCAGGTAGTGGCTGGTCGGGGGCAGCAGCACCGGCCACCGCGACGTGTCGGTCCCGGGCAGCCGCAGGTGGACGAGCTGCCCGCGCTGCGGCGCCACCGGCAGCCGTACGCCCAGGGGTTCGAGGAGTCCGGCCGACCACGCGCCCGCCGCGTCGATCACCGCGTCCGCCGCCAGGCGCTCCCCGTCCGCGTGCACCGCGCGTACACGCTCGCCCCCGGCCTCGATGCGGGCCTCGGCCTCGACGAGGCGGGCTCCGTGGCGTACGGCGCCCCGCCGCAGGGCCTCGCGCAGCAGCCGTCCGTCCAGGCGCGCGCCGCCCGTGACATGGAGGACCGGCCCCTCGTGGCGCAGCGGCGGGAAGAGCGCGGCGGCCTCGGCCCCGTCGATCAGGGAGACCTCCCCGGCCGGCGCGGAGGCGGCGGCGCGCGCGGTCACCGAGGAGTGGACGCTCTCCGCCTCCTCGGGGAAGAGCAGCCGCAGCGCGCCGACCCGGCGATGGCCGACCTCCGTCTCGCCGTCCTCCGCGAGGGTCTCCAGCAGGCCGGGGTAGTGCTCGGCTCCGGCCACCGCCATCCGGTAGTAGTCGGGGTCGGTCATCCGGCTCGACCAGGGGCAGATGATCCCGGCGCCCGCCGAGGTGGCCCCGCCCTCCCGCACGGCGTCGACCAGGACGGTGTCCACGCCGGAACGGGCCAGCTCGTAGCCTGCCGCCGCGCCGACGACCCCGGTTCCGATGACGATGACACGCACGCTGTCTCCCTCCGGTGGTTGCCCGCGGTGGGCCCGCAGGGCGTGAACGGACGCATCCTTCCCGGGTTCGCCGCTCACTCACGCACAACTCCGGAGGGGCCGCGTGCTGCCGGACACCGGGACGCGGAGGGGGCGTTCGGCGGCGTCAGCCGCCCACCCTCACAAGCCGCCCACCCTCACAGCGTTTCGACGAGGCTCAGCGTGATGAGGCCGACGACCATCAGTGTCATGCCGACCCGCGTACGGCCCCGGCGGCTCAGCTCCGCCATCGCCGCGCACAGGACGACCGCCGCCACACAGCCCCCGATCACCAGGGGCGATTCATGCCGGTTGACGGCCTTGGCCGTCGCGGCGATCCCACCGGCCGCGAAGAGCACGCCCGCCAGCATGGAGGCCTGCCGGGCCGTCTCGGGCGACTCCCGGCCCTGACGCATCAGTGTGCGCCGTTCACTCGGGGTCGAGGTCTGCCACCGGAGGGCGAAGCCCTCCCGGTCGTCGGGGTGGTGGTCGTCGGGAGCCGTCATGGCGGGCAGCTTAGGCCGTGACCTGTGCGAGGAGACGGACGGGGACCTGCGAGAGGAGACGGACGGGTGCGGGGAGGCGGCCGGAGGTGCTATTTGTTTCGTTCGGCGACCGGCCACCGCTGACAATGGCCCGCTGAGCCGCGCGCACGAGCGGAGTCGGAAGGAGTGGGGGCGAAGGCGCGGGGGAAGACTGGCAACCGAACATTTGAGCCGAGGCACGCAGAACACGGGGGAGCATCATGGCCGGGACGACTTCGGCTGGCGCCGCGACGACTTCGGAGCGCTCTGCGCACAGAGCACACAGTGCGCGAAGTGCGCGTACGTATCAGCCGGGGGCAGCCCTTGCGCTGACATTGCTGACCGCGCTGACGGTGGTCGGCTGTGGAGGGTCCGACCAGGCCGACGGGGAGTCCTCGGGCGCCGGTGGCGGGTCGAAGTCCCGCTCCGCGTCCTCGGGGAGCCCGTCCGGCGATCGCGCCGCCTCGGCGAAACCCTCGGTGTCGGCGGCGGACGGGCGGGACACCGGAGCCTGCGCGGACGGCAACTGCGAGATCGCGGTGTCCGAACGGGTAAAGATCCGTTTCAAGGGTCCGGGCGGCCGGGCGACGCTGTCCGTGACCGAGGTCGGCCCGAACAAGGTCGAGTACACGGTGAAGTCGGGCAACGGCCGGTCCGAGGGCGGGGCCGGCGGCCCGGGACAGGGCTGCATCACCGTTGTCCGCAGCAACGGCGGCGGCAATTCGTGCGGCCGGGTGGGGACCGCCCGGCCGAGCGCCGAGCCCGACGCCGTGGTGATCCAGGTGGCGACCGGGAAGGACGGCACGGCGCTTCTCCAGATGGTGTCGGACTGACCGGGCGCCCGACGCCGGCGCCCGGCGCCGCGCGCGCGGAGATCGGAGCCGGCTTTGAACCGGGGACGGTCCTCCACCGCCCGTACGGTCTGTCTTTCCAGCGGAATCGGAGCCTGCCGGGGGCGAGCACCCGCGCGAACGTCTCGGCAATCGCGGCGATGCCCACCGACGGGTCGCGCATCCACTGGATCTGCCCCCCCGTAAAGCAGCCCCAGCGCTGCTTGAGCGGCCGTACGGCACCGGTCCATGCGCACGTCAGGGCGCCGGCGTGCTGACGCACCGCTGCGTTCCCGTGGGTCAGAGGGCGGGATCGTCGAACTGGTCGAGGAGGGCTTCGGTGAGCGCGTCGCTCGTTGCGGCACCGGCACCGGCACCGGCACCGTTGTTCAGCGGTTGTTGGGTCCAGATGACTTTGCCACCCGGCAAGTACCGCGTACCCCACCGCTGGGCGAGCTGCGCGACCAAGAACAGCCCACGTCCGCCCTCCTCCGTGGTGGCTGCCCTTCGCACATGTGGCGAGGTGCTGGACCCGTCCGACACCTCGCAGATCAGCTTGCGGCAGTGCAGCAGCCGCACCCTGACCGGAGGCGATCCGTATCGGATCGCGTTGGTGATCAGCTCGCTGAGGATGAGTTCCGTGGTGTACCCGATGTCCGTCAGCCCCCACGCCTGCAGTTGCGCCACGCACTCCGCACGGACCGGGGCCACCGCCGCCGGATCCGGCGGCACCTCCCAATGCGCCACTCTGGAGGGGTCGAGCAACTGTGTGCGCGCCACCAGCAGCGCGATGTCATCGGATGGGTGCGCCGGCAACATCGCCTCGATCGCCGCCTGACATGTCTCCTCCGGCGTACGCTCCGCCCCTTCCAGCGCCTCGCGCAGCAGACCCAGCCCGGTGTCGATGTCCCGATTGCGGTTCTCGATCAGCCCGTCGGTGTACAGCACAAGTCGTGAGCCCTCGGACAGGCGCAGCTCGGTGGTTTCAAAGGGGTTGCTGCCCAGGCCGAGAGGAGGCGAAGCGGGCACTTCCGGATAGGAGACGCTCCCGTCCGGATGCACGATCGCCGGCGGCGGATGTCCCGCTCGCGCCGCCGTGCACACTCCCGTGACCGGGTCGTAGATCGCGTACAGACAGGTCGCTCCCGTGACCGCTTCGGCGTGGCCCTGCGGATGGTCGCCCACGATCTCGTCGCTGTCGATGCGAGCGACCAGTTCGTCCAGGTGCCCGAGCAGCTCGTCCGGGGGCAGGTCCAGGGCGGAGAAGTTGTGTACCGCGGTGCGCAGCCGTCCCATCGTCGCCGCGGCGTGCAATCCGTGGCCGACCACGTCACCGACCACCAGCGCCACCCGGGCGCCCGACAGCGGGATGACGTCGAACCAGTCCCCGCCCACCCCGGCTTCGGCCGGCAGATACCGCCAGGCCACCTCCAGCGCGTTCTGTTCCGGTACCCCCTGCGGCAGCAAGCTGCGCTGTAGGGTCACCGCCATCATGTGCTCACGGGTGAAGCGGCGGGCGTTGTCGATGGCCACCGCCGCCCTCGCCGCCAGCTCCTCCGCGAAGGAAAGGTCTTCTTCCTTGAACGGCGGCGAATCCCCCGTGCGCCAGAAATCCGTCATCCCCAGCACCTCACCGCGCGCCCGGAGCGGCACCGTCACCAGCGAATGCATCCCGAACTCCAGTGCCCTGCGGGCCCGGTCGGGGTCCTGATCGCGCCACCCCCGCGCCTGTCTCAGGTCTTGCTCCAGCGCTGCCCGCCCTGCTTCCAGGGCTCGCGCCTGCGGCGCCGCCGGCGACAAGGTGATCAGTTCTCCGACCGGGTGGAGCGCCTCCCGTTCCTGGTGCCCGCCGCTGATCGCCGTACGGCGCATGTCCGCCGTCCTGGTCGGCTCCCCGCCCCGTTCCACCTGCTCCAGCAGATCGACGGTGACGATATCGGCAAACCGCGGGGTCGCCACCTCTGCGAACTCCTGCGCGGTACGCACCACATCCAGCGTGGTGCCGATCCGCACTCCGGCGTCGTACAGGAGCGTCAGCCGCTCCCGCGCCACCTCAGCCCGTCCGGTGACCGCCGACAGCTCTGTGGTGTCTCGCAACGTCACCACCCAGCCTGCTTGACCGCCGTACGGGGCAGTGGACCGGATGTTGACCGCCAGCAACCGATCCCCTACGAGATGCACCTCATCCGTGGCCGGCTCACCCGATGCCAGCAGTCTCGCCATGTCCGCGTTCAGCTCCAGCTCCCCCACCTGGCGCTGCTCTGCGTCCGCCGGCAGTTCCAGCAGCCGCCGCCCCTCATCGTTGGCCAGCAGCAGCCGCCCGTCGGCGCCGATGATCAGCACTCCCTCCCGGACCGCGTGCAGCACCGCGTCATGGTGCTCGTACATCCGCGTCATCTCCGCCGGCCCAAGACCGTGCGTCTGCCGACGCAGCCGTCTGGCCACCAGTGCCGTCCCGAGGGTGGACAAGGCGAGCGCGACCGCCCCGGTGCCGAAGATGATCGGCAGTTGCCGGTCGGACAGGCTTATCACGTGGCGGACCTTGATCCCGGCGGACACCAGACCGATGACCGAGCCGCGGTCATCGGTCACCGGGACCACCGCCTGGATGACCGGTCCGCTGCCCGCGGGCAGGGACAGCCCGGGGGCCTGCTCGACGGTCGTGCGGCCCTTCTGTGACGGTTTGATGGTGCCGATGAACTTCTTCCCGATCCGCTTCGGGTCGGGGTGCGTATAGCGGATTCCGTTGGTGTCCGTGACAACGATGAAGGTCAGGCCTGCCTTCTTCCGCGTTGCTTCCGCACGCGGCTGTAGCACGGCCGTCGGATGCCCGCTCTTCAACGCCCGGGCCGTGCCCGGGGCGTTCGCGAACGTCTCCGCGGCGGTCAGCGACTGACGCTCGGCCCCCCGCCTGCTGTCGCGCCCCGCCTGGAGGACCAGGGCCGTCACCGAGGCCGCGATCAACAGCACCACGATCACGATCTGCAAAACGAACACCTGCCCGGCGGCACTGCGCGGACTCAGCAGAGTGCGCGGCCCCGAACCCGCGGACTCACCTTGATCACGCGCGGGGCCACCGGAGAGATGGAATGAATCGCGCCTCTTTGGTGCAAATGGAACCTTCATGACGATTTTCTAGCACTGTTTTCTCCCCGCGACGGGGTGTCCCGGTACGGTTCCCCTTCCCAGTACGGAGGCGGCGCGTATCCACCGCCGGCCGTCGGCGCCGATTCCCAGCCGGATCTCGCCGGCGACGCAGGCCGCGGCGGACCGCTGAGCACGGCACCTTGGGCAAGTCGTCACCGGTGAGGGTTCGGCGCCTGCCGTCGTGAATATCGGCTCCAGGCAAGCGCTTCGAGCCGGCCTGGGCGCGGGCTAGCCTTGGCGCATGGTCATCCTCGTGAGCCTGCTGTGCCGTTTACCGGAGCTGTCGAGGGAGGAGTTCCTCAAGCATCACCGTGAGCGCCACGCGCCGATGGTCGCCTCGACCGCCGCCGCCCGGAGGTATGTGCGGCGCTACACCGCCGAGTATCCGAAGCCCCTGGGTTTTCCCGGGGTCGCGGAGACGCGGTTCGAGGCCGTCGTACGGCAGTGGTTCGACAGCCCGGACGACATCCAGGGGCTGATCCGGTCGACGGAGTACCGCGAGACGATCCGCCCCGACGAACAGGGCTTCATCGACATGAGCCGCAGCGAGTTCTACCTCACCGAAGAGCGGGTCTTCCTCGGCGACGCCGACGTCCCCGGGTGAACAGCCGGGCCCCGGACCGCCCCGGCCCGGATCCGGCGGTGACTTTTTCGGGGCACGGCACTATGAACCGATACGCCCTCTCGCTACCCTCCGCGCATGATTTCCACGGTTGTCTGGGGTACCGGCAATGTCGGGCGCGCGGCGATCCGTGCCGTGGCGGCCCATCCGGCGCTGAACCTGGCGTCCGTCCTCGTCCACAGCCCGGAGAAGACCGGCCGTGACGCGGGCGACCTCGGCGGGCTCGGCCGTGACGTGGGAGTCGCGGCGCGCGACGACGTCGAGGCGGTCCTGGCCGAGGGACCCCGCGCGGTGGTCTACGCCGCCTCCGGGGACATCCGGCCCGAGGAGGCCCTGGCCGACATCCTGCGCGCTGTCCGCGCCGGGGCCGTGGTCGTCACCCCCTCCCTCTACGCGCTCTACGACCCCGAGAGCGCCCCGCCCGAGCTGCGCGAGCCGGTGCTGGCAGCCGTCGCGGAGGGCGGTGGCTCGCTGTTCGTCTCGGGCGTCGACCCCGGCTGGGGCAACGACGTACTGCCGCTGCTGATCAGCGGGCTCGGCACCACCGTGGACGTGATCCGCTGCCAGGAGATCTTCGACTACTCCACCTACGACCAGCCCGACGCGGTCCGGTATCTGGTCGGCATGGGCCAGCCGATGGACTACGAGCCGCCGATGATCGCGCCCACGGTCCCGGCCATGGTGTGGGGCGGGCAGCTACGGCTGATGGCCAGGGCGCTGGGCCTCGAACTGGAGGAGATCCGCGAGACGTTGGAGCGGCGCCCCCTCCAGGAGACCGTGCGCACGCGGACGATGGGCGCGTTCGAGGCGGGCACCCAGGGCGCCGTCCGGTTCGAGGTGCAGGGGATCGTGGGCGGTGAACCCCGCCTCGTCGTCGAGCACGTCACCCGCGTCCACCCGTCCTGCGCGCCCGACTGGCCCACGCCGCCCGACGGGGTCGGCGCGCACCGGGTCGTCATCGAGGGCGCGCCCCGCATCGAGGTCACCGTCGAGGCCATGGACGAGGACGGCAACCGCTCCGCCGGAGGCAACGCGACCGCCGCCGCCCGCCTGGTGGGCGCCATCGACTGGCTCGTGGACGCGGAGCCCGGCCTCTACGACGCGCTGGATGTGCCGCTGCGGCCCGCAGCCGGCGGACTCGGCCGACCCGGCGAACCAGGAAGGAAGCGGTCATGAACATCGACATCCCCGAAGGCAAGGACCCGATCGGGTACGTGTGGGGCGAGATGGTGCCCGGCATCGGGCCCGCGGCTGCGGAGTTCTCGCTGGCGGTGTACGCCCACACCACCCTCGGCCTGCGCGAGTTCGAGTCGGCGCGGCTGCGCGTCGCGCAGATCAACGGCTGTGCCTTCTGCCTCGACTGGCGCACCGAGCGGGACGGGCACAAGGTCGAGGAGGGGTTCGCCGAGGCGGTGACCCAGTGGCGTACCACCGAGGCGTTCGACGCACGCACCCGGCTGGCCGCCGAGTACGCCGAGCGGTACGCCCTGGATCACCATGGCCTGGACGACGCGTTCTGGGCCCGGATGACAGCGCACTACAGCCAGACCCAGATCGTCGAGCTGAGCATGAGCATCGGCTCGTGGCTGGCGTTCGGCCGGCTCAACCACGTGCTGGGCCTCGACACGGTGTGTGCGCTGCCCGGTCACTGAGGCGGCACCCGGGCGCGTCCCTCACAGGTCGGTGGCGATGATCTTCTCGATGTTCCGTTCGGCGAGCGCCGTGATGGTGACGAACGGATTGACGCTGGTGTTGCCGGGGACCAGCGCACCGTCGATGACGTACAGGCCCGGATGGCCGTGCAGGCGGCCGTAGTTGTCCGTCGCCTTGCCGAGGACGGCGCCGCCGAGCGGGTGGTAGGTGAGGTGGTCGCCCCAGATCTTGTACGTCCCGAACAGGTCGGTCCGGTAGATCGTCCCCTCCTTCGCGTTGATCTTGTCGAAGATCGATTTGGCCATGTCGATGGACTCCTGCTTCCAGGAGGTCTGCCAGTTCAGCTCGACCCGGCCCGCTCCGGCGTTCCAGGAGAACTCCGCGCGGTGCGGGTTCTTGGTGATCGACAGATAGAACGAGGCGTAGGTCTCGATGCCGGTGGGCAGCGGCGCCACCTCGGCGAAGGCGCCGCCCGCTGCCCAGTTGTCGATGCCCGCCGTGGGGATGCTCGACTGGAGCGCCCCGGTCGGGTCCCACAGGTGGTTCGCACGGCCGCACATCACGTTGCCGTTGTCGCCCCAGCCCTTGCCGACCTCCCCGTTGAGGCGCGGCAGGGCGCCGGAGGCCCGCTGGGAGACCAGCAGTTTGCTGGTGCCGACGCTGCCCGCCGCGAAGAACACCCGGTCCGCCGTGACGGACTTGGTGGCCGTGGTCCCGCCGCCGGTGTCGAGCTGTTCGAGGGTGACGGTGTAGCCGCCGCCGGACGCGGGGCGGACCGTCGTGACCCTGTGCAGGGGCGAGACGGTGACCTTGCCGGTGGCTCTGATCCGGGGGAGATAGGTCTTCTGGAGCGACTTCTTGCCGTGGTTGTTGCCGTAGAGGATCTCCCCGGCCAGCGCCGACTTGGGGGCGGTCCCCGCGGCCTCCTGCTTCATGTAGTCCCAGTCGTACACGTCGGGGACGAAGACGAAGGGGAAGCCGGAGCGCTCGGCCTGCTTACGGCCGACCCGCGAGTACTGGTAGCCCTCGGTGGTCTCGAACCAGTCCGGGTCGATGGTGCTGACCCCGAGCGCGGCGTTGGCGCGCGGGTAGTAAGTGTCGTACATCTCCCCGGTGTTCACCGACGGGAGGATGGTGCCGAAGTTCTCCCGCCGGGGCGTGACCGCCATGCCCCCGTTCACGAGGGAGCCGCCGCCCACGCCCCGGCCCTGGTAGACCGTGATACCGCTGAAGTCCTCGGCGTCCAGGATTCCGGTGTAGCGGGGGATGTCCCGGTCGATGGGGAAGCCGAGGAAGTTGCTGAGGGGCTGCTTGGTTCTGGTGCGCAGCCAGTAGGAGCGCTTGTCCGGGTCGGTGGTGTTGGCGAAGATCTTGCCGTCGGCGCCCGGGGTGTCCCAGGCCATGCCCATCTCGACCATGTGGACGTCGACGCCCGCCTCCGCCAGCCGCAGCGCGGCGACACAGCCGCCGTAGCCGCTGCCGATCACCAGTGCCGACACCTGGGCGCCGTCGGCGATCGCGGTGGCCCGGGGCGCGGCGCCGGGAGCGGCCTGGGCGCCGACGGCGAGGGCGCGCCCGCCGAGTGCTGCGGCTCCCAGAAGAGAACCGGTTCCAGTGATGAGGCCGCGGCGGGAGACGCCTCGGGGGATGGCACGGTGCATGAGGGGCTCTTTCATGGTGGTTCCTCACTCTCAGATGGAGTGGGAACGGGTTCTACTGTTTCTTGCATGTCAAGTCACGACATACCTTTAAGTAACCTGTAACAGACCCCTATCCGACCCCGGGGGAGCCCTCGGTCTCGCAGCCGGACAGCACGCGCATCTCGTACAAAGGTCCCTCCGGGCCCGGCCGTTGTGCCGCCGGGGCCCCGGTCCCGACAGCGTACGGCGCCCGGCCGTTTCCGCTCCCGCACGGGGTCCTGTGCCCGACCCCGCGAGGGGCCCGTCCGGCTTCTCAGCTGATTCACAGGCAGCGCACAGCCGGCTCTCAGCGACGGGCGGCAGCCTGGACCTATGAGCGATCCCTCCGCCGTCTCCCCGCCCGCGCCCCCGCACGCCCCCGCACCCACCAACCCCGCCACGCCCGCGCCCGTGCGCACGGGGCTGCGGCGGCAGGACGGCGGACCGGTGCGGGTGCTCGTGGTGGACGACGAGCCCTCGCTGAGCGAGCTGCTGTCGATGGCACTGCGCTACGAGGGCTGGGAGGTCAGGGCGGAGGGGGACGGCGCCTCCGCGCTGCGTACGGCCCGCGCCTGGGGCCCCGACACGGTGGTGCTGGATGTGATGCTGCCCGACATGGACGGGCTCACCGTGCTCAGCAAGCTGCGGCGGGAGGTCCCACAGGTGCCGGTGCTCTTCCTCACCGCCAAGGACGCGGTCGAGGACCGGATCGCCGGGCTGACGGCCGGCGGCGACGACTACGTCACCAAGCCCTTCAGCCTGGAGGAGGTCGTCGCCCGGCTGCGCGGACTGCTGCGCCGGGCGGGCGCCGCCACCGCGCGGAACGCCTCGCTGCTCGTCGTCGGCGACCTGGTGCTGGACGAGGAGAGTCACGAGGTCACCCGCGGCGGCGACGACGTACAGCTGACCGCCACCGAGTTCGAGCTGCTGCGCTATCTGATGCGCAACCCGCGCAGGGTGCTCAGCAAGGCCCAGATCCTGGACCGGGTCTGGAACTACGACTTCGGCGGCCAGGCCAACGTCGTCGAGCTGTACATCTCCTACCTGCGCCGCAAGATCGACGCCGGGCGGACCCCGATGATCCACACCCGGCGCGGCGCCGGGTACGTCATCAAGGCCGCGACACCGGCGACACCGGAAGGCTGACCTCCTCCCATGAGCAAGCCCCGCTCGCTGCGGACCCGGCTGGTCGTCTCGTCCGTCGCGCTGATCGCGGTGGTCGCCGCGGTCATCAGCATGGTGACGACGATCGCCCTGCACTCGTACCTCGGCAGCCAGCTCGACACCCAGCTCTCCGACGTCGCCCGGCGTGCCGCAGGACCGCCGCCCGGCAGGGACAGGCCCCCGCACCCTGTCGACCTGCGGTTTCTCGTCATGGGTGGGCAGCCTGTGGGCACGATCGGCGCACTCATCCCCGACCACGACGGGGATGGGGGAGGGGACGGCGACAGCGTCGAGCGCGGCGGCATCAGCGTGCAGAGCGAGACCTCCGAGCCCCGGGTCGCCGCCGAGCAGCTCAGCCGGGAGCAGACCAACGCGCTCGAACAGGTCCCCCTCGACGGCGCGACACACAGCGTGGACGTCCCCCACGCGGGCGGCTACCGGATGACGTCCCAGCCGGTCGAGGGCGGCACCCTGCTCGTCGGGCTGCCGACCGCCCAGGTCGAGGACACCCTCAGCACGCTGGTGGTGGTCGAGGTCTGCGTCTCGGCGGCCGGGCTGGTAGCCGCGGGGATCGCGGGCGCCGCCAGCGTACGGATGGCCCTGCGCCCGCTGCGCCGCATGGCCCAGACCGCCACACGCGTCTCCGAACTCCCGCTGCACCAGGGCGAGGTGGTGCTCCACGAACGGGTCCCGGAGCGGGACACCGACCCGCGCACCGAGATCGGCCAGGTGGGCGCCGCGCTCAACAGAATGCTGGGCCACGTCGGTTCAGCGCTGGCCGCGCGGTACGAGAGCGAGCTGCGAGTACGCCGCTTCGTCGCCGACGCCAGCCACGAACTGCGCACCCCGCTGGCCTCGATCCGCGGCTACGCCGAACTCACCCACCGGGGCCGCGAACCCGTCGGCCCCGACACCCGGCACGCGCTCTCCCGCATCGAGTCGGAGTCGACGCGCATGACGGGCCTGGTCGAGGACCTGTTGCTGCTCGCCCGGCTGGATACCGGACGTCCGCTGAGCACCCTCACGCTCGACCTGTCGCCGCTGGTCGTGGACGCGGTGAGCGACGCCAGCGCGGCGGGACCCGGGCACCGGTGGGGGCTGGACCTGCCCGAGGAGGCGGCACTGGTGCGCGGTGACGCGCCCCGGCTCCAGCAGGTACTGGTGAACCTGCTGGCCAACGCCCGCACCCACACCCCCGAAGGCACGGTGGTGACGGCGCGGGTCCGCCAGGCGGGGGAGGGCGGCGTGGTGGTGCGGATCGAGGACGACGGGCCCGGCATCCCGCCGCAGACCCTGCCGCACATCTTCGAACGCTTCGCGCGCGGCGACCCCTCGCGCTCCCGCGCGCACGGCAGCACCGGCCTCGGCCTGGCCATCGTGCGGGCCGTCGTCACGGCACACGGGGGAGAGGTGTCGGTGACGAGCGCGCCCGGCCGCACCGTCTGCACCGTCCACCTGCCCGCGCCCGAGGGGAACCCACCAGCGCCAGAGGGGCCCTCGCCCGCATCGGAGGGACACCTGCCCGCGCCCGAGGGACGCCTGCCCGCGTCCGGGGCGGACTCGTCCCCGTCCGAGGGGAACTCACAGGCGGAGCACAGCTTCAGCACAAGGGACTGACAGCGCGGCTCGCGAGCGTCGGTGTCATGCAAACCGACATCACCCTCACCACCGGGAGCGCCGGCGGGCCCCCGGGCACCGTGGCGGAGCCCACCGGGCGGGCGCTGCCCGCCGGAAAGGCCGCGTTCGCAGGAAAGACCCCGCTCGCCGGGAAGGCCGCGCCCGCGGGGGAAGCCCTTCCCGCCCGCCGCCACCTCCCGGCGCTCCCTCCCACACAGACGGTGCTCGACGTGGTCGTCCCCGTCTACAACGAGGAGGCCGGACTCGAAGCCTGCGTCCGGCGCCTGCACTCCTTCCTCACCGGCAACTTCCCCTACGGCTTCCGCATCACCATCGCCGACAACGCCAGCGTGGACCGCACTCCCGAGGTGGCGGCTGCGCTCGAGGAGGCGTACGCGGAGGTGCGGGCGGTACGGCTGGAGGAAAAGGGCCGGGGCAGGGCGCTGCGCGCCGTATGGGGCGCCTCGGACGCGCCGGTGCGCGCCTACATGGACGTCGACCTGTCCACCGACCTCAACGCGCTGCTGCCGCTGGTGGCCCCGCTCATCTCCGGCCACTCCGACCTGGCCATCGGCACCCGCCTGGCGGGCGGCTCCCGGGTCGTCAGGGGAGCCAAGCGGGAGGTCATCTCGCGGGCCTACAACCTGATCCTGCGCGGCTCGCTGGCCGCCCGCTTCTCCGACGCGCAGTGCGGCTTCAAGGCCATCAGGGGCGAGGTCGCCGCGCGGCTGCTGCCGCTGGTGGAAGACACCGGCTGGTTCTTCGACACCGAGCTGCTGGTTCTCGCCCAGCGCGCCGGGCTGCGCATCCACGAGGTCCCGGTGGACTGGGTGGACGACCCCGACAGCCGTGTCGACCTCGTCTCCACCGCCGTCGCGGACCTCAAGGGTGTATGGCGCGTCGGGCGCGCGCTGGCCACTGGGGCGCTGCCCCTGGCGCGGCTGCGCCGTCCCTTCGGCGACGACCCCCGTGACCGCGAACTGCCCGGTGTGCCCGGCGGACTCGCCCGCCAGCTCCTGGGCTTCTGCGCCGTCGGTGTGGTGAGCACGCTGCTCTACCTCGCGCTGTACTCGCTGCTGCGCACCGCGGCGGCGGCCCAGGTGGCGAACGCGCTGGCGCTGCTGCTGTCGGCCCTCGCCAACACCGCCGCCAACCGCCGGCTCACCTTCGGCGTACGGGGCAGAGACCGCGCGGTGCGGCACCAGGCGCAGGGCCTCGTGGTGTTCGCCGTCGGGCTCGCGCTGACCAGCGGCTCGCTGGCCGCGCTGGACGCCGCCGACGCGGCTGCCTCGCACGGCAGCGAGCTCGCCGTCCTCGTCGTCGCCAACCTCGCGGCGACCGTGGTGCGCTTCCTCCTCTTCCGTACCTGGGTCTTCCAGCCCGCGCCGCCGCGGGCAGCCGCTCCCTCGCCCGGACCAGCGTCGGCTCCCACCCCCACCCCCGCCCCCGTCCCGGCTGACGCCCCCGTCCCGGCTGAACACGACGAACGGACCCGCGCATGACCACCCTCGCCTCCGCGCACCCTCACCCGCCGGACCAGGCCGTCCCGGACGACGCGCACCCCCGTACAGCGCCGCTCTCGCGCCGGGACCGGGCCGCCTACTGGGCCCTGCTGGCGGCCACCGCCGCGTTGTTCCTCTGGGGCCTCGGCGCCTCCGGATACGCCAACTCCTTCTACTCGGCCGCCGCCCAGGCGGGCGGCGCCAGCTGGAAGGCGATGCTTTTCGGCTCGCTCGACGCGGGCAACGCCATCACCGTCGACAAACCCCCGGCGGCGCTGTGGCCGATGGCGCTGTCGGTACGCCTCTTCGGGCTCGGCTCCTGGCAGATCCTCGTGCCGCAGGCCCTGCTGGGCGTGGGCACGGTCGCGGTGCTGTACGCGGCGGTACGGCGGCGCTTCGGACCCGGCGCCGGCCTGCTGGCGGGGGCGCTGCTGGCCCTGACGCCGGTCGCGGCGCTGATGTTCCGCTTCAACAACCCGGACGCGCTGCTGTGCCTGCTGATGGTCTCGGCGATCGCCTGCGTCCTGCGCGCGCTGGAACAGGCCCGCACCAAGTGGCTGGTGCTGGCCGGAATCTGCTTCGGCCTCGCTTTCTTGACCAAGACGCTCCAGGCGTGGCTGATCCTCCCGCCGCTGGCGATCGTGTACCTGGTGTGTGCCCCCGGCCGCCCGCTGCGCCGCACGGGTCAACTCCTGCTCGGCGGGCTGGCCATGGTGGTGAGCTGCGGCTGGTACGTCGCGCTGGCCGAACTGTGGCCCGCCGCCTCCCGCCCGTACATGGGCGGCTCGCAGCACAACAGCTTTCTGGAGCTGACCCTCGGCTACAACGGCCTCGGCCGCCTCACCGGTGAGGAGACGGGCAGCGTCGGCGGCGGCCCCAAGGGCGGCGGCGGTCCCGGTGGCGGTGGACCCGGCGGTGGCGGAGGCGGCGGCTGGGGCGAGACGGGCCTGGGCCGGCTCTTCAACGACTCCATGGGCGGCCAGATCGCCTGGCTGCTGCCCGCCGCGCTGGTCCTGCTGGCCGCGGGCCTGGTCGTGACGCGCCGCGCCGCGCGTACGGACGGGGAGCGCGCGGCGTTCCTGGCCTGGGGCGGCTCTTTGCTGATGACGGCGGCCACCTTCAGCTTCATGTCCGGGATCTTCCACGAGTACTACAACATCGCGCTGGCGCCCTACATTTGCGCCCTCGTCGCGATGGGCGCGGTCACCCTGTGGCGCCGCCGCGCCCACCCGGCCGCTTCGGCGACCCTGGCGGTGACGGTCGCCGGTACGGCGGTCTGGTCCGCCGTGCTGCTCGGCCGCGCCGGCGGCTGGCTGCCGTGGCTGCGCTGGACGGTGCTCGCCGTGGGCCTCGTCGCGGCGGTGGCGCTGCTCGCGGAGACGCGGGTGTCGCGTCGGACGGCCGCGCCCCGGCGCGTGTCCTGGCTCGTGGCGGCGCTGGGCCTCGTGGCGATGGCCGCGGGGCCGGTGGCCTACACGTTGAACACCGTCGCCACCCCGCACACCGGCTCCATCGTGACGGCGGGCCCCGCCGTCGCGCGCGGCGGCCCCGGCGGCCCCGGTGGTCCAGGCGGCCCGGGCCGGGGCGGCGGTTTCCAGCCCCCGCAGGGCGCCCCGGGCGGCAACGGCAACAACGGCAACAACCCCAACAACACAGCCAACGGCAACACCGGCAAGAACCAGCAGAACGGCCAGGGCCGGCCCCCGGCTCAGGGCAACGGCGGCATGCCCGGCGGCACCCCCGGCCAGGGCGGCTTTCCCCAGGGCGGCCAGGGCAACCAGGGACAGAGCAAGGGCAAGGCACAGGGCCAGGGCAAGGGGAAGTCCAACGCGCGAGGCGCGCGCCCCGGCGGCGGTGGCGGCATGCGCGGCGGTGGCGGCATGGGCGGTCTCCTCAACGGGAGCCAGGTCAACTCCAAGGCCGAGAAGCTGCTGGAGAAGAACGCGGGGGACTACATCTGGGCCGCGGCGGCGGTCGGCTCCCAGAACGCCGCCAGCTACCAACTCGCCACCGGCAAGCCGGTCATGGCGCTCGGTGGCTTCAACGGCAGCGACCCGTATCCGACGCTCGCGGGCTTCAAGAAGTACGTGCGGGAAGGGAAGATCCACTACTTCGTCGGCAGCTCGGGCGGCGGCAGCGGCGGCGGCCCCGGCGGATCGGGTACTTCCTCCAGCATCAGCTCGTGGGTGCAGAAGCACTACAAGAAGGTCACCGTCGGCGACGCCGTCTTCTACGACCTGACCCACCCCAAGTCATCCGGAAAGTCCGCCGGTTGAGCTGAACCCGCGAGCGCGGGCGGACGGTTCGGGGTGGCAGGACAAGCGGGCACGCGAAGGAGGTGAGGACGAGAACGGGCTGGATGGAAGGCCGGTTGAACAGGTGCTCGCCTGCTGAGAGGAGGGCTCCCGCGGCAGCCGCAGCGCGGGAGCCGGCAGGGTGAACCAGCAGGCGAGCGCCGTGCCCGCCACTCCGGCAGGCCCGTAGGAGGCCCGCCGTACTCACGGCGCCTTGTGGCGGTCGCGCTCACCGCGAATGCCCCGCGCCGCGTACCGCCGCCGGGACGAGATCCGGGTTGAACAGCTCGTTGATCGCCAGCACCGGATCGTCGCGGTGCCACAGGACGTACGTCTTGAAGGCCGCGAGCCGGCCGGCGGCCTCCGGCCACGGGCGGCAACCCACATCCAGGACCGTGCGCCGATGACCCGTGCCCACGCCGTGCAGTGCCTCGCCCAGCGGAACCGTGGCGTCGGTGAGGCAGCGTTCGAGCCCCGCGCACTTCTCCAGCCGGGCCACCACCAGGTTCATCGACACGGTGGGCCCGTCCCCGTCCCCGTTCCCGTCCCCGTTCCCGCTCCCGTTCCCGTCCACGTCCGTGCTCAACTGCGAGCACCTGACGAGCAGTTGGCTCTTGTCACCGGCGCCCAGCAGCGTGGCGGCCCCGGCGGGTGCCGCGCTGCCCGGCACCCGCCGGCACTCCGCGTGCCGTACCCGCACCCGGCTGCCCACCAAGGCGCCCAGGAGCGTGGTGGTGAGCCCCTCGCTGCTCAGCAGCATCCTCGTCGCGGGGGAGACGAACAGCGAGACCGGCTTCATGATCTCCCCGGACCGCCGGAAGACGAGATCCTTCTCGCCCAGGAGGAAATGCGTGGGCCACAGCATGGAACCTCATGATGTGCGTGTTTCAGGGACCTGACGAATGCGCGAGGGAATTGGTTTCGCCGCGACACCGCATGCTCGCTCGCCCTCGGCCGATGACAGTACTGTCCATATCGGCGAGAAAAACTATCGGTGCGGCCCGGGGGGAAATTCTCACACTGACGTGTGACGGAGGTGCGATATCCGGTGCACCCTGGGCCACGGTCCCCGCGCGGCCGAAAACCACAGCCCCGGGGAAGCGTCGCCCGTTCGCCCGTTCGGCCCGCAATGCGCGAGAGAAAAGAGGCCGAACGGCCCGCATCTCTCCGGCCGCAATAAGTATTCCGTTCCCGATCCCGTCGCCTCTCCCGTGAAGGGCATAAGAGTAGGGACACGGGAGAGGCGGAGAATTCCGGCCCGCTCGCCCGGTGCGCCGCCTACGCGTACGGCAGACCGCGCCGGCTGCTCGGCGATCGGCCGTGCTCGCGCCGCTGCTCGCCATGTTCGCCGCGCTCGCCGTGTTCGGCTTCGGCGTGGGTACGGCCTTCTCGCCGGGCGGCTACGACCCGGCGGGAGCCGGATCGGTGCGGGCCGAGTCGTTTCTCGACCGCGACGTCCGCGCCGGGAGCCCCGATCTGGTGGCCGTCGCCGAGGCGGACGGCGGCGTCCGCACCCCGGCCGCGCGGCGTGCGGCCACATCCCTACGGCCTGTCCGGCGGATCATGCGTGCCCGGCGCCGGGGCGAGCCCCGAAGGGGCGCGGTGCTGTGTCATACATGGGGCTTCGCCGCGTGGGCGCGACCAGCCCCCACCCACTCGCACTCTGCACAGTGCAGGCAGGGGCACCCCCTGCTCAGCACCAGGAAAGAGGGCAACTGAAAGATCCGCCGGACACGCCTCAGCCGCTCTGTCCGGCAGGGCCGGCCGGGCGGTCCGCTGTGACCAGCCACGATGTGCTGCGCAGTCGGACCGTGCCGTCCGCCGCCTCGTGGGCGCGCAGGTGTTCCGTCAGGGTGCGGCGGGCGCGGACTCGTGCGGTCGCGTCGGCCTGCTCCATCAAGTGGCGCCCGGGGCCTGTTCCCAGCAGGAACTCCGCCGCGTCCTCGGCTCCGTGTCCCCATGTCCCGTACGCCTGTGCCTGGTCGACGGTGACGCTGGTGAATCCGGCCGCGGCGAGGACCGCGCGGATATGGTCCGGGGCCGCCAGGGAGAACATGCCGGGCAGCCCCGGCCGGCCGAAGTCGCCGGCCGGCAGGAAGTCGTGCAACGTCGCCATCGCCGCCACCCAGCCGTTGAGCGCGGCATCGGCCGGGCAGACGAACGCGAGGCGCCCGCCGGGCCGCAGGGTCCGGCCGACGTTGCCGAAGGCCGCTACGGGGTCGGCGAAGAACATCACCCCGTAGCGGCTCATCGCCGCGTCGAACGCGCCCGCTTCGAAGGGGTACACCTGCGCGTCGCCCTGTGTGAAAGAGGCGTTGGTGATGCCCTCCCGCTCCGCGTGGGCCCGCGCCTCGGCCAGCATCGGGCCGGACAGGTCGAGGCCCAGCGCGTGCCCTCGGGGCGCTCTGAGCGCGGCGAGGCGCGTGGTCTGTCCGGAGCCGCAGCCCAGGTCGAGGACCCGGTGGTCCCCGGTGATCCCGGCGGCGTCGAGCAGTGGCTCGTTGAAGCCCTCGTTCACGGCGTTCCAGCGGTCCTGGTTACGGGCCCAGTGGGTGCCTTCGGGGCCGTTCCATGCCTGTGCCTGCTCGATGTTGACGACGTCCGGCACGGGTGCCTCCTGCGGTGGATGACGGAGAATGGGCGTGCGCCCAAACAGTATGGGCGTGTGCCCAAACTGGCAATCCCCGCTACCATCCACGAGCTGTGCCCCTTGAGGGCGAGAGAAGCA
This sequence comes from Streptomyces sp. NBC_01775, assembly GCF_035917675.1. Taxonomy (NCBI): domain Bacteria; kingdom Bacillati; phylum Actinomycetota; class Actinomycetes; order Kitasatosporales; family Streptomycetaceae; genus Streptomyces; species Streptomyces sp. NBC_01775. The sequence continues at coordinate 1,573,971 of NZ_CP109104.1, read as the reverse complement.
GGACGGAAGAGAGGCCCATGTCACCGCGTGGAGTGGCGACACCGGACGTACGCGAGCGGCTGTTCGCGGCGGCCGAGCGCGTCGTGGAGAGGGACGGGCCCGGCGCGCTCACCAGCCGGGCCGTCACCACCGAGGCGGGCTGCGCCAAGGGGTTGCTGCACGCGCACTTCGCGGGGCTCGACGAGTTCGTCGCCGAGCTGTGCCTGGACCGGTTCGCCCGGACGGCTGTGAAGGCACGGGCGCTGTCGGGACTCGCCGGGCAGGGCACCGTGGCGCGGAACCTCGACGCCGTCGTCCTCGCGCTGTTCGACTCCGGCGGCCCGGCGGTGTCGGGCCTCGCCATGACCCGCCCCGCCGCCACGCTGCGCATCCGCGAGGCTCTTGAAGGCGGGGCGCCCGGCTTCACCGCGATCCAGGAAGCCGTCACCGACTACCTGAAGGTCGAACAGAGGCTCGGTCGGATCGCGGAGACCGCCGACCCGCACACCGCGGCCCTCGCCGTCGTCGGCACCGCCCACCACCTCCTGATGACGAGCTGGCCGGGCACGACTGACCCACGGCCCCTCATGGAGCGCTTGGTGGCCGCGCTGGTGAACGGCTAGGCGTGTCCGGCGGATCATGCGTGCCCGGCGCGGGTGCGAGTCCCGAGGGGGCGGGGTGCTGTGTCATACATGCGGCTTCGCCGCGTGGGCGCGACCAGCCCCCACCCACTCGCACTCTGCACAGTGCAGGCAGGGGCACCCCCTGCTCAGCACCCAGAGAGAGGGCAACAGAAGGATCCGCCGGACAGGCCGGAGAGCGACGCGCGCCCACTCCTCCGGTGCCGCGACCATGTGGTCGTGGCCGGCGAAGAACCGGGCGAGACGCCGCTCCGGAACGGCGTCGGTTGTGCGCTGGTCGACGGCGTGGACGGCAGAGCGGGCAGCCGGGGGCCGCTGCGAGGCGCCGGTGATCCACCTCGGCGGGGGCGGGCGGGTATCGGCCACCGCGTCCCGTGGGCGGGGGCCGCTCCACGGCTTCCCCGCCCCGCTGGTCCTGCGCGGCCCCGGCCGGGTGCCCCGGCCTGCCCGGGACGGAGACCGGACGGCTGGTCGTGTGCCTACCGCAGTTGGGCCGCGCTTTTGCCGCGGCCCCGCCGCGAGCAGCAGGCCGGGACGGCGGCCCGGCCGCGTCCGGGACGGTAGCGCCCGTCGCGGATCGGGCCGGGCCGGCTCAGATCTTGGTGAAGCACTGCGTGAAGTCGGTGGTGCGGCGGCCCGAGTACTGGATGCCGTAGTCGTAGGGGGCCTGGCACTCCTTGCCGGGGCCGAACAGCTTCTCGCCCGTCTTGTACTCGGCCTCGGAAGAGCCGCAGTCGACGATCTCCGCCACCGGGTCGCCCTGCGGGTCCTTGATCTTGACGCAGTCGCCCTTGTTCGGCTGGTACTTCTTGTCCTCCTCGGCCTTGGCCGACTGTGACGCCTCGGCCTTGGCCTTTCCGCCGTTGGGGTCGGTGTTGTACTTCCACACGTACCAGCCGCCGCCCCCGAAGATCGCCAGGACGATGACGGCCGCGATCAGCCCGCGCAGCGGGCTCGCCTGCTGCGGACGCTGCGGCCCGCGCGGCGGCGGAGGCTGCTGCCCGTAGGGCTGCTGGCCGTACGGCTGTTGCCCGTAGGGCTGCTGTCCGTACTGCTGCGGGTGTCCCTGCTGCGGGTAGCCGTACGGCTGCTGCGGCTGCTGGTTGTGGTACGGCGGTGGTGCGGACATGGCTCTATCCCCCGTGGGCGTGCCGACTGATGAAGATCAACGCGATGTTGACCGGTGCACGCTATCCTGCCGTGCCGCCTCCCGCTCCCCCGAGGGCCCGGTCCCGGCCGGAGGCGCGTATGGTCCTCTACCGGTCGTCTACGCGACGGCCATGGAACATCCATACGTATCAGGGAGGACCGGCCGCCATGCCGACCGATCACCAACCCGGGGCGCCGATCTACGACAGCCTCATCGAAGAACAGGGCGACGTGCTGGCCGCGGCTCGTGAGGCCGCCGAAGGGGTGCGGGCACAGTCCGACGACCTGCGGAAGATCAGCGCCGGCGTCGGTGCGGGCGCCGGCACCGACGGCGGCGGGCAGCACGGGCCCGACACGTCCCAGGGGAGTGTCTGAGGCCCGTGCGGCACCCCGGGGCCCATGAAGCCCTGAGACGTCCCAGGTATCCGGAAGCCTGAGCGCCCGGGACTCGAACAATCCCCGCGTGACCCCGTGAGCGGGTCCCGCGCCCCCGGACTTCCCCGTCTCGGCCCCCGCCTCGGGGGTACCTGGCCTCGGTGAGCGACGACGACGCCGAGAGGGAGCCGATGAGCGGGCAGGACGCGCGGGCGGACACGGGCAGGGACGGCGAGACAAAGGTCACCGTCTGGGTGGCACTGGGAGCCAATCTGCTGATCGCCGTGGCCAAGCTGGCCGGTGGTCTGCTCTCGGGCTCCCCGGCGCTGCTGTCGGAGGCGGCGCACTCGGTCGCCGACAGCCTCAACGAGGTCTTCCTTCTCGCCTCGCTCAAGCGCAGCAAGCGGCCCGCCGACGCCGGGCACCCGTTCGGCTACGGCAAGGAGAGGTTCTTCTGGTCGCTGATCGCGGCCGTCGGGATCTTCGTCACAGGAGGCTGCTTCTCCTTCTTCCAGGGCTTCGAGGCCCTCAGCTCGGGCAGCTCCGAGACGATGACCGGCTATGCCGTCGGGCTGGTGGTGCTGTTCGTCGCGCTGCTGGCGGAGGGCGCCTCGCTGGTGCGGGCCCTGCTCCAAGTGCGCGCGCAGGCCCGTGCGGCGGGCCGGGACATGGCGACCGAGGTGCGGCGCAGCAACGACCCGGCGCTGCGCACGGTCCTCGCCGAGGACGGCACCGCCTGCCTCGGTGTGGTGCTCGCGCTCGTCGGGGTGGGGCTCCACATGGTCACCGGCGAGGTCGTCTACGAGGCGGTCGCCTCGCTGCTCATCGGGACGCTGCTGGTCTACATCGCGTACGCCCTCGGCCGGAGCGCCAAGGCTCAGCTGATCGGCGAGGCGGCGGATCCGGCCATGCAGCGCCGCGTCCGCGACTACCTTGACGCACAGCCCGAGATCGACACCGTCACCGCGGCCCTCACCATGCACCTGGGGCCCGACTCGGTGATGCTCGCCGCACGCGTCGACCTCGTTCCGGACCTGGACAGCGAAGCCGTCGAGATCGCGCTCGTCCGCATCAAACGCGGGCTGAGCGAGGAGTGTCCCGGCCTCGACCAGATCTTCCTCGACATCATCGACGCCTCCCACGAGGACCGCCTCCACGCCGTCCGCGAACGTGCGGCACTGGACCGCCGTCTGGAGGAGCTGGAGGGGGAGGCGTGAGGCGACGGCGTTCGGGGCGCCCCGTCAGCGAAGGAGGGGACGCGTCCGCCGCCGTGCGGCTGCGCTCCGCTCACCGCTCACCCGGCACCATCCGGTCACTGGTCACCCAGCACCATCCAGAGCGAGGGATCTTCCAGGGGAGCGAAGCCCAGCTTGGCGTAGAGGGTGTGGGCATCCGCGGTGGCCAGCATGACGCGGCCGAGGCGGTAGGGGGCGAGGTGGTCCCGTACGGCGGTCGCCAGCGCCGTACCCAGCCCCTTGCCCCGGCTGTCGGGGGCGATGTAGACGTCACACAGATACGCGAAGACCGCCCGGTCGGTGATCACGCGGGCATAGCCGACCTGGGCGCCGGACGCACCGTCGTAGATCCCGAAGTTGAGTGACCCCTCGATGGCCGCGAGCTGCTTGTCCCGGGTGCGTCCGCGCGACCAGTAGGCGTCCTGCGACAGCCATTGGTGGATCAGGTCGGTGTCGAGGCGGGCGGGGTCGGTCGAGATCTCGTAGCCCTCCGGCAAGTCTCTGCGCATGCCCGGCATCCAAGCAGGACGCCCGGCAGCGGGCCACCCGTATCTTCCCCCTCCCCGCCGGCCTCTCCCGTCAGCTCCTTCCGGTCAGCGGGATGCGGGCGCGAGCACGGTGGTGAGGGCGGCGGCGCCGGTGCGCTCCAGCCAGGCGTCGAAGGTCAGCAGGCCGGGGTGGAGTTCGTGCAGCGCCTCGGTGTCGACCAGCGAGTACAGGCCGTCGTTGAGCGACTGGATGCCCCGCGCCGCCTCCTCGCTCTGTGCGCGGACGGCCTCGATGGGGATCTGGATGTAGGGGACGGTCTGCCCGGTGGCGCGGCTGATCGCCGCGGCCGTCTCGGGCGGGGTGAGGGTGTCGCCCGCGAGGTCGAGCGCGCGTCCGCGGAAGCGCGCGGGGGCCGCGAACGCGAGGGCCGCGAAGGCCGCGATGTCCGCGAGGGCGATGAACTGCTGGCGGGTGTCCGGCTCGTAGGGCGTCGCCAGCGCACCGTCCCGCAGGCCCCACACGGGGTGGAGCAGGTTCTCCATGAAGGAGGACGGGCGCAGCACCGTCGAGGAGATGCCGAGGGAGCCGATGTGCTCTTCGACCTCGCGCTTGCTCTCCAGTGTGCTCAGCCCGCTGGACTGATCGGCGCCGAAGGCCGAGGCGTAGACGAGGTGGCCGACGCCCGCCGCGAGTGCGGCGTCCGCCACCTCACGGCCCCGGCGCACCTCGTCCGGGGGGCCGTAGTCCTCGGGGAGACCGGGCATGCCGGGGGTGGGCTGGACGCTGAAGACACCGTGGGCTCCCTCAGCGGCGGCGCGGAGGGAGGCGGGGTCGTCCAAGTCGCCCACCAGAACCTCGGCGCCCGCCCCGGCGAGAGCGCGCGCGGCTGCCCCCGAAGCGTTACGGGTGAGTGCGCGGACGTGCCAGCCGCCGGCGAGCAGGCACGCCGCGGTGGCGCCGCCCTGCTGGCCGGTCGCGCCGGTGACGAGGATGGTGCTCCTGGCCGTGGACATGAGATCCTCCGGGATACAATCGGAACGAGCAACCCGGTTAACGTAGCGGAATGCGCGACCCGGTTGTCAAGTAAGGCCGAGTGCGGTCCGGTGGAGCAGTGCGGCCCGGTGGAGCGAACCGGGCCGGATCGGTGGAGGGAACAGGGCATGACGCAGGAGGCGGCTTCGCCGCCGGCCCAGGCGGGGCGGGCCGACGGCCGGCGGAACAGGGCACGGGTGCTGGCGGCGGCCAGGGCGTCGTTCGCGGCCGAGGGCCGGATGGCGCCCCTCGGCGAGATCGCCCGGCGCGCGGGGGTGGGCCCCGGAACGGTGTACCGGCATTTTCCCTCCAAGAGGGAGCTGTTCGAGGCGGTCATCGCCGAGAGCGTCGAGGAATTCGTCGCCGAGGGCCGGGAGCTGATCGCGGCCGGGTGCGGTGGGGGCGCCGGGGACGCCGGGAGTCGTGGGGACGTTGGGGGCGGTGGGCGTGCGGCGCCGCAGGGGGCGGACGCGGGGGCGGTGTTCTTCGGTTTCGTCACGCGGGTGGTGGAGCGCGCCTCCCTCAACCGTGCTCTGTGTGAGGCCTTCGCCCGCGAGGCCCCGGACGGCCGCGCGCCGGAGGCCATGCCGGACGCCCGGCGCGAGTTCGGCCGGATCCTGGCCACGCTGCTGGACCGGGCCCAGGCGGCCGGTGCGGTCAGATCCGATGTCACGGCCGCCGAGGTGCAGGCGCTGCTGGTGGGGTGTGCGGCGATGGAACAGCGACGCAAGGGGGGCGACGGGAGCGAGGCGGAGGACGGGAGCGAGGGAGGCGGGGGCGGCGCCGGGGCCGGGGTGCTGACGGCTGTCGTGTGCGACGGGCTGCGTGCGGAGCGGGCCGTAACGAAAATGGATAACGAAACCCGGAGTGGCGGCGACGGGCACCGTAACGAAACACAATCCTGCGAGCTGTGCGGCGCTCCCGTCCCCGCCGCCAGAACCGGCCGCCCCGCCCGGTTCTGCGGGGCCGCCTGCCGGCAGAAGGCCCACCGGCGCAGGGCACGGGAGCCGCGATGAGGCGGGGCGGGCACGGTCATGCGGGCCGCGATGGCCTCGCACGACGAGGCGTTCCGCGTGACCGTGGGGGAGGGGCGTCCTCGCCACCTCCCGCCGAACGCCGAACGCCGAACGCCGAACGCCGAACGCCGAACGGCGAACGACGGGCCCGGGGCGGCCGGTTGAAAGCGCGTACGGTCGGGCCGACGCCCGCAGAGTGGGGGAGAACCCGTGGAGATCACCGTCCAGTGGGTACGGACGAGTTGGACGAAGGCGTCCCGGGGAGGCGAGATGGCGGCCCGGCGGAACGCGACCCCGGTCGGCTTCGCCGTACCGCCGCTGGAGCCCTCCACCGCGCACGTGGTGCGCATGCGCGAGCGGGACGGTTTCGTGCCGCGCGAGAGCCAGGAAGACGTGCGGCGCGTCGACGTCCAACTGCGGGAAGCCGAGGGCCGCTTGCGGATCCATCCCCGCGTTCAGCCGTTTCTCGGCCTGCCGCCCCGCCGGCGCCGGCCGCCGGCTGTGCGCCTGGCGCCGGGGCAGTGGGCCCGCTGGCAGCTCAACTACCGCTTCAGCAGTATGGCGGGCACGCAGGACTGGTCGTACTGGCTGGACACGTTCAACATCGCCTATGGTCCGGTGCGCGCCGGGGCGTTCTTGGCGGAGTCCGACGTCTACGTGGACGAGCGCGGGCCGCTTCGGTAGCGCACGGAATCAGGGCTTCACTTGGATTCGAGCCGGCCCATCGGGGCGGCGCTCTCCGCCAGGGCCTTTTGCGCCGCCGTCCAGCCGGCGTCGTCGATGCCGAGTGCATGGCGAAGGTAGGCCCACGTGAACCGCTGGATCAGTGCGACGCGCCGGGGGTTCTCGTCCGTCGTCTCCTGGGCCTCGTAGCCGGCGATCCCGCCGAGCGAGTGTTCCGCCCCGAACAGAGTGAGCAGGCTCTTGTCCCCCGGGCTCAGGAAGTACGGGTCGGCAAGCCACTCCGGTCCCCTGACGGACAGCGGGAGGTCGTCCTTGTCCCCGGCGACCACGAGGGCCGGCGTGGTCATGTTCGCGAAGTCCGGGTTCATGAACGGGAAGTGCTCGGCTGCGAACGGTGTCAGGTCAGCTCCGCCCTTTCCGGCCGTGGCGAGCAGCACGCCTGCCTTGATCCGCGAGTCGGACAGGTCCTCTCCCTCCCCGCTCACCGGATCGAGGACGCGCAGGCCCAGCAGATTGCCCGCCGTCTGGCCGCCGAAGGAGTGGCCGGCCGCGGCGATGCGGCTTCGGTCGAGGCGGCCCCTGAGTCCGGGAACGGCGGCTTCCAGCAGATCGAGCTGGTCGAGGACCCGCTTCGTGTCCTCGACGCGGAAACGCCAGAGCCGCGGGGTGCGGGGATCGTCCTGCGGGAGGCCCACTGTCCTGGAGTCCAGATGGGTGGGCTGGATCACCACGAAACCGTGCGCGGCCCAGAAGTCGGCCAAGGGGCCGTAGCCGTTCAGCGACGAGCCGAAGCCGTGCGAGAAGACGACGACGGGCAGTTCGCTCCCGGTCGTCGGTGCGGAGACCCTCACCCGCAGGTCCTCGCCACGGCCCGGTGCTTCCAGCGCCACCGGCTTCACCGAGACGACAGGCGCGGGTGCGGTGATGGCCACGTCCGTCGTCGCCATGTCTGATGCGGTCATGGAGAGTTCTTCCTTCGCTTCGGCGCTCGTGTCCCGTGGGTACCAAGAAACGGGACGCTGTCCCGGATCGAATATACGGGACGGTGTACCGTTTAGTGAAGTCGATAGTGAAGTCGGTAGCGAAGGGGACGGTGCGGTGAGCGGCAGCGATCGGGGCGCAGGACGCGCACCCAGGCCCAAACGGGCGGACGCGCGACGCAACGAGGAGGTACTGCTCGACTCGGCCGCCGCGGTCTTCGTCGCGTCAGGCGTGGAGGCGCCGATTCGCGACATCGCGGCCAAGGCCGGCGTCGGGACGGCCACGATCTACCGCCACTTCCCGACGCGGGCGGATCTCATCGTCGCCGTCTACCGGCACCAGGTCGAGGCCCTCGCCGAGGCCGGCCCCGACCTGCTGGCGACCAGCGCGACTCCATACGCCGCACTGGGGCGATGGATCGACCTCTTCGTCGATTTCGTGGTCACCAAACAGGGACTCGCCGCCGTGTTGCAGTCCGACGACCCCTGCTTCGACCCCCTGCACTCCTACTTCCTCGAGCGGCTCGTGCCCGTGTGCACCCAACTGCTCGACGCCGCGGCCGGTTCGGGCGAGATCCGCTCCGGCATGGATGCCTACGAGCTCATGCGTGGAGTCGGTGGCCTCTGCGCGGGCGCCGGCAACAACCCCCGCTACGACGCACGTCGACTGGTCGAGATCCTCATCGCGGGTCTACGCCGATCGCGCTGAGGCAGCGCTCAACTCCTGTCCCCTCCCACGGGGATACCGGCCTCCTCGGCCGCCGTGCCGAGGACATCCCGCAGCATGGCGGGGGTCAGTCTGCCGGTGAAGGTGTTCTGCTGGCTGACGTGGTAGCAGCCGTAGAGCGCCAGGTCGGGGCCGTCGCCGCTGTGCGGCAGCACGACGCGGGCGCCGTGGCCGAAGGCCGGGCGGGGGCGCGGAACCTCCCAGCCCGCTGCGCGCAGCACCGGCAGCAACGCCTGCCAGCCGAAGGCCCCCAGCGCCACGACGCTGCGTACGGTGGGCCGCAGCAGCTCCAGCTCGCGGGCCAGCCAGGGGCGGCAGGTGTCCCGTTCGCCGGGGGTGGGCTTGTTCTCGGGCGGGGCGCAGTGCACGGGCGCGGTGAAGCGCACGCCGCGCAGCTCCAGCCCGTCGCCCCGGTGGGTGGAGGTGGGCCGGTCGGCGAGCCCCAGCGAGTGGAGGGCCTCGACGAGCACGTCGCCCGCGCGGTCCCCGGTGAACATCCGGCCGGTGCGGTTGCCGCCGTGCGCCGCCGGGGCCAGGCCCACCAGCAGCATCCGGGCGTCCGGCGGCCCGAACCCGGGCACGGGCCGCGCCCAGTAGTCCCAGTCCGCGAACGCGCGCCGCTTCACTCGCGCGGTCTCCTCCCGCCACTCCACCAGCCGGGGACAGGCCCGGCAGTCGGTCAGCGCCGTGTCGAGCGCCGCCAGATCACGCGCTTCGGCCGCCCGCTCCTCGGGCCAGGTCATCCGCTTCCACCTCCTCCGTCCCGCCCGCGTACCCGCCTTCCACCTCCATGATCACCTGCCTCGGCAAAGGAGGCGACGGGTGCGGGGCCCAAGGGTTCAGAAGATCTCGGGGATCACCGCTTCGATCAGGTGGGGGCCCGGGGTGGCCAGGGCGTGTGCGAGGGCTGCGGTGAAGTCCTCCGCCGTGTCCGGCCGGGAGGAGGGGACGCCGAAGCCGGTGGCGAGCGCGGTGAAGTCGAGGCCGGGCCCGCTCAGGTCGAGCTGGGCCTTGGCCCGGGGGCCCGGATCACCGGCACCCACGCGGGCCAGCTCCATGGTGAGGATCGAGTACGAACGGTTGTTGAGCAGGACGACCGTCACATCGAGCTGCTCGCGCGCCATCGTCCACAGCGCTTGAACGGTGTAGAGCGCGGCTCCGTCCCCCTGGAGCGCCAGGACGGGACGGTCCGGACAGGCGAGCGCCGCGCCGACCGCGACCGGCAGCCCCTGGCCTATCGCGCCGCCGGTCAGGCTCAGCACGTCGTGCCGGGGAGCTCCGGCGGTGGCGCCGGGGAGGAAGATGCCGGAGGTCTGCGCCTCGTCGGAGACGATCGCGCCCTCCGGGAGTACGGCTCCGACGGCCTGGCAGACCGTCTCCGCCGTCAGCGCCCCGGTGGGCGGCCGGGGCCGGGCGGCCGGCTGCACCGGATACGCCGCGTCGGCCGCGCCGAGCGCCTCGGCCAGCGCCTCCAGGCGAGGTGCCGACCGCACGCCCGGCGCCGCCAGCCGGTGGAGCCGGCAGCCCTCGGGTGCCAGGACGCTGGGCTTGTCGGGGTAGGCGAAGAAGGACACGGGCGGCTTCGCGCCGGCCAGCACCAGGTGGGTGAGGCCCTCCAGTTGGGCCGAGGCCATCTCCGCGAGATACGCCATCCGCTCCACCGGGGGAAGCCCCGCGCCCCGCTCCAGCCGGGTGGGGAAGGTCTCCACCAGCAGCGTGGCTCCGGTGGCCGCGGCGACCTTGGCGGCTGCCGCCAACTCGGCCTCGCACACCGACCCGCCGAGCAGGAGCGCCGCGGGCTCGCCGGAGCGCAGTGCCCGCACCAGGGGAGCGAGGTCCGCGCTCTCCGGGACCTGGCCGGACGGCGGGGTGACCTGGGCGGGCTCCGCCTGCGTTCCGGGCGTGGCCCCGTCCCGGTCCCCGTTCCCGTCCCGCTTCCCCTCGCCCCAGGACACATCGGCGGGCAGGATGAGCGTGGCCACCTGTCCCGGCGGCCCGGCAGCGGCGGCGACCGCCTCCGTCGCGTCGCGCGGCAGGTCCTCCGTTCTCGCGGAGGTGCGCAGCCAGCCGGACACGTTGCGGGCCACCGTCTCGATGTCCGACTGCAACTGGGCGTCGTGGCGGGCGTGGTACGTCGCGTGGTCCCCGACGATGTTGACGACGGGGACGTTGCCCTTGCGCGCGTTGTGGAGGTTCGCCAGCCCGTTGCCCAGTCCGGGCCCAAGGTGCAGCAGCGTGGCGGCCGGGGCGCCCGCCATGCGCGCGTAACCGTCGGCCGCGCCGGTGGCGACCCCCTCGAACAGGGTGAGGACGGCCCGCATTTCCGGCACCGCGTCCAGGGCGGCCACGAAGTGCATCTCGGATGTGCCCGGATTGGTGAAACACGTGGTCACACCCGCGTCCACCAGCGTTCTGACCAGCGCCTGAGCGCCGTTGACCGTCGTCACCGTGCCGCCACCTTCCCCTCACCCAGCAGTCCCGGCCGACCCTACGGCCCCTGCTGCCCGTCGCGGGACCCGGCCGGGACAGCATGTGCGTCCCGGCCGGGCCCCGCGCAGGGGTCAGTCCGTGGGGGTGGGGAGTTCCGCGCGGACCGTGTGCGCCGCGGTCACCAGATTGCGGAGGGACTCCCGGGTTTCGGGCCAGGCGCGGGTCTTCAGGCCGCAGTCGGGGTTGACCCACAGGCGGTCGGCGGGGATGGCCTCAAGTCCCTTGCGCAGCAGGGCCGCGGCCTCTCCGGCGCCGGGGACGCGCGGGGAGTGGATGTCGTAGACGCCGGGGCCTGCCTCGCGCGGGTAGCCGTGCGAGGCCAGTTCGCGGGCCACCTGCATATGGGAGCGGGCCGCCTCCAGGCTGATGACATCGGCGTCCAGGTCGTCGATGGCCTGGACGATGTCGCCGAACTCGGCGTAGCACATGTGCGTGTGGATCTGGGTGTCCGGACGCGCCCCGGCGGTGGTGATACGGAACGCCTCGGTCGCCCAGGCCAGATACCCGGCGCGGTCGGCGGCGCGCAGCGGCAGGGTCTCGCGCAGCGCCGGCTCGTCGACCTGGATGACCGGCGTGCCGGCGTCCTCCAGGTCGGTCACCTCGTCGCGCAGGGCGAGGGCCACTTGCCGCGCCGTGTCGCCGAGCGGCTGGTCGTCACGCACGAAGGACCAGGCCAGCATGGTGACGGGGCCGGTCAGCATGCCCTTGACGGGCCGCTCGGTCAGCGACTGCGCGTACGACGTCCAGCGCACGGTCATCGGGTCGGGACGGGAGATGTCCCCGGCCAGCACCGGCGGGCGTACGTAGCGGGTGCCGTAGGACTGCACCCAGCCGTGCTGCGTGGCCAGATAGCCGCTGAGCTGCTCGGCGAAGTACTGCACCATGTCGTTGCGTTCGGGCTCGCCGTGCACCAGCACGTCGATGCCGGTCTCCTCCTGGAAGGCCACCACCTCGCCGATCTCGGCCTTGATGCGCTCCTCGTACGCGGCGGCGTCGATACGGCCGGCGCGCAGGTCGGCCCGCGCGGTGCGCAGTTGGGCCGTCTGCGGGAACGAGCCGATCGTGGTGGTCGGCAGCAGCGGCAGCCCCAGGTGGGCGCGCTGCGCGGGGGCCCGCTGAGGGTAGGCGGGGGAGCGGTGGGTGTCCGCGTCGGTCACGGCGGCGGCGCGGGCGCGCACGGCGGGGTCGTGGGTGAGCGCGGAGCCCTCGCGCGAGGCCAGATCGGCCCGGTTGGCGGCGAGTTCGGCGGCGACGGCGCCGGTGCCCCGGTCCAGGCCCCGGGCGAGGGTGACGATCTCGCCGGTCTTCTGGCGGGCGAAGGCGAGCCAGCGGGCGATCTCGGGGTCGATGTCGTGCTCGGCGGTGGCGTCCAGCGGGACGTGCAGCAGCGAGCAGGAGGCCGAGACGTCGACCCGGCCGGCGAGGCCGAGCAGGGTGCCGAGGGTGGCCAGGGACTTCTCGAGGTCGTTGATCCAGATGTTGCGCCCGTTGACGACCCCGGCGACCAGCCGCTTGCCGGGCAGCCCGCCCACGGCGGCCAGTGCGTCCAGGTTCGCCGCCGCGGGGCCGGTGAAGTCCAGCGCGAGGCCCTCGACCGGCGCCTTGGCCAGCACGGGCAGGGCGTCCCCGAGCCGGTCGAAGTAGGAGGCGACCAGGAGCTTGGGCCGGTCGGTGAGTCCGCCGAGTTCCCGGTAGGCGCGGCCCGCCGCGTTCAGCTCGGCGGGGGAGCGGTCCTGGACGAGCGCGGGCTCGTCCAGCTGCACCCACTCGGCGCCCGCGGCCCGCAGGTCGGCGAGGACCTCCGCGTAGACGGGCAGGAGCCGGTCCAGCAGGGTCAGCGGTTCGAAGTCCGGCGCGACCCCGGGCGCGGGCTTGGCCAGCAGCAGGTAGGTGACGGGCCCGACGAGGACGGGCCGGGCCGTCAGACCGAGCGCGAGGGCCTCCTTCAGCTCGGCGACCTGCTTGGTGGAGTCGGCGGCGAAGACGGTGTCGGGGCCCAGTTCGGGCACCAGGTAGTGGTAGTTGGTGTCGAACCACTTGGTCATCTCCAGCGGTGCCACCTCCTGGGTGCCGCGGGCCATCGCGAAATAGCCGTCCAGCGCGTCGGCCTCGACGGCCGCGCGGTGCCGGTCGGGGATCGCGCCGGCCATGACGGTGGTGTCCAGGACGTGGTCGTAGTACGAGAAGTCCCCGGTGGGCACCTCGTGGATGCCGCTGTCGGCGAGCTGCCGCCAGGTGGCACGGCGGAGGCCGGCGGCGGTCTCCCGGAGGGCGTCCGCGCTGACGCGGCCCTTCCAGTACCCCTCGATGGCCTTCTTCAGCTCCCGGCTCTGGCCCTGGCGCGGGTAGCCGTACACGGTGGCGTGCGCTGCCGCGGCTGCGGACTCGGCTGTCACGGAACTCTCCTTCGCGAGCGTGTCTCCAGCGGTCCCGGTGCGGGACGAGGACGCGAAGGGTGGTGGCACGGCTGGATGGTGCGCCCGGCTGTGCGCGCCTGTCCGCCCTGCTGTGCGACTCCCCGGATGGTGTCCGGAGCGCCCCCGACCCGCCCTCGAGGTCACCGGGGACCGCACGCGGTCGGCCGCGTGCGGGCAACGGGCAGGTCTTCGGACTCGCGGGCGCGCCTGCCGGTCTCCCGGCGGGCACCTACTGGCCGTCGCTTCCCGGGACCGTACGGACCCAGTGCTCATGACGGCGGTCGTTCCCGCTCACCGCTGCGGGGCAGTCCCGGACTCCCACCGGGTTCCCTCTTACGACGCCTCCCGTCTGGCGGACGGGGCGAACCAGCTGCACCGCCAGCCTAGACGCCCCCGCGCGACGGTGGCCAGTGCGCCCGGACCACCCCTCCCGGCCCCCGCCCCCTCCCTCCCTGTCCGTCCCTGGCGTTTCAGCCCTCGGGCGGCTGGCAACCCGGGGGACGCCGCCTCATCGAGGCAGCCCCGACACGAGTGAACGAGCGCGAGCACCGAAGCAGGAGGATCAGCGATGACCACGATGGCAAACACGGTCCGCGACATCATGACCAGCGGCGCCGACTGTGTGCGTACCGACCAGACGGCGGCGGACGCCGCTCGGCTGATGAAGGAGCTGGATGTGGGCGCGCTGCCCATCTGCGGCAAGGACAACAAGCTCAAGGGCGTGGTCACCGACCGTGACCTCGTGGTGAAGGTGTACGGCGCCGACCGGGACCCCGCCGAGTTCTCCGCAGGCAGCCTGGGCCAGCACGAGGCCGTCACCATCGGCGCCGATGACAGCCCCGAGGACGTGCTCGCGACCATGGCCCAGCACCGGGTGCGCCGCCTGCCCGTGATCGACGGGGACCGACTCGTCGGCATGGTGGCCGTCGCGGATGTCGCCCGCACCCTCCCCCACCCGGACACCGGCGAACTCGTCGACGCGCTGTCCGCGGACTACTGAGCCGGGACCCAGCCACCAGGGAAGAGCATGACCACGATCCGGGGAAGAGCATGACCACGATGCGCGCGATCAGCCAGGACGCCTTCGGCGGGCCAGAGGTGCTGAAGCCGGTGGATAAGCCGAAGCCCCGCCCTCTGCCGACCGAGGTGCTGGTGCGGGTGGTGGCGGCCGGGGTGAACCCGGTCGACATCAAGACCCGCTCCGGCAGCGGCATGGCCGCCGTCCTGGGCGATCCCCCCTTCACCGTCGGCTGGGACGTCTCCGGCGTGGTGGAGGAGGTGGGCTTCGGCGTCCACACCCTCCAGCCCGGGGACGAGGTCTACGGCATGCCGTGGTTCCCCCGCGAGGCAGGCGCGTACGCGGAGTATGTGACCGCGCCCTCACGGCAGTTCGCCCGTAAACCGGAGTCGCTGGACCACGACCGCGCGGCGGGCGTGCCGCTGGCGGCGCTCACCGCCTGGCAGACGGTGGTCGACACCGCCCGCGTCCAGGAGGGCCGACGGGTCCTCGTGCACGCCGCCGCCGGGGGAGTGGGCCACTTCGCCGTCCAGCTCGCCGAGCACCTGGGCGCGCATGTCATCGGCACCGCGCGGCAGGACAAGCACGCCTGGCTGTACGAGCTGGGCGCCGACAAGCTCATCGACTACACCAAGGAGAGCTTCGAGGACCTGGTGAGCGAGGTGGACGTCGTCATCGATCTCGTCGGCGACGGCATCGACCACACGAGCACCCGCTCCCTGGAGACCCTGCGCGGGGACGGGCTGCTCATCGCCGTCCCCTCGGGCGTCTCGGAGGAATTGCTGGGCACGGCGCGGGAGCGCGGGCTGCGCGCCACCGGCTTCCTGGTCGAGCCGGACGGGCACGCGCTGGACCGTCTCGCGCGGCTCATCGACGACGGCGAGATCCATGTCGAGGTCGAGGACGTACTGCCGCTGGAGAAGGCCGCCGAGGCCCACCGGCGGAGCGCGACGGGCCGCACCAGAGGGAAACTCGTCCTGCGCGTTGCCTCCTGACCCGCCTGCGGTCTTCTCGGTTCGGCAGGCCGTTCAGCCGGTCTGGACGGAGGCGACCCAGTA
Organism: Streptomyces sp. NBC_01775; assembly: GCF_035917675.1. Classification (NCBI taxonomy): domain Bacteria; kingdom Bacillati; phylum Actinomycetota; class Actinomycetes; order Kitasatosporales; family Streptomycetaceae; genus Streptomyces; species Streptomyces sp. NBC_01775. The sequence goes on along the minus strand of NZ_CP109104.1, from coordinate 1,558,681 downwards.
CTCGGTGAAGCGGCCGTCGCGGACCTGGAGGATGTCGTTGCCGAAGAAGGTGGTCACGCCGTCGTCCGTCCCGCCGCGCCCTGTCCACCGGCCCGCCACATAGCCGTCGCCCGCGAAGGGGCCGACCTGCACCTCGAAGCGCAGCGTCGTGAACATCCCATGGGTATGGGAGATCATTTCGGCCAGCTCGCCGGGGCCGTGGACGTCGTGCTCGGGCCAGTGTCCGACGAAATCGTCGGACACCAGCTCGCGCACGGCGTCGGCCGAGCCGTTCCAGGCCTCTTCGATCCACTGGCGGTACAGCTCTTTGGCAGCAGCGTCGCTCATACGGGCAGTGAATCACCCGCACCGCTGGTGAACAACCGCACCACCGCCCACTCAGGCCACCCAGTTCGGCCGTCGCGTGGCGGACGGGAAGGGCACGGCGAGGGCCACGAGCTGGTCCAGGACCGAGCCGCCCATGTCGGACGGACACGGGCCCGCTCGCGCTGCGGCATGAGGCAGCCGGTCGGGTTGTGGAAGTCGGGTATCAGGAAGGCCAGTTGAGGCACCGTCCGGCGCAGGGTGGACTCGATGATCCCGATGTCCCAGCCGGCGTCCGTCACGGGCACGGACACGGTGCGCGACCGCGCACGGCGCAGGGCCTCCAGCGCGTCGGGCAGGACGGGTTCTCGGTCATGACGCGGTCGCCGGGGCGGCACAGCAGCCCCAGGATGAGCGAGAGCGTGTGCTGCGCGCCGGAGGTCACCAGGATCTGCTCGGGCACGGTGGCCAGGCCCCGCCGGGTGAACCGTTCGGCGGCGGTGGCGCGCAGCTCCGGCAGGCCGAAGGGGTGGTAGCCGGGGGTGCGCGCGTGCGCGGACAGCTGCGGGGTGACAGATTCGTCCCATTGGCCCGGAGGGCGCGTCAGCGGGCTCTGCGTGAGAAGCGGGGTCGATCGGGGCCGGCCGGCTCGATGCGGCGGGACTGGACGTGCTCGTAGGCCATGGTGGTCTGCACGTCGGCGACTTCTCTGCGTTCGGTGAGGCGGTCGATGACGAAGGCGTACACGCCGTCGACGTCGGCGACGGCGATGTGCAGGAGGAAGTCGTGCGTGCCGGAGGTGACGAACAGGCCGATCACCTCTGGCAGGCGTGCGGCCCATTCCCGGAACCCCTCGATGACGGCGCGGGCCGGGGGCCGGATGCGCACCGAGATGAGTGCCTGGACGGGCCGGCCGGCCGCGTCGAGGTCCAGGGCGGCGTGGTAGCCGGTGATCACGCCGCGCTCGCGCAGCAGCCGTACCCGCTCTAGCGACGTGGAAGGGGAGACCCCGGTCTTGGCTGCGAGGTCGCGGTTGGTCTGCCGTGCATCGTTCTGTAGCTCCCGCAGCAGGGCCAGGTCCAGCGCATCAAGTTCCATGAAATCGTCCCTACGGCGTACGAAGTGCGGCTACTGGCTGCGTTGCTTGGGATTTTACTCAGTGTCGCTGGCTATGGATACACGAACGAACGGCCCGTTGCTCGGTGCGGGGCTGGTGCTTGGCGCGGCCGTGCTGTGGGGCACGGTCGGCCCCGCTCAGGTGCTGGCGTCCAGCCCCATGACGCCGACGGCCCTGGGGGGCTGGCGGCTGGTCGTGGGCGGGCTGATCCTGGGGATGTTCACCATCTGCCTGCCGCCCCGGTTCTTCCGCTCCGCACGGATGCCGGGGATTTCCCGCGACAGGCGCATCACGTCCGCCGAAACCCTCGAACCTCTCGCATCCGGCGAACGAAGTTCACAACCGGCGTCGCAGTTCCGCACGTCTGCCTAGCCTTTTCCCTACCTGGACGAACGAGCAAAGAGGATCACATGTCTGTGGTGAACGCTCCCGAGACGACGGCGGTCGGCTTCGCGCCCGAGGAAATGGACTACTCCCTGTCCACCCGCCAGGCCCGGCTGAAGTGGGTCGTGGTCGTCGACTCCGGCCTTCCGCCTGGCCGGGCCGCCAACGCCGCCGTCTGCGCCGCGGCCCCCACCGTGACCTCGGTCCCCGGCCTGCTGGGCACCAACGCCGCCGACGCGGAAGGCGTAGTGCACCCGGGCCTGCCCTGGACGGGCTGCTCGGTGCTCGTCGCCGACTCCGCCACGCTGCGTGCCATCCGTGCCAAGGCGGCATCCCGCACCGACACCTTCGTGGCCGACGTGCCCGCCGCCGCCCAGAGCACCCGCGTCTACAGCGACTTCATCGCGGTCGTGGGCAAGACCCAGACCGAAGACATCGAGTACTGCGCGGTCAGCATCGTCGGCCCGCGCAACCGGGTCGACAAGATCATTGGCAAGCTTCCCCTCATGCCCTGAGCCAGGAGCGACGCGAATTCCGCCACCGCGCTGGAGAGCCGCTGCGCTTGCTCACTCCCGGGCCGTCCGCGGCCGGCCGGCGACGGACCCGACTGGGAACAGCCCGCCGTACGGCTGCGGCTGCATGCCACAAAGGAGGCGTTCCACCTGCGCTTCCTCGTCCCGTGCGCAGTGCCCGACGCGCACCCGCGGTACCCGCAGCCGCCAGGCCTGCCGCTGCCCAGGCCCTGACGGGGCCGTAGGCTCGGGCGTCCGAGCTGGGGTTCCATGACTTCACCTCCCGCGCCGCGAAGCGGCACCGCGGCGAACTGCGCGATCTGACCGGGTGGCACGAGTGCTCGAAGACCGACCTGGTCGAGCCCGTCTCGTACCTGGCGGACGTGATCCGGCCCGACGAACGCCGAGAGGCGCAGGTCCAGCCCGGCCGCAGTGGCGGTGACGCGACTCGTTGACACGGTCATGGATCGCGACACAGACTCCCGTTGAACGCGTGAAATTAATTTCACCAGGCGAACAGCGGAGTGTTGCCGCCGGGGCGATGACGGGGGCGGCGCGGCCGACCGGCACGGGCGGCTCGGGCCAGGCACGCGATGCCGGCGGCCCAGGCGAGGCAGACAGCGCAGGCGAGGCAGGAGAGGCGGGCACTGTATGACCACCACCCCACTCACCCAGGACGGCGTCAGCGCCGAGATCGCCGCCGCGCGCGACGCGTACGCACGCGCCGTCGCGGACGGCGGCCCCACGAGCCACCACCCCGCCCGCTCCTACGCCCCCTACCGCAGCAGCGCGCTGCGCCACCCCAAGCGGCCCCTGGTCCCGGCGGGCGGCGACCCGGAGGCCGTCGAGCTGACCGGGCCCGTCTTCGGTGTCACCGATGTCACCGCGCTGGACAGCGACTTGACCCGGCAGCACCTCGGGGAGCCGCTCGGGGAGCGCATCACCGTCACGGGCCGGGTCCTCGACCGGGCCGGGCGGCCGGTGCGGGGCCAGCTGGTGGAGATATGGCAGGCCAACGCCTCGGGACGCTACGCGCACCAGCGAGACCAGCACCCCGCGCCGCTCGACCCCCACTTCACCGGCGCCGGCCGCTGCCTGACGGATGATCAGGGGAGCTACCGGTTCACGACCATCAGGCCCGGCGCCTATCCCTGGCGCAACCACACCAACGCGTGGCGCCCGGCGCACATCCACTTCTCGCTGTTCGGCAACGCCTTCGCCCAGCGGCTCATCACCCAGATGTACTTCCCCGGCGATCCACTCTTCCCCTACGACCCCATCCTCCAGTCCGTCACCGACGGAGCGGGCCGCGAGCGCCTCGTGGCGGCCTACGACCACAGCCTGTCCACCCCCGAGTGGTCGCTCGGATACCGCTGGGACATCGTCCTCGACGGCCCGTCCGCGACCTGGACCGAGGAGAGCCGGCCCATGCCCGAAGAGGAGCGACGATGAGCAGGCCCGCGCCGACAGTTGACCCCACGTCCGCGGCGACCGGGCAGCTGTCTCCCACCCCCTCCCAGACGGTCGGCCCGTTCTACGGCTACGCGCTCCCCTTCACCGGCGGCGGCGACCTCGCGCCGCCCGGACACCCCGAGGCGTTCACCCTGCACGGCCGGGTCACCGACGGGGCCGGGGAGCCGGTCCCCGACGCGCTCGTGGAGGTCTGGCAGCCGGGACCCGACGGCTCCCGCGCCGGGGCGCCCGGCTCGTTGCGCCGTAATCCGGTCACGGGCGAGACCGTCGGCCGCGACAGCGTGCGCTTCACCGGCTTCGGCCGCGTCCCCACCGACGCCGACGGCCACTACAGCGTGCGGACGCTGCCGCCCGGCGGAGCTCCGTACCTCGCCCTGATCGTCTTCGCGCGCGGGCTGCTGCACCACCTCCACACCCGCGCCTACCTCCCGGAGCTGACCGACCCCGAGACCGAGCCGCTGCTCGCCTCGCTGGAGCCGAGGCGGCGCGCCACGCTGCTGACGACCCCGGCTGCGGCCCCCGCCCCGCATGGTCCGCCCGTCCGCCGCTTCGACATCCGGCTCCAGGACGACGGCGTGCACGAGGAGACGGTCTTCCTTGCCTTCGACTGAACCTCCGGACCCCGCCGGTCTCGACCCCGCCCCGGGCCTCGACCCGGCCGCCGGCCTCGACCCCGCCGCCGACCTCGGGCTGCTGTCGCCCGTGCGAGTGGGGTCGGCCGTCGAGGCGGCGACGGGGGACACCGCGTACGTCCGGGCGCTGCTCGACGCCGAAGTGGCGCTGGCCCGCGCCCAGGCCGCGACCGGACTCGCCCCCTCCGCCGCCGCCGAGGTGCTCGCGGATGTCGCCTCCGACACGGCTGTGTACGTGGCGTACCCGGCGCGCGACCTGGCCGCCCGCGCCCGCGCGGGCGGCAACCCGGTCATTCCGCTGGTCGCCGACCTCACCGCGGCGGTAGCGGCCCGCGACCAGGACGCGGCGGCCTTCGTTCACCGGGGTGCCACCAGCCAGGACATCCTCGACACCGCCACCATGCTGGTGGCCTCGCGCGCCCTGCGGCCGGTGCTGGCGGACCTGGACCGCACCGCCGACGCGCTCGCCCGCCTCGCGGCGGCGCACCGCGACACCCCGATGCCGGGCCGGACGCTGACCCAGCACGCCGTCCCCACCACCTTCGGACTCAAGGCCGCGGGCTGGCGCGCACTGGTGCTGGACGCGGCCGAGCGGCTCGACGCCGCGCGCGCGGCCCTGCCCGTCCAACTGGGCGGCGCGGCCGGAACGCTGGCTGCGTTCGCGGCGTTCGCCGGGCCGGGCGGGGCGGGAGCCGCGGGGCGGGGCGCGGAGCTGCGGCTGCCGGCCGCGTACGCCGCCGAGACCGGGCTCGCCGAGCCGGCGTTGCCCTGGCACACTCTGCGCACCCCCGTCGCGGACCTCGCGGGCGCGCTCGCCTTCACGGCGGGGGCGCTGGGGAAACTCGCCGCCGACGTGCTCGTCCTCTCCCGTACGGAGACCGGCGAGGTGAGCGAGTCCGGCGGCGGGCCCTCGTCCGCGATGCCGCACAAGGCCAACCCCGTCCGCGCCACGCTGATCGCCTCGGCGGCCCGCCAGGTCCCGGCGCTCGCCGGGGTGCTGTACGGGGCGCTCGTCGCCGAGGACGAACGCCCGCCCGGTGCGTGGCACGCCGAATGGCAGCCGCTGCGCGAGGCGCTGCGCCTGTCCGGCGGCGCCGCGGCGACCGCGGCCGACCTCGCCGAGGGGCTGCGGGTCCACCCCGCCCGTATGCGCCGCAACCTGGACGCGACCGGTGGCCTGATCACCACCGAACGCCTGGCCGCCGCCCTCTCCGCGCTCACGGACCGCGCCACAGCCCGTGAGGCCCTCACCCGCGCCTCGCGTCGCGTAGCGGAGGAGGGCCTGGAGCTGAGCGCGGCCCTGCGCGAAGAACCCGCGTCGGCGGGCGTGTTGAGCGACGCCGAGCTGACCCGGCTGACCGATCCGGCCGCCTGCACGGGCGCCGCCCCCGCTCTGACGGACCGTGCGCTGCGCCGGTCGCGAGCTGTGCGGGGGGAGCGTTGACGATCGACAGCGCCAGGAAGCGGTGGCTGCCCCGGCATCGCGCCGAGGGACCCCGGGAGGCACCCGCCCTGGTGCTCGGGCCCTCGTTGGGGACCCCCTCGCGGGTGTGGGAGCCGCAGGCCGCCGGGCTGGCGCGGGACCGTCGCGTGGTGCGGTGGGAGCTGCCGGGGCATGGGGGAGCGGCCCCCGAGACGCCGGCGGACGGGGTGAGCGTCGCGTGGCTGGGCGAGGGCGTGCTCGCCCTGGCGGACGCGCTGGGTCTGGAACGGTTCGCCTACGCGGGCATCTCGCTGGGCGGCGCCGTGGGCACCTGGCTCGCCGTCCACCACCCGGAGCGGCTCGACTCCCTCGCGCTGCTGTGCACCTCGGCGCACTTCGGGCCGCCAGAGGGCTGGCACGAGCGCGCCGCGCTCGTCCGGGCCGAGGGCACGGGGGCGGTGGCCGACAGCGCGGCGGGCCGCTGGTTCACCCCGGACTTCGCCGTGGACGAGGCCGCGCGAGCGCTGGTCGCCGACACGCGCGCCGCCGACCCGGCGGCCTACGCCCGGCTGTGCGAGGCGCTGGCCGCCTTCGACCTGCGTGCCGAACTGTCGCGCGTCACCGTGCCCACGCTCGTCGTCGCGGGCCGCGAGGACCCCGCGACGCCCGTCGCCCACGCGAGGGAGCTGGCCGACGGCATCCCCGGCGCCGGGCTCACCGAGGTGCCGGGCGCCGCGCACCTGGCGAACGTCGAGCGCCCGGGCCACGTACTCGCCGCCCTGCGCGGGCACTTGGCGCCGACGGAGGCTCCGCACACGGGCGTGTCCGACGCCCCGGCCGCCGTCCCGCCCGAACACGCGCGGGCGGACTTTTGCGAGACTGGGCCGATGCCGAGTGATCCGGAACCGTACGAGGTCTCGTTCCCGGGCGGCGCCGGGGTGTTGACGGGGTCGCTGGCGGTGCCCGAGCGGGACGGGCCGGGGGTCCCGGGCGTGGTGATGGTCGGGGGGTCAGGGCCGAGCGACCGGCACAACGACGCGTACTTCCCCCCGATCCGCCGCCACCTGGTGGACGCGGGGTTCGCCGTGCTGTCGTACGACAAGCGCGGCGTCGGCGGGTCGTCCGGCGACTGGCGCGAGGCGTCGATGGACGACCTGGCCGCCGACGCCGCTGCCGCACTGGGCTTCCTCCGCACGCGGCCCGGGGTGCGGGCCGACGCGGTGGGGCTGTTCGGCCACAGCGAGGGCGGCTGGCTCGTTCTGCGCGCCGCTGCCGCCCGCGACGACCTGCCGTGGGTGGTCACCAACAGCTGCCCGGGGACGACCCCCGCGCTCCAGGAACGGCACGCGCTGGCCACCGTCCTGCGGGATGCGGCGGCGAGCGAACAGGTCGTGGACGAGACCCTCGCCCTCTACGACCGCGTCTGCGAAGCGGCCCGGCGTGGCGCCGGTTTCGCCGAGGCGGCCCGGCTCGTGGAGTCCGCCGGGATGCCTCCCGCACTGGACGGCCACTGGGCCGGGATGGACGAGCGCATGTGGCGGTTCCTCGGCCGCAAGCAGGACCACGACCCCCTTCCGGACACCCTGCGTCTGCGCTGTCCGCACCTGGCGCTGTTCGGCGGCGCCGACCCGCTGGTCCCCGTCGCCGAGAGCGTCCAGCTGTTCACCACCACGGCCTGCGCTCCCGGCCGCCATCCCGCCGCGACGCTGACCGCGCGGGTGTTCCCCGGCGCCGACCACCGCGTCCGGACGGACAGCGGCACCCGGTTGGCGCCCGGCTATCTCACCTTCCTGACCCGGTGGCTCACCGGCCCTTCCTGACGTTGGCTCACCGGCCCTTCCTGACGGTGGCTCACCGGCGCCGGGCGGTCAGCGCGAAGCGGTGGCACCTCAGACCGCCGGGACGCGCGCGAAGCGGCCCGCGATGTGGAGGTCGGCCTCGATGGCCGTCGCGGCTGCCCGTAGCGCGGGGAGCACCTCGCCGGCGCACTCCTCCAGGGTGCGGCGGCTGGTGTGCATGGCGACGTTGACCGCCGCGACGACCCGCCCGCCCCGCTCGCGCACCGGGACCGCGAGCGAGCGCAGCCCGTCTTCCAGCTCCTCGTCGACGAGCGCGTACCCGTCCTCCGCCACCCGGTCCAGCAGCCGGGCCAGCCGGGCGGGCGCGGTGACCGTGTGCGGGGTGAGGGCGCGCGGATCCGCGTCCGCGAGCCGCCCTTCGCGCTCCCCGGGCGGCAGGCCGGCCAGCATGACGCGGCCCAGCGAGGTGGCGTAGGCGGGGAAGCGGGTGCCGAGGGTGACGTCGACGCTCATGACGCGGCCGGTGGCCACGCGCGCCGTGTACTGGACGTCGTCACCCGCGAGGACCGCCATCGACGCCGAGTCGTGGACGCGTTCGGCGAGCGAGGTCAGGTGCGGCGCCGCGATCTGCGGCAGCGTCAGCCGCGACAGCACGGGAAAGCCGAGAGCGAGCACGCGCGGGGTGAGCCGGAAGGCCCGCTCGGACGCGGTGAGATAGCCGAGGTGTTCCAGGGTGATGAGGGCGCGTCGCGCCGTCGCCCTGGACAGTCCCGTGGCCTCGGCGACCCCGCTCAGCGACAGCGTGCCACGCTCCTCGCCGAAAGCGGTGAGCACGGTCAGCCCCCGGGCCAGCGACTCCACGAACTCCCGGCCCAGCTCCAGCTTGGAGGCCCCCGTCCACGCCGCCAGCCGGGCGGCAGCGGCGGGCGGCGCCTCGGGGGGCGGAGCCTCGCGCAGCGCCCGCTCCATCGCGTCGGCGGCCTTGCGCAGCCGGGGCAGTACGGTCCGCCGCAGCGAGGCCGCGCTGTGCCGGCTGGTGTGGCTGACGACGCTCACGGCGCAGGTCACCTCGCCGTCCGGCGCGCGCACCGGGACGGCCAGCGCGACCAGACCCGGCTCGATGCGCTGATCGTCCAGCGCCCAGCCCCGCTCGCCCACCTCGCGGGCCAGCGCGCGCAGTTCGCGCGCGGAGCCGTCCGCCGGGCGCTCGCGCGGCGGTACGGCGGGGAAGCCCCGGTCCTCCGGGTCGGCGGCCCGCCGCTCGCGCCACCGCCGCCACTCCGTCTCGTCCCACCCGGCGGCGAACACCAGCCCCGCGGCGGTGCGTTCGGCGGGCAGCGGGTCGCCGATGCGGAAGCTCAGCGACATGGCCCGGCGCCGGGTCGCCTGGTGGACGAAGCGGATGCCGTCGCCGTCCGGCACGGCCAGGGACACCGATTCATCGAGCGTGTCGGCCAGCGCGTCCGCCCGCTCGCCGAGCAGCGCGGGCAGCCGGAGCGCCGCGAGGTAGGCGTTGCCCACCTCCATCAGGCGGGGCGCCAGCGAGACGGTCCGCCCGTCGTGCCGTACGTATCCCATGCGCGCCAGGGTGGCGGTCACCCGGTCGACGGTGGAGCGGGCCAGGCCGGTGGCGCGCTCCAGCTCGCTGGGGCTCAGCGTGCCCCGCGCGTCGGTGAGTTGGCGCAGCACGCTCAGCCCGCGCATCAGGGGCGCCACAGCCTCGGCGGGGGGCGTGCCGGCGCGGGTCGGTGGCATCGGTGGCATGGGCTCCCCGTGACGGATCTGGGGCCACCGTACTCAATGCCGGGGCCGTGGCCGGAGACAGACCCTACGGCGTACGTCAGCCCCAGCGGCGTCACCCCGCCCGGCCCGAGCTCCGGCCCCGGCTCCGGCCCCGGCCCCGGCCCCGGCCCCGGCCTCACGCCGAACCGTCCGGCGCCGAGCTCATAGTTTATTTAGACTGATAGAGTTCGACTATGCCACGTCGCGCTCTCGACAACCCGATCGTTCTGGCAGTGCTGGGCCTCCTGCTGGAACAGCCCTCGCACCCGCACCAGATGCTTGCCGAACTGCGGAAGCGCAGCGACAACCACGCAGCCGCGATCACCCGGGGCACGCTCTACAACACCGTTGCCGCTCTGGCCGAAGCGGGATGGCTCGCCTCGCAAGGCCGGCAGCGCTCGGGAAACCGTCCGGAGAGGACCGTCTACGCCCTCACCCCGGCGGGTCACGGCGAACTCGTACGGCGGCTGGATTCCCAGATCCGCAATCCGGAGCGGGAGTTCTCACAGTTCCTGGGCGCCGTCACCTATCTCGGCGCCCTCGGGCCGAGCGGCGCGGTGGAGGCCCTGACCGAGCGTGCCCGGCGCCTCCAGGAGCGCACGGCAGCCGATGAGGGACACCTCGCGGACGCCCTGGCGGCCGGCGTGCCCCGCCTGCACGTCATCGAAGCCGAGTACGCGCTGTGCCTCGCTCGCTCCGAGACGGCATGGATCGACTCGGTCATCGACGACATCCGCACCGGCTCGCTGACATGGCCCGCCGACGCGGCGACCACTTCCCCGCACTCCCCGGAACGCTGACCCGACCCGAACGCCGACCCAACTCGAACGCCGAACCGAGAGGAAACGAACGCGTGACGCTGACAGCGCATGACGGCATGCTCTTCGGGATCTACCCGGGCGGAATCACCGGTGATGACGCCGGGGGCCTGACCGACGGCCCGCCCGACGACCCGGCACTCGTGTCGGGCGCGCTCGACCGCCTCCAGGGCCGGCCGGATCGCCCGTTCCTGGTGCGCGCCTACACAGGCTTCGACGACGCCACCCGCCTCGGTGACCCCCACGCGACCGCGACACCGGCCGACGCGGCCCAGTACGCCGTAGGGGAGCGCCGCCTGGACCTGGTGGCGCAGTACCAATCGACCGCCGGGAACGTCGACGGCTACTGCGACTTCCTGCGCGAACTGGTCGAGCAGTACGGCGCGATCACCAGCACGCTGCAAGTGACGGAAGAGCCCAACCTCACGACGAACCCGGTGCTGGACGGCTATTACCCGCAGGTGCGCGAGGCGATCGTCCGCGGGGTGCCCGTCGCCAAGGCGCGCGCACGCGAACTCGGGCACACCCACCTGCGGGTGGGGTTCAACACCACGCCCCTCTTCGGACCGGCCGCTTCCTTCGTCACCGGCCTGACCGAACTCGGCGGGAAGGACTTCATCGCCGATCTGGACTACGTGGGTCTGGACTTCTTCCCCGACGTCTTCCAGCCCGTCGCCGCGTCCGAGCTCGCGTCCGCCGTCGAGGGACTGCTGCGCCATCACCGCGACTCGGTGCTGGCACCCGCCGGGCTGGGGCACCTGCCGCTGCACATCACCGAGCACGGCTGGCCCACCGGACCCGACCGGCCCCCGCAGCGGCAGGCCGACGTCGTCGAGACCGTGACAGAGGTGATCGCCGCCCACTCGAAGCAGCTCCACCTGAGCGGTTACACGCACTTCGCGCTGCGGGACGCCGACAGCGCGAAGCCGGGCCTGTTCCACCAGTTCGGGCTCACCACCGATGACTACGCTCCCAAGCCCGCCTTCGACACCATGAAGAAGCTGGTCGAGCGCTTCGGCGCCTGACGAGGGAACGCGGGCCGCGGCCCTCCGCGACGGGGTGACGGTACGTCAGCTCAGGGCGAGGGCCGCGGTGAAGGCGACGAGGACGCAGACAGGGTGGAAGCTGGCCCGGTTGAACAGGGACAGGGCGTGGCCGGAATCCGGGGCGCGCAGCAGGCGCAGCCCCGGCAGGACAAGGGTGAAGGCCCCCGCCAGCAGCGTGCCCACCAGCCCTGGCGTGCCGAAGGACCCGACCGCGACCACGGCCAGCGCGTAGCCGGCCAGCGCCGCGACGACGAGGAGGGCGAAGGCCAGCACCGCACTCCGCCGGGGCCCGTGGACGACCGGCACGGTCCGGATGCCCATCGGGGCGTCCTCGGCGAGGTCGGCCAGGTCGTTGGGAATGTTGCGCCCGCCGACCTCCCAGGCGGCCAGCCACAGCGCGAACAGGCCCAGCCGCAGCGGGTCGACGCGGTCGGTGAACGCGAACCAGCCCGCCGAGGCCCCCACCGCGACCATCACCCCGCTCAGCACGCACTTGTACGCGGTGACCGTCGCCAGCCGGCAGTAGACGGCCTCCAGCAGCGCCGCCGCGACGAACAGCACCACGCACACCCAGCTCAGCGCGGCGGCCACCACCAGGGCCACCGCGCTCAGCCCCAGCACCCACGCCAGGGCCACCGCGAACGAGAGCCGCTCCTCGGCCAGCGGATGCCGGGCCCCGGCGCCGTCCAGGTCGGGCGCCCCGGGACCGTCCGCCCTTGCCGGGCGGCGGCGATCCAGGCGCGCGTCCAGCAGGTCGTTGGCCGCGAAGACAGCGAAGAAGCCCGCGAAGGCCCCCACCACGGCCGCCGCCAGCCGCCCCGGCGCGGGCTCGGTGTCCGCGAGCAGCATCCCGACCAGCGGCTGGGCCACGCTCAACGCGGCCTGCGTACCCCGCGAGAGCCCGTACAGCGCCTTGACCTGCTCGACCGCCGTCGTCACCGGACCGCCTCCACCAGGGACGAAGGGGAGACAGACGAAGGGGAGACAGATGCCGCCGGGCCCGGGACCGCGGTGCCGGAGCCCACGTACTCCTGCGCGAAGGCCGCTCCCACCGGCCCCGGCTCGACCAGGCGCTGGATCCGCTCCCGTTTCAGACGCAGCGTGAACGGGGCGCCGCTCACCTCCGACGCGGACAGATGCAGCAGCCGCAACAGCCGGTCGGAGAACTCCTGGATACGCCACGCGTGCTCCAGCCGCCGCCGCGTGTACGTCTCCAGTTCCGCCGCGTCGCCGTCGCGGCAGCGGCGGACGAGCGCCTGGGCGAGGTCGGCGGCGTCGGCGACGGCGAGGTTCATGCCCTTCGCGCCCGAGGGCGTCAGCAGGTGCGCCGCGTCGCCCGCGAGGAACAGCCGTCCGTGCTGGAGGTGCCGGCCGACGGCGCCGCGCATGCGCAGCACCCCGGAATCGGTCACCCGGCCGATGTGCGGCAGCGCGTCCGCCGCGCCGGCCAGCCGCGAGCGCAGCCGCTCACGTACCCGCGCCTCGGGCCACCTGGCCGCCTCGTCACCGGCCGGGACCTGGAGGTAGACCCGGGCGAGCCCGCCGGTGCGCGGCACCACCCCGGCGAACCCGTCCTCGTGCACGGCGTACAGCACGCCCTCGACCGGCCGGTCGACCTCGGTCAGCAGCGTGAGCCAGTCGTAGGGGTAGCGGTGGGTCAGCTCGCCGCGCAGCCCCCCGGGCAGGGCGGCGCGGCTGATCCCGTGCCTGCCGTCGCACCCCACCACGTAGTCGCACTCGACGGTCAGCTCCGCGCACTCGACCCGCGCGCGGGCGCGGTCCGGGGTGGCGTGGACGGCCGTGGCGGGCCGGGCGAAGGAAGGGGGGTGCCCGGCCTCCTCCAGCCGCGCGATCAGGTCCCGTACGAGGAACTGCTGCGGGTAGACCCAGTGCCGGGCGCCGCCCGTGCGCGCCGCGTAGTCGAGCCGCAGCCGCTCACCCAGGCACAGGAAGTCGCACCAGCCGTGCCGCGTGCCCTCGGCCGTGAGGCGGTCCGCGAGCCCCTGGGCACGCAGGTACTCCACCACCTGATGTTCCAACAGCCCAGCGCGCGCCCGCTGTTCGACCTCCGCGCGCGAGCGGCCCTCAACGAGGTGGGTGTCGATCCCGGCGGCCAGCAGGACGTTGGCGAGCACCAGCCCGGCGGGACCCGCGCCGACGATCCCCACCTGAGTGCGCACCCGGCGCCGTGCCCCGCTCATCGTTCCGCTCCTGTCCGTGGTCCCGTCGGCCGCCCGGCCCGCGGGGTCCCTTCCGGCGTGTGACGCTCAACGGCTCCGGGCCGCCGCGCTGCCGGGCGGGTCGCCACGGCGACGAGGTAGCCAGGCGGGACGAAGCGCGTGCACAGCCGCACCGGCGCGCCGCACCGTTCGGCCAGCGCGTGCAGCGCGGCGGGGCCGTAGACCTTGCGCAGGCTGATGACGCCGTCGTGCGCGTGGGCCCAGCCGCCGGTGAGGAACATCAGGGGTGCGGCGGCGAGCAGCAGGGGAGAGCGCCAGCCGTCGACGATCAGCAGCCGTCCGGCGACCCGGGTGCCCTCCCGCAGCAGCGCGGCCACCCCCGCCGGCGGCAGGTGGTGCGCCGTGGTGGAGCACACCGCCAGGTCCCAGGCGCCGTCCGGCGCGTCGAGGGCCGTCGCGTCCAGCACCGCCGTCGTCACCCGGGGGTGCCGCCCGAGAGACCCGGCGCCGAGCTCCTCGACCACGCGCGGATTGACGTCGCTCACCGTGATCCGCACCGTCGGGTGGCGGGCGAGGAGCCGCTGCGCGAGCCGGCCGTACCCGGCGCCCAGCTCCAGGACGCGCGGGGCGCTCACCCCGTCGAGCTGCGCGAGCGCGTGCCGGGCGACGGTGCGGTAGCCCAGCGTCAGGCGCTGGAGGCGGTCGAGGCCGTGCAGCGCCCGGCGGCACTTCTCGCCGCTGTCCGGGCGGTCGATGTACTCGGCCCTGCCGGTCTCGAACTTCCGGTCCCACCAAGGAGCTTCGGGCCCGCCCCGGGGCATGTCGTACGTCATGACAGCGGGGTCTTCGCGCGGACACCGGTCCGCGCCGCCGGAGAAGAGCCCATGTCACTCCCGGCGTCGCCCTCGGCCGCGAGCTGTTCGGCGAGCGAGGCCAGCAGGTCGCGGTCCCGGCCGGAGGGAAGCGCGGCCAGCGCGCGATGGCACGCGTCCACGTGCTCCTGGGCCATGCGGTGCGCCTCCTGGAGCGCGCCGGTCTCCTCCACGAGCCTGCGCACGCGCTCGTGCCGCGCGCGCTCTTCGCCCGCCTCGCCCTCCGCCGCCCCGTCGTACTCGTCCGCCAGCGCGGCCAGCAGCGTACGGTCCGCGGGGGTGCCCATGCGGTGGGCGAGCAGCAGGGGCAGCGCGGGCCGCTGGTTGCGCAGGTCGCTCTCGGGCGGCTTGTCGGTCTGCCGCGGGCCGCGCCGGTAGGGCAGCAGGTCGTCGCGGATCTGGAAGGCGATGCCCAGCGCCTGGCCGTACTGGCTCAGCACCTCGGCCTGCGCCCGGGTGGCGCCGCCGAGGACGGCGCCGGCGTGGCAGGCGGCGCGCAGGAGCGAGGCGCTCTTGAGCCGCACCATCTCCACATAGGCCGCGACCTGGCCGTCCCCGTCCCCGCCCGCGGCCTGTCCGTCGTCCGCGCCCGCGACCTGGCCGTCGCCCCTGCCCGGGGCCTGGCCGTCGTTCCCGTCCGCTGCCGTGGGGGTGGCGGGCCGGCCGCTGAGGGCCATCTCCAGTACGACGCCGGACGCCGCCTCGCGGCCCGCCCGCGCCAGCAGCTCCATGACCTCCACGACGGCCCGGTTCGGCACGCCCCGGCGGCGGCACTCGCCGAGTTGCTGGAAGAGGGCGAAGAACAGGGAGTCGGCGCCCAGGATCGCGTGGGCCGTGCCGAAGCGGTGCCGCACGGAGGCGCGCCCGCGCCGCAGGTCGTCGTTGTCGATGATGTCGTCGTGCACCAGGCTGGCCACGTGGGCGAGTTCGACCCCCACGGCGACCGGCAGCACCTGCTCGTACCGTCCGCCCACCACCCCCGTGGACGTCAGCAGCAGCAGCGGGCGCAGCAGCTTGCCCGAGGGCAGCAGCGCCCAGCGGTGCACGTCCTCCAGCCGCACGTCGCCGGAGGCGGCCAGCCAGCGCTCGACCCCCTCCTCGACGGCGTCTCGCAACTCGGCAAGCGGGGGCTCAGGTCCTCCCGCACGGGTGAGCCGCATCGCAATGAACCGCCTTCCGGAGAGACGCGTGGCAGGTGCCGCACCACTCACGCGACTCGCGCGCGGGTGCGGACAGACACGTCGAGCAGCATCGACCGGCGGCCCCGCGGCCCGGCGGCAGGCGCGCTGAGCGTTAGCTCTTCAGAGTGCTGCCGGTGCCGGTGCTCTTGGCGACGGGCTCCGCCAGATGCCCGGCCCGCCCCGTCTCCACCCCCGCCCCGTCTCCACCCCCGCCCCGTCTTCCCGCCTCCGCACCCCGCCGGTCTTTTCCGTACCCCGCCGCGACGGGATCCCGCACGGCCGGACTCCGGCCGACCCCGCGCACGACATGGGGGAAATCCCCTGCCAATCCCCTTCACGCGCGGGATTTCACGAGTCCATTACCTCGATCTGCGGGATTCCGGCATTGACGGCTGTGTGACGCGCTGCCTACCGTCTCGGCCATGATCCCGCGAGCGAGTGCCGAGATGATCGATGCGCTGGATCGCCGCATCATCGCGGCGGTCCAGCTCAACGGCCGTGCGCCGTGGAGCGGTATCGCCCGCTGGGCGGGGACGAGCGAATCGACGGCACAGCGCCGGTTCAACTCCCTGCGCGAGCGTCGGCTGCTGCACGTGGTCGGCGCCGTCGAGCTGGACCGTACGGGCTCGGGCTCCTCCATGCTCGTACGGGTGCAGGCCAGGCCCGGCAAGGGCCTGGAGCTGGCGGAGCTGCTGGCCGAGCGCCCGGAGGTCCGCTTCCTCGCCCTCGTCACGGGCACGGCCGACCTGATCGTCGACTTCGTCGCCCACGACAACGAGGAACTGCTGCGCCTGCTCTACACCGATCTGCCGGGCGCGCACCTGATCACCAGCACGGAACATGTCGCGGTGATCCGCACCTTCACCTCGGCGGCGCTGTGGGACACCGGCCTGCTCCCGCCGGAGGCCGTGGCCGACCTGCGCCCCGGGCGCACCCTGCCCTACGAGCGGGCCGGCTGGGACCAGGCGCCGACGCCGCTGACCGAGCTGGAGAGCGCCGTCGTCGGCGAACTCGCCAAGGACGGACGGCTGCCCGTCAGCACCCTCGCCAGGACGCTCGGGCGCGGCGAGTCCAGTGTCGCCCGCGCGCTGGACCGGATGGTCGCGCGGGGCATGTTGCACTTCCGCACCCTGGTCGAGCCGGCGCTGCTGGGCTACGAGGCGGAGTTCATGCTCTGGCTGTCGATCGAGCCCGGCCGTCTGGAGGCGGCCGGACGGCAGCTGGCCGAGCATCCGGGGACGAAGTTCCTGGCCGCCGCCACCGGCCGCTTCAACCTGGTCGGGCACATGGTGCTGCCGCGCCGCACCGACCTGTTCCGCTACACCGACGACGTCATCGGGGCCCTCCCCGGTCTCGTCGCCTCCGACATCACCCTCCACCTGGTCACCCTCAAGGGCGCGTGGACGCGCCTGGACCAGTTCGTCTGACCCTTTCGTCCCCTCCTTCGGCTCTGCCTCGTTCCCCGCTCCCCTCCTCTTTCTCCCCTTCCTCCCTCCTTCCTCCGGAGAGGTCCCATGCCGACATCCGATCCCGGTACCCCCGTGTCCGCGCCGCCGCCCTCCCCCTCCTGGCAGTGGCCCGAGTCCGTGTGGCGCGGGCACGTCGAGGCCGTACGCGCCGGGCGCGCGCTCACCCCGGCCCGCTGGCCCGGCGGCGCGCGTGCCGCCGTCGCGCTGTCCTTCGACTCCGACCACGAGACCATCCCGCTGCGCGACGGGGAGACCAGCCCCGGCAGGCTCGCGCAGGGCGAGTACGGCGCGCGGGTCGGCGCCGTACGGATCCGGGAACTGCTGCGGCGGCGCGGCGTCCCTGCGACCTTCTTCATGCCGGCGGTCTCGGCCCTGCTCCACCCCGACGAGGCACGCGGCTACGCCGAGGACGGTCACGAGGTCGCGGTGCACGGCTGGATCCACGAGCGCAACACCCTGCTGGCCGCCGAGGACGAGCGCGACCTGATACGCCGCGCCCTGGACACCCTCACCGACCTCACCGGCACCCGGCCCACCGGGATCCGCACCCCCTCGTGGGACTTCTCCGACTCCACCCTCGGCACGGTCCTCGACCTCGGCTTCGCCTACGACTCCTCGCTGATGGCCGACGACGAGCCCTACGAGGTGCTGGCCGAAGGCGGCCGGACCGGGCTGGTCGAGATACCCGTCGACTGGATCCGCGACGACGCGCCGTACTTCACCATGGACCGTTACGGCTCCGTGCGCCCCCACACCCGGCCCCGCGACGTGCTGGAGATCTGGCGCGACGAATTCGACGAGGCGTACCGGACCGGCGGCGTCTTCCAGCTCACCCTGCACCCGCATGTGATCGGGCACCGCTCCCGGATGGTGGTCCTGCGGGAGCTGCTGGACCACATCGGCGGCCACCCCGACGTCTGGTGGGCCACCCACGCACAGCTCGCGGAGGCCGCACGCGCACAGCTCACCGGCACCCCGGGGGAGGACGGACGATGAAATCCGGCATACCTGACACACCTGGCACCCCCTCGGCGGTGCCCGCCGCCACCGGCCCGGCGCCCAAGCTCACCAAGTCCCAGCGCAAGGCGATCGTCGCCGGGACCATCGGCAACACCGTCGAGTGGGTCGACTGGGCGCTCTACTCGATCTTTGCCAAGATCATCGCGGATGTCTTCTTCGCGAAGTCCGAGGGTGCCGTCGCCCTGCTGGCCACCCTCGCGGTCTTCGCCGTCGGCTTCGTGATGCGCCCGGTCGGCGCCGCCTTCCTCGGCGCCTACGCCGACCGGCACGGCCGCAAGAAGGGCCTCACGCTGACCATCGCGCTGATGGCGGGCGCCTCCTTCGTCATCGCCCTCACCCCCGGCTACGAGACGATCGGCATCGCGGCGCCGGTCGTCCTGCTGCTGGCCCGGCTGGTGCAGGGCTTCTCGGCGGGCGGCGAGTTCGGCTCCTCCTCGGCCTTCCTGGTGGAGTCGGCGGCCCCCGGCGGGCGCGCCTTCGCCGGGTCCTGGCAGCAGGTCTCGGTCGGTGGCGGGGTGCTCATCGCCTCGCTGCTGGGCACCCTCGTCACCTCGCTGCTGGGGGACGAGGCGCTGCACACCTGGGGCTGGCGGGCCGCGTTCGTCGTCGGCGGGCTGCTGGGGCTGCTCGGCCTGTGGCTGCGGGTCTCCGTCGAGGACACCGAGTCCTTCACCAAGGCGCACGGCCAGGGCCGGTCCCGGTCCAACCCCCTCAAGGCGATGTTCACCGAGCACCCGGCGGCGGCGCTGCGCGTCGCGGGCATCACCGTCGCGGGGACGCTGACCTACTACATCTGGGTCAACTACCTGCCCACCTACGCCAACCTCGCCACCGGCATCCCCCTCAACCAGGCGCTGCTGTCGCAGACCCTGTGTCTGATCGTCTTCGTGGTGCTGCTGCCCTTCGCGGGGCGGCTCTCGGACCGGGTGGGGCGCAAGCCGACCATGGCGGTCTTCGCCGGCGGCTTCGTCCTGCTGTCGTGGCCGCTGCTGCACCTGATGGGCGACAGCTTCCTCAGCGTCTTCCTCGTCCAGCTCGTCGGCATGCTGCTGATCCTCGGATACTCAGCGAACTGCGCGGTCATCATGGCCGAGCAGTTCCCGCCCGAGGTGCGCGCCACCGGCATCGCCCTGCCCTACGCGCTGGCCGTCGCCCTCTTCGGCGGCACCGCGCCCTACCTCACCACCTGGCTCAACGAGGCCGGACTCCGCGACTGGCTGTGGCTGTACGTCTCGGTCGCCTCGCTGATCTCGCTCGTGGTCTATCTGACGATGCCCGAGACCAAGGACAAGGAGTTCGACTGATGGCGCCATCCGGAACGGCGAAGGACACAGCCGGACAGGAGAGGGCAGCGGCGGGGGCGCCGCACGTCCTGGTCACCGGTGCGGCACGCGGCATCGGCAGGGCCGTGGCCGAGGAGTTCGCGCGCGCCCTCGCCCAGGAGGGGCCGGGCGGCGGGGTGCTGTCGCTGGTGGACCTGGACGGCGAACGGCTGACGCGGACGGCACGCGAACTGGGGGAGACGGGCTCGGTGGAGGCGGGCCGCCCGGGGGAAGGGGGCCGCCCGGTGGAAGGGGGCGTCGTCACCGCCGCCGACACCGTGGACCTGGCCGGCGCCGAGGGCCCGGCCACCGCCGTCGCCCGCGCCTGGGAGGCCCACGGCCCGGTCGACATCCTGGTCAACGCGGCCGGGGCCTACCCCTCGATCGACATGCTGGAGGTCACCGCCGACGGCTGGGACCGGCTCTTCGCGCTCAACACCCGCGCCCCCGTGCTCGCCACGGCCGAACTCGCCCGCCGGGCCGTCGCGTCGGGGCGCGGCGCCTCGGTCGTCAACATCTCCTCGGGTGCCGCGCTGCGGGCCCGCCCCGGCGGCGGGCCGTACGCCGCGACCAAGGCCGCGCTGGAGACGGCCACCCGTGCGGCGGCCCTCGAACTCGGCCCGCACGGCATCCGCGTCAACGCCGTCAGCCCCGGCTTCGTCCCCGTCGACAGCGACGTCAACCCCGTCGCGCCGGAATACGCCGCGGCCGTCTCCGCCAACCCGCTGGGCCGCCCCGGCACCCCCGCCGACATCGCGCGCGCCGTCCGCTGGATCGCGGGGCCCGACGCCGCGTGGATCACCGGCGAGGTCCTGCGCGTCGACGGCGGCTCCAGCACCGGCGCGAGCCACCTGCCGAGGCTGTGGCCGCCAAAGGCGGCGGATGACCCCGTCCCCTCGCCCTCCGGCGGTACCCACGCGCGGGGCTGATCTCGCCGACCTGCCCCTTCGCGCACGACGACCGGTCGGCACGCCCTCCACACATGACGACCGGTCGGTACGCCCTCCGCGCACGACGACCGGTCGGTACGCCCCCTCCGCGTACGGCACACCTCTCGTCCCCGAGCGGGGGCCCGCACGGTTTTCGCACCACTCGTACGACTCCCGCAGCACCGCGACTCGCAGCACCGCGGCCCGCGCAGAGAAAGGACCTTCGCATGACCGCCGACACCTCTGAGACCTCTGACGTCTCCGACGTCATCATCGTGGTCGGGGGTGGTGCCATCGGCGGCACCCTCGCCCACGCGCTGGTCCGCGCCGGGCGTCCCGTCACCCTCATCGACGCCGACCCGGCCCACGTCGCCGCCCTCCGCGCGCACGGACTGCGGGTGCTGCGCCCCGACGGCGGGAGCGACGTGGTGGAAGTGGACGCCCGCACCCCCGAGGAGTTCGACGGGCCGCCGCTGCGGCGGGTGCTGCTCGCCGTCAAGGCACAGGCCACCGAGAAGGCGATCGGCTGGATCGCGCCGCGCCTGGCGGCGGACGGCTTCGTCGTGTCCGTGCAGAACGGCTTCAACGAGCCGCTGATCGCCCAGCACATCGGCGCGGAGCGCACCGTCGCCGCGTTCGTGAACATCTTCGCCGACGTCCAGAGCCCCGGCGTCATCCGCGACGGCGGCCCCGGCGCCCTCGTGCTCGGCGAGGTGGGCGGCGCCCCGGCCGGCGAGCGGGTCCGGGAGCTGGTCGAGGTCCTGCGTCCCGGCACCGGGGCCGTGGCCAGCGACAACGTCGAGGGCTATCTGTGGGCCAAGGCGGGCTTCGGCGCGATGCTCGCCGTGACCGCGCTCGCCGACGACGCGATGGCCGACCTGATCGACCGGCACCGCCCGGCGATGTACGCGGCGGCCCGCGAGGTCTTCGACGTCGCGGACGCGCTCGGTATCCGGCTGGAGCCCTTCGACGCGTTCGAGGCCCTCGCCTTCCGCGCCGGCGCCGGGAGGGGGGAGCGCGAGGAGGCCGCCGGCCGCCTCACCGCGTGGCTGCGCACCCAGGCCAAGGACCGCAGCGGCATCTGGCGGGACCTGGCCGTCCGCCACCGCCCCGTCGAGGTCACCACCCACTACGAGACCGTCTTCCAAGAGGCGGCCAAGGCCGGCGTCGGGACCCCCGTACTGCGCGAAGTGATAGCCGGACTAAGGGAGTTGGAGGGCCACCCCGAGCGCATGGCCGAATCCCGGCTCGACGCGCTCGACCGGCTCGCAGAGGGCGGCCGGCGGGAGGCTCCGGCCCTCCCCGGACGCGCCCTCCTCACCGAGGAGCAGACCCGCGAGGTGCACACCTGGCTGGAGGCGCGCCAGGAGGACATGGTCGCCGATCTGGCCGCCTACACCGCGCTGGAGAGCCCCAGTGACGACCCCGCCGCACTGGAGGCCTGCCTGACCTGGCTGCGAGGCTGGCTGGACGACGCGCTCGGCGCCCCGCAGGAGGAGGAACTGCTCCCGAGGGACGGCGCGGGCGACATCCTCCTGCGCCGGTACGCGGCAACCGGGCCCGGGGAGCGCGGAGTTGAGCCGCCCCTGCTGCTGCTGTGCCACTACGACACCGTCTGGCCCGCCGGCACCCTCGCCGAGTGGCCCTTCACCCGCGAGGGCGACGTGCTGAGCGGGCCCGGCGTCTTCGACATGAAGGGCGGGCTGGTGCAGCTGGTGTGGGCGCTGCGGGCCCTGGACGCGCTCGGACTGCCGCGCCCCGCCTGCACGTTGCTACTGAACGGCGACGAGGAGACGGGCAGCCTGGCCTCCAGCGAGGCGATCGCCGCCGAGGCCCGCCGCTCCCGCGCGGCGCTCGTCTTCGAGGCGAGCGCCGACGGCGGCGCGCTCAAGACGGCACGCAAGGGCGTCGGTCTCTTCCGGCTGACCGTGCACGGCGAGGAGGCGCACGCCGGACTCGACCCCACGGCGGGCGCGAGCGCCGTCCACGAGGCGGCGCACCAGACCCTGCGGCTCGCCGCGCTCGCCGATCACGACGCCGGTACCAGCGTCAACGTCGGTGTCCTGCACGGCGGGACGCGCAGCAACGTCACGGCCGGCGAAGCCGTCGCCGACCTCGACGTACGGGTCGCCCACGCGGACGAACAGCGCCGGATCGCCGACGCGCTCGCCGCCCTGGAGCCCGCGTTGCCGGGCACGCGCCTGACGCTGACGGGCGGCTGGAACCGTCCCGTCTTCGAGCGGACGCCGGAGGTCGCCGCCCTCTACGACCTGGCCCACCGCTGCGCCGCGCCCCTGGGGCTCGACCTGCGCGAGGCCTCGGTCGGCGGCGCCAGCGACGGCAACTTCGCCCAGTCGGCGGGCACTCCTGTGCTCGACGGCCTCGGCGCCGTCGGCGGCGGCGCCCACGCCCGCTCCGAACACGCCACCGTCTCCGGCATGGTGACCCGCTCGGCACTCGCCGCCGCGCTCCTCGCCTCGTTCACCGGCTGAGGGACCGGTGCGGGCGGCCGGGTGACCGGCTGAGCGAGGTGTGATCGACTGGCCCGCGTGGAAGCCGTCATCGCGAGCGCCGTAGCCGTTCTCGGAACACTCCTCGGAGCGGGCCTGACCCACGCCTTCCAGCAGCGCACCGTCGCGCGCACCGAGGAGTTCGCCCGCCGGGAGCGGCTGCGGCAGGAGCGGCTGGAGGTCTTCGGCCGCTACGCCAGCGCCCTCCTCAACTACCGCCGCGCGCTGGTGCACCGCTGGTTCTGCGAGCACGAGGACCCGCCGCCCGCCGACCCGGGCGAGGCCCGGACGCGCTCCTACGACCTGCGCAGCGAGGCACAGGAGGCGCTGTTCCGCGTGCGGATGCTGAGCGACGGGGCGCTGGGCGCGCGGGCGACGGGCGTCCTCGACGCCATCGAGGAGCTGCCGAGGACGGAGGAGCGCGCCGAGTTGGACCGGCGACGGCGGGAGACGAAGGAGCTGATCTCCGCCTTCGTCACGGAGGCCACCACCCGCCTCGGCGGCTGAGCCGCGCCGGGCGCCTCGGCCCGGCGCTTGCTCAGGAGCCCCGCCCCTGCACCTGATCCCCCCGCTCTGTCGTCAGGCGTGCTCACGGTAGAGGTCGGCGAGCAGCGCGACGGCGGAGTGGGTGGCGGGGTGGGGGTCGTGGCGGCGCCAGATGAGGTGGACGGGAACGGGGTCGGCGTCGCGCACGGGGCGGTAGGCGATGCCGTCACGGCGGTACTGGGTCGCGGTGGCCCGCGGGGTGACGCCGACGCAGCGGCCGGTGGCGATGGCGGCGAGCCAGTCGTCGACGTCGTGGGTGTACTCCACCGCGGGGCGGTCGCCTTCGGGCCACAGGTCCAAGGTGGTAGTGCCGGTGCGGCGGTCCGCCGCCACGGTGCGCTCGCGGATCTCCGCCAGCCGGATGCTGCGGCGTCTGGTCCACGGGTCGTCGGAGGCGAGGGCGACGAAGCGGCGCTCCTGGCCGACGAGGGCGTGGGCGTAGCGGCGGGTGTCGATGGCTGTGCGGACGACGGCGAGGTCGCACAACCCCTCGGCGAGGCCGCCCGTGGGGGAGTTGTGGCGGATCAGGCGGAGTTCGATGTCGGGGTGGCGAGTGTGCCAGCGGCGCTGGAACTCGGCGGTGTGCGGGCCCATCGCGGACCAGGCGTGACCGATGTGCAGCCGGGTGTGGCCGATCGTGGCCTCGCGTATCAGGTTGTCCGCCTCGGTGAGCAGGTGTCTGGCGCGGGCGAGGACCTGCACGCCGGCGGTGGTGGGCGTGACGGTGCGGCTGGTGCGGTGCAGCAGCCGCACGTCGAGGACCCTCTCCAGCGCGAGCAGTGTGCGGGAGACCGCCGCCTGGGAGACGCCCAGCTCGATGGCCGCGTCGGTGAAGCTGCCGGTGTCGACGATCGCGACCAGGCAGCGCAGGTGCCGCAGTTCCAGCTCCGGATGACCATCCATGCGCCCAGCGTATAGGTACGGCATCGGATGCATTTTTCGTATGCGCCGGTGTGGTGGATGGTCGGGCCATGGCGATCGACACGCGCGCGGAGCCGACGGCGTCCGCCCAGGCCCAGGCACCTTCTCCCCGCTGGCCGGGGATGGCGCTGATGCTGGGCAGCGGCCTGTCCAACCAGGTTGGCGCGTCCATCGCCGCGCTCGCCTTTCCGGTCCTCGGGCCGGTGGGTGTGGTGGCGGTGCGCCAGTGGGTGGCCGCCGTGGTGCTGATGGGCGCGGGCCGGCCGAGGCTGCGCTCCTTCACCGCCGCGCAGTGGCGGCTTGTGCTGGGGCTGGCCGCGGTGTTCGCGACCATGAACCTGGCGCTGTACGCGGCGATCGACCGGATCGGGCTCGGTCTCGCGGTCACCCTGGAATTCCTCGGCCCGCTCGTGGTGGCGCTGATGGCCTCCCGCCGCCGTACCGATCTGGTCTGTGCTCTCTCGGCTGCCGTGGCGGTGGTGGTCCTCGCCCGTCCCGGCCCCAGCACCGACTACCCCGGCATCGGTCTGGCGCTGCTGGCCGCCCTCTGCTGGGGGTGCTACATCCTGCTCAACCGGGCTGTCGACGAGCGCCTGCCCGGAGTGCAGGGTTCGGCCGCCGCCGCGGCCGTCTCCGGTCTGCTCTACCTGCCCGTCGGCATCGTCGTCCTGTGGCTTCACCGGCCCACCCCCGGTGCCCTGCTGTGCGCGCTGGCGGCGGGCGCGCTGTCCTCCGCCGTGCCGTTCCTCGCCGACCTGCTCGCCCTGCGCCGGGTGCCCGCCCACTTCTTCGGGGTCTTCATGAGCGTCAATCCGGTGTTCGCCGCACTGGTCGGCCTGCTGGTCCTCGATCAGCGTCTCGACCTGGCGTCGTCGCTGGCCATCGTCGTGATCGTCGCGGCGAACACCGTCTGCGTGGGCACCGGTCGGCGACGGCCCGCGCGTCGTACCAAGGCCGCGCCGCCGCCGAGGGCCTTGCGCTGATCGCACCGTGGCCGTGACGAGAACGGTGTCGTGACCGCGCACTTTTAGTGCGATTGCATGTATTCAGCGCGTGCAAGTGACTCGGGGAGTCCGTGCGGGGAGTCCGTGCGGGTACGGCATCCGGGCGCGCCTCCGCCGGCTCCGGCGCGGCACCGCGCGTGGACGACGCCGTCCCGCCCACCCTCGTGCGGGGAAGCCGCCGCATGGCGGAGAGCCCGCCTCACGACCGGCCACGAATCACGATCCGCCCCGAAAGGATCACCCATGCCCTCGATCCCCGACGTACCGCTGAACAACGGCGTGACGATGCCGCAGCTGGGCTTCGGCGTCTTCCAGGTGCCCGACGACGAGACCGCCGACGCCGTCAGCACCGCCCTCGAAGCGGGCTACCGCAGCATCGACACCGCCGCCGTCTACGGCAACGAACGCGGCGTCGGCCAGGCCCTCGCCGCCTCCGGGCTGGCCCGCGACGAGCTGTTCGTCACCACCAAGCTGTGGAACGACGACCAGGGCTACGACGCCACCCTCGCCGCCTTCGACGCCTCCTTGGACAAGCTGGGCCTCGACCACGTGGACCTCTACCTCATCCACTGGCCCCTGCCCGCCCGCGACACCTACCTCGACACCTGGCACGCCTTCGAGGAGCTGCTCGCCGACGGCCGCACCCGGGCCATCGGCGTCTCCAACTTCCAGACCGAACACCTGCGGCGGCTGCTGGAGCACTCCGGCATCGTGCCGGCCGTCAACCAGATCGAGCTGCATCCCGGCCTCCAGCAGGCCCAGCTGCGCGCGTTCCACGCCGCGCGCGGCATCGTCACCGAAGCCTGGAGCCCGCTCGCCCAGGGGTATCTGCTCCAGGACGAGGCGCTCGTCTCGATCGCCGCGCGGCACGGCGTCACCCCCGCCCAGGTCGTGCTGCGCTGGCACCTCCAGACCGGCAACGTCGTGATCCCCAAGTCGGTCACCCCCGAGCGCATCCGGCAAACCCCGACGTCTTCGGCTTCGAGCTGACGGACGCCGACATCGACGCCATCGCCGCGCTCGACCAGGGCCTGCGCACCGGCCCCGACCCCGACACCTTCAACTGACGGCACCTTCCACCGGCGGTCCGAGGCCGCTGCCGACCGCCCGAGGCCGCTCCGGGGCCGTTTGAGAGCATGGCGCCCATGAACTCCCCCGAGAGCCGGCCCGATGCGGTGATCACCACGGAGCGGCTGATCATGAGGCCACTGACCCTGGACTACACGGACCTTCTGGTCGAACTGCAAGCCGACCCCCGCGTCCACCGGTTCACGCCCTCCTTCACCCACGAGCAGGCGCGCGAGCGGCTCGCGGGGATCGAGCGGCAGTGGGCCACCCGGGGGCACGGCCTGTGTGCGGTCGAACTGAAGGAGACCGGGGAGTTCCTGGGCCGCTGCGGGCTCAACCACTGGGAGGAGTTCGACGAGGTGGAGGCGGGCTGGACCCTCCGGCCCGCCGTCTGGGGGCACGGCTACGCCACCGAGGCGGCCCGCGCCTGCGTCGAGTGGGGCTTCGCCCACCTCGACGTCCCCTACCTCACCTCGATGATCGCCCCCGCCAACACCGGCTCGGCCCGCGTCGCCGAACGCCTCGGCTTCGCCCCCTCCCGCCAGGACACCTTCCTCGGCAAGGACATCACCGTGTACACCCGCCACCGTGACTAGGCCCGGCCCCGGCCCCGCCGTCCGGCGCCAGGGCGGCGCGGAGGAGAGCGGTGCGCTGCTGCGGCTGCGCGGGGTCAGCAGGGCCTACGGACAGCTGAAGGCACTGCACCCGCTGGACCTGGACGTGGCCGAGGGAACGTGCACCGCCCTGTTCGGACACAACGGCTCCGGCAAGTCCACGCTGCTGCGCATCGCCGTCGGCCGGGACCTGCCGAGCACCGGGCAGGCGCTGTTCGACGGCAGGCCCGTCGACGAGGACGACCCCGAAGTGCGGGCCCGCGTCGCCGTCGCGGGCGACACCGTCGCCTTCTACCCGGACCTGACCGTGCGCGACCACCTCGAACTGATCACCGTGGCCCACGACGTCGCCGGTGCCGACGCGTGGATCGGCCAGGTGCTGGCCGACCGGGGGCTCGCCGGGCACGCACACCACCTGCCCTCGGCCCTCTCCTCCGGGCAGACCCAGGCCCTCATGCTCGCCGCCGCGCTCGTACGGCCCCGCGATCTGCTCGTCCTCGACGAGCCCGAACAGCGCCTCGACCCCGGCGCGCGCGCACGCCTCGCCCAGCTGCTGAACGGCGAGAAGGACGACGGCGTCGCCGTGCTGCTCGCCACCCACCAGGCCGAACTCGTCCACGCTGTGGCCGATCACGTCGTCGTCCTGGAGGACGGCAAGGTCATCGCGGCCGGTGAACCCGCCGCGATCCTCGACCCCCACGGCGGCCTCGCGTGACCGAGCGAGCCACGGAAGCGGCCTCCGAGGCGCCCGGGGAGATACCGGAGGGGGCGCTGGACGACGCCGAGACAAGCGAGGGCGAGGCCGAGGACGACGCGGCCTGGACCCCCGAGTCCGACCGGACCCCCGAGACGCTCCGCCGGCTGCGCGAGCTGCGCCGCGGCCACCGCAGCAGGCGCAACCGCGAACTGGGCCTCGCCGGCTATACGGTGCTCCTGCTCGTCCTCGGATACGGCAGCACATTCGGATACCGCTTCGCGCGGCAGCTCGAATACGCCGCAGCGCAGGGCGACACCGCGGAGGCCCTCCGCCGCGCACTGCCCTCGGCCCTCGTGCTGCTCGCCCTCGCCCTCGCGCTGGCCGCCGCGCGCGACGCGCTGTGGCGCGGACCCGTGATCGTGCCGCGCCCCGACGTGGCCTGGCTGCTGGGCCAGCCCGTCGACCGGGCCCGGGTGCTGCGTCCGGCCTTCCGGCTCACCGCCTCCCTCGCGCTCGCCGCCGGTGTGCTCTGCGCCGCCGTCGGGTCCGCGCTGCTGTGGCTGGCGGGGCTGACGCCGCTGGGCGAGGCGCTCGCGTTGTGCCTGCCCGCCGGGGTCTGCCTGCCGCTGCTCGCCGCGGCCCTGGCCCTCCGCGTCGAGCGGCACCCCTCGTCGGCACGCCGGGTGCGGGCCCTGACGCCCTGCGCGGTGCTGCTCCTGATGGCGCTCGCCGCGCAGGCGGCGACGGCCGCCGCCGGACGGCGCCTGGGCGTGCTGGAGGCGTTCCTCCTGTGGTCCGGGCCCTGGGGCTGGGCCGCGGCGCCCGTCGTGCACGCGACGGGCGGCCCGGCGAGCGGTGCGGCCGGTGCCTGGCCCGTGGCGGTCGCGCTGCTGGTGGCCGGCACCCTCGCGGCGCTCTGGCACGCCCATGTGGTGGCGGCGAGCGTTCCGACCAGGCTGTTGAGGGTGCGGGCAGCGACCGCCGCGACGGTCGCCTCCGTGCTGTGGTCGATCGAGCTGCGCGCGGCCCGGCTCGCGGTCTCCGACGCGGTGGGCGGGCACGGGGGCCGGGCACGGCGCAGGCTGCTGCCGATTCCGCGCCACCGGCACCTGGTGGTGGTGTGGCGCGACGCGGTGGCCCTCCTGCGGGCGCCCGGCAGGCTCGCCGGCGCCGCGCTGTGGACGGGGGCGGGCGCGGGAGGCGCGGGGCTCGCCGCCTCGCTCCACTCGGCGGGCGGCCGGACCGTGCTGCTGGCCGCCGCGCTGCTGCTCGGCTACCTAGCCGTCGGCAAGCTGGCGGAACCGGCCCGGCTGGAGGCCGACGACCTGCGGCGCTCCTCCTGGTCGCCCTTCCGCTTCGCGACGCTGATGCTGCACCACGCGCTCGTACCGGCGCTGGCGGGGGCGCTGCTCGCGCTGCTCGCGGCCATACCGTTCGCGCTGAACGGCGGGACGCGCGCGCTGGCGCTGATGCCGCTGTGCGCCCTGACGTTCGCCGCCGCCGCGATCCTCGCGGCGGTGCGCGGTCCGGTGCGCACCGAGCTGCTGTTCCTCGGCCTCTCGACGCCCTTCGGCGACCCGAGCGCGTTCGTCTTCGCGCTCTGGTACACCGCGCCCGCGCTGGTCTCGGTCACCGGCCTGACGCTCGCGCTGGGCGGCACCCTCGGGCCGGAGCCGTCGGGCGGGGCGCTGGCGTACGCCGTCGCGTCGGCGCTGGCTCTCCCGGCCGGGGTGCTGCTGGCCGCCCACCGGCTGTCCGGAAAACTGCGCGGGCCGAAGCGCTGAGGCCCGGGGGCCCGCCCGCGGCGCGGCACCGCTACGCCTTCGCGGACTCGGCTTCCTGCGGCGGCTCGGGGAGGATCTGCCGCAGCAGGCCGCGCGGATGGCCCCGCCTTCGCCACTCCCGCGGGTATCCGATCGAGACCTCCTCGAAGCGGACGCCGTCGTAGTGGGTGGTGCGGGGGATGTGCAGATGGCCGTAGACCGAGGCCGCCACGTTGTACCGCGTGTGCCAGTCGGCCGTCAGCTCCGTACCGCACCACTGCGCGAACTCCGGATACCACATCACCGAGGTCGGCTCCCGCACCAGCGGCCAGTGGCTCACCAGCACCAGCGGGACCTGCGGGTCATGCTCGTCGAGCCGCCGCCGCGTCTCGGCCACCCGCGCCCCGCACCAGGCGTCGATGGTGGGGTACGGGTCGGGGTGCAGCAGATACTCGTCCGTGCACACGACCCCCGCCTCGTAGGCGCGGGCCAGCGACTCCTCCTTCGTCGCCGTGCCGGCCACCCGGAAGGTGTAGTCGTACAGCACGAACACCGGGGCGATGGCCACCGGCCCGCCAGGACCCCGCCACACCGGATACGGGTCCTCGGGAGTCGCCACCCCGATCTCGCGGCACAGCTGAACCAGGTGTGTGTAGCGCGCGGTGCCGCGCAGTTGGTGGGGGTCCTGCCGGGGTGTCCACAGCTCGTGGTTCCCCGGCGTCCAGATCACCCGGGCGAACCGGTCCGCGAGCAGTCGCAGGCCCCACTCCACATCGCGGGCGACCTCCGCCACGTCCCCGGCGACGATCAGCCAGTCCTCCTCGGAGGAGGGGCGCAGCGACTCGATGAGGGGACGGTTGTCCGCCACCCCCACATGCAGATCGCTCACCGCGAGAAGGCGGCCCCGGCCGGATGCGCCGGGTGTGCCGGACGGGCCGGGTGTCATCGCGCGATCCTCCCTCCGATCGTCCGGGCCGACGATAACGCGTTCTCAACCGGCCCGCGCCGCAGGGCACTCACAGGACGACGTTGTCGCTGACCGAGCCCAGCCCCGTCCCGGAGAGCTTGCGGTGCAGCGCCAGGGCCTGGGCCTCGGTGAGCGAGGCGATGTGGTCGGCCGAGGCCCGCAGCGTGTCGCCGTGCGACTCCAGCTCCTCGGCGCGCTCCGGCGGCAGCAGCGAGGGCGACTCGTGGTTCCAGCGCAGCAGTTCGCCGACGATGCGGCGCTTGCCGTGCTGCTGGGTGCGCAGCGCCGGGCGGTCGATGACGTAGCACCACACCAGCTCCTTCAACAGGTCGCAGGCCGCGCGCAGTCCGGCGGGAACGTGCAGCCGCGCACCGTAGCGGATCGCCGCCTCTCCCGAGACCTCCAGCGTGATGCCGCGCGTGAGGTAGTCGATGAGGTCGGAGGTGCGCCGGTTGACCGCGACCGCGTCGGAGTGGGTGGCCGCGTACGGCGCGGAGGCCAGCCGCTTGCCGAGATCCGCGAGCAGCTCGTGGGCGCCCGTACGGTCGAACCCGTTGCCCTCGGCGCGCTGTTTGGCCTCCACGTAGTCCAAGAAGCGCGTGGTCTCCCTCGCTGTCTCGGCGCCCGCCACCCCGTCCGAGGGGAACAGCGCGGCCAGGGGGATGAGGCCGGTGCGGTAGAAGTCCTCCACGTCGTGGCAGGCGTAGGTGACATCGTCGGCCCAGTCCATCACTTGCTCCTCGACGGGGACCTCGGTGTCGCTCCTGCCGTTCCGCAGCCAGGCGAAGGTCTCCCGGTCGGCGACGTAGACGCCCCACTTGGCGTGCCGCAGCGCGCTCCGGTCCAGCGGGGCGCGCTCCCACGGGTACTTGACGGAGGCGTCCATGCAGGCCCGCGTCATGTGCAGCCCCCGGTGGCCGGCGTACTTGTGCGCGGCCAGGTAGCTGATGACCCGCAGCGTCTGCGCGTTGCCCTCGAAGCTGTCCAGGGAGCCCTCGGCGAAGCGGAGTTCGTCCATGGTGGCGCGCAGTGCCGTCTCGCCCGCGTGCCCGAAGGGCGGATGGCCGATGTCGTGCGCCATGCAGGCCGCCTCCACCAGCGCGGGATCGGGCCCGCCGTACTCGCGCATCAGCCGCTCGGCCATCCGCCTGCCGAGCTGGGCGACCTTCATGGAATGGGTCAGCCGCGTGTGGTACGCGCCCAGCTCCCCGCTGGCCACGACCTGGCTCTTGCCCGCCAGCGCCCGCCACTGGGTGGAGTACGTGATGCGGTCGACGTCGTGCTCGAAGGCCGTGCGCTGCCCGTCGTCCCGCACCCTGCGGCCCAGCGAGTGCTGCTCCAGGTCGTCGTCGCTGTAGAAAGCTGGTCTCATACACGGATGTTACGGGGCGCCCCCCCCGGAGGACGGCGGGCGTCGGGGGCCCGGTCAGGGATACAGCGACTCGGCCGCGGCGGCCAGGACCGCCTCGGTGGTGGCGGCCAGGGGCGGGGAGTCCAGCTTCCACTGCTGCCAGAACAGGGGGACATCCTTGCCGCGCTCCGGCGCCAGCAAGGCGAGCGTCCCCGCGCGCAGGCGCGGCCGGGCCTGGGGTTCGGGCACCAGCCCCCAGCCCATCCCGGCCTCGACCGCCTCGGCGAAGCCCTCCGAGGTGGGCACGTGCTGGCGCAGCGGCCCGGCGCCGCGACCACCGGTCAGCTCGCGGACGAACTGGTCCTGGAGGGAGTCGCGCCGGTCGAAGACCACGACGGGCGCCTGCGGCAGCAGCTCCCCGAGCGGCGCCCGGGGCCACCCGGGCAGGTGCCGCCCGATGAACCCGGGCGCGGCCACCGGCAGATAGCGCATCCGGCCCAGCCGCCGCACCGAACACCCGGCCACCGCCTCGGCGGAGGAGGTCACCGCCGCCATCACCACGCCCTCCCGCAGCAGCTCGGTGGTGTGGAACTCGTCCTCGCGGCGCAGCTCGAAGCACAGCCGCAGCTCCTCGGGCACCCGCGTCAGCGCGGGCAGGAACCAGGTCGCCAGCGAGTCCGCGTTCACCGCGACGGGCACCGGCGCCGGCTCGTCCGGGCCGCTGGCCCCCAGCTCGGCGCGCGCGTCCCGCTCCAGCCGGGCCACCTGCCGGGCGAAGCGCACCACGGCCTGGCCCGAATCGGTCGGCCGCACCGGTTTGGTCCGCGTCAGCAGCACCCGGCCCGTCCTGCTCTCCAGGGCCTTGACGCGCTGACTCACCGCCGACGGCGTCAGATGCAGCGCCGTGGCCGCCGCGTCGAAGGTTCCCTCGTCCACCACGGCCAGCAAGGTGCGCACCTGATCAAGGGGAAGGTCGGAGACTGGCATAGGCACAATCTTAAGCACTACTTAAGTTACGTGAGAAACCATAACTGTACTTATGATCGTGCGCTTCCTAGCGTCGTCCGCATGGGAACAGCTGCTCTGACCTCGACGGCCGCCGGATTCGGCACCGGCCTCTCGCTCATCGTCGCCATCGGCTCGCAGAACGCCTTCGTGCTGCGTCAGGGCATCCGACGCGAGGCGGTGCTTCCCGTGGTGGCGGTCTGCGCCGCCTCGGACCTGGTGCTGATCGTGGCGGGCGTCGCCGGTATCGGCGCCGCGGTCGCCGCCTGGCCGCCCCTGCTGACCCTCGCGGGGCTGGCGGGCGGCGGGTTCCTGCTGTGCTACGCCGCTCTCGCCGCGCGCCGCGCGCTCCGTCCGTCGGCGATGACCACCGAGGGCGCGAGCGCCGGCTCTCCCCGCCGGGCGCTGCTCGCCTGCCTGGCCCTGACCTGGCTCAACCCGCACGTCTATCTCGACACCGTGCTGCTGCTCGGCTCGCTGGCCGCCGGGCACGGCGCCCTGCGCTGGGAATTCGGCCTCGGCGCCGTACTGGGCAGCGTGTGCTGGTTCGCCGCGCTCGGCTACGGCGCCCGCCTCCTGACCCCCTTCTTCGCCCGCCCCACCGCCTGGCGGACCTTGGACATCCTGATCGCCGCGACCATGGCCGCCCTCGGCACGAGCCTGCTGGCCGGCGCGCTGTGACGGCCGGCGCCACCCGCACACGGCGCGCTCGGCGCGTCAGACCCGCTCTGCCGTGGGGGAGCGGTGGACGGTGAGGATGGCGAGGTCGTCCTGCTGCTGGGGGCGGCTGAAGTCGCGCACGTCCTCCCACAGCGCCTGGACAAGGGAGCCGGGGGAGAGGGCCGAGCCGTCGCCGGGGCCGGTCAGCTCGGCCAGCCGGCGCTCCACCGGATAGTAGGTGCCCCCCTCGCCCCGCGCCTCGGACAGCCCGTCGGTGTAGAGGAGCAGCGTCGTGCCGGGCGGGAAGGTGAACCAGCCGGCGGTGCGCGGCTCGGCGACCAGCGAGGCCAGCCCCAGCGGCACGTTGACGGCACCGGGCCGCACCTGTTGGGGGCCGCCGGGCAGGCCCAGCAGATAGGGCGCGAGATGGCCGCAGTTGACGGCCTGGGCCGTCTCCTCGTCCACGGCGTCGACGCCGAGCACCAGCGCGGTCACGAACCGCTCCGGCTCGCCCGAGCTGCGCGCGTAGGCGTTGTGCCGGACGACGGAGGTCTCCAGCGACTCCACCAGCCCCGTCAGCGTCTGCTCGCGGTGTGCCGCCTCGCGGAAGGCACCCAGGACGGCGAAGACGGCGCCCACCGCCGAGAGGCCCTTGCCCTGTACGTCGCCGATGAGGACCCGGGTGCCGTAGGGGGTGTCGGCGACGTCGTAGATGTCGCCGCCGAACAGCTTGTCCTCCTGCACGGGTTCGTAGACGCCCTCCACCAGGGCCTGGGCCGTCAGCTCGGGCAGCGGGTGCAGGATGTGCCGCTGGACCACGGCTGCCGCCGAGCGCAGCCGCAGCACCTCCCGCTCCCGTGCGACCCGCCAGTGACAGCCGTAGACGGCGAGCACCGAGAAGAGCGCGGTGAGCACCACCAGCAGCACGCCGTCGTCGAACCGGTACTGGGGCGCCCGGGCCGTGGAGACGACCGCGCCCGTCGTGGCCCAGCACGAGGCGGCGACCGTCTGCCGTACGGTGCCCACGCTCGACGCGACGGCGGGCAGGAAGATCAGCAGCCCGATCAGCCGCACCTCCGAGCCCGCCACCAGGCTGAGCCCGATGACCAGCAGGGTCAGGCCCAGGCTCCACAGCAGGAAGGCACGGTTGGACAGGGACTTCGGCTGCTCCGTGCCCGGTTCCTGTTGCTGCTCCATGGCCCGTTCCTAGGTGCGGGGCTGAGACCCGTCCATCCTCACCCGCCCCGCGCCGGCCACCGGGCGCGACACCATCCCCCATGGCGGGGGAGTTGACACGGCGACGGCCCGGCCCCGAACAATTATTCGGGGCCGGGCCGTCGTCCGGGCTGGGAACCGCGCCGGCTTCGGAACTAGCTCGGCTCGGGGGCCAGGGCGACGGAACGCAGGTAGCGCATCAGGGAGATCAGCACGTCCCGGCTGGACTCGCGCAGGCGCGCGTCACAGGTGACGATCGGGACGTTCTGCGGCAGGTCGAGCGCCGCCCGAAGCTCCTCGGTGGGGTAGGAGACGGCATCGGGGAAGGCGTTGACGGCCACCACGAAGGGCACCCCGGCCTCCTCCAGCCGCCCGATCACATCGAAGCTGACCTCCAGCCGGCGGGTGTCGACCAGCACGATCGCGCCCAACGCCCCGTCGAACAGGCCGTTCCACAGGAACCAGAAGCGCTGCTGGCCCGGTGTGCCGAACAGGTACAGCACCAGCTCGTCACTCAGGCTGATACGCCCGAAGTCCATCGCCACGGTCGTCGCGGTCTTGCGCTCGACCCCGGCGAGGGAGTCGACGCCGGCGCTGGCCTGCGTCATCGTCTCCTCGGTCGTCAGCGGCCTGATCTCGCTGACGGAGCGGACCAGGGTGGTCTTGCCGACTCCGAATCCGCCCACGATCACGATCTTGACCGCGGAGGCGGCGGAGGACGGAAGCCGGTCCTCACTCCGAGGCCCGACGACCGTCTCAGAGCTTCTCGAGTCCATGGATTACCGCCTCTATCAGTGCAATGTCGGGGAGCGACGGGTCGGGCGAGCGGGCCTCGACCCGTCCGTCGGCCAGCAGATCGGTGAGCAGCACGCTGATCAGGCTCGGGGGGAGGACCAGATAAGCGGAGATCTCGGCGACGGAGAGCGGCGAGCGGCAGATCCGCAGGATCTGGGCCAGCTCGGGCTGCATGCCCACCTTCGGCTCCTGGAGGGAGACGATCAGCGTCACCAGGTCGAGACCCGCCTGCTCGGACGAGTCGACCCGCCCGCCGGTGATCACATACAGCCGCTCCGGGCTGCCTCCGTCCCAGACCCCGTCGGACTCGCTCACGGAACCTGTCCGTCGTTGCGGGGCGGGCTGGTCAGGTGGGCACCGATCCGGGCCACCAGGTCGCGCATGCACTGGCCGACCAGGCCCGCGTCCACGCCCTCGTCGGCCAGCACCGCGAGGTGCGCACCGGAGCCCGCGGCCATCAGATACATGAAGCCGCCGCTGACCTCGATCACGACCATCCGCATCCGGCCGTCGCTGTGCGGGAACTCGGAGGCGACCGCTACGGAGAGACTCTGCAGACCCGAGCCGATGGCCGCCAGCCGGTCGGCGGCGTCCATGTCCGTGTCGTACCGGGCCATGCACAAGCCGTCCGAGGACAGCACCACGATGTGCCGGGTCTGCGGGACGCTTTCGGCGAGATCCTTAAGCATCCAGTCCATGTCCGCGCGCTGTTCCATCGGCTACTCATCCTTGTCTGACGTGTCGCTACTACCGCGAGTCGGCGTCGGCTTCGGCTTTCCGCCGGACAGTCCACTTTGCAACTCGGCCATCCACACTCCGGGCGCCGGTTCCTCCGACGCGGTGGCGGCGGGGCCCGGTTGAGGCACCGGGCGTTGTGTTCCGAAGGCCCCACGGGCGCTGGGGTCGGGGCTGCGGCGGCGCCGCTGTGGCAGCCCGCCGGCCGTGCGTTCGGTCACGGGCGGGGCCTCCTCGTCTTCGTCGGGCGGGGGACCTGCCGCGCCGTCCGGCGCCGCGAAGTCCGCCTGTCCGGCGTACGGGACCCGGGCCCGCGCCGTCTCCCCCGCCGTCGGCGCGGTGTCCGGATGGGCCTGGGCCGTCTCCGGGCCTGCCGGGGCGGCCAGCGTGAAGTCCTGCGCGGACGCGGCATCCGGTGTGGAGTGTGCCGCCTTGGGCGCTTCCACCGCCGGTACCTGCGGCTCCTCCCAGGGCTCGGCCGGCCGCGACGCGGAGATCGCCCGGGGGTCGGCGGGCGCCGAGGACTCGCGCCCGGGGCGGGGCGCCTGCCGGGGGCCGGATGCCGCGCCGATGCCGTGGGCCCTGCCGGTCGCGGGCGCGGTCGTGATCAGGTTCTTCGGCACACACAGCACCGCGCGCACACCGCCGTAGGCGGACGGCGGAAGGGACACCTGGAAGTCGTACGCCTGCGCGACCCGGCCGACGACGGCGAGCCCGAGGCGCGGCGACTCTCCCAGGTCGTTGAGGTCGATCCCGGCCCGCGCCTCGCTGAGCATGCGCTCGGCACGGGCGCGCGCCTCCTCGCTCAGCCCGACGCCGCCGTCCTCGATCTCGATGGCGATGCCCACGTGCACCTCGCCGGCGGTCAGATGGACGCGCGCCTTGGGCGGCGAGTAGCGCGTGGCGTTGTCCAGCAGCTCGGCGAGCGCGTGGATGAGCGGCTCCACCGCCGGACCGACCACGGCCACGTCGGCGACCGAGTGCAGCTCGACCCGCTGGTAGTCCAGGATCCGCGACATGGCGCCGCGCAGCACGCTGTAGAGCGGGACGGCCTTGCCCCACTGGCGCCCGGGGCGGGCGCCACCGAGGACGGCGATGCTGTCGGCGAGGCGGCCGATCAGGGCCGTGCCGTGGTCGAGCCGGAGCAGGTCGGCGAAGAACTCGGGCCGCTGGCCGTGCCGGTCCTCCATGCCCCGCAGGTCGGTGGCCTGCTGGTGGACGATCGCCTGCACCCGGCGGGCGATGTTGACCACACCGCGCTGCGCCGAGTCCCGCATGCTCTCCTCGGCCCCCACCGCGTCGATGACCGAGCGCAGCAGCGCCTCGTGCGCGGCCTGGAACTGCGGGCTGAGGCCCTGGCCCTCCGGCCGCATGGACATCAGTACGTCCTCGGCGAACTCGCCCTCCTGGAGCCGGGCCACCGCCTCGGGAAGCCGCTCCTTGGAGAGCTGTACCGTGCTGGCCTCCTGGAGGTCGAGCCGGTACTGGAGCGCGGACACGCGCTCCTCGTTGGCGGCGCGCAGCGCCTCCAACGCCCTTCCGCGCCGGGCCACCTCGGCGGTGAGCAGAGCCAGGGCGATCGTGGCGACGCCGCCGCACAGCGCGACAGCGACGCGCGCCTGCTCGGGTACCAGCACCGCGGCGACCGCGGTCGCCACGGCCGTGACGACGGCGGGCACCGCCCACGCCGCGACGGAGCGCGACGGTATACCTCCGGGTGACGATTCACTACGAACCATCAGCATCCTCAAATCATCGGGAGATCACGTCAGGACAAGGGATGCTTGGCACCGTGACAAAGCCGTCGGGACCGCCGTACACGCGGACCCGAGGCGGCTTCAGGTCAGGGGTGGCCTGGGGCGATGCCCGCCCCAACTCTCCGAGCCCGTCGCAGCATAGCTGCATGTGATCATCGTTCGCACATGCCCCCCGGACATGCCCCCGAGAGGTGAGGGCCCCTCAGACGGCCCTGGGCGTGGGGGGTTTCGGGGGCGGACGAGTGACGCGAGGCCCGCCGAATCTCGTCACACAGCGTCATGGCGGATGATCTCCGGGATACGGAACACCAGGGTCCGGATGGTGTGGCCGCGCCCGGAGGGCCGCTGTGGGCATAACTCTGCGCGCACAGGTGTGAGTTGGATATCGGAAGCCGATCACGGTGCCCCGGTGTGAACTGCGGCGCGGATGCGTGCGGTGGGCACGAAAGATTCACAACTCGGCGCGCCCTGTCCGGTACTCGGCGGTCGGCTCAGTCCTGGGCGCGCGGGTCCAGCGGCAGATGCGGGTTGTCCTCCCGCTGCCAGGCGGCCTCCAGCGGCTCGGGGTTGTGCAGCGGGATCCCCGGGGCGGTGTCGCCGGTGGGCGGCCAGTCGGGCCGCTGGTCGGCGGGGAGGGTGCGCAGTGCCTGGCTGACGCTGGAGTAGACCGGCAGCACCTCGGTGCTCCCCGTCAGTGAGAGCACGGCGGCCAGCCGGCGCCCCACGCACGCCAGCAGAAGGCTGCCTTCCCTGCGGTGCAGCAGCCAGCGCAGCGCGAGCAGGCAGTTGAGGCCCCGGGAGTCGCAGAAGACCAGGGCCGTCACATCGAGGACGAGGTGGCGGTAGCCCGTGGCGACCACGGCGCCGATGCGGTCGAGGTAGAACTGCTCCGACCCCTGGTCCAGTTCGCCGCTGAAGCGCAGCACCGCGCACTCGTCCTTGACGGTGAGCGGGGTGATGGCCAGCCGGTCGTCTTCCCGCGACCTCACTCCTCCTCCGTCCCCCGGCGAGGCGCCGGTGCCATGAGGCTTGTCACGCCGATCTTCTGTTTCCGGGCCCACACTGCCCGAGTATCCCAAACCACGCCATGCGAACATGCCTCCCCTGAGCGGGACGCCGCGTATATGTCGGCGTCTTTCGGACAGCTCACTCTGGTCCCGTGCAGAGTGATCGTACGTCCCGGGCAGATCTCGTGACGGATTGTGGGGGCCACGGGACGCCCGGCCCCCGTGAGTTGCCGGCCAGGCCCCGGGGAGCCCGGAGGGGGGAGTGAAAGAGAGGTCACCCTCACTCCACGCGGGTGTCCGGCGTCGTCTCCTCCTCGTCGGGCAGGTGGATGTCGTTGACGGCGATGTTGACCTCCACCACCTCCAGCCCGGTGATCCGCTCCACGGCGGCGATGACGTTCTCCCGGACGTCGCGGGCCACCTCCATGACCGGCACGCCGTACTCCAGCACCAGGTCCAGATCGACGGCGGTCCGGCGCTCGCCGACCTCGACCTTGACGCCCCGGCGCACATTCGGCCTGCCGCCCGGCACGCGGTCCCGGACGGCCCCCAGGGTGCGGGAGAGGCCGCCGCCCATGTCGTGGACCCCGGGGATCTCGCGGGCGGCCATTCCCGAGATCTTGACGACCACGACATCCGCGATCGAGGTCTTGCCACGCGTGGCGGCGGGTTCGTCCGCGCCGCGCGCCCCGCCGCTCACCGTGGTGGAGCCGGCTCCGGGCCCGGCCTGCGCCGCGCCGGCCGTACTCTCCGCGGGGGTGGAGATCTGCTGGGACGTCATAGGGACTCCTGGATGAAGTACGGCTGTCGCCCGGTGAGAGACAGCCTGCCTCCCGTTCGCGCGAGGGGGAACGGTGCCGCCGCACACAACTCCTGAGACGCTCGGCGGCGCTCCCTCCTGGCGGCTTCCTTCCGGGCGGCATCCCGCCCGCTCCGGAGCATGCATGAAGACGAAAGTGCCGGGTAACTGAGACTGCATCGTTCGACAATTTCCCCAGAGCCGTTCGGCCCGTGGTGAGGCAGCGGAAACCGTCACCGTTCACCAAAAGCGAACGGCAACGAATACGCGGCCAGGCTGTGGGAAGGAGAGGCCGGCAGTCGCAGGGACAGCCTGATTCTGGCCCGCTCCTGTAGTAATTCACCTGGCGGAGACGGGAGACGCAGATGAACAACGCAACGGCTATACGAAATGGTGAAGCGGAAGCAGTCGCCATGACCCACGCCCCCTACTTGTGCAGCAGCTTTCAAGCCCGGCAGATCACCCGCGGCTTTCTGTCCACCCTCTCCCCGCCGCCCTCGCCCGAGGCGACGGAGACCGTGCTCCTCGTTGTCTCCGAGCTGGTGACCAACGCGCTGCGGCACGCGAGCGGAGTGACGGATTTCCACCTCGGCTGCACACACAGCACCCTCACTGTCGAAGTCGGGGATTCCAGCTCCGTACTTCCGGCAGAACGCGTGCCGGGCAGCTTTGACGAGGCGGAGAACGGCGGATTCGGCTGGCCGATCGTCCGGCACCTCGCGAGCGATCTCACCATCCGGCTGAGGCACAACGGCGGAAAGATCATTCAGGCGCACCTCCCTCTCTAGCGGAAGCGGCCCCCGCCGGGAGAAGCGGCCCCTCCGAGAAGCGGCCCTCTCCACCGAGATGTGGCCCCTCCGGCGGCCCCTCCAGAGGAAGACGCCGCTCCAGTGAAACCCACCCGCGTGCGGGACTTCATCCCCGCGGCCTTCCTGGAGCGGAAGAAGCCCGGAGGCAGAAGGAGCGCACTGGAAAATGGTCCGGGGAATTGATCACGTCGGCGTCCCCGAGCCCGATATCGAGGCCGCCACGGTCTTTAGAGCGCTCGGACGTGCCGTGGGGCACCGAACGGGTCGCGGTGCGCATGCCGCGCCTGCCGGACGGGCCAGGATCGAACTGTTCGAGTACCGGGGCCCGCCAGCGTGAGGCCGCGCTCCCGCGCGACCTGGGGCGGCAGCACCTCGCCTGTCCCGCCGAGGACATCGCTGCCGCCTGCGAGGCGGTGCGCGAGGCGGGCGGGACGCTGCCGCCGCGGGGCCGCCGCAGGGGGGCCGTCCGGGCCCGAGCCCGGGCCGCGCACCCGTTCCTCGTAGGTGTCGCTGGGTCCTCGGTGCGCGGCGCCACGAGGTCCCTTGTTCCCCGTCACGAACGTGGCGATGCCGGTCTCGCCTGAGCCGGCGAGCGCGGCCCGCAGCGGCTCGTAAGGGCTGGTAGGGCTCGGCGTACTGCTCGCTGCTGGGGCCGGGGCCCGTGCGCGCACGGGCCCCGGCCCCACCTTCGGCCGTCGCTCAGAGAGTGCCGCGCCAGGCGCCGGTCTCCGCGCCGCGCCGCTCGATGTAGGACTTGAAGCGCTTGAGGTCTCCCTGGGCCTGCCGGGTGACGAAGCCGAGCTTGTCGCCGACCGAGTCGGTGATGCTCTGCGGGTCGTGTTCGAGCTGGAGCATCACCTTGGAGCGGTGTTCGTCCAGCCGGTGGAAGGTGACCACCCCGGCCTGGCGTACCTCGCCCTCCACGGTGGTCCAGGCGACCCGCTCGTCGGGGATCTGCTCGGTGATCTCCGCGTCGAACTCACGCCGGGCGCCCGCCACGCTGGTGACCCAGTGCGTCAGCCTCGGGGTGCGCTGCTCGACGCGCTCGACACCGTCCATGAACCGGGGGAACTCTTCGAACTGTGTCCACTGGTTGTAGGCCGTCGTGACCGGGACGGCCACCTCGATGGATTCCTCTACCTGTGTCATGTCTCCCTCCCGGGATTCGGGGCTTTCGGAGCGTCCGGTCCCGGGTTTCACCGTTGGGGCCTCCTCACACAGCTCGATCCGGTCCGATTGGTCCGGGCCGGATGTGGCCCTCGCACGGCGCGGTGGACGGGGTCGCCCAGCGGCGGTCCCCGGCGGGTCGCACGGCGGGCAGCCCTCGACGGGTCGCACAGCGGGCGGGCGCGGCAGGCTCACGGGCACCGGCCCGCCCCCTGTGCGGGCCCCTGCGCCCCATGTGCTTCGGACAACGACGCGAGTGCGGGAGTCGAGAGGCAGTCGCGCGGGAAAGCCGATTACGGAGAGCGCATCGCTCCCCACGCTTCGCGCACATCAGCGCCCGGCGCCCCGCTCCGGGAGAAGGGAGAAGCCGCTCCGCCATGACGAGTCAGGACCTTTTCGCCGCGTCAGCGACGGCCACCGCTCCACTTTCCGTGCCCGTCGCCCCCTC
This sequence comes from Streptomyces sp. NBC_01775, assembly GCF_035917675.1. Classification (NCBI taxonomy): domain Bacteria; kingdom Bacillati; phylum Actinomycetota; class Actinomycetes; order Kitasatosporales; family Streptomycetaceae; genus Streptomyces; species Streptomyces sp. NBC_01775. The sequence goes on along the minus strand of NZ_CP109104.1, from coordinate 1,516,581 downwards.
CTTGCTGCACCACGCCAACGAGCGGACCGAACCGGTCCTGCGAGAAGTCGTCGGCACCCTCCAGCCGGAGCTGCGCCGCGTGTGCGGCTACCACTTCGGCTGGACCCAGCCCGACGGCAGCCCCACCCACGGGGTCACCCCGGGCGTCTGCCTGCGTGCCGCGCTGGCCCTGCACGCCGCGAGCGCGGGCACCCGCGCCGCGGCGGGGACGGCCGAGGCGGAAGAGGCCGTCGCCGCCGCGCTGCCGGGGGCCGCCGCCGTGGAACTCATCTACAACTGGTCGGCGCTGCACGACGACGTGATGGACGGCGACGCGCTGCGGCGAGGCCGCGCCGCCGTGTGGGCGGTGTACGGGACGGGCTGGGCCATCCTCGCCGGGGACGCGCTGCTGGGCGCCGCGCACCGCCTCCTGCTGGCGATGGACGAGCACGGAACCGCCGCGCTGCGGCTGGCCGCCCGTACGACCTCCCGGCTCGTCGGGGGCCGTTCCGCCGAACTCGCCCTGCGCCGCAGGGCACCAGCGGGTGTCAGCGTGGAGGAGTACGCGGCGGTTGCCGCGGCGCGCAGCAGCGCCCTGCTGGAGTGCGCGCTGGCGGGCGGCGCGCTGCTGGGCGGCGCGGACGAGCGGATGGTCACGGCCCTGACCCGCGCGGGCCACCACCTGGGCATCGCCTGGCGCGCGTCCCGGGACATCGAGGACCTGTGGTCGGGTACGTCGCTGACGGGCAAGCCGGTCATGAGCGGGCTGCGCGAGGGCGGGCCCAGTCTGCCGCTGATCGCGGCACTGCATGCCGGGAACCCGGCGGCGCGCACCCTGGCCGAATCACTGGGTGGCGGCCCCGCCTGCCCTCCGCCACCCGACGAGCTGGTCGCGCTCATCGAACACGCGGGAGGACGGGCGGCGGCGCACGAGATCTCCGCCTGGCAGCTGACAGAGGCCCTGGCCCGGCTGGACGAGGCGGGCCTGCCCCCCGCCACCCACACCACGCTGCGCACCCTGTTCCGCTACACCCTCAGCCACGGCTGAGCGGTCGCGCGGGACGCTGTGGCGTTGGCGTTGGCGTTGGCGGCGACGGTGGCGTCGGCGCGCCGCGTCCTGCGTCCCAGCACCAGGAAGACGGCGGCGGCCAGCAGGAGGTAGACCGGAACCAGCAGCGGGACCTCGGGGGAGAGGTCGGTGGCCGACCAGCCCGCGCCACGTCGTTCGCCCTCCAGGGCAATACGGTTGACCGTCAAAAAGGTGAGGTGGGTGCCGATCGCCGTCCACAGCGGGGCGTGGCGCAGGGCCGTGCGCGCCGCGACCAGGGTGAGGCCGAAGACGGTCAGCAGGACCAGATAGTCCGCCGGGTGCTGCCCTTCGGGGACCAGGCCGATCCGGGGGCCGTCGCTGTCCCCGACGAGCCGCGCGGCCCCTGCGCCCACCACCGTCGAGGTCCCCGGGACCAGCAAGAAGACCGCCGTCGTCCCGAGCGCCGCGATCCCGCCGCCGAAGGACGCGCGCAGTGAGGACCAGGCGAAGCCGCGAAGCGTCGTCTCCTCCGGCAGGGCCTCCAGGAGCAGGGCGATCACCGAATTGGTGACGAGGAACCAGGCCAGCGTGCCGAGGTCGGGGCGCGCCCAGCGCAGCATGCCCGCAGCCGTGCCCAGCCCCAGCACGAGCGCGGCGGCCCCGCCCGTCACGCCGACGCCCGTCAGCAGGGCGCGGACGCTCGCACCCGCGCCCCCGAAACCGGCCCGAGCGGGCGGCAGCCCGAAGCGGCGCAGTGCGTACAGCACCGGGAGCACGGCGACGACGGCCACGAGCCCGGCCCCCACCAGCCGCCCGCCCGTACCCGAGGCGCCCAGGCCCAGCCCCCGTGCGAGCGCGGGCCCGGCCCCGGTGCCGACGCCCAGCGCCACGGCCATCGTCAGCGCTGCGGCCACCGCGCGCCGCACCGCGCGCCCTGGCCTGGAATGAAGCTCGGTCACGTGTTCCTCCGTCAGGGGTCGTCGTCAGGGGTCGTCCGCGGTGAGCGGGCGCCGGGTGCCGAAGCGCGCCCGTGCCCGGCTTCCTGGCGCGGGCGCCGACGTGGATGCGATCGGGAACGTGGACACGGGTGCGGGCGCGTCGCCCGTCGCGCCGACCGCTCGGTGGCCCCGGCGGGGCCGATGGGGCGGTGGCGGTCGGTGGGACCCCGTCGTCCCCACCGACCGCCACCGCCCCCACCGCCGACCCGCATGGTCACAGCGGACCGCGCAGTGACCCGGCCCGCGCTGCCGAGTCGCACCGCGCGGCCGAGGCGGCCCGCTCCAAGCGCGCCCCGACGGGGCTGCCTGTCCTGCCGCCCCCGCTCACCTGCTCATTCTCCGGTTTCCGAAGGGGCCGGGGCCTCGTCTCGCGTGATGATCCGCGGGTACATCGAACGATCTACCGGGTGCACCTTCTGGGCCGTATGGCCGGTATCCGCGGTGTGGCGGGTCAAGAGCGGGGATCGCTGAGCAACCAGTGCGTTTATCGCACTTATCTGACCGGTTCCTGTGACTGAGCCCCCTGGAGTGCCCCGTGAAGCACCGTCAGAGAACACGCGCCGTCCACAGATCCCGGCCCTCGGCCGCCACCCGCCGCGTGGCGGGCGCGGTGGCGGCTGCTGCCCTGCTGGGAGGGCTCGCCGGCTGTGGCAGTTCGTCCCAGCCGCCGCAGCACGGCGGGCCGAAGTACACCGGGACCGGGCACGAGAAGCAGAAGGACGGCGGGGCCGCGGCGCAGGGAAGCGGGGAGACCGGCAAGCACGGCCGGGCCCTGCCCCAGGGGCACCGGGGCAAGCGGGCGGCGCGCGGCTTCTCGCTGGTGGCCACCGGCGACCTGCTGGTCCACGACTCGATCATCCGGCAGGCCCGCTCCGACGCGGGCGGCTCGGACTACGACTTCCGCCGGATGATCGCCGGGGCCAAGCCCATGGCGCGCGGCGCCGACCTGGCGATCTGTCATATGGAGACCGTCTACGGGCCCGACGGCGGGCCGTTCACCGGATACCCGCTCTTCAAGACGCCGCCGCAGCTCGCGCGCTCCGTCAAGGACACGGGCTACGACTCCTGTTCGACCGCGTCCAACCACACTCTGGACGCGGGTTCCGAGGGTGTGAGCCGCACGCTCAAGGCGATGGACGCGGCCGGTCTTGAGCACGTGGGCTCCGCACGGTCGGCCGCCGAGCGGAAGCGGCCGGCGATGCTGCGGGCCGGCGGCGCCAAGGTCGCTCAGCTCGCCTACACCTACGGCACCAACGGCATTCCGGTGCCCGAGGGGAAGCCGTGGCTGGTCAACCTCATCGACCCCAAGCAGATCATCGCGGATGCCCGTGCCGCCCGCCGAGCCGGTGCCGATGTCGTCGTGGCGAGCGTGCACTGGGGCACGGAGTGGCAGGAGGACCCCGACTCCCTCCAGCGCTCCGTCGCCGAGAAGCTCACCGCCTCGCGCTCGGGCGGGCGCCGTGACCTCGACCTGATCATCGGCACCCACGCGCACGTGCCGCAGGCGTACGAGAAGGTCAACGGGACCTGGGTCGTGTACGGCATGGGCGACCAGATCGCGGGCAAGATGAACGACCCGCGCGGCAGCATGGGCACCGCGGCGCGCTTCCGCTTCGCGCCTCCCGCCAAGCGCGGCCACGGTGAATGGACCGTCGAAAAGGCGGGGTTCACGCCCTTCATGATGGCGAACGAGCCCCGGTTCACCCTGGTCAACCTCGCCTCCAAGGAGAGCAGGCGCGCGGGCGACAGCCAGCAGGACACGGCATACGCCTCCATCCGCAAGGTCGTGCTCAGCAGGGGCGCCGCCAAGGACGGGCTGCGCATGGTTCCGTAGCCCGCCGGTCGGGGTGCAATGGTGCTCGCTCTACCTTTTGCGGGAGGGGTGCCCCTGCTTCAGGAGGGGGGCGGGCTCCATGGTCGGGGCGGGGTGCCGACGGAATCCTTGTGACCCATGACGAGGAATCCGTCGGCACCCCCGGGTGCCATGGCCACAGTCCGCCCGCCCTCTCCCTCACTGCCCCCGTCGCCTCCGTCGCCTCCGTCCGGGGCGCCGGTGGCGTCGCTGAGCAGACGGCGCTTCGCCCGCGGTTCGGCTCTCCTGGCCGCGGCCCCGCTGCTGGCCGGAGCGACGGGCGCCACGGGCACCGCGTACGCCGCCCCGCGTACGGCACTCCCGCACGCGTCCGGCGCCGGGGCCCCTGCCGCGGTCGGTGCCGGTCAGGGCGGCGTCGACACCGAAGCCGTCCGCCGCGCGCTGGCCGGGCTCGTCGCGGAGCAGCACCTCCCCGGCGCCCAGGCCGTCATCACCGACGCGCGCGGACGGGTCGTCGAGGTGTCGGCCGGCGCGGGTGACCTGGCCACCGGGCGCCCGTATCCGCACCGGGCCCGGCTGCGCATAGCCAGCCACACCAAGTCCTTCGTGGCCACCGCGTTGTTGCAGCTCGTCGCCGCCGGGAAGGTGGAGCTGTCCGCGCCCGTCGAGCGCTATCTGCCCGGCGTGGTGCGCGGGGGAGGGAACGACGGCCGCCGCATCAGCGTGCACCAGCTCCTCCAGCACACCAGCGGGCTCCCCGAATTCGCGGAGGAGTTCGACGAGCACACTCCCGGCCACCACACGGCCGAGCGCGTCGTGGCAGAGTCGCTGCGCCAGCCGCCGCTCTTCCCGCCCGGCGAGCGGTGGTCGTACTGCAATCTCGGCTATCTCCTGCTCGGCATGCTGATCGAGCGGGTCACCGGGCGCCCGGTCGAGCACGAGGTGCGGCGGCGGGTGATCGCGCGGCTCGGGCTGGCGGAGACCTACTGGCCGCGCTGGCCCGAACAGCGGCTGCGCGGGCCGCACGCGAAGGCGTACCAGCGGACGAAGGACGGCGGCCATCGCGAGGTCACCTTCATCAACACCTCCGTGATCGGCGCCGCCGGGGCGCTGATATCCACCGCACAGGAGCTGACGGAGTTCTACCGGCGGCTGCTGGACGGCGAGCTGCTGCCGCCCGCACAGCTCGCGCAGATGAAGCACACCCTGCCCGCCGACATCGCGCGCGGCGCCGCCTACGGACTGGGCCTGGCCCGCTACCCGCTCGGCGAGGGCACGGGAGCCACCGGCTACTGGGGCCACGGCGGCAGCGTCGCGGGCACCAGGACCCGGGGCGGGATCACCGCCGACGGCAGAGCCGTACTGATCGCGGTCAACGAGCTGGCACCGGCCGAGGACGCCTCGCAGGCCGTGGTGGACACCGTCGAGCGGATCTTCCGGCACGTCCCGCGCGGCCCGCGGACATCCCCGCGACAGGAAGGTGACACCCCGTCATGAGACGAGCGACGCTGTACCGCACCGCGACCGCCGGAGCCCTGGCAGTGGCCGTGCTCCTCGCCGCCCCGCCCCTCACGGCCCAGGGCGGCGTGGCCGATACGACGCGCCCCGCGAGTGCCACGAAGAGCGCGGACCCGGGGGGAAGCGCGAAGACCGCCGAAGAGACCGCCGCGCTCGGCCGCTTCGTCCACCAGCGCCCCCACTACGAGAAGTGCGGCGTCAAGGAACTGGACGCGGCCGGGGCGCTCTGCGCGCGCATACGCGTGCCGCTGGACTACCGCAAGCCGGAGGGACGCACCCTGACCATCGGCTTCTCCCGTATCAAGGCCAAGGACACCGAGCACCGCATCGGCTTGATGATGCACAACTCCGGCGGCCCCGGCGGCATCACCCTCGACATGCCGCTGATGGACGAGCCCGCGATGGGCAAGAAGCTGGCGGCGCGCTACGACCTGATCGGCATGGACCCACGCGGCGTGGGCCGCAGCAGCGCGCTCCACTGCGGGACGAAGGGCCACTGGCTGCGCTCGGCCGGGTACGACGAGAAGGGCTTCCGCGCCCAGACCGCCTACGAGGCCGATCTGGTCAACAGCTGTCAGCGGGTCTACGGCAAGGACATGGCGTATCTGCGGCACTTCACCACGCGCAACACAGCCCGCGACATGGATCTGCTGCGTGCCGTCCTCGGCGAGCGCAAGACCTCCTACTTCGGCATCTCCTACGGCACCTACCTCGGCGCCGCCTACGCCAAGATGTTCCCCGGCAGCGTGGACCGGCTGCTGCTGGACAGCGCCCTCGACCCGGCGCGCTGGCATGTGGAGGCCTTCCGCGACGCGACCCGGGCCAACGAGGAATTCCTGGACACCTGGTCGGCATGGGCGGCCCGGCGGAACGGCACCTACGGCCTGGGCGACACGCCCCGCGAGGTGCGCGCCACGGTCGACGGCATCGCACGCCAGGCGGCACGCGAGCCGCTGAAGGTGGGGAAGTACACCGCAGACGGCCAGCAGGTGCCGCAGGCGCTGGCGATGATGATGGCCGACGACAGGGAGTTCGAGCGGGCGGGCAAGAACATCAAGGTCCTGCACGAGGCCTCGCTGGGCAGGCCCGTCGAGCCTACGGAGGATCTGGTGGAGGCGCTGGACAAGCCGAGTGCCGAGGCGGACAACCAGAACTCCCTCCAGCTGGCCCTGCTGTGCGCCGATCGCGAGGCACCCCACGACCTGTCCTGGTACCGCCGCAACGTGGAGCGCAGCCGCGCCCGAAGCCCGCTCTACGGGCCGGTGTTCAACGGCGTGAGCCCCTGCGCGCTGTGGCCGAACAAGCCGCTGGAGAAACCCGTGACCAGCGGAAATGACCTGCCGGGACTGATCGTTCAGGCGACGGGCGACCCGCGGACGTCCTACGGCAACGGCCAGGGCCTGCACCGCAAGATGCCCCACTCGCGTCTGATCACCCTCAAGGCGCAGGTGCACGGGGTCTACGGCATGTACCCCAACCGCTGTGTGTACCGGCAGGTGAACGACTACCTGCGCACCGGCACCCTCCCGGCGAAGGACACCACCTGCGAGAAGGACCCGGCGAGTAGCGGGAAGGACACGGGGGGCGGCGGGAAGTGATCCGGCGTTGAACGGCTGTGACGCCGGAGCCTGTGCTCCGGCGTCACAAACCGCTCCGCTCCTGCCCGCTTCTGCCGTGTGGGCCTCGGCTCAGTGCCGCGGGCCCAGGAGCCTCAGTGCCGCGGGCCCGGGAGCCCGGGACCGGCCGGCGCGGGTGTGGCGTTCGCGCCGCGGCGGCGGCCCGCGCGGTTGACGAGGATCGCGCCGATCACCATCAGCAGCCCCACGCCCGCCGCGCTCAACCCGACCACCAGGGACATGGTCTCCATCTCCGGGTGCTGGATGGGGGAGGTGCCGTCCGGGGAGGCCAGGTGCTCCTTGCCCTTGTACGCGCTCGGTGCCGCCCGGTCGGCCGGGGACTTGGCGACGGCCCGCAGCGCGGCGGCGGCGTTGACCGGCCCGTGCCCGACCAGCGCGTTCCATCCGCCCGAGGGGTGCGCCGCCGTCTTGGCGAGCAGCTCACGGACCTGGTACGGCCGCAGCTTGTCGTTCTTGGCGAGCAGCAGCGCGGCGACACCGGAGGTGAGGGCGGCGGCCGGCGAGGTGCCATTGACGGCCGCGTAGCCACCGGTGTTCTTCGCGCTGACGATGCCCACGCCCGGCGCCGCCACCGTGTTGTAGCTCCGCACGGTGGAGAACTCCGCCCGGCTGCCGCCCTTCTGGACGGCGGCGACGGCGATGACGCCGGGGTAGCCCGCGGGGTAGGAGGAGTCGTTGAAGATGTCACCGTCGTTGCCCGCCGAGGCGATGACCGTGACGCCCGCGTGGGCGGCGCGTGCCAGTGCCGCGGTGTCCTCGTCGTTGAAGCTGCTCCCGAAGGAGTCGCCGCCCAGCGACATGGAGATGACGTCGGCGTCGTGGTCGACGGCGTAGTTGATGCCCTTGGCGACCGGGCTCGGCCCGGACTGGAGCCCCTCGTGCTCCTTCTTGTCGTCGATGACCCGCACCGACAGGATGCTGGCCTTCGGGGCGACCTTGAGGACGTCCGAGGCCATCGCGGTGCCGTGGCCGCCCCAGCGCGGATCGCCCGGCTGGAGGCCGTCCTTGAGGAAGTCGGGGCCGGTGGTCACCTTGCCCGCGAGCGCGGGGTGGTCCTTCTCGACGCCGCTGTCCAGCACGGCGACCTTGACGCCTTGCCCCTGGCTGGTGCGGTGCGCCGAGGAGAGGCCGAGTGCCTGGGACTCCCAGCTGCTGGGCGTGTCGGCCTGGGCCGGGGTGGCGGCCACCGCGCACAGCAGCGAGCTGAGGCCGGCGGCAGTGACGGCGGTGCCGATGCGCCGGATACTCATGAGGTCTCCTCCAGCAGCAGGTCGCCGTGGTACAGGTTCAGATCGTTGGCGAGGGATGCGGCGGCCTCCCGCCACGGGCCCCGGTCCGACTTCGCGTCGAGGCTCGTCTCGCCCCACTCGCCCGGCAGGTGCCCGGCCTTGCGGCCGTCCACCGAGCCGGTGGTGGCCACATACGCGTAGGACATGTCCAAGCTGGTGGCCTGGAGGCCCTCGGACCCGTTGCGGTTGCCGTCCTTCCAGCCGGCGGCGATGGTGCGCGGAACGCCCATGGCCTTCACGCCGGGCTTCGGATTCCGCTTCTCCTTCTCCGCGTCGAAGAAGGTGGCCATTCCTTCCTCGGCCGAGTCGGTCTCGGGCAGGACGATGAGCCCGACGGTGCCGAGGACGTTGCCCGTGGGGTCCACATAGGTGGCGCGCAGCACCGCCTTGCAGCCCTTCTTCTTCGCCTCGGCCAGCGTGGCCCCGGTCAGGGAGTCGGCGCAGCCGGTCTTCTGGAAGATGCCCACGCGGTGCCACTCGGCGTGCTTGGGGTCGGTGGCGCCGGCCTGGGAGTTCATCTTCGGGCCCAGGGTCTTGGGGAAGAGCTTCTCCGCCGGCAGGTTGCGCCACATCGTGGGGCCGTAGCCGCTGCGGTTGGGCACGTCCTGGGCCGCGTTGGAGAACGTGTGTGCGGTGAGCGCGCCGCCGCCCAGCAGCGCGAGGCCGCCGACGACGCCGAGGAAGGCACTCAGGCAGGTGCGGCCGGTGTTCTTCTTCGGGGGGAGGGGCAATGGCGCGTGCGGCATGCCGTGGGCCATACCGGGTGCCATGCCGGGGGGACCCTGCTGACCGGGGAAGCCGTGGGGACCGGGGGCGCCGGGCGGACCAGGTGCACCCGGTGGCATCGACGGCGGTGCCGGTGGCATCGGCGGCGGGACGCTGCCCTGGCCCTGTGCCTGCCCCGGCGTCTGACCTTGCTGCCACCCCCCATGCTGGGGCTGCTGCCCGTACGGCCCGGCGCTGCCGGGGCTCTCGGGCGGCCTCGGGTGTGACATGGCTCCCCTCCTGGTTCTCGGCGCCCGGTGCTGGGCGCTGACCTGCGGGGAAGATGGTGGCTCTGACTAAATGCGCGTTCCCCTGCAGTTGCGTAGACACTATCGAGCACGTTCGAAGGCGAGTCAGTCGATCCCCTGTCTCGTCTGTGTCACAGGTGAGCATCCCTGGACAGGCGGTCCGCCCCAGGCCCGCGTCGGCCCGTCCGCGTCGGCCCGACCTCTACGCAAGCACAGCGCAAAAATTGCGTTAGCCTTGCGCGCATGACGCGACGACTTGCTCAAGTGGCGAAGAAGGTTGGTGTCAGCGAGGCCACCGTCAGCCGGGTGCTGAACGGGAAGCCCGGCGTCTCCGAGGCGACCCGCCAGTCGGTGCTGACCGCGCTGGACGTCCTCGGCTACGAGCGTCCGACGCAGCTGCGCGGCGAGCGGGCCAGGCTTGTGGGCCTGGTGCTGCCCGAGCTCCAGAACCCGATCTTCCCCGCGTTCGCCGAGGTGATCGGCGGCGCCCTCGCCCAGCAGGGCCTCACCCCCGTCCTGTGCACCCAGTCCAAGGGCGGGGTGACCGAGGCCGACTATGTGCAGCTGCTGCTGGAACAGCAGGTGTCCGGCGTGGTGTTCGCCGGCGGGCTGTACGCGCAGGCCGACGCGCCGCACGACCACTACCGGCTGCTCACCCGGCGCAAGGTCCCCGTCGTGCTGATCAACGCGCCGATAGGGAAGCTCGGCTTCCCCTGTGTGTCCTGCGACGACACGGTCGCCGTCGAGCAGGCGTGGCGCCATCTGGCCTCGCTCGGGCACGAGCGCGTCGGCCTGGTGCTGGGCCCCGCCGACCATATGCCCTCGCAGCGCAAGCTGGCCGCCGCGCGTGCCATGGCCGAGGCGGCGGGCGGCGCGCTGCCCGAGGAGCGGGTGGCGCGGGCGATGTTCTCGCTGGAGGGCGGCCAGTCGGCGGCGGCGCGGCTGCTGGAGCACGGGGTGACGGGCTTCATCTGCGCCAGTGACCCGCTCGCGCTCGGCGTGGTGCGCGCGGCGCGGCGGCGCGGGCTGTCGGTCCCGGGCCAGGTGTCGGTCGTCGGCTACGACGACTCGGCGTTCATGAACTGCACCGAGCCCCCGCTGACCACCGTGCGGCAGCCCATCGAGGCCATGGGGCGGGCCGCCGTCGAGCTGCTCTCGGTGCAGATCCAGGGTGGTGCGACGGCCTCGGAGGAGCTGCTGTTCGAGCCCGAACTGGTCGTGCGGGGCTCCACGGGGCGGCCGGCGTCGCGGACAGCCGACTGATAGTCGAATTTTTGCGAATTCTGCGCGAGATATTGCGGCTCTTTGGGGCGCGGTGCTTGGGTATGACCCGCGCCGCACGGCGGGTTGCCGTGCGGCTTCCCCGGTCTCGCCCAAGGGGGCCTCCGATGAGCCGCTCCAGATACCGCCGCACCAGCACCCTCGCCGCAGCAGCCGCCTTCGCCCTCGTCGCGCTCACGGCGCTGACCGCCTGCGGTTCGGGCGGTGACGAGGCCGCGGACGGCAAGACGCACCTCACGGTCAACTGCCGGCCCCAGCCCAGCGCGAAGATCGACCACAAGCGCTTCGGCGAGGACGTCAAGGCGTTCGAGAAGCAGCACCCCAAGATCGACATCACCGCGCACGACGCCTACCCGTGCCAGGACCCCAAGACCTTCGACGCCAAGCTCGCCGGCGGCCAGATGGAAGACGTCTTCTACACGTACTTCACCGACACCAAGCATGTCGTCGACATCAACCAGGCCGCCGACATCACCCCCTACGTCAAGGACCTCAAGGGCTACCAGGACATCCAAAAGGCGCTGCGCGACGCCTACACCGTGGACGGCAGGATCTACGGCATCCCGCGCACCAACTACTCGATGGGCCTGCTCTACAGCCGCAAGCTGTTCACCAAGGCCGGGCTCGACCCCGACAAGCCGCCCGGCACCTGGGACGAGGTCCGCTCCGCCGCCAAGAAGATCGCCAAGGTCGGCAAGGGCACCGTCGGATACGCCGAGTACAGCGCGCAGAACCAGGGCGGCTGGCACTTCACCGCCCAGGTCTACGCACGCGGCGGCGACGTCGTCAGCTCCGACGGCAAGAAGGCCCGGGTGAACACCCCCGAGGGCAAGGACGTCCTCCGGAACCTCAAGGACATGCGCTGGCAGGACGACTCCATGGGCTCCAAGCAGCTGCTCACCATGAACGACGCCCTCCAGCTGATGGGCTCCGGCAAGCTCGGGATGTACATGGCAGCCCCCGACAACGTCCCGCGCATCGTCAAGGAGGCCGGCGGCAGCTACAAGGACCTCGCCTTCGCCCCCATGCCCGGCGGCAAGGGCACCCTCATCGGCGGCGACGGCTACATGTTCAACAAGAAGGCGAGCCCCGAGAAGATCAAGGCAGGCCTCCGATGGCTCGAATGGACCTTCCTGACCCCCGGCCGGGGCTTCGTCAACAACTACGAGCGCCTCGACAAGGACGGCTCCCCGGTCGGCCTGCCCGAACCCCGGCTGTTCACCGGCGCCACCGACGCCAAGGACCGGGCACTCAAGAAGAAGAGTGCCAACGTGCCGGTCAAGAACTACGCGTCCTTCACCGAGGCCAACCAGAAGCTCGACCTCAAGCTGGAGCCGCCCAAGGCCCAGCAGCTCTACGCCGTCCTTGACGGAGCCGTCTCCGCCGTCCTCACCAAGAAGGACGCCGACATCGACCAGCTCCTGAAGGACGCCTCCGGGAAGATCGACGGAATCCTCGCCCGGGGCTGAGGCGGCGATGACGACGGCGGCCAAACCCCCCTCCGCAGCCGGCACCGAGAGGCCCGCACCGACGCGAGTCACCGGCAGCGCCGGGCCCGGGACACCCCTGCGCCGCAAACTGGGCGACCAGGCCAGAGCCTACGGCTTCCTGCTGGGCGGCGTGCTCTGCTTCGCGCTGTTCTCCTGGTACCCGGCTATCCGCTCCGTGATCATCGCGTTCCAGAAGTACACCCCGGGCTCCGAGCCCGAGTGGGTGGGCACGGCCAACTTCACCCGGGTCCTCGACGACCCCGAGTTCGCCGCCGCCTGGCGCAACACACTCACCTTCACCCTGCTGGCGCTGTTCATCGGCTTCGCCGTGCCCTTCCTCATGGCGCTGGTGCTCAACGAACTCCGGCACGCCAAGGGGCTCTTCCGGGTCCTGGTCTACCTGCCGGTGATGATTCCGCCGGTGGTCAGCTCCCTGCTGTGGAAGTGGTTCTACGACCCGGGAGCCGGACTGGCCAACGAGGCGCTGCGCTTCGCCCACCTGCCGACCTCGAACTGGTCCAACGGCGCCGACACCGCGCTCGTCTCCCTCGTCCTCGTTGCCACCTGGGCCAACATGGGCGGCACCGTGCTGGTCTACCTCGCCGCGCTCCAGGGCATCCCCGGCGAGCTGTACGAGGCGGCCGAACTGGACGGCGCCGGACTGCTCCAGCGCATCCGGCACGTCACCGTCCCGCAGACCCGCTTCATCATCCTGATGCTGATGCTGCTCCAGATCATCGCCACGATGCAGATCTTCACGGAGCCCTTCGTCATCACCGGCGGCGGGCCGGAGAACTCCACCGTCACCGTGCTCTACCTCATCTACAAGTACGCCTTCCTCTACAACGACTTCGGCGGCGCCTGTGCCCTGAGCGTCATGCTGCTGCTCCTGCTCAGCGCCTTCTCCGCCCTCTACCTGCGGCTCACCCGCACCGACGACTGAGGAGGGTGGCGCCATGACCCGGACGGCCACGCCCCGCGTGCGTACGCTCGTCTCCCCGCTCACCTTGGCCGGGCCGCGCGGCAAGGCCGCCTACTGGGCCGTGTTCACCGGCGTGGTGGTGCTGTTCGCGCTGGCCTTCCTCTTCCCCGTCTACTGGATGGTAACGGGCGCCATGAAGTCGCCCGACGAACTCGTGCGCACCCCGCCCACCCTGATCCCCGACCGGTGGCACACCGACGGCTACACCGGCGCCTGGGACCTGATGGACCTGCCCACCCACCTGTGGAACACCGTCGTCCAGGCATCCGGCGCCTGGGTGCTCCAGATCGTCTTCTGCACCGCCGCCGCCTACGCGCTCTCCAAGCTGAAGCCCGTCTTCGGCCGGGTCATCCTCGGCGGGATCCTCGCCACCTTGATGGTGCCGGTCCAGGCGCTGGTCGTACCCAAGTACCTGACCGTCGCCGACCTGCCCTTCGTCCACACCAGCTTGCTCAACGACCCGCTGGCCATCTGGCTGCCGGCGGTGGCCAACGCCTTCAACCTGTATCTCCTCAAGCGGTTCTTCGACCAGATACCCCGCGATGTCATCGAGGCGGCCGAGATCGACGGCGCCGGGCGGCTGCGCACCCTGTGGTCGATCGTGCTGCCGATGTCCCGGCCGGTCCTCGGCGTCGTCTCCATCTTCGCGCTGGTAGCCGTCTGGCAGGACTTCCTGTGGCCGCTGATGGTCTTCTCGCAGACCGACAAGCAGCCCATCAGCGTCGCCCTGGTCCAGCTCTCCCAGAACGTGCCGCTGACCGTGCTGATCGGGGCGATGGTCATCGCCAGCATCCCCATGCTCGTGATGTTCCTGGTCTTCCAGCGCCACATCATCGCCGGTATCAGCGCGGGCAGTACGAAGGGCTGAGCCGCCGCCTGGTCCGCAGTCCCGTTCCGTCCTGTCCGTACAGCTGAAAGGAACCACTATGGAAGGCAGCCAGGCCGCCGCGGACTGGTGGCGCTCGGCCGTCATCTACCAGGTGTACGTCCGCAGCTTCGCCGACGGCGACGGGGACGGCACCGGGGATCTCACCGGCGTCCGCGAGCGGCTGCCCTACCTTGCCGAACTCGGCATCGACGCCCTGTGGTTCACGCCCTGGTACCTCTCGCCGATGGCCGACGGCGGTTACGACGTCACCGACTACCGTGTCATCGACCCCGCCTTCGGCACGCTCACCGAGGCCGAGAAGGTGATCAGCGAGGCGCGCGGGATGGGTCTGCGCACCCTGGTCGACATCGTGCCCAACCACGTCTCCGACCAGCACAGCTGGTTCCGGGCCGCGCTCGCCGCCGGGCCCCGCAGCCCCGAGCGGGCCCTCTTCCACTTCCGTGAGGGGCGCGGCGGGAGCGGCGAGCTGCCGCCCAACGACTGGCGCAGCGAGTTCGGGGGCTGCGCCTGGACCCGGGTCGCGGACGGCGAGTGGTACCTCCACCTGTTCGCCCCCGGGCAGCCCGACCTCAACTGGGCCCACCCGGCCGTGCGCCAGGAGCACGAGGAGGTGCTGCGCTTCTGGTTCGAGCGAGGTGTCGCGGGCGTACGGATCGACTCGGCGGCACTGCCCGTCAAGGCTCCGGGGCTGCCCGACCTCACCGAGGGCGCCCCCCACCCCTATATCGACCGGGACGAGCTGCACGAGATCTACCGCTCCTGGCGCGCCGTCGCCGACGAGTACGGCGGCATCTTCGTCGGCGAGGTGTGGCTGCCCGACCACGAGCGCTTCTCCCGGTACCTGCGCCCCGACGAGCTGCACACCGCCTTCAACCTCGACTTTCTCGCCCGCCCCTGGGACCCCGCCCGGCTACGGGCCTCCATCGACGAGACCCTCGCGGCCCACGCCCCCGTCGGCGCCCCCGCGACCTGGGTGCTGTGCAACCACGACGTGACCCGTACGGTCACCCGCTACGGCCGCGCCGACAGCGGCTTCGACTTCGCGGCCAAGACCTTCGGCACCCCCACCGACCTGGCCCTCGGCACCCGCCGGGCCCGCGCCGCCGCGCTGCTGTCGCTGGCGCTGCCCGGCACCGCCTACCTCTACCAGGGGGAGGAACTGGGCCTGCCCGAGGCCGACATTCCCCTCGACCGCATCCAGGACCCGATGCACGCGCGCTCCGGCGGCACCGACCCGGGCAGGGACGGGTGCCGGGTCCCGCTGCCCTGGGCGGCGGGGGCGCCGCATTGCGGATTCGGCTCGGCGCGGGAGCCATGGCTGCCGCAGCCCGCCGGCTGGGAGCGGTACGCGGCCGACGTCCAAGAACGCGACCCCGGCTCGATGCTCAGCCTCTACCGCGCGGCGCTGCGGCTGCGCCGGAGCGAGTCCGGCTTCGGCGGCCAGGACATGCGCTGGCTGCCGGCGCCCGAAGGCGTACTCGCCTTCGCCCGGGGGGAGTCCGTGGTCTGCGCCGTCAACTTCACCGGCCGCCCCGTCGCCCCGCCGCCCCACCACGCACTGCTGCTGGCCAGCGCCCCCCTGGACGGGGACGGTCTGCTGCCCCCGGACACGGCGGTGTGGCTGCGCGTCTGAGCACACCACGGCATCCCGCACCACAGGCCCCACACCTGGAAAGGGATCGACATGACACACCATGGTCCACCACCGCTCGCGACCGTGTTACGCGGCCTGGCGGCGCTCGTCTGCGTGCTGGCTCTCGGCGCCACGGCGCCCGTGGCGGGAGCGGCGCCCGGACAGTCGTCCGCCGAGGCGCCCGCCGAGCCGTCCGCGCGGGCCGGGGCGACGGCCGCGTCGGCTGCGAAGTCGGCGCTCGACGTCGCCGGCCGGGGCGCCACCGTCCCCTTCACCGAGCTGGAGGCGGAAGAGGCGGCCACCAACGGCTCCGTCATCGGGCCCGACCGCACCTATACGACCCTGCCCTCGGAAGCGTCGGGCCGCAGCGCCGTACGGCTCGACGCGGCAGGGGAGTACGTCGAGTTCACGCTGCCCAAGGAGGCCAACGCGCTCACCCTGCGCTACGCCGTCCCCGACAGCGCGCAGGGCACAGGGCTCACCGCGCCCGCCGGACTGAGCGCGGACGGGCAGCGGCTGAAGGACCTGGAGCTGACCTCGAAGTACGGCTGGTTCTACGGGAGCTACCCCTTCACCAACACCCCGGGTGAGAACCCGCACCACTTCTACGACGAGACCCGGGCTCTCCTCGGCAAGACCCTGAAGGCCGGGACCAAGGTGCGGGTCACACTGCCCTCGACCCGGGTGGCCGACTGGGCGGTGGTGGATCTGGCCGACTTCGAGCTGGTGCCCGAACCGGCCGCACAGCCCGCCGGGTCGCTGTCGGTGACCGACTTCGGCGCCGACGCGAGCGGCGGCCAGGACTCCACCTCCGCCTTCCAGGAGGCCGTGGACGCTGGCAAGGCGCAGGGCAAAGAGGTGTGGATTCCGCGCGGCACCTTCGAGCTGACCGACCACGTCGTCGTCGACCAGGTCACGCTCCGTGGCGCGGGCCCCTGGTACAGCGTCCTGACGGGCCGTCACCCCACCGACCGCAGGCGCGCCGCCGGAATCTACGGCAAGTACGCCGAAGGCGGCGGCTACGAGGGCGAGATACGGCCGCACGAGGCGGGCGGGCCCAGCAGGGGCGTCACGCTGAAGGACTTCGCGATCCTCGGGGAGATCACGGACCGGGTCGACGACGACCAGGTCAACGCGATCGGCGGCGCGATGAGCGACTCGACCGTGGACAACGTGTGG
Source organism: Streptomyces sp. NBC_01775 (assembly GCF_035917675.1). Taxonomy (NCBI): domain Bacteria; kingdom Bacillati; phylum Actinomycetota; class Actinomycetes; order Kitasatosporales; family Streptomycetaceae; genus Streptomyces; species Streptomyces sp. NBC_01775. The sequence continues at coordinate 1,499,850 of NZ_CP109104.1, read as the reverse complement.
ATGCAGCACACCAAGGTCGGAGCCTGGATGGACGGCCCGATGGACAACTTCACGATCAAGAACAGCCGTATCCTCGACCAGACCGCCGACGGCGTGAACTTCCACTGGGGCGTCACCGGCTCCTCCGTGGAGAACACCTTCGTGCGCAACACCGGAGACGACGGCCTCGCGATGTGGGCCGACACCAAGACGAACGAGGCCAACTCCTTCACCGGGAACACGGTGGTGCTGCCGATCCTGGCCAACGCGGTGGCGGTATACGGCGGCAAGGACATCTCCGTCACCGACAACGTCGCGGGTGAGAACCTCACCAACGGCGGCGGCCTGCACGTCGGCAACCGCTACCCCGGCGTGTCCCCGGGCCAGGGCACCGATGTGCGGGGCACCTTCACGCTCGCCCGCAACACACTGCTCAGAGCGGGCAACACCGACTACGGCTGGCCCTTCCCGGTGGGCGCGCTCTGGTTCGACGCGCGCAACAGCCCCATCGACAAGGCCGACATCCAGGTGACCGACACCGACATCCTGGACAGCTCCTACGCGGCCGTCCACTTCGTCTCGGGCACCACCAAGGGCGTGCGCCTGCGGGACGTACGGATCGACGAGACCGGCACCTTCGCCCTCCAGCTCAACGACCCGGGCGCCGCCTCCTTCAAGAATGTGACGGCCACCCGCGTCGGCTTCCGGGAGCCGGTCTACGGCTGCCTGGGCCCGAACTTCACGCTCACCGACGAGGGCGGCAACTCCGGCTGGAACGAGAAGCTGCCCGCTACGTACTGCGGGGAGTGGCCGGACCCCGCCGCCCCGGCCCGCGCACCTCACCGCGCCAGGTGACCCGCACCGCCCCACGGAGCACGGCAGCTGTTCCGCACGCCGTTCCCGCACGCCGATTCCCCACGCGGCAATTCCCCACAAAAAAGCTCCACCCCCCACAAAGAGAGGCAGAGCCACGCTCATGTTCCAGTACGACAGGATCAAGGAAGTAAGCCGCGGCAGCAGACGGCGCAGGCGCGCGGTGGTGGCCGCGGCAGCCGCCACCGCGTGCGCGGCGGCCGTCGCCGTCGTACCGCTCTCGCGGGCCGCCGAGCCCGGCACCGGCTCCGGCGCCGGAAAGGCCAAGTCCGCCTACGCGCGCGTCGCCCAGGCGGGCGCCACGCTGCCGTTCACCTCGCTGGAGGCGGAGGACGCCGCGAGCGAAGGCCAGAAGATCGGGCCCGACCACACCCAGGGCACCGTGGCCTCCGAGTCCTCCGGCAGGCAGGCGGTCAAGCTGGGCGCGGGCCAGGGGGTGGAGTTCACCCTGCCCTCGGCGGCCAACGCCGTGAACGTCGCCTACAGCGTGCCCGACGGCCGCAGCGGCTCCCTCGCGGTGTACGTCAACGGCGAGAAGACCGACAAGAAGCTCGCCCTCACCTCCAAGTACAGCTATGTCGACACCCCCTGGATCACCGGGTCCAAGACGCACCACCTGCTCGACAACGCCCGCGTCGCGCTCGGCAAGGACCTCAAGCAGGGCGACAAGGTGCGGCTGGAGGCCGACGGCGAGACCACGCTCGACGTCGCCGACTTCGAGCAGATCAGCGGCCCGGCCCAGCGGCCCGAGGGCTCCGTCTCCGTCGTCGACAAGGGCGCCGACCCCAGCGGCGAGGGCGACTCCACCCAGGCGTTCCGCCAGGCCGTCGCGGATGCCGAGGGCGGCACCGTCTGGATCCCCGAGGGCGACTTCAAGCTGACCTCGGAGCTGAGCGGCGTGCAGAACGTGACGCTCCGGGGCGCCGGAAGCTGGTACTCGGAGGTGCACAGCTCCCGCTTCATCGACCAGCAGTCCTCCTCCGGCAAGGTCCACCTGAAGGACTTCGCGGTCCTCGGCGAGGTCACCGAGCGCGTCGACAGCAACCCCGACAACTTCGTCAACGGCGCCCTCGGCCCCGACTCGTCGGTCTCCGGGATGTGGCTTCAGCACCTCAAGGTCGGCCTGTGGCTGATGGGCGACAACGACAACCTCACCGTCAGCGGCAATCGCTTCCTGGACATGACGGCCGACGGCCTCAACCTCAACGGAGGCGCCAAGAACATCACCGTCAGCGACAACTTCCTGCGCAACACCGGGGACGACGCCCTGGCCATGTGGTCGCTGAACACCACCAACTCCTCCAGCACCTTCAAGAACAACACCGTCACCCAGCCCAACCTGGCCAACGGCATCGCCATCTACGGCGGCCGGGACATCACGGTCAGCGACAACCTGGTGCTGGACACCAACGCGCTCGGCAGCGGCATCGCGCTGTCCAACCAGAAGTTCGCCGAGCCGTTCTTCCCGCTCGCCGGGACGGTCAAGGCCGACGGGAACGCCCTGGTGCGCACCGGCGCGATGAACCCCAACTGGCAGCATCCGATGGGCGCGCTGCGCGTCGACTCCTACGACTCCGCCATCGAGGCGCAGGTCAGCATCACCGACACCACGGCCGCCGACAGTCCCTACAGCGTCTTCGAGCTCGTCTCGGGCGGCGGCGCCGGGCACCCCGTGAAGAACGTGACCGTGGACGGCGCCACGATCGAGAAGGCTGGCACCGTGGCCGTCCAGGCCGAGACCCCGGGGTCGGCCAGGTTCAGCGGCGTCAAGGCCACCGGCGTCGGCGTCACCGGCGTCTACAACTGCCCCTTCCCGAAGGGCAGCGGCACCTTCACCGTCGAGGACGGCGGCGGCAACTCGGGCTGGGACGGCCTGTGGGAGAACTGCGACAGCTGGCCGAAGCGCGGCTCGGCGGACTGACACCCCCACCAGCTCGAACCGACGCCACCCACCGGCCTGAGAGGTGCCCCCGGCCTGCCGGGGGCACCTGCAGACTCGCAGCATCCGGCTCACGGCATCAGATTCGCAGCATCCGGTTCACCGCATGGCTCACAGCACCAGGCTCGCCGTCTGGATCAGGCCCAGCGCGATCACCGAGGCGCCCGAGACGGTGACCGTCACCGTCTTCAGCGTCCCTCTGGTCGTCTGCCCGAGCAGCGTCTGCAACAGCCAGAAGGTGTTGCTCGTCGCGTGGATCGCGAACAGGGAACCGGCCCCGGCCGCCAGCGCGATCAACACCGGCTGCACATCCAGCTGCGGCGCCACCGGGGCCAGGATGCCGGCGGCGGTGATCGCCGAGGTGGTGACCGAGCCGATCGCCATGTGCAGCACGGCGGCGATCAGCCACACCAGCGCCAGCGGTGCCCAGGTGCTCGCCGAGAACGAGTCCTTGACGAGATCGCCCAGCCCCACGGCCTCCACCATGGCGGCCAGCGAACCGCCCACCCCGGTCAGCACCAGGATCTGGCCGCTCGTACGGAAACCCTGCCCGAACGTCTCGCCGACCCCGCCGGCCGGCAGGCTGCGACGGGCCACCAGGCAGGCGAGGATCAGGCCCGTCAGCAGCCCGATGACCGGGTTGCCCAGAAACGTGACCACCGGGGAGCGCCACCCGGCGACCTCGGCGAAGGCACCGGTGGCGATCATCACGAGCGCCAGCAGCAGCGGCGCGAGGGACAGCGCCAGGGGAGGGGTGGCGACGGCATCGGCCGCCTCCTCGCTGTCCGCCTCCGGCTGCGGGGCCGCTTCTTCCGGCGCCTGGGCGCTCTCGTCCCGCTCCGGGTTCCAGAAGCCCCGCTTGATCAGGGCGCTGAAGAGCAGCAGCGTCAAGACGATCGTCACGGCGGCCAGCGGGAAGCCGTACAGCAGCATGATGCCCAGCGGTATGTGCAGCAGCCCTGCGAGGGCGAGCGCGCCGATGCCGGGCACCGCCAGGGCGATGCCCACCTCCACCCCCAGCGCCATGGCCGCCGCCATGCGCGCGACGCCGTGCGGGCCGATCCTCGTGCCCAGGGAGCGGGCCAGCGGCGCGGTCATCACCAGCAGCACGTCGGCGTAGATCGACTGGAGCACCGTGCCCATCGTCACGGCGAAGGAGTAGGGCAGCCGCCGGGGTCCGAGCACCCGCAGCAGCAGGGTCACCAGCTTCTCGATCGCGCCGAGCGCGGAGAGCAGCTGGCCCAGCAGCACGCCGAGGACGATGAGCAGGCCCACCTCGGCCATGAGGTTCCCGAAGCCCTTGTTGACGGTCTCCAGGGTGCGCTCGACGCCGAGCCCGCCCGCCAGACCGAGGTACACGGCGCCGAGCACCAGCGCGAGGGCCGGATTGACCTTCGCCTTGAGGATGAGCAGGACCACCGCCGCGATGGCGGTGGCCGTATGCACCAGAGGTGCCGCGTTTCCCATCGTTCTTCTCCTGTCGGGCCTGACGAGTGCTGTTCGTCCGCAGCCGGGTCATCGTCGCTGCGTACCGGCCCCTGGCGGAATCCGTGTCTCACGATGTGACCCCCGTGGGCGCTGTTGTGGCATCCCCCTCAGATGAGGGATGTCGCCCGGCGCGCGTCCCGCAGAGGATTGCGGCGATTCGTCCCGGACACCGCGAGGAGGCGTCAGTGCCGTCAACCAGGGAGCACCCGATACCGGAGTGGGAAGCACCCCCGCAGGAGGCGGTCGCCGGGCTCATGGAGCATGTGCGCGGACAGGTGCTGCGCCCGCAGGACCGCGCATACGACACCGAACTCGCCGGGTACAACCGGATATCCGGCCATCGTCCGGCGCTCATCGTCGTCGCCCTGAGTGACGAACACGTCCGGGTCGCCGTCGAGTTCGCCCGCGCCTGGGGGCTGCCCGTCGGCGTGCAGGCCACCGGCCACGGGCCCGCCGCCGACACCGCCGGGGGCCTGCTCCTCAGCACCCGCCACATGCGCTCCGTCAGCGTCGACCCGGTCTCCAGGACGGCCCGCGCCGCCGCCGGTGCCCAGTGGCACCAGGTCATCGCCTCGGCGGCCCATCACGGGCTGGCGCCGCTCAACGGCTCCTCGCCGACAGCGGGAGTGGTCGGCTACACCCTGGGCGGCGGGCTCGGGCTCATGGTGCGCAAGTACGGCTACGCCGCCGACCACGTGAGCCGGATCGAGGTCGTCACGGCGGACGGGGAGCACCGCACGGTGACCCCGACGCAGGACCCCGGGCTGTTCTGGGCGCTGCGCGGCGGCAAGGGCAACTTCGGCGTGGTCACGGCCCTGGAGTTCGGGCTCGTGCCCGTACCCCGGCTGTACGGCGGCGGCCTGTTCTACCCGGGGGAGCTGGCGGCCGAGGCCGTGCACCTGTGGCGGGGCTGGACCCGCACGCTGCCCGAGGAGATGACCTCCTCGCTGGCCCTGCTGCGGCTGCCCGACGTCCCCGAGACGCCCGAACCGCTGCGCGGCCGGCTCACCGTCCATGTGCGCGTGGCCTACGCGGGCCCGCCGGACGAGGGCGCGCGGCTCGTCGAACCGCTGCGCACGACGCTGACGCCGATGCTGGACACCGTCGCGGACATCCCGTACACCGCCGTCGGCGACATCCACATGGACCCCGAGGGGCCGCAGGAGTACCACCAGAACTCGCTCATGCTCGCCGACCTGAGCTTCGACGCGGCCCAGCAGTTGCTCGCCCTGGCCGGCCACGGCGCCGCCTGCGACGACTACGTCGTGGAGCTGCGGCACCTCGGCGGCGCCGCCGGACGCGCCCCCGCCCAGCCGAGCGCGGTGGGGCACCGCGACGCGGGCTTCGCGCTCACCACCATCTCGCCGCCCGCGGCCCCCGGCGAGCGGCGGCCCGAGCCGCTGACGGACGCGATGGCGCCGTGGGGCACCGGGCTCAAGTACGCCAACTTCCTTGCCGGGTCCGACACGGCGGACTGCGTGCCCGCGGCCTACGACAGCGCGACCTACACCCGGCTCGCGCAGGTCAAGGCGGCCTACGACCCGCACAACGTCTTCCGCCTCAACCACAACATCCCCCCGGCCCCGGCCCCTTCCGACTGACTCTCCCGCTCTCACCAGGACGAGGACTCTCACATGACAGCCAACTCCCCGGCGCCGGCCCCCATGCAGGGGTCTCCAGGCGCCATGCTCAGTGCCCGCTCCACCGGCGTCCGGCTGGGGGCGCTGTTCGGCCCCGCGATCTTCGGCGTCACCGCGGCGGGCGTCGCCCTGCCTAACGTCGCCGCCGCCCTGCACGCCACCCCCGCGGGCGCGGCCTGGGTGCTGACCGCGCACGCCCTCGCGCTCGGCGTCGGCACCGCCCTGTCCGGGCGCCTGTCCGACACCTGGGGCATCAAGACCACGCTCCTCGCCGGGACGATCGCGCTGCTGCTGGGAACCGTGCTCTGCCTGACGGCGCCCAACCTGGGCACGCTGGTCGCTGGCCGGTTCGTCCTGGCGGCGGGCTCCGGCGCGATGTCCTCCAGCGCGCTCGCGCTCGCCGCGTCCTCCGAACCCGCCGCGCGTCCGAGAATCCTGGCGATCTTCGGCGCCACCATGGCGATCTTCTCCGCCGGAGCGACCCTCGCAGGCGGGCTGGTCACCGACTGGATCCACTGGCGGGGCGCCCTCGTGCTGCCCGCGCTCTCGGTGCTGGCCGTGCCCTTCTGCCTGCGGATGGCCGCGGCGCGCCCCGGCTCGGGCAAGGCGCCCGACCTGACCGGAGCGGCGCTGCTGACCGTCACCGCCGCCTCCTTGCTCCTCCTGGTCCAGTCCTCCGCGCTGGAGCTGGGCACCGCGCTCACCCTGCTGCTCGCCGCGCTGCTGGTGCTGTCCGCAGCCGGGCTCGCGCTGCGCGTCGTGCGCAAGGCCGACGGCTTCGTCCCGCGCGAACTGGCCACCAACGGCGCCTTCCTGCGCGCCTCGCTCGTCGGCGCCGGGGTCTACGCGGGACTGTTCGGCGCCATGTACGCGGTGCCGCAGGCGCTGGTGGGCGGACACGGCTGGAGCGTGCTCTCGGTCGGCGCCTGGCTGCTGCCCGGAGCGGCCGTGGGCGCCGTCGCCTCGCGCGCCGCGTCCCGGTTCACCGCCGGCAGCGGCGGCAACAGGCTGCTGGCGGGCACGGCGGGAGCCGCCGCGCTGGTGCTGGGACTGGTCGGAGTGCTGCCGGGCGGGCCCGCGTTGATCGTCACCGGCGCCTCGCTCGGCTTCGCCTCCTTCGCCGTCACCCAGGTGGTCACCACCGGGCTGATGTCCGGTCTGATCCCCCCGATGCGGCGCGGCGGCGCGATCGCGCTGCTGAACCTCACCTTCTTCGTGGGCGGCGGCGTCGGATCGGCGCTGGCGGGCGCGCTCGCCAAGAACTACGCGCTGACCACCGTGCTGGGATTCATCGCCCTGCTGCCCCTGCTGGGCGCCGTGGTCGCGCTGACCCTGCCCCGCCCGGCCCAGCAGCCCCCCGCTCAGCAGCCTCCGACGCAGCAGCAGCCGGGGCAGCAACACCCCGGGCAGCAGCAGTCGGGACAACAGCCGGGCCAGCAGCCCCCGGCGCCGCAGCAGGCCGCCGGACGATAGCCCGACGGCAGGCCGCCGGACGATAGCCCGACGAAAACCCACGAATAGGCGCGGCGGCCACCATGGCCAGCGGCACGGCAAGCACAAGCGGCCCACCGGAAGGACTCAGCACCATGGACGCGGACGCGGCAGCGGACTTCGACAGCCATGTGCGCAAGTCGCTGGCCTGGCACTTCGATCCGGGGACAGGGTCGGCGTTCTGGCTCGGCAAGCGGCAGAGCCTGGGCTTCGACCCGGTCGCCGACATCCAGGGAGCCGACGGCCTGGTGCGGTTCCCCGATCTGAGCGCCGAACTGCGCACCGTCCCCGTACGGGACCTCATTCCCCGGGGACTGGCCGACCGGCACTTCCGCGTCCACGAGTCGGGCGGCACCACCGGCGCGCCCGCGCGCGTCGTGGCGGGCGAGGGGCGGCTGCACATGCTGCGCTGGGCCCGCGAGGTGCTGCTGGCGGGCGGGCTGCCCCCGGCCGGGGACTGGCTCTGTCTGGGGCCGAGCGGACCGCACATAGTGGGCGCCGACGTCCAGCGGCACGCCGCCATGGGAGGCGGGCTGTGCCACACCGTCGACCTGGACCCGCGCTGGGTCAAACGCGCCGTCACCCAGGGGCGCGGCGACCTGGCCGACGCCTACGTCCAGCACCTGCTCGACCAGGCGGAGACCGTGCTGGAATCCCAGCACATCGAGGTACTCAGCACGACACCGCCGCTCCTGGAGAGCCTGTGCGGGCGCCCCGCGCTCCTGGAGCGCGTCCGGCGGAGCGTGCGCGCCATCATCTGGAGCGGCACCTCGGCCTCGCCCGAGACCCTGCGCCAGCTCGACGAGGTCTACTTCCCCGAAGCGCGGCTCATCGGGGTCTACGGCAACACGCTGATGGGCCTGGCGCCCCAGCGGCCACCGGCCCCGGGCGACACCCACGCCTGCGTCTTCGAGACGCACCCGGACACCACGCTGGTCGAACCCGTGGACGAGGCGGGCGCCGTGGTGCCGTACGGGGAGCGGGGCCGGGTGCGGCTCCACCTGGTCAGCGAGGAGATGTTCCTGCCGAACGTGCTGGAGCGCGACACCGCCGTCCGCGTCCGGGCTGCCCCGGGCGCCCGGCGCGACGGGCTGGCCGACCTCCGGCCCCACCGTGAGGCCGGGGCCCGCGACATCGTCGAGGGGGTCTACTGATGACCGGCGAAGACCCCGTCGTCATCGACCCGCTGGTGGCCGGCGATGTCCTGGCCAGCGCCGATCGGACCACGCTGAGCGGCGTCCACGGCAAGGCGCTCGCCGATGTCGGACTGGCCCCCCGGCTGATGGCCCAGAGCGCGGTCAACGCCCTCCGCGCCGCGGCGACCGGCGAGGCGCCCGACCCCGCGCTCTTCCGCCGGGCGGCCAAGCTGCTCGCCGAGGGCACCCTCGGCGACGAGACCCCGGAGGACTACACCCGGCGGGTCGCGCTGAGCACCGGGCTCGCGGTCTCCGCCGTGCGCAACGCCCTCGGTGAACTCGCGGCCGAACTGAGGGAGTTGGCGCAGACGACGGCGGCCGAGCTGCCGGGCGGCGACCTGGGCGGGGGGTTCCGCACCCGCTGGGTGCCCCGGGGCAGGATCTTCGCCGCCGTCATGGCCAGCAACCACCCGGCCCCGCACGGCGCCTGGGCGCAGGCGCTGTTCCACGGCTACAGCGTGCTGGTGCGCCCCGGCGGCCGGGACCCCTGGACGCCCAGGAGACTGGCCGCCGCACTCCTGGCCGCCGGACTGCCCGCCGGGCGCCTCGCCCTGCTGCCCAGCGCGCACCAGGTGGGCGAATTCCTGCTCGACGCCGCCGACCTGGGCATCGTCTACGGCGGCGAGAGCGCCGTCGGACGCTGGCGCGGGCACACCACCATGGCCGTACGCGGACCGGGCCGGGCCAAGGCTCTGCTGGACGTCCAGCTGACCGACGACGTCCTCGAACACCTCGCCCACACCGTCGCCTTCGACGGCGGCACCCGCTGCACCAATGTGTCCGTGCTGCTGACGAGCGGGCCCGTGGCCCAGGCCGCCGACAAGCTGGCCGAGCGGCTCGGCGCGCTGCCCGCGCTGCCGGTGACGGACCCGGCCGCCGTGTTGCCGGTGACGGGCCGGGAGCGCGCCGGGCAGCTCGCCGCGCAGGTCGAGCGGCTGGCCGGCGGGCTGACCGACCACAGCGCGCGGTTCGATGCCCGCCCCCTCGCGGTCGAGCTGGCGGACGGCTCGTACTGCCCGCGCCCCGTGGTCCTCTCGGCGGCCGGCCACGACCATCCCTCCGTCGGTGCCGAACTGCCGTTCCCCTTCGTGATCGTCGCTCCGTGGGAGCCGGCGGACGGCACGGCGCCGCTGCGCGACTCGCTGGCCCTCAACCTCCTGACGGACCGGCCAGGGCTGCTGGCCGGCGCGGTGGGCGAGCCCAGCGTCCGCAAGGTGACCACGGGCACCGTGCCGCCCTGGAGCACCGCACCGGGCATCCCGCACGACGGCAGCTTCACGGGCTTCCTGCTGGAGCCCAAGGGCGTCGTCGGCGAGCACCTTCAGTGAAGACCACCGGAACGGGGAGCGATATGAGACGACGCGACATGGTGAAGGCCACCACTGGCATCGCGGCGGGCGTCACGCTGACGGGCGCCGCCGGGGCCGTGATGGTCTCGGCCGACGGATCGCCCGGCGAGGAGCAGGCGGTCAAGAGCGCGGCGGCCCCGGCGCACAAGGAGAAGTACCGGGGCAGGACCATCGAGGTCACCGGCCACGAGGGCGCCGAGGCCGTCCGGATAGACGGCCGGGAACTGCACCTGATGAAGCTGGGCGAGGGCGCCTACCTCAGCTCCATGTGCCACTACGGCTTCGCCGCCAGCCCGCTGCTCGCGGCCCGCAGGGCGGTCGAGGAACTGCGCGGCGCCGACCTCCTGCCCCTCGGCCACAGCGAATCCCACCCCGGCGGCTCCGGCCGGGGCCACGGCGGCCGGCAGCATGGAAGACAGGGGAAGAGCGCGTGACGCACATACGGAAGAACCACCTGGACCTGACGGCCGAGGAAAAACGCAGATTCGTGGCCGCCGTCAAGGAGATCAAACGCCGCGGGACATACGACGAACTCGTCCGGATCCATATCCTGATCAATTCCGCCGACTACATCGACAAGGACACCGGAAAGAGGTTCGGGCACATCAATCCCGGGTTCTTTCCCTGGCACCGCCAATACCTGCTGCGTTTCGAGTCCGCGCTGCGCCGCGTCGACCCCCGCGTCACCCTGCCCTACTGGGACTGGACCACCGACCAGGGAGCCGACTCCCCGCTGTGGGACGAGGAGTTCATGGGCGGCAACGGGCGGCCCGGCGACCGGCGCGTGATGACCGGGCCCTTCGCCCGGGACAACGGCTGGGTCCTGCGCAACAGCGTGGTGCCCGTCGGCGACGAACACCCCTCCTTGAACGGCCACTACACCCAGGACGACCGCGACTTCCTCGTCCGCGAACTGGGCTCGCTCATTCCCGCCCTGCCCACGCCCAAGGAACTGTCCGACACGATGGCGCTGACCGTCTACGACTGCCCGCCGTGGAACTACACCTCCGGCTCGGAGGCGCCGTACGACAGCTTCCGCAACCACCTGGAGGGCTACGCCAAGTTCTCCTGGGAGGCCAACCTGGGCAAGCTGCACGGCGCCGGGCACACCTGGATCGGCGGCCACATGCTCTACATCGGCTCGCCCAACGACCCCGTCTTCTTCCTGCACCACTGCTTCATCGACAAGATCTGGGCCGACTGGCAGCGGCTGCACCCCGGTGTCCCGCACTACCTGCCCGCCGACGACACCGCCGACGTGCCCTCGCTGCGGACCAAGCTGCCGCCCTGGCGCACCATGGCCCCGGCGGACCTGCTCGACCACACGAAGTTCTACCGCTACGCCGGCTGAAGCGCAGCCCTGTCCGGGCCGCGGGCCCGCGAGTGCGCCCCGTATCCCGGAAGTACGTGATGTGCCCGCCCTCCCCGAACGGAGAGGCTGAAGCCCTACGCGGTGAGGCCACTCGCCGTCGACTTGGGAGGGGCACATGGGGGGAACGCAATTCCGCGTCCTGGGGCCGCTGGAGGTCGAACACGCGGGTGATGCCGTCCGCGTGGGCGGGCTCCGGCAGCGGATCTTGCTGACGCTGCTCGCCCTGGAGGCCGACCGGGCCGTGCCCGTCCCGCGGCTCATCGACGGGATCTGGGGCGAGCGGCCCCCGGCCTCGGCCAAGGGGCAGGTGTGGATCTGCGTCTCGGGTCTGCGCAGACGGCTGGCCGAGACCGGCGCGGGCGAGGTGGTGGAGACCCGCCCCTCCGGCTACGCGCTGCGCGCCGGCCGCGACGCGCTGGACCTGCTGCGCTTCCGCGACCTGGTGGCACACGGCCGCCACGCCGCGCGCGAGGGCCGCGCCGAGGAAGCCGTCGGGCTGCTGCGCGCCGGAGCCGAACAGTGGCGCGGGCCCGTCGGCGCCGGGCTGGACAGCGCGCTGCTCGACTCGGCCGCCGTGCGGCTGGAGGAGGAGCGCGTCGCCGCCGCGGAGGAGTGCTTCGACCTGGAACTCGGCCTCGGCCGGCACCACGGCATCGTCGGGGAGCTGATGGGCCACGTCGCCGAGCACCCCTTCCGCGAGCGGCTGTGCGCCCAGCTCATGCTCGCGCTCTACCACTCGGGCCGCCGCGCCGACGCGCTGCGGGTCTACCGCGACGTGCGGGTGCGCTACACCGACGAACTCGGCCTCGAACCCGGCGAAAAACTCCGCGCGCTGGAGTGCGCCATTCTCGGCGAACGCACCGTACGCCCAATTCCCCTTATACGTACCGGAAATGCGATAGGTGCCCGAAAGCGGGTCGATAGAACCCCGTCGCATGCTCACAGCACATCGGTTCCCGTTCTGGAGCAGGAGAAGGAATGGCAAACGAACTGAACACGCCGTTCGGCCGCAGGCTGCGGCTCCGGCGCCTCTACGGCGGTGACTCCCAGCGGCTGCTGATCGTGCCCCTGGACCACTCCGTGACCGACGGGCCGGTGACAGGCGGCAGCCGGCTCGACGACCTCGTCGGGCAGCTCGCCGCGAGCCAGGTGGACGGGGTGGTGCTCCACAAGGGCAGCCTCCGCCACGTGCGCCCCGGGCTCTTCCGCGAGACCTCGCTGATCGTCCACCTCAGCGCCAGCACCGTGCACGCCTCGGACCCGAACGCCAAGTACCTGGTGGCCACGGTCGAGGAGAGCCTGCGGCTGGGCGCGGACGCGGTGAGCGTCCATGTGAACCTCGGCGCGCTGGAGGAACGGCAGCAGATCTCGGACATGGCGGCCGTCGCCGAGGCGTGCGACCGCTGGAACATGCCGCTGCTGGCGATGATGTACCCGCGCGGCCCCAAGATCGACAACCCCCGCGACCCGGAGCTGGTGGCGCACGCCGTCAGCCTCGCCGCGGACCTGGGCGCCGACCTGGTGAAGACCATGTACGTCGGCTCCGTCGAGGAGATGCGGGATCTGACCCGCGCCGCACCGCTGCCCGTCATCGCCGTGGGCGGCCCGCGCGTCGCCGACGACAGCCAGGTCGTCGCCTATGTGGAAGAGGTGCTGGCCGGCGGCGCCGCGGGCGTGGCCATGGGCCGCAACATCTTCCAGGCGCCCGACCCGGGGGCGATCGCCGCCAAGCTCGCCTCCCTCATCCACGCCGACTGTGTACCCGTGACCCCAACCGTCCGTACGCCCGAAGGAGTTCTTTCATGAAGCTGAGCTGGCTGGACATACGCGGCCTCGGCGAGCTCAAGGAGGCCGTCCTCCAAGAGGCCCTGCACTACCGGATGGAGGGGATCGTCGCGGACGACGCCGCCGACCTGGCGGGCCTGCCCCCGACCCTGAGCAAGATCCTCTTCCCGGCCGGCACCACGCTGCCCGAGGACTTCGGCGAGGCCACGGTCGTCATCGTCGACCCCGTCCGGCACGGCATCACCCCGGCCGAACTGGCGGTACGCCACCCGGAGGTGGAGTTCGGCCGCTTCGTGGAGATCGTCGACGCGCCCACGCTGGAGGAGGCGTGCGACGCGGCCAGGACCGAGAGCTGGAGCGTGCTGCTCTTCCGCGACCCGACGAAGATCCCGCTGGAGATCGTCATCGCCGCCGCAGCGCGCTCCACCGGCAGCCTGGTCACCATCGCCCAGGACGTGGAGGAAGCGGAGATCATCTTCGGGGTGCTGGAACACGGCTCCGACGGCGTGATGATGGCCCCCGCGCGCGTCGGCGACGCCGCCAAGCTGAAGGCGGCGGCGCAGTCCGAGGTGCCGGACTTGAACCTGACCGAGCTGGAGGTCGTCAAGACCGAGCACATCGGCATGGGGGAGCGGGCCTGCGTCGACACCTGCACCCACTTCCGTGAGGACGAGGGCATCCTGGTCGGCTCCACCTCCAAGGGCATGGTGCTGTGCGTCAGCGAGACCCACCCGCTGCCGTACATGCCCACCCGCCCCTTCCGGGTCAACGCCGGCGCCATCCACTCCTACACGCTCTCCAAGGACGAGCGCACCAACTACCTGAGCGAGCTTCAGGCGGGCAGCAAGGTGATGGCCGTCGACATCAAGGGCGGCACCCGCATGGTGACCGTCGGCCGCGTCAAGATCGAGTCCCGGCCGCTGATCTCCGTCGACGCGGTCGCACCCGGCGGCCAGCGGGTCAACCTGATCCTCCAGGACGACTGGCACGTGCGGGTGCTCGGCCCCGGCGGCAGCGTGCTCAACAGCACCGAACTCAAGCCCGGGGACCGCGTGCTGGGCTACCTGCCCAGCGAGGACCGGCACGTGGGGTACCCCATCGACGAGTTCTGCATCGAGAAGTGACCCCGTGACCGGTACGGAGCACCCACCGGTGTTCGACGCCCACGCCCATCTCCCCGGAGCCGAGGGAGCCACCGAACGGCTCCTGGAGGTGATGGACAGCAGCGGCATCGCCCGTGCCGTCGTCGTGGCGGGCGGGGCGGTCGATCCCGACCGCCTCTCCCGCCAGATCATCGAGGGCGGCCACGTCGAGACGGACGCCGACAACGGCGCCGTGCTCAAGGGGTGCGCCCGCTCCGGCGGCCGGCTCGTGCCGTTCTTCTTCGCGAACCCGCACCGCTCGGGCGCGGACTACCGGGCCGCCGACGAGCGCTTCAGCGGCCTGAAGCTGGCACCCTCCGTACACGGAGTCGGCCTCCTCGACGCGCGGACCACCGCGCTCGTCGAGGAGGCCGGCGCCAAGGGCCACGGCGTCTATCTGCACTGCCTCCAGCGCCCCGGCTTCGGCGTGGCCGAACTCGCCCGGCTGGCCGGTGAGTTCCCCGCCGTCACCTTCGTGCTCGGCCACGGCGGGGTCGGCGACATGGACCTCTACGGCATCGACCTGATCCGGCCCAGGCCCAACGTGCTCTTCGAGACCTCCGGCTGCTTCAGCGTCGTCGTCCGGGCCGCGCTGGACCGGCTGGGGAGCGAGCGGGTGCTCCTGGGCACCGAATACCCGCTCCAGCACCCGGCCGTCGAACTCGCCAAATACCGGGCACTGAACCTGTCCGACGAGGTGTGGCACCGCGTGACCTGGCAGAACACCTGCCGACTCATAGGAGACAACGCCCGTGAACACCCTTGATACGAGCGCCCCATCGCTGGCCCTGCCGCCCCCGCTCGGGGCGTGGGAGTCGGTCGATGACCTGTACCGGTTCCAGGACGCGCGGCTGCCCGCCGCGCTCGACCTCGCCCGGCGCTCCCCGTTCAACCGCCCCCGCCTCGCGGGCGCGGGACGCTGGGAGACGGCCGCCGACCTCGACTCGGTGCCGCTGACCACCAAGCAGGACCTGCGCGAGCAATACCCCTGGGGGATGCTGGCCATCGCGCGCCGCGGCCTGGCCACGTACCACGAGTCCAGCGGCACCTCCGGCGAGCCCACGCCCTCCTTCTTCTCCGAGCGGGACTGGCACGACGTCACCGACCGCTTCTCCCGCCACGCCGTCGGCCTCAACTGCGACGACACCGTCCTGGTGCGGACGCCCTACGCGATGCTGACCACCGCGCACCAGGCGCACCAGGCAGCGCGGAGCCGGGGCGCGACCGTCGTCCCCGCCGACAACCGCTCGCTGGTGATGCCCTACGCCCGCGTCGTACGGGCGCTGCACGACCTCGATGTCACCGTCGCCTGGTGCCTGCCCAGCGAGGCCCTCCTGTGGGTGGCCGCCGCACGCGAGGCGGGCTACCGCCCCGAGCGGGACTTCCCCGCGCTGCGGGCCTTCCTCGTGGCGGGCGAGCCGCTGAGCGAGGCCCGGCGCGCGCGGATCAGCGAACTGTGGGGCGGCGTCCCCGTCCACCAGGACTACGGCTCGACCGAGACCGGCAGCCTGGCGGGGGAATGCGCGTACGGGCGGCTCCACCTGTGGGCGGACCGGTTCCTCGCCCAGGTCTACGACCCGGAGAGCGGCGGCACGGCGCGCGAGGGGCGGGGCCGGCTCACCATCACCACGCTCTACCGCGAGGCCATGCCGCTGGTCCGCTACGACCTGGAGGACACCGTCGAGATCTCCTCGGCCGCGTGCCCCTGCGGCTGGCAGCTGCCGACCGTGCGCGTGGCGGGACGCTCCGGCGACGGGTACCCGGTCGCCGGCCGGCGGGTGACCCCGCACGAGCTGGAGGAGCACGTCTTCCGCCTCCCGGCCGAGCACGGCGTGCTGTTCTGGCGCGCCCGGGTGCGCCCCGACGCGATCGAGGCCGAGATCGAGACGGCCGAGGGCCGGGGCGCGCCGGCAGCCGCGGCGCTGACCCGCTCCCTGCGCCACGGGCTCGGCGTCCCCGCGCGGATCCGGAGCCTGCCCCCGGGCGGCCTCGTCTCCCGGGACCTGCTGCGCCGCGGGCACGAGTTCGTCAAGCCACGCACCGTCTTCGGCGCGGACGAGGACTGGGACCGCGCCGTCCACTACTACTGACCTCACGGGAGAGGCGTATGCCAACCGTCACCGCCCCACTGGACAAGGTCCCCGCCTACGCGGCGCCCAAGGCAGGGGCCGCGCTGGAGCCGACCGTCATCAGCCGCCGCGAGCCCGGCGCCCACGACGTGCTGATCGAGATCCGCTACACCGGGATCTGCCACAGCGACATCGACCAGGTACGCGGCGACTGGGGGCAGGGCATCTACCCGATGGTCCCCGGCCATGAGATCGCGGGCGTCGTCACGGCGGCGGGCGAGGGCGTCACGCGCCACGCCGTGGGCGACCGGGTGGGCGTCGGCTGCTACGTCGACTCCTGCGGAAGCTGCGTGAACTGCGCGGCGGGCGCCGAGCAGTTCTGCGCGCGCGGCATGACCTCGACGTACAACGCCATAGGCGCCGACGGAGAGCCGACCCGGGGCGGCTACAGCACGCACATCGTCGTGAACGAGAACCACGTGCTGCGGATACCCGACAGCATCCCCCTCCACCGCGCCGCCCCGCTGCTGTGCGCCGGCGTCACCGTGTACGCGCCCCTGCGGCGCTGGCGGGTGACGCGGGGCACCCGCGTCGCGATCGTCGGCATGGGCGGCCTCGGCCATCTGGGCATCCGGCTGGCACGGGCGATGGGCGCCGAGGTGACGCTGCTGAGCGGCAGCCCCCGCAAGCAGGACGACGCGCGGCGGCTGGGCGCCCACCACTTCCACACCCTGCCGGGGCCCGAGGCGTTCACCGCGCTGGCCGGCTCCTACGACCTGATCCTCAACACGGCGCCGGTGGGCGTCGACCAGGACGCCCATCTGTCCCTGCTGGCCGTCGACGGCGTGCTGGTCCACCTGGGCATCGCGGACGCGCCCGCCAGCGTGGGCCCCTTCTCCCTGGTGTACGGCAGGAAGGTGGTCGCCGGATCCATGATCGGCGGCCTGCGGGAGACCCAGGAGACGCTGGACTTCTGCGGCGCGGCGGAAATCGGCGCCGAGGTGGAGCTCGTCGACGCGGCACGGGTGAACGAGGCGTTCGCCAAGGTGGTGGCCGGTGAGGTCCGCTACCGCTTCGTCATCGACGCGGCCACGTTCTGAAGGGGCTACCTTCTGAAGGGGGAGCCGCCGTGGTGGCGGACCCCGGCGGGGCACGGCCACGGCCAAGGGGGGCCACGATGAGCGTTCCGGCGCAGCGCAGATCGCCCAGGGAGCGGGAGGAACTGCTCTCCGGCGCGGCCCGGGCCCCGGACGCGGCCCGGCTGTTCGCCTTCGCCGCCGAGCGGATGCGCCGCCTCGTCCCCTACGACGCGGCCGTGTGGCGGGTCACCGACCCCGTCAACGGCATGATGACGGCGCCCGTGCACGCGGAGAACATCGACGGCGCCGAGTGCGCGGCCTACTGGGAGTGCGAGCTGCTCGCCGAGAAGGTCAACCTCTTCCGCGACCTGGCCCGCGCCCCCCTGCCGGTGGCCGGCCTGTGGGAGAGCAGCGAGGGCCGCCCGACCCGCAGCGCGCTCTACCACGACTTCATGCGCCCCCGGGGAGTGCACGACGAACTCCGCGCCGTGCTGCGCGTCGGCGACCGGACGCACGGCTACATAAGCCTGTTCCGGGAGCGGGGCCGCGACCCCTTCACGTCCGCCGACAGCAGGTTCGTCGGCACCCTGGTCACCCCGCTCGCACGGCTCCTGCGTTCGTTCAACGTGCCGCTGGGCGCGCCGCCCGGCGCCCGGGGCGGCCAGCCGGGGCTGCTGCTCTTCGACACCGGCGGCTCCCTCGTCTCCGTCAACGAGGCGGCGCTCGGCCATCTCCACGAACTCCCCGACGGGCCCACCACCCCCACCGGGCTCGGCTACCGCATCCCGGTGTGGATCCACAGCACCGCCATGAAGGCGCGCGCGCTGGCCCGGGACGGCGAACGCGGCGACGCACGCGTCCGGCTGCGCACCCGTGCGGGGCAGTGGCTGGTGTGCCACGCCTCGTGTCTGCGTTCGGCGGACGGGACGCTCCAGTCCTTCGCCGTCGTCATCGAGCCGGCGGGCCTGGGCGAGATCATCCCGCTGATCGCCGGGGCCTACGAGATGTCGGGGCGGGAGCTGGAGGTGACCGTGCACGTCGCGCGCGGCATGTCGACCGAACGCATCGCCCAGGAGCTGTACCTCTCGCCCCACACGGTGCGCGACCACATCAAGGCGGCCTTCGAGAAGGTCGGCGTCACCAGCCGTGGCGAGCTGGTCGGCAAGCTGTTCATCGAGCACTACGCCCCCCTGGCGGAGGCCGAGGGGGGCGGGCGCGAGCTGTAGCTGGAGGACCCGCGGGAGCGGCCTTGTGCTCACTGGTAGAGCAGGGCCTTGTCCCAGTCCTCGTCGGGGCCGAAGAGGCTGCGGGGCTTGACCACGTCGGGCATGGCCCGCAGCAGTTCGGTGGGCAGCAGGCCCCCGGGACGCAGGGCCTCCACCGAGGCGGTGACGCCGAGCCGGCTGCGGAGGGCCTCGGTGAGCCGCGCCGCCGCACCCTCGGCGCGGTCCGGCGCCGCCTCGATCTGCACGCGCAGCCGGCCGGGCTCGGCGCGGGCGCGCCAGAACAGCACCTCATCGGCGTCCGGAAGCCCGAAGACCAGCTCCTCCAAGCGGTGCTGGGTCACCTTGCGGCCGTTGACGTCGTGCCCGAAGGCGGAGCGGCCCAGCACGGTGACCGTCGGCAGGTGCCAGCCGCAGGGGCACTCCTCGTAGGACACCTCGACCGTGTCCTCCAGGTTGTAGCGGACCAGCGGCATGGCCTCCCGGTAGAGCGTGGTGACCACCAGCTGCCCCGCGCCCTCGGGGGAGCAGACGCCGGTGTCCGGGTCGAACACCTCGAACCGCGCCCGGTCCGCCCACAGATGCAGCCGTCCCTCGGGGCACTCACCCGCGAGCGTCCCGGTCTCGGTGGAGCCGTACTCCTCCACGACGGGCACGCCCCACAGCCGGCTGATGCGCTCCCGGCGCGGGCCGCTGAGCGGCTCCCCGCCGACGAACAGGGCGCGCAGCGCCGGGAAGTCGGCGGCCCCCGGCTCGTACCCGGCGGCCCGCGCGCCCGCCGCCCACAGCAGGCACTCCGTCGGCATCGACCAGGTCAGCGTGACCTCCAGGTCGTGCAGCGCCCGCACGATGCGCGAACAGGGCGTCGCCAGCGAGCGGTTGTCGCCGGGGACCACGGTGGCGCCGTTCAGCCGGGCGGCGGCGTGGGCCAGGTGCCCGGTCAGCAGCAGCGCGTAGGGCGTCCTGACGAGCAGGGTGTCGGAGGGTGTGATGCCGACGTGCTTGCGCGCGAAGCGTTCCGCCAGGTCGGTCCAGTCCTCGGCCGTGTAGTAGGAGGGGGTCGGGTGGCCCGCCGTGCCGCTGGACTCGTGGTAGGTGGCCAGTCGCTCCTTCTCCACCGCCAGGAGGCCGAAGGGGTAGTTGTCGCGCAGGTCCTGCTTGGTCGTCAGCGCGAGCCCCGCCAGGTCGTCCGAGCCGGACGGCTGGGCCCCGGAGCCGAAACGCCGCGCGTAGAAGGGCGAGCGGGCCGCCCAGGAGAGGCTGAGGGCGAGCTGCTTCTCCTGACCCTCCAGCAGTTCCTGAGTGCCGCGCCAGTCTCCGAGCTGCGGCAGGATCGAGTTCATACGAGGTCCTCCCCGAGTATGCGGTGGGCGTTCTCCCAGGTGATGCGGGACAAGGTGGCGCTGTCGAGGCCGAGCGCGGCGACCTTGGCCAGCTCCACCCCCGGGTCCTGCAAGGGGTACTCGGAGCCGAAGAGCACCCGGTCGCTGCCGAGTTCGTCGAGCGCGGCGCGGAGGGTGACCGTGTAGCCGCCCGAGGTCTCGACCAGCACATTGGGGCTCTCGCGCACGAGCGAGAGGCCCCAGACGTCGATGTTCCCGATTCCGCAGTGGCCCATCACGAAGGTCACCGAGGGGAAGTCGGCGGCCAGCCGCACCAGGTCGGCGACGCCGGAGCCGGGCAGCGGCAGACAGACGGTGTAGACGCTGTGCCCCGTGCGCTCCGCGGTCTCCGCCAGCGCCGCCGTCCGGGGATCGGACAGCGGCACTCCGTGCACGGCGGGCGAGATCTCCACGGCCGCGTGGAGCTTGCCCTCGGCGGCGTAGGCGTCCGGGTTGTGCGGGCTGGCGAAGTAGCAGGGGACCAGGCGCTCGTGGTGCGCCCGGCACACGGCGAGGGCCGCGCCGTTGTCCGCGTCGTCGGTGACCCCGCCGCCCTCGATGAACTGCCGGGAGATCCGTGCCAGCGACGCCGTGCCGCCCGGGGTCACCACGGCGCGCCGGATGCCGTGCGCGTCCATGGCGGCGAGCAGCCCGGCGGCGGCGTCGGCGGTGGGGCGCAGCCGGACGCGGAAGTCGAACAGCGCTTCCGCGCCCGGCAGCCGGGCAGCGCCCAGGGGCTCCGTCACGACCCGCTGCCCTCGGCCGGGCCGGTGCCGGGCCCGCCGTCCGCGCCGGGCCCGCCGTCCGCGCCGGGCCCGCCGTCCGTGTCGTCCGCGGCCCCGTTGCCGCTGACGAGGTCGAGCACCTCGCCCCAGTCCGCTGGCGGAGCCTCCCCGCGCCAGGCGATGTGCTGGTCGGGACGGACGAGGACGAGGTCGCGCTCCCACACGCCACGCGCGTGCGGGTCGTCCACGGCCAGCACATCGAGCGGCATCCCGCGCTTGCCGGCCACGGCGGTCACGTCCTGGCCGAGGTCCTTGCCGGAGAAGTCGACCAGCGTGAATCCGTCGGAGAGCCGGTCCAGCAGGGGTGCGCCGTCCGGCAGCCGCACACTCGGTGCCCGTCCGCCCGGCCAGGTGGAGGGCGTGATGCCGGTCCACTGCCAGTCGGGCGGTGTCTCGCCCGCGCCGTCCTCGCCGAACACGAGCGGGGAGGAGCTGTACCGGTAGCCGAAGTGGATGCCGGTGTTCTCGATCTGGTAGCGCTCCTGGGCCAGATAGCCCGCCAGATGGCTGGGCGGGGTGCCGGCCGCGGCGAGCTGCGGGAAGCGCTGCCACACCTCCAGGAGGTTGAAGCACATCTCCCGGTTGAAGAGCGCGACCGGGCGGCGCTCGGCCTCGTAGGAGTCCAGCAGTCCAGGGCCGCCCCAGCCCTTGAGCACCCCGGCCAGCTTCCAGCCCAGGTCAACCGCGTCGCCCAGGCCGGTGTTGGCGCCGTGGCCGCCCATGGGGTAGAACTCGTGCGCCGCGTCCCCGGCGAGGAAGACCCGCCCCTCGCGGTAGCGTTCGGCCACTCCCATGCGGCCCCGCCACCGGGTGACCTTCAAGACCTCCTCGACGGTGATGTCCGTGCCCAGGCGGCGGCTGAGCACCCCGATGGGGTCGCGCTCGAAGCCGGTGTCCTCCAGGACGGGGAAGAAGGCGGTCCAGGTGTCCTTCTCGTCCCGGGAGACCAGGGTCGCGCCACCGGCGGAGATACCCAGGAAATACCTGCCGTGCGGGCGCAGCCGGGGATCGGTGCTGCGGAAGTAGACGTCGCAGTGATCCGTCTCGGGCCCGACGATCGGCACGGTGATGGCCGTGCTGCGCCGCACCGCGCTGCTGGCGCCGTCGCAGCCCACGACGTAGCGAGCCCGTTCGGTGTACTCCTCGCCGGTCGCCATGTCGGTGAGCGTCGTCGAGACCGTCCCGTCCGGCAGTTGGGTCAGCTCGCGGAAGGCGGTGCCGGTGCGCAGTTCGACCAGCGGCTCCTCACCCGCGCGCCGCCGCAGCAGCTCTTCCAGGATGTTGCCGGGCAGCCGCTGGTAGGGCTCCAGCGGGCTGGTGCCGTCGTTCCGCTCGGCGATGCTCGCGAACACGTCGTCGACGGACGGGTGGGTCCATTCGTCGACGGGCGGCTCGGCGAAGGAGCGGAACCACTGGAAGTTGAAGGAGTGCCGCGCGGGGATCCCGCGGGCGCGGATCTCCTCTGCCACTCCCAGACGGCGGAACAGCTCCATGCTGCGGCCGTTGACGAAGTCCATTTTCGGGTGCAGCGACGGCGCGTCGTGCCGTTCCACGAGG
The DNA here is from genome assembly GCF_035917675.1 of Streptomyces sp. NBC_01775. NCBI lineage: Bacteria > Bacillati > Actinomycetota > Actinomycetes > Kitasatosporales > Streptomycetaceae > Streptomyces > Streptomyces sp. NBC_01775. Next base: position 1,477,501 of record NZ_CP109104.1, on the reverse strand, counting down.
AGGCTGGTGACGCCGTGATGCGCCAGTTCCAATGCGAGTGTCGAGCCGACCGGACCAGCCCCCACGATCAGCACGTCGTGTTCGCCGGGCTGTTCGGCCGAAGTATGCCGTTTTCCCATGGTCCGAACTCTGCCGAGGAGCGGGACGGCACACATCACGCGATCGCGCGATAGTCCCCGCCGGGCCCGCGCGGCGCCCCCGCGCGGGCCCGGCGGCAGGCGGGCGCGGGACCTGGCCGGGGGCCCGGCGGGAGGCGGGCGGGGGAGGCTCAGGCCTTACGTCGCCGCAGGTCGTCGGCGAGCCCGGGGAGGGAGCCGCTGAAGGAGCGCAGGTAATCCAGGACGGTCTCCAGCTCCTCCTCGGTGTGCGCCGCGCACCAGGTGTCGAGGGCGTCCAGGACCGGGGTGTACAGCTCTCCGGTGCGCTCCCGCTGGGCGTCCTCCGGATGGATGATCACCTTGCGGCGGTCGTCCGGGTCCTTGGCGCGGCGGGCGAACCCCGCCTGCTCCAGGCGGTCGACGACGCCGGTGACCGCGCCCGTGGTCAGCCCGGTCAGCTCGGCCAGCCGGCCGGCGGTGAGCGGGCCCGCGTGGTCGAGCACCCCCAGGCAGAGCAGGTCGGTGCTGCCGATGCCGAGCCGGGCCGCGACGGCCTGGTCGACCAGCGCCTGGCGGGTGGCGGCCGTACGTGCCTCCCGGTAGATCGACCGCGTCAGCTCCCGGCGGCGGGGGGCTCCTGTGTGGTGCCGTGTGTCGCCCAATGCTGTTGCACATCCCTCACGAAGTAAATATCTTAGAAGCTAAATTACATCAATCCGCAGCGACTGTCCTCGAAGGGACCTCTCAGCATGAGCAGTGAATCAACACCGGCGCCCCCGCCGCCCGGGACCCAGGAGAGGGACGGCGGCCAGGACGCCGGGGGGCGGGCCACGGGCGTCCTGGCCGTCGTCCTGATCGCGGTCTTCGTGGACGTCCTGGACGCCAACATCGTCAACGTCGCCATCCCCGCCATCCAGAGCGACCTGGGCGCCTCGAACGCCGCCATCCAGTGGTCCCTCATCGGATACACCCTGCCCTTCGCCCTGATGCTCATCACCGGCGGCCGGCTCGGTGACATCTTCGGCCGCCGGCGCCTCTTCCTCCTGGGAATGGCGGGCTTCACCCTGGCCTCCGCCTTATGCGGCTTCTCGGCCTCCCCCGGGATGCTGATCGCCGGACGCGTCGTCCAGGGCGCCATGGCGGCCATGATGGTGCCGCAGGTGCTCTCGATCATCGCCGCCACCATCCCGCCCGCCAAGCGCGGCAGCGCCTTCGTCCTCTACGGAATGATCGCCGGAACCGCCAACGTCAGCGGCCCCATCCTGGGCGGACTGCTCCTGAAGGCCGACCTGTTCGGGCTCGACTGGCGCCCCATCTTCCTGGTCAACCTGCCGGTGGGCATCTGCGCCTTCGTCATGGCCGTGCGCCTCCTGCCCGAGAGCAAGAGCGAGAAGCCGCTGAAGCTGGACCCGCTCGGCGTCGTCCTGATCACCGGCGCACTGCTGGCCATCCTCTACCCCCTGCTCCAGGGACGGGAGCTGGGCTGGCCCGGCTGGGGCTGGGGCCTGATGGTCGCGGCGCTCCCGGTGATCGCGGCCTTCGCCCTGTGGCAGCGGCGCAAGCACGCGGCCGACGGCTCACCGCTGGTGCCGCCCACGCTGTTCCGGCTGCGCGGCTTCAACGCCGGACTCGTGGTGATGCTCACCTTCCTCACCGCCATCATCGGCTTCTTCCTCATCCTGACCCTCTACCTCCAGCAGGGGCTGGGGTATTCACCGCTCGCGGCGGGCGCCGCCAGCCTGCCGTGGCCCATCGGGGTCACCCTCGCGGCGATCTTCATCAGCAACGCGGGCGCGGCACCGAAGCGGATCGTCGTCACCCTCGGCGCCCTGGGCATGGTCGCCGGGCTGCTCCTGCTGATCGGCACCATCCAGCTGGCCGGCACCGGCATGAGCGGCTGGTATCTGGTTCCCTCCCTGCTGGTCGGCGGCCTGGGCATGGGCCTGGTGATGGCGCAGGCGACCAACGTCAGCCTGCTGGACGTCCCCGCCTCCGACTCGGGCGCCGCCTCCGGCGTCTTCAACGCCGTGATGCAGGCGGGCGGCGTCGTCGGAGTCGCCCTCATCGGCGTCCTGTTCTTCGGCGCCGTCGGCGGCCAGGCCGGGTCCGGATCGGCCTCGGTGGAATCGGCGCTGCGCGGTGACCTGCGCGCGGCCTCCGTCGACGGCGCGGCGCAAGACCGCGTCCTCGCCGACTTCCGCGCCTGCCACAAGCAGCAGATGGACGACCAGGAGGGCGCGGCGGCCCAGCGAGGCTGCGCCGGAGCACTGGCGTCCGCGCCCGCCGAAGCACGGCCGGCGGTCGGCAGGGCCCTCGCGGACGCCTCCAAGGACGCCCGCGCCCACACCTACACCGACGCGATGCAGCGCACCCTGTGGTGGAGCGTCGGCCTGCTGGTGCTCGTCACCGCGCTCACGGCCCTGCTGCCGCGCGGCGGCGACGCGCCGCAGGACGACGAGCAGGCCCAGGGCGAAGGCCCCACGCCGGAGGAAGCCGCCGAAGGCGCGGCCCCCGCTTCCGGGGAGCCCGTCCGGCCCGGCAGCTGACCCGCACGAGAAGGCGGGCCCGCGAACACCGCGGGCCCGCCTCCTTGTCCGTGCTGCGCTGCGGGTGCGCCCCAAGGGGCGCGGGAACTGCGCGATCAGCCACGAGGGACCCGCGGTCGGAAGCACGCCTAGAGGGGCACTTCGCGGGCCGTACGCCCCTCGCGGGCGTCGAGGCCGAAGGCCGTGTGCAGTACGCGTACCGCCTCGGTCAGCCGGTCGGAGGGCACGAGAGCGGAGGCCCGGATCTGGGAGGTGAGGATCCACATCGTGGGGATGCCCGCCTCGGACAGGGCCCGGAGCATGCGCGCCGTGCACTCGGGCCGGTTGAGCAGCCCGGTGCCCAGGACCGTCACCTTGCCCACCTCGCTGTCGACCCGGATCCGCCCGCCCAGCGTCCCGGCCAGCCGCTCCAGCGCGGGCCTGGCCTCGCGCAGTTCGCTGCGCCGGGTGGCGAAGCCCATCCGGAACTCCTCCTCGTGCGGCCCGGAGCGGGCCACCAGGTCCACCGGCAGCGCGTACTCGGCCAGCACGGTGAGGAACTCCGCTGCCATGTCCCGGGCCGTGCCGGCACAGTGCACCAGCACGCGGGCCACATCCGCGTCGTGGGTCACGGCGGTGATGGCCGGTGCGGTCTCCAGCGCCGTCTCGTAGGTCCCCGTGATCACTGTTCCCGGTCCTTCCGTGGAGGAGCTCAGCACGAGGGTCTCCACCTCGTGCGTGGCGGCCAGTTCCACAGCGCGCGAGTGCAGCACCCGCGCACCGGTGAAGGCCATCTCGGCCATCACGTCGACGGGCACGCTCGGCAGCAGCCGGGGGGCCGCGACCACCCGGGGGTCGGCGCTGTAGACGCCGTCGACGTCGGTGTAGATCTCACAGCGTTCGGCGCCCAGCCCCGCCGCCAGTGCGACGGCGGTGGTGTCCGAGCCGCCCCGGCCCAGCGTCACCGTGTCGCCGCTGGAGTTGACGCCCTGGAACCCGGCGATCACCGGGACGACACCGGCCTCCAGCAGCCCCAGGATGCGCCCCGGCGCCACCCGGTCGACGAGGCCGGCGCCGTGCCGCCCCAGCGCGCGGACCCCCGCCTGGCCGCCGGTCAGCGACAGCGCACGGGTCCCGCGCTCGTGCAGCGCCATCGCCATCAGCGCGGCCGAGGCGACCTCACCGGTGGCCAGCAGCTGATCGGCCTCCCGGAGGTCGCCGTGCGGCGCGAAGCCGCGGGCGCGCGCGAGCAGTTCGTCCGTGGCGTCGCCCTGGGCCGAGACGACCACCACGACGCGGCTGCCGCGCACCCGCGCCGCGCTGATCCGCGCGGCGGCGTGCCGCATCTGCTCGGGGGTGGCCAGCGAACTGCCCCCGTACTTGTGGACGACGAGATTCCGGCGCCGCCCCCGCGGCGCGCCGGAAGCGCCGGAAGCACCCGAAGTGCCCGGAGCGCCGGACGCGCCGGGCCCCGCCAAGGTGCGCTGGCCCGGCGCCGGTCCGTTCCTCTCGGAGATCATCGCGGTACCGGCCGTCCCTCGACGACGCGGAAGTCGCTCGCCTCGATCTGCGCGGAGATCCCGGCCAGTTCGAAGCCGGCCGCCTCGAAGACCCGCCGCATCTCCTCCTCGGTCCGCTCGAACCCGCCGGCCGTCAGCACCAGCATGTTGACGTCGCTGAACGCGGTCTCGACACACACCGACTCCCGTGCGGTGACAGGCAGGACGGGCTCCAGCACCAGCAGCCTGTCCGCCTCGCCCACCGCCTCCCGGCAGGTGCGCAGCAGCGCGACGGCCCGCTCGTCGTCCCAGTTGTGCAGCACGCTCTTGAGGAGATAGCCGTCGCCGCCCTCGGGGACCTTGTCGAAGAAGTCGCCCTCCACGACCTCGGTCCGGCCCGCCAGCCCGGCACCCGCCAGCTGCTCGCGCGCCTGCCCGGCCATGGCGGGCGTCTCCAGGACGACTCCGCGCTGTCCGGGGGTCTCGCGCAGGATCGCGGCCAGCAGCGTGCCGTCGCCCCCTCCGACGTCCACGAGGGTGCCGTACGGCGAGAAGTCGTATCCGGCCACGATGTACGGCGCCTCGAAGGCGGCGTTCGTGCCCATCGCGTCCCGGAAGACCTGCGCGAAGTGCGGGTTGCGTGCCACGTAGGAGTAGAAGTCGGTGCCGTGGAGGGTGTCGAAGGCGGCCTCGCCCGTGGTGATGCTGTGGGTCAGCCGCCCCCAGGACTGCCAGAACTCCTCGCCGCAGAACAGCCGGACGATGTCGGTGAGGTGGCCGGGCGACGAGGAGTCCAGCAGCGCCCCGGCCGGAGCCGTCGCGAACGTGCGCGGCTCCGGCTCCGTCAGGATGCCGAAGGCCGCCAGCGAGCGCAGCAGGCGGTAGAGGGACGGGGGGTGGGCCCCGGTGAGCGCTGCCAGCTCGTCGCTGCCGCGCGGGCCGTCCCTGAGCAGTTCGGGCACCCGCAGTTCCACCGCCGTGCGGATCATCTGCGAGGTCATGTAGCCATACGTCATCCGGACGAGCAGTGCCCGGGTGGCGGCGTCGTCGTTCGTCATCGTTCCTCCTTCGCGAAGTGCGTGGGGCGGGCCGGGCACGGACGGGCGCCGGAGGCCGTCTCGCCCCCGGCGCCCGGTCCGCCGATCACGCGCCGACAGGAATGCCGGCCAGCACGCAGGTCACCACGGCGTCGAAGGAGTCGACGACGGTGTCGGCGCCCGCCGCCGTCAGCTCCGCCGCCTCCGCGACCCCGTAGCCGACGCCGATGGTGGCCATACCGGCCGAGACGCCCATCTCGATGTCGCCCACGGCGTCACCCACCACGACGCACTCCTCGGGCGCGAGACCGAACTCGTCCGCGACCCGCAGCGCCATGTCCGGGTGGGGCTTGCCGCGCGGGACGCTGTCGTGCCCGGCGATGGCGTCGAACAGCTCGTGGATGCTGGTGAGTTCGACGGTCTTGACGGCCGCCGCGTGCACCTTCGAGGTGGCGATGCCCAGCTTCCGGCCGGCCTCGCGCAGATGCAGCAGCCCGGAGGCGACACCGGGGAAGAGGAGCCTGCGGCCCTCGGCGCGCACATGCTCACCGAACAGCCGGCGGTACTCGCCCATGGCGTGTCCGACATCGGCGTGGTCGGGGGCCAGCCCCAGCAGCTGGGCGAAGTTCTGGTCCAGCGGCTTGCCCACCGTCGCGCGGATCTCCGCCTCGACGGGGGAGCGCCCCATCCCGCTGAGGATCTTCGCGGTGACGGCCGTGATCGCGGGAGCCGTGTCGGCGAGAGTGCCGTCCAGGTCGAAGATCACGCCCCGCCGAACGGGGCCGGTGGGAGCGGACATCTCAACTCTCCTTCTGTACGGCGGACAGCGCGACGGCGAACTCACCGGCGAGCCTGGCGTTGCTGATGAGCACCGAACGCGTGGCCGCGCCCGAGCGGCCCGCTGTCGCCTCACCGACGGCGCGCATGAGGAACGGGCTGATCGCGTTGCCGACCACACCCGCGCGGTCGGCCTCCTCCAGCGCGCCCTGGATGACGCGCTCGATCTCCTCGCCGTCCAGCGCGTCCTCCTCGCTGATCGGCGCGGTGAGCAGTACCGAGCCGCCCTTGTTGACCTCCCAGTGCAGCAGCACGGAACGGGCGGCCTCGGACAGGTCGTCCACCCTGGGCACCGGCACGTCCGACTCGCGGACGTAGAAGGCCGGGAGGGTGTCGGTGCGGTATCCGAGGAGCGGAATCCCCGCGGTCTCCAGTACCTCGGCCGTCAGCTTGAGGTCGAGGATGCTCTTGGACCCTGCGCACACCACCGTCATCCGGCTGCGGGTGAACTGCTGGAGGTCGGCGGAGATGTCGAAGGTCTCCTGGGCCCGCCGGTGCACCCCGCCGATGCCGGCTGTGGAGAACACCGGGATGCCCGCGCGCTCGGCGCCCACGATGGTCGAGGCGACGGTGGTGGCGCCCAGGCCGCCCCCGGCCATGACCCGGCCGATGTCCCGGGCGCTGACCTTCGGGATGCCCTTGGACCGGCCGAACCTCTCGATCAGCTGCTCGTCCATGCCGACCACGAACCTGCCGTCGGCGATGCCTATGCTCGCGGGCACGGCTCCGGTGTCGCGTACGGCCTTCTCCAGCGCCACGGCGATCTCGACGTTGGCCGGATAGCCGGGCCCGTGCGCGATGAGGGAGGACTCCAGCGCCACCACGGGGCGGCGCTCCGCGACAGCGGTACGGATCTCCTCGCTGATGTGTGTCAGTGCGTCCATCTGTGCTGCTTCCTCTCCAAGGGTTTACGAGTGCGGCGGGGCCGAGGGTCCGCGGCGCTCCCACGAGGGGGCCACGGGGCTGCCGGTGCCGGTGCGGCGCCGCAGCGCCGGGTCGGCCAGCGCCTCGGGGGTGTAGTGCGAGTCGGCGGTGTTGAGCACCGTGCCGGGCGGCACGCAGGCGTCGATACGGTCGAGCAGATCGGCGTCCAGCACCGTGTCGGCCGCCGCCAGCAGGCCCCGCAACTGCTCCGGGGTGCGCGGGCCGATCAGCACGGAGGTCACCGCCGGGTGGTTGCGGACGAAGCCGAGCGCCATCTCCATCAGCGTCAACCCGGCGTCCGAGGCGAGCTTCGCCAGCTCGGCGACGGTGCGCTGCTTGAGCTGGTTGCCGGTCAGACCGAGGTCGAAGTTGGCGCGGTGCGCCGCCTGCCGGCCCTGGGTCAGGTCGATCTCGCCCTGGTACTTGCCGGTCAGCCAGCCCTCGCTCAGCGGGCTCCAGGTGGTGACCCCGAGGCCGTGCCGCAGGCAGGTGGGGAACGTGGCGGCCTCCGCCGCCCTGTTCAGCAGCGAGTAGGGCGCCTGCTCGGTGCGGAAGCGGACCAGGCCGCGCCGCTCGGCGGCCCACTGGGCCTCCACGATCTCCTCGGCCGGGAAGGTCGTGGTGCCCACGGCGCACACCTTGCCCGCCGTGACCAGGTCGTCCAGCGCGGAGAGCGTCTCCTCGATGTCCGTTTCGGGGTCGGGGCGGTGCACCTGATAGAGGTCGATCCGGTCGGTGCCCAGGCGGCGCAGGCTGTCCTCGACGGCCCGGGTGATCCACCGCCGTGAGTTGCCGGACGCGTGCGGTCCGTCACCCATCGGGAAGTGGAACTTGGTGGCGAGGACGACCTCGTCCCTCCGGTCCGCCAGGGCCTTGCCGACGATCTCCTCCGAGCCGCCCCAGGAGTAGACGTCGGCCGTGTCCACGAAGTTGATTCCCGCGTCCAGCGCCGCCTCGATGACGCCGATCGACTCCTTCTCGTCCGGGTTGCCCCAGACGCCGAACATCATCGTGCCCAGACACAGCGGGCTCACCTGCATACCGGTGCGGCCCAACGTCCGTAGTTCCACTGCGAATCCTCCTCGTCGCGCGTACGCGGTAGCTGTCGATGGCGGGCGTGCCGCTCGCCGGGCCGTCCGGCGGTCAGGAGCCGGAGTGCGCCCACTGGTTCCAGGGCTGCGCCGCGATCCACTGCCGCAGCGGGGTCAGCCGGATGCCCAGGTGCTTCTCCACGGCTTCCGGATCGGCGGTGAAGGAGCTGTCGTCGGCGGCGGCGCGGGCCCAGTGGTAGCCGCCCGCGATCCCGGCGCCCAGCTCCGGGCCGAGGACGGCGGAGACGGCCGTCTCGAAGTCGCCCGGATCCATGGAATGGAAGGTCACGTCGCGCCCCAGCACGTCCTCGAAGAGGGTCGCCAGCCGGGGCCCCGTGACCGCCTCGGCGCCGCCGACGCGCAAGGCGGTGCCCACCAGTTCGTCGGCGCCGTCGAGCGCCGCGACCGTGGCGGCGGCCATGTCGTCCAGCGACATCCAGCTCACCGGCAGGCTGTCGGACAGCGGGAAGGCCAGCACCCCGTCGTTGACGAGCGCGGGGGCGTGGCCCGGGCCGAAGAGGTTGTCCAGGTAGAGCGGCGGGCGCAGCACCGTGACCGGCAGGCCGCTGGCCACCAGCGCCTCCTCCGCGATCCGCCGGGTCTCGAAGGCCGGATAGCCGGTCGGCGCGTGCGGGACGGGCAGGTTGGTGTTGAACACCAGGCGCCGCACCCGCGCCTCCCGGGCTGCGTGCACGAGGTTGGCCGCGTAGCCGGAGGCCACCTCGGCGTCGTAGACCAGGGGCAGGCTCGCGGCCACCCGCGTCACCCCCTCGAAGGCGCGGCGCAGGCCCTCGCGGTCCGCCAGGTCCACGGCGTGCACCTGTACGGGGGAGCCGGTGTCCGCGCTCCTCGTGCCGCGCGAGATGCCGACCACGGTGCGGTCCCGCGCGGCCAGGCGCCGGAGCACCGCGCCTCCCTGGGCGCCGGTGGCGCCCATCACGAGATAGCGCTCGGGCTGTGCGTCGGACATGGTGTTCCCTTCCTGTCGGGGGTATGGGCCCGTTCCCGCCGGGGCGTGGGCCGGGCCCGGTCCTGTCGGGGTGTGGTCCGTTGTCAGGGCCGGGGCACCCAGCCGGCCCGGTCCCAGAACTCCAGCTGGCGCAGCTTCGGGGTGGGCGCGATCCGCGCCACGTGTTCGCCGCCGAGCACCAGGGAGCGCGGCGCGCGGGAGGAGAAGACCGGCCACCGTGGCGCGTGCGCGCTGCGGGGGACGCCCGTGTGCGCGAAGGAGGCCACCAGGTCGATGAAGGTGGCCGACACCCGGCGCTCCAGCGGCCCGTCCCCGTACAACGGCGCGTTCTGGGGGATGCCCTGGGTGCCGAACAGGAACGGGGAGGTGGCCTCGTGCGGCGTCCCGTGCCCCGGCGGCAGCACGGGGTGCGCGAAGTCCATGTGGTATTGCGGGGCGCGGCTCTCCTGGGCGCGGCGTTCGGCCAGCCGCAGGATCTGGTAGCGGAACAGCCCGTCGCCGTAGATCTCCGTGTAGAGCGAGAGCGGGTCCTGGGGCAGCCCCTCGGCCCGAGCGGCGGCGCGGTAGGCGTCGAGCACGCCGTCCAGCAGCGGGCCGGGTACGTCCTCGGCGCCGAGCAGGAGGTACTCCCGTGTCATGCGCCGCAGTTCGGCCTCGGTCTCCGGCGCGGGCGCGGTCATGTCCGTGTAGAAGGAGCCCTCGGTACGGGTGTTGACCACCATCGTGGGCAGGCCGGGCGTCGGCAGGGCGTGGTCGTAGCCGGTCATCCACCTCCCGTCGACGACGGGCCCGCGGAAGTACCGGCCGCTGGCGACCGCACGCGATCCCGGGTCGCCCGCGAAGCGGCCCTCCCACGCGTCCATCACCTCCAGCGCGGGCCGCCGCCGCAGCCCGGGGACGGTGGTCTCCAGCTGCCCGGCCACCCCCGCGTAGGAGGTGCGCGCGTCCTCGGGTGTGAGGGCGCCCAGCGGGGTCCACAGGTGCGCGGCGCTGACCGGCACGATGCGGCGGATCAGCTTCCGGGTGGACTCCCGCAGGGCGAGCTGCCAGACGCTGGAGCCGCCCGCGGAGGTGCCGCACAGCGTGATGTTGTCCGGATCGCCGCCGAAGGCGCGGGCGTTGTCGTGCACCCACTCCAGCAGCGCGGCCTGGTCCTGGAGCCCCCAGTTGGCCCCCGCGTCGCCGTCCCCTCCGTCCCCGAACTCCTCGTGCAGCCCGAAGCCGAAGCAGCCGAGGCGGTAGTTGAACGTGACGACGACGAGATCGCCGCGCAGCGCCGGCGCGGTGCCGTCGTACGTCGGGTTGTTGCCCGTGTTGTACAGCCAGGCGCCGCCGTGGACGTAGACGAGCACGGGGCTGCGGCCCGCCGTGTCCGGCGTCCAGACGTTGGCGTAGAGCGCGTCCTCGCTGCCGTCGCGTGCGCCGGGGGAGAGGAAGGGGCGGGAGAACTCGGCCGCCTCGCGCACTCCCGTCCACGGGAGCGGCGGCGCGGGCGGCGCGAAGCGCAGCCGGCCCACGGGCGGCCGGGCATAGGGCACCCCTCGGAAGACGGCGACCCCGGACTCGCGCGCGCCCCGGATCCGACCCGCCGTGGTACGCACCACAGGGCCCGACGACGAGCCCGCCGACGGCCGCGCCGAAGGGGCCGCAGCGGCGGCGGGCCGGGCGCCGGCCGGGATGAGGGCGCCGGCGGCGGCCAGGGCCGCCGACCCGGTGAGCAGGGTGCGTCGGTGCACCGGTGGTCTCCTTCCGAGGGCCGGTGCAACACACCGGCGGACGACGGACTGCGGCTGCGTCAGCCACGGTCAGCCTGGTACGGAAGGGCCCCGCGCCACCTCACGCGAACGCGGGATATGCGGGGCTCACGTGGTCTGCCGGGGCGGACGGCAGCGGGCCGCGCGCGTCGATATGGAGTGCTGTCTTCCGCCCAAGAATTCCTGTATGCATGGCGCTGAGCGCGACGCTCGCGCACGACTCGATCCGTGCTTGAAGAGTTCGTAGAATGAGAGCGGAAGTCCACGGGGGGTGGATCAGCGGACGGCCGCTGCCGTGTTGTTGGTGGCCGACAGCGTCAAAGAGATCAAGCGCCAAAAGATTCAGTGACTGATTCTCGAATTCCCGACTGCGCCGACTCGCAGCGCCTCAGGAGTCCCCGGTCCTGACGCGCGGTCCACACCAGTGGCCTCTCGAAAATCTCCCCCGTGAGTACCGCCGTGCCGTGAACGCGTCACCACGCATTCATCGCCCGGTGCCGTCTACAGCGGCAGAAGTACCACTCGCATCGAGGCCGGCGCCGTCGCCATTCCGAGGGAGATGGGAAAGTGTCCGTAACCGTACTGACGAAGCCGGAGATAATCCAGACAGCGGGCAGGAGCAAAGAGCTGGCCCTATTACGCCGCACGCTGGAGGAGTTACGCGGCGGCACCGGCGGATGCGTAATGATCGAAGGCCCCGGAGGCATCGGCAAGAGCCATCTGCTGGAGGCCGCCGCGAGCGAGGCGGCGCAGCAGGACATCCGGATCATCGCCGCGGGCGCAGCGGGGGGCTCGCCGGCACAGCACACGGGTGGACTCGACTTCGCCGCACACCTCGCGGCACGGTTCGCCGCCGACCCCGGCGGGTCCGGGCCGGTGGACCCGGCGGAAGCGCGCGTGCGGGAACTCGCCCTGACCGAGGGGCCCTTCGTCCTGACCCTGGACGACATCGACGGCGCGGACGAGGCGACAGCGCGACGGCTGGCCGCACTTGTGTCGCGTACGGAGACCCTGCCGGTGCTGTGGCTGCTGGCCCGCAAACCGGCGCTCGCGGTCACCGCCACGAGCCGGGCACTGGAAGAGATCGCCTCCCACCACGCGGTCCGCCTGCGGCTGGGACCGCTGGAGGAGGCCGCGGTCGACGAGATGGCCGCCGCCGCGTTCGGCGCCCCGATGGAGCCCCGGCTCGCGGAGCTGGTCCACCGCTCCGGCGGCGCGCCCGCACTGGTGAAGCTGCTGCTCGACGCGCTCTCGCGAGAGGGCCTGGTACGCATCCGAGGGCAGCGCGCGAGCCTGCGCAGCGACGAGCTGCCCCGCCGGGTCCTGGACGCGGTGGCGCTCAAGATGCACGAGCTGTCCGACGACGCGCGCTGGCTCGTCTCGGCGCTGGCCGTCTTCGACCGGCCCTGCACGCTGCACGAGGCCGGCGCGCTGGTGGGCAGGTCCACCCTCGACATCGTCGCGGCCGTCCACGAGGCCCTCAGCCAGGGCGTCCTGGTCGAACGCGACGGGGGCGTGGACTTCTGCTATCCGCTGACGCGCGACGCGACGTACGACAACCTGCCCGAGACCACGCGGATGGCCCTGCACAGGGAAGCGGCCACCCTGCTCCAGCGGGACGGCAGCTGCGGCACCGACGAGGTGGCCCGGCACATCACCCTCGGCAGCAGACCGGGCGAGGACACCACCGGAAGACTCTTCGCCTTCCTGGAGCGCACGGCGCATTCGCCCCAGGGCATCACCGACTCCGTACGCCTGCTCGCCACCGCGGGCCATCACGAGGAGGCACGGGCACTGGTGGCGAGCGTCCTGCGCGGTGCCGGGCCCGACGGACCGGACACGGCCGTCAAGGTGCGTACCCTGCTCGCCGTCGCCTCCGTGTGGCTCTACACCGGCCGGAACGACGGACTGACCGCACAGGCCGTCCGCCACCTCGGGGAGTCCGAACTCCCCGCGCCCCAGCGCTCCCAGCTGCTGGTCGCCGAGGCCGTCGCCCACCTGTGCGACAACGACACCGAGGCCGCCGTCGCCACCGGACGCCGCGCGCTGCGGCAGGGCGAGGAAGACGAGGACGTGCTCTCGCGGCTCCTGGCCGACATGCTCCTCAGCCGCTGCGCCCTGGAGTCGGGCGACCTCGACGAGGCCGTCATCCGGGCCTGCGAGGGCATGCACCTCGCCCAGCTCGGCGGGCGCGAGACCGCCCACCACTACCCCCATCTGATGATGGCGTCCGCACTCGCGGCCCACGACGAACTGGCCGAGGCCGAGATCATGCTGCGCCTCGGAGAGCAGCAGGCCGTGCGCAAGGGAGACACCTGGCTGCGCCCCATGTGGCACTACCAGCGCGCGCTCCTGCGGCTCTCGGCCGGGCGGCTCGCCGAGGCGGAGGAGGCCGCCGAGACCGCGGCGTCCGCCGTCGAACCGAGCAGCCCGGTCGGCTCCGCCGTCCTCGCGCTCCTCAGCCACCTCGCCCTGCTGCGCGACGACATCTCCACGGCCCGCTACCACCTGCGCTGCGCGTCCCTGGGCCCGTTCGACACCATGAGTTCCGCGCCCGAGGACCTGGTGTGGCGGCGCGGCCTGCTGCGGCGCGCCGAGGGAGACACCGCGGGTGCCTTCAAGGCGCTGCGTCCCCTGTACGACACGCTCCCGGCCCGCCCCCGGCTGCTCACGCGTGAGCCGGGGGCCGCGGCGATCCTGGTGGGGGTCGCGCGCTGTGCCGGTTCCAGGGAGCACGCCGCGACGGTCGTGGCCGTCATGCGTGACCTGACGAGCCGTCACCCGTCGATCGGCTCCCTCCAGGGAGCCGCCATGCACGCGGAGGGCGTCCTGCGGGACGACCTGCGCCTGGTGGAGCGCTCGCACGAGGAACGGCGGCTGACGGTCCGGCCCCTCGCACTGGCCGCCGCGCTGGAGGACAGCGGGGTACTGCTGCGCCGCACCGGCGACCAGGGCGGCCAGCAGACGACGACCCGGCTGCGCCAGGCACTGTGCCTGTACGAGAAGGCGGGCGCGTCCTTCCTCGCCCGCCGGGTGCGCGGGCGGCTGGCGGAGCAGCCCGCGCGGCCGAACGCGGCGCAGACCTCGGGCACCGTGCCCGGCTGGGAGTCGCTGACGGAGGCCGAGCGGCGCGTGGGCATCCTCGTCGCCGAGGGGCTGACCAATCGCGAGGTCGCCAAGCGGCTCTTCCTCTCCCCGCACACCGTGGACAGCCATCTGCGCCAGTGCTTCGCGAAGTTCGCCGTCAACAACCGGGTGGAACTGACCAGGGCCGTGGTGGAGCACCACACGCCGGACGATCCCGAGAACACGTGATGTGCCAGGGTCCCGTGCCACGGGAGAGTGACGAGGCGGTGGCGCTCCCAAGGGCGCGCCGCCCGTGGTCCTCCGGCCGCAGCCATGCCGGCCATGCGACGTACAGGGGGCCTCCTCACGCTGGAGGGAACGACCGTGCGAGTACCATCCCCATCCGCCAAGTCCGCACCCCGGGCACCACGCTCCGCGTCCGAGGCGAGTGTCGAGCGCATCCTGGGACCCGACCCCGGGCCCTTCGCCCTCCTGTGGCGCCCCGCCGTGCACGGGCGGGACACCGTGGAGCTGCTCACCGGGCCCGTGCGGGAGCTGCGGGAGCTGAGTGAACTGTCATGGCACCGCGCCGGGACCCCCCGATCCCGGGCGGTGCTCGCCCTGCTGCCCTTCCGTCAGATCGCCGAACGCGGCTTCGACTGCCACGACGGCAAGGAACCCGTGCTGGCCATGCTCGTCGACGAGCGGGCCGACACCTCGGCCCAGGGCCTCCTTCCGCTGCTGGAGCGCCTCCCGCTGCGGGAGGCCGAGGCCGCCTTCGACCTCGACGACGCCGCGTACGCCGCGTGTGTGCGCCGCGTCGTGGACGAGGAGATCGCCGCCGGTGCCGGCGCCAACTTCGTGATCCGCCGCACCCTGAGCGCGAAGCTCCCCGACTACTCCCACCTGACCGCGCTCGCCATGTTCGGGCGGCTGCTGCGCCAGGAGGCGGGCGCCTACTGGACGTTCGTGATCCACACCGGTGAGCGCACCTTCGTCGGAGCCACCCCGGAGCGGCACGTGTGCCTCAACGGGGGCCGGGCCGTGATGAACCCCATCAGCGGCACCTACCGGCACCCGCCGTCCGGCGCCGAACTGGAGGGCCTGGTCTCCTTCCTCGCCGACCGCAAGGAGACCGACGAGCTGTCCATGGTCGTGGACGAGGAACTCAAGATGATGGCCGGAGTCTGCGGGCGCGGCGCCCGGCTGCGCGGCCCCTACCTGAAGATGATGGCCCGCCTCTCGCACACCGAATACCTGCTGGAGGGAGAGAGCGACCGCGACCCGGTGGACATCCTGCGCGCCACGATGTTCGCGCCCACCGTGACGGGCAGCCCCCTGGAGAACGCCTGCCGCGTCATCACCCGGCACGAGCGGGACAGCCGCGGCTACTACAGCGGAGTGGCGGCCCTCATCGAGACCGACCACCGGCAGCGTCCCGTGCTCGACTCCTCGATCCTCATCCGCACCGCGGACATCGACTCCGGCGGCACCCTGCGGCTGAGCGTCGGCGCCACCCTCGTACGGCACTCCGACCCGGCCTCCGAAGCCGCCGAGACGCGCGCCAAGGCGGCGGGGCTGCTGGATGCGACAGGACTGCGGCTGGCCGGGGAGACGGACCAGCCGTCGCCGGAGGGCCGGAAGGCGGGGGCTGCCGTCGCCGAAGAGCCCTCGCCCCACCCGCGCCCCGCCCACGCGCTGCTCGCCGGGCACCCGCGTATCCGCGAGGCACTGGCGCGGCGCAACGCCCCGCTGGCCGGATTCTGGCTGGAGGACCCGCCCAAGGACACCCCGCAGGCGGACCGGCCCGAGCCTTCGCAGCCGCTGCTGGGCCTGGACACCCTGGTCGTCGACGCCGAGGACACCTTCACCGGCATGCTCGCCATCCAGCTGCGCGCCCTGGGCGCGCGCACCACCGTCCTGCCCTACGACCAGGCGGCGGGACGGCCGGCCAGGAGCGGGCCGGACCTCGTCGTGGTCGGCCCCGGCCCCGGCGACCCCAGGGACGACGAGGACCCGCGCATCCGCACCGTCCTGGGCACCGTCGCGCGGCTGCTGGAAGGGCCCACCGCCTTCGTCGCCGTATGCCTCGGCCACCAACTGCTCGCGCGGCGGCTCGGCTTCGAGGTCGTCCCGCGCGCCGTACCCAACCAAGGGCTCCAGAAGAAGATCGACTTCTTCGGACGCGAGGAGCCCGTCGGCTTCTACAACTCCTTCACCGCACACGCCTCCTCCTCCCGCGTGAGCTGCCCCGGGGTGGCGGGCGAGGTGCTGGTCTCCCGCGACCCCGAGGCCGGCGACATCCACGGACTGCGCGGGCCCGGCTTCTCCTCGGCCCAGTTCCACCCCGAGTCCGTGCTCACCAGCAACGGCATCGACCTGGTGGCCGACCTGGCCACCAGCGCCCTCGCGGGCCGTCCGGCGGCCGGCCTCACCACCAGCGACGCACGGAGGAGCGCATGACCAGCCCCGTGAGCCACCCGGCCGCCCTTCAGCTCCGTACGGACCTTGCGCCTCCGGCCCCCCTGGCCCAGGACGCGCAAGAGCCCCGCTGGCGCGACCACCCCGAGCTGGGCGAGGTCACCGCGCGGCTCGCCAAAGCGCCGCCGCTCGCGGACGCCGCGGAGATCCGCCGGCTGCGCGAGACGCTCGCCTCGGTCGCGCGCGGCGAGGGCCTCGTCCTCCAGGCGGGCGACTGCGCGGAGAGCCTGGAGGAGTGCGGCCCCGTCCAGGCCGACCACCGCGTCAGTGTGCTCGACCAGCTCGGCGACCACCTCCAGCGCAGCTCGGGCCGCCAGGTGGTGCGCATCGGGCGGCTGGCCGGACAGTTCGCCAAGCCCCGCTCCCAGCCCACCGAGCGGGTCGACGGCCGTGACCTCCCGGTCTTCCGGGGCCACATGGTCAACTCCGAGGAGCCGACGGCCGAGGCGCGCCGCCCCGACCCCCGCCGCATGCTGCGCGCCTACGAGGCCAGCGGCGCCGTCTTCGAGGCGCTGCGCGGCCACCGGGGGGAGCGGACCGCGGGCCCCTGGGCCAGCCACGAGGCGCTGGTGCTGGACTACGAGACCCGCCTCGTGCGCGTCGACCCGGTCACCGGCGAGCCGCTGCTGACCTCCACCCACCTGCCGTGGGTCGGGGAGCGCACCCGGCAGCCCGGGTCGCGCCACGTCGCCCTGCTGGCGTCGGTGGCCAACCCGGTCGCCTGCAAGATCGGCCCGTCGGCCACCCCCGACGAGGTGCTGATGCTCTGTCAGCACCTGGACCCGGCGCGCACCCCGGGCAGGCTCACTCTGATCGTCAGGATGGGGCGGGCCCGGATCTCCGAGGCGCTGCCGCCGGTCGTCGCCGCCGTACGCCGGGCCGGTCACCCCGTGGTGTGGCTGTGCGACCCCATGCACGGCAACACCGTCAAGGCAGCGGGCGGCCTCAAGACGCGCTACCTGCCCGACCTCATCGCCGAGGCCGCCGCCTTCCGCGCGGTGCTGGACCGGCAGGGGCAGCACGCGGGCGGCGTCCACCTGGAGGTCGCGGCGAGCGGGGTCACCGAGTGCGTGGGCGGGCCCGTCACCTCTCAAGAGCGCCTCACCGAGCGGTACACGACCCTGTGCGACCCGCGGCTCAACCCGGAACAGACCCGCCGCTTCCTGAACACCTGGGCCTGAACGTCTCGGCCCGAACACCTCGGCCCGGGGCTTCGGTCCCGGGCCGTCCAAAGGGGGAATCCATGAGCACCACAGCCGGCCCGGACCGACCGGGTCCTGTCGCACTCGTCACGGGCGCGGCCGGCGGCATCGGCGCCGCCGTCGCCCGCACGCTCGCCGCCCGGGGCATGCCCGTCGCGGCGGCCGACGCCGCGGCCGAACCGCTCTCGTCACTGGTCAAGGAGGTGACCGAGGCAGGCGGCGTCGCGCGCGCCTACCCCCTCGACGTGTCCCGCAGCGCGGATGTGGAAGCCGCCGTGACCCGGGTCGAGGACGAACTCGGCCCCATCGGGGTGCTGGCCAACGTGGCGGGAGTGCTGCGCGCCGCGCCCGTCCTGGCGCTGAGCGACGAGGACTGGACGACCACCTTCGCCGTCAACACGGCCGGCGTCTTCCACGTCTCCCGCGCCGTCGGCAAGCGGATGGCCGCACGCCGCGCCGGGGCGATCGTCACGGTCGCCTCCAACGCGGCCTCCGTACCCCGCTCGCAGATGGCCGCCTACGGCGCCTCCAAGGCCGCGGCCACCTCCTTCACCAAGACCCTCGGGCTCGAACTCGCCGAGTACGGCGTGCGCTGCAACGTCGTGGCGCCCGGGTCCACCGACACGCCCATGCTGCGCAAGCTGTGGCACGACGACCAGGGCGAAGAGGCCACCTTGCGAGGCGACATGGCGGCCTACCGGGTCGGGATTCCGCTGGGGAAGCTCGCCGCGCCGCAGGACGTGGCCGAGGCCGTCGTCTTCCTGCTGTCGTCCGCCGCTTCCCACATCACCATGCACGACCTGTACGTGGACGGCGGCGCCGCGCTCGGCCGCTGACGACCACCGACCCCAAGGAGGCGTCCGCGGTGCGGATACCCGACAACGTGACCTACCCGATGCCCCACGCCGAACGGGCGCCGGGCGAGACGGACCTGTGGCGGCTCTGCCCCGAGCGCGCCGTGGTGCTCGTCCACGACATGCAGCGCTACTTCCTCGACTTCTTCGCGCCCGACGCCTCACCCCGCAAGGAGCTGGTGGCGCACACCGCCGCGCTCGTCGGGGCCGCCCGCGCCGCCGGGGTGCCCGTCCTCTACACGGCGCAGCCCGGCGCCATGTCCCGCCAGGACCGCGGGCTCCTGCACGACGTGTGGGGCCCGGGTATGACCGCCGACCCCGCCCACCAGGAGATCCTTCCCGAGGTGGCGCCACGCGAGGGCGAGACCGTGCTGACCAAGTGGCGCTACAGCGCCTTCGCACGCACCGACCTGCTCACCCGGCTCGCCGCGATGGAGCGGGACCAGCTGGTGATCTGCGGGGTCTACGCGCACATCGGCTGTCTGATCACCGCCGTGGACGCCTTCACCTCCGACATCCAGCCGTTCCTGGTGGCCGACGCGCTGGCCGACTTCACCCCCGAATACCACGCGCTCGCCCTGGAGTACGCCGCGGAGCGCTGCGCCGCGACCCCCACCAGCGCCGAGCTGCTGCGGGTACTGAAGGGTGCCCGCGCGGACGGCGGCGCGGCCGGAGCGCGCGCGGTGACCTCGCATGCGGGCTGAGCCCAACGGCCGGGCTGAGCCCAACGGCCGGGCCGAGCGCAACGGCAGGGAGGCACCGGCCGCGCCCGCGCGGCGGATCGTCGTCGGCATGACCGGCGCGACCGGCGCGGTGTACGGGATCCGGCTGCTGGAGGCGCTCGCTGCCGTCCCCGGCGTGGAGACCCAGCTGATCCTCAGCCGGTGGGCCCGCTCCACCATCGCTCTGGAGACCGACCGGACCGTGGCCGAGGTCGCCGAGCTGGCCGACGTCTGCCACGGTCCCGACGACCTGGGCGCGACGGTCGCCAGCGGCTCGTTCCCCACCGACGGCATGGTCATCGCGCCGTGCAGCATGAAGACGCTCGCGGCCATCAGGACCGGCTACACCGAAGGCCTCATCGCCCGTGCCGCCGACGTCACCCTCAAGGAGCGCCGGCGGCTGGTGCTCGTACCCCGGGAGACCCCGGTCACCGAGGTGCACCTGGAGAACATGCTCACGCTCTCCCGCATGGGCGGCGTCGTCATGCCGCCGGTGCCCGCCTTCTACAACCACCCGCGCACGATCGACGACCTCGTGGACCACCTGGTCTCGCGCGTGCTGGACCAGTTCGGCGTCCAGGCGCCCGCCCGCCGCTGGGAGGGCATGCGCGCGGCGCGACTGCGCGCCACCTCCTAGTGCTCCGATGGAAGTCCGGTGGGTCATCTGCGGGCCCGTCGTGGCTGGTCGCGCAGTTCCCCGCGCCCCTTTGGGGCGCCGGACCCGCCTGGCCGCACCACCGGACACACCGACGACGCCCACGAACCACCACGACGCCCACACTCCCTGGAAGGCGGCGAACCGTTGCCGTACGACGATCTGCGCGGCTACCTCGAAGCACTGGACAAACACGGCCAGTTGCTCCGTATCGAGGAGCCGGCCGACCCGGAACCCGACCTCGCGGCGGCGGCCAACGCCGCGGCCCGCATGGGTGCCGACGCACCGGCCCTGTGCTTCGAGAACGTGACGGGCTACTCGACCGGCCGCGTCGCGCTCAACGTGCACGGCTCCTGGGCCAACCACGCCCTCGCGCTGGAGCTGCCCCCCACCACCCCCGTCAGCGAGCAGGTCGCGGAGTTCAGCCGCCGCTGGGAGTCCTTCCCCGTCGCGCCCGAGCGCCGCGCCGACCCCCCGTTCCTCCAGAACACGCTGGAGGGCGAGGAGGTCGACCTCTACCGGGTGCTGCCGCTCTTCCGCCTCAACGCGCACGACGGCGGGTTCTACGTCGACAAGGCCGCCGTGGTCACCCGGGACCCCGAGGACCCGGAACACTTCGGCAAGCAGAACGTGGGCATCTACCGGCTCCAGTGCAAGGGCAGGCGCCACTTCGGCATCCAGCCCGGCTCCATCCACGACATCGCCCGGCACCTGCGGGCCGCCGAGGAGCGCGGCGAGGACCTGCCGGTGGCCATCGCGCTGGGCAACGACCCCGTCATCTCGATCGTGGCGGCCACCCCCATGGCGTACGAGGAGTCCGAGTACGAACTCGCCGGAGCGCTGCGCGGCGCGCCCGCGCCGATCACCCGGGCGCCGCTCACCGGCGTCGACGTCCCGTGGGGGTGCGAGGTGCTGCTCGAGGGCGTGGTGGAATCCCGCGTCCGGGAAATCGAGGGCCCCTTCGGCGAGTTCACCGGGCACTACTCGGGGGGCCGCAGGATGCCGGTCATCCGCGTCGACCGGATCTCCTACCGGACCGACCCGCTCTTCGAACACCTCTACCTCGGCCTGCCCTGGACCGAGATCGACTACCTCATGGGGCCCGCCACCTGCGTGCCGCTGCTCCAGCAACTGCGCGCGGAGTTCCCCGAGGTGGTCGCCGTCAACGCGATGTACACCCACGGCCTCGTCGCGATCGTCTCCACCCGCTCCCGCGTCGGCGGGTTCGCGCGCGCGGTGGGGCTGCGGGTGGCCACCACGCCGCACGGGCTGGGCTACTGCAAGGTCGTCATCGTCGTCGACGAGAACGTCGATCCCTTCGATCTGCCGCAGGTGATGTGGGCGCTGTCCACCAAGTTCAACCCCACGGACGACCTCGTCCAGCTGCCCGGGATGTCGATCCTGCCGCTGGACCCGTCCTCCGACCCGACCGGGATCAGCGGCAAGGTCGTGCTCGACGCCACCACGCCCGTCGCCCCCGACCGGCGCGGCAGACACACGACTCCGGTGCGGGACCTGCCCGAGACCGGCGCCTGGCTGGAGCGGCTGCGCGCCCTCGCCGAGGAGGCACGCCGATGACCGGTCCCCGTCCGGCAGGAGAGCCCGCCGTGACCTGCCCGAGGTGCCTGGCGGAGCGCGTGGAGACTGTCACGGTCGCGCCCGAGGGCGGGGTGTGGGAGGTCCGGCAGTGCACCCGCTGCTGGTACGCGTGGCGCACCACCGAACCGGCGGCCAGGACGACGCCGGAGCTGTTCCCCGAGGAGTTCCGGCTGACGGAGCAGTCCATGGACACCGCACCCGAACTTCCCGCGATACCCCCCCTGTTGGAACGGGCGCGGGTGCGGGCGCGCGAGGAGAGGAGCTGACAATGACGGAGGACTTCCGCCTGCGGGACTTGCGGATGCGGGACTTGCGCCTGCGGGACTTGCGCCCATGGGAGCTCCGGCGCGGCGATCACCATGCGGGCGGCCACGGGATGGGCGGCCACCAGCCGGGCGGCCACCAGCCGGGCGGCCACCCGCTGGGCCGCCGGCAAGCGCTGACCGGCCTCGCGGCCTCGGCGGGTGCGGCGGCGCTGCTCGCCCCCGGCACCCCGGCGGGCGCCGCCGGGCACTCCGGGTCAGGGCGCTCCGGAGCCGTGTACGGGCCGCACTTCACGGTCATCCACAGCCTCCGCCCCGTCGACCTGATCGCGCCGCGCTTCGTCGACCACGACACCGGACCGATGGGCCACCCGCCCGCGCGGCTGCTCGCCGAGGCCGGCCCGGCCGCCCCGTTCGCCGCCGTCATCGCGGACGTCGCCGCGCTCCCGCCCGGTGGCAGCGTCGCCCCGGGCCTGGAGACGGCCGACGGCACCGAGGCGGTCCGGGTGCGCCACGACAGCACGGGGTCCGGCGGCACCACGACCGTCGAGGTCGTGCGACCCGGCGGCACCACGACCGTCGCGACGGTACGGGAGCGGCTGAGCGCACCCTTCCGGCTCGCCTTCACGGTGACCGGGCACACCGTCGCCGCCTTCGTCTCCACCGGTGCCTCGGCGCGGGGCGGCCTGCCCTGGCGTCCGCTGCTCACCGACAAGGGCGCGGTCGCCCCGCTTCTCGACCTGCGGCAGCCCGCGCTCGTCAAACGGCTGCGCTACTCCTGTCACAGCGGCGGGGGAGCCACCGTACGGCGGCTGCGCGCGGGCCACTTCGGGCAGCTGGGACTCCGCGACCTGCACCTGGTGCGCGACGTGGGCGGGCGCCCGTATGTGCGCGGCGGCAAGGTCTTCTTCACGGCGGGCTGCGCCGGCGCCGGCTTCTCCCAGGAGGCGCACACCGGAGTGTGGGCGATGGACCCGGACGGTCCCGAGCGCATGGAGCAGGTCGCCAAGCTGTTCTTCGCCCGCGACGGGCTGCTGTTCGGCGACCACGGCGGCCAGCTCCTGCACGACCCGGCCCGGGACCGCTTCATCGTTCTCACGGTCGGCGGCAACCTGCCGACGCCCGGCGTGCGGATGTACCACGCCACCACCTCGGCCGACCTGCTGCGCGGCGTCCATGTCCTCCATGACCGGCCGCTGGAGGCGCCGTTCACGCGCAGCGCCTGGGACCCGGCCCTCATCCGGTACGAAGGCCGCTGGCACTGGGCCTACGTGGACGTCACCGCCTACGAGCCCGAGCTGAGCTTCCGCCCGGTGCTGGCCGTCGCCGAGCGGGGCGGCGACTACGCGGACGGCATCGCCCTGCGCCGGGTGCCGCCGGGACCGCCCAACACGGAAGGCTGCCGCTGGCAGCACTTCGGCGGGCAGCCCCGGCTGCTGGTGAGCGACCGGGCGCACAAGGCGTATCCCCGCCTCGATCTGTCGATGCGCCCCCGCGGCGCGATCGACGCCCCCTACCCGCTGGGCACCCCCTTTCCCCAGGTCTTCCCCGACCCGGGGAGCCCGTCCGGCGACTGGCTGCTGGTCACCTTCGACGAGTCGATGTACGAGGAGACCGTGCTGCCCTACGGCACCCACGGCAAGGTCGTCACCATGCGCGCCCCCGGCCCGGGGCGGTAGCGGCTCGCGCACACGCGAGGGGGGCTCCCCGCGCCCGGCACGGGGAGCCCCCCTCTTTTCGGCCTGCCCTGTCAGCGGCCGATGGCCTGCGGGAAGTCGAAGAAGCGCTCCGGGTCGTAGCGGTGCTTGACCTCCACCAGGCGCCGGTAGTTGCTCCCGTAGTAGGCCTGCCGCCAGTCCTTCAGCTCCGGGTCGGTGTAGTTCTGGTACGACTCGCCGGAGGCCCACGGCAGCATCGAGGAGTGCAGCGTCCTGGCCCAGTCCGTGACGGCGGTCTTGTGCGCCTCGGGCGAGTCCATCGGCACCTGCGCCAGGTACTGGAGCAAGAACCGCTGCCGCCGGTGGACGAACGCGGTCTTCCCGGGCCTGGGCCTGTTGTACGCGCCGCCGAAGGCGTGGAACTCCAGCCCGCGCAGCTGCGCCCCGGCCCCCGGTGCGGTGAAGTTCTTCACGAGCGTCTGGACGGCCTCGGGGGTCATGACGTCGGTGAAGAAGCTGGACTTGGTCAGCGCGTACTCGAACCGCTGGAGCTTCGCGTCCGGCGTCTGGCCCTCCCCGTGGCACTGCGAGACCGTCAGCTCCGAACAGCCCGCCCAGTGCATGACCGCGTCCATGTACGGCATCGTCTTGCGCACCACCTTGGACGGCGCCTGCCCGACCATGGCCGTGAGCCGGTCGAGATGAGCGTCCAGGTCGGCGGGCGCGCCGCCCCACTGCCCGAAGGCGTACAGCATCGGCTCCACGGCGGGGTCCGGGGAGCGGACGAACATCCCGGCGCTGAGGTCGTCGGGCGCCTTGGGCGCCCAGCGCTGCCAGGCCGGCAGCACCTTCGCGGCCAGGGGCCAGGGCCAGTGCAGCTCGAAGACCGTCGGGTCGTCGGCGGGGAAGGGCTCGAACTCGAAGTCGCTCACGAAGCCGTAGCTGCCGCAGCCGCCGCCCCGCAGCGCCCAGAACAGGTCCGGCTCGTGGTGCGGATCGCAGGTGACGATCCGCCCGTTCGCGAGCACCACCCGGATCGAGGTGAGCCGGTCGGAGGTGAGGCCGTGCCGCCTGCCCGCCATGCCGAAGCCGCCGCCCAGGGTCAGCCCGGAGATGCCCACGGTGGGACACATGCCGCCGCTGATGGTGATGCCGCGCGACAGTAACTCGCGCTGCATGTCGACGAGTTTCGTGCCCGACTGCACCCGCGCGAGCCCGTCGGAGACCGTCGTCCGGTTCATCGGGGACAGGTCGACCACGATGCCGGGGCTCGTGGAGTAGCCGCCGAAGCTGTGCCCGCCGGACCGTGCCACGGTACGGACACCGAAGCGCCGGGCGAACTTCACCGTTTCGGCGATGTCCTCGGCGCGGGCCGCCTGGACGACGGCGGCGGGCCGCACCGCGTCGTACCGCTTGATGTACGTGCTGTGCGCGAAGTCGTACCCCTCGTCCCCGGGCAGCAGCACCTTGCCGTCAACGCTGCGGCGTAGCGCGTTCCAGTCGGGCGTTCCGTGGCCGGAGTCATGGGCCCTGGCGGTCGCCGCCGATACCAGCGGCGCGGCGCCGAGGGTACCGGCGGCGGTGAGGCCGCCGAGTGCCATGAATCTCCTGCGGTCCATCATGTGGCCTCCTTCGAGGAACCGTTGCTGAGCACGTCGCAGCGGACAGCGGCGGCCTCGCCGGGGCGGCCCCGGCGTCCCGCGCGCTGTCCGCTGTGCAACGTAGCCGCAGCGGTCGCTCCCCCGAATCACGGGAACACGTGATGTCTCGGGCCCGGTGGCGGGCGTTCCGGCGCCGTTCGCCGCCGGGTTCGAGGTTCCCGGCCCTCCCGGTGGCCGTTCACAGCACCATGCTCGCCGCCTGGAGCAGTCCCAGCGCGATCACGGAAGCGACCGAGACGGTCATCGTGACCGTCTTCAGCGCGCCCTGTGTCGTCTGGCCCAGCATGGTCTGAAGCATCCAGAAGGTGTTGCTGGTCGCGTGGATGCCGAACAGGGAGCCCGCGCCCGCCGCGAGGGCCACCAGCACCGGCTGCACATCGAGGCTCGGTGCCACCGAGGCGAGGATGCCCGCCGCGGTGATGGCCGAGGTGATGACCGAGCCGATCGCCAGGTGCAGGACGGCGGCGATCAGCCAGACGAGCGTGAGCGGCGCCCAGGTACTGGTGGCGACGGAGTCCTTGACGATGCTCCCGAGGCCGACCGCCCCCACCACCGCGGCCAGCGACCCGCCCACGCCCCGCAGGACCAGGATCTGGCCACTGGCCCGGTAACTCTGCCCGAACGCCTGGCTGACCGCGCCCTTGGGCAGACAGCGGCGCGCGATCAGACAGGCGAGAATGAGACCCGTGAGCAGCCCGGCGACCGGGTTGCTGAGGAAGCCGACGAGGGGGAAGTGCCACTCGGCGACCGCGCTGATGGCACCGGCCGCGATCATCACCAGAGCGAGCAGCAGCGGAGACAGGGAGAGCGCCAACGGCGGTGGGGGGAGCGCGGCCCGCGCCTTCGCCACGTCCCCATACGCGTCCTCCGCGGGGGCGCTCTCCTCGGGCGCTGTCGCACTCTCGTCCCGCTCGGGTCTCCAGAAGCCGCGCTTGACCAGCGCGCTGAACAGCAGCAGGGTCAGCAACACGGTCAGGATCGTCAGCGAGATGCCGTGGATCAGCATGACGCCCAGCGGGATGTGCAGCAGCCCGGCCAGCGCCAGTGTCCCGACGCCCGGCACGGAGAGCGTGACCCCGACCTCCAGGCCCAGCGCCATGGCCGCCGCCATCCGCGCCAGTCCGCCCGGCCCGATATGGGTGCCGAGCGACCGGGCCAGCGGCGCGGTCATCACCAGCAGCACGTCGGTGAAGATGAACTGGAGGACGGTGCCCAGCAGGACGGCGAAGGAGTACGGCAGCAGCTTCGGGCCGAGTATGCGCAACAGCAGCTTCATCAGCTTGTCGATGGCCCCGAGCGCGGACAACAGCGTGCCCAGCAGCACGCCGAGAACGATGAGCAGTCCCACCTTCGCCAACAGGTCACCGAAGCCCTGGTTGACGATCCGCAGGGTGCGTTCGGCGCCGAGGCCGCAGATGATGCCGAGGTAGACGGCGCCGAGTACGAGCGCGAGAGCGGGGTTGACCTTCGCCTTGAGGATGAGAACGACCACCGCCGCGATGGCGATGGCCGTGTGCACCAAGGGGGCGGCGTTAACCATCGTTCTTCTCCTGTCCGGCCGTAGGCGTGCCTCGGAACCTCCCGGAACCCGGTCGTCCGCGGCCGGATGCCGTCAATTCGGCACGTAGTGAGCGGAATCGGAATTCGTGTCTCATGCTGTGGCATGCCCACGAAAGGGTGGGTCTGCGCCTTCGCTTAACGCCGTCCCCCGGAAGAGTGACCTGTCCGCAATGAAGATCACATGAACCCCCATGAACGGCGCGCCGCGGTCAGGGGTGGCCGTAACTGTCCGAACGCACCGGCGGTGCTCGCGGCCCTGATGCCGGCCGCCTTCACTTTCAACACCGCGGGGAACCTGCCGATCGGCCTGGAACTCATCTCCGATGGCCTTCGGGTCTCACTGCCGGCGGTCGGCTGCCTGGCCACCGGTCATGGCGTGACGGTCGCCGTGGCATCCCTGCCGCCGGCCCACGTCACGCGGGCCGTGCCCCGACGCCACCCAGAACGAGATGCTGCGGTGCGCGCCGGGCCGCACCGATATCGCACTCGCCGCCAACTCCGGCGCCTACAACGCCGGTATCGCCTCGGGCGCCGCGCTCGGGGGCCTGGTCCTGTCGCCCGCCGACGTGCGCGGCACCTTCCTCACGGGCGGGCTGCTGACCGTCGGAGCGTGCGTGGTGCTGCTCGGCGAACGGCTGCTCCCCGCGCCGAAAGCGCTTCGGGCCGCGCGGGAAGCCGGCGCGCACCGCGTCGCGGGCAGCGGCCCGGGGAGGAGGCCCTGCGACCCCCGGTCACGGACGCCGGTCCGGAGCGTGCCGCGAAAGTGGATCTCGGCTGTCCATGACTCCATGAGTGCGCCCCGTGCGGCGCGGCGGTCCCCGAACCGCCGCGCCGGTCGCTACCGCGCGGAGGACTCGGTCGGCGCCTCGGGCTGAGCGTCGGCTGTACTCCCTCGTGCTTCCTCGGGGCTCTGGGCACGCGCCTTTCCCCGTATACGCGTCACGGCGACCCCGGACAGGCACAGGAGACCGCCGAGCAGCGTCAGCCAGCCGGGCACCTCGCCGAGGAACAGCCACGACATGAAGACGACGAGCACCGGCACCGCGTACGTCGTGGCACCCATCTTCCCGGCGGTCGTACGAGACACCGCGTAGGCCCACGTGGTGAACGCCAGGGCCGTCGGGAAGACGCCCAGATACACCATCTGCAATGTCGCCGCCGCGGGAGCCCGGCTCACCTGCGACGTCAACTGTCCGGCGAACGGGAGGCAGACCACCGCTCCCGCGAGCGCTCCGAACGTCGTCACCTGCATCGGCGTGGCGTGCTTCAACGTCGGCTTCTGAAGCACCACACCCACCGCGTACGCCACCGCCGCGAACAGGCACAGCAGCACGCCGAGGACAGATGACCCCCCGTCGCCGGACGTGGACAGCCCGACCACCACGGCCCCGGCGAAGGACACCGCCATGCCCGCCATCAGCTTGGGCGGGAAGCCCTCCTTCAGCAGCCAGCCGCCCAGGAGCGCCATCAGGATCGGTCCGACGTTGACGACCATGGAAGCGGTGCCGGCGTCCACGTGCTGCTCGCCCCAGTTCAGGGCGACCATGTACGCGCCGAACCACAGAATTCCCGAGGCGGCTATGCCGGGCCATGCCTCGCGGGGCGGGAACCCGCCCCGCCGGGCCAGCAGGATGGCGCTCAGCACGACGGACGCCACCGCCAGCCGGCCCAGGGCAAGCGCTCCCGGATCGAAATGCGCCGCGGAGCTGCGGATGGCGATGAACGACGATGCCCACAGCAGCACGGTGACACAGGCCGCGACGAGGGCGCGGCGGTCCACTCCGCTCGCGGACCCGGCATCGCCGTCCCCCGCTGCTGTTTCCGACCGCTGATCCACGATGGCATCCTCCTGAAGCTGACCGAATGCGGCCCTCGCCCGCACGTGAGCGGCAAGCTTGCAAGAGCCGACGTGTCGGGTACAAGCGAATAGTGCGCTGCCGCGTTCGGAGTCCGGGGCCGTGGGCCGCGGGGCCTCACTTCAGTCCGAACGCCTCCACGATCCGCTGGGCGGCGCGCGTCGCCGTCAACGAGCCCTCGCGGACCCGCTCTTCGAGCTGCGGGGCCAGCCGCCGCACCTCCGGGTCCCGCTGGAGCCGGCCCAGCAGATCCTCGCGGACCATCGCCCACACCCACTCGACCTGCTGGTCACGCCGCTTGGCCGCCAGCTCCCCGGTGGACTCCAGCAGACTCCGGTGCCGCTCCAGGCGCTCCCACACCTCGTCCAGCCCGCTGCCCTCGCGCCCGCTGCACGTGAGCACGGGCGGGGTCCAGGCGGTCTCCGCCGACTTCATGAGCCGCAGCGCGCCTGCCAGTTCACGCGCCGCCGAGCGCGCGTCGCGCTCGTGCGGGCCGTCGGCCTTGTTGACCGCCAGCACATCGGCCAGCTCCAGCACGCCCTTCTTGATGCCCTGCAACTGATCGCCCGTGCGGGCCAGGGTGAGCAGCAGGAAGGAGTCGACCATCTGCGCCACGGCCGACTCCGACTGGCCCACCCCCACCGTCTCGACCAGCACGACGTCGTACCCGGCGGCCTCCATCACGATCATCGTCTCGCGGGTGGCCTTGGCGACCCCGCCCAGCGTCCCGGACGTGGGGGAGGGGCGCACGAAAGCGTCCGGGTTGACCGACAGGCGCTCCATCCGCGTCTTGTCCCCCAGGATCGACCCGCCCGTACGGCTGGAGGAGGGGTCGACGGCGAGCACCGCCACCCGGTGCCCCCGCTCGGTCAGCAGCGTGCCCAGCGCGTCGATGAACGTCGACTTGCCGACCCCGGGCACCCCGCTGATCCCCACTCTGCGGGCGCCGCCCGCGTGCGGCAGCAGCGTCGTCAGCAGCTGCTGGGCCAGCTCCCGGTGGTCGGCCCTGCGGGATTCCACCAGCGTGATGGCGCGGGCGATCTGCGCACGGGAGCCGTCCAGGACGCCCTTGGCGTAGCTGTCGAGGTCGATCGTCGGAGGCACCGGCTCACCACTCGTGGCCGAGCGAGACGGCCAGCTTGCGTACCAGGTCGTGTGCGGCGTCGGGGATGACGGTGCCGGGCGGGAAGACCGCGGTCGCGCCCGCCTCGTGGAGGGCCGCCACGTCCGCCGGAGGGATCACGCCGCCGACGACGATCATGATGTCCTCCCGTCCGGCGGCTGCCAGCTCCTCGCGCAGCGCGGGCACCAGCGTCAGGTGCCCGGCGGCCAGCGAGGAGACGCCCACGATGTGCGCGTCCGCCTCCACCGCCTGCCGCGCCACCTCGGCCGGGGTCTGGAACAGCGGGCCGACGTCCACGTCGAAGCCCAGGTCGGCGAAGGCCGTCGCGATCACCTTCTGGCCCCTGTCGTGCCCGTCCTGGCCCATCTTGGCCACCAGCAGCCGGGGCCTGCGGCCCTCCGCCTCCTCGAAGGCGTCCACCAGCTCACGGGTGCGCGCCACCCCGGACGACGATCCTGCCTCCTCGCGATACACACCGGAGATCGTACGGATCTGTCCCGCGTGCCGTCCGTACACCTTCTCCAGCGCGTCCGAGATCTCCCCGACGGTAGCCATCGCGCGCGCCGCGTCCACCGCCAGCGCCAGCAGGTTGTTCGCCGGCCCGCCGCCGGAGCCCGCCTCGGCCGCGCGGGTGAGCGCCTCCAGCGCGGCGCGGCAGGCGTCCTCGTCGCGCTCGGCGCGCAGCCTGCGCAGCTTCTCGATCTGCTGGGCGCGCACCGAGGAGTTGTCGACCTTGAGGACGTCGATCTCCTCGTCGCTCGCCGCGCGGTACTTGTTGACGCCGATGACCGGCTGCCGCCCGGAGTCGATCCGCGCCTGGGTGCGGGCCGCGGCCTCCTCCACCCGCAGCTTGGGGATGCCCGCGTCGATGGCCTTGGCCATGCCGCCCGCCGCCTCGACCTCCTCGATGTGCTGCCAGGCCCGGTGCGCCAGATCGTGGGTGAGCCGCTCGACGTAGGCGCTGCCGCCCCACGGGTCGATCACCCGGCAGGTGCCCGACTCCTGCTGGAGCAGCAGCTGGGTGTTGCGCGCGATACGGGCCGAGAAGTCGGTCGGCAGGGCGAGGGCCTCATCCAGTGCGTTGGTGTGCAGCGACTGGGTGTGGCCCTGGGTGGCCGCCATGGCCTCCACACACGTGCGGGTGACGTTGTTGAACACGTCCTGCGCCGTCAGCGACCAGCCGGAGGTCTGCGAATGGGTGCGCAGCGACAGCGACTTGGGGTTCTCCGGCCCGAACTGCTTCACCAGCTTGGCCCACAGCAGCCGGGCCGCGCGCAGCTTGGCGACCTCCATGAAGAAGTTCATGCCGATCGCCCAGAAGAAGGACAGCCGGGGCGCGAAGGAGTCCACGTCCATCCCGGCGGCCTGGCCGGCGCGCAGGTACTCCACGCCGTCGGCCAGCGTGTAGGCCAGCTCCAGGTCGGCCGTGGCACCGGCCTCCTGGATGTGGTAGCCGGAGATCGAGATGGAGTTGTAGCGCGGCATCTTCTGCGAGGTGTACGCGAAGATGTCGGAGATGATCCGCATCGAGGGCTGCGGCGGATAGATGTAGGTGTTGCGGACCATGAACTCCTTGAGGATGTCGTTCTGGATGGTCCCCGCCAGCTTCTCGGGCGGCACCCCCTGCTCCTCGGCGGCCACGATGTAGAGGGCCAGCACCGGCAGCACGGCGCCGTTCATCGTCATCGACACCGTCATCTTGTCCAGCGGGATGCCGTCGAACAGCTGCCGCATGTCATAGATCGAGTCGATCGCCACGCCCGCCATGCCGACGTCGCCCGTCACCCGGGGGTGGTCGCTGTCGTAGCCCCGGTGGGTGGGCAGGTCGAAGGCGACCGAGAGACCCTTCTGCCCGGCGGCCAGATTGCGCCGGTAGAAGGCGTTGGACTCCTCGGCGGTCGAGAAGCCCGCGTACTGCCGGATCGTCCACGGCTGGTTGACGTACATCGTCGGGTACGGGCCGCGCAGATACGGCGCGATGCCCGGATACGTGTCCAGGAAGTCCAGGCCCTCAAGGTCCTCGGCCGTGTACAGCGGCTTGACCGTGATGCCCTCGGGCGTGTGCCAGGACAGGTCCTCCACGCTGCGGCCCGTGCGCTCCTTGACCGCGTCCCGCCACTGCTCCCCGGCACCGGAGCCGGCCTGTTCCGGCCGGCCGGACGCCTGTTCCGGCCGGTCGGGGTCGAGGCTGACGGCGGTGAAGTCCGGGACGGAGCCGCCGTGTCCGGCGCCCGGTGTCCGCTCCTGACTCATGAGACCCCCATACGGTCGAGAAGGGAGGTGAGGGTGGCGACAGCGTCGCCGCCCGCGAAGACGAACTCGTCCACACCGGCCGCCAGATACTCCTCGCGCGGCCCGGCGGCGGGCCGCCCGGCCAGCAGCACCCGCTCGGCACCCGCCGCCTTGAGCGCCGCGGCCGTCGCCGCGCCCCGCTCGGCGTAGAGCGCGTCGCTGGAGCACACACAGGCCACCGTCGCGCCGCTGCGGGCGAACGCCTCGCCCACGCTGTCGGGGTCCACCGTCACGGGGTCGTGCACCGGCCGGATGCCGCCCGCCTGGAGGAGGTTGGAGACGAAGGAGACCCGCGCGGTGTGCGCCGCGGCCGGGCCCAGCGCCGCCAGGAAGAGCGCGGGCCGCGCGCCGGTGGCGGCCAGCCGCGCGTCGGACCTGGCCCGCAGCGCCTCGAACGCGTCGTCGCGGCGCACCCGGGGCAGCCCGCCGCCGGGCCGCTCGGGCGCGGCCTGACGGGGGAGGCGCCGCTCGTCCAGGTCCGGGAACTCGCTGACGCCGGTGACCGGCTCCTTCCTGCGGGCCAGCGCCGCCGAGCGCTCCGCCCAGCCCTCGCGCAGCCGCTCGGCCACCAGCCCGTCGCGCAGCGCCGCGGCCATCCCGCCCGCGCCCTCGATCTCCTGGAACCAGCTCCAGGCGGCGCGGGCCAGCTCGTCGGTGAGCGCCTCGACGTACCAGGAGCCGCCCGCCGGGTCGATCACCCCGGCCAGCTGGGACTCCTCCACCAGGATCGAGGAGGTGTTGCGCGCGATGCGCCGGGCGAAGGCGTCGGGCAGCCCGAGCGCGTCGTCGAACGGCAGCACCGTCACCGCGTCAGCGCCCCCGGCCCCGGCCCCGAGCGTGGCCACCGTGGTACGCAGCATGTTCACCCACGGGTCGCGCCGCGTCATCATCACCGGTGAGGTGACCGCGTGCTGGCGCTGCGCCCCGGCCTCCCCGGCCGCGCCGCACGCCTGTGCCACCCGCGCCCACAGCCTGCGGGCCGCGCGCAGCGCCGCGACGGTGGTGAACTGGTCGGCGGTGGCCGCGTACCGGAACTCCAGCTGCGCGCAGGCCGCTTTCACCGGCAGCCCCGCCGCGGTCATGTCCCGCAGATAGGAGACGCCGGTCGCCAGCGCACAGCCCAGCTCCCGCGCGGGAGAGGCGCCCGCCTCGTGGTAGGGCAGCGCGTCCACCACGTAGGCGCGCAGCCCCGGGTGACCGGTGGCGCAGCGGGCCGCCAGCTCCGCCGCCTCGCGGCGCAGCCCCGCGGCCTGGTCGTGCGCTGCGGTGCGGGCCGCGTGGCCCAGCGGATCGGCGCCCAGCGAGCCGCCGGGCGCCGGGGGAGCGGCGGCTCCCAGCGCCTCGCGCAGCCGCAGCAGTTCGACCGCCGCGGCGCCGAACTGGTCGCCCGCGTCGAGCACGA
Organism: Streptomyces sp. NBC_01775; assembly: GCF_035917675.1. Taxonomy (NCBI): domain Bacteria; kingdom Bacillati; phylum Actinomycetota; class Actinomycetes; order Kitasatosporales; family Streptomycetaceae; genus Streptomyces; species Streptomyces sp. NBC_01775. Next base: position 1,444,372 of record NZ_CP109104.1, on the reverse strand, counting down.
CGGGCGCCAGGTCCAGATAGACGCCCTCCAGCGCCCGCTCCAGGTCGCCCACGGGCAGTCCGCCGGGACCGAGGGTGAGCCACAGGGAGGTGACGCCGTTCTCCAGGTCGCCGAGTACGGCCTCGCGGGTGCCCTCGGCGTCGGCGCGGGTGTGGCGCTGCCGTATGTCCCAGCCCCGCGCCACGTTCCCCTCGGGGTCGGCGCCCCGGGTGAACGGGGGGAAGCCCGGCCGCCCGTGGGGGTCACCGCCTCCCTCGTCGCGCGTGTAGAGGGGGCGCACCGTGATGCCGTCGGGGAGCGTGGTGGTGAGGGCGGATTCGGGAACGGCGTCGTCCGTTACCGTCGCTCCCGTCTTGCGCAGGACTCCCGAGACCAACTGCTGCCACTGCTCGTACGTGGCCTCCGGGAAGTCCTCCGCCAGGGAGAGCCCTTCTTCAGGCGGGACCGTCATGGCCGCAGATTAGGGGAGGTGGACCGGGCTCCGCAGTGACTGTCGGTGTGACCTTGGACTCTCCCGGTGCTCGCATGGTGCTCGGAGGTGGCGCGCGCAGGTCCGGCGCACGCCGGTGCGCGGGCGTGTTGCGGGGTAGGTGGCGGGGGAGCCGGCGCGGGATCGGGCGGGGGCGGGGGCTACGTTCCGTTTGCCGTGGGCGTGCGGCTGAGCTCCTGGGCCAGGCGCCGGCCTGCCAGGTGGTCCGCGTGGCGGGTGGTTTCGGGGAGGCGGTAGGCGGGGGTGAGGCGGAGGGTGAGGGCGGCGGCGTTCTCCTCGCTGATGCCGCTGCCGACAGATACGAACACCGGCTTGACCGCCTCCCTGGTGCGCAGTGCGCGGCCCACCCGCTCGCCGTCGAGCGTCAGCGGCGTCCAGGCGCCCCGCTCGCGGCCCGGCTCCTCGAAACGGGAGACGAACGGTGTCTTCGCCACGCCGTAGCAAGGGATCCCGGTCAGCACCCCGAGGTGGACGGCCAGTCCGGCGCGGCGCGGATGGGCGAGGCCGTAGCCGTCGCACACCAGCACGTCGGGGCGGTGCGTCAGACCGTCCAACGCGGCCCGCACGGAGGGGAGTTCCCGGAAGGCCAGCAGTCCGGGGACGTAGGGGAAGGCGGAGGTGCCCACGTGGACCGACTCCTCGACCACCTCCAGGGTCCGCACGTCCAGCACGACGGCGGCGGCCACCAGAAGGCCGCCGCCGTCGTTGCCGCCGCCGCTGCCGTCGTTCCGGCCGCTGCCGCCCTCGGTGGCGCCACCGCTTCGGCTGTCGGCGTAGGCCACGTCCACCCCGGCCACGGTGCGCGCCTCGTCCGGCCCGGGGCCCGGGCCGGTCAGGTCGGCGGCCTCGCGCAGCCGCTCCTGCACGGCGATCGCCTCGGCCTCGGTGGTGGGCCAGTCACCTATGTCCACGTACTACTCCGTTGTCCTCGCAGGTCACTGCGCACACACGACGTCGTGCAGCTCGATCGGACGGGAGTCTAGGGCGACATAGGCGGTCGAGGTGCTGGTGGTGCCGTCTCCCCAGTACGCGGTGACCGTCGCCCACCCGAAGCCGACGGACTGCCCCACCGTGACGGGGCCGACCTCGATGTCCCTCGGGGTGTTCTGGGCGCACAGGATGACGTCGTACCCCGGGTTCTGCTCCTGCTTCCCCTTGAGGAAGGCGGACACGTGCTTGTCGCGCTGCTGCCGGGTGGGGCCGTGGTCGCCGTAGAACCAGGTCAGGAAGCGGTGGATCTGCGGTCCCGTGTGGCGGCCCTGCGCGGCGGGAGCGCTCGCGGAAGGCCGCTCGGCGTCCGGGGACGCGGGCGCCGCCTGGGCCACCGGCGCCGCCAGGAGCGCCCCCAGCACCGCAGCCGCCGCGCAGGCGGCGACGGCGGCGGATGCCCGGCGCGGCACCGGGGCCGGGCGGGTCGTACGGGCGGTCGGGCGGGTCGTACGGGCCGTACAGGTCGGCGGGAGGGCGCGGGTACGTGCGGTACGGAACATGTGGGAACTCCTCGTCTGCGGCGCGCTGTCAGGGCCGTTGAGCGCATCGTGGGCCCCCGCCGGCCCTTGGGGCAGGGCGGGAGTGACAATGTGCCCCCGAATTCCCCCGTTCGGGTGAGGCGCTGTTGTCCCAGAGAGGGGAGCGCAACCGGCCTGGGGCCGGTTGCGCTCCAGGGGCGCTGCGGGGCCGTGCGAGGAATGGCCGCTCCCCACTGGGTACATGCCTGTGCGGGGGGTGGTGGCATGCGCAAGTACCGGCGGAGCGAGCCGGGGCCGGTCGTCCACGCGATGGGTGTCGTGGGCGCGCCCGTGTGCGTCATCGGCATGGCGTACGGAGGCGCGTTGTACGCGGTCAACGGCCGGCCGGAGAGCAGCGTCTTCGTCGGCAACGCGTTGGTTGTCGTCGCGTTCATCGGCGCGTGTGCCTCGGGGGCCCTCTGCGACTCCGACCACCCCTGGCAGCCGTTCGTGGCGGTCGTGACCAGCGTCGTGCTGGCCGCGGGGGTCTTGGCGGTGGTCTCCTTCGTGGACGGGGAGATCTTGCGTACCAGGGGCGAGCCCACGCGGTGCACGGTGCTGGACGTCGACAGGCAAGTGCACACGACCACTTACACCGACAGCAACGGCATGTCCCACACCAGCACCAGGATCGACTACAAGCACACCCTGGACTGCGCGGCGGGGCGTCCCCACACGATGAGGCTCGACGAGAAGTGGGCGAGCAGAGGAGAGCGAATAGCAGTCACATACGATCCGCGGGGCCGTATCGGTCCGAGGCCGACGGAGACGATCGGGAAGGACGGCGTCTGGCACACGCTGGCGTTCGTCTGCCCGCCCGTAGCCGTGGGAGGACGGGGCGCTGTGCTCTTCGCCGCGTTCTGGTCGCGTCGGCGCGACCCGGGCCCCAAGCGGTTCTGACCCGGCGCCGCGGTCCGCGGCCGGGACGAGGCCCCGAGGGCCTACCCCTTCGCGCGGGGACAGGTCAAACCCCCTGTGGAACCGCGTGAGCGGAAGGAGGGTCGTATTCCGTATGCGAATACGACCCCGGGTACATGCCCCGTGCGCGGTGCTGTGCGCCGCGCTCGCCGGTGCCGCCCTTGCCCTGCCGCAGCTGTCGTCCGCCGTGGCGGCGCCGAAGGCGGGTGAGGACGCGGTGACGCTCGTCGGGCCGCAGAGCACGCGGTATCTGCCGGAGCGGGGCGGGGACGGGGATGGGGAGCAGTCGCGCTTCGGCTTCGCGATCGGCGCGGGGGAGGGGAAGGGGAAGCAGCGGGTCAGCGTCCGGATCGACACCGGGAAGCTCTCCCGTGTCGCCGACGTCGGTGAGCTGGGCAAGGACTGCCGTGCCGAGGGCGGCGCGAAGCAAGCCGTCACGTGCTCGTACAGCGTCGGCGCCTCGGCCAGGGCCGTGAACCCGTTCGAGCTGAGCGCGGCACGCGGGAGCGAGGCGGGTGACAAGGCGGAGGTGACCGTCACCGCGTCCGCCGGGGACGGCAAGAAGGTACGGCGGAGCACCGACGTCGTCGTGGGTGTGCCCCGCTTCACCGCGAGCGCCCACTTCGACAAGAAGCGGCAGCAGCCGGGAGGGACGGCCCGACTGCGGCTGAAGGTCCGCGCGAGCGGCGAGGTGCCCGCGGCGAACGGATTCGGCATCCGCCTCCACAGCGGCGACGACGTCTCGCTCTCCGCCACGTACCGCAACTGCGGCAAGGACGTCGGAGTGCCCTCGACCGCGCTGTGCACGCTCGACAAGGCCCCGCGCCCCGGTGGGACCGTCTCCTTCACCCGTCCCCTGGACTTCCACGTCCCGAAGCACCTGCTCTACACCCCCCTCGACGTCGACGCCTACGCGATCGGCGGCCCCGACGACCCGGGCCTGGACCCGGACGGTGAGTTCGTGCGGAACAGCAAGCGCTATGACAACTGGCGCGAGGGGCGGCCCGGTGACCCCGCTCTGGAGACGGAGCCGGACGCGGAGGGCGCGGAGAAGGGCGGACGCTTCGAGAAGTCCCCGCGGGACTGGATCAAGGTGGACTCGCACGTCGATGTCTCGGTGGCCCACCGGACGCTGCGCGCCAAGGAGGGCGAGACGATCGGCGTTCCGATCCGTACCCGCGAGCGCTGGCCCGACGGCAGCACGGAGTCGCCCAACTACATGGCCTACACCTACCGGTTCACCGCTCCCGAGGGCACGAAGGTGGTCGGCGTCCCGGAGGACTCGGGCGAGCCCATGTGCGAGACCCACGGCCGGACGGTCTCCTGCCCCGGCGGGCTGGACGGCGAGTCCCTCTCCCTGCGCGTCGACCGGAAGGTGCCCGGCGCCCACGCGAAGGCCGCGGTGCGGCACAGCGCGGAATTCCCCGCACACGACCCCGGTCGGGCGAACGACAGCGCGACCATGCCGCTCAAGGTCAGCGGCGTCACCTCACAACTGCGTACCAGCCGGGCCGTGAGTGCCGCCCTTCCGTGGGGTGCCGGAGTCGCCGGAGTGCTGGCGGCGGGCGTCGCGTACTGGCTGGTCCGGCGGCGGAAGGCACGTGCCGCGACCGGATTCTGAGGCGGAACGATCCCTTGACAGGCCCCGCGGCAGGCTGGATTACTGACGCTTAACCGAATGTTCGGTCGGCGTACGTACGTGGAGGCGAGGGTGCGGCACGGTGCGGAAGCGATGTTCGCGGGGGACCGGGCCTCTCAGGGGCTCGGGATCGAGCTGGTCGAGAGCGGTGAGGGGTTCGCGCGGCTGCGGATGACCGTGACGGACGCGATGGTCAACGGGCACGGGACGGCGCACGGTGGTTACGTGTTCCTGTTCGCGGACACGGCCTTCGCCTGCGCCTGCAACAGCCACGGCCCGGTGACGGTCGCCGCGGGCGCGGACATCACCTTCGTCGCGCCCGCACGGGAGGGCGACGTGCTGGACGCGACGGCTCACGAACGGACCAGATACGGGCGCAGCGGCATCTACGACGTGAGCGTGCTGCGCGGCGAGCAGGTGATCGCCGAGTTCCGGGGCCGCAGCCGCAGCCGTACGGGCGTCACGGGCCCGGAAGGGGCGACGGCATGACGGGCGACGGCGCGACGGCGGACGGTATGACGGCGGACCGGAGGAGAGGGGAGCCGCCGCCGGACGGGCTCCTCGACGACGGTGAGCGGATGAGCCCCGAGGAGCTGCGCGCCCACCAGCTCACGCACCTGCGGGCCACGCTGCGGCACGCGTACGACGACATCGAGCTGTACCGCGGCAAGTTCGACGCGGCCGGGGTGCGGCCCGAGGACTGCCGCACGCTGGAGGACCTGGCGCGCTTTCCGTTCACGACCAAGGCCGACCTGCGTGAGACCTACCCGTTCGGGATGTTCGGCGTGCCGATGGACAGCGTCCGCCGCATCCACGCCTCCAGCGGCTCGACGGGTCGTCCGACGGTCGTCGGCTACACCCAGCGTGACCTGGACAACTGGGCCGACCTGGTCGCGCGCTGCATACGCGCGGCGGGCGGCAGGCCGGGGCACAAGGTGCATGTCTCCTACGGATACGGGCTGTTCACCGGAGGGCTGGGCGCGCACTACGGTGCCGAGCGCGCCGGCTGCACCGTGATCCCCGCCTCGGGCGGCATGACCGCCCGGCAGGTGCGGATCATCCAGGACTTCCGGCCCGAGATCATCATGATCACCCCGACCTACATGCTCACGCTCCTTGACGAGTTCGAGCGCCAGGGCATCGACCCGCGCTCGACCTCGCTGCGCGTGGGCATCTTCGGCGCCGAGCCGTGGACGGAGGAGATGCGCCGCGAGATCGAGGACCGGCTCGACCTGCACGCGGTCGACATCTACGGGCTGTCGGAAGTGATGGGCCCGGGTGTGGCCCAGGAGTGCGTGGAGACCAAGGACGGGCTCCACGTGTGGGAGGACCACATCTACCCGGAGATCGTGGACCCGCTCGGCGAGGAGCCCGCCGAGGAGGGCGAGCTGGTGCTGACCACGCTCACCAAGCAGGCGCTGCCCGTCATCCGCTACCGCACCCGCGACCTGACGCGGCTGCTGCCGGGCACCGCGCGGGCCTCGTTCCGCCGCATCCGGAAGATCACCGGCCGCAGCGACGACATGATCATCCTGCGGGGCGTCAACGTCTTCCCGAGTCAGATCGAGGAGATCGTGCTGCGCCGGCCCGCCGTCGCCCCGCACTTCCAGCTCCGGCTGACCCGGCGCGGTCGCCTGGACCACCTCGCGGTCGTCGTGGAGGCGCGCCCGGAGGCCACCACGGACGAGCGGGGTGCCGCGGCGGCGGCCATCCTCCAGGGGGTCAAGGACAGCGTCGGCGTCACGGTCGAGGTGGAGGTCGTGGACCCGGAGACGATCGAGCGCTCCGTCGGCAAGTTCCGCCGCGTCAAGGATCTGCGCGGCATGGCCGGGGGGTAGGCGGGAGCCCCCGCCGATCGGGCCGGTCACCGGGGTGGTGCAGCTCGCCGGGGCATGTGCGCTGTTTGTGGGTTTTACTCATCCTATGTGCGCCATATCCACCCGGCCCCGGTCGGGTCTCCGCTTCGCCCTCCCCTTCGTCCTGCGCGGCTCCCGGCAGCACCGCACCGGAGTGCGCTGCTTCCACGAGGTGGAGAGCGGGCTCGTCCCGCCCTCCGGACCGGGGGTGCCCGAGGACAACAGGGCCGGTGTCATCGGCTGGGGCATCTCCTGGCGGATGCAGGGCTATGTGCTGATGGCCGAGCGCACCGGAAACCCCGCCTACGCCGAGCGGCTCGCCGCGCTGATCGACGGGGTCCTCGCCGCCCGCGACGAGGAGCGGGGCGTCACCGACCACCGGGGCCACAGCGGGCCGGTGTGGAGCACCGCGGGGAAGTTCACCGCGGCGACCGCCACCGTCCAGGACGAGCAGGGCCGCGCCGCGCTGGAGGTGACGGTCTGTCCGCCCCGCGCCCTGCACGCGCGGGTGACCGTACGTCCCGAGGAGGGTGGACGCTTCGGCCTCACCGTGCACGGACCCGACCGCCCGGCCGTCACCGTGCCCGGCCTCAGCCTGGACCCCGCCGACCCGAGGCGCGCCGACCGCGTGCTGTACGAGGCGTACGAGCAAAGCCGGGGCATCACCGGCAGGCTGGTGCCGCCCGGGCCCTCCGGCTTCCCCGGCCCCTCCGGCCCCTCCGGTCCAGGTGGGCCGGGCGGCCCCGGGAGCGGGGCGGGCGGGACGCCGGGGCGTCGCGTACAGGCGGGCGAGTACGGCGTACGCCCCGCCATGGTGGCGCTGGCCGCGCAGACCGGGATGATCACGTATCCCCTTGCCGGGCTCATCCGGCTGGCCCGTGACGAGCGGACCGCCGGGGTGGTGCCGCCGTCGGTCCGGGTCAGGCTGGAGGGCTACCTGGACGCCGTGGTGCGCGCCGTGCGGGCGCACGACCACCAGTGGCAGCCGGTCTCCGGCCGGCGCGGCTGTTACCGGTGGCTGCCGGACGAGCCGGTGTCCTTCGCCGGAGCCGAGCTGCCGACGAACGAATTCCTGGCCATGGGCCGCACCCTGACGCACCTCGCCGTGCTGACGGGGGAGGAGGGGTACGCCGAGCGGGCCGCTGCCATGGCGCGCGCCCTGCGTGACGATCTGGCCCGCCGCGACGGCGTCGCGGTGTGGCCGTACTGGCCCGGCTTCGGCCGCGTCCACAGCGGCTGGACGGCGACCGGCCACCCGGACCGGGACGGCTCCCTCTACCGCCCCTCGTACGCGCCCGTCACCGTCCCCGAGGACGTCACCCACGCCCTCATAGACCTCGACTTCCTGCACCTGTACCACCGCACGCGCGGCCTGCCGCCGGTCTTCACCGACGGTGACCTGCACGCGGTGGCCGCGGCCTTCACCCGGCACGTCGTGGACCCCGGTGAGCGGGACCGGCGGCCCCGGATGCGCCACGACGTCGGCGGCACCGGGCGGCCCGGCACCGACCGCGAGCAGGCGCACGTCGCGGCCTGGCTCCCGCTGCGCGCCTGGTCCCCGGCGATCCCGCCCCTGGTCGCCGCGATCCATCCCGCGCCGCCGCCGACCCCGCCGATGGGCGTCGACACCTACTGCGCCGCGCTGCTGGCCCGCTGGAGCTGAACTCGGCCCCCCGAGGGCTTCAGCAGGGTCTTGACCATCCCGTCCTCCTTCTTGCACTGGAGGTGCCGTAGGCGTTCGGCCCCTCCTCCAGGGACAGGGTGTGGGTGGTGAAGTGGCCGACGCCCAGCGGGTCCAGCGCGCCGCCGTAGACACCGGAGATGGACACCCTCCCGCCGCGCCGCACCACGTCGATGGCCGCCGTCAGCGCCGCCAGCCGGTCCACGCCGCCGCGCTCCATCAGCCCCAGCCCTCTGGAGCCGCCCGTCACCAGCACCGACCGGTCCGAGATCTTCCGCGTCGCCGCCTCCTTCACGCGGGCGGAGGTGTCGGATCCGGCGGTTCCCCCGAGGCGTCGTGTCACACCCGGGTGGCGCCGAGGGTCGGTGGGAGTGTGCGTAGCGGCTGGAGGCAACCCGAGGGGGGAAGCGACCAAGGAGCCAGACATGCAGATCGGTTACAAGCTCGCGTCCGAGCAGTACGGCCCCCAGGAACTCATCCGGCAGGCGGTCGCCGCAGAGGCGGCCGGCTTCGACTTCGTCGAGATGAGTGACCACTACCACCCCTGGCTGGACGGTCAGGGGCACTCCTCGTTCATCTGGACCGTCCTGGGTGCCGTCGCCGCCAGGACCGAACGCGTCGAGCTGGTCACCGGGGTGACCTGCCCGACCCTGCGCTATCACCCGGCCGTCGTCGCCCAGGCCGCCGCCACCCTCGCGCTCGTTTCGGAGGGGCGCTTCGTCTTCGGCGTGGGCTCCGGCGAGCGGCTGAACGAACATGTGATCGGCGGGGGGTGGCCCCCCGTCACCGAGCGGCATGTGATGCTGCGGGAGGCGCTGGAGATCATCCGGCTGCTGTGGCAGGGCGGCTACCGCTCCTACGAGGGCAAGTACCTGCAACTGGAGGACGCCAGGGTCTTCGACCTGCCGCCGAAGTCCCCGCTGATCGCCGTCGCCGCGAGCGGCCCCGCGTCCTGCCGGATCGCCGCGGAGCTGGGGGACGGGCTGTTCGCCACCGAGGAGAAGCCGCAGATCGTGCGGCACTACCGCCAGGCGGGCGGCACCGGGCCCCGTTACGCGGAGGTGCCGATGGCGTGGGCGGACGACGAGACGACAGCGGCCCGCTCGGCCCTGGAGTACTTCCGGTGGGCCGTGACGGGCTGGAAGGTGATGAGCGAGCTGCCCAACCCGGTCAACTTCGACGCGGCCACCGCCACGGTCCGCGAGGAGGACATCCGCGGCCGGTTCGCCTGCGGGAGCGACCCCAAGCGGTTCCTGGAGGTCGCCAAGCCCTTCGCCGAGGCGGGCTTCGACCGCCTCGTCCTGATGAACGCCGGCCCCGACCCGGACGGCTTCATGGACTTCTACCGCAGCGAACTGGCCGGCCCGCTGCGCCGGTTGGAGAGCTGAGCACGCCCCGGAAAACTGGTTGCACAGGGTGAGAGCATGGCCGGTGATCTGTGGTTACGACTTTCATCGGGACTCTCACCAAAGGGGAACGTCGTGGCGCGTGCCGTGACACTCATCCGCTCGGCGACGCTGTCGGACGTCGCCGAATACGCCTACGCTGCCACCGCGTCCGCCGAGGCGCGGCCGGTGTTCCTGGCCGGTGCCTGTCCGCTCGAAGAGGACGGCACGATCGCCCCCGTCGGGGACTACGCGGGCCAGGCGGCGAAGTGCGTGGACAACCTGCGGGTGGCGCTCCAGGAGGCGGGGGCGACGCCGGAGGACCTGATCAGCACTCGCGTCCTGGTGGCCACCACCCGCCGGGAGGACCTTCTCAGCGCCTGGGAGGTCTACCGCGACGCGCTCGGTGAACACGACGTGCCCAGCACGCTGATGGGCGTGACCGTCCTCGGCTACTCCGACCAGCTCGTGGAGATCGAGGCGGTCGCCGCCGTGGTCGGCTGACCACGGCCAAGCTCCGCCCGCGTCACAGCGACACCGGCGTCACAGCGACCCCAGCGTCACAGCGACCGGTCCGGCAGCCTGAACGGAACGAGGTCCCACGGGCTGCCGGGCCGCTCGTCCAGCGCCTTGTGCGCCGCCAGCACGGAGGTGTACCAGTCGCCGAAGCGCTCCTCGTCGAAGTGCAGGCAGCGGCCCATGACATACGCGGCCGAGAACTCCCCCCAGGAGAGGTACGACTGCTGGACCCCCGCGCTCACCCGCTCCAGCGCCTCGTGCATCTCCGCCCGGGTCGCGTAGCGGGCGCCCCGGCCCCAGCGGGCCATCTTCGAGGCGCGGCCCAGGTCCCAGGCCGCGATGGTGCGGACCGTATCGCCGGGACCGAGCAGGCCGTCGGCGCGGAAGCGGGACTCGTAGCGCAGTATCTTGCCGACCAGGCCGCGCAGTCCGGCGACGAAGGACTCGAAGTGCGGGCCCTCGGTGTCGGCCAGCCCGTCGCGCAGGTTGGCCTCCACACAGTCCCGCCACAGGCCGGGGTCCACCGGGCGGCCGTGCTCGCCGGCCAGCGCGTGACGCGCCCCGAGCACGTAGTCCCAGACCCAGGGGCTGACCTCGCACTTCAGCAGCCGCTCCTGGATTTCGAGCCAGTCCTCGCGCACGCGCACGTCCCAGGACTCCTCCAGGCGCTCCACCTCGTTGCTGTATCCCGCGCCGTGCCAGTCGAGGGTGTTCCACGGATCGCCGTTCCCGTAGCACAGGTGCGCACCGCAGGCGAGGCCGTGCAGCAGCGGGCCGGGCTCGGGAGCCCCGGTGCGGCGGGTGACGATCCGGTCGGCGAGCGCGTCCGGGTCGAACAAATCCTCGTGCAGGTCGAGCCACACCTCGCGCTCCTCGTCGTCGACGAGGAACATCTCCTGGCACGGCGTCGCGGCGTTGACGACGAGGACGCCGACCTCGGGCGGGCAGATACGGGCGAGTGCCCCCAGGGTGATGAACTCGTAGACCACATACGGGTGCGGCCTGGGCAGCACACCGTCGGTGTACACCTGCGTGATGACCCGGGTCTCTCCGTCGCTGCCCTCGATCTCGCTGGTCAGCAGCTTGCGCTTGAGGGGGTCGCGGACGCTCTCGGTCAGCGGGACCGCGTGGTAGACGCCGTGGGCGGCCAGAGTGCGCAGGTAGGTGTAGCTCTCCTCGACCTCGCACAGCTTGTAGAGCCGGCGCTCCAGGTCGCCGGGGGCCTGCCAGAACTCGCCCTCGGGGATCTCGATGACGGGGAAGATCTCGTCATGCTCGTCCTGTTCGCCCACCGTGTACATCCGTGCGCCCCGTTCCGCCCGCCGGCCCCGTTGCCCGCGGGCTCCGTCGCCTGCCGTCGAAGTGCCCGCCGCGCGACCCGCGTGGGCGCGCGGCGGGCACTTGCATGATCGAACGGATGCACGCTACCGCCCGCTGCCCGGGGCCGCGTCGCCGGGCCCGCCGCTCCCGCGGAGGGCGTCCGGGAGCCTGAGAGGCCAGTGGCCGCTCCTCGTCAGAGCTCCAGGACGGGAGCGGGCCGAACCGCCGGGTCGGGGCGCGCGTCCGTACCCAGCAGCGCCAGCTTGGCCGCGCCGTCGGTCCCGGCGGCAGCCGTGTGGATGACCACCCGCAGCTCGCTGCCGGGCACCACCAGCACATCGCAGTCCAGCTCGAGCGGACCGGCCTCGGGGTGGTGCACCGTCTTGCTGCTCATGGTGTGCGCGCCGCACGCGTGCGCGTCCCACAGACGGGTGAAGCGCTCGCTGAGCGTGTGCAGTTCGGCGGTCAGCGAGCGCGGCTGCGGGTCGGACGGATAGCGGGCCGTGGCCGCCCGCAGATCGGCGACCGCCGCCGCCTCGAAGCGCGCCGCCTGCTCGGCGCTGTGGCTCACCCGCTCGGGACGGCCCGAGAAGTGACGCCACAGGATGTTGCGCTCCCACCCGCGAAGCCGCCCCGGATCGCCCATCAGCGCCGCGTACAGCGGATTCCATGCCAACAGCGTCCATGCCGCGTCGAACACGCCGACCGGCGTGGCGTGCAGCTGCTCCAGCAGCCGCCGCACCCCCGGCGTCAGCCGGGCCGGCATCCGCCCGTCCGAGGGCGGTCGGCGGCCCGCCAGCAGGAACAGATGCCGCCGCTCCTCCTCCGACAGCCGCAGCGCCCGCGCCATCGCGGTGAGGATCTGCGCCGAGGGCGAGGAGGCCCGGCCCTGCTCCAGCCGTACGACGTAGTCGACGGACATTCCGGCCAGTGCCGCCAGTTCCTCGCGGCGCAGCCCCGAGGTCCTGCGCCGGCGGCCGACGGGCAGCCCGGTGCCGGCCGGGTCGGTGCGGCCCCGCCAGCGGCGCAGCGCACGGCCCAGCTCGTTGGTGCCGGGCCCGTCGGCGGGAGGGGGATCGAGGGGTGGTGCGGCCATCACTCCAGTGTCCGGCCTGCGGACCGAGAGGCAAGGCCTGTTCCTGGTAACGCCATTACCAGGAAGAACCTGCCGCTGCCCGGAAACCCGCGGAGCGCCGAGGCTGGAGCCATGACCACCACACTGATCACCGGGGCCACCCGGGGCCTGGGCCTGGAGACAGCACGGCGGCTGGCCGCCGCCGGACACACCGTCCACCTCGGCGCCCGGGACGCGGAGCGCGGCGAGCGCGCCGCGAGGGAGACCGGCGGGCACGCGCTGCCGCTCGACGTCACCGACGAGGAATCCGTACGAGCGGCGGCCAAGCTGCTGCGGGAGCGCACCGACCACCTCGACGTGCTCGTCAACAACGCCGGAATCCCCGGCCCCGACCGCCCCGCCGACCGGATGACGGCCGCCGAGCTGCACACGGTGTACGACACCAACGTCTTCGGCGTCGTCCGCACCACCCACGCGTTCTTGCCCCTGCTGCGTGCCGCCGCCGCTCCCGTCGTCGTCAACGTCAGCAGCGGCCTGGGCTCCCTCGCCGCCGTGGGCGACCCCGAAGCGCGTGCCCGCGCCGTGCCCGACTGGATACCGGGGCTCGCCTACGCCTCGTCCAAGGCGGCGCTCAACATGCTCACCGCGCAGTACGCGCACGCCCTGCCGGGCTTCCGTATCAACGCCGTCGACCCCGGCTGCACCGCGACCGACTTCAACGGCCACGCCGGCGGCAGGACCGTGGCCGAGGGAGCGGAGATCATCGTGCGGATGGCCACCATCGGGCCGGAGGGCCCCACCGGCGGCTACCTCGCGACCGGGGGGCCGATCCCCTGGTGACTCGGCCCGCAGCGCCTCCGACAGCGCCTCCGACAGTGGCCTCCGACAGCGCGTCCGGCACCAGGAACGACAGCAGGAACGACAGCAGGAACGACAGCAGGAACGGCACCAGGAATGACAGCAGGAACGACGGAAGAAGCCGCCATGCCCAGCCAACGCCCCGTCCGCCTCGACCTGGTCCACGATTTCGTGTGCGCCCGCTCCTACCTCGCCTTCACCCGCGCCCGCCGCGCCCTGGAGACGGTGCGCGCCGAGGGGCAAGGTGCCGAACTCGTGCTGCGGCCCTTCCAGGTCCGCCCGGACGCCTCCCCCGAAGGCGAGCCCCTGTTCGAGGTGCACCGGCGAGACCGGGGTGAGGAGACCGCCCGCCGGATACGTGCCGACACCACGACGGGCCGCGAGGACGGGCTCCGGCTCCGCTTCGGCCACGCCGTGTTCACCAACACCTTCGCCGCGCACCATCTCCTCGCGCGGGCAGCTCCGCAGGGGCTGGCCCTCCCGGTCGCCGAGCGCCTCTTCCGTGCCTACTTCACCGACGGTCTCAACATCGCCGACCCGGCCGTCCTCGCCCGCCTGGCCGCCGAAACCGGCGTGGATACCGGCACCGGCCTCACGGACCTCACCGATCTCACCGGACACCTCCGCGACGAACTCGCCCGCACCCGCACCCTGGGCAGCGAGACGGGCCCGGCCTTCTTCCTCGACGGCCGGCCCGTCCTCGGCGAGGAGCCCACGGAGAAAGAGCTGTTGACCCTTCTGCGGGGGTCTCCCGCGGAGGTGAACCGCTCCGGCCCTCAGGCCGGGTGACGCGGGGTCTGCGGCTCCGGGCCCTGCGGATCCGGCCCGGTCGGCGGCGCGGAAGGAGCCGACTTCGCGGGGGCCTCCTCGGGAACAGGCGGCACGGCGGGGGCCTCCTCCGGAACGGGCGGTGCCGCCGGTACGGACGGCGCCCGAGGCGTGGCCTCCGGGACCGGCGGTGCCGCCTCCGGGACCGGCGGTGCCGACGGGGCCTGGGGCGCCGCCTCCGGAGTGGGCGGCGCGGGGCGCGCCGGAGCGGCTGCCGTTCCCGCCCCCGCCCTCGCCCCCGCTGCCGCTGTCGCACCCGCGGTCGCGGCCCGTGCCGCGTCAGCCGCCGTCCGCGCCCGTGCGGGCGCGGACGAAGCGGACGAAGGGGTGGGTGGCGCCACGCGGTCCGGCCCGTGACCCCGCGCCGCGTTCCGGAGGGCCGCCGCGAGGGCGAACAGCGCGCCCGCGACGATCAGGAACGCCGCCCAGCCGGGCAGGACCAGAGCGAGGGCCAGCCCAACGGCCGCGACCAGCGCGCCTCCTCCGTACAGCGTGGCAGCCCCGGCCCCCGCGTTGAGCTTGACCGTGCGGGTGCTGACGCGTGCGCGCACCTCGGCGCGCATCTCCTCCTCCACCGCCTTGAGCTGCTCGCGGACGAGGTGCGCCATCGGCTCGGACAGGTCTCCTGCCGGAGCGGCGCCGTGGGAGGTGTCCGCGCCCGGGTAGATCGCCTTGTCACTCATAGCGCGCCGAGTACCCCTTGGTTCCGGCCTGACGCACCTGTCCGCCGCCACCGTGGCAAGATGGAAAGGCCGCGAAGATCCAGTCAGTTGGCGGCCGGAGGAGGGGACATCAGGTGAGCAGTCTCAACAAAGGGATCGACAAGGTGGAGGTCACCCTCAGGTGGGACCCCAGCCCGCTGGGCGCCGCGCCTCACGACCTCGACATTGTCGCCGCCACATACACAGCCGACGCGCCCTACGGGGAGCCCGCGTACCTCGTGCACTTCGACAGCCGTTCGCCGGACGGCACCATCACTCTCAACCGCGACAGCCAGAACGGCCAGGGCTTCGGTTCGGACGAGGTGATGACGCTGGAGCTGGGGCGCCTGGCGCCGAACTACACCCGGGTCGTGGTCGGGGTCGCCATCCAGCAGGGCGAGGGTCACAAGACGTTCGGTGAGATCGCCAACCCCGCCGTGCGCATCCGTGAGGGCTACGAGGAGCTGTCGCAGAGCGACTTCACGGGGGTGGCCCCGGCGACGGCCGCCACCGTCGCGGAGTTCGCCCGGGGCGAGGCGGGCGAGTGGCACCACAAGGTGGTGCTGCGCGGATACGACGGCGCCTCGGAGGAGTTCACCTCCGTGATGGGCCGCGCCTGACGAGCCTGACGGGCCGTGCCTGACGAGCGAGCGGCTCCGGTGCGGCGGGAGATCCCGCCGCACCGGAGCCGCTCTTCGAGGAACCGCCCAGGGGCACTGAGCGGCCTCGCCGAAGTCCCATGGGGCCCGGTCGTGCCCCGAAGGGGCGCGGGGCTGTGTCATATATGCGGCTCCGCCGCGCGGACCCGACCAGCCACGACGTAGTCGCAGCCGAACGACACAACCTCTCGGCACTTCCCGCGGAGCGCTCAGAGCTCCTTGATCCGCACGTTGCGGTAGGACACGACGTCCGAGGTGCTGTGGGTCTGGAGGCCCACGTACCCCGAGGCGTAGCGCCTCCCGTCCGTGCCCGGGTCGTCGTCACGCGGCGGGTTGAACACCTGCCCGCCGTTGTTCTCGAACTCGTTGAGCAGCACGCCGTTGCGGTAGATCTCGTAGTGCTGCCCGATCACGCGGACCTCGTAGTCGTTCCACGTGCCCTTGGGGGTGACCCCGGCACCGGCCAGGCCCACGCGGTCGAAGCCGTAGACGGAGCCGGTCTTGTACATGTCCCCGTCGGCACGGTCGTTGATCTGGAGCTCGTGGCCGTACTTGATGGCCACCCACTCGGGCCGGGACTCCTCCGGATGGTCATGGACGTCGGGGAAGCGCGCGAACACACCGCTGTTGGCGTTGCCGCTGCCCGGCGCGTCGTCACGGAACTGGAGCTTGAGCGAGAAGTCCGCGTACTTGCGCTGCGGATACCACAGCATGCCCATGCCGTCGACGGTCGAGCTGCTGGTCATGGTGCCGTCGTCGTTGAGGCCGAAGGCCCCGCCGCCGACGTGCTCCCACTTGGCGAAGCTCTCCTTGCTCCCGTCGAACAGGTCGCGGTACCCGCTCTCCTGCCCCGGGGTGCCGATGCCGGACTTCTTGGCGGCCTGGTTGATGAGCTTCTGCTCACGGGCGACGATCACACCGTCGGTGACCAGCCCCGCGGTGACCCCGCGCACGTGCTTGAGGAACAGCGCCTGTGAGGTCCACTCCTTCTCGTCCTCGATCAGTTCGTTGATGGTGCAGCGGCGCTGGGTCATGCGGTTGGGCACGCCCGAGTCGATCGTTCCGACGATGACGGTCAGCCGCTCGTCGTACTCGGGGCAGTCCGGCGAGGGCACCCCGCCGCCCGCGACCACCCGGAAGGACAGCTCGGCGGGTTCGGAGGTGTTGCCCGCCTTGTCCGTCGCCCGGTAGGTGACGGAGTGATGTCCGGCGCGGTCGATGACCACCGGATCGGAGTAGGTGAGGTACGGGCCGCCGTCGAGGGAGTACTCGGTCTTGGCGACCCCCGACTTGTCGTCCGTCGCGGTCACCGTGACCGTCGCCTTGCCCACGAAGTGGCCGTCCGAGTTCTTCTTGCCCTCGGCCTTGCCCTTCGCGACCGGGGGAGTGGTGTCCTCGTCCGGTGGCTCGACCACCGTGAAGGTCACCGATTTCTCCGCCGCCGTATTGCCCGCCTTGTCGCTCGCGCGGTAGCGGACGGTGTGACTGCCGGTGTCCTTGACCGTCACCGGCGCGGTGTAGGTCTGGAACGCGCCGTCGCCCAGGGCGTATTCGATCTTGTCCACGCCCGATTCGGCGTCCGAGGCGGTCACGGTGACGGTGGCGCTGCCCAGGTAGTCGCCCGCGGAGTCCTTCTCGCCCTCGACCTTGGCCGAGGTCTCCGGCGGCGTGGTGTCGTCCCCCGGGGGGTCTCCCGTGACCACCAGGGTGCCCTGCATCGCGAGGTGCCCCGGGATGGTGCAGTGGTAGCGGTAGGTGCCCGGGGTGAGGGTGACCTCCGCGGTGTGCTTGCCGCCGTTGGAGTCCACGGGGCTGGCGAGGATGTTGAGGTCGACATCCTGGTTGTAGTCGGGGTTGGAGGTGTCGAAGGTGAGAGTGTGCGACATCCCGGACGTGTTGCCGGTGGCGGTGCTGTTCTCGAAGACGATGGTCGCCTTGCCCGCCACCGCCGTGGTGGGAGCCGAGGCGTACTTGGTCATGTCGTCGTTGGCCGTCCAGGTCAGCACCTGCTCGGCCTTGGTGTCGGGACCGGCCGCCTTCTTCGCGCCCTGGTCCGAGCCCTGCCCCCACGCGGTGGCGGAGGTGAGGCCCAGCACCATCAGCAGCGCGGCCAGCATGGCGGTCAGCAGCCTGCGCCGCTCCCGCCGCGCGCGCGAGGCGGGGGTCATGACTCGGCCCCGTGTCCTCGCGCGGCCCGGTTTCCGTACCCGTTCAGCCCGTCTGAATCTCATCGGCCCGCTTCCTTCCGCAGCGCCGGTTCGGCCATGTCACCGGCCGCGGGGGTGGGTTCGCCGCCCTTGTAGGTGACACGCCACAGCGCCGACTTGTCGTCGGAGGTGAAGAAGCCGCGCCCGTAGTCGAGGACGTACAGCGAGCCGTCCGGGGCGAACTTCCAGTCCATCAGGTTGCGGATGCCCTTCTCGCCGACCGGGATGATCTTCTTGAGGCTCTCCGCGTGGACGGGTGGTGCGCCCACCGCGTCGCCCTCGGGCATCACCACGGCGTGGCGCGGCTGGTCGGCGTCGTAGAAGTCGCCGACGAACCACTTGCCCTCCCAGTAGGAGGGCCACTTGTCCTTGGAAGCGCTGTCCTTGTCGTAGCGGTAGACCGGGCCGTTCATCGTGGCCTGGCCGCCGCCCTTGAGCCAGGGCAGGGTGAGCTTCTGCTCGGAGATCTTGTAGCTGGGCACGCCGTCGGCGTCGCGCGGGTAGTCGGGTCCGCCGCCCTGGGGGGAGTACCAGATGTTGTTGGACCGGGCGGGCGGGATGCTGACGAGGCCGTCGTTGTTGGGGGACTCGTTCTTGAGGTGGTCGCAGTCGTACCAGCCCAGCGGCTTGCTCGGGTCGGGCAGATTGCGGTCGCGGTAGGGCTGCTTGTTGCCCATGCAGTACGGCCAGCCCTGGTTGCCCGCGCTGTTGATCCGGGCGAACGTGTCGTACTTCGCCGGCCCCCAGGTGGTGCTCGGCTCGGCGGCGTCGGGGCCGACCCAGCCCGCGTACAGGGTGTCGGTCTTCTTGTCGACGGAGATGCGCGCGGGGTTGCGCACGCCCATCACATAGATCTCCCCGCGGGTCTTGCCGCCGCCTTCGTCCGTCTCCTTGCCGGTGAACAGGTTGCCGTCCGGCCGGGTGTAGGTGCCGTCGTCCTCGGGGTGGATGCGCAGGATCTTGCCGTTGAGGTTGTTGGTGTTGCCCGCGGTGCGGCGCGCGTCGGCGAAGGAGACACCCTTGAAGTTGGGCTGGGGGTTGTTGCCCGAGTAGCCCTCGGAGAACTGCGAGGAGTTGTTGTCCCCGGTGGCGATGTAGAGGTTGTCCTTGGAGTCCCAGGCCATGCCGCCGCCCGCGTGACAGCAGCTGTGGATCTGCACGGGCCACTTGAGCAGGACCTTCTCCGAGTCCATGACCAGCTTGTCGTTGGCCTTGTCCAGGGTGAAGCGGGAGACACGGCGCTCGGCCATGTGCGTGTCCCGGTTGATCTCGCTGTGCGGGGTGTAGTGCAGATAGACCCAGCCGTTGCTGGCGAAGCCGGGGTCCAGCTCGATGCCGAGCAGGCCCTCCTCGTTCTTGACCAGCTCGTCGCCGCCGCCCTTGTTGCCGAAGACGGTCAGCTCACCGGCCAGCGTGGACTTGCCGGTCTTGGGGTCGTAGATGTGGACCTGGCCCTTGCCCTTGCCGATGTCGGGGTTGTTCCAGTCGGTGACCACCGGCTGGTCCGCGTCGGCGCCGCCCCTGCCGATGTGGAAGACCCGGCCGTCCTTGGCGGTGACCGCGCCGTGCGGCTCGCCGATCTGGTCGTTCTTGCCCGGCTGGTTGGGCTGGGTGACGCGCTTGGCCTCGTAGTTCGAGGAGATCGCCGCCTGGCAGTCGGCGCGCTCCAGCCGCGTCGTCCACATCAGGGCGCCGCGCAGATGGCTGCGGAAGTCGGTCTCCTCGTAGCTGGCGGCCGTGCCGCCCATGGCGGTGTAGAAGGACCGCCCGCCGTCGTAGTCACGGCACCAGGAGACCGGGTGGTCCCAGCCGCCGGAGTTCTCGCCGGGGTCGTAGGTGTTGGTGCGCACCCGGGCGACCGTGTGGACGGAACCGGAGGGGTTCTCCTTCCAGTTGAGCCACTTGTCGGGGCGCTTCCACTCGACGGGCAGGTCCTTGGTCGCCGGGTGCTGGCGGTCGCCGACCTCGACGGTGGCGCGCTGCGTCTTCTCGGGGCTGTTCGCGGCGGGCCGGGCGCCGATCAGGCCGGTGAACCAGTCCGAGTACGGCTCGGCGCGCGCCGCGTCATGGACGCCCAGGAAGCCGCCGCCCGCCTCCAGGTAGCTCTCCAGACCCGCCTCCTGCTCGGGATCGAGCGCGTCGCCGTCCCCGGCCAGGAAGACCACGGCGTTGAACTTGCCCAGCTTGGGCTGGGTGAAGATGGCGGGGTCACCGGTGGCCTTGATGGTGAACCGCTCCTGCGCCGGGCCCTGCTGCCCGATCTTCTCGATGGCCTCGATCCCGGCGTTGACGGTGGGGGACTCCTCGCCCGTGGCGCCGTGGAAGACCAGGACGCGCACGTCCTCGCCGCCCGGCGGGCTCGGCAGATCCAGCTTGGGCACGGACCGGTCGGGTGCCTGGCCCGCGAGCGCGGGTGCGCTGAGCAGACCGGCGGCCAGCGCCCCGGCCAGGAGTACGGCGACTCGTCTGCGCCGGGATCTCCGCCGTGCGGGGCCCGGCCTGAACATGCTCAGCCCTCGCCGTTGTGAGGGTCTTTGACGCGGTTCGTGCCGCATGAGCGATCCACCCCTCTTCTGTCACAGAAACGTGGCTGAAGCTAGACCTCTTTTGGCACTTCGCCAAGAGCTATGACCGCAACTCAACGAACTTTGTCCTGAGTGTGGATAAACAGGGAGACGGGCGCTACGGTCCCAGGTGATCCGCTCAACTCGCCTCACGCTGCGCACCATTGGCCTCGCCCGGGGGAGAACGATGACCGGAACCGCCAGCAACCACACCCGACGCGCCTTCAGCAGGCGCCTCCTCGCCTCGGGGGCCGTCGCCGCGGTCGGCGGCAGCGCACTGACTGCCGCCTCCCAGTCCTCGCAGGCCGCCCCGTCGGCCGCCGCCGAGCCGCGCCGCGCGGGCAAGGGCGGCGCCACGCGGCGCATCAAGATGTACGCGGAGAAGCTCGCCGACGGGCAGATGGGATACGGCCTGGAGAAGGGCAAGGCGACTATTCCCGGCCCCCTGATCGAGCTGATCGAGGGCGACACCCTGCACATCGAGTTCGAGAACACCATGGACGTCGCCGCCAGCCTCCACCCCCACGGCGTCGACTACGACATCGCCAACGACGGCACCAAGATGAACAACGGCCACGTCGAGCCCGGCGAGACCCGCACCTACACCTGGCGCACCCACGCGCCGGGCCGGCGCAAGGACGGCAGCTGGCGCCCCGGGAGTGCCGGGTACTGGCACTACCACGATCACGTGGTGGGGACGGAACACGGCACCGGAGGCATCCGCAACGGCCTGTACGGGCCAGCGATCGTGCGCCGCGAAGGCGACATCCTCCCGGACCCCGACCGGCAGTTCACCGTCGTCTTCAACGACATGACCACCAACAATCTCAAGAAGGCGCCCGACTTCAAGGCCACGGTCGGCGACCGCATCGAGATCATCATGATCACGCACGGTGAGTACTACCACACGTTCCATGTGCACGGTCACCGCTGGGCCGACAACCGCACCGGGCTGCTCCAGGGCCCTGACGACCACAGTGCGGTGATCGACACCAAGATCACCGGCCCGGCCGACTCCTTCGGCTTCCAGCTGATCGCCGGGGAGGGCGTGGGCGCGGGCGCGTGGATGTACCACTGCCACGTCCAGAGCCACTCCGACATGGGGATGGCGGGCCTGCTGCTGATCG
This sequence comes from Streptomyces sp. NBC_01775, assembly GCF_035917675.1. Classification (NCBI taxonomy): domain Bacteria; kingdom Bacillati; phylum Actinomycetota; class Actinomycetes; order Kitasatosporales; family Streptomycetaceae; genus Streptomyces; species Streptomyces sp. NBC_01775. Next base: position 1,423,037 of record NZ_CP109104.1, on the reverse strand, counting down.
CCAAGCCGGACGGCACGGTCCCCGGTCACGGTGACCACCACTGAGGGTGACGACGCTGCTCTGGTGGCCGGTGGCCGGTGGCCGGTGGCCGGTGGCCGGTGGCCGGTGGTCGTGGCTCGTGCCGTGGGCCGGCGCCGCTCCGGTGATCAGCTTCGGTGATCGACACCGATTCCGTTCCCGGCGGGAGCGTGGTACGTTTGACCTGTTGCAGTTTTGGTACCCATGACTTATGTGCGCCCGAGCTTCGTAGCTCGGGCGCTTTTGTTTTCCGGAGTTCTTTCTGGATGGGGTCAACGCGGCGACGTGGGGCCCGCGAAGTGCGCGGCTCCCAGCCACCCTGAAGGAGAAAAACATGGCAACTGGCACCGTGAAGTGGTTCAACTCGGAAAAGGGCTTCGGCTTCATCGAGCAGGACGGTGGCGGCGCTGACGTCTTCGCCCACTACTCGAACATCGCAGCCCAGGGTTTCCGTGAGCTGCACGAGGGCCAGAAGGTCAACTTCGACGTCACGCAGGGCCAGAAGGGCCCGCAGGCGGAGAACATCACTCCTGCCTGATCGCGCGTCGTAACGCTGGGGCCCGCACCGTCCAGGTGCGGGCCCCAGCGCCGTGCTTTGGGCTCCCGCAGTTCTGTTCACCTCTTTTCGCTCCCTGTTCACCCCACCCGCTCCCCCCGTACGGGCAGCGTGGGCCCTCGCGACGGCCCCGACGCGCCGCACCGAGGAAGGCAGTCCACGTGACCCAACGCTCGCCGAGCACCCGCCGCTCCCCGCGCCCTCAGCGCGACCGTCCCGCACGCGCCCAGCGCCCGGCCCGCTCCGGCGGCCAGAAGGCGGCCCCGCAGCCCCGCACCGCGGGTGAGTTCGCGGTGCCGACCAGCGGTACCCCCGCGCTCCCGGCCGTCCACGCCTTCGCCGACATGGACCTGCCCGCGCCGCTGCTGGACACGCTGACCCGGCAGGGCGTGACCGTCCCCTTCCCGATCCAGGCCGCCACCTTGCCCAACGCGCTGGCCGGACGCGATGTGCTGGGACGCGGACGCACCGGCTCCGGGAAGACCCTGGCCTTCGGCCTGGCGCTGCTGGCCAGGACGGCGGGCCACGTCGCCGCACCCCGCCGCCCGCTCGCGCTGGTGCTCGTGCCGACGAGAGAGCTGGCGCAGCAGGTCACGGACGCGCTCACCCCCCACGCCCGCGCGCTGCGGCTGCGTACCGCCACCGTCGTCGGCGGCGTCTCGCTCTCCCGTCAGATCCATGTGCTCCGGGCCGGCGCCGAGATCCTCGTGGCCACACCGGGGCGGCTCAAGGACCTGATAGAGCGTGGCGACTGTGAGCTGGGGGACGTGCGCGTCGCGGTGCTCGACGAGGCCGACCAGATGGCCGACATGGGCTTCCTGCCGCAGGTCACCGCACTGTTGAAGCAGGTGGAGCCGGACGGGCAGCGCATGCTGTTCTCCGCGACGCTGGACGCCGAGGTCGACCGCCTGGTGCGGCGCTTCCTGACCGACCCCGTCGTGCACTCCGTCGACCCCTCGGCCGGTGTCGTGACCGATATGCACCACCACCTCCTGCACGTCGCCTCGGACGACAAGCTCGCCGTCGCCGCGCACATCGGCGCACGGGAGGGGCGCGTCCTGATGTTCCGCGACACCAAGCGCTCCGTGGACCGGCTCACCAAGTCGCTGCTGAACAACGGGGTCCGCGCGGTCGCCCTCCACGGCGGCAGGACCCAGCCTCAGCGCAACCGCGCGCTGGACCACTTCCGGTCCGGCGAGGCCACCGTCCTGGTCGCCACCAACATCGCGGCGCGCGGCATCCACATCGACGACCTCGACCTGGTCGTCAACGTCGACCCGCCGACCGACCCCAAGGACTATGTGCACCGTGGCGGGCGCACCGCCCGTGCCGGGGCCTCGGGCAGCGTCGTCACGCTCGTCCTGCCCGAGGAGCGGCGCGACATGGACCGCCTCCTGAAGCAGGCCAGGGTCGACGCGACAGCCCTGCGTGCGCGCCCCGGCGACGACGAACTGGCCCGCCTCACCGGCGCCCGGACCCCCTCCGGGATACCGGTCGCCCTCCCGACCGCCGCGCCGGCCACCCCGCAGAAGGCGGCCTCCTCCTCCCGCGCGGGACGCGGACGGAACGGCGGGAAGGGCAGCACCGGTGGCAACGGCACCGGCAGCAAGAGCACCACTGCGGCGCGCGGGCGCAGCCGCCGCTCGCGGAACCCGCAGTCTCGGAAGAAGGCCGCCTGACCCCTGCCGTGGCGGCTTCGCGCCCGACCCCTCGGGCTACGGCAGCATCCACGCGAGCATGTGCGACTGGAGGAACACCAGCACGCACATGACGAGCAGGAGCAGCAGACTCCAGGCGATCGCGCGGCGGAAGAGCACCGCCTCCTTGCCGACCAGTCCGACGGCCGTGGCGGCGATGGTGAGGTTCTGCGGGCTGATCATCTTGCCCACTACGCCGCCCGAGGTGTTCGCGGCGACCAGCAGCGTAGGGTCCAGCCCCGCCTTGCCGGCCGCCGTCTGCTGGAGCGTGGCGAACAGCGCGTTGGCCGAGGTGTCCGAGCCGGTGACGGCCGTGCCGAGCCAGCCCAGGAGCGGGGAGAAGAAGGCGAAGGCGGCGCCCGCCCCCGCGATCCAGGTGCCGATGGTGATCGTCTGGCCCGACAGGTTCATCACGTACGCCAGCGCCAGCACCGAGCCGACCGTCAGCAGCGCCCAGCGCAGCGTCGCCACCGTACGCCCGAACTCCCGTACGGCATCGAGCGCGCGCACCCGGTAGACCGCGGCCACCAGCAGCCCGCACAGCAGGAGCAGCGAGCCGGGCGAGGAGAGCCACGGGAAGACATAGACGGTTGTGGTGGACCGCTCGCCGGCGGCGTTGAGCACCTCGCCGTCCAGCCCCGGCCAGCTCACCTCCACATCGCTGTCGGCCAGGAACTCCTTGGCGGGGTCCCAGAGTTTGGCCACGGAGAAGACCGCGATCACGATCAGGTACGGCACGAAGGCCATCAGCACCCGGGGCCCCGCGATCCTCCGGCCGTCCCTGTCCCCGCCCGTGTCCGTCCCACCGTCCGCACCGCCACGGGCTTCATGGGTCGCCTCGTCGCGCGTCTCACCGGCCGGCTCACCGTGTGCCTCGTCGCCCGCCTCCCGCCGCTCTTGCTCCGCCGCGCGCCGCAGATCCTCGCGCACCCGCTCCCCGTCGACCGGCCGCCACACCCGCAAGAACCCGACCACGGCGGCCAGCGCGGCCAACGAGGCGATGATGTCGGTCAGTTCGACGGAGATCCAGGTGGCGCTCACGAACTGCGCCGCCGCGAACACGGCCCCGCACACCAGCGCGACCGGCCACGTCTGCCGTATCCCGCGCACCCCGTCCACCAGCGCGACGAGCAGCAACGGTACGAACAGCGCGAGCACCGGGGTCTGTCGGCCGACGTACGCACCGATCTCCTCGTAGTCGATCTTGGTGAGGCTCCCGGCGGTGATGATCGGGGTGGCGATCGCGCCGAACGCCACCGGTGCGGTGTTCGCCACCAGCACCGTCACCGCGGCACGTACCGGTGAGAAGCCGAGCGCCATCAGCATCACGCCAGTGATCGCGACCGGAGCGCCGAACCCGGCCAGCGCCTCCAGCAGCGCGCCGAAGCAGAAGGCGATGATGAGCGCCTGCACGCGGGGGTCGCCGCTGACCAGGTTGAAGGAGCGGCGCAGATCCTCGAACCTGCCGCTGACCACGGTGAGCTGGTAGACCCACAGCGCCGCCAGCACGATCCACATGATCGGGAAGAGCCCGAAGGCCGCGCCCTCGGTGCCCGCCAACAGGGCCAGGTCCAGCGGCATTCCGTACGCCGTCACCGCCACCACGACGGAGACACCCAGCGCGGCCAGCCCCGCCCAGTGTGCTTTGAGCCGCAGCCCGCCCAGCAGCACGAAGAGCGTCAGCAGCGGCAGCGCCCCCACGAGGGAGGACAGCGCGAGGCTGTCGGCCACGGGAGAGAGATCGGGACGGTACATGTCCGTGTTTCACCTACTCCGGGAATCTCGTTCGCCTGACCTGCGTCGATGACGGTCTAAGAGTCCCTGGCGGGTACGGATGGGGCAAGAGGGAGAACAGCGGCGATGAAATCGGCCTCTGCCCGCTCCGGAGCGTCATCGCGCTGCCGAGCCTCTGTGATCATGGCGCGAAATCGCCGTTGGATCAGAAGCTCACGAAGCTCATTTTTCACACCAGGGCGCCCAGTCATCACATAGAGAGTGGAGTCGGAGGGAGTGTCTCCGTATCGGCATGAGGGAACGCCAATTCTGGTCAACTTGCCGCCCTGCATGCGGTGTTGGGCATTCGTCGTGCATATGCTCCCGTCTGGTTCGAACAGGACCACACGTTTCGCCGACGTCCAGCCGACGTCGGCGAGCCACTGAACGGGAGGAGTCTCATGAGCACCAACCTTCTGCTGGAAGACACCACCGACCTCGCCGAGCTGGATCTCGACATCCAGATCTCCGAGACCGAAGACGAGGGCCCCGCGTTCGCGTCGGGCGGCTTCACCTCGCCCAGCACGTATTCGCCCGGGCCGTCGCCCTGCAACATCTGCTGCGCGTAAACGCATCAGCGCCCGCGTGGGGCGGGGCCGGGTCCCCGCCCCACGCGGGTCAAGCCAGTGCTCGGGAACGAGGGGGGAGCCGGAACACGTGCGGGATGATCACTACACGCCGCAGGACTGTCTGTTCGTACGCCTCACGGCGACTCCCCGCACCGGATCAGGTGGCCGTCCCCTGGGCGACTCGGCCGCGCAGGTGCGCGAGGTCGCTGCCGACCCGCTGTTGCGCGAGGCGTTGCACGTCGCCAGCGGCAGCCTCGCCGACTCCCTCGACCGGCTCGACGCGGGGGCCGATCTGGGGGCCAAGCGGCTGCGCCGTACGGCGCTTGCCCTCTCCCGGTACGCGCTGCGAGCTGAGACCAGGCCGACGCCCTTCGGGCTCTTCGCCGGTGTCGCACCCGCACGGGCGGCGGACACCACACAGGTGCGAGTGTCTGGTCCCGGCGAGAAGAAGGTACGGCTGGACGCCGACTGGCTGACGCGGCGCGTCACCGAATGGCTCGAACTGCCCGCGGTACGGCACGGCGTCGACGTCGTGCTGAGCGACCTGTGCCGGACACGGGGCGAGCGGATCGTCGTCCCGGGCAACGGGAGCGAGGTCTCCGCCCGCGACACGGCGCTGGTGACCTGGGTGTGCGAGCGGACGGCGCAGCCCGTCGGCTACGCCGTGCTCCTTGAGCAGGCGTGCGGCTCCTTCCCCCGCCTCACCACCGCCCAGGTGGACGCCGCGCTGTTCCAACTCGTACGGCACGGCTTCCTGCTGACCTCCATCACCCCGCAGGACCTCGACGACGCGCTGTACGACCGCATCGCGGCGGCGGTCGCGCCCGTGCCGGGGGTGGCCGCGGAACTCGCTTCCGTACGCGCGGCGTTGGACGCCTACGCCGCGACAGGACCCGGCGAGGGCCGCGCGGCGTGGCGCGGGCTCATGCGGCTGACCGATCCCGAGGCCACCGCCGCCAGGCCGCCCGTCCACGTCGACCTGCGGATGGACGCCGATCTGCGGATCTCGCGAGCGGTGACCGATGAGGCCGCCCGCTACGCCTCCGCCATGTGGGACCTCTCCGGGGAGTGGCAGACCCATGCCCACATGCGTACGTACCGGGACCGGTTCCTGGAGGCGTACGGCACCACCGGCGTGGTTCCACTGGGCCAACTCGTCGACCGGCACCGGAGCATCGGCTTCCCCTCCGGCTACGGCGAGCGCGCGGGCGGAAAGACCGCGGGGCACCAGCAACCGGAGCAGCTGCCCAAGGAACGCCGTCTCCTCACCCATGACCTGGTGCAGGAGGCTCTGCTGAGCGGTGACGACGAGGTCCGGCTCACCCCCGGCCTCGTCGACCGGCTGGCCGTCGGCCGGACGGCCGACGCGGCCGTACCCCCGCCGAGATCGCTGGAGCTGTGTTTCCAACTGCTGGCCGAGAGCGAACAGGCCATCGACCGGGGCGACTTCAGGCTCCTGTCCCCGGCGTACCCGGGTTCCTGGGTCGCCGGGGCGACCGTCGGACGATTCGCCGAACTCGTCGGGATGGAAGGCGAACTGGCGTCACTCCTGGCCGGTCTCGGCGATGCCGGGACGGTGCCGGCACAGGTGGTGTACCGACCGCATACCGTGCGCGGGCTCAACATGGCCCAGGTTCCGGAGCTGTTGCCGCACCGGATACCGGTGGGCGTGTACGCCGACCGGAGCGCTCCCGGCACACTGGACTGGCGGCAACTCCTCGTCACGCCAGGGCCTTTCGGACTACGGCTCATACTGCCGGATGACGGACGTGAGGTCCTGCCCGTCGTGCCGCACGTGCTGGCTCTCGACCGGGAGGCGCCGCCGGTCGCCCGGCTGCTGGTGGAACTCGCCTCCGGCATGGCCAGGACGTGGACGGGCTGGAACTGGTGCGGGCTGGAAGGGCTGCCCTATCTCCCCCGAATCACGTACGGCCGCGTCACGATCTTCCCCCGGCGTTGGGTGCCCGACCGGTACCTGCGCGAGGCTGCGGACGGCACCTCCGGGTGGGAGGAGGCGGTCGCTGCATGGCGGGATCGCTACCGCGTCCCTGACGAGGTGAACCTCGCGAGGTGGGACCGTACGTACCGGGTGGACCTCACGGACCCCTGGCGCCGGGAGGTGTTCCGGCAGGAAGTCCGCGGCGGCGGCTCCCTGGCGATCATGGAGGACCTCACGGACGGGGGACGCGGACTGGGCTGGTCCGGCGGACACAGCGCCGAAGTCGTCATCCCGCTCGCCCGGACCACCGCACCGGATCAGCATCAAGGCAGAGCCCGCCGACCGCGCCGCCCGGTGCTCGTGCCCCGGCCCACGGACCACAGCGCTGCGCACCTGCCCGGTGAGGAGTGGCTCTACGCGAAGTTCTACGCGGCTGAGGACACGCACGACGAGTTGCTGCACGCCGGCCTGCCCACGCTCGTGCGCGAGGTCGGAGACAAGCTGCACAGCTGGCACTACATCCGGTACCGCGATCCCGAGCCCCACATCCGCGTCCGTCTGCACGGCGAGGCCGAGGCCCTGCGGGCCACGGCACTGCCCCGGCTCGCCGCGGTGAGCCGCGACTGGCAGGAGACAGGGTTGATCAAGGGCATGGTCCTCGACACCTACCGGCCCGAAACCGACCGCTACGGCGGGCCCGACGCACTCGCCCACGCGGAGCGGATGTTCTGCGTGGACAGCCAGTCGGCGCTGGCCCAGCTCGGCATGCGGGCGCGGGGCGCTCTGGCCCTGGCAGCCCCCGTGCTCGCGGCCGTCAACCACGCGCTGCTGCTGGAATCACTCGGCGACTGGGACTGGTCGGCCTGGATCAGCCGTGCGCTGCCCAAGGGGCCCGCCCACGCGGCCTACCGGAAGTACCAGGAACAGGCCAGGTCGCTGATCGTGCCCGGACATACCGCCCAGAGCGCGGCCCCCGTGCTGGGCGCCCCCCTCGCGGCCCTGTGGAGCACCACGCCGGAGACCGGGAAGTACGGCGCGCTGCTGCTGTCCGGCGGGGGACGGGCGCCCGGTACCGAACAGCACGCCGAAGCCGTCATGGCTGTGCTGCACATGCAGCACAACCGCCTGTTCGGCATCGACAGAACCGGCGAGGACACCGGCTACGCCGTGCTGCGCGGCGTCGCCCGTGACCACCAGGGCCGCCTGGCCCACGCCCAGGGCGGGAAGGAGACGTGATGACAGCGCCGCGTTACGCGGACGAGGCCCGGGATGTCGCCGCGCAGGTCTTCGACCGGCTCGCCGACCCGGACGCCACCGCTGCCGACACCCGCATCCCGGGCGACGCCTCGCACATCACCTTGCTCGAGCCCCTCTGGCAGGACCTTGCCCTCTCCAGCGGCTATCCGGGAGTGTCCCTGGCGTTCACCGGCCGCGGCACCCCCGGCCCCGATGACGCCGCGCGAGCGCAGGCCTACCTCGTCCGGGCGATGCGGGCCACCGCCGCCACCGCCCACGCCCCGGGCGGCATCTACACCGGTCCGGGCGCCGTCGCCTTCGCCGTCCTCGTCGCCCACCGCGCCACCGGCGGCTACCGCTCCGCTCTCGGCCGGCTCGACGAGTATCAGCGCCGCCTGGTCCACCGTGCGCTTCCCGAAGTCCGTGACACCCCGGCGACGACCAACGGCGAGTTCGAGGTGGTGCGTGGCATGAGCGGCATCGGCCGCTACCTGCTGGCGCGCCAGGAAAATTGCGAGGAGGAGCTGCGGCTCGTCCTCACCTACCTGACACGCATGGCGCACGGCGAGATCAGCCACCGGGGCCATCAAGTGCCCCGCTGGTGGACGTGGGCAGCGCCCAAGCTGGGGCAGGAGGTCGAGATGCCCGACGGACACCTGAACCTCGGGCTCTCCCACGGCGTCGCGGGCCCGCTCGCCCTGCTCTCGCTGGCCTGGCGGCAGGGCGTGGTCGTCGACGGGCAGCGCGAGGCCATCGAGCGGCTGGCCGGCCTTCTCCAGCAGTGGGCGTATGAGAGCGAGAGCGGACCGTACTGGCCTCCGCATCTGACCCTCGAAGGCTGGGCGGCCGGGCCGGGCGTCGCGCCGCCGCGCCAGCGCCCGTCCTGGTGTTACGGCGCCCCGGGGGTCTCCCGCGCGGTACAGCTCGCGGGGCTCGCGCTCGGCCGCGCCGAGTGGCTCGGACTGGCCCACCGCTCGCTGCTGCCGTTCCTGACCGCAGGTCCGGAGAGCTGGCGCTTCGACGAACCCCACCTGTGCCACGGGTCGGGCGGGCTGATGCACCTGTTCGCCGTCCTGAACGAGTCCATCGGCGACAAGCGCCTGACCGACCTCGTCGACGACATGGCGGCCCGCACCCTGGCCCAGTTCCGTCCCGAGTACCGGTTCGGGTTCCGGGCCTTCCTCACGAGCGCCCCGCAGGGCACCGACGTCCCCGCGTTCCTGGAAGGCGCCACCGGCACGGCCCTCGCCCTGGACGCCTACGCGGACGGCCGCGCCACGACCGACTGGGACATGGCCCTGCTGGTGGCCTAGCCTCGCGCTCTCAGGTGGCAGGCGGCAGACGGCGGTGGACTCGTCCTTGCCGTCGCCACCGCGAACGCCCGCGCCCACAACGGACGACTCGAGCTCGACACCGTGGCCGGCAGCGGGTGCATCCAGGTCAGGGCTGGTCCGGCTGCCACCGCAGAGATATCCGTTGCTGCGCCGTCAAAAGCGTGCCTATAGTTCTCACGATTTTCGCTTCACCCCCGCAACTGCCCACCGGCGCTCGGGGGGTTCCTCGCCTTGACCGGACGCTCCTTGACCGGACGCCTCGCTCAGAAGGACAAGTGATGACAGCTTCCCGGCAGCAATCCGAGGAGTCCGGCAGTCCGGCGGGTCCGGCTGCCGAGGAGGACTCCGGCCTTCTGTCATATCCGGTGGCCCGGGAGTGCCCCTTCCACCCGCCCGCCCGGTACGGGCAGTTGCAGGCCGAAGAGCCCGTCGCGTGGGTGCGGTTCAAGGAGCAGCCGCTGTGGCTGGTCACCTCCTACGAGGCGGCCAAGCAGGTTCTGCGCGATCCGCGCTTCAGCACCGACCCCGCCCGCGAGGGATTCCCGAGCGGCTCCACCACCCCGCGCCCCGCGCCCGATCCGGCCAAGCGCCGCGCCCGCGCGTTCCTCACGATGGACGAGCCCGAGCACGGGCGCTACCGGCGCATGCTCATACCGGAGTTCGGCGCCCGTCGTACGGAGACCTTCCGGCCCCGGGTCGAGGCCATGGTCGACGAGCTGCTCGACCGGATGACCGCACAGGGCCAGGAGGCCGACTTCGTCGAAGCGTTCGCGCTTCCGCTGCCGTCCCGGGTGATGTGCGAGCTGCTCGGCATCGACTGCACCGGCGCCGACGTCTTCCAGGAGAAGAGCGGCATCGCCATGGATCCCGAACGGGAGCCGGAAGAACGCATCCGCGCCGCCGGAGAGTTCAGCTCCTACCTCGCCGACGTCATCGCCGAGAAGCGGGTGCGCCCCGGAGACGATCTGCTCAGCCGTCTCATCGAGGAGCAGGTCGGCACCGGGCAGCTGGACGCCGAGCAACTGTGTGCGACCGCGATGTCCCTCCTGATCGCCGGATACGAGACCACCGGACACATGCTGGCCCTCGCCCTCGTCTCCATGACCCAGCGGCCCGGACTCCTGGACCGGCTGGGGAAGGACGCCGGGTTCGCCGCCCCGGCGGTGGAAGAGCTGTTGCGGTTCTGGACGATCTCGCATCAGGGCCTGTACCGCACCGCCGCCGAGGACGTCGAGGTGCACGGGCGGACGATCCGCGCGGGGCAGGGCGTCATCGTCGCCGTCGCCACCGCCCACCGGGACCCCGAGGTCTTCGACGACCCCGACGCGTTCGACCCGGGCCGTGAGCCTCGCGCCAATCTGGCCTTCGGGTACGGGGCGCACCGCTGTCTCGGCGAGCCTCTCGCCAGGCTCGAACTGGAGACCGGGCTGCGCAGGATCGCCGAGCGCCTTCCCACGCTGCGGCTGCGCGGCGAGGCCGCCGAACTGCCCTTCCGCGACAAGCACTACATCTACGGCCTGGACAAGCTGCCCATCACCTGGTGACGCCGGAGGGCCCGTACGTCCCCACACCCCAAGGAGCCCCGGACCAAGGGGCCCCGGAGCTTTGGGGAACACCTTTCCGTCCTCTCGCCTTGCCCTCACTCGTACGGTCTCTTGGAGGTTGTGTGCCCACGGTCGACGCCGACGCGTTTTCCGCTCTCTTCACCCGTCAGGTGACCAAGACGCCGGACGCCGAGGCAGTGTGCTCGCGCGAAGGTTCTCTCTCCTATGCCGAGCTGGCCGTACGCGCCGACCGTCTCGCCGGTCGGCTTGCCGCGGCAGGCGCGGGTCCGGGAGCGGTGGTCGCGGTGGCACTGCCGCGCTCGGCCGACCTCGTGGTGGCGCTGGTCGCGGTCGAGCGGGCCGGCGCCGCCTATCTCGCCCTGGACCTGAGCTATCCCCCCGAGCGGCTGCGCCTGATGGCCGACGACGCCCGACCGGTATGCGTGATCACCGAGGACGGTGGGGCCGTGCCCGGTGTGGCGTACGACAGGCCGCGGCTGTCCCCTCACGACCCCGCGGACGAGGCCGCCGTGGCACCGTACGACACCGTCCAGGACCGCGCCGCCGACAGCGCGGACCCGCGCAGTACCGCGTACGTCATCTACACCTCGGGCTCCACCGGCAGGCCCAAGGGTGTCGAGGTGCCCCACACCGGTATCGCAGCGCTGACCGAGACCTATCGGCGGGCCCTGGGTACGGGCCCCGGCTCCCGGGTGCTGCAGTTCGCCTCGCCCAGCTTCGACGCCGCGTTCTCCGAGCTGTGCCAGGCACTGCTCACCGGCGGCACGCTCGTCGTCGCGGACGAGGACTCCCTGCGGCCCGGCGCTCCGCTGGCCGCCACGGTCGCGGAGTTCGGGATCACCCACCTGACGCTGCCGCCGACGGCGCTCGCCGTCCTGCCCGAAGACGCGCTGGGGCCCGAGACCGTCCTGGTCACCGCCGGCGAGCCCTGCGCGCCCGCCCTCGCGGCCCAGTGGGCGGCCCGGGTACGGATGTTCAACGGGTACGGTCCGACCGAGACCACGGTGTGCGCAACCCTCCACGGCCCGCTGCGCGGCACGGGGACGCCGCCGCTCGGGAGTGCCGTCCTCGACGCGGACGTGTATGTGCTCGATGCGGCCCTGCTGCCGGTCGAGCCGGGTGCAGCCGGTGAGTTGTACGTCGCCGGAGCGGGCCTGGCCCGTGGCTATCTGGGCCGGCCGGGGCTGACCGCCGAACGTTTCGTCGCCGACCCCTTCGGACCTGCGGGCAGCCGGATGTACCGCACCGGCGACCGGGTCCGGGTGCGCTGCGATGGCCAACTGGAGTTCGCCGGGCGGGTCGACGACCAGGTAAAGGTCCGCGGCTACCGGGTGGAGCCGGGCGAGATCGAGGCGGCGATGACCGCGCACGAGGACGTGGCCCAGGCCGCCGTCGCCGTCCACGGGGACGGTCTCGTCGGCTATGTCGTGCCCCGGCCCGCGCGGCGTGACCGGGAGGCGCAGGTCGCCGAGTGGCAGCGGCTGTCCGACACCGTGTACACGGCGGCGTCATCCGAACTCGCGGGCTGGACCAGCAGCTACGACGGTCGTCCGATCCCCGGCCGGCAGATGCGTGACTGGCAGCGCCACACCGTTGCCCGGGTCCGTGCACTGCGGCCGAGCCGCGTCCTGGAGATCGGCGCCGGTACGGGGCTCATCCTCAGCGAGGTCGCGCCCGCGTGCGAGGAGTACTGGGCCACCGATGTGTCGGGCGCGGCCGTCGAGGTGTTGCGGCGGCGCACGGAGACCGATCCGGAACTGGCGAGGAAGGTGCGGCTGTTCGCCCGCCCGGCACATGCGACCGAAGGGCTCCCCGCCGGGCACTTCGACACGGTCGTGCTCAACTCCGTGATCCAGTACTTCCCGGACGCGGACTACCTCACCGAGGTCCTGGAGGCGGCATTCGGGCTGCTCGCTCCCGGCGGGAGGGTCTTCGTCGGTGATGTGCGGCACCTCGGGCTGCTCGGGGCCCTGCGCACCGCCGTCGAACTGGGCCGGGGGAGTGGTGCGGGCGATCCGCGGCGGCTGCGGCTCGCGGTGGAACAGGCAGTGGCCAAGGAGACCGAACTGCTTGTCGAACCCGAGTACTTCACCACTGTGGGGGGCGCAGCCGCCGCGGAGGTGCGCCTGAAGCCGGGCGCGTACCACAACGAGCTGACCCGGCACCGCTATGACGTCGTCCTGCACAAGGCGCCGGTGACGGAGCGGGCCGCCGCGGTATTGCCCGTTCTGGCCTGGGGCGCTGATGTGGACCGTCTCGACGAGCTGGCGTCCCGGGCTCCCGTGCGTGTCACCGGCATCCCCAACGCGCGTCTCACCGGGGAGGTTTCGGCCGCTCGTCGGCTCGCCGAGGGCCGGCCCGTGGCCGAGCTGCGCGAGGCGCTGCTGCGGTCGCGTCCGGGGGGCGTCGACCCGTACGAGGTCGAGACGTGGGCGGCGCAAGCAGGGGTACGGGCGGTGTGCACCTGGTCGTCGGACGGGGAGGACCTGTTCGAGCTGCTCGTACGGCCGGGCTCCGAGTCCGACTCCGGGCCGTTGGCCGACAACGTGGCGAAGGGTGCGGCCCATGGAGCCGCAGCCGCGCTCACCAACGACCCCGCCCGCGCCCGCGTCGTCCGGGCCCTGCCCGCGGCGCTGCGCTCCCGCCTCGGAGAGATCCTGCCGCCGCACATGGTGCCGTCCGTCGTCGTCGTCCTGGACGCCCTGCCGCTGACCCCGGCGGGCAAGGTGGACCGGCGGGCGCTGCCCGTGCCCGTGCGCGACGATGTCCAGGGGCGCGCACCGGCCACGGACGGTGAGCGGACAGTGTGCGCGGCCTTCGCCGACGTGCTGAATGTGCCCCAGGTTCCCGCCGACGCCGACTTCTTCGCCTGCGGCGGTCACTCGCTGCTCGCGCCGCGCCTCATCGCCCGGCTGCGCCGGGCATCGGGCGTCGAGCTGCCGCTGAGCGCCGTCTTCGACCACCCCACCCCGGCGGATCTCGCCGCCCTCCTCGCCACGTCGGAGCCGGCCACCCACACCGCCCCCGCGCTCGTCGCCCGGCCGCGGCCCGAGCGCGTCCCGCTCTCTCCCGCACAGCACCGGCTCTGGTTCCTCCACCGGCTCGACGCCGAGGCCGCGTCCGCATACCACGTGCCGCTCGCCTTCCGCCTTCGTGGCCCCCTGGACGCCGGAGCGCTGCGAGCCGCGCTCACGGACGTGGTGACCCGGCACGAGAGCCTGCGCACCGTGCTGCCCGAGGCCGCGGACGGCACGCCGTATCAGCGGGTCCTGGACCCCGCCGCCGTACCCCTTTCGATATCGGAGGGAGCCGATCCCGAGCGGTGGCTGCGCGAAGCCGCCCGTACGCCCTTCGACCTCGCCACCGAACCCCCGCTGCGCGCCCGCCTGCTGCGGACGCCCGAAGACCCTGACACCCACCTGCTCGCCCTGGTCCTGCACCACGTCGCCGCCGACGCCTGGTCGTGGACCCGGCTCTCCGACGACCTGGCCACGGCGTACGCGGCCCGGCTGGGCGGGACCGCTCCCGACTGGCCCGGACTTCCGGTGCAGTACGCCGACTACGCGATGTGGCAGCGGGAACAGGAGAGCGCGGAGCCAGGTCCCGGGCAAGGGCTCGACCACTGGCGCCAGGCGCTGAAAGACCTCCCCGAACAGCTTGAACTCCCGCTCGACCGGGCGGAGTCCGAGTCGGCCGACCACCGGGGCGAACGGGTCGAGTTGTACCTGGAGCCCGAGCCGCTCGCCGCGCTCGAGGAACTGGCCCGACAGTCCGGCACCAGTCTGTTCATGGTGCTGCACGCCGGCCTGGCCGCGCTTCTCACCCGGCTCGGCGCGGGCACCGACATTCCGCTCGGCACGGCCGTGGCGGGGCGCCAGGACGAGGCACTGGACTCCTTGGTCGGGTTCTTCGTCAACACGCTCGTGCTGCGCGCGGACACGGGTGGCGACCCGTCCTTCCGCACGCTCCTGGAGCGGGTGCGCGCCTTCGACCTGGCCGCCTACGCCCACCAGGACGTGCCCTTCGAGCGGGTCGTCGACGCGGTGCGCCCGGCGCGCGCGGTCAGCCGCAACCCCCTGTTCCAGATCATGCTGGTGCTGCAGAACACGCCGGGCGGCCAGGCCCTTCGGCTCGGCCCGGTCACGGTCGAACAGGTGCCCGTCGAGACCGGGCACGCCAAGTTCGACCTGACCGTCGAGGCCGAGCACCGCCGTGGTGCCGACGGTGCCCGGCAGGGGCTCGAACTGCGCCTGGAGTACCGGACCGCGCTGTTCGACGCGCAGACCGTCCGCGCGCTCGGCGAGCGGCTCATCCGGCTGCTCACGGACGCCGCCGCCGATCCCGACACCGCGCTGAGCGCCCTTGCCCTGCTCGCCCCGGGCGAAGAGGCCGAACTCCTCGGCACCCCCCTGGAGCGGGAGCCGGTCACCACCACCCTCGACGACCTCTTCGCCCGCCAGGCGGCCCGCGCTCCGGAACGTATCGCCGTCACCGACGGCGAGGCCGGCGGGCAGCTGACCTACGCCGAGCTCAACTCCCGCGCCAACCGGCTCGCCCACCATCTGATCGCGCTCGGTGCGGGCCCCGAGGAACTGGTCGCCCTGGCCCTGCCGCGCTCGGCCGCCCAGATCGTGGCGCTGCTCGCGGTGCTCAAAGCGGGCGCCGCCTACCTCCCGTTGGACCTCGCCCACCCATCGGCACGGCTCGCCTCGACGCTCGCGGACGCCCGCCCGCGGTTGGTCCTGACGCTGGACCCGACCAGCCTGCCCGGCAGCGACCAGGCCGACGGCAGTCAGCCCGGTGGCGGTCTGCCAGGCGTCCTCGACCTGCGCAGCCCGGGGACGCAGACCGCGCTTGCCGCCCTGCCGGACCACGACCCGACAGACGCCGAGCGGGTAGCGCCGCTGCGGCCCACGCACCCCGCCTACGTCATCTACACCTCGGGCTCCACCGGAAGGCCGAAGGGCGTGCTCGTCACGCACCACAACTCGGTACGTCTCTTCGACGCCACCCGTGCTTTCGGCTTCGGGCCCGACGACGTGTGGACGCTGTTCCACTCCCCGGCCTTCGACTTCTCGGTGTGGGAGCTGTGGGGCCCGTTGCTGCACGGCGGGCGACTCGTCGTCGTGCCGCCGCACACGGCGCGCACCCCCGACGACTTCCGCCGACTGCTCGTACGCGAGCGGGTGACCGTCCTCAACCAGACCCCGTCGGCCTTCGCCGAGCTCGACACCGCCGACGCGGCGGCCCTCGGCGACGGTGAACTGGCCCTCCGTTTGGTCGTGTTCGGCGGAGAGGCCCTCGACCCGGGCCGCCTCGGCCTCTGGAACGAGCGGCACCCCGACGGGCCGCTCCTGGTGAACATGTACGGCATCACCGAGACCACCGTGCACGTCACCCGGCTCGCTCTTGACCGGGACACGGCCTCGTCCGCCGCCGGGCGCAGTCCCCTCGGCGTCCCCCTGCCCGACCTGCGGGTCTACGTCCTGGACGAGCGGCTGCGGCCGGTGCCCCCCGGAGTCCCCGGAGAGATGTACGTCGCCGGAGCGGGCCTGGCCCGTGGCTATCTGGGCCGCCCGGGGCTGACCGCCGAACGTTTCGTCGCCGACCCCTTCGGGCCTGCGGGCAGCCGCATGTACCGCACCGGCGACCGGGCCCGGCGTCTGCGCGGCGGTTCGCTGGAGTACCTGGGCCGCACCGACGACCAGGTCAAGATCCGCGGCTACCGCATCGAACCCGCCGAGATCACAGCCGCACTGTGCCGCCACCCCGGAGTGGCCGACGCCGCGGTGATCGTCCGCGAGGACCGGCCGGGCGACCGGCGCCTGGTCGGGTACGTGGTGACCGCGTCGGTCGCCCGCCCCACCCCGGCCGAACTGCGTCGGCACGCGGCCACGTTGCTGCCCGCGCATCAGGTACCGGCCGCCTTGGTGCTGGTCGAGCGGCTGCCGCTGACCGTCAACGGCAAGCTGGACCGGGCAGCGCTGCCCCGGCCCGCCGCCGACGGGACGGGCCGCGAGGGGCGCCGCGCGCCGCGCACCCCCGCCGAGGAGATCCTGTGCGACCTGTTCGCCGAGGTCCTCGATGTGCCCGCGGTCGGCGTCGACGACGGCTTCTTCGACCTGGGCGGACATTCGCTGTCCGCGACTCGGCTCGCCAACCGCGTCCGGCGCACGCTGGGTGTCGAACTCCCCGTCCGCGAGGTCTTCGAGGCGCCGACCGTGGCCGGACTCGCGGCCAGGGTCGAGGGCGGCACGCGGGCCGAGCGTCCCGCGCTGCGTGCCCGGCCACGGCCCGATCGGCTGCCGCTGTCGTACGCGCAGCGCAGACTCTGGTTCCTCGCCGGCCTTGAGGGCCCGTCGGCGACGTATCACATCCCCCTGATCCTGCGGCTGAGCGGGCCACTCGATGTCACGGCACTCGGCGCGGCGCTGGGTGACCTGACCCGGCGGCACGAGGTGCTGCGCACGGTCCTCGCCTCGGACTCCGACGGCAGCGGCAGCAGGTCCGGCGAAGAGAGCACCTGTCAGAACATTCTCGAAGAGCTCCCCTTCGACCTCGTGGCGCAGGGTGCGCGGCAGGATGAGGTGGCCCGCGTACTCGCCGAGGCCATCGCCGCCCCACTCGATCTGACGAGCGAACCGCCGCTGCGCGTCAGGCTGTTGCGTACCGCTCCCCAGGAGCACGTCCTGCTGCTGCTCCTGCACCACGTGGCCGCCGACGGCTGGTCTATGCGACCGCTGTGCGACGACCTCGCGCTCGCCTACCGTGCGCGGCGCGCGGGCAGGGCTCCGGACTACGCAGAGCTCCCCGTTCAGTACGCCGACTTCGCGCTGTGGCAGCGCGCACTGATCGGCGAAGCGGGCGCGCCCGGCGACGTGTTCAGCACGCAGTCCGCGTTCTGGGAGCGGACGCTGCACGGCCTGCCCGACCAGCTGTCCCTGCCCTTCGACCGGACCCGCGGCGCGACCGGCGACCACCGCTCGGGAACCGCCGGGTTCACCGTCCCGCAGGCCCTGCTCGCCGAGCTGCGTACGCTGGCGGCCGGATCGGGCGTCAGCCTGTTCATGGTGGTGCACGCCGCGCTCGCGGCGCTGCTCACCCGGCTCGGCGCAGGCACCGACGTCCCGATCGGTACCCCGGTCAGCGGTCGCGGCGACGACACGCTGGACGACCTGGTCGGCCTGTTCGTCAACACCCTGGTCCTGCGCACCGACACCAGTGGCTCTCCCACCTTCAGCGAGCTCCTGCAACGGGTGCGCGCCACCGACCTGGCCGCCTACGCTCACCAGGATCTGCCGTTCGAGCGGGTCGTGGAACTGGTCAACCCCGAGCGCTCACTCGCCCGGCACCCGCTGTTCCAAGTGATGCTGGCGTTCGAGCACGACGAGCTGGCGGTGCCCGCGTTCGACGGGCTCGCGGTGACGGCGGAGCCCGGCGTGCTGCCGACCACCAAGTTCGATCTGACGGTGGGTATTCGTCCGGGCGGCGACGGGCTCGTCGGTGTCGTGGAGTACCGGCAGGACCTCTTCGACCACGCGACGGTGGCGGCGCTGGCCGAGCGACTCGTACGGCTGCTCACCGCGGCCGTCGCGGACCCCGACCGTCCGGTGGACGACCTCGATGTGACCCTCGACGCGGAGCGGACCCGAATCACCGCCGAACTCACCGGCGCCGCAGAAGAGTCGGCGCCCGACGTGGTGACCGCCATCGACGCGGTGGCCGCCGCACACCCGGATCGCACCGCCGTCACCGGCCAGGACCCCGCGCGGCCCGGAGCGGACCTCACCTTGTCCTACGCCGCTCTCGTCGTCCGGGCCAACCACCTCGCGCATCGGCTCACCGCGCTCGGCGCCGCCCCCGAGCGACATGTCGCCGTCCTGCTGCCACGCGGGCCCGAGCTGCTCGTGGCGCTGCTCGCCGTGCTCAAGTCGGGTGCCGCGTATGTACCTCTGGACCCCGAACACCCCGCCGCCCGCATCGAGTCGACACTCGCCGCGACCGGCCCCGTCTGTCTGATCACCGCGCCCGGCATGCCGCACGCCCCGGACCTGCCCGCCGTGTACCCGGCTGAGGGCGAGGCGGCCACGGGACCCGCACCCGGGTCGGACGAGGACCACCCGGCGTACGTCATCCACACCTCGGGCTCCACCGGCACACCCAAGGGTGTCGTCGTCACCCGCGGCGGGTTCGCGGGTCATCTGCGCTGGCAGGGTGCGGAGTCCGGACTCACGTCCGAGGACACCGTTCTCGCCCTCACCTCGGCCGCCTTCGATGCCGCCGCCTTCGAGCTGTGGCTGCCGCTCACGCTCGGAGCCCGCGTCCACGTCGTGGACGCCGAGGTGCCGCGGGACCCTGAGCGACTGCGCAGCGCCATCGCCGAACACGGCGTGACCGCAGTCCACTTCGTGCCCTCGATGCTCGGCGCCGTAGGTCCCGAGCCCATGCCGCCACTACGGCTCATCTGCTCAGGCGGCGAGGCCCTGCCGGTCGGCCTCGCGCGTGACGTCGTACGCGGCTGGGGCGTCCGGCTGATCAACCTGTATGGACCGACCGAGACCACGGTCGGTGTCACCCGCGCCTGCTGGGCCGACGGGGACCCCGCCGGAGCCACCGTGCCGATCGGCCGCCCCGCCTGGAACACGCGACTGCGGATACTCGACCACAGGCTGTGTCCGGTGCCGCCGGGCGTGCCGGGCGAGCTGTACGTCGCCGGGGCGGGGGTGGCCCGTGGCTATCTGGACCGTCCCGGGCTGACCGCCGAGCGGTTCGTCGCCGACCCCTTCGGCCCCGCGGGCCGTCGCATGTACCGCACCGGCGACCTGGTGCGGCTGCGGCCCGACGGGAATCTGGAGCACCTGGGGCGCACCGACGACCAGGTGAAGATCCGTGGCTACCGCATCGAGCCGGAGGAGACCGCAGCCGCGCTGCGCGCACTCGACGAGGTGGCCGACGCGGCGGTGATCGTCCGCGAGGACCGGCCGGGGGACCGGCGGCTGACGGGGTACGCGGTACCGGCGACACCTTCGGACGGTCCCCGCTCTCCCGGCAGCGCCGGGATCGCTCCCCTCAGCGGCGCCGACCTGCACCACCGTCTCGCCGAGCGGTTGCCCGCCCACCTGGTTCCCGCCGCCGTCGTCCTGGTCGACCGCCTGCCGCTGACCGTCAACGGCAAGCTGGACCGGGGTGCCCTGCCCGCACCCGCCCCGGAGCGGGCCCGCGCGGGCCGTGCCCCCGCCGGGCCGGTGGAGGAGCGGCTGGCGGGCGTCTTCGCCGACGTCCTCGGTCTGGCCCACGTGGGCGCTGACGACGGCTTCTTCGACCTGGGAGGGGACAGCATCTCCTCCATCCAGGTCGTCGGCCGGGCCCGGGCGCTCGGCATCTCCCTCACCCCGCGCGACGTCTTCCTGCACCGCACCGTGGCCGGTCTCGCCACGGTCGCGGACGCACGAGCTGCCGAGGAGATGACCGCTTCCGCGGCGGCTGAGGTGGCGGACGCCGACGGCGTGATCCCCGCGACCCCGATCATGCGCACCCTTGAGGAGCGCGGCGGCCCCACCGGCGGCTACCACCAGGCGACCCTCCTGCATGCCCCGGCCGACGCCACGCAGGAGCGGATCGCCACCGCGCTGCATGGCTTGATGGGCCATCACGCCATGCTGCGGGCACGGCGCGCCCCCGACGGGTTTCTGTCCGTAGTCGAGGACGCCACCGCCGAGTTGAGGCGTGTGCAGGTCACCGGGCTCGACCGCGCGGCCCTGCGCCGCGCGGTGGCCGCAGAGGCGAGCGCCATGGCGGCCCGTCTCGCCGCGGACACCGGCGTCCTGCACGCCGTCTGGTTCGAGGCGGGACCCGGCACCCCCGGGCGCCTGCTGCTCGCCGTGCACCACCTGGCCGTCGACGGAGTCTCCTGGCGGATCCTCCTCGAAGACCTGGTCCGCGTGTGGCAGGACGGCCCGCAGGCGCTCCCGGCGCGCACGACTCCCTTCCGGCACTGGGCGCTGCAGCTCCAAGAGCGCGCCCAGGACCCGGCCCGCACAGCCGAGGTGGACCTGTGGCGCACCATGCTCGCCGCCCCTGACCCTCGTCTCGGCCGGCGGGCGCTCGACCCTGCCGTGGACACCGTCGAGGCTGGGCGATCCCTGTCCCTGACCCTGCCGCCGGAGGTCACCGGGCCGCTCCTGACACGGCTGCCCGCCGCCTACGGGGCCGGCGCCCAGGACGTCCTGCTGACCGCCTTGTCCCACGCCCTCGCCGAGTGGCGCGGGCAACCCGGACCCGTCCTGGTGGACGTCGAGGGACACGGGCGCGAGGAGTTGGTGCCCGACACCGATGTCTCCCGTACCGTCGGCTGGTTCACCAGCCTCTACCCCGTCGCCGTCGACCCGGGAGCGACGGGCCTCGGGCGCGCCCTCGGCCGGGTCAAGGAACAGCTGCGCGCCCTGCCCGACCACGGCGCCGGATACGGACTGCTGCGCCACCTCAACCCGGACACGGGCCCGGAACTCGCCGCCCTGACCCGGCCGCAGGTCTGCTTCAACTACCTCGGCCGCTTCCCGCTCGCCACCGCCACCGGCGGCGACTGGAGCCCGGCGGCCGACCTGCCCGGCGCGACCGCACTCGGCGGCGGCGCCGACCCCGGCATGCCTCTGACCCACCCGCTCACCCTCACGGCGGTGACGTACGACGGCCCGGACGGCCCCGAGCTGCACTTCACGCTCGGCTACCCGGAAGGCCTGTTCGAGGACACCGAACTGCACCGCCTCACGGCCCTGCTGGAGCAGCGGCTGCACGAGCTCGCCGCACACACCGGTACCGGACACACCCCGTCCGACTGGCCGCTCCTCGCTCTGACCCAGGACGAGGTGGACCACGTGGAAGCCCAACTCCCGCAGGTGGATGAGGCGTTGCCACTCGCCCCGCTCCAGGAAGGGCTGCTCTTCCAGAGTCTGCACGATGCCGACGGCCCCGACGTCTACACCGTCCAGCTGGTTCTCAGTCTCGAAGGCCCGCTGTCCGCACCCCGCCTGCGCGCCGCCGCACAGGCGCTGCTCACCCGTCACCCCCATCTCGGTGCTGCGTTCCTGCACGGAGGCCTGTCCGCGCCAGTGCAGGCGGTTGGCCCGGTCGAGGCGCCGTGGCGGGAGTACGACGCCACCGGACCGGCCGAGACGGAGCAGCTGCTCGCCGGCGAGCGCGACCGCCGCTTCGATGTGGCCCGCCCGCCTCTGCTGCGCCTGGCCCTGCTGCGCCACGCGCCCGACCGGCACTCCCTGGCACTGACCCACCACCACCTGCTGCTCGACGGCTGGTCGGCCCCCATCCTCGTGCGGGAACTCTTCGCGCTGTACACGGAGTTGTCGCCCGGCGGCGACGGCGTCGCCGCCCTGCCGCCGGCGACCCCGTACCGCGGCTTCCTCGCGTGGCTCTCCCAGCAGGACGCCGACGCGGCGGCCCTGGCCTGGCGCGAGGCCCTGGCCGGGCTCGACGAGCCGACCCGGATCGCCCCGCCGGCGCACGGCACGGAACGTGCCGAAGTACACCAGGTCGAGGTCGAACTGTCCGCTGAACTCACCCAGGCGTTGCAGCGCACCGCGCGCCGCTGCGGACTCACCCTCAACACCTTGGTGCAGGGCGCCTGGGCGCTCCTCGTCGGGCAGCTGAGCGGACGCTCCGACGTGGTGTTCGGCACCGTCGTCTCCGGGCGCCCGCCCGAGCTGCCCGGCGTCGAGTCGATGGTGGGCCTGTTCATCAACACCGTGCCCGTAAGGGTCGAGATCCGCCCGGAGCTGCCCGTGCGCGAGCTGCTCGCCGCCCTCCAGGAGCAGCAGTCCCGGCTCATGGGCCATCACCACATCGGCCTCACCGCCATCCAGGAGGCCGCCGGCCGCGGCCAGCTCTTCGACACCCTCGTCGTCTTCGAGAACTACCCGCTCGACAGCGACCCGTTGCAGTCCCTGGCACCCGGCCTGCGGCTGACCGGTGTCGACAGCCACGACGCCACGCACTACCCGCTCGGCCTGCTCGCCCAGCCCGGCGAGCGGCTGCGGCTGCGCCTGGACCACCGCGCGGACGCCGTCGGACCACACCAGGCGCGGCAGCTCGCGGCCCGGCTGCGCCTGCTGCTCGGCCAGTTCGCGGCGCGGCCCGAACTGCCCACCTCCGCCCTCGACCTGCTGCTTCCCGGCGAGCGCGAGACGGCGACCACGCAGGGGGACGGCGGTTCGCCGCACCCGGCGGTCCCGTTCCCCGAGCTGCTGCGCCGCCAGGTCGTCCGCACCCCCGACGCCATGGCCCTGGTCACCGCCGACGAGGACATCACGTACGCCCAACTTCACGCACGCGTGCGCGACATGGCGCATCACCTGGTGACCGGCCACGGGGTCGGCTCGGAGTGCCTGGTCGGCGTGGCGCTGCCCCGCTCGGCCGACCTTGTCGTGGCACTGCTCGCGGTGCTGGAGGCGGGCGCCGCGTACGTGCCGCTGGACCCGGACTACCCGGCCGCGCGCCTGGCCCTGGTCCTTGAGGACACCGCGCCGGTGTGCGTCATCACGGACGGTCCCGGTGCGAAGGCGTTGCCCTACGACGGCCCGGTCGTACGCATCGACACCGCCGCCGCGTCCACGGCAGCATCCGAAGCCGCCACCGGAACGACCGACCTGCACGCCGACGCCCCCGCACACCCGCGGCCCCCGCACCCCGACCACCCCGCCTACGTGATCCACACCTCGGGCTCCACCGGCCGCCCCAAGGGCGTCGTCGTCACCCACCGCGGTGTCGCTGGGCTGGCCGCCGGGCAATCCGGGCGGCTCGGCACGGGGCCCGGAAGCCGGGTCCTGATGTTCGCCTCGGCGAGCTTCGACGCGGCGTTCTCGGAGATCTGCGTGACGTTGCTCTCCGGCGCGGCCCTCGTCGTGACCGACAGCGACGCGCTGCTCCCCGGTGCTCCGCTCACCGCCACCCTGGCCCGCCACCGAGTCACCCACCTCACCCTGCCGCCCTCGGCGCTGCCCGTCCTGGACGACGACGCCCTGCCGCCGGGCCTGACCCTGCTCACCGCCGGCGAGGCGGCGCCCGCGAACGTGGCCGCCCGATGGTCACGCCGCACCGTGATCAACGCCTACGGGCCGACCGAGACCACGGTCTGCGCCACGATGAGCGGTCCGCTGGGCCCGGACGAAGCACCCATCGGGCGCCCCATCGACGGCCTCCGCACCCAGGTGCTCGACGCGTACCTGCGCCCTGTGCCGCCGGGCTTGCCAGGGGAGTTGTACGTCTCCGGGCCCGCCCTCGCCCGCGGCTACCTGGGCCGCCCCGGCGCGACCGCGGAACGCTTCGTGGCCGACCCGTCCGGACCGCCCGGGGGCCGGATGTACCGCACCGGGGACCTGGTGGTGCGCCGCCCCGACGGGCAGCTGCACTTCGTCGGGCGCACCGACGAGCAGGTGAAGGTGCGCGGCTACCGCATCGAGACCTCCGAGGTCGCCGCCGCGATCGCGGACCACCCCGAGGTCGCCGACGCGTCGGTGATCGTGCGCGAGGACCGTCCGGGGGACCGCCGGCTCACCGCCTACGCGGTGCCTGCTCCCGGCACCGCACCCGACCCGTCGGCCCTGCGAGACCACCTCGCCGCGCGGCTGCCCGACCACCTGGTCCCCGCGGCAGTTCTCCTCATGGAACGGCTGCCCCTCACCCCGAACGGAAAGCTGGATCGCAGCGCCCTCCCGGCCCCCGGCCTCACCAGCGGCCGGCCACCCGTATCCCCACGCCAGGAACTCCTGTGCGCCGTCTTCGCCGAAGTGCTCGGCCTCGAACGGGTCGGCATCGACGACGACTTCTTCGCGCTCGGCGGCAACTCCCTGCTCGCCGTGCGGGCGGTGAGCAGGATCAGATCAGCACTGGGTACCGAGCCGACCGTGCGCGACCTGTTCGACGCGCCGACGGTGGAGCTCCTGGTCGAACGCCTCACCAGCGGCCAGGAGGAGAGCCCGTACGACGTCCTGCTGCCCCTGCGCAGCCGTGGCGGCCGACCGCCGCTGTTCTGCTTCCACCCTGCGGGCGGCATCAGCTGGTGCTATACCGGACTGCTCTCCCTGCTCGGCCCCGACCAGCCGGTGTACGGCTTGCAGGCGCGCGGCATCGGCCGTGAGGAGCCGATGGCGACGAGCCTCGCCGATATGGCCGACGACTACCTCGAGCAGATCCGCAAGGTCCGGCCGTCCGGTCCCTACCACCTGCTCGGCTGGTCACTCGGCGGCCTGGTGGCCCACGCCGTCGCGGTCCGCCTGCGAGAAGAGGGCGAGGAGGTCGGCCTGGTGGCGCTCCTCGACACGGCACCGCCCGACGCCCAGGCACCCGAGGTGGGCGAACTGGAGGAGGGCCGCTTCCTCCTCGCCCTGCTGGAGTCCGCGGGCTACGACACCGCCGCGCTGCGCACCTCCGGTGTCCCGACCAAGGCGGCGGCCGTGGAGATCCTGCGCCGCGGCGACAGCGCCCTGGCCGACCTCGTGGAGCACCGGCTCGCCCCGATCATCTCCGTCTACCGCAACAACAGCCGCCTGGTGAGCGGTTTCGAACGCCGCCCCTTCGACGGAGACATCACCCTCTTCGCCGCGACCGCAAACCGCTCGTCGCCCCCGCCTACGGCTGCCGACTGGCACCCCTACGTGACCGGTACCGTGACCGTCCACCCGGTCGCGTGCGAGCACCAGCACATGACGCGCCCGGGCCCGCTGACGGGGATCGGCCGAATTCTGAAGGACCTTCTTGAGTAACGGGACACCCATCCCGTGCGAGCCCCCGCAGTCCGAACAAAGGAAATGATCACCCATGACCAACCCGTTCGAGGACGAAGAAGCCAGCTACCTGGTGGTTGTGAACGACGAGGACCAGCACTCCCTCTGGCCCGCCTGGGCCGACGTGCCGGCAGGCTGGACCGTGGCCCACCCCGAGGCCGATCGTGCCACCTGTCTCGACTATGTGGAGCACGCCTGGACGGATATGCGCCCGCGCAGCCTGGCTGAGCGCAGCGACGTCTGAGCGAGGGGGCCGACCAGGACGACTTGTGCGGGCCGGCTCTCTCAGCGGGTGCTGTCAGCGGGCCAGTTCGCGGTGGACCGCGCGGGACGCGGCCTCGACCGTATGGACGCCGTAGGCCATCGTCTTGTTGTCCTGGGAGAGAACCGCGATCCCGTAGTCGTGGCCCCCTCCGGTGAACGCCCCGACGCTGTTGACGCGCCAGCCGTGCGCGTCGCGCGACAGCCAGCCGTTCTTCACGTGCACGGTGGAGTCCTTCGGGGCGCCGGCGGGCACGCCCCAGCGCTGGCTGCCGGTGACCTTGTTCATCAGGCCGAGCTCGTACGCGCGGGATCCGGCGTCCAGCACGTGGTTGCCGGAGGTGAGGAGCTTGAGCAGTTTCAGCTGGTCCCAGGCCGTGACCTGGGTGAGGCCCCAGTAGCCCCGTCGGCCCGGCTCGGTGTCCCGCATGCCGGCCAGGTCGAGGAAGTGCTGCACATCCTTGCGGCCGACCTCGCGCCAGAGAGTGCTGGTGGCGTCGTTGTCCGAGGTGGTGATCATGGCGGTGGCGAGCTTCTTCTCCCGCGAGGTGAGCTTGCGGTGGTCTTCCTTCGCCTGCCGCAGCAGCGCACCGAGCAAGGTGGCCTTCACCACGCTCGCCGAGTCGTACGCGGTACGCGCGTGGTACGCGCACGAGGTGCCGGACGAACGGTCGTAGAGCGCGACCGCTGCCGTGCTGTGGCGCTCCCACAGCGCCCCGGCCACCCTGCGGGCCAGCCGATGTGCGAGAGCGCCGTGGTCCGATGTGCACGTCACCTGGGCGTTGCCGGCCCGGGAGCGGGCGGTGGTGGCCGCGGCACCGTGCGCCGTGGCCGGTGTCCCGGCGGCCGTTCCGCAGACCAGGACGGCGGCCACCAGGCCGAGGGCGCGCCGCTTGTGGCGGGGCCGGGCGCGGACGCTCAGCCGGGACGTGGCGTGGGGTATGCCGGGCCCCGCGCCGTCGGAGGTCCCGTTCGGGCGGGCTTCCGTCAGCCCCCTGCTCTTCCTCATGCGGGTCTCCCCGTTCGGTGCTCGGTTACGGACGCGACTGGGCGTGCTCGGTGACATATGAGCCGGGCGTTGCCGGACCGCAGGCTGTGTGCCGGTGCCGGCGATGCCGCTGCCCACGTAGGGGAGCGGCGACGGTCCCGGGGCAGGGGGGCGAGCTCCGACGCACGCCACCCTCGCCAACTGGGGCGCGGTTCCCCGGACCACGGACCGTGACCGGCCCGCTCGGATACGCGATCGCCAAACCCCTGGCTGACGCGCGAGCCTACGTGGCGCACGGCCGTTCCGGGACGGAAGCGGGCGGTGTTGTCGCCAGGAGAGAGAATCCTCACCGCCGGAGCGCCGCCGGAGCGTCGGCGTGGTGACGGCGCAGCGTGAGGCGAGCACGCAGAGCGGCCGACGTCCGCGTGCCCCGGGTCCGGGGCCGGGCCCGGGGGCGTGCCCGTCCTGGCTCGATGCGGGCGCTGGGCCGGCGCGGCGCGGGAGCTGGGCCGGTGCGGGAGTTGGCTGGATGCGGCCTACGCGAAGCGTTGACTGCGAAACGCTCGCCCCCTACGTTCCGGTTCAGCAGCGTGACTCGTGTCCGTCATTTCGAACAGGAGCGACGGACGCCGGAGGCGCTGGCCTGGAGGCACACACGCTCAAGAAGCCGCCAGGAGGTGCCCGATGCGGCACTGCACTCGCAGGGCGATCCAAATGATGTACGTCGTTCACGTATCTGATAAACGGATGCTCTCGAAGGGACACCCCCGCATGCGCACTCGCCCGCCCCGCGCTCTCCCCAGGAGGCTGGTCCTCTCCACGGGCGTGGCAGCAGTTCTCGCGATCACCACCGCCGTCGTACTGCCGCAGCCCGCAGGCGCGGCCGAAACCTCTCCCGTCGGCTTCGGGGCCGGCACCACAGGCGGCGGTGACGTGAGCCCCGTCACCGTCTCCTCGCTCGCCGAGTTCGAGGCGGCCGTCACCGGTGAGGCCGCCAAGGTCGTCAGGGTGAGCGGTCTGATCCCGCTCACCGGACAGGTCGACATCGGCTCCAACACCACGGTCCTGGGCGTCGGTTCGTCCTCCGGATTCACCGGTGGCGGGCTGCGTGTCAAGGAGGCGACCAACGTCGTCGTCCGCAACCTGAACATCAGCAAGCCACGCAAACCCGCGGACGGCATCACCGTCCAGGAGTCGACGAAGGTGTGGATCGACCACAACTCCTTCTCGGCTGACCGCGACCACGACAAGGACTACTACGACGGTCTGCTCGACATCAACCACGGCTCCGACGGCGTGACGGTGTCCTGGAACACCTTCAAGGACCACTTCAAGGGCTCGCTCGTCGGTCACAGCGACAAGAACGCCGACGAGGACACGGGGCACTTGAGGGTCACGTACCACCACAACCACTTCAGCAACGTCTACTCGCGCATCCCCAGCCTGCGGTTCGGCACCGGCCACTTCTACGACAACTACGTCGAGGGCGCCGATACCGCCGTGCACTCCCGCATGGGCGCCCAGCTGCTCGTCGAGAACAACGTCTTCCGTACGACGAAGATCGCGGTGACGACCAGCCGGAGCAGCGACGTGGACGGCTACGCCAATCTGCGCGGTAACGACCTCGGGGGAGCCGCCACCGAGATCTCCCGCACGGGCACGTTCACCGACCCGCCCTACGGCTATTCCGCCGAACCCGCCTCTTCGGTCGTCGCCTCGGTGACGGCCCAGGCGGGCGCCGGAAAGCTCTGACCTCCACCAGCAGGAGAAGGGAAAAACCGAACATGACATCACAAGGACAGGTACAGCGGCAGTCGCAGCCGCGGCGCCGCCGGATTCCCGCACGGCACACGCTGATCGGCGGGCTCGGCGCCCTCGGTCTTATGATTGGCATGATCACGACAGCTCATGCTCTGCCCACGGCCGACGCGGCCACCTGGCCGACCCCGAACGGCAGCGAAGGGGTCTCCAGGACCATCCCGGTCTCCGGCAGCAAGGACTACGGGATGAAGCGCCTCTACGGCACCGGGGACCTGGGCGGCGACGGCCAGGGCGAAGACCAGGGACCGATCCTGGAACTCGCGGACGGCGCGGTGCTGAAGAACGTCATCCTCGGCAAGCCCGCCGCCGACGGCATCCACTGCAAGGGCAGCTGCACGCTCCAGAACGTCTGGTGGGAGGACGTCGGCGAGGACGCCGCCACCTTCAAGGGCACGTCGTCGTCGGCGACGTACACCGTCTCCGGCGGTGGCGCGAAGGAAGCCAGCGACAAGGTGTTCCAGTTCAACGGCGCGGGGACGCTGAACATCTCCAACTTCGCGGTGCAGAACTTCGGCACCTTCATCCGCTCGTGCGGCAACTGCTCCAAGCAGTACAAGCGGACGATCAACCTCAACACCATCGAGGTGAACTGGAAGGGCGGCAAGATCGCCGGCATCAACACCAACTACGGCGACTCGGCCACGCTGCGCAAGATCACCGTCATCGGTGACAGCAGCAAGAAGATCGTCCCCTGCCAGAAGTACATCGGCAACGACAACGGTGACGAGCCGCCCACGAACGGCTCCGGCCCCGACGGCACTTACTGCAAGTACGCGGCATCGGACATCGCCTACAAGTGAGCCGACGTCCCTGCGGCCGGGCGGATCTGCCTTCTCGAAGGTCTGCCCGGCCCCTTGTCGCCCTTGCCGGGAGGATGCCCACGATGGCCCACTGATCGCGGGGCGAGTCCTCCGTGATCAGCCCCCGGCGCCGGAGACGACGAGTGCGGGGCGACGTGTGCCGTTTCTCCTTGAACTCATTCTGGTCTGGACCAAAGTCTTGACGACTTGATCTGGCGCGCTTACAACAAGTCGTGAAGGAAGTCCCGGGTCTGCCGCGCTGGTTGCGTGCATTCTCCGTCGACATCTTGTCATGTGCGCGCCCTACGTCCACTTCCCCCACGAAAGGACGGGCCGACGTGAGACTTTCCAGGCGAAGCCGCACCGCGATGTGCGGTGTGTCCCTGTTGTGCTGCGTTGCCGCCGCGCTGCTGCCCGCCACGGCATCGGCCGACGACGTCGGAAAAGACGCCAAGAGCTCCGGCAGCGGCACCAGAGCGGTCGTCTTCTCCGACGACTTCAACGGTCCGGCCGGCACTCCGGCCGACGGCGCCAAGTGGCAGACCGAGACCGGCGACAACGTCAACAACCACGAACGGCAGTACTACACTCCGGGCGCCAACAACGCCGCGCTCGACGGCAACGGCAATCTCGTCATCACCGCCCGCAAGGAGAACCCCGGCAACTACCAGTGCTGGTACGGCAAATGCGAGTACACCTCGGCACGGCTGAACACGGCGGGCAAGTTCACCCAGACCCACGGGCATGTCGAGGCGCGCATCAAAGTGCCGCGCGGCCAGGGCATGTGGCCGGCCTTCTGGATGCTCGGTGACGACATCGGAAGCGCCGGCTGGCCCGCCTGCGGCGAGATCGATGTGATGGAGAACGTCGGCTTCGAGCCCAGCACGGTGCACGGCACCCTGCACGGCCCCGGCTACTCCGGCTCGGGCGGCATCGGCGCCGGGTACACCCTGCCGGGCGGCGCGGCCTTCGCCGACGACTTCCACACCTTCGCCATCGACTGGTCCCCGGGCTCCGTCAAATGGTCGGTGGACGGAAACGTCTACCAGACGCGTACGCCCGCCGACGTCGGAGGCAACCCGTGGGTCTTCGACAAGCCCTTCTTCCTGATCCTCAACCTCGCCGTAGGCGGCTACTGGCCCGGAGACCCGGACGGCTCCACAAGCTTCCCGCAGCAGTTGACCGTTGATTACGTGCGGGTCACCACCTAGTGCCCCTCCCGGCAAGCTCTGCCCTGTCGCGTCGTCCGGCACGCACTCCCCCGAGCTCTCCGAGCAGGGGGTGCCCCCAGCGGCGTTGGCCAAAAGCCCTGGTGGCTCCTTCCCCAAGCTCTCAGCTTCTCCCCCGGCCTTCGGCCGGGAGGTGCCCCCAGAGCAGGGGAGACCCCGGTCAAGGACTTCCGGACGCCGTGCGATCGCACGCTCCCCCACGCTCGGCCCCGCTCGCGCGGGCGGTGCCCCCACGACGACGCTCCTTCCGGGCAAACACTGCCGGTCACGGCACTAGGACCGCCCCGCCGCCTCTCCGGTGCCCGCACCTCCGGTCGGGGGTGCGGGCACCGGATGAATGGTGGACTTGATCCCGCGGGGACGCTGTCGGACTGGGCGGCGACGCTCGTCGCGACGTTGCCCGGGTGGAAGGCGGCGGTGTAGGTGCCCTGACCCCCGCGCCGCTCGCCGGTTACCTCCAGAAGCTCCAGCAGCGGCAGGACGCCGTCGTCGCCGCTGCTCGAACGTGCCGAGGCAGTCGGCACACCCCGCGCCGCCGACGACCCGACGCCCCGCGCACTGACCGAAGCGGCGTTTGGATGCCTCGTGGCCGCGCAGCACTCCTGGCTCCCCTCCGGCGCGAAGAGCTCCCTCGCCGACGCCGTCGACCGCGCCATGGCCACGGTCGGCCCCCGCACCTGACACACGGTTGGGCCTGTGGCCTTCCTACAAAGCGCCGCCTGGGTCTCCGTCGGTGCCCGTGGTCGTGCGCGGTCTCCTGTGCACGCGAAGATCGCACCTGTGCACGCGAAGATCACATGCTGACCGGCACATCAGGCCGACCGGAACACCACCGGAACACCAATCACGGGGAGAGTCTTATGCAGGGCGGGTATTCAGTCTTCGCCGGGACGATGGCTGACCTTACGTACCCAGAGGTGGAGGCAGCAGCCGGTCGTGGGGCGTGTGTCCTGTTGCCCACCGGCGTCATCGAGCAGCACGGCCCCCACCTCCCGCTGGGCACGGATGCCTACGGTGCCTATCAGTTGTGCAGACTCGTGAAGAGCGAGCTTGAGCAGCACGAGGTGGAGGCGCTGATCGCACCGCCGGTGTACTGGGGGATCAACCAGGTGTCGGCGGCCTTCGGAGGAACGTTCCGCACCAGATACGAGACCGCCGTGGCGCTGCACACCGACATCCTGGATTCCCTGGCCACCGACGGGTTCCGCCGTATCTTCGTGATCAACCACCAGGGCGACATCGCACACAACCGGATGCTGCTGGAGGTCGTGCGGAGCCAGCACGAGAAGGGCAACACCGGAGTCGTCCTCATGGAACCCGACTTCATCGCCGACCGGCTGGGCGACGAGATCCCCACCTCCGCTCTGGCCTCCTTCGCCATGCAGCCGCTGTTCGAGGGATTGGAGATGACCGGCGAACTCGGTGTCCACGCCGAAGAGATCGAGAGCGCGCTGATGATGCGCTGGTTCCCCGAGGTCGTCGACTACGACGCCATGGCACAACTCAAGCCGACGGGGCTGAGCGCCGAGGATCTGGAGGAATGGCGGAAGGGTGGAAGGCACGCCCGCCGGGTCACGCCCCAGGGCTACTTCGGCGCACCCAGCCCCCGCGACCCCTTCCTGTGGCGGTTCCACCAGCGCATGGCCGCCGCCATGGCGGACATCGTGTTCGCCGCCCTCGGCGCCGGTCCGCACCGGGACCACGGATAGGGAACGCCACGGGCAGGGCGGTGCCGGACGCTTTCGCTGCGGAGGCGTTCCGGACACCGGAACGCCCGAACTGATCGTTCCGCAAGGGGCGTGGCGCGGCGTGCAAAGGGGGTGTGCACGACCCACTTCACGTGCGGCTCTGTCACCGGCGGTGAGTAGGATCGGCACCGGCGTGAACGGCGCAGGTGAACCATGGAGGGAGGCGACGGCCGTGGCGGGCAGCGGTGCGGACCACCACGAGCGCAGGGCCGGCGGGCGCCGGCGGGGCCAGGGCCAGCTGGAGGCCCAGGTGCTGACCGTGCTGGGCACGGCATCCGGCCCGGTGACGGCCACCTGGGTCCAGCAGCGGCTCGGCGGCGATCTGGCCTACACCACGGTCGTCACCATCTTGACCAGACTGCACGCCAAGCAGGCCGTCACCCGTACCCGTGAGGGCCGTTCGTACGTCTGGAGCCCGGTCGCCGACGAGGCCGGGCTGGCCGCGCTGCGCATGCGCCGGGTCCTGGACAGCGAGACGGACAGGGACGCGGTGCTCGCCAGCTTCGTCTCCTCCCTCAGCCCTGATGACGAGCGGCTGATGAGGGAGCTGCTGAGAGCCGCCGAGGACGAGCAGGCGCCGCCGGAGGGCGGGGAGGGCTGAGCAAATGGGGGTCTTCGTCTTCCTGCCGCTCGTCCTGCCGCTGTCCGCGCTCCCGATCGTGCGCGTGGCCGCGCAGCACCTCCACCCCCGCAGCGCCACCCGGCTGCTGACCGCGCTCGGCTGCGTCCTGGCGCTGTGCAGCACACTGTGCCTGGTGCTGCTGATGGTCGTCGGCACGGCGCAGCTGCCGGGCAACCCGCTCCCGGACGGCTGGGCCGACCCGGAGGTGCGCGCCGTGGTGCCGTACGCCGGCGTCACCGGCACCACCGCCATCGCGGCGCTGGCCCTGGTCGTGGCCGTCTGCTGGCTGACCGTCCACCGCCACCGGCGGGTACGGGCCCGCGTGCACGAGGCGCTGGCCGGGCTCCCCGCCGGGCCCGACGACGGGGACCTGACGGTCCTCCCGGACGCCGAGCCGTATGCCTACGCGCTGCCCGGTACCTCGCGCGCACCCGGCCGCGTGGTGGCCTCGACGGGCATGCTGGGCGCGCTCGACGAGGACGAGGGTGCGGCTCTGCTGGCGCACGAACGCGCGCATCTGAGGGGCCGTCACCACCGCTGTCTGCTGGCCACCCGGCTCGCGGGCTGTGCCAATCCGCTGCTGCTCCCGCTGCGCGAGGCCGTCGCCTACAACGCCGAGCGGTGGGCGGACGAGGAGGCGGCGCGGGCCGTCGGCGACCGCAGGCTGACGGCCCGCGCCGTCGCCAGGGCCGCGCTGCTCACCCCGGAGGGTCCGCCCCTGCCGGGGGTCCCCGCGTTCGCCGCCGGTCCGGTGCCGCGCCGGGTCGCCGCGCTGCTGGAGCCGGTGCCGCCGTCCCGGGGCTGGCCACCGGCCGCCAGCAGGGCGGGGCTCGCCGCGTATCTGGCGGCGGCGGGCACCACGGTCTCGGCCGCCTCCTCCCTCAACGCGGCCCTGGCGCTCTTCCTCGTCCTGAAGGCGGCCACCCCGCTGTGAGGTGGCAACCCAGGGGTTGAGGAACATCCGTGTCAGATCGTGCGCTAAGCCTTCGCGGCCCTGATCGGCGCTTTGACCTGGGCTGATCGTACGGCGGAGCCTTCGTGGGTCGATGTTGTCGATCTTCGGAGGCCATGGTGGCGGTCGAGTTCTTGCCGGATCAACAGGCAGCCCAGTACGCGGCGTTCAACGGAGTGCCGTCTCGTGCGGAGCTGGAGCGGTATTTCTTCCTGGATGACTCGGATCTGGAGAAGGTGCAGGCCAAGCGGCGTGCGCACAACCGGCTCGGGTTCGTTATCTGGAGTCGCTGAGGCCCTGTCCATCACGTCCAGCACGTACGGGTGAAGCCCCCTCTGCCCCGTCCTGGATGGGATTACCTTCCGTCATCCACCACGGATGAACGGGAGGTTCCATGCGGGTACAGCGCGTGCTGATGCCGGACTCGGAGACCGAGTCGTGGACCGTGCTCGGAGACGACCACGTGGCCGTCGCGCCGATCGAGCGCTACCTGGCCTACCTGGCCTGGGGCGAGAAGTCACCGAACACGGTCAAGGCGTACGCCCACGATCTGAAGGACTGGTTCGTCTACCTGACCGGCTGCGGGCTGGACTGGCAGTCGGTGACGCTGGAGGACGTCGCAGGGTTCGTGGGCTGGCTGCGGCTGCCGCCGCAGGCCCGGGACGGAAAGGTCACGGTGCTGCCCACGGCAGACCACCACTGCGCGGAGTCCAGCGTGAACCGCAAGCTCGCCGCGCTCTCGTCGTTCTGCGAGTTCCACACCCGCCACGGGGTGCCGCTCGGCGACCTGATGGTGACGATGCGGCCCGCCGGCCGCCGTGGCCGTGGCAGTTCCTACAAGCCGTTCCTGGAGCACATCGCCAAGAGCCGTCCGCAGAAGGCCCGCACGATCCGGCTGCGGCAGCCGCCGCGGCGACCGGTCGTGCTCTCTGCCGGGGACGCCCAGGCGGTGCTGGACGGGTGCGAGCATCTGCGGGACCGGCTGCTGTTCGCGCTGCTGCTGGACACCGGGCTGCGGATCGGCGAGGCCCTGGGCCTGCGGCACGAGGACATCGCGCTGGCCGAGCGGCAGGTGAGCGTCATCCCGCGGCCGAACGCGAATCGGGTGCGGGCGAAGTCGGGCCGCTCACGGGAGGTCCCGGCCAGCGCGGAGCTGATGCGGCTGTATGCCGACTACCTCAACCGCGAGTACGGTGCCCTCGACTCGGACTACGTGTTCGTCAACCTCTGGGGCCGCCCGCACGGCCGTCCACTCACCTACTCCGCGGTCTATGACCTGGTGGAACGGCTGCGCCGCCGCACCGGCATCGACTTCGAGCCGCACCAGTTCCGGGCGACGGACAAGGACTGGGTGGCGGTCCGGCCCCGGGTGGCGAAGGCATCCCGCATGGTCAACGGCGTGTTCCGGCTGTGGAGCGAGCAGCTGGACCTGATCGCCGAGCACGGCACCGACTTCGATGCGGGGGCGATGTGGCGGGCGTTGGAGACGGAGATCGGTCCACGCGAGGAGGTCGAGACCGCCGCGGCGCTGCTGGATGAGCTGCTGCCGCCGGGCGCCGACGAGACCGAGGTGGAGATGCGGCGCCTGCTGGCCACCCGTTACAACACTGTCCGCCCGTTCCTGTCCCTGCTCGGGGAGTCGTCGGCGCTGGGGGCGGCCTCCGGCGGCAAGCGGGTCCTGGAGGGGGTGAAGCGGCTGCCGGCGCTCGCGCGGCGGAAGGGGAAGGTCAAGCCGTTGCTGCCGCGCGAGATCGACCAGAAGCTGGTGCCGGCCGCGTGGAAGCGGGCGGTGTACTCCAACCCGGAGCTGCCCGAGGGGGCGGTGGACCGCGACGCGTACGTGGTGTGCGTGCTGGAGCAGTTGTACCGGGCGCTGAACCGGCGGGACGTGTTCGCAGCGCCGTCGAACCGCTGGTCGGACCCGAGGGCGCGGCTGCTGGACGGCAGGCAGTGGGAGGCCGTAGCCGAGGACGTCCTGCACGGTCTGAGCCTGGACGAGCCGGTCGAGGAGCACCTCGCCGGGCGGGTGCCGCGCTTTGGACGCGGCATGGCAGCTGATGGCCGAGCGGCTGGAGGAGGCCGGGCAAGACGCGAAGCTCAGCTTCGAGATCCAGCCCAACGGGCGGCTGAAGCTGAACGTGGACCGCCTGGGCGCGGTGGGCGAATCCAAGTCGCTGCGCTGGCTGCGCCAGACCACCGCGGCGATGCTCCCGAAGATCGACCTACCGGACCTGCTGTTCGAGGTCGATTCCTGGACCGGGTTCCTGGACGCCTTCGTGCACTTGGGCGACGGGCGCACCCGCATGGAGAATCTGAAGACCTTCCCTGGTGGCGCTGCTGGTCGCCGAGGCGTGCAACATCGGTTTCACCCCCGTTATCGACGCGAACGACGAGGCGTTGACCCGGGGCCGACTGGTGCACGTCGACCAGTACTACCTGCGGGCGGACACCATCGCCGAGGCGAACGCCCGCCTGATCGAGGACCAGGCCCGGGTTCCGATCGTGGAGCACTGGAGTGAGGGCCTGCTCGCTTCCGTCGACGGGCTGCGGTTCGTCGTACCGAAGCGGACCATCAACGCCGGTCCCTCGCCGAAGTACTACCACTTCAAACGCGGCATCACCTGGCTGAACGCCGTGAACGACCAGGTCGCGGGCATCGGGCAGATGGTCGTGCCCGGTACCCCGCGCGACTCCCTGCACATCCTGGACACCCTGCTGAACCTGGACGCCGGGGTGAAGCCGGAGATGGTCGCCACGGACAACGCCTCGTACTCCGACATGGTGTTCGGCCTGTTCTCCATGCTCGGCTACAACTTCTCTCCCCGCTTCCGTGACCTGGCGGACCAGCGGTTCTGGCGTGCGGAGATGCCCGGCGTCGCCACCGGTGGCTACGGGCCGCTGGAGGCCCTGGCCCGGAACCGGGTGAACCTGAACAAGGTGGTCACGCACTGGCCGGACATGCTGCGGGTGGCCGGCTCCCTGGTGACGGGGCAGGTCCGCGCGTACGACCTGCTGCGGATGTTCGGTCGAGAGGGACGGCCCACGCCGATGGGGCAGGCGTTCGCGGAGTACGGGCGGATCGCCAAGACGCTGCACCTGCTGCGCGTGGTCGACCCGGTCGACGACACCTACCGGCGTCAGATGAACCGGCAGCTCACCGTGCAGGAGTCCCGCCACAAGCTCGCCCGGGACATCTGCCACGGCAAGCGCGGTCAGATCATGCAGGCGTACCGCGAGGGCCAGGAGGACCAGCTCGGCGCGCTCGGTCCGGTCCTGAACGCCGCCGTGCTGTGGACGATCCGCTACCTGGACGCCGCCGTCGAGCAGTTGCGGGCGCTGCCCGCCGACCAGCGCGAGCACTACGTCCTGGACGAGGACGTCGCCCGGCTCTCCCCGCTCAAGCACGCCAACCTCAACTGCCTGGGCCGCTACAGCTTCCGCGCCACCGTCCCGGCCGGCGGGGGCCTGCGCCCGCTGCGCGACCCGGCCGCCGTCGACATCGAAGAGGTCGACGGCACAGAAGACTGAGCCGGGACCACCAGCCGCGGAATGGCCAGGCATCCAGGCGGAGGCCGGCACGGTACACGCCTGGGCGGATCCGACGGCTGTGAGGGCGTATCCAGCCTGGTGAGGGCTTTGGTGGACGGTTGGTGTGTTCGTCGGCGAGGCGGAAGCTTCGTGAGTGATGCAGGTCACTCGAATTGCCCGTCACAACCGCGAGGCGGGCTGCATCCCGTGTGTGAACTGCTTGCACAACGGGAGGCACACATGAGGGTCCTGGTGGTGGGAGCCGGCTACGCGGGGACGATCGCGGCGAACCGGCTGGCCAAGAAGGTGAAGGCAGCGGAGATCACGGTGATCAACCCCCGTCCGGACTTCGTCGAGCGGGTGCGGCTGCACGAGCAGATCGCCGGGACCGGAGCCGCGGCGACCCCGCTGACGTCGATGCTGAGCGAAGGGGTAGCAACGCGGATGGGCACCGTCGACAAG
Organism: Streptomyces sp. NBC_01775; assembly: GCF_035917675.1. Taxonomy (NCBI): domain Bacteria; kingdom Bacillati; phylum Actinomycetota; class Actinomycetes; order Kitasatosporales; family Streptomycetaceae; genus Streptomyces; species Streptomyces sp. NBC_01775. The sequence goes on along the minus strand of NZ_CP109104.1, from coordinate 1,385,144 downwards.
ATCGGCGACGGCCAGGTCACTCTCGGCGACGGGGCGGGTCTCGGCTTCGACTACCTGTTCCTCGGGGTGGGCAGCACGGCCGCACCGCTGCCGGGCACCGTCCCGGTAGGGACCTGGGAGGGCGCGGAGGAGGCGCGGACCGCGCTGGCCGGGCTGCCCGGCGGAAGGGCGGTCACCGTCATCGGTGGCGGGCTGACGGGCATCGAGACGGCATCCGAGATCGCCTTCAGCCGACCCGACCTCCGCGTGCGGATCGTGGGACAGACAATCGCCGCGAGCCTGTCGGCAGGAGGGCAGAAGCGTGTGCGCACCGGCCTGGACCGCTTGAACGTGGAGGTCGTGGAGGACTCCGTGGCGCGGATCGACCCCGGCGCCGGGGAAGGAGGAGGTGACATAGTGCGTCTCCACTCGCGCCGGCACTTCACCTCCGGCCTCACGCTGTGGGCGATCATCGGCAGCGTGCCCGACCTGGCCGCCCGCAGTGGACTTGAGGTGGATGCCGACGGGCGTGCGGTGGTCGACGAGCATCTGCGCAGCGTGACCGACCCACGGATCTTCGTCGTCGGCGACTGCGCGGCGGTTCCCGGCTCTCGAGCGGCCTGCGCAACGGCCATGCCCCAGGGCGCACACGCAGCGGATACGCTGGCACGGATGATCCAAGGCCGTAAGCCCAGGCCCTACTCCATGGGGTACACCGGACAGGCGTTGAGCCTGGGCCGGCGCGACGGACTGCTGCAGGTCAATCGCAGGAACGACACCGTGCGCCGGCTCTACTTCGCCGGGCGCACCGCGGCCGTGACCAAAGAGCGAGTCTGTCGCTACGCGAAGTTCGGCGCCCGCACCGCCACCTACGCCTGGCTGCGGGGCTCGAAGTGACCGAGCAGCCGGATCCCGCGGACGAGTTCACCACGCACAAAGCTCTGCTGTTCTCGATCGCCTACGAGATCCTCGGGTCGGTGGCCGACGCCGAAGACGTCCTGCAGGACAGCTACCTGCGGTGGCAGTCGGTGAACCACACCTCGGTGGAGAACGCGCGGGCCTATCTGGCGCAGATCGTCACCCGGCAGGCGCTCGGCGTACTGCGGTCGGCCGTCCGCCGCCGGGAGGAGTACGTGGGGCCGTGGCTGCCCGAGCCGCTGGTGACCGACGCTGCCGACGACGCGCCCGATGGCATTGACCATGTGCTCACGGGCGAGGCCGTGACCACCGCGATGCTGCTGGTTCTGGAGGCCCTGACCCCTACCCAGCGCGCGGTGTTCGTGTTGCGCGAGGTGTTCGGCTTCGACTATGCGGAGATCGCCGCCGCGGTGGGCAAGTCCGAGGCCGCGGTGCGGCAGTTGAACCAGCGCGCCCGCGACAGCGTGCGCGCGAGGCGACACACCGCGGTCGCCACCCCTGCTGAGGCATGGCCGGTCGCCGAGCGGTTCCTGGCGGCGGCCGCGACCGGTGACGTCCAGGGCCTCATGGACCTGCTTGCACCCGATGTGGTGTTCCTGGCTGACGGCGGCGGGGTCGTGAACGCGGTGCGGCGCCCTGTGGTCGGGCCGGACAAGGTGGCCAGGCTGCTTCTCGGGCTCCTGGACAAGGGCGCCCGCATGGGCGAACTCGACGTCCGTATCGGCGCCTTCAACGGGATGCACTCCGTCGTGGTGATCATCGACGGCGAACTGGATCAGGTGACCTCGTTCGAGATCCGCCGCGGTGTCGTGACGGCCGTCTACTGCGTCCGCAACCCGGAGAAGCTCACGTCGGTCAAGGTGTGACCCGCGCGCCTTCAAGGCCAAGATCACGGTTGGGATGGGGACTCGGGCAATGCCCAACGTCCCCGTCTCGCCCTCTCACAAATGACCAGTTGCGAGAGTTCTGAGCACGGCCCGGAGTCGATCACGTTTTCGCAGGTCGCCATTCGCAGAAGTCCTCTCAAAACCTGCGTGTTGTGCGAGATAGTTCTGACAGGCTGCCGGGGTGGATCTGACGCCCGATCAAGCCGCAATCGTGGCAGAACGAAACGACTGTCCGAAGTGCGAAGCCCCGGTCGGCAGTCCCTGCCGCACCCGCGGCGGGAAGACCGCGAGAAGTACCACACGGCCCGCTTCATCCTCGTGCCCGCGCTCCGCGAGGAGCTCGACGTCCTCGTGTCCGAGGACCGTGGGCCGGGGCGGCCGTGGAAACCGGGCCCGCCCGTCGAGGCGGCGCCGGCCGCCGCGTCCACGAACTCAAGCGCCTGGCCCGCAACGCTGCCGAGCTGATGACCCTGTCAAATCAGCTCCAGACCGCCGGCGTCCAGCTCGAACTCCTCACCGGCCCCCTCACCGGCATCTACGACCCCAACGGCATGGGCGCCATGTTCTTCGCCGTCTTCGCCGTCGCGGCCCAGCTCGACCGCAACTACATCAGGGAGAAGACCCTGGAGGGCCAGCACGCCGCCGCGAACAAGGGCAACCACGGCGGACGGCCGAAGGTCATCGACGACGACATGCTGCTGTTCGCCCGCGCGCTCAAGGACAAGGGTGTGCCCGTCCCGTCGATCGCCAAAAAGCTGACGATCAAGACCGGGAAGAACGCCGGACAACACCCCTCCGTCGCCTCCGTCTACCGCGCACTCGCCGAAGCCGAGGAGACCGACGCACCAGCCGGGCCGGACATCATCGCCCCACGCCGGCCGAACCGGGTGGACCTCACCGGTCCCGGCAGCGGAACCGACCCCGAGCTGATGGAACGCCTCACCCGGCAAGCCCTCAACGGGGACACGGCTCCAACTGCTGGCACAGGCCCGTGACGAGGAAACGCCGAGTGATCCCGGCGCAGCCACACCGTCGGCGAAGCCGCATGCCTGACGAGCTTGTTGCCGCAGCCGGGTTCCGCGCTACGGTCCGAGGGGCAGTGCTTTCGCCTCTTTGACTCGGTTGCGGTAGGGGTAGCGGAGACCGACCTTCCCTTGTCCTGCTCAACGAATTTGGAGCAGTCGCACTTGGTGCAGGAGCCCTGATGAGCGTTGGGGAGGTGCCAACAGGATGCGCACGCATGGTTCTGGTGCCTGACGATGACGCCCGTGCCCACGTATCCGCACCAGCACTCGTTTGGCGCCTTGGCCTGTCTCGCTTGTCTTGCCGTCACCCACGCATGTTCGCACTCTCTGTGAGCGGCTGTAAGGGACGCGTCGTGGGGCGCAGTATCCGACCAGACGTCCGGGGTGGCGCGATCAAGATCAAGTGCTTAGCGCTAATGGCTGCTCCATTGTTCCCCGAGGCCGGGTCAGGCGTGCTGGACGTGCGTCTTCGCGAGGCCGCGGTAGCGGCACCGGCGTCCGCGGTGGCCGTCCACGAACTCCTCGATGCTGCCCTCGGCCCCCGAGCGCTGCCCGTAGAGCCAGCCGGCGACAGTCGACCATTTCCATAGACTATGAATATAAAATTGCTATGCTTCGCGCATGAGTCGTCAAGACACCGCTCCTGGCGCGTCCGCCGCCATCGGGGCAGCCCTCTACGGCCTGGCCACCGGGGCCGCGAGACGCCTGCCCCGGGACATGAGCCTGACGTCCGCCGCCACCCTGGCCACCCTGGACCGGACCGGCCCGCGGCGCATCACCGATCTGGCCGCGGTCGAGGGCGTCACCCAGCCCGCGATGACCGCCCTGGTCCGAGTGATGGAGGAGTCCGGCCTGGTCGAGCGGCGGGGCGACGCGTCCGACAAGCGGGTCACGCTGGTATGCCTGACCGAGGCCGGCGCCTCCTATGTCCGGACGCGGCGCCAGGCGGGCGTCCACGCGTTCGAGCGGTTGATCGGTGAGCTCACCGGCGACGAGGTCGAGGCGCTGGTGGCGGCCCTTCCGGCGCTGAAGCATCTGGCAGAGCTCGAAAGCCAGGACCGCGAAGGGCCGAAGCAGTGACCGGGCAGCCGGTCGGCGGGGTCGCGGTGAAGGCGTTCCCGGTGGCACGTTCCGAGGCGCGGCTGCTGGTCCCCGCCCTGATGTTCATCGCTCTGGTCGTGGCGGCGGTCGCCAGCCTCGGGGCGCCGCTCATCACCAGCGTGGCGACCTCGTTCCACGTTTCGCTGGGCAGCGCGCAGTGGACGCTGACCGTCGCGCTGCTCAGTGGCGCCGTCGCCACGCCGGTCCTGGGCCGGCTCGGAGCCGGCCCGCACCGTCGGGCCACGATCCTCGCCACGCTGGCGGTCGTCGTCGCCGGCAGCGCGCTCACCGTGCTGCCGCTGCCGTTCGCGTGGCTGCTGGCCGGCAGGGCGGCCCAGGGTGTCGGGCTCGGGCTGACGGCGCTGATGATGGGCGTGGCCCGGGACCACCTCCCCGAGGAGCGCAGCGCGGCCGTGATCGCCCTGATCTCGGTGGTCTCGATCATCGGGGCCGGCGTCGGCTACCCGCTGGCCGCACTGCTCGCCGAACTCGGCGGGGTGCGGGCCGCCTACGGCCTCGGCCTGGTCATCACCGCCGCCGCCCTCCTGACCGCGTGGCGCTCCATGCCCGAAGCCCCCGAAGGCCGCTGCGCCCACGTGGACGTGTCAGGCGCGGTCGTCCTGGCCGCTGCGCTGCTCCTGGTGCTGTTCCTCGCCGGCGAACGGAATCTGTGGAGCCGGCACCTCGCCGTGGCGGCGGGCCTCGCCGGCGTCGCGGTGGTGCTGCTCTGCGTCTGGGCCGTCATCGAGCTGCGCAGCACGACGCCCCTGGTCGATGTGCGGGCGGTGCGGCACCCGGCGGTCGCCGGGGCGAACCTCGCCATGTTCGTCGGCGGGATCGGCATGTACCTCCTGCTCACGCTCATCACCCGGTACGCGCAGACGCCGCACGGCGCCGGCTACGGCTTCGGGCTGACGACCTTCGTCGCCGGGCTGGTCCTCATCCCGTTCTCGGTGCTGGGGTTCGTCGCCGGCAAGCTCACGCCGCGGGTCCGGACGCGGATCGCCGACCCCCTGCTCCTGGCCGGCAGCGCCGTCGTGGTCGGCGGCGGGTTCGCCCTGTTCGCGGCGGCCCGGTCGGACCTGGCCGAACTGTTCGTGGCGATGGGCGTGCTCGGCTTCGGCGTCGGCGGCTTCTCGGCCACGATGCCTGGCGTCATCCTGGCCGTCACCCCCAAGAGCGAGACGTCGAGCGCCATGAGCTTCAACTACGTCGTCCGCAGCGTCGGGTACTCCCTGGGCAGCGCCATCGGCGGCCTGATCCTCGCCGCGGGCACCGGCCCCGGCCACCTCTTCCCCGACGACAGCGCCTACACCACCGCGGCCCTGGTCGGCGTCGCCGCGATGGCGATCACAACGCTGACAAGCCTCGCCCTCGCCCGCCGACGCCCACCCGAGACCAACCCGTAAGTCACATGCACTCATTCCAACACTGGAGGTTCCATGCCCAAGGGCTACTGGGTCAGCGTCTACCCCACCATCGAGGACCCCGAGAGGCTTGATGTCTACAACGAACTGGCAGGTCTAGCCGTCGCGGCAGCGGGCGGGCGGGTGCTCGCCAGCATCGGCAGCCGGGTCGACGCACACGAAGCCGGAATCGCCGAGCGCGTCGTCCTGATCGAGTTCGACAGCTTCGAACAGGCCGTCGCCGCACGCGCGAGCGCGGCCTACCAGGAGGCGCTCGCCGAACTCCCCGACGGCTTCGAGCGCGACTTCCGCATCATCGAAGGCCTCGACTGACCGAGGTCCAGTCGGATCTTCACTGAAGCTCAACTTGACTGCCGCTGACGAGGTCAGCGCCGACTGTCTCCAGGGGCAAGCAAGCTGGTGACCTCGGCGATTGCCTCCGCCGAGGGGTGGAAATAGCGCCGTACGTTCTCCGGCTTCTTGTGCCGTGACTTGGCCATAAGCATCGGCAGGCTGGCTCCGGCCTCGCCGAGATGAGTGAGCCCGGAGTGGCGCCATTCGTGCAGGTCCCAGCCCGCGCCCTGCACGCCGGCGAGTGCCGTATGAGCGTCGAGCATGGCGCGAGCCTGCCCGTACGACAGCCGCGCGAGTCCGGTGTCCGGGCAGACGTCGCGCGGCCTGACGACCTTGCCGGGGCCCGGCTTGCGGTGGGTGACGAACACCGGCGCGCGGGTGCGGCCCTTGATCAGGCGGGGCAGAAGACGGGCGGCGCCAGCGTCCCAGAACACAGTCTCCAGCACGAAGTCCTCGCGCGGGGCGCCCCGGCGCCGGGTGCGAGGCCGGGCGCCCTTCGGCTTCACCGGGGCTCGGCGGCCGGCCAGGTCCAGCTCCTCAATGTTGACGCCGAGGACCTCCTCCGCCCGCGCACACGTCTCATACAGCATCCGCCACAGAGTCTTCTCCCGAAGATGGACGTCACGGCGGGCGATCAGCCGGTCGATCGCCATCTTTGACCTGGCCGGGGTATCGGAGTCCGGTGGGGGCAGCCGCTTCGTCCAGGCCGGGACCACAGGGCCGTCGTAGCCGCGTTCGGCGCACCAGCCCAGCCAGGAAAGCACCGCCGCGCGACGGGCGTTCCAGGTGTTGACCGCCGCGCTGCCCCACAACTGTTCCAGGGCCTCGCCGATCTCGTCATCCGCGATCGTCGCGAGCGGCCGGTTCTCGCCGAGGCGTTCGGCGGTCTTGCCGATCCCGGTGCTGTAGCTGCGGAGGGTGTTCGGGTTGTCGAGCGAGTCGAGGAACGTGTCTGCGGCGATCCGTACGGTCAGCGCCTTCCCGGCGGGCAGTCGTACGACGGTGGGCACCGCTTCCCCCTTGCCACAGATAACAGGGTCGCTTCGTGCACGGCCCCGCAGACGTCGCCGCAGGCCGCGATCAGTGATGGCACAGATAATAGGGTGTTATCTGTGGGGCGACTTCAGACCGGTCCGTTCACCGACGCTCCGTCAGCCGTCCACCAGGGCCGACGAAGGCTTAGCGCACGATCTGACACGGATGTTCCTCAACCCCCAACCCCGCTCTGCGGTGGCCGCTCTGCCCCTGAGATGGCCGCCCGGCTGAGGCGACCGCCCGGCTTCAAGGGTGTGCGGGGAAGCGTTCCGCGGAGTGGATCACCCACACGTTGGGCTCGGTGTAGCGGGCCGTTCTGCCGTCGGGCAGCAACTCCAGCGGGGAGAGCGCGCCCTCGATCGTCCCGTCGCCCGCCGGGGGAAGCGAGGCCCCCCACGCGGCCCAGTCCTCCAGCGGCGCCTCCATCACCGTGGAGGCCGTCGCGACGCCCGCCACCCGGCCCCCGGCCCGCACATGGGCGCGCAGCCAGGGGTCGGCCGGGAGTCCGTCGGTCCGCACCCGGCGCATGTACTCGCCCATCGGCACCTGCGGGCAGGCGGCCTTGAGCGTGGGCCGCACCGGTGCGAGAACGGCCCGCAGCTCCAGCAGGGAGGCGAGGGCGCGCGCGAGCGCGATGGCGGCGGCGCCCAGACCGATGCCGCGCGCGGCGGGCAGCAGGCTCAGCGACATCATGGCCAGCGTGTCCGGGGCGTGCCCCGCACGCAGCCCCTCGACGGCACGCCGCATCAGATCGTCCCAGCCGCCCGGCAGCCCCCGTCCGCCGCCCGGCAGCCCCCTTGCGATGCCCGGCAGCCCGTCCGCGCCGCCGTCCGTGAAGACGGGTGCCGTATCCAGCCACCCCAGCAGCCGCCCGGACCCCGGCTCGGCGAGCAGGAGTTGGGAATAGGGCCACAGTTCGCCGAGCGGACGGTAGAGCCGCATGCTGGGCGCGGCGAACAGGAAGCGGGGCCACAGCGGCTCGTAGGAGACCTGCGCCGCGAGCCGGGGCGCCTCGGACGGGAGCGCGACCTCGCAGGAGCTGGTGGACAGCAGGTGTACGAGCCGTGCCGGTTCAATTACCGTGAGTCGCTTTCTGGTCACGTTAAGCGACCTTAGTCGCCCCGGTGTTGGCTCGCAGAGAAGTGGATACTTTGAGTAGGTGAACGGATACGGAACGTTGTCAGCTGTGCCCCCGGCCGCCTCCTGGACGGCTCTGCGGCACGGCCTGGCGGGGGAGTTGCTGCTCCCCGAGGAGAGCGGATACGGCGCCGCGCGCCGCACGGCCGACGCCCGTCACGACGCGGCACGCCCCGCCGCCGTGGTGCGATGCGCCTCCGAGCACGACATCGCCGAGTCGCTCCGTTTCGCCCGCAGGTACGGCGCCCGTGTCCACACCCGCGCGGGCGGCCACTGCTTCGCCGGCTTCTCCACGGGCCCGGGACTGGTCCTCGACGTCTCCCCGCTGAACGACGTCGAGGTGGACGTCCCCGGCGCGCGCGTGCACTGCGGCGCGGGGCTGCGCACCGGGGCGTTCGCCGAGGCGCTCGACGCCCACGACAGGGCCGTACCCACCGGGCTGTGCCCCACCGTCGGCGTCACCGGGCTCACCCTCGGCGGCGGCATGGGCACCACCGGACGCCGCTACGGTTACGCCCTCGACAGCCTCACCTCGGCCCGCGTCGTCCTCGCCGACGGGCACACCGTCACGTGCGACACCGAGCGCCACCCCGGGCTGTTCTGGGCGCTGCGCGGCGGCGGCCCGCTCTTCCCCGGTGTTGTCGCCTCGCTCAGCTTCCGCACCCGAGCCGAGGAGCCCGTCACCGATTTCCTGCTCGGCTGGCCCGCGGAGTGCCGCGCCAGAGTGCTCACCGCCTGGCAGGAGTGGGCACCCGGGGCGCCCGACCGGCTCTCCAGCATGGCCGGTATCACCGCGGGCGAGACCTGGGACGGCCTCCCGCCCGCGGCCGTCGGCGGCTCCTGGCTGGGGGAGTGCGCCGACCTGGAGCACCAGTTGTCCGCGCTCGTCGCCGCCGTCGGGCGCGGTCCGGACACCTACACGACGGCGAGCCACGGACAGCGCGCCTCGCTGCGCTTCTGGGGCGGCTCGCCCCGGGGCAGGCTGCCGCTGATCCTGCGCCGCCACGACTTCTTCGCGCGCACCCTGCCCGGCAGCACCGCACGCGAGCTGATCGCCGTGCTGGAGCGCGACCTGCGCCCCGGCGAGAGCCGCAACTGCGACTTCGAGGCCCTGGGCGGCGCCTACAACCGCGTTCCCGAGCACGCCACCGCCATGGTGCACCGGAGCCATCTGTTCGGCATGCTCTCGCAGTTCAGGCCCGGCAAGGGGCGGCCCAACCGGCGCGCCGCCACCGCGGCACTGGACGGGCTGCACACCCTCGTCGCCCCCTGGGCCTCCGGGTACGCCTACCAGAACTACGCCGAGGCCGACCGTGCCGACTGGCGGCGTACCTACTACGGCGCCAACTACCCGCGCCTCGCGGCCGTACGGGAGCACTACGATCCGCACGGGCTCTTCCGCGTCCCCTTCCCCGCACCGCCCCCGGCGCTGCCCGAGCCCCCGCCCCTCGTCCGGGGCACCGCCACGGCGCCCGCGTCCCCGTCCGAAGGGCACCGCCCGTGACGGCCCTCGGCGTACCCCGCCCGCGCGGCTGGCTGCTGCCCGCGGCGGCCGAGGACCCGCACGCGGGCGACCCCACGACCGGCGACGCCTTCGGCCGGGCGGTGGCCGACTGCTGGCGCACCGGCGCGGCGCCCGGCCGCACATTCGAGGTCATGGAGGTCGACGACGGCGATGTGCACGTCGGGGACGTGGCCACGTTCTACTTCCCCGACCCGGCCGAGGTGCCCGAGTTGGAGCGGCAGGTGTGCCTACGTGCCACGGGCCGTGTCCTGGACGCCGCCTGCCGGGCGGGCAGCAGGGCCGTCTGGCTGGCCGGCCAGGAGACCGTCGACGCCGTTACCGGCGTCGAATTCTCGCCCGGCGCCGTGAAACTGGCGCGCGAGAGGGGCGTCGCCGCGTACCTGGGCAGCATCCTCGAACTGCCCGCCGGGGTGGGCCCGTTCGACACCGTCGTGCTCGCCGGTGAGGGGCAGGGCGTCCTCGGCAACGCGGCGCTGGCACCCGAAGCCCTGCGCAATCTCGCCGGGGTCGCGGCCCCGGGTGCCGTACTGCTCTACGAGGGGCTGGACCCCTATCAGGCGTTCCCCGCCTTCCGCGGGCCCCGGCTGGAACGTAATCGCGCGCGGGGCCGGCTGCCGGGGACCCTGCGCATCAGGAGCCGCTACCGGGAGTTGTCGACGCCGTGGTTCGACTACCTGTACTGCTCGGCCGAGGAGTTCACCGGGCTGGTGGACGGGACCGGGTGGGGGGTGCGGAGCGTGGAGAGCGACGGGGTCTTCTACCTCGTGACACTGCAACTGATGGTTTGACAGGGCGCGTTCACCCGTAAAGGTGATGGAGCTTTATATCATGATTTGATGGGCACCCGTCAGGCAAGCCATGGAGCGGTGCCGGAAGCGGACCGGCGCCGACCCCCATACGTCCGCTCGAAGGGACTCGACATGAGTGCTTCCACACAGCTCGCCGCGGCGCTGGCCGACCTCGAAATCCATGCCGAGGACGAGGGCGACGAGGGCGAGGCCGTGCCGCGCTGCGGCTGCTACGCGGCGGACACGGACGCCTGACCGGCGCCACGCACACCACCGGGCCCCGGGGCGGTTCACCGCCCCGGGGCCCGGCCCGTCCGGGCAGGACCCCGCCAGGGGGGCGCCCGTCAGGGGAAGGGGTGCGGATGGGGGTTGATCTCCTCCTCCGCCAGCGCGTCCGCGCGCAGCCCGAGCGTGCGGGGCAGCGTCCGGACCCGCGAGAGCCCCTCAACACGCCGCGCCGCGTGGCCGAACGTCATCGGCAGCGTCCCCGGCACCAGCACCTTCACACAGCGCAGCCCGCCGGCCCGGTGCTCGGGGCGGGTCTGGTCCACCACGATCACCTCCATGCCATCCGCCTCGTACCTGCGCACCAACTCGGCCACCTGCGCCGCCAGATCGGTGTGTCCCGGCCACGGATGCGCCGCCGCCAGTGCGGGCAGCGCCGCACGTTCCCCGTCCACCCGCAGGAACGAGAGCCGCTCCCGGGCCACGGGGTGGGAGTACAGCAGTTCGTGGTCGCCCATCGATCGCACCGCGTAGGGATCCTCCAGCATCGCTGCGGCCCGGTCCACGGCGAACGCGGGCGGTGCCAGCAGCGTGCACACCAGCTCGTCGAGGGCCGCCACCAGCGCGTCCTCCACGCACGGCCGTGCCGCGGCCCCGCACACCACCGCGGGCTGCCCCACGGCCCCGGGACCCGCGACCGACATCACCCACACCGCCGGAATCCCCTGCTCCAGCGTCGCGTCGAACGCCATCAGCTCGCACCCGGCCCGCTCGCGCGCCCAGGCGGCCAGCAGCGGAATCCGGCGGTCGGCCGCCGAGCCGAGGTCGATACGGGCCAGCGGCAGGCGCGCGTACCAGGCGGCCAGGAACGCGTCCCGCTCGGCCACCTCCAACAGCGCGTGCAACGCCGCCTCCGTCGTACTCGCCCCCAGCGCACACCCGTTGGAGACCTCCTGCACGAAGCGGGGTCCGGCCGGTGACGGGTCCGCGTAGTGCACCAGCGAAGCGGGCACCAGTACGGGGCGGTCCAGGGTGAGCGAGCGGCCCCACGTCCAGTCGATGCGGCGGGAGGCCGACCAGCGCACATACGGGAAGCCCGGCCGGTCGTAGGACGCGTCCGGATGCAGCCCGAGGGACGGCGGATACACCGCGCTGCCCGCCACCTCCCGATAGGAGGCGGTCGGCCCCCTGTGCTCCCGCCCGTGCGGGGTCGGCAGACCGCCGAGCCGCTCCAGGGCCTCCAGGACGGCGGCGGAGGAGGCCACACGGAAGTCGTCCCCGTGGCCGTACCCGTGATACGTGACGGGCATTGCCCTCGCCGGATCACGCACCGCAACCGCCACCGGCCGCCCGCCTCCGGACCGCTCCACCACCTCGTGCACCACGCCGGTGCACGGGTCCACGTACCCGGCCGCCACCCGGGCCACCTCCTCGCCCGACAGCTCGCGCAGCCGGCCCGGCGTGCCGAGGGGGACCGGCGCCAGGACCGGGGCCCTCTCCGCTTCCGGCAGCAGCGGTCCGCAGTGGGGGCACTCGGGGTCGGGCAACACCGGATGCCGGGTGATACCGCCCCGCTCGGTGCCGATCCGCAGCAGGGCGCCCCGCGTGCGGGGGCGCTCGCGCGGGGTGGCCGGCGCCGCCGGCTCCTCCAGCGCGGGCTCCTCCAGTGCCGACCCCTCCAGTGCCGCCAACTCCTCGGCGAGGAGGGCGCCGGTCAGTGCCGCCACGGCGGGGGCCGGAGGCGCGAGCGGGTAGGGACCCGGGCCCGCGCTCGTCCCCTCGGGGCGGGGGAGGTTGCGGTGCCGCCGCAGCCGCGCGCAGCGGGGGCAGCCGGGCCGGCCCGGCTGCCCGACGGGACCCACCAGCAGGGCACCCGGCTCCCACACGAGGGACAGCCAGACGCCGTCCGAAGCGGTGGCGCCCGCCTCGGCCTCCGCGAAGGCGTCGGCCATTTCACCCGGTCGTGACAGGTCCTCGCGCACACACGCCAGCCAGCGACGGGCGTGCGCGCCGGGGCAAGGCGCTTCCCCGAGCCGCCCCAGCGCCCAGCGGCCGAGTGGCACGTCCCCGCACAGCCGTACTACCTCGGAGCGGACGCGGAGGCTGGATGGCGCCTCGAAGTCCCCGCCTGTTGCCGGGAGAACGCCCTCCCTGGCTGACTCGCCGGTCGCGGTCACGCCTCCTCCCTCCGTCCCGCACCGACGGGAGCCGGTCCTTCTCCTTCACCTTCACCTTCGTCTTCGTTCAGGAGGATCACCTTCGCCACGTAGGGGCCGCCGGCGGGCAGGGGAACGGCCACCGGGCGAAGTCCCGCCGTGGTCAGCCCTTCGAGGAGGCCGACAGGACGTGCGGTGGCTTCGTTCCCGGAAAGGGCGGCGCCGGAGTGGGGTACGGGGCCGGAGGGGGGTGCGGCGTCGGGGAGTTGGGGGAGGGGGCGTGGCGGGCGTGGTGCGTAGGCGGCGCCCCCGTCGTGCGCCGCCTGCCAGGCCAGCAGCGCCAGACCGAGGGCCTCGGCGAGCGTCGCGCCGGGCTCCTGCCCGCAACGCAGCACGACGGCCGCACCGTCGAGCGTCACGGCGTAGGAGGGCACCCCGCACAGCACAGCGGACAGATCAAAGGCCCGCACATCACACCCCGTGGCCCGTAGCAGCTCCCGTTCCCCTCCACCCGGGATGCCGACCGGCGCGCATTGATGGTGCGCCAGCCGTGCGGCGACCTCGCGCTCGGCCAGTTCCCGCACTCCTTCCAGTGCCGCCTCTGCCGGGCTGAGCCCCGCGGCTGTATGGGCTTCAGCGCCTTCGTGGGCCGTCAGCAGGCGGGGCCTGCCGTCGGTGAGATCCCAGCCCCAGACGGGCCCTTCGGGGGAGTTCGCCGTGGCGAGGGCTCGTAGAGCCGCCAGGGAGCGCGCCGACTCGCGGGTGGGGCCGTGGGCGCCGATGAGCGTGCCGTCTTCGAGCACGGCGCGGCAGGTCCACCACGGGTGCTGATGCCAGGAGCCGGCGGAGACCTCGCGCAGGATGCCGGTGTACGGGTCCACCAAGGGGGCGACGCGGCTCCACAGCTCGGACATGGGGAGCGCGGGCGAGGCCCACCACGCCGTGACCGCCTCGGCTGTGGGACAGAGGGCGACCGGATGCCGGGCCGTCGCGCGGAATGTGACCGGATGCCGGGGCGCTGCGCGGTGTATGACCGGATGCTGCGGCGTGCTGTGTGTGACCGGATGCTCCGAGGTTGTCAGTTCCGGCAGGTCCACCCGCACGGCTGTGGTCCCTGACGGGACGGCTGTGGTCCCTGACGGGCCGCGCCCGGATGCCTCGTCGCCTGGGCCGCCCTCCAGGCCCGCCAGCTGCCGCGTGCACATCAGCACCACCTGAGCGGCCACCACGGAGACGGCGCCGGCGTCGAGCGCGCCGTCGCCCTCCCCGACGTCACCGGCCGTACGGTCCTCCGCCGCCATCACCGGCCCCACCCACGCCGCCGCCTCGGAGAGCCGGACCGGACACCACGCCCCCCGGCCCCCCTCCGGAGGAGCCTCGCCCCGGCCGGTCACCCAGATCAGCAGATCGCTTTCTGCGGTGACAGCCCCTGCGCTGGCGGCCCATGCGCTGACAGGCCGTGCGGTGGCGGCTCCCGAGGTATCAGTGGGCACGGCCACGGCAGCGCCCGGCGGTCCCGCCCCTTCCCGCACGACCGTTCGCACCGAGCGCCAACCCGAGTGCAGGCCCAGGCGCATCACTTCCGTCAGCAGCGGCAGGGCCGGGGCGCTCCCGGAGACCACGATGCGGGCCTCGCGCAGGCGCTGGAGGCGGTCTTCGGGGTGGTCGGCGGTGTAGCCGAGGAAGGCGAGCTGCTCGGCGGGCGCGTGCGGTTCGTCCGCCGTAGGACGGGGACGGGGCGGTGGGCGCCCGGGAGTGTGGTCGCGTACGTATCCGCCGCGTGCGAGCTCCTCGACCAGGTTTTCGACCATGTCGCGGCGGTCCGGCGGCAGCTCTCCGACCAGCTCGGCGAGGGTGTGCTCGCCCGTGAGAAAGGGCGCGAGGCGGGTCAGCCACGGGTGCAGCCCGGGGCCCCGGAGGAGCGTGCCGCCGTGCGGGGCGTGCACGTAGGTGCCGTCCGGCCGCTCCGTGAACAGCACGTGATCCCGCAACCGTGGCCGCATGCGTCGTACCCCCTCGTGTCGTGTGGGGGCGCGCCCTCGCGTATGCCTGTGGGCGTGTGCCACCCGGCCTCCCCGCCTCCGCCGTCCCCGCGTGACTGGCCCCGCAGGTCGCCTGCCATGCGCCGGCCTCCGCTGATTCGCCGCAATGAGTGATCTTGCGAGACGGGTGGTGTCGGAGGTCGGCGCACCGCCCAGGAATCGGGCCATGTGGCGAACGACCAGCGCTGACGCGCATCAAGAGCACGCGGGACAGGCCGTCCCGGCGGTGCTCGGCACCCGAGGGTTACTCCTCGTCTGGGCCCCTCTGGTGGCTGTCGTCACCGTGATGAGCGCCGTGTGTCTGCTCTGCAACGCGCCGCCCTCGCCCCTGCGTTCGGCCATGGAACAGCACGCGGGTGCCGTGCTGGGGTCCTGGTACGGCAGGGGACTGGAATCCCTGTACGGCCAGCAGCAGAATCCGACGGTGCCCCCGCGGCGGCCGGGTACACCGGAGCCCCGCCGCACCGCTCCACGCTCGTCCGGCACCATGGGGGCATGTCCCGACGCAAGCCCTCCCGCGCAGCCCGAGCCGACAGCGGGGCCCGGCGCGCCCCGCGACAAGGCGGCGGCAGGGTCGGCGGCGCCCCCGATCCGGCGGCTCCCTGCCCCTGTGGCCGCACCGCCTACGGGCAGTGCTGCGGACGGTTCCACGGGGGAGGCGCGGCGGCAGGCACCGCTGAGGAGCTGATGCGCTCCCGCTACGCCGCCTTCGCGCTGGGCGACCCGGCCTATCTGCTGCGCACCTGGCATCCGGACACCCGCCCCGCGCGGCTCGACCTCGCCGACGGGCTGCGATGGACGGGGCTGGAGATCCTTGCCACGTCCGGCGGCAGCGCGTTCCACGGCGAGGGCACCGTCACCTTCCGGGCCCACTACGCCGGGGCTGACGGGGAGTCCGGCACCCAGAGCGAGCACAGCCGCTTCGTACGCCACGAGGGCGCCTGGGTCTACGTCGACGGGAACTGAGCCCCTCACTTCACCCCGGCTCCACCGCCCCAGGCTCCCCCCGGCTCCACCCGCCTGACTCCACCCCCGCCATCCGGCCGCCCCGCTGCCTCTCACATACGGCGGGGCGCCGCGTGCTGCCCGCATGTGTCCCGTCTCCCGGCCCTCCGTCGCTCGCACGGCGCCGTGCGAGGCCGGTGCGAGGCCGCGTCAGGCCGTGTCAGGCCGGTGCGAGCGGCTCGTCGCGCGTTACTCCGTGAGGTTGCGGTCCGGGGATCGGACGGCACGGCTCCGCGCGTACCGCGGGGGCGGTCGTAAGGATCGGCACGGCATATATCAGCCCAAAGTATCCAGAAGTACACCGTCCTTCATCCGCCCATGGCACGCCCCGCCGTGCCGTAACCCGGGTATGGGAAGCGCCACATATGCACCTTCTTGTCAAAGGGGCCCGCCGGCCGCTGACCGGTGAGGTCCGCGTCCCCAACTCCAAGTACCACGCGCACCGCGCCCTGATCCTCGCCTCTCTCGCCGAGGGCACCAGCGTGGTACGTGGCCTGTCCGACGCCCGGCATGTGCAGTACACGGTGCGGTTCCTGCGCGGGCTCGGCACGCGCGTCGAGGTTGACGGCGACTCCTTCGTCGTACACGGCGGCCCCTATCGGCCCCGCCGCTCCGCCGTCTCCGCGGGCAGCTCGGGCACCACCTTGTACTTCATGATCGGGCTGGCCTCGCTCGCCGAGCGGCCGGTGACCGTGACGGGGCAGAAGTACTTCAAGCGCCGCCCCGTCGGCCCCCTGCTGGACGCGCTGCGCGGCATGGGTGTCGGACTGGAGTCGGCCGACGGCTGTCCCCCCGTCCATGTCCGGCCCGAGCGGCCCACCGGCGGGCACGTCCGCATCGCCGGCACTCTCTCACAGTGGATCTCCGGGCTGATCCTGCTCGCGCCGTTCGCGACAGGGTCCACCGTCATCGAGGTCGAGGGCGAGCTGAACGAACGGCCCTACCTGGAGCTGACCGTCGCCATGATGCGGCAGTTCGGGCTGGCCGTGGACGTCTCCGAGGACTGGCGGCGCTTCGAGACCGAGGGCGGCCAGCGGGCAACCCCGGCCGAGCTGACGATGCCGCCCGACATCGGCTCGGCCGCCTTCGGGATCGCCGCCGCCGCGCTCCACCCCTCCGACCTGCTGCTGCGCGGCATGAACAGGCTGCACGGCAGCCCCGCCGACCATCCCGAGGCGCACTTCCTCGACCTCGTCCAGGCCATGGGCATCCCCCTGGAGCTGGACCCGGCCGGGCGCGGCGTCCGCATCCGGCACGACGGTATCGACCTCAAGGGCGTCGAGGTCGACTGCCGCGAGGTGCCCGACATGCTGCCGGTGCTGGCCGCGCTCGGCACCTTCGCGCAGGGCGAGACCGTCTTCCGGCACGTCGCCCACACCCGCCTCAAGGAGTCCGACCGCGCCGCCGCCATGCTCCAGCTCAACTCCATGGGTGGCGAACTGGAGCTGGAGGGCGAGACGTTGCGGGTCGCCGGCGGGGCCAAGCGGCTCGTCGGCACCCGGCTGTCCTCCTTCAACGACCACCGGGTGCTGATGTCCCTGGCCGTGGCCGCCTCCCGCGCCTCCGGCCGCACCACGCTCACCTACCCCCACGCGTACCGGATCTCCTACCCGGCCTTCCTGGAATCGATGAACACCCTCGGCATCCCCATGACCGTCGAGGGCGGCAGAGGTGCGGTCGCCGAAGGCGGCGGGCCCATGGTCGCCGAGGGCGGCAGACGTACAGCCGCCGAGGGCAAGCGCGCTACCGGACGTGCTCGGCAGGCCCCGGACGTATCCCGGCCCGACGAGGCCGCCACCCACACGCTGCCCGAACTGGTCGCCCGCCGTGCCGGGTCCGACCCCGACGGCACCGCGCTCGTCGACGTACGGGCCTGCGGCAGCACCTCGCTCACCTGGTCCGCGCTCCACGAGCGCGGCGAGCACATCGCCGCGCTGTTGCTGCGGCTCGGGGTCCAGCCCGGCGAGGCCGTCGCCTTCCAACTGCCCAACCGCGCGGAGTTCACCGCCATCGCCCTGGCCTGCGTGCGGGTGCGGGCCCTGTGCTGCCCCATCATGCCGATCTTCCGCGAGCGCGAGACGGCGTTCATACTGCGCCGCTCCGGCGCCCGAGTGCTGCCGCTGCCCGGGGAGTTCCGCGGCAGACGGCACGCCGCCGAGATCGCCGCGCTGGCCGCCGAGGGCTTCGCGGACAGCGCCGGGAGGGACACCGGCAGGCTCGAACACGTCGTGGTCCTGCCCAGGGAGAGCGGGCCCGCCGAGGTGCCCGCCACCGCCGGGACCGCGGACCGCATCCAGTGGCACGACTGGGAGTCCGCACTCGCCGCCACGCCCCTGGACGAGGAAGCGCTCACGTCCCGCGTTCCCAGCTCTGAAGACCTCACCCAGCTCCTGTTCACCTCTGGTACCACCGGCGAGCCCAAGGGCGTCCTCCAGCGCTCCGAAGCGCTCACCCGCGCCGCGTCCATGGAGATCCGCCACCTCGGGCTCACCGGCGCCGACACCGTCTGGATCCCCTCACCGCTCGCCCACCAGACCGGCTTCCTCTACGGCATGTGGCTCGCGCTCGTCCTCGGCGTCCCGCAGATCGTGCAGGCCGAGTGGCACGCGGGCCTGGCACTGAAGTCGCTGCGCGAGCACCGGGCGACCTTCGTCCAGGCCGCCACACCCTTCCTGACGGACCTCCTACGCGCCGTCGAGGACGGCGAGCGGGCGCCCCAGGACCTGCGGATCTTCGTGGCCACCGGCGCCACCGTGCCGCGCGGGCCGGCCGAGCGCGCCGGCCGGGTGCTGGGCACCACCGTGCTGGGCGCCTTCGGCTCCACCGAGACTTGCCTGGCGGCCATCGACGCCGCCGGCTTCCTGCGGATCACCGGACGGGTCAAGGACGTCATCAACAGGGGCGGCGAGAAGATCCCCGTCGCCGAGGTCGAACAGCTGCTGCACGACCACCCGGCTGTCGCCGACGTGGCCGTCGTCGCCATGCCGGACGAGCGGCTCGGTGAACGCGCCTGCGCCTTCGTCGTTCTCGAAGACGACGGCGCCGGGCTGGAGTTCGAGGAAATGCAGAAGTATCTCGACGCCCATCAGGTGGCCAAGCAGTACTGGCCCGAGCGCCTGGAGATCCTCGCGGGAGCGCTGCCCCGCAACGAGGCCGGAAAGATCCAGAAGTTCCGGCTGCGGGAGCGGGCACGCGGCCTGCGCCCGCAGCGCCAGGAGACAGACCGGGCGCTGGACCCCAGCACCGCCGGGCTCGGCTCCGGGCTCGGTTCCAGCACCACCGGGCTCGGCTCCAGCACCGCCGGGCTCGGCTCCAGCACCGAAACGGAGAACATCAAGTGAGTGAGCAGCAAGGTGTCGGCCCGCACAGTACGAGCGGCTGCGGGAGCAGGTCATCTCCTGGGTGACCGGGCCCGGTGAGGAGTGGGCCGGGCGGATCGAGGCCACCGGGCAGGTGCCCGGACAACTGTGGGCCGAACTGCGCGAGCGGGGCTTCCTGCGGATGGCGGCCCCGCGCGCATACGGCGGCCACGGGCTCTCGTTCACCCAGTGGATGGGCCTCATGGAGATCTTCTCCCGGTCCCACGGCTCCCTCCGGATGGTCGTGCACGTCGTCAACGGCATCTGGCGCGCCATGGACCCCTTCGCCACCGAGGAGCAGCGCAAGAAGTTCGTCCTGCCCGCCATCGAGGGCGACATCAAGATCGCCTTCACCCTGACCGAGCCGGGCAACGGCACCGGCGCCGACATCACCGCCTCCGTCGTCCGGGAAGGCGACACCTACTACCTCACCGGCGACAAGCACCTGATCACCTTCGGTGTCAGCTGCGACTACTACCTGCTCGCCGCCGCGTCGAGGGCACCACAGGGCACGAGGGCACCGTCTCGCTGCTCGTGCCCAGGGACGCCGAGGGCGTGCGGGTCGAGGACACCTCCCGGACCATGGGGGTCACCGGCACCGACCACGCCTCCCTCCACTTCTCGCGCGCCCCCGTGCCCGTGGCCAACCGCCTCGGCAAGGAGGGCCAGGGCCTGGACGTGGCGCTCGGCGGCTTTCTGACGCCCTCGCGCATCTCCGTCGGAATGAGCTGTGTCGGGCTGGCCGAGCGCGCCCAGGAGCTCGCGCTCGACTACGCCGAACGCCGCGTCACCTTCGGCAAGAAGCTCAGCGAGCGGCAGGCCGTCCAGTTCATGCTCGCCGAGAACGCCGCCGACATCGAGGCCGCCAAGCAGCTCGTCCTGCACGCGGCGCGCGCCTTCGAGGCGGGCGGCGAGGACGCCTCCATGCTGTGGTCCATGGCCAAGATGACCGCCGTGTCCATGCTCACCCGCGTCACCGACAAGGCGCTCCAGGTGCACGGCGGGCTCGGCTACTGGAAGACCAGCCCCATCGAGCGCGTCTACCGCGACGCACGCGCCCAGCGCTTCGAAGAGGGCACCAACGAGATCCAGAAGACCGTCGTCTTCCGTGAACTGCTGCGCCGGACCGCCCGGGGAGGAGCCCGATGAGTGACACCGGGAAGACGAGTGGCACCGGGAAGACGAGCGACACCGGGAAGACCAGTGGCAACAGGACCGGAAAGGTCGCGCTGATCACCGGGGCCTCGCGCGGCATCGGCAGGGAGCTGGCCTTGACCCTGGCCCGCCGCGACCGGGCGACCGTCGCCGTCAACTACAAGAAGAACGCCGACCTCGCCGAGAAGACCGTCGCCGACATCGAGGCGCTGGGCGGCAGCGGGTTCGCCGTACAGGCGGATATCGAGACTCCCGAGGGTGTCACCGCGCTCTTCGACGAGGTCGCCAGACGCTGCGGGCGACTGGACTGGTTCGTCTCCAACGCCGCGGCCAGCGCCTTCAAGAACATCGTCGATCTCAAACCCCACCACCTCGACCGCTCCTACGCCATGAACCTGCGCCCCTTCGTGCTCGGCGCGCAAGAGGCGGTCAAGCTCATGGACCAGGGCGGCAGGATCGTCACGCTCTCCTCCTACGGCTCCGTGCGCGCCTACCCCACCTACTCCACGCTCGGCGCCATGAAGGCGGCCATCGAGGCTTGGGTGCGCTACATGGCACTGGAGTTCGCGCCCTACGGCGTCAACGTCAACGCGGTCAACGGCGGCCTGATCGACTCCGACTCGCTGGAGTTCTTCTACAACGTCCAGGGCATGCCCGACATGCGGACGGTGCTCGACCGCATCCCCAAGGGCCGCCCCGGCACGGTACGGGAGATCGCCGACGTGCTCGCCTTCCTGCTCGCCCCCGAGTCGGAGTACGTCACCGGCCAGACGCTGGTCGTCGACGGCGGGCTCAGCGCCGTCGCGCCCCCGTTCTTCGCCGACGCGGGACCCGGACTCCAGCTCCCGCCACGCCCTCAGCGGCCCGCATGACGGCCTGCCGGACCCGCCCGCCTCCGCTGCCGGGCGGGCGGGTCCGGCACCGGCCCGCACACAGTGAGGAGTCCCGCGTGTTCGCCCACGTACTGCGCCCCGGCGCGATCGGCTCGCTGAAGGTCGCGAACCGCCTCGTGATGGGGGCGATGCACCTCAACCTGGAGAGCCTGGAGGACGCCGGAGCCGCCCTCGCCGCCTTCTACGCCGAACGGGCCCGCGGCGGCCCCGGACTCATCGTCACCGGCGGCTCGGCCGTCAGCCCCGTCGCCGCGGGCGGCCCCGGATACAGCCTGGTCAACGACCCCGCGCACCACCCGGCGCTGCGCCGTGCCGCCCGCGCCGTCCACGACGAGGGCGGCACCATCGCCCTCCAGCTCTTCCACGCCGGCCGCTACGCGCTGCTCGCCGGTACCGGGCTCACCCCGCTGGCGCCCTCGCCCGTGCACAGCCGCTTCTCCCGTGCCACGCCCCGCGAGATGACCGAGGAGGACATCCTGCGCACCGTCGAGGACTTCGCGCACGGCGCCGCGACCGCACGCGAACTCGGCTACGACGCGGTGGAGGTGATGGCCTCCGAGGGCTATCTGCTCAGCCAGTTCCTCTCCCCGGTCACCAACCTGCGCACGGACGACTGGGGCGGCGGCGCCGAACGCCGCCGCCGCTTCCCGCTGGAGGTGCTGCGCGCCGTACGGGCGGCGGCGGGCGAGGACTTTCCCGTCCTGTTCCGGATCTCCGGCGCCGACCTGGTGCCCGGCAGCCCCGGCCAGGAGGAGACCGACGCGCTCGCCGTCGCGCTCGCCGAGGGCGGCGCCGCGGCCCTCGGCATCGGCGTGGGCTGGCACGAGTCACGGGTGCCCACCGTCCAGTCCGCCGTACCGCCCGGCACCTGGGCCCGCTACGCCGAAGCCGTCAAGAAGGCCCTGTGCGCCGCGGGACACCCCGAGGTACCCGTCATCGCCTCGAACCGCGTCAACCGGCTCGAACAGGCCGAGAGCCTGCTGCGCTGCGGCATCGACTTCGTGTCCATGGCCCGCCCGCTCCTCGCCGACTCCGGACTGCTCGCCAAGTCCCGTGCGGGCCGCGGCGACCTCGTCAACGTCTGCCTCGCCTGTAACGAGGCGTGCGTCGACAGGTCCTTCGGCCAGGAGCGCGTCTCCTGCCTGGTCAACCCGCGCGCCGGGCACGAGCTGGACTACCCGGAGCGGCCCGCCGGCACCCCGCGCTCCTACGCCGTGATCGGCGGCGGCCCCGCCGGGCTGGAGGCAGCACGGGCGCTGGCCGCGCTCGGCCACCGGGTCGAACTGTTCGAGGCGTCGGACGAGCTGGGCGGCCAGTTCCGGCTGGCCCGCCAGGTCCCCGGAAAGGAGGACTTCGGCGCGACCGTGCGCTACTACACCGCCGAACTCGCCCGCCTCGGCGTCCGCCTCCACCTCGGCAGACGGCTCGGCCTGGGCGACGCGGAAGACCTGCGGCGCTTCGACGGAGCCGTGCTCGCGACCGGAGTGCAGCCCCGGCTCCCCGAGATCCCCGGCTGGCCGCTGCTGCACACCCTCACCTACCAGGAGGCGTTCGCCACCACCCCCCCCCGAGTGCGACCTGGACTACGTCCCGCACACCGCGCGCAAGACGGACGTGCGCACCGCCTTGGTCAACGCCTTCGGCTTCGGCGGCCAGAACGTGGTCGCCGTCCTGCGCAAGCCGTAGCTCGTCCTCGTACCGAACCCGCCCAGGGTGTGCACACCGTGCGACGCGCCGGGCCTCGGCGGCCCGGCGCGTCCGGGCGGCACGGGAGACGGCCTACAGCGTGCTGCTGAGCGTGCCGCCGGACAGTTTCGCGTGGGTACGGCCCTCATTTCAGCAGGCGTGACATCCGCCGGTCCGCGAGAGGCTTGCCGCCCGTCTGGCAGGCGGGGCAGTACTCCAGGGCCGAGTCGCGGAAGGAGACCGAGCGGATCGTGTCCCCGCACACGGGGCACGGCTCGCCGGCGCGGCCGTGCACCCGCAGCCCGAGCCGCTTGCCCGCCTTCAGCTCGGCCGCCGACAGCCCGCGCGCCCGTTCGACGGCGGCACCGAGCGTGCTGGTGAGCGCGGAATAGAGCTGGTCGGTCTCCTCGTCCGTGAGATCCGCCGCGAGCTTGAAGGGCGACATCTTGGCGGCGTGCAGGATCTCGTCCGAATAGGCGTTGCCCACCCCGGAGACGACCGACTGGTCCCGCAGCAGACCCTTGATCTGCTGGCGCCTGCCTTCCAACAGCGCCCCGAAGGCCTCGCGGTCGAACTCGGGCGAGAGGGGATCGGGACCCAGCCGCGCGATCCCGGGCACCTCGGACGGATCGCGTACGAGATGGACCGCGAGCCGCTTCTGGGTCCCTGCCTCGGTGAGGTCGAAACCGCCCTGCCCTCCGGCCAGTTCGAGCCGGAGGGCCAGCGGGCCTTTGCCAGGACGGGGCGGCGTGGCGGGCAGTGTGTCCTGCCACCGCAGCCAGCCCGCCCTGGCGAGATGGACGATCAGATGCAGACCGTCCCCCTCCTGCTCCTGCCCCTTTTGGTTCCCGTTCCCGTTCCCGTCCCCCAGCTCCAGATCCAGGAACTTGCCGTGCCGCGCCACCCCGGTGAACGTCCGCCCCTCCAGGGCGCTGAACGGCGGGTCGTACGTCTTCAATACGTTCACCGCCACCGGCATGACGCGGCGGACGGCGCGGCCCGTCAGCCGCTCGCTCAAAAAGCCCTTCAGGGCCTCGACTTCGGGAAGTTCCGGCATGGTGCCTCTCCGGAGCGGAATCGTACGGACGGGCCGGGCGGCCCGCAGGTCAGACGAGCTTGGCCTCGTGGGTGATCGTGGTGCCCGCGAGCGCCTGGCTGACCGGGCAGTTCTTGGCGGCGTCCTCGGCCGCCGAGGCGAACGCGGCCTGGTCGATGCCCGGCACCTCGCCCTCGACGGTCAGGTGGATACCGGTGATGCCGGTGCCCGGCTGGAGGGTCACGGCGGCCCGCGTCGTCAGCTGGGTGGGCGGGGTGCCCGCGCCGTTCAGCCCGTTGGACAGCGCCATGGAGAAGCAGCTCGAATGCGCCGCGGCGATCAGTTCCTCGGGGCTGGTCTTGCCGCCCGGCTCCGCGGAGCGCGCGGGCCAGGACACCGGCTGGTCGCCGATGCCGGAGGAGTCGAAGGTGACGACCCCGGACCCCTCGGTGAGATTGCCGTTCCAGACGGTGTGCGCGTTGCGTGTGGTGGCCACGATGATCCCTCTCCGTAACGTCAAACGGTCGTGCGTTCGCTGCGGGTGCCCCGAGCCCGGGGAGAAGCCCCGGGAGCCCCGGGAAGTCCCGCAGGGCAAGTGTCGCAGTACCCGATCTTGCGCCTTTGCCACGCACGCCGCGAATCCTGACGCGCCGGACACGGTCATGCCCGGCCTCTGCCGCCTGGCCAGGGCGCAGAGGCCGGGCAGGCAACCTGGTCGTACCCCACCGGTCGCGGGGCCGGGCCGGACGCCCGCCGGCGTCTCAGGCGAAGGCGGGCATGATCTGGTCGTGGATCAGCCTGAGCTGCGTGTTCACATCCGCCACGCCCTCCAGATCCCGCCCGGTGAAGGCCCTGACAAGGGTGCGGTCCGTGAGGGCGCAGATCATGTGGTTGACGCCTGCCGGGGCGATCTCGCTGCGGATCTTCTCGGCGCACTCCTCCGGCGTGCCGGAAACCGAGAGCCGTTCCGCGAGCGAGGGGGTGGTCAGCTCGATGCCGCGCGCGAGATCGCCCGCGCCGATCGCGTCGATGACCGGTTTGACCTCGGCCGGATCCACGCCGTTCCTGATGAGCTGCTCCTCCGGCATGGACGAGGCGTAGATGCCGACCATGCTGCGGGCCGCGTCCTTGGCGGCGGCCGAGTCCGGGCCGGTCGCGAAGACCACCCAGGCGCCGATGTCCAGCGCTTTCCAGTCCTTGCCCACCCGCTCCGCGCCCGCCTTGATGTGCTGGACGGCGTAGTCGTAGGCGGCGCGGGTGTAACTGAGCGCGTGGTGGCAGCCGTCCGACAGCTCCCCGGCGGCCTCGAACGACCTGGGCCCGCGCATCGCGCCGAGCTTGAGGGGGACCCGCTCCTGGACGGGGCGCGCGAAGGTGAAGAGCCCCTTGTACGAGTAGAACTCTCCCTCCCGCGTGAGAGCGCCCTCATCCAGCAGCGTGCGTATGACGCTGAGCGCTTCCTTCGTGCGGGAGAGGGGCTTGGTGCGGGTCCAGTCGATGCCGTACTGCGCGAGCAGCCCGAAGTTGCCACTGGAGAGCACGGCTTCGGCCCGGCCGTCCGACAGCTCGTCCAACGTGGCGACGGCCTGCGCGATGAGGGAGGGCTCCCGCAAGGTGACCGGGGTGACGCTGGGGCCGAAGCGGATGCGCCGGGTCTGGCCGGCCGCCGCGGCGAAGAGCAGCCACATGTCCTTGTGCCAGGTCTCATCCGCGGCGTAGCAGGCGTGGAAACCCAACTCGTCGGCGAGCCTGATCGAGGCGAGCGACTCCTGGAGCGGGTAGTCGGGGAGCATCGCGTAACTGAACTTCATGTGCCACCTATTCCTTTCCGGCAGTGCTTTCGGCGGAATGTGCCAGCGGAATTTGCGCTCGGAATCCCGGGCGCGGATCCCGGGCGCGGAACTCTTCCGGGGACACTCCCGGGGACGTTCCGGGGAGTTGTTCCGCCCCGGAGGAGCGGTGCACGTTCGGGGCTGATTCTGCCAACGCCGGGCCCGCCGGGCGAGACTGCCGAAAGGGAGAGAAAAGGTGTACGCGGAGCGCGCTGCCCTCGGTGATCTCGATGAGGGGCGGTGACCAGCTCCCGTAACAGTCACCCCGTGCAACAACTTCCGTGCATCCAAAGGGCGCACGACGGTACGTTGGATGTCCTAGCGGGTATCTAAGCGTAACCAGCATGGCACCAGAGAGTGAACAGGGAGAGGGTGGAGCACAGTTATGATCAAGGGAATCGATGTTGCCTCGTACCAGCCGGAGGACTACAGCACGAGGGGCATCGAGTTCGTCTTCATCAAGATCACGGAAGGCAAGTCCTACACCAACCCGAAATGGGTCGCGCAACGCAAGACCGCACGGGACGCGGGACTGGTCACCGGCTTTTACCACTTCGTGCGGTCCGGCAGCATGAAGGCCCAGGCCGACTACTTCCTTTCGAAGATCAACCTCGTCGCGGGCGACATGCTCGTGCTGGACTGGGAGGACGCGAAGGTCAGCAACGACGACAAGGACGAGTGGATCAAGTACGTCCAGGACAAGGCTCCTGACCACAAGGTTCTGCTCTACTGCAACGTCGACTTCTGGCTGAACAAGGACAAGACCTCGTTCGCGGGTGACGGTCTGTGGATCGCGCACTACAACGGCAAGCCGGGCGAGCCGGGCATCAAGCACCGGTGGCGCTTCCACCAGTACACAAGCAGCCCGATCGACACCAACCTCGGCGATTTCGACAACCGGGACTCGCTGCGCACCTGGGCGGGTGGCAAGAAGGGTCAGGCCGCCGAGGAGTGACGGGCGGGGAGTGACGGCCGAGGCTGCCGTGCGACACCGGGGACAGATACGCTCCGGTGCATGCCGGAAGCCAACTCGCCCTCCTCCCCAGCCCCCCGCGTCCGCACGGAAGACCCGCCGCACGCGGACGGAGAGCCGCAGCCCCCCGAGGGCGACAATCCGCGTCCGGGCACGCAGCCGGATCCCTCCACGAAAGCGCGCCCGGATGCCGGGCCGGATGCCGGGCCGGAGGTAGGCGCAGGACCGGATACCGACGCGGATGCCAGGCCGGATTCCGATGCGGATGCGGAGCTGGATACCGCCGCGGACGTCGGAGCGGATACTCCTGCGGATGCCGGAACGGATACTGGCGCCGGACCGCGCGAGGGCGAGTCGCCGCGCGAGGACGAGGAGCCGCACGGAAACGGAGACGATCAGGACGGCCAGGAGGACCGGCCGTCCCTGACCCCGCGCCAGGCGCGGCGGGTGCGGATAGTGCTCTCCGCCGTCGTCATGCTCGTCGTGGCCGTCGCTCTGTTCATACGCTTGGGGTCGGCGCCCTCGGTGCTCACCGTGGGCTTCTACGGCATCGCGCTCACCCTCTCGGGCACGGCCATCGTGCTCAGCCGCAGGGGGCGCACGCGTGTCGCGACAGCGGTGCTGGGGCTCGGCTTCGCGCTCGTACTGCTGGGTGAGTGGATGCTGGGCTTCCCCGGCGGAATCTGACCCCCGGACCCCGACCCGCCCCCCTCCGACCCTGACCCGCCCCCCGACCCTGGACACGGCCGTTTCCAGCCCCTGCCAGGGCCGGGGTCACGGATCGGCACAAGGCTCGGCACCTGTCATGACGTCCACGTAAGCTGCGGGCATGACAGACGAGTTGCCCGAGATCAGGGCATCGGACGCCGAGCGTGAGCAGACGGCCGAGGTGCTGCGCGACGCCCTGGCCGAAGGGCGGCTCGACATGGGCGAGTTCCAGGAACGCCTGGACGCGGCCTACCGTGCCCGCACCAACGTGCAGTTGGTGAAGCTCGTCAGGGACCTGCCGTCCCCGGAGGCCCAGGGTGGCGTAGGTGCTTCCCTTGCACCATCCGGTGCGCAGGATGCCGCGGTCCCGGCTGTGCGGCGGCGCTGGGCCGAGCGCATCGGCGGCGCCCCGACCTCGCGCTGGGGCCTCGGCTTCCTGGGCGGGTTCAGCCGCAAGGGCAGCTGGACGGTGCCGCGCGTCTTCACCGCCCTCGGAGTGATGGGCGGCGGGCAGCTCGACCTGCGCGAGGCCCGCTTCGAGGACCGCGAGGTCGTCATCCGCTGCTTCGCCTTCTGGGGTGGAGTGCAGGTGCTGGTGCCGGGCGACATCGAGGTCGAGGTGCGTGGCGTGGGCATCATGGGCGGCTTCGACTCCTACGCGTCCTCGCCGGGCACGCCCGGCGCGCCCCGCGTCGTGATCACCGGATTCGCCATCTGGGGCGGCGTCGGGGTCGAGCGCAAGCGGGCCAGAAACGACGAACTGGGGGAGGGCGGCCGGAAGGGCAAGTCCCTGGAGTGAGGGCGCTTCGCCGCGCACGCTCGCAGGCTCCAGGGCCCGCACACACGATGTATGGCGGGCCGTCAGCGCCCTGCCACGGCTCCCGGCCCTCTCTCCAGCCCCACCCCGAGCCCGGAGCGGGGTGCCCTGGCCCTGCGGGTCCTGGCCCTGCGGGTCCCGACCCTGTGGCACGGGACCGGCCCGGGTGCGGGATCAGAGCCAGACGGCCTGGTCCCCGCCCGCGATACCTGTGACCCGTGCCCAGTCCCCGGGGCTGCGCGTGGTGTCCGATGCCTCGGCGGCAGAAGTCGCAGCATCCGGTGCGGCGGAATCGGGCGGACCGAAACCGACCGCGGGCAGCGCGTACCGCAGGCGCCCCAGCGGACTGTCGGCCTCCGTCAGCCACGGCGCCGGATCGAACGCACCGCTCGTCGCGGACGTACCGCTCGCCGCGGACGCGCCGGTTGCGCCGTCCGCGCTGTTCCCCATTGAGGCGGCCAGGGACGACGCGGAGCTGCGGTCACCCGTACGGCCCGGTTCCGCCGGGAGTTCCTCCAGCAGCCAGAGCGCCGTACGCGCCAGGGCGAGCCGCACCAGCCGGGAGCCCGCCGTACCCGTGCGCTGTTCCGTCAGGGCGCGCAACAGCCCCGCGGCGAGCAGATAGCCGGAGCCGTGGTCGAGGGCCTGCGTGGGCAGCGCACCCGGTGCGCGGTCCGGGCCCGCGTTCCCGTTCCGTGCTTCATCCGGTGCGTCGCCGCCCGTCCGCGTCTTCGCCGTCCCCGCCTCGATGAGGGCGATGCCGGAGGCCGCCTGCACCAGGCTGTCGAAGCCGCGCCTGCGCTGCCACGGCCCGACCGTGCCCCATGCGCACAACTGGCCCACCACCAGGCCGGGGCGGCGATCCATCAGGGACTCCGGCGCCAGCCCGAAGCGGTCCAGCGCACCGGGCCGGTATCCGGTCACCACCACATGGGCCGAGGCCAGAAGTTCCTCGAACGTCGTCTGGCCCGCACGGGTGGACAGGTCCAGGAGCGTGGAGCGCTTGCCGAGGTCCGTGTCCGCGTGGGTGTCCAGGAGCTCGGGCCGCTCCGGCGCGTCGATGCGGAGGACGTCGGCGCCCAGGAGCGCGAGCGTGCGCGTGGCGACCGGCCCGGCCAGCACACGGGTCAGGTCCAGGACGCGCAGCCCTTGCAGGCCGCCGGGCCCCGGCTGCCCGTTGAGCGGCAGGGGCCGCGCCGAGTCCAGTCGGCTGGTGGCCACGAGCGGTGTCGTGGCCACGGCCTCGCGCTGTGGGTGCGCCGCCCACTCCTCGGGCGTACGGACGGCGACGGCCAGCCCGCCCGCGGCGTAGACGGTCTCCTCGATGTCCCTGGCGGGCCGCTCGGCCAGGACGGCCGTCAGCCGTTCGCCCGCCGCCTCGTCGCTGTCCGGGCCGGAATCGGCCTGACCGAGGGCGGAGAGCAGACGGGAGCGGTGGTGGGGATAGTTGGCGTGGGTGCGCACCCAGCCGTCCGCCGCGCGCCAGAAGCGGGAGAGCGGTGCGAACGTCACCGGATCCCTGCCGTCGATACGCACCAGGCGGTCGCTGCGGAAGGCCGCGGCCACCGCACCGTCGTCCACACGTACCGCAGGCAGCAGCGCGCTGCGCGCACGTACACAGGAGAACTCGGCCGCCGCCAGCGAACAGGCCGCCACCGTGGACGCGGCCAGCTCCAGCACGGGCAGCGCCGAGGGGAGCGGTCCTGGGCGGCGGTGGCGCGAGACGCGCCCCAGGAGCGCGGGGTCGCCGCCGAGCGCCGCCCACGCCTGGGCGGTGCCAGGCTGCTGTTGCGCACCGGTCACAGCAGGTGCGTGCCGGGTCTCGAACTCGATGTCGAAATCGAACCCCGCCTCGCCTGCCAGCGGCCCTTGAGCCCTGCTCACGGCCGCTCCTTCGGCCTCCGTCACACCCTCGCCCGCAGCGACGTTCTGCCCCGCCCCGGGCTCTCCAGCCGGTGAAAACTGATCCATGTCGCGCATTTTGGCACCGAGGGCGCGAGAGCTGGTGACGACGGGGCGGTAGTGGGCTAGGTTGCGGCGGCCGACAGGGGCGAGGGAAGGGGTGGGGACGATGAGACGGGTGTGGGCTCTCACGCTCTGCGGGGCAGCCGTGTGCGCGGCGCTCGGCAGTGCGCCCGTTCCGGCGCAGGCCGCCGCGGAAGGGCACGCCGGGACGCGGGCCGCGCCGTACTCCGGTACGTCCGCGGTGCCGCACGCGGGCTCGCCCGCCACGCCCGCCATGTCCGCCACGGCCTCTACGGCTGCCACGGCCGAGCCGCCGAAGCGGACGGCGGTGCGGACGCCGGAGGGGGCAGCGGCGCGGGCCGGACAGCTTGCGCGGTCGCCGGGATGGTCGCTCAAGGACAGCGGGAGCCGCTCCAGGTTCCGGGGCCTGTCGGCCGTGAGCCGCTCGGCCGCCTGGGTGGCGGGCAGCGGCGGCACGGTGCTGCGCACCGCGGACGGCGGCAGGACCTGGAGCGACGTGTCCCCCTCCGGGGCCGCCGGTCTGGAGCTGCGCGACATCGAGACGTTCGGCACGCGCGGCGCCGTCGTCCTCGCGATCGGCGAAGGGGACGCCTCGCGCGTCTTCCGTACCGAGGACGGCGGTGTCCACTGGCGCGAGACCTTCCGCAACGACGATCCGGCCGCCTTCTACAACTGCGTCACATTCTTCGACCACCGCAACGGGCTCGTCGTCGGCGACCCGGTCGACGGCAAGTTCCGGATACTCGCGACGCGCGACGGCGGGCGCAGCTGGCACCTCGTGCCGTCGGACGGCATGCCCGCAGCGCGAAAGGGCGAGACGAACTTCGCGGCGAGCGGGCAGTGCCTCACCAGTTCCGGCGGCCGGAACGCCTGGTTCGCCACCGGCGGGGGCGACACGTCGCGGGTCTTCCGCACCACCGACCGGGGCCGCCACTGGAGCGTGAGCACCACCCCCCTCCCGGCGGCCGAGCCCGCGCGTGGAGTGTTCGCGCTCGCCTTCCGGGACGCCCGCCATGGCCTGGCCGTCGGCGGAGACTACGAACCGGGCGAGCCCTCCCCGAACGCCTCCGCCACCTCCGGGGACGGCGGCAGGGCGTGGAAGCCGAGCGCGCACCCCGTTCCTGAGTACCGCTCAGGAGTCGGCTGGCTGCCCCACACCCGGCACAGCGCACTGGCAGTCGGCCCCACCGGCTCGGACCTCACTCTGGACGGCGGGCGCAGCTGGAGCACGTTCGACCAGGGCTCCTACGACACCGTCGACTGCGCCTCGGACCTGGGCTGCTGGGCGGCGGGGGAACAGGGCAGGATCGCGCGACTGGAGGCCCTACGGCCGTAACGCGCGGGACGAAGGGCCGGCCACGGGCGACGGGGCAGGGGGCACGGGTCACGCGTTACGGGTCACCCCGCCCTGGCCGTCCCGCTCGGCCGACCGTCCGCGTTCCTGCCTCTGGCCCTGGCCCTGGTTCTGGTTCTGGCTCTGGCTCTGGCTCTGGCTCCGAGGAGCGGACGACGGGAGGCGCGGACGGGCACGGGGCCAGGCGGGGGGATCAGGCAGATACCGGACCGTGGGCGAGCAGGGAAGCGACGGCCGTCCAGCCGACCGGGGCATGGACTACGCGAGGGCTGAACCCGGCCGCCGCACAGGTGGAGAGCAGCACTTGGGCGGCAGCGGTGCGTTGAGCCGGGCCGCCTCCGTCGCCGGGATCGTCTTCGCCTCCCTGGAGAGGACCACGGGCGCACCGCTCGCCTGGACCGCGGACTAAGGTCCGCGCCGTTCGGACGGCCTGGCGGCCGGCGGCTCGCCCGCGCTCAGACGCTCGCGCGCGCTCGGACGCTCGCCCGCGCTCAGACGCTCGCGCAGCGTGCCCTTGGCGAGCTTGCCGGTGGGCGTACGGGGCAGCTGGTCGGTGAACTCCACGGCGCGCGGCACCTTGTACCGCGCGATGCGCCCCCGTACATACGCCAGCAGCTCCCGCTCAAGCTCGGCCCCGGGTACGGCCTCCGGCTCCGGCTGGACCACCGCGCGCACCGCTTCCCCCATCTCCGCATCCGGTACCCCCACCACGGCCACATCGGCGACCTTGGGATGGAGGGTGAGACAGTTCTCGATCTCCTGCGGATAGATGTTCACCCCGCCGGAGATGATGGTGAAAGCCTTGCGGTCGGTGAGGAAGAGATAGCCGTCCTCGTCGACATGGCCGATGTCGCCGGTGGTGGTCCAGCCCGGGTGGTGCGGGTGCTGGGCCTCGGCGGTGCGCTCGGGGTCGTTGTGGTAGGCGAACGGCCGCTCCTCGCGGGCGAAATAGACGGTCCCTGTGGCTCCGGGCGGCAGTTCGGTGCCGTCCTCGCCACAGACGCGCAGATCGCCGAGCACCGACCGGCCGACCGAGCCGGGCTTGCGCAGCCACTCCTGCGGGGTGATGGCGGTCAGTCCGTTGCCCTCGGTCGAGGAGTAGTACTCGTACAGCACCGGCCCCCACCACTCCAGCATCCGGCGCTTCACCTCCGTCGGACAGGGCGCGGCGGCGTGGATCGCGACCCGGAGCGAGGAGAGGGCGTAGCGCTGTGCGACCTGCGCGGGCAGCTTCAGCATTCGGACGAACATCGTCGGCACCCACTGGCTGTGGGTGACGCCATACCCTTCGATCAAGGCCAGCGACCGTTCCGCGTCGAAGGTGTCCATCAGGACTACCGTCCCGCCCGTCGCCGTCACCACGCCGCAGAAGCGCAGCGGGGCCGCGTGGTAGAGGGGAGCGGGGGAGAGGTAGACGGTCTCCGTGTCGAAGCCGTAGAGCGGGGCGAAGAGCGCTGTGTAAATGGACGGTGTGCGGGTGATGTCCTCACCGGAGAGGGCGGGCTGGACGCCCTTGGGGCGCCCGGTGGTGCCGGAGGAGTAGAGCATGTCGGCGCCGCGGGGCTGGTGTTCGGGCGCGGTGGGCGAGGCCGCGGCGAGTGCTGCCTCGTAGTCCTCGTAGCCTTTGGGGTGCTCGCCGTCCCCGCGGAGTGCGTGGTCCGGCTGACGCCGGCTCCCGCTCGGGCTCCCGCTGGAACTTCCCCTCGAACTCCCTTTGGAACCCCCTCTCGCCCTCCCGTAGGACAGGCGCAGCTCGATCTCCGGGGTGACCGGTACCAGCGCGTTCGCCAGGTCGGTGAGCGACGCGGAGACAATGAGCGCGCGTGCCCCGCAGTCACCCACGATGTACGCGGCCTCCTCGGCCGTGAGGTGGCTGTTGACCGAGGTCAGATACAGCCCCGAGCGCATCGCCGCCCAGTAGACCTCCAGGCAGCGGGCGTCGTTGTCGGAGAGCAGCGCGAGATGGTCACCCGGACGCAGGCCTGCCGAGCGCAGCCGGTTCGCGAGCCGGACGGAGCGCTCCTCCAACTGCCCGTAGGTGAGCGCCTCGCCGGTACGCGCGGAGATGACGGCCGGCTTGTCGGGATGTGCGGACGCGTGGACTCCGGGGTACATGCGGGACCCTCCCAACTGTCCTGACATCACGTCAGGACAGTGTCGCCCCGCCACCCCCACCACGTCACCACACCTCACACCCCGCACCCACCCGGTGCTCGGCAACCCCGACGACGACCCCTTTCACTGTCCGCAACCTCGGCTGTCTCGGCAGTCGTCAGCCGCCGCTACGGCCTGTCCGGCGGATCTTTCTGTTGCCCTCTCTCTTGGTGCTGAGCAGGGGGTGCCCCTGCCTGTGCTGTGCAGGGTGCGGGTGGGTTGTGGGCTTGTCGCGCGGTTCCCCGCGCCCCTTCGGGACTCGCACCCGCGCCGGGCACGCATGATCCGTCGGCCACGCCCTAGCCGAGGACTCTGCCGTTGCCTGCCTGCTTACTGTCCCCTTTGTCTCCGGCCTCCGTCGGCCCCTCCTCGGCCAGCACCACCCGCAGCCCGCGCTCTTCGAACTCCCGCCGCACCGGCCCCGGAATGCCCGTGTCCGTGAGGAAGGTGCTGAAGACCTCCGCCCCACCGATGCGCGCGAAGCAGCGAACGCCGACCTTGGAGGAGTCGGTGACCACCACGGCCCGCTCGGCCCGCTCCGCCATCAGGCCGTTGATGCGTGCTTCGGCCTCGTCGTGGACCGTGGCTCCCGTCTGAGGGTCCATTCCGTTGGCCCCGATGAAGGCCAGGTCGACGGAGACCTGGCGCAGCATCAGTTCGCTGTACGGTCCGGTGAGTTCGAACGTTCTGGAGTGCGCTACGCCGCCTGTCAGCACGGTCTTGATCTGTGGCCGCACGGCCAGCTCATTGGCGATGTTCAGTGCGTTGGTCACGATGGTCAGATGCGGCTGCGGACCGGGCTCGGCCAGGTCGGCGCGGGTCGCCAGAGCGCGGGCGATCTCCGTGGTGGTCGTCCCGCCGCTCAGGCCGATCACGCTGCCCCGCTCGACCATCGCGGCGGCCGTCCTGGCGAGCGCTTCCTTGGCCGCTGTGTGGTGACCCCGCTTGTAGCGGATCGGCAGGTCGTAGGTCACGGCGCTCAGCACGGCTCCGCCCCGTGTACGGGTGAGCAACTGCTGCTCCGCCAGCGCGTCCATGTCGCGGCGCATGGTCGCCGCCGAGACCTCCAGCGCCGTGGCCGCTTCCTCGACCTCCAGGCTGCCGCGCTGCCCCAGCAGTTCCAGCAGCGCGTTCATCCGCTCGTGGCGCTTCACCCGGCTTCCTCTCCTTCCCCCGCTCCCTTGCCCCCGAGCACCCCCAAGAGCCGTGCGGCCTCGTCCGTGACCGCGTCCCGCGCCGGGGCGATGTACTTGCGCGAGTCGATGAGCGCTCGGTCGGCATCCAGCACCTTACGCAGGCCCTGGGTGAAGACCGACACGAGGTGAGTCGATATGTTGATCTTGGTCATGCCCGCAGTGATCGCCTGCCACAGCTCTTCGTCCGGCACGCCCGACGAACCGTGCAGCACCAGCGGAACGGGCAGTTTCTCACGCAGCCGCCGGATCAGCTCCAGGTCCAGCTTCGCGGTGCGCTCCCGCATCGCGTGGGAGGAGCCGACGGCGACGGCCAGGGCGTCCACCCCGGTGGCGGCCACGAACTCCAGTGCCTCGTCGGGATCCGTTCGCACCCCCGGCGCGTGCACCCCGTCCTTGCCCCCGACCTCGCCCAACTCGGCTTCCACGAACACATCCCGGTCGTGGCACCAGGACGTCAGCCGCGCTGTCGTGCTCACGTTCTGCTCGTACGGCAGCGTGGAGGCGTCGATCATCACCGAGCCCACACCGGCCTCGACCCCCTGCCACACCAACTCCGCGTCGGTGACGTGGTCCAGGTGCACGGAGACGCCTGTGCGCGCCGCCTCGGCGAGGGCCAGGGTCGCACGGGTAACGGGCAGCAGACTGCCGTGATAGCGCACGCAGTTCTCGCTGATCTGGAGGATGAGAGGAGTGCTCGTCCGGTCGGCGGCGGCGACCAGCGCCTCGGCGGTCTCCAGATGAATGACGTTGAAGGCGGCGGCACCGGAACCTGCCGCACGGGCGTCAGCGAGGATCGAAGCGGTGGAGACGAGAGGCATGGTCCTGGGCTCCCTTGAGCGGCGGCTGGGGCGGTGGTGAGTCGGCGGAGGGATGGCGACCTGTCGCGCGGTCCGAGTCGGCGCGGGGTGACGGGCTGGGTCGGTGAGGCGCCGGAGCGGCCCGCCCAGGGGCGCCGGGCTCAGCGTCGGCCCCGGCGACCCCTCGGAGGATCAGGCTTCCGCTCAGCCGTCCAGCATCACCGAGCGGGTGAGGCTGCGCGGGTTGTCCGGGTCGAGCCCACGGGCCCGCGCCCGCTCCAGTGCGACCCGCTGCACCAGGACCAGATCGGCCAGCGGATCACGCGCGTGGCACACGAACCGGGCGCCGGTGGCGGTCACATCCCCCTCCAGTCCCTCCGGGGCCTCTCCGAACAGCCAGGTGACCCTGCCCGGGGCGGCGATCGCTATCGGGCCATGGCGGTATTCCATGGCGGGATAGGACTCCGTCCAGCTCTGGGACGCCTCTCGCATCTTCAGGGCCGCCTCGTTGGCGAGGCCGTAGGTCCAGCCGGTGCCGAGGAAGGAGAACTGCTCGGCGTCCACCCACTCCTTCTCCACCGGGGCCTTGAGCGCCGACTCCGCGTCCCGGACCGCCTCGGCGAGATCCTCGCCCAGGTGCGCGCGCAGCAGCGCGAGGGCCGAGGTCGCGAAGCGGGTCTGAACCACCGACTTCTCGTCGGCGAACGGGAGCGAGACCGTCTCGTCCGAGAGCGGGGTGGCAGGGGTGTCCGGGTCACCCAGCACCGTGACCGTCGGGACGTGGCCCTTTACCGCCTCCAGGACGCGCAGCACCTCCGTCGTGGTGCCGGAGCGGGTGATCGCGACGACCGCGTCGTAGCCCCGGGCCTTGCCGAGGAACGCCTCGGACGCCGCGAACGGGTCCGTCACCCCCAGGCCCGCGCTCTCGCGCAGAGCGGCGTACGCCTGCGCCATGAACCACGATGTCCCGCAGCCGATCACCGCCACCCGCGCACCCGCCACCGGGAGCGGGTTCTCTCCCGCGCCGATCCTGGCCGCCGCACGCCAGGTATCGGGCTGGCTGCGCAACTCCTGCTCCATGTATGACGTCTCGCCCATGTGCGGGCACCCCCTCCGGGTCCGGGGGCCCTCAGCCCCCTGCGTGAAAGTGCGTGAAACTGCTCGCTTTCACGCAACTTTACGCACCACGTCATTCCGCTGTCCATCCCCCTCCCGGGGGAACGGCGCGCCGCGTCTCGACGAGGAAGCAGCCGAACTCCACCGCCCGTACGTGCACCGCGGCAACGCGCGGATCCGCGTACAGCTCGGCCAGGCCTTCCTCGATCGTGGGCGTCCGCTCCTGACTCCCGTCGAGCAGCAGGCCGCCGAGGATGCAGCCCCGCGCCGAATAAGCGCGCAGCGTGCGGCGCTCGCCCCGCATCGCCTCCGGAAAGGAGCCGGTGGGTCCGCGCCGGCCGCCGCAGTCGAGCGGGTGGACGAAGACCGGCCCCACCTCGTCGTAGGCGCCGGGGTCGGCCCCGGTCTCGCGGGCCCATCTGCGCAGCGGGGCGTAGGAGACGAAGGCGAGGGTCTCGCCCGGCTTGCTCCGCTCCATGCAGCAGCGCAGCGGGCTGCCGCCGTCGGTGTCCGCGACTCGGCGCGGCGGCGCTCCGGCGTCGTCCTTGACGCGCAGTTCGTTCAGCACCCGAGGGGCGATGGCCCGTATGTCGTATATCGATTCCATGTGTCCCAGGTTCCGTCCCGCGGTGGGGTGTCCGCTGGCGGGATACGGCCATGGCTTTTGGTGGCCGGGGTTTCTCGCCAACTCCTCCTGAGTGACCCGGTGTTGCGGCCCGCATCCGGACGCGCGCCATGCCGTGCGCCCTCCCGGACGCCCGCCGCGGCCCGTGCCGCCGGGGTCCGCGCGCTCCGGGCTTCGGGGGCTTGTGGAATGGGGGAGCCGTTCCTAGCATTCCTGGTGTTACATCAGTTGTGTCACATCACTGGGGGCTCGATGACGGCAGCCGGACCGCTGGCGGGTGTGCGCGTGGTGGAGTTGGCCGGCATCGGCCCCGGGCCCTTCGCCGCGATGACACTCGCCGACATGGGCGCCGACGTCGTCCGCGTCGACAGGCCCGGCGGCGGCAGCCTCGCAGCCTCGCCCCGGCACGACGTCACCAACCGGAACAAGCGCTCGGTCGTCCTCGACCTCAAGCAGCCCTCGGGGGTCGAGGCGGTGCTCTCGATGGCCGGGCGTGCCGACGTGCTCATCGAGGGATTCAGGCCCGGGGTGGCCGAGCGCCTCGGCGTGGGCCCCGAGGTCTGCCTCGCCCGCAACCCCCGGCTCGTGTACGGCCGCATGACCGGATGGGGCCAGGAGGGCCCGCTCGCGCAGCGCGCGGGCCACGACATCGCGTACATCGCCGTCACCGGAGCACTGGGCATGACCGGCGCCGCGGAAGGGCCGCCCGTCGCACCCGCCAACCTCCTCGGCGACTACGCGGGAGGCTCGCTGTATCTCGTCATCGGCATCCTGTCCGCGCTCCGCCACGCGGGGCTCCCGGAGGGTGCGGGGCAAGTGGTCGACGCGGCGATCGTGGACGGCACCAGCCATCTGACGGCCATGATCCAGGGCATGGTCGCGGCGGGCGCGTGGCAGGACAGTCGGGCCGCCAACCTGCTGGACGGCGGCTGCCCGTTCTACGGCACCTATGCCACCTCCGACGGCGGCTTCATGGCGGTGGGCGCGCTGGAGCGCAAGTTCTACGAGGAGTTCATGCATCTCCTCGGCATCGAGCGGGAGGCACCGCTTCGGGGCGATCCTGCCTCCTGGGGGGCGCTCCGCGAGGCCATCGCCGCCAGGTTCGCCTCCCGTACCCGTCGGGAGTGGACGGAGGTCTTCCAGGGGACGGACGCCTGTGTGGCCCCCGTGCTCTCCCTGACCGAAGCGCCGGAGCACCCCCACCTGGCCGCGCGCGGCACCTTCATCCGGCACAGCGGAATCACCCAGCCCGCTCCCGCGCCCCGCTTCTCCGGAACGCCCACCGGAGTCACCCGCGGACCGGCCCAGCCCGGCGCGCACGCGGCCGAGGTCGCCCGTGACTGGGACCTCCCGGCCCTGGCGGCACCCGCCGCCGCCGAATCCGCGGACGCCTCCGCAGCGCCGCCCCGCGCCCCCGTCCCGCCGGCCGGAACGCCCCGAGGAGAGCAGCCCACGCCATGAAGCGTCAGATCTTCACCGAGGACCACGAGGCGTTCCGCCAGACGGTCCGCGCCTTCCTGGCCAAGGAAGTCGAGCCGTACTACGCGCAGTGGGAGCAGGACGGCATCGTCTCCCGGGAGGCGTGGCTGGCCGCGGGCAGACAGGGCCTGCTGGGCCTGGCCGTTCCCGAGGAGTACGGCGGCGGGGGAGAGGCCGACTTCCGCCATGCCGCGGTGCTCGCCGAGGAGTTCACCCGCGCGGGCGCCGCCGGCCTGGCCGTAGGGCTGCACAACGACATCGTCGGCCCGTATCTCACCGCCCTTGCCACCGACGAGCAAAAGCGCCGCTGGCTGCCGGGCTTCTGCTCGGGCGAGACGATCACCGCCATCGCCATGACGGAACCCGGCGCCGGATCGGACCTCCAGGCGATACGGACCACGGCCGAGGACCAGGGCGACCACTGGCTGCTCAACGGCTCGAAGACGTTCATCTCCAACGGGATCCTCGCCGACCTCGTCATCGTCGTCGCCAGGACGACACCGGAGGGTGGCGCACACGGCCTGAGTCTGCTGGTTGTCGAGCGCGGCATGGCGGGCTTCGAGCGGGGCCGCAACCTCGACAAGATCGGCCAGAAGGCGCAGGACACGGCCGAGCTGTTCTTCCACGACGTGCGCGTCCCCAAGGAGAACCTCCTCGGCGAGCTGCACGGCGCGTTCATCCACCTGATGACCAACCTGGCGCAAGAGCGCATGGGTATCGCCGTCTCGGGGATCGCGGCGGCGGAGCATCTGCTGGAGATCACGAAGGAGTACGTCAAGGAGCGCACGGCCTTCGGGCGTCCGCTCGCCAAGCTCCAGCACATTCGCTTCGAGATAGCCGAAATGGCCACCGAGTGCGCGGTGACCCGCAGCTTCCTGGACCGCTGCATCGAGGACCACGCCAAGGGCGAGCTGGACGCGGTGCACGCGTCCATGGCCAAGTGGTGGGCCACGGAGCTCCAAAAACGCGTCGCCGACCGCTGTCTCCAACTGCACGGCGGATACGGATACATGAACGAGTACCGCGTCGCGAAGGCATTCACGGACGGCCGGATCCAGACGATCTACGGCGGGACGACGGAGATCATGAAGGAGATCATCGGCCGCTCCGTGCTCGGCTGACCACTGCCCCCGCAGCCCCGCAGCCCCGCTGCCTCGCCGCCGTTCCCCTCCCGCTGTCTCAGCCTCACCCGCCGTCTCAGCCTCGCCCCCTGTCGTCTCACCCCGCCGCCTCACCTCCCGCACCGACGAAAGGCACCCCCGTGACCACCGAAGCGTTCGTCTACGAGGCCATCCGCACCCCGCGCGGGCGCGGCAAGGCCAACGGCGCACTGCACGGCACCAAGCCCGTCGACCTCGTTGTCGGGCTCATCCACGAGCTGCGCCGCCGCCTGCCCGACCTGGACCCGGCCGCCATCGACGACCTGGTGCTCGGCGTGGTGGGCCCCATCGGCGACCAGGGCTCCGACATCGCCAAGATCTCCGCGATCGTCGCAGGCCTGCCGGACACCGTCGCGGGCGTCCAGGAGAACCGCTTTTGCGCGTCCGGGCTGGAAGCCGTCAACCTGGCGGCGGCCAAGGTCCGTTCGGGTTGGGAGGACCTGGTCCTGGCGGGCGGCGTCGAGTCCATGTCCCGGGTGCCGATGGGCAGCGACGGGGGCGCGTGGTTCGCCGACCCCATGACCAACTTCGAGACCGGCTTCGTCCCGCAGGGCATCGGGGCCGACCTCATCGCCACCGTCGAGGGCTTCAGCCGCCGCGACGTCGACGAGTACGCCGCCCGCTCGCAGGAACTGGCCGCCGCGGCGTGGAAGGACAGCCGCTTCGAGCGCTCCGTCGTCCCCGTGCGCGACCGCAGCGGGCTGACCGTGCTGGAGCACGACGAGCACATCCGCCCCGGCACCACGGCCGACTCCCTCGCCAAGCTCAACCCCTCCTTCGCCACCATCGGCGACATGGGCGGTTTCGACGCGGTGGCGCTGCAGAAGTACCACTGGGTCGAGCGGATCGACCATGTGCACCACGCGGGCAACTCCTCGGGCATCGTGGACGGTTCGGCGCTGGTCGCGATCGGCAACGCGGAGGTGGGCAAGCGCTACGGCCTTCAGCCGCGGGCCCGTATCCTCTCGGCCGCCGTCTCCGGTGCCGACCCGACGATCATGCTGACCGGCCCCGCGCCCGCCTCCCGCAAGGCGCTGGCCAAGGCCGGGCTGACAGTTGACGACATCGATCTCGTGGAGATCAACGAGGCGTTCGCCGCGGTGGTCCTGCGCTTCGCCCGCGACATGGACCTGCCCCTGGACAAGGTCAACGTGAACGGCGGAGCCATCGCCATGGGCCACCCCCTCGGCGCGACCGGCGCGATGATCCTCGGCACCCTCGTGGACGAGCTGGAGCGCAGGGACCAGCGGTACGGGCTGGTCACGCTGTGCGTGGGCGGAGGGATGGGGGTCGCGACCGTGGTCGAGCGCCTCTAGACGGGCCGCGCGGAGCCTGCCGCGCCCGCCCGCACCACCTCCCAGAGTGGGGAACCGCCCTCTCGAACCACCCACTCGAACAGCCCATCCCCGCCCGCACCGGCCCCCGCAAGGCTCCGGCACAGCCTGTACGGGACGCCCGGCCCGCACCGCTCACTTGGAGACGACCAGAAATGCCCGAGTCCACCACCATCCGCTGGGACCGCGACAGCGACGGCGTCGTCACGCTCACCTTCGATGACCCGGACCAGTCGGCGAACACCATGAACGCCGCCTTCCAGACCTCCCTCACCGCCGTGGCGGACCGGCTGGAGGCCGAGCGCGACAGCGTGCGCGGCGTCATCCTCACCTCCGCCAAGAAGACCTTCTTCGCCGGTGGCGATCTGCGCCTGCTCATCCAGGCCCGCCCCGAGAACGCGCAGGAGGTCTTCGACAGCGGCATGCGCGTCAAGCGCGACCTGCGCAGGATCGAGACCCTGGGCAAGCCCCTGGTGGCCGCGATCAACGGTGCGGCACTCGGCGGCGGGCTGGAGATCGCGCTCGCCTGTCACCACCGGATCGCCCTCGACGCCAAGGGCTCCAAGATCGGCTGCCCCGAGGCGACCCTCGGGCTGCTCCCCGCGGGCGGCGGCGTGACCCGTTCCGTCCGGCTGCTCGGTATCGCGGACGCGTTGTTGAAGGTGCTCCTCCAGGGCCAGCAGTACTTCCCCGCCAAGGCCAAGGAGGTCGGCCTCATCCACGAGGTCGTGCAGACCCGGGAGGAGATGCTGGCGGCGGCGCGCGCCTTCATCGAGGCCAACCCCGAATCCCAGCAGCCCTGGGACGTCAAGGGCTACAGGATCCCCGGCGGCACACCGGCGCACCCGAAGTTCGCCGCCAACCTCCCCGCCTTCCCCGCCAACCTCAAGAAGCAGACAGGCGGGGCCCCGTACCCCGCGCAGCGCAACATCCTCGCCGCCGCTGTCGAGGGCTCCCAGGTCGACTTCGAGACGGCGCAGGTGATCGAGGCCCGGTATTTCGTGGAGCTGGCCACGGGCCAGATCTCCACGAACATGATCCAGGCGTTCTTCTTCGACCTCCAGGCGGTCAACGCCGGCCGCAGCCGCCCGCAGGGCGTCGAGGAGCGTGCGGTTCGCAAGGCCGCCGTGCTGGGGGCGGGGATGATGGGCGCCGGAATCGCCTATTCCTGTGCGAAGGCGGGCATCGACGTCGTTCTCAAGGAAGTCTCGCAGGAGGCCGCCGAGAAGGGCAAGGCCTATGCGGCCGGGCTGCTGGAGAAGGCGCTTGCACGGGGGAAGACGACGGAGGCCAAGCGGAACGCGCTGCTCGCACGCATCACCCCGACCGCGGACCCGCAGGCCGTCGCGGGCTGCGACGCCGTGATCGAGGCCGTGTTCGAGGACCCCGCGCTCAAGCACAAGGTCTTCCAGGAGGTCCAGGACCTCGTGGCTCCCGACGCGCTGCTGTGCTCCAACACCTCGACCCTGCCGATCACCGCGCTCGCCGAAGGCGTCACCCGCGAGCGGGACTTCATCGGGCTGCACTTCTTCTCGCCCGTCGACAAGATGCCGCTGGTCGAGATCATCAAGGGCCGCGGGACCGGCGACGAGGCGCTGGCCCGCGCCTTCGACCTCGTACGGCAGATCCGCAAGACGCCGATCGTGGTCAACGACTCGCGCGGCTTCTTCACCTCCCGCGTCATCGGCCACTTCATCAACGAGGGCGTGGCGCTG
Organism: Streptomyces sp. NBC_01775; assembly: GCF_035917675.1. Taxonomy (NCBI): domain Bacteria; kingdom Bacillati; phylum Actinomycetota; class Actinomycetes; order Kitasatosporales; family Streptomycetaceae; genus Streptomyces; species Streptomyces sp. NBC_01775. The sequence goes on along the minus strand of NZ_CP109104.1, from coordinate 1,342,186 downwards.
CTGGCCGAGGGCGTCGAGCCCGCCACCGTCGAGCAGGCGGCGGCGCAGGCCGGATACCCGGCCAAGGTGCTGTCCTTGATGGACGAGCTGACGCTGACCCTGCCGCGCAAGATCCGCGACGAGACCCGGCAGGCCCTCCGCGCCGAGGGCGAGGAACCGCCCCCGCACCCGGCCGACGCGGTGCTCGACCGGATGGTGGAGGAATTCGGCCGCACCGGGCGCAGCGGCGGCGCCGGCTTCTACGACTACGACGAGAACGGCAAGCGCGCCGGGCTGTGGCCGGGGCTGCGCGAGCACTTCACCAAGGACAGGCATCCGGACATCCCCTTCGAGGACATGAAGGAACGGATGCTCTTCTCCGAGGCGCTGGACACCGTCCGGCTCTTCGAGGAAGGCGTCCTCACCTCGGTGGCGGACGCCAACATCGGCTCCATCATGGGCATCGGTTTCCCGGCCTGGACGGGCGGCGTGATCCAGTACATCAACGGCTACGAAGGCGGGCTGCCCGGATTCGTGGCCCGCGCACGGGAGCTGGGAGAGCGCTACGGGGAGCGGTTCGCGATCCCGGCACTGCTCGTGGACAAGGCCGAGAGGGGCGAGGTCTTCACCGACACCGTGACCGGCTGACCGAATGCCCGCACCAGCGAAGGGCGGGTGAGGGTCCGGGCCGCACACGGGCGATCAGGACTCGGCCGTCCCAAGGCTCAGTGGCCGCCGGAGGCTTCACTCCGAACCGGTCTGCGGGGCGCTCTCCCTCGGGAAGGCGTCCCGCAGCTCCTCCTTCATCGAGCGCTGGAAGGCCGTCACCAGTGCCTGCACCACCATGGGCTGCATGTGCGCGGACAGCGACTTCATCCGCTCCACCCGCTCGGGCTCCGACTCCAGCTCGCGGTAGGGGTCCCACACCTCCCGCTTGAACAGACGGCTCAGCTCCCGCGCCGCCGAGCGGGTGTGCTCCATCATCACCTCGCGCGCCGCCAGGATCGCCTCCTGGGATATCGGCACGTCCAGGAGCCGCACCCCCAGCTGCACCAGGGCGGGATCCACGCGGAAGACGTCCGGGTCCTCGGTGGAGGCGAGCACGCTCATCGCCTCCAGGCGCTTGAGGTCCTCGTCCGTCAGCCGTTGCCCGACGCGTCCCTCCAACTGCTCGCGCGTCGTCTCATCCACCGCGTCCGGCATCCAGGAGGCGACCACGGCACGGTGGATGGCCAGATCGTGCGCGCTGATGTCGTCGGGAAGCCGCTGGAGGTAGCGCTCGATGGCGGCCAGCGTCATGCCCTGGTTCTGCAACTCCTCTATCAGCGCCAGCCGGGAGAGGTGGTCCGAGCCGTAGCGGCCCACGCGGCGGGGGCCGATGGTGGGCGGCGGCAGCAGCCCCCGGGTGCTGTAGAAACGGATCGTGCGGACGGTCACGCCCGCGCGGGCGGCGAGCTGGTCCACGGTGAGCTGGTCCGTCGTCCCGGCCTCTGGCTCCATGTGCCGTGCCCCTCTCACCGCCGGTGACCCGACGCGCCGTACCTACCGATCACGTTACCTACCGATCGCGTTCAACAGTATTGCTGTCTCACCACTCCTGTGAAACCTTCGGTCGCGCGCGAACTCCCCGGACGACAGCACTCCCCGGACGACAGCACTGCTCGGACAGCAGCACCCCTCGGTGCCCCGGAGGCGCTCATGACGACGATCCTGCGGCTGCCTGGCGTAGAGCCGGCCGAACTGACCGTTCCCGAGCTGCTGCTGCGCAACGTGGAGGACCACGGCGAGCTGCCGGCCCTCTCCTGGTACGCGCCGGACGGCGCGCGCACCACCCTCACCTGGAGCCAGGCGCGCCACAGGGTGGCCGAAGTGGCCGCCGGATTCACGTCCCTGGGAGTCGGCCGCGGCGACCGCGTCCTGATGATGATGGGCAACCGGCCCGAGCACTGGCTCTCCGACCTCGCCCTCGTCCACCTCGGCGCCGTCCCGGTCTCCGTCTACGGGACCGCGGCTCCCGAGCAGATCGCCCACATCGCGCGCCACTCCGGCGCCCGGCTCGCGGTGGTCGGCGGCCCCGCCGAAGTGTCCCGCTGGGAGCCGCTGTTGGGCCCTGAGCGGGACGCGGGGCGGCTGGATGGGCTCGTGGTGGCCGACGGGGACGGCGGGGGTTCACACACCCCCTGGAGCGCACTGGCGCGGCCGTACGAGCGGGCGGACTTCGACAAGACCTGGCGGGGAGTGCGGGCGGGCGACCCGGTCACCGTCGTCTACACCTCCGGCACCACGGGCGACCCCAAGGGCGTGGTGATCAGCCACCGCAATGTGATCCTCAACGGCCTCGCCCTCGACAAGGTGGCCGCCGTTCCCGACCACGCCGAGCACATCTGCTATCTCCCCTTCGCCCACATCGCCGAACGGATGCTGGGCATCTACCTGCCGGTCCTGCGCGCCTCCCACGTCCACCTGTGCGACGACCCGGCGCGGGTGGCGGAGCTGGCCGGGCGGCTGCACCCCGCGCAGTTCTTCGGCGTCCCCCGCGTGTGGGAGAAGCTCGCCGCCGCCGTACGCGCCGGGCTCGCCCGGATGCCCGGAGAACAGCGGGCGGCCGTCGAGGCCGCAGGGGAGATCGCGCGGGCCCATGTGCGCTGCCGAGAGCGCGGTGAGCGACCCTCCGGGGAGCTGGAAGCCGCCTACGCGAGGGCCAGGAGCGAGGTCATCGAGCCGCTCCTGGCGCGGGCGGGCTTCGAGCGGCTGGTGTGGACGGCGAGCGCCTCGGCCCCGATGCCGCCCGAGGTGCTCGACTTCTGGGCCGGGTTCGGCGTCGTCGTCATGGACGCCTGGGGCCTGACGGAGACCACGGGAGCGCTCACCCTCAACGGGCCCGGCGGCTTCCGCCTCGGCTCGGTCGGCCGCCCGCTGGAGGGTACCGAGATCCGTACCGCGCCGGACGGCGAGATCGAGGTGCGCGGGACCACCCTCTTCGGGGGCTATCTGCGCGCCGACGGCTCGGTGGAGCCCGCCACGGACGCCCAGGGGTGGTTCCCGACCGGTGACATCGGCCGGATCGACGAGGACGGCTACCTCTGGCTGACCGACCGCAAGACGGAGATGATCGTGACCTCGACGGGCAAGAACGTCTCGCCGGCCCTGGTCGAGAACACCCTCAAGGAGCACCCCCTCATCGGGCAGGCACTGGTGCACGGGGACGGGCGCTCCTATCTCGTGGCCCTCCTCGTGCTCGACCCGGAGGCGGCGCCCGCCTGGGCGGCGGCGCACGGAATCGACGTCTCATCCGGTGCTCCGGCGGCACACCCCGGCATCCGGGCGGAGGTGGAGCGGGCGGTGGCCGCGGCGAACTCCCGCCTCAACCGGACGGAGCAGGTCAAGCGGTATGTGCTGCTCGACCGGGAGTGGAGCCCGGAGACCGGTGAGCTGACGCCCTCGCTCAAGCTGCGCCGCCGCGTCATCGGGGACAAGTACGGCCAGGAAATCGACGGATTGTATGAAGATCATGTGTGACAAGCCCCCCTGTGTGAGATCTGCCACCGCATAGTTGGCCCTTGAAGGGAAAGGTGACGCCTTGGTCCGCAGCCGTGGACTCACGGCGGCCGGTCCCGGCAAGCCCGTACCAGAGTGAGTTGGACCAACTAACTGTGAGCAACGACGTCGTCCAGGGCACGATTCCACCGCAGCCAGGCGGAGGTGACGGGGCCCGAGGACAGGGCACGGGTCCCGCACCGGATGCCGGTGACACCGGCTACAGCAAGGATCTCAAAGCACGCCATATCAACATGATCGCCATCGGCGGGGCGATCGGAACCGGACTCTTCCTCGGGGCGGGAGGGCGCCTCGCCTCGGCGGGCCCGGCCCTCGCCATCGCCTACGCCGTCTGCGGCCTCTTCGCCTTCTTCGTCGTCAAGGCGCTCGGCGAGCTGGTGCTGCACCGCCCGTCCTCGGGTTCTTTCGTCTCCTACTCGCGCGAGTTCCTCGGCGAGAAGGGCGCCTACGTCGCCGGATGGATGTACTTCCTCAACTGGTCGACCACCGGCATCGCCGACATCACCGCCATCGCGCTCTACACCCACTACTGGAGCTTCTTCACGAGCATCCCCCAGTGGGTGCTCGCGCTGATCGCGCTGGCCGTGGTCCTGGCGATCAACATGATCTCCGTGAAGATCTTCGGTGAACTGGAATTCTGGTTCGCGGTGATCAAGGTCGCCGCGCTGGTGATCTTCATGGTGATCGGCATCGTCCTGCTGGCCACGCAGCATCCGGTCGGCGGCTCGACGCCAGGCATGGGCTCCATAACCGACCACGGGGGCGTCTTCCCCAACGGTGTGATGCCGGTGGTCATCGTCATGCAGGGTGTCGTCTTCGCGTACTCGTGCGTAGAGCTGGTCGGGGTCACCGCGGGGGAGACCGCCGAGCCGCACAAGGTCGTTCCCAAGGCCGTCAACGCCATCATGTGGCGGGTCGGCTTCTTCTACGTCGGCTCGGTGGTGCTGCTCACGCTGCTGCTGCCGTGGGGCGAGTACAAGGACGGACAGAGCCCGTTCGTGACGGTGCTGTCCAAGCTGGGGGTGGACGGCGCCGGAGACGTGATGAACCTCGTCGTCCTCACCGCCGCCATGTCCAGCCTCAACTCCGGGCTGTACTCGACGGGACGCATCCTGCGCTCCATGGCGATGGCCGGCTCGGCGCCGAAGTTCACCGCCCGGATGAACCGCAGCCAGGTGCCCTACGGCGGCATCCTGCTGACCTCGGCGGTGTGTGTCGCCGGTGTGGGCCTCAACTACGCGATGCCCGGCAAGGCGTTCGAGATCGTGCTGAACATCGCCTCGCTCGGCATCATCAGCACCTGGTGCACGATCATGCTCTGTCACCTGGTGTTCGTCCGCCGTTCCAAGGAGGGGCTCGTCGAGCGGCCGTCCTTCCGGCTCCCGGGATCGCCGTACACCGAGTACGTGACGATCGCCTTCCTGCTCGGCGTCATCGCCCTCATGTGGAACGACCCGGACGTGGGACGCAAGACGGTGCTGCTCGTGCCCGTGATCGCTGCCGCGCTGGTCGTCGGCTGGTTCGCGGTCCGGCGGCGCGTGCGATCGGCGGCGCTGGAGGGAAGCGCGGAATTCGGCGCGGGAGCGAAGGACTAGTGCCGGGAGGGGCACTAGCTCCGGCACCCCGGCCATGAAAAGGCGGGCGCCGGGCGGGCCGATCTCGGCCCGCCCGGCGCCCGTGGTGTTGAGCGCCGGTGTGCGCACGCGCCGGTTCAGGACGCGCGGGTGCGCCGATACGAGGATCCGCCGACGCCGCGAGCCGTCAGCGCAGCAGCACCGGAAGCTCGTACAGCTCGTTCTGGGTGACGGACGGCTTGTTGCGCAGCTCGGAGGGGTCGACGGCCAGCCGCAGGTCCGGGAAGCGCTCGAACAGCGCGGGGAGCGCCACCAGGGCCTCCAGCCGGGAGAGCGGAGCACCCGGGCACACGTGCGGTCCGTGGCCGAAGGCCAGGTGGCGGGTGGGGGTGCGGGTGATGTCGAAGCGGTGGGCTTCGACGCCGTGCTGGTGCTCGTCCCTGCCGGTGATCCCGTAGCTGATGATCACCCCGTCGCCCTTGCCGATGCGGGTATCGCCCACGTCGATGTCCTCGGTCGCGAAGCGGATGAGCACATGGGAGGTCGGCGCGTCCCAGCGCAGCGTCTCCTCGATGGCCGCTTCCCAGGGCACCTCGCCCGAGCGCAGGAGGGCGAGCTGCCCGGGGTGGGTCAGCAAAGCCACCACCGCGCTGACGATCAGGCTGATCGTCGTCTCGTGACCTGCGGCGATCAGCACCTTGACGGTGCTGAGGACTTCCTCGTCGCTCAGCGAGTCACCCTCCTCGGCGGCGGTCAGCAGCGCGCTGGTCAGGTCGTCGCCGGGCGACTCCTTCTTCTGGGCCAGCACCGCACCGAACAGGGCGTCCAGCTCGGCGAGGATGCTCTGCATCTCTTCGCCGGGGGTGAGGCTGCTGAAGAAGCCGTCGTAGAGGGTGCGCAGCCGCGGGATCTCGGGGGTGTCGATGCCCAGCAGGTCGCCGATGACGGCCATGGGCAGCGGGTAGGCGAACTCCGACTTCAGGTCGACGGGGCCCTCGGTGCCGGCCCGCGCCTCCAGCGCGTCCAGCAGCCCGGTGGTGATCTCCTCGAGACGGGGCCGCATCGCCTCCACCCTGCGCGGGGTGAGGGCCTGCGCGGTGAGCGCGCGCAGCCTGCGGTGCTCGGAGCCGTCGAAGGTGAGCATGCTGGGGCCCGGATCGGCGAGCCCGATCAGCGGCCAGGTCTCGGGGATCTCGCCGCGCTGCCAGGCCGCCCAGTGGGCGAGGTCCTTGACCAGCCTGCTGTCCGTCACCAGTCGGCGGGCCTCGGCGTGGTGGGTCACGGCCCACACCGGCACCCCGCCCGGCAGCTCGACGGCCGCGACGGGCCCCGCGGCGCGCAGCCGGGCGCCCTCGCCCACGAGATCGCGTACCAGCGGGTCCAGCGTGATCACCTCACGCGCACCGTCTCCGCCGGCACCGGTGAAGGGACATGACGTCATCGGTTTCCTCCCGGGCCGCTCGTGGGGGTCGGAGTGAAGCGCACCGGCAGCGAGGCCAGGCCGCGCAGCCACGGCGAGGGACGCCAGACCAGCGCCTCGGGACTCACCGCAAGCTCCACGTCGGGCAGCCGGTCGAGCAGCACCTCGATGCTGGTACGGGCGACGCCCTCGGCGATGTCCTGTCCGGGGTAGGGGCAGCGGTGATTCCCGTGTCCGAAGGAGAGGAAGGCGCTGTTGCCGCCGGTGAACGCCTCCTGGTCGGGGCGTACCTCCGGGTCGCTGTTGGCCGCGGCGAAGCTGAGGATCAGCAGGTCGCCCGCCGCGACGCGCTGCCCGCCGAGCCGGGTGTCGCGGGTGGCCCAGCGGCCGGCGATGTTCTGGGAGGGGGTGTCCTCCCACAGCACCTCGTTCATCGCCTCGGGGACGCTGTGCCGGCCGCCGGTGAGAGAGGCGGCGAACCGGTCGTCGGTGAGCATCAGGCGCAGCGAGTTGCCGATCCAGTCGGCGGTGGGCTGGTGGGCCGCGACAAAGATGACCAGCATGTCTTCGACGAGTTCTTCGAAGGAGAAGTCCTCGGTGAAGTCGTGGTGCAGCATCCGGGAGGCCACCCCCGCCGCGGGCGCCGCCCGCCGTGAGGACATCAGGGTGCGCATGGCGGTCATGACGTTTTCCCTGCCCGCGACCGCGTCCTCGCCGCCGTCGACCAGCGCGTTGATGCTGGGCACCAGCGCCCGGCCCTCCTCGTCGGAGAAGCCGCAGAGTCTGGCCAGGACGAGCGCCGGCATCTCCATGGCGTACTCCGCGATCAGGTCCGCCGTGCCCCGCCCGCACATGGTGTCGATGAGTTCGTCCGCGAAGCGCTCGGAGTGGGTGCGCAGCTCGAACGGGTCGACGGCTGCCAGCGCGTCGCTGGTCAGGGACTTGCGGCGCTGGTGCCGCTCTCCGACGGTGTAGAGGATGGAATCCTGCTTGCCGACCATCGGCAGCAGCGGCCAGTCGGCGGGGATGTTCGGCCACTGGTTCCACAGGCCCGAGTCCCGGCTGAAGAGCGCGGGGTCGGTGGTGACCTGGTGGAGCTCGCGGTATCCGAGCACCAGCCAGGCGGGCACCTCGCCCGGCAGGGTCACCGGTGCGAGGGGGCCGTGCTCGGCACGCAGCTCCCGGTAGACGCGGGAGCGCTGGTCGTTGCGGAATCTCGGCCCCATAAGCGGGACCGCTTCGGAGCGGGGGCCGGAGCCCGCGTGCGCGGGGCAGCCCGGAGGAGCGGGGGGCGTGGTGCTGTGTTGCGGGGTGGTCACGGAGCGGTCTCCCGGGCGGCGCGCGCGGTGGACAGGGCGTACAGGTGGTGGACGAGCGCGAGCAGCACGTCCCGGCTGGACTCGCGGGAGCGTGCGTCGCACTCGACGAGGGGGACGTCCTCGGACAGGTCGAGGGCTTCGCGCACCTGCTGGGCGGTGTGCTGGGGCCCGCCGAAGTCGTTGCGGGCGACGATGAACGGGGTCCCGTGCGCCTCCAGGCGGTCGATGGCGTACCAGGAGTCGGACAGCCGGCGGGTGTCCACCAGCACCACGGCGCCCAGCGTGCCCGAGAACAGCCGGTCCCACAGGAACCAGAACCTCTCCTGGCCGGGCGCGCCGAACAGGTAGAGCACCGTCTCCTCGTTCAGGCTGATCCGTCCGAAGTCGAACGCGATCGTGGTCGTGGTCTTGCCCCGGACGTCGGCGACGTCATCGACGCTCTCCCCGGCACGGGTCATCGTCTCCTCGGTGTTCAGGGGACGGATGTCGCTGACGGCCCGGACCATGGTCGTCTTGCCGACCCCGAAGCCGCCGACAATCACGATCTTCAGCCCGTGCGCCGCCGTGCTGTGCAGTGGCGGCCTGGCCTCGGGGTCGGGTGTCATCCCTGGGATCGCTTCATATGTTGCGGAGTCCAACGAGCACCTGCTTCAGGATGTCGGGGTCGGGCAGCGCGTGGGCGGCGGTCGCCTTGCGCGGATGGCGGGCGGTGATCTTTCCCTCGGCAAGCAGGTCGCCCAGCAGGATGCGGACGACGCTGACGGGCAGGCCGAGATCCGAGGCCAGCTCGACGACCGCCGTGGGGAAGCGGCAGACGCGCAGGATCGCGGCGTGCTCCGACTGCATGCCGCGCACGGGCTCGCCCTCGCTGACCACGAGTGTCACCAGGTCGAAGGTGTCCGCACCCGCAGCGGAACGGCTGCGCCCACCGGTGACGGTGTACAGCCGGTCCGGGTCGTCGTCCCGGCCCGGCCGCTTCATGCCGGTCCGTCTCCGTGCCCGTCGCCTGTGGCGGGCTCGCGGGGCGGTGAGCTGAGGTACTCGCTGAGCTGTTCGACCAGTTCGTTCATGTTGTGGCCGATCAGCCCGACGTCGGAGTCCTCGTCGGCGACGACGGCCAGATGCGCGCCGTCCCCCGCCTCCACGACGAACAGGATGCCGCCGTAGAACTCGGCCATGGCCTGGCGCACCCCGCCGCTCCCGTTGCCGAACTCCACGGAGGCGCCGTGGGAGAGGCTCTGGATGCCGGCGGAGATGGCCGCGAGCTGGTCGGCCTGGTCGATGGACAGCTCCGGAGTGCGGCAGAGCTTGAGTCCGTCGCGGGAGAGCACCAAGGCGTGCCGGGCACCCGGCGTACGTTCCAGCAGACTCTCCAGCAGCCAGTCGAGCTTGCTGTCAGTGATCATTCGGTGTCGTCCTCCGGGAGGGGAGAGGAACGGGCGGGGGAGGAGGCCGGAGCCGACGAGGTCCGGCTGGTCTCTTCGGACGGACTGCCGCCTTGAACGGCGCGGCGGAAGTCGCCGAATCTCGCCCCGGACGGGCGCCGCGGCCGGGTGGGGCCGCCCGGGGCGCCTGGGGAGTCCGGGGAGGTCGCGGAGTCGGGGTCGGGGTCGTCGGGGGAGGACGCCCCGGAGGGGGAGGACGCTTCGGAGGACGCGCTCCGTGCGGCGGTGGACTCGGAGCGGGCGACGGCAGCGAGCGTCTGGCCCCGCCGACGCTTGGGAAGCCCGCTCTCGCCGAACTCCGGCGGGGGAGGCGCGGCGGCGTGCTCGCGCCCGCTTCCGGGGTCGCCGTCGCCGTTGCCGTCCATGCCGGAGACCTCCGTCCTGGCGGGCTTGCCGGGCCGTGGCCCGGGTTCTTCTTCCTGTTCCTGGGAGGGCGGCAGGGCCGTCGGCCGGGGGGCGGCACCCGCCGTGGCGACGGCGCGCGGGGCGCCACGCGCGGGGTTCCGGGCATCCGCGGCGGGGCGTGCGGCGGCCTGCGCGGGGGCGGGCGCGGTGGGCTCTTCGGTCCGCGGCTCGGTGATCAGCTCGCGCGGGATCCGCACCAGCACCCCCGTGCCGCCGTGCGCCGAGGGCCGGAAGGAGACCGACAGGCCGTGCTTGCGCGCCAGCCGCCCCACGACGGCGAGGCCGAGGCGGGTGCCGGACAGAGTCGTCAGGTCGCCGTGCTCGGCGGAGACGGCCCGCTGGGCGCGGCGCAGCGCGACCTCGCCCATGACCAGGCCGCCGTCCTCGATGGTGATGACGGCGCCCGCGGCCACCTCCTCGACGTAGACGTGCACTTCGGAGGTGGGCGGGGAGAAGTTGGCCGCGTTGTCCATCAGTTCGGCCAGGGTGTGCATCACGCCCTCGGCGGCGTGCCCCGCGATGGCGACGGTACTGGCGGAGTGCAGTCGCACGCGCTGGTAGCCGCTGATGCGGCCCATGGCGCCGCGCAGAATGCTCTCCATGACGATCGGCTTGGCCCAGCGCCGGCCCGAACGCGCCCCGGTCAGTACGGCGATGGAGTCGGCGATACGCCCGGTCTGCGCGGTCCTGTGGTCCAGGTGCAGCAGGTCGCCGAGCACGTCCTCGTCGGCGTGCCGGTGCTCCATCTCGCGCAGGTCGGCGGCCATGCTCGTGGCCAGCGCCTGGACCCGGCCCGCCGCGTTGGCGCACGCGGACATGGCGGCGGCCCGCATGCTCTCGCCCCTGTGCACCTCGGTCGCCAGGGTGACCAGCACCTTGCGCTGCGCCTCGGTGGCCACGGGGGGAGCCTCGGCGAGCGCGGTCTCGGCCGAGCCGCCCGCGCGCAGCCGGGCGATGACGGCGGGGACGACGTCGGCGGCGAAGTGTCCGTCGGCCGCCTCCCGGCCCGCCGCCTGGGCGTCCTGGGCGGCGAGGCGGGTGCGCAGCGCCCGTGCGGTGAGCACGGAGTGCGCGGCGACGGCGACGGTGACGCACAGTACGAGGCCCGCGGCACCGCTGCCCCAGGCGACCGGTACACGGACGGACTCGGGCGCGGTGTAGACAGCGCTCAGACAGGCGACAGCGGCGACCACCACGGCGGCCAGCAGCGCGAGGGCCGTGCCCGTGGCCGTCCCTGGTGCCGCGGCCGACTGCCGTTCCGTGCGGCCCGCCGCGCCGTCGGCCGGTGGCGGTGGTATCTCGGGGAAGGTCATCAATCAGGGTCCTCGGGGACGGGAACCGGGCAGAAGCGAGAGTTGAGCCGCAGCCCTCCGGTCAACGTCGCACTAATATAGGGCAGTTAGTGATCACGTTGTGACAGTGGGGTACATCAGTTCAAGAAGGCGCCCGCACACCACCCCCGGCGGGAGCCTTGGCGGCACCCCCGACCGGCTCTGCGAGCCGGCTGGGGCCGTGCGTCCCGCAGGTCACCGGATGCATCATGAAAGCGTGACGGCACGTGAAACGCACTCGCATCCCCACTCCGGATCGGGCCCGCCCCCGCGCCCGGACCACGCCGGCCCGGAGCCCCCGCCGCCGGGCGGCATCCTGTGGGACGTGGCAGGCGAGATCCGGATGCTCCTCATGCTGCCCGCCGCGCTGACGATGCAGGTCGCCCACCCCGCCGTGGGCGCGGGCGTGGATGAGCACTCCGTCTTCCGCACCGACCCCTGGGGCCGGGGCGAGCGCTCCTTGCGCAGCGTGCTGCTGTGGGTCTACGGGGGAGAGGAAGGCGCCGAGGAGGGGCGCAGGCTGCGCGAGCTGCACAAGACGATCCAGGGCACCGACGCGCACGGCAGGAAGTACCACGCCCTCGCTCCGGCCTACTACGCCTGGGTGCACGCCACCGGATTCCCCACCTACCGGCACGCCCAGCGATATCTGGGCCGCCGCCCCTACACGGCGGCCCAGGAGCGGCAGCTGTACGCGGAGTGGCTCCAGGTCGGCCGCGTCCTGGGCATCAACGACCGGGACATGCCGCAGACCCTCGAGGAGTTCTGGCCCTACTGGAACCGGATGCTCGTCGAGGAGATCGAGCCCACCAAGGTCGCCGTCGAGCTGGCGGCGGTGAACCGCGACATTCCGCCGCCGCCCTACGGATCCCGCCCTGTGCGGGTGGCTCTCCGGATGGTGTGGCCGCTTGTGGTGCCCGGGATCGCGCGGTTCCGGCGCTTCATGACCGTCGGGATGATGCCGCCTGAAGCGCGGCGGGCGCTGCGGCTGCGGTGGACGGTGCGGCAGGAGCGACGCTTGCGGCGGCTGGGGCGCGTCTTGGCCTTCGTCGTCCCCCGCCTCCCCGAGCGTGTCCGCTACCTCCCTTACGCCCGGTGCGCTCGTGCGGCCCGGTGATGTGGCCCCTGCCCCGTCCCCTCCTCCCCCCGGCCTTCGGCCGGGGGCGCCACCCATTTCAGGGGCTCCGCCCCGAACCCCCGCTCCTCAAACGCCGGAGGGGCCAAGGGGCAGCCCGTCCGGCACCTGAGGGACGACGAGCGCGCTAGCGCGATTCGGTGACCGGATGGTCCACAGAGTGGATCTGCTTCCACGAGCTGGGCTTGTTCGGAGCCGCGTCAGCGGAAGCGCCCGCCGCCGAGGCGTCGGGCTTCGACGGCTCGTACAGCCACGTGTCGAAGAGCGAGTTCAACGACGTACCGGAAACCTCCTCCGCGTAGGCGACGAAGTCGCCCACGTCCGCGTTGCCGCCCGCGTGCTGCTTCGGCCAGCCCTTCAAGATGGCGAAGAAGTCCTTGTCGCCGACCTTGTTGCGCAGCGCCTGCACCGCCATGGCGCCGCGGTCGTAGACAGCGCTGTGGAACTGGTTGGCAGCGCCGGGGTCGCCGGGCTCGACCTTCCAGAACGCGTCGTCGGCCGGGTGTGAGGCGTAGGCGTAGTCGGCCAGTTCCTGCGCGGTGCCCTCACCCTGGTCCTCGGACCACAGCCATTGGCTGTACCGCGCGAAACCCTCGTTGATCCATATGTCCTTCCAGCCCTTGAGCGAGACGCTGTCGCCGTACCACTGGTGGGCCAGTTCGTGGACGACGACCGAGGTGTTGGAGCCGTCGGAGAAGTCGTCGGGGCTGTAGAAGGGCCGCGTCTGGGTCTCCAGCGCATAGGTGGTGTCCGTGTTGGGGACGTAGCCGCCCACCGCGTCGAAGGGGTACTTGCCGAAGTATTTCTCCAGCCATCCGGTCAGCTCGCCGGTCCGCTCGACGCTCGCCCGCGCCGCGCCCGCGTGCTCGCCGAGATCCTTGCTGTAGGCGTTGATGACGGGCAGTCCGGAGTCCGTCTTGTCCTGGGTGATGTCGAACTTGCCGACGGCGAGGGTGGCGAGGTACGTGGCCTGGGGCGCGCGGGAGCGCCAGTTGTAGCGCGTCCATCCGGCGCGCGAGGACTGCGACTGGAGCGTGCCGTTGCTGATCGCCTGGGTGCCGTCCGGGACGGCGACGCTGACGTCGTAGCCGGCCTTGTCGGTGGGGTGGTCGTTGCTGGGGAACCACCACCAGGCGGCCTCCGGCTCGTTGGCCGCGACCCCGCCGTCCGGGGTGCGCAGCCAGGAGGTGAAGCCGTTCACCTCGACCTTGGAGGGGGTGCCCTGGTAGCGCACGACTACGGTCGCCCGCTCACCCTTGGCCAGGGACTTGGCCGGAGTGATCTCCAGTTCATGGGCGCCGGAGGTGGTGAACTTCGCCTTCTTCCCGCCCACCCGCACTTCGGTGACGTCCAGCGCGAAGTCCAGGTTGAAGCGCGACAGATCCTGGGTGGCGGTGGTCAGCAGGGTCGCCGTGCCCTCCAGCGCGTCCGACTTCGGCTGGTACTTGAGCCGCAGGTCGTAGTGGGAGACGTCGTATCCGCCGTTCCCGTAGTCCGGGTAGTAGGGGTCGCCCACGCCCGGCGCTCCCGGGGCCGGTTCGGCGGCCGAGGCGGGGACCGCCAGCAGCAGCGAGGCTGCCACCGCACCCGGGACGATCAGTCTGTGACGCACGAGTCCTCCAACTCTTCTGCAACTTCTCCGCGACAGGAGTCACTTCGTCCGAAGGCTATGTACTCCTGTTGTGCACCGCATGTCCACGCCACCATCTGTCATACGATCGCCATCCCGTGGACACGCGCCCCTTCTGCACATGAGTGCACACGGTTAACGTCCGTGGCATGCCCACGCTCGCGCGGTTCAGCCGCGCCCCCTGGAAGACGGCGGCCCTGACGTCGGCCGCACTGCTCCTCCCCCTGCTCGCCACCGCCCCCCTCGCCGAGGCGGCCCCCGGCCCGCGCGCAGCGGCCGATCCGCCCCGCACCGGCTTCGAACGCACCGACGGGGCACGCTGGACCACCCAGCCCGAGGAACAGGACTTCCTGGCCGCCGTCGACAAGGCGAGCCGCCGCGTCGCGCTCGACACCATCGGAACGACCAAGCAGGGCAGGCCCGTCCAGCTCGTCCGCATCGGTGCCCCCGCGCCCTCGGGACCCGAGCAGATTCGGCGCGGCAACTCCGTACTGCTCATCTGTTCCCAGCACGGTGACGAACCCTCCGGGCGCGAGGCGTGTCTGACGAAGCTCCGCGACCTCGCCTTCACCAAGGACCGCGCCACCCAGCGCTTCTTGTCCCGTACGACCGTCCTCGTCGTCCCCACGGCCAACCCCGACGGCCGCGCCGCCGACACCCGGGGCAACTCCGACGGCATCGACATCAACCGCGACCATCTGGCCCTCAAGACGGCGGAAGCCCGCGCCATGGCGGCCCTGACCCGCGACTACCGGCCCGACACGGTCTACGACCTGCACGAGTACGGCGCCACCGAGCCGTACTACGTCAAGGACCTGCTCTCGCTGTGGCCGCGCAACCTCAACGCCTCGCGCGGCATTCACCGGGAGTCCACGGCGCTCTCCGAGAAGTACGTACGCCCCTCCGCGGGCGACGCGGGCTACAGCACCGGCATCTACGGCATCTGGACCGACCCCGAGACCGGCGAGCCGGTCAAGCAGGTGGCGGGCGACGGGCAGGAGCGCATCCTGCGCAACACGGTCGGCGTCAAGCACGCGGTCGGCCAGCTCGTGGAGACCCGCGTCGATCCCCTCACAGAGGAGGAGAAGGCGGACGAGGCGCTCAACAACCGCCGCCGCGTGGGCTCCCAGCTCGCCGGGCTGAAGGGCGCCTTCGACTTCACCGGCCAGCGCCGCGGCAGGATCGAGGCGGCCACCGACAAGGCCCGCGCCCAGGGCTGGGCCGACCACGGGCCCGTCCATCTCGGCGGCGCCGACAACGAGAAGCCCTCAGACGACCAGGTCCTCACCGACCCGCCCTGCGGCTACCGGCTGAGCGCCGGCCAGTGGCAGGACGTCAAGACCCCCCTCGGCCTCCACGGCGTCAAGGCCGAACGCCGGGGCGACGGCGTACTCGTCCCGCTGCGCCAGTCGCAGCGCGCGCTGGTGCCGCTGCTGCTGGACAGGCGCGCCGAGTTCAAGCTGACCGACGGAACGCCGGCCGAGACCTGCCGCTGAGCTCTCAGGGCGTTCACGGTGTCCCGGGCGGCCCCGCGTCCGGGACCCCGCGCGTGCGGGTCGGCCGGGCACAGGTGTGCCGGTCAGCGAGCACGTCCCGGCGGGCCCACCAGCCGCGCCGCGTCCACCGCGCAGCCCCACGAGACCGTGACCCCCGCGCCGCCGTGCCCGTAGTTGTGCACACACAGGGACTCACCGCCGCGCCCGTCCGGTACATGCTCGGCCTCCAGCCGGACGCTCGGGCGGAACGGGCGCAGCCCCACGCGGTGTTCGAGGACCTTCGCCTCCGTGAGCGCCGGATGGATCCGCGCGCAGCGCCGCACGATGGCCTCCGCGGTCGCCGGATCGGGCGTGCGGTCCTCGGCGCCGTCGTGTGCCGTGCCGCCGAGGACCAGTCCGTAGGGCTGGGGCACCAGATACGTCGTCTCGCTCGCGTCGCTGCTCGCGGCGACGTACCACTCCTCGATGCCGGGGTTCTCCACGACGAGGATCTGCCCGCGTACGGCGCGTACGGCCGGGTCCGGCACCAGTTCGCGCGCGCCGAGCCCGGTGCAGTTGACGACGACGGGCGCCTCGGCAGCCGCCTCCGCGAGCGAACGCGCCACGCGGCGCTCATGGCGTCCGCCCGCCGCCTCGAACCGCCCCGTCAGGTAGCGGAGATAAGACTTCATATCGACAACCGGGGCGCGGGGCGGGGAGCCGGTGAGCGCCCTCCACTCCGGAGGCGGCACGCTGTCCCGCGTCCGTCCCCGCACCAGCCGGACGCCGGTCAGGGGCGGCTGCTCGGCGAGCCACGAGAAGTGGCGGAAGGAGCGGACGGCCCACTCCAGAGCCCGCGCCTCCGGCTCGATCCGGTACGGCCAGCACAGGCCGCCCGCCACGGCCGAGGTCGTCTCGTCCGGCCCCTGCGGGTCCCACAGCCGTACGTACATGCCGCGCTCGGCCAAGGTCACGGCCGTCGTCAGTCCGATGATCCCGCCACCTATGACGACGGCACCCCGGCCGGCCCCGTCCCGCTGTGTCACATCACCCATGGGTGAGAGCATGCGCCGCTTGCCTCGAATGTGGTAGCTGAGGTGCTCATTCGTCCTGCCGGACGCGCGGCCCGCGTCTCCAGCGGTCGCCCGGACAGGCGTTCCCGTAGCCGCTACACCTCCTCCGGATCCACCTCCGTCAGCTCCCCGTCCGCCAGGCTCAGCCACCGTGTGATCCCCAGCTCCCGCAGGAACGGCACGTCGTGGCTGGCGACCACCAGCGCGCCCTCGTACGCCGCCAGAGCCTCCCGCAGCTGGCGGACGCTGGCCATGTCCAGGTTGTTCGTCGGCTCGTCCAGCATCAGCAGCTGGGGCCCCGGCTCGGCGAGCATCACCGCGGCGAGCGTCGCGCGGAAGCGCTCCCCGCCCGAGAGCGTGCCCACCGCGCGATCGGCGCGCTCGCCCCGGAACAGGAACCGGGCCAGCCGTGATCTGATCTGCTGGTTGGTCGCATCCGGCGCCAGCCGGGCCACGTTCTCGACCACGGACAGGGCATCGTCGAGCACATCCAGCCGCTGGGGCAGCCAGCGCAGCGGCACATGGGCGCGCACCTCGCCGGAGACGGGCGCGAGCTGCCCGGCGACGGTCCGCAGCAGCGTGGTCTTGCCCGCGCCGTTCGGCCCGACGAGCGCGATCCGGTCGGGCCCGTTCACCCGCAGCGTCACCCGCGCACCGTGCCGCAGCTCCGCCTCCTCCATGGTCAGGACCTGCCGCCCGCGCGGCACCGCGGTGAACGGCAGCTCGACGTGGATCTCCGCGTCCTCCCGGACCCGCTCCGCCGCCTCGTCCAGCCGCTCCCTGGCCTCCTCCAGGCGCTGCTCGTGCAGGTTGCGGTGCTTGCCCGCGGACTCCTGCGCCTTGCGCTTGCGCGCGCCCAGCAGGATCTTCGGCTGACTCCCGCTGGCGGCGATCTTCTTGCCGTAGCGCGCCCGCCGGGCCAGCTTCGTCTGGGCCTCGGCCAGCTCGCGCTTTTGCCGCCGCAGGTCCGTCTCGGCCGCGCGCACCATCCGCTCGGAGGCCTCCTGCTCGGTGGCGATGGTCTCCTCGTACGCCTCCAGATTGCCGCCGTACCAGGAGACCTCACCGTCGCGCAGCTCGGCGATCTGGTCGACCCGGGCGAGGAGTTCGCGGTCGTGGCTGACGACGATGAGCACGCCGTTGAAGCCCGTGACCGCGTCGTGGAGCCTGCGCCGGGCCTGCCGGTCCAGGTTGTTCGTCGGCTCGTCCAGCAGCAGGATGTCCGGCCTGGCCAGCAGCAGTGCCGCCAGCCGCAGCAGCACCGACTCGCCGCCCGAGAGCTCGCCGATGGTGCGGTCGAGTCCCACGTGGGCGAGGCCGAGCTGATCGAGCGTCGCGCGGGCCCGCTCCTCGACGTCCCAGTCGTCTCCCACGGCGGTGAAGTGTTCCTCGCCCGCGTCGCCCGCCTCGATGGCGTGCAGCGCGGCCCGGGTGCGGGCGATACCCAGCGCCTCGTCCACGCGCAGGGAGATGTCCAGCGTCAGGCTCTGCGGGAGATAACCCACTTCGCCCGAGACCTTGACGGAGCCCGCGTCGGGAGTCAGCTCACCGGCGACGATCTTCAGCAGGGTGGACTTGCCCGTGCCGTTGAGCCCGATCAGCCCCGTGCGGCCGGGGCCGGCCGAGAGGTCGAAGCCGGTGAAGACGGGGCTGCCGTCCGCCCAGGAGAAGGACAGCCGGGAGCAGGTGAGGGCAGGGGTGGCGAAAGAGTTCATGGGACCTCCAGGTCGCATCGCGTGCGGGGCGGTGAACAACGCGGGAGACACCGGACCCCGGGGCGCGATACGCCGCAGAGGCAGGAGGTCAGAAGACGAAGAGGCGGAGAGATAGGGCCGGCTCGCTTCCGAGGTCACACTCGTGGCACACAGACAGGGCACACGGTGTCTCAGACCTCAGATACGCAACGGCCTCTCCAATCGACGGCGACAGGGCCAGTTCGGGACCATACGCGGCGCGGTCGGCGCCCGCAAGCCTTTTCCGGCGCGCCGGGAGGCGCGGGGATCCCGCACCGCACGGCTGTGCTGCCGCACCCCATGGCTGCTGGGTGAGGTGATGGCGCGGCTGTGAACACGGGCGGGCTGTGAAGGTGACCGCGGGCGGGCTGTGAACGCGTGCGGGCGGCCCCCGCCCGGGGGCCGCCCGTTGTCCTTCGGCTCGGCTTCCTGGCTCGGCTTCCCTCGGCCGAGCAGCGGCCCGTCACCGGGGGCGAGCAGCGGCCCGGTCACCGGGGGAGTGGGCCCTGCGGCGGTCAACCGCGGGCCCACCCCGGGAGGTCGCGGGCCCACCCCGGGAGGTGAGGTCTACGCCAGGCCGGCCCGGCGCAGCGCCTCCGCCATCTCGCTGTTGCCCGGCGCGGGCGCGGAAGAGCCCTGCCCGCCACGGCGCTTGGCGCCGCCGCTCTTCTGGCCGCCCTTGGGCCCGCCGCCCTTGCCGCCACCGTCCTTGGGCGAGCCCTGCCGCTGACGGGGGGCGCCACCGCCGCCCCGGCTCTCGCCGCCGCCCTGGTTGTCGCTGCCGCGCTGGCGGTCGCGTCCGCCGCCGCGCCGAGCGCCGCCGCCCGACTCGGGCTCGTCATCCAGCCGCAGGGTCAGCGAGATCCGCTTGCGCGCCTCGTCGATGTCCAGGACGCGCACCTTGACGATGTCGCCCGGCTTGACCACGTCGCGGGGGTCCTTCACGAAGGTCTTGGACATCGCCGAGACATGGACCAGGCCGTCCTGGTGCACCCCGACGTCCACGAAGGCGCCGAACGCGGCGACGTTGGTCACCACGCCCTCCAGCACCATCCCCTGCTCCAGGTCGCTCAGCTTCTCGACGCCCTCCTTGAAGGCAGCCGTACGGAAGGCGGGACGCGGGTCGCGGCCCGGCTTCTCCAGCTCGCGCAGGATGTCGGTGACCGTCGGCAGGCCGAACGTGTCGTCCACGAAGTCCTTCGGCTCCAGCGCGCGCAGCGCGGAGGAGTTCCCGATGAGGCTCGGCACGTCCGTGCTCGTGGCGCGCACCATGCCGCGCACGACGGGGTAGGCCTCCGGGTGCACGGCCGAGGCGTCCAGCGGGTCGGTGCCGCCGCGGATGCGCAAGAAGCCCGCACACTGCTCGAACGCCTTGGGGCCCAGCCGCGCGACGTCCTTCAGCTCGGCCCGGCTCTTGAAGGGGCCGTTGCCGTCGCGGTGCGCGACGATGTTCTCGGCCAGCACCGAGCCGATGCCCGAGACCCGCGAAAGCAGCGGTGCCGATGCGGTGTTGACGTCCACCCCCACGCCGTTCACACAGTCCTCGACCACCGCGTCCAGCGAGCGGGACAGCTTCACCTCGGCCAGGTCGTGCTGGTACTGGCCCACGCCGATCGACTTCGGGTCGATCTTCACCAGCTCCGCCAGCGGGTCCTGGAGCCGGCGCGCGATGGAGACGGCCCCGCGCAGCGACACATCCAGCTCGGGCAGCTCCCGTGAGGCGAAGGCCGAGGCCGAATACACGGAGGCGCCCGCCTCCGAGACCATCACCTTGGTGAGCTTCAGCTCGGGCTTGGCCGCGATCAGCTCGCCCGCCAGCTTGTCGGTCTCCCGCGACGCCGTGCCGTTGCCGATCGCGACCAGCTCGACCTCGTACGTCTGCGCGAGGGCCGCCAGCTTGGCCAGGGACTCGTCCCACTGCTTGTGCGGCGCGTGCGGGTAGATCGTGTCCGTGGCCGCGACCTTGCCCGTCGCGTCGATCACGGCGACCTTCACGCCCGTACGCAGCCCGGGGTCCAGGCCCAGCGTGGCGCGGGTGCCGGCGGGGGCCGCCAGCAGCAGGTCGCGCAGGTTGGCGGCGAAGACGCGCACCGCCTCGTCCTCGGCGGCCGTGCGCAGCCGGGTGCGCAGGTCGATGCCCAGGTGCACCAGCACGCGGGTGCGCCAGGCCCAGCGCACCGTCTCGGCCAGCCATTGGTCGGCCGGACGGCCCTCGTTGCGCACGTCGAAGCGGTGCGCGATGGAGCGCTCGTAGGAGCTGGGGCCCTCCTGCGCCGCGTCCTCTCCGGCGGGCTCCGGCTCCAGGGTGAGGTCGAGGACCTCTTCCTTCTCGCCGCGCAGCATCGCGAGAATGCGGTGCGAGGGCAGCGCGGTGAAGTCCTCGGAGAACTCGAAGTAGTCGGCGAACTTCGCGCCCTGCTGCTCCTTGCCCTCGCGCACCTTCGCGGCGAGCCGTCCGCGCTCCCACATGCGCTCGCGCAGCTCACCGATCAGGTCGGGATCCTCGCTGAAGCGCTCGGCCAGGATCGCGCGGGCGCCCTCCAGAGCGGCGGCGGTGTCCGCGACACCCTTCTCGGCGTCCACGAAGGCGGTAGCCGCGGCCGAGGGCTCGACCGTCGGATCCCCGAGCAGCCCGTCGGCGAGCGGCTCCAGACCGGCCTCCCGGGCGATCTGCGCCTTGGTGCGCCGCTTGGGTTTGAAGGGCAGATAGATGTCCTCCAGCCGCGCCTTGGAGTCGGCGGCACGCAGCTGCGCCTCCAGCTCCTCGGTGAGCTTGCCCTGGCCGCGCACGGACTCCAGGATCGTCTCGCGCCGCTCCTCCAGCTCCCGGAGATAGCGCAGCCGCTCCTCCAGGGAGCGAAGCTGCGCGTCGTCGAGCATCTCGGTCGCTTCCTTGCGGTAGCGCGCGATGAACGGCACGGTCGACCCGCCGTCGAGCAGCTCGACAGCGGCACTGACCTGCCGCTCGCGTACGCCGAGTTCCTCGGCGATCCTGCCTTCGATGGTCGTCGTCACGATGGTTCGTTCCGCCTTCTCGGTGCTGTGGTCCCCCGGTAGGCATGCATTGTGGCAGGTGGGTCCGACAGCGCGGCGCAGGCGGGGCGGCCGTGGAGCGGGCGGAGCCGCTGGTCAGCCCCTGCCGGGCGGGCGGCCGGCCCTGGCCGAGCCGCTGGTCAGCCCTTGCCGATGAGGTCCGCCGGGTAGGCGCCCGCCTCGGCAGCGGCGCGTGCGAAGCCGCCTGCCAGCTCGGTCAGCCGCGCGACTCCCTCGGCGCCCAGCCGCTCGTAGGGCCGACGGTCCAGCCGGTCCGTCTCCTCCTCCAGCGTTTTACGTAGCTCGACACCCTGCTCGGTCAGCTCGCCGTCGTCGCCCAGCAGCCCGCGCTCGGTCAGCCGCTGCTGCGCGGCCGACCAGTCCTGCGTGTTGTAGCCGCGCGTGCGCAGTACCCACGTGGGGTTCATCCCCCGGCCGCTGGCGGTGTGGCTCACCAGGGCCTCCAGCGCGTCCAGTTCGGCGTTCTGGAGGGCGGTGATGTGTCCGTCGCCGCGGTGTTCGCGCAGCAGGGTCGCCGCGTGCCACAGGGTCAGGTGCGGGGCCTGCGCCACGGGCGGTACGGGCAGGTCGGCGTTGGCCGCGTACAGCGGGCGGCCCGAGCGGGTGCAGCCCTCCGTCGCGGTGAGCGCCAGGCCGGCGGCCTCGGCCATCTCCTCGGAGGCCACGGCCTTCTCGCCCAGCAGGTTCCGCAGCGTGGCGTCCACGGCGCGCAGCCGCGCCGCCAGCACGGTCGCGGGGGAAGCGGAGTCCCACACCTCGGGGACGAAGCGGGCGACCAGGGCGTGGTTGTAGTTGTAGAAGGTGGCCGTCACGGTGCCGGCGGACGCCGCGCCCAGGGGGGAGGCACGCACGGCGAGGTTCACCGCGTGGGAGTCGTCGATGCCGTAGGGCGCGAGTTCCTTCCCCAGCAGGGGTGAGAAGTACAGCGTGGAGTGCAGGGCGTTCAGGGCACTGTGACAGCGCCGCCCGGCGCGTTCGGGGAGTGACGTCATGCCCGTACGCTACCGGGCGGTACGAGCGACCTGAAGGGGAGGGGAACGAGCGGCTCCGCCTGTCTGCCCGCCGCCCCCGTCCACCCGGCGACTGTCCCCGTCGGACTGCCCAAGGGTGGCGAACAGCCGTGTCAGGAAGGCCAGTTGAAGCGCGGAGGGCGGCGCTCGAGAAAGGCGGCCACGCCCTCGGCCGCCTCGCCGCAGGCCGCGGCCTCCCGCTGCCAGTGCGCGCGCCGGGCGGGGTCGGTGTGCCCGTCGGTGAAGTCCTTGGCCGCCGCCTGGGTCAGCGCCGAGCGCCGCGTCAGCGTGCGGGCGAAAGAGGCGACCCTTTGGTCCAGTTCGTCCGCGGGGTGCACCTCGTCGACCAGTCCGGTCCGCAACGCGCGCTCCGCGTCGATCAGCTCGCCCGAGAAGAGCAGGTACTTCGCGGTCGCCGGGCCCACCAGGCGCACCAGCCGCTCGGTGGAGGAGGCGGGGTAGACGATGCCGAGCTTCGCCGGGGTGATGCCGAAGAGTGCGTCCTCGGCGGCGAACCGCAGGTCACAGGCGGCGGCGAGCTGGCAGCCGCCACCGACGCAGTGGCCGTGCACGGCCGCGAGGGTGGGCTTGGGGAAGCCGGCCAGCGCTTCTTCCGCCGCCACCGCCATGGCCTGCGATTCCCCGGCGGCGCCGCCCGCGGAGAGGGCCGGATCCCCGGTGGCTCCGGTGCCGCGCAGGGAGCCGATGTCGGCGCCCGCGCAGAACGTGCCCTCGGCCCCGGTCAGGACCAGCACGCGCACCCCGGGATCGGCCGCGAGGTCCTTCAGGAGCGGGGGCAGTTGCCGCCACATCCCGGGAGTCATGGCGTTGCGCTTTTCCGGATGGTGGATGGTGACGGTCACGACACCGGCGCCCCTGTCCTCACCGTCCGTGGTGACCGCGTCGTCCCGCGAGGTGAGCAGAGTCGGCTCCATGGGCGTGATCGTATCCGCGGAGGCCCCGCGAGGGGATCAGGAGGGGCAGCGGGGCGATGCAAGATCAGTCACAGAGCTGATCGGTGCGTAAGTCTTCTGTCAATTGCCATCGATAAGTGCCGACTTGCAGTCAGTGGACCGGACCAGCCCCTCGGAGTACCAACACTCGATGCAAGTGCATCTGCAAGCACGCTCATGCACAGAGAGCTTGAAAGCTTAACAACCGAGGAGAGCGGGGTGCGGAGATGGAGAGCCGCGGTAGGCGTCTGTCCGGCGTCGTCAGCAAGGCTCCCCCAGGCGCGGGGAGAGTCGTTTCCCTGGTCACCGGAGGGCTCGCTCCGGTCGCGACGCCGGTGCAGGAGCGTGCCGAGCGCCAGCGTCAGGAGTACGACGTGCGGGTAGAGCCGCGCCCGGAGCGCCCCGAGAGCGCCGCCCGCCAGGAGGGCAAGGGCCGTCCCGAGGGCCGCGCCCCGGAAGGCACCTGGCGCTTCACCGCACCGTCGGCGGATGTGTCGGTGCCCCGTCTGCGGCACGCCGTACGGGACCTGCTGCGGCGGCAGCCGGCCCCGGTGCCCGAGGACACGGTGGAGGGCCTGCTGCTGATCCTCTCCGAGCTGGTCACCAACTCCGTGCGGCACGCCGCGCTGCTCTCGCCCGAGATCGGTGTGGAGATCTCTCTGGGTGGAGGCTGGCTGCGGGTCGCCGTCGAGGACAGCCACCCCTACCGCCCCAAGGCGCTGGACGCCGACCCGCTTTCGGGGAACACGGGCGGGCGCGGACTGCTGCTGGTCAAGGCCGTCACCGGCGAGGCGGGCGGCGTCTGCGACGTGGAGAAGACCAGTGCGGGCGGCAAGATCATCTGGGCCGCGCTCCCCCTGGCGCCCCGACCTGACGCCTGAACCCCCGGCTGAGACTGGACGCCCCGGCCTGCGCCCCACGCCGAGGGCAGGGCCCCACGCGGCGTGAGGGCCTCCCGCACCTTCTCGTGAGCTCCCGCACCAGCGGGCCGCCGCTCACCAGCCGCCGGCACCGCCCGTCACCTCGCGGATCGTGGGCCGTGCCGCGTCCAGCACTGTCATGAACCAGGTGGAGAACGGGTCGGTGGCGTGCCGCTTCTCCAGCTCCTCCGGCGTCACGAACGCCGTCTCCGCGATCTCCTCGGCATCCGGCCGCAGCTCCTCGCGCACGAGCCCCGCGAACAGGTGGTTGTACTCCTGCTCGACCAGGCCCGAATCCGGGTCCGGGTGGTTGTAGCGCACCGTGCCCGCCTCGCGCAGCAGCGAGGGGGCCACGCCCAGCTCTTCCCCGACCCGGCGGGTGGCGGCGGCGAAGGGCGCCTCTTCGGGGTAGGGGTGGCCGCAGCAGGTGTTGGACCACACTCCGGGCGAGTGGTACTTCCCCAGCGCGCGCCGCTGGAGCAGCAGCCTGCCCTCGGCGTCGAAGAGGAAGACGGAGAAGGCCCGGTGCAGCTGCCCGGGAGGCAGATGGGCGGAGAGCTTCTCCGCGGTGCCGATCGTCGTCCCGTTCTCATCGACCAGTTCGAGCATGATCGGGGCCGCTGAGCTGTTCGCCATATTGATCCTTCATGTGGGCCTGTGGGCAGCGTGATCCAGTGTGCCGTAGTTGATGCCCCGACTCCGCATTGTGAGTACTTCTGCGCACTCCGCACACCCGAGGGCGCCCCCCGACTGCTCAGTGCGCCGGGGTACGAGCCTCCGGATGGTGCAGCAGCCAGCCCTCCCACGCGGAGGTGACCATGTCCCGCACGCCGAAGCGCGGCTGCCAGCCCAGCTCCTTACGGATCCGCTCGGCCGAGGCGACCACCCGCGCCGGGTCACCGGGGCGCCGCGGCAGCACCCGGGGCGCCGGCTCGTGCTTGCCGGTGACCTCCGCGATCAGGTCGGCCATCTCCCGCACGGAGACACCCTCGCCCGTGCCGACGTTCAGCGTCAGCTCGCGCCCCGTCTCCTCGCCGGTGGCGAGCGCGCGGGCAGCCGCGACGTGTGCCTCGGCCAGGTCGCGCACATGGATGTAGTCCCGGATGCAGGTGCCGTCCGGGGTCGGGTAGTCGTCGCCGAAGATTCCGGGGGCCACTCCGCGTGTCAGGGCGTCGAAGTACATCGGGACGATGTTGAAGACGCCGGTGTCCGACAGTCCGGGCTCGGCGGCGCCCGCCACGTTGAAGTACCGCAGACAGGCCGTCTCCATCCCGTGTGCCCGGCCCGTGGCGCGCACCAGCCACTCGCCGGCCAGCTTGGTCTCGCCGTACGGGTTCATCGGCACGGCCGGGGTGTCCTCGGTCACCAGGTCCACGTCCGGCATGCCGTAGACGGCGGCGGAGGAGGAGAAGACGAAGCGGCGGATCCCCGCGTCGGCCACGGCGCTCAGCAGCTCGGTCAGGCCCTGCACGTTCTCCCGGTAGTAGCGCAGCGGCTGCTCCACCGACTCGCCGACCTGCTTCTTGGCCGCGAGATGGATCACACCGCTGATCCCGTGCTCGGTGAGCGTGCGCTCCAGCAGCGGACGGTCCAGGACGGAGCCGCGGACCAGAGGCACCTCGGACGGGAGGCGCTCGGCGATGCCGCTGGTGAGGTCGTCGAGCGCGACGGCGCGCTCACCGGCCGCCGTCATCGCCCGGACGACATGTGCGCCGATGTAGCCGGCGCCGCCTGTGATCAACCACGTCATGTCCCGAACCCTATCCGCCCCCCGGTTGTGACCCGAGCCCATGATCGACCATGCTGGGGCGCGCGGGCGCTCCGCGGGCAACACCGGGGCGATGAACGCTCGGTGAAGGCCCGCTCCGGCGATCCGATACTCTCTGCCGACATGCCGCGCCAGCCCTCGGCCGGGCGATGGCGCGCTGTGCCCGCTGCCCTAGTTGTCCCCCCTTGCGCGGGTATGCCAGCTTCCAAGGAGTGAGTTCGTTCTGTCGACCGCCATTCTCACCGGTCCGCCGGTCGCCGGGTCGTCGCTGGAGGACGACCTGCGGTCGCTCGGCTTCGACGTGCGCGTGGCCGCCGACGCGGCCTCGGCCGCGGCGCAGCTCACAGCAGCGGCAGCCGACGAACGCCTCGCCCTTGTCGACCCCCGCTTCGTCGGCCACCAGCACGCCCTGCGTCTGGCGCTGAAGGACCCCCGCTTCGACGCCGCCGCCCTCCCGGGCGTGCTCGGGCTCGCCCCCGGGACACGGCGGACGCTGCCCGAGGGCCTGGCCGGCGGCCCCGAGGAGGCGGCGCACGCACTGGAAGCCGCGGGCGTGGCGGTCCACCGTCCCGAACTGGGCGTGCTGGTCGCCACCGTCCCCGACGGTGAGGCGGCGCGCGCGGAGGCCGAGTCCGCCGTGACGGCCGTGGACGACGAGCGGGTGCGGCTGCGCTCGGCCGTGAAGTCCCGTGACGGCTTCTTCACCACCTTCTGTATCAGCCCTTACTCCCGCTACCTCGCCCGCTGGTGCGCCCGCCGGGGTCTGAGCCCCAACCAGGTCACCACGGCCTCGCTGATCACCGCGCTCATCGCCGCGGCGTGCGCGGCGACGGGGGAGCGGGGCGGCTTCGTCGCGGCCGGGGTACTGCTGATCGCCTCGTTCGTCCTGGACGCCACCGACGGCCAGCTCGCCCGCTACGACCTGCAGTACTCGAAGCTGGGCGCCTGGCTGGACGCCACCTTCGACCGCGCCAAGGAGTACTCCTATTACGCGGGCCTCGCGCTCGGCGCTGCACGGGGCGGCGACGACGTGTGGGCGCTGGCGCTCGGCGCGATGCTGTTGATGACGGCGCGGCACACCGTCGACTTCTCCTTCAACGAGGCGAACGCCGGAGGCCCGGCCACGGGCACCAACACCAGTCCCACGGCGGCGCTTTCGGGTCGGCTGGACAGCGCCGGCTGGACCGTGTGGGTCCGGCGCATGATCATTTTGCCGATCGGCGAGCGCTGGGCGCTCATCGCGGTGCTGACGGCCGTGACCACGCCGCGTATCACCTTTGTCGTCCTGCTGATCGCCGGCGGCTTCGCGGCCTGCTACACCACGGCGGGACGGCTGCTGCGCTCGCTGACCCGCAGGGCGCCGCGCACCGACGCCGCCGCCGAGGCCGTCGGCGCGCTGACCGACAGCGGCCCGGCCGCGCAGCTGTGTGCCCGGGCACTGCGCGCCGTGCGCCTGCCGCGCTTCGGTGCGCCCGCCGTAGCCCTGCTCGCCACCGCGGTGATTCTCGCCACCGCGTGGGCCACCCCGCTCGGCGGGCCGTGGCCGGTGCTCGCGGCGGTGCTGTACATCCTGTGCACCGGCCTTGCCCTCACGTCCCCCCTCAAGGGCCCCCTGGACTGGCTGCTCCCGCCCCTCTTCCGTATAGCGGAATACGGCGCCATCCTCGTGCTCGCGGCCAGGTCGTCCGCCGACGGCGCGCTTCCTGCGGCTTTCGGGCTGGTCGCGGCGGTCGCCTACCATCACTACGACGCGGTGTACCGCATCCGCGGTGGCACGGGTGCGCCCGCGCGATGGCTGGTGCGGGCGGTCGGTGGACACGAGGGCAGGACCCTGGTGGTCACGATCGCCGCCGCCCTGTGGCTGGGTGGAAACAGCCACACACAAGGCTTCATTTTCGCGCTGACCGCGCTCGCCGTGGTCATCGCGGCCCTGGTGCTCACCGAGAGCATCCGTTTCTGGGTGTCCTCCCAAGCACCCGCTGTACACGACGAAACAGGAGAACCCGCATGATCGGCCTCGTGCTGGCCGCCGGCGCCGGACGGCGTCTGCGTCCCTACACCGACACCCTGCCCAAGGCCCTGGTGCCCGTCGATGGTGAGACCACCGTCCTGGACATCGCCCTGTCCAACTTCGCGGAGGTCGGGCTGACCGATGTCGCGGTCGTCGTGGGCTACCGTAAGGAGGCCGTCTACGAGCGGCAGGCGGAGCTGGAGGCCAAGCACGGCGTCAAGCTCACCCTCATCGACAACGACAAGGCCGAGGAGTGGAACAACGCCTACTCCCTCTACTGCGCCCGTGAGGTCTTCAAGGAGGGCGTGCTGCTCGCCAACGGCGACACCGTGCACCCCGTCTCCGTCGAGAAGACCCTGCTGGACGCGCGCGGGAGCGGCCAGCAGATCATCCTCGCCCTCGACACGGTCAAGGACCTGGCCGACGAGGAGATGAAGGTCGTCGTCGACCCCGACAAGGGCGTCCAGCGCATCACCAAGCTGATGGACCCCGCCGAGGCCACCGGCGAGTACATCGGCCTCACCCTCATCGAGGCCGAGGCGGGCGCCGAGCTGGCCGACGCGCTCAAGGCCACCTTCGAGAAGGACCCGCAGCTCTACTACGAGGACGGCTACCAGGAGCTGGTCAACCGCGGCTTCAAGGTCGACGTCGCCCCCATCGGCGACGTCAAGTGGGTCGAGATCGACAACCACGACGACCTCGCCAAGGGCCGGGAGATCGCATGCCAGTACTGACCCGCCTCATTCCGTCTCCGGTCGTCGTGGACATCAGCCGCGGCGCGCTGGACGACCTGGCGGGCCTGTTGGCCGATCAGCGGATCTCCACCAACGGGAAGCTCGCCTTCGCCATCAGCGGGGGCTCGGGTGCCGCACTGCGTGAGCGGTTCGCGCCCGAGCTGCCCAACGCCTCGTGGTACGAGGTCGGCGGCGGCACCATCGACGACGCGATCAAGCTGGGCGACGCGATGAAGTCCGGCCGCTACGACGCCGTCGTCGGGCTGGGCGGCGGCAAGATCATCGACTGCGCGAAGTACGCGGCGGCCCGCATCGGCCTCCCGCTGGTCGCCGTCGCGACAAACCTGTCGCACGACGGACTGTGCTCGCCGGTCGCCACCCTCGACAACGACGCCGGGCGCGGCTCCTACGGGGTGCCCAACCCGATCGCCGTCGTCATCGACCTCGACGTCATCCGCGAGGCCCCCGAGCGCTACATCCGCTCCGGCATCGGCGACGTCATCTCCAACATCTCGGCCGTCAAGGACTGGGAGCTGGGGCACGAGGTCTGCGGCGAGGACATCGACGGACTGGCGGCAGCCATGGCGCGCCAGGCCGGCGAGGCGATCTTGCACCATCCGGGCGACGTCAGCGATGACGGCTTCCTCCAGGTGCTCGCCGAGGGCCTGGTGCTCACCGGGATCTCCATGTCGGTCGCCGGGGACAGCCGTCCTGCCTCCGGTGCCTGCCACGAGATCAACCACGCCTTCGACCTGCTCTTCCCCAAGCGCGCGGCACCGCACGGCGAGCAGTGCGGACTCGGTGCCGCCTTCGCCACGTATCTGCGCGGGGACAAGGACACGGCGAAGCTGATGGTGGAGGTGCTGCGGCGCCATCACCTGCCGGTGCTGCCGCAGGACATCGGCTTCGACCCCGACGAATTCGTCAAGGTCGTCGAGTACGCCCCCCAGACCCGCCCCGGGCGGTACACGATCCTGGAACACCTCGACCTGTCCACCGACCAGATCAGGGACGCGTACGCGGACTATGCACAAGCCATCGGTAGCTGAACTGCGGCCGGTCGTTCATCCCGCAGGGGTGAAGGACCGGCGAAGCGGTGAGCACTGGGCCGGCCGGCTCTACATGCGCGAGATCTCGCTGCGGATAGACCGGCACCTGGTGAACACCAGGGTCACGCCCAACCAGCTGACGTACGTGATGACCGTCGCCGGAGTCCTCTCCGCACCGGCCCTGCTGGTGCCGGGGATCCCCGGAGCGGTCCTCGGTGCGGTGATGGTCCAGCTCTACCTGCTGCTCGACTGCGTCGACGGCGAGGTGGCCCGCTGGAAGAAGCAGTTCTCCCTCGGCGGGGTGTACCTGGACCGGGTCGGCGCCTACCTGTGCGACGCGGCGGTGCTGGTCGGCTTCGGTCTGCGCGCCGCCGACCTGTGGGGCGGGGGCCGGGTGGACTGGCTGTGGGCCTTCCTCGGCACCCTCGCGGCGCTCGGCGCCATCCTGATCAAGGCGGAGTCCGACCTCGTCGGTGTCGCCCGCCACCAGGGCGGGCTGCCGCCGGTCCAGGAGTCGGCCTCCGAGCCCCGCTCCTCCGGCATGGCGCTGGCGCGCAAGGCCGCGGCGGCGCTGAAGTTCCACCGGCTGGTCCTCGGGATCGAGGCGTCCTTGCTGATCGTCCTGCTGGCGGTCGTGGACGAGGTCCGTGGCGATCTGTTCTTCACCCGGCTCGGCGTCGCGGTCCTGGCGGGGATCGCGATCCTCCAGACGCTGCTGCACCTGGTGTCCATCCTCGCCTCCAGCAGGCTCAAGTGACGGGGGGCGAGGGGAAGATGCGACTCGGTGCCGTCGTCCTCACCATGGGCAACCGCCCCGAGGAACTGCGCGCTCTGCTCGACTCGGTCGCCAAGCAGGACGGCGACCCGGTCGAGGTCGTGGTGGTGGGTAACGGCGCGCCGTTGCCGGAGCTGCCGGAAGGTGTACGGACGGTCGAGCTTCCGGAAAACCTCGGCATCCCCGGCGGGCGCAATGTCGGGATCGAGGCGTTCGGCCCCTCGGGCGCCGAGGTGGACGCGCTGCTCTTCCTGGACGACGACGGGCTGCTTCCCTCCTCCGACACCGCCGAACTGGTGCGCGAGGCGTTCGAAGCCGACCGGAAGCTCGGCATCGTCAGCTTCCGTATCGCCGACCCGGAGACCGGCGAGACCCAGCGCCGCCACGTCCCGCGGCTGCGCGCCTCCGACCCGCTGCGCTCCTCGAAGGTCACCACCTTCCTCGGCGGCGCCAACGCCGTGCGCACCCGCGTCCTGGCCGAAGTCGGCGGTCTGCCCGAGGAGTTCTTCTACGCCCACGAGGAGACCGACCTCGCGTGGCGCGCCCTCGACGCGGGCTGGGGCATCGAATACCGCGCCGATATGGTGCTGCACCACCCCACGACGGCGCCGAGCCGCCACGCGGTCTACCACCGGATGGTGGCCCGCAACCGAGTGTGGCTCGCGCGGCGTAACCTCCCGGCAACCCTTGTGCCCGTATACCTGGGCGTATGGCTGTTGCTCACTCTCGCCCGCCGCCCCTCGCTGCCCGCGCTCAAGGCGTGGCTGGGCGGATTCAAGGAGGGCTGGACCACGCCGGCCGGGGCCCGCAGGCCCATGCGGTGGCGTACGGTATGGCGTCTGACGCGGCTCGGACGCCCTCCCGTGATCTGACAGGCTCGTATCTGAGAGCATCAGCTCCGGATCCACTTGCGCAGTGTGAGGACGAAAGTTTCCAACGTGAGCGAGACAACCCACGACAGTGCCGTCGGCGTGACCCCTCCGCCGTCGCCG
Source organism: Streptomyces sp. NBC_01775 (assembly GCF_035917675.1). Classification (NCBI taxonomy): domain Bacteria; kingdom Bacillati; phylum Actinomycetota; class Actinomycetes; order Kitasatosporales; family Streptomycetaceae; genus Streptomyces; species Streptomyces sp. NBC_01775. The sequence continues at coordinate 1,310,843 of NZ_CP109104.1, read as the reverse complement.
GACGACAGTCTGACCCCGGCCGAACTCGCGGCCAAGTACGGCCTGTCGGTGAGCGGAGCACGCCCCTCGCTGCCTGAGTACACGCGGCAGCTGTGGGCGCGGCGGCATTTCATTCTCGCCTTCTCCCGGGCGAAGCTGACGGCCCAGTACAGCCAGGCGAAGCTGGGCCAGTTGTGGCAGGTGGCCACTCCGCTGCTGAACGCGGCGGTGTACTTCTTCATCTTCGGAATCCTGCTCGACAGCCGCCGGGGCGTCCCGGGCGGTGACGAGAACTACATCCCCTTCCTGGTCACCGGGGTGTTCGTCTTCACCTTCACCCAGGCCTCGGCGCTCAACGGGGTCCGGGCCGTCTCTTCGAACCTGGGGCTGGTGCGCGCGCTGCACTTCCCGCGCGCCTCGCTGCCCATCTCGATCTCGCTCCAGCAGCTTCAGCAGCTGCTCTACTCGATGATCGTGCTGGCCGTCATCCTGCTCGGGTTCGGGCAGTTCCCCACCTGGTCATGGCTGTTGATCATTCCCGCGCTGGCCTGCCAGTTCGGGTTCAACACCGGTCTGGCGCTCATCATGGCCCGGCTGGGCAGCAAGACCCCCGACCTGGCCCAGCTCATGCCCTTCATCACCCGGACCTGGATGTACGCGTCCGGCGTGATGTTCCCGCTGCGGCACATGCTGGAGAGCAGGGCGGGCGCACCGGGGTGGGTGACCGACATCATGCTGGCCAACCCCGCCGCGGTGTACATGGACCTCATGCGTTTCGCGTTCATCGACGAATACCCCGCCAGTGAGCTGCCGCCCCACGTGTGGGCGCTCGCCCTGGGCTGGGCCGTGCTGGTCGGGGTCGGCGGATTTGTTTTCTTCTGGAAGGCGGAGGAGCGTTATGGCCGTGGCTGAGCACACCGAGCAGAGCGGTGCCGCCGCCTCCGGCAAGAAGACGGAGGCGGAGGCCGCGCAGACCCCGGGCCCCTGGGTGCCCACGGTCATCGCCGAGGACCTGCACATCGTCTACCGCGTCTACGGTGGATCCAAGGGCAGGGGCAGCGCCACGGCGGCCCTCAACCGCATCGTGCGCCGTAAGCCGGGCAGCGGCATGCGCGAGGTGCACGCGGTCAGGGGCGTCAGCTTCACCGCCTACAAGGGCCAGGCCGTCGGCCTGATCGGCTCCAACGGCTCGGGCAAGTCCACGCTGCTCAAGGCCATCGCCGGCCTGCTGCCCGCCGAGAGGGGCAAGGTCTACACCGACGGCCAGCCCTCGCTCCTGGGCGTGAACGCGGCGCTGATGAACGACCTGACCGGCGAGCGGAACGTGGTCCTGGGCGGACTGGCGATGGGCATGACCCGGGAGGAGATCGCCGAGCGCTACCAGGGCATCGTCGACTTCTCCGGCATCAACGAGAAGGGTGACTTCATCACCCTGCCGATGCGCACCTACTCCTCGGGCATGGCCGCCCGGCTGCGCTTCTCGATCGCCGCCGCCAAGGACCACGAAGTACTGATGATCGACGAGGCGCTGGCCACCGGCGACAAGAAGTTCCAGAAGCGCTCCGAGGCCCGCATCCGCGAGCTGCGCAAGGAGGCGGGTTCGGTCTTCCTGGTCAGCCACAACAACAAGTCCATCCGCGACACGTGCGAGCGGGTGCTGTGGCTGGAGAAGGGCGAGCTGCTGCTCGACGGCCCGACCGAGGAAGTGCTCAAGGAGTACGAGAAGTTCACGGGCAAGTAGCAGGTCCGCAGCACAGCGCGTGGCCCGCACTCCGGCGAGAGCCGGGAGTGCGGGCCACGTCGCGTGCGGCGTCCGCGCGGGGGCCGGAGCGGATCAGACCCCGGTGGGCGTATGGTGCCGGTCCTTCCCGTCGGTCTCCCCGTCGGCCTCCTCGGCCCCGCTCTCGCTCAGGCCCGCCTTCGCGTGCAGCCGGCGCAGGGGCCCTGGCGCGTACCAGGCGGTGCGGCCCAGCAGTCGCATCGCCGCGGGCACCAGCACCCCGCGCACCGCGACCGCGTCGATCAGGATCGCCAGCCCGCTGCCCAGACCGAACATCTGGATGAAGCTGACATTGCCGGTGACGAAGGCGAAGAAGCTCACCGCCAGCAGCCCCGCCGCCATGGTCACGATCCGCCCGGTGCGCGAGAGCCCGCCGACGACCGCCTCGTGATCGCTCGCCCCCGCGTCGTGCAGCTCCTTGATGCGGCTGGTCACGAACACCTCGTAGTCCATGGACAGCCCGAAGACGATGCAGAACATCAGCACCGTCATGGAGGTGTCCATCGGCATCGCGGTGAAGCCCAGCAGCGAGGAGAGGTGGCCGTCCTGGAAGACCCACACCATCGCGCCGATGGCGGCGGTCAGGCTGATGCCGTTGAGGACCAGGGCGCGCAGCGGCTGGACGACGCTGCCGGTGAACAGGAAGAGCAGCACGAACGTCGAGCCCACGATCCAGGCGACGGCCGCCGGCAGCTTGTCACCGATGGACGCCTTGGAGTCGATCAGCGCCGCGTCCCTGCCGCCGACCAGCGTGTCCGTGCCGGGGCCCGGCAGGTCGCGGATCTCGCGCACCAGGTCCTGTGCTTTCTCGGAGGCGGGCGTCAGCTTGGTGGTGACCGACATCCGGTGCACGCCGTGCTCGCTGAACCCGGCGTGCGCGGCGCCGGGGGCCCGCACCGAGCGCCCCTCGGCGTAGGTGCCGGTCGCCGCCTGGACGCGGACGACGCCGTCCAGCCGGGAGATCTTCCGCGCGTAGTCCGCCACGGCGCCGTCGGCGGCCCGTCCCTCGGTCACGACCTGGACGCCCGCGGACTCGTTGCCGGCGAAGTCGTGCTGGAGCGCGGTGGAGACCTGCCGGCTCTCGGCGCTCTCGGGCAGTACCCGCTCGTCGGGCGAGCCGAAGTTGGCGCCCAGCAGCGGGCTGGCGGCCAGCAGCAGCACGGCCAGCACCGGCAGCGCGGTGAGCGCGGGCCGCCGCATGACCGTACGCGCCAGCCGCCCCCACAGCGGGGCCTCCGGCTTGCGCACGGCGTCCGCCCACGGCAGCCGGCCCTTGTTGACGCGGTGTCCCAGCACGGCGAGCAGCGCGGGGACGATGAAGAGCGCGGAGAGCGCCGCGATGAAGACGACGCCGATGCCGGCGTAGGCGAACGAGCGCAGGAAGTACTGCGGGAACAGCAGCAGCGCCGCGAGCGCCGCCACCACGGTGGAGGCCGAGAAGAGGATGGTGCGGCCCGCCGTGCGCACCGTCGTGCGAAGGGCCACCGCGATCTCGTCCCCCGCGCTCAGCCGCTCCCTGAAGCGGCTGACCAGCAGCAGGCCGTAGTCGATGCCGAGCCCGAGGCCGAGCGCGGTGGTGAGGTTGACGGCGAAGACCGAGACGTCGGTGATGCTGCCGATCACGTACAGCTCGGCGAAGGTGCCCAGGATGGCGACCAGCCCGATGGCCAGCGGCAGCAGAGCCGCCACCACGCTGCCGAAGGCGATGATCAGCAGAATGAGGGTGACGGGCACGGCGATGGACTCGGCCACCGCGAGGTCCTTGGAGACCTGGGCGTTGACCTGCTCGTTGAGCGCGGCACCGCCGCCGGCGCGCACGGAGACCGCGCCCCGCTCACCGCTCCACTTGTCGGTGATGTCTTTGACCGTCTCGGTGTCCTCCTCGTCGACGTGGGCGAGGACCAGCGCCTGGGTGCCGTCGCGGGAGGTGAGGGCCGAGCCGCCCGGGGCCCAGTAGGAGGCGACCTGGGTGACGCCCTCCTGGGATTTGAGCCCCTTGGTCAGCTCGGTGCCGGCCTTCTTGGCAGCGGGTGCGTCGAGCTTGCCGCCCTTGGCGCGGACGAGCAGGACGAGGTTGTCCTCGCCGTGGAAGGTGTCGTCTATGACGGTGGCCGCCCGCGAGCTGGGCGAGTCGGGGTCGTCGAACCCGCCGCCCTTGAGCTGGCCGAAGGCGCCGAAGCCGATGGCGGCCAGCCCGACCGCGGCGAGCAGGGAGAGCAGCAGTACCACGCGGGCCCTGCGATGGGTGAGGTCGGCGATGCGTCGGAGCACTATGTGATCCCCCGGGAAATCGGATGTGGGTGGCGCGCACGGCGGACGCGCCTATGTTGACGCCGTAAACTTGATACTGGCAGCAGATGTTAATGACGTCAACATAGGGCAGGATGGGGGACATGGAGGCGAACAGCAGGGCGACGGGTTCCGAAGCGGGCGACGACGGAGAGGCGGGCGGCGACGGAGACGCGGGCCGCCCCGCCCGCAAGAGCAAGAGCGGCTACCACCACGGCGACCTGCGCAACGCGCTGATCCATGCCGCCATCGAACTGGCCGTCGAAGGCGGCCCGGATGCTGTGGTGCTGCGCGCCGCGGCCCGGAAGGTGGGCGTCTCGGCCACGGCCGCCTACCGCCACTTCGACGGTCAGGGTGAACTCCTCCACGCCGTCAAGGAGCACGGTCAGCAGCGGCTGGTCGAGCGCATGGAAGCCGGGGGCCGGGAGGTCGACGGCGACGGCCCCGAGGCGGCGCAGGAGCGGGTGTTGGCGCTGGGCCGCAGCTACATCCGCTTCGCCCGGGAGGAGCCGGGGCTCTACCGCACCGCCTTTTGCCCAGAGTCCCCGGCCCGGATCACCTTCACCGCCGAGGACGGGCTGGGTGCCCCGGAGCTGTGGGAGGCCCGTTCGTTCGAGATGCTCATCGAGACCCTGGACGAACTGGTCGCCGCCGGGGTGATGTCCCGGGAGCGCAGACCCGGCGCCGAGGTGAGCGCCTGGGCCACGGTGCACGGCCTCGCGATGCTGCTCCTCGACGGCCCGCTCGACATGCTCGCCGGTGAGCAGGTCCATTACCTCATCGAGCGGGTTCTGCGCGACATCCTCGCGGGGCTGACCGCGCCCTGACGGGCTGTCGGTTCCCGTCCCGCCCGCGCGTTCCCGGGCTCTCCGGTACCGGCGGATTCGGCTGGGTCACCCCCCGCACGAGTGGTTGATGTACGGCGTAAGCTGTTTCGGTGCTGATTCGCGGCAAGTCGGGCGGAGCAGCCCAGGGAACCCGTGCCGCCGGCTGGATCCGCAGGCCGGCGAGCGCGGCGTGTCCGAAATAGGATGTTCTGGCGCAGCGGTGTAGAAACGGAGATGTGACGGCAATGGCCATGGGCAGCACGTGGTGACCGCGGAGGAGGACGCGCACACGCGCGCTGTGCTCTCCCAGGCCAAGACGGAGAACTTCCCGGTGGCACCCCGCTTCCTCCCACGTGAGTGGCGGAACGACCTGATGGCCGTCTACGGCTTCGCCCGTCTCGTCGACGACATCGGCGACAGCGACCTGACCTCCGGTCCCGCCCACGCGGCCCACCTGGGGCTGCCCGCCGACCAGGCGGACGACCCCCTCGCGATGCTCGACGCGTTCGAATCCGATCTGCACCGGGTCTTCGCCCCCGCCGGACCGGAGCCCGGTCACCCCCTGCTGCGCGCCCTCGTCCCGACCGTGCGCGGGCGCGCCCTGTCGCCCGAGCCGTTCCTCGCGCTGATCGAGGCCAACCGACAGGACCAGAAGGTCCGCCGCTACGCCACCTACGCCGAACTCCTCGCCTACTGCGAGCTGTCGGCGAACCCGGTGGGTCACCTCGTGCTCGCGATCACCGGCACCGCCACCCCCGAGCGGGTGCGGCTGTCGGACGCGGTGTGCACCGGGCTCCAGATCGTCGAACACCTCCAGGACGTCGCGGAGGACCTGGCCAGGGACCGCGTCTACCTGCCGGCCGAGGACATGGACCGCTTCCGGGTCGGCGAGGGCGACTTGGCGGCACCCACCGCGAACGCCTCGGTGCGAGCCCTTATCGCCTTCGAGACCGAGCGCGCCCTGGGCCTGCTGGACGAGGGCACGCCGCTGGTACGCAGCGTGCACGGCAGGCTCAGGCTGCTGCTGGCGGGCTTCACCGGCGGGGGCCGGGCCGCGGCCGGCGCCCTGCGGGCCGCGCGATACGACGTACTGGCAGGGGCTCCCCGGGCGGGTGCGCTGAGCGTGGCGCGCGAGTCCTGGGCGAGCCTGCGAGGAGAGGGGTGACCGGGAGCATGGACCGAACGGACGGAGCCGGAGCCAGATCCGCGCAGCAACTGCCCCCGCAGGTGGCGGCTGCCTACCGGTACTGCGAGGCCGTCACAGGACAGCAGGCCCGCAACTTCGCCTACGGCATCAGGCTGCTCCCCGCACCCAAGCGCCAGGCCATGTCGGCGCTCTACGCCTTCTCCCGCCGCGTGGACGACATCGGCGACGGCGCGCTGGACACCCCGGCGAAGGAGACCCGCCTGGAGGAGACCCGCGAGCTCCTCGCCCGCGTCCGGGAGCGCGAGGTCTCCTGGGACGACACCGACCCGGTCGCCGTCGCCCTCAGCCACGCGGCGGGAGGCTTTCCGATCCCGCTCGCGGGACTCGACGAACTGATCGACGGCGTGCTGATGGACGTGCGAGGTGCCACCTATGAGACCTGGGACGACCTGAGGGCCTACTGCCGTTGCGTGGCGGGCGCCATCGGCCGTCTCTCGCTGGGAGTCTTCGGCACCGTGCCGGGCGCACGGGAGGCCACTCACGCCCCCGAATACGCCGACACTTTGGGGCTCGCCCTGCAACTGACCAATATTCTCCGGGATGTGAGGGAAGACGCGGACAACGGACGCACGTACCTTCCCTTGGAGGATCTCGAAAAATTTGGCTGTGCTGCGGGCTTTCACAGCGATACGGTGCCGCCCGGTGCTGACTTCACGGGACTCGTGCACTTCGAAGTGCGACGCGCACGCGCGCTGTTCGCCGAGGGATACCGCCTTTTGCCGATGCTCGACCGCCGCTCGGGAGCCTGCGTCGCCGCGATGGCCGGGATCTACCACCGGCTGCTGGACCGTATCTCCGCCGATCCCGCCGCCGTGCTGCGCGGGCGGGTCTCGCTGCCGGGACACGAGAAGGCGTATGTGGCGGTGCGCGGCCTCTCCGGCTTCGACGCGCGGATGGTGTCACGGCAGGCGCCGCGGCGGGGCGCCTGATGGCCTACCGCCGGGCAACCCGCGGACCAGGTCCGGCGTCCCAGCGGACACGGACCACACCGATCAGCTGGACCCAGGGGAGGAGCGCACATGACGGCGGACGAAGTGCGGTCCGGTGAGCCGCGGGGAAGGGCCCGGCGCGCCGTAGTCCTCGGCGGCGGCCTCGCCGGGACGACCGCCGCGCTGCGGCTGGCCGAGGCGGGCGTGGAGACCACACTCGTCGAGACCCGCCCCCGGCTGGGCGGCCTCGCCTTCTCCTTCCGCCGCGACTCGGCCGCCGGTGAACTGACCGTCGACAACGGCCAGCACGTCTACCTGCGCTGCTGCACCGCCTACAGCTGGCTCCTGGACCGGGTCGGCGGCGCCGGGCTCGCACCCCTCCAGGAGAGGCTGGACGTGCCTGTCCTGGACGTCGGCGGCGCGCGGCCACGGCTGGGCAGGCTGCGGCGCACCGCGCTGCCCGTGCCCCTGCACCTGGCCGCGAGCCTCGCCACCTATCCTCACCTCTCGCTCGCCGAGCGGGCCTCGGTCGGGCGGGCCGCGCTGGCGCTGAAGGGCCTCGACCCCGCCGACCCGGCGCTCGACGGCATCGACTTCGGCACCTGGCTGCACCGGCACGGCCAGTCGGAGCGCACCATCGAGGCGCTGTGGGACCTGGTGGGCACCGCGACCCTCAACGCCCGCGCCCCGCAAGCCTCCATGGGGCTGGCCGCGATGGTCTTCAAGACCGGGCTGCTGTCCGAGCCGGGCGCCGCCGACATCGGCTGGGCCCACGTCCCGCTCGGCGACATCCACGACGTGCTCGCCCGCGCCGCCCTGGACAAGGCGGGAGTGCGCACGCTGCTGCGCACCCGGGCCCGTAGCGTGACCCCGGCGGGGGAGGGCGGCGGATGGCGCGTGGCGGTCGATCAGGGGCCCGACGGAGCCGAGGAGCTGGAAGCCGGAACGGTCGTGCTGGCCGTACCGCAGCGCGAGGCGCACGGGCTGCTGCCCGACGGCGCGCTCACCGACCCGGGCCGGCTGCTGGACATCGGCACGGCACCCATCCTCAACATCCATGTGATCTACGACCGTAAGGTGCTGCGGCAGCCCTTCTTCACCGCGCTCGGCACCCCCGTCCAGTGGGTCTTCGACCGCACCACCGCCTCCGGTCTCACCGGGCGCGGGCAGTATCTGGCGCTCTCGCAGTCGGTGGCGCACGAGGAGATCGACCAGCCGGTCGCCACCTTGCGCGAGCGCTATCTCCCCGAGCTGGAGCGGCTGTTGCCCGCAGCCAGGGGCGCGGGGGTGCGCGACTTCTTCGTCACGCGCGAGCGCACAGCCACTTTCGCGCCCTCCCCGGGCGTGGGCCGGCTGCGCCCGGGGGCGCGCACCTCGGCTCCCGGCGTCTACCTGGCCGGCGCGTGGACCGCCACGGGGTGGCCCGCGACCATGGAGAGCGCTGTACGCAGCGGAGTGACAGCGGCGCGCGAGGCCCTCGTCGCGCTGGGCCGTCCACACGCGAAGGACCCGGTCCCCGGTATTGAAGGAAGGGCCCATGAGCACCACTGACGCAGCCACCCCGGCCAGTACAGCCAGCACGACAGCACCGCACAGAGGAGACCCTGTGACCCCGGCCAAGCAGCATCTCGTGGATGAGGGCGGCGCGAGCACCATGGGCAAGGCAGCCGACAACAAGAGCGTGAGCGCCCTGCTGGAGCGCGGGCGCACGCTCGCCACGCCGGTGCTGCGCGCGGCCGTCGACCGGCTGGCACCCCCGATGGACACCGTGGCCGCCTACCACTTCGGCTGGATCGACACCGAGGGGCGCCCCTCGGCCGCCGACGGCGGCAAGGCCGTGCGCCCCGCGCTCGCGCTCCTGTCCGCCGAGGCCGCCGGCGCCGTGCCCGAGACCGGCATCCCCGGCGCCGTCGCGGTGGAGCTGGTGCACAACTTCTCGCTGCTGCACGACGACCTCATGGACGGGGACGAGCAGCGCCGCCACCGCGACACGGTCTGGAAGGTGCACGGCCCCGCCCAGGCCATCCTTGTCGGCGACGCGCTGTTCGCCCTCGCCGGCGAAATACTGCTGGAGCTGGGGACGCCCGAAGCGGGCCGGGCCACCCGCAGGCTGACGCGTGCCACCCGCAGCCTCATCGACGGCCAGGCCCAGGACATCTCCTACGAACACCGTGACCAGGTCACCGTGGAGGAGTGCCTGGACATGGAGGGCAACAAGACCGGCGCGCTGCTGGCCTGCGCCGCCTCCATCGGGGCCGTGCTCGGCGGCGCCGACGACCGCACGGCCGACGCGCTGGAGTCCTACGGCTACCACCTGGGCCTCGCCTTCCAGGCCGTCGACGACCTGCTCGGCATCTGGGGCGACCCGGAGGCCACCGGCAAGCAGGCCTGGAGCGACCTGCGGCAGCGCAAGAAGTCCCTGCCGGTCGCCGCCGCGCTGGGCTCCGACGGCGAGGCCGCGGCCCGGCTGGCGAAGCTGATGGCGGCGGACTCGAAGAAGAGCCAGGCGGAGTTCGAGGACTTCGACGAGGCGGAGTTCGCCGAGCGGGCCGCGCTCATCGAGCAGGCGGGCGGCCGGGAGTGGACCTCCCAGGAAGCGCAGCGCCAGCACACCACGGCCATCGCCGCGCTCGACTCCATCGACATGCCGGGCAGGGTGCGGGAGCAGTTCGCCGCGCTCGCCGACTTCGTCGTCGTACGACAGCGGTGACACGCCCGTCGGGCTGTTGATATCCGATCGGTTCGAACTCTCGGAGCACTTCGGAAGGAGAAGGGATGACAGCCACGACGGACGGACCAGCGGGCCCCGGCGTCTCCGGAACGAAGCACACGGAACGCGCCTCGCCCGTGCGGGTCTCCCACGACCAGGAGAGTCTGACCGCCCAGGCGGAGCGGATCACGGCCCGCGCCGTCGAGCACCTGCTGGCGCGCCAGGACGACGCGGGCTGGTGGAAGGGCGACCTGGAAACCAACGTCACCATGGATGCCGAGGACTTGCTGCTGCGCGAGTTCCTCGGCATCCGTGATGAGAAGACCCTGCGTGCCGCCGCCCGGTTCATCCGCTCCCAGCAGCGCGAGGATGGCACCTGGGCCACCTTCCACGGAGGGCCGGGCAACCTGTCCACCACCGTAGAGGCGTACGTCGCGCTCAAGCTCGCGGGCGACGACACCGAGGCCCCCCACATGACGCGCGCCGCCGAGTGGGTGCGCGAGCACGGGGGAGTGGCCGGCAGCAGGGTCTTCACCCGTATCTGGCTCGCGCTGTTCGGCTGGTGGCGCTGGGAGGACCTGCCGGAGCTGCCGCCGGAGATCATCTACCTCCCGAAGTGGTTCCCGCTCAACATCTACGACTTCGGGTGCTGGGCCCGCCAGACCATCGTCCCGCTCACCGTCGTCTCCGCCTACCGGCCCGTCCACCCGGCGCCGTTCAGGATCGACGAGCTGCACCGCGACCCCGCCCGCCCCCTCCCGCGCTCGCCGATGGCACCCGCCACCACCTGGGACGGGGCCTTCCAGCGCATCGACCGCGCCCTGCACGCCTACCGCAAGGTCGGCTCGCGCAGGCTGCGCCGCGCGGCCCTGCGCGACGCCTCCCGGTGGATCATCGAGCGCCAGGAGAACGACGGCTGCTGGGGCGGCATCCAGCCGCCCGCCGTCTACTCCCTGATCGCGCTGCGGCTGCTGGGATACGACCTCGAACACCCCGTCATGAAGGCCGGACTCGCCTCGCTGGACCGCTTCGCGATCTGGCCCGACGAGGAGACCCGGATGGTCGAGGCGTGCCAGTCCCCGGTCTGGGACACCTGCCTGGCAGCGATCGCGCTCGCCGACGCAGGGCTGCCCAGCGACCATCCGGCACTGCTCAAGGCCGCCGACTGGATGCTGGGCGAGCAGATCGTCCGGCCCGGCGACTGGTCGGTACGCCGCCCCCAACTGCCGCCCGGCGGCTGGGCCTTCGAGTTCCACAACGACAACTATCCCGACCTCGACGACACCGCCGAGGTCGCCCTGGCGCTGCGCCGCATCAAGCACCCCGACCCCGAGCGCGTGGACCGCGCCGTCGCGCGCGCCGTGCGCTGGAACCTGGGCATGCAGTCCAGTGACGGCTCCTGGGCGGCCTTCGACGTCGACAACACCAGCAAGTTCCCCAACCGGCTGCCATTCTGCGACTTCGGCGAGGTCATCGACCCGCCCTCGGCCGACGTCACCGCGCACGTCCTGGAGATGCTCGCGGCCGAGGGCATGCAGCACGACCCCCGCGCCCGTAAGGCCCTCGCCTGGCTGCTGGCCGAACAGGAGGCCGACGGATCCTGGTTCGGCCGCTGGGGTGTCAACTACCTCTACGGCACCGGCTCCGCCGTCCCCGCGCTCGTCGCCGCCGGGCTCCCCGCCTCCCACCCCGCCATCCGGCGCGCGGTCGGCTGGCTGGAAAGCGTCCAGAACGACGACGGCGGCTGGGGTGAGGACCTGCGCTCCTACATCGACAGCGAATGGGCCGCCAACGGCACCTCCACCGCATCGCAGACCGGCTGGGCGCTGATGGCGCTGCTGGCGGCCGGGGAGAAGGAGAGCAAGGCCGTCGAGCGGGGCATCGGATGGCTCGCCGAGACCCAGCGCGAGGACGGCTACTGGGACGAGCCGTACTTCACCGGCACCGGCTTCCCCTGGGACTTCTCCATCAATTACCACCTGTACCGGATGGTCTTCCCCGTCACGGCCCTCGGTCGCTATCTGCACGGGGACGGACTGGGGCGCCTCGCGGGGCGTGACGCCTGATGGAGGGCCCGGGAGCCCCAGGACCGCTGCTGATCGCCTGCGCGCTCGGTATCGAGCACCTCGCGCTGCGCCGCGGCCTGGGCCGACCGGGTCCGGCGCCGGGCGGCGACGGCCACGGCGGCACCGGACACGTGCGGCTGCTGCGCAGCGGCATGGGCCCCCAGGCCGCCCGGCGCGCCGTCACCGGCGCACTTGAGGGCGAGGCGGTGCGGGGCGGCACCGCTGTGCTGGCCACCGGATTCTGCGCCGGGCTCGCCTCCGGCATGCGCCCCGGTGACCTCGTGGTCGCCGACGAGACCCGCGACGCCTCCGGGCACACGCCCTGCACCGGCACCGAGCTGCTGGCCGCGGCCCTCGCGCCGTACGGCACCGTCCATACGGGGCCCCTGGCCGGCAGCGACCACGTCGTGCGCGGCGCCGAGAGAGCCGCGCTGCACAGCACCGGAGCCATCGCCGCCGACATGGAATCCGCCGCCACCTTGGGCGCCGCCGCCTCGGGCACGGCACGACGCCCGGTTGCGGCCGTACGGGTGGTGGTGGACGCTCCGGGACATGAACTGATCCGCGTCGGGACACTGCGGGGTGGAATATCGGCATTCCGCGTCCTTCGCGGTGTCCTGCCCGCATTCCTTGAATGGCACCGATCCCTGCTGCTCCCCTGGAGGTGAGCCAGAAATGGCCATGCCGCTTCGACAGACCGTACGTATCGGCACCTATCTCTTTCAGCAGAAGCTCCGCAAGCGTGAGAAGTTCCCGCTGATCGTCGAGCTGGAGCCCCTCTTCGCCTGCAACCTGAAGTGCGAGGGCTGCGGAAAGATCCAACACCCTGCCGGGGTGCTCAAGCAGCGGATGCCGGTGGCACAGGCCGTCGGTGCCGTGCTGGAATCCGGTGCGCCCATGGTCTCCATCGCCGGCGGTGAGCCGCTGATGCACCCCCAGATCGGGGAGATCGTGCGGCAGCTCGTGGCCAAGCGCAAATATGTCTTCCTCTGCACCAATGCCATGCTGCTGCGCAAGAAGATGGACCAGTTCAAGCCCTCTCCATATTTTGCGTTCGCCGTGCATATCGACGGGCTGCGTGAGCGGCACGACGAATCCGTTGCCAAGGAAGGCGTCTTCGACGAGGCGGTGGAGGCGATGAAGGAGGCCAAGCGGCGCGGATTCCGCGTCACCACCAACTCCACCTTCTTCAACACCGATACGCCCCAGACCATCATCGAGGTGCTCAACTTCCTCAACGACGAGCTGAAGGTGGACGAGATGATGATCTCGCCCGCCTACGCCTATGAAAAGGCGCCCGACCAGGAGCACTTCCTGGGCGTCGAGCAGACCAGGGAGCTGTTCAAGAAGGCGTTCGCAGGCGGCAACCGGGCCCGCTGGCGGCTCAACCACAGCCCGCTCTTCCTCGACTTCCTGGAGGGCAAGGCGGACTTCGACTGCACGGCGTGGGCCATTCCCAACTACTCCCTCTTCGGCTGGCAGCGGCCCTGCTACCTGATGAGCGACGGTTATGTGCCCACCTACCGGGAGCTGATCGACGACACCGACTGGAGCAAGTACGGACGCGGCAAGGACCCGCGCTGTGCCAACTGCATGGCGCACTGCGGCTACGAGCCCACCGCCGTCCTGGCCACCATGGGCTCTCTCAAGGAGTCCCTGCGCGCGGCGCGGGAGACCGCGGGGGGCGGCAGCAAGGTGAGCGGGTAGTCCCACCGCTCACCGCTCACCGCCACGACCGGACCACCGGACCATTCGGAGAGCAGGGGGGCCGACCATGTCCTTGCTGGAGTCCATCAACGGGCCGCGCGATCTGGACGCGCTGTCAGAGGAAATTCTGGAGGAACTCGCCGAGGAGATCCGGCAGTTCCTGATCCACGCGGTGTCCCGCACCGGCGGCCATCTGGGCCCGAATCTGGGGGTGGTGGAGCTGACGATCGCCCTGCACCGGGTTTTCGAGTCGCCGGCCGATCGCATCCTGTGGGACACCGGGCACCAGTCCTACGTTCACAAGCTGCTGACGGGGCGGCGGGACTTCTCCAAGCTGCGGGCGAGGGGCGGGTTGTCGGGTTATCCCTCGCGTGCGGAGTCGGAGCACGATGTGATCGAGAACTCGCACGCTTCCACGGTGCTGGGCTGGGCGGACGGTCTGGCCAAGGCCAACGAGGTGCGCGGTGCCGGGGACCATGTGGTGGCGGTCATCGGTGACGGGGCGCTGACCGGTGGTATGGCCTGGGAGGCGTTGAACAACATCGCCGCGGCCAAGGACCGTCCGCTGGTGATCGTCGTCAACGACAACGAGCGCTCCTACTCGCCCACCATCGGCGGCCTCGCCAACCACCTGGCCACCTTGCGCACCACCAACGAGTACGAACGGGTGCTCGCCTGGGGCAAGGGCGTCCTCCAGCACACCCCGGTGGTGGGCAGGCCGCTGTACGACTCCCTGCACGGCGCCAAGAAGGGCTTCAAGGACGCCTTCGCGCCGCAGGGCATGTTCGAGGACCTCGGCCTGAAGTACGTCGGCCCCATCGACGGCCACGACATCGCCGCCGTCGAGTCGGCGCTGCGCAGGGCCAAACGGTTCGGCGGGCCCGTGCTGGTGCACTGCCTCACCGAGAAGGGCCGCGGCTACGAGCCCGCGCTCGCCGACGAGACCGACCACTTCCACACCGTCAACCGGATGGACCCCGCCAACGGCGAGCCCGTCGAGCAGTCGAAGGGGCGGTCGTGGACCTCGGTCTTCGGCGAGGAGATGGTGCACCTGGGGGCTGAGCGGCCCGACGTCGTCGGCGTCACTGCCGCCATGCTGCACCCGGTGGGCCTCGCCGGCTTCGCCGAGGCCTACCCCGACCGGGTCTTCGACGTCGGGATCGCCGAGCAGCACGCCACCACCTCGGCTGCCGGGATGGCCACCGGCGGGCTGCACCCCGTCGTCGCCGTCTATGCCACCTTCCTCGGCCGCGCCTTCGACCAGCTGCTCATGGACGTCGCGCTGCACCGCTGCGGCGTCACGTTCGTGCTGGACAGGGCGGGGGTCACCGGGCCCGACGGCGCCTCGCACCACGGCATGTGGGACCTGTCCATCCTCCAGGTCGTCCCGGGGCTGCGGCTGGCCGCTCCCAGGGACGCCGAGCGGCTGCGTGAGGAGCTGAGGGAAGCCGTGGCGGTGGACGACGCGCCGACGGTGCTGCGGCTGCCCAAGGCGAGCGTGGGCGAGCCCATCGAGGCGCTGCGCCGCGTAGGTGGCGTGGATGTGCTCAGGGAGGGCGACGGCGAGGATGTCCTGCTGGTCGCCGTGGGCGCGATGGTGCCCGCCTGTCTGGAGGCGGCGGCGCTGCTGGCGGAGCGGGGCATCGGCGCGACCGTCGTGGACCCGCGCTGGGTCAAGCCGGTCGACCCCGAGCTGGTGCCGATGGCCGAGCGGCACCGGGCCGTGGCCGTCGTCGAGGACAACGGGCGCACCGGCGGCGTCGGCTCCGCCGTCGCCGAGGCACTGCGGGACGCGGGTGCCGATGTGCCGCTGTGCTCCATAGGGCTGCCGCAGCGCTTCTTGCCGCACGCCAAGCGCGAGGAGCTGCTGGCCGAGCTGGGGCTGACCCCCGTCGAGATCGCGGCCCGCGCGGCGGAGGAGCTGACACGCGCCCAGGAGCGGGATCGGGCCAGGCGGGAGCGCTGGGAGGCGGAGACGGGCCGGGCCCGTACCGGCGTTCCTGCCCGTACGAGTGAAGGGAGCATGGCGTGACCGGCTTCGACCTGACGAAGCTGCTTGCCGAACGAGGCGGCGAGCGCTATGAGCTGCATACGCGGTATCTCAACCACCAACTGCCGCGGATGCTGCACACCATCGGCTTCGACCGGGTCTACGAGCGGGCCGAGGGCGCGTACTTCTACGACGACGAGGGCAAGGACTACCTCGACATGCTCGCCGGCTTCGGCGTCATGGGCCTGGGCCGTCACCACCCCGTCGTACGGCAGGCACTGCACGACGTGCTGGACGCGCAGCTCGCCGACCTGACCCGCTTCGACTGCCAGCCGCTGCCCGGACTGCTGGCCGAGCGGCTGCTGTCGTACGCGCCGGGACTGGAGCGCGTCTTCTTCGGCAACAGCGGCACCGAGGCCGTCGAGACCGCGCTGAAGTTCGCCCGCTACGCCACCGGCAGACCCCGCGTCCTGTACTGCGCCCACGCCTTCCACGGGCTGACCACCGGCTCGCTGTCCGTCAACGGCGAGGACGGCTTCCGCGACGGCTTCGCGCCGCTGCTGCCGGACACCCCCGTAGAGCTGGGCGACCTGGACGCGCTGAAGCGGGAGTTGAAGGCGGGCGATGTGGCCGCGCTGGTCGTGGAGCCCATCCAGGGCAAGGGCGTTCACGAGGCGCCGCCCGGCTATCTGGGCGCGGCGCGGGAGCTGCTGCACAAGCACGGGGCGCTGCTGATCGCCGACGAGGTGCAGACCGGGCTCGGCCGCACCGGCGACTTCTTCGCCTACCAGCACGATCTGGAGGGTCCGGACGCCGCCCCGGATCTGGTGTGCGTCGCCAAGTCGCTGTCGGGCGGCTATATCCCGGTCGGCGCGACGCTGGGCAAGGAATGGATCTTCAAGAAGGTCTACTCCTCGATGGACCGGGTGCTCGTCCACTCCGCCAGCTTCGGCTCCAACGCGCAGGCCATGGCCGCGGGCCTGGCCACGCTCGCCGTCATGGACGACGAGCGGATCACCGAGAACGCCCGCCGCACCGGCGATCTGCTGCGCACCCGGCTCGCGGCGCTCGTGGACAAGTACGAGCTGCTGCACGAGGTGCGTGGCCGGGGGCTGATGATCGGCATCGAGTTCGGCAAGCCCCGGTCGCTGGGGCTGCGGAGCCGCTGGGCGATGCTCCAGGCCGCACGCAAGGGCCTGTTCGCGCAGCTGGTGGTGGCCCCGCTGCTCCAGAAGCACCGGATCCTCACGCAAGTCTCGGGCGACCACCTGGAGGTCATCAAGCTGATCCCGCCGCTGGTGGTGGGCGAGGCCGAGGTCGAACGCTTCGTGGACGCCTTCACCCAGGTCATGGACGACGCACACAACGGCGGCGGCCTCATGTGGGACTTCGGCCGCACCCTCGTCAAGCAGGCGGTCGCCAACCGCTGAGCGGGCCGGGAGCGGGGAGCCGGTGCCGAGCCAAGAGCCGGTGCCGGGCCGGGAGCTGAGGGCAGGGGGCCGGGAGGGGCAGCCCTTCCGGCCCGCCCGTCAGGTCAGTCCTCCAGGAGCCGGGACTGGAGGCGGGCCCGGGTCTCCGCCGAGATCTTGAGCCCCTTGGCGAGGTAGGTGTCCACATCGCCCCAGGTCTCGTCGATGGTGGTGAACGCCGCGTGCAGGTAGGCGGCCCGCGCGTCGAAGAGCGGTGCCAGCAGCTCCATGACCTCGGGCGACATCCCGGCGCTGGACTTCTCGCTGCGGCGCACCCGGTACCGGCGGTGCGGGGAGTTCGACTCCAGATAGTCGGCCTCGATCGGGCCCCGCTCCACCCCCAGGGCCAGCAGCGTGATGGCTATCGAAAGACCTGCCCGGTCCTTGCCGGCGGCGCAGTGCATCAGCGCCGGCACGCTGTCCTCGGCCAGCGCGTGCAGGATCCGGCTGTGCTCGGCGGTGCGGGAGGAGATCATCGTGCGGTAGGAGCCGGTCATCCGCGCGGCGGCCAGCCCGTCGCCCAGGATCGCGCGGAGCTGGTCCAGCTCGCCGTCCCGCACCATCCGCCAGAACTCCACGCCCTCGGCCGGGTCCGTCAGCGGGATGTTGAGGTTCCGCACACCCGGCAGGGCGACGTCGGGGCCCTCCAGCGCCTGGTCGGCCTCGTTGCGGAAGTCGAAGACCGTGTGCAGGCCCAGGCCGCCGAGGAAGGCCGTGTCCTCGTCCGTCGCGTGCGCGAGGTGACCGCTGCGGAAGAGCACGCCCTGGCGCACCCGCCGCCCGTCCACGGTGGGCAGACCGCCCACGTCGCGGAAGTTGCGCACCCCGGTCAGCTGCGGTTCGGCGGACTGTTGGCTCACGAGCTCTCCTCGGTTCGGCGACGGCCGTCGTTTCGACCATACGGCACGGAATCTTCGCAGCTCCAGGGCCCGTCACCGTGGGCTGCGCGGGTGAGCGGCGAGCTGCTTCCGCCGGCCTCACCACCGGAAGAAGGCCTCGCGGGACAGGCCGCCGTGGCGCGCGGCGCCGGTCTTGTTGGCTGCGGTCTTGTTGCCGGTGGCGTCCGGACAGAGGCGGAGGGGCGGCAGCAGGTCGGTGCCGGGTCGGGACCGGGGAGGGCTTTCGCCCCCCGTCTTCCTGCGCGGCGCGGCGCCGCCGCGCCTTCGCGCCGCCGCGCCCTCGCGCCCGCGCCGACCCGGCCCAGCTGCTACGCGCCGTTGCGCCGTATCGCGATCTCCTGGGCCGTGTCGGCGATCAGATGCCCCAGCTCGGGCACCCGTTCCGCGTCGTACCGCGAATCGGGCATGGAGACGGCCACGGACGCGATCGGCGTGGCGTCCTCGTCCAGGATCGGCGCGGCCACGGCGCACACGTCCGGCCGGTACTGGTTCCTGTTGACCGAGTAGCCGTCGGCGCGCACCCGTTCCAGCTCGGCGCGCAGCACGTCGGCGTCGGTCGGGGTGGCCTCGCTGAACTGTTCCAGCCCGCGCTCGATGAGTTCCTCGACGTCCGCCTTCGGCAGGTGCGCCAGGATGGCGCGCCCGGTGGCGGTGGCGTGCAGCGGGGAAGTGTCGCCGATGCCGTAATACGTCCGTACCGCGTGGCTACAGTCCACCCGGTCCACGACCACCATGCCCTGCAACGCGTCCGGCACCGACAGGTGGATGGTCTCGTTCAGCGCGTCACGCAGCTTGATCATGGGATCCCTGGCCGCCGCGAGCAGGTTCGATCCCTGGAGCGCTGCCGGCCGGACGGCGAGCACGCGCGCGCCGATCTCCCAGCGCGTGGTGTCCTTCCGGTTCGCCCGCAGCCAGCCGGCCTCGCTGAGGGTCACCAGCGTGCGCTGCACCGTCGACTTGGGGAGTCCGAAGAGCTTCGTCAGTTCCCCCACTGTGACCGGCTGATGCTGTGCGACCGCCTCCAGTATCAGCAGCGACCTGGTCACGCTCTTCATTTCCATCTGATTTCCCCCGTTAAGTCTGCGGATTCCTTGCGTGACATCCCTTGACTCCCCTCTGCGCCACTGCCATTCTCGTGCCAGATTCTAGCACAGCGTTCCACAATGTGGCACACGCTTCACCGAAGAAGCGCCCTGAAGCCCTCTCACCTCTCTCCGGCCAGTCCGAGTCGGCAGCCTCTGGCCGCCATGACATCCGGAACCACACAGCCGCCTGCCGGACGCCCAGCATCCACCCACCCGGAGACGAAAGGACCCCTCTCGTGTCTGCCAGCAAGCGCGTCGCCGTCGTCGGTGTCGGAACGATGGGCAGCCAGGCCGCCTGGCGCCTGGCCGCCCGCGGAGTCGAGGTCGTCGGCTACGACCGCTACGCCCCGGGCCACGACCGCGGTGCGGCCGGTGGCGAGACCCGCATCTTCCGCAGCGCCCACTTCGAGGATTCGCGGTACGTGCCGCTGCTCAAGCACGCCGACGCCCTGTGGGAGCAGCTCCAGCAGGAGACCGGCCGCGAACTGCGCCGCCTGACCGGCTGCCTGCTGATGGGTCCGGCCGATCACCACCAGATGGCCACGGTCCTCCAGTCCATCGCCGAACACGGCCTCGACCACGAGGTGCTCGACGCCGCGTCGCTCGCCGAGCGCTTGCCGCAGTTCCGGATCGAGGACGCCGACTCGGCCGTGCTCGACCGCCGTGCCGGCTTCATCCGCCCCGAGCTGACGATCCAGACCGCCGCCCGCCGCGCCGAGCAGCTGGGCGCGCGCATCCACCGCTACGCCACGGTCCGCGAGATCGTCCCCGTCGCGAACGGCGTCGAGATCCACACCGACTCCGGCAGCGAGTGCTTCGACACGGCCGTCGTCACCGTCGGCCCCTGGGTGAACGACCTGCTGCCCGACCTGCCGTGGGAGGTGGACATCCGCCGGCTGATCAGCGCCTGGTACGTGCCCACCACGGACGCCTGGTCCGGCGAGGACCGCCCGGCGTTCATCCGTACCGCCCCCACCCACTGCTACGGCCTGCCCTCGCCGGACGGCGTCTCCGTCAAGCTCGGTCTGTCCCGCGCCCTGCACCGCCCGGCCGGTGACCCGAACCAGCTGGACCGGACGGTGCAGCCGGAGGAGCTGGAGGCCTTCACCGACCTCATCGGCCGCTACATGCCTGACCTGAACCCCGACCCGGTCCGCCTCTCCGCCTACATGGAGGGCTACACGGAAAGCAGCCGCCCGCTGGTCGGCCCGCTGCCCGGGGCCGACAACGTGGTGCTGCTCGCCGGGTTCTCCGGCCACGGCTTCAAGCTCTCGCCCGCCTTCGGCGACATCGCGGCCGACCTCGCGCTGGACGGTGCCTCGCCGCAGCCCATCGACTTCCTCTCCACCCTCGACCGAGCGGAGGCCTGACGGCCATGACCGGCACCCTTTCCGTCGGCTCCCTGAGCGCCGAGCCCGGCGGCAAGACCCGCGGCAGCGTCCCGGCGGACCTCGGCACCCTGACCGTGGACATCCCGCTGACCCTGGTCAACGGCGCCCGTCCGGGTCCTCGCGTCGTCATCACCGCCGGTGTGCACGGCGGTGAGTTCACCGGGATCGACGCCGCAGCCCGGCTCGCGGCCCGGCTGGAGCCCGGCGACGTACGTGGCCAGGTCATCGTCTGCCCGGTCGCCAACCCCCCGGTCGTGTACCAGGGACGGGTCGACGCCTCCCCTCTCGACGGGGTGAACATCAACCGGGTCTTCCCCGGTGACCCGGACGGCCGTCCCACCGAGCGGCTGGCCGCCTGGCTCTTCGCCCACCTCGTCGACGGCGCCGACGCCTACGTCGACCTCCACTCCGGCGGCATCGACGAAACCCTGCGCGACTTCGTCGGGTACCGCCTGACCGGGGATGCGGGCCTCGACGCGAAAGCCGCCGACATGGCCCGGTCCCTCGGCATCGAGGACGTCGTCCTCGGGCTGAACGCCGACGGCGGCAACAGCCACGCGGCTGCCGCCCGCCGCGGCATCCCGGCCGTCCTCGTCGAGTCCGGCCAACTGGGCGAGCGCGACGAGGACGCGGCCCGCCGCCTCGTCGACGGACTTCATTCGCTGCTGCGCCGGCTCGGGGTCCTCGACCCACGCGACACGCCGGACGAGCCCGCTCCCGCTCACGCCTGGGTCTGGGCGGGAGCGGTCGCCGCCGAGGCCACCGGCCTGTGGTACCCGGAATTCACCGCCGGGGACGACGTGACGGCGAGCCAGGTCATCGGCCACATCATCGACCCGGTCGACGGCCAGGAGCACAAGGTTCGCACCCCGGTCACCGGACGGGTCTTCTACGGGATGCACGCCCTCACGGTTGCCCCCGGCGCCGAGCTGGCCGCCATCGCGGCGTCCGCATCCGAGCACTCCGGCAACAGTGACCCCGGCGAAACCGCGGACCGAGCCCCTGCCTGAATCGCGGACCGAGGCCCCGAGTCCCCGCAAACCACCCCAAGACCAGAACGAGTCGCCTGGCCCCACAGAACTCACCCCCGACGCTCCCCCTCACGCACCGCACCCCCAGGAGGCACTCGGTGAGAGATGTCCGGATAGACCGCAGGGGATTCCTGCGCGGAGTCGGCGGCGTCGCCGCAGGCGTCGCCGCCACGTCGCTCACCGCGTGCGGCACCGGCACCAGCCGGTCCGGCGCCGGCGGCGGCAAGAGCTCCAAGAAGCTCGTCGTCCGCGACAGCGGCGGCGCCTACGGCGAGGCCAACAAGAAGGCCATCTATGAGCCGTTCACCAAAGAAACCGGCATCCAGATCGATGTGGTGAACATCCAGTACGCGCAGATGCTCGCCCAAATCCAGCAGGGCCGCCCGCAGTTCGAGGTCATCGACGACTCCATGGCCGACTTCCTGCGTTTCCAGAAGGCGGACGCGACCGAAGCCCTGGACTACGACCGGCTGAAGAACTTCAAGAAGGCCGGCATCGCCAAGTCCCTGGTCACCTCCAACGCGGTCGGCAAGAACTACTGGGCCAGCGTCATGGCGTTCCGCACCGACGTCTGGGGCGGGAAGAAACCCTCCTCCTGGGCCGACTTCTGGGACACCAAGGCGTTCCCCGGCGACCGCGCCCTCCAGGCTCTGGACGCCGACCTGCCCGAACTGGAGTTCGCCCTCCTGGCTGACGGCGTACCAATGGACAAGCTGTACCCCCTCGACGTGGACCGCGCCTTCAAGTCCCTGTCCGACATCAAGGGATCCGTGCGGAAGTTCTGGGACACCGGCGCCCTGCCCGGCGTACTCCTCGGCCGCAAGGAGGTCGACGCCTCCAGCGTCTGGCACGGCCGTCTGGATGCCCTGATCAAAGGCGGCTCGCCGCTCGCCTACCAGTGGAAAGGCGCCCGCCGGCAGAGCAACGCCTTCGGCATCCCCAAGGGGGCCGACAACCTCGACGCCGCCTACAAGCTCATCGACTTCGCACTGCGGCCCGAGGTACAGGCCCAGTACGCCGAGCTCTACCCGATGGGCCCGTCGGTGCCCGCCGCCTACAAGAAGCTCTCCTCGGCCACCGCCTCGAACATGAGCAGTTCCCCCGAGCACCTGAAGACCGGCTTCGACCTGGATGTGGAGTGGTGGCACAAGCACCAGGACGCCGTGGCCAAGCGCTGGCAGGAGTGGACGCATGACTGAGCTGAACGTGATGCCCGAACCGTCGCTCGCCGACCCGTCCGGGTCGACCGGCACCGGGAAGCCCCTGTCCATGACGCGGCTTCGCAAGACCTACAGCGGTGTCACCGCCGTCGACGACGTCTCCATGGAGATCGCGGCGGGCGAGTTCGTCACCTTCCTGGGGGCCTCCGGCTCCGGCAAGACCACCACCTTGATGATGGTCGCCGGATTCTGCGAGCCCGACTCCGGCAGCATCGTCGTCGGCGGCCGTGACGTGACCCGCCTGGCCCCGCAAAAGCGCGGCCTGGGCTTCGTCTTCCAGCAGTACCTGCTCTTCCCGCACATGACGGTCTGGGAGAACGTCGCCTTCCCACTGCAACTGCGCGGCCTGCCGAAGGCGGAGCTGCGCCGCCGGGCCGGCGAGACGCTGGAGATGGCCGGGCTGTCCGCCATGGCCCGCCGCCGCCCGCGCGAGCTGTCCGGCGGCCAGCAGCAGCGCGTCGCCCTGTGCCGGGCCCTGGTCTACCGGCCCCCGGTGATCCTCATGGACGAACCGCTCGGTGCCCTCGACAAGAAGCTGCGTGACCAGCTCCAGACCGAGATCAAACGCATCCAGCGGGAACTCGGACTGACCGTCGTCTATGTGACGCACGACCAGGAAGAGGCCCTGGTCCTCTCCGACCGCGTCGCGGTCATGCGGGACGGGCGGATCGACCAGTTCGACACCCCGCAGGAGCTCTTCGAGCGCCCGCGCACCCCGTTCGTCGCCGACTTCCTCGGCGCCGCCAACTTCCTCCCGGGCCGCCTGGAGGAGCGGCCCGACGCAGGTGCGCACACTCTCGTACGCCTCGACACGGGCGGTCTGCTCACAGCCCGCCCGCAGGCCGTCCCGGACGGCGCGCGGGTACGCGCGGCGGTCCAGCCCGGCCGGCTCGCCCTGAGCCCTCCCCACGACGGGTTCTGTACGGGGACCGTCGAGACGGTCACCTACGTGGGCACCCTCGTCCGGGCCACCGTCCGCCCCGTCGGCGCGGACGCCGGCCTCGTACGGCTGGAACTGCACGCCGGACGCGCCCCCGCCGTCGGCGAACGCGTCGGCCTCACCGCGGACCCCGCGAACGTCAGCGTGTTTCCCGAGGTGCTCCCCGACGTCCTCCCCGGCGCGGAACACGGAGGGTGAGAACCATGGCCGTACTGGCTCCCGCATCCGGCTCCGCCGCTCCGGTGCCCCGCAAGAAACGACTGAACCGCGCGTTGGCCGACCGCCGCACCCGCTTCGGACTGCTCAACGCCACCCCTGTCGTCGTCTACCTGCTGATCCTCTTCGTCTATCCGATCTTCAGCACCCTGATGCTGAGCCTCAAGGGCGAGAACGGCGGCTTCACCCTGCACTGGTACGCCGACGCCTTCCGCGGCGCGAACCTTCAGATCCTGCTCACCACTTTGCGGGTCTCCGCCGAGACGTCGCTGATCAGCCTGGTCGTCGGTTTCGTGCTGGCTTCCGCGATCTCCCGGCTCAAGCCCCTGTGGGCGGGCCTGGCGATGCTGATCGTGGTCGTCCCGCACTTCATCAGCGCCCTCGTGCGCACCTACGGCTGGATCATCCTGCTCGGTGACAACGGCGTGGTGAACAACGTCCTGACCGACACGCATTTCCCCGGTGCTCCCTTTCAGCTGCTCTACAACGAACTGGGAGTCGTCATCGGCACCACCGCCGTGATGCTGCCGTACACCGTGCTCCTGCTCTACGCCGTGATGCGCGGCATCGACCGGCGGCTGCTCGCCGCCGCGGCCAGCATGGGCGCCGGACGGATCACGATCTTCCGCCGGGTCTACCTGCCGCTGGTGGCCCCCGGCGTGGTCAACGCCGGTGTCCTGTGCTTCATCCTGTGCGTCGGGTACTACCTCACCCCCGCCCTCATGGGCGGCGAGAAGCAGACCATGGTCGCCTCGCTCATCGACGAGCAGGTCATGAAGCAGAACCAATGGAACGGCGCCTCCGCGCTCGGCATCATCCTGCTGCTGCTCACCTTCGCCGGACTGCTGCTGCTCAGGCTGCTGAAGTCCGCGAGCGAGGCCTACCGGAATCGGGGTACCGCAGCATGACCGGGCTTCGCTCCACCCTCGCGGGGCGCCTCACCCTGGCGCTCCTCTCCACGCTGATCCTGCTGTTCCTGGCGCTGCCGATCGTCGTCATCGTGGTCACCTCCTTCGGCAAGGACGCCTTCGGCACCTTTCCGCCGGAGGCCTGGACGCTCGGCTGGTACAAGCAGCTGTTCGCCGACGGCAGCAAGTGGCCGGCCGCGCTCTCCCTGAGCGCCCTGGTCGCCGCCATGACCACCGTCTTCTCGCTCACCTTGGGCATGACCGCCGCCACGGCCCTCGTCCGCAGCGACCTGCCGCTGCGGACAGCGGTCTACGGCCTGGTCCTCGCCCCGCTGGTGATCCCCCAGGTCGTCATCGCGCTCGGCCTGTTCCTGCTGTTCGAACCGGCCGCGATGCTCGGCAGCCCGATCGCCATCGCCCTCGGCCACACCGTGCTCGCCTCGCCGATCGCCGTGCTGATCCTCATAGCCACGCTCAAGGGCATCGACGAACGCCTGGAGGACGCCGCCGCCAGCATGGGCGCGAGCCGCCTCACCATCGCCCGCCGCATCACCTTCCCGCTGGCCGCTCCCGGCATCGTCGCCGCCGCGATCTTCTCCTTCATCACCAGCTTCGACGAGTTCTTCATCTCGCAGTTCCTGTCCTCCGTGGACACCGTGACCCTGCCCGTCGAGGTGTTCAACGTCCTCCAGTACAACGTCGACCCGTCGGTGACCGCCGTCAGCGCGATCCTCATCGCGGTCGCCGTCGTCGCCCTCGCACTTGTCGGCGTGGCCCGCCGGCTGAGCGGCTCCGGCAAGCAGGACGGCCTGCTGCCCACCGAGCCCGCGGGCCTCTCCGCCGGAAGTGAGACCCCATGACCCCCAGCACCCGCACCCCCGTCGGCGAACTGTCCGCCACCGCGGCCAGACACCTCCTGCTCAACATGACCCCCAACGGCTCGCTGGGCCACGACGGCGAGAACCTCTTCGTCGTCCGGCGCGGTGAGGGCCCCTACGTCGACGACGCGGACGGCAGGCGCTACATCGACGGACTCTCCGGCCTGTACTGCTGTCAGCTCGGCTACTCCTACGCCCCCGAGTTCGCCGAGGCGGCGGACAAGCAGCTGCGCGAGCTGTGCTTCAGCCCGCTGTGGTCCGCCTCCGCGCACCCCACGGCGATCCAACTCGCCGACCGGCTGTCCCGGATCGCCCCGGTCGATGTCGAGCACACCTTCTTCTGCGGCGGCGGTGCCGAAGCGGTCGAGACCGCCTGGAAGATCGCTCGGCGCTACCACGCGCTACGCGGCGAGGCGGGCCGTACCAAGGCGATCTCCCGCCACGGGGCCTATCACGGGCTGACCATCGGCGCCCTCTCGCTGACCGACGACGCCGGGCTGCGGGAGCCGTACGGCCCCGGCGCGATCGAGACCCGGTTCGTGTCCAACACCAACCGCTTCGGCCTCGCCCCCGAGGCCCCCGGGTCCATGGACGACGCGACGTTCACCTCCCGTCTGCTCACCGAGCTGGAGACCGCGATCCTGGCCGAGGGGCCGGAGACGATCGCCATGCTCATCGCCGAGCCGGTGCAAAACCGCGGCGGCTGCATCACCCCGCCCGACGGCTACTGGCAGGGCCTGCGGGCCCTGGCCGACCGGTACGGCTTCCTGCTCGTCGTGGACGAGGTGATCACCGCCTTCGGACGGCTGGGGGAGTGGTTCGGCGGCGACCGCTATGCCGTACGCCCGGACATCGTCACCGTCGCCAAGGGCATCACCGCCGGATACGCCCCGATGGGGGCGACTCTGGTCAGCAATCGCGTTGTCGAGGTCATCAACCAGCCCGGCGCCGTCCTCAACCACGGCTACACCTTCGCCGGACACCCGCTGAGCGCGGCCATCGCCCTGCGGAGCCTGGAGATCATGGAGCGCGACCGGATCCTGGAGAACGTCCGCGGTCTCCAAGGCCACCTCGCGAAGCGCATGGCGTCCCTCGCGGACCTGCCGATCGTCGGCGACGTCCGCGGTGCCGGGTTCTTCTACGCCTGCGAACTCGTCGGCGACCTCGACGGCGGCGGCTTCAGCGACACCGCCCGCGCCGCGCTCGTCGCCGACCTGATCCCGCGCCGGCTGCGCGAGGCCGGGCTGCTCGCCCGCGTCTACAACCGCGCCGCTCCGCTGGTCCAGATCGCACCCCCGCTGACCAGCGACCGCGGGCTCCTCGACCGCATCGCCGACATCCTCGCGGACACGCTCGACGAGGCGTCCGCAGGACTGTGACACCCGTTTCCGAACGCGTTTGTGAAAGGAACCCCATGTACTCCATCGGTCCGCTGACCGTCGCCCCCGGCGAGCGCGCCCAGGGCCTCATCCCGGTCGGCGCCAGTACCTACGGCGTGGACCTCGGCATCCCGCTGATCGTCGTCAACGGCGCCGAGCCCGGCCCGGTGCTCTGCGTGGACGCGGGCGTCCACGGTGACGAGTACGACGGCCAGGAGTCCATCCGCCGCGTCCTCGCCGAGACCGACCCGGCCACCCTCCGCGGCACCCTCGTCGGCATCCCCTGCGTGAACACCCCCGCCTTCGAGGCGGCGGCCCGCACCAGCGGCCTGGACCACCTCAACCTCAACCGCGTCTTCCCCGGCGACGCGGACGGCTCCTACTCCCTGCGGCTGGCCGCCACCTTCGTCGAGCAGGTCGTCCCCGCCGTCGACGCCCTCGTCGACCTGCACACCGGTGGCACCTTCGGCGAGATCGCCCCGCTCGTCATTCTCCAGGGCGGCTACGAGGAACTGGCCACGGACCTCGCCCTCGCGGCCGGGCACGAGCTGGTCTGGAAGGGCGGCAAGTGGGGCGGCACGGTCCGCCACCCCACCCTCGCGGCCGGCAAGCCCGCGATCACCATCGAGGCGGGCGGCGGCACCTACCGCGAGTCCAACGTCGAACTGCACATCCGCTCGATCCGCAACATCATGCGACAGCTCGGCATGACCGACGGCGAGGCGGAGCTGCGCGGCACCTGCACGACGGTCTCCGGCACCTTCGCCCGCTCCGCCGCCGGCGGCTTCTTCCTCGGGCATGCCGAGCCGGGGGAGACCTGCAAGGAAGGCGACTTGATCGCCCACATCGTCGACCACTACGGCAACACGCTCGAAGAGGTCCGCGCACCGCAGGGCGGCATCGTGCTCTGGGTGCGCCGCATCCGCACGGTCCGTCCGGGCGACGAGGTGGTCATCTTCGGCGAGGTGCAGGGGGAGATCCGGCCATGAGCAGCGATACGCGGTTGCTGCTCGTGGACGGGGACCAGGTGCCCGCCGCCGACGGCCGCACCTTCACCGTCCTCGACCCGGCGGACGGGAGAGCCATCGCCCAGGTGGCGCTGGCCGGTCCGGCCGACGTGGAGCAGGCGGTGGCGGCGGCACGCGCGGCCTTCGCCTCACCCGAGTGGGCCCGGATGCGCGCCGCCGACCGTGCCAGGCTGCTCCTGCGCATCGCCGACGCGATCCGCAACCAGGGCGAGCGGCTGGCCCGGCTGGAGAGCCAGGACGTCGGCAAGCCGCTCAGCCAGGCGAAGGCCGACGTCGAATCCGCCGCCCGCTACTTCGAGTTCTACGCGGGCGTCGCGGACAAGCTCGGCGGCTCGACGATCCCTCTCGGCCCCGGTCTGATCGACTACACCGTGCGCGAGCCGATCGGCGTCTCCGGCCAGATCATCCCGTTCAACTACCCGCTCCAGAACACCGCGAGGGGCTCCGCTCCCGCCCTGGCCGCCGGCTGCACGGTGGTGCTCAAGCCGTCGCCCGAGGCGCCGCTCACCCCGCTGGAAATCGGCCGCATCGCGCTGGAGTGCGGGCTTCCGCCGGGTGTGCTGAACGTCGTCCCCGGCGACGGGGAGACGGGTGCGGCCCTCGCCGGGCACCCGGACATCGACCAGGTCACCTTCACCGGCTCGGTGCCCACGGGCATCAAGGTCGCCCAGGCCGCCGCCGCCAATGTGGTGCCGTCGGTGACGGAGTTGGGCGGCAAGTCGCCGTTCGTCGTCTTCGCCGACGCCGACTTCGACCTGGCACTGACCGCCATCCTCGGCGCGTCGTTCAGCAACGCGGGACAGATGTGCTCGGCCGGGACCCGGCTCCTCCTCCAGCGCGGTGCCGAGGGGTTCCTGGAGCGGCTGGTCGAGAAGATCGCCACCTTGCGGGTCGGCCCCGGCCTGAAGGACCCGGACATCGGCCCACTGGTCGCAGCCCGGCAGCGCGACCGGGTACTGGGCTACCTGGATCTGGCGCGGCAGGAAGGCGCAGTGCCACTGACCGGCGGCGGCGCGCCCTCCGATCCCGAGCTGGCCGACGGCTACTACGTCGAGCCGACCGTCCTCACCGGCCTGACGAACGATGCCCGGTGCGCCCGCGAGGAGATCTTCGGACCCGTCATCACCGTCATCGACTTCGGTGACCCGGACGAGGCCCTGGAGATCGCCAACGACAGTCCGTACGGCCTGTCTTCCTACGTCTGGACCCGGGACATCGACAAGGCGATGCGCCTGGCCCAGGGCATCCGGGCCGGGCAGGTCTACGTCAACGCCACCGGCGTCGGCACCGGCGTCGAACTCCCCTTCGGCGGCTACAAGCACAGCGGCTGGGGCCGGGAGAAGGGGCTCGAAGCCCTGGCGAGCTACACGCAGACCAAGAACGTCTGCATCGGATTCGGAAGCCGGTCATGAGATACCGCGCACTCGGCGCACGCGGCCCGACCGTCTCCGTCGTCGGCGTCGGTGGCAACAACTTCGGCTCCCGCCTCGGCGAGGACGGCACGAAGGCCATCGTCCACGCGGCCCTCGACGCGGGCATCACCCTGTTCGACACGGCCGACATGTACGGCGGGTTCGGCGAGAGCGGCGGCGCCCGCGGCGACGGCGAACGCCTCCTCGGCGCCGCCCTCAAGGGGCACCGCGACCACGTCGTCCTGGCCACCAAGTTCGGCATGGAGATGGGCTCCCACGGGGAAGGAGCGGAGGCCGGACGACACGGCCCGCGAGGCTCCCGCCGCTACGTCCGGTACGCCGTCGAGGCGTCGCTGCGCCGGCTCGGCACCGACCGGATCGACGTGTACCAGTACCACGAGCCGGACGGCGTCACCCCGCTGGAGGAGACGGCCGCGGCTTTGCGGGAGCTCGCAGACGAGGGCAAGATCGGACACCTCGGCTGCTCCAGCCTCCCGGCCGAGCAGCTCAGCGACGCCTTCGTGTCGACCCAGGCCCGCTACCACCTCCTCGACCGCGGTGCGGAGAACGACCTGATCCCCGCCTGCCTGCGCAACGGCGTCGGCCTCCTTCCGTACTATCCGCTGGCCAACGGCCTGCTCAGCGGCAAGTACCGGCGCGGCCGGCCGCCTCCGCCCGGGAGCCGCCTGTCCTGGCGGCAGGGCTGGCTCACCGACGCCGCCCTCGACCGCGTCGAGGCACTCACCGCGTACGGCGCCGAACGTGGCCTGACCCTCCTCCAGGTCGCGGTGGGCGGGCTCGCAGCGCTGCCCGCCGTCGGCTCCGTCATCTGCGGCGCCATGACCCCCGAACAGGTCACCGCCAACGCCGCTGCGGCCGACTGGCTCCCCGACGCGCCCGACCTGGCCGCTCTCGACACGATCGTCGCCCCCGGCGAACGCGTCGTCTGAACTCCCGCGCATCCCCGCTCTCCTGAGAAACCCCGTTCTCCGACTCCCCTGAAAAACCCCGCGAAGCGAGGCTGAACACCATGCGAGAGATCGTCACCTTCGACGCCTACGGCACCCTGGTCGACTTCCGGCTCGGCCCCACCACCTTGAAGGTCCTCTCCGACCGGCTGGACCTGGACGGGCTGGACGTCGACGAGTTCCTGGACGACTTCCGCGTCATGCGCTTCCAGGCCGTCCTGGAGCCCTACCGCCCCTACCACGAGGTCCTGCACTCCAGCCTGCGGATGGCCATGCGCCTGCACGGTCTGGAGTACCGCACGTCCGACGGCGAAGCGCTCGTCGACGCCGTCCCCACCTTCGGCCCCTTCCCGGAGGTCCCGGACGCCCTGAACGCGCTGAAGAGCAGGTACGAGATCGCCATCATCTCCAACACCGACGACAACCTGATCGCGCGGAACGTCGAGAACATCGGTGTCGAGTTCGACTACGTCATCACCGCCCAGCAGGCGGGTGCGTACAAGCCGGACCGGCAGACCTTCGAGCACGCGTTCAAGACCATGGGCGCCGACCCGGCGCAGGTCATCCATACCGCGCAGGGCTGGGAGTACGACCAGATCCCGACCCGCGACCTCGGGCTGAAGCGCCGGGTGTGGATCAACCGCTCCGGCCGCCGCGGCAGCACGGACCACCAGCCGTACGACGAGCTGCCCGACCTGTCGGGTCTGCCGGCGCTGCTCGGCTGCTGAACTTCCGGACGGATGTGAGGACGCACGCCATGAAACAGATCCCCTACTGGCTCGACACCGCTCCCGCCCTGCCCGACCGCTCCGGAAACGCCCTGCCCGACGAGGCGGACGTCGTGGTCGTCGGCGGCGGCCTCACCGGCCTGTCCACCGCCTACCACGCCGCCCGCAGGGGCGCTCGGGTCGTCCTTGTCGAGAAGGACAAGGTCGGCTCGGGCGCCTCGGGGCGCAACGGCAGTATGTGCACCCAGGGCATCACCATCGGTGTCGGCGAGGCCCGCAGGCGCTTCGGTCAAGAGCGCGCCCGCGAGCTGTACGACGCGTTCCGTGAGGCGGTCGACGTCGTCGAGGAGCTGACGCAGAAGGAGCAGATCGACTGCGACTTCCACCGTGCAGGCCGCCTCGGTGTCGCCTTCAAACCGCAGCACTTCGAGTCGATGCGGGCCACCCAGCGCGACCTGGCGGAGAACTTCGGGCACGAGACCAGGCTCCTGACCCGCGGTGAGCTGAAGTCGGAACTGAGTTCGGGGTACTACCACGGTGCTCTGCTCGACCCGCTCAGCGCCGCCCTGCACGTGGGCAAGTACGTCCACGGTCTCGCCGAGGCCGCCGAGCGGGCCGGCGCCGAGATCCACGAACGCAATGCCGCCACCGGCCTCACCCGCCTTCCCGGCGGCGGCTTCCTGGTCGAGACCCTGCACGGCACCATCCGTGCCAAGCAGGTCATGGCCGCCACCGACGCCTACACCGACAAGGCGATGCCGTGGTTCCGCAAGCGGCTGATCAACGTCGGCAGCTTCATCATCGTCACCGAACCGCTGGGGGAGGAGCGCGCCCGCGAACTCATCCCGAACGCCCGGCTGGTGGTCGACTCCAAGAACATCGGCCACTACGTCCGTCTCACCCCGGACAACCGCCTCGCCTTCGGCGGCAGGGCCCGCTTCGCCCCGTCCAACCCCGCCTCCGACGTCAAGAGCGGCGCCATCCTGAAGCGGGAGATGACGGAGATCTTCCCGCAGCTGGCCGACGTGCGGATCGACTACGTCTGGGGCGGCATGGTCGGCTTCTCCTGGGACCGCCTCCCGCACGCGGGCGAGGCGGGCGGCCTGTACTACTCCATGGGCTACTGCGGCCACGGCGTCCAGATGGCCACCTACATGGGCCGCGCGGTCGCCGAGATGATGGACGGCAAGCCGGATGCGAACCCGCTGCGCGGCCTCGGCTTCCCGAAGGTCCCTGTCCCCTTCTACAACGGCACCGCGTGGTTCCTGCCGTTCGGCGGGGCGTACTACAAGGCCAAGGACCGGCTGCGCTGAGCGGGTGCCGGGACCGGCACTGCCGGGGGTCCTCCGCCATGCCGGGCGGAGGGCCCCCGGCATGCGTGCGGCGGATCCGCCCGCGCGCACGGCTCGGACACATCCGCCGCGAAGTCCTCCGGACGGCACCGCACTTCAGCCGGCCCCCCGGACGCCACTCCCCGCACCCGTGGGGATGGGCCATCGCCAGGCTCCGCACCGAACAGTTGCGGTCTCCCTCCATGTTCCGTCTGCTAAGGCATGATATGTCCTGCTAAGTCCTTGGCTGGGGTTTCGCGCAGGAGGAGGAGTTCCCATGGTGATGTCGAATCGCGAGCGCGTTGACGCCGCACCGACCTGGCTGTCGCGGGCCGGCATCGCGGGAGGCCGACGGTGAGAGACGTCGGGATCGACCGCAGGGCGCTCCTGCGCCGAGTCGGTGGAATCGCGGCAGGCGTCGCCACCACTTCGCTCACCGCGTGCGAGACCGGCGCCGACCGCGACAGCACCGGCACGAAGGGGGCCAAGGGCAGCAAGACGCTCGTCGTCCGCGACGCCGGCGGCACCTACGGCGCAGCGAACCGGAAGGCCGTCTACGACCCGTTCACCAAAGAGACCGGCATCCGGATCAAAGTGGTGAACCCCCTTTACGAGGAGATGCTCGCCCAGATCAAGAAGGGCCGCCCGCGCTTCGACGTCATGGACACCAACATGGCCGACCTGGCGCGCTTC
Organism: Streptomyces sp. NBC_01775; assembly: GCF_035917675.1. Taxonomy (NCBI): domain Bacteria; kingdom Bacillati; phylum Actinomycetota; class Actinomycetes; order Kitasatosporales; family Streptomycetaceae; genus Streptomyces; species Streptomyces sp. NBC_01775. The sequence continues at coordinate 1,277,783 of NZ_CP109104.1, read as the reverse complement.
CATCAGGAGGATGCCATTGAGGAGCTGGACTACGACCGGCTGAAGCACGCCAAGGACGCGGGCATCGCCGAGTCCCTGCTCACCTCCTACGGCCTCGGCAAGAACTACTGGGCGAGCGTCATGGCGTACCGCACCGACGCGTTCGGCGGGAAGAAGCCCGAGACCTGGGCGGACTTCTGGGACACCAAGGCGTTCCGGGGCAGCCGTGCGCTGCAAGGATCGGTGGACTTTCCGGAGCTGGAGTTCGCCCTGCTCGCCGACGGCGTGCCGCTCCACAAGCTGTACCCCCTCGATGTCGACCGCGCCTTCAAGGCCCTCGACGAGATCAAGGGCTCCGTGCGGACGTTCTGGGAGGACGGCGCTGTGCCGGGGGAACTGCTGGACCGCAAGGAGGTCGTGGCCTCCAGCGTCTGGAACGGCCGCCTCCAGGATCTGATCCAGCGTGGCGCCCCACTCGCCTACCAGTGGAACGGCGCCCGCAGGCAGAGCAACGGCTACGGAATCCCCAAGGGCGCCGAGAACCCCGACGCCGCCTACCGGCTCATCGACTTCGCCCTGCGGCCCGAGGTGCAGGCCAACACCGCCAAGATCTACCCCCAGGGCCCCGTCGTGCCCATCGCCTACACGAACCTGTCGGAGAACGACGCCACGAATCTGGCCAGCACTCCCGGGCACCTGGCGTCCAGCTTCGACCTGGACGTGGAGTGGTGGCTCAAGAACAAGGACACCGTGACCAAGCGCTGGCGAAAGTGGATGCGCGCCTGAGTCCGATGCGCTGCCTCAAGCGGCGGTCCCCGAAGCTCTCCTCGCCGCCGGGCTCGATGAGAGTTCCGGAGCAATCTCGCAATTGACAACATATGAGAAATAAGGGTATGGACAAGTACTTCGGTCGATTCCGGGAGTCTGCCAGGCGGTCGCCGGGGCGGCGTTTGCGCTCCTTGCTGAGGCCGCGCAGCGTGGCGGGCCAGGTGTTCCTGCTGCAACTGGTGATCATGGTGCTGTTCGCCGCGGTAGCGGGGGTCACCCTGGTGTTGCAGGCCCGGCACTCGACCATCGCCGAGGCCCGGAAGCTGTCGATGGGAGTCGCCCAGACCTTCGCGCACGCCCCAGGGACGCTGGACGCCATGAAGTCCCACGACCCCACTTCGCTGCTTCAGCCCCGCGCGGAGGAGGCCCGGAAGGACACCGGGGTCGACTACATCGTCGCGTTCGATCCGCAGGGCTTCCGCTGGACCCATCCCGACCCGAAGCTGATCGGGAAGCACGTCTACGCCATTCGCAAGAACGCGGCTGCCGACAAGCCTTTCACCCAGACCTTCGAGGGCAGCCTGGGCCTCGCCGTGGACACGACGGTCCCGGTCTACGACACCGGCGGCAAGACGATCGTCGGCTTCGTCTCGGTCGGAGTCACGGTCAGCAGCGTGAACGACGTGGTGGAGGGGCAGTTGCCGAACCTGCTCGGCATCGCCGGCGGCGCGCTGGCCGTGGCGGCGGGTGGGACGGCGTTGGTCTCCTGGCGGCTGCGACGGCAGACCCGCGGCCTGGATCCATCCGAGATGACCCGGATGTACGAACACCACGACGCGGTTCTGCACGCGGTGCGGGAGGGGGTCTTGATCATTGGTGGTGACGGGCGGCTGCTGCTGGCCAACGACGAGTCGCGGCGACTGCTGGATCTGCCCGCGGACGCCGAGGAACGCCGCGTCACAGATCTGGACCTGGAAGCGGGCACAGCCGAGCTGCTGGTCTCGGGCCGGGCGGTCACCGACGAGGTGCACCTGGCCGGCGACCGGCTGCTGGCGGTCAACATGCGACCGGTCGACCCCGGCGGCGGGCCGGCCGGCAGCGTGGCAACGCTGCGCGACACGACAGAACTGCGGGCGCTGACGGGCCGGGCGGAGGTGGCCCGGGAGCGACTGTGGCTGCTGTACGAGGCGGGGGTGCGGATCGGTACGACGCTGGATGTGGCGCGCACCGCCCAGGAGCTGGCCGAGGTGGCGGTCCCCCGGTTCACCGACGCCGCCACGGTCGACCTGCTGGACCCGGTCCTGCGGGGTGAGGAGCCGGCCGGGCCCAGCCCCGAGATGCGCCGCGCGGCGGTTCACGGCGGCGAAAGTGCCCGATCTCTCTACCCCGTGGGAAAACTGATCAGCTTCGCCCCCACCACGCCCATGGCCGTCGGCTCCGCGCGTGGCCGCGCGGTCCTCGAAGCCGACCTGGTCACCTCCGACGGTTGGAAGGCCCAGGATCCCGAACACGCCCAGCATCTGCTGGACCAGGGCTTCCACTCTTTGATCACCGTGCCGCTACAGGCCCGCGGTGTGGTGCTGGGGATCGCCAGCTTCTGGCGCTCGGAGAAAGACCCCTTCGAGGAGGAGGACCTGGCCTTCGCCGAGGAACTCGCCGCCCGGGCCGCGGTGGCCATCGACAACGCGCGCCGCTACACCCGCGAGCGCGCCCTGGCCGAGACGCTCCAACGCAGCCTGCTGCCCCGCTCCCTGCCCGACCAGTCAGCCGTCGAAGTCGCCCACCGCTACCTGCCGGCCAGGGAAGGGGTGGGCGGCGACTGGTTCGACGTCATCCCGCTGCCCGGCGCACGGGTCGCGCTGGTGGTCGGCGACGTGGTCGGCCACGGCCTCCACGCCGCGGCCACCATGGGCCAGCTGCGCACCGCGGTACACAACTTCTCCGCACTGGACCTGCCCCCGGACGAGCTGCTCGGGCACCTGGACGAACAGGTCACCCGCATCGACAGCCAGGAGAGCCCCGAAAGCGACGGCGAGGGCGTCACGGGAGCCACGTGCCTCTACGCGGTCTACGACCCGGTCTCCGGGGCGTGCTCGCTGGCCCGGTCCGGGCATCCGGAGCCCGCCCTGGTGCACTCCGACGGCACGGTGGAGTTCCTCCACGTGCCGGTCTCGCCGCCGCTGGGCCTGGGCGGTGGCCTGCCCTTCGAGACCGCTGAGCTCACCTTGCCCGAGGACTCCCGGCTGGTGCTGTACACCGACGGCCTGATCGAGAACCGGGACCGGGACATCGACGCCGGCCAGGAGATGTTGCGCGACGCCTTGGCCCACCCGGGCCGGACCCCGGAGGAGACCTGCCAGGCCGTCTTCGACGCCCTGCTTCCGGCCCGCCCGAGTGACGACATCGCTCTGCTCGTCGCCCGCACCCGCCTGCTGGACCCCTCCAAGGTCGCGGACTGGGACGTACCCGGCGATCCCGCGGCCGTCGCCAGGATCCGGGCGGACGCAACCCGCCGGCTGGAAGCCTGGGGACTGGCAGAGGTGGCTCCCACCACCGAGCTGGTGATCAGCGAGTTGGTCACCAACGCCATCCGCTACGGCACCGGCCCGATCCGGCTGCGGCTGCTGCGCGACCGCGACAGCCTGATCTGCGAGGTCGCCGACGGCAGCAGCACCTCGCCGCACCTGCGTCGGGCCGCGGCCACCGACGAAGGCGGGCGAGGGCTGTTCCTCGTCGCCCAGTTCGCGCAACGGTGGGGCACCCGCTACATCGCCCGCGGCAAGGTGATCTGGACGGAACAGTTCCTCCACGGCCCAGCGACCGACGCCGGCGGAGCAAGCGTCGACGACCTGCTGGACCAATGGGACGACCCGGCCTGGTGACGGCCGCGCGGAGCGATGAGGTGGTGCTGTCCCAGCCGGGCGGCAGACGCGGACCTGTCCGGGGCCGGCGCCTGCGGCAGAATCGGCGGATGAGTACGGGTGAGCTGTTCGCGCGCGAAACGGAGGAGGTCGCCCCTGGCGCGGTGCACCTGCCGGACTGGTTGTCCGGGCAGGAGCAGCACGAGCTGCTGGCGGCGTGCCGGGAGTGGGCGAAGCCGCCTGCTGGGCTGCGAACTGTGCGGTTGGCAGGCGGTAAGGAGATGTCGGTCAAACAGTTCTCGCTCGGCCGGCATTGGGGCCCGGTGGCCAGATGCCCGAACTGCGGGCAGGCCGTAAATGAACCCCCGCAATCCTGTGACCGCCACCGGTTCCCCTACGGCTACGCGCCGACCGTCGTGGACGGCGGGGGCGAGCCCGTCAAGCCGTTCCCGGAGTGGCTGGGGGAGTGGGCGCGCACCGCCGTGGACGACGCCTCGGCCGTCGTGGAAGCGGGGTCCGGGTCAGGGGCGTACGGGGAGAGGCCGTGCGCCGCTCCGTACGACATCGCACTCGTCAACTTCTACGGTGCCTCGGCGCGCATGGGCATGCACCGCGACAGCGACGAGCGCTCCGGCGAACCGGTCGTCTCCTTCAGCCTGGGGGACGACTGCGTCTTCCGGTTCGGGACCCCGCAGGGACGCGGCAGGCCCTGGCGGGACGTGGTGCTGCGCAGTGGCGACGCCTTTGTCTTCGGCGGCCCCAGCAGGCTCGCCTACCACGGTGTGCCCCGCACGGATCCGGGCACGGCACCCGCCGCGCTCGGGCTGCGCGGGCGGGTCAACGTGACGGTGCGGGCATATTGAAATCCCGGCGCCACCGGGGGAGTTGGGGCGCTCGGAGGGGTACGAAGGGTCAATCGGAAACCTGAGATCTTCACTCGTTGGGAGCTGGCGAGGGGTGGCGAATACCCCGTCTGTGCCGGGCAGGGGTCATCGCGAGGGCTAGCGTGGCGACGGCTCAGACACCTCCCTCACCCTCAACTCCCACCGAGGACCCAATGCCTGAACCTCCGAGCTGCACGGTGCAGACAGGAAGGGGAACCTCCGGTACCGCTCCCGCGGCCGTCGCTCCGTCCGGGCCTCCCGGCGCCGGCGGCGCGCGACGGCGGCACGGCAGGGCTCCCGCACGCGAGAGCGCGGGCGACGCGGCGGTGCGCCGCCGCCTGGTCCGGCTCGCGGTGCTGCCCGCCGGGCTGATCGCGGTCGCCGGTGCCGCCGTGGTCGCCTACGTCATGCGGGTCCGGGGCGGGATCGACGCCACGGGCACGCCGGGGCCCGGAGCCGTGGGCGCCCCCGTCTGGGGAGTGCTGGCGGGCAGCTTGCTGCTGGTCTGCGCGGTGATCGTCACCGCCGCCATGCTGGCCTCCTCCGAGGCGCACGGCACCGTCGAGCGCTGCGCCGCGCTGCGCCGCTCCACCGCGCGCGGTCAGGCCGAACTCGAGTCGATGCTGCACGCGCTGGAGCGCGGCGAGCGCCCCAGGCCGCGCACCCCGGCCCCCGAGGGCGAGCCCGTCGGAGACGCGCTGGACCTGCTCTCCTACGAGGCCGTACTCGCCCAGCGCGGCGCCGAGACCGCCGTCGCCGAGGCGGCGGCGCTGATCCGCAGCACCTACAGCGGCAGTGAGGAGAAGGTCGAGGTCTTCGTCAACCTCGCCCGCCGGCTCCAGTCCCTGGTGCACCGGGAGATCGAGCTGCTGGACGAGCTGGAGAACGAGGTCGAGGACCCGGACCTGCTCAAGGGCCTCTTCCACGTCGACCACCTGGCCACCCGCATCCGGCGCCACGCGGAGAACCTCGCCGTGCTCGGCGGCGCCGTCTCGCGGCGCCAGTGGACCCGCCCCGTCTCGATGACGGAGGTGCTGCGCTCCTCCATCGCGGAGGTCGAACAGTATCCGAGGGTCAAGCTCGTGCCCCCCATCGAGGGCACGCTGCGCGGACACGCCGTGGCGGACGTCATCCACCTGCTCGCCGAACTCATCGAGAACGCCACGGTGTTCTCCGCGCCCCAGACCCAGGTGCTGCTGCGCGCCCAGCACGTCACCGCCGGGCTCGCCATCGAGGTCGAGGACCGGGGCCTGGGCATGACGCCGGCCGAGCAGAGCCACATGAACGCGGTGCTCTCCGAGCCCGGCCAGATCGACGTGCCCGAGCTGCTGCGTGACGGCCGCATCGGGCTCTTCGTGGTCTCGGCGCTCGCCCGCAGGCACGGCGTCGTCGTACAGCTCCAGAGCAACATCTACGGCGGCGTCCAGGCCGTGCTCGTGCTGCCCAGGGGGCTGCTGGGGGACACCGGCGAGGAGGCCGGGAAGGCGGGCGACGCCGGTGCCCGGTCCGCGAGCGGCGCCCCGCCGGTGCGCGCCGCGACCGCCGTTCCCGCGCAGGCGGGCGCCGACCGTGAGGGGTCGGTCCCACCGCCTGCCGAGCCGGAGCCGGTCGACGGACATCCGGTGCCCGCGCGCCCGGCCGCGAGCGTGCCCGACCCCCGGCCCCGCTCGCAGATCCGCGCCAAGGCCCCGCACGCCCGGCCGGATCCGGAGGGGGCTGCCGGCGAGGAGCGCGCCTCCGGATACCCGGGGCTCCAGCCGCTGCCCCGGCTGGATGTCCGCGAGCAGCCGGAGACGGGAGCGGCGAGCGCGCACGGCGATCAGCGGTCCTGGGAGAGCGCCGGTGAGGGCCCCGGCAACGGCCGCCCCCGGCTGCCCAAGCGCCGCCGCCAGGAACATCTGGTCCCCGAACTGCGCGATCCCCCGCCCGCCTACCTGGGCTCCCGCGCGGAGGCGGTCGCCGAGGAGGGCCACGACCCGGGCCTGATGGCCGCCTTCCGCAGGGGCACGAGCCTGGCCTACGAAGCGTGCGGGGCCGATGAGGGGGACCCGGGCACACCCGGCGGGGCCCGCTCCGCCGAGATGCCGGGGCTGCTTGAAGCGCCGGGCCTGCCCGGCCTGCCCGAACTCCCCGATCTCACCGAGGGATCCGACCCCGCCGTCAGCGGTGAGGTCCCCGGTGGTCCGTCCCCCGCCTCCGGCGGGGACACCTCACGCCCCGCACGCTAGCGTGGCCCGCCCTCAAGGAGAAGAACGCGATCATGGTGAGCGAAGCCCCGGCGGGGCAGAACACCGACCTCTCCTGGCTGTTGACCGGTCTGGTGCAGCGCGTACCGCATACCAACAGCGCGCTGCTGCTGTCCTCCGACGGGCTGGTGAAAGCCGTGCACGGACTGGAGCCCGACACCGCCGACCACATGGCGGCGCTCGCCTCCGGCCTCTACTCCCTGGCCCGCAGCGCGGGGGTCCGGCTGGGGGAGGGCGGGGAGGTGCGGCAGGTGGTGGTCGAGCTGGAGGTCTCGCTGCTCTTCGTCTCCACGGCGGGACAGGGAGCCTGCCTGGCTGTGCTGGCGGGCCGCGAGGCGGATGCCGCGGTGCTGGGGTACGAGATGGCGATGCTGGTCAAGAGCGTCCGTCCCTGTCTTGTGACACCCGCACGGCAGCGCGTGGGGCACTGAGGCCGCCGATGCGCACTCCCCAGCAGGGTCCCGGCGGCCCCCGCAGTGTGCGGAAGCCGCGTGCGGACGCCGCGGGAGTGCGGGGGGCGCCCCCGCTGCTGGACGACGACGCGGGCCGGCTGGTCAGGCCGTACACCGTCTGCGACGGACGCACCAGGCCCACCGCGCACTTCGACCTGATGACCCTGGTGATGGCCACCGGCGCCCGCCCCCAGAGCTATCTGGGCCCCGACCACACCCAGGTCCTGGGCCTGTGCGGCGGCCCGGTCTCGGTGGCCGAACTCGCGGCACAGATACGGCTGCCGGCCGTCGTCACCAAGGTCCTGCTGTCGGACCTGGCCGACTGCGGGGCGATCTCCGCGCGGGCCCCCTCACGCGCGCCGTTGGGCCCCGATCCGACCGACCGAGAACTGTTGGAGGCGGTGCTGGATGGGCTCCGTAAACGACTCTGAGACGAACATGCCGCCCGCGGACCCCTTTCCCACGGCGCTGAAGATCCTGGTGGCGGGAGGCTTCGGGGTCGGCAAGACCACCTTCGTCGGCGCCGTCAGCGAGATCGAACCGCTGAGCACCGAGGAACTGCTCACGCAGGCCGGCGTGGGCACGGACGACCTGACCGGGGTGGAGAACAAGTCGACGACGACCGTGGCCATGGACTTCGGCCGCATCTCCCTCGGCTCCAAGCACGTCCTCTATCTCTTCGGCACCCCCGGCCAGGAGCGCTTCTGGTTCCTGTGGGACGAGCTGTGCGCGGGGGCGCTGGGCGCCGTGGTGCTCGCCGACACCCGCAGGCTCGAACACTGCTTCTCCGCAGTGGACTTCTTCGAGCGAAGAGGCATCGGCTTCATCGTCGCCGTCAACGAGTTCGACGGCGCCTTCCACTACGACCCTGACGAAGTACGTGCCGCGATAGACCTCAAGCCCGAGGTGCCGGTCGTGCTCTGCGACGCCCGGCACGCCAGCTCGGGCGCGGGAGTCCTGGTCTCACTGGTGCAGCATCTGATCGATTCATGGAGTCCGCATGCCCCCGACGTCGTACGACCCCACGAGCCACCTCCTCCTCACTCCTGAAGACGCCGAGGCGCCCCGCCGTGTCGTCAGGCTGCGTGAGCTGGGGCTCGGTGAGGCGCCGGTTCCCGAGTTCGACGAGTTCGCCCGCGAGCTGGCGAACGTGACCGGAGCGCCGTACGCGATGGTCAACTTCATCGACGAGCACCGGCAGTACTTCGCCGGGCTCTACACCCCCGCCGCCGGGACGGCCGTCGGGCCGGCGCCCTCGGGCGCCCCCGGCACGGCCCCCCGGCCGTGCCGGGTGATGGCGCGGGACCACGGCTACTGCCCGCACGTGGTGGTGCGCCGCAAGGCGCTGGTGCTGGAGGACGTGTGCGACTACCCGCGCTTCGCGGGCAACCCCGTCGTGGACGAGATCGGCATCCGCTCCTACCTGGGCGCGCCGCTGATCGACCGTACGGGCATGACGCTCGGCACCGTGTGTGTGGTCGCGCAGGAGCCGAGGCCCTGGGGACGACAGGGCCTGGAGACCATCAAGTCGATGGCGGCCGAGTTGGTGGAGCGGATCCACCGGCTGGAGGCAGGGACCGGCTGAGCGCGGGCCCGCCACGCGGGGTTCACCGGTCCGGGCAGCGGCGGGGCGGTCGGCGGTGGTGCGGCAGGGGGGAACGATGTTGTGCGAAAGCGTTGATATCCCTTGATCTCCGTGGTGTCTTGTGGGGCATGGAAGCCAAGCCATGGGCACGACGGAATTTTCTGACGGCAAGTGGCGGCGTTCTTGCAGGGTGGGCCGCCCTCGTGGAACAGAAGGGGGCCTTCGCTGCCGGAGACGGACCGATGGATGACGGAACCGGAAAGGAGTGGGACGCGGATCCGACCGCCTTCGAGGTCAACCGCGAACCGGCGCGCGCGGCGCTCGTGCCGTACCGGGACACCGCTTCCGCACTCCGGGGAAAACGCACTACCTCGCCCTACTACCGGTCACTGAACGGGAGTTGGCGCTTCCGCTGGTCGGAGAACCCCGGCAAGCGGCCCGAGGGCTTTCACCGCCCCGGCTACGACGACAGCGACTGGGACCGTATCCCCGTCCCGTCCAACTGGGAGATGCGCGGCTACCGCGAACCCATCTACCTCAACATCCCCTACCCGTGGACCGGCTACGAGCGGCCCGAACCGCCGCACGTGCCGAAGGACTTCAACCCCGTCGGCTCCTACCGGCGCACCTTCACCGTGCCACGCGGCTGGCGCGGGCGCCGCACCCTCCTCTCCTTCCAGGGCGTGAAGTCCGCCTTCTTCGTCTGGGTGAACGGAGAGCGCGTCGGATACAGCGAGGACAGCTACACCCCGGCCGAGTTCGACATCGGCGACCGGTTGCGCGAGGGCGACAACACCCTCGCCGTCGAGGTCTACCGCTGGTCGGACGGCAGCTGGCTGGAGGACCAGGACATGATCGACCTGTCCGGGATCTTCCGCGAGGTCTACCTCTACTCCGTCCCCCGTATCCACCTGCACGACGTCCACGTGCGCACCTCCTTCAACGACACGCGCACGCTCGCGGACCTGAACCTCCACGTGCGGTTACGCGACACCACGGGAGGGACCGCGGGCACCTACACCGTCTCCGGCACCCTCTACGACGCCGAGGGGCGGGAGGTGGACGCGGGCCCGCTCAGCGGCAGCGTGGCGCCCCCGCCGTCGGGCACGGCCGCTGTGGAGCTGGCCGGAAAGGTGAGGGACCCGAAGCTGTGGTCGGCCGAGAGCCCCAGCCTCTACACGCTTCTCCTGAGCGTGCGGGCCCCCGGCGGCGAGCGCACCGAGATCCAGCGCGTGCGCTTCGGCTTCCGCGAGATCACCTTCGGGCCCGGCGCACTGGAGATCAACGGCAAGCCGCTCGTGCTGGCCGGCACCAACCGGCACGAGTCCGACCCGGTGCACGGTCAGGCCGTGCCCGAGGAGGTCATGCTGCGCGACGTGCGGCTGATGAAGCAGCACAACATCAACGCCGTCCGCACCTCGCACTACCCCAACGCGCCCCGCTGGCTGGAGCTGTGCGACGAGTACGGTCTGTACGTCATCGACGAGGCGAACCTGGAGACCCACGAGCTCCGCGACACCCTGCCGGCCTCGCTGCCCGAGTGGAAGGCCGCCTGCCTCGACCGGGCGCGCAGCATGGTCGAGCGCGACAAGAATCACGCGTGTGTCGTCATGTGGTCCCTGGGCAACGAGGCGGGCGAGGGCAGCAACTTCCGCGCGATGGCCGACTGGATCCGCGAGCGGGACAGCTCCCGCCCCGTGCACTACGAGGGCATGAACGCGGTCGCCGACGTCGAGAGCTGGATGTACGCGCCGCCCGCCGAGGTCGAGGAGTACGGGAAGTCCGGCAACCCCAAGCCCTTCATCCTGTGCGAATACTCGCACTCCATGGGCAACAGCACCGGCAACTTCCGCGAGTACTGGGATATCTTCGAGCGCTATCCCAACCTCCACGGCGGCTTCGTCTGGGACTGGGTCGACCAGGCCATCACCCGCCCCGTACCCGGCGACCCCTCGCGCACCTACTTCTCCTACGGCGGCGACTGGGTGCCCGGATACCCGACCGACGGCATCTTCTCCTGCGACGGCCTCGTACGCCCCGACCGCGAACCGGATCCGGAGCTCCAGGAGGTCAAGCACGTCTACCAGCGCGTCTCCTTCCGGGGCGCCGGCGACTGCGCGGTGGCACGGGGCGAGGTCGAGATCACCAACAAGCAGCTCTTCAGCGGACTCGACGCCTACGAACTGCGCTGGGAGGTCACCCGCGACGGCGAGCGCGTACAGCACGGCACCCTGTGCCCGCCCGCCACGGAACCCGGCCGCCGCAGCACCGTACGCGTCCCGGTCGAGCGCCCCGGGCGGCCCGTGCCCGGGGCCGAGTTCTGGCTCAACCTCTCCCTCGTCCTGCGCCGCGACACCTCCTGGGCGAAGGTGGGGCACGAGGTCGCCGGAGGGCAGCTCCAGCTCACCGGCTGGCAGAAGCCGGCACCCGCCGACCCCGGTCCGGGCGGGCTTCCGCCGGTCGAGGTGGCGGAGACCGACAGCAAGGTGACCGTCAGCGGGCGGGACTTCAGCTGCACGCTCGACAAGGCCAGCGGCACGCTCACCGACTTCCGGCACAAAGGCACACGGCTGCTCACCGGGGGCCCCGTGCCCAACTTCTGGCGCGCGCCGACCGACAACGACATCGGCCGGAAGTTCCACGAGACGGCGAAGACCTGGAAGGAGGCGGGCACCAAGCGGAAGACCGACTCGGTGAAGACGTCCCGTGAGGGCCGCTCCGTGGTCACCATCGAGGTCCGCTCCACCCTGCCCACGGCGCCCGCCACCTGCGCGTACACCACCGTCTTCACCGTGCGCGGCGACGGTGAGGTCCGCGTCGAGCACACCCTGGAGCCGGGCAAGGGGCTGCCCGATCTGCCGATGGTGGGGGCGCTGCTGACGCTGCCCGAGCGCTACGGCACGTTCGGCTGGTACGGGCGCGGGCCGCAGGAGAACTACCAGGACCGCAAGACCGGGGCCAGAGTGGGGCGCTACCGCTCCAGCGTCGACGAACAGTTCACCCCGTATGTGCGCCCGCAGCAGTGCGGCAACGTCACCGACGTGCGCTGGGGCAAGCTCACCGGCAAGGACGGCACCGGATTGCGCGTCGAGGCACACGGCGGGGACCAACTGGAGCTGAGCGCACTGCGGTTCAGGCCCGCCGACCTCGACGGGCCCAGACACCCCTACGAACTGAAGCCGCGCCGGGCGGCCGTGCTGGGGGTCAACCACCGGCAGATGGGCGTGGGCGGAAACGACTCGTGGGGCGCTTCGCCGCTGGAGGAATACCTCCTTCACGCGGACCGTACCTACCGTTACGGTTACCGCCTGCGCGGGGTGTGATCCCCGGCGGGACCGCACAGAGCACAGCGAGGGACGGCGAAGGGGCTGGACGTGGCAGGACGGCGCGACGATTTCACGACGGTTGCGGACGGGACGCCGGTGGCGACGTACACCTGGCTGCCCGAGAGCGAGGTGCGGGCGCTGGTCCAGATCGCGCACGGCGCCGCCGAACACGCCCAGCGCTACGACCGGTTCGCGCGCTTCTTGACCGGGCACGGCCTCGCCGTCGTCGCCTCGGACCACCGGGGCCACGGCGCGACGGCCCAGCACACCGGGGGCTACGGCGCGGTCGGCGCCGAGGGCTGGCGCAGCACGGTCGCCGATCTCAAGCAGATCGGCGACCGTGTGCGCGCCGAGGTCCCCGACGGCGCCCCGTTCTTCTTCCTCGGGCACAGCATGGGCTCCCAACTGGCCCGGGACTACGCCCAGGAGCACGGGTCGGGGCTGAGCGGGCTGGTGCTCTCGGGGACCTTCCGCTCGCTGCCGGGCAGTGAGGCGGAAAGCGACATCCGGCGGCTGGAGGAGGAGATCGTGAAGGGCGGGCGCGACGCGGTCTCCGGCTTCGTTCCCGAGCTGTTCGGCTCCTTCAACGACGCCTTCCCGCACCGCACCGGCTTCGAGTGGCTCTCGCGCGACGAGGCGGAGGTCGATCGCTACGCTCAGGACGAGCGGTGCGGCTTCGCGTTCAGCGCGGGGCTCTCGCTCGACTGGGTGCTCGGCTCCCGCAAGATCAACGATCCGGCCCAGCTCGCCAGGATTCCCCGTGAGCTGCCCGTGCACGTCGCCGTGGGCGAGCTCGACCCGTGCAACCAGGGCATGACGCTCGTCTACGAACTCCTGGAGGACTACCGCTACTTGGGCCTGCGCGACCTGAGCTGGCGCGGCTACCCGCAGGCGCGGCACGAGATCCTCAACGAGACCAACCGGGACGAGGTCCAGGCCGATCTGCTGGAGTGGTTCGAGGCTCACCTGGTGGCCGGCCGGTAGGCGCCCGGTGGCCGGGCCCCTGCCCGGTCACCCCGTGATGGCCCAGTCCTTCGCGAACTCGGCGGCCGAGGACGGCCGCGCGTAGTACCAGCCCTGCGCCGTGTCGCACCCCAGGTCGCGCAGCTGGGCGGCCTGGTGCTCCGTCTCCACGCCCTCCACGGTCACCGCCAGGCCCAGCGCGTGCGCCAGCGAGACGATGCCCTCGACGAAGGTGACATCGACCGGGTCGGAGGGGTGGCGCTGGAGTCCCTGGGTGAAGGAGCGGTCGAGCTTGAGGGTGGTGGCGGGCAGCTTGCGCAGGTTGGCGAGGTTGGAGTAGCCCGTGCCGAAGTCGTCCAGCGCGATGTCCACCCCCAGCTCCGCCAGCTGCCACAGCGGCTTCAGCTCGGCCTCGTCCGCGCCGATCAGCGCGCTCTCGGTGACCTCCAGGCACAGTGAGGACGGGGACACCCCCGCGGCCTCCAGAACGGCGATGGTGTCGGGCACCAGGTCCGGGTGGTGCAGCTGGCGCGGCGAGAGGTTGACGTTCACGCGCAGCGGCTTCCCGCCCGCCCAGGTGCTGGTCTGGGCCACGGCCTGCTCCAGCACCCAGCGCCCCAACGGCACGATGAGCCCGGTGTGTTCGGCCAGCGGTATGAAGCGGTCGGGGCCCAGCCTGCCGTGCACCGGATGCTTCCAGCGCACCAGCGCCTCGGCGCCGTCGACCTTGCCGTCGCTCATCCGGATGAGCGGCTGGTACTCCAGGAAGAACTCGTCCCGCTCCAGCGCGGCGGGCAGGTGGTTGGTGAGGCTGTGCCGGTCTATGGCGCGCGCGTCCGAGTCGGGGTCGGCCAGCTCGTAGCGGTTGCCGCCGGCGTCCTTGGCGCGGTACATCGTGATGTCCGCGCTGCGCAGCACCTCGGCGGGCTCCAGCTCGCCCGAGCGGCCCTCGACGATGCCGATGCTGGCGCGTACGGACAGCTCGCGCCCGTCCACGGAGATGGGGGTGGCCAGCGCGGCCAGCGCGGCGCGCGCCAGGCCGGTGACCTCCTCGCGGTTGGCAGGGTCGGAGATCAGGATGACGAACTCGTCCCCGCCGATCCGGGCCACCAGATGCGCGGGCGCGGTGGTGCAGGACTGGATGCGCTCGGCGACGGAGATCAGCAGCTGGTCGCCGACGGCGTGCCCCAGGCTGTCGTTGACGGTCTTGAAGCCGTCGATGTCGAGGTAGCACAGCCCGAACCGGCTCACCCCGCTGCTCGGCGCCAGGATCCGGTCGAGGCGCTCGGCGAACAGCGTGCGGTTGGGCAGCCCGGTCAGCTCGTCGTGGGTGGCCTCGTAGCGCAGCCGCAGGTGGAGCAGGCGGCGCTCGGTGATGTCCTCCATGAGCGCGAGCTGGTAGCGCGGCTCCCCCTCGGCGTCCCGCAGCAGGGAGACCGTGAGGTTGGTCCACAGCACCGTGCCGTCGGGGCGCTGGTAGGGCTTCTCGACGCGGAAGTGGTCGCGCTCGCCGCGGGCCAGCTCGCGGTGGAGCCGCCACACCTCGGGGGCGTCGTCGGGATGCACCCAGTCGTTGATGTTGCGGCGGCGCATCTCCTCCTCCGAGTGCCCGAACATCCGGGCGAGGGCGCCGTTGGCGTCGCGCAGCCGGCCGCTCATGTCGGCGATGCCGATGCCGATGGTGGCGTCCTTGAAGACGGTGCGGAAGCGGGTCTCCGAGGCGTGCAGTGCCTCTCCGACGGCCGACTGGGCGGCGAGCGCGGCGCGGGAGAGCGCCTCTTGCTCGGCGAGGGTGCGCTCGCGCACGGCGCGGGTGAAGCCGGCGGCCATGGCGTGCTGGAGCCTGGCGCAGCGCGACCTGGCGTCGTCCACGTCGAGCAGGCCGGGGGCGCTGCCGTAGAGCACGAGGTAGGACTCGACGACGCCGAGGATGTGCGGGAGCGCGTCGGGGCTGGTGCAGTGCGCGGCGACCAGCGCTTCGCCGACCTCGCGGCCCGGTGCCGGGGTGAACGGGTGGGCGTGCAGCGCGTCGCCCAGGCGACGGGCCAGCGGGTGGAGGAAGTCCTCCAGCTCCGCGCGGGTCAGGGAGGTCTGCGTGGCCGGGTAGATCGCGCGGCTCCAGATCCTCGCGAAGCGGCGCAGTCCGTCCTCGCTGCCGTCATCGAGCCCCTCGCGCTCGTCCTCGGAGGTCACCCGGCCAGTCCTGCCTTGCGGCCCACTCCGGCGAAGCCGGCGAGGACGGTGGCGTCCTCCTGTTCGGCGGGATTGTCGGGGCGCCATCTGGGGATCGGGACGAGGCCCGGGTCGATCATCTCGAAGTCCTCGAAGAAGCGGGCGATTTCGTCTTTGGAGCGCGGTATCAGCGGCGAGCTCGCGGACTCGTAGACCTTGCGCAGCGCGCTGGTGCCGTCGCGCCGGGGGCCGCAGTCGCCGGAGCCGTGCGAGATCATCAGGAGGCTGCCGGGGGCCAGCGCGCGGGCCAACTCGGCGATGGTCTTCGCGGGTTCGTCGCGGTCCTCGACGAAGTGCAGGAGGGCGACCAGCATCAGCGCGACCGGTCTGTCCATGTCCAAGATCGCCTCGACCTCGGGACTCTCCAGGATGTCCTGCGGCGAGCGGAAGTCGGCGGAGACGATGCCGACCCGCGCGTCGCCCTCCACCACCGCGCGGCTGTGCGCCACGGCCACCGGGTCGTTGTCGACGTAGACGACGCGGGCGTCCCGGTCGAGGGCGTGGGCGACCTCGTGGACGTTGCCGAAGGTGGGGATGCCCGAGCCGATGTCGAGGAACTGGGTGACGCCCTCGGCCACCGCGAAGCGGATCGCACGGCGCATGAAGGCCCGGTTCGTCTGCATGACCCTGGGCAGTCCCGGCCACGCCTGGATCGCGCGTCGCGCGGTCTCCCTGTCGACCTCGAAGTTGTGCGAGCCGCCGAGGTAGTAGTCGTACATCCGCGACACGCTCGCCACATTGAGATCGATGCCCTGTGGGGCCCAGGCGGGACGTTCCATCAAGGGGTCTCCAGCTCGCTGAATTCACCGGGGAGTTCCGGTCGAGTGCACGAGGCTACTGACCCGGATGCGGCGGGCGGAAGGAAATGGTGGTTCTGCGACTGGATCTCATCGGATCCTGTCGCCACGTACCGGAGGTATTGGGGCATAGCACTCCGGCGCATGCCCGATCGACCTCCCGGGGCGGCACAAAGGTAGTCGGAGGGTGATCCTCCGGCCCATGATTTAATTGCGAGTCGTTCGCAAGAACTTGTGATCTTGAACAAGGGGTGTGCCACACATGACTGCCCGGACGGTACGGACAGCCGCCGCCACAGCGACCGCAGCCGCGGTCCTCGCGGGCGCCGCTGCCTGCTCGGCGCCCAGCGACAGCGGCGGCGCGGGCGGCGGCACGGACTCCGTCACCGTCGGCGTCGCACAGGAGCCCGAGACCCTCAGCCCGCTGCTCGGATACGGCAAGGAGGGCAATTCGAAGATATTCGACGGCCTCCTGACCCACGACGCGCGGATGCGGCTCAAGCCGGCCCTCGCCGAGGAACTGCCCAAGGTCGGCTCCGACGGAAAGACCTACACCTTCACCCTCCGCGAGGGCGTCGAATTCAGCGACGGCAAGCCCTTCACCGCGAAGGACGTCGTCTACACGTACAAGACGATCCTCGGCAAGAAGACCAACAATGCCTCCAAGGGCGAGCTGGACGCGCTCAAGAACGTCCGCGCCGAGGGGGACCACAAGGTCGTCTTCACGCTGAAGTACCCCTACGCGGCCTTCGCCGAGCGCACCGTTCTGCCCATCGCCTCCCAGGCCGTCGCGAGCCGCACGAACGTCAACACCGGCGCGTACAACACCAAGCCCGTCGGCACGGGGCCCTACATCCTCACCAGCTGGCGCAAGGGCGAGAAGCTCAGCTTCAGGGCCAACCCGCACTACTGGGGCGGCAAGCCGAAGGTCGAGCGGTTCACCGTCGCGGTCATCGAGGACGACGACGTACGCGCCACCCGGCTGCGCTCCGGAGACCTGGACGGCGCCATCCTCCCGCCCAACCTCGCCAGGGCGTACGAGAAGGACGGCGACAAGCGCACCTTCAGCGCCAAGACCGCCGACTACCGCGCCGTGACGCTCCCCACCGACAACCCGGTGACCGGCGACAAGGCGGTGCGCCGCGCCCTCGACCGGGCCGTCGACCGCAAGGCCATCGTGAAGTCCGTCCTCAACGGCGCGGGCAAGCCCGCCTACGGGCCGCTGCCGGTGGACGGGCCGTGGTTCGCCAAGGGCACCGAACGCTCCCACGACCTGGCCGGCGCGAAGAAGATCCTCGACAAGGCGGGCTGGAAGCCGGGCGAGGACGGCGTCCGGGAGAAGGACGGCAAGCGCGCCGCCTTCACCCTCTGGTACTTCTCCGGCGACAAGCTGCGCCAGGACCACGCGCTGGCCTACGCCTCCGACGCCAAGAAGGCCGGCATCGACATCAAGGTCCAGGCCGGCAGCCGAGAGGTCATCCGCCCCAAGCTCAAGCACGACGCGATGCTGATGGGCAACGGCTTCCCCGCCGACCCCGACTTCGACCTCTACCCGACCCTGCACTCCTCGCAGATCGGCGACGGCTGGAACAACATGGGCCACTACCGCGACAAGACCGTCGACGAGCAGTTGGACAAGGGCCGCCGCAGCCGCGACGAGTCCGCCCGCGAGGCCGCCTACGACAAGGCACAGCAGGCCCTCGAGAAGAACCCGGGCTACACCTTCCTCACCCACATCGACCACGTCTATGTGATCAACGACAAGTGGCGGGGCCTGACCACCCAGGTCGAGCCGCACGACCACGGCATCGGCGCCGGACCCTGGTGGAACGTCCAGGACTGGCAGCCCCAGAAGTGACCGGCCGCCGCGCTCTGTGGGCGCCCATCGCGCGCCTCGTCGGGCGGCGGCTGCTGGCCTCCTTGCCGGTGCTGGCGGCGGTGACCTTCGGGGTCTTCGCCGTCGCCGCCGCGTCCCCGTTCGACCCCGTTCAGCAGTACGCGGGCTCGGCCGGGCTCAGCGCCTCCCAGGAGACCCTCGACCAGCTCCGCCGCAACCTCAACGCCGACGGGCCCTTCCCGCAGCGCTGGTGGGACTGGCTCACCGGCGCGCTGTCCGGCGACTTCGGCGACTCCACCGCGCTGCGCCAGCCCGTCACCCAGGTCATCGGGGAGCGGCTGGGCTGGTCGGTGCTGCTGTGCGCCGTCGGCTTCGCCTTCGCACTGCTCGCCGGAACCGTGCTCGGCGTGGCCGCGGCCCGCCGCAGGGGCGGGCCGCTCGACCGGGCCGTCACCTCCGTCTCCTACACCCTGGAGGCCGCGCCGCCCTTCTGGCTCGGGCTGCTGGGCATCTGGCTGTTCGCCGTCCAGCTCGGCGTGTTGCCGGCCGGCGGGCTGACCGACACCGGCAGCGACGCCGTCACCGTCGGCTCGCTGGTCCGCCATCTGGCGCTGCCCGCGCTGGTGCTCGGCATCTCACAGGTGCCGTGGTTCCTGCTGTACGTGCGCCAGGGCGTCGGCGACGCGCTGGAGGAGGACGCGGTGCGCGGCGCGCGGGCCAGGGGGCTGGCCGAGCGCACCGTGCTGCTCGGGCACGCGCTGCGCTCGGGGCTGCTGCCCGTGCTGACGCTCGTCGGGTCACGGGTGCCCGAACTGATCACCGGAGCGCTGCTGGTGGAGACCGTCTTCAGCTGGCCGGGGATCGCCTCGGCCACCGTGGAGGCCGCGACCGCTGCGGACTTCCCGCTGCTGGCAGCGCTGACCACCCTGGCGACGGCCGCCGTGCTCGCCGGGAACCTGCTGTCCGACCTGCTCTACGGGCTGGCCGATCCCCGCGTCGCCTGGGAGGAGATGTGAGCACGGTGCGCGAGCGGCCCGCGCCGCCGAAGCCGCCGAAGCGGCGAGGAGCGCGCGAGCGGCGCGGATCCCGGGACCGGCGTGGGCTGCGGGTGTGGACGTCCGCCGGACTGGCCGTGGCGGTGGTCCTCGCCGTCGTGCTCGTCCCCCTGCTCTTTCCGCTGGACGAGCAGGCCGTCGACATGGCGAACAAGCTCCTGCCGCCCTCCACAGCCCACCCGTTCGGCACCGACGACGTGGGGCGCGATGTGCTGCTGCGCTGCGTCTACGGGTTGCGCGTCTCGCTGCTCGTCGGCGTCGTCGCCGCGCTGGCCTCCACCGTCATCGGAACGGCCGTCGGCGCGGCGGCCGGCGCTGCGGGCGGCAGGACCGACCGGATGGTGATGCGGGTCGTGGACGTCTTCTCCTCGGTGCCGCACCTGCTGCTGGGCATCTTCATCGTCGCGATGTTCCGGCCCGGCGTCTGGCCCGTGGTCGTCTCGGTGGGGCTGACCCACTGGCTGTCCACCGCGCGGATCGTACGGGCCGAGGTGCTCTCGCTGCGCTCGCGGCCGTTCATCGACGCGGCGATATCCGGCGGGGCCTCACGCCTGCGGGTCGCCGTGCGCCATCTGCTGCCCGGGGTGCTGCCCCAGGCGGGGCTCGCGGCCGTCCTGATGGTGCCGCACGCCATCTGGCACGAGTCCGCGCTCTCCTTCCTCGGGCTGGGCCTGCCCACCCACCGGGCGAGCCTGGGCAACATGATCCAGGACGCGCGGGGCACGCTGCTGGCCGGCGACTGGTGGCCCACGCTCTTTCCCGGCCTGTTCATCATCGTTCCCACCCTCGCCCTCGCGGGCCTCGCCGGAGTGTGGCGGGAGCGGATCAACCCGCGCCGCCGATCGGAGCTGATGCTGTGACCCGGTCGACCGGAGCTGACGCTGTGACCCAGGGGACGGTGACCACACACCCGGCGGTGGCCGGTGACGGCCCGGCCGGCGAGATCCTGCTGGCCGTACGGGAGCTGACGGTGCGCTTCCGGATGCGCGGGGGACGCGAGGTCGCCGCCGTCACGGACGCCTCGTTCGACCTGGCGGCGGGGGAGTGCCTCGCGCTGGTCGGCGAGAGCGGCTGCGGCAAGTCCGTGCTCGCCTCCGCACTGCTGGGCCTGCTCCCCGGCAACGCCCGCACGCGGGGACGGGCGCTGCTGCACGGCGGAGAGGGGCGCGGCGGTCACGGGCGCGGCGGCGCGGGGGACGGGAGAGGCGGTCAGGAAAACGGCGCGGCGTCCGGGGGGCTCGACCTGCTGGCGGCCGACGAGGCCACGCTCGCGCGCACCGTGCGCGGCCGGCGCGTCGGACTCGTGCCGCAGAGTCCCGCGGCACATCTGACGCCCGTGCGGAGCGTGCGTGCCCAGCTGACCGAGACCGTGCGCGAGCTGACCGGAGCCCGCGGCCGGGAACTTGTCCGGGCGACGCTCGCCGCGGCGGAGCGGGCGGCCTTCCCCGCCGACCATCTGGACCGCTACCCCCACCAGCTCTCGGGCGGGCTCGCCCAGCGCGCGGCGACCGCACTGGCGCTGGTCGGGGACGCGCCGCTGCTCCTGGCCGACGAGCCCACCACGGGCCTGGACCGCGAACTGGTGGACCGAACGGTCGACGAGCTGCGCGGCCACGCGGACGACGGGCGGGGGCTGCTGATCATCACCCACGACCTGGCGGCGGCCGAGCGCGTCGCCGACCGGGTCGCGGTGATGTACGCCGGGCGGATCGTCGAACTCTCCGACGCGGAAGCCTTCTTCGGGCAGCCCGGTCCCCGGCACCCGTATGCGCGCGGGCTGCTGGAGGCGCTGCCCGAGCGCGCCTTCGTCCCCGTCCCCGGCATGCCGCCCGAGTTGGGCGCTCTCCCGGATGGCTGCGCTTTCGCGCCCCGGTGCGCACGGGCGGGCGCCGAGTGCGACGCCGTGCCCGCGCTGGTGGAGGACGTGGCCTGCCACCATCCGGTCGTGCGCGTGTCCGGCGGGCCGGATGGTGCGGAGGAGGACGAGAAGGCGTGCGAAGGGAGCCGGAGATGAGCAGCACGGGCGCGGCGGCATCCGGTGCGGGGCGTCCCGGGCTGGAGCTGCGCGGGATCACCGCCGGGTACGACAGACGTACGCCCGTGCTGCGCGATGTCTCGCTCAGCGTCCCGGCGGGCGAGGCCGTCGGGCTGCTCGGGCCGAGCGGCTGCGGCAAGTCCACCCTGGCGAGGGTCGCCGCGCTGCTGCACCGCCCCTACGCGGGCACCGTGCACCTGCTCGGCGAGCGGGCCACCGGCTGGCGGCACCGGGCGCCCCGCGCCCAGCGCACCGCCGTCGGCGTCGTCTTCCAGCAGCCCCGCCTGGCCGCCGACCCCAGGCTGACCCTCGCCGCGCTGATCGCCGAGCCGCTGCGTGCCACGGGCCGTCAGACCGAGGCGGCCGAGCGTACCGAGGAGTTGGCCGGGGCCGTCGGCCTCACGGGTGAGCTGCTGACCCGGCGCCCGCACGAGGTGAGCGACGGCCAGCTCCAGCGCGCCTGCGTGGCCCGCGCACTGGTGCTGCGGCCCCGGATACTCGTCTGCGACGAGATGACGGCGATGCTGGACGCCTCCACCACGGCGGCGCTGGTCGCCGTGGTGGAGGACTACCGGCAGCGCACCGGGGCCGCGCTCTTGGCCGTCGGCCACGACCGCACGCTCCTGGAGCGCTGGTGCGACCGCACGGTCGAGCACGAGGCGGTGCGGGGCGGGCAAGGCGGGCAGGACAGAGGCGCTTCCGGCGGAGGCGGCGAAGCCCTCAGATCCGGACGCCACGCCCCCGCAGATACGTCAACGGGTTGATGTCGCTGCCGTATCCGGGGCCCGTGCGGACCTCGAAGTGCAGGTGCGGGCCGGTGGCGTTGCCCGTGGCACCGGAGCGGCCGACGCGCTGGCCCGTGTCCACGGACTGGCCCGCGCGCACGGAGATCGCCGAAAGGTGCCCGTACTGGCTGTACTTGCCGTCGGCGTGGCGCAGCACCACCTGGTATCCGTAGGCGCCGCCCCAGCCGGCGGAGACGACCCTTCCGCCGGCCATCGCCTTGACGGTGGTGCCCGTGCCGACCGGGAAGTCGACGCCTGTGTGGTGCCCGGACGACCAGCTGCCGCCGGACGCACGGTAGCCCGTGCTCGGGCTGACGCCGCTCACGGGGGCGATCGCGCCCTGGCTCGCGTTCTGCGGAGCCTTGGCGGGGGCCTTGTCGGCCTTCCGGGGAGCCTTGTGGGGCTGCGCCTTGGGCTGCCGCTTGTGGGACTCGGCCTTGTCGGACTGCTGCTTGTTCTGCGCCTTGTGCCGCGGCTTCTGCGGGCGGGGCTGCTCCTCGGGGGCCGGCCGCGCGGGCTTCTCGGCCTCCGCCTTCTGCGGTGCGCCCGTCATCCGCAGCTGCTGTCCGGGCAGGATCAGATCGGGGTCCTCGCCGATTTCCGAGCGGTTCCTGTCGTAGAGGGAGTGCCAGCCGCCGTCCACGCTGTGCGAGTCGGCGATACTCGAAAGAGTGTCGCCGCCGATCACCTCGTAGGTCGTCTGCTTCTTCCCGCGCTCGGCCTTCGCGCGGGCGGCGCGCTCCGAGCGGGCCTTCTCCGCTTTCGCCTTCTCGGCCTTGGCCCGCGCCGCCGCCTTCTCCGCCCTTGCCTTCTCGGCAGGTGAGGGACCGGATGCCTTGGCGGACTGCGACCCGGGCGCGCTCTTGTGCTCCTCGGACGCCTGGCCTGCCGGAGCCCTGCCCGGCTCCGCGTCACCACGGGAGAGCCCCGCACGCGGCCCGCAGTTGGGCCACGCCCCCGGGCCCTGGCCCTTCAGCACCTTCTCCGCCACGGCGATCTGCTCGCTCTTGGAGGCGAGGTCGGCGCGGGAGGCGTAGGCCCTGCCGCCGTACGCCTGCCAGGTGCTCTGGGTGAACTGGAGCCCGCCGAAGAATCCGTTGCCCGTGTTGATGTCCCACTTGCCGCCGCTCTCACAGGACGCGACCTTCTCCCAGGCATCCTGCGCAGCCGCGTGCGCGACCTGGGCCGCGGCGAAGGGGATCGCGATCCCGGCGCCGCCGGCCGTCACCTGGAGGGTGACGCGCTGGACGGAGCTGGGCTTGTAGCGACGGTGGCGTCCACGAGCGGACATGGCCGGTCCCTCCGTAGGTTGGCGGCCCACGGTCAAGCGTGGGCGAGCGGGCCCACGATAGAGGCGCTCGTTTCGGCCTCACAAGGGGGTAACGAGGGGCTCAACCCGCGTATGACACAGGCGAGTTCGGCACCTGCGGTTCTCTCGTGGGGTGCGCGGCGCACCGGGGGGCTCACCGGGATCGCACGGGGGCTCACAGGTCGATGCCCCGGTCCCGGGCGAGGCGCTGGGCGGCCTGATCCGCGACCGTCTCGTCCAGATACACCTCGCACACCAGGCGCCCGCTGCCGGTCAGATTGTGCTCCAGCTCGTACAGGCTGACCTTGCTGCCGTCGGCGAGCAGGAAGGCGTGCTCGTACACCGAGCACCACACCTGGCCGTCGGTGGCCGGTACCAGGGGCTTGGGGACGTGCAGGATGTGGTGGCCGAGCGCGGTGGCCAGCAGTGTGAGGGTCTCCTCGCCCGGCCGGTCGCGGTTCTCCGCCCGGCGCAGCAGCCGCCGCGCGTGCTCGGGGGAGTCGGTCTCGGTGTACTCGCGCCGCCCGTAGGCCGCCCCGGTCGCGGCGAGGAAGTCGAAGGAGATCCGCGTCGGGCCGTGGCCGCGCTCGCCGAGCGGGTCGGCGGAGTCGAAACAGCCGTCGAGGGCGCCGAAGCCGTCGTGCTCCTCCAGGCCGTACTCCCCGAGGGTGTGTCCCTCGAAGCCGTGCCCCTTCAGCCCGTCCTCGGCCTCGAAGCCGTCCGGGTCGACGCCCTCCAGGCCACCCGGGCCGCCCGGAGCGTCGTGGCCGTCATCGCCGTCGGCCGGGTTCTCGTGCGGGGCCGGTGCGCCCGGCGCCTCGGGCCCGCCGCCCATCCAGGAGTGCACCCGGTGCTCCGAGCGGCGCAGTGCCTCCGCGCTGTCGTACACCTCGTACAGCTCGGTGCCCTCCGCGCCGCCGCTGTCGTAACACAGCTCCCACAGCACGAGACTGCTGCCGTCGGCGAGCAGGAAGACGTGCCGGAAGCTGCTGCACCGAAGCATGGGCGGCGGGACATTGCGGTGCCGCCAGCCGTGCAGCTCGACCCGGAACATCACCGCGCCGCACAGCCGTTCGAGGACCCGGTCGGAGACATCGAACGGGTTCTGAGCGCGCGTCAGCAGTGCGTCGACGTGGTGAGCAGGAGTCAGGTGCCTTTCCTCTCCCATCGCGGAACCCTTCCGGCATGCAGCCAACAACCGATCGATCCCCGCGGGCACACACCGTAGCGCTCAACGGGCCGTGCGGGGGCGGCTTTTGACAAATTCTCGCTGCTAAAAGCCCAGGGCAAGCGTGTTTTCGGCTGGATTGGGGGAATTCGAAGACGGCTCACTGTGCGTGAGAAGTGACTGAGAGGGAACGACACAGTGAATACGAACGCCTGATCCCTCGGCCAAGACCGGGCCGGGCGACGGAGGGAGCGCGGCGGTGACGACACTGCCCGTCGGTTACGAGTCCTATTGGATGCTCTCAGCGACAGGAACCCCGTGCCCGGCACTGCCGTCCGACAGCTCGGTCGAGGTGGACGTGGCGGTGGTGGGCGGCGGGATGGCGGGCCTCTCGGTGGCATGGGAGCTGTCACGGGCCGGCCGGAGTGTGGCCGTCCTGGAGTCCGACCGGATGGCGGCAGGGGTCACGGGCCACACCACCGCCAAGCTCTCCGCGCTGCACGGCCTGTTCTACGGCTGGCTGCGCTCCAGCAGGGGCGAGGAGGAGGCACGCCACTACGCGCTCTCCCAGCAGGGCGCCGTCGAGCATCTCGCGGACATCGCACGGGAGCTGGGCATCGAGTGCGAGCTGGAGAGGGTGCCCGCCTACACCTACGTGGAGTCGGGCGAGCACGAGGACGAGGTGCGTGAGGAGGCGGAGGCCGCCGCGGCGGCGGGACTCGCCGCCTCCTTCGTGACCCGCACCGGGCTCCCCTTTCCGGTGAGCGCTGCCGTCAGGGTGGAGGACCAGGCCCAGTTCCACCCCCGCAAATACCTGCTGGGCCTGGTGGCCGCCATACAGCGCGAGGGCGGGCTGCTCTATGAGCGCACCCGGATCGTCGCACTGGATGAAGGCGAGCCGTGCCGGCTGGTGGCGGAGAACGGCGGCGAGGTCGTCGCCCGCGACGTGGTGGTGGCCACGCACTATCCGGTCTTCGACAGAGCGCTGATGTTCTCCCGGCTGGAGCCCCGCCGGGAGCTGGTCATCTCCGCGCTGCTCCCCGAGGCCGAGGACCCGGGCGGCACCTATCTGACCCCGGAGCGCAGCACGCGCTCGGTGCACACCGCTCCCTACCCCTTCGCCGAGGGGCAGCGGCTGCTGATCGTGACGGGCGAGAAGTTCACCCCCGGGATGACCGGAATAGGGTCCGTCGGCGCCCGCTACGAACGTCTCGCCGCGTGGACGTACGAGCGCTTCCCCAGCGCGCGGCTCGCCCACCGCTGGGCGACACAGGACAACGAATCCTCCGATCGCGTGCCCTACATCGGCCGCTTCCACCCGGCGGCCCAGCACACCTATGTCGCCACCGGGTTCGGCGGCTGGGGGATGAGCTCAGGCGTGCTGTCCGGGCAGCTGCTGGCCGCGCACATCACGGGTGAGCCGCTGCCGCCGTGGGCACGGCTGTACGACCCGGTCAGGCTCCGCCCGAGCGAGGCGTCCGCGCTGCTGCGGTTCCAGTCGGCCGTGGCGCGCCGGTTCGTGGGCGACCGGCTGCGCCCCTCGTACCTGGATTCGGTGGACGAGATCCCGCCGGGTACGGGGGCGATCGTGCGGGTGCGCGGCCGTCGCTGCGCCGTGCACCGTACGACGGAGGGTGAGCTGCGCGCCGTCTCCCCGCGCTGCACGCACCTGGGCTGCCTGGTGCGGTTCAACGACGAGGAGGCGGCCTGGGAATGCCCCTGCCACGGCTCGCGCTTCGGTACGGACGGCAGGGTGATCCAGGGCCCGGCGACCCGCCCTCTGGAGAAGCGCGACCTCGGCGAGGAGTGAGGCAGCGGCCAGGCGCCCGCGCGGGGCGAGGGCGGGGAAGAGGCCGGGCCGTCACAGCCAGGCCGGGTCGGTCTCCAGCGCGACCGTGTCCAGCGACTCCAGCAGGTCGAACTGCGGCCCTGTGCGGGGAAGTTCCGAGTGGAAGAAGTAACGCGCCGCCTGCCGCTTGCCCCGCAGGAAGTCGTCGTCGCCCGAGCCCGTGGCCAGGAACTGCCCCAGCCAGATCCAGGCCACCACCACATGGCCGACCGCCTCCAGGTAGACGGAGGAGTTGGCCAGCGCCACCGCCGGGTCGCCCTTCTCCCACAGCCGGGCCGTCACCGTCGTCACGCGCTCCCACGAGGCGCGCAGCGGGGCACCGAGCCGCTCGGCCTCGCCCCCCGCAGCCGCGGCCCGCTCCAGCGTCCCGGCCACTGCCTCGCCCAGCGCGCGCAGCCCCGCGCCGTCGTGCATCACCGCCTTGCGGCCCAGCAGGTCCAGGCCCTGAATGCCGTGGGTGCCCTCGTGGATGGGGTTGAGACGGTTGTCGCGGTAGTGCTGCTCGACGTCGTACTCCCGGGTGTAGCCGTATCCGCCGTGCACCTGGATGGCGAGGCTGTTGGCCTCCAGGCACCACTGGGAGGGCCAGCTCTTGGCGAGGGGGGTCAGCACGTCCAGCAGCAGTCCGGCGCGTGCGCGCTCCTCCTCCGTGGCGGCGGAGCACTGCTCGTCCACCAGCCGTGAGCAGTACAGGAGCAGTCCGAGCGCCCCTTCCACGTACGACTTCTGTGCGAGCAGCATGCGGCGTACGTCCGTGTGCTCGATGATCGGCACCTGCGGGGCCGAGGCGTCCTTGCCGCCCGCGCTGAGCGGGCGGCCCTGGGGGCGTTCGCGTGCGTAGCGCAGAGACTTGAGGTATCCGGTGTAGCCGAGCGCCATCGCGCCGGCTCCGACGCCGATCCGCGCGCCGTTCATCATGTGGAACATGTACGCGAGGCCCCGGTGCGGCTCGCCCACCAGGTGACCCACGGCGCCGGCCTCGCCGCCGGGCCGGTGGCGGGCGCCCTCGCCGAAGTTGAGCAGCGCGTTGGTGGTGCCCCGGTACCCCATCTTGTGGTTGAGCCCGGCGGGCACCACGTCGTTGCGCTCGCCGAGGCCGCCGTCCGGGCCCACCAGGTGCTTGGGGACGATGAACAGCGAGAGCCCCTTGACCCCGGGCGGCCCACCGGGGATGCGGGCCAGCACCAGATGGACGATGTTCTCCGCCAGCTCGTGGTCGCCCCCGGAGATCCACATCTTGGTGCCGAAGAGCCGGTAGGTGCCGTCCGGCCGCTCCTCGGCACGGGTGGCCACATCGGCGAGCGAGGAGCCCGCCTGCGGCTCGGACAGGCACATGGTCCCGAAGAACCGCCCCTCCAGCATCGGCCGCACATAGGTGTCGACCTGCTCGCGCGAGCCGTGCGCGCACAGCAGGCGCGCGTTGCCGAGGGTGAGGAACGGATACGCGGACGTGCCCACGTTGGCCGCGTGGAAGTAGCTGAAGCAGGCCGTCGCCACGGTGTGCGGCATGCCCATGCCGCCGAACTCCTCGTCCATGGACGCCGCCAGCAGCCCCGATTCGGCGAACACCCCCAGCGCCTCGGCCGCCTCCGGGAGAGTGTGGACGCGCTCACCGTCGAACCAGGGTTCTTCCTGGTCGTTCTTCTTGTTGTGCGTCGCGAAGTGCCGTTGGGCGATGCGCTCGCTCAGGTCGAGGGCGTCGTCGAAGGTCTCCCTGGAGTGTTCCGCGTAGTGCTCGCGCCGGGTCAGCGCCCCGACGTCCAGCCAGTCGTAGAGCTGGAAGTCGAGATCGCGGCGGGAGAGGAGGAGCGAGGGTGTGGCCATGGCGGTGATCCGATCCCAGGGGCGACGGGGCACTGAGCGCATCTCTAAGCGCTTGCTTATGCTCGGTCGGCCGAGCCTGCCCTGTCAACGGGCGCCCTGGCCTCTTCCCTGACCTTCCGCCCCGTATTCCGCCGGTCCCGGCCGCCCGGCATCCGGGCGGCTCGCCCCACGTGGCCCTACGGGGAGCGGGAGTTCCACGCCGCCTGGCCGCTGCCGGCCGAGGTCCTGGACCTCCCGCCCGGGCAGCGTTGGTCCGACGCCGCCCTCCCCCTCCGCTTCTCAGGGCTTGCGCGCGACCCCCGCGAGCATGCTGGGCTCGCCGTCCTTGAGCTCGCAGGTCATTCCGGGCTCGGGACGCCACTGGTGCGCCATGATGAGCCCCGGCTGGACCAGCTCCAGGCCGTCGAAGAAGCGCGCGATCTCCGCGTTCTCGCGCAGCCGCATCGTCGTGCCGCCCTTGGCGTAGATCTCCTCGACCTTCTTGCCGAGGACCGCCAGCTCAAGGTCGTCCGGCTGGGCCGTGGCGTGTGAGAGGCACAGGAAACTGCCGGGCGCGAGCCGCTCCATCAGCCCTCGCAGGAGCTCGTAGGGGCCCGACTCGTCGGGGACGAAGTGGAAGAGCGCGTTGACCGACAGGGCCACCGGACGGGTCAGGTCGAGGGTGGTGTGCAGTTCGTCCGAGTCCATGATCGTCTCCGGACGGGTGGCGTCCGCCTGGAGGTAGGTGGTGCGTCCCTCCGGTGTGCTGTGCAGCAGCGCCTGCGCGTACTGGAGCACGATCGGGTCGCTGTCGGTGTAGACCACCCGTGCGTCGGGGGCGACCGCCTGCGCCACCTGGTGCAAGTTGGGCTCGGTCGGGATGCCGCTGCCGATGTCCAGGAACTGCCGCACGCCGCGTTCGGCGGTCAGCCAGCGGGTCGCGCGGATCATGAAGTCACGGTTGGCGCGGGCCATGGCACCGGCGTACGGCACGGTGGCGATGACGGCCTCCGCTGCCTGTACGTCCACTTCGTAGTGGGTCTTTCCCCCGAGGTAGTAGTCGTACATCCGAGCCGAGTGCGGCTTGGTCGTGTCTATGCCGGGGAGGTTCTCCCGTGTGGTCATTACGGTCTCTCCGTTTTCCGGTGGTGACAATCAGTCGGTGGCCAGCAGGAAGTCGGCCACGCCCTGCTTGGCGCCCCGGAGGAAGGTCTCGAACTCGTTGGTGGTGTAGATCAGCGCCGGCCCTTCCGGGTCCGTCGACTGCCGTAGCGCGACGCGCCCGTCGCCGAGCTTCATCGCCTCGACGCAGCTTCCGCCGTTGGTGCCACTCCAGGGCTTCTGCCAGCCCTCGGTGCCGAGGTCCTTCGCAGGCATGCCGTTGTATATGTGGCGCTTGTGGCCTGTGTGACCCATGGTTCAGAACTCCTTGCGGATCTCACCGAGGACGGCCTCGGTGTGTGGTACCGGCGCGGCCTGCGCGCCCATGCGGTCCAGCACCTCCAGATAGGCGGCGGTGTCCGGACGCTCGTCCAGATACGCGGCACCCGTCAGGTTCTCCGTGTAGACGATGTCCGGGAGCTCCGGGATCTCGAAGCGGAAGAGCTGGAAGGGCCCGAACATGCCGGGGTGCGGACCCGAGGTGAAGGGAATGATCTGAAGCGTGATGTTCGGCCGCGCGGTGACCTCGATGAGCCGGTCGATCTGCTCCCGCATCACGGCGGGCGATCCCACGTGGCGCCGCAGTACCTGCTCGTCGAGCACCGCCCACAGCACCGGGGCTTCCGGTCCTTCGAGGAGCCGCTGGCGGCCCATACGGAGCGCGACCCTGCGGTCGAGCTCCTCCTCGTCGGCCCCGGGGAATCCGGTGCGCAGCAGTGCACGCGCGTAGTCCTCGGTCTGGAGAAGCCCTGGGACGCAGTGCGGCTCATAGGCCCTGATCAAGCTGGCCTCGCCCTCAAGGCTCACGTAAAGGCTGAACCACGCGGGCAGCACATCGCGGAAGCCGTGCCACCATCCGGGGCGGTTCGCCTCCTCCACGAGGGAGAGGAACGACTCCGTCTCCTCGTCGGAGAGGCCGTAGACCTTCAGCAGCTTCTCCACATACGGTGGCTTGAGACCGACCTCGGCCTTCTCCATGCGCCGCACGGTGGTCGTGTTGACGCTGAGTGCGTACGCCGCCTCGGTGAAGGAGCATCCTGCGCGCTCGCGCAACTCGCGCAGCCGCAGGCCGAGAACTATCTGCCCCACAGTTGGTGCGGAACGGGCCTCGGCCACTGTGCCCTCCTCCGATTGCCTCCCCCAGCGGACCCTGTCGCGTCAGAAGTGTGCCATGGCTTCCCGTGCAGCAGCCATACTGCCCCTCCGATTCTGCGAATTGCAGAACTCCCCTTGCCATCTGTGAAGTGTGCGGCGCATAGTGAACAACGTGACCCAGCTCATGAGGCTGCGGCACCGGAGCCGCACAGCATCGTCCGCGTCGCCGGAGGGCCTGGCAGCAACAGCCCCCCGGTCTCCCCACGCGTGCCTCAGGCCCAGACGATGCGCGCAGTGTCAACCGGCAGCCGTCCTCTCCCTCCACAGGTAGACGGAAGGCGAACCGCTCGTGGCCTCCTCGCACCCCCCTACGCAGCTCATCCCTTCGCACCAGGCCGACCCGGCCGAGGCAGTGCGGCGGGAGGGATTCGAGCTGCCCGCGCACACGTCCTCCGTCTCCAGAGCGCGGGCCCACGTCAGCGGCCAGCTGCGCCGCTGGGGCTTTCCCGAGGACCTGGGTCACACGGCACAGCTGGTGATCTCCGAGTTCGTCACCAACGCCGTCCTGCACACGGACAGCGGGCGCATAGGGTGCAGCCTCCATCTGGACGGGGAGCGCCTGCGTATAGAGGTCAGCGACGAAGGCGCGGAAGGCTGCGCGCCTCAGCCCCGTATCGCGACCCCGGAAGAGGTGAACGGCCGGGGTCTTCAGCTTGTCGGGGCTCTCGCCGAGCGGTGGGGGGTCTCCTCGGGGGACGCCCGGTGCGGCCGTGTGGTGTGGGCCGAGCTGGGCACGTGCTGACCACCCGCACGCTGACTGCTTGCGGGCCGACCTGACCGCCGGCCCCGTCTGCCGGTTCCGTTTCCCGGGTCCGCGCTCCTCCCGGTTCTGTTCAGGTAAACGCCACTTGGCGTAGCCCGCCCCTGCCTGGCATGGGATGCTTCCGCGTGACGGCACGCATGCTCGGGGAGGGCGTGCGGTGACACGGTGGGGCGCGTATGCGGAAAGAAGAGCCCGGTTCCGAAGGGCAAGAGCCGGAGCAGTCGGTGGATGTGACCGTGCCGAGCGTGGCGCGGATGTACGACTTCTACCTCGGCGGCAAGGACAACTACGCCGTGGACCGCGAGGCAGTGGCGGAGCTGGACAAGATGGTCCCCAGCACCAAGCCCCTCGCGCTCAACAACAGGCGCTTCCTCAGGCGCGTGGTGCGCATCCTGGCCGAGGACTACGGCATCCGCCAGTTCCTGGACCACGGATCAGGGCTGCCCACCCAGGACAACGTCCATCAGGTCGCGCAGCGGGTGGATCCCCGAGCCCGCGTCGTCTATGTCGACAACGACCCGATCGTGCTGGCGCACGGCCGCGCGCTCCTGGAGGAGAACGCTTTCACCTGTGTCATCCAGGCCGACATGCGGGCCACCGACGAGATCTTCGAGCATCCGGAAGTGCGCAGACTGCTCGACCGGGACCAGCCCGTGGCCGCGCTGTTCGTCTCCGTGATGCACTGCATCCCCGACTCCTCGGACCCGGCCGCAGTGGTGCGCCGTGTCATGGAGCGGCTGCCCCGGGGCAGCTTCGTCGTCATCAACCAGCTGGTGAGCCACGACAAGGGAACCCGCGACTTCGTCACCGAGTTCATGGACCGCAGCACCGGCGGACAGTGGGGCAGGGTCCGCGAACCGCACGAGGTCGACGGCTATTTCGAGGGCCTCGAACTGCTGGATCCCGGCCTCGGAAGGATCGACGACTGGCGCCGGGATTCCGAGGTGGGGCCGCGTCAGCTCACGGACGAGTGGTTCGAGTACGGAGGCGTGGCCCGCAAGCCGTAGCGGCCTCCGGACGAGTGGCTGAGGCTCCGTCCGTCTTTGCCCTGACACCCGTCTACTCGGTCCGGGCGCCCGTCTGCGCCAGGATGCCCGCCCGTCGGCGTCAGCGCTCGTACTCGCTCAGCAGCTCTTCCAGGAAGCCGGCCGTTCTGGCAGGCGGCTCGGCCATCGCGCACAACCGGTCCATCACCACCATGTAACCCTCCACCTCTTCGCGCTTGTCCAGGTAGAGGGAGCTGGTGAGCTGCTCCAGATAGACAATGTCGGGCAGGTCGGGCTCCAGGAAGCGCAGTATCGTCACCGGCCCGCCCGCGGCGGCGAGGCCGCCGATGTTGAACGGGGCGATCTGGAGAGTGATGTTGGGCTGCTGAGTGGCCTTGATCAGATGCCGCAGCTGCTCGCGCATCACCTCTCGGGAGCCCAGCGGACGGCGCAGCGCCGCCTCGTCCATCACGGCCCACAGCCGGGGCGCGTGCGGCCGGTCCAGGATCGACTGGCGCTCCATGCGCAGCTGGATCCGCCGCCCCGACTGCCGCTCGTCGTCCCTGGGGTGACCGAGTCTGATGACCTCGCGTGCGTAGTCCCGCGTCTGGAGCAGACCGGGTACGAACTGCACCTCATACATGCGGATGATCGAGGCGGCCTCTTCCAGGCCGATGAGGCGGTCGAACCACGGCGACATCACGTCGCTGTACTTCTGCCACCAGCCCGGACTGCCCGCCTGGCGCGCGAGGGAGAGATACTCCTCGCGCTCCTTCGGGTCCCACACCTCGTAGAGCGTCAACAGGTCGGCGACATCCCGCTCCTTGCAGCCGACCCGCCCCAGCTCCAGGCGGCTGATCTTGGCGTGCGATCCGCGGATGGCGTCGCCCGCCGCCTCGCGGGTGATCCCGTGCTCCTCGCGCAGCCGTCGCAGCTGGGTGCCCAGGACGATACGCAAGATCGTGGGACCGCCCCGAGGGTGATCCAGGATGCGTCCGACCGACGCCTCGCGCCGCGGCTCTGCTGACATCGCGCCCGCCTTGCTTCCCTGAGTGACTGACCGGATGCTCAGTGTCCCACTAGGCCATCCGGGCGTACAGACATGCTGGTTACACGTGCCGCCGCCACATGTCGGTGACATGTGGCGGCGGCGATTGCGGTGTCGTGCGGTGCGGTTGTGTCTCGCCTGGGCCGGGTCAGTCCTGGACGTTCAGGAGGTCGTCGAAGTCTCCGTCCTTGGCGCCCTGGACGAAGGCCGCGATCTCAGCGGGTGTGTAGACGAGGGCCGGCCCCGAGGGGAACCGGGAGTTGCGCACGGCGACCCCCTGGCCCGGGAGTGAGGCGACCTCGACGCAGTTGCCGTTCGGATTGCTGCGGCGGCTCTTGCGCCACACAGCGTCTTCGATCCGGGTGGCTTCGATGCCGTTCTCGATCTGCATGTACGTCTCTCCCTACGTCACTTGCTTGTCCCCCGTGGGCGGTTGTGACATTTGGAAGCGTCTCACAGCCGAGCGTTCTTGCATCTGTAAGTGCAGATGTACTTGCAGAAGTAAGTGCGCAGCCGCGACAATGCCGTCTGTAGTCCAGCTATCACGCAACTCTCCGTCGGCATCCCGGAGTTCGCGCTTCCGTCCCTCAACAGGAGCCACAGTGACCACACAAGGCGCCGCACAACCCCTACAAGCGGGCCCGGTGGACGATGACCTCGACTGGGACCACCCGCTGACGCGGCTGATCCTGCTGTTGGAGATCGCCGATCAGCCCGACTGGCTCCGTGACTTCGTCTCCGCGGACCCCACCGCCCCCTCGGCCGGGCCCGCCTCAGCCCGCCATCGCCTCGGGTAGTTCCCGCGCGTGCAGGATGTCCAGCCGTGAGACCGCGCGGGTGAGCACCACATAGAGCAGCTCAAGACCCCGCGGACCGCTCTCCGCGATCTGCGCGGGCTCGGCCAGTACGACGTGGTCGTACTCAAGTCCCTTGGCAAGGTCGGCCGGCAGCACGGCCACCCGCCCCAGGGCGCCTCCGCCTCCGCCCCCGTCCTCGGGCCCGCCGGCCGCCAGCCCGGCGCTGTGCAGGGCGGACAGCAGCGGCTCCACGCGCTTCCGGTCCGCTATCACCGCGACCGAACCCTCCCCGTCGAGTGCGGCCCTGACCCGTTCCGTCACGGCCCGCGCCAGCGCGGAGTCACCCGGCACCCGCAGTGTCGTCAGCTCGCCGTCGCGGCGCAGGGACCGCGACGGCGGTACCCGCACCTCCAGCGAGTCCAGCAGCCTGTTGGCGGCCTCGACGAGCACGGCGGGCACCCGGAATCCGGTGGTCAGCGGGACCACGCTCGCCCCGGGCGCGCCCAGGTGTGCGAGCTGTGCGGACCAGTCGCGAGCCGCCCACGGCGTGGTGCCCTGCGCCAGGTCGCCCAGCACGGTCAGTGAGCCGAAGCGGCTGCGGCGCGCCAGGACGCGGCACTGCATGGGAGAGAGGTCCTGTGCCTCGTCCACCACCACATGGGCGTAGCTCTCCTCCGGATGCGCGATCAGCCCTGCCACCTCGTCCAGCAGCAGCAGATCCGCCGGCGACCACTGCGCCGCACGGGGGGATCGCAGACGGCGCGCGCTCCACAGCAGCGCCTCCCGCTCCCGGGGACTCAGCAGGCCCTCGCTCGCCGCCTCCAACGCGGCGCTGCTGCCCAGGAGTTGGATCAAGACCTCCTCCGGCTTCGCCCGGGGCCACACCGCGTCCAGAAAGCCCGTGAGCGCCTTGGTCCTGCCCATCCGGCGCAGCCAGGCCCCGTCCGGCGGCCCGGCGCGGCGCTCGGCCTGGGACCGCAGCAGTGCCACGGTGCGCGCCCGCACCCGCTCCCGGCCCACCCCGTACGGCGGCGCCTGGGCCAGCGTCTCCTCGACGACGGCGCGCAGGTCCTCCTCGGGCAGGCGCCAACGGTAGGAGCCGTCGGGCACGGCCAGCGGCGCGTCCGGAAGGCGGACCCGGGAGTAGAGGGCCCGCCGCAGCACGGCCGCCATCGCCGCCCCGTGCTTGACCTCCACCGCCTCGGGGCTGTCCGCCGCGCGCACCGGGCGGCCGGGCAGCAGGTCGTCCACCCGGCACTGGCGCACGCCCGCCTCGCCCAGCGAGGGCAGTACTTCGGAGATGTAGCCGAGGAACGCGCTGTTGGGCCCGACCACCAGCATGCCGCCGCGCTCGAACCTGCGGGGATGGGTGTAGAGCAGATACGCGGCCCGGTGCAGGCCCACGGCGGTCTTGCCGGTGCCGGGCGCGCCCTGGACGCACACGGAGTCCTCGGGCCCCGAGCGGACGAGTTCGTCCTGCTCGGGCTGGATCGTGGCGACGATGTCGCGCATCGGGCCGACCCGTGGCCTCTCGATCTCCCCGGCGACGATCCGGCTCGCGCGGACAGGCTCCGGCGCGCTGTCCGCGTCCGCGAGCGGCTCGTCCTCCATGCCCGTCAGATCCCCGGCCGTGCCCGGGCTGCCCGGCGCCCAGCCGAAGCGGCGGCGCATCCGGACGCCCTGGGGGTGCAGGGCGCTCGCCTGGTAGAAGGCGCGGGAGACGGGTGCGCGCCAGTCCAGGACCAGGGGCGGTGACGCGGGGTGTTCGCAGACGCGGCGGCGCCCGATGTAGTAGCGCTGACCCCGGTGTTCCCCGGCTTCGTCGCCGCCGGCACCTTCGCACTCGAAGTCGAGCCGTCCGAAGAAGGGCGGCCCTTGCGGCTCCTCGCGCCACTCCTTGGCCCGGCTGCGCAGATGGCGCCCGAGGGCCTCCGCGCTCGCGCCGTCGCCCGCCACGCCCTCACCCGCGCTCTCGCCCGAGTGCCGGCCGGTGAGGATGCCGGCGCCCTCCAGGACACGGCCTTGTGCCAGTTCGGACATCCGGTCGAGCGCGGCGCCGCACAGCGCTGTGTAAGCGCGCTCGGCGGCCAGTTCGCCGTGCGGGCTCCCGCCGTCGTCACCCGTGGTGTGCTCCCCGGTCATGGGGCCTCCCCCCTTCGTCGTTGTTCTTTCTTTCGTCTTTCTTTCGTCGTTGGTCGTTTGTCGTTCGTCGTCAGGCGTACGGCGTGAGGCCCGAGCGCAGCAGTGCGAATGCCTTCCGGGCGTCCCGGCGGGACGGGGGGTACAGGCTCTCGGCGTCGGCTCCCTCGGAGATCCGGCGCCAGTTCTCGGTCGCCAGCACCCGCTGGACGGTGACGATCTGACCCGCCGCCAGCCGCGCCGTCAGCTTCGCGCCCGCTCCGGGGTCCGCGCCCGCGGGGGCGGCCTTCGCCAGCTCGCCGGCCAGCGCGTCCTCGGAGCGCGCGGTGTAGGAGTGCAGCCGGGCGACCAGGCTCGGGGTGCCGTACAGCAGCCGGTGGAAGGCCAGCACCTCCGGCGCGTCGCACAGCCCGGTCACCGGGTCGCGGGCCTCCAGTCCGGTCAGGAAGTGTGCCTCCAGCGCGTCGAGGGGTGCGGTCCCCTCGGTGCGGGCCGCGACCACCCGGGCGGCCTCGTCCTCGTGGTCGGCGAAGCGGTAGAGGGCCATGTCCTCCTTGGCCGGGAAGTAGCGGAAGAGGGTGGGCTTGGAGACCTGGGCCGCCTCGGCGATCTCGGTGACGGAGACGGCGGCGAAGCCCTTTTCCAGGAAGAGGGCGACGGCGGCCTCGGAGATCGTCCGGTAGGTGCGCTGCCGCTTGCGCTCGCGCAGTCCTGTGGGGTTCTCACTCATGGAAAGACGGTAACAGAAAATGTAACTGGGTAAATTTTATTCCCCGGTTAATGGGGCATTGTGTGTAGATTTTCTTCCCTTTGCGGCTTATTCCCGGTGCTGCTGTAGTGGAGCGGAGACCCGTGAGGGGAAACCCAGCGGAACCACCCGCGAGCGAACAGGGACGTGGCATGCCTGACTTCCTCACCGACGTACAGACCCTCCGGGAGCGCGCGCGCGACGGCATCATGAACGGCCCGGTGACCACGGCGTACGGCACCGACGTCGGGAGGGTCATCGAGCTGCTGAACACCGCCTTGGCCACCGAGCTGGTGTGCGTACTGCGCTACCGCCAGCACCACTTCGCCGCCAAGGGTCTGGACTCGGAGCCGGTCGCCGCGGAGTTCCTCGAGCATTCCAACGAGGAACAGGACCACGCCGACCAGATCGCCGACCGCATCTACCAGCTCGGCGGCGAGGCGCTGATGGACCCCTCACGCCTGCTGGACCGCTCCCACTCGGAGTACGTGACCTCGACGGATCTGACGGAGATGATCCGCGAGAACCTCATCGCCGAGCGAATCGCCATCGCCTCCTACACCGAGATGATCAACTGGATCGGCACGGCGGACCCCACCACCCGGCGGGTGCTGGAAAACGTCCTGGAGAAGGAAGAGGAGCACGCCGACG
This sequence comes from Streptomyces sp. NBC_01775, assembly GCF_035917675.1. Taxonomy (NCBI): domain Bacteria; kingdom Bacillati; phylum Actinomycetota; class Actinomycetes; order Kitasatosporales; family Streptomycetaceae; genus Streptomyces; species Streptomyces sp. NBC_01775. The sequence continues at coordinate 1,240,401 of NZ_CP109104.1, read as the reverse complement.
ACATGCTCACCTTCCTTGAGCCGCAGCGCTGAGCCGGCGGGCGACGGAGTGGGCGAGCCGGAGGCGAGCGTCCGGCGTGGGCCATGGGGATCAGGAGGGGGCGGCAGGGCAGTCAGGACAGGTCGCGACCTGAACTGCCGCTCCGCGGCGGCGCGGCCGAGACACCACCGGCCGCGCCGCCGCGGGGAACGCCGTCCCTGGAGGAGACGTGCGAAGGCCCCGCGATACCAGCACGTTGGAGGAGCGCCCACGCACGCGGGCGCGAAGGAGGGCGCGTGCCCGCCTGGTCCGGGCGAGCCCGGTGCCATGGCCGAGTGCCTGTTCGTCGACAGCCGTTCCCGTGGACTGAAGGCCAACGGGTGTGCGGCGATGAATCCTTGACGGGGTGTCCGCCGGCTGAACCGTTGGGGAAAGATCCACCGCGTCTCCTCCCGCATCCGCCCCGTGTGTCCCACACTGGCGGGGTACCCGCGCAGTGAAGCAAGGCCGTGAGGACGCGAGGAGAGGACGGACATGACGGAGACCAACGAGCGCCCCGGCGGGACGCCCGCGTACGCCCCCGCCCCCCACCGGGTGGTGGTGGGGGTCGACGGCTCCCAGCACTCGCTCCGCGCCCTGGACAGGGCGGCCGACGAGGCCGGACGCCGGGGCGCCGAGCTGGAGGTCCTGTGCGGCGCCGTCCCGCCCCGCCGCAGCGTGGTCCCCGAGACCGACACCGACAGGGAACGGATGCGCAGGGCCGCCCACGAGGTCGCCGAGGCCGCTGCGGAGCGGGCCAGGGCCCGGGTGCCCGGCCTCCGGGTCGCCGCGGCGGGCGTGAGCGACCCCCCGCCCGACGCGCTGGTACGGGCCAGCCGCACCGCGGCCCTCACCGTCGTCGGCACGCGCGGCCACGGCGGATTCCGGGGCCTGCTGCTCGGCTCGGTCAGCCTGCGGCTGGCCGCCCATGCCGCCGGGCCGCTGCTGGTCGTACGCGGCGAGGAGCGCGAGGCCGACGGGACGCCGGGGGAGACCATCGTCGGGCTCAAGTGGTCCGGCGCGACGGAACCGGTCGGCTTCGCCTTCGAGGAGGCCGCGCGTGACGGCTCCACGGTGCGGGTCGTCCACTCCTGGACCCACCCCGTCCTGCCCAGCCTCGGCCTGAAGAGGCCGCCGAAGGAGCGGGAGGGGGAGAAGGAATCCGCGGAGGCGGGCAAGGCCGCCGAGGCGTTCGTGCGCGAGGCGATCGGCCCCTTCCAGGAACGGCACCCTGATGTGCGGGCGGTCACCGAAGAGCACCGTGGCCCCGCGGCGGAGCATCTGATCGATCTGAGCGCGGGGGCCGGGCTGATCGTGCTCGGCGTACGGCGCGAGCATCGGCGCCTCGGCCTTCAGGTCGGACCGGTCGTCAACGCGGTCCTCCAGCACGCCCACTGCTCCGTGGCCCTGGTCCCCGTTCCCCCCGAGCCCACCAGGGAACCCCGCCCCTGAGAGGCCCCCGCCCTTTGCACCCACCACGATGAGGCCCCGGCCCCTGCCTCTCCGCCACGGCGGTGAGAGCCCCGACGGCGGTCGTCGGGGCTCTCTTTCGGCCGCGGCGGAAAGATGGGGCCCTCTTTCCGCCGCGGTGGCGGGAACCTCGATGGCGGGTGTCGGCGGTGCCGAGCGGCCCTGGGGGTTGGTTTGGCACCGCCGGATACGTGTGCCTCCGCCGGGCGCCATCGCGGCGGGGAGAGGGCGAGCGCCCGCCGCGCGCCGCGCACGTGCGGGCCGACCTCGCCTGGCGGCGGAAGAACCGGCGCGCTCACCGCGCCCTCGCGCCCTCCGCGTACTTGGAGGATCGCCCCAGCGCGCGGGGGGCGATCGTGTGGCTATGTACGATGGAGCGCACCCTGCAACGCGCGTAGAGTCCGCCGCGGTCCTGGTCAGGGCCATGCAATGACGCACGACGCACCAGAGAACCACGCACGGAGCCCCCCATGGCAGCTACCCCCGGCGTAGCCGGCGCCGATGACGCCTCCCCGGCGAACCCTCCGAACATCCCGAGCCCTGCGAGCCCTGCGAAGTCCCCCGCCTCTCCGGACTCCTCGGCCCACGGGGCCGTCGAGACGCGGGGGATCGAGCCCGTACCCGATCATGAGCGGCGCGGCAGGGTCCGGGAGCTGTTCCCGACCTGGGTCGCCGCCAACATCAGCGTGCTGCTGCTCACCATGGGCGCGGGGCTCGTGGTCTTCAACGGCCTCAACTTCTGGCAGGTCCTGCTCGCGGCAGCCGTCGCGGGCACCGTCTCCTTCGGCCTGGTCGGGCTGTTGGCCGTCTCCGGCAAGTGGGGCGGAGCGCCGGGCGCGATGCTCTCGCGGGCCACCTTCGGGGTGCGGGGCAACTACTTCCCGGGCATGATCTTGTGGGTCGCCCGCTTCGGCTGGGAGACCATCAACGCGGTCACCGGCACCTACGCCGTGCTCACCGTCTTGGACCTGCTCTTCGGCATCAAGAGCAACACCCCGCTGATCGTCGTCACCCTCCTGCTGTTCGTCGGTGTGACGTTCCTGGTCAGCGGCATGGGCCGCAAGGTGCTCAACATCTGCAACACCTGGTCGACCTACCTGTTCGGCGTCTTCACCGTCCTGGTGCTGATCTACCTGATCACCACCGTGGACTGGGACAAGGTGTTCGCCAAGCCCGCGGGCGGCACCGCCATGCTGATCGCGGGCATCGGCACCATCGCCGCCGGCGGCATCAGCTGGATCCCCACCGGGCCGGACTTCGCGCGCTACCTGCCGCACAGCGCCGAGGGCAAGAAGATTTTCGGCACCACCGTTTCCGGCGCCCTGCTCGTGCTGGTGCCGATGGTGCTCATGGGCGGCGTGATGTCCTTCGGGACCCCCGCGCTGGCCAAGACCAACGACCCCGTCTCCTTCCTCGGCGAGGCGCTGCCGATGTGGCTCGCGGTGCCGTACCTGGTCATCGCGCTGATCGGCATGGTGCTGATCAACAGCCTGTCGATGTACTCGGCCGGGTTCACCGCGCAGACCATGGGCGTACGGCTGCCGCGCGCCTCGGCCGTGAGCATCAACGCGGTCATCAGCCTGGTCGGCGGGCTGCTGCTGATGCTGGTGGCCAAGAGCTTCTACGGCTCGTTCATCTCCTTCCTCTCCCTGCTCGCGGTCTCCTTCTCGGCGTGGGTCGGCGTCTACGGCGTCGACATGCTGAGGCGGCGCGGCAAGGAGGTGCGCTACGACCCCGAGGGCCTGCTGGACACCTCGCGCACCAGCCGCTACTGGTACGTGGGCGGCTACTGCTGGCAGGCCATGACCGCCTGGGCGGTCGCGCTGCTGCTCGGCCTCGGCTTCACCAAGGTCGACTGGTTCACCGGCCCCCTCGTCTCCACCTGGATCGGCCGCAACGGACTGGGCTGGGCGGCCACCGCCTTGCTCGCCGCCGCCTTGTACGCCGTGCTTCCCGCGCCCCGCGAGAACGTACCGGCGGCACCCCGCGAGAGCGCGCCCGCGCCCCGTGAGAGCGCGACCGCCACGCCCCGCGAGAGGGTGCCGGGAGCGTAGGACCCGGCGTGTGGCCAGGGGCTCCGTATGCGTCAATGGAAGGGCAATCGGAGCCCCGAGCGAGCCGAGGTCACATTGAGTAACGCACACGTCCCCGCCGTCACGCACGGCATCGCCACCGAGGCGTGGTCGCCGCTCGGCCGGGGCAACGGCGTCCTGGACGACCCGGCGGTCATCAAGGCCGCGGAGAAGCACGGCAGGAGTGCCGCCCAGGTGGTGCTGCGCTGGCACCTCCAGCTCGGCAACGTCGTCATCCCCAAGTCCGTCACTCCCTCCCGCATCAGGGAGAACATCGAGGTCTTCGACTTCGAGCTGGACGGGGAGGACCTGCGCGCCCTTCAGCGGCTGGAGACGGGCGAGCGCGTCGGCCCCGACCCGAACACCTTGAACTGACGGGCGGGGGCGCGGTATGGAGTGCGTCTTCTGCAAGATCATCGACGGTGAGCAGTCCGCCCACCGGATCTACGAGGACGGAGCCGTCGTCGCCTTCCTGGACCGGCGGCCCCTCTTCTCCGGCCACACCCTGGTCGTGCCGCGCGCCCATGTGGAGACGCTGACCGACCTGCCGGAGGAGTCGACCGGCCCGTACTTCAGCGCGGTACGCCGCGTCACCGGCGCCGTGGAGCGCGGCATGGCGGCAGACGGGTCGTTCGTCGCGACGAACAACAAGGTCAGCCAGTCCGTACCGCACCTGCATGTGCACGTGGTGCCGCGCAGGAAGAAGGACGGGCTGCGCGGCTTCTTCTGGCCGCGCAACCCCTACACCGACGAGACGGAGGCGCGCCGGGTGGCGGCCAGGATCCGCGCCCAGTTCTGAAGAGCGGGGGCGGATCCGGAGCCCCACCCCCCGGTGGAGGCGGTCAGGGCAGCAGCGCGCTGACCGCCTCCACCGTGTCGGCCTCCTCGGGCCGCTTGTCGTCGCGGTAGCGCAGGACCCGGGCGAAGCGCAGCGTCACACCCTCCGGGTAGCGGGTCGAGCGCTGCACCCCGTCGAAGGCGATCTCCACGACCAGTTCGGGCCGCACCAGCACCCCCCAGGGCTCCTCGGTGACCGCCAGCTCGCGCAGCCGCTCGGTCTGCCAGGCCAGCAGCACATCGGTCAGGCCCTTGAACGTCTTGCCGAGCATCCCGAAGGTCCCGTCCGCGCGCCGCGCCCCCAGGTGGAGGTTCGAGAGCTTCCCCGCGCGCCGCCCGTGCCCCCACTCGGCGCCCAGTACCACCAGGTCCAGGGTGTGCACGGGCTTCACCTTCAGCCAGGAGGCGCCCCGCCGCCCGGCCGAATACCCGGCGTCCAGGCCCTTGACCACGACGCCCTCGTGCCCGCGCGCCAGCACCTCCTGCGCGAACTTCCGTGCCTCGCCCCGCACTTCCTCGTCCTCGGGGTGTGTGACAGGCAGCCTGCGCACCCGCAGTTCCTCCGGCAGCACCTGGGCGAGCGCGGCGTGCCGCTCGACGGCCGGCTGGTCGAGCAGCTCGCTGCCGTCGAGGGAGAGCAGGTCGAAGAAGACGGCGGAGAGCGGCAGTTCGCTGCTCGCGCCCGCCACATCCAGCCGGGAGGCGACCCGGCCCGAGACCTCCTGGAAGGGCCGGGGCCAGCCGTCCTCCTTCAGCGCGATCACCTCGCCGTCCAGCACGGCGCGCACCGCGCCGGCCCGCCGCACAGCGGCCTCCACCTCGGGCAGCCGGCCGGTGATCTCATCGAGGGTGCGCGTGTAGATCCGTACGTCCTCGCCGTCCTTGTGGGCCTGGACGCGGATGCCGTCCAGCTTCTCCTCGACGGCGCACGGCCCCAGCTTGTCCAGCGCCTCGTCCACGTCCTTGGCGGTGTGCGCCAGCATCGGCAGCACGGGGCGCCCGACCTCCAGCCGGAAGAGCGCCAGCGCCGAGGGGCCCTCGGCCAGCAGCGCGCGGGCGACGGCTCCCAGCGAGCCGCCCAGCATCACGGCCCGCCGCACCTCGCCCGGCTCCGCGCCGACGGCGGCGGCCAGGCCCTCGACGGCGAAGGCGTCCAGTGCGCCCTGGCGCAGCTCGCCGCCGATCAGCCGGACGAGAAAGTGCTGTTCCTCCGCCGTCGCGGCCGACAGCAGCTCGCCCACCTGCCGCTTGCGCTCGGCCTGCGAGCCCTTGCCGCCGACGGCCGCGATCCGGGTCAGCGCCGCGTCCACCCCGGCGATGGTGAGGGTGGAGTCCGCGGCGGGCGACGGCAGCTCCCGCAGCGCGCTCCAGCCGACGCCCGTCCTGCGCTGCGGCAGCCGTCCGGCGAGGTAGGTGACCACGACCGGCACCTCGGACGGCTCGGCACGCCCGAACAGCTCGGCCAGGAGTGCCACCTTCTCGTTGCGCGCGGTGGCCTCCGCGACGTCCTTGGATGTGTGTGCGATATCGGCCAGCAGCATGGCCTCATGGTCGCTCATGCGCGTACGCCGTGCCCGGCGCAGAATCGAGGTGTGGATCTCCCGGTCATGCCCCCCGTGAAGCCGATGCTCGCCAAGCCCGTCGCCGACATCCCGCCCGGCATGCAGTACGAGGCCAAGTGGGACGGCTTCCGCTGCCTCGTCTACCGCGACGGCGACGAGGTCGAGCTGGGCAGCCGCACCGGCAAGTCCCTGCTGCGCTACTTCCCCGAGGTGGCCGACGCGCTGCGCGAGCGGCTGCCCGAGCGGTGTGTGCTGGACGGGGAGATCGTCGTACCGCTGGCGGGACGGCTGGACTTCGAGGCACTCCAGCAGCGCATCCACCCGGCGGCCTCACGGGTGCGGCTGCTCGCCGGGCGGACCCCGGCCTCGTTCGTCGCCTTCGACCTGCTGGCGCTGGGGGAGACCGACCTCATGGAGGAGCCGCTGAGCGAGCGCCGCCGGATGCTGGCGGCGGCGCTGAAGGGAACCCTTCCGCCCCTGTATCTGGCGCCGGTGACCGAGGACCGCGACGTCGCGCGGGAGTGGTTCGCGCACTACGAGGGCGCGGGGCTGGACGGGGTGGTGGCCAAGCGGCCCGAGCTGCCGTACCGCCCCGGCGAGCGCGTCATGCTGAAGATCAAACACGAGCGGACGGCCGACTGCGTCCTGGCCGGTCTGCGTCCGCACCGCGCCGACCACGACGCCGTCGGCTCCCTGCTGCTGGGGCTCCACGACGAGTCGGGCACTCTCCAGTACGTGGGCGCCTCCTCGTCCTTCCCCGCCGTGCGCAGGCGGGAGCTGATGGGGGAGCTGGCGCCGCTGCGGACGGACAGCCCCGAGGAGCATCCGTGGGCGCGCTGGCAGGAGGAGGCGGCGCACGAGGAGGGCCGGATGCCGGGGGCGCCGAGCAGGTGGAGCGGCGGGAAGGACGCCTCCTGGATCCCGCTGCGCCCCGAGCGGGTGTGCGAGGTGGCCTACGACCACATGGAGGGGGACCGCTTCCGGCACACCGTGCTCTTCCGGCGCTGGCGCGAGGACCGTGAGCCGCGCTCGTGCACCTATGAACAGCTCGAACAGCCGGTCCGCTACGACCTGGACGAGGCGCTCGGCGGACGCTGACCGCCCGTGCCCGTGCCCGTGCCCTCGTCCCCGTCCGGCTCGGGTTCGGGGAGCCCGGCGGCGAGGGAGACGAAGCCCTCCTCCAGCATGGCCAGCAGCTGTTCGGCGGAGGTCTCCGGATCCCAGGCGCGGATCGAGGCGCGCAGCGCGGTGAGGGCCGAGCCGGCCACCAGCCGGGGGTAGAGCGCCTCCTGGGGCAGTCCCGTGCGCGTGGCGACGGCCTCGGCGAGGGCCTCGGCCATGTTGCTGTTGCTGTGCACCAGCTTGGGGACCAGTTCCGGGTAGGCGCTCAGCAGGCGGCGCCGCTCGTGCCAGCCGGCGTCGGCGACCAGCGCGGGGATGGCGGTGCGCAGCGTCTGGCGGAGCGCTTCGAGCGGGGGCTCCTCGCGGGGCCGGGCGGCGAGCAGCTCGACCAGCTGACAGGTGAGGCGGTGGTCCCAGTCGAAGACCGCGTCGTCCTTGGTGTCGAAGTAGTTGAAGAAGGTCCGCGGGGAGACCCCGGCCGCCTCGCAGATGTCGTGCACGGTCACGGCGGCGGGGCCGTGCTCCAGATAGAGCCGGACGGCGGCGCCGCGCAGCGCCGTGCGGGTCTCCAGCTTCTTCCGCTCCCGGAGGCCGTGTGCTGCCTCGGCGGTCTCGGTGGTCTCGGCGGCCATCTTCGCTCCCGTGCTCCGGTGCCTCTCCCGACTCGTTCCCTACAGTAATGCATTTTTGCAGCGCTGCACTTTTCTGTTAGCCTTTCTAATCATTGGCCCTGCCATGCATCTCTCCTCGGGCATGCATCGCTGCTCAGGCGCCATCCCACCCGTACACACCTAGGGAGGCGGACCACGTCCATGGCGGAACACAAGGCGGAACCGGAGAGCCCGCCGAGCGAGGAAGGCGACACCTCCTCGCTCGGCGCGACCGTGCGCACCCTCGCGTCGACGCTCTGGTTCCCGGCGTTCTTCTTCGCCGGCTTCCTCGTCTGCTATCTGCTGCCCTTCCACAACCCCGTTCCGCACCACGTGGACGTGGCCGTGGCAGGGCCGTCGGCCGGGCAGCTGGAGCAGGCACTCGAACAGAAGAGCCCCGGCGCCTTCGACATCCACCACGTCGCCGACGCCGGCGCGGCCCACGACGCGGTCACCAGCCGCGCGGTGACCGCCGGATACGCGCCGGACGCCAAGCACCCCCAGCTCTTCGTCGCCAAGGCCGACGGATACTCGCTGGAGTCGGTGCTGCAAAAGACGTTCACCTCCGTCGCCGAGCACGACGGCGGACGGCTCCAGGTGCACGAGGCAGCTCCCACGGCGCCGGGCGACGGCATGGGAACCGGGCTGTTCTACCTCGTCCTGGCCTGCACGATCCCCTCGTACATCAGCGTGATGATGCTGCTGAGGGCCACCACCTTCGGGCGACGCAAGAAGGTCCTCACCCTGGTGTCCGTCGGCGTCGTCGAGAGCCTGGTCGCCTTCTTCGTGGCCCGCGCGATGGACGTGATCCCGAACGAGCCGCTGGCGATCCCCTTCATCTTCTTGATGACCCAGGCCGTCGCGCTGACCTCCTACGGACTGGTGCCGTTCTTCAAGCAGTTCTTCCCCGGCGTGGCCATGGGGCTGTTCGTGCTGCTGAGCATGCCGTCCAGCGGCGGAGCGATACCCGTCCAGATGGTGCCCGGCTTCTTCCGGGCGCTGCACCCGATCATGCCGATGGGCAATTTGATCGAGGCGTTGCGCGGACTGTTCTACTTCGACGGGAAGGACGTCGGACGCCACGTCCTGGTCATCTGCGCCTGGGTCGTCGCGGGCATCGCGCTGATCGCGCTCGGCGCCTGGAAGGAGCGGCGCGAGGCCCGTAAGGAGACCGAGGGCGCCCAGGCGCAGGCCGAGGTGCCGGCGGAGCCGCCCGTCGAGGACCCCTCGTTCGAGCTGCCGCAGCCCTGCGCCGTGCTCCCGCACCCCCACCGGCTGCTCCAGCAGCAGCCGACGCTCAAGGGCAGGGTCACCGACGAGCGCGGCCAGCCGCTGCGGGGCGTAGCGATCACGGTCACCGGCACCCACGGCAGGGAACTGCTGCGCGCGAGCACCGACGAGCAGGGCGAGTACGCGGCCACCGGCCTGCCCGACCACTTCGTCAACGTCATCGCCAGCGGTCCCGACCGGCTCGCCGCCGTCGCCCGCGTCCAGGCCCGCGACGGGCACCCCGTCCGCCAGGACTTCCGTCTGGCGCCCCGCCCCACCCCGGCGGGAGTGGGCGCGCGGACCGCACAGGGCTGACCCGGCGGGAGCCCGGACATCTCCCGGGCCGGTCCGCGCACACGAAGGCCGGCACTCCGCGGCTCGTCCGCACACGCGAAGGCCGCCCGGTCGATGACCGGGCGGCCTTCGCGCCGCGCTCTCCGGGAGCCGGAAGGCCCCGTGGCGGGGAGGGGCGGGCCCTCATCAGGCGGTGGCGCCGCCCTCCTGGGCCGGGACCTCGCCCTCCTGGGCCTGAGCCTGGGCCGCGGCCTTGCGTACCTCTTCCATGTCCAGGTCGCGCGCCTGGCCGATGAGGTCCTCCAGCGCGGCCTCGGGGAGCGCGCCGGGCTGGGAGAAGACCAGTGTCCTGTCCCGGATGATCGCCAGCGTCGGAATCGACTGGACCTCGAAGGCCGACGCCAGCTCCTGCTGGGCCTCGGTGTCCACCTTGGCGAAGGCGAGGTCCGGATGCCGCTCGGCGGCGGCCTCGTACACGGGCCCGAAGCTACGGCAAGGGCCGCACCAAGACGCCCAGAAATCGATCAGGATGAAGTCGTTGTCCTGAACGATCTCGTCGAAGTTGTCCTTGGTCAGCTCGATGGTGCTCATGTTCTCTCCTGCGACGGGGCATCAGAGCGGGCCGCGCCCTGGTGCCGGTGGGAACAAGCGCGGGCCGGCCTGTCATTCCCGGACCGGGTTCCCCGTACGGGCAGGTGGGAGTCGTCCCGGGGCCGGTGATATTCCCCTCCCGCCGGGACCGGGCGCCACCGGGCGGGAGCGGACCTCAGACGACGGGCAGCGCCCTCAGCCGGGGTCGCTCAGTGTGAACACCCGGTTGCCCGCACCGGTCGGCGTCGAGCCCCGCTCGCCCTCCGTGCGGCGACAGGCCGGGCGGGGTCAGCGGGGGCCGAAGCCGCCGTAGGGGCTCAGGGGGATGATCTGGAAGTCGGACATCTCCTTCTGGGCCAGCGGGAGGGCGGCCACCGCTGCTTCGGCCTCGCTCGGTGACGCGGCTTCGAGCAGGAAGCAGGCCCCTCGGGTGTCACCCCGCAGCCAGATCTGACGGAGCTTGCCGTCGGCGTAGAGCCCTCGTACGGTCTCGGTCTCCTGTGGCAGGACGGCTGCGAAGTCCTCTTCGCTGAACTGGTCGCTATAACGCTGGGTCAGCACCATGAATTGCACAGGGTGAACCTACCAAGGCGCCGCCCGGCCCTCGACCGGGTTGTCGGAGGGCGCCGCGCGGGCGTTCAGTACGAGGACGGCGCGCCCTCGCCGAACCGGTGCGCCTCGTCGCCGCGCAGGGGAGGGGCGAAGACGCAGACCAGGCGCAGGTCCTCATGGGGCGCGGCCACGAGGTGGTGGAGGTCGTGCTCGTCCAGCGCGTACAGCGTGCCCGGGGTGAGGCGGTGGGAGGTCCCGTCGCGCTCGATGACCTCACCGGAGCCTCCGACGCAGTAACACGCCTCGAAGTGGTTGCGGTACTCCAGCGGGGAGGTGGTGCCCGCGCGGACGAGGGTGTCGGTCACGCTGTACCCCATGCCGTCGGCGGCCAGCAGCAGCCGGCGGCTGAGGCCGTTGCCCCACTCGACCGCCGTGACGCTCTCCAGATCGCGGATGATCACGCCGGATCTCCTCCCGCCTCCGGGCCCGTACGTTCCTCCTCCAGAAACGCACGGAAGGCCGGACGGCGGCGCATCGGCGTGCGCCACCCGGGTGACCGCTGTGCCGCGCGCCGCCCCGTCACGGAGGCGCGGGGCGAGGGCACGGGACAGGTGTGCGGGTGCGGGAAACGAAATCGCCGCGGTAATTCCCCGTCAGGCCCGCTTGCTGTTCGCTCGTTCGCATACGGAGGGGCGTTGGCGCCGGACTTGTCCGGGCCTCGCGGAACATGAATTGCCGGGGGCATCTTCGGCGTCGGTTGCCCGCCATACGCACGCCTCTTCCAGGGAATTTTCGACCTTGGCGGAAATCATTCCGCCGATTCGGCCACAGATATGCGCCGAGTTTTTCGCATCCGGCAACGGGCAGGTCTCCGGGGAACTCATCGGCCCGGAAGGGGGGCACGGACGAGGATGACCGCAGCAGAGCCCGTGGAGGACCTGTATCCCACCCGTTCCGTGCGCGAGTCGGTGCCCTTCCGCCGGCGGCACCCGGTTGTGTGGGGCACGGAGGCCGACGGGCCGCTGAGCGCCGGTGAGCTGGCCGCCTTCGACCGCGACGGGTTCCTCTCCTTCGAGGCGCTGCTCGGTGCCGAGGAGATCCTCGGCTGCCTGGAGGAGACCGAGCGCCTGGGCCGGGACGCCGGGTTGCGGGCCTCGGGGCGGGTCGCGCCGGGGCCGGACGCCGACGGGATCCGCTCCGTCTTCGAGGTGCACGCGTTGAGCGAGGTCTTCGCCCGCGTCATTCGCTCCTCACCGCTGGCGGACGTGGCCCGTCAGCTCCTCGGCTCCGAGGTGTACGTGCACCAGAGCGGGGTCAGCCTCAAGTCCGCCTTCAACGGATCGATGTGCGGCTGGCACGCCGACTTCGAGACCTGGCACTCGGAGGACGGCATGGCGGTGCCCCGCGCGCTGAGCTTCTCCGTGGCGCTGACCGACAACCAGCCTGTCAACGGGCCCTTGATGATCATCCCCGGCTCGCACCGGACCTTCGTGCCCGCGGTGGGGGAGACCCCGCCCGCCGACCGCACCGTGGTCACCGAACTGGCGCTGCGCAACGGCATCCAGCAGCTCACCGCGTCGGCCGGCTCCGCCGTCCTGTTCGACTGCAACTGTCTGCACGCCTCGGCCGGGAACGTCTCACCCTTCCGGCGCACCAACCTCTTCGTCGTCTACAACAGCGTCGACAACGCGCTGGGCCCGCCCTTCGCCGCCCCGGCGCCCAGGCCCGGCTTCCTGGCGGACCGCCGGTTCACCCCGGTACCCCGCTGATGAGGTCACAGGACCTGGCGCCCTGTCACCAGTGGTGCCGCGCGGGGGGCGGGGGCGGGTCGAACACCCGGAGGGGGCCGGACCACGGCAGAGGCGAAGGCGCCCGGCCGTTGAGGGCCTCCAGCCGGGTGGAGCGCGAGGTGGCCGCTGCCCGCAGGAGTTCCATGAGGCCCTCGCCGGTCAGCGGCCCGTGGCCGTTCACCGGTTCGGGCGCCGTCCGGCGGCAGGCCAGGCCGACGATGAAGTACCCCGGCGCCTCGGGCCCGTGGTGCCATACGACGGCCTCGCCCCGCTGCTCCAGCTCCGCCATCCGCTCGGGATGCTCGCGGGTGAAGTCGCCCAGCGGCAGCGGGCACAGCGTCACCGCCGCGACGCGGTACCCGGCGTGCTCCAGCAGTTCCATCGCCCGCCGGGGGCTGGAGTAGCTGCCGAAGGTGAACCCCACATCCGTGCCCAGCGTCCTGGCGTGGCCGATGATCGCCTCCGCCCACTTGAGGCCGTCGGGCCCGCCGCTGATCGAGCGGCGCAGGGCATCGGCCTCCGGGGTCAGGGGCACGTACGGGGGGTTGCTGGTGACGATCAGCGGCCGGGGCAGCGGCCCTTCGGCGGTGGCCAGCAGCCGCTCGGCGGAAAGCCGCGCGAAGTCGCCGTGCGCGAAGGTGACATGGGCGGCTCCGTTGTTGACCGCGTGGTGCCCGCGAGCCCAGGTGACGCTCGCCTCGCTGGCGTCGATCCCGTGCACCCTGGCGGCACCCGCGCGGGCCATGGCAGCGGCGGCGGCGCCGCTGCCCGAGCCGAGGTCCAGCACGCTGCCGCCGCCGCGCTTCGGGAGCAGGTCCTTGACGACCCAGACGCCGATCTCGGTGTCGGCCGGCTCGAAGAAGACGCCGGGGGAGGGCGGCACGAGATCGTCAGCCGTCAGATGCTCGTAGCGGGAGACGTAGGAGATTTCCGGCATACGGTCCTCACTCCGGGTCGGTGCGGGTGCGGGTGCGGGTACGGGCTGGTGCGGGTGCCGGTGCGGCTCGCCCGCCGAGGTGTGCGCTGCTGGTACGCCCCCTCAGCGGGGCGCCGCCACCTCCTCCAGCACGGCCATCGCGCTGGGCAGCTTCATCGCCGCCTGCGTCCAGGCCAGCGACCTGTCGCCGTCCAGCACCTCACCGGCGACCTCGTCGCCCCGGTGCGCGGGCAGGTCGTGCAGGAACCGCGCGCGCGGCCAGCGCCGCAGCAAGGCCGCGTCCACGTGGAAGGGACGGAAGACCTCCCGCCAGCCGGGGTCGGCCTTGGCGGTGCCCGTGGTCTGCCAGCGGGTGGTGTAGACGATGTCCGCCTCTTCGGGTGCTTCGGCCAGGTCGTGGATCTCCTGGAGCGCCGCACCCGTCAGCCGGGCCCGCTGCCCGGCCGCCTCCAGCACTCCCTCCGGCAGCCCGTAGCCACGCGGCACCGCGAAGGTGACCCGGGCTCCTGGTACCGCGGCGAGACCGTGGGCCAGAGCTACGGCGGTGTTGTTGCCCTCGCCGACGTACAGCACCCGGATGCCGCTCAGATCGCCGTGCTCCAGGGTGAGGGCGGCCAGGTCGCAGATGCCCTGGGTCGGGTGCTCCTCGGTCGACATCGCGTTGACCACCGGCAGCCCGCCCTCCCGCGCGAGGGTCTTCAGCTCCTCCACGGGCCCCGCCGTGCGGGCCACCAGCGCGTCGAGCATGGAACCGAGCACCCTGCCCGTGTCGCCCACCGACTCCCCGGTGTTGAGCTGGAGATCGCCGGGGCCGTAGCCGATGGGCGCGCCGCCCAGCCGCAGCGCCCCGACGGTGAAGGCCGTACGGGTCCTGGTGGACGTACGGGTGAAGAGCACGCCGACGGCCTGGCCCGCCAGCGGAAGTTCATGGGCCTTCGGGTTGTGGAACAGCTCGACCGACCTGGTCACCAGCTTGTGCAGGGCCGGCACCTCCAGCTCGGCGAGCGAGAACAGCCCGCGCTCCGCCCGGTCTCCGCCCCTGCGTGCCCGGTCTCTCGCTGCCTGGTCCATCTGTGCCTCTCTCGGTTGGCCGGTCAGGTGTTCGCTGTCCCCTCGCCCCCGTGCGTCTCGCGCTGTTCACCCCGGGGGGTCCCGCGCTGTCCGGGCAGTCCGTGCCGGGCCCCGGACCCGGACGGGATCAGCAGCTCCGCCTCCTCGAACGCCCGCGTGCCGCCCGCCACATCGAGCACCCCGGTCTCTTCGAAGAGCCGTACGGAATGCCGGGCCGAGGTGCGGATTCCCGCGTCCACCTCGGCACGGGGATACGCGTCGCGCACGACCTCCTCGACCGTGGCGGGCGCCAGACCCGCGGCCGTCAGCGACGCCCGCACGGGGCGCAGGTCGGGCAGCAGGCTCGCGCGGATCAGCGCGGGCAGACAGCGCGCCACGCGGCCCCGGGTGGCGTCCGGAAGCTGACTCCACAGCTGACGGAAGAGCCGGGAGAAGAAGACGTGGTGCCACCCCTCGTCGCGCGCGTGGTCGCGCACGATGTCCCGGACGACGGTGAGCACACGGCGGTCCCGGGGGATGTCGTTGAGCAAGGCGGTCACCAGCGTCTCGAAGACCACGACCTGGAGCAGCTGTGCCAGCGCCGTCTCGCCGGGCAGGGCCCGCGCACCGACGTCGTCCAGCCGGGCCAGGAACGGCGTGAAGTCGTAGGGCAGGGGCGCGGTTCCGGTGGCCGCCGAGAGCTGCTGGACGACATCGAAGCTGTAGAGCGAGTGGTAGCCCTCGTCGCAGTAGATGCGGTAGGCGTCCAGCCGGACGGCGCCGGGGAGCTCCACGCCGCTGCGCCCGCCCGCGATGCGCTCCGTCGCCCGGTTGACCACCTGGGTCTCGAACTGCGCGGTGAAGCCCAGGTACTGGAACAGATGGCGGGTGAACAGCTCCTTCCTGCGCGGCTCCGGGAGAGCGAGTACCGCCGGGTGCCGGGCGTAGGGGATGAGGTCCGGCGGGAAGAACAGCTGCCCGGCCTCCAGTTCGCCGGCGAGCAGCCGTCTGGGATCCGTGCGTACCCCCGCCTTGGTGTACCAGTCGCGGGTACCGTCGGCCGACGTCATCGCGGTGCCTCCTCGCCCCCGTCGGGCGCCGCCATGCCCTCGGGCGGGTACGGCAGCGGCGATTTCACCCGGGCTCCCCATCCGGGCCCGCCGTCCCCTGCCGCCTCGTCCGCCGGCTCGCCGTCGTCCCCCGGTGTGCCGCCGGGAGAGCGTGCCTGTAGGACTCCGGCTTCAGCCGTAAAGCGCGCGAAATGCCCTCGCCGAAAGGGCGGACAGGAATGACAGGTGTGGGCGGCATATGCGTGAGCGGTATCGTCGGTGGGGCAGGTCGAGTACGAGAACTCCGTGCCAAGGCAACTCCACGGATCGGTGGCCCCGCTGCCGTACCGTACTGCGATTCACGTAGTGCCGCGTAGCCCGGGAAGAGTGCGTGACATTCTCCCCGTGCGCTTTTCCTGTGAACTCAGGCCCTGTGAACTCAGGACTTTTCTCCACGAGACCGCAGGAAGGCCGCGTCACTTTATCTACCGTAGTTTTCCGTTTCGGTGGTCACAAGGATGCGTTCTGGCCATCTGCTGACCGCGGTTGACGCCGCGTACGTGCCCAATGATGCGTCCGGAATATTCGCGCGGAACCCGTGCCACCGGGCGGTGCCACCGGGAGCCGCGCGGCCCGGCCGGGAGGGGGACCCCGGCCGGGCCGGTTCTTCATGGGTGCGGGTGGTCGGCTTCGTCGTCGGTACGGCTGGTCAGCGCGCGGCGAGTCGGGCGGCGCCGGGGCGGTGCAGGAGCAGCGCCAGCGCGGCGGCGAGCAGCGAGATGCCGCCCGCCAGTACGTACGCGCCGTCGTAGCCCCACGAGTCCACGGCCATCGCGCCGAGTCCCCCGCCGAACAGGCCGCTGACCAGCTTGCCGCTGTAGGCGATGCCGTAGTTGGTGGCGTTGTGGTTCTCGCCGAAGTAGTCCGGGGTGAGCGCGGCGAACATCGGGTAGAACGCGCCACTGCCGAAGCCGGAGATGAAGGCGAAGAGCAGGAAGAGGAACTGGCTGCGGATGCTTCCGGCCCACAGGACGCCGAACTGTGCCAGCCCCAGCACGACGATGACGAAGATCAGCGTGGTCTTGCGCCCCCACCGGTCCGACAGCCAGCCGATGAAGCCCCGGCCGATCCCGTTGATGATCGACATGATGCCCATCGAGGAGGCGGCGACCATTGGCCCGAAGCCGACCTCCTTGGCGAACGGCACCTGGAAGGAGATGCCGAAGATGGACACTCCCGCCGTCATCACCACGAGTAACCACATCAGCGGCAGCATGCCGGTGCGCATCGCCTCCATCGGCGCGTACTGCCGCGCCGCCGGCGGGTTCTTGTCCAGCGCCGCAACGGCCTTGGCGCTGCCGGTGCGGGCCAGCGGATCGTGGTCGGCGGGCCACCAGTTCCGCGGCGGGTCGCGGAAGAACCACGCGCAGACCGCCACCACGACCAGCACGTAGACCCCGATCGCGTCCAGGATGCCCTGGTAATTGCTGGTGTCGAAGGCGTAGTTGAACAAGAAGATGAACGGGACGGCGCCGTAGGCGAAGCCGCCGTTGACGAACCCCGTCTTGCCGCCCCGGCGTTCGGGGAACCACTTGCCGACGGTGTTGATGCAGGTGGCGTAGATGAACCCCGAGCCCACCCCGCCCAGCAGCCCGAACCCGAGGATGGCCAGCAGCACGTTGGAGGTGTGGGACAGGGACAAGAAGCCCACCAGCGCCAGCGCCGCCCCCACGTACATCGCCCGGCGTGGGCTGAGGAGGTGATGCTCGCGCAGCCAGCCGGCCGGGAAGGCCACGCCCGCCTGGAAGAACACCCAGACGCTGAGGATCCAGAAGGTGTCGCTCTGCGTCCAGTGATGTGCCTCGGAGAGGGTGTCCTCCGCCGAGCCGTACGCGTACTCGAAGACGCTGATGGCCATCATCGCGATCCACGGGAGATACACCATGATCTTCCGGGAGTGGCCCAGCAGTTCGCGGTCTGTTTCGCCGATCCGGTAGACACGGCCGTTGTGGTCGGTCACCTCACGGTAGGCGACGGCCGTCGACGGATCGTGAGTTCGTGCCATCTGCTGACCCTTCGCGTGGAGGTTGTCTGCCTCGTGCACTGCGGCTGCGCCCTCCCGTGGTCGACGGGAGGGTGGATCGCATACAGTCGACTCATACTGTATGGAATCCTTATCCCGCAAAGGGCGTGCGGTGTCCAGAGGGCGTACGCGTGTGAAGGGTGTGCGGCGTGCGGCGCATGGGCGCCGCGGTGGATCTGGGCGCCGACCCTTCGCGTGGTACGGGCCGGAAGCAGGTCCGGTACGGGGTCGGCGCCGGGACCGTGGGGGCTCAGTCGTGCGGTCTCCCGGCCGGGAGGTGGGCTCGCAGCAGGGCGTCGCTGGTGTCACTGGCGTCGCCGGTGAGCAGGCTCGCCAGAAGGTAGGCGATCTGGATGTCCTCGTAGTCGACCCCGGCAACCACCCGCTCGGGCAGCCGGGAGCGGGTGCTCTCCGAGGCGGAGACACGGCCGGGGGCGCCGTGGAAGCTGACGGTGACATCCGGTTCTGTGCCGAAGCGCAGCGCGTCGGCCGTCAGCCCCGTGGTCAGGGCGATGTCGGATGCCTCCGGGTCCGGCCCTTCGTAGGACGCGCGCTTTCAGGGAGGCTGGATGCGCTTCTTGGCCCCACCGCCGTGCGAACCGCCGTGCGAGCCACCGCTCTTGCCGCCGCCACTCCTGCCCGAGCGGGACGACGCGGCGCTCTTGGACGTCTTCTTGGCGGATGCGCTCTTCTTCCCGGACGCCGACTTCTTGGCGGCGCTCTTCTTGGCTGCGGTCTTCGCGGACGCCTTCTTCGCCCCCGTCTCCTTCTCCGCGCCCGTCGCTCCGGCGGCGGCCTCCCCCGCCGCCTCGCCCGCCTCCTCGGCGGTTTGCCCGGCGCTCTCGACGGCTTGTCCCGCGCTCTCGCTCACGTTCTCGACCGTCTGGCCGGCGCTCTCGCCCACGTTCTCGACCGTCTGGCCGGCGCTCCCGCCCACGTTCTCGACCGTCCGGCCCGCCGCTTCCCCCAGTGCTCCGGTGGCGGCACCGGCGCCCTGGCCCACGCCTTCGAGCGCCTGGCCCGCGCTTCCGCCCAGCTCACCCACCGCTGTTCCCGCGCCCTGGCCCACCTGCTGGACAGCGCCACCGGCACCCTGGCCCACCTCGCCGAGTGCGGTCCCGGCGCCGCTGCCGATCTCGCGGGCCGCGGAGCCGACGGCGTCGGTGACCGACCGGATGATCTCCGGGTTGTTGTCGATCGTCTCCAGTACCCGCTCGATGATCGCCGCCACGTTGTCCAGCCGTACCTTCAGCAGCGCCTGGGCCTCCACGCCCTTGACGGTGAGCTGGACCTTGCCCAGCTCCACGTCGGCGCCGACATTGAGCTTGAGCAGGTCCAGGACCTCCGCTTGCAAGGAGACCCGCGCGCGTAGATCCTCGACCTCCAGGTTGATCTCTTCGACCTGGAGCGTGGGGACGTCGAGGACGACATCCGGATCCTCGGCCTCCCAGGGGGTCTCGGCATCTTCCATGCTTCCGCCCTCCGCGCTCTCGCGTGGTGCTCAATCCGGCCTATTGTCCAGATATAGGCCAGTTCGCCGGAACGCGCGAACGCTCCAGGGGGGAAGCGCCGCTCCTGGGGGAAAGCACGCGAACGCTCCCGGACAACCAGTGGCGAAACGGTTCAAGGAGAACAATGAAAATCGCGGTGACCACTCCCAGCGGACACGTCGGCTCGCGGGTCGTCCAGCTGCTGCTCCAAGCGGGTGTCCGGCCGACGCTGCTGATGAGGGACCCGTCGAAGCTGGACGCGCGGCTCGTGGACCGCGTCGGGACGGTGCGCTGCGACCAGAGCGACGCCGACGCCGTGGTGCGGGCGACCGAAGGGGTCGGCGCGCTGTTCTGGGTCGACCCGCCGACCGGTGCCGAGGACCCGGTGGAGGGCTACGCGCAGTCCGGGGCCAACGCGGCGCGCGCGGTGCGGGAGAACCGGATCGCGCGCACCGTGTTCCTCAGCAGCGTCGGCGCGGAGAAGCGCTCGGGCGCGGGGGAGATCGACGGGCTCGGCCGCACCGAGGAGCTGCTGAACGAGACCGGCGCCCATGTCCTCCATCTGCGCTGCGGCTACTTCTTCAGCAACCTCTTGGGCGAGCTGGAGGCGCTGCGCACGGACGGCGTCCTGCGCACCGCGATGGACATCGACGAGCCGATGCCGTGGGTCGACCCCCGCGACATCGGCGATGTGGCCGCGGCCCGCCTGCTCTCGGACGTCTGGACGGGGCATCGGGTGCAGGCGGTGCACGGGCCCGAGGACCTCTCCTTCTCCCACGCCGCCGGCATCCTGACCCGGGCGCTCGGCCGTCCGGTGCGCGCCGAGCGGATCTCCGACGACGCGCTGCGTGGGGTGCTGCGGGCCGCCGGGCTCGGCGACAGGCAGGTCGAGGGCGTCGTCGGGATGTCGGCCTGGACGCGCGACGGCTTCCGTGCGGAGGACCCCCGCACGGTGCTCACCACCACCCCCACCTCGTTGGCGGCCTGGGCCCACGCCCACCTGCTTCCCGCGCTCCAGGCGCCGGCCGCCACGTGACTCCTCGCCCGGCGCGGGCGGGACGGCCGAGGAGGCGCCGGCCCGGCCGCGCGCGACTTCACGGGGTCCTCGCCACGGTCTGCGGGCCGAACGGGTGATTCTCCGGATCTCCTGGCCGTCGCCGTCAGCCCCGCAGGCGGCTCGCACACCTTTCCGGCTTCACCGTGACCGTGCAGAAATATACGCAAATGGGAGAATCACCGGGACAGAGCGACGAGCTCTGCGCCCGCGTCGAGAAGGAACAGGGAGGGCCGGGTGGGTCGCCCCGAGGTTGCGCTGGTCAAAGTGCCGTACGTGGCCCCGCCGCTGCTCCTTCTCGCGGGCGGGGCGGTGGATGTGTTCGCGCCCCGGCCTCACTACGGGCTGCCGCTGCTGGCCTGCACTCCGCTGGTGGCCGGGACCGTCTACTCGTTCCGGGCCAGCGCCCTGCTCGCCCTGCTGGCCTGCGGAATGGCGGGCGGCGTGGCCCAGTACGCGGGTCGTGAGAAGTACGCGCAGGCCACCGATGTCCTCGTGGTGCTGGTGATCAGTCTGGTGGGGCTGTGGATCAAGTGGCTCGTCGACCGGCAGGGCAGGGATCTGGCCCTCGCGCTGACCGTCGCGGAGGCGGCGCAGCGGGCCGTGCTCCCGGCGCCGCCTCCCGCCGTCGGGCCCATCGCCGTCGCGGACCGCTATGTGGCGGCGCAGGTGGGCGCCGCCATCGGCGGGGACCTGTACGCGCTCCAGGAGACCCCCTTCGGCATCCGCGCCCTCATCGGGGACGTACGCGGTAAGGGGCTGCCCGCCGTCTCCGCCGTCTCCGTCGCGGTGGGCGCGTTCCGGGAGGCGGCCGAGCACGCGCCGAGCCTGCACGACCTGGCCGACCGCCTCGATCGCGCGCTGGACAGAGAGGGCATGCGGCGACAGGAGACCCTCGACGACATCGAGGGGTTCGTGACCGCGCTGCTGGTGCAGATCCCGCCGAGCGGCGAGACCATCACCGTGCTCAACCGGGGGCACCCGCCGCCCTATCTCGTGAGCGGGGACCAGGTGTCCTGTCTGGAGCCGGCCAACCCGGAGCTGCCTTTGTCCACCGGGCTCGGCCCCGCGCACGGCGACCCCGTCGAGGAGAACTTCGCCTTCGCCGCGCGGGACTCCCTGATCCTGGTCACCGACGGCGTCACGGAGGCCCGGAACGATCGCGGCGTCTTCTTCGACGTCGTCGAAGCGCTGTCGGGAGTCGGGCCGAGGCGGCCGGACCAACTGGCGGACAGGCTCCTGGAGGCCGTCACCAAGTGGACCGGCGGGCAGCGCCAGGACGACATGGCCGTGCTCGTCCTCACCCGCGTCTCCGAGCAGCGGGAGAAGTGACGGCTGAGCGGGCGGGTCGCCCCTCGGTTCCGCCCTCGTTCCGCCCCTCGCCGTGTGTCCGGCCCCGCGCTCTGCCCCGCCCCGCGTCCCGTTTCCGTTCAACTCTCTTTGGTGTACGCCCTCTTGACCGTGAGCAGTCAGCGAGTAAAGTCTAGACCAATGGGCGAGTGTGGGCCGTTACGGCCAGATCGCGGCTGGTCAGAACTTCACGGGACTGCCGCGGCCGGTGCCGACGACGGAAGCGCCTTCGCGCTCGCGACCCCCCACCGAGGCCGCCGCGACAAACCGAGAAGGGTGCGGGCCTCGACCGTGAAGGAGTTGACATGCACAAGAAGAGGAAGCTGGCCGCGCTCATCGGTGCCGGACTCTCCCCGCTGCTCGTCCTCGGCCTGTCCGTGACCCCCGCGAGCGCACACGGCTACATCACCGACCCGGCGAGCAGGCAGGCTCAGTGCGCAGCCGGGGTCGTCGAGTGCGGCTCCATCAAGTACGAGCCCCAGAGCGTCGAGGGGCCCAAGGGTCTCCAGGACTGCGCGGGCGGCCACGACGAGTGGGCCGAGCTGCGGGACGACAACCACGGCTGGAACGTGGCCAACGTCGGCAAGTCGGCCACCTTCAACTGGAACCTGACCGCCGCCCACCGCACCACCACCTGGCAGTACTACATCGACGGCCAGAAGATCGCCGAATTCGACCAGGGCGGGCAGCAGCCCCCGTCGCAGCTGTCGCACAACGTGGACTTCGGCAGCTTCTCCGGCAAGCAGACCGTCCTCGCCGTCTGGAACGTCGCCGACACGGCGAACGCGTTCTACGCCTGCGTCGATGTGAACATCGGCTGACCGTCACCTCCCGCCACCCGCGCCCCCTCCCCGCCCCCACGGCGGGTGAGGGGGCGTCGCCGCCCGCCCCGCGCCACAGCCGTACGGCCCCGCCGCGCTACAGCCCGTACAGCCTCGCCGCGGTGCCGTTCGCGAGTATCGCCGTCACCCTCCGCGCGTCCTCGTGCGACCACTCGCCCCGCTCCGTCCACACCCGCGTCAGATCCGTCATCGCCTCCCGGAACAGCTCGGCACCCACCACATACAGCTCCGGCAGGCCGTAGGCGCCGGTGGAGAACAGCAGCTTCCCGAACGGCGCCAGCTCCAGCAGCTCGGCCAGCACGTCCCGTGCGCGTGCCCCCGTGTGCGAGAGGGAGAGGCCGAAGTCCGCGTACACGTGCGGGAAGACGGCCGCCAGATAGCCCGCGCCCCGGTGATACGGATAGCAGTGCAGCAGCACCAGCGGGGTGCCGTAGGGCGCCGTCGCCCGGATGAAGTCCGTCAACAGCAGCGGGTCGCAGCGATCCAGCCGCAGGTCCGGGTCGCCGAAGCCGGTGTGCAGCTGGAGCGGCAGCCCGGTGCGCACCGCCGACCACAGCAGATGCCGCAGCAGCACCGGGTCCGAGAGCCTGCCGCCCGGCACCCGGGAGGTCAGCCAGCGCTCGGCCGCGGAGTAGATCTCCGAGGTGCCCGGCGGGCCCGGGTCGAAGTCCAGGCCGATGCGGTAGGCGACCACGGACTTGAAACCGCGCGCCGCGCGGACCGACTCGCGCACCCCGTCGGAGAGTTCCGCCAAGAAGGCGTGGGTGTCCCGCGCCGTGTCCGCCGCGCGCTCCGCGAGCCGCTCCAGCCGGACGATCTCATGGGCCTCGGCGCCCGCCGTCTCGGCCAGCTCCCCGGGCGTCAGCAGCCGGCCGGGCAGCCCGGTGTCGACGAGGAAGGTGGAGATGCCGCTCGCCCGCAGCATTCTGCGGGTGACCTCGGCCGTACCCAGCTCGGCCCGCCGCTCCAGATACACGCCGGGCGGACAGCGCGGCTCCAGGTCCAGCACGGGCGCGCACCAGCGGCGCAGCGCGAAGCCGAGCTGGGTGTCGAAATAACTGAACGGAGGACCCGAGGCGCCGGGTGCGGGGGAGAGCGCCGTGGCCCGGGGCACGCCGGACGGGGGCGAGGCGGGCGGGGGAGGCACGTTCGCCTCGGTCAAGTACGTCTCGAACGCCGCGCGATCGGGACCCGATCTGAGCACACCGTGGCAGTGCTGGTCGATCAGCGGCGGGAATCCGGGCATTCAGTACCTCCCTCGGGTGGCTGCGGCGATCTCCTGGAGAGACGCCCCCTCGAACAGCTCGTTCTCCGCGCGGCGCACCGCGGCGACCGCTCCGAACAGCGTCTCGCCCAGCGCCTCACGCAGCACCTCGGAGCGCTCGAAGCGGCCCAGCGATTCCGCGAGCGAGGAGGGCAGCGGCCGGCCATCCTCGTGCACCGGATCGCCCGCCACCGGGCCGGCACGGCCTTGACACGGGTGATCCCCGCGTTGTCCACCCAGGTGAGCGCCGTACCGTGCGCCCCGGCCCCGCGAGCCGCGTGGCGGCGGCCCGCGCCCGCTCCTCGGTGTGGCCGGGCCGCCCCTGCCCGCTGTGCGCCGGGTGGCCCGGTCCGTGGCCGGAAGTGGCCGCTGTGGCCGCCCTCGTCTCCGGGGCGTCCGCCGTGTGGTTCCCATGAACGGAGCGTTTACTCCGCCCGCGCGATCAGGGCAAGCCGCCGTGCGCGTGACCACCGGATCCGGCCGTGGATGTGCCATCGGCAAGACACCTGAGCACCGACGTGCCTGACTTGAGTGCCAGTTGGGCAGGTACCCGGGTGTGAAGACATCGGAGCGGGGAGGGAAACTTGGAAGGTGGCGAGACCTATGCGGCTACGGGACGGGAGCGGTGGCATGCGCATCATTGACGTCTCCGGCAGCGAAACGGATGCCAGGGACGGCGCGAAGAACGGGACGTGGGAAGGGGGGTCGGCCTCCCCAGCGGTCCCGAGGATGGTGCTGGGCACCCGGCTGCGGAAACTGCGCGAGGCACAGTACATATCGCGCCAGGAGGCGGCCGAGGCCATCCGGGTCACCCATGAGCGGATCGAGGAGCTGGAGCAGGGCCGCACCGGCTGCGCGCTGCGCGACGTCTGCGACCTGCTCACGATCTACGGCGTCAGCGACGAGGGCGAGCGCGCGGTCCTGACCGCCCTGGCCGGGCAGGCCAACACCCCCGGCTGGTGGCACTCCTACCAGGGCGTGGTGCCCGAGTGGCTGCACACGTACATCGGTCTGGAGCAGGCAGCGAGCGTGATCCGCACCTTCGAGGTGCAGTTCGTGCCCGGCCTGTTGCAAACCAGGGAGTACGCGCGAGCCGTGATCGAACTGGCGCACGACGAGGAGCCGGAAGCCGGTATCCAGCGGCGCCTGGCGCTGCGCATGCGGCGCCAGCAGATCCTGTTCGGACCGCGCGCCCCGCACGTGTGGGCCGTCCTCGACGAGGCGGCGCTGCGCCGTCCGGTCGGAGGCGCCGAGACGATGCGCGCCCAGCTCAACCACCTGGTGGCGCTGAGTGAGCTGCCCCATGTGACGGTGCAGATCATGCCGTTCAGCGCGGGAGGCCACCCGGCGGCGGGCGGGCCCGTCACGCTGCTGCGGCTGCCGGAGAGCGAGCTGCCCGACGTGGTGTTCCTGGAGCAGCTCGACAGCGCCCGCTATCTGGAGGAACCCACCGACATCGAGCTCTACCGGCGGGTGACCGACCGGCTGGTGACCCGCTCGCTGTCCCCGGCCGAGACGCGTGGCGTCCTGCGCCGGATCGCGGAGGAGCTGGACGAGCCGGCGGGCGGCCTCGTCGGGAGCTGAGCGCTCCGCGAGAAGTGCCGCGGCGCTGTCGTTCGGCTGCGAGTCCTCCCCCTGGCTCTTCGAGCAGGGAGGTACACCCAGGCTGGTCGGGCCCACGCGGCGGAGTTCGCAATATGACACAGCACCGCGCCCCTTCGGGGCGCTGCCGGCCGGCTTTGCCCCGTCGCGGCACCAGACCCCGCAGGGCCGCACCCGGACGGTTGTGCGTTCAGCCGTCCACCCGCTCGAAGACGGCGGCCAGGCCCTGGCCGCCGCCGATGCACATCGTCTCCAGGCCGAGGCGGGCGCCGTCGCGGCGCATCCCGTGGGCGAGAGTCGTCAGGATGCGGGCTCCGGTCGCGCCGACCGGGTGCCCCAGCGAGATGCCCGAGCCGTTGACGTTGACGCGCTGCTCGTGGTCCTTCTCGCCCAGCCCGAGGGAGCGGGTGCAGGCGAGGACCTGGGCGGCGAACGCCTCGTTCAGCTCGATCAGGTCCAGGTCGGCCAGGGAGAGCCCCGCCTTGGCGAGCGCGTCCCTGGTCGACTGGACGGGGCCCAGGCCCATCGTGCGGGCGGGGACCCCCGCACGGGCGAAGGAGACCAGTCGCACCAGCGGCGTCAGGCCCAGCCGTTCGGCGGTCTCCGCGCTGGTGACCAGGCAGGCCGCGGCTGCGTCGTTCTGACCGCTCGCGTTGCCCGCCGTCACGGTCGCCTCGGGGTCGCTCTTGCCCCTCACCGGCCGCAGCCCGGCCAGCTTCTCCGCCGTCGTGTCCGGGCGCGGGTGCTCGTCGGCCGCGACGACGGTCTCGCCCTTGCGGGTGCGTACGGTCACCGGCACCGTCTCCGCCTCGAACAGGCCCTCCTC
Source organism: Streptomyces sp. NBC_01775 (assembly GCF_035917675.1). Classification (NCBI taxonomy): domain Bacteria; kingdom Bacillati; phylum Actinomycetota; class Actinomycetes; order Kitasatosporales; family Streptomycetaceae; genus Streptomyces; species Streptomyces sp. NBC_01775. The sequence goes on along the minus strand of NZ_CP109104.1, from coordinate 1,214,627 downwards.
CAGGGCGCGTGCGGCCCGGTGCTGGGAGCGCAGCGCCAGCGCGTCCTGGTCCTCGCGGCTGATGGCGAACTCGCGGCGCAGGTTCTCCGCCGTCTCGATCATCCCGCCGGGCACCGGGTGGTTGACGCCGCCCGCCATCACGCGGCCCCGGGCGAGGGAGTCGTGGAGCTGGAGGCCGGGTCCTTTGATTCCCCAGCGCCCCTCGTGGGTGTAATACGGGGCCGCGCTCATCACCTCGACACCGCCGGCGATGACGACCTCGCTGAACCCGGCCCGTATCTGCATCGCGGCGTCCAGCACCGCCTGGAGGCCCGAGCCGCAGCGGCGGTCGATCTGGGTGCCGGTCACCGAGGGGGGCAGCCCCGCGTCCAGCGCGGCGACGCGGCCGATGGCCGGCGCCTCGGGGCTGGGGTACGCCTGCCCGAGGATCACCTCGTCGACCCTCTCGGGGTCGATGCCCGTGCGCGACACGATCTCGGAGATCACCAACGCGGCCAGCGCCTCGGGGCGTTGGCCCGCGAGCCCGCCGCCGAACGCGCCGATGGGGGTGCGCAGCGGCGCACAGATGACGATGCCGGACATGTGAGGGCCTTCCTGGTGGCGGTGGCAGTGGCGGGCGGCGTGGGTGGGGGGCTTCGGCGTGGTGCGGCGAGCTTTCCATCCCGGGAATCGGACGGTCCAATATCCGATCGGCCATGCGCTGAGATGTTCTCGCTCTCAATCGCCCTCCGGGGCGGGCAGCGCCTCGCGGGCGACCTCCAGCACGCTGCGCAGGGCCGCCGACGGGTTGTCCGTACGCCAGGCGAGCGCGGCGCGGAGCACCACGGGCGGGCCCGTCAGCGGGCGGTAGACCAGGCCGGTCTGCTGGATGTGGGTGCACGAGGTGAGCGTGAGGGTGACCCCGACGCCCATGGCCACCAGGGCGAGGATGGTGTACGAGTCCGGAGCCTCCTGCACGATGCGCGGGTTGTGGCCCGCCTTCTCGCACGTCTGGAGCATCACGTCGCGCACGCTGGAGCCGGTGCCGGCGGGGAAGCCGACGAACGGCTCGCCTGCCAGGTCCGCCACATCGATCCGCTCCTGACGGGCCAGCGGGTGGTCGGAGGCCAGCGCGCACACCAGCTCCTCCTCGGCGATCACCCGGGTCGCCACGCCGGGCCGGTCGACCGGCAGCCGCACGAAACCCAGGTCGAGCGAGCCGTCGGCGACCCGGGCAAGCGCGCGGTTCGCGTAGTTCTGACCCTGCATCGCCAGTTCGATGCCGGGGTGCGCGGCCCGTACGGCGCGGGTCAGCAGGGGCAGCGTGGCATGGCTGGAGGCACCGGCGAAGCCGACGCTCACCCGCCCGAACTCGCCCCGTCCGGCCGCCTTGGCGACCCGCGTCGCGATGCCGATGTCCTCCAGGACCTTGCGCACCGGCTGGAGGAAGGATTCGCCCGCGCTGGTCAGCCGTACCGAGCGGGTGCTGCGCTCGAACAGCTGGACCCCCAGCTCCTTCTCCAGCTGACGGATCTGCTGGCTGAGTGGGGGCTGCGCCATGTGCAGCCGCTTGGCGGCCCGCCCGAAGTGCAGCTCCTCGGCCACAGCGACGAACGAGGCCAGATACCGCAGCTCCACGGGCGCTCCCCTCCGCCGACTTATCAGTTTGCCGTCTCAAAGTGACTTTAATTTGGTATTGGACCCAGATCAATGGCTGCTGGCAGCGTAGGGCCGACCCCGACCCCGACCCCGACCCCGACCCCGACCCCGACCCGACGAGGAGCGCCCATGGCTCAACCCGCCGCAGCCGACAAGCGCCTGTCCCTGCGCGAGGCCGTCGCATGGTACGTCCACGACGGGGACACCGTCTCCCTGGAGGGCTTCACCCACCTCATCCCCACCGCCGCCGGGCACGAGATCATCCGGCAGGGCCGCAAGGACCTGACCGTGGTGCGGATGACCGCCGACATCGTCGTCGACCAGATGCTCGCCGCCGGCTGCGTCTCCACCCTCGTCTCCTCCTTCGTCGGCAACTCCTCCGCCGGCTCCCTCGGTGAGCTGCGCCGCCGGGTGGAGACCGGGCGGCCCGCGCCGCTGGCCTTCGAGGAGTACAGCCATTACGGCATGATCTGCCGCTATCTCGCGGGCGCCCAGCGGCTGCCCTTCTACCCCTTGCGCTCCTACGCGGGAAGCGACCTGCCCGCCGTCAACAGCGCGCTGCGCAAGGTCATCTCGCCCTACCCGGGGCCGGACGGCGAGCCCGAACAGATCTACGTCGTACCGCCCGTCAACCCGGATGTGACGCTCGTCCACGCACAGCGCGCCGACCGCGCGGGCAACACCCAGATCTGGGGCCTGACCGGCGTGCAGGCCGAAGCGGTGTTCGCCGCGCGGCACGCGGTGGTCATCGTCGAGGAGGTCGTGGACGACCACGTCATACGCTCCGACCCCAACCGCACCGTCATCCCCGCGCACGCGGTCGACGCCGTCGTCGCCTGCCCGCGCGGCGCCCACCCCTCCTTCGCGCAGGGCTACTACGACCGCGACAACGCCTTCTACCGGGCCTGGTCGCACATCAGCAAGGACGCGGAGCGGCTGCGCGCGTGGCTGGCGGAATGGGTGTACGGGACGGAGGACCACGCGGCGTACGTGGCCCGGCTCGGCGAGGAGTTCTGGGACGGGCTGGCCGTCGGAGAGGCGATGAGCCTGCCCGTGAACTACGGGCGGCGGCTGTGAGCGCGCGGCCCGTGGCCACCTTCCCTCGTTGCCTCTCTCCCCGAAAGCGAGCCGCACATGAGCGCGACCGCCGAGGTCACCTCCTCCGAACTCCTGTCCGTGGTCGCCTCGCGCGAACTGGCCGCGCGACGCACCGTCTTCGCCGGGATAGGGCTGCCCACCCTCGCCGCCTCCCTCGCCCACCTCACCGTCGCTCCGGGCCTGGAGATCGTCTACGAGTCGGGCGTCTGCGGCGCCCACCCCTCCCACCTGCCGGAGACCATCGCCGACGCCGTCCTCATCACGGGGGCCGAGGCCGTCTTGCCGATGCCCACGCTCTTCGGCTCGGTCCTCCAGGGCGGCCATATCGACGTCGGCTTCCTCGGGGCCGCGCAGATCGACAGGTTCGGCAGCCTCAACTCCTCCGTCATCGGTGAGTGGAGTGCGCCGAAGGTACGGCTGCCGGGGTCCGGCGGCGCGCTTGAGGTGATGGCGAGCGCCCGCGAGGTCTTCGTCGTCATGCGCCGCCACGACCCGCGCTCGTTCACCGAGCAGCTCGACTTCTGCACCTCACCCGCCCCCGACCGCGCCCTCGCCGAGGGCATCAGGCCGCTGGGGGCCGGGGTCACCCGTGTCATCACCGAGCTTGGCATACTCGCCCGCGAGCGCGTCGGCGAGGAACTGCGGCTGACGGCTGTGCACCCCGGGATGACGGCCGACCAGGTGCGGGCCGCCACCGGCTGGGACCTCCAGGTCGCCGTCGACCTGGCCACGATCGAGCCCCCTGCCCCCGCCGAGCTGCGGCTGTTGCGCGAGGATGTCGACCCCGACCGCGTCTACCTGCGCTGAGGAGCGTGTCGGCCCTGCGGGCCCGGCTCGGCCTGAAGCGAGCCTGGACAGGCTCCGGGCTCTGGTGGACGGTCTCCTCGCCGTCCGCTGAGGATCCTCCGTCGCGGACACGACGCGTTCGGCGGTGCCGAGCAAGCTGCACCGCACGGAAGTTCGGCACCGCCGGTTCGCGCCGTGGGACGTCCCGCCGTCGCGGGGGGACGTGAGCGGGACTCAGCTGTTGGGCGGGGACTCGTCCTTGAAGATCTTCGTGACGAGTTTTCCGTCCCGGGTCAGGTACCCGTGCAGCATGCCCTCGCTGCTGTGCGGTGCGTCGAAGGTGCCCTTGCCGTCCAGCGCGATGACACCGCCGTCACCGCCGAGCTTCGGCAGCCGCTCGACGAGTACCTCGTACGACGCCTTGGCGAGGTCCTTCCCGCCGAACTCCATCAGGTTCGAGATGGTGGCGGTCGCCGCGCCCCGGATGAAGACCTCGCCCTGGCCGGTGGCGCTGGCGGCGACGGTGCTGTTCTTGGCGTAGGTCCCGGCGCCGATGACGGGCGAGTCACCGACGCGGCCCGCCATCTTGTTGGTGAGCCCGCCCGTCGAGGTCGCCGCCGACAGGTCCTTCTTCCCGTCGACCGCGACCGCGCCCACCGTGCCCTTGGTGGTGTCCTTGACGGGCTGGTGGCCCTTGGCCTTCATGAGCTCGTCCCAGCGCCGCTGGGTCCAGTAGTAGTCCTGTGTCACGGGCTTGAGTCCTTGCTGGACGGCGAAGTCGTCCGCACCCTGACCGGCCAGCAGCACATGCTTGGTCTTGTCCATGACCAGCCGGGCGGCCGTGATCGGGTTGCGTACGTGCTTGACCCCGGCCACCGCTCCGGCCGCCAGGTCCGAGCCGCGCATGATCGAGGCGTCCAGTTCGTGGCCCGCGTCGGCGGTGAAGACGGCGCCCTTGCCCGCGTTGAACAGCGGGTCGTCCTCCAGCACGTTCACCGCCTTCTCGACGGCCCGGGTGCTGGTGCCGCCCTTGTCCAGCACCTTCTTTCCGGCCCGCAGCGCCCGCGCGAGCCCGTCGCGGTACGCCTTCTCCTGCTCGGGGCTGGTCTCGTCGCGCGAGAGGGCGGTACCGGCGCCGCCGTGCACGGCGAGCACCACATCGCGGGCGTCGGGCTTCGCCTTGCCGGCGGGGGCGGGTGCCGCCTGTGCGGCGGGTGCGGCGGCGGAGGCCGCCGGGGTGCCGTCGTCGTCCGGGTCCAGCTGCCGGGGGACGACGACGAGCGCCACGGTGAGCGTCGTCGCCGTCGCCAGTGCGGGGAACAGCCACGATCTGGGACGTATACGCATGAGTCCTCCTGATCCACGACCTTGGAACGCCGCGCACGTTACTGGAGGCGCGGCGCTCCGAGAGCCCCTTGGACGCCACCGGCTCGTATGCCCGGCCGCCCCGCGTGTGCTCAGCCGCCGATGAATAATCCCGTTGAATTGCTCGGGCACAGACAAGAAATACGCTCTTTCCGTGCCGCATTCCGGAAATCAAGGAATGGGTATTGCCACCGGAGTTACCCGTCCGTAGCGTGCGTTTCACCGGGGCGCCGCCTTTCCGTCGGCGTCATGGCTCGCGAGTCGTTTCCCCAGGCCGCATTCCGCGGCCAGGACCCCGTGGCCTTGCCCCCCTTGGCCGCGGGGTCCGCTCATGCGTGTGGGTGCAGCCCACGACATTCAGGAGCTGATATGAAACGCACGCTGTCCGGTACGAAACGCACGCTGTACGGATCGTCCCGCCGCGCCGGAGCCGCCGCGCGCGCGGGAGCGGCGGTGGCGGCCACACTCGGCTGTGTGGCGCTCGCGACGGGAACCGCGCAGGCCGAAGCCGGTGCGGCGGCGGCGCCGGTCCGCCTCGACTACCCCCTCAGCGGCACCACCCACCTCGCGGGGCCCGACAACGACCTGGCGCTGGGCCCCGGCACGCTGAAGTCCTCGACCGACATGGCCACCGGCGCCCTGACGGCACAGACCCAGCTCCCCGACGCGGACGGGTCGTTCAAGGCGCTGGGCATCCCGGTCTCGGTGACGACCGAGTTCATCGAGGAGGAGCCGACGGCCGGCAAGCTCGACCTGAAAACCGGCTCGGTGACCACCTCCTCGCACCTGACGCTCCGGCTGAAGAACCTCAAGGTCGCCGGTATCCCGACCCCGGTGGGGCCGAACTGCAAGACGAAGACGCCCGCCGTCATCGACCTGAAGTCCGAGCCCGGCTTCAGCGTCTTCGCGGGCGGCAAGCTGAGCGGGACCTACACCATCCCCGAGTTCGAGCACTGCCTGCTGGCCACCCCGGTCATCAACAGCATGGTCCCGGGGGACGGCAACACCATCACCCTCACCCTCGGCAAGGCCACGCAGCCGCCGCCGTCAGCGGCGGCGTCGGCTCCCGCGGCGCAGACGGCGAAGTGACCCGCCACAAGTGAGCGTTCAGGTGCCGCGGACCCGGCGCGGTCTCAGCCGCCGTCGTGGCCCCGCGGCATCTCCGGCTCCGGGCCCTGTGCGTGCGCGGCGGCCGGGAGCCGCCCCGTGTTCCGCCGCCGCAGGTGCAGCGCGCGCAGCGCCAGCTCCGTCGCGAACCGCTGGTCGGGATCGCCCAGTTGGGTGCCCAGTATCCGTTTGAGCGCCCGCATGCGGTAGCGCACCGTCTGCGGGTGCAGGTGCAGCAGCTCCGCCATGTGCGCCGCCGTGCCGCGCGTGGTCAGCCACGTCCTGAGCGTGTCGGCCAGGCGCTCCTTCTGCCCCGGCGTCAGGCCGTCGAGCGGGGCGAGCTGTCGCAGGGCCAGCCGCTCGGCGAGCGCCGGGTCGCCCAGCAGCCAGAGGGTGACCAGGTGCTCCTCGCAGCGCGTCGTGGCCGCCCCCTGGATGGTGCCCGTCTCCACCAGGGAGAGCGTCTGCCGCGCCCAGCGCAGCGAGTCGGGCGCGCCGCCCAGCCCCACCGTCGCGCCGATCACCGCGCGCCGGCCCTCCAGCGCGGCCTCCAGCATCGCCTGACGTGCCTCGTCCACCTCGCCCGGCACCAGCAGATGGGGCCGCCGGTCGTCCAGATCGGCGAGCACGTCGTCGTCAAGTCCCGCCAGGCGTAAGCGTCTTCGGCTCTCACCCGGCGCGAGCGCCACCAGCGTCACCTGCTCCGGCACGCGCCAGCCGACGCGCTGCGCGAGTTCGAGGAGCGTGGGGTGCGGACTGCCGCCGCCCTCGTGCGCCGGGCCCGCGCTCTCCCGCGCCGGGCTCGCCAGGATCAGCCGCAGCAGCCTGCCGCGCTGCGACTCCCACTCGTCGTCCCGGCCGCCCTTGGCCTCCACGTAGCCCTCGCGGCACAGCGACTCGATCACGTCCGTATAGGCGAAGACCGCGTCGGCGAAGGAGACGATCAGCGAGGCCGGGAGGCTGTAGCGGGTGCCGACGCTGTTCGCCCGTCGCAGCCCCACCCGGGCGCTGGTGCGCATCGCCGACTGGAGGCAGTGCGGCCCCCGGCCCTCGTGCGCCTCGAAGCGGCCGAGCCTGCGGCACATCGCGTCCCGCTGGTCCGTGGAGGCGCCGGGGTCGGCGACCAGTTCCACGAAGGTCGTGAGGTTCTGCTGTACGCAGTGCAGGAGGACGGTGCGGTACGGCCCCTCCAGCAAGGGGCGGTATTCGGGCACCGCCCGGCCGATCTCGTGCACCATCTCCTCCGCGACGGCGGGGAGTTCGGGCCACATGATGGCCGCCAGCTCCTGGGGGAGCGGGCCCGGTGCCTCCGTCAGGACCGGGGGAACTGCTGTGTGCACCATGGACGTACCCTCCACTGCCGGCCTCGGGGCGTGGCGAAAGCCAACCGGCCAGGGTGGGGGACGAGTCCGGTGTGTGCGGCCTGTGCGGCCGGCGGGTTCCGATCGGGGCGCGGCACCCCTCTCCCGGGCCCGCGCGGGGCAACACCTGGGCCGCTGGGGGGTACGGCCTCGGCGCTCGTGCACCGCAGACCATAAACCAGCCGACCCGGCAGCGCAGCCCTCCGGAACGACGAAGATGCGGGGTACACGCGGGAGCCACCACGCTGCCACCGGCGCGCTGTCGCGTCACCCGGTACGGACCCGGACGCGCACCCGGTGATGAATTTTTCTTTCCCGACACTCGCCGGATGACAAGAAAAAAGATCCCCCAAAGGAGCCGGATTGCTTCTTGTCCAGGGGTATTGCACGGCTGCGTTACTAGTGCGTAACGTCCGTCTTGCCAGATGCCCGCAGGGCATACGGAAATTGGCGTGGCGCAGCCTTCCGAGTGATCGAAACGGCTGCGTCAAAGGTTGCCCCGGTGCGGAGTACAGCTCTTCAGGATCCCAAATCCAGTGGAGGGAATCACGTGCGCAAATTCACCAGGCGGGCCGCGGTCGCGGCTGTCGCCGCAACCGCTGCCCTCGGCTTCTCCGCCGCCTCGGCGTCCGCCACCTCGGCGGTGACCTGGACGGCCGCACCGGGCGGGTCGTTCTCGGCCTCGGCTGCGAACCCCACCCTCTCCGTTCCCAACGCCACGCTGACGTGCGACTCTTCGGCGGCCTCCGGCAGCTTGAAGACCGGCTCCGGCAACGCGGGAGCGGGCCTCGGCTCCATCAGCTCGCTGACGTTCTCCGGCTGTTCGCTGGCCGGTATCAGCTTCAACGTCACCGTTTCCAGCCCGCTGAGCATCAACGCCCAGTCGGTCGACGCCTCCAACCCGAACCGGGTGGTGGGCTCGGTGTCCGGAGTGAAGGCCACCATCAGCGACCCCGACGGCCTGTGCACCGCCTCCTTCGCGGGGCCGGGCGGCGGGAACGCCACGGTCACCGGCTACTTCGACAACACCACCCATCAGCTGGTCATCAACGCCGGCAACCTCGAGGCCACCGATGCCAACTGCCTCGGCCTGATCAACCCGGGCGACGCGGCGACGTTCGACGCCGCCTACGACACGGACCCGGCCCAGACGATCACGGCCGACTGACCACCGGGGCTGTCGCGCCTGTCCCACCCGGGAGGGGCGCGGCAGTCGCACCGTCGAGTTCGCCGGTACGTCCGCCGCCCGGTGACGCGGCGACGCATCCCGCACTCGCACTCGCACGAGGAGAACCCTGACCCGCACGAGGAGAACCCTCACCCGCACGAGGAGCAGCGGCGCATCCCTCACCCGTACGAGGAGAACAGTGAACCGGAGCGCGAACAACAGGCGCCTGTCCGCGCGGCTGGCCGCCGTGGGCGCGGCGGCGTTGCTGGCCGGGATGCTGCCCGGGACGGGTTCGGAGGCGAGGGAGCAGACGGCGAAGGTCACCGTGTCCTACGACTGCGCGTTCCCGTCGGGGGCCCAGCGCGTCCAGGCCCTGCTCTCGGCGGACTTCCCGGAGGCGGCGGCTCCCGGAGTACCCCTTCAGCCCCGCGAGCTGAGCGTCGAGGTCAAGATCCCGCAGGGCGCGCTCGGTGATCTGCTGCCCGCCGGGACCGGGACCGTCACCTCCGAGGCGGCGCTCACGGTGCGGGTCGTCCAGGGGGACTCGTCCGCCGACGCCAGATGGGAGGGGCTGAAGGCGGAGCCGACGCCGGTGCCCGAATCCGGCGAGCTGTCCTTGAGCCACAAGGGCGATGTCCCGCCCGTCACCGTCGCCGAAGAGGGGGACGTGACCTTCACCGCCGGGGACCTCGCGCTCGATCTCACCCCTGAGCAGCGGCCCACCGGCGAGCCCTCGACCCTGCCGGCGAAGGCTCCGCCGAGCGCGGTCTGCCGGCCCGCGCCGGACCAGGACCTCCGGCTGGCCACGGTGCGGGTGCGCGATCAGGAGACGGACCCCTCCTCGCCGAGCCCCTCGGACACGCCGAAGCCCTCCGCGCCGTCGAAGGGGTCGGATCCGAAGTCCGGCCCGTCGGCCCGTGAGGGCGGCATCGACGTGGGTGACGAACCGCTGCCGCCTGCCAAGCCGTGCGCGACCACCCCGCCCACGGCCGAGATCGACAAGTCCAAGATCCCGCCGCTGCCGCCCAACGCGAGAGTGACCAACCTTCCGGGCGTCCACTGGTGCGCCGTGCCCGTCGCGGTGTCGAACGTGACGAAGCTGAACGGCGCGATGGTGATCAACGACCCCATGGACGGCGCCGAGACCGTCAATCTCCGGGCCAACCAGACCATCGTCTCGGCCACCACCCCGCAGGGCAACTACAACTCCACCCGCAGCGTGGGGGAGATCGACCTCCCTGACTCCACCGCCACATTCCTGGATTTCGACTTCATGCCGGTCACCGCACAGGTGGAGTTCATCAGCTCCCCGCTGACGATCATCACCGAACAGCGCAGCTCCTCGGCGCCGAACTACGCCAGCATCTACATGAGCCAGACACTCAGAATGCACGACGTGAAGGTGAACGGGCAGCCGCTCCCGGTGGGGCCTGACTGCCGCACCTCCCGCCCCATCGACATTCAACTGAAAGGTGCGACGCCCGAATACAGCGTGCTGAAAGGGGGAGTCCTGCGGGCCAAGCTCGACATTCCCCCCTTCTCCGGGTGCGGTACCGGCGGTGAAGACCTGGACAGCCTCTTCACCGCCGCCATTTCGGGAAGCGGAAACTACCTGAAGATGCACCAAGGGGCGGTGTGCAGCGTATCGGCTTCGACCGGAAAGTGCCCGGCTCCTCCAGCGGTCCCGGAACTGCCGAAGTGACCACGTGCCGGGAGGCGTCATGGGAATCGAAGTAGCCGTCCGGGGGCTCACCAAGTCCTTCGGCAGGAAGAACATCTGGCAGGACGTCACGCTCACGCTGCCCGCCGGTGAGGTCAGCGTCATGCTGGGGCCCTCGGGCACGGGCAAGACGGTGTTCCTCAAGTCGCTCATCGGGCTGGTCAAGCCCGAGCGGGGCAGCGTCGACGTGGACGGCGTCGACATGGTCAACAGCCGCGAGCGCGATGTGTACGAGGCGCGCAAGAAGTTCGGGCTCATGTTCCAGGACGGCGCGCTGTTCGGCTCGATGAACCTCTTCGACAACATCGCCTTTCCGCTGCGTGAGCACACGAGGAAGAAGGAGTCCGAGATCCGCCGCATCGTCATGGAGCGGCTGGACATGGTCGGCCTGATCGGCGACGAGGGGAAGCTGCCGGGCGAGATATCCGGCGGAATGCGCAAGCGCGCCGGGCTCGCCCGCGCGCTCGTCCTCGACCCGCAGATCATCCTGTGCGACGAGCCGGATTCCGGGCTGGACCCGGTGCGCACCGCCTTTACTTCCCAGCTGCTCATCGACCTGAACGCCCAGATCGACGCGACGATGCTGATCGTCACGCACAATCTCGACATCGCGGCGACCGTTCCCGACAACATGGGAATGCTCTTCCGCCGTAATCTCGTCACCTTCGGCCCGCGAGAGGTGCTGCTCACCAGTGACGAGCCCGTGGTGGCGCAATTCCTGAGCGGCAGCCGCACCGGGCCCATCGGAATGTCCGAGGAAAAGGACGCGGCGACCCTCGCCCGCGAGGCCGACGGCAGTGCGCCCGGGCCGCTCAACGCCGTACCGCGCGAAGTCGTACCCCAGCTCGAACCCACCCCGGGCCTGCCCGAGCGCCAAGCCGTACGCCGACGCAGGGAGCGGGTCATGGGCATGCTCGGCCAACTGCCGCCCGCCGCGCGCCGCGCCATCGAGGCCAGCCTGCCGCAGAACGCGCCTCCGTTACCCCGGCGCACCGCGCACCGTCCGGGCAGCGGCCCCGGCCGAGGCCCGGGCTCCGGCAGCGCCCAGGCCGTCGACCCGAACGCGGCCCCCCTCTCCGTGGACACCTCCGCCCCCCGGCCGGAGGAGCGGCCATGACAGCGATCGAGCCCCGGCCCCCCGGGAAGCGGAAGAAGGCGCCACCCGCCAAGACGCCCGCAGCCAAGACGTCGGCAGCCGAGAAGCGCGCTGCCAAGACCTCCGCAGCCAGGACGCCCTTGCGGGGCCTCGGCTTCCTGCGCGAGCCCGGCAAGCTGTTCGCGCTGTCGGTCACCGTGCTGCGCGCGATCTTCCGGCGGCCGTTCCAGGTGCGGGAGTTCATCGAGCAGTTCTGGTTCATCGCCAGCGTCACCATCCTCCCGGCAGCGCTGGTCTCCATCCCGTTCGGCGCGGTCATCGCCCTCCAGGTCGGTTCGCTGACCAGCCAGATCAGCGCCCAGTCCTTCACCGGCGCGGCCAGCGTGCTCGTCAACATCCAGCAGGCCAGCCCGCTGATCGTCGCGCTGCTGATCTCCGGCGCGGCCGGCTCGGCGATCTGCGCCGATCTGGGCTCCCGCAAGATCCGCGAGGAACTGGACGCCATGGAGGTCATGGGCGTCTCACCCATTCAGCGGCTCGTGGTGCCCCGGGTGCTGGCCACCGTGTGCGTCGCCGTACTTCTCAACGGCATGGTCTCGGTCGTCGGCACCCTGGGCGGCTATTTCTTCAACGTCGTTCTCCAGGACGGCACCCCCGGGGCCTACCTCGCCAGCTTCTCGGCCCTCGCCCAGCTGCCCGATCTCTACATCAGCGAGATCAAGGCCCTCATCTTCGGCTTCATCGCCGGCATCGTCGCCTCCTACCGGGGCCTCAACCCGCGCGGCGGGCCCAAGGGCGTGGGGGACGCCGTCAACCAGTCCGTCGTCATCACCTTCCTCCTCCTCTTCTTCGTGAACATGGTCCTCACCGGCATCTACCTCCAGCTCGTCCCGCCGAAGGGAGCCTGAGATGGCCCTCCTCGACAAGGACCAGACCGGAGCCCCCGAGCCCGAGCCCACCCCGCAGGGGGACGGCGACCGCCGGGCGGGGGAGCGCGCGAAGCGCACCGTGCGCCCGGGGAGGCTGTTCGCCTGGCTCGACCAGCCCGGCGACCAGCTGCTCTTCTACATCCGCGCCCTGCTGTGGGTGCCCAAGACCCTGCTGCGGTATCTGCGCGAGGTCCAACGGCTGCTCGCCGAGGTCGCGTTCGGCAGCGGCGGGCTCGGTGTCATCGGCGGCACCGTCGGCGTGATGACGGCGATGACCCTGTTCACCGGCACCGTCGTCGGCCTCCAGGGCTACGCCGCGCTCAACCAGATCGGCACCGAAGCCTTCACCGGCTTCATCTCCGCCTACTTCAACACCCGCGAGATCGCCCCCCTCGTCGCGGGCCTCGCGCTCTCCGCCACCCTCGGCGCCGGATTCACCGCGCAGCTGGGCGCGATGCGCATCAACGAGGAGATCGACGCGCTCGACAGCATGGGCATCCGCTCCATGCCCTACCTGGTGACCACCCGCATCATCGCCGGTGTCGTCGGCATCATCCCGCTCTACGGCATCGGGCTGCTCAGCTCCTACCTCTCCTCGCGCTTCATCACCGTCTACTACAACGACCAGTCGGCGGGCACCTACGACCACTACTTCGGGCTCTTCCTCTCGCCCACCGACGTGCTGCTGTCCTTCCTCAAGGTCCTCATCTTCAGCGTCATGGTGATCCTCACCCACTGCTACTACGGCTACCGCGCCAGCGGAGGGCCCGCGGGTGTCGGCATCGCGGTGGGCCGGTCGGTGCGCAACGCGATCGTGCTCATCAGCGTCACCGACTTCTTCCTCAGCCTGGCCATCTGGGGCGCCACGACCACGGTGAAGGTCGCCGGATGAGCGCCACGCTGCGCCGCAGGCTGGCGGGAGTCGTCTTCCTGCTGGTGCCGGCGCTGCTGATCTGGCTCTCGGTGGCCGTCTACGACAAGCAGTTCACCGACGAGGCCGACCTGACCGTGCGCACCTCGCAGGTGGGCAACGAGATGCACGTCAACGCCGATGTGAAGCTGCGCGGCGTCGTCGTGGGCCAGGTGCGCGAGATCGACTCCGACGGGGAGGGCGCCCGGCTGCGCCTCGCGCTCCAGCCCGGAAAGCTCGACGGAATCCCCGCCGACGTCACCGCGCAGATGCTGCCCACCACCGTCTTCGGACAGCGCTACGTCGCACTCGTACCGCCCAGGAACTCCACGGGAGAGGCGATCCGGGCGGGCGCCACCATCCCGCAGAACCGCAGCCGCAACGCCATCGAGCTGGAACAGGTCCTGGATGACCTGCTGCCCACCCTCACCGCCGTGCAGCCCCACAAGCTCTCCGCCACCTTGACCGCCGTCTCGCAGGCGCTGGAGGGCAGGGGCGGCAAGCTCGGCGACAACCTCGTCACACTGGACGCCTACTTGCGCAAGCTGAACCCCCAACTTCCCGCGCTCAACCGGGACATCAAGGAACTCGTCAAGGTCAGCCACCTCTACGCGGAGGCGGCGCCCGACGTGCTCACGGCGCTCTCCGACTTCGCCACCACCAGCAGCACCCTCGCGGAGAAGGCCGAGGACCTGGCCACCGCGTACGACGCCGCCACGGGCACCGCACGGGAGCTGACCACCTTCCTGCGGGAGAACGAGGAGAACATCATCCGCCTCGCGCGCGCGGGGCGGCCCACCCTCCGGGCACTGGCCGCACAGTCGCCCTCCTTCCCCTGCACCCTGCGCACCCTCAGCAACTTCGTGCCCGTCATGGACAAGGCGCTCGGCAAGGGCACCGACGAGCCCGGCCTCCATGTCGAGCTGAAGGTCGTGCCGTCGCGCGGCAAGTACGTGCCCGGCAAGGACGCCCCCGCCTACACCGGCGGCGGCTCACCGCGCTGCTACTCCGTGCCCTACCTGGGCCCCTCCGGCGGCACGGCCGCCAAGGACCGGGCCTCGGCCGGAGCCGCCCCCGAAGGCGCCACCATCGCGGACGCCAAGGGCGGCATGGGGATGCCCAACTCGCCCCAGGAGAACCAGCTCGTCAACGAACTCCTGGCCCCCTCGCTGGACGGCGGCAAGGCGCCCCGTGCGGACGACCTGCCCGGCTGGTCCAGCGTCCTGGTCGGGCCGGCCCTGCGCGGGACGGAGGTGAGGATCAAATGAGGCGCGCCAGTCTGGCCGGGCCCCTCGTCAAGTCACTGATCTTCGTGCTGGTCACCGCGTTGGCCACCACCGTCCTCGCGCTGAGCATCTCCAACGCGGGCGTCGGCGACACCGACTCCTACCGCGCCAGGTTCACCGACGCCACCGGCCTCGTCGAGGGCGACAGCGTACGGATCGCCGGGGTCAAGGTCGGCAAGGTGGAGAAGATCGCGGTGGTGGACCGCAGGGTCGCCGAGGTGCGGTTCTCCGTGGAGGAGGGCCGCGACGTCCCGGCCTCGGCGCGCGCCTCGGTGAAGTACCTCAACATGGTCGGCCAGCGCTATGTCGACCTCCAGCGCGGCAGCGGGCCCGTCGGCCGCACCCTGCGCCCCGGCGGCACCATCCCGCTCTCGCGCACCACGCCCGCGCTCGACCTCACCCAGCTGTTCAACGGCTTCAAGCCGCTGTTCGAAGGGCTCTCGCCCAAGGACACCAACCAGCTCGCCGGAGAGATCATCCAGGTCCTCCAGGGCGAGGGCGGCACCGTCTCCTCGCTGGTCGGGCACATCAGTTCGCTGACCACTACCCTCGCCGGCAAGGACAAGGTGATCGGCTCCCTGATCAAGAACCTCAACTCCGTGCTCAAGACCGTCAACGCACGCGAGAAGGGCTTCAACGACCTCATCGGCAGCCTGCGCGAACTGGTGTCCGGCTTCGCCAAGGACCGCAAGCCCCTCGGTGACGCCGTCACCGCCATGGGCGGCCTGGCCACCACCACGGCCGGGCTCCTCAAGGACGGCCGGGCGCCGCTCAAGCAGGACATCCACGAGCTGGGCCGCCTCTCCCGCGAACTCGACAAGGGCACGCCCCAGTTCGAGACCTTCCTGCGCAACGCACCGGCCAAGATGACGACGCTGGGCCGGGCCGCCTCCTACGGTTCGTGGTTCAACACCTATCTGTGCGAAGCCAGGACGCACGGCCTGAGCACGTCCGACGGCAGTACGCCGCCCACCGGCATCGAGATCTCGGAGTCGAGGTGCCGCTCATGAGCGCGACGGCGAACCGGCGTGGTACCCGGCGGCGGCCGAGACTGCCGCACCTGAAACCCATGCACGAGCGCAACCCCATCGCCGTCTGCCTGGTCGGGCTGGTGGTCCTCGCGCTGCTCGGCACCGTCGCCTACCGTGCCGAGGATCTGCCCCTCATCGGCGGCGGCACCTCCTACACCGCCGACTTCACCGAGGGCGCGGGGCTGCGCCCGGGCAACGAGGTGCGGGTCGCGGGCGTCAAGGTCGGCAAGGTCACCGATGTCGCCCTCGACGGCGCCAAGGTCAAGGTCACCTTCAAGGTGAAGGACACCTGGGTCGGCAACGCCAGCAGAGCCGCCATCAGCATCCGCACCCTGCTGGGCGAGAAGTTCCTGGCCCTCGACCCGCTCGGCACCGGAGCACAGGATCCTGGCAAGCGCATCCCGACCAGCCGCACCACCTCGCCCTACGACGTGACGCAGGCGTTCAGCGGACTCGGCCGCACCTTCGAGGAGATCGACTCGGACAAGCTCGCCAAGAGCTTCCAGGCCGTCTCCGAGACCTTCCAGAACACCCCCGAACACGTACGAGGCGCGGCCAAGGGCCTCTCGGCGCTGTCGCGCACCATCTCCTCCCGCGACACCGAACTGGCCGAACTGCTGCGCGGCAGCAAGAAGCTGACCAAGACCCTCAAGGGCCAGCGCGCCGACTTCACCGCGCTCCTGCGCGACGGCAACCTCCTGCTGGAGGAGATCCGCAAACGCCGCACCGCCATCCACCAGCTCTTCACCGGCACCCGCGACCTCGGTACCGAGCTGACGGGGCTGGTGAACGACAACAACAAGCAACTCGGCCCCACCCTGCGCGCCCTCGACCGGGTCACCGACGTCCTGCTGAAGAACCGCAAACGGCTGGACCGCGCACTGAAGGTGGCCGGGCCCTACTACCGGCTGATCGGCAACACCCTCGGCAACGGCCGCTGGTTCGACAGCTACCTGTGCGGGCTGGTCCCCAAGCGCTACCTGCCGCCCGGCACCCCGCCCGAGAACGACTGCCGGCCGCCGAAACCGGGAGGCCGCAGCCGATGAAGCGACCCCACCTGACCATGAAGCGGTCCCGCTCCGCCTCGGAGCGACCGCGCTCCCGGCCGCTGCGCAGCCTCGCGCTGATGTCCGCCACCGTGCTGGTGATCGGCGCGGGCGCCGGGGGAGCCGCGGTCCTCGGTGGGGGCTCCGACGGCATCCGCGTCACCGCCTGGTTCGACCGCGCCGTCGGCGTCTACGAGGGCTCCGATCTGCGGGTGCTGGGCGTACGCGTCGGAAGGGTCGCGGCCGTCGCGCCACATGGCACGAAGGTCGAGGTCACCTTGCTGGTGGACGAGGGCATCGAGCTGCCCGCCGACGCCCGCGCCGTCGTCATCGCCCCGAGCCTCGTCTCCGACCGCTACGTCCAGCTCACCCCCGCCTACACCGGAGGGCCCCGGCTCGCCGATGCCGCGGTGCTGCCCTCCGGCCGCAACTCGGTGCCGCTGGAGGTCGACCAGCTCTACGCGAGCATCACCGAACTCAGCGACGCGCTCGGCCCCAAGGGCGCCAACTCCGACGGCTCGCTCTCCGGGCTGCTGGACACCGGCGCGAAGAACCTCAACGGCAACGGCGCCGCCATCGGCCGGTCCATCGAGGAGTTCGGCAAGGCGGCCAAGACCCTGAACGGCAGCAGCACCGACATGTTCGACACCGTCGAGTACCTCCACGCCTTCACCAGCATGCTCAAGAAGAACGACAAACGGGTGCACAAGGCCGAGAAGCAGCTGGCCGACGTCAACACCTTCCTCGCCGACGACAAGGAGAACCTCGCCAAGGCCCTCAAACAGCTCGGCACAGCCCTGGGCAAGGTGAAGAAGTTCATCGACGACAACAGAGGCAGCCTCAAGAAGAATGTCAAGAAGCTCGCCCCGATCACCCAGACCCTGGTCGACCAGCGGGCCTCCCTCGCCGAGGCCCTCGACACGGCACCGCTGGCCGCCGACAACTTCCTCAAGGCGTACAACCCCGGCAAGGGCACGCTGGACAACCGCGCCAACATCAACGAGCTGAGCATGGGCGGCCCCCTCACCCCCTCGACAGGCGCGGCGGCCAACGGCACGGCGGGCCTCGTACCCGTCGACCCGGGACGGCGCAAGGCGCTCCCGGCCGTCCCGCTGCCCCCGGTCGGCACGGTCTACGGCTCACCCGCCGACGGCGGCAAGAGCGACGCCTCCGGGAGCGGCAAGGGACATAAGGGGGCGGGCAGATGAGCGGATCCCGACGGCACATGTCGCGGCGCACGGCGCGCGCGGGGACCGGCGTGGCGGCGGCAGCGGTCGCGCTGGCACTCGCCCTCACCCTGCTCGGCGGCGGCGTTGACGTGCCCCGCTTCTCCGGCATCGAGGACCTGCCGCTGCCCGGCGGTGCCGACCTGGGCGACCACCCCTACGAGGTGACGGCCGAGTTCCGCGACGTGCTCAGCCTCGTCCCGCAGTCCGCTGTGAAGGTCAACGACGTCTCCGTCGGCCGCGTCACCAAGATCTCGCTGGCCGAGAAGGGGTGGACGGCGAAGGTCACCATGCGCGTCAACGGCGACGTCGAGCTGCCCGCCGAGCCGTACGCGCGCATCGAACAATCCAGCCTCCTGGGCGAGAAGTACGTGCAGATCCTCGCGCCGCCCAAGGGCGCCGGCCGGGGCACCACGGGGAAGGGCCCGGACAGCGGGGGAGCGGCCGACCGCCGCGTCTCCGCCGCGGAGTCCGTCGCCTCCCGCCGGGGCCGCACCCACATCCCCCTCTCCCGCACCAACCGCAACCCCGAGGTCGAAGAAGTGCTCGGCGCGCTCTCCCTCCTGCTCAACGGCGGCGGCGTCAACCAGCTCAAGACCATCACGACCGAGCTGAACAAGGCCCTGGACGGCAACGAACCGGAGGTCAGATCCATGCTGGGCCGAGTCGACAAGCTGGTCGGCAGCCTCGACCGGCACAAGGGCGACATCACCCAGGCCCTCGACGGCGTCAACCGTCTCTCCGCCACCCTGGCCGCCCGCAAGAAGAGCATCGGCACCGTCCTCACCGACGTCAGCCCCGGCCTGACCACCCTGGAGGACCAGCGCGGCCAGCTGATGACCATGCTCCGCTCCCTGGACTCCCTCTCGAAGGTGGCCGTCAGCACCGTCAACCGCAGCAAGGACGACATCGTCGCCGACCTCAAGGCGCTGGCGCCCACCCTCAGACGGCTCGCCGACGCGGGCCAGGACCTGCCCGACTCCCTCCAGGTGCTGTTCACCTACCCGTTCACCGACGAGGTGCTGCGCGGCGTCAAGGGCGACTACCTCAACCTCTATCTGAACCTCACGGCCCAGCCCGGCACCATCCTCACCCCGCCCCTGAAGGAAGAGCCGATCCCGCAGGACCCCGGGCCCGCGACGGGCGCGGCAGGCGGCACGGGCGACACCGCCGCGCTGCCGCTGCCCGCCGTGACCACGCCACCGGACGCCGGAGGCGATCGCTGATGCTCACCCGCGCCACGGTCATCAAGAACCTCGCCTTCTTCGCGCTCGCCGCCCTCGTACTCGGCGTCATCGGCGTCCGCTACGCCGACGTCGGTCACTACTTCGGCTTCCGCGACCACTACACCGTCCGCGCCGAACTCTCCCGTACCGGCGGCCTGTTCGAGCACTCCAACGTCACCTACCGGGGTGTGTCCGTGGGCCGGGTCGGCGCCATCGACCTGACCGACGGCGGCGTCGAGGCCGAGCTGAAGATCAAGAAGTCCGCCCCGCGGATCCCCGGCGACCTCAAGGCCGTCGTCGCCAACCTCTCCGCCGTCGGCGAGCAGTACATCGACCTGCGGCCCGCCACCGGCAAGGGCCCCTACCTGCACGACGGCTCCGTCATCAAGCAGCCCGACACGGCGCTGCCCGCGCCGCCCACCAAGGTGCTCTCCAGCGTCGACAGCCTCGTCTCCTCGGTGCCGCTGGACTCCCTGCGCACCCTCGTGGACGAGCTGGGCACCACCTTCGAGGGCCGGGGCGACGACCTGGAGGTCCTCCTCGACACCGGCAGCGAATTCCTGGACGCGGCGGACCGCGCGGCACCCGAGACCACCGGCCTGATCACGGACAGCGAGACCGTGCTGCGCACCCAGCGCGAGGAGGGCGAGGCGCTCAAGTCCTTCGCCAAGGGCGCCAAGGAACTGATGGGCCGGCTCAAGGACTCCGACCCGGACCTGCGCAGGCTCATCGCCGAAACCCCCGGCGCCGCCACCCAGATCACCGGGCTGCTGCGCGACCTCGACCCCAGCGTGAGCGTGCTGCTCGCCAACTTGACCACCACCTCGGAGCTCGCCGTCACCCGCGAGCGCGGCATCGAGGAACTCCTCGTCAAGCTTCCCCGGGTGGCAGCGGCGGGCTCGACGGCCATCACCAAGAAGGGCGCCTCCTTCGGCATGTCACTCACCTTCTTCGACCCGCTGCCGTGCACCGCCGGCTACCAGGGCACCCGCTACCGCAACGGTCTCCAGACGGGCACACCCCCGCCGTTCAACGACCGGGCGCACTGCGCGTCCCCGGCCTCCAGCGGCAAGAACGTGCGCGGCTCCGCGCACGCGCCCGGCGGCGGCGCCCTCCCCGCCCCCGCCCGGCCCGGCTCCCTCCCGCTGAGCGGCACCGCGCACGGCGCCAAGAGCGACGGCACTGCGGGCTCCCACGCGAAGGGCGCTTCCGCCCCTGGTGCTTCCGGCGCCCCCGGAGCGCTCGGACTGCCCGCGCTGCCCGACCGCGGGCCGCGCGACATGGCGGGCCTGCTCGGACTGGAGGACGGCCGATGAGCACCGAGCTCCAACACCCCACCGAGCCGGACGAGCAGGGCTCCGGCTCCGTGGCACCCGGCACGGAGGAGATGTCCGGCGAGAAGGTGTCCGGCGAGGGGGCGTCTGGCGAGCAGGGCGTCGACGAGCAGGCGCCCTCCCGCCCCGAGGACGGAGCGGGCGACGCGTCCGGCGCGCGGCGGGCCGCCTGGCTCGGCGGACTCCTGGTGGCCGCGCTGCTCTTCTGCGCGTTCTCCGGCTGGATCTACTGGACGGCGCACTCGGACGAGGACTTGGCCTACTCCCGGGCCCGCGACCGCGCCCTCGCCGAGGGCCGCGCCCACATCACCACCCTCAACTCCATCGAGGCACGGCGCGTCGGCCCCGGCCTGCGCGCCTGGCGCGAGACCGCGACCGGCCCGCTGCGCGAAGAGCTGCGCCGCAGCGAGAAGAAGAGCGCACAGACCCTGCGCGAGCGCGGCACCGGCGCGCGGGCCCGGGTCACCGACGCCGCGCTCACCGAACTGGACGACAGGGCGGGCACAGCGGCCCTGATCGCGACCGTACAGGTCAAGACCACGACCCGGGGCGGCACACCCGCGAGCGACCGCAAGCGGTTCGAGGCCGGTCTGGAGCGCACGGACGAGGGCTGGAAGCTCACCTCCCTCACGCCGGTGCCGGTGGGGGAGGGGAACTGAGATGAGCTGGACGCCACGGATTCCCCGCGCCCTGCGCCGTCCCCGCACGCTCCGTGTCCCGGGGGTGGGACGGGCGCTCGCCGTCCTGGAGGGGCGCCGCGCCCGCTGGTGCGCCTTCGCCGTGCTCGTCCTGGCTTTCGCCTCGGGCGCGGGACTGCTCATGCGGGCGGGCCAGTTGACGGGCGACGACGCCGCCAGGAACCAGGCGCTGACCGACCGGGCCGCCACCGGCCGGGTCTCGGGCGAGGTGGGCGACGCGCTCGCCCGGATCTTCTCCTACACCCCCGACGGCGTCGCCGGGACCGAACAGGCGGCGAGGGATGTGCTCGACGGCAAGGCCGCACGCCAGTACGAGGCGCTGTTCGGGCAGGTCGGACAGCGCGTCGCCGAGCAGAAGCTGACGCTGGCCAGCCGGGTGGTCAGCTCCGGGGTGACCCGGCTGCACGGCGACCGCGCCCACCTCCTCGTCTTCCTCGACCAGACCAGCAGCCGCCCCGGACACAAGGCCGCACACGCCGGTGCCCAGCTCTCGGTCACGGCGGAACGCCAGGGCGGCGACTGGCGGATCGTCGCCATCAAGGCGCGATGAGCATCGGGGCGCGATGAGACGACGGACGGACGGAACGGAGCGCGGGAACGCGGGAACGCGGGAGCGCGGGAGCGCGGCGGAACGCGAGAAACGCGGCGGAACGCGGGAGCGCGGCGGAACACAGGAACGCAGTGGTGCGAGGACGAGGACGGGCGGAAGAGGTGACTCAGGTGGGATGGGTGAGACGGGCCAATCCGGTGGCCCTGGTGGCGGTGGTCCTGGCCCTGGCGGCGGTGTGCTGCGCGGCATGGGCGGGCGCCGCCTGGTACGGCGCGGCACACGACGACGCGCTCGGCTACGCCACGACACGGGACGAGGTGCGTGCGGCGGGAGAGCAGTCGGTGCAAAACCTCAACACCCTCGATCACCGCAAGCTCAACAGCGGCCTGGACGCCTGGGAGTCCTCGACGACGGGCGACCTGCGCGGGCAGCTCAAGAAGGGCCGTAAGCAGTTCGAGAAGCAGATCCGGGGGGCCAGGACGGTGACCTCGGCGCGGATCCTCTCCAGCGCCGTCGCCGAACTGGACGAGCGCGCCGGCCGGGCCGGGGTGCTCATCGCCGTGCGGACAACGGTCAAGGCACCCAAGGAGAAGCCCGCCACCAAGCAGACACGGATGCGCGGCGAACTCACCCGCACCGCCGGCGGCTGGAAGCTCAGCGCCCTCGAACAGGTGCCGGTCGGCTACACCGCCACCGACCCGTCCGAGCGCGACTGAGAACCGGAGGAAGCCATGTCCACCACCCGCCACCTCCTCAACCGCCGTCGTCGGCTGGCCGCTCAGCCGCCCACGGCCGAGAGCACGCCCGCGGCCGAGAGCACGCCCGCGGCCGAGAGCACGCCCGCGCCCAGGAACATGTCCGCGCCCAGGAGTACGTCCGCGAAGAGTGCTGTCACCACGGCTGTCCGGCCTCGCACACCCACTGGGGCCACCGCGAGACCGGGCCCCGGCACCACGCCCGGTCCGGAGTCGAAGCCGAAGCCGAAGACGCACACAACGGCGATGGAGACCGCGACAGCGCCTGCCGGGCAGCACCCCGGCCGCGCGGCGCACGCCTCCCGGCGGCTGCTGGTGGTGTGCGCCGTCCTCACCGTCGTCTTCGGCGGGTTCGCCGCCTGGGCGGCGACCGAGGCAGGCGCGTTACGGGACGGCGCAGCCACGCACAACACCGCGCTGGCCGACGCCGGCCGCACCAGCGAGGTCAAGGGCGAGGTCACCAGCGCCGTCGACGCCCTGTTCTCCTACGACCACGCCCACCCGGGCAAGAACGCGCGCGCCGCCGGCAAGCTGCTCACCGGTCGCGCCGTCGCCCAGCACCGCAAGCTCCTCGCGCAGGTGCGCGCCCAGGCGGGCAAGCAGCGGCTCGTGCTCACCACGACCGTCACCGACAGTGCCGTCTCGGCACTGGAGGGCGACCGGGCCCGCGTACTCCTGTTCGCCGACCAGCACAGCGCCAGGACCGGAGCGTCCGGCGGCGAGGCGGGCAAGGGCAGCGAGAAGGACGGCGAGAAGGACGGAAAGAAGGCCGAAACGGACGACGGCGCCACGTACGCGGGCGCCATGCTCTCCGTCGACGCCGTGCGCAAGGGCGGCACATGGAAGATCGCCGCGATCGACACCCTCAACTGATCGACACCCTCAGCCGACGGCGGCGGAAGGACGAGACATGACGCAGCGGGACAGCAGCCGCCGGGGCCGCCACACAGCGGCATCCCGCACGGAGGAGACCGGATGTCCCGAGGAGACCGGATGTCCCGAGGACGCCGGACGCCACGGGGCGGCCGGGCCCGCCCGGACCCGTGACAGGGTCAGGCTGCGCAGGGGCGCGGCGGCCACCGCGCTGGCCGCGGTCGCCGTCGCCGCCCTCACCGCCTCGCAGGCCCCCGGCGCTGTCGGCGCCCGGGACGCCCGCAAGCCCTGGGAGTCGGGCCGCTCCGGCGCCCCTTACCAGGCGGGCAGCCCCGATGACGGCTCGTACCACACCGAACTCCCGCCCCTGAAGGGCGCGAACGGCAAACTGGCGGCCCGCGCGCTGAAGAGCGAGATCAAGGCCGAGTCCGGCATCCCGGCCACCGTGCTGAAGGCGTACAAGAACGCGGAGCGCACGCTGCGTACCAAGTCCCCCGGCTGCCGCCTGCCCTGGGAACTGCTGGCGGCCATCGGCAAGGTCGAGTCCGGCCAGGCCCGCGGCGGAGACGTACGAGCCGACGGCACCACGCGAAAGCCCATACTCGGCCCCGTCCTCAACGGTGGAGAGTTCGCGCGCATCACCGACACCGACAGCGGCGCCTACGACGGAGACAGTACGTACGACCGGGCGGTCGGCCCCATGCAGTTCATCCCCTCCACCTGGCGCGGCTGGGGCGCGGACGGCAACGGGGACGGCAGGAAGGACCCGCACAACATCCATGACGCCGCCCTCGCGGCCGGCCGCTATCTGTGCGCCGGCGGTCGCGACCTGGGAGACAAGCCGGGTCTGCACGCCGCCGTCCTCAGTTACAACCACTCCGGGGACTACCTGCGCACCGTCCTCGCCTGGCTCGACTTCTACCGCAAGGGAACCCATGCCGTACCCGACGGCGAGGGAGTGCTCCCCTCAAGCCCCGGCGCGGGCAGCGACGGCGACGGTGACGGAAAGAAGGGCGACAAGGACGGGAAGGGCGGCAAGGACCGCAAGGGAAAGGCCCCGGGCAAGGGGAAGGGCCAGGGCGGCAGGGGCTCCGGAGGAGGGAGCGCGGGCGGCGGCACAGACGGTGGTGGCGAGCCCGGGCCCGGCGAGCCCGGCCCCCACCCCACCGGCCCCGGGACGCCCGGCCCCGGCGGCAGCGATCCCGGCGACCCGCCCGGCTGCCAGGACGACACCGAGTCCCCTTCGCCGAGCCCGACGGACACCGGGTCGCCCTCGCCCACCCCGACCTCCTCCCCGAGTGAGACCCCCTGCGAGACGCCCGGGACATGAGGCGAACGGACAGCTCCCGGCCGGGAGTCGGACGCCGGCGGCGGGGCGGCGCCGCCGGTGAACCGCGCCGCTGAACCGTTCGGGAGCTTTGCCTGGGAGGACCTGGTGTGCGGGAATATGGGGCACGTACGTACGATCGGAACCGGCCACACCCGGCCGTTCCCCACGAGTACGCGCACCAATGCGGCACAGCAGCCAGGAAGCAGGGCGAAGAGTTATGGGCCTCGGGGCACTCCTGAGGAGGAAGTCGAAGACCGCCGACACCGGGGGCCCGCAGGCTGTCGGGCTCCCGGAGGGGGCCGGGCTCTTCAGCGTGGAGCTGTGCGACCCGATGGGGCACCCGCTTCCCGGGGCGGACGTCACCCTGACCGACGCCGCCAACGGCCGGCGCGTCATCAAGGCCACCACCGACCCCTACGGGCGGGTCACCGTGACCTTGCCAGCGGGTGGCTACACGCTCATGGGGAGCGTCGAGGGACTTCAGCCGGTGCACCGCACCGTCGAGGTCGCCCCCGGCTTCCGTGCCCAGCCCGAGCGGGTGCGGATGGAGGCGGGCCAGCAGCCAGGGCTGCCGCAGACCGGCGTGTGGATGTTCGACCCCCCGCACACCTCGATCCGCTTCGTCGCCCGGCACGTCGGAATGGCCCATGTCCACGGCCGCTTCACCCGCTTCGACGGGGGCATCCGGGTCGCCGATCGCATGGAGGACTCGTACATCGAGATCACCATCGACGCCGCCAGCATCGACACGGGCAACAAGTCCCGCGACAACCACCTGCGTTCGCCCGACTTCCTCGACGTCGGGCGCTACCCCTACCTGCACTTCGTCAGCAACAAACTCACCCACCGCAGCGGCACCAAGTGGGCGGTCCAGGGCACGCTCACTCTGCACGGCGTCAGCCGCACCGTCAGCCTGGACACCACCTACCTCGGCGCCGTCAACGGCGGCTACGCGGAGGAGCTGCGCTGTGCTGCCCTGGCCACGGCCGAACTGCACCGCGAGGACTACACGCTGAACTGGCGCAACATGCTGGCCCGGGGCATCGCCATCGTCGGCCCCACGGTCAAGCTGGAGATGGACATCCAAGCGATGTACCGCAACGAAGGCACCCCCACCCCGCCGGAATAGCCCCGGAACAGCCTCCAACCCCCGGAACGGCCCCCAGCGAGACGGCCTCCCGACAAGCTTCCGGGCCCGGGGCTGGGCTGAATTGCCGCCCGGTCCGCCGAGAGCCCCTGCCCCGGTGCCCCCTCGGCCCCGTGCCCCGGAGTGGCCGCCCGCGGTCCCCCCACGGGCCGCGGGCGGCGGTTGTGATGCCGTACGCCCAGGCGTGCGACGGGTAACGCCTGGGCGTACGGGGGGCCGGTCCGTGGCCGCTCAGCGATGGACCTGGCCCCCTTCATTCCCCCCCCCACTGTCCCGGGGTCCGAGGCAAGCCCCGGGGGTGATGTGCTTCAGAGTGCCCATCGTCGGCCCTCGCCCGCAGGGGCCGAACGGCCCTGTCTGAGGAGATATCCGTCAGCGCGGCTCCGCCGGCCCCTCACTCCTCTCATGTCCTGCCCCGGCTGTTCCGCCCCTCTCGGCGCCGAACGCTCAGTGTGCGTGCGGGCCGTCATGGTGGACGGGGCCGTGCGGGGTCGCGCAGTGTCCGGTCCCGACGGGCTCCGGGGCGCCCGCCGGCGCGTGGTCGATCTGGAGTGTGGTGTGGGTCAGCCCGTACTCCTCGGCCAGCATGCGGTCCAGCGCGCGCCGCACCCGGTGGCAGTCCCCGCCAGGCTTCACCAGCACGTGCGCCGACAGCGCGGGCTCGCCCGAGGTGATGGTCCATATGTGCAGGTCGTGCACCTCGGTCACCGAGGGCGCCGACGCCAGCTTGCAGCCCACCTCGTCCGGGTCGAGCCCTACGGGGGCGGCCTCCAGGAAGATGCGGCCCGAGTCGCGCAGCAGCCCGTAGCCCGCCTTGAACATCAGCGCCACGACGACCAGCGTCGCTATGGCGTCGGCCCGGGCGAAGCCGGTGAGCAGCACGATCAGACCGGCTATCGCGGTGCCGATGAACGCGAACAGGTCGTTGAGGATGTGCTGATAGGCCCCCTCGACGTTCAACGAGGAGCGGTTGGCCTTCGACAGGCACCAGGTGGCCAGCAGATTCACCGCGATGCCCGCGAGCGCGGTCGCCAGCACCATCCAGCCCGTCACCTGGGGCGGGTCGATCAGCCGGTGCACCGCCTCGTACCCCAGCCAGACCCCGGCGAGTATCAGCGTCAGCCCGTTCGCCTGCGCCGAGAGGATCTCGGCCCGCTTCAGGCCGAAGGTGTAGCCCCCGCGGGCCGGCCGGGCCGACAGGCGCATGGCCACCAGCGCCAGCACGATCGAGACGGCGTCGGTCAGCATGTGCGCGGCGTCGGACAGCAGGGCCAGCGATCCCGCCAGCACGGCGATCACGGACTCGATCACGATGAAGACGGCGATCAGCGCGAGCGCCATCGACAGCCAGCGTCGGTCGGCGTCGGCGGAGACCCCGTGCCCATGGCCGTCGTGACCGTGGCCCCCGCCGGGGCCGTGCTCGTGCCCGTGCCCGCTGCCGTGTGTCTGATCTCGTTGCTTCTGCGTTGCGCTCACAGTCCGTCCTCCCCATCGGAACCCGCCCACGCGGCGTCCGGCTGAGTGCAGTGAAACCCACCCGCGCCGAAAGGCGCAAAGGCTGCACCGGTGACCGTTGTCAATACCGATAACATGCCTCTGACCTGCAATTTCTTAGTGATTCTCGTTGTCGGAAGCCGGGGCGCGAAGTCCCACGTACGAGTGACGAAGGGGCCGGTTCACGACCTCGCGACGCCGGGCGCGGTGAGCCTGGCCCGGCGCAGGGAGGGGAAGGCCGCGGCGATCGCCAGGGTGGCCGCCGTGCAGACGAGCCCGCCGATGACGACCGCCGAGGCCGCGCCGGTCAGTTCGGCCAGCACGCCCAAGGCGGCGTTGCCCAGTGCGGGGGAGACCGTCGCCTGCACCATCCACAGGCTGCTCACGCGGCCCCGCAGCGCGTCGGGCGTCCCGTGCTGGAGCAGCGCTGATCGCAGCGTCTCCGAGATCAGGTCGCCGAACCCGGCCAGTGCGAGCAGCAGCAGCGCGACCGGCAGATACGCGGTCAGCCCGAATCCGCTCAGCGAGAGCCCCCACAGCAGTACGGCCCCGATCACCGCGTGCCCGCCTGCCCGCCCCGTCCAGCCGCTGGTGGCGGCACCCACCAGCGCGCCGAGCGCGGGTGCCGCGTACAGCAGGCCCACCAGGCCGGGCCCGCCGCCGAAGCGGTCCTCGGCCAGCGTGGGGTAGAGGGCCTGCGGCATGGTGAAGACCATGGCGGCGGCGTCGATGAGCAGCAGCCCGACGATCAGCCGGTGTCCCCTGATGAACCGCACCCCGTCGGCGACGGCTCCGAAAGCCTGCCGGATACCCGTCATGGCCCCGGGCCGGGAAGCGGCCGGTTCCTCCCCGGCCGTTTCCCCGACTCCGCCTGGGACCCCATCCGGTCGTGTCGCATCAGCCGGTCGTGGCGCGCCCGGCGGCAGTGGCCGGATGAACAGCAGGACGGCCGAGAAGACCAGGAATCCCGCCGCGTCGGCCATGAAACAGATGGCCGGCCCCGGCCCGGCCATCAGTGCGCCCGCGACGGCGGGGCCGAACACGCCGGCCAGTTGGGTGGAGGCGGCTGTCAGGGCACCGGCTGCGGCGAGCCGTTGGGGGCCGACCAGCGCGGGTATGGCCGCCAGCATCGCGGGGCCGCCGAGTCCGGCCAGCAATCCCGTGGCGCCCGTGGCCGCGTAGATGACCCACAACCGAGGCTCGGGCAACAGCGCGTTGACCGCGAGCGCCGCCGCCACCAGTGCCAGCGGAAGCCGGGTGGCCAGCATCAGCGTGCGCCGGTCGACCCGGTCGGCGAGCACCCCGCCGGCCAGCAGCCCCACGACCAGCGGCAGCGCCCGCGCGAGGCTGACGAGCCCGACGTGCAGCGAGGAGCCGGTGAGGTCGTGGACCTGAACGGCGATGGCGACGGAGGTCATCAGGGTGCCGAAGACCACCCCGATGAATCCGGTGTACAGGAGCCGGTAGTCGCGGCTCTCCCGTAGCGGGGTGAGGTCCATCGTGAGACCGGCCGGGCGGGGCATGCGGCGACTCCAGGAGAGCTGGGGTGGGTTAGGTGAGCCTTACTTGGATCACCTTGGCGCAGCCCGGCCTTTAAAGTCAACGTATGTGAAGTTCAGTGGCTTGCTAGCCTCGGGCCCTGATGAGCAGCGATCCTCCGGCCACCCGTCGCCGGCCCACGCACCGCAAGGGCCGTCCCACGCTCTCCCGTGAGTCGGTGGGCAGGGCCGCGCTCGACTTCCTCGGCCGCCGCGGGGCCGGTGAGCTGACGATGCGTTCGCTCGCCGCCGATCTGGGAGTCTCACCCCGCGCGCTGTACAACTACGTCGAGGACCGGCGCGATCTGATCGCCGTCGCTGCGGAGATCTTCGAGTCCGGCTGGCAGCCGCCGCCGCTCGACCCCGCTCCCGAGAAGTGGCGCGAGAGCCTGGCGCTCTTCTGCCGGGACCTGCGCGCTCACTACCGCCGCCATCCGGGGATGACCAGCCTCGCGCTGGGCGAGAACATCACCATGGCCCGCCATCCGGTCATGCTGCGCAACGTGGACGCGCTCATAGGCTTCTTCGAAGAGGTCGGGCTGCCCCTCGCCGACGCCTATCGGGCGTGTGGGGAGACGCTGCGGACGGTCGTCGGGTTCGTCGAGTTCCAGGACGGCCCCCATGACCGGCCGCCCGAGCAGGTGGACCCCTCCGACGTGACGCGGGTCCCGCCGCCGTGGCTCACCCCCCACGAGCGGGATGCCGGTGTGGAGCTGCCTCATCTGTCCCGTCTCGCCGGGCTGCCACCCGCCACGCCCGACGCGCTCTTCGACTTCGCGCTGAGCACCCTCACCGAGGGTCTGGCCGCACGCGTCGCCCCGTGAAGCGCAAGAGGTCCTCCCCGGCGGCCCTCGCCGACGGCGCCGGTCATGTCATCCACCGCGACGACTTCGACGGCGTTCTCAGGGCTCTTGAGGGCTGGATCTGAGAGGCTGGGCAGCCAGGTGATCGACATGAGCGACATGAGCGATGTGAGTGGTGTGAACCCAACGTCCGGAAGTGCGCCCCAAGACGGAGCGAACCCCGTCACCACGCCCGACAGCGGTGCCTCCCTCGGCGCGGCACCCGCAGCCGGCGGCGCCGGCGCGGACGCCAGGGCGCGGGCCGCCGCCGTGGAGGACGCGCTCGCCAAGCTCAGCCTGCCCGCCAAAGCGGCGCTGCTGGGCGGCACCGACATGTGGTCGGTCGGCCCCGAGTCCGGCGCCGGCTTCGGCAGACTCGTGATGTCCGACGGCCCCGCCGGGGTGCGCGGCGAGGACTGGACGCCCGAGGACCCCAGCGTCGCGCTGCCCTCGCCCACCGCGCTCGGCGCCACCTGGGACATCGCGCTCGCCCACGAGGCCGGACTGCTGCTCGCCCAGGAGGCCCGCCGCAAGGGCGCCCACGTCGTCCTGGCGCCCACCGTCAACCTGCACCGCACCCCCTACGGAGGGCGGCACTTCGAGGCGTATGCGGAGGACCCGGAGCTGACCGGAGTCGTGGGCGCCGCGCTCGTGTCGGGAATCCAGCAGGGCGGCGTCGGCACCACTCCCAAGCACTACGTCGGCAACGACTCGGAGACCGACCGCTACACCGTCGATGTACGCGCCGACGGCCGCACCCTGCGCGAGCAATACCTCGCCCCCTTCGAACGGATCGTGCGCACGGCCCGCCCCTGGGGCGTGATGGCCGCCTACAACAGCGTCAACGGCGTGACGATGAGCGAGCACGACACGCTCAACAACGGTGTCCTGCGCGGCGAATGGGGCTTCGACGGCGTCCTCGTATCCGACTGGACCGGCGCCCGCTCCACCACGGGCTGCGCCCTGGGCGGCCTCGACCTGGCGATGCCGGGCCCCGACACGGTCTACGGCGAACACCTGGTCGCCGCGGTCCGCGACGGCCGGGTGCCCGAGGAGACCGTCGACACGCTGGTGCGGCGGGTACTGCTGCTGGCCGCCCGCGCGGGCGTGCTGGACGGCGCGCCCCCCGCCGTGCCCCCGCACGCGCTGCCCCGCCCCCTGGACGGCGAGGCCACTGTGCGCGAGTTGGCAGCGCGCTCCTGCGTGCTGCTGCGCAACGAGCGCTCCGCCCTGCCCCTCGACCTCCCGCACGGCGGGGGCGAGGCACCCGGTGCGGGCACGGTCCGCCGCGTCGCCGTATCCGGACTGCCCGCCTCGGCGCCGCGCTTCGGCGGCGGAGGCAGCGCGCAGGTCTTCCCCAAGTCCGTCAGCACCCCGTTGGCCGCGCTGCGCGAGGCGCTGCCCGTCGGCGCCGGGCTGTCCTACGAGCCGGGGCCCGACCCGCGCTCGCGGCTCGCCGCGGCCACCTCCGGCGACGGCTTCGCGCTCACGGCCGTACTGCACGGGCTCGACGACGCCGAACTGGCGCGCGTCGAGCAGGCCGACGGCAGCGTGCGCTGGATGGGCAGCCTGCCCGGCGGGGCCTCGTTCGCCGACCTCGGGCGCGTCGAGCTGACCGGGGAGTTCACCCCCCTCGAGAGCGGCGCCCACCGGCTCGCGGTGCGCGGCGTCGGCCACTTCCGCCTGGAGGCGGGCGAGCGCGTCCTGTACGACGCGGAGCTCACGCCCGAGAGCGAGGACCCGGCCGCGGCCTTCCTCAACCCGCCGCAGCGGATCTTCCTGTTCGACGCCGAGGCCGGGCAGACCGTGGCCGTCCGCCTCGTCCACTCCGTGGCGGTCCAGGGCCTGGGCGCCCTGTTCGGCCTCGTCTCCTTCGAACTGGGCTACGGCGCCCCCGCCGTGCCCGATGAGGAGCTGATCCAGCGGGCGGTGTTCGCGGCGGAAGAGGCGGACAGCGCCCTGGTGTTCGTCGGCACGACCGACGACTCCGAGAGCGAGGGGGTCGACCGCGACACCCTGGCCCTGCCCGGCCGCCAGGACGAGCTGGTCTCCCGGATCGCCGCGGTCAACGCCCGGACCGTCGTGGTGGTCAACGCGGGCGCCCCGGTGCTGATGCCGTGGCGCGAGGAGGTCGCGGCGGTGCTGCTGAGCTGGTTCCCCGGCGAGGCGGGCGGCGACGCGCTCGCCGATGTCCTGCTCGGCCACGCCGAGCCCGGCGGACGGCTCCCCACGACATGGCCGGACACGGAGGACGACCTCCCGGTCCGCCAGGTCGTCCCGGACGGCGACGGCCAGCTGCCGTACGCCGAGGGCCCGTACATCGGATACCGCGCCTGGCGCCGCGCGGGCGCCGAGCCCGCCTACTGGTTCGGGCACGGGCTGGGCTACACGGAGTGGGACTACGAGGCGCTCAACATCACCCCGGCCGCCCCCGCCGGATCCTCCGCCGACCCGTACGCCCCGGTCGCCGAGGTCACCGTCCGGGTACGCAACAGCGGCCCGCGCGCGGGCCGCGAGGTCGTCCAGCTCTACCTCGGCCCCGAGGGCGCGGAACGCAAGCTGGTGGCCTTCGCCGTCGTGGAGGCCGGCCCCGGAGCCTCCGCCGAGGCCCGCCTCTCCGTCCCGCTGCGCGCGCTGCAAACCTGGGACGAGACCCACGAGGTGTGGCAGCCGCTCCCCGCCCCCCACACCTTCACAGCCGCCCGCAGCGCGTCCGACTTCCGCCTCACGGCCCAACTGGCCCTGGCCCCTTGATCCAAGGGGCCGGGCTGTCTCAACGGGTCAAGGGGGAGGCGTCGGAGATGAACGCCTCGATGGCCTGCCTCGCCTGGTCGTTCAGGGCGTCGTGCTCCGTACGGTCCTGGGCGTTCGACACGTCGCGCGTGCACGCGTAGGCCCGCTCGGCGGCGAGAACCACCGCCCGGTCGTCGGTGAGCAGTTTGACGCGGTAGAGCACCTGCCGGGTCACTGTCCGGAGGCGGTGGGCCTCGTCCCGTGCGGCGATGAAGGCTTCTCCGCCCGGGTACTCATGTCCGCCCGGGTGCTCCCGCTTGCGGTGCCAGCGGGCCGCCTGGCCGTGGCGGTAGTCCTCGACCGCCGCGGCGAACGAACTGTAGGTGGCGATCCGCTCCTGCCGGAGCGCTTCGGAGCGCGCGAACTGCTCGCTGCGCAGGGTCGCGAGGCGCTGGAAGACGTGCGTGATCACGGCACCCAGGAGCGTGCCTCCCACCGCTACGACACTGGTCCATATGGCTTCCACGGCATCAGGTGATCACAACGGACGCAGGCTTGTCTTCGGGTAAGGCCGGTCACCCGGGCCGTCGCGCCCGGCTCCTGATGAGGTCAGCTCCGCACCGAGGTACGGAAGGCGCCGGGGGCCGTGCCGGCGCGCTGATGGAAGAACTTGGTGAAGTTGGTCGCGTCGGCGAAGCCGAGCTGGGTGGCGATCAGGGCCGAGGGGCTGTCGGTGTGGGCCAGCAGCCGCTTGGCCTCCAGGATGACCCGGCGGTCGACGAACTCCTTGGCGCCCAGGCCCGCCACGGCGCGGGTGGCCCGGGAGAGGGTGCGCGGGGAGTAGCCGAGCACGCGGGCGTAGTAGGACACCCGGCGGGTGCGGGTGAAGTCCCGCTCCACGGCGGCCCGGAAGCGCCGGAAGGTCTCGGCCGGCCCGCCCTCGGCACCCCGCTCCGCGCTGCCCCTCCCGCCCCCACCGTCCGCCCTGCCTGTCCCGTCCGCCCCGTCCATCCCGTCCGGCCCCGCCAGCCGGACGAGCCGCAGCAGCAGTGCGGCCAGCAGATGGCGCAGCACCTCGACGTGCGGAGCCGGCGGGCGGTCCGCGTGAGCGGAGTGCGCGGCGGCGAACTCGAAGCGCAAATGGTCCAGCGCCAGTCGCGCCGCGCGCGCCCGCTCGCCCACCGGATGGTGCATCAGGGCGCCGGAAGCCTCATCCAGTCCTACGGCCGCCGCGGTGGCCGGGTCGGGGAAGGCCGGCTGGAAGAGGACGAGCGTCCCCTCGGTGCCCTCAAGGCCGCCGTACTGCTGCACCTGGCCCGGCCGTACCCACAGCCAGGCGCCGGCCGGCGTCGCGTGCTCGGTGAAGTCCACGGACTGGCGCAACGTTCCCGTCTCGACCGCGAACAGCTGGTGAAAGCCGGGACGCTGCGGGCTCGCCAGCCGCTGCCCGTGCGCCTCGGCGCGGGAGCGCAGATCACTCAGCGTCATGATCTCCATGCCGGCGGCGGGCGCGCCAGGACCGGGCGCGTAGGGGAGTTCGGGGATCGTGGCGGCGGATTCGTGTGCGTGTCCGTTTTTCACCATGGTTGGTCATGACCTTACCTCGCGGGATCACCCGTGCCCGGTTAGCTTCGAAGGTGTCGCCCCCTCAGCAGGGGCGACGATGGCCGAATATGCCACCCCCCCCACAATCCGCACCGCACACGTGCACGCGCAAGAGGAGAGCAACCATGGCGAAGATCGCCGTATTCGGAGCCAACGGCCACATCGGCAGCAGGGTCGTCCGCGAGGCGCTGGACCGGGGCCATGAGACCATCGCCGTCGTGCGCGATCCGGCCAAGTTCGTCGCCGAGGAGCACGGCAAGCTCACCGTCACCGTCGGTGACGCGCTCTCGCCCGAGTCGGTGGCCGCCTTGGCCAAGGGCGCGGACATCGTCGTCAGCGCTGTCGGCGGCGGTGACGGGCCCGGTCACCTTGCCACCATCCGGCCGGCGGCCGAGTCCCTGGTCGCCGGGCTGCGCTCGCTCGGGGGCGGCGAGGCCCCGCTGCTGATCTTCGTCGGCGGTGCCGGCTCACTGCGTACGCCCGGCGGCAAGCAGGTCTGGGACACGGTCGGGCTCCCGGAGGCGGTGCTTCAGATCATGCACGCGCATGGCGACGCCCTCGACTTCCTGCGCACCGTCGACGACGTGCGCTGGACCAACCTCAGCCCCGCCGCCACCATCGAGGCCGGTGCCCGCACCGGGACGTACCGGGTCGGCAAGGACGACCTCGTGGTGGACGAGGACGGCAACAGCCGTATCTCGATGGAGGATTACGCCGTCGCGCTGCTCGACGAGGCCGAGCACCCCCGGCATGTCGGGGAGCGCTTCACGGTTGCTGACTGAAGGGGCACAGCACGGTTGCTGACTGAAGGGGCACAGCACGGTTGCGGTCTGAAGCGGCACAGCAGCGGAGGGGCCACATCGGCCCCTCCGCTGCTGACAGCCGGCGGCTCTCAGCCCTCAGCCGTTACGGGAGCTCCCTGTCCAGCGCCGAGCGGCCCTCCGTCGCGATGCGGCGACGGGCCCACGCCAGGTTCTCCTCCGTCAGGTCACGGCCCGAGGCGAGGACGATGTCCTCGGGAGTGGGCTCGCCGTCGGGTGCCGCGTGCAGCACGCTGTCCGGCGTCGGACTCTCGTAGCGGCGGCGGAACTTGGCGACCTGGCCCTCCGAGTCCACGACCCGCGCCTTGCCGGTGTGGAAGGGGTGGCTCTCGGAGGAGATCTCCACGTCGATGACCGGATACAGCTGCCCGTCGTCCCACTCGATCGTGGTGTCGCTGGTGGCCGTCGAACGCGTCAGGAACGCGTATCCGGCGGCCTGGTCACGGAAGACCACCTGGTGGTAGTCGGGGTGGGTCTCGGACTTCACGCGTCGCTCCTTCCCCGAGGTACAGGGCCCTGCCCAGGCTACGTCCGGCCGCCCGGGACGGCATCCCGCGCGCTCCCGGAGCGCGTCCCACGGGCCCCTCGCGGCCGGCCCGCCCGTCCCGACGTGCGGAGCCACGCGCCGCGCGTGATGCTGGAGGGTGCTCTCGTCATCCCCTTCCGGAACGAGGTACGGATGCGCACCAACGACCTGACCAACGAGGTGCTCGCCGGGCTGCGCGAACCGCGCCCCTACCCCGCCGTCACCCTCGTCCTGCCCACCCACCGCACCCGCCCCGCGAAGACGCAGGACCCGGTGCGGCTGCGCAACCTCATCGCCGAGGCGAGCCGGCGCCTCCACGAGGACCCCCCCCGTGTCCGAGCGGGTGCGCGCCGAGATCGTCGGGCAGCTGGAGCAGGCCGAGGACGAGGTCGACCTGGTGTACACGCTGGACACCCTCGTGCTGTTCGCCGCCCAGGGGGAGCACCAGTTCTGGCACCTGCCCCGGTCCTCCCCGGTGGAGCGCATCGTCATCAGCGACACCTTCCTCACCCGCAACCTCGTCGCCGCCAAGGCCCAGAACAGGCCGTATTGGGTGCTGACCTTCTCCGAGGACCGGGCCAGGCTGTGGAGCGGCTCGGGGGAACAACTGGTCGAGGAGCGGCGCGAGGGCTTCCCCATCGAGCAGGACAAGAACCTGCCCGAGCGCGAACGCGTCCCGCGCACCGGAGACTTCCCGACCGGATACCGCGACGAGGCGGCCCTCCAGCACCTGCGCGCCGTGGACGCGGACCTGGCCAAGCTGCTGGAGCACGAGCCCAGGCCGCTGATCATCGCCGGGCTGTCGCAGGGGCTGAGCGCGCTGGAGGACGTCGGCACCCACACGGCGCGCTCCGCGCTCGCCGCCGTGCCCAAGGGCGGCCTGACCGAGGCGCGGGCCTCCGTCGTCTTCGACGCGATCGCGCCCGCGCGCGCCGAACTCCTCAAGGCGCGCACCGACGGCGCCCTCGAACGCCTCGGACAGGCGCGCAGCCGCAAGGAGTTCGCGGCCGGGCTCGACGAAGTGTGGCAGGCGGCTCAGGAGGGCCGGCTGGCGCTGCTGGTGGTCGAGGAACCGTTCCGCCAGAAGGTGCGGCTGACCGGCGGCCACCTGGCGCCGTTGCCCGACGAGCCCGAGGAGACCGGGGGACCCGGGGCGGCCGGGGAGGCGGTGGGTGTCGCCGACGCGGGCGAGGTGCGCGACGACATCGTGGACGAGACGGTGGAGTCCGCGCTGTCCACCGAGGCGGAGGTGGTCTTCGTGCCCGACGGCACACTCGAGGAGCACGGCAGGATCGCGGGCGTCGTCCGTTACGCCTGGTCCGGGGCCTAGTGCCCCTCCCGGCAAGCTTTGCCCCGTCGCGCCGCCCGGCACGCACGCTCCGTGACGGGCAAACATTGCCGGTCACGGCACTAGGCATGCCGCCCGTCACCAACGTGCCGGGACAGCACACCCAGGCCGGGTCCGGAAGCACCTCGCAAGGGCCGCATGCCGGTCCCAGGGGCCGCCGTGTGAACGCACGGGGCCCACGCCGTCGTGCTCTGCCGGCGGGTCCTGTCCTCACCGACCCCGAGCGCCGTTGAAGCCGTCACATGAGATGGCTGGTAAGACCTTGCCCCGTGCTCCGAAGAACGCAGGCTTATCGTGAACCTTTCCGCCGAGCCGGTCATCGGACTGTGTGGGGCGCAGGAGCGTCGAGCCCGAGGCTCGGCCCTCCGCAATCGGACATATGTTCACAGGGGGATGATCGGAAAATGTCGGTAGTGAGAGAACAGCGGCCGTACATGGCGCGGACAACCGGATGGTCCGAAGATGCCGGGTCCGCCCGACGGCGCATTGACAGGAGCGCGGGCCTCGCAGCGGCCGTCTCGGTGGGGCTGGCAGCAGTCCTGCTGACTGGATGCGGCAAGGAGGAGGGGGCGTCCGGGCCCAAGAAGCTGGCAGGGGGAGCGGCACCCGCGCCCGGTGACTCCTCCAAGGACAGGTCGAAGAAGGCGAGTGCCTCCCCCTCGTCGTCGCGATCCCCGGGCGCTGATGCCGAGGACGGCAAGGGGTCGCCTGATGGCTCGGGGAACAACGACGCGGGTACCTCCGGGGCGGGGGGAGGCTCCGGGTCGGAGGGGGGCTCCGGGCCGGGAGCGGGCAACGCCGGCCCCTGCAAGACCTCTCAGCTCGCATTCAGCACCTCGAACGGCATGGCCGAGGGCACGCTCGTGGTGAACCTCAAGAACACCGGCACCGCTACCTGCACCCTCAAGGGCTTCCCCGGGGCCGACCTCAAGGGCGAGGGGGGCTCCCTCCCCGCCGCCCGCAGGAACGCCGCGGCTCCGATGGTCAGCGTCGATTCCGGCGAGGCCACCCACTTCACCCTCAACTATCCGGCGAACGACTCCGGTGGCAGCGGTGTGAACATGACCAGTCTCGTGGTCACCCCGCCCAACGAGACCCACTCGCAGACCCTGCCGGTCAGTATCAACCTGCCCGTCTCCGACAGCGCCGGCCCCGGGATCGCGGTCGGCCCCGTCGGTGCCGGCCAGTGACCGCACCCGTCGGCGCCCGGATTCTGACGACGCCACGGGGCAGTGCTGATCGTGGCGGAACAGCTCCGAGGCGAGCGGGCGGAGTCGGTGCTGATGCGTTTGGTTCGCCGGCGCGGCGAAATCAGCGGCGGCAGGGGTGCGTGGAATCCGCGGGGTCCGATGCTGGGCGGGCGGCGCAAGCCGATTCGGCCGACGGCCTCTCGGCTGCCGGACACCACCTGCGGACGCCCGCCGCCCGGCCCGCGCGAACGACAACACGCAGACAGCCCGGCCTGACAGGGCCCGACCAGGCGGTACGGCAAAGTACGGCAGAGCGGGGGCAGGCGGCCGGAGCGTGGGAAGGGCAGCGTGAGCGACGAGCGCGGCACCGGGAGCGAGGGGAATCGCGAAGGCGAGGGCATAGAGGGGAGTGACGGCGAAGGCGGGGGCACACCGGAGGCGGCGCCCGGGGGACGGCGCCTCTGGTACGCCGCCGCCACCTACGTGTTCGCCGTCGGCATGGCGGGCACCACCTTGCCCACCCCGCTCTACGGTCTCTACCGCCAGGAGATCGGCTTCTCCGAGCTGATGGTGACGGTCGTCTTCGCCGTCTACGCCGTAGGCGTCATCATCGCCCTCCTGGTCGCGGGGGACTTCTCCGACGTGCTGGGACGGCGCCCGGTGCTGTTCGTCGCACTGGGGCTCTCGGCCGCCAGCGCCGTCTGTTTCCTCCTGGAGGGCGGGCTGCCGCTGCTGTTCGCCGGGCGGCTGCTGTCCGGCTTCGCCGCCGGGCTCTTCAGCGGAGCCGCCACGGCGGCGGTATTGGAACTCGCCCCGCGCGGCGGGGGGTTCGCCGCCACCGCCGCCAACATGGGTGGCCTCGGCTGCGGCCCGCTGCTGGCGGGGATCCTCGCGCAGTTCGCGCCCTCGCCGCTGAAGCTGCCCTTCCTGGTGCACCTGGCGCTGCTGGCCGTGGCCTGCGCGTTGACCCTCGCACTGCCGGAGACCGTACGCCGCGCCTCGCCCCGGCCGCCGCTGCGCCCGCGCGGCATGGAAGTGCCGCGTGAGGTGCGGCCGGTGTTCGTCCCGGCGGCGCTGGCCTGCTTCACGGGCTTCGCCGTCTTCGGCCTGTTCACCGCCGTCTCACCCGGCTTCATGGCCGAGACGCTGCACATCGACGACCTGGCCGCGTCCGGTGCCATCGTCTTCTCGGTCTTCTGCGCCTCGCTGGGCGGGCAGTTGCTGATGGGCAAGGCGGGCGTCGTCCTGGCGCTGCCGCTGGGCTGCCTCGGTCTGGTGGCGGGCATGGCGCAGGTCGGGCTCTCGCTGTTGCTCACCTCGTTGCCGCTGCTGGTGACCGGGGCCGTGACGGGCGGCATCGGGCAGGGGCTCGCCTTTCGCTCGGCCATGTCGGCGGTCAGCCGGCGCGCGCCCGGGAACCACAGGGGCGGCACCATCTCGGCGCTCTTCGTCGTCGCCTATCTCGGCATCTCGCTGCCGGTCGTCGGCGTCGGCGCGCTGAGCACGGCCTTGGGGCTGCGCGGCGCGGGGCTGGTCTTCTCGGTCTGCGTGATCGTGCTGGCCGCCGGGGTCGGAGCCCACCTGTGGCGCACCCGGGATGCGGACGCGGCAGCACTGCGCGAGCGCGCGTGACGGCCCGGCGCGGGTGACGGCCCAGGCGGCAGGTGACGGCCCGGCGCGGGTGACGGCTCGTCCTCAGTCGGCTGCCGGAGCGTCGTCGCCGGGGCGGGGGAGCGCGGCGATACGGGACTCCACGTCGTCGAAGTGGTCGATGACGGCGCGGCGGGCCGCGTCCGCGTCGCGGGCGCGGAGCGCGGTGACGATGTCGCCGTGCCAGTGCGCGATGTCGCCCGGGTCGCTGTCGGGTCCCAGATCGGCGCGTACGCGCTGGAAGGCGTCCCAGAACAGCTCGATCAGCTGGGTGGCCAGGTTGTTGCCCAGCGGCTCGAAGAGCATGAGATGGAAGTGCCGGTCCGCGTCGGCGGTGTCGTGCTCCTTCGGGTCGGACATGGCCTTGATCTCGGTGTCGAGGCGGTCGAAGAGCTCCTCGTCGGCCTGCTCCACCACATCGGTGATGAGCCCGGACTCGATCGCGCGGCGCACGGCCACCAGGTCGCGGAGGGCGCCGGGGTCCGTCCGTACGGACTGGCGGGTGCGGTAGAGGAGGCCGGGCGCCATCGTGGCCAGGGGGGCGCTGCCGACGAAGGTGCCGTAGCCGTGGCGGATGTCCACGATGCCGCGGGTGTGCAGGGCGCGCAGGGCCTCGCGGACGCTGTTGCGGCCCGCGCCCAGGCGCTCGATCAGCTGTGCCTCGGGGGGCATCGCCGCACCCGGCGCGAGGTCCAGCTCGAAGATCAGCTCGGTGATGCGGTCCTCAAGCTGCTCGCGGATCCCTGGTGCCACGTCGCCCCTCGCCTCGCGTCGGTGGTGGTGCCGACCTCTTGTTCGTCTGCGGGGCCGAGTGTACCGTCTGGCGGGTAAGAGATCCCATGTCCCATCTCCCATCTATGGCGGACCGCCCAGCCTTCCGTGACGGACCGCCGTGGGACACCCGCGCGCTCGTGGGACGTCTGCGCGCCGTGGGACACATGCGATAGGGGCGTTGAGCAACGATGGCGATGCTGACGAGACGGGACTGGAAGGCGCTGTTCGCCGCCTGGCTCGGATATCTGATGGACGGGTTCGACTTCGTCCTGATCACTTTGGTGCTGACCGAGGTCGCCGACGACTTCGACCTGTCGATGGTGACGGCCGCGACGCTGGTCTCGGCCGCGTTCATCTCGCGCTGGTTCGGCGGGCTGGCCATCGGCGCGGTGGGCGACCGCTTCGGCCGCAAGCCCGCGATGATCCTCAGCATCGTGCTCTACTCGGTCGGCTCGCTGGCCTGCGGACTGTCCTGGGGATACTGGACGATGTTCGCCGCCCGGCTGCTGCTGGGCCTGGGCATGGCGGGGGAGTACTCCGCCAGCGCCACCTATGTGATCGAGAGCTGGCCCGCCAGGGCGCGCAACCGCGCCAGCGCCCTGCTCATCTCCGGCTATGCGGTGGGCTCCATCATCGCCGGCCAGCTGTACCGGTTCGTGGTGCCCGCCTGGGGCTGGCGGGCGATGTTCTTCCTCGGCGTCATCCCGATCGCGCTGGCGCTGTGGATGCGGCGCGGGCTCAAGGAGTCCGACGACTGGCAGCGCGCGACCGGCGGGCGGAGCGGTGCGGCGCGCGCTGCGGAGGGCGGGGTGGAGGGGGAAGCGAAGGGCGGCGTGGAGCCCCGGCGGGACTTCATCACCATCCTCTACCGGGGCCGTTACGCCGTGCTCAACCTGGCCGCTACCGTCGTCGTGGCCGCGAGCTTGTTCCTGCTGTTCACCGAGCGCGCCGGAGGCTTCGTCTGGCCGCTGGTGGCGCTGACGGCGGCCGGATTCGTGCTGTTCACCGCGCAGTTCGCGGGGCGGCGTACGCCGATGATGGTGACGCTCATGGTCACGGTCTTCTGCGCCTTCCTCTACTCCTGGCCCATCCAGGCGCTGTTGCCCACCTATCTCAAGGCGGACCTGCACTTCTCGCCCGGCACGGTGAGCGACGTGCTGTTCTTCGCCGGGTTCGGCAACGTCCTGGGCTGCGTCCTGGTCGGCTTCCTCGGCGACCGCTGGGGCACCCAGCGCACCTACGTGCTCTCCCTGTGCGTCTCCGTCGTCTTCGTCCTGCCGGTCTTCGCCATGGACAGCGGCCAGACCGTGTGGCTCGCGCTGCTGCTGTTCTTCCAGCAGATGTTCGCGCAGGGCATCTCCGGGCTGCTGCCCAAGCTCATCGGCGGCTACTTCCCGACCTCCGAGCGCGCGGCCGGTCTCGGCTTCACCTACAACGTCGGCTCGCTCGGCGGTGCCGTGGCACCGGTCCTGGGCGCCTCGCTGGCCGGCGGGCACAGCCTCGGGCCCTCGCTGGCGTGGCTGACGTTCGCGCTCACCTTCGTGGTCATCATCCTGATCGCCGTCAACGCCCCGCTGCGCGTCCAGCGGCTGACCGGGGACCGCGAGGCCGCTCCCGAGGGTGACCTGACCGAACAGCCGACGGCCCGTACGGGCGAAGCGTCCGCCGCCGGTCCCTCTTCCGGTGCCGCCGGAGCCGGTTCGCCCCGTACCCCACCCAGCACCACTAGGAGAAACTGAAGCAATGCCCACCCTCCCCGAGTCCGCCCCGTCCGCGTCTCCCTCCGCGTCCCCTTCCGGACCCCTGGTGTCCGGCGGCGTCATCCCGCCGCTGTGCACCCCCCTCACCGCGGACCGCGAGCTGGACACGGCGTCGCTTGAACGCCTGTGCGCCTTCCTGCTGGACGCCGGCGTCGACGGCCTCTTCGTCAACGGCTCCACCGGCGAACTCGCCTACCACACCGACGAGGTACGGCTGGCGGCGCTGCGCGTCGTACGCTCCGTCGCCGGCGGCTCCGTGCCGGTCCTCGCCGGGGCCGTGGACATGACCACCAACCGTGTTGTCGATCAGGCGCGCGCGGCGCGCGCGGCGGGGGCCGACGGCGTCGTGGCGACCGTGCCCTTCTACTCGCCCACACACCCGGGCGAGATGGCCGACCACTTCCGCGCGGTGGGCCACGCGGTGGATCTGCCGCTGTGGGCGTACGACATCCCCAGCAACGTCCAGCGCAAGCTGCCGCCCCACGTCGTGGCCGAACTCGCCGCCGAGGGCGTGCTCGCCGGGCTCAAGGACAGCAGCGGCGACGTGGAAGGGCTGCGCACCCTGCTGGAGCTGACCGAGGCGAACGGCGCGCGCGGCAGCGGCTTCACCGTCCTCACCGGCTCCGAGACGATGGCCGACACCGCGCTCGCGCTCGGTGCCGACGGCATCGTCCCCGGCCTGGGCAACGTCGACCCGCACGGCTTCCTCGCCCTCCACCGCGCCGCGCGGCGCGGCGACCTCAAGGAGGCCGCGGCCGAACAGGAGCGGCTGCGCGGCCTGTTCGGCATGATCCGGGTGGGCGACCCGGACAGGATCGGCGAGTACTCCTCCGCGATCGGGGCCTTCAAGGAGGCGCTCCACCAGCGCGGAGTGATCGCCTCATCCGCCACGCCGGTCCCGATGCGTCCGCTCTCCGGTGCCGAGCGCGAGCGCGTGGCCCGCTTCTTGGCTCAGGCCGGGCTGGGCCCGGTCTGAGCCGGGGAGGCGGCGCGCGGTGTCACTGCGCCGCGTAGCCCCCGTCCACGAGGTGGTAGCTGCCCTGGATGAAGGAGGCGCGGTCGGAGAGGAGGAAGGCGATCAGCTCCGCCACCTCCCCGGCCTCGCCCAGCCGCCCTTGCGGATGCAGGGAGATGAGGCGGTCGCGCTTGGGGCTGTCCGTCCCGCGCAGCAGGGGAGTGTCGATGAAGCCGGGGCCCACGGCGTTGATCCGTACGCCCTTGCCGGCGTATTCGAGCGCCGCCGTCTTGGTGAGGCCGACGATGCCGTGCTTGGCGGCGACATACGCGGGCGATCCCGCGAACCCGTTGGTGCCCAGGATCGAGGACATGTTCACGATCGCGCCCGCCCCCGCCTCGGCCATCACGGGAAGTTCGAAGCGCAGCCCGTGGAAGACGCCGG
The DNA here is from genome assembly GCF_035917675.1 of Streptomyces sp. NBC_01775. Lineage (NCBI taxonomy): Bacteria > Bacillati > Actinomycetota > Actinomycetes > Kitasatosporales > Streptomycetaceae > Streptomyces > Streptomyces sp. NBC_01775. The sequence goes on along the minus strand of NZ_CP109104.1, from coordinate 1,171,267 downwards.
TGAGATTGGTGGCGATGACGCGGTTCCAGGCGGCGATGTCGTACTCACCCGTCGGCAGCGAAGGGCCGCCGATGCCCGCGTTGTTCACTGCGAGGTCGAGCGAGCCGAAGGTGTCCGTGGTGAAGCGCACGGCGCCCTGGACGGAGTCCGGGTCGGTCACGTCCACCACCACCGGCTCGGCCCGCGCCCCGGCGGTCTCCAGCTCGCCCGCCGCGAGCTGGGCGCCGTCCTCGTCGTAGTCGCCCACCACGACCGCGGCACCCGCCCGCGCCAGCCGCCGCGCGACCGCCAGCCCGATCCCGGAGGCGGCGCCGGTCACCAGCGCCGCCCTGCCCTCGAACTCACCGCTCATCAGCTCGACCTCCCGCCCCCACCCTTCCGGCCCCGCACCCCCGGCGCAGGGTGGTGAGGGCCGAGCGGGTGAGCCGGCGGCCGGGCACCGGCCGATGAGGCGTCATTGCCTTCACCGGCCACACCCTCTACGTTCACGACCTGAACACGAGTGCGTCCGAGGCTGGGCAGCGGCACGAACGAAGGGGAGCGTTCCGATGTGTCGACGGCACCGATGACAGACACCCTGCGGCTGTGCCGCGGCAGTTGCCCGCGGGTCCGCCCCGGGCCGCGCTGCGGGGAGGGGCGCTGATGGGGTGGTGGCTCAAGGTGCGGCGGGCGCACACCCAGCTGCTGGGGGCCTATTTCCTCTTCGCCGTCATGACGGTGCTTCTCCAGGGTGTCGTGGCGGACCTGCCGTTCCCGTTCCCGGACGGTGGCCTCGTGGTGGGGACGCTGCCGGCGCCCGTGCCGCTGTGCGCGGCGCTGCTGCTGTCGCTGGAGACCCGGCCCGGCGCCGCCGAGGAGACCGGAATCCGGCCCGTACGCGCTCTGGACGCGGGGCTCACGCTGGCCCTCGTCGGGGCCGCCACGCTGACGGGGCTGGCGATAGGGGCGGTCACCGCTTCGCCGTCGGCGCTCGCGGTGGGGCGCAACACCGCGTTCTTGACGGGGCTGGTGCTGTGCGCCCGGCCGCTGATGGGGGCGCTCGCCGTCCTGGTGCCGGTGGGCTGGCTGCTGGCGGTGACGCTGCTGGGCTTCCGCCAGGGCATGCCCCGTGCCTGGAGTGTGCTGCCACGCCCGAACGACGATCCGCTCGCTCTGTGGGCGGCGGCCCTGGTGCTCGGGGCCGGGCTCGCGCTCCTGCTCACCGTCCGCCCGCGCACCCGGCCGTGACCGGGAACGGCACCGGAGGAGGCACGCCATGACGCTCGAACTGCGCTCCTGCACTTTCGGATACCACCCGTGGGGCCCGCCCGTTCTCGACGGCCTCGACTTCACGCTCTCCCCTGGCCTGACGATGCTGCTGGGCCCCGGCGGAGCGGGCAAGACGACGCTCCTGCGGCTGGCGGCGGCGGTCAGCCGGCCGCGCCGGGGCACGGTCACCTTCCAGGGCATCCCCTCCCAGCGGAGGGCCTACCGCGCCGCCGTCGCCTGGGTGCCGCGCCGGGTCACGGCCATGGCCGGGCTGACCGCCCGTGAGCAGGTCGCCTACACCGGCTGGCTGAAGGGAATGAGCAGGTCCGACGCCTGGCACGGCGCCGCTCCGGCGCTGGCGCGGGTGGATCTGGCCGACCGCGCCGACACCAAGGTCAGACACCTCTCGGGCGGGCAGGTGCGCCGCGTGTACCTGGCCTCGGCGCTGGTGCACGGCGCGCGGCTGCTGCTGCTGGACGAGCCCACGGCGGACCTGGACTCCCGGCAGCGCCGGGTCTTCCGCGAGGTGCTCTCCACCCTCACCTGGGAGGTGCCCGTGCTGCTTGCCACCCACGCGGTCGCCGGCCTGGCCGGGGTGTCCGACCAGGTCGCCGTCCTGGAGGGCGGGGCTCTCACCTTCACCGGATCCACCCGCGACTTCCTGGCCCACGCCCCGGCGGGCACCGCGCCGGGGCGCGCTGCCGAGGCCGCCTACGCCGAGCTGAGCGAGCCGGGCGCGCACCTGTGAGGACCCGTCAGCCGACGGCGGGGGCACCCTTGTCAGGCGTAGAGCTGAGCATGACAATCGCGCGAGATGTCCGTGACGTGCGCGGTGCGGGGGAGGGGTGTCATGGCGGGTGCGGGTGCGGGTGCGGGTGCGGGTCGCAGAGCCGTGCTGGCCGGCGCGGTGGGGGCCGCGACGGCGGCGGGAGCGGGCATCGGAGCGCGGCCCTCGGCCGCACGCGAGGCGCGAGACGCACGCGAGGCGCGAGACGCACGCGAGGCGCGAGACACCCCGGAGGTGCGCGGAGAAGGAGCGGCGACAGGGGCCACCGCACAGCGGCCCGACCGCGAACTGCGCGAGCTGCTGCGGGAGATCGACCCGAAGCGGATCGAGGCGACCGTACGGAAACTCGTCTCCTTCGGCACGCGGCACACCCTCTCCGCCCAGGACGACCCCGAGCGCGGCATCGGCGCCGCACGGGACTGGATACGGGACCGGATGGCGGAGTACGCGCGGGCATCCGGCGGCCGGATGACGGTGGAGCTCCAGTCGTACGTGCAGGAGCCCGCCGACCGCATCCCGGAGCCGACCCGCATCACCAACGTGGTCGCCACGCTGCGCGGCAGCCAGGACCCGGACCGGGTGCACGTCGTCTCCGGGCACTACGACTCGCGCGCCAGTGACGTCATGGACGCCACCAGCGACGCGCCGGGCGCCGACGACGACGCTTCCGGTGTCGCCGTCGTGATGGAGCTGGCCCGCGTCCTGGCCCGCCGCCGGCCCGCGGCCACCCTCGTCCTGGCCGCCGTCGCGGGCGAGGAGCAAGGGCTGTACGGCGCCGACCACCTGGCCGGTGTCCTGGAGAAGCGGGGAGCGCGGGTGCGGGCGATGTTCACCAACGACATCGTGGGCAGCTCCACCGCCGACGACGGCACGCGCGACCCGCGCACCGTACGGCTGTTCGCCGAGGGAGTGCCGAGTGCCGAGACCCCGGAGGAGGCCGAGATCCGCCGCTCGGTCGGGGGCGAGAACGACTCCTCCTCGCGCCAGCTCGCCCGCTTCGTGCGCGACGTGGCCGACAACGACGCGACCGGCGCGCACGTGCGTGTCATCTACCGCCGCGACCGCTATCTGCGCGGCGGTGACCACATCCCCTTCCTCGAACGGGGCTTCCCCGCCGCCCGGTTCACCGAGCCCGCCGAGGACTTCGCGCACCAGCACCAGGACGTACGGGTCGAGAACGGCAAGCGGTACGGCGATCTGCCCGAATTCTGCGACTTCACCTACATCGCCCGCGTCGCCCGCGTCAACGCCGCCGCGCTGTGGTCCCTGGCCCGCGCGCCCGAGGCCCCGCGCGGCGCCAAGATCCTCACCAGCGCCCTCACCAACGACACCGAACTGGTGTGGGAGCGCCCCGAGCCGGGGCACGGCCCGCGCCCGGCCGGCTACGAGCTCGTGTGGCGCGAGACGACCGCGCCGGAGTGGACACACGTACGGGACGTGGGCGACACGACGCGGCACACCGTGGACCTGTCCAAGGACAACGTGTTCTTCGGCGTCCGCGCCGTGGGGCCGGGCGGGCACCGCGGGCCCGTCTCCTTCCCCGCGCCCCAGCGGTAGCCGCAGCCGTGGCGTCCGCAGCCGCAGCCGTGGGGTCCGCCCGGCCTTCCCGTTAGGGTCGGGAGCGGAGCGGCCCCGCTCCCGGACGGCACGGGGCACGGCCACACGGCCCCCGGCGGAAAGGACGCGTGGAGCGGATGCGGCAGACGCGGGAGGCGGCACCCGTCATCGTCAGCAGCGAGCCCGGCACCTTCGCGTACGGCGTATGGCACGAGCGGCATCCCGCCCTCGTCCAGCGTCTCAAGGACGCCTTCCCCTACCCTCCCGCGCAGGCCGAGGCCCTCGACGCGCTGCTGGACGAGACCCTGCACGGCACCCTCGCGCCGCTGCCCGGCGACGCGGACGACGCCGCCTTGTGGAACGGCCCCTGGGACGGCGGCCACTACGGCAAGCGCTGGACCGAGGCACCCTTCCTGTGGGCGGAAAGCTACTTCTACCGAAGGCTGCTGGAGGCCACCGGCTACGCGGCGGAACCCGATGGGCCCGGCGCCGCCTGGCGGGGCGTCGACCCCTTCGCGCCGTTCAAGGACGCCGAACTGGCCGGCGAGGCGGTGGACGCGCAGTTCGCCGCGCTGGACAGCCTGGAGCCCGCCCTGGTGGACGAGCGCACCGACGCGCTGCTCCTCTCCGCGCTGTGGGGCAACCGCGCCGACCTCGGCTTCCTCATCACGGCCGCCGAGGACACCGGCCCCGAGGGCCCCCTCGTCGCCGACGACCGTGAGCAACTGCGCGCCCTGCTCAGGAGCGCCGGCGAGCGCGGCGGCCGGATCGTCCTCGTGGCCGACAACGCGGGCCGCGAGCTGATCCCCGACCTGCTGCTGGCGGCCCACCTGCTGGAGAGCGGGCGCGCCGCGCAGGTGTCACTGCACGTCAAACCGCACCCCTACTACGTCTCCGACGCCGTCACCCCCGATGTGCTGGCCGCGCTGCGCCGGATGGCCGCCGCGCCCGGAGCGGCGGGACGCGCGGGGCACCGCCTCTGGAACGCCGTGGGCCAGGGGCGGCTGGAGATCCGCACCCACCCTTTCTCCTGCGCGCCACTTGGCTACGACGCCATGCCGGACACACTGCGCGAGGACTTCGCCTCGGCCGCGCTCACCCTCCTCAAGGGCGACCTCAACTACCGCAGGCTCATCGGCGACCGGCACTGGCCGCCGGACACCCCCTTCGCGGAGGTCACCGGCTACTTCCCCGGCCCCGTCGCGGCGCTGCGCACCCTCAAGTCCGACACCGTGGCCGGACTGGCACCGGGGACGGTCGCCGCGCTGGAGGCGACGGGGGAGAAGTGGCGCACCAGCGGCGCCCACGCACTCATCCAGGTGCGCGAGTGAGCCTCCACTCCGATGCGGACCGGACGTGCGGAACTGACGGGAGTGAGCCGTACGGCGGGTCGGGGTTGCGTACGCGCGCGGACCCGCGTGACATGGCTGAAGACGGACTCCGGACCCGCGCACCCCAAGGACACCCATGACACCCCTCAATCTGGCCTCCCGCCCGCTCCTCGGCCTCTTCTTCGTCAGCGCCGGCATCAACTCGCTGCGCGACCCCGAGCCCAGCGCCGAGATTTCGAAGCCGCTGCTGGACAAGTTGCGTGCTCAGGTGTCCGCGCTGCCGGACAACGACGTGCTGCTCGTACGGATCAACGCCGGCGTGCAGGCCGCGGCGGGCGCGATGCTCACCCTCGGCAAGCTGCCCCGGCTCTCGGCGCTGGCGCTGGCCGCCTCGCTGATCCCGACGACGCTGGCCGGGCACCCCTTCTGGGAGCACGAGGACGAGGGTGATCGGGCGAGCCACCAGATCCACCTCGGCAAGAACGTCGCCATCCTCGGCGGGCTCATGGCCGTCATCAGCGACGCGACCCACGAGGCGCGCGCCCACGCCTGGCACGAGCGTGCCCGTAAGGCCCGCGCGAAGCAGCCCTCCAAGGGCGGCTGCCCCTTCCACCACGGCTCGCACGGCACCCACGCTTCCCACGGCTCACATGCCTCGCACGGCTCCCGCAGCTCGCACACCTCTCGTGGCTCCCACGCCGCGCACGGTTCCCGCAGCTCGCACGGCCCCGGTGGTTCGCACTGCCCCAAGACCCTCGCCCGTGGCGGCCACGGGAAGTAACGGCGCCCGTGACCGGCCCGTTCGCCCCGGGGCCGGTCAGGGCAGCTCCGGTCCGGTCAGGGCGGCGTCAGCCAGATGGTCGTCGCTGTCTCCTCGCGTACCCGGGAGCGGGTGTAGACGAGCGGGAACGCCTCGTCGGCCGCCCAGGCCGGGAAAAGGTCCGCGTAGTGCGCGCTGCGCGGATCGCCGGACTGACCGGGGGAGTTCATCACCAGCGAGGCGTCCCACTCCCCGACGTCGACGACCATCCGGAAGCTCGCACCTCCGTTCTGCCGGAAGTCCGGCAGGTACGCCGCGGCGCCCACCGTGTCCCCGCTGCCGCCACGCGCCAGCGGCCCAAGGCCGCACCAGCCGGGAACCTCGGCGGCACCGGCACCGGCACCGGCCTGAGCCCCGTCTCCGGCACCGGCCTCGCGCAGCAGCGCGGCCACCGGATGCCGCAGCTCGGCGCGGTGCAGCGTGCCCCACTCCCAGTCCGACGGGTCGTCACCCAGCAGCCCGGTCACGGCGTCCACCGCCTCGCCGAGGCTCTCCAGCAGCAGCGGGCCCAGCTCACCGTGCGGATCCGGCGCGGACAGCAGCAGCAGATCCACCCGGGGATCGGCCGACGAGCCCTCAGAGGGCAGCACCCGCTCCAGCGCCTCCTCCAGCCGATCGGCCCCGACGAGCGGGCGCAGCGCGCGCCGCAGCAGTGCGGGACGCAGATGACGGCGGAACCACACCTCGAACAGGGCCGCGGCCCCCGAGTCCGCCGAGAGGGTGGCATCCCAGCCGCGCAGCAGTCCCAAGCCCACGCGCACCCGCGGCTCCGCACTCTCCAGGTCCGCCAGCAGCGGCAGGATCCTGCGGGCCGGGAGGCTGACGTGGTCGGTCTGGAGCCGTACGCAGTCCCGTGCCGTCCACTCCCGGCCCTCCGCGAGAACCTCGGCGCAGCGCTCGTAGCGGGTCGGCGCGTACCAGTCGAAGGTGACCGGGCGCTTCTCGTGGGGGTAATCCGGCGGCAGGTTCAGCTGGTTGGCCGTGGCGAACCAGCCGTCCTCCGGGTCACGCACCTGCGGCAGGTCCTCCGGGGCGAGGAAGCCGTCCCACTCGTACCGCCCGTCGCCCGGCACCGGCAGCGTCCCGTCCCAGCCGCGCCGGGCCGGCACCCGGGCCGCCGGGCGCCAGCCGATGGTGCCGTCGGGGGCCGCGTACACCTGGTTCTCACCGGGGGCGCCCCAGTCGCGCATCGCCTCGGTGAAGGCGTCCGGGGTCCGCGCGTCCATGTAGCCCGCGCTGCCCAGGTACGGCGCCATGCCGGGCCCCAGCCAGGCGGCCCGCACCGCGAACGCGGCCTGCCGCTCGGGGCTTTCGCGGATGACGGGCCCGTGCCGGGTGAACCACAGCTCGGCCTCCACCGGTTCCTGGCCCCGTACGGGGATCGGCTCGGTCACCCGGGTCATCCGCTCCCAGCCGTCCCCGTACGCGTAGGAGCGCGGGTCGTCGGGATGGGTGCGGTAGACGTACAGGTCCTCCTGGTCGACGGGAAAGATCGTGAAGCCGAACGCGATGTGCCCGTTGTGGCCGATCGAGACGCCGGGCAGCGCCGGTTCGCCCGCGCCGATCACCTCCAGGTCCGGCGCCGACAGATGCGCGAGGTAGCGCAGCGAGGGCAGGGTGACCGGCCGGTGCGGGTCGTTGGCCAGCAGCGGGCGGCCGGTCGCGGTGCGGGAGGGGCCGAGCACCCAGTTGTTGCTGCCGTCCAGGCCCTGGCGGGGCGCGTTCGGCGACCAGGGCGCTGTCGTCGCCATGTCGTACACGCGCAGCACGTCGTCCGGGATGACGTCCAGGTCCAGCCCCTCGGGGACGTTGAGCGGGCGGTGGGGCTCGCGGACCTTGCGCAGTTCCTCGGCCCCGGGCCCGAAGTCGCGGAGCGTCAGGGCGCGCCGCACCTCGTCGTGCAGGTTGTAGAAGAGGCCGTGGCTGCGGATCCGGGCCACGTCCGCCGGGTCCCACAGGGCGGGCCCGTACCCCAGCAGCGCGAACTCGGGGGGCGTGAGATCCGCCCCAGCGCCGGAGGTGTCGCGGCACAGGGTCACATACGCGTTGATGCCCGCGACGAACGAGCGGGCCATCTCCTCGGTGCCCGGTCCGTACGCGGACCACTCCAGCGCCATGTCGCCCCGGTAGAGGAACAGCCGTGCGGCGCGGTCGTGTTCGACGTAGCGCTCGCCCAGCACCTCGGCGAGCAGCCCCAGGCCCCGGCGGCGCCACAGGTCCAGCTGGAAGAGGCGGTCGCGGGCCGCGTTGAAGCCCTGCGCCAGGAAGAGGTCGGCGCGCGAGCCGGCGTACAGATGGGGCACGCCCCAGCGGTCGACGAGTATCTCGACGGGCTCTCTGAGGCCGGGCACCTCGAAGCGCGTGGTCATCAATCTCCTTCCCCCGACGTCGTAGTACGGGTCATTGTGCTACCCCACAACATCAGTACCGGTCGGGGGTGGCCGACCTCGGTCAAGACCTGATCGCCGCCAACTTCATCCGGGCCAGCCGGGTGAGCGTCCGAGGAGGGCCAGCGTCCGGTCCAGCGGGCCCATTTCGCCGGTGACGGGCAGCCCCGGCCGGAAGGCGGCGCCCTCTTCGAGGCGTGCGGGCCCGTCGGGCACGGCTTCGGCCACCCGCAGCGCGGCGGCGGCGACCTCGGCATCGACTTCGTCGGGGAGAGCGAGGGCGCGCGCGACGTCCCAGCCGTGCACCACGTAGTCGACGAGGTGGAAGCCGACCGCCCGCGCGCCGGGAAAGCGTGCGCCGGGGCCGAATTCGGGAAGGTCGAAGGACCGGGTGAGCACCCCCTCCGCCGCGAACGCCTCCAAAACGGCGTCGGTGGCGGCGGCGTGCGCCCCCACGGGATCGTCGGTGGGTACGGGCCGCCACACCGCCGGATCCCGGCCCTCGCCCCGCGCGGCGGCGGCGAACCCGTGGTGCTGGGCGGTCATATGGGCGAGCAGGTCATCCAGCGTCCACCCGGCGCAGGGCGTGGCCCGCCCGAGGTCGGCACTGGAGACCCGGGCGACGAGCCGGGCGGCGGCGGTCACCGCGCGTCTGTCGAGTTCCACGATTTCGGAGTCCACAGGGTCGGTGGACCGGGGTAGCGTCATGACGAAACAGTAAGCGTGTGCCTATCGTAAGTCCACGCGTATTTTCTGATCCGGCGTACCTTGAGGCCATGACGGAGGAGAGGATCGCGCGGGAGGGCGCGGCACACGACGGTGAGCGGCGGCCGGACCTCGCGGCGATGATGGTGCCGTTGGGGCGCGCCCTGATGGCGGCCGAACAACCGGTGCTGCGCGAGCACGGGTTGACGATGTGGGCGTATGTGGTGCTCTCCCGGCTGGACGAGGACCCGGTGCGCAGCCAGAACGCGTTGGCACGGGCCGTCGGCGCGGACAAGACCCGCATCATCGGTGTGCTCGACGGCCTCCAGGAGCGCGGACTGATCGAACGCCGCGCCGACCCGGACGACCGCAGGGTACGGCTGCTCTCCATGACCCCTGCCGGACGGCGGCTGCGCGACGCGGCCCGGCGCGACATCCAGCAGCGCGAGGAGCGCCTGCTGGAGCGGCTGACCCCGGCGGACCGGGAGGGCTTCCTCCGCGCACTGCGCACGCTGCACGCCCTGCCCCGCGACGTGCTGGTCCCCGAGACCGAGAGCGAGGCGGGGGCCGGGGCCGAGAGCGGGGCCGGGGCCGGGGCCGAGGAATCCGAAGCGTCCTCCTGAGCCGGGGCGCCCGAAGGAGCGGGCCGGAGGGTCAGCCCTGCGGAATCAGGGCGCGCAGATCGTCGGTGACGCCGTGGGTGGCGTCGGCCAGCCAGTCGGCGGGGGTGGGCCCGCCCGTGTAGCCGAGAGCGGGCATGCCGGCTGCCAGCGCGGCCCGCACCCCGGCCGGGCTGTCCTCGATGACCAGGCAGCGCGACGGTGCGGTGCCGCACTCGGCCGCCGCGTACAGGAACAGATCGGGAGCGGGCTTCCCGTGCGCCACGTCCTCGGCACTGAAGACCCGCCCCGCGAAGCGCTCCCACAAGCCGGTGGCCGTCAAGGAGTGGCGGATGCGGCTGTGGCTGCCGCTGGAGGCGACGCAGTACGGCAGGCCGCGTGCGTCGAGCGCGTCCAGCAGCGCGGGGACACCGGGCATCGTGTGCGGCGCGGCGTCGAACGCGGCGGCGACCCGCGCGCGGTAGTCGGCCAGCCAGCTCTCGTCGACGGGCACCGTGGAGTGCGCCCGTACCTCCGCGAGCAGATACGGCTCGGGGGTGCCGAGGAACAGCTCGCGTACGTCGTCCGGGGTGAGGGGCCAGCCCACCTCGGTCGTCATCGCCGCGACCACCTCGGGTCCGATCCGCTCGGTGTCGACCAGCACCCCGTCACAGTCGAAGACCACCAGCTTCGCCTCGGCGAGGGCCTGGGCCGGGGCCGGGCGAGGTGTGCTGCTCATGGGGGTGACTCCGGATGGTGCGGGGCGTGCTGCCGCCGTTGGCGTGCTGACGCCCGCCACTCAACCACGCCCCCGCACCGGCCGGCCACGAGCCCCCGGTCCCACTCGACCGCGAACCTCCGCAGCGAAGTGCGCGAGCGGCAGGACGGCTAACCTGCACCGATGCCCGACCACGCACCTGAACCACCCGAACCACCCGCCGAGGCCGCGCCGGGCGCGCTCCTCGGCCGGGCCCGCGCCCTGCGGGACCGGCCGGGCCGCGCGGTCCTCGGCATCACGGGAGCCCCCGGCGCCGGCAAGAGCACGCTGGCCCACGCACTGGTGAGCGAGCTGGGCCCCGGTACGGGCCTGCTGCCCATGGACGGCTTCCACCTGTCCAACGAGGTATTGACCGCGCTGGGCCGCCGCGACCGCAAGGGTGCCCCCGACACCTTCGACGCCGCGGGCTACGCGGCGCTGCTGGCCCGCCTCCACGAGGCGGCGGCCACCGGCGAGACGGTGTACGCGCCGCGCTTCCACCGCGAGTTCGAGGAGTCGCTGGCCGCCGAGATCGCCCTCGGCCCGGACACCTCCCTGGTGATCACCGAGGGCAACTACCTGCTGCTGGACGAGGGGCCCTGGTCGCGGGTGCGTCCGCTCCTGGACGAGGTCTGGTACGTCGAGCCCGGGGAGGACGTGCGGCTCAGCCGCCTGGTCGAGCGCCACATCGCCTACGGCAAGCCGCCGGAGCGCGCCCGCGCCTGGGCCCACGGTCCCGACCAGGCCAACGCCGTCCGCATCGCCCGCACTCGTGCCCAAGCCGACCTGCTCGTCCGGCCGCACGAGACCGACCGCTGACCCGAGCCCGCTCCCGCATCCGCGCGGGCTGCGGACGGGTCAGCGGGGCCCGGGGCCCAAGTCAAGACACTCCCCAAGACACTCCGCCCCGCGCATGGCGGCGCGGCTGGCCGGCGACGTCTTCGGCGCGCTCGAAGAACAGACCGTCGCGGCCCCGGGCACGGGCATCCTCGACGACGAAATCCCCGGCACCTTGATCCATGGTGAACACCGCGCCCCGAGGCGGAAACAGACAGATTAACGGGCCGTGATCCTGTCCGCGTTCGCCGCCCTGCACGATTCTTCCTCCCGTACCTATTACGACAAAGGTAGAGACCACAGAAAGATTCATACGCAAGCTCTCCGCCGCCTTGCCCGCCACCGCGGCAGCGTGCTGTTCGCGATGTTCCGCGACGGCACTTTCCACAAGATCCGGGCTTTCGAACCCGCCTCGGCATGACCCACTCCGTCTTGATGAAAGCCATAGAGGCACCCGTAATGCCCGACTGGCCGATCAAGGCGGACAGCCACTGGCCGACCACTCTCTGTTCCGGCCGGACAGTCGCACAGGTTCCGGCCGAGATAGGCATATCGCACACCACGGCGCACAAATGGATACGCCGATTCACGGCCGAGGGCGAATAAGGGCTGCTCGGCAGGCAGTCGGCCCCGCACAGCCCCCCAATTCCGGCATCCGCCCACGTCCTACGCGATCCGATCGGGCGAACGTGACGCTCCCCGGAGTTTTGGCACAGGACCTCGGGGAGTGGGGTCACGGAATGGTCAACGGCTATTGTGGGCGGCGGAGTTGCTCTCGTAGCCTCCTGCACACCTTGTTCAACACGATACTTATGTTGCGCACTTCGCGGCATACGAGGCAGGAGGTCACATCATGAACGCGCCTGTGTGGCGGCGGCTGTCTGCCTTAACTGCGGCATTGGGGCTGGCGAGTCTGCTGGCTGTCGGCTGCGCCCCGAAGTCCTCGGACGGTGGGTCGGGGAAGGACGAGAAGACCGGTACGGTGCGTGTCTGGCTCTTCAAGGAGCTCAACAACAAACCCAAGCAAAAGGTCATCGCCCGCGCCGTCGACCGCTTCGAGAAGAAGCACGACGACGTCAAGGTCGACGTGCGGTATATCGCGGCGGAGACCCGCGCCGCGAAGCTGAAAGGCGCTCTCAACGACCCCGAGTCGGCGCCCGATGTGATCGAGTACGGCAATACGGACACGGCCGGATATGTCAAGGACGGCGCGCTTGAGGACGTGAGTTGGGAGGTTGAGCGCTGGACCTCCATCGTCGACACCGACGCCACGGCCAAGGAGTCCGTGACGGTGGACGACAAGCTGTACGGCGCCCCGTTCTACGTCGGTGTCAGGGCGCTCTACTACCGCACCGACGTCTTCAAGGAGCTGGGCCTCAAGCCGCCCAAGACACTCGCAGAGGTCCGCGAGACCGCGAAGAAGGTCAGGTCCGCCAAGCCCGACATGTACGGGATGGCCGTGGGTGGTGCCAATACGTTCGTCGCGATGCCGTATGTCTGGGCGAACGGCGGCGATATGGCGAGAGTGGGCGCGAAGACCTACGACTCGACCATCAACAGCGAGGCGGCGCGCAAGGGAATCGAGGAGTACAGCTCCCTCTTCAAGGACGACAACTGCCCCGCCCGTAAGTGCGCCAAGTGGGACGGGACCGAGGCCACCGACGCGTTCGCGAACGGCAAGGCCGGGATGGTCGTCGGCGGTGACTTCAGCCGTCAGGTGATGGACGACGGCAAGGTAAAGGGCAAGTACGGGGTCGTTCCGCTGCCCGGCAAGAAAAAGGGATCGATCGCGCCCGCCTTCGCCGGGGGCAACAACATCGGTGTGATGAAGTCCAGTTCGCACCGGACTCTGTCCGTCGGCCTGATGAAGGAATTTGCGGGGAAGCGCACCCAGGGAGAGATGCACAAGGCCATGGGCTTCCTGCCGACCTTCTCCGATGTCCGGGACAAGGCCACCAGGGGAAAGCCCTTCTTCGAGCCCTTCGCGAAGACTCTGGATGCCAAGACGCGCTTTGTTCCCGTCAGCCCCGGCTGGAATGAGATCGACGCCTCGCTGGTGCTTCCCACGATGTTCCAGGAAGTCATCACCAACAAGAAGAAGGTGGGGGCAGCCGCGGGCGACGCAGAGAAAAAGATGAACAAGATATTCAGCAAGAACCAGTGAGGTAAAGCGCAAGTGAGTCAAGTGACCGCCGCCGTTCCGGCCGTGGACCACCAGCCCGGGGTTCCGCCCGGGAAACGGGCGAACCGGCGGCGGCCACCGCTGCGCCGCTACCCCCGCAGGACGCCCTGGATCTACCTCGCCCCGGCCCTGGTGGTGCTGGCGGGGCTGCTCGTCTATCCCATTTACCAGCTCGGCCTGATCTCCATGATGGAGTACAGGCAGGCCCAGGTGAGCGGCGGCGAGCCCGCCACCTGGCAGGGATTCGCGAATTACGCCGAGCTGTTCGCCGACGGCGAGTTCTGGGATGTCCTGGTGGCCACCGTCCTCTTCGCCGCGGCCTGCGTGCTGGGCACGGTGCTGATGGGCTGCTCCCTGGCCGTACTGCTCAGCCGGATACGGGCCTTCCCCCGGCTGGTGCTGATGGTGGCCGCGATCGGCGCCTGGGCCACCCCGGGAATCACCGGGTCCACGGTGTGGGTCTTCCTCTTCGATCCCGACTTCGGGCCCGTCAACAAGGTGCTGGGGCTGGGTGACTTCGCCTGGACCTATGGCCGCTACAGCTCGTTCGCACTCGTCCTCTTCGAAGTGGTCTGGTGCTCCTTCCCGCTGGTGATGGTGACCGTCTACGCGGGAATCCGAGCCATTCCGCAGGAGCTGCTGGAGGCCGCCTCGCTGGACGGCGCCGGCACCTGGCGGATCTGGCGCAGCGTGATGGCTCCGCTGCTGCGGCCGATTCTCATCGTGGTCACCATTCAGTCGATCATCTGGGACTTCAAGGTCTTCACCCAGATCTATGTGATGACGGGCGGCGGCGGCATCGCGGGCCAGAACATGGTGCTGAACGTGTACGCATATCAAAAGGCCTTTGCTTCTTCCGAGTACAGCCTCGGATCCGCGATCGGAGTGGTGATGCTGCTGCTCCTCTTCGTGTTCACACTTGTTTATCTGTGGCTGCTGCGCCGGAAGGGAGAGGAGCTGTGAGCACCGTCGTGAGCAGTGTGGAACAGCGGGGCGCGCGGCGGGCCGCACCCGCTCGGCGGCGCCGGGTGCGGAAGCCCTGGCGACTGGTGGCGGAGTGCGCAGCCGTACTGATCGGGCTGCTGGTGGCCTTTCCGCTGTATTGGATGATCTTGTCCGCCTTCAAGCCCTCGGACGAGGTGCAGTCCGAACGGCCGATGCCGTGGACGCTGAAGCCCACGCTGGACTCCTTCCGGCGGGTCTTCGAACAGGAGGAGCTGGGGCGGTACTTCGCCAACAGTGTGATCGTGGCGCTGTGCGTGGTCGTCGCCTCCGCGCTGATCGCCTTTCTCGCCGCGACAGCTGTGACGCGGTTCCGCTTCCGCCTGCGCACGACGCTGCTGATCCTCTTCCTGGCCGCCCAGATGGTGCCGATCGAGGCGCTGACCATCCCGATGTTCTTCCTGATGCGGGACTTCGGCACGCTCAATTCCCTGGGCTCGCTGATCCTGCCGCACATCGCCTTCTCGCTGCCCTTCGCCATCTGGATGCTGCGGGGGTTCGTACGCGCGGTGCCGGACTCGCTGGAGGAGCAGGCGTACCTCGACGGCGCGAGCAGGAAGCGCTTCCTGTGGCAGATCCTCTTCCCCCTGGTACTGCCTGGGCTCGTCGCCACGAGCGTCTTCTCGTTCATCGCGACCTGGAACGACTTCCTGTTCGCGCAGACCTTCATCATCAGCGCGACCGAGAACCAGACGCTGCCGATGGCACTCCTGGTCTTCTTCGACGAGGAAACCCCCGACTGGGGCGGCGTGATGGCGGCCTCGACGGTGATGACGCTGCCGGTGCTGATCTTCTTCATCGCCGTGCACCGCAGGCTGGTGTCGGGGCTCGGCGGAGCGGTCAAGGACTGAAGGGCCGAAGGGCGAGTGCCGGTGGAAACGGAAGGCAGGGGCGGGGTATGAGTGCGGTGATTCCGCGTGTCGTCAGCGAAGTGAGCGAGGACGGCGAGGAGTTCGTATGGGGGAGCGGCACTGTGCTGCGGGCCGCTCCCGGCACCGAAGGAGTCGCCGACTGGCTCCAGGGCTGGGCGCCACGGGAAGAAGGCGGCGGGGGCGCCGTTGAGCTGAGCCTTGACGACGGCCTGGCCCCCGAGGCGTACCGGCTCGACGTCACCGCCGACCGTATTCACCTCACGGGCGGCAGCGCGGCCGGGGTCTTCTGGGCAGCCCAGACCCTGCGCCAACTGCTGCCGCCCCGCGCCTACCGGCGGGCCGGAGCCTGGGGCCCCTGGCGCCTCGCCCCCACCCACATCGGCGATGAACCCCGCTTCGCCTGGCGGGGCTTCATGCTGGATGTCGCCCGGCACTTCATGCCCAAGGACGGCGTGCTGCGCGTCATCGACCAGCTCGCCGCGCACAAGCTGAACGTGCTGCACTTCCACCTGACGGACGACCAGGGCTGGCGTCTGGAGATCGCGCGTCACCCCCGGCTGACCGAGGTCGGCGCGTGGCGCACCGGTACACAGATCGGACACCGTGCCTCCACGCTCTGGGACGCCCGTCCGCACGGGGGCTACTACACCCACGACGACATCCGCGAGATCGTCGACTACGCCGCCGAGCGGCACATCACCGTCGTACCCGAGATCGATGTCCCGGGCCATTCGTCGGCCGCTCTCGCCGCCTACCCCGAGCTGGGCTGCACCGATGTGGCGGATACGACAGAGCTGGAGGTGCCGGGCCACTGGGGAATGAACCTCCATCTGCTGTCGCCGTCCGATGCCACCCTCCGCTTCTACGAGGAGGTGCTGGAGGAAGTCCTCGACCTGTTCCCCGCACCGTTCATCCACGTCGGCGGGGACGAGTGCAAGAAGGACCAGTGGCGCGAATCGGCCACGGCGCAGGCCCGTATCACCGCCGAGGGGCTGTCCGGTGAGGACGCCCTACAGGGCTGGTTCACACGGCACTTCGACCGCTGGCTCGCCGCGCGCGGGCGGCGGCTCATCGGCTGGGACGAGATCCTGGAGGGCGGTGTACTGGAGGACGGCTTTCCGGGCGGCAGCCTCACCGAGGGCGCCGCCGTCTCGTCCTGGCGCGGCTACGACGGTGGGGTCACCGCGGCTCGCGCCGGCCACGACGTGGTGATGTGTCCCGAACACGAGCTGTATCTGGACCGCCGTCAGGACGGGGGCGAGGACGAGCCGATGCCGCTCGGGTACGTCCAGACCCTGCGGGACGTCTACCACTTCGAGCCGCTGCCGCCCGAGTTGGCGGACACGCCCCAGGCGCGGCACGTCCTCGGTATCCAGGCCAACCTGTGGAGCGAGTGCACCGAGAGCCCGCAGCGCGTGGACTACCAGGTCTTTCCCCGGCTGGCCGCGGTCGCCGAGGTGGCGTGGTCGCAGCTGGAACCCGCCGCGGAGCGGGACTTCGCCGACTTCGAGCGCCGTCTCGAAGAGGCCCACTACGCCCGCCTGGATGCCATGGGCGTCGACTACCGCCCACCCTCCGGCCCTCGCCCCTGGCAGCGCCGCCCCGGCATCCCCGGCCGCCCGCGCTGACCCGTAGCGCAAGTAGCCGGGGACGTGGTCGCGCTCGACCCCGCTGCCAGGCCCGCGACATGCCGGCCGTGCCCCAGGGGGCACGGCCGGGAAAGGCGGGAGCCAGGTGGTGGCTGTTGCCGGGGGCCGGCATCGGGCCCGGCTCAGCTCTCCTCGGTGAGCCGGGCCGTGACCCACTCGTGGAACTCGCCGATGTGGTGCTCGCTGGGCACCAGCACCCCGCCGTCCCGGTAGGCGCGGGAGGCCATGGCCGGCTGGGTGCGCTCACAGGCGTCGAAGTCCTGGAGGTTGACGCGGTGGAACAGCTCCACCGAATGTGAGACATCGGCGCCCGCCGCGACGACCTCCGGCGCGTAGAGCCAGTCGCACTCCACGACCGTACGGTCCTCGGCCATCGGGAACATCCGGTGCACGATCACATGGTCGGGCACCAGATTGACGAAGACCTGCGGGCGGATGGTGATGGCGTAGTAGCGGCGGTCGTGTGTGTCGGGCACGCCCGGCAGCCGCTCGAAGCCCGCGCTGCCGTCGACGGTGAAGCCCTCCGCCTCGGTGGCGAACTCCGGCCCGTGCCCGACGTAGTACTGGGCGGCGAACCCGTCGGCGAACTCCGGCAGCACCTCGGTCAGTTCGGGATGGATGGTGGCGCAGTGATAGCACTCCATGAAGTTCTCGATGATCAGCTTCCAGTTGGCCGCGACGTCGTAGACGTGCCGCTTGCCCAGCGCCAGCGCCTCGATGCCGTAGTGCCCGATGACGTCCGTGCCGCCCAGCCGGTCGGCCACGTCGCCCATCACCGTCTCCTCGAACGAGGGCGGCTCACCGGCCAGGCACACCCAGGCGTAGCCCAGCCACTCGCGCAGGTGCACGGTGTGCAGCCCGTACTGGGCGCGGTCCACATCCGGCATCCGCGTCAGGTTCGGCGCTGCCGTCAGCTTGCCGTCCAGGTCGTACGTCCAGGCGTGGTACGGACACTGGAGGCTGCGCCGCACCTCGCCCGACTCCGCCGTGCACAGCCGGGCGCCCCGGTGCCGGCACACGTTCAAGAAGGCCCGCAGCTCGCCTCGCCGGTTGCGGGTCACCAGCACGCTCTCCCGGCCCACCTGGACGGTGCGGTAGGCGCCCGGCTTGTCCAGGTCGGCCGCGCGGACGGCGCAGTACCAGTCGGTCTCGAAGATGCGCTCCTGCTCTCGCCGGAAGGTCTCCGGATCGGTGTAGCGGTGTCCTGGCAGGGTCGCCAGCAGACTGCCGACGGCGGTCGTCATGTCGTGGTATCTCCCTCGGGAGTCGCGGACTGGCTGAGCGGGTCGGACTGACCGGGTGTGCCGAACCGCCTGAGCGGGTCGAACAGGGCGATGGGGTGCTCGGTGGTGCCGTTGAGCGCCAGGTCGGCGACGATCTCGCCGATCACGGGGACGAACTTGAAGCCGTGCCCGGAGAACCCGCACGCCACGGTCACCGCCTCCGGGTGCCCCGGGTGCCGGGCCAGCACGAAGTGTTCGTCGGGTGTCGTCGTATACATGCAGGTCACAGCCTTGCGCAGGCTGCCGGGAAGCTGGGGCAGCCGGGGTGCCAACTGCGCGGCCATCGCGGCGGTCTCCTCGTCGTGGACGGTGCGGTCGATGGTCTCGGGATCGCAGTCGCCGGCCTTGCGGAAGAAGGCGGCCTTCGCGCCGCCGTCCGGGCCCTCGATGGCGGGAAAGCCGTAGATCTGGACGCCCTCGGCGTCCTCCCAGATGTAGATGGGATGCCGCCCCGGCTCGAACGGCACGGTGCCGCCGCGCGGATGGAACCAGTACATGATCTGCCGCTCGATGGTGAAGCTGACGCCGAGATCCGCCAGCAGCCGCGGTGCCCAGGCACCCGGGCACACCACCAGATGCCCGGCCGTGTAGACGTCGTCGGCCGTGTGTACGCGTACGCCCTTGCCGCCGGGCAGCACCTCCCATCGGGTCACCGGCTCCTCGAACCGCAGCTCGGCGCCCGCCTGGAGCGCGAGCCGCACATGCGCCGTGACCGTCGCCTCGGGCCGTACGAAGCCGGCCCGCTCCTCATACAGCGCGACCTCGTCGTCGCCCGGCGTCAGCGTCGGGAAGCGGCGGCGCACCTCCTTGGCATCCAGCAGTTCGTGGGGGAGCCCCCACTGCCGGGCCGAGCGCAGGCTGCCCGCGACGGTACGGCTGTCGGGGCGGCCCAGCATGACGCCGCCGCACAGGGTGGCGATGTCGCGGCCGGTGTCGCGCTCCAGCTTCTCGAACAGCTCGTAGGAACGCAGGAGGAGAGGAACGTAGGCGGGATCTTCGAAGTAGGACTGGCGGGTGATGCGGGAGCCGCCGTGGCTCGAACCCCGGTTGTGGGCGGGCCCGAAGCGCTCCAGGCCGAGCACGCGGTGGCCGCGGGCCGCGAGGTGGTAGGCGGCGGCACTTCCCATGCCGCCGAGGCCGATGACGATGATGTCGCGGTTCGTCTTCATGCGAGCCTCCCTGTTTCCGGCCCCGGACCCTTCGTGCCCCGAAGGGGCGCGGGGCTGTGCCATATGCGGCTCCGCCGCGTGGGAGCGACCAGCCTCGACCCGGTCGCAGCCGAACGACGACCCCCGGCACTTCCCGCGGAGCGCCCGGCACTTCCCGCGGAGCGCCCAGCACTTCCCGCGGAGCGCTCAGCAGCGGATCCGGGCCATCTCAGGATCAAAAAGCGGCTCAGCCGCAACCGTCGCGGAGACCTTCTCGCCGAAGTACTCCACATGCACCGGTGTCCCGGGGGAAGCCGCCCCCGCGGGGACCCACGCGTAGGCCACACACCGCCCCACGCTGTACCCGTAGGACGCACTGGTCACATACCCGGCGGGGACGCCGTCGACATGGACGGGTTCGCTGCCCATGACGACCGCCGCCGGGTCGTCGAGGGTGAGGCACACCAGCCGCCGCGCGGGAGCGTCGAGCGCGGCGAGCGCTTCGCGCCCGGTGAAGTCGCCCTTGGCGGGCCGTACGGCGAAGCCGACTCCCGCCTCTTCCGGGGTGTGTTCGGCGCTCATGTCGGTACCCCAGGCGCGATACCCCTTCTCCAGCCGGAGGCTGTTGAAGGCGGAGCGCCCGGCCGCGATGACCCCGAGCCGCTGCCCGGCCTCCCACAGGGTGTCCCACAGCCGCAGCCCCACATCGGCGTCGGCGTACAGCTCCCAGCCCAGCTCGCCCACATAGCTCAGGCGCAGCGCGGTGACGGGGACGTGGCCGATGTAGGTCTCGCGGGCCTTGAAGTAGCCGAAGGCCCCGTGGGAGAAGTCGGCGGGTGTCAGCGGCTGGACGAGCTCGCGGGCGAGCGGGCCCCAGACGCCGACGCAGCAGGTGCCGGAGGTGATGTCCCGTACCTGTACGCCCTCGGGAGCGCGGCGGATGAGCCAGTCGAGGTCGGCGGGGGTGTTGGCGCCGAGCTGCCAGCGGTCGGGGCCGAGCCGGGCAGCCGTCAGATCGCTGCGGATGCCGCCGGTCTCGTCCAGGAGCAGGGTGTAGGTGACGGCGCCGACCCGCTTGTTGAGGTTGTTGCTGGTCATGCGCTGGAGGAAGTCGAGCGACCCGGGGCCGGTGACCTCCAGCCTGCGCAGCGGTGTCATGTCGTAGAGCGCGACCTTCTCGCGGGTGACCTTCGCCTCGGCGGCGGCGATCGGCGACCAGTGCTGTGCGGTCCAGGCGTCCCGCTCGGGCACCTGAATGCCCAGGTCCCGTACGAGGGGCGCGTTCGCCTCGTACCAGTGCGGGCGCTCCCAGCCGCCGGACTCCAGGAAGTAGGCGCCCAGTTCGCGCTCGCGCGGGTAGAAGGGGCTGGTGCGCAGCGGCCGGGGCCGCTCGGGGGGCTGGAGGGGGTGGATGACGTCGTAGACCTCGACGAAGCCGCGCTCGCCGCGGTCGCGCACATACGCGGGGGAGCGCTGGGCCTTCTCGAAGCGGTGCAGGTCGCACTCGTGCGCGTCGACGCTGGTGCGGCCGTCGGTCATCCACTCCGCCACGGCGCGCGCGGCACCGGCGGAGTGGGTGACCCACACGGCCTCTGCGAGCCAGAAGCCCCGCAGCGCACGGGACTCACCCAGCAGCGGCATGCCGTCGGGGGTGAAGGAGAAGACGCCGTTGAAGCCCTCGCCCACCCGGGAGGCGGCCAGCTGGGGCAGCATGCGGCCGGTCTCCGCCCAGCTGGGGGCGAAGTCCTCCTCGGTGAAGGGCAGCGAGGAGGGCATCACGGGTGCCTCGTCGTAGGCGGGCACGGCGTAGGGGTCCACCGGCAGGGGACGGTGCGCGTAGGTGCCGATGCCGATACGGCCCGCGCCGCCCGAGGGGTCGAGGTGTTCGCGGTAGTAGAGGTCGTGGTCCTGGTGGCGGAGTATGGGCCGGACGGCCTCGGCGCCGTGCGGGCCGCCGCCGCCCCGCGCACCGGATCCGGCCAGGGACGGCAGCGGTGCGGTCTTCGCGTACTGGTGGGCCAGGGGCAGCAGGGGGACGTCCACGCCCGCCATGGCACCGATGACCGGGCCCCAGAAACCGGCCGCCGAGACGACGTGGTCGGCGGGGAAGGTGCCCCGGTCGGTGACGACGCCGGTGACCCGGCCGCCGTCGCGTTCGATGCCGGTGACGGTGTGCCGGTCCAGGAAGCGGGCGCCGCGCCGCTGGGCGCGGGCTGTCTGCGCGTGGCAGGCCAGTACGGCACGGGCCAGCCCGTCGCCGGGGGTGTGGAAGCCGCCCAGCACCCGCTCGGGGTCGAGCATCGGGAACAGCTCCGCGCACCGAGCAGGGCCGACCAGTTCACCCTGGACGCCCCAGGAGGCGGCGAGTCCGGCCTTGCGGTGCAGGTCCAGCCAGCGCTCCTCGCTCGCGGCGACCTCCAGGCCGCCCACCGGCAGGAAGCAGGAGCGCCCGTCGACCCGCAGCGAGCTGAACTTCTCGACGGTGTAGGCCGCGTAGGCCGTCAGTGTCTTGGAGGGGCTGGTGCGGAAGACCAGCCCCGGCGCGTGGGAGGTGGACCCGCCGGGGGAGGCGAGCGGGCCCTGTTCGAGGACGGTGACGTCGCTCCAGCCACGCGCTGTGAGTTCGTCGGCCAGCGCACAGCCGACGATTCCCGCGCCGATGATCACGACGCGCTCGGTACGCCGTTCCGCGGACGGGATCTCCCCGGTCGCGGAACCGGCAGGGACAGTGTTCACAGGACCACCACCGATCGCAGGACCTTGCCGCGCAGCATCCGCTCGAAGGCGATCTCGACCTCGTCCAGCGCGATCGTCTCGGTGACGAAGGCGCCCAGGTCGAGCTTGCCGCTGAGATACAGGTCGATCAGTACGGGGAAGTCACGGCTGGGCAGACAGTCCCCGTACCAGGAGGACTTGAGGGCTCCGCCCCGGGAGAACAGCTCCTGGAGCGGAAGCTCGATCCGGACGCCGGGTGCGGGCACGCCGGCCTGCACGAGGACGCCCGCCAGGTCGCGCATGGCGAAGCCCTGGAGGTAGGTCTCGGGGCGGCCGACCGCCTCGATGACCAGGTCGGCGCCGTGGCCGCCGGTGAGCTGGCGTACGGCCTCGACGGGGTCGGTGCCGCGCGAGTTGACGCTGTGCGTGGCGCCGAAGCGGCTTGCGGTGTCGAGCTTGGAGTCGTCGATGTCCACGGCGATCACCCGGCGGGCTCCGGCGAGTGACGCGGCGGCGATGGCGGCGTTGCCGACACCCCCGCAGCCGATGACCGCGACGGTGTCGCCGTTGGAGACGCCGCCGGTGTGCACGGCGGCCCCCCACCCGGCCATGACGCCGCAGCCGATGAGCCCGGCGGCCTCGGGCCGCGCCGCGGGATCGATCTTGATGGCCTGGCCCGCGTCGACCAGCGTCTTCTCGGCGAAGGCGCCGATGCCGAGCGCGGGGGTCAGCGGGGTGCCGTCCAGCAGGGTCATGGGCTGGCGGGCGTTGCGGGAGTCGAAGCAGTACCACGGCCGGCCCTTGCGGCAGGCGCGGCACCTGCCGCAGGGGGAGCGCCAGGCGAGCACGACGAGGTCGCCGGGACGCAGATCCGTGACGCCGGGGCCCGTGGACTCCACGGTGCCCGCGGCCTCGTGGCCGAGCAGGAACGGGAATTCGTCGCTGACAGCGCCTTCCCGGTAGTGCAGATCGGTATGGCATACGCCGCATGCCTGGACGGATACGAGGACTTCGCCGGGGCCGGGGTCCGGTACCAGGACCGTCTGCACCTCAGCGGGGGCGTCCTTCTTCATCGTGACGACAGCGCGGACCTCGTGTGGCATTCCCAGACCTCGCAGTTGTTGCGTAGTGCACGACTGGTTGCGCTATGAGGAACATATTGAGAATGCCGGACGGGCCGCGTCAAGAGTTGTGGATCAGCGATTCATGACGGGGCGTCAGAAATGCGAAGTGCGGGTCCGGCCGTGGCCGGACCCGCACTTGTCGGTGGTCGGAGCACGATTGACGCCCCGTCAGGAAGTGATGCCGCAGGTGTCAATAGGCGTAGCCCATGCGGCGCGAGAGGTCCTGCGCAGCCGCCATCGTGCGCTTGGCGACCTCCTGGAGGCGCTCCTCCTCCAGCCGGTAGGACGGCCCCGAGACGCTGATCGCCCCGATCACCTTGCCGTCGTGGGCGCGCACCGGAGCCGCGACCGCGTGCAGCCCGATCTCCAGCTCGTCCCTGGCCACCGCGAACCCGGTCCTGGCCACGCCCTTCAGCTCCTCGCGCAGCTCGGCGGGTGAGGTGACGGTGTGGTCGGTCAGCCGCGGCAGCTTGCGCGACAGCACGCTCTCCTGCAACGACTTGGGCTGGTGCGCCAGCAGCGTCTTGCCGCTGGAGGTGGCGTGCAGCGGGGTACGCCGGCCCAGCCAGTTCTGCGCCGTCACCGACGAGGCGCCGCGCGCCTGCATGATGTTGACGGCCGCGTCGTCGTCGAGGATGGCGATGTTCGCCGTCTCGCCCACGTCCTCGGCCAGCTCACGGCAGACGGGCGCGCCCTCCTGTGAGATGTCCAGCCGCGAGGCCGCGGCGCCCGCCAGCCGCAGCACGCCGGGACCCAGGTAGTACTTCCCGCGGTCCTGCTCCTGGGAGACCAGCCCCCTGGACTCCAGCACGCCCAGCAGGCGGAACGCCGTCGACTTGTGGACGCCCAACTCCTCGGCGATGTCGGTCACTCCGGCCTCGCCGTGCCGGGCGAGAATCTCCAGCACGCTGACGGCCCTGTCCACCGATTGGACCGATCCGGCCGCGGCTCTCGGCTGCTTTACCGATCCCGTGTCCTCCGTCTTTTCGCTCATCTGCTCAACGTCACCGCCTGCTGGCCTGGTCGTGGTTCCCGGTTCGTGGTGCGCGGCTGTGCGTCGCCCTCCCCGGAGTATCGATGGAGGTCATCGGCGAGTGCTTGACGTGAAGCCTCCCCGCTTGGATTCTGTTGCGCATCACGCTCCATCGTGCGCGATACGGAACTCGGATGGTAGCGAAGTGCTTCCCGGCATACTCCGGCCACGACGGGCCGGGGTTCCAGCAGAACCCGCTCGCGAGGTGATTCACAGTGATACCCGTCTGCCGCCTTGAGGACCTGCCCGCTGGTGAGTCCGTCCGTCTCGACCTCGACCCTCCCATCGCAATCTTCAACGCCGACGGTGAGCTGTACGCCGTCGATGACACCTGCACCCACCAGGACGCTTCGCTCTCCGAGGGCTGGCTCGAAGGCTGTTTGATCGAATGCCCGCTGCACGCGGCTTCATTCGACCTGCGCAACGGCAGCCCCACCTGCCTCCCGGCCCGCCGCGCACTTCGTACCCACCCGGTGAGCGTGCTCGACGGCACCGTGTGGGTACACGTCGCCTCCGAAGAAACCGCACAGGCCGCCGAGGCCGGACAGGGGACAGCCGCATGAGGACCATCACCGTGATCGGCGCCTCCCTCGCCGGACTGTACGCCGCCATGTCGCTGCGCTCGCAGGGATACGACGGCAGGCTGGTGATCGTAGGGGAGGAGCACCATCGCCCCTACGACCGCCCGCCCCTGTCCAAGGAATTCCTCACCGGCGCCCTCACCGCCGAACGGCTCGCGCTCGCCGACGCGGAGGAGATCGGCGAGCTGGACGCCGACTGGCTGCTGGGCACCCGGGCCGAGGGGCTCGACCCACCCGAGCGCACCGTGCTGCTCTCGGACGGCCGCAGGCTGTCCGCGGACGGCGTGGTCCTGGCCACCGGCGCGGTGCCCCGCACGCTGCCGGGCGAGCCGCTCGACGGGGTGCACACCCTGCGCACCCTCGACGACGCCGCCGCGCTCCGCGAGGAGCTGAGCCGGGGACAGGTGCGGGTCGTGGTCATCGGCGCCGGCTTCATCGGCGCCGAAGTGGCCTCTTCCTGCGCCACGCTCGGTCACCACGTCACCGTCGTCGAGGCCGCCGAACAACCGCTGCTGCCCCAACTCGGCGACCGGATGGCCGCGTTCTGCGCCGACCTGCACACCGACCACGGCGTCACCCTGCTCACCGGCACCGGGGTGCGCGGGCTGCACGGCGACGGACAGGGCAGGGTCGCCTGGGTCGAACTCGCCGACGGCAGACATCTGCCCGCCGACGTGGTCGTCGTGGGAATCGGCGTACGCCCCGCCACCGGCTGGCTGGAAGGCTCCGGCATCCCGCTGGACGACGGCGTGGTCTGCGACGCGGGCGGTATGACCTCGGTGCCCGGCGTCGTGGCCGTCGGCGACGTCGCCCGCAGCGCGGGACGCCGCGCCGAGCACTGGACCAGCGCCATGGAACAGCCCGCCGTCGCCGCGAGAAACCTGCTGGCCGGGTCCACCGTGGAGACCTACACGGCCCTGCCGTACTTCTGGTCCGACCAGTACGGCATCCGCCTTCAGCTCGCCGGACACCGGGAGCCGGACGACACCGTACGGCTGGTCGAGGGCGCGCCCGAGGACCGCAGCTTCCTCGCCGTCTACGAGCGCGACGGCGTCACCACCGCCGTTCTCGCCGCCAACCGCCCCCGCCCCTTCATGCGCCTGCGCCGCGAACTGTCCCGCACCGGAGGTCTGGCCACGGTCTGACGTACCGGGCCCCGCGACACCGCCCCCGCCGCCCCCCGCACCCCGCCGAAGCCGTACCGGGTGTGGGGCCTGGCGCGGCAGGCCGGGTTGGGAGTGACGACACCATGAGGAGGCGGGCTCCCCGGGCCCGCCCCCTGCCTGCCGGTCGCTGTCTGTTCGCTAGTGCCCCTCCCGGCAAGCTTTGCCCCGTCGCGCCGCCCGGCACGCACTCCCCCAAGCTCTCCGAGCAGGGGGTGCCCCCAGCCGCGTTGGCCAAAAGCCCTGGTAGCTCCTTCCCCAAGCTCTCAACTTCGTTCGAGCAGGGGAGACCCCAATCAAGGACTTCCGGCCGCCTTGCGATCGCACGCACCGGACGACGCTCCTTCCGGGCAAACATTGCCGGTCACGGCACTAGTTGCTGACGGGCGTCGGCTGGGCCTCGCTCGGGCGGATGATCACGAAGCCCTCCCCGTCCAGCCGCAGCTGCACGGCCTCGCCGGAGCCGCCCCGGATCATCGAGCCGATGCTCTGGGAGCGGTGCAGCGAGGTCTGCAACTGCGCGCTCCAGCCCACCACCGCGTCCGTGTCCACGAACACCGGGGCCTGCGCCGAGACGGGGATGACGATGGGCGTGCCCTCGCAGATCACCGCGAGCCGGCCCTGGCCGGTGAAGACGCTGTTGAACAGCCCGCCGCCGCTCATTCCCGCGCCCTTGACGACGCCGATGTCGTAGTGGAGGCCCGCGTCGAAGCACAGGACGTTGCGGCCGTTGATGGTCAGGGAGTCTCCAGGGGCGATGTCCACGATGAAGCAGTTGGCCGCCTCGTGCGCGAACCACGCCTCGCCCTGGCCGCTGACCGTCATGAGGGAGAGCCCCTCGCCGGTCACCTGCCGCTTGAGGAAGTTGCCGACCCCCTGGCCCTTCTTCTCGAACCGCAGGTCGCCGCGGAAGGCGACCATCGCGCCCTGCCGCGCGTAACACTCTCCGTTCACCGCGTACTTCACGCACTTGTCGTTCTGCAGCACCATCCCCGGCGCGGTGCTGGGCTGAGCCATGTTCTTCGAGGCGAAAAGTTCACTCTGCATGTGTGCTCCCCCGGTCTTCTTCGGTCGTCAACAAGGCCAAACCTGCCTTCACGGCACCCTATCCAGCCCGCCTTCCGGACACACCCCCACTCCGCCCCCGCCCTGCCCCACCCCGGTCGAGCCTCGCGGTTGACGGCAGAGCTGTTTGAGGCTTTCACCGCACAACTGCCCGCCGTGCTCGCAAAGTCGGCGTCGAAGTCTCCACAGCAAGTTCAATGAAACGATAGAAGGTACTGGTCGGGGGGAGCGCCACCAGCCGCTCCTTTCCCGTGTACCGATCCCCTTTCCCGCGCACGCCGGAGGCGACCGAAGTGAAGTTCGTACTCGAAGTCGACATCGAGACCCCGCAGGACAAAGACCGGACCGTCACCGAACTCGGCCGCATCCTGCGCTACTGGGGCGGCAACCTCCACCACTACGACCTGAAGCCCGGCGACGGCTCCGCCGTCCACGACTCCGCCCACCGCGAGGTCGGCAACTGGAAGATCGCTTCCTAGCCTCGATCTCCCGTGACGGTCCGCCGGTTGTCCGGCGGGCCGTTCGGCTCGACGAAGCCCCGCCGCTGCTGCCGCGCGATGAGCTGACCAGTGGGCCGGTCCGCCGCGCCGAGTACGAGGAGCTGGAACGGCGCTACACGTCCTGACGGTGCCGGTTCGCGCCGAGCGAGCAATGCGCGCTACGCGGCCGGAGCGTCGTCCAGGACGCGGAAATCGCGATCGCCTTCGGGGTCCTCGGCGGCCACGGCGCACTCGGTCACCTCGGCGGCGCCCGGCCCCTCGGCGGCCCAGCTCACCAGGCGCTGTACGCCGTCCGGTGAGCCCTCGAAGACGGCTTCCACGTCGCCGTTGTCAAGGTTGCGGACCCATCCGTTCACGCCCGCCTCGCGGGCCAGCCGGCGGCAGGTGTCGCGGTAGTACACGCCCTGTACGAGGCCGCGGACGTGGACGTTTCGTCGGATCAGCACGGGGAGCCCTTCGAAGGAGAACGGTGGTGGAGCAGGCCCGTAGGACGCACCCGGCGGGGCGGACACGCCGGGTGGGCCGTATGGACCGTGCTTGTCAGAGTCGGCTGGTCAGCCGCTCGACGGTGCGGAATACGGGTTCGATCCTGGCCTCTCGGTAGCCGGTTCCGGCCCACAGGTGGATCAGGCGCGTGTCGCCCGCCGCGGTGGCGGCCTTGCGGAGCCCGCTGGTGAGGTGGTGCAGCGCCGGGTAGCCGGCCGGGGCGCGATCGGAGTACCGGTCGGTGAAGTGGTTGCGCAAGGCACGGGCCGGCCGTCCCGTGAAGGCGCGGGTGAGGACGGTGGAGTCGAAGGCGGGGTCCGCCAGCGCCGCCTTGTGGGGTGCGGAGGCCCCGCTCTCGTCGGTGCGCAGCAGCGCGGTGCCGACCATGGCGGCGTCCGCCCCGGCCCGTAGGACGTCGGCCACGTCGGTGGGGGCCGCGATCCCGCCGGTGGCGACGGTCGGCAGGGCGGTGGCGCGGCGTACCGCGGCGATTAGGTCGGGCAGGGCGGCGGGGGCGAGCGGCCGGTCGGGGGTGAGCGTGGCCGAGTGGCCCCCGGCGGCCGGCGCCTGCACGATCAGCGCGTCGGCCCCGGCATCGGCGGCCCGCCGTGCCTCGTCCGCCGTGGTGACGCACTGTAGGACCGTGGTTCCGGCTCGGCGCAGGCTCGTGATGACGTCGCCGTCGGGGATGCCGAAGGTGAAGGACACCCAGGGGACGGGGTGGGCCTTCAGCAGTTCGATCTTCTCCGACCAGTGGTCGTCGTCGTCCAGCGGTGCGGCGTCGGGCAGGGTCAGCCCGTAGCGGCCGGCCTCTTCCCCCAGCTCACGCGCGTAACGGCCGTACTCCTCGGGAGAGATGGGCACGGGGTTGCGTACGAAGAGATTGACGCCGAACGAGGCTCCCTCGGCTTCGACGGCGTGGATCTGCCCGGCCAGCGCCTGCGCGCTTTTGTACCCTCCGGCCAGGAAGCCCAGTCCGCCCGCGCGGGCTGCGGCGGCGACCAGGGCGGGCGTGCTCGGTCCGCCGGCCATCGGCGCGGCGAGGATCGGACGGTCGATGCCGAGACCGGTCAGCAGTGTGCTCATGAGCGCTCCTTGAGGTGCGAGGTCAGGCGGCCGGGGCCGCCGGGGCGAGGTGGTGCGGGAAGCGGACGCAGACGGCCGCCGCCGCGGCCCCGGCCAGGGCGACCATGACGCTGCCCAGCAGCAGGGCCTGGTTGTAGCCATGGTTCAGCAGCGGCGCGGCGAGCAGCGGGCCGAGGATCTGGCCCGCGCTGTACCCGGCCGTCAGCAGGGCCACGGCGCGCGGCACGCGCAGGTGGGTGCCGATCGACAGGGCGATCGTGCTGACGCCCATGAAGGTGGCGCCGAACAGCACAGCGGAGACGAGTGCGGGCATCGCGCCGCCGACGACGGCCGGCAGCGCGATGCCGACGGCCTGGATGCTCAGCGCGGTCAACAGGAGGGCGGGCCGGGACCAGCGGCGGGCCAGTCGGGTCCATACGGCGCAGGAGGGCAGGGCGGCGAGGCCGACGACGATCCACGCCCCGCCGCCGAGCCGGCCCGGAACGCCTTCCTGGATGGCCGCGACGAGGAAGGTGCCGGCGATGATGTAGCCGATCCCCTCGAAGGTGTAGCTGGCCAGCAGGGCGATGAACCAGCGGTGGGTGCGCGGCCGGTCGGTCGGCCGGTCCGTTTCGGAGTGTTCGCTCGCATGCCGGTGCGGGGCCATCGGCCAGGCGAGGGCGGCGAGCACCGCGGCGAGGGCGGCGCACGTCAGCCAGGCCGCCTGCCAGGTGTACGCCGCCTGCACGGCGACGACCAGCAGGCCGGACAGGGCGATGCCGGCGCCGACCCCGCCGAAGGCCCAGCCGACCAGGTGGTGGGCGTGTGCCCGTAGGCCGGTGAGCATGGCGCTGACGGCGATCACGAAGGTCAGCGCGCTGGCCGCGCCCGCCACGAGGCGCAGTGCGAACCACAGGGCGCCGTCGTGCGTGGCCGGCATCAGCGCCAGCGTGCCGACCAGCACGAGGAGCGATCCGCGCAGCGCCGCCGCCGACCGTACGACGGCGGGGGCGGCGATCCCGATGAGGGCGCCGAGGAGGTAGCCGATGAAGTTGGCCGTGGCCAGGTTCGCCCCGAGCGCCGAGGAGAGCCCGGCCTGATCGCGCATCAGCGGCAGGATGGGGGTGTAGACGAACCTGCCGACCCCCATGCTCGCGGCGAGCGCCGCCGCTCCGTGGACGACGATCGGCCACGGAGATGTCGTACGCGGCGGGGGCGTGATCGGCCTCGGAGATGTCGTACGCGGCGGGGGCGTGGCTGACGCGTGCACGGCTGTGGTCACCTTCCTGGTGGTGTTCAGTGGCCGCCTTCGACGCTAGGCAGCCCGTACGCGCCTGAGAAATGCCCGTTAGGCTGCCGCTATGCATGACGCGCATGGACGCCGGTGAGGGCCGCTACGGGCATGGACATCGAACTGCGCCATCTGCGGGCCTTCAGCTCCGTCGCCCGCCACCGCTCCTTCTCACGGGCCGCCGAGGAACTCCTGATCACGCAGCCGGCGCTCAGCCGCACGATCGCGCAGCTGGAGAACAGACTGAGCGTCCTGCTCCTGGACCGGTCCTCCCGGCACGTCGAGCTGACCGAGACCGGCGCGCGGTTCCTGGACCACGCCGAGCGGGTCCTCGCCGCCCTGGACGACGCCCTGGAGGTGGTCCAGCACCGCGGCGCCCTCCGGTTCGGCTTCAGCTGGCTGCTGCCCGACCCCTGGGCGCAGCGGACGTTCAGCCGCTTCGAGGAGGACACCGGCGCCTCGGTCAGCCTGAGCCGCACCGACGACCCGGTCCAGGCCCTGCGGCAGCGCACCGTCGACATCGCCCTCGTCCGGGGGGACGCCGAGGTGCCCGCGGGGATGCGGACGGTGCGCCTGTACGACGAGCCGCGGGTCGCCGTCTGCTCGCGCGAGAGCGACCTGACCCGTTTCACCCATCTGGAGTGGGCCGACGTCCCGCACTGGGCCCTGGTCGTCAACACCGTCAGTGGGACCACCGGCCCCGGGTCGTGGCCCGACGGCCGGCGCCCGGCCCAGGTCATCGAGACGGCGAACTACGACGAATGGCTGGAGACGGTGGCCGCGGGCCGGGGCATCGGCATCGTCCCCGAGGTCGCGGAGCGCCGTACGCAGCATCCGGCCCTGCGCTTCATCCCTCTCACCAACGCGCCCCCGAGCCCGGTGCGTCTCGTCCATCTGCCCGACGCCCAGCGGACGCTGATCCGGCGTTTCCTGGACGCCGCCCTGCGGAGCGCGTCCGAGTGACGTGCCCGGCCGGTCACCAGCGGCCATGCCCGCCGCGCATGGATGTGTCGCGGCAGGCATTTCCCCCCGGCCCGGCCCGTCTTTAGCGTCGAGGGTGCAACTGGCGGTCAGCGCGGCACCGGCCCCTGACGACGGCTGGGCCCACTCTCCGTAGGGCTGCCGGGAGTTCTCCACAGGGCTGCCGGAGGCTCCGCGCCGGGGCTGCCGTACGTCGGGCCGGTCTCGTACGAGGCCGGGGCCGGCCGGCCGCCACCCGCCGCACCCGCGACAGAAGAGCCGCCCCATGACTGCATTCACCGGATTCACCGGATTCACCGGCTGGATCACCCGCGAACTCCCGGACGGGCACCGCGCCACGCTCGAAGAGCTCGACAGCGGCGTGCTGGAGGACCGCGACACCACCCTGCGTGTGCACTGTTCGAGCGTCAACTACAAAGACGCCCTCGCCCTCCAGGGCCGTCCCGGCGTGGTCCGCCGCCATCCCCTGGTGCCGGGCATCGACGTCACCGGCGAGGTCCTCACCAGCAGGCACCACCGCTGGCGCCAGGGCGACCTGGTCACGCTGAACGGCGCCGGGCTCGGTGAGGACCGGCACGGCGGCCTCGCCGGGCTCGCGGCCGTCGACGGCGGGGACCTCGTGCCCGTGCCCGCCCCCTTCACCCCGGCCCAGGCGGCGGCCATCGGCACCGCCGGATTCACCGCCGCGCTCAGCCTCCTCGCCCTCGAACGGCAAGGGCTGGCCCCCGAACACGGGCCGGTCCTGGTCACCGGGGCGGGCGGCGGCGTCGGCTCGATCGCCGTCGCGCTGCTGGCCCACGCCGGCTACGAGGTGATCGCCGCGACCGGCCGTCCGGAGATCCTGCACGACCGGCTCACCGCGATCGGCGCGGCCCACATCGTCGACCGCGCGGAACTCGACCCCGAGGGGAGGCCGCTCGCCAAGCAGCGCTGGGCGGGCGTGGTCGACGCGGTCGGCGGCCCCGTCCTGGCGGGCGCGCTGGCCGGGCTGCGGCACTCCGGCACCGCCACCACCTGCGGACTCGCCGCGAGCGCCGAATTCCCGGGGAACGTCCTGCCGTTCATCCTGCGCGGCGTCGGCCTGATCGGCATCGACTCCGTGCGCACCCCGCGCGGGCGTCGCGAGGCCGCCTGGCAGCTCCTCGCACACCACCTCGACCCGGCCCTGCTCGACAGCGTGACCCGGACCATCCCCCTCGCGGCCGTTCAGGACGCCGCCGCCGACATGCTCGCCGGTCAGGGAACGGGCCGCATCGTCGTCGACGTCCGCGCGCGCTGACCCGGCCGCGCGGGAACCGACGACTCAAGCACCAGCCCCCTGCCGCACACCACCACGGGGTACCGCGCGTGGCGGACGAGGCAGGGACCGTACAAAGGAGAACATCATGGCCACCACAGAGGAAGGGCCGCGCGCCTTCGACGAACTCATGGCGCTCCGGGGCGGCGAGCGGCCGGCGCCCGGCGAGGTGAGGACGACGGGGTCCGACCCGCTGTTCGCCTCGCCCTTCCGCGTCGGCCGGACCCTCGCCGACGCCCTCGCGGCCCGTGCCGTCGCCGCGAACGACCTGTGGGAGATGCGGACCGGCCGCCGGCAGCGGATCGAGGTCGACGTACGGGCCGCAGCCGCCACGGCCCTCGGCGGCGAGGACATGACTCTCGTCCGCGACGCGGCGGGCACGTACCGGCCCATCCCGGTATCGTCCGACGTCGAGCACATGGCGTCGCTCACCCAGCCCTGGCGGACCGCCGATGACCGCTGGTTCGTACCGCACTTCAACCTTCCGCACCTCGAACAGCGCGTGCTGGACGTGCTGGGCTGCGAGGCCACGCCCGCCTCGGTGGAGGCCGCGGTCCGCAAGTGGAAGGCGGACGACCTGGAAGAAGCGATCGCCGCCGCCGACGCGTGCGGCGGAGTCGTCCGTACCGCGGGGGAGTGGCTGGATCACCCGCAGGGCGCCTATCTCGCCGGGCGCCCGGTCGTGGAGATCACCAAGATCGGTGACAGCGCCCCCGAGCCCCTGCCCGCCGGCGCCGAACCGCTCGCTGGCCTCCGCGTACTCGATCTCACCCGCATTCTCGCGGGGCCCACCGCCGCCCTCAGCATGGCCGAGCACGGGGCCGACGTCCTCATGGCCACCGCGCCGCACCTCCCCCAGGTGCCGCCGTTCGTCCGCGACACCAGCCATGGCAAGCGCAGCGCCTACCTGGACTTCACCCGCCCCGACCAGGCCGCCCGCCTGCGCGAACTCGCCTCCGAAGCGGACGTGTTCATCGAGGGCTACCGTCCGCACCGGCTGGAGGCGCACGGCTTCGGCCCCGCCGACCTCGCGGCCGTACGGCCGGGAATGGTGTACGTCAGCGTCAACTGCTTCGGCTCGGGCGGCCCGTTCGGGGGCCGCGCCGGATGGGACCAAGTGGCGCAGGCCGTGACCGGCGTCTGCGACATCCAGGGACGCGCGACGGGGGCGGGCCGCCCGCAGCTCACGCCGGTCTTCCTCTGCGACTTCCTCACGGGCTTCCTGGGCAGCTACGGCGCGATGCTCGCCCTCGCGCGCCGCGCCCGCGAAGGCGGTACGTACCGCGTCAGCGTCTCTCTCTGCCAGTCCGCGATGCTTCTCCAGCGGCAGGGGCTGATCGGCGGCTTCGACGACGCGGCGGGCCGGCTGGAGCCCGCGGAGTTCGAGCGCTACGCGGTGGCCGACGACGCCACCGCGTACGGCGATCTGAAGAGCCTCGGCCCCGTCATCCGCATGTCGGAGACGGCTCCCCGCTGGTCGGGGACGACGCCGCGGCTGGGCAGTTCGCGGCCGGAGTGGCTGCCGCGTTAGCCTCGGTCCTTCGTGACGGCTTGCCGGGTCATGCCCGACCGAGTACGACAGCCACCGGCCGTGTCCGGCCACCCGGGCCACGAACTCGTGGGTGCCGCCGCCGGAGTCGGTCCGGATCAGTGTCCGACCACCCGTCGGACACCACGCTTCATGAAAGCGCGAGGTCAGGCGCCGGCGGCTACGTGCCGGACGCGCCGCCGACGAAGGCCGGGAGCAGAGTGCGGACCACGGCTTCCACCGGTGGCAGGAAGCGGGCGGCGGCCGGGCCGAGCAGATAGGTGTGCAGGGCCCGTTGGTGTGCGGCGCCGATCAGCAGCAGGGCGCCCGCCCTCGGGTCGGCCGCCTCGGGCATGCGCCCGGCCGCCCGCTCGGTGCGCAGCCAGTCCGTCACCGGGCCGAGGGCCAGGTGGGGGCCGATCTCCCCGTCCCGCTCCGCGAGCAGGTCGCGCAGCTGGCTGTCGGACTGGAGGGCGCCGAGGATCGGCAGAATGCCGAGGTAGAACCTCTCCAGTCCGGCGACCAGTGCCGTGAGATCGTCGGCCGGGTCGCCGCTGGGTGTGCGGTCGCCCAGGACGGCGGTGGCGTCGGAGAAGACCGGCAGGTGCAGGCCGATGACGGCCTGGAGCAGGCCGAGCCGGTCGCCGAAGTGGTAGAAGACGCTGGATTCCGCGACCCCGGCCCGGCGGGCGATCTCCTTGGTGGACAGGGCCAGCCCCGCCTCGCCCAGCACCTCTTCGGTGGCCTTCAGTACCGCTTCCCGTACGCCCGTCGAGGGGCGCCCGCGCCGCGTCTCCGCCACTTTTTCTCCTCGTTTTATTGAGCGGACACTCAGGAAGAGGGTAACTTACTGATTGTTCGCTCAGTAAATCAGAGGGAGAGGGGACCCCCATGCCGGACACCGGCGCGCACGCGAGGACCGAGGCCCACAAGGACGCGATCCGGCGCCTCTACAAGGCACTTGAGGCCGGGGACGTCGACGTGGCCGACGAGCTGTTCACCGACGACTTCGTCACCAGCGAGGGCCGGCACCAGAACGTCCGGGGTCCGCAGGGGTTCAAGGACGCCATCCGGGGGGTGCACAGCGCCTACACCGACCCCACGTTCGAGATCCTGGACATGGTGGCCGAGGGCGACGCGGTGACTCTCCGCTGGCGCATGCGGGCGACCCACACCGGAGAGCTGATGGGAGTACCCCCCACCGGGCGGCAGATCAGCATGGAGGCGTTCGCGCTGTTCCGGTTCACCGGCGACCGCGTCAGCGAACGGCACGCCGTCATCGACCGCCTCGGCCTGCTCCGGCAGCTCCAGGACGAGGGCCCGGCAGCCTGATCGACAGGAGCCCCCGGGCTCCACGGACCCGGGGGCGCCGGGGCGGCCCGGTCTCAGAACAGCCCGTGCCACATCTGCTCGACGATCAAGGACCACCAGCTCTTCGGATCACTCAGCGCCGTCGCGTCGATGGCCGTCAACTGCTCCTGGAAGGCGGCGACCGCCGCGCCAGCGGCGACCGGGTCCATCCCGGGCATCCGCCGGCGCGTCGTGGACAGCAGGGCCAGTGAGCGGACGAACGCGGACACCGAGACGTTCACGGGAACACCCATGGCGTACAGCGGCGGGACCGCCCAGACCTGGCCGACCGGCGTCGACATGTGCGGCTGCGGGGTGCACTGCACGGTCATGGCGGCCACCCCGTCCGAGCCGATCCGGACATGCTCGGAGAGCACCTGAAGGGTCCGCTGGTTGGCTTGGGTCCCGACCTCGCGCATGAAGGTCGTCGCGTCCGTGAACAGCCCGCCCGGCGGGGGAGCGTCGGCCCGGTCGGCGGAGAAGAAGAACGGGATGTCGGCGGGGAGCCCGGCCCAGGTGAGAGTCGCCTTGGCCGCCTCCGGCAGCTGGGTGTGTGCCACGTCGTCCGCGTCGTAGCGCCGTACGCCGTCCGGGCCGAACTCCTCGGCGAGGTGGCGGCCCAGCGCGATGTCCCGCATCGGCTCGGCCGGCGCCACGTTCGAGGGCACCGCGAGGCGACGGGGCCGGGGCGGGGGCTGCTGTCCGGCGATCTGATGCATCATCTCGACGTGCTGGAGGAGCCCGGCTATGCCCTCGGCCCGCTCCTCGGGGCTCATGCCGTAGTTCTGGGCGCAGGAGAACTGCGCGTTGGGGAAGGCGCCCCGCAGCATCTCGCCCGGGTAGCCGCCGGGCAGCACACTTGAGCTGAGATCCGTGTGGACGGCCACCACGTTCCGCGGCGGGACGCCGATGCGCTGGATCTCGGCCATCGCCTGGTATTCGGAGTGCGGCAGACCCGGAGCCGAGTTGCGGAACAGGTTGGTCTCTTCACCGTTCGACGGATCGACATACGTGATGACGGTGGTGTTGCCCGGGCCGGTGACGGGGGGCTCCGTGGCGGCCCCGGCGCCCCCGCCGCCGTGCTTGTGCTGGTACATCCGCACGACTTCCTCGACGGGCACGGACGGCCAGGCGGTCAGCTCTCCGGTGCGGCGGTCGACGACACCGCAGGCGCTCCCGAACTCGGCCGGAGGGCGCCGCTGCCCGGTGACCGGGTCCACCTCGGGCGGCGGCGGCACGGCCCACACCACCCACCCCAGGTCGAACTCGTGGGTCGCCACCTGCCGTTGTGGTGCCTGGTTGCCCTGGGGATTGAGCCAGCGGTCGGCAGTGGCGACGGCCTGGGCCATGGTGATCAAGACGAAACTCCTCGGAGGTCTTCAGGGCGGGCGTACGAGCACGGACCGGGCGCTGCCGTGGCCTGCGAGGTGCTGCGGGACGCGTGTGGCTCCTGGGACAGATGTTTCAGGTGGTGTGCGACGTGAGAGTACCGTCGGCGTGCCGACAGGACCACGGGGCCCCGGGCACCGGCCTGCTGCCGGTGGCAGCCTCCCTACTGGCCCTTCAGCCGCTCCCGCAGCTCTTCGTCGTCGGAGACGAACCATGTCTGCCGCCCGCGGTTGGCCTCGCGGACGAAGTCCCGCAGCGCCGAACTGACCGCCGTGTGGCGGGATATGTCGCCGAGCACGACGAGTCCCACGCGGTATTGGACGAACTTCTGGATGATGTCCCCGGCCACGCGGGTGCTCAGCTGGAAGAACGCGTCGTCGAACCGCCCGGCGGGGATGACGACCCACTGGGCACCCTGGTAGGACGCGTTGCCGATGAGATCCAGGGCCTCACGTTCGCCCCCGATGGCCTCGCCCTCGGCGGCGCACATCAGCACGGGCACGTCATGGATCGTCTGCGGGGAGCTCATGCGGGGAGGCTAGCCGCGCGAATCGCCGGGGGCGACGGCGTTTTCCGGGACCGCCGGGGAGGGCCGGAGCGGTGACGCCGCGCTGTCACAGTGCGATCGCGCGGTGGGCGAGTGCCGCGTCGGCCAGCGCTTCGGGCGGGGCGTCCCGCAGCTCGGGAGGCGGGTGGAAGATCAGGTCGCTCGGGTTCGGATGGGGGACGCAGGCATCCAGCAGGCGCAGGTAGTGGTCCGTCTCCGGATCCGCGGCCTGGATCCTGCGGATGATCTCCGCGAGTTCGGACCGGGTGATCCCCTCCACGTGCGGCCGGTGGGCGCGTGCCGCCTCCCGGGCGAAGTCCGCCAGGCTGCGCCAGCCGGCGTACGAGGCGAAGTCGGCGGCCGAATAAGCGTGCCCCGTACGCGCGTTGAAGGCGGCGACGGCCTCCTCGGCCGCCGCGTCCGCCGGCCCGTCCCGAGCCACCAGCCCGGCGACGCGCTCGATCTCCCGGCCGAGCTCGGCGAGGCGCTCCTCGTCGACGGGCGGGGGCAGCAGCTCGGGGCGCAACTCGGTGCCGCGCCTCATCGCCGTATGCCCTTCAGCCGGCTCGCGGTGTGGGCGACGGCGTCGGCAGGCGGGCACAGCGGCCCGGTGGGCGGCGGGGCGGTGGGCGGCGGCGGCATGGGGGAAGTCTCGCCGGTCAGCGGCGTCGCGCACCAGTGGACCCCCGGAGGAAGCGGGGGCGCGGGGGACGGGTGCGCTGTGATCCACTACGCGGAGAGGCCGACGAGCGGGCCCGCCGATGAGGAGCGGGCCGCCGGACGGCGGGCGGAATCCGACGACGAGGAGGGCATGGATGTCGACGCGGCGAGGGGCGCGGCGCCGCGCGGACGCGAGCGGGCCCCCGGACGCTGACGCGGGCACGGAGGCGCTGCCCGGCGCCGGCCGGGAGGCGGTCACCGCAGCGGACGCGCGGCACGTCGGCGGGGAGCTGGGGAGGGCCGTCGTCACCGCCGACCCCGCGCTGTCCGACGAGGTCGTGCGAGGCCTGGCGGAGGTGACCGGGCGCCCGCTGGGCACGGGGGACGGGGCACGCGTCCACATCGGACCCGGCCTTCCCGAACTCGCCGAGGGCGAAAGGCTGTTGTGGATGCACAGCACCTGGGCGGGCGTGGACGGGCTGCTCGGATCCCGTTCGCCCTGGCCCCGGGAGGTGCTGCTGACCCGGACGGTCGGGCGCATGGGGGAGCGGATCGGGCAGTACGTCCTGGGCTGGGCCCTGGCCGACTGCCAGAACATCGCCGGCTTCCTCCGCCAGCACCAGGGCCGCGTCTGGCACCGGCTCCCCACCGAATCGGCCGAGGGGACGACGGCGGTGATCTTCGGCACCGGGGCCGTCGGCGCCGCTGTCGCCGCCGCGCTCCAGTGCTGCGGCATGAACACGGTCGGCGTCGCCCGCAGCACGCGTACGCGCCCCGGCTTCGACCGCGTGATCGCCATGGACTCCATGGGTGAAACGGGCGGGATGGGCGGCATGAAAGCCGCGGACGCTCCGGAGGACGGTGCGGCGGCGGACGGCGAGGCGGCGGACGACGGACCCGTGGCCGAGGCCCTCGCGCGGGCCCGCTTCGTGATCAACGCCCTCCCGCTCACCCCCGCCACGACCGGGCTCTTCGGCCCCCGGCTGTTCGCCGCCATGGAGGGCGCGCTCTTCATGAACGTCGGACGGGGAGAGTCCGTCGACACCGTGGCGCTCGGCGAGGCACTGAGGGCCGACCGGCTGCGCGGCGCGGTGCTCGACGTCCTCCCGGACGAGCCCGTCCCGGCCACGTCCGAGCTGTGGGACCTGCCCCGTACGGTCCTCACCTCGCACTCGGCCGGTGTCACCACCGACGAGGACGTCCTCACCGACTTCCGCGCGGCCTGGCGCTCCCTGTCCCAGGGCGAACCCCCGGCGCTGGCGGTCGATCCGGGGGCCGGATACTGAGGCGCATGCTGACCATGGATGCCGTACTGGAGGTGTACCGGGCCAGGGAGTTCGCGCTGTGGGAGGTCGGCCAGGAGCCTCCCTCGGACCGGCTGCTGGCGCTCTCGGGGGAGCTGTCCCTTCCGCAGGTCGGCACCGCGCTCGCCGTCCTCGTCCAGTACAACCGCGTGGAGGCCCACAGCGCGGCGGAGCTGCTGCCACGGCTGGCCGCCGAAGAGTGCCTGGTCGCGCCCGGCGGGCTGCGGCTGCACGACGCGCGGAGCGGGACCACGATCGTCCCCGGCTGCTGCTGCGGTCTGGAGGAGTGGCGCGAGTGGGCGCGCCTCGGGGAACGGGAGATGCCCTGGATGGGCCACGACCCGGACCCCGACGGGGAGTTCGGCGCGACGACCGTGAGCCTCTGGCCCGACGAGGGACGGCGGACAGCGCCCGCCGTCGTCCCCTTCACACGGCTGCGCGGACTGCTGGAGAAGGTACGAAGCGACCTGACCGGCTTCATGTGGCTCGCGGGGGAGTGGAGCGAGCGGCAGGTACCCGGCACCGGCGCCGCGCTGCGGCAGAAGCTGGACGAGGCCTTCCACCTCAGCGCGCCCTTTTCCCGGGCGCGGTGAGGGCCGGGCCTGCCGAGGTCCCGGCCTGCCGACGGCGGCCACGGT
Source organism: Streptomyces sp. NBC_01775 (assembly GCF_035917675.1). Lineage (NCBI taxonomy): Bacteria > Bacillati > Actinomycetota > Actinomycetes > Kitasatosporales > Streptomycetaceae > Streptomyces > Streptomyces sp. NBC_01775. The sequence goes on along the minus strand of NZ_CP109104.1, from coordinate 1,131,386 downwards.
GGCGCCGGACAGCTCGGTCCGGAAGGCGGGCGGCGGCGGAACGCGAGAAGGTGGCCTGAACGCGTGCCGGGCCCGGCGTGGGGGAACCCGGGGACGGCCCGACCTGCGCACACGAGGAGATGGGGCCGGCATGAACTGCTACGACTGCCACAACGAGGGCACCACCACCCCGGCCGTCGCCACCTGCGTCGACTGCGGGGCGGGCGCGTGCACGCGCCATCTGCACGACGACCCCGAACCCCTGCGCAGCGGCGGTGGCACGGGGCGGACGTGGTCGCAGCGCGACTCGCGCCGTCTGGTCTGCCTCGTGTGCCACCGCACGGCCATGGGCGAAAGCAAAGGGTGAACCCCCGGCCCTTGCCGCGCCCCGCGCCGCCCCTTCCCCACGCTCGGGCCCTTCCCGGCGCTCCGGCGTCAGGTTCCGCTCGGGGGTCAGGTTCCGCTCCGGCGTCACGTTCCGCTCACCCGTTCGGCCCTCCTCGCCGCACGCGCTCGCCGCACGCGATCGGCCGGGCCACGGCCCATGCTCTGAAGGCGCGGGCCGTGGCCCGTCCCACCTGAGTGTCAGGAACTGAGCGGCACGTGCCGGCCCTCACGTGCCCGCCCGCCCTCACATGCCGGCTGTCATGGCCCGAGCAGGGAGAACAGGCCGCCGTCCGGGTCGCGGAGCGAGGCCACGTGGCCGTGTGTCACCCGCTCCGGGGATGTGAGGATCTCGCCGCCCGCCTTCTCGGCGGCGGCGAGCGCCCCGTCGAGGTCGAGGGCCCGGAAGTACACCTCCCAGCGGGTGCGCGCCTGCGGGTCGGGCGCGGCCTCGATGCCGCCGCCGCGCAGCCCCGCGACCGTCTCCCCGTCGGTCAGGATGTGCACCTCGTCGTCCTGCTCCTCGTAGCTCACGCCGTGGCTGGGGTTCTTGGTCCACTCGAGGACCTCGCCGTAGAAGAGCGCCGCGGCGAAGGCGTCCTGCGTGTGCAGTTCCAGCCAGGCGGGCGAGTGACCCGCGCCGAGGGCCCAGCCGCGTGGCAGTGCGCCCTGCCACACACCGAAGGGGGCGCCATAGGGGTCGGCGGCCATCGCGGCGCGGCCCATGCCCAGCCGGATCGGGCCGACGGCGACGGTGGCCCCGCGCTCGCTGATGCGCTCAGCCGCCCGCCCAGCGTCCTCGACGGAGAAGAAGACGGTCCAGCGCACGGGCAGCTGCCATGAGACGGCGCCCTCGTTGAAGCCCGCCACCGGCTCGCCCTCCCGCTTCGCCACGCGGAATCCGGGACCCAGCGTGCTGTCCTCGAAGGACCAGCCCAGTACGGCTCCGTAGAACTCCTCGGTGACCTGCCGGTCGCGGATCGTGAGACTGACCCAGCAGGGCATTCCGGGTACGGAATCCATCACTTCACCTCTAGCCTCCTGCGTTTCACGCTCTCTCTCGTCTTCGTCCTTGCCTGCTTCTGAGCTTCCGTTTCCGGTCCCGCGCGCCGGGGTGCCCTGGGGCGGATGATGCGAAACGAAGACGGAAATGTACGGTTTTAAGAGTTTTGCGGGAATCCAGGGCGGGTACTTGCCGGGTGGCACCGAGTCCGGCGCAGTACTCGCCGTTGCCTCCGACCGTTCCACGTCGCGCGCCGCTGTGCGCCACCGAGGAGTCGCCATGATGGCCCACCCCGACACCCTGCGAGAGCTGCTCACGCGCTACGAGGAGCTGCACGGCCGCCCGGCCGAGCGCCAGAAGCTGGACGACGTCTCGTACACGCTGTGTGTCTCCACCGCCACGCGTGACATCGGGGAGGCCCTCGTGGCGGCCCGTGCGCACATCGAGGAGGAGGCGTACGCGGCCCCGGCGGGCGGCGCGCGGACAGCCGCCTGAGCTGTACGTACCTCACGCGCGACCAGCCCGGATGCCTCGGTGCCCCAGTGGGTGCCGAGGCGGCTGCGGCGTCAGCCTGTGTCCCGTCGTCCTGTGCCCCGTCGTCGCGCGGCGACGGGGTTCTCAGGTGCCGCTGATGCATGCATCCTCAACTGTGGCGTGTGGGGCGAGTGGGTGCTAGAAAGCGCATATGGCGCAAGATTCCTCGCACCGGGTCGTCGTGATCGTGGACGAGAACTCCAACCCCTTCGAGCTGGGCTGCGCGACCGAGATTTTCGGCCTGCGCAGGCCCGAACTCGGCCGTGAGCTGTACGACTTCGCGCTGTGCTCCCCCGAGCCGCGCACGCTGATGCGCGACGGGTTCTTCACCCTCACCGGCGTCGCGGGACTGCACGCCGCCGAGCACGCCGACACCCTCATCGTCCCCAACCGGCCCGACACCGAGGTCCCGCACCGCCCCGGGGTGCTGGCGGCCGTCCGCCGCGCGCACGCCCGAGGGGCCCGCCTGGTCGGCTTTTGCAGCGGTGCGTTCACCCTCGCCGAGGCCGGAGTGCTGGACGGGCGCAGGGCGACGGCCCACTGGCAGTGGGCCCACCTGTTCCGCGAGCGCTTCCCCCGGGTGCAGCTGGAGCCCGACGCGCTGTTCGTGGACGACGGGGACATCCTCACCGCCGCGGGCAGTTCCGCGGCCCTCGACCTCGGTCTGCACCTGGTGCGCCGTGACCACGGCGCCGAGGCCGCCAACGCGGTCAGCAGGCGGCTGGTCTTCGCCGCGCACCGGGACGGCGGCCAGCGGCAGTTCGTCGAACGCCCGCTGCCCGCCGTCCCGGACGAGTCCCTGGCGCCCGTCATAGCCTGGGCCCAGGAGCGGCTCGGCGAACCCCTCACGGTCGGCGACCTCGCCGCCCGCGCGGGAGTCAGCTCCGCCACGCTCCACCGCCGCTTCCGCGCCCAGCTGGACACCACCCCGCTGGCCTGGCTCTCCGGCGAGCGGGTCGCCCTCGCGTGCCGTCTCATCGAACGCGGTGAGGAACGCCTGGAGGTGGTGGCCCGCCGCAGCGGACTCGGCACGGCCGCCAACCTCCGCTCCCGCCTGCGCCGCGAGACGGGCCTGAGCCCCTCCGCCTACCGCCTGCGCTTCGGGCGCGGGGAGGATCGCCAGGAGCGTGAGAAGCCACGGGAGCCGCAGGACCAGTCCGAGCGGCCGGACCAGCCGGAGCGGCCGGACCAGCCGGAGCGGCCGGAGCGGCCGAAGCGGCGCGATCGGGGCCTCGCCGGCGTCTGAGGGCCGCCGCGCTCCCTCGCGAGAACGGGCCGCAGGCGGCGAGGAACAGCTCGCCGAACGCGAGATATCACGTGACTCTCACCCGGCCGGTGGCTCTTTTCGGCCCATCAATTGAGCGCAATGATGTGGGCGACGCCATTGACGCTCGGACGTTGTGCCATAACTCCCCCTTCAAGGAGGACTGTTCGATGATGCAACGTGAAAAATCAGGCACTGCATAGCCACGAAAATCAGGCACATCAGAGCCATCGACAGGTGGGCTGTGTCTGTGCCTTCCTGGAGAGCTACGGAAAACGCCAAGGCAAAGCACGGCGAGGAGTCAAGAACGCGCCGCAGGCTGCCTCAAGAATTTTCGGGATATTGCCTTTCCGTATCCGTGCGCACCGTTTCCGTGACGGTGAAGCGCGCGCCCGGATCCCGGTCTTCGCCGCCCCCGCCGGCCCCCACCGCGTCGCCGGTGCCGCCCACTTCGTAGGGGTCGATCCGGCCCAGGACCCGCACCTGATCGCCCGCGCCCCGGCCCGACTCCAGGGCGTCCAGCGCCTCGAAGTCGGCGAGCTCCCGGTCGTCCTCGTCGGCCATGACGAGCTGGGAGACGGTCGCGACGTGGTTGCCGTCCTCGTCCCACAGCTCGAAGCAGAAGGTCGGCGGCACGAAGCTGCGCACCCCGTTGTCGATCACCCGTACCGGGGCCGGGACCGTGCGTGCGCTCATCGCGGCATCGCCTCCCACCGCCCCGCCGGGCAGCTCTCGGTGGCCAGCGCCGCTTTCCTGCGCACGTCACAGCCGCACAGCCCGCACACCGAGGGGCCTTCGCCGGTGCCCATCAGCCGGTAGAGGGCTGTGCGCGGGGCGGCGGTCAGGTGCTCGCAGCCGTGGCAGGTGGCCAGTCGTTCCTGGTAGAGGGGCTGCGGAGTACGGGAGAAGCCGGCCGCCGCCCACCGGCCGAGCGCGGTGCCCGCGCGGCCGAGCAGTTCGGTGTTCCCGGGTGTGCGGTGCTCCCGCGCGGGGGCGGAGTCCGGCCCGCGCGCCGCGTCGGTCCTGTGCGCGGGGTCCGTCCTGCGCGTCGCGTCCGCGCTGTGCGCCGCGTCGGTCCTGTGCGCCGCGCTTGGGCCGTCGGCCGCGCCCGGCTCGTCCGCAGGGGCGGTACCCGTCTCGCCCAACAGCAGGCCCAGCATGCCGGGATCGTCCCTGCACAGCTCCAGATGGTGCAGGAACATCGGGTCGTGTGCGATCTGCGCGAGCACCGCGTCGGTCACCCGTCGCTCCGGAATGCCCAGGGTCGCGGCGATCTCCGCGCGGCCGGGCGCCCGCTGTTCGTTCTGTGTGCCTGCCATCAACTCTCCCTGGTACGCGATTCGGACAGGGCGCGGGACGGGACGGCCGCCCGTGCTGCCGAGGTCTCAGCCCCCGGCGGCCGTCCCGAGCCTCGGGCGGTCAGGCCGCGCAGACAGGCTTGCCCGCCAGGCTCACCGCCGAGTGGTAGGTCGCCACCCGGCAGGCACCCGGCGGGTGTCCGCACCCGGCGCTGCCGGCGGGTGCGTGCGGGTCGTTGGGCACGCCGAAGAAGTTGGCCATCTGGGCGATGGCCGCGTCCGTCGTCGTGATGTAGGAGTCGCCGAACCACACCTTGCGCATGATGTTGCGCACGCCGCGGTAGTCGGCCTGGCCCTCGCAGGACAGCCCGCTCGGGAAGGTGGGAGTGCCGCCGTAGTGGTGGGCCAGCTCGTGCGCCAGCACCAGGGCGATTCCCTCCAGCTCCAGGTCCTGGTCGCGCACCAGGCCCCCCTTGAGCGCCACGTGCCGCACGTTGTTCTCGACCCACGCGTACGCGTTGACCTCGTCGCTCGCCCAGTCCAGCGAGTAGGTGACGTCCGGGTAGAACGTCTTGTGCTGCTGGATGAGCGCCTCCGTCCATTCGCGTGCCAGCGGGTCGTTGAACGGCCGCTTGGGCGAACGGGCCTTGGCCTCGGCCTCCTCGGGAGACAGGAAGCCGCACGCGTGGTCCGGCACGATGACCCGGGTGGCGTCGGCCGGTACGAACGTGTACTGCGCCAGGTCGAGGTCGGGCGCGTTGAATCCCGAGGCACGCAGCGGTGTCCGGGAGGTGACCGCGTCCGGCAGTTCAGGAGCCTCCAGGCAGCCCCTCCCGTAGCGCTCCACATATTCCGCGGAGCCCACGACGGGCATGTCGTCGTGCTGTTTGACCTTGAACCCGGCCACGTCGGTACGGCGCGCCGTGATCTGCACGACGTAGTCCGCGCTGACCACCCCGTTGGTGTTCAGCAGGTGGCCTTCCAGGTCCTCCGGAGGCGCTTCCTTGTCGGAGGCCGCGACGTGGTGGAACCCGGCCAGATAGTCGCCGATATGGACGGCGGTGACGCTGACCGGCTCACCCGAAGGCGAGATCAGCACGTCGTCGGGCGAGAGCCGGTCGGCGCGCTTGAGCGTGTGCTCGTCGCCCGCCAGCAGGAAGAGATGGTCGCTCGTGACGGCGAGCGCCGTCTCCCCGTAGAGCACCAGGACCGTGAACTTCTGGCGGGAGGCGCCGGTGGTGCCCCCGCTGAAGACCACGGGCTTCGACGTCCAGCTCAGCCCGGTGCCCGAGGCCATGATCTCGTCGCCGACGGCGTAGTTCTCGATGGCCTTGAATCCCCCCGTACCGTCCTCGACCATCGTTCCGAAGGCCAGGCAGGAACACGAGCAGTAGCACGGCCCGATGTTGTCCCGGGTCAGCACCGGATGGTTGATGGGCCAGCCTTCGAGTTTGCAGATCTCGTTGATTTCCATGTCCGCGCCGCTACAGTGCGCGGATTCGCATTGACGTACCATTTTCCCTCCCCCTTGTTCCAGCCGAAAGGCGGTTTCGCCGCCTCGTGCGGGCGCATTCATTTAACTAGCGGAACTTGAGCTACCGGAAGGTGCGGGCCGGGAAAACCTGGACCCCTTTCATCCCAGCGCCTCCAGGGGAAGCGCTGGGCCCTTTCGAATACCGAAGAAACAGGGGAAAAATCTTCCCTTCTGCCTTGACGCACAGGAAACCTCGCCGACAGGTCGCAAAATGCGGGCTCCTGCGCGATTTTGATCGGTGTTCCGGGGGACACGTAGAACCATGAGGGACTTGCCGAGCCGGACCTGAAGGGGCGTGAACGACCCATGCCAGAGCCCGAACCAGGGCCCGGACCGAGACCTGAGCCGGTGCCCGAACCGGATCCTCCCTGCCGACTCCCCCCGGAGAGCGCGTACTTCGTGGGCCGCCACGAGGACATGCGCACCCTCGACCACCTCACGGCCCGTCGCTCCGGTGACCCCCGCCGCTCCGGCGCCCCGGGTGGCCCCGGGGACCCGGCGACGGCGCTGGTGGTCAGCGGGCCCGCCGGGGTGGGGAAGACCGCGCTGGTGAACCGGTGGCTGCGCCGCCGCGCGGGCTCCTTCGGGCGGATCCTGTACGCCGACCTCGCCGCACACGCGCCGTACGGACCGGCACCTGCCGCCGATGTGCTGGAGCGGCTGCTGCGCGCCCTGGGTGTGGCCCCCGTCCCCGCCGACCCGGCCGAACGCGGCACGCTGTGGCGCGCTCTGGCCGCCGAACTGCCCGTCGCCGTCCTGCTGGACGACGCCGCCGACGCCGCGCAGGTGCGGCCCCTGCTGCCGGCGGGCGGCGGCAGCCTCGCCGTGGTCACCAGCCGCGGCTCCCTCACCGCGCTCCTGGCCGACGGCGCGGCCCTGCACTCCCTCGGCGCCCTCACCCCCGCCGCCGCCGTCACCCTGCTGGCCCGCGCGGGGGACGGCGAGCGCACCGGGCGGGAGCCGCACGGCGCCATCGACGTGGTCACCCTCTGCGCCTGCCTGCCGCTGCCCGTCCGGCTGGCCGCCGCCCAACTCGCCCTCCACCCGGAACAGCCCGTCGGGGCGCTCGCCGCCGCGCTGTCCCGGGGGCTCGGACAGCCCGGTTCCTCCTTGCGGGCCGAAGGGCACGCGGCCGTCTCCGCCACGCTGGACGAGTCCTACCGGCTGCTGCCGCCCGACGCCGCCCGCACCTACCGGCGGCTGGGGCTGATACCCGCCTCCGCCTGCACCCCGCAGTTGGCCGCCGCCGTGTGCGACCGGGCCCCGGGCCAGGCCGCCGCCGACCTCGCGACGCTCGTCCGCGCGGGGCTGCTGGAGCCCTCGGGCCGGGGTGGGGCGTACCGCTTCCACGACCTGGTGCGCGCACACGCCTGCCGCCGGGGCGAGCGGGACGAGACCGCGCTGACCCAGGAAGAGACCGTCCGCCGCTACGCCGACTGGTGCCTGCACACCGCCACCCGCGCCACCGCCGTGCTGGCCCCCGGCCGCCACGCCCCCGAACGCGACCACCGCGCACCGCCCCCGCCCACCCCCGCCTTCGCCGGGGAGAAGGCGGCGCTCGCCTGGCTCGACGCCGAACGCCACAGCCTCATGGCCGTCCTCCGCCACAGCGCCGCCGCCGGATGGGACACCGTCTGCTGGCAGTTGGCCGACGCCATGTGGCCGCTGTTCAGCCGGCTGAATCCCTCGGCCCTGTGGATCGAGGCGCACGAGATGGGCCTCGCCGCGGCGCGCCGCGCCGGATCCCGCGCGGGTGAGGGCCGGATGCTGCTGTCCGGCGCCGAGGGGCTGCGCGAGGCGGGACGCTACGAGGAGGCCGCCGAGTGGTACGCGCTCGCCGGCCGGCACGCCGAGCAGGACAAGGACCCCCACCAGCGGGCCGAAGCCCTCGACGGCCTCGCCACCACCCGGCTGCGGGTGCGCGAACTCGCCGGTGCCGAGGCCGGCTTCCGGGACGCGCTGCGGCTTCGTGCGGAACTCGCCGACGGGCACGGGGCCGCGCACTCCCGCCTCGGCCTCGGCGAGACCGCGCTGCTCGCCCGCGACTGGGGGCGCGCGGTGCGCCACCTGGCCCGGGCCCAGGCCGACCTGACCGCACACGGGGACGGCCATGGCGCCGCGCGCGCCCTCACCCTGCTGGGCCAGGCCAAGGCGCGGGCAGGGGACAGCAGCGGCGGCGAGCGCGAACTGCGCACGGCGCTGGCCGCCTTCGAGACGCTGGGCGCCCCCGACGGGCAGGCCCGCACGCTCGAACTGATGGGCAGGGTCGCCCAGGCCGACGGCGATCGCGAACGGGCCCGCGAACGCTACGAGCAGGCCAGGAAGCTCGCCCGCCCCCTCAGCCCGGCGACGGTACGACGGCTGGAGGAGCGCCTGCGCGAGCTGTGAGGGACGGGCAGGGGGAGTCGTGAGGGGCGGCAGGGGGAGCCGTGAGGGACGACGACAGCGTGCGCGAGCGCCGTCACCAGGGCGAATGAGGCGGGAGCACGCCCCGGAGGCTGGGTTACCGTTCCGCCTATGCTCAACCCCGTGCACGTACGCACCCTCAGCGAGGTCCTGGCCACCGGGTCCCTCAGCGAGGCGGCGGCCCGCCTGGGCTACACGGCCTCCGCCGTCTCCCAGCAGATCAGCGCGCTGGAGCGCACCACGGGCCTCGTCCTCTTCGAGCGCGGCGCCCGCACCATCCACCCCACACGCGCGGCCGTCGCCCTGGGCGAGCGCTGCACCCGGTTCCTCGACCAGCTGGCGGCGCTGGAGCACGAGGTGCGTGCCCTGGCGGCGGGCGAGCGCGGGCTCGTACGGGTCGGCAGCTTCCCCACGGCGGGCGCCGCGCTCATCCCCTGGGCCCTGGCCCGCTTCGTCCAGCAGCAGCCCGGGGCCGAGGTGTCCCTGGAGGAGGGCGAGCCGGACGAGCTGCTTCCGCTGCTGCTCTCCGACACGCTGGACGTCGCGCTCGTCTACGTCTACGACCTGGTGCCGCGCACCGTGCCCGCACAGCTGACGGTCACCGAGCTGCTGCACGAGCCGCTGCGGGTACTGCTCCCGCCCGCGCACCCGGGCCGGGACGAGGAGCGGGTGCCGCTCGGCGCGCTGGCCGAGGAGACCTGGATCTCCAGCCGCGAGGACACCGCGGGCGCCAGATCGCTCAGCCTGCTGTGTGCCACGGCCGGGTTCGCGCCCCGCGTCGCCTTCCGCACCAACGACTACGGCGCCGTGAGCGAGCTGGTGGCGGCCGGGCTGGGGGTGGCGCTGGTCCCCGGGCTCGCGCTGCGCGCGGCACCCGGGCCGCTGCCGCTGGCAGGCGACGCACCCGGCCGCCGCGTTCTGGCCATCCACCGCACCGCCAACTTCAACCCCCTCCTGCCCCCGCTCCTGGACGCGCTGACCCGCGCCGCCGCAGCGCACGAGCGGGGCAACGGCTGATCCCCGGCGCCGACTCGGCGGGTGCGCGCCGAAGTGCGCCGAAGTGCGCCGAAGTGCGCCGGAGACGCCGAGAAGGCCGGGGAGCGCAGGGCGCGCACCGGCCGTTGCCTCAGCCGATCCGGGGGAGGCCAAGCCGCGCGGCGGCCTCGCGCAAGGAGGCCTCGCGCTGGGCCGCGTACAGCTCGTAGGGGTCGTGCACCGTACGGCCGACCACCTCGGCGAGCCAGGCCGCGTCCCGCGCCGCCGTGTCCCGTGAGGCGTCCATCGAGCCCTCTCCCGTGAGGTTGGAGGAGAAGATACCGGCGGCCGAACGGGGCAGGAAGTCCTCGTAGACGATCGGCTCCGGCACGAGCCGGCCCTCGTCCACGAGCGTGAGCAGGTCGCCGGACGAGGGTGTCCCGCCCCGCTCCGGTACGGCTCGGAAGGTGAAGAACGCCAGGTCGCGGGCGAGGAGTTCGCGTTCGGTGCGCGGCATGCGCTCCTCGTACCCGCCGCTGGCCAGGGCCGCGTCGTACAGGTCGCGGCCGGCCCGGGTCAGGGCGATCCCGCGCGCCTCGACCTCGCCGAACCGCACCCGCAGCGCGCCCTCGCGCACCGTGCCGTCCGCCTCACGGAAGCGGCGCGGCTCGGACAGCGCGCGGAACGAGGTCTGCCGCAGCAGCACGTCCGGGCCCTCCCGGCGGGGCGGGCCCTGGATCTTGTCGATCATCTCGACGCCGCGCGCCCGCATCCGCTCGTAGAGCGCGTCGATGTCCAGGACGCGCGGGGTCAGATGGTTGATGTGGGTGGAGCCGACGCCGCCGATGTCGGCGGCCACACTGGAGACCTGCTCCAGCGTGGCGTACCAGGCGCGGTCCACCGGTTCGCCGGACAGCGCGAAGGCTCCGGTGGCCAGCTCCAGGAAGCGTTCGGCCGCCGGCTCGCCCAGCCCGCCGTCGGACTCGGCGCGGTCGGCCAGCTCCAGCAGCTCCTCGGGGAAGAGCCTGCGGGCGGACAGGAACTCCTTGAGCTTTGCCTCCAGCTCCGCGTCGAAGAAGCGCCGGTCCTCGGGCACCAGCAAGGAGGTGAAGACCCGGAAGGGGTTGCGGGCCAGCTCCTCCTTGTCGACCGGGCGGAAGGCCGTGGAGACGACGGGCACGGGGGAGGGCGCGGCCTCGCGCAGATCGTAGAAGCCGGTGGGATACATCCCCACCGCACCGAACACCCGGGCCACCTGGGCGAGTTCCTCCGGGGTGCCCACGCGGATGGCGCCGTGCCGCTCGGCGGTGACGCGGGCGATGTCGCCGAGCCGCTCGGCCGCGCTGCCCCGCTCGGCGAGCACCTCGGTGTTCACCTGCTGGGAGACGTCCACGAGCGTGGTGTAGGCGGGCACTTCCCTGCCGTACAGCTCGGACAGGCCGCGCGCGAAGCGGGCGCGCAGCTCGTGCGGGGGGACGGTGGCCTGCTGAGTCATGCGATGCCTCTCCTGGATGTGGGGACGAGGGGATGTGGGGACGGGCGCGGGGGAGCAGGGGAGCGGGCGTACGAGTGCGCGGGGCGCGGGTCAGCTCGCGCGCGGGAGCCTGCCCCGCAGCTCCATCGCGGCGCGTACCCGCTCCTGCGCGAGGGCCGTCGCCGCCTCGTGCGGGGTGCTGCCCCGCAGCCTGCTCTCTTCCAGGACCTGCGCGGTGTTGGCGCGCAGCTTCGCCGAGGCGGTGGTGAAGATCTGTGCGGGCTCGGGCCGGAAGGGGGAGTAGCGCGCGTCCATGGCGAAGGCGGCGGCCACCACCCCGCCCGCGTTGGCGATGAAGTCGGGCACGGTCACGATGCCGCGCCCGGCCAGCGCGGCCTTGGCGCGGGGCGTGGTCGGCGAGTTGGCGCCCTCGACCACCAGCCGGGCCCGCGTGGCGCGGGCGATCTCCTCGTCCACCGCGTCCTCGCGCGCGGCGGGCACCAGGATGTCCGCGTCGACGCGCAGCTCCCCGCCCACCGGCAGCCGCCGGCCCGCACCGTGCAGCACACACGCGTCGCCGTACTCGTCGCGCAGCCTCAGCATCGCCGCCAGGTCCAGACCGTCCGGATCGTGCACGGCGCCCTCCCCGGTGGAGACGGCGACCACGACGGCGCCCAGCGCGGCCAGCCGCCGGGCCGCCGCCGCGCCCACGGCGCCGAACCCCTGGAGCGCCACCCGCGCCCCGCGCAGCGGCAGCCCGATCGCCTCGCCCGCGGCCTCGGCGGACTCGGCCACGCCGTATCCGGTCACGCCCAGCTCGTCGTAGGGCACCCCGCCGAGAGCGGCGGGCAGGCCCACGGCCGCGCCCCGGTCGCCCAGCTCGTCGCGGAGGATCGCCGCGTCGCGCTCGGTCAGACCCATGTCGAGGCCGAGGACGTACTCGCGCGGCACCTCGTTGGCCAGGGCGCGGGCGAAGGCGCGCAGCACCGCCTCCTTGCCGGGCGCGTGCGGATCGCCGAGGATGCCGGCCTTGGCGCCGCCCTGGAAGAGGTCGACGGCGGCCCACTTCCACGTCATGGTGCGGGCGAGCCGCGCGATCTCGGGCACGTCGAGGGTAGGACTCATCCGCGTCCCGCCCTTGCCCATGCCGCGAGCGGTGTTGTCCAGCACGAGGACGCCGCGCATGCCGGTGCGCGAGTCCGAGACGCATACCACCTTCTCCGGCCCCCACTCGTCCATCTGCGAGAGGAGTCCCGCTGGTGCCTCGGTCACGTCGTTCGCTCCTTCGGGTCGCGGGGTGCGTCGGACGTCCACGCGTCGCGCGGCTGGGCGCGCGCCGGACGTGAGCGCCCACGGTGCCGGACCGCCGACCCGCTCCCAACCGCCCGAGAATTCAGCCTCGGCACGCTGAGCATGAGCCGGACTTATGCTCCGGGGATGAGGTCCGGGGCGCGGGGGACGGCGACGGGTGAGGGAGGATCCTCTCCTGGACGCAGCCGAGCATGGGAGAGGACAGCCGTGGGCGAGAACAAGCAGCGCATGCTGGCGGGGGACTGGTTCATCCCCGACGACGAGGAGCTGGCGCGGGAGACCGTGCGGCGCGCCGAGCTGTGCGCGGCCTACAACGCGGCGGCCACGGCGCCGCCCGCCGAACGCCTGGCGATACTGGAGCAGTTGATCGGAGACCTCGGCGAGGACGTCCGTATCCGCCCGCCGTTCTCCTGCGACTTCGGCACCTACCTGACGATCGGCGCCAACACCTTCATCAACTTCGGCGCCGTCTTCCTGGACTCGGCCCCCATCACCATCGGCCGCGACGTGCAGATCGGTCCCAACGTCCAACTGCTGACGTCGACCCACGAGATGGACGCCGAGCGGCGGCGGGCCGGGTGGGAGAAGGCCGTGCCGATCAGTGTCGGAGACAACGTGTGGCTCGGCGGCGGCGTCATCGTCTGCCCCGGCGTCACCATCGGTGCCAACACGGTCGTCGGCGCGGGCACCGTCGTCACCAAGGACCTCCCCGAGAACGTGCTCGCCGTCGGCAACCCTGCCCGCGTCGTCCGCTCGCTGTAGGCGCCGGGGCGACGGCACCCTGAGCCCGCCGCCTGCCGGCCCTCGGACCCGGCCACCCTGGCCGGCCGCCCTCGGGGGCGGCCGGGGCAGCCAGGAGCAGCCCGGGGTCAGCCGGTGAAGCCGAAGCTCACCGTGCGCTTCAGCACGTCCAGCGCCTCGTCCGCCCAGCCGATCGCGTGCAGCCCCGATCTCAGGTTGCCCGGCGGGTGGTTGATGAGGGTGTCGCGCCGCACCAGCCGGGCGAAGTCGACCTGGACCGGGTCGGGGCGCGGCTCGCCACTGTGCGGCGTACGGAACTCCACCCCCGCCGAGCGCATCACCGTGATCAGCTCCTGGGCGAGGACGCCGTAGGCGACCGTCGTCGGGTGGACACCGTCCAGCGAGAACAGTCCCCCGTCGATACGCCGGGTGCCGTCGCTCAGCAGGAAGCGGGAGTTGGGCACCGGGTCGAGCGCGCGCAGCTCCTCCGGCAGGGGGTAGGGGGTCCACCAGCCGGGCCTGGCCTGCTCGTCCTCGGCGAACCGGCGTGAGGCGAGCCGGTCCAGCAGCCCGGCGCTGTCCAGCAGGTACCAGTCGCGGCCCGCGTGCCGGCCCCTGCGCACGACCTCGGCCAGCGCGTCGTTGTACTCGTCGATCGCCTCGTCCACGGACCGCGCCTGCTCGCCGGTGAGGTGCGGGTCGCGCCGCACGTCGAAGTCGCTGTCGCTGATCCAGGGGCGGGTGTAGTGCGGGAAGTAGCGCGAGCCGGATTCCATCTTGCTCGCCACGCCGCGCGCGATCGGCGCGATGGTGACGTGCGGGACGGCGCACCAGATGACGTGCCGGGCGCGGATCCGCTCCACCGCGTCGGCCACCTGGTCCAGCTCGGCGGCGAAGTGCTCGGGCCGCCACACCGTGTACTTCCCCTTGGTGCGCAGGTCGTCATAGCCCTCGCCGCTCCACGCGACCTTCAGCTCGATGACCGAGGAGAGCGCGTTGTTGGCGCCGAGGAAGACGATCAGCGTCTCGATGCCGTGCTCGGGGTCCCCCTCCCGGTCCTCCTCGGGCCCGCCCGTCTGCTCGCCGAGCACGGCGGCGGCGCCGAGCTGGGTGAGCGCGCCCGCCCTCGGCGGGCGCGTGGGCAGGGCCCGCAGCGCCGCGCGCTCGACGGCGTTGCCGGTCATCTGCCGCACCAGGTCGTCCTTGGGCGCGCCGATCGCCCTGCGGCACACGTCCGCCGACTTCTCCAGCGCGTCGCGCAGGTCCCAGCTGAAGACCGCCAGATTGTGGTTGATCGCGGTGGTCGAGGCGGGCGCCGCGCCCGGGCCCCGTTCCCAGTAGTCCTCCACCCGGTCCATGAAGCGGCGGGCGCGGAAGAGCGCGGGGGCCGTCTCCCACCAGTCGAGGTTCTTGCCGTAGTGCTCCTCCAGGTCGCGCAGGAGGAACTCCAGGTTGAGCGGCAGTCCGCCGCAGCCGTCGTAGTCGGGTTGACGGAAGCGGTCGGCCCAGCCCAGCTCGTGCGCGATGATCGCCGGATACGACAGGCCGGTGTGGAAGACGGCGCAGCTCTGGAAGCCCTGGGTCAGCGAGTCCCCGATCGTCACCAGCCGGTTGACCGGCTCACCGCGCCAGGAGGTCTCCACGGGGATGCCCAGGGTCGGATCGGTGTACGGCGCCCCCGGCTCGGCCCGTGCGGTGGCGGCGGTGGATGTGGCCGCGGATGTGGATGTGGGTTCCGTCATGTCACGCCCCCGGTGAGTCGCTCCGCGAGGTTCGGTTCGCCTGTGCCCGTGCGGTCCGTCGTACCTTTGCAGTGGTACGCCTGCGCCTGTACGCCGAGCCCTGCGCTCAGTACAGGGCGGGGGCCGGTGCAGGGCCAGACCTGTGGCCCGGACCTGCGCGCGAATCACGTACGCCGCCCGCGTGGGGCAGCACAAGTCGGTATGCCCCGCATCCGGTGGCGTATGCGTCCGTGCGGTTGCGGACGTCACAGCCGCAGAGACTCGGCGCGGCTCGGCGTCTCGTCGCGCACCCGGTATCGGCGGCGCGGCGGCGACGCGCCGACTTCCCATTCGAACGCGAGACCCGCGGGACCGGTCCCGGCGTCATCCGGCACACTGTGCGCCCATGGAACCGGAGCTTGAACTGCGCGGGCACAGCTGGATCATCGACCGTCTGGTCACCGTCCGTTCCGACGAGGGCCAGGTTCTGCTTGTGAGCGCCGACACCCACAACTCCGTGCGGGTATGGGATCCCCTGACCGGTGAGCTGGTGGGCGGGCCGGTCCAGGGTGACGAGGTCCGGACGCAGCTTGCCGCGCTGCGACTCGGCCCGGTCGAGTTGGCGCGGGCGTCCGGCCGCGGTGTCGTGCCGGCCACCGAACGGACTCGCGCCCTCATCGTGGACATCGGCGGCGAGCGGGTTCAGGTCATCGACCCCGACACCGACCTGGTGGTGTTCGAGTTCGCGCAGCCTCCCGACCGCCGGAACACATCGGCCCGAGGGTTTTCAGGCAGGCCGGGGTGCGGCTGGGCGACGACACAGCGGGGTTCGTCACCGATCGGTTCAGCAGCGAGGTCGAGCTGTGGGTGCCGGCGCGGCCCCCGTGGGTGCCGAGACGGTGGAGGTGGCGCAGCTACAGCCTGACCGACGGATGCTTCGGAGGAGATCTTGCCGTGCTCGACACCGGGCCGGGCGGCTCGCACCTGGCCGTGAACCACCGCCGCGCAATTGCGGTGTGGGACGTCACAACCCGGCGCCGAGTGGCCCGGATCGACCTCGACGCTCTCGTCGACACCATGGCATCGGTCCCGCTCGCGGACGGTCCGCTCCTCGCCGTGGGCGTCGACTGCGGCCGTGACGCGGCGGTGCGGATATGCGATCCCTATGGGGGAGAGCTTGTCGGCGAGGTATTCAACCGGCACGGCCCCGCTTTCGGTCAGCGGGGCTACAAGTCCACGATCATGGCGCTGACCGCAGTGCCCGGCCCTGGGGACACGGTCCGGGTGGCGAGCGGAAGCCACGACGGCGTGGTCCGCATCTCGCCCCCGATCGGCAAGGCCGGCGATCCGGCGTTCACCAACTGACCGCGTCATGAGGGCCGTGCCCAGGATTCGCCTCGACCCGTAGAGCGGTCAGGCTGCCTGGGAGAGGGAGGGTGGTGGCGTCACGCGAGGAGTCCGCCGGGGTTACGGGAGGCTCGCGAGGCCCGAGACTGGCCGGACCGTACCGCCCGCCCCTGGAGGCCCGCCACATGCGCTTCGGTGTCAACTACACCCCCACCCGCGGCTGGTTCCACCACTGGCTCGACTTCGACCTCGCGGAGATCCGCGAAGACCTCGACTCCGTCGCGGCCCTCGGCCTCGACCACATCCGCGTCTTCCCGCTCTGGCCGCTCTTCCAGCCCAACCGCGGCCTCATCCGCCCCCGGGCCGTCGAGCAACTGGTGGCGCTGACGGACGCGGCGGCCGAGCGCGGGCTGGACGTCGCCGTCGACGGTCTGCAAGGCCACCTGTCCAGCTTCGACTTCCTCCCCGCGTGGACGACGACCTGGCACCGCGGAAACCTCTTCACCGACCCCGAGGTCGTCGAGGCCCAGGCGGCCTATCTGCGTACGCTCGCCGCCGCCCTCCATGCGCGGCCCAACTTCCTGGGAATGACGCTCGGGAACGAGATCAACCAGTTCTCCGACGACCCGCACCCCGACCCCCACAGGGCGAGCGCGGCGCAGATCGACGCCTGGCTGCGCCGGATGCTCGCGGCCTGCGAGCAGGGCGCCCCCGGCCGCGCGCACCTCCACGCGGAGGACGACGCCACCTGGTACCGGCGCGGCCACCCCTTCACCCCGGACCAGGCCGCGACCCTCGGCGTCATGACGGCCGTTCACTCGTGGGTGTTCAACGGCACGGCCCAGCGTCACGGCCCCACCGGCACGGCCACCGAACAGCACGCCGCCTATCTGATCGAGCTGTCCAAAGCCTGGGCGACCGACCCGGCGCGGCCCGTATGGCTCCAGGAGGTCGGCGCGCCCTCCCCGCACATCCCGCCGGAGCGGGCCGCCGCCTTCACCGCCGCGACCGTCGAGGCCGCACTCGACTGCGCGCACCTGTGGGGCGTCACCTGGTGGTGCTCCCACGACGTGGACCGCGCGCTGGCCGACTTCCCCGAGCTGGAATACGGCCTGGGTCTGCTCACCCACTCCCGGCAGCCCAAGCCGGCCGGCCGCGAACTGGCCCGTATCGCCGCCGAACGGCGCGCCGGAGCCTCCCGGCCGGCGCCCCGGACCACCGCGCTCGTCCTCGACCCGGACGAGCCGGACACGGCCGCCCCGGACCACCAGGGCGCCGGGCCGGGCCCGGGCCGCACCCAATGCGCGCCGGGCGGCACGTTCTTCGAGGCGTGGGCAGCCCTCGCCGCCGACGGGGTTCGTCCCGCCGCCGTACTCGCCTCCCGCGCCGCCGAGCCCGCACACTTGGCCGCGCGCGGTATCACCGAGACGGTGCACCCCAGCGAGGTGCCGCTCGGCGGGGTGCCGCCGCCCGCACGCCGTACGTCCCAGGAGGAACGCCCGCATGCATGACGACCGCACACTCGTGGAGGCCCGGCTCGCCAGGGTGCTGGAGGAGCGGGTCCGGCCCGCGCTGTATCCCCTCTCCGTGCCGCTGGAGGTCGCCTCCTGGCAGGCGCCCGGCGAGCCCGTACCCGTGGCGCAGGGCCTCGGCGCGGACTACGCGCCCACCGAGGCCGACGCCGCGTGGGGGCCGCCGTGGGGGACCACCTGGTTCCGGGTGCGTGGCAGCGTGCCCGCCGAGTGGGCGGGGCGGACGGTGGAGGCGCTGCTGGACCTCGGCTTCGACGGCAACATGTCCGGCTTCCAGTGCGAGGGCCTCGTCTACCGCCCCGACGGCAGCCCCGTGAAGGGCCTCAACCCGCGCAACCAGTGGGTGCGGATCGCCGAGCGCGCCCAGGGCGGCGAGGAGATCACCCTGCACATCGAGGCGGCGGCCAACCCGGTCATCCTCGGCAACGGCCACCCCTTCCGCCCCACCCCGCTGGGCGACGAGCGCACAGCCGGCACCGAACCTCTCTACCGGCTCGCCCGCATGGACCTGGCCGTCCTCGACACCGAGGTGTGGGAGCTGATCCTGGACCTGGAGGTGCTCGGTGAGCTGATGGCCGAACTGCCGTTGGAAGGCGGGCGCCGCTGGGAGATCCTGCGCGCGCTCGAAAGGGCCCTGGACGCCCTCGACCTCCAGGACATCGGCGGCAGCGCCACCGCCGCCCGCGCCTGCCTGGCCGAGGCGCTCGCCAAGCCCGCCGAGGCCACGGCCCACCGCGTCAGCGCCGTCGGCCACGCGCACATCGACTCCGCCTGGCTGTGGCCGCTGCGCGAGACGGTGCGCAAGGTGGCACGTACGACGGCGAACATGACGGCGCTGATCGAGGCCCCCGACGTCGATGACGAGTTCGTCTACGCGATGTCGCAGGCCCAGCAGTTCGCCTGGGTCAAGGAACACCGTCCCGAGATCTACGCGAAGGTCCGCGAGGCCGTCGCCGCCGGCCGGTTCGTCCCGGCGGGCGGCATGTGGGTCGAATCCGACACCAACATGCCCGGATCCGAGGCCATGGCCCGGCAGTTCGTCCACGGCCGGCGCTTCTTCCTCGACGAGTTCGGCATCGAGAACGACGAGGCGTGGCTGCCCGACACCTTCGGCTTCGCCGCCGGGCTCCCGCAGATCATCAAGGCGGCCGGGGCCAAGTGGCTGCTCACCCAGAAGATCTCCTGGTCGGCCACCAACTCCTTCCCGCACCACACCTTCCGGTGGGAGGGCATCGACGGCACCCGGATCTTCACCCACTTCCCGCCCGTCGACACCTACAACTGCACCATGGCGGGCGGCGAGATCGCGCACGCGGCCCGCAACTTCAAGGAGAAGGGCCGCGCCACCCGCTCCCTGGCCCCCACCGGCTACGGCGACGGCGGCGGAGGCACCACCCGCGAGATGATCGCCAAGGCCCGGCGGCTGCGGAACCTGGAGGGCTTGGCCACCGTCGCGTGGGAGAAGCCCGCCGACTTCTTCGCGAAGGCGGAGGCCGAGTACCCCGGCGCGCCCGTCTGGGCGGGCGAGCTGTATCTCGAACTCCACCGCGCCACCCTCACCAGCCAGGCCAGGACCAAGCAGGGCAACCGCCGTAGCGAACACCTGCTCTACGAGGCCGAGCTGTGGGCCGCGACAGCGGCCGTGCGCACCGGCGCCGCCTACCCCTACGAGCGGCTGGACCGGCTGTGGAAGACGGTGCTGCTGCACCAGTTCCACGACATCCTGCCCGGCTCCTCCATCGCCTGGGTCCACCGCGAGGCCGAGCGTACGTACGCGCGGGTGGCCGCCGAGCTGGAGGAGATCATCGGCGCCGCGCAGACCGCGCTGGCGGGGGAGGGGAGCGGTGAGCTGCTGTTCAACACCGCGCCGCACGCCCGTGCGGGGGTGCCCGCGCTGGCCGCGGGCGCGGCCCGCGCGGAGGGCGCTCCCGTGTCCGTGACCGCCCGCGAGGACGGCGGACTCACGCTGGACAACGGGCTGCTGCGGGTCGCCGTCGACGCGCGCGGCCTCGTCGTCTCCGTGTACGACCCGGCGGCGGACCGGGAGACCCTCGCGCCCGGCACCGCCGCCAACCTCCTCCAGATCCACCCCGACTTCCCCAACAAGTGGGACGCGTGGGACGTGGACGCCTTCTACCGCAACGTCGTCACCGACCTGACCGACGCCGAGGAGGTGCTGCTCACCGAGGAGAGCGACGAGCGCGCCACCGTCCGCGTCACCCGCGCCTTCGGCGACTCGCGCGCCGTCCAGCACCTCACCCTGGCGCGCGGACAGCGCCGCCTCGACCTGGAGACAGAGGTCGACTGGCACGAGACGGAGAAGTTCCTCAAGGCCGCCTTCCCCCTGGACCTGCACACCGACCGGTACGCCGCCGAGACCCAGTTCGGTCACCTCCACCGGCCCACCCACACCAACACCAGCTGGGAGTCGGCCAAGTTCGAGGCGTGTGCGCACCGCTTCGTGCACCTGGCCGAGCCCGGCTGGGGTGTGGCCGTCGTCAACGACTCGACGTACGGGCACGAGGTGACCCGTGCCGTCCGCGAGTCCGACGGTGGCACCACGACCACCGTGCGCCTCTCCCTGCTGCGGGCCCCGCGCTTCCCCGACCCGGAGACCGACCAGGGCCTCCACCGCTTCCGTTACGCACTCGTCCCGGGCGCCGGGATCGCGGACGCCGTACGCGAGGGCCACCGCGTCAACCTCCCCGAGCGCCGCGTGCGGGGCGCAGCCGGCGGCGTGGCGCCGCTGGTGTCCGTCGACGGCGACGCGGTGACGGTCTCCGCAGTGAAGCTGGCCGACGACGGCAGCGGCGATGTCGTCGTGCGCCTCCACGAGGCGCACGGCGGGCGGGCCCACGTCACGCTCACACCGGGCTTCCCGGCCGGATCCGTGGGCCCCGTCGACCTGTTGGAGCGGCCGTTGGCGTCGGCACCCGAGGGCACCGGGGTGGACGTGGCGGCGGACGGCGCCGTACGGCTCACGCTCCGCCCCTTCCGGCTGCTCACGCTGCGCATGACCCGGGCCACGGACGCGGAGCGGCCCATGCCATGATCCGTGCGTTGCCGCCCGCAGCGCCGCGAGCGCCGCGAGCGCTGCGAGCAGCACGAGGAGAGCGGTGTGACAGAGCGCCGCACGGAGCCTGGGAGGACGTCCGATGAAGGGGAACTGGACCGAGGGCCGGATGCGTGCCGCCCGCGTCACCGGCATCGGACAGACCGACCTGGCCTCCGTGCCGGTGCCGGCACCGGAGCCCGGGACCGCGCTGGTGCGTACCCGGCAGGCGGGGATCTGCGGCACCGATCTGGAGATCCTGCACGGGACCTCCGCGTTCCTCCAGGACGGCCGGATCACCTTCCCGCATGTGTTCGGGCACGAGTGGTACGGCGAGGTCGTCGCCCACGCCGACGGGGTGCCCGAGGGCGCGCCCCCCGTCGGCTCGCTCGTCGTCGGCCGGACGATGGTGCCGTGCGGCGCCTGCGCCCGCTGTCACGCCGGGCGTCCGCAGATGTGCCCGGCGCTGCGCGAGACGGGCCTGTACGGGCTCCAGGGCGGCGCAGCCGACTACGTACGGATGCCGGTGCACGCGCTCACCCCGCTGCCGGAGAGCCTGCCCGAGCCTGCGGGCGCGCTGATCGAGCCGGCGGTCTCGGTCGTCGAGGCGTTCGAGCGGGCCCGGCTCGGTGCCGATGACCGGGTCGCCGTCATCGGCACCGGCACGATGGGGCTGCTGGCGGTGCAGTACGCCCGCCGCTACGCGGACCAGGTGCACGCGGTCGGCATCGACCAGGCCGGGCTCGACCTCGCCCTGGCCTGCGGTGCGGACGCCGCGTACCACGCCGACGAGGCCCCGGCGGGCGCCTGCTCGCTGATCGTGGAGGCTTCGGGCGCGGCCTCGGCGTTCACCGGGGCACTGCGCATGGCCGAGCGGGGGGCGCGGATCGCGCTGGTCGGGGTGGCCAGGGAGCCGGTGTCGTTCACACCGGGGGAGCTGTCCCTCCAGGGGGTGGACGTGCTCGGCATCCAGCACGGCATCTCGCACTACGACCGCACCGTCGCCCTGTTCGAGCGCGGTGTCCTGGACGCGGCGCCGCTGGTGGCGAAGGTCTTTCCCGCCGAGTCCGTGGGTGAGGCGTTCGCCCTGCTGGAGCGCGGACGCACCGGGCCGCCGAAGATCCTTCTGGACTTCGGCGGCCGGTGAAGCGGGGCGCGGCGGGCCGGGGCCCGCCGCGCGGCTGTGTCAGTGCGCGGAGCGGGAAGCCCCGCCGAACAGCCGGGCGAGGGCACGGAACGGAAGCGTGACGACGGTGGCGATCGCGCCGCCTACAGCGCGCAGCACATCGGCTATGGCGCGGAACATCGTGTCCTCCTAAGAGAGACGCTGTTGCCTGTACGCGGCGACGGGTGGCCGCTCCTGGCCGGGGTAAACCTGCCGGGTTCACACGCCGTCGGGCACCGGGTGCCGTCGTGCGGTCAGGCCGCGCTCGAAGTCCAGGAGGTGGCGCTTGCGTTCGAGGCCGCCGCCGTATCCGGTCAGATCGCCGGTGGAGCCGATCACGCGGTGGCAGGGGATGACGATGCCGATCGGGTTGCGCCCGTTGGCCAGCCCGACGGCGCGGGCCGCGCTCGGCCGGCCGATCTCCTCGGCCAGCTCACCGTAGGTGACGGTCTCGCCGTAGGGGATACGGCACAGCCCGTCCCACACGGTGCGCTGGAAATCGGTGCCCCGGGGCGCGAGTTCCAGATCGAAGCCGGTGCGCTCGCCCGCGAAGTACTCGCCGAGCTGGGTGATCACGGCGCCGAACGCCCCGGGGTCCGGTTCGCCGAAGGTCTCCTTCGGCGGCAGATGGCGCTGCCGCTCCATGTAGAGGCCCGACAAGGCGCCGTCCGTCGCGACCAGCGTGAGCGGGCCCAGCGGGCTGTCGGTCACCGTGTACGTGCGTTGCATGTCGGTCCCTTCCGGCGATCAGGTATCCAGCCTCCCTCGTCGCCGGCGTCCGGGCTGGCGGAAATGCGACATCACCCTTCCGGGCCGTCCCACCGCTCCCGCGAGGTCTCCACCCGCGCCCGGTAGTCCTCGTATCCCCGCTCGTACAGCTCGCGCACCTGGGGGTCGGGCTCCACCAGGCGGTGGTCGGCGTGCCAGACCTCCTCGTCGGCCGGGTCGCCGAGCGCGGCGCGGGCGACGAGCGCCGCGCCCTTCGCGCCGACCTCCGTCTCCAGCGGCACCCGTACGGGACGCCCGAGGATCCCGGCGAAGGCGCGCATCCACCCCGCCGAGCGGGTGCCGCCCCCGCAGGCGGCCAGCGTTCCGGCCAGGCCGGCGGTCTCCAGGCAGTGCCGGGCCGCGTAGCCGACGGCCTCGCACATGGCGCGGACGACATCGGCCCGCCCATGGGCCAGTGACAGGCCCTCGAAGGCGGCGCGTGCCCCGGGCGAGACGAACGGCGCCCGCTCCCCGGCCTCGGACAGGAACGGCAGCGCCACCACCCCGCGTGCCCCGGCCGGGCTCTGGTCCAGCAGCGGCTCCAGGTCCTCCGTCGTGGCGCCGACGAGGCCGAGCGCCCAGTCGATGCCCGCCGTGCCGACCATCGCGGGCATCGCGCGCAGCCAGCGCCCCGGCTCGGGGGTGCACAGCCACATTCCGGCGGGCTCGGCGCCGGTGCCCGTCTCCGCGCGGTTGGTCAGCACCTGGCAGGCCAGCGTGGTGCCCACCGTCAGGAGCCCGTCGCCGGGCTCCCGCACCCCGCTGCCCAGGGCGCAGGCGGGCAGGTCATAGGGGCCGGAGGTGAGCGGCAGCCCCTCGGGCAGCCCGAGCAGCGCGGCGCCCGCGCGATCCAGCGCCAGTACGGTGCCGGGCACCGCAGGCTCGGGCAGCAGCCGGGCGAGAGCGGAGACGCCGCAGGCGGCGAGCGCCCCGGGGGAGTAGGCGCGGCTGACCGGATCGAGGAAGGGCAAGGTCGCGTCGGAGGCGTCGACGCCGATGGCGCCGGTCAGCCGCTGGGCTATCGCGTCCACGCAGTATCCGGCCACGGCGGAGCGCTTCAGCGTCTCGGGCTCGTGCTCGTCCAACCAGGCCAGCAGCGGCGCGTGGCAGCCGGGGAACATGCCGGAGCCGGTGTGCCGGAAGACCTCGGCCACGGTGCCGTCCCGCTGCCAGCGCCCGACCAGCGGCGCGGCGCGGCCGTCCATCCACGAGATCATGCGCCGCGTCGCGCGCCCGTCGGCGTCCCGCAGCCACAGCCCGTCGCCCTGCCCGGTGAGCGCGAGCGCCTCCGGCGGCGCGGGCAGCGCGGCGGCGACCTGCCGGACGACCTCGACGACGCTCTCCAGCACCTCCTCCAGGTCCTGCTCGACGAGCCCGCCCGGCTCGCGCAGCAGCGTGGAGCGGCGGGCCGCGGTGTGCAGCGCGCGTCCGTCACGGTCGAAGGCGACGGCCTTGGTGACGGAGGTGCCGATGTCGACACCGATGATCGTCCCGATGGTTGAGGTCATGGCCGTACGCCCTCCAGACGCCTGTTCTCCACACTGAGATTGTTATATTTATAGCGCTCGACGTGAAGAAGCCCAACCCACTCGGCTCAGCAAGCCCAGCCCACCCCGTCCAGGAGGACAGATGAGCGCCCGGCTCCTGCTCGTACGGCACGGCCAGACCGTCTGGCACGCCGAGAACCGCTACTGCGGGAGTTCCGACGTGGCGCTGACCGAGGCCGGTGAACGCCAGGCCGAGGCGCTGGGCCGGTGGTCGGCGGGGCACGCCCATGAGTACGGCATCCAGGCCGTCGCCTGCTCGCCCCTGGCGCGGGCCCGCCGCACGGCCGCGCCCTCGGCGCGGGCCCTCGGTCTGGAGCCGGCCGTCCACGAGCGGCTGCGCGAGACCGACTTCGGCTGGGGCGAGGGGCGCACCATCGCCGAGATGACCGCCGAGGACCCCGGTCTCGTCCGCGCCTTCCAGCAGGACGCCGAGCGGGGCGCCTTCCCCGGATCCGAGCCGCCCGCCGCCGTGGCGGAGCGGGTGTGCGGCGCGCTGCGCGAGCTGGCCGCCGCATACGAGGGCGGCACGGTGCTGGTCGTCGCGCACAACACCGCGTTCCGCATCGCCCTGTGCGCGCTGCTCGGCATCCCCCTGGGCCGCTACCGCCAGGTGCTGCCGAGGCTGGACAACGCGGCGGTGACGCAGATCGAGCTGGACGGTGGGAGTGGGGGGCGAGCGGCGCTGCGCTCGCTGAACGTGCCGACGGGCGAACTGCCGCCCGCGGCCTCCGCCGCTCCCGAAGCCCACGGCATTCCGCCCGTAACCTCCCCCAGGTGAGCGAGACTTGACGCCATGACGAATCCGGCCGCACCCGCCGGTTCTGCCCGCTCGCAGGAGAACCGCAGACAGCTCATCGCCGAACGCGTGGTGGAGCACGGCACCGTGACCGTCTCCTGGCTCGCCGAGGTCACCGGCGTGAGCGTGATGACCGTCCACCGTGACCTGGACGCGCTGGCCGGACGCGGGGTGCTGCGGCGCTTCCGCGGCGGCGTCTCGGCGCTGCCGACCAGCGTCTTCGAGAGCAACCTCGACTACCGCCTCGGCGTCCATGTGCCCCAGAAGGAGGCCGTGGCGCTGGCCGCCGCCGAGCTGGTGGAGCCGGGCATGTCCGTGATGCTGGACGACTCCACCTCCGTGCTGGCCCTGGCCGGGCTGCTGCCGGCGAGGGCCCCGCTGACGGTGCTGACCAACGCGCGCCGCGTGCTGGACGTGTTCGCCGGGCGCGAGGAGATCCGGCTGATCGCGCTCGGCGGGGAGTACTCCCAGACCCACGACTCCTTCCTCGGCGTGGCGTGCGTGGAGGCCATCGAGTCCTTGTCGGTGGACCTGGTGCTGGTGAGCACCTCCGCGATGAACGCGCACATGACCTTCCACCAGGAGCAGGACGTGGTCCTGGTCAAGCGCGCCATGCTCGGCTCCGGGGCGCGTACGGCGCTGCTGATGGACCACTCCAAGGTGGCCCGCACCGCCTTGCACCGGCTGTGCCCCGTCGCGGACTTCGACCACGTGGTGGTCGACGACGGAGTGGAGGCCGAACTGCTGGCGGAGCTGCGCGAGCACACCGATGTCCGGGTCGCCCCGGCCAAGGGCTGAGCCGCCCTGGGTCCGCGTTATCACATATTCGGTGTGAATTTAACAGCTCTCGTGAAATGAACAGTCCCGAGGAAAGGGAGCCCATGCCCATCCCCGCCCCGGCCTCCCCGCCGTCCCCGTCCGCCACCGCATCCACCCCCACCGCCGTGTCTCCAGCCTCCGCCGTCCCCGTCGTCGCGGGGATCGACATCGCGACGGCGGCCGTCCGCGTCCTGTGCGCCGACGCCCACGGCACGGTGCTCGCCGAGGGCCGGGCCCGGCTGCCGCAGCCCGTGCGCGAGGAGGGCCGCAGCGAACAGGACGCCCGCGACTGGTGGCCGGCCACCGCCGAGGCCCTGCGCCAGGCCACCTCGGCCCTGCCCGCAGGCGGCGCCGAGGTCACCGCCGTCGCCGTCTCCGCCACCTCGGGCACCCTCGTCCTGGCCGACGCCGACGACGCCCCGCTGGGGCCGGCGCTGATGTACGACGACCGCCGGGGCGCCGACCTCAACGCCCGCGCCCAGGAAGCCGGAGCACCGCGGTGGTCCGCGCTCGGACTGACGGTGGGCCCCACGGCCGCGCTGGGCCGCGTCGCCTGGTACGCCCGGCACGCCGCCGAACACCCCGGCGCGGCACGCGTGCTGCACACCCCCGACCTGATCGGCGCCCGGCTCACCGGCGGTCCCGTGCCCGCCGACTGGAGCCACGCGCTCAAGACCGGATACGACCCGCGTACCGGCGAGTGGCCCGCCGAGGTCCTCGACGCGCTCGGCATTCCGGCCGGCTGGCTGCCGGACGTCCGTGCGCCGGGCAGCAGCGCGGGTACCGTGAGCGCCGGAGCCGCGGCCGAGACCGGGCTGCCCGAAGGCTGTGAGGTACGGCTCGGCATGACCGACGGCTGCGCCGGCCAGATCGCCACCGGGGCCGTACGCCCCGGGGAGTTCGTGGGCGTCCTGGGCACCACCTACGTCCTCAAGGGCGTCACCCGGGACCTGCTCACCGACCCCTCGGGCGCCCTCTACAGCCACCGGCACCCCGACGGCTGGTGGCTGCCGGGCGGCGCCTCCAACACCGGCGGCGAAGCCCTCGCCCAGGTGCCCTCCGGCCGACTGCCCGCGCTGGACGCCGCGGCCGAGGAGCGGGGCCCGGCCGCCTGCGTGAGCTATCCGCTGCGCCGCGAGGGCGAGCGCTTCCCCTTCGTCAGCGGCGCGGCACGCGGCTTCACCCTGGGCACCCCCGCCGACGACGCCGAACGGCACCGCGCCGACCTGGAGGGCGTGGCCTTCCTCGAACGGCTCGCCCTGGAGCGGATCCGCGCGCTGGGCGTCCCGGTCTCCGGCCCGCTGTACGCGGCGGGCGGCGGCAGCCGCAGCCCGCTGTGGACCCGGCTGCGGGCCACGGCGCTGGGTATGCCGCTGCGGGTGGCGGCGCGGGCCGAGACCGCGTTCGGTGCCGTGCTGCTCGCCGCCGCCGGTACCTTGCACCCCTCCCTGGAGGAGGCCGCGAGCGCGATGACGGGCGGGACGGGAGAGGGGCACCTGGTGGAACCGGAGCCCTCGGAGAAGGGCGCACTGGACGACTCCTACGGCCGCTTCGTCGCCGAACTGGAGCGCCGCGGCTGGCTGTCACCCCCGGCGGCCTGATCCGGCCGCGGGCGGCACCGGACGGTGGAGCCGTACAGCCCTTGAGGGTTCAGAACGGGTGCCAGCGCACCGTCGGGTCGGCGTCGCGCAGCGAGGCCACGCGGCGCAGGAACTCCTCGCGCGCGGCGGGGTTGCCCGGCGCGTGCTGGGAGACCCACGCGCAACTGGCCGTCTCCCGCGCGGCCCGCAGCACCGCGCACCCGTCCCACTCGCGCACGTCCCAGCCGTAGGTGTCGCAGAACGCCTCGTACTCCGCCTCGGGCAGCCCGTAGCGGTCGAGGCTGAGAGCCATCACCACCAGGTCGTGCTCGCGCAGGTCGAAGGAGAAGGTCTCCAGGTCGACCAGCAGCGGGCCTTCGGGGGTGACGTGGACGTTGCGCGGCAGCGCGTCGCCGTGGAGGGGACCGGGCGTCAGCCGGGGGAGCAGTCCCGGCAGCGCGGCGGTGAGGTCGTCGCGGCGGGCGCGCAGGAACGCCGCGTCCTCGCGCGGCACCGCGTCCCCGGCGAGCCGCAGCCAGCGCTCCACCCCGCCGAGCAGTTCCCGTGGCGGCAGCGTGAACGGCGGTGCGGGCAGCGTGTGCACGAGCCGCAGCAGCCCCGCCAGGTCCGCCGCACCCGCCGGACGTACGGCGTCGGGCAGCCGCCGCCAGAAGGTGACGGGATGGTCCCCGATCAGCCGGGGCGCCGGGTCGGCGGCCCGGACGGCGGGCACTCCCTCCTTCTCCAGCCAGGTCGCGACGCGCAGTTCGTGCTCGGCGCGGGCCAGCAGCTCCGGGTCGCGGCCGATCCGTACGACGGTTCCGCCCAGTGCGAAGACCGCGTTCTCGCCCAGGGACAGCAGCTGCGCCGATCCCGCCTGCTCACCGGCCGCCGCCGTCAGCACCTCGCGTGCCCGCTGCTCGGTGAATGCCTCACTGCTCACCATGTGCCTCTGGTCTCCCTCTTCTCTCAGCGCGTCCGCTCGTTCAGCCTGTCAGGTCCGGGTATCCGCTCCTGCGGTGCCCCGGTCCAAATGCGGCGTATCTCTCATGTCCCACGCGGAACCGTTGTTACGCCCGTGGGATCTGCATCATTGACAAGCACGGTAAAAACGGGCAGTTGGGAGTGGTTGTGCACAGCAAGGGGAGCAGTCGGCCGGGAGCCGTGGCGATGGTCGCCGCTACGGGAACCGTCGCGGTCGGTCTGCTGACGGCGTTCGTCGGGACCACCTCGGGGGCTGTCGCCTCGGCCCATCACCCGGGCTGGGAGCAGAGTGTGCGCGGCTCCGGCGCGCAGGCCGGGACCGGGACGGGGGAGGGGAAGCGCCCCGCGGTCAAGCGCTCCAAGCCGAAAGTGGTGCCCAAGGCGAGCAGGGCGCTCAGCCATCACTCGGCGGCGGGTGGTCACTCGGTCGCGCTCACCCTGGATGACGGGCCGCACCCGGAGTGGACCCCCAAGACGCTGGATCTGCTGCGCAAATACCAGATAAAGGCGACGTTCTGTCTCATTGGCCCGAACGCCCGTCGCTACCCCCAACTCGTCAAGCGGATCGTCGCCGAGGGCCACCGGCTGTGCGACCACACCGTCGACCACGACACGGGCATGGACCACGAGCCGGCCGGCTATCAGAAAAAGCAGATACTCGACGCCAAGGGCATGATCGACAAGGCGTCCGGCGGGGCCCGCGTGTACTACTACCGGGCGCCGGGCGGCGCCTTCACCCCCTACAGCCGTCGTATAGCGGCCGGACAAGGCATGCGCCCCCTCGGCTGGATCGTCGATCCCGGTGACTGGAAGCGCCCCGGTGCCGACGCGATAGTCCAGCGCGCCAAGGAGCAGACGGAGGACGGTGCGGTGATCCTCCTCCACGACGGCGGCGGCGACCGCTCCCAGTCCTACGAGGCGCTGCGCCAGTACCTGCCCTGGCTCCAGAAGGAGGGCTACGGCTTCAGCTTCCCCAAGGCGTGACGCGGGCGGGTCCGGCGGGTCCGGTCGCGGACCCGGCGTGCGCCGATGCGGCTCCGGTGGTGCGTGAGGACTTGACCGTGTGCGGCCAGACGTTAAAGTCCAGACCAATTTCATGTGCTCGGCCTCTCCCCCCAAGGAGCTGCAATGCACAAAAGACGGAAGTTGGCGGCGCTGATCGGCGCCGGCCTGTCCCCCTTCCTGGTTCTCGGGCTCTCCGTGACCCCCGCCAGTGCGCACGGCTGGGTCACGAACCCCGCGAGCAGGCAGGCCCAGTGCGCCACCGGCGTCGTCCAGTGCGGCGACATCAAGTACGAACCGCAGAGCGTCGAGGGCCCCAAGGGGCTCAAGGACTGTGCGGGCGGCAACGCGCGGTTCGCCGAGCTGCGTGAGGACAACAAGGGCTGGCAGGTCACCAACGTCGGCAGGTCGGCGACCTTCAACTGGAAGCTGACGGTCAGTCACCGCACCTCGACCTGGCAGTACTTCATCGGCAACACGAAGATCGCCGAGTTCGACGACGGCGGTGCGGCACCCGGCGAGTACGTCTCGCACGGCGTCAACTTCCAGGGCTTCAGCGGCAAGCAGAGGGTGCTCGCCGTGTGGAACATCGCCGACACGGCGAACGCCTTCTACGCCTGCGTGGACGTCAACATCGGCTGAGACCGGCCCTGGCGCGCCAGGGCCCCTCCCGGCGAACATCGCCGGTCACGGCACTAGAAGTCGACCTTGGTGGGTTCGTCCGTCCTGAGTACCGACTCCTGGTTGAACAGTCGCTGATACAGGGCCCGGACCCGCTGGATGTCGGGATCGTGTCCCGAGGACTCCGACGCCGGATACAGCACCGTCAGTTCGTAGGAGCGCTCCCGCTCGATCACCCCGCGCTTGTCCCGCCACTGTCCCCGTCCGACCTGGACGGTCAGACCCGCGGGGAAGCGCGGGGTGACGTGCTTGTCGATGAACGCGCGGAACTGCTTGTCCGTGACGGCCGGTCCGCCGTCCGGGTTCGCCGTCCCGAAGAAGAGCCGCGTCTCGACGTACGCCTTGCCGCGCGCGGGCACCGCGGACGAGGCGGAGGGTGCCCGCTCCTCGTCCAGCGCGGCGTAGGGCCTCTCGTTTGGATCTTCGCGGGTCCGCGACGACAGCTACGGCACCTCGCTGCGTTGTCGAAGCATCCAAGTACGCCCAGTACGAGGACGCTCCTCCGCCTTGCGATGCACCGCATCTGACGCTGCGGCCTGATCCACGAAGATCCAAACGAGAGGCCCTGGGCAGCGGGTCCCGAGACGGAGACGGCGAGGACCGCCGCGACCAGAGCGGTTCTCAGCCGGAGCCGTCGGGACCGGGCGGATCCGGCGGGCCGGGTGAGGTCGCTGGATCCCGCGGGACTCGTGGGTCCCGCGGCCCCTCGGGGATCGGCGGGGCCTGTGGCCGGAGTGGTGGATTCGGTCGGCACGGACGGATTCCTTTCGTCACGCCCGCCACACAGATCTCGGCGGGCTCTGCCGCCCGGCCACGGAAAGCGGCGGGTGCGACGCGCCATCCATACCCGCCGAGTGTGACTCGCCCCAGCTCGATTTCTCCCGACTGCCGTAATTCCAGGGGGAGTTCGGAGAAATTCCCAAATCCTACTATGGGCAGCCTTTTTGGGGAATTGTTTGATCCAATCCTATGGTGCCCAACCTCAATTGAAGGAGCGACTCGCCCCTGGCGGGCCGTGACACCCGGAGCCCCGCTCCGCAAGGAGGTCCCTGTTGCCCCTTGCCCTCTTGGCCCTGGCCATCGCGACGTTCGGAGCGGCCACCGCCGAGTTCGTGATGATGGGTCTGCTGCCCGAGGCGGCCTCCGACATGGGGGTTTCGATCCCCGACGCTGGCGGCTACGTCTCGTTCTATTCGCTCGGCGTCGTGATCGGCGCACCGCTGCTGACCGTCGCCGGTCTGCGGGTGCGCAGAAAGACGATGCTGCTCACCATGTCCGCCCTGTTCATCTGTGGAAATGTGGCCTCAGCCGTTGCCTCCACTCACCAACTGCTGCTCGCGGCCCGGTTTTTGTCGGGGCTGCCGCACGGGGTGTTCTTCGGTATCGGCGCGGTCGTCGCCGCCGGTCTCGTGGGGCCGGAAAAGCGCGGCAGAGCGCTGTCACTGGTCCTCGTGGGGGTGCCGATGGCCAACATCGTCGGCTCCCCGCTGGGCACCCTGCTCGGCCAGACCGTCGGCTGGCGCTGGACGTTCACGGTGGTCGCCGGCATCGGGGTGCTCGGGCTCGTGGCCCTCGCGCTGCTCCTCCCCCTCCAGCCGGGAGCCGAACGAGGCTCCGTGCGCGGTGAACTCGGCCTGTTCAAGAGACCACAGGTGTGGCTCGCCTACGCGGTGGTCGTCTTCGGATTCGGCGGCACCGCCTCGTTCTACACCTACATCCGGCCGCTGGTGACCGAAGTCAGCGGCTACACCCCCACGGCTGCCACCGCTTTGCTGGCGCTGTCGGGCGCCGGGATGACGGTGGGCACGATGCTCGGGGGCCGGCTCGCCGACCGGCCGCTGCGCACCATGTGCTTCGCTCTGTTCACCCTCGCCGTCTCACTGGCCATGTTCCTGTTCACCGCGCAGAACACGGTCCTGGTGGCGCTCAACGTCTTCCTCACCGGCATCGCGGGCATGGCCGCCATCCCCAGCGTCCAGGCCCGCATCCTGGACCATGGCGGCGACGCGCCCGAACTGGGCTCCGCCAGCGTCCAGTCGGCGTTCAACATCGCCAACTCGCTGGGCGCCTCCCTCGGCGGCGTCGTCATCGCCGCCGGCTTCGGGCTGACGGCACCCAGCACGCTCGGGGCGATGCTCTCGCTGGCGGGCGCCGGGTTCGGGCTGCTCGCAGGCTGGCTCGACCGCGGCTCCCGCTCCTGGGACGTGGCAGCCTCGCCACCGTGGAAGGGCGTCAAGTCCGAGGCGTTATGGCCAGGACGCGGTGGGCCGGGGCGCCTCGTACGCCCCGCCCGGCCGGGTCCGTCCCGGGGGCCGCCCACCGGGGCACGGAAAACCGGATGCCCCGGCGAAAGAGCGTCCGATACCCTCCCGCCATGCACACGCATTACTTCTTTCTCTGATCCCGGCCCGCGGACGCGGCTCGACCCGCTGACCTGAGCGACAGGTGAGCGTGCGGTCGCCGTTGTCCTCTTCGCGAATCCGGCAGACCTCACCCACATCAGGGAAAGAACCTCATGCGCGACCGCGCTCAACTCACGCTCAAGGACGTCTCCAAGGCATACGGCGACCGCCGTGTGCTCGACCAGGTCTCGCTGACCGTACGGCCCGGCGAACGGGCCGGGGTCATCGGCGAGAACGGCTCTGGCAAGACAACCCTGCTGCGCCTGCTGTCCGGGGCCGAAACCCCCGACAGCGGCGAGATCACCGTCCGCGCACCCGGCGGCACCGGCCATCTGGCACAGACCCTCGACCTCGAACCCACCCGCACCGTCCAGGACGCCGTCGACGCGGCGCTGGCCGAACTGCGCGCCCTGGAGCGGCGTTTGCGCGAGGCCGAGGCGGGCCTGGGCGAGGCGGGCCCCGAGGCGTTGGAGGAGTACGGCGACCTGCTGACCGCCTACGAAGAGCGCGGCGGCTACGAGGCCGACCTGCGCGTCGACGCCGGGCTGCACGGCCTCGGCCTCGCCCACCTCACCCGCGAGCGCACCCTCGGCTCGCTCTCCGGCGGGGAGCGGGCGCGCCTCGCGCTCGCCTGCGTGCTGGCCTCCGGGCCCGAACTGCTCCTCCTCGACGAGCCCACCAACCACCTCGACCAGCGCGCGGCGACCTGGCTGGAGGAGCAGCTGCGGGCCCACCACGGCACCGTCGTCACGGTCACCCACGACCGCGCCTTCCTCGACCGGGTCGCGACCACGATCCTGGAGGTCGACCGCGACACCCGCGCCGTCACGCGCTACGGCGACGGCTGGAGCGGCTACCGCACGGCCAAGGCCGCGGCCCTGCGCCGCTGGGCGCGGGAGTACGAGGAGTGGCAGGAGGAGCTGGCCCGGACCCGGGAGCTGGTGGAGGCCGCCGGTCAGCGGCTGGCGGTCAGCGGCAAGGATCCGGGCCAGGGCTTCGGCAAGCACCGCCGCTCCCACGAGAACAAGCTCTCGGGCCAGGTCAGGGCCGCCGGGCAGCACCTGGAGCGGCTCCTTCGCGACCCGGTGCCCCCGCCGCCGGAGCCGCTGCGCTTCACCGTGCCCGCCGCGACGGGGCTCGCCACCGGTGCCGCCGGTTCACCGGGGGCCGCCGCGCCCGCCGTGCTCGAAGGTGTCACGGTCGGCGGCCGGCTGTACGTGGAATCGCTGTGCGTACGGCCGGGTGACCGGCTGCTGGTCGCCGGGCCCAACGGGGCGGGCAAGACCACGTTGCTGCGGGTGCTCGCCGGAGACCTGGCGCCCGACACCGGTACCGTCAGCCGCCCGGCCCGTACGGCCTTCCTGCGCCAGGAGCTGCCCGCCACGCCCGCCCGGCTGCCGCTGCTGAGCGCGTTCGCCGCCGGGCGGGGCGGGCCGCCCGAGGAGCACGCCGACGCGCTGCTGGCCCTCGGTCTCTTCCGGGCCGAGGACCTGGCCGTGCCCGTCGCGGCGCTCTCCGTGGGACAGCGGCGCAGGCTGGAGCTGGCCCGGCTGGTGAGCCGCCCTGCCGGGCTGCTCGTCCTCGATGAGCCGACCAACCATCTGGCGCCCGGCCTCATCGAGGAACTGGAAGGGGCGCTCGCCTCCTACGCGGGCGCCGTGGTGCTCGTCTCGCACGACCGTCGCTTTCGCGCCCGCTTCCCAGGGGAGCGGCTGGAGTTGCGGGCGGGGCGCGTGGTGAACGAGGGGAGCGTGCCGACGCCCTCGTAATCCTTCCCGGACGCCCGCGGGATCTCCGGCAGGACGCCTTGCCGGAGATCCCGTCGGGCGTCCCGTCGGGTGTCCCGCGGACATCTCGCAGGGACGCCCCCGTCGGACGTGCTCAGGAGGTGCCCGGTGCCGGGCCCGCGGGATTCTCGTCGTACGTCCAGCGCAGCAGGGCGCCGAGGCCGCCCACCGGCAGATCCTCCTCGGTGTCGGCCACCAGGACCTCCGCGTCCGTGGCCACCGCGCAGCGCAGCAGCGCGTCGTCGGCGCGGGCGGCGGCCGGGTCGGGAGCGCCCAGGTACTGCAACTCGGACCGGCGTACGCCGATCTGGTCCGCGGCGGGGCCGACCCACACCTCCTGCTCCCTGTCCGGCCCGCCGGGCCGCATGAGCAGCGTGCCGACGCGGTGCTCGCGCGCGGCCTCCACCAGCGCCGGCACGGTCTCGGCCGTGCCGGCCCCGGTGGCGGGGGCGGCGCCCGCCGCGTGTCCGGCGCGCAGCCCGGCGAGGGCCTCGGCGGTGTGCCGCTCGGTGAACTCCTCGCGGGCCCGCCGCGTGTCACGGTCGAGCAGCTCGCTGTCGGCACCGGCGGCCCGGCCGCCGTGCGAGGTCTCGATCGCGGCCTCGCGCAGCGGCTCGGGGAGCCGGTCGTGGACGGCACGGCGCTCGCGCGGGTCTCCGCTGAGGACCAGGACATCGGCGTCCGTCTCCTGGAAGCGCTGGGATATCGCGTCGGCGATCAGCCCCGCGTTGCTCTCCCAGGTGTTCTCCACCCGCAGCTGGAAGTGCCGCTCGGACGGGTCGCCCGAGGCGGTGCGGTGCACCGGCCAGTCCTCGCCGAGCGCCTGCCCGGCGGGCCGGGTGCCGTACGCGTCGCGCAGCTCGAAGTCGGCGCCGGTCCGGTCGATGCGGGCCGTCAGGCACAGCGGGTTCTCCCGCATCAGGCCGGGCAGCGGTCCCAGGTGCGGCAGTGCCGACCAGCTCACCCGCGCCCGCTCGGGCGGCTCGGTGAGCGGCAGGCCGAGCACGACCTCACCCTCGGTGGCGAACACGGCAGCGCCGTGCGGCTCCTCGTTGGGCGAGAGCGCGGCCAGGCGCTCCACCACGGCCTCGGCGGTCCGGGGATCGGCGCCCTGCCGTATCAGCTCGTCGCCCGCCGCGCGCGCCGTGAGCCGCCGCTCGGCCCCGGCGGACTCGGTGGCCCGCGCCGTATCGGTGTAGACGGTTGCCCACGGTCCGTTACGGGTGAGAAGAGGGGCGAGGGATTCGAGGCGCATGTTTCCTCCCTACGTCTCTGTGACGGTCCTACAGCTCTGTGACGGCTATGACCGGCTGTGGTCGCAGCGGGTACCCAGTGCGCCCCCACCCGACACAGGCGTCCCGGTCCGGCCCCGCACAGAGCCTCCTGGTCCGGCCCCTACCAGGGCCTTCTGAGCCGGCCCCCGGGGGACCCCCTGGGGTGGCCGATCGAGGACATGCCAAGATCCGTGCATGGCGTCCCTGAGTGAACTTCTGCCGGCCGAGGCCATCCGCCTCGGCGTGCCGGCGGCCGACTGGCGTGCGGCGGTCCGTGCCGCGGGTGAGCTGCTGGTGGACAGCGGCACGAGTACCGACGAATACACCGCCGAGATGATCCGGAACGTCGAGGAGCACGGCCCGTACATCGTCGTCGCGCCGGGCTTCGCGTTCGCGCACGCCCGGCCCTCGCCCGCGGTGCTGCGTACCGGCATGTCCTGGGTGCGGCTGGCGGAGCCCGTCACGTTCGGGCACGAGACGAACGACCCCGTCACCCTTGTCGTGGCGCTGGCCGCCCAGGATTCGGGGGCCCACACGGCGGCCATGGCCTCCCTCGCCCGGCTGCTGGGCGATCCCGCCACCGAGTCCTCGCTGCGGGACGCGCCCACGCCCGAGGCTCTGCACCAGGTGCTCGAACAGCAGACGGGCGGCACCGAAGGGGAGGGCGGCGCCGCAGCCGGCACCGAGGGGGAGAGCGGCGCCGCAGCCGGTGCCGAGGCGGTCGGCGTCAAGGCGGCGGGGGCCGCCGTGCAGAAGATCCTCACCGTCTGCGGCAACGGCGTGGGCACCAGCCTCTTCCTGAAGAACACCTTGGAGAAGGTGCTGGACCGCTGGGGCTGGGACAAGAACATCACCGTCGAGGCGACCGACACGATCTCCGCCAAGGGCAAGGCGTCCGAGGCGGTGGCCATCCTCACCTCCCGGGAGATCGCCAGGACGCTGGGCGACGTGGGGATTCCGGTGAAGGTCGTGGAGGACTTCACCTCGACCACCGAGGTGGACAAGACCCTGCGCGACACCTATGACGTCTGAGCTGATCCACGGCGTCCCACACGTCTTACGCCGTCCCGCACGTCTTACGCCAACCCACTCGACTTAACGGCGCCCCAGCACCGCTGACGGCGCCCGACACCCGCTACGGCGTCCACGGAGGCGGCATGGACCTGCTGGTCACGGTCGCGAAGTTTCTCGTCAACGAGATCCTCAGCGTCCCCGCGTATCTCATCGGCCTCATCACGGCGGCCGGTCTGATCGCCCTGAAGAAGACGACGGGGCAGATAGTCGGCGGCGCCATCAAGGCGACGCTGGGTTTTCTGCTCATCAACGCGGGCGCCGGGCTGGTCGTCAGCTCGCTGGCGCCGCTGGGCGAGATGATCCAGGGCGCCACCGGCGCGCACGGGGTGATCCCCACCAATGAGGCGATCGTGGGCATCGCCCAGACGCAGTTCGGGGCCAGGGTGGCGTGGCTGATGATCGTCGGCTTCGCGCTCAGCCTCGTCCTGGCGCGCTTCACCCCGCTGCGCTACGTCTTCCTGACGGGGCACCACATGCTGTTCATGGCGACCTTGCTGACCATGGTCCTGGCCACGGCGGGGCTCTCCTCCTGGGTCGTGGTGGTGCTCGGCGGCGCCCTGCTGGGCATCATGCTCGTCTCCATGCCCGCCTTCGCCCACCCGTGGACCAAGCGCATCACCGGCAACAACACCGTAGCCATCGGCCACTTCGGCACCGCCGGTTATGTCACGGCGGGCGCGGTGGGGCAGCTCGTCGGCAAGCGCAGCCGCAGCACCGAGGACATGAAGCTGCCCGAAGGGCTGCGCTTCCTGCGGGACTCGATGGTCGCCACGGCGCTGTCCATGCTGCTGATCTACCTGATCATGGCCGTCGTCTACGTCGTCAAGGCGGGCGAGAAGACCGCGTTCAAGGCGTTCGCGGCGGACAACGGCGCCGCGGCCACCGACCTCGGCAACTACCTGATGCAGGCCGTCATGCAGGGCCTCCAGTTCGGCATCGCGGTCGCCGTCATCCTCTTCGGCGTCCGTACGATCCTCGGCGAACTCGTACCCGCCTTCCAGGGCATCGCGCAGAAGGTCGTCCCCGGCGCCGTGCCCGCGCTGGACGCGCCGATCGTCTTTCCCTACGCGCAGAACGCGGTGCTCATCGGCTTCCTCTCCAGCTTCGTCGGCGGCCTGTGCATGCTGGCCCTGCTCGCCTGGGTGCTCAACCCCGCCTTCGGGCTCGCGCTGGTGCTGCCGGGGCTGGTCCCGCACTTCTTCACCGGCGGTGCCTCCGGGGTCTACGGCAACGCGACCGGGGGCAGGCGCGGCGCCGTCATCGGCTCGTTCTGCAACGGCCTGCTGATCACCTTCCTGCCCGCCGTGCTGCTGAAGGTGCTGGGCGCGTTCGGGAACGAGAACACCACCTTCGGCGACGCGGACTTCGGCTGGTTCGGCGCCCTCACCGGCTACGCCGCCAAGGCCGGTGACGCGGGCGGCATCGTGCTCATGCTGCTCCTCGGCGCCGCAGTGCTCGCCGGCGCGATCACTGTGCAAAAGCGCGTCGTGGAGCCGGGCTGGGACCCGGGTGCCCGTCGTGACGCGGCCCTGCCCGGCGGGGGCCAGGGGGACGCGGCGGAGGCGGCCAAGGCCGGCATGGCGGCACCGGGCGGTGACGCGGCCGGGACGCGGAGCTACGCCAAGATCCCGCCGCCCGCCGGAGCCCCCAAGCCGCCCCCGCCGCCCGAGGCCTGAGAGGGGGGTCTTCTCCCGTTCTTTCGTCCCGGAATCTGCGGTTGGTGCGACCCGGCACCACTGGATCGGACACCGAATGCGGGATGAAAGACCGGGAGAAGACGATCGGGCGTCCGGCTCGTCGAGCTTCTCACCGTTGCGGTTCCTCGCCCGGGTGTTGCTTCACGGCCACGGCACGTATCGCATTGCCGTAATGCGGACGTTTCTTGGGCGGGACGGTCTCGGGTGGCAGCGGAGCGTGGGCTGTCTCGGGGAACTCGCTGCGGACTTCGGTGAGCAGATCATGCCAGCCGGTGCCGTGGGCGCCGGCGGCGGCGTGGAGTGCGAGGAGCAGGGCTTTGAGTGGATCGGGGTCCGCCGCGATGATCAGGGAGAAAAGCGCCACTTCCTGCTGGGAGTCGCTGGTGCCGTCCGGCCGTGTGATGACGGTGTGGGGAACCTGCGGGTCGGAGGAGAGGAGATTCCGCGCTGTCTTCGGGTCGTCCAGCGGCGGTGAGAAGGGCAGGCCCCGGTCCAGTCCGGCCAGGCCGCGGGCGATCCAGTCCGCGCCGCTGAGACCGGCCACGTCGCAAGAACGGTGTGCGGCCCAACGGGCTATCGCGCGCTGGGTCTCCGGCCCGGCCTCGTCGACCGCGTGTACGAGGGCGACATCAAGCGTCCGCAGCCCTGCCGCAGCCTTGCCGACGCTCCGCAGCCGGTCGCTGGGCAGCCGCCCGCCCCATTCCCTCTTCTCGGCGCGCTCACGCCGCTCTCGTTCGTCCTGCTCCTCCTTCTCGCGGGTGAGGCGTTCGGCCTCGGCCAGTTCCTCGGGGGTGGGTGGCGGTGGCAGTTCACTCGCGAACTGGTGCCAGTAGGCGGCAGATTCGCTGGTCTGCTTCACGACGCGGTCGCTCTCATGCGGGGCGGGCCAGAACTGGAGCAGGTACTCGTCCAGCACCGCCTCGTCCTCCAGCCGTAGGCCGACGGCCTCGTCCATGCCACGGCAGTGGTAACGCGCGCGGTACGTGCCCGCGGGCAGGCCGAGGTCCCGCCCTTCGCCGTCCCATTCGTTCAGTGTCGTGTCGTTGGAGGCGGCCCGGAAGGGCGTCTCCACGATGTCCTCCCAGCCGTCGAAGTCCAAGGGCGGCTCCGCCTCGTGCAGTTCGACGGTGAGGGGAACAGAGCCTTCGCTGATGCCGGTCAGCAGGAACAGGTGTCCGGGAACGGCCGCCCCGCACAGTCCCGCCTGCTGTCCCATGAAGCACTCGTGGAGACCGGCCTCCGGGCCTTCGTGGATGTCGGCCTCGGCGCGGCTGTCGATGTACATCTGGCCGTAGTCCACGCTGAACTCGCCGTTGAAGAGTGTCCGCATGGCCACCAGCTTGCCCCAGGGAGCTGACAACGCCCGCGGACGCCGCTGGCTGGTGCTGTGGCAGGGAAGGTCCGTCGGTCAGCCCGCGGCCGGACACGGTTGTTTCCGAGTTCGACCAGAGGCGGTTGCCGAGATCCCGGGCCGGGATCTGATCCACGAGGACTCGCTGCTCGCCCGCGCAGCGCCCGATCCTCCGGAGAACCTTCCACTCTCAAGACGACACAGGCACTGAGCCCTTCCGGCTGCGCCCACTCGGCCCTCCGGCCCGCGCGCCGGGGCCCGTTGTCGGTCCCCTCTGCTAGAAGTTCTCAGGAGCGGCGTCTGACAGACACGTACATACAGGGAGGGAACGCACATGGCCGTCAGTACCGTCATGTCACCGGATGGCACCCCCATCGCCTATGAGCGCCACGGGGAGGGCACGCCCGTTCTTGTCGCGGGCGGGGCGCTGAGCGCCCGCGAGGCAGGAGTGCCCCTCGCCCGCGGGCTGGCCGGCCTCGGCCTGTGCGGCGTCGTCTACGACCGCAGGGGCAGGGGGGACAGCGGCGACACCCCGCCGTACGCGCCCGCGCGCGAGGCCGAGGACCTGGCGGCCGTGGCCGGGGCCGTGGCCGACGGGGGAGAGGTGTACGGGTACGGGATGTCCTCCGGCGCCTTCGTCCTGCTGGAGGCCGCGCGTGCCGGGGCCCCGCTGTCGCGGATCGTGCTGTTCGAGCCGCCCTTCACCGGTGCCGTGGGACAGCCGCAGTCCCTCAACCACTCCGCCCGGCTGACCGAGCTGAACGAGCAGGGCGCGCCCGGTGAGGCGGTCGTCTACTTCATGACCGAGGTCGTCGGCCTCCCGCCGCAGGCCGTCGAGGGCGCCCGGCAGTCTCCCATGTGGGACGGCATGGTGAAGCTGGCCCACACCCTCGCCTACGACACGACGCTGATGGGTGACGGCACCCTGCCCGCCGCGACCCTGGCGCGGGTGAAGGTCCCCGCGCTGGTGCTGAGCAGCGACGCCAGCACGCCCATGCTCCAGGAGGCCGCCCGCCTCACCGCCGAGGCGCTCCCGGACGGTGCCTTCCGCTCGCTGCCCGGTGCCTTCCACGAGGTGCCTGTCGGCGATCTGGCCCCCGTGGTACGGGACTTCGTCACCGGCTGACGCGCTTTCCGGGTTGTGCGGATTCTTCGGTTTGCGTGCAGGGTCCGGGTTGTGGCCCGAGGTGGGATAAACCGAACCCCGCAGTTCCGTGCTGGCACCATCGTCCGCGCCCCCTCGGCGTACCAGGCTGAGGACATGACGATCCACCCGCCCACCGCACCCCGGCCCACCGCGCCCCAGTCCCGCCGCCGCTCCTGGGCCACCGTCCTGCGGGAGCCCTTCCGCGCGGCGACCTGGCGGCGGGTGGCCTACGCGCTGCTCGCCGCTCCCGTCGGCATTCTGTGTGTGCCGCTCGCCCTCGTCGGCGGTCCTGCGGGGCGCGTCCAACGCGGCCTGGCGCGGCGGCTGCTGGGCATCGAAGCGGGGGAGCCGGGGAAGCCGGGAGAGCCCGGGCGCCGCCCCGCCCTCCGGGCCCTGGCGCACGCCGTCGTGAGCCTCCCGCTCAACGTGATCGCCGCCATGGTCGCCGTCTACGGCCTGAGCCTCGTCCTGCTGAACGTCGGCTATCCGGTGCGCGACGTGATCGGGATGGGCGATGCCACCCCCGCGACCGACTGGGGCGGCCCCACTCTCGCAGGAGCGTGGACGGTGCACCTCCTGGGCGGCGGAGTGGCCGTCCTCGCGCTGCTCTGGATCGGAAGGGGCCTCTCCGCGCTCCAGGCGCGGCTGGCCACCGCGCTGCTGGGTCCCGCACGGGCGGCGCTGTGGCGGGCAGTCCTGCCCGCGCTCCTGGCCGCCGCCGTCGGCGGCGCGCTGTCCATACCCGTCATCCACCAGCTCTGAGCAGCCGGAAGCGGTGGGACCGGCCGGAGGCGGGGCCCGTATGTTGACGGGTATGTCCCGCACACCGGGCACCGTACGCGCCGCCCAGCGCACCGTACGCGCTGCCCTCGCCGCACCGTTTTGCCCGCGCGCGCTGGCCGCGCTGCTCTACGCGCTGCTGGCCCTGCCCCTCGCGCTCGTCGCCCTCCTCCTCGTGGTGGCGGGGCTGGTGCTGGGCGCCGCGCTGTCCTGGACGTCGCCGGGGCTGTGGCTGCTGGCGCTGACGGTGCGCGGCGCGCTCGCCGCCGGAGACCTCCAACGCGTGGCGGCCCGCGGGCTGCTGGGCGAGACCGGCGAGTGGGCCCAACGACTCTCCCGCCGTCGCCGTACGGGCCCGGGGCCACGGGGCTGGCGGCAGGCGCTGCTGACCGAGCGGGCGGGGTGGCGTGCCGTGGGGCTGGTGCTGCTGGCGCCACTTGCCGCGCTGCCCCCGGTGGCCGCCGCCGTGGTGGGCTACGCCTACGGGCCGCTGCTGTTGGCCCACCCCCTCCTCCAGCGCTGGAACCACATCACCGAACACCGGGCGGACGGCTCC
Organism: Streptomyces sp. NBC_01775; assembly: GCF_035917675.1. Taxonomy (NCBI): domain Bacteria; kingdom Bacillati; phylum Actinomycetota; class Actinomycetes; order Kitasatosporales; family Streptomycetaceae; genus Streptomyces; species Streptomyces sp. NBC_01775. The sequence continues at coordinate 1,089,421 of NZ_CP109104.1, read as the reverse complement.
GAGCGGCGGGTCTCCCTGGAGGTCGCCGACGTCGAGTTCGACACCTGGCCCCGGCTCCTCGTCCCCGTCCTCCTGGGGGCGCTGCTCGTGCTGCTGGCGCCCCGGCTGCTGCGCTGGGCACTGGCCCCGCACCGGGCCCTGCTGCGCGCCTCGGCCGGACCCAGTTCCGCCGAGCAGCGCATCCGCACCCTGGAGGAGACCCGCGCCCAGGCCGTCGACGACGCGGCGGCGACCCTGCGCCGTATCGAACGCGACCTCCACGACGGCACCCAGGCCCGGCTCGTGGGCCTGGGCATGCATCTGACGCTCATCCGGGAGCTGATCGCGGCCGGGGCGGAGAAGGAGCGGCTGCTGAGCGTGGTGGAGACCGCCAGCGGCAACGCCACAGCGGCCGTCTCCGACCTGCGCGACCTGGTCAAGGGCATCCATCCGCCCGTCCTCGACCAGGGGCTGGAGACCGCGCTCGCCACCCTCGTGACGGCCGGCCCCCTGCCGGCCGAGCTGCGCTGCGAGCTGCCGAACCGCCCCGCGCAGGCGGTCGAGTCCATCGCGTACTTCTGCGTCGCCGAACTCCTGGCCAACGCCGCCAAACACAGCGCGGCCCGCCACGTCGCCGTCGACGTTCACGGGGACGCCCACGGGGCCGGGGGCACCCTTCGGCTGACCGTACGCGACGACGGCAGGGGCGGGGCCGCCGTGGGTGCGGGCAGCGGGCTGACCGGGCTGCTCGCCCGCGTCCGGACGGTCGACGGCACCCTGGAGTGCGTCAGCCCGCCAGGAGGGCCTACGGTGATCACCGTCAATCTGCCCATGGGCTGAGCGCCGGGCGGACCACCAGCACGAATGACGGGACGGGGCCCTGCCGTGCGCGTTGTCATCGCCGAGGACTCCGCCATCCTGCGCGACGGCCTCGCCCAGCTCCTGGAGCTGCGCGGCATCGAGGTCGTCGCCGCCGTGGACGACGCGGAGCGGCTGCTGGCCGCCGTCGACGAACACCGGCCCGACGCCGCCGTGGTGGACATCCGGCTGCCCCCGGGCCACTCCGACGAGGGGCTGCGCGCCGCCGTCACCCTCCGCTCCGAGCACCCCGGCGTGGGGGTGCTGATCTTCTCTCAGTACGTCGAGACGAAGTACGCGGCACGGCTGCTGGGCGACGGCGCGGCCGGGGTCGGCTACCTGCTCAAGGAACGCGTCGTCGACATCGGCGAGTTCGCCGAGGCGCTGCGGCGGGTCGCGGCCGGGGGCACAGCCCTGGACCCGGAGGTCGTCTCCCAGCTGTTCGGGGCCGCCGGGCGGGCCACGGAGCTGGACGCGCTCACCCCGCGCGAGCGCGAGGTGCTGGCCCTGATGGCGGAGGGGCGCACCAACCAGGCCATCGCCGCCTCCTTCGTCGTGTCCGAACGCGCCGTGGAGAAGCACGTCGCCAACATCTTCGGCAAGCTGGGCCTCCCGCCTTCCGAGACCGGCCACCGCCGCGTCCTGGCGGTTCTTCGCTACCTCAAGAGCGCCTAGCATCTAGCCCTGCGCAGCAGCGCGTTGACGGGTGAAGGTTCTGCCGAGGGGACAGCGATGGAGGGCGGCACGCCACAGGGCGCGACCGGCGAGGAATCCGGGGCACTGACCGGCGTACGGGTGGAGACCGTCGAACTGGACTCCCGCGGGGGCCGGCAGATCGGCAGCAGAACCCGCGCCTCCGCGCCCCTGGACGGCCGTTCGGAGGAGATCCAGCAGGCCATCGTGCAGGCGTCGGCGCTCGCCCAGGACTCGCTGGCCCGGGTACCGGAGCGTGGCGGCTGGTCGGTCAGGAGCGCGGAGGTCACCTTCGGCCTGACACTGGCGGCCGAGGCGGGAGTGATCCTCTCCAAGGCATCGGCCGAAGCGTCCTTCGAGGTGACGCTCACCGTCGAGCGCACAGGTCCGGCTCAGGCCGAGTCATGACCGGGGCGCATGAGTCATGAGCGAGCAGCACTGGGTGCACCTGTACGAGTCCGACACCTATCTCGGCGCCGGATTCCTGATCACCCCCGGCTTCGTGCTCACCGCCCTGCACTGCCTGCGCGGCCTGTCCTCCGAAGAGGCCGCCCTCACCCTCGAACTCCCCGACGGGCGCCGCCTCCCGGGCCGCAAGTGCGACGCCGTCAAGGAGCGGGACCTGGCCCTGGTCACCGTCGAGGGCGCCCACGGACACCGGCTGGCCGCCGCACCCCGGACGGACACCCCCAGGCCCAAGGTCGCCTGGAACTGCCGCTACCGCCCGCCCCAGGAGACGGCGCACCTCAGCGGCCGGGTCACTCACGCGCCGATCGCGCACCGGTGCGTGGAAGGCGGCGAACTGGAGGTGATGCAGCTCCAGGTGGACCAGCTCCTCGGCAGCTTCGCCGGATACTCGGGCGGCCCCGTCGAGGCGGGCGAGCAGGAGCGCGGCGAGCGGCCCGTCGTGGGCATCCTCCTGGAGCAGCAGCTCAACCGGCAGGACCCGGGGGGCCGGCAGCAACGTCCTGTTCGCCGCGACCGTCCGCTACGCCATGGAAATCTTCCCGCACTTCGGCGTGGAGCATCTCAGAGCCCTGGTCGCCGCGCCGAGGTCCGGCCCCGCGCGGTCCGCCGCCGACATTCCTCCGCCCCGGGCGCGGCCCGGCAACGAGGACATCCTCAGCGATGCCGGCCGGGTCCTGGCCTCGCTGCGGCAGTGGGAGGAGAGCGGACTGATCACCGCGGCCGACGCCGAGGAGGGCCGGGGCCGGACGCTCAAGCGGGTCACCGACCTGTTCGGGGGGCCCGACGGACCCGACGACGATGACTGAACCCGAGCCCCTGGTGTGGGCGGACGTCACCGGCCGGGTCGAGCGCGTGCTGCGCGGCGAGCCGGGCGCGCGGGCGGCGCTCGCCGAGGCGCTGCCCGGCATCCTCGCGCACCCCTGGCTGCTCCTCGATGCCGAGGACGCGGGGAACTTCGCCCTCTTCGTGGCCCTGCTGCGGGAGGCGGGGGAGGCGGAGGCGCTCAAGTCAGCGCTGGTGGAGGCGTACAGCCGGGTCGCCACAGAGCGCATCCCGGCGGAGGGGGCTGTGCGACGCACAACCGTCTCGGTGTCCTGTTCATCGAGGCGGGCGAGCACCTCCGGGCGCGCAGCGTGCTGGGCAGCGCCCTGTCGCTGGCCCGGGGGAGGCGGAGCGGGCGCACACCCTGGCGAACCTCGCCGTCGTCGAGGCGCACGCGGGCGACTGGGACGTGGCCCGGAAAGACGCGCGCGAGGCGCGGGAACTGGCGGCCTCGGTGGAGAGCGACCGGGAGCGGCTCGAAATCCGGATGCGCTGCTGCTCCGTGCTCTTCCGGGCGGCGGGGGCACGAGGCAGGAAACGCGAGGCGGCGAAGCTCGTCCAGGAGCTGGAGACGGTCTGCGACGCGCTGATCGAGAGCTGGGGCGCCGAACACCCCCGCGCCCTGGCCGCGCTGGTCACCCTGGCCGCGGCCCGGCACGAGATCGCGGCTCAGGACGGCGACCTGGCGAGCGCCGAACGGCTCACCGACGTGCTGGCCGCCGCCGCGCAGCGGTCCGCAGCCACGCTCGGTGCCCGGCACCCGCAGGCCCAGGCCGTACGCGAGGAGCTGGAGCGGGCCGTGACAGCCTCCCGCCTGCTGGCCGAGGAGCGGGCCGGCCCCGAGCGGCAGGGGAGCGGGCGCTCGTTCACGACCGCGGCGCGGGCGACGCCGTACGGGACGCGGCGGGCTGGGCCCTCGGCGCGCTGGCCGGCGCGGGTGTCTGCTGGGCGGTATACGCCGTCGCCCGGCGAGGGCGCAGCGAGCGCCGGCTCGACGCCCGGGCCGACGGTCCGGCCGTTCGCGCGCTGCCCGGCTTCGGGCTCGCGACGCTCGTGCTCGCCGCCGTCTACGCGCTGTGGCCACGCCCCGGCTGGGTCTCGGCGGGCGAGCTGACCGGAGCCTGGGCGTTCGGGGTCATCGCGTCGGCCCAAGGGGTGCTGATCGCGGCACTCGCCGCCGTGGGGGTGTGGCTGCACCGGCGGCGGCTCGGCGGGCGCACCCCGCTGCGCGGGTTCGCGTCCCCGGCCCCGACCGTGCGCGCACCCGGAGCATCACGCGGGCCATCGCGCGCGCCCGGATCCTCGATTCGGCGCCCTGGCTGACCGTCACCGCGGCGCTGGCGCTGCTGCTGCTCGATTCCGCCGCCGTGCTCAGCGGCCACCTCCCCGACGGACTCCGGGCCAGGGTTCCGGGATCGCCCACACCCTCCAGGAGGTGGGCTCCTGGATGGCCGCGCTGGGCCTGCTCTTCCTCCTCGACCGGGGCCGGACCGCCTACCGGGACCCCTCCTCACGCAGCGCCGTCGGCGTCCTGTGGGACGCGGGCACGTTCTGGCCGCGCGCCGCGCACCCCTTCGCGCCGCCCTGTTACGCGGAGCGCGCGGTGCCCGACCTCGCCTGGCGGATCGCCACCTGGGTGGAGAGCACGGACGGGCGCGTCCTGATCTCCGGCCACTCCCAGGGCAGCGTCCCGGCCGCAGCCGCCGTCTGGCAGCTGCCTTCCCCGGTCCGCCGTCGGATCGCGCTGCTCACCTACGGGTCCCCGCTGGAGCGGATCTACGGCCGCTGGTTCCCCGCCTACTTCGGCCCCGGCGCGCTGGACGCGCTGCACCGCGAGGTGGACTGCTGGGGCAACCTGTGGCGTCTGACCGACCCGGTGGGCGGGCCCGTCCGGGTGAGCGGGGGCGGCCCGGCCGTGGACCGCGGTCCCCTGCCCGACCCCTTCGTCTACGGCCGTACCCGCGAACACCCGCTCCCGCGGCCGGTCCTGGGCCATGGCGACTACCGCTCCGATCCCGCCTTCTCCGAGGAGCGTGCCGCTCTCGCCGAGCGACTGACGCCGGACGGGCTCCCCTCCGCGGCCCTGCCCTCGGCCCTCCGTCGGCCGGCCGCCCCCGGTCGGGACGGCCGCTGAGGCCGCCACGTGGCTTACTGGGGGGTCAGCACACAGAACTCGTGGCCGTCGGGGTCGGCCATCACCACCCGGTCGACGTCCCCCTGGCCGATGTCGACGCGCGTTGCTCCGAGGGAGACGAGCCGGTCGACCTCCGCCTGCTGGTCACCTCCGGCGAGTGGGGCGAGGTCGAAGTGCAGCCGTTCCTTCCCCGTCTTCGGCATCAGGGGCGGACCACCCCACGTGACCTTCGGACCGCCGTGCGGTGAGCGGATCGCGGTCTCCTGGTCCTGGTCCCAGACCAACGGCCAGCCCAGCGCGTGGCTCCAGAAGTACCCGGCCTCCTGTGAACCGTCGCCCGCCAGCGCTCCGATGAACCCGCACTCGGCGAGGAAGCTGTTGCCCGGCTCGATGACACAGAACTCGTTGCCTTCGGGGTCGGCGAGCACCACATGCCCCTCCTCCGGGAGTTGACCGATGTCGATGTGCCGGCCACCGAGCTGTAGCGCCCTCTCCACCACCTGCTTCTGGTCGTCGAGGGACGTGCTCGTCAGATCGAAGTGCATGTGGTTCTGGCCTGTCTCCCGCTCCTGGGCCGGGAGGAAGCGGAGCCGGAACCCGGTCTCATCGCTGGGCAGCAGCGTGATGCCGGCGGAGGAGTCCTCGGACGTCTCCCAGCGGAGAAAGTCCGCCCAGAACCGCGCGAGACGGGGCGGGTCGTGCGCGTCGAAGCAGAGCGCGTACAGGTGAGAAGTCATCCGTAGGTCTCCCGGTAGGGGCAGACGGGTCGTGCTGGAGCCTGCCCAGCCGGTGCCGCCCCGTCAACTGATTAACCCGCGTCGTCCGCTGTCGGGCCGCCCTGGTTAAGAGTTCCCCAATGATGTGTCAACTCCCTCATTATCAGCCGAAGTTGGGGAAGCAACCCATCGGCACAGGGCGAACGGCACGGGGTGGGGACATGGACAGTGGGATGACGGCGGACGGCGCGCGCAGGTGCCCGGCCGCGGACACGAAGGACCCGACGCCGTGCGAGGGCAGGCGGTTGGCCGTCACTGTCCTGGCCGGTGACGGCAGGCAGTACACCGGCTGTGTCCACCATGGCGCCCGGCTGCTGGCCAGCTTGGAAGGGGCCCGGCTGCATCCGTCGGCCGCGGCGCTTCCGTGGGCCGTCGAGGTGTACTGCCGGGCCGCCCAACTGCCGCCCTTCGCCTGGCAGATAGGGCGCTGAGGCGCGTCCGGGCGCGGCCGGATTCGCGTCGGTGCTCGGCACGGGTGGCCCATCGGTGGTGGGATGCGGTCAGACACCCATGTCGTTCGAGGTCGAGCCGGGAGAACGGTCTCCCGGCTCGACCCCGCGAGGAGGAGACCGCATGAGCCCCGCTGACACCGGCGACCGTGCCGGGAACACCGAGTACGGCCGCAAGGCGTTCAAGAGGTCCAAGAGCCACTTCGCCGACCGGATCACCGCGGACGGCAAGGAGGGCTGGCCCGTCGAGGCCGGCCGCTACCGCCTGGTCGTCAGCCGCGCCTGCCCCTGGGCCAGCCGCGTGCTGGTGTCACGGCGGCTGCTCGGCCTGGAGAGCGCGCTCTCGCTGGGCGTCACCGACCCCATCCAGGACGACAGGAGCTGGCGCTTCACCCTCGACCCCGACGACCGCGACCCGGTGCTGGGCATCCGCTTCCTGCACGAGGCGTACGACAAGCGCGAGACGGAGTACCCGGGCGGCGTGAGCGTCCCGGCCATCGTCGATGTGCCCAGCGGCAAGCTGGTCACCAACGACTTCCAGCAGATCACCCTCGACCTGGCCACCGAGTGGCGGGAGCTGCACCGGCCGGGCGCTCCCGACCTGTACCCCGAGGCCCTGCGCGCGGAGATCGACGAGGTCGCCGAGGGCGTCTTCCGCGACGTCAACAACGGGGTCTACCGCGCCGGGTTCGCCACCCGGCAGGAGGAGTACGAGGCCGCGTACGCGGATGTCTTCCGCCGCCTGGACCTGCTCTCCGAGCGGCTGCGTGACCAGCGCTACCTCGTGGGCGACACCCTCACCGAGGCCGACATCCGGCTGTTCACCACCCTGGTCCGCTTCGACGCCGTCTACCACGGCCACTTCAAGTGCAACCGCAACAAGCTGACCGAGGACCCCGTCCTGTGGGCCTACGTCCGCGACCTGTACCAGACCCCCGGCTTCGGGGACACCGTCGACTTCGACCACATCAAGCGGCACTACTACGCCGTGCACACGGGCATCAACCCGACCTCGATCGTGCCGGTGGGCCCGGACCTGTCGGGCTGGCAGACCCCGCACCACCGTGAGCAGCTGGGCGGGCGGCCCTTCGGCGACGGCACCCCGCCGGGCCCGCCGCCCGCCGACGAGGAACTCCCCGCCTCACACCGGCCCTGAGCGTCACGAGGTGGGCAGCCGGTCCAGGAAGCCCTTGACCGACTTGATCCGCCCGTCGTCGGCCAGCGTGATCACATCGAACCCGGCCGCCGGGGAGGAGCCGTCGGCGCGCACGAACAGCTCCCAGGAGAAGCGGGCGATGTCGTGGTGCCCGTCCACCGTGCCCAGCAGCCGGAACTCGCAGCCGGCGAACTGCTCCATGGTGGCCGCGAGCGAGGCCGCCAGCTGGTCGTGCCCGCGCACGTCCATCAGCGGGTCGGTGTAGGAGCCGTCCTCCGTCCAGGCCGCGGCGACGGCCTTGGCCCGCTCCTCGGCGCCGGCCGCGTTCCAGGCCGCGAAGTAGCGCTCGACGGCGTTCTCGTATGTGTTCATGGAGTTCTCGTTCGCGCTCATGGGCCTGCTCCCCACTCGGTGTCCGTCCCCGTCCGGCCCTGGGGCCGTGCGGCTGATGGGACGACGATGCACCGGCACCCCACGGCCGGTCGATTACCCGCGGGGTAATGGGCGACGGGCCGCGGCGTCGTGCCCACGCCGCTGTCCCCGCGGTCGGCCGCCCGCATGACCCTCGCCTACGCGAAGACCAACAGCGTGCCCCGGGCCGCGCTCACGGAGGTCGCGGGGGCCCTGGCGACGGCCGCGATGCAGTCCGCACACGCGGTGCTCGCGGCCCGGGGGGAGTGGGTCACCAACGAGAAACGGCTGCTGGCCCGCGCCGGGCTGCGCGGCGTCGACGCGTCGGTCGCCGGGCTGCGCCCGGATCCCGAGGCGCTGAAACGGGGGATCGGGCAGGCCGAGGAACTGTTCGGAATGCGGTGACTTCCGGACGGGCTCCCCCCCCACCGTGGCGGTGACGCCGTCCGGGCGCACCGGATCCGGCGGCCGGGCCGGCATCACCCTGGCCTGTCAGCCGCGCCAGACCGTCGTCGCGTTGCAGAACTCGCGGATGCCGTGACCCGCCAGCTCCCGGCCGTAGCCGGAGCGCTTGACGCCGCCGAAGGGGAGCGCCGGGTGGGAGGCGGTCATCCCGTTGACGAAGACACCGCCCGCCTCCAGGTCGCGTACGAAGCGGTCGACTTCGGCCTCGTCCCGCGTCCACACGTTCGAACTCAGCCCGAACGGGGTGTCGTTGGCGAGCGACACGGCGTCATCCAGGTCGCGTACGCGGTAGAGCGTGGCGACCGGCCCGAACGCCTCCTCGCGGTGAATGCGCATACGGTCCGTGACGCCGGTGAGCACCGTCGGCTCGTAGAACCAGCCCCGGTCGAAGCCGGGCGGCCGACGGCCGCCGCACAGCGCCACGGCGCCCCGGTCGAGCGCGTCGTCCACCAGCTCTTCCAGGTCGGCGCGCCCCTGCTCGCTGGAGAGCGGGCCCACATCGGTGGCCGCGTCCATGGGGTCCCCGACGGTCAGCTCGCGCATCCCGGTGGCGAACAGTTCGGCGAACCTGTCGTAGACCTCGGTGTGCACGAGGAAGCGCTTGGCCGCGATGCAGGACTGGCCGTTGTTCTGCACCCGTGCCGCCACCGCCGTGCGGGCCGCGGCCTCGATGCCGGCGGACGGCATGACGATGTACGGGTCGCTGCCGCCGAGTTCGAGGACGGTCTTCTTGACCTCGTCGCCCGCGATCGAGGCCACCGAGCGGCCCGCCGGCTCACTGCCGGTGAGGGTCGCGGCGACCACGCGCGGGTCGCGCAGCACCCCCTCGATCGCGCCGGAGGGCACCAGCAGCGTCTGGAAACAGCCCTCGGGAAAGCCCGCACGGCGGAACAGCTCGCCCAGATACAGCGCCGTCTGCGGCACGTTGGAGGCGTGCTTGAGCAGGCCGACGTTGCCCGCCATCAAAGCGGGAGCGGCGAACCTGATCACCTGCCAGAGCGGGAAGTTCCACGGCATGACGGCCAGCACGGGCCCCAGCGGGCGGTAGTGCACACAGGCCGAGACGGCGCCCGAGTCCGTCACGTCGGACCCGGTGGGGTGCTCATCTGTCAGCAGGCCCTCCGCGTGCGTGGCGTACCAGCGCATCGTCTTGACGCACTTGGCGGCCTCGGCCTCGGCGGACTTGAGGGTCTTGCCCATCTCCGTCGTCATCACGCGCGCGATGTCCGCCGTCTCCCGCTCCAGCAGGCCGGCCGCCGCGCCCAGCAGCCGCGCCCGCTCCTCGAAGGAGGTGGAGCGGTAGGTGCGGAAGGCCCGGTCGGCCTCGGCCAGGCGGCGCTCGATCTCCTCTCCGGAGAGCGGGTCGAACGTCTTGAGGGTCTCGCCGTCAGCGGGGTTCACCGTGGCGATAGGCATGAACGGGCCTCTCAGCGCTCGGGGGTCTCGGTCGCGGGCGGTACGTCCTCCGGGTCGTAGTCCTCCAGGCCCGCCTCGGCCCGTTCCGCCTCGGCGCGCCTGGCCAGCTCTTCGTCGTCGGGACGGTCCGGCATGCCGCCGTGGATCTGCCGCTCGTCCGGCCCCCGGGCCTGGTCGGCCTCGCTGCCTGCCTGGTCTGGTTGGCGCTTGGACATGTCCAGCTCCTCACCTCGCGGGAAGGTGCGTCGTTCCCTCCCCAGGGAACACCCATCGGCCCGGGAGCGCCAAAGGAAGCCCGAGGGGTCATTTCGAGGTTTGTCCTGGTGCGGCGGGGGAACGCCCTGTCCGCTCGCGGTCGGCTACGGGGCAAAGCTTGCCGGGAGGGGCACTAGCGGGCGGCGGGCTTGGCCCGCACATGGACACGCTCGCCCTGCTTGCCGAAGATGGCCAGGAACTCCACCGGATGCTCGTCGGCGCTCTGGAAGCCGTGCGGCACGCGCGTGTCGAACTCGGCCGCCTCGCCCGGCACCAGCACCAGTTCGTGCTCGCCCAGCTTCATCCGCAGCCGCCCGGCCAGCACATAGAGCCACTCGTAGCCCTCGTGGGTGCGCTGCTCGATCTCGCCCGCCCCCGCGGGGTTGTGGCTGTCGCCGGGGATGACCTGCTTGTAGGCGTGCAGCCCGCCCAGGTGCCTGGTCAGCGGGACGAATGTCCGGCCCTCGCGGACGATGGGGCGCGCGTGCACCCGGGGATCTCCGGTCTGCGGCGCGCCGACCAGCTCGTCCAGAGGGACGCGGTGCGCCCGGGCGAGCGGCAGCAGCAGCTCGAGAGTGGGCCTGCGCTGCCCGGACTCCAGGCGCGAGAGGGTGCTGACGGAGATGCCGGTGGTCCGGCTCAGCTCCGCCAGGGTGTCTCCGCGCTCCGTGCGCAGCGCCCGCAGCCGGGGGCCCACGGAATCCAGCACCCCGGTCAGCTCGTTGTCGTCGGTCACCCCTCCATTTGCCACCGCGGCAACATCTTTTGTCAACCGGACGGCTCGCGAGGCCCGCGCGGGCGGCCGGTGCCTCGGGCACGCGGGCCGGAAGCCCGGTCCGGCCCTCAGATGGTGGGCTCGGCGGCGCTGATCTCGCTGAGGGCCGACTCGGGGTCCAGCTCCACCGCCAGATCGCCCAGCGACACGATGCCGACGGCCTCGTCGTTCTCCATGACCGGCAGCCGCCGCAGAGTGTGCTCGCGCATGAGCTGGACCGCCCGGCCCGCGTCGTCGCCGGGCGCGACCGTCACCAGTTCGGGGCTGCACACCTCGCTGACCGTGGTCTTGCGCGGCTCCAAGTCCTCGGCCAACACCCGCACCACCAGGTCCCGGTCGGTGACCAGGCCGCGCAGTGTGCTGCCCTCGATCACCAGCAGCGCGCCGATGTCCTCGTCCCGCATCCGCTGTGCGGCCTCGCTCACGCCGGTGAGCGTGCCGACAACGACCGGCGCCGATGTCATGACCTCGCGGACCTGCGTCATGGCTGTCCTCCCATCCGGCCGGCGGCGGGCCCGGTGACCGCCGCGGGACCTGCCGGGTACCCGTCGCCGCCCGTCCCCACGCACACCGTTCCCCGGACGGACCTGGCCCGGACCGACCCGGCCCGGACCGACCCGGCCCGGGGTGCGGCCGGTGCGGCCGGGTGCGGCCGGGTGCGGCGTACTAGGGTCGCGGGAATGACGCACCAGGCACCCGCCCGAGGGGACGCAGCGGGCAGCACGGATGGCCGGACCCCCTGGGCGCTGCGGGAGCACGCGTTCCTCGGAGACGGCGAGCGCGGGGCCCTGGTGAGCCCGCGAGGCGAGATCGTCTGGCTGTGCGCGCCGCGCTGGGACAGCGAAGCTGTCTTCTCCCGACTCATCGGCGGCGCCGGGCAGTACGTCGTATGCCCCGAGGACGACTGGCACGCGGCGGGCGGCTCCTACGAGGACGGCACGCTCATCCGCGTCAGCCGCTGGGTGACCACCGACGCCGTGATCGAGTGCCGCGACGCGCTCGCCCTGCCCGCCGCGCCGGGACGTCTCGTTCTGCTCCGTCGGGTACGCGCCGAGCGGGCCCCCGCCGGCGGCACCGGGGTGCGGGTCCTCCTCGACGCGCGCCCCGGCTTCGGCAGCACCCGCATGAGCACCCCGCGCCGCGAGACCGGCGAGAGCGGAACCGGCCGCCCCGGCACGGTGTGGACCTCCTCCGGCGGCGGGCTGCGGCTGCGCTGGACCGGCGTCCCCGAAGCGGAGCCCGGCGACGACGGCTCCCTGCGGGCCGCCCTCACCCTGCGCGCGGGCGAGCGGCGCGACCTCGTCCTGGAGATCGGCCCCGACGAAGCAGGCGACAGCGCCGACCTCCTGGACACCCGGCGGCTGTGGGAGGAGACGGAGCGGCACTGGCACCGGTCCGTGCCCGACTGCTCCGGACTGCTGGCACCCCGCGACGCGCGGCAGGCGTACGCGGTGCTGGCCGGGCTGACCAGCTCCGCCGGCGGCATGGCCGCGGCAGCCACCACCTCGCTGCCCGAACACGCGGGGGAGGGCCGCAACTACGACTACCGCTACGCGTGGCTGCGCGACCAGTGCTACGCGGGCATCGCCGTCGCGGCACACGGCCCCCACTCGCTGCTGGAGCGCACCGTCGGCTTCGTCACCGCGCGGGTGCTGGAGGCCGGGGACGCGCTGCGGCCCGCCTACACCGTCACGGGCGCGCACGTCCCCGCCGAGCGCAGTCTGCGGCTGCGCGGCTACCCGGGCGGCAGCGACCGGGTCGGCAACCACGCGGGCAGTCAGTTCCAGCTCGACACCTACGGAGAGGTCCTCCAGCTCTACGCCGCGGCTGCCGGCCACGGCCACCTCGACGACCCGGAAGCGCGCCGCGCCGCGCAGACCGCGGTCACCGCCGTCGAGCACAACTGGCAGCGCCCCGAGGCCGGACTGTGGGAGCTGGAGGACCGCTGGTGGACCCACTCGCGGCTCAGCGTGGTGACCGGGCTGCGCGCCCTCGCCGGGCACCTCCCGGACAAGGAGGCGCGCCGCCCCCGCGAACTGGCCGACGCCGTACTGGCCGAGACCCGGCGGCGCTGTCTGCGGCCGGACGGGGCGTGGGCGCGGGCCGCCGACGACGGCACGCTGGACGCCGCCTTGCTGCTGCCGCTGGCCAGGGGCGCTCTGCCCCAGGACGACCCGAGCACGGCCCGGTTCCTGGCCGCGGTCGAGGAGGAGCTGTCCGAGGACGGATTCGTCTACCGCTTCCGGCACGACGAGCGCCCGCTGGCCGACGCCGAGGGCGCGTTCTTGCTGTGCGGCTTCATGATGGCCCTCGCCGCCCGGCACCAGGGCGACATGACCGCCGCCGTCCGCTGGTTCGAGCGCAGCCGCTCCGCCTACGGCCCGCCGGGGCTGTACGCCGAGGAGTTCGACGTCGTACAGCGGCAGTTGCGCGGCAACCTCCCCCAGGCGTTCGTGCACGCCCTGCTCCTGGAGAACGCCGTGCGCCTCGCGGGCTGAGGAGAGCGGGCGGGCGCGGGCTGTCGGCTGAGGACGACTCCGAGCGGGGCTCATGGCAGCCGCACGTACCCTCGAAGCCGGCCCGTTCGCCCGGAATGGGCGGACGACCGCGCGACCGACGAGGATGATGCACGTGGATGCCAGCGCCCGTATCGAAGCCGTGTACGCGGAGGTTCTTCGCCGCAACCCCGGCGAGGAGGAGTTCCACCAGGCCGTACGCGAAGTACTGCACAGCTTGGAACCGGTGCTGCGCAAGCGGCCCGAGTACGCCGAGGCCAACCTGGTCGAGCGGCTGGTCGAGCCCGAGCGTCAGGTTCTCTTCCGGGTGCCGTGGACCGACGACAGGGGCGAGGTCCACGTCAACCGGGGCTTCCGCGTCGAGTTCAGCAGCGCGCTGGGCCCCTACAAGGGCGGCCTCCGGTTCGTGCCGCGGCTGTCGCTGGGCACGGTGAAGTTCCTCGCCTTCGAGCAGATCTTCAAGAACGCGCTGACCGGGCTCGGCATCGGCGCGGGCAAGGGCGGCGCCGACTTCGACCCCAAGGGCCGCAGCGACGCCGAAGTGATGCGCTTCTGCCAGTCGTTCATGACCGAGCTGCACCGCCACCTCGGCGAGCACACCGACGTTCCGGCCGGTGACATCGGCGTCGGCTCCCGCGAGATCGGCTACCTGTTCGGCCAGTACAAGCGGCTCACCAACCGCTTCGAGGCCGGGGTGGTCACCGGCAAGGGCACCGGATGGGGCGGCTCACAGGCCCGCACCGAGGCCACCGGCTACGGCACCGTCCACTTCGTCCGCGAGATGCTCGCCACCCGTGGCGAGGAGCTGTCCGGCCGCCGTGTCGTGCTGTCCGGCGCGGGCAACGTCTCCCTGTTCGCCCTGGAGAAGGCCCGGTCCTTCGGCGCGCGGGTGATCGCCTGCTCGGACTCCTCCGGCTATGTCGTCGACGAGAGGGGCCTCGACCTCGACCTGCTGAAGGAGATCAAGCTGGAGCGCCGCGCCCGGCTCGACACCTATGCCGAGGCCCGCTCAGGTGCCACCTTCAGCACCCGTGGCTCCGTCTACGACGTGCCCTGCGACATCGCCCTGCCGTGCGCGACGCAGAACGAGTTGCGCGAGGAGCACGCCGTCAGCCTCGTCAAGAAGGGGGTCAAGGCGGTCGCCGAGGGTGCCAACATGCCCTGCACGCCCGACGCCGTCGAGGTGCTGCGCGACGCCGGTGTCCTGTACGGACCCGGGAAGGCCGCCAACGCGGGCGGGGTGGCCACCTCGGCGCTGGAGATGCGGCAGAACGCGTCCCGCGACTCCTGGACGTTCCAGGAGACCGAGACGCGGCTCGCCGCCGTGATGCGCGGCATCCACGCCGACTGCGTCACCGCCGCCGAGGAGTTCGGCGCCCCCGACGACTACGTGCTGGGCGCCAACGCCGCCGGGTTCTTCCGAGTCGCGGACGCGATGCGGGACCAGGGCGTGGTGTGACCGGTGCGCCCGAAGGGGCGCGGGATCGTGACATGTGCGGCTCCGCCGCGTGGGCGCGACCAGCCACAATTCACCCGCAGCCGAAAACGCGCCCACAGGGGGCACCCCCGCGGAGCGTTCAGCGGATCCTGTGCTGCGCCACGAACCGTTCCGGATAGCTCGCGGGCTCCTCGCGCCACAGCGCCAGGGCCCGTTCGGCGAAGGTCGCCCCGGTGGCGAGGACATCGTGGAGCGGGTCGAGACAGGCGAGGGCCGCCGGGCGCTCCAGACCCGCCTCGATCCGGGCGCGCAGCCCCTCCGCGCTCAGCCGCAGCAGCTCGGCGGCGATCTCCCGCACCGGCTGCCCGTCGAAGCGGGCCGCGAGCCCCCGCCGGGCGATGTCGTCCAGCGCCTCCTGGTGCTGCCGGGGCCCGGCGCCGCGCAGCAGCTCCCAGGCGGCGGTGCGCGAGGGCCGGTGGTAGGTCAGCCCGCTCCAGAACGCGGGCACCGCCGCGAAGGCCCCGAAGGGAGGCCCGTCGAAGGCCCGCATCTCCAGCGTCTCGCGCAGCCGCACATCGGTGAACATCTGTGACAGGTGCGCCCGCCAATCCCGCAGATCCGGCCGGGTGCCGTCCTCGAAGCCCTCGGTCAGCAGCGTCCCGAAGGGCACCGGCGGCGCGCTCCGGCGCCCGCCGTCCGGTGCGGAGCGATGGATCATCGGCAGGGACAGCGCCCAGTCGATGAAGTGGTCGACGCTGAAGTCCTCGCGCAGCGTCACCGGAATCACCCGCGTACGCCATGGATCGGTGCGGCTCAAGTAGTGCATGCGCCGCGACAGCACCCCGCAGGGCCGGCCAGCCTCCATCGGCGCGTTGACGAAGAGCGCGGCGGCGGGCGTCGAGGCGGCGACCTGCGTCCGCAGCTTCTCGCCCAGATCGGCGGGCGAACCGAAGTCGAACGACGCCTGCGTCGACAGGGTCATCGACATCACCCGCGGGCCCCACACACCCGCCTCCCCCAGGCGCGCGAAGTGGCGGCGCATGAGGGGGGTACGCGAGTGCGGCACCCAGCACACCTCCTCGATGGAGGTGAACGGGTACTGGCCCCCGGGCACCAGCGCGAAGCCGAACCGCCGGGCCCGCTCCGCCAGTCCGCGCAGCGCCCGGCCGCTGACCTCGGCCAGCTCCGCCACACAGCCGGCCGGCGGCGAGGAGTACTCCACGGCACCGCCGTGCTCCAGCGAAACGGCGCCGCCCTCCTTCGGCCGTACCCCCACCAGCGCGCCCCGGTCGTACTCGGGTACGGCGCCCGGCACGGCGGCGAGGGATTCCAGCAGCGCGCGGACGCCGCTCTCGCCCCCGTAGGGCACGGCGGCGCCGGTGACCGGGTCCAGCGCCGCCGCCTCCACCTCGATACCGACCAGTTCCCTGGCGCACCCCTCGGCGTTGCCCTTGTCGAAGACGCTGCGCAGCTCGGCCCTGGAGAGCGAGGGGGTGCCGGAAGCGGAAGCCATGACGCACCTCGGGGTCTCGGCGGAAAGCGGATCGGAGGGAACGACATCATCCCCGGCGCCGGTCCACCCCGTATTCGGGAAGGCCGACGGCCCGGCGCACCCCCTTCAGTCGAGGACCTCGGCGCACGGCCGGGGTGTACGCGCCGTCCATGGCGCGCACACCCCAGCAGAACCCGCACCGGCCCGGAACGGAAGGGCGCCTCCAGCGGAAGCCCCGGGGCCTCAGCGCCAGGTGATGCGGTCGGCCTTCGGCGGGGCGATCGGCTTTTCGGCGGAGGAGTGGTTCCTGAGATAGTCGGTGAAAGCCGCGAGGTCGGTCGTCGTGCTCTCGCGGTGGGTTCCCTCCTTGAACACCGTGAAGCCGTTGCCGCCCTCGGCCAGGAAGTCGTTGACCGTCACCCGGTAGGAGGCGGACGCGTCAACCGGTTTGCCGTCGACCCGGACGGTGTCGGTCAGCAGCCGGTCCGCTCCCGCACGGGACATGTCGGCGTCGAAGCGCAGCGCGTCGGAGAGCTGGAGCACCTGCGGATAGCCCGCGTTGGCCCCGGAGAACTGCTGGCGCAGTACTTCGATGAGCTGTGTGCCGGTCAGCGTCATCGTCACCAGCGGGTTGTCGAACGGCTGTACCTGGAATGCCTCGCCGTAGGTCACCACGCCGTCGCCCTCCTTGCCGGAGGCTCGGTACACCAGGTCGGAGCGCATGCCGCCCCAGTTGAGCAGCGCCAGCTGCGCGCCCTCGCCGCGGGTGGCCTCGGCCTGGGTGTCGGTGATCAGGTCGCCCAGCGGGGTCTCGGGCTGGTCGGAGCCGCGCCCCGGGATGTCGTCGGAGATGTGGCCGACCGGCTCGTCGGCCAGCTTCGCCGAGCGCTCCCGCCACTTCTCCACGATCCGGTCGGTCCGCTGCTGCTTGGGGGTGTCGAGGCCGACGATGTGGTTGCGCGCCGAGGCCGAGGAGCGCACCAGGTCGCCCGTGGAGCGGTCGAGGTCGAAGCGCAGGTCGGTGAAGGTGCGGCCGAACGAGGCCGCCTGGGTGACCAGCCTGGGCTTTCCGGCCGGGTCGTTGACGGTGCACACGTACGCCTCGTGCGAGTGCCCGGTGACGAACATGTCCACCTTCGGCGACGCTTGGGACGCGATGCCTTTGATACGGCCCTTCAGACCGCTGGCCGGACCGTCCTTGTCACAGTCGGCGTCATAGGTCCTGCCCGGCGGCTCGGCGCCCTCGTGGACCAGCGCCACCACGGCCTTGACGCCCTTGCGGTCCAGTTCGTCCGCGTAGCGGTCGATGGTGCGCACCTCGTCCTCGAAGACCAGATCGCGGATCATCGAGGCGCTGACGGCCGAGGGGGTGTCCTTGGTGGTCAGGCCGATGAAGCCGATGCGCTCACCGCTGGGCAGCTTCTTGATCCAGTACGGCGGCAGGATCGGCTTGCGCGCCTTGGGGGCCGGGGCCTTCCTGGCACGGGAGGGGGACTTTCCGGCCTGGGAGGGTGCCGTCGGGGCGGTGCCCTCGCGCGGCAGCACGTTGGCGGCCAGGTAGGGGAAGTCCGCGCCGTCGTAGGGCTTCTCGGGGTCGGCGCAGCCGTCCTTCGGGTGGCAGCCGCCATGGGCCATCCGGAGCAGCTCGCGCGGCCCCTCGTCGAACTCGTGGTTGCCGACGGAGGAGACGTCCAGGCCCACGCTCTCCAGGGCCTCGACGGTCGGCTCGTCGTGGTAGGCGGCCGACAGCAGCGGACTGCCGCCGATCATGTCGCCGGCGCCGACGGTCAGCGACCTGGTGCCCTTCGCCCCGTCCCTGGCCCGGTCGAGCAGCGTGGCGAGCCGGGTGATTCCGCCCGCCTGGACCCGCTCGGGCTCGCCGCCGGGCCCGTCGCGGTAGACGGCGCCGGCCGGGCCCTCGACGGCGTCGAGGTTGCCGTGCAGGTCGTTGAGGGCGAGGAGTTGGACGGGGGTGGTGTCGCCGCCCGGTGCCGGACCGGACGGCGGCGCTGCCGAGGCCGCCGTCAGGGCCGGTACGAGAACGAGAACCGCTCCCGCGCCGGCCACGGCGAGGCGTCGGCGGGTGTGACCACGGGCGCGGGCGCGCTGTGGTGCTCCTTGCACGGTGGTGCCTTTCCCGAGTGCTGAGCCGCGCGGCGACGGCGCGCCGCGCGGCTGTCGGCGATCATTACGGGCTGATCAAAGCTCCCGTAACGACTGTGCCGGTGGCGCATCGCCCTGATCCACTCGTAGGAGTGCATGGAGGCGGTCGCCGGGTCGGCATCCGGGTCAGCGCCCGGGCCGGGCACCGGCTCAGGCACTCGGGTCGGGCACCGGTTCAGGCGCTCGGGTAGGCCAGATACAGCAGCGCCGCCAGCACCCCGCCGAGCATGGGGCCGACGACCGGCACCCAGGAGTAGGCCCACTGGGCCGGGCCCTTGCCCTTGATCGGCAGGATGAACGCGTACGCCAGGCGGGGTCCGAGGTCGCGGGCCGGGTTGATGGCGTAGCCGGTGGGCCCGCCCAGCGAGGTGCCGATCACCAGCACGACGAAGGCGACTCCCGCGTAACCGAGCGCGGAGTTACCGAAATTGGGGACTCCGCCGTCTTGCTTGTAGACGGGGGAGAACAGGACGAAGGCGACGAGGACGAAGGTGCCCAGCGTCTCGGTGACCGTGTTCCAGAGCTTGTTCGGAATGGTGGGCACCGTCGAGAACACGCCCAGGGTGCCGCCAGGGTCGTCGTGGTCGTCGAACTGGAGCTTGTAAGTGGCCCAGCACAGCACGGCGCCGAGGATGCCGCCCAGCATCTGCGCCAGGAAATATATGGGCACATCGGCCCAGTCCGTTTTGTCGGCGACGGCCAGGGCGAGGGTGATGGCGGGGTTGAGATGCGCGCCGCTGGGTGCGGCCAGGCTCGCCCCCGTGAAGACGGCGAAACCCCAGCCTATGTTGACGAACAGGGTGCCGGTGTCGTTGCCGTTCGTCTTGCGCAGCACGTTGTTCGCGACCACACCGGTACCCAGCATGATGAGTACCGCCGTGCCGAGTAGTTCCCACAAGAAGATCGAGCCCGCGCTCATCCGTAACCTCCACAACGTCGCGGCTCAACACGCCGTTCACGCGACGGCGATGGGCGCGCACGTTACTTCCTCGGCACGGGCCGCTCCACTGCCCGGGAGAAGAATTCATGGAATTGCGATGCGGGGCCCCGGAGGGAATTGCCAGATACTGGGCGTGTGAAGGAGGAAACCACCCGGAAAAGGGGAGGGCGGGTTCCGGTGGGAGAGGGGCGGGAGCGCTCAGCCGGTGGCGGGGAGTTCGAGCACCGCGAAGACGGCGCCGGACGGATCGGCGAGTACGGCCAGCCCCTGGCCTGCCGAGTTGGTCCCGGAGTGGAGCACCGACGCCTTCTCGCGCACCGCGGTATCCACGGCATCTTGAGCGTCGTGCACCCCGAAATAGGGCATCCAGAACGGCTCCGCTCCCTCCCGGTCCGGCGGGAGCAGGGTCCGGCCCGCCACCGCCTCGCCGCTTTCCAGGTGGAAGGCCGCGTAGTGCTCCTCGCCCGCCGCGGCGTGCCGTCCCGCGCGCAGCCCCAGCACCGCCCGGTAGAAGGCGTCGGCGACCTGGGTGTCGTGCACGGCCAGCTCGGCCCAGCACAGCGCCGAGGTCTCGTTGAACAGGCCGGCGCCCATGTGTGCGCGCGGCTGCCAGAACCCGACGTGTGCGCCGCAGCTGTCCAGCGCGCTCACGCTGCGGCCCAGCACGCCCACGTCGGCGGGCCCCTCCCGCACTTCGCCGCCCGCCCGGACCACCCGTCCGGCCACCGCGTCGGCGCTGTCCGTGGCGAAGGAGAGGATCCAGCTCGCTGTGTCCGCATCGGTGTCAGGGGTGATACCAGCCACCATGTGACGGCGTGAAGTGGCGTATGTGTAGCGGTCGGAGGACGGGCCCACGTGCTCGTACTCCCATCCGAACACGGCTGTGTAGAAGCGCTCGGCGGTGCCCGGATCGGGGGTGTGCAGGTTCGTCCAGCACGGCGCTCCGGGCGCGTACGACAGGGGTTCGGGCACCGGGACACTCCTCCACGAGCGGGCGGGCCGTCGGCCGGCCGGGTGAGTGGTGACTGTACGTCAACGTTCAAATTAACGCCTAGACACCGGTGTTGGGGGCGACGGACTATGTACGAACCTTAGTCGAGGGGGCCGCACAGTGCGCAGTTCAGTTCCAAAGGGGTCCAGCGTGAAATACACGGATGAAAAGGACCTCATCGCTCTCGTCGGAATGTCACTCCGGGTCCCCGGCAGTGCCGATCCGGACACGTTCTGGGCCAACCTCACGGGCGGGGTCGAATCGGTCTCCCGCTTCTCCGAGGAGGAGCTGCGCGAGGCCGGAATTCCGGATTCCGTCCTGAGTGATCCTCACTTCGTAAGGGTGAAACCGGTCCTTGAGGATCTGGCTGAATTCGACGCCGCCTTCTTCGGCCTGACGCCCCGCGAAGCCCAGGTACGCGACCCCCAGCACCGGCTCTTCCTGGAGTCCGTCTACACCGCGCTCGAACACGCCGGCTACGACCCCTTCCACTGCCCCGGAGCCGTCGGCGTCTACGGGGGCGGCGCGCCCAACCTCTACCGGGAGTGGAACCTCAACTCCCACCCCGAGGCGTTCGCCTTTCTCGGCGACGTCGGCGTCGCCGTCGCCAACGAGACCGACTACCTCACCACCTCCGTCTCCCACGTGCTCGGGCTGACCGGCCCCAGCGTCAACGTCGTCACCGCCTGCTCCACCTCGCTGGTCGCCGTGCACATGGCGTGCCAGGCGCTGCGCGCCGGCGAGTGCGACGCGGCCGTCGCCGGCGGCGTCCAGGTCGAGCTGCCGCGCAAGACGGGCTACCACGCCTTTGAGGGCGGCATGTTCTCGCTCACCGGCCGCGTCCGCCCCTTCGACGCCGAGGCCGACGGCACCATCTTCGGCACCGGCGTCGGCACCGTCGTCCTCAAGCGCTACGCCGACGCGCTGGCCGCTGGCGATCACATCCACGCCGTCGTCCGGGCCTCCGCCATCAACAACGACGGCGCCCTCAAGGCCGGGTTCACAGCGCCCAGCGTCGAGGGCCAGGCCATGCTCATCCGGCGCACCATGACGGCCGCCGGCCTCGACCCCGAGCGCGTCGGCTATGTCGAGGCGCACGGCACGGGCACCCGGGTCGGCGACCCGATCGAGGTCAACGCCCTCACCCGCGCCTACCGCGACCTGGGCATGAGCGGCGTCCGCAGCTGCCCGATCGGCTCGGTCAAGGGCAACGTCGGGCACCTCGGCCCCGCCGCGGGCGTCATCGGCCTCATCAAGACCGTGCTGGCGATCAAGACCGGCCGCATCCCCCCGAGCATCAACTACACCACCCCGAACCCCGGGATCGACTTCGAGGGCGGCCCCTTCTACGTCAACACCGAGCTGGCCGACTGGCCCGCGCACCAGCCCACCCGCCTCGCCGCCGTCAGCTCCTTCGGCGTGGGCGGCACCAACGCGCACATCGTCGTCGAGCAGAGACCCCCGGCCCCGGCGGCCTCCCCAAGAGGCGACGAACGAGCCGTGCGCGGGCGTCCCGTGGTCCTGCCCCTGTCGGCCCGTACGCCCGAGGCGCTCGCCCAGGTGGTCGGCAGGCTCGCCGACCACCTGGAGGCGCACCCCGAAGACCGGCTCGACGACGTCGCGGCGACGCTCGGCCGGGGCCGCCCTCTCTTCCGGCACCGCGCCGCCGTCGTCCCCGGCGAGGAGGGCGCGGCAGCAGCGCTGCGCGCCGCCCGCATCCCCGCGTCCGCCGCCCGCTCCGTACCCGCCGACACGGCCCCCGTCGCCTTCCTCTTCCCGGGGCAGGGCTCACAGCACCTGGGCATGGGCAAGCGGCTCTACGCACAAGAGCCCGTCTTCCGCGCAGCCTTCGACGAGTGCGCCGACCTGGCCCGCCCGCTGCTGGAGAGCGACCTGCGCGAGGCCGTCTTCGCCCAGGACGGTCCGGAGGCCGTACGGCGGCTGACCCGCACCAGCATGGCCCAGCCCGCCCTGTTCACCGTCGAGTACGCCATGGCACGGCTCCTGATGAGCTGGGGCCTCACACCGCGGGCGATGGTCGGGCACAGCGTCGGCGAGTACGTCGCCGCCTGCCTCGCCGGGGTCTTCACGCTGCCCGACGCGGTACACCTCGTGGCGCGCCGCGGCGCGCTCGTCCAGGAGCTGCCGGGCGGCAGCATGCTGGCCGTCCCCGTGCCCGCCGACGAGGTCACCGGGCTGCCCGGGACAGACGTGGCCGCCTACAACGGCGCGCGCCTCACCGTCGTCTCCGGCCCGGACGAGGCCGTCGACGCCGCCGAGGCGACGCTCGCCGAACGGGGCGTGCGCGGACACCGGCTGCACACCTCGCACGCCTTCCACTCGGCCATGATGGAGCCCGCGCTGGAAGCCTTCGCCGCCGAGCTGGCGAAGGTCGAACTCCACGCCCCCACCCTTCCGTTCGTCTCCAACGTCAGCGGCGAATGGATCACCGAGGAGCAGGCCGTCGACCCCGCCTACTGGGCCGGCCACCTGCGCGCGCCCGTCCGCTACGCGCCCAGCGTCGCGCTGCTGCTGGAGGACGCGGACCTGCTGTTCGTCGAGGCCGGGCCCGGACAGGTGCTCACCGGCCTGACGCGGGCCCAGGCCGTCGCCTCCGGGGACCGGTCGCGCACCGTCGTGCCGAGCATGCCGATGCCCCAGGGCACCGAGGACGGCCCGCTGTGCCTGGCCCGCGCCGTGGCGGCGCTGTGGACGGCGGGCGCCCCGCTGGACCGGAGCGCCTACTGGGGCGAGGACCGGCAGCGGGTCGTGCTGCCCACCTACCCCTTCCAGCGCACGGTCCACTGGCTCGACCCCGTTCCGCCGCAGGAGCCCCAGCAGGCGTCCCGTCAGCCGGAGCCGGAGGAAGAAGAGGGCCGACGGCCCATCGAGCGGGCCCTGTTCCGCCCCGAGTGGCGCGAGGACACCTGCCCGCCCCCCGGCACGGCCCCACTGGCCGCCACCTGGCTGTTCTTCCGGCGGGGCGACGGCCTGGACCCGGTCATCAACGCGCTGCGGGCCGGGGGTGGGCAGGTCGTGACCGTCGAGCCGGGCGAGAGCTTCGAGCGGCTGACCGGCAGCCGCTATGTGCTGCGCCCCGGAAAGCGGGAGGACTACGACGCGCTGGCCGGCTCGCTCGCCGCCGACGGGCTGACGCCCCAACGCGTCCTGCACGGCTGGCTGACCGGCCCGCCGGACGGCTTCGCCGGCGCCGGGGACACCTCCGGCTGGCTGGACCTGGGCTTCTACAGCGTCCTCTTCCTCGCCCAGGCATGCGCCGAGCACAGCGCCCTCGCGGACACCGGCATGCGCTGGGACGTCGTCGCCTCCCGCACCCGCTCGGTCACCGGAGCCGAGCGGATCGAACCGGCGCGGGCCGCGGTCACCGGCGTCTGCGACGTCATGGCCAAGGAACTGCCCGAGATCGCGGTCCGCTGCGTCGATGTGAGCGAGGACCACAGCACCCGGGGCCTGTTGGAGGAGCTGGCCAGGGCGGACGGGCCGGCGCCCGCCTTCGCGGCCTGCGGGGACCGCTGGGTCGCGATGCGGGGCCGCAGACGCTGGCTGCTGAGCTACACCCAGGTGCCCGAGCCGCGCACCCTGGACGGCGCGGGGCCGCTGTGCGAGCGCGGCACCTATCTGGTCACCGGAGGGCTCGGCGGCATCGGGCTGACCGTCGCCGAGGCCCTGGCCAAGGCCGTGCGCGCCCGGCTGGTGCTGACGGCCCGCTCGGCGTTCCCGCCCCGCGAGGAGTGGGACCGGCTGCTGGACCAGGAGAGTGCGGGTGCCGGGGCCGGGCCGGGCGCGAGTGTGCTGGACACCGTGCGGCGGCTGCGGCGTATCGAGGGATACGGCGCCGAGGTGCTGGTCTGCCGTGCGGATGTGGCGGACGAGGCCGCGATGCGCTCGGTGGTGGAGCGCGGCGAGCGGGAGTTCGGCCCGTTCGACGGGGTCTTCCACACGGCGGGCGTGCCCGGCGGCGGGCTGCTCGCCCTCAAGAGCCGCGCCGAGGCGGAGCGCGTGATGTCGGCGAAGGTCGACGGGACGCTCGTACTGGACCGGCTGCTGGGGGAGCGGGTGGAGCTGATGGTGCTCTTCTCCTCGATCGTCTCGGTCGCGGGCAACCTCGGCCAGACCGACTACGCCGCGGCCAATGCCTTCATGGACGCCTACGCGCACGCCCGTTCGACCGACGGTCCCGGCCTCACCGTCTCCGTCAACTGGGACGCCTGGGCGGAGGTCGGCATGGCGGCCAAGGCGGACGCTCTCGCCCCCGCCGCGTTCCGCGCCCTGCAAACCGGCGCCGCCCCGGCGGCGGCCGTCTCCCTGGTGACCCCCGCCGACGGACCGGCTCCCGCGAACGGCCACAGCCCGGCCGACGCGCAGGCCGGTGCGCCGGTCAACGGTGCCCTGACCGCGCTGAACAACGGCCATGCGCCGAGCAACGGCCACTCCCTGAGCAACGGTCATGCGCCGAGCAACGGTCATGCGCCGAGCAACGGTCATGCGCCGAGCAACGGGCACATGGCGAACAACGGCCTCGCGCCGAGCGACGGGCATGCGGCGGCCTCCGTCGTGCACCCGTTGCTGGGGGAGCGCGCCGACGGTCCCGAAGGGGCGCTGGTCTACCGCACGGTGGCGGACGGCGACACCCACTGGGCCAGCGGTGAGCACCAGGTCGCCGGGACGCCGCTGTGGCCCGCGACGGCCTACCTGGAAATGGCGCGCGCGGCGGGCGCCGACGCGCTGGCGGACACGCTCGGGGCGGACGGGGCGGAGGGAGCCCTGCTGCTGACCGACGTCACCTTCCTCCACGTCCTCCCCCTGGCCCGACGCCGCACGCTGCGCACGACGCTGGTGCCGGAGCGCGGCGGCTTCCGCTTCAGCATCGCCAGCGCGGGGGCCGACGGGGAGTGGACCGAGCACGCGACCGGCCAGCTGCGCGCCGCGCCTCTGGACAGCCCGCAGGTGCAGGACCTGGAGGTGCTGCGCGAGTGCTTCCCCGTCGTCAAGCCGGACACCGAGTCCTTCTTCCCCGAGGTGGGGCTGATCGACTTCGGGCCGCGCTGGGCGAACATGGCGGAGATCCGCCGCGACGATTCCTCGGCGCTCGCCCGGATCGAGATGCCCGCGCCCTTCGTCTCCGACCTGTCCACCTACCCGCTGCATCCCGCCCTGTTCGACGCCGCGACCTCCAACGCCGTCTACCTCCCCGAGCTGGGTCCGACGGGAGAGAGCTATCTGCCGTTCTCGATCGCCGGCATCACGGTGCGCGGCCCGCTGCCGCCGACGGTGTACGCGTACGCGCGGCGGCGCGGAGCCCATCAGAACATGGTGACCTTCGACATCACGGTCACCGACGACGAGGGCCGCGAGGTCGCCGATGTCGTCGGCTACACCGTGCGCGTCTGGGACCCGGAGAAGTTCCGCAGCGCGCTGCAACGCATCGTCGAGGAGTGGTCGGCCGCGGCGTCCGCGTCCGAAGAGGGCGCTGCCGCCGAGCTGGGTGCCGCCGAAGAAAGCGTTGCCTCCGGAGAGGGGCACACAGCCGAGCGCGAGGAGGCCCCCGGCGGGCAAGGACTCGGCGGGGCGTTCGCGATCCGGCCCGAGGAGGGCGTCCAGGCGCTCTGGCACATCCTCAGCGACCGGCTGGGCCCGCAGATCGTGGTCGTACCTGAAGGGATCCACGCACGGCTGCGCTCCGTCGAGCGGCTCACCCAGAACGTGATCGCCGAGGCGGGACAGCCGTCCGCCACGCGGCAGCCGTCCCGCGCGGGGCGGCGGAGCGACGACAAGGGGCACGCGCAGGCACCCTCCGGCCCCTCCGCTTCCCCGGGCAGCGAGGGCCAGGGGACGGGCACCGCCCATGAGCGGCTCACCCGGCTGTGGTCCGAGGCGCTGGGCATCGACGACATCGGCGTGGACGACGACTTCTTCGCGCTGGGCGGCAACTCGCTGGTCGGGGTGCAACTGGCGGCCCGCGTCCGCCGGGAGTTCGACACCGACCTGCCGATCGCCACCCTCATCGAGAACCCGACGGTCCGGGCCATCGCGGGGATCATCAGCGCATGAGCACCGCCACACCGCAGAGCCGCACCCCCTGGATCCCCTTCCCGCCCCCCGACTCCGGGGGGCGGGCGGGGGTGCGGCTCCTGTGCTTTCCGTGCGCGGGTCAGGGCGCCTCCGTCTACCGTCCCTGGCAGCGGCTGCTGGCGCCGGAGATCGACGTCGTACCGATCCAGCTTCCCGGCCGGGAGGGCAGGGCCACGACTGCCCCGTACCGCGACATGGACAGCCTGATGGAGGCGCTGTTTCCGGTCCTGTGGGAGCAGGCGCGCGCCGCGCCGGGCGGCTACGCCCTGTTCGGGCACAGCCTGGGCGCCGCCGTCGCCTTCGAGGGGGCACGCCGGCTGGAGGCGGCGGGGCTGCCCGCGCGGGGGCTGACGGTGGCGGCCCAGCGCCCGCCCCATGTGCCCAGTGGCCGCGGGCCCCTGCACGACCTGCCGCGCGCGGCCTTCATGACGATGCTCGGGCTCTACGGGCAGGTGCCGGTGGAGCTGTTCGACGACCCGGCCGCCGTCGAGCTGGCCGCGGCTGCCCTGCGCGCCGACTTCACCCTCGTCGAGACCTACGCGCCCGCTCCCGAACCGCTGCTCGGCTGCCCGGTGACGGCGCTGGCCGGGCTGGCGGACACCAGCATCCCGCCGGTTTCGGTGCGCGGCTGGCGCGAGCTCACCAGCGGCCCGTTCACCTTCCGGCCCCTCCCCGGCGGGCACTTCTTCGTCAACGAGCGCACCGAGGAGATCGTGGGACTGCTGCGCTCGGCCCTCGGCTAGTGCCGGGAGGGGCACTGGCTACGCCCCGGCCGTCGCCCTCCGGCCGGGACCGAGCCCTGGCAGACCACTACTTCACCCTCGTCCCACCCGTGTGAACGCGCCGCGCCCCCCGCCGCACTCGCAGCACGCGTTCACGGAGCGGACGGTGCCGCCGGCCCGGGCGCGGCGTCCAGTTCCAGATGGGCGACCGTGCCGTAGGCGCGGGCCTCCAGGGCGCAGTGCAGCAGCTGTACTTCGTGGGGAGAGAGACGGGCCGCCGCGGTCGCAGGTGACAGCCAGCGCGCCGCAGCCCGCCTGTCGGATGCCGCCCGGGCCTCGTACACATGGGTGACCCGAGCTCGTCCGCGCGGGGGCGCCGCCCGCTCGACGACGGCCAGCAGCCGCCCCACCGCCACCTCCCCCACCCCCGCCACCTCTCCCAATGTCCGCCCCGCCGCCCACCGGGTCCGCTCCCCGGCCCGCACCCGGCCCTGCGGCAACCGCCACCCGCCCCCGCCACCCGGCCCGCCCGCGTCCGAGCCTGTGTCCGAGCCCGCGTCCACGGCCTGGGCCGTCTCGTCGCCGGGCGAGCCGGCCGGCACGACCAGTACGCGCCCGGCCTCGTCCACCGCCAGGGCCATGGCGGCGACCGCCGGGGACGGGAGGGTGGCCTGGCGGTCGTGGGGGGACTGGGGGGCCGGGTGGCCGTCGTGGAGGTGGGCCGTGTGCGCGCCGTGTTCGGCGGCGAGCGCTGCCGCCGTGCGCCGACGCAGCCGTTCGGGGAGGCGGGCCAGGGCCTCGTCCTCCGGTACGAACTCCGCCGCGCGCAGCTCGTCCTGCTGGAGCGTCAGGTCCGCCGCGCTCACCGGAAGCGGGAGGTGGACGGCGTACACGCAGGCGGTCATCGCCCGCCCGTAGACCGTCGCGGGAACGTTGTCGACGGCCAGCAGCCTGCCGACGCGGACGGCGGCCGGGCGCAGCTCCTCGTGGAGCTCGCGCAGCAGGCCGTCCACGAGCCCTTCGTCGTCCACCATGCCGCCCGGCAGGTCCCAGCCGTCCTTGTAGACGGGGTCGACAAGCAGGAGACGGCCCCGCTCGTCCCTGATGAGGGCGTCCACGGCGGCGGCCGGGGAGGGGTGCGCCGCGAGGTATACGGCCAGGTCGTCATCGGGGTCCTGCTGAGCGGGTACGGAGGTACGGGGCGCGGACTGGACGGACGGTGCGGGCTTCAACGGGGTCTCCTCGTGCCGGGCGTCGGGAGGCGGTGGTGGGGCGGCGCGCCGGCCTCCCGTGAAGTCAACTCGTCCGCTGCGGAATTGGGCACGCCGCTGGTCCCCCGGAGCGGCATCGGTACGCACCGCGCGCGCCGTGGCCGCCCGGTGGACGTATCCCGCATACGGTCGGCGGGTGTGCCGGGCGAGGTGTGGAACCCGGTGCGGGACCGGAGGACGAGACGAGGGGAACGCGATGGCGAGCGAACAGGTGAGCGACGACGATGCGCGTGCGGCCCGTACATCCCGTGCGGCGCGTACAGCCCGTACCGCGGGAAGGAAGCGGCTGCCCGGTCCGGTGGAGGGCGCTGTCCCCCTCGACCTCGACGCCGGCACCCCTCCCGGTGCCGGATCTCCGCTGGGCTCGGCGGGCAGCGGCGGCGCTCCGGCCGGGTCCCCGCACCCCGTGGTGCAGATCTTCACCGAAGCGGCGAAGGCCGTGCCGGGCTACCCGCTGGCACCGCTGATCACCGACGAGTTCTGTGTGCTCATCGGCCCCGGCAACGCCTCCAGCATGATCGCCGTCTACTTCGACGACGTCGCCACGCTGTGGGTCGACCAGTACCTGTGGCGGGAGTACGAGTGGTCCGACCAGGACACCGGTGAGCTGGGATTTCTCGCGGAGGCCGTGTCCGCCGTGCAGCGCGGGGACGGTGCCGTGCACTTCCGGGAGGACGACGGCCGCCTGGTGCGGCTCGGCGGCAGGCTGGGTACGCACGTCATCGGCCCCGGCGCGGTCAATCCGCCACCCCTGACCCTTCCCCTGACCTCCTGGTCCGACCAGCTCGGCCCCGTCACCTGAGCTCTCGCCGGGCCGGCCGCACGGCACGGCACCGCTCCTGGGTCGCGACCCCGTAGGGCCCGCCCCTCCACTCCGCCGATTCCCGGCGCCCGGCCCCGCCCCGCCCCCGTCCCCGCCCGTCACCGCCTCGCCCGTCACCGGGCCGCCCCTGGCTCGCCTGCGGGCCCGTATAAGCCGGGGGACAGTGGGAACGCGGGGAGCGTAGGCGTGGTGAGGAGTGGACGTGAGTGGCGAGAGGGACACGCTGAGGACGTACCGGGGCAAGCGGCGCTTCGACCGGACCGCCGAGCCCCAGGGCGAGAGCGGGCCGCACAGTGACGAGCCGCGCTACGTGGTGCAGATCCACGACGCGACGAGCCTGCACTTCGACTTCCGGCTGGAGTGGGACGGGGTGCTCAAGTCGTGGTCGGTACCCAAGGGCCCGTCGATGGACCCCAAGGTCAAGCGGCTGGCGATGCCCACCGAGGACCACCCGCTGGACTACCGCACCTTCGAGGGCGTCATCCCGCGCGGCGAGTACGGCGCCGGGTCCGTCATTGTCTGGGACGAGGGCAGCTACGAGCCGCTGTCGAAGGACTTCGGCAAGGCCCTGGAGAAGGGGCACATCTCCTTCCGGCTGCACGACGGCAAGCTGCGCGGAGACTGGGCCCTGACCCGGTTCCGCAGCGGGGACGACGGCGAGCGCGAGGCCTGGCTGCTGGTCAAGGAGAACGACAGCCACGCCTCCTCGCGCGGCACCCCCGACCCCTGGCGTGTCCGCTCGGCGCTGAGCAACCGCTCCCTCAAGCGGGTGGCCGAGGACAGCGACGCGGAATGGCACCGGTCGTCATGAGCGACCTGCTCGACGGGCTGCCCGCACACCAGCGCGCCCTGCTCCGGGAGGCGCCATCGGGCGCCGAGCTGGCGGAGAAGCCGATGCGCGCCGAGGCGAGCGACAGACGCGACTTCGGCGACAACTGGATCTTCGAACGCAAGCTGGACGGCGTACGGGCGCTCGGCGTGCGCGAGGAAGGCCGCGAGCGGCTGCTGTCGCGCACCGGGCGCCGCGTGAACGAGACCTACCCGGAGATCGTGGAGGCGCTCGCCGCACAGAGCCGCGCCGACTTCACCGTCGACGGCGAGATCGTCGCCTTCTCTGACGGACGCACCGACTTCTCCCGGCTCCAGCAGCGCATGCAGCTGAGCACGGAGCGCCAGGCGAGAGCCAGCGGCGTAGCCGTCACCTACTACGTCTTCGACCTGCTGCGGCTCGACGGCCAGGACCTCACCCGCCTCCCGCTGCGCACCCGCAAGTCCCTGCTGCGCAAGGCGCTGGACTTCCACGCCCCGCTGCGCTTCACCCAGCACCGCAACCAGGGCGGGCAGCGGCAGCTCGACGAGGCGTGCGCACGCGGCTGGGAGGGGCTGATCGCCAAGCGCGCCGACGGGCGCTATCTCGCACGCCGCTCTCCCAGCTGGCTCAAGCTCAAGTGCGAGCACGGCCAGGAGTTCGTCATCGGCGGCTTCACCGATCCGAGGAGCGCCCGGGGCGGCTTCGGCGCGCTGCTGCTCGGCCACTACGAGGACGGCGCGCTGCGCTACGCGGGCAAGGTCGGCACCGGGTACGACCGCGCCACGCTGTTCGCGCTGCGCGCTGGGCTGGACGAGCTGGAGACCCGCCGCTCCCCGTTCGCCGATCCGGTGCGTGAGCGTGGCGCGCACTGGGTGGAGCCCCGCCTCGTCGCCCAGATCGGCTTCACCGAATGGACCCGCGACGGCATGCTGCGCCACCCCCGGTTCCTGGGCCTGCGCGACGACAAGAAGCCGCACGAGGTGGTCCGCGAGGTGCCCAGGGAACGGCGCTGAGCACGAGCCGAGTGCGGCGCTCAAGCACGCCGAGCACGAGTTGACCAACGGCGCTGGGCGTTGTGCCCGGACGGCCGGAAGCCTGGTTCCTCTCCGCCATGCCGGGCACCACGGGACCCATGAATCACGGGCCCCATGGGTACCCGGGGGCTGGAGCGAGAGGAGGCCCATCATGACGGGAGACACCGGCGACGGGCGCACCGGAGGCGCCGAGGACCTCCGTGCCGCCGGGGACGACCTCCGTGCCGTCGGGGACACGGTCAGCACCGACGACGCCGCCGAGATCGGCGAGGGCCCCGTGGAGGGCGTCGAGCCGGGCGAGCGCGTGGAGCGGGGTCCTTGGAGCCCGCCCGTGGAGGTGGACCCGCCGCCCCTCACGCGGGGAGCGGACGAAGGAGGTCCCGACACCTCGTTCCTGACCCCCTACGCGGAGGACGCGAGTGAGCGGACGGTGCCCTCCGACCCGGGCGGCGACCCCGAGGACGAGGGCATCCCCGACCTCCAGGACGGCACCCCCGAGCAGCAGCGCTCCAGCGACCCGCAGCAGCAGCCGGTGCCCGGCGACAGCCCCACCGCCCCCACGCTGGCGGCGCCGACGCCTGCCGAGTTGCGCGAGGGGGAGTCGTTGGACGAGCGGCTTGCCGAGGAGGCGCCGGAGGAGACGGTGGCGGATGCGGTTTCCGGGCCTCCTAGCGAACCGGCGGGGCGGCTGCACGAGGATGTGGAGCCTATGCCGCCGCGGCGGCAGGATGTGTACGCGCGGGAGACGGGGGTTGGGGGGCTCTCGGCTGAGGAGGAGGCTGTGCGGGAGGTGGACGAGGGCGCTGCGTAGCTGTCCTCTGGTGCCGGGCCGTTGTTGGGGGCTTTGCCCCAAACCCCGTGGTGCCGCGCCGTTGTTGGGGGCTTCGCCCCCAAACCCCCTTGGCCTCGCCGGCCGGGCGTTGGGGCGGCTCCTCCCCCAGACTCCGTCCGGGGGGACCCCCACCCAACGGCCCCCCCCGCTAGAGGGCTCCGCCCCCTAGGACCCCCCGCCGCGAACTCCGGAGCCCCGTATGAAAGTGCTCCGCGGCGGGGTTGAGGCCCCCGGGTAGGCCGGTGGTTCCCTGCGGGAGTGTTCTTTTCTCCGGTCGTGGCTGAGGGGGCGGTGGTTGTGTGTGCCGGGGGTGTGGCCGAGGGCTTGGCGGAAGACGTCGATGAAGGCGCTGGGGGAGGCCCAGCCGCAGCGGTGGGCGACCGTGGTCACCGGTGTGTCCTCCGCCAGCATGCGCAGGGCGTGGTAGAGGCGCAGCTGGGTGCGCCACTGGGGGAAGGTCATGCCCAGCTCGCGGCGGAACAGGCGGCTGAGGGTGCGCTCACCGGCGCCCGCCGCAGTGGCCAGGGCCGCCAGGGTGCGCGGGTCGGCGGGGTCGCGGTGCAGGAGGCCGCAGACGGTCACGAGGCGGGGGTCGGTGGGGGAGGGGAGCTGGAAGGGCTGCTGGGGTGAGGCGCGCAGCTGGTCCAGGAGGACCGTTCGCAGGCGGCGCCGCTCCGGGCTGTCGTCGTGCGGGCCCCTGGTGCAGGCGAGGATCAGTTCGCGCAGCAGGGGGCTGACGGCGAGGACGGTGGGCGCCGCGAGGTTCAGGGGGTTGACGCCTGCGGGCAGGCCCAGCAGGTGCAGGGCGAGGTGGCCGTGGGCGCGGTGCGCGTGCACGCACCCGGCGGGCACCCAGATGGCACGCGTGCCGGGCGCGAACCAGGTGCCCGCCGCCGTGGTGATGGCCAGGAGGCC
The DNA here is from genome assembly GCF_035917675.1 of Streptomyces sp. NBC_01775. Lineage (NCBI taxonomy): Bacteria > Bacillati > Actinomycetota > Actinomycetes > Kitasatosporales > Streptomycetaceae > Streptomyces > Streptomyces sp. NBC_01775. Next base: position 1,056,723 of record NZ_CP109104.1, on the reverse strand, counting down.
GGAGCCCGCGTAGATGAGCTGGTGCTCGTCGTGCCGGTGCGGCTCGATGCTCTCGCCCGGAGCCAGCGCCTTGACGCTCGTGGGTGCCTCGGGGGTGTGGCGGATGTCCGGCATGATTTGGCACTTTAACGGAAGCGCGCCAGCCGGTGCCGTCGCGACGATGAGCGGGTGCCAACGAACCCGGCGAGCCCGGCCTCGCGCATCCGACCTCTCACGCTGCTGTCCCTGGGGCACGCCTGCGTGGACATCTACCAGGGCGCGGTGGCGGCCCTGGTGCCCTTCTTCGTCTCCGAGCGCGCCTACACCTACGCCGCCGCCTCCGGCGTGGTCCTGGCCGCCTCCCTTCTCTCCTCGGTTGTGCAGCCGCTGTTCGGCGCCCTCACCGACAAGTGGGCCATGCCGTGGCTGCTGCCGGTGAGCACGCTGGTGGGCGGCGCCGGAGTGGCTCTGGCCGGGGTCGGCGGCTCGTACGCCCTCACTCTCGCCCTCGCCGCGGTGTCCGGGATCGGCGTCGCGGCGTATCACCCGGAGGCCGCACGTGTGGCGCGCCGGGCCGCCGGGGGCAGCCACACCGCGATGAGCTGGTTCTCCCTCGGCGGCAACCTCGGCTTCGCCGCGGCCCCGTTGCTGGTCTCTGGCGTCGTCGCGACCGGCGGACTGCGCGCCTCCCCCCTGCTGCTCGTCCCGGCCCTCGCGGGTGCGGCGCTGTGCGTGGCCGCGCTGCGGGGGGTGCGGGCTCCCGCCGCGGCCACGGCGGCGGGCACGGGCCGGACCGTGGGCAGGGACGACTGGGCGTCCTTCGGCAAGCTGTCGGGAGCCATCGTGTGCCGCTCGGTGGTCTTCGTCGGCCTCAGCGCGTTCATCGCGCTGTACGTGCGCCAGCGCACCGGCGGCGGCGAAGTCTCCGGCACGGTGGCGCTGTTCGTGCTCTACCTCGGCGGCGCGGTGGGCACCGTGGCCGGGGGCATGTTCGCCGCCCGCTGGGGCCGGGTCCCCGTCGTCCAGTGGTCCTACGCCCTGACCGCCTTGGCCGTCGCCGGAGTGGTCTTCGTCCCCGGGCCGCTGCTGTACGTGTGCGTCGCGCTCACCTCGGCCGGGCTGTACGTGCCCTTCTCCCTCCATGTCACCCTCGGCCAGGACTACTTGCCCCGGCGGGTGGGTACCGCCGGCGGCGTGACCCTGGGCCTGACCGTCAGCATCGGGGGCCTGGTCAGCCCGCTCATCGGCGCCCTCGCCGACGCCACGACCCTCCAGACCGCTCTCGCGCCGCTGATCGCCTTGCCCGCCCTCGGCCGGCTGCTGCTGCGCGGTCTGAAGGAGCCGGATATGCCGGAGGCCGTCACCGGGCAGACCTCGGGAAGCACTCCGCCCTCGCTCGCGGACGGAGTCGTGTACAAGAAGAGCTGACCGAAAACGGAAGGGAATTGCGATGCCAGTACCCGAACGGCCGGAGCAGCAGGGGCGGATGGAGCAGGAGGGGCAGCCGAAGCAGGAGGACACGGCAGGGCTGTGGCGCCACGCGCGGGTCGTGAGCTCCTGCGTGACGGTGATGTCCGCGCTGTACTTCCTGCTCGTCGCCTTCGACAACCTCACCAATCCCGGCAGCAACTGGGAGTTCGTCAAGGGTGTGCTCTCCGGCGACGGCATGCCGGAGGGCAACGGCTTCGAGTGGCGTGAGATTCACGCCACCTGGTTCGCGGCTGTGGTCTATGCCGTCATCATCGCGGGCGAGACGGCGGCGGGCGCGCTGCTGCTCCACGGCGGAGTGTGCGGACTGCTGCGAAGAGCCCGGCCCGCCGCCTGGGACCGGGCGCAGCGCTCCGTCCTCGCCGGGGGACTGGTGGGGCTGCTGATCTTCTTCCTCGGCTTCACGGTGATCGGGGGCAACTGGTTCGCGATGTATCTCAACGACAAGTGGAACGGCATGGATCCGGCGTTCCAGAACACCGTGACCGTGCTGTTCGCTCTCGTCCTCAGCCTGATCGTGTCCGCCGGGGGGCGCCTTGCCGGATCCACTTCCGTGCCTGGTCCGCCGGGTTGAGAGGTGCTCATCGCGGCAGAACGCGCTCCCGGTGTACGCGGTGTTCCCTCATGACCGGTGGTGTGGCCCCCTAACACAGCGCATACCACTCGTGTCGATGCGTGGCCGAAACTCCCCGTCTTTTCCTTCGTCTGAGCTTGTATGTATGGAGCGGGGCCTGTCATGAGTTGACATCGGGCATTTGGGGGACTTGAAGTGATCCGTGTGCTGTTGGTGCACGACGTGCGAATCATCAGATGTGCGTTGGCGGCACTGGTCGGAAAAGAGCCGGACATGGCCATCGAGTCCGCGCCGTGGCGGGAAGCGGTGCGCATGACGCGCGCGCTGACCGCCGACGTATGCGTGGTCGACGCCGATGTGACCGGGCGATCCCCGCTGGACGAGCTGGCGGGGCTCTCCCGGGCGCCGGGCGCCAAGCGCGGGGCGCAGCGGCTGCTCGTGCTGGTCAGTCAGAACTGCCCGGGGGCGCTGCGCCGGGCGCTGGACGCGGGAGTGCAGGGGTTCGTGTGCAAGGACGCGCTGCCCGAGCAGCTCGTCACCGGCATCCGGCGCGTCGCCAAGGGAGAGCGCTTCGTCGACAACGCGCTGGCCGGGACCCTGCTGCGGGCATCCGAAGTGCCGCTGAGCAGACGGGAGCTGACGGTGCTCTCGGCCGCGGCCGAAGGCGCCTCCGTCCCGGAGATAGCGCGCCGATTAGGGCTCTCGACGGGCACCGTGCGCAACTACATGTCCGCCATCACCCGCAAGACCGGGGCCCGGAACCGCGTGGACGCCATTCGGATCTCGCAGGGCGCCGGCTGGCTGTGATCCAAACGAAAGACCCTAGGCGCGCTGGTGCGGCGCCCAACCGGCCGTGAGGTCGCGGTAGAGCGGCGAGCGGCGCAGGAGGTCGGCGTGGGTCCCGCAGCAGGTGCGGGGCCCGTCCAGCACCAGCACCCGGTCGGCCCGCAGCGCCGAGCTGACGCGGTGCGCGATCACCACCAGCGTGCCCTCCCGCCGGGCGAAGGCGCGTTCCGCGAATTCCTCGGCCGCCGGGTCCAGATGGCTGGTCGCCTCGTCCAGCACCACCAGCGGTGCGGGGGTCAGGCACGCGCGCGCCAGTGCCAGCAACTGGCGCTCCCCCGCGGAGAGCGCCACCGGATCCACCGTCCCGCCGGGCCCGCCGAGCCGCCGCACCAGTTCCCCGGCGCCGACCCTCCCGGCGGCCCGCCACAGCGCGGCGTCGTCGGCGGCTCCGGCGACGAGCGGCGAACCGTTCCGCACGCGTCCCGTCTCCCCTCTTCCGGGTTCCCCTCGTCCTGTTCCCTCGCGTCCCGGCAGCAGACAGCTGAGGTTCTCGCGCACGCTGCCCGTGAACACATATGCCTCCTGCGGGATCAGCACCCGCTCCAGGCCCCCCGCCCGTACGTCACCGGCTGCCGGAGGCGGAGCCACGGGCCGGCCGTGGGCCCAGGCGCTGCCGCCGGAGGGCGTCAGCAGCCCCGCGGCGAGGAGGGCCAGCGTGGACTTGCCCGCTCCGCTCGGCCCCACCACCGCCAGGTGCTCCCCGGCCGGCACCACCAGATCCAGCTCGCTCAGCACGGGCTCGGCCGCCGGGCCGTAGGCGAAGCTCAGCCCCCGCAACTCCAGTGCGGGCGACGGCGTCCCGGCCCTGCGGGCGGGACGGGGGAGCACGGGGTCCGGCGATGGAGGCGACCACGGGGGCGGGCTCGCGCGCAGTCGGCCGATCACCACGGCCAGCCGCGCACCCGCTCCGCCCAGCCCGTGCACCAGGCTCTGGAGGGCGGGCAGCAGCGCCTGGGTCAGATAGGTCAGCGCGCCCGCCAGGGCGCCGGCCGTCACCCCGCGCGTGAGCAGCCACGGCGTCAGCACCAGCAGGAGCACCACGGGCAGCCGGCCGCCCACCCCCAGGGCCAGTGCGCGCGTCACGCCCCAGCGGGCGAGCGCGTCGGCGGCCCGCCGCTCGGCGGCGATGCGGGCTTCGGCCTCCCGCCGTACCTCGTCCTCTGCGCCGCAGGCGGTCACATCCCGCAGCGCGCCGGCCGTACGTCCCACCTCGTGGGCCAGTTCCTCGTCCGCGACCAGGAAGTCCCGCTGTCTGCGGGCCAGCGGGCGCAGCGTGCACGCGAAGATCGCCAGCCCGGCCGTCAGCGGAGGCAGGACGACGGCCAGCAGGACGGGCGCGAGCGAGAACAGCCCCGCCAGCGCTCCTGCCAGGGTGAACACGAACGAGCGGGAGACCATCACCAGCCCGGCGAAGCTGTCCCGGGCGATCTCCACCTGATGGGTCAGGCGCGAGACGGCTCCCGCGCCGCCCGGCCCCCCGGCGCCGCCCGCGTCCGGCGTGTGCGGCGAGCCGGTGAGGGTGACGGCGTCGTACAGCGCCCGTCCCACGACGCGGCGCACCAGATCGTCACGGAGCGGCTCGGCCAGCGCCGCCACCTGGCGGTAGACCCGCGCCGTGCCCAGCGCACCCGCGAGCAGGCCGAGTCCGGCCCCCGCCAGCCACCAGAGCCCGACATCGGGGCGGCCCTTGAGGAAGCCGTCGTCCAGCGCGCGGGCCAGTGCGAACCCGAGTGCGAAGGTGTGCGCCGCCTCCAGCACGGACCAGCCGGCGAGTGCCCACAGCACGCGGGGCCGCCGTACGAGGAAGCGCACACCTGCCTGTACCAGTCCCTGCCTGCCGTCGTGCCTGCCCATCCCGTCGTACCTACCCATCCTGGGACCTCGCGGGCCCTGATCCGAACAGGGCCCGGTAGTCGGGTACATGCCACAGTTCGGCGTGCGGCGCCAGTGCGCGAATCCGGCCGTCCTCCAGCCACGCCGTCAGCTCGGCGCGGGCCGCGGAGGAGGCGCGGTGCGCGACCACCAGCCGGGTGCGGGAGCGCGCGGCCTCCCCCCACAGCGCCTGGGACACCTTCAGCTCGGTGACCGTGTCCAGGCTGGAGGTCGCGTCGTCCAGGACCAGCAGCCGTCCCCCGTGCGCGAACGCCCGTGCCAGGCCCAGGCGTTGCACCTCGCCGCCGGACAGCGGCGCCTCGGCACAGGGGGTGTCGTACCCGCGTGGCAGGGTGCGGACGAAGCTGTCGGCGCAGGCGGCGCGCGCCGCCTCGCGCACCCGGGAGCGCGGCCGGCCGGTGTCCGGTGGGAGTCCCGCGGCGATGGCGTCGGCGACGGTGCCGCCGAAGAGCACCGGCCGCTCGAAGGCGAAGCCGACGGCCCGCCGAAGCTCCGTACGCTCCAGCAGGGCCAGATCGGTGCCGTCCAGCAGCACACTGCCCGCTTCCGGCTCGGCGAGCCGTCCCGCGAGGGCCGCCAGCAGCGACTTGCCCGAGCCCGAGCGCCCCACCACGGCGACGGTCGCCCCGGCGGGCACGGTCAGGTCCACCCCGCGCAGCACCGCGCGGCCGTCGTAGGAGGCGCACACGCCGCGCAGCTCCAGCCGGCCCTGGGGTGCGGGCCGTGCCCGGCGCACCGGAGGCTGGGGCTCCGGCAGCGTCAGGTGCCCATGTGAGATCCCGGGCACCTCCAGCACCTCGGCCAGCCTGCGGGCCGCCGTCCTGCCGCGTACCAGGCCGTTGAGCTGCCCCACCAGGGTACCGACGCCCGCCGCGAGCACGGCGTAGCGGGCCGAGGCGACGAGCCCGCCCACGCTCAGCGCGCCCGAGGACAGCAGCACTCCGCCGACCGCGATGACGGCCACCTGGAGCAGCGGCACCAGCACGGCCGCCTGCGCCGTCGCGCGGCCCTGCACCTGCCAGGTCCGGTGGCCCTGCGCGCTCAGCGAGGGCAACGGGCCCAGCACGCGGGCCCGTTCGCGCTCCACGATGCCGCCCGCCGCGAGGGTGCGCGCCCCGCCCAGCGCCTCCACCAGCCGTCCGGCGATGCGGGCCTGCGCCTCCTGGTAGCGGGTCACGCAGTCGGTCGACGTACGGGAGAAGGCGCGCAGCAGCAGTGCCAGCAGCGGCGTGCCCGCGAGGAAGACGGCCGCCAGCCGCCAGTCGAGCAGCGCGAGCGCGACGAGGCCGCCCAGCGGGGTCACCAGCGCTGCGAGCGCGGAGGCCGCCGTCGTGGGCCCGGTACCGGCATGGGCCGCGTTCCCCGTGCAGCGGGTGACCAGGTCGCCGTGGGTGAAGCGGCCGGCGCGCGCGGGGCCGAGGGCCAGCAGGTGGCCCGTCAGACGGGAGCGCAGCCGGGCTGTCGTACGGGAGTTGAGGGTGCCGGTGAGCACCGTATCGGCGGCGTCCAGCGCCACCAGCGCACAGGTCAGGGCCGCGCACAGCGCGAGCCAGCCGCCCGCGTCGGCGTCGGCGAGCAGCAGGTCCAGGGTGCGGCCGAGGACCGCGGGCAGCGCGAGCGCCGCGCCCGAGGAGGCCGTGGCGCACAGGAAGAGGGCTGTGGTGCGCCGCCATTGGCGCCGGCCCTCGACAAGCAGCAGACGGTCGGCCGCCGCGCTGTGTGCCGCGGGGTCCGCCGCCTTGTCGTGCTCTCGCTCTCCCACGGGGTGGTGCTCGCGGGCGGGGCTTGCGCCCCGCCCGGGAGCACCGGGTGCCTGCTTCACTTGGTTACAGACAGAGCAGCGTGCTGTGAGAGCTGTGCTTGTCGCAGAGCAGGAGGCTCGCGCTGCTGTCGTCGCCGCCGCCGGTCCGCTCCTCGGGCTCCATCGTCTGAAGGTCGAGAAGTGCCATGGTGGTGTCCTTCCGTTCGGTGTGTGAGCGGGATGTGGGTTGTGCTGTTACAGGGACGGTGGTGCTTCGGTACGGCCCCCGCCCCGGAGGCCGGTCTGTGTGCCGCCGTGCGGCGGCTGGGAGGGCGAACTCGCCCGTGGTGGCGGCATGAAGGGCAGGCCCGGCAGCGGACGTGCGTCGCGGACCGCCGCCGCGGCACCCGCGGCGAGCAGACAGCCGGCGGTCCCGGTGGCGAGGTCCATCGACAGCCGCATCATCTGGTCGCCGGGGAAGGCCAGCGCGCCCTGGTAGGCCATGCCGTACCAGCCGAGCCCGTCGAGCTGCGCCGCGCGGTCGTCCTCGGTGACGCCGGGTGCCGTGGTCCTGCTGAGGTGGAGCAGCATCCCGGCGCGGCCCTGGAAGAGCCCGGGCTGTGCGTAGTACCGCATGCGCGCCGCGGGCAGGATGTCGAGCCGGGCCTGGGCGAACGCGGCGTGGTCCGGGCGGTGTACGAGGAAGTCGTCGAGCACCGCCGCGATGCCGACGCTGCCCGCACCCAGGTAGGGCATGGTGCGGCTGCCCTCGTCCACCTGCAAGGTCCCCGAGCTGTCGCGGACGCAGAGCGCCAGATCGCGGCCCAGCGCGCTTTCCGCCAGATCGAGCAGCGCGGGGTCGCCCCGGCGCTCGTACAGCCGCAGGTAGAACAGCGCGGCGCCGCTCGCGCCGTGCAGCAGCCCCGCTCTGCGGGGGACGGGCGCGGCGCCCGCGCCCGGGGAGCCGGCGGTTTCGCCGGGTTCGGCGGTGAGCCGCCGGGACAGCAGGTGTGCCGCCTCCCACGCGTGGGCCCGCAGGCCGAGTTCGCCGGTGTCCTCGGCGAGCTGGTCCAGGGCCAGGCCCAGCCCGGCGAGCCCGCCGTACAAGGAGGTGCCCAGGCGCTGCCACTTCTCATCCAGCACGCGTTCGGTCAGCTCAAGCGCCCGTTTGGTGTGCCCGAAGCGGGCGAGCACACAGGAGACGCCGGGTAAGCCGTCGTAGAGGCCCAGCGGAGTGCCGCGCGGCGGGGGTTCGGTGTGGCGCAGCAGCCACTCCTCGCCCTCCGGGCAGGTGGCGGCGCCCGTCTCGGCGAGTGCGTGGAGCACCCCGGCGGCGCCGTGCGCGAGGCCGATCCCGCCGCCGTCGGCGAACTGCGCGATGTCACCGGGGAAGAGCCGGTCGTCCCGCTGGGGCGTGGCCGAGGCGAGGATCGCGGCGGCCATGGACTCGCGCGCCGCCGGCCAGTCGGCGGGCGCCACGGGCGGTCCGCCGGACGCGGGCGAGGAAGGCGGACGGGTCTGCCGCGGGCCCTCGGCGAGGTCCTGACGCGGGTCATCGCCGAGGCCCTGCTGCCGGCCTTCGCCGAGGTCCTGGTGCGGGCCCTCGATGGTGGCGACCGCCTCGCTCAGCCACTCCTCGGGCAGGCCGGGGAACTGCTCGGCGGCGATACGGGCGAGGTCCGCCGCCTTGCTCCGGTCGACGGCCAGCAGCGTCGTCATCGGTATCAGGAGCGCGAGCCGCAGACAGGCCAGCGCGTAGCGGTCGATGTCGAAGCGTTCACGATCGCGCGGGGCGATGAAGCCGGGGTGGGCGACGATCTGCCGGGGGTTCTCCACGGCGGGCGCCGCCGCCTCGAAGTCGAGGAGGGCGACGGACTGTTCGTCGGGCGCGACCATGATGTTGAACATGTGCAGGTCGTTGAAGACGATGCCCCGCGCGTGGACCGCCTCGACCGCCTCCTCGACCAGCCGGTGCATCCGCAGCGCCCACTCGGTGTGGCGGGCGACGGCATCCGGGTCGGGGTCGGAGCTGAGCAGCGGGTGACGCTTGGCGAAGAAGGCGTTGAGCGTCTGGCCGGGCAGTTCGTCCATGACCAGGAAGCGGTGTCCGTCCAGCTCGAACCAGTCGCGCACGCCGGGCACCACCGGCAGCCCGGCGAGCTGCTCGAGTGCGGCCTTCTCGCGCTCCAGCCGGGCCACCGCGTCGGCGCCGTCGGCGGCGAGTCCGGCGTGCGGGCGGGCCTCCTTGAGGACGACGCGCTGTCCGTCGCGCAGGTCCGTACCGCCGTAGACGCCGCCCCCGTTGGAGAAGTGCAGGGCCCGCTCGATGCGGTACGGCAGCTCGCCGACGCTGGTGGAGGAGCGTGCCTCCAGGTGGGGACGCAGGCAGGCGGGCAGCTCCACGCCGTCCGGCACCCGGAAGGCCGGGTCCTTGCGGTCGGGCACCAGCCGTCCCGTGCCGTCCTCGACGGCGGGCACGAGCTGGCCCTTCTCATCCACACAGAAGCGTGGCGCGAAGCCGCCGTAACGGACGTAGAGCGGCCCTTTGTGCCAGCGCAGATCGGTGAGGATGTACGGGCCCTCCTGGCCGTGCAGTATGCCGCCCAACTCGTTCAAAATGCTTTCGAGTTGAGTGTCGTCCGCCGGATAGACGGTGGCGAATTTTCCGCTGGTGCCGCGTCCCGCGTATTTCGCATTGCGCAGGTAGAGCTGGGTGCGTTCGGGGACGAATTTGAAGGGGATTCCGCGCGGCACGCAGTAGTCCCACACGGCGGTTCCGACGGTGTCCGCGTTGTCCAGGCAGGCCGAAGCGTGGATCTTCCAGCCCTGGAGGGGGAACTCACCTTCCAGCGGCCTCAGTTCCAGCCAGTCTCCGGAGCGGGTCTGGCGCCACCCCGCCGGTACCGGGCGTCGCGCCACGGGAAATCCGGCGGGCTCTCCCGCATGATCCACTGAATCGGACAAACGGTCGGGTGTGTCATAGAAATATCTGTCGGCAAGGCAGAATATCTCGTACCGCTTGTCCATCGTTCCCCTTTCCTGGGAAGCACGGGACAAGACTGCTACACCCAGGGGGACAGCGATAGTCGGATCTGTCACCAACAGACCGTGAGGAACGCACGGGTAACCCCGTCGAATTCAGTCGGATCGGCCCTGTATCAGCGCGGAATCGGCCCGGAAAGGATCAGGAATCCGCGCCCGGATTCTCGGAGCCGAGGCCCAGTTCACCCGCCTCCAGCGGGGCGAAGTGCCGCTCCACCTCCCACTTGGGCACCTCGGCGAGCGTGGCCGGGGACCAGCGCGGGCTGCGGTCCTTGTCGACGATCTGCGCCCGCACGCCCTCCGCGAAGTCGTGCGAGTGAAGGGTCGCCAGCGAGGTGCGGTACTCCTGGTCCAGCGCCTCTTCGAGGCGGGTCAGCCGACGGGCCCGGCGCAGCGCGGCGAGCGTGACCTTGAGGGAGGTGGGCGACCTGGACTCGATCAGTTCGGCCGCCTCCTTGGCCTCCTGGCCGCCGTGGTCGCGCAGCCGGCCCAGGATCTCCTCCACACTCCCGGCCGCGTAGCACGCGTCGATCCACCCACGCCGCTGGGCCAGTTCGGCCGCGGGCGCCGGTGTGGCGAAGCGGGCGAGGGCCTCGGCGGGGGTGTGGTCCGCCAGCGCTCCGGCGAAGGCCTCCAGCGCGTCGCTCGGCACATGGTGGTCGGCGAGCCCGCAAAGCAGCGCGTCTCCCGCGCCCACCGGAGCGGCCGTCAGCGCCAGGTGGGTGCCGAGTTCGCCGGGTGCCCGGGACAGCAGCCACGTCCCGCCGACGTCGGGGACGAAGCCGATGCCGGTCTCCGGCATGGCCACCAGCGCGCGCTCGGTGACGACCCGGACGTCGCCGTGCGCCGAGATCCCCACGCCGCCACCCATGACCACGCCGTCCATGAGCGCCACATACGGCTTGGGGTAGCGGGCGATACGGGCGTTGAGGCGGTACTCGTCCGCCCAGAAGCCGGCCGACTCCTGGCCGCCACCCCGCCGTACGTCCTCGTGGATGCCCCGGATGTCGCCGCCCGCGCACAGTCCGCGCCCGCCGGAGCCGCTGATCACGACGGCCGCCACCCGCTCGTCCCGCTCCCAGGTGTCCAGCGCCTGGGCGACGAGACGGACCATGGTGTGGGTGAGGGCGTTGAGGGCACGCGGCCGGTTGAGCCGGATACGGCCCACCCGCCCGTCCCCGCTCACCAGGACGGGGGCCTCGTCGGTCGCGTTCGCGGGATCGTGGCCGGGGCCGACGGTGCGGGACATGTGCGGGTGCGCTCCTTCCGGGACGGCGCGCCCCGCCACGGAGGGTGCGGCAGCGCGGACGATCTTCCCGCCACCGTACTCGCCGCGCACACGGGGCCCGGCGGCGGATAGGGCCGCCGGGCAAGGGGCAGGACTTGAGCGGCCCCGCAGCGGAATGCCTGCTCGTGCCGCGAACGGCGTTCCAGCGGCAGCGTCCGGCCGCATCCGCTGCCCCGGGGGAACGGCGCACCGTCCGACACATCAAGACGCGGCGAGAGAGGTACTGCGCACCATGACCCCGCAGAACTCCTGGCAGTTCCTGGACGACAGAGGCCACAGCGCGACGGCGGACCACCCGCCGCGGCGGATGGTCGCCCATCTCCAGGCGGCGGCCTCCTTATGGGACCACGGCCTCACCCCGGTCTGCCTCTTCGGGTCCCTGCACGACGGGCCGGACGACGCTCCTTCCGGGCAAACATTGCCGGTCACGGCACTAGAAGCCCGGCGTGGCAGCCGGGACGGGGGCCGCCTCGATCGCGAAGTAGCCGCCGGACGGGCCGATCGGCGTGAAGGAGGGCGCCGAGAAGCCCGCCGCGCGGCACAGCTCGGCGAAGTCCTCCCGCGTACGCTCCCTGCCGCCGACGTTCACCAGCATGTTCAGGTCGCTCAGATACGGCACGCCGGCACCCTGCGCCTCGGCGGTCGTCGGCATCACGGGCTCCACGATCAGCAGCCGCCCCTCGTCGGGGATCGCGTCCCGGATGTGCCCCAGGATCCGTACGCACTGCTCGTCGTTCCAGTCGTGGAGCACGCTCTTGATCAGGTAGAGGTCGCCGCCCCGGGGCGCGGCGGCGAAGAAGTTCCCGACGGCGGTGGTGGCGCGGTCGGCCACCCCTTCCCGCTCGAACGTCGCCTTCGCCTGGGCGAGCCCGCCGGCCGTGTCGTACACGACGCCCCGCAGCGCCGGCGTCCCCTTCAGCACCGCCGACAGCAAGGTGCCGTCGCCGCCTCCGATGTCCACGGCCGTGGTGAAGCGCGCGAAATCGTAGAGCGAGGGCAGGGCCGCCGTGATCGACCGCGTGCCCTGGCTCATGGCGGAGTTGAACCGTGCCGACAGGTCGGGGTGCTTGTCCAGGTAGGAGAAGAAGTCGGTGCCGAAGACCGTGTCGAAAGCGGTTTTCCCGGTCCGTATGCTCTCATCCAGTTGGTCCCAGGCCTGGAGCATCGCGGGGTCGAGGAACATCCGCACGAAGGCGCCGAAGGAGTTCTCGTCCTTCTCGCTCAGCAGCGCGCCGGTCGGGGTGACCGTGAAGCTCCCCGGCCGGGTCTCGGTGAGCAGCCCGAGCCCGGCCAGCGCGCGCAGCAGCCGGTGAGTGGGCTGAGGGAGGGTGCCGCACCGCTCTGCGATCTCCTGCGCCGTGCCCTCCCCGTCGACGCCGATGATGTCGACGATGCCGAACTCGACGGCGGCCCGCACCGTGCGCGCGGCCATGTGTCCGAACACCAGGTGAACGAGCCGGTTCCTGGCCTCCTGAGCCTCGCCCGCGGCCTGCTCCCTCTCCCGCGCTGTCATTCCAGCCTCCTCGCAGCGGCGTTGTCCCCCCGTGGCCACGAAGAGAACTCAAATCACCGTAGCCCCGGCGCCTTTACCGATCCCTGCGATCTTCTAATTCCGCACCAGAGGCCCCGGAGCATGACGGCACCGGTCACACGCACCACAGCGTCCAGAAAGGCGGACCATTCGCCGCGATCCTTGAAAGTGGCCGCACCGCACTGACCCGGTGAGCGGTGAGCAGGGATAGGCTTGACGGGGGGCGGACGCCGTGGTGGGCCGGTGGCCGCACCTCACCAGGGACCGTTGCCGAGATGGAGTGTCACTGACATGGGAGTGAACCCCACGCCCCCCGGTCGTAACCCCCATGACGCCGCACGGACGGCAGGCGAGGTCATCGAGCTGCTCGAGGTGCTCTGGGAGCGCGGCAGAGAAGCCGTCTCCCCGGCCCCCGTCTCCCCGTCCCAGCTTCGGGTTCTGTACTGCGTCGACCGGGATGAGGGCATCAATCTGCGTGCTCTCGGTGAGGCGCTGGGCTCGGCGCCCTCCTCGGTCAGCCGACTGTGCGACCGCCTGGAGGCCATCGGCTTCGTGGAGCGCGTGCCCAGCCCCACCAGCAGGCGGGAGCTGGAGCTGCATCTGACCGCTCGGGGCCGCAGCTATCTCAGCAGCCTCCGCGAGCAGCGGGAGCAGGCACTGTTCGCCGTCCTCTCCTCGATGCCGCAGCGGGAACGGGACGCGCTGTTGAAGGGGCTCAGGGGCTTTCTCGACGCTGCGGAGACCCGCTCGTCTTCTTTTCCCCTGGCGGCGGATGACACCGCCGTCAGACCCGCCTGAGAGCGGGAGCCGACGGTGACCGGAGCGGGAGCCGCGGCTGAAGCCGGGGCCGGCGGGCCCGGCCATGAGCCCGCCGGGTCCGGCATCCGAACACTCCCTAGCGGCCGTACCAGTCCAGGCAGACCGCGAGCGCGTCGTCCAGCACCGGCGCCGTATCGCGGTACTCGGCCAGCTCGCGCAGCACCGCGCGCGGCACCTGTGAGGGCGGCAGCAGCTTGGTGGCGCCGAGCGTGCGGGCCAGCGCGCGCTCCCCGTAGGGCACCCCGTCGGGCGACGCCGTCTCGTACACGCCGTCACTGCCGATGAGCAGCCGGTCTCCGGGCGTGACGCGGAAGTGCTCGGCGAGATAGGGCGTGTCCTCGAACATGCCCAGGGGCAGCTGCGCCTCGAAGGAGACCCGCTCGACGGCGCCGCCGTCGTGCATGCGCCAGGCCCGGGGCGAGCCGGCGTCGATCGCCTCGACGTCGCCGGTCGCCAGGTCGAAGCGCAACAGCAGCACGGACAGGTGGGCCTCTCCCCGGTACTGCGCGTAGATCGCCTGGTCGGCGAGGGTCGCCTGGCCGACCAGGTCGAGCCCGGCCCGTCGCGCGTTGCGCAGCGCGTTGACCGCCAGGTGGGTCAGCAAGGCGGCCTCTATGCCCTCGTTCATCCCGTTGAGGACGGTCAGGGTCAGCGCTTCTTCCGTCACCGACCAGTCGAAGCTGTCGCCGAAGATGGCGTAGGCGGGCTCCAGGTGGGCGCCCAGCGCGAACTCGGGGCGCGCGCAGGAGCGCCCGGGCAGCAGCTGCCATTGCATCTCGGCCGCGAGGGTCAGTCGGGTCGTACGCCGGGCCAGCAGGAACAGGTCCGTGTCCCGCTCGGCGACCTGGATCTCGTGGCCGAGCGCCTCGCAGACCTGGGTGAGGGAGGCCAGCAGCTCCGGGTCGCACACGGACTGGGGAAAGGTGGCGGAGAATACCCCCATCCGATCGCCTCGTACGGTCACCGGCAGGTGTACGTTCACAGTGCCGCGCGGTTCGTCGGGTACGAGCACCGGCTCCTGTGCGCCGAAGGCCCGTCCCTCGGGGGTGTTGTACGCGGCGACGCGCACAGGGCCCTCGGAAGCGCTCGGATGCACGCTCTGGAGAGTTGTCAGCCCGTAGTCGATCATGCGCAGTTCGACGTTCGACGCGTCGTACTCCCGCAGCGTCTCAGTGGTGAGGTCCAGCAGCGTATGCGGGGGTGCGGTGCGCAGGGCGCGCTCAAGAGCGATGAGTTTGTCCACGGTCCTCTGATTCTTCCTGATGCTCCGTACGGACGAGGGGCGCGGTAGCCCCTCCGGTGTTTCGCAGCTCACAGGTGTGCGTCAGCGTCGAGGGGGCAGGGAGACACATGTCGTCCGACAACAATTGTCTTCCGGAGGATCTCATGAATCCACTCGCGGCGCCGCCCCCGGGCTGGGGCGGCGCCATCGACGGACACGCGCCCGGCCCGCCTAGGACAGGTCCGGGGCGCTACCACGCCGGCTCCTGGACCGAACCGGCGGAGATGATCTGACGAGTGACCAGTGAACCGGGGGTCTACACCTCCGCCGGTAAGAAATCGCCCGCGGAGAATACAGACAGGTGCCCGGACGGGTGCCTGGGCGTGGACGCCCACGCGCGGTGCGAGGAGGTGCTCCGCCTCCGGCGGGAAGTCGAACAGCTGCACAGGGCCATGGAGACCCGCCCCGTGATCGACCAGGCCAGGGGCGTCCTGATGGCCTCCTGGCACTGCTCGGCCGACATCGCCTGGAACATCCTCGTGGACACCTCCCAGCAGACCAACACCAAGCTGCACATCGTGGCCGCGACGGTGGCCGACAGCGCCCACGCGCAGCCCATGCCTCCCTGGCTGCGCTCCGCCCTGCTGGCGTCCCGCGGCAGGGTCACGGGCGCTACGGGCAAGGCCACGGATGCCGCGTCCGGAAGCGGCTGAATCCGCCGGGCGGCGGCAGGGGGCGCACAAAGGGGCGTGAAGTCCCGGCGGGGCGTGGCGTCCAACTCCACTTTGTACGAGAGTGGTTGGCACACCTGTCTGGCACATTGGACCGGCACATCACCCACGTCCGGGAGAGCGTATGAGCGATGAGACCGTGGTTCCCGAAGGGCTGGGCGTCCGCCCGCACAGCGCTCGCCTCTATGACTATTTTCTCGGCGGCAAGACGAATTACAGCGTCGACCGCAAGCTGGCCGGCGAATCACTCCGCGCCTACCCCAACGCCATGGTCGCCGCCCGGCACAACCGGGCCTTCATGCACCGGGTGGTCCGCCACCTCGGCCGGGACATGGGGATGCGCCAGTTCCTCGACATCGGTACCGGAATCCCCACCTCGCCCAACCTCCACCAGATCGCCCAGGCGGAGCACGTGGACGCGCGGATCGTCTACTCCGACAACGACCCGATCGTGCTCGCCCACGCACGCGCCCTGATGACCGGGACCCCCGAGGGCGCCACCGACTACATCGAGGCCGATGTACGCGAGCCGGACCTCATCCTCGAACACGCCCGCAAGACCCTCGACTTCGACCAGCCGATCGCCCTCTCCCTGATCGCGCTGCTCCACTTCGTGCCCGACTCCGACTCGCCGGACGCCATCGTCGAACGCCTCCTGGAGGAGCTGCCCAGCGGCAGCGCCCTGGCGCTCTCGCACGGCACCGCCGACCTGGATCCGGATATGCAGCGGCTGGCCGACTCCTACGTGGCGCGCGGTCTCGTGTGCCGCCTCCGGCCCCGCGAGGACGTCCGGCGCTACTTCGACGGGCTCACGATGGTCGAGCCCGGGCTCGTCGCCAGCTGCGACTGGCGGCCCGAGCTGGACGACGGACCCCAGCTGCCCGGCATGGTCGAGAGTTCCGAGGTCGGCGTGTGGGCGGGGCTCGGCATCAAGCCGTAGGTCCCGGGTCGTCCTCCCCGCCGGGGCTCAGCGACCAGGCGCCCGCCAGCAGCTCCTCGACGAGGTCGTCCAGCTCCAGCCGCCGCTCGACACGCCGCACATCGGGCACCCTGGCCTTCGTGCTGACCTGACGCGGCATGAGCAGCGAGCAGCAGTCCTCGTCGGGGAGCACGGAGACAGCGGCGGTGCCCAGCGCCCGGGCCGCGTCGATGATCTCCTGCTTCTCCCAGCCCAGCAGCGGGCGCAGCAGCGGCAGGGAGGCCGCCTCGTCCACCGCCGCCAGGTTCGCCACCGTCTGGCTGGCGACCTGGCCGAGGCTGTCCCCGGTCACCAGGGCCTCGGCGCCCAGCCGTCCGGCCAGCACGCTCGCGGTCCGCGCCATCAGCCGCCGCTGCGCCACGACCTGTAGCCGCCCGGCGCCCGCCACCGCGAGCTGCTTTTGCGCCTTGCCCAGGGGGACGACATGCAGCGTGCCGCCCGGCTGGAAGCGGTTCAGTTCCCTGGCCAGCGCGTACGCCTTGTAGACGGAGGCCGCGTCCGTGTACGGAGCACCGGTGAAGTGCACGAAGTCGCAGGCCAGCCCCCGGCGCATGGCACGGTGGGCGGCCACCGGCGAGTCGTAGCCGCCCGACAGCAGCGCCAGCGCCCGGCCGCTGGAGCCCACCGGAAGCCCGCCCTGGCCGGGCAGTCGCGACCACGACAGACAGGTGCCTCGCCGGTCGACCTCGACCGCCAGCTCGACACCGGGCGAGGACAGGTCCACCGGCAGCCCCGTCTCGCGCTGCACCCGGGTGCCGATGGCCGCGGAGAGGACGGAGGAGGTCAGCGGGAAGGACTTGTCCCTGCGCCGGGCACGCACCGCGAAGGTGACCGCACCCCGCTCGGCGCGCACCCGGCGCAGGACCCGGACCGCGAGGGCGCCGATGTCCTCCTCCGTGCTGCGGGTGCGCAGCGCGGGCTGCACGACGTTGAAGCCGATCACCCGCCGTACGCACTCGACGAGCTCCTCCTGCGGCACCTGCCCGCCGACGAGCGTGACGCTGCGGCCCCGCTCGGTCCACGTCGGGCCGGGGAGGACGTCCAGCGCCTCCCGCAGATTGTTGTGCAGCAGGTCCTCGAAGCGCGCGCGGTTGTGCCCGCGCAAGAAGACCTCCCCGTGCTTGAGCAGCACGCACTCCTGCGCGTCGTCCCGCCCGCGCTGGTGCGGCGGCGAGAGCGAGGGGGACGGGTCGGGCGACTGGGGCGGTTCGATGATGGGGCCGGGCCCTTCGGTGGTCACGTGCGTCTCCTTCTCCCGCCCAGGCTATGCCACCCCCTGTGATGGCAGGATGCGAAGCCCGGACCGTTTCCGTCGGGCACCAGGAGCAGCGGAGGAACGCATGGCTGAGGTCGTCGAGTTGGCCTACTACCCGGTGAAGGGCTGTGGAGCCGCCCGCGTGCGCGAAGCGGAACTGACCCGCGCCGGACTCGCGCACGACCGCGCCTTCATGGTGATCACGCCCGACGGCGCGGGCCGCACGCAGCGGCGCGACCCGGAGCTGGCCCTCGTACGGCCCGAGGTCGCCCCGCACGGCGCCGGCGGGGAAGAGCGGCTGACGCTGAGCGCGCCGGGACACGGCTCGGCCCACATCCCCCTGGCCGCCTCGGGCCCCCGGCGGGAGGTGGAGATGTTCGGGAATCCGTACTCCGGTGTCGACCAGGGCGACGAGGCCGCCGCATGGTTCTCCGACCTGCTCGGCGCGCCCAGCAGGCTGGTGCGCGTCCCGCCCGAGCACGACCGTGTGACGGACGGCCAGGTGCCCGGCACCTCCGGCTACGCGGACAGCTGCGCCGTCCACATGCTCTCCCTCGCCTCCCTGCGGGATCTGAACGACCGGCTGGCCGCGGCCGGGGAGGCTCCGATGCCCATGAACCGCTTCCGTCCGAACATCGTGGTCGACGGCTGGGAGGAGGAGCCCCACGCCGAGGACCGGGTGCGGCGGGTGACCTTCGGAGACGCCGAACTGGGCTACGCCAAGCTCGCCATCCGCTGCGTGGTCACCACCGTCGAGCAGCGGACGGGGGTCAAGTCCGGCCCCGAGCCGCTGCGTGCGCTCGCCCGCTACCGGCGCGCCACCGGCGGCGGCGTCGCCTTCGGCAGCAAGTTCGCCGTCCTGCGCACCGGGGCCCTCGCGGTCGGCGACAAGGCGGAGGTCACCGCCTGGGCGGACTCCGAGCTGTAGCGGGGGCCCGGAATGCGGCGAGGCCGGCCGGTGGGGCCTGTCCTGGGCCGGGTCAGGTCAGCCGGGGCGGGGTCCACGCGGCGTGCCGCAGGACCGCGCGGACCGCGGCGCCCGCAGGGACCAGCCGCAGGGCCGCGTTGCGCGCGGTGACAGCCAGCGGATGGCTGAGCTGCTGGCCCATGCGGCCCGCCTGCCGAGCGGCTCTCGCCACCGACTGGCTGCGCGGGCGGCGCTCCGTGTCGTAGCGGAGCAGCGCGGATGCGGTGTCGCGCTCCGTCGCCAGCGCCGCGGCCAGGGTGACCGCGTCCTCCAGCGCCTGGCAGGCGCCCTGGCCCAGGTGCGGGGACATGGCGTGGGCCGCGTCGCCGAGCAGGGCGACGCGGCCGCGCACGTACGACGGCAGGGGAGCGGCCAGTTCGCCGACGTCGTGGTGGAGGACGTCCTCGGCGCGGGTCGCCGCCAGCAGCGCGGGAACCGGCTGGTGCCACCCCTGGAACCGGCGGCGCATCCGCTCCAGCGGGTCCGCGTACCGCACCCCGGCCGGGGAGTTGAGCACCGCGTGCCACTCGGCCCGGCCGTCCGCGAACCGGATGTGGCCGAACTCGGTGCCCGGGCCCCACGTCAGCTCGAAGTCGCCGTACGGCCCCTCCACGGGGCGCTCCGTCACCGCCCGCAGCACCGTCGAGCCGCTGTGGACGGGGCCGGGGTAGCTGGGAAACATCGCCGTCCGCAGTCGGCTGTTGATGCCGTCGGCGCCCACGACGAGGTCCGCCTCATAGGCTGCCGCGGCGGAGGGGCCCTCGCACCCGACGCGGGGCCTGGCCGGGTCCGAGTCGTCGAGGGAGGTCATCTCGGCGCCGACGCGCACACAGCCGGACGGCAGCGCTTCACGCAGCAGTTGGTGCAGCGTGGCGCGCGGGATGCCGACGATGGGCGTGCCCAGCTTCCGCTCCAGCGCGACGCCGTCCATCCGCGCCAGCCAGCGCCCGTCGGGGGTGCGTGTGCCACCGGTGTACTGGCGCCGTCCCGCCTCCTGGACGGGGGCGCCCACGCCGAGCTCTTCCAGCGCGCGCATGCCGTTGGCCGCCAGCGAGATGCCGGCGCCCGCGTCGTCGAGGACCCGCGCGCGCTCGATGACGGTGACCTCCCAGCCGATCCGCCGCAGCCCGAGCGCCGCCGCCAGTCCGCCGATCCCGCCGCCGGCCACCACCGCGCTGCCACCCATACGGGACCTCCCTGTCGCCGCCGGTCTTCTACATCTGTAGAAGGAGGAGTCTACTCTCCTCTTCTACGGGTGTAGAAAGGGGTGGTGACATCCGACCGGAACACAGCGCCGGACCGCACCGCCCCGGGCCGTGCGACGGCCGGGCACGGCGACACCCCTGCCCGCCCCGCCGCTCCGGACCGCCCTGCCACCCTCGACCGCCGTACGGTCCTCGCGGACGCGGCGGTCGCCGTGCTCGCCGACGCGGGGATGCGAGGCCTGACCCACCGTGCGGTGGACGCCCGCGCCGGCCTCCCGGCGGGCACCACCTCGGCCTACTTCCGCACCCGCCAGGCCCTGCTGACCGCGCTGGTGCGGCGGCTCGTGGTGCTCGACCAGGCGGAGTTGCAGGCCGAGGGGGAGCGGGTACCGCCGCCACGGAGCGTGGCGGAGCTGACCGGAGCGCTGGCCGCCTTCACCCGCCGGCGGCTCACCGGGCAGGGGCGGGAGCGGACCCTGGCGCGTTACGCCTGCGCCGTGGAGAGTGTCCGCCATCCGGAGCTGCGCGAGATCCTCACCCCGCGTGAGAACGCGGCTCGCGACGTGATGCGCGACTTTCTGGCCCGGCAGGGTGTCGCCGACCCCGGCGCCCGCACCCTCACGCTGCTGGCCTGCGTCGACGGGCTGGTGTTCGACCGGCTGGTGGGTGGCGGCCAGGTGTCGGAGGAGGAGATCGCGTCCCTGGTCACCGCTGCCGTACAAGGTCCGCAAGGCGGCTGAGCAGGCCGGGCACATTCGTATGAAAAATGCTCCATTTCCGGTACCGGCGGCGCGTCGCCGGTGATCCCTGTCGTGCGAGGAGTGTGGAGCGCCGACAGGAAGGACGGGTTGCCATGGCGGACCACCACCGCGCGCCGATCCGCCGCAGACGCGTGCTGGAGTACGGCGCCGCAGCCGCTGGAGCACTGGTGCCGACGGCGCTCGCCGCCGCCCGCAGGCCGGCTGCCGCTTCGCCGGGTCCCGCCCCCTCGCAGGCCGCCGCCGCGTCCCCCGGCCCGGAACAGGGGAGCTGGGCCATGCCGGAGCCCCGCCAAGGGCCGCTGCTGGACCGGCGGCTGTGGCACAGGACGGCCATCCAGTCCTTCGCCTTCGACGAGCGGCGGGCCCGGATGTACGCGCTCCAGGTGATGGAGGGCGGCATCCAGCTCCCGGACGAGGAGGGCCCGCTCTCGCACGGCGAGCGGCTGCGGCGCGGTGACCTGTGCATGAACGCGCTGTCGATGACGGGCGAGCCGCTCGGCCACATGTACCTCAGAGGCTTCGGACACGGCGGCACCATGGGCGTGGAGACGCGCCACCCCGGCAGACCCGCGCTGTGGACCGAGTGGGACGCCAGCTCCTCCACCGGGAACGGCAGAGGGCTGGCCCGCTTCCGCTTCCGTCCCGGCGCGGTGCTGGAGCACCACGACGGCGCGCTGGACACCTTCCGGCCCCGCCCCGGCAGCACGAAGAACCAGGTCGCGCTCGACCCGTACGCGCGCCGTCTGCTGCTGCGCTACCGGCGCTCGGGCGCCTACCGGTTCGCGCTCTACGACCTGGACCGCTTCCGGGCCGGGAACTTCCAGGCGCTGACCGACTTCGTCCAGCCCATGCCCGACGGCCACTTGTACCACCAGGGCATGGCCGTCTACGGCAACTACGCCTACCAGCTCACCTGTAGCGAGAACGGCCCGTCCGCCGAGCCGCTGCTGACCTGTGTGCACCTGGGCACGGGCCGGACCGTCCAGCGGGTGCGCCCCGCCCCGGCTTCCGGGGGCGGCCTGTTCGAGCCGGAGGGACTGGCCGTGCTCCAGCATCCGTGCCCCCGGCTGTGCGTGGGCTTCGCCTGCGGCGAGGAGGGCGTACGGCTCTTCTCCGTCTACACCACCGATCTCAGGCGCAGCCCGGAGGTGCTCAGGCTCGGCTTCGAGGGCCGCTGAGCCCCCTCGCGTGAGCACCTCGCGGTGGCCCGACACCGTGGTGTCCTGCGGTGAAGGGCCCCACGGCCACGGGTGCACCGGGTTCCGGCCGTGACGCGCGTCGCCCGGCCGCCCGTGACGCGCGCCGTCGGCGGCCCTCAAGATGGCGACATGCACCAGCCCGGGAACGCCCTGCCCACCGATGTACGCGCCGCGCTCCGCTTCTTCGCCTTCTACCTGGCCAACGGCACCCTCGCCGACGACGTCCTCGACGGTATCGACTACCGCGCCGGTCTCATGACCTTCGGCTCGCCCCTGGAACAGGCCTTCGCGGTCTTCGCCAACGTCCTGCGCACGGACGAGGACGGCACCGTCCTCAACGCCGACGAGGCCGAACACCGGGCCGCCCAGTGGCTCCGCGCCCACTGCGACCCCGGCTACCGCCCCGACCCGCCGCTCGCTCCCTGGGAGACCGAACTCCACGGCCCGTGACGGCCACAGCGCCGCGGCCAGGTCCCGGACCATGGCGAACTCCTCGGTGCCCTCCTCGCCACGGAGCGGCTGCACCTCTCCCGTGGCCCGGAAACCGTGCTTGTACCCGGGGCGGCGACCGGTCGACGGGTCGGAGTGGGTCGACGGAACGTGAGCAACGGTCAACGTGGAGTTGGGCGTCGAGCGGCGGCACGCGGGCGGGTTTCGGGACGGGACGATGGGCAACCCGTGGCCGCATGGCTGACTCTGTGAAGAACGCGAAGGCAAACGGTACGACCGGAGGCGCCGCGTCCAAGGCGCGGAGCGCCGTGGTGGACGCCGGTGACGGTGCGAAGCGGGCGGCCAAGGCCGCCGAGGCCGTCGGCACCAAGGCCACGGCGGGGCTGGCTCTTGTGAAGGCACGCAAGAAGATCGCGGCGGGTGCGGGCGGCAGTCTGATCGCACTGTTCGCCGGTGCCTTCGCCCTGGGCCGCAAGAGCGCCTCCCGCAAGACGGGCCCCCTGACCCGGCTGACCCACGGGCGTATCTGACCGCTGGACGGCGGGCCCGGGGGCCGTCGCTCTCGGCCCCCGCCCCCGGCCCTCCTCGGCCCCCGGCACCCCGCGCCCCGGCTCCGGCCCGTGGCCGCGGCGGGCCGGGGGCCGACCGTTCGCCGGTCACCGACGGCCCGTCAGCGACCGGCCGTCGGCCCGTCAGTGGCCGCCGCGCCGGGCCGGGCGCACCACCTGGCCGGAGAGCTGGGCTGCCCGGGACCCGCAGGCCGTCGAACGGATCACCCTGGCCCTGGTCGACCTGCCCCTGTCCCTCGTACGCCGTCATCTGCGGGACGGCGGCCGGTACGGCGGCGGGCTGCCGGCGCACGCGGAGGAGTTGGCCGAGGACTGCGCCGCCGCGCTGCTGGAGACGGCGCGTTGAGGCCGGGCGGCGGCGGCTGAGATCGTCGGGGGGTGGAACTACGTCATCTCTCCGGATTCGTCGCCGTCGCGGAGGAGCTGCACTTCGGGCGCGCCGCCGAGCGGCTGCACATGGCCCAGTCGCCGCTGAGCCAGCAGATCCGATTGCTGGAGCGCGATCTGGGCGTCACGCTGTTCGACCGTACGACCCGGTCGGTGCGGCTGACCTCGGCCGGGCAGGCCCTCCTCGAACCGGCGCGGCACCTGCTCGCCGAGGCCGCCGTCATACGCCGGACCGTGCGCGCTGCGGGAGCGGGCGAGGTGGGCAGGGTCTCCGTCGGCTTCGCGGGGGCCAGCAGCTATGCGGCGCTGCCGGTGCTGGCCCGCGCCGTCACCTCCGAACTCCCCGGCATCGAGCTGGTGCTGGAGGGCCAGACCTACTCGGGGGAGGCGCTGGGGAGGATCACCGACGGGACGCTTGACCTGGGCTTCGTGGCCCTCCCCGCGCGGCGCGGCATTCACACCAGGGCCGTGCGGGTCGAGCACCTGTTCCTCGCCCTGCCCGACACCCACCCGCTGGTGGAACGGGAGAGCGTGGAGCTGGCCGAGCTGGCTCAGGAGCGGTTCGTGACCTTCCCCGCCACCCGCGGCTCCGCCGTACGCGACGCGGTGGTGCAGGCGTGCCACGAGGCGGGCTTCGCGCCCAGGATCACCCAGGAGGCCCCCGACTCCTACAGCCTGCTGGCCCTCGTCGGCGCCGGGGTGGGGGTCGCGCTGGTGGTCGAGTCGGCCCGCGACATCCGCCTGGAACACGTCCAGTTCAGGCCGCTGGCCGGGCAGGTCTCGCCGCTGCGGATCGCGCTGGCCTGGCGAGCCGGCAACGACTCCGCCGCACTGCGCTCCGTGCTGCGCGTCGCCGAGCGCGTGCTGCCGACCCCGGCAGGGCATCCGAGCTGAGCGCGGCGGCCCCGCAGACCGCTCTTTCACACCGCAGGCCGCCGCCCCCCTTACGTCGCACGCCGCCCGCCGGACGCTTCACATCGCTCGCCTCGCGATTACGACGCACAACGTCTCACTGCACCTCGAAATCAATCTTGGACAGTGCTTAATACCGGCTGCCAGAGTGATCCGCGTCTCGCAGCGGCGCGTGGACCGGCCCCGATGGTGCCTCCCGTAGCGGGACCCGCTCGCCACGAGAGGACTCGCCATGCAGCAGCCAGCATCCCCACCACCCCCGCCAGGTGCCAAGGAGGCACGGAAGGCCGGGATCACCGCGTTCGTCGGCACCACCATCGAGTGGTTCGACTTCTACATCTACGGCTCGGCCTCGGCGCTGGTCCTCGGCAAGATCTTCTTCACCGGGGCCTCGCCCGCCGTCGGCACCCTCGCGGCCTTCGCCACCTTCTGGGTCGGCTTCCTCGCGCGCCCCCTCGGCGGGCTGATATTCGGCCACTTCGGCGACCGCTACGGCCGCAAGAAGGCGCTCGTCACCACCCTCACCATGATGGGCGCGGCCACCTTCTGCGTCGGGCTGCTCCCCGGATACGCGCAGATCGGTGCCGCCGCGCCGGTGCTGCTCATCTTGTTGCGGATGGTCCAGGGCGTCGCCATGGGCGGTGAGTGGGGCGGCGCCGTCCTCATCGCGACCGAATACGCGCCGCCCCGCAGGAAGCTGCTGTACGGCGCCTTCGCACAGCAGGGCTCACCGGTCGGCAATCTCCTGGCGACCCTCTCCTTCCTGGCCATCGCCCAGCTCGACGACGCGGCCTTCGAGTCCTGGGGCTGGCGGGTGCCCTTCCTCGCCTCCGCCGTACTCGTCGCGGTCGGGCTCTTCATCCGGCTGCGGCTGGGGGAGACCCCGGAGATGCGGCGGGCGCTGGAGAGCAAGCGGGTCTCCAAGCTGCCCGTCAAGGATGTCCTGGGCCGCTACCCGCTCCTGGTGTTCCTCGGCGTGCTGGCCGGTACGGCGGGCGTGGCCATCACCTACGTCAAGACCACCTTCGCGCTGTCCTGGGCGACCTCCGACCTCGGCTTCGACCGCTCCTCCTTCCTGACGGTCATCTCCGTGGCGCTCGTCGTCCAGACGCTCGTCCAGCCCTTCGGCGCCGTACTGGCCGCCAAGTGGCCGCTGAGCAGAGCGGTGTGGTGGATGCTCCTGCCCGAATTCGTGCTGCTGCCGCTGATGTTCGTGCTGATCGGCACCGGCTCGTACTGGCTCGCGGTGCTGGGCATGGCGCTCGCCACCTTCCCACACGCCATGTACTACGCGGCGCTCGCCGGGATCCTCGCCCGGGTCTTCCCCGTCGAGATCCGCTACACGGGCATGTCCCTGTGCTACCAGCTGTGCACCACGCTCTTCGCCGGAACCGCGCCGCTGTGCTCGCAGTTCCTCCTCGACCGCACCGGCTCGATCTGGCCGGTGGTCGCGCTCGGCCTCGGCTATGTGGGGATCACGCTCGTCGGGGTCCTGCCGCTGCTCGCCCGCACCGGGGGCGACGACGCCACGGCGAGCGCGGAGACGCCGGACACCGCGCCCGGGGAGGCCGCGTCCACGGAGGCCGCGTCCAAGGA
Organism: Streptomyces sp. NBC_01775; assembly: GCF_035917675.1. NCBI lineage: Bacteria > Bacillati > Actinomycetota > Actinomycetes > Kitasatosporales > Streptomycetaceae > Streptomyces > Streptomyces sp. NBC_01775. The sequence continues at coordinate 1,031,289 of NZ_CP109104.1, read as the reverse complement.
CGCCGGGCCAGGTGCCTCGCGGAACTCGCCGGCCTCGACGTAACCCTCCGGACCCGTGCCCGGAACCCCGACCCCGCCTCACTCCGCCCCATCCCGCCCCGCCGACAGAGAGACAGCACCACATGCAGGACATCAACCACGTCGGCCCCGCCGACGGCGAACCCGCGCTGCGCCCGCTGCTGGAGCGCTTGCTGTCCGACGAGGACCGCGCGCGGGCCGAGCCCGTGCTCGACGAGCTCGGTGCCGTCGCGGCCGGTGAACTCGACACGCTGGCCGCCGTCGCCGACGCCCATCCGCCCCGTCTGCGGCAGTACGCGCCCGACGGGCGGCGCATCGACGAGGTCGACCACCACCCCGCCTTCGCCCGCATGGAAGAGCTGGCCTACGAAAGATTCGGGCTGGCCGCCATGTCGCACCGGCCGGGTGTGCTCGGCTGGCCCACCCCCGTCCCGCACACCGTGAAGTACGCGCTGTCCTATCTGTTCGTCCAGTCCGAGTTCGGCCTGGCCTGCCCGCTGTCGATGACCGACTCGGCGGCGCGCGTCCTGCGGCTGTTCGACCCGGACGGATTCTCCGAGGAGATCGCCGCGCTCACCTCCACCGAGCCGGGCACCCGCGCCACCGGCGCGATGTTCATGACCGAACGGCAGGGCGGCACCGACGTCGGCAAGACGGAGACCACCGCCACCGACCACGGCGGCCACTACACCCTCACCGGCCACAAGTGGTTCGCCTCCAACGTCACGGCCGACGTCATCCTCACCCTCGCCCGCGTCCCAGGGCAGGGCGAGGGCACCAGGGGACTGGGCATGTTCATGGTGCCCAGGCTGCGCCCCGACGGCAGCCGCAACGCCATCCGTATCGACCGGCTCAAGGACAAGCTCGGCGCCCGCTCCATGGCCAGCGGCGAGGTCACCCTCCAGGACGCCTACGCCCGCCCCGTTGGTCAACTGGCCAGGGGATTCCCGCAGATGGCCGAGATGCTCAACGTCTCCCGGCTCTCCAACGCCATGCGCTCGGCAGCGCTCATGCGCCGCGCCGTACGTGAATCGGTCCAGCACACCCGGGCCCGCGAGGTCTTCGGCAAGCCGCTGTTCGACCAGCCGCTGATGCGCGCCACCTTGCTGCCGCTGCTCCTGGACGCCGAGGCCGCGCTCGGCCTCGTCCTGGAGGGCGCCGCGCGGCTGGACGAGGCGGACGCCGGAGACGGCGCGGCCCGCGAACTGATCCGGATGCTGACGCCGCTGGCCAAGTTCCACGTGTGCAAGCGGGCCCGGCAGGTGACCGCCGAGGCCATGGAGATCCGCGGCGGCAACGGGTACATCGAGGACTGGGTCAACCCCCGGCTGCTGCGCGACGCCCACCTCGGCTCCATCTGGGAGGGTTCCTCCAACGTCATCGCGCTCGACGTCCTGCGCTGCATGCGCCGCGAGACCGCGCACCACACCCTTGCCGACACCTATGTGCACCGCCTCGGCGGCCTCACCCTGAAGGCCGCCGCTTCGCTGGCCGGCCGCTGGGCGCGGCTGCGAGAGGAGGGCGATCTGCTCCTCGAACTCCCCGAGGAGGCACAGCAGTCGGGCGTCGCGGCGTACGCCGACGACCTCGCCCGCACCGTCATGGGCACGCTGCTGCTGGAACAGGCCGAGCACGAGGCGGCCACCGGACGCGGCCGGCGGAAGGCACTGGTCGCCCACACCTGGCTCGCCCGCCTGGACGCCCCGCACGCCCTGCCGCCCCACGCGCTCGCCCACCTGGCCGAGCTGGCGGACGGCGGCCACCTCGACGAGGAGGCGGCGCATGTCTCCTGACACCCCTTCCGACGGCGACACCTCTCCCGACAAAGACGTCCGCTCCGACGGCGGCATCCGCCCCGACGGCGACACCCGCTCCGAGACCGCGCCCGGAGGCCCCGTGCCGCTCGACCGGCCCGCGCCGCTCGCCGGAATGCGGGTGGTCGACCTGTCCAAGATTCTGGCCGGGCCCTATACGACCATGAGCCTCGCCGACCTCGGCGCCGACGTCATCAAGGTCGAACATCCCGAAGGCGGCGACCCGACCCGGCAGTGGGGACCCCCGTTCAACGGCCCGGACGCCACGTACTACCTGGCCGCCAACCGCAACAAGCGCTCCGTCACCCTCGACCTCAAGTCCCCGCAGGGACAGGAGGCCGTGCACCGGATGCTCGCCGACGCCGACGTGCTGGTCGAGAACTTCCGCCCCGGCAGCTCGCTCGCCGAGATCTTCGGCTACGAGCAGCTCAGCGAGCGCTACCCCCGCCTCGTGCTGCTGCACATCTCCGCCTTCGGCGAGACCGGGCCGCTGCGCGACGAGCCCGGCTACGACATGGTCGCGCAGGCCGCCGCCGGGCTGATGTCGCTCACCGGCGAACCGGACGGGCCGCCCGTGAAGGCCGGGTACGCCATGGGCGACCTCGGCGCCGCGCTGTTCGGCACCATCGGGTTGCTGGCCGCGCTGGTCGAGCGCGAGCGCACCGGGCGCGGACAGTATGTGACCACCTCGCTGTACGAGTCGCAGCTCGCGCTGCACATCAACTGGGCCACCGGATACTTCGCCACCGGCGAGCGGCCGGCCCGCCTCGGCTCCGGCCACCCCAGCCTCGTGCCGTACCAGGCCTATCCAGCCTCCGACGGCCACTTCGTGATCGCCGTCGGCAACGACGGGCTGTGGCGGCGGCTGTGCGGCGTACTCGGCCTCGCGCCCCTCGCCGAGGACCCCCGCTTCGCCACCAACCGCGCCCGCGTCGAACACCGCGACGAGCTCAACGCCGCACTGGAGGCCGTACTGCGCGAGGAAACCGTCGGGCACTGGTGTACGACGCTGAAGGCCGCGGGCGTCCCGGCGACCCCGATCCGCTCCCTCGACGAGGTCTACGACTGCCCGCAGACCGAGGCCCTCGGCATCGTCGCCACGACCGACCACCCCGATGCCGGCCCCCTCAGCCAGGTCGCCTTCCCCGCCAGCTTCCGCGGCCGGCGCCCTCCGGTGCGCTCGGCCCCGCCCACCCTCGGCCAGCACAGCGCGGAGGTCCTGGCCGAACTGGGCTACGACGAGGCAGAGATCGCCGCGCTCCTCGGCCGTTAGCCGACCCTCCCGTACCCCCGCCCCGCCTCTTTCAGGAGCACCCCATGTCCACCCGCACCGGCGGGCCCGCCCCGCTCGCCCCGATCGACCCCCTCGACCCGCTCGGTATCGAGGGCACTCTCTCCGACGAGGACCGCGCGGTCCGTGACACCGTTCGCGCCTGCCTGGCCGACCATGCACAGCCGCACATCGCCCGCTGGTACGAGGACGGCAAGCTGCCCCGGCTGCGCGAACTCGCCCGTGAGTTCGGCAAGCTGGGCCTGCTCGGTATGCATCTGACCGGCTACGGATGCGCCGGGACCTCCGCGCTCAGCTACGGCATCGCCTGCCGGGAGCTGGAGAGCTGCGACTCGGGCCTGCGCTCCTTCGTCTCCGTCCAGGGCTCCTTGGCGATGTTCGCGATCCACCGCTTCGGCTCAGAAGAGCAGAAGCGCGCATGGCTGCCGCGCATGGCGGCCGGTGAGGCCATCGGCTGCTTCGGCCTGACCGAACCCGACCACGGCTCGGACCCCGCCTCGATGCGGACCCGCGCCCGCCGCGACGGCGCCGACTGGATCCTCGACGGGCGGAAGATGTGGATCACCAACGGCTCCGTCGCCGACCTCGCCGTCGTCTGGGCGCGCACCGACGACGGCGTACGCGGCTTCCTCGTCCCCGCCGGCACTCCCGGCTTCTCCGCACCGGAGATCAAGCACAAGATGTCGCTGCGCGCCAGTGTCACCAGCGAGCTGGTGCTCGACGGCGTACGGCTCGGGCCCGAAGCGCTGCTGCCGGCGGCCCGTGGCCTGTCCGGGCCGCTCACCTGCCTGGGCGAGGCCCGCTTCGGCATCGTGTGGGGCGTCACCGGCGCCGCGCGCTCCGCCTGGCAGACGGCGCGCGACTACGTGTGCGAGCGCGAGCAGTTCGGCAGCCCGCTCGCCGCCTTCCAGCTCACCCAGCAAAAGCTCGCCGACATGGCGCTCGAACTGCACAAGGCCACCCTCGTGGCGCTGCGCCTCGCCCAGCTCAAGGACGAGGGCGCGCTGCACCCGGCCCAGATCAGCTTCGGCAAACTCAACAACGTGCGCGAGGCCCTGGAGATCTGCCGTACGGCGCGCACGCTGCTCGGCGCCAACGGCATCTCCCTGGAATATCCCGTCATCCGGCACATGAACAACCTGGAGTCCGTCCTCACCTACGAGGGCACCGGCGAGATGCACACCCTCGCCCTCGGCCAGGCCCTGACCGGCCACTCGGCCTTCAGAGCCGACGGCCGCTGAGCGGGACTCCCGCGCACCGCACGGAACGGGGACTCCCGCGCACCCCACGGAGCGGGACTCCCGCGCACCGGACGTCAGAAGACCGCCGGCAGCCCGTCGAGTGCCTTGCCCACCTCGGCCGCGAATCCCGCCCCGGAACACGGCTGTTCGGTCGCCCACCACACGCGCCCGTCGGGGCGGATCAGCGCCGCCGTGACGCCGGACCACGCGGGTCCACCAGTCCTGGCGAGCCGGCTCGGGTGGACGGAGATGCCGGCCGCCGCCGCCCGTTCGGCCACCTCGCTGTCCACCGGTTCGCCGCCCATGGTCAGGAGCACCGCGCGGCCGTCGTGCAGCAGCGGAAAGACGCCCTCGCCCTCCGGGTCGTGGGCACGGCCGCCGGTCAGGGGGTGTGCGTCCGCGTCGGCGGGCCGGTAGACGGTGTCGAGTCCGGAGAGCTTTCCGGCCAGCAGCCGCGCGAACGCGGGCTCCGAGGCGATGGCCTCGTTCAGCAGGCCGCGCAGTGCGGTGACCTCCGGGGTCAGCCCGCTGATCAGGGCGCCCTGGGCCTTGGTGTGCTCGGCCAGCTCGGCGCCGACCGGGTGGCGTTCGGCGTGGTAGGTGTCCAGCAGCTCCGCGGCGGCCCGCCCCTGGAGCACGGCGGCCAGCTTCCAGCCGAGGTTCATGGCGTCCTGGAGCCCGACGTTCAGGCCGACGCCCCCGGCCGGCCAGTGGATGTGGGCCGCGTCCCCGGCCAGCAGCACCCGGCGGCTCCGGTAGGCGGCGGCCAGCCGGGTCGCGTTGCCGAACCGGGACAGCCAGGAGGGTGAGCGCATGCCGAAGTCGGTGCCGGCGATCCGCAGCGAGGCATCGCGCAGTCCGTCCAGCGTCATGGGCACGTCGTGCCGCTGGTCGGCCGGATCGTATCCGGTGACGCGGAACCTGCCGTCCGGCAGTGGGACGACCAGGAGGCGGCCGGCCTCGGAAAGGGCGGCGAAGCCGGGGTTCCGCGGCGGGTTGTCGAGAACCACCTCGCCGAGGAAGCCGTAGGCCGAGGTGCCGGACCCGGGGAAGTCGATGCCGGCCTCCCGGCGCACGGTGCTGCGGGCGCCGTCCGTGCCGACCACGTATGGCGCGCTCACCTCGTACGCGCCATCGGGGCCGCCCACCCGGACGGTGACCGACGAGTCGTCCTGGACCAGTGAGATGACCTCGTGGCCCCGCCGGACGATCGCGCCCAACTCGGTGGCGTAGCGCTCCAGCAGCTCCTCGGTGACCGTCTGCGGCTGGGCCAGCAGGAACGGGAAAGGGGTCGGCAGCGAACTGAAGTCGACACGGGACTCCAGCATGCCGAAGTGCCAGTTGGGCAGGGGCCGGCCGGCGGCGAGGGTGTCCCGGTGGCGGTTCCGCATCGCCAGCACCTCGACGGTGCGCGGCTGGATGCCCAGGGCCTTGGAGTGCGGGCTGCGTCGCTCCTCCCGCTCCAGCACGAGGACGGAGACGCCGGCGAGGGCGAGTTCATGGGCCAGCCAGAGACCGACCGGTCCGGCTCCCGCGATCACGACCTGATGGTCCGAGGAGCCCTGGGGCGGTGCCTGACGCGTTGCGGACATGACGGTTCAACTCCCGGTGGAGAGAGGCACGGAGATGAGCACAGCTACTAGTGACCAGTGGTCATTAGCTATGCTACCCGGCCGCCGAGAGGCCCTCTCCCGTGCGCGATCGACCACCGGTGCGCCGGTGACCGGAGCGGCTGGTGCCGCGACCGGGCCAAGGCTGCTCGTCAAGGAGCGTGCGTGCCGGGCGGCGTGACCGGGCGAAGGCTGCCGGGAGGGGCACTAGGGTCGGCGCATGCCCACCGCCGACACCCCTGCCGACCGGCCGCGCCGCGTCCGCGATCCGGAGCTGCACCGTCGGGCCATCCTCGACGCGGCGGCCCGCGCCTTCGCCGAGCGCGGCTACAGCCGGGCCACCCTGCGGGACATCGCCCACCGTGCGGGCGTGACACACGGGCTGGTGCTGCGCCACTTCGGCAGCAAGGAGAACCTGTTCCTCACCGCCGTCCCCGGCACCCGGTCCGTCGACGAACTGGCCGAGGACTCTCCCGAGCCCCTGTCCGCGCGCATCGCCCGGGAATTCGTGCGCCGCCTGGAGGCGCCCGAGGGCACCGACACGTTCGTCGCGCTCGTACGCGGTGCCGCGGAGGACGAAGGCGCCGCCGGAGAGCTCTACGTGGCCATGCAGGAACGGACCAACGCGATCTACCGTCGGCTCCTGGGCGAGCACGCGCTGGAGCACCGGGTCCCGTTCCTCGCCGCGCTGCTCGTCGGAGTCACCTTCAGCCGCTACGTCATCCGGGCCGGCGCCCTGGCGGAGATGAGCGCGGAACGCCTCATCGTGGACCTCACCGCCTCCATCCACGCGCTGCTCCACGAAGACCCGGAGGCCGGGCAGCCGACGGCGGTGTCCGGCAGGGAGGCCGAACCGGGGCAGGGGACCCGCCCGGTGGGCAGTCCGGGCAGCACCGCTTAGGGTCCTGTGCCATGGCTGACTCATCCGCCCGGCCCTGGGCAGCGGAGGCGATCCGGCGGCTAGCCCTCGACGCCCGGCGCAGCGGGCCGACTCCCCTGGTTCCGCTGCGCTTTCCGGCGTTTCCGGAGATCGACATTTATCTGAAGGACGAGTCGGCGCAGCCGACGGGGAGCGTGAAGCACCGGCTGGTGCGCACGATGTTCCGCGAGGCGATCGCCGGGGGCACCCTCACGGAGGGGACCGAGGTGGTGGCCGCCACCAGCGGGGCGGTGGCCGTCGCCGGGGCGTACTTCGCGCGGCTTGTCGGGCTGGGGTTCACAACGGTCCTGCCATCGTCGACGCCGCCCTCCGCACTCGCCCGGATCGGGGAGTACGGAGGTCGGTGGCGCTTCGGGGAGCTGCCGCCGGCGGCGGTCCAGGACGAGGCGCGGGACCTCGCGGGGCGCAGCGGGGGTTACTTCCTCGACCACTTCGCGGGCGCGGTCGAGGCGGGCCGGGCGGACGGCGAGGGCACCGTGGCCGAGGAGGTCTTCGCCGGACTGCGCGAGGAGCGGTTCCCGGACCCCGCGTGGATCGTGACAGGGGCCGGGACCGGGGCGACCTCGGCGGGGATCGGACGGTATCTGCGGCGGCGGGGACTCTCGACGCGGCTGGCGGTGGTGGACCCGGAGAACTCCGCGTACTTCCCGGCCTGGGCGAGCGGCTGTGACGACTATGCGACCGGGATGCCCTCCCGCATTCCCGGGATCGGCCGCCCGCGCACCGAACCCGGTTTCGTGCCCGATCTGATCGACCTGGTGATCCCGGTGCCGGACGGCGCCTCCGTCGCTGCCATGCGACGGCTGCACCGGCACCCCGGGATCGAGTGCGGCCCGGCGGCCGGCACCGGGCTGTGGGGGGTGTGCCACCTGGTGGCCCGGATGCGCCGGGCCGAGCGGCGGGGGAGCGTGGTCGCCTTGAGCGGCGACCACGCCGAGGCGTACCGGGGTACGTACCTCGACGGCGAGTGGCTCGCCGCCAAGGGGCTCGACCCGATGCCGTACGAAACGGTGCTCGACCGGTTCGCCGAGTCGGGAGAATGGCCTGGTTGAGGGCTCATCCGTAACGGGGAGCCGGGCGTGCACGCGTTCTTGGCCGTCGTCGCGGCCCAGCGGGAAGGCGTCGGGAATCCGCTGGTCCTCCGCGAAGGGGGCGCGCGCAAGGGCCGGTCACAGAGCGCCTGGTGAACGTTCCCGGGACAGCGGGTTTTCCCGCAGCGCTGAGGGGCAACCCGCCTCCCGCAGCCGAGGCCGCCCGGCCGTCCCGGCCGCCCCGGGCTCCGCCCGTGGCACCCGACCCCGACGTGAAGAGGACCCGTGCCCGCAACCGAGACCACCGGATCCGAGACCGCGGAATCCGAGACCGCGTCCAAGACCGCGGAGACCGTGCAGAACATCTTCGTCCTCGGTATGGACGACGCCAACCGCGCCACCCTGGAGGCCGTGCCCGACGCGAACCGCTACCGCTTCCACCCGTTGCTGAGCCCCGAAGAGCTCCAGGAGGACGAGGTGTCCGTGCCCGGCCTGCTGGAGCGGGCGCGTGGCGTGCTCGACGCCTTCGACGGCCCCGTCGACGCGATCGTCGGCTACTGGGACTTCCCCGTCAGCACCATGATCCCGATCCTGGCGGAGCGGTACGGCACGCGCAGCACCGGCTTGGAGTCGGTGGTCAAGTGCGAGCACAAGTACTGGAGCCGGCTGGAGCAGGAGAAGGTCATCGAGGAGCTGCCGCGCTTCGGGAGGGTGGACCTGGAGGCGGCCGAGCCGGAGCCGCCCGAGGGTGTCCGCTTCCCCATGTGGCTCAAGCCCGCCTTGTCCTACTCGTCCGAACTGGCCTACGGGGTCGAGAACCTGGAGGAGTTCCGCGCGGCCGTCGCCGAGATCCGCGAGGGCATCGCCCGGGTCGGCAGGCCCTTCGAGTACATCCTCGACCTGGTCGAGCTGCCGCCCGAGATGGAGGGTGTCGGCGGCATGGTGTGCCTGGCGGAGGAATCGCTGTCCGGCCTCCAGTGCGCCGTCGAGGGCTACGTCCACCAGGGCCGGGTCAGTGTCTACGGGGTGCTCGACTCGATCACCTACCCCGACTCGTCCTCCTTCCTGCGCCACCAGTACCCCAGCAGCCTCCCCGCGCCGGTCCAGCAGCGGCTGACCGAGGTCTCCGAGCGGGTCATCCGGCAGATCGGCATGGACGCGGCGACCTTCAGCATCGAGTTCTTCTACGACCCGGGGCGCGACGAGATCAACCTGCTGGAAATCAACCCCCGGCACTCCCAGTCGCACGCCGAGCTGTTCGAGTTCGTCGACGGCGTCCCCAACCACCACTGCATGTTCGCTCTCGCCCTCGGCCGGGACCCCGACCTCCCGCACCGCGCCGGGCCCTATCTGTACGCGGCCAAGTGGTACCACCGCTGGTTCACCGACGGCGTGGTCCGTCAGGTGCCCACCGAGGAGGAGATCGCCGCCGTGGAGAAGGAAATACCCGGAGTGCGCATCGACGTCGTCCCCGAGGAGGGCCAGCGGCTGCGGCAGCTCTCGCAGCAGGACAGCTACAGCTTCGAGATCGCCCACATCTTCACCGCCGGCGCGGACGACGACGAACTGCGCGACAAGTACGACCGCGCCGTCGCGGCCCTCGGCCTCCACGCCACGACGCCCGACAGCGCGGCATCCGACGCCACGGCACCCGACTCCGCCGCGCGGCAGGACCAGCGAGCGTGAGCCGGGCCTGAGACAGTCGGGAACGGGGTCCGGAAGCAGAAGGGGCCGGACCGCGGAGACAGGAGAGGAGCGGAGTCAGCGCCTATGCGCAGCGTGAACAACCTGCCCTATGACATCAAGGAAGAGCAGATCACCGTGCCCCTGCCGGACGGCACCCGGCTCTCGGGACGGCTGTGGCGCCCCGTCTGCTCGGACCAGGAGCCGCTCCCCGCCGTCCTGGAGTACATCCCCTACCGCCAGCGCGACCTGACCTCCGTGCGCGACTCCATCCACCACCCGTACCTGGCGGGGCACGGCTATGTGTGCGCCCGCGTCGACCTGCGCGGCACCGGTGATTCGGACGGTGTGCTGGAGGACGAGTACCTGGAGCAGGAGCAGCGCGACGCCGAGGACGTCCTCGACTGGCTCGCCTCCCGGCCCTGGTGCGACGGCAACACCGGGATGATGGGCATCTCGTGGGGCGGCTTCGCCGCACTCCAGGTCGCGGCGCGACGGCCGGAGAGCCTGCGGGCGATCGCCATCGCTTCCTTCACGGACGACCGGTACGCCGACGACATGCACTACATGGGCGGCACGCTGCTGTCGGACAACCTCGCCGAGGCGGGCACCATGTTCGCCTACGCCACCTGCCCGCCCGACCCGGCCGTCGTCGGCGACCGGTGGCGCGGGATGTGGCACGAGCGGCTGGAGCAGACCGAGCCGTGGGTGCTGGAGTGGCTGCGCCACCAGCGGCGCGACTCCTACTGGCGGCACGCCTCCGTGTGCGAGAACTACCAGGACGTGCGCTGTCCCGTGCTGGCCTCCAGCGGCTGGGCCGACGGGTATTCCAACGCCGTCACCCGGCTGCTCGCCCACCTGGACGTGCCCCGCAAGGGACTGATCGGCCCGTGGTCCCACAAGTTCCCGCACCTGGGCGAGCCCGGGCCCGCGATCGGCTACCTCCAGGAACTCGTCCGCTGGTGGGACCACTGGCTCAAGGGCGCCGACAACGGCGTCATGGACGGGCCGATGCTGAGCACCTGGATGCAGGACAGCGTGCCCCCGTCCACCTCGTACGAGGAGCGGCCCGGGAGGTGGGTCGTCGAGCCGGAGTGGCCCTCACCGCACGTGCGGGAGGCGACCTATCCGCTGGCGCAGTACCGCATCGGCCCCGCCACCGACGAGGGCGACGCATCAGGAGCGGGGGAGGCGCTGACGGTGCGCTCGCCGCTGTCGGTGGGCCAGTTCGGCGGCAAGTGGGCCTCCTACAACGCGCCCCCCGACCTGCCCTACGACCAGCGCGAGGAGGACGGGGGCTCCCTCGTCTTCGAGACCGAACCGCTCACCGAGCGCGTGGAGATCCTCGGCTCGCCCAGCGTCCAGCTCGACCTCTCGGTCAGCGAGCCCGTGGCACAGGTCGCCGCGCGGCTGTCCGACGTCGCACCGGACGGAGCCGCCACGCGGGTCACCTACGGCCTGCTGAACCTCACCCACCACGCGGGCACCGACACCCCCGAACTCCTGGAGCCGGGACGCCGCTACCGGGCCACCGTCCAGCTCAACGGCGTGGCCCAGGCGTTCCCGCCCGGCCACCGCGTCCGCCTCTCGCTGTCCACCTCGTACTGGCCCCTGGCCTGGCCGCCGCCCAAGCCGGTGCTGCTGAGCGTGTATGAGAACTCCAGCACACTCACCCTGCCCCTGCGCACGGCCGACGAGGCGGGGGAGGCGGCTCACCGGCCGTTCGGGGAGGCCGAGGGCGCCCCGCCGCTGGCCACCACCGCGCTCTCGCCGCCCGAGGAACGCTGGGAGGTCAAGCGCGACCTGATCGGTTACAACTTCGAGCTGGAGATCGTCAAGGACCGGGGCATGGAGCGCTTCGAGGACATCGCCCTCGATGTCGGCCGTCGCGCCTACGAGCGCTACACGGCGGTCGCCGACGACTTCACCTCGGCCGGCGGCGAGTCCACCTGGACCATGACCTTCCGGCGCGACGGGTGGGAGGCGCAGACGGTCACGCGCACGCTGTTGACGTGCACCGAGAGCGAGTTCCATGTGCACGCCACGCTGGACGCCCACGAGTCGGGCCGCCGCGTCTTCTCCCGTACGTGGAACGAGTCCCTGCCCCGGGACTGCCTGTAGGGCACCGGCCGGGCGGGGGCCGGCCCCGCCCGGCCGCTTCGCTAGCCCTGTTCGCCCGCCACGCCCGCCACGCCCGCCACGCCGTCAACGCCCGCCAGGACGGCCCGCACGAAGCGCTGCCGGTCCTGCGCGTGGTCGGTGAACCACGCGCCCAACCGGTGCCCCGCCTCGGGGAAGTCGAGCCGGTGCAGACGGGCGCGGGCCGCGAGCGCGCCCGCGATACCCTCGGTCACCTCGGGCGGGATCACCGTGTCGTGGCCGGGAACGGCCAGCACCGCGTGCCCCTCGTAGCCGCGCAGCACCTCCAGCGCCGGGGCCGCGCGCCAGCTGTCCGGGCGGCGGATGATCTCGCTGAACGCGCCGTCGCCGTCCCCGAACGGCACCTCCCACGCCTCGGCGGCGTACACGCCGGGTGCGCACAGCCCGAGCGCGCGCACCCGCGGCCCGAAGTGCCCCGCCAGGTCCGCGAGCGTCTGCCCGCTCATGCTGAACCCCGCCAGCACCAGCGGGACTTCGTGCGGCACCCGCTGCTCGACCACGGCGACGGCCTGCTCCAGGCGCCGCCGCAAGCTCAACTCCCGCAGCTCGCCCGTGCTCTGTCCGTGCCCGGAGAAGTCGAAGGCGAGAGAGCGGGTGCCGGCCGCAGCGAACTCCCGCACCAGCGGAACCAGTGGCTCCTTGTTCCCGTTCCCCGCGCCGTGCAGCAGAAGGACGGCGACGGGGCCCGTGCCGCTCTCGATGCCGCTCAGCAGCTCGCCGTCGTGCTCACAGGTGAAGGACAACATCTCGCTCATCCCCCCATTCACTCACGCACCCGCGCCGCCAGGGCCGGGGGCCCCTGGCGGCGCGGTGCTGCTCACCGTTTCCGGTGAGGGCTCGGTGAGGGCTCGGTCAGGGCACCACCACGATCTTGCGGCCCTTGCCGTCGGCGAAGCGGCCCAGCGCCTCGGGGTAGGCGTCCAGCGGCATGCGGTCGGAGATGAACACCTCCGGGTCCAGCACCCCGGCCGCGAACAGCTCGGCGGCGCGCTCGTAGCTGTGCAGCACGGCCATCGAGCCGGTGATGGTGATCTCCTGGTTGTAGATGCGGTACGGCTCGATGGTCGCGGTCGTCGCGTAGTCCGAGACGCCGAACTGGAGGAAGGTGCCCGCCTTGGCGACGCGGCCCAGCCCGTCCTGGATGGCCGCCGCGTTGCCGGTCGCGTCCACCACCAGGTCCCAGCCCTGGGGCCGGTCCAGCTCGTCGGCGCTCGCGGCGGCGCCGCCGCACCCCAGCTGCTTGGCGGTGGCCAGCCGCTCGGGGTTGAGGTCGAGGATGTCCACGCCGGCGGCGCCCGTGCGCTTGGCCAGCTCCAGCATCATCAGGCCCATCGTCCCCGAGCCGTAGATCAGCACGTGGGAGCCGAGCTGGCTCTTGAGCACGTCGTAGCCGCGCACCGCGCAGGACAGCGGCTCGATCAGCGCGGCGTCCTGCGTCCTGATGTGCTCGGGCAGCTTCACGCAGTTGGCGACGGGCGCGACCGCGAACTCGGCGGCGCCGCCCGCCCGCGTGACGCCGATGGCCGCCCAGCGGTCGCACATGTTGTTGTGACCGTTGCGGCAGTGGCGGCACTCGTAGCAGTACAGCGAGGGGTCCACGGCGACCTGGTCGCCCTCGGCGAGTTCGGTGACCTCGCTGCCGAGCGCCACCACCTCTCCGGCGAACTCATGGCCGGGCACCAAGGGCAGCGAGGGCGCGAACTCCCCCTGGAGGATGTGCAGGTCCGTACCGCACAGCCCGCACGCCGCCACCCGCACCACCACGTCGCGGGGTCCGGGGGTGGGGTCGGGAACGGTCGTGAGAGAGACCTTGCCCACGGACTCGACGAGTGCGGCCTTCATTTGACAGCTCCTAGCGACAGGCCCTGGACCAGCTTGTCCTGGGCGGCGAACCCCGCGGCGAGCACCGGCAGGGAGATCACGAGCGACGCGGCACACACCTTGGCCAGGAACAGGCCCTGGCTGGTGATGAAACCGGTCAGGAAGACAGGTGCCGTCTGGGCGACGACCCCGGTCAGCACGCGCGCGAAGAGCATCTCGTTCCAGCTGAAGATGAAGCAGATCAGCGCGGTGGCGGCGATTCCCGGTGCTGCGATGGGCGCGACGACCCGGGTGAGCACGGTGGGCAGCCGGGCGCCGTCGATCTGCGCGGCCTCGATCAGCGCGGGAGGCACCTCGGCGAGGAAGGACTGCATCATCCACACGGCGATCGGCAGGTTCATCGAGGTGTAGAGAATGACCAGCAGCCACACGTTGTCGAGGAGGCCGGTGTTCTTGGCGAACAGGTAGATCGGAAGCAGCCCGGCGACGATGGGCAGCATCTTCGTCGACAAGAAGAAGAACATCACGTCGGTCCACTTGCGCACCGGCCGGATCGACAGCGCGTATGCCGCCGGGAGGGCCAGTACCAGCACACACACTGTGGAGACGACCGAGGCGGTCAGCGAGTTGGCGAGCGCCGGCCAGGGGCTGGCGCCGCCGCCCCCGCCGAAGAACTCGCGGTAGCTGTCCAGGGTCAGCGAGGCGCCCACCGAGGGCGGGTTGGTGGCGGCGTCCGACTCACTGTGCAGCGAGGTCAGCACCATCCAGAGCATCGGCAGGACGAAGACGATGCCCAGCACCCAGGCCAGCAGGCCCAGGGCCGCGTTCTTGCGGCGCACGCTCTTGGGGGCCTGCGAGCTCTCGGCCCGCGCCGCCCGGGTGGTGCGTACACTCCCTGCCGCCGGGGGCGCTCCGGTCGTGGCGCTCATACGCGGGACTCCTCACGGAAGAGGGATGAGACCACCCGCAGGGCGAAGGTGGCGATGATGAGGGAGCCGATCACGACCAGCACACCGGCGGCGGAGGCCAGGCCGTATTCGTGGCCCTGGTAGAACGCCTGGTAGATCGTGTACGGCAGGTTGGCGGTGCCCAGGCCGCCGGAGGTGATGGTGAAGACGGCGTCGAAGTTCTGGACGATGTAGATCGAGCCGAGCAGCGCGCCCAGCTCCAGGTAGCGGCGCAGGTGCGGCAGCGTGAGGTAGCGGAAGATCTGCCATGCTCCGGCGCCGTCGATCTTGGCGGCCTCGATGGAGTCGGCCGGACGGCTTTGCAGCCCCGCGAGCAGGATCAGCATCATGAACGGCGTCCACTGCCAGACCAGCGAGACCTCCACGGCGCCCAGCGGCATCTCCGCGACCCAGTCCGGCTGTGGCCCGTCGTCCCCGAAGATCCAGGTCAGCATGCCGTTGAGAAGCCCGTACTCGGGGTTGTACAGCACGTGCTTCCACAGCAGCGCAGCCGCCACCGGCACCAGCAGGAACGGGGCGATCAACATGGTCCGCACCAGGCCGCGGCCCCGGAAGCTGCGGTCCAGCAGCAGCGCCAGCGCCAGCCCGAGAACGAGGCTGGCGAGCACCACGGTGGCGGTCAGCAGCGCGGTCGTCAGTACCGAGTCACGCAGGTCGGCGTCGCCCAGCACCTCTACGTAGTTGGCGAAGCCGTCGAAGCTGCGGGCCTCGGGGTAGAGCGCGTTCCAGTTGAAGAAGGAGATCACCAGCGTGGCCACGAACGGCAGCTGGGTGACCACGATCATGAACACCAGGGCGGGCAGCAGCGGTGCGCGCGTCACCCAGGCCCGCAGCTTGCCCGGCGGGCCCTTTCTCGCCGGTGCCGGGCTTCCGGCGTCGGGTGCGGAGCGCGGTTTCGGGGCTCCGGTGGGGCCGGCGGCCGGAGTGGTCGTCGGGGTACTCATTGGCCTCGCCCCTTGTAGTCGTCGGAGACTTCCTGTGCCAGTTCCTGGGACTTGCGCAGGGCCGAGTCGACGGACTGGCGGCCCGCGATGGCCGCGCTGATCTCCTGGGAGACCTTGGTGCCAAGGTCGGAGAACTCGGGTATGTCGACGAACTGGATGCCTATGGTCGGCCGCTTCTGCACGCCGGGGTCACGCGGCTTCGCCTCGGTGATGGCCTTGCGGGTGACCTCGTGGAAGGCGCCAGCCGCCTTCTTGTACTCGGGCAGTTCATACGTGGAGGCCCGCTTGCCCGCCGGGACGTTGGGCCAGCCGAACTCCTTGCCGGCCAGGCGCTCGTACTCCTTGCTGGAGGCCCAGGAGATGAACTTCCAGGCCTTGTCCGGGTTGCGGCTGGCCTTCTGGATGCCCCAGGACCAGCTGTAGAGCCAGCCGGAGCTCTTCGTCTTCTCCACCGGCGCGGGGACGTAGCCGATCTTGCCCCGGACGGGCGACTTGGCACCTTCGAGGGAGCCGGCGCCGGCCGTCGCGTCGTACCACATGGCGGTCTTGCCCTGCGTCATGTTGTTGAGGCACTCGGCGTACCCGGCCTGTGCCGCGCCCGACTCGCCGTGCTTGCGTACCAGGTCGACGTAGAACTTGGTCGCCTTCTTGAACGCGGGGTCGTCCAGCCGCGCCTTCCAGTCCTTGTCGAACCAGGTGCCGCCGAAGGTGTTGACGACCGTCGTGAGCGGCGCGATCAGCTCGCCCCAGCCGGGCAGCCCGCGCAGGCAGATGCCCTTCATACCGTGCTGAGAGCCGTCCGCCTTGGCCGCCAGCTTGGCCACCTGCTGCCAGGTGGGCTTCTTCGGCATGCTGAGGCCCTCCTTCTTGAAGACGTCCTTGCGGTACATCAGGAAGGAGGATTCACCGTAGAAGGGCTGCGCGTAGATCTTGCCGTCCTCGCCGGTGAGCGACTCGCGCACCGAGGGCAGGATGTCCTTCTGGTCGAACTTCTTGTCCTTGCGGGTGTAGGCGTCCATCGGGCGCAGCCAGTCGTTCTTGGCGTAGATCGGCGTCTCGTAGTTGCTGATCGTGGCCGCGTCGTACTGGCCCGCCTGGTTGGCGAAGTCCTGGCTCATCTTGTCGCGGACGTCGTTCTCGGGCAGCACCGTGAACTTGACCTTGATGCCGGTCTTCTTGGTGAAGTGCTTGGCGGTGAGCTTCTGCAACTCGGTCATCTGCGGGTTGTTCACCATCAGGATGTTGATGGTGTCGCCCCCTGACCCGAGGGCTCCGGCACCCGCACAGGCGGGGAGCGTGAGCAGCGCGCCCGCTGTGACAGCGGCTGCGGCGGCTCGGGTCCTGCGTGTCCTCTTGCGGCTCTTACTTCGCATCGGGGCTCCTGGCGAATAGGTACAAAACGCCGCCAACCGGGCGCGGGGCCTCGCATGTGGTGCCCGGCGGCGGACGGAAGAAGGAACGGGGGAACGGGTTGGTCGGGGGACGGGGACAGGGGTGGGGGGCGAGCGGGTGGAACGAGCGGGAGTGGAAGGGGGAGGGGTGCGCGGAGGTCAGACCCGGATGACCTGCGGTCCCTGGAGCGCGTAGCGGTGGGCCTCGGTGCCGGGCAGCGCGGTGGAGGTGACGATGGCCTCGAAGTCCCCCACCTCCGCGAAGCGGCAGAAGCTCACAGCGCCGAACTTGGTGTGCAGGCCCGCGAAGACCCTCCGCCTCGATGCCCGGATCGCCTGCGCCTTGACCTCGCTCACGGCGGGGTCGGGGGTGGTCAGCCCGTGGTCGCGTGAGATGCCGTTGGCGCCGATGAACGCCAGGTCGATGACGAATCCGGCGAGCATCTTCGTCGTCCAGTGCTCGACGGTCGCGAGCGTCCCGCCCCGCACCCGTCCGCCGAGCAGCAAAACGGTGAAGTCGCCCGCGGTCGCCAGCGCGCTGGCCACCGGCAGTGACGCCGTCACAACGGTGAGCGGACGGTCCGTCGGCAGGGCCTCAGCGATCAGCTGAGGGGTGAAGCCCTCGTCGACGAAGACGGTCTCCGCGTCCCCGAGCAACTCGACGGAGGCCGCGGCGATCCGCCGTTTCTCCGGCACGTGCATCGTGGTGCGGAAGGCGAGCGTCGTCTCGAAGCCGGCGCTCTCCACGGGATAGGCACCGCCGTGGGTGCGGCGCAGCAGACCGTGCGACTCCAGCACACGCAGATCGCGGCGAACGGTCTCCTTGGCCACGCCGAGGTCATCGGCGAGTGCGGCCACATCGACGGAACCCATCCGCCGGGCCGTGCCCACGATCTTCCGCTGCCGCTCCACCGCACTCATGACGTGCGCGCACCTCTCTCCGTTCGGTCACGAGGCTGCCCGTTCCTGCCCGTGTGGAAAGTTCTACCGGCCCTCGCCGCGTGCGACCAGCCTCCCCATGGGGCGGATCGTGCCCGCTTATGCCCGTCCCTCCGCATGCCGCAAGACCCCACGCCCTGCGGCGTCCGGCCCCAAGGAGTCCCGTGCCCCTGCCCGTTCGTGTGGCGGACCTGCCCGTTCCCCGCCCGTATCTCCCGGGCGGTTCCGGCGGGGGAGCGGAGAGGGCCTTGACTTCGCCGGTCGGGGCCGAGCTCAATATGCCCTTAATCCAGGCGAAACGGGCACATCCGCCAGGTGAAACGGGCACGGAAAAGCTGCGGGCATGGAGAGCGGGGGAACTGGCCCGCCGTGCGCCCGACACGACCGGGGTGTCCCGCGAGCGGGGGCGCCCCGGCCCATCACGTCGCGTGGTGCCCCGTCCCGTCAGGCCGTGGGGCGGCGGTGTGCGGCAGCCGCCGGCCGACCGCGAGCGGGCGCCGCGGCTCCGGACGCGCACGACACGCTGCTGGACCGGCCGCGTTCCCTGGTGTCGCGGCGTCCCGACGGCCGGGAGCCCGCGAATCGAGGCGGACGTAGCTGTCGACCGGGCCACCGCGTACCGCCGAGCGGGACCCTTCGGTACCTCTGGACGGGTGAAAGATCGGCGAAGCTGAACGGATCTTCAGCCCGGAGCGGATCCGAGAGAGTTTGCTACCGCACTGACGGGCTTTCCTCTGACCCCAACAGAGAGTCCATGGACTCGACGGTAAGGACCTGATTCAGATGCGTAAGACCAAGATCGCCACCTTCGGCGTCCTCGCCGCGGCCATGATCGTGGTTCCGGCCACGCCTGCGTTCGCGTACGACGTCCAGTCTGGCGACACACTCTCGGAAGTCGCCGAGCGGCACGGGACGACGTGGCAGGAACTTGCCGCGGCCAACGGCCTGCGCGACCCCGACCGGATCTTCCCTGGCCAGCACCTTGAGATCGGTGAAGGAGGTGCACCCCAGCCGGGCCCGAAGGCCACCGCGCCGCCCCCGCAGCAGCAGGCGCCGCAGTCGTCGCAGCCGGAGTCGCAGTCGGAGGCGCAGTCGTCTCCGCAGACGTCACAGGCACAGGCCCCGCGGCAGTCGTCACAGGTGCCGCAGCAGTCCTCACATGCGCCGCAGGCCCGCCCCAAGAGGCAGTCTTCGGCGGCGGTGCCCAGTGCGGGCGGCGCCAAGGCGGAGATCATCCGCCGCGAGTCCAGCGGCAACCCGCGCGCCCAGAACGGCAAGTACCACGGCCTGTTCCAGACGGACCAGTCCTGGGGCCGTGGCACGGTCGCCGAACAGCACGCGGGTGCCGAGCGCTACGTTCGCGAGCGCTACGGCTCCTGGGAAGCGGCCCTCCGCTTCCACAACCGCCACGGCTGGTACTGACCCGTCCGGATCCCGGCCCCTTCCAGCCCGCGAGTGGCCGGGGTCCGAACCCGTACCAGCCGCCTCACACATGTCACCGAAGAGGTTCGAGGCGACGACGCGTCGAACCGCAGCCCGTCCACATAGGCGCGCACCCCCGTGCCTTGCCGTCCCACGAGCAGCCGCTGCCCGGCGAGCTGCTCACGCAGCACGACCGCACGACCGCACGACCGCATGACCGCACGACCGCATGACCGCACCCGCCCCCGAACCGCCCGTCCGGGGGCGTCAGCACCACGAACCGCAGCTCTGCGACCGGACGGACGTGCGCCTCGCCGCCCAGATCCCGCGAACCGGTCTTGGACACCGCACCCGGCACCGGCTGGGATCCGACCATGAGCGAGCTGCTGCCTTCCACGTCCCGACTACGGGCCTCAGCGGGGCCGAGCGGGGATTTGGCGTTCTCCCTTTCGGGATCGCGCTTGTGGAGGTACGGAGAATCCTCCGACGGGCAGCGCTACGCCGACGCTCGCCCGACGCGGGTACGTGTGAGCCCCGGGGCGCGCTCGCGGCGGGTGTGCCGCGGGCGGATCAGTCCTCGGCCCAGCCGTGGTTCTTGCCGAACTGCACCAGGTGGCGGCGGATCTCCAGGATCTGCTCGCCTGTCAGCGCGGGGGCGGCGGCGAGCAGCAGCTCGGTGACCGACCTCGTGTACTCGGCGACGCTGAGCACGTCGCACATCGGGTCCTCGCCGTCCTCGGACCTCGGGCCCGAGGAGGGCACCGCGGAGGCGTGGAAGGGCGAGTCCGTCGCCGGCACCTCGGCGCCGTGCGGCAGGCGGACGGATGACGCCTTCAGCCCGCGGTCACCGTCCTCGATCTCGAACTCGACCGCCACGCCCGTGTGCACGAACGACTCCGGGATCAGCAGATCGTTGGCGTGGAGGAAGACGTCCTCACCGCCGTGGTCCGGCGCGATGAACCCATAACCCCGCGCCCCGTCGAACCGGACAACCCGACCAGCGACCATACGCACCCCCACCAACGATCCCGGGCCCCTTGCCCGAACAGCTGACCAGGATCTTAGCGCCACCGGGCGGTGCTCCTGACAGCGCCCGGAGGTGCGGGGACCGGGGGCCGCCGGTTCGTAGTACTGCCGGGCGGGAACGCTGAGGACACCGGGGACACCGCATGACGACCATCCGTGTGCTGATCGCCGACGACCAGAAGATGGTCCGCCAGGGCTTCACGGTGCTGCTCAACGCCGAACCGGGCATCGAAGTGGTGGGGGAGGCGGTGGACGGACTGGACGCCGTCGACAAGGCCGCCGAACTCGCCCCCGACGTGGTCCTGGTGGACATACGGATGCCACGGCCGGGCGGCATCGACGCGACCCGGCGCCTCACCGAGCGGGACGACGCCGCCTTGAAGGTCCTCGTCCTGACGACCTTCGACCTCGACGAATACGGCGAGACCGAGGTCCTCTCGCTCATCGCGCAGGGCCTGTCGAACCAGGAGATCGCCGAGCAGCTCGTGGTCGCCGAGCAGACGGTGAAGACCCATGTGAGCAGGATCCTGGTGAAACTCGGCCTGCGCGACCGCACCCAGGCCGCCGTCTTCGCCTACGAGACGGGCCTCGTCCGCCCGGCGGGCTGCTGAGGCGGCGGTCCGCCGCTGAAGCGGCCGTTCGCGACTGAGACGGCCGTCCGCCGCGCCGGGGGCCGGGAGCATGGCGTCGGCCCCCGGGGGCTCAACTGCCCAGCGCGCGGTCGAGGTTGATGGCCGCGCTGATCAGCGCCAGGTGGGTGAACGCCTGGGGGAAGTTGCCCAGGTGCTCGCCGGTGAGGGCGATCTGTTCCGCGTACTGGCCCACGTGGTTGGCGTAGGTGAACATCTTCTCCAGCGCCAGCCGCGCCTGTTCGACCTGCCCGGTGCGGGTGAGCGCCTCGACCCACCAGAAGGAGCAGATGGAGAAGGTGCCCTCGGCGCCGGTCAGGCCGTCCGGGGCCAGTTCGGGGTCGTAGCGGAACACGAGGGTGTCGGCGACCAGGCTGCGCTGGATGGCCTCCAGCGTCGAGTGGAACCGGGGGTCGGCCGGCGAGACGAACTTGACCATCGGCATCAGCAGGAGGGCCGCGTCCACGACCCTGGCCGAGGGCTTCCCCTCCTCCTCGCTGAGGCGCTGTACGAAGGTGCGGGCCTCGGCGTCCCAGCCGCGGTCCATGATCTGGTGGTAGATCCGGTCGCGCACCTGTGTCCAGCGCGCGAGATCGCTGGGCAGTCCCCGCTGGTGGGCCATGCGGATCATGCGCTCGACGGCGACCCAGCACATCAGGCGGGAGTACGTGTGGTGCTGCGGCCCCGCGCGGGTCTCCCAGATGCTGGTGTCCGGGCTGTCCCAGTGTTCGAGGAGCCAGTCCAGGATCTCGCACAGGTCGGTCCACGCCTGGTGCGAGATGCCCGCGCCGTACTTGTTGAACAGGTAGATGGAGTCGATGAGTTCGCCGTAGATGTCGAGCTGGAGCTGGCCGGCCGCCGCGTTGCCCGCGCGCACCGGGTGGGAGCCCCGGTAGCCCTCCAGGTGGTCGAGGACGTGCTCGGTCAGATCGGCGTCGTGCCCGTCGATGGAGTACATCACCCGCAGCGGCCCGCCCTCTTCGCACGAGGCGTCCCGCAGACACCGGGTGAGCCACTCGACGAACGCCTCGGCCTCCTGGGTGAAGCCCAGGCTGAGCAGGGCGTAGAGGGAGAAGGCCGCGTCCCGGATCCAGACGTAGCGGTAGTCCCAGTTGCGCGCGCCGCCGATCCGCTCGGGCAGTCCCAGGGTGGGGGCCGCGATGATGGCGCCGGACGGCTCGTGGGTGAGGAGCTTGAGGGTGAGCGCGGAGCGCTGCACCGTCTCGCGCCACCGGCCCTTGTACTTCGAGCCGCTGAGCCACTTCCGCCAGAAGCGCACCGTCGCCCGGAAGAGGTCCTCCGCGTCCTCGGGCCCGACCGGCTGCACGGCCGGGGCGTCGGCCGAGCGGTGGGCGACCTCCAGCACGAACAGCGCGACCTCGCCCTCGGCCAGGTCGAACTCGCCCACCGCGTCCTGCCCGTCCGGGCGCAGCTCGGGTCCGGCGTGCAGGTGGAGGGCGAGAGTCTCACCGGTGAAACACACCCCGTCCGGCATCCGCTCCACGCGGTGGGTGTCGCGCCCGTAGTTCATACGGGGCGCGACGCGGGTGCGCATCCGCATCCGGCCCCGCACGCTGACCACCCGGCGCACCAGGCGCTGCCGGTGGTCCGGGTCCCGCTCGGTGAGGACGGGCATGAAGTCCTGGACCTCGACCATGCCTTCCACGGTCAGCATGCGGGTGATGAGGATGTTGGTGTCGGGGAAGTAGAACTGCTGCACCGAGGTGACCTCGCACAGCGGCCCGACCCGCCAGCAGCCGCCCTTCTTCGCGTCGAGCAGCCCGCCGAAAACACTGGGGGAGTCGAAGCGCGGGGCGCAGAACCAGTCGATGCGACCGTCGCTGCCCACCAGGGCCGCGGTCCGCAGGTCGCCGATGAGGCCGTGCTCGGCGATGGGCAGGTAGCCGGGATCCGGGTCGTCGGCGGAGCAGACGGGCTCGCTCGCCCGTGCCGTCGACGGCCCAGCCGCTTCCTTGCCGCCGTGCCCGTCTGGAGGAGATTGGCCCATTCATCCTCGGTACCACGGGCCTCACGGGCGGGCCACCCGGGCGCCGGTGGGTCCCGTGGGCCCCGTGGGCCCCGCGCCGGTCCACCGGGGTTCGGCGCGCCGGCGGTCTACCGGGGTTCGGCGCGGAGCGTCAGGCTGCCGGGGATCGCGGCGAACGCCGTGCGCAGCTCGTCCGCGAGCCGCTCACAGGTGGCCTCCTCGGGGATGGCCGCCCAGGTCTCCAGGGCGTGGCTGAACGCGGCGACCAGGAGGTCCAAGGCCAGCCGGGGACGCAGGTCGGCGGGGTCGCCGAGGTCGAGCCTGCGGCGGAGGAGGTCGAGCGCCGCGCGGCTGGTGCGGTCGCAGAAGTGCAGGCCGTGCGCGTCCATCGACGGTGTCTTCGCCGCGAGCTGCCGGCTGAGCAGCACCCGCCGGGGCCACTCCTCGTCCGGCATCCGCTCGACGGTGGCCAGCACGCCGGCCCGCAGCATCTCCAGGAGGGTGCCGCCCTTCTCCGGCTCCCGGGTCTCCAGGTCGAGGAGGAACGCCTCCCACAGGTCCTGGGTGGGGGCCATGGCGACGTCTTCCTTGCTGGCGAAGGTGCGGAAGAAGGTGCGCTTGGAGACCTCGACGGCCTCGCACAGCTCGTCCAGCGTCGTGCCGTCGAAGCCGCGCGCGGTGAACAGCTCCAGCGCCGTGTCGACCAGCGCCTGACGGGTCCGGATCTTCTTGCGCTCGCGCAGCGGCAGCGGCTTGTGCACAGCTTCGGCCATACGGGGAGTGTAACCGTGCACGCCCTGGACAGGCGATTGCCTCTTGACGGCTAACGCCACTCAGTGGCAATAATGTGTCCGGCGTCCTTGAGGCGTCCCCTCCCCTCCCTGTGGAAGTTCCCTCCCGTGAAAGGTGCGCCCGATGCGTGCTCTCCTGACCGACAGATCCGCCGCCGCCGGGCTGCGCCTCGGTGCGGCCCCGGACCCCGAACCCGCCCCGCACCAGGCTCTGGTCCGGGTGACGGCCGTCTCCTTGAACCACGGCGAGATCGCGCACGGGGTGCCGGACGCGTCCGAGGGCTCCGTCCTCGGCTGGGACGCGGCCGGAGTCGTGGAGCGGGCGGCGGCCGACGGTTCGGGCCCGGCGGCGGGTACCCCCGTCACGACAGTGGGCATCGACGGGGCATGGGCCGAACTCCGCGCGGTGGACACCGCCCGGATCGGCACGGCGCCCGCCGGCGCGGACCCCGGCGCCCTCGGCACGATCCCCGTCGCGGGTGCCAGCGCCCTGCGCGCACTGCACCGCACCGGTCCGCTCCTCGGCCGGCGGATCCTCGTCACCGGCGCCACCGGCGGCGTGGGGCGCTACGCCGTGCAGCTCGCCCGGCTCGGCGGCGCCCAGGTCGCGGCGACGACCGGCGATCCGCGGGGACGTGGGGAGGAACTGCGCGCGCTCGGCGCCCACGAGGTGGTCGCGGACCCGTCGGAACTCGCGGCGCCGGTGGACGGCGTGGTCGAACTGGTCGGCGGTTCCCAGATGGTGACGGCCTATCAGGCCATGGCCGCGGGCGGCACCCTGGTATCGGTCGGGCACTCCGCGGGGGCGGCCGAGACCTTCCCGTTCGGTGCCTTCCTCGGCAACGGCGGGCGCCACGACCGTATGATCGCCAGCTTCTACCTGCTGGAGTGCGCCGGGCTCACTCGCGACCTGACGTGGCTCGCCGGGCGGGTGGCGGCCGGTGAGCTCGACCCGGGTATCGCGTGGCGGGGCAGCTGGTCCCGGGTGGCGGAGGCGGCCGAGGCCCTGACCGGCCGCCGCCTGCACGGCAAGGCCGTGCTCGAAGTGGACTGAGCGTGGGGGGCGGCTGCCGGCACCGCTCCACCGAGTGACCGGCCCGCGAGGGCACCGGCCCGACGGGGTCACCGGCCCAACGGGGGTACCGGTTTCAAGTCGTCACCGGTTCAGGGGGTGACCGGTTCGAGGGAGCACCGGCCCGGCGAGGTCAACTCCGCACGTCCTGGCCCCCGTCCGGGCCCTCCTGCCCCAGCACGTACAGCTCCGGGAGGTTGACGACGATGGCCTCCTGGGTGCTGCGGGCGATCACCACCACGGCCTCGTCGTCCGGGCTCGGGTTCTCCTCGCGGTGGGGCACATAAGGGGGAACGAAGATGTAGTCGCCCGGTGCGGTACGGATGCGGACCTCTTCCGCCGTGCCCGAGGAGTCGTCGAGGAAGACGAACTCGGGGTGGCCCTTGACCACATGGATCGCCGTCTCCGACACGCCGTGGTGGTGGTTGGCGGAGGCGGTGTCCGGGGCGACATGTGTCTGACCCATCCAGATCCGCTCCGAGCCGGTGGTGCCGCCGCTGATCGCGGCGAACCGCCGCATGCCGCCCGTCTGCGCCGTCCCGTCGTCGAGGTCGTCGGCCCGGACGTGGTGCAGACGTGCGCGCAGCGGGCTGGTGGCCGCCGCCTCGGGCGGGCCGTCCGGCAGGTCGGGGTGGAAGGCGTCGTGCCCGGCGGCGGGCGGCTGGGAGGGCGAGGTCATGGCGGTGCTGCCTCATCGGGACGGAGGGGCGGGGGGGGAGGGGTGGTGGGTTGTGCTCGGCGCCGGCCGTGGAGAGCGCCGGGAAAGTGACCGTAGAGAGCGCCGGGAAAGGATGTCAAGATGTGTCCATTGCCGCCGGGCCGGCTCCGCGGCCGGTCACCGGGCGGCTCAACCGAACCTGATCCCGTGGAAGACGGTGCGCATGCAGATCTCGGCGAAGGCGGATTACGCGGTGCGGTCGCTGGTGGAACTCGCCGCCGACAGCGCCAGGCCCCTCACGTGTGAGGCCATCGCCTCCTCGCAGGACATCCCCTTCCGCTTTCTCAAATCGGTCTTCCGTGACCTGCGGCGGGAGGGCCTCGTGCGCAGCCAGCGCGGCTGCGAGGGCGGCTACTGGATCGCCCGCGACCCGGCCGCCATCACCGTCGCCGAGGTGATGACGGCCGTCGACGGTGAGCTGTTCACCGTGCGCGGCGAACGCCCCGACCGCCTGCGCCACCCCGGCGCCGCGCAAGGCGTCGCGGACCTGTGGCACCACCTGGCCACCACCGCCGAAGCCCGGCTCCGGGCCACGACCATCGCCGACCTGGCTTCGCACCCGCGCCCCGCGCAGTCGGGAGCCGCCCCCGCGGGAGCCGCCCCCGCGGGGGCCGCGCCCGTGGGAGCCGTGCCCGTGACCGAGCCTCGCGATGTCGAGCCCCATGTCGGGCGCCAGGTCCCCGAGTCGGCCGCCTCGGTATGAAACCCCGGCACGACGCGGACGGCGAAGGTTCGGGGCGCGCCCCGGGCGTGGGCGGCCCCGGTGGCCAAGCCCCGCTTCGTGTCACCGAGTTCACCGACGCCGCGTGTCCCTGGGCGTGGGGGGCCGAGCCCACCTTCCGGCTGTTGCGGCAGACCCTTGGTGCGGGCGCCTCGTGGCGGCGGGTCTTCGGGATCCTTTTCGACGAGGACGACGATCCGGCCCCGGACCCCGATGCCGAGGCGCGCTGGTACGAGGGGTTCATCCGGGAGGTGACGGCGCACACCCGGGCGCCCTGTGCCGAGCGGCTGCACTGGCTGACGCGTACCAGCTGGCCCGCCTCGCGCGCGGTGAAGGCTGCCTCGGCGCAGGGGGAGGAGGCCGCGTCGCGCGTGCTGCGGCGGCTGCGCGAGACGACGTTCGTGCTGGGCACCCCCGCCGACACGCCGGAGGGGGTACGGGAGGCGGTCAGCGGGGTGCCGGGGCTCGACGCCGCCCGGCTGACGCGGGAGATGGCGCAGCGCGCCGTGGACGCGGCGGTGCGCGCGGACCACGCCGAGGCCCGCAGGCCCCACCCGCAGGTGTGGGGCCTGAAAGAGCCGGGCCCGCACCCGGGAGGGGCGAAGGAGTTGGAGGAGGGGCACCGGTACGCGCTGCCGACGCTGCTCTTCGAGGGGCCCGGCGGCACGGTGTGCGTCCCGGGCCACCGCCCGCTGAGCGCGTACCTGGCGGCGGCCCGCGACGCCGCGCGCGTGCCGCTGCCGGATCCGGTGCGGCTGCCGCCCGCCGTCGCGCTGGAGCGCTGGCGCACCCTGACCGGCCCTGAGCTGGCCGCGCTCACGACCGGAGGCGAACCGCCGCCCGGCGCCGTGCGGTTGGCCACCGGCAACGGTCCGCTGTGGCTCCATCCGGAGGAGGCCCGCACCCACCCCGCGACCCGGAACCGCCCTGCCGAGGGAGAAAGCGCAGGTCATACGGGTCTCAGTTGATGAGACACCTGTAGGTGTCCATTGACAGGGCCGCGGCGCGCCGTGAGGATACTGGGCATGCATTCGACGCACCCCGGTGTGGTCTGTCGCTACGTGGACTTCCGGCACACATCCAGCGCGCTCTGTCGCTGACCCCGCGGTCCCTCCCGACGCGCCACCGCTGACGACCCGACGCCCCCTGCGTACCCGAAGGCTTCCCGGCCGCCGGGCCCGAGTCCGCTTCGTGTCCGTGTTCGCGTCCGGGGAAGCGTCTGCCTCCCGCCGTCGCTCACCGCGTCGGCGCCGGCACCCCTCCCCTTGCGCCCCTTGCGCCCCTCGCGCTCCGTCAGCGTGCCCGCACGGCTGCTCCCGCAGGGGTGCGAGTCGGTGCGGCGCCGTCACCCCCCCGGCGCATCAGCGTCCCGCGCCTTCCCGCGCCTGACGGGCCGTCACTGATGACGGCCCGTCAGGACAGGCCCCTCTGAACCCCTTCCCGCTCGTGACGGCCGCCGTCCTCGCGGAAACGCTCCAGGGCCGACCCCGCCCCTGGACCCCTCCTCGATACGCCGGCGCATCCGAAAGGCCCCCACCCCATGGCCGAGAAAGACGGCACCCCTCCGACCCGTTCGCGCTCCGCGCCACCGCAACCGCCGCCGTCACCGCCTCAGCTGTGGCGCCGGCGCTCCCTCCTCGGCGCCTCGCTCGGGGCGGGCGCGGCCCTCGCCCTGTCCGGCTGCGGCGGCCGGGCCACCACGGCGGCGGCGGGGGAGACCTCCACGCTGAAGTGGGGGTGGGACCTGCCGACATCCTGGGACCCGGTCACCTCCTCCGCCGGCTGGGACGTGCACGGACTGTCCCTCGTCTACGCCGGGCTGACCAAGCTCGACCAGGAGGGCAAGGCCGTCCCGGCGCTGGCCAGTTCGTGGTCGTACAGCCACGGCGGCACCGTCGTCCGCTTCCGGCTGCGGCCGGGGCTGCGCTTCAGCGACGGGGCCCGGCTGGACGCCGAGGCCGTGGTCAAGAGCCTCAAGCGGGGGCGCGATCACCCCAAGTCGCTCGTCGCGGCGCAGCTGGTGGGGGTGAAGACGATCGCCGCGCCGGACCCCCGCACCGTCGAACTGCGGCTCTCCGAGCCGGACTACCAGGTCCCGGCGCTGCTGGCGGGCAAGACCGGCATGATCGTGAACCCCGCAGCGCTCAAGAAGGACCCCGGAGCCCTGGCCACCCAGCCCGCCGGGGCAGGGCCCTACACCCTCACCTCCTACGTCCAGAACTCCCGGGCGATCCTGCGCAGCAACCCGCGCTACTGGGACGCACGGCACATCAAGGTCGACAACTTCGAGCTGTACCCGCTGCCGGAGGGCTCCACCGTTGTGGCCTCGCTGACCTCCGGGCAGTACAACGTCGCCCAGATACCCGGCAGTCAGGTCAAGGCGGCGCGGGCGGCCGGGCTCCAGGTGCAGGTCATCCCCTCCATGGTGGTCGCCGTCCTCGACGTGCACACCGGCAAGAAGCCGTTCGACGACCCCGATGTCGCGCTCGCCCTGAAGTACGCCGTCGACCGCGAACAGCTCCTCAAGACCGCGCTGTTCGGCCACGGCGAGGTCACCCGCCAGCCCTTCCCCGATGGGTACGCGGGCCACGACAAGGCGCTCGACCGGCTCTTCCCCTACGACCCGGCCAAGGCCAGAAAGCTGCTCGCCAAGGCCGGACACGCCAAGGGGCTGGAGATCACCCTCACCACCCAGCAGGCCGAGGGCGTCCCCGAACTGCTCCAGGCACAGCTCAAACGCGTCGGCATCGACGTGAAGATCGAGACCATCCCCGCAGCGCAGGCCACCCAGATCGTGTACGTCCAGCGCGCCAAGGCGCTCTACGTCGACCAGTTCGCCGGCCGGGAGTCCGCCACCCAGGGGTTCCAGGTCCTCTTCGGCAAGGAGGGGCTGATGAACCCGGGGCGCCAGGTCTCGCCGAAGCTGGAGAAGGCCCTGGACGCCGTGCGCCGCACCCCGCTCGAAGCGCCGCACTATCCGAAGGTGCTGCGCGAGGCGAGCGGGATCGCGGTGCGCGAGATGCCCAACGTCTTCCTCTACACCATCCCGCGCATCCTCGCCCGCAACGCGCAGGTATCCGAGATCCCCGCCCATCCCGTCGTCCAGCGCTTCGAGGGGGTCACCGTCTCATGAGTGCCACCGCCGCGGCACGGCCGCTGGGAAGAGTGCTGGTGACCACCGTCACCGTGCTGCTCCTCGCCTCCGTGCTGACCTTCGCGCTCGGCGCGCTCTCCGAGGCCAACCCGGCAGCCGCCGTGCTGGGGGACCTCGCCACCCCGACCGACATCGCCCGCATGGAGGCGCAGTTCGGGCTCGACAAGCCGTTGCCCGAACAGTTCCTCCACTGGCTGGGCGGCGCCGTCACCGGCGACCTGGGCATCTCCTGGTTCACCGGCGTCCCGGTCTCCGACAGCATCGCCGAAGCCCTCCCCGTGGACCTGTCCATCGCCGGACTCGCCCTGCTGCTGGCCGTACTCATGGGCGGGGGCGCCGGGATCGCCGC
This sequence comes from Streptomyces sp. NBC_01775, assembly GCF_035917675.1. NCBI lineage: Bacteria > Bacillati > Actinomycetota > Actinomycetes > Kitasatosporales > Streptomycetaceae > Streptomyces > Streptomyces sp. NBC_01775. The sequence continues at coordinate 1,001,569 of NZ_CP109104.1, read as the reverse complement.
CGCGCTGAACAACGGCGGCCGGATCGACCGCGCCGTCACCCTGGTCTGCTCCGTGCTGTCCACGCTGCCGCCGTTCCTCATCGGCATCGTGCTCATCATCATCTTCGCCGTGCAGTTCGGCGCCCTTCCCACGGGCGGCTACCAGCCGCTGGAGACCGGGCCCGGACAGTGGCTGCGGTACGCGATCCTGCCCGCCTTCGCGCTGAGCCTGGACGCGGCGGCCTCGCTCGCCCGGCAGTTGCGCACCTCCCTGGTGGGCGCGCTGCGCGAGAACTATGTGACCGGCGCCGAGATGCGCGGGTTCTCGGCGCGCCGCGTGCTGTTCGGGCACGTGCTGCGCAACGCCGCGGGACCCGCGCTGACGGTCCTGGGCATGAGCGTCCCCCTCATCCTCGGAGGCGCCGTCGTCACCGAGAAGATCTTCAACCTCCCCGGCATGGCCCAGCTCTCCCTCCAGGCCGCCGAGCAGCACGACGTGCCGGTGGTCCAGGGCACGCTGCTGGTCACCGTCGCGGTGGTCGTCGTCGCCAACCTCGCCGTCAACGCGGCGCTCACCGCGCTCAACCCGGCGGCGGTGCGGCGCACGGGGCCCGGGAAGGCCCGAGGAGTCGGGAAGACCCGAGGAGCCGGAAGAGCCCGAGGAGCCGAAGGCGCCCCGCGTGCCGGGCGCCCGGGCCGTCTCGTACGCGTCACCGGGGCCCGCCACGGGAGCACCCCGGGCGAAGGGAGCACCTCATGAGGACGCTGCGCCGCGCCCTGCGGCTCCCCTCCGCACGGGCCGCCCTCGCCGTGCTCGCGCTGATCGCGCTGCTCGCCCTCGCGGGCGGCGCCCTGGTCCCGCACGATCCGCTGGCCCAGCACCCCGGACAGATGCTGCGCGGGCCCAGCCTCGGCAACCCGCTGGGCACCGACTACCTGGGACGGGACGTGCTCAGCAGGCTGGTGGCGGGCACCGGGCTGTCCGTCGTAGGGGCCCTGGAGGCCGTCGGCGCCGCGATGCTGTTGGGAGTGCTGCCCGCACTCGCCTCGGTCTGGCTCGGCAGGACCGTCGAGTGGAGCTTGCAACGCGTCGCCGACACGCTGATGGTCATGCCGTTCACGGTGTTCGCCATCGCGGTCGTCGCGGCGCTCGGCAACGGCATGCACCAGGCGATGCTCGCCCTCGGTGTGCTGTTCGCTCCCCTCTACTTCCGCGTCACCCGCGCCGCGGCGCTCGGCCTGCGGCAGGCGCAGTACGTGGAGGCCGCCGAGCTGATGGGCGCCTCGCGGTGGTGGATCCTGCGGGTCCACATCTGGGGGAAGATCCTGCCCACCGTGGCCGTGACCACCGCGCAGGCCATCGGCCAGGCGCTGCTGGTGGTCTCCTCGCTGACCTTCCTCGGCCTCGGCGTCCAGCCGCCGCATCCGACCTGGGGCGGCATGCTCGCCTCCGACCTGGGCTATCTCGCCCAGCAGCCGTGGTCCCCGCTCTTTCCCGGGCTGGCGATCATGCTCACCGTCGGCGCCCTCAACCTGCTGGCCGACGCGGTCAGGGACAGCGGCACCGGCGACGCCCTCGCCCCGCTCTCCGCCGCTTCCCCTGCCCCTGTCCCCGCTTCCGCCGACAGCGCTCCCGATCCCGGCGGCACGTCCGCTTCCGCCGGCGCCCCCGAACCCGGCACACCCCGTACCGAGGAGGCCGACTCCCGTGTCACGACCGGCTGAACCGACCGGCGCCCCGCCCGTGCTGACCGTCGAGGGACTCGACGTCACCATCGGGTCCGGAGGCCGCGCCGCGCGCGCCGTCCGACGGGTGGACCTCACCCTCCACCGTGGCGAGGCCGTCGGCCTGGTGGGGGAGTCCGGCAGCGGCAAGAGCCTCACCTGCCGCTCCGTCCTGGGCGTACTGCCGGACGGCATCGCCGTGACCGGCGGACGCATCGGTCTCGCCGATCCCGACGGCGACGGGACGACCGAGCTGACCGGCCTGGACCGCGCGCGGTGGAACACCGTGCGCGGGCGCCGGGTGGCGGCCGTCTTCCAGGACCCCGCCTCCTACCTCAACCCCTCGCTCACGGTGGGCCGCCAGCTGTCCGAACAGCTCCGCGTCGGACGCGGACTGTCCCGTCCGGCCGCGCGCGAGCGGGCCGTCGAACTGTTCGGCGCCGTCGGGCTGCACCGGCCGGACGAGCTGTACGACCGCTACCCGCACGAGCTGTCCGGCGGCATGCTGCAACGCGTCCTGATCGCCATCGCCGTCTCCTGCGAGCCCGAACTGCTCATCGCCGACGAGGCGACGACCGCGCTGGACGTCGTCATCCAGGCCGAGATCCTCGAACTTCTCCAGTCCCTGCGCACCGCACACGGCCTCGCTCTGGTGCTGGTCACCCACGACCTCGCCGTGGTGGCCGAGGGCTGCGACCGGGTCGTGGTGATGTACGCGGGGGAGATCGTCGAGGACGGTCCGACCGAGGCTGTCCTCGCCGCACCCGCGCACCCCTACACCGAAGCCCTGCTGCGCGTCGCCTCGCTGGGCGCCTGGGGCCGCCGCGAACTGGAAGTCATCGAAGGACAGCCCCCCGAGGCCGGGGCCGAACTGCCCGGCTGCCGCTTCGCCGACCGGTGCCCGTACGCCGAACCCCGGTGCACCGAGGCCCCGGTGGAGCTGGCCGTCAGCGCCGACGGGCGCCGCTCCCGCTGCCTGCTGACCCCCGGCGCCGACGGACGTCGGGGCGCCGATGAGCCTCACGCCGCCGGCTCCCACGACGCCGCCGGCTCCCACGACGCCGCCGGTTCGCCCGAACCCGACGGGCGTCGCGCCGCCGCCACCCCCGCGCCCGCCGCCCGCACCGCCCTCACGGAAGGAGCGCAGCCATGACCGCAGGGCTCGCCGCGACCGCACCCACTCCCGCACCCACGTCCGCGTCCGCACGCGTACCCGCCGGGAGGGGCGAGGCGGGGGAGACGGGGGAGGCGGGGGACGTTCTGCTCGACATCGCGGGGCTGGACGTCTCCTACGGCCGCCGCACGAGCGTGCGCTCCGGGCCCGGACGGGCCGGGGACCAGCGGGTGCTCGCCGGGGTCGACCTGACCGTACGGGCCGGGGAGATCGTCGGGATCATCGGTGAGACCGGCTCGGGCAAGACCACCTTGGCCCGCGCCGCCGTCGGGCTGGTGCGCCCCGGCGCCGGGCGGATCACCTGCGCCGGGCACGATCTGGCGGGGCTGCGCGCCCGACAGTTGCGGGACTTCCGCCGCTCGGGCCGGGTGCAGTACATGTTCCAGGACCCGTTGCGCTCCCAGGATCCTGAGCTGACGGTGCGCCGGATCGTCGCCGAACCCCTCGCGGCGGCCGGGACGCGGGATCGCCGCACGCGGGCCGAACGGGCGGACGAGGCGCTCGCGCTGGCCGGGCTCGACCCGGACCTGCTCGGCGACCGGACCCCCGCGCAGATCTCCGGGGGACAGCGCCAGCGCGTCTCCCTGGCCCGCGCGGTGGTCACCCGTCCCGAGCTGCTGATCACCGACGAGCCGGTGAGCGCGCTCGACGCCTCCAACCGGAACCTCGTCCTGCGCCTCCTCGACCGGCTGCGCGAGGAGATGGGCCTCGCCGTCGTCGTCATCTCGCACGACCTCAGCTCGCTGGCCGGGATCGCGGACCGGGTCGCCGTCCTCTACCGGGGCCGGCTGGTCGAACAGGGGACCGTCAGCCAGGTGCTGGAGCGCCCCTCCCACCCCTACACCGCCCTGCTGACCGCCTCGGCGCCGCGCGTGCGCGACAGCGGCGAGCCGGACGGCCCGCGCCCCGCCGAGCTGCGCCCGCCCCAGGACCGCGAACCCTGGCCGGACGACCAGGGGTGCGTCTTCGCACCGCGCTGCCGCTTCGCCGACGACGCGTGCCGCACCGAGCCCGTCCTGCTGCCCGGCCCCGGCCCCGGCAGCGGGCAGGCGGCGGCGCACGCCGCCGCCTGCCACCACGCCGAGGAGTTGCGGCACACGCTCGCCCCCGCGCGCCGCTGACCGGCCCCGGCCCACACGCGGCCGTCCCGGCCCACCGCCGCCGCACCGGCCCGCACGCCGCCGCACCGGAGAGCCGCTGCCCCGGCCCGCGTGACACCCCGACGGCGCGTCCGAAGAACCCAGGAGAGACCTTGACCCCCGCAATCCCCCGCGCCACCGGCCGGGAGGCCGACGAGAGCGGCACCGGCCCACGCCGCACCCGGCCGGTGCCCACGACCTCCCACTGGGGCGCCTACCGCGTCCACCCCGGCGCGGACGGACGCCCCGTCATCCGGCCGCACCCCAAGGACCCCTCGCCCTCGCCCCTGCTCGGCAACGTCGCCGGATCCGTGCACCACCCCACCCGGGTCGCCCGGCCCGCCGTGCGGCGCGGCTGGCTGGAACACGGCCCCGGCGGCGGCGCGCGAGGGGGCGACAAGCGCGGCACCGAGCCCTTCGTCGAGGTCGAATGGAGCGAGGCGCTCGATCTGGCAGCCGCCGAACTCACCCGTGTACGCGACACCTACGGGCCCGCTGCCGTCTTCGGCGGCTCCTACGGCTGGGCCTCCGCGGGCCGCTTCCACCACGCCCAGAGCCAACTGCACCGGTTCCTCTCGCTGTTCGGCGGCTACACCTCCTCGCGCAACTCCTACAGCCTGGGCACCTCGCTGGTGCTGCTGCCCCATCTGGTCGGCGCGCGGGGGGCCCAAGCCGTGCTGCGGGCCGCCTCCAGCTGGCCGACACTGGTGCGGCACACCCGGCTGATCGTCGCCTTCGGCGGCATCCCCGCCAAGAACGTGCACGTCACCCCCGGCGGCGTCACCCAGCACCGCACCCCGGAGCGCCTGGCGGCGCTCGCCGCCTCCGGCACCCACGTCGCCCTCGTCAGCCCGCTGCGCGCGGACCTGCCCGAGGAGCTGGACACCACCTGGTACCCCGTACGTCCCGCCACCGACACCGCCTTGATGCTCGGCCTCGCCCACACCCTGCTCACCGAGAACCTGCACGACCGCACTTTCCTCGACCGCTGCACCACCGGCTTCGACACCTTCGCGCGCTACCTCGACGGGCGCGCGGACGGCACCCCCAAGTCGGCCCGGTGGGCCGCCGAGCTGTGCGGGCTGGAGGCCGGGGACATCGTGCGGCTGGCCCGGCGGATGGCGGCGACCCGCACCCTGGTCACCGTCACCTGGTCGCTCCAGCGCGCGCAGCACGGCGAACAGCCGGTGTGGGCCGCACTGGCGCTCGCCGCGATGCTCGGCCAGATCGGCCTGCCCGGCGGCGGCTTCGGCCACGGCTACGGCTCCATGGGCGACGTCGGCGACCACGGCCCCCAACTGCGCCTGCCGACGCTGCCCCAAGGCCCCAACCCCGTCGCGGACTTCATCCCCTGCGCGCGCGTCTCCGACATGCTGCTGCACCCCGGCGAGAGCTACGACTACGACGGCGAGCGCCGCACCTACCCCCACATCCGGCTGGTGCACTGGGCGGGCGGCAACCCCTTCCACCACCACCAGGACCTGGGACGGCTGCGCCGTGCCTTCGCCCGGCCCGACACCGTCCTCGTCCACGAGCCGCACTGGACGGCCACCGCACGCCACGCGGACCTCGTGCTGCCGACCACCACTTCCCTGGAGCGCGAGGACATCGGCGGCGGGCGCCGGGACACCCATCTGATCGCCATGCACCAGGCCCTCGACCCGGTCGGAGAGGCCCGCGACGACTACGGGATCCTGGCCGGACTGGCGGCCCGCCTGGGCTTCGCCGACCGCTTCACCGAAGGCCGCACACCGCGCCAGTGGCTCCAGCACCTCTACGGCACCTGGCGCGAGGAGCGCGCCGCCGCCGGAGAGCCCCCGCCTCGCTTCGACCGGTTCTGGGCCGAGGAGGAGTACGAACTGCCGGGCGACACCGAGGAGTTCACGCTCTTCGAGGACTTCCGCCGCGACCCTGCCGGGCACCCGCTGGACACTCCGAGCGGCCGGATCGAGATCTTCAGCGCCGCGCTGGCCGCACTGAAGCTGCCGGACTGCCCAGGACACCCCTCCTGGCTCGCCCCCGACGAGTGGCCCGGCAGCCCCGCCGCCGCCCGCCACCCGCTGCTGCTGATCGCCAACCAGCCCGCCACCCGCCTGCACAGCCAGTCCGACACCGGAGCGGTCAGCCTCGCCGGGAAGGTCGCCGGACGCGAGGCCGTGGAGCTGCACCCGCACGACGCCCGCGCCCGCGGCATCGGCGACGGGGACGTCGTCCGGCTCTTCAACGACCGTGGCGCCGTACTCGCCGGAGCCCTGCTGCACGAGGGGCTGCGGCCGGGTGTCGTACGGCTGCCCACCGGCGCCTGGTTCGATCCCGTACCGCAGGACTCCGGCCCCGTACCGCGGGACGGCGACGAGGGCGCCCCGCTGTGCGCGCACGGCAATCCCAACACCCTCACCGCCGACGTCCCCAGCTCCCGGCTCAGCCAGGGCAGCACGGGACAGCACGCCCTCGTCCAGGCGGAGCGCTACGAGGGCGAGCCACCCCCGGTCACCGTCCACCGGCCGCCCCGCCTCCTGGCCCGCGCTTCCGTATCCAGCGACGTATCCCCGGACGTATCCCACGACGCGCCCTCCGACGTATCGACCGACGCAGACACCGACCGGCCGGAGACCCGATGACCTCCCTCACGAGCCACGCCCCCCACGCCCTCAACAGCCCTACCGAGGACGCCGGTTCCGCGCTGCCGCCGGTGGACCTGGACCAGCTGCCCGCCCTCCGTGCGGCCCTCGCCGAGCGTGCCGCCGAGCACGACCGCGACGCGAGCTTCCCCACCGAGGGCTTCGGCCTCGTGCACGAGGCCGGGCTGCTGACCGCCACCGTCGGCACCCGCTGGGGCGGCCACGGCGCCGGGCTCGCGGACACCGTGCGCATCCTGCGCGAACTGGGCGCCGGGGACCCCGCCGTCGCCCTCGTCACCGCCATGACCCTGTTCGCCCACGCCGAGGAGGCCCGCGGCCCCCGCTGGCCCGCCGCCTCCTACGCCCAGCTGCTGGCCGAGTCAGGGCGCGCCCCGGCGCTGGTGAACGCGCTGCGCGTCGAGCCCGAACTCGGCAGCCCGGTGCGCGGCGGGCTGCCCGCCACCACGGCGCGCCGCCACGACGGGCACTGGACGCTGACCGGCCGCAAGATCTACTCCACCGGCGCCGTCGGGCTCAGCCGGATGCTGGTGTTCGCCCGTACCGACGAAGACCCCGTGCGCGTCGGCACGTTCGTCGTCCGCTCCGGCAGCCCGGGGCTGCGCGTCGAGGAGACCTGGGATCATGTCGGGCTGCGCGCCAGCCGCAGCGACGACGTGGTCCTGGACGGCGTCCGCGTCGAGGCGGACGACGTCATCGGCCTCGACGTGCCCGGCGATACCCCCGGAGCCCGGCCGGACCCGGCGACCGGAGCCTGGAACGCGCTCGGCCTGACCGCCCTCTACCTGGGCGTCGCCTCCGCGGCCCGCGACTGGCTGACCCGCTTCCTGCACGAGCGCGTTCCCACGGCACTCGGCGCCCCGCTGGCGACCCTGCCGCGCTTCCAGACCGCAGTCGGAGAGATCGAGGCGCGGCTGACCGGCGCCCGGACCCTGGTGGAAGCGCTCGCCGCCCGCCTCGACACGGGCGGCGCCGCCGCCGAGGAGGCCGCGGCACATGCCGGAACCGCCAAGGTCCTGGGCACCCGCGCCGCCGTCTCCGCCGTGGAGCAGGCCCTCACCCTCACCGGCAACCACGGGCTGACCCGCGCCAATCCGCTGCAACGCCACTACCGCGACGTGCTCTGCTCCCGCGTCCACACCCCGCAGGACGACGCGGCCCTCGCGGATGCGGGCCGCCGGGCCCTCGACCGCGCGGCGCCCGGCCCCGCGCCGGCCTGATCCCACCCCGCAGAGCCCCACCGGCCCACAGCCCAGACAGATCCAGACAGAGAGGCACGCGCCCATGACCCCGCCCGACATCGAGTTCATCGGCATGATCGGCACCCAGGACTCCTCCGAGACCCGGCCCGGCCAAGGCCCGCTGATCGACCCCGCGTACACCGTCCGGTTCGCCCGCGCGCACGAGGACGCGGGCTTCGACCGGGTCCTCATCGGATACAGCTCGGGCCGCCCCGACGGCACCCAGGTCGCCGCGCACGTGGCGGCCCGCACCGAACGGCTCGGGCTGCTCGTCGCCCACCGCCCCGGATTCGTCGCACCCACCCTGGCCGCGCGGACCTTCGCGACCCTCGACCAGTTCACCGAGGGCCGCGTCGCCGTCCACACCATCAGCGGCGGCAACGACACCGAACAGCGCCGCGACGGCGACTATCTCGGCAAGGACGAGCGCTACGAGCGCACCGACGAATACCTCGGCATCCTGCGCCGCGCCTGGAGCAGCACCGAGCCCTTCAGCCACTCCGGTGCGCACTACCGCTTCGAGGACTACGCCCCCGCCGTGCTGCCCCACCGGGAGAGCGGGATACCGCTGTACTTCGGCGGCTCCTCCGAGGCCGCATACCGGGTGGGCGGCGCACACGCCGACGTCTTCGCCCTGTGGGGCGAGCCGCTGGCCGAGACCGCCGAACAGATCGCCGCCGTACGGGCGGCGGCCGAAGCGGCCGGGCGGTCCACACCGCCGCGCATCAGCGTCTCCTTCCGGCCCATCCTCGGCCCGACCGAGGACGCCGCGTGGGAGCGGGCGCACCGCATCCTGGAGACCATCCAGTCCGGAGTGGGAAGCCCCTTCTTCGACCAGGTCCGCCAGCAGCGGGTCGGAGCCTCCGACGCCGGCCCGCAGAACGCCGGGTCCCAGCGGCTGCTGGCCGCCGCCGCCCGCAAGGACCTGCACGACCGGGCCCTGTGGACCCCCACGGCGACCGCCAGCGGCGCGGGCGGCAACACCACCGCGCTGGTGGGCACCCCGGAGACCGTCGCCCGCGCCCTGCTCGACTACGTCGACATCGGCGTCACCACCTTGCTGATCCGCGGATACGACCCGCTGGACGACGCCGTCGACTACGGCAGGCACCTGCTGCCCCTCGTACGCCAGGAACTCGCCCACCGCGCCACGGCCACGGCCTCCGCCTCCGTCACCGCTGGGAGCGCCCGATGACAGAGCCCGCACTCGCACCCGTACCCGTACCCGTACCCGAGCAGGAGGCCACCGCCTGGTACCCGCCGCCCGCCGTCGCACCGCGCGGCACGCTGCTCGTGCTGCCCGGCCGGGGCGAACACCCCGGCGTCTACGAGCGCTTCGGGCGGCGGCTGGCCGCCGACGGCTATGTGGTGCACGCGCTGGAGCTCCCGCCCGACGCGGGTCCCGAAGAGGCGGCGGCCGTGATCCGGCCGGCCACCGGTGACGAACCGGCCGCGCCGCTGGTCCTCGTCGGCAGCGACACGGGCGCGCTCCAGGCCCTGCACACGGCGGCTGTTCCGGCCCTGCCCGGACTGCCCCTCGCAGGTGTGGTCGTCGCCGGAGCCGCGCCGGCGGCCGGAGCCGCGCCGGGGGACGGACCGGCTTCGGCCGACGCCCCTGCGGCCGGAACGGACGGCGGAGGGAGCGGGGCCGAGGCCGCCTGGGAGAGCGAACTCGACGCCCGTTCCGCCTGCCCGACCCACCGGGCCCGGCTGACGGCCGATGCCTCCTTCGAGCGGGGCGCCCTCAACACCCCCGTACCCGACCGGCTGCGCGGCGAGGCGCACACCGCGCTGCCCGTGCTGGTGCTGCACGGCGCGGCCGACCCCGTCACACCCCTCACCCAGGCCCGCGCCCTGGCCGCACGGCTGCCGCTGGCCACGCTGGGCGTGCTGCGCGAGGGCCGGCACGACGTCCTCAACGACGCGTCGCACCGCAGCACGGCGGCCACCCTCGTGCTGTGGCTCGAACGCCTGCGGGGCGGGCCGTCGGCCCCGCCGGTACTGACCGTCGAGACCGGACCGACCGGACCGACCGGACCGACCGGACCGACCGCGCCGACCGGAACACGAGAGGGGAAGGCGTGAGCGTCTCCACCCACCACACGGCCCACCCGTCGGCGTATGCCGCGAAACCGCAGAGCTCCGCCGCCGACCCGGCGGGGACGCTGCGCCGCGCCCTGCGCCAGCACGCTGCCGGGGTCACCGTCATCACCGTCCCCGGGCCCGCCGGTTTCACGGCGACCTCCTTCACCTCCGTGTCGCTCGAACCGGCGCTCGTCTCCTTCTATTTGGGCCTCTCCGCCTCCACCGTGCGGGCGGTACGCGCGGCCGAGCGCTTCGCGGTCCATGTGCTGGGGCCGGGGAACGAGGCCCTGGCGGAACAGTTCGCGCGCAGCCGCGTCGACAGGTTCGCGGGTGTGCCGTGGACGCCGGGGCCAGGCGGGCTGCCGCTCCTCGACGCGGCGCCGCTCTGGCTCACCGCGCGCACCACGCTGCTGAGGGAGATCGGCGACCATCTGCTCGTCGTCGGCGAGGTGGAGGACAGCGGTGGCGAGGGCGGCCCGACCGGCCTGGTCCACCACGAGGGCGGCTTCCGCGAGGCCGCTCCGCTGGGGCCCGCGCGAAGAGAGTGACGAGGCGGCGGGGCCCGAGCTGCTCCGCCTCCGCCCCTGGTACCCCCCTCACACCTTCGGCGTCATCGGATGCTCGCAGGTGCGGCGGGAGGACCCGTCGCGGACGGTGAAGCGGACGGTGCGTGCCGCGCGGTCCAGGTGGAGGGTCCGCTCCTGCGTCCACCCCTGGAGCCGGAACTCCCCGCCGCCGACATGGACCAGCCCGATGCCCGGCCCGTCGCGCCTGCCCCCGTCCCCTTCCCCGACGTCCCCTTCCCCGACGTCCCCTTCCCCGACGTCCGCCTCGGCCTCGGCCTCGGTCAGGAAGAGGCCGTCAGGCCGGGGCACGACAGCTGCCTCGGTGTCGCCCGGCCCGTCGGCCGTCTCGTCCAGCGCCTCGCCCCACCAGTGCCGGAAGTCGGCCGGCACCGTGAACCCGCAGGCGAAGGTGGCCCGCTCGACGGGCCCCAGCGGGACCTCCGGCCGCTCGAACAGGACGTTCGCCAGGCCGACCTCTTCGGCGAAGCCGGGCGGGAAGAGGCCGAACAGCGCGGGGCTCACCGCGTGGTCGAGAACGAGGTGCACCCGCGCGTACTCGCCGTGGTTGGCGACGGAGTGCGGGCGCGAGAAGTCGCCGTACCAGAAGGTGCCCGGCTGCCACCGGCAGGCCTCCCCGTCCAGGACGAGCACCGCGCCCTCGTTGGTCGTCACGGGGATGTGCAGCCGCACCGTGCCCTTGGTGAAGCCCAGCGGCGTGTCCCGGTGCGTTTCGACCGAAGCGCCCACCCCCAGCGACATCAGCCGCGCCGCCCGCAGCCCGGGCGGCAGCGAGGCGAGGATCTCCGCGAAGTACGGGGCGCGCTCCAGCCAGGGGGTGTCGCGGTAGGGGAGCGGGCCGGGGCCTCCGGCGTCCGTACGCGCGGGGTCCCCGCCGGGGCTGCGCAGCGCCAGGACCCGCCAGTCGGCGGGGTGTTCGTCGCTCGCCCCCGCCTCGGAGTAGGCCCGCTGCCGCCGCCAGCTGTCACCGGTGAGGATCTCAAGTTCGGCGCGCAGCCGTTCGGCGTCGAAGACGGGAGCGAGCCGCACGGCCGCCGGGTGGGCGTGCGGGTCCGGTGCGTGTCGCGTGGACGTGTCCAGAGCGTCCGTGAGTGCGCGGGGCATGCGTCTCTCCTGGCTGCGAGCGGGTGTTCACCGCCGATCCGCCGGTCGTCGAGGGCGGGCGGCGGCGTGAGTCCGGAGTCCTTGAGATCGGCGCTCACCTCCTCCCCGAGGGCTGCCGGACGGACCGTACGGCGGAATCGTCCGTGGCCAGATGGCCGACGACCCAGGCGAGGGCGGGCGCGTTCTGGCCGAGCACCCGGCGGTCGATGCGGTCGAGCCGGTCACACGTCTGGTGATAGCAAGGATCGAACATCTGCCCGGAGTGGCCCCCGTAACGGGCCTGCTGTTCCGGTGTCTTCACGCCGAGGTTGCCGCCGTCGATGCCGCCGGTCGGAATGCCTACCGCCTCGAACGCCAGATGATCGGAGCCGATGGCGCTCGGGTCCTGGATGTCGTAGGGGAGTTGGTGCCGGTCGAAGTACCCGGTGAACAGCCCGGCGAGCGCGTGGCCGCCGCCGGAGCCCGGATCCCAGACGAAGCGGGCGTGGTTGGAGGGGGCGAGCAGCTCGCCGTTGATGACGGCCGCGATCCGTTGCCGCTCCGGCTCGGAGAGCCGGTCGACGTAGTAGCTGGAGCCGATGTTGACGAGTTCCTCGGCGCCCCACCACATGAAGCGGACCTTGTTGCGTACCGCGCCTTGGTGGGGCGCGAGTTCGAGGGCGGTCTGGAGGACGGTCGCCGCCGTCGAACCGTTGTCGTTGATGCCGGGGCTCTCGGGCACGCTGTCGAGGTGGCCGCCCATCAGCACCACGTCGTCCGGGTCGCCGCCACGGGTCTCGGCGATGAGATTCACCGTCGTCCGCTCGATGTCGCGCGCCCGCAGGGTGAGGTGGACCCGTGCGTCGCCGTGCGCCGCCTCGCGTGCCAGCCGCTCCCCGTCCTCCTGGGAGACCGAGGCCATGGGGAGGACGAAGTCCGAGGCCGGCATGCCGATGAGCCGGTAGATGTTGCGGGGCGAGGGCGTCGGATAGGAGAGGAGCACGGCGACGGCGCCCGCTTCGGCGGCCGTCTTCTGCTGGTGGCCGAAACCGCAGGCGTTGCGCGCGAGCACGACCACGGCGCCCTTCACCGGAACCCCGTCGTAGTCGGAGACCTGGCAGCCGGTCCGCCCCTCGGGCAGCGACACCGCCCGCGCGTCGATGCCCTCCTTGGCTGTCGACGGCGTGAAGCGCGTCATCAGCGCCCGCACCTTCCGGTTGCCGCCGCCCGCCTGAACCGACAGGTCTTCCTTCCGTACATCGAAGTCGGTGTACGGGACGGACTGCCGGGTGACCTTGTATCCGGCGTCGGTGAGCTGCCCGCTGACGTAGGCCGCCGAGCGGGTGAACCCGGGGCGCGCGTAGCCCCGGTTGCCGCCCTCGGCATCGGCGATGTCCTGCAAGGCCCGCAGATGCCGGGCGACCTTGGGCCCCGTCACCCCGGACTCCAGCCGCTCGGCGAGCCCCGGTGAGGAGGAGGACGCGGGGCTGCCGGAGGAGGACGCGGGGCCTGCGGGCGGGGCGTCCGGCGGAGGGGCCGCGGCGGACGGCTGCCACGCCAGACAGGTCAGCAGCAAGGCGGCCACGCCGATCAGCGCGCGCCGGGCAAGGGCTGTGGACACGGGGAGTGTTCCCTTCACGCGGTGCGGTGCGCGTGCGGCCTCGCCGCCGGAGCGCTGACGGACACGGGCAGGGACCGCAGCCCGCGCAGGGTGGCTGTCGGTTCGTACACCGCGGGCCCCCGGGCGGTGAGGACGAGGCCCGCGTCGCCGAGCGCGCTCAGCACGGCGCGCAGTTGCAAGGTGGCGAAGGCGGCGCCCAGACAGGCGTGGGCGCCCCGCCCGAAGGCCAGGTGGACGCCCCGGCGCCGGTTGAGGCCGACGGTGTCGGGGGCGGCGAACACCTCCGGGTCGCGGTTGGCGGCCCCCAGCATCAGTACGACGACCTCGCCGCGCCGTACGCGCTCCTCCCCGACGTCGGTGTCGCTGACGCAGACCCGGGCGTCCGCCTGCACGGGGCCCTCCAGCCGCAGCAGCTCGTCGACCAGCGCGTCCAGCGCCTCCGGTGGGGCGCCACCCTTCGACGGGGCGCCGCCGCCGACGGGGGCCAGCAGCGCGGGCTCGGCCACCAGGCGGGCCAGCGCGTTGCCCAGCAGGCGGCTGACCGACTCGTAGCCCGCGTGCAGCACCGCGCGCAGCGAGTTCGCCAGCACGGTCTCGGGCACGCCGGGCGTGCCCTCGCCGGCCGCGCGCGGCGTGCTCCCGCGGTCGGCCGCGGGTGCCGTGCTGTCGCGGGCCGCACGCGCCGCGCCCAGGAAGCCGTCGCCACCGGCCGTTTCCAGCCAGTCGCCGACCATCCGGCTCAGCTCGCCCCTGGCCTTGGTGCCGGGCTCGGCGCGTGCGGGGTCCAGCCCGGCGTCCATGCTGCGGACGATCGCGTTGGACATCTCCTCGAACCAGGGCCCGTCGGGCGGTTCCACGCCGAGGAATCCGCACATCGTGCGCAGCGCGAGAGGCCGGGCGAACTCGCTGACGAGGTCGACGGGATGGCCGCTGTCCCGTAGTCCGGCCACCTGCCGCTCCGCGAGCCTCGCCGTCGCCTCCGCCATGGACGCGGGGGAGCGGGCGTGCAGCGCGGAGACCAGCAGATGCCGGATCGCGCCGTGCTCGGGCGGGTCGAGGGACTGCACGCTCAGCTGGGCCTCGGGGATGTCCTCGCCGACCCGGCGGAAGTCCGAGCCGAAGGCGGTCGTGTCGCCGAGGACCTGACGGCACTCCGCGTATCCGGTCAGCACCCAGGAGTCCAGCTGCGCGTGCCAGTAGACCCTCTTGTGCTGCCGGAGTCGCCGGTAGTAGGGGTGCGGGGCAGCGATGACCGCCGGAGCCAACGGGTCGTAGAGCGGGTCCCGCGGTGTCTGCGTCGCTCCCGTCATGACCAGCCTCTCTGCCTCGTGCCCCAGGGAATCGCTCTGGGGACTGCCTTGGAGATCGCCCCAGGAGGTAGCTCGGGGGATTCGCACGTGGGACTCGCACGTGGTGCGCACGTGCGGAGCCTGTGCCGCGGCCACGCCCGCGTGGGCGTGGCCGCGACAGCCAACGCATCAGTGGATGTAACGCATGGCGTTCTCCTCTCTGCGAGGGGTCGGGGGCCGTCGTGGAGCCGTGCAGGGCGCTCCGACGACGAGTTCGGGGGCAGGCGCCGGCGGGCGGTGCGGCCGGGTGTACCGAGGGCTCAGCCGTGGCCCGGCACCTCGATGGGGAGCGGGATGCGGGGAGTTCCCTTCATCCGGCCGGGGTTTCGGTCCCCGCCGGAGAAGCCGCGGGCCGGGCGTCATGAACGAGGACGAGGACGAGGACGAAGCCGGGGCCGCGCCGGCAGTGCGGGAGGCCGGGCCTGAAGTGCGCCCGCCATGCCGCGAGCGTGGCCCGGCTCCCCAGGCGGGCCCGCCAAGTGAGGTGCTCGGCCCGCGCGGTGTGCTCCCGCAGGGCGCGGACGAGCGCAAGGGTCTGGGGTCGGTGAGGGCCGCCGCTGAAGCAGACCGGCCCGGCGTCGGCGGGCGCGGCCGGGGCCGGGGGCGCGGGTATGGGCGCCTGTGCGGGTGCGGGTGCGGGTGCGGGTGCGGGTGCGGGCGCCGGTGCCGGTGCCGGTGCCGTCGGCACCGGGCGCGAGGACCCGGTCGCGAGAGATCTCGCAATAGGGATTCAGGTCCATGTCGGCGCCCGCGAGTTCCGGCAGGAGCGTCTTCGAATACTCCATGTCGAGAATGTTGTCAACGGTGACGATGTCGGGGATCTGATGGCGCCGCACCAGGTCCCCCAGGCGCGTCCTGACCCGTTCCGGAGGACGGGAGCGGAACTTCATTGTCAACCCGTAGAGGCCGCAGAACGGGCAGGTGTGTTTTTCACCCCACCAGCAGCCAAAGGCCGCCTCGTAGAACGGGGTCGGTTTCACGGACGGCCTGAGCGGCCTTTCTTCGAGTTTCTGGAAACAGGTGTCGAACTCGGGGCAGGGAATCTCGCCCATTGCCGACGGGGCGCCGAAGGCGTTCGTCACCGTGCTGCCTTCCTCCGCCGTCCAGGAAATCCTCCCGACCTCTTCCACGGCGCGCAGTCCCTCGAGATGTCCGAGGAATTCCACATAAGAGCGCCGGGCCTCGCCGCTGATGACGTGGCCGACGAACGGGAAGTTCCGCGCGATGGCCGGGCCCACCGGCGCCTCGCAGCAGCCGCCGCCGAAGAGCGCGGGCGTGCCGGGCGCCGGTCCCTCGACGGACCTGGCCGCCGCGCGGGAGGGCACGTTCTGCTGGAAGGTGCTGCTGAAGCCGATGACCCCGGGCCCGGCGGCCACGGTCTCCCGGGCCGGCGCGGAGATGAAGCGGACGGCACGGGTGGCCGTGCCCTCGGGCTCGCCGGGGTCCACACCGTGCTCGGCCGGGTAACTCCGGTAATGCTCCCGGCGCCGGTTCCCGGCTCCGTGGAGCGCCGGGGTGAACACCCGGTCGCCCATGCCGTGCCACACCCCGGTATTGGCCAAGTAGTCGAAGCACTCCGGGGCGAGGGGACCGCCGCTGGCTTCCCGTAGATATTCGGGACGGTGCGGGTTCGCGTGGCGCGTCCGGATCTCGTGGTGATTGCGGCATGCGCGGGTCCGGGCCTTGAGAGCGCCGAGCGGAAGGGAAGGCGTGGCGAGCAGCTGCCATGGCACGGAAACAAGAGAAACTCGCATGTCCGCCTTCCCCGTGGATTACCCGGAAACTGGGACTTCGGTGTGCACGGTTTTGCCGTCGATTGGTCACCCTCCGACACCCCCGCCGCCCGCGCAAGGGGGCGTCACCCCGGATGGCGGGACTTTTCCGCGCACGGAAAAGTGAAAGGTGGACATTTCTGTGGCGGGCGTCAAGTTGGCGGGCGTCAAGTTGGTCATGGCGCGAATGTGCAAAGTCCTCGCGGACACCCGGAGTCGTCGTGAGAGGCTTCGTCCCTGTCGACGACCAAAGGTGTTTACCGATGACGAAACGGCAGGCAGCACGTCGCGGCACCGACCGTGCGGGTCACAAGCTCGCACCCGGCCCCGGCCACCCCACGGGGCGCGACTTCCGGTACCCCACAGGGCACCTCACCCGGCACTCCACCCGGCACAACGGCGTACAGCGCGACGGGTCCCGCTCATGAGCGCGGAGCGGGGGTTCGCCTTGCTCGCGGCCATGTCGGCACTGGAGCGGGAGAGTCCGGGCATCCACCGCCTCGGTGTGATCGCCGAACGCGCGGGCCTCGGCGCCTCCCAGACCAACAAACTCCTGGCCCAGGCCGAGGCGCACGGACTGGTCCACCGCGCCGGATACGGCAGGTACGAACTGACCGTGGCCGCCCGGACGGCCGGGGACGGCGGCGTCCCGGCAGGCGGCGCGGACAAGCTGTCCGGCTCCCCGGGCAGGGACCTGCTGTTGAGCGTGCGGGACGAGGCGGGCGGACACGTCGCGGCACTGCACCTGCCGCGCCTGCTGTCCGCCGCCCGGTTGCGGTGCGAACTCGTGGACATGGTCTGCGCACCGGAACAACGCACTCCCGCCGTCGGCATCCTGGCCCATCGGGAGCCGACCAGGACAGCGGCGGGCCGCGTGCTCCTGGCGGCGCTGCACCGCCTCGGCCACCGCGCCTTTCCGGCGCCCGGCCGGGGGACGCCGCTGGAGAACGTCACCAGCGTGCGGCGCTCCGGCCTCGTCCACCACAGCGCCGACGGCTGGGACTCCCTGGCCACGGCGCTGGGCCACGAGGGCCGTGTCGTCGGCGCGCTGAGTATCAGCGGCCCCTCGAAACAGAAGCCCGGTATCCGGCACTGGGCGGACGTCCTCAACAGGGCCTCCTTCCCCCTGACGAGGAGCGGCTAGCCGCCCGGCCGGTCCTCCCCGCGCCGAACGGATCCCTCCCCCTGTGCGGGGCGGCCCGGTTCGCATACCGTAGGGCCGCCCCGCCCCGCCCCGCCCCGCCCCGCCCCGCCCCACGCCGCTTCCTTCCGCGCCCGAGGACTCGATACGGACATGACCGCAGACACCGACAGACCGCCGCTGGCCATCGTCACCGGCGCGAGCGTGGGCATCGGCGCCGCCGTCGCGCGCACCCTGTCCGAGGCGGGCCACCCGCTGCTGCTCCTGGCCCGCCGCGTCGAGGAGATGGAGGCGCTCGGCCTGCCGGACGCGCTGTGCCGATCCGTCGACGTCAGCGACGCCGAGGCCGTCACCGCCGCCGTCCAGGAGGCCGAGGCGCGGTACGGGCCGGCAGATCTGATCGTCAACAACGCGGGCCAGATGTTCCTGGGGTTCATCGCCGACCAGCCGACCGAGCAGTGGCAGCGGATGGTCGACGTCAACGTCCACGGGCTCCTCAACGGTGTGCGCGCCGTGCTGCCCGGCATGGTCGAGCGGCGGCACGGCACCATCATCAACGTCAGCTCCGTGGCGGGCCGCAACGTCTACCCCAACCACACGGTCTACAGCGGCACCAAGTTCGCCGTGCAGGGCATGTCCGAGAGCCTGCGCGCCGAGGTCTCCGGGCAGGGGGTGCGCGTCATCATCGTCGCCCCCGGTTCCGTGGAGACCGACATCCTCGCGCAGACCACCCACGAGGGGGTCAAGGCCGGATACCAGGCGTTCAAGGACTCGATCGAGCTGCTCGTCCCCGAGGACGTGGCCGCCGCCGTCCTCTTCGCCTACCAGCAGCCGCAGCGCGTCACACTGCGCGAGGTGGTGCTCGCCTCGACCGCTCAGGTCGGCTAGGACGCCCGGCGGACAGCGGCCGGCCCGGTCCCGCCCCACCTCGGCAAATCACCGCTGGCCGAACGTCGCCCGGGTATTGACCGGTCAATTGAGCGACTACTACGGTCAATCCATGACAGCGCCGCTGTACCTCCGGATCCGGAACGAGTTCGAGGGCCGTATCCGCTCCGGAGAACTGCCGCCCGGCTCCCGGTTGCCGACCGAGGCCGAGTTGCAGGAGCAGTACGGGGTCGGCCGCGCCACCGCGCAGCGGGTCCTGCACGAACTGGCCCAGGCCGGCCTCGTCGAACGGCACCGGCGACGGGGCACTTTCGTGGCGGACGGCGTGCGTCAGGAAAACCTGCTCAGGTTCGTCAACCCACGACTGTCCGGTCCGGAGATTCCGGGGCGGCACGAGGTGTACAGCGCCTCGGTCGTCCCAGCCTCCAAGGTCACACCCCCGGTGCCGGGCCTCCCCGACGACACCCCCGTCATCCACCTGATTCGCCGCAAGTTCGATGTCGAGGAAACCCCCATCGCCCTCGAATACGCGACGGTGCCCTTCGCGCTCGCCCCTCATCTCCTCGACGAGGACCTGGCGCACCTCACCATGATTCCCTATTTCCGCAGGCAGGGAGTTCCGCTCGCCACCTCGCGGATGTATCTCGACCCCTTTCTGCTCGACCTGCCGACCGCTGAACTGCTCGCCTGCGAGCCCGGGACCCCCCTGCTCCGGCAACGCAGGCTCACCTGGCTGGAGAACGGCGAGCTGGCCGAATCGGCGGCGTTTCTGATGCGCCCCGGGCTGATGGATTTCTACATCGAGCAGTCCGTCCGCGCGGACTGAGAACGGACCGGAGCCTGTCGTCCAGGCATTCATGTCACACGTGTGACCTCACAAGCGCCGGGTGAGGCCGCGCCGTTTCCCGAAGGAGCTTTCATGACGGCTTCGGCACCCCCTGTCCCGGCTTCGGCACCTCGTGTCGCGATCATCGGAACCGGCGTCATCGGCGCCATGGCAGCGTGGCAACTCGCCGCCCGCGGCGCGGAAGTCCTCGCCTTCGACCGCTACGGACGGGGCCACGACCGTGGTGCCTCCGCGGGCGAATCCCGCATTTTCCGCACCGCCTACAAGGAAGGCGGCTCCTATGTGCCGCTTCTGCGGCGCGCGGGAGAACTGTGGAGGGAACTGGAGGCCGTCAGCGGCAGGCAACTGCTGACCATGTGCGGCGGACTGACCATCGGTGCGCCGGACGAACCCGATGTGCTCGCGGTGCGCCGCTGCGCGGAGGAGACGGGACTTCCGCACGACATTCTCGACAGCGCGAGCGCGGCGTGGCGCTTTCCCCAACACCGCCTGGACCCCGGCGAAATCGCCCTTCTCGACCCGAACGCCGGCGTCCTGCGCCCCGAGCCGTCCGTCCAGGGCGCGCTCGACGCGGCGGAAGAGGCAGGGGCGAGGATCCTCTCCTACACCCCGGTCGAGGGCTTCGAAGAGACCCCCGGAGGCTGGCGGCTGCGGGCCGGCGGCGAGACGCACACGGTCGACCACGTCGTCCTCACCCCCGGGCCCTGGGCCACGGCGCTGGGCCCGTCGGCCGCGATCCCGGTGGAGCCCCGGCTGATCACCGCGTGCTGGTTCGCCGCGCGCGACGTAGCCGCACACCGGCCCGAACGGCTGCCGATCGCGATCCGGCGGCACCCCGAGGCCGGATTCTCCTGCTTTCCCCTGCTCGACGGGGTCGCCGTGAAGATCGTGCCGCACCACCTCGGCTGGCCCGTCATCGACAGCCCGGACGGACTTCCGCGCAGCGCGGCCCCCGAATTCGCGCAAGCGGCCTCCGCGGCGGTCGCGCGGCTTCTTCCCGGACTGGTGCCGCAACCCGTGCGCATCGGCACTTACGCGGAGGGCTTCACGCCCGACGAACACGCCGTCGTCGGCCCGCTTCCCGGGGCGGCGAACGCCACCGTTCTCACCGGATTCTCCGGACACGGCTTCAAACTCGCCCCGGTATTCGGGGAGATCGCTGCCGATCTGGCGCTGCGCGGAAAGACGGAGCACGACATCGGCGAACTGAACCCGCAGCGGTTCACGCAGGGAGCATAACCAGCACAAGTCCCACATCCCCCAACACGCGCGCGGCGTTCCCGGACCGCGCGTGCTGGTCCCGTCATGCCCCACGGAGGCAGGCCATGCCCAGAAACTCGACCGGCCAGATCATCGCCATCGTCATCGCGAGCCTGCTGATCATCGCGTTGGGCGCACTGCTGTCGATGTATTTCGGCAAGCGTGCGAAAAGCTCCGCCGACTGGCTCGCGGCCCCCGAATCGCTCCCGCTCGGCGTCGTCGTCATCACGCAGTTCGCCACCGCTGTCGGCGGCGGGGTGCTGATCGCCCACGTGGGCATCGCCTACGCGTCGGGCTGGTCCGTTTTCGCCTATGAGGGCTGCGTCCTGCTGGGATTCCTCGGCCTCGCCCTGATCGCGCGCTGGCTGCGCGAGCAGAAGTTCACCACCGTCCCCGACATCGTCAGCAAACTCTTCGGCACCAGCAAAGCGGTCACCGGCGTCGCCGGCATCGCGGCGCTGATCGTGCCCTTCGGCTGGCTCGCCACCCAATTCGTCGCCTTCGCCAAGCTCTTCGGCGAACTCACCGGAATCCACGCCAACATCCTCATCGTGGCGATCATGGTGGGCTCGCTGATATTCGTCCTGCCCGGCGGACTCACCTCGGTGGTCTGGACCGACTTCATCTTCGGCATCTTCAAGATAGCGATGTCGCTCTTCGTCGCCGGCTACGCGATATACCTGGCGGGCGGCTGGGGCGGCATCACCAGCAAGGTGCCCGACGGCCTGTGGCAGCCGAGCGGGATCACCGCCGCCGGGGGAGAGCAGATATGGCTGTGGGTGGCGGCCATCGTCCCGGGCACGCTCACCAACCAGCTGTATTACCAGCGGGTCTTCGCCACGAAGAAGGTCTCCGACGCCCGCCGCGGACTGGTCCTCTCCGGGCTGACGATCCTCGTCGGCGGCCTGTACGCGGGCTGTATCGGCCTCGCGGTCCGCGCGATGAATCCCGGACTCGGCAACCCCGAGGACGCGGCGGGCTGGCTGATCACCCGCCTGCCGGCGACACTGCTGGTCATCTACGGTGCGTTCCTCGTCGCCACGATCATCTCCACCACCGGCGCCGCCTTGCAGTCGGTCGTCGCGAACATCATCCGCGATCTGCACCAGAACGTGTTCGGCCGTACCAGGGGCGACCGCGAAACGGTGTCGCTCTCCCGCATGTTCACCGTCGTGGTGGCCCTCCTCGCCGCCGCGCTCGCCATCGTCTTCCCCAGCGCGCTGGACTGGCTCGTCGCCAGCTACGCCTACTCGGCCGCCACCTTGGCAGCCCCGATCTTCGTCGGCTATCTGCTCCGCAAACGCTTCGCGCTGCGGCCCGTCGCCGCGCTGGGCAGCATGCTCGCCGGCATCGCGGGCTGCGCCCTCGCCCAGTTCGCCGATACGACCGTTCCCTACGCGGTCTACGGCATCGCGGCCTCCGTCGTCGCGCTGCTGGTCTTGCTCGTACCCGGCCTCCACAGGAAACCCGGCGTCGGTTCCGGCCCCGAACCCGGCCCCGGCACCGACACCGGGCCCGATGCCGCCAACAGCCTGTCCACCGTGGAAAAGTGAGGAAAGAGCACATGCGAGTCGCGATCGTCGGACTGGGAATCATCGGCGCGAGCACCGCCAGATCACTGGCGCTCGCCGGCGCCCACGTAACGGTGTTCGAGCGCACAGCGCCGGGCGCGGGCACCACGGGGACCTCCTTCGCCTGGATCAATTCGCACAAGAAGAATCCGCTCGCCTACCACGAACTCAACGTCGCCGGAATCTCCGAACACGAGGCCCTGGCGCAGGACGGCGGCGACTGGTTCTTCCGCACCGGAAACCTGGAATGGGCACGCGGTGCCGGCATGGAGAGCCTCGCGGCCGACGTCGACGGGCTGCGGGGCCGCGGCTACCCGGTGGAGTGGATCACCGCCGAACGCGCCGGTGAACTCGTGCCGGACCTGCGGATGCCGCCCGGGGTGCCCGACGTCGCCTGGTACCCGAAGGAGGGCCACGTCCTGCCGGTCGCGCTGCTGGCCCGCCTGTGGGGCGAAGCCAGGGACCTCGGTGCCGAGCTGCGCTGCCCCGCGCAGGTCACCGGCGTCACCGACGAGAGCGCCGGCGCCCGTGTGACGCTGGCGTCCGGCGCCACCGAGCGCTTCGACGCGGTCGTCCTCGCGGCGGGCCGCTGGAGCGAACCGCTGGCAGCGTCCTGCGGGCTGCCGCTGCCCATGGCCGACCCGGAGGCCGCGGGCTCGGCCTCCGTCGGCCTCCTCGGCTACACCGCACCGCTGCCCGCGCGCGTCGGCCGGGTCCTGACGACGCCCGAGCTGAACGTACGGCCCGACGGCGGCGGCCGGCTCGTGGTGCAGGGGCTGGACCTCGACGCCGACGCGGACCCGGCGCACGTCCCGCCCGCCGACGGCGAGCACGCCCGCGAACTGTGCGCCCGCCTCCGCGCACTGGTGGACGGCACCGAGGGGGCACGCCTGGAATCCCTCCGCGTCGGCCAGCGCTCCATGCCGGCGGACGGCAAGACGGTCGCCGGATTCAGCGCCACGGGCTCCGTCTACGCGCTCGCCACCCACAGCGGCATCACGCTCGGCCCCCTGCTGGGCAGGCTCGCGGCACAGGAAATCGTCTCTCGGAGGACGAGCCCCCTGCTGGCGGGGTTCCGGCCCGAACGGTTCGCGGGCGTGGACAAGGAGTCCCTGGCCCCACTCGCCCCGGCCCGCTTCGCCGGACAACAGTAGGACGGTGCGGGCCCCGGCCCCCGCTGGCCGGGGCCCGCACCCTCGAACGGATCCGCTGCCTGACGCGCAACCGGGACGCCATCGGCGAGTACCTCGACGCCGTGCTGGACCGCCGCGACCGCCCCCGCGCGCAGGAGCCCGCCGCGCGCTGATCGCCGCCGGAGCCGTCAGACGGGCGGGCGCTCGTCCGTCTCGGAGGACGCGCCCCAGGTCGAGGGAAGGACCTCGGGAGTGGCGGTGCGCGCGGGCAGCCCCGCGAAGGACTCCATGTAGGAGAGGGTGTACGGGGTGGGCCCGTGCCACTCGACCAGCATGACGCTGGCATCGTCGCGCAACTGCCCCTGGTGGTATTCGAGGTGGTGCCGCACCAGACGGCGCAGGGTCTCGGGCGCAGGCAGCAAGTCGCTGTGGTGCCGGGCGAGGAAGTCGGTGAAGCGGGCGAGCCCGAACTCCTCGCCCTCCGGGTTGCGGGCCTCGGTGAACCCGTCGGTGTAGACCAGCAGCCGGTCACCGGGCTCCAGCTGCTCGACGCACACCGTGTCCCGCATGCCCAGGTCGGTGCCCATGGGCGGAGTGGGTTCGCCGGACAGGGGGACGACCGTGCGCCCGCCCCGGATGATGACCGGCGTGGGGTGGCCGCGGTTCACCCAGCGCAGCTCGCCGGTGTTCGCGTTCAGCTCGCCCAGGAAACCGGTGGCGTAGCGCTCCCCGGCGAACTGCTCCACCAGCGCCCGCTCGACCGCCTGGGACACCCCTTCGAGGGTGCCGCCCTGGCGCCGGTGGTTCCGGCAGGCGGCCACGGCCAGGTTGGCGGTCAGCCCGGCGGCCGTGTCGTGGCCCATCGCGTCGAAGAGGTCCAGATGCACCGTGTCGGCGGCCATCGCGTAGTCGAACGCGTCCCCGCTGACCTCGTAGGCGGGCTCCATCAGCGCGCTGAGCAGCACCCGGTCGGTGGCCATCGTGCGCGGCGGCATCAGCCGCCACTCCATCTCGGCGGCGACGTTCATCCGGCGCCGCCGCACCAGCCGGGCGTAGGAGTCGCTCGTCCCGCGCTTGCTGACGAGGAGCAGCGCCACCAGCCCGGCCAGATTGCGCAGCGACTCCTCGCCGCCCCCACCGCTCTCCCGCTCCTCACCCCCGGCCCCGGCGTCCCCCGCACCTCCGGGCCCGGCGTCCTCGCCCGTCTCCTCCGTCATACGGAGCACGCCCATGCGCTCGGTCCCGTCCACCAGCGGCACCCACCACTCGCGCGTCGGCCCGGACGAGGCGGCGAGGACCTGGCCCAGCTGGAAGGCCCGGCCGGCCACGGTGCCCTCGACGGGCAACTCCGCCGGGCTCCCCCGCGCCAGCCGCCCCGCGTCCGGGCCCTGGCCGGTCAGCAGGAACAGCACATCCTCCTGGAGATCGGCCAGGTAGATGAGCACCTGCGACCACCCGGCCCGCGCCGCGTGTTCGGCGACCACCGAGGGCACCTGTTCCAGCAGCACCACATGGCTCGCCCCGATGAGATCGCCCAGCACCCGTAGCCGGGCTTCGGCGCTGCTCATACAGGCCCCTCTCAGGTACGGGCCCTCCTCATGGAAACAGGCCCAGTACCGGACGACGGCTTCTGGGGGGACCGGCGTCAGCCGCTCAGGTCGAGCTTGCCGAACAGCGCGGCGTAGCCGGAGGGCAGCTGGCTGATGATCTGGTTGACCTCGCCGCCGGACACGGCGTCGGCCAGGGTGGTGAGGACCGCCGAGGCGTCCCACTGAGTGGTGTGCGGGCGCGCGCCGACGCGGTCGGCCACCCGGTGACGGAACTCCTCGACCCCGTACGACTCGGCCTTCCGGTCCGGGTCGAGGTCCATCCACTCCGGCATGGGGTCGGGGAGCTGTGAGGCCAGATCCGCCGCCTCGCCCGGGGTCAGCCGTGAGGCGAGCACGGACAGTACGGCTTCCGTGACCATGGCCGCCTCCTTGGTGTCGCTGTACTCCCCGCGCTCACGCACCCGGGCCAGAAACTCCTCCTGTTGCATCGCCGCCTCCTCTCGCGCCCCCCGGCTTTCGCGCTCCCGATTTCGAGGCTCCCCGATTCGGGCCCCCGCTCCTGGCTCTCCGCGGAGTTCCCTGCGCGCAGGCGGCGAAAACGGCTGTGGTCCCAGGCCTGTGACCTGGGGAGGCGGGCGAGCGGTTCCTCCCGGGCAGGCCCGGCGCACCACCGTTCAAGACGGCGGGGCCCTTGTCCGCCAGGGTCGGGCCATGCCAAGCAAGAAGGGCGTACACAGCCCGTACTTTTCGCTGTCGGTCACCATGGTGCTGTGGGGGAGCGCCTTCTCCAGCTCCAAATCCGTGGTGGACCACGTACCGCACTCCGTGGCCGCCCTGCTGCGGTTCGGAGGCGCCGCCCTCGCTCTTCTCGTCGCGGTGGCGCTCCTCGGCGGTGGCGGCGGACCGGGTGGGCGGGGCGGAACGCGGCCGAAGATCTCACCGCGCGTGGGCGGGCGTGCGGCGCTCGCAGGCGTCCTGGGGGTCTTCGCTTACAACAGCTTCTTCTTCTGGGGGCTCTCGCTCGCGCCTTCCCTGGACGCCGGCATCCTCATTCCCGTCATGAGCCCCGTGCTCACCAGCTTGTTGCTGCTGGTCACGGGGCGGGAGCGGGCGTCGGGGATGCGGGTGGCCGGGCTGGGACTGGGGCTGGCCGGGGCCGTGCTCTTCTTCCTGGGGGCCGGAGGCAGCACACACGGCGATCCGTCGCGGCTCGCCGGAGACGCCCTGTTCCTCCTCAGCGCGGTGTGCTGGGCCGCCTATACGCTCGCCGGGCCCCGGGTACTGGCCGGTATCGATCCGCTCCGGGCCACCACGTACGCCACCTGCGCGGGAGCCCTGCTGCTGGGTGTGATGGCCGCGCCCGACATCCCGCGCGTGGAGTGGGGCGAGCTGCCGCCTGGCGTGTGGCTGAACGCGGTCTATCTGGCCCTGGGCGCCGCGGCCGTCGCGAATCTCCTCTACTACCGGGGGGTGGGAGCCGTGGGGCCGGCTTCGGCCTCCTTGATGATGTTCACCGTCCCGGTGGTCAACACCGCGTGCGGCACCCTGTTTCTCGGGGAGACCTTCGGTCCCGTGCAGGCGGCGGGGGCGCTGGTGCTGCTGGCGGGGGCCGTCCTCGCCGCGCTCCAGGGGCGCCTCTCGCGGCGCACCGCCGCGGCACGGCCGCTCCCCGGACAGGGACACCTGGCCGGGGAGCGGGAGGGCACCGCGCAGCAGTGACGGAGCGTCAGGTGAGCTCCGCCGCCACCAGCTCGGCGGTCCTGGCCACCAGGGGGTTGTCCGTAGGGCCCTGTGGGTCGTACTTGGTGGAGAGGACCGACAGCACCAGCGGGGAGCGCCCGGGGGGCTTGACGACGCCCACGTCGTTGGCGACGCCGTACTGGTCGCCGCCGCCCGTCTTGTCCGCCAGGATCCAGTCGTCGGGCAGCCCCGCGCCGAAGCGCTCGCTGTTGGTGGTGTTCGCGACCAGCCAGCCCGTAAGCCGCTTGCGGTCCTCGGGCTGGAGCGCGCGCCCGGCGACGAGGTGCCCGAACGTCTTCCCTACGGCGCTGGGGCTGGTGGTGTCCGTGATCCGGTCGGGCTCCGCCGAGTTCAGCGCCGGCTCCCAGCGGTCGAGCCGCGTCGTCGTGTCGCCGAGCGAACGGCAGAAGCGGGTGATGCCCGTGGGGCCGCCCAGCTCGCGCAGCAGGAGGTTCCCCGCGCCGTTGTCGCTCTCGCTGACGGCGGCGGCGCACAGTTCGGCGCCGGTCATGCCGTTGGCGATGTTCTCCGGCTTTCCGGTGACCGGGATGTAGCCCGAGTCCTTGACGAACTTCTCGGTGTAACGGATACGCCTGGCGAGGAATTCGCCGTCGTGGTCGACGTCCCGCAAGGCCGCCGCCGCGGCGAGCGCCTTGAACACGGAGCACATCGGGAAGCGTTCGTGGGCGCGGTAGGAGACCGTCGCGCCCGTGGCGGTGTCCAGGGCGAAGACCCCGAGCCGGGCCGCGTACTCCTTCTCAAGTGCCCGCAGCCGCTCGGAAATCCCCTCCTCGGACGTCGAGGCGTACGCGATACCGGGTGTGGGCACCAGTGTGGCCACCGCCGTACCGGCGCCGAGGGCCAGAAGGGTCCGGCGGGACGGAGCAGCTCGGGTCAGACGCACGGTCGTCCTCTTTCTTGTCGCTTTGCCTGGTCGCATTGCGTGGTCGCGTTACCGGCCGAGGTTCTTCAGGAGAGGTTCTTCAGGAACCGCGCCGCGACCGGACCGGCGTCCTTGCCGCCGGAGCCGCCGTCCTCCAGGAGCACCGACCAGGCGAGCTGGGAGTCGTCCTGGTAGCCGATCATCCAGGCGTGGGTGCGCGGGGGCTTGTCCGTCCCGAACTCGGCGGTGCCCGTCTTGGCGTGCGGCCCGCCCGGCACGTCCTTCAGCGCGTCTCCGGAACCCTTGGTCACCACCGAGCGCATCATGGAGCGCAGGTCGGACACCGTCCGCGTATCCAGGTTCCGGGGCGCACGGTGCTTCTTGCGCACCCCGTCCGGCACGAGCACGGGCTGCTGGAACGTCCCGTTCTTGACGGTGCCGGCCAGGGACGCCATCACCAGCGGGGATGCCTCCACCCGTCCCTGGCCGATGACGGCGACGGCCTTGTCACCGTCGCTGGTGTTGGCCGGGACGCTGCCGTCGAAGGTGGCGGCGCCCACGTCCCACTTGCCGCCGATGCCGAACGACTCGGCGGTGGTGCGCAGGGTGGAGTCGGACAGCTTGTCCCTGGCCCCGATGAAGAAGGTGTTGCAGGACTGCGCGAAGTCTTCCTCGAACGTCGTGCCCGCGGGCAGGCTGAACTGGCCCTGGTTCTCCATGCGCCGGCCGTCGGCCTGCACGAACTTGGGACAGGGGCCGGCGTCGGCGGGGCGCATTCCCTTGTTCAGGAGGGCCGCCGCGGTGACGACCTTGAAGGTGGAGCCGGGCGCGTAGCGCCCCTCCAGTGCCCGGTTCATGCCGCCGGGCTTGTTGGCGGCGGCGAGGATGTTCCCGGTGCGCGGGTTGACGGCGACGAGCGCCGCGTTCTTCTTGACCCCCGACAGGGCGTCGGCGGCTGCCTTTTGGACGCGCGGGTCGATGGTCGTACGCACCGGACGGCCCTTGGCCTCCTTGGTGGCCGTCAGCTTCTTCACGGCCTTCCCGGTGTTGCGGTCCGCGACCACCACGGCCTTGCGCGGGCCCTTCCCGCCGGAGAGTTGGTCGTCGTAGCGGGCCTGGAGCCCTGAGGTGCCCTTGCCGCTCGTGCCGTCGACCCCGCCGGTCAGCGAGGCGGCCTGGAGCTCATCGCCCTTGCTGTCGAGTATCTTTCCCCGGGCGTCCTTGCCGGAGAGCGCCAGTGTCTGGCCCGGCCGCAGCTTCGGATGCACCATCGGCGAGGAGAACATCACGGTCCACTTGCCGGACCGCTCGCGCAGGCGGGCCTCGGAGTCCCAGGCGTACGCGCCGGCCCCGGGTATGCGCATGTTCACTTTGAAGGGCACCCGCACGTCGCCCTCGCCCTTCCGCTCACCGTCCCCGGTGGTGATCTTCGTCCGGGACGGCTTGAGGTTCGTCATGACCGAGTCGAGAAGCGACTCGGCCTCGGTCGGGCTGTCGGTGTACTCGCCGGCCTGCTTGGCCTGCTTCTTCTGCCAGGCCCGCAGGAAGGGTTGGAGGCGCTCCTGCGCGGCTGTGACCTGGGGGTCGGTGGAGCCGTCGCCGAGAAGCCGATAGCCGGCGTAACCACCGCCCGTCATGAGCAGGACGAAGGCGAGGATGCCCAAGGCCCAACGCCGGCCGCGTCGAGGGCGGTCCTGTGCGGGCCGTATCGGGTATTCCGGGTGCGACAAGGCGTCCTCCTTCGGTGTGCCGGGAGCCGATCACAGTCAAGGCGGCAGTTTGTCGCCATGTCGAATACACTCTCGACGTCGAATCGATTCGATCTGCATATCCACGCACGTCAGGGGAGCGCGTTGCTCACCGAACGACACCTGGAAATCTTTGTCGCGCTGGCCGAGGAGGAGCACTTCGGCGCCGCCGCGCAGCGCGTGGGCATCACGCAGCCGCCCCTGTCCCAGGGGCTGCGCAGGCTGGAGGCGCTGCTGGGCGTCCGCCTCTTCGACCGCAGCCGGGGCGTCACCCTCACCGACGAGGGCTCGTTGCTGCTGCCCCACGCGCGCCGGGCCCTGGCCGCGCTCACGGAGCTGCGGGAGGCCGGGGCACGCGAACAGGCCGAAGGCCGGCGGCTGCGGCTCGGGCTCGCGCCCGAGGTGCCCGCGTGGGTCGCGGCAGCCGTCGCCGCGGCCCCGGCCCGCGCCGGGGAGCGCACCCGGCTGGTGGTCTCCACGGCGCCGACCGCCACGCTGCTGGCGGAGACCGCCGCCGGGCGGCTCGACCTCGCCGTCATCCGGCATCCCGCCGTGCTGCCCGGGCTGGCCGCCGGCCCGGTGGTGCTCTTCCCGACCCGGCTGCTGACCCCCACGGAGTCCCTGGCCGGGCCGCGGGGGAGCGGGAGTGGTCTGCCCGTCGCCGTACGCCCGCGCGAGGAGGCTCCCGCGGCGCACGACCTGTTCGTCGACACCCTGGCCAGCCGCGGGCGCCGGGTGGAGACCGTCGTGGTCTCCGACGAACGCGCCGGACTCGCCCTGGTGGCGGCCGGCCAGGCGACGCTGGTCACCGCCGACACCACGCTGAGTGCCGACGGCGTCGAGAGCACCCCGGCCACCGACCCCCCGCTGCCCCTGCGGCTGCGGGTGGTGTGGGACGCCCGGCGGCCCGGCGGCGAGGCGACAGCGCGGACGGCGCAGCTCCTGGTGGACGCGCTGTCCTCACAGGTGGCGGAGTGAGCGGGGCCGGGCGGGAGAGCGACGCCCAGCGGGCGATCCGCGGCATGTTCGCCGACGCCGGGGTCCGCGGCTGGCTGCACGTGGCGGAGCTGCGCCGTCCGACGGCATGCGTGACGGTCGACCCCGACGAAGCGGTCCCCGTGGGGTCCGTCTACAAGGTGCCGCTGATGGTCACCTTCTGCCGGCTGGCGGACGCCGAAAGGATCGACCCCGCCCAGCGGGTGACGCTCGGTCCGTCCGACCGGATGCCGGGGCCGACCGGCATCTCCGTTCTGCGGGACCCGGTCACCGTGTCGCTGCGCGACCTGGTTGTCCTCATGATGAGCATCTCCGACAACACCGCCGCCGACGTGGTGCTGCGACGGGTCGGCACCGCCGCGGTCGACGAGGTGTGCCAGGACCTCGGCATGCCGGACACCCATGTCCTCGGCGGGGCCGCCACCACGTTCGAGCAGCTGGTGACGGAGACCGGGGCCGAATCGCTGAGCGCCGCGATGGAGCGCATGTCGGACAACGACACCACGGTGCCCGCCGTCGTCTACAAGCCCTGGTCCAAGGCGTCCACCACGCCTGCCGACATGTCCCGGCTGCTGCGGGCGATCTGGACCGGCACGGCAGCTTCTCCCGAGAGCTGCGCTTTCATGCGCGAGACGATGGGCAGGCAGGCGTGGTCGCACCGGCTCGCCTCCGGGTTCCCCTACGACGACGTGACCGTCTTCGGGAAGACCGGGACGTTCGGATCGATGCGCCACGAGGCCGGAGTGGTCGAGCTGGCGGACGGCAGCGTGTACACCGCCGTGGTCTTCACCCAGGCGGCCCGCGCGGACAGCAAGCTGCCGCGCGCGGACGCCGTCATCGGCGCGGCGGCCCGCGCCGCTGTGGAGGAGCTGCGCGGCAACGAGGGCACGTGATGCCGGGTGCGGATGCGGGTGCCGGGGTGACAGGGGGGACGCCCTTGACGGGGTGACGGGGTGACGGGCTCAAAGCGTCACCGGTCAAGCCGGTGTGCCCGCGACGGGCTCGAAGCGGTAGTCGCTCCCCTCGGGGACGACCAGCCCGGCGGTCGGCGGCGGGAAGTGGCTGCCCAGGAGCAGGGCTTCGGTGCCGGCGAGCCTGGCGAGCAGCTCGCGCCGGCTCCGTGTGGCCCGCACCGGGTCGGTGTCCACGCAGCTGGTGATATCGGGATGCCGCAGCTGCACAGGATGGTGGACGCAGTCGCCGGTGATGACGGCGGTACGCCCCGCGCTGCTGAGTTCGACGGCGACCTGGCCCGGGGTGTGGCCCGGCGTGGGCAACAGGCGGACGCCGGGTGCCACTTCGGTGCCGGTGTCCGGTACGTCGACCAGGTCCAGCAGGCCCGCGTCACGCACGGGGTGGACGGAGTCGCGGAACATCTGCTTCCGGGGCTCCTCCAGTTCCGCCGACGCCCAGTGGTCCCACTCGGCGCGCGAGGTCAGATACCGGGCGTTCGGGAAGGTGGGGACCCAGGGGCCGTCAGCGCCGTCGGTGCTCCCCTCGGAGCGGGTGTTCCAGCCGACGTGGTCGGTGTGCAGATGGGTCAGGAGGACCAGGTCGACCGACTCGGGCGGAAAACCGGCCTCGGTGAGCCGCTGGAGGTAGGCGGTGTCGAGGTCGTGCCAGGCCGGGTTGGCCCGCGTCTTGCCGTTGCCGATGCCGGTGTCCACGAGCACGCGCAGCCCGTTCACGGTGAAGGCGAAGCTGTGGCTGGCCAGGCGGAGCACGCCGTCGGGGGCGGCGAAGTGCGGCTGGAGCCACGGAGTGCGGCCGACGAGGTCGGGGGTGGCCTCGGGCAGGAGCCAGGGGCCGGTCTGTGCGGGAAGCGCGACTTCGTCGATGCGGTGGACGAGCAGGTCGCCCACGGTCCAGGTCTGGTGCATGCCCCGGGATCTCCTTCTAAAGCGATTCTTTTGCGTTAACGGCACGGTAGGCCGTACGGTGCCGTTAACGCAAACATTCCGCTTTAAGGAAAGGTGCACCATGACCACCCCGGATCTCACCCCGGCGGAAGGCGCCCGCTGGGCGCTGCGCGCCGGCGTGCCCCTCGAAACCGGGCGGCACGAGGCGGTGGCCGCCACGGCCAACCACATCCACGGCGTCCTCGCGGTCCTGCGGAACCTGGACCTCGGCGAGACCGTCCCGGCCGCCGCGTACCGCGCCGTGCGCACCGAGGACGAGGACGGGACGAAGGGGGCCGGCCATGCAGCCGTATGAGCTGACGCTCGCCGACGCGGCGAGGGCGATCGACTCGGGGGAGTTGTCGCCGGTCGAGCTGACCGACTCCGTCCTCGGCCGTGTCGCGGCGGTGGAAGCGCGCCTGGGGGCCTACGTCTCGGTGGCCGCGGACTCCGCGCGCCGCGCCGCGGTCCAGGCGGAACGGGACATCGCGGCGGGTGGTCACCGGGGCCCGCTGCACGGAATCCCGATGGGGCTCAAGGACCTCATCGATGTCGCGGGCCTGCCGACCACGGCCGGCTCCCGGGTGCGCGAGGGCCACATGGCCGTCGAGGACAGCACCGTCGCGGCCCGGCTCCAAGGCGCGGGCGCGGTCCTGCTGGGGAAGACCCACACCCACGAGTTCGCCTTCGGGCTGACGACCCCGCAGACCCGCAACGCGTGGGCCCCCGGCCGCGTCGCGGGCGGATCCAGCGGCGGATCGGCGGTCGCGGTCGCCGCGGGCGAGGCCACCTTCGCGCTGGGTACGGACACCGGCGGCTCCATCCGGGTCCCCGCGGCCCTCAACGGCGTCGTGGGCCTCAAGCCGACCTACGGCCTGGTCCCCCGGCACGGGGTGACCTCCCTGTCCTGGTCCCTGGACCACGTCGGCACCCTCACCCGCACCGTCGAGGACGCCGGACTCGTGCTCGCCGCCATCGCCGGGCACGACCCCCGGGACCCGGCCTCGCTGCCCGGCCGGCCCGCCCTCGGGCCGCCCCGTGCGGGGGAGCGCCGCGCGGGGGAGCGCCTGACCGGGCTGCGTGTCGGCGTCCCGCGCAACTACTACTTCGACCGGGTCGCTCCCGAGGTGGAGAAGGCGGTCCGCGACGCCATCGGGCACCTGCGCGAGCTGGGCGCCGAACTCGTGGACGTCGACATCCCGATGTCCGAGTACGTGCAGGCCACCCACTGGGGCCTGATGGTGCCCGAGGCCACCGCCTACCACGAGGAGACCCTGCGCTCTTCGCCCGAGCGGTACGCCCCCGACGTCCGCGTCCTGCTCGAAGCCGGCGCGCTCGTCCCGGCCGGCGACTATCTGCGCGCCCAGCGTGCCCGCACGCTCATGCGGCAGGCGTGGGCCGGGCTGTTCGACGAGGTCGACGTCATCGCCGCGCCGACGGTGACCTCCACCGCTGCCCGCAGCGACCAGCACAGCGTGCGCTGGCCGGACGGGACCGAGGAGAGCGTGAGCGACACCTACGTCCGGCTCTCGGCCCCCGCGAACATCGCGGGCGTCCCCTCGCTCTCCCTTCCCGTCGGCCTCGACGGGGAGGGGCTGCCCGTCGGCATGCAGCTCATCGGCAGGCCGCTCGGCGAGGCCACGCTCCTGGATGTCGGCGGGGCCTACGAGGCGGCGGCCCGGGGAGTGGTGGCGGCGCTCGCCCCCGCCGGGTGAACGGGCGGCGGGCCGGGGCCGGTCAACGGGACCCACGCTTCAAGCAACGATTTTGCGTTAAGATGAAATCATGAGCCCCAGACCGGCAGCCCGCCCCGGCGGGCGCAGCGCACGCGTCCAGCAGTCCGTCCACACGGCGGTGCGTGAGCTTGAGGCCGAAAATGGCCGCGACACCCTCACCGTCCCCCTCGTCGCGGCCCGCGCCGGCGTCACCCCGTCGACCATCTACCGTCGCTGGGGAGACCTCCAGGAACTGCTGGCCGACGTCGCCGTGGAGCGGCTGCGGCCCGAGGCGGGCCCGGCCGACCTCGGCAGCGTACGGGAGGACCTGGAGCACTGGGCCGTCGGCTTCCTTGAGGAGATGTCCTCCCCGGCGGGCCGCTCCTACATCCGGGACGCCCTCGCGGGCGATCCGGACGGCGGCAACGCGGGGCGCTGCTCGGCCTACGCCGTCGAACAGATCGAGATCATCCGCGACCGCGCGGCGAAGCGTGGCGAGGTCGCCCCGGCTCTCGACGTCGTGGTGGACCATGTCGTGGCGCCGATGATGTACCGCATCCTCTTCCGCCCGGGGCTCCTCGACTCGCAGTACGCCCGCGATCTGGTCGTCACCGTCTTCTACCGCTTCCTGCCGCTGCCCTGACCCCTCCCGGGGCCGGGGCGCGCGGGGGCCGGGGGCCGGGGGCAGATCCGCCGCGAGGGACAGGGCGCTACTCCGTCTCGGACTGCCGCTCCCGGTCCTCGTCTTCCTGCCTCTTCTGCGGCTCGGCGTCTTCGTCGTCGTCGCCGTAGGGCTTGGCCTTGTCGGCAACCGGCGTGAGCAGGGGCATGAGGTGTCTCCTCTCCTGGGGTGTCCCAGGGTAGGAACGGGTGTGCCGGACGCGGTAGGGCGGAAAGGAGCCGCGTCCGGCACCGCCGCTCAGCTCCTCAGCCGCTCGGCCCGCCCGCCGGCCGGGCGGTCGGCCCGGGAGCGCGGGGCCCGGTCCCGGAACAGCCAGTCCATGCGGGGCTCGACCACGAAGCGCAGGGCGCGGCGGACCGCCGGGGTGCACAAGACGGTGACCACGGCCACGGCGAGCACGGTGACCGCCACCATGCCCAGCGGGGTGTGGACCCGGTCCGGGCGATACCAGCCCCACCAGCGGCTGCCCTTGACCAGGAAGCCGTGGAGCAGGAAGCCGTAGAGCGTGCCGGTGCCCAGCGCTGTACACCACAGCCGCCGCCCCGGTACCCAGGCCAGGAAGCAGGCGCTCAGCACCAGGGAACAGGCCGCCATCGCCAGCGACATCACCACGCCCGCCGGCGCCGAGACGCCCAGATCCTGCGCCGGGTCACGGAGGAAGAGCCACTGGTGGTTCATCCGCGGCGCAGCCCAGTAGGCGAACGCCACGGCACCCAGCAGCACCGGCAGCGCCCACAGCCGGGCCGACCGCCGCCGTACCAGCGCGAAGTGCTCCCCGCGCAGCTTCAGCCCGATCACGAAGAACGGCATGAACCGCAGCACCCGTTGCAGCTCCAGATCGTTGCCCACGCTCGGCGACACCGAAGCGATGACCGCGATCACCACCGACACCGTCACGGGCCACCGGAGGCGCTCCCACACCGGCGTGAGCAGCCGCCAGACGCACAGCGCCAGGAGGAACCACATCACGAACCAGGGCTCGAAGTAGTTGAGCGGGTAGTCCGGTTCGTCGTGCGCCCAGCGCCGGAAGAGCACATAGGCCGTCTGGAAGACCACGTACGGCACCGCGACCCCGGCCACCAGCCGCTTGACCCTGTGCGGCGTCAGCGTGAAACCGCGCGAGAAGTAGCCGGAGATCATGATGAACGCCGGCATGTGGAAGGCGTACACGAACAGGTACAGCGCGGTGGCGGCCCGGCTGTCGTCCCAGAACGGCTCCCAGGAGTGGGCGGCGGCGACCAGCGCGATCGCCAGGTACTTCGCGTTGTCGAAGTACGGGTCCCGCATGGCGACGCCCGCACCGCGTCCCGCCGTCTCTCGCACGCCTCCCGCGGGGGCCGGGGCCGGTCCGGTCTGTTCCTGCTCTCCGGACCGGCCCCGGGCCACCGCGGGAGGCAGCGGTACCCTCACAGGCGCCCTAGCTCCAGCATGCGGTCCACGACCCGGGTGGTGGCGAGCCCGTCGGAGGGCTCGCAGAAGTCCCGGACGAAGTCCGCGTACCGGTCCTTGTGGGCAGCGGCCACGGCCTCGATGTCACGGATCGAGGCGATGAGTTCCTCGCTCGTCTTGATCAGCGGCCCGGGGGCCCGCTCGGTGAAGTCGAAGTAGAAGCCGCGCAGGGTGTCCCGGTAGTGCTCCAGGTCGTAGGTGAAGAAGAGCATCGGACGGCCCGAGTGCGCGAAGTCGAACAGCACGGAGGAGTAGTCGGTGATGAGGACATCGGCGAGCAGGTACAGCTCGGCGATGTCCGGGTAGCCCGACACGTCGTACACGAACCCCTCACCCGCACCGGGGATGGCGTCCAGGATCTTCGGGTGCTTGCGGAAGAGGAAGACGTGGTCGGAGCCCAGCTCACGCTCGGCGGCGGCCAGATCGACCTGGAGATCGAGCTTGAACCGCTGCCCGCCGTGCCGCTGATCGTCCCGCCAGGTCGGCGCGTACAGCACCACCTTCTTGCCCTCCGGGATGCCGAGCGTCCTGCGTACCCGGGACGCGAGGGCGACCCGCTCCGGCGAGTGGAAGAGGTCGTTGCGCGGGTAGCCCGACTCCAGCACCTCGCCCTCGGCGCAGAAGGCACGTTTCATGATCGGCGTGGAGAAGGCGTTGGGAGAGACGGTGATGTCGAACTGCCGGAAGCGGTGCGGCAGGGACGCGATGTAGGCGGGGTTGGCCTTGGGGGTGCCCAGCAGATCGGCGCCGATCTTCTTCAGCGGAGTGCCGTGCCAGGTCTGCACGACCGTCTGCCCCTCCCGCTTGGTGTACCAGTCGCCCAGCCCCACGTTGGTGACGACGTACCGGCTGCGCGCCAGCGCCTCGTACCACTCCTTCGAGTGCCACTCCAGCGGCGTGACTCCCTCCGGCACCCGCACCTGGCCGTCCGATACGGACCACAGGTGCTCCACCTCCACACCCCTGCGCTTCAGCTCCTCATGGACGGCCCGGGGGGAGTCGGAGAACTGCTTGCCGCCGAAGCTGTTGTAGAAGACGGCCTCGCGCAGCGGCTGTTGCTTCTGCCGGGGGGTGAACTCGGTCCGCAGCAGGTGCTGCCGGTAGGCGCCCCGCTCGTCCTCGCCCAGCGGGGAGCGGGCCTCCAGATAGATGCGGTCGAAGTAGCGCCGCTCCACCCGGTAGCCGCGGTGCCCCGCGTCGTGCTCCAGCGGCAGCCGCCCCACCTGGTCGGCGCGCAGCTTCACCGGCACGTCGCGCCGGTGCGTGGTGACGCCCTCGGCGCGGAAGGAGAAGTACCAGCGGCCCTTGCGCAGCGGCAGCGTGACGTCGGGCTCGTAGGTGTCCATCTCCAGCGGCCGGACCTCGGCGGAAAAGCGGCGCGTGGCCGGGTCGTAGCTCAGCGGCAGGTGCTTCTCCTCGTGCTGGCCGCCGTGCCGCAGCACCAGCCGCGCCCCCTCGCCGGGGCCGGTGTAGACGCCCTCCAGCAGCAGCGTGCCCTCCGGCGTCCAGGACAGGGTGTCCACCACCGGCTGGCGGGCCCGGTCGTGCAGCTTCAGCAGGCCGGGACCGTCCGTGGTGAGCGCCACCTCCCGCCCGCCGGGCAGCTCGTAGGCGCCGGCGGCGAAGTCCCGGGAGACGGTGGCGCGCCGCTTGCTGCCGTCGGGCAGCAGCAGGTGACAGTGCCAGTCGTGGGTCTTGCCGTGCGGGCTCTCCACCTCGTGCAGCCGGGCCAGCGGGATGCGCGCGGTGCCGTCCTCGGCCACGGTGTAGTGGTGCTCGCCGATCTGGAGCTTGCTGACGTCCACCCCGTACCGGCGCACCGTCAGCTCCAGCACGGTGTCGTCCTGCCGGTGGCCGGTGATCTCCGCCGGCACCGCGTCCAGGGTCACCTGGAGCCGCCCCTTGGAGTCGAACCCGGCCACCAGACGGCGGCCGTCGGTGGTGTGCCGCACCTGGGTGTGGCCGCCGGAGCCGACCACGTTCTTCACCAGCTGCGCCCCGTGCGGCCCGCCCGGACCCGGCAGGACGAGGCCGATGTGGCAGACGCCGGGCTTGCCGCCTCCCGGCAGCTTCTCGGGGTCGAGGAGGAACTCGAAGCCGGACCAGTCGTAGCAGTGCAGCGCCTGCTTGGACGCCGCGGTCGCCTCCGGCATCCGTACCGCGCGGACGGTGAACGGCGCGCGGCGCCGGCTGCCCTTGCGCCACAGCAGGCCGATCCTCGGCAGCCGTGGCCGTTCGGCCACCGGCACGTTGGCCAGATAGGCCCAGCCGCGCACCAGCAGCCGTCCGTCCGGCTGCCATTCCAGTTCCGTCAGCTTCGTGCGCACCGGCAGGTCCTCCGCGCCGCGCAGCGGCACCTGACCCACGTCGGGGAAGACGGCGCGGGCGCGGCGCAGTCCGCGCACCTGGAAGCCGCCGGGGTGCTGGCGCTGGAACCGCAGGAGCGTCACCACGTCATCGAGCCGGCCCTGACGCACCAGCGTCCAGGCGAGCCGCTCGGGCGGCGCCAGCCGCTCGGGACCGTTCTCCGCGCTCCAGTGGGCGCGCGCGGCGGTGAGGAAGGCGGCCCGCTCCTCCTCGTTCGCCTCCGGCAAATAGCGCAGGCCGCGGGCGAGTTCTTCGGGGATCGTGTCACTCATGGGTCAGGGACTCCAGGTTGCGCAGGCCCGCTTTCGTGGCCAGCTCCTTGACGGCCAGCTCGAAGCGGGCCAGGGGGTCGGTGCCGGTGGGGCCCAGCAGATAGGTCT
Source organism: Streptomyces sp. NBC_01775 (assembly GCF_035917675.1). Taxonomy (NCBI): domain Bacteria; kingdom Bacillati; phylum Actinomycetota; class Actinomycetes; order Kitasatosporales; family Streptomycetaceae; genus Streptomyces; species Streptomyces sp. NBC_01775. The sequence goes on along the minus strand of NZ_CP109104.1, from coordinate 962,930 downwards.
TCAACTCGGTGCGTGCGGCGGCCAGGGGATCGGAGGCGGGGTCGCGCAGGGCGGCCAGCAGCTGCCCGACGCCGTTCGCCCTGTTGTCCAGGATGACCGCGGCACGCACCGCGGTGTTCTGCCGCCGGAACTCCTCCTCACCCAGCTCGGCTGAGTCGGTGACGGCGTAGGGGCGTCCGCTGGCGATCCAGTCCGAGACGACGGAAGAGATGTCGGAGACGAGCGCGTCCGCGGCGTTGAAGCAGTCGTACAGCTTCGGCTCGGGGCCGGTGATCACCTGGTGGTCGCCGCCGGCCGCGTGGATCATCGCGGTGATCTGCTCGTGCGCCTCGCGGGCGAGCGGCGAGCGGGTGCCGGTGAAGGGGTGCGGCTTGTACATCACGCGCACCGGGTCGGGCGACTGGAGCAGGGCGCGCACGATGTGCTCCCCGGCCAGGATCAGCGAGGTGTTGCCCGGATCGTCCGTCCATCCCTCCCAGGTGGGCGCGTACAGCACGGTCGAGACGGTCGGGACGGAGTCCGCGCGCGGCAGCGGTCCGCCCATCACAGGGGCGAGCTGCGGGCGGCCCACCTCGACGATGTCCTCGTCACGGACGCCGACGTTCGCCGTGGCGTACCGGTCCCGCCCGGCCCGCCCGGCCGTCCACACCTCGTCGTAGACCTTGCTGTACGGGTTGACGCTGGCGATCTTGTCGCTGTCGCCGTGGCCGACGAAGACGTGCTTCATGGTCGGCTCGCGCAGCAGGTGGATGTTCTTGCCGACGTTCGCCGGGTACAGCGCCACGCGCAGCATGGACAGGTCGAAGTTCATCAGGTGCACCGCCGAGGGCACGCAGGCGACCGGCACGGTGGTCGGTGCCAGGGTCTCCAGCGTGTACCGCTCGCGCAGCAGCACCAGCGGGCGCAGCCCACGGCGCGTCAGGTCCTCCATCGTCTCCAGCCACATCGAGACCTGGTAGGTGGACTCGGGTGAGCCGGAGAAGTACAGCACGGTGTCCGGCTGGTGCTCGGCCAGCCACCCGTCGAACCACTCCAGCACCTTCTCGCGGCGCGGCGGGAGCTTGCCGCGGCGCAGATAGGCCGCGAGCGCGAGGACGTACAAGGTGGCCAGCCCGAGCGTGGCACCGATTCCGGCGTACGCCGTGACCTCGGGCGCGCCCGCCGCGGCGGCCAGCACTCCGGCCACCGCGAACAGGTCCAGGTGCTGCATCTTCTCCGCGCCCCGGTGCAGCAGCGCCTGGGGCGGGGGAGCGGGGACACCGAGCCGGGTGAGGTCGATGTTGACGGTGGCCACCGGCAGCTTGTGCCGGTTGCGCAGCAGCGTGGACAGCGCGCTGTGCGGCACCTGGAGCCCGTGGAAGGCGACGAAGCAGCTAATCGCGGCCAGGGCCGTACTGTCGGCCAGGTCGAGCCGGGTCAACAGCAGCACCAGCATCAGATGCCGCAGCAGGAACCGGACACCCAGCCCCGCACGCGCCTTCGCCATCCTGCTCAGCAGGTAGCTGGCGCGGCGGTGCAGGAAGTGGTCGGCGAGGTAGGTGGCGGCGCCCACCGCCGCGAAGAGTCCCACCTGCCCCAGCAGCGACGCGGTCAGCAGCAGCGGGAAGCCGCACACCAGCACCACGGCAGCGGCCAGTTCACCGGTGGAGCCGACGCGTGCCGCGTGCAGCAGCCGTTCGCGCCGTTCTTCGGCCATGCGGATCATGCGACGACCTCGTTCTTGCTCAGATCGGCGTCCGTGCTGAGCGTGGCGTTCACGTTCACGTTCAGCACGGCGTCGGTGCTCAGCGTGGTGCCGGTGCTCAGCGTTTCGGTCATGCTCGGCGCGGCCTCGGTGCTCGGACCGGGCCTCTCACTCGGCTCGGGCCTCTTGCCCAGATCGGCGCCGATGCCCTCGCTCAGGCTCTCGTCGAGCTGGGCGGCGAGCGCCTTCTCGAACGCGGATGCCGCGGCGGGGGAGCGGGTGGGGTCCTGCTGGCGGACGTCGATGACATGGCCGGTCATGGTGGACAGCAGCACATCGAGGGAGGCGTGCGCGACAGCCTCGGAACTCAGCAGCGTGCCCGGAGGCTCCTGGCCGAAGGCGCGGGTGCGCATCGGGGTGGCGGTGCGCTCCGGGTTGACGCAGTTCACCCGTATTCCGTCCGCCGCCCACTCGTCGGCCAGCGCCTGCGTCAGGTTGACCAGGGCCGCCTTGGAGGAGGAGTAGAGGCTGTAGCCGGCGCGGCCCCGGGTGTAGCTGCTGGAGGTGTAGAGCAGCAGATGGCCACCGGTCTCGGCGAGGTACTTGTGCGCGGCACGCGCGATGTGCAGAGGGGCGAGGTAGTTGACCCGCAGAGCCTCCTCCACGGTGTCCAGGTCGGTCTCCGCGAGCTGCCCGACGCGCAGCACCCCGGCGGTGTTGACCACATAGTCGACGCGGCCGGTCGCGCTGTAGGCCCGGTGCAGCGCTTCGGCCACCTGCTCCGCGTCCTCCACGTGGGTGCCGGTGGTCGAGCGGCCGTACGCGAACACCTGGGCACCGAAGCCCTCGGCGAGCGCGGCGACATCGGCGCCGATCCCGTAGGAGCCGCCGAACACGACCATCGTCCGCCCGCGCAGCGCCTCGGCGTACCCCTCCGCGTCGGACCGCTCGGGCGCCGCGGCGGACGCCAGCTGGAACAGCTTGTCGGCGAGGAAGACGTCGACGGGCTGGGTGACCTTCATGTTGTACTCGTCGCCCTCCACCACGTGGATGGGAACGTCCGGCAGGTAGCGCAGCACCACGGAGCAGTCGTCGGTGGCCTGGAAATTGGGGTCCAGGGCCGCGATCTCGTACGCGCGGCGGATCGTGGAGAGCCGGAACGCCTGCGGGGTCTGGCCCCGGCGCAGCCGCGAGCGGTCCGGCACATCGGTGATGAACTCCCCGTCCGCGCCGTGCCGGCGGGTCACGATGATCGTGTCGGCGGACGGGATGGCGACATCCACCGCCTGGTAGCGGCCCAGCGCCGCGACGCACTCGCGGATGACCCGCTGGGAGAGCAGGGGGCGCACGGCGTCGTGGAACAGCACATACCGCTCCTCGCCCCCGGCCAGCCCCTCACTCAGCGCCGCGATGGCGTTCTCCGTGGTGGCGTTGCGGTTGGCGCCGCCCTCCAGCACCTGGCGCACCTTGGTCAGTCCGGCCTTCTCGACGATCTTTTCGACCTCGGGGACGAAGCCGGGTGTCATCAGAACGAGCACGTCGTCGATGTCCTCAGCCTGCTCGAACACGGTCAGCGTGTGCTCGATCACAGATTTTCCCGCGATTTTCAGGAGCTGCTTCGGTATGGACAGACCGACGCGCTGCCCTGTGCCGCCCGCGAGGACGACAGCGGTCGTGCGTATATGAGAAGCCACGAGAAACCTGCCTTGCACTGTGAGGTCGAGCTGGGGGGAGAAAACGACGCGGTCGGGGGGTCAACCTGAACCGCGCGCATCTTTGATCACCCAGATAGGTAAACGGTTGTGGTCAGTTACGTGTTTATGACGTTTGAGATGTGTGGGTGACAGTACGAACTGTGACCGGTTCCTCACACGCCATGGATACGGGGCGCATTTATCGGTACGGGAGGACTCCGTCCTGTTCCGTCCCTTCCGGCCCACGCAGGCGCCCCCGAAGTCCCCGTCGGCCGGGCTGTGGAGCCCCGGCCGGCGGGGACTTCGGGGGGTGCGGCGGGCGTTGACCGTGTGGTGGCAGCCGGAGAAGAAACCCCCTCGCGACCGGTCGCCGGGCCGTGGGAGGATCCCGGCGCAGCGGGACGGGATCGACGGTGGAGGACAAGGACAACGGTGTACGCCATATCCCTCGATGAAGATGGTGCGGAACTGCGCCCGCTGGAGCCGTGGCAGGCGGAGGAGTTCCTGAACCACATGGACCGGGGGCGGGAGTTCATCGGGCAGTACATAGGACTGCCCGACGCCGCCACGGACTTGGAGTCGAGCCGCGCCTTCCTTCAGGGGTACGCCGAGAAGACCGCCGCCGACAGCGGGCGGATCTACGGGATCTGGACGCACGGCAAGCTGGTCGGAGGAGTCCTCTTCCGGACGATGGACGTCGCCGCAGGTACCGCCGAGGCGGGCTGTTGGCTGGAGCCGTCCGCGTCCGGCCGGGGCCTGGTGACCAAAGCCGCGCGCGTGATCATCGACTGGGTCGTCGAGGAACGGGGCTTCCACCGCGTGGAGTGGCAGGTCGCGGCGGCCAACGAGCCCAGCATCGCCGTCGCCCGCCGCCTCGGGATGACGAAGGACGGCGCCTTGCGGGAGAGCCGTCTCCACCGGGGAAAGTGGTACGACATAGAGATCTGGTCGGTGCTCGCACCGGAGTGGCGCGCGGGCACCCGCCCCGCCTGAGACCCGTTGGGCTCCCCCCTGGATGGTCCTCCCTCATGCCCTCATGGGCCGGAAATCCGGGCGGGAGCGCGGTGGCGTGCGTCTGTGGGTTCCTCGTATGGGGGTTGAGGTTCCGTGGACGCGGTACGGGTGCCGGCCGCGCTCCTGCCCGGGCCCCGCGGTGCACCTTGTTGCCCGGGAGGCTCCCGTCTGACCGGGCGGGTAGGTGGTGCGGGGGGTGTGTGGGCCGGGTGCCTGTTGGTTTCCCTGGGGTGGGTGCTGGTCAGGTGCCGGTGCCGGGGTTGAGGGTGCCGATTTTTGGTGTGGAGGTTTTGCTGGTGGTGAGGGGGCCGTTGTTCCAGGTGGTGCGGAGGGGGGTGTGTTGGCCGGGTGGGGTGATGAGGGCGGCTTTGGGGTCCTGGGTGGTGCGGCTGCCTGGTGTGCTGGAGTCGTGTCCCCGGACCTCGTGAGGGCCCGGAGGCGTCGTCATCGTTGTTGCTGCCGCGGTGACCGCCGCGGCCCGCACCGCACCGCCCCGCCCGGCCGGCTTGGCCGGGCCGGTGCGGGGACCAGGCCGGTGCCGGCCCGGCCGTCCTCCCGCGCACCGGGCCCGTTGGTCATGTCCTCATGCCGTGCCATCGCCTGCCCTCGACTCCCTGCTCCACGCTGCTGCCACCCCCGGTTACCGGGCCGTACACAACATTCGATGACGAGCACGACAAGAAAGTTCACCCCAACCACAAAAAACTTTCCGACAGCTGTGGGAGGGCCCTGGGAAGGGGGCGAAGTGGCTGGTCTCCGGCCCGACGGCGACGGCTCGGGGCCCGCGACCCGCGACCCCGACCGCGTCGCCGAGCAGCCTCACACGCCGCCCCCTCCACTGGTCGCCTGCTCCTGCTTCGGCGCGTGCTCCTGTTCCCGCTTCGGCTCCGCCCCGTCCGCCTCTGTTCCCATCCCCGCGCGGGAGCGGGCCAGCAGGCTGCGGTCCAGGGGTGAGCCTGAACTTCCGGCCGCCGAGCACCCCGAGAGCGAGCCGGGGTGCCTCGTCGGCGCGCAGGACCCGGGCCCGCTGGCGAAGTCGTCGCCGAACAGGTCGGCCACCTTCAGCCCGAGCGCCGAGGCGATCTGTTGCAGGGTGGCGATGCTCGGGTTCGCCTGCCCGCGCTCGATCTGACTCAGATAGCCCTCACTGATCCCGGCGGCTTCGGCGACGGTCCGCAGGGTCCGGTGCCGCGCCTTGCGCAGCGCGCGCAGCCGGTCGCCGCCAGGCAGGCCGTTCAACGAGGGGCGGGGACGCGTTCTCCACCCGTCACAGGGCGCCGGGTCGGCGAGGAAGCCGGCCACGCGACGTCGTCAATCGCGAGCCACGGCGCGACGGCCACGGCCGTGGGCGTGAGCCCGACGAACGCCTTGACCTCGCGGTGGAGGTGGGACTGGTCGACGTAGCCGCTCTCGGTGGCAACGTCGGCGGCGGCGTGACCCGCCGCGAGGAGGTGGGCGGCGTGGTCGAACCGCACCAGCCGGGCGGCGCGTTTGGGTGTGATGCCGAGCTGCGAGCGGAAACGGGCCGACAGGCGCTTGCGGCTCCAGCCGACCTCGTCCGCCAGCCCGTCGACCCGCACCCGCCCCCGGCTGGTGAGCGTCCGTCGCCAGGCGTGCGCGACCTCCGGGTCGACCGGTGGGCGGGCGCTCAGTCGTCGGCCGAGGAATTCCCCCGCGATCGTGAACCGTTCGTCCCACGACCCGGCGGCGCGCAGCCTGTCCTCGGCTCGCCCGGCGTCGCGGCCCCAGACGTCCTCCAGCGACACCACCGTCCCGCTGAGCTCGGTCGATGCGCCGAGCACGGCAGCCGCCGCGACCGGCTCCAGCCGGATCTGGAGCAACTCGTCCACCCGACCGCCTGCTCGAAGATCGCCGGGGAGGAGCCCGACGACGGCACTGCCGCGCCCGCGCCGGCCATGGGTGTCATAGACGAAGCCTTCTCCCTCGCTCAGGTCGACGAGCAGGGTGACGGACGGGTGCGCGACCATGGCGATGTCCGCGGACGCGGGAACTTGTTGCCGGAACCCGGCCATGCTGATCCCCGGCAGCCGATCTGACGGGCGCGGGACTGCGATGTCCACCGTGGCCCAGTCGGGTGGTGGCCCGGTCGGCGGCATGCGACCAGTCTAGGTCTCAGGGGACAACGGGCGGGGTGCCGAGGCCCGTTGATGTGAAGGCCAGCAGCAGTTTGCTGGCCTTCTCCGGCGCTTCGAGCAGGGGTATGTGCCCGACGCCGGGCAGCAGTTCGACCCGCGCCGTCGGCACCGTGCCGTACTGACGTGCCGACGACGGATCCCAGCGGGGATCGGCGGCACCGAAGAGCACCAGCACCGGCACCGGGAACTCCAGGGCACCGAGACGCTCGGGCACGCTCCGCTCGGTGATGTACGCGGTGTACCGGCGCGCCACCGTGCGGAACGCGCGGTACGTGATGCCCCGTACCCCGGCGACCAGGTCGTCCGGGATGTCCACCGGGCGAACGGTCGTCGCCCTGATCCCGCCGCGGATCCACGCGTCCGAACGCATCGACCAGAGGAGCGGGCCGAGAGGCGGGCCCAAGAGGACCCGAAGGATGAGCGGCTGCGGAAGGAGCGCGTCGAGACTCGGGCCGGTGCTGATCAGCGCGAGCGACCCCACCAGGTCGGGGCGCTGTTCGGCAAGCGCGGTGGCGACGTAGCCGCCGCTGGAGTGCCCGGCCGTGGCGACCTGACGAAGTCCGAGGTCGTCGAGCAGCGCCGCCACCCGGCCCGCCTGATCGGCCACGTCGTATGACGCCGCGGGCGGGGACTGGCCGCAGCCCGGGAGGTCGACCCGGATGACGTGATGGTGGCCGGCGAGCGCCGGCACCATCGGGCTCCAGGAGCCGCCCGAGGCCCCCGATCCGTGGATGAGCAACAGGGGCGGCGCCTTCCGCGGGCCGTCATGGACCACGTGCATTCCATGCGAGAACTCAACGTCGTACTCACTCATGCGAGGGATGCTGCATGGGCTGCCGGCTGTCGGTCTTGTACAAATGTCGTCGTGCGGCTGACGACCGCCGGACTCCGCTCCGGCGAGCGCTCGAAAGCCAGGCCTTCCACCCCTCTGCGCAACCAGCAGGGCACCGTCACACCACCAACCCCGGAGGGGGCGGGAGCTGCTGGTGGGGGCGCCGATCGGGTGTCGGGGTGGCGGTTTTGGTGGTGGGGTAGGGGTCGGGTGGGCTCGTGTGTTCCAGACGGGGGAGGGTGCGGGGTGGAGCCGTTGGAGACGGGGGATCCGGAGCGGGTCGGGGACTTCGTGGTGCGCGGCCGATTGGGCGCCGGGGGGATGGGCGAGGTGTTCCTTGGCCGGTCGCCGGGCGGGCGGGCGGTGGCGGTGAAGGTCGTGTACCCATTTCTCGCGCGGCAGCCCGAGTTCCGGCGTCGTTTCGGCCGGGAGGTGGAGGCGGCTCGGGCGGTGGGCGGGGCGTTCACCGCTCCGGTGGTGGCCGCCGGACCGCAGGATGACCCGCCGTGGATCGCGACCGTCTACATTCCCGGGCCGGACCTGGCCACGGCCGTGGCCAAGGCCGGGCCGCTGCCGGAGGACTCTGTGTGGCCGCTGGCGGCCGGGCTGGTGGAGGCATTGCAGGCCATCCACGCCGTCGGCCTGCTCCACCGTGATCTCAAACCCTCGAACGTGCTGCTGGCCGCCGACGGGCCCCGCGTGATCGACTTCGGGATCGCCCAGACCCTGGACTCAACCGCCCTGACAGCCCCCGGTACTGCGATCGGCACGCCCGGCTTCATGTCCCCGGAGCAGGCCGAAGGCGGCCGGGTGGGCCGGGCCGGCGACGTCTTCGCACTCGGAGCGCTGATCGCCTTCGCCGCCAGTGGTGTCGAACCGTTCGGCCAAGGCCCGCCCCCCGCGATCCTGCACCGCGTCGTCAACGACCCGCCGCGCCTGGACACACTCCACGGACCGCTCCACGACCTGGCCGCCGCCTGCCTGGCCAAAGATCCCGAAAAGCGGCCCGAACTCGCGGAACTGCTGGAGCGGATCTCCTCGCACTGGACCCCGCCGGACCACTTCCCCGGCGTCTCCCCCTGGCCCCACGCCGTGAACACCTTCATCCACAACCGCACCACGACACCGACCGCTTCGTACACCCAAACGGCCGGCCCCACACCGGCCCACGACGCCCCCACTGCCACGGCGCCGCGACGAGAAGACCCGGTCGGCCGGGACGGCAGGGCACGGCGGCCCCGCCGGCCTGCGGACCCTCCGGGCGCCGCCCGTCCGTCGGGGCGCGGACCGGACGCGAGGCGCCTGCCTGTCATCGGTATCGACTTCGGTACGACGAACTCGGCGGCCGGTGTCCTGGAGGACGGGAAGGTCCGGCTGATCCCCAACGCCGAGGGAGCGGTGAGGACACCGAGCCTGCTGGCCGTCACCGCCCAGGGAGAGATCCTCGTCGGCACGGCCGCCGAGCGGCAGGCTGTCACCAACCCCGACCACACCGTGCGTGCGGCACAGCGGAATCTGGAGACGGACTGGAGCATCACGCGAGGCGACGTACGGCTCACGGCGGAGGACGCCGTCGGGCTGCTCCTCACCCGCCTGCGGGAGGACGCCGAGGCCCATTTCGGAGGGCCGCTGAACGGGGCGGTGCTGACGGTGCCCGCCTGCTTCGCGCTGGACCAGCGGGCGGCTCTGGCCCGGGCCGGTGAAAGGGCGGGGCTCTCCGTCACGCGGATGATCAGCGGACCCGTTGCCGCGGCGATGGCGTACGCCCCGGATCGCGACGACGCCACTGTGCTCGTCCTCGACCTCGGCGGAGGGACGCTGGACGTCGTGCTGACAACCCTCGGGGACGGTGTCGTGGAGGTCGCGGCGACCGCGGGCGACCCCCAGCTCGGCGGTGACGACTGGGACCTGCGGATCGTCCAGCACATGATCAAGCGCGTACAGCAGCAGTACGGCCTGGATCTCGCCGGCGATGCCGTGGCGACGCAGCGGCTGCGGGAGGCGGCCGAAGCGGCGAAGAAGCAACTGTCGGCGGCACACGCCACCTCCCTCCAAGTGCCCTACCTCGCCCCCGGCCCGCACGGTCCCGTGCACCTCGACGAGGTCCTCACCCGTGAGGAGTTCGAGGCCCTCACCCGGGATCTGCTGGAACGCTGCCGCCGGCCCGTCGAGCAAGCATTCCACGATGCCGGGCTCACGCTCTCCGACGTCGACCGGGTCATCCTGACGGGCGGTGCCACCCGGATGCCCGCAGTGGGCGAACTGGTCCGCCGGCTCACCGGCGGCCGGGAACCCTATCGCGGCCTCGGCCCAGAAGGCGCCGCCACCGGCGCCGCCATCCAGGCCGGCATCCTGACCGGCGCTGTGAAGGACGTGCTGCTGCTCGACGTCTGCTCCCAGTCGATAGGCATCGAGACCGAGGGGGGCGTCAACCGGAAGCTGGTGGAGCGGAACACGACGATCCCCACGAAACGCAGCGAGATCTTCACCACGCACATGGACGACCAGCCCACTGCGGTGATCCACGTCGTGCAGGGCGAACGTGGCGAGGCGTCACGGAACAGGACCCTCGCGGTCCTCGAAGTGTCCCTCCCGCCCGCCCCCAAGGGCGTGCCCCGGATAGAGGTCGGTTTCGACCTCTATCCGGGCGGCACTCTCCACGTCACGGCCAAGGACTTGGGCACCGGCAACACGACCACCGGCACCGTCGACCACGCGGCCGTTGCTCTGGTCAGCTCCTCCCGATGGCCCGACCTGCGCCGTCACGTCCCCGTTCCCGTCTCGTGGTGAGGGCCCGCGTGCCGGCTCATGGCCATCACGTACCCCGCTTCAGTCCGGCTCGACCTCACCGCCGGTCTCGACACACGGTGCCCGCGACGAAGCGGTCTTCCAGTTCGACGCCAGTGGCTGTGCGGCCGACAAGGAGCGCGCCGTTCGGGCCCGGTTGTGCGCGGGGCCGGCTGATCACAGCAATCGGCCCTCGGCATAGGCCAGGGCCGGGGCCGGAAGGGGAGCCGCACGCCCGCTGAGCAGCACGGTCAAAGTGCCGCGCTCGGCGGGGATTTCGGGAGCGGTGCCGGTGCCGGTGCCGGTGCGGCGGAGGGTCTGCGCCGCGACCGCGCCGGCCGAGCCGTGCAGGACGAGCGGCGGCGCACCGTGACGCCGCAGGGCCGCGCGCACGCGTTCCGCGACGAGTTCGTAATGGGTGCAGCCCAGAACGACGGCCCTCGCACCGGCGGGAGTGCGCTCCGCCGCGGCGGCGATCGCGCGGGAGACGGCCGCCTCGTCGGCGTACTCGACGGCGTCGGAGAGCCCGGGGCACGGGACCTCCGTGACGGCCACCCCGGTGGCGAACTCCCGGATGAGTCCGCGCTGGTAGGGGCTGCCGGTGGTGGCCGGGGTGGCCCAGATGGCGATGGGCCCGCCCCCGGCGGCGGCCGACTTGATCGCCGGGACCGTACCGATGACCGGCAGCTCCGGTTCCAGCCGGGCACGCAGGGCGGGCAGGGCGTGGACGGAGGCGGTGTTGCAGGCGACGATCAGCGCGTCGGGGCGATACGCGGCGGCTGCTTCGGCGACGGCGAGGGCGCGTTCCGTGATGTCCTCCGGAGTGCGCGGCCCCCAGGGCATGCCGTCGGGGTCCGAGGAGAGGACGAGGTCGGCGTCGGACCGCAGCCGTCGTACGGCGGCAGCCGCGGCCAGCAGACCGATCCCGGCGTCCATGAGCGCGATCTTGGGCCGCCCGGACGCAGTTGCTGTTGCGGCGCGTTCCGGCCCGACGCGCTGACGTCCATGCCCGGCGTGTTCCGTGATCTCGCGCTCCATGAGCGTCGCCTCCTAAGTGTTCGTGTGCCTCGTGTGCCTCGCGTGCTCGCGTGGCTCATGGGCTCGTGTGCCTCGACAGTCACCGGCGGCGAGTCTCACCGCTGAGCGGCGCGGATGGCATAACCAATTCGGGGTGAGTGGTCCTACGGCTCCAAGGGCCGGCGCGGGTGTGCTGACAGGTGCGGACCGGTCGTCGACGCCCATGAAGCCCGGCACCGGGCGCGTTCACGCTGTTCCCGAGTGGCCACCGGCCCGGGGCCGGTGGTGTCCGCCGGTGCGGACGAACGCGGCGGTTACCGAGTTCGTACGCCGAGACCTACGAGCGCCGGGCGCTCGGGCGCCGGGGTGACCGGGCGGCGCCAACTGTCGGCCCACAGCCCGACGTTTGCCCGCAGACCGTGCGCCTGGCTGCGCTGCCAAGTTGTGGACCTGCTGCGCGCCCTCGTCCGCCGCGTCGGACGCGGCACCGACAGCGGGAACGTGGCAAGGGCCCCCGCGGGGTGGCTCGAAGACCGCGGGTGTGCCTGTCGGAAAGTTTTTTGTGGTTGGGGTGAACTTTCTTGTCGTGCTCGTCATCGAATGTTGTGTACGGCCCGGTAACCGGGGGCGGTGGCAGCGTGGAGCAGGGAGTCGAGGGCAGGCGATGGCACGGCATGAGGACATGACCAACGGGCCCGGTGCGCGGGAGGACGGCCGTGCCGGCACCGGCCTGGTCCCCGCACCGGCCCGGCCAAGCCGGCCGGGCGGGGCGCTGCGGGCCGCCGCAGCCGCGGCGGCCGTGCTGGGAGCGGGAGTCCTCCTGGCCGGCTGCGGTGGCAACAACAACAGCGCCTCCGGCCCCCTCAAGGTCCGGGGTGTCGCCGCCCCCGTCAACGACTCCAACTCCCACAGCAGGGCCCGGACCGGCGGGCCGGAGAAGACCGAGACGCTGACCTCCAAGAGCGGCACCTCCAGCGCCAACCACAGCACCAGCACACCAGGCAGCTGCACCACCCAGGACCTCAAAGCCACCATCGGCCCCAACCACCCCGGCGCCGGACAGCACAACCACACCCTGGTCCTGACCAATAAATCCGGCCACTCCTGCACCCTGCGCGGCTACGCGGGCCTCGCCTTCCTCAACAACAACGACGAAAAAACCTCCATCGACCCCGAACACGACGGCTCCCCCGCCCGCACCCTCACACTCACCACCGGACACAGCGCCTGGGCGCCCCTGTCCTACCCCAACCCCAAAACCACCGGCACACCCACCACCACCCCCAAAACCGCCCTCATCACTCTGCCCGGCCAACACACCCCCCTCCGCACCACCTGGAACAACGGCCCCCTCACCACCGGCAAAGCCTCCACACCAAAAATCGGCACCCTCAACCCAGGCACCGGCACCTGACCAGCACCCACCCCAGGGAAACCAACAGGCCCCCGGCCCACACACCCCCCGCACCACCTACCCGCCCGGTCGGACGGGAGCCTCCCGGGCAACAAGGTGCACCGCGGGGCCCGGGCAGGAGCGCGGCCGGCACCCGTACCGCGTCCACGGAACCTCAACCCCCATACGAGGAACCCACAGACGCACGCCACCGCGCTCCCGCCCGGAATCCATCGCGTGCTTTGGAAGCGGAACGGAAACGGAACGGACAGGAAGATGCAGGCGCTTCTGGACCTGGGCGATCGCGGCGACTTCGACGCCGTGGTCGTCAGGACGGACTACGACGACGAGCAGGCATGGCAGGCCGTGAAAGCGGCCCTGGCGGAGCCCTCGGGGGAGTCGCACGAGGCGCCGACCCCCTGCCTCGTCGACGACCCCGCCTGGGCGGGTGCCGGCGTCGAGGAGGTCCTGGCCGCCATCGCCGCGGACGCACGCTTGCATGACGAATTGAGCGTGGTCTTCCTCGCCGACCGTACGACGATGCGGGCCGGTCACCACCCGCTGCTGGCGGTGCCCGCGTTCACCCGGGAGGACCTGAACGACGACGAGGCGTACGAGGAAATGGTCGAGTTCGGCTGTGAGTTCCGTACGGTCTCGACGGGGGTCCACGAGATCCATACGAATCTCGCGCTCGCCAACATGGATTTCCAGGACTTCGCCGCGGCGGCCCAGGCCGACCCCTCGGGAGTGTTCCGCTCGTGGTGGAAGAGCCACGCCTGACGGTGCCGGGCTGATCCTCGACCAGGCGGCGAAATGCATGACCAGGCGGTGAAGTTGTGGCCCGCGTCGAGGTCGGTGAGGAGCGTGGGGTGCTCGGGACGCCAGTCCATCCGCTTCCGGGTCAGGGCGCCCGAGGCCGGGGTGTCCAGCGAGAGGACCGCGCCGAGGATCGCAGCCGCCTCGTGGCGGCCTTCCGTGAGTGCGCCGAAGCCCACCTCCCCGCCCCACCGGGGCCGGCGAGCGCCCGCCCTCCGCGAGCGGAGAACCGACACGCGCCGGCCGGGCGGACGGGTCAGCTCTTTCCCGTGGTCGCCGCCGGCTTGTCCGCCGCGTCGGCGGTCTGCTGGTAGTCCAGGCCGGACCACACGCACAGGGAGAGCACCTCCCGCTCCTGGTGCCGCAGCCGGCCCAGCGCGGATTGCACGGCTTGGAGGCGCCGTGCGTCATCGATGCGCCCGACCGTCCGGGGTGCGAAGTCCTCCACCGCGCGCGGCTGCGGCTGGCGCGCGAGGAACCGCAGCCGTCTGCGCTGCCCCCGCCGGGCGTTGTCCGCCTTGTGGGTGGCGATGCCCAGCAGCCAGGGCCGGAGAGAGCCGCCCTCCTCCAACACCCTGCGCGGGTCTGCCACGCGGTCAAGAACGTATCGGACATGATCTCCTCGGCCGTCGACCAGTCGCCGGTCAGGCGCAGCGCATGGTTGTAGACGGCGCGCGCGTAGTCCTCGTACAGCTGGGCGAACGCCGCGCGGTCCCCCTCGCGTACGCGGCGGCGTACCTCGTTTTCTGAGTCCCTCACACCCGTTCCCTCTCCGCGGTACGGGAGAAGTTCCTGTGTCCTGCGTCACCTCCCGGGTCTCCCGCGCCGGTGCGGGCCCATCGACGGGAGCGGGGCCGGCGGCCGGCGGCCCGCCGGAAGCGGCCCGACACGGCCGTCGCACCACCACGGCCCTCTCCGTCATCCGCCGCCCCCTCGCTCCTCACCGCAGGCACGCGCAGGCGCCCGCAGGCACGCGAGATCCGCGACCACGTCATCCACCTGACACGGTCTCAGGCGATCTCGTCGGCATGAGCCTCAAGGTGGCGCTCTGCGTCACTGGAATGGGCCGTCGATCACCTCGACGTGGTCGAAGCCGCCCGCTGTCACTACGACGAGCGACGCGTGGACAAGTGACACTCCGGCATCTCTCGTGCAGGGCGACGCTGTTCACCTCAACGATCACCTGGCCGATCCGGGCCAGTGTCGTCAACCCGGCCGGGGCGAGGACGAGTGGGGGTACCTGGTCGGCTCCGGTCTGGCGCAGGAGGCGTGCGCCTGCGGCCAGGGTCCATCCGGAGCCGGTGCCGGACGGCCTGCACCACCGCTCCGACCGCTGACCATGGCTGTCGTCTGTTGGACCGCCGCTGGTCGGAAGGGGACACCGGCTGTTCCCGCCAGGCATTCAATCGGTCGTGAAGGGGCAGTATTTGATCTTCAGGTTGATCCGCTGACCGGCCTCCGAGCTGGTCTTCAGGCCGGTCTGCAAGCCGGTCTTCGGGTTGATCTCCGGGTCGTTGGAGCGAGGAGAGTTGTGGCCATGCCGGATGGACAGGGTCGACAGGGCAGTGCGGTCGTCATAGGCGCGGGCATAGGCGGGTTGGTGACGGCGGCCGTACTGGCGCGCCGGTTCGAGGAGGTCGTGCTGGTGGAGCGCGATGCTCTCCCTCCGGACGACGCTCACCGTCCAGGCGTCGGACAGGCGCAGCACGTGCACGGACTGCTGGCCCGGGGAGCGGAACACCTGGAGAACCTCTTTCCCGGCCTGCGGGCCGAGTTGAGTGATGCGGGAGCGCCGGTCTTCGATCACGGAGCGGGCGCCCGCACGCAGGTGTGGGCCGGAACGCTCCCCGGGGTGACGGCCGGGGTCGAGGTCCAGACGGTGCACAGGGACGTCTTCGAAGGCGCGGTCAGGCGGAGGGTCCTGGCGCTGCCGCGTGTGACCGTCCGGGACGACACCGCCGTAGCGGGCTTGGAGGTGGACCAGGGCCGCGAGGCGGTCACCGGGGTCCGTCTGGAGCCCGGCACGCCGGAAGGCGAGCCCGAGACGGTGCCTGCGGAACTGGTGGTCGACGCCTCCGGGCGCTTCAGCCGGCTTCCCGACTGGCTGGAGGCGGCCGGGTACGCACGCCCGGCGGAAACCCGGGTGGACGCCGGACTCGCATATGCGACCAGAGTCTTCAAGGTGACCGAACCGCCGGCGCGGGGAATTCACGGTCTACAGCAGATGAACCAGGCACCGGACCGGCCGGGCGGGGTCTACGCGGCCGATATCGGAAACGGCCGCTGGATCGTCACGCTCTTCGGCGCCGGTGGCGCGCACCCGCCTGGGCGGGCCGGCGACGAGGCGGAATGGATGCGGTTCGCCCGAGACCTCGAAAACAGCCACCTCGACGCCCTCTTGGACAAGGCCACCCCCGAGTCGGGGCCCCATCAGTACAAGAGAACGGAAAATCTGCGGCGTGAGTACACGCGAATGCGTCGTATGCCGGACCGGCTGATCGCGCTGGGTGACTCCTACTGTGCCTACAATCCGGTGTTCGGGCAGGGGATGACGGTCGCCATCCGTGAAGCCGTCGCCCTGGGGGAGGCGCTGGACAAGCACGCGCAACTGGACGGCCTCGCCCGTCGGATCCAGCGGACGGTGGCCGGGATCGCGCGGGATCCGTGGCTGATGTCCACCAGCGAGGACCGGGTGTGGGCGGCTTTCATGCGCTCGGAGCGCCCGGGAGCGCTTCTGCGGGCAACGGCCTGGTACAAGCAGCGCCTGCTGTATCTGGCGGTGAATGAACGGGATCCGCACATTGTGAAGACATTCATGCGCGTTTATCACATGCTCGCCTCGCCCGCTGCCATGGGGAGTCCGCGCATTCTGGCCAAGGTACTGCTGCGGGCCTCCAGCCCGCGTCCCTCCCGTGCGTCGGGCTGACGGGCGTCACCTCGGAATCCCCCTTTCACGAGGCGAGGTCCGCGGGCCGGGCCGGGGTTGCCACCGGTACCCCGGCCCGGCCCGCTCCGGGAGTGCCCGAGCAGCCCGCGGCGCCCCAAACGACCTGCGGCGTAAGGGATATGCTGCCCGTCCGTCGGATCAGCGCTCTATGTTCCTTGGAGTTCCACCCCGTGAACACGTCGCCAGCAGACCAGCCGCACTCCTCGCCAGCGGAGGGCCCGCTCACCGGATGCCCAGCCCATGCTCTGGGGCCGCAGGCCCCGCCCTTGTACGGAGCAGACGTGGAATCGGACTTCACGGCGGCGGAGGAATCCCTGCGTGCCCGTTACGGGCCCGTCGCCCCGGTGACTCTGCAAGGCGGTGTTCCTGCCTGGCTGGTGCTGGGATACGAGGAGAATCTCGAAGTCATGCGCGATGCCGGGCGTTTCACCCGTGATTCACGGGCCTGGAACATTCAGCTGGACGACCAGCACCCGCTCGCTCCGCTCACGGCCTGGCAGCCGCTGTTGAATCTCACCGACGGCGAGGAACACACCCGTCTGCGAAAGGCGGTGGTGAAGAGCCTGTCCAACTTCAACTCTTCGGCGTCGATGACGGAATCTGCGGGACACGGCATCCAGCTGTATGTGGCGCGGCGCGCACGTCTGCTCATCGATGAATTCATCGAGCGGGGAAAAGCCGACCTCGTTTCCCAGTTCGCCGACCTCCTGCCGTTGCAGGTCATTGCTCACCTCCTCGGCCTGTCCGAGGAGCATGTACCGGCGCTCGTCGGCTCCGTCCCCGACACGATCACGGGTTCGGATACGGCCGTCGAGAGTAACCGGCAGGTCACCGCGTTGCTGTACGACCTTGTCGACCGCAAGACCCATGCCCCGGGCCACGACATCACTTCGCGTCTGATCGCCCACAAGGTCCGGGAAGGGCTGGGGGGAGATGACCTGCGGCGTGAGGTGGCGGAGCACCTGCGGATGATCCTCACGATGACCCACTCCAGCATGCCCGCCGTCCTCGCCAGTACCCTGCGCATGATGCTGACCGACTCGCGCTTCCGCGGCGAGCTGGCGGGCCTTCAGATGACGTTGCCGGACGCGGTGGAGCAGGTCCTCTGGGACTTCCCGCCGATGATCCGGCTGATCGGACGCTGGGCCCTGGTGGACACGTGGCTGGCCGGTCAGCTGGTCAAGAAGGGCGACCTGCTGGTGCACGCCATCGGCGCCGCCAACCGTGACCCGAAGATCCGGCCCGACATCAACGAGCCCTTGCGCGGCAACAAGTCGCACGTCTCCTTCTCCGCCGGCGCGCACGAATGCCCGGGCCAGGACCTTGTCCGCGGGATCGCCTCGGTCGGCATCGACGTCCTGCACGAACGGCTGCGAGACCTGCGGTTGGCCGTGCCCAGCAGCGAGGTGCGCGAGGAGCAGGCCCTGATGTCGCGCCACCTCAACAAGTTGCCGGTCACCTTCACCCCGGGCAAGCGCGTTCACATCCTGCGCACCCCGCCCACCGCCGGGGCCGACAGGGCCGCGGCCGGACGGCGGTAGGGGAGACAGCCGAAGAGCGGGGGTGGACGTCCCACCCCCGCTCAGTCAATAACTCACGCTCAGTCACCCGCTCACCCGCTCACCCGCACGTACTCCACGCACTCATCCGCTCCACGTACTCACGTGCCCCACGCCGCAGCGCTCCGGCCGCGGTGCTCAGTTCTCCGCCTGCTGCCACCACCAGGCGATGGACGGCACCGGGACGGGGCGCAAGGTGTCGTCGTCCGCCTCGGGCTTCCACCAGGACCCGTTCCTGGCGGCGATCTCGGTGTAACGGCGGCACTCGGCGGCCCAGTCCAGGTGCCCGCGGACGAACTGGCCCAGCGCGGTGAGGTAATTCCGGAGCCCGGGGCCCGCGTCCGGCATGATGCGGCTGTGGATCCGCAGGAACAAGGTCATCACGCGGTCCCGGAGGACGATGGCCTCCTGCTGGGCGCGGTGCGGGGACCAGCCGTTCTCGTGGGCGAGGACGTCGACCAGATTCAGGTCGTCCCCCGCACGCTCCAGTTCCTTGGAGCGGCTGTAGAGGTCGTTGTCGAAGGCGACGAGGGCCCAGGTCATTTCGGTGAGCGCACGGACCTGCGGCCGGTCCAGTTCGTCTTCCGGCACTTCATGTCCGGAGACGATCGGTATCAGAGCGGTAGAGGGAGCCATGCCGATCGCTCCCATCCACATGGGGACGTAGTCGGCGAGGCTGGGCAACTGGTTCTGCTGCCGCAGGGCCGCCTCCCTCACCACGGCGGAGAGGTAAGTGTCCATCCCGGCGACCCAGCGCCGGACCTGCTGCGGCGTCCCGTGGGTTTCCAGGGCGAGCCGTATCTCCCGCAGGGCGAGGGCCCGCGCGGTGTCATCGGGGCGCGGCACGGTCGACGGTTCCAGCAGGGCCAGGGTCCGTGAGGTCTGCGCTGCCAGCTGTTGCATCCGGACGGCGCCCTCGTCGATGTCGTCGTCCACCGCGAACAGCACGGCGTGCACCCTGGCGGCGAGTCCCAGCGGAGCGGAGTGGCCGAGGGGCATCGTCCGTGCCGTCAACTCGCCGAGATCCGCCTGCTCCAGGCGCCTCAGCCGCGCGGGGTCCGTCGTGACGCCCCGCTCACGCGCCCACTCCAGGGCGTCCGCGCCGAGGGAGCCCGCCTCCGGATGTCTCGCGGAGGGCAGGGGGCACCAAAAGGGAGGGGAGGGAAGCTGCTCGTGCAGCGTCGAGGCCGCCGGGTTTCCCGTCATATGGCAGCCCGTCCTCCGGGTATGGGCCGGGTCCCGCAGCCGAGACCCTTTGGACCTGCGCAGACGTCAAAGCGCTCTGTTGCCATGCGGCTCCCACCCTCCTGGTGACAGTCGTTGAATTCCCAACCGCTCAAATTGCCAGCGGCAATCCTGCCCCGACGCGGACAGAGATCAACATGAGGGAGCGTCATGTGATGTGGATCATGGGGAGGGTTGCGCAGGAGAGAGGAGAGTCTCAGGAGGTGACGGAGACAAACTGATGCCCTGTGCAGGTGATGTGGAAGTAGAGAGCGCCCGCACCGGCAACGTCCGCTGGAGGGCCGGCGCCCTGTTCGCCGCGGCCGGACACCTGCCCGCCGCCACAGCCGGAGCCGCCGCCTCCCGCCTGCCCCAACCGGTATTGACCGCCACGTTCGCCGCCATCGCCGCACTTGCCGCCGTCAGAACGCTGCGTCCCAGCCAGGCGAGCACCGGTCAGACGCCTGTGGTGCAACCCGCGAAGGCCGCCGGCACCGGCGCGGGGCCGGGTGCGCCGACCGGGCTCCTCGGGGTGGGCGGAGGATTCCTCGCCGTCCCCGCCCTGGTCACCGTGCTTGCATTCGAGATGCGGGCCGCCGTCGGCACCAGCCTGCTGGTCATCCCGGCGAACTCCATGGCCTCCCTGGCCACCCGCGGCGCCACCACCGCCGGCATCGACTGGACGGTGATCGGCCCCTTCACGGGCACGGCAATCCTCGGCGTCCGGGACGGCAAACGCCTGGCTGCCGAGGTCACCGGCACCCTGCCGCAACGCACCTTCGCCGTCGTGCTGCCGGGGCCGTGGCCGCCTTCATGCTCATCGACGGCCTCACCTGAACCAGGCCATCCGGCGCCGGGCGCTGCTTCGACCGTACGGCCGGTGCTCACACCAGCAGGCTTGCGGTTGGTCAAGCGGCCTGACCGAGGCCGACGGCGGTCAGGTCCTGCTCGCGCAGCGGGGTGAAGTCGACGTCGGGTTTCGGGCCGATGATGCTCATCGCAGTCCGCGGCATCGGCCGCCCACTCCAGCTCATCGCGAGTCGGCGAGCGGTTCAAGTGCCGGGGCAGGCGAGCGCAGGTGCGGCGTGCGTGCCGCCGGCCGGAAGATCATGACGGGATCTTCCGGCCGGCGGCTGGGTGCCTCGGACGGCGTCAGGGCGTGGGCCCGGGGCGGTCGGTGGTGAGTTCGGTCCCGGGGCGGGCGTCGTCCGGGGCTTCGGGGGTGTTCCCGGCCGGGAGAGCGGCACCGGCCGCCGGCCGGCCGGGGGAGCGGTGCCACAGCGGCGGAAGCCGACGGGTGAGGAGGTAGACGAGGGCGCCGACGACGAAGCCGACGTAGTAGGAGACCTCGCCCCACTCGGGGTGGTTCTCGGCGACGAAGCCGGTGTAGAGGGACGAGTTCCAGAACGGCACCGAGCTGAGAGTGCCCACGACCCAGGCGACGGCGCCCCATTCGAGGACGCGGCCCCGGTCGTAGAGCTCGGGGAGGCGGGAGCGGTCCCTGCGGGGGCCCGCGTAGTAGTCCATGAGCAGGACGGCGACGTAGGGGGCGATGAAGTAGGCGGTGAGGTTGAGGAACACCTCGAAGGAGGTGTAGATGCCGTCCGCCGCCCACAGGCTGACTCCGAGCGCGGCGAGGCAGATCAGGGTGACGGAGGTGCTGCGGCGCAGGGGGAGGCCCAGGGTCTGGAGGGAGATGGCGCCGCCGTAGACGTTGAGGAAGTTCTGCGAGAAGGACGACAGCAAGATGGCGAGCATCGCCGGCACGGCCCAGGGCCCGGTGAGTTCCTTGAGGGCCGCGATCGGGTCGCTGGAGTCGGTCGTTCCGGCGAGAATCGCCCCCGTGATGCCCAGCCAGGACAGGGTGAGGAAGTTGCCGGCCGCGGTGTAGATGCCTGCGTTGCGGCTCACGCGGGGCGTGCCGGGCAGGTAGCGGGAGTAGTCGGAGGCGAACGGGAGCCAGGCGATGAGGAAGGCGAGGAAGTGACCGCCGAGCGTGACCCAGCCTCCGGTGGCGCCGGTGTAGCCCGAGGCTGAGGGATTGGCGTCGAGGACGGAGCTGCCCCGCTGCAAGGCCACGACAGTGACCAGCAGGAACAGGCCGAAGAGGACGAAGGTCAGGATCCGCTGGAGATAGTGGATCATGTTGTAGCCGAAGACGGCCACGGTCAGCTGGAGAGCGGCGAGGACCACCGCGCAGACCCAGAAGGGGATGCCGATCAGGGCGCCGAGGGCCTTGCCGCCGAGGATGATGGTGACGGCGGCCCAGCCGACCCCGGCGAAGACGTTGATGTAGGCGACCGGGAGCAGGTTCCCGACGAAGCCGAGAGGGCCGCGGGCCTGCATCTGCTGGGGAACTCCCAGATGCACTCCCATCCGGGACATGACTCCCATGGCGACGGAGCCGATGAGCGCGCCGACGATGATGGCCCAGATCGCCGCGCTCAGGGACAGACCGAGAGAGGCGGCGCTGAACCCCAGCAGCATGATGGGGAAGTTGAGGCCGGCGGCGAACCAGATGAAGAACTGGGAGCTGGCCTTGCCGTGGCGTTCCGCGTCGGGGATGTGGTCGATGCCGTACGGCTCGATCTGGGTGATGTTGTCCCGGTAGCCGTGGTCGGGTTGCTGCGTTGCCCCGGCGTCGCCGGTGGGTGCGGTTTCCATGTGTGGAGCTCCTTCGGTCCAGATTTCGCGCGTGTTGCATGCCAGTGGTAGGGGAGGGGGCGGGGTCCCTCGATGTGGCTCCTCGGTCCTTCCGCTCCCAACGCGGGAGCGGATCGGGCCCGTTCGCAGGTTTTCGGTAAGCCCTGTTCAGTCGCCTTGACGTACAGGGGAGGTGTCTCTAGCTTTTGTGCCATGCCAGATACAAGAGATGCGGAGCAGGCGTTCCGTAAGCAGCCTCTGCGGGGCACCAGCGTCCGCAGCCGGGTCATCAGTGAGCTGCGCGGGCGGATCATCTCCGGTGAGCTGGCCCCGGGGACGAGCCTGTCGGAGATCGTGTTGTCGGAGGCGTTCGGCGTGAGCCGTACGCCGGTACGCGAGGCGCTCAAGCAGCTCCAGACCGAGGGCCTGGTCAACATCCGGCCCCGGGTGGGGACGTTCGTCTCGGCGCCCTCGCGGCGGGAGATCACCGAGCTGTTCCAGATGAAGGAGCTGCTGGAGGGGGCCGCGGCCCGGCTGTTGGCCCAGCGCGGCCGGGTGCCCGAGCTGGAGGAGCTGGAGGACAACCTCGCCCGTGCCGACGCCGCCGTCGCGGACGGAGATCAGGAGCGGTACGCCGAACTGGTCCACGAGTTCCACGATTTGGTGATGCGGGGTGCGGACAACGCGAAGCTCGCGGATCACTACCGCACGCTGATGAACCAGCTCGCCTACCACCGGCTGGTGCACACCTCCCTGTCGCAGCCGGGCCGTCCGACCCGTTCGGAGTCCGAGCACCACCACGTGCTGGAGCTGGTGCGGGCGAAGGACGGCGACGGCGCGGAGCGGGTGATGCGGGAGCACGTGCGAGCCAGCCACCGTGCCCTGATGGACAGCCTGGACCCGCAGGCTCCCCCCACGGCACCGCGGGCGGCCGACTGAGCGCGGCCTCCGCGTCACGGACGCCGGCCCGTTGTCACGGAAACCGGCCCGCGCCGCACGGATGTGGGTGTGCTCATCCGGCATTCCGGGTCACGAACGCAGGACGAACGGGTCGTCGGCCGGCCCTTCGCCGGTGTCGATCCAGACACTCTTCAGCCGTGTGTACTCCTCCATGGCCTCGGTGCCGTGTTCCACGCCCATGCCGCTGGATTTGAAGCCCGAGCGCGGCGACATGGGTGACATGGAGCGGTAGGTGTTCACCCACACGGTGCCCGCGTCCAGCCGGGAGGCGACCCGGTGTGCGCGGGCCAGATCGCGGGTCCACACCCCGGCGGCCAGCCCGTAGACGGTGTCGTTCGCCAGCTCGATCAGCTCCTCCTCGGTGTCGAAGGGCATGAGGGCCACGACGGGGCCGAAGATCTCCTCCTGGCACAGCCGCATGCTGTTGGTGGCGTCGACGAAGACGGTCGGCCGGAAGTAGAAGCCCTTGTCCAGGCCGCTGTCGGGACCGGGCCGCAGGCCGCCTGCCGCGACCCGGGCCCCGTCGGAGCGGCCGAGCCGTACGTATTCCTCGACGCGGTCGCGCTGGCTTTCGATGGCGAGGGGCCCGAGCTGGGTGGCGGGCTCCAGCGGGTCTCCGAGACGGATGGCTTCGGCACGGGCCGAGACCCGTTCGACCACCTCGTCGTAGACCGCGCGCTGCGCGAAGACGCGGCTGCCGGCCACGCAGGTCTGGCCCGCCGCGGCGAACACCCCGGCGACGATGCCCGCGGCGGCGTTGGCGACGTCCGCGTCGTCGAAGACGATGTTCGGGGACTTGCCGCCCAGCTCCAGGGTGGTGGGGACGAACCGCGAGGCGCAGCCGGCCGCGATCCGCGCGCCTGTGCCCGTACTGCCGGTGAAGGACACCTTGGCGACCCGCGGGTGCTCCACCAGCGGGGTGCCGACCTCGTCGCCGTAGCCGGTGACGACGTTGACGACACCGGGCGGGAACCCGGCCTTCTCGAACAGCGGGGCCAGCTGGAGGAGCGAGGCCGAGGTGTGCTCGGACGGTTTGATCACCACCGTGTTGCCCGCCGCCAGCGCCGGCGCGATCTTGGTCGCCGTCAGCAGCAGCGGTGAGTTCCACGGCGTGATGGCGACGACCACCCCGAGCGGTTCGCGCACGGTGTAGTTGAGGATCTCCCGGCGGGCGGCGGGGATGGTCTGGCCATGAGGTTTGTCGGCCAGACCCGCGTAGAAGTGGAAGTACTCCGGCAGGCTCGCCAGTTGGGCGCGCATCTCGGTGAGCAGCTTGCCGTTGTCGAGAGTTTCGGTACGCGCCAGTTCCTCGCCGTGTTCGCCGATCAGTTCGGCCAGGCGGCGCAGCAGCGCACCGCGCCGGGGCTGGGGCAGGTCCCGCCAGGCCGGGTCCTCGAACGCCGCCCCGGCGGCCTCGACGGCGCGATGGGCGTCGGTGAGGTCGCCGCGCGCGGTCTCGTACCACGTGGTGCCGGTGGTGGGGTTGGTGCTGGGCAGGTACGTGCCGCCCGCGGGCGGCACCCAGGCGCCGCCGATGTAGTGGTCATGGCGCGGTAGCCGTGGTGCGGTCACGGTCCACCTCCGTGGTGTGTCGGATGATCTCGGTCGTCAGGGGGCCGGGGGCCTCAAGGGGGAGGAGATGGCGGGCGCCGGGAACGACGACGTCGCGCGCGCCGGGGATCGCGCCGGCCAGCTGCCGGGTCATCTCCGGGGTGGAGCCGGGGTCGGCTTCGCCGGTCACCGCCAGGGTGGGTACGGAGATCTCGGGCAGCCGGGGCCACAGCTCGCGGTCGGCGCGGGCGAACACCTCGTAGCAGGCGAGGTAGGAGGAGTGGTCCTGGGCGAGGAGCGTGGCCTGTACGGCGGCGGCCAGCTCCGGCTCCGCCGCCTTCCACGGGGTGGTGAACCAGCGCTCGACGGCCGCGTGCACGGAGGCGGGGAAGTCGCGGCGGGCCGTCTCCAGCCGGCGCTGGACCTCGCGGCTCTCCTGCTCGGTGCGCCGGGCCACCGAGCTGACGAGCGTCAGCGAGGCCACCGCCTCCGGGCGCAGCAGGGCGGCCCGCGCGGCGACCAGGGCGCCGAGGGAGAAGCCGACCAGGTGGGCCGGTTCCGTCAGGCCGTCGGGGCCGTCCAGGGTGCCGAGGACGTCATGGGCCAGCTCTGTCAGGGTGACGCCCCCGGGCGCGGGCGAGGAGCCTCCATGGCCGCGCAGGTCCACGGCGCGGGTGCGGTGGCGGGCGGCGAGCGCGGGGCGGCAGCGGTCCCACATGCGCCGGTCCAGGCCGACACCGTGCAGCAGCACCAGGCCGGTGCCGTGACCCGCGTCGTCGTAGGCGAGGCCCGCGTCGACGTGGCCGAGACCCCGGGCCGGGTTCCGCCCGGACCCGCTGCCACCCCCCTGCGCGCTATTCGTCCCGTCGCTCACTGTTCGCTCTTCAGCGGCGCGAGGCGGGCCTGCGGGCGGCCCTGCGCCGCCGCGGCCAGGGCGATCACGATCTCGTCGGCGCGGGGCGCGTCGGGGATGCGGACCTCCACGCTCTGGTGGTGGGAGCGGACGGTGGCGTCGGTGATGTGCTTGAGCGGAATGTCGAAGACGGTGCCGGCCGCGGCCCGCTTCTCCACGGCGGGCAGCAGCGTGGTGGCCGACGCCGCCTCGCGGAAGTGGTCGCCGAACTTGAGGGTGTGGATGAGCGCCGAGCCGTGCTCGACCTCGCCGTCGAGGCCGACGACGGCGCCCTTGCCGTACGCCTCGACCGGGGAGCCGAGCGCCTTGACGACCAGCGGGGCCAGCAGAGCGCCCAGTTGTGGGGCGATCTCGTCGATGCCGGGGGCGAGGTCCGCCACGAAGCCCTGCCCTGCCCACGGGTTGTCGATGACAGCGGCGACGACGGCGGTGCGCGCGGTCGGCGAGACGGCTTGTCCGCCCTCGGTGTGGATCTCGTCCAGCAGGGTGACGGTCTTGCGGAGGTTCATCGGTTTCACCGGGTTCCTTCCAGGTCTTCCAGGGTTTGCAGGGTGACGACGGGGTCGGTGCGGCGGTCGCCGATGCGGGCGTTGGGGCGCGGGCCCGTTGCCGCGGCTGCGGTGATCAGCAGTTCGTCGGGCCGTGGACCGTCGGGCACGCGGATCTGCGCCGCTGCGTAGTGCGAGCGGGTCGCCGCGTCGGTCTTGTGCCAGACGGGCACCGTCACGGTGGTGCCGGCCGCGGCCCGCTCCTCGCTGAAGGCGATGATCGAGGTGCCGTCCAGGAGTTCGCGCAGCACGTTCCCGAAGTACGGGGTGTGGATGAGGGCGTCGCCGTGCTCCGCCTCCCCGTCCAGGCCCACGAGCGCGGCCTTGCCGAAGGCGGCGATGGACTCGGCGCCGCCGAGCATGGCGGTCAGCCGGTCGGCGATCTCCCGGGCCAGGAGCGGCGCCAGCTCTTCCACCTCGGGCTGGAGGTCGGGCACGATGCCGCGGCGGGCCCACGGGTTGCGCACCGCGAGGGCCACGGCACCGCGGCGTACGGGGGTGTTCACGGGTGCGCCGAGCTCGGTGGTCAGTTCCTCGCAGGAGGAGACGATCCGCCGTATCGGGTTCACGGGCGGTCACCCTCGCCCGAGAACCGCGGCAGGACGTGCTCGGAGAACAGCTCCAGGCTGCGCATGGCGTGCTTGTGCGGCAATCCCGGGTGCGTGGTCCACAGCATCAGGTGCTCCAGGCCCACTTCGTCCCGCAGCTCCTCGATCTTTCCCGCCACGTGATCGGGTGTGCCCACCAGCAGGTTGCGGTCGTTGAGGAAGTCGAAGCTCAGCTCGTGCTGGGGGCCCAGCTCCTCGCCGTCCTCCATCAGGTTCGCCAGGCCCCGCCAGTGCGTCACCCACTGGTAGGTCTGCAACAGGGCGTGCTCGAACTCGGCTCGGGCCTGCTCCATCGTGTCGGCCACGTACACGTCCCGCACCAGGGCCAGCCCCTCGCCCGGGGCGAAGGGGCGGCCCGCGGCCTCGGAGGCGGTACGCCGGTACAGGTCGAAGCGCTTCTTGAGGGCGGAGACGGGCGGCAGCCAGAAGATCCCCTGCATGCCCTGACGGGCCGAGGACTCGATGGAACGGGGCGAGTCGACGACCTGCCACAGCGCCGGGTGCGGGCGCTGGTACGGCCTCGGCACCACGGCCAGTTTGTCGATGACGCCGTCGTGCGTGAACTCCTCGGTCGCGGGGGAGAGCGGGTGGTTCCACCGCACGTCCGGCGCCGGGAAGTCGTGGAAGCGGCCGTGGTGTTCGAAGAACTCCCCGGACCACGCCTTGCGCAGGATCTCCATCGTCTCCTCGAACAGGGCCCGGTTCTGCTCCTGGTCGCGGGGGTCGGCCAGCGGGTTGAGGTTCATCGCCTCCCGCCCGTACAGGCCGCGGCCGACGCCGACCTCGACGCGGCCACCGGAGAGCTGATCGAGCAGCGCCAGGTCCTCCGCCAGGCGCAGCGGATGCCAGAACGTCACGATGTTCGCGGCCTGTCCGATGCGCAGCCGCTCCGTACGCGCTGCGATGTCGGTGCCCATCAGCACCGGGTTCGGGGTGAGTTCCTGCCCCTCGTGGCCGAAGTGGTGCTCGGTATACCAGGCCGACCAGAAACCCGCCTGTTCCGCCGCCACGGCGTACTCGCGGGCCTCCTGCATCAGGCGGTGGTAGTCGCCGAGCCCACCTGGAGCCCCGAGCGCGTGGAAGATCGAGAAACGCATGGATCTGCCCCTCATCCCTCAACGTGTGACGTCTCTTGCATGCAAGAAGGAACCTAGGGAGGCCACCATCAACGCGTCAAGGGGTTCGACACCGGGGTCGCTGGATTCCTCATACATGCAGGTAGAAGCGGGATAGAGCGGAATTCTCGCCCAGGGGTCAGCCTCTCTAGTGTGCGAACTATTGACATGCAAGCTCGACGTTCATAGCTTCCTGCCACACAACGCAGACTCTCCGTTGCCACGGGAGGGAAGAGGATGAGCACCGACCTCAAGAGCCGGATCGAGGCGGCCTGGGCGGCAGCCTGGAACCACGGCGACACGGAAGCGCTGGACCAGCTGCTCGCCCCCGGGTACGTCCGCCACGGCCGTACCGCCCAGACGCGCGAGGACCTCAAAGCCGGAATCGCCGCCTGCCGTACGGCACTGCCCGATCTGCGGACCGTCATCGACGACTGCCTCGTCGCCGACGGCCGGGCCGCCACCCGCTGGCACAGCAGCGGCACACACACCGGACCGCTCCTGGACGTGCCGGCGACCGGCCGGCGGGTGACGGTCTCCGGCGCGACCTTCTCCCGCGTGGAGAACGGGCTGATCACCGAGGAGTGGGTCACCTGGGACCCGCGTCAGATGCTCCAGGCCCTCGGGATCATCACCCTGGACAGCGCGTTCGAGCAGAACTCCCGGCTGGAGGCGACCACCGCATGACCACCCGCACCGGAACCCGCGCCCCGGACCACGCCCCGGCCGCCGCAACCGCCGCCGAGGCACCGGAGACGCCAGAGGCACCGGAGACGCCCGAGGTGCCCGAGGACCAGGTCAAGGGGCTGCACCGTAAGTTCGTCACCGGCGTCACCATCGTCACCACCATGGACGGTGACCGCCCCCGCGGCCTCGCCGTCAACGCCTTCTCCAGCATCTCGCTGTCCCCGCCGCTGGTGATGGTGTGCGTCCAGCGCACCTCCTCCACCTACGAGCCCCTCTTCCGCTCCCGCCACATGGGCATCAGCATCCTCGCCGCCGACCAGCTCCCCGTGGCCTCGGTGTTCGCCACCAAGAGCAGCGACAAGTTCGCCGAACTGCGCTGGACCCCGGCGGCGCACGGCTCACCCTTGATCGATCACAGCTCCGCCACCCTGGAAGCCCGCATCGAAGAGCGACTCCAGACCACGACCCACACCATCTTCGTGGGACGCGTCGTCGAGGCAGCTCACTCGGACCGGCCGCCGCTCATCTACAGCGCCGGCGGCTTCTACGACGGAGGCCGCCTCGACCAGGCGGCCTCCTGACCAGCGGGCCAGGCACTTTCTGACCCCCCGGCCGGCGGAGGTGGGCCTCCCCCGGACCGTCCGGGACGCCCACCTCGCCCTGCCGGGCGCGCCCGCGGGGCCTGCCGCTCGGCGGCAGACGCCCGTACGGGGCGCGGGCCGGCTCAGCGCAGCAGGACCGGCAGCTCCTTGTAGCCGTTCATGCCCAGGGACGGCACGCGCGCGGCCGGTCTGGGGACGAGCCCCAGCCCGGGGAAGGCCTCGAACAGCCGCCGCAGGGCGATCTCGGCCTCCAGCCTGGCGAGGGACGCGCCCGGACAGCGGTGGGGACCGACGCCGAAGGCGATGTGGCGGGAGACGTCCGGGCGGCCGGGGGCGAAGACCTCGGGATCGGGGTCGGGGAAGGAGCGCGGGCAGCGCTGTACGGCCGGCAGCGGGACGAGCACCGCCTCTCCCTCGCGGATGACCTCGTCGTCGACGGCCACGTCCTCGGTGGCGTAGCGGAACATCAGGTTGCGGCTGGGGGACTCCCAGCGCAGGGCCTCTTCCACGATGTCGGGCCACGGGTTCTCGCCCGCGTCCTGCCGGGCCCTGGCGTCCGCGAGCGTCCCGGGGTGCGTCAGCAGCCCTCTGACGGCATGGCAGATCAGGTTGGCCGTGGTCTCGTGGCCGCCGATGACGGTGACCACGAGGTTCCCTATGACCTCCGCCTCCGTCAGCTGCCCCTCGTCCATGGCCGCGACGAGTTCCATGATCAGGTCGTCCCGGTCACCGCGGGCGCGCTTCTGCTCGATCAGGGACAGCAGAGCCACCGGGAAGTCACGCCCGACGGTGTTCTGGACCTCTTCCACGTCGGCCTCGGAGTTCATCGCCGCGGCCGACAGCTCGCGCAGTTCCTCGCGCAGCGGACCGTCCTCGGGCACGCCGAGCAGGGAACAGATGACCTCCAGCGGCAGCGGGAGCGCGAAGCCGGCGTGCAGGTCCGTCTCCTCACCGGCGGGCACGGCGCTCAGCTCGGCCAGCAGGCGGTCGACGATGGCCTCGATATGAGGACGCAGCGCCTGCACCCGGCGGGGGGAGATGGCGCGCTGGACGGGGAGCCGCAGGCGCCGGTGGGTGTCGCCGTCGGTGGTGAGCAGGCCCTTGCCCTCCACGATGAACAGCAGCGGCCAGTCCGGGGGTATCTCCCCGCGCGCGTGTGCGCCCCAGTGCTTGATGTCCTTCGAGAAGCGGGGATCGGTCAGCACCAGGGTGGCGGCCTCCCGGGTCGTCACCGCTTTGGCCACCACGCCACCAGGGAGCGCCACAGCGGCAACCGGCCCTGCGGCTCGGAGTGCTGCTCCTTCGGTTCTGTGGAGATCGGCCGGGGCGGGTTCGAGATGAACCTGGGCAGGGCTGTCCACTGCTGTCCATTCGTCGGTGGAGTCGGGGGGAGGGGAAAGGTCACAGGGAGTGCGGTGGGGGAGCGGGCAACGTACGGCAGGTCCCAGGCGAGCTCCTCCTCGGGGACCGCCAGCCGGAGCCCCGGAAGCCTGTTCCACAGGACCTCAAGTCCGGCCCGGACGATGAGCGTGCCGAGCTCCTGCGCCGGACACCCGTGGGACCCGGCGCCCCAGGCCAGATGTGACCTGTTGGTGCGGGACACATCGAAGCTGGCAGACCGCATCGCCGGGTCGGCACCGGTCGCCCCGAGGCAGATGATCGCCATGTCACCCGCGTTCACCGGGTATCCGCCGAGCGAGGTGTTCTGGGTGGCCCAGCGGCCGATGAGGTTCTGGATCGGTGCGTTGACCCACATGACGCGGTTCATCGCCTCGTCCATCGGACAGCGCCCGGCGATGACGTCGGCGTTCAGGTCCGGATTGGTCAGCAGCTCCAGCACGGTGTTGCAGATCCAGGTCGTGCTGGCGCCGCGCCCGGCGACTATCTGGAGCCACACGTCTTCGCCCAGCTCGTGCGTGTCCAGCTCCTGCTGCGTGAGCCGGTTGTAATGGTGTGTCCAGGAGACGAGGTCGGGCCCCGGCGCGCGCTGCTTCTCCTCGACCAGGGCCCGCATCCGGGTATCCAGTTCGGCGGCGGCGTTCTCGGCACCCGGTCCGCCGCTGAGCATCTCGTGGATGGCGTTGCCGGTGGCCAGCGCGCTGCCCTCGTCCATGCCCATCAGCCGCATCATGACCAGCAGGGGCAGTTGTAGCGCGTACTGGTCCAGGATGTCGGCCTCGTTCTGCTCCCGGGGCCCCCCGTCGGGGAAGAACGCGGTGATGAGCTGGTTGGCCAGGTCTTCGATGAGGTCGCGGGTACGGAGCAGATCCAGCTCGCCGAGCGCCTTGTTGCCGGGCCCCGACAGGCGCGCGTGCTCCGGGCCCTCGGCGTTGAGGCGGCTGCGCCGGTAGGCGAACTGGGGAATCATCGGATGGTCGGGGGGCAGTACCCCCTCGGCCAGGTCGCGGTACCAGCGGGAGTCCCGTGTCCAGACATGGCCGCGGTTTTGGAGGATCTCCACCTGGTAGGCGTGGTCCAGGACGAGATAGCCGCGGAGGGCGCCGGTCTCCTCCAGCGCCACGGGAGCCACAGGGCCGAAGGTCTTGCGGAGGCTTTCGTAGTACGAGAACGGATCGCGGGCGAAATCCTGCCCGTAGAGCGGGGCGCCGCGTGCGGGCCACGGCGAACGGACGCGGGGCCAGGGGTCACCAAGAGGGTTTGCTGAGGCATAAGTTGACACAGCGAACATCCTGTAGGGCTGCGCTCTCCGGGACAACCGCGACAGGGCTTCGGGTGTGCGTCCTGCCGTCGTCCCGGGCACGGCAGATCGCTCCACCGCCCCCCGGCGGTCAGCCCGGCGATCCGAGCCGGAGCATCACCTTGCCGCAGCCGCCCGCCGGGTCGGCGGCGACGGCCAGGGCACGGGCGCCCTCCTCCAGGCCGAAGCGGTGACTGATGAGGGGGGCGACGTCGAGACCGTCGTGCAGGGCACGGAGCGCGTCGTCGATCTCCTCCGCGAAGCGGTACGAGCCGCTCCAGGTGATCTCCCGCGTCACCAGGTCGCCGAGGACGGCGGGGGCCGGGGCGCCGGGCAGATTGCCCACCTGGATCAGGTGGCCGCCGCGCGCGGTGGCGGACAGCACCGGACCGAGGGCCCCGGGCGCGCCGGACGCCTCGAAGACCACTTCGACATCGTCGGGCAGCCGTTGCCCTGCCGACAGGTCCCTGGTCTCCCCGGCGCCCATGGCGCGGGCGAGGTCCAGCGCGGCGGGGGCCACATCGGCGGCGATCACATGGGCGGCGCCGAGGTGCCGGAGCGCGGCGACGAGCAAAGAGCCGATCGGTCCCGCGCCGTTGACCAGGACAGTACGCCCCCGCACCCCGGGAGCGCGGCCGACGGCGTGCAGGGCTACGGCCAACGGCTCGGCGAGGGCGCCGTGTTCGGTGGTGACGCCCTCGGGCAGCGGCCTGAGCTGTGCGACGGGCACGGTGCGGTACTCGCAGAAGCCGCCGTCGGTGTGCGGGTCGAACGCGGCCGAACCGAAATAGCGCACCTTCGGCAGCAGGTTGGTCCGCCCGGCCAGACGCTCGGGCAAGGCCGTGTCGCCGACGGGGCTCGCGGGGTGCACGGTGGCGGGGGCGCCCTCCTCGATCCCGGTGACGCCCCGGCCGAGCGCTGCGACCCGCCCGGCGACCTCGTGGCCCAGCACCAGGGGGTGGGCCAGGGTGGCGGTGCCGGAGGCGCCGTGCTTCCAGTAGGAGATGTCGGAGCCGCAGACGCCGCCCCATTCGAGCGCGAGCAGTACCTCACCGGGACCGGGCACGGGGTCGGGCCGCTCGTCGATCCGTACGTCACGGGGCCCGTGGACCACGACGGCTTTCATACGGCGTCCTCCAGGCGGACCAGGTCACGTCCGCGGGTCTCGGGGGCGAGCAGGGCGGAGATCAGGGTGATGAGGGAGTAGACGACGAGCATGGCGGCGATCGGCCACCAGCTGCCGGTCGCGGCGGTCAGCGCGGCGGCCAGCACCGGGCCGACCGCGGTGGCCAGGACGCCACCGATCTCCTTGGCCACGGCCAGCTGTGTGAAGCGGGTGCGGGAGCCGAAGAGTTCGGCCATGGTGACGCTCTCCAGCGAGAACAGGCCCAGCACGCCGATGTTCAGCGCGAGGATCATCCCGAGGGTCAGCGCCACGGTGCTGCCGTGGGCGATCATCAGCATGAGCGGGAACGCCAGCACCGCCATCAAGCTCGTCAGCGCGAGGTAGACGGGCCTGCGGCCCCACCGGTCGCCGGCCATCCCGACCAGGGGCACGGTGGCGAAGCCGACGAGGGAGCCGTAGAGGATGGCGTCGGTGGGCACGGAGCGGTCGACGGCCAGGCTCCCGGCGACGTAGCCGACCAGGAAGGTCTGCACGAGGCCGGAGTTGCCGGCCTGCCCGAAGCGCAGGCCGAGTGTCAGGAAGAAGGCCCGGCCCTTGCGCTGCCGCAGCCCCGCCTCCAAGGTGGCGGCGGGCTTCTCGCCGGCGGCGGAGCGCAGGTCACCGCTGTTGAGCGCCACCCCGTCCACGACGTCGGGGCGTTCCTCGAAGACCGGGCTTTCCTTGAGGTTGCGGCGCAGCCAGATGGCGAACAGCAGGGGGAGGAAGCTCAGCAGGAACGGCAGGCGCCAGCCCCAGGAGAGGAGCTGATCCTCGCTGAGGACGCCGAGCAGGAGGGCCCACAGCCCGGAGGCGGCCAGGGTGCCGGAGTTGGTGCCCAGCGAGGCCAGCGAGGCGACCAGGCCGCGGCGGCGGACCGGGGCGTACTCGGCGAGCATGACGGTGGCGCCCGCGATCTCCGCACCGGCGCCGAATCCCTGGGCCAGGCGCAGCGCCACCAGCAGCGCGGGAGCCAGCAGACCGATCTGCGCGTAGGTGGGCAGCACGCCGATCAGGGTGGTCGAGGCACCCATCATGACGATGGTGATGACCAGGACCTTCTTGCGGCCGAGGCGGTCACCCATGCGGCCGAAGTAGACGGCACCCACCAGGCGGGCGACGTAGCCGACGCCGTAGGTGGCCATGGCCGCGAGGAGACCGAGGGCGGGGCTCGCGCCCGGGAAGAAGATCTTGTTGAAGACGATCGCCGCGGCCAGGGAGTAGAGCTGGAAGTCCATGAACTCCAGGGCGGTGCCCAGCCATCCGGAGACGGCGGCTCTGGTCAGGTCGCGGGTCGTGCGCGGCGCGGTACCGGCGCCGGATGGCTCCTCGGTGGCGGCGCTGTGGGTCATCGTGAACTCCGTTGTTCATACGGGGACTTGGGGGGACGGTGAGACGGGCGGGACGGCGGTGCGGGGGAGTGGCGTGGCAGGGGAGCGGCGGTGCGGGCGTGCGGCGTCAGACCTCGATCCGGCCCGCCCGTAGCGCGGGCAGCCTCGCGGCCACGGCGCCGGTCAGCGCGGTGTCCTCGGCGAGGTCGGGGGCGCCCAGCGCGGTGAGCAGGGCGCGGACGGTGCCGGTGGGCTCCGGATGGGAGTGCCAGCAGGCGGCGAGGGCCTCGGCCGCGGGGTCGGCGGCCTTCCCGTCCGGGTGGGTGGCGTGGACCCATCCGGCGAGGGCGAGTTCGAGGAGGGGCGTGGCGGCGCCGGCCGCGCGCAGGGTGCGCAGGGCGGGCAGCCAGCGTTCGGGGAGCTTCAACGAGCCGTCGGCGGCGATCTGGTCCAGCCGGTGGCCCATCGCCGGGTTGCTGAAGCGGGTGACCAGGTCGGCGGCGTAGGCCGCGGGATCGGGCCCGCCCGGCGGCAGAGTGGGGGCCACTTCGGCGCACAGGGCCCGTACCAGCGGCGCGCCCCAGTCCGTGTCCAGGGCGTCCGCGACGGTGTCGCGTCCGGCGGCTGTCCCCAGGTGGGCGAGGGCCGAGTGGGAGCCGTTGAGCAGCCGCAGTTTGGTGAGCTGGTAGGGCGCGACATCGGGGACGAACAGCGCGCCGTCCAGCTCCCAGGGCGGCCGGGGCGCCGCGAAGGAGTCCTCCAGCACCCACTGCCGGTACGGCTCGCCGGTCACGGCCGCGGTGTCCCGCACACCGAGCGCCGCCGCGGCACGGTCGAGGTCGGAGTCCGTGGTGGCGGGCACGATCCGGTCGACGACCGTGGCGGGGAAGGCGACGGCTTCGGCCATGCGGTCGAGCACGGTCTGCCGGTCGGGCCAGCCACTGGCGGCGGTGAACTCGCGCACGGCCGCGCCGAGTACGGCCCCGTTGTCCGCCATGTTGTCGCAGGAGACGACGGTGACCGGCGCGGCGCCGGACCGCATCCGCGCGGCCAGTCCGGCGGCGAGCCGTCCGATGACGGTGGTCAGCCGCGCGTGGCCGTCCCCGGCCGTGGTGCGCTCCAGGTCCGCCGCGACGGCCGGTGCGGCCCGGTCCAAGGCGGTGCCTTGTTGCCCGGCGCGTCCCGGGCGGCGGTGGTAGCCCTTTTCGGTGACGGTGAGGGTGACGACCGTGACGGCGGGGTCGGCGAGCAGCGCGTCGACGCGCGCGGCGTCGTCGGACATCACCAGCGCCCCGGTCAGCGCGGCGATGACGCGGGTGGCGGCGCCGTCCGGGCGGCGCTCGGTGAGCGAGTAGAGGAAGTCCTGCTCGCGCAGCGCCCGCGCGGTGCCCGGGGAGCGGGGCGCGACCGCGGTGATGCCCCAGGGCTCACCGGAGCGGGCGGCGGCCTGCTCGGTCCAGACGGCCTGGTGGGCCCGGTGGAAGGCGCCGAGCCCGAGGTGGACGACGCGGGTGCGCAGCGCTTCCGGGTCGAGTGCCGGTCGGCACTCGGGCGGGAGGCCGCGCAGGGCCGCGCGGCCGAGGCGGGTGGGGTCGGCGGCGGTCACCAGTCGTGGACCGATCCGTCGAGGCGCCGGGCCACGGGCAGATAGCGCGGCTCGTACGGGAAGCGGGCTGCGGCCCGCTCGTCGAACTCCACGCCGAGGCCGGGCTCCTCGGAGGGGTGCAGCATGCCGTCGGCGAACGTGACCCCGCCCTGGAAGACCTCGGCGGCTTCCTCGGGGTGGCCCATGTACTCCTGGATGCCGAAGTTGGGGACGGCCAGGTCGAGGTGGACATTGGCGCTGAGGCTGACCGGGGAGAGGTCGGTGGCGCCGTGCGAGCCGGTGCGCACCTGGTAGAGGGCGGCCAGGTCGAAGATGCGGCGCAGGTGGGTGATGCCGCCGGCGTGGGCGACGGTGGTGCGGACGTAGTCGATGAGCTGCTCGGTGATCAGGTGCTGGACGTCCCAGATGGAGGTGAGCACCTCGCCGACCGCGACGGGTGTGGTGGTGTGCTGCCGGATGAGGCGGAAGGACTCCTGGTTCTCGGCCGGGGTCGGGTCCTCCATCCACAGCAGTCCGACGTCCTCGACGCGCTTGCCGAAGCGGGCGGCCTCCATGGGCGTGAGCCGGTGGTGGACGTCGTGCAGGAGGTGGAAGCCGAAGCCGAAGCGCTCGCGCACCGCTTCCAGGTAGGTGGGGGCGAAGCGGAGGTAGGACTCGGTGTCCCAGGGCTGCTCGTCCGGGAGGGCGGTGGCCGCCGGCTCGTACAGCTTGCCCTTGCGCACGCCGTAGGTGCCGCCGACGTCGGGGACGGCGGCCTGCGCGCGGACGGCCTTGTAGCCGAGGTCGAGAAAGCGCTCGACATCGTCGAGGAGGGCGGGGGTGTCGGTGCCGCTGGCGTGCGAGTAGACGAGGACGCCGTCGCGGGAGCGACCCCCGAGCAGCTGGTAGACGGGGAGGCCCGCGGTCTTGCCCTTGATGTCCCACAGCGCTGTGTCCACGGCGGAGACGGCCGTCATGGTGACCGGGCCGCGCCGCCAGTAGGCGCCCTTGTACAGGTACTGCCAGATGTCCTCGATACGGGCCGGGTCCTTGCCGATCAGCAGGGGTGCCACGTGGTCGCGCAGATAGGCGACGACGGCCAGCTCCCGTCCGTTGAGGGTGGCGTCGCCGAGGCCCGTGACCCCGTCGGTGGTGGTGATGCGGAGGGTCACGAACGTGCGTCCTGGGGAAGCGACGAACACCTCGGCGCGCTCGATCTTGCTCACGGCGTCCCTTCTCCTTCGAAGTGTCGGGCAGTGCTTGTATGGAAGCACTTGTCGAATAGATGGGCAAGGGATCCGTGAAGCTCACCTGTGGATTCTCCGTGGACCTGGGGGGCCGCCGGCCCCGATACGATGGGCCGCATGGCTGACTCGAACCGGCGGGCGACCAGTCGGCGCGCGATCTACGAACAGCTGCGCCAGAAGGTCTTGACCCTCGACCTCGCCCCGGGCGCCGCCATCTCCGAGAACGAGCTGGCGGCCTCCCTGGGGGTGAGCCGCACCCCGGTCCGGGAGAGCTTGATCATGCTGGCCCAGGACGGGCTGGTGCAGATCTTCCCCAAGATCGGCTCCTTCGTCTCCCGGGTGGACCCGGCCCAGGTCGCGGACGCCCAGTTCCTGCGCGAGGCGGTCGAACTGGCCGCGCTGGAGGATCTGCCCGACGAGCTGGACCCCGGCCTGGTCGAGGAGCTGCGCGAGAACCTGGAGCACCAGCGCGGCCCCGGCCTCGGGCTGGAGGACTTCTTCGCCCTGGACGAGGCGTTCCACCAGGGGCTGCTGCGGCTCAGCGGCCATTTCAACGCCTGGACGACCGTCGCCGCCGCCAAGGGACATCTGGACCGGGCCCGCAGGCTCGGGCTCTACGAGCACGCGTCGTCGGCCGAGTTCGCCGCCCAGCACGGAGAGATCTTCGAGGCGGCCGTCAGCGGCGACACGGACCGCGCCCGTACCGCCATGCGCACCCATCTGCGCGCGGTCTTCAGCGACATCGAGCGCATCCGCGCCCACTCCCCCCACCTGTTCGCCGCCGACTCCGGCACCGTTCCGGTCCGCCGCAGCGTCGCGGTCTGGGAGTAGGGGCGCCGGGACAAGAAACGTCCCCCGCGGCCGGGTGACCGGCCGCGGGGGACGAGAGGTGCGCCCCGAAGGGGCGCGGGGAACTGCGCGACAAGCCACGATGTTCCCGCAGACGGCCTACCGGACTTCCGCGGAGCGCTCAGCGCGCTCAGCCGGTGTGCGCCTTCTGGTAGAGGTCGCCGGTGTAGTAGTCGGCCGGGTCGGGGTTCTTGTCCAGCTGCTTGTTGCGGACGAAGAAGTCCCCGAGCTTCTTCAGCCAGCGGCCCGCCTCGCCGCTCTTGGTCTTCGCCGCCAGATCGTCGGTGGAGAGCGTCTCGACGTGCGAGGCGTCGGCCTTCGCCTGGGCCTTGCTGACGTGCAGCATCTTGGCGGACAGGGCGATGGACTCCTCCGGGTGCTTCTTGCGCCAGTCGTTGGCCTGCTGGAGCACCTTGATCACCTTCTTGTTCTTCCCCTCCGGCACCCTGTTGCCGGCGACGAAGGCGGTGGGGAAGGAGTCCTTGGTGTCCTTGGTGCTGGCCACCTCCTCCGTCTTCGGGACCTTCTTCTTGATGGTGTCGATGGCGGGGTAGAAGATGCCGGCGCCGTCGATCTTCCCGGAGGTGAAGGAGGAGACGACGGTGGACGGGTCCATCGCGATCTTCTGGATGTCCTTCGTGGTCATCCCGGCCTTCTCCAGCGCGATGTTGAGGATCATGTCGCCGGACGTGCCCTCGGGTACGCCGACCCGCTTGCCCTTGAGGTCCTTCATCGTCTTGATGCCGGGCTGCCCGATGACGCGGTCGGCATAGGTCAGCGTGTTGAGCGTGATGACCTTCGCCTTGCCGGAGGCGGGCAGCCACATGGCGCCGGGGCCGATGTAGCCGTAGTCGAGGTCGCCGGAGCCGAGTGCCTGGATCTGCACCGGTCCGTTGTTGAACACCTTCGTCTTCGCGGTGAGGCCCTGCTTCTTCCACAGGCCCTGCTTCTGGGCGATGGCCAGCAGACTGGCGCCGTTGTAGTCGCCTATGTAGCCGAAGTTGACCGTGTTGTCGTCCCCGGAAGCGCCGGTGGAGCACGCGTTCATGGCGAAGGTGAGGGCGGTGACGGAGAAGAGCGCGGTCACAGTGCGGCGGATGGTGCTTCCGGGCATGACGGAGGTGTCCTATCGGAGGGGAGGGAGGGCAGCGCCCCGAAGGGGGCGGGGCTATGTCTGTTGTGCGGGCGGCTGCGTCGCGCGGGCGTGACCACGGGGCACCTCCCTGCTCGAAGAGCTTGGGGGAGTACCGGCTACCGGCGGACACTCCCGCATCAGCGAAGCGCTTCCGCGGCGGGCTCCTGGTGGTAGACGGACGTCCACACCGTGTTGCGGATCTGCCGGAACTCCGCGGAGAGCCGGATCTCCTCGGTGCGGGGGTAGGGCAGATCCACGTCGATGACGCGGTGGATACGGCCGGGCCTGGCGGCCATGACCACCACCCGGCTGGCCAGATAGACGGCCTCGTCGACATCGTGGGTGATGAACAGCACGGTGCGCTTCTCGCGGCTCCAGGTGGCCAGCAGCTGATCTTGCAACTGCACCCGGGTGAGGGCGTCGAGCGCGCCGAACGGCTCGTCCATGAGCAGGACCTGTGGGTCCACCGCGTAGGCACGGGCGATGGCGCAGCGCTGTTTCATGCCGCCGGACAGGGTCTTGGGCAGCGCGTCGGCGAAGTCGTCCAGCCCGACCAGGTCGATGGCCTGCTCCGCGCGGCGGCGCCGCTCCTCGGCGGGCACGGAGGCGAGCTTGAGGCCGAACTCCACGTTCTGCCGCACGGTCAGCCAGGGGAAGAGGGCGTACTGCTGGAATATCACCCCTCGGTCGGGGCCCGGCCCGGTCACCGGCTTCCCGTCCACCAGCACCTGGCCCGCGCTGGGTTCCTGGAGTCCGGCGGCCATGCTCATCAGGGTGGACTTGCCGCAGCCGGAGGGGCCGACGACGGTGACGAACTCCTGGTCGGCGATGTCCAGGGACACCCTGTCCAGGGCGGTGAACTCGGTCCCCTTCAGCGGGAAGGTCTTCACCACGTCCTGAAAACTGATCTTGCTGTTCATCGTCGCTCCTGCCAGCCGGTGAGCCGTCGTTCGGCGAGCAGCAGCAGCCGGTCCATGAGCAGGCCGAGCACGCCGATGGTGATCAGGGACACGAAGATCGTGTCCATCTCGAACCAGGTGGACGCCTTCTGCATCCGATAGCCCAGCCCCTCCTGGGCGCCGATGAGTTCGGCCGCGACCACCGTGGCCCAGGAGGCGCCGAGCCCGATGCGCATGCCGACGAGGATGAACGGCGTGGAGGCCGGGACGACCACTTTGGCGAAGATGACCCGGTCCGAGGCGCCCAGGACCCGGGCGGCGTTGATGAGAGTGCGGTCCACGTCGACCACGCCCTGGAAGGAGGCGACGACGCAGGCCATGAAGGAGGCGAGGCAGATCACCGCGATCTTCGGGACCTCGCCGATCCCCAGCAGCACGACCGTGAGCGGGATGAGCGCGAGCGGCGGGATCGTGCGGAAGAACTGGATGTAGGGCTCGACCAGGGCACGCACGGTCGAGTACCAGCCCATGAGGAAGCCCACGGGCACGGCCACGACAACACCCAGGGCATAGCCGAGGAAGACCCGGCGCAAGCTGGCGAGTGTGTCGGTGGTCAGGGTGCCGTCGGCGACCATGTCACCGGCCTTTTGCGCCACGGCGAGCGGGGTCGGCAGGTTCTCGACCAGACCGAGCGCGGCCACGACCGCCCAGACGACGACACCGGC
The DNA here is from genome assembly GCF_035917675.1 of Streptomyces sp. NBC_01775. NCBI lineage: Bacteria > Bacillati > Actinomycetota > Actinomycetes > Kitasatosporales > Streptomycetaceae > Streptomyces > Streptomyces sp. NBC_01775. Next base: position 922,549 of record NZ_CP109104.1, on the reverse strand, counting down.
CACCAGCGCGGCGGCGTTGAGGGCGAGCGGCCGTCGTCGGGAGCGGCGCGCGGTGCGCCGCGGGGCCTGTGCCACGGCGGTCTTCTCGGGCGGGACGATCACGGCCATGGGTGCCTCACTGGGTTCACGCGTGCTCCTCGGAGACGGGCTGGGGGTAGCGGGAGAGCAGGGGGGTTTCGTGGAGGACGAGGGCGATGCCGCCCAGCGCGCTGCCGGCTTCGCCGAGGGTGGCGCGCCGTACCCGCACCCGGTGCCGGGCCATCGGCATCACGTGGGTGTGCAGGGCCCGCTCCACGGGGTCGGTCAAGGCGGCGCCGGCCTCGGCGAGTTCGCCGCCGATGACGATGACGCCGGGGCCGACCGCGTTGCAGACGGCGGCCAGTACGGTGCCGATGTCGGTGCCGGCCCGGTCCAGTACCGCGTGCGCGGTCTCGTCGCCGGACGCGGCGGCGGAGAGGAACGCGGAGATGTCCTCGGCCCGGCCGCCGGCCGAGCGGTAGCGGTGCAGTACGGCGTCGAGCGAGGCGACGGTCTCCAGGCAGCCGGTGCCGCCGCACTCGCACGGTGCGCCGTAAGGGTCGACGGTGATGTGCCCGAACTCGCCCGACATGCCGTACATCCCGCGGTGCAGCGACCCGCCGACGACCAGACCGCCGCCCACACCGTGGGACAGCCGCAGATACAGCACGTCCCCGGCGTCGGCCGCCGCGCCCCACACGGCCTCGGCCAGCGCTGCGAGTCTGGTGTTGTTGTCGAGCAGCACCGGGACCCCGAACCGCTCGCGCAGGAGGCCGGGCAGGACGTGGGCGCTGAGCGCGGGGGTGTCCTCGCAGCCGGGGTCGGCGATCGGCCCGACCACGCCGACCCCGATCGCGCTGAGCGAGCCGAGCCGCAGCGTGCCGCGCCGGGCGGCGCGGCCGTCGGACGCGCCGGAGGCACCGGACGGGGAGCCGCCGCCGAGTGAGCCGAGGAGGCGCTCGGCGATGTCGGCCCGCTCGGACCACGTGAGGTCCGGCGGGTGGGCCTCGCTGGCGGAGCCGAGCATCTCGTGGGCGACGTTGACCGCGGAGACGTGCACGGCCCGGCGGGCGAAGTCGATGCCGATCGCCTCTCCGGCGTCCGGATTGAGGCTGAGCTTCTCGACCGGCCGGCCGCGGCGCCGCACCTCGGCGGGCGGGGTGGAGGCGACCACGGTGTCGCTCTCCACCAGGCCCGCGACGATGTCGTACAACGTCGTGCGCGACAGGCCGCTGTGCGCTCCCAGCTCAGCCCGGCTGAGCGGCCCGTGCTTGCGGAGCAGGTCCAGGACGGACTGCTCATGACTCTTGCGCAGCCGCGTCAGCGGACCGTCGGGCGCCTGAGTGGGACCGTCGTGTGCCTGCATGCCGGACAGCATGGAGAGCGCCGACGTTTTTCGTCAATGAGTCGGAACAAAAAGATTTCCGGGATGTGCCGAGGCGGACCGGGGGCCGTCGCCGCGCTGTTCCGGGGCCGACCGGCCTCCGGCGGGCGGGGGAGCGGCGGTTGCCGGCAGATTTATGTTCGCACTATTGACATAAATCCGGAGCGGGCCGGACCATGCCTCGCATGGCACTACCCGGTCGCTCCCGCTGACCCCATGCCGTCCGAACCGAAAGGGTCACCGTGCGCCCCAACATGCTCTTCCTCATGACCGACCAGCACCGGGTGGACACCCTCGGTGCCTACGGCAACCCCCATGTCCGCACCCCCCACCTGGACCGGCTCGCGGCCGAGGGCACCCGGTTCGACAGCTTCTACACCCCCACCGCCATCTGCACCCCGGCCCGCGCCAGCCTGCTCACCGGCGCGGCGCCGTTCCGCCACAAGCTGCTGGCCAACTACGAGCGCAATGTCGGCTACCTGGAGGACCTCGCCGACGACCAGTTCACCTTCGCCGGGCAACTGCGCGCCGAGGGCTACCGGCTGGGGCTGATGGGCAAGTGGCACGGAGGCGTGCGGCGCACCGCCGCCGACTACGGCTTCGAGGGCCCGGACCTGGCGGGCTGGCACAACCCCGTGGACCACCCGGACTACCTCGCCTACCTGGAGGAGCACGGCCTCCCGCCGTACCGCATCACCGACCACGTACGCGGCACCACGCCCAACGGCAGCCCCGGCAACCTCCTCGCCGCCCGGCTGCACCAGCCCGTCGAGGCGACCTTCGAGTACTACCTCGCCACCCGCACCATCGAGATGATGCGCCGCTGGGCGGAGGACGGGGTGGGGGGAGCCGGGGACGGAACGGGAGCGGGGGATGGAACGGGAGCGGGGAGCGGAACGGGAGCTGCCGCCGGAGCGGCCGGAGAGGACAGGCCGTTCTTCCTGGCCACCCACTTCTTCGGACCGCACCTGCCCTACATCCTCCCGGACGCCTACTACGACATGTACGACCCCGCGCTGGTCGAGCTGCCGGCGTCGGTGAGCGAGACCTTCGCCGCGAAGCCGCCGGTGCAGAGCAACTACAGCAAGCTGTGGGCCTTCGACACGATGCCGCTGGAGGAGAGCCGGAAGCTGATCGCCGTCTACTGGGGCTATGTGACGCTCATCGACGAACAGATCGGACGGATCCTCGACGCGATGCGCGAACTGGGGCTGGAGGAACACACCGCGGTGTTCTTCACCGCCGACCACGGCGAGTTCACCGGCGCCCACCGGCTGCACGACAAGGGCCCGGCGATGTACGAGGACATCTACCGGATCCCCGGCCTCCTGAAGGTCCCCGGCGCGCCGCGCGGCCAGGTGCGGGACGAGTTCGTCTCGCTCACCGACTGCGCCGCCACCATCCTCGACCTCGCGGGCAGCGACACCAAGCCGGCCGTCGACAGCCGCAGCCTGCTGCCGCTGGCCGCGGGCGAGCGGCCCGAGTGGGACGAGCACCACCTGGCGGAGTTCCACGGCCACCACTTCCCGTATCCGCAGCGCATGCTGCGCACCCGCCGCCACAAGCTGGTGGTCAACCCCGAGTCGCGCAACGAGCTGTACGACCTGAAGGCCGACCCCGACGAGCTGCACAACCGCTACGACCACCCCGAACTGCGGGACGTCCGGGCGGAGCTGACCCGCACCCTGTACGGCCTGCTGCGCGAGCGGGGCGACAACTTCTTCCACTGGATGACACCGATGTACGACGTGGAGACCGACTACGACACCACGCTCTCGGCGTTCGAGAGCGAGCCCGCGACCGCCGGTGTGCCGGGGCGGACAGCGGAGGACCACTCGTGAGCCGGGCGGGCCCCGGGGCCGGGGCCCGCTCCTGCTGCGCCCCCGCCCGCCGTCCGGACGAAGCCGAAGCCGGAGCCGGAGCCGAAGCCGCGGCTTCGGAGGCGGCCGTGTCCCGCGCACCGGCAGGCGCGGCCGAGGCGTACCGGACCGCGGCCGAACTGCCCGGCGGCACGTTCCGGATGGGCAGCGAGGACCGCGACGTGAACCCCGGTGACGCCGAAGGACCCATGCGCGAGGTCACCGTGGACCCGTTCGTCATGGACGCCCACGCCGTGACCGGCGCGCGCTTCGCCGCCTTCGTCGAGGCGACCGGCCACCGCACCGACGCCGAACGCTTCGGCTGGAGCTACGTCTTCGCCAAGTTCCTTCCCGGGCGGCTGCGCAAGGTCTCACCGCGCCCGGACGCCACACCGTGGTGGTGCGGCGTGGAGGGGGCCCGCTGGGACGCGCCGGAAGGGCCCGGCAGCTGCCTGGACGGTCGCTGGGACCACCCCGTCACCCATGTCAGCTGGGAGGACGCCCGTGCCTTCTGTGCCTGGGACGGCGGGCGCCTGCCGACCGAGGAGGAGTGGGAGTACGCGGCGCGCGGCGGACTCGACCAGGCCCGCTACCCGTGGGGCGACGACCTCACCCCCGGCGGCGAGCACCGCTGCAACATCTGGCAGGGCGCATTCCCGGCCAAGAACACCGCCGAGGACGGCTACACCGGCACAGCGCCGGTGCACGCCTACCCGCCCAACGGCTTCGGCCTCTACAACGTCTCGGGCAACGTGTGGGAGTGGACGGCCGGCACCTGGCACCCGAAGGAGCCCGGACTGCGGGCGATGCGCGGCGGCTCGTACCTGTGCCACGACTCCTACTGCAACCGCTACCGCGTCGCCGCGCGCACCGCCAACACCCCGGACAGCACCACGGGCAACCTCGGCTTCCGCGTGGCCCGTTCTCCCGTACCCGGCTCCTGAGTGCGTCCCGCTGCCCGCGCGGATCCATGCCCACGAGGCGGACTCCCCGCGTGCGGCGCGGACTCCCCGCGTGCGCGGACCCTATGCGTGCGCGGGCTCTGTGCGCGCGGCGAGGTCGGCGGCGGTCCAGGCCATGGCGAGGGCGCCGTCGGTGACGGCCCGGTCGGCGGCCGGTGTGACGCATGCGGCGGTGAACTCGGGCTGGTGGTTGACCGCGGGTGCGCAGTCGAGGCCGAGCATGGGATGGATGGCCGGCACGACGTGGGAGACGTTGCCCATGTCGGTGGCGGCTCCGACGGCCGCGCCGCCGGGCAGGTCCGGGAAGGTGCGGCCCAGTGCCTCGGCGTTGGCCCGGTACAGGGCCAGGAGCCCGGGGTCCGGGCGCAGGTCGGCGTAGTCGGGGCCGGCCGGGGTGATCGACAGCTCGCATCCGGTGGCCAGCGCCCCGGCCTCGAAGCAGCGCCGTACGCGCGCCGTGAGGGGTGCGAGCGCCTCCAGGGCGTCCGTACGGACGATCCACCGGCCACGGCTGGCGTCCGGGATGACGTTCGCCGCGCTGCCGGCTTCGGTGACGATGCCCTGGACGCGGTCCGTGCCCGTGGTCTGCTGGCGCATCAGGCCGATGGCCACCTGGGCGACGGTCATGGCATCGGCGGCGTTGACCCCCTGCTCGGGGTAGGCGCCCGCGTGCGCTGGTGTGCCGCGGTAGGACACGTCGAACATGGAGACCGCCGAGCCGGGCATGGCCGTCATCTCGACGGCGGCGGGGTGCACCATCATGGCGGCGTCCAGCCCGTCGAACGCTCCGCGTCCGAGCATCAAGGCCTTGCCGCCGCCGCCCTCCTCGGCCGGTGTCCCGAGCACCGTGACCGTGAGCCCGAGGTCGTCGGCGAGCCCGGCGAGTCCCAGCCCGGCGCCCACCGCGGCGGCGGCGATGACGTTGTGCCCGCAGGCGTGGCCGATCCCCGGCAGGGCGTCGTACTCCGCGCAGACGGCGATGTGCAGCGGCCCCGAGCCCACGCTGGCGCGTACCGCGGTGGGCAGCCCGTAGCAGCCGTGTTCGACGTCGAACCCGGCCTCGCTCAGCTCCTCGGCGACCCAGGCACTGGCCCGGACCTCCTCGAACGCCAACTCCGGGTGGGCGTGGACACGGTGCGACAGGCCGACCAGGCCGGCCTCCGCGGCCCGGATCCGCCGCTCGATCACGCTCTTGGGGTCCCTCGGCGCGGCGCTCACGAGGCGCTCCGCGCGGCGAGGTGGACGGAGGCCGGGCGGGTGGCCGCGTCATAGGCCGCGGTCGATCCCGTGGCGCCCAGCCCGCTGTCACCGGCCGGTTCGTACAGGCGCTCGGGGCCACCGCCTTGCCACTGGTTGATCCAGACGACGCCCGCGGGAATCCGGGCGGCGGCGGCCATGTGAGCGGGGTCGTCCGTGTAGACCGTCGCGCCGAGCCCGAAGCGGGACCGGGAAGCGCGCTCCAGGCCTTCCTCGAAGGAGGAGACGACCACGACCGGCGCGAGCGGACCGAAGGTCTCCTCGCTCATCACCAGCATCGACTCGTCCACACCGGTGAGCACCGTGGCCGGGTAGAAGAAGCCCTTGCCGTCCGGCTCGGCTCCTCCCGCGCGGATCGTCGCACCGCGCTCGACGGCGTCCGCGACGTGGCGCCGGACGATGCCGCGCTGACGCTCGTCGACCAGCGGCCCCATCATGACGCCTTCGTCGTGACCGTCGCCGAAGGCGTAGGCCTCCGCCTCCTCCACCAGGGCGGCGACGAACTCGTCGGCGACGTCCTGGTGCACGTAGACGCGTTCCATGGACGTGCAGATCTGACCGGTGTTGATGAAGGCGCCGAACGCGACGGCCGCCGCCGTCGAGACGGGGTCGACCCCCGAGTCGATGACGACGGGGTCCTTGCCGCCGAGTTCGAGGACCGCGCGGCGCAGCATGTCGCCGGTGCGCGCGCCGACCTGCCGGCCCGCCTCGACGGACCCGGTGAAGTGCACGAGCTGGATCCGCTCGTGCTCGGCCAGCGGTGCTCCGGCACGTGCGTCGCCAAGAACCAGATTCACCACGCCGGGCGGCAGGTCCAGCAGTTCGAAGAGCCGTACGGCCGACAGCGGCGACCGCTCCGAGGGCTTGACGACGACGGTGTTGCCGGCTGCCAGCAGCGGGCCCAGCGCGCCGAGAACCATGGTGACCGGAAAATTCCACGGCGTGATCACCGCGGCGGCCCCCAGGGGATGGCGAAGCAGCCGTGTCGAGCTGCCGTCGGGGTGGTCGACCGTCTCCTCGAAGCTGTACGACAGTGCCTGGGCGGCCGACGCCTTGAGACCGGCGACCGCTCCCTCGATGAAGGTGCGGCCGACGCCGACCGGCTTGCCCATCTCCCGGCACTCCAGTTCGGCCAGCTCCTCCGCGTGCCCGGCCACCGTGTCGGCCCAGGCCGAGATGCGGGCGACGCGTTCGGCCACCGGCAGGGCCGCCCATGCGGGCTGGGCCCGTTCGGCCGCGGCCACCGCTCGCCCGATGTCTTCCGGTGAGCCGCCGGGGATGTGGGCGATGACATCCTCGGTCGCGGGGTTGACGACATCGAGCAGCGCGTCACCCAGGGAGTCCTCCCAACTGCCGCCGATCAGATTCTGCAAGGTCTTCACCGGGAGGGTCTCCTTCGGTACGGGGAACGGGCGGACGCGGCTGTATCAGGCGATCCGGTCGGCCATGAGCTCCCCCGCCATGATCGTGGCGAGGTTGGTGTTGGCGCGCGGCACGGAGGGGAACACCGAGGCGTCGACCACGCGCAGGCCCTCGACGCCGAGGACGCGGCACTCGCTGTCCACGACCGCGCCGGGGTCGTCGGCAGCGCCCATCCGGCAGGTGCTGGTGCCGTGCTGCGCGTCCACGACCGTGTCCAGCAGATGGCCGTCGAGTCGGCTGTCGCTGTCCAGGACGGCGAACAGGGCCTCGTTCTCCTTCTCGACGGAGCCTTCCGTGATGGCCGCCGCCTCGGGCCGGAGCGCCAGACCGACCAGCGTGCGTACGCCGTGGCGCAGGAGGGCGAGATCCCGCTCGTCGGACAGCATCCGCTGCCGCACCAGCGGCTGGTCCTCGGGGTCCGTCGAGGTCAGCCGCAGCACGCCCCGGGAGTGGTTCTGGTTCAGCCAGACCCCGAAAGCGCCTGAACCGGTGCTGGTGGAGGCGGTGGCCATCGCCAGCACGTTCTGGTTGAGCGACACGAACATCACGTCGTTCTGCGGGGCGCCGGGGCCGCTGGTCCACCGGACACAGACGTTGGTGTGCCGGTCGTGCGGCGACTTGACGGCTGCCGCGTCCGTCAGGGGGATCGACACCAGCGCCATCGGATGGTCCTGCATCCCGAGGCCCACCGGAAGTTCGTGGCGCACGTCGATGCCGAGCGTGCGCAGGTGCTCCGCCGGGCCGACGCCCGAGCGCAGAAGAATCGCGGGGGAGTGGATGACGCCGGCGCTGAGGACGACCGTGTCGGCGTGCTCGGTCACCACCCGCCCGCCGGACACCAGCTGGACCCCGACTGCCCTGTTCCCTTCGAACAGCACCCGGTCGACCAGGGCGTCTCCCCGGACGGTGAGGGGGTTCAGGTCCCGAGCGGGCTCCAGGTACGCGTCGTTGACCGACACCCGCCGTCCGTCACGCGAGTTGATCGGATAGGGCGAGACTCCGGTGGCGTCCGGGGCGTTGACGTCCGGAGCCCAGCCGAACCCCGCGGCGAGAGCGGACCGGGCCAGCGCTGTGTCGACCCCGCCCCACTCCTCCTGCGGCATCCGGTGGATCGGCGTCGGCCCCCCACGGCCGTGGTACGGCTCGTCACCGAACTGCTCGTCGTCCTCCAGCTTGGCGAAGTACGGCAGTACATCCTGCGCGGACCACCCCGAACACCCTTGCCCCGACCAGCCCTCGAAGTCCGCCATCGGGGGCCTGATGGCGATCTGCCCGTTGACCGACGAGCTGCCACCGGCACCCCGGCCCCGCCAGTAGGGCGCCTGCCGCTGCTTGTCGGTGCGCGAGGAGTTCAGCCCCGTCCAGAGCAGGCCCTCCGCCGCCGCCGGGTCCATCAGCGCGACCGCCGGGTTCGGCGAGCGCCATGCCTCATGCATCTGCGCCGACCGGTAGTCGGGGCCCGCGTCCAGCAGCAGGACCCGCTTCCCCTGCTCTGCGGAGCGGACCGCGAGCGCGGCGCCGGCGGATCCCGCCCCCACCACGATGACGTCCCAACCGACGCTCGTCATTTCTTTTCTCCCGCCATAGGGTGATCAGACGCGGGCCTCGGTGCTGGCCGAAGGCTGTGAGCTGGTACTCTCCGCCCCAGCGTTAGTTCAGTCAAGACTGAACGTTCAATTTTCCTTGACTCTTTGGAGGCCCCCGTGTCCCAGGCGGCCGAGAGCGTCGACGCCCACGATGCGCTTGTCGAGGAGTTCGGCCTGCACGTCGGCCGGGCGATGGGCTGGCCACGGATGGCCGGCCGGGCAGCCGGCCTGTTGATGCTGAGCGAGGAGCCGATGACCCTGGCCCAACTCCAAGACGCCCTCGACGCGAGCAAGGGGTCGGCCTCGGAGATGACCCGGCTGCTCATCGCCAACGGCACCGTGGAGCGCTACAAGGAAGCGGGGCAGCGCCACTACGTCTACCGCTGGCGGAACGACGCGTGGGCCGGGTGCCTGCAACACGTCGTCACATCGACGACGCGATTGCGCGAGCTCGCCGAACGCGCGCGGGAACAAGGCGCCGGGATGTCGGCGATGCAGCGGGACCGGCTGAACGAGATGCGTGAGTACTACCAGTTCATGGTGAGCCGTCTTGAGCCCCTGCTTTCGGAGTACACCGCCACCCGGGAGTCCCGCACGGCGCAGCCGTGACCTTCCCTTTCAGGAGCGGGTGCGTCAGGGGCGGGTGCCCACTTCGTGGTCCGCGGTCGTCCAGGCGCGAGCCTGCTCGCTCAGGGTGACGCCCAGGCCGGGGCGCGCGGACACGTGCATCCGGCCGTCCTCGATGTGCGTGCGCTCGTTGAACAGCGGCTCCAGCCAGTCGAAGTGCTCCACCCAGGGCTCGATCGGATAGGCGGCGGCCAGGTGGAGGTGGATCTCCATGGCGAAGTGCGGGGCGAGCTGGAGATGGTGGTGCTCGGCGAGCGCGCTGAGCTTGAGGAACTGGCTGATCCCCCCGATGCGGGGCGCGTCGGGCTGGATGACGTCGGCCGCGTGGTGGCGGATCAGCTCGTAGTGCTCGGCGACGCCGGCCAGCATCTCACCGGTGGCGACGGGAGTGTCGAGGGACGCCGCGAGCGCGGCGTGCCCCTGCGTGTCGTAGGCGTCCAGGGGTTCCTCGATCCACACCAGGCCGAACTCCTCCAGGGCCCGGCCCATGCGCTGTGCGGTCGGCCTCTCCCACTGCTGGTTGGCGTCGACCATGAGAGGAACGTCGTCGCCGACGCGCTCGCGCACAGCGGCGACGCGCCGCAGGTCCCACTTGCCGTCGGGGTGCCCGACCTTGATCTTGACGCCGCCCATGCCGCCCGCCAGACAGGCGGTGGCGTTGTCGAGGAGCTGCCCTGTGGGCGTGTGCAGGAAGCCGCCGGAGGTGTTGTAGCAGCGGACGGAGTCGCGGTGGGCGCCCAGGAGCTTGGCCAGGGGCAGCCCGGCGCGCTTGGCCTTCAGGTCCCACAGGGCCACGTCGAAGGCGGCTATCGCCTGGGTGGCCAGCCCGCTGCGGCCCACCGAGGCCCCGGCCCACATCAGCTTGGTCCACAGCCTTCCGATGTCGCTGGGGTCCTCACCCAGGAGGTTCCCGGCGATCTCACCGGCGTGAGCGAACAGGCCGGGCCCGCCGGCCCGCTTGGAGTAGCTGAAGCCGAGACCCTCATGGCCCTGCTCGGTGGCCAGTTCGACGAAGAGGAAGGCCACTTCCGTCATCGGCTTCTGGCGGCCGGTGAACACCTTGGCGTCACTGATGGGGCTGGTCAGCGGCAGGGTGACCGAGGAGAGCCGGAGCCAGGAGATCCGGTCGAGCGTCGACTCACCGGCGGTGCGCGCGGCGCCGGTTGCCGTGGACGGCGTGGTCGCCGTCTCCGGATCGTCCGGCAGTGACTGCGGCATGACGGGGCTCTCCCTTGCCTAGGCGAGACCCCAAGTCCAGCACAGACCCCGCACACCCCGACAGCCCCGGTGGCCGGCCTCGTGGGGCCGCCGTCGTCGAGGTTGCCGACGGCGACGTCGATGCCCTCGGGGAGGCGGGCGCGAGCCGGGTCGCCGACGCGTGATCCTGCCCGTACCGCGGTCCTCGGTGACAGGGTGATCGCTGCCCGGCGCGGCCGGTCCGGCATCCCGGCATTGCTTTCGGCCCTGATCTCACCGATGGATTCCGAAAACACGCCGGAATGACGGTTCGGCCATACGAGAACGACGGTTCGGCTCAGTGCGCGAATGGACGGTTCGACATCACCGTGCGCACAACCGGTCCAATGCCGACTGGCTCTCATCGTCCGCAGCGCGGTAGATCACCAGCAGCTGGTCCGGGTCTTGAAGTGGCGTAAGCGTTTCGAAATGCACTGTGATCACACCGACGTCAGGATGCCGCATCACCTTGCGCCCGCGGCCCTTGACCTTGATGTCCCGCTCGGCCCACAGTCGCGCGAATTCCTCGTCACCGGTGGTGAATTCGGCGATGAGGTCGGTCAACGCCTGATCCTCCGGATGCGCGGCCCACGCAGCGCGCAGGTGGGCGATACCCTCCCGCATGATGCGTTCGCGGTCGACATAGAAGTCACGCATCTTCGGATACATCAGGCACAGCCACATCGAATTGCGCTGCGACGGCGGCAGGGTGTCGAAATCCATCAGCAGCTTCGCTATTTCGCTGTTCCAGGCCAGGATGTCGTAGCGGTGGTTCATCAGCATGGCCGGCAGCGGCGACAGGTCGGCGACCAGCCGGGCCAGCTGCGGCGCCGCAGCGGTGGCGGGCTTGTCGGCGTTGCGGTGGCGCTGCTGGGCGAGGTCGAAGAGGTAGGCGCGTTCGTCGGGGGGCAGGCGCAGCGCCCGGGCCAGCGCCTCCACCACGTCCGCTGAGGGCCGCAGCCCGCGGGCCTGTTCCAGCCGCACGATGTAGTCGATGCTGACCCCGGCCAGTTCGGCGACCTCTTCGCGGCGCAATCCCGGGGTCCGCCGGGCCTGCCGACGCGAGGGCAGGCCGAAATCGTGCGGGTCCAGGCGTTCGCGTCGGGTCCGCAGGAACGCGGCCAACTCCTGTGTTGTGTCCACGGTGCGGGTCATCAGCTTCGATCCTACAGCCAGGGTAGGACTGGCGTTCCCAGGAACTTCTTTCCCTTATCCCCGACTCGCGGCGGTCACAGGCTTGTTTTCGACAACGGATCACAAGCACAGGAGGACAAGATGTCGCTCACCCTCGACACCTACCGGCTGCTGGGCCGCTCCGGGCTGCGGGTCTCACCGCTGGCGCTGGGCGCGGCGACCTTCGGCACCGAGTGGGGCTGGGGCGCCGAGCAGGACGAGGCGCGCAAGCTGTTCGATCTCTACATCGAGCGCGGTGGCAACTTCATCGACACCGCCAGCACCTACACCAATGGCAGCTCCGAGCGCCTGCTGGGCGAATTCACCCGCGACAACCGCGAAAGCCTGGTGCTGGCAACGAAATACACGACGCTGCGCCGGCCCGGCGACCCGAATTCCGGGGGCCCTCACCGCAAGAGCCTGTTCGCGTCGGTGGAAGCGAGTCTGCGACAGCTCAATACGGACTACATCGATCTGCTCTACCTGCACGTGTGGGACACCACGACGTCGGTCGAGGAGATCCTGCGCGGAATGGACGATCTGGTCCGGCAGGGCAAGGTCTTGTACGTGGCGATCTGCAACGCCCCGGCCTGGCAGGTGTCGCGCATGCAGGCGATCGCCGACCTGCGCGGCTGGTCGCCGCTGGTCGCGCTCCAGATGGAATACAACATGATCGAGCGAACCGGGGAACGTGACCTGATCCCCATGGCACGCGAGATGGGGCTGGGCGTGGTCCCGTACTCACCGCTGGCCGGCGGGGTGCTCACCGGCAAGTACAGCCGCGACGACCTGACCGCGGAGAACGTCGCCGACAGCACCCGCAAGAACCTCACCATCGCCACCGGCGGGCTCACCGAGCGCAACTTCGCCATCGCGGACGTGGTGAAGGATGTCGCAACGGAGCTGGGCCGCACACCCGCCCAGGTCGGGCTGGCCTGGACCCTGCAGAACCCGGGTGTGACGGCATCGATCATCGGCGCCCGCACCCCCGCGCAGCTGGAGGACAACCTTGGCGCCCTGGAGGTCGACTTCACCGCCTCCCAACTGGCCCGCCTCGACGAGGCCAGCGCGATCGAACTCGGCTTCCCGCACGACATGCTCGCCGGGGACGCGATGCGCGTGGTGACCCGCGGCGACCTGAAGATCGAATCCCGCCGCTGATACCCGGTCGAGCGCCGAGGGCAGCACAACCGCTGCCCTCGGCGCGATCACCGGCACACTGCTGCCGTGCCGCCGAGCACCGATGCGGCGTACCCGCACCAGCGGCGTCGTGGGGCGGTGCCCGAACGGCTCATGCTCCGGCCGCCGCGTGACTGTGCCCCGCACCGCGCCCTCCGACGGCGACGGACCGACGGCGACGGATGGCTCTTAGCGGTGCCGTTGGGGTGCACCCAACGCGACAGATGCGTCGCAGGCGTGGGGCCCACTTGGCTGTACCGAGGTAGCGATCACTCTGCTGATCTGAGGTTTTTGCGCTGGTTGGCAATGAAGCGCGCCCTCTTCTGACGATTCCCGCACGTGTTCATGTCACACCATTTGCGGGTGCGACTTTGGCTGGTGTCGAAGAAGGCGGCTTGGCAGCTTGATGATGCGCACAAGGCCAATTTTCCGTCTCGTTCGCCTGCGATGATGCTGATCGCGTCGGCGGCGATCACGCTGAGGGCATCTTCCACGCGGGAAGCCGAGCTGAGCCGCCATCGCCGCTTGCCCTCGGGCGTCAGGATCGCCGCGGCCCGACCCTGAGCGCTGCAGTCGTTGATGACTTGGACAGCAGGCGCAGGGAGAGCGTCCTGGATCGCCGCCGCTGTCGCGGCAGCGTGAATCGACTCCCTCAGTTCCCGAGCGAGGTCGAGCTGGGCAGTGGTGCAGGAGTCCACGGCGAGTCCGTTCACTGCCAGCCAGTCGATGAGCCGGTGCGGCGTGGGAATGCGCTCCACGGCGTTGCCATGACGCTCCGACAGAGTCCCCGTGAAGCTCGTCGCCAGCACGCTACCGAGGCGGAAGTCAGGGAACCCAGTACGCATAGAACCACCTTAGCAGGTTGCAGCATGACTCGGAGGGCTGCTAAAACCTCCTTAGCCGGTTCGCGATAGATCGTAGCCGGCTCCACGATGGCCAGGAGGTCTCATGCCCCGTCCAACCGGCGACGTGCAAGCATTTGAAGCCCACGCGACTGACGCTGACCTCGATGATCTGCGCGCGCGACTGGCCGCTGCGCGGCTGCCGGAGGCTGAGACGGTCCATCGCGCCGCGCCCGACCCTCGCCGATGGGAACAGGGCGTTCCTCTCGCCGACCTCGTCGATGTCGTGAACTACTGGCGCACCGGGTACAACTGGCGGTCGTTCGAAGAGCGCCTCAACCGGATCGGCCAGTTCCGCACGATCATTGATGATCTGGGAATCCACTTCCTGCACCGTCGATCCGCGCGCGCGGATGCCACTCCTCTGCTCTTGACGCACGGCTGGCCGGACAGCATTGCTCGGTTCATCGATGTAGTGGACGAGCTGGCAGATCCGAAAGATGCAGACGCGCCGGCGTTCCACGTCGTGGTCCCGTCGCTACCAGGCTTTGGTTACAGCGACAGGCCGGCCACCACCGGGTGGGGAACCGAAAAGATCGCAGCCGCATGGGTGGAACTGATGGGAAGGCTCGGCTACGACAAGTTCGCAGCCCACGGCGGCGACTGGGGAGGCAATATCACCACGGTTCTCGGCGGCAGATTCCCGGCACACGTTCTCGGCATCCATACAACGTTCGCGGAGGCGCCGCCCGGGTTGACAACGGACGGGCTGACGGCGGCCGAGCGCAAGTGGACCGAGGAAACCCGTGATTTCTGGCGCCACCGAGCGGCGTACGCGAAGCAGCAGGCGACCCGACCGCAGACCATCGGCTACTCGCTCGTCGACTCACCGATCGGGCTCCTCGCCTGGATCCTTGACAAGTTCGCCGAGTGGTCAGATACCGAAGACAGCCCGTTCGAGACGATTTCCAGAGACCGCATTCTCGACGACGTCACCCTGTATTGGCTCACACGGACCGGCGCGTCGGCGGCCCGCATTTACTACGAAAGCCACAACTCGCTCGATCCCGAACTTCGGGTCGACGTCCCGTCAGCACTCACTATGTATCCTCGCGACGTCGAGAAGTGTCCGCGCCCCTGGGCGCAGGAGCGGTACCGACAGATCGTCCGATGGGGGTCGCCCGAAAACGGGGGACACTTCCCGTCGCTGGAGGTTCCCGAGTATTTCGTCAAAGATCTGCAAGAGGGCCTCGCGGCAGTGCTGGCCGCTGATCGGTGAACGCGGCCGGGCGCCGGCACTCGGTCACGGCACGGAGTCGCGGATAGCTGATCCGGCCGTGTGATCCGCACTGTCCAGCTGCTGCGCTACCTCTCCGACGCTCCGCTGCGCCGACGGGTGACCGCGGCGACCAACAAGGTCGAGTCGTTCAACCGGTTCTCCCAGTGGATCGGCTTCGGCAATCGCGGCGTCCTCGCCGACAACGACCCCATCGAGCAGGAGAAGGCGATGAAGTTCAACGCCCTGCTCACGAACGCGGTGATCTTCCACAACGCCCTGGACATCGCGGAGATCGTGCGGCAGTTGCTGGAGGAGGGAGGGGATCGACCTGGAGGACCTGGCGTACATCTCGCCGTACCTGACCGAGCACATCAACCGGTTCGGCGAGTACAGCACCCACGAACTCGGCATCCAGCCCGACGTGTACGACCCGAAACTCGACGTCGACTTCACCCCGCTGCGAGCAGGACCTGACCCCCGCCGCTGCCGTGGGGGCGGGGGGTGTGACGGTTCTTGTGAGCCCTCGCCGTATTTGGGATACCCGGGCTGTTCTGCCAGCGGCAGAACACCGGCCGGACCGGGCTCGACGATCACTACAGTCCAGACTTATGACGACGATTACGACGCGTACGGTCGAGTATCCGGCCGACGGTTTGACGATGATCGGGCACCTCGCGCTCCCGGCCGGTGTCGACCGCCGGCCCGCGGTGCTGCTCGGACCAGAGGGCATGGGGCTCAGCGACGTCGAGCGCCGCAGGGCCGATGCTCTCGCCGAGCTGGGATATGTAGCGCTGGCCTTCGACCTTCACGGTGGGCGCTATTTGGGCGACCCCGAGGAGATGCTGGCCCGTTGCATGCCGTTGCTCGCCGACCCCGACCGGATGCGAGGCATCGGCCACGCGGCGCTCGACGTGTTGCGCACCGAACCGCGGACCGACCCCGACCGGATAGCCGCCGTCGGCTACGGCACCGGGGGCGCCATCGCGCTGGAACTCGGGCGCGATGGCGTCAACCTGCGCGCGATCGGGACGGTCAACGCAACGACCACGGGCCGACCGGGCGAGGCGGCGCGCATTCGCTGCCCGGTGTGGGCCGGGGTCGGGTCGGAAGACCCGATCATGCCGCCCGCGCAACGGAACGCGTTCGCCGCTGAGATGCAGGCCGCGGGCGTCGACTGGCGCCTCGTGGTCTACGGCGGCGCCTTGCACGCCTTCCACCACCCGCCGGTCGACCACCCCATGGTCCCCGGTGTCGGCTACCACCCACAGCACGCGCAGCGAGCCTGGCGCGACGTCGTCGACCTGCTCGCCGAGTGCCTGCCCGTGACGGAGGACGGCCTCGGGGAACATCGGTACAGCGGTTGGCGCTGAGAACGATCACGGTCCGATCGGTGCGTGGGTGCTGACGCGGATCTCGTACTCGCGACGGGCCTTGCGCTGGGCCGGAACAGCCGGGACACCCTGGCCGCCGTCGAGCGCGGCCCGCTCGGCGGGCTCCAGGCCGGCCGCGCGGAGGACGTCGGCGACCTTGCCGGGCATGCGAGGGTGACCGGCAGCTCCGGGGCGGGGGCGTCCTCCTTGATGGCGGTGTGGTCGGGCATGAGGTCGGCGACGGCTGTGCGGATGGCGCCGCGGCTGACGCCGTGTTCGTGGGCGAGGGCGGCGATGGAGCGGCCTTCCAGGTACGTGGTGCGTACGGTGTCGGTCTTGTCGGCCGGGACGGCGGGGCTGCGTCCGTCCTTGCTGCCCTTGGTCTCGGCGGCGCGCAGTCCGTCGTAGGTGAGTTCACGCTGGAGGTCGCGCTGGAGTTGGCCGGCGGCGGCGAGGGTTTGCACCGTGAACTTCACGGTGGGCAGGAGTTCGCCGGTGCGCGGGTGGCGGGTGGTGAGGTCCATCGCGGAGAAGCGCCGTCGTGGATGCGCGGGGCGAGGCGGTCGCGGTGGAGGACGTCGAGCACGTCGAGGATGTGGCCGGTGCCGCGTACGAGGCGGAACATCTCGGAGATGTGCACGGTGTCGCCCGGCCGCGCGTAGGTGAGCAGTTCGCCGAACTTCGGGCGCTGGAGGGAGAGAGAGGCGGCTGGAGGTGCCCGGGGCCTCCTCGAAGACCACCGGGTCCTCGACCCCGGCCTCGTCCAGGACGAGGTTCTGCCGGGCGGTCGACTGCTGGTCGGTCGAGACCCGCTTGTAGACCAGGTTCGCCACCGAAGGGCCCCTTCCGTACGGAGGATCGGACCCTGTCTGTCGTCAAACCCTGTCAGCGATCACCATCGGATCTGCTTGGATTCGAGCCGCCGCGAACCCCCGGATCGCACGGGTTCATCGGACGCGCCGGCCGCTTGAGCTCGCCACCGTTTACCGACATGCGCCGCTGAGTGGAGGCGTCGCGGATGTTGAGCATTGCGCGCCAGTGTCAACGTTCCGGCTTCGGGTCAGGCCGGCGGGTCGGGGTGTATCTGGCGAGCATGGTCTGGACGGCCTGTTCGACGGCGTCGTGGATGTCGGAGGCTGCGGGGTTCCAGTCGGTCAGCAGCATGCGGGGCCACAGGACGTAGTTGGCGATCATGCCGAGGAACTGGTTCGCGGCGCTCGCCGCGTCCGGGACATCAGCGTTGCCCGCCTCGTGCTCGGATTCCAAGTAGCGCTGGACGGAGGTGAAGTAGGGCAGTTTGCCGAGCTGGAACTGCATCCGTCCCAGTTCGGGAAAACGAGGCAGTTCGGCGATGACGATCCGGAACAGGGCTGTCATGCCGGGCCGGCCGATCAGGTCGGCATAGCGGTGGCCGACGGTTGTCAGTCCGGAGCGCAGATCTCCGGTCTGTGGCCGCGCGGCAGCGTCGCCGGCGTCACGCTGCCAGGACTCGGTGACGATGGCCTCGAAGAGGGCCGCCTTGGTGGGGAACTGCTTGAACAGGGTGGACTTCGAGACCCCGGCCGCTTCGGCGATCCGGGCCAGTGAGGTGCCGTCGTAGCCGCGATCCAAAAACAGTTCTGTGGCTGCGGTGGTGATCGCCTCGCGTTTCTGCTGAGCGAGTCTGCGGTGGTGTGCGGAGAGTTCTGCTGCCATGCGGACAGTATGCCGCAGACCCGAGGCGAGTCACTTGACTCGCCTCGATGGTCCTGCTTACGGTACGAGAGCAAGGCGAGTCGAGTGACTCGCATCCTGTCTGTGGCGCCGGGTGAATTCCGGTAGCCGCGCGGTGGAGGAACAGTTCATGACGATCGATAAGATCGCTTTGGTGACCGGTGCGAATCGCGGCCTCGGACGTGGCGCGGCCATCGCTCTGGCCACACGCGGGGTGCGGGTCTTGGTCACCCACCGCGGTGATGCGGCCGGGGCTGAGAAGACGGTGGAACAGGTGCAGGCGGTGGGTGGGACTGCCGCTGTTCTCCGGCTCGACATCAGCGACGTCTCCTCTTTCACGTCCTTCACCTCCGAACTGAGCGAGCAGCTGGAGCGCTGGGGTACTTCGCGGCTCGACATCTTGGTCAACAACGCGGGAGTGGGGATCTTCGGACCGCTGGAGGGCGTCACGATCGACGACTTCGACACGGTGATGGGCACCAACGTCCGGGGCACGTTCTTCCTCATCCAGTCACTTGTACCGCTGCTGACCCGAGGTGGCCGCGTCATCAACGTCTCGACGTCACTGACCCGCCACACCAGCCCCGCCACCTCGGTCTACTCCGCCTCGAAGGCCGCCGTCGAAGCCTTGAGCCGTACCCTCGCCGCAGAACTCGGCCCGCGCGGAGTCCGGGTCAACTCCATCGCTCCGGGACCGACCGCCACCGATTTCAACGGTGGAGCGATGCGGGACGACGCCGAGATGCGCCAGGTTCTGGCCGGACAGACCGCGCTAGGCCGCGTCGGCGAACCTGAGGAGATCGGCGACGCCATCGCCACGCTGGCCTCCGAGGGCCTGCGCTGGGTCACCGCCCAGCGCATCGAGGTCTCCGGCGGTGCCCTCCTCTGAGTGACCGGGCGACGGCCCATAGAGACGCAGGCAGCGACGGCCCCGACTCACTCCCAGCCGGTCTCGTCCTCGTCCAGCTCCGGCGCATCAGGGTCCCGAAGCGGGCGCAGGACGCCGGCGGCGGGGGTGGAGGCGGTGAAGCTGTAGCGGCCGAGCAGGTTCAGGTTGCGGTGCTTGAGCGGGGAGAGCCGGGCGATGTCCTCCTCGCGGAGTTCGTGGCCCTGAGCCTGGAGCTGAGCGACGGCGGCGTGGTACTTCGTCGAAGCGGCAGTCGGCCAGGACGACCGGCATGGCAATCTCGGCGAATCGCAGATCCAGGCTGCCTGTGATGCCGGCGCCGGTGAGGCGGAGCGCCGGGCGGTCACCCGGGGTGGGATCGGCGCCGGCACCCAGCAACAGTGCCTCGATGACGTCGGCCCGTACCGTGGATTCAGCCGATGACGTGCCGTCGCGGACATCGACGGCAATGCCCCGCGTGAAGGAGTTCCACAACTGGCGTTCAGCAGCACCAAGTTCATCGAGACGCGTGAGCGACGATCATTCCGGTGCGACCTGCCCGGGGCAAAAGCGGACCTACCCAGGACAAGATCTGACAGCCGACCTCGCGGACGAGGCAGCCATGGGCACGCTTGCGCGGGGCATGTCCCTTCACGCAACCGCGGTCAGATCCGTGAAAACCAGGTGCGCAACAGGACGGCGGCCCAGCTGCGGTAGGGCGCCCAGCGGTTGCTGATGTCGGCGAGGCGGTTCGTGTCGGAGGCATCCGCATCGCTCAGACCGTAGGCGCGCGCCATCGCGGCGTGCAGCCGGGGTTCGTGCCGTGGGAAGACGTCGGGGTGCCCGGCGCCGCGGATGAGGATCAGTTCGGCGGAGAACGGGCCGATGCCCGGCAATTCCTGAAGGTGGGCAAGGGCGTCCTGGGCCGGCATCGCCCGCAGTTGGCCGGCGTTGAGGTGGTCGGCGAGAGCAGCGTCCGCGAGGTGGCGCAGGCGTTCGACCTTGATGTCGGGCAGCCCGGGGATGCGGTCGAGTTGGCGCAGGACCAGCGGGGTGGGGAAGGCGTGCAGGGTGCGGCCGGCGACGGTGACGTGTTGTCCGTGGCGTTCGGCGATGCGGGCTTTGGCTGCGGCGGCCTGGACCATGCGGATGCGGTGGCCGATGACCGCCCAGGCCGCTGCTTCGTACGGGGAGTGGAAGCACACCGGCCGCAGTCCCGGGTATGCCGGGATGACCTCGGCCATGACGGGATCGCTGTTGGCGAGCTGGGGAAACCCGCTGCCGTCGACGTCGAGTGAGAGGATGCGCGCCAGCTGCTGCCGCACCGCATCCATCCCGGGGGATGGCGGGGCGGGCCCGGTTCCCGTGGCCGTCCCGGCCCGCCCCTCGCAGGGCAGGCCGGTGTGCACGACGGCCTCCGCCTCCACGGTGCCCTGGGGGCCGTCCGCCTGCCTCACTTCGACGCCGACGGTCGAGTGGCCGTCGTCGGCGGGGAATGCCAGGCGCAGCGTCTGGTCCTGTGCGGTGTCGTGATACCCGGCGGGGGTGAAGCCCCTCAGGAAGCTGAGACCGGCTGCGAGGGAGAAGGGCCCTTGCGGGGTGATGGTGAAGGCGTGCACGGTCAGTTCCCGTGCGCGGTGATGGCGTAGCCCTCGGGGCCGAGGAAGGTGAACATCCTGCCGAACGGGCCGTCCTCCGGCGCCTTGACGATGGGGGTCCCGGCGGCCTGGAGGCGGTCATGGAGCGCCTGGGCGTCGCTGGTCTTGAACCACAGGGCGACGCCGAGGCCGGGCCGCTCCACACTGTCGAGGTCCACACCCGGCAGGGGCTCGCGGACGGCGAACGCGATCGGCTCGGTGGTGAACACCACGGCGCCGGGGGGTGAGGCGGGGGCCCGGTGCAGCCCGAGCTGCGTCTCGAAGAAAGCGGCGGCCGTGTCGACGTCACGCACCTGTAGTGCGATGAAGTCGGGCCCGGTGACGGAAACGGCGGTGGTCATGGGGTGCTCCTCAAACTTGCTCGATGTCAGGACTTTGACATGAGTGAAGGTAGGCGTCCCCGCTCACCTATGTCAAACTCCTGACATGAGTGAGGGAAAAACCACCGACCCGATCCCGGCCGCCGACGTGACCGAGCGACTGGGCTACCGCCTCAAACGCGCCGCGGCTGCGCTGCGCGGCGCGATGGACAGGGCCCTGCGCGAACACGGACTGACCGTGCCGCAATACGCCTGCCTCGAACTGCTCGACCAGCAACCCGGGCTGTCCAACGCCGAACTGGCCCGCGGCACCTTCGTCACCCGGCAGTCCATGAACGTCGTCCTGCGTGGGTTGCAGGACGACGGCCTGATCAGCCGCGCGACCACTACCGACCATGGCCGCGCCCTGCCCGCCCACCTCACCGAGGAGGGCCACCGCCGCCTCGCCGCGGCACGCTCTGCCATCTACGCCATCGACCAGCGGATGACCGACGCCATCCCGCCGAAACGCCTCGCCACCTTTCTCACCGACCTGGACCGCATGGCGGAGACACTCGGTGGGTGAACCGGTCTGAGCTCGATGAGCGGGCGCCGTGTGCCGCCGTAAGGCTGAACGGTCATCGGCCGGTCCCGGTGTCGCCTCGCCCCGGTGACGGGCGCGGGCCGCGTCCGGGCGGTGATCGAGAACGGGACCGCCTGTAGGAGGGGAGAACCCCTTCGGCTGGTCCTCGCGCCCGGCGTACTCCCGGACCGCAGCGAAAGACCGGACCGTATTCGGCGCCGACCTGCTGGTTCGGGGTTCGGAAACGGGGTTCTCAGGTCCGTCTGCGACCGGGGTGGACCGTGCCACACTGCCACCATGGGCAAGCCGCAGACGATCGATGAGTACATCGGCAGCTTCGCCGGGCAGGACCGCGAGCTGCTTGAGCAGGTGCGCGCGCTGGCCCACGAGGCGGTCCCGGAAGCGAGCGAGGCGATCAAGTGGGGCAATCCCGCGTGGGTGCACCCGTCCGGGACGATCCTCTTCATGCTCAGCGGCCACGCGAAGCACGCGAACGTCGTGTTCACGCCCAGCACCCGCGAGGCGTTCGACACCGAACTTGCCGGCTTTGCCACCGGCAAGGGCTCGGTCAAGCTCCCCTACGGCCAGCCCGTGCCGGTCGACCTGCTGCGCCAGATGATTGCGTTCCGAGTGCGCGAGCACGAGAACGACGGTGTGCTGTGGATGTGAGTGCCTGCTTCTGAACTTCTGTGGAGGGTCGTTGGACCCTGGTGCTCCAGTGCGACCTCGCGATCTAGGGATCCTGGTCGGGAACGGGTACAGCCGCCGCGTGATCATCGGGAGTTGTATGGACTCCTGAAGATCGTGCGGTGGCCTCTGATCAGTCCAGTAACCCGATCACAGGACGAGCATGAGCTTGCCGCCGGGCCGACGGGACTGGCTGAGCTTGGCCGCTTCCTGGATCTGGTCGAGCGTGTAGGTGCGGGCGACCGATACGACGAGAACGCCTTCGTCGGCCAGCCGGGCGAACTCGCTCATCCGGTCGTAGCGCATCTCGATCTGGGTAATCCGGGTGCCCAGCTCGGCTGCGGCGGCGAAGTCCGAGACGGTGAGGACGCGGTCGGGGTCCCCGGTCAGCTCGATCAGGGACGGCAGCGAGCCGCCGCCCGGGCTGGCCTGGTGGGCGCGGTCGATCCGGCCGCCGGTCGGGGCCGTGTCCAGGGCGCGGTCGACGCGGGCGCCGGCCAATGCGGCGACGCGTTCGGCCATGCCGTCGCCGTGGCCGGTCACCCGGGCGCCGATCTCTCCCAGGGCTGCGGCCCGCGTCGGCCCGGCGGTGGCGATCACCCGGACACCCCGGTGCAGCGCCAAGCGCACCGCCGCCTCACCCACGGTGGAGCCTGCGCCGTGGACGAGCAGCAGCTCACCCGGCTGGACGCCGAGGTCGTCGAGCGCGTGCCATGCCGTCTCGGCCGCCATCGGCAGCGCGGCGGCCTGCTCGGCGGTGACGCCCGCGGGAATGTGAGCCCAGACCGCCATCAGCGCATACTCAGCGGCCCCGGCCGTCGGACCGTCGAAGGCCGCCGGGCCGAACACCCGGTCGCCGATCTCGACGCCGATGACGCCCTCACCGAGCGCGTCGACGGTGCCCGCGACCTCGACGCCGAGCCCGCGCGGCAGTGGCGGCAACTGGTCGGCGAGTAGGCCGTCGACCACCGCCCAGTCGCCCGGTGTCAGTCCGCACGCCCGCACGGCGGTCCGGATCTGGCCGGGTCCCGGCTCCGGCTTCGGGACCTCGTGGAGCACGATCACGTCCGGGGATCCGAACCGGTCGAACTGAAGAGCCTTCATGACGATCTCCTATGTGATGACAGCATCTGTTGTCATCGATCTTAGCGTCGTGACGACAGCCTCTGCTGTCATATCCTGGTGGGCATGCCGAGATGGGAGTCAGACGCACAGGGGCGGCTCGAGCGCGCGGCGCTCGAGTTGTTCGAGACGCAGGGGTTCGAGCGCACAACGGTCGCGCAGATCGCGCGAACCGCCGGTCTGACCGAGCGCTCCTTCTACCGCTATTTCCCCGACAAGCGGGAAGTCCTTTTCGCCGGCAACGAACTCGAAGCCCACCTTGCCGCCCGGGTCGAGGCGGCAGACCCCGGCCTCACGCCGATCGAGGCGCTGCTGACCGCGCTGGGGACCGCCGACGAGGTCTTTCACTCGCGCGCGTTCCTGCTGCGCCGCGTCAGGGTGATCGCCGCCAGCCCGGCACTGGCCGAGCGCGATCTGATCAAGCTCGCCGACATCGCCGACGCGCTGGCGCGGGCGCTCGAACACCGCGGCGTCGAGCCTGGCAAGGCACGTTTCATCATCGACGTGGCGATAGCGGTCTCCCGGCGCGCCACGTCCCGCTGGCTGGCCGACCCGGACGCGACCCTCTCCGAGCTCGTCACCCGGACCGCCGCCGAACTGCGTGAGGCGGTCGCGCCGCCGCCCCCGACAGTCGGCTGAGACTGTCGCAAGAGGGGCAGCGCCCAAAATGGCGGGCAGCGACGGTTCAGGCTCTTTGTTCCCGGGTGAGACGTCTGATCATGAGGGTGATCGCGGCCCAGGTGATCAAGGTTTCGGAGTGCTGGATCAATCCGCGCACCCAGTACTTCTGGCGCGGTGACGCGGTGCGTGCCCTCGCACGCACCGACAAGGAGGTGGCTGTCGAGCGGGTCGTCGCCCACTTCGAGAGCCGGCGCTCTTACACCGGCGGCACCTACTGGGATCAGGCCCGCGAGGCGCTCGGCCTCATCGCCGCCCGCCGTGGGCCCCGGGCCGCTCAGTGACCGGAGCCGTAGTA
This sequence comes from Streptomyces sp. NBC_01775, assembly GCF_035917675.1. Taxonomy (NCBI): domain Bacteria; kingdom Bacillati; phylum Actinomycetota; class Actinomycetes; order Kitasatosporales; family Streptomycetaceae; genus Streptomyces; species Streptomyces sp. NBC_01775. Next base: position 898,431 of record NZ_CP109104.1, on the reverse strand, counting down.
GCCGCCGAGCTGGTCCCGGTAGCGCGGGTCCCCGAGGTGCTTGGCCTTGTCGAACTCGGGGGCGGCCTTGATCCGGTCCTTGGACCAGGCGACCCGGATGGTCTTGTCCTCGTTGCTGATACGCGTGACCGCACCGGCCGGTAGAAGGACCTGCTTACCGAAGATCCACGGTCCCGTGTCGACGACGAGGTACGCGGAGCCGACGTCGTTGGAGTGCTCGTCGACCTTGCCGATGTGCCCGTCTTCCGCCTCCACGCGGTAACCCGTCAGGTCGGCGTCCGGGGTGTGCCCGGCGGTCGGGACGTAGTTCCACAAGTTCTCGGTCACGAAGCTCTCCCGGGCCGTTGGTCTGCGAAGAGGGCCGGATTGTCCGGCCGGCCCTCACCCGGAGGCGCCGGCCGCCCTCGCCCGGAAGCGAGTGCCCCGCACAGGATCCATCACACGCGCTCCGGGGCCCTGCCGGGACACGGACCACCAGGGGCACGGCCTAGTACTGGTGGGGACGGGGCTCCGTGGGATGGCGGGTGGCGTGGAGGGAGCCGAGAAGGTTGAGGGCCTCGGCGCTGGGGCTGCCTGGTTCGGCCTGGTAGATGACGAGTTGCTGGCCGGGCGCGTCCCGTACGTCGAAGGCCTGATAGGTGAGGGCGAGCCGGCCGACGTCCGGGTGGAGGAGGAGCTTGGCGTCCTGGGTCTTGCCGCGCACGGTGTGGGCGTCCCAGAGGCGGGTGAATTCCGTGCTGTGCTCCGTGAGGGACCGGACGAGTTCGCGTAGCCGCGGGTGGTCCGGGTCAAATCCGGCCGCCTGGCGCAGATTGGCCACGGCAGCCTGGGCCGTCCGGTTCCACTCGGGGTAGAAGTGCCGGCCCGCCGGGTCGAGGAAGGTCATCCGGGCCAGGTTGTCCGCCGGATCGAACGGGGCGTAGAGGGCGTCGGTCAGGGCGTTGGCGGCGAGGATGTCCAGGGTCCGGTTGATGACGAACGCCGGAGTGTTCGGGTAGCCGTCCATGAGCTGGCGCAGCGCGGGGCTGACCCGCTCGGCCGTGTGGACGGAGGGCTGGTCGCCGGGTGCGGTTCCGGCCAGCCGGAACAGGTGTGCTCGGGCATCCGCGTCCAGGCGCAGCGCGCGGCTGAGGGCGTCGAGTACCTGGGGTGAGGGGTTGCGCTCGCGCCCCTGTTCCAGGCGGGTGTAGTAGTCGGCGTTCACCCCGGCCAGGACAGCGGCCTCCTCACGGCGCAGTCCGGCCACTCTGCGGACCCCGTAACTCGCCATGCCGACGTCCTCCGGCCGCAGGCCGGCGCGGCGTGCGCGCAGGAAGTCTCCCAGGTGGTTGTCGTCCATGTGTCCAGGCTAGGCGGCGGCCCGACGCGCTGCCTGGGTGTGCCGCACCCAGGCAGCACGCGTCCTGGCTGATGGCCGTTGACCTGCGCAGACTCGATGGAGCAGGGCAGAGCCGCACCAACCGAGGAGAGGAGTCCGCCATGGCCGGGACAGCTGAGGACGACCACGTCGACGTGGTCGGTATGTGGGTGACCGCGGACGGTCATATCCGTCAGGAACTCTTGGCGGACGGCCGCTACGACGAGGCCCGCGGCGAGCGGCGCAGCGCGTACACGGGCCGGTACACGGTGACCGGCAGCCACCTGGACTACATCGATGACGCCGGCTTCACCGCGACAGGCGACATCCGGGACGGAGTGCTCCACCACGAGCACCTCGTGCTGTACCGGGAGCGCAAGTCGCCATGACGGAGGCGCCCGGACCGCCCATATCGGACAGATCGGACGGGGCGGACAGGGCGCCGGCACAACAGTCAGCAGCAACGAGGAAAGAGGACCATTTCGATGACAGGACGACGACTTGACGGCAAGGTCGCGCTGATCACCGGCGCGACCGGCGGCATCGGCATGGCGATCGCCGGACTCTTCGCCCGCGAAGGCGCCCGGCTGGTGGTGACCGATGTCGCCGAGGAGCCCCTGCGGGACCTGGCCCACCGGATCGAGGCAGGCGGCGCCGAGGTCGTCGCCGCTCGCCTCGACGTCTCCTCGGCGCGGGAGTGGGACGAGGTGATCACCGTCGTACGCGACCGGTTCGGAACGCTGGACGTGCTCGTGAACCTCGCCGGCATCGTGGACTGGCCGGGTATCGAGGACACGCGGGAAGAGGACTGGGACCGCGTCATCGACGTGAACCAGAAAGGTACGTGGCTCGGGATGAAGGCGGCGATGCCGCTGCTGCGCGCGAGCGGCAACGCGTCGGTGATCAATACGTCGTCGGTGCTCGGGCTCGTGGGAAGCGGCGCAGCCGCGGCCTACCAGGCGTCCAAGGGCGCGGTGCGCCTGTTGAGCAAGACGGCAGCGGTCGAGTACGCACGGCAGGGAGTGCGGATCAACTCGGTGCACCCCGGTGTGATCGCCACGCCGATGATCCAGGACCTCCTGGACGATCAGGGCGACCAGCAGCCGGACATCCAGCGCACCCCGATGCGCCGGGCCGGTCGCGCCGAGGAGATCGCACCCGCGATCCTCTTCCTCGCCAGCGACGACTCCTCGTTCGTCACCGGCTCGGAGCTCGTGGTCGACGGCGGGCTCACCGCGCACTGAACAGCACCTCAGGCGTCCCGCAGGGGGCGCCCGCACTCACCCCCTCCAAGGAACGCGACGCACCATGACACCCGCAATGCCCGCAACATCCGCAATGCCCGCAACATCCACAACGCTGTCCAGCGAAGCCGCTGAGGCCGCAGCTGCTGAAGCTGCCGAAGCCACCGGGGCCGCCGAGTTCACCGGCAAGGTCGCCGTCGTCACCGGCGCCGCGCGCGGCGTGGGCAAGGAGACCGTGGCGCTTCTCACCGCCCGTGGCGCCCGCGTCCTGGCTGTCGACCTGCGGCCGGACGTCCAGACCCTGCCGGAGGAGTTTCCCGGCGTGCTGACGATGACCGGCGACATCGCACAGGAGGAGACCGCTGCCCGAGCGGTGCGGTCGGCCGTCGACGCCTTCGGCGGGCTGGACATTCTGGTGAACAACGCCGGACGCACCCTGAACAAGCCCGTCACCGAAACCACCGCCGAGGACTGGGACGCCGTGATGGCGGTCAACGCCCGGGGCTCCTTCTTCTTCGCCCGCGAAGCCTTCCGGGCCATGAAGACCCGTGGCGGCGGAGCCATCGTCAGCACCGGCTCCTACACCTGCACCGTGGCCCTGCCCGAAGGCGCCGCCTACAGCGCGTCGAAGGGCGCTCTGGCCCAGCTGACGAAGGTGCTCGCCGTCGAGGGCGGGCCGCTGGGCATCCGCGCCAACCTCGTTGCCGCGGGTGTCATCGAGACCGACTTCCTCGACACGTTCCGCTCCGACAGCCGTGCGTACCTGGCCTCCTTCGCCGACGCGCAGCCGCTGGGCCGGGTGGCACGGCCCGAAGAGATCGCCGAGGTCCTGTGCTTCCTCGCCTCACCACGCGCCGGCTTCGTCACAGGAGCCGTGGTCGCCGCCGACGGCGGCTTCACCGCGCTCTAGACGGGGTGCCGGTGGACGTCGAGGACGGGTGAGGAGAGGCGGGGGAGGAGGGGCGAGCCGGGCGGCACGGCGAGGTGGAACGGGCAGTCGGTCGCGCGCGGCGGCGACGCCTCGGCCTCGGTCCGCTCCAGGAGGGCGCGCAGTTCGGGGGCCTGTGAGCTGCCGCCGAGGGCGAGCAGCCCCCGCAGCGGCAGCAGCTCCGCGTGGCGGCGGCCGGAGCGCCGTGCCGCGTCGAGTGCGCGCTCCAGGCGGACCCGGGCCAGCTCGGACTCGCCGCGCGCGGCGGCCAGTGAGCCGAGCATGGCGAGGTGGTGGGCCTCGTACTCGGGGCGGTCCTCGGCGCGGTAGCGCTCCACGGCGCGCGCCGGTGCAGGCGCTCCGCGCCGTCGAGGTCGCCCCGGGCCCCGGCCACGAGCAGCTCGCTGTGGAAGAGCCGCCACAGCCCTGTCTCCCAGGGGTGCGACCGCTCGTCCAACGCCTGTTCGGTGCGCCGCGCGGCCTCGCGGGCCTCGGCCGGGCGCTCCTGCCGTACGCGGGCTGTCAGGGTCAGCGCGCCGACCATCGTGAGGACGGCTGGATCGCCGAGCCCGTTCGGCGGCGGGCACGGCACGGCTCAGCGGGCCGTCGACCGGTCCGGCATCCACCGGTCCGGCATCCACCGGTCCGGCATCCACCGGTCCGGCATCCACCGGTCCGGTATCCACCGGTCCGGTATCCGGCGAGCCCCTCCGCGGGACCCGCGTACGCCCCGGAAGCCGGTCCCGCGTACCCCCCGGAGGCCGACTCCGTGGCCGAAGTCCGAGCGCCGCCACGCAGGTCCTCGACCCGCGCTCCGCGGCCGGGGTGCTCGACCTCGGGGTACGCGAGGGGTCGCTGGCGAGCCTGCGGCACGGGCGCACGGTCGCGGTCAGCCGCACCCACGCCCGGCAGCGCGGGCTCGCCGTCGGTGACCGTCTCGACGGCTGGCTCGGCGACGGCACCAAGGTCCCCCTCCGTATCGCGGGAGTGGGGCGCGGGGCTCTTCCGTCTCCCGACGGGGCGGGCGACGTCATGCGAACGCGATCTCGACGGCGCACACACGCATTGACCGTTCCCTATGTCGAACATCGGCAACGTAGGGTCGAGGTTGAGGGGTGTCAACACTTGTGTGTGCGTGCGGAGTTGGAAGCGGGTAGATCTGCTGTTATGAGGGGTGGAGGGCCTTCTGTGGCACCTGTCGCAGCACTACTCCCGCCGGTGGGGCGCTGAAGTCATCGTTCGATATGACGAACATGCGGTGTGTGGACGTGGTCCCGTCGAGGGGAGAGGGGCGGCGAAGACGGGGTGAGTGTGGCGGGCTCCGGTGACGACGCGGGGTCGGTCGGCGCCGGTGGGGCCGGCCTACGACTGTCAACGGCTGTGGCACCAGACGCATGCGGGCAACACCGGCCACGAGGCACGGGCTGCGCATCGCCTGTATCGCCATCTGCGTCAAGTCGCGCGAATCCGGTAGGCCGCTCGCCGGCTCAAGCAATTCGCCGGACTGGTACGCCACGGTCCGGGCAACGAGGCTGAACATCTTCAGCTCCCCGCCACCCACCGGCTGCGCGTCGATGCGCAGATCCAGGCGCTGGAGGGGTGCCGTTCCGTCATCGTCTGGAAGCCGGCGTCCACCGCCGAACACCTCGGCCACGGCGAGGCCGGCGGACTCCGGGACCCGGCAGCCTGAAGCGAGGACGGGACCGCCGCGTTCTGCGGGATGTGCCGCCATAGGTGTGACAACCACGGTCGGCTGCCCCATCCCCTGTCAACCGCCGTCAACGGGCTGGGAAAGCGCTCCGGCCAGGCCAGGGAGTTTCGGTACCGGCGGGACTTCCGGACCGCCTGCGAGAGCCGGACGGGCAGCGACGTTGGTGCCCGTCCAGTCTGCGGTCCAAGCCGAGCGGTTTCGCGGAAGTTACCTCGCTGCGGAGGTCACATGCTGCGCCTGCGGGCAGTTTTTGCGGGAAGCGGCGTCAAGGCTTGGCCAGTACTGGGCCGGGAGGAAATGCCCTCACCGACACCATGTGCCGAATGCGGCCTGGGGATGGGGGTGGGCGGCGCAAACTGCTGGGGTGCTGCTGACGCGGTCGGGTTGGGTGCTGCTGGGGTGATTGGGCTGGGCGCCGCCGGGTTGGGCCCCGCCGGGTCGGGCGCAGCTATGTTGGGTGCAGCCGATGCCGCCGGGGTGGGCGCCGCTGGGTTGGGCGTCACCGACGCAATCGATGCCATCGACGTGGTCGGGTTGGGTGTTGCTGGGGTGACTGGTTCGGGCGTCGCCGCCGCTGGGTTGGGCGCTGCTGGGTTGGGCGTCACCGACGCAATCGATGCCATCGACGTGGTCGGGTTGGGTGTTGCTGGGGTGACTGGTTCGGGCGCCGCCGCCACCAGGTCGGGCGCAGCTGGGTTGGGCGTCACCGACGCAATCGATGCCACCGACGCCACCGGGCTGGGCGCTGCCGGGGCGATCGGATTGGACGACGCCGCCACCGGGTCGGGCGCAGCTGGGTTGGGCGCAACCGATGCCACCGGTGCCACCCGGTCGGGCGCCGCCGGGTCGGGCGCCACCGACGCCACCGACGTCACCGGGGTGATCGAATTGGACGCTGCCGCGACCGAATTGACAGAGAGATGAGTATTCGGCTCGGGTGAGGGATCAACCGTGGGGGCGGAGCTGTGTACAGGAATCGGCTCGCTACCAGGCTGTTGCGGAGTTACTTCGGATGAAGTTTTCTGAACGTATTTCTCATAGATGGGGTAGGCAAGCCGCGCGGCTTCGGCAGCCGCCACTACCCCCGCCCCGACGGCTTGCACGGAGTCGTTTTCCATCGCGGCTCCTACAGCCCACGCGCCTGCGCCGATTCCATGCGCCACGAGACCTTTGTCCTGCGTGGCGTCCCAAAAGTATCCCAGCGCCGTAGTCCCAAATCCCACTGCGCGAGCCGCGGAACTTCCTGTGTAAGGCGCAATCGTGAATGCAGCCATCTCGACCGCATCGACCAAATCTCTGGTCCAACCCTCCTTTCCCTGGTGATACTTCCATCCCGCAGAGGTGATATTTGCGGCGAAATTGATAGCCGGTCCCACGGTTTGCGTGGCCAGGTTGCCGGTCCCTATCCCAGCTGACCACACAGTGGTACCGACGGTATTGACCAGGTTCGCTGCGACCGACTCGCGATCTTTGGGCCAAGCCGCCGCTGCTTTTTCCGCACTGTGGCCGGCAAGCATGCCAAAGCCGATCGCCTTGAAAGTGCTGTTCTTCATCCCGTAGCCAGCGGACACCCAGGTCATGGTCTTTGTCATGGTGATCTTTTGGGTCACATCCCACCAGTAAGCGCTTTTAACCGCGCTCGCATCGCGCTGCGTCTCGTCTTCGGTGGTTGATTCCGGAGATCGCCCCTCCTCCAGAGCCCTCAAATTGACCTCCGCCCCTTCTTGGGCTTGAGTGGCTCCTTGCGGTCGATTAGCTGAGTCAGCCATGAGAGCGCCTCCCGCTTTGACCCCGGAAACATGGGAATTGCACTTGCCGCGCTGCAAGTGGTCTGCGCGCCCAGGGATTTCCGTACGGATCAAGTGAATTTTATATGTGAACGCCGTCGAACAGCTTCAATGAGCTGTCATCTGGTTTGGTGCCGCGCCGGTGACCAGCAAGCCGTTTTCAGCCTGACCGCTGCGGGCACTGGGCGCTGTCTAAGGCAAGGGCATCCTGTGCTGACGTTGCCGCAACCGAATCACTGCTCAGGAGCCGCGAAGCCTTAGCCACAAGCCCTCCATCTCCGACCTGACGAGCGCGATTCGTATATCTCCGTATCCAAGACGGAGGCCGGCAGGAGTTGTCCTGCCACCCCCACAACGGCCCTACGCCACTAAGAGTTCAACTATCACCACACCCCTGTCAACAACACGGTTTCCTGGAAGCCTCGCCGGTGGGGTGTTGATGCGGGCAGGACCGGGCGCAAGGAGTTGGAGCGCGGGCATCGAGGTTTCGGTGTGCTCCTTGTCCTCGTCGGCGAGGTGGTCGCACCCGAAGAGCGTGCGGACGGCACGGCCGAGTCCTTCAGGCGCTCCGCGAACAGCCCTGCGGGCGGACCGAGTTCCCGCACGCCGTTCCGCTCGGCGATCCCGCTCGACAGGGTGTCCGGACCGACCGCGTCCGGTCCCGTGTCTGCGAGACCGGCAGCAACGGCGACGCCAGCGCCGCGCGCCGGGTGGTCATGGGGGATGGAGACAACGGTGCCCGGAGTACCCGGCGTACCGGGCGATCGAAGAACCGGGCCGGGCGGTGCGGACCTCGTTCGTCTGCACTACCTCGCCGACACGAACCGCAGGGCGCTGTCGCCGCTGTTCTGGACCCACGTGAATCCGTACGGCCGGTTCGAGCTGGACATGAACAGCCGCCTCGATCTGGCCCTGTTCATCCGGGCGACCTTGCCCGGCCCGCGCACCCAGCAGGGTGAGGCAGCCGCAGCCCCGGCGTGACCCCCGGGCTCCAGGCCTGGCCGGAGCCGTGGTGAAGACGCCATTGCCCGGGATGTCTCGGCCCTTGGCGCTGCTGTGGTTCCAGACGCGTCGTCAGACTCCACTGCTCACGGTTCGCCACGGTGTACGGCGGCGCGGACGGCCGAACGATCCCACCGCATCGCCTGGATCGCGTACATCACGCGGAGGGTCGCGGATCTGCGGTCGAGCTGAGGCCGTCCAGGAACAGGTCGAGGCCGGTGGTGAATTGGTCGCGGTCGTCGTGGTCGCGCAGTTCCGTGGTGGTGCGCGTCAGGAAGGGGTAGTCGGCGGGGTCGAGCTTTTCCCCGCTTTCGGCGGTCTGGGTGAGGAAGGCGTCGCGGCTGGTGGCCGCGCCGGCGGTGGCGCGTGGGGCGACGATCTGGGCGCTGACGCCGGTGATGTAGTAGGAGATCGCGGTGGAGACCGCGAAATGCTGTTCGGCGGGCAGCCCGGTTCGTGCGACAAGGGTGCCGACGCGGTCGAGCAGGTGCAGTGCGTTCGCCAGCGTGGGCGGCGTGTTGACGTGGAACGCTGCCCACGGGTGCCGATCAAGGGCATCGAAGACGGCGATGGCAAGCGCGCGCGGCTCGGCGTCAGCGCCTTCCTCGGGGCGTGGGGCTGCGGCGAAGGTGTGGCCGAGCACCTGATCGGCGGCCAGGGCGACGAGCTCGTCCTTGTTCGTCACGTGCACGGTCCGCCGAATGGATCGCCGCCATCGACTTCACCGACGCCGCCGCCGCGACTGCTCGCGTCGCGGCCGGGTTCGACGGATGGGCACCGGAACTCACCGCGCTGATCACCGACGGCGAGACCGCTCCGGTCGCGCGCATGATCCACACACTCCCGGACGGACACCGATGGGAGCGCGTGCCCGGAGTGACGCTCCTCGGCGATGCCGCACACCTGATGCCGCCGTCCGGCGACGGCGCGAACCTGGCGATGTCCGACGGCGCCGAACTCGGTAAGGCGATCGCCGCTCACCCCGACGACTTCGGAGCCGCACTCACCGCCTACGAAGAGCGCTGTTCCCGCGCACCGAACCCTTCTACGCCGAGGCGCACGAAGTGCTGGACCTCTGTCTCGGCGACCGCGCACCGTTCGGATTCATCGATCTCTTCAACGGCGGCCCCCACAGTCAGGACGGGGCACGGGGGCAGTCCTGAGCCACACCGCCGACGGGCCCTGTGCCCGCGGATCGAGGACGACATCCTGGTCACGCCGGACGGCTCCGACGTGCTCTCGGACCGGCTGCCGCTGGACGCGGAAGGAAGGGGAGCGGTGGGCGAGGGGGGCGCCCGGTGGCCGGGCGGTCCGCTTCCCGCCTGTCCGGACCCCACGAAGCCAGTGTTCAGGATAATGCCGTGTGACGGAACGCTATTGTTCTGTATAGCGAACACTTTGCGAGGGGAAGGAGGGGCCGTGAGCGACAGTCCTGACAGGTCGATCCGGGGAATGCTGGCACTCAACCTGAAGCGGGCCAGGGGGCAGCGGGGGCTCTCGCTCTCCGAGCTGTCCAGACGTTCCAAGATCGGGAAGGCGACGCTCTCCCAGCTGGAGTCCGGTACCGGCAACCCCACGATCGAGACGGTCTTCAGTCTCTCCCGGGTGCTGGAGTTGCCGATCTCCGACCTGCTCGACACCCGGCCGCCCGCGGGGCTGCGGGTGGTGCGGGCCAAGGAGGTCGAGGTCCTCAGCGGTGACGCCGTCGATCTCCGTCCGTTGCAGCGGATCGAGTCCGGCGACGCCGTGTTCGAGGTCTACGACCAGCAGGTCAGGGCGGGTTGCCGACGGGACTCGCTCGGGCACGTGGGCATCGAGCACACCATCGTCCAGTCCGGGCGGCTGGGCGTGAGTGTGGACGGGCACGAGGTGGAGCTGGAGCCCGGCGACTACGTCGGGTTCGACGCCGCCCTGCCGCACGGCTACGCGGCCCAGGAGGAGACCGTCCGCTCGGTGCTGCTGCTCCAGTACCGCGCTGACCAGCGGCTGCACCCGCACGCGCCCGGCCCGTCGGCCGAGGACCGTGTGGGATGCGGCGACTGACGTGCGGCCACGGGGCGATTGAGCGTGCGTCAGACAGCCGCGCCGCGAAACCGTTGACACTCTCCAGGCGCTGCCATAACGTCCCTATCGTTCGCTTTGACGAACAAGGGAGGGTTCGATGGACGGAACGCGGGCGCTGGTGCTCGGTGCCGGGATCATCGGCTCCGCCTGCGCTCGCGAACTCGCCCTGGCGGGCTGCGCTGTCACGGTCGTCGACCGCGGCGGCCCGGCCGCCGCGACCACCTCGCACGGTGAGGGCAACGTCCTGGTCTCGGACAAGGGGCCGGGGCCTGAGCTGCGCCTCGCCCAGCTCTCGCGGCGCCTGTGGCCCGAGATCCTCACGGCCGTCGCCGGGCGATCGGCGCAGGGCGCACGCGCCGTGCCGGCCGCCGAGTGGGACCCCAAGGGCGGCATCGTGGTCGCCACCACCGACGCCGGGGCCCGCGGACTGGCCCACTTCGCAGACGCCCAACGCGCCGCCGGCGTCACGGCCGAGAGCCTGACGAGCGCCGCCCTCCTCGCCGCCGAGCCGCACCTCACACCGGACCACACGGCGGCTGTGCACTACCCCGAGGACGCTCAGGTGCAGCCCGCGGGAGCGGCGGTCGCCCTGCTCACCGACGCGCTGGCGGCGGGCGCCCGGCTGCGCACCGGAGAAGAGGTGCTCGCCGGGGTGGCCCGGGGCGGCCGGCTCACCGGCGTCCGCACCTCGCGCGGGCTGCTGGAGGCCGACCTGTTCGTCAACGCGGCCGGTCCCTGGGCGGGCGGACTCGCCGCCCGCCTGGGCGCACCCGTCACCATCCAGCCACGGCGCGGCGACGTCCTGGTGACCACGCCGCTGCCGCCCACGGTCTTCCACAAGGTCTACGACGCCGACTACGTGGGTGCGGTCGGCAGTGCCGAAGAGGACCTCCAGACCTCCGCCGTGGTGGAATCCACCCGGGCGGGCAGCGTGCTGCTCGGCTCCTCGCGCCGCCGCGTCGGCTTCGACGACCGGCTGCGGCCCGAGGTCCTCTCGGCCGTCGCCGCCAAGGCCCTGCGGCTCTTCCCGACGCTGGCCGGTGTGCCGGTGATGCGTGCCTACGGCGGCTTCCGGCCCTACGTGCCCGACCATCTGCCGGTCATCGGGGCCGATCCCCGGCTGGCGGGTCTCTGGCACGCGGGGGGCCACGAAGGTGCCGGGATCGGCCTGTCGGTGGGCACCGCGCGCCTGCTGCGGAACCTGATCCTCGACGAGCCGGCCGAGCTGGACGCGGACGCCGTCGCCGCCTTCCGGGTGGAGCGGCCGGCCGTGCTGGCGACCGACGATCGTCAAGTCCACCAGGACGATCACCAGGACCGCAGGGCCGGTCAGCAGGACGGCAGGGATGGCCACCAGTCACACAGGGCCGGTCACCAGGATCACAAGGAGGAGGGGCCATGAGTCCGCGACTCGTCCGCGCCGCCGACGACCGCGTGGGGCGCCGCGACCGGCCGCTGCGCATCACCGTGGACGGCGAGCCCGCCGACGGGATCGAGGGCCAGAGCCTGGCGGGGCTGATGCTGGCGTCCGGCCGGACGGCCTGGCGCGACGGGCCCTCCGGAGCCGCCCGCGGCGTGTTCTGCGGAATCGGCGTCTGCTTCGACTGCCTGGTGACCGTCAACGGCGAGCGGGACGTTCGCGCCTGCCGGCGCCGCGCGGCCGACGGCGACACCGTCCGTACGCAGTCCCGCGCCACACCCCCCGAGGAGCACCGATGAGCCCCCGGCACGTCGCCGTCGTCGGCGCGGGCCCGGCCGGGCTGGCCGCCGCCCGCACCGCGCTGGCCGCGGGCGCCCGCGTCACGCTGATCGACGCGGCCGAGCAGCCCGGCGGTCAGTACCACCGCATGCTGCCCGAGGCGTACGCCGCGGACCGCCCCGAACGGCTCCAGCACGGATGGTCCGCCTTCGACCGCCGCCGGCGCCAGGTGCTGGGGCATCCGCGCTGCGTCTGGCTTCCGGAGACGGCCGTATGGGCGCTGGAGCGGCCTCAGTCGCCGGGCGGGCCGAGGGTGCACGTGCTGTGCGGTCCGGCTGACGGCGCCGGGCGCCACCGGCGCACCCTCGACCCCGACGCGCTCGTGCTGGCCCCCGGCGCCCACGACCGGGTACTGCCCTTCCCCGGCTGGCAGTTGCCGGGTGTGTTCACCGCCGGTGCCGCGCAGGCCCTGGCGAAGGGCGAGCGCGTGGCCGTCGGCGACCGGGTGGTGGTGGCCGGGAGCGGCCCGTTCCTGCTGCCGGTGGCCGCCTCACTGCTGGAGGCGGGCTCCCGTGTGCTGGAGGTACTGGAGGCGAACACGTCGGCCACCGCGGCGCGGGGCTGGTCCCGACGCCCCTGGGAGCTGGCGGGCCAGTTCGGCAAGGCGGCGGAACTGGCCGCATACACCTGGGCGTTGGCCCGCGACCGGGTGCCGTACCGGCTCGGCCGCACGGTTGTCGAGGCCCGTGGGGTCGGCCGGGTCGAAGAGGTCGTCACCGCGCGGCTGCGGCCCGACTGGTCCGTGGTGCCGGGCAGCGAGCGCACGCGGGCCGTGGACGCGGTCTGCGTCAGCCACGGCTTCAGCCCGCAGCTCGAACTCCCCCTGGCGGCCGGCTGCGCCCTGCGAGTGCCCGGCGCCGCGACCTGCTCTGCCGAAGTCGCCTGCCCCGAGGGTGAGTTCGTCGAAGTCGACGGCGATCAGCGCACCAGCGTCCCCGGTGTCTACGCGGCCGGCGAGGTCACCGGCGTCGCGGGGGCACCGGCCGCCCGCGCCGAGGGCGCGGTCGCGGGCTGGACCGCCGCCGGTGGCGATCCCGCCGCGCACCCCCTGCGTGCCCTGCGCCGCGCCCGCGATCAGGGCCGCGCCTTCGCCGAACGGCTCACCCGCGCCCATCCCATCGGTGCGGCCTGGCCCGGCTGGCTTCGGCCCGGGACGACGGTGTGCCGCTGCGAGGAGACCACCTACGGCGAGCTGTGCGCGGCCGTCACCAGCGAAGCGGGTGCGGCCCCGCGCACCGCCAAGCTGGGAACCCGGGCCGGGCTCGGGCCGTGCCAGGCGCGTGTGTGCGGGCCCACCGTCGCCGAGCTCAGCCGCCGGCTCGGCGGCGCGCCGTGCGGCCGGCCGGCCGAGGGCCTGCCCGCTGCGAGCCCGCACCGCCGCCCGGTGGCCCAGCCCATCCGCCTCGGCGAACTCGCCGCCTCCCCGATTCCGTTCCCCCCAGATCTCCCTGGTCCCCCTGACCCCTCTTGACGCATCCTCCGGCCCCCAGCCCGCTGTGGCCTTCCTTCTCTCCCTTTCCTCCCTCTCCCTCCACGACCGACCGACGCGAACTCACTGGAGAGCAGCACATGAGTGACAGCACACCGAAGCGGACGGCCGACCTCGGCGGAGTCGTCGTGGCCACCGCGCTGCCGTACTACGAGAAGGCATCCGCGCCCGCCGGACTCGCGGTGGACCTGGACCGGTACGCCGAACACTGCCGGTGGCTGGTGGACAGCGGCTGCCGGGGCGTGGGGCCGAACGGTTCGCTGGGGGAGTACTCCTCGCTGACCGACGAGGAGCGGCGCGCCGTCGCCCGCACCGCGATCGAGGCGGTGGGCGATTCCGGCACGGTCGTCGTCGGCGTGCACGGCGTCGGCTCCCACCAGGCCCGGCACTGGGCCGAGGCCGCCGCCGAGGACGGCGCGGACGGCGTGCTGTGTCTGCCGCCGACGATGTACCGGGCCAACCGGGGAGAAATACTCGCTCACTTCGAAGCGGTGGCCTCCGTGGGACTTCCGGTCATGGTCTACAACAACCCGATCGACACCAAGGTCGACCTGACGCCCGGCCTCGTCGCCGAGATCGCCGAGATCGACAACGTCGTCGCCATCAAGGAATTCTCCGGCGACGTGCGGCGGGTGCTGGAGATCAAGGAGCGCACGTCCGGCCTTGAGGTGATCAGCGGAGCCGACGATGTCGTACTGGAGAGCCTGCTGATGGGCGCAACAGGATGGTTCGCCGGGTTCCCCAACGTCTTTCCCGCCGAGTCGGCCCGCCTGTTCGAACTGGCCACCGCGGGCAGGCTGGAGGAGGCCCGCGCGATGTACGAGCTTTTGGTGGCCGCCTTCCGGTGGGACTCGCGCACCGAGTTCGTCCAGGCCATCAAGTTCGGCATGGAGCTGGTCGGCCGGTTCGGCGGCCCGTGCCGCCCGCCGCGCGGACCGCTGTCGGCCCAGCACCGGGCGCAGGTAGAGGCCGATATGGCCCGCGCCGTCGCGGCGCTCGACGGCACCCGGGCCGCCTGATGCGTTCAGCGCGCACGATCAGCGCCGTCGACTCGCACACCGAGGGCATGCCGACCCGGGTCGTCACCGGGGGCGTGGCACCCATCCCCGGCGACACGATGGCCGAGCGCCGCCGCTACGCCGTGGAGCACCTGGACGAGCTGCGGCGGTTCCTGGTGGACGAGCCGCGCGGGCACCCCGCGATGAGCGGTGCGCTCCTCCAGCCGCCCACCCGGCCGGACGCCGACTGGGGCGTGGTCTACATCGAGGTCAGCGGGTTCTTGCCGATGTGCGGGCACGGCACCGTCGGCGTGGCGACCGTGCTCGTGGAGACCGGGATGGTCGAGGTCACCGAGCCGGAGACCGTGGTGCGGCTGGACACCCCGGCGGGCCTGGTGGAGGCGCGGGTCACGGTGCGGGACGGGGCGGCCGAGAAGGTCACGCTGCGCAACGTCGACGCGTTCGCGCTGCGCCTCGGCGCGAGCGTGCCGGTGCCCGGGCTGGGAGAGGTCGCGTACGACATGGCGTACGGCGGCAACTTCTACGCCGTCGTCGAACTCGACAGCCTGGGGCTGCCCTTCGACCGCGCCCGCAAGGACGAGATCCTCTCCGCCGGTCTGGCGATCATGCGGGCCGTGAACGAGCGGGACCGGCCGGTCCACCCGGTCGACCCGCTCATCGGCGGCTGCAAGCACGTGCAGTTCCTCGCGCCGGGCTCCGACGGGCGCCACTCGCGCAACGCCATGGCCATCCACCCCGGCTGGTTCGACCGCTCGCCCTGTGGCACGGGCACCTCGGCGCGCATGGCGCAGTTGCACGCGCGCGGGGAGCTTCCGCTGCACACCGACTTCGTCAACGAGTCGTTCATCGGCACGCGCTTCGTCGGGAGACTCCTCGATACGACCGACGTCGGCGGACTGCCCGGCGTCGTACCGGAGTTCTCCGGCCGCGCCTGGATCACCGGCACCGCGAACTACCTGCTGGATCCCCGAGACCCGTTCCCCCACGGCTTCGTCCTCTAGGGCGCGTATCGGTGGATCTTGAGGCGGGATGATCTTGTTTTCGTGACAGGTGGAGAGCTGGCGGAGGCACGGCGGGCCGGGCGGCAGCTGATCGAAGGCATACGGTGGCCGCGGAACATCACTCTCAAGCGGCTTGGCACGACATAGCTGCCGGGCGCCGTCGGCCGCCTGGGGCGCACGCCCCGAGTATGCGTCATCCATGCGGATGCGCCAGCGCGCGGAATTACGTTGCCCACTCCAAATGCTGAGGGAACGTCACTCCTGCTCACGGCTTGCCATCGATGTACAACGAATTCCTTGCGCCGGGATAGAGGCCGGCCATTTGTCAACCCGACGCGATCATACGGTAGTTGAGGTCGCACGCCCCTGTGCGCCCCACGGCGCACACCATTCGTTCTCACCGCGTCAGTCGGCATGCATGGCTGAAATGCCGGACTGGGCGGGGGAAGCCGAGGATGGGCAACCAGTGCCTCGCTAATTGACAACTGCCGTTTGACGCAGCGTAGTTGGTGGCGCCCCCAATTCGCGCCGGTCGCACCACGGACCGTCCGGAATGCTTACTCGCACCACTGCGGGCGCTCGGTCATACGAGTGCCATTCGGTCCACTCATCTAGTGAGATGCCTAGCGGAGTTGCCTACTGATGATTACAGCGCCGGAGCCAACCCATCTTGTTCAGTGGCTTGATGCTCTCTGAGCCAGCACGAATAGGCGAGTCGAGTGGCTGCGGCGAGCGGACTGACGGCGTCCGCATCATGTGGAACCGCGAAAGAAGGACCGCACGATGGCCAGTTCCAGCACTACCCTGACCTCAGCACCCAACCCATCAGTCTGCGGCGGGACGATCACCTTCACCGCTACGGTCTCCCCTGTACCACCGGCTGTCGGCACCCCGACCGGCACCGTCTCCGTCATCATCAGCGCGGACGGACCCACACTGACAGCGCCCCTTGACGCCTCGGGACAGGCTCAATTCGCCGTGAGCGATCTGACGGTGGGGACTCATCAGGCTGTCGCCGCGTACAGCGGTGATGGCACGTTCGACCCTTCGTCTTCGAACCTGGTCAACCAGGTGATCAACCTCGCTGACACGACCACTGCGGTGTCGGTGGTCCCTGATCCGTCGGTGTGTGGGCAGTCGGTGACGGTCTGCGCTGAGGTGACGACGAACGCGCCGGGGTCGGGTACGCCGACGGGTTCGGTTACGTTCACGGGTCCTGGTGGGCTCAATCAGACTGTGGCGTTGGATGCGAGTGGTCAGGCTTGCCTGACGAGTACGGCGCTCGCGTCGGGGACGGTCACGGCGACGTACAGCGGTGACGGTTGTGCGGCGGGTTCGGTAGGCACTGCGTCGGTGACCGTGAACCCGGCGTCCACTACTACTGCGGTGTCGGTGGTCCCTGATCCGTCGGTGTGTGGGCAGTCGGTGACGGCCTGCGCTGAGGTGAGCGTTGATCCTCCGGGGTCGGGTACGCCGACGGGCACGGTCACGTTCACGGGTCCTGGTGGGCTCAACCAAACTGTCCCGCTCGACGCCAGTGGTCAGGCTTGCCTGACGAGTACGGCGCTCGCGTCGGGGACGGTTACGGCGACGTACAGCGGTGACGGTTGTGCGGCGGGTTCGGTAGGCACTGCCACGGTCACTGTGAATCCTGCGTCCACGAGCACTGCGGTCTCGGTGACGCCTGATCCGTCGGTGTGTGGGCAGTCGGTGACGGTCTGCGCTGAGGTGACGACGAACGCGCCGGGGTCGGGTACGCCGACGGGTTCGGTTACGTTCACGGGTCCTGGTGGGCTCAATCAGACTGTGGCGTTGGATGCGAGTGGTCAGGCTTGCCTGACGAGTACGGTGCTTGCGTCGGGGACGGTCACGGCGACGTACAACGGAGCGGGCTGCTTCAGCTCCTCTACCGGTTCGGCGTCGGTGACGGTGAACGAGGCGGCGACAACGACTGCGGTCTCCGTGACACCTGATCCGTCGGTGTGTGGGCAGTCGGTGACGGTCTGCGCGCAGGTGACGACAAGTGCGCCGGGGTCGGGTACGCCGACGGGCACGGTCACGTTCACGGGTCCTGGTGGGCTCAATCAGACTGTGGCGTTGGATGCGAGTGGTCAGGCTTGCCTGACGAGCACGGCGCTTGCGTCGGGGACGGTCACCGCCACCTACAACGGTGAGGGACCCTGCTTCGCCGGCTCGTCGGGCACCGCGTCGGTGACCGTGAACCCGGCATCCACCACTACCGCGGTCTCGGTGACACCTGATCCGTCGGTGTGTGGGCAGTCGGTGACGGTCTGTGCCGAGGTGAGCGTTGATCCTCCGGGGTCGGGTACGCCGACGGGCACGGTCACGTTCACGGGTCCTGGTGGGCTCAATCAGACCGTGGTGCTGGATGCGAGTGGTCAGGCGTGTTTCAGCAGCACCACGCTTGCGTCGGGAACGGTCACGGCGACGTACAACGGAGCGAGCTGCTTCAACTCCTCCACCGGCACCGCGTCGGTGACCGTGAACCCGGCATCCACCACTACCGCGGTCTCGGTGACACCTGATCCGTCGGTGTGCGGGCAGTTGGTGACGGTCTGCGCGCAGGTGACGACAAGTGCGCCGGGGTCGGGTACGCCCACGGGCACGGTTACCTTCACCGGGCCTGGTGGGCTCAATCAAACCGTGCCGCTCAACGCCAGTGGCCAGGCTTGCCTGACGACCACCACGCTCGCCTCGGGCACGATCACGGCGACGTACAACGGAGCGAGCTGCTTCAGCTCCTCTACCGGTTCGGCGTCGGTGACGGTGAACGAGGCGGCGACAACGACCGCGGTCTCGGTGACGCCTGATCCGTCGGTGTGTGGGCAGCCGGTGACGGTCTGCGCGCAGGTGACGACAAGTGCGCCGGGGTCGGGTACGCCGACGGGTACGGTCACTTTCACGGGTCCTGGTGGGCTCAATCAAACCGTGCCGCTCAACGCCAGTGGCCAGGCCTGCCTGACCACCACCACGCTCGCCTCGGGCACCATCACCGCCACCTACAACGGTGAGGGGCCCTGCTTCGCCGGTTCGTCGGGCACCGCGTCGGTGACCGTGAACCCGGCATCCACCACTACCGCGGTGTCGGTGACACCTGACCCGTCGGTGTGTGGGCAGTCGGTGACGGTCTGCGCTGAGGTGAGCGTTGATCCTCCGGGGTCGGGTACGCCGACGGGTTCGGTTACGTTCACGGGTCCTGGTGGGCTCAATCAGACTGTGGCGTTGGATGCGAGTGGTCAGGCTTGCCTGACGAGTACGGCGCTTGCGTCGGGGACGGTTACGGCGACGTACAGCGGTGACGGTTGTGCGGCGGGTTCGGTAGGCACCGCGTCGGTGACCGTGAACCCGGCGTCCACTACTACTGCGGTGTCGGTGGTCCCTGATCCGTCGGTGTGCGGGCAGTCGGTGACGGTCTGCGCCCAGGTCACAACGAACGCGCCGGGGTCGGGCACTCCCACAGGCACGGTCACTTTCACCGGTCCTGGTGGGCTCAATCAAACCGTGCCGCTCAACGCCAGTGGCCAGGCCTGCCTGACGACCACCGCGCTCGCCTCGGGCACGATCACGGCGACGTACAACGGAGCGAGCTGCTTCAGCTCCTCCACCGGCACCGCGTCGGCGACCGTAGACCCGGCATCCACCACTACCGCGGTTTCCGTGACCCCCAACCCCTCAGTCTGTGGGCAGTCGGTGACGGTCTGCGCCCAGGTCACAACGAACGCGCCCGGGTCGGGCACTCCCACAGGCACGGTCACTTTCACCGGTCCTGGTGGGCTCAATCAAACCGTGCCGCTCAACGCCGGTGGCCAGGCCTGCCTGACGACCACCACGCTCGCCTCGGGCACCATCACCGCCACCTACAACGGAGCGGGCTGCTTCAACTCCTCCACCGGTTCGGCGTCGGTGACGGTGAACGAGGCGGCGACAACGACTGCGGTCTCGGTAACGCCGAATCCCTCAGTCTGTGGGCAGTCGGTGACGGTCTGCGCGCAGGTGACGACAAGTGCGCCGGGGTCGGGTACGCCGACGGGCACGGTTACCTTCACGGGTCCTGGTGGGCTCAATCAGACCGTCCCGCTCAACGCCAGTGGTCAGGCTTGCCTGACGAGCACGGCGCTTGCGTCGGGGACGGTCACCGCGACGTACAACGGCGAAGGGCCCTGCTTCGCCGGCTCGTCGGGCACCGCATCGGTGACCGTGAACCCGGCATCCACCACCACCGCGGTTTCCGTGACCCCCAACCCCTCAGTCTGTGGGCAGTCGGTGACGGTCTGCGCGCAGGTGACGACAAGTGCGCCGGGGTCGGGTACGCCGACGGGCACGGTCACCTTCACCGGACCTGGCGGACTCAACCTGACACTGGCGTTGGACGCCAGCGGCCAAGTTTGCCTGGCGACGACTTCACTGGCGTCGGGCACCATCACCGCCACCTACAACGGAGCGGGCTGCTTCAACTCCTCCACCGGTTCGGCGTCGGTGACGGTGAACGAGGCGGCGACAACGACTGCGGTCTCGGTAACGCCGAATCCCTCAGTCTGTGGGCAGTCGGTGACGGTCTGCGCGCAGGTGACGACAAGTGCGCCGGGGTCGGGTACGCCGACGGGCACGGTTACCTTCACGGGTCCTGGTGGGCTCAATCAGACCGTCCCGCTCAACGCCAGTGGTCAGGCTTGCCTGACGAGCACGGCGCTTGCGTCGGGGACGGTCACCGCGACGTACAACGGCGAAGGGCCCTGCTTCGCCGGCTCGTCGGGCACCGCATCGGTGACCGTGAACCCGGCATCCACCACCACCGCGGTTTCCGTGACCCCCAACCCCTCAGTCTGTGGGCAGTCGGTGACGGTCTGCGCGCAGGTGACGACAAGTGCGCCGGGGTCGGGTACGCCGACGGGCACGGTCACCTTCACCGGACCTGGCGGACTCAACCAAACTGTCCCGCTCAACGCCAGCGGCCAAGCCTGCCTGACGACCACCGCGCTCGCGCCGGGGACGGTCACGGCGACGTACAACGGAGCGGGCTGCTTCAACTCCTCCACCGGCACGGCCACCGTCACGGTGAACCCGGCATCCACCACCACGATGGTGACAGCGACCCCCAACCCCTCGACCTGTGGGCAGTCGGTGACGGTCTGCGCGCAGGTGACGACAAGTGCGCCGGGGTCGGGTACGCCGACGGGCACGGTCACCTTCACCGGTCCTGGTGGGCTCAATCAGACCGTGCCGCTCAACGCCAGCGGCCAAGCCTGCCTGACGACCACCGCGCTCGCGTCGGGGACGGTCACGGCGACGTACAACGGAGCGAGCTGCTTCAACTCCTCCACCGGCACGGCCACCGTCACGGTGAACCCGGCATCCACCACCACGATGGTGACAGCGACCCCCAACCCCTCGACCTGTGGGCAGTCGGTGACGGTCTGCGCCCAGGTCACAACGAACGCCCCCGGGTCGGGTACGCCGACGGGCACGGTCACCTTCACCGGTCCTGGTGGGCTCAATCAGACCGTGCCGCTCAATGCCAGTGGCCAGGCCTGCTTCAGCAGCACCGCGCTCGCGTCGGGCACCATCACCGCCACCTACAACGGAGCCTCGTGCTTCGCGGGCTCTTCGGGAACGGTGAGCATCAGCTCCACCGCCGTCAACACGACGATCACAGTCGCTGCGACGCAGGTGCGTCTGCGCACCAACGGGACGTGGGTCATCCTCGCGATGAGCGCCACGCTCAAGAACGCGGTGACCAACGCCGGAATCCCCGGCCAGCCGGTGGTGTTCACCGCTAACACGGCGGTTGGGCCGATGACGCTCGGGACTGCGGTCACCAATGCCAGCGGGGTGGCGACTCTGGCGCCGCCCATGGTCACGGTGTCGCCTCTCGTGACCACCGCCAACACCTACACGGCGTCGTTCGCCGGGGCGAGTTGTCTCAACCCGTCCTCCGGCACAGCGCCGTTGACCACCCAACGATTCCCGCTCGTTCCCTGACCGTACATTCACTCCTGCCATGCCGGGGCCTCGTGCCCCGGCATGGTCATGCCCAGCGAGATCTCCGGCCCTGGCCCCTGCCGGAACATGTACTTGCCGGAACGCGATCTCGTTCCTCAAGTGGATTCCTGGATCAGCCGGGCCTTTGCCCTCGCACCGCCTTGAGGACACCATCCACGCTGTATGGCCCGCCCAGAAGACCTATCTGACGACAGGAAGGCGGCTCCAGGCCCGGGAGAAGACCAGAGAAGTGCGATCGGAATCCGGGGCGACATGGCGACACCGCCAACGGCTGGAAGCTGGGTTGGATGCCCCAGACATTGGCGGTGCTTGGATCGTTGAAGCTCGGGCAAAAGGCCGGTGCGCCGCTCCCGAGCGGCGCACCGGTTACATCGGAAGCCGCGGAGCATTCAGGCTCTGCTTGCCCCGGCAGACCGGGGAGCGTGCGGCTTTTCGCCTCTGGAGGGTGCCTTGGTGATGCAGTCGTCGACCGAGATTTCATTCAGCCCGAGGCCGATCACGCGGTCGTAGGCTCGCAGTGCCAGGGCCTGCGTGAGGTGCTCGAAGGCCACCCTGTCCGGGATGCGGCGGTGGCAGTCCCATGGATGGCCGGGGGCGCGAACCCGTCCCGTGACGGCAGCAGTGCCGCGAACTGGCCCCACAGCGCCTTGAGCAGGCAGGACGGAAGGGCATCTTCGAGCCGGCCGGAACTCGGAGTCCGGCACCGTGTCCGGGCGCGCTGCGTCATTGGACGACGGTGCTGATGGTGCCGGTGCCGCCTGCTCGCTGGTTGGCGGCTTCGGCTTCCTGGTAGGTGACGTACTGGCGGACGGTGCCGTCCGGCAGGGTCAGTTGGTAGATGACGACGGTTCGTGGAGTTCCTCCACCGCAGTTGCAGGCCATATCCGGGTTCCTTCCCCGTAGGTGTTTCTTGTTTTCTTGTCTTCTTGTGTCAGTCGAGCCATCTTGAGGCGATGCCCGTGAGGTAGGAGAGCGTCAGGGCGATCGCCGGGGCGCGGAGCCATAGCGAGTCCCCCAGAGTCAGGGTGCTGCCGGTCGTGGCGACGGCGACCCAGATGCTGGTGCACCAGCCGCAGGTGATCAGGTACGACGGTCTGGAGTCGTCACCGAAACGGTCGGCGATCCAGATCCGGAAACCCGCGGCGAGCGTGTCCTTGGTGATGAACCTCGTGATGCGGCAGGTGGCGCCGAGAGCGAGCAGGAAGTCCGCGAGGCTCATGGAAACCGTCCTACGGTCAGTAGCGCATGACGCTGGAAGTCCGAATGTCAGGCTGTCCCCCGTAGGCGCGCTATGGGGGACAACCCTTTGGACGTGCGCCGTGAACGTGGCCACAGGCCACAGGCCACGGGCGAGGGGGGAATGACGGCGACTGGCATGATGAAGCCCCTTCGAGTCAGTGTGACTTGGCGCAGGGCTGCCACTCGCTGCCGGGGCGCCCGAGGGGACGGAGCGGAGAACGTTGAAGCGATCTCCGTTCCGCCCCGATAGGGGAATGGACACTCCACTCGATAGGACCAGTACAGCTACCGCCGGGGAGGATTCACCATGCTGAGTGCAGAAAACCACCCTTTTGGCCTAATGTTCTGCTGGGTAAGGTTCACAGGTTGTCTCGTAATGCCGCCTTGTTGATGGGGCTGCTGTGCCAGCAAGTTCGTTTCCCGCTGCGGCTGCGGGCTCGGTCGTGCGCGCTGGAGACGCGGTGCCGACGGGCAGCACGTGGATGGTGCACACCGCGTCAGTGCCCACTGCGTGGTCGCCGTGGCGATGATATGCGTGATGATCAGCCGGAGTTGGGCGGCGGGCCTCGACGTGCTTCGGACCTGCGACCTGGACTGGGTGTACGTGGCCCCGGCGGGTGACTTCGACCATGACGGCGCGCGCACCGGCCGGTACCGGATCGCCGAGCACGGCGACCCGGACAGCCGGATCACGTACGCCGACTTCGCGATCGCGCTGCTCGATGAGCTCGACGGGAACGATGCGCACCGTCATCACCGCGTCGACATCAGCGTGCGGGAGGCGTGACGCGGTCGTGCTCACGGCTGCGACGGCCCGGTCGGCAGCCCGATCGCCCCGGGTCTCCGTCAGAGGGTGCCGAATCGGGCGAGTACCTGTTCGGCGGCGGCGATCTCCTCGGTGAGCGGGTGGTCCTCGGCGATCATCGGCAGTGCCTTTCCGGCGGTGCGGAAGGCTTCCGCCACGGCGGTTCCGGGAAGCTCCGCGGAACCCAGCCGCAGAGCGCGTACGGCGCCGATGAGCTCGCAGGCGAGCATCGTGCGGTAGGCGCTGATGGCCGCCGAGGTGCTGCGTGCGGCCTGGGTGGAGAAGCTGGCGTGGTCTTCGAGGCCACGGGAGATGACGGCGGTGCCGAGGGTGACCGGCGCGGCGGCATGACGTAGCTGACTGAGCGCGTCGTGGGCGACGTATTCGAGGATCATGATGCCGGAGCTGCCCGGTGGGCCGTCGGAGAGGAACGGCGTGAGACCGGTGAGTTCGGGTTCGACCAGGTCGCTGAGGCGTGCCGCGGAAAGCTCGGCGACGTGGTGGAGCGCGGCTCGCAGGTGGTCGAGGGAGAGCGCCAGGTGCGCCGTGGAGAAGTGGCCGTGGTGATAGGCGTTCTCGGTCTCGATGTCGATGAACGGGTTCTCGGCGGCGGCGTTCAGGTCGATGGTGAGGATGTTCTCCAGCGTGTCGACGGCGTCGAGTGCGGGACCCTGGACCTGGGGGAAGGCGCGCAGCCCGAAGGGGTCCTGGATGCGGCTGCCAGGGCCCGGCTCGCCGTCGTCCCAGAGGATGCGGCGCATTTCGGCGGCGCACCGCGTGGAGCCGGGGTGCGGACGTTGGGCGTGGACGCGTTCGGAGAAGGCTTCGGGGGATCCGCTGAGCGCGCAGTAGGACAGGGCGGCCACCGCGTGACTGGCGTACAGGAGTTCGCGCAGGTCGTGCCAGGCGAGGACGGCTTCCGCGAGGGTCGCGGCGTTGCTGGAGATGAACGCGAGGGCGTCCCCCGGACTGATGGGCACCGGTTCGAGCGAGCCGACGGCCCAGGGCCGGCGCCCCGCGAGGGTCAGGGCGATCTCGGCGAGTGCGCTGAGGTCGCCGGTGCCGATGGCGCCGCGCGTGTGGACGCGGGGTACGGCACCGACCCGCAGGGCGGCTTCGAGGGCGCCCAGCAGGCGAGGGTGTACGCCGCTGCCGGCGGCGGCGAGCTGGTTGAGCCGGATGAGCAGGGTGGAGCGTACGAGGCTGTCAGGTGCGGTGGGCCCGGTGCCTCCGGCGTGACTGCTGAGAAGGCGTAGGCCATGCTGGTCGGCGGTGTCAGGGTCCACGACGTGGTGGCGGTTGGCGCCGACGCCGGTCGTGCGTCCGTACACGGCCCGCTTGGCGCCGAGGTCCTCGGCCACGAGGTAGGACTGGTGGGCCCGCTTCAGCGCCGACGGGTCGAGTTCCGCCGAAGCGCTCCATCGGGCCACGCGTACGACGTCCTGGCAGCTCAGCCGGCGGCCGTCGACGTGGACGTGGCTGGTGTCGCTCATCATCACCCCTTGACATAGATCTATTCACCTCTGAGGCTTCATGAAATCGTTCATTCAGGCGGGTTGGCAAGCAGCGCGGGAAGACCGGGAGACCGTGACCCCGGCGAGGTGCCGCGGACCACAGCCGATACAGGCCGCAGCCGGCAGGCGGCGACGAGGGGAGAGCGCGTGAAAGACGTCCCGGACACGGAGCGCTCGGCGGGTACGGCGGAAGCCGCGGGCACGGCGGAAGCCGGAGGTACGACGGAGAAGGCGGGCCCGCTCCCGCGCGCTCGGTCCGGCGATACGGAGGGCCCGGCCCGGCCCGCCGACGACGCCGGGGCCGGCGGCGGGCACGGCGAGGAGGGCGACGCGGCCACCCACTCGCTGGACGACGCCCCGCTGAACCGCTTCCACATCAAGATCACGGCGCTGACGTTCGGTGCGAACTTCTCCGACGGCTACCACCTCGGCATCATCGGCATCGCGCTGACCCTGATCGGCCCGCAGATGGAGCTGGGCGCCGCGTGGGAGGGACTGCTCGGCGCCTCGGCGCTCATCGGGATCTTCGCGGGAAGCATCGTCCTCGGCTGGGCCGCGGACCGCTTCGGGCGACAGCTGCTCTACATGCTGGACTTCCTGCTCATAGCCGTGGCCTCGGCGGCGCAGTTCTTCGTGACGGGGCCGGCGGAGCTGTTCGTGCTGCGGCTGCTGATCGGCTTCGGCATCGGCGCCGACTACGCGCTGGGGCCGACGCTGGTCGCCGAA
Organism: Streptomyces sp. NBC_01775; assembly: GCF_035917675.1. Taxonomy (NCBI): domain Bacteria; kingdom Bacillati; phylum Actinomycetota; class Actinomycetes; order Kitasatosporales; family Streptomycetaceae; genus Streptomyces; species Streptomyces sp. NBC_01775. Next base: position 872,765 of record NZ_CP109104.1, on the reverse strand, counting down.
TTCTGTCCCCGCCGCTACCGGGGAGGGCTGCTGGCGTCCCTCACCGCGATGTGGACGGTTGGCTACACGGCGGCGTACTTCTTCGGGAACTACGTGGTCGGCTTCGGAGGGGACAGCTGGCGCTGGCTGCTGGCCTCCAGCGCGCTGCCCGCGGTGTTCGTGCTGGCGGTGCGCTTCGGCACGCCCGAGTCACCGCGTTGGCTGATCAGCAAGGGCCGCATCGATGAGGCCAGGGCGGTGGTGGCGAAGCACATCGGGCCGCGCGTCGACTTCTCGGACCTGCTGCGGAGCAGCCGGACGGCAGAGTCGTACGACTACCGGGAGCTGTTTCGCGCACAGCACCGGAAGAGCACGCTCTTCGGCGTCCTCTACTACAACTGCCAGGTCATTCCGTACTTCGCCATCTATACGTTCCTCCCGGTCGTCATGGCGAGGGTGGGGCTGGGCGGCGAGGACTTCCTCGGCAACGGACTGCTGAATGTCTTCTTGCTGCTCGGCGGGGTGGCGGGGCTGTGGTTCGTGGCCCGGTTCTCCCGGCGGGGCTTCGTCATCTGGTCGTTCGTGGTGATGGCGCTCGCCCTGGCGCCGATCGGGGTGTGGCCGCACGCGCCGACGCTGCTGCTCTTCCCGCTGTTCCTCGTCTTCACCTTCATGATGTCGGCGTCCTCCAACCTGGACCAGGTCTATCCGCCGGAGCTGTTCCCGACGGCCCTGCGCAGTTCGGGGGTAGGACTGCTGAACGGGCTGAGCCGGATCGGCTCCGCGATCGGCACGTTCCTGCTGCCCATCAGCCTCTCCGCCTACGGGTTCTCGGCATCGATGATCGCGCTGACGGTACTTCTGGTGATCGGAGCCGCCGTGTCCGCCGCTTGGGCACCGGAGACGAAGGGGCTGGCGCTGCACTAGCGGGGAGGAAGGGGCGGGCTGGTTCACCCGAACCGGGCCGCCCTACAGTTCCCCGCATGACGATGCGACGGGGGTCGGCGGGAACGGTGCCGGAGGCGGTACGGGTCAAGGTGGTGCGGGGGCGGCGGCGCCGGATGCACCGGCGAGAGCTGCTCGTCGGCGTCCCGCTGGGGATCTTCGCGCTGACGGTGATGTTCGCGGTGCCGGTGGCGGGGCTCGCCTACGCCGCGGTCGGTACGGACGCGCCGTTCCTGGTCAACGCCTCGGGACCGCCCAAAGGGCCCGCGCCGACGGGCGACCGGGTAGTGGCAGCCGTGATAGGCGGACTGTGGGCCGCCGCGCTCGTCGCCCTCTTCGGCTTCGGTGTGCTGCGCAGGCTCGGCCCGCCCAGCCTCACCGTCGACGGGCGAGGCGCCTGGCTGGGCCGCGGGCGGCACCGCCAACAGCTCCTGGCCTGGCCGGACATCGCGGCCGTCAACATCGTGGCCGAAGGCCGCGCCGAGGGGGACCCTCTCGTGCGGGCCGGGCTCGCGCGCGCGCCCTACGTCGACCTGTATCCGGTGGCCAAGGCCGACGGCGACCCCGACACCCCGCTCGGCAGCCGCCTGGTCACCTCGGATCCCGCCGCACCGGGCCTGCGCGGCAGGCGCTACGTGATCCAACTCGACGACGCGGCCCAGGACATGGGCGCGCTCTCCCGCGCCGTCGACCGCTTCGCCCCCGGTAAACGCCTCACCTGACCGGACCCGGGACGAGCGGGCGCCTCGGCCCGTGAAGGCCGCCGATGGGGGCGGCGGAGCACTTCTGTCACAACCGTTGACAGGCTCCTGCCCCCTCCTTACTGTTCCGCGCCGAATCGCTTCGGCATACCCAGTCGAAACGATTCGACAATCCCGCGGAATCAGCTTCGAGGAGGGGGCGTTGGTCAAGATCACGGACGTGGCCCGGCGCGCCGGGGTCTCACCCAGCACCGTCTCCTACGTGCTGAGCGGCAAGCGCTCCATCTCGGCGGCGACCCAGCGCCGCGTCGAGGAGAGCATCCGCGAACTCGGCTACCGGCCGCACGCCGGCGCCAGGGCGCTGGCGAGCAGCCGCTCCAACGTGCTGGCCCTGGTGATGCCGCTGCGCAGCGGCATCCATGTGCCCGTACAGATGCAGTTCGCCGGCGCGGTGGCGACCGCCGCGCGCGCCCATGACCACGACGTTCTGCTGCTCACCCAGGAGGAGGGTGAGGACGGGCTGCGGCGGGTGGCGGACAGCGCGCTCGTGGACGCGCTGATCGTGATGGACGTACAACTGCGCGACGCACGTACCCCGTTGCTCCGCGCGCTGCCACTGCCCTCGGTCCTCATCGGCTTCCCCACCGAGTCGGACGGGCTGACCTGTATCGACCTGGACTTCACCGCGACCGGCGAGAGCTGCGTCGGCCACCTCGCCCAGCTCGGCCACCGGTGCGTGGCGCTGCTGGGCTCCCCGCCCGCGGTGTACGTGCGCGGCACCGGCTTCGCGCAGCGCACCGCGGCGGGCTTCACCACCGCCGCCCACCGCCACGGCATGACCTCGACGGTGCTCCCGTGCGAGCCCTCCAGGCCCGCCGCACGCCGGACCGTCGAAAAACTGCTGCACGACCATCCCGGACTGACCGGGGTCGTCGTGCACAACGAACCCGCGCTGCCCCTGCTCATGGAGGCGTTCCAGCAGGCGGGAATGCGCATTCCGCAGGACCTCTCGGTGGTCGCCGTGTGCCCGGACGAGCTGGCGGAGAACGCCGCGGTGCCGGTCACCTCCGTAGCCATCCCGGCGGACGAGGTGGGGGAGCGGGCCGTTCAACTGCTGATGGCCAAGTTGAACGGTTCGTCCGTGGCGGACGCCACCTTGTTGCCCCCGCGGCTTACCGCGCGTGCCAGTACCTCGGTGTGCGGCTTCCCTTCATGACCGCCTTTCGTACAGCGCCGCCGCCGCGTTTGTGAACCTCGCCTGGGAATGTGCGGGTGCGTTGTGGTTGCGCGCGCCGCTCCCCGCGCCACTTCGGGGCGCCCCACTTCGGGGCGCGTCCCGTTGAGGCTCGTACTGGAATGGAGACCCTTTTCAATGCCATCCCGTCCGGCACTCTCCGTGCTCTTGACGGTGGCCGCCCTCGGGCTCACCGGGTGTGCTGCCGCACCCGAGCCCGGCACCGTCACCGTGCTCAACTCGGCCACCGATACGGCCGAGCACACCAAGAATCAGAAGTTCTTCGACCGCTGTGGCAAGAAGTTCGGGCTGCGGGTGGAGCAGAACAGCGTTCCCGCCGATCAGGTGTCCTCCAAGGCGCTGCGGATGGCGTCCTCGCACTCGCTGCCCGACATTCTCGAACTCGACGGTTCCGAGCTGCCGCAGTTCGCGCAGACCAGCGGGTTGCGCGGGCTGCGGGATCTCGGGGTGCGCACCTCCGGGCTGTCCCGCAGCGGGGTCTCCCTCGGCTCCTTCGAGGGGACCCGCTACGGCATCGCCCGCTCCGTGAACTCCCTGGCGCTGTACTACAACCCGAAGCTGCTGAAGAAGGCGGACGTCGAGGTGCCCCGGACGTGGGACGAGCTGCGGACGGCGGCGAAGAAGCTCTCCGGCCACGGCACCTACGGGCTCGCCTTCAGCGCCAGCCCGGACGCGGACGGTGTCTATCAGTTCCTGCCGTTCTTCTGGTCGGCGGGCGGTGACGAGGCGCGGCTGGACAGTGGCAAGGGGAAGGCGGCGCTGAGCCTGTGGAAGGACATGGTGGCGGACAGGTCCGTCTCCAAGGCCGTCGTCAACTGGAACCAGCAGGACGTCAACGACCAGTTCGTCGCCGGTCGCGCCGCCATGATGGTCAACGGGCCGTGGCAGGTGCCGGTGCTGGACGCGCAGGACAAGGTGGACTGGGCCGTCGCCAAGTTCCCGGTCCCCGAGGCGGACGGCAAGGCCGTGCCACCCGTCGGCGGCACCGTGATGACCGTCCCCAAGAGTGACGACAGCGAGCGCGAGAAGAACGCCGCCAAGATTCTCAACTGCCTCAACATCCCCGGCAATCAGCTCGACTGGGGCGAGGCCGTCAACAACGTTCCCACCCGCGCCGCCGCCGCGCGGACGTACGCGAAACAGAATCCCAAGCTCGCCCCGTTCGCCGATCTGGTGACCACGGCGCGCTCCCGCACCGCGAAGGTCGGCACCCGTTGGCCCGCGGTGAGCGACGCGCTCGCCGGGGCGTTCCAGTCAGTACTCACCGGCGGCAGCAGCCCGGAGGCGGCCCTGCGCCGTGCCCAGCGGCAGGCGACGGCGGGGGAGTGAGGAGCCCAGCATGAGTACCGTCACAGCCCCGCCCGTCTCAGCGCCGGCCCCAGGCGCCTCCGGAGCCCTCGCCGCCGGCCGGTCCGGCAGACGCCGCACCGCGCTGTTGCGCTGGCTCTTCGTCGCGCCCGCGCTGCTCTACATGGCAGCCTTCTTCGGCTACCCGCTGGTGCGCAACGTGCTGATGAGCTTTCAGCACTTCACGCCCACGACCTACTTCACCGGCGAGGCACCCTTCAACGGCCTCGACAACTGGCGGGCCGTGTTCGCCGATCCGCTGTTCACGGACGCGCTGTGGCACACGGCGCTGTTCACGGTGGGCTCGCTGCTGGGCCAGTTCACCCTGGGGCTGGCGCTTGCCGTCTTCTTCTCCCGCCGCTTCCGCCTCTCCCGCTTCATACGGGCCGTACTGCTGCTGCCGTGGCTGGTGCCGATGGTGGTGGCCGCCGTGGTGTGGCGGCGCATCCTCGACCAGGAGCACGGTGTCCTCAACTCGGCCTTGCGGACACTGGGTCTGACCGACGGCGGCGTGCCGTGGCTGAGCAGCCCCGATGTGGCGCTGCTGGCGGCGGTGCTGGTCAACATCTGGATCGGCATCCCGTTCAACATGGTCATCCTCTACGGCGGCCTCCAGGAGATCCCCCGCGATCTGTACGAGGCGGCCTCGCTGGACGGAGCCGGGCCGTGGCGTGTCTTCCGCTCCGTGACGCTGCCGCTGCTGCGGCCCGTGATCACCGTCGTGCTCGTCCTGGGGTTCATGTCGACGGTGAAGATCCTCGACCTGATCCTCGCCCTCACCTCGGGCGGCCCCGCCGACGCCACCCAGACCCTGGGCACCGTCACCTACCAGATGTCGTTCCAGCGCCTCGACTTCGGCCAGGGCGCCGTCGTCGGCAACGTCCTCATCCTGATCAGCGCGGTCTTCGCGGTGCTCTACCTGCGGGCCAACCGCGCCGACTTCGGTAACAGGAAGTGAGCACCATGCCTCCGACAACCATCCGTACGGCACCGAACACCCCCCGCACCCCAGCACCGGGCACCGCCCGCCGGGTGCGCGGCGCCTGGAACACCGCCGCCGCGCTGCTGATCCTCGCCGTGCTGCTCTTCCCCGTCTACTGGATGCTGGTCACCGCGCTCCAGCCGTCCTCGGGCATCGACATGGACTGGTTCCCCACCTCGCCGGGGCTCGACAGCTTCCGCGCGGCGCTGGACAGCCAGGGCGGCTCCCTGCTCACCAGCCTCGTCGTGGCACTGGGCGCCGTCGCGGTCTGCCTCGCGCTGGCGGCGCCCGCCGCCTACGGGCTGGCGCACTTCTCGCTGCGCGGCGGCCGTACCGTCGTCTTCACCACGCTCATCACCCAGATGGTGCCGGGCATCGTCATCGCCAACGCCCTCTACAGCGCCTACGCGGAACTGCGGCTGGTCAACTCCTACCTCGGGCTGATCCTCGCCGACGCCTCGCTCGGGCTGCCGTTCTCCATCGTGCTGTTGCGCGCCTTCATGGTCTCCATCCCCGGCGAGGTGGTGGAGGCCGCGCTGGTCGACGGTGCGAACCGGTTCACCGCGTTCGTCCGTGTCGTACTGCCGATGAGCCGCAACGCCCTCATCACAGCGGGGCTGTTCACCTTCCTGTTCGCCTGGTCGGACTTCATGTTCGCCCTCACCCTCAACACCACCGACGACGTCAAGCCGGTCACGCTCGGCATCTACCAGTTCGTCGGCGCCCACGTCAGCGACTGGGGTGCCGTCATGGCCACCGCCGTGCTGTCCGCCGTGCCCGCGGCGGTCTTGCTGGTCGTCGCGCAGAAATACATTTCCGCCGGAATCACCGGGGGGTCCGTCAAATGACCACTTCCGACTCCGGGCTTCCGGCGGACTTCGTCTTCGGGGCCGCCACCGCCGCCTACCAGATCGAGGGAGCCCACGACGAGGACGGGCGCGGCCCCTCCATCTGGGACACCTACTGCCGCCGGCCCGGCCTCATCGAGGGCGCCGCCAGCGGTGACATCGCCTGCGACCACTACCACCGCTACCGTGAGGACGTCGCGCTCCTGCGGGAGCTGGGCGTGGACAGCTACCGCTTCTCCGTCGCCTGGCCACGCGTCCAGCCCACCGGCACCGGGCCCGCCAACCAGCGTGGCCTCGACTTCTACGACCGGCTCACCGACGAACTGCTCGCCGCGGGGATAACGCCCGCTGCCACGCTCTACCACTGGGACCTGCCCCAGGCGCTGGAGGACCGGGGCGGCTGGCGGGTGCGGGAGACGGCGCGGCACTTCGCCGAGTACGCGGCGCTGGTCGCCGCCCGGCTCGGTGACCGGATACCCCGCTGGATCACCCTCAACGAGCCGTTCTGCACCGCCTTCCTCGGCTACGCCACCGGCCGGCACGCACCCGGTGCCCGGGAGGGGCGCGGAGCCCTCGCCGCCGCGCACCATCTGCTGGTCGGACACGGCCTCGCCGTCAGCGCCCTGCGGGCGGCAGGCGTGGCCGAGGCCGGCATCACCCTCAACCCCGACCGGCTGCTGCCCGCCACCGGCTCGGCGGCCGACCGCGATGCCGTACGGCGGGCCGAGACACTGCACAACGAGACCTGGCTCGACCCGCTGTTCGCCGGGCGCTATCCGCGCGGCGAGGCGGAGACCTGGGGGCCGCAGGCCGACGGCTCCTGGCGCCGGGAGGGCGACCTGGAGCTGATCGGCGCCCCGCTGGACTTCCTCGGCATCAACTACTACCGCCCGATCACCCTCGCCGACGCGCCCTACCGTGACCCGGACCCGGCAACCCGGACGGCCACCGACATCCGCGTCGCCGAGTGCGCCCGCGACGACGTACGGCACACCACCATGGGCTGGCCCGTCGACCCGCACACCTTCACCGACCTGCTGACGGACCTGAGCGCCCGCTACCCGGCGCTGCCGCCGCTGCTGATCACCGAGAACGGATCGGCCGAGGCCGACGCCCCGGCGCCCGACGGGAGGGTGCACGACAGGGACCGTATCGACTACCTGCGCGACCACCTGGCGGCCGTGACCGAAGCGATCCGCGCCGGCGTCGACGTACGCGGCTACTACGTCTGGTCGCTGCTGGACAACTTCGAATGGGCGTACGGCTACGCCCGGCGCTTCGGCCTGGTCCGCGTCGACTACGCGACCCAGCAACGCGTCCCCAAGGACAGCTACCACTGGTACCGCGACCTGATCGCCGCCCACCGCCAGAACCGCACCGGGCCCACCCGGCACCACGCACCCACCGCACAGCAGCCCCCACCCCCCACCGCACAGCACACCGGAGAGCAGGCCGCCCGATGAAGTTCACCGACGGTCACTGGCTGATGCGCGACGGCGTCCAGGCGTCGTACGCCACCGAGATCGCCGACACCCGCGTCCACGACGACCGCTTCACCCTCTACGCCCCCGTCCGGCACATCCTGCGCCGGGGCGACACACTCAACGGCCCGCTGCTGACCGTCGAGTGCTTCTCACCCGCCGAGGGGGTGATCGGCGTCCGCGCCACCCACCACGCCGGCACCGTCGACCGCGGCCCGCACTTCGCGCTGCGCCCCGGCCAGGAGGACAGTCAGGACAACACCGCGGCAGCGGGCAAGGTCACCCGCGACGGCACCCTGCTCGAACTGGCCAGCGGCGGGCTGGCGTTGCGGGTGGACACAGCGGCGCCGTACCGGCTGGAGTTCACCGCCGACGGCCACACCCTCACCACCGTCGAGGCACGCGGCACCGGCTACGCCACGACGGCCCCCGACGGCGCCCACCACTCCCTCGCGCAGCTCTCCCTCGGCGTCGGCGAGCTGGTCTACGGGCTCGGCGAGCGCTTCACCCCGTTCGTCCGCAACGGTCAGCGGGTCGACATCTGGCAGGCGGACGGCGGCACCGCCAGCGAACAGGCCTACAAGAACGTCCCGTTCCACCTCACCAACCGCGGCTACGGCGTCTTCGTCAACCACCCCGGCAAGGTGTCCTACGAGGTCGGCTCCGAGGCCGTCGGCCGGGTGCAGTTCAGCGTCGAGGACCAGACGCTGGAGTACTACCTCATCCACGGCCCGAGCCCCAAGGAGATCCTCGACCGCTACACCGCGCTCACCGGCCGCCCGCCACTGCCCCCGGCCTGGTCGTTCGGGCTGTGGCTGTCCACCTCCTTCACCACGTCCTACGACGAGGAGACGGTACGCGGCTTCGTACGCGGCATGGCCGAACGCGACATCCCGCTGGGCGTCTTCCACTTCGACTGCTTCTGGATGCGCGCCTACCAGTGGTGCGACTTCACCTGGGACCCCGAGGTCTTCCCCGACCCGGAGGGCATGCTGCGGCGGCTCAAGGAGGACAACACAGAACAAGACCTGAAGATCTGCGTGTGGATCAACCCTTACATCGCCCAGAAGTCCCCGCTGTTCGACGAGGCGGCCCGGCTCGGCCACCTTCTGCGGCGCCCGGACGGCAGCGTCTGGCAGTGGGACCTGTGGCAGGCGGGCATGGGCCTGGTCGACTTCACCAGCCCCGAAGCGCGCGCATGGTACGCGGACAAGCTGCGCGGGCTGCTCGGCCAGGGCGTCGACTGCTTCAAGACCGACTTCGGCGAGCGGGTGCCCACCGACGTCGTCTGGCACGACGGCTCGGACCCCGAGCGGATGCACAACTACTACACCCAGCTGTACAACCGCACTGTCTTCGAGACCCTCACCGAGGAGCGCGGCGAGGGTGAGGCCGTACTCTTCGCGCGCTCCGCGACCACCGGCGGCCAGCAATACCCCGTCCACTGGGGCGGCGACTGCGAGTCCACCTTCGGTGCCATGGCCGAGTCGCTGCGCGGCGGACTCTCCCTCGGCCTGTCCGGGTTCGGCTTCTGGAGCCACGACATCGGCGGCTTCGAGGGCAAACCCAGCCCCGAGCTGTTCAAGCGCTGGGTCCAGTTCGGACTGCTCTCCTCGCACAGCAGACTGCACGGCAGCACGTCCTACCGGGTGCCGTGGGCCTACGACGAGGAAGCCGTCACCGTCACCCGCGAGTTCACCAGGCTCAAGCACCGGCTGATGCCCTACCTCTACCGTGCGGCGCGGCAAGCCGCCGAGCACGGCACCCCGGTGATGCGGGCCATGCTGCTGGAGTTCCCCGACGACCCCGCCTGCCACACCCTCGACCGGCAGTACATGCTCGGCGACGACCTGCTGGTGGCCCCGGTCTTCACCGCCGACGGCACCGTCGAGTACTACGTACCGGACGGCGAGTGGACCCACCTGCTGTCCGGCGAGCGGATACCCGGCCCCGGCTGGCGGCGCGAGCAGTACGGCTTCGACAGCCTGCCGCTGCTGGTACGCGCCGGCGCGGTGCTCCCGTACGGCGAGCGGGACGAGCGCGCCGACCACGACTGGGCGCACGGCGTCACCCTGCGCGCCTACGGCCTGGCGGACGGCGCCACGGTGACCACCCGGGTGCCACGCCATGGAGATACCTCCCGGCCGGAGGCCGGCGAAGGCGCGGCAGGCCACCGGCGCCGAGACGCTGTCTTCCGCACGTCCCGGCAAGGGCGGCGGATCGCCGTCGAGGCCGCCGGGGCGCCCGGGCCGTGGCGCCTCCTGCTGGTGGGGGTGCGCGCGGCCGTACGGGACGGAGCCGACGTGACGGCCCAGCACACCGACGAGGGCACGCTGCTGACGGCTCACCCCGGCACGACGGAGCTGACGGCGCTGCTCGTCGAGGGGAAGGGCGAGGGGGAGGGGGAGGGCGAGGGCTGAGAAAGACCGAGGGCGCTCACCGGCTCGGCGGGAGCGACGATGCGGTGAGCGCCCTCGGTGATGTCTGGCCCGCAGGGGGCAGGCCCGGAGGTGGGGTGCGAGCTCAGTCGTCCACGTGGTCCATGACGTCGCCGAGGTCCACGAACTTGAAACCGGTGCCCTCACGTTCGCCGTCGGCGGGCGTGTCATGCCCGTCCTGGACGACGAGCAGACCGTTCGGGTACGTCCGGCCGAGGGGCGCGTTGAGCACGGCGGCGCCGTCGCACTCCTCGGAGCCGTCGAGGGCCCCGTCCGCCGAGCCGACGCGGAAGCCGGCTTCGTACTCGTTGGCCCCGCCGTTGTCGTCTTCGTCGCCGCGCTCGCGGTCGTACAGGGCGAAGGTGTTGTCACCCTGGCTGGAGGCGAGGACGTAGCCGTCGCCCTCGGCCTCGGTGAGCAGCGTCAGGCCCTCGACGTCGGCGGCGACGTGCGAGCCGCCGTAGCCGGGGTCGGCGCCCGCGACGCACTCCTCGGTCTCCTCGTCGTACGTGCCCGGGACGCCGTACTCGCGGACCTTGTCGACGAGTTCGGGCCTGCCGGTGAGATCGGCGGGCATCCGCCAGATGCCGACGTCCTCCTGGCCGGCATAGAGCGTGCCGTTCGCCGGGTCCACGACCATGCCCTCGACCTGGGGCAGTTCGCCGGGCTCGCCGCACGGGCTCCAGGAAGAGCCGTTGGGCAGCCGGAAGGAGGAGGGCAGATCCAGGATGCGCACCTTGCGGTAGCCGACGGTGCCGTGGGAGCCCGCGGTCAGCTCCAGCAGCGCGACGCCGGTCCGGTTGCGGCGGCTGACCAGCGCGTACGACCGGCCGCTCGCCTTGTCGGTCCAGGTGGCCAGCCCGTAAGCGGTCTGCTGCTCGTTGACCTCGTCCTGGCCGGTGGAGAACACCGTCGGCGCCGAGGGATCGGTGACGTCGGCGAGCGGGCCGCCGGGGCGGTCGCGGTCGATGCGGTAGACCCGCAGCCGGTCGTGGCCCCGGTCGGTGGTCACGGCGTAGTCGGCGCGCCCGGACGAGGTGCGCAGGCCGTGCACGAGGTCGACGTTGTTGAACCGGCCGGGGGCGTCGTCGGGGCCCGGTGCGGGCGGGGCGGGGACCGACTGCACCTGCCGCGCCTTCAGGTCGTAGACCCGCAGGCCGCCCTCTTTGGCGGTGGCGACCACCAGGCTGCGGTCCGGGTCGGCGGGGTCGCGCCAGATCGCGGGGTCGTCGGCGTTGGCGTTGCCGCCCGTCTCGTCGTCGTACAGCGTGGAGGTCTCCGCCCGCGGAGTGACGGTGGGCAGGGAGCCGGAACCGTGCGGCCGTGCCGTGGCGGGAGCAGCTGCGGTGAGGGCGACGAGGGCCGTGGCCAGCGCGAACGCGGCTAACCTGGCAGGGCGGGGTCTGTTCACGAATCACTCCTCGATACGCGGAAACGTGATGATCAACCGAGCAAGCGTGGAAGCCCGTTGTGGCGGCCCGGTATCCGGCGCACGATAGCGGCGTGTGCACGTCATGAACCCCGGGCGACGGGGAATGGAATACCCAACTCCGCTCCCCGCCAGCCCCGTTGTGCCGCCCCCTGCTTGCCCGCCCGCTGGTGGAGTGGCGCGCCTATCGGCTCTCAACTGCGACCGTTCAGGGACTGCTTGTCCGTTGCGGCGGCTCGGCGCTGATCGGTGTGGCAGGCGCGCCGCTCCCGCCCGTCCGGGAGACGAGGGACCGGAAAGCGTCCAGGTCGCCGATGACCTCTTCGGCGGGGCTCCGCTGCTGGTACATGCTGTAATAACGGGCGCCGATGGCGTCGGGGTCGGCTTCGCCGCCGCCAGGGGTGATCCCCGAGGCGATCGTCACCGTGCCCGCGTGGATTCCGTGCGGCTTGAGTTCCGCGTGCAGGGTGTGAGCCCAGTTGCGCAGGCCGGCCATGGCCATACCCACGTTGGCCAGAAAGGGTGCGGGGACCGTCGAGGAGACGCCGGTGGTCAACAGCAGTGTGCCGTCGCCCCGGGCCAGCATCTCCGGCAGTACCTGGCCGACGGCCGTCACCGCGCCCAGCACATGCAACTCCCACTGCGCGGTGACGGAGTCGACCGTGGTCTGCGTGGCATGGGTGATCGGCCCGGTCGGACTGGGGCTGTATTCGAGCACGTCGATCGGTCCCAGCCGGTCCCTCGCCGCGGTGAGGGCGCTGGTGAGCGCGTCACGGTCGCGGATATCGGCAGGGAACGCGGCGGCGGTGACGCCCAGTTCGGCCAGCTCACCGACCAGGGCGTCCAGCTTCTCCTTCGTACGGGCGATCAACCCGACCTGGAACCCCTGACGGCCGAACGCGCGAGCCACCCCCATCCCCAGCCCCGGTCCTGCACCGACGACAACGAGCGTCTTCACCACGAGGAATCCTCTCCGAACACCGCGATCGGACCGGTGTTACCCCGGCCCGACGCGGTCACTTAATGTCTGTTCGTGGCCCATGATTTGTGGCGGGGAGGGCCGCAGCAAGACGGCACATTTATGTCAGTGACACACACGGAGGTAACCGTTGGCGCCTCGCAGGAACACCTCACCCGCGTCGCCACGTCGCGACTCCAGGCAGCCTCCGACAGCGGACATCGACCGTGAGCCGGACGACGAAGCGTGCCGGCAGGTGCTCCAGATCCTCGGGCTGATCGGCAACAAGTGGAGCCTTTTGACCATCGGGCAACTTCGCGGCCGTAGCCTGCGCTTCGGTGAACTGCACCGCACCCTCAACGGCATTTCCCAGCGCATACTCACCCTGACACTGCGGCAACTCGAACGCGACGGCCTGTTGACCCGCACCGTCCACCCCAGCGTTCCGCCACGCGTGGACTACACGATCACCGAACTCGGCGCGACCCTGGTGGACTCCGTCGCAACCCTCGGAGAATGGGCCACCACGCACCGCCACGAGATCAACAACAACCGACACCGCTACGACGCCGCACACCCGGCACAGAAACCGGCCTGACGCTCCCGCTCGATCCACGGAATCGGCATTCCCGCCGGGTGCGCGAACACCTCCCAGGCCTACGGTCGCGCTCGCGTCGTGGCGAGGTGTGTGGCGAGCGTGGTCAGCTGCTGGACCAGGGGGCCGGGTTCGGACCTGGTCATGACGGTGAGCTCGATGGCCGCCGTTCGGTGACGAAAGCTCCTGAAACCGACAGCAGGGTGAAGCTGGGCAGCCGGTCAAGCCGATCTTCGATTCCAAGGTCGAGCTCTCCGGCCACGGCAAGCTGCTCGACCGCTTTCTCGCGCTCCCCCCGCCCAGGATGTTCATGTACGGCGAGCAGAACAACGCCCTGTCCTGCCTGCCGGCCCTGGCAGCAGACGGTGTCGAGCTCGCCCGGATAAGCCGCAGTGCGCACTTCCCGATGTACTCCAACGCACCGGAAATGTGGGCACGAACAGCCGCCTTCATCTCCCGTGCGGACAGCCGCTGATGTCATCGCCCATCCTCGTCCACCCGGGACAGCCCCTTCATCAACTTCCGCGACTTCGAATTCGGCGAGGGCGCCCACGGATACCGTTGGATCGACGCCAAGCGTTTCCAGCTGTCCTCCGGGGCGCCGGACGACCGAGCCGTGTTGGCAGCCTTGATCGCACACGCTCAGTTCCGGACACGTACGACGGAGCCGGCGTTCAGGACCGGCCTCGGCACGGCCAGTGGTGGCTCGACCGCATCACCCCCGACGCCTACGAGGCCGTGGACGCCGCAACGGCAGCCGGCGTCATCCACTCCTGGGCCGGCCGGCACGGAGAGGTTCCAGACCCCCTCGCATCACGCCTGCGTCAGGAGATCCACGCCCCGATCCGCGCGCATCCGGCGCGCCATCCACCACCGCTCGCCGAGCGGCCCTGAACTGCCCTTTCCCACAGCCCCTGTTCTGCCTACGCCTTCGGACGCTGACGGACTCAGCCGGGCACTGAGCGCCTGTTGCACGTGATCCATCCGTGCGGCGCCGCAGCGCCACGAGGGCCGCGAGAACGTCGATGGCCGCCTCCAAGAATTACCAGGTCGCGCTGATACAGATAGTCAACAGTTTGATTCATACGGGACTGTTGTCTCCTCTGATCGTGCGTAGGGTAATTCGGAGAGGGACCTCGTGCCCTCGAATTGCTGCTGCGCCGGGCATTACGGCGCGCTTTCGAGAGAAGGAAACATCTATGCGGGCCCTAGTGGTCGATCACAGCGAGGCCGGGCCTGTCCGGTTCGCCGATGTCGATGAACCCGAGCCGGCCACCAATGAGGCATTGGTCGAGATCCGGTGCATCGGTCTCAATCTCGGCGAGGTGAAGTTCGCGGACCAGTGGCCGGCAGGCGCCGTTCACGGGCACGACGCGGCCGGCGTCGTGGTGCGCGCGGCCTCCGACGGCTCGGGGCCGCCGGAAGGCGCTCGTGTCGCGCTCGGGATGGCCCCGTCCGCTTGGGCGGAGCGGATAGCGGTCAGTCCCGCGTGGCTCGGCACCGTCCCCGGGGGCGTGGAGCTGGCCGACGCCGCCGCGCTGGGGATCGCCGGGGTCACCGCACTGCGCGTGTTGCGGAAGCGTTCCCTGCTGGCACGCGATGTTCTGATCACTGGCGCCAGCGGCGGAGTGGGGCACTTCGCCGTTCAGCTGGCGGCGATGGCAGGCGCACGGGTGACGGCACTCGTCGGCTCTCCCGACAGGGCCGCCGGACTCAGGGAGCTGGGAGCCGACGCCGTCGTGACCGACCTGGCGAAGATCGAGGGTCGGTTCGACCTCGTCCTGGACACGGTCGGCGGGCCGCAGTTGGCCCGGGTGTGGAGTCTCCTCGCCGAGGGCGGCGCCATCCATCTGGTCGGTTTCGCCTCGGGCCAGGACACGACGTTCCCCCAGGGGTCTTTGTTCGCATTCGGCGAGCCCCGCACCATCGCCACCTTCGGCGATACGTCACCGACCAGTAAAGAAATGACGGACCTGCTGGGCCTTGTGGCCGCCGGGAGACTGTCGGCACCGATCGGGCTGCGAGGCGACTGGAAAGACGTGGACGACGCCATCGGCGCGCTGTTCGCCCGGAAAGTCCACGGAAAGATCGTCCTTGAGGTGTCCTGACAAGACCGGATGCACCTGGGTCCCGCTCCGCCGCACAGTCACGGTACAAGGCCGCACAGTCCCGGGAAAAGAATGTGTTGGCCTGGACGTCGTCCGCGTTCATGGCGGAGCGGGCTGCCCAGAGCATCGGCACCTCGAAGATCTCGACGGTATTTCACCCCGGTCCCCGGCGATGGACGAGAATGGGCCCATGGACGTGCTTGCGGAGGCTCTGCGTGTTTCGGGCGCGCGAGGAGCGCTCGGGGTCAGGCTGGAAGCCGGAGGAACGTGGGGCCAGTGGCTGGACTCCTACCCGGGTGCGACACTGCACGTGGTGTCCCGCGGGGCACTGTGGCTCCACATTTCGGGTGAGAAACCCCTGGAGGTTCAGGCCGGGGACGCCGTCCTGCTGTCGCCGGGCACCGCACATGGGATAGCCAGCGGCTCCGGTGTGACGATGGGGCCCTGCGACCAGAAAGCGGCGGCCCAAGCACAGGCCCATGGCAGCGTCGTCCGGCTGGGTTCGTCGCCGGCGCAGACGGAACTGATCACTCTGCACTATGAGCAGGACCCGGAGGTGAGCACACCGGTGCTCACCGCTTTGGCCCGGCCGATGCACGTCGCAGCCCGGGAAAACCCACAACTCAAGAGGACCGTCGACCTTCTCGCGGCGGAACTCGCACAGCCGCAGATCGGCACCACCGCCGCGGTCAACAGCATCGTCGACCTTTTGCTCGTCCAGTTCGTACGCGCCTGGCTGGCCCGCCACCCGAAGGAACAATCCGGCTCATGGCTGGAGGCGATACGAAATCCGGTCGTGCGCGACGCCCTGGCATGTGTCCATCGTGAACCGGGACGCCCGTGGACCACGGAGACCCTGGCTGCCGCGATCAGCGTCTCCCGAGCGACGCTGTCCAGGCATTTTCGGACCGCCCTCGGACAGACGCCGGGCGCGTACGTGGCGCAGTGGCGCATAGACCTGGCGTCCGTCCGACTCCGCGATACCGACGAGCCGGTCGAGGCGATATCCGGCGCGGTCGGATACGGGTCCCCACACGCTTTCAGCCGCGCCTTCCGACGTGCCCGTGGCATGGCCCCCGGCGAGTACCGCTCCCGCCTACGCGGCCGGGCGAGCGTCGGCCCGTAGTCCGCAGGCTCGTTCATGATCGCGCACCTGACCGGCAGGCGTCTGGACTCCCGCACCCTCACACGGCTCGGTGTCACGCGAGGTCACATCCCAAGCTCGGCCTCAGCGCCACCGGCGCCTGGAAGAGGCATTTGGAAGGGCGTTCGGGCGGTTCCCATGCCCGACCGGACCGCCGATGCGAACAGAGGATCGCCGCCGTCACCGGCACGTTCGTCCGGCCGGTACCGGGCCGACGAGGCCGCCGTCGAGGACCACGTCCTGGCCGGTGATTACGCGGCGTCGTCGGAAGGGAGGAAAGCGACGCGACGGCCCCACGCGGAGATCATCGGGGAGGTGGTCAGATCGAGACGGCCGGAGGTGACGTTCGCAAGGTGGCTGTCGATCTCCTCGTCGGTCGCCAGTCCTGCCGCGACCAGCTCGTCCCTCACCTGCCGGACCGTCGCGGCCTCCAGCACCGCGCAGGCCGCGGAGGTGACCGGGAAGTAGGCGTCCGCCGTGACGTCGGCCAGTCCCGCCTCGCGCAGCAAGCGGGGGAGTTTTCGGCCGTAGGCGAGGTCGGCGCCGCGGGCCGCCAGCAGGGAGCGGAAGCCGGTTCGAAGGCGGTTGGCCAGCACCTGCTCAGGTCCGTACTCGTCCAGGCAGATCAACGGCTGCGACGCGGGGTCGGCGTCCTCCAGCAGAAGGTGGCCACCCGGCCGCAGCGCCTCGGCCATCGAGCGCAGCGCTCGGTCCCGGTCGGCCACGTGCACCAGCACCAACCGGGCGTGGATGAGGTCGAAGCCGCCCTCGGGCGGCGCGTCGCGGCCGACGTCGTGACGCAGTACCTCCACGACGCCGCCGGCAGCGCCGGAGGCCCAGGAGGTGTCGACATCGGTCGCCAGCACCCGGCCGGCCGGACCGACCCGGTCGGCGAGCCAGGTCACCACCGACGGGCCGCCGGCTCCGACCTCCCAGCAGCGCCACCCCGGGGCGATTCCCAGCTCTTCGATGTGCCGGAAGGTGGAGGCGTCGAAGAGGGCGCCGAGCGCGTCGAAGCGAGTGCCGGCTTCGGGCTGGGCGTTGTCGAGGAGATAGCCGGTCTTGTCGGGAGAGCCAG
Organism: Streptomyces sp. NBC_01775; assembly: GCF_035917675.1. NCBI lineage: Bacteria > Bacillati > Actinomycetota > Actinomycetes > Kitasatosporales > Streptomycetaceae > Streptomyces > Streptomyces sp. NBC_01775. The sequence continues at coordinate 855,477 of NZ_CP109104.1, read as the reverse complement.
GAGGCGGCGTCGTCATGAGTTCATTCTCGTGCCTGTCGGTGCAGCGGTTGTCCGACGGCCGGGCCTGCCGGATGCGTGCGTGGCGTGGAGGATGCGGAAGCGACCGGGTTCCGCCGGATCTCGGTCGACGACTTGGATCGGCGTCCGAGCCCATTGCCAAACGCTGATGCCTGGCGTGCGGGAGAACTGGATCTGCCCGCGGGTGCCTTCGACTGCGACGCGCGGCCAGGATTCGGCGGTGCGCGCCCGGTCCGTGCCGTGAGAACGCAGTACATCGGCGAGGACGGCGACCGTGTCGTAGCCCTCGAAGGAGGGCGCTTCGGCCAGCCGCTCGCACAGGGCCGTCCCGACTCGTGCGCCGAGTGGGCTGAGGCGCTCGGGCAGGTAGCGCAAGAACGGGATCGCGGCGCCGTCGTCACCCAGCAACGTCGCCCATTCGATGAACTCCGGTTGCCCGGCCGGAGCGCCGATCATGGTCTCGGCGAGGCGCTGGTCGTGGCGGACGGACCTGACGATCGACACCGCCGGCTCGGGGTGGCCGACCAGAAGAAGGAGGGCTGTCGCGCGATTGCCGACAAGTTCGTCGCACACGTCCGTGGGGGCGAGCGCACGCGAGCAAGTGCTGGCCCGCCTCGACCCAGCCAGGCCGAGTCAGCGGAACGAGAGCGCCGATCCGGACGGCTGATTCGTCGGCCCGCTCCTTGCCAGGAGGTGATGGCGGCGTATTCATGCGTTGGCGTCTCCCGGGTGACGATCCGGTGGCGGTTCGCCCCGGATCGCAGAGTGAACGTCAGTGGCGCCGAGAGTAGCCGAGCCGGGAATGGCCGGCTTCGGCGTCCCGTCTTGTGTCATGCGCACACGCGCAGGAGCATGCTTGTTGACGCAGGCACCGATTGGGGGATGGGTGGCCGAAAACGCGAGGACATGCGTCGGGTTCGCCGTGGATGAGGCGTATGCGCTTCCGCTGGCTGTCGCGGGGCGGTCGCTCATAGAGAACTACGCGGGAAATGAAGCCCTGGAGATCGTAATTCTTGATCTCGGCATATCCGAGCTGTCACGGCACCGCATCGCCACGTCGTGGCCTGGTCCGGCGAAGGTCAGCTTCCTGCGGCTTCCCTCGAAGAACCTGAGCCTGGACGGATTACCGCTCTCCAGCCATGAGTTCGTGCTGCACCTCAACCGCAACGTCTACGGACGGTGGTTCCTCCCCGAACTCTTGCCGGAGGAGTACCGGCGCATGATCTACCTGGACGCGGATGTGCTGGTGGTGCGCGACGTGTCCCGGCTGTGGCACCTCGGCCTCGGAGATCACCCGTTCGCCGCCGCGCAGGACAAGGGGATCCCGTACGTCTCTTCACAGTACGGTGTGCCGGACTACCGGGAGCTCCGGCTCTCTGCCCGCGCCAAGTACTTCAACGCTGGTGTCATGGTCATCGATCTCGACCGCTGGAAAGCCTCGCGCATCCGCGAGCGCGCTCTTCACTATGCACGGACTCACCCCTTCATGCGCTTCGCCGACCAAGAAGCGCTCAACGCCGTCATCGGCGGAAGATGGACCGAGTTCCCCATGGAATGGAACTGTCCGGTCGAGGACGAGCTCCTCGATGAACAGCATGCGATGGACCCGAGGATCATTCATTTCCTGGGCCCCCGGAAGCCCTGGCTCGACGAGTTGTCGGCCACGAGCTGTCAGGCCGCATACCTGGACTACCTGCGGCGCACGCAGTGGGCGCCGGACGACCATGAGTGAACCGAGCGGATGAGCGCACGCTTCTGACCGGCCGCCCTGCCGAACTGTTGAGATCGAGTCTGATCTCGAAAATCGAGTCGGCGAGCTCGACGCTTCCGCATGCTGAGCGCCGAGGGCGTGGAGAGCCGTTCGCGGCGGCAAGCTCAGTGCTCCGGCAGGCCGGGTGGGGCGGGGAACCACTGGAAGTCACGGTCCAGTTGACGAGTGGTCCGGGTAAGCCAGTGTGCCGAGAGAGACCGTACGGTACGCCGGGAGGGGCGGGTTGATCTCGTCCATCGCCGGTAGGGCCGTGTTCTGGAGGGCCCAGGCGAATGCCACCGGCGGGGCCGCCTCGCGCCATCGCTCCGCGTCGATGCCGGATTCACGCCAGGCGGGCGGTGAGCAATTGCGTGGCGGCGAGTTCGCCGTACAGCGAGTCCGTGACCACCAGCTCGTCATGGGCGCCGATGGCGCGGACCCGGCCGGACTCCAGCACCACGATGCGGTCGGCCATGGTGACGGTGGACAGCCGGTGCGCGATGACCAGCACCGTCGTCTCACGGGCCACGTCCGCGATGACCTCGCGCAGGGCGTGCTCGTTGGCGGCGTCGAGCTGCGACGTGGCCTCGTCCAGCAACAGGACGCGGGGGGTACGCAGCAGGGCACGCGCGATGGCGACGCGTTGCCGCTCGCCTCCGGACAGCCGGGTGCCACGGTGCCCGACCGGCGTGTCCAGCCCCTGCGGCAGGCCATGGACAAGCCCCGAGAGACGCGTACGTACCAGGGCGTCCTCCAGCTGCCGCTCACTGGCGTCGGGCGCCGCGAACAGCAGGTTGTCACGGAGCGTGCCGGAAAGTACGGGGGCGTCCTGCTCGATGTACCCGAGCGCGGCCCTGAGTTCGGCGAGCGGCCGGTCCCTGACATCGATACCGTCCAGAAGGACACGGCCCGAGGCCGGCTCGTAGAACCTTTCCAGCAAGGTGAAGAGCGTGGTCTTCCCCGCTCCCGAGGGGCCGACCACCGCGGTCATGCCGCCGGGGGCCGCGGCGAAGGCGACTCCCTGATGGACGTCGGAGAGTTCGGGGCGGTAGCGGAAGACGACGTCCTCGAACACCACGGTGGCGGGCGTGCTCGGCTTCTTGAGCGGTGACACCGACGACGTCGCGGCAGTGTGCGGGGGCCTGGGAGCCGCCTTCGTCCTCGCGGGTGCGGGAGCGTCCAGGGGGTCGATCTCCAGCCGGTCGATCTCCCGCAGCCGTGCGACAGCGGCTGCCGAGACATGGAACTGGCTGGTCGCCTGAATGAGCTGCGAGATCGGGTCCATCAGGTAGAAGAGGAACAGCAAGAACGCCACCAGAGTCGATACGTCGATGGTCCCGGAGGCGACCCGCGCGCCCCCGACGGCCAGCACCGTGAGAAACGACAGCTGGACGGTCAGCCCGGCGGAAGTCCCCATGAGGGACTGCCACTTGGCCGCCGTCACTCCGCCGCGCCAGGCCTCGTCGACCGCCCGGTGGACGGCGGCGGTCTCCCTCTCCTCGGCACCCGACGCCTTGACCGTGCGCAAGGCACCCAGGGCGCGTTCGAGGTCGGCGCCCATGTCCCCGACCGAGGCCTGGGCACGCGCGGTGGCGGCGGAGATGCGCGGCATGGCCGTGACCACCACCCCGCTCACCATCGCCGCGACGCCGACGCTGACGCCCAGCAGCACCACGTCGAGCATCCCCATCATCACCAGCACCCCGCCCAGGCCGAGCACGCTGGTGGTGGCGGAGACGATGGACTGTGTGGTGATCTGCCGCAGCAGCGTGGTGTCCGAGGTGACCCGTGCCAGCAGGTCACCGAGCTCGCTGCGGTCGAGTTCGGGCACCTTCAGGCGCAGCAGCCGCGCGATGAGCTGCCGCCGGGCGCCACGGACCACGGACTCCGCCGTGTGCGCCAGCAGATACTGACCCAGCGCCTTGAGCGCGGCGCCCAGCAGGACCAGCCCGGTGAGTACGGCGAGGGTGCCGGCGAGTGCGTCCTGGCGCCCCAGGCGGTCGATGAGGGCCTTGGCCGCGAGCGGCTGGCCGAGCATCGCCGCCGCGCCACCCAGCCCCAGCAGTGCGCCCAGGATCAGCCGGCCACGGACCTGGCGCACGTGCCCCAGCAGCACCCGGAAGGTCTCCCGGAGCGAGAGCGGCGCGGGGGGCGCGGGACGCGCGGGGGCGCCGCGCCGCCCGCGCGGCTTGTGTCCCCGGCCGTGCGGGGGCACCGCCCGCGCGGGCTCAGACACCGGCCCCGGCCGGTACGGCTCCTGCCCGCTGCCGTACGACGGGGAAGACCTCGGTGGCGAGCCGTTCCAGGTTCCGCAGAACGGATGCGGTGTCGCCCGCCGACTCGACCTGACACATCACGCGCCGGCAGCCCGAGGCCGAGATGTGGTGCAGCAGCCGGTCCACGCAGGTCCGGGTACGGCCCACCGGCTGGGTGGTCAGGAGCTTGTCCGTGAGATGCTCCAGGTCCTGCGGCGTGGTGGGGGAGTCGCCCGAGCGCTTGTTGAGCGCCAGTGTGAACTCGGCTTGGTCCCGCATCAGTTGTGCCGTCTCCTGCTCCGTCTCGGTGACCTGCGCGAAGACGGCGAAGGCATGGCCGTGCGGCGGTACGGGCAGGCCCGCGTCCTGTGCGGCGCGCTGGTAGAGAGCGCTCATCTCGGCTTTGGCCTCGGCGTCCTTGTCGAAGAACAGCATCACCGGGAGCCCGCGTCCGGCGGCCACGCCGAGCGACGCCGGCGAGCCCGCGGCCACATACACGGGCAGGTGCGGCAGTGTCCGGGCGGCCGGGACCAGGCGCAGTGCCGGCCCGTCGTAGCCGGGGACGTCGGGGACCGTGCCGCGCAGCGCGGCCAGCACGCGGTCAAGCGGTCCGGTGATCCCCGTGCGCCAGGCGTCCAGCCCGCCGCCCATGACGTCGAACTCGACGCTCGGCACACCGCGCCCGACCCCGAGGGTGAACCGTCCCGACGACAGCTGGTCGAGCAGATTCGCCTGCTCCGCCACGTGCACCGGATCGTGCAGTGAGAGGACCGTGACGGCCGTACCCACGTGGATACGGGAAGTGGCGCCCAGCAGATGGCCGGCGAGGGTGAGCGCCGAGGACCCGATCGCGGCGGGGTTGAAGTGGTGTTCGGACACCCACAGGTCGTCGAGGCCGAGTTCCTCGGCATGCCGGGCGAGCCGCAGCGTACGCGCGAAGACCTCGCTCTCGTCCTCGCCCGCCCGGCGGGCTGTGGTCAGCATGAGCCCGAACCTGATGTCGTTGTGTGAGGTCATCACGGCCTCCGGCATTCGGTGGTGGCGGCTGATCCGGTCGTGGTCGCGGGTATGTGCAGCATTTTGTGGAAGAGCCGGATGTCGTCGCCCTCGCCCACGGGCCGGCCCTCCGCCTCGACCCAGGCGTGCGCCCGGAACGGTTCGGTGCGCACGCCGGTGCACCACTCGGGCCACGTGCCGTGCATCCGGCACAGCAGTGCGGTTGCCACGGCACGCTGAAGGCACCCCAGGCCCGCGCACTTACGGCTGACGGTCACCACGGCCTGGCGGCAATCCAGCGTCTTTTCATATGTCGCGGGGCGCGCCCGGCGCGCGGCTACGCTCAGCACCCGGCGCTGCCGCCCCGGCGACAGACGGATCAGCAGCCAGGCGACCGTCACCGTGAGACGGGCGAGCAGCCGCAGGCGGAACGGAACGTTCGTGCTGCGCTGTTCGGGTACGACGGAGAAGCTCATGAGGTCACCAGCCGGGCCCTGCCGAGCTGTTCGAGCAGCGCGCGCACGTCGGCGGCGACCCGCTCGGGGTCCTGACCGAAGTGCGTGCCCAGCTCCGCCACGATGGCGGGGACGGTCTTTCCCTCGGTGAGGAGCTGGACCACGGCGGCGCCGGTGCCGTTGAGCATCCAGTAGCGCCCCGTCGTCTCCTGGAGCAGCACCATGCCGTCCTCGGTCCTGGTCGCGATCACGTCGGGTGGGAGTGCGTACGTCATGAGGCTCGGGCTCCTTCCGTGCTGCGGCGCCGCTGCCCGCGCGCGGCTTCCACCGAGCGCAGCCACGATTCGCAGGCGAGGGTGGGCACCATGGGAATGAAGGTCCGCGCCATCGGGTGCGGCGCCATCAGCACCGCGCGGACCGCCTCTTCGTCGACCAGTCCCCGCTCGGCGAGGCGCATGCCGTCGCAGAGTTCGAGGAGTTCCTCCTTGTGCCGCCGGACGCCGGCGTACACGTCGGCGCTGAACTCGCCCTTGGTGGTGCGGCCGAGGATCGCCTCGGGGACGGTGCCGCGCATGGCGGCGGCCAGCACGGGCTTGGAGCGAGCGGTGCTGAACCGGTCGATGAGCCGGGCTGAGAGCGCCGCTTCGACGACTTGGGCGTCCAGGTAGGGCGTGTCATACCCGACTCCGTGCCGCAGCGTGAGCCGGTTGGCAAGGCGGATCTTGCTGCCGCACTGGCGAACGCCGTGCAGCACATCGTGCTGTACCGGGTCGCACGAGTACGGATCCGTCTCCTGAGCGGCGGTGCGGAGCATCGAGCCGCAGGCGTCCACCGCATCGGCGGTGACCCAGGCGGGCAGGCGTGGATATCCGCCCCAGCTCGTGAGCGGCTGTCGGGGGCCGCCTTCCGCCGAGGTCAGTTCCCGGGCGGCGGTAGTGAGCCATTCCCCGTAGGTGGGGTTCCTCAGCAGGTTGCTCGTCATGGCGCCCAGGGGCCAGCGGAACATGCTCCGTGCGGCCCTCATGTGCGGGACCGATCGCAGCGGGTAGCGGCGCGGGAGCACGTGGTACGTGGATGGCGCGGGGAAGAAAAGCTCGTCTCCGCCGTGCCCGGTGAGATGCAGGGACACCCCACGATCCGCCAGTCTCCCCGCTATGTGGGCGACCCGAGCCTTCGTCTTGGACCAGGCGTACGGTGCTTCGAGGTCGTCGTCCAGGCTGAGCTGGTCGGCGAACGACGCGGGACACTGCGCCACTCCGACGACCAGCGGCTCGCTGTCGGTCAGCGAGTCTCCCGCACGAGCGGCCCACTCGGCATCGTCGTTGGCGGCGTCCCTGGCACCGTGACGCACCGTCACCATGCCGGTATTCGACTGAAGTTGGTGCAGGGTGAAGGCCACGCTCGTGGAATCCATGCCACCGGAAACGTCGCATCCGAGCCGTGCGGCCGAAGCGGCCCGTGCGGCAACGGCGTTCCGCAACGCGGTCTTGACGCGCTCAGTGGCTTGGGCGAGCGGCAGCTCTTCGGCAGGCGGAGTCCACCAGCGCACCGGTCGGGCCGTGCCGTCGAGGGCGAGGTGCAGATACTCCCCGAGTCCCAGACATTCGACCTCCTGCCAGACCGTCCGGGCGCTCAGCGGCCAAGGGGACCGTGACATGAAGTGCCCCAGCAGACCGATGTCGTCGATGGCACCGCCCGTCAGCTCAGCGAGGACATCCGGCCGGTCGGCCGCCAGCGCCGTGCCACCAGCGGTGGTCCAGAACACCTCGTGCGTGCCCGAGAGAGAGCCCTGCACCCGCGTCACGCCGGCAACGGATGCGATCAAGTGGTAGCTCCCCGGCACCGATCGGGCGATGGCGTCGAGTTGCTCAAGCCCCTGGCGCCGCGCAAGTGCCCGGTCGAGACTCGACGATGTTGTCAGGGCAGAGCCGAACAGCGCGACGCGGCTGCTTCCGAACGTGCCGGTGACCACCTCACCGTCATCCCACGAGCCGACGATCCACGGACGACCCGAGTCATGGAGCAGGCTGCGTTCCCTCTCCACGAAGGGGGTTCTCTCCAAGGTGGCAGCGGCGTCCTGAGTGTCGGGCAGAACAAGGAATTTCATGGTGTCTCCGCTCTTGGTGAGGGCGGCAGGAACCGGAGTGCGAGTGCCGGGCGGATCGCGCCGCCCGGCACCCGGCCCTTGAAGAGGGTCAGCACTCGATGAACCAGCAGTAGCTCTCCGATTCCCAGCCCCACCCGTCGGGCCCCAACGTGCGGTCCGTGAAGTCGCCGACCTCAGCCAGCGTCGGGGACTCGTACCTCTGGTGCTCTTCCACTGGTCTCTGCCTTTCTTCTCGGCGCCCGGTGTCAGCACGGGGTGCCGGACGGCGCGCGCTGCCCGGCACCCCAGCCCTGTTGAGTCAGGTCAGCAGCCGAGGAACCAGCACAGGTCGTCGTCGTCCCAGCCCCAGCTACCGTCGCCAAGGGTCACGTCGGTGAAGTCCCCGACCTCGACCAGCGCGGGCGCCTCATACACGGTCTCTTCCGTCATCTCGACCATCCTTTGATTCGGTGACCTCTGAAGTCCCGGCGGGGCACCGTCTTTCGCGGCGCTGCGCCGGACATCAGGAAACCTAAGAACCCTTCAGTCCCGAACGCCCGGGGCATGCGGCCCCATCAATGTCCCGAAGCTGTCCCGGGACATGGACAGGCGAAATACCGCACCGGCACAGTGGAATGGGAAGCGTCGGCACCCGATCGATGACTGACAACGGGAAGAGGGGGCAGTTCTACGTGGAATCGGAATGGGAATCGGAATCTTCGCCTGAAGTTCCGCACAGTCGAAGGGTGCTTCTGCGGGGCACTCTCGGACTCGCCGGTGCCGCCGGTATGGCGACGACGGTGCTGAGCGGACCGTCGTGGGCGGGGCAGAGTCAGCGGAAACAGGTCCGCGGAGATCCGGATCTCCCGGACGTTCCGGGGATGTCGGGTGACCGGCTCGCCAACGAGTTCTGGTACCAGTTCGACGAAGTCACCTACTTCAAGCAGTCGCCGCAGCTCAAAGCGGCGTACGAGGAAATCGGCAAGCACGTGGGCGGAAACCCGCTGAAGGGCGTGCGAGAGGCGTGGATCCGGCTGTCGGGGAGTTCCGGCTACCCGGCTTCCTACGCCGCCTTCCTGAGACCCGTACGGGACGCGCTCCAGGTGGTGTCGTCGGCGCAGACCGGAGTCTTCGAGGCGTACTACGGGAAGAGCCCGCACGGCGTCTTCGACACGATGTCGTATTTCGCGCAGGGTGTGCTCTTCGACCCGCGCCGGGCGCCGGTGCAGTCCGAGGTGCACACGATGGACGGTGACCCGCCCCTCAACTACCACACCTGGCACGCCTACTGTTACGCGAACGTACTACTGGGAATCGACCGCCGTTTCTGGGCCGCGTTCATCCCCCTCAACGGATTCGCCTGGGGGCTCCAGCTGCGGGCGAAGCCCGACACCCGGAAGGTCAACCCCGCGCAGCCGAGAAAGGTCGTGGCGCGGCTGGCGGCCTCCTGGCTGCCGGGCGGTCCGGAGCGCACCGACGCCCGCTTGCTGGAGTTCCACCGCTCGGGGCCGTCCCCAGCGGGCTGACCTGGTTCAGCCGGGGCTTCCGACCCACGGACCGGTGCTCCGGGCACGGGCCGCCGCAGCCGATCTGTCCTTCACGTGAAGCTTGGCGAAGATGTGGGAAACGTGGTTGCGCACCGTCTTTTCCGCGAGGAAGAGGCGGCGTGCGATATCGCGGTTCGAATGCCCCCGTGCAAGCAGGTCGAGCACTTCCCGCTCCCGCGAGGTGAGTTCCGGGAACGCTTCGGGCCCGCGGTCGTGGCGGATCTTGGTGAAGTAGCGCTGCAAACGCTCCGCTATCACTGGGCCGAAGACCGCTCCGCCGCTCGTCACAGTGCGTATTGCGCGTATCAGTTCATCGCGGTCGGTGGACTTTCTGAGGAACCCGTGGGCACCGGCTCGAATTGCCTCGATAACGGCCTCATCGGAGTCGGCCGTGGAGACGATGAGAACCCTCACCGGGCGAGGGCCCGACAACTCAGCGGCGAGACCGATGAATTCGGCCAGGGGGATCCCCACGGACGGCAGATCGGCGACAATCACGTCCGGGTGCCGACAAGTGCCGTCGCGGAGGGCGTCAAGCGCCTCTTTGCCAGTGGCGGCCTCGCCCGCGATACGCATGTCGCGGATGTTCTCCACCGCTGATCGGACTCCATTGCGGAACAACGGGTGGCCGTCCAGCAGGAAGACCCGTACGGCACTTCGGGCCTCGTGCACCGTCAGGCCGGCGGGGCGGCTCCGTGAAGGACCGGTGAGGACGCCTTCCTCGCGAGCCACTTCGCTCATGCGGTGCCGGCCTGTAACTCTCCGGTATCCGGCAGTGCGGAACCGGATCCGGCGATGGTGCCGCTCCCCGTGCCCGTCGACCGGCCCCCGCCGACTCCCGGACCGCCCGCATCCTGGATTACGGCGTTGTCCGTCCTGAGCATCGCGCCACTCGTCGTCATGGGTGCGACCGCTACTGACCGTTCCGCCGATTTCCTCATCAGCATGCCTCCCCTGGCCATATCGCACTGACATACCCATGTTTCACACCCCAACCCTGTCATGGGAGGTGTTTCGGACAGCTCCGAAACAGATGAGCTGACGCCCCGGCCGAGGAACGCCGGCGTCCGTCACCGGAAGGGGCAGCGTCGTTCCCGGGGCGGGTATGTCGTACGAGGTGATGCCGACGTGTCGCAGGCCGCGGAACAAGAGCCTCGGCAATCCTCATTCTCGCTGGTCAGGGGCGTTTTCTGTCGATGTGATCACCTGCCGGACGGGCACCCCTCGGGAAAGCGTGAGGTCAACGCCATCAGGGCACCTCCGGTCCGCGGTACTCGCTCATCGCGTCGAGGAGCCAGAGCGCCAGGTAGTCGGCGAACGAGGACCGCGGGAGCAGCCGGTACGCCGGCAGGTCGTCGATCTGCCAGAGCAGCACCGCGACAGGCCCCACCGTGGTCGTCACCGCCCGGCCTGGGCCGAAGGCGCGAGGATGCAGGTCCAGCGGGCAGCCCTTCTCCAGCACCTGCCGGGCGGCGGGGCCGCTCAGCTCCAGCGTGGTGCGGTTCGCCGAGACGTCCACCACCGACCCCGGGTCTGATCCGAGCGCCTCCCGCAACCCCGTGGCCACAGCGGTCGTGTCGGCCTGGGACAGTACGAGCCATTCGTCGGGGCCGAGCCAGACGACCGTGTGGGGGCCGGACGCGGTGGTGTGGCCGCACTGTCGCGGGAGCGGCGCCCCCAGGGTCTTCTCGATGCGGCCGGCCGCATCGGAAGCGGGGTCCACGCGCAGGTTCACCATGATGATGAACGGCCACTCGGTCAGCGCGACGCCGCGGGCGCCGGTGACGGCGGCGGCGCGCATCCGCTCCTCCAGGTGAGCCAGCGGGCTTCTGCGCAGTGCCACCGGGCCCGCGCCTGCGTCGATCGTCGGCTCAGCCATCGCGCTTGGTCCCTTCGGGGTCGTAGAGGACGGAGCCGGCCACCTGGACGGGCACCAGGTCCTCGCCCACCGGGGCGAGCAAGGTCTCGCCGATCCTTGCCCGCCCGTCGGTGACGAGGGCGAGGGCGAAGGGGCGGCCGAGGGCCGGACTGCGGTAGCTGGAGGTGACGTGGCCGAGCATCGGCACCGGCCCGGCCTCGGGGGTGAGGGGTACGTCCGGTGCGACGAGTTGGGTGCCTTCGGGCAGCCGGGTCACCCGGTCGCTCGGCAACAGCCCGACCAACTGCTTGCGGTCGGTGCGGGAGGTGTCGGGGCGGGAATAGGACCGGTTTCCGATGAAGTCCTTCCGCTTCGAGACCACCCAGGACATGCCCGCGTCCTGCGGGGTGACGGTGCAGTCGGTGTCCTGGCCGACGATGATGAAGCCCTTCTCGGCCCGCAGGACGTGCATGGTCTCGGTGCCGTACGGGGTGATGTCGTACGGCCGGCCGATCGCGTACACCTCTTCCCAGACCGCCGGTCCGTACCACGCGGAGACGTTGATCTCGTAGGCGAGTTCGCCGGAGAAGGAGATCCGGCAGATGCGGGCGGGGACGCCGGAGGCCAGGGTGGTCTCGCGGAAGGCCATGAACGGGAAGGCCTCGTTCGACAGGTCGACCTCGGGGGCGAGATGGGCGACGACCTCGCGCGAGTCGGGGCCGACGACGGCGATCGTCGCCCACTGCTCGGTCACCGAGGTGCAGTGGACGTCGAGTCCGGGCCACTCGGTCTGTAGCCACTCCTCCAGCCAGTCCAGGACACCGGCGGCGCCGCCGGTCGTGGTGGTCATGAAGTAGCGGTTCTCCTCCAGGCGCAGCGTCACGCCGTCGTCGAAGATCATTCCGTCGGGCTTGCACATCACGCCGTAGCGGGCGAGGCCCGGTTTGAGTTTCTTGAAGGCGTTGGTGTAGACGCGGTTGAGGAACTCGCCCGCGTCCGCGCCCCAGATCTCGATCTTGCCGAGGGTGGAGGCGTCCATGAACGCCACACCCTCACGGGCCGCGCGGCACTCGCGGGCCACAGCCGTGTCCATGTCCTCACCGCACCGGGGGTAGTACCAGGGGCGCTTCCACTGCCCGACGTCCTCGAACTCCGCGCCGTGGGCGACGTGCCAGCTGTGGATGGAGGTCGTGCGCTCCGGATCGAACAGCTCGCCGCGCTCACGACCGGCCAGGGCGGCGAAAGCCACCGGCGTGTACGGCGCCCGGTAGGCCGTGGTGCCGATCTCCCCGGGCGACGCACCCGCGCCGAGGGCCTCGGCGATCACACCGATCGCGTTGACGCCCGACGTCTTTCCCTGGTCGTTGGCCGTGCCGAGCGAGGTGTAGCGCTTGACGTGCTCGACGCCGCGCATGCCGGCGCCGGTGGACCGCCAGACGTCGGCGACGGTGACGTCGCGCTGAAGGTCGACGAAGTGGGTGTCCCACGTTCCGGGGTCGCTGTCGCGACTGCTGTCGGATCCGTGGTCGGGGGCAGGCACGAGCCACAGTGCGCGCACCGGGCCCGCTCCGGCCCCGGGCCGCGCGTCTTCGGACGGCGGTGCGGGCGGGGGAGCGGGGAACCCGGCGTCCGTCGCGGCCCGCGCACCGGCCCGCGCCCCTTCGGCCAGACAGCCGTCGAGGCCGTACGTCCCGCGCGCGGCACCGACGACTTGCTGGTCCCGTACGGTGCCGTCGGGGACGAAGGCGACCAGGTCCTCGTCCCAGCGCAGCCGGCCCTGGCGCTGGCTGTGCAAGTGCACCACCGGGCTCCACCCGCCCGAGACGGCGAGCAGGTCGCAGTCGAACGACTCCGGGTCACCGGTGAGTCGACCGCTCTCGTCCAGGCCCTGGACGGTGACGCCGGTGAGCCGGCCGTCGCCCGCGGTGTCGACCACCGAGCTGCCCGTCAGCACCCGGACCCCGGTCGCCACGGCGACCTCGGCGGCCCGGTGGGACAGCCCGGGGCGCGCGTCCACGACGGCGGCGACGTCGATCCCGGCGGCGTGGAGATCGGCGACCGTCTCGTACGCACTGTCGTTGGTGGTGCCGACCACGGCCCGCGAGCCCGGGGCCACGGCGTACCGGTTGAGGTATGTGCGCACGGCCGCGGCGAGCATCACCCCGGGCCGGTCGTTGCCGGCGAAGACCAGCGGACGCTCGTGCGCGCCGGTCGCCAGGATCACCTGGTGGGCCCGTATGTGCCACAGCCGCTGGCGCGAGACGCCCGTGGAGGGTTCGGGGGCGCCGGCTCCGAGGTGGTCGGTGCGACCCTGGAGGGCCAGCACGTAGTTGTCGTCGTACGACCCGAAGGCCGTGGTGCGTTGCAGGACTACGGCCTCGGGGGCGGCGTCGAGTGCCGCGCGGACCTCGGCGATCCACTCCAGGGCGCTCCGCCCGCCGGCCCTCTCCGTACGCCCGGAGAGCAGCGAACCGCCGGGCTCGGGCTGGTCGTCGAGGAGAATCACGCGGGCGCCGGAGCCGGCGGCAGCGGCGGCGGCTGCGAGTCCGGCCGGTCCGGCACCGACGACCAGGACGTCGGTGTGGACGTACTTCTTGTCGTAGACGGCGGGGTCGGGGGCCGCGTCGAGCCGGCCCATCCCGGACAGCGTCGTGGCGGACAGGCCGTCATACAGCTCCACCGTCGTCGCCGGCAACATGCCCTCCGTGCACGGTCCGTCGATCTGCAACAGGGCGTTCGGGTCCTCCACGCCCGCGGCGACGATGCCGCGCGGGCGTCCGCGGTAGAGCGACGGGGCGACCTCGACGAGCCCGTTCGCCAGCATCGCGGAGGCGACGGTGTCTCCGGGGTGCCCGGTCAGCTCCCGCCCGTCGACGGTGAAGTGCAGCACGGTGCCGCGGTCGATGCGGCCCTTTTGCCGGAGCCGGCGGTGCTGGTCGGGCTGGTCGGGCTGGTCGGGCCGGCGGTGCTGGTCGGGCTGGTCGGTCATGGGTTCCCTCCGGCCTGGGGCAGTTCGGGGCGGGGATCGTCGAGCCGGTAGGCGGCGAGCACCTCGTAGGTGACGGTGTCGCGCAGGACGTTGAACCAGCGGCGGCAGCCGATGCTGTGCATCCACCGCTCGGCGAAGGGACCCTTGGGGTTGTCGCGGTAGAAGACGTATTCGGCCCACTGCTCGTCGGTGAGGTCCGCGGGGTTCTCGGGGTAGGGAACATGGGCCTGTCCCCCGTAGTGGTACTCGGTCTCGTCACGGGGACCGCACCATGGGCAGGTGATCAGCAGCACGGTGTCCTTCTCTCAGCGGGCCCGGGGCGGGCGCTCAGTGGGCCACGGCCGCGGCGCCGTGTTCGTCGATCAACGCGCCCGTCGTGAAGCGTTCGAGGGCGAAGGGGGCGTTCAGCGGGTGGGGCTCGCCCGTGGCGATGGTGTGCGCGAAGGTCCAGCCGGCGGCCGGGGTGGCCTTGAATCCGCCGGTGCCCCAGCCGCAGTTGACGTAGAGGTTCTCGATGGGAGTGGCGCCGATGATCGGGGAGGCGTCCGGGGTGACGTCGACGATGCCGCCCCAGGTCCGCAGCACGTGCGCACGGGCGAAGACGGGGAACAGCTCGACGGCGGCGGCCATCTGATGCTCGATCAGGTGGAAGGAGCCGCGCTGCCCGTATCCGTTGTAGGCGTCGACACCCGCGCCCATCACCAGCTCGCCCTTGTGTGCCTGGGAGACGTAGACGTGCACGTGGTTCGACATCACCACGGTGGGGTGCACCGGTTCGTGCAGTTCGGAGACCAGGGCTTGCAGGGGATGTGACTGCACCGGCAGCCGTACGCCCGCCCGCTCGGCCAGCACGCTGCTGTGCCCGGCGGTCGCGAGGCCTACCCGGCCGGCGAGGACGCGACCGCGGCTGGTCTCGACGCCCACCACCCGGTCGCCGTCCTTGAGGAAGCCGGTGACCTCGCATCCCTGGATCAGGTCCACGCCCATCTCGTCGGCCCGGCGGGCCAGCGCCCAGGCGACGTGGTCGTGTTTGGCGATGCCGGCCCGCGGCTGGAAGGTGCCGCCGAGTACCGGATACCGGGTGTGGGGCGAGACGTTCAGGATGGGGCAGACCTTGGCGACCTCGTCCGGTTCGAGCCACTGGGCATCGACTCCGTTGAGGCGGTTGGCGTTGACGCGGCGCACGCCCTCGCGGACGTCCTGAAGGGTGTGCGCGAGGTTGAGGACGCCGCGCTGGCTGAACAGGAAGTCGTAGTCCAGCTCCTCCGGGAGCCGCTCCCACAGCCCCAGTGCGTGCTCGTAGATCGCCGCGCTCTCGTCCCACAGGTAGTTCGAGCGGATGATCGTGGTGTTGCGTGCCATGTTGCCGCCGGCCAGCCAGCCCTTCTCCAGGACGGCGACGTTGGTGATGCCGTGGTTCTTGGCGAGGTAGTAGGCGGTGGCCAGGCCGTGGCCTCCCGCGCCGACGATGACGACGTCGTACGAGGAGCGCGGCTCGGGGTTGCGCCAGAGGAAGTCCGGATGCTCCGGCAGCGGCTCGGTGGTCATGCCGCGCCTCCGTTCAGCTGGGGCAGGTGGGGATAGAGGGGGAATGTGCCGGCGAGTTTTCCGACCCGGTCACGCAGCAGGCCCGCGCCCTCGTCGCTGAGCTGCTCGTCCTTCAGGGCCTGGGCGATGACGTCGGCGACCTCCCGGAACTCCGCCTCGCCGAAGCCACGGGTGGCCAGGGCCGGGGTGCCTATCCGCAGCCCCGAGGAGATCATCGGCGGGCGGGGGTCGAACGGCACCGCGTTGCGGTTGACGGTGATGCCGATGCGGTGCAGCCGATCCTCCGCCTGCTGGCCGTCGAGCGCTGAGCTCCGCAGGTCGACCAGGACGAGGTGGACCTGGGTGCCGCCGGTCAGCACCGTGATCCCGGCCTCGGCCACGTCGTCGGCCAGCAGCCGTCCGGCGAGGATGCGGGCGCCGTCCAGGGTGCGCTGCTGGCGCTCCTTGAACTCCTCGCTCGCCGCCACCTTGAAGGCCACCGCTTTCGCCGCGACGACGTGCTCCAACGGGCCGCCCTGCTGGCCGGGGAAGACCGCAGAGTTGATCTTCTTGGCCAGGTCGGCACGGCTGAGGATCACACCGCCGCGCGGGCCGCCGAGGGTCTTGTGCGTGGTGGTCGTCACGACGTCGGCGTACGGCACCGGGCTCGGATGCAGGCCGGCGGCCACCAGCCCGGCGAAGTGCGCCATGTCGACCATCAGGTACGCGCCCACCTCGTCGGCGATCCGTCGGAACGCGGCGAAGTCCAGCTCCCGGGAGTAGGCCGACCAGCCGGCGACGATCATCTTGGGCCGGTGCGCGAGAGCGAGCTGCTCGACCTCGTCCATGTCGATGCGCATGTCGGACTCGCGCACGTGATACGGCACGACGTTGTACAGCTTGCCGGAGTAGTTGAGGCGCATTCCGTGGGTCAGGTGCCCACCGTGCGCCAGGTCGAGGCCGAGGATCGTGTCGCCGGGCTTGAGCAGCGCGAACATCGCGGCTGCGTTGGCCTGGGCGCCCGAGTGCGGCTGTACGTTCGCGGCCTCGGCGCCGAACAGTTCCTTCACCCGGGCGATGGCCAGCCGCTCGATGACGTCGACGTGTTCGCAGCCGCCGTAGTAGCGGCGGCCCGGGTAGCCCTCGGCGTATTTGTTGGTCAGCACCGAGCCCTGGGCCTCCATGACGGCGGAGGGGGCGAAATTCTCCGAGGCGATCATCTCGAGGGTCGACTGCTGACGGTGCAGCTCGGCATCCACCGCGGAGGCGACATCCGGGTCGAGCCTGCCGAGCGGGAGGGAGAGGGGAGAGGTGACCGTGGTGATCGAGGGGTTCGTTGCCATCTGTGCCCCATCCTGAGAGCCAACTAATGGGCAATTGATATATCAGCCTCTGCGGTAAGGTATGGGAGCTCGCCGGACAGGTCAAGGGGGCTTCATGCGGCATGCGGCGACCGAGCCCGGGGGCGAGGAGCTGTCCCTCGCCGAGCGGGCCTACCGCGCCATCCGTGACTGGCTCGTCATGCTCGAGATCCGCCCGGGGGCGCCGATCAACGAGGACCAGTTGGCACAGTCCCTCGGCGTCGGGCGGACACCGGTGCGCGAGGCGCTCAAACGGCTCCAGTACGAGCGGCTGATCGCGACCTACCCCCGACGCGGCACCTTCGCCACCGACGTCAACATCACCGACCTGGCCCATATCTCCGAGGTGCGCCAGGAACTGGAGCCGCTGGCAGCTGCCCAGGCCGCGCGGCGCGCCACGGCCACGGACCGTGCGGCCCTGACCGCCGCACTGCGGGAGCTGGAGAGCGTGGATTCGAGCCGGCGCGATGCCGCCGAGCTCATGCGCCTGGACCTTCAGGTCCACCGCGCCATCTACGCCGCCACGCACAACCCGTACCTGGAGGACACCCTCGTCCGCCACGACAACCTGGCCACCCGCATCTGGTGCCTGTTCATCGACCGGCTGTCCGACATGGCCGGTCACGTGGAAGAACACGGACCGCTGATCGAGGCGATCGTCGCCGGTGACGCCGAGAAGGCGGCACAGTTCGCCCGCAGCCACGTCGAGGGCTTCGAACGGGCCATTCGCGACGCCGTCTGAGACGCCGTGCGAGACGCCGTCCGACGGGAGAACGCCAACTCGCTCTGTGCTTCGCCGAGTTGGACGAGTTGGACGAGTTGGACGAGCCTCCGGTGTATGTCGCCGAGGGCCCTTCGCGTCAGTGCGCGGTGCCCCGCGGATCCTTCCGGCGCGGACGGGGCCTGCCGGCCAGGGCGGTCCACAGCCGCGGGGCGGCGCCGTCCTCGGGGAGTTGGACGATCATGTAGCGGACGCAGCGTTCGATCTTGACCCGCCACAGGCGGGCCGCCTCGTTTCCGTCGACGTCTCGCAACGCGTCGTGGACGGCGGTGGCCTCGTCGGCGATGGTATCGCACTCGTCGGCGGGTGACGGGTTGGACAGGTGCCGCAAAGAACCTAAAGCGGGGTGCGTGAACCGGTCTTCGGTTCGGCGCCGTCGTGGGCGTCCGCGTGGGTCCCAGGGCCGGCCGGGTCTTCCACGCGGCCTCGTTCGTCGTGCCGGGATACGTGCCGCGCCCACAACGAGGTGGCGATCGGGCAGAGGAGCGCGGTGACGACCATCGAGGCGGAGACGATGATCGTGGCCTGCCCGGCGGCGGGCGCGTACACGGGGTTGGCAGCGGCTACGGCGGCGGGGACGACTGCCGCGTTGCCGGCGGTCGTCGCGGCTGCTATCCCCGCGACACCGTCACCTCCGGTGAGGCGGTCGGCCAGGACGAGGACGGCGCCGCCGACCAGCACGACGAACAGTCCCACGAGGATGCCCAGCGCACCCGCGGATACGACGGCGCGCAAGTCGATCGTGAGCCCCAGCGCGAGCCCGAGGAGGGGGATCAATCCGGGGACGACGGGCGCGAACAGGTCGCGGAAGGAGTGGTCGAGGTTGCCGATGACCAGGCCGAGCACCAGCGGGAGGATGGCCCCCACCAGCGCCTGCCAGGGGAACGCGGACAGCCCCGCGACGCCGAGCGTGACCATGGTGAGGAACGGCCCCGACTCCAGCGACATCAGGGAGTAGGCGCCCGCGTCCTTCTTGCGCCCGTACTGGCTCATGAGCGAGACGTAGATCCCGCCGTTGGTGTCGTTGAGCGC
The DNA here is from genome assembly GCF_035917675.1 of Streptomyces sp. NBC_01775. Lineage (NCBI taxonomy): Bacteria > Bacillati > Actinomycetota > Actinomycetes > Kitasatosporales > Streptomycetaceae > Streptomyces > Streptomyces sp. NBC_01775. The sequence goes on along the minus strand of NZ_CP109104.1, from coordinate 836,822 downwards.
GGCTACGATCGCGAGCGCCGACAGCCCCCCGAGAACGCCACCGGAGACCGGCGCCTCGCCGAGGAGGCGGCCGGCGGCGATACCGACGACCAGGGCGAAAAGGATCTTGGTCCCGAGCAGAACCCCTCCCTTGCGCAGGATGTAGGGGGTGGACCGGAGATCGAGCGTCGTTCCGAGGCAGAAGAAGAACACGGCCAGGATCGGCGGGAGGCCGGTGAAGAATGCCGAGGTGAACGAGCCGAAGAACTCTCCGGCGTTCGGTGCCGCGGTATGGATGACGGCCCCGATGGCGAGCGGGACGAGCATCATGCCGCCGGGGACCTTGTTCACGTACTTCATGGCGTTCATGTGGTGCGCTCCTAGGGCGTCATTGCATCCAGGGCGATGAGGTGCTTGGGGACGCGGGCAGGGCCGTCCACAACTCCGTTGCGTGGGCCGCCCCCGGTTGGATGTGCTCGTCCTCGATGATCAGGAGTTCCATCGTGACGGCGACCGGACTGTTCTCGGCGACGAGGACACCACCGTGAACGGCACCTGCGGAGTCGACGACGAGGGTGTGGAGCTGCCCGGCCGGATCGGCGTCCGGGCCGACCTCCCCGAGGAGGGATATGACCTCGGCGGCCGGTCCTTCCAGCGTGTGGTGGCTGTCGTCGCGGCGCAGGGTCGGCCCCACCAGGCTGCCCAACGTCGCGCGCACGACGGCGCGTCGGAAGCCCTGGTCGCGGCAGACCTGTTCGGCGGCGTCGCGGACGTTCTCGCCGGGAAGCACGCGGCTGAACGCCACCCGCCCACCGCCGGCGGGGATGTCAGCGCGCGCCGCGGTCGGGGTGAAGACCGGCAGGCGGGTTTCCGGGTCGACCGCGCTCGTGTTGCGCACGCCGGGGAGCGGATGGAGGACGGCGTGGAGCGGGACCCGGCCGACCGTGGTCTCCGGCCGGACGTGCCCGGCCTGAATGACGCCGCCCGCGTCGATCCACGCCGCGTGGCAGTGGACGAAGGGGGCGTCGTCGCGGAGGCCCACGGTGACCGACCCGGCGATGACGTTGGCCGGCCCGCGTGCGGTCCGTGCGGCGCTGAAGCCGACGGCGGCGCTGCCGTCGGTGCAGACGGCCGGTACGCAGTAGGAGACGTGTCCCAGTGTCCCGCCCAGCAGCTCGGCCTGGGCGGAGGTGGCCCCGTGGCCGACGGTGAGCTCGGCCAGGGCGTCGGCCAGGGGCGCCCCGGCGGGCAGCGATACCGGCACGGCCTCGGAACGTGCCGGCACCGTCCGCACCCGGGGGAACTGCGGCGGTCCGGGGTGGTCAAGGGGTGAAATCGTGCCGGGCGTGCTCATCGCGCACCTCCGGGCTCCCCGTCGGACCATCCGGCGGTGAGCAGCTCGTCGCGGATGGTCCGTTTCACGATCTTTCCGTAACCGGACTTGGGCAGCTCTGGCCAGCGGACGAAGTGGCGGGGCAGCTTGTAGCGCGAGAGCCGCGGTTCGAGCCATGCCAACAGGTCCTCGGATCCGGCGGGTTCGCCGTCGTGGCCGGGGTCGGCGACCCAGACGGCGACGCCGACCTCGCCCCACACAGGGTGCGGCATGCCCAGCACGGCGACCTCGGCCACCGCGGGGTGGTCTGCCAGCTTCTCCTCGATGTCACGGGGGTGCACGTTGGACCCGCCGGAGATGTACATGTCCGAGGCGCGCCCGGTGATGTAGAGGTAGCCGTGCTCGTCGAGCAGGCCGAGGTCGCCGGTGTGGAACCAGCCGTCCCGGAAGGCCGCCACGTTCGCCCGCGCGTTGTTCAGGTAGCCGGCGCAGACGGCGGACCCGGCCACGCAGATCTCCCCTGATTCGCCGGCGGGCAGCTCGCGCCCGTCGGCATCGCGGATGGCGATCTGCATCCCGGTGCGGGCGCGGCCACAGGTGCCGAACTCCACGCCGTCAGGGCGCGGACGGCCGTGCTCCCGGGCCGGAAGGACCGTGACGTTCCCGGTGACCTCGCCCAGGCCGTAGTACTGGACCAGGACGTCGCCGAGGACCGCCCGGGTGTTGTCCTGGTCCGCGGCGTACATGGGAGCGCCGGCGTATATGACGTACCGCAGGCTCGATCGATCGCTCGTCCGCGCGGCAGGGTGCTCGGCGATCTTCTTGAGGATCGTGGGAACCGTGAACATGTTGGAGACGCGTTCGCGCTCGACGAGGCTCCACACCTCGTCGCCGTCGAGGCCCCGCGAGGCGGTCAGCACCGACCGGGCGCCCCGCGCGATCTGTGGCAGCAGGTGGACGCCCGCGCCGTGGGAGAGGGGCGCCAGCACGAGCGAAGAGTCTTCCTCCGTGGTCCCCGGCATCAGATCGGCCAGATGGTTGTTGACCACGAACCCCATCTGATCGTGCGTCAGGATCGCGGCCTTCGGGCTGCCGCTGGTGCCGGAGGTGAAGAAATACCAGGCCGCGTCCCCGGGGGCGACCTCCGCATCGGGCATCCCACCGGATTCCGCGCCGAGCGGTGCGATCTCGGCGATGGCGTCGGGCCCGGTCGCGTCGATCCAAAGGGTGTTCTCGCACAGCGTGTCCACTGCCCGGGCGTGGTCCGGCTGAGCGCCGTGGCAGACGATCAGCGCGGGACGGCAGACCTGGGCAACGGCGGTGACGTCCGAGGGCGTCAGCCGGCTGTTGGTCGGCGCGAGGACCGCACCGATGCGCCAGGTCGCGAACATGGTCTGGACGAACTCGGCGTGGTTCGCGCTGTGCAGGAGCACGCAGTCCCCCTGCCGGATCCCGCGTTCACGCAGAGCCCGCGCGAGGGCGCTCACGGCGTCGTCGAGCTGCCGCCAGCTCCAGCGGGTGCTCCCATGGACGAGCGCGTCGTGCCGGGGGAGCCGACGGGCGGTCTGCGTCAGGAGCGTTGCCAGGTTGACTGCGCGCTTACGGGGGCTCACCGGGCCACCTCCAGCACCGACGCGTAGTTGGCTACGGCAGCGCCGCCCATGTTGAACACCGCGGCCCGGTCGGCTCGCGGCAGCTGCATCGCACCGGCCTCGCCGACCAGTTGCATGGCGGCCATGACGTGCTGGGACACCCCGGTCGCGCCGATGGGGTGCCCCTTGGCCTTCAGACCGCCCGAGACGTTCACCGGAAGGGACCCGTCGCGGTGGGTGATGCCGTCGGCCAGGACCGTGGCGCCCTTGCCCGGCTCAGCCAGGCCGAATGCCTCGTACTGCAACAGCTCGGCCTGTGTGAAGCAGTCGTGCGTCTCGATGAGATCGAGGTCGGCCAGGCTCACACCCGCTTCGGCGAGCGCCGCGGTGAACGCGCGGCGGGCCCCGTCGAACGCGAGCGGGTCCGCTCGCGCGTCGATGGCCAGCGGGTCGTTCGCCTGGGCGCGGCCGTGCCAGGCCACCGCGCGCCGGGCCGTACGGGCCACATCCGCCGATGCGACGACGACGGCCGCCGCGCCGTCGGAGATCATCGAGCAGTCGGTGCGCAGCAGCGGCGCGGCGACGAGCGGGTTGCGGTCCGACTCCGTCGCGCAGAACTCGATACCCAGGTCCTTACGGACGTGGGCATACGGGTTGTCGACCCCGTTGCGGTGGTTCTTCGCCGCGATCCGCGCGAGCGCCGGACGCTGGTCGCCGTAGCGATCGGCGTAGCGGCGGGCGAGCTCGGCGAAGATCGCCGCGAAGCTGCCGTACCTGGCTTCGGTGCGGCGCAGGCAGGCCCCCAGCAGCGCCTCGTTCGCCTCCGCGCCGCTGACCCCGGTCATCTTCTCCGCGCCTATCACCAGTGCGGCCCGGACCCGCCCGGACGCCACGGCGTCCAGGGCCGCGAAGAGCGCCGCGCTACCGGTCGCGCAGGCGTTCTCCGCACGGACCGCGGGGACCTTCGCGAGCTCGGGGGTCGCGGAGCCGACCAGTGCGGCGTCGAAGCTCTGGGACGAGAACCCGGAGCCGTACACGCCGACCGAGACGAAGCCGATGTCGGTCGCGTCGAGCCCGGCGTCAGCGATGGCCACGGCGGCGACCTCGCCCATGAGGGACTCCACATCCGGGGCTGATGACCGGCCGAAGGGCGTGTGGGCCCACCCGGTCAGCTGTGCGGAAGTTGTCATCGTCGACCTCCAGAAAACGGGAATTCATCCCGCGAAGCAGCGAGGCAATACTCCGCTCGGAGGCCGCAGCGACGTAAGCACGCGCCGATGCAAGCTTGCCTCCATGATTTCTCGGTCTGTAGAAAGGCCTGAAGAAAACCCAGGTTGAGGGCGTGGTGGGATGGCGGGAGCCGGGTGGCACGGGTCCACGGATGAGATACAGGTGCTGGTCGACGAGTTGGCCGAGACCCTGGGGCGTTCCGTGGTCGTCAACGATCCGCTGGTCCGGCAGGTGTACTCGAGCCGGCACTTCGACGATGAGGACCCGGTCCGCGTCCGCGCGGTCCTCCAGCGGGATGCCGGTGCCGCCGTCGTCGCGTACGTCCTCGGGCAGGACCTCCAGCGATGGTCGGGAACCGGTGTCCTGCCCGCCGTACCGGAACTCGGCCTGCTGCCCCGCCTGTGTGCGCCGTTGCGCGGCGACGGCGAGTTCCTCGGCACGCTCATGGTGATCGACGCGGACAGCAGCCTGTCCGAGGCCGAGATTTCCTCCATCGGGGAAACCGCCACCACCGTCTCGGCACTGCTCGCGGCGCGCGCGGCGGCATCGGACACCGCCCGCGCTGTCCGTGAACGCGCGGTGCGTGCACTGCTTTCTCCCGACGGCAAGAAACGCGACGCGGGGCTCGAGCAGTTGCAGGACGCCGGCTTTCCCGACCGGGGGAATGCGATCGTGACGGTGGCAGAGGTGGTCAGCGAGACCCACACCACCGCGCAGATCGAGCTCGCGCTGCGCTCAGCGCAGGCCACCGTCGAGGCGTCGAGCCGGGTGCCCGCCATCGGCTCGGTGCGGGGCAACCACGCCGTCTTCGTCCAGCAGCACCCCGCCCCGGCCTCCCCGGCGCACCTCGTCGGACAGTCCCGGGGCATCCAGACCACCTTGCGTCGTGCGCTGGGGCCGGACGCCCGCACCGCGGTCGGTGTCGGGGCGCACGTCGTCGGCCTCGCGGATGCGCGCGGCTCCTTCCGGCAGGCCGAGGTCGCCCTCCGCGCCGCCCGGAGACTGCCTCAGCTGGACGGTGTCGGCCTGTGGGACCAGCTCGGGGAGTTCGCGGTACTGCTCTGTATCCCCGACGACACACCGCCGGACTCCCCGGTGACACGAGGTCTGCGCGCCCTCTGGAACCACGAGGCGGGGCCGCGCCTGCTCAAGACCCTGCGGACCTACCTCGACAACGCCGGCTCGGCTCCCCGCACCGCCGCGGCGCTGAACCTCCACCGGACCTCGTTGTACTACCGGCTGCGCCAGATCCAGGAGATCACCGGGATGGATCTCGACGACGGGTGCGATCGCCTCGTGCTCCACCTCGCGCTGCGCCTGGAGGACGTCCTTCCCCACTGACGCTGAGCAGCGGGTTTCAACAGAACGAGCATGGTCATCGGCATCTTCGCGACACAGCGTGGTCGCATGCCGGAATCGTCGCCGCCCATTCTTGGGGCCGACAGTGACGCCCGGCTGAAGGAGACGATCGAGGATGACCGCATCGACCGGATTCCGCTCTTCGAACCCCGTTGCCATCGTGACCGGCGCCAGCGGGGGCATCGGCTCCGCCATCGTCGCCAGGCTGGCGAAGGACGGTCACCGCGTGGCCGGGTTCGACGCGGTGGCACCTCGTGAAGACGATCCCGCCGTCTCTTCGGCCCGCATCGTCGACGTCTCCTCCGCCGACGAGGTGCGGCGCCATGTCGACGAGGTCGCCGCCGAGTTCGGCCGGGTCGACCTCCTGGTCAACTGCGCCGGTACCGCCCACCGCGCCTCGTTCGCCGAGACCACGGCCGACCAGTTCATGACCGACGTCCGCTCCAACCTGCTCGGCACGTTCCTGATGTGCCAGGCCGCCGTGTTCCCCCACATGACCCGGGCCGGGAGGGGCCGCATCGTCAACGTCGCCTCGATCTCCGGCAAGACCGGCGGTACGGGACCGGTGTCTCCGGACGGCTCGGCGGGCCGCTCCGGCCCCGGCTACGCGTCGGCCAAAGCCGGCGTGATCAACCTGACCCGCTGGATCGCCCGGGAGGCCGGGCGCACCGGCGTCACGGCCAACGTGGTCGCCCCGGGGCCGATCGAAACCCGGATGACCGAGGGCCAGAGCTACCACGTCGAAGAGATCCCGCTGGGGCGGCAGGGCCGCCCCGCTGAGGTGGCCGACGCCGTCGCCTGGCTCGCGAGCGAGGGTGCCCGCTACGTCAATGGCACCGTCGTCGACGTGGACGGCGGGCTCGTTCGCGCATAAGCGCCCGGGTCGGCTTCCAGCCGGTTCCGGGGAGGCCCCGATGCGCCACGAGTCGCGCCCGTCCCCGCCTCTACTGGCCACCGAGGGAGGAGGCGCGGGGCTGGAAAGTGGGCTCCAGGCGGAGTGATTCGCAAGGTTGACCGTCGATGAGCCGAGCCAGCGTATGGGCCGCCTCGTATCCCATGCGGCGCATCGGCGAGTGCACGGTGCTCAGGGCGACCGGGAGCTGGGCGGCGAGCGGCACATCGTTGAAGCCCACGATGGCGACATCCTCGCCGACCCGCAATCCCGCGTCGCGAACGGCTCCCATGGCGCCGATGGCGGCGAAGTCGTTCACGGCGAAGAGGGCGGTCGGGCGCGGCGTGCGGGTCAGCAGTTCCTCGGCGACCTGCCGACCGCCCTGTACGTCGAAGCGGGAGTGCAGGACCCGGGATTCCGGTATGCGGATGCCCGCTTCCCGGCAGGCGGCGACGAAGCCGGCAGTCCGCTCCGCGCCCGTGGAGGCGTAAGGCTCACCCGCGATCACGGCCAGCTCGCGGTGCCCGAGTTCCAGCAGATGCTCGGCCGCGAGCCGGCCGCCGAGGGTGTCGTCGCAGGTGACCGAGCAGACGTCGACATCGGTCAGGCGGCGCGAGGTGAGCACGACCTTGGTGCCCCGGTCGACCAGTTCCCGGACGAGACTGGCGTCGCTGCGGGCGTCCCCGAGTATCAGACCGTCGACCCGGGCGCCGAGCAGGGTCTCGACGCGCAGCCGCTGGGTGTCGCGGTCGTCGCCGCTGTTGGCGACGACGGTCTGATAGCCGCAGTCGTTGGAGCCGTGCTCGACGCCTTCGTAGATGGTGGCCAGCACCAGGTCCGTCAGCCGGGGGACGACCACGCCGATCAGCTTCGACCGCCCCGTGCGCAGGCTGGCGGCTGCGGGGTGCGGGAGGTAGCCGAGCTGTTCGGCGACCTCGCGGATGCGCTCGGCGGTACGGCGGCCGACGCCGTCACTGCCGCGCAGGGCGCGGGACGCGGTGGTGGTGTGGACACCGGCTGCGCGGGCGATGTCGGCGAGGGTCGCGGGCCTTGCCTTGGCCCCGGGATCCGCCGGGTCCCCCTGTGCGCCCGTCCGCCCCTGTCCGGTCTTGCCGCCGCTCACCTGAAGGTCCTCTCGTCCCGTGCGTGCCGACCGCCCCCAGCTCTGGCGCGCCCGGCTCGCGCGTCCGCCACATTGTCTCCTACCTGGCATACGGCGCGGCGACGGGCTGCTGGAGGTGCGGGGCCGTCTTCAGGTGAAATTCCGATTTCCCCTATTGACCGTCAGTGTGCCAGCGCACATTATGTTCCGCAATCGATTGCGCAATCGTTAGCGGAGGCTTTGTGCGTCACATCGTTCTTCTCAGTACCGGCGGCACCATCGCCACGCGCAACGGTGCCGCCGGCCGCCGGGTCGAAGTGGGGGCCCGGGAACTGCTCGGCTCCCAGAGCGGCGCCCCCTGGCTCGACGGGGTGCGGATCGACGCACGGGATGCCGCCTCCTTCGTCAGCTTCGCGGCCGGCATCCCGGAGGCGCTCTCCCTCGCCGAAAGCGTCCGCGAGGCCACCGCCGAGGCCGACGCCGTCGTCGTCACGCACGGCACCGACACCCTGGAGGAGTCGGCGTTCTTGCTGGCGCTGACCCACGGCGGCCCCGAGCCGGTGGTGTTCACCGGGGCGCAGCGGCCCTTCGACGACCCGGCGCCGGACGGTCCCCGCAATCTCGCCACAGCGCTGCGCTGGGCGGCGACCGCCGAGTCCGACGGCACCGGCGTCACCGTCGCGTTCGCCGACGGGATCTGGCCCGCGGTCGGGGTGCGCAAGACGCACGCGCTCGCCGTGGACGCCTTCGGGGCCCCCGGCCGCGGCCCGGTCGGACGGGTCGACGAAGGCGGTGTGAGGCGGTACGGCAGCGCGCCGCGGGAAGTGCTGCTGCCGCCGGACACGGCCGATCTGCCGCGGGTCGACGTCATCGGCCAGTACCTCGGCGTCGACGGGTCCGCGGTCCGGCACGCCGTCCGCGAGGGAGCCCGCGGGCTCGTCGTCGCCGGGTTCGGTTCCGGCAACACCACACCCGCCACCACCGAAGCGTGCGTGCACCTGCTCGGCGAGGGCGTTCCGGTGCTGGTCTCCTCCCGTACGGGCGAGGGGGCGGTGACCGGTCTGTACGCGGGCGGCAGCGCCGAACTGGCCGCGGCGGACGCGGTGTTCGCCGGCGATCTGTCGCCCTGGCAGGCGCGGCTGCTGCTCGCGGCTGCGCTGGCTGCCGAAGACAGTACGAAACGCGGTGCGGACGGTATGGAACGCGTCACCCGACGCTGCCGGGACTGGCTCCGGGCGACCGGCGCCGTGCCACGCGAGGACCCGGCGCGCTCCCCCCTCCCCGATCCCGCATTCACTCCAACTCGCCCTGGCGGCACGCCAGGACAAGCCACTCAGTGAGAGAGCAAGAAAGGGCAAACCCTATGGCCAAGGAAATCCTCGTGGCATACGGCGTGGACGTGGACGCCGTCGGCGGCTGGCTGGGTTCGTACGGCGGTGAGGACTCGCCGTGCGACATCTCCCGCGGGATGTTCGCCGGCGAGGTCGGTGTGCCGCGGATCCTCGAACTGTTCCGCCGCAAGGGGCTCACCACGACCTGGTTCTGGCCCGGCCATTCGATCGAGACCTTTCCCGGAGAGTTCGACGCCTGTCATGCGGCCGGCCACGAGATCGGCGTGCACGGCTACAGCCACGAGAACCCGATCGCGATGAGCCGGGAGCAGGAGTCGGCGATTCTCGACCACTGCATCGATCTGATCAGCGACCGCACCGGAAGGCGCCCGACGGGCTACGTCGCTCCCTGGTGGGAGTTCTCACCGGTGACCAACGAACTGCTGCTGGAGCGCGGTATCAAGTACGACCACTCGTTGATGCACCGGGACTTCGAGCCCTATTACGTGCGCGTCGGCGACACCTGGTCGAAGATCGACTACGACCGGCCCGCGGACACCTGGATGAAGCCGCTGGTACGCGGGGAGGAGACCGACCTCGTCGAGATCCCGGCGTCGTGGTATCTGGACGACCTGCCTCCGATGATGTTCATCAAGTCCAGCCCGAACAGCCACGGCTTCGTCAGCCCCCGCGACCTGGAACAGCTCTGGCGCGACCAGTTCGACTGGGTGTACCGCGAGTCCGACTACGCCGTGTTCACCATGACCGTGCATCCGGATGTCTCCGGACGCCCCCAGAACCTGTTGATGCACGAGCGGCTGATCGACCACATCGGTAGCCACGAAGGCGTCCGGTGGGTCACCTTCGACGAGATCGCCGACGACTTCCTGCGCCGCGCACCGCGCGGCTGACGCTCTCACCCCCGTTCTCACCCCCCGGCGGTGCACGGCAGTTTCGGGTGCCGCCGGGGCTCCGGCCCGCCGCCCCTGGCCCGGCCGCACCGCTCCCGCCATCCCCCGGCCCGGCCGCACCGCTCCCCGCCATCCCCCGGCCCGGCCGTACCGCTCCCCGCCGCCTCGCCTCCCGTCCCTCTCCCTCCGGCGGCGCGGCGCCGCTCTGCTCCGTCACCTCTCCCCGAAAGAGAACCGCTATGTCCGTCAAGTCCCCGCAGCCCCCGGAATCCGGTCTGCTGCCGCCCGGCGGGGCTCCGCTCACGCAGCGGACGATCCGCCGCGTCTCCGTCGTCTGTTTCTTCGCCTGGGTGTTCAGCGTCTTCGACCACACGCTGTTCGGCACGCTGCTGCCGCGCATATCCGCCGACTACGGCTGGGATGCCGGCACCAGCACGGCAGTCGCGACCTGGGTCACGGCCGGCACCTTCGTGGTGTCCCTGGCTGTCGGGCCGATGCTCGACCGGTTCGGCAGAAAGCCCACGCTGATGATCACCACCGCGGGCGCCGCACTGACCTCCGGGCTCAGCGCCCTCACCGGAGGCAAGCTGTCACTGATCCTGGTGCGCTCGTTCTCCGGGCTCGGCTACTCGGAAGAGGTCGTCAACAGCGTCTATCTGAACGAGGTGTACGGCAAGCGCGCCAAGCGGGGCTTCATGTACAGCTTTGTGCAGAGCGGCTGGCCGGTCGGCGCGCTGCTGGGCGCCGCGCTCACGGCGGTCTTCCTGCCGTCCATCGGCTGGCGCGGTGTCTTCCTGTTCGCGACGCTCCCTGCCGTGCTCATCGTCCTGCTCGCCTGGCGAATACCGGAGTCACCGGTCTTCGTCACCATGCGGCACATTCGGCGGCTGCGCGCCGAGGGCCGTACCGCGGAAGCCGACGCCACCGCCGCCGAGGCCGGCATCCGCGATGAGCGCACCGGCACCCTGCGCGACGTGTTCGCCGCGGGGCTGCGAAAGCACACGCTCAGCCTGTCGGCCGCCTGGCTGCTCAACTGGATGGCCATCCAGGTGTTCTCGGTCCTGGGCACGACGGTGCTGACGGAGGGCAAGGGCGTCACGTTCGACAACGCGCTGGTCGTGCTGATCCTGGGGAACGCCGCGGGGTTCGCGGGCTATCTGACGCACGGGTACGTGGGCGACCGGCTGGGCCGGCGCACCACCATCATCCTCGGCTGGCTCGTGGGATCCGTGGCGATGACGGCGATGCTGTTCGGGCCGGCCGAGCCGGGCTTCGTGATCCCGATGTACGCGCTGGGGCTGTTCTTCCTGCTGGGGCCCTACGCGGCGCTGCTGTTCTACATGGGTGAGTCGTTCCCGCCGCATGTGCGCGGCATCGGCCCGAACACCGCGCACATCATGGGTCCCGTCGGCGCGATCATCGGCTCGGCCATGCTGTCGGTGCTGGTGGGGGCCGGGCTGTCGATGACGGCGGCGGCGTTCTGCGCCGGTTCGCTCGGGCTGCTGGGGTCCGCGATCGCCATGCTCGGCACGCGCAAGGTCGACCAGCGCAGCGACGGTGAGGCACCGGGCGGGGACACACCCCTCGCGACCGGCACCACGCCTTGAGCCTCGCGAGCCCCCGAAGGGGCGCGGGGAACTGCGCCGACCAGCGCATACGCACCCGCACTCCGCGAAGCACAGGCAGGGGCAGCCCCTGCTCAGCACCAGGGCCGCCCTGCTCAGCGCCAGGAAAGAGGGCGACGGAAAGTCCCCCGGACAGGCCGTGGCCCGTACCGAATCAACCAGGAGGCACCACATGCCGGCGGACCAGCACGACGTGCGACCCGGGGCGGAACCCGCGACGCCCGCCCCCGCCCGGGACGACGGACTACCCGGACGTGTCGCCGTGATCAGCGGCGGAGCGAGCGGCATCGGACGGGCGCTGGCCGTCGCGTACGCCCGCGCGGGCGTGGCGAGCGTCGTCGGCTACCACCCGGGCGATCCGCATGACCACACCCAAGTGATCCGCGAAATCGAGGGGCTGGGCGGGCACGCCGTCGCCGTACCCGCCGACGTGCGGGACCCGGCCGCCGTCGACGCGCTCGTGGACACCGCCGTCGAGCGGTTCGGACGGCTGGACATCGCCGTCGCCAACGCGGGCGTGCTGCGTCGGGCACCTCTCGCCGAACTGACCGACGAGCGCTGGGACGACATGCTCGCCGTGGACCTCACCGGAGTGCTGCGGCTGCTGCGCTCGGCGGCACGGCGGATGACCGGCGGCGGTGCGATGGTGGCGGTCTCCTCGATCGCGGGCGGCGTCTACGGCTGGGCCGACCACGCGCACTATGCGGCGGCCAAGTCCGGCGTACTGGGCCTCGTGCGTTCGCTGGCCGTGGAGCTGGCACCACACGGCATCCGGGCCAACTCGGTGATCCCCGGCCTGATCGAGACGCCGCAGTCGCTCGACGCCGAAAACTCCCTGGGCCCGGAGGGGCTGGCAGCTGCGGGCCGCGGCATCCCGGCGGGCCGCGTGGGCCGGGCGTCCGAAGTCGCCCGCGCCATCCGCTTCCTGACATCCGACGACGCCTCGTACGTCACCGGTCAGCAGCTCGTCGTGGACGGCGGGCTGACCACCCGATTCCCCGACTGATGACAGCCCAGGAGCCCACAGTGAACGTGTCGAAGCAGCCCTTCGCCCATGAACCGGCAGCCCCGGGCCGCCCGTTGGCGGGCCGGCGCTGTCTGATCACCGGCGCCGCCAGCGGCATCGGACGCGCCATCGCCGCCGCCTTCGCGGAGGCCGGCGCCGGCTTGTGTCTCACCGATCTCGATGCCGACGGCCTGGCACGCGTGGCCGAGGAACTGGGCGGCACCGCGCACCCGGCCGACGTGGCCGATCCGGCGGACGTGCTGGAGCTGGTCCGTGCCGCGTCCCAACACCTCGGCGGGATCGACGTGCTGGTCAACTGTGCCGGCATTCTCACCGAGTCGCCGCTGGCCGAAATGGAACTGGCCACCTGGCAGCGGACGCTGGATGTGGATCTCACCAGTGTGTTCCTGACCTGCCGCGCGGTGATCCCCGGCATGGTCGCCGCGGGGAACGGCCGGATCATCAACGTCGCCTCCCAGCTCGGGCAGAAGGGCGGAGCGGGTCTGACGCACTACAGCGCGGCGAAGGCGGGCGTCCTCGGGTTCACCAAGGCGCTCGCGCGGGAGATGTCCGGGCAGGGCGTGCTGGTGAACGCCATCGCGCCGGGACCGATCAGCACTCCGCTGGTCGAAGGCCTCAGCGACGAGTGGAAGCGGGACAAGGAGGCGGAACTTCCCCTCGGCCGGTTCGGCACACCGGAAGAGGTGGCGCCGACGGCGGTGCTGCTCGCCTCCGACCCCGGCGGCAATCTGTACACCGGGCAGACACTCGGTCCCAACAGCGGCGATGTGATGGCGTAACGGGTGGCCGGGGCGAGTTGGTGAGGGCAGGTGAGGGCAGATGTGCGGAGCCTGTGGCGCGGCGGCCACCGAGTGGACGGAGCGTCTGGCCCCTATGGATCCGGCCTCGGCCCGGCGGCGGGCCGAGGCGCTGACCGCCGTGCTGCGCGCCGCCCCGTCGCCGCGAGCGCACCGGGCCGCGGCGACCGCCTGGCCCGGGGGCGGGCTGCGGCTGACGCGTCCGGGCGGCTGGGAGTTCGCCCCCTCGCTGCTCTCAGCGGTGCGGACGCTGACAGAGCGCTACGGGCCGCTTGTTCCGCTTGCGGTGCGGGGTGACGGGGCTGGGGGAGCGGAGGCCGGGCCGCCGGAAGCCGCGCATCGCCGGTTGCCGTTCGCGGTACGGGCCGAGGCCGCCGCCGTGTGGTGTGCGGCGATCCTCGCCTCGGGCGCGGCACGGCCTTCCCCGGTGACCGTCGACCTGTGCGCCTGGACGGTCGTACTGCGCGAGGGGCGTGGCAGTGTGCACGAGGGCGGCGGCGCCCACCCGGCCGTATACCGCGAGCAGGGAGCTTCCGGGCTGGCTGAACACTGGGCAACCTCCCTGCGCGTGTTCCGGGTCTGACCCGGCTGCCCGGCTGCCCGGCTGCCCGGCTGCCCGGACGACGGCTCGACGTGCGCACGCTCTCCCGCAGCCCTGCGACTGCCGGGAGATGCCCTTGACCCAGGCGTACCCTCCCGCCCGGCCCGCCGGCCGGCGCCCGTCAGCGGCGTCTTCCGCGTCGGCACACCAAGGGAGGCGGCAGTCCTCGACGGCGTGGAGGACCGTCGCCTGCCTGATCGTGGGCGGGTGGCGCGTCAGCCGATGGGTGCCGGCATGGGCTGGACGTCGTAGGCGAGGCGAATGGTATCCCCGGTGGCGGGATCGGTCAGCTCCACGCTCCAGCCGTCCGCGAACTGGTCGACGCCGGGGGTCATGGGGATGGTCCCGGAGATCAGGACGGTGCCGGGCGTGAGCGCGTCGCGGGAGCGCAGGACGTCGACCCAGTAGGCGGGCGTCAGGAGTTCGGCGAGAGTGCCGTGCTGGATCTCCGTCCGCGTGCCGCCGTGGATGACCCAGGCACGCAGGGTGAGCTCGTCGATGCGGGACTCCACATCGGTCAGGCGCCAGGCGCGCCGTGCGAGGACATCGGGTCCGGCGTTCTTGCTCCAGGCCACGCCGTGCACCTCCAGGTCGCGGTCGGTGTGGTCGCAGGCGGCCGTCAGCAGCAGCTCCCCGCCGTCCGCCACGACGAGGGCCCACTCCGCCTCACCGGAGGTGTGCCCGTGCTGTGCCTGGATCCGGTCGGTCTGCTGGGCCAGGTAGGGGGAGACCGGGTAGAGGGCCGGCGTCACGGACGGGCCGGGCACGCCCAGCTCGGCGAGCTCCGCGACGTGCGCGGCGACATCCTCCTGGCTGCGCCCGGCGTACCCGGCGTTGAGGACCTGGACGACGTCGACCTCGCGGGTCGATCCGTCGGGAAGTTCGAAGGTCAGCACGGCCATGAGGGCACTCCCAGAGATCGGGTGACGGCACGCGGATCCGGATTTCTCCGCGGTTGACTTCACGCGCAGGGCTTGCGCATACCTCCTGTATACAAGAAGTATGCCGGAAGGTCGATGTCTCCGAGCAAGGATGGGAACCATGCACGACACCCCGCAGGACGAGGCGAAGGCGTCCGAGAAGCAGTCCGGCATCCGCCGGGCCTTCGTCGCGAGCCTGACCGGCACGGCCCTGGAGTGGTACGACTTCGCCGTCTACTCCGCCGCCGCGGCCCTGGTCTTCGGCGACCTGTTCTTTCCCTCGGAGGACCCGCTCACCGGCACACTCCTGGCGTTCTCCACCTACGCGGTCGGATACGTCTCCCGCCCGCTCGGCGGGTTCGTCTTCGGTCGCCTCGGCGATGTGATCGGCCGCAAGAAGGTGCTGATCGCCACCCTGCTGCTCATCGGCGTGGCCACCTTCCTGATCGGCATCCTGCCCGCGTACTCGACGGTCGGCGTGGCCGCCCCGATCGCCCTGGTCGTGCTGCGCTTCGCCCAGGGCGTCGGCGTCGGCGGCGAGTGGGGCGGCGCGGTACTGCTGTCCAGCGAGTTCGGGGACCCACGACGGCGGGGCTTCTACGCGTCCGCCGCGCAGGTCGGCCCGCCCGCCGGCAACCTGCTGGCCAACGGTGTCCTGGCCGCCCTCGGCGCGCTGCTGACCGAGGCGCAGTTCGAGTCCTGGGGCTGGCGCGTGGCGTTCCTGTTCTCCGGCGTCCTCGTCGCGTTCGGGCTGTGGATCCGGGCGAAGCTCGAAGAGACCCCGGTGTTCAAGGCGATGGAGGCCGAGCACACCCGGCCCGAGGCGCCGATCCGTGAGGTCTTCACCACCCAGCCCCGCGCCCTGATCGCCGCGATCCTCTGCCGCGTCGGCCCCGACGTGCTGTACGCCCTGTTCACCGTCTTCGTCCTGACGTACGCCACCGAGGAACTCGGCATGTCGCGCGGCTCCGCCCTCGCGGCCGTCCTCATCGGCTCTTCGCTCCAGGTCTTCCTCATGCCGCTGGCCGGCGCCGTCTCGGACCGCATCAATCGCCGCCTGCTGTACGGCTGCGCCACAGTGGCCGCCGGTGTGTGGCCCTTCGTGTTCTTCCCGATGATCGGCGGCGGCACCTGGATACCGCTCGCCACTGGCGTCGTCGTGGGCCTGGTGATCCACTGCTGCCTCTACGGACCGCAGGCCGCCTTCATCGCCGAGCAGTTCTCGCCCCGGCTGCGATACACCGGGTCATCCCTCGCCTACACCCTGGCCGGGATCATCGGCGGCGCCATCGCTCCCTTGCTGTTCACCACGCTGCTGAGCGCCTACGGCACCTGGGTACCGCTGGCCGCGTACATCGCGATCGCCTCGGCGGTCTCCCTGGCCGGGGTCTGCCTGGGACGCGGCCCCGAAGCCGCTGTCGACGAGGACGACCGGCTCGCCGCACCGACAGCCCGGGACGCAGCAGGCGCCACTCTCCCCGCTGACCCCACACCCCGCTGATCCCGGAACGGAGGAGCCGCACCATGCGGATCGCCCTGAGCCAGCTCACCACCGGCCCCGACCCTGAGAAGAACCTCCGGCTCATCGAGGAGTGGACGCGGCGCGCCGCGGACGCCGGAGCCCGCGTCGTCGTCTTCCCCGAGGCGTCGATGGCCTGCTTCGGCACTCCGCTGGCCCCGCTCGCCCAGCCCCTGGACGGGCCGTGGGCCGACGGGGTGCGGGAGATCGCCCGGTCCACCGGCACGGTCGTCGTGGCAGGCATGTTCACCCCGGCCCCGGCAGGCAGGGTGGCCAACACCCTGCTGGCCACCGGACCCGGGGTCGAAGCCTCGTACGACAAGATCCACCTCTACGACGCCTTCGGCTACCGCGAGTCCGACACCGTCGCCGCGGGCTCCGGCACCACGGTGATCGACGTGGACGGCGTACGACTGGGCCTGGCCACCTGCTACGACGTCCGCTTCCCGGAGCTGTTCCGGGCCCACGCCGACGCCGGAGCCGTCGCCACGCTGCTGGCGGCCTCCTGGGGCGCGGGGCCCGGCAAGCTCGACCAGTGGGAGCTGCTGGTGCGAGCGCGCGCCCTGGACGCCACCGTCTGGCTCGCCGCCGTCGGCCAGGCGGACCCCGGCACCGGGCCGGGCGCCGCGCCGACGGGCATCGGGCACAGCCGCGTCGTCGGGCCCGACGGGAGTGTCCGGCACGCTGCGGGCGCCGAACCGGAGCTGCTGGTGGCCGACCTGGACGCCGACGAGGTCACCGCGGTCCGGGAGAAGACCTCCGTGCTGGCCAACCGTCGGCCGGACGCGTGGCGATGAACAAGCCCGAGCTGGAGTTCCACCTCCCGGACGGACCGTGGCACACCCCGGCCGGCGCCGGCCCCGGCGTCGAGGAGCGCGTCCTGGCGCAGGACCCCGGCCGTGGACGCCGGACCGTGCTCGTGCGCTGGGCGCCGGGCACCGACACCTCGGGCCAGGGCGTGGCGCGCCACGACTTCTGGGAGGAGGTCTATCTCCTCGAGGGAGCGCTGCACGACGTGACGCTCGGCCGGACCTTCACCGCGGGGATGTACGCCTGCCGCCCACCGGGAATGCCGCACGGCCCCTGGACCGCACGGGACGGCGTCACGATGCTCGTGATCACCTACCCGGACAGCCCGCCCGGCGACGACAGGAGCCGCGAAGATCCAAACGAGAGACCCTGAAGCGTGTTGCAGAAGGCTGTGGCTGGGCGCGCCACCTGACTTCGGCCGGTCTGGGCGACTCTGGGATGTTCAGGGTCAGGCCGGTGCCGGCTATGAACCCGTTGAGGGTGTCGGGCCGGTACTGAAGCCGTTTGAGCCGGTTGCGGACGATGGCCTCAAGCCGGTCGTGGGCGACCACGGCGAGGTTGGCCAGGCTGCGTTTGACGTGCGCCCATACCCCGTCGGCGCAACCGTGCGTTCAAGGCCGTGCTCGACCTGGTCGCCGGCTGCGCGGCGAGTTTCAGGAGGACGGTCGTGGTGTCTCGGCCGGAGGACCGT
This sequence comes from Streptomyces sp. NBC_01775, assembly GCF_035917675.1. Lineage (NCBI taxonomy): Bacteria > Bacillati > Actinomycetota > Actinomycetes > Kitasatosporales > Streptomycetaceae > Streptomyces > Streptomyces sp. NBC_01775. The sequence goes on along the minus strand of NZ_CP109104.1, from coordinate 819,103 downwards.
CCTGTGCGAGCTGAGTCCGCACGCTGTGAGGCACACGCATGCCGCGACTGCGCAGGTCGCCGATGAATCGCGCGACGAGCGGGTCCGGTTCCGCGGACGTCACCGCCACCAGCTGCCTGACCCACCGCGGCGAGAACGATCGCACCGCTCCCGGAAAGCCATGGCTGACCGCACTCACGGGGCACACGGCGATCCCGAGACCGGCAGCCGCGAGCTGTGGTGCCGCCGCAGTCACCGATGTCCTCATCACCGTCTCCGGGTGGACTCCGGCACGGGCGAAGGACTGGTCGAGCCAGGCGCTGAGGCCGTTGACCGGTGTGAAGTGAACGAGCGGCGCACCTTCAAGGTCCTCAAGGCGTACAGCCGACTGCCCGGCCAGCACGTGGCCGCTGGGTGCCGCCAGCACGATCTCCTCCTCGGCGACCGGGGTGATCGTGAAGCGGCCGGCCGAGGGAGCCGTCAGCACCGCCACGTCGACTTCGTCGGAGTCGACGAGACCGAGCGCCTCGTCCATCGCCGTGGACTCGCGCAGCGTGATCGCGACCTCTGGGTAGCGGCGATGCCACTGGCGAATGACCGCAGCGAGCAGCGGCACCGTGAGGCTCTGCGCACAGGCCAACCGCAAGACCCCTCCAGCCGCTTGACCCGCCGCACGTGCTGACCTCACCACAGAGGCGGCTGCTTCGATCGCTCGTCTGGCATCCGCGACGGCGGCACGCCCCGCAGGAGTGAGCTTGACCCCTCGGGGCTCGCGGCGAAGCAGGAGCGTTCGGGTCTCGCGTTCCAACGAAGCGAGCTGATGAGAGACAGCGGGTTGCGACGAGTGCAGCAGCTGTGCGGCCTGTGTGATCGACCCGGAATCCGCGACCGCGACGAGGCACTCCAGTGCCCGAAGAGAAGCCATCCAAAAATTTTATCGCAAGCCTTCAAAGCATGAATGAAGTCGAGGGAAGACCTCTGGACCTCCGATTGCTCTAACCCACGACACCCTCTCGCTCAAGGCAGGCGAGAGGGGCTCGCACAGAGCGAAGGGAGAAATTCATGGCACAGGCGTTCGTCACGGGCGGTTCGGGGTTCATCGGCCAGGTGCTGGTGCGCCGGCTCCTCGACGAGGGGCATTCGGTGGGTGTTCTGGTTCGAGGTGAGACATCGGCTGCAAAGGTCTCGGCGCTGGGCGCCAAGCCCGTGCGGGGCGAGTTGACCGACCCGAGCACGTGGCGCAACGAATTGACGGGCAGTGATGTGGTGTTCCACCTCGCTGCCGAGACGGACGTCACCGCTGACCGTGAGCGTCATCAGCTTGTAACGGTTCGCGGACCCAGGCAGCCGTCGATGCGGCCCGCTACGCGCAGGTTCCACGGTTCGTCCACTGCGGGAGCGAAGCCGCGCTCCTCGCCGGTGCCCCGCTCGTGGACGTCGACGAGACCGCGCCGCTGCGGCCCGACTCGGAAGCCGCTTACAGCGCGGTGAAGGCCGTGGCCGAGAAGATCGTGCTCGATGCGAATGCCCCGGACTTCGCCACGGTGTCGATCCGCCCGAGGTTCGTCTGGGGTCCCGACAGCTTCCTCGTCGAAGGCCTGGTAGCTGCGGCGAAGGCGGGGCAGTTCGCTTGGATCGGCGGAGGCCGGCACACGACCGACGTCACGTTCGTCGAGAACGCTGCCGAGGGGCTCATGCTCGGGTGGCAGCGCGGCCGACCAGGTCAGGCCTACTTCGTCACCGACCGGCACCGCGTCGTCCTGCGCGAGTTCCTGGAAGCCCAGTTCGAGATCTATGGCGTCGATGTCCCGATCCCCGACCTGGACGCCGAGACCGCCGCCCGCGAGGTCCCCGTTCCCGCTCGATGGTTCCTCGGGCAGCAGTGCACCCTGCGGACGGGCAAGGCCGTAGCCGAGCTCGGATACGAGCCCGTTGTTCCGCACGCTGCCGGTCTGGACGCCGTCAGAGACTCGGTGGCCGTCAGCCGCGCGTGAAGCGCCATCCATGTTCGACCGGCATACGTCACCGTTCAACCGAGGGAAGACACAGAATGAAGATCGTCACGATCGGAAGAGGAATGATCGGCGGAGGACTGGCCGCCCTGTGGCGGGCCGCAGGCCACGAGGTCGAAGAGCTCGGCCGTGACGGCGGGGATGCCTCGGACGCCGACGCCGTCCTGGTTGCAGTACCCGGCGCAACGATCTCGGACGCCCTGAGCAAGGTGACAGGGCTCGAGGGGAAGATCGCGATCGACGCGACCAACATCATGCCTGCACGTCATGGCAACTTTCCGTCATACGCCGAGGAGGTGAAGTCCTTCACCCACGCCCCGGTGGCCAAGAGCTTCAACATGAACTTCGGAGCCCTGTACGGCGAAGTGCGCAAGCAGCGAGTGCGGCCGAGCAACTGGTACGTCGCTGACGAGGGAGCCCTCGACGTCACCGAGCAGCTCATCCGCGACGCCGGCTACGACCCGGTGCGCGTCGGAGACCTCTCACGAGCCCGCGACTTCGAAAACGCGGTCTGGCTTCTCATGGGCATCCAGCCGGCCGGCGGCGTATTTTACCGGTTTGCCGTTCCCGGTGAACTCTGAACGAACCGGTTGGGCAGTGCATTCTGCCCACAGGACAGGTATGCACTTCCGGAGTTTCCACTCGAATGCAGCTGTTCAGCCCAGATGAATCCTGGGCGAGGCGTATCCATCGTCACGAATACGCTTGCGTGCGTTCCCCCATTTCGACTGGCAATGCAACGCGCATCCTGAATTCGAGAAGTAGCAGAGTACTTCTTTTGCGCGTTCCCTCGATCGGGCATCCCCGCCAGGGAGCGGTCCAATGTCTGGAGCTTTCATGTTTGAAGCAATAAATTGGCCGGAGGTCATGGCGCCCAGCCGCTCCCCGATCCACTTCACCAACGAGCTCGAGGTCGAAGCCTCTCCTGAAACGATCTGGTCCCTGCTCGTGGCCCCCCAAACCTGGCCCACCTTCTACCCAGGCGTGGAACATGTCCAACTGCTTGACGGCCATGACTCGCTGAGCCTCGGAACTCGATTCGAAACCAACCTGGCCGGCCAAGACGTCTTCGCATCCGTACAGGAGTACCAACCTGTGACGCGTATCGCCTGGGGTGGTTATCCCAAGGTGTCGGAAGCGTCCAGGGCTTACCACGCCTGGATCATCACACTCACGCCGAACGGGAGCCACCTCTGGACCGAAGAGACGATGCGGGGCCCGCTCTGGATCGAATTGGCGAAGCAGGACCCTGAAGTTTTTTGGCGCACACACGAGAATCTTCTCGCGGGGCTCGCCAAGGTAGCGATCGAGCGTGAAAATCGCCCCGGTTGACTCGTGGGTATGGCGGACGAGTGGAGGCGGGATTCAGTAGCCAGCAGGATGCGGTCCTCCAGCGACAGCGCCAGGGTCGACCTCGCTGCGGATCACCCGCAGCCTCACATCGAACCGCAGTGACCGACTTCCCGAAGCAGCTCGGGCTCAGCCCGGTGAACGGACCTGTCCATCCAGACACCCAAGGCGGCAGTTGGTGCATTGGAGCATTATCTCCGAAACGTTCAGAAAGGAAAAGTGTCCGATGTATGACAAGGTGAATTGGCCCGAACGGTATGACCCGAAATTGTCGGCTCTCTACGCGCTCAACGATATCGACGTGAAGGCGCCACCTGAAGTGGTATGGAAGCTGCTCGTCGACGCCGAGAACTGGTCGAGCTACTTTCCTCCCGAAGATCACGTCAAGATCCTGGACGGTGAGTCGGTACTGGCGCTCGGAACCAAGTACAGCCGGGTGACGGTTGGATTTCCCATGACTCTCAACGTAACGGAGTATGAGCCCTTCACCAGGCTCTCGTGGGAGACGGAAGTCGACGGCGACGAAACCGGTTCGAGCGCGTACCACGGTTGGGTAATCACGCCCACAGACAATGGTTGTCACGTGCTGACCGAGGAAACGCAGCAGGGCCCCTTCTTCCTCGATGAGCTCGGCCATAAGCGTCCCGGTGCGCTCTACCACTATCACCAGGACTGGGTCGAACGCCTCGCCCGTGCCGCAGAAGCGGAAGTGGCGAAGCCTGCGGCCTGACGCGCACAGATACATGGGCATGGGCGGGTCCCCTTGAACCCTTACGCTGTCGGCATCGTCGGCAGCGTAAGGGAATTCCGCAGCGGTACGCGGTACGCGGGAGGCGGCCGAAACGTTCAACAGCCTGTTCAAGGCCGAACTGATCCGCAACAAGGGGCCGTGGACCGGCATCTACGACGTCGAGGTCGCCGTCGCCGAGTACATCGGCTGATCCAAGCAGCGACGCCTCCACGGGGAGCTCGGCCACGTCACCCCTGCCGAACACAAGGCCGCCCATCACCTCGCGGTCGGACCCCCTGCGTCACTCCAGAAAACCAGCTAACGCAGTCTCTGCAAAGCCCAGGGCTTGACATCCTGCCAGAAGGCCGCTCAGGTTGCCGGTCGAGCGCCGAAACGTAGGCCGTCGAAGAGGATGGCAGTGATCTCTCTTGCTTCGCTCTGCCGGCCCTCCGTGGCATGCATTCCGCAGATGCCGCCCAGGCCGACCAGAAGCTGCGGGAGCCACACCGGAAGGGAACCCGCCTTATGCCGCACGCCTCCGCCCCGATCATGGTTTCCTCAATCGCCTCACAAAGTGATGCCGACGCGTTCTACGCGCTGAACGAGGAGTGGATCTCGCACCTGTTCACCCTGAAGAACGAGGACCGAGCTGTGCTCGGCGATCCGTTCGGCCGCATCGTGGCCCCAGGCGGCGACGTGCTCGTGGCGCGCGAATCGGGCAGCGGAACTGTAGTCGGTTGCATCGCACTCCTGGCCTATCCGGATGCCGTGCTCGAGCTGGCGAAGATGGCCGTGGCTCCCGCCGTGCAAGGACGCGGCATCGGTCGCCGACTCATAGCCGCAGCGATCGACCGCGCCCGGGCGCTCGGTGGGACCCGGCTGTTCCTCGGCACGAACACCAAGCTGGCCCCCGCCATTCACCTCTACGAGGACGCGGGGTTCGTCAGAATCACCCGCGACCGTCTCCCCGTGTCCGACTACTATGCCCGCGCCGACATCCTCATGGAATTGATGTGATCTTCCGGCCCTCTTGGGCAGGATCAGGATCCGGCCCCGGAGTCCTGGGTTCTGTCTCTTTGGTCAGGGTCGGGTCCAGATGAGGATGCCGGCGAGGTGGAGTGCGGCTTGGTAGGCGATGGCACGGAAGGAGTAGGCGCGGTCGGCCAGGACCGCGGCGAGGATCCTCTCCCAGGTGCCGTCGACAGCCCATCTGATGAGCCGTTGTGAGCGGTCCGGAACGAGCCGAGCTCGTCGGGCAGGTCTCGCCAGGGCGAGCTGGTGCGGTACTTCCACGCGATGGCTTCAAGGGTGCGGCGGTGATCGGCCCACCGCCGTCCACGGACCGGCTCGGCCGGCATCAGCGGCTCGATCCGGTCCCACATCGCATCAGTGATCACCAACCGGACAGACACATCCGATCAACTGAACCAACCCATCAAAGAGACACGACCTAGTGCCCCTCCCGGCAAGCTTTGCCCCGTCGCGCCGCCCGGCACGCACTCCCCCAAGCTCTCCGAGCAGGGGGTGCCCCCAGCGGCGTTGGCCAAAAGCCCTGGTAGCTCCTTCCCCGAGCTCTCAGCTTCTCCCCCGGCCTTCGGCCGGGAGGTGCCCCCAGAGCAGGGCAGACCCCGATCAAGGACTTCCGGCCGCCTTGCGATCGCACGCTCCCCCACGCTCGGCTCCGCTCGCGCGGGCGGTGCCCCCACGACGACGCTCCTTGTCGGGCAAACATTGCCGGTCACGGCACTAGCCCGCGAGCAGTACCTTCAGCGTCGACTCCAGATGGTGGTCGATCGCGGCACACGCGGACTGCGCGTCGCCGGCGGCCAGGGCGTCCAGGATGGCCCCGTGCTCTTCCAGCACACCTTCCTGGCGCCCCTGTTGGCTGAAGACGGCCACCACGCCCGCGCGCACCTGGCGGCTGCGCAGCCCGTCGTAGTGCCGGTCGAGGAGGGCGTTTCCCACGGCCGACACCAGTACCGAGTGGAACCGGTGGTCCACGGCGATGAACTCCCGGGCCTGTTCGACGCCGGTCAGTTCGCGCTGGCGTTCCAGCAGGGACCGCAGCTCCTCCACCGGCGGCCGGCCACCGGAGACGAGTTGCTGGGCGGCGTACCGCTCGACGATGCCCCGCAGCTCCATCAGCTCGCGGATCTCCCGTCCCGTCAAAGACGCCACCCGGGCGCCCCGCTTGGGTACGAGCTCGACCAGGTCCTCGGCCGCGAGCAGCAGCAACGCTTCCCGGATGGGGGTGCGGGAGACGCCGATGCGGTCGGCCAGCTCCTGCTCCGACAGGAAGGCCCCCTGCATCTCGGGATCCGTCAGCACCGTGTCCTTGAGATACGCGTACGCCTTCTCCCGACCGGACGCCACGGCAACCCCCAGACCTCGCATACAGTGTGTATACGGACGCTACCATGCGTTTTCCGTGACGGAAGGCCTCAACCACGGGTCCCAGGAACGGGCCTCCGGCGGTGAGAAGCAGCAGCGTACGCGGCCCAGTTGGGTCAATCAGCTGGTCGCCTCGGGGCATCGATGACGTCCGACGGCGCTGCGCCCGCGTTCTCCCCGGCGCCCGCGGGCTTCGGGGAACTCGGTTGGCCGGGGGCACGTCCGTAGATCGCTTGGTACGGACTCGGCCGACCAGGCGGCGAACAGTTCGTGGGCGAGGCGGCGCGGCCCGCCCTCGTGCACCAGCAGGCGACCGCCGACGGCGGTGTCGAAAGCGCGAGGCTAGTGCGCGGTGCGGTTCTGCGGTGGGGTGGCCGCGACGGGTGTCAGCTGTGGCCGTTTGGGGGTGCGGCCGTCGCCGGAGGAGCGTCCGCGCAGGCGGCGCAGGACCCAGGGGCCGAGGAAGGTGGCGACCCAGTGGAGTTCCACCCGGAGGGCCTGCCACGGCTTCGGCGCGGGCAGCACGGGGAGCGGGAGGGTCCAGGAGTCGTCGGCGTCGGGGAGCTGGAGCGCCTGTGCGAAGGCCGCAGCGGAGCGGTCGTGCCCGAGCGGGGAGAGATGCAGCCGATCCGCGCTCCACAGGCGTGGGTCGACGGTGACGGGGTGGGAAGCGGTGTCCACGACGGTGACGCCGTGCCGCGCGGCGGCGTCACGGATACGTGTGTTGAGCTCGCGGGCGCGGGAGGCGATCGGGCGGGCGAGGGGCGCGATCTTCCCGATGTCGGGGAAGGTGAGGGTGACCACGTGCGTCCCGGCGGCGGTGAGCGCTGCGAACGTCGCCTCCAGGTGCCCCGCGACCCGGTCCACGTCGTACCGGGGCCGCAGGAAGTCGTTGACCCCCGCGACGACGGTGGCCAGATCGGGGCGCAGGGCGAGCGCTGCCGGTAGTTGCACGGTGCGGACGTGGTCGGTGCCACATCCTCGTACTGCCAGGTTGGCGTAGTGCAGCTGCGGGGAGGTGGCCGCGAGGCGGTCGGCGAACCGGTCGGCCACGCCGCGGTACCCGGACTCCTCGTCACCGTCGCCGATACCTTCGGTCGTGCTGTCGCCCAGCGCGACATAGCGCAGGTACCGGCGGCGCTGGTCGCCCTGGTCCTGGTGCTCGGCGTGCGGCACGGTCACGGTCGGCCTCCCTCGTACGCAGAACTCGGCGCCCATGTGCGGGAACTCGTCCTGATCCGCTACCGGACCTTAAGCGGGAGCGGTGTCGACTGTCGACGGCTCACGCTCCTGGCTCGGCCTTCAGCTTGTGCGGCTCTGTCCGCCCGGGGAACTGCCCGGTCAGCCGCTCAGTTCCCTGGAGTGCTGGTCGTCCGCTCCCCGGGGGAGCGTTCGCGCCCTCGGCGGCGTGCGAGCGCGCTCTCGCTCTCGCTCCCGCTCTCCTCCTGGTGGGGTCCGCCGCCCTCGTGATGCCGGTCTTCTCGGTTCTGTCGCAGCCGCTCGTGCACGCGGCGGCAGAGCGTGAGTGTCTTTTCCAAGGGGCCGGTGAGGAAGACCAGGTCGCAGGCGATCATGGTGAGGGCGAAGCTGGTCAGGCCCATGAGCAGGGCGATGGAGAGGTGGAAGGCGATGGAGGCGGCGGCTGCCCAGGGGCGGAGGCGGGGGACGAGGATGCCCAGCGGGAAGTAGACCTGGAAGAGGACGGAGCCGTAGGTGCCCAGATAGACCAGCAGGTCGTTGTCGTAGACGAGGTTCGAGAGGCCGGGCTGGGTGAATTCGGGAACTCTCAGGATGTAGAAGAGCGCGGTGCCGTCCTGCCAGACCTGGCCATGGACCTTGTACAGGCCGCTGACCATGTAGACCAGGCAGATCTGAGCGGTGATGGCGAGGACCCCGAGGTTGTGCAGCGGGGCCTCGAGGGCCCTGACGCTGCCGGGGAAGTGGCGTGTGAGGCGGCGGGACAGGCCGGTGGAGAGGGCGAGCCGGTCGTAGCAGCGGGTGAGCAGCAGCATGGGGATGACGAGATAGGCGAGGTTGTCGCCGCCGTCGAGAAGCGCTGACTGGCGCTGGTAGAGAGACCAGAGAAACAGCCAGTGGAGGGCGAGGCCGGCGCGTCCGCCGATACCCAGCAGCACGGCCAGCGCGGCGAGTGCTCCCGCGTGGAAGACGAATTCGGCCCAAGCGGGGGAGGAACTCCACGCGTAGAGGCTGAAGGTGCCGGACTCGCGGAGTTCGTGGAGGAATTCGTCGTGGGGCAGGACGCCCTCGGGGCCGAAGAGATAGTGGCGGTCGGCGTACTGGCTCACGTAGTACATGAAGCCGACCAGGCCGAGTACGGCGCGTGCCGCCGATACGCCGAGGATGCTCAGCGGGCGGCTGGACCAGGTGTCCAGGGTGCCCAGCAGTCCGGCTCCCGGACCCGCCATGGGTTTTGATTCCGATGCCGTCACCGCAGGAACTCCGTCTTCCGCCAGGGGAGGTCCTCCACCTCGACCTTGTCCCCGTTCGACGCCTTCGGGGCGTTGCGCTGTGACCACGGGGGGAGTCTGTGGTTGTACATGCGGACCTGGACGGCGTGCGGCTTCCCCTTGCAGGCCCCCGGAATCCGGGCTGTCTGATCCAGCGAGTAGCGGGACAGGAACGCGATGGACTCCTGCCGGGTTTTCTTCTCGTGGGGCAGTCGCGGGAGCAGCGGCTTCTTGTCGTTCCGCGACTTCTTGCGGACGCGATCCACCAGAGCGTCGCTGTCGTTGAACCTTTCAAGTCCGGTGGTGACCAGGCGCGACATCCGCGAGGGGAAGAGGAGGCTGCCCTGTTCCTCCTTGAGGTAGGGGGTGGTGACGTCGTAGAAACTGGTCACCTTGCCGTCGGCGCACTTCGCCCGCGTGAGAATGCCCCGGTCCTCGGTGAGCGGGTCGGGTGCGAACAGCATCCAGTTCTGTGCGAAATACGGTTCCAGATATGCGCTGACGGTTTCGTGGTAGCGCACCTTCGCCGGGCTCAGCGGGGCCTGGGAGAGCGCGGCGAAGGTGAAGTGGATGCCCAGGAGGGCGGCGCCGATGAGGAACGCCGCCCGCCGGACGCCTCGGTGCTGCTGCGTCACCTTTCCCTCACTTTTCCGTCACGCACCAGCCATTCGTCGGTCGGTCACTTATCAAATGCCGTGTCGGACGCGGCCTTACCGTTCTGGTCGCTGAACTCCTCGACGTGCAGGCCGCCCCTTTCGCCGCCCTTTGCGATCCTTTTGTCGTTGGCGCGGGCTTCCTTGACGTTCGCCTTGTCGCCGTCGGCCTTGGCCGCCGCCTCGCTGGTGGTCGCCGTCTTGGTCGCGGGTGCCGGGGTCGCCTGGCTGGATCCCTGTGCGGTGATTACCAGGGCCGCACCGCCCAGGGCGACGCCGAATGCGGACACGGCGGAGACAGCTGATTTCTTCTTCATGGGAACTCCTTGCGGCACTGTGCTGCCATGGTCGATAAGCCACCCGCAGGTAACTCGCCCCGCAATGGAAACAGTTCGCACATGGAGTCCCCTTGCCGGTCGACGAGAAGTGGGCGAGATCACAGACTTGGTACTCAAGTCGTAGAGGATGACCGGCTGGTCGGGGGCGGCAGCGGTCACCCTGAAAAGGAGCCCAAGGCTCAGCCGCTCAGCCCCCAGTCCCGGGTGAGGTAGGAGGTCGAGCAGACGGTGTCCAGGAAGTACGCACCCGCCTTTCCGCACCCCTCGCCGGGCTTGACGGGCGTTCCGTGGCCCATCCCGTCCACCTGATAGCTGCGCACCGCCACCTGCCCGTTGCCGTCCTGGTAGTCGGACTGGGTGGTGCCGCCCGGCAGTTGGTGGGTGGCGTCGGCGGTCTGGTCGGCGCCGAGGACGTTCGTCCACTGCTTGACGGACTCGGTGGCGTTCCGGGGTGCGACGGTGGTGTCGGCCGTGCCGTGCCAGACCGAGACGCGTGGCCGGGGCCCCTCGTATCCGGGGTGGGCGGCGCGGGCCAGGTCGCCCCACTCGGGCGGGGACTTGGTGACGCCGGGGTTCATACAGCCGAACGCGTCGGGCAGCGAGTCCGCGCAGCCGTGTGGCAGCCCCGCGATGACGCCGCCGCCCGCGAAGGTGTCGGGGTAGGCCGCGAGCAGCGCGGAGGTCATCCCGCCGCCGGCGGACAGCCCGGTGACGTACACCCGGGAGGGGTCCGCGCCCAGGTCTTGTACGGTGCGGTCCACCATCTGCCGCACGGACAGCGCCTCGCCGCTGCCCCGCTCGGTGTCGCCGGACTGGAACCAGTTGAAGCACCGGCTGGCGTTGTTGGCCGTCTCCTGCTGCGGCGCGACGACGGTGAAACCGTGCTTGTCGGCCGCCTGCTGCCAGCCCGAGCCGTCGAAGTACGTCGCCGCGTTCTGGGTGCAGCCGTGCAGTACGACGACCACGGGGCGCCCGGCACCGAGCCCGTCGGGTGTGTAGCGGTACATGGACAGGGCGCCGGGGTTGGAGCCGAAGTCGGTGACCTGTTCGAGGGCGGCGGTGCTGACGCGCTGCTGCCCGTCGGATGCGGAGGACGTACCGGAGACGCTCAGCGCGGAGAGGGTGAGAGCGGCCAGCAGGGCTGCCGCGGTGCGCACGGAGGTTCGCATGAGGGGTTCCTTCCGTGGTGCTCGTGGGGGAGTGCGGGCACGGGGCCCGGTCAGCCGCAACCTAGGGCGCGGACCGAGGCGGGCGAACGTGCCGACCCGCCAGCCGTCTTGGTGCGCCGCTGTGGGACGGCCACATTGCCGACGCCGGACCGTGCGGGTGCCGAATCATCATCCGTCCAGGTCAGGCTGGGTGGAGGTACTCGTGCGGGGATCATGGCCGAGAGCAGTGGTGCGATTCCCCGTGAACTTTCGCCGCTGTGCGTGCATCTGACCATCTGCACGAGGTTGGAGTGCCTCTGCAGATGGGACAGGGCACGATGAATGAGCAGTACGGCAACACCGGCGTCATCCCCACCAGCGGGGCGGGGCGCGTAGCCTGGCGCGCCGTGTCGCCGTCACGGGGGCACGGCCGTCGGCGCAGACGCCGCTCGCGGTCACGCTCCGTGTTGCTGGCGGTGTCCGGCGTCACGGTGGTCGCCTCGGCCGCGCTCGTGGGCAGTGTCCTGCTCCCGGAGCACCACCCCGGGCGGGCCGGCGGCGGCGAGGTGGCCGCGTCGCCGTCCCACACACCCGGCGAGGTGGCGGAGGACGCCCCACGGTCGGACAGCCCGGAGCCGAGCCGCTCCGCACCCAAGGCGTCGCCGCGCACCTCCCCGCCCCCCAGCGGCGACGCCGTGGACCCGGACGCGCGCTACCCGGCGGACGGCCCCGGGGAATTCCGCACGGCGACGGTCTCAGGAAAGCGGATCGGCAGCGCGGGCCGGCTCTTTCGCTACAAGGTCAAGGTGGAGAACAACCTGGCGCAGACCCCGGACGGGATCTCGAACGAGGTGCGTCGGATCCTCGCCGACCCGCGCGGCTGGACGGCCAGTGACGCGGCCTCCTTTCAACAGGTCACAGGCGGGGCGCACGACTTCACCGTGGTCGTCGCCACGCCTGACACCGTGGACCGCATGTGCGGGCGCGGTGGTCTCGACACCGGGGGCGAGGTCAACTGCCGCGTAGGCAAGAACGTGGTGGTCAACGTCAAGCGCTGGCTGCTGGCCAACCCGTACTACCAGCACAGCCTGTCCGACTACCACGCGCTGACGGTCAACCACGAGGTGGGACACTTCCTCGGCTACCAGCACCGGACGTGTGCCGGGCCGGGCCGGCCCGCTCCGGCGATGATGCAGCAGATCAAGGGGCTGCACGGCTGCGTGGCGAACCCGTGGCCCTACGACCGCGACGGCACCTACCTGACGGGGCCGCCGGTTGCCTGACCGGGCGGGACCTGCGGTCCGGCCGCCCCCGGAGCAGCGGGCGGCACACCCAGAGACCGCGGACAGCGAATGTCCAATGCGAGGCGCAGGACAGGACGTTGAGCAGGAAAAGTATCCGCTGGTGGGACAAGGCGCCGAGGAGCACGCTGACACGTTCCTGAGCGGACAGTCATTCACCGGGACCGGGCTGTTCGACGAGTACGTGCTGGTCGAGCGGGCGCACTCCCGGGCGCTGGTGGAGCCGCACCGCGGGCGGCGGTGCGGGGAAGGGCTCACCCCACCGATTCGCGCAGTCGTGCGCTCGCCATCCGCATGTGCTCGGCCATCGCCCGGTCCGCGCTTTCCGGATCCCGGTCGCGGATCGCCTTGAGGATCGTGTCGTGCTCGCACAGGGTGCCGCTGACGGTTCCCTCGACGTCGCTGACGCGTTCCATCCACACCTGGAGCAGCGCGCGGATGCTGTGCAGGATGTCGCTGAGCACCGTGTTGCGCGCGATGGCCGCGCACTCCAGGTGGAAGGCGATGTCGGCGTCGATGAACGCCTTGACGTCACTGCCCGCCTCCCGCATGTGCCGCAGATGCTCCTCCAGCCGGGCCACGTCCTCCTCCGTCGCCCGCTCCGCGGCGAGCCGGGCCGAGACGCTCTCCATGTAGGTCCGCACCTCGACCAGATCCTGCGTGCGGCGCTGACCCAGCATCAGGCCCCAGTTGATGGCCCGCGGGAGGAACTCCGAGGTGCCCTCGCGCACGTACGAGCCCGAACCCGGCCGGATCTCGATGATCCCGAGCACGTCGAGCGCGGACAGCGCGCCGCGGACGCTGGAGCGCGCCACCCCCAGCGCCTCGGCGAGCTGGCGCTCGGCGGGCAGCCGTGCCCCGGGCTTGATGTTGCCCGCGGAGAGGTGGTCGAGGAGGCGCTTGGCGACCTCGCTCACGGAGGACTCCCGTACGACGGGGCGCAGGAGTTGGGCGAGGTCGGGCTGGGGCTCGTCGGTGCTGGAGGGCTGACTCGTCACGGTCACCAGTAGACCAGATGGCGCGTCGCTCCTGCTCAGGGAGCGTGTATGGCGTCTTATCGCGCCCGTTTTGTCAAGGGTTCACCGCGAGGAGGAAGTGCGATCCTCGCCACATTGGTAAATTGGTGACCAATTTGCTGGACCGGGCTTAGCGTGAATCGCAGATCGGCCCCGTCCGGCGTGGCCAGCCCCGCTGACCCCCTTCGTGTGCCGAGAGTGCCCCAAGTCCGGACAGAGCTGTCCGGAGAGCCGAGGAGTGGCCATGCCTGTCAGTCCCGCGTCGCCCGTGGCGAAACCGAGGTCAGCCGTCGAAGCGTCGGCGATCAGGAAGATCTCGACCCGTCTCGTCCCGTTCGTGGCCCTGATGTTCTTCGTGAACTACCTGGACCGCACCGCGGTGTCGTTCGCCGAACCCAACGGGATGGGGGAGGACCTGGCGCTCACGGCCGCCCAGTTCGGCTTCGCCTCCGGGATCTTCTTCCTCGGCTACATCGTGCTGGAGATCCCCAGCAACATGGCCCTGCACCGCTTCGGAGCCCGCCGCTGGCTGGCCCGGATCATGGTCACCTGGGGCGTCGTCTCACTGCTGTTCACCTGGGTGAACGGCACCGAGCAGCTCTACACGCTGCGCTTCTTGCTGGGCGTCGCCGAGGCCGGCTTCTTCCCGGGCGCGATCCTCTACCTGAGCCAGTGGGTACCCAGCCGCCACCGCACCAAGATCCTGGGTCTCTTCTACCTGGCCCAGCCGCTGACCACGGTCCTCGGCGCCCCGCTCGCGGGCTGGCTCATCGGCCACCACGGCCTCTTCGGGCTCGAGGGCTGGCGCGTGATGTTCCTGTTCGTCTCGGTCCCGGCGATCCTGCTGGGCGTCGTCGCCTGGTTCTACCTGATCGACCGCCCGGCCGACGCCAAGTGGCTCACGCCGGAGGAGCGGGACTGGCTCACCACGGAGCTCGCCGCCGAGAACGCCGAGAAGACGGGTCACGAGGGCAAGCATGCCAAGGGCGACCTGAAGGCCGCCTTCACCAACGCCCGCGTGTGGATCCTCGCCCTCGTCTACTTCGGGTTCGTCTACGGCCTGTACGCGCTCGCGTTCTTCCTGCCGACCATCATCAACGGCTTCCAGGAGGAGTTCGACACCACCTTCAGCGTGATGGACAAGGCGTGGATCACCGCCATTCCCTACCTGCCGGCCGCCGTCGTCCTCTACTTCTGGAGCCGGCACGCCACCCGCAACGGCACCCGCACCCGGCACGTCGCCGGGCCCGCGATCGTCGGCGGCGTCTCCATCCCCCTCGCCCTTTACATGGGCTCCCCGGGGGCCACCGTCGCCGTCATCACGGTCACCGCCTGTTCGATCTTCGCCGCCCTGCCGGTGTTCTGGGCCGTCCCCTCCCGCTTCCTGACCGGCGCGGCTGCCGCGGTCGGCATCGCCCTGATCAACACGGCGGGCAACATCGCCGGATTCGCCTCCAGCTACATCACCGGCTGGCTCAAGGACTGGACCGGCGACTACTCCGTGCCGCTCTACCTCGTCGGCGCCTTCATGCTCCTGTCCGCCGCCCTGATGATCTTCCTCGCCTCCCGTGCCCCCCAGTCCCCGTCCGCCCCCTCAGCTCCCGCGGAGACCCAGCGATGACCCGCCTGTACAACGACCCCGCTGCCTTCGCCGACGAAGCACTCGAAGGGTTCGCCGCCGCCCATCGCCGCTGGGTGCGCCCCGTCCCCGGCGGTGTGGTCCGGGCCACCGCGAAGGTCCCCGGCCAGGTGGCCGTCGTCATCGGTGGTGGCTCCGGCCACTACCCGGCCTTCTCCGGCCTGGTCGGACAGGGCCTCGCGCACGGTGCCGCCGTGGGCAATGTCTTCGCCTCCCCCTCCGCGCTACAGATCCGCACGGTCGCCAAGGCCGCGCAGTCCGGCGGCGGGGTCATGCTCCTGTACGGCAACTACGCGGGCGACGTCCTGCACTTCGGTCAGGCCGCCGAGCGACTGGCCGCCGACGGCATCCCGGCCCGTACCCTCGCCGTCGCCGACGACCTGTCCAGCGCCGCGCCCGAGGAGGCTCACAAGCGCCGTGGCATCGCGGGTGACCTGCCCGTCTTCAAGGTCACGGCCGCCGCCGCCGAGCAAGGCCTGCCGCTCGACGAGGTGGCGCGGGTGGCCGAGCACGCCAACGCCCGCACCCGCTCCTTCGGCATCGCCTTCTCCGGCTGCACCCTGCCCGGTGCAGACCACCCGCTGTTCACCGTCCCGGAGGGGCGGATGGCCGTCGGTCTCGGCATCCACGGCGAACCCGGCATCGGCGAACAGGCCGTGCCCACCGCCGACGAGGCCGCCGAGCTCCTGGTGTCGACCCTCCTGAAGGAACTCCCCGACGGCGTGGCCGGGTCGCGCGGACAGCGCGCCGCCGTGATCCTCAACGGCCTCGGCTCCGTCAAGTACGAGGAACTCTTCGTCGTCTACCGGCGCGTGGCCCAGCTGCTCGACGACGCGGGCGTGCAGACCGTCGATCCCGAGGTCGGCGAGCTCGTGACCAGCTTCGACATGGCCGGCGTCTCCCTCTCTGTGACCTGGCTCGACGACACGCTCGAAGCGTTGTGGACCGCGCCCGCCGACACACCCGCCTACCGGAAGGGCGCTGTGCCGCAGGTGGCCGCCGCCGACGCGGAGGAGACGTCGCAGGAGACCGACAGCGGCCCCGAGCCGTACCGCGCGAGTGACGACTCCCGCCGGGCCGCCGGCATCGCACTCGACGCCCTGCGGCTGATCAAGGAGACCGTCGACGCGCACACCGACGAACTCGGACACATCGACGCCGTCGCCGGCGACGGTGACCACGGCATCGGCATGCAGCGCGGCGCCGGCGGCGCCCACGAGGCGGCGCTGCGCGCCCAGGAGTCGGGGGCCGGAGCCCGCAGCCTGCTCACCGAGGCCGCCGACGCCTGGGCGGACAAGGCCGGCGGTACCTCCGGCGCTCTGTGGGGCGTCATCCTCCGCTCGATGGCCGACGCGCTCGGCGACACCGACCGGCCAACCCCGGCGACCGTCGCCCGCGGAGTCGTGCGGGCGTCCGACGGTGTGCGCGAGGCCGGCGGCGCCGAGGTCGGCGACAAGACGATGGTCGACGTCCTCGTACCGTTCGCCGACACGCTCGGCCGGCAGATCTCCGAGGGCGCCGCGCTGCCCGCCGCCTGGGACGTCGCCGCCGACGCCGCCGAGACGGCCGCCAGCGACACCGCGCGCCTGCTGCCCCGCATGGGACGGGCCCGTCCGCACGCCGAGAAGTCCCTGGGCACCCCCGACGCGGGCGCACACTCCCTCGCCCTGATAGTCCGCGCCGTCCACAGCGCGCTCGCCCACCGCCGGTAACACCCCGACCCTCTCCAACCCTCTGACCCCCTGACTCCCCGTAAGGACATGTCACATGAGTGAGCAGCTGCGGATGGTCGTCGGCAGCGACGACGCCGGCCACCAGTACAAGGAGGTACTGAAGAAGGACCTCCAGGCCAGCGACCTTGTCGCCTCCGTGACCGACGTGGGCGTGGACGCCGACGGGCACACCCCCTACCCCGAGATCGCCATAGCCGCCGCGGAGATGGTGGCGCGCGGCGACGCCGACCGGGCGCTGCTCGTGTGCGGCACCGGCCTGGGCGTGGCGATCGCCGCCAACAAGGTCAAGGGGATCCGCGCGGTCACCGCTCACGACTCGTTCTCCGTGGAGCGCGCGATCCTCTCCAACGACGCGCAGGTCCTCACCTTCGGGCAGCGCGTCGTCGGCCTGGAACTGGCCCGCCGGCTGGCCGCCGAGTGGCTGACCTACCGCTTCGACGACGCCTCGCCGTCCGCCGAGAAGGTCCAGTTGATGAGCGACTACGAGAACGAGTCCGAGGCCGCCTGATGAACGCCCCCGTCCTGCTCGGGGTGAGCCTGAAGATGTACTTCGGCCACCACGAGACCCTCAACTGGGCGCGGAAGATCGTCCAACTGGCCGACGAGCACCCCGCCGTCACCAGCGGCGCGGCCCGCCTGTTCGTGCTCCCCGCCTTCCCGGCGATCGTGCCGGTGGCCGGGGTCCTCGCGCGCAGCGGCGTCGACATCGGCGCGCAGGACATCGCCACGGAGGACACCGGCGCCTACACCGGCGAGGTCTCCGGCCCGTACCTGAGGGAGATCGGCTGCCGCTACGCCGAGGTCGGCCACGCCGAGCGGCGCCGCCTCTACGGCGAGGGCGACACGGTCGTCGCCGGGAAGACGGCCGCCGCCCTGCGCAACAAGCTCACCCCCGTCCTGTGCGTCGGTGAACTGGACCCGGTCGAGCCGGAGGAGGCCGCGCGCCGCACCGTCGCCGAGGCGGCGCGCCTGCTGCACGGGCTCAGCGGCAAGGTCGTCCTCGCGTACGAGCCGCAGTGGGCCATCGGCGCGCCCGAGCCGGCCTCGCCCGAGCACATCACCACGGTGTGCGAGGCGTTGGCGGAGTGGCTGAACTCCGGTCCCCAGTACGCCGGCTCGACCGTCATCTACGGCGGCAGCGCCGGGCCCGGCCTGCTCACCCGCCTCGGTGGTTCGGTCGGCGGTCTGTTCCTGGGGCGCTTCGCGCACAACTCGTCGGCCGTCGGGAACATCCTCGACGAGATCAACCCCCGTGCGGCGGTGGCGTGATGGCATACGGCATCAGCACGTACGCGTACTTCTGGCGGATCTCCGAACGCGCTCCGAAGCCGCTGTCCCTCCTGGACATGCTCGTGGACACCAATCAGCTCGGCGGCCGGGTCTTCCAGATCTGCGACTACCCGCCCATCGAGTCCTACGACGCCGCCCGCCTGGCCGACGTCCGCGACGCCGCACGCGACCTGGGGCTGACCCTGGAGCTCGGAACCCGGGGCGTACGCCCCGGACATCTGGCCAAGTACCTGGATATCGCCGGGCAGTTGGACGTCACGCTCGTCCGCTCCATGATGAACACGGCCGACCACCGGCCGACCGTCGAAGAGGCCACGACCCTGCTGCGGCAGGCACTGCCCGCCTGCACCGAGGCAGGTGTCACCCTCGGCCTGGAGACCTACGAGCAGGTCTCCACCGACGACCTCGTCACCGTGGTGGAGAACGTGGGCAGCCGGCGGCTGGGCGTCGTCCTCGACCCCGGGAACAGCGTCGCCCGCCTGGAGCGGCCCGTCGACGTCGTCGAGGCCACCGCCCCGTACGTGGTCAACGTCCACGTCAAGGACTTCGCCTTCACCCGGCGCGACGGCTGGGTGGGCTTCACCTACGCGGGCTGCCCGCTGGGTACCGGCCTGCTGGACTACGCCGCCATGACCGCCGCGGTCCGGCCGCACGAGCGCGGCATCAACCAGATCGTGGAGCACTGGCTCCCGTGGCAGGACGACGGCTTCGACACGACGGCCCGCCTCGAAGACCAGTGGACCCGGCACAGCATCAGCACCCTTTCCAGCAACACCCTTCTGAGGAGCGAATGACCATGGCCACCGCGAACCAGACCGTCGCCGTCATCGGGGCCGCCGGCAAGATGGGCCAGCGTGTCTCCGACAACCTGGTCGGGAGCGACTTCCGGGTGCTCTTCAGCGAGGCATCCGAGAAGGGGCAGGAGCTGATCCGCTCGCTCGGCCGCGAGCTGACCGACTCCGACGCCGCCGCCAAGGAGGCCGACGTCGTGATCCTCGCGGTGCCGGACATCGTCCTTGGCACCGTCTCGGAGCAGCTGGTGCCGCTGATGAAGCCGGGCGCCGTCGTCCTCACCCTCGACCCGGCCGCCGCCTACGCGGGCCTGCTGTTCGCCCGCGACGACGTGCACTACACCTGCGCGCACCCCTGCCACCCGTCCGTCTTCCTGGAGCGCACCACCAAGGAGGAGTGGCAGGACACCTTCGGCGGTATCGCCGCGCCGCAGGAGGTCGTCGCCGCGTACGAGGGCGGCGACGCCGACAAGCAGGCGCTCGCCGAGTCCGTCATCCGCGTCATGTACGCCCCGGTCGTCGACGTCCACTGGGTGACCGTCAAGCAGCTCGCCGTCCTGGAGCCGACCCTTGTCGAGACCATCGCCTGCATGGTCGGCGCTCTGCTCACCGAGGCGCTGCACGAGACCGTGCACACCGTCGGCGTCCCCGAGAACGCCGCCCGCGCCATGCTGCTCGGCCACACGCAGGTCGCGCTCGCGAACACGCTCAAGGGCTCCAACCCGTTCTCCGACGCCTGCCTCATCGCCATGGACTACGGCCGCGAATCGATCGTCCGCGACGACTGGAAGAAGGTCTTCGACGACGCCGAGCTCGACAAGGTCATCACGCGCATGCTGAAGATCAAGGAGATCAAGCGCTGACGCGACACCTGGCACTCCAGCAGCCCCTGCGCCGTGTTCGGGGCGTCGCCTACGGCGAAGACGGCACCGTACCGGACCCGGTTCGCCGCCTCACTGCTCCGGTGGACCGTCCCCGGCCAGGACGACGGCTGGAGGTTCGGGCAGGAGAGCGTCACCAGCACGGGTGCCACCGCTCCCGACGGCCGCAGGCTGCGTTTCGTGCACAACTGGTCCTGGGCCGAGGTACCGGTCCGGCGCCCCGCCGTCGTCCGGGACGTGCCCGACGGCACGGATCACCAGGCGGGGGAAGAACTGAGGCTGAACGCCTGGGACGTCAGGGTCCTGCTGGAACGCTGACGAGATTGCGGACCGGAGTGGCCACGACGCCGGGACCGGGGCGTGAGCCGGTGGCACGCTGTGCGCCGCGCAGTCGTCCCGGCACCGGGGGCCCCGGTGCCGGGACGGTGTCCTAGGCCCGGTCGGGCGCTCAGTCGAACACGAATGGCCCGGGAGTCTGCGGGGAGGTGGCGTCGCAGGTCACGGTGACACCCAGAACCGTGATCGTCAGTGACTGGGCCTCCAGGGCGTCGCCGGAGGCGACCGTGCCGTCCAGTGGGCCGGTGGAGACCGGGCTGCCGGCGGGGAGGGCCGGGTTGGCGCTACCGGTGAACTGCGTGGTCCCGGTCTCGTTCTTGCTCAGGGTGAGCGTCGAGGAGACGGAGCCGGCCGCCACGTCGATGGGTGAAGTGATCGCGTCGGTGGTGACCGTGATGGTCGCGGCGGTGCCGTCCTGGGTCGCGTCGAGCGTGGCCTCGCCCGAACCCCATGTTCCGCAGTCGAAGGAGATCGTGGCGGTCTGCGGCTCCACCGCGTAGGCGCTCGGTGCCAGGGCGAGCGTGCCGGCGACGGCGGCGCCGATACTCAGGGCCGTGCCTGTTGCGAGTCTGCCGTGTCTCATGAAGTCCCGCCTTCGTGTGGGGGTGGGGTGGGTGCGCACCCCAGATCTGATGGCTGGTCAGCTTCCGGAAGCGGTCCCATTGAGTCACCGCGATCTTGAGAGGGCAAGGCCGATCCCAGGATTTTTCATCATGTCCAAAACAATTCGCCGATCCGCTGTGCCCGGGAGATCGCAGCCCGTGCCGCGCCGCGGGGTCATCCCCGGTCCCGCTGGTGGAGACGGCTCGGAAGAGTGGCGTGAACGCGGCATTGCCGGCGGCGCTCGCGCCGTGGCGCGAGCCGCGGGCGGTGCGTGACCCGGGCAAGACCCCGCTGGACCTTGGCGCTCGCGACTGCCCTGGGCGGGGACTGCCCGGCCGGTGTCGCGGTGCTGAGGTCAGCCTTCGTCGGCCGGATCCTTGAGCAACCGGAGCGAGGTGGCCGTGTCCAGAGCGGCACGGACGAAGGCCCGCTCCGACGGGCGGTCCCTGGTCGACGTCCGCCGGATGACGGTGATCCGGCGCCTGATCGGCTCGCGGAAGGGGAAGACGTCGACGCCCACGGGCCGCAGCGGCAACGCGAGTTCGGCGACCAGAGTGACGCCGAGACCCATCGCCACCATCGCCATCGCTGTCGACTGCTCGTCGATCTGATGCGCGATGTGCGGCGTGAAGCCGGCCGCCCGGCACACCGACAACAGGGCGCGGCCGAACTCGGTGTCGGTCCCGGACGCGACCCAGGAGCACTCGGCCAGGTCCGCGAGCTCCACCGGGGCGCCCGAAACCGTACGGTCCTCGCCGGTATGCCGCGGCAAAGCGGCAGCCGGGGGAGGCCGCTCGGCGGACCCCCTGGGATCCGTCGGTGCGCCCAGGCTCCCGTGCGGGGCGACGAGGTGGAGCTGTTCCACGCCGATGAGCGTGCACTCCAGGGCGCTGTCCCGGACGGCGGAGCCGGGTGCGGCTGGATAGTCCAGCACGAACGCCAGGTCGAGGTCGCCGTCCCGTACGGCCGACTGCGTCTCCTCCGGTACGACCTCCCTGGTCTTGACCCGTACGCCGGGGTGCCGTTCGGCGAGGGTGGCCAGCGTGGGTGGCACGAGGGTGCCCGCGAGGGTCGCCAGTACGCCCACGGTGAGGTCGGCCGTGAGGGTTTCCCGGGCCTGCTCGAGCGCTATCCGGGCGCGCTCCTCGGCGGCCAGGATCTCCTCGGCGTGTTGCGCGAGCACACGCCCGGTCTCCGTCAGGCGCACGCGGCGCCCGACATGCTCCAGCAGCGGCACACACACCTCACGCTCCAGCGCCGCCAACTGCTGGGAGACGGCGGAGGGCGTGTAGTGGAGCGCCGCCGCCGCTTCGGTGAGGGTGCCGCAGCGGGCCAGCTCCCGGAGCATCCGGAGACGGTTCAGCGAGAGTTCCATTAACCAAATCTAAAGTGATGACTGAAGGATTTCCCAATAGACGTGAAGGAATTCGGTGAACCAGACTGCGTGCACAGCGAGAAGCGAAGGTCGGCTGACCTCGCTCGCGCAGCCCGGGCAGCCCGATCTCAGTCATCCACCTGTCTCAGCGTCATCCACCTGTCTCAGCGATCACGCCGGTCCCTCGCATACGTCAGCACAGCCGGCACGGCCGGGAAACGGCCGAACGCGGCCCGGCCCGTAGCCGCACGCCGGGGAGAGCACGAGCACCAGGCCGCCCGAATGTCCCGCAGCCCGCCGCGGCACGCATGCCGCGGCAGGCAGGGCGTGCGGCCACCGAACGAGCCACGGGAAATCCTTCATCAGGAAGAGGGTCACATGGGTACCTCAGAGCACAGCGGATACGGCCCGAACATCACCCGGCTCGGCAACGCTCCGTCGCCGGGTTGGCTCACCGAGGAGTCCGCGGCGGCGGTACGGGCCGCCGAGGGCCCCGCCTTCGACGAGGCCGAGTACGGTGCGCGGCTGAGCGAGCTGCGCGGTCGCATGGACCGGCTGCCGCTGGACGCGATGCTGGTCTTCCGCCCCTCCAGCGTGGAGTACCTGTGCGGCTATCACACAGCGGAGACGGCTCCCCAACCGCTGCTGGTCACCGCCTCCGACACCCATCTCTACCTTCCCGACCTGGAAGTCGGCAGGGCGCTGGCCAGTTCGGTGGCCGGGAATCTCCACTTCTGCGGTTACGCGGACGCGCTGGTCGGGCTCGAACTCTTCCTTCAGCACGCGGCATCGGTGCTCCCCGAGGGCGCCCGCGTGGGCGTCGAGATCGGGCATGCCTCCACACCCCCGCGCGCGCTGGACATCCTGCGCGAGCACGGTCTGACGGTCGTGCACCCCGACTACCTCGTCGAGCGGGCCCGTCTGGTGCTCTCCTCCGCCGAGCTGCGCCGGGTGGAGGAGGCAGCCGCGGTGACGCAGCGGGGGGTGGAGGCGGGAGTGGCCGCCACCCACGTCCCCGGCGCCACCGACTCTTCCGTGGCCGCCGCGATCGCCGCGGCGCTGTACGCCGAGGCCGACTCGCCCTCCGCCTGGGGGCCGCTCGTCGTCACCGGGCAGCGCAGCGGCATTCCGCATTCGAGCTGGGTGGGACGGGAGTTGGGCAGTGGGCCCACCTTCATGGAGTTCGCCGGCACCCGGTCGCGCTACCACGCGCCGGTGATGCGCACCGTGGTGCGAGGCGGCGCGCTGGGCGCCGCGGACCAGCGGCTGGCCGAGCTCGCGCGTACCGCCGTCGCCGCCGTGCTGGAGACCGCGGCGGACGGCGTCACCGCCTCGCAGGTCGCCGTCCAGGCGGGGAAGGCGCTCGGCCGGCTCCCGGACGACGTCATGTTTCACCAGCTCTTCGGATATCCCGTCGGCCTGGCCCACAAGCCGCACTGGATGGACGGTGCCCCGTTCTATCTCACTCCCGACAATCACGAACCTCTGGTGAGCGGGATGGTGTTCCACATTCCGGGCTCGTTCCGTTCCTTCGGCAAGTCGATGGTCGGACTGAGCCAGACCTTCGTGGTGGAGGAGCACGGCACCCGAGTACTCACCCACGGGCCGGCGGACATCATCGAAGCGTGAATCCGCAATGACCTGAACCGTTCCGGCGCGTACGCGCCGGAACACCCGGAACAGTCGGACAGGAAGCCCAGGATGAGCGAACTGCGGGAAAAAGGCCCTCGCCCACAGACCGACAGAGCGATGCAGCGCCGTGCGGTGACAGCCGCGATGATCGGCAATGCCACCGAATGGTACGACTACGCCACGTACGGCTATCTCGCCGTGGTGCTGGCGAAGGTGTTCTTCCCGCAGTCGGAATCCAGTCTCTCACTGCTCGCATCCTTCGCCACCTTCGCGCTGGCCTTCGCCGTCCGGCCGTTGGGCGCCTTTGTACTGGGGCCGCTGAACGACAAGATCGGCCGTAAGAAGACACTTTCGCTGACGATCCTCACCATGGCCGGAGCCACCAGCGTCATCGGCCTGCTGCCCGGCTACGGCACAGCAGGCGTGTTCGCTCCCCTCGCGCTGCTCCTGGCCCGGATGGTGCAGGGCTTCGCGGTGGGCGGCGAATACGGCGGAGCCTCGACCTTCGTCGTCGAGTACGCCCCCGACCGGCGCCGCGGATTCTGGGCGAGCTGGCTGGAGTGCGGGGCACTCGCCGGCTTTCTGCTGGCCTCGGGACTCACCACCGCGCTCACTTATCTGCTGTCCGACGCGGCAATGGAATCCTGGGGTTGGCGGATCCCCTTCCTGATCGCCCTGCCGCTCGGCACCATCGGCCTCTACCTCCGGATGCGCCTGACGGATACGCCGAGCTTCCACGCACTCGTCGAGCAGGACGCCGAACCGGGCGCCCCCGTCCGGGAGGCACTCACAGAGCATCGACTGCGGGTGCTCATCTGCGGGGGCATCGTCATCTGCTCCAGCATCGGCACCTATGTGCTGCTCACCTATCTGCCCAGTTACCTCTCCGAAGAGCTGGGCATGGCCTCGGCGACCACGCAGTTCCTGGTGTTCATCGCCGGAGCACTGCTCACCGTGGCCATTCCCTTCGCGGGCATGCTCTCCGACCGCGTCGGACGCAAGACCATGCTGATGGGCGCGGCCCTCGCGTACGCCGTGCTGGCCTATCCGGCCTTCCAGCTGATTCAGCAGGCCAGTTGGCCCCCCGTGCTCGCCGGAATACTCATTCTCACGCTCTGCCACATCCCGATTCTGGGGACCACCACCGCCACCTTGCCCGCGCTGTTCCCCGCCCGGGTGCGCGGCACGGGCGTGGCCATCGGCTACAACGTATCCTTCGCCATTTTCGGCGGTACGGCTCCTCTCCTGATGACCTTCGTGGTCGAGAAGACCGGAAACCTGAACATACCCGCGTTCTACCTGATGTTGGTGGCGTTGGTGACGCTGATTCCTGTGGCGTTCATGCCGGAGACCGCCGGAAAACCTCTCGACTGACAGGTGCCCGCAGACCGTATTCCCTCTCCAGCGCATTCTGAGGTGATCGTGAACACAACCCGTACCGCCCCCGAGCATGTTGCCGTCGTCGGCGCCGGCATGGCCGGACTCTCCACCGCGTGGTTCCTCCAGGAACGCGGTGTGCGCGTGACCGTGCTGGACCGTACGGGAGTTGCCGCGGGCAGTTCCTGGGGTAATGCGGGCATGCTGAATCCCGCGTTCACCGTGCCGCTTCCGGAACCTTCCGTGTTGCGCTACGGCTTCAGGTCGTTCCTCGACCGCTCCTCGCCGGTGTCCATACCGCCGGCGATCGACCGGCAACTCTGGTCGTTTCTCCTGTCGTTCGCACGCAACTGCACGGCACGGCAGTGGCAGCGCACGATGACGGTGTTCAACGAACTCAACCGCGCCTGTCTCGCGGCGTACGAGCAGCTCGCCGAGGGCGGCGTGAGCGCGCCGGTGAAGAGCGCCGACCCGCTCGTCATCGCCTGCCGGAACCGTCAGGACCGGGAGCACATACTGGAGGAATTCGCGCACATGAGCGCGAGCGGCGGCGACGAGGCCCGGTACGAGACCGTCACCGGTGGGGAGCTGCGGGAACTCGAGCCCGTACTCAGTGCCGAAGTCCGCACCGGACTGCGGGTGTACGGGCAACGCTTCATCAACCCGCCCGAATTCATGCGCACTCTCGCGGAAGACATCCGCGACCGGGGTGGCGAGATCGTCGAGGATTTCTCCGTGGCCCGGGTCCACGATCTGGGTGAAACCGGCGTCGAGTTGGTCCCCTCCGCCACCTCGAAGGCGACGGACACGGTACGTGCCGACGCCGTCGTACTCGCCGGTGGCGCCTGGCTCAACGACCTGGCACAACCCTTCGGCGTACGCATGCGGGTGCAGGCGGGACGTGGATACAGCTTCACGGTACGACCGCGGGTGATGCCCACGCACCCGATCTACCTGTCGGGCCAGCGGATCGCCTGCAATCCGCTGGGCGACCGCTTCCGGGTCACCGGCAGCATGGAGTTCCGCGCGCCCGACGCGCCGTTGGATCCCCGGCGTATTCGCACCATCATCGAATCCGCACGGCCGATGTTCTCCGGCATCGACTGGAACGACCGCCACGAGGAGTGGGTCGGATCGCGCCCCTGCACCGCGGACGGGCTGCCACTGGTCGGTCCAAGCCGCTCACCCCGGGTGCAGATAGCCGGAGGACACGGGATGTGGGGCATGGTGCTCGGGCCGCTCACCGGCAGGCTCCTCGCCGACGCCATGACCGGCAACGGCGAAGTGCCACCGCTCCTGCGGCACCTCGACCCGCTGCGCTGAGCACCAGGCACGGTGCCCGGCGTACCGGGTCACCGAGCGGTCTGGATTCGGCGTTGTCGTCAGCACCGGCGCCATGGCGGAAGCCCCGGGCGGTGCGTGATCCGGGCAAGATCCTGCTGGATGTGGCGCTCGCGGTCCCGCCCGGCGGGGCGGTGGGAGACGGTCGTTCACAGCCGGTGTTCGGCGCGGAGGTGCGTCAGGGTGCGGCGCCCTCGCTCAACCAGTTCGGGATCGCCGTGGGCGGTGCCGAACCGCATCCCGGAGAGGGAATCGAGGGCGGAGTCGGTGACCAGACGCCGCTCTTCGAGAGGGGTGAGCTTGCGGCCGTAGCCGGTGAGGAACGCGTCGAAGAGGTCTGGTCGGCCGGCCCACGCGTCGGAGAGGCGGACCAGATCCCGTACGGCCGGGGCGGGCTCGCTTCTTTCGAAGTCGATCACGGTGACAGAGCCGTCCTCGGCCCGTAGCAGGTTGCGGAGCTGGAAGTCCCCGTGAGTGATCACCTGCTCCAGGCCCGGCAGATCCTGAGCCCGTTGGATGAGGGTGCGGATGAACTCCTCGTCTCCTGGGCCGAGGTGGGGGCGTGCTCCTCGCAGATGACGGTCGACCTTTCCCAGGTTCGGGCCGTGGTCGGCCGCGGCGGGGTGCGAGGACGCGCTGCGGTGGATGGCCGAGGCGAGGGCGCCGATCCGGCGGAAGAGCCGCTGCTGCTCCTCGGGCGGGTGTACGGCGCCGTGCAGTGGGCGGCCGGGCACCGCGGTGACGACGATGGCACGCAGTTGTGCGTCAGCGGCCACCAGCCTGGGCACGGCCGCGCCCAGGTGTGGGATCCAGGTCCGGTAGGCGGTCACCTCCCGGCCGTGGAAGCGGTCGCCGGCGTGGACTTTGACGTACCACGTTCCCCCCGCCCTACCGCTGGCCCGCCACACCTGGCTGGTTTCACGGGACCAGGAGGTGTCCGTCCAGGTGGCGACGGGTCCGACCGCCCGCTCCGCGAACTCCCGCACCGCTGTCTTCGGCCGGTTCCCCTCGGGCGGTTCGCCGGTGGCGGGGATGAGGCGGAGCCGGTCTTGCGCAGGGTTGCAGGCGATCGAGTCCCCCGGCTCTTGGAAGTGCACCGCGAGCCGTCCACCGCTGCGGTAGGCGTCCAGCCCGGCCCGGCAGTAGGCCACCATCGGCGCTGGAAGCTCGTCCAGCCGGTAGAAGCCCATGGCGTCGCACACCTGCGGCTCTCGGATGTGTGGTGAGCGCTGCCAGCGCCGGACCTCGAAGAAGAGCCCGAGCCGGGCGTCCCCGCCGGGGCTGCGGTGGTGCACTGTGGCGGCCGTACGGACATCGACGGGGTCGATGACGACGCCGGTCTCCTCGCGCGCCTCGCGCACCAGCGCTTCGACGACGTCCTCGTGCGGGCCGTCCAGGTGCCCGCTCGGCAGGTGCCACAGCCCGGACGCGTACACGGTGCCGGCTCGACGTGAGAGCAGTACCTCCGGGCCCACCGTGCCCTCGCGCCGCAGGATCACGTGCACGTCGACGGGCTCCGTGTGCCGTTGTGGAGCGTTGCTCATACTTCACCTCGGGTGGGGTGCACTTCGCGCGGCAGCGCGCGCAGGTCCTCGCGCACCAGGCCGGGGCCGAGGGCGCCGGTGGCCTCAAGCCGGCCGGCCGTCGCTGCCCGGGCAGCGGCCGTCTCAGGCGCGGCTCCCGTTTGCGTGCCCGGGGCTCGCCGGGGAAGTGTGCCCTTGTGCAGGCCGGTTCGGCCTGCACCCGGAGTCGGCTGGGCGGTCATGACCAGCCCAGCTCGGTGTAGCGGCGTCCCGCTCGGATGCCTTCGATGGCTGCCCGGGTGTAGGGCACGACCTGCTCGGGAAGCGCGTCGGGGTGCCACCAGCCCCAGCCGGTGCATTTGTCGGGCTCCAGGAGGCTCGCCGGAGGCGAAGGGCTCGGCCTGTGGTGACGTATCGCCGCAGGCGGGCTCGGTTCCGCCGACGGCGTGGCGACGCACCAGAGCGAGGGTCGAGGGGCTGATCCGCGGGCGGGGGAACACGTCCGGGGTGAACCGGTGCAGCATCACTCCCTCGGTCAGCGCGAGATCGGCGGGTTCACCGTTCCACCGGCCCGCGTAGACGGCGATGGGGACGGTCTCACCGTCGCTGCCGCGGGCTTCCTCGATGGCGAGCGGTTCCAGTACGGCGATGTCCAGGCCGGCTTCTTCCCGCGGTTCCCTGCGGACGGTCTCCTCCAGCGACTGGTCCTGCGGTTGACGACAGCCGCCCAGGAGCGACCAGGCACCCGGTTCCCGGATCAGGCCCGGCAGATGGTCGCGCAGGTGCAGCAGGTACTGGCCCTCGTCGTTGCGGATCAGGGCCGAGGCGTTCACGGGCTCGCGCGTGGTGGCAGGCCGCCGGGCTTCGCCCTGAGACGGCATCGGGGCGCGGTGCGTGCTCACTGGTTCTCCTTGGGCTGGGGGGTGGCGCCGCGGCGGGGGGAGGGGAGGTACTCTGCGGGCGCCGGGCCGGCCCCGTACTGGGCGGCCTGGGCCTCGAACATCTCGCGGTACCGGCCACCGTCGCGGGCCATGAGCTGCCCGTGGGTGCCCTTTTCGACGACGGCGCCCTGGTCGAGGACGTAGATGTGGTCCGCCTTCGCGGTCGCGGCGAGCCGGTGCGTGACGAGGACGACCGCGGCACCGTTGTCAGCCAGGGTCCACAGCCCCTCGAACGCCTCGATTTCCGCATGGGGGTCGAGTGCGGAGGTGGGTTCGTCGACGAGGAAGAACGGTGCGTTCCTGTATCGGCTCCGAGCGTTTCCCAGCTTCTGCCACTGCCCGCCGGAGAGCTGGACCCCGCGCTCGTAGCCTTTGAAGACGATGGAGTCCCAGGCGTGGGGCAGGCCCTCGATCAGCGTTCTCACATCGGCGGCCTGTGCGGCCTCCTTGATCCGGTCCATGTCCCGGGGCCGGTCTCCGGCGCCGATGGCCACGTTCGTGCCGGCGGTCATCTCCCAGTGGGGGAAGTCCTGGCTCAGCAGCCCGACGGAGGCGAAGACCTGGGTGCGGTCCGCTTCGCGGATCTCGACGCGGTTGCCGGCCGCACCTTCCCACCACACGTTCCCGTCGGCGGGAAGCAGCAGACCGGCGAGGATCTTGGTGAGCGTGGTCTTGCCCGAACCGTTCGCCCCGACCAGCGCCGTCACCTCACCCCGCCGCACGGACACGCTCACGCCCTCCAGCGAGGGCGTTTCCGCGCCGGGGTAGGTGAAGGAGACATCCTCGACGTGGATGGCCTGTACGGGGGAGGGCAGTGGCGTGCCCGTCCGCGGGATGGCGTGCCGCGCGGCCAGTTCGGTGGCGTTCTTGGTGTCGGTCAGGAAGAGGGTCTCTTCGTAGAGGCGGTTGACCTGCTGGACGAGGGAGGTGAGCCGCGCGGTGGAGTTGCGGATGGCGATGACCGCGGTGCCGCCGACGGCCAGCGGCAGCGCGCCGCTGGTGAGCAGCCACCACAGCATGCCGTAGCAGGCCAGGGACGCCAGCCCGGAGAAGCCTCCCGCCGCCAGATCGGTGTGGGCCTGTGCCCGCGCCAGCCGCCGCTGTTCGCCTTCCGTCTGCCGGGACATCTCCTCATAGCCGCGCAGCAGCCTGGCACCGGCCGCGTGCGCGCGGATCTCGCCCGCGGCGTGCGGCCGGGTCAGGTACGCCAGCAGCGAGGCGATGGCACGCCGGTGATCGACCCAGTTCAGCCGTGAGGTGTACTCGCGGCGGGCCGAGCGCACCGCGCCCCATCCCTTGGGCAGGGCGATGGCCAGCAGCATCGGCAGCAGCAGAGGGTGCAGCGAGGCCAGCACGGCCGCGGCTGCCACCATGCTGATCAGCACATTGCCCACACCCACTGACAGCCGGAGCATGTTGCGAGCGGAGTCGGTGCCGAACTTCCCCGCTTCCAGGACGCGTTGGACCTCCGGGCGTTCGGTCGCCTCCACCTCGACCCGGGTGACGGCCTCGTAGTAGCGGGCGGAGACCGCCCGTTCCACCTGCGGCTCCAGACGGCCGGACATCGCCGTCGACCACGCCGCCAGCACCGCTGCCCCCACCGACACCAGCGCCAGCACCACCAGCGAGGGGAGGGCCTCGCGGAGCTTGTCCGCGGTCGGGCCCCGGGAGAACAGCTGGGTGAGGACGCTGTTGACCGCGACCAGGCCCCAGGCGGCGGTCACGCCCTGCCCGAGCTGTGCCACCACGACACCGGCCAGCGCACGGCGGTCTGCGGCCCATCCGGTGCGCAGAACCATCCCCGCCATGCGCGGCAGCGCCGCGGCCATCTTCCCGAAGCCCATCCGGGTCAGCGCGCCCTCGTGGTGCACGAACGACATGTCATAGCGCAGCCGGCCCCCGTACAGCTCCCGCTCCGCGTCCGAGATCCCGCGCGCGGTCCGGTCCGGCTTCCGTCGCAGCCTCATGCACACCGTCCCTGTGTCGCGGGAGGAAGGGACCGGTCCGATCCCGGAAAGGGTGAGGTCGCCGGCGCGGGCCTCGCGTTTGCGGTGAGGTGCGGGGCGGCCCCCGTGGACAAGGACTCATCGGCACACCGGTCCGGCACGCTGTGGGCTCGCCGGCCAGGCCCGCCGCGGGTCTGGACCCCTGTCTCGCAGCATCCGGGGCCGGCGGCGCTGAGCGCGGCGGCGTCAACGCCGCGCCACGCGTCCATGGCGGAGGGGCTGCCGGGACGGTTCTGTTCGATTGCGGTGAAAGGAGACGCTGGAGCAGGTCTGCGAGCCACGGTGTCCTCCGGATGGGCGCACGAGGGGTACTGGTGCTCTAAGAACGGACCCGAAACGGGTGCCGTTACGGGTACGCGGCGAACAAGAGTTCCGTTCTGCGGCGCTTGGCCTGTCGTATCGGGCCCGTGGATTTCCAGGGCCATTCGAACGAGGCAGGGTGAGGACGGCCTGGACGAGGTTGGTGGTGCGGGTGGTGGAGCAGCGGAGCTTGCGCAGGAGCCGCCTTCCCGGAGCCGCCTTCCCAAAGTGGTCAGCACCTGGCGGGCCCGGCGCTCGGTGACGCGGCCGACGACCGCGTCGTCGGGCACAGCGCTCGACCCGGCTCCCGGGCCCACTGCCGGATCAGCGGGGCGTCGAACGCGTAACGCATGAGCAAGCTCGCCGGCGCGGACGAGACCGTGGAGCCCTCGTTTCCGTTGGGGGTGATGCCCCCGGCTGATGCGTGAGTGACAGACGGGGTGCCTCATCCCTGGCGTCGGGGGAACACGGAGTGCATGATCTTCCAGCACCCGTCCCATCGGGGCGGCGACCGCCGCGGCCGGTTCGCCCGCCTCGCGGAGGCCGCCTCGAACCTGACCAGCTCGCCGCTCTTCTTCCTGATCTGTCTGATCCTGATCACCGGGATGGTCATCGTCCACCTGGTGCATCTGCCTGTTCCCTGGCTGATCTTCGCGGGCGACGTACTCACTTCCGTCAACCTGGTCATGCTGGCCCTGCTCAAGAACTCCGAACGGCGGGCCGAAGACGCTCTCCAGCGCAAGCTGGACGCGATCGCGGCGGCCATGCTGGAGGCCCAGGAGGGCGAGTCGCACCGGGCAAGGGACTCGCTACGGCAGGCGATTCGGCTGGAGGAGGAGCTGTGACCGGCCGCGTGAACTCCCGCCACATGGCGGCCCGTCAGGCAGGGGTGCTCGAAGGTATCCCGCTGACCAGCAACGATGGCGAACGGCAACTGGAGTAACAAGGGGACTGACAGATCACCGTCGGGATGGTTACGATGCTGGCGATGATGAACTCTTCCCTGTACGGATTGGGGGAATCGTTCGCGCAAGGTGAGTGCTGATGGCACATCACTTCGCGAACAGGATTCCGACCCGCCTGCTGATGTGGCAGCGCGTGCGCGAGTACGCCGTGCCACCGTCCATGATCGAGACCGCGACCGCACGGTGTGCGGTCGGTGACTGGGCGGGGGCTTGTGCCGCCGCCCGTATCGACGTCGATCTCGATCTGCGCGCCGTGCGCGACCGCCACGGCACCGATCTCGTCTCCCGCCTTCGTGCAGATCTGCGTCGGCTGGCGCCGGATCTGCTCCGATGGCACATGCCCCGGATCGCCCCCGACGGGCGGCTCCGGCCCGGCCTCACCATCCCTCTCGCCGGTTACCGGAGTTCCGGTGTCACGCCGCTGCGGCTGGTGGTGCGGACACCGCCGGCCTGGGCGGACGCCGGACAGCGGATGTCCCTGGCCCTGTGGGAGGGGTCCGGGGACGACGGCCCGGAGCACCATCCACACCCGCATCCCGACCGGCGCTTCCGGCTCGACCTGCACCGTCATCTCTGGGACTCCGGGCGAAGCGGCGAACTGGCGCGGCGGTGCGGTGCCGCCGGGGCACCGTCCATGGCGTCGCCCGGCCGGCCCCACACATCCGGCCGGTCGGTCCTGCCGGATCTGCCGGATCGGCCCACCCATCACGATTCCCCATGGGCGGTGACCAGCTGGGCCGCCGAGGCGGAGTTGCTGTTGCGGGCCGAGGGGCGCCCTCGCGGCGCCTTCACCGTGCGGCTCGGTACGCGGAGCCGCACGGCGCTCGAACTCGTCGCCCCCGACGACAGCCATGCCCCGACGTTCCGGCCGCTGCGGGAGGCGCTGCCGCCGCAGGAGATCGCGGCGCTTCCGGTGCTGCCGGAGGCGGCGGCCCGGGTCCTCCCGGACCTGGAGCTGCTGCGGGCCGGGCTGGTCCCGGCCGAGCGGCTGCATCCGCTCGTCGCCGCAGCACTGGCTGAGTCCGGACCGGCACCGGTGGCCGGCCCCGCCCCCGAGCCCGGCGACCCGCACCGGGTGGAGTGCGGGGACGAGGTCCACCGGATCGCGCTGCGGGACGGGGTGTTGACGGCGATCGACCACGGCCCGGCCCAACTGCGCCGGGAGGCATTGCTGGTGGCGCTCGGCGGGCCGGGGCTGCCCTGCCTGCGGGCGATCGACGCGGTGCACCGTAATCCGGAGGCGCTGCCCGCGGTCCGGGAGCGGCTCGGCCACGGTGATGTCGCGGGGGCGCTGGCCGTGGTCGAGGGGCTGCTCGGTCCCGGCGCGGTCCTGCGCGACGGGCCGCTCCGAGAGGAACTGGAGTCGGCCGCGGCCCGCCGCATCGACCACGGGCTCTTCCGCTCCGGGCTGGTCGACGCGCACCCCGGTGCCGGTGCGGCAGGGGGCGGGAGCGCCTCGGGCGTGGGGCACCCGGACGCCGGCCACCGTCTCCGGCTCGACCGCCGTACGCCTCGGGCAAGGCGCGGCAAGCTGAGCAGCCGGGCCCGGCCCCGCACCGGCCTGACCTGCTGACCGGCTGCCCCCACCGCCTGCTGACCAGCTGCCCTACCACCTGCCCTTAAACCTGCTGACCGGCTGCCCTCCTCGGAGCCCCCACCAGCACCGCGCGTCTCCGCGCCGTACGCCCCCACGACATCCGGTACGGGCCCGTCCCGTTCCCTTATCCCACCCCAGGTGATGCCCATGACCACCAGCACCCTTCGCCCTGCCTCTGCCTCTGCCTCTGCCCCTGCCCCCGTCCCGGCCACCGGCACGCCCGCGCCCATTCCCGCCGGCTCATCCGGAACCGGCACTCACCTTGCCCTCGCCGATGACCTTCTGACCCGCCTGCGGACGACCACCACCGAGCCGCGCCCCGACGAGCAGCTCGAAGCGCTCACCCTGGCTGTCGCGGCCGACCTGCCCGTGCTGCTCTGGGGCGAGCCGGGTATCGGCAAGACCGCGGCCCTGACGCAGCTCGCCGCCTCCCTCGATCTGCCGCTGACGACCGTGATCGCCAGCGTCCACGAGCCGTCCGACTTCTCCGGGCTGCCCATCGTGGGGGACGACCCGGCGGTGGAGGGGGTGCCGATGGCGCCGCCGCAGTGGGCCGTGGAGCTCGTGCGCGCCGGGCGGGGGCTGCTCTTCCTGGACGAGCTCTCCACCGCCACTCCGGCCGTCCAGGCCGCGCTGCTCCGGGTCGTCCTGGAGCGGAGGGTCGGTGCGCTGCGACTGCCTCCGGGGGTGCGGATCGTGGCCGCCGCCAATCCGCGCGCTTCGGCGGCGGACGGATGGGAGCTGAGCCCGCCGCTGGCCAACCGGTTCGTGCATCTGCACTGGGTGCACGACCAGGAGGTGGTGGTGCGCGGGCTGGGCGGAGTCTGGCCCCGCGCTGAGCTGCCCCGGCTGGTGCCGGAGCGGCTTGCGGAGGCGGTGGCTTTCGCCCGGCGTGCGCTCTGCGGCTTCCTGGAAGTCCGGCCGACGCTGATCCATCGGCTGCCGAGCACCGAGACGCGGCGCGGCGGTGCCTGGCCCTCGCCCCGGAGCTGGGAGTCCGCGTTGACCCTGCTGGCCTTCGGCACGGCGGCCTCCGTCTCCCGGGAGGTGCTGGCGCTGCTGGTGCGGGGCGCGGTGGGGGACGGGCCGGGGCTCGAACTCCTCGCCCATCTGGACCGGATGGACCTGCCCGACCCGGAGTCGCTGCTGGCCGATCCGGCCTCCGCCGAGCTGCCGGCGCGCGGCGATCTGCGTCAGGCCGCGCTGGAGGCGGTGGTGGCCGCCGTCGGGGCGCGGCCGGAGCGGGAGAGGTGGGAGGCGGGCTGGGCGGTGCTGGTCCGGGCGTTGGAGACCGGCACCCCGGACCTGCTGGTCGCCCCGGCGACGGCGCTGTCCGCGCTGCGGCGCGACGACTGGGAGGTGCCGGAGGCGCTGGAGCGGCTGGCCGGGGTGGTCGGCCTCGCCCGGCGGGCGGACCGGTCGGTCGGGCGGGCCGCGGCGGCGGCCGACGCCGGGCCTGCGACGGGTGCGCGCCGATGACGGGGCCCGCGAAACGCCCGGGCCCGCGCCCGCTGCCGCGCCCGATGTCCCGGCCCGCCCCGCCGCGCCCGGTGCGGGCCGCCGTGCCGAGGCCGCTGTCCGGCTCCGACGGGCGGGCCGGCCGGTCCGGACTTCCGCTGGACATGGAGAAGTTGCTGGCCGCCCGGCTGCACGCGGTGAAGGTCCGTCCCTACCTGGCCGACGCGCTCTTCGCGCTGCACGTGGTGGAGGACCGGTCCGTGCCGACGATGGCGGTGGACGCGCACTGGCGCTGCTACGTTTCCCCCGGCTTCGTGGCGCGCACCCCGGTGGAGGAGCTGGCGGGGGTCTGGGTGCACGAGGTCTCCCATCTGCTCCGGGACCACCATGGGCGGGGCGAGCGGTACGCGCGGGCGCACGAGGAGCACGGGCCGGGCGAGGGAGGGGTCCCCCCGGGCGAAGGCGGGGGGAGGCTGCGGCGGAACATCGCCGCCGACTTCGAGATCAACGACGACATCTACGGTGACGGTCTGCCCCAGCCCGAGGGGGCGGTACTGCCGTCGCTGTTGCGGCTGCCCGACGGGTTGCTGATGGAGGAGTACCTGCGGACGGCGTCGATGTCCGGGCTCGCCGCGGACCTGGCCTGGCTGGACTGCGGAAGTGGCGCCGACGGGCAGGTCCGGCCGTGGGAGCTGGGGCCCGACGGGGCGCACGGGCTGAGCAGGCAGCAGCGGGACGCGGTCCGCTTCCGGGTCGCGGAGGGGATCAAGGGCCGGCCGGGCGACGCGCCGGAGGGGTGGCGCCGATGGGCTGACGAGGCGTTCCGTCCACCGCAGCCGTGGCGGCAGCTGCTGGGAGCGGCGATCCGCTCGGCGGCGAGTGCGCCGGGGGTGGGCGAGGACCACAGCTACCGGCGTCCGTCCCGGCGCTCGGCCGGTGTCCCCGGTGTGCTGCTGCCGAGCCTGCGCCGCACACCGCCCCGGGTCTGCGTCGTGATTGACACCTCCGGGTCGGTGAGTGACGCCGAGCTGGGCAGCGCGCTGCTGGAGGTGGCGGCGATCTCACGGACGGTGGGCGGGCGGCGCGACCTGGTCTCGGTGATCTCCTGCGACGCGGCGGCCGGAGTCGCTGTCCCGCTCTGCCGCGCCGAGAACATCGAGCTGGTCGGCGGCGGGGGAACGGATCTGCGCTCCGGCTTCGCCCGAGCGCTCCGCTCCGGGCCACGCCCGGACGTGATCGTTGCCCTGACGGACGGTCAGACACCGTGGCCCTCCGCGCAGCCGCCCTGCCGGACCGTCGTCGGTCTCTTCCCCCGTCCCACCCGCGCCGCGGACGAGGAGAACCCCGACTACGTCCCGGACACTCCGCCGCCCTGGGCGCGCGTCGTCACCATCAGCTGAGAAGCGGGCCGGCGCGCCTGAGAAGCGGGCCGGCGCGCCGCCACCCGTTACGAGCGGCCCCCGGCCATCCAGCCGGCCGGTCCTGACATCGCGGACATCTTCCTCCGGCGTGCGCGGACTGGTCGAATGGAATCCGCCTGGTGTTCCAGCCGGACATCGTCGAGCGAGCGTTCCCAATCCTCGTGCCCGTGGTGATGACGAGGCGCTCTGCGGTGTCGCGCAGGCTCATATCCTGGTTGCGGAGCTGGAGGGCCATGGACAGCATGTCGTTGTCGGTGACGCCGGGCCGCCGACCCCCCCCAACAGGCCGACGGCACCGCTGCCCACACCCAGTGAGGAACCATGCCATGACCACCCCGCACGCCTTCCCCCTGGAGCCCACCCCGATCCATGTGCCGGACGAGGTCCTCGATGACCTGCGCACCCGTCTCGCACTGACCCGGCCGCCGCTGGACGAGGGGAACGGGGACTGGTCCTACGGCGTCCCGGACAGCTATCTCCGTGAGCTGGTCGCCTACTGGCGGGACGGCTACGACTGGCGCGAGGCCGAGGCCGCCATCAACGCCTACGAGCACTACGAGGTGAGCGTCGCCGGTGTCCCGGTGCACTTCATGCGCAAGCCCGGCCGCGGCCCCCGCCCGATCCCGTTGATCCTCACCCACGGCTGGCCGTGGACGTTCTGGCACTGGTCGAAGGTGATCGACCCGCTCGCCGACCCGGCCGCGTTCGGCGGTGACCCCGCCGACGCGTTCGACGTCATCGTGCCGTCCCTGCCCGGCTTCGGTTTCCCCGGCCCGCTCACCGGCTTTTCGGACGTCAACTTCTGGAAGGTCTCCGACCTCTGGCACACGCTGATGACCGAGACCCTGGGATACGAGAAGTACGCCGCCGGGGGCTGCGACATCGGCGGGATCGTCTCCAGCCAGCTCGGCCACAAGTACGCCGACGAGCTGTACGGCATCCACATCGGCTCCGGGCTGCCGCTCGACTTCTTCACCGGTCCCCGCGCCTGGGACTTCGCCCGGAATCGGCCCCTCACCGACGACCAGCCCGCCGACGTCCGCGACCGCATCATCGAGCTGGACCACCACTTCGCGTCCCACCTCGCCGCGCACATGCTCGACGGCGCCACCCTGGCCCACGGGCTGAGCGACTCACCCGCCGGACTGCTCGCCTGGCTGCTGGAGCGCTGGAACGGCTGGAGCGACAACGGCGGCGACGTCGAGTCCGTCTTCACCAAGGACGACCTGCTCACCCACGCCACGATCTACTGGGTGAACAACTCCATCGCCACCTCGATGCGTTACTACGCCAACGCCAACCGCTACCCCTGGGCCCCAGCCCACGACCGCACCCCGGTCGTGCAGGCCCCGGCCGGCCTCACCTTCGTCACGTACGAGAACCCGCCCGGCATCCACACCGCCGACGAGCGCGTCCGGGCCTTCAAGACCGGCCCGCTGGCCGATTCGTTCAACCACGTCAACGTCAACGCCCACGACCACGGCGGCCACTTCATCCCCTGGGAGAACCCCGACGCCTGGGTGAGCGACCTGCGCCGCACCTTCCACGGCCGCAGGCCCTGAACGACCCTGCGGGCTCGTCCGGCGGGTCAGGCTGAGCGGAGGCAGAAGGGGTGTCCGGCGGGGCTGGCGTACACCCGGGAGCCCTGCTGGGCGGAGGCGACGACGTCGTCCGTCGGCCGCAGCCGTCGGCCGCCGCCGTCAAGCACCCGCTCGTCCGCGACCGCCATGTCGTCGGTGGCGAGGTCGAAGTGCAGCTGCTGGGGAGTGCCGTCGGGCCACTGCGGCGGCGCATGTCCCGGAGCGTGCTGGATCACGATCACGGGGAGGCCGTCGGCCCGCAGAAAGTGGTGTGCTGCCGTCCTCGTGATCGAGCCGCCGAGCAGCCGGTGCCAGAACGAGCTCTCGCTCTCCAGGTCCGCGGCGTCCACGATCAGTGACATCAGGCTGAAGTTCATGGTGATGCTCCGTTCCGTGTTCGTGGGGGCGCGGCTCAGACCGTGGGGATGATGCCGCCGTCGACCCGGAACTGGGCGCCGGTGAGCCATTTGGCGCGGCCGGAGGCGAGGAACGCGATCATCTCGGCGACGTCCTCGGGCTCGCCGGGGCGCCCCATCGGCGGCTTCAGGTGGTCCACGATCTGCTGCTTGACCTCGTCGACGCCGATGCCCTGGCTGTCGGCCCTCTGCTGGAGGTGGTTGGCCGCTCCCTCGGTGACGACGAAGCCCGGCAGAACGCACACCACCCGTACGCCGTGCTCTCCCATCGCCGTCGCCAGCTCGCGGCTGTAGGCGTTGAGCGCCGCCTTCGATGCCGCGTACGAGGCGTCGGCAGGCTGGGGGAGGTGGCTGGCGATGGAGGAGACGTGCACCACGACGCCGGAACCGCGCTCGACCATCCCCGGGACCAGAGCACGGTCGAGACGGACCGCGGAGAGCAGGTTCATCTCCAGGTCGGCGAGCCAGGACGCGTCGGACCGCTCCAGGGTCGGTATCGGTCCGGTCGTGGCTCCCGCGTTGTTCACCAGGACATCAACGCCCCCGACGCTGTCCAGCACGCGCCGCCCCAGTTCCCGCACTCCCTCCTCGGACCGCAGGTCGGCGGGGATGAAGGTGGCAGGCAGGTCTTCCGGGGGCGCGGTGCGCGAGGCCGTCAGCACGGTGGCGCCGGCAGCGGCGAAGCGGCGGGCCGTCGCTTTCCCCAGCCCTCGGCTACCGCCGGTCACCAGTACTCGCAGGCCGTCAAGCCTCTCGTCCTCGACCGTCATGGGCGTACTCCTTGAGTAAAGTGAACCTGGCTCCGGAACTGTACACATAAGCGGAGTCTGGCTCACCTTATGGAGGACTGTTGCCGTCATCACGTCCGCTGCGCGCCGATGCCCGCCGCAACCGCGAAGCCCTTCTGGCCGCGGCGCGTGAAGCGTTCCTCGCCGCCGACGACGCCCATGTGGAGGAGATCGCCCGTCGGGCCGGCGTGGCTGTTGGCACGCTCTACCGCCACTTCGAAACGCGCGAAGCGCTCGTCGCCGAGGTCTACCGCCAAGAGGTCGCCGAGCTCTGCGAAGCCCCCGCCCGGCTGCTCGCCCAACAGGCTCCGGACGAAGCCCTGCGCGCCTTCTTGCTGCTGCTCGTGGAGCACGCGGCAGTCGGCAGAGGGATGGGTGAAGTGCTGGAGAGCATCATGGCGACCGACTCGCCGGTCTTCGACGACACACGCGACGAGATGGCCCGTGCCCTGGACGAACTGCTCGCCGCGGGCGTTGCGGCCGGCGTCGTCCGCAGTGGCATCAGCGGACGCATCGTCCTGCGCGCCCTCGGTGGCATCTGCGGGATGCGTGCCAACGGTTGGAAGGACGACGCGGTACGCATCGCCACGATCCTCTATGACGGGTTGCGCTACGGCGCGGCGAACCATGGCTAGTGCCGTGACCGGCAATGTTTGCCCGGAAGGAGCGTCGTCGTGGGGGCACCGCCCGCGCGAGCGGGGCCGAGCGTGGGGGAGCGTGCGGTCGCAAGGCGGCCGGAAGTCCTTGATCGGGGTCTCCCCTGCTCTGGGGGAAGGCCGGGGGAGAAGTTGAGAGCTTGGGGAAGGAGCTACCAGGGCTTTTGGCCAACGCGGCTGGGGGCACCCCCTGCTCGGAGAGCTTGGGGGAGTGCGGTGCGTGCCGGGCGGCGCGACGGGGCAAAGCTTGCCGGGAGGGGCACTAGACCGACCGCAGCACACCGGGCCCCTGCTCGGTCAGCGAGCCGGCCGAGGCCGTCGGCATGGCGGCGGCGCGCTGACCTCGTCGTCGGTGGCCGACGCCCTCACCGGGGCCGTGGACACCGCGTAGCGGCCGAACGTCTGGGCGTCGCCCGCCGCATGGAGGAGCCGGCGTGACACGCCGGGACCGCCGGCTCGAAGGCCGCTGCGCTCAGGCTTGTCGCCGAGTTGTCCGCACTCCAGCGCGCAGCGGGAGCGGAAGCAACAAGGGCTGGGGGAGCGCGGGCTCCTCGGGGAAGCTGAACCGGCCCACGGGGCCTCGACTCCCGGACGTTGTAGCCCCGAGGCCCGGCGCGGGCCGGCTCCCTGCTGATGCTGCACGCGGTCTGGGTCCTGGCAGGCCCCCTGAGCCGGGCCGTCGAGGCGCCCTGCCAAGTCGGCCGAACCGAGCGCGTCGAGCAGACGGACCGCGTTCTCCGTGGCGCGCTCCTCCCAGCTGGAACCTGCCGGCACCGTGGAGTACGGCGCGCCCGAACAATTCCTCGCCGAGCGCGGGGATGAACGCTCCGACCTGTATGCACTCTGCGGGGTGCTGTTCGCCCTGCTCGCCGGCCGACCTCCCTTCACCGGTCACAACTGGCCGGCGGTCATCCGGCGCAAAGATGAAGAAGAAGCCCCCCGCCTGGACGTGCTCCGCTCTGACCTG
Organism: Streptomyces sp. NBC_01775; assembly: GCF_035917675.1. NCBI lineage: Bacteria > Bacillati > Actinomycetota > Actinomycetes > Kitasatosporales > Streptomycetaceae > Streptomyces > Streptomyces sp. NBC_01775. Next base: position 778,101 of record NZ_CP109104.1, on the reverse strand, counting down.
CGGCCTGGAGTGACCGCGCTCGTCGCCGAGCTTCTGCGACGCGATCGCGGACAGCGCCCCCGGTCGGCGCGGCAGGTCTACGACCGTCTCCCACAGCTGCGGGCGGCCCTCGGTCCAGGAGATCGTTCACCACCTTCATCCGACCTTCCCCGAGCCGGATCGTGTCGTCACGGACCGGGCAACAGAGTTCGAACTGAGGGTGTCGGCATGGGGAGAATTCACGCTGACGGCAGACGTCCATGTGGAAGGCCGACAGGAGCCTTTGAGGCTTGAGCGATACCTCAATTCTGAGCCTGCCGGACACCCGGGCGGGGTCGTTTTCACATGCGGCTTTGTGCCAGTCCATCCCGGCCGCGGACAGCCGCTTCGAAGTGTCGGTCAAAGCGCCGTAGCCGTGGCCAGGTTCGGCTGCTTGCCAGGGTGGGGTGCTCGGATGGACTCAGACATGCAGGGTGGGCCGGTAGATGAGTTCTTGGATGTGACCGTCGAGCGTCCGGCGCTCGATCAGCTCGAGGTCGAAGTCGGCCGCACCCTGGAAGATCGGGTCCACTCCGGTCCGACCGGTGATCACAGGGAAGAGCGTCACCTGGACGCGGTCGACCAGACCGGCGGCCATCAGCGCCCGGTTCATCGACAGACTGCCGTGCGAGCGCAACGGCACGTCGGACTCCTCCTTGAGCCGGGCGACGATGTCGACGGCGTCACCGCTCACGAGATTCGCATCCGGCCAGTCGAGGGGCCCTTCCAGCGTGGTCGACACCACCGTTGCCGGCAGGCTCCTCATCCGCGTGACCCATGGGTCACGCACGTCGGACTCCTCGGTGCTCGTGGCCAGCATCCGCGCGAACGCCCGATACGTGTTGGCTCCGAAGACCATCCGCTGCTCCTCGTCGTACAGGGCGAGGCGGTGGTCGAGCAGCTCGGGGCCCTGCTTGCCCCAGTAGCCGGTCCAGCTGCCGCTGGCGGCGCCGTAGCCGTCGAGGCTGGAAAAGACGTCGAAGGTGTAGCCAGCGGTCATGATGTTCTCCTTGAATGTGGTTGACCGGGTGTGTGGATACAGACTGGAAACCACGGCGAAATTCATCCCCGCCGTGTCCGGCCTCCCCGGATGCGGCCCCAGGGCTTCACCATGGCCAAGACGGTGGCGAAGATCAGCGTGGTCAGCAACACGGCAGGCGGGAAGAAGAGCCTGGCACGCCGATCCACGGGTCTGACTATTCCTCACGACCTTGCTCACCATCATGAGGCTGGGCATCCTTGAGCATCCACACAGACACTGAGAGCGGGGCTCGCCATGGTGGCACCGGAGGCGGCTGCTGTCGTCAGGGCCAGTAGCAGCGTGCTGCGCGGCGTTGTGAATCAGGCATCAGGCACACCATCGTTGCCGAACATGCATGAAGGGCTGATCGAGTTACACGAGATCTTGCGAGAATGGTGCGAGGCGGCAAGAAGCACGAGCAAAGTGGTGGAGCTGATCCTTACCGATCAGCCTCACCTGGCCAAGGCCGCACACCCCCACAGCAACCATTACGCCGGCCCCGTACCTTTCCGGCGCTCCTTTGCCCGACGCACCCTTGCTCGGCGCACTCGACGCGAAATCGATGCCCTGATGTCACCCTCTGCGCCCCTCGCCCAGAAATGGAGCGGGACAAGACGCCGCCAAGCCGCTCGCCGTAATCTGCGCAGCATGATGCACGTCTACTGCCCCGACCTGCTGAGCGAGTTCGACAGAGCCGTTGAAGCACGGGTGGCCTGGGTGGACAGCCACCACGCCGAGCTCAATGAGGTCATCAACAGCAGGCGGGGAGACGGACGGCTTTCAAGGGTGCGGCACGAGATGACCGTTACCGCTGACAAGTTGGAGACCGTCCGAGCAGAGCTCAGTGCTCTCATCCAGGAGCGGTACCCGATGGGGGCCGTGTCGGGCTGAGCGTCACCCCACGCACCGCACGGCTCTTCCCCGGCTACGCGGCAGGAACGCGCCACTCCGCCGCCACCCTCGCCCGCAAGCTTCGCAGCCACGGCCTGTCTGCCCACCCGGGCCGTGACACCGCCCTGCTCGCGTTCGCCGGCGACCTGCCCGCCCCGGTCCTCAGCGAGACCAGGAACCGGTGATTGAGTTCCACCTGAACGGCCGGTCCGGCCTGTCTCCGTACCAGCAGCTGGTCCAGCAGTGCGTCATGCGCTGCGCCTGGGTCTGCTGAAGGAGGGGGACCGGCTGCCGACGGTCAAGGATGTGGCGAAGCAGATGGCGGTCAACCCGAACACCGTTCTGAAGGCGTACCGCGAGCTGGAGCACGACGGCCTGGTGGCCGCCCGCCCGGGCGTGGGGACGTTCGTGACCCGGACGCTGGCCGACGCCACGCTGGCCGCGCACGGACCGCTGCGCAAGGACCTGGAGCGCTGGCTGACCAAGGCCCGCCTGGCCGGGCTGGATGAGGAGAGCATCGAGGCGCTGTTCATGAACACCTTTCGTGGCGCGGCCGGAGAGGACGTGGCGTGAGCGCCGTCTTGCGTGCCCAGGGCCTGGGCAAGAGGTACAAGCAGCGCTGGGCGCTGCAGAACTGCGACCTGGACGTGCCGGCCGGCCGGGTGGTGGGCCTGGTCGGCCCCAACGGAGCAGGCAAGTCCACCCTGTTGAACCTGGCCTCCGGCATGCTGACTCCGACGGCCGGCACCATCGAGGTGTGCGGCTGCCGTCCCGCCGGAGGCGTGGAACAGCTGGCCAAGGTCGGCTTCGTCGCCCAGGACGCCCCGACCTACGCCGCCCTGAGCGTCGCCGATCACCTGGACTTCGGCAGGCGCCGCTCATCACACGCGAGCTCACCCGCACCCGCTGGCTCGCCACCAAACTGATCCTCACCGGCGTGGCCACCATGGTCGCCGCCGCACTGACCACCCTGGCGGTGACCTGGTGGAGCGGCCCGATCGACCAGGCCGTCAACAGTGGCGGAGCGGGCGCGGACCCCTTCTACCCACGCATCGATCCCCTGGTCTTCGGCGGGCGCGGCATCGTCCCGATCGGCTACGCCGCCTTCGCCTTCATCCTCGGCGTAACCCTGGGGGCGCTCATCCGGCGCACCGTGCCCGCGATGGCCGCCACCCTGGCGACCTTCGCCGCCGTCCAGATCGCCACGCCCCTGTGGGTCCGGCTCCACCTGGCCCCCGCCGTCGATGCCACCTTGTCCTTCACCGAGGCCAAGCCGGTGAACATCGGTGTCGACGCCGTGCGCGAGGTGGACTTCGGTCAGCCGGGCGCCTGGGTCCTGTCCGAACAGACCGTCAACGCCTCCGGTCATTCAACCGCCCTGCCGGCATCGCTCACCGACTGCTCCTCCATGTCGGACTGCGCCGCCACCCTCACCAAGGCCGGCTACCGACAACAGGTCACCTACCAGCCCGCCGACAACTTCTGGGCCCTGCAAGCGGCCGAGACCGGGCTCTACCTCGCCCTCGCCCTGGCCCTGACCGGATTCTGCACCTGGTGGATCCGCCGCCGGCTGACCTGACAAAGTCCCCCGGCACGCGAGCGGGCCCCGGTCGTGAACGAGGGGCCCGCTTGGTCTCTACCTCTGCCTGCTGTTCACGCCCGACGCAGTGCGGAGCGGCCCGCGAAGCGCGCCGAGTCGCCCAACTCCTCTTCGATCCGGATCAGTTGGTTGTACTTCGCGGTGCGGTCGGAGCGGGAGAGCGAGCCGGTCTTGATCTGACCGCAGCCGGTCGCCACCGCCAGATCCGCGATGGTGGTGTCCTCCGTCTCGCCCGAGCGGTGCGACATGACAGCCGTCCAGCCCGCCTGGTGGGCCGTGGCCACCGCGGACAGCGCCTCGGTCAGGGTCCCGATCTGATTGACCTTGACCAGAACCGAGTTGCCGACGCCGGTGCGGATGCCCTCGCGCAGCAGCGTCTCGTTGGTGCAGAAGACGTCGTCGCCGGTGAGCTGACAGCGGTCGCCGACGCGGGCGGTCAGCTCGCGCCAGCCCTCCAGGTCGTTCTCCGCCATCGGGTCCTCGATGGAGACGACCGGGTAGGCGTCGATGAGCTTGGCCAGGTAGTCGGCGTTCTCGGACGGGGTGCGGCGCACGCCCTCGCCCGCGTAGTCGTACACCCCGTCGCGGAAGAACTCCGACGACGCCGGGTCCATGATCAGGCCGATGTCCGTGCCGGGGCGGTAGCCGGTGCGCTCGATGGCGGCTATCACGAAGTCGAGCGCCTCCTCAGCGGTACGCAGCGCGGGCGCGAAGCCACCCTCGTCGCCGACGCCCGTGGAGTGCCCGGCGGCCAGCAGATCGCGGCGCAGGGTGTGGAAGACCTCGCTGCCCATGCGGACGGCTTCGGCGAAAGTGTCCGCGCCCAAGGGCGCGATCATGAACTCCTGGAAATCCAGCGGATTGTCGGCGTGGGCACCGCCGTTGACGATGTTCATCATCGGCAGCGGCAGGAGGCGGGCGTCGGCGCCGCCGAGGTAGCGGTAGAGGGGCTGGCGGTGGGCCGCCGCGGCGGCCTTGGCGGCGGCGAGGGAGACGCCGAGGATCGCGTTGGCGCCGAGTCGAGACTTCGTGGCGCTGCCGTCGAGGGCGACCAGCGCGGCGTCGAGACCTGCCTGGTCCGCCGCGTCCCGGCCGCGCACGGACGCCGCGATCTCCCCGTTGACATGGGCCACCGCGCGGTCGACGCCCTTGCCGTGCCAGCGCGCGGAGTCTCCGTCGCGCAGTTCCACGGCCTCCCGGGCACCGGTGGAGGCGCCGGAGGGGACAGCCGCGCGCCCCAGGGACCCGTCCGTCAGGGCGACGTCGACCTCGACCGTGGGGTTGCCCCGGCTGTCGATGATCCGGCGGGCGGTGACGGTCTCGATGGCGGCGTTGACGGTTTCGACTGCCTTTGCGGACATGGGAGTTCCTTCCCGTTGTCGTGTGCCGTGGCCCCGGCTGCGACACCGTTGGCGCTGAGCCCGACAACGTCAAACCATACAGCCAAGCTGATCAGTTTTGCTGTACAGCATTGCTGTGCAGGCCAGGTGCACAGCATTGCTGACCAACGGGGTAAAATGCCCTATGCCCACCTCGGAAGCCGCCGCCATCGCCGCCGAACTGCGCACCGCGATGGGCAAGCTCACCCGACGCGTCAAACACGAGGACCGCATCCCGCTGGGCCAGGTCGCGGTGCTCGGTGCACTCGACCGCGACGGCGCCATGACCACCAGCGACCTCGCCGCCGATCAGCGCGTACGCCCCCAGTCGATGACCCGCGCGGTGGGGCTGCTCATGGAACAGAACCTGATCACGCGCCGGGCACACCCCACGGACGGCCGCAAGTCGCTGGTCGAGCTGTCGGACGCGGGCCGCGCCGCGCTCGAAGCGGAGCGCGGTCGCAGGGCCGGTTGGCTCGCGCAGGCCATCGAGGCCGAACTCACGGATGAGGAACGGGCGTTGCTGGCACGGAGCGCCGCCCTGCTGGAGCGGCTCGCCACACGCTGGTGACCCGACAGGCCACGTTCGCCCTGCCGCGACGCCCGGCCCGCGCCCCCAAGCTCTCGGCTTCGCTCGCGCGGGGAGGTACCCCCTTCGAGCACGCACCGCGGTGACACAGCAGACCGCGGCCGTCTGCCTGGCCGGACTCCACCTCCGCACTCGGGGCCGCCTGGTGGACAGTCCCCTCCCTGGTCTCGGTAAGAGATTCACGCGCGTCGGTTCTCATCACCGGTCAGGACAGGAAAGAGGGATTTCCGTCCCGCCCGGGTTTCCGGACAATCGCGCACCGCCACGCGCTCTGTAGCTCTTACCTCGGCCCTCTTGCGCTTCGTGGTGCGGGAACGGACGTGCCACGTCGCCGCCCAGCGAGGAAGCCCGGCTGGAGCAGCACCTCGACCGCAGCCGGGAGGAGGACCTGGCCGCGATCCGGGCCGGCATCGACGTGGGCAAGACCCACCACCACCGCGTCGTGATCGACGAGGCGGCCGTCGGCCGCTGTCCCGACGCGTCGCCAGGTGGTTCAGGGGCGGACCGGGACCGCGCAACCGGGCCCCGGCCTTACGGGTGGTCGCACCGTTCGGCGTGTGGCCAGGTGATGAATTCCCCGTCCGGCAGCTCCACCAGGAGGCGTTTATCGTGGGCCAGTACGCCCTGTGGCCGCATGCCGGTGAGCCCGGCGGTGGTGTACGCCGAGGTGAGGCTGCCGAGGTCGTGGACCTGGCCGATCCGGAACAGCGAGCGGGTCTCCTCGATGGCCTCGTGGTCCCCGGCGCGCATGACCACGTGTAGCTCGGGGGCAACCGCCCGGGCCGTCACGCTCACCGCGATATTGTCCAGATCGTCGGAAGCCACGGCGGCCAGGGCCTGGGCCTTGCCGAGGCCGAGTTCGCGGAGCACGAACCTGTCCTTGGCGTCCGCCACGACAACGGGCACGCCAAGTGCCTTGGCAAGGCGCAGATTCGGGGCAGCCGGATTCCGTTCGACGGCGACGACTCCGACGCCCAGTTCCTGGAGCCGGGTGCACAGCCGCAGTCCCACCTGCCCGAGCCCCACGACCACCACGTGACCGGCCCGGGGCTGGGCCCGCGGGCCGACGATGCCGACCGAGCGCGGCGCCAGCAGGCGGTCGACCATGCCCGCGGTGAAAACGGCGGTGAAGACGAGGGTGATGAGCATCGCGACGATCGCGAACACGGGATAGGCGAGGCCCTCTCCGTGTGCGGAGACCGGGCCCACCGTGGCGACCGTGCGCGTCGCATCGAACAGGGCTTCCACCGGCGGGCGGTGATGGAAGGTCACCAGCAAGGTCCAGTCCGACAACAGCACGGCGAACAGGCCTGCGATGCCCGTGAGCATGATCCGTGAACTGCCGTCATGCGGACGGAACTGGCCGCGGATCTTGCCGATCCGTGCCTGGTACGTCAGTGAGCGCGGCGTCCGGTACGGCTCCCGGCGGACGCTGCCGTCGTCCCCGTTCCAGGAGATGCCGGCGTGACCGCCGCTGGTGTGTGTGAGGGCGAGGAGGCCGGGCTGGAGGCAGGCGGCGAGGAGCACCGGGGCGGCGACGTCGGCGGGCGAGGTGACGCGACAGTTGGGCACGTAGCGGACGAGCTGCTCCCCGACCGTACGGTCGAAGATCGATACCACCAGCCGCAGGCTGGGGCGGATGTGCTCCACGGCCAGCGCGTAGCGCAGCGACTCGGCGTCGTCGTCGAGGAGCACCGCGGCGCCTGCCACATCGTCGTGCAGCGCGCCGCGCAACTCCTCGTCCGTGGGCTGGGCCAGGTGCTTCACCAGGTGCCCCGTCGCCTGTAGGGAGCCGCAGACCCTGCGGGCCATGTCGCCGCCGATCACGACGAAGTGCCGCGAAGGGCCGGTGGGCGATGTGTCGGTGAGTGACGAGGCCGTGCTCGATATATCCGTAGGGAAATTCTCGGAAGAGTCGGGTGCAGACATCAGCTCAGCAGAGGGTACGGAAAGAAGGCGGGGAATTTATCCGGGGACGACGGAATGGCGTCGCGTAGCTCGTGAATTCCTCGCGCGCGTCCGGCGTTCCAGGGAAACCCGCGCGCTGGATCCAGCAGATGTGCAGGGTTACCGGGTGAATGCCAGGTGTCTACGGAAAAGAGGAATCCAGGACATTCCGTGGCGCCGGATGCTCCGGAAATCCGGGAGGGCGGGGGAGTGCAAGACAGGGAGGCGGGGCTGCGGGGCCCATCGGATGAAGCGGTGTGTCCGATGGGTGATGTCGTGCCGTACGCCCGCTGTGCGAGCGGTGGAGGTTGTCCTGCGCGTCGCACGTTCCCCAGAAGATAGGGGCAGGTCACGCCCGGCGCCATGAGCAAGTGTCACACCGTCGGCGCCGAGGTTTCCTACAGATGTACAACGCCAACCGCGAGTTCAGCGGGAGTTTCCCGAATTCGTTCACACCTCTTTTCTTGCCGTGTTGGATGTGCTTACGATCCCGGTCGCCGAGCGGCTGTATCAGCAGGAAAGGCGAATGCCGCGACCGGCCTGCCGCGGCGCCCACGGGAGTGCGCGGTCCTCACAGTGCGTATTGATCAGGGGTGCTGTTCCGTGCCCTGAACTCCGTCGAATGTCGAAGGAATCCATGAACGCGCAGCCGACGACCACCAAGGCAGAGACCTCTGCCTCCGACCCGGGCCCGCAGACGGGCCAGGGCGGATTGCAGGCCGGTCTCAAGAACCGTCACCTGTCCATGATCGCCATCGCCGGTGTCATCGGCGCCGGCCTGTTCGTCGGATCCGGTTCCGGCATCGCCGCCGCGGGACCCGGCATCCTCCTCTCCTACGCCCTGGTCGGCATGCTGGTCGTCTTCGTCATGCGGATGCTGGGCGAAATGGCCGCGGCCGACCCGGCCTCCGGCTCCTTCTCCGCCTACGCAGACCGGGCGTTGGGGCGTTGGGCGGGCTTCTCCATCGGCTGGCTCTACTGGTTCTTCTGGGTCGTGGTGCTCGCGGTCGAGGCCACCGCGGGCGCCTCCATCCTGGCGGGCTGGATACCGGCCGTACCGCAGTGGGCCTGGGCGCTGATCGTGATGGTGGTGCTCACCGGCACCAATCTGATCTCGGTGGGCTCCTTCGGCGAGTTCGAATTCTGGTTCGCGGGGATCAAGGTCGTCGCGATCGCGGCGTTCATCGTGCTCGGCGGTCTCGCCGTGTTCGGGCTGCTGCCCGGGGACGCGGACTCGGCGTCCGTCGGCAACCTCACCTCGCACGGCGGGTTTCTGCCGCACGGGCCGGGCGGCATCCTCACAGGTGTGCTGCTCGTCGTCTTCTCGTTCATGGGCAGCGAGATCGTCACCCTCGCGGCGGGCGAGTCCCCCAACCCACGGCGCGCGGTCACCAAGGCCACCAACAGCGTCATCTGGCGGGTGGCCGTGTTCTACCTCGGCTCCATCTTCGTCGTGCTCTGCCTGGTGCCCTGGAACTCCGATGCGCTGATCAAGAAGGGGAGTTACGTGGCGGCACTGGACGCCGTCGGGATCCCGCACGCCGGGCAGATCATGAACGTCATCGTGCTGACCGCCGTGCTCTCCTGCCTCAACTCCGGCCTCTACACCGCCTCCCGCATGGCGTTCTCGCTCGGGCAGCGCGGCGACGCGCCGCGTGCCTTCGCCCGTACGAACCACCGAGGCGTACCGCAGGCGGCAATTCTCATGTCCGTGCTGTTCGGCTTCGTCGCCGTCTTCTTCAATTACAAGTGGCCCGAGACGGTCTTCGCCTTCCTGGTGAACTCCTCGGGCGCCGTCGCGCTGTTCGTCTGGCTCGTCATCTGCTTCACGCAGCTGCGGATGCGGGGGATCGTGCTGCGGGAGGCACCGGACAAGCTCGTCGTCCGTATGTGGCTGTTCCCGTATCTGACGTGGGCGACGATCGGGATGATCTCGTTCGTGCTGGTGTACATGCTCACCGACCCGGATGCCCGCGAGCAGTTGGTGCTGTCGCTGTTGGTCGCCGCGCTCGTGGTCGGGATCTCGCTCGTGCGCGACCGGATCGCCAAGGGCAGGAACGAGGACGCCCCGACTCGTCCTTGACGGCGCCGCCCCGCTCGTTCCGTAGTGCCGTGACGGCCCCGCTTCGGTGGGGCCGTCAGCGTGGGTGGCGGGCGGGGAGTTCCTCGACCTCCTCGCGGCGGGCGGGGAGGCCCGGACCCACCCCGATCACCTCGCGATCACCCGGAAGAAGGGCGGGAGCCTCACACAGGCTTCTCCGCGCCGCTCGTCCCGCTCCCTCCGGACAGCAGGGTGTCCAGCATGTACTTGCGCGAGCGTTCGATGCCTTCGAGGACGACCTGTCTGATCTCTTCCTCCGAGCCCTTCCTGATGGTCTCGACCAACCGTCCATGGTTGACGCTTGTGTAGGGAGGCCGGCCGAGTTCCCCCCGGAGGTTGAGGAAGCGTTCGATCTCTTCGTGCAGCGTGTTGATCATTGGAATCATCAGCGACACGCGCGCGACCTCGGCGATCGCCACGTGCAGCAGCCGGTTCGCTTCGTTCAAGTCGGGACGTGAGGCGTTCGCCGCTACGGTCGCGGCGCTGAGGGCGCCCAGGCGGTCCAAGTCTTCGGCGCCGGCTCGCTGGGAGGCGAGCACGGCCGCTTCCGGCTCAAGGAGCCGTCGCAGGCGGTAGGTGTCCTGGAGGTCGCCGAGGTCCGTCGGCTTGACGAATGTGCCGCGCCGGGGGACGACTACGACAAGGCCCTCCCTGCGCAGCGCGTTGATGGCTTCGCGCACCGGGGTCTTGCTCATCCCGTACCGCTCCGCGAGCCACGCTTCGACGATGACGTCGCCGGGGCGGAGGTGGCACCGGATGATGTCGCGCTTGAGGGATGCGTACGCCTGCTCCGCCATCGACGGTCCCGAACTCAAACCACAGCTCCTCTTCAAGCACTGTGTGGTGGCCCTCGTCTTCCGGCGTCCACCTGCGCGAAGACCTGTTGACATCTACCTTCCGCAGCGTATCATCCCTGTGAAATATCACAGGGATTGCACGGGCTGGCTCGTCCTGAACAGAAGCGGATCTCTCTCGCAAGCATCTGCTGAGCCGGACGCGTACCGGCCTGGCCATCGCGGCGCCGGGCGTCCTCGCGGTCGGCCTTGCGTAACAGCCGGAGCAGCACACATCGCCCTATGAGCCGCGTTCACCGTCGACCCGATAAGGCCCCAGATGACGCAACTTCGAAGCAGCGGTCCGAGAGCGGACGGCTCCATGAACCGGTTGTTCCGGGCGCTCAGCGCCCTGGAACGGGCAGGGAACAAGCTTCCCCATCCGTTCTGGCTGTTTTGGATCTTCGTGGCACTGCTCGCTGTGGTCAGTGCCGTGCTGGCCGGGGCGGGCATGTCTGTCACCCTGCCGTCGACGGGTGACTCCGTCGCGGTCAAGAGCCTGCTCTCTCTTCAGGGAGCCAAGTTCGCCGCGGAGTCGGCCCTGGACAACTTCGCCGGGTTCGCACCGCTGTCGGTCGTGGTGGTGGTTCTTCTCGGCGTCAGCGTCACCGAGAAGAGCGGCCTTCTCACCGCGCTTCTTCGCGTCACGATCGGCCGTCTGCCCGTTCGGTGGCTGACCTTCTCCATCGCGTTCAGCTCCATGATCGCGCACATCATGAGCGACTCGGCCTACATCGTGATGATTCCGCTGGGGGCGCTGGCCTTCCGGACCGTGGGCCGCAGCCCGGTGCTCGGTCTGATGGTCGCGTACGCCTCGACAGCCATCGGCTTCAACGCCAGCCCGCTGGTGACACCGGCCGACGCGGTCAGGTCGTCCCTGGCGGCCGAGGCCGCACACACCGTCGATCCGGACTACGTCATCACTCCGGTGGCCACGTACTTCTTCACCGCGGCCTCATCGGTGTTCCTCGCCGCCGTCATCGCCCTCACGGTCGACCGCGTCCTGGCCCGACGGCCCGAGTTCGTGCCGACGCCCGAGGACGTTGAGGCTGCTGACAGGCTCTTCAACACCGCCACCCAAGGCGAGGCACCACAGCGCGGCAGGCAAGCCGCCGAGGCCCCCTCCGAATTCACGTTGAGCGCCGTCGAGAAACGCGCCATGAGACTGTCCGGCGCGGTGCTCGTGCTCTATGGCCTGGCAGTGGCCGCGCTCCTGCTGCCAGGATCCCCGTTCCGCGGCGAGGGCGGCAGCATCGTCCAGTCCGTGGTCGTGGTGAACATCGCCGTGTTCATCTCGCTGCTGTTCGCGGTCCTCGGGATCGTCTACGGCAGGCAGGTGGGCACGATCCCCTCGCTGTCGTCCGTCCCCTCCGCCATGGCCGACGGGGTGAAGTCCTTCGTTCCCGTGATCGTGCTGTTCTTCGTGGTCTCGCAGTTCCTCGCCTACTTCACCTGGACCGGCATCAGCAATGTGATCACCGTCGAGGGTGCCCGGCTCCTGAAGTCCCTGGACGCGCCCCACCTCATCATCCTGCTGGTGATCATCCTGGCCATCAGCGGACTGAACATCATCATCACCAGCGGTTCGGCGATGTGGTCCATCCTCGCCCCCGTCTTGATCCCCCTGGCGATGTACATCGGGCTCTCCCCCCAGGCGACGATGGTCTCCTTCATGATCGGGGACTCGGTCACCAACACCACGCCCATGAACGCCTACTTCGTCCTGGCCCTGGGATTCCTCCAGCAGTTCCGGAAGGACGCGGGCATCGGAACCATGCTGTCCTTCACGGTTCCCGTGGCTCTCGCCGTACTCGTCTCGTGGTCGTCCTTCTTCGCCCTCTGGTACGCCCTGGGAATCCCGCTCGGCCCAGGGGTGCCCGTCAGATGACCTCCGCCGCCCGTCCCGGCGGTATCCCGCCGGCAACTGGCGCCCGATGACCGAAAGGAAGCCGCGAACGGCTGCCACGACATCACGACTTCGGCACCTCGGAACGACCGAGCCCACTCCCGCACCACTTCAGAACGGAAAGTCACGCACTATGGGCAGCATCGCCATCATCGGCGCAGGCAACGTCGGCCAGGCAATCGCCGGTCACATGTCCGTCAAGGGACACGACGTACGGATCTTCGACAGGTGGGGCCGCGATCTCGAACCGATCAAGGCCAACAACGGCATCGACATGACCGGCGACGTGGAGGGCCACGGCACACCCTCGGTGCTGACGACCGACCTTGAGCAGGCCGTCAGCGGCGCCGAGGTGGTCATCATCGCCGCGCCCGCCTTCGCACACGCCTACCTGTCCAAGGAACTCGCGTTCGTCCTCGATCCGGACCAGCTCGTCCTGTTCCAGCCGGGCGTGCTCGGCAGCGGCGTCGAGCTCGCGCGCATGTTCGCGCTCGCCGACCGGCAGCCCTGCCTCATCGCGGAGACGCCGACCAGTCTGTACACGTGCCGGCTGCGCCGCCCCGCGAACGTCTACATCGGGGCGATCAAGCACGCCGTCCCGCTGGCCGCCGTACCCAGTGCGGACACGCCCCGGGCCCTCGACATCCTGCGGGCGTACTTCGGCGACCGGTACGTCCCGGGCGAGGACGCGCTGACCGTCGGACTCAACAACTGCAACCCCATTTACCATGTTCCGCCGGCGCTGCTGAACTTCAAGACGGTCGAAGACGCCGACTGCCACCCGCTGCACAGCCTGGTGACACCGCGTATCGCCGAGGTCATCGACGCCCTGGACCGCGAACGCCTTGCCCTGGCGGACGTCCTCGGAGTGAAGGCGGCCAGCTTCTGGGACTTCCTCAACACCGCCTACGGGGTGACCGAGGGCAGCTTCGTCGAGCGCATCGTGCAGGGCTACGGCCGTCAGGGATTCCCCGAACCCGACTCGGTCAAGCACCGGTACTTCACCGAAGACATCTCCTTCGGACTGGTCATCTGGAGTTCGCTGGCCGCGCAGGTCGGCCTCTCCCTGCCCCTGACCGACTCGTTCGTCGCCCTGAGCGGGCCCCTCTGCGGACAAGACTTCGTGGCCGGTGGCCGCACGGCGCAGACGCTGGGCCTGCTCGGCTCCGACGTCGACGGCATCCGCGCCGCGTTCATCGACGGCGCGGTGTAGACGTGCGCCACAAGCCGTAATCCGACGCGCGTCGGAGTCGCCCGCCAGGCAAGGCACACGCTGCCCCGGAAGGCGCGATGCCAGCTGGGGCAGCGTGCGCCTTGCACGGCGGGCCGCAGGTCCGCTTCGCAGGCCGAGTGGCTGCTCGGGCGGTAGGACTGTGCCTTGGTCCGGGAGTGGTGCGGTCGGCCGTGAGGGTAGCGCGGACACATGTTCAATGATCACTGAGTGTCGCAACTCCGGGTGGTCTACTGCCGGGCAAAGACGCCGGAGCGAGTACTCCCGGCCCAGCTCCGCCGGGGTGTCCTCGTCCGCCAAGAGCGCCGGCGGTCTGCCAGGAGCGCCGGCGCTACCGCACGCCGGTATGTGGCCGGCGGGGGAAATGCCCCGCGCGCCGGACCGGCCGCGGCCAACCCCTGGCCCCGGGAGAGGCCCGTGATCCGCGCAGGCCGCCGTCACCTGGCCGTCAACACGGCCCAGTTCGCCGAGCGCCAGGGTGTCAGCCCGGCCGGCGCGGTGCGTTGAGGGCCGCCGCCTCCCGGCCGCGGGTGCTCGCACTCCGCGGCTACGTCGGCCAGATCGTCCGCGGGCTGACCGAGGCCGGCCTGGAGCCGTAACGTGACCGCCCCGCCGGCATCCTGCGAGTAGGCACCCTGGGCGCGTCCTGGTACCACCCACCACTCCGTCGCCGTAAAGGTGATACACCACCGGCCCGTCGCATTGGCCGTCTACTGTACGGATACGCCGCGCAGCCCATCGCGGCCTCCGAGGAGGAATCCTGTGTCATCGCCCTACGGTCCCGAGCACGCTCCCGCCGGCGATGTGGGCGCAGCGCTCATGATGATCGACTCTCGGCTCAAAGGCATCCACGACGGCAAGACCGAGACCGACCCCGAACAACAGGCGCTGATCGACCAGTTCGCCGCGTCACTGGGCCCCAAGGGAGTCAATGACGTGCTGGACGGCGCGTGTTCGCTCATCTTCATGTTCATGACGTGGCTGCGGAAGGCCCACGAGGACCACGACAAGGACGTCATCGAGTACGTGGTGCCCAACCTCGTGGCCACGATGCGCATGATGCCCAAGAGCGTCCGCCCCGAGGCCGTCCCCACCATGGCCGGCCTGGTCGTCGCCGCGGGTACCGGCCTGAGCCCCAACCTGTGGCGCAAGCAGTACGGAGACTGGACCGAGGCGGAGATGACTCCCCTGGAAGTCACCGCCTTCCTGCTCGCGGATCACATCAACCGCATCACCGAAAACCCCGACTTCGCCACCCGCCTGATCACAGAGGCTCTGTCCAGTTCGGACGACGACTGACGTGCCGCATCCTCGGGCGGCCTTCTCCCACTATGGGTCGGCGCCCACCCCGCGAGCATCGAACGCAACCGCCTGAAGGCTAAAACTCAAGCTCAGCTTGAGTTTTAGCCTCTGACTACGTGTTGAGAGTTATTGCGCGGCACGAAGCGCGCGCGGCGCCTCCACGGCAGCGGGCGCCAGCCGGGCGACCCGGACAAGGCCGCGGCTGCGGTGCTGCGCATCGTGGCGGCGGACCAGCCGCCGACGCGCCTGCTGCTCGGCCCCGACGCGCTTCGGCTCGTCCAGGCCGGACTCGACGCCTTCGAGCGCGACATGCTGGCATGGTCCGAGCTGTCGGCCTCCACCGACTTCGACGACGTCGGCCGGTCCGCCTGACGTCACCCGCTGTCGGGCCCCCAGCGCGGGGCCCCGACGGCGGCTGTCATCACCAAGCCGGCCCGCTCTTGGTCCACCACAGCCGGACCTGCTCGTAGCCGTTCACGCCACCCAGCGCCTCCTGATAACCGGGTGGAGGTTAAAACTCAAGCTCACTTGTGGTCCACGACCCACTTCTTCTGGCACTTCAGGCCGCCCTCCTGGGGGGCGACGCACATCTTCACGGCGTGGCTGAGGTTCTTGCCGGGGATCTGGAGCTGCACCGCCGGGCTTGTCACGTAGTCCTTGATGTTGGCCTCGAACCAGTCTGCGGTGCGGGAGCATCCCACGTGGCCGCCTTTGATCTCCTTGAAGTACTGGGGCTCGTTCTCCATCTCGTACTTCTTCTTGCTGCGCAGGACGTACACCGTGTCGCCTGTGGCGATGTCCTTGGCGTAGCCGATCGCCTGCTGGTCATCGAGCGCCTCGGTTTGCAGCTCTGCGGTCCGGCCCTTGTAGTGGACCGCCTTGTAAGTCTTCAGGAAGAGGCCGTCGGCATCCTGGCACCGTGCGGCCTTGCTCGACGCGGATCCCGCGGATACCGGCCCGGCGCCGCCCGGGGAGTCGGCGCCTTCGTCCTCGGGGGCGAAACTGCCGCTACCCGGGGCACCGTCGTTGTTTCCCGCGAGGGCGGTGCCGGTGCCGAGCGCGATCATCGACATCGCGGCCACGGCGAGCGAAGCCGCCCGCACGGCTCGTGTCTTGCTCATGACTCCTCCTGCTGTCTCGTATCGGACTGTCACTCAGGACCAGGGTGCATACGCGAACGGGATGCCGCGCCGTGTTTCGGACCAGGCCGAATCAGCGCGCAGCTCCCCGGCACCGGCGGAGAAGGAAGCGGAAGCGGCGGGTGGGGCCCACGTCGTCCGGGCCGGCGGCCGGGGGAATGGCCGCCAGCCCGGACGAGCGGAGCCCAGCTCGTCACCGAGGCCGGTGAGTGCCCCGGCGAGGTCTTGGTCTTCACACAGGGCGGCTACCTGTCGTGGCTGGAAGTCCGTTCATGGCGCGACGACATCGAGGTGACACCGGCCGCCGCGCGTCACTGGCCGCAGCCACGCTCTTGATCCCGGACCGCCGGCGTCCAGCGGCTTCCGGCCTGCACGACACCACGATCCGACCGACATCACGAGTGCGAGTCAGCAGCTCGGATCGGGTGGCCCGCAAGAAGGCCCGAACCCGGTTACTGGAACGGCTCATCGGCATGTCGGCCTGGGGCAAGGAGCCCGGCGCCTGTCCGCGTCCCCGGGCGGTCGTGTGTACGGGTACCGCTGTCGTGCCCGCCGGGAGGCCCGTACGGGCACGACGTGATTTGCCGTCGCGCCGCAGTATGGTGACGCGGTCGGGCGGTTTCTCGGCTTCGATGGCCCGAGTAACAGGTCAGAGGTCGAACCTGTGCTGTCTGGTGAGGCCAAACGCTGAGCTCGTGCTCCGTGAGGATGACGGGGCGCCGTCGTCGGTGTCGGAACCGGACGGCGGTGGACGGCGTCGTCACCTCGGAAGCCGACCGGGCAGGTAAAGGTGCTATGCGCAGGAGAAGTGTTCTGGTGGCGGGGGTGCTGTCGCTCACGCTGATGGCGGCGTGGGTGCGGTGTGTCGAGTGGCCCGTCAACAAGGCCCCGACAGCGACGGGTGAGTCGTCACACTTCGGGGACAAACCGGTTCAGCTGGAGGACGGGCGCCGGGTGTTGGTCAAGTTCACGAAAAAGGGCCTGGTCGAGCGGCACCAGGATGCCAAAGGGCGACCCTGGTCACGACCAAGGGTGCTCTATCCCAAAGGGGGAGACCCCGAATGCGGGGTCAGCCTCAGCACGTACCGGAACACCGTCACTGTGATCGCAGACTATTTCGGACCCGCATGTTACGCCGATTCCGAGGCCCAGGTAGTGATCGTCGCGGTCAGCGACGGCGACCTCGACGAATGGGACAAGCACCTCAGTGCGGGATGGCTTCATTGGGGAAAACCGCGATTCTCGTGGAGCGGGTTGCGAGTGGTCTTCCGGGACGGGGGCGAGGAACTCAGCTGGCGGCAGACCGTCGGCTTCACCGGCTCGACCGAAGGCCCGCCCGCCGAGGACAGGTGAGGACAGCGGTATGTCCTCGTCGATGAACTCGGCCGTCCCCGCCCTCCCGACAAGCCGCGCCGCGCGGTGTACACGTTGATGGAGGAGGCCGGAGTGCGCAGGTGCGTGGCACGGAGCTGACGTGGACGGCGAACAACGGGGCGCCGGACACGATCGTGAGCGCGTGGGTTGGTCACACTGATCTGTCGTTCACGAAGCGGACCTGCGTCTACGCGGGCCCGCAATGCCTTCGGGCCCGCAATGCCTTCGGGCCCGCGGGCGCGGTGTACCGCACGGCGGCGATGGCGGCTTCGTAGCCGCATACGGCAGGGCACCGCGAGCCGAGTGGCTCGCAGTGCCCCGTGCGGTTGCTGCACGCCCCCGTACACGCGCCGCGTTCAGCAGGTGGAGCTGCGGACCTTCGCGAAGGCGTCGTTGGCGACCTTGACGTAGATGGTCTTCTTGTTCTTGCGGTTGTACGTGATCGAGTAGTCCTTGCCGTAAGAGATCTCGAAGTCGACCTTGAAGCAGCGTCCCTTCTTCACCTGGAAGACGTCCCAGTCCTTGGTGCCCTTGGTCCGCTCGCCGGCCTTGAGGTAGTTCCACTTCTGGTTTCCGCAGGTCGGTTTCTTGGTGGTGGTGTCGCCGGTGCCGGTGTGGTCAATGCACCAGTTCTTCAGTGCGTAGAAGCCCTTGCCACTGTCGTTCCAGGTCTGGGAGCACCAACCCGGGTCGCACGAACCGCCCGCGCTCGCGCTGGGCGCCGGGCCCGCCAGGGTGGCGGCGGTCGCGATCGCCACCACGGCGGCTGCGGACCTGACGTGCTTGAGTGCAGATTTTCCAGGCATTGCCATGCCTTTCCCCCTTGTACGGTCGATCAGCTGGTTCAGACCGACCTGTCCAACGTTAGGGGCGCCCGCGCGGACAGCACCAGGTGTTTCGGGTGAGGCCGAATTCAGTCGGCTGCCTGGCTTTGTGCACGTTGCAGCAGGTTCACGACCACGCTCGCCGGGCGGACCGTGACGGTCTTCAACACGCACTTGAACAGTTCTAAAGGCGCCACAACTCGGCTCAAGCAATAAGGGACCTGATCGATGCGGCGCGTCCCTACCAGCACACACTGCTGGGCGGTGACTTCAATACCGAGCCCTGGGACAACAGTCAGATGAAGCCGGTGTGGGAACAGCGTCCGGCCTACCGGGACGCTGATTTTTACTGCGGTAAGACGTACCACCGGTGGTGCAACGGCACCCAAGAGGGGGTGAGGGCGCGGGCAAGAAGTTCGAATACCTGCTGCACCGGGGCATCAACTCGCGGGCCTGCTATCTGCGTAACACCCGCAATGAGGATCATCGTGTCGTGGTCGGTGATGTGACCGCATCGGCATCCTCGACGGACACCTGCCGGTTTGTGTAATAGCCCCGGAGCCGGTCGGATGGCGTCCCACGTGAGGGAGTGAGCTCTTTCAGTGATGCCGCTCCAGAGTGAGGACCCCTCGGGCGATTGATGTCATTCGATTCGGACTGCACCGTGCCTTGCGGAAGATCTGCCATCTGTTGAGTCGGGCCGGGCCACGCTCGACGGCTGCCCTGGCCTGGGACAGCGCCCGGTTGACGGTCCGCCGCGTCGGGGACAGCTCGCCCTTGGGCGGACGTCGTCGTGGCGTGGTCACCTACGACCCCGCACCGATGCCGACCCCGCATCGATGTAGGCGCAGTCGGCCAGGAGGGCCACGCCCTGGCGTTCGCAGACCCGGAGGATGTGGGGAGTGCGGGCCGCGGTCAGGTCGTGCGTGCCGGCGTCGAACGAGCCCGCGACGGCCTCGATGACGCCGATGTCCTCGCCGCGGGCCAGGCGTCCCCCTGGGCCTGGTGCGCTGCGACCCGGCCCGGCGTGCCAGAGCCCCGGGCGTACAGCCCGGCGGGGAGAAGCGTTCGGGCACCACTGATTCGGGTATTCGCCCGAGCTCCTCGGTCATGCTCGACTCCTGGGACACGCGGCGCTCATCGTCGTCACGCCGCGTGTCCTCGCAGCAGGCCCGGCAAGGTGAGGAGAAGCGATGGGGTGGGCGAGTGAAGAGTTCGGGGACTCGCGCAAGGGATGGACCGGGGCGCTCCTGGCCGACGGGAGCGAGCCCAAGCCGGTGTACCTGGATGCCGGCAGCGGCAGCCACATGGAGAAGACCAGCGCGTGGTGGGCCTACAGCGGCATCCTGAACAGGCCGGTGGCCGCCCAGGCGCGGGCCGCGTGCACCTGTGGCTGGCGCGGCCCGCGCCGCATCGAGCTGGACTGGGACCGCATCAAGGAAACCGGGCCCGCCGCCTTCGACTCCGAGTCCTACGAGGACTGGTCGGCGCATATCGACGAGGTCGCAGCCCGCGCAGTACCGCTCCCGGCCGAGGTGACAGACGGGCTGGAAGTGCTGGCGGAGCGGCTGCACGCGCTGGCCGAGCAGTCGCCGACCGCAGCGCTGAGGGCGTTGGGCGCACTGGAGCGCCTGGCCGCCGATGTCGGCAGCACAGCCGCCTTCGAGATCCGCGCCGGAGAGGTGCCCGCGGAGGCGGTCGGGGAGGCCCTCGGGCTGAGCGAAGCGAGGGCACGCTCCCGCTCACCCACTACCGCCTGACACCACGGGCGCAGGCTCCGCCGCTGAAACACCGACCTCGAACGGACGCCGCGTCAATAGGCCCGTCACCTGTTCCACGAACGTCCGGCGTTGGCACTGGCTCTGATCGCAGAAGAACCGACGCACGTGCAGGCGGACGATCAGCCCCCGCCCGCTGACGGGTAACTCGGATATCTGACGCCAATATCGGCTGTGGAACCGCGTGGCAGGATGCTCACACTGCGGACACCTGCCCGGCGGCCCGCATCCCGCCGCGTCGACCACCAAGTGGCCGTCCACGGCCTTGAGTTGCCGCACCATGAGGTACATGCCGGGCCAGAGGACGTCCTCAAGTGTCTCCACTCGCATGAGGAAGGGATTCCCTGGTGGAACGGCCCCGCATCCGGCGCTGCCGGACCAGGCTCTCCGTGGTCGTCACAGTTGGCTGGGCCGGGGCCGTCTCTTGCTAACCGGCGCGCGGTCCGAGGAACAGTCCACCGCTTGCGTCGATGACCTGCCCGGTGATCCAGCGCGCCGCGTCGGAGGCGAGGAACGCGACTACGTCGGCGACGTCGTCGGGCCCGCCCAGCCGATCGAGCGCCGTCGTTCCGGCGATGAGTTCGGCCAGGCCAGGCGCTTCGAAGAACGATCCGTTGGTCGCCGTCCGAGTGGCGCCGGGAGCAACCGCGTTCACTGTGATTCCTCGGACCCCGAGCTCGTTGGCCAAGGTCATGCTCATCGTCTCGACCGCGCCCTTCGTCATGGCGAAGGACGTCTGGGTGGGGTTGGCCATCCGGGTCGCCACGGACGAGATCGTGATGATGCGGCCACCGTCGCGGAGCGATGGCAATGCTCGCTGGATGATGAAGTACGGCGCTCGCACGTTCACCGCGAAGAGGTGGTCGAACTCCTTCCGGGTTGTGGCTCCGAGCGGGCCGGCGGGCGCAGCCGCCGCGTTGTTGACGAGGAGGTCGAGTGGCCGCCCGGCCAGGCCGGCCTCGACTCCCGCGAAGAGCGTCTCGACGTCGCCGTCCACACCCAGCTCCGCCCGGACGGCGAGCGCGGTTCCACCGGCACGCTCGATCTCGTCGACCGTCGCCGTCGCGCCGTCCTCGTCCGTGCCGAAATGCACGATGACCACTGCCCCCTTCTCCGCCAGCCGGACCGCGATCGCCCTGCCGATGCCGCGCGATGCTCCGGTCACCAGAGCTGTCCTGCCGGTCAGATCGCTCATCTCCACCACCCGTCATGTGAGTGACTACCGTTTTGGTAGTCACTACCACTCCGGTAGGGTCTATCACATGCCCGACCAGCACTCAACACTGCGAGTCCAACGGCGAGCCGAGACGCAGCGCACGATCCAGGCACACGCGGTACGGCTGTTCACCGATAGCGGATACGACGCCACGACCGTGACCGACGTCGCCGAAGCCGCAGGCGTGTCGCCCATGACCGTGTACCGGCACTTCCCCACAAAGGAAGACCTCGTGCTCGTCGACCAGCACGGCCGGCTCGTCGCTGAGCAGATCGCCGCGTCGTCCGCCACGCAGCCCCTGGTCCGTCGCATCGGCAGCGCGCTCATCGACGCGGCCGCGACGTTGACCAGGGGCGGCCACGGAGACGACCTGACAGCGAACGAGCAGTTCTTGCTCGCCCGCCTCCGGCTCATGATCTCGACGCCGGCCCTGCGGGCCAAGCACCTGGACAACCACTACGCCCTTCAACAGGCAATCGTCGACGCCCTCGGGGCCGATACCACCGATCCAGACACGGCGTTCCACGCCCAAGCGGCGGTCGGCGCCTGCCTGGCCGCAATGCACACGGCACTGGTGCGCTGGGCCGAGGACGACGGACAGACCGAACTGCCCAACTTGATCGCCAAGGCGCTTACTGCCGCCTTCGGCGATGACGTCGTCGACACCGGTCCGGACGCGTGAGAGAGACCTTCCGAGCACTCGTCGGAAGCGACCGACTCCGGTCAGGTCGGTCTCACAGTCGCGTCCCACGACGTCTCGGCGAGAGCGAGCTGGCCACCGAAGCGTCCCTTTCAATACATTCCGGATCACAGGGCCCGGGTGGCGGTCAGGAAGCTGAAGAAGCTGCAGTACCGGCCCGAAGCGCTGGCCGACTGTCTCCGTGCGACCGGCCGGGCCCTGATCCACCCTCGTCGGAACCCGAAACCGGATCCGCTCGCCGGAGATCGTTGCGGCCGCGCTTCCATGACTGCTGGGGCAGATGCATCGCCGGGCTGTACCTCATCGAGTCAATCCTTCACGGAAGCGCGGCCAGAGCCTTGAAAATGGCCGGTTGTGCTCATCGTTCCCCAGTCGATTGCCCGGGTCGACGAGTACCACAGCCCGGCGGCACAGGTCCGGCCCCGAAGCCCATCTGGTGCCGCCGCTACGTATGACGCAAGCTGGCCCGCATGGATTGGTTGCCACTGCTTTCCACCCTGGCCGGGGCTGCGATCGGCATCGTCGCTACTCTCATCGCGGATCGGAACCGGTGGAAGCGCGAGGATGCCAAAGAAGCTCTTCGGCTGCGGCTCGACATCTACACGCAGTACACCACCGCCGTGAAGGTCCTCGGTGAGACCCTGCGGTCCTTGGCCGAGCGAGAGCATCCTTCCGACGACGAGCGGGCGCTTGCGCTGCGCGAAGCCTTTCGGAAATCGGACATCGCCATCGCATCCGAACGGATGTGGCTCATCGCGCCCCAACCTGTCGTCAAGGCCTCCAACAGCGTCTTCCACTGCCTGCGACGCATCTGCGACGGCTACATCGACGGCACTGCTGTCAGCAGCCCAGAGGATCACGCGCGCTGGGAGGCACGCGGCAAAGCGGCTGCCAAGATGCGCAAGTTCATGCGCGAAGATCTTGAGGTCGGCCCACTCACCGAACGCCACAGCACGTAGCACTCCAACCGGAGACCACGTCACATGATCTCCGGCTGGAGTACGAGGCGGGATTCGCCCGCCAGTACAGGGTTCAGGGCAACTCCGCTCGTCAATGGGCGTCTTCGGCGTCGCGGGCGACGGGCAACGCCCGCCCTGGACGGCTCGTCCGGTCCCAAGTTCGGCCGGCTGTCGGGCGAACCCGGCGATGCGACGTTCCGTCCCAGGTCAGCACGGTGCGGGTGGGGAATCCAAGTGAGCGAATCTGTCCCACCCCTGAGAACTCCCAACAGAATGATCTCGGGAGTGGTTGGATCACTCCGGGGCCGTTGATCCGGGGTGCGGGGTGGCTCGGCCGAAGCCGTGGGATGTCGATGAGCCTTGTGGGAGGTGGCCGAGCCGCTGTTGCCCACGGTCGAGCGGACCCGGCATCCGGAAGGCAAGCGGCATCCGGACCGGCTGGTGTTCCAGGGCATCCTGTTCGTGCTGCACACCGGGATCGCCTGGGAACACCTGCCGCAGGGACTCGGCTTCGGCTCGGGCATGACCTGCTGGCGCCGCCTGGCCGAGTGGACCGAGGCCGGGGTATGGCCCCGGCTGCACGAGGCCCTCCTCGCCAGGCTTCGCGGCGCGAACGCGCTGGACTTTCCCGAGCTGAGCCGGGCACATGGCGGCCCCGAGTCCATTGTGTTCCACGCGGTCCAGAACTTGTATTGTGCGGGCATGCCTCGACCTCGTGAGTTCGATGAAAATCGTGTGCTTCTCGCTATCCGTGACGAGTTCTGGGACAAGGGCTACGCGGCGACATCGATGGACGACCTGCTGCGCGTGAGCGGGCTGGGCAAAGGCAGCCTCTACGGGGCGTTCGGGGATAAGCGCAGCCTGTTCCTGCGGGTGCTGCGCGACTACGACGACGCGAACCTGCTGATGCTGCGCGAGCGCCTGGTTTCCGCGGCGCGGGGGATCGACGTGGTGCGCGAGTTCGTACTCGGCCTGACCGGCGATCCGACCGGGGCGGTTGCGCGTCGGGGCTGCCTGCTGGCCAACAGCAACGCCGAGCTTGCCGCCAGCACTCCGGACGTCGCAGCTGAGGCTCGCCGCAGTTACGACGCGATCGCCACCGTCCTCACCGCGGCGCTGGAGCGCGCCCAGAGCGAAGGTGACCTCGACCCCGGCATCGACCCTTCTGAGACCGCCCGCGCGGCCCTCGTCGCGCAACTCGGCCTCATCGCTCTCGGGCGCACCGGCATGGACATCGGAGCGCTCACCGCGATGGCCCGGTCCGCCCTGGCACGGTTGCTGCCCACTCCGGCGCAGTAGCGGCAACGCGCCGGCCGACCTGTACCGCCACGGCCCGCAACCGGCTCCGGACCCTGGGCGCGCCCTGAAGCTGTGCGCTGCGGCTCCTGCGGAGGGCCGCGCTCCGCAGGCCGGGCTCCTGCGCGCTGCCAGTCGTCGGGCGACTCGTACCGCGACCCGGCAGGCCGATACCGCCGCGGCGGTCGGCGCTGCCGGTGGTGTGGTCCCGCAGTTGTCCGACCAGAGGTCGCGGGTGCGGGACAACTGCCCGCAGCCTGCGCAGCCCGTCCACGGGGCCGCGCCGGGAAGCCCCGATGCCGAAGCAATCTTGACTGTGCGGTCCATATCGGGGAAGGTTGTGGACGCAACAGTCCACAACTTGAAGGAGGGCGGCATGGCCGTCTTGGAAGACAAGGTCGCGGTGGTCACCGGGGCCAGCATCGGCATCGGGTTCGCGACCGCGCGCGCATTCCGCGACGAGGGCGCCACGGTGTTCATCACTGGTCGCCGCAAAGACGCGCTCGACGCCGCGGTGGCCGAGCTCGGACCTGGCGTGACCGGCGTGGTCTGCGATGCTTCGGTGCCCTCAGAGCTCGATGCGTTCTACAGCACCGTGCGCGACCAGGCCGGACGCATCGACGTGCTGGTCGCCAACGCCGGCGTCGGCACCGCGGCGCCGCTCGGCGAGGTGACGGAAGATCTGATCGACTCGGTGTTCGCCACCAACGTCAAGGGAGCGATCTTCACTCTCCAGCAGGCACTGCCGCTGCTCAGTACAAACGCTTCGGTAATCCTGACGGGTTCGACCGCTGCGACACGGCCCGACCCGGGACTTGAGGTCTACGGAGCGTCGAAGGCCGCAATCCGCACGCTCGCCCGCGGCTGGGCTCGCAGCGCGCGCACACACGGCTTCCGGGTCAACGTCGTATCCCCGGGCGGTACGCGTACCCCCGGTCTGCTTGAGCTGGTCCCACCCGAGATCCTCAAGCAGGCCGAAGTCGCTGTTCCCCTCGGCCGGCTTGCCGAGCCCGAGGAGATCGCCGCCGTGACGACGTTCCTCGCCTCGGACGCGTCGAGCTACGTCAACGGTGCCGAGTTCTTCGCCGACGGTGGATACGCGCAGGTATGAGCGCTCTCGTAAGCGCCGATTCAGGTGTGTCTCACGCACGGTCCGGGGCTGGGGCGGTGGCTTGGAGGAGGCGTGTCTCGATAACCTGACGGCGCGCGGACACCCACGTGCATGGCGATGGCGCGCATCGTGCCCAGCGCACGGTTGGCCGGAAGCTGAAGGCGTGGCGAGGTACCGCCACCCGGTACGACAAGACACACGCGAGCTACCTCTCCGGCCTCTACCTTCGCGCCTCGATGGTCTGGCTCAAGGACCTCGCCCGCGCCGCGCTCCACCGCTACCTCGCCGGCCGGCGTATCGGTATCAGCGGCGATCCCAACCAGACCGTGGGGGAGTACCTCACGGACTGGCTTGCCGCGCAGAAGTTGCGGCTCAAGCCCACCACGTGGGTCCGCTACCGCGACTACACCCGCAACGACCTCATCCCCGCCCTCGGTGCCATCCGCCTCGACGACCTCGCCTACGAGCACCTCCACCACTTCACCCCGCAGCTCCATCGCCGCCGTCCCGGGCCTGCCCGGCCGGGAAGCGGAGCCGGGGCCGCCCCTGGGGATCTTCGCTGGGGCCCGTTCCGGCACGCTCGGCCGCCCAGGGCCGTGTTCGCGGTGACGGCAGTGGGCGCGGGGGTCGTCGTCACCCTTCTGCCACTTGAGTCAACCCCATCGCCGAGTACGCCGATGCCAGTCGTGCCTCCACCACGTCCAGTTCCCGTGCGGCGGCCCGCTCGTCGGCGACCGCCTGGTCCAGCGTGCGCCAGCGGAATCGCAGACGGCGTCCGGGGCCGGCCTGGCCGAGGAGGGGGAGAGAAGCGCGCGTTGCGATGGCGGCGACCGGGTAGCCGGCGGTGAGGGCCCGGGAGCGCTGGAGGACGATCAGTTCCTCGGATGGCGGGAGCTCGATCGCGCCGATCGGGACGCCGTGAGAGACGATCTCAGGGCTGCCGGGAGCGGGGTGGCGGACCGGTCCGGTCAGACGCAGGCCGACGTGGTCGCTGCGTTCGCCGACGGTGTAGGTGGCGGAGGTGAGCAGCTCGCGGATGCCACGGACGGCCGCTGTCTCCGGGCCGTCCGTTCGCTGCCCGTGCGTCCCAGATCCTGGACGGTAGCCAGCCAGGGTCGGTGACGGTCAGGACGGACTCAGCGAGCAACGTGGGCTCCTGCGGTCAGGGGTCGGTCGGCCCATGTGTTCCAGTCAGCTGGCGAGAGGCGCACGAACCGGAGGCGGTCGCCGGGGCCGTAGGGGACCGCCGGGTCGCGGGCGACCTCGACGAGGCTGAGCGGGGTGCGGGGCCGATGACACGCCGGCCGGTCGGGCCGGTGACGGGATACAGAAGCGCGTTCGGGCCGGCGAGAGGGAGTGAACCGCGTTCGACACGGGTGCGGGGCTCGGCCCGTCGGGTGGTCTCGCCGCCAAGGTCAGCACCGTGCATCATCGGGGACATGGCCGTGCCGAGGAGGTCGATGGTGAGTGGGTGTGTGGTGTAGGCGTCGACGACGGCTTGCTCGGTGAGGCCGTGCTCGGCGGCTACGTCCGTGAGGTCCGGGCCGTACTCGCCGCCGAAGACGACGGGGATCTCGAAGAGCAGGCCACCTGCGCGGGCCTTGGTGGGCAGGGTGCGCAGCGCCGCGCGCACGGCCTGCTCGACGTGCGGGTGCGCGGTGAGCGTGCAGTCGAACTCGACCAGGACGGATTCGAAGCCGGAGACGACGTCGTGGGCGCCGTACGGGAGATCGTCGAGCAGGGCGGTGCGCAGTCGGCGGGCCAGGGAGCGTCGGGCGGCTGGATCAGGATGGTGCGCGTGCACCATGACGGCCGCATCACCGTAGGGCTCGGTGGTGAACGTCGAGATGCGATCGGTGTTGGGGGACGTGGCGGTGGTCATACTGCTGCGCAGGCCTCGGTCGTTTCGCGGTCCTTGCCGTGGAGGACGGTGCGGAGCGGGGCGATGCGGACTCCGGCCGACTCCAGGGCGGTGCGCAGGGCGCGGCCGTTGGCGAGGGCTTCGGGGTGGTCGCCGTGGAGCAGGACGACATCGCAGTCGACGTGGACGTCGGTGCCATGGATGGAGGTGACGACGCCTTCGGTGGCCATCCGGACAGTCCGCTCGGCGATGGTATCGGCGTCGTGGATCAGGGCCCCGGGCTCGGTTCGGCGGACGAGTGTTCCGTCGTCCTCATAGCCCCGGTCGGCCAGGAACATGATGCCGACCTTGAGCCCTATCTCCCGGGCAGTTCGGGCGAGTTCCCCCTCCTGCGTGACGACAATCAAGTCGTCGTCGTAGGCGGCGACAGCGTCGGTGACAGCGCGAGCGTACTCGGAGTCGGTGACGACGAGGTTGCCGAGGCGGCCGTGCGGGAGGATGTGGGAAAGTCGGCCGCCACCCGCGCGGGCGAACGCGTCCAGGGCGCCGACCTGGTAGAGCGTGTCGGTGCGGACCTCGTCGTAGGACAGGTCCATGGCGCGGCGCCCGAAGCCGTTGAGGTCCGGGAAACCTGCAGCGGCGTTCGCCGCGGCGAACGTGTCGGCCCTCAGTCAGAACTGGCTGACGTGCGCCAGCCGGAGATTGGTTCAGCTCCTGGGGAAGAGGCGCGCCAACTCGTCTGCCAGCCCGGTGAGTTGATCGCGGCCGGGCTGCCCTGTGCCGGCGGCCAGTTGGAGCAGCGACACGCTGCTCCGCATCGTCAGAAGTTCGGAGTCGGTGAGACCGGGCACGAAACGGCGCACCGCTTCTACGGCCACCGGATCGGACAACAGCACAGCAAGCGGTGTACGCAGGCTCAGCTTTCCCTCGGGAAAGTCGTCGGCCCGCGGGGCGGGACCCAACGCCGCCGCCTGCTCCGGATGCTCGCGGTGCGCGGCCACCTGAAGATGGGCGGCAGTCACCTGCTCCGGTTCCCGGGGCAGGCCCAGGCGCGCGTACTGGTCCGGTGGAGCGTCGTTGTCCCCGAGCTGCTCCACCAGCAGGCGGATCATACGAAGCTCCACTTCGTCGTCCAGGACCGGCCGCTCCTGCCGGGGGTCGTCGGCCAGGTCGTACAGCAGGGCACCGAAGCGGGAGGGGTCGAAGCCGGGGCCGGTTCTGGCGGGTGCCCGCAGCGTGCGTACGCCCTTGGTGAAGCTGAAGGGCCCCGCGAGTTCGGCGTCGGCCAGCTCGTGCGGAGCGAAGCGGCCCCGTCCGTGGGTGGGCATCAGGGTGTGTTCGTAGAGCGGCTGGTTGGTCGAGTCGTGACAGGAGCGCATGTAGACCCAACGGCCGTCGGTGATGTTGACGTGACCGCCGAACATACCGAAGAGCACGGATCCGCGGGGCGGCGGCACCTTGCCGGGGGAGTCGTCGAACGCCTCGCTCAGGGGGCGGCCCCGCATGTCGGGGGTGCGGTCGACGCCGAAGAACTCCAGGAGCGTCGGGGCGATGTCGATCGTCTGCACGAGGCCGGAATGGCGGCGGCCCGCGTGCGCCGGCCGGCGCGGGTCGTGGACGAACAGCGGGATGTGCGCCAGCTCGTTGTACCAGGGCTGGACGAGCTTCCCCCACCAGCCCTTCTCGCCGAGCAGCAGGCCGTGGTCGGTGCAGACGAACAGCAGTGTGTCGTCCCACATGCCGTACGCGTCCATGGCGTCCAGCACCCGGCCCAGCGAGTGGTCGCACATGGACAGCAGGGCGGCGTACTCCAGGCGCGCGTGGGCGGTCTGCGCTTCGGTCTCGGTGACCTTCCCGTAGTCCGGCCAGTCGAAGTGCGGGCCCTCGTAGTCGTGCGGATAGAGGTCCTTGTACTGCTTGTGCGCGAAGAAGGGCTCATGCGGATCGAAGGTCTCGATCTGGACGAACCAGTCGTCCGCATCCCGGTTGACCCGCAGGAATTCCAGCCCCGCGTCGAACGTGAGCGTCTGCGGATGCATCTCCTCGGTGTCCATGTGGGCGCGGTTGACCCAGTCCTGACGCCAGAGGTCGTTGCGGTTGCTGCGCAGGTCCTCCGGCGGTTCCGGGTCGGCCACCTGCCCCTTCCAGGCGTCGCCCTCCTGGCCCCGGAAGAATTCCCAGGTGTTGTAGCGCCCGTGGTAGGTGGCGCCGCCGTCCTCCCAGTAGTGCTGGTGGTCGCTGACCAGGTGGGTGTACACACCGTGCTGTTTCAGGAGTTCCGGCATGGAGTCGTCGAACGGCTCCAGCGGGCCCCAGCTCCGGTGCAGGAAGTTGTGCCGGCCCGTGTGCAGTTCCCGCCGCGCCGGCATGCAGGGCATCGAGCCGACGTAGCAGTTGTCGTACGTGGTCGAGCGGGCGGCGAGGCGGGTGAAGTTCGGGGCGTGCGCCCAGTCCGCGCCGTAGGGAGGCAGCATGCGGCGGTTCAGGCTGTCGAACATGACCATGATGGCCTTCATGCGTGAGGCCCTTTCGTGTCCCGCTGCCGTGCGTCGGCCTCCTGCCGTGTGTTGGTCTGCCGTGTTCCGGTCTCGATCGCCGCGGGCCGGAGCTGGGCCGCCCGGATGCGCTCGGTGTCGAACTTCGCCGAGCGGTCGAAGCCGAAGATGCCGTTCTCTTCCTGGAAGACGTCGGTGAGCTGCGTGTAGCAGTAGCCGAACATGTCCGGGTGGTCGAGCAGTGCGCCGACGAGCCCGTCGAAGCGGGCGTAGAACTCGTCGAGGGTACGCACCCGGTCTCCGTACCCCCAGGACCCGGACCGGGTGGCCGACTGCGGACGGTCGGCCTCGGCAGGGTTCCACCAGATACCGCCGAACTCACTGACGAAGAAGGGCTGCCCCCGGTAGCCGATGGACCAGGACTCACCTGTGCTGTCGGACCGGTTCACGTAGGGGAGGCCGTCGGAGAGCACCCGGTAGTTGGCCGCGAACACCTCCGGGTCCTGCTCGTAGTCGTGGCTGTCGAACACGTCGGACTCGCGGATCCGGTGCGCGTAGCCGGACGTGTCGAGCACCGGCCGGGAGGTGTCGTGCGCCTTGGTGGCCAGGAACATCCCGCGCATCACGTCGTCCAGCGCGGTGACCCGGTCGCCGTAGTCCTGCCAGGTCTCGTTCATCGGGCACCAGCCGATGATCGCCGGGTGGGAGTGGTCCCGTTCCAGCACCTCCAGCCACTCCTGTACGTACGACGCGTCCGGTTGCTGGTTGGTGCTCTGGCCCAGGTCGGTGTTGCAGCCCCAGTCACCGAACTCGCCCCACACCAGGTAGCCCAGCCGGTCGGCATGGTAGAGGTAGCGCTCCTCGAAGACCTTCTGGTGCAGCCGCGCGCCGTTGAAACCGGCCGCCTGGCCGAGTTCGATGTCACGGACCAGGTCGGCGTCGCTGGGCGCGGTCATCAGCCCGTCGGGGTAGTAGCCCTGGTCGAGGACCAGCCGCTGGAAGACGACGTCGCCGTTGATTCGGATCTGCTTGCCGGTGATGGCGACGCTGCGGAGACCGGCGTACGACTCCATCGTGTCGACGACCCGTCCCTCCGCGTCCCGCAGCTCGATGTCGACGTCGTAGAGATGCGGGTCGGACGGCGACCACAGGCGTATCCGCTCCTGGGGCAGCACGAGGCTCAGCCGCGGGGCCAGGTCGAGGTCGGCGCGGACGGTGCCCTCGGCCACGTCGCCCGCGGCGTCGCGGACCCGGAGGTGCACCGCACCGCCGGGCAGGTTCGCGGAGAGCGGCACCTCCACGTCGAGTGCCCCGCCCGCGACGTTCGGGGTGATGCGGGGGCGGCGCAGGTGGGTCGGCGGCACCGGTTCCATCCAGACGGTCTGCCAGATGCCTGTCGTGCGCCAGTACTTGGCCGCGATCGGTGTGTACTCCGCCGACTGCTTTCCCCTGGCCTGTGGCCCCTCCGGCTCGTCCCGGGCCCGTACCACCAGCGGCACCGGCACCCCGGCGGGCGCTGCGTCGGTGATGTCGAAGGTGAAACCGGAGAACCCGCCCCGGTGCCGCCCGACCTCGATGCCGTTCACCCACACCGTCGCGTCGTGGTCGACCGCACCGAAGTGCAGCAGCACCCGGTCACCGTCCCACTGCTCGGGCACGGTGACCGTACGGCGGTACCAGACCGCGCGCATGAAGTCCTGCTCCCCGACGCCCGAGAACCTGGCCTCGGGGGCGAAGGGCACCGTGATCCCGTCGGTCAGGTCACGCTCGACCAGACCGCGTTCCCGGCCGGTGTCGGACCGGTCGATCTCGAACTCCCATCTCCCGTTGAGATTCAGCCAGCGGTCGCGCCGGAATTGCGGGCGCGGATATTCGGGCCGGGGCAGATCCGACCGGTCGAGCGACATGGGAACAACCTTTCCTTTGGGCTCTCAGGCCACCAGGTCGCGGAAGCGAAGCGTGAGCAGTTCGAACGGGCGCAGTTCGAGCTGGACCTCGGCGCCGGGCGTCGTACCGTGGACCGCCTCGCCCTCCACGGCGCGCTCCAGCAGGTCGGTGGCGACGGCTTCGCGCCAGGAGAACCGGGTCCGTACGGCCGCGCGGGAGCGATTGCCGTGCGCCTCGTACAGCCGCACGACGAGGTCTCCGGAGCGGTCCTCGGCGAGCTTGACGCTCTCCACGACCACGGCGGGGTCCGTGACGTCGAGCAGCGGCTCAGCGGCGGCGCCCGGCACGGTGCGCAGCGGGAGGTGCAGGGCGTACCCGTCCGCGACCGCGTCGGGGATCCCACCGGGGCGAAGGCTCACGGAGAAGGTGTGCCGCCCCTGGTCCGCTGAAGGGTCCGGGTAGCGCGGCGCGCGGAGCAGCGAGAGCCGCGCCGTCGTCATCGGCCGGCCGTCGGGCGCCTGCGCGTTGCGGATGTCGTGGCCGTAGACCACGTCGTTGGCGAGGGCGACCCCGTAACCGGGTTCGCCGACATGGATCCATCGGTGCGCGACGGTCTCGAAGCGGGCGGCGTCCCAAGAGGTGTTCTGGTGGATCGGCCGGTGCAGGTGACCGAACTGGATCTCCGAGGTGGACCGGTCGGCGCGGACGTCCAGCGGGAAGGCGAGCTTGAGCAGCTTCTGCGACTCGTGCCAGTCGATGTCGAAGGCGTAGTCGATCCTGCCGTCAGCCAGCCGCACGGACATGGCGATCGCCGTTCGGCCGCGCTCGTGCCGCACCACCACCGTATCGTCGACGATGTCGACCGACGCAGGCTCGGTGAGGTCGCGACAGCTGCGCTTGTCCTCGTCGTTGATGTCCCACGCGTCCCACTCCCGAGGGGTGTCGCGGAAGAGCTGCAGGACACCGCCCGCGACGCCGCGCGGCAGCACTTCGCGATCCGCTTCCAGGTCGACGACCGAGACGAGCGTGCCCCGCCCGTCGATCTCGACGTGCAGCTTTCCGTCGTCGAGCACGATCCGGTCGCCCGCCCGGCGCGGTGTTGCCGCCGTGGGCGGAGTCACCGGTCCGAGGCCCATCGCCGGTACGCCGTGCCGCGGGTACGGGCCGGCGTTGGCGGCGACCGGAGTGCCGTTGTCCGGGGAGTCACCGCCGTCGCCGCGAAGCGCGTCCAGCGCGGTGGTGATCAGCGTCGTCAGCTCGTCCGCCACGCGCTCGTAGTCCCGCTCGGCCTCCTGGTGGACCCAGGCGATCGACGTACCGGGCAGGATGTCGTGGAACTGCAACAGCAGCACCGTCTCCCAGATCCGTCGCAGCTCCTCGTACGGGTACGGGGCCCCGCGGCGTACGGCCGCTGTGGCCGCCCACAGCTCGGCCTCGCGGAGCAGGGCCTCGCTGTGCCGGTTGCCGCGCTTGCTCCGCGCCTGCGAGATCAGGGTGCCGCGGTGCAGCTCCAGATACATCTCGCCGACCCACACCGGCGGTGATTCCAGCTCCGCCTCGGCGGCGCGGAAGAAGCTGTCCGGATCGGCCAGCCGCACCCGCGGCGAGCCGTCCAGGTCCTGCTTGCGCTGGGCCGCGGCCAGCATCTCCCGGGTGGGGCCGCCACCGCCGTCGCCCCATCCGTACAGCCCGAGGACGTGCCGTGCCTTCCCCTTCTGCCGGAACGTCCGCTCGGTGCGCGCGAGGTCCGCTGCGCCGAGGTCGGAGTTGTAGGTCTCCGCCGGCGGGAAGTGGGTGAACACCCGGGAGCCGTCGACGCCTTCCCAGTGGAAGCTGGAGTGGGGCATCGGGTTGGTCTCGTTCCAGGACGGCTTCTGGGTGAGGAAGTAGCGGGTGCCCGCGGCCCGGGCGATCTGCGGCATCGCCGCGGTGTATCCGAAGGAGTCGGGCAGCCACACCTCGTCGCTGTCCACCCCGAACTCCTCGAAGAAGAAGCGCTTGCCGAGCACGAACTGACGCGCCAGCGCCTCGCCACCGGGCATGTTGGTGTCGGACTCGACCCACATGCCGCCGACCGGGCGGATGACGCCGTCGGCCACTGCCTTGCGCACCCGTTCGAACAGGCCCGGCTGGGTCTCCTTGAGCCAGGCGTACTGCTGCGCCGACGAGGCGGCGAACACGAAATCCGGGTGGCGTTCGCTGAGGTCCAGCACGTTGGCGAACGTCCGCGCCACCTTCCGCACCGTCTCCCGGGTCGGCCACAGCCAGGCGCAGTCGATGTGGGCGTGACCGGCCGCCGACACGATCAGGGAGCTGTCCGCGGCGCGGCCGGCCAGGACCGGTGCGAGGGCCTCGCGTCCGCGCGCGGCGGTTCCGGCCACGTCGTCGGGATCCATGACGTCGACCATCCGCTCCAGGGCGTGCACGATCTCCGCGCGCCGCGCTCCCTGAGCAGGGAGGACGTCGACGAGCCCGTCGAGGGTGGTCACGTCCTGGAGCAGCTCCCACACCTCTCGGTCGCGCAGGGCGACCGACAGCTCGGTGAGCCGGTACAGCGGCGCTTCACCCGCGGTCGCCTTGTCGCCCATCGCCGTGGGTTCGTACTCGTAGGGCACCTGGACGATCGGGTTCGCCGCCGCCTCGATCAGCAGCCGGAAGGGGCCGGGTTCGGGCAACGGGACCCAGGAGTTGTACGGCTCGATCGCTTTGACGATCTCTCCGTCCGGCCGGTACACCATCGCCTCGGCCTGGAAGCCCGGCTGGTCGCCGGTGAACCCCAGGTCCACGACGAGCTCCGCCTCTCCTCCGGCCGCCCAGTCGGCGGGCACGTCACCGGAGACGTCGAACCAGGTCGTGTCCCAGGGACGCCCCCACAACCCGCCGAGCGCGAACGGCTCGAACCGTTGCGTGACGGCGTCGGCGAACGGCACCGGCTCGCCGCCGACCGTCCACGCGGAGATACGCGTCGGACGGCTGTCCCGGTAGACGGCGGGCCGTATCCGGAACTTGGTGAACCGGCGGACCCGGAGCATCGTCAGGGCGGTGGCGTCGAGCTGCACCCGGCCGTTCGGATTGTCGTCAACCAAGAGAGCGTCTCCTCGTACTTGTCGCTGGGTGGTTCCGGGCAGGACACGTCGGCTCGTCGCCGATGGCGGGGCGGTGGTGCGTCGGGACAGTTGGACAGGCGCGTCAGCCCTTGAGGGCGCCGCCGAGGCTCGAACGCATCAGGTGCCGGCGCAGGAAGAGGTAGAGCACGGCCGGTGGCGCCATGTAGACGACGGCGCTCGCGGCGAGCACCCCCCAGTCGACCTGGTTGAAGGCGGTGAACGAGCGGAACAGGCCGATCGAGAGCGGGTAGAGGTCCGGTGACTGCAGCAGCACCAGCGGGGTGAGGAAGTCCCCCCATACCGCCATGAACGACAGCATCGCCGCCGCACCGAGACCGGGTCCGACCAAGGGCAGGACGATCCGGCGGATCGCACCGAACCGGGAGTTCCCGTCGAGCCAGGCCGCCTCCTCCAGCTCGTACGGGACGGCGTCGATGGTGCCCTTCAGCAGCCACAGCGTGATCGGCAGCGCCGCCGCGGCCTCGACCAGGATCAGGCCGATGTAGCTGTCGTCCAGGTGCATCTTCACCATCAGCAGGTACAGGGCCACGATCGTCGCCGGCGGCGGGATCACCCGGATCAGCAAGATGGCGAACATGAAGGTCGTACGTCCCCTGAACCGGTACCGGGACAGCCCGTAGGCGCCGAAGACGCCGCAGGCCAGGTTCAGCGCGGTCGCCGAGAACGACACGATGACGCTGTTCAGGAGCAGCCGGGGGGTGCCGCCGTCGGTGAAGAACCGTACGAAGTTGTCCAGGGTGAACGCCGGGAGGCCGATCGTGGGTCCGCCGTCGGCGTCCACGGCCGTGAACACGACCCAGGCGAACGGTACGACGCAGAACAGTGCCAGCAGCACCATCAGGGCGTACTGCACCGCTCGTTGGAGGCGCTTCCACCCCGGCGTGCGAGGACGCGGGCCGGGGAGTGCGGCGGGTGTCCGGGGCTCGGCCGGCGCCGTTGTCGTCGTCGTCATCAGACCTTCACCTTCGCCAGCCGGGCGTACGTCAGGCCCAGGATCATCAGGAGGACGAGCAGAACCACCGACACGGCGCTGCCCAGGCCGATCTGGGAGTACTTGAACGCGCGTTGGAAGATGTAGATGGAGGACAGCTCCGTGTCCTGTCCGGGGCCGCCCTGGGTCAGGAAGTAGACCAGGCCGAACACCCCGACCGTCGTGATGGTGGTGAGCAGGAGGTAGAGGAAGACCGGGCCGCGGATCAGCGGCAGGGTGACGTACCGGAACACCTGGAGCGCGCTCGCGCCGTCCATCCGCGACGCTTCGATCAGCTCGTCGGGGACGTCCTCCAGCGCGGCCTGGAACATGATCATGGCGAGTGCGATGCCCCGCCAGACGTTGATGATGATCACCGACAGCATCGGTGAGTCCTGCAGCGGAGCCGCAGCGCCGGAGCCGAACAGCCCCAGCAGCCGGTTGAAGGTGCCGTCCTCGTCGGAGGAGAGCACACTCGCCCAGGTCAGCGACGCGACGACCTCGGGCACAACCATCGGCAGCAGCACCAGCGCACCGAACAGGCCCTTGCCGCGCAGCCACTTCGCGCGCAGCAGGAGTGCGGCGAACATGCCGAGCACCGTCTGCCCGACGATCGCCGACCAGAACACGAACTCGCCCGTGCGTCCCAGCGACGCGAGGAAGTCCTCGGATCCGAGCAGATGCCGGAAGTTCTCCAGCCCGACGAACTGCGGGTCGCGCGCCGCCCAGCCGGTCAACTGTGTGTCGGTGAGGCCGAGATAGATGCCGTAGCAGGCAGGGGCGATCACGAAGACCACTATCAGGAGGACCGAAGGGCCGAGCAGCAGCGACAGCGCGCCGCGCTCCCGCCACCGTCGGTTCCGCGGGCCGGCGGGGGTCTTGACGGTGGTGGTCACAGTCACCTCGCCACCCGGGGGCGGCCGAGCAGTTCCTCGGCCTCTTCCGCGAAGTCGGCGGCTGCCTGGCTGCCGTCCGCGTCGCCGGTCACGATCTTCGCCGTCGCCCCCTGGACGGCCTGGGACACCTGGTCCTCACCGTCCCCCAGCGTGGGCTGGACGCTGGTCGTCAGCTTGCGCTCCGCTTCGCGCAGCGTCGGCTCGTCCTTGTACGGCGCGGTGCCGGAGAGGTCCTTGCGCGGCGCGAGCGCCCCGACCGCGGTGAGCTGCTTCGCCAGGGGCTTACCGGAACTCAGCCACTTCACGAGCTCGGCCGCGGCATCGGGGTGCTCGGATTTCGCGTTGACGCTGAAGACGTAGCCGCCACCGCTGATCGAGTGCGGCTCGGTGCCCGGTACCAGGGCCGGGTAGTCCCAGGTGCCGACCTTCTCGCGCACGTTCTTGATCGGCGCCGCGCCCTCGGGTCCCCAGTCGTACTTCCATCCCCAACTGCCCTGGGCGGCCACCACGATCTTGCCATCGGGGAACTTCTTGTACTTCGTCGGTTCCCACGGGTTCGGGTTCTGCAGGTCCCGGACCGGGAGCAGGTCCTCCTTGACGAGGTCCTCGTAGAGGTCGAAGGTGGCCGACAGCCCCTTGCTCTTGAGCGTCCACTTCCGGGACTCGCGGTCGAAGAGAGGGCTGCCGGTGTTGGCGACGAGGGGGAGCAGGCCCTCCGTCCACGATCCGGCACCCCACGCGGTTCCCGCGGGGAGGACCATGGGGGCCTCGCCGGTCTTGGCCTTGACCTGCTTCATCCTGCCGATCAGCTCGTCCCAGGTGCGCGGCTGCGAGGTGTCGACGCCCAGGCGCTCCAGCACGTCCTTCCGGTAGAAGAGGCTCTGCAGGCTCGCCTCGTGCGGGAGGGAGTAGTAACCGCCGTCGGGCTGCCGTGCGCCGTCCTTCACCGACCCGTAGTACTGGTCCCAGCCGTCCCACTTGTCCAGGTACTTGTCGAGCTTCAGCAGATAACCCGCGCCGGCCAGGCCGGTCACGTTGCTGCCGCCCATGTCGATGACGTCCGGCGCGGTGCCGGAGTGGAGCTGCTGTGTGATCTTCGTGCGGAACTGGTCGTCGGTCAGGGTGTCGGCGACCAGCTCGACCTTGACCTCTTTCCCCCGCTTGGCCATCGCCCTCTCGAACTCCGGTATGAGCGCCTTGACGACGTCGGCGCGGGCCTCCTGGTACTCCAGCAGCTTGATGGTCACCGGGCCGTCCTCGCCGGAGCCGGAGTCCGAGCAGGCCGTGAGTGCCCCTACGAGCAGCACCGCGGCGGCGGCAGATGCAAGGACACGTTTGCGGCTCATCGCTTCACCTCTCCCGACTGTGGTCCGCCCTCGTGCTTTTATCAAGCGGATCGGATAAAGTTCAGTGATCGTAAGTACCGAGTTGTGCCTCGTCAAGGGTTCACGCACAGGCTCGTAGGGGCCTGTCACGCTCAGTTGAGCCCGCTGAGTCGGGCATCAATCATCGATCTGGTGGACTAAGTGCTGCGCGGCCCCCGGCGATCGCTGGTCTTGGGCAGACTTCGGCAGACACAACGTTCGGCGGGCTCAAGGGGGATGCGCATGCGACGCGGCAGCAACCAGCTCCGGCTGGCGGACTACAACCAGGCGGTGGTGCTGGAACTGGTCCGCCGGTCACCCGGAGCCAGCCGGGCCGACCTGCAGCGCGAGTCCGGTCTCAGCTCTCAGACCATCTCCAACATCACCCGTCGGCTGATCGACGAGCATCTGATACGCGAGAGCACGCCGGGCGGCAGCGCCCGTGGTCGCCCGAGCATTCCGCTGGTCACCGAGCCCGACGGGGCCTACTCGGTCGGTGTGCACATCGACCCCGCACGGCTGACCGTCGTGCTCCTCGACCTCGCCGGCGAGGTCCGGCTGGGACGCCAGGAACGTACGCCGCAGGCCACGAACCCGTCGGAGGTGACCACCTTCATCGGCGACGCCGTCCACAGCCTGATCACCGAGGCCGACATCGCCCGGGACCGGGTGCTCGGACTGGGCATCGCGGCTCCGGGACCGCTCGACGTCGACGCCGGGGTCCTGCTCGACCCGCCCCAACTGCCCAACTGGCGTGACGTCCGGCTGGGCGCGGACCTTCACGAAGCGACCGGACTGCCCGTGCTCCTCGACAAGGACGTCACCGCCGCCGCCACGGCGGAGCTTCGCTGCTCCTCGGAGGCCTCGAACACGTTCGTCTTCCTCTACCTGGGCTCCGGCGTGGGCGCCTCGGTCGTGCTGGACAACCAGGTCGTACGCGGCACCACGAACAACATGGGCGAGGTCGGCGACCTGCTCGTCGACCCCGATGCCGAACAGCTGGAGTGGAGCGGCCGACGCGGTGGCCTGGCTGCCGCCTGCGTTCCGGAGGCGCTCGTTCTCCAGGCGGCCCGGGTGGGCCTGATGCCGCTGCCGGACCTGAACGACTATGTCGCCGTGGACGACGCGTGCTCAGCGCTGTGCGACCTCGCGGCGGCGGGCGACGCCGTGGCCTCCCGCCTCCTTCATCGCGCGGCACGCCGGGTCGCCGTCGGCCTCGGCGTACTGGTGAACCTGCTCGACGTACCGCGGGTGGTGATCGGCGGACCGCTGTGGAACCGGCTCAGTCCGGCGTTCCTCCCCGTCATCCCCGGCCTCGTCGCCCATGAACTTGTGGCGGCGCGCGGGAGGGTCCAGGTCCAGGGATCCGCCGTGGGTGACCGCGTGGCCGCGCAGGGCGCTGCCGAACTGGTGATGGACCACTTCCTCGCACCTCGCGCGTCCGCACTGATGGTGGGCTGAAACGCGCCTGCGCCGACCTCTGAGGTGTGGACACTCCGGGGAGGCGCCCTGGCGGGACGTAAGTCTCCGTATCCGGCGGAGTTCAGGAACGATGCGTTCTTGTCGTCGACGGCGCGCATTGCGACGTGGCCGACGCGCCGTAAGAACCGGCTGCGAACGGTTCGTGTTGCAGCGCTGTGCAGGCGGGCTGTGGCCAAGATGCACTCGACCATCGGCCGCGGTCGGCCGAGTGCGGGCTGTTCCGAGCACGCCGGTGAGGTGGGGTGCAGGAAGACCACAGCCCGCCGGTCGTCGAGTTCTTCGAACACCGGTCAGTGGCCCGTTGCACTCTCGCCGGACCAGATCATCTCCTCGTGCCAGAGTCGGTGCCCGGAGTGCCAGGCGTGCCGCATCGCCCGGCCTCATGGGCGAGCCGCCAGCGTCCCGGGCCGACTTCGCCGCCGTCCGCCAGGCCGGCGGAGTCCAAGTTCCTTTGCCGGAAAAGACCTGGGCGGACTGCGAGCTGGCGTCGAGTGCCCAGCTCGGTGGCCACCGCCTGTACGTGTATCAGCGACGCGATCACTGATCGCTCCCCACCTTTACAAGCTGTACTATTTCAGCAGGTGAGAAAAGACCTGACTCTTGCTGTGGAGTCAAAGATGTGATTGCCTGCCCGTGATTTCAGTCACTCGGGAAGGAGCACACCGTGGCGCTACTCGCTACTGAGTCGGCACCGTCGACCTCGCCCCAGGGCCAGCCGCTCGTTCGGGTAGGGGGGCTCTCCAAAACCTTCCGGCGCCGTGGCGGCGAGGTGCGGGTGCTGCGCGAGATCGACCTGGAGGTGGCGGAGGGAGAGTTCCTCGTGCTGCTGGGACCCAGCGGTTGCGGCAAGACCACCCTGCTGCGCTGTCTCGTCGGGCTGGAGCGTCCCGACGCCGGTCGTATCGATCTCGGACACACCTGCATGGTCGATGCCGAGCGCGGTGTGTTCGCTCCTCCGAACCACCGCGACGTCGGCATGGTCTTCCAGAACTACGCCCTGTGGCCGCACATGCCAGTGCGCAAGAACGTCGCCTATCCGTTGCGCTCTCGCAAACAGGGCGCGGCGCTGCGCGAAGGGCGGATCGAGGAGGTGCTGGACATCGTCCAGTGCGGCCACCTCGCCGACCGCTACCCGCCGGAACTGAGTGGTGGTCAGCAACAGCGCGTCTCCCTTGCTCGGGCGCTCGCCCCGCGTCCCGCGTTGCTGCTCCTCGACGAGCCCCTCAGCAATCTCGACGCGCTGCTCCGCCTGGAACTGCGCGCCCAACTCAGAGTCCTGCACCGGAAGCTGGGATTCACCGCCGTGCACGTCACCCACGACCAGGAGGAGGCGCTCGCCCTGGGGACGCGGGTCGCCGTCATGAAGGAAGGGCAGGTCGAGCAGATCGGTGACCCGGTCGAGGTCTACCGCGCCCCTGCCACGGAGTACGTCGCAGACTTCCTCGGCGCTCGAAACCGGATCGAGATGCGGGTGGATTCCTCCGCCGCCCGAATCGCCGGCCGGACCGTCGACGGGGTGGTGCGGGCGGGCCTGACCGGCGCATTCGTGTTGCGTATGCGCGACGAGCACCTCGCGGTTCGCTCCGCCGGAGGCCCCGGGGCACCGCGGACGGCATGGCTCTCCGGTGGCCGGGTCATCGAACTGCTTCCGGGGGTGGAAACCAGCACGTGCGTCGTCGAACTCGACGAGCAGATGTTCTACGCGCGACTGGACACCGGGCTCGTCGATGTGCGGCCGGGGGACCAGGTCGACATCGGGATCGTGGTCGACAAGACGACGTGTTACGACGAAGACGGCGATCTCGTCCGCGAGTGGTGCGCGACCGAGACGGCCGAGGGGGGTCGGTGATGAGCGCCGAGACCACCGGCAGAGTAGACGTGCGCGGCCGGGTGCCGGCGATACGCGGGGGCGCGTTCCTGCGGCGATTCCGCGATCAGGTTTGGTGGCTGCTGCTCACACTCCTGGCCAGCGTCCTCGTGCTGCTGCCGGTCATCCCCCTGCAGCGGCGGGCCTACGCGGACGGCGCGGCCGGAATCCGCGGAGCGCTTCAACTCGAGGGCATCGGCTCGGTGTTCGTCACGACGTTCGCACTCGGCGTCGGCGCGCTGCTCGTTGCTCTGCTTCTCGGCACGTCGCTGGCGTTGTGCATGCACGCGATGTCGCCGCGGGCCCGCAGGTTTCTCGCGTTTCTTCCGGTGCTGCCGATGGTGATCCCCGGAGTGGCGCATGTCGTCGGGTTCATCTTCCTGTTCTCGCCCGAGAACGGTTACATCAACACCGTGCTCCGGGCCACACCGTTCTTCGGCGGCGACACCGGACCGATCAATGTGTACAGCACCTTCTGGATCATCGTTTACACCGGCGTGCATCTGGCGGCGTTCGTCTACCTGTTCGTCTACGCCGGGCTGCGCAACCTCGGCAATGACTACGCGTCGGCGGCCCGGGTCAACGGGGCCGGACCGTTGCGCGTACTCCTGACCGTCACGCTGCCCCTGCTCCGGCCGGTGTTCGTCTACTCCGGCGCGGTCTGCTTCCTGCTCGCACTCGGCCAGTTCACCGGTCCGCTGATTCTCGGACGACGCCAAGGGCTCGACGTCCTCACGGTCCGGATGTTCGAACTGTCCGCCCAATACCCCATCGACTACGCCGTCGTCGCGGCGCTCGGGACGCCCCTCATCGCTGTGGCTCTCGCGATGGTCATGATCCAGCGACGCCTGATCGGAAACCAGAACCGGTTCGTCGGGACGATGGCCACTGCCAGTGCCGCCACCCCCAGCCGGTGGACCAACATCGGTGCCGTCTCGGTCGTGCTCGGATTCAGCGTGGTCTCGGCACTCGCTCCGCTGGTGGCGCTCGTCTTCGTCGCGCTGTCGCCGTTCTGGAGCGGCTCGATCTCCATCGGATCTCTCACCGGCCAGAATTTCGCGCAGGTGTTCAACGACCGCGTCTTCGCCGAATCGATCGTGACCAGCCTGAGCACCTCATTGCTGGCCGTCGTGATCGTCCTGCCGCTGGGCATGATGATCGCTCTCGGCATTTACAACCGTGACCGGCTCTGGCGGCCGCTGCCCGCCCTTCTCGACGTGGCGGCGAACATGCCGCTGACGATGCCCGCCGCGCTGCTCGGCTTCGGGTTCCTCTTCGCATACTCCAACCCCGCCGTGGGGCTCTACGGCACGAGAACGGGCCTGGTGATCGCCTACGTCACGATCATGATCCCGTATGCCGTGCGCTACCAGCTGGCCGGACTCGTGGCGCTGGGCCGTACCACGGTGGAGTCGTCACGGGTCAGCGGCGCGGGGCCGTTCCGGACGTTCGGCCAGATCGTGCTCCCGCTGACGCGTGCCGGGATGGCCTCCTCGGCGGCGATCATGTTCGTGCTCCTGATCCACGAGTTCGGCGTCTCGCTGCTGATTCGTTCGGCCGAGGCCAACGTGATGTCCGTCGTTCTCTTCGAGCAGTACGACGCGGGCGGCTACCCGCAGGTCGCGGTGATCGCGCTCGCG
Organism: Streptomyces sp. NBC_01775; assembly: GCF_035917675.1. Taxonomy (NCBI): domain Bacteria; kingdom Bacillati; phylum Actinomycetota; class Actinomycetes; order Kitasatosporales; family Streptomycetaceae; genus Streptomyces; species Streptomyces sp. NBC_01775. The sequence continues at coordinate 735,296 of NZ_CP109104.1, read as the reverse complement.
ATGACTGTGATCACCGCGGTGGGTGTATCTGTCGCTCTCATGCTCGGAGGCAGCCGTGCTCTCGAGAAGCTCTGACCGAAGGTTCAAGGAGAAGTCGATGAACGTCCGAAGGGCCGTGGCGGTCTCCAGCGTCCTGCTCGCGCTCCCCGGTCTCGCGGGATGCGGAGCCGTGACCGACGCGTTCGGTGCCGACAGCAAGACAGTTCGTGCTTATAGCGTCGCGGCGCCGTCGCAGAACGAGCGCTTCGAGAAGGCGTTCAACCGAGCCCACCCGGGGATCACGCTGAAGATCACTCGCGGTGCGTCCGACCTGGTGCCGAAGGTGGACGCCGAGATCGCGAGCGGTGCGGACGGCGCTGACATCTTCATCATGTCCGGGGACAGCTGGTTCCGGAAGAACAAGAAGAACCTGGTGCCGATCAAGGCGCCGTCCGCGGCCGGCTACCCCGGCTGGGGCGTCAAGGGGTACGCGCCGGTCGTCTCCTACTCGCCGTTCAGCATGATCGTGTGGAACACCGATGTCTTCCCTGAGGGATTCAAGACGTGGAAGGACCTGCTCGCTCCTGAGGTGAAGGGGCGGCTCGGCGTGCGCGACACGATGAGTGCGGTATTGGCGTCCTACCTGCAGTACCTCGAGAACACCAACGGGCGGGACTACCTTCCGGCCCTGGCGAAGCAGGACCCCAAGTTCTACCCCTCGCTGATTCCCATGGCTCAGGCGGTCGCCTCCGGTGAGATAGGCGTCGCTTACACGGCCAGCCCTGCGGTCGTCCACGACCTCGAGGAGCGTGGGGCGCCCATCGACTCGGTGCTGATCGACAAGGGGTGGGCGACGCCGTTCATCGCGGGCCTCCTGAAGAAGTCGCCGCGCCAGGACGACGCACAGGAAGTCATCGACTTCATGCTCTCGCCCGAAGGCCAGGCGGCGTTCAACGGAGGCGGCGATGCCGGCAGTTCGCTACCGGACGTGCCGGGGACCCTCGACGTCAGCAACATGACCATGCTCTCGGAAAAGGAGACACCACCGGAGCGCGTGGCCGCATGGGCGACCAAGTTGCGCGAGATCTTCGGGCGCGGATAGGTCCTCCATTCGCGTGCGGCAGGATTCGCGACGGGGGCTGTGGCAGTCAGGCCCCTGGCGTCGGTGGCCGGAGGAGGCCGGGGGCCTCCTCGTCTCTGGCCGACGCTCGCAGAACCGTGTGCTCGTCGAGCAGGCCATGGCCACTCGTCCTGAGGAACGGTGTCGTCCTTGCCGGCGAGTATTGGTCGTGCGTTGCCGGAATCGGAGCGGTCACCGGGGCCGGGCAGGCCTATAAGGAGCGGAGTGCGCCTGGGTTGCGAGTCGGCGACGGGCCGTTCGGCAGGGTGGATTCCGCGCGATCGTTGAGCCATGCCCGAACTTGCGGACAAGCAGCCCTCCAGCGGAAACGGTCCCCTCACCGCAGGTTGCCTCCTGCTTCTCGTACTGGTGGCGGACGTGGCGGACGTGGCGGCCGGGCTGTTGGTCGTCATCGTGCTCGCCGTCCGGGGACTGGGCCGGATGGACGCTGGCGCCGGACAGACAGCGAACAGCGTGCCGCCCCTGGACCGGGCGCCAGTGCTGGGCTTCGGCGCTCTGGCCGTGGCGGGCGGCGTAACGGCCGTCGTGCTGCTGCGGATCGGGCACCGAGTTAACGGGGCGGTGCAGCTGACGCTCTGCGTTTTCCTGGCAGTCCACACACCGGGGTCCTGGCCCTGACCCAGATGCAGTCGGAGTAGCTGTGCCAGTGAGCGCTGCTCATTGGCACAGCCACCGGAGGCGCTTTGGAACCCTCGCGTCGAAGAGTGCCGCCGCCGCGGCAGGGCATCGAGCAGGGTGCCGGTGGTGCGGCACCCCGGTTCAGACGTGGCTCCTCGCTTCCTTAGCCTGGCGGTTGGCGAGCGACGAGGCCGGAGCAGCCGTGCGCAACGCGAAGCTGGCACGGTACCTAGGGTCGTGATACGACGACCACAGTGCGTCGAGCAGCTCAAGGACCCTGTGCGATGACCACTGCGCGCTCCAAGCGAACGGGCCCATCGGGTAGTTGGTGCCCAGGACCATCGCGTTGTCGATGTCACCAGGACTCGCGACGTCGTGATAGGCGGTCTCCCACGCCTCGTTCGCGATCATCGAGAGAATCCTGGCGACGACGAGACCGGGTACGTCGGCGACGGGGAAGGCGCGCACCCCGGCCCGGTGCAGCAGAGCTATGACAGCGTCGGCGAGTGGAGCGTCCGTCGATGCGAGGGCGACGGCCGTCGCCGTCGAGGGAGCGAGGCAGCGGTCGAGCAGGAGCACGGGTTCACCTCGCCGGGACGTTTCCTCGCGTGCGGTCAGCCCCCGTGTGATCAGGACGGAGCCCGCGCCGACGAACTCGATGTGGGGGTCCTCGCTCTCCGTCCGGCCGAACTCGACGCCGGCCCGGGTCAGGAGTGTCCCCAGCTGGTCGTCCGACCCGTGGAGAATCATGGTGATATCGCGTGCCTGGGCCGCGGCATCGACATCCGCGGCCCGGGGGAGCGGTCGCTCAACCGACTCGCCGTACTCGAAGAAGCCCTGTCCTGTCTTTCGGCCCAGGCGTCCGGCCGCGACGATTTCGCTCTGAATGAGCGAGGGCGCGAACCTCGGGTCGTAGTCGTAGGAGGCCCAGACCGTCCGCGTGACAGCGAAGTTGACGTCGTTGCCGATCAGGTCCATCAGCTCGAAGGGGCCCATGCGGAATCCGCCGGCCGCGCGCATGAGCTCGTCGATCGTCTCCGGTGTGCCGGCACGTTCCTCGACGAGCCTGAGCGACTCCCCGTAGAACGCCCGGGCGACCCGGTTGACGATGAATCCGGGCACGGACCGGACGTGAGCGACCGACTTCCCCCACCGCTCGGCGAGCTCGGTGATGGCGTCCACGGCTTCGTCGTCGCTCTGCAGGCCTCTCACGACCTCGACGAGCCTCATGACGGGGACCGGGTTGAAGAAGTGCATGCCGACCACTCGTGACGGGTCCGGGACACCGGCGGCGATGGCGGTGACCGAGAGCGACGAGGTGTTCGTAGCGAGGATGCAGGACGTCCCGAAGTGATCCGCGGCGCGCCGGAGGACGGTCTGTTTGACGTCCAGGCGCTCGAGGATGGCCTCGATGACGATGGTCCGCGGGTCCGTCCGCGCCTGTGTGAGATCGGTGAGGAGGTCCAGGCGCTCCTCGACCAGGGCGCCCGCCGCGGGGTCCTTCCGGGTGAGGCGGGTGATGATCTCGGACTCTGCTGCGGCCAGCTGCGCCGCGTCTGGGTCGACCAAGTGCACAGGGTGGCCGGATGCGAGGGCAACCTGTGCGATTCCCCGGCCCATCGTGCCCGCTCCGATCACGCAGATGGGGACCAGCGGCTGTGACATCAGCGTCTCCTCGACGTCGTCGTGCCCGAATCGCCGCGCCGTGGTCAGCGCCGGCGATCTCCAAGATTCTTGACAAGGTTCTTGGACAAGCTATTCTATTGTCAAACTTTTTCGCGTGTATGAAAAACCGATCAAGTAGTCGAGGCGTAGAGGGCCAGTGAGGTCGCCTGAGCAGCAGAGCCGCCAGACGTTCTGCCAGTGGCTGCCCGCCGCGACTCGCTACAGAGGAAGCCTGAACGGGGCAACTCGTCGAACCAGGAGCTGAGTCCATGAGCTATGAGGACATCACTGTCGCCGTCGAGGACGGCGTCGCGGTGATCACGATCAACCGACCTGACCGTGGCAACAAGCTGAGGTTCGAGACAGCGCGGGAGCTGCTCGCAGCGTTCCAGACGGTACGGCAGACCCCGGAGATCGACGTCGCAGTCCTCACCGGCGCCGGTGACAAGTTCTTCTGCATCGGGGGAGAGCACGAGGAGGTCGAGTCGCTCGACTACTCCAGCGTGATGCCGGTCATCGACCTCTACGAGTTCATCGATGCGATGCCCAAGCCAGTGATCGCCGCGGTCAATGGGTACGCCGTCGGCGGTGGCAACGTGCTCCAGGTCGTGTGTGACCTCACGATCGCCGCCGAACACGCCGTCTTCCGCCAGGTGGGCCCACTCGTCGGCAGCTTCGACGCGGGCTTCGGCACCTGGTACCTCGAGGAGACGATCGGCCGCCGCCGGGCGAAGGAGATGTGGTACCTGAACCGCAAGTACTCCGCCCAGGAAGCCCTGGCCATGGGTCTGGTCAACGAGGTGGCGACCGACCGCCCCGTGGCCGGCCGGGCCGTCGAGGTCGCCCAGGAGCTGCGTCAGCGTGGTCCGTTCGCCCTGGCGGCCCTCAAGACAGCCTTCTCAAGCCGCCACACCGGCGTGGCCGGACAGGCACGTCTCGCCCACGACCTCCTGCTCACCGCCTACCGAAGCACCGAGGAGGCCACCGAAATGTCGGAGTCCTTCGAAGCGCGCCGGGCCCCCAGCCGCGACAGGTTCTACCGATGACCGGGCGCAACCCCGAACTCGACGACTTCCTCGACGTCCTGCGGAAGAGGCTCGTTTCCTCTGACGGGAGCGACGCCGACGTGATCCGCGCGACGCTGCAGGCTGCCGATGTCCTCGACCTGGCACGCGAGACAGCCGAGTTCGACGATGCACTCGACTGGCTCATCGGCACTGTTCGGACGACCGCTCACTTTTCGCCCTCGGCCGCGTTCGCCCTCGCCGGCCGGCTCGCCGCACAACGTGGTCTCGCGGCCCTCGACACGGCCGACGCCGACACCAGGGACGTGACCTCCGCGGTCATCAATCCCTCGGCTGACCCGTGGACGGCAGCTGTGCCCACCTTGATCGCTTCCCGCGCTGTGGTGCTCCTCGACCGCGGCACGGGCTCGGCGACCCTCGCCCCCTGGGACTCACTCGTGGTGGAGGGCGCGGAGGGAGCGCGGCGCAGCGGATTGAGCGAAGCCGCCCTCAGGACCGTACGGCTCGGCGACACCACCGAAGAGCTGCCGGACACCGTCGCACTGGCCATCGCGCGGGACTGGGATCTCTTCACAGGCGCCGTGGCCCTCGGCCTCTCGGAGCGCGCGCTGGTCACGGCTGAGACATACGCCGCCGAACGGCGTCAGTTCGGGTCCCCGATCAGCGCGTTCGCCGGTCTGCGCGCCATGCTCGCCGAGATGCAGATCCGTATCTGCGCTGTGCGCTCGATGCTCGGCCGCGCCGCTGCCGGCGACCTCGACACAGCTGAGGTACTGGCCCTTGCCGGCCGGGCCGCCGTGGACGTGTGCCTGGACGCGATCCAAGTCCATGGCGGCTACGGATACATCGACGAATACCCCGTGGCGGGCCTGCTGCGCGACGCGTTGAGCGTACGGGCGCGCGGGGGCGGCCGTCGGGCTCTCGTGGCACAGGTCGCCGCACGGCGTCTGGGCAGGGCTGAGGGGGAGGCGTGAGGGCCGCGACTCGCGTCCCGCCCCGCGACCAACCACCACCCGAGGACGGAGGCTTCATGAATGAACCCCTTGCCCCCCTGCACGGCGTCACCGTGGTCGACATCTCGTCGTCGTACGCAGCGCCGACCACGTCGATGTACCTCGGCGACATGGGGGCGGAGGTCATCAAGATCGAGCCCGTGCGCGGAGATGACGCCCGTGGGTGGGGGCCGCCCTTTCTCAACGGGGAAGCAGCGTGGTTCCTCTCAGTCAACCGCAACAAGAAGAGCCTTTGCCTCGACATCCGCACCGAACAGGGGCGCGAGGTGCTCTTCCGGTTGCTGGAAGCCGCGGACGTGTTCATCGAGAACCTGAACCCGGCCAAGCTGGAGCGGCACGGATTGGGGCTCGACGCACTGCGCGAACGCTTTCCGCGGCTGGTGATCTGCGCGCTCTCGGGGTTCGGAATCGATGGTCCCGATGCCGCACTGCCGGGATACGACCTGATCGCCCAGGCCCGCTCCGGAATGATGAGCGTCACCGGCGCGGACGGCGTTCCACAACGCGTAAGCACGGCCCTGTCCGATGTCGCAGCGGGCACCGTCGCCGCGTACGCCGTCGCCGCCGCGTTGGTGAGGCAGCAGCGGCACGGTGTCGGCGAAGTCATCGACGTCTCCCTGCTCGAGGCCGACCTCGCCTTCATGTCGCCCCGCATCGCCAGCTACCTCGCCGGTGAACCCGAACCCCGTCCGTGTGGTGGCACCGACTCCGTGGTGGCGATCTACCAGACGTTCCAGACGAGTGACCGCCCCATCGTGGTCGCTGTCGGGAACGATCGACTCTGGCTGCGTGCCTGCGCGGCTCTTGACCTTGATGAGCTGGCTCAGCGACCCGACCTGGCCACGAACGCCGGACGCCGCGCCCGCCGAGCCGAGGCCGTCGACGCCTTCCAGTCGGTCCTGAGCACGATGACCTCGCAAGAGGCACTCAAGGCCCTGCAAACCGTCGGCGTGCCCTGCGCACAGATCAACTCGCTGTCCGAGGTCGTCGACGATCCTCAGGTGAAGGCTCGTGAGGCGATCGTCAATCAGGCTCACCCTCGGGCAGGCACCTTCCAAGGCGTCGGGAGCCCGTGGCGCCTCGGCTCGCAGAGCAGCCGGGCACCCCGCCTGCCGGCCCCACTCCGGGGAGAGCACGGCAGTGAGATCCTGGCGGAAGCGGGATTCGACGAGGAGAAGATCGCAGACCTCGTGGAGGCGGATGTCATATGGATTCCCTGATCGAGGTGGACGAGACCGCGCAGGTGCGCAGCATCACTCTGAACCGTCCGGACCGGCTCAACGCCTTGAACGGTGCCGTACTGGATCACCTTGCTGATGAGATCAGGCGCGTCACCGAGGAAACGACAGCGGTGAGGTGCCTGGTCATCCGAGGCGCGGGAGACCGGGCATTCAGTGCCGGCGCCGACCTCGAGGAGATCAGAGGCCTCGACGCCGACCAAGCGCATGCCTTCATCCGTCGGGGACACCGCGCCATGACCGCGATCGAACACTCGCCCGTTCCGGTGCTGGCCGAGGTGGACGGCTTCGCGCTCGGCGGTGGATTCGAACTCATGCTGGCATGCCACGTGGTCATCGCCTCCGACCGCAGCCAGTTCGGCCTCCCAGAGGCCCGGATCGGCTGCATCCCGGGATTCGGCGGCACCCAGCGTCTGTCCAGGGCCGTGGGCAAGGCGGCAGCGTTCCACCTGATGCTGACCGGTGGGCGCATCGACGCACACCGGGCCTGGGAGATCGGACTGCTGTCCGTCCCGCCCGTCCCGGCCGCCGAGCTGCGCGACGAGGCCGAGGCGACGGCGGGCCAGATCGCGTCCGGCAGCCGCACCGGTCTGGCCAACCTGCTCGAAGCCGCGCGGCAGGGCACGTCTGGGCCGAGCCTGGAACACGAGGCGGCGCTGGCCGCCCTGTCGATCGCATCCGCTGACGGGCAGGAGGGCATCACGTCCTTCGCCGAACGGCGCAAGCCCGTCTTCACCGAGGAGTGACACCGTGAATCCCGCCGCTCACCCGCCTCTCCCGGCAGATCACGCCACCGTGATCAGTGCTCTCGACGGAGTGATCGCACAGACCGTGGCCCCGGCCGCCCTGGCGGTGGACAGGACCGGCGCCTTCCCGTCGTCGTCCATCCAGGAGCTCGCTCAGGCTGGCCTCGGGGGACTGCTGATGCCGGCGTCGCTCGGCGGCTGTGAGACCTCCACGACGACGTACGCCGAAGCTCTCTCCCGGATCGCGGCTGCTTGTGGTTCGACATCGACGGTCTACATGACGCAGATGCACTGCGCGCACCCGATCCACCTGCAGGGGCGGCCCGATCAGCACACCCGCTGGATTCCCGCCATCTGCCGGGGAACAGCGATCGGAGCGATCGCTCTGACCGAGCCCGGGGCCGGTTCGGACGTCGCCACGATGCGCACGACGGCGCGTCGTGACGGCGACTCCTACACGATCAACGGCGAGAAGACGTTCATCTCGAACGGTGATGTCGCCGATGTCATCGTTCTCTTCGCGACGGTCGACCCGAGCCTCGGCAAGGACGGCATCACCGCCTTCCTCGTCGACACGGCGAACACCGTGGGGCTCGAAGCCGGTAAGCCGATGAAGAAGCTGGGCCAGAAAGGCGCATCTACTGTCACGCTCAGCTTCCAGGACTGCCGGATTCCCGCGGCTGCCCGACTCGGCGACGAGGGCGAGGGCTATCCCCTGCTTCTGCGATCGGTCACGAAGTCGCGTATCAGCGCGGCGGCCCAGGGGATCGGATTCGCGCAGGGCGCTTTCGATGACGCAGTGCGCTACTGCGCGGAGCGAGACCTGCTGTCCTCGCGAACCCGCGCCGCCCAGGACCTCCAGTTCGAACTGGCGCGGCTGCGGGCAGAGACCGCAGCCGGACGGTCGATGCTGAGGGAGGTCTGCGATCTGGTCGACGCCAGCGATGAGGACCCGACGGCCGAGGTCGCGATGGTCAAGATGCACTGCACCGCGCTGGGCGTCCGAGTTGCCTCGGCCTGTGTCGAACTGCTCGGCGAAGACGGCGATCGTGACGACATGGGTGCGGAGCGCCGGCTTCGTGACGGGAAGATCACCGAGATCTACGACGGGACCAACCAGGTGCAGAGCATGCTCGTCGCCCGCGACATCCGCATCTCGGCAACCGTCTGACCGCAGACGGGTCATAGATGAAAGCAACCATCTGACGTTCCACGTCCACGACACATTCGCGCGGTTCCGCATGGGTAAAAGGAGAGATCCATGGTGTGGGAGGGCCGCCACGACCGTCTGTTCATCGGTGGTCAGTGGATTCCGGCAAACGGTGAACATCTCGAGGTGATATCGCCCTTCACCGAGGAGGTCCTGGCCGAGGTGCCGTCCGCGGCCGCAAGCGATATCGATCGCGCTGTTGCGGCGGCGCGTGACGCGTTCGACAACGGGCCGTGGCCACGCATGCCGCTGGAGGCGCGCATGTCGGCCTTGCGAGAACTGGGGAGGCTCATCGCCGACCGTCAGGAGCCGATCGCTCGGCTCATCACTGAAGAGATGGGGTGCCCCATCACACAGTCGCGGGCGATCCAGGCTCTCAACCCGGTCCGGGTGATCGATGCCTGTCTCGACCTCGCGCCGGACTACCCGTTTCGGTCGGTCCGCGCGTCAGGGGCGGCGAACGCACTCGTCACGCGCGAGCCGGTAGGGGTGGTCGCCGCGGTCGTCCCGTGGAACGTGCCCATGGGGATCAGCGTCCAGAAGATCGTCCCAGCGGTACTCGCGGGATGCACGGTCGTACTGAAGCCGGCTCCACAGACTCCCCTGGACGCATATGTCCTGGGGGAGCTGATCGAGAAGGCGGGGTTCCCTCCAGGCGTGGTCAACATCGTTCCGGCTGAACGCGAGAGCAGTGAGTACCTCGTCTCGCATCCGGGCGTGGACAAGGTGTCTTTCACCGGATCTACCGCTGCGGGACGCCGGATCGCCGCGCTGTGCGGACACGACCTGCGCCGCGTCACGCTCGAGCTGGGCGGCAAGTCGGCCGCCATCGTCCTTGACGACGCCGACCTCGACCAGGTTGCCGAAGCCCTGCGTCTGGGTGCGTTCCGCAACAACGGCCAGGTGTGCACCCTGAAGACGAGGGTCCTGGTCTCCGCGGGACGGGAAGCAGAGCTCGTCCAACGGCTCAAAACCCTGATCGATTCGATGCCCGTCGGTGATCCCCACGACGTTGCCACGCAGATCGGACCGCTCTTCAGCTCCCGGCAGCGCGAGACGGTGGAGCGTTACATCGCCTCCGGCCGTGAGGAGGGAGCCACCCTTGTCACGGGAGGCGGCCGGCCCGAGGGGCTGGATCGCGGCTGGTTCGTGGAGCCGACCCTCTTCACCGGTGTCCAAAATGACATGACGATCGCCCGGGAGGAGATCTTCGGGCCGGTCCTCGCTGTGATGACCTATCGTGACGAGGCGGAAGCGCTCGAGATCGCCAACGACTCGCCCTACGGCCTCAACGGGGCTGTGTTCACGTCGGACCACGATCACGGACTCGAACTCGCGAGCCGGATGCGCACCGGCGTCGTGGAGCTGAACGGCCACCCGGTAGGCCTGCGAGCGCCGTTCGGCGGGTTCAAAGCGAGCGGGATCGGCCGGGAGAACGGCCCCGAGGGTCTCGACGCCTACACCGAGCCGAGGTCGATCGGGCTGCCCCCGGCCATCGCGGCATCGCTCGCGTGAGCGTCGGTGATCAGTCTCCGCAGCACACGCCAGCACATTCCTTACGGCGCTCTACGCCGCTCACACGAAGGAGTTGTTCATGTCTGACACGGACGAGCCCATGCTGGCCCGAGTCGTGGTCACGGGTGTCAATGCCGAGGGCCGTTCGGTGGTCGAGAGCGATGGTCCGGCTCGGCCCTGGGTCAAGCGACCGACAGGGACCCTGGTCATGGACCTGTGGCGCGCCGACGCATTGCCGATCTCGGCCGACGCCGACTCGACCGCGACCGACGAGGTGGTGCTCCAGCCTCCACCGCACGGTCTGGCCATCAGGACGACGGTGTTCCCTCCCGACAGCTCGATCTCCGAGGAGGCCTCAGCGGCGTACGCGGCGGCGATGAAGGACATCTACGGCGAGCAAGGCAACGCGGGTGGCGGCTCTGACGATATCCCGGGCATGCACAGCACCGAGACCATCGACGTGGCCACCGTGATCGATGGTGAGATCTGGGCTGTGATGGAGGAGGGAGAGACGCTGCTGCGCGCCGGTGACACGATGGTGCAGCGCGGCACCAGGCATGCCTGGCGCAACCGCAGTGACCGCCCCACGACTGTCGTCACCACCATGCTCCCGGCGAGCCGCCCCTCCTGAGCGGCGAGCCGCAACGGGCCGGCCGGGCTCCGTCCTCCTGCTGCGTCGGGCGGGCGGGGCCCGGCCGGCACCCTCGGTGACACCTTGCGTTCCGGCCCGCGACGGTGGTGTGTCAGGTTTCGGCCGGTAACTGCGCGATCACGTCGTCGGAAGCGGCCGAGCGGCCGAGCGGCCGAGTGGCCCGGTCAAGTGCGCTCGGGTGCCGAGAACTTGAGCTCCCCGGCAGCCCCGAATCCGTCGCTCCCACGAGTGATCGAAACCGTCCCGCCTTCAACGTAAGGACCCATCAGATGGATCGTCTCGCCCGTACCGAAGGTCTGTCCGAGGAACAGCAGGAGATCCTCAAGGTTGTCCGGCAGTTCGTCGAGGACAAGGTGATACCGGTCGCGACAGAGCTGGAACACAAGGATGAATACCCGACCGACATCGTCGAGAGCCTCAAGGAGCTCGGCATCTTCGGCCTGATGATCCCGGAGGAGTACGACGGTCTCGGTGAGTCGCTGTTGACGTACGCCCTGTGCGTGGAGGAGATCGCACGGGGCTGGATGAGCGTCTCCGGCGTCATCAACACGCACTTCATCGTCGCCCACATGCTCATGCAGCACGGAACCGAGGAGCAGAAGCAGAAGTACCTCCCGCGCATGGCCACCGGCGAGGTCAGAGGCGCCTTCTCGATGTCCGAGCCGGGCCTGGGATCCGATGTCTCGGCGGTGTCGACCAAGGCCGGCAGGCTCGACGACGGCTCCTACTCGATCACAGGCCAGAAGATGTGGCTGACCAACGGTGGCTCGTCGAACCTGGTCGCCGTGCTGACCAAGACGGATGAGGGCGCGGATTCGGTCTACAAGAACATGACGACGTTCCTCGTCGAGAAGGAACCCGGCTTCGGTGAGCCCGTGCAGGGCGTCACGGTCCCGGGCAAGATCGACAAGATGGGCTACAAGGGCATCGACACCACCGAGATGATCTTCGATGATCACCGCATCGGAGCTGACCAGATCCTCGGGGGCGAGCCCGGCAAGGGCTTCTACCAGATGATGGACGGCGTCGAGGTGGGCCGGGTGAACGTCGCTGCGCGGGCTTGCGGCATCGCCAACCGCGCCTTCGAGTTGGGCATCGCGTACGCGCAGCAGCGTGAGACGTTCGGCAAGCCGATCGCGCAGCACCAGTCGATCCTGTTCCGGCTGGCCGAGATGGCGACCAAGGTCGAGGCCGCGCACGCCATGATGGTCCGCGCAGCCCGTAAGAAGGACTCCGGTCAGCGCAACGACGTCGAGGCCGGGATGGCCAAGATGCTCGCGAGCGAGTACTGCAAGGAAGTCGTCGAGGCGTCCTTCCGTATCCACGGCGGTTACGGCTACTCCAAGGAGTACGAGATCGAACGGCTCTACCGCGAGGCCGCGTTCATGCTGATCGGTGAGGGCACCTCCGAGATCCAGAAGATGATCATCGGGCGCAGCCTGCTCAAGGAGTACGCGGTGTGACGCGCCGGACGTCGGGCCCTACTGGATGAGCTTGAGACCCACGTTCCGGTGGCCGGCCGCATTGCTCCAGGCCGGCTTCACAGCTGAGTGGTCTGAACAGCCGCGGGTGTGACGGGGAACGAGCGGCACGGACGTCGGTCGGCGGACGGCACCTGGACCGAGAGTGCACGGCCGTCCCGGCCGATGCCCGGGCGGAGGGCCGCGTCGACCGGCCGATGGTGAGCGTGGCCTCCGCTTCCCGTCGAGCCGACGAGCAGGACTCACCTCGGCAGCACAGCCCCGGACGAGGCGCTTCGGGGGCGGCTCGGCCAGCAAGATTCATCTCGCCAGGGGAGGCGGGCGACCCCGCCCCGACCACCCCGGCGGCGCGGCAGCATGGGCGGCCGATCCACCGGCCTTGACAAGGCGATCCGCAAGAGCAGGAAGATGTCGAGCGGATGATCCACGGCTGCCAGAGCGGACGCCAGGCTATCGCCGTCTTCAGGAAGGCGGCCGGGTCGACTACGTCTCCGAATCACCGATCACGTGGACAGTGGCCGCTCTCTCAAGGGCAGCAGGCCGCGGACCAGCGACGGATCGAACTCGGGAGCATTGCTGGTGGCTGACAGCGTCTTACCAGGCGTAGTCCTCCGGCGCCGGAAGGTAACCCGGAAATATCTCGTCGAGCCGCGTCAGGACGGCGTCGTCGAGGTGGATGTCGAGCGCCGCGACGGCACTGTCGAGGTCCTTGACGCTTTGCGGCCCGATCACCGGGGAGGTCAGCCCAGGGCGGGAAAGCAGCCACGCGAGCGCCAACTGGGCAGGCTCGGCGCCGATCTCGTCGCAGAGCGCCTCGTACTGCTCCAGCTGGGCACGGTGCTTCGCGAGGTGCTCGGGCTTGTACCGGGTCGCGGCGACCTCCGACCGGAGCACTCCGGCCAGCATCCCGCGGTGCAGCGGAGACCACGCGAGTACCCCGATGCCGTACGCCTGGGCGGCGGGTATCACCTCGCGCTCGATGTCGCGGGTCGCGAGGTTGTAGATGGACTGCTCACTGATGAGGCCGAGCATCGAACGTGCTGTGGCGGCGTCCTGAGCCTGTGCGAGATGCCACCCCGCGAAATTCGACGAGCCCACGTACAGAATCTTGCCCTGGGTCCGCAGGACGTCCATCGCCTCCCAGATCTCGTCCCAGGGCGTGTTCCGGTCGACATGGTGCATCTGGTAGATGTCGATGTAGTCGGTCTTGAGCCGCCTGAGCGAGTCGTCGCATGCCTGTCGGATGTGACGGGCCGAGAGCCGACCGTCGTTGGGCCAGTCGCTCGTCGGCTCATAGACCTTCGTTCCGAGTACAGTCCGTTCCCGCCGTCCCCTGCCCTGAGCGAACCAACGACCGATGATCTGCTCCGTCCAGCCGTCGCCGCGCTTCCACCCGTAGACGTTGGAGGAGTCGAAGTGGTTCAGCCCCAGTTGGTGGGCCCGGTCCATGATTGTGTGGCTGTCCTCCTCGCTCGTCTCGGGACCGAAGTTCAAGGTGCCCAGGCACAGGCGGCTCACCGTGAGCCCCGACCGACCGAGCTGGCAGTACTTCATCAGGGTTCCTCCATGGGTGCCCCCGCATTCAGGCGGGGGGAATCGGACACCTGCGGAGCCGGCAGGGGGAAAACGACCCGCAGCCAGGAGGGTCCCGGGACTGACCTCCCGCGGTCGAGCGGTGTTCGTGTGCTCTCGGGGAGGATCGAGGATCCGGCCCGAGAGCACACCACGGGAGTGGGTATGTCACGTCCATGCAGCCGGAGTAGCTCGTCAGCCTCCGCGTGAAAGGCAGTACGTGCGGTCCGCTCCGGTTGCGTCTCCCTGCTTCGGCGGGGGAGCAGCCGAGTGATCTCCTTGCGTGCGACGGGCTCACACACTTGATTTCGCCTCCGCGAATCTCGTACGCGACGCGAACGTCTTGTCAGGGGAGGACGTCAGCGGCAGCCTTCGGGCCGTTCTTGATCCAGCCACGCTCCTGCATGAGCTTGGCGGTCTCCTCGAGCTGCGGCTTGCGCAGGTCCGTACCGAAGGACTCCATGCCGCTGGCCTTGAGGGTGGCCTTCGGGATATCGGTGATCTTGGCTGCGGCCGACTGGACCTCTGCCGTGTGATCCTGGGCGTACTCGAGCGTCTTGTTGAGAGCTCGGGTCACGGCGGCCACAAGCTTGGGATCGGACTTCTGCAGCCTGTCCGAGGTGAAGACGTACGAGGCGAGGCCGGGCACCGACTCTTGAGTCGTGTATCCCACGAGTCTGCCCGATCCGTCGTTGAGCAGTCGGGAAAGGAACGGCTCGGGCACCCAAACGGCGTTCACATGACCGCCCTTGAGCGCTGCCGACATGTCCGGGAAGGCCAGCTCCACAAAGTTGATCTTGTCGGGGTTGCCGCCTGCCTTGCGGACGGCCTCACCGACGGTGAAGTCTCCCAGCCCGCGCAGTGTGTTCACGGCGACCTTCTTGCCCTGAAGATCAGTGAGCGACTTGATGGCGGACCCCTTCGGTACCACCACGCCGTACATGCCCTTCTGTGGCGGCTTTCGGTCCGAGGACCAGTGGCTGATGATCTTTACACCGAGGCCCCGGTCACGGGCGGTCAGCAGCGTGGTCGCATTCGACGTGGAGAACTGCGGGTTTCCAGCCATGACGCCGGGAAGCACCGCAGCGCCGCCCTGGACCATCTTGACCTCGACCTCGATGCCCTCTTCCTTGAAGAAGCCCTTGTCGATGCCCACTTGCAACGCGCCCGTCGGCGCCACGGGCGCGGCACCGAAGACGACCTTCCGGAGGCCACCGGCACCGGATCCGGTGCCGGTCGTGCTCGCGCTGTTTCCACCGCACGCCGCCACTGACATCAGGAGGGCTGCGGAAGCTGCCGCTGAGAGAAGCCGTCTCATCTTGCACCCTTTCAGGCGATGTATTGGCCATTGGGGGCGCTTGTGTGAAGTCGCCCACAAGTCCGCATGTGGCGCACATGCAACCACGGGGTGAACAGGTGCGCAAGAGTTCGATCATTTACAGTCGGTAAAACACTTGACATTAGCTATCTGGCCTCACATGATCCGGTCATGCTGACAGTGATTCGAGGCGGAAGCGGCCAGCCCTCAGGGCTCGCCGAGGGAACTTTCACCGGTGAAGCGTGGCGTGACATGCTCATGTCGCCGGTAGACGGCGTGGCCGTCGGCAACGTCTTCTTCGCGCCGTGCTCAAGGACCTACTGGCACTCCCATGTAGGTGGCCAGCTCCTGATGGTCCTCGCGGGAGAGGGGTTCGTAGCCGATGAGAACGAGGCCGTCATCGTCAGGGTGGGCGACATGATCTGGACGCCACCAGGTGTCCGGCACTGGCACGGGGCGTCGAGTGATCGATACATGATTCACACCGCAGTCACCGTGGGTGACACCAACTGGGAAGGCGCCGTCTCGGACTCGGAATACGCCGGCTCGACCGGCTGAGGCCGCGTCGCCGTCGCCGGCGAGGTTCACCACGGCTCGCCAGGCCACGGTCTGCTCCTGTGGTGACGGGGTGGCAGGGAAGCGGCGGTGTTCCCGGTCGCGGCGGGTGGCGAGCTCGGGTGTGCAGCGGATCAGGGGGGAGCGTCCCGCAGAGGTGTGGCGGACGGGCACGTGGCCATTACTGACGTGACAACTCGATCAAAGTAAAACTCTTGCCAGCCTGTAAAGGTCGTGCTTTTCTGTGCTGTGGCGGGCGCCACGCCATGCGGCTGATGGAGCTGTGTCGAGCTGACTCTAGGAACAGGAGTGAAGCCGTGACCGCTGCACCGTTGGAGAAACCGTCGGTCGTGGTGGCCGCGCGCCGACGTCGGCGTTGGCGGCCGGCGTCAGCTGTCAGGCGCGGCGTCCTCGGCCTTTTTCTCTTCGTGACGCTCATCGAGGTGGTGCCGCGCGTCGGCATCGTGAACGCTGATTACCTCCCGCCGTTCAGCACCGTGATGGAGGCTTTGTCGCGGCAGGGGGCGACCGCCGAGTTCTGGACGGCCCTTGGGGAGACGTTGCTGGGGTGGGCGATCGGGTTCTCGATCGCGATGGTCGCCGGCGTGACACTCGGCATCGTGATCGGAAGCATCGCGTGGTTGCGGGACGCGACCGCCTCGACCATCGAGTTCCTGCGCCCGATCCCGTCGGTGGCACTGATCCCCCTGGCGGTGCTCATGTTCGGCACCGACATGCAGGCCACCCTGCTGCTCGTCATCTACGCGTCGTTCTGGCAGGTGCTGGTGCAGGTACTGTACGGCGTCCAGGACGTGGACCCGGTGGCGCGGGAGACCGCACGTTCCTACCGGTTCCGTCCCCTCACCCAGGTGCGTACGGTGATCTGGCCGACGGCGCTGCCGTACGTGATGACCGGATTCCGTCTCGCGGCATCGGTCGCACTGATCCTCGAGATCACAGGTGAGCTCATCATCGGCACGCCAGGGCTGGGCAATCGCATCGGTGTCGCGCAGTCGTCCGGAGCCGCTCCCGCGATGTATGGACTGGTGATCGTGGCCGGTCTGCTCGGCGTACTGATGAACACAGTCGCGAGGTCTGTCCAGACGCGGGTGCTCCGGTGGCACCCCTCGGTCCGGGGGGAGCACGCATGATCCTCGATCGCGCACGTCGCGTCCTGCTCGTAGCGGGGCTTCCCGCCGTACTGCTGACGGCATGGTGGTTCGCCACACGCGACAGCACCAGTGTCTTCTGGCCTCCCCTTGCCGACATCCTGCGGGCCTTCGGTCCGACTTGGTTGGAAGGGCGCCTGACCAGCGACGTGGTGCCGAGTCTGCTCCGGCTCGCTGCCGGATACGGCGCAGTGATCGTGGTTGGTGTCGCCCTCGGCACGGCCATCGGGTCCTCACGCGTTGTGCGAGAGGTACTGGAACCGGTTCTCGAGTTCCTCCGGGCCGTACCGGCACCGGTGCTCGTCCCCGTCATCATGCTCTTCGCCGGCATCGACAACACGATGAAGATCTCTGTGATCGCGTTCGGGTGCGTATGGCCCGTCCTGCTGAACACCGTCGAAGGTGTCCGCGGCGTGGACGAGGTGCTGCGCGACACCGGCCGCACCTACCGGCTCGGGCGCCTGACCACGTTGACCAAGCTGACCTTGCCAGGCGCAAGCCCGCAGATCATGACCGGCGCCCGTCAGGCCTTGTCGATTGGCATCATCCTGATGGTCATCAGCGAGATGTTCGCGGCGACGAACGGCCTCGGCTTTACGACGATTCAATTCCAGCGCACGTTCGCGATCCCGCAGATGTGGACGGGCATCATCCTGCTGGGCATCATCGGGGTCCTCCTGTCGCTGCTGTTCAAGCTGGCGGAACGTCGCATCCTGCATTGGTACTTGGGAATCCGTCACACCCAGCGGAAGGCTTGATCCATGACCGCAACTCCTCTGTCGGAGAAGCCCGGCGAGAAAAGTGACGCCGCCCAGCCGATCCTGGCGATCCGTCACGTCGGCAAGACGTACACCTCCAGGGACGGATCCGTCGAAGCCATCCGTGACCTGGACTTCAAGGTCAAAGCCGGTGAGCTCGTGTGCGTGGTCGGTCCTTCGGGGGCGGGAAAGACCACTCTGTTGCGCTGCATCGCGGGTCTCCTCGACGTCACCGAGGGCGCCGTCGTCTTCAAGAGCAAGAAGGTCACAGAGCCACCGGCCGGCATGGCGGTCGTGTTCCAGGAGTACGGGCGCAGCCTCTTTCCCTGGTTGACCGTGCGCCAGAACGTCATGCTGCCGCTCAAGGAGAAGAGGGGTCCGAAGGCAGAGCGTGAGCGTCTCACCGACGAGGCACTCGAAGCGGTCGGACTCGCGGACTGTCCCAGCTCCTACCCCTGGCAGTTGTCCGGTGGTATGCAGCAGCGGGTCGCCATCGCCCGGGCCGTCGCCTATGAACCCCACATCCTGGTTATGGACGAGCCCTTCGCCGCTGTCGACGCCCAGACCCGGGCCGAACTCGAAGACCTCGTCCGCGAGCTGTGGCGCCGGCTCGGGGTGACCGTGCTGTTCGTGACGCACGACATCGACGAGGCGGTCTACCTCGGCCAGCGCGTACTGGTCCTGTCCAACCGGCCGACCGTCGTCCTGGACGACGTGAAGATCGACCTGCCCGGCGAACGTGACCAGCTCGGCACACGATCACATCCCAGGTTCGCGACGCTTCGCGCGCACGTGTACGCCCGGATCCAGGACGCCAAGCGGGGCGTACGGTAGCGGCCCTTCGCTCCCGAGAGCGGTCCCGAGTGCAAGGCGGCGGGTCGTGGCTGCGGGGGGGGGGAAGGGGCCCACAAGAACAATGGCGTCACACGCCGTAGTGCCGCTGTCACCGCACTGCAGGTCTCGGGACTCACGAGCGTGCAGGCGTCGGCGATGCCAGGCTCCATGGGGCCGTGCCGTCCGGCCGCCGTCCATGCCGGAGGCGCTGATCCACACACAGTGCGGGTGCTGATCACGTGTCCTTGACAGCAGTTGAGATCCCGGCCGCGGCGACCGGCGTCGTTCCAGTCGGGGACTGTGTTGCGCCGCCGAGTGAAAGGAGCCAAGCCGACCATGTCTGCACCACGACCCAGAGGCGCACAGCACCCCCTCGGTACGTTCGCCCCTGCGCTCATCGAGTTCACCGATGACGTTCTGTTCGACCAGGTCTGGGCACGAGAGGTGCTGAGTCCCAAAGAGCGCAGCCTCGTGACGCTTGCATGTCTCGTCACGGCGGGAAACGCCGGCCAGCTTCCGTACCACCTGCGCAGGGCGCGCGACAACGGGGCCACGACCGACGAGCTCGTCGAAACGATCACCCACCTGGCGTTCTACGCCGGGTGGCCCAAGGCAATGGCGGCCATGGTCGTCGCCAAGGACGTCCTCCGCGATGACGAAGACTGATCTCTTCAGGCAACTCCGTACAAATCCAGCATCCGGATTCCGGCTTCCACGCCCCGGGCAGGTCCGACGTGGGAGACGTGAGCGGGCCGCCCTGGCCTGTGGCCGTGCAAGAAATGCGGCGTGATATTCAGCCCATTCCGGGCATGCCGGTGGCGCACCGGCAGTGGGGCGGCGCCTCTTGCTTCAGGGCGCCGTCGCCGGTCCCCGCTGGCTCGCTCACAGGGGAGGGCTCGCAGGCCGGGCCTACTCGGGCACCTTCGACAGCCCGGTCGGCAAAGCCGTGGTGACTGTGGTGCCAGTGATCGACAAGGACGGTACGGTCCTCGGGCTGGTGGGCGCCGGGATCGGGGTCGAGAGCGTGAACGAGAGGGTGTGGCACCAACTTCCGCTCCTGCTCGGGTCCGGGTGCGCAGCGCTCATCCTGATGACGGCCGGGGCGGCGTTGGTGGGCCGGCGGTTGCGACGGCAGACTCACGGCCTCGAGCCGACCGAACTAAGGAGGATGTACGAGCACCATGACGCGGTGCTGCATGCGGCGCGTGAGGGCGTGATCGTCATCGGGGGTGACGGATGGTTGCTCTGGCCAACGACGAGTCGCGGACACTTCTGGGACTTCCCGAGGACGCAGAGCGGCGCCATGCCGTGGATCTGGGGCTGCCTCCCGGAATCGCCGGGATACTGCTCTTGGGTCGTGAGGCCTCGGATGAAGTGCACACGGCAGGCAAACGCTTGCTCGCGGTGAACGCGTGGCCGACGGAGCCTCACGGCGGGCTGGCCGGCGGTGTGGTCACGCTGCGCGACACCACTGAGCTGTAGGCCATCTCGGGCAAGGCCGCCGTGGCGGAGCGACGCTTGAGGCTGCTCTACGACGCCATGACCGAGATCGGCACCAGCCTCGACGTCCTCGGTACCGCCGAGGAGTTGACGCCGTACGCGGTCCCACGATTCACCGACTTCGCCACCGTCGATCTGGGCGGCCCGATTTTCCAGGGCGGCGAGCCGGAAGGCGCGACGATGCGCCGAGTCGCCGTCGCCGGGATCCGCAGGGACCATCCTCCGTACGCGGTCGGCAAGCTGATCGACTTCGGGCCGGCAACGCCGCAAGCGATCGGATTCGCGACGGGGGAGCTCCAGCTGGAAGCGGGCCTTCCGTCCCTCGCGGGATGGCAACACCGGGACCCCGTTGCCGCACAAAGGATCATTGACTACGGCATCCGATCCATGATCGTGGTCTCCTTGTGCGCGCGGGGCGTTCTCATGGGCGTCGCATGCTTCAGGCGGTCCGGGAAGCCTGCCTTGGAACGCGAGGACGTGTCGATCGCCGAGGAGCTGGTTGCCCGGGCAGCGATGGCCATCGACAACGCTCGCCGCTACACCCGTGAGCACACGTACACCCGTGAGCACACCATGGCTGTCCCCCTGCAGCGCAGGCTGCTGCCGCAGGTGGTTCCCGAACAGTCCGCCCTCGAGGTGGCCTATCGCTACCTGCCTGCGCAAGCCGGGGTGGGCGGGGGCTGGTTCGATGTCATCCCGCTCCCCGGCGCCCGGGTGGCAATGGTGGCCGGAGACGTTGTGGGCCATGGACTGCATCTCGGCCACCATGGGCCCTCTGCGCACAGCGGTGCACAACTTCTCCGCTCTCGACCTGCCCCCCCGACGAACTCCTGGTGCATCTGGACGAGCTGGTGAGCCGAATTGATGGCGAAGAGAACGGGGACGACGGCACGGGTATCACTGGCGCCACTTGCCTGTACGCGATCTATGACCCTGGCCTCGGCCGGGTCACCGTTGCCCGGTCCGGTCACCTCGGGCCCGCCGCCGGCGGCCCCGATGGAACCGTTCGGTTCCCAGGCATACCTGTCTCCCCGCCTCTGGGCTTGGGAGCCGGCCTGCCGGTGGAGACGGCAGAGTTCCTCGTGCCCGAGGGATCGCGGATCGTGATGTACACGGGAAAAACATGGCCCCGACCTGGGCGAACTCCTCCTCAGTCAATGGGATGACTCCGTGTGAGTGCCAAGTCGCTACTGATCCTGGGGCGATGAGTCGGACGGGCGTCGGCTCTCGGCGTACGGATGGCTGGTCCGTGAAGGACAGATGGGCCACCGCTTTCCGATCGCCGGTCGCATCCCCCGGAGCCGCGGCGGTCCCGGCGAAGGCCCTCTTGAGTCAGCTGGAGTTCGTCATGCTGTGCGAGTACCTCAGAACGTAGTCAAGATGGGCTCCCATGGCATTGCGTGCGGCGTCTTCGTCGCGCTCCTCGATGGCCGCGAGAATCGCCATGTGTTGCTTGACGGTCCTGCGGCCGACCTCTTCGGTGACCTCAAGGTACTGCGCGGGGTGGGTGGCGCCGTGGACGGCGGCGGTGAAGGCGGCCAGGAGGCGGTTCCCTGATGCCTGGCCGATCGTGGTGTGAAACGCCAGGTCGTACCCGGGGATCTCCGGGTCGTTGATGGTCGTCTCACGCTGCCGCTTGACGATCGCGTGGAGGCGCTCGAGGTGTTCCTGTGACCGGTTTCTGGCGGCCCACTGGGCGGCTGGAACCTCGAGGACCCGGCGCACCGACGTCAGTTCGCCGACATCGAGCGCACCGAGCCGCAGGATGGTGTCCATGGAGTCGCCGAGCATCTGACTCAGCGAGTCCGGAGTCACGGTGTTGACGAAGCTCCCCCCGCCTACCCCGGGGATCTTCCGGATGAGGCCGGCGCTCACCAGAGCCCCAAGAGCCTCGCGCACCGTAGGCCGGCTGACGCCGAACTGCTGGGCGAGTACCGTCTCGGGCGGTAGCTTCTCGCCTTGTGCGAAGTTGCCTTCGAGGATCGCCTCGCGGATTTGCTGCTCGACCTGGTCACGGGGTCGCGTGACCTGCTGCGCCCGGAACTTCGTGCTTGCGGATTCAGTCATGCCCTGCCTCTCACCTGATTACCTGTAGCATATGTGCTCGCTGGGTAAATGTTTTACAGGACAGATTCACGGCAGGGCTGAGGTGGCAGGGCACGGCCAATTGCCCCGGGGGCCTGACCGATCAGGCCACTGGTTCTGGCACAGGCCAGGGCGCGTGCCCGCACGGCGCTGGAAGGGGAAGACGCCTTGCCTGCTGCTTTGCAGGTCGAACTCGGCTCAGGCGGCCCGGCCTCGCTGAGTTGCCGGCGGTCCGTGCAGAGATCCGGGACCGGGAGTTGGCGCCGGGCAGCGTAGTCCACGCCGCGCGAGGGCTCGAAGATCGAGGGGGTCCACGCGCGTGACGTCGGCCTCGGTAACTTCCACCGTCCATCCCCATGAAGCAGGCGTGCGTCCCCAGACCGTGACAGAGGGGAACGCGGCTCCGGCCACTTGCCGCGCGGGAACGGCTGGGCCCCGGCCGAGGAGGCCAACCATGCCGGCCGGACCGTATCCCGCGGCTGCTGAACCGGGTCGAGCTGCAGCTAGGGCTGGCGCTTCGAAAGTGATGAAACCGGGCGGCCCCGTATCGAGGAGCGTCCCGGGGTTACCCGCATTTCGGTGACGGGCGGGTGAAGGCGACGGCGGGCTCACCGTGACAGCGGTGCGGTGAGCCCACCGAGAAGGAGTTCTACTCGGCGCGGGGCGCATACCACTCGGCCATGAGCTGACTCTGGTCCGTGTCGCCGCCGAAGCGTTCGATGGCTTCCTCGGTGAACTGCTCGACGAGGTGACCGATGGGCGTGCCGTGGTTGAGGCTCTCCGCCAGCTCGTTGGCCAGGTGGATGTCCTTGAGCATCAACTGCAGGACAAAACCCTGTGGTTTGTATGTGTCGCCGCTGAGCAGCTGCGGAAACGTGTACTCGGTCGTGTAGTTGCGGCCCGTCGACTTGTTGAGCACGTTGACCACGGTGTCCTGGTCGATGCCGCAGGCCTGGCCGAGTCGCACCGCCTCGAGCGCGGCAAAACGGTTGCAGCTGTTGAGCAGGTTGTTCACCAGCTTCATCGCGTGTCCCGCGCCGACCGGCCCGACGTGGTACACGTCGGGTGTCACACAGAGCAACAGTTCACGCACCTTGGCGAACGCCTCCTGGGAGCCGCCGACCATCAGCGTGGCAGTGCCCGCCCGGGCCCGCCGGACACCGCCGCCGATCGGTGCGTCGACGAAGTCGACCCCGAGCTCGGCCAGCGCCGCGACGATCTCGGTGTCAGCAGTCGGCGTCCCGGTGGTCGTGTCGATGACCACCGTGCCCTGAGTAAAGTGCCGGGCTATGCCCGCGCTCCCGAGGAGCAGCTCGACCACGTTCACCGGCCCCGGCAACGACAGGAAGACGTAGGTGCACTGCTCCGCGATCTCAGCTGCCGATACGAAGGTCGCCCCTTGGCCGACGAGTTCGTCGGCCGCCTCCTTGTTCCGGTCGTTCACGTACAGCTCGTGGGTCTCCACGAGACGGCTTGCGATCGCCGAACCCATGGCGCCGACACCGATGAACCCCACCTTCTCGGTCACTGCGGGAACACCTCACTCATCTCTCGGCCGGCCCGAGGCCGACCGTCTGTCCGACAAAGACTCGCTCGTTGTGACTACGCCCGCGGGTTGAAGGGATCCTTGATGGTGTTGCCGGTGTCGATCCAGGCGGTCTTGATCTCGGTGTACTCGTCGACGGCGTGAATGCCGTGCTCGCGTCCGAGGCCGCTCTCCTTGAACCCGCCGAACGGTGCGACATAGTTGACCTTGCGGTAGTTGTTGATCCACACCGTGCCGGCGCGCAGGCGCCGGATCATCCGGTGGGCCCGTGCGAGGTCGCGGGTCCAGACTCCCGCTGCCAGGCCGAAGCTGGTGTCGTTGGCGATGCGGACCGCGTCGTCCTCGTCGCGGAACCGGATCAGCGAGGCCACCGGTCCGAAGACTTCCTCACGGGCGATACGCATGTCGTTGGTGACCTCGGTGAAGACCGTCGGCTCGACGAACAGCCCCTTCTCCAGGGCCGGGTCGTCCGGGCGCTTGCCGCCGGCGGCGAGCACCGCCCCCTCGGCCTTGGCGATCTCGATGTACCCCAGCACCTTGTCGTACTGGGCCCGACTGGCGAGCGTGCCCATCTCGCTCGCGGGGTCGCTCGGATCGCCGAGCCGGATCTGTGCGGCACGGGTCGCGAGCGCCTTCGCGAAGTCGTCGTAGATGTCTTCATGGATCAGGACGCGGGAACCCGCCAGACAGGTCTGCCCGGTGGCGGCGAAAATCCCGGCCATCACGCCGTTGACGGCGTTGTCCAGATCAGCGTCGGGGAAGACGATGTTCGGCGACTTCCCGCCCAGCTCCAGCGACACGCGCGCCATCCGAGTGGCCGCGGTGGCCGCGATCTGCTTGCCGACTTCGGTCGAACCGGTGAAGGAGATCTTGTCCACCCCGGGGTGGGCCACCAGCTCGGCTCCGGTCTCACCGGCCCCGGTCACCACATTGACCACGCCGTCGGGGAATCCCGCCTCCTTGATCAGACGCGCGAACATCAACGTCGAGACGGGAGTCACTTCCGAGGGCTTGACCACCACCGTGCACCCGGCCGCCAGTGCCGGGGCCAGCTTGGCCATCAGCAACATCAACGGGCTGTTCCACGGCGTGATCGTGGCCACCACGCCGATCGGTTCACGGACCGTGAACGCCTGCATGTTCGGCACGCTGGTCGCCAGCGTCTCACCGGTCGGGCTCTCTGCCACGCCCGCGAAGAAGTAGCAGTGGTTCGCCAGAGCTTTGGCCTGATCGGCCACCTCGCGGATCAGCTTGCCGTTCTCACGCACCTGCACAGCCGCCAACTCGGCGGCGCTCTGCGTGATCAGGTCACCGAGCCGACGCAACAGCCCCGCACGCACCAGCGGAGTCGAAACCGCCCACGGGCCCTCCTCGAAAGCTCGCCGCGCCGCGGCCACCGCCGCGTCCACGTCGTCCGCGGTCGCCGCCGGCACTTCGGCCCAGTCCTCAGCAGTGAACGGACTCGTGCACCGGAACGCCGAGCCGTCGGCACTCGCCTGCCACTGACCGTCGATCAGCATCGAGAAGCTCTCGATCGGCATCTGGAACCTTCCTTTCTCGGGGTGTGCTCGTTATGCGGTACCCGGCTGGGTACGCGTGGCGGCCTGTGCGACGGCGGTCAGCGCGCGGTGGGTGTGACCAGGTCGCCGCTCAGGTGCCACTCCACGAAGGCGCGGAGGCCGTCGGTCATCCCCGTCTCGAGGATCCGTCCGAACACCGCGAACATGCGGTCCTGACTGACCTGCTGGTATCGCACCTGCTCGGGCTTCCAGTCGATCGTCGACGGGGCGCCCCCGGCCGTCCGGACGAGGGTGCCGAAGAGCTCGGTGGTCGTCACCGGCTCACCCACGATGTTGATCGCCTTCTCGTCCGTGCGGACGTGGAGCGCTTCCACGATGGTCTTCGCGGCATCGGCCACGTAGACGAGGTCGTGCAGGGCATCAGGTGCCCAGCGGACTTCCGGTCGTCCGCCGGCCCGGACTGCGTCGATGGCGTCCATCATCATCCCGCCCAGCGAGTTGTCCCGATTGACGCGCGGGCCGTAGATCGTGCCGAACCGTAGCGAGAGGAACTCGGGGCCACCGTTGTTGGCGTGGGCCTCGAGGTAAGCCTCGACGGCGAGCTTGCTCGCCCCGTACATGCCGAGTCCGCACCCTTCGGCCGTCTCGTGCTCGCGGTGTCGGAACGTGCGTCGTTCCCGAAACGCGCCGTACACACTGTGTGAGGAGCCGAACACGATACGGCGGATTCCGTGCTGGGTGGCGAGCTCGATCAGGTCGTAAGCCGCTACGACATTGACCTCGAAGGCGGCTCGCGGCCTGGCGGAGGCGGCCGCCGGCCGCAGGGCCGCGAGGTGCACGATGCTCTGGCAGCGCGAGACCACCGCTTCCATCGCCGCCCTGTCGCGAAGGTCGAGCTCGCAGACCTCCACGTCGGGGAGTGCGGCGAAGGAGGCCGAGCGGGCTGACCGCTGTGCATCCGCAGCGATGACGTGGTATCGGCCGGAAGTGCTCAGCAGCTCCACGAGGTGGGATCCGATGAAGCCGGAGGACCCGGTGACAAGGATGGTTTCCTTTGCGGTCACGGTGCGCCCTCCCAGTCGAACCTCGTCGGGAGTTCTGTCAGACACATGGGCAAGGCGTCCTCCGATGAATCGGCAGATCCAAGCGTGGCAGGTGGTGCGCCCTCGCGGAGCCGACGCATGACCGATGCCAAGCTGCGAGTGAATCTAGTCTCGAGTCTTCAGAGGGTCAACTGTCAGACATGAATCACCTCTGCCAAATCGGACTGACATCTGGCCAGTGATGACTAGCTCTTTGGTGTCTGGCGGCTCTGTCGCAGGCATCATCGAGGGGATTCTGTCGGTTATTATGCTTTTGTCCACTGTTCTTCTTGCGCTGAACTTGCCTGTCGTCTCGCGCGCGCACTTACCATGGCGTTAATGTCAGACGAGACGAGAGGCATGGCATGGCCGAGGTGGCTGGGGTGGGGTCGGGGCAGCAGTTCCAAGCGCGGCAGGTGACTCGTCCGCGTGATCAGGTGGAGCAGCAGATCAGGGAGGCGATCCTGCAAGGGCATTTTGCCCAGGGGGACAAGCTTCCGGCGGAGACTGAGCTCGCGAGGCAGTTCGGGGTGAGTCGTCCTACTGTGCGGGAGGCGCTCGGTGCGTTGGTGAGTGCCGGGCTGATCCGGAAGATCCCCGGGGTGTCGGGTGGGAGTTTCGTCAACACGGTGAATCCGGATTCGCTGAGTCGGATGCTCGGGGAGTCGGTGGACACGATTCTGCGCCTGGGCGCGCTGGATGTGCTGGAGTTGACCGAGGTCCGGCGTGTGCTGGAGGTCCCGGCCGCTCGTCTGGCCGCCCAGCACCGGACCGATGTGCACCTGGGGGAGCTCCGTTCGATCGTGGAGCGGCAGCGGACTACTACGATCGATGACCCGGGGATCCCGGGCTACGACTTGGCCTTTCACACCACGATCGGGCAGGCGTCCGGCAATCGCTTGTTGGCGGCGTTCATCGCAGCCGTGCACGATGCCACGCATCCGGCGCAGTTCCTCGATGTCACCGACGAGGTGGGCCGGCGGACGGTCAAGCAGCACATGGCGATCCTCGCCGCCATTGAGAGTGGGGACGAGGCTGTGGCCGCGGAAGCCATGGAATCGCACCTGGACTACGTCCTTCGCTACTCCACGACACTGCCCAAGAAGCAGGGCTGATATCGCGTAGTCCGCGCTGACGGGCATCGAGGGGGCGCGTGCGCCGTCGGCCGGAGTGCCCTGACCGGTCGGTTGGGGACCCGGGGCGGGTCCGGCCGGGTCACAGCCGCCCGAGGTGGTGGTCGGCAGGCCCGGCCTCGCATAAATAGCTCGCGCCTCGTGGAACTCGCGCCAAGGGATCCACCCTCCTGTCCGCAGCTGAAATCGGGTGTCGACAGCCATGCCCTTACACGGGCTTAATAGTTTGACTTTTAGGCTACTGTAAGCCCCTGAATCAGGGGCCTGGTGCTCCCTCGCTCCTCGGTGCCACGGCCTGAACCCTGCGGCTGCGCGCCTGCCTGCCGGCCCGGGCTGCACGTCCGAAGGAGCCGGCACGCGTGTTGCGATGGTTTCCGCGATTGATGATCGTCACCGCTGTGGTGCAGATGGTCGTCTACGGAGTACGACCCCTGCTGTCCTACGAGGCCCTTGCGCTCGACGCGGGTCCGCGCGACCTCGGTCTGCTGACCGCATCGTTCTCCGTGCTGTCCCTCGCCGCCGCGGTGCCCATGGG
Source organism: Streptomyces sp. NBC_01775 (assembly GCF_035917675.1). Classification (NCBI taxonomy): domain Bacteria; kingdom Bacillati; phylum Actinomycetota; class Actinomycetes; order Kitasatosporales; family Streptomycetaceae; genus Streptomyces; species Streptomyces sp. NBC_01775. The sequence goes on along the minus strand of NZ_CP109104.1, from coordinate 707,406 downwards.
GCGCGCGGTCGACAGGTGGGGCGAGCGCCAGTTCCTGATCGCGGGCCCGTTCGTCATGGCGGCGGTCTCGCTGGCCCTGCTCATGCCCCAGCGGATCGCGAGCCTGGTGGTCGTGAGCGCCATGCTGGGCCTCGGCCACATGGGGGCCTCGGTGGGCATCCAGACCCTGATCGCGCGTACAGAGGATCCCGCAGTCCGCCACAGCCGCTTCGCGGCCTTCACCATCGTCAATTCCGCCGGCCAGTTGCTCGCACCGGCCGCAGCAGGACTGCTGGCCAGTGGTGTCACCGGTGCGCACGCCACGGCCGGTTCCTTCGCCGGGGGCAGGGCGTACATCGCGGCCTCCGTCGTAGCCGTCATCGGACTGATGGCAGCCCTGGGTCTTGGATTGTCCCGCAGGGGTCGCAGCGGTCCGCAGCGCGGTGGTGTGCGGTTGCCGCCAGGAGGCTTCCGTACGGTGATGAGGGTGCGGAGCATGCCCAACGCCTTGCTGGCCAGTTTCACCGTACTGTCCGCCGTCGACCTGCTCATCGTCTACCTCCCGGCCTATGGCGCGGCGCGAGGGCTGTCCGTGCAGACCGTGGGTCTGCTCCTGGCCGTGCAGGGCGTAGCGTCCTTGGTGGCTCGTGTCGGCATGCTCCGGCTGATCCGCCGGCTGACCCGGCGTCGGCTTCTGACTCTCAGTATGGTGGCAGCGGCAGCCGGGCTCGCCGTGCTGCCGCTGGTCGACTGGCTGCCGGGGCTCTATCTGCTGATGGTCGTCATTGGCTTCGGGCTGGGCCTCGGACAGCCGATCACCCTTTCCTGGGTGGCCGATCATGCCCCGGACGGGCTCAAGGGCACCGCGATGAGTGTGCGGCTGAGCGGCAATCGGCTGGGTCAGACCCTCGTCCCGATGGCGGTCGGTGCGGTGGCGGGGTCGGTCGGCCTCGCAGCCGCGTTCCTTTCGCCCGCCGTCCTCCTGGTCACGGCGGGCTTCTTGGTCTTCCGGTCGCGGCTGCGCGACTGACTCCGTTTCCGGGGTGCGCTCTCGCATCTGACGATCAGCAGGTCGGCAGGTGTGTCCTTCAAATAAACTTCGGTCATATTCTTGACAGTCAGTTTTATGTCAGACATCTTTTGGTCATGCCTACACAGGTCGCCATCATCACGGGTGCGGGTCGAGGACTCGGCCGCTCCGTCGCCCAGGGGCTGGCCCGCCGCAAGGTCGCCGTCGTCCTTGCCGGACGCTCCCTCAAGCACCTGGAGGAAGTCCGGGACGCCGTGCTCGACGAGGGCGGGGCCGCCATGGCCGTGCCGACCGACGTGTCCGACGCCGCCTCGGTGGAGGGCCTCTTCGAGACATGCCTCTCTGCATACGGGCGCCTTGACGTGCTGGTCAACAATGCCGGAGTCACGGCTCAGGTCGGCCTTGCCGACATGACCGAGGACGAGTGGGACCGCATCTTCGACATCAACACACGAGGCATGTTCCTGTGCAGCCGAGCGGCAGCGCGCGTCTTCGCCCCGGCGGGTTCCGGCCGGGCGATCAACATCGCCTCAGTGTTCGGACTGCTCGGCCGGCCCGGGTTCACCGCTTACGGCGCGTCGAAGGGTGCCGTGATCAACTTCACCCGTGCGGCGGCAGCGGAGTGGGCGAAGTTCGGAGCGCAGATGAACGCCGTGGCACCCGGCTACTTCGCGACAGACATCAATGCCGAGCTGCGTGACGACGAGGGCGCTGTCGCCAAGGTGCTCAGAAGGATTCCGGCGCGTCGTATGGGCCGCCCGGAGGAGCTCGCCGGCCTGGTGACCTACCTGTCTCTCGACGCCCCTGACTTCCTGACGGGGCAGACGATCGCCATCGATGGCGGAGAGTCCAGCGTCTGACCACGTTCCGAAGGAGTCGCAAAATGTTCGAGGCAGTCATCTGTGAACCCGTTCGCACCCCGGTCGGGCGCTACGGGGGCGTCTTCAAGGACGTCCCGGTCACCCACCTGGCCGCCACGGTGGTCAAGGGCCTGGTCGACCGCACCTGCATCACCGCCGGCGACATCGACGACGTCGTGTTCGGCCAGGGATATGCCAATGGAGAGGCGGCAGCCATCGGCCGGATCGCGGCACTGGACGCCGGCCTGGACATCACCGTCCCCGGCCTGCAGATCGACCGGCGGTGCGGATCGGGACTGCAGGCCGTGCTCTACGCCTGCATGCAGGTCGCGACAGGCGGTTCGCAACTCGTGCTCGCCGGTGGCGCCGAGAGCATGAGCCAGGCCGAGTACTACATCCCCGGCATGCGATGGAACCAAGGCCGCCAGCCGCAGCTGCTCGACCGTCTCGCGCAGCCGCGCAGCAACTCGGGCGGTCGACGCTTTCCCGTGCCCGGCGGAATGATTGAAACCGCCGAGAACCTGCGCGCCGAGTACCAGATCAGCCGCACGGAGCAGGACGAGTGGGCGGTCCGCTCGCACGAACGCGCCGTCAGCGCGATGGAGCGGGGCCTCTTCACGGACGAAACGATCCCGGTGGTGGTGCCCGTCAGCAAGGGCGCCGACACGACCGTGGAAACGGACGAGCATCCTCGGCCGGGTACGACCGTCCAGTCACTCTCCCGCCTGCGACCGATACTCGGCAACGCGATCGAAGGCGCGACCGTGACGGCCGGCAACTCCAGCGGGCAGAACGACGCGGCTGCCGTCGCCATCGTCACGACGCCGCAGCGGGCCGAACAACTCGGGCTGCGTGCCTACGCCCGGCTGGTGAGCTGGTCCCTCGCAGGGGTGGAGCCACACCGCATGGGGATAGGCCCGGTTCCCGCGGCGCGCAGAGCACTCGAACGTGCCGGACTCCAGTGGTCGGACCTCGACCTGGTGGAGCTCAACGAGGCCTTCGCTGCTCAGGTACTCGCTTGCCTGCGCGAATGGAAGCTCACCGAAAGCGATCTGGAGCGGGTCAACGTCAACGGTTCGGGGATCTCCCTCGGCCACCCCATAGGCGCCACCGGCGGGCGCATCCTCGCCAACCTCCTGCACGAACTCGAGCGTCGCGACGCCCGCTACGGAATGGAGACCATGTGTATCGGCGGAGGCCAGGGCCTCGCCGCGATCTTCGAGCGAGTCGAGTGATGTCGCATCGACGCGTCCTGGTCACCGGCGCCGCGGGGTTCCTCGGTTCGCACATCGTCGAGCGACTCAGCGTGTCCGGCCGCTACGACATCGTGGCCACGGACGTGGTCCGCACCGAGCCCGCCGAAGCGCTGGCCGACCTCGAGCGCGTCGAGTTCACCGCCATGGACCTGCGTGACACCCCGGCACTCGAGGCGGCCATGGCCGGATGCGACATCGTCGTTCACCTGGCCGCCGTGAGAACCCAGACCGCCGCGGCGTCGCCCCGGGTGGCTCACGACGTGAACGTCGGCGCCGCGTACGACCTCCTGAGCCTGTCCGCCCGTCTCGGGGTGGAACGCCTGGTGCTCGGCTCGACCCACAGCGTGTACGGGTCCTTCAGCGACCCCGCCGCACCGGCTTTCACTGAGGACCAGGCGTCCATTCGCCGTGGCTTGAGCATGTACGCGGCGAGCAAACTGGCCGCTGAGGCCCTCGCCGAGGCCTTCGCGAACGCCGGTGGCGCGCCGTACGTGATCCTCCGGTACGGCACCATCTACGGACCTCGGGCCAACCGTGACTCCAACGCCGGCATTCTGATCGACATCCTCGACGCGATCGACCAGGGCCGACGGCCTGCAGTGCCCTGGAAGCGGGACGCCGTGCACGCCCTCGTCCACGTCGACGACGCGGCGCTGGCCACCGTCCGTGCCATCGAGGCAGCCAATGTCGAGCGAATGGCAGTCAATGTCGTCGGGCCCCCGGTCACGGCGGAGGAGCTCTACACGGCGCTCGTGCGCGTGGGCGGTGGTGACCCGGCCGGTATCCACTGGCGCGAGGAGCGCACCAGGTACCAGTACGTGAGCTCCGCGCGGCTGGCGTCGGAGCTCGGCCTCGTCACCACGACCGACCTGACCGACGGCCTTCGAGAGTTCGTCGAGTGGTATCGCCAATACGTCAAGAGCGTCGACCATGACCAGTGATCGGAAGACGAAACCTGTGACCCGCATCCTGTATCTGAGCCTGTCCAACGCGACATACTCGTCGAACTACTTCCCGTTCCTGCGCCGGTACATCGATGGCTTCGTCACCGAGGGCACCGAGGTCGAGCTGCGCGGGGCACGGGTGGGGCGGATCGACAGTTTCCGCTTCTTCGAAAGCCTGGACTCCGTGTCGATCCTGGATTCCGTGCTGGACGCGGAGCAGTCGGGCTTCGACGCGGTCGCGATCGGCAACATCCTCGACCCGGCGCTGCGCGAGGCCCGCTCCATGGTCGACATTCCCGTGCTCGGGCTCGGTGAGACGTCGATGATGACGGCATGCCTCATGGGCAGCCAGTTCTCGCTGGTCGGAGTGAACCCCTACTTCGGTGGGCGCTTCGAGGAGAACGTCGCCAAGTACGGGCTGCGGGAGCGGTTGGCCGGCATCGAGTGCATGGATCTCACGCCGCACGAACTGGACGCCTGCTTCTCCGACGACGAAGGCCGGCAGCGGGCCACCGACTCGTTCCTGGCGGCGGCTCGAGCGACCCTGGCGCGTGGTGCCGAGGTCATCATCCCGGCCGGCGGTCGCGTAACGGCCTTCCTCAACTCCATCGGCCTGCGAGAGGTGGACGGCGCGCCCGTCCTCGACGGCACGGCATCGCTGCTGGCCATGACGGAGTCGGCCGTACGGATCGGCGCCGCGACGGGGTCCTTCGTCAGCCGGCGACGGTTGTACGCCAAGGCCCCTTCCGAGGTGATCAGGTCTGCCGCCGCCGAATACGCAGAGAGCTACGGGCTGCCCGCCCTCGGGCGGCTGGCCGAACCGGAAGAGGAGGAGCTGTGACCACGAGCAACCCTGACGGGCCGCCGGTCTACCCCTTGAGTAGGCAGGGCACCTTCGTGTCGAACCTCGACCGGCTGAGGCAGACCTCGGACGCCGTGGCAGACGCGTTCCGCGGTATTCGACGTGCCGCTGACGCCCACGGCCCCCTGGAGGCGAAGCAGCGTGAGCTCTGTCTGCTGGCCGGGTTCGCCGCGACCCGCAACGAGGGTGGGTTCCGAGTCCACTGCACCCGCGCGACGGAGGCCGGCGCGACCGTGGAGGAGGTCGAGCAGGTCGTCATCCTCATGCTCGGCACCACCCTGGGACTCGTCCCGGTCGTCGAAGCGCTCAGCTGGGCGCGTGACGAACTCGGATAGGCGAAAGCCACGACCGGCAACTCGCACCAACGACTTTTCGGACGCAGGAACCGACTGGAGGAGACATGGCCGACGTGAATGAGCCCAAGCGAGCTCTTGTGGTGGGCGCCGGTTCCGGCATCGGCCGTGCCACGGCTCTGCGCCTCGCCGAGCAGGGCGTCACCACAGCCGCAGCCGACCTGAACTCGGAGGCCGCCCAGGAGCTGGCCGAGAAGCACGAGAACATCGTCGCCCTGGGCGATGTGTCATGGGACGCAACAGACCCCGAGGCCTGTGAGCGCATGCTCGAGGAGGCCGTCGGCGTCCTCGGCCGGGTCGACCACGTGATCTCCACCGTCGGCTGGACGGCCATCACGCCGTTCCTCGAGGAGTCGCCGGAGTACTGGCGACGGATCATCGACGTCAACCTGATGTCGAGCATCTACCTCTCCGCGGCGGCGGGAAGGGTGCTTCGCGATCACGGCGGGAGCATCGTCCTCACCTCGTCTGAGGCAGGGACGGTGGGAACGTCGGGGGAGACCGTCTACTCCGCGGCCAAAGCCGGAGTCATTGCGCTTGTCAAGTCACTCGCCCGGGAGTGGGCACGACACGGCATCAGGGTGAACGCGGTAGCTCCGGGAATCACGGCGACGCCCCTGCTCGAGAGCCAGGGCGGGGATTCCCTGCTCGCCGGCATCGTCCGGCACGTCCCGTTGCGCAGGGCGGGCGAGCCCGAAGAGATCGCCGCCGCACTTGCGTTCATGGCACTCGACGACGCGAGCTACATCACCGGACAGACCCTCTGCGTCGGCGGCGGTCTGACCATGGGGTCGTGACCGGCCCAGCGGCATACCCGGAGTGCCGCGCGGCCCGCGCGGCGCGTACCGACTACTCCCGATGGTGAGGACACGATGGAACTGACTGGCAAGACGATCGTCATCACGGGGGGTTCTCGTGGCGTGGGGCAGCGACTGGCGCTCCGCCTCGGTCGCGAAGGTGCCAATGTGGTCGTGAACTATCGGCGTGATGCCGATGCGGCGGACAAGACCGCCGCCCAGATCGAGCAGTCCGGCGGCACAGCCCTCGCGGTGCAGGCCGACGTCTCGGACACCGAGGCCGTCGAGGCGCTCGTCGCGACGGCGGCTGATCGTTTCGGGAAGATCGACGTCATCGTCGCGAACGCCGCCGCCAGCGCTTTCAAACCGCTGACAGAGATCCACTCCCACCACATCGGCAAGACGATGGGGATCACGGTCCAGGGCTTTCTCGACCTGGCCCGTGCCGCCGTCGAGCACATGCCGCCGGGCGGGAGGATCGTGGCCGTCTCGGGGTGGGACAGCTTCCGTGTCCTGCCGGGCCACGGACTCCTCGGAGCCGCGAAGGCCGCCATGGAGACGATCGTGAAGTACTTCGCGATCGAGCTGGGCGCGCGGGGAATCACCTCTGTCGGAATCTGCCCGGGGGCGATCGACACCGACTCCTTCCGCTTCTACGCCGGTGAGGCGTGGGAGGAATACGAGCGCCAGTGGCTCGACATGACGCCCTCCGGCGCATACCCCACGCCCGAGGAGGTCGCCGAGATCATGGCGTTCCTCTGCTCGCCGCGCAGCGCGCCCATCAACGGCCAGACGATCGTCGTCGACGGTGGTCTGTCGCTCGCCACGATGCCGATGTCCTTCCGGCAGGACTGAACAGGTGGTGACAGCCATGAATGTCGCGGCACAGACGGTTGTCCAGCTCATGAGCCAGATCGAGCGTCGACCCCGCGATTCCGTCGCGGTTGAGGGGGTCGGCGGTGCTCGGCGGATCACCATCGCCGATCTGACCGAGGCGTCGAACCGCCTGGCCAATGCCTTCGCCGGCCTCGGGCTCGCCGCGGGCGACCGCGTCGCGTACGTCGCGCAGAACCACGTCGACTACGTCGTGCTCGAGTTCGCGCTGCTCAAGGCCGGACTGGTCAAGGTTCCGCTCAACCATCGATTCGCCCCCCACGAGCTCCGTCGGTGCATGGAACTCGCCGACGTCCGGCTAGTGGTCGCGGACCCTGGTGCGGCTGCGTCGATCGACGAGGTCGTCGAGGGGGACGAGCCCATCAAGGTCGTCATGGGAAAGCGGCCGGGCTGGCGTTCGTTCGACGCAGTGGTGACCGACGGGGCGCCGACGCGACCGCGGGTCCACGTCGGACCCGACGACCTCTACCACATCAGATTCAGCTCAGGCTCGACCGGAAAGCCCAAGGGCATCGCCATCTCGCACCGCGGGGCACGCGCGGCGATCCTCGGGAACACATGGGTGATGAGCACGAGCGGGCCGACGCTCGCTCCTCGCACGTTGCAGGTAGCGCCGCTCGCGTACGCCGCAGGGTGGAGCGTCCTGCCCACTCTGCTCTGCGGCGGAACGAACGTGGTCCTCCCGCGGTTCGACGCCGACGAGACGCTGCGGACGGTCAAGGAAGAGCGGATCGACTGGATGTTCGCCGTCCCGACCATGCTGCGCCGGATGAGTGCCTCCGGCGAACTCGCACAGCTGCGTGACGCGCAGCTGTCGTGTCTCATGCTGGCCGGGGAGCCCGCCGCCGTCCCGGCGCTCGAGACCGTGAGCGACTACACGGACGCATTGGTCCAGTGCTGGGGCCAGACCGAGGCACCCGCGTCCACCACACTGCTGAGCCGCCAGGAGATGAAGTCGCCCGCGCTGTGGCCGTCGATCGGGCGGCCCGTCCCCGGAGTGGAGTTCTCGCTGCTCGTCGGCGGTGAGGTGCTCGACGAGGTGGCTCCGGGAATCCAGGGGGAGCTGGTGATCCGCACTCCGAGTATCACCACCGAGCTCATCGGTTCGGAGTCCGAGCACGCCGACCGCCTTCTTTCGGAGGGGTGGTGGCGAACCGCGGACCTGGCCCACTTCGACGAGGAGGGGCGCGTCTTCATCGTCGGCCGCGCGAGCGAGACGATCATCACCGGCGGCACCAATATTCAGCCCGTCGAGATCGAACGCGCTCTTGAGGAACACCCAAAGGTTCGCGAGACCGTCGTCGTCGGCGTTCCCGACAAAGAGTGGGGCGAGACCCCGGCGGCACTGGTCCACGCGCCTGACCTCGACGCACTCACCGCTGAGGACCTGAACGACTGGATGCGCGGCCGACTGGCCGGGTTCAAGCGTCCACGCCACGTCTACCTGTCGGCCGACCCGATTCCACGGGCTTCCGGTGAGTCGAAGATCGCGCGTGGCGACATCAAGCGAATGGTTCGCGCCTGGGTCGATGACCCTGGCCGCGTCCCTCCCAACGTGACAAAGGTGGTGAACCCTCGTGGATGAGGTCGTCGTCGACGGGACGGACCTGGTCGGTTCGGTGCGGCTCAATCGCCCGCACCGTGGCAACTCGGTGACACCCGCCGTCGTCACCGAACTCGGTGAAGCCGTCCAAAGACTGTGTGACACGGACAGTGTTCGCGCGGTCGTGATCACTGGAACCGGCCCCGTGTTCTGTGCCGGCGCCGACGTCAGGGAGATGCACGACGTCTACGACGGTGAAGGGCCCGACGGTCTGATGGACTACCTGGCCGATGTGTGGATGCCGGCCGTGCAGCGGACCGTCCGTAGCATCTGGGGGGCTCCGAAGCCGATCGTCGCCGCCTTCAACGGCGCTGCCACGGCCGGGGGTCTCGACTTCGGCCTGGCCTGTGACACCCGCGTCGCCGCGTCCACGGCGCGATTCGCCGAGAGCTACGTCAACCTCGGCATGGTCCCCGTCGCCGGGGGAGCCTTCCTGCTCCCTCTGGTCGCGGGCTTGCCCGCCGCCACGACGCTGCTGGCATCGGGAGCGTTCGTCGACGCTGCCCGGGCCCTCGAACTCGGCATCGTGAGCGAGGTGTGCGCGCCCGAGGAACTCGACGCGAGGGCCCGCCAGTTGGCATCCGACCTGGCCCATGGCCCCGCTGAGACGTTCGTCCGGGTCAAGCGTATTGCCCGCGGCCCGTCGACACCGGCCTTCGAGGTCGCCCTGCGGGAGAGCCTCGAGGCGAACATCGCACTGATCGCCCGCCCGGAAGTCAGGAAACGCATCCTTTCCGTCATGGAGCGGTTCAGCCTCTCGAGCCGCTGACACCACTGAGCGGGCTGAACGCCATGAGCGTCGCGCCTGCCTGACCATGAACTCCCCGCCTGTCGCATGTTGCCGACCGGCGGCCGGTTCGAGCTTCCTCAAAACCTCGACACGGGGCGATCCAGCTCCAGGAAGAGAGGATCCGTCATGGCCGCAACCAGGAGCGGTGCGCCGCAGAAGAACAGCTTGCGCCAGCTCGGCGCTGCTTTGTTCGTCGGTACCACTCTGGAGTGGTATGACTACTTCGTCTACGGCGCTGCCGCGGCACTCGCTCTGAACAAGCTTTTCTTCCCCACCTACGACCCGACAGTCGGCACCATCCTCGCCTTCGGAACCTTTGCGTCGGCCTGGATCACGCGTCCGCTCGGAGCGTTCATCTTCGGGCATCTCGGTGATCACATCGGCCGTCGGCGCGTGCTGTACCTGACGCTGATCGGCATGGGAATAGCCACCATCGGCACGGGCCTCCTGCCGACCTATGAGGCCATCGGCGTCTGGGCGCCGGTTCTCCTGATCGTCTTCCGCATGGTGCAGGGCCTGTCGGCGGGGGGCGAGTTCTCCGGCGTGGCCACCATGTCGATCGAGCACGCCCCCGCCGAGCTCCGAGGCCGCTACAGCAGCTTGGCTCAGATGGGCATCCCGGCAGCGCTCATCGGGGCGAACGCGGTCAGTCTCCTTGCCTACCACCTGCCTGACGAGGCCCTCTACTCCTACGGGTGGCGCATTCCGTTCCTGGTCAGCGGTCTGATCTTCCCGGTGGCCGTTTACATCCGGAGCAAGCTCCACGAATCTCCCGCGTTCGTCGAGGCACAGGAGACCGACGCCCTTGTCCGGCGCCCCCTGGTCGACGTCGTCAGGGGGCATTGGCGCACCATCCTTGCTCTCATGTTCGCCAACGGTGCGATGGGCGCTTCGTTCTACGCCTACGGCACCTACGCGGTGAGTTATGCGACCGCCCAGATGAACCTCTCGCGTACGGTCGCGCTCCTATCGGTCCTCCTGGCCGGGCTGGTCCACATCACCTGTGTCGGCGTCGTGGGGTGGTTCTCGGACACGATCGGGCGGATGAAGATCTTCGTGGCCGCCCTGGCGTTCCTGGTCATGGCGCCGTTCCCGGTCTTCGCCCTGATCAACACCGGTGTTCCGGAGCTCTACGTGCTCGCGATCGCGGTCGCGCTCGGCGTCGGCCACGGTTGCGCCTGGGCGGTGGCAGCCGTGTTCTTCACGGAGCTGTTCCCCCCCGAGCTGCGATACAGCGGGTCAGCCATCAGCTACCAGGTCTCGGCCGCGCTCCTCGTGGGCCCGGTCACCATCGTGTGCGAAATCCTGGTCGGCGCGGCCGACGGGGCTCCCTGGTACGCGGCCGGCTTCCTGTCCCTCATCTGCGTCGCCGGCCTTGTCGGCGCGCTGCTGCTCCATCCTGCCGCGAGGAAGTCCGCGGCCGCAGCCAAGGACTTCGTGCCGGCCCAGGGTGCCTCTCTTTAGGAAATGACCCTCATGGCCCGAGGAATGGGGCGTGGCAGTGGATTCACGGTTCTTCAGGAGCTCTTCTTCCGGGCGGCCTTCCGAATACGGTGCGATCTACCAACCGGATGACGCGTGGCTCGCACTGACGGCACCAGAAGTGGTCCAGGAGCCGGAGCTCGTCATCGTGGACGCTCATCATCACCTGTGGGAACGGCCGTACCCGTACCGTCCGCAGGACTTCACGGCCGACCTCGCCTCCAGCCATCGTGTTGCCGCCACGGTGTACGTCGAATGTGCGGTGGGCTACCGGACCACAGGGCCCGAGGCGCTCCGGCCGGTCGGGGAGACGGAGCACGTCGCCAAAGTCGCGCGAGATATCCAGGCCCAGGAGCATGCGCCCCAGGTCGCGAGTGGCATCATCGGCTTCGCCGACCTGGGACTCGGGGAAGCGGTCGAGGAGGTACTCGAGAGCCACATCGACGCCGGTGAGGGCCGCTTTCGAGGCATCAGGTTCGGCACGGGCCGGGACGACAGTCCCGTGATCGAGAATACCCAGTCGGCCAAACGGCCCAACATGCTCGCGGAACGCCAGATTCGCGCGGGCGCACGCGAACTCGAAAAGCTCGACCTGTCCCTGGACGTCTGGCTCTTTCACACGCAGCTCTCGGAGGTCGCCGAGCTGGCCGATGACTTGCCCGGCCTCCGAATCGTGCTCGACCACTGCGGTGGCCCTCTCGGCTACGGGCCGTATGCCACGAACAAGGAGGAACACTTCGCCCGTTGGCGCGAGGGTCTCCTGGAAGTCGCACTCCGACCGAATGTCGTGTGCAAGCTCGGTGGGCTCCTCGCCCGCGGTGCTGCATTCGACTATCTGAACGCGCCGGTCCCCCCTGCGTCCGGAGAACTCGCCCGTACGTGGGCACCGTGGCTCGAGACATGCGTCGAAGCGTTCGGTGCCGACCGATGCATGTTCGAGAGCAACTTCCCAGTCGAGAAGATGGGGACCAGCTACACGACGTTGTGGAACGCGTTCAAGGCAGTGGTGTCCTCCGCTTCGGACGACGAAAAGCGGTGGCTGTTCTCCGAGACCGCCCGGCGCACCTACCGGCTCGTCTGATCGACGCCCCCGCGTTCTTCGCCTGCTTCACCGGGGCGCCGGCTCCGCTGAACCGTCGTCCTGGACCGGCGTCTTGACGGAATCCAGCAGGAGCTGGGCCACGTCCACGACGGTGATCGACTCCTTGGCCTTGCCGCCCGCGGTGGAGCCGCCGTCGGGTGCCGCCTTCTTGCCGTTCACGGAGTCCGTGAGCATGACGAGGCAGAACGGGCAGGCCGTGGAGACGATGTCCGGGTTCAGCGACAGTGCCTCGTCGACGCGCTCGTTGTTGATGCGCTTGCCGATGCGCTCTTCCATCCACATGCGGGCGCCACCCGCACCGCAGCAGAAGCCGCGTTCCTTGTGGCGGTGCATCTCCTCGGTGCGGATGCCCGGGACGCTGGCGATGATCTCGCGCGGGGGCGTGTAGATCTTGTTGTGGCGGCCCAGGTAGCAGGGGTCGTGGTAGGTGATGATGCCCTCGACCGGCGTGACCGGGATCAGCTTGCCCTCGTCGACGAGGTGCTGGAGCAGCTGGGTGTGGTGGATGACCTCGTAGTCGCCGCCGAGCTGCGGGTACTCGTTGCCGAGCGTGTTGAGGCAGTGCGGGCAGGTCGCGATGATCTTCTTCGCCGTCTTCGGCTTGCGCGACTCCTCGGTCACCTTGCCGTCGTCGTCGTACTCCTCGCCGAAGGCCATGTTGAGGGACATGACGTTCTCCTGGCCGAGTTGCTGGAACAGCGGCTCGTTGCCCAGGCGGCGGGCCGAGTCACCCGTGCACTTCTCGTCGCCGCCCATGATGGCGAACTTGACGCCCGCGATGTTCAGCAGCTCGGCGAAGGCCTTGGTGGTCTTCTTGGCGCGGTCCTCCAGGGCGCCGGCGCAGCCGACCCAGTACAGGTACTCGACCTCGGTCAGGTCCTCGATGTCCTTGCCGACGACCGGGACATCGAAGTCGAGCTCCTTGAGCCACTCGAGGCGCTGCTTCTTGGCCAGGCCCCAGGGGTTGCCCTTCTTCTCCAGGTTCTTGAGCATCGTGCCCGCCTCGGACGGGAACGCGGACTCGATCATCACCTGGTAGCGGCGCATGTCGACGATGTGGTCGATGTGCTCGATGTCGACGGGGCACTGCTCGACGCAGGCGCCGCAGGTGGTGCAGGACCACAGGACGTCCGGGTCGATGACGCCGTTCTCTTCGTGCGTGCCGATCAGCGGGCGCTCGGCCTCCGCCAGAGCAGCCGCGGGCACGCCGGCCAGCTGCTCCTCGGACGCCTTCTCCTCGCCCTCCATCGTCTTGCCGCCGCCGGCCAGCAGGTACGGCGCCTTGGCGTGCGCGTGGTCGCGCAGCGACATGATCAGCAGCTTCGGGGAGAGCGGCTTGCCCGTGTTCCACGCCGGGCACTGCGACTGGCAGCGCCCGCACTCGGTGCAGGTGGAGAAGTCCAGCAGGCCCTTCCACGAGTACTGCTCGACCTGGGAGACGCCGAAGACGTCGTCGTCGCCCGGGTCGGTGAAGTCGATCGGCTTGCCGCCGGACGTCATCGGCTGCAGGGCACCGAGGGCCGTGCCGCCCGTCGCCTCGCGCTTGAACCAGATGTTCGGGAACGCCAGGAAGCGGTGCCAGGCCACACCCATGTTGGTGTTCAGGCTGACCGTGATCATCCAGATCATGGTCGTGCCCAGCTTGATCATCGCGAAGAAGTAGACGAGGTTCTGCAGCGCGGCGACGCTCAGTCCCTTGAAAACCAGGACCAGCGGGTACGAGGCGAAGTACGCGGCCTCGTACCCCTCCACGTGGTGCAGCGCGCCCTCCAGGCCCCGTAGCACGTAGATGGCCAGGCCGATGGTGAGGATGACGTACTCGACGAAGTACGCCTGGCCCATCTTCGAACCGGTGAAGCGGGACTTGCGGCCCCGGCGCGACGGCAGGTTCAGCAGGCGGATCACCATCAGCGTGGCGATGCCGACGGTCGTCATCGCGGCGATGAACTCGATGTAGAGCTCATAGGAGAGGAAGCCGCCGATGACCGGCAGCGTCCAGTCGGCCTGGAACAGCTGGCCGTACGCGGTGATGATCGTCGGCGGCAGCGTCAGGAAGCCGATCGCCACGAACCAGTGGGCGATACCGACGATGCCCCACCGGTTCATGCGCGTGTGCCCGAGGAACTCCTTCACCAGGGTCACGCTGCGCTGGTAGGGGTTGTCGGTCCGGGTGCCTGCCGGGACCGGCTGTCCCAGCTTGAAGTACCGGACGAACTGGCCGATCGCGCGTGCGAGCAGCGCGACGCCGATCACGGTCAGAACCAGCGACACGATGATCGCGGCGAGTTGCATGGATAACGCCTTCCGCCTTCTCGTAGGGGGGTCAGCCCTTGCGGGTCCTGATCTCCTCGGTGAGGGCCGGGACGACGTCGAAGAGGTCGCCGACGATGCCGTAGTCGACGAGGTCGAAGATCGGGGCCTCGGCGTCCTTGTTGATCGCGACGATCGTCTTCGAGGTCTGCATGCCGGCGCGGTGCTGGATCGCGCCGGAGATGCCGGAGGCGATGTACAGCTGCGGAGAGACGCTCTTGCCGGTCTGGCCGACCTGGTTGGAGTGCGGGTACCAGCCCGCGTCCACCGCGGCACGCGAGGCACCGACGGCCGCGCCGAGCGAGTCGGCCAGCGCCTCGATGATCGCGAAGTTCTCCGCGCCGTTGACGCCACGGCCGCCGGAGACCACGATCGCGGCCTCGGTCAGGTCCGGACGGCCCGTCGACTCGCGCTGCGTACGGCCGGTGACCTTGGTGCCGGTCGCCGTGTCGGAGAACGTCACGTTCAGCGCCTCGACCGCACCGGCGGCCGGGGCGGGCTCCACGGCCGCGCTGTTGGGCTTGACCGTGATGACCGGGGTGCCCTTGGAGACACGGGACTTGGTGGTGAAGGACGCGGCGAACACCGACTGCGTGGCCACCGGGCCCTCGTCGCCGGCCTCCAGGTCGACGGCGTCGGTGATGATGCCGGAGCCCAGACGCAGCGCCAGACGGGCGGCGATCTCCTTGCCCTCCGCGGAGGACGGGACCAGCACGGCGGCCGGGGACACGGCCTCGTGCGCGGCCTGCAGGGCGTCCACCTTCGGTACGACCAGGTAGTCGGCGTACTCGGCGGCCTCGTGGGTGAGGACCTTGACCGCGCCGTGCTCGGCGAGCGTGGCGGCGGTGTCGGCGGCGCCGTTGCCCAGCGCGACGGCGACCGGCTCGCCGATGCGGCGGGCCAGGGTCAGCAGCTCCAGGGTGGGCTTGCGGACGGAGCCGTCCACGTGGTCGACGTAGACGAGAACTTCAGCCATGGGACTTCTTCTCTCCTGCTTGCGAAAGATGAGGGGCGGTCAGCGAATGCCGGGCTCAGATGAACTTCTGGCCCGCGAGGAACTCAGCGAGCTGCTTGCCGCCCTCGCCCTCGTCCTTGACGATCGTGCCCGCGGTACGGGCCGGGCGCTCGGCCGCGTTGTCGACCGTGGTGTAGGCACCCTCGAGGCCGACCTCCTCGGCCTCCAGGTCCAGGTCGGACAGGTCCCAGGACTCCACCGGCTTCTTCTTGGCCGCCATGATGCCCTTGAAGGAGGGGTAACGGGCCTCGCCCGACTGGTCGGTCACCGACACGACCGCCGGCAGGGAGGCCTCCAGGTTCTCCGAGGCGGCGTCGCCGTCGCGGCGGCCCTTGACCGTGCCGTCCTCGACCGACACCTCGGACAGCAGGGTGACCTGCGGGACGCCCAGGCGCTCGGCGAGCAGCGCGGGGACGACGCCCATGGTGCCGTCGGTGGAGGCCATACCGGAGATGACCAGGTCGTAGCCGGCCTTCTCGACGGTCTTGGCCAGGATCAGCGAGGTGCCGATGGCGTCGGTGCCGTGAATGTCGTCGTCCTCGACGTGGATCGCCTTGTCGGCGCCCATGGACAGCGCCTTACGCAGGGCGTCCTTGGCGTCCTCGGGGCCCACCGTCAGAACGGTGATCTCCACGGCGTCGTCGGAGTTCTCGGAGATCCGCAGCGCCTGCTCGACCGCGTACTCGTCGAGCTCGGAGAGCAGACCGTCCACGTCGTCCCGGTCGACGGTCAGGTCATCGGCGAAGTGCCGGTCGCCAGTGGCGTCGGGCACGTACTTCACAGTGACAACGATCCTCAAACTCAACGGACATCCCTTCGCGTTGATCAGTATCCGAGGCTGAGGTAACAGAGAAGCATATTCTTTACAGGAGTCCAAGAGTTTGACAATTAGACTTCTAGGAGAATAGTGCTAGGTTGTATAAATCGGCGGTGCGGCCGGAAGGCCGGCGACGCCTTTGGACGCGCCTGACAGAGCCGGGCGCGCCCCACGTCAGGTGCCATCGCCGGGGCGCTGCAGCGGATCGAAGACACAGCCGTGAAGCCCTCTCACCTGGCGCGAAGAACAGTGAGCTGCACGTTCCCATGGGCGGATGCACGCCAACGCCCCCGGAACCTCTGACCTTTGGCGTGCTCAACCGCAGAGGAGGTCGCCGTGCTCATCGGTGTGGTGAAGGAGTCCAGACCGGGGGAGACGCGAGTGGCGGCAACGCCGGCCACGGCAGGCCAACTGGTGAAGCTGGGCTACGAGGTAGTGGTCGAACCGCGGGCTGGCGCGGCATCCAGGTTTTCCGACGAGGCATACGTCGGAGCGGGAGCCAACATCGGTGACGCGCTGTCGGCCGACATCGTGCTCGGGGTGAACCCGCCCTCGAAGGAGCAGTTGGACGGGCTGCGCGAGGGCGCCACGCTGATCAGCCTGCTGAGCCCGGCCCTTGACCCCGCGCTGGTGCAGGATCTGGCCCGGCGGCCCATCACCGCCTTGTCGATGGACGCGGTGCCGCGCATCTCGCGGGCCCAGTCACTGGACGTGCTCTCGTCCATGGCCAACATCGCCGGATACCGTGCAGTGGTCGAGGCAGCCCATGAGTTCGGCCGCTTCTTCACCGGCCAGGTCACGGCCGCGGGCAAGGTTCCTGCGGCGAAGGTGCTGGTCGCAGGTGCCGGTGTCGCAGGCCTCGCGGCGATCGGCGCGGCGCGCAGTCTGGGCGCGATCGTGCGTGCCACCGACCCGCGGCCGGAGGTCGCCGACCAGGTGAAGTCGCTGGGTGGTGAGTACCTGGCGATCGAATCTGCGGAGGCGGAGGTCAGTGCCACCGGATACGCCAAGGAGATGGGACACGACTACCAGGCGCGTGAGACAGAGCTGTACGCGGAGCAGTGCGAGGACATCGACATCATCATCACCACCGCGCTGATCCCGGGGAAGCCGGCGCCTCGGCTGATCACCGCCGAGATGGTGGCCGCCATGCAGCCGGGCAGCGTGATCGTGGACATGGCCGCGTCCAACGGCGGAAACGTGGAAGGCACCGTCGCGGGGAAGAGGGTGGTCACCGCCAATGGGGTGAGCATCGTTGGCTACACCGATCTGGCGGGCCGGCTGCCGGCCCAAGCCTCCCAGCTGTACGGCACCAATCTGGTCAACCTGATGAAGCTGATGACGCCGGACAAGGACGGCAGGTTGGTGCTGGACTTCGATGACGTGGTGCTGCGCTCGATGACCGTGGTCCGCGACGGCGACCTGACCTGGCCACCACCGCCCGTACAGGTATCGGCGGCACCTGCCGCGCCGCCTGCCCGCGCGGCGGCGGGCACTCCGGCCGCAGGTCAGGACAAGCAGCAGATCTCTCCGGCGAAGCGATTCGGCGCGGTTGCCGTCATCGGCACACTGCTGTTCCTGGCAGCGGCTCTGTCTCCACAGGCCTTGTTGGGCCACCTGACGGTCTTCGTCCTGGCGGTGGTGGTCGGCTCCTACGTGATCGGGCATGTGCACCACGCCCTGCACACCCCACTGATGTCGGTGACCAACGCCATTTCCGGGGTCATCGTGGTCGGCGCACTGTTGCAGATCGGCCATGGCGACACGGCGATCACCTCGGTCTCATTCGTGGCGATCCTGCTCGTCGCCATCAACATCTTCGGTGGGTTCGCCGTCACCCGGCGCATGCTCGCCATGTTCTCCAGGAGCTGACCCCCACCATGTCTGTCGACGCCGCCGCACAGGCGGCATACATCATCGCTGCGCTGCTGTTCATCCTGGCCCTGGCCTGCCTGTCGAAGCACGAAACCGCCAAGGCCGGCAACGCATTCGGCATCGTGGGCATGGCACTGGCTCTGGCTGCCACGGCCATGCTGGCCCTGGACCAGGACATCGAGCCGCTCGGACTCGGCCTGCTGATCGGAGCCACCGTGATAGGCGCGGCCATCGGCCTGTGGCGGGCCCGGGCGGTGGAGATGACCGGCATACCGGAGCTGATCGCCCTCCTGCACAGTTTCGTCGGCCTGGCCGCGGCCATGGTCGGCTGGAACGGCTACCTTCATGTCGAGGCGGACCTCGACGGTGCTGCCGCGCAGGGGCTGCGAGCCGCGGACACCCTGGGCGTCCACCACGCCGAGGTGTTCGTCGGCGTGTTCATCGGTGCGGTGACCTTCACCGGATCGATCGTCGCGTTCCTCAAGCTGTCCGCCCGTATGAAGTCCGCGCCGATGGCCTTGCCCGGCAAGAACATGTTGAACCTCGGCGCTCTGGTTGCGTTCACCGTCCTCACCGCCTGGTTCGTGATCGAGCCGGGACCTGGGCTGCTGGTGGCGGTCACAGCGATCGCGTTGTTGCTGGGTTGGCATCTCGTCGCCTCGATCGGCGGGGGCGACATGCCGGTCGTGGTGTCCATGCTGAACAGCTACTCCGGCTGGGCGGCGGCCGCGTCCGGCTTTCTCCTGGAGAACGACCTGCTCATCATCACAGGTGCCCTGGTCGGCTCCTCGGGTGCGTACCTGTCCTACATCATGTGCAAGGCGATGAACCGGTCCTTCGTCTCCGTCGTCGCCGGCGGATTCGGCATCGAGGCCGGCCTTGGCGGCGATCAGGACTACGGTGAGCACCGCGAGATCACGGCCGAAGGAGTGGCGGAGACACTCCTCGGTGCCGACTCGGTGATCATCACCCCTGGTTACGGCATGGCGGTCGCCCAAGCGCAGCACGGAGTGGCCGAACTGACGCGCACATTGCGCGAGATGGGCGTCGATGTGCGGTTCGGTATTCACCCCGTGGCCGGCCGTCTGCCCGGACACATGAACGTGCTTCTGGCCGAGGCCAAGGTTCCCTACGACATCGTGCTGGAGATGGACGAGATCAACGACGACTTCCGCAGCAGCTCCGTCGTGCTCGTGATCGGCGCCAACGACACGGTCAATCCGGCCGCTACCGAGGATCCCGGCAGCCCGATCGCCGGCATGCCCGTGCTGCGGGTCTGGGAGGCCGACAACGTCGTGGTCTTCAAGCGCTCGATGGCGTCCGGATACGCCGGTGTACAGAACCCGCTCTTCTTCCGCGAGAACTCGGCGATGCTCTTCGGTGACGCGAAGGAGAGAGTCGAAGACATCCTCCGCGCACTCTGACTCCACACGCCACCGGGCCACGTCCACATTTTCGGGGCCCGGTGCGTGACAATACCGCCATTTTCGAGTCTCGAGATGACGGTCGAGCAGTTCATGGGGGCCGTCGTTCGGACGTCGCTGAGGCGGCTGTGTGCCGGAAGTGAACCGTATTGCGGGAAGACACGCCCTTCCGGAGGTAGGCGGCACCCTCAACCACCGCCTACCTCCGGCTCACACACCGTACCCACCGTTCCGAGCCTCGCTGTGCGGGGCAAGGCTCGTCGGCAGCAGGGTCAGGGCGCGGAGTGAGACTCGTGAGCTCGTGCCAGGATCTGGCGGGCTCGTTCCAGCACCGGCTTGTCGACCATCTGGCCGTTCACTGCGGTGACGGAGTCACCGGCTGCCAAAACCTTCCTTGCCCACGTCAACTCGGTCTGCGACGGGGCGAGTCCGTCGGCGACCGCCTGGAGCTGGGTCGGGTGGATGCACAGTTTGCCGGTGAAGCCCAGGCGGCGCGCGTGGGCGATGTCACTGCTCAGGATCTGAGGGTCTTTCAGCGCGGCGGTGACACCGTCGACCGGAGAGCTGAGCCCCGCCGCAGCGGAGGCCGAGACCAGTTTGGAGCGTGAGTACGACAGGGCGGCGTGGTCATCCGGGGCGACCCCGAGCTGTCCGGCAAGGTCGACGTTGCCGAATGCCGCGCGGGCGACCCCAACGACAGCGCATACTTCCGCAGCCCGTTCCACGCCGAGGGCGGTCTCGATGAGCAGGATGATTTCGCTTCGCCCGGCGACGCGGGCGGCAATCTCCGTGAGCGGTTCGGGATCCTCGGACTTGGGCACCATGACCGGGCTGCCGTGGCGGACCGCCTCCGCCAAGTCGTCCTCGAAACAGGGGGTCCCCGGAGGGTTGATCCGGACGACCGCGTCATTGCCCTGGGCGAGCCAGGTGCCGGCATGGGAGCGGGCTCGGGCCTTGTCCTCGCCGGCCACCGCGTCCTCGAGGTCAATGATGACCATGTCGGCGCCTGAGCTGGCGGCCTTGGCGAAGCGGTCGGGCCGGTGCCCGGGCACGAAGAGCCAGCTACGGGCCGATGCGATGCGGCTGCTGAGCCGGGTCACTTGAACGTCACCTCGGACGTGGCGTGCTGCGCCTCCCGGTGGGTGGCGACGCGTAGCTTGGCCCGGCCGTCTGCGCGGGTGCCGCAGGCAAGAAGGTGCTCGCTCGCGAAGGCAGGGCTGCGGAGCCGATAGGACAGGGACTGCACGTGGCCGGACGGGACGTTGCGGCGGACGAGCTCCATCATCAGCAAGGCCAGGATCGGGCCGTGGACCACCAACGCGGGGTAGCCCTCCTCCTTCTGGGCGTACGGCAGGTCGTAGTGGATGCGGTGGGCGTTGGCGGTGAGCGCGCTGAACCGAAACAGCAGAGTGGCATCCGGTTGCAGGGCGAGCTGCCACGCCTCGTCGGTCTCCCGAGGCGCAGACCGGTCGAGCACCACGGAGGCGTACCGTGCAGGGCCGCGGCCGGAGCGGTACACGATGTCCTGCTCTTCCACCAGACAGGTGCGGCCCTGCTGGCGGAACTCGTTGCGCTGGGTCACGAAGAGGAGTTCGCCGGTCCTGCCGTGCTTGACGGTGACGTTGTGCAAGCTGCTGATGCGCTCTGCCGTCTCGCCAAGACGCAGGGGTTCGGCGATGATGCAACGTCCTCCGGCGAACATGCGCTGCCGGTCGGGCAGGGGCGGCAGGAAGTGGCCGTCCGCTGGGTGGCCGTCGGCCCCGAGGTTGCTCTGGGCGGGCCAGTCCAGGAAGTAGAGCCAGTGCCACAGCGGTGGCAGTGGGGTGTCGGCGTCGGCTACGGGCTCTGGTTCGTCAAGCAGCGCCGACAGTGCCGCGACGGGGCCGGGGAGTATCTGGTCCTCGCAGGTGACCACGCCGGGTGTCCACGACTCTACGTACGCCTGAAGGGGACTCGTGCTCAGCTGCATCGGTCTGTCCTCGGGAACCGTGTGATGAGCGCCGGGTTCTGACAAGGGAAGTCCTCGGCGGGACGCGCATCTTGAGGATGCTCTGCTGTTCCGCCGATCGCGCCTCGCGCTCGTCCGCCCGTCGACTAGTTACCTTGACATCATTGTAAGACAATGTAAGCGTTGTCAACCATCAGCAGTCATGTTCTGTCTGTGACAGTCTGAAGGGCCAGTGGGTGGCCAGACTGCAGCAGGCTCGCCCCAGTGGCGTGGAAGGTTCGGCTGTCGCCTGACCCATCCGGTCCCAGGCCTGAGCGAGGTTGTCCATTCCCGCAGCGGCGATGCAGGTGCGGGGTGCCGGCCCCACACACTCCACACCAGGCCGGCCGGACCGATCGTCGTAGCGCGCCCATCGACCATGTCCTCCGTGAAGGGAAGCACGTTGACATCAGCTCTTCAGCCGCTCTGTGGTCTGCGCCTTGTCGAAGGGGCTTCCTTCGTGGCCGCTCCCTCGGCCGGGATGGCACTGGCGCAACTAGGAGCGGACGTCATCCGGGTCGACCCGCCGGGCGGCGGCAGTGACTTCCGCCGCTGGCCGCTCTCCGCCGGGGGTGACAGCCTGTTCTGGACCGGCCTCAACAAGGGCAAGCGGTCGGTGACCATAGACCACCGCAGTGCTCAGGGGCGCGAGCTCCTGATCGCCCTGGCCTCGGCGCCCGGGCGAGGGTCCGGGATCTTCCTCGACAACATGGTGGGTCGGCACCGGCTGGCGTACGAGGATCTACGGGCTCGGCGGCAGGACGTCATCCACGTACATCTTCAGGGCAGGGCCGACGGGTCTCCGGCTGTCGACTACACGATCAACGCTGAGGTCGGAGTGCCGCAGATGACGGGTCCGCAGGGGACCGACCGGCCGGTGAACCACGTACTACCTGCCTGGGACCTCGTGTCCGGCATGGTCGCGGCCTCGGGGATCCTGGCCGCCGTTCTCCACCGCGAACGGACGGGGCAGGGGGCGCAACTCGAACTCGCGCTGGCCGATGTGGCGCTGGCCGGCGTCGGCGGTATGGGCTGGCTGGCGGAGGCGGAGGCGATGGGCGGCCCGCGGGCCCGGCAGGGAAACCATATGTACGGCTCGTTCGGGGTGGACTTCGAGACCTCGGACGGTCGTCGGGTGATGGTGGTCGCCTTGACCGAGGGACAGTGGAGGGCACTCCGCGAGGTCACCGAGACGGATGCCGTCTTCGCCGCACTTGAACGCGTCCTCGGCGCGGACTTCAGTCAGGAAAGCGAACGGTATCGGCTGCGCGAAACGATCGCCGCCGTGCTGCGTCCGTGGTTCGCCCAGCGAGACTTTGGCACAGTACGCGGGTTGCTGGACCGTGCACGGGTCTTGTGGAGCCCCTACCTCGGCATGCAGGAGGTGGCCGACGTCGCCCGTGCGGACGAAACTTCGGTGGCAGCGGAGATCGATCAGCCTGGCATAGGCCGGGTGCTGGCCACAGGCCGACCGCTGCGCTGGGACGGAGCGGGGGCGCCTCCCGTCCCGGCGCCACGACTCGGTGAGCACACCGAGGAAGTGCTGTTGGATGTCCTCGGTCTCTCCACCAAGGAGGTAGGTCGGCTGCACGAAGAGGGCGTCATCGGTGCTGCTGCCATCCCGGAGGGAGCGTGGACGGTGGTCTGAGCGAACCGCAGGACGTGACCCCACGACTTCCTGGCCGACGGGCTCACGCGCCACGTTTGACGCGACCTGCGTGCTCTGCCCTATGTGGCGAGGGCGTGGTTGAGGACCTTGGCGGCTGTGCCAACGGCGCCGGGCATGAGGTGGCGGTAGATCTTGAAGGTGATCTCGATCCTCTGGCGCACCCGTGCCGGCAGGGGCACGTCCCGGTACTCACCCACCTTGCGGTGCTTGAGCCGCTCGTACTGGCAGGTCGTCCGGTTGACCTGCTCGGTGATGCGGTAGACATCGTCGGCGACGATGTTGTTGAGGTTCACCGCGAACGCCTCACCGTTGCGCATGCCGCACCCGCTCATCAGATCGGCGACCAGCAGGAAGCTGTCGTCGCCGGCGGTACGCATCTGCTGCAGCTGCTCGGGTGAGGGGATCACCACCCGCTTGGGGTCGTACTGCGGCGGCTTGATTCCTGCCACCGGGTTGTCGTCGAACAGTCCCAGCCGGTTCGCGTCCAGCAGGATCGCCTTCAGCTTGTCGAAGGCGTTCGCCTGGGCGGCCAGGCCGATGCCGTTGCGTTCCATCCGAGCCGTCCGGCATGGCACCCTCGTCTGCGAGGCTGCCACGCCGGACGGAACCGGACTTGTGCGACTCGCCACTCGCGGAAAATGGCTGCGGACGTTGCTACTTGTCGACCAGCGACATGTGGTGCTCGTTATAGCGGTCTCCCTGTACCCCGACCCGATCAGCGAGACGGCTGCGGACGTTGCTACTTGTCGACCAGCGACATGTGGTGCTCGTTATAGCGGTCTCCCTGTACCCCGACCCGATCAGCGAGTTCGTGGAGGTCGGCCAGTTCGTCGGCGCAGAGCGGCAGCTGGGTGGCGCCGATGTTCTCGTCGATGCGCGCGAGGCGCCGCGTTCCGGGAATCGGAACGATCGACGGATGCTGCGCGAGCAGCCAGGCGAGTGCGACCTGCCCCGGTGTGGCGTCCTTGGCCTGCGCTAGCGTCGCGATGTGCTCCACAAGAGCCTGGTTGGCCGCTCGATTCTCAGCCGTGAACCGTGGAATGGTCGTTCGGACGTCGCCGTCCGCGAACGATGTTGAGGCGTCCACCGCGCCGGTCAGGAATCCCTTGCCGAGCGGGCTGAAGGGCACGAATCCGATTCCGAGCGCCGCGCATGTCGGCAGGACCTCCGGCTCGGGGTCCCGGGTCCACAGTGAGTACTCGCTCTGTACCGCCGTCACGGGGTGGACCGAGTGCGCACGGCGGATGGTCTCCGCACTGGCCTCGGAGAGCCCGAAGCAGCGGACCTTGCCCTCCCGCACGAGTTCGCCCACGGTGCCGGCGACGTCTTCGATCGGTACTTGCGGATCGACTCGGTGCTGGTAGAACAGGTCGAGCCGCTCGACCCCGAGCCGTTTGAGGGAGGCCGTGGCGACGGCACGGATCTGCTCGGGCCTGCTGTTGAGTCCGGTGGGGGCACCGTTCTCGATGCGGAATCCGAACTTGGTGGCGATCACGACCTGGTCACGCAACGGAGCGAGGGCCTCACCGACGAGTTCCTCGTTGACGTAGGGGCCGTACACCTCAGCGGTGTCGAAGAACGTGACCCCGCGGTCGACGGCGCAACGGAGTACGGCGATCATCTCGCTTCGGTCACCGGGGTTCGGTCCGTAACTCTGGGACATTCCCATGGCGCCGAGGCCGATGGCG
This sequence comes from Streptomyces sp. NBC_01775, assembly GCF_035917675.1. Lineage (NCBI taxonomy): Bacteria > Bacillati > Actinomycetota > Actinomycetes > Kitasatosporales > Streptomycetaceae > Streptomyces > Streptomyces sp. NBC_01775. The sequence goes on along the minus strand of NZ_CP109104.1, from coordinate 682,669 downwards.
GAGACACGCAGGTCGCGTCCGAGCGTTCGGGTGTGCATGGTTTCTCCTTGTCGAGGCCGACACCGGCCGACCGGTGTTTATCGCAGGACGGCTGGCCGCAGCGTCCTGTGCCGTTCTTGGCGACCCCGGCGCGCGGTCGGTCCCTGGCGCGTCGCCGGTCGGAACGGTGCTTGGGCAAGGCGGTGTTCAGGGCTTCCAGGTGAGCGAAGTGGTGTCTGATGGGCCGGGCTGCCACGCTTCGTCGTCGAATTCGAGGACGATCCGTTCGCGCAGGCCGCCCTGCTCGAGCCGGGTATGGGCGGCAACCGCGTCATTAGCATCGAAGGCCATGGCGGCGCGCAGCGTGACGGTGCCGTCTTCGACCTGGTCGCGCAGACGTACGATCGCGGCCCGGTCCGTCCGCCGCTCTCGCACATTGAGGTGCTTGACCTTGATTCCGCGCCCTGGATCGCCGTCCCAGGAACGCAGGATGCCGATCTGACCGCCGTCACGCACGGCGGGAACGATCTGCTCGTGCAGCAAGGCGGCATCAGCCACTGCGTCCACCGGGGTACCGAGCTCTTTGAGTACCCGGCGGGCGATCTCGGGGCCGCGCGGTATGCATACGTGCGCGCCGAGTGAGCGCAGGAAGACGGCATCTTCCTCTGCAGCGACGGCCACGACGTGAAGGCCCGCCGCGCTGCCGAGTTCCACGAGATATCCGCCGACCGACCCCGCGGAGCCTGTCACCAAGAGCGTGGCGCCTTCTGGCAGCTTGAGTTCGTCGAGCACATTTTGCGCGGTGAGCGCATTGTTGAGGAAACCGGCCGTCTCGGCAGCCGAGGCGCCCGAGGGAGCGATGGCCACGGACCGCGCGGGAAGGGCGAGATATTCGCTGTAGCCGCCCCACCCCCCGGCATTGTCGACGAATCCCACGACGCGTGTGCCTGGCACCAGGCCCCAGCGAGGATCGACGTCGCTGTCCACCTCTTCGACGGTACCGGCGACCTCCATCCCGGGGACGAAGGGCGGGGTGAGGCCCTGGTACAGCTGCTCCAGCTGCCCGGACCTGACCATTGCGTCCACGGGATTCACTCCGGCGGCGTGAACACGGAGCCGCACTTCCTCGGCTTCAGGACGCGGCTCGGGGAGTTCGAACGACTGCAGCACTTCCGGTCCGCCGAACTCGCTCAGTCCAATTACTTTCATCCGGCCGTTTCCCAACTTATCGCGGTGTGACATGGCGAGGCTTTTCCTGTATTTCCCGCGCAGATTCATCAATCATCGTACCCAGGCACTCCACTCTGAAGGGGGGAAGGATTTTTCCCAGGACGAATCCTTCCCCTGTACAGAGATGGTCGACCGTGCAAGCCTCATATGTGTGGCAGTGTCGGCGTCGGCAGGGGTTCTCGCGTCCGGATGAATGTCGCATGCATCGGGCCGGAGATTAATAGACCCGCCAAGACCCGACCCGTGGCGGCAAGGGCTGCCGGCAGGCATGCCGCGACAACCGTGGTTGCCGAGGCCACGACTGAGTTCCACCCCCGTTTGGAGAACCGTGTTCACCGTCAACGCGTACGCCGCTACGTCCGCGACCGAACCGCTCACTCAGACCACCGTCGAGCGCCGCGACGTGGGCCCGCACGATGTGCTCATCGAGATGTGGAGCGGGACGGCACCCCCACCCAGGGTGGATACACCACTCATATCGTCGTCGACGAGGACTTCGTCGTTGTATCCCCGCCGGCGTCGCCCTGGACCAGGCCGCCCCGCTGCTGTGTGCGGGAATCACCACGTACTCGCCGCGGCACCGCTGGGGCGCCGGCCCCGGCAAGACGGTAGCCGTTGTCGGGCTCGGCGGACTCGGTCACATGGGCGTGCAGTTCGCGCATGCGATGGGTGCGGAAGTCACCGTCCTGTCCCAGTCGTTGAAGAAGGTGGACGACGGTCTGCGCCTCCGGTGCGGACCACTACTACGCAACGAGCGACCCTGCCACGTTCGAGGAGCTGGCGGGCACCTTCGACCTGATCGTCAACACGGTGAGTGCCAAGCTCGATGTCGACGCCTACCTCTCCCTGCTGGCCGTTGGCGGCACCATGGTCAACGTCGGTGCTCCGGCGGAACCGCTGTCGCTGAACGTGTTCTCCCTCCTCGCGCGTGGCCGGTCGTACGCCGGTTCGTCGATCGGCGGGATTCGGGAGACGCAGGAGATGCTGGACTTCTGTGGCGAGCACGGCATCGGCGCGGAGACCGGGACCATCCCGGTCGAGAAGATCAACGAGGCGTACGGGCGAGTGCTGTCCTCCGATGTGCGTTACCGGTTCGTGATCGACATTGCGACGCTGGCCTGACTCGGCCGCGAGGGGTGAGATCGCTGCGGCGTCCCCCTCGCTCTGCATCGGGGCGTCCGCGTACAGGAAGCGTCACGGGCCGGCATGCATGCCTTTGACCGATCACGCCCCGCTGGTGATGACCGAGACCTGATGGCCTCCGTATCCGACGTACTGCCACTACCAGATGGAAGAACCACCGATGACGATGACGTACAACCACCTCGGCCGGACAGGTCTGAAGGTGAGCAAGCTCGGCCTGGGGACCATGAACTTCGGCTGGGTCACCGACGAGTCCACCAGTTTCGCCATACTCGACCGGGCAGTCGAGGAAGGCATCAACTTCGTCGATACAGCCGACGTGTACGGCGGCCCGCAGTCGCCCGACATGGAAGTGGGCTACGGCCTCTCCGAAGAGATCATCGGCCGGTGGCTGGCCCAAGGCGGTGGCCGGCGCGACCAGATCGTGCTGGCGACCAAGCTCTACCAGCCCATGGGCACCGGCCCGAACGACAAGTACCTCTCCGCCTACAAGATCCGCAAGGCTGCTGAAGACAGCCTCCGACGGCTGCGGACCGACCACATCGATCTGTACCAGATGCACCACATCGACCGTTCGACCCCGTGGGACGAGGTCTGGCAGGCCATGGAGCAACTCGTCCGCGAGGGCAAGGTCACCTACATCGGCAGCAGCAACTTCGCCGGCTGGCACATCGCCACCGCCCAGCAGGAAGCCGGAAAGCGGCACTTCCTCGGGCTCGTCTCCGAGCAGAGCCTCTACAACCTCAACGCCCGCACGGTCGAACTCGAACTGATCCCCGCCCTGCGCCACTATGGCCTCGGCCTGATCCCGTGGAGCCCGCTGGGCGGCGGGCTGCTCGGCGGCGCCTTGCAGAAAGCCGACAGCGGTCGACGCTCGTCTCCCGGCTTCCTGGCCACTGTCGAGCAGTACCGGTCACAGCTCGAACGGTACGAAGCCCTGTGCGCGGACCTCGGCGAGCGACCGGCGGACGTCGCCCTCGCCTGGCTGTTGCACAACCCGGCGGTCGCGACCACGATCGTCGGGCCGCGGACCTCCGAGCAGCTGTGCCAGACGCTTCGAGCCCCGCACCTGACCCTGACACCGGACACCCTTCGGCAGCTCGACGAGATCTGGCCGGGCCCCGGAGGCGAGGCTCCCGAAGCGTACGCCTGGTAGTTCGGCGAGCAAGGCGTCAAGGACGGCCGCAGAGTACCGCGACTCCAAGGACGACGCCCGTTGCTCTGGTGGTCGCCTGGGTCGGCCGCATTCCGCAGAATTAGCCATTCTCTTCAACTGGAGTATTTATGGAATACACGCGACTTGGAACCTCGGGGCTCATTGTCAGTCGTCTTGCGCTCGGCTGTATGACTTTCGGGGACACCTCGAGCGGTTTCAGTAAATGGGCACTTGGCGAAGAGGAATCGGAGCCGATTTTCCGGCAGGCCGTCGAACTGGGCATCACATTCTGGGACACCGCCAACGCTTACAGCTTCGGCAGCTCGGAAGAGATTGTCGGGCACGCGATCAAGAAGTACTCGCGCCGCGAGGACATCGTGCTCGCCACCAAGGTCTTCTACCCGATGCACACCGGCCCAGGTGGCTCCGGAACGTCCCGCAAGGCGATCATGGAGCAGATCGACGCGTCGCTGACCCGGCTCGGCACCGACTACGTGGATCTCTACCAGATCCATCGCCTCGACTACGAGACGCCCGCAGAGGAGACGATGGAGGCCCTTCATGACGTCGTGAAGGCGGGCAAGGTGCGTTACATCGGCGCATCGTCGATGCTGGCGTGGGAGTTCTCCAAGCTGCAGTACACCGCTGACCTGCACGGGTGGACGCGGTTTGTGTCCATGCAGGACCAGTACAACCTCCTCATGCGTGAAGAGGAACGGGAGATGTTCGGCCTGCTCGCCGATCAAGGTGTCGGGAGCGTTCCCTGGAGTCCGCTGGCACGCGGTCGGCTTACCCGGCCATGGGGTGAGGAGACCCGCCGATCTGAAACCGACCCCGCATACGGGCGCCTTTTCGTCGAAGAGGAGTCGAATGGGAAGATCGTCAACGCAGTGCAGTCGGTAGCCCAGGCTCGCGGGGTGTCCATGGCCACGATCGCCCTCGCGTGGGTCCTGGCGAATCCAGTGGTCAGCGCCCCGATCGTCGGGGCGTCCAAGCCGCGGCAACTAGTGGATGCCGCCGCGGCTCTCGACATCACTCTGACGGACGAAGAGATCGCCGCGCTCGAGGAGCACTACACGCCTCGGCTGGCAACTGGCATGAGCGCCGCCGACCGTCCACCGGCGCGCTGATGGCACGTAACCCGCCCTGATCGAATCGCTGCTGCCGCCATGGACCGAGAGGGGAAGGACCCCGAACCGTGGCCGGTGGGCTACTGGCTGTCGCTGCAGGGGCCTGTACGTGTCGTCCAAGCCGCAAGGCCGAGTCCGCCAACGATCACCACGGCAGCGGCGATCGTCAGGCACTGAGCAGCCCGTGCCCTGGAGCCGGCGGCGAGCAAGAGTGCCGAAAGCGTCTTCAGGCTGGGCGCCGCCGACCTCTCTGCCGGTTTCGAACACTCGACCTCCAGGTGACGGCAGGGCTGGTGGTGGAGGGGCGTTTGGTGCGCGGGATCGCGGCAACGTGCCAAGCTGTGAGTATGCGACGCGATCCGAGCCTGGAGGAACTGGGGGCCTTCCTCAAAGCGCGCCGCGCACAACTGAGTCCCCTCGGGGTCGGGCTGCCCGACAATGGCGAGTCCCGACGTGTTCCCGGCCTGCGGCGTGAGGAAGTCGCTCAGATGGCCGCGATCAGTAACGATTACTACACCCGGCTCGAGCAGGGACGTGTCCAGGCATCGGCGGCCGTCCTCGACGTGCTCGCGCAGGTGCTCCGCCTCGACGGCGATCAGCGCGAGTACCTCCTGACCCTCGCGGGGAAGACGGCCTCGACCACCGTCGGCCGGAGCGTTCGCCAACGAGTCCAGCCACAGATGCAGCATCTGCTGGACGACCTCTCCCTGACCGCGGGCTTCGTCATCGGGCGCAACACGGACCTGCTGGCATGGAACGCCATGGCTGCCGCCCTGGTGATGGACTTCGGACGTGTCCCGGAGGAACAGCGGAACTACGTCCGCCTGGTGTTCACCGAGCCGGCCATCCGCGTGCTGTACCGGGACTGGGAGGACATGGCTCGCCTGGCACTGTCCCACCTGCGCATGGACAGCAGGCGGAACCCTGACGACTCTCGGCTGACCGCCCTCGTCGAGGAGCTTTCCGCGCTGGATCCGCAGTTCCGGCTGTGGTGGACCTCGCACGATGTCGCCGTGCGGGCCGGCGGCACGAGGCTGCTCCGGCATCCCGTGGCCGGCGACCTGGCCCTTGAGCGGTCCACATTCATGTGCGCCGAGGATCCCGAGCAGCAACTCGTCGTGTGGACCGCGGAGCCCGGAAGCCCGACGTACGAGGCTCTGTGCTCTCTGGCGTCCACGATCGAGAGGGCGCAGGGGGGACTGGACTGCGCCCCGTGACGCGTGCGCCGAGCAGGCAGAGCGGACCTGGGCTCTGAAGACGTGGTCTCCGCCGTCGGACCGGCGACGTCTGTTTCATGGCCGCGTCGGCACACGACTTGCTGTCATTCACTATGGAGTGCTCTGGAAGAGACGCTTGGCGTTCGCCGTCGTGAGCGATCGCCACGTGGTGCCTTCCGCCGGTGGCTCGGCGGCGTCGATCGCCGCGATGTGCGCGTCGGCCAGCGGGGACGGCGTCCAGCAGTAGTCGCTGCCGAAGAGCAGACGGTCCGGATCGACGAGCTTCAACAGTGCCGGCACCTGGCGTGGGAAGGCGGTGCCCGCCATGTCGTACCGCCCCACGGGTGGACGATCACCGTCATGTGCAGCGGCTGACCGGCACAGGTGGGTGGGGAGGCGACCGGGAGACGTGACATCGGTCCGCACTGGCTTCGCTCGCCTCCTCCGCCAGCCACATGGAACCGCGGAATGTGAGTGGTATTCGGAAAGCAAGCAATCCCGAACTCAGGGTTTGACAGCCCGCCTGCTCGGGTGACCGCTTTCCGTGGTCCGATTTTGCTCGCCAGCTATGTCTTCGACCCTGCCACCATCGCGTGAACCCGCAAGGGGGAGAATTCCACCCTGGGCAAGGCTTATCCAGGGAAGAATCCTTCCCCCTCCTTGCCAGGACGGGACGGTGCGAGACTGGCCGGTATGTCCAGCGACGCGCATCTGAACGAGCTGGGAGAATTTCTCAAGCAGCGGCGGGCCGAGTTGAGCCCACGCACCGTCGGCCTGCCCGACACCGGTGGCCCGCGACGTCTGCCCGGTCTGCGCAGGGAGGAGGTCGCTCCGCTCGCCACCATCAGCACCGACTACTACACACGGCTGGAGCAGGGCCGCATCCAGCCGTCCGCGCCGGTGCCGGCGGCTCTCGTCAGGGTCCGGCACCTGAAAAATGATCAACGGGACCACCTCTTCGAGCTGGCCGGCCGCAGGGTGGCACGCCCGCGCCGCCAGGCCACACAGAAGGTGCAACCGCAGCTGCGCCGCCTGCTTGACGGTCTCACCGCGGCCCCCGGTACGGTGATCGGCCTCCGCATGGACAGCCTGGCGTGGAATCCGCTCGCAGCCGCCCTGCTCACCGATTTCGCGAAGGTGCCGGAGACGTGACTCCGACCACGGTGACCCTGGGAAAGGGCTCACCCGACGGAGCCGGACTCCGTCCGCTTCTGGTCCGCTGCCCAGGACGCCAGCAGACGCAGTCCGTCGTACGAAGGGGAACCGGGTGCTGCGGTCCACACGATGATGTGCTGCTCAGGATCCGTGGCACACGTGAGCGTGTCCCAGTCGAGCGTCAGCTCCCCGACCACCGGGTGACGAAGCTTCTTGGTGCCCTTGCCCCGCGCGGCGACATCGTGCTCGGTCCACCACCGCCGGAACTGCGAGTCGCGGGCGGAGAGCTCTTCGACCAGATCGGTGAGGCGCTGGTCGCCGGGGTAGCGCGCGCTCTCCATACGCAGCTGCGCGATGGCCAGGCGGGTGACCTCTTCCCAGTCCGCGTACAGCTCGCGCATCCACGGTTCGGCGAACAGCAGCCGGACGAACACGCGCTCCTGCTCCGGGTAGCGCCCGAAATCGGTCCACAGGGCGGCGGCGAGCTGGTTCCAGGCCAGGATGTCGGTCCGCCGACCGATCACGAACGCCGGAGTGGCGGTGAGGTCGTCCAGCATGCGCCGCAGCTGGGTGTCCACCTGCTGGCGATCATGTTGCCTGGACGGGCGCACCGTCTCCCTCGCCGCGAGCTCGAACATGTAGACGCGCTGGTCCTCGTTGAGGCGGAGCACTTGGGCGATCTCGTTCAGCAGGGGACTCGACGCTTGGAGACGGCCCTGCTCGATCCGTGCGTAGTACTCGGTGCTGATCGCGGCGAGTAGGGCCACTTCCTCGCGGCGCAGACCCCGCACCCGCCGCCGCTGGCCGCCGCGCAGTCCGACCTCCTCGGGGCTGAGCTCGGCACGGCGGGCCTTGAGGAACTCGCCCAGCTCGTTCAGGTGCGGGTTGCGGTTCATGATCTCCAGCGTCGCACAGAGGACCGGAGCTGTGAGGGGGAAGGATTCTTCCTACCTTGCGCTTGGCCAGCATGGAGAAAACATGTAGTTTCCACCCTTATATCCGCACGCAGCGAGACTCGGCGGCCCAGTCCCGCACGCTGCGCGTCATGGGCCGCCGAGTGAGCGCACCGCTGCGGCGTCAGCTCAGTGCCTTGAGCAGTTCCTGGGCCAGCGGAACCGCCGAGCCCGGGTTCTGGCCGGTGAAGAGGGTGCGGTCGACCTCGACGTACGGGGCGAACGGGTCCGTCTCGCGGTAGTCCGCCTGGAGCTCGTTGACGAGACGGTCCTGCAGTAGCCACTTCGCGCGGTCCGCGAGCCCGTTCTGCTTCTCCTCGGCGTTGGACAGACCCGTCAGGCGGTAGCCGGTGAACGGAGATGTCCCGTCGGGGCCGATGGTGGCCAGCAGCGCGGCGGGGCCGTGGCACACCAGGGACACCGGCTTGCCTGAGGCGAGCCACTTGGTGAGCAGCTTGCCGGAGGCGGCGTTGTCGGGCAGGTCCTCCATCGGGCCCCAGCCGCCAGGGTAGAAGACGGCCGCGTAGTCGTCGATGTTGACGTCCTCGATGCGCAGCGGCTGTGCCAGCTCGGTCGCCTCGCGCAGCGCGGTCCACATGTGCTGCGCGCCTTCCTCACCGCCGTTGAACTCCGGGCTGAGGCTGAGCGCGTCGGCCGTGGGCGGCACCCCTTCGGGTGTCGCGGCGGCGATCTCGTACCCGGCCTCCTTGAAGACCTGGTACGGGCCGAGCGCTTCTTCGGCCCAGAAGCCGGCGGGCTGCCGGGTTCCGTCGGCCAGCGTCCAGTGGTCGGACGCGGTGATCACGAAGAGGATCTTCGCCATGGGGAGCTCCGGTGGTGGTCTCAGTCCTTGAGGGCTTGCTGGAGGATGTGGCTGTCGGCGGCCTGCCGCATCTCTACGGCCTTGCCGTCGCGGACGGTCCACAGGTGGATGAACCGGACGTCGGCCTTCTTCCCGGTCTTGGTCTCGGCGTGGTAATGGCCATATACGAAGACGTGGCTGTCGTCGTCCGCGTAGAACTCCTCGGGCACAGCACCGAAGGACTCGTAGTTCGGCATCATTGCGCCGAAGAAATCCTTCGCCGCGCTGTCCCAGCCGTGGTACACGCCACTGTTCGGGAAGCCCGGGGCGATGTCCCAGACGAGGTCCGGCGCCATGATCTCGGCGGTCACTTCCGGGGCCATTCCGGATTCGTAGAGCCGGCGGACGAGGGCGAGGTGCGGGGAATCGGACATGGTTCTCCTCGCGGAGTGGGAATCGGATGGAGGCCCTGAAACGGAGCATGGTGAGGCGGCTTCCCGAATTCCGTGCTCGCCGTGTGATCAAGCATGGCATCGGAAGGGCGCCTTGTGAGGGGGAAGACTTTTTCCCTGGCATGCCACTTTCCGGGTATCCGGTTCAGCCCTTGGCAGCGAATGAAAAGGGCAGGCCGCTGGTGCCCAAAGCCATGTGGGCGCTGCGATGATTATGTGGGCGACGGGATCAGCCCTCGGAGACGTTCCACAGTTCGCTGAGTTCCGCCCAGTCCGGTGCCGGGCCCTGCAACGCGGTGGGCCCGTCGGCGGCCGGCGTGCGCAACCCCCGTCAGGCGCTGAAGACGGCCGACTTCGTGTTCATGATCCCTTCGGCATTCCACCCGGAGGAGGACACCTTCGCGATCAGGGCGCTCGCAGCGGCCCACCATGTGGGCGCGCACGTGGTTCGTGTACCTGTCCGCCCTCCACCCGCACACGGGTGTTGTGCGCGAAGGGCCACGGCTCGGCGGCCTGCGAACTGGCGGGACGGCCCGTCCCGCTCGCCGAGGCCGTGCGCGCACGAGGAGTCGACCTTGAGGTGGCGAGGGCCGCGGACTGGGCGGAAGCGCCGCTTGCGCCCGGCGTGGCCGACTCTCCCTCCCGGGCATCGGACATGCAGGTGGCAGGACTACGACCACCACGGCCTGCGCGGCAACAGCAACGTTCTGCGGATGCTGCTCGCCGTGAACCCGCGTCCTTCGAGCAAGTGGCCGCTGCCTTCGCGGCTGGCTGAGCGGTGCCGCAGGCGGGCGGAACCCCCTGGCGGCCGACGCACGATGCGCCGAGACCGAGAGGGAGGAGTCAGCGTGCGCCGCGCCCCGCCGAGGCCACCCCGACGCGCAATCACGGCCGGCCGACGGGCTCAGGCGTCGCGCACCGTCTTGCTCACACGGTCGAGCAGCGTCCGCAGCTGCGCGCTCTCGTCCGGTCCAAGGCCCTCGGTGATGTGGCGCTCGATGTCGGCGATCACCTGGTCGGCCGCGCGCAGCGCCTCCCGTCCGGCATCGGTGAGGTGCAGTTCCTGCACGTGCCGGTGACGGGGGTGTGCGCGCCTCTCCAACTGCCCGCGGCCCTCGAGGCGTGCCACCAGTGAGGCGACAGCCTGGGGGGTCACATTGAGGCGGCGGGCCAGCTCGGCGCCGGCCAGCCCTGGTTCGCTGTGCACCGAGATCAGGAGTGTGTAGTGCGCGGCGGCCATGCCCAGTGGGCGCAGCCGCTGTTCCTTGAGTGTCTGCAACGCCAGTTCCGCGCGGCGCAATGCCCAGGTCACCCGGTCAAGCGCGCCGAGCCCGACAGGCTCCTCGTCATCACGTAGCACCCGCCAAGGGTACGACACTTCATAACAGTCAAGCGTTTGACATGAAGCTAACGCTTGAGGCACGCTCGAGGTATGACTCGCCCGATCGCTCTCATCACTGGCGCGTCCTCTGGCGTCGGCGCCGAATACGCCCGTCTCCTGGCGGACGACCATGACCTCGTCCTGGTGGCGCGCCGCGCGGACCGGCTCGGCGACTCCGCAGAGGAGCTCCGCGCCCGGGGTGCAGCTGTGGACGTACTGCCCGCTGATCTTGGCACCCATGAGGGCATCACCACTGTCGCCGATCGCCTGGCCGCAGGGGACGTGCGCCTGCTGGTCAGCAACGCCGGCGCCGGCGGCTACGCCCCGCTCGTCGATGTCGACCCCGCCGACATCGACCGCCTGCTCACCCTCAACGCCGTAGCCCCAGTTCAGCTGGTCCGCGCCGCGCTTCCCGGAATGCTCGGCGCCGGAGAAGGCGCGATCATCACTGTGGCCTCGCTGCTGGCCTTCAGTGGGGGTCTCGAGGATCCCCGCGCACCCCGACGCACTCTCTACGCGGCGGCGAAGGCCGCCACCGTCGCCTTCACCCGGACCCTCGCAGGTGAGCTCGCCGACACGCCCATCCGTACGCAAGTGCTGCTGCCCGGCGTCGTGGCCACGGAGTGGAACGAAGGCGCCGGCCGTGACATCCCCTGGGCGATGGCCCCGCAGGACGTCGCTGCGGCCAGCCTTGCCGGCTTGCGTCTGGGGGAGACCGTCTGCACGCCTGGTCTGGAGGGCCAGGCCGCAGCCCTTGATGCCTTGCTGGCCGCGGAGTCCGCTCTGGTCACCGGCGGGAACCAGCCCACGCCTGCGGCTCGCTACCACGGCCCGCAGGCGTAGAGCGGGCGCCTCCTCGGCGCTGCCCCGACCCTGCCGTGGGTCACCTTCCGACGGCTGCGATACGTCCGCCCGCCGAGGGCGCTTTCCGGATATGCGGCTACCCGTGCCCAACTGCCAAACGGTTGGCATGGCACACGTTTCTCAATGATCTCGTCCGCGCGGTCCTTCATGTCGGTCCGCGCCGACTGCAGTCCAGCGGCCGCTCGTGCCGAAGACCACGTCCGCCACCTGCCCTCACCCACGGGTGCGGCTTACGCGGGCGGGCGTAAGAAAGTAGGGGAAGGCTTATGACCGACAACACTCCGACGATCACGCGTGACGGCGCCATCGCATACGACGCGACCGAGATCGTCACCATCAGCCAGGCCACCGGAGCCGAGTTCGCGCGATACCCCGTGGCCGGCAAGGAAGAGACGGCCGCGGCCGTCGCCGCCGCACGCTCGGTGACCGGGACCTGGTGGGACCTCGGCTTCGAGGGCCGCGCGGAGCGGCTGCGCGCGTGGCGGCGGCAGATAGCCCTGAGTGGCGAGGAGGGCGCCGCTCTCATTCACGCCGAGAACGGCAAGCCCCTCGACGACGCCCGCGTCGAAGTGCTCGGGACTCTCGAGCACCTGCAGTACGCCGCTGACAACGCCGCGCGCGTCCTGGAGCGCCGGGAGGTCCCGGCCGGCCCCACCACGCCCAACCAGCGTGCGTGGGTCGAGTACCAGCCCTACGGCGTGGTCGGCGTCATCGGCCCGTGGAACTTCCCCCTGCTCACCCCCGCGGCCATCCTCGCCGACGCGCTCGCGGCCGGGAACGCCGTCGTCCTCAAGCCCAGTCAGATCACGCCCGGCGTCGCTGAATGGCTCATCCGGACCTGGCAGCGTGCCGTTCCGGACCTCCCCGCCGTCCTGCAGAACCTGAACGGATACGGGGCCACAGGGCAAGAGCTCATCGAGGCCGGCCTCGACAAGCTCGCGTTCACGGGCAGCGTCGCCACGGGCAGGACGGTGGCCGCCCAATGCGCTCAGACCTTGACCCCCGTTCTGCTGGAACTCGGCGGCAAGGACGGCGTCATCATTGCCGAGGACGCCGACCTGGACGAAGCCGCCGCTCACATCGTGTGGGGCGCCATGCAGAACACCGGGCACGGTTGCATCAGTCTCGAAGTGGCCTACGTCGTCGAGTCGGTGCACGACGAGTTCGTCCAGAAGATCAGCGAGCTGGCCGGGCAGGTACGCGTCGGCAGCGACGAGGATGCGGAGATCGGGCCGGTTCCGCTGCCGAGCCAGACCTCGATCATCTGGAAACACATCCAGGACGCTCTGGAGCGCGGAGCGACAGCCACCGTAGGCGGCCTCGACGCGGTGGGTGACCGCTATGTCGCGCCCACCATCCTGGTCGGAGTGGCCCCCGACGCGCTCGCGGCGACGGAGGAGACGTTCGGGCCGACACTGGCGGTCATCAAGGTCGCCGACGCCGATGAGGCCGTCGCTCACATCAACGCCGGCCGGTACGGGCTGGGCAGCGCAGTCTTCAGCCGCGATCGCGGCGAAGCCATCGCCCGTCGTCTCCGCGTGGGAATGACCAGCATCAACGATGCACTGGTGTTCTCCATGAACCCCGCAGTGCCTTTCGGTGGTCGCGGCGACAGCGGTTACGGGCGCAAGCAGGGCGAAGAGGGACTGCGGGAGTTCGCCTACGCGCACTCCTTCACCGCTAAGACCGGCCCCGCCCGGTTCTCCGCCTCGACCTTCGGCAGGCCCGCGGGTGCCATGGCGGGAGCCCTCGCTGGCGTCCGTAACAGGATCCTGGCCGAGAGCGGCGAGAAGTCGGACTGATTCAACTCACGGGCATGGCTGGTCCGACCCGGGACCGGCCGTGCCGTACTGCGCCGAGCCGTAGAGCTGGGCGTCAACCACATCGACACCGCCGACTTCCACATCAGCTCCGGTGGTGTGGTGCGCGCGAACACTCTGATCCGCGAGGCTCTCCATCCCTACGCGTCCGACCTGGTCATCGCCAACCTGGGCCCTGGCCAACCCCGAGATCGACGAGCGGCAAGCGCTGGCTCCCCTGATCCACCATGAACCGCACCTGGGAATTCGTGACCGACCGTTCCCGCAGGCCACCGTCGCGGCATTCCAGCGCAGGGCCCAGACCGGGATCGAACTCCTCGGCGGCGAGCCCGGCGCCGACCTCGGCACCGAGATCAGGGATCGGCCGCCCGCCTGCGGCTCGCGGAAGTTGCGGCAGCAGGACAACTGCGCATCCTGATCGCGTCCAGCTGCCCGCTGCGGGACGCCGCCGCAGCCCATCGCGAGAGTATGGCCGGCCACACCACCGGAAAGATCGTCCTGGTGCCGTATCCCAGCTGCGTGAGCCCTTGAGGACTCACTTCAGCTGCTCGCCCGCGCGATGACCCCTTCCAGCCCGCGCCGCCTTCTGCGCGCGGAACGCGCCGCCTCTTCCTCGGCAAACGATCTCCAGGGACTCTTCGCCGGGACCCGATGGTCACAGCACTCCCTTCTCCTCAGCCGGGCGGGGCCTGCCGGGTGTCTACACTCACGTGAGATGTAGTGAACTCATGGGAGGAGTCGGGATGCCGCGGAACCGCCAACAGATCCCCCGGGAGGAGCGCACGGGTGATCTGCTAGCCGCGGCCACCGAGCTCTTTCTCCAGAAGGGCTACGCCAAGACCACGATGGCGGACATCAGTTCCGCCGTCGGCGTGGCCCGGGGCAACGTCTATTGGTACTTCGACTCCAAGGACCACATCTTCGCCGCCGTCATGAACCGCCTGCTCAGTCGCGAGATCCGCATCCTCAACGAGGAGCAGGCCGGTGCCGACCCACTGAGCCGCCTCGTGCGCGGGCTGTCCGACATGCGCTATTCCCGGCCGCTGCACCAGGCCATGCACGACCGGCTTCCCCATTCGGAGGCAGTCCGCGAGGCCCACGACTCCTTCCTGAACTGGATCGTCGGACTGGTCGACGAGCTCATGGCCGAGCGCGGTCTCGATCGCGATCCAGCCGTCGATGCCGCGCTCGTCCGCGATGTCGCGCTCGCCGTGTTCGAAGGGGCGAACGTGCCCAACGACCGGAACAGACCGGCCCACGAGATGATCCGGTTCCTGATGGAGTCCGTCATGGCCAGGAGTGCGGGGGCCAAGGGGCGGGAGCGCTGAGCGCGGCACCTCAGACGAGGTGAGCCCCGACTCCCGTTGATACCGCTCGCGCCGCTCCGGGCGCTTTCGCGTCCGGAGTCCGGACCGCCGCCCCGCGCAACATGTCGAGCACGGCGACGGGGTCCGCGGGAGCCTGCCGGCCCCGCCAACCGACGTGACCGTCCGGGCGGACGAGCACCAGTGGCCGCTCGTACAGTTCCGCGGCGGCCGGGTCGGCGAGGCGCAGCACCGTCAATGGCACACCACACCGGCGCGCGGCCTGCACCAGAGGCGTCGGGTTCGCGGAACCCGAGACCACGAGCGTGAACCCGCGCCTGAAGTGGTCGAGCACCGAGCTGCCGTCGGGCAGCCAGACGTGCGGTGCGCGGCAGCCGGGCCAGGTCGATGGTACGTACTCGTCCGGCTCGTCGGGTGGTTCCGGGCTGCCGTCCGGTACGCAGATCGGGGAGCCGCTGTAGCGGTAGCCGAGCTGGACGCCCGTGCAGCGGAACTCCTTGGCGCGGGACCGGCGGATCTCCTGGCCCATCTCACGTCGGACCTGTTCGCCTTCCGCGTCCATGCGGTCGAGCACTGGATCGGGGACGAGCCGCGCGTCGGCCCTCCAGTTGCTGGAGGCTTCCGTGACGTTGCGGACGGCGATCGGCCGCCGCTCCTGTTCGTAGCTGTCCAGCAGCGCCGGGCCTCCCCATCCTTGGAGGGTCGCGGCGAGCTTCCAGCCGAGGTCCACGGCGTCGCCGATCCCGGTGTTGGCGCCGAAGCCCCCCTTGGGCCACAGCAGATGCGCCGCGTCGCCCGCGAGGAACACCCGCCCCGCACGGTAGGTGCGGGCCACGACGCAGTGCCCGCTCCAGGGCTGCGCTGCGAGGACCTCCACGTCGATCGGCGCACCGACGGCCTCGCGTATCCAGGCGACCGCGTCATCGGGGTCGGGCTCCTCGTCCAGGTAGACCGAGAGGCGCCACTCGTCCACACCGTTGACCACCGTGATGTACGGCCTGCGCGCCGACGACAGGGTGTGGATCTGCACCGCGGGGCCGTCCAGCCGCTCCCGCAGCAGGCCGAGCAGTTGGGGCGCACGGAAGTGCACAGCGAAGTTGTAGCCCTGCGCGAACATGCCCTCGAACTCGATGCCGAGCTCCCGACGGATGCCGCTGCGGCCTCCGTCGCAGGCCACCAGGTACGTGCCGGCCAGCTTCTCGGTGGCACCGCTCGCCATGTCGCGCACCACGGCCAGGACACCCTCGGAGTCCTGCTCCATCGTCTCCAGGCGGGTGCCGTACCTGATCTCGACTCCTGGCAGTTCACTCGCCGTGCGTGCGAGCAACGGCACGAAGGAGAACTTGGACAAGAAGGCGGGACCCTCCGGCGTCAGCGAGGTGTACACGCCCGAAGACCGGTTGGTGACCCCGTAGTCGAACTCGGTGAGGACGCTCCCCGTTGCGGAGGTGGCGAACACCGTACGGTGCGGGTAGTCCGGGGGCGGTGCCGACTCCGTGCGTGCCTCTTCCGCGCAACCCCAGCGCCGAAGGTGTTCCATGGTGCGCGAAAAGATCGCCTCGCCTGCTGGAAAGGGCACGCGGCCGTCGCCCTGATCGATCACGGTGACCGGTACACCACGCCACCCCAACTCGGTCGCGAGGGCCAGGCCCACAGGCCCCGCTCCCACGACCAGGACGCGCCGAGATCCGGCTCTCTCGTGCTGGTCAGACATCAAAGATCTGCCTTCCTGAGCAAGGGGCGGACCGCTCATGACCCGAACTCTTGAACCGGGGTCAGAGTCGCATGCGCATGCCGCTGCACGGAAGACCTGGAAAAACACAAGACTTTTGAGGGGTCATATGCGGTGCTACGCTCGTCTTGGGTTCAAGAGGCAGGAAACGCCATGGTGACTCCTGCTGATCAAGACGATGCCGGGAGCCGCTCCCTGGCTCTGGTTGTCGGAGGCCACCACGACATCGAAGAGGGCCGGGCCACTGCCGAGCCCGACGTGTTCGCGGACGATGCCGAATTCGAGGCACACGGCAGGGTCTTCCGTGGTCGCAGCGAGATTCTCGACTTCCTCCGTGCGCGGGAGGCCGACACGGCGCGGCAGACCGTCCACGTACTTGCCAATGAGGTCACCACCGCCCAGGCCGGCGGGCCCCACGGCAAGTCCGTCCAGTTGCCGGCGCTGATCCTGCTGCACGTGTGGCAGCCCGATGGTGCCTACGTCCTCGACCGCGTCCTCAACACCACCCACCAGTTCCGCCGTGCGGGCGGCAAGTGGCGCATCACGCGCCGTACCTCAAGGCCGTTGCACCCCACCGTTGACGGGCAAGGAGGCCCCCACGATGACGACGACCCCCCAGACCGAGACCGGACCAGGGGCTGACGGAACGCAAGCCGTCGCGCTGCAGCTCTCCGAGCTCGTGCTCAAGACCGGCCGCTACGACGACATGGCCGCCTTCTACGCGCACGTACTGGGACACGGCCCGTTCTACGAGCGGACCCCGGATCCCGACGCCCCGCCGCGTCCCGCGGGGATGCCCGAGCGAGCGGTCGACGTCCGACTGGGCTTCTTCCGTGTGCATGACTCCCCGCACAGCCAGGTCCTCGCGCTGTTCGGCATCGACAGCCTGATCGGGACCGACGCCTCCGGGCCGGGCCTGCATCACTTCCAGTTCGGCGTCAGCACCCTGGGCGACCTTATCTCCCAGCACGAACACATGGCCTCCATCGGCGCGCGCCCGCACCGTGCCGCCAACCACGGCCAGGCCACCAGCTTCTACTACCGAGACCCGGACGGGAACATCATCGAGTTCTCCTGCGCCAACTTCGCCACCACCGAGGAGGAGGTGGCCTTCATGTCCGGTCCCGTCTTCGCGGCGAACCCTTCCGGCCGGGAGCTCGACCCGGATCGCTTCACCGCCCGCTACCGTGCCGGTGACCCCGAGAGCGAGTTGCTGCGCCTCGACAACCAGGCGGTGGCCCTGTGACCAGGCTCGTCAGCACGGCCAAGGGAATCGGCAGACTTGAGGACGACGGCGAAACCGTCGCCCTTCTCGACCTCGACGCGGCGGACCTCGGCGCCGCCCTGCAGGCCGGCCTCTGCATCGCGTCCATCGCCACGGCCTCGGTCCGCGACCGTGTCCCCGTGGCTCAGGCTCAGCTGATCGCCCCCGTCCCCAGACCTTCCAAGATCTGGGCGGTGGGCTACGCGTACGCCGGCCACCGCACCGAGGTTGGCTACAACGGCGTGGCCGAGGAGCCGGTCGTCTTCCTGAAGGCGCCGTCCTCGGTCATCGGCACGGGCGGGCAGATCCGCTTCCCGGAGGCAGCCCCCGACGAGGTCGACTACGAAGGCGAGCTCGCGGTCGTCATCGGCCGGCGTGCGACCGATGTGTCCGAGGCGGAGGCGTACGCGTTCGTCGCCGGCTTCACGATCGTCAACGACGTCAGCGCCCGTGACGTGCAGAAGGGCCGCATCCCCGGACGGGCGGCCAATGTCACCGCGGCCAAGAGCTTCGACACCTTCACGCCCATGGGGCCCGCCCTGGCCACGCTCGACGAGTTCGCCGATCCCGACGACCTGCACCTGCGCACCTGGGTCGATGACGAGCTCCGTCAGGACGCCCGCACCTCGCAGCTCATCCATCCCGTTCCAGTGCTGGTCTCCTATGTGTCTCGGCAGACGGCCCTGGAGCCTGGCGACGTGATCGCCACCGGAACGCCGGCCGGCGTCGGACACAAGCAGGGACGCTTCCTGCAGTCCGGCACCGAGGTCCGCATCGAGATCGAGGGCATCGGCTCCCTTGCCAACATCTGCGCTTGACGGACCGGGCGCGTCGGAGGCGGCATTTCGGCCGGAGGAATGGCGCCTTCACCCCTCGACTCCGGCATCCTGCACAGGAGGCAACGAAGTGAGCACGGAAGTGAAGAACGGATTCGGTGGCGGAGACCCGTGGGAGTACATCCAGCCGTGGGACGAGGAGCGTTTCGGGCCGGAAATCCATGACGTCACCCTGCGGGTGAAATGGGAAATGGCCATGGCCATCGCCGGTGGCCTGCCGTACATCTGGCAGGAGCTGGCCCGGCCGATCTCCGAGATCGTCTACGGTCTGCTCGAACTCCGTCCCGGAGACCGGATTCTGCTCATCGGTGAGGGCATCGCGCCCTCCGGATGGGTCGAGGACATGCGGGCCCTGGTGGGACCGGAGGGCGTCATCGACACCGTGGAGATCATCAAGGACGGACGAAACGCCGTCCTCGGCAAGGTCCCCGGCCGGAACGGACAGATCGGCTGCTGGCGCTGGTCGTACACGGACTCGGTGGACGACGAGGCATACGATTGCGTCGCCGTGTTGCAGGCGACACAACACTGTGACGACTGGCACGAGACGGCCGCGGACCTGCTGCGGGTGATGAAGCCGGGCCGGCGCATCGTGCTGGCCGAATCGGTTTTGAAGGGAGCGACGTTCTCCTCCCGTATCAACTCCGACGTCCACCTTCGGCAGTGGTTCGACAAACTCTTCGCGCACGTCCCCGTGGACGACATTCCCTACTACTCCGGAGAGCAGATCCGCGAGGCGTTCGGGGACAAGGTCGACAGCCCTCAGCTGATGGAATGGAAGGGTATCGAGATGTACTGGGGCCGAAAGAGGTGAACACTGCCGTGGGCTTCAGGCAACAGGCTCCGGCACACATTCCCTCCCCCTCACCCGAGTCGATCCTCTCATTCACCCAAGGACAAGGAGGTCCCCGTGAGCGTCGTTGAAGACGTCATGGTCCTGGGCTCCGACCATCCGTTGCGCAGTATCGTCCGCGACGAGCACCTGCTTCTCTCGCCGCCGCATCCCACGAAGGTGCCCGTCAAACTGTGGCAGGAGCACCCGCCGCTGACCGTGGTGCACTACCCGCAGCAGTACGAGCCGGAGGCATTCGCCCCGCCGCGCGGCGTCTACGAGAACGACGAGATCCGCGTCGAGTGGCAGAAACTCGACGGACGGCAGCCGTTCTACCACCGCAACTGCGACGTCGACGAGATCTCCTACCAGATCGGCGGCGAGCGGACACTGATGTCCGAGCTCGGTGTGATCGAGTTCCAGCCCGGCGAGTTCTCCCGTATCCCGCGCGGCGTCGCCCATGACAACTACGGCCGCGAGGACAGCCACCTGCTGTTCTACATCTCCGCGCCGGTCACCGAACTGGCGTCGGCCCAGCGGGAGTCCGGGGCCATGTTCCCGCCGTTCCCCGGTTGGCAGCCCGGCGAGGCCAACGAGGCGATCACTCAGTGCATGGCCGCGCTCGGCCACGACATCACCGTCTTCGGGGTCGACGAACAGCTCCTGCTCGAGCAGGTGCACCACGAGGACAGGCGGATGGCGGTGCTGCGGGCCGATTCCGGTCAGGACGTCACTTGGCTGTACACGACCGATCGCATCCGCCTCGGCATGGTCACCACCACTCCTGGCGGGCAGCGCCGTTACCGGCGCACCCTCGACGCCGACGAGATCCAGTACCAAGCCCATGGTCACCGCACGCTGATCACCCAGCGGGGCGTCGCCGACCTCGAGCCGGGCGACTTCGTGCGCGTCCCGCTCGGCATCTCCCACACCAGCGTCGTGACCGAGCCCGGTGACTACGTCAGTCTCCTCTCGCACCAGGAACTGCCCCAGGTCGCCGAGACCACGCGTACAGCGGATGCCTACACCTCCGAACGGCTCCCGAGCCTCTCGGTGGAGGTCCGCTGATGGCCACGATGCTCGCCCTGCGAGCGCACCAAGGCGCCGAAGCACTCGCCCTGGACGAGGTGCCCGTCCCCGAGCCAGGTCCGCTCGACGTGGTCGTGAAGGTCGCCTCCGCCGGCCTGGCGCCGGGCATCATGCGCCTGCTGCGGATGGGAGCGCTCAAGCACCTGCCCACCACCCTCGGCCACGAGGCCGCAGGCGTCGTCTCCGCCGTCGGCCGGGACGTCACGGGCCACGCGGTCGGCGACCGGGTGCGGGTCCACCCCCTGCTGAACTGCCGTGAATGCGACTACTGCCGTACCGACCGGGACATGATGTGCGCCCAGCAGGCCATGCTCGGCCACGCCGCATTCGGCGATGGTCCGATGCCGCTGTACGAGCAGTACCACGACGGCGGACTCGCGGAGTACGTCCGTGTCCCGCACTGGCTGATCGATTCCCTGCCGGACTCCGTCGGCTTCGACGTCGCGGCCAAGGTCCAGGATCTGGCCAACGCCATGCGCGCGCTCAAGTGCGCCGACCTTCCGGAACGGGCCGCTCTCGTGGTTACCGCCGCGACCGGCACCATGGGAACCGCGACGGTCAAACTCGCGGAGCACTTCGGAGTCGCCCGTCTGATCCTCGTCGGCCGCGACACCGAGCGTCTCCACCGCGTCGCCGGGCTCGCCGGCGGCATACCGGCCAGTGTCGTCGCACTCGACGAACTCCCTGAGAACTGGTCGACCGACGGCACTCTCACCCGTCGGCTGCGCGAGCTGGCACCCGAGGGAGCCCATGCCGTCATCGACTTCATCCCGGAGGGTCCCGCCCTCGGCCAGACCATGGCGGGCATGGCCACCGGCGGCACACTCGTGCACATGGGCGGCAACTCCACCCCGCTGTCGCTTCCCCCCATCGCCCTGATGATGCATTGCTGGCGCTTCGTCGCCACTCGCGCCTACACCCGCCGGGATGCAACGGATGTCCTGCGTCTGCTCGAGACGGGCGCCCTCACCGCCGACGAGCTCATCACCCATCGGTTCCCGCTCGCCGAAGCGCTCAAGGCCATGGACGCGATACAGCAACGGTCCGACGACCCCATGTGGATGACCGTGATCAACCCCTGACCCGACGCACGCGCGCGTCACGGCGCCGCGGAGTCACCTCAGAACAGCGAGAGGAAACCGGGAAAGTGTCCGAGTCAGAAGCCGTACGCAGCAAGGAGCAGCCCCTGATCGCGGTGATCGGGGCGGCAGGGCTCTGCGGTACGTACGTGCTGGAGGCCGCGCTGCGAACCCCATTCCGGGTCCGGGCCGTGGTGCACGGCCCGTCAGGGCGGGAACGAGTGGCTGCGCTGGGCGTGGGCGATACCGTCGAGGCCGACCTGGAGGAGCCGGACGCCGTCCGTCAGGCGCTGAAGAACGCCGACTTCGTGTTCATGATTCCGCCGGCGTTCCACCCTGAGGAAGACGTGCTCGCGATCAGGGCGCTCGAGGCGGCTGAGCACGAGGGCGCGCGCCGGTTCGTGTACCTGTCCGTCCTCCACCCGCACACCCCTGGGCTGCGCCACCACCTGCGCAAGGCGAACGCCGAGGCCGCCGTGCGGGCCTCAAACCTGAACTGGACGATTCTCCAGCCCTCGATGTTCGCGCAGATCGTCCTGTCGACGTGGGGGAGGGCTCCGGCCGGCCCCGTCGGGGTGCCGTTCAACGTCGACAACGAGTTCTCGTTCATCGACTTGCGTGACCTCGGGGAAGCCGGCGTCAAGGTGCTCTCCGAGCAAGGCCACGACTCGGCGACCTACGAACTCGCGGGACCTACCCTCACGTTGGCCGACGCGGTGCGCTTCGCCGGACGTGCACGAGGAGTGGATCTGGAGGCGAGGACGGTGGACTGGGCGGACGCACCGCTCCCGCCGGGAGTTGCCGACTCTGCGTCCCGGGCCTCGGACATGCGCGCCATGTGGCAGGACTATGACCGGCACGGCCTGCGCGGCAACAGCAACGTCCTGCGGATGCTGCTCGGCCGTGAACCCGCGTCCTTTGAGGAAGCGGCCACCGCGTTCGCCGCGCGAGGCTGAGCGCTCCCGACGCAGTCGCGGGGTGTCTCCCCAGGTGGAGGGGAGACACCCCGCGCAGGAACTGCGACGGAACACCACCACGGGGCCAACGGCTGCTCGGTACGCGGCAGCACGGTGACCCGCGGCATTACGCCGTCCAGCGAATGCGCAAGTTCTCCTCAGGCAAGCGGCCGGGGCACCACCAAGTCGGGTTCGCGCTCCTACCGGGTGCGGTGCGGCAGACGCGGGTGACAGCGGTCGCCCCCCCGGCGCCCACGCGTTCAACCGCGCGGGGAGCTGACGGGCCGTAGGCCATGGAGGACGGCGTCGACGATCTGTTCGGGCAGCCCATCCGGGAGGCCGGGGTCGTGGCGTACGAACGTGCGGATGAGCAGGGGGCCGACGAACATGTCGATGGTCAGTTCCAGGTCGATGCCCGTACGGAGGTCCTCGTTCAGCTGGCCTCGCCGGAGAGTCTCCAGTCCGAGGTCGAGCCGGGGAGTGATCACACCGGGGTGGCGGGCGGCCCATATCTTCGGGCTGCTTCTCATCTGGGCGTGCGCGGTGTGCAGGATCGCCGACGAGCGGCCGGACAGGCTGCGTTGACGCAGCGACTCCAGCAGAACGTCCAGGTCGTCCCGCATCGATTGCCGGGGAGGTCGCGTTCAGGGGGCTCGGCGGCGCGGATGACGTCGACGAAGAGGTCCTCCTTGTCGCTCCAGCGGCGGTCGATGGCTGCCTTGCCGACGCCGGCGGTGCGGGCGATGGGTCGACGGAGAGATCGGCCAAGGGGACGCCAGCCTTTCAACGTCTCTTCCTCACCTCGCCGAGTCGGATCCGGAAGTGGCTCGGCTGGACGGCCCGGGTCAGTTCAGGGATCGACCGTCGATGGCGAGGGCGTCGGCGTTCAGCTCCTCGACCAGACGGTAGAGCAGCCGGTGAATGGCATCCTTGTCATCCGGGGAGAGCGGCGAGGTCGTCTCCCGTTCGATCCGCCTCGCGATCGACGTGGCACGAGCGCGGCCACCGCATGTCCTCGGCGGTCGCGAACAGGCGCATGCTGCGGCGGCTCTTCAGCGGTGTGGCCCCACGGCTTTCCGCAATGCCCGCGGCAGGCGAAGGCACGATCGGCACCGCCGCCCAGCTCCTCGCCTTCAGCGCGGGCCTCATGGACCCGCGAGCACCCCGGCGCACTCTGTACGTCGCCGCGAAGGGTGCCACGCGCCTTGGTGAGACCGTCCGTGCCTCGGGCCTGGAGGGTCAGGACTCCGCCGTGGATGCTTTGTTCACCACGGAGACCACCTTTGTCGCGGGTGGCAACCAGCCCACACCTGCGGCCCGCTAGTGCGGTGACCACAAACGATCACCGGGTTGGTCACGCGGCCCGGGACTGAGAGCGACCCCGCCAGCGGTGTCGTTCACTCCGTACCCGGGCACGTTCCCGACGCTGCGGGGCCAGCACATCCGGGTGCCGGTTGTTCGCGTTGCGCCACCGCAGATACGCGTGCAACTCCCGCCCTCGCCCTCCCCGCCGGCCGAACTATGATTCGGCCTCGGGCTTCCAAAATTCTTGGAGAGTACGCATGAGCGACGTGAGCACCGGCACCGGCAAAGTGGTCGTGAACAGGGCGATGTCGCTGGACGGCTTCATCGCCGGTCCTGGCCACGCGATGGACTGGATCGCCGAGTACCTGACTGCGGACGTGTTCCCGGAGATCATGGCGGCCACAGGCGCCATGCTCGTCGGCCGGGGCACGTACGAGGTCGCCAAGCGTATGGCCGGCCAGGACGCCACCTACGACGGGGGAGCACAGTTCGTCCTCACCCACGAGCCTCCCGACGAACCGGACCCTGCCGTCACGTTCCTCACCTGTGGACTTGAGGAAGCCGTTGCCACGGCACACAGCGCCGCGGGCGGCAAGAACCTGGAGATCCTCGGTGCCGACGTGGCCGCCCAGTGCCTGCGGCGCGGGCTCGTCGACGAGATCCTGGTGTATGTCCTACCGGTGCTACTCGGCGACGGTATCCGCTTCTCGCCCTCAAGCCTCGACAGGATCGACCTGGAACCTTTCAGCAACACCCAGTCGGGCGCCGTCACGATGCTCCGGTTCCGCGTGCGAAAGTAGGCGCGGCCCTCAAGCAGCCAGTGCGTTGACCACGGACGTTCGCCGGGTCTGATCAGGCGACTGTGGGCCGTGGGCGTCCCCAGCGTTGTTGGCGTTCGCTGCGGACCTTGGCGCGCTCGCGACGTGGGGCGGCCAGGACGTCGGGGTGGCGGGCATTGGCGTTGCGCCACCACAGGTAGTCCTGGAGTTGATCAGGCGAGGACGGCCTCCCGCCCACTGAGGGTCCACGCGGCCAGGCCCCTCGCCTTGAAGGGGTGGATCACATCCCGGACGGTGTCCTCATGCGCGGCAACCAACCGCGCGATCGCCGTCACAGGGGTCTCCGACGCCGACGCCATAACGATCAACGCCCGGCGGACCGCACGGACTCGTGTCTGCCCCGCTGGACGATCTGCTGCAGCTTCCGGCCCTCTTCATCGGTCAACCGCCGTGCTCTGACCGGCTCTGCCATTTCGGCCTCACCCTCAACAGCGACCACGTTGCCATCGAGAGTGAGGCCGACAGAACCCCGTGCCGCGAATACTGAACCGCGTATCACCACACCCGGCCGACGTTCGTGGTCAACGCACTAGACGGATCCGCGAGCTTAGGGCAATGGCGACTGACGAGTCATGATCAGTCCGGTGGAGTACGAACTCCGTACACCGCCGGCAGCATGAAACCAAGTAACTCGGCTCCACCCAACCTGGGGCAGTTCCCCCGTTCGGCAGGCGGCTCGGGGTGTTAGGGCAGGAGGAGTACTTTGCCGGTCTGCCGGTGGCTTTCGAGGTAGGCGTGGGCTTCGGCGGCTTCTTCCAGGGGGTAGGCGCGGTCGATGATCGGGTTGATCTTTTTGTCTGCCAGCAGTTCCAGGCAGAGTTGCTGGTCGCGCAGGGTGGCGCCGCGGACGCTGGCGATCTTGACCTGTCGGCCGATGAGGGCGAGTGCGTCCAGTTCGAGGCGTGAGCCCTGGTCGGTCGGTGTGCCCAGGACGATGACCGTGCCGCCGAGCCGTGTGCAGAAAAGGGAGAGCTGGAAGAAGTCGTTGCCGCCGACACAGTCCCAGACGGCGTCGGCGCCCAGACCGTGCGTCAGCTCCCGGACTCGCGCCGGCAGTCCGGGATCGGTGGAGTGCAGGATGTGGTCGTAGCCGAGCTTGCTGAGCGCTTCGTCGCGGTCCGGCTTGGTGGTGGTGCCGATGACGGTGGCTCCGCTGAGTTTGGCCAGTTGTGCGCAGGCGATGGCCATCCCGCCGCTGGCGCCGGTGATGACCACGGTGTCGCCGGGGCCGACGGGTGCTTGGCGTGCGCAGTTGAGGGGAGTGGTGTAGGTCCACATGGTGGCTGCGGCCGTCTCGAAGTCGACGCCGTCGGGGATGGGCAGGATCGCGTCCTGGCGGCGCACGACGTACTGGGCGTATCCGCCGAAGACCTGGTGTCCGGGGTAGGCGGTGTCGACGCACAGGTTTTCCAGGCCGCGTACGCACAGGGCGCAGTTACGGCACGGCGGGTGCGGAAGCTGCACCGCCCTGTCGCCGGGGTTCCACCGGGTGACGTTCTCGCCGGTGGCGACGATTTCACCGGCCGCGTCCCTGCCGAGCTGGAACGGCAGAGGCCACGGCGGCCGTCCCGGCAGAGGCTGCGGCAGGTTGCCCGCGCGGTAGCGCAGGTCCCAGCTGTTGACGGCCGTGGCGTGTACGCGCATCAAGACGTCGTCGGGGCCGACCTCGGGAATCGGCGCCTCTATGTACTTGAGCACCTCGGGTTCGCCATGTTCGAACAGGCGGACCGCCATCATGGTCTGCTCCACTCTCACGTCCCTTCACATCGTTACGCGGTTCATCTAGGGCTTCATGGCGCCGCCTGCGCCTCACCCGCCCCGGTCAGAACGTGTGGGAGCGAACCTCGGCCAGACGGCTCACCAGGACCGGAACACGAAACCGAACAGTCCGACGATCCGGGGCGGCCCGTTGCGTGGCCTGGCCGTGGCAATCGGCACAGGTTGACAGACCGCCCGGGTTCTTGACTGCGAGTCATGAGTCGAGGCTGCGTCTATCTGACTTCCTCACTGGTCTTGACTGGAAAATACCCTAGAACTAGCTTGGCTCCAGTTCAAGAGAGGGGGAGTGGGCAGCAGCCCCACGTCACCCAGGAGCGCTCTGGAGCGGCAAGAGTCAGCACCTCCTCTGCTCAGGCGCTGGTGGTCAGGCGGCCCCGCAGGGGTGGGCGTCAGCGACTTGCCGGGACAACTGCCTGACCTCGTTCGGGCTGGTCCCGGCCCGAGAGGGTGCATTTGCCCTCGGCCCCGGTCGCCGGATGCGGCCCGTCGGCTCTGCGAGCAGAGCAGGACCAGCCGGTCACGACAGCCCACCCTCTGACTGCCGCCATGCGGCGGTCTGGTCACGGGGCAGTCCGGGCTCGCCGCCGAGACGGCGCCCGGCAGCCGTGCCTCCGCCACGCCCGGCGGCTCGAAGGGCCATCGAAACGCCAAGAAGGAGAAAAAGATGCGCATCGTGGCCGTGGAAGAGGCCTTCTCCATTCCCGGAGCCATCCGGCAGGAGGCAGCGATCCGTCAGCGCATGGCGGTGCCGGGGGCGATCAAGCAGGAGTGGTTCCGTCGCCTGGACGATCTGACCGAGCTGCGGCTGGCGGACATGGACGCCAACGGGGTCGATGTCCAGGTCCTCTCGTATTCCACGCCGGGCGTGGAAGTGATCGAGGATCCCGCGGAGGCCGTGGTGGCCGCGCGGCAAATCAACGACGATCTCGCCAAGGCGGTCGCCGCACATCCGAAACGGTTCGCGGGCTTTGCCACCCTTCCGTTGCAGGACCCCAAGGCCGCGGTTGTGGAGTTGCGTCGGGCGGTGACGGAGCTCGGGTTCAAGGGCGTGCTGTACAACGACCATGTGCGGGGGCACTACCTGGACGAACCGCAGTTCAGAACGGTATGGGCCGAGCTGGAGCGCCTCGGCGTGACGCTGTATCTGCATCCGGCTGTTGTGCCGGCGGACAACTGGCGGGTCTTCGACGGGTATCCCGTGCTGGTCGGGCCGTCCTGGGGCTGGACCGCGACGGTGGGTGCCCATGCGCTCCGGCTGATCTACGGCGGTGTGTTCGACCAGTTCCCGGGCGCCTCGGTGATGTTGGGGCACATGGGCGAGCTGCTGCCGTTCCAGATGGCCCGGCTCGACAGCCGCTACGACCAGGTGCCTGCCGAGCACAGGGTGCAACACCTGCCCTCGTACTACCTGCGGAACAACGTGTATGTCACCACCAGCGGAGTCATGTCGCATGCCGCGCTGCTGGGAGCCGTCCATACCGTCGGCGTCGACCGGGTGCTGTTCTCCATCGACTACCCGTTCGAGTCGAGCGCCGAGGCCGTGGGATTCCTGCGTTCGGCACCGTACGCGCCGGCCGACCTCGCGAGCATCGCGCACGGCAACGCCGAGCGCGTTCTGAGACGGTGAGGAGACGCGATGCCGAAAGGGCGCGATTCGTGGAGTAGGGATCGGCGTACTGAACGTGGGCGATGTCGAACGGCCCGGGCCCGGTGAAGGACCGTCACTCGTCGGGATGGCAGCCGCCGGGATCAACCTGCGGGGCCGCGATCCGGCAGGGGTTCCTGTACGACGGGTTTCCGGCGACGTTCCCCTCGGGTCAGGCCGCCGGGTGGGACCGCCCTGGGAACAACTGCACTGCGCCTTCACCGGGATGCCCTTCGCAGAGGCCGTATGACATGCCTCGAAGACTGCTACGGCGCACGCCACCATGCTGCTTGACGGTGGCGTTCGCCGCTGCCGTTCACAGACCTTGACCGATGTCCCGCGCGGTCGTGAGCAGAGGTTGGGACAGGTCAGCGAGCCTTGCGCGGGTGCAACGGACGGACGGAGCCGCCACGACCACGGCAGCTATGGCGGTGCCCGTGCGGTCGCGCACACACGCACCGACGGCGTGCACTCCGCGCTCGCTCTCCTGCCGGTTGGTCGCGTAGCCGTCCCGGCGCACTGCTGCTAGCTCGTTCATCAGGCTCTCGAAGTCCTTGGGAGCCTTGGCCCGGTCCTCGGGGAGTCCGTTGGGGTAGAGGGCCAGGAGCCGGTCCGCCGGCATCGCCGCGAGCAGGGCCTTCCCGCCCGAGGTCACGTGGGCGGGAAGGAGCGTGCCGGTGCGGTAGCTGACACGCAGGGCCTGGGGGCCCTCCACGCCGTCCAGGAAGCGGGCTCCGTTGCCCTCGAGCACCATCAGGTGGGTCGTCTCACGGACGGCGTCCGCCAGTTGTTGCAGGTGGGGGTGGGCGATGGTGATCAGATCCGGGGGAGGGGCCGCCTGACTTCCCCTGATCGCCTGCAGAGCCGGCCCCGGCCGGTACACCTTGCGGCGGTCCTGCGCCGCGAATCCCTCGTGGACGAGCATCGCGAGGATCCGGTGGGCGGTCGAGCGCGCGACGCCGAGCCGGTCGGCTACGTCCATCACCCGCAGCTCGTCGAGCTCGTGCAGCAGCCGGACGACACGTAGGGCGTTGCCGGCTGCACTCACGGGATACGAGGGGCCAGGCTCTTCCGAATTCTCCATAGAGGAATTCTATCCATAGAAGATTCCGAAAAAGGGAAATGGCGGCGTAGCGTCCTCTGCAGCGCGCAAGTGAGCGCGCCTTCGGGCGGTTACACAGAACGCACTACGTGGAGGTTGTCTTGACCGACACAACCAGCGAGCAGACCGAGCAGAAGCTGCTCGACGAGCTCTACGCGGACTTCGAGGACGTGGGCCTGATCCCGCTGTGGACCCAGGTGGACGGCCTCATGCCGATGTCGCCGCAGTCCGCAGCCGTCCCGCACCTGTGGCGGTGGGCGCAGCTGCTGCCCATCGCACAGCGCTCCGGCGACCTGGTGCCGGTGGGACGTGGCGGCGAGCGCCGCGCCATGGCCCTGTCCAACCCCGGCCTCCCGGGCCGTCCATACGCCACGCCCACGCTGTGGACCGCGATCCAGTACCTGGGTCCGCGCGAGGTCGCCCCCTCGCACCGGCACAGCCAGGGAGCCTTCCGCTTCGTGGTCGAAGGCGAGGGCGTGTGGACCAACGTCGACGGGGACGCGGTCGCCATGAAGCGCGGTGACCTGCTGCTCACGCCGAGCTGGGCCTTCCACGAGCACCAGAACGTCACCGACGAGCCGATGGCCTGGCTCGACGGCCTCGACATCCCGCTCGTCTCCCAACTGGACGCCGGATTCTTCGAGTTCGGCCCCGATGAGCTCTCCACCCGCGAAACCCCCGAGCGCTCGCGCGGCGAACGACTGTGGGGCCACCCCGGGCTGCGCCCGATGGGCCTGCCCGACCAGCCCAACTCCCCGCTGGCCGCCTACCGCTGGGAGCACACCGACGCCGCGCTGACCGCCCAGCTGGAACTGGAGCAGGAAGGCGTGCCCGGCGTGATCGAACCCGGACACGCCGGCATCCGCTTCTCCAACCCCACCACCGGCAGGGACGCCCTGGTCACGATGCGCACTGAGATGCGCCGACTGCGGGCCGGCGCCCAGACCACCCCGGTGCGCCAGGTCGGCTCCTCGATCTGGCAGGTGTTCGAGGGTGAGGCGGTCGCCCACGTCGGCGACAAGGTCTTCGAGATCGCCAAGGGAGACCTGTTCGTCGTCCCGTCCTGGTGCGAGGTCTCCCTCGTAGCCCGCACCCAGGTCGACCTGTTCCGGTTCAGCGACGAGCCCGTCTACGAGGCGCTCGGCCTCGCCCGTACCTCCCGAGGAGAACACAAGTGAAGCTCGCCACCATCCGGGTCAACGGCGTCACGCGCGCCGTCCGCATCGATGACGACAGGGCGGTGGACCTGGGTGAGAGCGACCTGGTGGCCTTCCTGCGCCACAGCGACTGGGCGACGCGTGCCGCGACCGCCGATGACGAAACGTACGAAGGCGCCCTGGACTACGCCCCCGTCGTCGCGCCGGAAAAGGTCGTGTGCGTCGGCCTCAACTACCGCACCCACATTCTGGAGATGGGCCGCGAACTCCCCTCGCACCCCACGCTGTTCAACAAGTATGCGCGGGCCCTGGTCGGTGCCTACGACGGCGTGACCCTGCCCGCCGCGTCCACGCAGATGGACTGGGAGGCCGAGCTCGGCGTCGTCATCGGAGCCGAGGTCCGGCACGCCGACACGGCGCAGGCGCGGGCCGCGATCGCCGGGTACACCGTGCTCAACGACGTCACCGCCCGCGACTGGCAGTACCGCACCACCCAGTGGGACCAGGGCAAGACCTTCGAGGCCACCACCCCCATCGGACCGTGGCTTGTGACCGCCGACGACCCCGCGGTGTCCGCCCAGGGCCTGAGCCTGACCTGTGAAGTCGACGGCGACACGGTCCAGAAGGCCGACACCGGCGACCTCGTCTTCGACCCGGCCACGCTGGTCGCGTACCTGTCCGAGATCATCACGCTGGTGCCCGGCGACGTGATCGCCACCGGTACTCCGGGCGGGGTCGGCCACGCCCGCAAGCCCGCTCGCTATCTCCAGGACGGTACGCGCCTCGTCACCCGCATCGAGGGGATCGGCGAGTGCCGCAACACCTGCCACCGGGAGATGCGGTGAGCGCACGCCCGGACCCGGTGCTGGAGTGGGCCGCCAAGGGGACGGCCGCCTTCGAGGCGGCCGTGCACCGGCTGACCGACGCGGATCTCACCCGACCGTCGTACCTGCCGGGCTGGAGCAGGGCCCACGTCGTCGCCCACGTGGCCCGGAACGCCGACGCGCTCGTCAACCTGATGACCTGGGCGCGTACGGGTGTGGAGAACCCGATGTACGCCAGTGCCGACCAGCGTGCCGACGGGATCGAGGACGGCGCCCGCCGGCCGGCGGGCGTGCTGCGTGAGGAACTCCTCGCGGCCGACGGACGACTGGCCGAGGCGTTCGCCGGCCTGCCGGACGAGTGCTGGGGCGCGACCGTGCGCACGGCACGGGGACGCGAGGTGCCGGCCTCCCAGGTGCCCTGGATGCGCGTGCGCGAGGTGTGGGTCCACACCGTCGATCTGAACATCACCACCTTCGACGATGTCCCGCACGAGGTGTGCGCGGCGCTCGTCGACGACGTGGCCGCCGCCTTCCGGGCCCGCCCGGACTGCCCCCCTGTCGAGCTGCGGACCGAGAGGGATGTCCGCACCTGGCTCCTGGGCGCGCCCGGCGGCGCGGAGCCGGTCGCGGTGAGCGGTGGCCTTCCCAGCCTGGCCGCCTACGCGACCGGGCGCCCCGTGCCCGGCCCTCTGTACCCGACCGGCGGGGGATCCCTGCCGAAGCTGCCCGCGTGGCTGTGAGCACGAAGGGAAAGCCATGAAAGTTGCCTGCATCGGCGCAGGTCCCGGAGGACTTTTCTTCGCCACGCTGCTGAAGCGGAGTCGGCCCGGCGCCGAGGTTGTGGTCTTCGAACGCAACCGCTCCGGCGACACGTTCGGCTTCGGAGTGGTCTTCTCCGACGCCACACTCGACGCCATCGACGCCGCCGACCCCGTCCTCAGCGAGGCGCTGGAGAAGCACGGCCGGCACTGGGACGACATCGAGGTCCGCGTGCACGGTACGCGGGAGCGCGTCGGCGGCATGGGCATGGCGGCCGTGGTCCGCAAGACGCTGCTGAGCCTGTTGCTGGAGCGGGCCCGCGCCGAGGGCGTGCAGATGCGTTTCCAGCACGAGGTCCGCGATCCCGCCGAGCTGGACGAGTTCGACCTGGTCGTGGTGTGCGACGGCGCCAACAGCCGCTTCCGCACCATGTTCGCCGACGACTTCGGGCCGACCGCCGAGGTGGCGAGCGCGAAGTTCATCTGGTTCGGCACCACCTACATGTTCGACGGGCTCACCTTCGTCCACCAGGGCGGCCCGCACGGTGTCTTCGCCGCCCACGCGTATCCGATCAGCGACTCGCTGAGCACCTTCATCGTCGAAACCGGCGCCGACTCCTGGGCCGCAGCCGGCCTCGACGCCTTCGATCCCTCCACCCCGCCGGGCCCGAGCGACGAGAAGACCAAGAGCTACCTGGAGGACCTGTTCCGCGAGCAGATCGACGGGCATGCGCTGGTCGGCAACAACTCCCGCTGGGCCAACTTCGCTACCCGCAGGGCCCGTTCGTGGCGGCGTGGCAAGTGGGTGCTGCTGGGCGATGCGGCGCACACCGCGCACTTCTCCGTCGGGTCCGGCACCAAGATGGCCATGGAGGACGCGGTCGTACTGGCCGAGGCCCTGGGGGAGGCGTCGCACAGCGTGCCGGAGGCACTCGGGATCTACGAGGAGCGTCGCCGCCCCGAGGTCGCGAGGATCCAGAACTCGGCACGTCCCAGCCTGTCCTGGTGGGAACACTTCGGCCGCTACGTCCGCTCGTTCGACGATCCCACGCGGTTCGCCTTCCATTTCCTCACCCGCAGCATCCCGCGCCGCAAACTCGCCGTGCGCGACGCGTCGTACGTGGACCGCGTCGACGGATGGTGGCGGCGACGCCACGAGGCGGAGCCCCTGGAGACGCCTTTCCGTGCCGGCCCGTTCCGCCTTCCCTCGCGCCGGGTGACGGCCGGCGACGACGGGCTGACCGGGGCTGACGGCACCCGCATCCCGATGGTTCCGTTCGACGGCCGGCCGTCGCACGCGGGCGTGTGGATCGACGCGCCGGGCACGGAGGAGGGTCTGCCGCTCGCCCTCGATCAGGTGCGCGAGACAGCACAGGCGGGCACACCGCTCATCGGCGTACGCGGCGGTACGGCACTGACTCGCGTACTGGTCGCGGAGGAGGCCCGGCTCGTGCACGGACTGCCTGCCGCGGTCATCGGCGCGTATGACGACGACACGCTGACCACGTTCGTGCTGTCCGGCCGAGCCGACCTCGTCGGAGGCACCAAGTGACCGGGCTGAACCCACTGTTCGCACCCCGAGCCATCGCCGTGCTCGGCGCATCGGCCACGCCCGGGAAGCTCGGCGCGGCGATGACCGACTCCCTGGCTTCCTTCCCGGGGCCGGTGATGAAGGTCAACTCCGGCCGCCCGGATCCCGACCGGGGCTTCTTTCCCACCGCCGACGAGGCGGCCGAAGCCCAGGGCATCACGCCGGACCTGGCTGTCTCCTGCATCCCGGCCGCCGTGACCGCCGACGCCCTGCGCGAGGCGGCGGCCACGGGGGCCCGCGCCGCCCTCGTGTGTGCAGGCGGGTTCGCCGAAGCCGGCGGCGACGGTGCGCTGTACCAACAAGCGCTGGCCGAGGTGGTGCGGAACACCGGCATCCGCGTCCTCGGGCCGAACACCTCGGGCTTCCTCGCGCCCCACCGACGGCTCACCGCCAGTTTCGTCCCGGGCGCGGCCGACCTGGAGCGGGGGCCGGTGGCAGTCGTGGCCGCCAGCGGCGGCGTGAACCACGCGCTGGCCTTCGCGCTGGCAGAGGCCGGGGTCGGCCTGCGCCTCGGGGTTGGGCTGGGCAACAGCTTGGACGTCACCCAGGCCGACGTTCTCAACCACCTCGCCGACGACGACGGCGTACGGGCCGTCGCCCTGCATGTGGAGACGGCGGCGGAAGGACGCCGTCTCACCGGGGCCGTACGCCGCCTGACGGATCGTGTCCCCGTCGTGGCCCTGGTCGTGGGCCGCAGCGACATCGGCGACTTCGCCCGCTCCCACACCGGCGCCCTGGCCACCTCCTGGCGCGTGACCAGGACGGCCCTGCGCCAGGCCGGAGCCGTCCTCGTCGACGACGAACGCGACCTCGTCGATGCCGTCACCGCCCCCAGCCGCCTACGGCTCCCCGCCAACCCACGCCCGGGCATCGGCCTGGTCACCGCACAGGCCGGACCCGGACTGCTGCTCACCGACGACCTGCGCTCGCACGGCATCCAGGTTCCGCCCCTGGCCGAACGGTCGGTGAAGGAACTGCGCGAGCTGCTTCCCGCCCTCACCTACCTGAACAACCCCGTCGACACCGGCCGCCCCTCGCCCGCGCTCACGCAGGTCGTGGAGCGGGTCTCGGAGGACCCCGGCATCGACGTCACCGCCGTGTACGGGTTGTTGGAACCCACCGCGGTGGACCTCCCGGCCGCGCTGACCGCCGCCCGCACCGCCACCCCGCTCGTCGCCGTCGTCGGCGGACCCCTGGAGCAGACACGGCAGACGCGCCGACAACTTGGGGAAGCCGGCATTCCCTGCGCGGCCACGCCGGCCTCTGGTTCGGTCATGGTGCGTGCGCTCGTCGAGGACGCGGCGGCCCGCACTCGTCTAGAGGCTGCCGGCGTCACCGAGCCCAGTGCACCCACGCTGCCTCTGTCCGGCGCTGTCGACGAGCACACCGCCAAGGGTGTCCTCGCGGACCTGGGCATCCGTACGCCGGTACGGCGCGTGTGCGCCGACCCCGCCGCGGCGCATGCGGCTCTCGACGAGCTCGGCGGACCGGTCGTGATCAAGATCTTCGACGCGGAGATCCTGCACAAGACGGAAGTCGGCGGGGTCCAGGTCGGCATCCGCACGCACCAGGAACTCGACGACGCCCTCGCCCGCTTGCCCGCAAGCC
This sequence comes from Streptomyces sp. NBC_01775, assembly GCF_035917675.1. Classification (NCBI taxonomy): domain Bacteria; kingdom Bacillati; phylum Actinomycetota; class Actinomycetes; order Kitasatosporales; family Streptomycetaceae; genus Streptomyces; species Streptomyces sp. NBC_01775. Next base: position 647,666 of record NZ_CP109104.1, on the reverse strand, counting down.
CCGCCCTGCTGGTCGAGCGCATGGCCCCCGCGGGCCCCGAACTCATCGTCGGCGTACGCCGTGACCCGGTCTTCGGCCCCGTGCTGGCGCTGGGCGCCGGGGGAACGGCCGCTGAAATCCTCGGCGACGTCTCCTTGCGTCTCGTGCCCTTGCCCGTGAACGAGGCCCACACGATGCTCGACGAGCTCGCCACCCGTGAGGTGTTCCTGGGAGCGCGCGGCGCCACCCCGGTCGACCGTGCGCGACTCGCCCACGTGCTGCTCGCCCTCTCGTCCCTGGCCGCCGAAAAGACGGTGGCCGAGTGCGAGATCAACCCCCTGCGCGTCCTACCCGACGGCGACGTCGTCGCGCTCGACTCCGTATTGCTGCTGCGTGACTCCCGGGATCAAGGAGGATCCGACGATGCGTGAGGGATTCGTTCCCTGGCCCAAGGAGGCCGCCGACCGCTACCGCGAGGCTGGGCACTGGCGTGGCAGGCCGCTCGGGTCGTACCTCCACGAATGGGCTGCGACCTACGGCGACGCGGTGGCCGTCGTGGACGGCGACACGCGCCTGACCTACAGTCAACTCGCAGACAGAGTCGACGGGTTGGCGTGCCGCCTGCTGGACACTGGTCTCAACCCCGGTGACGCGATGCTCGTCCAGCTGCCCAACGGCTGGGAGTTCGTCACGCTCACCCTGGCGTGTTTGCGGGCGGGAATCGCTCCGGTGATGGCGATGCCCGCGCACCGCGGTCACGAACTGCGCTACCTGGCCGAGCATGCCGAGGTCACGTCGATCGCCGTATCTGACCGACTCGGCGACTTCGACCACCAGGCCCTGGGTCTGGAGGTCGCCGAAGCCACGCCGAGCGTACGGCTGTTGCTTGTCGCAGGTGGCACGGTCGGCATCGCAGCCACGGAGCTGCGCGCACTGGCCGCACCGGCCGACGACCCGGCCACCGCACGGGCCCGGCTCGACCGGCTCGCCCCGCAGAGCAGCGACATCGCCGTCTTCCTGCTCTCCGGCGGTACCACCGGACTGCCGAAGCTCATCACCCGCACCCACGACGACTACGAGTACAACGCGCGGCGCAGCGCCGAGGTCTGCGGCATCGACTCCGACACCGTCTACCTGGTGGCATTGCCCGCCGGACACAACTTCCCGCTGGCCTGCCCCGGGATCCTGGGCACCCTCATGAACGGTGGCCGCGTGGTCCTGGCCGGCACGCCGCACCCCGACAAGGTGCTGCCGCTGATGGCCGCCGAGGGCGTGACGGCCACCGCAGCCGTGCCCGCCGTCGTCCAGCGCTGGATCGACGCCGTCGCCTCCGGCCGCCACGCCGCGCCCGCGCTGCGGTTGCTGCAGGTCGGCGGCGCCCGACTCGCCCCGGAGGTCGCCCGCCGCGCCGAACCCGTGCTCGGCGGCACGCTCCAGCAGGTGTTCGGCATGGCAGAGGGGCTGCTGAACTACACGCGCCCGGACGACCCCGACGACATCAAGATCGAGACCCAGGGGCGCCCCATGTGCCCGGAAGACGAGATCCTCGTCGTCGACGCCTCCGACAACCCGGTCCCGCCCGGCGAGATGGGCGCTCTGCTCACCCGCGGCCCGTACACCCCACGCGGCTACTACCGGGCCGACCAGCACAACGCTCGCGCGTTCACGCCCGACGGCTGGTACCGCACCGGCGATGTCGTCCGGCTACACCCCTCGGGCAATCTCGTCGTCGAAGGACGAGACAAGGACCTGATCAACCGGGGCGGAGAGAAGATCTCCGCCGAGGAGGTCGAGAACCTCATCTACCGCCTGCCCGGTGTCGCCCGTGTCGCGGCCGTCGCGAAGGCTGACCCCGACCTGGGGGAGCGGGTGTGCGCGGTCGTGGTCGTCGAACCGGGGGCCGACCTGACCCTCGAATCGGTCCGCGCCGCCCTCACCGCGATGCAGGTGGCCCGCTACAAACTTCCCGAAGACCTGCTGGTCATGGACGAATTGCCGCTGACGAAGGTCGGCAAGATCGACAAGAAGCGTCTGCGGGATGTCGTCCGTGGCAAGGCAGGATCCGTCGAGGCGGTGTGACAGGGCGAGCCGGCGACGTTGCGGTGCTGGCCCCGCGTCCCCTGGGGGAGTCAAAGCTGTCCTGCCGGCCTTCCGGCGGTACCTGGGGAACAACTCCAGCTACCGCCGTCGCCGTCGACCCGTCCCGGCCATTGGACCAGCAACGGGAAGTGCCCGCCTCCTGGCAATTGGCCTCATGAGTCCTCGCGTACGTCCTGCCGCTGCGCTTTCTCTGCGCGGACCAGGCCGAGCACTTCGAGCACCGGCCGGTCGGTCAGAGGGAACAGGTCGGCGTCATCGGCGCGAGTCGTCCGCCGCCCAGGGATCGCACTTCGCCACACGTCGTGTGCGTGGCGAAGGGCAGGCCGGAATCGGGGAGCAGTCGTCATTCCCCTTCGCAGACGCCTTCGACGGCGAACTTCTGGTACAGGTGCGGATAGGCGACGGTGCGGGCAGGGTAGCGCTCCAGGTGCGAGGCGAACTCCGGTGTGCCGAGCGCTGCACGGAGGTGCTCGGCGGACTTCCAGACCGCGACGTCGGTGAACAGCCGGCTGCCGCCGATGCCCCGGTACAGCTGCACCGAAAGAAGGCTTCCCGACTTCTTCATGTACTCCGCGTCGTCCGTCCAGGCAGCCACCACCTCCTCCTCCTTGCCTTCCGGGGCGACAAACGTGTTGATGACGGTGACCGGGCGGGCCTTCTCCTTCTGCTGGTCGTGGAAGTGGGTGGACGCGTCGATGTGGCCGAACTTGAGCATGATTTCTCCGTGAGATCGAGGGGGAAGTGGGTCTACGAACCCACAGGGATCCGGGACCGGGAGGCGGCCCGTTTGCGTGCTGGTGAGTCGTGATCAGTGGGTGGTCCGGGTGAGGGGTTACGCCGATGGCCGCCGCGTGGTCCCACTCGTGGTGTGCGTTCCGGCGTGGTGCTTGTCGAGGAAGTCGGTGATGAGCTGCAGCCACTCCTCGGGCCGCTCCAGCATCGGCAGGTGGCCGGTGGGGATTTCCGCGAGTTGGGCGCCGGGGATGGTCTCGGCGAGGTGGCGGTGCAGGGCGGTGGAGGTGAGCCGGTCGTCGGTGGTCGAAACGACCAGGGTGGGGACCTTGATGCCGGCGAGGTCGTCCCGGACGTCGACCTGGCCGACGAGGTCGGTCTGCTCGGAGCTGCCGTCGGGCGCGGTGGCGGCGGTGTAGCCGAGGTTCTGCTGCAGTTGCTCGGCCGGCATCGACTCCAGCGCCTGGGTGCCGAGGGCCATCAGGAGCAGGAATTCGGCGAGCAGCTCGCGGTCGTGGGACGCGGCGATCTTGCTCCAGACCGAGGAGGCGAGAGCGAGCCGGTTGTCGCGGTGCGGGAAGGCGGCGGTCAGGACGAGTGCGGTGACGCGCTCGGGGTGGCTGGCGGCGCGGATGGCGACCGGGCCGCCGAGGGAGAAGCCGGACACGGCGAAGCGGGCGAGACCCTCTGCGTCGGCGGCGGCGATGAGCTGGTCGGCGAGGTCGTCGACGGACAGCGGGGTGGTGGAGCGGGGGGTGTCGCCGCTGCCGGGGTAGTCGATGCCGGCGACGGTGTGGCGGGCGGTGAGAGCTTCCAGGACGGGGCCGTAGGTGCCGGCCAGCTGCTGCCAGCGCCGTGGGCGAGGAGCAGGCCGGGGCCGGAACCGAGGGCCCCGACCTCGGCACCTATCCGGAACCGGGCAGCGACGTGGGCGCCGTGGCCACCGCCTGGCTGAAGAGCCTGCGCGCCGGGGTCAGCGTGCCGTCCGTGCGCACCGCGGCTCTGGCGGTCACCGCCCAGGCCGACGACGACCCCGACAGTGCCCGGGCACTCGTCCGCATCGGCGAAGACCGCTACGCCGGCTTCAACAGGCTGCTGGAGCCTGCGGGTGTCCGGATCAGCGAAGACGAGTTCACCCTGCTGTACGGGCCCGTCCTGGCCCGGCTCTTCCTCGACCGCGGTCAGGTCACCGACGCCTTCATCGACGCCGTCGTGGCCCAGTGGCTCACCATGCTGCAGCGTGCCGACGCACCGCAGGACTCCGCGTAGTGGTCACCGAGAGCTCTTGGCAGAGGCCAACCGGGACACGTGCGTTCAGGCAGCGAAACCGGACTCGTGTCAACCCGTCATCGTCACCCCCGCCGAGTGTGCCTCGCCGCCCCGCTGCCGAGCGCTACTGCTAGACCCTGCATGGCCGTCGGCCAGCTGCCCGCGTCCGCATGTGGAGCGCCGTCAGGTACTCCCGGACGTGCTCGGCGACGCCGGTTGGTCGAGCCTGTGTGGTCGACCACCACCTGAGCGAGGCCCTGCACCGCTACGAGGCTCTCGAAGGCACGGGCGCCGGTCCGGCGGTTGGCTTCATGGAAGCTTCATGTGCTGAGTGGTAGGTGCTTTATGAGGCGGCCGTTGTCTGGCGGTCATGCACGTAATCCTCATCGGGCCGGTGGACAGCGTTGATCACCACGCTGTGCGGCACCTGACTACGGCAGTTGACGCCGCGCTGTCCGGGTTCCGTCGTGATCGGCGCATTCCTTCGTCTGGGGCGGGCCAGGCGCGTGAACCTCGCTGGGCATGAGGTCGGCGATGACGCCGTGCATGAAGGAACCGGCGGCCTGTCGACCTGTGCGGGGGCAGCGCCGGCAGGGTCGGCGGCGCTGCTCGCGGGTCCGCTCCACAGCCGACTGCCGCCCGGCGCGGCTACGTCGGCGCCATGGGGTTCCCACGCATGAGCGCCTGATCGACCTGTTGGCGGCGACTGGCCCGGCCGAGGAGCGACTCTCGCCTTGCGCTCCCCGACGGCCTGGACCGCGCGCACGCCCGCGCGTGGAGGCAGCGGTCTCCGTTACGGCGGGGAGCATCGCCGTCCTGCGCAGGCCCTGCCGGCCTGACGACGGCGCCGTGACGCACGCACATACGTCCTGACTCGCACACAGAATGAAGAGGGGAACTGGAAATGAACCTGCGACGGAACATCTCGCGTCGAAGGATGATCGAAGGGGCATCGGCCGCAGCGCTTGTCGGGGCGGCGGCCACGGTGCCGGCTGCCGTGGCTGGTCCGGAGGCGGCACCGTCCGGCCCGGGGCTGCCGAAGGGCAACTGGCGTATCGATACGCACGCGCACTATGCCCCCGACGTGTACAACGACTACCTGAAGCGCTACGGCCTGCTCGGCGCCATTACCGAGGCGTACGGTCCGTGGTCGGTCGATCGGCACCTGGCCTTCATGGACAAATACCGGATCCAGGCCAGCGTGCTGTCGTTCGGCGACCTCCAGGTCACCGTCGGCCCGGTCGACGACCGGCGCGCCACCGCCCGCGCGGTCAACGACTACGCCCGCGACCTGGTGCAGACGCGTGGTGACCGGTTCGGGATCTTCGCGGTCACCCCGATGCCCGACATCAAGAGCTCGGTGGCCGAGGTGGACCGCGCGCTCGGCGAACTGGATCTCGACGGCATCTGTCTGCTCACCAACTACAAAGGCACCTACCTGGGGGATCCTTCATTGGCGCCTCTGTACGAGATCCTCAATGACCGCGGTGCCTATGTCTACGTCCACCCGACGGGTCCGGAGGTGAACCCGGCTCCGAAGCTCTGCTTCGGCCCTGACATCCCGGCCGGGAACAACGTCTTCGAGTACACCTTCGACGCCACCCGTGCGATGACGAGCCTGATCTACAACGGTGTCCTGCGGGACTACCCGAACATCCGCTGGCACTTCACGCACTGCGGCGGGGCACTGCCGTTCCTGGCCTACCGGCTCGCGACACGGCACTCGGCCTTCCCGCCGTTCAACGAGGTGCTGCCGGAAGGCCCCCTCAAGTACATCAAGCGGATGTACTTCGACGACGCACAGGCGTTCACCGCCGCGCAGTTGCAGCCGCTGTCGTCGCTGGTGCCCGCCGACCACATCATGTTCGGCAGCGACTGGCCCGCGACCCGCCACCTCTACGCGGCCGACAACGTCGAAACGATGCCCTTCCTCAAGGGCAGCCTTCCGCTCCTCAAGACAGGCGACCCTGAACCGACCGTTGATGAGGTCTACAGCCGGCGCCGGCGGATCGCTCTGGAGCGGACCAACGCCCTCGAGCAGTTCCCGAAGCTGCGGGCGCGCATACGCCGCGCCGGCTCGCGCTGAGCCGCGACCGCACGCCAAGCCCGCCGCCCGATGCCCCTCCGACGAGGCGCGGGCGGCACCCCGTGCAATGGTCAGCGCCGGCCGACGGAGGGGCCACCGACGGAAATCGATGTCGCCTGGCCGGGCGAACGCGACCCGCAGGATGGGACCCTGGCTGCGTAGGTCCGCTTCGCACATGGCGGGTCGTCGCTCCTGCCGCAGCGAGACCACCGCGACAACCCCAAGCCCGGCTCCTGCGGCGGTGCCGGGCCAGGTCAACCTTCTTGCGCATGCCAGGCCGTGCACCGGGCTGACAGCACCGGCATGGAAGTCGTTCACATCTTGGTGGCCTCAACCCTGTGCCTGCCACGGGCACGTAGCCGGCCGGCAGCGGCCACGATGTCGTCCGTGGTCGGCAGCCGACCACCGTCCAGCACGAGCGGCGGATGCCGGTGCTCGGCGAAGTCGCCCAACCACAAGGCGCCGAGGCCGGCAGGCGGCTTGGCGGACGGGCTCCCGGTCCAGCCGACCGTGCTCGCCTCGGGGATGGCCGGGACACGGAGCCGACACGAGACGGAGGGCGGGATTTCATCGCTCTGGTCTCGCTGGCGTCCTCGGCCGCAGCGGACTCGGGTACTGCTGTGCGGTCATGGACGGTTCCTGGTGCAGGCTGTCGATGCCGGGATCGCGTACGGGTGTATGCCTGTGCTGATCGGGGCTCCGTAAGTGAGAAGTTCACGTCGAACGGCGCTGTGCGGCACACTCGGCGGCCTGACAGCGGCCGGCCTCGCGGGCTTCCGGTTGGCCCAGAGCGCCCTTGCCGCCGGCCCGCCGGAGGTCACGCTCGCCTGTCGCCTACGCCCGCTGCGACATCTTCCGCATGCCCGGCACCGCGGAGCTGCAGAGCCATGGTCACCATGGAGGCCATGGCTGCGGGCAAGCCCGTCGTCGCGGCCGACGCGATGGCCCAGCCGCACCCGGTCCACCCCGGCCGCAACGGCTACCTCTTCCCGCCCGGTGACGTGCGTGCCCTCGCCGACCGCCTCATGGAGCTGCTCGACGACCCGGCGGCCCGCGGCGGATGGCGAGGCCGCCGGGAGATCGTCACCGACCACGACAGCCACCGTACGCTGGCCGCATTCGAGGCCTTCCACCTCCATGCCGCCGGTCACCCCGCGGCCACGACGGCCCTACCCCTTCCCACTTCGGCGATGGAAAGCGAGCACGATGAGCACGCAGCGCGTTCTGGTCGTCGATGACGAACCCAAGATCCGCATGACGGTGCGCGGCTACCTGGAGGCGGACGGGATCCACGTCATCGAAGCTGCGGACGGACCGGCCGCCCTGCAGTCCGTTACCCGCGACGGGCCTGACCTCGTGGTGCTCGATGTGATGCTCCCCGGGCTGGACGGATTCCAGGTCCTGCGCCGCATCCGGGAGGCGAGCCAGATCCCGGTGATCATGCTCACCGCCCGGGACGAGGAGGTCGACCGGCTGATCGGTTTCACCACCGGTAGCGACGACTACGTCACCAAGCCGTTCAGCCCCCGCGAACTGGCACTACGGGTGCGCGCCATCCTGCGGCGCACCGACAGCCGCCCCGAGGCGGCCCACGAGGACGACATGCTGCGCTTCGACGGACTGACTGTCGATCCCGAGACACGGACCGTCCTTGTCGACACCGACCGGACGGTGGAGCTGTCCGCTCTCGACTTCGATCTGCTGTTCGCGATGGCCCGGGCCCCTGGGCGGGTCTTCACCCGGCGCGGACTGTTGGCCCAGGTGTGGGGCGAGGACTTCTTCGGCGACGAGCGCGTCGTGGATGTGCACATCCGCACTCTGCGGCGCGCGCTGGGCGACGACGCGAGCACACCCCGGTTCGTGGGCACCGTCCGCACCATCGGTTACCGGTTTGTCGGGCACCGCGTCTAGGGGCCAGGAAGGACACCTCGCCCATGCTTCCCTCCGGCTTCCCGGCCTACCACCGGTGCCGTGCGCGGTTGCGCCGAATCCAGGAGCGGCTATCGCTCCGCAACCGGCTGGTGCTCTCGCACGTCATGGTGCTCCTCCTGGCGCTGCTGGCTATGGCGGCAATCAGCGCGCTGATCGAGGTGTGGCTCGGGTTCGACGACGTCGAAGGCGACGTGGTCCTGCAGATCGGCCTCTTGTCCGGAGTGGCCGCGGCCTTCCCGGCGTCCGTCGCCCTGTCCCGGTTTCTGCTGCGTCCGCTCGACAGGGTGCGCGCCGCCACGAGCCGGCTCGCTGAGGGACACTACGACGACATCCTCGAACTCCCCAGCGAGCCGGGCCTGGCAGCGCTGGTCGAAGACGTCAACACACTGGCGGCAGCCCTCGCCGACACCCAACGCCGCCGCGCCCGCCTGATCTCCGAGGTCGCCCACGAGATGCGCACCCCCATCACCCTCCTACGCGGCCAGATCGAGGGCATGGCCGACGGCATCTTCATCCCCGATGAGGCGATGTTCGCCTCCCTCGCCGACGACCTTCACCGGCTGCAGCGCCTGGCGGGCGACCTCTCCAGCCTGTCCCGGTCGGAGGAGGCCGCCCTCGATCTCCACCGCAAGTCCACCGATGTGGCCACGCTGGCACGGACCACGGCCGAGCGACTGCGCCCCCAGTACGACGACCAGATGGTGACCCTCGCCGTGGACGCAGGCACCCCCGTCGTCGCCCTCTGCGACCCGGACCGGATCACCCAGGTCCTGGTGAACCTGCTCGGCAACGCACTGGCCGCGTGCGATCGGTACCGACAGGTGGCGCTGTCCGTGCACACCGAACCGTCTCCCGTGCACCACGTGATCGTCCGCGTCATGGACGACGGCATTGGCATCGCCGAACACGAACTCGAACGCATCTTCCACCGATTCGAACGCCTTGATCATCCCGGCCGACCCGCTGCCGCCGGCGGCAGCGGCATCGGCCTGACCATCGCCCGGGGCATCGCCCGAGCCCACGGCGGAGACATCACCGCGCAATCCGCCGGGCCGGGCAAGGGAGCAACGTTCACCTTGCGCCTACCGCAGGAACCCGCCCCCGAGGGCGGCATGCCTCAGCTCTCCCGCTGCCACCATCGACCCATCGACCCGGGAGCGGCGGTGATGAGCACGTCGCGGTCGTGAAGGACGCCGAGCAGTGCGCTCAGTGCGCGTCGCCGTGTTCGGAGACGGCGAGGGCGCGTCCGGCTGCCGCGGTGCGTGACCCGGCCAGCGTCCCGGGAAATCGCTCGGTCCGCGTGCCTTCCCGGTGCGCGGTCAGCAGTTCCACAGCGGGTGAGCGGGCGTCAGACGCTCCTCGGGCAGGGAGGCGTCCTGAGTAAGTTTCCGCCGCGTTCGACGGGCGATGGTGAGAGATGCTCGGCGTACGCTGACTTGGACGCGCTGGTGGCGCGTACCAACGAAGCGCATGATGGACTTTTCCACCCGGAGCGCCCGGCCGACCCGCAGAGTGTCGCCGACGAGGTTGCCAGAATCCTGACGCTTCCCGAGGGCTGCAAACCGTTCCGCTCCGTCGTGGATGCCGCGCGTGCCGGCGTCGACCATGTGATGGCGTTCAGCGACCTCACTCGTGAGGCGTTCGTCCGCCGCCTCGGCTTCGAGGAGGTTCTGGAGTTGAAGCGATGAACCGGGGGAGGCGTGAACCCCGAGTGAGGTGCGCACCCGCCACGGCGGCGCTGCTCGCCGTCATCACGCTGGCCGGGTGCGCGGCGCCGGACTCTACCCCGTCGCCACGGCCGGGGCGCACGGGTGAGCTCCGGCGGCCACATCGTTCGCGACCCCAGGGAGAACGACCGTCCTCACCATCGGACTTGAGGCTCCATGGGGGCTGATGTTCCTTCCCGACGGATCCGCACTCGTCTCCGAGAGGATCACGGGTGAGATCCTGAGAGTGCCCGCTCGCGGAGGTGACGCGACCCTTGTGGGTGTCGTGCCCGACGTCGATGTGTCCTCCGAGGGAGGGTTGCTCGGAATCGTCGCGTCTCCACGTTCAACGACGACCGGACCGTGTTCGCCTCTGTGTCGGGGGCCGAGGAGAACCGCATCGTCGCTGCTGACGATCGCGGACGACTACGCCTCGCTCGCTGTCGGCCGTGTCCTGCTCGACGGTATCCGGACAGCGGACCGCCACCATGGTGGCCCCCTCGTGATCGGCCCCGACGGAATGCTGTGGATCGGCACCGGCGATGACTTCGAACCGGAAAACGGGCTCTTCCCAATCCAGGGTGTAGACGACTTGAGGACACGAATGACGTAGTCCCGCTGCGCAACCGGGGGCGGCACGAATGCCCCATGGCGCATGCGTCACGCACTCAACGACGCGTGACGATCGGTTCAAGGCTTGGGGCGGAGGCCGTGCATCAGGGTGTCCAGTAGGCGATCGGCTCTGGCACGGTGCTCCGGCAGAGGGGCTACGGTGAAAATGCCGATCAGGTGGGCGGCGAGGTCTTCGGCGGTGACGTCGGTACGCAGCTCTCCGGTCGCGTGTCCGGCGCGGAGGATGTCGTCGATCGCGGCGATTAGGTCGGTGTGGGTCTGGTCGTGGGCGAGCTCGTTGGACTCGATCATTGCGAGCAGCGTGTTCAGCATGCCGTCTTTGGTCGCGATCCAATCCCCAAAGAGGTTCATCCAGCGCCGCAGCGCCTGGGATGGGGGGAGCGCTGCGAGGAGCTCGCGGGCGCCTTCGGTGAGCCGGGCCACTTGGTCGGCGTAGACCGCGGCGACCAGGGCTTCTCGGGTGGGGAAGTGCCGATAAAGCGTGGCGATACCGACTCCGGCTTCGCGCGCGATTTCGCGAAGTGACGGTTCGGTGCCCGCGGACATGAAGGCGCGGGTGGCGACTTCGAGGAGGTGCTTGCGGTTGCGTGCGGCGTCCGCCCGGGGTGCGGGTGGTGAGGGTGTCACCTTCAAAACGGATCACGCTCCGGTTGTGTTACGGTCCTGAGAAACGGATCATAGTCCGTTTCTCCGTTCCTAGTCTTCTCGAGGAGTCAGACCGGCATGAGCATGTCGACCAACACCAGCAGGGCTGTCCAGTTCGTCGAGTCGTTCGGAGGACCTGAAGCCCTCGACCTGCGCGAGGTGCCCGTCCCAGACGTCGGCCCTGGCCAGATCCGCGTGCGGGTCATCGCGGCCGGGCTGAACCCTATGGACTGGTTCATGACCTCCGACGCAGACACTGCCGCCCGCTTCGGGCTGAGCCTGCCGTGCGGATTCGGGAACGACTACGCGGGCGTCGTGGACGAGGTCGGCGACGGGGTCGGCGAGTTCAACGTTGGAGACCGTGTGTTCGGCGGCGCCTTCTCGCGAAGCGTCGCCGATTACGTGGTCGTGGACGCCCCCGGTCACATCGGCAAGGGCGGCGACGCGCACCACACGCCCGATGGCCTCGACGACCGCATCGCCGGCGCCCTGGCCATCGCGGGATGCACGGCCGCCGCCGCACTCGCCATCGTCAACCCCGGCCCGTCTGACACGCTGCTGATCGGTGGCGCTGGAGGCGGGGTCGGCGTGTTCGCCGTCCAACTCGCTCGCCTCGCCGGCGCGCGAGTCATCGGGACGGGATCGGCCGCCTCGGCCGACGCCCTTCGGGCACTGGGAGCCGAGCCGGTAACCTACGGCGAGAGCCTGGCCGACCGACTCCGCGAGCTGGCTCCCGACGGCATCACCGCGGCCATGGACCTGCACGGCACCGACACGATCGCGGTGGCACGCGAGCTCGGCGTACCGGACGCCCGCATGGCCACGATCGCCGCCGCTGTGGACGGCGTCACGCCGGCCAACGGCGCCAGCGCCGCCCCCGGCGCCATCGAGAAGATCGCCCGTCTGGCCGCGGAGGGCCGACTCCGAGTGCCGATCGCCGCGACCTTCCCCGTCAACGAGGTCCGCGCCGCCGTCGAGCTGCAGGCAGGCCGGCACGTGCACGGCAAGGTCGTAATCGACCTCGCATGAGAACCAGGACCAGAGCCGCGACCACCCCCGGTGATCCAGACCACATCAACCCAACCGTCTGGGTAACGGCCTTCGCCATCATCGTCGGCGCGATGGCGGTCGTCTTCGACGCCACCGTCGTCAGCGTCGCCGTCCACGACCTGACCACCGACCTCCACGCGTCGCTGAGCACGATCCAGTGGGTGAGCACCGGCCACCTGCTCGCGATGTTCGTCATGATCCCCGTGACCCCTGGCCGCAGACCGCACTCGGTGGCAAGACCCTATGGCTGATCTCGCTGGCGACGTTCCTGCTCGGCTCTGTCCTGTGCGCCATGGCATGGGACGCCCCCAGTCTGATCGTTTTCCGGGTGGCCCAGGGCATCGGCGGCGGCGTCATGCTGCCACTGATGACTACGCTCATCATGCAGGCGGCGGGCGGTCGCAACGTCGGTCGGGTGATGGCTGCGATCACGTTGCCGACCACGCTGGGCCTGATCCTCGGACCGGTAATCGGTGGGGTCATCCTTGCCGTCGCCGGCTGGCGCTGGCTCTTCTTCGTCAACGTTCCCTTCTGCCTGCTCGGTTTGTGGCTGGCCCGCCGCAACCTGCCCTCCGAAACACCCAGACGACGCGTCCGCCTCGATGTGATCGGCCTCGCACTCGTCTCCCCGGGAATCACCGCGGCATCTATGGCCTCTCCCAGGTGGCGGGCAGTGGCGGGTTCGCCAGCAGCCGTGTCTTGGTCCCGCTCGTCGTCGGCGTGGTCCTCCTGGCCGCCTTTGTCTCGCTCCTGGTGCGAGGCTTCGGAATGGGCGTGGCGATCATCCCGCTGCTCGGGGCATCCTTCATCGGCATGGAGCACGCGGTCGTACTCCAGCACGCCTCAACCGAGGGACACGGACTGGACGGCCACGGTTTCGGCAACGCCTTCCGGTGGGCCATCGCCTTCACCACCGTGGCCGCACCCGTGTGCCTCCTGCGCCCCGGCCAGGGCATCCCTTCGCGCTCCACGGTGCGTTGGCACGTTCTGGCTGGCGCATACGCCATCATCCCCGTCCCGTTTGACATTTCGCTAGCCGCCTAGCAATATTGGTTAGGTGCCTAGCGAAAACGAGCGTGACCAGCATGTATCAGCAGGCGCGTGGGCGAAGCGGTACTACCAGACCAGCCAAGCGGTTCTGGAATCGATCCTGCGCCCCTACGGACTCGGACCGACCCAGTGGTACGTGCTCTACCACCTGGCTCACGAGGGTCCGACCAAGCAGCGCGACCTCGTACGCGCGCTCCGTGTAGAGCGCGCCACGATGACCGGCGTCGTCGGCGCCCTGGTCCGCAAAGGGCTCGTGGAACAGACACCCGACCCCGGCGACCTGCGGCAGAAGACGCTGCGCCTGACCGAAGCGGGCGGCGAACTGTGGACACGGCTGCCCGACCCTATCGCCCGCATCCTCGCCGTCGCCTTCGACGGCGTGAGCGAGGAGGAGCAGGCACAGGTCGCTCGCATCCTGCGTGTGGCCACCGAACGACTCGCACACCATCTGAAGGAAGAGACACCCCCCTCATGACCATCCTCGTCACCGGTGCCACCGGACTGGTGGGCACCCGCCTCCTGCCCCGCCTCGTCGACGCCGGCGTCGACTGCCGCGCCCTCGTCCGTCCCGGCAAGTCCGCCCCCGACGGCGTCACGCCTGTTGAGGGCGACATCCTCGACCCTGGCTCGCTCGATGGCGCGCTCGACGGCGTCACCGACGTCGTGCACATGGCCGCTCTGTTCCGCACCCAGGACGCGGACGCCATCCACCGCACCAACGTCGAGGGCACGCGCAACCTCATCGCAGCCACCAAGGCCCAGGCTCCGCAGGCGCGCTTCGCCATGGCCAGCACCGGCCTCGTCTACGGCTCCGGCCTGAACCGGCCCGCCCGCGAGGACGACCCCGCCACCGCCGGCCTCCCCTACCCGGCCAGCAAGATCCTCGCCGAGGCCGACCTCAAGGCCAGCGGGCTCAACTGGAGCATCCTGCGTTTCGGCTTTGTCTACGGCGACAAGGACGGCCACCTCGAATCCGCCCCTGCCCTGATGGCCAACTGGAAGTGGCACCCCGCCCAGACCCTCGACCTCATCCACCACCGTGACATCGCCACCGCCGTCAGGCTCGCCCTCACCGGCGCGCTCGACGGACACACCGTCAACGTCGTGGACGAGGCTCCCACCAGCATCTACGAGATCGCTCAGATCGTCGGTGCCCTCTACGAGCCCTCCGCCGAACCGCTCAACGATCCCTGGATGGGCCGCGCCGACGGCACCCTCCTGCGCACCCTCGGCTTCACCGCCACCGTCCCCACCGTCTACCAGGCACAACGCGACGGCCTGCTGTAAGTGGACGGTTCGTGACGTGATGTCCGTTTCCGGGTGAGGGTTGCGTCAGGGATGCTGGTCGTGGCGGGTGGCTATTGCTTCCTGGTGAAGCTGCCCGTGTCGGCTTCGGTGAGGACGCCGAGTTTGACCAGACGCTTGAGCTTGGCTCGGGTGCCCTCGACGATCTTGGGCAGGAGTTCGTGGCCGAGGATCTGGCAGACGTCCTTGGCCCGCAGTGGCCCGGTCGCCTCGTTGAGCGCGGTGAGGATGCGGGCGTAGTCCGGATGCTCGGGCAGTTCCGGTGGGGATGCGGGGATCCGGTCGGCGAGGCTGGTGACGGTCTTGCGGGTGATCGCGAGGTGCTCGAGGTGTGTCTCGGCCTCCCGCAGCCGGATCTGCAGGCCGTCGATCCGAGTGCGGAGGTCGTCGGCCTGGGCCCGGGCGGCTTCCTCCTGGATGTCCAGTGCCTGAAGGAGAGGCTGGATGTTCACGCGGCCACCGCCGCTTCGCGCCAGGTGGGGGTGTTCGCGCCGGTGAGGCGTCGGACCATCACATGGGTCATCGCCCAGCAGACGCGGGAGGTCGAGGAGGAAGGGCGGTGTTCGTAGTCGCGGACCAGGCGCCGGTGCAGTATCAGGATTCCGTGGGTCTGCTCGACCCTCCACCGCTTCGGCTGCGGGACGAACCCCCTGTGCTGCGGGTTGCGTTGGACGATCTCCACGTCGATGCCGAGGCCGGCTCCGTGTGTGACGACCTGGGTCTTGAAGCCCTGGTCGGCCAGAGCCTTGCTGACGGTGCCGCCGGCGTTCTCGGCAACCTCGCTCAGCAGGGCGGTGCCCGCAGCATTGTCGTGCGTGTTCGCGGCGAAGACAGCGACAGCGGTGACCAGCCCGAGCACGTCGACGACCAGGCCGCGTTTGCGGCCCGGCACCCGTTTCGCCGGGTCGTGGCCAGTGGTGGAGACGGGGACCCCGGCGGCCGCGTGGGCGCTTTGGGTGTCCAGGACCACCAGGGCCGGGTCCTCTAATCGCCGGGCGCGTTCACGGACCTGGCAGCGCAGGAGCTCGTGGATGACCTGATCGGTTCCATCGTCCCGCCACGCGGCGAAGTAGTAGTACGTCGCACTCTTCTGCGGCAGGTCGTGCGGGAGATAGGCCCACTGGCATCCGGTTCGCCCCTGGTGGAGGATCGTGTTCACGATCTCCCGCATGTCATAGGCGCCCCGGTGGCCGCTGACCGAGCGATGCCGGTCTTTCCACGCGGTGATCACCGGCTCGATGAGGGCCCACTGCTCGTCCGCTAAGTCACTCGGATACGGCTTCCGTTCACTCACCCGGCCAGCCCACCAGACCACAGACCCCAGACCGGGGGAATCCGCCAGACCCCAGACCGGAGGAATCCGCCCCAGACCCACACCATCGGGCGATCACAGAATCGCTCAAACACTCACGAACCGCCCACTCAGGTCCGCCAATGAGGGGCATCAGGACCTGATCCACCAGGCTCGCGATGCCTGCGGCGTCGAGAACGCGGCCGAGCAGGGGTTCCTGTAGCACCATGAGGGCGACCACTGCGGCGATCTCCAGCCTGTCGGGCCGCATCCGGGGCGTGGTGGGCTTGGGTGCCAGATCGTCCTGGTGGACGGCGATGAGCTCGGCGAAGGTGCCGATGCGGTTCTTGTCGGGGCGTGCGTAGACGTCGTCGCCGACCGCGGACTCGGTTACGTCGGCGCCTACTTGGACGATCGTCCGGCGAGGTCGTTGCCCAGGCGAGGGGGAGTCGGCAAGGCAGGAACGTCTTGAAGTTGCCGTTGCGGATCCTCATGTCCAGTGGGTTGAAGGCCGCTGCATGGATCTTGACCAGGAGGCGTCGTCGGCGCCGACGACGGGGTCGGGGATCTCGGCGGCGCGCATGCCTGCGCGCCGCCGTACTTCTCGGCTATGAAGGCCTTCATAGCCGTCTCCGTTTCTGTTCCCGTCCGCGAGAGGCCGGGGATTCCGCTCGTTTCGGGAGCGCCCTGGAAGGTTCAGGCGGCGTTCGTCTGCGGCACGGTGGCCAGACTCTGCTTGACCTGCCGGGTCAACTCGTCGGCGACGATCTCGGGCAGGCCCGTCTCGATGCCGTCGAGGGCCTGGGTCGCGACGTCGGAGGCGGAGACCTTCTGGTCGGCGGGGACCTCGGCGGCCATGTCGGTGTCCATGTATCCGACGTGCAGTGCGGAGACGGTGATGCCGCGGGGCGCCAGCTCCTCGCGGCTCGCGCCGGTCAGCGCCCAGGCGGCGGCCTTGGACGCGGCGTAGGAGCCGAGGCCTGCCGGGTGGTACCAGGACAGGACGGACAGGACGTTGAGCACGGTGCCGCCGCCGTTGCCCTCGATGACCGGGGCGAGGGCGCGGGTCGCGGCGAGCGGGCCGAAGAAGTTGGTGTCCATCTCCCGGCGAACCTCGTCCAGGTCGCCGTCGACCAGCGTGGCGCCGGTGGAGATGCCCGCGTTGTTGATCAGCAGTGTCGCGTCGGAGGCGGTGCGGGCGGCTTCCCGGATCGACTCCTCGTCCGTGACGTCCAGGCGCAGCGGGGTGACCCCCGGCAGGTCGACCGTCTCGGGGCGGCGGGCCGCCGCGTAGACCTTCGCGCCGCGCTCCACGAGCTGGGCGGCGAGATGCCGTCCGAGTCCCCGGTTGGCGCCGGTGACGACCGCGACCGTGTTCTCGAGCTCCATGTCTGATCCTGCTCCCGGTTGTGGCGGGCGCCGTCCGGTGACCCGCCTCCAGCTGATTTAGATTACGATGACAATCTAAACACCGGAATACGATAGATGCCAGTCGACATACAAACCGGTTTCGCGTAGGAGGTGGTCATGGGCCGGGTATCGCAGGCGCAGGCGGAGGAGAACCGCAGACGGGTCGTGGACACCGCCTCCCGGCTCTTCCGGGAGCAGGGCACGCAGGTCAGCGTCGCCGACCTGATGAAGGCGGCCGGTCTGACCCACGGCGCCTTCTACAAGCAGTTCGCTTCCAAGGAGGCACTCGTCGACGAGGCCACCGCCCATGCGATCGACGAGCTCACCCAGCGGTACGCGGCCGGGCTCGAGCGGTACGACGGGCAGCGCGACGCCGCCCAGCGCACGCTGATCGACACCTATCTCTCCGTCGAGCACCGGGACAACGCGGCAGGCGGCTGCCCGATCGCCGCGCTTGCCACCGACATCGCCCGCACCCCCGACGATCAGGAGGCCCGCCGCGTCTATGCCGAGGGGGTGGCCGACTTCGCCGAGTTCCTCGGCGATGACGACCAGGACGGCCTCGCCCGCCTGAGCACCCTGTTCGGCGCGCTCGTCCTGGCCCGCGCCACCAAGGGCTCCGAACTCTCCGAACGGATTCTGGCCGCTGCGCATGAGGCCCTGACAGAGACCGACTGACCAGCGGTGCCGCCGCCGAGGTTGCCGGGGCCGCCTCAGTGGTGAAGTGCGGCAGCGGGACCGCGACCCGCCGTCGGATGTCGCGCGCGATCTCGTCGTCGGCGGCCGGTCGGGCGGCCTCGGTGAGGTGTGGCCCACGAAGGGCTGTTCGCCCTTCGCCGTGAACGTCCTGCCGTCGATGGCGATCGCGCTGGGGCCAGGATGCGGCGGCCGTTGTGCATGATCTGCAGGAAGATGTGTCCGCCCTCGGCGTGCACCGCCTCGGTCGCCTCTTGTCAGCCGGCCGCCTGCTCGTCGGTGGCGACGCCCGGCGCACCGACCCATCCCTGTGACCCGTGGTCGGGGTCGGTGCACTCGCTGATGATCAGTCCGGCGCTCGCCTGCTGCTGGTAGTACTCGGTCATCAGGTCGCCGGGAACGCCGGTGGAACCGATGTCGCCGCCTCCGTGCTCACCCGCCACTTCCGCGTCCTGCGCGAGGCCGGCCTCATCCGGCGGCACGACGTCGGCACCCGCCGCATCAACACGCTGCGCAAGGAAGAGCTGGACCGGCGGTTCCCCTGACTGCTCGACCTCGTCATCAGGGAGAGTGTCGGCCGCGTGGAGCCCTACGAGAACGTCGAGAGCTGCTGACTGCGCGCGAGCGCCACGACATCATCGAGGTCCGGTTCCCCGTCGTTGTCCACGACGATGTGCCGGGCCCCGGACCAGGCGCAGCCCTGGGTCCCCAGCCGTTGCCAGAATGCAGACCAGTCGGCCAGCTTGGCCCGGTCGCGTGGCAGACCTCGTTGCGTCAGTCGTGTACGAACGGTCTCCGCGGAGGCCCGCACCTCGACCACGACGACAGGTGTCTCCGCTGGCCAGGAGGCCCGGTCGGCGGAGACAGTCAAGAAGTCGGGGTTGCCGAGGTACGCCGCGAAGGGCGCGTCCAGGACGACGGGCAGGCCGAGCCGCAGGTTGTCCGCCGCCGTGGCGAACAGTGCTTTGTACTCGGCCGGCATCAACCGCTCGACGTAGGTCGGGTCGTCCTCGCGGCCTCCCGCGCGCCGGCCGACCAGTTCGAGAGCGGCGTCCACAAGGTCGCCGACCAGGGAGTCCTTGTCGAGGTAGGCCGCCCGCAGTCGGCGTGCGAGCTCCCGGGCGACATGGGACTTTCCCGAGCCCGCAGGGCCGATCGCGACGAAGGCCGGTGGTGTCACGGGCGCGGGGGACGCCGGGTCAGGCGCGGGCATCGGCCACCGCCTCCAGGAAGGTCCCGGCCGCCGCGCGGACAGGGTGCGGCCCCCCGTCGTCGCGCCGCGCCGCCTTGGTGATGAAGCTTCCGACACCGACTGCCGCGACTCCGGCGTCGAACCACTCCGACACGTTGTCCGGGGACACGCCACCGGCCGGGACCAGAGGGATGTGTCCGAGCGGTTCGAGCACTGCACGGGCGTAGTCGCGGTTGAGGACCGACGAGGGGAACAGCTTGACGAGGTCGGCGCCCGCCGTGGCGGCCTGGACGATCTCCGTGGGCGTCGCGGCACCGCAGATGCTGACGGCCTGGTAGCGGCCGGCGGTCTCCAGCATCCCGAGGTCGACCTGGGGGCTGACCAGGAAGCGTGCCCCGGCCTGAATGCTCGCGTACGCCGATGTTGCGTCGAGGACGCTGCCGGCGCCGATCTCGGCCTCGGGATATTCCGCGCTCAGTCGGCGGATCACGTCCAGGGCGCCCGGCGTGGTGAGCGTGACCTCGACGGCGCGTATCCCTCCGGCGATGGCCTCGCAGGCCACTTCGTAGGAGGCCTCGGCGGTGGGTAGGCGCACGATCAGCACCGTCCCCGTGTCACAGATGGCATTCAAGGTGCGCAGCTTGCGCATGGGGGTCACCTCAAGGAAATCGGATGGTCGGGGGGTGTTGACAGAGCTTAAGCAGCTCTGTTTCGGTATTGCAATCGATCGCAGCAATCGATTGCAGTGACCGGTCTTGAAGAGCACAATCAGTAGAAGTTGCGCTGTATCGACAGTTGGGAGACGCATCGTGAGACGTCCGCGAACGGCCGTGCTGGGTGCCCGGCACTGGCACGTACCCCTGCATGTCAGTGCCTGGGGGGACACTCACGATGTCGTGCTGGTCCAGGACGAGGAGCCCGACCAGGTCACCGACATCGCCGGACGCCTCGACGCGGCCGTTTACGGGGAAGTCGGCGAATCGCTGGACGCCGGCCCCCTGGACCTGGCCTACGTCTTCGTCCCGCACGACCGCATGGTGGAGACCTGTCTGGCCCTGGTCGAGCGCGGCATCCCGTTCGTGGTCGAGAAGCCGGGTGGCACGGGGCCCGAGGACGTGGAGCGGATTCGCGATGCGGCCGCAGCAGCCGGGGTGGCGGCGACAGTCCCCTTCGTCCAGCGCGGCGGCCCCGTGGACCACGCGCTGTCCCTGGCCGGTGCGCCGACGTATCAACGTACGAGCTTCGTTGCCGGCCCGCCGCAGCGCTATCACGCGGCAGGCTGCTCCTGGATGCTCGACCCCGCACGCTCCGGCGGGGGGTGTCTGGTGAACCTGGCGCCGCACTTCATCGACATCTTCCTGCGGCGAAGCCGCGCCCGCCGTGTGGAACTCGTGGCCGCCAACGTGTCCGCGAGCCTGCACGGCGAGGGCGTCGAGGACCACGCCACCCTCGTGCTGGCGGGCGACGACGGCAGCGAGGCGATCATCGAGGTCGGCTACGCCTTCCCGTCGAGCCCCGCCAAGCGGTACTGCTCCTTCACCAGTGCGGGCAGCGAGGGATACGTCGATGTGGGCACATCAGGCCATGTCTCGTTCACGCACGCCGCGGACGGTGTCACCGAATCGAGCACCATCGAAGTGGACAGCGACCCGTTGTACGACGTGTTCGTCCGGCAGGTGGCCGACACGTGGGCGGACGGCTTCGCCGGGCTGCCGACCTTGGACGACCTCGCCGACACAATGAGCCTCATCTGGGCCGCGTACGGGCGGTCTTCCATTGCTTCCCTGGAGGTCAGCCATGGCTGAGGTGAGCATTGATGACGTCGCCGCCCGGGCGGGCGTGCACCGCTCAACGGTTTCCCGGGCCTTTTCCCGGCCGGAAGCCGTGAACGCCAAGACTCGCAAGCACGTCCTGGAGGTGGCGGAAAGCCTCGGCTACCGGGTGAACCCGCTGGCGCAAGCCCTGCGCCGTCGTGCGAGCAGGCTGGTTCCGCTGATCGTCCCGGATATCACCAACCCCTTCTACGGGGAGCTGGCGAGGACCATGGCGGCAGCGGCGGCCGACCGGGGTTACCAGTTGGTGCTGTGCGTGACCGGCGGCGAAGTCGCCCAGACCAACGCCTATTTGACGTCCCTTCAGGAGATGTACGCGCCCTTCGGGATCGTCGCGCCGTCGACCACCGTCGACCTCGACGAGCTGCAGAACGTCGCGCTCGGCAGCAAGGTCGTGGTCGTCGACCGCGTCGAGGAGGCACAGGTGCCGACCGTGACGGTGGACAGCGCCGAAGGCATCGCCCTCGCCGTGGACCATCTGCGCGGCCTGGGGCACCGGCGCATCGCCTACGTGTCCGGCATCTCCGGGGCGTACACGTCCAGGGATCGCCTGGCCGCCTACGAGGGGCTGGCCGCGGAGCTGGGCATGCCGGCGGTGGTCTTGGACGGAGGCACCGGGCCGGATGTGGGGGAGCGGGCCGCCCAGCGCCTGGTGGACATGGCACGCGAGGAGCGCCCGACAGCAGTCATCGCGGCCAACGACATGGTCGCCTTCGCCCTCATTTCCGCTCTTGGTGTGCGCGGTGTGTCCGTCCCCGACGAGGTGTCGGTGATGGGCTTCGACGGCCTGGAGTTCGGCGCCCGGTTCAACCCGCGGCTGACCACCGTCCGCCAGCCCATCGCCGACATGGGAGTGATCGCCATCGACCTCGCAGAGAAACTCCTCAAGGACGGGGAGACGAGCCATGTCGTCCTCGCCCCCGATCTACTGGTTCGTGAGTCGACCGCGGAGGTCCCCCGATGAGTCTGCCCGCAGGATTCCAGCACGTGGACCATGTCGCGTTTACGGTGCCCGACCTCGGCGAAGCGGTCACCTTCTTCACAGAGGCCTTCGGCGCCGAGGAGCTCTACCGCTCGACGAGAGGGCCCGACGCCGACTTCATGCCCGCGCACTTCGAGGTCCCGGCCGACGCCCATCTGGAACTCGCCATGCTGCGCATGCCGCCGAACCTCAACGTCGAGCTGTTCCAGTGGTGGAGCACCGACCAGCGGAGCGACTACCCGCGCCACTCGGACGCGGGTGGCCACCACTTGTGCTTCACCGTGGCGGACGTCGACACCGCCGTCGAACACCTCCGGTCGCACGGCGCCCGTGTGCTGGGCGGAACCAAGGAGGTCGGCCCAGACAGCCCGCGCGTCGCGGGCAACCGGTGGACCTATCTCCGGGCGCCCTGGGGCCTGTTGATCGAGCTCGTCGACCGCTCCCGCGTCCACAACCCGCCACCCCTGGTCGGCCCCGACGATTGGACCGACCCCTCCCGAACCGGAAAGAACCTGTAATGCGCATCATTGGCCACACCCTCGGCACACCGGAACAGACCCTCCCGGAGGCGCTGCAACTCTTCGCCTCCGCCGGTTTGGAGGGAGCCGAGGTCATCTACCAGAACGACTACCGCAGCGGACTGCCCATCGGGGACGATGCCGCCGCGGCCGAGGCGGCCCGCGTGGCGGGCGATCTCGGCGTACCGGTGATGGGACTCGCTCCGTACACCACCGGCATCAACCACGAGGACCCGGCACAGCGCCGCGCCGCGCTCGACGAACTGCGGTCGGCCATCGACTGCGCCCATCGCGTGGGCGCCACCCGGATCCGGGTGTACGCGGGTTCCTGGGGATCCGATCGAACCGACCACGCCGCACACTGGGAGCGCCTGCGCTCGGCACTGACGGAGCTTGCACCGCTCGCCGCCGACGCCGGAGCGCTCCTGTGCGTGGAGAACCACTTCGGCACCTTGACGCAGTCGGCCAAGGACACGGCCCGGCTGATACGCGAGGTGGACTCGCCCGCGGTGCGCGTCCTCTACGACCAGGCGAATCTCACCTTCACCCATGAGGAGGCATGGCCGGAGGCACTGCGGGAACAGGGCGACCTGATCGGGCACGTCCACGTGAAGGACCTCATCTTCACCGACCCGAACGCCCCCTTCGTGGCCTCCGAGACGGCCCGGGTGAAGGCGGACGAGCGGGCGGTACGCTCCCGCGTCGTCGGCGAGGGCATCGTGCCCTGGTCGGACATCCTTCGGGCGGTCAAGCAGCACGGCTACGACGACGTCCTCAGCCTCGAGTACGAGTACCGGTGGCACCCGCAGGACCTCCCGGCTCCGGAGGAGGGCTTCGCCCGGTCCGCCCGCGCGCTCCGCGCTCTCCTAGACCAGGCCGCCGGTCTCACGCCCGCGGAGGTGTCCCGATGAGCACGACCCCGCTGCGTGTCGGCGTGGCCGGCGCCGGGAACATCGCGCACATCGCGCAGCTGCCCACCCTGGTGGCACGGGACGACATCGAGCTCGACGTGCTGGTGTCCCGGCGCGAGGACCCCTCCGAACTGGTCCGCCGGTGGGGGTTTTCCACCGCGGTCCGGACCGTAGAGGAGGCCCTGGAACGTGACCTGGACGCCCTGTTCGTGCTGACCCCGAGGTCGGAGCATGTCGCCGGCGTGCGCAGCGCGCTGGAGGCGGACGTGGATGTCTTCTGCGAGAAGCCCCTCGCGACCGCGACCAGCGACGCGGAGCGGCTCGCCGACCTCGCCGACGAGCACGAGCGCGTCCTGATGGTCGGCTTCAACCGCCGCTTCGCGCCGACCTACGTCGCCGCCCGCGAGGAGTTCGGGGACGCCGGCGCCGCGTTCTGCGTCGCGCAGAAGAATCGCCGCGGCAGCGAGTACCGCGCGACCTTCGAGAACGCCATCCACATGGTGGACCTACTGCGCTGGTTCTGCCCGGGCGAACCGGTCGACGTCTCCGCCCACGCCGCCGGTGACGACCCCTGGCAGGAGGACGGCGTCTCCGCCCTGGTCCGCTTCGCCGACGGCGGTACCGGCGTCCTGACGGCGGCACGGACCGCCGGCGCCTGGGCGGAAAAGCTGGATGCCTACGGCGCCGAACGCTCGGCCGAGGTGGTGGCCCCGGACACGGTGGCCCTCACCCGCGACGGTGTGAGCACCGTGCGCTCGATGAGCCCAGAGGCCTTCGGCTGGGCCACGGCCACGAACACCTTCGGCTTCGCCGCCGCCGTCCACCACTTCCTCGACCGTGCACGAGACCGTGGCACGCCGCTCACGTCGGGGCGGGAAGCCGCCCGCACGCAGGCGCTCCTCGACGACATCCTGCAGGCCGCCGGTCTTCCCGTGAAGGAGCAGGAGGGCCGCACCTGGGCCAGCCACGCAACGCGCTGATCCCCCCCCCGAGCCTCGAACGGCACCGCACCGAGGCAGGTGTCGACGGCATCCACGCTCGAAGAAAGCTTCCGGAACCGCCGACACCTTCGGCCCAACAACCTGGACCGCGGCGCTCTCACCCGCCGCTTGTTCGCACAGATCCCATCCCTCACTGCACTGAGGAGCGCTCAATGGCGAACGCACCAAGAATAACCTCACCGAACTCCCCCTCCAACACGGGCAAAGGAGAAACCCCGCCCCGCAGAAGGCGGTTGAACATCCTGGCCGGAACCGTCGGCCACTTCATCGAGTGGTACGACTGGTACATCTACGGCCTCCTGGCCGCCGTCTTCTCAAGCCAGATCTTTCCCGGCAGCAGCCCGGCGATGTCGCTGATCAGCGCCCTGCTGACCTACGCGGTCGGGTTCGTGGTGCGGCCGCTGAGCGGCGTCATCATCTCCCCTCTGGCCGACCGCTACGGCCGTCGCGTCGTGATGGCCGTAGCGGTCGGCGGCATGACCGCGGGCAGCCTGATCATCGCGCTCACCCCGCCGTTCTCCGCCATCGGCTACGCGGCACCGCTGCTGTTCCTGATCGCCCGCGTACTGCAGGGCATCTCGGCCGGCAGCGAGTCGCAGAGCGCCATCGCCTACATGGTGGAGAACGGCTCGACCGACCGGCGCGGCCTGTTCGGCTCGCTGTCGAATATGGCCAGCGGCCTGGCGACGCTGGCCGCCACCGGCATGGGGGCGATCGTCACCTCGACCCTGAGCACCCACGACCTGGAGACGTGGGGCTGGCGCATCCCGTTCGCCATCGGCGGCCTCCTCGGCGTCGTCGGTCTGCTGCTGCGCTCGCGCGCCGACGAATCCCCCGAGTTCGAGGCCGCCGTCGAGCAGTCCGCCGCCGACGGCCAACCCGAGAACCTGCGCCTGCGGGAACTGCTGCGCAGGCACCCCAAGGCACTGCTGCAAACCGCGGCTCTGTCGGCCCCCGCCGTCGCCTACTACACGTGGGCCACATTCCTTCCCACCTACGCACACCTGACCACCGGACGTGACCTGGACTCCGCCCTGGCGGGGAACGCCATCGGGCTGGGCCTGCTGGTGATCATTGTGCCGCTGTGCGGCGCCCTGTCCGACCGCATCGGCCGCCGCAAGCCCTTCCCCATCATCGGGGCCGTGGGCATGGTGGTGCTCTTCTACCCGCTGCTGTTGCTCTTGCAGCAGCCGGGATTCGGCGTATACGTGACGGTGACCGTCAGCGGCTGGGTGGTCCTGGCGATCTGGCAGGGCGTTTACCCGACGATCCAGGCCGAACTGTTCCCCGCCGCCGTCCGCGTGTCCGGCATCGGTGTGGCCCACCAGATCGTCATCGCGGCCCTCGGTGGGACGGCCCCGCTCATCGCCAGCTCATTCGTCGAGGCGGGCCACCCCATGGGCGTGGCGGTGTACATGACGGCCATCGTCCTGATCTGCCTCATCGTCTACCTGACGCTGCCGGAGACGGGCCGCGCGGGCACGCACACCACTGACACCACGCCCCCTGCGGCATCTGAAGCCGAGTAATGCTCAGCATCCACGAAATCCACGGCATCTACGGAGGACGCCCCATGACCGCCCCGTCCCAGATCGCGCTTGTCACCGGTTCCAGCGGAGGTATTGGAGCCGCTACCGCCGAACGGCTGCACGCAGCCGGCGCGACGGTCATCGGCTGCGACCGCACGGCACCGGAGAGTCTCCCGAAGTGGCTCGCGGACTTCCGTGAACTGGACGTCACCGACGAGCAGGCGGTGCACGACACCGTGACCGGGATCCGGGCGCAGTACGGGGCGATCGGCGTCCTGGTGCACGCCGCCGGAATCCTCGGCAACGAGCCGGACCTGCTCACGACCCCGAGCTCCGAGTTCGCCCGGGTGATGGCAATCAACGCCACAGGATCCTTCTCGGTACTGCGCGAAGTCGGCCTGGTGATGCGGGCCCAGAGCTTCGGCTCCATGGTCGCGGTGGCCTCGGTCGCCGCGAAGGAGGCCCGTCGTGCATACGTGCCGTACAACGCCAGCAAGGCGGCGGTGTTGAACATCTGCTGGTCGCTCGCCCTGGAACTCGGCCCGGACAACGTGTCGGTCAACTGTGTGTGCCCCGGCCCGGTCAACACCGCCATGTGGGACCAGCTCGCCGACCGCGCCGGCGGCGGCGACCCTGAGGGGGACCGGCGCGCCCGCGAGGCCCGGTCCGCGCAGATCCCGATGGGCCGGTTCGCCGAGCCGGAGGAGGTGGCGGCGACCATCGCCTTCCTCACTGACCCGGCAAACCGTTACCTGACCGGTCTGAGCCTGGATGTCGCCGGCGGCGCCCGGCTCGGGATGGGCAGTTGATGGAGCGGCTCCACCCTGAGCACGGAGTCGTCATGAACTGTCCGATGCGGAATGGGAGTTCAGCCGGCCGTTGCTGCCCGGCTCGAGCAGTGGGGACGTGGGCTCAGCGAAGCCTGGACTCGCTCGCGGCGGAGTATGAAGAGCTCACTGCTGCCAGTTCAGCCCCTGAACAATACAAGGAATCCCGGTCGTAGCCGCCCCTGCTGCCGAGCGCGCGATGGGGACACCTCAAAGGTTGAACGGAAATCCACATGATCATCAACACTTTTTCATATCTTTGGTCGACAACGGCGATCGATGCGATATCCGAGTTGGTCCAGAATGGGTACAATACCTTCGAGGTTCCCATCAGTTCTCCGCATTGCTGGCCGGAAGAGATCTCCAGCTCCGAGCATTCGACAATCCTGGCGACGCTCAACGAGAACGGCGCCAAGATCCGATCCTTGAATGCCGGCGGATACGACATCAATCTGGCCAGTCCTGGTGCCAGCATGCGCCGGAAGAGCATCGAGCACATCACGTCGGTGATCGATCTTGCGGTAGCTTGGGATGTCCCGGAAATTGTGATCTCACCCGGCACGCGGCGTCCTATGATCTCCCCCTCGCTCGAGAATGTCCACGGGTGGATGCACGAAAGCCTGGAAGAGCTGATCCCGCTGGCCAAGCGGGCGGGAAAACGACTCCTCTTCGAGAACACCCCCTACTGCTTTGCACCAACGATTGGAGAACTGATAGATATCGTCGGCACGGTCAATGATGATGCACTAAAAATCGTGTACGACGTCGCGAACGCTGCTTACATCGGGGAGGATCCCGTATCGAGTCTGCGCTCGCACCACCGATCGGTTGCGCTCATGCATATCTCCGACACGGGTACGGAAACGTGGGGCCACGACCCCATCGGCACTGGGGTGATCGATTGGAACGAGCTGTGTAAAGCAGTCAACGAAACGATCGGGGTAGACAACGTCGTGCTCGAAGTCATCCGCGAAGAGAATACCCTTGAAGAATTCGCGAAGGCGATGCGTGACCTCAGTGAAGAGGGTTGGAATCTCGGAGAGTGATTTCGATGCCTCGGGGTTCAGAGTGACTCCGAGGGTCGTCGAACAGTAAGGTGGCATTTCTCGATCACCGGTGTGAGTCGAAGTGCTTCGAAACGCATCAGATACAGCTGCCACGTGTGACCTGCTGAGTATGCCCGCTGGGAGTATACAAGGAGAGTGTGCGATGAGAGTTCTGGTCAGTGGCGGAAGCAGCGGCATCGGCGCGTCTGCAAGCCTGAGGCTCGCAGAGGCAGCGATTGCCCGTGGCGAACAGCCGATGATCGCGGTATCCGGCCTTACTGCGAACGCGCGACAAGACGAGGTCGTCCGATCGGTCCAGTCGATGGGCGGCAAAGCCATTGCATTGACAGGGGATCTGGGTGATCCCGACGTGCCCGGTCAGCTGGTAACCGCTGTGGTCGACGAGTTCGGCGGCTTGGATGCGCTGGTGGCAAATGCCGGAATCGCCAACCCTGGCGCACTCAAGGATCTCTCCCTCGAGGACTGGGACGGCATGTTCTCCGTCAACCTCCGCGGGGCGTGGCTACTTGCCAAAGCAAGTTACCCGCACCTGAAGGACAGTCGCGGGTCCGCCTGTTTCACCTCTTCGATGTCCGGCCAGCTCCCACATGCCGGATCGGGTGCTTACAGTCCGACCAAGGCTGCACTCACGATGTTGGCTCAGACACTCGCACTGGAATGGGCACCTGACGGAATCCGCGTGAACGTGGTATCCCCGGGCATGACTCGCACGCAGATGACTGAACAAATGTACCTCGATCCCGAAGTAAAGAAGGCAAGGGAAAAAATCATCCCGCTGTCGAAAATTGGCGACCCGATGGATATCGCAAACGTGATCGAGTTTCTTGTCGGCCCGCTGGCAGGATATGTCACCGGCCAAGATTTCTGCGTCGATGGGGGTTTCTCTAAGTCCATTCTCAGTCACATTCCCGGTCGGCCCAGCTCCAAGTCCTGATGGGAACTGTTCAACCGGCTTTACAGTCACACGGCGGTGCCCCCTAGGTTCTGTGGTCAAATTTCACGCCCACATCAGGTGTGGGGCGAGGGCGACGGCTGCTTCGAAGGACTGGGCGGTCTTGCCGTAGCGGGTGGCGATGGCGCGCCACTGCTTGAGGCGGTTGAAGCAGCGTTCCACGACGTTGCGGTGCTTGTAGGCCTCTCGGTCGAAGGCTGGCGGGCGCCTCCCCGGCTGCCGCGCCGGGCCCGGTAGGCCCGCTCGGGGATCGTGTGGGTGATGCGCTTGCGGCGGAGCCAGCTTCGAATCGCTTTCGAGATGTAGCCCTTGTCGCCCAGGACGTGAGCGGGCCGGGGCGGGGTCGCCCGGGTCCGAGGCGGGGCACGCGGATCGCTTCCAACACGGCGGTGAACCGCCGCCACTGCAGCGGGCGCGAGGCGGTGTCGGTGGCGGTGTGGACACTGACCGCGACCTGGCAGCTGGCGCGCTTGCCCACCGCTTCACAGTACTGGCGGGCTACCCCGACCTACATCTGGCCGTCCTTGGGCACCGACACATCGTCGATCACCCATGCCGTCGGCCGGGTCAGTGGCAGCATCCGCTCACCCCGCTGCCGCACCGCCACCGGATCCCACGTCGACTGGTTCACGAACTGCACGCTCGAGGGCCGCGACCATGGCAGCTCGGCGCGCCGTCAGGAACGTGGCGCGGCCCTCGCCGGACGGGGCAGCAGGTCAGGCTGTGCAGCCCAGGCGGTGGCGATCTGGTGGACGAGGACCAGGATGTCGACCGGGTCCCAGGGGGCCTCCAGCTGGTCGGCTTCCTGGGCCTCGCGGAGTTGCTCGATCTTGCTGGCCACCGATTCCCGGAAGGTGTCGTGGGGGAGGGAATCGCCGGCGTCAAGTTCCAGTTGCCCCCAGCTCATGAGCCGGAAGCGGTCGGGATGGTCGGTGAAGTAGTCGTGGAGGCGGCCTGCGTAACCGGGCAGGTCGTGGGGTCCATGCGGGTCGGTTCCCCGGCGATCCCGTGCTGGGAGAACTCGGCCTTGGCGGTCGCGGGCACCGTCAAGGAGCTCATCGATGCGGGCAAGGTCAAGTACTTCGGCCTGAGCGAGGCCGGCCCGCAGACCATCCGCAAGGCGCACGCCGTCCAGCCGGTCTCGGTCCTGCAGACCGAGTACTCGCTGTTCGAGCGCGACGTCGAGCAGCTCTTTCCGGTCCTGCAGGAGCTCGGCATCGGCTTCGTTCCCCGTTCGCCCCTCGGCCGCGGCTTCATCACCGGTAGCGCGAAGCCCGCGGCAGAGTACGACGCCACCGACTTCCGCAAGACCAACCCGCGCTGGCAGCCCGGCAACTTCGAGAAGAACGTCGAAGCCGTGGAGCGACTTGGCCGGCTGGCCACCGCCAAGGGCATCACCGTCTCCCAGCTCGCCCTGGCCTGGCTGCTCGCGCAGGGCGAGCACATCGTCCCGATCCCGGGTACCCGGCGCGTCGCCCGCATGGAGGAGAACGCCCACGCGGCCGACGTCACCCTCACCGAGGCCGATCTCGCCGCGATCCACGAGATCCTCCCGACCGGCGGATTCGGCGCCCGCTACGCCGAAGAGCACATCCCCAACTGGGTGTGACCCCAGCCCGATCGGTACCCCTACCCGCGCGTTGCCTACCGTGCCGCGAAAGCGGCCGGGGTGAGACCGGTGCGGTCGCGGAAGAAGCGGCCGAAGTTCGAGGGATCGGTGAAGCCGAGGTGGACGGCCACGGACCGGGCGTCCCACCGGGCGTCTCCCAGTAGGCGCCGGGCTTCGAGGAGGCGCCGCTCGTCGATGAGTTCACGCACTCCCTTGCCGGTGGCTTCCCGGGCGGCGCGGCTGAGGGTGCGGACCGAGCAGCCGATCAGCTCGGCGTAGTCCGCGGCCCGGTGCAGTTCGCGGAAGTGCAGCTCCAGGGCGTCCGCGAACCGTCCGTAGGTGTCACCGTGGCTCCTGCCGGCACTCGTGCCGGCGGGTGTGATCCCGGGGGCGTTGGCGAGGCGCAGCAGCAGCGATTCGAGCAGGCTGCGCCGCAGGGCGTGGTGGACGTCGAGGGGTCGGCGTCCAAGTGCGCGGTGTTCGCTCAGAAGCTGGAGTGCCGTCTGCTGGAGCCAGGCGTCGTCGTCGGGGTGCGGGCTCAGCACGGCAGGGGCCTCGTGCGCGGTGAGCGGGGCCAGCAGGCGGGCGATGTCGGGCCGCAGCACGTCCGGTTCGAACAGGATGAACGGGCCGCGGGCGGCGCCGGGCGGGTGCCAGCACTGCGTGTGTCCGGGACGCACCCACAGCCACTGGCCGGGGGCGACGGTCCGGGTGATGTGGTCGACGTCGTGCCGCAGCTCGCCCTCGGTGACGGTGATGAGGTAGTGGAAGGTGGCGCGGCCCGGCCGGGGCGGGTTCCACGGCCAGTCGTCGTGCTGGGCGAAGAAGTCCTCGACGGTACTCACCTCCAGGCCGTACGGGGTGCCGACCGGGGGGTGGAATCCGAACAACGGGACCGCGGCCGGCCTGGCCTGTCCGCTCGGGCTGGAGTGTCGCTTGTCGACCATCACGTGTCCGCAGCCTACTGCCCTTTTTGTCGGCTTCGAGGGAAGGATGGGATGTGCCTCCGCGACCACCTCTGAGGAAAGGCAACGCCCCATGAACGGAACGACGCTGCACAAGACCGCCGCCGACTGCGCCGAGGAGCTTCCCGGAGCCCAGCTGGAGCATCCCTTCGGCTACGACTGGGAGGTCTTCAAGGTGCGTGGCAAGGTGTTCATGCTGATGACCGAGGTCCCGGGGCGTCCCGTCGTGATCCTCAAGGCGGACCCCGGTGAGGCCCTCGCCCTGCGGGAGCAGTACAGCCACATCACGCCCGGCTACCACATGAACAAGAAGCACTGGATCACGCTGGAGGGCGGGGACGGCGTCGGCAAGGAGCTCGTCGATGAGCTCGTCACCGACTCCTACCGGCTCGTGGTCGCTCACCTGCCCAAGGCCGAGCGGCCCGTTGACCCGCATACCTACGGCAGCGGCACGCGGGCGGCCCGGTGAGCGCGGCCGGCGACCGGCTCCAGGGCACCGCCCGCCAGGCGGCCCTCGCGCTACCCGGGACGGACCATGGTTACCCGTTCACCCAGCACCTGGACGTGTACAAGGTCGCGGGCAAGGTGTTCCTGATCGTCACCGACGACCCGGACGAGCAGATCATCACGGTCAAGTGCGAACCCGAACACGCCCGCGCGCAAGTATGTCGCTACGTATCGATCACACCGGGCCGCTACCTCGACAAACGCCACTGGATCTCGCTCGGTCCTGGACCCGGCATCACCAAGCGACTGGTCACTGACGCGGTCGAGGACTCCTACGACCTCGTCTTCGAGCGGCTGCCCGGGCGCGACCGCCCCCGCGCCCGATGAGCACCGCAAGCGCGCCCACGATCTGCTGAGCCCACGCCTGTCAGTGCCCCGTGCAAGGCTTGCCACGCCCGCACACCTCCGCCTGCAACCCGAGAGACCGATGGAACCGACTCTGCCGCTCTTCGACGAGGAGCCCGCCCGGCCACTCGCCGACCGCCTGCGCCCCACCCAGCTGGAGGATGTCGTCGGGCAGGACCACCTCCTGGCCCCGGACGCCCCGCTGGGCCGCATGGTCGCCCAGCAGCGCCTCGGCTCCGCCATCCTGTGGGGGCCGCCCGGCGTCGGGAAGACGACCATCGCCCGGCTCCTCGCGGACGCCGGCAACTTGGCCTTCGAGCCGGTGTCGGCCACCTTCTCCGGCGTCGCCGAGCTGCGAAAGGTTTTCGCCGCCGCACGCAGTCGGCGCACCATCGGCCAGAGCACCCTGCTGTTCGTCGACGAGATCCACCGCTTCAACCGCGCCCAGCAGGACAGCTTCCTGCCCTACGTCGAGGACGGCACGGTCATCCTGATCGGCGCCACCACGGAGAACCCCAGCTTCGAACTCAACGGCGCCCTGCTCTCCCGGACCCAGGTCCTCGTCCTCAAACGCCTCGACGAAGCCGTACTGTCCACGCTCCTCGACCGCGCCGAGCGCCTCACCGGCCACCAGTTGCCCCTGGACGACGACGCCCGCCACGCCCTGATCGCCATGGCCGACGGCGACGGCCGCTACCTCCTCAACATGGCCGAACAGCTCCACGCCCTCCCCAAGACCGGGACACCGCTGGACACCGCCGCGCTCGCCCACCACATCCAGCAGCGCGCCCCGGTGTACGACAAGGCGCAGGAGGGCCACTACAACTTGATCTCCGCACTGCACAAGTCGATGCGCGGCTCCGACCCGGACGCGGCCCTGTACTGGCTCGCCCGCATGCTCGACGGCGGCGAGGACCCCCTGTTCGTGGCCCGCCGCCTGGTCCGCTTCGCAAGTGAGGACATCGGGATCGCCGACCCTCACGCCCTCCAGCAGACGCTTGCCGCCTGGGACGTGTACGAGCGACTGGGCTCCCCCGAGGGTGAGTTGGCGATCGCTCAGGCCGTCGTCTACCTCGCCACCGCCTCCAAGTCCATCGCCGTCTACCGCGGCTTCAACGCCGCACACCGCGCCGCCCGTCGCACCGGTTCCCTCATGCCACCCGCTCACATCCTCAACGCCCCGACCCGTCTGATGAAGAACCTCGGCTACGGCAAGGACTACCAGTACGACCCCGACACCACAGACGGCTTCTCCGGAGCCGACTACTTCCCCGACGACATGGACCGCGAGACGTACTACCAGCCCACCCGCAACGGCTACGAAGCCCAGATCAGCGAACGCCTGCGCCACTGGGCCGGCCTACGCGGGCAACGCCGAAACCCCGAGGGCTGAGGCCCGTTCTGGCCCCGCCCGGTGTCCCGATGTGGGAGCACCGGGGTGTCCCTGTGCGCGAGGGCGCCCGTGCTGCCGAAAAGCAGCTCTGGCTTCCGCTTGCTCGGCGGAGCGTAAGAAGCCGCCGCCTCGGCGGACGGCCATGGATCCGCATTCCGACGATGCGGCGACGAGCAAGCGAATCCGTTGCCCGGCCGGAGTGTGAGGTTGTAGAGGCGGATCTCCTGGCACTCCTCGCGCCTCTCGATGCTTCACTCGCGGCCAAGGACAGACTGCTTGACGCCGCCGAACGGGGCTGCGGCGTTGGAGGGTACGGTCTGGTTGATGCCGACGAGGCCGGTCGCCAGCCGTCGGGGCGACGTTGAAGGTGGTCGAGGCCCTAGAACCAGGCCGGCGTCTGGTAGCGGCTCCACGAGGCGCTACTGGCCGGACTGAACGCGGCAGCCCGGCTCAACCGGTCGCGCTGCGTGGTCGACTCCTCCCACGTCAGGGCCCTAAAAGGGGATCCACAACACGGGCTCCTCGCCGGTCGACCGGGGCCGGGCAGACTCCAAGCACCATCTGATCACCGACGGGCACGGCACCCGCTCGCGGTCCTCCTCACCGGCGGTAACCGCAACGACGTCACCCAGCTGATGCCACTCCTGGACGCGATCCCGCCCATCCGCGGCGGGGCCGCCACCCGCGACGCAGGCCGGACTCGCTGTTCGCCGACTGCGGGCTTCGGATCTGCCCAGCCCGCCCTGGTGATCCCGGACGCGGACGGGCCGTTCCCGCCGCCGCGGGGCGCGCACCGGCTACCCGGCGCGCGCCCGTACGTCTCGTTGACTCCTATCACGTGTGGCGAGTCAGGTCTCAAGCTGACCGAAACTACTCAGCTGCGCTCCGCTCTCTGCGGCAACGGCGGCGTCGTGACTACGCATTACGAGGCGGAGTCGACCGATGAACGCTCGAGGGCGAACTGCTGCAGGGCCCAGGCGAGAGGCCACTGGTGCAGCGGCGTTTCTCCGTTGAGCTTCACATGACCCGGCAGCTCCTGCCGGGTGCGGACCTCGGCAAGCAGCTGCTCCGCCTCCATGGACGGGTAGTCGATGTCGTTTGACAGTTCGTCCTTCAGCAGCCGTACGACCGACGATTTGCCGGTGCCGTAGCGGCCCAGCAGGCCAATAGCCAGGGCCTCTTTGGAGTTGCGGGTGATGTCGGCGAGCTCGCGCGCGACCGAGGCATGATCGAACCGGTCCTCGTCACGCTGGCTGATCGCTACGTCCTCGATGATCCGCGACGTTCTTCCGCCCACCGCCACACCCGCCCTGTGAAGTTGCTCGATAAGCACTGATACTACGGATCTTTAGGCGATCAAGTGCGGCAGTGGGTGGATGGGGATGCCTGGCCACCTTGACGCGCAAGGGTCCCGCCAGGGCTGCGGGGTGGGGCCGCCCGGAGACGTGAAGCCCGGGCCCGTCGGTTTCTCGGGTGCGCTGGGGTGCCGACGACTCGGCCGCCGCAGATGGGTCACCTAAGTTTTTCGCATGTGGTTCGTGTTGATTCCGTGGGTCAGGTTCCGTGCCCAGGCCGAGACGGCTTCAGGAGCGGGACGGCGGACCGTGGGGGCGATGATCGCGAATGCGTCGACGCCATTGCTGCTGTGGTCGCACCACGGCCTCACCCGGACCTGCATGCCCGCACCGCCCGGATGACGACCACTCCACGACCACGAGCACAAAAGACCGCTCCCACTCCTCGATGGAAACGGCCTTCGACCAGCTAAAGCATGGTCGGGACGGCGGGATTTGAACCCACGACCCCTTGACCCACGCGGGGCGGCCCATTGACGCATCACACGGAGTGCGTGGCGGGGACTGGGCCTGGCCTGACGCCTCTTCCGACCGTCGCGCTGGGCCACACTGCCGCCGTGAGGAGCTGAGACCGCCTGCGGCGCCGCGTCGGCTGCGTACCACAACTGAAGGCGAGCGATTCCGCACAGGGCCGCAAGACAAGGGGTCGGCGCAGGCCAGAGGCTTATGACGGGGCTGGTGATCGCGGGGTGATCGCAGGGTTCGGGGGGCTTGAGCGAAACTGGAAGTAGGGCTCCCCAGGGTGATCGGTGGTGAGTGCGATGCGGTCGGTACGAGATCGGGGCCGCGTGTATCGGCGGTGCGGTGCCGGGATGGGCAGCGGCGGCAGCTGGGGGCGCGTTGCCCGCGCCTGATGTCCGATCCGGATCACGGCCGGTGGTCCTTCGCGGTGGACGTGTTCGATCCGGGGCGACGACGGGCCACGGTGCGCCGTGGTGGCTTTACCAGCCGGGAAGAGGCTCAGGCAGCGCTGCGCCGCTTTCTGGAAGGGGAAGGCGCCGGATTCCGGGCCGATCCGAACGAGACTGTGGCCGAGTACCTTCGCAGCCGGCTGGCGGCGAAAGAGCTGAGTCTGAAGCCGACCACCTATGCGCGCTATCGCGCCTACGTGCACGCCGGCCTGATTCCCCACCTGGGTGGGGTGCGGCTGGATGATCTTTGCTACGGGCACATTGCTGGGTTTGCGCACGCCCAGCTGGCGCTGGGGCGGGGGGAGAGTCACGTTGCACCGGTGTCTGGCTACGCTCTCCAGCGCTTTGGGCGCGGCGGTGCGCCAGCACCGGCTGATCCACAATCCGGCGCGGCCGACGGTCATTCCCCGGCCGGCGTCGGCTGAGCGGCGGATCTGGACGATGGCCGAGACTGCTCAGTTCCTGGATTACTGTCATGCGCATGATCCGCAGTCCGCGGATCTGGTGGAACTCCTCATCGGTACGGGGATCCGCAAGGGTGAAGCCTTGGGGCTGCACTGAGCGGATGTGAACTTGGACGAGGGTGTGCTGCGGGTGCGGTGGACCTTGTCGGCTGTCGACAACAATCGGTTGGTCCTGACGGCGCCGAAGACTCGCGCCAGCCGCAACTGGGTCGCCCTCTCCGGCCGCGTCACCCAGGCCCTGGAGCGCCGGGCCGCGGCGGGAGAGTCACCGGATGGGCTGGTCTTCCACCGTGCTGATGGGCGTCCGCTGCATCCGGAGTACACCCTCAACCACTTCCACCTGCTGTGTGCACGGGCTGGGGTCCCCGTGATCACGCTGCACGACCTGCGGCACCTGGCCGCGACGATCTCCATCACGGAAGGCGTGCCACTGGTGGTCGTCTCCAAGACCCTGCGCCACTCCACGCTTTCGACAACAGCCAACATCTACAGCCATCTGACCAGCCAGGCCGTCGACCAGATCAGCCGCAGCCTCGACCACGCCGGACAACCCACGCGCCAACGCCCGGAGGACGCGACCACTTCGCGACCACCTCCACCGCCCGACGCGCCTCAACCCCCTGATGGCGCATAGCAGTCAACCAATAGCCGTGCCAGAGAGGGAGGAGCTGAGACCACCATGCGATCACCACCCCCCGGAACACGCATAGGCCACTCCCGCCTTCCGGCGGAAGTGGCCTATGCGACCTGCGAAAACGCTGGTCGGGACGGCGGGATTTGAACCCACGACCCCTTGACCCCCAGTCAAGTGCGCTACCAAACTGCGCCACGTCCCGGTGCTCGTTCGGCTCGGGGTTTTTCCCTTGCCGCTCGCGCACAAAGAACAATACAGCACTTCAGGGGGTGCTCGCGCACCCCTTCCCATGTGCGGCTGGAGGGGTGTTCTTCGGCGGCGCCGGAGCTGTGAGCGGGAGCGGAGACGTTTGGCGGCCTGGGGTGCGGGAACCTCGGCGGTCCTGAGTTTCCACGGGCGGAGGTGCCGCCTCCGCCCCTCTCCCGTGAGGAGGTCGCGGCTGTGAGCCGGTCCCGCATTGTGATCGTCGGTGCCGGGTTCGCCGGATACCAGGCGGCCCGCACCCTGTCGCGCACGCTTCGTGGTGCGGCGGAGATCGTGCTGGTGAACCCGAACGACTACTTCCTCTACCTGCCCCTGCTGCCCGAGGTCGCCTCCGGTGTCCTGGAGCCACGGCGCGTGTCCGTATCGCTGGCCGGGACGCTGCCCCGCGTACGGCTCGTCCTCGGCGAGGTGGACGGTGTCGACTTCGGCGAGCGCCGGCTGCGCTACACGGACCCCGAGGGTGGCACGGGTGAGCTGGGCTACGACCGGCTCCTGCTGACCGTCGGAAGTGTCAACAAACTGCTGCCGATTCCCGGCGTCGCCGAGCACGCGCACGGCTTCCGCGGCATGCCGGAGGCCCTCTACCTGCGCGACCACATCAGCCGACAGATCGCCATGGCTGCCACCAGCGACGACCCGGAGGAGGCCGAGGCGCGTCGCACCTTCGTGGTCGTCGGCGCCGGCTACACGGGCACGGAGGTCGCGGCGCACGGGAAGATGTTCACCGACTCCCTGGCCCGGCAGCACGGCCGCAGCGACGAGAGGTCCGGGCCGCGCGATGACCGCAGTCCTCGCTGGATGCTGCTGGACGTCGCGCCGCGCGTCCTGCCCGAGCTGGACAAGCGCCTCTCGAAGACCGCGCACAGGGTGCTGACCAAACGCGGCGTCGATGTCCGTACGGAGATGTCGGTCAAGGAGGCGACCAGCGAGGGAGTGCTGCTGAAGAACGGGGAGTTCATCGCGACCCGCTCGCTGATCTGGTGCGTGGGGGTGCGGCCCGACCCCCTGGTGCAGGACGTCGGGCTGGAGACGGAGCAAGGGCGTCTGGTGGTCGACGAATTCCTGCGCGTTCCGGGCCATCCGGACGTCCTGGCCTGTGGCGACGCGGCTGCCGTGCCCGACCTGACGCGGCCGGGGGAGCTCACGCCGATGACGGCGCAGCACGCCGTGCGGCAGGGGAAGGTCGCGGCGCGGAACGTGGCTGCCACCTATGGTTACGGGACGATGCGCCAGTACAAGCACCACGACCTGGGCTTCATGGTCGACCTCGGCGGGGTGCAGGGAGCCGCGAACCCGCTGCACGTGCCGCTGTCGGGACCGGTCGCCAACCTGGTCACCCGCGGTTATCACGTGGCGACGATGCCGGGGAACCGGGTCCGGGTGCTCGCGGACTGGATGCTGGACGCGCTGCTGCCCAGGCAGGCCGCACAGCTCGGGCTCGTACGGTCGGGCTCGGTGCCGCTGGAGTCGTCCTCTCCGGAGGTCGCCCGCGTGCTCAAGCGGTGAGAAGGGCGGTAGGGCGGGGTTGCGGGGGTTGCGGATCGGGGCGGCTGCTGGGGCGGGGACGTGGCCCGTCCCGGGCCGCCCGCCCCGTCCTCCGTCCTCGTGCCGTCCCGCCATCCGTGTTCGTCCCGCCTCCGCCTGGTGCAGCCGAGCCGGTCATGCCGGGGCCCTGGTGGCTGCTGTGACTGTGGGGCGGTGGTGTTGTCCACAGCGGCGAGTGATCCACGGAAAGTGAATGCCCGGAACGGGCTGTGATGACCCTGGTCATCTTCTGTCGTGCCGGCGAGGAGTGCGCGAGGAACTGGCGGTTGTCTGGGTCTGTGGGCGGGTGCCGTAGGTGGTGTGGCGGCCCCTCCTCGCCCGGGAGGCGATCCGCTGTCCGCGGATACCGGCTGCCGCAGCCTCTCGTGGCAGGGAGCGCGGCTGCGGGGGCTTCTGTGCCGCTCCACCGCGCTGCGGCTGGGCACGTCCATATTGAACGGGACGGGAGCCGCATACTGGTTGCCATTGGCTCGCAGCGCTTACGTATTTCGATAAATTCCCATAGCAGCTATCTATTTTTCTGATCCACGTGTAACGGTGATGGAGCATGTGTGGGCAGGGATTGCGGGCAGTGGGTCTGCCACCGTTCACGGTGTCGAGCGATTCGCTGGAGCCGCCAGTGGGGTATGCGAGGCCAACGGTTATTCGAGTGTTCCCTCGTTGTCAAATTCTACGTCGCTGGTATCTGATAGATTCTGCACCTTGCGCGCTTCGTTGATCATGACCAAAAATGCGTCAAGAGTGGAGGGGGAGAGGCCCTCGGACCTCAGCGCCAGATTCCTGATCCTGGTGTCACGCAAGGCGGAGAGCAGGGGCAATTGGGAGTTGACGCGGTTGGATGCTTCTTCATTCAGAAAATACTCGGGTGGTACCCCGAAAAACTCCGCCAGTATGTCCAATTGCTCAAGCGTGACGTTGCGTTTCTTCCCGGTCGACAGTTCCCACAGGTACGTGGCGGAGATCGTGCCGCCCGTCGCCTCTCTGATCTCAGCGGCAAGTCGGGCAAAGCCGGGACGTTTGCGTGGGTCGGGATATATTGCCTCAATCAGTGCATTGAGGCGTTGGTCGAACTTCCGGAGCAACGAGCGATGGGCGCCGCGATGTTCTGACTGGCCGCGCATTGTGCGTGGTCCTTCGCTTCGAGGGTCGTCTGTGGAGGTCGGCCCGAAAAGGGAAAATGGTATGACCTCATGAATACAGGGCATTCGCTTCAATGGACAAGGGACGGTTTTCGGCCAGTGCGTGCAAAACAAGCCATCATCCGCTCAAGTGGTTGTGACGGAGGCCCGCCGTCCGCTCTCCTATAGCCCGCCGGAGGGCTGCTTCGATGGTGATCGAGGACTCCGGAATGTAATCGGATAGCGAAAGGACGAAGTGTACGGGGCGAGGTCGAGGGCGCTGCGAGGGGCGTCGCTCTTTCCTCTGAGGCGCACATCAAGGTGATGGTCGCCGATTTGAGAACAAGAATCTAACTTCTGGCCGCTAGTGGCGGCCTCCATCATGTGGTCATCCACACGTGAAAAATTCCTGCACTGCCCGAGCTGGTAGTCGGCCGGTGCTGCGTGACGTCGTTTTCAGTAAGACCCATCAAGAAGGAGGGGTCATCTGGAGGCTAGTGGATATGACGCCGATTACAGGCTGAGCCTTGAAGCATGTTTCCTCGTGGAAGCAAGAAAGTTCACGTCGGTCGGCGCCCAGGGAAACGTTTCGGCAGAACGACTCGACTTTGTACGGGTTATTTTGCTGAGCGTGACGGGTCATCTACGAGGCGTTCTTGCTCTCTGAGGTCGGTGTTTCAATTGTCTTCGCTTCAGGAATTCGCGAGAAAATTCTGAAGGAGGCTTACCGTGAGTGAATTTCCTTTCCGATTCGATCGCATATGTGCCCTGCTCGGCTCGGACATCATGTGCCGTGACCGCCGCCACGCGCTGACCGGTCGGCTCCGCGGCAGGGAGGTGGGGCCTTCTGTGGCCCCGCGCGACGCCCGGGGCGTCGTGGGAACGATCGATCGGCCGCGCCCGGAGCTCGCCGCACCTCTGCGGCCGGCCTGGCGGTACCGCCGAACCGAATCGGACCCCGCGCACGTGGACGGGGCCTTAGCCCCTCTCCGCGCCAAGGCCATCGCCTTCCCGCGCGACGCCCCTGCGAGCGAGGGGCAGCGTGAACATCGGTCGCCGTTTCTCAACGGTGCATTAACCCCTGAGTCCAGGGCGGGAGGCCGATCGGCGGATCTGAGGGCATGCCGTGCTTGAAGTCCTGGGACTGAGCGCGGACGTCGAGATGGTCTACCGGGTCACCCTCGAACATCCCCGCGCGGAGATCGAGAAGGTCGCCCGACTGTCCGGCCTGTCGGAGTGCGAGGTGCGCCGCGCGTTCGATGAACTCGCAGACCTCCAACTCCTGCACCGGAGCACGAAATCCCCCGACGATGTACAGCCGGTGAGCCCTGAAGTGCGCCTGACCGGTCTGCTCGCCCAGCACGAGCTCGAACTCAGTTCCCGACAGCGGAAACTCGAAGCCACGCGCGCGGCGGTGTCGTCACTGACCGCGCGATACGCGAACAAATCCGGTTACGCCCCCGAAGTGGTGCACAGACTGGTCGGCGCCGACGTCGTGCACAAGCGTCTGGAAGAACTGACGGACCAGGCGCGGGACGAGTGTCTCTCTCTTGCCCCCACCGGTGTGCAGGCGGCGGACACCACGGAGGCCGGCAAGACTCTCGAACAGAAGGCTCTGGAGCGGGGAGTCTCCATCCGGACCATCTACCAGGAAAGCTTCCGGAACGATCCGGCAGCCCTGCGCCACGTGCGCTGGCTGGCGTCCTATGGAGGGCTGACCCGCACAGTCCCCACGCTGCCCATGCTGGTGGTGACCGTCGACAACGAGGTTGCCCTGGTGCCCCTCGACCCCGACAACTGTCAGGCGGGCGCACTCGAACTGCGCAGTCAGGGGGCCGTGGCCGCCATGCGGTCCCTCTTCGAGCAGTTCTGGAAGGCGGCCACTCCCTGGCACGAGGCGTCTCATGTGGACACCAGGGGACTGTGCCGCCGTGACCGGGAGTTGCTGCACTTCCTGGCCATGGGCAACACCGATGAGTTCATCAGCCGACGGCTCGGTGTATCCCTGCGCACCGTGCGCAGGAGAGTCGCGGACCTCATGCGACGGCTCAACGCGCGAAGCCGGTTCGAGGCCGGCGTGCAGGCCGCTCGCTCCGGCTGGCTCTGACCGCCCGGTCGGCGCCGACCGGCTTCTTTGGCCGTGCCCGTTCTCCGCTTCCGCGGGGTCGGCACGGCCACACTCGTTTTCGGCTCCAGGACCGGCGGGTGGGCCGGGAGAACGCTGACCGGTGCGTGGTCCGGGGAAGGTCCTGACAGGCCGTCCGGCCCTGTCCAAACTCGCGGCGCCGAGGTCGGCGTGGCATCAACTTGTCAGGCCTGTTGCTGCAGTTTCGATTTGTGGACAGGGCCGGGGGGCTTCGTAGAGGATGGGCTGCGCGAAGGCAACTGGATGCCCGGTGAGCGGAGAATTCTGGGAGCTGAGATGGGCGAGTCGCAGAGAAAACTTTCGGATGGCACTTCGTCCGGTGAAACCAAAGGTCTCACCCCCGGGGCCCGACGTCCCGACATCATGATGAGAAACCGCTGACGATCGGATCTCTTCCCAAGCGCAGAGGGATAGTTGTCGGTCGGGCGTCGTATTTTCCTGCGCGGAATCGCGACGGCAGCGGTTTGCAGCAAGCACCGTGCCGACCGGCGATCCCTTCGACGCGCCGTCCGTACGGAACACATCTTCACTGTCACCGAGTCCGAATACCCGGCTGCCGGGCGGCAGCCTCTCGGCCTGCGCAGGTCCACGGTGCTCGTTTTCGGTAACGGGCCGTTCCCTCGCCCGCACCCTCCGGCTCATGGGGACGGGACGGCGCCAGGTCGGCCGTGACAGCCCGTCTGTATTCCCCGGACCTATCGGCGTCGCTCGGGATCCGGAGCGACCGCCGGAAAGAGGAGAAGCCATGCCGAAATCCCTTTACGAGTTCGGAGAGACGCCGCCACTGGGCGAGGTGCCCGAGCGGATGTACGCCTCGGTGATACGCCAGGAGCGGTACGGCCCTCCGAAGCAGGCCTTCCGGACCGAGGTCGTCGACGTGCCCGCGGTAGGAGCGGGCGAAGTGCTGGTGTACGTGATGGCAGCCGGGATCAACTACAACAACGTCTGGGCATCCCTGGGCCTGCCCGTCGACGTCATCGGCATGCGGCAACGCCAGGGGCTCACGGAGGACTTCCATATCGGTGGCACCGATGGCTCCGGTGTGGTGTGGGCGGTGGGGGAGGGGGTGCGGCACGTCCGGGTCGGCGACCGCGTAGTGCTCTCCGGCGGGCAATACGACGAGAAGGACGAAGACATCATGCTCGGCGCTGATGTCGCGACATCCAAGAGCGGTCGTGCCTGGGGCTATGAGACCAACTACGGTTCCTTCGCCCAATTCTGCTTGGTGCGGGATTATCAGTGTCATCCGATGCCGGAGAAGTTGTCCTGGGAAGAAGCCGCGGGCTTCGTGCTGTGTGCCTCCACCGCCTACCGGCAGCTGTTCGGCTGGCAGGGCAATACGGTGCAGCCTGGCGATCCGGTGCTGATCTGGGGCGGTGCCGGCGGCCTGGGATCGATGGCCATTCAGCTGGTCAAAATGGCCGGCGGAGTGCCTATCGCCGTGGCTTCCGGCGAGGCCCGCGCCCAGTACTGTCGTGACCTTGGCGCGAAAGGCGTCATCAATCGTCTTGAATTCGACCACTGGGGCAGGCTGCCCGCGATCGACGACATGGAGGCCACGGCGGAGTTCCTGAAAGGCGCGCGGGCGATGGGGAAACAGATCTGGGAGATCGTCGGGGCCAAGAAGTCGCCGCAGATCGTCTTCGAGCATCCGGGACGCGACACACTGCCCACTTCTGTCTACCTGTGCGCCAGCGGCGGCATGGTGGTGACGTGCGGCGCGACCACCGGCTTCGACGGAACCATCGACCTTCGGCATCTGTGGATGCGCTCCAAGCGGCTGCAAGGCTCGCACGGTGCCAACGCCCGTCAGTTCCGGGATGTCGTGAGCCTGGTGGACGCGGGCCTGCTCGATCCCTGCCTCTCGACCTGTGAGCGGTTCGAGGACATCGGCTCCCTGCACCAGCTCTTGTTCGACAACGCGCACCCCGTGGGCAACATGGCGGTGCTCGTCAACGCGCGGGAACGCGGCACGAACACGCTCGAACCGTCAGCCGGCGCCCGCTGACCCCGTTCGATCGAGCGGAAGGTATGTGGTGAACAGTCATTGGTCGACCGCCGCCGAGTTGCGGGAGCGGCTTGCCGGTGAGTCCGGTGAACGCCGTACCAGGATCCTGCTGGACCTGGTACGTGAGCGGATGATCTCCGCGCTGGGCGGTACGCCAGGGCCGGGGATCGCCGACAACAGGCCCTTCCGGGAGATCGGGATCAAGCAGGAGGCGCGGGAGACGCTGCGACACCAGCTCACCCGGGCAACCGGTGTCGACCTGTCGCCCACGGTGTTCTTCGACTACCCGACCCCGCTCGCGGTCGCCCGCCACCTCGGGGAACGTCTCTCGGACCGGCCCGCGGCGGACTCGTCGGCGCCCGCCCGGCCACCGGCGTGGAGCGGCGAGCCGATCGCGATTGTGGGGATGGCGTGCCGGTACGGCGGTGGGGTGGCTTCTCCGGAGGATCTGTGGGAGC
Organism: Streptomyces sp. NBC_01775; assembly: GCF_035917675.1. NCBI lineage: Bacteria > Bacillati > Actinomycetota > Actinomycetes > Kitasatosporales > Streptomycetaceae > Streptomyces > Streptomyces sp. NBC_01775. The sequence goes on along the minus strand of NZ_CP109104.1, from coordinate 603,249 downwards.
TGGTGGAGTCCGGCCGTGACGCGGTGACGGGTTTCCCGGCGGACCGCGGGTGGGATCTGGAGAACCTCTACGACCCCGACTCCGGCCGGAGGGGCAGGTCCTACACCCGGGCGGGAGCGTTCCTGGACGACATCGCGGGCTTCGACGCCGGATTCTTCGGCGTGTCCGCACGTGAGGCCGCGGTCATGGACCCCCAGCAGCGCCTGTTGCTGGAAACCGCGTGGGAGGCGCTGGAACGCTGCGGGACCGACCCGAGAAGCCTGGAGGGGACGGCCACCGGCACGTTCATCGGCACCAACTACCAGGACTATCGCTACGCCTTCGACGAGATCCCGGAGGCCGGCGAGGGCTATGTGATCACCGGTAACGCCGCCAGCGTGATGTCGGGGCGGTTGGCGTACACGCTGGGGCTGCGGGGTCCTGCGGTGACGTTGGATACGGCGTGTTCGTCGTCGTTGGTGGCGTTGCATCAGGCGTGTCAGGCGTTGCGGTCCCACGAGTGCGACCTCGCCCTCGTCGGCGGCGCGTCGGTGCTCTCGACCCCGGAAGCGTTCGTCGAGTTCTCCCGCAAGCGTGTCCTGTCGGTGGACGGTCGGTGCAAGGCGTTCGCGGAGTCGGCGGATGGTACGGGGTGGGGTGAGGGTGTTGGTGTGGTGTTGGTGGAGCGTTTGTCGGATGCGTTGCGGGAGGGTCGCAGGGTTCTGGCGGTGGTGCGCGGCAGCGCCGTGAATCAGAACGGGGCGTCGAATGGTCTGACGGCGCCGAATGGTCCGGCGCAGGTGCGGGTGATTCGTGCGGCGTTGGCCGGTGCGGGGGTCTCGGCGGTGGAGGTGGATGCGGTTGAGGCGCATGGGACGGGGACGCGGTTGGGGGATCCGATCGAGGCGGGTGCGTTGCTGGAGACGTATGGGCGGGGGCGGTCGGCGGATCGGCCGGTGTGGTTGGGGTCGGTGAAGTCGAACATCGCGCATACGCAGGCCGCTTCGGGTGTGGCTGGTGTGATCAAGATGGTCGAGGCGATGCGGCACGGTGTGCTGCCCCGGACGTTGCATGCGGAGGAGCCGTCCTCGCACGTGGACTGGTCTTCCGGAGGAGTACGCCTGCTGACCGAGGCCCGCCCATGGCCCGCCGGGAAACACCCCCGCCGCGCCGCCGTGTCCTCGTTCGGCGTCAGCGGCACGAACGCGCACGTCATTCTGGAGGAGGCCCCCGCTCCGGCCCCCGTCCCGGCCGCACCGGAGCCGGAGCAGCCGGGTGAGGAGCGCGTGACACCCGCCGTCGTGCCATGGGTGCTGTCCGGCAGGACCGAGCCGGCGCTCCGGGAACAGGCGGCGCGGCTGCTGGCCAGGGTCGGGGAGGACCCGGACCTGGACGTCGCGGAACTGGGCGCCGCGCTGGTGAGGAACAGGTCCGTCTTCGAGCACCGGGCGGTCGTCGTCGGCGAGGACCGCGCCGGTCTGGTGTCCGGGCTGGAGGCGCTGGCCGCTGGGGTCCCGGCGGCGCATGTGCTCCGCGGCGCAGCCGGTCACACCGCCGCCCCCGTGTTCGTGTTCCCCGGCCAGGGCTCGCACTGGGTGGGGATGGGCCGGGACCTGCTCCGCTCGGAGCCGGCGTTCGCGCAGGGGATGGAGGAGTGCGCGGCGGCCCTGCGGCCGTGGGTGGACTGGGACCTGTTCGAGGTGCTGGCGGACGCCGAGGCGCTGGAGCGTGTGGACGTTGTCCAGCCGGTGCTGTGGTCGGTGATGGTGGCGCTGGCCAGGACGTGGCGCGCCTTCGGGGTCGAGCCGGGCGCGGTGCTCGGCCACTCGCAGGGTGAGGTCGCCGCGGCATGCGTGGCCGGTGCGCTGTCGCTGGACGACGGCGCGCGTGTGGTGGTGGCGCGCAGCCGTTCGCTGCTGAAGGTGGCCGGTACGGGCGGGATCGTGTCGGTGATGGCTCCTCCGGACCGGGTGCGGGAGATGATCGTCCCCTGGGGGGACCGTCTGGCGATCGCGGCGGTCAACGGGCCCTCCTCCGTCTCGGTTTCGGGGGAGGACGCCGCGCTGACCGAACTGGAGCGTCAGCTCTCCGCGCACCGCGTGGTGCGCTGGCGGGTGCCGGGCGTGGAGTTCATGGCGCACTCCCGGCACATCGAGGACCTGTCGGCCGAACTGGAAGAGGCGCTCGCACCGGTGCGGCCGGCCACCGCACGGATTCCCTTCTTCTCCACGGTGGACACGGCCTGGCAGGACGGGCCGGAGCTGGAGGGGCACTACTGGTACCGCAACCTGCGGGAGACGGTCCGCTTCGGACCGGCGGTCGTCGCACTGGCCGAGCAGGGGTACCGGGGCTTCCTCGAAGTCGGCGCGCACCCCGCGCTGACGGACGCGCTGGAGCAGAACGCCGACGCCGTGGACGGCGAACTGCTCGTCGCGGCCACCCTCCAGCGCGACAACGGCGGCCTGGACCAGCTGTACCGTTCCCTGGCCGCGGTCTTCGTCGCGGGCACACCGGTCGACTGGGAACCGGCGTTCGTGGGCGTCCCCAGCAGCCGCGCTGAACTGCCGACGTACCCGTTCCAGCGGCAGCGGTTCTGGCCGGAGAAGGTACGGCGTTCCCCGGACGCCGCGGCCCACGGCTCGCCCGCCGAACAGCGGTTCTGGCAGGCGGTCGAGGGGGGCGACCCGGCGGAGCTGTCGGCACTGCTGGAGGTCGCGGAGCAGCGGGAGGCGGCTTCGCTGCGGGAGGCACTGCCCGCGCTCACCGCCTGGCGGCTTCGGGACCGCGCGAGTGCCGCGCTCGACCGGCTGCGCTACCGCGTCACCTGGTCGCCGGCGGAGTTCACCGGCCGGCGGCTGTCGGGGAGCTGGCTCGCCGTCATCCCCGACAGCCGGGCCGCGGACGAGTGGGGGCGCGAGCTGCTCGACGGGCTGTCCGACAGCGGTGCCGTGGTGCTGCCGCTGGTGACAACCGTCGGAGAGCGGCGGGAGGAACTGCTCGGCAGGCTCCGCTCCGCGCTCGACAGCGCCGGTCTGCGGGCGTCGGACATCTCCGGCGTCGTGTCGCTGCTGGCGCTGGACGAGGAGCCCGACCCGGAGCACCCGGGCATACCGGCGGGCGTCACCGGAACGCTGGCGTGTGGGCAGGCCCTCGGTGACGCCGGGGTGCGGGCGCCGCTGTGGCTGCTCACCCGGGGGGCGGTGTCCGTCGGCGGGAAGGATCCGCTGGACCACCCTTCGCAGGCGCTGACCTGGGGGCTGGGCCGGGTCGTCGGCCTGGAGCACCTGGAGCGGTGGGGCGGTCTGGTCGACCTGCCGCCCGCGCTGGACGCCGGGGTGTTCCGGCACCTGTCCGGAGTGCTCGGTGCGGCCACCGACGAGGACCATCTCGCGATCCGCGACAACGGGGTGCACGTCCGCCGCCTGGTCCGGGCACCCCGCGACGCCTCGCACCGCCCGCACACCTGGCGTCCCCGGCCGGACGGCACGGTACTGATCACCGGGGGCACCGGGGTGCAGGCCGGGCACGTGGCCCGCCGGCTCGCCCGCGACGGGGCCCCGCACCTGCTGCTGCTCGGGCGGCGCGGCGACGCGGCTCCCGGCATGCCGGAACGGGTGCGCGAACTGGAAGCGCTCGGCGCCCGGGTGACCGTGGCGGCCTGCGACGTACGCGACCGGGAGGCCCTGCGCCGGGTGCTGGCCGCCGTACCGGAGGATCTGCCGCTGTCGGCGGTCTTCCACACCGCGGGGGTGGGCCGGCTCCAGGAGCTGGAGGACACGAGCCCCGCGGACCTCGCCGACATCGTGGAGGCCAAGGCCGTCGGTGCGCGGCATCTGCACGAGCTGACCGAGGACCTCGGCCTGGACGCCTTCGTGCTGTTCTCCGCCGTCACCGCGACGTGGGGGGTGGGGCGGCACGGCAGTTACGGCGCGGCGAACACGTACCTGGAGGCGCTCGCGCAGCACCGTCGGACACACGGTCTGCCCGCCACGGCAATCGCCTGGGGCGGTTGGGCGGGCGACGGCATGGCGGTCCGTGACGCCGCGCAGGAGACGTTGCGTCGCCGTGGGCTGCCGGCGGACGCGTGGGCCGAGGCGGGGCTGACCCGGCAGGAGGCGGCGGACGAGACGCTGCACCGCTGGGGCGTCCATGTGCTGGAACCCGAGCAGCTGCTCGCGGCGTTGCAGTACAGCCTGGACGCCGACGAGACCCTGGTGACGGTCGCGGACATGGACTGGGAGCGGTTCGTCACCGGCTTTGCCCTGGCCCGTCGGCGCCCGCTGCTGCGGGAACTGCCCGAGGCGTGGGAAGCGGTCGAGACACTGCACGGCGCCGCCGGGGAACAGGACGTCTCCAGCGGGCAGCAGCCGTCGTCGCTCGCGGACCGGCTGGCGGGATCCTCACGGCAGGAACAGGACAGATTGCTTCTCGACATGGTCCGCACCCAGGTGGCCACTGTGCTCGGGCACTCCGAGCCCGAGGCCTTGGACCCGCGGCAGACGTTCCTGGACGCGGGCCTGGACTCGGTGACGGCCGTGCAGCTGCGCAACCAGCTCGGGTCCGCGGTCGGTCTGCGGCTGCCCGCCACGGTCGTGTTCGACCACCCCACCGCCACCGAGCTCGTCGCCTTCCTGCGTACCCGGCTGGTCCCGGAGGAGCCGGTGGCCGACGAGACGTTGCTGAGGATCGACGAGCTCGAGCAGGCGCTGACCGCCGCCTCCCACGGGCCGGAGGAACGCCGCGCCATCGAGGCCCGGCTCACCGGCCTGGTCCGGAAGTGGGGAGGCGCGCGGCGGTCCGAGGCGGACGACCGGACAGCGGACGACCTCGAAGCGGCCGGTGTCAACGAGCTGCTCGACCTCCTCGACGGCGAACTGGGCACACCGTGACCCGGGACCGGCCCAGGACATCGATGCGATCAGACAGGTGAACTGACGTGGCGGAAGACGCGAGGACCCTTGATTCCCTCAGGCGGGCCACCGCGGCCCTGCGCGATGCCAAACAGCGCGTGCACGAGCTGGAGGAGCGCGCGCGGGAGCCGATCGCGATTGTGGGGATGGCGTGCCGGTACGGCGGTGGGGTGGCTTCTCCGGAGGATCTGTGGGAGCTGGTGGAGTCCGGCCGTGACGCGGTGACGGGTTTCCCGGCGGACCGCGGATGGGACCTGGAGAGCCTGTACGACCCGGACCCCGATCAGCAGGGCACCTCCTATGTGCGCGAGGGCGCCTTTCTGGACGACCCCGCCGGGTTCGACCCCGCGTTCTTCGGGATCTCCCCGCGCGAGGCGCTGATGACGGACCCGCGGCAGCGGCTGCTTCTGGAGACGGCGTGGGAGGCCTTCGAGAAGGCCGGCATCGCACCCACGTCGGCCCACGGCACGTCGACGGGTGTGTTCGTCGGCGCGTCCGGCGACGACTACCTGAGCTTGCTGGACCGCAGTCCCCAAGCCGACGAGGGGTACTTGCTGGCCGCCAACGGCCAGAGCGTGATGTCGGGGCGGTTGGCGTACACGCTGGGGCTGCGGGGTCCTGCGGTGACGTTGGATACGGCGTGTTCGTCGTCGTTGGTGGCGTTGCATCAGGCGTGTCAGGCGTTGCGGTCCCACGAGTGCGACCTCGCCCTCGCCGGTGGCGCCGCGGTGATTGTCTCCCCGCGGGTCTTCGTCGAGGGCGCACGGCAACGCAGCCTGTCGGTGGACGGTCGGTGCAAGGCGTTCGCGGAGTCGGCGGATGGTACGGGGTGGGGTGAGGGTGTTGGTGTGGTGTTGGTGGAGCGTTTGTCGGATGCGTTGCGGGAGGGTCGCAGGGTTCTGGCGGTGGTGCGCGGCAGCGCCGTGAGCCAGGACGGGGCGTCGAATGGTCTGACGGCGCCGAATGGTCCGGCGCAGGTGCGGGTGATTCGTGCGGCGTTGGCCGGTGCGGGGGTCTCGGCGGTGGAGGTGGATGCGGTTGAGGCGCATGGGACGGGGACGCGGTTGGGGGACCCGATCGAGGCGGGTGCGTTGCTGGAGACGTATGGGCGGGGGCGGTCGGCGGATCGGCCGGTGTGGCTGGGGTCGGTGAAGTCGAACATCGCGCATACGCAGGCCGCTTCGGGTGTGGCCGGTGTGATCAAGATGGTCGAGGCGATGCGGCACAGTGTGCTGCCCCGGACGTTGCATGCGGAGGAGCCGTCCTCGCACGTGGACTGGTCTTCCGGAGGAGTACGCCTGCTGACCGAGGCCCGCCCATGGCCCGCCGGGGAACACCCCCGCCGCGCCGCCGTGTCGTCCATAGGCGGGGCCGGTACGAACGCGCACGTGATCCTGGAGGAGGCCCCCGCTCCGGCCCCCGTCCCGGCCGCACCGGAGCCGGAGCAGCCGGGTGAGGAGCGCGTGACACCCGCCGTCGTGCCATGGGTGCTGTCCGGCAAGGGCCGTGCCGCGCTGCGCGCGCAGGCCCGCAACCTGCGCGGCCGGGCGGGGCCGGACGCGGACGTCGGCATCGCCGATATGGGCTGGTCCCTCGTCACATCCCGGTCCGCGCTGCCGCACCGTGCGGTGGTGGTGGGACGGGACCGCGAGCAGCTGTGCGAGGGACTGGCCGCCGTCGAGCAGGCAGAGCCCTCGGCTGACGTCGTCAGTGGCCTCGCGCGGCACCATCTGGGCAGGCCCGTCTTCGTCTACCCCGGGCAAGGCGGGCAGTGGGCGGGCATGGGGGTGGAACTCCTCGATTCCTCGCCCACGTTCGCGGCGGCCCTGGAGGAGTGCTCGCGCGCGTTCGCACCGCTGATGGGCTGGTCCGTCATCGACGTACTGCGGCAGGCACCAAAGGCGCCGTCGCTCGACCGCGGCGAAGTGGTCCAGCCGGTGCTGTTCTCGGTGATGGTGGCGCTCACGCGCCTGTGGCAGTCCTACGGGGTGCAGCCCGCCGCCGTGGTGGGGCACTCGCAGGGGGAGATCGCCGCGGCGCACATCGCCGGAGCCCTCACGCTGGAGGACGCCGCCAGGCTCATCGCCCGTCGCATCGACGCGCTGATGCCGCTGCACGGCAAGGGCGCCATGGCGGCCGTCGCGATGCCCGCCGAGCAGCTCCACCGCCGGCTGGAGGCGTTCGGTGACCGGCTCTCCGTCGCCGCGGAGAACGGGCCGTCCTCCCTCACCGTTTCCGGTGACCCGGAGGCCGTCGACGCCCTGCTGCACGAGCTCGGTGGCGAGGGCGTCCGGACGCGCCTCATCCGTGCCGCGACCGGCGCCGGCCATTCGGCCCAGGTCGACGCCCTGCGTGACGGCCTGCTGGCGGCGTTCGACGGGATCTCGTTGAAGCCGGGGCACATCCCGTTCTTCTCCGTCGTCACCGGCGATCTCCTGGAGACCACCGAGCTGAACGCCGACTACTGGTACCGCAACGCCCGGCAGACGGTCCGTTTCGAAACGGCGGTGCGTCAGCTCATCACCCGCGGCCACGAGGCGTTCGTCGAGATCAGCCCGCACCCCCTGCTCGTGGAGATGATCGAGGCGATCGCGGACACCGCCGACGCCGACCCCGTGGTGGGCGACACGCTGCACCGCGCGAAGGGTGGCCTCGACCGGTTCCTGTTCGCCGCCGCAGAGATGTACGTCCGCGGTGTGGAGGTGGACTGGGAGCCCGCGTTCGCCGGCAGCAGCCCCCGGAGGGTCGATCTGCCGACCTACCCCTTCCAGCGCAAGCCGTACTGGCCGGAGTACGTGCCGTTGGGGGCGGGTGGCCAGCACACCGCCGACGGCGAGTTCTGGGACCTGGTCCAGCGTTCCGACCTGCCCGCGCTCGCCGCGGCCATGGGCGTCGGCACGGACGACGTCGCCGTGCTCGAACCGGCTCTTCCGCTCCTGTCGGCCTGGCACGCCCAGCACCGCAAGCCTGTGCCGACGGCGCGCTCCCGGGAGCCGGAGGAGCCGCCCGTCGCTGCCGCCGACCTGGCCGGCGACCTGGCCGGGCTCTCCGCCCAGGACCAGAAGCAGGCGCTTCTCGACCTGGTCCGCGGCCACATCGCGACCGTCCTCGGCCACGACTCGGCGGAGGACGTGGAGCCCGCGGACCGGTTCACCGAACTGGGCCTCGACTCACTGACCTCCGTCCAGCTGCGCAAGCGGCTGTCCGCCGCCACCGGCCTCAAACTGCCCACCAGCCTGGCGTTGACGTACCCGTCGCCCGCACTGCTCGCGGACCATCTGCGCTCCGCGCTGCTCGGCCCCGGTGGGAACGGCACAGGGGAGCGTCCGGCCGACACCCTGGTGGAGCTCTATCGCCGAGCCTGCGAGAACGGCAGAGCCATGAGGGCGGTACCCATGCTCGAGGAAGCCGCGGAACTGCGCCCGAGTTTCCGCAGCCCCGGGGAACAGCGGGTCCGGGCCTCCCCCCTGCACCTGGCGCGGGGCCCCGGGCGGCCCGTGCTGATCTGCTTCCCTCCGTTCGTCACACCGGCCGGGGCCCACCAGTTCGTCCAGTTCGCCGCGCCGTTCCGCGGCAGGCAGGAGCTGTGGGTGCTGCCGCATCCCGGATTCGGCAGCGGGGAGGATCTGCCCGAGAACAGGGAGGCTCTGATCCGGGCACATACGGCCACGGTGCTGGAGTGCGCCGGTGACGCGCCGTTCGTCCTGCTCGGTTACTCCTCCGGCGGCTGGGTGGCCCAGGAGGTGGCGGCGCACCTGGCGGACATCGGCCGCACTCCGTGCGGTCTGGCGCTGGTGGACACCTTCCGGCCGGACCCGCACCAAGCCCACCAGGTCTTCGACGAACTGATGACGGCCAACGCGCCGTTGTTGCGGACGCTGGACATCGACAGCGCGGAACTCACCGCCATGGGGCGGTACCTGCGGCTCTTCCAGCAGTGGGAACCACGGGCGGTCACGGTATCGGCCGTACTGCTGCGCGCGGCGGAACAGCCGCACCTCGACGCCGCCGGCGGGGAGATCCCCGAAGGGCCGGACGGGGTGGCCGAGACGCTCACCGTTCCCGGCGATCACGCGACGATGATGCGCGACCACGCGGCGACGACCGCTGCCGCGCTCGCATCCTGGCTCACGCGAGGAGGAGCGTCATGACAGACGTCCCGGTCCGTCAGACGGTCATGTCGTCCGGCTTCCGGCCGTGGCTGGTCACCGGCCACGCGGAGGTCCGGTCGGTACTGGCCGACCCGAGATTCGCCAAGGACTCGCGCCGGGTCGCCGAGCTGCTGGACCGGTACTCCCTGTCCGGCAGCGACAGCGTGTTCGGGCAGTCCCTGCTGCACCACATGCTCAACACGGATCCGCCGGGACACGGCAGACTGCGCACCCTCGTCAACAAGGCGTTCACCCCGCGGGCCGTGGAGCGGCTCCGGCCCCGCATCGGTGAGATCTGTGACGAGCTGCTGGACGCGCTGGAGGGCGAGACCCACACCGACCTGCTGGCGGCCTTCGCCGTCCCCCTGCCGGTCAAGGTGATCTGCGAGCTTCTGGGCATTCCCCAGGCCGACCGGGAGATGTTCCGGTCGTGGTCGAACACGCTCGTGTCGGCTCTGCCCCCAGAGGTGGTCAACGAGGCCTCGGCAGCGATGGAGCGGTACCTGTACGGCCTGGTCGCGGCCAAGGCGAAGGAACCGCGGGAGGACATGCTGTCCGCGCTGGTCCATGCCCAGGACTCCGGAGACCGGCTCAGCGAGGACGAACTGGTGTCGATGGCCTGCCTGCTGCTGGCGGCCGGGCACGAGACGACGGTGAACCTGATCGGCAACGGCCTCCTCGCCCTGCTGACCCATCCGGACCAGCTCGCGGCGCTGCGCGCGGACCCGTCGCAACTGCCCAGGGCGGTCGAGGAGTTCCTCCGCTACGACAGCCCGGTGAACCAGGCGACACTGCGGTTCACCACGGAGCCCGTACAAATCGGCGGGGTGGAGATCCCGGAGGGCGAGTTCGTGATCCTCAGCATCGACTCCGCCAACCACGACACATGCGTCTACGACAACCCCGACGTGCTGGACATCGGCCGTGAGACCGGCGGCCATCTCGCCTTCGGCCACGGCATCCACTACTGCCTCGGTGCGCCCCTGGCCCGGCTGGAGGCGCAGATCGCCTTCACCAAGCTGCTGGACAGGTACGACCGCATCGATCTCGCGGTGCCGCACCAGCAACTGGAGTGGCGGTTCAGCGTGGTGATGCGCGGGCTCGAACGGCTCCCCGTACGGCTCGGCCGACGTGGCGGCCACAAGGGCGAAGGGCGGCGGACGGATGGCTGACCAGACCGGCTTCCCGCCGGAACTGCTCGCCTATGTGCGCGAGGTCTCGCTCCAGGAGGACGAGATCCTGCGCGAACTCCGCGAGGAGACGGTGACCTACCCGATGGGGCGGACGTTGCAGGTCATGCCGGAGGAGGGACAGCTCCTGACGCTGCTGGTCGCCCTGACCGGTGCCCGTTCCGTACTGGAGATCGGCACGTTCACGGGCTACAGCACGCTGTGCATGGCACGCTCGCTGCCTTCCGGCGGACGCCTGGTGACCTGCGACATCACGGCCAGATGGCCGGACATCGGCCGTCCGTACTGGAAACGTGCCGGGGTGGAGGACCGCATCGAAGTGCGCATCGACGACGCCCGGAGGACGCTCGCCGGTCTCGTCGCCGACGGTGGCGCGGACACGGTCGACCTGGTGTTCATCGACGCGGACAAGCGCAACCACCCCTCCTACTACGAGGACGCTCTCGCCCTCGTCCGGCCCGGCGGACTGATCGTGCTGGACAACACCGTCTTCTTCGGCCGGGTCACCGATCCGGAGGCGCGGGACCCGGACACCACGGCGATACGGGAGCTCAACCGGCGCGTCCACGCGGACGACCGGGTGGATCTCTCGATGCTGCCCATGGCCGACGGCATCTCCCTCATCCGCAAGAAGACGCCGTGAGACCCGCCCGGCCGGGCGGGGCGCGGCAGGAGAACGTGACCGACGGAGGGCCCGGGATCCAGCACCGGCAAGCCTTCCCGACCCAGGAGGTATGACGTCATGACGGCAGAGCGGCCGGCCACAACCGGGCCGGGTTCCCACGCGGAGATCGAGCGCGACCTGATGTCGTTCCTCGAAGAGCAGCTGCGCAGCCCGGTCGAGCGCGACCTGGACCTGGTCGACGCGGGGCTGATCACGTCGATGTTCGCGATGCAACTGGTCGTACGGCTTGAGCAGACGTTCGATGTGTCGATCGTCGGCCCGGACCTGAAGATGGACCACTTCCGCTCTGTCGCCTCCATGGCGGAACTCGTCCACCGGCTCCGGCACGAGGCGTCCGGCGATGGGTCCTGATCCGCTCGCAGGCGCGGGTCCGCTGGCAGGCGCGGGTCCGCTGGCCGCGGAGCTGGTGGGCGACCAGGCCGAGTCGTGGGATGTGACCGGCCTGCTGCCCGAGAAGGTGCTGCGCGAGCTCGGTGACCGGGGCCTTCTGTGCCCCCAGGTGCCCGAGGAGTACGACGGGCTCGGCGCGGACAGCCTCAGCAGCGGGGAGTTCACCGCCCAGGTGGGCAGCCTGTGCGGATCGCTGCGCAGCGTGATGACCTCGCAGGGCATGGCGGCCTGGACGGTCCAGCGCTTCGGCGGCCCCGCCCAGCGACGTACCTATCTTCCGCAGCTGGCCAGGACGAAGCGGGCGGCTGTCGGGCTCAGCGAACCGGAGGCCGGAAGCGATCTGTCCGCCATGGGCACCGAGATCCGCAAGGACGGTGACACCGTCGTCGTGGACGGGCGGAAGGTCTGGATGACCGCCGCCCACTACGCCGACCTGCTGGTGGTCTTCGGCCGTTTCGATGGCGGGGCCGCCGCCGTCGTCGTGCCCGCCACGGCGCCCGGGGTGCGTGTGGAGCGGATCACCGCCCCGCTCGGCTGCCGCGCCGCCGGGCACGCCGACGTGCGCTTCGAGTCCGTACGGCTGCCGGCCGATCATGTGCTGGGCGGGGTCGGGATGCCGCTGCCCCTGCTGATCACGACCGCTCTGGCGTCCGGCCGGATGTCGGTGGGCTGGGGTTGCGTCGGAATCCTGCGGGCCTGCCGGGCCGCCGCCTGCCGCCACGCTGCGGCTCGGCGTCAGTTCGGCAAGCCGCTGGCGGAACACCAGCTCGTCGCCCGCCGCCTCGCCGAGCTGCTGGTGGCCGAGCAGGTGGCGACGAGAGCCTGTGAACACGCCAGCTCCTGCTGGGACGAGGGAGCACCCGATGCCGCGGTCGCCACGGTCCTCGCCAAGCACGTGAGCGCGGGACAGGCTGTCGAGGGAGCGGCCTCGGCGCTCCAGGTGCTGTCCTCGGCCGGCGCCCGCGACGGGCATGTGGTCGCGCGCGCCTACCGGGACGCGAAATTGATGGAAGTCATCGAGGGCAGCAGCGAGATCTGCCAGCTCATTCTGGCCGAGCACGCGCTGACCACTGTCGCGCGATGACCGTCTGGGGGACCGATGAACAGTCAACAGCCCGTCGTGAAGTGCCTGGTCTGGGACCTGGACAACACGCTGTGGCGGGGCACCTTGCTGGAGGACGGGGAGGCGCACCTCGGCGAGGACATCGCCGCCGTCGTCAAGGGACTCGACTCCCGGGGCATCCTCCAGTCGGTGGCCAGCAAGAACGAGTACGAGCCGGTCTGGGCACACCTGGAATCGCTGGGCCTCGCCGAGTACTTCGTCGTCCCCCAGATCGGCTGGGGAGCGAAGTCGGAAGCCGTCCGCCGCATCGCGGAGCAGCTCAACTTCTCCCCGGACACGCTCGCCTTCATCGACGACCAGCCCGCCGAACGCGCGGAGGTCTCCTTCCACCTCCCGGAGGTCCGCTGCTACCCCGCCGAGCACGCGCCCACCCTGCTGGAGCTCCAGGAGTTCAGCCCACGGACGATCACGGTCGACTCCCGGCGGCGCCGGGAGATGTACCAGGCCAACATCGAGCGGGAGACCCGACGGGAGGCATACCCCGGGCCGGACGAGCAGTTCCTGCGCACGCTCGGCCTCCGGCTCCGCCTGCGCAGGGCGGACGACGCCGAGCTCTCGCGCGTCGAGGAACTGACCCTGCGCACGAGCCAGATGAACGCGACGGGCGTGCACTACTCCGACGCGGATCTGCGTGACCTCTGTGCCGACCCCGCTCACGAGGTGCTCGTGGCCACGCTCACCGACAGGTTCGGGCCGCACGGTGCCATCGGCGTGCTGCTGTTGAACACCGACCCCCGCCGTTGGCACGTCAAGCTTTTGGCAACTTCATGCCGGGTGGTCTCCTTCGGTGTCGGCGCTGCGATTCTCAACTGGCTCACGACCGAGGCTTTCCGGGCCGGTGTGCATCTGGTTGCTGACTTCCGTGCCACCAGCCGCAACCGGATGATGGACATCGCCTACCGCTTTGCAGGTTTCACCGACGAATCCTGCGAGTGCGCCGCTTCCCTGCCGTCGGCGGCGGACATTCAGCGGCTGCACATGCTTCCCGAGCCGAGGACTCTGCCTCCCACAATGCGGTTCGACGCACCGGATCTCGGTCAGCCCTCCGGCACATAAGAGCGCGACTTCGCAGCCCGGCCCTTCAGGGGAAAGAGCGCGGCCGTTCGGGTCGGCCAATCCCGGATGGCAGCTTAAGGCCATATTCCTTCACTCGTGGGACCGGCCCCCATAGTATTTGATCTGGTGGATCCGGAGGCACAGCAGACCCGGGAGGCAACATGAGTTCGCTCACCCAGGAAGACCGGGAGAATATCAAGGAGATCGTGTGTGAAATTCTTGAGATAGATTCCGGTGAACTCTCCGAAACCAGTCGCTTCAAAGAGGAACATGACGCAGACTCGCTCCGGGCCATCGAGATACTCGCCGCTCTGGAGAAGGAGTTCGACGTGACGATCGAACAGTCGGAGCTGGCCGGAATGGTCAACCTCGAAGGCGTTTACAGTGTCGTTTCGAAAGCGTCCGAAAAGTAGCACCTGCTCATTCTCGGAGGCGGCGCACCATGCTCGACAAATCAACGGGCCGTGTTGTGGTAACCGGAATGGGGGTCGTTTCGAGCATTGGTGTCGAAGTCGCTGAATTCCTGGACGGTCTCCGTTCCGGACGCAGCTCGGTGCGTCATATCAGCGCTTTCGACACCTCTGGTTTCGACCACGCGATGGGGTGCGAAGTCGTCGGGTTCTCCCCCGAGGACTGGATACGGACACCGCCGGAGAGCCTGGGCCGGGCCGGCCAGTTCTCCGCTGCGGCTGCCCGGATGGCGGTCGGGCACGCCGCACTGGACACGGCCGAGTTGCGTGAGCGCTCCTGCCTCGTCGCCGTCGGCACCACCGACGGTGAGGCCCGCGACCTCGACGGGCTGGTCGAGACCGAGCTGGCCCACGGTCCGGGGGCCCTGGACCCGGCCGTGGCCGCCCGGGTGACGGCGGACCGGCTGTCCGCCGCGGTCGTCCACGAACTGGGCCTGGACAGAGTCGAGGCGGTCACTCTCCCCACGGCCTGCGCGGCCGGCAACTACGCCGTCGGATACGGCTTCGACGCCATCAGGGCGGGCGATGTCGACATGGCCCTGTGCGGTGGCGCGGACGCGCTGTGCCGCAAGACGTTCACGGGCTTCTACCGGATCGGGACCATCGCCCCGGAACGCTGCCAGCCGTTCGACAAGAACCGCAGCGGGATTCTCACCGGCGAGGGGGCCGGGGTCCTCGTCCTGGAGAGTCTCGAATCCGCCCTCGCGCGCGGAGCCCGCATCCATGCGGAGGTCCTCGGCTTCGGGCTCAACTGCGACGCCGACCACCCCGTCGCCCCCAACGGAGACAGCGTGGCCCACTGCATGAGGCTCGCACTCGACAACGCGGACGTGAAGCCCGAGGACGTCGACTTCATCTCGGCGCACGGCACCGGGACCAGGGCCAACGACGTGACGGAGGCGACGGCCATCCGGCGGGTCTTCGGCTCCGGAACCGCGCCGCCCACGATCTCCGTCAAGTCGATGCTCGGTCACAGCATGGGCGCGGCCAGCGCCCTGGCCTCCATCGGGTGCGTCCTCGCCATCACGGAGGGCTTCATCCCGCCCACCGTCAACCACGTCGAGACCGACCCGGAGTGCGGTCTCGACTGCGTCCCCAACCACGCCGTCGAGGCCCGGCCCCGCGTGGTCCAGAACAACGGTCTGGCCTTCGGCGGGAACAACGCGGTCCTCATCTACGGCCGTTACGACCAGGAGCTCGCGTGACCCGGCCGAGCGAACGGGACACACCGCCGACGGGATGGCTGCTGACCGGCAGCGGCGCGGTGACCAGCGTCGGCCGCGGGGTGACCGAGATCTTCGACGCCCTGTGCGAAGGCCGCGACGGACTGGCGCCGTTGCGCGGGTTCCGTCCGGACCGCTACCGCGCGGACAGCGCCTACGAGATCGACGACAGGCCCGCGCCCGGCCAGGACGTCCCCCTGCGCGCCACGCGCTGGCTCATCCAGGCGATCGAGGAGTCCTTGGCGGACGCGGACCTCGGGGACGACCTCGGCGACGTCCCGGTCATTGTGGGAACGGGCCTGCGCGAGCTGCGCTCGGCCGAACTCTCGTGGCGCGACGACACGCCGTTCGATGTGAAGCGGCTGCACTTCGGCACGGCGTTGCGGGAGCGCTTCGGAGCCACCCGCACGTACACCGTCTCCAACGCCTGCTCTGCTTCGCTGTACGCCCTGGCGATGGGCAGCGACATGCTCCGCGCCGGAGCCGCCGACACCGTGGTCGTCGCGGGAGTGGACGCCATCACCGAGAGCATGTTCGGTCTCCTCGACCGTGTGCAGCTGACTCCGCCCGACCGGGTGCGGCCGTTCGACCGGACGCGCCGGGGCACGCTCATGGGCGACGGGGCCACGGCCGTCGTCCTCTCCAGGGAAGGACCGGCGACTGGGACGAGGCCCTGCGGCCGGTTGCGCGCCGTGAGCCTCAACTGCGACGCGGGGCACGCGACCGCGCCCGACCCCCGAAGCATCGCCGCCGCCATCCGCCTGGCCCATGCGACAGCGCGGGTGAAGCCGGCGGAGATCGACCTCGCACTGCTGCACGGCACGGGCACACCCCTCAACGACGAGGCCGAGATCACCGCCATGGCCGAGGTGTTCGGGGAAGCCGCCGGGCATCCGCTGATGACAGCGCTGAAGGGGGCCACCGGCCACACGTCCGGCGGTTCGGGTCTGCTCAGCCTGATCGTCGCCGCACGGGCGCTGGCCACCGGCAGGGTGCCGCCCACGCTCGGCCTGGAGGACCCGGCCCCCGGATCCGAACACTTCCGCTTCGTCCCGCACGCTGCCCGGGCGGAGCCCGGCCTCCGCGTCGCTCAGGTCAACGCCTTCGGTTTCGGCGGGGTCAACGCCGTCGCCCTCCTGGAAGGAGCCGCCTGATGCCGCCTCCGGGAAACATCGCCGTGACCGGGGTGGGACTCGCCGTCCCGGGCGTCACGGCCCCCGCTGACCTGATGCGCCCGCCGGCCCCCTCGGCCGGTCCCGTGGACCCCGCCGAGCGGATCGGGCGCCGGGGACTGCGCTACCTGGACCGGGCATCGCAGCTCGCGCTCTGTGCGGCCCACGACGCGCTGCGCGAGGCGGCGCTGCCCACCGCCGCCTCCGAGAACGAAGGCGGGGCCTCCGTCGCGGTCGTGGCCAGCTCGAACCTCGGCAACCTGGACACCGTCTGCACGGTGACCGCGGACATCGCCGAGGAGGGCACGGACCGCATCAGTCCGATGAGGCTGCCCGTCGCCTCCAGCAACGTCGTCGCCTCCGCCGTGGCGACGCGGTTCTCGCTGCGCGGTCCCAGCCTGATGCTCTGCAACGGCCCCACCTCCGGCCTGGATGCCGTGCACTGGGGCATGTCCCTGCTGTCCGCCAACCGCGGCTCGCAGAGCCTCGTTGTCGGCGTGGAGACCTCCAACACGGTGGTCGAACGCCTCCTTGGCAGCTCCGGGCGCCGTCTCTTCGACGGTGCCGTGGCGCTGCTCCTGGAGGACGAGGAGACCGCACGGGCCCGTGGCGCCGAGCCGGTGGCCCGGCTCGGGCCCTACCGCAGGGAGGGCAGCCTGGCGGCCTGTGTGCACCACCTGACCGGCCAGGACCGGGAGGCTCCCGGGGCGGCCGGGCTCTGGCTAAGCGGGCCCGCGCACGGCACCGGCACCGGCACCGGCACCGGCACCGGCGCCGACGACGGCGCTGACGCGGCCGGCGGGGCGCCGGCCCTGCCCCGCTACGACCTCTCCGCGGACCACGGCGAGGCGTCCGGAGCGCTCGGCGTCCTTCAGTGCGCCGCGGCCGTGGGCTGGTTCCCGTCGCACGACGCGGGCAGCGCGC
The DNA here is from genome assembly GCF_035917675.1 of Streptomyces sp. NBC_01775. Taxonomy (NCBI): domain Bacteria; kingdom Bacillati; phylum Actinomycetota; class Actinomycetes; order Kitasatosporales; family Streptomycetaceae; genus Streptomyces; species Streptomyces sp. NBC_01775. The sequence goes on along the minus strand of NZ_CP109104.1, from coordinate 585,976 downwards.
TGCTCACCAACGGCGACGGCGACGACGCGGACGCGGTCGCGGCCATGCTGATCAGCCCGGTGGGAGGAGACCGGTGATGGCTTCCGGCACCGCTGCATCGACACCCCACGACGACGGCACCACGGACTCCGGGGGAGAGCCCGTGCTCGTACGGCTCGCCCGTCCTGCCGAGGCGCCCGAACCGGTGCGCGTGCTGTTGGTCCACGGGCTTTGCAGCAACTCCACCGTCTGGAGCCCGTTTGTGACCCGGGCCGACCCGCGCTGCGAGCTCTGGGAGGCCGACATGCCCTGGCGCGGCACGGGTGTGCGGGACTGGACCCTTCGGTCGGTGGAGGAGTGGGTCGATCTCGCGGTCTCCCGGGTGCCCGGCGGGGTCGACGTCCTCATGGCCCACTCGTTCGGCACGAGCACCGTGCTGAGCTGGCTCGACCAGCAGATCACCGGGCCGCACGACGCCCTCGTCGCAGGCGGCCGGAAGCTGCGCGGCGCCGTCCTCGTCTCCCCGCTCTACCGCGCCACGTCCGACGACTTCGACTGGGAGTCGATCGCCTACTACCTGAACAACTTCGACCGGATCCTGGCCACGGGAATGCGGGCCCACCGCAAGGCACCGGGCGTCAGCGAACGCCAGCTCGCCGTGGCCCTCAAGGTCCGCGACTTCATCGGACCGTACGGCTGGATCCGGTTCTTCGACACCTATCTGCGCATGCCCCAGATCCGTACCCGGCAGATGCCGATGCCGTTCCTCATCGTCGGCGGAGAGAGGGACTTCGTGGCCTTCCCCACCGACGCGAGAGCGCTGGGCGCCTCCCTGCCGGACGCCTCCGTGCACATCCTGCCCCGCAACGAGCACTTCCCCATGGTGGCTTCGGCGGAGTCCTTCGCCAGCCTCACCAATACGTTCCTGCGCTCGCTGTCCGCCTGACGACGCGGCCCCGCAGCCGTCCTCCCACCTGGACCCGGAGTGAAGCCCATGAGCACCGAAACCCTGCCGGTAAGGGCGAAGCACCTGCTGACGGAGACCACCAGGGTGCCGCTGCGCCCACGTTACGAGGGCTCCAACATCTGCACCTGGATCGGATTCAAGCACGTCAACTACCTCGTCGAAGAGGCGGTCCTGGAGCACTTCCGCTGTGCCGGACTTCCCGCCCGCGGCCTCTACGAGGAGTACGGCCTCGGCGTCGACCTCGTCGACCTGGACACCCGTATCCCGCACGCCCTTCACATGGACGACTCCGTGGACGCCGAGGTCGTGCCCGTGACCCGGGAGGGCGACCCGGTCCTCCGCTTCCGCGTCACGCTGACCCTGGAGCGCGGCGGGCGGCGCGTCAAGGCAGCCACTTCCAAGGTGCGGGTCTCCCTGCGTACCGCGGAGGGACCCGGGGAGGCCGGCCAGCCGCCCTCCCCGCTCAGGCCCTACACCGTGCCCGTCCTCGGCCGGCACGAGTCCGCGTCCGGCCCCGGGAGCCCCACCGGCCAGGCTCCGCACGCGGACGGCGACGGCCTGCTGGAGCGGCTCACCGCGGGTGAGAACGCCTTCGGCTGGAAGTGGCGCATCCCCTACCCGTACTGCCACTTCAGCGAGCGGCTCCAGATGTCCGGGTACCTGCGTGTGATGGAGGAGGTCGTCGAACTCTTTCTCGCGGACCGGGGCATCTCCATCCGGCAGCTTCTCGAGGCCCGGCGGTGGATCCCCGTCGTGCCGCACTCGCGGATCCAGATCCTCGACGAGGTGCTGATGGAGGAGGACCTGTACACGGTCTACACCGTCGAGGAGATCTTCAAGACTCTGACGTACACCTCCCGCATGGACTGCTACGCGCTCCGCGACGGGCATCCGGTGCGGGCCGCGACCGGCCGCATCACCCACGGCTACGCCGTCATCGACAGCCGTCGGGACTGGAGCCTCGTCGAGTTCGACGACCGTGTCGTGCACGCCCTCAGCGGCCCCGAACCGGCTGACCGGGTGCGTCCATGAACGAGTTCCTGCTGATCGAGAGCAGCGGGCCGCAGCTCGCGGCCGATGCCGAACGGTTCGTGGGCGACGCGTGCTGCCTGCTGCGCGAAGGCGCCGACGTCGCGCTGCTGCTCATCGAGGACGGTGTGGTGGGCGCGGTGTCCCCCCTGACACCGGGCGTCGAGACCTATCTCCGGCTCGGCGGCGAGTTGTGGGCGGACGACTTCAGCCTGCACCAGCGCGGCGTGGCCCCCGGGGACATGGCCGACGGCGCGCGGGCCGTCGACATGGCGGCCGTCGCGGAACGGCTGCTGCGAGCGAACGTGCGGGCGGTGTGGCACTGACATGGTGTGGCAGGTTCCACGGACAGACGTCCTGATCAAACTGCTCGGCGCACCGCACAGGACCGAGCTGGTCACCAGCGCCCTGCGGCTCACCCAGGCGCTCCTCGACCGGGGCGCCCGGGTCCAGATCTGGGCGTGCGGCGACGCCACCACGCTGACCAGCACCTCGCTCGGCGACAGCAAGCCGCCCGACCTCACGGACCCCGGGACGGACCACCCCTCGACCGCCCAGCTCGTCCGCGAGCTGCTCGCTGCCCATCCGGACGCCCTGTACTGGTACGTCTGCCGCTTCTGCCGCGCGGACAGGGGAGCCGGAGTGCAGCTGTCCGAGGTGCGCGAGCGGCCCCCGGCCCGGTTCTGGGCGCATGTGGAGGCGTCGGACAAGGTCCTGGCCATGGGGGTGTGCTGAACGGTGAACGGTACGGGCAACACCCTCCTCGTCATCGAGCGGGCACACCGGGGCGCGGTGGAGTCGCAGTTCGCGAACACGCTCTTCTTCGCACGGGAGCTGCACCGGCAGAGCGGCGGCGTCGACGTCCTGCTCCGCGGCCTCGCCGCGGGCTTCGCCGTGGGCACCGGATTCCGCCCAGCGCTGCGGATCGCCGCCCGGAAGCTCGACACCCTGCCCCACCCGCAGCGCTCCTTGCGCAAGCTCATCGAGGACGGCGCCGCGGTGTGGGTCGAGGAGCCGGACGTCGCCGCGCTCGGCCCCAGCGCCCGCGAGCGGCTCCTGCCCGGCGTGCGCACCGTCGCCCGGCACGCCGTCACGTCCCGTTGGCCCGAGTACCGACGGATCTGGTTCTTCTGAATGCCCGGCCCGCATGCCCAGTTCAGCGAGGAAGGAGCGCACCGGAATGATCCCCGCGACCGCCCCCGGCAGCCCCGTGATCTCCGCTTGGTCGGCCGTGTCCCCCTGGGGCATGGGCCGCGCCGCGTTCACCGCCGGACTGACCTCCGGCCGTAGCGCCGTGGCCCCGCTGGACCCCGACGAGTGGGACGTGCCCTTCGACGGGGCCGCTCTCGTCCCGGACTTCGACGTACGAACCGTGCTCGGCCGCAAGGGGACACGCTCGATGGACCGGATCAGCGGCATGGCCGTCTCCGCCGTCGGCCGGCTCCTGACGGACGACTCGGGAGAGCGCCTGGGCGGAGTGGGGGAGAGGACCGGTCTCGCTCTGGGCACCAGCATGGGAAGCGCGCAGAGCATGATGGACTTCACCAGGGACTCGCTCACCAGCGCCCGCCCCTACCTGGTGGATCCGGCGCGGTTCCCCAACACGGTGATGAACTGTGCGGCCGGACAGTCGGCCATCTGGCACCGGCTCAGGGGCCCCAACGCGACCCTCGCCGGAGGCAGGGCCACCGGCCTGCTCTCCCTGCGTTTCGCGCTGCGGCTGTGCGGGGCGGGCCGGGCACCCGCCATGCTGTGCGGCGCTGTCGAGGAGTTCTCCCGCGCCCGTGCCTGGCTGGAGTGGCACGCCCGCCGGGCCACCGCCCGCACCGAAGAGGCGGCTTCGGGCGGAGCGCCCGGAGACCGGGTGCTCGGTGAGGGCGCGGCGATGTGGCTGCTCGAACGTTCCGAGGACGCGGCGGCTCACGGCCGGCGCACCCTCGCCACCCCTCTCGGCCTGGAGTTCGGCTTCGCCCGCGACGGCGGGGAGGTCCGGCCGGCCCTCGCCGCCTGCGTCCGTCGGCTCCTCGACGGCACCGGCGTCGACGCGGGCTCGGTCACAGCGGTGGCCGGGTCACAGCCTCGCGGCAGTGGTGAGGGGGAGGCGGAACGCGCCGCCCTCCAGGAGGTTTTCGAGGTCCGCCGCCCCCCGGACATCGGCTGCCCCGAGGCCTTCGGCGACACCTGCGCCGCCTCCGCGGCCTTCCAGATCACGTCCGTGCTGGCGCTGGCCGGGGCCAGCACGCTGGACGGCCCCGTCCTGGTCACCTCCGCCGAGCCGGACGGGGTCGTCGGTGCCGCGCTGCTCCACCTGCCCGGAGACGGCACGGCCGCCGGCTGACCCGCCGGGCTGCCCGGCCCCCCATCCCCCCAGGCGAAAGGCTTTCCACCATGCCCGAGAAGCCGGCGAAGGCCCCGGACCGCGACGAACTGCGCGGCATCGTGGCCGAGGTGCTCGACCTCGACACCTCCGACGTGACGGACGACGCCCGGTTCAATGAGGACCTGGGCGGTGACTCCTTGCTGGCCCTGGAAGTCATCGTGGTCCTCGAGAAGAGGTACGGGGTCAAGTTCGACGAGTCCGAGCTGCGGATGCTCCGCACACTCGCCGAGACCCACGGCCTGCTCGCCGCGAAGCTGGCGGCCGTCTGATGACGGGGCTGCCGGGACGCCCCGTCGCGGGCGCCGTGGAGATCGGCACCGTGTCCGGCGCCACGCGGCAGGTGCATCTGACGGTCTCCCCGAACGAGCCGGTGTTCGCGGGCCACTACCCGGGCTTTCCCGTGTTTCCCGGCGTGTGTCTCCTCGACTTCGTGTACCGGGGCGCGTTGGCCGTCGTCCCGGAACCGGAGCGCCCCTGGCGGCTCGACGCCGTCGAGAAGGCCCGCTTCCTCAAACCGGTGCTGCCCGGGGACCGGCTCACCGCCGATCTCGGCTGGCAGCGGCGGGAGGCGGGGTGGCGGTGTGCCGCGGCGGTCTCGACCGCCCGGGGAACCGTCGCCCACATCAGGATCAGCCTGGCGGAAGGCAGGAGCACATGAGGAGTCCTCAGACCGGGCCGAGCGGGATCAAGGAACTGCTTCCGCACCGCCACCCGATCCTGCTCATCGACCGCATCACGGACCTGGTGCCGGGGGAGCGGCTGACCGCACTGAAGGCGGTCACCTGCGACGAGCCCTGGTACGGCGGGCTTCCCGACGACGCCGACGACGAGGCCTACACCTACCCCGCGGCACTGCTCCTGGAGTCGTGGTGCCAGTCGGCGGCGGCGCTCATGGCCGCCGGGGAGCCGGACGCGGAAGCCCGCGCCGCCGGCGTCCTGCTGTTCGGCGGGATGTCGGGGGTGCGCTTCACCGGCGCCGTCCGGCCCGGCGACGCGGTGGTCCATCAGGCACGGGTGACCCGGGCGTTCGACGACACCGTCGCCTTCGAGGGGGAGAGCCGGGTGGACGGGGCCACAGTCCTGGAGGTGGGCCAGGTCATGATCGCCCGCCGTCCGGCCGATTCAGCCGATTCAGCCGATCCGGCCGGGGCGGTCGCCCCGGCCGGCCAGGGAAGGAGCCGAGCATGACCGCAGCGCCTCCGCGTCCGGTCGCCCTGGTGACCGGCGGCACGCGCGGTATCGGCCGGGCCGTCGTCCGGCGGCTCGCGACCGACGGCCATGACGTGGCGTTCTGCTACGCCTCGGACCGGGCGGCAGCGGACACGCTCACCAAGGAGGTCGGCGAGCTGGGAGGGCGCGCCCTCGCCTGCCGTACCGATGTCTCGCGGGCGGACGAGGCCCGTTCCTTCGTGAAGCGCGCGCAGACGGAGCTCGGTCCGGTCGATGTCGTGGTCACCTCCGCGGGGATCGTCCGCGACGGTCCGCTGGTGACGATGGCGGACGAGGACTGGCGGGCCGTCGTGGCGACCAACCTCGACGGCACGTATCACATTTGCCGCGCGGCGGTCTTCGAGATGATGAAGCGCAGGCGCGGCTGCGTGGTGAACATCTCCTCCGTCGCCGGAGTGCACGGGAACGCCACGCAGACCAACTACTCCGCCTCCAAGGCCGGGATCATCGGCTTCACAAAGGCACTCGCCAAGGAAGTCGGACGGTACGGCATACGCGCCAACGTGGTCGCACCCGGCTTCGTCGAGACCGACATGGTCGCCGCCATGCCGGGCCGTGCCCGGGAGGACGCGGTGGGGAGCATCCCGCTGGGGCGCTTCGGCACGCCGGAGGAAGTGGCCGACATGGTCGCCTACGTGTCCACCGCCGCGTACGTGACCGGCAGCGTGCTCCACATCGACGGCGGCATCGTTCTCTGAGAGAGGGTGTGTTCCATGGCCTCGTCACAGCAGGCCGTCCCGCGCTTCTACTTCTCCCTGCGCAGCCCGTACTCCTGGCTGGCGTACCGGCGCCTGACGGAACATCACCCCGACGTCGCGGCGTCCGTCGAGTGGCGGCCCTTCTTCGAGCCCGACGCGGACAGCGCGGCCCTGCTCCGGGAGGCCGGCGGCCACTTCCCGTACACGGACATGTCCCGGGACAAGCACCTCTACATCCTCCAGGACGTCCGGCGCTGCGCCCGGGACGCGGGACTCACCCCCGTGTGGCCGGTGGACCGCGATCCGGTGTGGGAGGTGCCGCACCTCGCGTACCTCGCCGCGGTGGACGAGGGCCGCGGGCCGGATCTTCTCCGGCGGCTCTACGAGCTGCGCTGGGAGGAGGGCCGCGACATATGTGACCGCGCCGTCGTCGCGGAGGCAGCGGCCGGACTCGGCCTGCCCGCCGGTCGGCTCGCGGCGGCGTCCGACGACTCCGGGCTGCGCGCACGCGGCATCGCCGCCCTGCGCGCCGTCGACCGGGACGGGGTCTTCGGCGTCCCGTTCTTCGTCCACGGACGCGACAAGTTCTGGGGTCTGGACAGGCTGGGCGCCTTCGTGGCGTCCGTCCTCGGTGCCCGGCCGCACGACCCGGCCCCGCCACCGGAGCTCGTCCTCGGCGCCGACGGCGACCAGGGCCACGCCGGCGGCTGCGGCTGACCTCCGCCCCTTCCCCTACCTTCGCGGCGACGCAGACGGGTGGACCGACTGATGCACCAGACCAACCTCAGCCCTGCCGTGGCCGTGAACCGATGGGCCCGGACGTCCGGGGACACCACGGCCGTGTGGTACGAAGACGTACCTGTCAGCTACGACCGGTTCGCCGCCGACGTGCGGGCCCTGGCCGACGTCCTGGCACACGGAGGCCTCCGCACCGGCGACCGCGTGGCCTGGCTCGGCCGCAACAGCGAACTGCTGCTGCGCACCGCGCTGGCGGCAGCACACCTCGGGGCCGTCTTCCTGCCGCTGAATTTCCGGCTCACCTCAGCGGAACTGGCCGCGCTGCTCCGGGATTCCGGCACCCACACCCTTCTCGCAGAGCCGGAGTACACGGACGCCGTCGACACCGGGGCCGACGACCTGCCCGTACGCAGGCACTTCCTCGTCGACACGGATCCGCGGGGCCCCTCGCCCGCGAAGGCCCCCGCCCCGTGGCAGCCCCTGTCCACCGCCGTGGTACCCGACCAGGGGCGCCCGCCCGCGACCGTACGCGCCGACGACCCCGCGCTGCTGATGTACACCTCCGGTACCACCGGCCACCCCAAGGGAGTTGTCCTGACCCACGGGAACCTGTGGTGGCACGATGTCGCCACCACAGCCGTCATCGATTCCAGCCTGCGCGACACCACGCTGGTGCTCGCCCCCATGTTCCACGTCGCGGGGCTGAGCGGCTTCACCCTGGGCACCCTCGTCCACGGCGGTACGGTCGTGGTCCGGCGTGCCTTCGACGCGAAGCAGGCCCTCGCCGACATGGCTGCCCACCGCGCGGTGAACGTCATCGCCGTGCCGGCCATGTTCACCGCCATCGCCCGCGCCCCGGGTTTCGCGGAGGCCGAGCTGTCCAGCCTGCGGACGGCCCTCGTCGGCGGGGCACCCGTGCCGCCCCAGCTCGTGCGCGACTACGCGGCACGCGGCCTCACCCTCCAGCAGGCGTGGGGGCTCACCGAGACCGCGCCGCTCGCCGCCTGCCTGCCCTCCGAACTGGTCGGCACCCACCCCGGCTCGGCCGGGTACCCGCTGCCGTACACGGACATCAAGCTCGTCGATCCGGCCACGGGAGCGGAGGTCACCGAGCCCGGCGTGCCCGCCGAGGTGCTCGTCCGCGGCCCGAACGTGTTCCGTGAGTACTGGAACGACCCGGAAGCCACCCGGCTCGCGAAGGACGAGGCGGGCTGGTTCCGCTCCGGCGACATCGGGCAGCGCGACGAGCGCGGGCTGCTGTACATGGTGGACCGCAGCAAGGACGTCATCATCAGCGGCGGCGAGAACATCTACCCCGCCGAGATCGAGCGGGTTCTCGCCGAGTACCCGGGAGTCCGGGAGGTCGCCGTGGTCGGTGCGCCGCACCCCGAGTGGGAGGAGACACCGGTGGCGGTCCTGTGCCAGGACGGCCCCGGCAGGGCGGCTCTCCAGCAACTGCGCGACTTCGCCGGCGAGCGGCTGGCCCGCTACAAGCTTCCTACGGCCGTCCACCACCTGCCCAGGCTCCCGAGGGGCGGCAGCGGAAAGGTCGACAAGGCCGCGCTGCGGGAGTGGCTGAGCACCGGAGGGGAGAGCGCGGACACGGAGGCCGAGGGGGGCGGGGAATGAGGGTCATCCGCTCCGCCGGTGGGTCAGCTCGCCCAGATGCTGCCGGGCGATACCGCGCAGAATCCCGTAACCCCGCTCCTCCCGGTCCGGTTTGATGCCGAGCAACCTGTTGTGCTGCATGTGCAGCAGCCCGCGCACAGCGATGTCGACGGTCCGCTGCTCCGCCGACCCGAGCAGGGCGCTGCCGTACCGGTGTGCGGCATCGCCCTCCGTCCACACGGACCGCATGCCGGGGACTTCCCCGGAGTCCAGGAGAGACCCCAGAACGTTCCCGGGGCGGATCAGCCGCAGGGCCTCCGCGGAGTTCTCCCGGTAGAACGACCTGGTTTTCTCGTTCTTCGCGTACGACTGCGCCACCCACTCCCACCAGGGCCAAGAGCCCAGCGCTTCGAGAAGGACACCGTGGTGGGCTGCCGCGAGCAGTTCCTCGGAGCAGTCGGTACCGCCCCGCCTGCGGGACCTGATCTGGCAGATCGCCGACCAGCTGTCCTGCGCGAAGACCTCTTCCGCCAGCGGCATCAGCTCGGCTCCGCCGTACCGGTGCACTTCCGGAACGTAGCCCGCGAGTACGAAGTCGCGTATCAGGCCCTGACGGCGGAGGTGCCGCATCGCGTCGTGCAGGGCGCCGAGGACCGGGCCGCGCAACTCCTCTTGCGGCCCGTGCAACCGCAGGCGGAGATGGGGGTCCGGGTCGCGGTAGCGGATGAAGAACCACCGGTCGACGGAGTCGGCCACCTCGGCGACGAGTCCGGGCAGGACGTCGGCGATCAGCTCGTCATGGGCCCACTCCGGGGCGTAGATCTTCGCGTGCACCCATTCGCCGCCCGGCAGAGCCTCCTGGTGTGCGGACGCCGCCGCCGGCGCACCGCTGATCAGGGCCGGTGCCGGGCGCTGGATCGTCGCACGCCGCGCGAGACCGACGACGACTTCGTGCGCGTGCAGGTCCGTCCAGCCGTACACGGACGGGTCGGCGGCCAGACTTTCGCTGATACGGACCCCGCGGCCCTGGAGCTCGCGCCGCAGCACCGCTTGATGGAGGGAGTTGTCCAGATCGAGCGAGCAGTACTCGTCTCCGAGTGAGATGTCGATGCGCCGGGGGACGTCCCACTCGGCCTGCCACCGGCGCAGTTCGCCCCGCCACGTCTGCCAGGTGAGCTTCGGGTCGAGCAGCGTCTCCGACGGCTTCCACCGCGCCGGCTTCACGATCAGCTTGCCGTAACGCACCCGAGGCAGGTACGGCATGCTCTCCAGGCTGCCCCAGCTCCAGGTCGACCACGCGGGAAACCCGCCGGCCGACACGTCGACGAGGAACCGGACGATGTCCGGCGCGATGCGTTCGAGGTTGAGGACGTGCGGGGCGACGGGCACCACCTCGCGACCGCTCTCCCCGTGGATGAGCCGCAGGGTCTTCCCGTCCGAGGTGACGGCCAGCGACCGCCAGTCGAGGTGGGCCGAACCGCCGGCGTCCGCGAGCACACCGATCGGCATCTGCCGGGGGAGGAGCCGGGGCACCTGCGCGACGTTGAGCGCACCCGGATAGCTGGGGTCGAAGTCCAGCTGGACGTACAGCGGCCCGTCGTCCCGGTGGGCGCCCATCATCTGGTGCAGGTCGTCCGCGATACCCAACGCGTCGGCGAAACGCCCGGCTGTCGCGCCCGCGGTCCGCGACCCCGTGAAGCGGGAGAGCAGCAGCTCGAAGTCGCCGAGGTCCAGGTCCTCCGTACTCCGGGAGAGAATCTGGACGCACAGTTCCAACGAGGCGGGCGGCGCGGAAGCGGGAGCCTCGCGCAGGGACTCGAAGCGGGCCACGAGGTCCTCGGTGACCGATACCTCGCGGCTGCCGGACCTGACGGTCTGGACGTACAGCTCGCTCAGCAGCGCTTCACGGCCGGAGTCGGACGGCGCCCGCTCGGGTGGCCGGCCGTCCCCGTAGGCAGCCGGGTAACCGAGGCCGCGGACGGGGTCGACCAACTCCACGACGGGTACCGGGACCTGTATCCCGTAGCGTTCGGTGAACTCGTGTGTGTAGCCCTCCATATGGCGCGCACCGGACTCCTGCGGGCCCATGCGCCACATGGCGTCCGCGAACTCCTCAAGGCACGTCCCGACGGCCTGGGGGACCTGTACGTCCGCGTCCAGCAGCAGATCGGCCTGTACGGCCTGGCGGGGGTACCGGTGGACCTCCTGCATGAGCCCGGACAGCGCGGTGAGCTGCGAAAGCCCCTGGCCGACCGGTGCAGCGGCGTACTCGGACAGGGCCGATCCGGCCCGGAGGGCGGCGTCCCCGGCGGAGCCTGCCAGGACCGTTCGCAGAGCCTGACCGCCCATGTTCCTCGGCACCATCGTCGTGATGAGGAAGCCGTTGCGGATGAGGGTCCGTACCAGCCCCTCCACGGCGGACGGCGGTGCGGGCGGCTCCGTCGAACGGGCAACGGCGCGGACCACTTCGGAGACCTCCCGCGGGGTCCTGGTGAGCGCACAGACGCGGTCGACCGCGTCGTTCCGCACTATCGAGACCTGGTTCACCTTGCCCTTGGTGCCTTCGGTGGTCCTGGCCCACGGGCAGAGCAGTTCGTTGCCGTGCTCGGCGCACAGATCGTTGAGGGCCACCGCGAACCCGCTCAGATTTCCGCCGGACAGGAACAGCTCCTCGGCGGCCCCCGTCAGCCAGCCCGCGTCCGGCCGGACCCGTTTCTGGTGGCCCGTACCGAACTTGGCGTGCGCGCCCTCTCCGACCCTGGCCCTGGCCACTCCTGCGAAGATCCCGAAGGGAGTGGGCCGTCCCGAGATCCGCAGGGCGTACTTGGTGACCGAGTGCGCCATCCGCAGGAGCCGTTTCCTGCTCGGCAGATCACCTCGGCGAATCCTGCTCAAGGCGCTGGAAAGTCCCTCGCTGGAGAGCGCGATGCCTTCTGCGAGTACCGGATCGTCGGCGATATCGCTGATGTACTCGGCTATATCGGTGTCGGCGGCCTCATTGATGTCCCGTCCCCGCCAGGCCGAGTAAAGGTTTTCCAGGTCGTCGCGGGCCGCTACGGTGGCCATCCGGAACAATGCCGTGTCCAGTGCGGCAAAAGCAGACATGATCCGTCTCTCCTCGCGTTGCGGCTGCCCCGGGAAAGGGTCTCCGGGTGCGGAGCCGGTCGCAAGACAGCTCCGTGTCCGCAAGATGCCATATGAAGAGAGCAGGCGGATCGTGCGCTTTTCCCGGCCGGTGCTGTCATCTTGATGCCATACGCTGTCCACACGGCCCGGCTGTGAGTTACGTTTTCCAAGGCGCCCATTTTCCGGACCGCCACTCCGCACGTCCTCGTCGGACTGAAGCAAATACAGGAGAAAGCATGCCGATACCTGAAGCTCTCTTCGCCGCTTCCGAAGACCGCAGGGAAGACGACTTCCGAGCCGATGTCAAGGTCATCGAGTCGGCCGAGACGTTCGACGGCCCGCTGTCCCCGACCGGCACGTCCGGTGGCCCCAGTTGGTGCAACTGCGGCTGACGGACGCCTCGGAGCCCGGCCCCTTGGGCATCGGCCCCGCTGAGGAGGGAACGATGGAGTCCGAGCAGTTCACGCACCATCTGGCCGTCCTCGGCGCCGGGGTGATGGGCACGAGCATCACGGTCACAGCCCTCGGGCACGGCATTCCCGTATGCCTCGTCGACCTCGACGACGCGACGTTGGACCGGGCGCGTGCCCGGGTCGCCCAGGAGCTGCGCCACGCGCAACTCCTGGGGGCGCTGCCGGCCGGACGCGACCCGGGCGCCCTCACCACCACGACGTCCTTCGCCGAGGCGGCGGACGCGACGGCCGTCATCGAAGCGGTCACAGAAGTGCTCGAAGTGAAGCGGAAGGCCCTGATGCGAGCGTCGGACCTGGTCCGGCCGGGGACACCGCTGATCTCGAACACCTCGGGGTTCCCCATCGGTGAACTCGCCGACGGCATCTCGCGCGCCGAGGACCTGGTCGGCACGCACTTCATGAACCCCAGCTACCTCATCACCATGGTCGAGTTCGTTCCCGGACCGCACACCTCCGAGCGCACCGTGACCGCCGCTCGCCGTCTCCTCGAGGCACTGGGCCGCAGGCCGGTCACCGTGGGGGACACCGCCGGCTTTGTCACCAGCCGTCTTCTCCACCCCATGATCAACACTGCCGCGCGGCTCGTCGCCGAGGGCACGGCCACCGCCCGGACCGCCGACCTCCTGATGCAGGGATGCCTGGGGCACCCCACCGGTCCGCTGCGCACCGCGGACCTCATCGGCCTGGACAACCTGGTCGACTCCCTCAACACCCTTCACGAGCGCACGGGTGACCCGTCCTGCCGGCCCTGCGATCTGCTGGTCGCGAAGGTCGCGGCGGGAGAACTGGGCCGGAAGTCGGGCCGCGGTTTCTACCAGTACAACGAGAACGGTGTCGAGCTGCCGGAGCAGCCCGCCTAGCAATTCACTTCAGCCTGGCCGCGCGGCGAAATTCCGGCTGTTCGGGGCGCCCGGTCCCTTCCGCGCCGCCGGTGCCATGAGCTGTGAGCAAAAGGGAAAGCGAAAGCACAACGCCACTGTGACGTTCGGCTGGAACTGACGGTGTTCTCGAAGTCGGCTGTCGCATTGCACCTTGAGGACAGGCAGCTAGTGCCCTCTTCAAGAAAGTGAAGCGGCGCGCGTCGTGGGCACACTGGGTTTGTGGACCTGGCCCCCGTCAATCGCTCACCGGCTGCTGGAGGACGTCCGGCTACTGCGCCAATGGTCATCATCGCAAGGTATCGACGCATCACTACCTGGAGCGAGAATGAGCAGTGAAGAGACGACAGACGTACTGGTAATCGGCGCCGGGCCCGCGGGCTTGACCCTCGCCAATTACCTTTCCCTCCAGGGCGTATCGGTGCGCCTCTTGGAGCGGGCTCCCGGGCCGCCCGAGCGGCTGTCGAGTTCGGTCCACGGCCCGGGGTCGGAAGTCATGCAGCGCATGGGGTCGTTGGGCAATCTGCCCAACGAGACGCCCATGCTCACCAACGCCACCGCGCACCTGGGACGGCAGCCGATCAGGCTGCGCTACACCACGCCCGGCAAGGTCAACCTGGCTCCGCCGATGCTGATCAACCAGGGCAAGATCGAGGCAGCCTTGCGGGAGTACTGGGCCGACCGCGACGGAGCCGTGGAGTGGAACAGCGTCCTGGTCGACATCGAGCAGGACGCGGACCGCGTGACCGCGGTGCTGAGCAACGGTGAGCGCGTCCACGCGAGCTGGCTGGTCGGCTGCGACGGGCCCGACAGCATGGTCCGGAAGGCGGCCGGGATCAGCTCCATCGGCCGCAGCAGCCGCTACTTGATGGTCGACGCGCACGTCAACTGGGACCTCGACAGGAACGGGCTGACGGGCTGGCTCCACCCGGACGGAAAGATCGGGGCCATGCCGATGGTCGACCCCGACGGGCGCAACAACCTGTGGCGCATCCTGGCGCTCGACCCGGAACAGGGAACGGAGAAGCCCGACGAGGACGAGATCGTCTCCCGGGTGCGTACCGTGCTGGCCGAACGCTCCCCCTACGGGGGAGTGGAGTTCCTCGACACCACGACCAAGCTCACGTTCGTCGGGCAGGGCCGGATCGTGGAGAACTACCGTGAGGGCCGCGTGCTGGTGGCCGGTGACGCGGCCCACCCGCACGTTCCCTTCGGCGGTCCCGCCATCCACACCGGAATGGGCGACTCGGAGAACCTCGCCTGGAAGCTCGCGCTCGTGATCGGCGGCAAGGCCGGCGAGGCGCTGCTGGAGACCTACCAGGGCGAGCGGCGCCCCATCGCGGAGGAAATCGTCCTCGGCAAGTCGGCGCCCAGCCAGATCGAGAAGATGCGCAACCCGGTTGTCCGCGTCCTGCGGGACCACGTCGTGGCGCCCATCGTCAAGACGCCCGGGTTCGATCAGCTGACCACGTTCTCGCACGCGAAGCTGTGGGAGACCTATCGGACCGGCCCGCTGGGCGGTGGCGCCCGGTTCGCCGCCAAACCGCGGCCCGGCGACACCGTGGGCGACCTCGAATGCGTCCACTCGGCGGATCGCCGCCGTACCAGGCTGTACGAGCAGTTCCACGGCCGGTGGGTGCTGCTCGTACCCAGGGGCGGCGCCGACCCGTGTGTCGACGTGGTGCGGCAGCACCTGGACGACGACCAATTCGTGGTCCTGGAACGCAAGGGCGCTCAGTCGTCGGGCAAGAAGGACCAGGCCGCTGCCCGCGAGGTGTGGCTGATACGCCCGGACGGCCACCTGGCATGGCGCGGCGAACCCGAGTCGCCCGGTCTCGATGAGTGGCTGGAAGGCATGCTGAGGTACGGCCGGACGAACAAGTGAGGCGGACCGCAGCCGGCCCCGCCGAGTTCCGTTGAGGCGCCCTCAGCGGGGAGGTCCTCGCGAGCCCCGGCCCGCGAGGACCTCCCCGCCCATGGCGATGCCGCCCGGACGGCACCCGGCTGCCCGCACGCGTTGTCGCGCTTGTTTGCTACGGGAGTTGCGTTGATGACAAACACCATGGCGATCCCCACCGTTGACGGCTCCCGGCTGACCGGCTCCATGAACGCACTGCGCCGCGACCCTCTGGGTACCTACCTGCGGGCCCGGCGCGACCATGGCGACGTGGTGCGGTTCGCTGCCGGGCCGCCCGGCCTGCGGCAGGAGATCTTCGCTGTCTTCTCGGCAGAGGGCGCCCAGCAGCTCCTGGCCCGGTCGGTGGGGTTCCGTAAAGAAGACTCCTTCTACGACGAGATCCGTACCCTCTTCGGGAACGGCCTTCTGACCAGCCAGGACGACGATTACCTACGCCAGCGCCGGTTCATCCAGCCGCTGTTCACCCGCCGGAAGGTCAACCTCTACGCAGCCACGATGTGCGAGGAGGTGCTGCGCATGCTGGCTCGGTGGAGGGACCCGGACCACGGCCGCAGCACCATCGACATCGCCCACGAAATGACGCGGCTGACGCAACGCATCACGATGCGCGTGCTGTTCGGTGGCGCGAGCAAGGAGGCCGGCGAGGTCGTCGACCGCTGTTTTCCGATACTGGGCACCTACATGCTCAAGCGGGCCTTCGCACCGCTGTCCATCCCGCGCAGCTGGCCCACCCCGGCCAACCGCAGAGCGATGAGCGCGCGCCGGGAGCTGTACGGCGTGTGCGACCGGATCATCCGTGAGCGCGGCGCCATGGACAGCGACAACGATCTCCTGGGACTCCTGCTGAACGCGGACGACGCCACCGGCGACCGGTTCTCCAGCGAGGAGGTCCGCGACCAGGTACTGGTCTTCTTCCTCGCCGGACACGAGACCACCGCGACAGCGATGAAGTTCGCGCTCCATCTGCTCGCCCGCTCCCCGGAGGTGCAAGCACGGGCCCGCGACGAGGTCGACCGCGTTCTGGGGTCGCGCCCGCCCGCGGTCGAGGACTTCGACCGACTGGAGTACGTCCAGATGGTGCTGAAGGAGGCCATGCGGCTGTATCCCTCCGCCCCGGGCATCACGAGGCGGGCAACGGCGGAGACGGAGGTCTCCGGCTATCTCATTCCCGCGGGCGCGACCGTCTTCCTCAGCCCGTGGGTCACCCACCGGCACCCCGCCTACTGGAAGGACCCCGGGGTCTTCGCACCCGAACGCTTCCTGCCCGAGGAGGAGGCCGAAAGACCCCGCTACGCGTGGTTCCCGTTCGGCGGCGGCCCCCGTGCCTGCATCGGGCAGTACTTCGGAATGCTGGAGAGCGTGCTCGCCGTTGCCGCGGCCCTCCAGAAGTTCGAGCTGGAAGCGGTGGACACCGAGGTACGGCTCGTCCAGAAGATGCTCCTCCAGACCGAGGGACCGGTCAGATGCCGGGTGACGCCACGGTGAGGGGCCGCGCCGCACGAGCGGCGGGGACCCACCGCGGCGGCGGGCAGCCGCCGATGGCGCGCGGGCGTTCTCCGTGCTCGCCCGGGAGTCGCGGAGCGAGTATGGTCCGCGAAGATCGGCGCGGATCGCCGAGGGAACGAGGGGATGTTCATGACCGGCGCAGTCGTCGTGGGCGCGGGCCCCAACGGGCTGGCCGCGGCGGTGACCCTCGCTCGCCGCGGGGTGAAGGTGACCGTTCTGGAGGCCGAGAGCGAGATCGGCGGCGGGACCCGCAGCGGGGCGCTGACCCTCCCCGGACTGACGCACGACCACTGCGCCGCCGTGCACCCCTCCGGGGCAGGCTCCCCGTTCCTCCGCTCGCTCGCGATGGAGCGCCACGGCCTGGAGTGGGCATGGCCGGACGTCGACCTGGCCCATCCGCTGGATCGCGGCGACGCCGCGGTGATGTGGCGCTCCCTCTCCCGCACAGCCGGCGACCTGGGGCGGGACGGCCCCGCCTGGCGACGGCTGTTCGGCCCGCTGGCGGGTTCCTTCGACGCACTGGCACCGGACGTGATGGGGCCCGCCGTCCACGTGCCCGCGCATCCGCTCGCCTACGCGCGGTTCGGATGGTTCGCGGCGCAGCCCGCGACCCTCCTGGCCCGCCGCTGGCGGACCGAGAAGGCCCGTGCCCTGTTCGCCGGGGCAGCGGCCCACCTGCTGGCGCGGCTCGACCGGCCGATGAGTTCCTCGGTGGGCTTGTTCCACCTCGTGGCGGGGCACAGCGTGGGATGGCCGGTGGCCCGCGGCGGCAGCCGGTCGGTCACGGACGCGTTGGCCGCCATGCTCCGGGCCCTCGGCGGCACCATCGAAACGGACGCACGCGTCACCTCCCCGGCCCAACTGCCGCGCAGCGACGTCGTCCTCCTCGACCTCGCTCCCAGGGCCGCCGCCGCGCTGCTCGGTGACTGGCTGCCCCCCGGAGTGCGTCGCGCCTACGCACGCTGGAGACACGGGCCGGCGGCCTTCACGGTGCATCTGGCCGTGGAGGGCGGTGTGCCGTGGACCGCGGAGGCCTGCCGGAGCGCCGGGACGGTGCATCTGGGAGGCACGTTGGAGGAGATCCGGCACTCCGAGGCGCAGATCGCACGCGGGAGGATGCCCGAGCGTCCGTTCGTGCTGCTCGCCCAGCAGTACCTCGCCGACGCCGGCCGCTCCCACGGCACCATCCACCCGGTGGACGCCTACGCCCATGTGCCTCATGGCTATCGCGGTGACGCGACCGAAGCCGTTCTGCGGCAGCTGGAGCGGTTCGCACCGGGGGCACGGGAGCGGGTCCTCGCAACGAGTGTCCGCTCGCCGGCCCAACTGGCCTGTGACAACACCAACTTCGTCGGGGGCGACATCCTGACGGGGGCGAACACCCCGCTCCAGGTGGCGCTGCGCCCGCGTCCGGCACTCGACCCCTACAGCACCGGTGTGCCGGGGGTCTTCCTCTGCTCGGCCGCCACCCCGCCCGGAGCCGGAGTGCACGGCATGTGCGGTCACCGGGCGGCACGCTCCGCGTTGCGCTTCCTCGAAACCGGCGAAGACGGCACGGTACCTGGCTGAGGCCGTTCCCACCTGCCCCGGCGCCGCCCGTCGAGCCGCCGGATTGACCTGTTGCGGTCCGCGTTCGCCCCTTGCGGGCCGTCGGTGGCAGCTTGCGGCCGTGAGCCTTGTGCGCCGGATCGGGCGATGCGTAGCGTCGACATCCGTCGAGCCCGAAGACCGCGCCAGAACCCCGAGAGTCACACCCGAGCCCTGCTTCCGCCGGTCCGACGCACCGTTCGCCGCCCGATGCCGCGAACCCCCGGCGAGCCCGGCGCACCGGCGTCCGTCGCCGGCCCGGCTCTGGGCGCGGTCGCCGGGCACAGCATCCCCGCGAGTTCGAACCGTAGCCTCGCGATTCGCTGAAGGAGTCCGCATTGTCCGACACGACGGCAGTCCCCATCGGCATCCCCACCGACCGCGAGCGAATCTTCGAACTCCCCCCGGAACTTGAGAACTTGCGCGAGCGGCGGCCGATCGGCCGGATGGTCTACGGAGACGGGCATGTGGGCTGGCTCGTGACGAGCTACTCGTTGGCCCGCACGGTCCTCGCCGACAGCCGCTTCAGCAGCCGGGCCGACCTCGCCCGTATCCCCGTCAAGCTGTCCGCCGAGGCCGAACAGGCTCGCAAGGACATCCCGCCGGGTGTGTTCCACCGCATGGACCCACCGGAGCACACGAGGTACCGCCGGCTGCTCGTCGGGCATTTCACGGTGCGCAAGATGGAGTCGCTCGTGCCGGACGTGGAGCGGGTCGTCGAGGACCGGCTGACCGCCGTCGAGCAGGCGGGACCGCCGGCGGACCTGATGCGGGACTTCGCGAAAGTCGTGCCGCTCCACGTGGTCTCGCAGGTGCTGGGCGTCCCCGAGGACGAGCACGACCGCTTCGTGCGCCATGTCTCGGTCCTCTTCGACCAGGAATCGGCAGCCGAGGACGTCGCGGCGGCGACCCGGGCCATCCACACCCAGTTCCTGGAATTCGTCGACTCCAAGAAACGGGCGGGCGCCCAGGAAGACGTGCTCGGGCACCTCGCCGGCTCGGGCGAACTGCCCGACGAGGAGGTGGCCACCGTCGGCATGGTGCTGCTGACGGCGGGATACGAGTCGACGGCCAACATGCTTGCCCTCGGCCTGCTGGCGCTGCTGGAGCACCCGGATCAGCGGGCGAAGGCGCTTTCCGACCCCGACCGGCTGGAGCGGGCCGTCGAGGAACTGCTGCGCTACCTCAGCGTCACCCATATCGGCCCCATCCGCACCGCGTTGCAGGACGTCGAACTGGGCGGCGAGAAGGTCAAGGCGGGCGATTCGGTGTCCATCGCCCTGCCGGCGGCCAACCGGGACCCCCAGCAGTTCGCCTGCCCGGCCGCACTGGACATCGACAACTCGCCGGTCGGCCACCTCGCGTTCGGCTACGGCGTGCATCAGTGCCTCGGCCAGCATCTCGCGAGGCACATCCTCCGCACGAGTTACGCGGCGGTGTTCCGGAGGTTCCCCGCGCTGAGGCTGGCCGAGGCCGCGGAGGATCTCGAGGTATGCGCCGCCAAACCCGTACTCGGGGTGTCCCGCCTGCCCGTCGTGTGGTGAGGCGAGCACCGCATTCGTCCGGTCCCGAGGACACGGCACACGTCGAGCCGATGGGGGAATCATGGAACGATCTGCGGAAGGCTCCGCATTCCCGTTGTCGGACGCCCAGCGGGAGATCTGGCTGGCGCAACGGTTCAACCCCGAGAGTCTCCACTTCCGAGTGGGCCAGTACGTCGATCTCGACGGCCCGCTCGACGCCGCCCGGTTCGAGGCCGCGGTCCGCGACACCGTCGCCGAGGCGGACACGCTGCACTGCCGGGTCCACGAGGTGGACGGTGTCGCCCGTCAGACGGTGGAACCCGGCGCGGACTGGGATTTCCCGGTGCTCGACCTCAGTACCGAAGCCGACCCGCACGCGGCGGCGGAACGCTGGATGTACGACGACCTCGCTGTCCCGATGGACCTGACCCGGGATCGGCTCTTCTCCAACGCGCTGCTCAAGCTGGGCCCGAACCGCTTCTACTGGTACCAGGGCTGGCACCACCTGGTCGTCGACGCGGCGGGCGGTCTGCTCCTGGCGCAACGCACCGCGCACCGCTACAAGTCGGCCCTGGCGGGGCTGTCCCCGGGGCCTTCCCCGTTCTCGTCGTTGCGGGAACTCGTCGAGCAGGACGTCGAGTACCGCGACTCCGGCCAGTTCGAGCGGGACCGGGAGTACTGGCTCGGGAAGTTCGCCGACCGGCCCGCCGCTGCCCGGCTCTCGGATGTGGCCGAGGAGCCACCGAGGAGTTTCCTGCGGTGCACCGGCCACATCCCCGCGGCAGTCGTGGAGCGTGTCAAAGAAGCCGCCCGCAGTGTCCGTACGCACTGGTCGGTCGTGCTGATCGCCGCGACCACCGCGTACCTCCACCGGCTGACGGGGGAGGACGACATGGCGGTCGGGTTCGCAGCCGCGGCCCGCAAGGGCGCGGTCGCGCGTACGAACCCGGGCACGATGGCGAACGTGCTGCCCCTGCGGGTGCGGGTCGGCCGCGGGACCACCGTGCGGGAGCTGCTGCGGAGCGTCTCGCAGGAGGTCCGCGGCGCGCTGGCCCACCAGCGCTACCGCGCGGAGGACCTGGCCCGTGCGCTCGGTCTGACGAGCGGAATGCGGCACCTCATGGGCCCCGAGATCAACGTGATGCCCGTCGACGTCGACCTGGACTTCGGACCGTGCGCCGCCAAGCTGCACAACGTGTCCAACGGGCTGACCGACGACCTGTCCGTCATGGCTTACGAGCAGGCGGACGGCGCCGTCCGGCTCGACTTCAACGGGAACCCGGACTGCTACAGCGACGAGGAACTGCGCATCCACCAGGACCGGTTCCTCGCACTGCTGGACACGCTGGTCACCGATCTCGACGTCGCGGTCGGCGAGGTGGACGTACTGGGAGCCGCGGAGCGCGGCAGGCTGCTGGAGGGATGGAAGGGCGCGGCAGCCGAGCTGACCTCCGACACACTGCCCGAGGTGCTGGCAGCCCAGGCGGCGCGGACCCCGGAGCGGGTCGCCGTGGTGTGCGGGGAATCCAGCCTCACCTATGAGGAACTGCACACGCGGGCGAACCGGCTGGCGCGTCATCTGGTGCGGCGCGGGGTCGGTCCCGAACGGGTGGTGGGCCTGGTGCTGCCCCGCACGGAGGACATGGTCGTCGCGGTGCTCGCGGTACTGAAGGCCGGCGGTGCGTATCTGCCGATCGACCCTGGTTACCCCGCTCATCGCGTTGCGTTCATGCTCGCCGACGCGGAGCCGGCCTTGCTGCTGGCCACCTCCGAGACCGCCGGGTGCGTCGAGGACAGCACCGTCGACGTCGTGGTGCTCGACAGCGGCGAGGTGGGCCGCAGCCTCGCCGAACAGCCGAGCTCGGAGCTCGGCGAAGAAGAGCGACGGCCGCCGCACGGAACACATCCCGCCTACGTGATCTACACCTCGGGCTCGACCGGCACCCCGAAGGGGGTGGTGGTGCCGCACGTGAACGCGGTGAATCTGCTGTCCTGGGCAGTTCGTACGCTCGGTGAGCGCGATCTCGGCCGGGTGCTCGTCTCCACGTCCTTGAGCTTCGACGTGTCGGTGTTCGAGCTGCTCGCGCCGCTGGCGTGCGGCGGGTGCGCCGAGGTCGTGCGAGACGGCCTGGCCCTGGTGGAGCGGCTGTCCACCGGACCGGCGCCGAGTGCGATCAGCGGAGTCCCCTCGGTGCTGGCCCAGGTGGCCGCCGCGGTGCGGACCACGGAGTTCTCGGGCGTCGTCGTATGCGCGGGTGAGGCGCTGCCGACCCGTGTGGTGGACGCTCTGGAGACGGCGTTCCCGGGAGGCCGGGTGATGAACGCGTACGGACCCACCGAAGCGACCGTGTACGCGACGGCGGGCTGGTGCGGTGCGGCGAACGCGGACGGCGGCGGGGCGCCGGTCGGCCGGCCGGTCGACAACACCCACGCGTACGTGCTGGATGACCGCCTGCGTCTCGTGCCGCAGGGCGCGGTCGGCGAGTTGTACCTCGGCGGTCTCGGGGTGGCACGGGGCTATTGGCGACGGGCGGGGCTGACCGCCGAACGGTTCGTGGCCGATCCCTTCGGCACGGGCGGACATGCGGGCGGGCGGCTGTACCGCACCGGGGACCTCGTCCGGTGGGGCGGGCCCGGCTGCCTGGAGTACGTCGGCAGAGCCGACGACCAGCTGAAGATCCGCGGCTTCCGGATCGAACCGGGCGAGGTCGCAAGCGTCCTGACCAGGCTCGAGGGCGTCGCGGGCGCCGCTGTCGCCCCGTACGACGACGAGTCCGGGGACAGGCTCCTCGTCGGGTACGTGGTGCCCGAAGCGGCCGGAGCGCTCGACACCGGCGAGCTGCGGGAGGCCGTGCGCAGCCGGCTGCCGGATCACCTGGTGCCCGCGGCGTTCGTGCCCGTCGACACGCTGCCGCTCACCGCCAACGGCAAACTGGACCGCCGGGCCCTGCCCGCGCCGCGGTTCTCGGGCACCGCCTCGGCCCGCCCGCCGCGGACCCGGACGGAGGAAACGCTGTGCGAGCTGTTCGGTGAGCTGCTCGGCGTGCCGGATGTGGGGATCGGTGACAGCTTCTTCGACCTCGGCGGGGACAGCATCACCACCATTCAGCTGGTGAGCCGGGCCCAGGCGGCCGGGATCACGTTCACACCGCAGGACGTGCTGACGCACCGGGACGTTGCGGGCATCGCCGCGGTCGCCGCCGAGCACACCGGGACCGAACCGGGTGACGACGACGGCGTCGGCCCCCTCGGGCCGACGCCGATCGTGGAGTGGTTCCGAGGCGCGGGCCAGAGGTTCGAGGGACTGTGTCAGGCCATGCTGCTGACGCTGCCGGCCGCCGTCGACAGGGCGGGCCTGACCGCCGCCCTGGACATCCTGCGGGAGCGGCACGACGCACTGCGCCTGAGCTGGAGCGCGGACGACACCGGTCCGCGGGTGGTGCCCGCCGGGCAGCAGGACATCGCGGAGCAGGTGACCTGCGTGGAGGAGGTGGGCGGCCTCTCCGACGAGAAGTCGCACACCACGGCGGAGGAGCACTTCGAGGCCGCCCGGCAGCGCCTGGATCCGGCATCCGGGAAGGTCTGGCAGGCCGTGTTCCTCGACGCCGGACCCGGACGAGCGGGGCGGCTGCTGCTGGTGATCCACCACCTGGCCGTCGACGCGGTGTCCTGGCCCATCCTGCTGGCGGACCTGGCCACCGCGTGGCAGGCCGTCGCCGCTGGCCGCACAGCGGAGCTTCCGCCGCGCGGCACGTACCTGCGCCGTTGGGCGCGGATCCTCGCCGCCGAAGCCCGCCGCCCGGACCGGATCGCCGAGCTCGACCACTGGAAGAACAGCCTGGCGGACGCCGGGCCCGAGCACACGCAAGCCGCCGAGGCGCCGCAGCACGGATTCGGTGAACTGACCGTGGAGCTCCCCGTCGCGGACACCGAGCCGCTGCTGCGGCGGATGGCCGCCGCATACCACGCCGACACCCACGAGGTGCTGCTGGCCGCGTTGGGCACTGCCGTCGAGCAGTGGCGGCAGCACAGGGGCCGGCCGGGCCGGCCGGTGGTGGTCGAGGTCGAAGGCCACGGGAGGCATCACGAACTCGCCGGAGTCCTGGACCTGTCCGGCGCAGTCGGCTGGTTCACCACCATGTACCCGGTGCGGCTCACCCCCGGTCCGGTGGACCCCGGCGACGTCCGGCAGGGCGGCCCGGAACTGCGGCGCACCGTTCAGCACCTGAAGGAGGAGATCCGGGCCGTCCCCGGACAGGGACTCGGATACGGGCTGCTGCGCTACCTCAACCCGGACACCGCCGGAGAACTGTCCCACCTGCCCACCCCGGAGATCGGCTTCAACTACCTGGGCAGGCTCCCGGTGGCCGACGACGCCGAAGGCGCCCCCTGGACCCCGCTCGCGGACCGCGCGGGGCACACCCTGAGGGTCGCGACCAGGAACGGGCCAGGGATGCCGCCGATCCACCTGATCGACCTCAACGCGGCCGTGCTCGCGACACCCCGGGGACCACGGCTGGTCGCCACCTGGTCCTGGCGGTCCCCACACGCCGGGGAGGCGGTCACCGCGCTCGCGGAGACCTGGTTCGACGTGCTCCGCGGCATCACGGCATCGATCGACCGACCCGGTGCCGGCGGTCACACACCGTCCGATTTCGGCCTGGTTCCACTCACCCAGGAACAGGTCGACCGGCTTGAGGCGAAGTGGAGGAGGCCGTGACGAAGCAGTCCGGCATCATCGACGTACTGCCGCTGACCCCGCTCCAGCAGGGCCTGCTCTTCCACGCCCTCCACGAGGAGAGCAGCCCGGACGAGTACGTCTCCCAGGTCGTACTGGAGCTGGCGGGACCGGTGCGCGCCACCGAGCTGCGTACCGCAGCCGAAGCACTCCTGCGCCGCCACCCGAACCTGAACGCCGCCTTCCTGTCCGACGACCTGGACGCCCCTGTCCAGATCATCCCCCGCTCGGTGCCGCTGGCGTGGGTGGAACTCGACCTCCAGGGCCGCGCCCGAGCCGACCAGCGGGCCGAGCGCGAGCGACTGCTGGCCGCACAGCGGGAGTCCGGGTTCGACCCGGCCGACCCACCGCTGCTTCGGTTCGCCCTGGTCCGGCTCGCGCCACAACGGCACCTGCTGGTGCTGACCAACCACCACATCGTGATGGACGGCTGGTCGTACGGCGTCCTCCTCCGCGAGCTGTTCCAGCTCTACCGGGACGGCGGTGCGGACGGCGGACTCCCGCGGGTCACGCCGTACCGGGAACACCTGGCATGGCTCGGTGCCCAGGACCGGCAGGCAGCCGAGCACGCCTGGCAGCGCGCCCTGGAGGGGCTGAGCGAGCCGACACTGCTCGCCTCGGTGGTGGGACCGGCCGCGACGAAGCACCGTGAACAGACGACCCTGGAGCTCTCCGCGGAACTCACCGCGCAGGTGCGGAGCTTCGCACGCAGCCAGGAGCTGACCCCAGGCACCCTGTTGCAGGCCGCCTGGGGCCTCCTCCTCCGGTCGCTGACCAGCCGCTCCGACGTCGTGTTCGGCCTCACCGTGGCCGGGCGCCCACCTCACCTGCCCGGGGTGGAATCGATGGTGGGGCTGTTCATCAACACAGTGCCCGTCAGGCTCCGGCTGGACCCGGGCGAACCGGTGGTCGAGTTGCTCCGCCGCTTCCGCGACGAACAGGCCGCGCTGGCCGATCACCAGCACCTCGGCCTCGTGGACGTGCACCGGCTGAGCGGGCACGGGAAGCTCTTCGATTCCCTGGTCGTCATCGAGAACTACCCGCTGGACACGGCGAGGATCACGCCGAACGGCAGCGAGTTGCGGGTCACCGATATCGCGGGCCACGACGGTTCGCACTACCCGTTGGGTCTCGTTGTGTTCCCGGGAGAGCGGATGCGGCTCCGGCTGGACCACGACCCGCAGATGTTCGACCAGCCCTTGACGGAATCGCTGCTCGGACGGTTGGAATGCCTTCTGGAGGCGATGTGCACGCGTCCGGAGCGTCCTGTGGGCAACATCGACCCGGCGACCGACGCCGAGCGGGCGCGACTGCTGGGGTTGAACGAGGCCGTGGTGACGGCGCCGTCGGCCCCGGTGCCGGTGCTGTTCGGCCGGCAGGTGGCTCGCCGGCCCGGGGCGGTCGCGGTGGTGTCCGGGAGCGAGGAACTGACGTACGCCGACCTCGACGCCCGCTCCAACCAGCTCGCCCGTCTGCTGGTGGCGGCGGGCGTCGGCCCGGAATGTGTGGTCGGGCTCGCACTGCCCCGCTCGGCGGACGTGACCGTCGCGGTCCTGGCCGTGCTGAAAGCCGGTGGCGCGTACCTGCCGATCGATACCGGCAACCCCGCTGAACGGGTCCGGCTGATACTGAGCGACGCGAAGCCCGCGCTGGTGCTCACCACGAAGGCCCTACGGCCTGCGGTCGAGGTCGGCGACACGCCGATCGTCGAGCTCGACTCACCGGAGGTGCGGCAGCAGATCTCCGCCCGGCCAACGGCGCACCTCACCGACGAGGAACGCGGTCACGGACTGCACGCCGAGCAACCCGCCTACATCATCTACACCTCTGGCTCCTCGGGCACACCGAAAGGCGTCGCGGTCACGCACGAAGGCATCGTCGAGCTGGCCGGGGACCGTGCGTTCGCCGGCTACGCCGATGCGCGCGTGCTGGTTCACTCGACGCTCGCCTTCGACGCGTCGGTCTACGAGATGTGGGTTCCGCTGCTCCACGGCGGGCGATTGGTGCTGGCCCCGACGGACGAGCTCGACCTGGACGCATTGCGGTCGACCATCGCGCGCGAGCGGGTGACGCACGCCTTCTTCACCACGGCTTTGTTCAACCATCTAGTCGACGAGCGAGTCGACCTGTTCTCTGCCCTGCGCGAGGTGTGGACCGGTGGCGAGGCGGTGTCGGCACCAGCGTTCCGGCGCGCGGTCGAGACCTGTCCGGACACCACATTCGTGCACGTCTACGGCCCGACCGAAGCAACCGCGTTCTGCACGTATCACGAGGTCAGGACCGCGGCCTCGATCGGGAACACCGTCCCGATCGGGCGGGCCACGGACAACATGTGTGCCTATGTTCTGGATGGTTCGTTGGGTGTGGTGCCTGTTGGTGTGGTGGGTGAGTTGTATGTGGGGGGTGTGGGTCTGGCGCGGGGTTATTGGGGTCGTGCGGGGTTGAGTGCGGAGCGGTTCGTGGCGGACCCGTTCGGTGGTGTGGGTGGGCGGTTGTACCGGACGGGTGATCTGGTGCGGTGGGGTCGGGGTGGTGTGCTGGAGTTTGTGGGGCGTGCCGATGATCAGGTGAAGGTGCGGGGTTTCCGGATCGAGCTTGGTGAGGTTGAGCGTGTGGTGGGGGCTTGTCCGGGGGTGGGGCAGGCGGCGGTGGTGGTGCGTGATGATCTGCCGGGCGGGCGTGGGCTGGTGGCGTATGTGGTGGGTGCGGATGTGGGGGAGGGGGAGGTTCGCGGGTTTGTGCGTGGGCGGTTGCCGGAGTTCATGGTGCCGTCTGTGGTCGTGGAGTTGGACCGTCTGCCGGTGACGGTGAATGGGAAGTTGGACCGGAAGGCTCTTCCCAGGCCGGAGTTCACGGCATCTGTCGGCGATCGGGGTCCGTGTACGGCGGTTGAGGCTTGTTTGTGTGAGTTGTTTGGTGAGGTGTTGGGTGTGGAGGGGGTGGGGGTTGGTGATGGGTTTTTTGATTTGGGTGGTCATTCTTTGTTGGCGACGCGTTTGGTGTCGCGGGTGCGGGGTGTTTTGGGTGTTGAGCTTGGTGTGAGTGCGGTGTTTGATGCTCCGTCGCCGGGTTTGTTGGCGGGGAGGGTGGAGGGTGCGAGGGGTGCGCGGGGTGGTGTGGTTGCGGTGGTGCGGCCGGGGCGGTTGCCGTTGTCTTTTGCGCAGCGTCGGTTGTGGTTTTTGCATCGGTTGGAGGGGCCGTCGGCGACGTACAACATTCCGTTGGTGGTGCGGTTGGAGGGTGCTGTTGATGAGGGGGCGCTGGGGGCGGCGTTGGGTGATGTGGTCGCCCGGCATGAGAGTTTGCGCACCGTTTTCGACGAGGTTGACGGGGTGCCGTGTCAGAAGGTGGTGCCGGTCGATGAGCTTGGTGCTGTGTGGGGCGGCATGGCCGTTTCTCATGTGGGCCGGGATGGGCTGGATGAGGAGATAGCTGGGCTGGTGCGGTACCGGTTTGATCTGGGTGGTGAGTTGCCGGTTCGGGCGGGTTTGTTGGTGGTGTCGGGGTGTGAGCGGGTGTTGGTGCTGGTGGTGCACCATATTGCGGCGGATGGCTGGTCTTTGCGGCCGTTGTGGCGGGACTTGTGTGATGCTTACCGCGCCCGGTCGGCTGGTGGTGTGCCGGATTGGGTGCCGTTGCCGGTGCAGTATGCGGACTACGCTTTGTGGCAGTACGAGCACCTGGGCAGTGAGGAAGACCCGGACAGCCTGATAGCAGGTCAGCTCGGCTATTGGCAGCGACAGTTGGAGGGCGCGCCGGAATTGCTGTCGTTGCCCACCGACCGGCCCCGGCCGCGTGTGCCCAGCTATCGCGGTGATGTCGTGTCGTTCGATGTCGACAGCGAAGTGCATGAAGGGTTGGCCAGGATAGCCGCCTCCAGTGGGGCGAGTTTGTTCATGGTGCTCCATGCCGGCCTGGTCGCATTGCTGACCCGGCTCAACGCCGGGGAAGAAGTCGTCGTCGGCAGTCCGATCGCGGGGCGGACCGACAGCGCGCTTGAGGACCTGGCGGGCTTCTTCGTCAACACCCTTGTCCTGCGCGTGGATGCTTCGGGCGATCCGACATTCCGTGAGCTCGTCGATCGGGCCCGGAACACGGATGTGGCGGCTTATGAGCATCAGGATGTGCCGTTCGAGCGTTTGGTGGAGGTCGTCAATCCGGTCCGGTCGTTGGCGCAGCACCCCTTGTTCCAAGTGGCGTTTGCTCTCAACAACACGGCGGAGTATGACTTCGCGCTGCCGGGCACCATCGGGCGTCTGTGTCGCCACGATTTCAGTCCGGCGAAGTTCGATTTGTCTTTCGTGTTCGATGAGTTTCGGAGTGCTGACGCGGCTCCGGCCGGCTTGGAGTTGTCGCTGACGTACGCCGAGGATCTCTTCGAGCGTGAGACCGCGCAGCGGCTCGGCAGCTATTTGGTCCGTGTTCTGGGCCAGTTGGCGGAGGCTCCTGACCTGCGTCTGGGGCAGCTGCGGCTCCTTGATCCGGCTGAGGAGCACGAGCTGCTGGTGCGGCGGAACGACACGCACAGGCCCGATATCGCCGCTGTGCCGTTGCCGGACCTGTTCCAGAATCAGGTGAACAGGACGCCGCAGGCCACCGCTCTGGAACACGGGGACGCCCACCTCACCTACGCGGAACTCAACACCCGCGCCAACCAACTCGCCCACCATCTCCGCACGTACGGCATCGGAGTGGAGTCACGTGTTGCTCTGCTGCTCGGGCGATCGGTAGAGGCGAACGTCGCCATCCTCGCAGTGGCGAAGACGGGCGCAGCGTACGTGCCGATCGACCCTGCCTACCCGCGGGAGCGGGTCGGCTTCATGGTGGCGGACAGCGACGCTGCGCTGGTGCTCACCAAATCCGCGTTTAGTCAGCTGCTACCGGCGGACACGCCGAAGCTCGTGCTTGACGAGCCGGAAGTGGTTCGCGCGGCCGAAAGGTGCTCGACCGCTTCGCCCGACGTGGAGGTGCCCTGCGAGGCTGCCGCGTATGTGATCTATACATCGGGTTCGACGGGAACACCGAAGGGCGTAGTGGTCTCGCACGCCGGATTGGCTGCGTTGGCGCGAGCCCAGGTGGAACGCTTCGTGCTCACAGGTGCGTCGAGGGTATTGCAACTGGCCTCGCAGAGCTTCGATGCCGCGGTGCTTGAGATGCTGATGGCCTTCGCCTCCGGCGGAACCCTGGTCGTCCCGTCGGGCTCGATGGGGTTGACCGGTGGGGAGCTGGCCGACGAGCTTGCCGGGAGCCGGATCTCCCATGCGTTGCTGTCCCCGTCGGTGCTGGCGACCATGCCGGTAGTGGAGTTGCCGTCGCTTCGCACGCTGCTGGTCGGAGGGGAACCCATCGGCAGCGAGCTGATCAGCCGATGGGCCCCTGGCCGCCTGATGCTGAACCTGTACGGGCCGACTGAAGCGACGGTCTGGGTCACCGCAGGAGAGGTGGGCACGGACTCGGACAAGCCGATCATGGGCCATCCCACCTTCAATACACGGGTCTATGTTCTGGATGGTTCGTTGGGTGTGGTGCCTGTTGGTGTGGTGGGTGAGTTGTATGTGGGGGGTGTGGGTCTGGCGCGGGGTTATTGGGGTCGTGCGGGGTTGAGTGCGGAGCGGTTCGTGGCGGACCCGTTCGGTGGTGCGGGTGGGCGGTTGTACCGGACGGGTGATCTGGTGCGGTGGGGTCGGGGTGGTGTGCTGGAGTTTGTGGGGCGTGCCGATGATCAGGTGAAGGTGCGGGGTTTCCGGATCGAGCCTGGTGAGATCGAGAGTGTGCTGGTCGGGCAGGCGGGGGTGTCCGAGGCGGCGGTGGTGGTGCGTGAGGACCAGCCGGGTGACAGGCGCATAGTGGCCTACGTCGTGGCGGAGGCGGGCGGTGAGCTGGAGTCCGGTCGGTTGCGGGAGTTTGTGCGTGGGCGGTTGCCGGAGTTCATGGTGCCCTCGGCCGTGGTGGAGCTGGACCGTCTGCCGATGACGGCGAGTGGGAAGTTGGATCGGAAGGCTTTTCCCCGGCCTGACTTTGCGAGTTCTGTGAGTGGCGGGGGTCCGTGTACTGCGGTTGAGGCTTGTTTGTGTGAGTTGTTTGGTGAGGTGTTGGGTGTGGAGGGGGTGGGGGTTGGTGATGGGTTTTTTGATTTGGGTGGTCATTCTTTGTTGGCGACGCGTTTGGTGTCGCGGGTGCGGGGTGTTTTGGGTGTTGAGCTTGGTGTGAGTGCGGTGTTTGATGCTCCGTCGCCGGGTTTGTTGGCGGGGAGGGTGGAGGGTGCGAGGGGTGCGCGGGGTGGTGTGGTTGCGGTGGTGCGGCCGGGGCGGTTGCCGTTGTCTTTTGCGCAGCGTCGGTTGTGGTTTTTGCATCGGTTGGAGGGGCCGTCGGCGACGTACAACATTCCGTTGGTGGTGCGGTTGGAGGGTGCTGTTGATGAGGGGGCGCTGGGGGCGGCGTTGGGTGATGTGGTCGCCCGGCATGAGAGTTTGCGCACCGTTTTCGACGAGGTTGACGGGGTGCCGTGTCAGAAGGTGATTTCGTCGGAAGAGCTGGGCCCTCTCTGGGGTGGTCTGACTACTACGAGCGTCCCCGCCGGCCGGCTGGATGAGGAGATAGCCGGGCTGGTGCGGTACCGGTTTGATCTGGGTGGTGAGTTGCCGGTTCGGGCGGGTTTGTTGGTGGTGTCGGGGTGTGAGCGGGTGTTGGTGCTGGTGGTGCACCATATTGCGGCGGATGGCTGGTCTTTGCGGCCGTTGTGGCGGGACTTGTGTGATGCTTACCGCGCCCGGTCGGCTGGTGGTGTGCCGGATTGGGTGCCGTTGCCAGTGCAGTATGCGGACTACGCTTTGTGGCAGTACGAGCACCTGGGCAGCGAGGAAGACCCGGACAGCCTGATAGCAGGTCAGCTCGGCTATTGGCAGCGACAGTTGGAGGGCGCGCCGGAATTGCTGTCGTTGCCCACCGACCGGCCCCGGCCGCGTGTGCCCAGCTATCGCGGTGATGTCGTGTCGTTCGATGTCGACAGCGAAGTGCATGACGGGTTGGCCAGGATAGCCGCCTCCAGTGGGGCGAGTTTGTTCATGGTGCTCCATGCCGGCCTGGTCGCATTGCTGACCCGGCTCAACGCCGGGGAGGACGTGGTGCTCGGCTCCGTCGTGGCGGGCCGTACCGACGAGGCCCTGGATGATCTCGTCGGCTTCTTCGTCAACACTCTCGTCCTGCGGGTCGACTCCTCCGGCGACCCCACGTTCCGCGAGCTCGTCCGCCGCGTCCGGAACACGGATGTGGCGGCTTATGAGCATCAGGATGTGCCGTTCGAGCGTTTGGTGGAGGTCGTCAATCCGGTCCGGTCGTTGGCGCAGCACCCCATGTTCCAAGTGGCGTTTGCTCTCAACACTTCCGAGGACCACGATTTTGCGCTGCCGAACACGACCGGTGGTCTGCGCCCGCATGACTTCAGTCCGGCGAAGTTCGATTTGTCTTTCGTGTTCGATGAGTTTCGGAGTGCTGACGGGGCTCCGGCCGGCTTGGAGTTGTCGCTGACGTACGCCGAGGATCTCTTCGAGCGTGAGACCGCGCAGCGGCTCGGCAGCTATTTGGTCCGTGTCCTGGGCCAGTTGGCGGAGGCTCCTGACCTGCGTCTGGGGCAGCTGCGGCTCCTTGATCCGGCTGAGGAGCACGAGCTGCTGGTGCGGCGGAACGACACCCACAGGCCCGATATCGCCGCTGTGCCGTTGCCGGACCTGTTCCAGAATCAGGTGAACAGGACGCCGCAGGCCACCGCTCTGGAACACGGGGACGCCCACCTCACCTACGCGGAACTCAACACCCGCGCCAACCAACTCGCCCACCATCTGGTGGAGCTCGGCGTGGGGCCGGAACGGGTCGTGGCACTGGTGCTGCCCCGTTCGGCGGACATGGTGATCGCCGTCCTGGCCGCGTTGAAAGCCGGTGGCGCCTACCTGCCGATCGACCCCGCATACCCGGCCGACCGGATCCGGTTCCTGCTGGAAGACGCGGATCCCGCAGTCGTGATCGCGGCGGACCGCATCGGGGATCACGTGCTCCCCGAAGGGGTTCCGATCCTCCTCCTTGGCGACGCGGAATACCGGCGCCAACTTGGCCTCAGCAACGGTGACGACCTCGCCGACGCCGACCGACGGGTGTCGTTGAGGCCGGAGTCGCCGGCGTACGTGATCTATACGTCTGGTTCCACCGGTGTTCCCAAAGCCGTGGTGATTCCGCACGCCGCAGTGGCCAACTTGGCCGAGGTGCAGCGAGAGCGGCTCGACGCCGGTGTCGGCAGTCGGGTGCTGCAATTGGCATCACCCGGCTTCGACGTGATGGTGATGGAGCTGCTCATGGCTCTCATGACCGGAGGTGCGCTCGTCGTGCCCGAAACGGAGAAGCTGATCGGCGCGGAATTGGCCACTGT
This sequence comes from Streptomyces sp. NBC_01775, assembly GCF_035917675.1. Classification (NCBI taxonomy): domain Bacteria; kingdom Bacillati; phylum Actinomycetota; class Actinomycetes; order Kitasatosporales; family Streptomycetaceae; genus Streptomyces; species Streptomyces sp. NBC_01775. The sequence goes on along the minus strand of NZ_CP109104.1, from coordinate 553,179 downwards.
CCTGGCCGAGAAGCGCATCAGCCATGCCGTTGTGTCGCCTACGGTGCTGTCGAGTGTTCCGGCACAGGATCTGCCTTCGCTTCGTGTCCTGGTCACCGGAATTGAACCCTGCCCCGGCGAACTCGTGGAGCGGTGGTCGGCGGGGCGGCTGATGGTGAATGCCTACGGTCCCACTGAGGCGACCGTCTACCTCACGATGACCGAGGAGCTTTCCGGCTCTGAGTCCCCGCCCATGGGCACGCCGTTGTCGAACACGCGGGTCTATGTTCTGGATGGTTCGTTGGGTGTGGTGCCTGTTGGTGTGGTGGGTGAGTTGTATGTGGGGGGTGTGGGTCTGGCGCGGGGTTATTGGGGTCGTGCGGGGTTGAGTGCGGAGCGGTTCGTGGCGGACCCGTTCGGTGGTGCGGGTGGGCGGTTGTACCGGACGGGTGATCTGGTGCGGTGGGGTCGGGGTGGTGTGCTGGAGTTTGTGGGGCGTGCCGATGATCAGGTGAAGGTGCGGGGTTTCCGGATCGAGCTTGGTGAGGTTGAGCGTGTGGTGGGGGCTTGTCCGGGGGTGGGGCAGGCGGCGGTGGTGGTGCGTGATGATCTGCCGGGCGGGCGTGGGCTGGTCGCGTATGTGGTGGGTGCGGGTGCCGCTGCGGGCGGTGAGCTGGAGTCCGGTCGGCTGCGGGAGTTTATGCGTGGGCGGTTGCCGGAGTTCATGGTGCCCTCGGCCGTGGTGGAGCTGGACCGTCTGCCGGTGACGGTGAATGGCAAGTTGGACCGGAAGGCCCTTCCCAGGCCGGAGTTCACGGCATCTGTCGGCGATCGTGGCCCGTGTACTGCGGTTGAGGCTTGTTTGTGTGAGTTGTTTGGTGAGGTGTTGGGTGTGGAGGGGGTGGGGGTTGGTGATGGGTTTTTTGATTTGGGTGGTCATTCTTTGTTGGCGACGCGTTTGGTGTCGCGGGTGCGGGGTGTTTTGGGTGTTGAGCTTGGTGTGAGTGCGGTGTTTGATGCTCCGTCGCCGGGTTTGTTGGCGGGGAGGGTGGAGGGTGCGAGGGGTGCGCGGGGTGGTGTGGTTGCGGTGGTGCGGCCGGGGCGGTTGCCGTTGTCTTTTGCGCAGCGTCGGTTGTGGTTTTTGCATCGGTTGGAGGGGCCGTCGGCGACGTACAACATTCCGTTGGTGGTGCGGTTGGAGGGTGCTGTTGATGAGGGGGCGCTGGGGGCGGCGTTGGGTGATGTGGTCGCCCGGCATGAGAGTTTGCGCACCGTTTTCGACGAGGTTGACGGGGTGCCGTGTCAGAAGGTGGTGCCGCTTGAGGATCTGGATGGTGTGTGGGGTGGGCTGACCACTGCACGGGTTCCTGCCGGTCGGCTGGATGAGGAGATAGCCGGGCTGGTGCGGTATGGGTTTGAGCTGGGTGGTGAGTTGCCGGTTCGGGCGGGTTTGTTGGTGGTGTCGGGGTGTGAGCGGGTGTTGGTGCTGGTGGTGCACCATATTGCGGCGGATGGCTGGTCTTTGCGGCCGTTGTGGCGGGACTTGTGTGATGCTTACCGCGCCCGGTCGGCTGGTGGTGTGCCGGATTGGGTGCCGTTGCCGGTGCAGTATGCGGACTACGCTTTGTGGCAGTACGAGCACCTGGGCAGCGAGGAAGACCCGGACAGTCTCATAGCGCAACAACTCGCCTACTGGCAGAGCAAACTCGACGGCGCACCGGAACTGCTGCCACTGCCCACCGACCGACCCCGACCGACGGTTGCCTCCCACAGCGGACACACATTGGTCGTTGAGTGGCCTGCCGAGCTCTGCGCACGTCTGCGGCAGGTGGCCAAATCGAGCGACGCGAGCTTGTTCATGGTGCTCCATGCCGGCCTGGTCGCATTGCTGACCCGGCTCAACACCGGGGAGGACGTGGTGCTCGGCTCCGTCGTGGCGGGCCGTACCGACGAGGCCCTGGACGATCTTGTGGGCTTCTTCGTCAACACCCTCGTCCTGCGGGTCGACTCCTCCGGCGACCCCACGTTCCGCGAGCTCGTCCGCCGCGCTCGGGACACGGATCTGGGGGCTTACGAGAACCAGGACGTTTCCTTTGAGCAGCTCGTCGATGTGCTGAACCCGACCAGGACCCTGGCGCACCACCCACTGTTCCAGGTGATGCTCACCTTGCAGGACTCGCTGGACGCCGAGCTGGGCCTGCCGAACACGAGCGGCCGGCTGATGCCCGTCAGCGTCGGCGCGTCCCGGGTCGATCTGCTGTTCAGCGTCAACGAGGGCGCGCCCAATGAGGGAATCTCGCTGACCGTCGAGTACAACACCGACATCTTCGAGGGCCCTACCGCGCAGGGCTTGCTGTCCCGATTTCGCCGCTTGCTGGAGACGGTGGCCGACGACCCGGATCGGAGTATCAGCGGCATCGACGTCGTGGACGCTGTCGAGCGGCACCGGCTGCTGGACTCCTGGAACGACACGGCGATGGCGCTCCCACCGTCGCGGGTGCTGCCCGATCTGTTCGAACAGCAGGTGTGGCGCACACCGGATGCCGTGGCGCTGGTGTTCGAAGACGTTGAGGTGTCCTACCGCGACCTGAACGCTCGGGCGAACCAGCTCGCCCGCCGTCTGGTGGGGCTGGGCGTGGGGCCGGAGCGGGTTGTGGGATTGGCGCTTCCCCGCTCGGTGGACATGGTGATCGCGGTCCTGGCCGTATTGAAGGCCGGTGGTGCCTACCTGCCGATCGACCCGGCGTACCCCGTCGACCGGATCGCATTCATGCTGGCCGACGCCGAGCCCGCGGTGCTGGTGACGACTTCGGCGGTGCGCGCCGGCCTGCCGAGGACGGATGCCACCTGCCTGCTGGCCGACGACCCGGCAGGCCTGGGAAGCCAGTCGTCGGCGAACGTCGCGGACGCCGAGCGGACGATGCCGCTGACGTCGCAGCATCCGGCGTACGTCATCTACACCTCCGGTTCGACGGGTGTGCCGAAGGGGCTCGTGGGTCTCCACGCCGGCCTCGCGAACCGCTGGGAGTGGTTCAGCAGCCGGTATCCGCAGTGGCGGTCCTCCACGGTCCTCGCGCGCAGCTCGCTGAGCTTCCTGGACAGCGCCACCGAAGTGCTGGGCACGTTGCTGCACGGGGGTAAGGTCGTGCTGGCGGGGGACGACGCCCTGCGAGATCCAGCAGCCCTGGTGCGACTGGTCTCCGCGTACGAGATCGAGCGGGTGACCGTGGTCCCGAGCCTGCTCCGGCTGCTGCTGGACGACACCTTCTCCAGCTCCCTCTCGTCCGTGCGCTGCTGGGTGGTCAGTGGCGAGGCACTGCCGCGCGCGCTGGTCGAGCGCCACCGCGACGTCCTGCCCGATTCGCTGCTGCTCAACTTGTACGGATCCTCCGAGGCCAGCGCGGACAGCCTGTTCTGGGAGGCCGAGGACGGCCCCGTCAAGGTCGGTCGGCCGGTCGCCAATACGCGGGTCTATGTTCTGGACGGTCGGTTGGGTGTGGTGCCTGTTGGTGTGGTGGGTGAGTTGTATGTGGGGGGTGTGGGTCTGGCGCGGGGTTATTGGGGTCGTGCGGGGTTGAGTGCGGAGCGGTTCGTGGCGGACCCGTTCGGCCCCGCGGGTGGGCGGTTGTACCGGACGGGTGATCTGGTGCGGTGGGGTCGGGGTGGTGTGCTGGAGTTTGTGGGGCGTGCCGATGACCAGGTGAAGGTGCGGGGTTTCCGGATCGAGCCTGGTGAGATCGAGAATGTGCTGGCCGGGCAGGCGGGGGTGTCCGAGGCGGCGGTGGTGGTGCGTGAGGACCAGCCGGGTGACAGGCGCATAGTGGCCTACGTCGTGGCGGAGACGGGCGGTGAGCTGGAGACCGGTCGGCTGCGGGAGTCCGTACGTGCGCGGTTGCCGGAGTTCATGGTGCCCTCGGCCGTGGTGGAGCTGGACCGTCTTCCGATGACGGCGAGTGGGAAGTTGGACCGGAAAGCCCTCCCCAAGCCGGACTTCACGAAGTCCGTCGGCGACCGCGGCCCGCGCACACCACTCGAAGCTCGCCTGTGCGATCTGTTCGGCCAGGTCCTCGACATCACGATGGTCGGGGTGGACGACAACTTCTTCGACCTGGGCGGCGACAGCATTTCTTCCGTACGGCTCGTCAGCCGGGCCCAGGCCGCGGGACTGACGATCACCGTGCGGGACGTGTTCCAGTACAGGTCCGTGGCCGCGCTGGCAGGGGCAGCCGAGTTGCGGGAGCCGCCCGCGCCCGCGGCAGTGGAAGCGCGAGCGCCTTTGACCGACCTCACCGCGGAGCAGCTCGCCCGGGTGCGCGCCGAGTACGCGCGGCACGGAGGAGCGGACGAGGTCCTGCCGGTCACTCCGCTCCAGGAAGGGCTGCTGTTCCACGCGCTGTACGACGCGCGCGACCCCGACGACTACACGGTCCAGCTGTCCCTGGAACTGGTCGGGCCGATGGACCGCAGGGCGCTGCGGGACGCGGCGGAATCCGTACTGCGGCGCCACTCGAACCTCCGCGCCGCTTTCTGGCTCGACGGCGTCGAACAGCCGGTTCAGGTCGTACCCGCCGCCACGACGCTGCCCTGGCGCGAAGTCGACCTGCGGCACCTCGGTGACGACGAGCAGCGGGCCGAGCTCACGCGTCTGCTGGCCGCGGAGCGCTCGCAGCGGTTCGACCCGGCCGTGCCCCCCCTGCTGCGTTTCGTACTGATCCGGCTCGGCGAACGGGCCCATCTCCTGGCACTGACGCACCACCACCTGCTGTTGGACGGGTGGTCCACGCCGGTGATTCTGCGAGATCTGTTCCATGTGTACGAGCACAACAGCGCGGACGGGCTGCCGCAGCCCACGCCGTATCGGGAATTCCTGGCGTGGCAGGCCGCGCAGGACAGGGAGCAGGCCGCAGCCGCCTGGCAGGAGATGCTGCGCGGCTTGCCGGCACCGACCCGCATCGCGCCGAAAGCGGAGGTCGTCCAGGCGCGGTGCGGGCGCGACCGGGTCACCCAGGAACTGCCGCCGGAGCTGGCCGGCTCTCTGGAGGCCCTCGCGCGGGAGCGCGGCTGGACGCTGAACACACTCGTGCGCGGCACGTGGGCATTGCTGCTGGGCCAGCTGACCGGCAGCGATGACGTGGTCTTCGGCGCCACCGTCGCCGGACGCCCACCGGAGGTGGCGGGCATCGAGGACATGGTGGGCCTGTTCGTCAACACCCTGCCCGTCCGCGTCCGCCTCACCGCCGACGAGCCCGTCTCCGCCCTGTTGTCGAGGGTGCAGGAAGATCAGCTGCGGATGGCGCAGTTCGAGCACGTGGGGCTCAACGACATCCAGCGGATGACGGGCCACAGCGTTCTGTTCGACAGTCTCGTGCTGTTCGAGAACTTCCCCGTCAATCGCGAGGTCCTCGAACGGGCGGGAGGTGGCCTGCGGATTCGCGAGGCTTACAGCCACACCAGCACCCACTATCCGCTCAGTCTCGTCGTTGTGCAGGGGGAGCGGGTGGAACTGCATCTGGACCACCGGACGGATGTCTTCGACCGGCCGAGGGCCGAGGCCATGCTCGACGGGCTGAGCGCGCTGTTGCGGATGGTGGTCGACATGCCGGATCGGGCGGTGAACACCATCGACGCGGTCACCGCAGTCGAACGGGACCGACTGCTGACACAGGGGAACGGTACCGATGCCGCGTGGCCCGCACTGTCGGTGCCCGCGCTGTTCGAGGCCCGGGCCGGCAGGTCCCCGGGGAGTGAGGCGGTCGTCTCCGGCGAGGAACGGCTGACCTACGCAGAGCTGAACGCGCGCGCGAACCGGCTCGCCCGCTACTTGACAGCCCGTGGCGTGGGACCGGAGCGAGTCGTCGCCCTCGCGTTGCCGCGCTCGGTGGACATGGTGGTCGCGCTGCTCGCCACGTTGAAGACTGGTGGCGCGTACTTGCCGATCGATCCGGCACACCCGGCGGAACGTATCGCTCACGTGCTCGACGACGCCGACCCCCTCCTCGTGCTCACCACCACCGAAACCGCCCCGCACCTCGGTACCTCCCGGCGCGTGCGGTTGGACGACCCTGCGGTCCGCCAGACGGTCGACCGGCTTCCCGCGGTCGACCTCACCGACGAGGACCTCCCGGCCGAGCCGCATTCCTCGCACCCCGCATACCTGATCTACACGTCAGGCTCCACCGGCAGGCCCAAAGGCGTGGCGGTGCCCGAGTCGGCGCTGCGGAACCTGCTGCTCGGAATGGGGGAGGCCCTACGGTTCGACGCTTCGGACCGCTGGCTGGCCGTCACTACACTGGCGTTCGACATCGCCGTGCTGGAACTGCTCGGCCCGCTGCTGGCGGGCGGCACCGTTGTGGTCGCCGACGACGAGACGGTCCGCGACCCCGCGCTGCTGACCGGTGTGGTCGAACGGGAGCGCATTTCTTTCGTGCAGGCCACGCCATCGCTGTGGCAGGCGCTGATCGGCTCCTGCCACGCGGAGGCCGGGAACCTGACGATGCTGTCCGGCGGTGAACCACTGCCCTCGGAACTCGCCGCCGACATGCGTGCGACAAGGCGCCGGGTCGGGAACCTGTACGGCCCGACCGAGACCACAGTGTGGTCGACCCTGGCCTGGTGCGACAACACGCGACCACCCTCGATCGGCCGGCCGATCGCCAACACGCGACTGTGTGTGCTGGACCGGTGGCTGCGGCAGACCCCACCGGGCGTGGTGGGAGAGTTGTACGTCAGTGGCGCCGGGCTGGCACGTGGGTACTGGAAGCGCCCGGGACTGACCGCGGAGCGCTTCGTGGCCGACCCGTTCGGCCCGGCCGGGGCGCGGATGTACCGCACCGGGGATCTCGTGCGGTGGAATCACCACGGCGAACTGGACTACGTGGCACGGGCCGACGATCAGTTGAAGGTGCGCGGATTCCGCATCGAGCCGGGTGACATCGAGAACGCCCTCTTCGAACATCCCGCCGTCGCACGGGCTGCGGTGGTCATGCGCGAGGACCGGCCCGGCGACAAACGGCTGGTCGCCTTCGTGGTGCCCGACGCGGGTGCGGAGATCGACTCCGACAAGGTGCGGCGCTTCGTACGAGAGCGCCTGCCCGAGTACATGGTCCCGGCCGTCGTCGTGGCCCTGGACGAACTGCCGGTCACGGCGAACGGCAAGCTGGACGGCGCCAGGCTCCCGACGCCCGAGTTCACACGCCGCGCCGGGGCAAGGGGGCCGCGCACACCGACCGAAGAAGAGTTGTGCGATCTGTTCGGCCAGGTATTGGGCGTCGAGCGGGTCGGCGTCGACGAGAGCTTCTTCGACCTCGGAGGACACTCCCTGCTGGCAACTCGCCTGGTGTCCCGCATCCGTGGCGGCTTCGGTGTGGAACTGGGCGTGGGAGCGCTGTTCTCCGCGCCGACCGTGGCCGAGCTGAGCCGTCGGCTGGACGCGGAGGAGGCGGGCAGCGGCCTCGACGCTCTCCTGCCGCTGCGCGCGACCGGAAGCAGCCGGCCACTGTTCTGCGTTCACCCGGCGGGCGGGATCAGCTGGCCGTACGCGGGGCTCCTCCCGTACCTCGATCCCGGGCAACCGGTCTACGGGCTACAGGCTCCTGACCTTTCCAACGGCAGTTCCGCACCCACGAGTGTCGAGGGAATGGCCTCGGACTACCTGGCGCGCATTCGGGCTGTGCAGCCGACCGGCCCGTACCGGCTGCTCGGCTGGTCGTTCGGCGGCGTCGTCGCGCACGCCATCGCGACGACGATCCAGGACGAGGGCGACGAGGTCGAGTTGCTCGCGGTGCTCGACGCGTTCCCGCCACCACCCACCGGCGAACGGGACCTGCTGCCTGCGGCACCCGGCGACGTCCGCGACATGTTCGTCGAGGTGCTCGGTGCCGAGAGCGGCGGAGCGGGCGGATACGCCCTCGACGATGCGATCCTCGACCGCCTCTGCCGCAGCCACGAGCGCCACGGCCGAGCCCTCGCGGAGCACCGGCCCGGCCGGTTCCACGGCGACCTGCTGCTGTTCGTCGCCACCGGTGAGCCAGGAAGCGACGGCAGCGGAAACTGGCGCACTTCGCAGGCGTGGCATCCGTTCGTCGGCGGGCGGATCGAGGTGCACGAGGTCGACAGCGGGCACGACCGCCTGATGCGCACCGAGGCCCTGTCGCGCATCGCGCCGGTGGTGGCCGACCGGCTCGACGGACAGCCCGGCACCGGGGAACGAGCTGGTTCACCAAGTGACCGGTGACCGGTCGAACGCCCGGAGGGCCGATCGGCGTTCCAGGCGCACGACCCGGCGGACCCGGGCCGGGAGACCGGCAGCCGCCGGTACCACCGCAGGCATGGGGCAGAACGAGAACCGCGTCCGCCGATCGGACGCACCGCATTTCCACAGATCACCGGGAGGCATGCGATGAGCAGCTCGACGAATCCCTTCGACGATGAGAACGGCACATTTCTCGTCCTGGTCAACGATGAGAACCAGCACTCGCTGTGGCCATCGTTCGTCGATGTGCCTGCCGGGTGGCACATCGCGCACCCCGAGGACACCCGGCAGGCCTGCTTGGAATACATCGAGACCAACTGGACCGATCTTCGGCCCCGGAGCCTGGTCGAGAAGATGAAGGCGGAGTGAGGAGATCAGCGGGTTCGCGCGCCGCCTGATCACGGTGAGCGGCCGGGCGCGCCCGGGGGCTCCTGGTGTGCCGCTGTGCAGGGTGACGGAGTTGTCCACAACGGCCGGGTAGTCCACAGAAAGTGAGCACCCGGAACGCGCTGCGACAATCGTGGCTAGCTTTCTCCTACCGGGTCCGGCCGATGCCGATCGGCGTCGGCCGGACCGCAGCGTATGGAGAAGGGGAGTGACGGATGCACGGGGGATTGCCACTTATCGGGCTCAGCGTGCTCGTGTACGGGCTCGTAGGAGCTGTAGCCCTGGCCAAGGGCCTGTTTGCCCGGTGCCGGGGGCGCCTGTCCGGGAACGGGAGGAGCGGGAGCGGGCCAGGAGCCAGGGCCGGCAGCGGACATCCCTCAAGGAGCCGCACGGGCTGCCGGAGCGGGCGGCGGCAGAAGAGGCGGGGGAGTGAGCAATCATGCCCGGCCGTGTGACCGTGATCGTTCCCGCCCACAACGAGGAGGCGGGGCTTCCCGCCACCCTGGAGTCGATCCGCGCCCAGACCGTGCCCCCGGGGCAGGTGATCGTGGTGGACGACGCCTCGCAGGACGGTACGGGCGAGGTGGCGCGGGCCTACGGTGTCGAGGTGCTGCGGCCCCCGGCCAATCTCGGCAGCAAGGCGAAAGCTCAGAACTACGCCCTGCCGCACTGCCGGGGTGACCTGGTCCTGGCTGTCGACGCCGACACCGTCCTGGCACCCGACTACATCGAGCAATTGCTGCCGGCCTTCGATGACCCGTCTGTCGTAGTCGCTGCTGGGAACGTGCAAACACGCTTCGCCAGGACCGTGTGGGAGCGAGGCCGCTCGGTGGAGTATCTGTTCGGGTTTCACTGGAATCGCCCCATTCAAGAGCGAGTCAACAGCCCGATGGTCTGCTCGGGGTGTTGCTCCGCCTTCCGTCGTGAGGAGCTGACGGCGGCGGGAGGATTCCCGGAAGCAACAATCGTGGAAGATATGGACTACACATGGAGTCAGCAGATCTCGGGCCGCCGGGCCCGGTATGTCAGCGACGCGGTCGCCTGGGCCGCCGACCCTGAGTCGCTGCTGTATCTGCGCAAGCAGGTATGGCGCTGGATGGCCGGCTTCTGTCAGAACGTGCGCCTCCATGCGGGGGAGCTGGTCCTGCACAAACCGATGCTGGCGGTATGGGTGCTGCTGGCACTGGTGGAGATCCTCACGGCGCCGCTGTGGTGGGGCACGCCACTGGTGCTGATCGTCGGCCTGGGATATCCGGTGGTACCGACGCTGGCCTGGTGGCTGGGTGCCGAGCTGGTCTTCACCGTGCCGCCGCTGGTGTATGCCGCGCGACGGCGAGGGCTGCGCCTGAAAAAGGTGCTTGCCGACCTCCCTTGCGTCTATCCCACCAAGATCGTCAACCTCTGCTACGCGTGGAAGGCCGTGCTGGTCGAGCTGGTATTGGTGCCCTTGCGGCTGTCCCGCGGTCTGACTGTCTACGAGAAGGGCCGGGCGCCACTGGGAAGCTCCGCTTAGCTGTTCATTGCCCGCGGGCTTTGAACGGGTCTCGAAGCTGAGGCAGCTGTGCCCGGTTGACCGGGTGTGCGGGCGGCCTTCGCGCGGTCGTGTGCCAAGTCGAGTAAGACAACTGGATCGCGCGAAGGCCGTGGTGAGGAGTGTCCTCTCGCTCCTACGGGTCTACGGGTGACTCAGACGGCGGCCCAGCCGTCGTCGACCGGGAGGATGGCACCGTTGATGAAGGCGGCGTCGTCGGAGGCCAGGAAGACGAGAGCGGCGGCCTGTTCTTCCGCGCTGCCCATGCGGCCGATCGTCGCGCCGATGAGCCGGCCGATCAGGGCGGGCCCCTGTGCCTCGGGGGACGAGTCGACCCGGATGCTGGTCGCGGTGGGCCCGGGAGCGATGGCGTTGGCCCGGACGCCCTGCTCCCGATAGGTGACGGCGAGGCTCTTCACGAGTCCGGCCACCGCGTGCTTGGCGGCGGTGTAGGCCGCACCGGCCGCGCTGCCGCGCAGGCTCGCCTCCGAGGCCGTGAAGACGATCGAGCCCCGTCCGGCCTCAAGCATGTGCGGCAGCGCCGCACGGGTAAGGAGGAACGGCGCGGTGAGGTTGACCCGCATGACCCGCTCCCACTCCGCGTCGTCGGTCTCGCCGAGCGCTGACATGCGGTCCATGATTCCGGCGTTGTTGGCCAGCACGTCCAGCCCGCCGAGGTCCGTGACGGCCCGCTCGACGACCGTGTCCACCACCCGCTGGTCGCTCAGGTCACCGGCGACGGCGAGGGCGGCGCCCCCGGCAGTCTCGATCTCGCGGACGACCTCCTCGGCTCCCTCCCGGTTCAGGTCGGCGACCAGCACCTTCGCGTGTTCCGCCGCGAACTTCAAGGCCGCGGCCCGGCCGATGCCGGACGCGCCTCCGGTGACGACGACGACCCGTCCCGTCAGACCCGTACGCGTACTCGTCATGGATTTCCTCCCGGGGAAGTGTGATCACCGGTCGTGTGGTTCTCGGGGGTCGGGGCCCGCGGCGAAAGGCGCAGCAGGGTTCCCTCCCCGTTGGCCGAGAGCAGCAGGGTGCCGTCGGGTGCGGTGGTGAGGCCCGCGAACAGGTCGGGTACGCCGGGCATTCCGTTGCTGAACAGCGCGGGCCGGGCGCGCGGAACGGTGTCCAGGGGGAGTCCGAGCGCCAGGCCTTCCGCCTCGACGCGGCTCTCTCCTGTCGCGAGCGAGATCGCCCGCAGCCTCCGCGCGCCGGTCTCGACTGTGAACACCTCGTCGCCCAGCACCGTCAGTCCCTGCGGCGCGGCGAGTCCGTCCGCGACCGGGACGGCGTGCCCGTCCTCGATCCGGAACACCGCACCGGCGTGGTCGTCGCTCACATAGCAGCGTCCCGCCGCGTCATGGGCCACGTCGACCGGATGCGATAGCCCCTCGGCCAGCACGGTGACGGTGTCGTCCCCATCGAGGGACAGCACCCGTCCCGCGCCCGTCTCGGCGACGAGGAGATCGCCTCCCGGCAGGGCGGAGATGCCCATGGGCTGTCCTAGACCGCTGGCCCGGACGCGGTGCGTGCCGTGCTCGGGGTCATAGGTCCGCACCTCGCCGTACTGGGAGGTGAGGTGCAGGAGTCCGCCCTCGGCGCTGATGCCGTGGGCGAAGGGCCGCAGTTCGTACGTGGTCACTCCGGCCGGTCCGTCTGCCACGTCCCGTACGCCGGATCCGTGGTGCGGTTCCCGCTGCGGTTCCTCGGGGGTGTGCGGTCCGGGCGGTGCCTCCCGTGCGTGCGGTCCAGGGGGTGCTTCCCGTTCGTGCTCCGCGCGGCTCTCCGGGCCCGCCAGGCGATAGTGGTCCGCCGCGTACACCGTGCCCGCCAGGTCGACGGTCACCCCGTACGGGCCGTCGAAGCCGCGCGGCACCAGATCCCGGGTCCGGCCGTCGGGGTGCAGTTCCGTGATGCCGCCGTCGGCGAAGCTGGAGACGAACATCCTGTTCTCCGCGTCGAACGCCGCGTTGTCCAGCCCCGTCAGCCCGCTGGTGATCAGCGAGCGGGACCCGGTTCCGTGCAGGTCGATACGGGTGACGAGGCCGGCCTGACCCCGGGAGAGGACGAGCATGACGCCGCCCAGGTCGAAGCGGACCGCCACCGGCTCGTGCACGTCCTCCGCGACCAGTTCGGGCGCCCCACCGTCCGGGGATACGCGCCACACCTGACCGGTCAGCATGTGCGGGTAGTACAGGTGGCCGTCGGGGCCGCGCTGCATGGCGTTGCCCAGGGCCAGCCCCTCGGCGAGCACCCGGGGCTCGCCTCCCTCGGGGAACAGCTCCATCAGCCGTCCGTTCATCCGCATCTCGTTGACGAAGAGCCGCTCGCCGACGCAGGTGATGCCGTTGGGCAACTTCACCTGATCGGAGACCAGGCTGTACTCGCCCTGCGGACTACGGCGCCACACCCTTCCCGGCACCAGGTCGGCGATGTACATCGAGCCGTCGGCGCCGAAGGCGAGGTCGTCCGGTGACTGGACCGGGCCGTCCATCGGCACCACCGCCTCGATGTCCCCGCCCACCGGGTCCACGGCGCTGATCCGGCCGGCCAGGAACTGCGCGACGTAGAGCCGATCGTCGGGCCCGAAGACGACGCCGTTCGAACCCCACAGCGGGTTGGGCGCGTTGAGCCGCCGGACATCCCAGCGAGAGCTGGTGGCCGGTTCGGATGTGGTCCCGCCGTAGCGGCTGGAGGGTCGTGTCATCGTCACTTCCCCCTCCCCGCCGCGGCCCCGCCCGGCTCCGTGCCCGCTCCGTCTCCGGCATCGGTGTCGAAGCCGGCGTCGGTGTCGAAGCCGGTGTCGACGAGGACTTCGCGCATGCCGCCGTTCGCGCGCCAGTCCCGGAGGAGGGCGTGGAAGGCGAGCGGACCGTCGCCGTAGGACTCGCTGCGCTGCCTGGGCATGCCCTCGTTGTTGTAGTAGCCGGGGGTGCACTCGGCGTGGAACTTGTAGAGGTCGGCGGCCTTGTCCCGGATCGTCGCGACCCAGGCCGCCTCGGCCTTCGCGTCCGGCTCCACCCGGCGGGCCCGGGTCCTGCGCGCCTCGGCGACGACCTCGGCCACGTGGGTGGCCTGCTCGTCGAGGACGTGGACGAAATTGACGGCGCTGGCGTTCTGCAGCGGCCCGAGCTGGAAGAGGTTCGGGAAGCCGTGGCTGTAGAAGCCGTGGAGCGTCCGGGGGCCCTCCCGCCAGGCTTCGGTCAGGGGGACGCCTCCTGCGCCCCGCACCGGCAGCCGTCCGGAGGTGATCCCCGAGCGGCCGACCTCGAAACCGGTGCCGAAGATGACGCAGTCGACCACGTACTCCGTGCCGCCGACGACGACGGCGCTCTCGGTGATGCGCTCCACCCCGTGGCTGTCGGCCGTGTCGACCAGGGTGACGTTGGGCAGGTTGAAGGTCTCCAGGTAGCTGTCGCTGAAGGTGGGCCGCTTGCACATGTAGCGGTACCAGGGCTTCAGCTTCTCGGCTGTTTCCGGGTCCGCGACGACGGCGTCGACCCGTGCGCGGATCTCGTTCATCTTCTGGAAGTCGGCGGTCTCGTAGGCGCGTTCCCGCTCCTCGGGCGGTACGTCCTGGTCATTGTCGCTCGGGATCAGCTTCTGCTGGAGGCGTGCGCTCCCGGTCCAGCCGTCGTCGATCAGGTCCTCCTCGACGTGGCCGCCGGTGACGAGGGTGAGGAAGTTGTCCCTGCGGTGTCGCTGCCAGCCGGGGGCCAGCGAAGCGGCCCAGTCGGGATCCGTGGGGCGGTTGCCGCGCACGTCGACCGAGGAGGGGGTGCGCTGGAACACGTACAGCTCGGCGGCGTCGGCGCCCAGGTGCGGCACGCACTGGATGGCCGTCGCGCCGGTACCGATCAGCGCGACGCGTTTGTCGGCGAGCTTGTGCAGATTCCCGTTGGCGTCGCCGCCGGTGTAGGCGTAGTCCCAGCGACTGGTGTGGAACGTGTGTCCCCGGAAGGTCTCGATCCCCGGGATGCCGGGGAGCTTTGCCTCGCTCAGCGTGCCGCTGGCCGTTACCACGTACCGCGCCCGGATCCGGTCGTTCCGGTCGGTGCCGACCAGCCATTCACCGGCGTCCTCGTCCCACTCAAGTTCGGTCACCTGGGTCTGGAAGCAGGCTTCGCGGTACAGGTCGAAGGACCGCCCGATCGCCCGCGCGTGCTGCCGGATCTCCTCCCCGGGCGCGTACTTCCACTTCGGGACGTAGCCGACCTCCTCCAGGAGCGGCAGGTAGATGTAGGACTCGATGTCGCAGTGGATTCCGGGGTACCGGTTCCAGTACCAGGTGCCTCCGAAGTCCCCTCCCTTCTCGATCACCCGGATCGAGTCCACGCCCGCCTGGCGCAGCCGGGCGCCCGCGAGCAGGCCGCCGAACCCGCCCCCGACAACGACCACTTCGACCCGGTCGTGCAGCGGCTCGCGTACGAGGCCGTCCTCGGCGTAGGGGTCCTCGTCGTAGTACCCGAACCGGCCGCTGACCGGCTGGTACTGCCTGCTGCCTTCCGGACGGATCCTGCGGTCCCGTTCGGCCCGGTAGCGGGCCCGCAAGGCATCCGGGTCGAACCCGGGTTCCGCCGGGTCGACGGGGGTGGAAGCGGGCGAGGTGCGGGGGGAAGACATGGAGTCCTTCTTCCTCTCTGTGGGCGGTGCCGCCGCCTGGGCGCACGCGGTGTCCGCGCGGCGGCGCGTATTTCTCGGGCGATCTGCCGGCGGCGCGGGCGGTGGCCCGCGCCGGTTCCGTCTGTGAAGGGGTCAGGCCCTGACGACGGCCTGTTCGGGGCCGGTACCGGTGGCGGGGTCCGCCCCGGCGTCGGGTACGGCGTCGGACGCCCCGGTGCGCGCGGCGGGGATGGCCGCCGCGATCGCGACGGCGACCAGCGCGATGCCGCAGCCGACCAGCAGGCCGGTCCGGAAGCCGTTCTCGGACGTGAAGGTGTGGCCGCCCATGGTGGTCGTCGACTGGGAGAGGACGACGCCGATCACAGCGGCTCCCACCGAGGTGCCGAGCGAGCGCATGAGGGCGTTGAAACCGTTGGCGGCGGCGGTCTCGGACAGCGGGACCGACCCCATGATGAGCGCCGGCATGGAGCCGTACGCGAGGCCCACACCGCTGTTGACGACGATGATGGTCAGCGTGATCCCCCAGGCGGATCCCATCAGCGCCAGGGACAGCCCGTAGCCGGCGGCGATGACCAGAGCCCCGCTGATCAGGGTGGTCTTCGGGCCGCGGGCGTTGGTGAGCTTTCCGCCCAGGGGCGAGACGAGCATCATCATGATGCCGCCGGGCGCCATCCACAGACCGGCCGCGAGCATGGACTGGCCGAGCCCGTAGCCGGTGGCTTCGGGGAACTGGAGCAGCTGCGGGAGCACGAGCATGCTCGCGTACATGCCGAAGCCGACGAAGATCGAGGCGAGGTTGGTGAGGAGCACCCGGGGGCGGGCCGTGGTGCGCAGGTCGATCAGCGGGTCCCGGGTGCGCGTCTCCCAGCCGCCCCAGGCGAGCAGCATCACGATCGCGACACCGAACAGGCCGAGGACCGTCCCCGAAGTCCAGCCCCAGTCGCCGCCCTTGGAGATCGCCAGCAGCAGGCATCCGAGCCCCACCGCGAGCCCGAGGGCGCCGGGCAGGTCGAATCGCTGGCCCTTGGCGGCGGCGGGGACGTCGGGGACGCAGAACCACAACAGGACGGTGACCACTGCGGCCAGACCGGCGGAGCCCCAGAACAGCGCGCGCCAGGTGGCGTATTGAGCGACGGCGGCGGCGATGGGCAGTCCCAGCCCGCCGCCGATTCCCATGGAGGCGCTGACCAGGGCGATGGAGGAGCTGAGCTTCTCCTGGGGCACCACGTCCCGCAGCCAGCGGCACCATGCCCATCCCCATGCCCTGGAGGCACCGGCCGATGATCACGGGCAGCACGGAGGAGGAGAGGGCACACACCACGGAGCCCGCGAACAGCGGTACGGCGCACGCGAGCAGCATGCGGCGCTTGCCGACGAGATCGCCGAGGCGGCCGAAGACCGGCAGACAGACGGTACCCGTCACGAGCGTGGCGGTGATCACCCAGGCGGCGTTGGAAGGGGTGGTGTGCAGCAGCTTCGGCAGGTCTGCGAGGAGCGGGGTGACCAGTGTCTGCATGATCGCCGCGGTGATACCGGCGAAGGCGAGCGTGGTGACCACGCCGTCCGCGCGGGCGGCGGGCCGGGAGGCGTCCATGGCGGGATTCCTCAACTCTGCTGGGGGATTGATATGCATCGTACATGTCACATGTATCAAGCACATCATGTGGCGGGTGCACATTGAACGGGAGGTGTCCCGGGACCTCGCGTCCGGCGCGAGCAGCCGGCGGTTCGGCAGGAAGCCGACGCGCTGCGGGAAGCCAACGCTGCGAAAACCAACGCGGCGGGAAACAAACGCGGCGGGAAACAAACGCGGCGAGAAGCGAGAACGCCAGGAAGCGGAAGCGGCGGGAGAGGAGACGGCGGGAGAGGAGACGGCGGGAAGCATGGTGAGGGCGACATGGCCCGTTGAGGGCGGCATGGCCCGCAAGTTCCGCGTCACCGACAAGGGCGCGCGCATGCTCGACGAGGAGCGTGAGGGTGTCGTGCGCTCCCTGGACCGGGTCATGGCCGGCTGGCCGGACGGCGACATCGCCGCCTTCGCCGCCTACCTGCGGCGCTTCAACGCGGACATCGAACGCATCGGCGGACGGCCCTGGCCCCGCCCTGACCCGGACACTCCCGCACCGGGGCCGGGCCACCCCGTCACCGGTACGGGTGGCTCCCCGCACCGTTTCCCGCACCGCTTCCCGTGCTGTGGCTCACCGCGTGCACCGGGGGCAGGAACTCCCGCACCAGCGTGCGGTGCCACCACGCCCCGGTCTCGCGCCGCTCCTCCCGAGTGCTGAAGCGGTAGCGGTACAGCACGGCGCGCACATGCGTGGGTGGCCGGTCCGGGAACGGGTTGGTACGCAGCAGCCGCAAGGTCGCCCGGTCGTTCTCCAGCAGCCGGGCGACGAGCGGCTCGAACCAGCCGCGGGTGTAGGCGGGGGAGAGCGCGGCGAACCACATCTGCCAGTCCAGCCGGAGGTGGTACGGCGCGAACTGCCGTGGCATGCGCCGCACATCGCCGGGCTTGCCCTTGAACTCGTACTCGCGCCACACCGTCCCGGAGCCGACCCGCTCCGCGTCCGTGCCCTCCAGCACGATCTCCTGCCGGACGCGGGTCACGCTGCCGAAGGCACCGTAGGTGTTGACCAGATGGAGGGAGTTGAACGAGCGGTTCATCTGCTGGGTACGGCTGAGCAGATTGCGGGCCGGCCAGTAGCTGAGCACCACCACGAGGAGGGAGGCCGCGCACACCACAACGGCGAACCACAGCGGCGTCGGATCGTAGGAAGGGGTGCCGCCGAGGGGGGAGGGATCGACGGCGGCGAGGGCAAAGATGATGGTCAGCCAGTTCAGCCAGGCGAAGTTGCCCGAAAGGACCAGCCAGAGCTGGGTGACGATCACGAGCCCCGCCGCGACCGTGGCCACGGGCTGCGGGAAGAACAGCCCGAAGGGGACGACGAGCTGGGCGAAGTGGTTGGCGGCCACTTCCGCACGGTGCAGAGGCTTGGGCAGATGGTGGAAGTACCAGCTCAGCGGGCCGGGCATCGGCTGGGTCTCGTGGTGGTAGTACAGGCAGGTCAGATCGCGCCAGCAGCGGTCGCCGCGCCACTTGATCAGACCGGCGCCGAACTCCACGCGGAACAGCAGCCAGCGCATCAGCCACAGCATCAGCACGGGCGGGGCCGTGTGCGCGTTGCCCAGGAAGATCGCGAGGAAGCCCGCTTCGAGCAGGAGGGACTCCCAGCCGAAGGCGTAGAAGATCTGGCCCACGTTCACGAACGAGAGGTAGAGGAACCACAGCAGCGCCCACATCACCATCGCGGCCCACAGCGGCACAGCGTCCGCCGCGCCCGCCACCACAGCGGCGGCGAGCGCGGCCCCGGCCCAGGCGCAGCCTCCGGTGAAACGGTCCGAGCAGCGCCAGTGGAACAGGCTCGGCGAAGCACGGAAAGGCACGCGCCGCACGAACGCCGCCGAGGGCAGCAGCCCCCGCTCGCCCAGCAGCGCCCGGAACTGGAACGCGGCCGAGAGGAAGGCGACGAGGTAGACACCGGCGAGGGCGCGCTGGAGCACCAGTCGGCTCAGCCCGTACCCGGGCGCGGAGAACCAAGGCGTGAACCACTCCATGGCGGCCATGGGTACCACCCGCGGCCTCCTCTCACGCCCACGAGCCCCACCCCTGCTGCGGACCGCCGGGCCGGTGGCCGATCATGGACGTATGAGCGACGACGGCTATGTGGACGACGGCTACGTGAGGGTGCGCGGCGCCCGTGAGCACAATCTGCGGGGCGTCGATGTGGACATCCCACGGGACGCGCTGGTCGCCTTCACCGGCGTCTCCGGCTCCGGCAAGTCCTCGCTCGCCTTCGGAACGCTGTACGCGGAGGCACAGCGGCGCTACTTCGAGTCCGTAGCTCCGTACGCCAGGCGGCTGATCCACCAGGTCGGAGCGCCCAAGGTGGAGGAGGTCACGGGGCTGCCCCCGGCGGTGGCGCTGGAGCAGCGGCGCTCGGCGCCGACGGGCCGCTCGTCGGTCGGCACCGTCACGACGCTCTCGAATTCGCTGCGCATGCTGTTCTCCCGCGCCGGGAGCTATCCGGAGGGTGCGCAGCGGCTGGATTCCGACGCGTTCTCGCCGAACACCGCGGCCGGGGCCTGCCCCGAGTGTCATGGGCTGGGGACGGTCCACCGCGTCACAGAGGACTCGCTGGTGCCCGACCCCTCCCTCACCGTCCGGGAGGGCGCCATCGCGGCCTGGCCCGGCGCGTGGCTGGGCAAGAATCTGCGCGACATCACGGCCACCATGGGCTACGACATCGACCGGCCCTGGCGGGAGCTGCCGCGTGAGGAGCGGGAGTGGTTGCTGTTCACGGACGAGCAGCCCGTGGTGACCGTCCACCCCGTGCGGGAGGCCGGGCGGATCCACCGGCCGTACCAAGGTACCTACCAGAGCGCGAAGCGCTATGTCCTGCACACCTTCGCCGATACGAAGAGCGCGACCCTGCGGCAGCGGGTGCGGCGCTTTCTGGTGAGTGCGGACTGTCCGGTCTGCGGCGGCAGGCGCCTGCGCGCCGAGGCCCTGAAGGTGACGTTCGCGGGCCGGGACATCGCCGAGCTGGCCGCACTCCCGCTGGAGCGGCTCGCCGAGATCCTCCGGCCCAGCACGGAGGGAGGGGAGGGAGAGGGGCACCGGGAGGGCGGGATCCGGGAGAGCGTCGCCGCCACCCTCTCCCGCGACCTCGTCTCCCGTATCGAGGTGCTCACCGAGCTGGGCCTCGGCTACCTGAGCACGGACCGGCCCACCCCCACCCTCTCGGCGGGCGAGCTGCAACGGCTGCGGCTGGCGACGCAGTTGCGTTCGGGGCTGTTCGGAGTCGTCTACGTCCTCGACGAGCCCTCGGCCGGTCTCCACCCGGCCGACACGGAGGCGCTGCTGACCGTGCTGGACAGGCTCAAGGTGGCGGGCAACTCGCTGTTCGTCGTCGAGCACGCCATGGCGGTGGTGCGGCGGGCCGACTGGGTCGTGGACGTGGGCCCGCTCGCGGGCGAGCACGGGGGAGAGGTGCTGTTCAGCGGGCCTGTCCCGGGGCTGGCCCAGGTGGCGGCGTCGGCCACTCGGCGCTACCTCTTCCCGGAGACGGGGCCAGGCACCGGGCCGGGGACGGGGGCAGGGCTGGAACGTTCCGGCACGGGCGCCGATGCCGCTGACTCCGCCACCTTCGACGCCGACGGGGGGCCTTCCGGCACCGGCAGGACCGACGGGCCCGCTCGCGGCGGGCACCGGGCACCGGAGCGCTGGCTGATCCTGGAAGGCGTGTCGCGGCACAACCTCACGGGGCTGGACGTGGAGATTCCGCTCGGGGTCTTCACAGCGGTCACCGGGGTCTCCGGGTCCGGGAAGTCGACTCTGATCAGCCAGGTGCTGGCGGGGCTCGTCGCCGACCACACCGGCACCGGAGCGAGCACCGGAACCGGCGGCGGTGCGCGGGCAGGTGCCGCCCGGCGCGGCGGTGCCGGGGCGGAGGAGGACGAGGAAGCGGAGGGTGCGGAGGGACCCGTTCCGGTCGAGGACCGCGAGGCGGGGGTCGCCGCGGCCAAGGGGCTGGAGGCGGTGGACCGGCTCGTGCGCGTCGACCAGAAGCCCATCGGTCGCACGCCGCGATCGAACCTGGCCACCTACACCGGATTGTTCGACGCGGTGCGGAAGGTCTTCGCCGCCACCGACGAGGCCAGGGAACGCGGCTATGGCGCGGGCCGCTTCTCCTTCAACGTCGCCGAGGGCCGCTGCCCCACCTGTCAGGGTGAGGGCTACATCGCCGTCGAGCTGCTCTTCCTGCCCGGCACCTATGCCCCCTGCACCGACTGCCACGGGGCCCGCTACAACCCCGAGACCCTCCAGATCACCTACCGGGGCGCGACCATCGCGGACGTGCTGGAGATGACGGTGGACAGGGCAGCCGAGTTCCTCGCCGACGTCCCCGCCGCCGTACGCGGGCTGGACGCGCTGCGGCGGGTCGGGCTCGGCTATCTGCGGCTGGGACAGCCCGCGACCGAGCTGTCCGGCGGCGAGGCCCAGCGCATCAAGCTCGCCAGCGAACTCCAGCGCACCCGGCGCGGGCACACGCTCTACCTCCTGGACGAGCCCACCACCGGATTGCACCCGGCCGACACCGACGTGCTGCTGCGGCAGTTGCACGGGCTGGTGCGGGCCGGGCACAGCGTCGTGGTCGTCGAACACGACCTGACCGTCGTCGCGGGCGCCGACTGGGTCATCGACCTCGGGCCCGGGGGAGGGGACCGTGGCGGGCGGATCGTCGCGGCCGGCACGCCGGCCGAGGTGGCCCGCTCCACCACCAGCGCCACAGCGCCCTACTTGGGCGCTGTCCTGGCAGAGTCCTGAGCCCTGTCCTTGAAGCGTCCCGAGGGCCGCGCTGGAAAGAGCCTGAGATCCGCCCGGAAAGAGTGAGGCGGGCGGACCCGGGCAACCTCGGGGCTCCGAGCGAGGTCCGTACGGTCAGACGGACGGACGGAACGGCAAGGCACATCTGGAGGCGGAATGACCCATGCCCTCATCGTCGGCGGCGGCATCGCGGGTGCGGTGACGGCGATGTCCCTGCGCAAGGCGGGCATCGACTCGACCGTCTACGAGTCCTATCCGACGGGCGCGGACGACGTGGGTGCCTTCCTCGTGCTCTTCCACAACGGCCTGGAGGCGCTGCGCACCGTCGACGCGCACCAGCCCGTGCTCGATGTGTCCTTCCCGGCCGAGCGCATCGAGATGCTCTCGCACACAGGAGACAGCCTCGGGATCCGGCCCGTCTCCGGCCGCGGGACATCCCCCGGAAAGGCGGGGGAGCCGGGAGGAGGCGGCGAGGTTCTCGAACCGCGCACCCTCCGACGCGCCGCCCTCTACCGCGCCCTGCACGACGAGGCGGCCCGCCGGGGCATCCGGATCGAGCACGGCAAGCGCCTCGTCTCCGCGGACAAGGCATCCGACGGCCGGGTGACCGCACGGTTCGCCGATGGCAGCAGCGCCGAGGGCGACCTGCTGATCGGCGCCGACGGCATCCACTCGGTGACCCGCGGCCTCATCGACCCCCAGGCACCCACGCCGCGCCACACCGGCCAGACCACGGTGTGCGGCTACGCCGCGAACGTCCAGCCCGAGGCCGCTCCGGTGCCGGGCACCTACCGGATGATCCAGGGGACGCGGGCCTTCCTCGGCTGCACCATGGCGCCAGGGGGAGAGGTCTGGTGGTTCGCGAACACCCCTGGCCGGGAGCTGGGCCGCGAACAGCTGGCGACGGAAACGCCCGCGCAGAAGGCGCGGTGGCGGGAGCATGTCGCGGGTCTCTTCGCGGAAGACGCCTCGCCGGCCGCCGACATCGTCCGGGCCACGGGGGACGAGATCGTCGCCAGCAACGCCTACGACATCGCCAGCACTCCGGTCTGGTCCCAGGGCCCGCTGATCGTCCTGGGCGATGCCGCGCACGCCGCCGCTCCGAATGCCGCCCAGGGCGCCTCCATGGCGATCGAGGACAGCGTGGTGCTCGCCAAGTGCCTGCGCGATCTGGGCACCCCGAGCGAGGCCTTCGCGGAGTTCGAACGGCTGCGCAGAGAGCGGGTCGAGGCCGTGGTCGAGCGCAGCGCCCAGTTGAACA
Organism: Streptomyces sp. NBC_01775; assembly: GCF_035917675.1. Lineage (NCBI taxonomy): Bacteria > Bacillati > Actinomycetota > Actinomycetes > Kitasatosporales > Streptomycetaceae > Streptomyces > Streptomyces sp. NBC_01775. Next base: position 530,756 of record NZ_CP109104.1, on the reverse strand, counting down.
ACCGTGTCGTCCCTGGCAGGCGGGCCGAGCCCCGCGCACCGGGCCCGGACGGTTCGGGTCCGGGCGCCTCGGGCCCTGGCGGCTCCGACGGCCACCGTGACACCCCCGACGACGTCCCCAGGACCGCCCCTGTGCCGGGCACCCCGCGGACCGGCGACGCCAACTGGCTGCTCCACTACCGCATCGACTGGGAGACGCCGATCGGAGCCGGGCACCCTTGACGCGTACCCGGACGCCCCGGCTGACTTCCCATCGGGGGTGGCTACCGTAGGCGCATGACCCTCCGTGTGCTCCTTGTTGACGATGACGCGCTCGTACGAGCCGGGCTCAGGCTGATGCTGGACGGAGCCTCGGACGTCGAGATCGTCGCAGAGGCGGCGGACGGCAGCGAAGTGCTGCCGCTGATCGACGAGCACCGGCCCGGCGTGGTCCTCATGGACATCCGGATGCCCACCATGGACGGGCTGGCGGCGACGGAGGCACTGCGTGCGCGCGACCAGTCGCCGGAGGTCATCGTCCTGACCACCTTCCACGCGGACGCACAGGTGTTGCGGGCCCTGCGCGCCGGGGCGGCGGGTTTCCTGCTCAAGGACACCCCGCCCGCGGAGATCCTCGCCGCCATACGCAAGGTGGCCGCGGGCGAGGCCGTGCTCTCGCCCGCGGTGACCCGTCAGCTCATCCACCACGTCACTCCGGCCGGCCAGGACAGCCGCAGGACCCGCGCCCGCGAGGCCCTGGGCCGGCTCGGCGGGCGCGAGCGGGAGGTCGCCGTGGCGGTCGGATCAGGCAGTGCCAACGCCGAGATCGCGAGGACTCTCTACATGAGCGTTCCGACGGTCAAGACGCACGTCTCCCGCATCCTGACCAAGCTGGACCTGAACAACCGCGTCCAGATCGCGCTGCTCGTCCACGACGCCGGCCTCCTGGAGGAAGCCGAGGCGGGAGAGGGCTGAGAGCGGGGGAGGGGTTGTGGGCAGGGGAGGGCCGGAGCGGGCCGGACGGGAATCCTGAGCGGGTGCGGCTGTTGGAACAGAGGTGACTTCACTACGGCGGCTCCCGGTGCACCTGTCGGTCCTCGACCGTTCCCTCACCCGTGAGGGCGAGCACCCGGCCCAGGCCCTGCGCGAGACGGTGCGCTTCGCGCAGCAGGCCGAGGAGCTGGGGTTCCTGCGCTTCTGGGTCTCCGAGCACCACGCGGTGCCCGGCATCGCGGGCTCGGCGCCGACCGTCCTGGCCTCAGCCGTAGCCTCCGCGACCTCACGTATCCGCGTCGGCACCGGGGGAGTGATGCTCCCCAACCATCAGCCCCTGGTGGTCGCAGAGCAGTTCGGTGTGCTGGAGTCGCTCTTTCCCGGCCGCATCGACATGGGTCTGGGGCGTTCTGTCGGCTTCACCGACGGGATACGCAAGGCCCTGCGCGTCGGCAAGGACGCGGCGGAGGGCTTCGGCGAGCAGATCTCCGAGCTCCTCGGCTACTTCGAGGGAACGGGTCCGGTGCGGGCCCGGCCCGCCGAGGGACTGCGGGTGCCGCCGTTCGTCCTCGCGGTCGGCTCGGGCGCGGCCATCGCGGCGGAGCACGGACTGCCGCTGGTCATCGGTGCCTCCCGCGACGAGCAGCGCACGCGCGAGGCGGCCCGGACCTACCGCGAGGCCTTCCGGCCGCGCGAGGAGGGCGGCTCGCCCTACGTCGTCGTCGCGGTGAACGCCGCCGTCGCCGACACCCGCGAACAGGCGGCGCGGCTCCAGATCCCCGAGGCATGGTCGACGGCCGTATCCAGGACGCGTGGTTCCTTCACCCCGCTCATCCCGGCGGATGAGGTGCTGGCCCGCACGATGACGCCGAAGGAGCGTGAAGCCCTCGAGGAGGCGCGCCTGTCTCAACTGCACGGCACCGAGTCCGAGGTGACGGAGGCGCTGGCCGGGCTCGCGGAGCGCGTGGGCGCGGACGAGATCCTGCTGACCCTCAACACCTACGACCCGGCCGACCGCCTCGACTCCTACCGTCGCCTGGCCCGCGCCGCCGGCACCGGAGAGCGGCGGACCGGGGCAGCGGCATCCTCCGGCCCGAGCCGGACGGTCGCCCACTCCTGACCCGGTCGGCCGTAGGCGGCCCGCCGTCCAGCCGAAGGCCCCCCGGTTCGGCCTCCGTCTCAGCCTCAGCCCTGCCCCGGCAGCTCCCGCTTCATCACCTTGCCCATGTCGTTGCGCGGCAGAGCGTCCAGGAAGCGCACCTCCCGGGGCCTCTTGTGCGGCGCGAGCTGCTGGGCCACCAGGTCGGTGAGCTCTCTTCCGTCCGGCGGCTGCTGGGCATGGGCGGGCACGATCCAGGCGACGATGCGCTCGCCCAGGTCTTCGTCCGGCTCGCCGGTGACAGCTGCCTCCGCCACGGCCGGGTGACCCAGGAGGACGTTCTCGATCTCGCCCGCGCCGATCTTGTATCCGCCGCTCTTGATCAGGTCGGTGGCCTTACGGCCGACGATGCGCACGTACCCGTCGGCATCCCGTGTGGCCATGTCGCCGGTGCGGAACCAGCCGCCGTCGAAGGCTTCGGTAGTCGCGTCCGGGCGGTTGAGGTACTCGGTGAAGAGGTTGGGCCCGCGCACCTGGAGCTCGCCGACCGTCTCGGTGTCCTCGGCGGGGACGCGCCTGCCTGTCTCGTCCACAGTCCGGACGTCGACATCGCGCAGCGGCACCCCGACCGTGCCGGGGCGGGGCACTCCGTCGGCGCGGACACTGGTGTTCATGAGCGTCTCGGTCATGCCGTAGCGCTCGATGACCCGCTTGCCGGTCGCGGCCGTGAGGCGGTCGTGGTCGTGCAGCGGCAGCGCGGCGGAGCCGGAAACCAGCAACCGCGCGCCGGCCAGCGCCGCCACCAGATCCGGATCGCCCTCGCACGCGTTGGCGAGGCGGTGATACATCGTCGGCACCCCGAACAGCATCGTGCCTCCGCCCGCCAGCTCCTCCGTCACGGCCTGCGTGCTGAAGCCGCCCAGGTGGCGCAGGGTGCTGCCGCGCCGCAGAGGGCCGAGCACGCCGAGGATCAGGCCGTGCACATGGAACAGCGGCAGGGCGTGCACCAGCACATCGTCGGAGGTCCACTGCCAGGCGTCCTCCAGCGCGTCCAGATTGCTGGCGATCGCGCGCCGGGAGAGGACGACGCCCTTGGGCGGTCCTGTGGTCCCGGACGTGTAGACGATGAGCGCCGGCGACTCGGCGTTCGGCTCGGGCGGCAGTGCCCAGGTGGCCTCCGTGGCCTCCTCGCTGACGTCGACCTCCGTACGCGGCAGCGCGGCCAGCGGTTCGGGAAGCTCCGCTCCCGGCTCGGTCAGCACCATCGCGGGTGTGCTGTCGGCGATGATGTGCGCCAGCTCGCGCTCGCCGCTCTTCGGGTTCACCGGTACGACGGGCACGCCCGCCAGCAGCCCGGCCACCACGCCGACGGCGGTCTCCAGGGTGGGGGTCGCCCAGACGGCCACCCGCGCCGCGCTGTCGAGCCGGGCGGCCGTGCCGCTCGCCGCCGCGGCGAGCTGGCGGAAGCTGAGGGCCCGGTCGCCGAAGCGCAGAGCGGTGTGCGAGGACGCCGTGTGCAGAGCGGGGAAGAGCAGGGACACCCGGAACTCCTTCATGATCTCTCGCCTTCGGGACCGCCAGCATCTCACCCACCCCCGGGACGGGAGACGCGGTGGTGGCGGGGAGGAGGAGAGAGACCGTGTACGGGAGCAGGAGGGGAACCGCACGGCCGCTGTCACTCCGCACGGCGTGCCATCCGGGGGAGCGGTCAGTCCTTGTAGAGCTGGGAGCGGGGCACGATCTCCTGCTGCTGGTTCGGGCTCGACCACAGGAGCTTCATGTGGGCCTCGCCGCCCTGCTGCCGGTGCTCGACCTTGATGGCGTACTTCTGTCCCGCCTTGAGAGCGATCGTGCCCTTGTCGACGCGGGGATCGTGCGGCTCCCCGGAGTCGATGACGAGCTTGCCGTCGATCCACACCTTCGCGGTGTCGTCGGAGACGGTGGTGAAGGAGTAGGTGTCCGTGTAGCGGGGCTGGAGGGAGCCGGTCCAGCGGGTGCTGAACCGGCCGGCCGGTACGGAGGGTGCGGGTGAGCCGTCGAAGCGCCAGGCGTAGTTGACCGACGGGTCGGTCCGGGTGACCGCGGGCCTGCCCGCAAAGGCGTCGTTGTCCCAGATCCGGGCCTTCAGGCCGCCTCCGCTGCCGTGCCTGGGCGCGGGGGAGGTGACCGACAGCTCGATGACCGTCGCGGTGTCGTTGACCGGCGCACCGGAGGGTGTGATGTCGAAGCCGTCACCCGAGGGGGTGACCTTCACCTTCTGGTCGCTGCCGAGCACCCGCGCGCCGCGGATCTCGAACGGTGTCCTGGCCTTCAGGTGCAGCGGCTTGCCGTCCTCGGGCCAGTCCGTGACGGCGGCGTGCAGCTTCTTGGGGCCCTCGCGGGATACGGAGCCCTCACGGGATATCTCGCCCCACTCCGGCTTCTCCACGAGCCCGCTGTAGCCGGCGCCGTAGACGGCCCTGCCCTGTCCGTTCGAGCGCAGCCAGTCGCCCACGGCGCGCAGCCGGGACACCGACTCGTGGGGGATGCGTCCCTTGCTGTCCGGGCCCACGTTGAGCAGGTAGTTGCCGCTGCGGCCGGCCGTGGACAGCAGATTGCGGATCAGCTCGGCGGGAGACTTCCACTCGTGGTCGTAGCGGGCGTATCCCCAGTGCCCGTTGAGTGTCATGCAGCTCTCCCACGGCTGTCCGTCCACGGGACCGTCCGGGATCTCCTGCTCGGGAGTGCCGAAGTCACCGTCGGAGACGCGCCGTTTGCCCACTCGGTTGTTCACCAGCAGCGAGGGCTTGAGTCCCTTGACGTATGTTTCCAGCTCCGCGCCGTCCTTGGGCGACCAGCGGTTGACCGGATTGTCCGCGTCCCACTCCCCGTCGAACCACAGCAGTGCCGGGTCGTAGTCGTCCACCAGCTCCTTGAGCTGCGCGTACATCCGCTTCTTGTACTGGGGGAAGGTGGCGGGGTCGGCGAAGTCCGGGTCGTGCCAGTCCCAGATCGAGTAGTAGAAGCCGAGCTTGATGCCCGCGCGGTCGGCCTCGGTCTTCAGCTCCCGGAGGATGTCGCGGCGCTTGTCGAAAGAGGAGTGGTCGCGCAGGTTCCAGTTGTTCGCCCTGGTCGGCCACATCGCATAGCCGTCGTGGTGCTTGGAGGTGATGACGAAGTAGCGCTGCCCGGCGTCCTTGGCGGCCTTGACGACCTTCCTGGCGTCGAACCCGGCCGGGTCGAATGTCGCGGCCTGCTTCTCGTACTCCTTCTTGGGGATGTCGCACTGCCGCATGATCCACTCGGCGTCCTGACAGACCGTGCCGTCCGGTCTCGTGTACTCCCCCTCCAGGTTGGAGTAGGCGCCGAAGTGGATGAACATCCCGAAGCGGTCCTGCCGCCATGCCTCGGTGCGGTCCGAGGTGAACGCGTCGTCCACGGCGTAGTTGGTTCCCGGCCCCGACAGCGGCCTCTTCGCCCCGGCGGACGGCGAGGGCTCCGCGGCGCCGGAGCCGGAGGGGAGGGAGGCCGCCAGCAGTCCGGCTCCCAGCAGGACGCCCACGGTGCGCAGGCGGTTTCGTGATGCGCGGTGCATCGCTCACTCCTTTGGTCAAAGTGCTCCGGAGGGCTGCTCCGAGCCCAGGACACCCCGTCTGCTCGTCCAGGCGGCGCTCATGAGGGAAGCCCCCACCTCGGCGCCCCGGTGTTGGGCCGCACCGGACCCACGCTCATGTCAGGGCGCTCACCGCGCACGGTGAGGACCGCCTCCTCGCCCTCGCGCAGGCCGATACGGAGGGTGCCCTCCGCCTCCTCCTCGTGCGGAAGCGGCCGGCCCCGCGCGTCGCGGACCTCCACCGGGCCCGGCAGCGAATGCCGTACGGCACAGGGCGCTCCGGCCTCGCTGCGCAGCTTGACCCACCGCGTACGTCCCCCTTGCCGCGCCGCGCTCAGCAGGAAGGCGCCCTGGGTGCGGAAATCGTGGACGCTCACATCGCGCCACGCCTCCGGCACCGCGGGGAAGACCCGGATGGTGCCGCCCCAGCTCTGACAGACCATGTCGTGCAGGGACTGCGCGGCCGACAGCGGGGTCTCGATGACAGGCCCCGACTCCTTGTACATGGTGTTGGGCTGGATGAAGCGCTCCATCAGCTCCCCGAGGTACTCCAGGGCCTTCTCCCCGCGTCCCATCTGGGCCGACATGGAGGCCGCGCCGGTGAATGTGTAGCCCTGGAGCGCCCCTTCGAAGCCGACCCAGTGCTCGAGGGACGTCTCGATGACCTCGCGGTGGGCGGGCTGCTCCCAGGTGACCTCGTAGAGCGGGTAGACGGCCAGCAGGTGCGAGTAGTGCCGGTGCGACTGCGCGAACGGCACGCCCGCCGCGATCATGAAGCCGTTCTCGTCCTGCGGATAGGGCGTCAGGCGTGCCAGCACGTCCCGCCAGCGGGGAGCCAGTTCGTCCTTGATGCCCAGGGTCTCGGCCGCGTCGAGGAGCGTGCGGCAGCCCCAGCGCAACAGCATCAGATCGTAGTTGCAGTCCGGCCCCGACGAGGGGTATTCGGGCGAGAAGGTCAGCGGCAGATGCAGCTTCCCGTCCGAACCGGGCTCCAGGAAGTGCAGGTAGTAGTTCACCGCTTTGCGCAGCAGCGGGAAGAGGGTCTCGCGCAGGATGCCCTCGTCCATGGTATGGCGGTGGCTGAGCCACACATTGTGCAGTGCCCAGGTCAGATTTCCGACCTCCGGGGTGGGCGAGGACTGTCCGGGGATGCCGACGCCGTAGCCTCCGTTGGACGCGTCGGCGCCGTTTCGCAGGCGGATGTCCGTGGTGCGGGGGATACCCGCCGAATCCTTGCGGTACGGGGCGGCGAGCGCGGCGGAGAGCTGGTCCCGGTGCTCGCTCAGGGCGCGGGTCACGGCGTCCAGTTCGAGGTGGTTGGAGCCGTGGATCAGCCAGTATTCGAGCTGCACATTGAGGTTCCACCAGGTCGCGGGCCACGGAGTGGGCTCCAGCCAGGGGCCGCTGGTGGCCATCACTGGCGCGTCGGCCCGCGCGGCGGAAGCCACCTTGTAGAGCTGGATCCAGTAGAAACGCTGGATCCTCGCGTCGGGTACGGACAGGAAGCTCTTGCGGTAGTACGCGTGCCACCAGGCGCGATGCGGGGCGGCGAGAGCGTCGAAGGACCGCCCGGCGGCCGAGCGCACCGCCTTGAGCGCGGCCTCGCGCGCGGTCCGTGCCGGATGCGAGTGGGCGACGGCCACATACAGGGTCCGGACACCGCCACCGCCACCGTTCTCGCGCCAGGCCGTCACATGCTCGCCGCCGGCGTGCAGCGGCTGTACGGCCGCGCTCGTATCGCCGTGCCGCTCCATCTCGGCCGGAGGGTTGGCGGTGTAGCCCTCGGGCGGTTCCTTGAAGGCGCCGCGCGGGCTGACAGCCTCGGCCGGATGGAAGGTCCACCGCACGTCACGCTCGCCCGCACTGGGGCTGACCTCGACCGCGAGCACGGCGCGCGAGTTGTGCACCAGGGCACGCAGCCGGATCCTCCCGGCCGTGGTGGTGATGGTTCCGGTCAGTTCGGCGTCGTACAGCCGCAGGCGCCAGTCGACTGCGGTGATCTTCCCGGCCGGTTCCAGGGTGAAGTGTCCGATCGGCAGCCGGGCAAGGCCGAACAGCGAGCCGAACTCGGGCCTGTGGTCCTGAACTTCGCTGTGCTGGACGGTCAGCCGCACGGCACGGTCCGCGGCATCCGGCTCGGCGTAGAGCGTGCTGCCCAGGAGCGCGTTGCCGAGGAACGGCCCCTCGAACCAGGCGGTGGGCATCTTCCGCCACACCAGGTCCGCGTCGTCGAGCACCTCGTGCCAGATCCCGGGACGGGGCTCGCGCGGGCGGTGTGGACCGTCGGCCGGTCCTGCCGCCTGCGCCGGAGCGCTGAGCAGACCGGTGGCGCCGGCGGTCGTGGCGGCGGTGGCGGTCGCGACGGCGGCAGTGCCGAGCACAGCTCTTCGGGAGGGAGGGGAGTGCGGGTGGCTGAGCATGCGACCTCCAGTCACATATGCGCCGGTGGTTCCGACCTGTGGACCCCTCCCGCATAGTGCAACCGCCTCAGCCGGAACGGAAGACCTCTTGCAGCACAAACATCGGACGTCAACATGCCATCAACCCCCGGAAGTTGCCCTTCCGGGGGCTGATCTGCGGAATTCCTCGGACCTAAGAGCGCGCTTCGGTGGGTGATCCTCCAGGCTCCGGGGCCTCTGGACGCCGAGTTTCGGGGCTCCCGTCTCAGGACCCCGCCGCCTTGGGGAACAGCGTGGTGAACGCTCCCCCGGAATCGTCCAGGCCGTGGGCGAACGGGGTGTCGAAGTGCCAGACCAGGAAGAGCAGGAAGGCGAGCAGGGCGCTGAAGAGCCCCGCCAGCACCAACTCCCGCCCGGAGCGCTGGATCTGGAGCGCGAAGAGCATCCCCACCGAAACCACGGCACCGGCGACGAGCCCGAACCACACGACGCCCGGCATGGTCGGCTCCGCACTCGCGGCCCGGTCCGTGCGCGCGGTGTCCGCCTCGGCGACCTGGTCCACCGCTGCCTGGTAGGACTGCGCCTGCTGCGTGGTCGAGGGCTCGTAGGACGTCACGTTCTGCCGCAGCTTGCCGAGCATGCGCCTGCCCTTGTCGGTGAGGGAGCCGTGCTCGGCCATGTACGGCCACTCCTTGTTGACCGTATAGCGCACATATGCGTCGACGTCGTCCCGGACCCGCTCGCGCTCCTTGGCGGGATAGACCCGGACCCGCTCGCTGACCTCGTGCAACGCCTGCGCCTCCTGGGAGACGGCCGCGTCGGCGGTGCTGCGGGCCTCCCAGACCCCCGCGATGGCCAGGCCGAGGACGATCGCGTAGACCACCCCGATCATCATGGTCATGTACTCGATCACGTCCGGCGTCTCCGAGGGATCGACCTCGGCCCCATGTCTCCGCTGTCTGAGCAGGACCGCCCCCAAGACTACACCGCAGGTCACGACCATGATGATCACGAGAATCGCCCACACGGACATCCACCGCTCCTAGTTCTACCGATGCCACGGACGGCCTAGGAGCCCTGCGATGGGAGACGACTGGGAAACGGTGGGAGCCACACACCCGAGGTGAGCAGCTTCTCCCAGCGGGCCTGAAGCGTCTCGATGATGCGCAACTCCATACCGGGCGTGACGTTGCCGTACAGGCCCTTCACGCCAGCGATCTCGTGTCCCATGCGTGCCTCTGTCGGGGTCTCCAAGTGACCGTCGTCCTCCAGCCACTCTTTATGACCGTGCCGCAATAGGTAGATCCTTTTGCCGGACATCGCCGGAACGGATGGAATTTCCGGCCTCGCGGTGTCTTTTCGCCCCACGCGGGCAGAGGCGCCCCTGCTGATCGGCCACCAGTAGGTCGCCCCGAAGTTGCAGGCACCCAACAGATAGCCACCGCTCATCGACGGGAACACCACCGCCTTGTCGTGCGAGGCCAGCAGCGCACCGAGCATCTCGGCCAGGAACGGCGGCACGACGAGGGTGCGGTGCGACTCGTACTTGGGGCCGGTGAACGTCGCCACGCCCTCGACGTACTGGTGCTGGTGCTGCACCCGGATCGCCTGCATGGATGTGTAACGGGAGACGCACTCCTCTCGCCGCTCCGGATCCGGGTCCGACGCCGGCCAGTTGGGCGGCGCGAACTCTCGCCGCAGACCCCACATCTCCCCGGTCCGCATCCCCGTGAACGCCATCGTCCAGATGTACGTCCACCCCGTGTAGCCCCACACCGTGTGCGCGTTGACCGCGAGCCGATACACGGTCTCCACGTCCAGGGGATGCTTCTTCTCCCGTGCCTTCTTGACGTACCGGCCGCGGCGACGGCGCTTGACGACAGGGGAGCTGCTGCGCATCCCCTCGAGGACGGCGTCTTCCATGAGCATGCTGAAAACGCTCAGGATGCCGATAGCGTGGGAGGCCCCGACCTTGCCCTGGATGTACTTCTTCCATGCGTCGTACTCAAGGGAAGTGATTTCGCCGACCCCGTGGCTCCGCCAGTAGGGCACGATCCAGTTGGTGAGAATCGAGGTGTAGCGGCGCACGGATTCGGGGCGCAGGTCTTGGGCGGCGAGCCACGTCCAGCAGTAGGACTCCATGGGGGTGGTCCGGTCGCTGCGGCTGATGTGCTTGCCGTGTCGCACGTCGTGCTCACGGTCGAGCCCGTAGTTGTACGCCGCGGTCTCATCCTGGAAGGGGACGCCGGGCGCTGGACCGCTGGCGGACTCGTACTTCTTCTTGCCGCTGGGCAGGTATCCGCCCGCCCACCATTTCACTCGGCAGCTGCCGCCGCGCCACTCGATGTACGGCATATGTGTCCCCTTGGGCCAGCGGACTGCGGCGGAGCACCCCTGTCCGCCGCGCATCCCGCTCGCTGCGCTACTCGTGCTGCCCGATGAGGCAGCCCTTGCATGAGGCGCAGTCTCCTCCTTGACTCCGTACTAGGCCTCGCACGATGCCGCGTGCTTTGGTGTCGTGCTCGACCGCCGGTGTCGCTACACACACGATCTTGCCATCTATCTGGCCGTGGAACCCGTAGAACTCGGGACCCAGGTCAGCGATGATCATTTCGTGCATATGGCTCCCCCTTCTCAGACTCGGAGGGAACCTCCCAAGTGACTCTAGATAGTGCCATGTTGTACGAGCCGTGTGACCGGGTTTGATACGGCAGATGTAGTGGATTCGCTAATAATCTGGAGTGCAAGAGGGGTTGTACGACAGAAGTGGTCAATCGCGATCAGTTTTGGGCAACTTGCCTGCTCGGCGTAGCTCTTCGATTACCCGCTGCTTCACCTTGCGGATTTCACTCGCAGGAAGGTCTGTGGTGGCGATGGCGGCGTTCTGTACCGCCTGCTCCACCGCTCCTTGAAGATCTTCGGCGGTGAGGGGCGACACGATGGCGCCGTTCTCCCCGGGCGCGGTAAGGACCGGGTCGTCTCCGCGTAGGACTTCACGACAGGACCCGCTGGCCCAGCCGAGGGCGGGCTCCAGCTTTCCGTAGGTGCTGTCGCGCACGGACTGTCCAGCTTCCACCTGGCTGTAGGTGGTGATCGTGATGCCTGCGGTGCGGGCGACGGCGACCTTCGTCTGGCCGAGCTGGGTGCGGCGCTGAATGACGAGGTCAGCGAGCCGCTTCAGGTCTGCCGCCTGGCTGTGGGAGGGCATGCGCTCATCCTCCCAGGAAGTGCCAGGTAGGGCTAGGAACTCAGAGCTTTGGCCAGAAGCTGACAGGTACTCAGGTGCGGATGACGGCTAGGAATTGCGAGAAACGGCAAGTTACCGCTAGGTACTACTAGATACACCTACCAGAAACGGCTAGATTCTCGTCATGGAAAGACCCCCAGCCACCTTCCAGGTGAACGGGTCGGCCCTCCGCGCCGCACGTATGGATCAGGGCTTCGGCCTGCAAGAAGCTGCCGACGCCACCGGGATAACCGCCAGCTACCTGAGTCGCCTGGAAACCGGGGTCCGCGCCCGCATGAGACCGGCCACATACCACGCATTACGTCGGTCACTGAACGTGACCGATAACCGACTCCTCGTAGGAGAGGAGGGTGAAGAGAGGTGATCATGTCCGCCCCGAAGACGTCCCCCACCGTCGAGCACGACGACTTCATGGAGCCCGCCGCCGCCGCTAAGGACCTGAAGTGCAGCGAACGATGGTTGCGCGACGGCGCCAACCACCGCGGCTTCCCCCACCACCGCCTTGGCAAGAGCCTCCAGTTCAGCCGCCAGGACCGTGCGGAGATCCGCGCCATGAACCGGCAGCCGGCCCGCTTCCGCAGCAAGCCACGGCCAGCTGCCCGCGCCGCCTAGCGCGGCAAACGGCCCCAACCGCCGGGCTTCCACACACCGGCAGCCGGGGCCTCGGAAACACCCACCCGTAGTGAAAGGGGCGCCCCGTGCGTCACATGATCTCACCCACCGAACCCGACAAGCAGCAGACCAGCCCGGTAGCCGAGATCCGCGCGGCTGTCGCCAAGCTGCGCAAGCACGTCAAGCACGCGACCGACAGCCCGTGGCACTCCCGGCCGGTCTGGTCGCCAGACTCCCCGGGCCTCAGCGCCGTCTACTCTTACGCGCATCCGGCTGGCTCCGTCGAGTCGGAAGTCGTCGCCTCGGGCAGCATCCGCTCCGGCTATGGCGGCATCCGCGAACCGTGGAACGCCGAGTACATCGCCCTCATGCAACCCGCCGTCGGTGCCGCCCTGGCGGAGTGGCTGAACCTTGAGGCCGACATCACCGAAGCGCGTATTGCCGAGCACGGCACTGACGAGTATGCCGTCGACCTCAGCGGTGATCACGCCCTGACCATCGCCCGCCTCATCAACGCCGAGGGCGGTGCGCGATGACGACGCCGACCCCGATCCCGGATGCGGTCGCCGACTTCAAGGCCCGCCAGTTCCCCCCGGCCGTGCGTGACGCGGTTCTGGCCCGCGCCGACGCGGAGCGCAATCTGACGCTGCTGCTCGACACGGCGACCCGCGAGGACGTGCTCGCTGACATCGCCTGGGCCGACAAGCAGCTCGCCACGGTGCCGCAGCGCCTCGGAGGTGACCGGTGATGGCCCTCACGATCCCCGCACCCGAGTCCGGCAGCCACGACACCGACGGCGCCCTCACTGCCCCCTCCCTGGCGCAGACCCTGCGGCTCGCCGCCGACGCCGTGGAGGAGCGCGAGGCACAGCTGCGCATCTGGACTCCCGGCGAGGCCCACGACAGCGACAGCATCAGGCGCATCGGATGGCCCCTGGCCTACGGGCCCGACGGCTACAGCCTCGACCTGATCCGCGAGTACCGGAGGAAGTACAGCCGAGAGGTCTTCTGGGACTGGCGGGAGCACTGCCAGGGCGTGGGCACAGCGCTGACCTTCCTGCTCCGCCAGTACCGGGCGCTGTCCGTCGAGGATCTACGCGGCCTCGCTGACGCCTTGGAACTGGGGCGTCCGGTCGCGGAGGTCACCGCCGCAGTCACGGCCCTGGAGGTCTACATGACGACCGGGCCTGGGGCCTCAACGCGGAACGTGCACGAGCGGCGCGGCTTGGAGCACAGCCTGTCGCTCCTCACCGGCTTCTCCGCCGAGCGGGTCGCAGCCGCCGGGCTCCTCGCCGAACAGCAGCACCTCCTCGACCCGGCCGACACCGTGTTCGCGCGGCTCGCCGTCGAACACCCCGAGGCCTGCCACACCGCCGACGACTACCCCGGATGGACCCCCGGAGGTGCCGCATGAACGAGACACCCATGACACCCGAGCAGCTTGCCGAGATCCGCGATCGTGCTGAGGCTGCGACGCCCGGCCCTTGGGGCGCCTACGAGTTCGGCGGAGGTCTCGTCGAAATCGCTGCCGACCTGAAGGAGACGGGCTGCGGATACACGGCCCGCCGTGGAATCGCCCGCTTCGAGGAGGAGCCCCTCGACAACGATCCGGCGCACAGGGAGTGGACAGCCGAGGAGGACTGGGACCAGGTCCAGGCCGATGCCGAGTTCACCGCCCACGCCCGCCAGGATGTGCCCGCGCTGGCCGCCGAAGTGGCCCGGCTGCGTGCCGACAACGCCGAGTGGGAGGCCGCGCGGGACGCCTACTACGCCTCAGAACAGCACCTCACCCGCGAGGTTGAGCGTCTGCGCGCCGAGCTGGACACCCTCCGCGCACTGGTCGCCGACGCCACTGAGTATCGCGTGCTGCTGCCCGACCTGGGAGGTAAGGAACTGCGCGTTCGCCGCCAGGGGCCGGGCTTCGGAGCCGGCTGGGCGGTGTCGGAGCCCCAGTACGGCGGCGGCCGTGCCTGGACCCGGGAGGGCTGGCAAGAGGTAATCAGCGCGCTGAGCGTGGACCGGCTCTTTTGCTGGCCTGACGCGCCGACCGCGATCCGAGAGGGCCGCGCTGCGCTGGCCGAGGCGGGTGAGCGGTCGTGACGACGCTCGACGCCATCACCCTCTTCGGTCTGCCGCCCGCCGACCGCATCCAGTACGAACTCGCCGAAGTCGACGAGACCTGGCACCTCACATTCGGCCCAGAGGACTCGTGGAGCAGCCGCACCTGGGACGCCTACGACGCCGCCATCTCGGCCGTGTGGAACGGCGGACCCCACCCCGCGACCGGGGCGGTGGCCGCATGAGCACCCCGACCCGCATCCAACGCCGCCGTACTCGTGGATGGCGCGCCCCCGACGGCGCCGTCTATGTCGGGCGCGGCACGGTCTGGGGCAACCCCTACGCGGTCGTTCGCCAGGCCGACGGCCTCTACGGCATCCCCGACCCGATCGACAGCCTCGGCCCCTGGGCCACGTTCGACCACGAGCGCGACGCCCGCGGCGAAGCGGTCCTCCTCTTCCGGGGCTGGCTGGACGAGCGGCCGAAGCTGGTCGACCGCGCTCGCCGCGAGCTGGCAGGCCGGGACCTCATGTGCTGGTGTCCGCTGCCCGAGCCCGGCGAGCCCGACCACTGCCACGCAGCGGTCCTGCTCCGTCTCGCGAACGGCGGTGCGGCTCATGAGTGCCGCTGACTGCTACGCGTTCGCCCTGCTCCTGGCCCTCGCCACGATCGCCGAGATCGCCCGCCTCCAGCAGCGCATCGCCGACCTCGAAGACGACGTCACCAGCGCCCGGCAGGCCGTCGAAGACGAACAGCGATCCCACCAGCACACACGCCTCTACGGCGTCAGCCGGCCGACACGCGCACTGCCCCGCACCACCACCATCCACCTACCCGAAGGGGAGACCGCCTGATGGCCGCACACCGCCTCGCGCCCCGGGCCCGGCTTCGCAACAGGCGCCGCCTGGAGAGGGAAAACGACCAGCTCGTCTGCCAACTCGTCGCCGCCGCCACCGACATCAACACCCTCACCCGGCAGCTCGACGAGGCCGCCATCGACCTGTCCGGCGCGCGGGAAGACCGGCGCTACGCCGAAGCCACAGTCGCCACGCTCACCGAGCAGCTCGCGGCGGAGATCGCCGAGAACCACCAGCTCCGCGCGAAGCTCGCCACCGCCGGCTCGGTCGACGTCGCCGCCTGGGTGCGGCCCATCGACGGACCCGCCGACGAAGCGACCGCACCCATCCCCGCAGGCGACCACTGGGCCGACACCGGCCGCTGGCGCGCCGCCTGAGACGGGCCCGCCCCCGCGCATGACACCGGGCCCCGGGGCGGGCCACCAACACCACCCCGCAGGGACGCCGAGCGGCGGCCCCGGCACACCACACCCAGAAAGGAGACGCAGTGAGCGCTCGACCAATCCCCCTCGCCTTCGTCGACACGGAAACCACAGGTCTTGACCCAGCACGCCACGAGGTGTGGGAGATCGCCGTCATCCGCCGCGAGACGGACGGCACCGAGACCGAACACCTGTGGCAGAGGCGGCTCACTGACCACCAACTCGAAGACGCCGACCCCGAAGCGCTACGCATCAACCGCTACGCCGAACGCCTCGCGGTTCCGGACGTGCAATACGCCGCGAGCCTCAGCCACGCATGCGAGCAGCCGCATGGCCTGTCCCTCGGACAGCTTGACGCCGACGTCAGGACGGTCGTCACGGGAGCCGTGCTGATCGGCTCCAACCCGGCGTTCGATGCAGCCTTCCTTCAGGCGTTCCTCGGGGCCGCGCCCTGGCACTACCGAACCGTCGACATCGCGACCCTCGCCGCTGGCTACGTCCACGGCGCGATTGACGCCACGCAATACCCCGAGAGTGAAGCGGTACCGGCGGTGCCCTACTCCTCCCGCGGCCTGTCCCGTGCCGTCGGTGTCGAGCCGCCGGGTGACAGCGTGGCGCACACCGCGCTCGGGGACGCCCGCTGGGCCAGGGACGTGTACGACGCCATCGCACACGCCGCCCTTGAACCGCGCAAGGAAGCAGCGTGACCGCGGCTCCGGAGGTCGCCGAGGTGGTGCCCGGCGTGTACGACATCACCGCCGACGACTACCACGCCGACCCGGTCCCCGGCGGCAGCCTCTCCTCCACCGGCGCCCGCAAGCTCCTCCCGCCTGGCTGCCCCGCCCTGTACCGGTACGAGCAGGGCCACCAGCAGACCGCACCCAAGCGGCACCTCGAATTCGGCACCGCCCTCCACACGCTGGCCCTCGGTGACGGTCCCGGACTCGTCCGCATCGACGCCGACAGCTACAAGACCAAGGCCGCCCAGGAGGCAGCCGAGCAGGCCCGCGCACAGGGCGCCATACCACTCCTGCCCGCCGAAATGCAGCAAGCCCAGGACATGGCCGCCGCGCTCATCGCCCACCCCCAAGCCGGTGAACTCCTCACCGGCGGCGAAGCCGAGCAGACCTACCTGTGGCGCGACGAGGAGACCGGCATCTGGTGCCGGGCCCGCCTCGACTACGTCCGCCCCGGCGAAATCGTCGACCTGAAGACCACGACCGACGTCAGCCTCGAAGCGGTCATCAAGTCGATCCACAAATGGGGCTACCACCAGCAGCGCTGCTGGTACGTCGATGGCCACCGCGCCATCTGGGGTGAAGAGCCCGAATTCCGGTTCGTGTTCATCGCCAAGACCCCGCCCTACCTCATCACCGTCGTCGAGCCCGACGTCACCTCCTGCCTCATCGGCGAAGCACGCAACCGGCGGGCCCGGCACATCTACCGCGAGTGCCAGCGCACCGGTAACTGGCCCGCCTACGACCAGCAGATCTGGACCGTCCCCCTGCCCGCCTACGCCGAGAAGAACGACCTTGAGGAGTACGTGAAATGACCCTCTCGCAGCCCAAGCACCGCGCCCGCGGACCGCAGGGCGACGACTTCGCCGACGGCGGGTTCACCTTCCGCCCGGCCACCAAGGAGCAGATCAAGGCCCGCGTTGCGATCCACGGCATCTCCGGCTCCGGCAAGACCTGGACATCCCTCGCTCTCGCGCACGGGCTGGGAGAGAAGCTCGCCGTCATCGACACCGAGCGAGGCGCCGCCTCCAAGTACGTCGGCCAGCGTGGCATCCACTTCGACGTCCTCCAGATGTCCAAGTACGACCCCCGCGACCTCGTCAAGGCGCTCGCCGCCGCAGCCCAGGCCGGCTACGGCACCGTCCTCATCGACTCCCTCACCCACTACTGGAAGGGCGCCGACGGCACCCTCGACCAGGTCGACAAGGCCAAGGCCCGCTACGGCGGCAACAGCTTCGGCGGCTGGAAGGAAGGCACGCCGATGCAGAACGAGATGGTCGACGCCCTCCTCTCGTACCCCGGGCATGTCATCGCCACCATGCGCTCCCACACCGAGTGGTCACTGGAACGCAACCAGCAGGGCGTGCTGGAGCCGAAGCGAGTCGGTACCCGCGCCGAGCAGCGCAAAGGCATCGAGTACGAGTTCGACGTCGTCGGCCAGATGGACATCAACAACACCCTCACCGTCATCAAGTCCCGCTGCCCCGCCCTCCACAACCGCGTGCTGGAGAAGCCCGACGGCGGCCAGTTGGCGAAGGAACTGCTCGCGTGGCTCAACGACGGCGCTGCGGCCGTGGACCCCGCCGAGTACATCAAGCGGGCCACCGCGAAGGACGCCACCTACGAAGGGCTGCTCGCCCTGTACGGCGAGGTTGAGGCCCGCGGGCTCCTGGCTACCCCGCACCTCGACGGCGACGAGCCCACCTCGCTGGGCGAGCTGATCAAGGCACGCGGCACCGCCCTCAAGAACCAGTAACCGCCTCGGGCCGCCCCGCCCGCCGCTAACAGGCGGGGCGGCCCACAGTCCCAAGGAGACCACGACATGCCGACGACCGCGCATCCGCTGCGGGTTCGCCTGTACGGCGGACGCATCGTCCACGCCGTCCACTACCTCGCCATCCCCGGCGGCGTCGAGACCGCCTGCGGCCACTTCATCGACGTCCTCGCCGACAACCACTGGCTCGACGAGGACACCGACGTCACCTGCCGCCGCTGCACCCGCGTACTCGACCAGGAGGCATCGCGATGACCCGCCGCCTCACCCCGGCCGAGCGCCTGGCCGCCACGGACATCGTGCAGCCCGCCCTGGACGGCACCATCCCCGCCGCCAGCGTCAGCAAGGCCCGGCGCCGCGTCGAGGACTACGAAACGTGGATCAACGAAGTCCGCCCCGTCTTCGAAGACGCCGCCGCCTCGGGCCGCAGCTTCCTCTGCTGGCAGATAGCCCGCGACCACAACCTGCCCGACCCGCCCGACCGCGACCACGACTGGGGCCGACTCATGGCCCGCCTCCACCACGACGGACTCATCCGCACCAACGGCTTCGGCCTCACCCGCGACAAATCCGGAGTCCGCCGCTGGATCGGCACCCGCGCCGCACGCGAAGGCAGGGCCGCCGCATGACCGCGCTCCTCGCCCTCCTCCGCCGTACCGCTGCCGTCCTCCACGACCGGCACATCCGACACCAAGCCGCCACCACACCCGACCAACGCGCCATCCAACTCGCCGAACTCGAAGCCATCTACCGGCGCCCCGCCGCAACCCGCCGCAACACCCGGAAGGAGAACCAGTGATGACCCGCTACGTAGCCCGCTCTCTCACCGCCTCGAAACCCCTCGGCGCCGCCTTCCAACAGATCGCCCCCGGCACCGACACCTACAGCGACGACACCGGCATCGACTGGATCGCGGTCGAGCGGGCCGTCAACGGCGACTACGACCCGCAACTCCTCACCGTCGACGAGCGGCATGCCGCAGTCCTCGCCCTCGCCAACGCTGGCCTCTCCGAACTGAAGATCGCCGCCGCGCTGCGTATCGAACAGCGCCAGGTCAACCGGTGGAAGCGCGCCCCCCTCAAGCCCCGCACCCCCGGCAAGGAAGCAGAGGTACGACAGCTACGGCCCTGCGGCACCAGGGCTGCCTACCGACGGCACCGAGCCCGCGGCGAAACCCCCTGCCTCGCGTGCAAGCGGGCGAACAACGAACACATCACCCAGTGGCACCGCACGCGGGCGGCGGCGTGATGAGCCTCTACGACTGGACAGCCCGCGCCGTCTGCGCCGACGACCCCGACCTGTGGCAGCCCGCCGACACCAGCGGCCCGTGGAAAGCCGACGCCGAAGAAGCCAAAGAAATCTGCCGCGACCGGTGCCCCGTCCGCACCCAGTGCCTCGCCCACGCGCTGCGCATCGAAGCCGGGCGGCCCGGAAGCGCACGACACGGCATCGCAGGCGGCCACGGACCCCGCGAACGGGCCCAGCTCGACCCCACCCGCACCGCCGCACCCGCCGCCGCATAGCCGAACCGCCGTCAGACCCGGAGGAAACGCCGTGACCTTGGACGCCATGGACTGGGTGTGGAACCACTCCCAGTCAAAGGGGAACACCCGGATCGCGCTGCTCTTCGTGGCCGACCAGGTGCGCACTCAGGCAGCCGAAGCACGGCTCAGCTACATGGACTTTGAGGGGGCCCTGAACGCTCCGCGGTCGAGCGTGAAGTTGGCCGTCCGGGTGGCAGTGAAGAGCGGCGAACTGGAGATCGTTGAGCCGGGGAAGGGGACGCGCGCAGCCCTGTACCGGCTGTCGAAGGCCGTCGGATACATGCGCCCCCGCGCCGCTAGAGGGTCAGAATCTGACCCTCTACGAGATCAAGGTACGGAACCTAGAGGGCCGGATTCTGACCCTCTACGAGATCAAGGAGGGTCAGAATCTGCCCCTCTACGAGATCAAGAGAAAAACCCTAGTGGGCCGGATTCTGACCCTCTAGCGGGTGCTAGTGGGCCGGATTCTGACCCCCACTACCCAACTACACCCAGCCAGCTAGCTAGGGGCGACGGGCCCGACGGCGATCGCTACCCGGCCGATGTCCTGCCTCTCGTCCACACCATGACCGCTAGCGGCGTCAACGTCCGATGGCCGTGGGAAGGCAACGGCTGGTTCCCGATCATCGCGATCATTCATCGCTGCGGCGTCGACGCCATGGTCGATTACGCCCTCCGGGCCTCCGGCAACAGCCAGCGCCCGATCGCATCCGCCAAGTACTTCCTGCCCGGCTGGAAGGAACTCCCGCCCAAGCCGCCCGAAGGCACAGCTGCGCGTAAGCCCGCCCCGCATCTGCGCGCAGTCGGCGCCTACCAGAGCCCTGAAGAACGAGGAATCTTCTGATGACCGACCTCGACACCCGCCCCACCGACATCCACTGGGACGACGAGCCCGCGCAGCCCGCCCCCGTAGCCGGCTTCGAGCGGATCCCGCCCAACGACATCGACGCCGAAATGAGCGTCCTCGGCGCCTGCATGCTCTCCGCCCGCGCCTGCAAGGCAGTCCTCGACACTCTCGACCCCGCCGCCATGTACCGGCCCGCACACGGCACCATCCTCGCCGCCATCGGAAAGATGCACGCCGACAAACTGGCCGTTGACCCCATCACCCTCTGCAAGTACCTCGCCGACAGCGGCGACATCACCCACGTCGGCGGCCCCGGCTACATCCAGAGCCTCGTCCAGGCCGTGCCCACCGCCGCCAACGCCGAGTACTACGCCGAGATCATCACCGACCGGGCGCTGCGCCGCGCCCTCGTCGAGCTCGGCACCCGACTCGTCCAGATGGGCTACAGCACCGACGGCGACACCTTCGACCTCGTCGAGCAGGCCGTCGCCATGGCCCGCGACATCCGCGACCGAGGCCGCGCCGGCGAGGACCTCCCCGTCGAAGACCTCCTCGACTTCGTCCAGCACGAAGACACCTACGACTGGCTCGTCGACGGCCTCATCGAACGCGGCGACCGGCTGATCCTCACGGCGGCAGAAGGCGGCGGCAAGTCCACCCTGCTTCGGCAGATGGCCGTCCAGATGGGCGCCGGCATCCACCCCTTCGACCCGAACACTCGGCCCGACCCGGTGAGCGTCCTCGTCCTCGACTGCGAGAACGGCAAACCGGCATCCCGCCGCAAGTACCGGCCGCTTCTCAACGCCGCCCAGCGGGCAAAGCGCGGGCTGTACCGCGGCATGTTCCACATCGAGTGCCGACCCAAGGGCGTCGACCTGACGAGGGCCCAAGACCGGGCGTGGGTCATGCGCAACGTCGAGCGCATCAAGCCCGAGGTCCTCGTCATCGGCCCCGTCTACCGGCTCCACGCGGGCGACCCCAACTCCGAGGAACTGGCCCGCAAGGTGTCCGTCGTTATCGACGAGGCGAGGGCGACCGCGAACTGTGCCGTCCTGATGGAGGCCCACAGCCCCCACGGCGGCAACATCGGACCCCGCTCCCTGCGCCCCCTCGGCTCGTCGCTGTGGATGCGCTGGCCTGAGTTCGGCTTCGGCCTGCGCCCGGTGACGGACGACAAGTCCGCGGCCAACGTCGACGGCGCCCGCGGCAGGTCCGTCATCCCCTGGCGTGGTTCCCGCGATGAACGCGACTGGCCCAAGTTCGTGAAGCAGGGCGCCGACTGGCCCTGGGTCCCCTACATCCCGATCGACGCCGATCCCTACACCGGCTACAGCGAGACAGGAGCCATCTGGTGAACACCATCACCGCAACACACCCGCTGCCCAGCCTCGGCCTGTGCCCGGCGTGCGAGGGCGAGATCCGCATCCGAAAGAACGGGCGGCTGTACAAGCACGACCAGCCGCTCGACTCGGACGCCCCGATCGTCTGCGACAGCGCCGGCTACTGGGTGACCACCTGTCCCGGCTCCGGACGGCAGCCCGCCGCACGACTGGAACCCACATTCGCCCGCTGGCTGTACGCCCAGCGCAACGGCGACGCCTACACCGACCGTGTCGCCGGGCTCGCGAGCATGAAGTTCAACGGCTGCGGGCGCACCCCGGGGCGTACCCCCGGCGATGTCGACTGGACCACTCCCGAGCAGCTTCACCAGCGGGAGCACGACATCCAGCGGCAGCGCACCGGATCCGATGTGCGGCAGCCCTACAACGGGCAGCGCTGTGACTGGGTATGCCGCGACATCGCCGCCGCCGATGCCGAATACCAGCGCCTCGTGGAGGCGGCGGCGTGAGCGACCACAACCCGCACTACGCGGACTGCTGCCCCCGCTGCCTGGCCGGTCCGACTCGCCCCGCGTCGGGGATTGCCACGGGCGGTTCCCTCACCGCCGCCTACCGGTGCCCCGCCTGCCGCCACGTCTGGTCCTGCTCCTGGGCGCTCGTGCCCGGCCGCCAACTCCCGCCCGCACCCCAGATCCGAGCCGAAGGAGAAGCCGCCTGATGTTCCGCAACGACAACGACGCGTTGACGGTTATGGACTGGTTTTGTGGTGCGGGTGGCAGCTCGCAGGGTGCGCACGCCGTGCCCGGTGTCCGGGTCGAGCGCGCGGCGAACCACTGGGCCCGCGCGATCGAGTCGCACGCCGCGAATTTCCCCACCACCGACCACTACCAGGGCGACATCCGCAAAGCCCCGGTGTGGGACTGGCCCGTCACCGACATCTTCTGGGCTAGTCCGGAATGTACCAATTGGAGCGTGGCGAAGGGCAAGAAGCGTTCCTTTGACAACGCCATGCAGGGCGACCTGTTCTCCCTCCTCGCGGCGCAGGACGACGAGGAGGAGCCCACCCTCGAGGAAGAGTCCCGTGCCCTGATGGAGGAGGTGCCGCTGTACCTGCGCGGCGTCATCGAGCGCGGTGGCCTCGTGAAGGCCGGGATCGTGGAGAACGTCACCGACGTCCGCGCCTGGACCGACTGGGACCGGTGGATCGGCGAGATCCACAAGCTCGGCTACAAGACACGGGTCATCGCCCTCAATTCGATGCACGCCAACCCGCGCAGCGTGCACGCCGCCCCGCAGTCCAGGGACAGGCTGTATGTCGGCTACTGGCACGAGTCCCTGGGCCGCACCCCCGACTGGGACAAGTGGCTACGGCCCCGCGCCCTGTGCGACACGTGCGGGCCGGTGCAGGCGATCCAGGCGTGGAAGGCCCCGGGCCGGGACATGGGCCGCTACCGCTCGCAGTACGTGTACCGGTGCCCGAACACCGCCTGCCGCAACTCGGTGGTCGAGCCCGAGGCGCTTCCGGCCCTGGCGGCGATCGACTGGTCTCTCCCCGGGCAGCGCATCGGCGACCGCGCCAAGCCTCTCGCGGACAAGACCCTCAAACGCATCGAGGAGGGGCTGAAGCGGTTCGCGCAGCCGATGATGGTCCCCGCCGGCGGGACGTGGAGGAACTCGGCGACGAGCATCCTCGACCCGATGCCGGCCCGCACCACCCGTGAGAACGACGCCCTCGCCATCCCGCCCCTGATGGTCCCGGTCGAGGGCCGCGACGGGAAAGTCGCCGCCGATGCGCACCGTCCCCTGCGGGCCCAGACCGCCCGCAACGAGACCGGCCTCGCGTGGCTGCCGTTCATCGCCGAACTGCGCGGCGGTGGCTCCGTGGCCCGGTCCGTCGCCGAGTCACTGGCAACGGTGACCGCCTCCGGGAACCACCACGGCCTCGTCACCCCGCAGCATGTCGCCGAGCACATGCTGCTCCCGTACTACGGCAACGGCACCTCGCGTCCGGCCGCCGCACCGGTGGGTGCGCTGACGACCCGCGACCGGTATGCCGTCGTCCACGGCCAGCCCGCGATCGACGACGTGCTGTTCCGCATGCTGGAGCCGCAGGAGATCGGCCGCGCCATGTCGTTCGCGGACGACTACACGGTGATCGGCTCGAAGCGGGAGCGGGTGCGGCAGTACGGGAACGCCGTCACCCCGAACGCCGCCGAGATCCTCCTGTGCGCCCTCGTCGAGGCCGTCACCGGCGAAGAGATCGACCGGCATGCCGAACCGCAGCGCGAGATCGGCATGGCCGCGTGACCGCCCCGCCCACGCCGCGTCGGCCGTCCCCGGCCCGCACACCCCGTCGCCGCCGCACGCGTCTGGCCCAGCTCGCGATCCGCCTCGGCCGCATCCCCCGCATCCACGACCTGCCCGACATCGCCAACTACCAGCCGAAGGAGACCTGATGAACGACCGCACCCTGCCGCACGACCCGTACATCGACGCCGTCACCGATGCGCTCACCGCCGTCGGACTTGACGTGGGTGACACCTGGACCTCGGCCGCCGACACCCGTGGCCTCCACTGCATCCTCAACGCCGTCCTCACCCTGGAGGAGTCCGGGCTTGACGCCGAGCGGTGGCCCGAGGGGCTGCTGCTGATCTGGGAGTGGCACCCCGGTCGCGAGGAAGGCGAGGCCGAGCGCGGCCCCGTCTGGCTGTGGGCGAAGAAGCTCCGCGACGGATCCAACAGTGATCCGGCCGTGCTGCCGGTCGACGGGTACGCGAACCCGGCCCAGGTGGCCGCTTCCGCTGGGGAGCTGGCCACCGCCGGTCAGGCGGTCAAACACCGGCCCGGCCAGTGGCACGGTTCCCCCGCCCTGGTCACCGCGATCACCGCTTGGGAGACGTCCCGATGACCCTGACACCGAGCGGTACCCCCGAACCGGCCCCGAAGCCGCTGGATCCCGGTCAGCTTCCGCCCACGCCGCCGTCCGAGTGGGAGTTCTTCCGGTGGGTGGACGGCGACACGTTGGTGCCCGGTGACCGGCCGCGCGTCAACGGGCAGTCGGTCCCGGTGATTCGCCGTCGCGTAACGCACGGGCCGTGGGAGCCGGTTGTGCCCGGCCGTTGGGCAGCCGCCGACTCCTCCACCGCCCCCGCCACGGGTCCCACGCGGGCGTCTGACGGCCCCGCAGCCCCTCCGGCGGGCACGGAGACGCCCGAGGCCACCACAGGCCCGCAGGCGGGCGCTGGCGACCTCGGCGTGTGCACCGGCGAGTGCGACCCCGACACCGGGGCATTCACCCACGCCGACGACTGCCCCACCGGCAACCACCCCGACGCGTCCACGGCGACGGCCACCGCAACGCTGGCGGACAGGCTCCTCGTCGCCCAGTGGGAGTTCGAACGCAACAGGGCCGCCCACGAAGAGCTCCCGAGCTCCACCGTGCGGCCCGGCATCGCCGCGTTCATGCTCGCCGCAGTCCAACCCGAACTCGACCGGCTCCGCGCCGAGCGGGAGTCGGCGCGGGACTGGGCCGTCGCCCTGGAGAACCAACTCGCCGCCCTGCGCGCCCTGCACCAGCCGCGCCACTTCAGCCCGAGCGACATCTGCGGACACTGCTCCGGCTGGGAAGGCGACGGCAGCTGGCCCGCGCAGCCCGCCACCTGGCCCTGCACCACCACACGGGTCCTCGACGGCGAGACCATCCCCAACGACGACCTGGACGGCGAATGGTGACCACGACCGTGGACCGAGGCCCGTACCGGCCCCGTATCCCCGTCGCACCCGTCACCCGCCGCCGGCCGCGCCCCCGCAACCATCGTCCGCGAATGGCCCGACGCGCTCGCCATCGTGCCCCTCGGGCCCGTCGTCGCCGGGCATCTCCTCGTCATCCCCCGCACCCACGTCCGCGACTTCGCCGACGACCCCGCCATCACCGGCGCCACCTGGCAGCGGACCGCCACCCTCGCCCGCGACCTCGAACTCCAGGCCGCCAACGGACTCACGAGCATGGGCCCCGAAGCCACCCAAACCGTGTTCCACCTGCACGTTCACCTCGTCCCCCGCGTCTGGGGAGACGGCCTCGCCCTCCCCTGGGACGACGGCTACACCCAAGCCGCCTGAACCCCGCCCGGCCGCCCCACCGGCACCCCCCCGGTACGACAGGAGCACTCGATGTACGACGACCTCGATATCCGTACCGCCTGCGTCTCGTGCGGACGCGGCCTGTGGGACCACGAGATCGGCCACTACGGATGCAGCATCTGCGTCCGTAGGGTGGACGAGAACCTCGCCGACCTCGCCGGCCCGCGCGGCATGTACGCCCAACTCAGCTACGTCATGGCCCCCGGCAGGAGCGGGGAGGGAGGGCGAGTGTCCGGCAGTAAGACCGCGCCCATACCGGTCCGCCTGGCGCCGCTCTCACTCCAGGCCCGCGGCGGCGTCGTCACCGTCCTCCAGACGTGGCTGATCGACTGGCACGAGCAGCTCGGCTACACCCACCCCCGATGGGCCGGCGGTCTCCAGCAGCAGTGCGACCAGACCGTGCAGCGCCTCCGCAACCTCCTGCCCTGGGCCGCCGAAAATCACGTGGCGTTCGACGAGTTCGTGCGCGAGGTCGGGCAGCTCGCAGGCGCGTGCAAGGCGCAGGTGTCCGGTGAGACCCCGCCCCGTCGCGTCACCGTCGCCTGCGTGTGCGGCGCCCACCTGCGCATCACCCTCGACACCCCCGGACGGCGCTGCGGCTGCGGCCAGCAGTACGGGTGGGCGGAACTGAGGCAGCTGCCGTTGGCGGAAAGGGCCGCCGCATGAACACGTCCGTCTGCCCCGCACGTCTCGGATCCTGCACCAGCGTCGTCGCCCTCGTCCGCACCCGCAGCGGCTACAGCTTCCCCGTCTGCCAGGTGTGCCTCGACGCCTCGTTCGACCAAGCCGATCGCGAACCCGACCTCGAGCCCACCCACTGGTGGTGGATCGCTCAGCCCGCCACGACCGAGTGAACTCCGGCCCCCGCCAGCAACCCGGCGGGGGCCTTCGGCTGTCCACCTCGGCATGACGCCCCTCGACCAGCCCGGCACCGTCCGGATCACCATCGAAGCCGCCGACCCGCAGCTCGCCGTCCGCACCGGCTACCACCTCGCCATGCTCACCGGCGGGGGAGGGCCCTCTGATCCTGAGCCGGCCGGAGACGGCACCGTGCGCGTGTGGCTCTACGCGCGGCCCGAAGGGGACGAATCCTCTGTACCGCCCGTGCCGCCGGGCTAACCTGGAGTGACCGAGCCGGGAGGTCACATGGGCGGACAAGACGAAGGCAACGGCTACGACCTGTTCGAAGAAGAGACCGTCACCGCACCCGAACCCGAAAACGAGGACGGCGGCGATGAAGAGGAATGAAGACGGCCGCAAATGGGCCGCCCCCTACCTCCACCGGCCAGCCCCCCGGGCCGCAGACGGAAGCACCACACCCGCGTGCCCCGACCACCCCGACACCCGCATGCGGCGCATCCTCGGCGCACGATGGATCTGCCCCAGGTGCGTGCGAACCCGCGACTGACAGCACGACGAAGGCCCCCACCAGACGGTGGGGGCCTCCTTTCGTGGCGGGTCACACCTGCGGCGGCTGCGCCCTCCACACCGGCAGTCCATCCGCCGCCCGGCGTTCGTTCAGCTCCGCCAGACCCTCACGCTGAAGCTCAGCCAGCTCCGCGCAGATCGCCCGCATCTCGGCCAGCGACGATGTCGACTCCGCCAACCGGCACAGCGTCCGCAAACGAGCCGCACGCTTCGGATCCGCGTACACCGCCGCATCGATCTCCGCGACGCGCTCCGGGGACGCGATCACCTCATGGAAGCCCACCGAGCCGCTCACGCCACGCACCCCCCAGCGAACGCCGACCGCACCTGATCCCGGCTGTAGCCCTCCCGATGAGCCAGCAGAACACGCACGCAGCGCTCACGCTCGCCCGTCGGCCGCCGCGGCGGCATCGCAAACAGCACACGGCCAGTGTCCCGCCGCTCCACAATCCCACCGAACAAGTTCGGGTCGTCCAGCTCGTCCAGGACGACGATCTCGCCGTTCACCGACGCCAGCAGATCCGGCAGCGGAGCCGACGCGATACGAGGGAGGGGGAGGAAGGCGGAAACCTGCTGGTCAGAGGTTTCAGGGTGACTCTTATGGCTTGCAGCGGATACCCTCATGGGGCGGTCCTTTCTTGACGGTTTGGACTCGTTGATCGGCAGGCAGCCACCTGCCGGTGTTCAGCGGCCGGGATGTCGTGCAGCCACACGACGGAACCCGGCCGCTGGTCTGTGTCTGGACTCAGCGGCCGAGCTCGCTGTCCAGGTATTCCTGCACGGGCTCGAACAGGCCGTAGGGCACGTACTCGGGGATCTCAGCCAGGGCGACCCAGGCGACGGCGTCCAGCTCGTCGTCGTCGGCGACGTGTGCCTCGCCGTCGACGGGGGAGCAGGCCGTGTAGCTCATGGACCGGCCGGTCTTCGGGTGGACCCTCTCGCCGAGAAGTCGCTCGGCCTTCACGGTCAGCCCCGTCTCTTCCTGGGTCTCCCGCACGGCCGCTTCCTCGGCGGTCTCGCCACCTTCGATGCCGCCGGCGGGGAACTGCCACATGAGCTCGCCCTCCTTCACGCGGCGGCGGACCATTAGCACCCGGGTGCCGTCGACGATGATGGCGGCCGAGATGCCCGGCTTCGGTTCGTTGTCGGTCATGCGTGTGCCTCCAGGGCGGCAAGGACTGGCGGGTAGATGCGGTCTGCGGCGATGAAGCGGGGGAGTGCCGCGATCGGCACCCACGCGACGTCCGTGTTCTCGACGACGTCGCGGTTCTCGGCCTCGCCCGCCAGGTGCTCGCAGAGGTGGTAATCGGCCGTGACCCCGGTGGCTGGGTGAATGCGGCTGCCGAGGTGCTCGCGGACGGCGCAGTGCACGCCGGTCTCAGCGTGGGTTTCCTGTACGGCGATGGCCTCAGCGGAAGCGCCGGGCTTGATCATCCCGGCGGGGAACTGCCATGTGAGGGCTCCGTCTCCGCGTCGGCAGACGAGGAGTACGTCCCCGCCGCGAACCACCACGGCGATCGCGACGCGGAGCGCCTGCGGCTGCACCTCATCAGCCGGTGGACGGGTCAGCGCCGCGAACCGGCGCCGTACATGCTCGCCTGCCTTCTCGTACACGGTGTCGAGCGCCTGTTGCATCTCCGGGCGGGGCACGATGCGCGGCCCCTTGTGCCATGCGGCGACTGTGCGCACCGCCACCCCCAATCGTTCGGCGAATCCCTCGTTGCTGTCGCGGAGGGCGGCCTGCAAGGCGCTTGCGGACTGCCCCGTCCACGGATCTACGACGTCCACTGTGGTGCCCCCGGGCCTTGATCGGCGGCCATGTGCACTGCAAATGATCGGTTCCTGCGTCGGTACTGCACTGGGTGCTCATCCCGTCCCCGCGCGAGGACGCGTTGACTCGATGGCATGGCAACTTCAGCGCCCCTTGGCGACCTGTTCGGCTCTCTGGGCGGTGACCCCGCCCATGATTTGGCCGACCTCGGCGAAGGTACGGCCTCCCTTTGCGCGCCCACCCGCGTACAGCTGCATGGCAATGCGTTGGCGGACACCCCGCAGTTCTTCGTCGAACCGTGCTTCCACGGTGACGACGTCCTCGTAGCGCTGGATCGGGTCTTCGACGGTGTCGAGGCTGGCGATCAGCTCGGCGAGAGGTGCGTTGTGGTCTGCCATATCCAGAGGATGGCAGCGAACCGAAATACTTTCAAGCCCAGGCTTGACGAGGTACCTGGGAGCCCCTTAACGTCTTTCTCATCGCGGTGCTTCAAATCGCAACTTGAAGATCCGCGTGGTGCCCACTCCTACCGGACCCAGTCCGTCGGGCACCCCCACAACACAAAAGCGGGCCGGGCGCTTGCGACTCCTACATCGCGCACGCACCGGCCCTGACCACCAGGATCTTTGAGAGGACCCCTGATGGATGCCATTGAGCTTACCGGTGCGATCACCCGCACCGTTTCCCCCCTCTTCGATGCCGACCTGGCGTCGGTCTCGGACCTGTCCGCCCGCCGTCGTGCGTCGACGATCGTCGCTGACGCGGATGCCGCCTACCGGGCCGAGCTGATCACCGAGTATGTGGCGGTGCGGGGCGACTTGGCCGCCGAGCTGCGGCTGTACGCGGACGCCACGAAGTACGACCTGGCCCACCCGGATGAGGCGCCGCTGTTCGACGAGCTGCACGCGATCGAACTGTTCGGCGCGCAGCCGGTCGAGGGGGTGGCGGCGTGAGCGCTCGGTTCGTGATCGTCACGGACGACGACCAGTACAGCAAGGGCACCAGTCGGTCGTTCCTGGAGCTGGGTGTGAGTGAGGTGCGGCTGGGGTCGTACTCCCACGAGGGCGACTACGTGGTGCTGAACTTCGAGCAGGGTGTGGAGGTTTCCATTCCGGAGGCCCGCGTCGTGCGCATCGTCGAGCAGGAGCAGCCCGAGGCGGGTGGCCGGTGATGCCGTCCCGTCCCGCGCTGGTGCTGGCCGAGGTTCTCGCGGTGGTGCTGGTGCTGCTGGCCCCGCAGGCGCTGACGGTGGCCCTGACGGCGGTCGTGTGGTCGGTGCAGCAGCCGCTCATGGTGGGTGCCGCCCTGGCGGCAACGGTCGTCTGGTGCCTGATGGTGCCGGACCGGCGTCGGGTCGGGGGGTGGGCGTGATGAACCGCTCGTACCACTGGGTGTTGACGCTGGAGGTTCCTGGTGTCAGCCGGTCTACGGATCAGGGCACCTACACGCCGCCGGAGGGCTCGACCCGGCAGGACGCCTACCTGGCGATCAAAACCGATGTGGAGCGCCGCCGCCCCCTCCTTGCTGGCGGGCTGGTCGTCTTCTTCTCACTCGAACCCGACCAGCTCTGAAGGAGCCCAGCATGCGCGCCCTGTATCTGCTGGCCGTCGTCCAGTTTCCGCTGGTCCTCGTCATCTATTTGTTCGCCCGCTGACCCGAAGGGACTACCGATGACCAGCCTGCCGACTCTCGGCGAGTTTCAGCCGATAGGGGACCCGGCGCCGCCGGTCCCGGCTGATGTGCAGCCGCGGCCGGAGGATGTGCGGCGCATCGCGGAGCTGGAGCAGCAGGTACGCGACCTCCGTGCCGAGGCGACGCCTCCGGTGGAGAAGGAGAAGCCGGGCTTCGACGGGTGGTCGCTGCGTATCGCTTTGGCGGCGACGATCGGGCTCACCGCTTCCGGCGAGTTCGCCCTCGCGCAGCTCGCCGGCTGGGCTCGGGAGCTGGCGTGGCTGCTGCCAGTCGCGATCGACGTGTACGTGGTGCAGGCGTTCCGCCGTCACCGTGACGTCGCTCCGGCTCTCGCGCTGATGGTCCTCGCGAACGCTATCTACCACCTGGCGGCTAAGGGTCTGTTCGGGGCACACCTGAACGCGCACGGCGTTCCACAGCCCACGTGGCAGCTCGTCGTTGGTGTGGCGTCGATCGCGCCGTTCGTGATGTGGCGCATTCACCGCATGAGCGTTCCCCGACGAGAGCGCCAGAAGCCGTCAGCTGAGAGCACATCGGCGGCCGTCGATGAGCGCTCACAGGAGCAGCCAAAGGCGCTCACCGAGCCGCAGCGTGAGCGCGCTCACGGCGGCAAGGATGAGCGCCCCAGTGAGCGCTCAGCGGAGCCGCCTCGTGAGCGTCAGAGTGAGCGCGCTCGCAAGCCTTCGGGTGAGCGTCGTGAGCGCGCTCAGAAGAAGCCGAAGAAGAGCGCCACGGCGAGCGCGTCGAAGACCTTCGCGGCCCGCCGTCGTGAGCGTGCCCGGCGCCTGTACGACGAGCTTGGGCGCCGCCCCGAGTGGACCGAGATTCGTGACGTTCTCGTCGCCGAGAAGCTCGCCACCGCAGACGTTTCGCGGCCGACCATACAGCGTGTCCGCGACGCCATCGAGAAGGACGAGCCCGCGCTCGCCGCGCTCGGCACGGACAACGTGCGGGCGCTCAATGACCAGACCAAGACCGCCTGATCTGAACCCTGTGAGAGGAGCCCTCTGTGGCCGTGAACGGAACTGCACCGCCTCGCCCGATGTCGCCGCCGGCGTTCATTCCGAAGCCGGCGAAGTCGGCCCAGCCGAAGAACGTGAACAAGTCCAAGTCGCTGAATCCGGCACTGAACGGCACGCTCAACATCAACATTGTGAAGGGGGGTGGTGGCCAGGCCCAGCAGGGGCCGAAGGGCCCGCCGGGTGGGGACTTCATGTCGAACGAGGACATCCAGAAGTTCTGCGAGGACGGGCGGAAGAAGGCCCGGCAGCGTGCGGTGGAGCGGTCGCTGGACGCGGAGATGCTGGAGGGCCGTCTGCGGAACATTCCGGACGTCACCGGGTCGATGTCGGGTGCTCGTGCCCGTGCCCGTCGGGTGGTGCGGTGGCTGAACCGGATCGCGCAGGCCGAGAAGCTGATCGCCAAGTGGTATGCGGCCCTGTACTCGGCGTTCGAGCGGGAGTACGAGGCCGAGCTGATGAAGATCGGCAAGGGCCGTAGTCAGCAGAAGCCGCAGGCCCGATTCGGCTGGCGGTGACGTGCTCGACCTCTACGTGGCTGCCGGGGCCGCGCTCGTGTTCGCGGTGTGGCTCCGGCTCCAGTTCTACGTTCTGGTCGGCGACGGCCTCATGGTCGCCGGTGTTCTGTTCCTCCTCTACCTGCTCGTCCAAGCCCAACTGGGCTGACACCCCTCTGATCTGCGGTGACACCTCGCTGACATCTGTTCTGACACCTGGAGAGTTCCGTGGCTGACACCCCGAAGCACGATGCATGGAAGGCTCTGAAGAGCCCCCATGCTCGGCCGTGGCTGGCCCTCGTTGGCGAGGTGCCCGCAACATTCGCCGCCCACATCGCCTGGGCCGACCAGCCCATCGCCGCCGTGGGCATGACCATCGCCTCTGGTGCCCTGACCGCCGCCACCTGGTGGGCCGGGAAGGACACGAAGGAGGCCCGCCGGCTCCACGCGACCGCGACGACAGCGGCGGCCACCGGATACCTGACCGTCGCAACGTTCACCGACCCGCTCGGCGGTACCCAGCTGTCGTGGCTGGCCATCGGCGGTGCGACGCTCGCCGCAAGCTGGAATGTGCGCAAGACCCTCCGCGTCAACCCCGAAGCCAAGGGCGGCGAGCAGCAGGCCAGCCAGACCGGGGTGTTGGAGAAGTCCCTCGGTAAGGCGAAGCTGATGCTGCGGGGCGAACCGAAGGTCGAGCCCAACAAGGTCACCGCCCCTTATCGGATCACCGACCCCGGATCGCTGACGAACGCTGAGATCGGACGACGCTCGGAGAACATTGCTACGGAGCTGGGGATCTCGCCTAACGCCATCCGTAACGTCGTGAACCCGGAGAACGGCGCAGAAGGCGAGTTCGTCTTCGTTCCGAAGGACATGCTCACCGAGAAGGCCCCGTGGCCGGGCCCGTCCTCGATGGGCGGCTCCATCACCGAGCCGATCGTTGTGGGCCGCTATGAGGACGGCGACCCGCAGCAGTTCTGGTTCCCCCACGACAGTAAGACCGACCGTAACGCGACGCACTTCCTCGCCGCTGGCATGAACGGCTCCGGCAAGTCGGTCGGTATCGGTATCGGCGTCGTTGAGGCCCTGACCAGGACCGACGGCATCGTGTGGGCTGTCGACCCATCGAAGGGAAAGCAGACGTTCGCCCCGTTCCTGCCCTACCTGGACTGGGCCGAGATGACCATCGCCGGAGGCGAAGCGATGATCGACGCCCTGACGCAGGTCATCACCGCCCGCGCCGACGCGCTGGGTGACGCCGGGTTCAAGAACTGGTCTCCGGACGCCTTCGACCGGCTCGGCATGCCGTACATGGTCGTGTGGATCGAGGAGGCCGCCAAGTTCTTCCGTGAGGGCACCGAGTTGGAAGGCCTCGTCATGGAGGCCCGCTCGGCGGGGATCTCCGTCATCATCAGTCTCCAGCGGCCGTCGGCTACGTCCATGCCCACTGACGTGCGGGAACAGCTCGGCGGCGCCTTCTGCTTCGGCGTCAAGAACGGCACCACCGCCGACATGGCCCTGCCCGACGACGTGCGTGACGCCGGCGCCCGCCCCGAGGCGTGGGAGAACCGGCGGCCCGGCTACAACTACCTGGTGGCGCCTGGTGTTGACGAGGAGCGGTACGCGATGAAGGCCCGCACCTTCGACCCGCCCTCGGACGAGGAGATCGCTGCTGTGCTCGCCAGCGCGCCCTGGACCTCGGCCGACCCGGTCACTGCGGCTGCCGCTGGTGAGGCGTATGCGAACCGGACCCGATACGACGCTGACACGCCTGTGACCAGCGCTGACACCGAAAGGATCGTGATGGGCAAGGAGCAGCACGACAAGCTTAAGGCCGCCGAGGCGGAGCAGTTGCTGGAGCGGCAGATCGAGCGGGACGTTGCCGCCCGAGTCGGTGACGACGAAGGCGCCGACGACCTGTCCGGCATCGACCCCGACAAGGAGATCGCCAAGCCGGAAGCGAAGTGGCAGTTCGCGCAGGCCGAACCCATCAAGGAGAAGTCGCAGGACGAGGCCCTGGCCGAGCTGATGGCGATGCTCGACGAGTACCGCGAGCAGGGCCTCGAAGAGGTCGGACCCAAGCACTTCCAGCCCTACGGCAAGGAAGGGCGCATTGGCAAGAGCAGGCCCTGGATCTCCGAGAAGCTCAACGACCTCGCCGACGCCGGGCTGCACTTGGAGGAGACCGAGACCGCCGGCGTGTACCGGCTGCTGTACCCGGAGATGGCCGCCGCCTGACACCGGCCTGACCTGCGGTGACACCCGGCTGACACCTTCTGACATGTCAGCCGGGGTGTCAGACCCCCTCGAGGCCGCCGTTTCTATAGGTCAACGCGTGTGCGCGCGCGAGCTGACACCCCCTTCTGACACCTCCCTGACACCCCCAGCCCTGTCAGTCGGTACAAACCAGGATGAAAGGAGTACGCGATGGGTCGTTGGACCGGGCGCATGGCCACGGCTCAGCTACGCACCATCCAGCCGACGGATTACCCAACGTGGCGCCACGTTCGCCGCGAACTGGCCCGCAGTGCCTACGACCGGCAGATCGTCGAGGAGGTGACCGCCTCCATCAAGACCAAGGGGCTGCAGCAGCCGCTCTGCCTCGCCGTCGGCGATGACGGCGGCGTGTATCTCAGCGACGGCCACCACCGTGCCGTCGCCCTGATGAACCTGCGAGTCCGGCACTTCCACTTCCAGTGGTTCCGCATCACCGGACCGCGGGCCCGGATCGAGCACACGCCCTTTCCCTACGACCTACTCGACCGATGAAGGAGATCGACATGCACGAGTTCAACCCACCCCGCTACACCTGGACCGCCACCACAGCGCGTGAGGCCGACAACGTTTTGCAGGCCGTGCAGGACCTGATCGCAGCCCACCTGGCCACCCTCGTGCCGCGCGGCGGTGGCGAGAAGCTCCAAACAGCGAAGACCGCGCCCGTCACGTTGACGGTGTCGCTGGACTTGTCGGGACTGATCGAGCAGATCAACACACAGCGCGCCGCCGCCGGCCTGGCAGTCAGCCTGGGGGACGGTGCCTGATGCCGGTCACGTTCCGCCGCTCGATCCGCATCCTGCCCGGTGTCCGCCTGAACGTGGGCCGCCGCTCGTGGTCGATCACCGTCGGCCCGAAGAACGGGCCGAAGCGCACCTGGTCGTCGACCGGGCGCCGCACCACATCCGTCGATTTGCCGGGCCCTTTCGGCTACCGGCACACCAGCACCCGCCGCAGGGGGGAGTCGTGACCGCGCCAGCCGACCGCGTCGAGGCCCGGCGACTGGTCGCCGCTGTCGAGGAGGCGCTGGCCGAGGCCACGCCGACGTCGTACCGGGACGACACGAAGCCGCCGCTGGTCGGTGACGCGCTGCCGGTGGCGCAACCGGGCCGGCCGCCGATGAGCCAGCGTGCCACGGACGCCAGCGCGCTCATGCTGTCGGGCAGTGTCCTGACGGTGGCTGTGGGCGGGGCTGCGACCGCGGTGCTGTGGGCGTCGGGGAACGCCGACCCGGTCGTCATCGGCCTCGTCGCCGGTGCGCCCCCCGCGTTCATGCTCGCACTCTCCCGGGTGTTCAGGCGGGCCAAGGAGACCGTGGAGGCTGCGCCGGCCGAGCACCACCACCACTACTCGGGCCCGGTCCACCAGGACCAGCGCACCAGTCGCACCAACGGCGTGTGGGCCAAGACCAACAACAAGTAGGAGGAGACGTGAACGAGTGCGAGAACTGTGGGGCGCCTTGCTGCGGGCAGTACTGCGGCCCGGCCTGCGAGTGGGTTGCGGAGCTGGCGTTCGATGCGCCGGTGGCTGAGCCGTTGCCCCCGTCCGACGCCGCTGTGTGTCCGTTCTGAACAGCACCACCAACATCAACTGAAGGAGCAGGCAAGATGACCAACAAGTCCCTCACCCCCGAAGCATTCATCTCCAGGTACGGCACGGGTGTTGCGTCCGTCGCGGAGCGGAAGCAGCGCGCGCGGACCACGAGCGCGTTCCTGAGCCACCTCGGCGACGCGCTCCACAACCTCGACAAGGCCCAGTTCGACACCAGCGACCTGGCCACCGGCGCCGAGTGTCTCGCCGACGCGGTGCAGAGCGAGGGCGCGGAGCAGCAGGTGCTGTTGAAGCGAGCCGGTAAGTGCCTGCGGGGCCTCGACGACATGTGCGACGAGTACATGGAGATGGCCGCATGACCGCTTGGATTCCGCCTGGCTGGACGCCGAGGAAGTACGTGCACGATCTGCTCGTGGTCGCGTTCCCGGACGCTTACGCGTTCGAGGGCACGGAGGAGGAGGACGTGGAGGCGTACCTCGCCGCTGAGGATGGCATCGCGAAGCTTCAGCGGTATGTCGCCGACCACCCTGACGCCGACATTCCCGAGTACATGCGGGAGCGGCTGCGGGTATCCGCCACCGGTGTCGACCCCAGGCCCCAGGCCGCCGCATGACGGCCCGCCCCTCCCGGGGTTAGCGGGAGGGGCGGTGTCCGCACTGTAGTCCGGGACCGTCCGGCCCTACCAGCCCGCACAAGCGGGCCCGCACCGTAGGACAGGGGCCCATCGCCCCCTCGTGGCCCCCGTCGAGCCCCCAGCTCGACGGGGGCACTTCGCGTTTACGGCTGGGGGTGGTTGTCGGGTTCCGGGCGGTCGGGGAGTTGGGCGCCGGGTCGGTTCACGTACCACTCCCAGAATGCGCGGGTGATTGCGGAGCGTCCTCCGGCGGGTTTGGCGGCTGCGTCGAAGTCGGCGGCGAGTTGGTCGTCGATGCCTCTTAGGGCGCGTTGCTTGTGCCGGTGACGGTGTTGTTTGCGGCGGTCTTCTTGGCTGGTCATGGGGCAATCTTCTATGGTGGCTTGCCACCGGTCAAGTGGAGTGCCATGATGGTGGCAAGCCACCACGGAATGAGAACCGCCCGCCTCTTGCTCGCCGCCTGAAGGGGACCACCATGCAGCTCCAGACTTGCCGCCGTCACCCCGCCTCCGGGCGCTTCCTTCGTACTTGCCCCGGCTGTGCCCGTGAGCTGTACGCCCTCCAGCAGGCCAACCTGGTTCGTGGGCAGGCTGTTGCGGCGCTCGCCGCGCACGGCGTAACCGGGCCCGAGGTGACGGTGTTGTCTGCGGCCCGCGTCGGGGACGTGCTGATCGTCGCCACTTGCAACGCAGCGTCGCACGCGGCCGAGTTCGGGGTCGACGTGTTCCGGACCGTGACCGACGACGACCTGTACCCCGACCGGGACGGTATCTGGCGCCGCCACCCCGGCGAGTGGGTCCTCATCGATCAGGCGGGCGACGACGACGAGGCCGCTGTCCCGGGCATGCTGCGCGACGTGCACGAACGGAACGCGCCGATCGGCGAAGGGGTGACCTTGTACCCGGCGCCCGTCGACAGGGATTGCCGCCCGGCGCCGGGCCTGCGGGTCACTCCCGTGCAGGTCGCCTGAAGACCTCGGGCCGCCGCGTACCTCCCCCGCGCGGCGGCCCGCCCCAGCCCCCGCCAGACTCCGCGACAACCCTTCTCCCAGCACTGGCCACACAGGAGCCGCCATGTCCACGCACGCCAGCCACCAGACGATCGGGACGCGCTCCCACCAGTGCGACGCGACCGCCACCTACACCCACAACCACGTCCGCGCCTACGCCCTCCTCGACGGCATCGGCTCCAGCAACGAGATCCGCGGCTGGACCCGAACCATGGCCCGCCGCCTCGCCCGAGCCGCCGCGACACTCGCCGACGCCGAAGCCGGCCTCACCCGCACCTACGCCCAGGCCGCCGCCGAGGAGGGCCGCGGCAATCCGTACAACGACCTGCCGTCCGCAGTGGCCGTCGTCGCCGTTGCCCGACCCGGGCATCGCCTGACCGTCGCCTGGTGCGGCGACTCCCGCGCCTACCTCCTCGTCGACGGGAAGGCGGAGCGGCTGACCGTCGACCACAACATGCGGCAGGTACTCCTCGACCGCGGGCAGGCGGCCGGCGTGTACTCGCGAAACCAGGTCACATCGTGGCTGGGAAACACGTCGGTCGTCCCCGAGTTGGGCGAGCAGCCGCTGATCGGGGCCGTGTCCCGGCCCATGTCGGGTCGGCTGCTGCTGGCGTCCGACGGGGCGTATGAGCCGCTGGAGGATTCCTGCCTGGACGTGGCCGACTTCCTCGACGGCACACCGGGCCTGGCTGCCCGAACCGTGGTCCGGGAGGCGAACGACCGGGCACCGGCACACGCCGACAACGCGACCGTGCTCGTCGCGGACCTAACGGATTGAGGAGGAGTTCGATGCCTGACCCCGACTTCGAGCGGAAGATCTCATACATCGGTGGGCCCTGGGATGGCCAGGCCCGGTGGGAACCGAAGGCGTTCTGGCCTCCGCAGAATCAGAAGGTGGACGCTGCGGGAGGGCTCACCGGCGCGTGGCCCGATGTATGGCCTGCGGACGAGCCCCGCTACATGCCTGAGATCACGAGCGGTGTGCAGGTCCGCATGATCTGGGCCGCCCCCGACGACGATCACGCTCCCGCCCTCATCCCGCGACCGGAGTCGATCAAGGACTATGGCGGCTACGACGAGGACTGATCGCGTGCAGTGACGAGGACGGCATCGTCATGAGCGGCGGGAAACGGGAGGTGCCGCTGAAGCTCGACAAGCCCGGCGAGACCTGGTGCACCGACTGCCTCGCACTCACCAAGGAGACCTGATCATGCCCGCGAAGCGACCGTCGAAGCCGTGGCGTCTGCTGTACACGATCCCCTCCGGCCTGCACGAGACGAAGCACCGGTCCGAGCCCGCGACCTACCGCGAAGTCATCGCAGAGAAGGAGCGGATCGCCGCAGGGGAGAGCCGCACCGAACGGATT
Organism: Streptomyces sp. NBC_01775; assembly: GCF_035917675.1. Classification (NCBI taxonomy): domain Bacteria; kingdom Bacillati; phylum Actinomycetota; class Actinomycetes; order Kitasatosporales; family Streptomycetaceae; genus Streptomyces; species Streptomyces sp. NBC_01775. The sequence continues at coordinate 491,877 of NZ_CP109104.1, read as the reverse complement.
CGCGTCGAGAAATGGTCCGTCCCCTACGGGCAGTGGGAACTGATCGAGATCGCCTACCCCGAAGAGGACTGACCCGGGCGCTGGGGCTCACAGGGCTCGGGCCGGGCGCGGGCGATCCACCGCCCGCTGCCCGGCAAAATCTCACGAGGCGACAGACACGGCGCTGCACCCAACGCCTGGCACAGGCGGGCCAGTTCACGCGCGCACAAGGCCTGTGACGACGCCTGCACCGTGAACGAGAGACCCATACAGAGCAGTCGGCCCCGCCCGCCCTCCTCGCCGGAATGAAACCCGGCACACTGGACCTGACCCGAAGGAGCCCGCCATGTTTGCTGTCCGCCTCGCCCGCGCCGGCTTCAGGCTCAACATCCGTCTGTGGTGCGCGTTCAAGCACGCCACCTTTGAGCGTGTCGAGCCCTTGGTCGTTTTCGGGGCCGTCGTTGTCCTGTACGTGTGCGTCGGGCTCGGGGTCGCAGCTGCCGGGCACGACACGCTCATCTTCAACCTGATCGCCGCCGTCGGCCTGCCCCTGTATGGGGCGGTGTGCGAGAACGCCAGCCGCCAGCGGCGCCTCGCGCGGCGGTAGTTGCCGGAAGATCCCGGGTCATGTCACACTCGTCGCAGACGGGCTCATTGCGCCCTCAAGCCACCGAGCCCCCGCCAACGCGCGGGGGTTTCGTCATGCCAGGGGGTGGATTGTGGACGTCATCTACCTCCAGGTCGAAGACCTCGTGTTCGTCCACGAAGCCGAAGCCCGGACCGGGGTGCCCGCTCAGGTGATCCGCAAGTGGGCGTCACGCGGCAAGGTCCGGCGGTTCGACGGTGACGGTCGGCCCCTCGGTAACGGGCATTTCGCCCGCACCATGTACGCCCTCCCCGAAATCGAGCAACTGGCCCGCACCTACCGGCCCACACCGCAGCGCGCACCCCGCGCTGCCTGACTCGGGTGCTCCGGCCTTCCCCCTGGTCTGTTGAGCCCCGTAGGTGGCCGCCCCGTCGAGGGCTCGGGGCGGCCACCACCATCCCGTTGACGCCCGCGCTTGATCCGCGCGGGAAGGAAGCCCCGAGCCATCCAGGGACCGGGGCTTCCGCCACACCCTGGAGTGGAAATGGCTGAAGTCTCCGAGACAACGAAGATCATCATGCGGCGCATACGAGCCCTGCGGGGACGCCACGGCTGGACCGCATCAGAACTGGCTAAGCACATGGCCAAGGTTGGAATTCCGTGGGACCGGCAGATCGTGACCAACGTCGAGAACGGCAAGCGAGCCAACATCACCGTCAACGAATCGCTGGCTTTGGCCCGAGTGTTCGATGTCGCACCAATCCACCTGCTCGTCCCTGTCGTCGATGCGGATGTCTTCAACGTGACGCCAAATGAAACGGTGCCGACTTCAAGGGCCCGCGCGTGGATACGTGGAGCAGAGCCGTTGCCCGGCACGAACCCGCGACCCTTCCGCACTGAAGTCCCACTCGACGAGCTGGGCTGCTGACAGACCCCTGCTGCCCGGTTCTGGGAGGGGCCGGGCAGCAGGACCCAGATGCACGCCGAGGGGAGGCCCAATGGCTCTCCCTGCTGGTCTCGCGACGGTCACGGTCACTGGCACGTATCTGAAGCCGGACGGCGGCCCGCGTACCGGAGGCGTGACCTTCCGGCCCGAGCCGGCCGTCCTCACGTCGGCGACGCACGGCGTCATCATCCTCGGCATCATCACCGCGAAAGCCAACGCCGACGGCGAGATAGAGGCCGAGCTCCTCGCCACCGACGACCCCGACGTGACCCCCGTCGACTGGACGTACAGGGTCACCGAGCACTGGTACGACGAGCCCGGACGCTCCTACCCGCTCGCACTGCCCCTCGCCGAACCCCTCGTCGACCTCGCCGAAGTGGCGCCCACCGACCCCGCCGAGGGTGAGTACCTCACCGTTGCCGGGCCCCAAGGTCTCCCCGGCATCGACGGGGCCTCCGCCTACGTCCTCGCCGTCGCGGACGGCTTCGAAGGCACCGAGGAAGAATGGCTGACGTCTCTGCGCGGGCCCGCGGGTGACGACGGGCAGGACGGCACCGACGGCCGTTCGGCCTACCAGGTCGCCGTCGACGAGGGCTTCGTCGGCACCGAGCAGCAGTGGCTCGACTCGCTCCAGACCGACGCCACCGCCTACACCGACACCGCTGTGGGTGGCCGTCTCGCGAAGACCGCCAACCTGAGCGACCTCTCATCCGCAGCGTCCGCCCGCACGAACCTCGGGCTCGTCGGGGCCTCGCAGTTCGACGCCGCGTCCGTGACGAGCCTGCTGGCTACGACCCCGTTCTACGTTGCCCACAGAGGCAGCGGCGGCGAGTTCCCTGAGCACACGCTGGTCGGGTATGACGCGTCCGTGAACGCGGGCGCGAGAGCCATCGAGGTGTCGGTCAACGTCACGGCCGACAACGTGCCCGTGTGTATCCACGACCAGACCCTCGACCGCACCACCAACGGCACCGGGAACGTCAGCGACAAGCCGTATGCGGCGCTGCGCGAGACCGTGACCGTCGACATCGGCGCCTCGCTGCTGGGGGCCGGCTGGTCGAACCAGAAGCTCCCCACGTTGCGCGAGGTCCTCGACCGCCTCCTCGGCCGCGTCGTCATCTTCCTCGAAGCCAAGAGCAACCCCTCCGTACCCGCTGTGCAGGCGCTGCTCTCGCAGTACCCCGGGGCCGCCAAGTCGGTGGTGTGGAAGGCGTACTACGCCAGCAACACGCTGACCTGGGCCAAGTCCAACGGGTACACGGTGTGGGCCTATGTGGACGCAGGCACGACCGATGGGCAGATGGACGCAGTCGCGAGCAACGTCGATCTCTGGGGCGTCCCGCACACCATGTCGGACGCGCGGATCGCGGCTGTCGTAGCGCGCGGGAAGCCGGTCATGTGCTGGGAGGTGCACAGGAGGTCCGAGGTGACGCGGCTGACGGGGCTGGGTGTCCAAGGGCTGATGTGCTCGCAGTTGCTGTACCTGTCGCGGTCGACGCCGGTGCGGACTGCCGATGACTTCGCCAGCAAGATCAAGACGCCGGGTGACTTGGGCGCCGCGAACTACGATCCCGTGTACGCCTTGAAGTATGGCGCGGCTTCGGACGCGTACCTTGACGTGCTGCCCAATCAGGCGGCTCTGCTTGGGAGCCTGTGCCCGACGCTGGCGTCGGGCTACACGATCAGGTGGTCGATGATGTGGGACGGGCTGCCCGGCAGCACGCAGCACTCGGGGATCGCGTTCTGCAAACCCGACGATTCGAAGTATGCGTTCAACAGCGCCAACGCCACCGGCGGCTATCACATGCTGCTACGCGGCAACGGCGACATGCAGCTCTACAGCCACACCGCCGGAGTGACCTCCGGTACGCAGCTCGGCACCATCGCCACAACGGCGCCGACGGCAGGCAACTGGATGACGTTCGAGCTTCAGATCACGCCGACGCAGCTCATCCTCACCCGCACGGACGTCGAACCGGACGTGACGCTCACCGTCACCAACAGCACCTATCGCGGCGGCTACCTGCACGTCAGTACCGGCTCCGTCGACAACCTCGCCAACCGACCCCACTGGCGGGCCATCTCGATCACGTAGGAGAAGCCCATGCCTCGCACTGCACTCACGCCCACGCAGGCCACGCGCGCGGGAACCGTACTGCCCACAGCTGCGGCAGGCGACGCCGTCAACGGCAACAGCATCGCCAACGACGGCAGGGTCGTACTCATCGTCAAGAACACAGGGGCCAGCAGCAGGAACATCACGTTCCAGACTGTGCGCTCAGTGGATGGGCTCACCACACCCACGCGCGTGGAAGCCATACCCGCAGGCGAGACCCAAGTGCTTGGGCCCTTCCCTGCCACGGACTACGGCACCACGCTGGCCTTCGACGTCGCGCACGCTGAGCTCACCATCAACGTCATCAGGGTCTGATGCCTACTGCTCCACCCACGCGATGCGCGCGCGTGGACTGCTATGAGATGGCCACCAAGCGTGGCCTGTGCGACGGGCATCAGCCCGAGCCTTGGCGAGGCAGACCAGCACCATCCAAGCGCTATGGCATGAGCAGTGGCACCATGCGATCACTCAAGAGGCGTGTGGCCATGCGTGACTACGGCTGTTGTTACGTGTGCGGAGGCGAGGACGCTGATGAACTGGAGCACATCGTGCCCGTCAGCCAAGGTGGAGCAGCGCGTGACCTCGACAACCTCGGGTTGATCCATTCCGAGCCGTGCCACCGGGAGAAGACTGCCCGCGAGGCCCTGGAAGGATCAAGAAGAGCCCGCGAGATCAAGACCCAAAGTCAAGATCGAACCCAGTGATCATCGCGTGATCGCGGGCGGGTAGGGGAGTCAAAATCACGACGGAAGATCTTTTGGGGACCGCCTCGGCCAGAGCGGAAGGCGCGCGCTCATTTCGCTGATAGGGGGCTTGTGATGCCGAAAACTGCTGCTCCCGCAACCCTCAAGCTGATCACTGGGCGGTCGCCGGGCCGGGACTCGGGCGGGCGGAAGGTGGAGGCCGGCCCGGCATTCAAGCGGCTGCCGCCGAAGCCTCCGACGTGGCTGTCGCGTGAGGCGGCGGCTGAGTGGAAGCGGGTCATCCCGGAGCTGTCCCGTCTGGATCTGGTGAAGGAGCAGGACCGGGCTGCGCTGGCTGCGTACTGCGAGGCGTGGGCGACGTTCGTGTCCGCGACTCGGGTGGTGCAAGAGGAGGGTCTGGTCATTAACGCGCGGCAGGGCAAGCTTGCTCACCCGTGCGTCGCGATCGCTCGCAGCGCCGGGCGGGAAATGCGCTCGTGGGCGGCTCACTTCGGCCTGACGCCGTCGACGGAGCAGGCCTTGGCGCGAAGCGGGGGCGACGATGGCGACGAAGCGAACCCCTTCGCCGGCTCAAGCTGATCTGGGTATCTCTGCCGAGGTTGCTTGGTACATGCAGGAGCGGGGGATCCCGTTGCCGGACTGCCCGCCGAAGGTGCAGACCCCAAGCCCTGGGGAGGCTTCCGGGGCGGTGTTCGACCCGGACCGGGTGGACCGGGTGCTGAAGAGCTTCCATCTGCTGCGGCACACGCAGGGCAAGTGGGCTGGGAAGCCGTTGGATCCGGATCCGTGGCAGGTGGCGTACATCATCGCGCCGGTGTTCGGGTGGGTGCGGTGGGATGACGAGGCCGAGGGCTACGTCCGGATCGTCCGCAAGCTGTACGTGGACGTGCCTCGCAGGAACGGGAAGACGACGCTCAGCGGCGGCATCGCGGTGTATCTGATGGCTGCGGACTCGGAGCCGGGCGCGCAGGTGTATGCGGCGGCCACGTCGGAGAAGCAGGCGCGGTACACGTTTGATCCGATCAAGACGATCGCGGAGCGGGCGCCGGCGTTGAAGGGCAACGTCAAGGCGTACACGAAGAAGATCACACACCCGGCCAGTGGCTCGTACTTCACCGTCGTCTCGTCGGTGGCCGAGGCGCTGCACGGCGCCAACGTTCACGGGGGGATCATCGACGAGCTGCATGTCCACAAGTCCCCTGATCTGGTGGAGACGATCGAGACGGGCACCGGCTCACGCCGTCAGCCGCTGGTGATCATCATCACGACGGCGGACGAGGGCAAGCAGGAGTCGATCTACGACCGGAAGCGGCAGTACATCGAGCAGCTGGCCCGCGGCGCACTGCACGACCTGGATACCTACGGCGTGGTGTGGGGCGCGGACGAGTCGGACGACCCCTACGCCGAGGCGACGTGGCGCAAGGCGAACCCGGGCTACGGGGTGAGCCCGTCGGCCGCGTATCTGCGGGGGGCGTCGGCGGAGGCGCAGCAGTCCCCGGCGGACTTGGCGAAATTCTTGCGGCTGCATCTGGGGATCCGCACGAAGCAGTCGACGCGGTTCTTGATGATGGACGCGTGGGACAACAACGCGGGCATGGTCGACGAGGAGGCGCTGGCCGGCCGGGACACCTGGGGCGGACTCGACCTGGCGTCTACGTCTGACCTGTGTGCGCTGTGCTGGCTGTTCCCGAACGATGAAGACGGCACGCTGGACGCGCTGTGGCGGTTCTGGACGCCCGAGGACAACCTCAAGGCGCTCGACAAGCGCACGGCGGGCGCGGCAACGAAGTGGGTACGGCAGGGCTATCTGACGGCAACGCCCGGCAATGTCGCGGACTACGACTGGATCGTCGAGCAGATCCAGCGGGACCGGGACAAGTTCAACGTGAAGAGCATCGGCTATGACCCGTGGAACGCGTCACAGATGACGAACACGCTGGTCGCCGAGCGGGCGCCGATGGTGAAGGTGCGGCAGGGTTTCGCGACCATGTCGCCGGTCTTGAAGGAGATCCAGCGGCTGACGCTTCAGGGCACCCCGCAGGCGCCGGCGTTGCGGCATGGCGGGCATCCGGTGGTGCGCTGGTGTGTGGACAACCTGGCTGTGGCGATGGATCCGGCCGGGAATGTGAAGCCCGACAAGGCGAACTCCGGCGACAAGATCGACGGCGTGTCTGCGTTGGCGACGGCGATGGCTGAGATCGTGGCGCGGCCTCCGAGGCGGCGGTCCGCCTATGAGGACGCCGACGAGATGATGATCGTGTGACGGGGGTGGGTTGTGTTCGCTTGGCGTCGCACTGCGCTGCGCAAACGGGTCGTGGTCAACCTGGCGGACAAGGCGTTCTCCGGGATCCTGTGGGCGCGGCGCGGTCCGCTGCTGGTTCTGCGGGATGTGGAGCTGCTGGAGGCGGGCCGTGAGCCTCAGTCGGTGGATGGTGAGGTCGTCATCGAGCGGGCGAAGGTCGAGTTCACGCAGGTGCTGGCGGGCGGTGGCTGATGGCGTTCGTGGTCTCCTCCGGGCAGTTGCAGCTCACCGGCGCCGGGTCGCTGATGTCGTATGGGGCGATGACGTCGCTGTCGACGGTGTCGTGGGAGTACGCGGCGATCTGGCGGGCGCAGCCGCAGGTGCGCACGGTGGTGAACTTCCTGGCGCGGAACATCGCTCAGCTCGGGCTGCACGTGTTTCGCCGGGTGTCGGATACGGACCGGGAGCGGCTGACGGATCATCCTCTGGCGCTGCTGCTTGGCGATCCGCTGCCACGGGTGACGACGTTCCGGCTGGTGGAGCGGCTCATCTGCGATCTCGCGATCTACGACGAGGCGTATTGGATCAAGTGGGAGGCGGAAGGCAGACGCCTGCTGCTGCCGGTGCCGCCCACGCTGATCTGCCCGGCGGAGGGCAACTGGATTACCCCCAGGTACTACGTGGCTGCCGGGGGGATGCGGTTCACTCCGGATCAGGTGATGCACTTCCACGGCTATTCGCCGGAGGATCTGGTGGTGGGCTCGTCTCCGTTGGAGGCGCTGCGTGCGCTGCTGTTGGAGGAGTCGGAGTCGACGCGGCAGCGGGCGGCGATGTGGCGTAACGGTGCGCGGGCGACGGGTGTGCTGGTGCGGCCGGCGGATGCGGAGCCGTGGTCGGCGGAGGCGAAGCGCCGGTTCGGGGAGATGTGGCGGGGCTTCTCGCAGGGCGGCGGCGCGGAGGGTGGTACGCCGATCCTTGAGGACGGCATGACGTATGAGCAGATCGCGATCGATCCGCAGCGGGCCCAGTACATCGAGTCGCGGAAGCTGACACGTGAGGAGGTCGCGGCGGCGTACCACATTCCTCCGCCGCTGGTGGGGATCCTGGATCACGCGACGTACAGCAACATCACCGAGCAGCACAAGATCCTTTACCAGGACACGCTAGGGCCGTGGCTGACGATGGTGCAGCAGGAGATCGCCGCGAACCTGCTGCCCGACTTGGCCGACAGCAAGGACGTGTACGTCGAGTTCAACATCGCGGAGAAGATGCGCGGCTCCTTCGAGGAGCAGGCTGTCGCCGCATCCACTGCGACGGGCCGGCCGTGGATGACGGTCAACGAGCAGCGGGCCCGGTTCAACCTGCCGCAGCTCCCGGACGGCGACGAACTGATCACCCCGTTGAATGTGAGCGAAGGAGGCCGGGCCTCCCCGCGGGACACGGCGCCGGAGGCGGAGCAGCTCCCAAAAGGGCGAGCCCGGCCGGTGAAGGCCAAGGCCGGGCAGCCCTCGACTCCGCAGGATGATCTGCGTGCGCAGTTCGCGGCGGCGCTCGGCGCACTGACCGAGGAAGAGGCTGCGCGTCTCGTGGCTGCGGCACCGGACGGCGTGGATGCGGTGCGCGGGTGGTGGGCGTCGGGCCGGGCGGAGAAGCAGGCCCGGTTCCTGGCGGTCATCCGCGAGTTCATGGTGCGGCTCGGCCTGCTGGGCGCCCGCCAGGTGCTGGAGGAGTTCAACCCCGATGAGGAGGGCTGGTCGGCTGAGGTGATGGAGCCGTGGCTGTTGGCCGCGGCCCTGCACCATGCCGAGCTGCACGATATGGCTGGGGAAACGGAGGCGATCGCTGCCGCCGAGACCCCGCCGCCCGAGGGTGGCGTCGCGGCGGCCCTGCTGCTGGCCGGCGCCGCCTGGGCAGCCGTGGCCCTCCTGCGGTCGGAGACCGCAGCTACGGAGGCCCTGTCCTTCGGCGGTCACGATGCTGCGCGTGCCTCGGGGCTGCGCTTCAAGACGTGGCGCACGACTAGCGCCAACCCCCGCGCCGAGCATGCGGCTCTCAACGGGCAGAAGGTGCCGGTCGATGACGTGTTCTCCAACGGGCTGCGGTGGCCGGGTGACGGCAGTGGCGACGCCGCCCAGACGGCGAATTGCCGCTGCGAGTTGACGTATTCGAAGACGGAGTGACCATGCGGATCAAATCCTGCCCGGTGCGGATCAAAGCCGCGGGCACCCACGAGGGCACCGACGAGGGCACGTTCGAGGCCATCGTCGCTGCCTACAACCTCGACAGCGTCGGCGACAAGATCGCCCCCGGTGCGTTTGCCGAGACCCTCGCAGAGTGGAAGAGCCGCGGCGACCCGATCCCCGTCCTGTGGTCCCACATGTCCCACGACCCGGAGTACCACATCGGGGAAGTCTTGGAGGCCGAGGAGCGCCCGGAAGGCCTGTGGATCAAGGCACGCGTCGACCTGGACGAGGGCACCAAGGCCGCGCAGGTGTACAAGCTGATGAAGGGGCGCCGCGTCACCCAGTTCTCCTTCGCCTACGACGTGGATGAGGGCTCGTGGGTCGAGCAGAAGGACGGGCCCGGCTACTACGAGCTGCGCAAGCTGAAGCTGTACGAGGTCGGCCCGTGCCTGATCGGCGCGAACCAGTCCACCGAACTGATCGATGTGAAGTCCGCGTTGGGGGACACCCTGCGCGTCACCCTCAACGGGCCCGCACTCGCATCCGGAGACGCCGTGCGGTCCGCAGTCGAGAAGGCCATGGACGACCACATCACACGCGTGCGTGAGGCCGTGGACGCGGCCATCGACACCAAGGCTGGCAGGACGCTGTCGGCCGCGAACGAGGAGCGTGTTCGCGAGATCGCGCGCCTCTCTACGGAGCTGCTGGACTCCGTGAGTTCCAGCACGGAAGACGCCGAGAAGGCCACGCCAGCCCCGCCTGAGTCCGCCTCGCCGCAGGAGCCTGCGGCCAAGGCGGGCGAGGCCCGGCCCGGAACCGCCTCATCCCGTCTGCGCACCGACATCGAGGTGCTGTGCCTCGATGCCTCCACGCTCACGGATTGAGGAGAGCTATGAGCAAGGTCAAGCAGCTAACGGAAGAGCTGACGCATCACCTGACGGAGCTGAAGTCCCTCTCGGAGAAGACCGAGACTGAGGACCGCGACTTCACCGAGGAGGAGCGGGCGCTCGTCGTCGAGCACATGGAGAAGGCCAAGACCGCCAAGGAGGCCCTGGCCAAGGCGAAGGCCGACGGCGACATGCTCAAGGCCATCTCTGAGCTGGGCGACAGCATTTCCCTCAACGAGCCGCAGGGGGAGCGGGCCACCCCGTCCGGGCTGATCGTGCCGGAGCGGAAGTCCATCGGCGAGCACTACGTCGAGTCGACCGAGTACAAGAGCCTGCTGGCCACCGCTCCGAACGGCGGGTTCGGCGCCAAGCAGCGGGTGCAGTCCCTGCCCACCGGTTTCAAGAGCCTCGTCACGGGTGGCTCGGACACCTCTGCGGGCGCGTTCGTGCAGAACGACTACCTGGGTCTTCAGGTCGCCGCCGACGCCTTCCAGCGCCCGCTGGCCCTGCGGGACGTGGTCACCGCCGGTTCGACGACGTCCGACACGGTCGAGTACGTGCGGATGACCAGCTACACCAATGCTGCGGCACCGGTCGCTGAGGCGACCTCGTCGGCGGCGCCGACCGCGCCTGGCGGTGCGGGCGCGCTGGTCAACAACGCTGGCGGCGGCTACAAGCCTGAGAGCGCGCTGGCGGCGGCGAAGGTGACCACGCCGGTGCGGACGATCGCGCACTGGATCCCGATCACGAAGCGGGCCCTGTCGGACGCCGCGCAGATCCGCACCCTCATCGATGCATTTTTGAGGTACGGCCTGGAGGAGGAGCTGGAAGACCAGATGGTGTCGGGTGACGGCACTGGCGAGAACTTCGAGGGCCTGTCGAATGTCTCGGGCGTGCAGGCGCAGGCGTGGGACACCAATGCGCTCACGACCCTGCGCAAGGCCAAGACGAAGGTCCGCACCGTAGGCCGGTCGATGGCGAACGCCTACCTGCTCAACCCCGCCGACCTGGAGACCGTGGATCTCCTCCAGGACAACGAGGGCCGCTACTACTTCGGCGGGCCCGGTGGGGTCGGCTCGGCGAGCGTCCTGTGGGGTCTGCCGGTCATCGAGACCGAAGCCGTCCCAGCAGGCACCGGGTATGTGGGCGACTTCCGCAAGGCGATCCTGTGGGACCGCGAGCAGGCGTCCATCACGGTCACCGACTCCCACGCCGACTTCTTCGTCCGCAACCTCGTCGCGATCCTCGCCGAGATGCGGGCCGCGTTCGGCGTCATTCAGCCGAACGCTTTCGTCGAGGTTGACCTGACTGCATGAGGAGGCTGACATGGCGTATCTGAACGCATCCGCCGGCGCGGCCCGTGAGGGCCGGCAGACGGCGGCGGTAGCGGATGCTGGTGCGGCCACCTCGGTGGTTGCCGCTGGCGCCACCCCGACGAAGGCCGAGTACGACGCCCTGCGCGCCGACTACCTGGCGCTGCGAACCAAGGTCAACGCGCTGCTGGCCGCGATGCGCACGTCCGGCCAGCTCGCGCCGTGACGCTCATCAACTCGAGGATGGTCCGGGGGCGGTGCCCGTGCGGCGCCGAGCATGCGGCGTGCGGCCCGCCCTCGACCAGCGAATCCGTACTTGAGTACCTGGAGGTGGCCGCCGTGGGCGGACCCCTGAAGAAGTACACCGTCACCACGGCCAGCGGCGTGGAGACGGTGATGAAGCTGAATGAGGCGGATGCCCGCTTCCACCGTGTCGGCGACTGCCGTTCGGAGCCTTCCGGTGAGGAGCAGGAAGCGGCGCCGGAGAAGCCGCAGGCGAAGAAGCGGGCCGTCAGCAACAAGAGCCGTGCCGCGGCGGACAAGGGCGGTGCGGGCGGTGGCGACGATTGACTACCTGGCCAACCCTGCCGACTTGGCCGCGTGGCTCGGTGTACCGGAGAATGATCCGAAGCTGATTCAGGCGCTGGCTGCGGCCACGAGCCGCTTCCGGGGGGCCGTGCGTCATCCGGTGACACTGGTGGCGGGCGACACGGTCACGCTGGACGGCACGGGGTGCGTCTCGCTGATACTTCCGGCCGCCCCGGTGCTGTCGGTGGCCTCGCTGGAGTTGGACGGTGAGCCCCTCGTTGAAGGGGAGGGCTTCGACTGGTCGGCTGACGGGTTCCTGCGGCGCCTGGGCTGCCAGGTGTGGCCGGGCCGGCTGCGCTGCGTCGTGGTCACCTACAGTCATGGCCATGCGCAGGTTCCTGATGACGTGGCCGAGGCGGTCATCGACCAGGCCCGCGCCATGTACGCCGTGCGGCCGGGTGTGGAGAGCGTGCAGGTGGGCGGGCAGGCGCTGAAGTTCGGGGCGCAGGCGTCGATCGGTGTGACGGCGCAGTGGTCGGCTGCGGTGGAGCGGCACCGTCTGAACCGGGGGGACCGGCCGTGAGCCTGTTGTTCCATCAGTCGTTCACTCGGGTGCGGGCGCCTCTGATGGTGGACCGCTACCAGAACAAGAAGCGGGACTGGCCCAGCGCCGAGCGTGTCGTCTTCTCCGGCGTGAACATCCAGCCCGCCGGGTCGCCACCGCAGTCGGACGAGGACACCATCGACCGGCAGACCACCGTCACCGGCTGGGAGTTGCAGACCCCAGAGGGTATGGATCTCGACCTGCTGGAGACCGACAGGGTCGAGCACGACGGCATGACCCTGGAGGTCGACGGCAAGGTGGGCCGCTGGCCTGACCCCTTCGGGCCTGGCGTGCACCATGTGGAGGCCCGACTGAAGGAGATCGACTAGTGGCCCGGTCGCAGGTACGCATACGGATAGACCGTGGGGCGTTCCGGGAGTTTGCGTCGAGCGCCGAGATGGCCGCATACCTGCTGTCCATAGCGGAGCGGGGGAAGGCTATCGCTTCTGCGCTCGCCCCCACCTACACGGGCCCGACCTGGGCCAACGTGGCGCGGGCGGGCGACTACAAGAAGTCCCTGAACGCGTCGCTTGTGCATAACGGGTTCGCGTGGCAGGGGGAGTTCGGCGCGAACGTCGCCTATACCTTGCAGGTCGAGTTCGGTTCCGGTCGCCCGGCAACGTCGCAGGAGCGCCCCCAGGAGGGGCGTTCTCCGAGGACCCGAGTGCTCGGCCGGGCGCTGGACGCCCTCCGAATCTGAGGAGCACTACATGGCACGCATCAGACTGGCGACCTGGCACGGGGGGCATGCCCCGGGCGAGGTGGTGGAGGTTCCCGACGATCAGGTGCCGGGGCTGCGGCGGGATGGCCGGGTGGCGGAGGTGGTGGCGGATGAGCCGCAGGCCGTGGCCGACGCGCCCGTGGACGGGCCGGCCACCGAACCGGTGCCGCCGGTAGACGAGCCGGTTGAGGCGCCACTGCCTCGCCGCCGCGGCAAGAGCGGATGAGCACGCCGCCGCTGGTCGTTTTCCCTGATGTGGAGGCGGCCGTCACCGGCTATCTGCGGCAGCAGCTCGACATCGGTGTGACGGTGGGCACGGAGTGGCCCGAGGATCTCGCTGAGAATCTGCCTGTGGTGGCGGTGTCCCGTGGCGGCGGCGCCACCTACGCGCGGCTGGTCCTGGATGAGCCGACGCTCGATATCGACGTGCTGGCCACCGACAAGGCTGCCGCGCACGACCTCGCACAGCAGGTGCGGGGCCACATCTTCGCCGCCGAGGGCACGCGGCTCGGCGACGTACTGATCTGCCGCGTTGAGGACAGCAGCCTGATCTGGCTGCCGGACCCGACCACGGCCTCGCCGCGATACGTGCTGGTCATGTCTCTGCGCGTGCGTCCTGCCTGAGTAGCACAACACCCTCCCGCATCCATTTCCGATTCTCCCGCCGGTGCTGCCGTGCGGGTCCTTGGCATGCCTGGAGGCAGCTATGGCGCTCAACGCCGACAACGTGCGCGTGGGGCTCAACGGCAACGTGTACGTCGCCCCGAAGGGGTCCACCGCGCCGGCCGATCTGACGTCCGCGTGGGATCCGGCCTGGGTAGATCTGGGCTACCTGAATGACGACGGTGTCGAGATGGAGTACGGGACGGACGTCGAGGACATCATGGCGTGGCAGTCCCTCTCTCCGGTGCGGCGTGTCCTCACCTCGGTGGAGCTGACGCTGGCGTTCACGGCGATCGAGCTGCGCGCGAGCGTGGTGACCCTGTACTTCCCTGACAGCACGATCACTGAGGTGACGGCGGACACCGTCTTCAAGCTCGACATCCCCAGCGCCCCGGGCAGCGCCGAGATGGCGTTCGGCTTCGAGTGGGTAGACGGCGACATCACCAACCGTGTCGTGATCCCCCGCGGCGAGGTCACCGACCGCGAAAGCGTCAACTTCCAGCGTGGGGAGCCCGTGGGTCTCGGCATGACCGTGTCGGCCTACGCGTCCTCGTCGCCCGAGCTGGCCACCTGGCTGTCCAACGACCCGTCCTGGGCGCCCGCCTGATCCCCCGGTGGGCGCGCACTGCTGCGGGGCGCTCCCACCGGGCCTATACCGCAGCCCGCAGCAACCGCAGCAGAGGAGAACAGCATGGCCACCACCGCCAAGACCGCCGGGACCGAGGTCGTCGAACTCGACTCTCTGGCGAAGCAGCGCCGCGACGCGCTCCCGGAGCCGACGACGTTCGCGCTCGCGGGCGTGGAGTTCACGCTGCCCGCGATGAAGACCTTGCCCATGGACTTGCAGGAGCGGGTCGGCTCTCTGGAGGACGGCCTCGGCATCCTCAAGCTCACCCTCGGCCCGGAGAAGGTCGCCGAGATGGTCGGCGCCGGATACACCCTCGGTGACCTGGAGCTGATTGCGGAGGAGTGGCAGAAGCGGTCCGGTATGGAGCCGGGGGAATCCACGGCCTCGCTCAGCTCCTGAGAGAGCACGGCGAGGCCGTCGAGTGGGACATGGCGCACTACTGGCCGGGCCGCAGCCTGCTGGAGCTGTACCGGGGCGAGATGTCGTGGCGTGAGCTGCGCGTCTTCCTGCGGTACTTGCCGGAGGGCTCGGCCACGCACCGGGCGGTGCGGCCGAAGAAACCCGACGAGGAGTTCTGGACTCCCGACCGGCACCTGATTGCGACGGTCGTGGACGCCGTGCGTGAGAACACGTTCGCCACGGTCAAGCTCGGCGGTGACCCGAAGAAGACGCGCCGCCTGAAGCCGCCGAAGCCGATCCCCAGGCCGGGGGTGGAGCAGCCGCGCGACGCGAAGGTGATCCGCCTCGGCGGACGCAACCCGTCGAAGCCCGCAGAGCTTGCCGCCGCATTCCGTGGGGGCGCCGCAACCCAGTGAGTAAGGGGGTGCGCGGTGGCCTCTGGTGTGCTCGTCGGACGCGGATACGTGTCCATCCGCCCGGAGTTCGAGGGCGACTGGTCCCGTCAGGTCAGCGCGCGTGCCGGCGCGGCTGGACAGTCCGGCGGCAACGGGTTCGCTCGGGCGTTTGGCGGCGCCCTGTCGAAGGGGCTCGGCGCCGCACTGGCGGGCGTGGGGAAGCTCGCCGAGGTCGCGGTGGTCTCCCATCTGGCCGGCGCGACCGCTGCTGCGGCTGCGGCGGCCCCTGCCTTGGCGACCGTCGGCGCCGCCGCCGGAGCCCTCAAGCTCGGGCTCAGCGGCGTCGGCGACGCGTTCAAGGCGGCGTTCGACGACTCGGGTAAGGACGCCCAGGCGGCGGCCACCGCGACGCGCCAGGTGGAGTCCGCACAGCGGGCCCTCGCCAATGCGCAGCGCGGTGTCGCCGACGCCCGGGTGCAGGCCGCCGAGCGGGTCAAGGCGGCCCAGCAGGCTGTCGTCGACGCCGAGCGTGCCCTCGCCGACGCCGTGCAGGAGTCGGCGCAGCGGCAGCGAGACGCACAACAGTCCGTCCGTGACGCCGAGCGGGACCTGCGGGACGCCCAGCGGGAGGCCCGCGACGCACAGCAGGACCTGACGGAGGCCCGCCGCGACGCCACCCGCTCCCTCGCGGAAATGAACGAACGCCTCCAGGACGGGCAGCTCGACCAGCGTGAGGCCACACTCCGCCTCAAGCAGGCCCAGCAGGACCTCAACAAAATCCTCGCCGACCCCAAGGCGAGCTCTCTCCAGCGCGAGCAGGCACAGCTCAGTTTCGACAGAGCCAAAGCGAACCTCGCCGAACAGCGACGCGACTACAAAGACCTCAAGACGGATGTCGCCGCCGCCAACAAGGCGGGCGTCGACGGCTCCGAGCAGGTGCGGGCCGCGCGCGAGCGGATCGCATCGGCCGACCGGACCGTAGGCGACCGGCAGCGTGCTCTTGCCGCTGCCCGCCGGTCCGCCGACCAGGCTGCCGTTGAGGGCGCCCGCTCCGTTGCCGACGCTCAGCGCGGTCTGGCCGAGGCGCAGGCCGGCGTGGACAAGGCCCGCCGGGACGGGCAGCGGCAGATCGCCAACGCGCAGCGCGCCGTAGCGGAGGCGTCCGCCGCGCTCGCCGCTGCCCAGGCCGCCGCTGCGGCGCAGACGTCTGCCCTGGACCAGGCGATGGCGAACCTCGCCCCGAACGCGAGGAGTTTCGTCAACGCGATCCGGGGCCTGGCCCCAGCCTGGGACGGCATGCGCCTCGGCGTGCAGAACGCCCTGTTCGCAGGGCTCGACTCCCGCATCTCGTCGCTGGGGCGTTCCACGATCCCCACCCTCAAGCAGGGGCTCACAGGTACAGCGACGCAGCTCAACCTGATGGCGAAGTCTGCCCTCGACGCGGTCGCGAACCTTCAGAAGACGGGGATGCTGTCGCAGATCCTGGCCGGCGCGAACCGCAACCTCGCGGCCCTGCGCCGAATTCCGGGCCAGATGGTCACCGCGTTCGGGCAGCTCTCGGTGGCGGCGCAGCCCGGCTTCGAGCGGCTGCTGGTGCAGGCCGGCGGGTTCGCGGACCGCATCTCGGCGAAGCTCACCGGCGCGTTCAAGTCGGGCCAGTTGGAGCAGGCCATCGGCACGGCTTTCGACATCCTGGAGCAGGTCGGCGGCATCCTCGCGGACGCGTTCGGCGCGGTCGGCAACATCATGAAGTCCGCCGCGTCGGCGGGCGGTCAGATCCTGGGTGTCATCGGCGAGGTAGTTGCGGAGATCCGCCGCATCACCGCCATGCCGGAAGTGCAGGCCGCGCTGAAGTCGGTCTTCGCCGCGGTGGCGCAGATCGCGGGCGCTATCGCCCCGGTGATCGGCGCATTGATCAAGGCGGTCATGCCGCTGCTGGCGGCGATCGCGCCTGTGATCGGAGACTTGGCGGCGAAGCTCGGCCCGGTACTGGCGAAGCTGGCGGGCGAGCTGGGCGCCGCACTGATGCCGATCATCAAGGCGCTGCTGCCGGTTGTCGGACTGCTGGGCGATGTTCTGGTGGAAGTTGTTGCGGCAGTCATGCCGCTGCTGCGGCCTATCGGCAAGCTGATCGCCTCGATCATCTCGGCTCTGATGCCGGTCCTCCGTCCCGTTATCGGCATCATCGTGCAGCTGGTGAAGGTCCTCGTCGGACCCCTCACGATGATCATCAAGGCTTTGGTGCCGTACATCGGGATGCTCGGCAAAATGTTCGGGCAGATCTTCGGCGCCCTGGCACCGCTGTTCGCCCCACTCGTCCAGATCATTGGCGTCCTGGCGAAGGTCTTCGCAGACGTCTTCGTCATCCTCGTCCAGCAGGCCATGGTGGCGCTCAAGCCGCTCATGCCGGTCATTGTGGAACTCGTCGGGCTTCTCGTTCGCCTGGCACTCCAGGTCCTCGCGGCGCTCATGCCGTCGTTCAAGCAGCTCATTGACGCGTGGATGCAGATGTTCGTCGCGATCATTCCGCTGCTGCCCGCCCTGGTGAAGCTCACCGCGATGGCGCTCAAGCTGGGCATCGGCCTGCTGTCGTGGTTGCTGCCACCCATCATCAAGATCGCAACGTTCCTCATCGCGGTGTTCGCGCAAGGGCTGGCCACCGTCATCCGTTGGGTGGCCCAGCTTGTTGGGTGGCTCGTGTCCAAGCTCGGGCCTGCGTTCCGGTTCTTCCAGGGCATTGCCATGGCCGTGTGGGGCGGCATCAAGACCGCAATCTCCGTCGCCTGGGCCGTGCTGAAGGTCATATTTGGTGCGATCACGACGGCGATACGTGCCATCGGTGCTGCCGCTCGCTGGCTGTGGGTGAACGCGATCGGCCCGGCGTTCCGGGGGATCGTCACGATCGGAAAGTGGCTGGCGATCATTATCGCGGTCCTGATCGTCGGGCCGATCGTGCTCGCCTTCCGCGGGCTCGCGGCAGTGGCCCGCTGGTTGTGGCGGGTCGCCATCGGGCCCGCGTTCCGTGGCATTGCCGCGCTGGGCCGCTGGCTCTGGAACACGGTGCTCAAGCCCGTGTGGGGTGCGATGAAGGCCGGGATCCGTGCGCTGGGCGTGGTGTTCCGCTGGCTGTGGCGCAGCGTCGTCCAGCCCGCGATGCGTGGCATCGCTTGGCTCGGACGGTGGCTGTGGAACACGGTACTCAAGCCGGTGTGGAACGCCATCAAGGCTGGTCTGCGGGCTCTCGGCGCGGTCTTCAGGTGGCTGCGAGACAAGATCGTCCGCCCCGTCTGGAACGCCATCAAAGCCGTGATCTCGTCGGTGTGGAACAAGGGGATCAAGCCTGCGTTCAACGCACTGAAACGGGGCGTTCACCTGGTCGCGACCGCCTTCGACAAAGCGAAGACCGCGATCGGCAAAGCCTGGAACAAGATCAAAGACCTGACGAAGAAACCCATCAAATGGGTCATCGACGTCGTCTACAACAAGGGCGTCCGCGGTCTCTGGAATACCGCCGCATCCGTCCTTCCCATCAAGAAGCTGCCCGCCTACAAGCCGAAGGGCTTCGCCACAGGCGGCCCCGTCAACGGTCCGGGCAGTGCCACCTCCGACAGCATTCCCGCACGGCTGTCCCGCGGCGAGCACGTGTGGACCGCCCGAGAAGTACAGGGCGCCGGCGGGCACGGCGCCGTCGAGTCACTCCGCACGGCGGCACGCGGGCGGGCCTTCGCCACAGGCGGCCCCGTGCCCGCCCGCGGGGGAGTACTGGGCTTCGCCAACGGAGGCTGGTTCGACAACACCGTCGGCGCCCTCGGACGCGGAGCCAAAGCCGTCACGGGCGCCGTAGGCAAGGGCCTCAGCAAACTGAAAGACGCCGCGCTCGGCGGGGTCTACAAGGCTGCCAGCGCGGCAGCCAAGCCGCTCCGATCTCTCATCAACAAGATCCCTGGCGGGACGAGCGGCTGGGGCCAACTGGGCAAGGCCGTGCCGACCGGCATCCTCAACGAGGCACTCGCTGCCATCAAGGGCAGCGAGGACAGCGAGATGGGCGGCGGCGGCAGCCCCGGTGTCGCCCGCGCCCTGAAGTGGGTCAAGAAGCAGGCAGGCAAGCCCTACCAGTGGGGCGGCGCGGGCAACCCCAGCTTCGACTGCTCCGGCCTGCTGTCGAGCACCCAGAAAGTCATCCAGGGCAAGAACCCCAAGGGCAGGTTGTGGTCGACCTTCTCCTTCCAGGGGAAGCGCGCACCCGCAGGGTGGAAGTACCACGCACAAAGCCCCTACAAGATCGGCATCACAAACCGGGGCAAGGGGCACACGGCCGGAACCCTGGCCGGGACCAAAATCGAGTCGCGTGGCGGGGACGGTGTCGTTGTCGGCTCCCGCGCACGCGGCTACAACAGCTCCTTGTTCGGGTCGAACTGGTACGGCTACCTTCCGGCTCGTGGTGGCGGCACGAGCGGCAAGTCCGTTGCCGCAGCGCAGGCCACAGCCCGGCAGATGTTGGGCGAGTTCGGCTGGTCGCAGAAGCAGTGGCCATCGCTGAAATCCCTGTGGCAGAAGGAGAGCGGCTGGCGCTGGAACGCGGACAACCCGTCCAGCGACGCCTACGGCATCCCGCAGGCGCTCCCGGGACGGAAGATGCGGTCCGCTGGGGCGGACTGGAAAACGAACCCGGCCACGCAGATCAAGTGGGGCCTCGGCTACATCAAGCACCGCCCCGACTACGGCAGCCCGTCGAGGGCCTGGTCGAAATGGAAGTCGCGTAGCCCGCACTGGTACGACGCAGGCGGCTGGCTCCAGCCCGGCGCCACCATGGCGATGAACGGCACCGGCCAGCCGGAAGCCATCCTCACCGCCGCCCAGTGGCGCGACATCTCCACCGCGGCGGCCACCTCGGACACAGGTGGAGACCTGCACGTGTCCGTGTTCGTGGGCGACAGGGAGATCACAGATATCGCGCGCGCCGAGGTGCGGCGCGGCAACGGCGAGCTGCTGACGGCGCTGGGCGCACGGGCCGGGAGGTGACCTGTGGCAATCGACGGAAACCTCCTCAGCGTCACCACCTCGTCGATCGAACCGAACGGCTCCGGCTGGGCGGCCAAGCTCAACTGCACGCTGCTGCTCGGCTCCGGCGGCCGGGTCGGCGCCGCCGTCCTCGCCGTCAAATCCGTGGCGGCCGGCGAGATGCAAGCCCGCGCCTTCTCGTCGGTACCGGTGACAGCCGGCGAGCTGTACTGGACGTTCGCTGACGCCAGTGCGTCCACCCAGGCGGAGCGGATCGGTATCCGCTGGCTCGACGTGGCCGGGACGGAAATCAGCGTCACCTGGTCGCCGACGACAGCGACAGCGTCCGCCAGCTGGCACCGTGTCAGCGTGGCGGGCTACGCCCCGGTCGGCACGGTGCGCGCCCAGGTGCTGCTGTCAGCGACCGTCAGCGGCGCCCTGGTGCTCCACTACTGGGAGAACGTGTACCTGGGCCTGCCGATGCGCTACACAGGCAACCTGCTGTCCTTCAACGCGGAAGCGGGCGGGGAGGTCGACGTCTCCGGCTGGGCTGCGGAAGCGGGCTGCACCGTGTCGCGGATCGCTCCCGTATCCATCTGGGCAGCGGACTTTTATGGCGCTGGCGGCTGCCAGATCGCGCTGACCACCACCGGAGCAGGCAACGCCAGCGCCCTGTGCACGGAGCAGCCACCCATCACACCCGGCGTCGAATACGTCGCCCTCTCCTACCTCGGGCCGCCCACATCGGGCAGCAGCGTGTGGGTGGAGCTCCGCTTCTACGACGCGACGGGCACACAGCTGTCCGCGCACCGGTCGACGCTCGCCCCGCCGGGGACCGGCCTGTACCGCCAGCTGACGTCCGCCGTCGCACCCTCCAACGCCGCCTCCGCAAGCGTGGCGGTGGGCATCACGGGCGCCAGCGCCGGGCAGGTGACGCGTATCGAGGGCGTATTCGTCGGCCCGATCACAGCGTCCCGGTCGCCGTCTCTCCGCACCGGCAACGTCCTGCCCATGGCGGACTGGGACTTCGAGATGGGCATCGGCGCTTGGACCGTCGCCTCCGGCGCCGCCACCCTGGCCCGCTCCACACCGTGGGGAGCCCAGCACTTCTACGACTACTACAGCCTGACGGTCACCTCGGCGACGGCTACAACCAGCGTCATCCGCTCCGGCATCTACCCGGTCGGTGACGCCGCCGGGCAGAACTGGCGTCACGAGATCTACACGAAGGTCGCGGCAGGCGGCTGGAACATGACGCTTGGGATCCGCTGGTTCGACGCCTCCGACACCCTGATCTCCACCACGGCCAGCGTGGCGGACCCGGTCGACACCCCCGACTGGTGGTCCCGATGGACCGACCAGACAGCCCCCGCAGGGGCGGTGAAAGCGCAGCTTGAGGTGACACTGGCCGCCACCTCGACCAGCAGCATCCTCCAGATCGACCGCCCGGCACTGTGGCAGACCGTGGCCACAGCCACCGTCGAAGCCTTCCCCGAGTCGGCGTCGACACAGCTGGTGCTGCGCGAGCTCGAGCCCGGCACCCTCCTGACGGTGTGGCGCGTCACCCCCGACGGGATCCGCCGCCATGTGCGCGGCCCTGACGGGCTGTACGACGGCACGACCGTGGTCGACACCGACAGCCTCATCGTCGAGGACTACGAGGCACCCCTCGGCGTGCCGGTCTACTACCGCATCGAAACCGTGTGGCCGGACGGCACCGGACGCTCCTACCGCACCACCAGCGAAGTCACCCTCGACCCCGGCGACCGCAACTACACGTGGCTCACGGACCCCGGCAGACCGGGCATCGGGCTGCGAGTGCTGGTCAAGAGCGCACCGGAGTGGAAGCAGGCCATCGAGCAGACCGCCTTCCAGGTGCGCGGACGTGCCACCCCGGTCATCCTGTCCGACTCGCGAGGCTCCCGCACCGGGGACCTCTTGTGCTGGACCGAGACGGACGAGCAGCGAGAAACGCTGCGCTTCCTCCTGTCGACGGGGAACGTCCTGCTGTGGCGGTGCCCGCCAGGGTCGGGCGAAACCGACGTGTACGTCGCCGTCGCCGAGACCCAGTTCCCCCGCGTGGTGCCGCTTGCAACCGAGCCGTGGCGGGAATGGACGCTGCCCATGACCGAGGTGGACATGCCCACCGGCGGGCAGGCCGGCAGCGCTCACTGGACCGTTTACGACGTGGTCCTCGAATACGCCACCGGCTACGACGTGTTGGACCGGTACGCCACCGTCTTCGACCTGGCCATCGACAGGAGGATGTGACGTGTACCCGCCTCCGTCGGACCGGTTCCTGCCGACGCTGGTGGAGTCCCACGCGCCGGTCACCGTCGTCCAGCTCCACCGCACGGACGGCACGGTGGTGGAGCTGGAGCACACGGCCGGCTCGGTGACGGTCGACCGGTCCCAAGCTGTGCGCCGCACCGCCTCCGTCACCGTGCCCGACACATCCTTCATCCCGAGGACGCCGACGGAGCAGCTGGCCATCTACGGGTCGCGTCTGCGCATCGAGCGGGGCATCCGGTACGGCGACGGCCACATCGAGCTGGTGCCGGTGTTTTTCGGGCGGGTGGACGCGGTCGACGGAGACCCCGACTACGGGCCGGTGGACATCAAAGCGTCGGGCCTCGAGGCGGTCGTCGCCGACGACAAGTTCGTGGCGGCGTACTCGACCCGCGGCGGAACGTCGGCGGTCACCGCCATCACCGGCCTCATCCAGGGCGCGATCCCCGGCGCCGTCATCGTCAACTACGCGACGGACCAGGTCGTGGGGGTCCGCACCTGGGACGCAGAAGGCGACCGGTGGGCGGCGGCCGTCGAATGCGCGACCGCCATCGGCGCCCAGCTGTACGCGGACCCTGACGGCCAGTTCATCGTTCGGGAGCTGCCCGACATGCTGACGGCGGCAATCTCGTGGGAGGTCGACGCTGGCGACCGCGGGGCGCTCGTCTCCGCGTCCCGCGGCTACTCCCGGGACGGCATGTACAACTGGGTCGTCGCGACGGGGGAGAACACCGAGGAGGATACGCCGCCGGTCTCGGCTTACGCCGCGGATGAGGATCCCACCTCGCCGACCTACGTGTATGGGTCGTTCGGCAGGGTGCCTACCTTCTACTCGTCGGCAACGCTCACTACGACGAACCTCGCGCAGGCCGCCGCCAACAAGCTCCTGCGGGACTCGCTGAAGCCGAACGCCACTGCGGACCTGTCCAGCGTGCCGAACCCGTGCCTGGAGCCGGGCGACATCCTCCGCGTCACCTACGCCAACGGCGACCGCGACCTCCTCCAGGTCGAGAGCTTCAGCCTCGACCTGGCTGGCGGCGAGTTCGGCGTCGCCTGCATCGGCGGACGGGAGGACTCGTGAGCGAGGCCACCAGCCGGCAGGTAGCCGCCGCCATCAGAGGCGCCGCCGTCTCCGCGGGCCAGACCGCCCCCAGTGTGCGCGGCGCCGACTGGCGCATCGGCGTCGTCACTGCGGTCGGTACTGACGGCACCGTCGATGTGGGCGACGTGCGGGCCCGCCGTATCGACGGCTCCTACCCGCAGCCTCTTGTGGGCGACCAGATCATGCTGACGCAGAACTCGGCGGGCAACTGGCTGGCCCTCGGGCTCACCGCCTCAGCGGCAAGAGCGCTCGGCGCACCCATGCCGCCCCGCTACAAGGCGGCCCACACCGACCGGGCATCGACCACGACCCTGGCCGACGATCCCGACCTGACGATGGCCCTCGACGCGGGCTCGACATACCTGATCGAGTTTCACCTGTTCGTCGGCGGCCCTACCGCCGGCCTCATCAAAACCGCGTGGACCGTGCCCGGCGACGCCATCGGACTCAAAGGCGTACAGGGCCCGGCGTCGACAGCCACCGACTCCGGGGCGGACGACATCAACATGCGGGCCGGCAGCCACGGCTACGGCACCGCCGTCGTATACGGCCGGCGCAACGTCTTCAGCAACCTCGTGTACGCCGTCGAGACCGGCACCGTCTCCACGGTCACCGGCGGCACCTGCGCCCTCTCCTGGGCGCAGAACGCCAGCAATGCCACTGCGGCCCGCGTGGGCCTCGGCTCGTGGATGCGGGCCACCCGCATCATGTAGGAGGCCCCCTTGCCCGGCACCGACGACTACGACCAGGACGTCCCCTGGCTCGACAACGGCGACACCCCCGACCTGCGCGTCGGCACCAAGGGCATCGTCGACGCCCTCACACCGAGGTCCGTCATGCGGTTCACAAACGCCGCGGACCGCAACGCCACCATCACCTCGCCGGTAGCGGGCATGGTCGCGTTCCTCGCCTCGGAGCAGCTGTTCACCGGCTATGACGGCGCCGGCTGGGTCGTCCTCGCCGCGGGCACGTCCTCGTGGGCGACCGTCAGCCTGGCGTCCGGCTTCACGCACGACGGCAACTCGAACGGGACCTTGCAGTACCGGGTGGTGTCGCTCTTCGGTGAGCCGACGGTGATGTTGCGCGGCGGGGTCGGCATCACGTACAGCGGGTCGCCGTCCGTCATTCCCAACAGCGGTGTCATCACCGCCAGCGCGCTGCCCACCTCGGCCAGGCCGACGGACCTGCGCACCGTGACGGGCGCCTGCTCCACCACCAACTCGGACGTGCTCTCCGTGAAGATCGATGCGCAGCCTGGCGGGCACATACAGATCGTCGGCACCACCACCTCCACGGCCAACCCGAAGATCCAGCCGCCTTGGGTGAGCTTCAATGGGCTGTACTACAGCCTCTGACCTGCACACTTCGGGGCGCCCCGAAGCACCCCTCTCTCACCAGCCCCGCCGCGAGTCGGGGCCTTTCTCATGCCTGGAGTCCCCATGGCCAAGACCGGCCCGCAGAAGTACGCGGGCGCAAGCACGTCGTACTGGTACGGCAACCGCTACCCCGGCTCGTCGATGGAGACCAACGTCATCGTCTGGCACAGCACCGAAGGAACGTCCCTGCCCTCCTACGGCGGCGGCACCTCGGCGCCCAACCTGACGGCGAAGCCGGACTTCGCGAAGAAGAAGCTGGTCTGGTACCAGCACTTCGACTTCGACACCTCCGCCCGAGCCCTCGTCAACAAGGCGGGCGGCGTGGAGACGAACACCCTCAACGTCTGCCAGGTCGAGGTCGTCGGCACCTGCGACCCGGGCACCCACGCGAAGTGGAAGAGGGCCGGCTACGCCCATCTGTACATGGCTGACCTGCCCGACTGGGCGATCCGCGACCTCGGGGCATTCGCGAAATGGGCCCACGACAAGCACGGCGTGCCGCTGTCCTCCGGGCTCACGTTCAAGGCGTACCCCGGCTCCTACGGCAACTCGGGTGTCCGCATGTCCGGCGCCACCTGGAACCGGTTCAAGGGGCACTGCGGACACCAGCACGTCCCCGAGAACGACCACGGCGACCCCGGCGCCTTCCCCATGGCCGCAATCCTCAACGCCGCCAAGGGCGGAGGGCCCACGCCGTCCCTGCCGAAGGTGTCGTTGAAGGCCGTCGTGTACGGGGCCACTCACGCCATGGCCGACGAGAAGAAGCATGCGAGCTACGCGGACGACGTCGCCCGCGTGCAGGACGCGCTCGTCGCCAAGAGCAAGCTCGCCAAGGGCTCCTTCATCAGGGGCATCTTCGACGTGCCCACCAAGAACGGCTACTCGGCATACCAGCGGAGCCTCGGCTACTCCGGTGCTGACGCCGATGGCGTGCCCGGGATGACCTCCCTCGCCGCGCTTGGCTCTGGCCGCTTCGACACGGTCGCCTGAACCGGAACCCTCGATCACCATTTCTTCTCCAGAACGGATCCTGCCGTGAGACTCTTCGGCCGCGAACCCGCACTCGTCATCAACAGCGTCAGCGCACTGCTTTCACTGCTCGTCACCCTCAACTTCGGCCTCTCCGGCGAGCAGGCAGGCACCATCGTCGCCGTCGTATCCGCCGCATTCGCCGCGGTGGCCGCCGCCGTCACCCGACCCATCGCACCCAACGCGTTCACCGGCCTCGTCGCCGCGGTCGCCGCACTCACCGCCGCCTTCGGCTTCGACGTCGCCCCCGAGACCGTCGGCGCCGTCAACGGCCTCGTCCTCGCCGGCCTCGCGCTCCTCACCCGCGGACAGGTCACCCCGTCCAAGCCGTCCGCTCCTTCCGGAGAGGCAACGGCCGGCTGATGTGGGATGTGGCGGCCCGGCGGCTGCGCTGGCACCTGGGCCGCCGCGGCGCGTTCCTCCTCATCATCGGTGCGGGCAAGACGTGCTGGGGGATCTCATTTCTTGTCGATCCACCGCCGACGCAGGGCCTTGAGCTGCTGACCAATGTGTGCGACATCCGGCACTGGGCGTGGCTGTGGATCACGGCGGGGATCGTGACCGGCAGCTCCGCGTTTCTGCGAGTCGGCCGCGACTGGGCCGGATTCGCGGCAGCTCTGGTTCCCCCCATCGTGTGGGCTACGGCCTACATGGCTGCCGTCCTCGGTGGCGACTACTCTCGCGGCGCGTATGTCGCGATCTGGTATCTGACCTCGCATGTCGGGGTGATTCTGTGGGCTGCCACGGTGCCCGAGCACTCGGTGCCCCCACCGCCGCGGCGCCGGAGAGGCAGTGCGGCGTGACGGTATGGGCTGCTGTGGTGTCGGTGATCGGGACGGTCGGCACCATCCTTGGGGGCATCTTCGTGGCGCGGGCCACCGTGCGCGCGGCCAGCGCGACCGCGGCAGCGCAGAGCGCGGCGGCGCTCGCCGCAGCGGAACCGGCCAAGCGGACCGCCGACCTGTCGGTGCTTCAGGCCACCGTCGAGCGGGTCGACGTGGAGAACGGGCAGCTACGGGCACGGCAGTCGAGGCTGGAGGCCGTACTGCGAGCCTTCAGCTGGACGGTGGATGAGCTGTACCGGTGGGCGCGCAGCCCGCAGGGTTCTCCACCGGAGCCGCACGACTTGGTCAAGGACTACAACAGGACTGGAGTATGACCATGCCCGATGACCCGCCCCGCCCCGTGACCCCGCGCCCCGATCCGGCGGGCGCCGACCTCGGCTCCCAGGTCGACATGGGCTGGGTCGACCCACCACCCGAACCGTCCCCGGAGCCGCCGCCGCCACCGTCCAACAACCCGTTCTCCGTCGAGGCTCCCGTCGAGCCGCCGCCGGACGAGGCGGCATGACAACGCCCCGCCGGAAATGCCAGCGGACGAACACGCGTGAGCGATACCCTGAACACATCCTCGTGCAGGCGAGGGGCATCGGGTTGATCGCCGGTGCCGTCCCGGCTGAGATGGATCCGAAACCGCGAGGGCGTGCACACCCGAACGCGAGTAAGAGCCAGAACGGCGAACCAACCCGGGGTGGGATCCCGGGAGCGACTTCGAAGCCCCGCCTTCCTCCGGGAGGGCGGGGCTCTTCGGCGTGCGCTTGGCGGCGCGCCGAGCAGAGAGAGGGGCAGGGGGCATCATGCGTGAGGCTGTGATCTTCGATGTGGACGGCACGCTGTGCGACGTCCGTAGCATCCGGCACCTCCTCGATGGGCCCGGCGGATTCCACGCCTTCCACACCGCGTCCGTGGACTGCCCGCCCCACACGGATGTCGTCGAAGCCGCCCGCGCCGCCCGCGCCGCTGGTCTCGCTGTCTTGGTGGTCACGGCCCGTTCCGTCCGCTACCGGCCGCACACCGCCATGTGGCTCGCTCTGCACGACGTCCCCTCCGACGCCATGTGGATGCGCGCAGCCGGAGACGGGCGGCCGGACTATGACGTGAAGCGAGACGTCCTCTCCCGGATTCGTGAACGGTACGTGCCGGTACATGCTTGGGATGACAACCCCAACGTGCTCGCGCTCTGGTCCGAGGAGAGCATTCCGACGACGGTCGTGCCCGGGTGGGACACGAGCGCCCCGAAGCTTGCCGCCCGGTAAACCGAGGGGTCGGGACGGCGCACCGAACTCCCTGAGCCAGTCCGACGACCGGGAGCCCCGCCTCATCGAGGCGGGGCTCCTTGCTGCGTTGAAGTGCTGGCGATCAACCAGCGGCATGGTTGATAATGACAGTTATCCAACACAAGGAGGAGTGACATGCTTGCAGTCTCAGAACGGGTGAAGGGGCAGTGGGGCAGCACCCAGGAACTGGTCTGGCACAAGCCGGTCGGCCCCGATCCGGATGCCACGTTCCAGCCCATCGCATGCAGCGACGAGGACGGGATCGTCATGCGCGGCCACAAGATGGATGTCCCGTTGAATCTCGACAAGAAGGACGAGCGCTGGTGTGAGGACTGCCTCGCCATCGCGCGTCAGAAGAAGTGACGCCGTGACCGACGAGTCCGCCGCCCTTGTCCCGCGTCAGTCGGCGGAGGTCTCGACGGATCGCCGTGATCCGCGTGACGACTGGCCCGACGAAGCGAAGCAGCTCCGTGACTACCTCACGGAGCTGTACGGCGAACGCGACCCACTGCCGACGCTTGCTGGGGCGTGGATCGCTCGGCAGAAGTCCCGCCACACCAGGCGGGCTTACAGCCGAGGGTTCAAGCGCTGGGAGGAGTACACGCGCTCCTCCCGCATCCACCCCCTCGAGGTGAAGCTGCCTCTCGCGGACGCCTACGCCAACCACCTCACCAACACCCCATCCCCGCGCGGCGGAACACTCTCACCGTCCGCACAGGCACAGGCGTTGGCGGCGGCCGGGAGCTTCTACACCTACGCCGTCCGCGTCCAAGCCATGACCGTCGACCCCTTCACCCACGTCCAACGTCCCACCATCGATCCCGACTACAGCCCGACGCAGGGCCTCACCGCCGAAGAGACCGGCAGGCTCATCCAGACCGCCCGCGACTGGAACCCCCGCTCTTACGCACTCATCGCCCTGCTCTACCTACTCGGCCCCCGCGTCGACGAAATCCTGTCGCTGAACGCCGACCAGATCGGCTACGACCGGGGCCACCGCACCCTGCCCCTCACGCTGAAGCGGGGCAAGCGCATCAACGCCCCCGTACCCCCGCTCGCCCTCGACGCCCTGCTGACGTACCTCGACGGCCGCGAAGACGGGCCCATGTTCACCACCGACACCGGTCGCCGCTGGACACAACCCGAAGTGTGGAAGCACCTGCGGGTATTGGCCCGCCGAGCCGGCATCCCCCAAGCCAAAACCATCAAGCCCCACGCCCTGCGCCACGGCTTCATCACCGACAGCCTCGAAGCAGGCGTCCCCCTCGAACGAGTCCAAGACGCTGTCGGCCACTCCGACCCGCGCACCACCCAGCGCTACAACCGACGCCGCCGCCAGCTCGACGACCACCCCACCTACAGCCTCGCCGCGAAACTCGCCGCCAGGCTCAACGAAGAAGAAGAGGAGAAGGTGTGACCGTTTACGTGGATGAGACCCGCGACTGGACGCGGCTCGCGAAGATGCGCGGGCTACGGCACACGCACTGGTGTCACATGACCGCTGACACCGAGGAGGAACTGCACGCGTTCGCCGCTCGGCTCGGGCTGAAGCGGTCGTGGTTCCAGAAGAAGAGCGAGCGCGACTACCGCTGGCACTATGACATCGTGCCGAGCAAGCGGGCACAGGCCGTTCGGTTGGGCGCCCAGGAGATTGACCGGCACGGGCTGTTGCCGATCCTCGACGCCCGACGCGCCGCGCTCGGGATGGAACCGGGGGCGGCCGTGGTTGAACGCGCCCTCGACCGGCGCAACGAAGAAGCCGGCACGGTCGGGCCCCACTGCGGTAACAACCCGAACGTGAAGCTCACCGCAAGGGACCGGCAGGCGGTCGAGGAGTTCAAGATGCACCTCGAAGCACGGAAGCACTGACCCCACCGCAGCATGGTGCCCCCGCCAGTCGTAGTGGCGGGGGCACCGCCGTGTGAGGCTACCGGCTACTGGGCGTCCACTCATACGAGCCGCCGCCGCGCCAGTCGATGAGGTCGGCGTCGTCGAGCCGCACGTCTGCCCGCTCCAGGCCGATGGTCTCCAGCAGGTCCAGCACGTCCATGGCGTTGTAGGCGACGCCGAGGATCCGGCCTCGGGCGACGACGCGCCGGCCACCCTCGGCATCGGGGGCGTGGACGACTACCGGGGCCATCGGCGGTCGCTCCCGTCAGGCCGCCACACGGCGGGTCCGCCACCCCGCCACTCGATGAGTGGCCCGTCGAGGGCCACCTCGTCCGGCTCCCAGCCTGCCCGCTCCAACAGGGCGAGGAGGTCCTGTGGCCCGTGGGCGCGGCCGAGGATCGCGTCACCCAGGCGCACACGGCGCCCGCCGTCCTCGTCGGGCGGGTACACGGTGACGGGCGCAGCCATAAGCCCAGGCTGCGACAGGACGCGTCGGCCCGCATCCTGGGCTAGCTGGCGAGGTCGGTGCGGTGTCCGCGTCCGGGGCGGGAGGCGTGCGCGTCGCGGACCTGGGCGGCGTCGTACTCGCTTTCGCCGCCGCGTCCGGGGCGTCGTCCAACCGCATGGACTCCCCAGCGGGAGAGGGTGCGTCGCGCGCTTCCGGTGCTGGTGGCGCCGAGGAATTCGGCGACTTCGGTGATTGTCCAACGCTCGGTAGGGTCGCTCATGGTGCGGGCTCCTTCCGTGCCGGAGTGGCCCGTACCCGTGCACCCGGGGCGGGCCACTCACTGCTCAGGGGTCAGTTCGTCTCGATGGCGACCTGGTCGCCGATCGCGTCGCGGATCTCCTGCGCGGTTTCGGTGGACACGGTGAGCCACTCGCCGATGACTCGGCCGGAGCCGTTCTTCATCTCGCGTCGGGACAGGACCACGTCGTCTCCGTCGTTCTCGATGATCTGGCTGAGGGTGGTCTGCACTGCCTCGTGGGCTTCCTGCCGGGTGTTGAACAGGCCCTCGATCTCGCCGAGGAGGTCGTAGTTGGTGACCTGGGTGCCGATCTCGGTGGCGGTCATTGGAGGCTCCTTCTCCGGTGGCTTCGGGTTGTTCCCTCTGCCTGACACTCACGACTATGCCTCACGGTGAGGCAATGTCGCAAGGGGTCACCCCATGATTCTTTAGCGTGAGAAGCGGAGCGGCTTAAACAATCTTGATTGAACCCGCAACCATCCACCCCGCCTGTTCGTCTGGCAGGTATCGGCGAATAGCACGCACACCATGCGTGACCCCCCACAACTTCATAAGGAGATCAATTGCGCAGAACCCTCGCCACCGCCGCAGCCGGCGCACTCGCCGCCGCCGTGGCCCTCGCGCCCCAAGCATCCGCCGCCACCGTGCAGACTTCCGGCAGCGGCTGGAAGCTCACCAGCCAGATCGGCGTGTACGCCGCCAGCCCCTCGACGACCTACACGATCACGTTCGAGACGGCGGCCATGAAGACCCGCTACGCCCCGTACTACACGGAGGCGCTCAAGCAGATCAACGCCGCCGGGCTACACATCACGGTGGGCGGGGTCGAACCCGTCGACATCAACAAATGCGGGCCCAAGAACCACATCCAGGTCACCGAGCGGTACCGGCCCGTCGGCACCCCGGGCTGGTCGAAGGGCGTGCCCTGCCCGTATCAGCCGAAGGGCCTCGGAGTCGGCGGCCTCGTCATCTACGACTCGGAGTACTGGGACGGGTCGTGGCCCATCACCCAGGTGCACCTGAAGAACACGATCCCGCACGAGATTCTGCACGCCCTCGGATTGGACCACCCCAACACCGACCTCGACAAGGACGGCGTGATCGAGCCGCATGAGTGCGTGGCCACCAGCTACGGCAACAAGCCGATCATGTGCAGCCCGAACGGCGGCTACAGCACGAGCAACGCAGGGAAGCTCGTTGGCTACGACGTGAACGGGGTCAAGGCGCTCATCGCCAACGCCCGCGCGCAGGGCATCTCGTAACCCGCCGCCTGTCACTGCTGCCTGCGACACTGGCACCATCACATCCATGATGCTGGCTGCATGTGGACGGCAGGCCCCGCCCAGCGCGGCGGGGCCGAAGCCGTAGAGAGGGGACCGTGATGGACTTCAAGCCCGGGGGTTACCTGCCTACGGAGTCCTCCTGGACGGTGGTGAACACCCACCCGTGGAAGTGCATCCCGATGGTTCCGCTCAACGCCACCCCCGAGCAGATCAGGCGAGCCGCAACCGTTCTGGCCTTCCAGGACGAGATCGACCTGATCGATACCTCGGCCCTGGACGAACTGTGACCGGCGACCTGGTGGCGTTCCAGTGGAAGCTCTACGACGGCGGGGAGTGGCGGTGGAGCCGGGGGCACGTGGTGGAAGGGCCTTGCCCTGCCTGCTGCTGCAACGGACCCGGGGTCTGTCCTGACTGCGGGGGCCGCTCCCACCGCGAGCCCGTAGAGGTCATGGGTGGGGAGATCCCCCACACGTCGTTCTGTCAGCAGGAGCGAGTGGACGACGACGGAGATGGGGCCGACGTGCGGGAGGTGGCCATCCGGCATGACGGCTGACCTGGTGGCGTTCCTGCGCCGCCTGCTTGGCGGTGTCCCGTATCGCCGTGCGCGCGGCGGTGTGCTTCGGCCCGCCCGGAAGGACGACGATTCGGTGCTCGTCGCCCTGTCGCCCGGCAAGCAGATCACCGACCCCGACGAAGCCGAAGCGCTCGGCATGACGGCGGAAGCCCGCTGGCTGCGAGAGGGCCGCTACAAGCGGCCGGCCCCACCTGGCATCAACTCGGCCGCCACCTCGCCCTACCGGCAGGGCCTGCGCCGAGGCATGCGAGGCAAGCGCCGCTAGCCCGCCGTCTCGGCTGCTCCGGCGCGCTTGAGGTCCTGCTCGGCGGTGTACCAGCCGTGCTCCGTCACGAGCCCCGACTCCCGAAGCGCCGCGTCCTTGATGGCGGCAGCCTGCCGCACCTTCTCCCGCAGCGGCCCTGCGTCATCCCCGGTGTAGGTGTACAGCTCACGGTCTGCTTGGAAGACGGCGAGCTGGAGCCGGATCAGGTCGGAGTGTCTGTCGGGGTCGATCACAGATGCCATGCTCGGAGCCTACGACGAGCCTCTGACGAGCCCCGTCAGGCCGCTGTCGTCATCTCCCGGGCCACCGCTGCCCGCCACACCGCCCATAGCCGGTCCAGCTCCGCCAGGGCCTCCGGAGTCCACACGGCGCGGCCGGCCACGAAGCGGCGGATCGCCTCGTTCGCGGCGGCTGCCGACTGGCACCGCTCGCAACCCCCAGCCGATGGCGTGGTCATGCCCGAAGTCTAGGCGTCGCCACTGTCAGCCGACCCGGTTCGCGTCTGGATGAACGTGCCCTTGCCCGGCAGCGTTATGGCCAGCCCGCGGTCGCGCAGCTCCTCGATGGCGCGTCGCGCGGACCCGTAGGCGACGCCGTACTGCTCGGCGAGGTCTCGCTCGCCGGGGAGTCGCGCCCCAGGGCGGAGAGTGCCGGTGTTGATGCGGGCTTCGATGTCGTCGGCTACCTGAATGTAGACGTAGACCGGCGCCGCCGGATCAACTCTCCCACCAAGATCATCTCCCATGATGCCACAGACTAGAGCCGCCCTGAGCTGCACAGATGCATGGGTAGCTACCTACTGCTGCACACTGCTCCATAGAGCAGTTACGCTCAAAGAGACCCCCGCGACCGCGCTACCGGCCCGGGGGCATGGCCGACCACCTTGGAGTCGACATGCCAGAACCTACCCCGCCACCCGCACAAACGTGCGGCATCTGCGCCCACTGCCGACGGCGAAGAGACGACCTCGAAACGCAAGGCCACATCGAGCAAGGCAGTGGACCCGGGTGGACGGTGTGGCTCTGTGGCGACTGCCGCTGCGTGTACACCACCCAGGGGTCGCGGCCGGAGCCGTTACCGCCCCGCGGCGCTCGTAGTTGAGCCCCGGCGCCGACAGGCTGGCCGCCGTTCACACCTTGCGTAGATGGCGCACACATGAATGCGCCGCCGGCAGGTGTCGAATCCGAGACTCCAGCGTCACGCTGGAACGCACGGCCTCGACCGCTCCAGCACCCCAGTAGGAGCGGTCGAGGTCTCCAAGCCACACCCTGCCCACCCTGCGACGCCAGACGACTCGCACTCTGGCCCAGGGAGTCGGCCCGCGGTTGCCAAAACCACCTCCCAAGTGGGCGACCACGGGCCGGTTTTCTGCTGCCCGGAGATGGGAGATGGGAGACAGGTGGGAGACGATCAAAGCAATCTAGCGCTTTGCCCTGCGAGAAACTGCCAGTAACTACACGTAGTTGCTAAAGCTCGGGGCTCCGATCTGGGTGTTCCTGCCACTACCAGCAGTCTTCCCGATCATCATGGTCATGTACTCGATCACGTCCGGCGTCTCCGAGGGATCGACCTCGGCCCCATGTCTCCGCTGTCTGAGCAGGACGACGACGATGACCACTGCGCAGGCGGCGAGCATGCCGAGGGTCAGGACGAGCCATTCGGACAAGGGAAGCCTCCAGGGATCGCGAACTGGTAAGGAGGGGCGGACGGCGGGCTGGTGACACCCGCGAGCGGTGCCCGGCCCTGACCGGTGGGCCCGCCTAGCGGGCAGAGCTGGGCGTCAGCCGCTGCCCGGACCGCCCGGGCCGGACGGCTGCGCGGATGCTCCGGCCGACGCCTGCCCGCCACTCGCGCGGGGCCGCAAAGCGGCAGCCGCCAGCACGGCAGGGGCGATCACCAGCAACGTGCGGGTGACCATCGACATGCCGCCGTCCGGCCGTTGACGCTCCGGTGCCGCATGCGCGGGAGCCACGAGGGCGCTACGGGAGGGCTCGGGCGCGGGCTCGGGTGACGAAAGCTCGGGCGACGAAAGAGAGGGCGAGCGCGGACTCGGCGGCTGCGGCGCCGGGGGCTGCGGTGCCGGGGGCTGCGCGGAAGGGCGCACCGGATGCCGTGCCGGAGCGACCCGGGGAGCCGGCGGGCTGTGCGGCTCGGGCGCCGGGCTCGACGGAGGCCGCGGAGACGGCGTGGGAGCGGGCGGTTCCGGAGACGGCGTGTGCGTCGGGGTGGGGGACGGCGTCGGTGGTGGTGGCGGCGGTGGCGAGCTGGGAGGGGGCGGAGGCGGGGGGCACGGGTGGTGCCCCGCCGTCATCTCGACCGAGACGCCCTGGCCGGCCTCGACGGTGAGGGAAGCCCCGGAGCAGCCGTTGCCCCGGCCTGCTGACGCGTGCACCTGAGCGTTGCCCGCGTCGACGGACAGCCAGGCGCCCTTGCCCGGGCGGGGCGTGTGGTGCGCGGCACCCAACTGCGGGCGCGCCACGGAGGAGCCCGGCCCAGGGCCCGACGGGAGCTTGGAGGTGCTGTCCCTCCGTGGCGTGTCCTGTCCGGGTGCCCTCGGCCCTTCGGCGGCGTCGGAGAGCCCGGGCCCGGAGCGCGGATCTGGCCGCGGCCCCGGGGGCTGTTCCCCGGAAAGTGTCTCCTCCGACGCCGCCGGTACGGCCGCGGCCAGCTTCGCCGGCGACCGTGTCGGTGCTGATCCCGTGGAATCCGACGGCCTGGCCGACAGGGCGGCCGTGCCCCCGGCCAGCCCGAAAGCCGTGCAGGCCAGAGCTGCCGCTGTCAGCCACTCGCGTCGCTTGCGTCCCCTCACACGCTGAGCATGGGGGTGGCCGGGGGCCGGCAGAAGGCTTCCGGCCGGTAGTCACACGATGGGCTGAACGGGTCGAACGTGCGGTTTGGGGCCGAGCCGAACCATGGCCCTGCAAACGGCAGATGACCGCACCGGGACACCAGGGCATCCGGACGCCGAGCCCGTGGTGCGGGTCTCGCCTTTCTGGCCTCCTAGTGGGCCTGGATCAGCCGCATGTAGCGGTCCCAGTCCCAGTACTGGCCCGGGTCCGTGTGGTCGGCTCCGGGGACCTCGTTGTGACCGATGATGTGCTCGCGGTCCACGGGGATGCCGTGCCGGGCGCAGACATTCGCCGTCAGCGCCGCCGAGGCTTCGTACATGGCGTCCGTGAACCACTTGTCCGGCTCGTCGATCCAGCCCTCGTGCTCGACGCCGACACTCCGCGTGTTGTAGTCCCAGTTGCCCGCGTGCCAGGCGACGTCCTTCTCCCGTACCACCTGGGCAACGTGCCCGTCGGCGGAGCGCACCACGTAGTGCGAAGACACCTGCTTGTCGGGGTTCTGGAAGATGGCGAGCGCGTCGTCGTACGTCTCCTGCGTGACGTGGATGACCACGAACTCCACCGGATACTCGGAGGGCCGGTCGGCGACGGTGAAGTTGGCCGAGGCCGCCGGCACCCACTCGGCCTTGGGGTAATCGACGCCCTTGGGGCGCGCGGCTCTGGGGCGCGCGACTCTGGGGCGGGCCGACGCAGAGCCCGTTGTCAGCAGGGCCGCCCCGGCGAAGCCCGCCGCTACGGTGAGGCCCGCGCCGCCCCGCAGCAGCGTCCGGCGCGAAGGCAGGTGTGGGTGTACGTGGTCGTCCGTGGAGTGCGGGCGTGCTGAGTCCATCGTGTCTCCCGGTGGGGGGGGAAGAGGGGAGGGGGAGTAGAGGCAATGGGGGCACGTGCGTGTCAAGTTGACGCGCGTTGATGATGGCAGCCCCGCCAGGAGCTGCCAAGAGTCGGCCGCGCGTGCCATTGGACCGACCAGTGAGCGCCTCAGCTTGTTCGGAGGAGCAGCGTACGCGCGGTTCACCGTGTCCCGAGGGACGCAGACCGGGCTTGGCCGCGTGTGAGGGCCGGCTTCAGCTCTGCTGCCCCGGCCCGGCGGGGCCAGGCTGTCCGGCCGGGTGCCGGGCGGCCCCCGGACGGGCTCAGCGCCGCGCCGCGTAGGCAGGAGGGTCGTCCAGGACCGCACGTACGCCGGTATGTGCGGCCCCCAGCAACGGCCCCTCAGAACCCAGCTGGGACACCAGCAGCTCCGGCAGCGAGCCGGGTGCGGCCGTACGGTGCGTCAGCTGCTCTTCCAGGGAGGGCAGCAGCCAGGGAGCGAAACGGGCCAGTGTGCCGCCGAGGACCACCGCGCCGGGATCGAGCAGATTGACCGTTCCAGCCAGCGCGATACCGAGCGCTTCACCGGCGCCGTCCAGTGCCTGGAGCGCTTTCGCCTCACCGGATGCCGCACGTTCGGCGAGCGCGGTGAGGGCCGGGCCTCGGGGATCCGCCTCGTCGGCGCCCGAGGCGCGAAGAATCGCCCTCTCCCCGGCGTACTGCTCCAGACAGCCTTGCCCTCCGCACGCGCAGCGCGGCCCGTCGGGACGTACCGGAGTATGGCCCAGTTCTCCCGCGAACCCACGAGTGCCGCGCAACAGTTCGCCGTCGAGGACCACCGCGGCGCCGATCCCGACCTCGGCGGAGACGTGGACGAAATCGCGCGGCATCCGGGCACCGCCCAGCCACAGCTCCGCCAGGGCGGCCAGATTGGCCTCGTTGTCGACCGTGAGG
Organism: Streptomyces sp. NBC_01775; assembly: GCF_035917675.1. Classification (NCBI taxonomy): domain Bacteria; kingdom Bacillati; phylum Actinomycetota; class Actinomycetes; order Kitasatosporales; family Streptomycetaceae; genus Streptomyces; species Streptomyces sp. NBC_01775. Next base: position 454,699 of record NZ_CP109104.1, on the reverse strand, counting down.
GGCGGTGTCGAGGCACCAGGCCCGGCTCCCGATCCCGAGGGACCGGCTTCCGCCCCCGGCGTGGCCTGGGCGAGCGCGGAAGCGATGTCGGTGTCGTGCCAGCCGAGGTTGGGGGCGCGGACGACGGTGGATGTCCCGCGCGCGACCAGGCCGGGGACGGCGACCCCGAGGCCGGAGGGCCGCAGTCCCGCCGTACGGGCGGCGCTCGCGACCTCGTCCACCAGCGTTCCCAGTCGGCCGAGTGTCGCCTCGGGGCCGCTGTCCCGGCTCCGGGACTCCACGCGGGTACGCGCGCGCACCCGTCCGCGCAGGTCGACGGCGCACACGGCCAGGTGGTCCACGCCGATCTCGGCCCCCAGCCCGCACGGGCCACTGTCGGCCAGCGCGAGCGCGGTTCCTGGGCGGCCCGGGCCACCGCCGGACGACTCGGGTCCCTGCTCGGTCAGCAGGCCGCCTCGCAGCAGCTCGTCGACCAGCGTGGAGACGGCCGTCCGGGTCAGCCCCAGCCGCGCGGCGGCGGAGGCCCGGGAGGAGGGCCCGTGCTCGGCGACCGCGTACAGCACACGCGAGAGATTGCGCCTGCGTATCTCCCGCTGAGAGCCGGGAGCCGGGACTGCCATGCGCGGTTCCCTTCGACCGGATGGTCCAAGTGATGACCGGGAGCTGAAGGGCTTCACCGGATGACGGAGATTTCGTCGGTGACCGGATGGAGGAGGTCCGGCTCCCGACGGTGTGAAGCGGCGGCTCAGCGCTGCCGGTTGAGGAGCGTATCCGCGTCGTCGAGCACGCCTGTGAGCCGGGCGAGGGCGGCCTCGTCGCGCTCCACCGATTCATAGGAGGGGCCTTCGGCGGTGTTCCAGCGCCGGGCGACAGCAGTCGGATCCTCGCCCAGCAACAGCCCGGCAGCCTGTGCGGCGGCACCCAGCGCCACCAGTTCCTGCGCCCTCGGCACCTGGACGGGCCGGCCCGAGAGCCGTCGCACGGTCTCCCTCCATGCGACACCCTTGGCGCCGCCGCCGATCAGCAACAGCGGTTCATCCCCGGGCTCTTGAGCGCCCCTCGACTCCTCGTTGAGAACGAGTTCGAGCGCACGCAGCAAGGCGAACACGGCTCCGTCGTAGGCCGCCTGGAGCACCTGGCCGCCGGTGGTGGCATGCGACAGCCCCGACAACAGGCCGGTCGCATGGGGCAGATTGGGGGTGCGCTCGCCGTCCAGGAAGGGCAGCGCCGTGACCCCGCCGCCCGCCTCCACGTCCTCCCGGTCGCGGGAGAGGAGCGCGGCCATCCGGTCGACGGCCAGCGTGCAGTTGAGGGTGCAGGCCAGCGGCAGCCAGTCCGCGTGCGCGCCGGCGAAGCCGGAGACCGTCCCCGTGGGGTCGGCGGGACGGCGCGTGGAGACGGCGTAGACCGTGCCCGAGGTGCCGAGGCTGAGCACCGGCTGCCCCGGCCGCAGCCCCAGGCCCAGCGCGGCGGCCATGTTGTCGCCGGTGCCCGTGGCGACCAGCGTCCCCGGCGCGAGGAAGCCGCCGTCCGCCTCCCGTACCGTCCCCGCGGCCTCGCCCGGCTCCAGCACTCGCGGCAGCAGCGCGCGATCCATCCCTGCGAGCCGGAGGATCTCCTCGTCGTAGGACTGCGTGGCCGAGGCCCACCATCCGGTGCCGGAGACATCGCCCCGGTCCGTCGTGGCCCGGCCGGTCAGCCGCTCGGTGAGGAAGTCGTGCGGCAGGCGCACGCCTTCGGCGGCACGTGCGGCATCCGGTTCGTTTTCCTTCAGCCAGGCCCATTTGGTGACGGTGAAGGCCGGGGCGGGCACACTGCCGACCCGTTCGGCCCACGCCTTGGGGCCACCCAGCTCATCCACCAGACGATCGCGCTGCGGCGCGGAACGCACGTCGTTCCACAACAGCGCGGGTCGTACCGGATTTCCCCCGCCGTCCAACGTGACGAGGCCGTGCTGCTGTCCCGCGACCGAGATCGCCGCGGCCTCCAGCGCGGGGCGTCCGCACAGGCCCACGGCCGCCTTGAGCGCCTGCCACCACTCCTCGGGGTCGGACTCGCGCCCCTCGCCCGTGGAGACCGTGTGCGGCGCCTGGCCCTGTGCGACGACCCTTCCGGTCGCCGAGTCCACCACGAGGGCCTTGGTGGACTGCGTCGAGCTGTCGACCCCAATGACGAGCGGCCCTTCCGGTGCGGTCATGCGGACCGTTCCCTTCCCTCGTTGCGGATGCTGCGCGCATACTAATTTGTGAACGGCCATGACGAATAGCCTCGCGCCCGTCCGAACGGCCGTCGGCGCGGGGGAGAGGCGGCAGAATGAGCTACGAGCCGACACCGGCGGACAAGTTCAGCTTCGGATTGTGGACCGTGGGCTGGCAGGGCCGCGACCCCTTCGGCGAGGCGACCAGGGCGCCGCTCGACCCGGTCGAGTCGGTGCACCGGCTGTCCGAACTGGGCGCGTACGGCGTGACGTTCCACGACGACGACCTCATTCCCTTCGGCGCCCCGGAGGGGGAGCGTGACGCCCAGGTCAAACGCTTCCGACAAGCCTTGGAGGCCACCGGTATGACGGTCCCGATGGCGACCACCAACCTGTTCACCCACCCGGTCTTCAAGGACGGCGCCTTCACCGCCAACGACCGGGATGTGCGCCGCTACGCGCTTCGCAAGACGATGCGCAACATCGACCTCGCCGCCGAGCTGGGCGCTCACACCTATGTGGCCTGGGGAGGCCGGGAGGGCGCGGAATCCGGTGCGTCGAAGGACATACGGGCAGCGCTCGACCGGATGAAGGAAGCTTTCGACCTGCTGGCCGAGTACGTCACGGAGCAGGGCTACGGACTGCGCTTCGCGCTGGAGCCCAAGCCCAACGAGCCCCGGGGCGACATCCTCTTGCCGACCGTCGGCCACGCCCTCGCCTTCATCGAACGCCTGGAGCGCTCCGAGCTCTTCGGCGTCAACCCCGAGGTCGGACACGAACAGATGGCCGGGCTGAACTACCCGCACGGCGTCGCCCAGGCCATGTGGTCGGGCAAGCTCTTCCATCTCGACCTCAACGGGCAATCCGGCATCAAGTACGACCAGGATCTGCGCTTCGGCGCCGGCGACCTGCGCTCCGCCTTCTGGCTGGTCGACCTGCTGGAGACCGGAGGCTACGACGGCCCGCGGCACTTCGACTTCAAGCCCCCGCGCACCGAGGACACCGACGGTGTGTGGGCCTCGGCCGCGGGCTGCATGCGCAACTATCTGATCCTGCGCGACCGGGCCGCCGCCTTCCGCGCGGACCCCGCCGTCCAGGAGGCCCTGCGGGTATCCCGCCTGGAGGAACTGTCCCGGCCCACGCTCGATCCGGACGAGACTCCCAGGACCCTGCTGACCGACCGCACGGCGTACGAGGACTTCGACGTCGACGCGGCGGCAGCCCGGGGGATGGCCTTCGAGCACCTCGACCAGCTCGCCATGGACCACCTGCTGGGCGTGTGATCCCGGTTTGACGCGTGACGGTTGACCCGTGGCTCCGTGGCTCCGTGGCTCCGTGGCCGTGGCTCCGTGATGCGGGCCTGCGGCCTCGTTCGGCACCAGGACCGGGCCGACGGCGCGTGCCCCTGCTCAGAGGCACGCGCCGCAGACGGGCATGGAGCACGCCATGTCCTCGGCCCTGAAGCCGTTACGCTCTCCGCCGCGCGCCGTCAGCCGCGCCCGGCGTCCTTGGCCTCCTCCGCACGCACCAGGGTGGGCAGTCCGAACTTTTCGAACAGCTCCTCCCCGAAGAACGCGCCCACATGAGAGACCTGGCCCTCGTGCAGGGTGAGCACCTGGATGTGGAACGGGCGGTAGGTGCCGTCCTCCTGGAGGCTGTAGAGCCCGAAAGCGGGCTGGCCGTTGGCCGAAGTAGGCAGCATGAGGCCCTCGTCGCGGCCGATCGGGCACTGGGCCGTGATGAGTCGCACGATGTTCTCCCGGCCGCGGAACCACTGCTCGAACGGGGGCATCTCCCAGACGGCGTCTTCCTTGAACAGGTCGACGATGGCGCTGACGTCCGACTTCTCGAACGCGGCGGCGTATCTGTCCAGCAGCTCCCGCGAGGCCGCATCCGTGGGCTCCGCCAGCTCCTCCTCGACGGGGGCCACCTGATCGAGCTGGGCCCGCGCCCGCTGGAGCGCGCTGTTCACACTCGCCGTGCTTGTCCCCAGCAGCTCGGCCACCTCGGCGGCCCGCCATTTGAGGACGTCCCGTAGCAGCAGGACGACCCGCTGGCGGGCGGGCAGATGCTGGAGGGCGGCCACGAGCGCGAGCCGCATGGACGAACGGGTGACCACGACGGCCGCCGGATCCGAGGGTTTCTCGCTCGTGAACATCGTGTCGGGTATCGGCTCCAGCCAGGACACCTCGGGGGCTTCTGTCACCGGGCTCCGGGGGTCGTCACTGGGGGCGCCGAGCCCCGAGGGCATGGGGCGGCGGCCCCGCTGCTCGATGGCGGTGAGACAAGCGTTGGTCGCGATGCGGTAGAGCCAGGTGCGCAGCGAGGACCTGCCCTCGAACTTGTCGCCCGCCCGCCAGGCCCGCAGGTAGGTGTCCTGCACGAGATCCTCGGCGTCGTGCACCGAGCCGAGCATCCGGTAGCAGTGCGCCAGCAGTTCGTTGCGGTACGGCTTGGCCTGCTCCAGCAGTTCCTCCGGCGTGGAGTCATCGCCAGGAGGGCGGCCGGGCGCCTCTGCGGTGGGAGACCTGTCAGCCATCGTCGTTGCCTTTCGTCCTTCACCGGCCACCGAGAGGTACCGATAAGACACATCGATCCGATTGGGTCCGAATCTAGAGGAAGGGTCTGACAGCTGCCCGGCCTACGCACTCCGCAGTGCCCGGCCCACGCACCCCACGGCACCCGGCCCACTACGCCGCCGGCCCGGCCTCCACCGTGCCGACGCCGCTCAGTCTGCTCCTTCCAGGGCGGCGCAAGGAGCTGTTTTCCGCCGATCCAGGCGAAATACGCGCCGTGTGCGCCCGGCGCGCGCAGGGGAGCTACGCGCCCGGTTGGTGCCTGGACCGGCCCGATTCCCGGCCGATTTCCCGGCCGATTCCCGGGCCGGATTTCGACCGGACAGTCCTGCACCCTGGCTCCCGCGACAGCCGCGTCTCCCGGCGGGCCGGCTACTCCTGCTCCTGCTCCAGCACCTCGGCCGCGGCGGGATCCAGCACCCGGGCGAGGAACGCACGGGTGCGGGCGAGGCGCGGCTCGCCGATCAGCTGCTCCGGCGGGCCCTCCTCCACGATGTTCCCGTCGTCCATGAACACCACCCGGTCGGCGACCTCCCGAGCGAAGCTCATCTCGTGGGTGACGACCAGCATCGTCATCCCCTCGTCCGCCAGCCGACGCATCACCGCCAGCACATCCCCGACCAGTTCCGGATCGAGCGCCGAGGTCGGCTCGTCGAACAGCATCAGCTCCGGGCCCATGGACAGCGCCCGTGCGATGGCCACCCGCTGCTGCTGGCCTCCCGACAGCTGGGCCGGATAGCTCGCCTCCTTCTCGGTCAGCCCCACGCGGCGCAGATTGCGCCGGGCGACGTCTTCCGCCTCCGCCTTGCCGCGGCGCAGTACTCGCCGCTGGGCGATCGTGAGGTTGTCCAGCGCCGTCAGGTGCGGGAAGAGGTTGAACGCCTGGAAGACCATGCCGATGCGGCGCCGTACCCGGTCGATGTCCACCTCGGAACCGGTGACCTCCGTGCCCGCCACCCGCACCGTCCCCGATGTGGGCTCCTCAAGCAGGTTCACACAGCGAAGCAGCGTCGACTTCCCGGAACCGGAGGGTCCGATGACGCAGACCACCTCGCCGCCGCGCACCGTCAGGTCGATGCCTTTGAGCACCTCCAGCTCGCCGAAGGACTTGTGCAGCCCCGCCACCTCGATGGCCACCGTGCCGGAAGTGCCCATCCCGTCGCCCGGGTCCCCGGCGGTCTTCGGGCTCTCGCCGTCATCCGCTGCCATCGCGCTCACCTCGCTCTCGCCGTGCGGGCCTCCAGGCGCCGCACCAGGTGGCCCAGGGGCAGCGTGATGGCCAGGTAGAACAGTCCGGCGATCAGGATCGGGGTGAGGCTGCGGTGCTGGTTGAGCGCGTCCCGGCCGAACTTGGCCAGCTCGTACTGGTCCATGGACAGGCCGAGCAGATAGACCAGCGAGGAGTCCTTGGTGAGCAGGATCAGCTCGTTGGCCAGCGGCGGGAGAACGATGCGGAACGCCTGCGGGATGACGATGGAGACCATCGCACGCGGCTGTGACATCCCCAGCGAACGCGCCGCCTCCGTCTGCCCTTTGGGTACCGCCAGGATGCCCGCGCGAATCGTCTCCGCCATGTAGGCGGCGCCCACGAGCCCGAGGGCGAGCATCACGGTGACGTACTGGTTGATGGACACCTGGAAGGCCAGGGGGACGCCGAAGCCGAGCGCGATGAACACCAGCAGCGCCGGAACACCCCGGAAGAACTCGATGTAGGCGACGGCCAGCCATCGGTAGGGCGGCACCTTCGACAGTCGCATGAGCGCCAGCAACAGGCCCAGCCCGAGCCCGAAGCTGAAGCCGAGGGCGGTGTAGATGACGGTGTTCACCAAAGCCGTCGTGACGACCTCGGGGAACTGCTCCTTGGCGACGTCGAGGTCGAAGAAGGCGCGGCGCAGCTCGCCCCAGTCGGCGGCCAGCGCGAGCACGAGCACGGCGGCGCCGAGGATCCCGTACTGCGCGGTGCGTATGAGGCGGGTGCGGTTGCGGCGCGTCACTTCTCCGGCTCCGTGCCGAACCACTTCTTGTAGAGCTTGTCGTAACGGCCGTCCGCCTTGGCCTTTTTGATGGTCTTGTTGATCTGCTTGCGCAGCGCGTCGTTGCCTCGCCGGACGCCGATGCCGTACTGCTCGCCGGTGTCGAACTCCTTCGTGACCTTGGTGTCCGGATTCTTCTTCGCGTAGTCGTAGAGCACGCCGTTGTCGTTGATGCCCGCCTGGACCTGGCCGGTCTTCACCGCGGTCAACAGCAGCCCCAGGTCCTCGAACTGGACGGTCGTCACGCCTTTGGCGTGCTTCTTCGCGTACTCCTCGCCCGTGGTGGACTGCTGGACGCCCAGCTTCTTGCCCTTGAGATCCTTGAAGGAGGTGACGCTCTTGCCCTTCTTGACGAGCAGGGCCTGGGTGGCGTCGAAGTAGGGCGCGGAGAAGTCGAGGTTCTTGGCGCGGACGGGCGTGATGGTCATTCCCGCCGCGGCCAGGTCGCACTTGCCGGCGTTGAGATCCTCGCCCGACTGGATGCCCTCGAAGGGCGTGTCCACGATCTCCTGGGAGACGTCGAGGTCCTTGGCGACCAGGTCCACCAGCCCGACGTCGAAGCCGACGATCTTCTTGCCCTGTCTGAACTGGAAAGGCGTGTAGGGCAGATGAGTGCAGGTCTTGAGCTTGCCCGACGTGACCAGCTCCACCTCGGTGCCGTCCCCACCGGAGGTCTTGGTGCTGGAACAGGCTGTGAGGGACGCCAGGAGTGCGGCTGCGAGCGCCGCGGCCAGTGGCTTGCTGTGCTTGCGCTTGCGTGCGGATCGTGCGGACACAGCGCCTCCAGGAGGTGACAGGTCGGCAAGAGAGCCCGATCAGGCCGGTAAGTGCCGTGCATCCTGCCATTGGCGCCGGGTGATGTCAGTGGGGCGTCCGGTGACATTCCAGCTCGGCCCACACCGCGTGGCCCGTGATTCCGTCGGGGCCGTCGGCGCGGGCCGGGCGTATGCCCCAGTCATCCGCGAGCACACTCACCAGCAGCAGTCCCCGTCCGCTCTCGCCTTCGCTGTCGCCAAGCGGGGTGCTCTCCGCACAGTCGGCGCGAATCCGGTCGGACCCGCAGCCCTCGTCGGCCACCTCCAGGCGCAGCCGTACGCCGATGACCCACAGCTCGCAGGTGATCTTCTCGCTGTCCGTGTGGCGCACGGCGTTGGTGAAGAGCTCGGACATCAGCAACTGGGCGTCGGCGCTCGACTCGTCGTCGACAAGCCATTCGCGCAATCGCTCCAGCACACGCGAACGTGCCGCAGCTACGGAGGTGTCTCTGGCGGGAAGGTGAAAGGCGTCCCGTAGGGGACGGGTCGTCGGTGCACCGTCGAGCCGGTGGTCTAAAGGCAGGGCGTCATGGGGGGCAGCCACATCTCCACTATGCGGTTCGCCACTCGCGTATGGCAAGGATCAATCTGTGAATTGCAGAAGCACGCATGACAGGGTGTGCACGTGGATGGTGTCATGCCAAACTTTCCCTGCATAACGTCAGTTGGAGGGGAGCGACAGTGGTGGACTCGCGGACGGGCGGTGGGGCACCCACCGTTCTGCGCATGGTGCTGGGCAAGAGGCTGCAGCACCTGCGTGAGAGCGCGGGTGTGACCTACGAGCAGGCCGGCAGAGCCCTCGACGTCACCCACGCGACCATCCGTCGGATGGAGAAGGCCGAGGTCGGCCTCAAAGTCCCATATGTCGAGAAGCTGTTGCGTACCTACGGGGTGGAAGAACCGGAGGAGCTGGAAGCCTTCGTGGCGCTCGCCCGCGAAGCGAACCAGCCCGGCTGGTGGCACCGCTACCGAGATGTGCTGCCCGAGTGGTTCAGCGTCTTCGTGAGTCTGGAGAGCGAGTCGCAGGTCATCCGCGCGTACGAGCCGCACTATGTGCCCGGACTGCTCCAGACCGAGAGCTACGCCCGCGCGGTGCTGCGCGCCGGGATGCCCCACGCTCCCGAGGGAGAGATCAAACGGGGCGTCGCGCTGCGCATGGAGAGACAGTCCGTCCTCACGCGGGACGAGGAACCGCCCCTGCTGTGGGCCGTGGTGGACGAGACCGTACTGCGCCGCCACATCGGGGGCTCGGAGGTGATGCGGGAGCAGGTCGATCACCTGCTCCAGGCCACCGAGCGCTCGAACGTCGTGCTGCAGATCATGCCGTTCAGCGCTGGGCCGCATCCGGCGATGTACGGCCCCTTCCACCTTTTCCGGTTCCCGATCGAAGAGCTTCCGGACGTCGTCTGCTCCGAGAGCCTGGTGGGCGCGGTCTACTTGGACCAGCGCGACGACGTGTCCACGTTCCTGGAAGCGCTGGACCGGATGAGTGCCCAGGCCGTGCCGGTGGCGCGGACCAGGGCGGTTCTCAGTGCACTGCGCAAGGAGTTTTGAACCATGGGTCGTATCTACAACGGGATGCCCGCGAAACAGCTGGGCTCCGAAGGCTGGCGCAAGCCCTGGAGCGGAGGCAACGGCGGCAGCTGCGTCGAGGCGCTCAAGCTCGCCGACGGGCGGGTCGCGCTGCGCCAGTCCACCGACCCGGACGGACCGGCCCTCATCTGGAGCCACAGCGACATCTCGGTCTTCATCCAGGCGGCGAAGGCAGGCAAGGCCGACTTCCTGGTCGCCTGATACGGACCAGCACCACAACCGCGGGCCGGCGCTACACCCGCCGGCGTCGCACCCGCGGACCGGAACCACCTCAGCACCGCACCGCATGCCGCTCGTCCGCTCCAGGACGCGTGGGCGACGACGAAACGAATGAGACGGAGAAGAGCGTGTCGGAGGCCGGCTTCACCCCGGAGCAGATTGACACCACCACCCCGCACCCTGCCCGGATGTACGACTACTACCTGGGCGGCAGGGACAACTACGAAGCGGACCGGGACGCGGCCGGACGTGTCCTGAGCGCCCTGCCCGACATCGGGATAACCGCCCGCAGCAATCGCGACTTCATGCACCGGGCCGTACGGACCGCCGTGGGCGCCGGGGTGCGCCAGATCATCGACATCGGCACGGGCATCCCCACCTCGCCCAACACCCACGAGGTGGCCAGGGAGGTGCACCCCGACGTCCGCGTCGCCTACGTGGACAACGACCCGATCGTCGCCACCTACGCGGCGGCCAAGCTCACCAATTCCGGCAACGCCGGCATGGTGCTGGCCGACATTCGCGACCCCAAGGTGATCCTCGACCATCCGGTCACCCAGGACCTTATCGACTTCGACGAGCCCGTCGCGCTGATGCTCTTGGCGGTCCTGCACTTCATCACCGACGCCGAGGACGCGGAGGGCATCGTCAGGACCCTGACCGAGCGGCTCCCCGCCGGGAGCCACCTCATCCTGAGCCACGCCACCGACGACTTCAACAGCAACAAGGGCTTCGACCATGTGGCCAAGGTCTACAACGAGGAGTCGACCGCCAGCGCCCAGTGGCGCTCGGGCGACGAGGTCCGTCGCTTCTTCGAGGGCTTCGAACTGCTGGAGCCCGGGCTCGTCCAGTTGCCCCTGTGGCGGCCGGACGGCCCGGTGCCGGCGGGTAAGGAACTCACGTACCACATGGGCTACGGCGGCGTCGGAGTCAAGTGAGCACCGGGCGGGCCGGAAGCGTTCCGACCCGCCCGCCCGCTCCTGTACCTCACCGGCCGGTGCCTCTTCGTCCGGCCGGCCGTCTCACCTCCGGATGCTTCATCCTTCCCCGGCGGGCGCGACGGCGAGGAAGGTGAACGAGAACTGCGCGCGTCCTGCCGTGAGCTGATGCGCCGGCAGTACGCCCGGACCGCAGGACTGCGAACCGATGCCGTGCATTCCATGGTCGAGGTTGACCCAGACGGTGTCGCTCGCCACGAGGTCCGTGGTGTGCTCCGCGGCATCCAGATGCTCGCTCGTCCAGCGGCGCGCGGTGAACCAGCAGCGCGCGCCGTCGGCCTCGGCCCGCAGTCCGGCCCCGCCGGGGCCCCGCGTCAGCTCGACCCAGCGCACATCCGCGCGTGCGCCGTTCTCCTGGGGCCGCACATAAGGGGTCTGGAGCGCGTCCACCGTGCTCCGCCACAGCCCGGCACGCGCGGCGCTCCCCGTATCGGGGTAGGACTCTCCGGGGCCGCTGCCGAACCAGGCGGCGTACCCGTACGCGGCGGGCAGTCCCAGGCGCAGGCCCAGACGTGGCAGGGGGAAGTCCCAGTCGCCCTCCGGATCGACCGTCACGGTGAGCCTCAGCCGGTCCACGCTGCCTGTCCACCGGTAGTCGGTGCGCAGGGCCAGCGACGAAGCGGCCGGGGCGACCCGCGAGCGGACCACGAGGGCGTCCTCGACGATCCGGACGCCGTCGGTCCTGTGCCGCATCCGGTGCAGGCCATGGTGGCGCCACAGCGGGCCCATTCGCACATCGGGCTGGAAGGACGCACCGTCGTCGTTGTCGGTCGTCGCCCGCCACACATCCAGTTTCGGCCCCCGCACGGGGAGCGCGCCGAAGCTCAGCAGAGTGCCGCTGCGGGCCGAGAAGAGACCCGGACCCAACCGGATGACATCCCCGCCTTCCACGGCCGCATCAGGGGCCTGGGAGGCTTCCACGCGGCGAGGTGTGGCGGGAGCCGAGGGGAGCGTGGCGGTCGGGGCGCACTCGGGTTCAGGAGCGGGCAGCTGCCCCCAGGCGACCGGATGCCCGCTGCTTGCCCACTCGGTGTCGCCCGCGAGTACCGCCCGTACCGTCCACCACGCCTCACCGGCCCTGCCGGTCTCGGGCGGTGAGGGCAGGGGCAGTTCGACGGAGCCTCCGGGCGGCACGATCGCCTCGGGCAGGGGCAGCATGCCACCGCTGACCTGCTCCCCGCCGCTCTCGTAGGACCACTCGAAGGCGAGGTGGGAAAGATCGGCGAAGTCGTGGCCGTTGGTGACCAGCACGGTCCCCGACGCCGTCCCGGGCGAGATCCGCACCGGCTCGATGACCTTCTTGTACTCGATCAGCCCGGGGGACGGGGTGCGGTCGGGGAAGACCAGCCCGTCGCAGACGAAGTTCCCGTCGTGCAGCTCTTCGCCGAAATCACCCCCGTAAGCGAAGAAGGACCGGCCGTCCTCGGTGCGCCGGGAGAGCCCGTGGTCGATCCACTCCCACACGAAACCGCCCTGACAGCGTTCATGGGTCTCGAACAGCCGCTGGTATTCGCTGAGTCCACCGGGGCCGTTGCCCATGGCGTGGGCGTACTCGCACAGGATGAACGGCAGCGAGCGGCGCCGCTCGTCCTGTGCGGCGTCCCCCATCGCGGGCTCCTCCCGCCGGCCGGCCTGTTCGACCTGGTCGTGGGGCAGATACATCCGCGAGTAGAAGTCGCTGTCCGGATACGCGTGGTCGTTCTCGTAGTGCAGGGGCCGCGAGGGGTCGCGCTCCCGTATCCAGTGCGCCATGGCCGTCAGCCCCGAGCCGCCGCCGCACTCGTTGCCGAGCGACCAGATGACGACCGAGGGATGGTTCTTGTCCCGTTCGACCATCCGGGCCGCGCGGTCCAGGAGGGCCGGGGTCCACCGTTCGTCGTCGACGGGATTTCTCACACCATCCAGTGCGAGGAAACCGTGGGTCTCCAGATCGCACTCGTCCACCACCCACAGGCCCAGCTCGTCGCACAGATCGAGGAAGGCGGGGTGGGGCGGATAGTGGCTCGCCCGTACGGCGTTGATGTTGTGCCGCTTCATCAGTTCCAGGTCGCGGCGCATCGTGCCGATGTCCAGGGTCCTGCCGGTCTCGGGGTGGAACTCGTGCCGGTTGACCCCGCGCAGCAGGACTCGGCGCCCGTTGACCTTGAAGAGCCCGTCCTCGACCACCACCGAACGGAATCCGAGGCGCAGCGGTACTCGCTCGCCTTCGGTCACCAGTTCGGCCTCGTAGAGGTGCGGCGTCTCCGCTGTCCACGGTTCGACCGGAACGGTTGTCTCCTGGCCGGTGGGCAGGTCGAGGCCCAGTTCGGGCACGAGGACCCGGCCAGGCGGGTCGGATTCGACCCGGAGGGTGCCGCGGCCCGTGGTGTGGTCGTACCCCGCGTGCACGGTGTGGTCCACGACCGAGCCGGGCGGCCTGTGCACCAAGGTGACCTCCCGGAAGATCCCGGGCAGCCACCACATGTCCTGGTCCTCCAGATAGCTGCCGGCCGACCACTGGTGGACGCGCACCGCCAGGACGTTGCCCTCGCGCCGGAGCAGGCGCCCCACGGCGAACTCGTGCGGCAGCCGCGAGCCCTGGAAGGTGCCCAGTTCCTGCCCGTTGAGCCACACCCGCGCGCAGGACTCCACGCCCTCGAAGCGGAGCAGCGTCTCGCCTGCACCCGCCGCGGCGTCGGCCTCCAGCGGCCAGCCGTCCGGCAGGCCGAAGACGTGGCGGTGATCCCCTGTGGGGTTCTCGTCCGGCGTGCGCGGCGGGTCGACGGGGAACGGATAGGGCGTGTTGGTGTACGCGGGCGAGCCGTGCCCGTGCAGGACCCAGTGGGAGGGCACTGGAAGGCCGGCCCATCCGGTGTCGTCGAAGTCCGGCCGCGCGAAGTCGTCCCCGTGGCTGTCCGCCGTGGGGGAGAGCCGGAACTTCCAGGCTGTCCCGGTCAGTTCCAGCCTGGGTGCGTCGGACCGGGGTATCCAGGCACGTGGTGGCAGACAGCCGGTGCCGGGGGAGACGTGCTCGTAGTAGGGCACGGGCGGAGCAGAGACAGTCTGATGCGTGCCGCCCGGATCGGGTGTGCTCATGCGTCTCCTCGGTTGCGTCAATTCCTGCGGCTTCCTTCCCACCATCCGGCACGGTGCCATGCGTGAGTGGCAAACCCAACTGCGGACGGTGAGGACGACATGACAGAGTGGCGAAATGACGATGCCGCCGCCACCGAGCCAGCCGCCGTCAGGCACCCCGCCGCCTCCCGCGCAGCCGCCGGGATTCGGGCCGCCCGGATCAGGTGGGTTCGGTCCGCCGGAGCCCGGTGGCTGGCCGCCGCCGGTGCCCCCGCAGGGGCCGCGCCGGGGGAAGTTGATCGCTGCTGTGGTCGCCGCCGCCGTGGTCGCCGTGGCACTGGTCACGGCGGGGGTGGTCTTTTTGACCGGAGCCGACGACGGGAAGGACAAGACGGCCGGCAAGGGCGAGCCTCCCGCTTCGAGTACGGAGAAGCCGTCGGGCGAGCGGAGCGAGGAGTCCTCCGACGGTCCGGCGGACGATGGCTCGGCCACCGACTTTCCCACCCCTGACTGGGAGGACGGACTGCCTTCCAAGGGGCCGGACAAGGATCCGGACGAGAGCGCCAGCGACGTTCCCCTGCCCTCCTTCATGCTCCAGGTCGGCGACTGCTATGACCGATCCGACAAGGCGGGCTCGGTCGAGACGCGCGAGTGCGACGGCGCGCACGACGCGGAGGTCGTCAGCCGTAAGAAGATCACCGGTGACTACGGCACGGACAGCGCCGTGCGCCGGAAGGCGGACTCCCTCTGCCGCAGCTCGCTGAAGGACAAAGCGGCCAAGCAGCCGGGCGGCGTCATCGGAGGCACACTCATCTCGTATCCGAAGGCCAGCGGCGTCAACGGGGGCATCAACTCGGTGACATGCAGCCTGACGGCGGGCAAGGGCAAGAAGCTCCACAAGCCGTTGGTGTGACCTCTCGCGGCCCCGCATGACGCTCTGGCGGGCCGGCGCCGGGCGGCTGCCGCCGCACTCCGGCGCGCCGTTGACGTGCAACAGGTGCAGCGTGTCTTCCAGGAAGCTACGCGTGTAGGGATCTTATGGTTGCGGAAGCTCCTCTTCGGCACGTCCCCCACCGGGCCGCTCGATGCCAACACGGCGGTATACGCGTGTAGTTGCGCCCTCTCCGTCTGGCATGGACACATCTTCGGCGGGGTAAGTTGCCGTGACCGATGTGACAGGTGTTCCTTCCATGCCATCCATGAGAGGTTCCATGAAGCTGCGCAGATGGGCGTCAACGGCCACAGCCGTCGCCGTCTTCCTCGGACTGTCGACCCTGACGGGAGCCACTTCGGCCGCCGCGGACGAGACCGCCGCCACCGGCTATGTAGCGTTGGGCGACTCCTACTCCTCCGGTGTGGGCGCCGGAGACTACGACTCCGGCGACTGCAAGCGGAGCGCGAACGCGTATCCCAAGCTCTGGAGTGCTGCCAACTCGCCCTCCTCCTTCGACTTCACGGCCTGCTCCGGCGCGCGCACCGACGACGTGCTCGCCGGCCAGCTCGGCCCCCTCAACGACTCCACAGGGCTCGTCAGCATCAGCATCGGCGGCAACGACGCGGGCTTCGCCGACGCGATGAGCACCTGTGTACTCCAGGGCGAGAGCGCCTGCCTGACCCGCATTCAGCAGGCCAAGGACTACATCGCGAACACGCTCCCGGGCAAGCTCGACTCCGTCTACGACGCCATCCGGGGCAAGGCACCCTCCGCGAAGGTCGTCGTGCTCGGATACCCGCACATCTACAAGCTCGGCGGCGAATGCAACGTCGGCCTCAGCGAGAAGTCGCGGGAGGCCATCAACTCGGCAGCCGACGCGCTCAACGACGTCACCGCCAAGCGCGTGGCCGACCACGGCTACAGCTTCGGCGACGTGCGGCCCGCCTTCACCGGTCACGAGATCTGTAGCGGCGACGAGTGGCTGCACAGCGTCACCCTGCCGGTTGACGAGTCCTACCACCCCACTGCCGCGGGCCAGTCCGGCGGCTACCTCCCGGTGCTGGAGGAACTCGCCTGACCGGGCGGCCCATGGACACGTGTGCCGTCGCTTCCCGCCGGGGAGCGACGGCACACGGCTGTTCAGGCCGCTCCGGGAACATCGGGCAACCGGCGGGACAGCGAGTGTGCTCGTTCAGCGGACCTCGGCCGGCTCCTCGTCCCCCGCCAGCGCGACCGCCAAAGCCGCCGCCGGGTCGCGCTCCGGAGCGCCCGCGGGCCACCAGGACCGGCCCTCCTTGCGGAAAGGCCACCACAGGCCGTCCGGGCCGTAGCGCAGTTGCGCGTGCGCTCCCACCGCCGTCCAGCGGGCGCCAGCCGCCCGCAGCCGGGGACGCTCCTCGCCATCCGCCCACGCGGCGTCCAACCGGGCGGCTGCGCGCTCCAGATCCGCCGACGAAGGTGACCACGTCTCATCGAGCACGGCAAGCGCCTCTTGGCCTCCGAACTCCCATGCCCGCACGGCTGCCCCCAGCTCCCGCTCGCTGCGCCCGCTTCCCTGTGCCAGTCGCGCTGTCACGGCGCGTCCGGGATGCCCTGATGCCAGCCGTACGGCGTCCTCCCAGGCGGACAGGGGCCGCGGCACGGGCCTGGAGCCGTGCCCGGGGGATTCCGCTTCGGTGAGCGTGCGACGGGCCCGTGCCGCGGCATCCGAGGCGAGGAAGGTGAGCGCGTCGATGTCCACACCGGGGGCCGCGGACGTGCCGACGTCCAAAGCAGCGATCTCCCCTGGCTCCCGCACCAGCGGCGGAGGGCCTGGCAGAGGTGGCAGCAGCGTTCCCAGGGCGAACGCTTCGGCCGCGTCCACCCCTGCCTCCTCCTCCGTCCCGTCCGGAGCTGAGGAGGAGCTGTGCGGTTCGGGTGCCGCGCGGGCGGCGCTGCGCTCCTGGAGGGCGTCCAGCAGCTCCCGCTCGCCCCTGCCGCGCATCAGCAGCAGCGCGAACGGGTCCTCGTCCAGCAGCCGTGCCATCTGATAACTCAGTGCGGCCGAGTGCGGGCAGTGGTCCCAGGCCCCGCACGCGCACTCGGGATCCAGATCACCGATACCGGGAAGCAGTTCGAGCCCGACCTCGGCGGCGTCCTCCACCAGTCGCGGAGGCATGTCGCGGTCGAGCAGAGCCGCGATATGGCCTGCCTCGTCCACGATCATGTCCAGCATCCGGTCCCACTCTTCCTCTTCCAGTTCGCGCAGCAGCACGTCGGCGCGGTACGGCGTGCGGTCCGCGCCCAGAACCACGGCCGTGATGCGACCGGGGCGCACGGAGACGGCACCCACCGCCCCCTGCCGCGCGTACTTGCGGCCCTGCTTGAGCTGTGCGCCGTCAAGCGCCGTGTCCTCCAGCGCCTTGAGCCACGTCTGACCCCACCAGGTGCGCGCGAATCCACGGCCCTGGGCAGGTGGCAAGGGCGCGAACACCTTCTCGCGGGCAGCCACACCCGCTTGCTCCGTGGAGTCCTCGCGTTCCTCGCGCTCGTCGTACTCCTCCTCGTGTGTCTTGGGCATCCGGGCGTCGCGGTTTTCCGCGAGCATCCAGTCGTCGTCGCTCAACGCTCCACCTTCCGCAGCTCCACCAGTTCGGCCAGCTCCGCATCGGACAGCTCGGTCAGCGCGCCCTCGCCCGAGCCGAGCACGGCATCCGCCAGCGCCTGTTTGCGCCGCAGCATCTCGGCGATACGGTCCTCGATCGTCCCCTCCGCGACGAGCCGGTGGACCTGCACGGGCTGGGTCTGGCCGATGCGGTACGCACGGTCGGTCGCCTGGGCCTCGACGGCGGGGTTCCACCAGCGGTCATAGTGGATGACATGGCTGGCCCGGGTCAGATTGAGCCCCGTCCCGGCCGCCTTGAGGGAGAGCAGGAAGACAGGGGCCGAGCCCTCCTGGAAGCGGCGGACCATCTCCTCGCGCCGGGCGACGGGCGTCCCGCCGTGCAGGCACTGCGTCGGAACGCCCCGGTCCGCCAGGTGACGCTCCAGCAGGTGCGCCATCTGGACGTACTGGGTGAACACGAGCACACCGGTGTTCTCGGCCAGCATCGTGTCCAGCAACTCGTCCAGCAGCTCCAGCTTGCCCGAGCGGCCCGGCAGCCGTCCGCTCTCCTCCTTGAGGTACTGCACCGGATGGTTGCAGATCTGCTTGAGCGAGGTGAGCAGCTTGACCACCAGGCCGCGCCGGGCGAAGCCGTCGGTTCCGCTCAGCTCGGCGAGACTCTCACGGACGACGGCCTCGTAGAGCCCGGCCTGTTCGGGGGTCAGCGCGACAGCGCGGTCGGTCTCGGTCTTCGCCGGCAGCTCGGGGGCGATGCCCGGGTCCGTCTTGAGGCGGCGCAGCAGGAACGGCCCCACAAGCCGGGCCAGTTGTTCGGCGGCTGCCGGGTCGCCGCCTTCGGCAGCGTCGGCGTAGCGCCTGCGGAAGGTGCCGAGCCGGCCCAGCAGGCCGGGCGTCGTCCAGTCCAGGACCGACCACAGCTCGGAGAGGTTGTTCTCCACGGGCGTGCCGGTCAGCGCGACCCTGGCACGCGCGGGCAGGGTACGCAGGGCCTTGGCCGTCGCGGCGAAGGGGTTCTTGACGTGCTGTGCCTCATCGGCGACGACCATGCCCCAGGAGCCGTCCGCTCCGCCTGTCAGGCGTTCGGCGTCCAGCCGCATCGTCCCGTAGGTCGTCAGCACGAACTCGCCGTCGCGCAGATCCTCCAGACCACGTGCGGCACCGTGGTAGCGGCGTACCGGAGTATCCGGTGCGAACCGTTCGATCTCGCGCTGCCAGTTGCCCATGAGGGAGGCGGGGCACACCACCAGCGCCGGACCCGCGGTGGCCGGGGTGTGCTGGCGGCGCAGGTGCAGGGCGATCAGCGTGATGGTCTTGCCGAGCCCCATGTCGTCGGCGAGGCAGGCGCCGAGGCCGAGGGAAGTCATCCGGTGCAGCCAGTCCAGGCCCCGCAGTTGGTAGTCCCGCAGCGTTGCCCTCAGCTGCGCGGGAGGCGGCAGCGGGGGCTCGTCGCGGCGTTCCGGGTCGGCCAGGCGTTCGCGGAGCGCCTCCAGCCATCCGGTGGCCTGGACCTCGACCCGCTCACCGTCCTGCTCCGTGGCGCCGGTGAGGACAGCGCCGAGCGCGTCCAGCGTGCGGACCTTGTGGTCCTGGCGGCTCCCGGCCCTGCGGACCTCTTCGGGGTCGATGAGCACCCACTGGTCACGCAGCCGGACCAAGGGCCGGCCTGCCTCGGCCAGCTGGTCCAGCTCCTCGCGGGAGACCTCCTGGCCGCCGATCGCGAACCGCCAGTCGAAGCTGAGGAGCGCGTCGGGTGAGAGTACGGAGGGCAGACCCGGGCCCTCGGCCCGGTCGTCGCTGCCCGCTGCGGCGTCCTCGGCCGCACTGTCGCCGGGGCCGACCACCGCACGGGCAGTCAGGGAGCGGGCGAACTCACGTGGCCAGTGGACGCGCACACCTGCCGCAGCCAAAGCCCGTGTCACCGAGCCGCTCAGCAGTTCGGCGATCTCCTCGTCGGCCAGCTCGATGGCATCGGGCACAGCGGCGGACAGCAGTGGCGCGAGCGCCTCCCAGGCCGCCGCAGCCCTGCGCAAGGTCAGCAGCGTCTCGGTGCGCACCCCTGGGCCGAAACGCACGGCGGTGTGCGACGTACCGGCCCAGACCTCGGCCGCGTCGGCGACCAAGGTGCTGTCCGCCGCCGAGTGCAGTTGCAGAACGCCACGGAAACGGCCGGGAGCCTCCTGGCCCGTCCCCGGCGCTGCGCCCTGCTCTGCCGCCTCGCCCGGGGCTGCCTCAGCCGAGGGGATTCCACTGATCTCGACGCGGAGCGACAGCCGCACGCCGGCGTCGATTCCGGCGGCCACGTCGGCGGCCCACTCCCGCAGCTCGGGAATCTTCCGCGGCTGTTCACCGGCGAAGGCCGGACCCCCGGCGGCCAGCGGCGCGGCGGGTGTGCGGGGCAGCCCGTCGGCGACGGCGTCCAGGAACGCGCGCACCAGCGGCCCGGGAGAAGGCATCCGCGGCGGCCCGGCGGCGGACAGCGGCACCGCGTGTGCGTACGGCGGCATCGCGGCGGCGAACTCCTCCAGTACGGAATTGTCCTCGGCGCCGAGTGGTCCGAAGCGCCAGGCGTCGTGCCCCGCCGGGCTCAGGCCGGGCAACAGTCTGCCCAGAGCGGCGAGCCGTAGCGCGTGCAGTGCGAGAGCGCCCCAGAAGGCGGCGCTGCTTCCGGTGCCGGAGGCGTCGCCCGGACCGGCGGCGTGCGCCCGGGTGAGCACAGGCAGGGCCTCGTCCACGGACAGCAATACGGCGGGCACTGTGCGGATGCCCGGGGTGCCCCCGTCATCGGGGACCACGACGGTCAGCTCCCGGAGGCGGCCCGGCTGTCCGGATGCCGGGTGCTCTTCGGGCGCGCCAGGCATCCGGTGGAGGTTTTCCTCGGCGGTGGCAGACACGGGCGGTGCACCGTCCGGGTGCCAGAAGGCGATTTGTGAGCTGCGTGGTGGATCGGCGGGGAGAAGCACCGCCGCGCAGTGGGTGAGATGGGATGTCCAGGAGGGCGTTGCCAGGATCTCTGCCACAGTACTGAAGCATTCCTCAAATTTGACTAGCGGGAACGAGCGGCCGAGGGTACCCCACACGCGGCAGCGGCGGGAAACGCGAATGGAACCTATCCGGCCCGGATGGCGTTCAATGGAATGAGTGGCGGGTGTTGCTGTTCGAAGAGCGGCAGCCGCAGCCGCGCGGGAGGAGGGATCGAGATGACCAACCGAGGCAAGATCGCCGTCGGCGGGGTGGCCGTAGGGCTGCTCCTGTGGTGGCTGACGTCGTTCTGGATCGCGCTGCTGGTGATCGTCGGCGTGCCGGCAGTCGCTTACCTGACGCTGGACCCCTCGCAGCGGCGCAGGCTCCGCAGGGTCGGCCGGAAGGAGCTCGGCCGCTGACTCTGGGCGAGCCTTCGTCCGGAGCCGTGGCGAGCGTCATCACGCGGCGGGGCGCACCGCGATGCCGTCGAGGGCTGTGAGCAGTCGCGGCAGCTCGCGGCCTCGCCCCACCGGCTGTACTTCGCCGGGCGCCCCGTCGAGCAGGACGAACGCGATGTCGTCCGTGCGCGCGACGACGCTCCATCCCGGGCCGTCCGCGCGCAGCGTGCGCGCCTCACCCGAGGCGAAGGCGGACCGGATCCGCCCGGGCGGTGGCGGGGTCTCGATATACGCCCACACCTCCTCCAGTACTCGCCGCACCTCGCCGTCGAGCTCCTCACCCGTCTCGACGAACTCCACGTCGGCCTCGGCCTGTTCGCGCCACTGCGCCCACTGGAGCGCAATCTCGTCAGCACCCAGCCGCCGCTGCGCCGGGCCCCATCGAGAGGTGTCCGGAGGAGAGAGCACCGCCCATTCGCCGGCCTGCCCTTCCTCAGGCGGGGGGTCGTGCGGCTCCGGGACGTCCGGTGCCGCTACCGCCAGCGAGAGGGGCCAACCCGGCATGACCGCGACGACGCTGCGGTCATCGGGAGACAGGTCGTAGTCCATCCCGCAGTCCCAGGCGGCGATGGCGCACGCCACCAGAGTCACGTCCTCGCTCACCACGGTCCACCGCGCTCCGGCCCCGTCCTGCCCCAGTACGAGCCCGTAGCCTTCGGCGTAAGGCTCCAGGCCCAGCGTGGCGCAGACCTCCGGGTAGTCGTCGCCCAGCACGCTGGGGAACTGTGCCGGGGTCAGCAGCACGGCGGTCAGCACATAGAGCGCGTCTTCCTCGTCGGCGGCCACCAACAGTCTCCCCTTCGCATCGGATTCCGGTGACCATAGCCTCAAGAGCGGTTCCGCAACAGACGCGGGAATCCGACAGGAGGAGGACGTGACGTGCGGCGTTACGACCGGTTGAAGCACATTCTGCGGCTCGACCCGGAGAAGGACTGTCACGAGATCTACCGTCTGATCGCGGTGTACGAATTTCCCTGGGACCTCGCCCGTGCACTTGAAGTAGCCCTCTACCGCACCTACGCCGTGCCCAGCATCGGACGGCTGCTGGCCGAGACGGCGGAGCTGACGGACCGGCCCCAGAAGCGCTACGACGACACCGTGCTTCTCCTGGACGCCGTCGTCGAGCACGGCTTCGACAGCGTCAACGGACGCACCGCCATCCGGCGGATCAATCGGATGCACCGCTCCTACGAGATCTCCAACGACGACATGCGCTACGTGCTGTGCACCTTCGTGGTGATGCCGAAGCGCTGGCTCGACGCATTCGGATGGCGCCGCCTCACCGGCCACGAACTGAGCGCGACCGCGTACTACTACCGCACCCTGGGACGGCACATGGGAATCCAGGAGCCGCCGCGCACCTATGAGGAGTTCGAGAAGTGTCTGGATGACTATGAGGACGCGCACTTCGGCTGGGACGAGCGCGCACGGCAGGTCTCGGACGCCACACTCGCACTGATGGCTTCCTGGTACCCGGCTCCGCTCGCGCCGCTGGTACGGAGCGCGAGCACGGCACTGCTGGACGACTCGCTGTTGCGGGCCTTCCGCTATGAGCAGCCCAGTGCGGCCACCCGTCGGCTGGTACGCGCAGCGCTGAGGCTGCGGGGGCGCGGCGTGCGGCTGATGCCGCCCCGCCGTCGCCCGCACTTCGCGCGGCAGAACCCGGAGATCAAGAGCTACCCGGGCTACCCGAAGGGCTACCGTCTCGCAGGCCTCGGCACTTTCCCGGGCAACGGCCAGGAACCCGGGGAGGACGGCCGTGCCCAGGGCAAGGGCGGCCAGGGGCCTTCCGCTTGCCCGGTGCGGCACATCAGGGGACAGAAGAACCCCTGAAGGAGGGACCTGACGGGGCGGAATGCGCTTCGACCCGTCAAGAGCCCCGCGACTCCCGTACCGCCAGTGCGAGATAGCGGTCGTCCTCGTCCACATACGACACCAGCCGCCATCCGGCAGCGGCCAGCAGCGGGCGCAGCACAGGCTCCGCCCGCACATCGTCGGGGGTGATCTGCCGCCCCTGACGGGCCGCGAGGGCGGCTCGTCCCACCGGATGGAAGAGCGCGAGCTGCCCCTCGGGGCGTACGACGCGGGCGAGTTCCCGAAGTCCGCTCTCCGCACCTGGCAGGTGTGAGATGAGTCCGGCGCCGAAGACGGCGTCCAGCCGATCGTCGCCCAGCGGAAGCTGGGAGACATCCGCGATCACGAGGGCGGCGTCGCGACCGCGTCCCTTGCGTACGGCCTCGTCCAGCATCGCCGGGGTGAGATCGGCGCCCAGCACCGTGCCCTCTTGCCCGACAGCTTGCCGCAGTGTGGGCAGCGCCCGCCCGGTGCCGCAGCCCGCGTCCAGCACCGAGGCCCCGCGTGGCAGATCCAGCGCCGCCACCGCCGCCGCGTAGGCCGGTCCGTCGTGGGGGAAGCGCGCGTCCCAGTGGGCGGCCCGCTCGGTGAAGAATGCCCGTACCGCTGCTCTGCCTTCTGTCATGCGGTGCTCCATCCGGCCATCATCGCGCCTCAGATCTTCAGGTACGGAACCAGACCGGTCGACGGCGTACATCTCCCTGTCGAATTCCGGCTGCTTCCGTAATGCCCCCGGCGTGCTCTCCCTTCCGAACTAGCGTCCCTCACCATGAGACACCTGACCGATCCGCACGGACGCAGAACGGCTGATTCCCCTGAGCGTTCGAGGGCATCCGGAATCCTCTCGTCGCGGTCCCGGCCCAGCCCGGCGCATGTTCCCGCTCTCCGGTTCCCAGGCGTCCTCGGCCGGTGAGGGGCCGCGGAGAGGACCGGTGGTACGACGCGGCGGCCGGTCCGGTCGCTCGCCCCTACACCGCGGACGAGGAGGGCGGGGAGCCCGTGGAGCTGGATCTGCTGGCCGGGATAGAGGCCGTCTCCAAAGGGGTGGCCGACCGGATGCTCGGCCCTCAGCACGAGACGCTGCTCGACATCTGCGCGCAGGGACCGCTTTCGCTGGCCGAGCTGGCGGCGGCTACGGCCCTGCCCTTGGGCGTGGTGCGGGTCCTGCTCGGTGATCTGCACCGGCGCGGCCATGTGAGCGTCCGCCCACCCGGTTCGTTCGTGCCCAGC
The DNA here is from genome assembly GCF_035917675.1 of Streptomyces sp. NBC_01775. NCBI lineage: Bacteria > Bacillati > Actinomycetota > Actinomycetes > Kitasatosporales > Streptomycetaceae > Streptomyces > Streptomyces sp. NBC_01775. The sequence continues at coordinate 431,172 of NZ_CP109104.1, read as the reverse complement.
CGCCCGGCAGATGCAGCTGTTCTGAGCGAGGTCATTGATGGCATCCGGGCACTCTGACGGAGCGGGCACACGGTTCGAGGAGGGACGAACGGCGCTGAAAGTGCTGGTCGCGGGTGCACCGGGAGCGGGCAAGACCAGCTTTATCCGTGCCCTGAGCTCACCGCACGCTCTGCGTGCCGAAGCGCCGGGAGGGCGCACCGTCGTCCTGGAGTTCGGACGGGTTGCGCTGGCCGACGGTCCTGCACTGTACCTCTTCGCCGCATGCGCCCATGAACGGTTCTGGTACCTGTGGGACGAACTGGCGGCCGGCGCGCTGGGAGCGGTGGTGCTCGCGGACACCCGCAGCCTGGAGAGGTGTTTCCCGGCCGTCGACTACTTCGAGCACCGGAGTATCCCATTCGTCGTCCTCGTCAACTGCTGTGCCACCGACCGCTCCCACTCGGCCCAGGAGGTCTTGGCGGCGCTGGACCTGCGGGGTGGGACCCCCGTGGTGCTGTGTGACGCGCGTGATCGCGACGCGGCCAAGGAGGTACTCGTCCGCCTGCTCGAACATGCCGTGCGACGGCGGTCCGGGTCCCCCTTCTTCGACGTGTCTGTGACAGGAGCGACAGGGGTGTAACCAGGCCCGGCCGAAGGATGCCCAGTGGTTGCTCAGGGTGCTCTCGTGGGTAAGGGTGGCACGGCAGATGCAGAGGATTAGGGGGCAGCGGGGTGGCACTGAACACGGGACTCGACTGGTTGCTGGACGACCTAACGAAGCGGATCTCGTCGGTCCGGCACGCGCTGGTCCTCTCCAACGACGGACTCGTAACGGGCAGCAGTCACGACCTCGACCGCGAGGACGCGGAACACCTGGCGGCGGTCTCCTCCGGCCTCCATAGCTTGGCCAAGGGGTCCGGACAGCACTTCAGAGCCGGGCGGGTACGCCAGACCATGATCGAGTTCGATGAGGGAGTGCTTTTCGTGACGGCGGCGGGGGACGGGAGCTGTCTGTGCGTGCTCGCGGGCGCCGAAGCCGATATCGGCCAGGTCGCCTACGAGATGACGCTGTTGGTGAACCGGGTCGGTGAACACCTGGGCGTTGGAGTGCGGAACGGCACCTGAGCTGCGGTTCTGCAAAGTTATCCACAGGCTCTGCGGGGGAGGCCGGCGGCCCGCTATCGTCGTTGCGCAAGGTAGTTGGACGACAGCGGGGGATGACGACATGCGAATGGAGTTCGCACAGGACCGTGCCGGAAGCGCCGTGGGGAGCACGGCGAACGTAGGGCTGCGCGCGGCTGCGAAGGAGTTGGGTCTGCGGCCCAGGGAGCTGGAGTTGGCGGTGCAGACGGGCGAGGTCCGCACCGTGCCAGGGGCTCCGGGAGGTCCCCGCAGGGTGGCGCGCGAGGAGCTCGACCGTTTGCACAGCGCAGAGGGCTTCCCCGACAGTCTGCGCGAGCGGCTGCGGGTCGTCGGGACGGGGGAGGCGTCGGAGCTGCTGGCCATCAGTCCTTCCCGCTTCGTACGTCTGGCGCGGGCAGGCTGCTTCAGCCCGGTGAAGCTCTACGTCAACCGCTATCGCAACGTCGTCTGGCTCTATCTCGCCGAGGAGCTGAGGGAATTCGGCGAGCGGAACCCGGCGCTGCTGGCAGGGCGGCTGGCCGAGGGGCTGCGGGCCGGGCTGGATCACGGTGCCGATCACCGGGCGGGCCGCTGGCGCAGCCGCCGGGTGCGGCAGCTCGCCTCTCAGGCAGGCAGCCCGTGGGAGCGTGCGGCGGTGCGGGCGAGTGTGCTGGATGACGACACGCTGGCACAGACCGTGCCCGACCCCGGTGAGCGTGCGCGGCTGGCGGTGCTTCGGCCGCGGCTGGTGGAGGGGCGCAGCGAGTCGGAGGCCACGAGGGACGCGCTGGAGGAAGTCTGCCTGGCCGAAGGCGAGGAGGAGATTCGCTGGCTCCGGCTGATGCTCCACGCCGACCTGGAGACCGCCCGCGCCGCGGACGCGCGTACGGAACCCGAGGAGAGGCCGGTCACCGAAGGCGCGCCCGCGCCTGCACTCGCGGACCCGGCGCTGCCCGAGGCCGCGCCCGGCTCCGCACGGCCGGATCCCGGCACTCCGCATCCGGTGACGGCGCCTCCGACGGCGGCTGGGCAGCGAAGGCGCTGGTCCCTGCGAGGGCGGAGGGAGAAGCCCGCAGTGCGCCCGGCTCGGTGAACGGCCTACGCGGGCGCGGCGCCCGTGGAAAAGGCCGACGGAGCGGGCGAGCGCGCGCTGGCCGGTCAGCGGGGTGTCCGGCCCTACTGCTGAGGCTGGGGCTGCCGCTGAGGAGGTGCGGGCTGGTCCGGCGCGTGCGGGCGGAAGAGCCCCTCCTGCATCACCGAAACGATCAATTTGCCCTCGCGGTCGTAGATCTGGCCCCGCGCCAGCCCACGCGCACCCGTGGCGATGGGTGACTCCTGCTGGTAGAGGAACCACTCGTCGGCGCGGAACGGCCGGTGGAACCACATCGCGTGGTCCAGCGAGGCGGTGTCGAAGCCCCTCGGCCCCCACAGCGGCTCGACGGGGAGGCGCACCGCGTCCAGCAGCGTCATGTCGCTGGCATAGGTCAGCGCGCAGGTGTGCACCAGCGGGTCCTCACCGAGTGAGCCGATGGCGCGCATCCACACGGCGCTGCGCGGCTCGACGCCCTTCAGCTCGGCAGGGCTCCAGCGCAGCCGCTCCACATAGCGCAGATCGAAGGCTTGGCGGCGGGCCATGCGCTCCAACGGCACAGGAAGCGAGCCCAGATGCTCGCGGATCTCGTCCGCGAGCTTCGGCAGGCTCTCGGGATCGGGCACGTCGGGCATCGGCAGCTGGTGCTCGAACCCAGGTTCGGGATGGTGGAAGGAGGCAGTCAGATTGAAGATGGTCCGGCCGCGCTGGACGGCGATGACCCGGCGGGTGGTGAAAGACCTGCCGTCCCTGACCCGCTCCACCTGGTACACGATGGGGACCCCGGGGATGCCCGGGCGGAGGAAGTACGCATGGAGCGAGTGCACCGGCCGCCGGTCGTCAACGGTGCGGCCTGCCGCCACGAGCGCCTGCCCCGCGACCTGGCCGCCGAAGACCCGCTGGAGGGATTCCTCGGGGCTGTGGCCACGGAAGATGTTGAGGTCGATCTCTTCCAGGTTCAGCAGGTCGACAAGGCGTTCGGCGGGACTGGGCCCGGTCATGTCATCAGGTCCTCTCTCGCTTGCGACGCGTTCCCCGCGTGCGGTGCCGTGCTCACAGCTGGCCCACGTCGGTCACCTTGACCACCGCGCGCCCCTCCTCGTCCGAGGCGACAAGATCGACCTCGGCCGAGATGCCCCAGTCATGATCGCCACGAGGATCGGCGAAAGTCTGCCGGACGCGCCACAGCCGGTCCTCCGGCACCTCCTCGATCCGCAGCAGTTTCGGACCGCGGGCGTCGGGGCCCGTCCCCAGGTCCTCGTACTCGTCCCAGTAGGAGTCCATTGCCTCGGCCCAGGCGTCCGTGTCCCAGCCCGCCTCACCGTCCAGATCGCCCAGCTCCGCCACCTTGTCGAGGGCGGCCAGCTCCACCCTGCGGAACATCGCGTTGCGCACCAGGACCCGGAAGGCGCGCGGGTTCGCCGTGACCGGCTTGACCTGGTCGGCGCGCTCCTGGGCCTCCTCGGCGGTCTCGTCCTCCGGGTTGGCCAGCTGCTCCCACTCGTCCAGCAGGCTGGAGTCGACCTGCCTGACCATCTCTCCGAGCCACTCGATGATGTCCTCGAAGTCCTCCGACTTCAGGTCGTCCGGGACGGTGTGCTCCAGGGCCTTGTAGGCGCTGGCCAGGTAGCGCAGGACGATGCCCTCGGTGCGGGCGAGTTCGTAGAAGGAGACGAACTCGCCGAAGGTCATCGCCCGTTCGTACATGTCGCGGATGACCGACTTCGGCGACAGCGGGTGGTCACCGACCCACGGGTGGGACTTGCGGTACAGCCCGTAGGCGTGGAAGAGCAGTTCCTCCAGCGGCTGGGGGTAGCCGATGTCCATCAGCCGCTCCATCCGCTCCTCGTACTCGATCCCGTCGGCCTTCATCTGCGCCACGGCCTCGCCCTTGGCCTTGTTCATCTGCGCGGCCAGGATCTGACGCGGATCATCCAGAGTGGATTCCACGACGGAGACCATGTCCAGCGCGTAGGAGGGCGATTCGGGGTCCAGAAGCTCGAAGGCGGCGAGCGCGAAGGTGGACAGTGGCTGGTTGAGGGCGAAGTTCTGCTGGAGATCCACGGTCAGTCGGATGGTGCGGCCCTCGGCGTCCGGCTCCTCCAGCCGCTCGACGATGCCGCCGTCCAGCAGGGAGCGGTAGATGGCGATGGCCCGCCGGATGTGCCGCAGCTGGGAGCGGCGGTCCTCGTGGTTGTCCTCCAGCAGCTTCCGCATCTGGACGAACGCGTTGCCGGGCCGGGCGATCACCGACAGCAGCATCGCGTGAGTGACCCGGAAGCGGGAGTTCAGCGGCTCCGGCTCGGAGGCGATCAGCTTCTCGAAGGTCTGGTGGCTCCAGTTGACGAAACCCTCGGGTGCCTTTTTGCGCACGACCTTGCGGCGCTTCTTCGGATCGTCCCCGGCCTTGGCGAGCGCCTTCTCGTTCTCCACCACGTGCTCGGGCGCCTGGGCGACGACGAAACCCGAGGTGTCGAATCCCGCGCGCCCCGCGCGCCCCGCGATCTGGTGGAACTCGCGGGCACGCAGCGTCCGTACCCGGCTGCCGTCGTACTTGGACAAAGCCGTGAACAAGACGGTGCGGATGGGGACGTTGACCCCGACGCCCAGAGTGTCGGTGCCACAGATGACCTTCAGCAGGCCGGCCTGGGCGAGGCGCTCCACCAGGCGCCGGTATTTGGGCAGCATGCCCGCGTGGTGCACGCCGATGCCGTGCCTGACGTAGCGCGACAGGTTACGGCCGAACTTCGTCGTGAAGCGGAAGTTGCCGATGACCTTGGCGATCTCGTCCTTCTCCGCGCGGGTCGACATGTTGATACTCATCAGGGCCTGCGCCCGCTCCACCGCCTGCGCCTGGGTGAAGTGCACGATGTAGACCGGAGCCTGATGGGTCTCCAGAAGTTCGGTCAGCGTCTCGGTCAGGGTCGTCGTGCGGTATTCGTACGAGAGCGGCACTGGGCGGGTGGCGGAGCGCACCACGGCGGTCGGCTTTCCCGTGCGGCGCGTCAGGTCCTCCTCGAAGCGGCTGACATCACCCAGCGTCGCCGACATGAGAACGAACTGCACCTGGGGCAGCTCCAGCAGCGGGATCTGCCAGGCCCAGCCACGATCCGGCTCGGCGTAGAAGTGGAACTCGTCCATCACGACCTGGCCGATGTCGGCGTCAGCCCCGTCGCGCAGCGCGATGGAAGCCAGCACCTCGGCCGTGCAGCAGATGACGGGCGCGTCCGCGTTGACCGAGGCGTCACCGGTGAGCATGCCGACGTTCTCGGTGCCGAAGAGCTTGCACAGGTCGAAGAACTTCTCCGAGACCAGCGCCTTGATCGGCGCGGTGTAGAAGGTGACCTTGTCCTGGGCGAGCGCGGTGTAGTGAGCCCCCGCGGCGACCAGACTCTTGCCCGAGCCCGTCGGGGTCGACAAGATCACGTTCGCCCCCGAGACCACCTCGATCAGCGCCTCCTCCTGGGCGGGGTACAAAGAGATACCGCGCTCCTCCGCCCAACTGGAGAAGGTCTCGAAGAGGGCATCAGGATCGGCGTCGCTCGGCATCTGATCGATAAGGGTGGCTGTCACGCCCCCCATACTGCCTTCTGTGGTCTCCGATCAGGGAACCGGTGGTCTGCGCGTGATCATTCAGCGCTACGCTGTGTCGCCGACCGGGCGTCAGAACCTGAGAAGCGCGGGACGAGTGCGCCGGGCACCTTCCGCGTACCGGACGGTTCCCTGACGGCAGACACGCGCCCGGCGGCGGAACCGCGACAGACGCGACACACAGGACAGGGCGGGGATACGCATGATGGGACCGGCGCACTCGCTGTCGGGAGCCGCTGCCTGGCTGGGAGTGGGGGCAGCGGCGGCGGCGCTGGATCATCCGATGCCGTGGCCGGTGGTGGTCGTGGGCGCGCTGATCTGCGCCGGCGCCGCTCTGGCTCCGGACCTGGACCAGAAGTCCGCGACCATCTCACGGGCCTTCGGACCGATCTCGCACGCGCTGTGCGGGGTGATCGACGTGCTGTCCACCGCCGTCTACAACGGCACCCGCTCCAGAGGGGAGCGACGCCGTTCAGGAGGGCACCGCACGCTCACCCACACCTGGCCCTGGGCCGTCTTCATAGGCGCGGGTTTCTCGGCCGCTGCTGTCTTCTGGGACCGGTGGGCTGTGCTGGTCATCCTGTTCATCCACATGGTGCTGGCCGTCGAAGGGCTGCTGTGGCGGATGGCGCGGGTCTCCAGCGACGTGCTGGTGTGGCTGCTGGGTGCCGCCGGCGCCTGGATCCTGGCTGGGGTGCTGGACCAGCCGGGCAACGGCTCGGACTGGCTGTTCACCGGGGACGGTCAGGAATATCTCTGGCTGGGCCTGCCGATCGTGCTCGGGTCGATGGTGCACAACATCGGGGACGCCCTCACGGTCTCCGGCTGCCCGTTTCTGTGGCCGATCCCGATAGCGGGCAAGCGCTGGTATCCGCTGGGCACACCCCGGTTCATGCGCTTCCGCGCGGGTGCCTGGGTGGAGAGCAACATACTGATGCCCGCCTTCATGCTGCTCGGTGGCGTCGGCAGCCTGGTCGCGCTGGGGTTCATAGGAGGCTGAGCCGGGCCGCACCCTCACCCGTGCCAGGATCGCCACAAGGCGGCGTACGGGCCGTCGGCGGCCACCAGCTCGTCGTGGCTGCCCAGTTCGCTGATACGGCCGTCCTCCACCACGGCGATCACGTCCGCGTCATGTGCGGTGTGCAGACGGTGTGCGATGGCCACCACCGTCCGCCCTTCCAGGACCTGTGCGAGCGAACGCTCCAAGTCCCGTGCGGCGCGCGGATCGAGCAGCGAGGTCGCCTCGTCCAGCACGAGCGTGTGCGGGTCGGCCAGCACGAGCCGGGCCAGCGCGATCTGCTGGGCCTGGGCCGGGGTGACGACGAGCCCGCCCGAGCCCACCTCGCTGTCCAGCCCGGCGCCCAGCGCCCGCGCCCACCCGTCCGCGTCCATGGCGCCCAGGGCGGCCCACAGCTCGGCGTCCCCGGCGTCCTGGCGGGCCAGGAGGAGGTTGTCGCGCAGGGAACCGACGAAGACGTGGTGCTCCTGGTTGACCAGTGCGACATGGCGGCGGATCGCCTCGGCCGACATCCCGCTCAGCTCCGAGCCGCCGAGCGTGACCTCCCCGCGCCGCGGAGCGTAGATCCCGGCCAGCAGCCGTCCCAGGGTGGACTTGCCCGCGCCCGAGGGACCGACCAGCGCCACCCGCGAGCCCGGCGCGACCTTCAGGGTGACTTCGTGCAGCACGTCGACGCCTTCGTGGTAGCCGAACCGCACCCTCGAAGCTTGCATCGTCCTGTCCTGGGGAGAGCGCGCGCTGTCGCTACCGTCCGGCTCGATCTCCCGCACGCCGACGAGGCGGGCCAGCGACACCTGGGCGACCTGGAGTTCGTCGTACCAGCGCAGGATGAGCCCGACCGGCTCCACCAGCATCTGGGCCAGCAGCGCGCCCGTGGTCAGCTGTCCGACGCCGAGCCACCCGTGGAGGACGAGGATCCCGCCGAGCACCAGCACCCCGCCCATGATCAGCATGTTGCTGAGGTTGACGGTGGGGAAGAGGACGCTGCGCAGCCACAGCGTCCTGCGCTCCCAAGCCGTCCACTCCGCGATCCTCCGCTCGGACAGCGCCACCCGCCGGCCGCCGAGCCGGTGCGCCTCCACCGTCCTGCCCGCGTCCACGCTCTCCGCGAGGGCGGCGGCCACGGCCGCGTAGCCGGCGGACTCGGCGCGGTAGGCGTGCGCCGCGCGGCGGAAATACCAGTAGCAGCCGGGCACCAGCACGGGCAGCGCGATCAGCACGGTCAGTGCCAGCGGTGGCGCGGTGATACAGAGGGCAGCCAGCAGCAGCGCCGTCCACACCACCGCGATGGCCAGCTGCGGTACCGCCTTGCGCATGGCGTCGCCCAGCCGGTCGATGTCGGTGGTGATGCGGGAAAGCAGATCCCCGGTGCCCGCGCGCTCCAGCACTCCCGGTGGCAGACCGACCGAGCGTACGAGGAAGTCCTCGCGCAGGTCGGCCAGCATCTCCTCGCCCAGCATCGCCCCGCGCAGCCGCACCTGCTGGGTGAAGACCGTCTGGACGAGCAGCGCCAGGGCGAACACCAGCGTGACCCGCCCCAGCCCCAGATCGCGATGGCCGGCGGCCAGATCGTCGACCAGCCCGCCCAGCAGCAGTGGCCCCGCCATCGAAGCGATGACCGCGACACTGTTCACGAGGACCAGCAGCACGAACGTACGGCGGTGCCGCCGCAGCAGCTCTCTCGCATAGGAGCGGACCGTGGCGGGGGAGCCCACCGGGAGGGTGGTGACGTCCTCCGGGGCGGAGGGGTCGTACTCGGGCGCGGGCACGCCGAACCCGCGGGGGCGCCGCGCCTGCTCCGCGCCCCGCCCCTCAGGCGCGTGCCGTGCGGTGTTCGCGCTCATGCGGACTCGGCTCCTTCGGTCTGGGGTTCTCCGTTCGGTGGCGCTCCGATTCGTGGTTCTCCGGTGCGCGGGTGACGGCGGCCCGGTACGCCGCGTCGGAGCGGAGCAGTTCGTGGTGGGTGCCGCTCGCCGCAGCGGTGCCGTCGAGGATGAGGACGGCGTGGTCGGCTCGGTCCAGCAGCAGCGGACTGGAGGTGAGAACCACGGTGGTACGGCCGGACCTGAGCTGTCCCAGAGCGCGGGCGATACGGGCCTCGGTGTGGGAGTCGACGGCGGAAGTGGGCTCGTCCAGCACGAGCACCTCCGGGTCTGTGAGCAGCGACCGTGCGAGGGCGAGGCGCTGGCGCTGCCCGCCGGACAGGGAGCGCCCCCGTTCGGTGATGCGCGCCCGCATGGGATCGCCCTCCGCGTCGGGGCTGCCTTGGACGAGCGCCGTCAGGACATCGGCGCACTGTGCCGTCTCCAGGGCCTGCTCGGCCGGCACAGCACCGGAGGCGGGAACGTCGAACAGCTCGGCGAGAGTGCCGGAGAGCAGGACGGGGTCCTTGTCCTGAACGAGTACGCGGGTACGGGCCTGCTCCAGAGGCATCGCGTCCAGAGGAGCTCCGTCGAGCACTGCCGAGGCGGCGGATTCCGGGGAGACCGAGAGCGGGTGGCCTCCGAGCCGCTCGGCGAGGCGTCCGGCCGCGTCGGGGTCGCACACCACAGCGGTGAGCCGCCCCGGCGGGGCATGGAGACCGGTGACCGGATCGTAGAGCCCCCCACGGCCCGCACTTCCTTCGCGAAGAGCCTCGGGCCCTTTGCTGTCCAGCACCGCACCTTCGCTGTTCAGCACCGCACCTTCGCTGTCCAGCACCTGTCCTTTGCCGTCCAGCGCCCGCCTCTCGCCGTCCGACGCCTCCTTCTCCCCCTTCTCACCGTCCGACGCACGCCTCCCGGCGTCGTCAGCGTCCCCGCCGGCACTGGCGGAGCCCGCGTCCGTCGCCTCCGGCCTGCGCAGCGCCAGTACGCGGGCCGCGCGGGCGGCGGAGGGGCGGGAGAAGGAGTACGACATGGCGAACTCGCTGAAGAGCTGGAGAGGCACCAGCAGGAAGGTCACCGCGCCGTAGACCGTGACCAGCTCGCCGACGGCGATGCGGCCCTCAAGGGCCAGCCGTGTGCCGTACCACACCACCCCCACCAACAGCAGCCCCGGCAGGGCGACTTGCAGCGCCTCTATGAACGACCACATGCGTGCCGTCCGCACGGCAGCGTGCCGTGCCTGCTGGGAGACCGCGCGGTACCGCGTGAGGAAGAGGTCCTCGCCCCCGATGCCGCGCAGGACGCGCAGCCCGGCGACCGTGTCGGCGGCCAGTTCTGTCGCCCGCCCCGCCCGCTCGCGCTGCACGTCGGCGCGCCGGGTGGCCCTGGGCAGCAGCGGCAGTACGGTCAGCGCCAGGGCGAGCATTCCCGCACAGGCGAGAAGTCCCAGTTGCGGCTGGTAGACCGTCAGCGCCGCGCAGACACCGAGTGTCGTCAGCAGCGCCGCGCTGAACCGTGAGACGGCCTCGACACACCATCCGATGCGCTCGATGTCACCCGTGGAGACCGCGACCACCTCACCCGCCGCCACGCGCCGGGTGAGCGTCGCGCCCAGCTCCGCCGTGCGCCGGGCCAGCAGTTGCTGGACCCGCGCGGCTGCGGTGATCCAGTTGGTCACCGCCACGCGGTGCAGCATCGTCTCGCCCACCGCCACGGCCAAAGTGACGGCGAGCAGCAGGGCACCCGTCAGCGCGAGCCGGTCACCCGAGCGGTCCACCACGGCGTTCACCGCGACCCCCGCCACCACCGGGAACGAGGCGATGGCGGCCAGATGCAGCACACCCCAGGCGAGCGCCTTGAGCTGGCCGCCCAGCTGGCCGCGCCCCAGCCACAGCAGCAGCCGGAACCCGGACCGGACATCCGGAACACCCGGGTCGGGGTAGGGAAGATCGCGAATCTGCACGGAGTTCCAGATCGTCTCGAAAGCGCCAGGTGTGCCGTGAAAGGCTGACTTCGTGACGTGCCGAATATCAACGGGTTTTCCCGGCGGCGGCAAGCATCCGGCCAATGCGACGATGGAGGACATGCGCATACCTGGGGCAGGACGGACAAAGGGCAAGGCGGCAGCGCCGGCAGCCATCAGCGGGGGCCGGGCGGCCGGGGGAGGGACAGGTGCCCTGGACGGAGCCAGGGTCAGAGCCCGGTCCAAGGCCAAGGCGGCCCTCATCGCGGGAGCGGCGGGCACGGCGCTGGCCGTCGTACTCTCCGGCTGTGGCGCGGACGGCGGCGGGTCCGGGGGCTCCGGCGGTGCCAAGCCGTCCGCGAAGGCGGAGCGCGTCCAGGACCCGACGAAGATCCCCGGTGTGGGTGACAAGTACCAGTCCAAGATCCCGGCCAAGAGCGACCAGGTCGTGGCCGTGGAGGGCCGGGGCAAGGACTCGGCCGACGCGAAGGTCCGCCTGTACTCGCGGCAGGGCAAGAAGTGGAGCCAGGAGCGCAGCTGGCCCGCGCACAATGGCAAGAAGGGCTGGACGCCCAGCCACCGCCAGGGCGACAAGCGCAGCCCGGTCGGCGTCTTCACCCTCTCCGACGCGGGCGGCGTACTCTCCGACCCGGGTGCCAAGCTGCCGTACGCGCACACCGCGGCCTTCACGCCGCCCACGTACTGGCCGAAGAAGACGCGGCACGACTTCGACCACGTCATCGCCATCGACTACAACCGCGTCAAGGGCACCAGCCCCCTCGACCCGGCCCGTCCGCAGGGTCAGGCCAAGGGGGGCAGTATTTGGCTGCATATGGATCACGGCAGCGGCACGTCAGGCTGTGTGAGCCTCTCCAAATCCGGCATGAGCACGCTCCTGCGCACGCTCGATCCGGCCAAGCATCCGGTGGTCGTGATGGGCGACAAGGCGTCGCTCACCGGATGAGCCCATGCCCCATGCCCCATGCCCCGGATGCACCGAGGCTCCGGATGAGCCCGGCCCCCCGATGAGCCCAGGCCCGGATGGGTCCAGGTCCTCCGGACGCGCCCCGGCACCCGCGGCCGGGGCGGGCGCCGGCGGTCACTCCTTGGGCTTGGACGAGTCCACCCCGTCGCGCTCCTTCTTCCACAGTCCCCGGGTGAAGTCGGGGATCTCCTGAGGCTTGCCGTGTGCCTTGATGGAGGCGTGGCTGAGCGGCACGGGCGAGGTCCAGGTCGCGGCGTCGTAGACGTCGAAGTCCGGGACCAGCCCGAGCCGCATGCACTGCATCAGCCGGAAGAGCATGATGTAGTCCATGCCGCCGTGCCCGCCGGGCGGATTGGCATGCTCCTTCCAGAGCCAGTGGTCGAGGTCCTTGTACTTGTCGAAGTCGCCCCACTCGTCCCCTGACATGTCCGGCTCCAGGTAGATGCGGGGCGGGTAGTCCTCGAAGACGCCCTTGGTGCCGCCGAGGACGTTGAGGCGGGAGTAAGGGTGCGGGTTGGAGACGCCGTGCTCCAGCCGGATGACGCGGCCCTTTGCCGTCTGGACAAGACTTATCGACATGTCGCTCTCGATATAGGTCTCCTTCCAGCTCTCGTGGTCCGGCGGCATGTTCTCCTTGCGGTACGCCGCCAGGCCCAGCGAGGGCGAGCCGAACGTCGAGATGCGGACGGCGCGGTCGCCCCGGTTGACGTCCATGTAGTTGGCGGCGGGGCCGAAGCCGTGGTTCGGGTAGAGGTCGCCTCTGAGCCGGGTGTGCCACAGGCGGCGCCATGGGCCCTCGTAGTAGTCGGGGTCGAACATCAGCCCGCGCAGATCGTGGAGGTAGGCGCCTGCGCTGTGCAGCAGGTCTCCGAAGAGTCCCTCATGTGCCATGCGCAGTACGCGCATCTCGTTCTGCCCGTAGACACAGTTCTCCAGCTGCATGCAGTGCTTACGGGTCCGTTCGGAGAGGTCGACCAGTTCCCACAGCTGGTCCAGTTCCAGCGCGATGGGACACTCGACGCCCACATGCTTGCCGGCCTTCATGGCGATCTTGGCCATCTCGAAGTGCCAGTCCCACGGGGTGGCGACGTAGACGAAATCCAGGTCGCCGCGTGCGCACAGCTTCTCGAAGTCGTGGTCTCCCTTGGTGTAGACGGCGGGAGCGGGCTGACCCGCGGCGGTGACCTTCTTCGCCGCCTTCTCGGTCTTCTCGCGCACCGGGTCGCACAGGGCTGTGACCCTCACGCCCTCCAGTGCGAGGAACAGGTCGATCATGCTGCCGCCGCGCTGTCCCAGGCCGATGATGCCGACCCGGACGGTGCCGCGTCTCTCGAAGGGGACACCGATCATCGTCTTGCCCTGCCGGGGCGGTGCGGCAGGTGTCTGTCCCGCCTGGGCGCCGTCCGCCGAGCCGGGAGCGGCTTCGGCGGCCCCCGTCCCCAGTGCGCCGATGCCGAGCCCGGCACCGGCGGCGCCGGCCGTGCGCAACACCGAGCGGCGGCTGAATCCTTGGTCGTCGTTCATCGGGCCTCCCGCAGATCTCTGCATGTCGGAATGCGTGGAACTCCAGAACTCCGCTGAGGACCCTGGTGGTTGAGACCAGTGATGCGCAAGGGCGGGGACTTGGACTCTCTTTGCCCGTGGATGGACTTCCGTGTCGCAAATTCTTGCAGAAATAAGTTGGAAAATTTTGCACGGCTTCTTGACGGGTCCATGGGCGGGCGGCAGGCTCCGGACCGTACCCTCCGCGAACGGCACGCTCCCCAGGGTCCGTTCGCACCCCCCACGGCGGCCCAGGCGCCTGGCTGCCTTCCCGGGCACCCCACGTGCCCGTACGACGAAGGAGCCGCACGATGAGAAAACGTCTGCTCGGGGCGAGTACGGCCACAGTGCTGGCGGCGGGCGGCCTGATGGCGGCCACTCCCTGGCACGCTCAGGCGGACCCGCCCGGCGAGAAGACCGTCACAGCCACCCTCTTCGAGCGGCCGTACGCGTCCGTCGGCCAGGAGTGCACGGACACGCTCGGCCCCGCCGGATACGGCTACGTCGAGGTCTCACCCGCCACCGAGCACATTCAAGGTGACCAGTGGTGGACCTCCTACCAGCCGGTCAGCTACAAGATCGCTGGACGGCTCGGCGACCGTACCGACTTCCAGAACATGGTCAAGGCCTGCGACGCGGCCGGCGTCAAGGTGATCGCCGACGCGGTCGTCAACCACATGTCCTCCGGCTCGGGCACCGGCACCGGCGGCACTCGATACACCAAGTACGGCTACCCCGGTACCTATGAGGACGGCGACTTCCACGCGTGCCGTCGGGACATCAAGGACTACACCAGCCGCGACGATGTGCAGAACTGCGAACTCGTGGGCCTCGCGGACCTGGACACCGGAAGCGACAAGGTGCGTTCGGCCATCGCCGGCTACCTCGACGACCTGCGCTCCCTCGGTGTCGCCGGGTTCCGCATCGACGCGGCCAAGCACATGGCGGCGGCCGATGTCGAGGCCATCAAGGGCAAGATGGCCCAGGGTCCGGGCTTCTGGGTCAGCGAGGTCATCCACGGCGAGGGCGAGGCCGTGCAGCCGGACGAGTACACCGGCCTCGGGGACGTCGACGAGTTCCGCTACGGCCGTCACGTCAAGAGCGCCTTCCAGGGCGGGGGACTCGGCTCGCTCCAGAACATCGGGGACGGCAAGCTGGCCGGCGGCTCGGCCCGTACGTTCGTCGACAACTGGGACACCGAGCGCAACGGATCCACCCTCAGCTACAAGGACGGCGCCGCCTACACCCTGGCCAACCTCTTCATGCTGGCGCACCCCTACGGTTCGCCGAACGTCTACTCCGGCTACGAGTTCAGCGGCAACGACGCCGGACCGCCCAGTGGCGGCAGCGGCTGGACCGGCAACCACGCCAAGCCCGAGATCACCGGCATGGTCGGCTTCCGCAACGCCGTCGGTGACGCCGGATTGAAGGACTGGTGGTCCGAGGGGGCCGCGCTCTCCTTCAGCCGGGACGACCGGGGCTTCGTGGCGGTCAACAACGGCGACGGGGAGCTGAGCAGGACCTTCCAGACCTCGCTGCCCGCAGGCAGCTACTGCAACGTGGCCTCGGCGCAGGGCGGCTGCGACCAGAAGGTGGAGGTCACCGACGGCGGCACGGCGCAGCTGACGCTCCCTGCCCGGAGCGCGGTCGCCCTGTACGTGGACGCCACCGGATAGCGCGCAGGACGCGTCGGGGCGGGCCCGGCACGGGTCCGGCCCCGACGACGCCACGTCGCGGGTCCGGCACAGGGCTCGCCGGGACGACGCCTCAGCGGGGCCTGGTCGCCCGCTCCAGTTCCTGGATGACGGAGTGATAGCCCCGGTTGCCCGTCGCGTGATCGAGGCCGATCTCGCAGGTGCGGTTGGCCGAAAGGTAGGCGTCGTAGGAGCGGGCGGTCACCTCCGCGGCCTCGCGGGCCGTGGCGGAGGCGGTCAGCTCCTCGTGCAGCAGCCCCCGGTCGCCCGCGAACGCGCAGCATCCGGCATCCAGCGGCACGACGACTTCCTCCGCGCACGCCTCGGCCACCTGCCGCAGTTCCGCCTCGTCACCCAAGTGCCGCATGGAGCAGGTGGGGTGGAGGACGGCGGAGGCCACGCGCTGCTCGACCGTGAGCCGCGGCAGCAGTTCCTGGGCGGCCCACACCAGCGAGTCGAGAATGGTCAGCCGCTCGTGGAGCTTGCGGTTGGCCGCCGTCAGATACGGCACCACCTCCTCCGCGACTCCCAGGGTGCAGGAGGAGGCGTCCACCACCAGCGGAAGCTCGCCGCCGTCCGTCCACCGCCAGGCGGCCTCCACCATCCGGTTGGCCATCAAGGTGTTGCCCGACTTGTAGCCCTTGGAGTGCCAGATCGTCGCGCAGCAGGTGCCGCAGACGTCCTCCGGGATCCACACCGGCCGCCCGGCGCGCGCCGAGACGATGACCATGGACTCGGGGAGGGAGAGGCCCTCGTAGCCCTCCGGATCGCCGAAGATGCGGTTGACGCACGCCGGATAGTAGACGGCAGCGGCCATCGGCCTGGCGGTCGCGGGCAGTCTCCTGGCGGCGGCGCCCGGGATCTCCGGCAGCCACTCGGGCACCAGGTCGGGGCGTACGGCCTTGCGGGCCGCGCCCGTCATCCTGCCGAGCATCCGGTCGCCCAGATCGCCGCCGCGCCCGCCCAGGCGCTTGCGCAGCCGGTCGGCGGCGGCCACCGCGAGGCGCGCCGAGCGCTCCACGCTCGCGAAGTGCCGCGCCGTGCGCTCGGCGGTGCGCTCCTCGCGGGGGGAGTGCCGGGCGTGCCGGAACTCCTTCATCAGGGCGCCGGTGTCGATGCCGACGGGGCAATCCAGCTTGCAGGTGGAGTCGCCCGCGCAGGTGTCCACCGCGTCGTACCCGTAGCTGTCCAGCAGGCGGTCGTTGACGGGGGAGCCGGGGGCCTGGCGCGTCATCTCGCGGCGCAGGACGATGCGCTGGCGCGGCGTGGTCGTCAGATCCTCACTGGGGCAGGTCGGTTCGCAAAAGCCGCACTCGATGCACGGGTCGGCCCGCGCCTCGATGCTCGGGATGGACTTCAGACCGCGCAGGTGGGCCTTGGGGTCGCGGTCCAGCAGCACCCCTGGCGCCAGCACCCCGGCCGGGTCCAGCACACGCTTGATCCGCCACATCAGCTCCGTGGCCCGCTCGCCCCACTCCAGCTCCAGGAAGGGCGCGATGTTGCGGCCCGTGGCGTGCTCGGCCTTCAAGGAGCCGTCGAAGCGCTCCACCGTCATCCGGCAGAACTCGTCCATGAAGGCGGCGTACCGCTCGACATCACCCGGGTCGGCCGCGTCGAAGGCCAGCAGGAAGTGCAGGTTGCCGTGCGCAGCGTGCCCCGCGACGGCCGCGTCGAAGCCGTGCCCGCGCTGGAGTTCCAGGAGCGCCTCGCACGCCTCCGCCAGGCGGGAGGGCGGTACGGCGAAGTCCTCGGTGATCAGGGTCGTACCGGAGGGCCGTGAGCCGCCCACAGCGGTGACGAACGCCTTGCGCGCCTTCCAGTATCCGGCGATCGTCTTCGCGTCGCGCGTCAGCTCGTTGGTGACCGACGGGACCGGAGCGACCAGTTCCAGCCCCGAGAGCACCTCGCGCGCCGCCCGTTCGCACTCCTCGCGTGCCGCGTCGTCGGGGGAGCGGAACTCCACCAGGAGTGCGGTGGTCTCCTTGGGGAGCCGGGCCCAGTCCTGCGGCACTCCGGAGACGCTGACGGAGGCGCGCAGAGTGTTCCCGTCCATCAGTTCGACGGCCATCGCGCCCGCCTCGTTGAAACGGGGCACGGCGGCAGCGGCGGCGGACAGGGTGGGGAAGAAGAACAACCCCGTCGAGGTGCGCCGGTGCAGGGGGAGCGTGTCGAAGACGATCTCCGCCAGGAAGCCCAGCGTGCCCTGGGAGCCGACCATGAGGCCACGCAGGATCTCCACCGGTGTCGCGCCGTCGAGGAAGGCGTCCAGGCGGTATCCGTTGGTGTTCTTCAGCTCGTACTTGGCGCGGATACGGGCGACCAGCTCTTCGTCCGCCTCGATCTCGGTCTTGAACGCCATCAGGCTCTCGCACAGCGCCGGTTCGGCCCGTGCCAGGTCCTCCTCGGCCGTCGGGCTCGCCGTGTCCACGACCGTGCCGCTTGGCAGGACGGCGGTGAGAGAGGCGACCGTGCGGTAGGAGTTGCGCGTGGTGCCGGCTGTCATGCCCGAGGCGTTGTTGGCGACCACGCCTCCCACCGTGCAGGCGATGGCGCTGGCCGGATCGGGCCCGAGCAGCCTTCCGTGCGGTGCCAGTGCGGCATTGGTGCGGAACACCGTCGTCCCCGGCCGGACCCGCACGCGCCTGCCGTCGGGGTCCAGTACCTCGACGCCCGCCCAGTGGCGGCGTACGTCCACGAGGATGTCCTCGCCCTGCGCCTGGCCGTTGAGCGAGGTGCCGGCGGAGCGGAAGACAACGTCGCGGCCGTTGTCCCGCGCGTAGGAGAGCACGGCCGAGATGTCTCTCAGGTCCTCGGCCAGCACCACGACCTGGGGCACGAAGCGGTAGGGGCTCGCGTCGGAGGCATAGCGCACCAGGTCGGACACCTTGGAGAGCACCTTGCCGGGGCCGAGCAGCCGCTCCAGGTCGCCCCGCAGCGGCTGGGCCGTGCCCTGGGCCCGGCCGTCGGAGACCCGGTCGGCGGCCGGGGAGTGCCCCGCGCCGGTCTGCGGGCGCAGTGCGCCGGGCTTCGGTTCGAGCAGCGGCATGGCATCTCCTGGGCACACGGAGGGGCGGGGCGGGGGTTCCCGGGGCGGGGGAACCGGACCAGGGGCTCTTGTTAGCTTCACATGCTAGTTCGGGCCCGAGCGCCGACAGCTGCGGCCGGTGGGGCTGTTGGCACCGACCACTCGGGTTGTCGGCACCGCTACGTGGGGTTGTCGGCAGCCGCCGCGTGGGGCTCCGGATGAGGGGCGGGCGGAGGTCAGCAGCCCGTGTCCAGCAGCGTCAGCAGCCTGCTCAGTTCCTCGCGCTGGCCGGACGAGAGCGGCCCCAGCAGCTCCTCGGCCGCCGACCTGCGGGCCCGGCGCAGCTCCTTGAGCGTGCTGGTGCCTCCCTCGGTCAACTCGATACGGATCACCCGGCGGTTGGCCGTATCCGGCGCCCGGCGTACCAGGCCGCGCTCCTCCAGGGCGTCCACCAGGCTCGTCACCTGGCGGGGCACCACTCCCAGGCGCTCGGCGAGGTCGGCCATCCTGGGCGGTTCCGGGCTGTGCGAGACCGTGCGCAGCAGCCGGGCCTGGGCGGGGGTGACGCCCACAGGGGCGAGATTCTGCCGGTGTGCGTGGTTGATCCGTTTGGTCAGGCGCAGGAGCTGGTCCGCCAGATCTCCGGCGGTTTCGTCAGCGGGGTGGTGGACCATGCCCGCAGGCTATCAGGACGTGGTTCATTGTGAGTATAGGTAACGATGAACTATGCTCGCTAACCGTCGCCGGAGACAGGTGTCCGCCTCCGGCCCGCGCACACCCTGCGCGCGGCCTCGTGCCCGCGCACCGCCTCCCCTTTCCGACGCACGCACCCCTCCAGACCCACTGACACGCACCCCTCGACACCCACCAAGGAGCCCCTTGCGTCATGAGACCCCCGGCTGGACGCCGTCTCCCAAGGACCAGCTGACCACCGAGCAACCGGCCCAGGTGCGCCGGATCCTCCGCCTCTTCCGCCCCTACCGAGGACGCCTCACCCTGGTCGGCCTGCTGGTCGGCGCCTCCTCGCTGGTCTCCGTCGCCTCCCCCTTCCTGCTGCGCGAGATCCTCGATGTGGCCATCCCCGACCGGCGCACCGGGCTGCTCTCGCTGCTCGCACTGGGCATGATCGTCACCGCCGTGACGACCAGCGTCTTCGGCGTGCTCCAGACGCTGATCAGCACGACCGTCGGCCAGCGCGTCATGCACGACCTGCGCACCGGCGTCTACGCCAAGCTCCAGCGGATGCCGCTGGCCTTCTTCACCCGCACGCGCACCGGCGAGGTCCAATCCCGCATCGCCAACGACATCGGCGGGATGCAGGCTACCGTCACCTCCACGGCGACCTCGCTGGTCTCCAACCTCACCAGCGTCATAGCGACCGTCGTCGCCATGCTCGCCCTGGACTGGCGGCTGACGATCGCCTCCCTGGTGCTGCTGCCCTTCTTCGTGTGGGTGAGCCGCCGGGTGGGCCGCGAGCGCAAGCGGATCACCACGGAGCGGCAGAAGCAGATGGCCGCCATGTCCGCCATCGTCACCGAGTCCCTCTCGGTCAGCGGCATCCTGCTCGGCCGCACCATGGGCAGGGCCGACTCCCTCACCAGGACCTTCGCCGACGAGTCCGAGCGTCTGGTCGACCTGGAGGTCAGCTCCAGCATGGCGGGCCGCTGGCGGATGTCCACCATCGGCATCGTCATGGCCGCCATCCCCGCCCTGCTGTACTGGACCGCCGGAGTACTGGTGAACTTCGGCGGCCCCGCCTTCTCGATCGGCACCCTCGTCGCCTTCGTCACCCTCCAGCAAGGACTGCTGCGCCCCACGGTCTCCCTGCTGACCACCGGCGTCGAGATGCAGACCTCGCTCGCGCTCTTCCAGCGCATCTTCGAATACCTCGACCTGCCCGTCGACATCACCGAGCCCAGCCACCCGGTCGCCCTGCCGAAGGTGAAGGGTGAAGTCCGCTTCGAGCACGTCGACTTCTCCTACGACACGACAGAGCCCTCGGGGACCCGTGCCAAGGGCAGCACCGGAAACACGCTGCACGGCATCGACCTCACCGTCCCGGCGGGCACCAGCCTGGCCGTCGTCGGCGCGACGGGCTCCGGCAAGAGCACCCTGAGCTATCTGGTCCCGCGCCTGTACGACGTGACCTCGGGGCGGGTCACCCTCGACGGGGTCGACGTACGCGACCTGGAGTTCGCCACCCTCTCCGGCGCCGTGGGCGTGGTCTCCCAGGAGACCTACCTCTTCCACGCCACCGTCGCCGACAACCTCCGCTTCGCCAAGCCGGATGCCTCGGACGAGGAACTGCGCGAAGCCGCTCGCGCCGCCCAGATCCACGACCAGATCACCGCGCTGCCCGAGGGCTACGACACGCTCGTGGGAGAGCGCGGGTACCGCTTCTCCGGCGGTGAGAAGCAACGCCTGGCCCTCGCTCGCACCATCTTGCGCGACCCGCCCGTGCTGATCCTGGACGAGGCCACCAGCGCGCTCGACACCCGCACCGAACGCGCCGTCCAGGAAGCCATCGACGCGCTCTCCGCCGGACGCACCACCCTCACCATCGCCCACCGCCTGTCGACCATCCGGGACGCCGACCAGATCGTCGTCCTGGACGCCGGCCGGACAGCGGAACGCGGCACCCATGAGGAACTCCTCGCGCTGCGGGGCCGGTACGCCGCCCTGGTACGGCGCGACGCGCAGACCACCGACGCCGCAGCGCGCTCGGAGGCCGGCGACGCCGCTGTGCGCCCGGAGGCCGGTGTCACGGCGCCCTCAGAGGCGGGCGCCACGGTGGGCTGAACGACGGGCTGTGGCTGCCGCGCGCTCGACCCCACCACCGCTGTGCAGGATCCTTGAGCGAGCCGCGGTGTTCTCGGGGTGGTGGTATGGACACGCTCGGCGGTGCGGACGAAGAGCAGTACGGCGGGGGCCCGTCGTGGCTTCATCCGGATGGCGCCCACGCACCCTCCGACGCCGTGCTGGTGCTGCGCGAGCGGGAGGTCGCCGACAGGCTCGCGCGGCTCGGTGGGGTGTGCAGGCCCGACGGGACCGAAACGCTCTACAGCCTGGCCCAGGACCGCCGTTCCCGGACCGGTCGGGGCCACCGGGCCTCGGGCCGTCCCCGGCGTCGTCAGCCCCGGACCGCGCGGGGCTTCGGGTCGAAGACGCAGAACTCGTTGCCCTCCGGGTCCTGGAGGATGTCCCAGCCGATCTCCTCGTCCCTGGCACGCACCAGGACCGCACCCATCGCGAGGAGTTCCTGGGTGTTGCCGAAGACATCCATGTGCACACGGTTCTTGACGGTTTTGGCGTCGGACACCGGATTGATCCAGATCAGCGGGCCAGGACCCTCCGGGTCGTAGATCGGGACGGGCCACTCGGGCGGCTGCTCGGTGTATCCGGCGGGTGGTTCGCGCCGTTCGTACCCCAGCGCGTCGCACCACCAGTCGGCGAGCGTCTGGTGGTCCTTGGCGTCGAGGGCGAGGGCCTTGAAACGTGCGGGCATGAGGTGAGCCTAAGGCCAGAAGATTCCGGCGGCGCCCGCCCGGCGGCAGGGCGGACGGGCGGGCGGACCGGATACCGGCGGACACCGGGCGGAGATCTGCTGGAACACGGCGGAGATCGGACCAGGTCAGCGGCAGGTCAGCGCTGGGGAAACGAAGACCGGCCAGGGGAACCGGTAGGCCGGCCAGGGTCACCGGTAGAGCAGATACCCCCGGCGCGTCCGCTCGAAGTCGCGCACCTCCGCCCGCCACGCGGCGGTGATCTTTTCCACGTTGTCTCCGGCGTCGATCATCTCGCGCAGCCGGGGAGAGCCGGACAGCTTGTCGATCCAGAACGGCCGTTCGGGGTCAGGATCCTCGCGCCAGGCGAAGCCCTCGTACTTCCTGGCCTCCACCAGCATGGCGACCGCCGTCGGCACCGGCTCGTAGCGCGCCGGATCGGTCACCAGCAGCTGTACGCCGGCGCAGGTCTTGCCCTCGTGCTTGCTGAAGGTGGGCACGAAATAGCCCTCCCTGAAGCGCACTCCGGGCAGCCGCAGGGCGTTGAGGCGGTCGCTGTAGTGGTAGTCGAGGAAGGGCGCGCCGATGAACTGGAAGGGCTGTGTGGTGCCCCGGCCCTCGGAGAGGTTCGTTCCCTCGAAGTATCCGGTGCCCGCGTAAGCCGTCGCCGTGTCGGGCGTCGGCATGTTCGGGGAGGGCGGCACCCAGGGGAGCCCCGTCTGCTGGGCGGTGGTGTCCGGATCCCAGCCGCCCACCCGCACGACCTCCAGCTCCACCCTGCCGCCGTCGCCCTCCTTCGGCAGCAGCTCACCGTTGAAGTAACGCGCCAGTTCCCCGACGGTCATACCGTGCTGCTGGATGATCGGCTTGAGCCCGACGCCGGAGGCGAACTCCGGTGTCAGCAGCGGGCCGTCCGCTCTCCTGCCCACCGGGTTGGGCCGGTCCAGGACGACGAAGGAGGCGCCGAGGGAGCGGGCCGCCACCATGGCGTGGTACATCGTCCAGACATAGGTGTAGAAGCGCACCCCCACGTCCTGGATGTCGAAGACGATCGTGTCCGCGCCCGCCTTTTTGAACAGGCCTGCCATCTTCCGCGCGTCGGCGCCGTACGCGTCGTAGACCGTCAGTCCGGTGCGCGGGTCCTTGAACTCCGGCTCGGACTCTCCCGCCTGCGCGCTGCCCCGGAAGCCGTGCTCCGGCCCGAAGACCCCGACGATGTTCAGCTCCTTGTGCGCCGCCATCGAGTCGACCACATGGCGGGCGTCGCGCAGGACGCCCGTCGGGTTGCTGACGACGCCCACCTTGCGGTCGCGCAGAATCCGCCACCCTCCGGCAGCCGCCGACTCGGCGCCCGTGGTGACCCTGTGCGGCCCGTGCCCGTCCCGGTCCTGCGCTGAGGGGGCGGCAGCCGCGCCATGGGCGAACAGTGGCGCTGTCAGAGCGGCGGCCGTGCCGCCGGCCATCAGTGAACGGCGAGAGGGAGCGCTGGCCATGACAGACCGTCCTTCCGGGGCGACACGGTACGGCCGGTTCCGGCGGGGGCCGGTGAGGCCGCTGGAGCAAGCTCGTACGAACTGGTGGGGCAAGCTAATACGAAGGTGTCACTGCCGACCAGGGTGCGCGCGGCGGGCAACCCGGATGCGTTCCGTCACGCGCCGCGTGAGGATGGGCCGTATGCCGAAACCCCATATCAATCCGGTTCAGGGCGACATCACCGAGCAGGATGTCGACGCCGTCGTCAACGCCGCGAACTCCTCGCTGATGGGCGGAGGAGGGGTGGACGGCGCGATTCACCGCAGGGGCGGCTCGGACATCATCGCCGAGTGCCGCAAGCTGCGCTCGGAGCGGCTCCCCGACGGACTGCCCGCCGGTCAGGCGGTGGCCACCACCGCGGGCAAACTGCCGGCGCGCTGGGTGATCCACACGGTCGGGCCCGTATGGAGCCAGGAGGAGGACCGCTCCGAGCTGCTCGCCTCCTGCCACCGCGAGTCGCTGCGCGTCGCACGCGAACTCGGCGCCCGCACCGTCGCGTTCCCCGCGATCTCCACCGGCGTCTACCGCTGGCCGCTCCAGGACGCGGCGCGCATCGCGGTCAGCACGCTCCGGGAGGAGGGCGAGGGCTTCACCGAGCTGCGGATCGTCCTGTTCGACAAGAACGCCTTGGACAGCTTCAGGGCGGCGCTCTGAGGCCGCTCTGCGCCTCTCCGGCCGGCCCGTCCGCTCCCGTCGGGCCCTGCGCGGGCCCCGGCCCGGCCTGTGGCGTCCTGAGGACCTCTGGCGCCCTTGAGGAGAGGCTCAGAACACCGGCTCGATCAGCTCCACCGAGCGCAGCGAGGCCGCCAGCGCGAGGGGATCCCCGCCCGGTGTACGGACCGCCACGTCCAGCACGGTGTCGGCCAGTTTGATGGCGTGCTCGTCTCCGTGTGCCGCCGCGCGCGCGAACACCTCCTCGGGGGCGTGCCCGGCAGCGGAGGCGGCCGGCGTGCCGTCGGCCGGGCCGTATACGGCCCATACGGCCGTGCTCGCTGCCCAGGCGGCGTCCGCGCCGGCCGCCCACAGCGGGCGGGGGAGCGCGGGAAGGACGCGCAGTACCGCGTTGGGCGCCGTCGCCGTGTGCACCAGCATCACCGGCGAGCCGTGCGCGTGCGTGGCGTAGCGGTGCGCCGACGCCCGCACGACCTCCTCCAGCGCCGCTCGGACCCGCTCAGGCGCCGCCTCGCCGCCCGCACCGGATGCCGCCTCGTTGCGCGCCGTGGACGTCGCCTCGCCGCTCGCACCGGATGCTGCCGGGACGGAGCCGCCAGGCGCGGCCGGACGGTCCGGCAGGGCGCCGATCCGGGAGAGCCGGTCCCGGATGCCGCCGCTCTGGTCGTCGATCAGGGGAACCGCCGCGAGCCCCGCTTCCGCCGAGGCGGCGGCGGGCAGCCGGGTGACACCGGGGAGGACGCTGTGCCGCGCGGCCCAGTATCCGAGCGCGTGGGCCAGCTCGGTGCGGCGCGGCGCCGTCTCTCCGCCCTCGGAAAGGAGCGTGCGTACGGCGTGCCCGGTGCGGATCACCGGATGCGTGGCCGCCCCTGAGATTCCGGGCAGCAGCCTGGGCCACCACTCGGCGAGTACCTCGCGCCAGGGACGCTCGGCCATCTGGAGGGTGAAGAAGCCGGACCAGTCGCCGAGGCGGCGCGGGTCGCCCAGCGCCTCCTGCCAGTTGGCACCGGTCACCGGCAAGTCCTGCCCCGGCATGTCCTCCAGCTTGGTCCGGTAGCGGTCGACCCAGCGGTGCACGGCCCGCGCGTGGCCGTGCCGCACCAGCGCTTCCACGGCCATCGGCGCGTGGTTGCTGAGCCAGCCCTCGCGCTCGGGGCCGCTGAGATGCAGCCGCTCCAGCGCCTCGTCCAGCGTGCCCGTGGCGTCGGGATCAGGGCCCGTCCCCGCCGAGTCCACGCCGTTCTTCTCTGTGTCCATACGAGGACGCTAGATACGGCGGGACGCGCGGGTAACGGACCCGCGAACGAAACCGCCGCCTACGGGAGACCTAGGACCGTTCAGGCACTGCGGCCGGAGCGCGCCAGCCAGCGGCCGTCCTGGGAGGTGACCTCGATCGGGCGGCCGAAGCACTGCGTCATCAGCTCGCCGGTGAGCACCTCGGACGCGGGCCCGCGGGCGCACACCCTGCCCTCGCGCAGCAACAGCGCGTGGCTGGTGCTGGGAGGCAGCTCCTCCAGGTGGTGGGTGACCGTGACCGTCGACAGGCCGGGACGGTCCACCGCAAGGCGGCGCAGCGCGTCGATCAAGTCCTCGCGGGAGGGCAGGTCCAGCGCGTTGAACGGCTCGTCGAGCAGCAGCAGCGACGGTGAGGGCATCAGCGCGCGGGCGATCAGGATGCGGGCCCGCTGCCCTCCCGAGCACACTCCGAACGGCCGGTCGGCCAGCTCCTTGCACTCCAGCTCGGACAGCAGGTCACTGGCCTGCTGCCGGGTCGCCTCGTCGTACTCGCGCCACAGCGGCTGCACCGTACCCGTCGCACCGGTCAGCACGACCGTGTGCGCCGTCGCGTCCTGCGGGACGCGCTGAGAGCCGGAGACATGGCCGAGGTGGGCCCGAAGCTCGCGCACATCCACGCGGCCGAGCCTGTTGCCCAGCACCTCGACGCTGCCGGTCGTGGGAAACATGACGGCACCGACCAGCTTGAGCAGCGTCGTCTTGCCCGCGCCGTTGGCCCCCAGGAGCGCCCAGTGCTCACCGGCCTCTATCGACCAGTCGATCCCGTCGAGGATGACCTGGTCGGTGGTGAGGCGGCGGACACCGACCCCCTCGATGGAAGCGACCTGACGGGGCGAGGGCTGGTTCATCGCGGGCCTCCCGGGGCGTACTGCGGGCGGACACGGCACGTGCGGCGCCCCGCGCGACCGTGCGGGCGAACAGACTAGCTGTACGCTGCACCGGCTCGCGCCAGCGTCTCACCGCCGCCCCTGGGCAGCGGCTCGCCATGACCGAAGCACACGGTTTCCACAGCGGACGGCGCGTCCCCGGAACTGAGCGCGCACAGCCGCCGGAACGAGGCGAGGGCGCTTGTCCTGTCCTGGTGGAAGACCCCGGGCGCCGGCTCCCCGCCGACCCGGGCCACCGTGTCCCCGGTGAACAGCGTCCCGTGCTCGGGCAGCAGCAGCGCGATGCTCCCCTCCGTGTGGCCGGGAACGGAGAGCACCATGGCGCCCCCGCCGAACTCGACGCGGTCTCCCTCCGTCACCTCGGTGTCCACGGGCGAGGGCCGGGCAGGCGGGACGGCTGGAGCGTCGGAGGTGATCCCGAACGGCTCGTGCACCTGGTCGAAGAGGTCACGTTCCCACTCCGGCGCGTCCCTGAAGTCCGGAGGAGGGGCGGAGGCTTCGCCTCGGACGACGGGAGCGTCCAGCCGGTGGGCGATCACCTCGGCGCCGTGCCGGGCGGCCAGCTCCGCCGTCGAACCGGCGTGATCCGGATGGAAGTGGGTGAGCACGATCCGGCGCAGCGCGCCAGGGTCGGCACCGGTGCGTCGGATGGCGTCCTCCACCTCGGAGGCGGAGCCGGGCGGACCGGTGTCCACGAGCGTCAGCCCGGCATCGCGCCCTTCGCCGTCGCACCACAGGTACGCCTGGCCGACGGGAAAAGGGAGCACGTACAAGGACGGGCGAATCACCAAGGGTTCCATGCCGGGAACCTATGCATCCTCCGGTGCGACGACGAGGGCCTTGCGCCCGGAGCGTAGCGGTTGCGCGGGCAGCGAACACCCCTCGCCGGCACAGGGCAGAGGGTGTTCGGAAGTGCGGGGTGCGGGGTGCCGAAGTGCGTGGTCCGCCGTCCGGATGAGGTACGGCTGCCGTCGGCCCCCGTGGCCGACGGTCGCTACGCGTCCTTCAGGCGTACTCCGGGCGTACCGCTCACCCCAGGAGCGCGCTCAGCTGTTCCTGAGCGCCTTCTTGTAGCGGCCCACCGGCGGGAGCCAGCACATCACCAGCGCCAGCAGGCCCAGGAGGATGGCGGCGATGCTCGTCATGTAGAGCCCGCTCGGTGCCGCGTCACGGAGGATCAGAGCGTGGGGGAAGGCGGCAGCCAGCAGGGCCACGATGGTGATCATCACCCGGGCCCATACGGCGCCGTTGCGGGCCAACAGGGCGAAGAGCAGCAGCGCCACGGCGAAGACGAGCGCGATCGTGGCGCGCGCCGACATGGTGCCCTGCCACTCGGTGACCACGTCGTCCCACATGGTGCCGCTCAGCTTCTCGATGTCGGCCGCGGTCGTGCCCGAGGGCAGACCCACGGCAGAGGGGTCGTTGTCCACGGCCTTGCGGACGTTCTCATCGGCCAGGTCCTTGCCGCCGACGAAGACCAGCATCGAACCGATGGCTCCGGACAAGGCCGCCAGCACCGCGGTGACCAGCATGGCGACCACGAGCCCGGGTCTCCGCGGCGGCGCGGCGGCCCGGCGCGTGCCCGGAACGCCGGGGTGCGTACCGCCCTGGGGAGGGGCGGTCTGGGGGTAGCTCACGTTCGGGTACTCCTTGTGAAGATGACCTACTGGGGGATATTTGGCATGACCCTTGCATGGGCATCGTGTGTCGAACCAGACCTTCCGGTAAGGAATCTGGAGAACATTCCCTCTGAACTCTTGGACATCATCCGAG
The DNA here is from genome assembly GCF_035917675.1 of Streptomyces sp. NBC_01775. NCBI lineage: Bacteria > Bacillati > Actinomycetota > Actinomycetes > Kitasatosporales > Streptomycetaceae > Streptomyces > Streptomyces sp. NBC_01775. Next base: position 403,634 of record NZ_CP109104.1, on the reverse strand, counting down.
AGTTAGGCTGCTGGGCCCGAACAAGCCCGAGAGGAGAGTGAGAAGGGCCTATGCCACTGCCTGGCAACGGCGAATACCCACCCGGATTGCTTGACGTCACGATGGACCAACTGCGCACCCTGCTGGCCGTGCACGAGGAGGGCACGGCGCTCGGTGCCGCCCGGCTGCTCGGCCGCGAGCAATCCAGCATCCAAAAGCAGCTCGACACGATGAACCGCAAGCTCGGTGAGCACTGCGGCGAGCCCCTTCTGCGCAAGCGGGGACGCGGCGAGCGCGTACAGTTCACCGGCACCGGCGAGGAGTTGGCGCGGCTCGCCCGCCGCACTCTCGACCAGTGGCGCGAGGGCCTGGACGACGCCCGCAGACGCAGTGGCCGCAGCCTGAAGGTCGGCTCGACCCGCTACACCCTCGGCTACCTCCTGGACGCGGTCGAACAGGTCAACGACCGGTTCGCGCGCGAGGGCGTGGAGCTGAGAATGGCGCACGTACGCAGCGGAACCCTGCTGGAGAAGCTGCGTACACACGAACTCGACCTGGTGTGCGGCAGCGTCCTCACCTCGGCGTCCGCGGGGGCCGCCGAGAACGACGCACGCTTCGAAGACTACGAAGTCATGGAGTGGCGGCGCAGCGGGTTGTCCCTCGTCACCAACCAGGACGACGGCGCACTGCCCTGGGAGGGCGTGGGAGTGCGCTCGCTCGCGGCGATGCCGCTCGTGGTGTCGGCCGACGGGCTGATCCCCGACTTCCTGCGCGGATGGTTCGGCCCGGACTACCGCCGAAGGATGCGCATAGCCGCGGAGATCGACTCGGCGCACTACGGTTTCGAACTGCTCAGCTCGGGTGTCCTGAGCGGCAGCATGCTGGTCACCCAGGGCATCGGGGAGGCCGTGGCCGAGGGCCTGCTCCCGGAGGCCCGCGGACTGCGGACCCTGCGACTGGTGGAGGACATGGGACCCCCGCAGTGCGTGCTCGTCGGCGCGTTCCGCAGGCGCGATCCCGAAACCCTCGCTCCCGGCCATCCGGTCAGCCTTCTGTGGGAGGCGCTGGCGCGGCAGAACGCCCGCATCCACAGCGAGATCGCCCCGCCCCGGTTCCGGGAACAGCCCCCGCAGGCGCGACCCTACGAGGCTGCGGGGGCGGGTGTGGGAGCCATGTCCTAGCCGTGAGCGACCGGCGCCGGTACACGGCGCCGGTCCTCGGCGGTAGGACCCGCCATCGGGTGAAGGCCCAGTTGCCGGGCGACGGCCCGGCTGCCGGGCCACGGGCCCTGCCGTCGGCGAGGGGCCAGTGCTCCCAGAGGTCCCGGCGGCGCTTGCCCGAGGCCACACAGGGGCGGCGACGACGAAGCGTCGTACTCCGGTACTACACCGGGCCCCCGACATCCGGCCGCGGTCCGACGCCCGGCCGTCGGCCGCGCCGTAGCGTCGAGTACATGATCGAGTTTCAGCAACTCACAAAGCGCTACGGCGACAAGACCGTCGTGGACGCGCTCACCTTCACGGTGAGGCCCGGCGTGGTGACCGGCTTTCTCGGCCCCAACGGGGCCGGAAAGTCGACCACCATGCGCCTGAGCACCGGCCTGGACGCGCCGACCTCCGGCAGTGTCACCGTCAACGGCCGCCACTACGCCGATTTTCCCGCGCCCCTGGCGGAGGTCGGCATGCTGCTGGAGGCCAGATCGGTGCACCCAGGTCGATCCGCTTTCCAGCACCTGATGGCGCTCGCGCATACCCACGGCATCCCGCGCCGCCGCGTCGAGGAGGTGATCGGGATGGTGGGGCTGGGGGACGTCGCGGGGAAGCGGGCCGGGGCGTTCTCGCTCGGCATGGGCCAGCGGCTCGGTATCGCCGGCGCGCTCCTCGCCGACCCGGCCACACCGTCCTCCTCGACGAGCCGGTCAACGGCCTCGACCCGGAGGGCGTGCTGTGGGTCCGTGAACTGCTCAAGTCCTGGCCGCCGAGGGCCGTACCGTCTTCCTCTCCTCCCATCTGATGAGCGAGATGGCACAGACCGCCGAGCACCTGGTCATCATCGGGCGAGGCAGGCTGCTGGCCGATACATCGGTGGACCGGTTCGTCCGGGAAGCGGGGCTCGGCACGGTCAAGATCGTCTCACCGGAGGCGGGGCGGCTCGCCGGGCTGCTCACCCCCGGGCCCGGCGTCGAGGCCGCGGCCGAGGCGCCCGACACCCTGCGGGTGACCGGAACCGACGCCGCCCGCATCGGCCGTATCGCCGCGGCGCACGGCATCGCGCTGTGCGAACTCACCCCGCGGACTGCCTCACTGGAGGACGCGTTCATGGAGCTGACCCGCGACGTGGTCGAGTACGAGGGAACGGCGGTGGCGGTATGACGTAGACACAGATACAGCCGCGGGCACAGACACAGACACAGCCGCGGGCGCAGACACAGCCGCGGGCGCAGACACAGACACAGCCGCGGGCGCAGACACAGACACAGCCGCGGGCGCAGACACAGACACAGACGTACCGCATCTCCTACCCCCGTGTTCTGCGCTCGGAGTGGGCCAAGCTGTGGTCGCTGCGCTCCACCTGGTACGGCTTGGCGTGCTGTGTCGCGCTGACCGTCGTCCTCGGTGTGATCTCGGGCATCGTCACCGACGGCAGGAGAAGCAACACCTCCGACCCCGTCGAAGTCAGCCTCTTCGGACTGAACTTCGTGCAACTCATCATCCCGGTCATGGGCGTACTGCTGACGGCGGGCGAGCACTCGACCGGCGTGATCCGGGCGACCACGGCCGCCGTGCCGCGACGGCTGCCTGTCCTGTGGGCGAAGACAGCCGTCTTCGGCGCGGTCGTCTTCGTGGCCGTCCTCGCCATGGCCTTCACGGTCTTCCCTCTCGCGCAGGTCTTTCTCTCGGACACGCCGCTCGCGGCGTCCATCTCCGACCCGGGGGTCGTACGAGCGCTGTTCGGGTCGGCGGCATCCGTCGCGCTGATCGGAGTACTCGGCCTCGCACTGGGCGCACTGCTGCGCAGTATCGCGGCGGGGATCGGAGCCTTCGTGGTCGTCCTGACCGTGCTGCCACAGCTTGCGGGCGCGCTGCCGTACGACTGGGTGAAGACCGCGGTGAGCTATACACCACTGCCCGCCGGGCAGGGACTGATGGCGGTGGTGCCGCAGCCGGACTTCCCGGGTCCGCTGGCCGGGCTGCTCGCACTGTGCGCCTGGGCGTTGGTCACGGCCGCGATCACGGCGCTGGGCATCGGGTCCGTACCCGGCGCGAGTACCTGGCCTCGCTGCTGGAGCGGGCGGCCCGGCTGGAGATCGAGCGGGACCAGCGGGCACTGCTCGCGGCGGCGGCCGAGCGCGCACGGATCGCGCGGGAGATGCACGACCTCCTGGCCCACAACCTCTCGGTGATCACCAGCCTCGCCGATGGCGGCTCGTACGCCGCCCGCCGCTCTCCCGAGCGGGCCGGTCAGGCGCTTGAGGCCATCGCCGCCACCAGCCGCCAGGCACTGGACGACCTGCGGGGTCTGCTCGGCATTCTCAAACAGGCCAAAGAGCTGAGGGAACCCGCGCGTGAACTCGCCCCGCAGCCGGGCCTGCTGGAGCTGGGACCGCTCCTGGACAGGGTACGGGCGGCCGGACTGCCCGTACGCTCGGCTGTCGAAGGCTCGGCCCTGGGCGCGGGCGAGCAGTCGGCGGGCCGCCAGCTCGCGGTCTACCGCGTCGTCCAGGAAGCACTGACCAACACCCTGAAGCACGGCGCCCCGGGGGCCACGGCAGCCGTGACCGTCGCATACGGGCGGGACAGCATCGAGGTCGAGGTCACCGACACGGACGTGGTGCTGATGGACGTCCGGATGCCCGGCCTCGACGGCATCGAGGCGACCCGGCGGATCCTCGCCAAGACGGGCACCCGCGACCGCGTCCAGGCGGTGATCCTCGCGTACAACACGGGACTGGTGAACCCGGAGTGACCACGAGAACCTGATGCCCGCCTCAGCGGGCTACGGTCTGCCCGGCGGATCTTTGCGTCGCTCTCTTTCCTGGTGCTGAGCAGGGGCTGCCCCTGGCTGTGATGCGCAGGGTGCGAGTGACCGGGGGCTGGTCGCGCGGTTCCCCGCGCCCCTTGGGGCTCGTCCCGGTGCCGAGCACGCATGACCCCCCGGTCACTAGTCCTCGGAGACCAGGACGACATCGAGCGTGCGCGGCCCGTGCACGCCCTCCACACGGTCGAGTTCGATGTCGCTGGTCGCCGAGGGACCGGAGATCCAGGTCTGCGGGCGTCCGGGATCGAGCCGTTCGAGGGCCTGCGGAACGGAGCCGACGACCTGCCGGGGTACCCGTACCACGCAGACATGGTGATCGGGCACGAGCGTGATGCGCCGCCGGCCCTGGTCCTCGGAGGCATCCAGGACCAGGGTCCCCGTCTCCGCGACGGCCACCGCGCAGCCCGTCACCACGCTGTCGGTCTCGTCCAGAGCGTGTGGCGTCAGGCCGGGGGAGTCCCGCACATGCTGAACATCCCCGGGAATCCAGGCATCCGGCACGCCGGCCGGTGTCACCACACTGCGCGAGCCCCGCTCCGTGAGCAGACCGGCGATCGTCTCCGGCAGCTTCCGGAGGGTGCAGTGGTGGACCTGGGCGCGGTAGTCGGCCAGGTGCTCGGCCAGCAGCCGCGTCGTCTCCTCTTCGGTGCGCTCGCCGTGGACGCGCAGATACTCGCGAGGCGTCCCGGGCGAGTCCGGCCGCTCCCCGCGCGGTACGTCGGCCAGCGCGCGGCGCACCCGGCCGAGCACGATGTCGCGGTGGTTCACCTGACGTCTCCCTCGCGCCTCGCGGATCCGCTGCCCGTTCCCGGGCCTCTGGTACGGCGCCACCAGTCGCGGAAGGACTCCGGCGGCACCTCCGGGAGGTCCCTGGTGTCCGTCCAGGCGCTGCCCGGCCCCGGCAGCCTGCGCGGCACCATCCGGCGGGCACGCGACGCGAGCCGTCCCCCGGCGCGCAGCACGCCCGGATGGTCGAAGGTCCAGGCCGCCGCGCGCATCGCGGCCCGTTCGGCGGCGTGGCCCCTGGCGGGCTTCACGGTCGTGCGCTGCCCGCGCACGGTGACGGTCCCGCCCTGCACCACCCGCTCGCGCAGATGCACCAGGACCTCGGGGATGTCGATGGCCACCGGGCAGACCTCGTAGCAGGCACCGCACAGCGAGGAGGCGTACGGCAGCGAAGCGTCCAGCTCGGTCTCCATGCTGTCCAGCTGCGGGGTCAGGATCGCCCCGATCGGCCCCGGATAGGGGGACCCGTAGGCGTGCCCTCCGGCGCGCTCGTAGACCGGGCAGACGTTGAGACAGGCCGAGCACCGGATGCAGCGCAGCGCCTGGCGGCCCACCTGGTCGGCGAGGGTGTCGGTGCGGCCGTTGTCGAGCAGTACCAGATGGAAGCGGCGGGGGCCGTCGCCCTCGGTGGTGCCGGTCCAGGTCGAGGTGTAGGGGTTCATCCGCTCGGCCGTCGAGGAGCGCGGCAGCAGTTGGAGGAAGACCTCCAGATCGCGCCAGGTGGGCACGACCTTCTCGACGCCCACGACCGAGATCAGCGTCTCGGGCAGCGTCAGACACATCCGGCCGTTGCCCTCGGACTCGACGACGACCAGAGTGCCGCTCTCGGCCACCATGAAGTTCGCGCCGGACACTCCCACCTTGGCGTTGAGGAACTTCTCCCGCAGATGCAGCCGCGCCGCCTCCGCCAGGTCGGCGGGGTCGTCGGTGAGACCCTCCGGTGCGGCGCGTCCCCAACGTTCCATCCGGGTGCGGAAGATTTCGCGGATCTCCCCCCGGTTGCGGTGGATGGCCGGGACCAGGATGTGGGACGGATGGTCCTCACCGAGCTGCACGATCAGCTCGGCCAGGTCGGTCTCGTACGCGGAGATCCCGGCCCGCTCCAGCGCCTCGTTGAGGCCGATCTCCTGGGTGGCCATGGACTTGACCTTGACGACCTCGCGCTCGCCGGTCTCGCGCACCAGCCGGGTGACGATCCGGTTGGCCTCCTCGGCGTCGGCGGCCCAGTGCACGGTGCCGCCCGCCGCCGTGACGGCCTCCTCCAACTGCTCCAGATAGTGGTCGAGGTGGCGCAGCGTGTGGTCCTTGACGCGCGCGCCGGCCGAGCGCAGCGCGGACCAGTCCGTCAGCTCGGCCACGGCCTTGGCCCGTTTGTCGCGGATGGTGTGCGTGGCGTGGCGCAGATTGCCGCGCAGCCGCTCGTCCTTGGTGGAGATCTCGGCGGCCTGCGGGAAGGGCGGCATCCCCAGATAGGTCACGGTGCTCACAGAGGTGCCTCCTCGGTGCTCGCCAGGATCTCCGCCAGATGGACGGGACGCACCGTGGAGCCGGCGCGCGAGAGGGTCCCGCCGATGTGCATCAGGCAGGAGTTGTCGAGCGTGCACACCGCGCCGGCGCCGGTCTCCTCGATGTGCCGGGCCTTGTCGGCGCCCATCGCCGCCGAGACTGCCGCGTTCTTGACGGCGAAGGTGCCGCCGAACCCGCAGCACTCCTCGGCGCCCTCCAGCTCCCGCAGCTCCAGCCCCTTGACCCGCTCCAGCAGCCGCCTGGGCCGCTCGCCCAGGCCCAGCATCCGCAGGCCGTGACAGGTGGGGTGGTAGGTGACCGTGTGCGGGTAGTACGCGCCGACATCGGTGACGCCCAGCACGTCGACCAGGAACTCGGTCAGCTCGTAGGTACGCGGAACCATCCGCTCCGCCGCCGCCCTCAGCGCTCCGCCCCGGCCCTCGGCTGCCGCCTTCGCCCCGATGCGCGGGTAGTTGTCCCGCACCATCGCGGCGCACGAACCGGAGGGTACGACGATGTGGTCGTAGCCCTCGAACGCGGCGGCGTAGCGGTGGACCAGCGGCTCGGTCGCGTGCCGGTATCCCGTGTTGAACTGTGGCTGCCCACAGCAGGACTGGGCCTCGGGGAAGTCCACCTCGACGCCCAGCCGCTCCAGCAGCCTCACCACGGCCCGGCCCGTGCGCGGATAGAGCGCGTCGTTGACGCAGGTGACGAAGAGCGCTACGCGCACGCCGCCTCCTTCCCGTGCTCACGGACGCGGGCGGCGGCCCGCTCCCAGGACGTGTGATCACCCGTCGGGGCATACTGTCGCAGCCGCAGGCTGTCGCGCACCAGGCCCCGGAGCGCGGCCAGCGGCCCGTTCACCGCCCCGGCCGTACGTGCCTGGACCAGCACGTTCCCGTACGCCGCCGCCTCCACCGGGCCCGCGACCACCGGCAGGCCGCAGGCGTCGGCCGTCAGCTGGCACAGCAGCGCGTTGCGCGCCCCGCCGCCCACGACATGCACCGTCTCCACCTCCTGGCCCGACAGCCGCCGTGCGTCGAGTACCGCCTGCCGGTGCGCCAGCGCGAGGGAGTCCAGGACACAGCGGACCGTCTCCGCCGGGTCGCGCGGCTCCGGCTGGCCCGTCCGGCGGCACGCCTCGGCGATCCGCTCGGGCATCCGGTCCGGCGCCAGGAACTCCGCGCTTCCCGCGTCGACGACCGAACGCAGTCCGGGCATCCGCGCGGCGCCCTCCAGCAGCGCCTCCAGGCCGTGCGGGCCGCCCTCCGCCTCCCAGGTGCGCAGGCACTCCTGGAGCAGCCACAGGCCCATGATGTTGCGCAGATAGCGCACGGTGCCGTCCACGCCCAGCTCGTTGGTGAAGTTCGCCAGCCTGCTCTCCTCGCTGAGCACGGGGGCATCCAGCTCGACCCCGGCCAGCGACCAGGTGCCGGTGGCGATGTAGGCGAACCTGCTCCCCGTCGCGGGCACCCCGGCGACAGCCGACGCGGTGTCGTGCGCTCCTACGGCGGTGACCGGCAAAGGCCCCTCCAGGCCCGTCTCGGCCAGCACTTCGGGCAACAGGACCCCTGCGGGGTCGCCGGGCGAGCGCAGCGCGGGGAACAGCGACAGATCGAGGCCGACCGCCTCGGCCACCGGGCGCGCCCAGGTGCGGGCCCGGGGGTCGATCAGCTGGGTGGTGGAGGCGATGGTGATCTCCGTGCCGCTCTGTCCGGTCAGCCAGTAGGAGATCAGGTCGGGCGTGAGCAGCATCCGGTGCGCCGATTCCAGCCGACGGGAGCCACGGGCGGCGGCCAGCTGGTACAGGGTGTTGATCGGCAGGTGCTGTAGACCCGTGTACCCGTACAGCTCCCGCGCGGGCAGGAGCTTGTCGACCTCGGCCTCCATCCCCTCCGTACGCGCGTCCCGGTAGTGCACGGGATTGCCCAGCAGCGCGCCGTCCGCGTCCAGCAGGCCGTAGTCGACGCCCCAGGAGTCGATACCCGCGGAGGCGAGCTGCCCGGGCGCCGTGCCCGCCGCCGCGCCGGCGGCGCGCAGCCCGTCCAGCACTCCCCGGTAGAGCCCGAGGATGTCCCAGTGCAGCGTGCCGTGTACCCGGACAGGGCGGTTCTCGAAGCGGTGGACCTCCTCCAGGGCGAGCTTGCCGTCGGCGGGACGGCCGAGGATGACGCGCCCGCTGGACGCGCCCAGGTCTACGGCGGCGAACGCGCCCGTGGCGGCGGACGGGCCAGGGCCGGAAGGCGGCATGGTGAACCTCATGTCGTGCGGATGGGGCAGGCGAGTGGCGAACACGGACGCCGCCGACCGGGCGGGTGGCGGTCGCGAGGGGGGAGGGGAGGGGCGACCGGTGGCGGGCGGCCCCCACGGCTCGGCCCGCCACCGGAGGGGGTGGCGTGACGGTACGGTGCGGCGCGCCGCTCAGCGCAGGAAAGCCGCCGCCACGCCCGCGTCGACCGGGATGTGCAGCCCCGTCGTATGGCTGAGGTCCCCGCCGGTCAGGGCGAAGACCGCATTGGCGACATGCTCCGGCAGCACCTCGCGTCCCAGCAGGGTCCGCCGCGCGTAGAACTTTCCCAGCTCTTCCTCCGGCACGCCATAGACGGCGGCACGCTGTGCGCCCCAGCCTCCGGCGAAGATGCCCGAACCGCGCACCACGCCGTCCGGATTGACCCCGTTGACCCGGATGCCCGACGCGCCCAGCTCAGCCGCGAGCAGCCGCACCTGGTGCGCCTGGTCGGCCTTCGCGGCGCCGTAGGCCACGTTGTTGGGTCCGGCGAACACGCCGTTCTTGGAGGCGATGTAGAGCAGATCGCCGCCCATGTCCTGCTCGCCCATCACCCTGGCCGCCTCGCGCGAGACGAGGAAGGATCCCCGGGCCATGATCGAATGCTGCCGGTCCCAGTCCTCGGCCGTGGTCTCCGCGAGCGGCTTGGAGACGGAGATCCCGGCGTTGTTGACCACCAGGTCCACCCCGCCAAAGGCCAGCACCGCCGCCCGGAAGGCCGCCGCGATCTGCTCCTCGCTGGTGACGTCCACCGTCACGGGAACGGCGTGGTCGGGCCCGCCCAGCTCCCCGGCGACCTCTCGCGCGCTCGCCCCGTTCACGTCGGCCACCACCACGCAGGCGCCCTCGGCGGCCAGCCGGCGGGCGATCGCACGGCCGATCCCCGAGCCCGCGCCCGTGACCAGCGCGATGCGGGTGGCCAGCGGCTTGGGCGGGGGCATCCGGCGCAGCTTGGCCTCCTCCAGCTCCCAGTACTCGATGCGGAACTTCTCCGACTCCTCGATCGGCGCGTACGAGGAGACGGCCTCCGCGCCGCGCATGACCTGGATCGCGTTGCGGTAGAACTCGCCGGCCACCCGCGCGGTCTGCTTGTCCTTGCCGAAGCTGAACATGCCCACGCCCGGCACCAGCACGATCGCCGGGTCCGCCCCGCGCATCGGGGGAGAGGACGCGTCGGCGTGCCGTTCGTAGTAGGCCCGGTAGTCCGCGCGGTACTCCTCGTGCAGCTCCTTCAGCCGGGCCACCGCGTCCTCCAGCGGGGCCCGCGCGGGCAGGTCGAGGACCAGCGGCCTGACCTTGGTGCGCAGGAAGTGGTCGGGGCAGGAGGTGCCCAGCGCGGCCAGCCGGGGGTGCTCGTCGTGCGAGAGGAAGTCCAGCACCTCCGGCGCGTCGTCGTAGTGCCCGACCTGGGCGCGGTCGCGTGAGACGAGGCCGCGCACCAGCGGGGCCAGCGCGGCGGCCCGCTCCCTCCGCTCGTCCTCGGGCAGCGGCCCGAAGCCCTCCCGCACGGGCCCGAACGGCTCGGCGTCGCCCCGCTCTTCGAGGAAGCGCTCGGCGGCCCGGATGATGTGCAGCGAGTTGCGCTCGCACTCCTCGCTGGTGTCGCCCCAGGCGGTGATGCCGTGGCCGCCCAGGACGCAGCCGATCGCCTCCGGACGGGCCTCGCGCACCGCCGCGATGTCCAGGCCGAGCTGGAAGCCGGGGCGCCGCCAGGGGATCCACGCGACGCTGTCGCCGAAGCACTCCCTGGTGAGCTTCTCCCCGTCGGCCGCGCAGGCGAGCGCGATGCCCGAGTCGGGATGCAGGTGGTCCACGTGCGCGACCCGCACCAGTCCGTGCATGGCGGTGTCGATGGAAGGCGCGGCCCCGCCCTTGCCGTGCAGGCAGTAGTCGAAGGCGGCCACCATCTCGTCCTCGCGCTCGACACCCGGATACACGCCGGTCAAGGCGCGCAGCCGGTCCAGGCGCAGCGCGGCCAGGCCTTCGGGCCGGAGGGTGCCCAGATCGCCGCCCGAGCCCTTGACCCACATCAGCTCGACACCCTCGCCCGTGACGGGGTCGGTGGCCGTGCCCTTGGCCGAGGTGTTGCCGCCCGCGTAGTTGGTGTTGCGCGGATCGGCCCCGAGCCGGTGCGAACGCGCCAGCAGCGCGGCGACCCCGGGGTGCTCCCCGGCCTCCCTCGGGCTGCTCTGCCGGTGCTCCGCGCCGTCCCGCGGGCGGTTCTCCGCCCCCTCCTGCGGGCTCCCGGGCCCGTCACCTCGCTGATCCCGCGCGCTCACGCTCCCCACCCCGCCTGCTGTCCTCCGACGCGCTCGCTCACGATCGTCTCCGCCCAACCGGATGCCGCGTAAGCCGCCATGGGATCGCGGTCGGCGCCCATCTCCTCGCGCACCTCGGCCAGCAAGGGCCTTACGTCCGTGTGGTACGCGTCCATGAGCACGCCGTTGGCTCCGAGGACGTCGCCCGCCTGCTGTGCCTGGGCGAGGGCTTCGCGGTCCACCAGCAGGGCCTTGGCCGTGGCCTCCTGCACGTTCATCACCGACCGGATGATGGCTGGAATCTTGGGTTCGATGTTGTGGCACTGGTCGAGCATGAATGCGATACCGGGCCCTTCCTCGCCCTGCGAGGCGTTCTCCGGGGTGCCTTCGAGTCCGCCTCCCACACGCACCTCGTACAGGATCCGGAAGAGCTGGAAGGGATCGGCGGCGCCGGCCATCAGGTCGTCGTCCGCGTAGAAGCGGGAGTTGAAGTCGAACGCGCCCAGCTTCCCCTCGCGCAGCAGGAACGCGACGATGAACTCGATGTTGGTGCCCGGCGCGTGATGACCGGTGTCCACGCACACCACTGCCTTGGGGCCCAGCTTGAGGCAGTGCGCGTAGGAGGTGCCCCAGTCGGGCACGTCCGTCGCGTAGAAGGCGGGCTCGAACAGCTTGTACTCCAGCACGAGGCGCTGCCCGGAGCCCAGCCGCTCGTAGACCGCCTCCAGTGCCTCCGTGAGCCGGTCCTGGCGGGTGCGCAGGTCGTCCTGCCCCGGGTAGTTGGTGCCGTCGGAGAACCAGAGTTTCAGATCGCGGGAGCCGGTCGCGTCCATGATGTCGACGCACTCCATGAGGTGGTCCAGCGCCTTGCGCCGCACCGACGGGTCGGGGTTGGTGACCGAGCCCAGTTTGTAGGCGTCCTCCTGGAAGACGTTGGCGTTCACCGTGCCCAGCCGCAGTCCGCGCTCTTCGGCGTAGGACGCCAGCGAGGCGTAGGCGCCGGGCCCCTCGACGAGGTCCCAGGGGATGTGCAGCGCGACGGTGGGCGCCGCTCCGGTGTGACGGTGCACCCGCGCGGCGTCATCCAGCTTCTCCCGCACGGTGCGCGGCACCCCGGGCTGGGCGAACACCTTGAAGCGCGTGCCGGAATTGCCGTACGCCCACGACGGCGTCTCGATCCGCTGTTCGCTGAGCGCGGACTTCACGGCCGCGAGGTTCTGCTCTGGCATACGGCTCCTAGAACTGACGGGGTCTGACCAGGTCTGACGCGAGGGTCGAACGGATAAGCAAAGAGAAGTGGCGAGGCGGTCATGAAACGATTCAAGGTCGGGTTCGGGCCGAAACTAAGCCGGTGTCGCCGCAGGCGTCAAGAGGCAGCGGGGGAGGGGTTGTTGAGCCCCGCCCCCGCCCAGGACGAGAGCCCCCGCCCCCGCCGGGACAACAGCCTCGCCGCCGCCCCGGGCCGGCAGTTCCGTCCCCGCCCCCGGGGCGGCGGGCCCGCCCGCTCAGGGCGACAGCCGCTTCCACGCGGGGGCGGCAGACCGTCCCTCAGCCCTCGACGCTGAAGCGGCACGATCCCGAGCCCATGGTGAAGACGGCGCGGCCCTCCTCCAGGCGCAGGAACTCCGCCCCCTCCTGTGCCACTTGACCTCGCCGCTTCGCGGGCACCCACACCTCGGCCGTGGTGTTGACCGGGACCGTCACATCGAGCGTGAACCCGCCGTCAGCGCCCTGTGCCCAGCGCGTGCTGACGGTGCCGTAGGGGGAGGCGAACCGCCCCGCTGCCCGGCGCACACCGCCGCCCGGCCGGGGTCTGACCGTGATCTTGCGGAAGCCGGGCTCGGCGGGCGCGATACCGGCGATGTTCTGGTACATCCACTGGCCCACCGAGCCGTAGGCGTAGTGGTTGAAGGAGTTCATCCCCACGTCCTGGAAGCTGCCGTCCGGCTTGATGGAGTCCCAGCGCTCCCACATGGTCGTGGCGCCCTTGCCGATCTGGTAGCCCCAGGAGGGGAACGTCTTTTGGTGCAGCATCCGGTGGGCCACCTCCGTGTGCCCGTTCTCCGCCAGTGCGGGCAGCAGGCGCGGCGTGCCCAGGAAGCCGGTCGACAGATGCCCCTCCTTGGCCTCGATCAGCTCCACCAGCCGGTCGGCCGCCGCCCTGCGCAGCGCGGCCGAGGGCAGCAGATCCATCGACAGGGCCAGCACGTACGCGGTCTGGGTATCGCCCTTGATCCGGCCTTCCGCGCTCACGTACGCGGCGTTGAAGGCGCTCTTGATCCGCTTCAGCAGCGACTCGTAGGGCTGTGCCTCCTTCTCCAGCAGCGCGGCGGTGCGCGCGACCAGATCCGTCACATACGCGAAGCAGGCCGTGCCGATGACGTCCTTGGGGGTCTCGTCCTCGACGTTGAGCCAGTCTCCGTAGCCTTCGGCGGGCCGCAGCAGTTCGTCGCTGTGCTGCTCCAGGTACGCGATCCAGGCCCGCATCGCCTCCCAGTTCTCCTCCAGCACCCGCACGTCCCCGTACGCCTGGTGGAGGCTCCAGGGGACGGTCACCCCGGCGTCTCCCCAGCCGGCGACGCCCTCGCCGACGGAGCCGAGGGCCGGCGCCACATTCGGATAGGCGCCCCTCCGGTCGCCCTCGGTGCCCTGCCCGTCGCGCAGGTCCTGGAGCCACTTGGTGAGAAAGCGCGCGGACTCCATCACATAGGCCGCCGTCGGAGCGAACACATTGATGTCGCCCGACCAGCCCAGCCGCTCGTCGCGGGCCGGGGTGTCGGTCGGGACGGACAGGAAGTTTCCCCGCTGGCCCCAGGTGATGTTGCTGTGCAGCTGGTTGAGCATCGGGTCGTCGGTGGAGAAGTCCATCGTGAAGGGTGCGGAGGTGTGCATGACGCGCCCTGTCACGGAGGCTTTGGACGGCGTGCCCGGATACCCGGAGATTTCCACGTAGCGGAAGCCGTGGAAGGTGAAGCGCGGCTCGAACGTCTCGGTGCCACCGCCCGCGAGCGTGTAGGTGTCCACCGGACGCGCGGTGCGCAGGTTGGCGGTGTAGAGGGAGCCGTCCTTGTCGAGCACCTCGCCGTGCCGCAGCGTGACGCGCTGCCCCGCCTTCCCCTCGACCTTCAGCCGCACCGAGCCCACCATGTTCTGGCCGAGGTCGAAGAGGTGGACGCCGGGGCGCACCTCCTTGACGTCCACGGGCCGGATCTCCTTCATCACCCGCGTCGGCGCGTCGGTCATGGCGACCACTTCGGGAGCCTTCCCCGGCAGCGCCGCGCACTCCTGCCAGCCGGCGTCGTCGAAGCCGGGCTCGTCCCAGCCCCGCTGCTCGGCGCGCGCGTCGTACTCCTCGCCCATCATCATGTCGGCCGTCAGCAGCGGCCCCGTGCTCGCGCGCCATTTCCCGTCGCTGACGACGCGCTCGGTGCTGCCGTCCCGGTACGTGACCTCCAACTGGGCGAGCAGCGCCGGATGCTCCCCGTACACGTGCTGCCCGAACCAGGCGATGTTGCCCGCGTACCAGCCGGGGGCCAGGGTGACGGCGAGCGCGTTCTCACCCGCGCGCACCGCCTCGGTGACGTCGTACGCCTGGTAGGCGACCCGTTTGGTGTAGTCCGTCCAGCCCGGGGTCAGCTGATCGTCGCCCACCTTCGCGCCGTTGAGCCGTGCCTCGTACAGCCCCAGGGCCGAGGCGTAGAGCCGGGCTCCGGCCACGGGCTTACGCGGCAGCCGGAAGGAGCGCCGCAGCAGCGCCGGGCTCTGCTGGGCCGCGACCTTGCCCCAGGGATCCGCACCCCATGCGGCCACCTCGCGCACCTGCCGCCAGGCGCTGTCGTCGTATCCGGGGGAGCGCCACGCCTCGCCGTCCGGCCGGCCGTCCGTGGTGCGCCAGCCCTCGGTGCCCGTGGTGAGGCGGGTGGTGCCCCCGCCCGCGGTCAGCTCCAGCACGGCGAGCAGCCCGGCGGGCCCGGCCCCGGCGTTGGTGGCGGCGACGGCCAGCACATTGCCGCCCTCGCGCAGTTGGGCGGTGACCTCCGCGCGCGCCGGATGGCCCCAGGACTTCTGGGTGCCCACGGCCTCGCGCGCGGTCACCTCGGCGCCGTTGACCCATGCGGTGAACCCGTCGTCAGCGGTGATCACCAGCCGGGCGCGCGTGCTGTCTCCCCGCGCCTCGAAGGTGCCCCGGAAGTACCGCGTCCCGGCCGGTACCTGCCCGGCATCGCCGCCGTCGGGAAACCACACCCAGGAGGCGCCCTCCAGGGACGGCGGCGCCACCGACCGCGGGGGAGCGGTGATCCACCCGGCATGCCACCGGTCCTCGCCCAGCGGCCCGGTCTCCCACCAGGTGGGCTCGCTCCAGGGGGAGGGGCGGCCGTGCTTGTCCCAGACCCGTACCGACCAGTGGTAGCGCGTACAGGGCCGCGGGGCCGGGCCTTCGTAGGGGACGAGCACGGAGCGGCCGGAGGCACGCTTGCCGCTGTCCCACACGTCGGGGGAGGCCAGCTTGTCCTCGGAGGTGGCCACCCGTACCCGGTAGGCGGTCTGTTTCTGGTTCCTCGCGCCGGAGCTGAGGGTCCAGCTCAGCCGGGGGCGCGGGACATCCAGGCCGAGCGGCCGGTGCGCGTACTCCGTGGTGGTGTTCTCGACGCGCAGTCCCGCGGCGGCGTCCTTTGCGGTGCTCATCTTCGCGACGGTGGACGGCGCGGGCAGCGCCTGGGCTGCCGTGCTCGCGCCGGCGGCGGTCGCGGTGGCGGTGGCTGTGACGATCAAGCGGCGCCTGCTGATCACGTTCGCCTCCGGGGGCCTAAAACGATTCAGTTGATGGCGCCTGGAACGTAGAGGCGGTGGCGGTACCGGGTCAAGAGCCTTGGAAACACGGGTATTTACCTGCCTCTACCTGCCTCGCACCCCCTTGACTGCCCTCGGACACGAAGCTAGCTTCCCCTCCACTGTCTTGAAACATTTCATTTCTGAGTCTCAGTCAGTTCATCTGCTGAGCACAGGAGGAGCAGCATGAGCAAGACCGCACCGGCCGGCGGGAGCCCCGCGCCGGTCCTCGCGCTGGAGGGGGTGAACAAGTCCTTCGGCAGCGTGCGCGCGTTGCGCGGCGTCGGCCTGGAGCTGTACGCCGGAGAGGCGCACGCGCTGGCGGGAGAGAACGGAGCGGGCAAGTCCACACTGATCAAGATTCTGGCAGGAGTGCACACGCCCGACACCGGCACCGTCCTGCTCGACGGAGCACCGGCCGCCTTCCACGGCCCCGCCGACGCGCGTGACGCCGGAATCGCCGTCATCTACCAGGAGCCGACCCTCTTCGGCGATCTGTCCATCGCCGAGAACATCTTCATGGGCCGTCAGCCCCGTCGCGGCCTCGGCCGCATCGACCACGCCGCCGTGCACAGAGCGACGGCCGCGCTGATGGACCGGCTCGGCGTCGACCTCGACCCCGACCGCGCCGCGCGCGGCCTCTCCATCGCCGACCAGCAGATCGTCGAGATCGCCAAGGCGCTCTCCTTCGAGGCGCGCGTGCTCATCATGGACGAGCCCACCGCGGCGCTCACCGGCACCGAGACCGCCCGCCTGTTCTCCGTGGTCGAGGCGCTGCGCTCCGAGGGAGCGGGGGTGCTGTTCATCTCCCACCGGCTCGGCGAGATCTTCGAGCTGTGCCAGCGCGTCACCACCCTGCGCGACGGCCAACTCGTCGCCTCCGAACCCCTCGACGGACTCACCGAGGACGACCTCGTGCGCCGCATGGTCGGCCGCGACCTGGGCGAGCTGTACCCCAAACAGGAGGCGCACACCGGCGAGAGCGCGCTCAGCGTGCACCGCCTCACCCGCGAGGGCGTCTTCCGCGATGTCTCCTTCGACGTGCGCCGTGGCGAGATCGTCGCCCTGGCCGGCCTGGTCGGCGCCGGGCGCAGCGAGGTCGCCCAGGCCGTCTTCGGCGTCGACCGGCCCGACGCGGGAGAAGTACGCGTCGGCGGCACCGCCCTGCGCCCCGGCTCGCCCACCGCGGCCATGCGCGCGGGCCTCGCTCTCGTACCCGAGGACCGCAGACAGCGCGGCCTGGTCATGGAAGCCTCCATCGAGCGCAACATCGGCCTCACCGGACTCAGCGACCTCGGCAGCGCCGGACTCGTACGCCGCGCCAAGGAGCGGACCCGCGCCTCGGACTGGGGACTGAAGCTGCGCCTGAAGTACGACCGCCTCTCCGACTCCGTCGGCGTGCTGTCCGGCGGCAACCAGCAAAAGGTCGTCCTCGCCAAATGGCTGGCCACCGAGCCCTCCGTCCTCATCGTCGACGAGCCCACCCGCGGCATCGACGTCGGCACCAAGGCCGAGGTGCACAGGCTGCTCTCCTCCCTCGCCGCCGAGGGCCTCGCCGTCTTGATGATCTCCTCCGACCTGCCCGAGGTACTCGGTATGGCCGACCGTGTCCTGGTCATGCACGAGGGCCGGCTCGTCGCCGAGATACCCCGTGAGGACGCCGACGAGGAGACCGTCATGGCCGCCGCCACCGGCCGCACCCGCCCGGAGGGGGAGGCCGCGTGAGCGCCCCCGCGAATGAGGCCCCACCCCCGGCCACCACCCGCCCCGAGCCCGCACCGGCGCGCCGCTCCGCGGCCGAAACCGTGCTGCGCGTACGGGAGTTCAGCATCGGCGGCGCCCTCATGCTGCTGATCCTCGTCACCTGGCTGGTCAACCCCTCCTTCCTCGACGACCAGGGCATCAAGGACCTCCTGCTCAACTCCTCGATCCTGGTGCTGCTCGCCACCGGCCAGTCCGTCGTCGTCCTCACCCGCAACATCGACCTGTCCGTCGGCTCCGTCGTCGGGCTGACCGCGTTCGCCTGCGGCTCCTTCGTCTCGGGCACCGACCACAGCCCGGTGACCGTCGTCCTGCTCGGCATCGCCCTGGGCACCGTCTGCGGACTGGTCAGCGGCGCCCTCGTCAGCTTCGGACGCGTGCCCGCGCTGGTGGTCACCCTCGGCATGCTCTACGTCATCCAGGGCCTCGACCACGCCTGGGCGCACGGCGAGCAGATCAACGCCACCAACGTGCCCGACGACGTCCTCACCCTCGGCAGCGGCAGCGTCCTGGGCATCCCCTACCTGCCCATCCTCTCCGCGCTGGTGCTCGCGGGCACGGCGTATTACCTGCGCGCCTACCGCAGCGGCAGAGAGCTGTACGCCATCGGCTCCAACCCCGAGGCCGCACTGCTGGCCGGAATTCCCATCCGGCGCAGGGTGCTCGCCGCCTACGCGTTCTCCGGTGCCGTCGCCGGCTTCGCAGGGGCCCTGTGGCTGGCCCGCTTCGGCACCGTCGTCGCGGACGCGGCCAACGGCTGGGAGCTGACCGTCGTCAGCGCCGTCGTCGTCGGAGGCATCGCCATCACCGGCGGCGTCGGCACCGTCTGGGGAGCCGCACTCGGCGCACTGCTGCTCACCACCATCGGCAGCGCCCTGGTCGTGCTGAAGGTCAGCTCCTTCTGGGAGCAGGCGATCACCGGCGCGCTGCTGCTCGCCGCCATCAGCACCGACCGCGTCGTACGAAGCCGCAGCACGCGGGCGCTCAGGAAGAGGAGAAGGCAGTGAACGCACCACCCGCCACCCCCGCTGCCGGGCCCCGCGAGGCCCGTCGTGGGCCCGGACGCTTCCTGCGATGGGACGCGGCCGTCGGCGCCCTCCTGGTGGCCGCCTTCCTCGTCGGCACCGGCACCACGGACGGCTTCTCCGACACCGCGAACCTGTCCGCCGCGCTCAACGACACCGCCGAGATCGCGCTGATCGCCCTGCCGATGACGCTCCTGGTCGTCGCGGGCCAGGTCGACCTGTCGGTCGCCTCCATGCTCGGCCTCTCCAGCGCGCTGGCCGGCTCCCTGTGGGACGCGGGCTGGACGTTCGAGACCCTCGTGCCGGTCTGCCTGCTTGTCGGGCTGCTGGGCGGTCTGCTCAACGGCTGGCTCGTCACCCGGGTGGGACTGCCCTCGCTCGCCGTCACCATCGGCACCCTGACCCTCTACCGGGGGCTGGCCTCCGTCGTTCTCGGCAACAAGGCCGTCGCCGACTTCCCCGAGACCTACGCCCAGTGGGCCGGCAACACCGAGACGGTGCCGGGCACCTTCGTGCCGTACCCGATCGCGCTGTTCGCCGTCCTTGCCGTCCTCGCCGCCGTGGTGCTGCACTGCACCGGCTTCGGCCGGGCGCTGTTCGCCGTCGGGGCGCAGGAGGACGCCGCCTGGTTCGCCGGGATACGGGTCAAGAGGATCAAGCTCATCCTCTTCGCCGTCAGCGGCTTCGTCGCCTCGTTCGCCGGGATCGTCTACACCCTGCGCTACGGCAGCGCGCGCGCCGACAACGGCCTTGGCCTGGAGCTGACCGTCGTCGCCGCCGTCCTGCTGGGCGGGGTCGACTTCGACGGCGGCCGGGGCACGTTGGGCGGTGCCGTCGCGGGCGTGCTGCTGATCGGCGTGCTCAACAACCTGCTCACCCTCAACGACGTGTCCCACGAGATCCAGGTGATCGTCACCGGCGTGCTGCTCATCATCTCGGTCCTCACCCCCCGGGTCAGCGCGGCCTTGACCGCGCGCCGGCACCGCAGGCTCGCCGTCGGCGAAGCCCCCTGACCAGCTCCCCCCGCACACCCACCCCGAAAGGTATGTCCATGCGACCGTACCACCGCTCGCGCGCCCTCGCCCTCACGGCGACCGCCTGCGCCCTGACCGTCACACTGGCGGGCTGCTCGGGCACGACGAAGAGCGACTCCAAGGACGACGCCAAGGACAAGGCGCAGAGCGCCAAGGCGAACCCCGACGCGCCGCTCAAGAAGGGGCTCAAGATCGCCTTCTTGCCCAAGCAGATCAACAACCCGTACTTCACGGTGGTGGACAAGGCGGGCATCAAGGCCGCCAAGGAGTTCGACGGCAAGGCCAAGGAGGTCGGCCCCTCAGACGCCAAGGCGTCCTCCCAGGTCAGCTACATCAACACGCTGACGCAGCAGCGCCAGAACGCCATCTTGCTGGCGGCCAACGACCCGAATGCCGTGTGCGGCCCGCTCAAGCAGGCGATGAAGCAGAACGTCAAGATCGTCTCGTTCGACTCCGACGCCGGCAAGGACTGCCGCCACGTCTTCATCAACCAGGCCGGCTCCGATGAACTGGCCCGCAAGATGGTCAAGGACATGGCCGAACAGATCGACCACAAGGGCCAGTTCGCGATCTTGTCGGCGACGCAGAACGCCACGAACCAGAACACCTGGATAAAGATCATGAAGGACGAGCTGAAGAAGCCCGCCTACAAGGACATGAAGCTGGTCAAGACCGCCTACGGGGACGACGTCGACCAGAAATCCTTCCAGGAGACCCAGGGTCTTATGAAGGCCTACCCCAAGCTCAAGGGCATCATCTCGCCCACCACCGTCGGTCTGGCCGCCGCAGCCCGCTACGTCAGCGGCTCCTCCTACAAGGGCAAGGTCGTCCTCGGCGGCCTCGGTACGCCCAACCAGATGCGCAAGTACGTCAAGGACAAGACGGTCGAGAAGTTCCTGCTGTGGGACGCGGAGAAGCTCGGCTATCTCGGCTCGTACGCCGCAGCCGCGCTCTCCTCGGGGCAGATCACCGGCAAGCAGGGCGAGAAGTTCAAGGCAGGAAAGCTCGGGAACTATACGGTCGGCAAGGACGGCGAGGTTATTCTCGGTCCCCCCACGGTCTTCGACAAGAAGAACATCGACGACTTCGACTTCTGAGTCGACCTACCCCGGAGGGGCTGAGAAGACGGTGCGGCGCGTGCGACCGGAAGCGACCGGGGCTCTTCGGTGAGCCGGACGGTCGGCATCAAGGAGGTCGCACGCGCGGCCGGAGTATCCGTCGGAACGGTCTCCAACGTCATCAACCGCCCCGGCATGGTGGCCGAGGAGACCCGCCTGCGGGTGCAGTCCGCCATCGCCCGGCTCGGCTATGTACGCAGCGAAGCCGCCCGGCACCTGCGCGCCGGGCACAGCCGCATCATCGCGCTGCTGGTGCTGGACATGGCCAACCCGTTCTTCGTCGACGTCGCCTCCGGCGCGGAACGCGCCGCGCGCGCCGCGGGGTTGGGAGTGATGCTCTGCAACAGCGCGCAGAGCCCCGCCGAAGAGGCCGAATACCTCGCCCTGTTCGCCGAACAGCGGGTACGCGGCGTCCTGGTCACCCCGACCGACACCACGGGCCGCAACCTCGCCGCCTTCCAGCGGCACGGCATCCCCTTCGTGTCCGTCGACCGCGTGGTGCCCAGCGCGGAAGGCTGCTCGGTCTCCGTCGACGACATCGAGGGCGCGGGCCTGGCCGTACGCCACCTGCTGGAGAGCGGACACCGCGACCTCGCCTACGTCAGTGGACCCATGCAGCTCAGCCAGTGCCGCGACCGCCACACCGGAGCCCTCCGGATGCTGCGGGAAACGGGCGTGGACGCGGGATTGCGGCACATCGAGGGCGAACGGATGGACGTCGCGGCGGGGCGCGACGCGGGCGCCCGGCTGCTGGGCATGTCCCCCCGCCCCACCGCCGTCTTCTGCGCCAACGACCTGATGGCCCTGGGCGTGCTCCAGGCTCTGTACGGCGCCGGAGTCTCCGTCCCCGAAGAGGTGGCGCTCGTCGGCTACGACGACATCGAGTTCGCCGCCGCCGCTGCCGTCCCCCTCACCTCCGTACGGCAGCCCGCCTACCGCATGGGCCGCGCCGCGGCGGACCTGCTCATCGACGAGACCGGCCAGGACGCGGCCCGGCACGAGCACCGGCGCATCGTCCTCCAGCCCGAACTGGTGGTCCGCGCCTCCAGTCTGCCGGGACGAACCTGAGCGCGGCGCCTCGCCCGTGCGGACGGGACCAGCCGGGCAGTCGGTCAGTCGCGAGCAGCCGGTCAGGCGGCGACGGGCTGGGCAGGACGCGGCCCAGAGGTCCCCTCGACCGCCGGAGCCCTCGCCGCGGGCCGCTCTCCCGCCGCCGCCCGCTCTTCCGCCGCGGGCCGTTCGGCAGACCCGGGCCGCTCCGCGAGCAGTGCCTGGATGTCCCGTGCGGCTGACCGGCCGGCCCGGTTCGCGCCGATGGTGCTGGCCGAAGGCCCGTAGCCGACCAGATGCACGCGAGGATCCCGCACCGCCCGGGTGCCCTCCAGGCGGACACCGCCGCCCGGCTCGCGCAGCCGCAGCGGTGCGAGATGGTCGATGACAGGACGGAAACCGGTCGCCCACACGATCGTGTCAGCCTGTGCCCGGGTACCGTCGGCCCACTCCACGCCGTCCTCGGTGATCCGCGCGAACATCGGCAGCCGCTCCAGCACCCCCTGCTCGCGGGCGCGCCGCACCTGCTCCGTCATCGGCAATCCGGTCACCGAGACCACACTGCGGGGCGGCAGCCCTTCCCGTACACGCTCCTCGACCATCGCGACGGCCGCACGCCCCCGCTCCTCGTCGAACGGCCCCTCCCGAAAGGCGGGCGGACGCCGGGTGACCCACACGGTCCCGTGCGCGACCTCGGCGATCTCCATCAGATGCTGCACGGCGGAGGTGCCCCCGCCGACCACGACCACCCGCTTGCCCTCAAAGGCGGCCGAGCGCGGCCCCGGATACTGCGCGGTGTGCAGCTGCCGCCCCCGGAAGGTCTCCTGCCCGGGGACGCGCGGCCAGAACGGCCGGTCCCAGGTCCCCGTCGCGTTGATCACCGCACGCGCTGACCAGTCACCCTCCGAGGTCCGCACGAGCAGCCGCCCGCCCTCGCCCTCCCCGCCCTCGACACCCTCACCTGCGTCACGTACCTCCCGCACATCCACGGGCCGCCGCACGCGCAGCCCGAACGTGCGCTCATAGGCGGCGAAGTACTCGCCGATCACCTCGGAGGACGGCCGCTCCGGGTCAGCTCCCGTCAGCTCCATGCCCGGCAGCGCGTGCATCCCGTGTGCCCTGCCGTAGGTGAGCGTCGGCCACCGGAACTGCCAGGCACCGCCCGGACGCGGTGAGTGGTCCAGCACCACGAAGTCCTCGCCCGGTACGAACCCGGTGCGCCGCAGGTGGTACGCGCTGGAGAGCCCAGCCTGCCCCGCGCCGATGACCACGGCCTGCACATCGTTCATACGCGTAAGAACCATGCGGCCCCCTCGATCCTTCCCGCACCCCCACTCACGGGTGCGGTCATCATGGAGACCATGACCGACGCACTGCGCACCCACGTCCTCGACGTCACCACCGGCTCCTCCGAGACCGTCTTCGACCTCACCCGGGACTGCGAGGCATTCCTGGCCGACGCGGCGAACGGCAAGGACGGGCTGCTCAACGTCTTCGTCCCCCATGCCACCGCCGGCATCGCGGTCCTGGAGACCGGCGCGGGCAGCGACGACGACCTGCTCGCCGCGCTGCGTGACCTGCTCCCCGCCGACAACCGCTGGCGCCACCAGCACGGCACCCCCGGCCACGGCCGAGACCACGTACTCCCCGCCCTGGTCCCACCCCACGCCACCCTCCCCGTCCTCGCCGGCCACCTGGAACTGGGCACCTGGCAGTCGGTCTGCCTGGTCGACACGAACGGTGACAACGTCAACCGTCAGGTTCGGTTGTCCTTCCTTGGTGGCGTTGGCGAGCACTGACTGTAGAGACGACGTCCGGCCGCGCCGAATGCAAGGCGCGCGGCTGCAACACCGGTGCCGAGGAGTTGCTCAACGACGCGGTCGACCCGCCGGCGGCGGGTCCGCAGTGGCGTCTGCCCTTTTTACGCGGGCAACCACCAGCCGCGTTGTGTCGCGTTGTTGGTCGTCGTCGGAGTGCAGCCCGTCGTGGTCGAGACCGTGGCATGCCACCTGCGTGAATCCGGCTGCTGCCAGCAGACGCGCGACGACCGGGGGCGAGAAGTAGCTGAGGGAGTATTCAGCGCTGGAGCGTTCCCAGGTGGCACCGTCTGAGGTGCTGAAGTGATCGATGCGTACATCGACGGCTTCAGGATGCCGCGGCGATGAGCTGCCGCGCATCACCGTGTACCTGTCGGACTTCTCCGACACCACCGTCGGCCTCTCGGCCCAGCCGCGGCAGAACCCGGCTGTGTTGAGGTCGAAGACGAACAGTCCGCCCGGCCTCAGGAGGCGGGCGACCCCCTGGAAGGCTTCGAGCAGCTCTGTGTCGTCTTCGAGGTGGTTCAGCGGAAGGCCCAGCGTGACGGCCACGTCGAAGGTCCCCACCTGCGGGAGCTTTCGCACGTCGCCGATGAGGAAGCGGACCTGTTCCGCTCCGGGTTTTGCCCGCGCCGCGCGGATCATCTCCGGGGACAGGTCGATGCCGGTCACGGTGAAGCCGGACGCCGCAAGTCGCAGGGTTCCCTTGCCGGTGCCGCATCCCAGGTCGACCAGCTCCCTGCCCGGAGCACCGTGCTGGTCGATCAGCTGGTGGTAGAGGGCGACCCAGTGGGCGTAGTCGTCCCATTCGCTGATCACGTCGTAAGCCGCAGCCATGCGGTCGTACTGGTCGCGTACGTGGTCGAGGCCGTCGGCCGGGGGTTCTCCGTGGGCTTGGGCAAGTGTCACAGCGAGGCTCCACATGTCGGGCGTACGGGTGGTCCGGTTCTGTGACACGCTGCCCGAGGCCCGTCATGCGATGCGATGACTCGGGTTCCTGCACTCTTGTGAGTGACTGGGCCGATCCGGTCGGCACCGCATCGGGCCTGAAAATCGCCCTACCGTCTCATGGCCGATTGCGATTGCCTCCTTCTGAGCGGTTTGCCGTACAGAAACGAGGCCGAGACACGCGGCCCTTGGTGGACTTCCCGCATGTCTCTTCTGATGGGTCCTCCGGCGGGCGCCAGCTCATCGCTCCCTTTGACCGCGGCGCCGATCCGCGCGCGGTCCGTCATCCCGGGACGGCAACGCTGGGAGGTGGTGGCGATCCGTGGCCGTCCCCACCTCGCCCGGTTGCTGGAGCGCATTCTCCAGGCGGCTCCGGGAGTTGAGGGGGCAGAGGCCAACCCGGTCACCGGACGGGTGTTGTTCCGCCACGATCAAGCGCTGACGCCCCGCGAGGCAGCCGAACTCCTGCGCCGGACCGCGCTCCAGGTGTTCAGCCGGACCCTGGTCCCCCGCAGCCGGGCACCGCAGGCGGCACCACGCGAGGACCACGGCGAGGACGCCGGTCCGTCTTCCCGCGTCAGTCAGCGGCGCGAAGGACCGCACTCCTCCCGCAGCTCGGTGCTGCTGCTCGGTGGTGGGGCTGCCGCCGTGACCCTGGGGTGCGGGAAGTTGTGTCTGGGGTTCCTGGCCCGCCCTTGGGTCAGTCTGGGCATCGCCGCCGCGGCGACAGTGGGCATCGTCCGGAGGGCCTGGCGCGGATCCGACCGCACGGGCTCCTCCGGGGCGCCCTCGCGCGGCCCCTTCCTGACGCGTCTCGTCGGCAAGCACCGAGGCAGGTTCGGCTTTGCGGCGGTGCTCTCCGGGCTCGCTCAGATCACGGAGATGGGCCTGTACTCGCTCATGGCGTACGGGGTCAGCGTTCTCCTCACAGGCGGCAGTTCCGCACTCGCCGGTATGGGGCTGGTCGGTCTGGCCTCGCAGCTGCCGTTCCTGGCGGGTGCCACCGCGCTGACCGCCGCCTGCTCCGCAGGGCTGACGTACGGCGCCGAGGCCACCTGGGACCGGCTCGGGCAGACGGTTGAACACGAGTGGCGGACTGCCACCTACGAGCACGTGCTGCGATTGACGACGATGCACATGGAAGGTGAGCGGACCACCCAGACCCTTCAGGTGCTGACCGAGGATATCGGGGAGGTGGGGTGCTTCGTCGGACGCTCCCTGCACGAAGTGGTCCAGCTGGCCACCAGTCTCGCGGTGTTGGTACCGGCGTTCCTTCTTCTGGCTCCGCAGCTCGCCTGGGTTGCCTTCGCCCCTGTGCCGGTTGTCGCCTGGCTCTCGTTCCGGTTCCAGGAGCGTACCGCCACCGCCTATGAGGCGTCTTCCGGAGCGCGCTCCCGGCTCCAGGGCAGGATGGCCGGCAGTCTGCAAGCGCACGCGACCGTCAAAGCATCGTGCACCGAGGAGTACGAGGCGAAGCTGGCCGCTGAGTTGAGTGAGGAGTACGGATTCGCCGAGCACCAGACCAATCGCAGGTCGGCACGCCACGCTCAGCTCGTGCGGATGTGTGCTCTGTCCGCCATTCCCGGCACTCTGCTGCTGGGCAGTAAGGCCGTGCTGCGGAACGAACTGCCCCTGCACCGCTTCACTCCGCTCGTGGACATGCCGGTGTCAGTGCTCTTCCGGCTGAACCGGCTCGGTGCCATGACCAGCAGTTACCACCGTTCCCGCGCCGCTTTCGACCGCGTACGGCGCCTGCACGAGCTGCCCGTCGAGCCCCAGGACATCCCCGCGTCTCCGGTTCCGACGGACCTTGCCGGGGGCTTCGCCCTGAAACGGGTGAACTTCTCCTATTCCGGACGCCCGCCCGCGCTACGTGACCTGTCGATGCGAATCGCCCCGGGGCAGATCACCGGTATCGTCGGGACGACCGGAGCGGGCAAGACCACCATCGCCCGGCTCCTGATGCGCTTCGTGGACCCGACCGAAGGAGAGGTCCAGCTCGACGGCGTCGACATCCGCACCATGCCCCTGCGTCAGCTGCGCGGTGCGATCGGTTACGTCTCCCAGGAACCGTTTCTCTTCGACGGCACGATTGCCGACAACATTCGTTACGGCACCTTCGACGCCGACGACAAGGGTGTCGCCCAGGCAGCGGAGGCGGCGGGTGCGGACTTGTTCATCCAGGCGCTGCCCGACGGCTACGACACCAAGGTCGGGGAAGGCGGCGCAGCGCTGTCCGGTGGCCAGAAACAGCGTGTCGCGCTCGCCCGCACCATCCTCGGCAATCCCCCCGTCGTGATCCTCGACGAGGCCACGTCCGCCGTCGACAACGAGACCGAAGCCGCCATCCAGCGTGGCCTCGACACCTTCGCGCACAAGCGGACCCTCCTTGTCATCGCCCACCGGCTCTCCACCATCCGCAACGCGGACGCGATCTACGTCCTGGAGCGCGGTGGCAGAGTGAGCGAGCAGGGGACCCACTCCGAGCTCGTACTGCGCGGCGGCCGATACGCCGCCCTGTGGCGTTTGCAGGCCGGCGAAGAGCCGAGTCGGCGGAACGCGGGCTGAGGCGGCGCTCGGTTGCATGACGTCGCTGCAAGGTGCCGGAAGCCGATCGGCTTCCGGCACCTTGCAGGCCAATCGTCTTCACACGTCGGCGGCCCAGGGGGCGGGCGCCTGACCTCAGTCCGGGTGAGCCACCAGGAGCGACCAGGCGGCCGGCTCCTCTGATGAGGAGGCGGCCGGGCCCTGCTCATGGGCGGGCCGCGTCGGCCCGGTGCCCAGGCAGCGGTGGTCGACCGCGGCGAAACCGGCTGCACGAAGGAGCCGGTGCCACTGGGCGGCATTGCGTTCGCGTCCGCCGTAGACCGCCAGCATGTCGATGTCGAGGATCTTCGCGGGATCCCAGGCGTCGCCAGCGGCGACGACGTGGTCGAGAACCAGCAATCGCGCCTTCCGCTCGCCGATGGCCTCCCGTACTCGGCGCAGCACGGCGCCGGCCGCCTCGTCGGAGAGTGCGTGCAGGACCGCCCGCAGCAGGTAGGCGTCGCAGTCCTGGGGCAGGGCGCCCGTGTCCTCCGGGTCGAGGATGTCGACGGCCAGCGCTTCGATACGTTCTGAGGTCTCTGGGCTCCGCAAGGGGCGGCGTGCGACGGCCACTTGGTCGGCGGGGCCGACGAACACGCCGGTCGCCTCGGGGCGGCGGTGCAGCAGTTCGCGAAGGAACCGCCCGTCTCCTGGCGTGAGGTCCGCGACCCGGCCGAACGCGCCGAGTTCCTGGTGGTGCGCCAGGCACTGCTCGGCCGCACCACGGGAGAGCGCCGTGGTCACCTGCGCGTGCAAGGAGCGCGCCGTCCGCACGCTTTCGGGTACACCCTCCTGCGGTGGGCCGGTGAAGGAGGCGCCGTACTCCTGGGCGAAGCCCGGCTTCCCCTCACGCACGCTGGACAGCAGGCGGGTCAGGGAGCGCGCCAGGGAGACCGAGTTGTCGAGCAGCACCACCGGTCGCAGGCTGTCCGGCCGGTCGCTGCACAGCAGTTCGGCGGCCGGGGTGAGCGAGAAGCGTCCGGGAGACGACTCGGTGAACACCCCGATCAGGGCAGTGCACCGGAGCACGCGTTCCAGCGAGGAGGCGCGGCAGCCCGTTGCCCGCGCCAGAGTTTCGACGTCGCACTCACCATCGGCCAGCAGAGCGGCGATGTCGAGCTGGGCAACGACATGGAGCGCGGCGGCGATCCGTTGGCCGTTGGCGAACAGCAGGAGTTGGTCGGCCGTACTGGCTTGCTGCGCAAGGAACCGGATGACAGGTGCGGGAGAGTCTTGATGGGTTTCCGGGGCAGCGTGCGGCTCCGGATCGGTTGCCACCGTTGCCGCCTTGCCCGTGGGGCCCGGCGGCGGCGAGGCCGTGCCCGCCGGTGTGCGGGGGCTCCTGGACGCCGCCGGGGTGGGCAGAGCCGGTCCCGGCTCACGAGGAGGCATCGATCCTCCGGAGAGTCAGGAAGGCGACCGACAGTGCGCCGGCCCGGAAAGCCTCACGCTCGAAACGGATCAGTTCGAGGTTCCCGTCCACCAGACTCTTGCCCCACCGGGCGCGGGCGGCTTCCTGCTGGTCGCGGATGCTCTCGATCCAGGCGTCGTAGGTGCGGAGGTAGTCGTCCCGATGGGTCTCCACGCGCAGGGGTTCCCACAGCCCGTCCGCCGCGTGCAGGAGATCCGCCAGGTGCGGCGGCTGACCGGTCAGCTGCATGTCCGCCATCAGGCGTTCGTACTCGCTCCGGGAACGGCGCGCCGCTCCCGGATTCACCGTGGCCTCGATCACGAACCGGGCACCTGGCCGGGTCCAGGCATGCACCCGCTGAAGGAGGTCCCGATACCGGTCGATGTGGGTGCCGGCGGCGAAGTCCTCCGGGAGCGCCAGGTGTTCGATCATCTCGACGCAGACCGCGGCGTCGAAGGGTTCGGTGGGCAGGTAGTCCTGGTACTCGGTGTGCCGTACCCGTACCGCGGGCAGCTCCTGCCCGAGTGACTCCCGGCACTGCACGGCCGAGGAATTGAGCCCGACCGCTGCGGATACCCGGCGCTCCCGGGCCAGGTAGTCGAGCATGCCGCCGAAGCCCGAGCCGATGTCGACGACCCGGTGCCCCGGGGCCACACCGGCGAGATCGGCGAACTCCCGGAGCTTCCGGTGCTGTGCCGTCTCCAGGTCGGGTGCCGGGTCGTTGTCGGCGCCCCAGAGCGCACAACTCATGGTGATCCGGGAGTCCATCCACCCGGCGAAGAAATCGATTCCCGCGTCCTCGTAAAGAGACGCGGACGGATTATCGACGACGCTCACGCAGTCTCCCGACTCTCGTTTTTTCATATCGCTTTCTCCAGCGAAGAGCGCTCCGGTGGAACCCTCCGGCCGCCGAGAGGGGGCACCGGCGAATGTCAGGCCGGCGCGGCACTCCGAGCGACCAGTCGCTGCTGCCCGGCACCCGTCCGCCGTGAGCGGCGAAGCCGCCGCCCGGGAGGGCAAGTTCCGCAGGTGAGGCGCTACTTGGAGAAAGCACGCGATGACCGCGCCCACGGTGGCTACCCGGCCGATCGGCGGTTCAATGGACACGGCGCACTCTTCACTGGATCGTATGATGGTGCACCGCCTGGTGTATCACCGCGCAATCGGTCGGGCAGTATTGCCGAGCGGTCGACTCGTGACCGACAAGACGAGACTTCATCGCATTCTTCATCCTGATTTCCTGGCTGTTCCACACCCCTTGGGCCGTGCTCTCGTCCTGGAGAGCAGGCGGCCTTGTGTACGCCCACGGACTACATTTCTGAGGAGTTATGCATGTCTACCGTCATGGACTCGAAGCAGCGGGAGGACTTCCTTTCCAGCGTGCACGTCGGCGTGCTGAGCGTGGCGTCCGCGGCGGAGACGGGCAGAGCTCCACTGACGGTTCCGGTCTGGTACAGGTACGAGCCGGGCGGTGAGGTCGTATGCGTCATGGGGAGCGATTCACGTAAGGCGCGGCTCATCGAAGCCGCCGGCGAGTTCTCCCTGTGCGTGCAGGAAGAGAGCGAGCCGTACCGGTACGTGAGCGTGCAGGGTCCCGCCACCGTCCTCCACGACGGCGGGAACATGGCCGAGCACCGCGCGTTGGCCTATCGCTACCTGGAGCCGGACGCCGCGGAACACTATCTGAGCGGAGCGGACTTCGACCTCTCCGCGACGGTGACGGTCCAGATGCGTCCGCGACGCTGGTACTCCGCCGACTTCTCCCGCACACCCGCGACCGAGCAGAGCCCCCATCACGAGACGGCCCCGCACAGTCCGCGGCCCGTCCCGCAACCCTCATGACGTTGACCGAGGACGCAGTCCACCCAGGTGCACCGGGAGCACACGGCTGATGACGAAAGACTCCGGGAGCGTGTCCGCGCAGATCCAGGAATGGAACGACACAGCGACCGAGTATCCACGCGACGCGTGCCTGCACGAGTTGTTCGCACGCTGCGCCGCTTCCGACCCGGAAGCGTTGGCCGCCAGGCATGGAGAGCGCCGACTCACCTACGGCGAACTCGACGAGCAGTCCCTCGCGTTGGCACACCGGTTGCGCGCGGCCGGGGTGCACGAGGGCTCCTTCGTGGGCGTGAGCGGCGGGCGCAGCCTGGAGGCACTGGTCGCGCTGCTGGGCATTCTCCGGGCCGGCGCTGCGTACGTACCGCTGGACCAGAAACACCCGGTGGCGAGGCTGCGCGCCATGGCGGAAGACGCCGAGGTCCGCGCGGTGGTGACACTTCCCGGAAGCGTGTGCCCGCTGCGGGATGTGGACGCTCGCCTCCAGCTGCAACCGGTGGAGGACGGTCGGACCCCCGCGAGTGCCCCGTCCTCCGGTGCGGACGGCGTGTTCCCGGCCCCGGCCCCTGCCCCGCACGGTGGTCCGCCGCGCGCGCTCGGCAGGATCCCCGGCAGGCCGGCGGGCAACCGCGATGCGGCCGGGCCCGAGGAGCCCAAGGTGACCGCCGACGACTGCGCTTACGTGATGTTCACCTCCGGGACCACAGGCCGGCCGAAGCCGGTGGCAGTGCCGCACCGGGGCGTCGTACGGCTCGCCAGGGGGACCAGTCACCTCACCGTCGTCCCCCAGGACCGGATTCTGCACGGCTACAGTCCTTCGTCGGACGCCTCCACCATCGAGATCTGGTCCGCGCTGGTGAACGGAGCGTGCCTGGTACTGGTGGACACCGAGGTCCTGCTCACGCCGCAGGCGTTGCGGGCCGAGATCGAGGGGTCCGGTGTCACGGTGGCCTTCCTCACCACCGGCGTCCTGCACCACATCGCACGGACCGGCCCCGGAACGTTCTCCGGCCTGCGGTTTCTCTCCGCAGGCGGTGAGGCTCTCGACCCCGACCTGGCCAGGCAGGTGCTGGCGCGGTCCCGGCCGGGGCGGCTGGTCAACTTCTACGGCCCGACCGAGAACACCGTGATCTCCACCGCGCACCTGGTGGAAGAGGTGCCGCAGGGTGCCACCAGCGTCCCGATCGGCCGCCCGGTCTCCAACTCCCACTGCTACGTGGTGCGTCCGGACGGCACGCACGCGGCTGTCGGTGAGATCGGTGAACTACTCGTCGGCGGGGACGGCCTGGCCCTGGGATACCTCGGCGAGGAAGCGCTCACCGCCGCCCGCTTCATCCCGGACCCCTTCCGGAGCGGTGACGCGTACAGCGGCCGGTCGGCACGGGTGTATCGCACCGGAGACCTCGCCCGCTGGCGGCCGGACGGCACCCTCGAGTTCCACGGGCGCCTCGACCGGCAGGTCAAACTCCAGGGGTTCCGCATCGAGCTGGACGAGGTCGAGAACGCGCTGCGCTCTCATCCCTCGGTCGGTGAGGCGGTCGTCGATGTCCTGGGCGACCCCGGCTCCGCACGGTTGACCGCGTATGTGACCTCGGCCGTGCCGGACCGGCCCGCTGTTCCCTTGGAGCTTCGCGCGTCGCTGGCGCAGTGGCTGCCGAGGCACGCGGTCCCGGTGGAGATCACGGTGCTGCCCGAGTTCCCGGTCGCGGCCAACGGAAAGGTCGACCGCGGCGCGTGTGCCCGCCTCGCGGTAGCGGCCCGGCCCTGCGGCGAGGTGCGGGGGGAGGCTGGGACGACCGGAGCCACGGGGCGGTTGGACCAGAGCCCCGGCGCCGGAGGGCCTGCGCACGTGCCGCACGGGGACAACGGCCGCCACCGCGAAGCGGAGGGACAGTTCGACGATCCTCTGGGCCAAGCGCTGGCCCAGCTGTGGGAGCTTGTTCTGCGCGTACCCGTCGGCCCCGACGACAGCTTCTTCACGCTGGGCGGTGACTCCCTCCAGGCCTCCGAGATGGTGACCCGGGCGCTGCGGTTGTTCCAGCTCGACGCGGGCGTCGCCAGCAAACTGGTGCGGAGCTTGTTGCGGGCGCCCTCTTTGCGCAGTTTCGGCGAGGCCGTGCGGGAACACCGGCGCGGCCCGTCGGCCGCCCGGAGCGGGACGGCCACGAGCCCGGCCCAGCGCACCTTTGCCACTGCGGCGGACCGGGGCGGCCGGCGCGCCGTCGACTTCGAAGCCGACGCACGGCTTGGCATGACACTGCCTCAGCCGGCCGGGACGCTCGCACATCAGCCGCCCCGCGAGATCATGCTCACGGGAGCCACCGGATTCGTGGGGGCCTTTCTCCTGGACCGGCTGCTGAGCCGTTCCACAGCTCGCATTCATCTCCCCGTACGCGCCCGTGACGCCGCACACGCCCTGCGCCGCCTCCGCAGCACCATGGCCCGCTACCGCTTGCCTGGACCGGCCGAGTGGCCACCGGGACGGGTGGTGTGCTTCCCGGCCGAGCTGTCGGCACCCGGGCTCGGGCTCGGCGAGGAGAGAGCCCACGAGTTGTCCGCACATCTCGACCTCATCGTGCACGCGGCTGCCCAGGTCAACTTCCTGTACCCGTACGAAGAACTCCGTGCCGCCAACGTCGAGGGCACCCGGGAGATCGTGCGGTTGGCGGCGCCGCGCCGCGTGCCCGTGCACTTCGTCTCCAGCGTCGCGGTGGTCGCCGGTTTCGGCAGCGCCGGAGTACGGCACATCGAGGAGGACCGGCCGCTCGACCACGCCGACCGGCTGACCATGGGCTACGCCGAGTCCAAGTGGGTCGGAGAGCGGCTGCTCCAGCACGCGGCGGACGCCGGTCTTCCGGTGGCTGTCCACCGTCCGTACGAAATCACAGGTGAACGGCACACCGGCATCTGCAACACCCGGACTGCCATCTGCTCGCTCTTCCGTGCCATCGCGGAGATCGGTCTGGCCCCCGATCTCGACCTGCCGCTGGACTTCGTACCGGTCGACCACGTCGCGGACGCTCTCACGCATATCGCGCTGACCCGCCCCACGGAGCGCCACGTCTACCACCTGACGAACCCCCGCCCCGCCGTCCTGGCGGACATGGTCGAGCAGATGCGCGCCGCGGGCTATCGCATCGCCACGCTGCCGTACGCCGACTGGGTGGGCGCACTGGTCCGGCACGTGGCCGAGAATCCCACCAGTCCGACCGCGCCCTTCGTACCGCTGTGCGTGGACCAGGCGCACAAGTCCCGGCTGAGCGTCAAGGAGCTGTACGTCAACGGTGTCTTCCCCCAGCTCGACCGCCGCAACGTCGAGCGGGCACTGAGCGGCTCGGGGCTGCACTGTCCTCCGGTGGACGACACACTGCTGGACCGGTATCTCGAGCACTTCTTCCAGATCGAGTACCTGCCTCGTCCACGGTCCGCCGCTTCGCCTGTGCCAGTTCGCTGAACGACTTGGGAGTCGTGATGACCGACACCACCACCACCGACTCTGAGACAGCGGAGACTGCGCCCCACGCCGCCGGGGCTGCCGGAAGCGTGCCCCCCGTCTTCTTTCCGCTGCCGCGCGAGAGCCTGCTCGACCCACCGGCGGTACTCGCCCGTTGGCGGCAGGAGCAACCCGTGCACATGGTTGCTCTCCCCGGAGGGCGGCACACCTGGCTGGTGACCCGCTACGCCGACGCCCGCGCCGTGCTGACCGACCCACGGTTCAGCTCGATGTCCGAGCGGCCCGGTTTCCCCACCGTCCAGGCCGAACCCATCCAGTCGGTGCCCGGCGCCTTCCTGGAGTACGACCCGCCCGCACACGGCCGCCTCCGCCGCATGCTGACCAAGGACTTCACCCCCAAACGGGTCGCCGGCCTGCGGCCGGCTGTAGAGCGCATCACCGGTGGGCTCCTCGACGCACTGTGTGCGCACGGCCCACCCGCCGACCTGGTGGAGCACTTCGCCCTGCCCCTGCCGGTCGCGGTGATCTGCGAGGTGCTGGGGGTGCCCTACGAGGACCGGCACCTCTTCCACGAGTGGGGCCGGCTGATCGGCAGTCTCACAGCCCCGTCGCACGAGGTGAGCACCGCTGTCGAGGAATTCGACGCGTACCTGCGCGACCTGCTCCGGGCGAAGGCAGCCGAGCCGCGGGACGACCTGCTGAGCCGTCTGATGGCCGACCAAGTCCACACTGGCGAACTGGCGCTGGACGAGACCGTCGGCGTGGCGATGGTGCTGCTGGTGGCCGGACACGACCCGTCCTCCAAAGCACTCGGACTGGCCGTCGTCCAACTGCTCCAGGCGCCCGAGTTGCAGCGGGAACTGTGCGCCGCCCCGGAGCGGCTTTCCGGGGTGGTCGAGGAACTGCTCCGCTTCCTGTCGCCGTTCCACACCGCTTTCCGGCAGGCCACCGAGAACGTCACCGTCGGTGGGGTCACCGTACGGGCCGACGAGGGCGTGCTGGTTTCCCTACAGGCCGCCAACCACGATCCGGGGGTCTTCGAGGAACCCGACCGCCTGCACTGCGCCCGGAACCGGCCGCGCCACCACCTCGGCTTCGGCTACGGCATCCATCAGTGTCTGGGGCAGCACCTGGCCCGGCTGGAACTTACGGTCGCGCTCCGGGAGCTGTTCCGACGGCTGCCCGGCCTGCGGCTGGCCGTGCCCGTGGAGACGCTCGCCTTCCAGGAACGCGGCGTTGTCGACGGTCCCGCTGCCGTCCCTGTGAGGTGGTGAGGCCGGTGTCCGACCACGGTACGAAGGAGCGCGGGAAAGCCCCGGACTCCGGCGGTCCACCGCCGGTGCTACGGGTGCGGGCGGACCGGGAGGCGTGCTGCGGCGCGGGCCAGTGTGTGCTGGAGGCGCCGGAGATCTTCCAACAGGACGAGGAGGACGGCCTCGTACGGCTTCTGAGCGCCACACCGCCAGTCCGCTTGCGGAGCCAGGCAGAAACGGCCGCTGACCTGTGCCCGGCTCGCGCCCTCACCGTACGGCTGGACCCCGGGGGCGGAGACGAAGTCCGCGCGGGTGCGGACGCACCCGCGCTCCGTGACCACGTCGTCCAGTGACCAGGCCCCTCCGCCCGTCATGGGACCACGTCGGCCGCTGCCCGGACGCGCCTGCCCTCTTCTACGGCCGGGCTCCGGCGCCGGGCTCCGCCGTCCTCGCCCCTACCGCCCACCGTCCCTGCCCGAAAGCACCCGAAAGCACCGAAGGGCCCGCCGTAGTGGATGTATCGACCCTGACCTTTCCGTTCGGCTATCGAGGCGACGAGATCCCACCCGTACTACGACGCCTCCAGACCGGGGAGCCGGTCACCCGGGTAAAGGCCGAGGACGGAGCCCCCGCTTGGCTGGTCACCAGCTACGAGTTGGTCAGCGCCGTCCTGAAAGACACCAGGTTCAGCCTGAGCAGGACCGCCGACCAGTCGGCCCCCCAGCGGGACACCGCTCCCTTCCCGCCC
Source organism: Streptomyces sp. NBC_01775 (assembly GCF_035917675.1). NCBI lineage: Bacteria > Bacillati > Actinomycetota > Actinomycetes > Kitasatosporales > Streptomycetaceae > Streptomyces > Streptomyces sp. NBC_01775. The sequence goes on along the minus strand of NZ_CP109104.1, from coordinate 367,906 downwards.
GTCGCCGTCCGCAGCATGCGCACGCTCACCGAGTGCGGGTTGCGGGATGAGGTGATGCGGCACCTCGGGCCCGGCCAGCAGACCGTGCCCAGTTGGTGGGTCGCCGACCGTGCCCGGCAACGAGCCACCGAGATGGCGCGGCAAGGCCGGCCGGTCGATCTGATCGCTCACTTCGCCCGTCCCCTCACGCTGGACATCGCGTGCCGTTTGCTGGGGCTGCCACGCGAGGACGGCGACTTCCTGGCCGAGCAGGTCGAGAACGACATCAACTTCGGAGCGCGTACGAGCGGACCGGACGAACACGTCTGGGCGGGCTTCTACGCCTACCTGCCAGAGCGGCTGCTGCCAGGAAGCGAACCGGCGCACGGGCTGCTCGGCGATCTGGCCAGGGGGGCACGGGAGCGCGGGGCGCCGTCCGAGCAGACACTTGTGGACATCTCGGCCATGCTCGTCATCTCCGCGGTCGCCAACCCGATGGCCGTGCTCACCGGCGCCGCGATCGTCCTTCTCCGGCACCCCGAGGCGGTCCGGCGGCTGCGGGCGGAGCCCGGAGCCTGGCCGGGAGCGGCGGATGAACTCCTGCGTCACGTCGTCACCGTGGGTGGCGGTCTGGCCCGGGTCGCGGTGGAGGACGTCCGCCTCGGCGGTGTCCTGATCAGCGCGGGTGATCTGGTGCTGATCGCCACCGACGTCGCCGGTTTCGATTCCGCCGTCTTCCACGACCCCGACCGGCTCGCTCTGGAGCGCCGGAACGCCTCGGGGCATCTGGCCTTCGGCGGCGGACGGCACTACTGCCCGGCTTCTCAGTTCAACCGAAACATCCTGATCGCAGCGCTGGACAGCCTGCTGACCACGCTGCCCGACATCCGGCTGGCCAGGGCCCTTCACGAACTGGAATGGATCCCCGACCGGCATGTGCTCCAGCCCCGTGCGCTTCCGGTGACCTGCTGAGCTGCCCACCCTGACCGGCCAGCGCTCCTCGTGGCGCTCCTCCATAAGGAAGAGATGAACACTCAGAACTGTTCCTTCCACACCCCGGCCACCGACGACTCCCACGCGACGTCGTGGACGGACGAGGCGGTGGCAACCTCCTATGCCACCATCTCGGGCTCGACCGACTGGGCCCTCGGATACCCCTTCGTCTTCCGGGCCCTGGGACTGGAGCGACTCGACGGAGGCACGCTGCTCGACTACGGCAGCGGTCCCGGCGCGGTGGCCGACCTGGTGGCCCGACGGTACGGGGTGCGGGTCCTCGCGGCCGACATCTCCGAGGCCATGCTGGAGAAGTCCCGGGCCCGCGCCAACCCAGCACTGGACCACCACCTGATCAGCGACGACCGGCTCGCCCTGTTGCCCGACGGCTGCGCGGACCGTGCCATGTGCAACTTCGTCCTGGTGTGTGTCCCGAGCCAGGAACGACTGGCGCAGATCTTCGCCGAGGTGTACCGGCTGCTTCGGCCCGGCGGGACCTTCACCGTCCTCAACCCGGACCATGCACGCGTCGGTGTGGAGTTCGACTGCTTCGAACTCGGCGAGCCAGGCGTCGAGTACGAGCCGGGGGATCCGTTCCCCGTCCGCCTGAAGCAGCAGGACGGCTCTTGGTTCTCCATCACGGATGTCTTCTGGCCCGGCGAAGTCTATGAAGAGCTGTTGCGGAAGGCCGGATTCAGCAGCGTGCGGTGCGAAGCCCCGGTGTTGGCCGACGCCCATGGGGTGGCTGATCCGTCGCTCCTGGCCTCACGCCCCTGGAAACCCGAACAGAGCACACCTCCCTTCCTGTTGTTCACCGCGGTCAAATGAGGCCGGCCGCTGGGGTCGGACGGCCGAGCACGAGAAAGCTCACGCCCTGTGGTAGGCGCCCTGTAGTACGCCACGCATCCAGCTACCGGACACGATCTGATGTTTGAGGAGCACTCCGTGTCCATGTCCCGGGGCGAACAAGTGGCACCGTCTCTCGGGGCGTTCGTGGTTGAGGAGGAATACACCGAGCGGGATCGCGAGGGACTCCTGCGTGCCGTGCGCACGGCTCGTGCGGCCCTTATGCGCGGCGACCCGCCGTTCGGGGCGGTCATCACGGACGCCGCGGGCCGGGAGCGTGTCAGCATCGGCAATACGCAGATCAGCACAGCAGATGTCATGGCGCATGCGGAGTTCGATGCCGCCCGCCAGGCAGCTCGTACGATGCCGGCCCGGGAGTTGCGTGGCGCCACGCTGTACAGCACCGCCGAGCCCTGCGCCATGTGTGCCGCGGCGGTGTACTGGTCCGGGATCGGCCGCGTTGTCTACGCGGTCGGGGTAGGGCAGCTGTCCGCCATGTTCGGTCATGACGAGGAGTATCCGTTCCTCAACCTGCCCTGCCGCTCGGTGTTCGCAGCGGGCCAGCGGCCGACGCGCTTGGTCGGCCCCACGGACCTGCGTGAGGCCGTGGACTTGTGGCACGAGTTCCTGAATCGGAGTACGTAGCCCCCACTGGCGCTCTGCCGAGAATCAAGACTGCCCAGTAGCAACTGCGGGGACAAGGAAGTGATGCGTGAGCACGCGGTAAGCGAGGAAATCATTCCGCAAACAGCGCCGGGTGACCTGTTCGGTGCGCTGAACCGGGGTGCTGCGGAGGCGGACAAGGTGACAGCGCCGGCCTTCGGCCGGCGCTCGGCCGCCGCCCTGCACGCCGTGGCAACATGTGGATATCGCCGGGATACCCGCTGCGGGACCGCGCAGCGTCAACTCGTCGGCTGACTGTTCAGGTTGCCACGCTTCATCGCTGTATCGGGTGCGCCGCTGTCCCGCCCGGTGCGGGATCTTCCGTGAAGACGAGGCCGGGCAGCTCGCGCTGACCCCGCCGGCCCGGTTTTTGCAGCGGGATCACGAGAACAGTGTGCGGGACCTCACCTCGTGCTTCAGGGTGCGCTGCAATCCCCCCGGCTTGGCGCTGCGCTGGAGCACTGCGTAGTCCCGGGCAATGCCTGGGATCTGGCCAAGATCCTGGACCTGGACATGCTGTGCGCGCTGGGCGGTCACGAGCGCTCCGGAGAAGAACTGGAGCGGCTACTCGATTCGGCAGAACTGGAATCAGTCAGCCGGACTCCCCAGGACGACTGGACTCTGTTCAGTGCCCAGGCCCGCACTCCGGACGGCTGGAGCGACAGTGAAAGTGCGGTGGAGTCGTCACGAACGCTGCTCCTCGCGTCGACGGAAGCGGTCCAGCAAGTGCAGACGATGACGCTGTCGCAGCCCGGGTGAGGTGGCGGGCCTGAAAGTCCTGGACCTCGGCAGCGCGGCGGGCTCGCTGGCTCGTGCTTTTGCCGACGGCGGCGCGCGTGAACGCGATCGATCGCAGCCGACCGCTGCGCGAGCAGGCCCATCGGCGGCACAGCCCGCATGCCACCTTCTCACTCGGCGGCATCGCTGAGCCTCTGGACTTCCCCGACTCCGAGTTCGACCTCGTCACCGCCTCACTGGTGATGCTCTACCTGCACGACTGGCAGACGACTCTGCCGGGTTTGGTGGGTCTGTGGGTGTGCGCAGTGTTGCCGCTGTCGCGCCAAGCAGGGCCAGGGCCAGGGTGATTGCCATGAAGACCTGGCCGTGCACGCCGAGGATGAAGAGGGTTTGGTTGGAGAACTCCGGGTCGTAGGTGGCGGTGCCGGGGAACAGGAGTGCGCCGATCATGCTGAGCCAGGGGGTGGCCAGGACCGCGGCTGCGCACAGCAGCCGACCGCGGGTGTTCCGGCCCTGCCGCAGGGCGAGGACCAGGCCGATGAGGCCGAGGAGCACCGTCATCACCATGTACTGGGCGTCGTGGAACTTGGCGTGGGGCGGCCAGCCGGGGTTGAAGGCGTGCTGGGCGGCCAGGTCCGGGATGACGAGATCGGCGAGCACGGCGCTGACCATTGTGATCGCGGCGACGAGGGCGATCAGGATTCGCGGGAGGGGCATGGGTTGACCTCTTGGGGTTCGGTGGTTTCCCGGGGATGACACGCTTTCGCGGAGTCGGGCCGATGGGGTCACTGGGCGGGTGTGTCAGAGCGTCCAGGCGTAGGCGGAAGTGATCGAGCGGTTGAAGAGTGAATTGGGCAGGAGTGGGAGAGCCACGTCTCGCAGGGCGGTCAGTGGCGGGGACGTCCAGTGCGCGGGAGCGCCGGCCTGCCGGGAGCGGCGGGTGATCATCTGGGTGCGCGGCCTGCGGATGCGGTCGTATTCCTCCAGCCCCGCACGCACGCCGAGGGTGTCCGCTGCTGCGGCGAGGGTGACTGCGTCCTCGAGTGCCTGGCAGGCGCCCTGCCCCAGGTTGGGGGTCATGGCGTGCGCGGCGTCTCCGAGGATCGCGACCTTTCCGGAGACGTAGGTGGGCAACTTCGGCAGCTCGCATGTGTCGTGCTGCAACACCGCGTCCTCGCCCGCGGTGTTCAGTAGTGTGGGGATGGGGCCGTGCCAGTGCGTGAGGCGTTCGCGTAGCTGGTCCAGGTGGGTGTGGGAGCCGATCGGGGCGTTGGCCAGCATGTAGCAGTAGACGCGGCCATCTGGCATCGGCACATGCCCGAATCGCTCGCCTCGCCCCCACGTTTCCACGCTCCCCTCGACGGGCTGGGGTGGCGCGATGAAGCGCCAGGTGGTGTATCCGACGTAGCGCGGTCCGGGGATGTGTGGCCACAGAGAACGCCGTGTCACGCTGTGCACGCCGTCAGCGCCCACTACGAGATCCGCGGTGGAGGTGCCGCCGCTGTGGCGGACTGTGCCATCGGGCTGCACATGGCACACCTCGGTGCCGGGCCGCAGCGCCTGTGCGGGCACGGCCGCGCGCAGGAGGTCGACCAGGGCGGCCCGATGCACGGTCACCCACTGGCCGAAGCGGCGTTTCAGGTCGTCGATGTCGTTGCGGATCAGCCAGCCCCCGCTCGCACGACGGATGCCCGCGAGCGGATCGGCCAGCCCGCCGGAACGCAGGAGATCGCCGAGGCCCAGCGTGTCCAGCGCGCGTAAGCCGTTGGGCTGAATCGACACTCCCGCACCGATCTCGGTGAACTCCGGAGCGCGTTCAAGGATCTCCACCTGCCAGCCACGCTGATGGAAAGCGACAGCTGCGGTCAGCCCGCCGATGCCACCGCCAGCAATGATCACCTTCATCGTCGAGTCTCCTCCGTGGTCGTCGTGTGCCGGGGGCAGCGCGGGCTGCGGCGGACATGAGCGGATCTGGACAACCGCCACCACACGGCCATAGCGAGCAGCACAGCCACGAGAAGGACCCACTGACGGCGCTCCATACGCACTCCCTAGAGCTTCTAGATTTACTTAGAGGCATTAAGGAAACATAGATGCCCTAGGATGTCAACGGTGCTAACGGAGCGACAAGAGGGGTGACGATGTCCGCAGGGACCAGCAGCAGGCGGGAGAGGCTGCGCCGGGCGACCCTCGGGGAGATCCACACGGCCGCGCGCAAGCTCCTGGTCGAGCAGGGATCGACCGCGGTGACCATCAACGCGGTCGCCAGGCAGGTGGGCATGAGCGGCCCGGCCCTGTACCACTACTACGCCAGCCACGACGAGCTGGTCGGCGCGGTGACAGCGGACTTCTTCCGCGAGTTGGCCACCACCATGGAACACGCCCGTGACGCCCACACCGACGCGCCGGTCGGGGAGCGCATACTCGCGGCCTGCCGAGCCATGCGCGCCTGGGCGAGCACCCATCCCGCCGAGTTCGGCTGGATCTTCGCCAGCCCGATCACCCCGCCGAACCGGCAGCCGGACTCGGCACGCCACCAGGCCGCGCAGCGTTTCGAGCAGGTTCTGCTGGACCTGACGGTCGAGCTGTGGAAGACGCGACCGTTTCCGGTGCCCGATCTGGCCGGCCTGCCCGCGTCACTGCGCGGGCAGCTGACCGCCTACTCCGCCACCATCGACGGGCGCCTGCCGCCCGAGGCCGCGCACGTCTTCCTGTCCTGCTGGACCAGGCTGTACGGCCTGCTGTGCATGGAAGTCCTGCACCAACTGGACTTCGCCTACTCCGATCTGGAACCCGTCTTCGAGGAATGCCTACGCGACCTGGCCGGCGTCCTCGGCCTGTAGGGGCAACTGTGGGGCCGAGGCGGAGACGTTCGCTCATGCCCGACCGGACGGAGTCCTCGTTTCTGGGGCCCCTCCCGGCCGAAGGCTGGGGGAGAGGCCGAGAGCTTGGGGGAGCGACCAGCCTGGCGGTACCTCCCTGCTCCAAGAGCTTGGAGAGCACCCGCACCCTGCACAGCACAGGCAGGGGCAGCCCTTGCTCAGCACCAGGAAAGAGGGCAACTGGAAGATCCGCCGGACCGCCCTAGCGTTCCAGCACGGCCATGGCCGCGTTATGGCCCGGGATGCCGCTGACGCCGCCGCCGCGCACGGCGCCCGCGCCGCAGAGCAGGACGTTGGCGTGCCGGGTCTCCACGCCCCAGCGTCCTGTGCCCTCCTGGGCGTGCGGGAAGGCGAGATCGCGATGGAAAATGTTGCCGCCGGGAAGTTGGAGGTCGCGTTCCAGGTCGAGCGGGGTTTTCGCCTCGATGCAGGGCCTGCCGTCGGCGTCGGTGGCCAGACAGTCCGCGAACGGCTCGGCGAGGTGGGCGTCGAGCTGGGCCAGGGCCGAGTTCAGCAACGCGTCGCGTACGGCGTCGTTGTCGCCGGTGAACAGGTGGGCCGGGGTGTGAAGGCCGAAGAGGGTGAGGGTGTGGCAGCCCCGTTCGGCGAGTTCGGGTCCGAGGATGGTGGGGTCGGTGAGCGAGTGGCAGTAGATCTCGGAGGGCGGGGCGGCGGGCAGCCTGCCGGCGGCGGCATCGGCGTACGTGGCGGCCAGCTGGTCGTAGCCCTCGGCGATGTGGAAGGTGCCCGCGAACGCCTCGTGCGGGTCGACGGCCGCGTCGCGGAGCCTCGGCAGCCGCTTCAGCAGCATGTTGACCTTGAGTTGGGCTCCCTCGGCGGGAGCGGGCGGGTCCTCGCCCAGCAGCGCGGCAAGCTCCCGGGGCGAGGCGCCCACGAGGACGTGACGGGCGTTGACCCGGCCTTCGGCCTCCGGCGTCCGGTACGTGACTTCGGCGTGCTGCTGACCGTCGGTCTCGACGTGGGTCACCTGGTGGCCGGTGACGATCTCCGCGCCCGCCGACCGCGCGGCGGCGGCCAGCGCGTCCGTGAATGCCCCCATGCCGCCGACGGGCACGTCCCAGTCGCCGGTGCCGTCGCCGATCACGTGGTAGAGGAAGCACCGGTTCTGTCTGAGGGACGGGTCGTGGGCGTCCGCGAAGGTGCCGATGAGGGCGTCCGTGAGGACGATGCCGCGGACCAGGTCGTCGCTGAAGTGAGCCTCGATCGCGGCGCCGACGGGCTCCTCGAAGAGCATGCGCCAGGCCGTGTCGTCGCCGACGCGGCGGCGTAGTTCGTCCCGAGTGGGCAGCGGCTCCGTCAGGGTCGGGAAGACGCGTTCGGCCACGCGCCGGGTCATGCCGTAGAAAGCCTCCCACGCGGTGTACTCGGCGGTGCCGCCGGTGAGCCGTTCGAACGACTCCCGCGTGCGGTCGGGGCCACCGCCTACGAGCAGGCCCGTCGGGCGGCCATCGCGGTGGACCGGGGTGTACGAGGACACCGTGCGCTTGCGGAGCGTGAAGTCCAGCCCCAGCTCCCGGACGATCTTGCGCGGGAGCAGGCTCACAAGGTACGAGTAGCGGGACACGCGGGCATCCACCCCGGCGAAGGGACGCGTGGAGACGGCAGCGCCGCCCGTGGTGCCCAGGCGTTCCAGCACCAGCACGGTGCGGCCCGCCCTGGCGAGGTAGGCGGCGGCGACCAGACCGTTGTGGCCGCCGCCGACGATGACGGCGTCGTATCGCTCGTGTGCGGGCATGGGTTCTTCCTAGCACGCGGGCGCTGGGCGCGGGCGGATCCCGCAGGTGAACGTGCAGGTCATCGCCGACCCGGCGGGACGGTCCCCGCGTGGTCGTAGCCGATGTGGTGCTGTCCGTCGAGCCCGCTGCGGCTCGAAGGCCACCCGCGTTCCGGCACCCGCTGGAGGATCGGCCTCCTGGGGTTCCCGATCGGTCGGATGCCCGCGAGCTCCCGTCGGAAGCCGTGCCCGTCCCGCCATACCTCGATCACGGTGCCCGAACTCAGGGCTGCCGCTGCGGCGTTGGCCCACCGGCTCAGGGTCCGCGGGCTGACCGAGCAGGGACAGGAGCTTCAGAGGATCGTGCGGCGGCGCGGTGCGAGCTCGGTGCGGTTTCGAGTCGGCCGGGCCGGCCAGCCGTCCCGGTCCGGGCCGTGAGCGCCGCGGCGAGCACCTTCGTGGGAGCGCGGTCCCGGACAAACCCGCGGGGGACCTGTAATGCACTGGTCACGCGGAGAGTGCCGTGCAAGCCTGACGAGGCGGGTGGGAACGGGAGGGGACGAGGCGGTGGAGTTCCGGCTGCTGGGCGGCGTCGAGGCGGTCGTCGGCGGTCGGCCCCTCGACCTCGGGCACGCCCGGCAGCGGTGTGTGCTGGCCGCCCTGCTGGTGCAGGTCAACCGCCCGCTCCCGGTCGACCAACTCGTCCACCGGGTGTGGGGCGACCACCCGCCGCGGCGCGCCCGTGACACCCTCTACGGCTACCTGTCCCGGCTCCGCGCCGCCCTCGCCCACGGCGGCGTCGGCCCGGCCATCGTGCGCCGGCCCGACGGCTACACGCTGACCACGGACGCCCTGGACGTGGATCTGCACCGCTTCCGGGACCTGGTCGGCCGGGTGCGCGCCACGGAGGAGGACGAACGGGCCGCCGACCTGTTCGAGCAGGCGATCGGGCTGTGGCACGGCGAGCCGTTCGGCACCCTGGAATCCCTCTGGCTGGACACCCTGCGCCCGGCCCCCCACCATGAGCGGCTCGCCGCCGAACTGGACCGCAACGATGTCGCGCTGCGGCGCGGCCGGCATCGGGAGCAGCTGGCCGAGCTGCGGGCACGGGCGCGGGAGCACCCCCCTGGACGAGCGCCTGGCCGGACATCTGATGCTGGCCCTGTACCGCTGCGGGCGTGCGGCGGAAGCCCTCGACCACTGCCGCTCCACCCGCGTGCGGCTCGCCGACGAACTGGGCATCGACCCCGGCGATCCGCTACAGCGGCTGCACCAGCGGATCCTGAGCGCCGACCCCACCTGGTCCCCGGCACCCCCGACACCGCATCCCCCGCCGCCACCCGCGCCCCCGGGACCCGGCCGCCGCTGACCGTACCCAGCCAACTGCCCTCGTCCGTACGCCGTCTGGCGGGCCGCACGCACGAGCTAGCTGGAGGTGCTGAACCGGCATCTCGGCGCGGCCGGGCAGGACGGGACGACGGTGGTCGTCGCGTCGATCGCCGGCAGCGCGGGCATCGGCAAGACCACGCTCGCCCTGTCCTGGGCCCAGCAGGTGCGCGAACGGTTTCCGGACGGGCGTCCCGGAAGTGCCGAGCCGAGGGGGCACGGCCGGTCGTGCGGCCCACCTGTGGCCTCACCGCGACCGACGGTCAGCGGGAGGGCGGTGGAGCAATGGAGTCCCGCGAGATGAACGCGGTGTCCAGGACGATGTGTTCGGGGCGGGCCTCCGTGTGGCCCTCGATGCGGGCGACGAGAGCCCGCACGGCACGGGCGCCCAACTCCTGGACCGGCTGGGCCACCACGGAGAGGCGCGGGCGGATGATTCTGGTCCAGTCGGCGTCGTCGAACGTGACCAGGGAGATGTCATCCGGCACCCGCAGCCCTGCCTCCTGAATGGCGGAGAGGGTGCCGAGGGCGATCAGGCTGTCGGTGGTGAAGAGAGCGGTCGGCGGCTGGGGGAGTCCGAGGAGTTCGGCTGCCAGCGCGGCGGGCTCCTGGCCGTGGACACCGAGCCGTACGTAGGTGTCCGGGTCCTTGAGGCCGGCCGCGTGCAGGGCGGCACGGAAGCCCTTGACCCGCTCGACGCCCGTCGAGACCTGCGCGGGCGGCTCCGCACCCTCCGGGCCGGGCCAGTGTTCGCCGCTGCCGCCCAGCGTCACCATGCCGATCCGCCGGTGTCCGGCCTCCAGCAGCCGGCGTACGGCGTCCTCGGCGGCTCCGCGGTTGTCGACGGTCACCGTGTCCGTGCTCAGTGACGGAACCTCGCGGTCCAGCAGGACGAGGGGGCAGCGGTCCTCTCGCAAGGCGGCCAGGTGTGCGGTGCTGGAGGGCGAGGCCGGAGCGATGATGACGCCGTCGACGTGCTTGTCGCGGAGCATCTTCACGGCGGAGCGCTCCTGGGCGTGGTCCTCGTCGGTGTTGGCCAGCAGTACCTGGTAGCCCGCGGCGCGCGCGGTGTCCGTGATGCCGCGGGTGACGCCTGCGAAGAAGGGGTTTTGTATGTCGGCGACCACCACGCCCAGCGTGTGGGTGCGCCCGGTGATCATGCTGCGGGCGAGCTGGTTGGGGCGGTAGCCGAGTCTCGTGGCCGCGGCCTGCACCCGCTCTCGGGTCTCCGGGCTCACGGAGCCGTAGTCGGCGAGCGCCCGGGAGGCGGTGGAGCGGGAGACTCCGGCCTCGCGGGCCACATCAGGGATGGTCGCGGGGCGCTGGCTGCTGTGACTGGTCATGGCGGCAACAGGTTATCCGGCGCAACGGTATTGACGCTGTCGGAGTAGCGGTGGGAAGGTTCTCAACACCGCGATTGGGAACGTTCCCAAAGTTCACCGTTCATGGAATTGGGAACGTTCCCATCCCGGGTCTTCCCTTCGTTCGTTCACCCTCGTCAGATGTGGAGAAGAACCGCGTGACCACCGCAACTCTGCCGCTCAAGCCCATCAACCCGGACTTCAAGGAGACCGTCTCCTTCGCGCTGGGCCAGCGCGAGGCCGCCCGTACCTTCGTCGAGGGCATCACCGGCTCCAGGACCGGGCTGCGCAACGTCTTCCTGGTCGGCTGCGGCGGCTCGCTGGTCGCCTCGTACGCCGTGCACCACATGCTGGAGACCCGCGCCCCGTTCCCGGTCTTCCACATGAACAGCGCCGAGTTCCAGTTCCGTGACCCCGCACTGCTCGGCGAGGGCTCGCTCGTCGTGGTGGCCTCGCACACGGGCACGACCAAGGAGACCGTCGCCGCCGCCGAGTTCGCAAGGGCCGCCGGGGCCACGGTCGCCGCCGTGACCCGGCTCCCGGACAGCCCCCTGGCCAAGGCCGCGCACGCCGCCTTCACCTACGGCAGCGAGGACACCGTCGCCGCACCCAAGCACGTGCTGTTCGGTCAGCTCGGCCACGCGCTGCTGGAGCAGACCGGGGTGCTCGGTGACTACGCGCGGCTGCGCGCCGCCTATGAGGCGCTGCCCGAGGCGCTGCACGCGGCGCAGCTCGAGTCCGAGGAGCTGTGCCACTCCATCGCCGCCGCGCTGGCCGACGAGGACGTGACCTACGTGCTGTCCGCCGGCCCCAACTACGGTGCGGGATACGGCTTCACCATGTGCTACCTGATGGAGATGCAGTGGAAGCACGGCGGCAGCTACAACGCCGGCGAGTTCTTCCACGGCGCCTTCGAGATCGTCACCGAGGACCAGCCGGTGCTGTTGATGCTCGGTGAGGACGGCACCCGGCCGATGGCCGAGCGGGCGAAGACCTTCCTCGACAAGTACACGCGGAAGGCGCACTACATCGACACCCGGTCGCTCTCGCTGCCCGGCGTCCCGGAGGACCTGCGCGGCGAGATCAGCCCGATCGCGCTCAACACCCTCGCCAGCCGGCTCGCGCACCACTACGAGGCGGTGCGCGGCCACGACCTGGACCAGCGCCGCTACATGTTCAAGGTCGAGTACTGAGACATACGGATCCGGTACTGAGACGTACGAATCCGGTCTGAGAAGCACGGAGAGGACGCCCACGGCAAGGGCGTTCCTCAACCCGGCGCGTACCAAGGTGCGCACGGCACCGGCGCGCGCCGGGGGCTAGGACCGGGCCGGTTCCGCCCGGTGATCCGTTCCCCGGCCCGGTCCGGCGCGGGATCGCATCGGACCGGACCGGGCCGAGCCGCCCCCGACCGGCCGGAACGGCTCGGGCCGAAGGCCCTCCGTGCCCGGCCCTGCGGACACCTGGCTCCTTCGGCTGTCCCGGGCCCCCGGTCCGGGGGCGCCGCCCGTCCCTCCCACACACCCTTCCCCAACACGGAACGGAGAGACCATGCGCATCTGCGGAGTCGGCGACAACGTCGTCGACCGATACCCGCAGCGCGGCCTGATGTATCCCGGCGGCAACGCTGTCAACGTCGCCGTGCACGCCGCTCGCTGCGGCGCCGAGGCCGCCTACCTCGGCGTCCTCGGCACCGACGAGGCCGGAGGGCACATCCGGACCGCGCTCGACGCCGAGGGGGTCGGCACTGACCGGGTCCGCACCGCCGACGGCCCCAACGCCTACGCCACCGTGCGCCTCGACGCGGAGGGCAACCGGCACTTCGCCGGTTCCGACGAAGGGGTTTCCCGGTTCACGCCGGACGACGCCGACCTGGACTGGCTGGCCGGCTTCGACCTCCTGCACACCGGAGACTGCAGCGGACTGGAGCACGCGCTGCCGCTCCTCGCCCGCGCCTGCCCGCTCAGCTACGACTTCTCCGACCGCCCCTGGCCGTATGCCGAACCACTCCTGCCGCACGTCCGATACGCCGTGTTCTCCCGGCCCGGCGCCGGGGACCGCGAAGCCGCCGCGCTCGCGGATGCCGCGCACCGGGCCGGGCCGGGGACCGTGATCGTGACCCGGGGCGGTGGGGGCGCGCTGGTCTCGCGCGACGGGGTTCCGCACCTCCAGCCCGTGACGCCCGTCGAGGTCGTGGATACCCTCGGCGCCGGCGACTCCTTCGTCGCACGGCTGATGGTGGCGCTGCTGGACGGTGCCGCGGTGCCGTCTGCCGCCGCGCAGGCCGCCGCGTATGCCGCCGAGGTCTGCACCCACGAAGGTGCCTTCGGACATCCCCGGGTCTGTTCGGACCCGCACATCGCACCCGTGAGGTGACCCGTGCTGCGCTTCCTGCGAACCCCGGCGCTGCTCGCCACCGCCTTCGCCGCCGTCCTCTCGCTGAGCGGCTGCGGGCAGGCGCCCGTACGCACCACTCCGAACGACCTGACCCTGCACGGCCGTCCCAAGGGGCACCTCGTCGTGCTGGAGAAGTGGGCCGACCCGCAATACGCTCCGTACTTCAAGCGGATGGCGAAGGAGTACGAACGGCGCAATCCCGGCGTCACCATCGACCTCCAGGCGGTCGGGGACCAGCCCTACAAGGACCGCATCGCCGCCCTGGCCGCCTCCCGCGATCTGCCGGACATCTACTTCGCCTGGCCGGGACAGTACGCCGGGAGGTTCGCCGACGGAAAGCTCGCCGCCGACCTCACCAGCCAGCTCGGTGACACCGGCTGGGGCCGCTCCTTCGCGCCGGACGCGCTGCGTGCCTACCGCTACGGCGGGCGCGACTACGGGGTCCCGGTGACCCTCGACGCCAAGGTCTTCGCGTACAACAAGCGGATCTTCCGCGAGGCCGGGGTGAAAGGCGTGCCGCGGACCTTCCCGCAACTGCTCTCGGCCTGCGACCGGATCAGGAAGGCCGGCCGGACCCCGATCACCTTCGGCAACCAGTACGGCTGGCCCGTCGGCCATTTGCTCACCCAGCTGAACGCGATGAACGTGCCGCCGGACACCCTCGCGGCGGACTACGCGGCGCGGAAGAGCGGAGGCTTCCGGCACCCCGGCTACGTACGCGCGTTCACCGACCTGCGCCGGCTGAAGGAACGGTGCTTCGCGCCCGGCGGTTCCAGCGTGAGCCACGAGAACGCGCAGACCAAGCTGGTGTACGGGAAGGCGGCCATGCAGTACCTGGAGACGGTCGAGTTCCCCTTCCTCACCGAGAAGGGCGGAGCTCCGGCCTCCTTCGAGCGGGACTGGGGCTTCTTCCCCATGCCGCGCGACCCGGAAGGACAGGGCGATCCCCGGGCCCTCGCCGGCGGCACGGACGGGCTGATGGTGTCCAACAACTCGCCGAACAAGGCCCTCGCCGTCGACTTCCTGAAGTTCCTCACCGCGCGCCCCCAGGCGCGGGAGATGGTACGGGAACTGGGCTGGCTCAGCGCCGTCCAGGGCACCTCCCGAGCCGGCCGGGTCAAGGGGCTCCGCGCCGCCCAGCGGCTGATCGACGGGCGCCGGATATCGGTCTGGCTCGACACCCGTACCGACAACAAGATCGTCAATCCCACGCTCGCCACGGCCGATTCAGTGCTCGGCGGCCGGGTGAGCCCCCAGGAGGCCGGGCGCCGGCTACGGGAGGCCGCCGACCAGGCACACCGCTTCTCGTCCCGGGGCGAGTCCTCCCACGACGAGGCTTCCCGCTCCGAGGCTTCCCGTGGCGAGGCCTCCCGGTTCGAGCACAGTCGAGACGGCCACACGGACCAGGGAGGGACGAGATGACCACACTCCACCGTCTTCCGACAGCCGGGGCCCGCACCGTCCGCCGCATGCGGCACGCGCTCTGGGCCGCCCCCGCCCTCGCGCTCATCACGGTCTTCGTCTACTACCCCATCGCGGAGAACGTCCGCCTCAGCCTGCTCAAGTTCAGCGTCTTCCAGCCGGGCACCCGGTTCGTCGGGCTGGACAACTACCGGCAGGCGTTCGCCGACCCGGTCTTCTGGAAGGCGCTGGCCAACAACCTCCTCTTCGCCGTCACGTCGGTCACCTTCCAGGTGGGCGCCGCGCTGGTGCTCGCCGCGGCCTTGGAGGAGCTGGTCGGACGCCGGCTCGGGGGACTGCTGCGCACCCTCTATGTGGTGCCGGCCGCCGTCTCGATGACGGTCGCCGGACTCCTCTTCCAGTTCCTCTACCAGCCGGACGCCGGACTGGTGAACAGCCTGCTGGGCGCCGTGGGCCTGGACGGCTGGCAACGCGACTGGCTCGGGCAGCCTGACACCGCCATCTGGGGCGTCATCGGGATGAGCCAGTGGCAGTCCTTCGGCTACACCACGATGCTGCTCACCGTCGCCGTGCAGCGGATACCGCGCGAGCTGTACGAGGCGGCGTACGTCGACGGCGCGGGCCGCGTCCGTACGTTCTTCACGGTCACCGTTCCCATGGTGCGTCAGATGACCACGCTGCTGGTGATCCTCACCGTCTCCGGAGCCTTCCTGGTCTTCAACGAGGTGATGGTGATGACCGGCGGCGGACCCTCCAACTCCAGCCAGGTGCTGGGGACCTGGCTCTACACCAGCGCCTTCACCGGCGACGACATGGGCTATGCGGCTGCGGTCGGCACCGTGCTGTTCGCCTTGACCTTCGCCGCCGGAGCGGCCCAGCTTTGCTACTCACGGCGGAAGGCGGTGGAGGCATGACCCTCACAATGGACCCGAAAGGCCCCGCCCCCGCGGCGCGGACACTGTCCCGGCCCAAAGACCCCTCGCGGACGGGCGGCGCCGCCGTCCGACGGCGGACCGGCGTCATACCGAGAGTCCTCGCCTATTGCGGTCTCGCCGCGCTGGCGGTCGCGGTGCTCTACCCCCTGTGCTGGATGGCGCTGTCCGGGCTCAAGAGCAACAGCGAACTGTTCACCGCCCCCTGGTCGCTGCCCGCGCACCCGCGCTGGGACAACTACGCGGCGGCCTGGAACGAGGGCACACTGCGCTACCTCCTCAACAGCGCGCTGGTCACCAGCGCGAGCGTGCTGGCGGTGGTACTCATCAGCGCCTGGGCGGCGTACGGGCTGACCCGCCTCGACATCCCCCTGGCCCGCCCGGCACTGCTGCTGGTGCTCGGCGGCATGATGCTCTCGCCGACGGTCGCACTGGTCCCGCTGGCACAACTCCTTCAGGCGCTGCACATCTACGACACGTACTGGGCGCTCATCGTCCTCTACACGGCGTTCAAAATCCCGTTCACGACCTTCCTGATCCGTGCCTACCTGCTGAGTCTTCCCTCCGAGGTGGAGGAGGCCGCCCACATCGACGGGGCGAGCCGCTGGCAGACCTTCTGGCAGGTCGTCGTCCCCATGTCCCGGCCGGTCCTGGTGTCCGCCGCCATGCTCCAGACTCTCTTTTGCTGGAACGAGTACGCCTTCGCGCTGGTCTTCGTCACCGATGACCGGCTGAAGACACTTCCGGTCGGCCTCGCCGACATGGCGGGCAAGCTCAACTCCGACTGGCCCATTCTGTTCGCCGGACTGACCATCGCCGCACTCCCCATGATCGTCGTCTTCCTGCTGGGCCAGCGGCACTTCATCCGGGGCCTGGCAGAGGGGGCAGGGAAGTGATCCTTGCCGGCCGGCCTCGCGGGCGCGGCCCGCTGATGGCCGCCAACCCGCCCACCGCACCGCAAGCCGCCAGGACCTTGCGGGACGCGACATCAGGCGATCATTCGACGGCCCTCACTCGAACACGGATCGCCCCGGTTGCCCGGGGCGATCGAAGTCCTCGGCGCTCCAGCCTCGTCCCTTCCGCCGATGAGCGCGCCCATGGGCTCGCGGGTTGTCCTGTCCTTCGGCTGGGATGGGCGAGTCAGTGGATGAAGTCGGGCGGGGTGGTGTCCAGCAGCCGCGGATCGGGCTTGCCGCCTGCCGTGGAGAGAGCCCCCTTGAGGACTCGGGCGAGCTTGAGCAGACCCCTTGGCTTGCCCTTGTCGACCCCTGCGACCAGTTGTCTGAGGATGGTCAGCTGATCGAAGTAGACGCGCTCGGTGACGAGCTTCTCGTTCTCGTCGAAGATGAAGTACGCGTTCATGCGCGTGCGGTGCCGGCCACCTGTCGGCGGGATCTCGCCGAGAGGGCCGAGGTGCGTGCCCAGTAGCCAGAACTCGACTATGACGGCGTCGACACTGTGGCGGAACGCGATGATCTCGTGATGCTGATCGGGGAAGGCGACGCGCGTGTCGTCGTAGTACGCGCGCACGTCCGAGTCGCCGTCATGCACCCTCATCTGCGCGATGAGTTCGTAGTGCGGATGCGGGAAGGTGGACAGCGTGGCGTCCCAGTCCTGGGCCACCTCGTTGCGGAAGTGGTCGAGGACGAGTTCCTCCCGGGCCCGGAGCACGGACTCGTCGGGCAGAACAAAGCGGTTCGTGGTCATGGCTCGCTAACGTGTGTGGGGGATGGAGCGGTGGCTGAGCGTCGGCTTCGTGCCGGGATTCGCCCAGGCGCCGGTCAGCTCGCTGGACGGGAAGAATTGCAGGAAGCGCGAGTCTCTCCGGCTCGGATCGGCGAGCGTTTCCTCAAGGACGACCGAGTCGTACCGGCCGGCCGTGGTCTCGATGGCGTTGGCATTGGGGACGGCATCGTGCTCCCCGGCACGGCTCCATCTTGCCAGCCCCGGGAGCTTGGGGTGTCCGGTGTCAGGCATCCGGCCGCGCCGACGTTCTCGCTGCTGACAGTTCGACGCCGCTGGGCCGGAACGGGAGTACCCGGGCCCGGACGGCTGCTCCCGCTCCTCCCGCGCCGCGCGGAGACGGTGAGGCAGGAGGTGGCCAGCAGGGCGAGGACACCCAGGGCCGCACCGGCCCAGCTCAGCCGGGTCACCGACACGGTCAGCGGCATCCACGTGGTCAGCAGCCCGACGGTGACGGCAGGTGTCCCGGACCCCAGGTAGAAGAGGAGATACAGCGCCGCCCCGACTCCGGCGCGATCTCCGGCCGGGGTCCGCGCGTCCACGGCCCGGGCGGCGCCGCTGAAGGCCAGACCGTGCCCGGCACCGGCGAGCAGTGCGGAGCCGAGCGTGGCCGGGAGGGAGGCGGCTCCGGTGCCGGCGAGGAGCAGCAGGCTCGCGGTGAGCGCTACGACGCCGAGCTGCTGGGCGGTCTGTGCGGTGCGGCGTGAGCCGATGAGCTGGGCCGGCAGGGACCATGCCAGGACCGCTCCCAGCACTCCTCCGGTCAGGGCCGGATGGTCGCTGTGCAGCGCCCGCCCGAGGAGGGCCGGGACAAGCGCAAGGTAGATCCCGACGACGGCCCAGGCGAGGAACCCGTTGAGCCCCGCGACGATGAAGAGTGTCCGGACGGCGCGCGGGATGTGCGGCCGGGCGGGGCGCCACCCACGCTGTGCCCCGCGGGTGGCGTTCGGTTCGGGCACGGTCCGGTGCAGCCGGTGCCACACCCATGCCAGCAGGGCCAGATGCAGCAGGTAGGGGGTGACCAGCGGCCCAGGGACGTACCGGGCGAGCAGGCCCGAGGCGGCCGGCCCCACCGCGGTGCCCGCTGCGAAGGCCAGGCTCGCAAGAAGCGGCCCTCCGACGCGGGCGGCGGGGCTGCGGTGCCAGGTGATCAGCGCCTGGGCAGCACCGGTCGCGGCGCCCAGCGCCAGCGCCTGGCCCACGCGTCCGGCGAAGAGCCAGGCGGGGCTGTCGGCGAGGACGAAGCAGACAGAGCCGGAAGCGGCGAGCAGCACACTCAGCCGCAGCACGGGCCGGTGCCCCACGATGTCCGCCGCCGGCCCGCACAGCAGCAACGCCGGGCCGCTGACCAGAGCGAACGTGGCGAAGAGCAGCGTCATGACCAAGTCGTCGTAGCCGAAGAGCCGCTGGTATTCGGGATACAGCGGGCTGGGCAGATAGGCACCCGCGGTCAACACCACCACCAGGCACCCGGCGGTCCGCACGGCCCGCCGGTCGGCGCGCCCCTCCGGTCGGCCACGCCACCGGGCCCGTGCGGCCGGGGGGAACATGACGGTGGTGTGGGGGTATGCGCTTCGCTCCGATGAAACACGCTGATCAGTCACGTTCGCCAGTGTGCGGTCGAAGATGGACGAGGGGAATCAAACGGTTCTGGTGCTGACCGTGCAAACTGTTTGCATGATTGACTCCCGGCTCCGGATCCTCCAGATGGTCGCCGAGCACGGCACGGTGACAGCCGCGGCGCAGGTACTGCACTACACGCCCTCGGCCGTCTCCTACCAGCTCCGCCAGCTCGCGGCCGAGGTCGGCGTGGAGCTGGTGGTGCACCAAGGCCGGGGCATCCGCCTGACGAACGCGGCCCGCACCCTGCTGCGCCACGCGGAACGTCTCCAGGAGCAGTGGGAACTCGCCCGCGCCGAGTTGGCCGCCGTCGGCACCGAGCCCACGGGCCAGGTCACGCTGTGCGGCTTCTCCACCGCCGCCAGCCGCCTGCTGCCGGCCGCCGCAGCCGGCCTGCGCGACGCCCACCCCCAACTGACGGTGCGCATCATCGAAGCCGAACCCGACCGCTGCTTCGACCTGCTGCTCTCCGAAGAAGCCGACCTCGCGCTGCTGGTCGTCACGGCGGACTCGCCGCCCATGACGGACCACCGCTTCGACCAACAGCCACTGCTGGACGACCCGTTGGACCTGGTCGTCCCACAGGGTCACCGGTTGATCCGGCAGCAGCGGGTGACGCTCGCCGATGCCGCCAGGGAGCCGTGGATCCTGGGCAACCCGGGTACGACCTACCACCAGTTGGTGCTCGCGGCCTGTATGAGCGCGGGCTTCACACCCCATATCGCCCACTACGCGGACGAGTGGGACACCGGCACCGCGCTGGTCGCCCACGGCTTCGGAGTGATCCTCGTACCGCGCCTGGCACAGCTGCGCGAGGACTCACCGGTGGCACGCATCCCGCTGCACGGGGAACCGGCCCCGGCCCGCCGCATCATGGCCGTCACCCGCCTCGGCGCCCGGGAGATCCCCACCCTCACCCACGCCGTCGAGACCATCACCGCGACCGCCACCCAACTGCTCCCTAAGCACTGACAGGTGGCGGACCGGGGCGCGGGAAGCGCGTGCGCATCGCATCGATGCAGGCGTCCCGGGACGTAGGGCCGTTGAAGCGGAGACGGTCGTAGGCGGTGAAGGCAGGCTCCAGCGCGTCGAGTTCGTCGATCAGAGCGTGCAGCCGGGCGGACCACGGTGCTGAACCGGCAGCCGGCTCGTCCGGCGCGGCGCTGATCGCTGTCGTCAAGTGATCCTTGCGCTGGATGGTGGCCGGGGTGACCGAGCGCAGGCACACGTACTGTCCGCTGAGGTAGGCATTCCACTCCTCCTTGCCGAGGGCCGGGCCGTCCCGGTGAGCGGTGAACCAGGCTTCGAGCCCGTCGATGCCGCCCGCCTCGTCGGCGAGGGAGAACAGGTCGGGCGGCACCATTTCCGCACCGTCGGAGCGCAGGTATCCCGGAAGCGGCAGGCGCTGCTCCAGCATCAGCCGGCGAACCTCGTCGGTATCGCGGCCCTGGGCCGCGCACAGTTCGTCCAGGACGACGAACTGCACGCTCACGTAGGCGTCGTCGGCAGCGGTCATCGGATGGTCGCCATTGACCTCGCGGAAGCGGTCGGCAAGCTGCTGTTCGAGGTCTGTCCCTGGCATCAGAGGCCCTTCGCGTTCGCCCGCACGGGCGTCTCCCGCAGGGTTCCGCGCATGCTAGGAGCTGGATAGTTCGGCCCTCATCGAACTCCGCCGGAAGCGGCGGCGGACGCGACCGTACGGCACGTCTTCGTTCCCGCCCCGCTCGCACGGGACTTGTGCCTGCCGGATCAGCAGTGGCGCCGCCCGGCGCCGGTGCGGCGGCGGGTGCGGACCGACGTGCGATCCAGCAGCACCACGCCGCCGTTGTCTCCGCTGATTCGGTTGGCGCTCTGTCCGGGCTTGGGCGCGGGCTGTCGGGAGGTGACAACCTCTCAGGGCAGCGCCTTGACCGTCGAGCCCGTCCGGGCCTGTTCCCGCACGACGTGGCGACGCCGGGTCGGCATCCCGAGCATCGGGTTGGCGACGCCCCAGGCCGCGCCCTTGCAGACCAGTTCCTTGTAGATGCCGGCGAGCCGTCCGGTCAGGGCTGCCCGGACGGCTCGGTCGTCGGCGGTGACGTACTGGATCACGCCTTCCTTGCGGCCCAGCGAGATGCACTGGTTGAAGTAGCGCAGTGGTGTGTTCGGGAGCTTCCCGCTGGTCAGGCGCGCGGCGATGGTGTCAGCGGCCTGCCACGCGGTGGGGATGCCCGAGGCGCACGACATCCGTAGCGGCTTGTCGCCCGGGCCCATCGCCATGGCCGCGTCGCCGATGGCGTACACGTCCGGGTGCGAGATCGAGCGCATGGTCCTGTCGACCACGATCTGGCCTGTGCCGGTGACCTCCAGGGTGGTGGCCTTCGCTATCGGGTGGACCGCGAAGCCGGTGGTCCACACGGTGACGGCGGCTGGGAGATCCTTGCTGTCACCGGTGGTGACGCGGTCGGCCCCGACGCCGGTGACGGCGACGTGCTCGTGCACGGTGATGCTGAGCTTGTCGAAGACCCTCCGCAGGTGCTGACGGCCCTTGGGCGAGAGCCAGTCGCCGAGACCGCCGCGGGCGGCGAGGGCGACATCGAGGTCGGGGCGGGCCTCGGCGATCTCGGTCGCGGCCTCCACTCCTGTGAGGCCGCCGCCGACGACGACCACGGGCTCTCCGGCGTCCAGGCGGGCCAGCCGCGCGCGCAGCCGGAGCGCTCCGGGCCGGCTGGCGATCTCGTGGGCGTGCTCGGCGGTGCCGGGGACGCCCTGGGTGCTCCAGCCGCTGCCGAGGGCGTACACGAGGGTGTCGTACTCCAGCTCCTCGGCGCCGTTCGCGCCCGTGACGCTGACGGTCTTGCGGTCGACGTCGACGCCGGTGGCCTTCGCGAGCTTCAGCTCGACGCCGGTGCCCGCGAACATCTCGCTGAAGGGCCGGGGCTTGAGGTCCTGGCCGACCGCCAGTTGGTGCATCCGGACGCGCTCGACGAAGTCGGGCTCGGCGTTGACGAGGGTGAGGGCGACGTCCTCGCGGCGCAGTCGCCTGGCGAGGCGTCCGGCTGCGACGGCTCCCGTGTATCCGGCTCCGAGGACGATGATGCGGTGCTGCATTTTCGTGCTCCTGTCATGGACGGCTTCGCCACTTGAACCGGGCGGCCCGCCGTTTCCTGACAGGAACGCGATGTGAAGCACCTCACACCAGTGTCAGAAGATGTTGCACAGGGGTTCGCCGTGGTCGGTTGCCGCCCACCGCTCCGTTGCGCGTTCGAGCTTGTCGGGGTTGACCTGGTTGCGGAACGCGGCGATGCCCTCGGCGGTGACCTCCACGCACACGACACCGATGACCCGGCCGTCGACGACTGCCACGACGGCGGGGGCGCCGTTGGCGGTGGTGACGTGGAGCTCGGGTGAGCCGCCGGCCATGGCGCGCTTGGCCTCGCCGGGTTTGAACAGGCCCCGCAGGAACTTCGCGACCGCGAGGGCGCCCTCGATGGCCTTGGTGCGGGCCGGGACCTTCCCGCCGCCGTCCCCGATCGAGATGGCGTCTTTGGTGAGCAGCTGTACGAGAGGCTCGGTCCGGCCGCTCGCCGCTGCCGTGAAGAACTCCTCGACGATCCGCCGGGCGGCGGCCTCGTCGACCTCGGTGCGGGCCTTGCCGTCCGCGACGTGCTTCTTGGCGCGGTGGAAGATCTGCTGGCTGGCGGCCTCGGTGATGTCGAGCGTCTCGGCGATGTCCCGGTGCGGGTAGTCGAAGGCCTCCCGCAGCACGTACACGGCCCGCTCGTTGGGGGAGAGACGCTCCATGAGGGTGAGGACCGCGTACGAGACCGATTCGCGCTGCTCGACGGTGTCGGCCGGGCCGAGCATCGGGTCCCCGGGGAGCAGCGGCTCGGGAAGCCATTGGCCCACATAGGTCTCGCGCCGCGCACGGGCAGAGGTGAGCTGGTTGCGGCACAAGTTGGTGAGGACCTTCGTCAGCCACGCCTCGGGGGTCTCGATGCGGTCGACGTCGGCGGCCTGCCAGCGCAGGAACGTCTCCTGCACGGCGTCCTCGGCCTCGCTCGCGGAGCCGAGGAGGCGGTAGGCGATGGCCTCGAGGCGGGGCCGGGACACCTCGAACCGGCTCACGTCGTCCGCAGTCAGCGACATGGCCTTGATCCTAGCTCTCGCAGCGGGCCGCGCCGCTCCAGTGCGGTGAGCACCTCGATTGTCTCCCTGCCGCGCAGAGCTCATGTCCGCGCCGCTGTCGATGCCGGAACCGCGCAGGCGCGGCATGCGGCCAAAGGAGCCCCGAGCTGTTCCGGGCCGGCCAGCGCGGCGGATTCCATGTCCGGGCGGCGCATCAGCCCTGCCCCGTGGCGGCCGGCCGGTGTGCCGGTCTGTAGAGAATTCAATCTTGATAAGGTGCAGAAGCCAGTCGTGCCGTATCCGAGGCCAGGGAATCCGGTGGAAATCCGGAACTGACGCGCAGCGGTGAGGGGGACGGGCGGGGCATTCGACGCCACTGGGGTGGTGCGAGGCGGTCGGATGACCGATGCGCACGACACCGGGAAGGCGCTCCGTCCGCGCGAACCCGAGTCCGAAGACCTGCTGGCACCTCTTTGCCATCGGTTTTGCCATCGGTGAGGAGGACCCCGTAGGCCAGGCTCCGCGTCCCGAGCCCCGACATCGCAAGGTCGTGCACGTGTTCCGCATCCACCCCTTCCGTGCCCGCCATGGGGCGGCTCTCCTGCTCGGCCCGGCCCTGTTGCTCACCGCGTGCGGCGGCACCGGCAAGGGCGAGGCCGGGTCCGGCGGGGAGAAGTCGGCAACCGCCGGCTACCCGCGCACCATCGGCAACTGCGGTCACGAGGTCACCTTGAAGTCGGCTCCGCGTCGGGCCGTCTCCCTCAACCAGGGCACCACGGAGATCCTGCTCTCCCTCGGCCTCGAAGACCGCCTGGCCGGCACGGCGACCTGGACCGACCCGGTGATGAAGGGGCTGGTGAAGGCCAACAGGTCCGTACCGCGCCTCGCCGACAACAACCCCTCCTTCGAGAAGGTCCTGGACGCCGAACCCGACTTCGTCACCTCCTCCTTCGTCTCCACGCTCGGCAAGGGCGGCGTCGCCACCCGTGAGCAGTTCGAGAAGCTCGGCGTGCCGACATATGTCTCCCCGTCCGACTGCGCCGCGGGGAAGGACAACGACAGCGGCGGCGACGGCTCCCGCAGCAAGCCGCTTGCCCTCGACACCGTTTACGGCGAAATACGTGATCTGTCCCGGGCGTTCGGCGTCGTCGAACGCGGCGACGAGCTCGTCGCGCGACTGAAGGAGCGGGTGCGCAAGGCCACCGAAGGAGTGGACGCCTCCGACACCTCCCTCATGTACTGGTTCGCCAACGCCCAGTCGCCCTACCTCGCCGGCTGCTGCGGCGCCCCCGGCGCGATCACCCGGGCCGTCGGCGCGAAGAACGCCTTCTCCGACGACAAGGACGAGTGGCCCCAGATCAACTGGGAGACCGTCGCCGACCGTGACCCGGATGTCATCGTCCTCGGCGATCTGACCCGGAAGTCCGAGACCGCCGAGAGCGCCAAGGCGAAGATCAAGTTCCTGGAGAGCAACCCCTCCACCCGCAATCTCACCGCGGTCAAGAAGAAGCGCTACATCCTCCTCAGCGGCCAGGCGATGAACCCCTCGATCCGCACTGTCGAAGGGATCGAGCAGGTCGCAAAGGGCCTGCGCGACTTCGGGCTCGCCAAGTGAGCGCCCGTATCCTGCTGCTGTCCGGAGGCGGCCTCGCGACGCTGGCGGTCTCCATCGCCCTCGCGGTGACCATCGGCCCAGCCGACATCTCCACCGGCGACGTGTGGGCGTCGGTCGCCGCGCACTTCCGCGGGGACGAGAGCAGCCTCACGCCGCTGCGGGACGGCATCGTGTGGAACCTGCGCATGCCCCGCACCGTGCTCGCCGCGATCTGTGGTGCCGGACTCGCGCTGTGCGGCGCCGTCATGCAGTCGCTGCTGCGCAACTCGCTCGCCGATCCCTTCGTCCTCGGTGTGTCCTCCGGGGCCTCCACGGGCGCTGTGGCTGTGGCCGTGCTCGGGACCGGAGCGGGAGCCCTGTCGCTGTCGGCGGGCGCCTTCATCGGGGCGCTGCTGTCCTTCGCCATGGTCCTGCTGCTCAGCCATACCCTCGGCGCGAGCCCCGACCGCGTCGTGCTCTCCGGTGTGGCCGCCATGCAGCTCTTCTCCGCACTGACCTCGTTCATCGTCCTCACGTCCGCGGACGCGGAGACCACCAAGGGCGTGCTGTTCTGGCTGCTCGGCTCGCTCTCGGGCGCCGACTGGGACCAGGTGCTGCTGTGCGCGGCCGTACTCGCCGTCGCCCTCGTGGTCTGCCTCGGCCACGCCACCACCCTGGACGCCTTCGCCTTCGGTGAGGAGGCCGCCGCCGGTCTGGGCGTACGGGTCGCCCGGGCCCGCCTGGTGCTGTTGTGCGCGACGGCGCTGCTGACCGCGGTCCTGGTCAGCTGTGCCGGTGCGATCGGTTTCGTCGGCCTCGTCCTGCCGCACGCCACCCGGGCGCTCACCGGCTCCGGCCACGCGCGCCTGCTGCCGGTCGCGGCGCTGGCAGGGGCCGTGTTCCTGGTGTGGGTCGATACGCTCGCCCGCATCGTGGTCGACCCCCAGGAGGTTCCGGTGGGCGTGGTCACGTCCCTCATCGGCGTACCGGCCTTCGTGGCCGTCCTCTACCGCGACCGGAGGAAGGCATGAGCCGGAACCGGCCGCCCGAACGGCCGGAGACGGCACCCGGGCTGCACGCCGAGCGAGTGGGCCGTCACACCGACGGCCGTCTCATCGTCGACGGTGTCACCCTGTCCTTGTGCCCCGGCGAGACTGTCGGCCTGCTCGGTCCCAACGGCTCGGGCAAGTCGACACTGCTGCGCCTGCTCTCCGGTGTTCTCACCGCCTCCACCGGTGTCGTCACCCTGGACGGCCGCCCCCTGCCCGCGGTCGGCCGTCGCGCCACCGCGCGCCGCGTCGCCACCGTGGAACAGCACACGCACACCCAGACAGAACTGACCGTTCACGACGTGGTGGCCCTCGGCCGCATCCCGCACCGCCGCACCTGGTCGCCGGCCTCGGACTCCGACGCACGAGCCGTCACGGCCGCATTGGAACGCACCGGTATGACCGACCGGGCCGCGCAGTCCTGGCACACCCTCTCCGGCGGCGAACGCCAACGCGCTCAGATCGCCCGCGCACTCGCCCAGGAGCCCCGCGAACTCCTCCTCGACGAGCCGACCAACCACCTCGACATCCAGCACCAGCTCGACCTGCTCGACCTCGTCGTGAGTCTGCCGGTGACCACCGTGATCGCCCTGCACGACCTCAATCTCGCCGCGATGTACTGCGACCGCCTGCTCGTCCTGCGCGGCGGCACCACCGTCGCCGAAGGCAGCCCGGCCGAGGTGCTCACGCCGTCCCTCATCGAGGAGGTCTACGGCGTCCGCACCGAGGTCACGCACCACCCCGGCCACCCGGTCATCCGTTTCCTGCGCCAGGCCACAGGGACGCCGACGCGGGCCTGACAGTGCCCCTTCCCGAAGGGGGCACTCGGGGACCGTCACCGCTGCGTGAGGAGCTGGTCACTGCCGCGGCGGACGCCTCGTCGCGCCCTTGAAGCGTCCCAGCACCTGGCTGAGGGTGCCGTGGGGCGAGTCGTCCGGCCGGGCGGCCGGGTCCGCGGGCGGCTGCGGTGCCGGCGTCGCGCCGCCTGCCGCGGCAAGCTCGCCCCGGACCCGCTCCGCCTCCTTCCGGTACAGGTCGCGGGACTCGGTCATGGCGCCGAGCGCCTCGGCGTACTTGTCGACGATCCCTCGGGCGCGGGCCAGTTCCTCCTCCGGGGTCAGGAGATGCCAGCGTTGCCGCAGGAGGCGTACGACCTGCTCCGCCTCCGCGGTCAGCGCCCGTGGCAGCGCCGCGAACGCCGTGATCCTCCAGATCAGTTCCGTCGGCTCGGAACTGTCGAGGAACAGGTTGCGCACCACGAAGCGGTCCGCGTCGTAGGCGGGGTCCGGCGGCAGCGTGGGCAGCACGACGGCCCCGCCGCGCGGCACGTGTACGCGCAGGTCCTTCAGCGCCCAGTTGACGATCTGGGCCTGCTCCGGCGCCGCCCGGTGCTCCACCACGCGGTGGCGCAGGCTCGGCGGGAGGAACGAGGCCAGCGGGCGGCGGCCCTGCTCGTCGGGGGTCATCGCCTCGTGGATGACTACGTGGATGTTCCAGCTTTCGCGGGCGCAGTCCTTGAGCAGGCGCCGCATCTCCTTGTCGTCTTCCGGCAGCCGGTGCGTGGTCCGCAGACGGGGGCCCGGCACCATGTCGTGGTCCCACGCGACGAGGTCGCTGTCGGGCCAGAACATGGTGGCGGGGGACGGCCAGTGCTGATCCCATGGGCGCTCCGCCTCGGAGGTGAGCACCCATGTGACCGTCTCGCCTCGCTTGCGCCGCTCCGCGACGTCGTACGTGGACAACTGGGCACGCACGGTGACCTCGTCCTCCACGCGCCAGCGGGCCTCGAAGACCCGCCGGGCAGAGGCGTCGAGCGCGAAGGCGCCGTCCTGGCCGTCGAAGGGGTCGGGCATGCCGCCGACAGCGGATGAGGCGGCGTCGGAGGGGGAGAGGTCGAGGAAACCGTCGATCACCCCGGCGGCCTGGAGCGCGATCAGGTTGCGGCGGATGTCCTGCTCGGGCGAGGGCCCGATGTGGCGCCCGTGCCCCAGCCACATCGTGTCGGGGACGAGAGGGGCGGAATGATTGGTTTTCGGCATGACGTCGATCTGTGGGGGGTCGCGTACGGTCCCCAGTATGGCGGTCCGGCGGCCGGGGCGTACGGCCATTACGGACTGCGCTTCCGCTGCCCCCCTACGATCGGCCCGACCGACAGCTCGGCGTCGACCCCGTCACGCCGGCGGTTTCAGGAGCTGTGCCGGTCGGTGGTCGGTCACCCGGTGCGTCTGCGGGCTCGCGCGCGTGCACGAGAGCCGGTCCGTGGCCTGACCTGCTCCGCTACCAGCTCCGGATCAATTGACTTGAAGTGTGGTTCAGGTTCTACGGTCCGGGCATGAACTCTTCCGAAGCCGAGATCTCCTACCCGCGCTCCCAGCCGCTGGGGCGGTCGGCGACCGTCTTCTCCTGGTCCATCGACCCCTCAACCGAAGGTCTGCGACGGCGTGTTGTGCGGACGTCGGGCTCATGAAGGCGGTCGTAGCGTCCGGTTCCGGCTGCCCCGAGGTGCTGGTCGCCCAGGACGTCGGGAAACCGTCCGCGAGGTGGGATTCCCGGATCGGCCGGCATGCCGTGGCCACGACGTCGGAGGGCGGTTACGCGCAGCAGGCCCGCGCGGGAATCGGGCATCTGGTGCCGATACCCGACGGGCCCGGAGCCGAGGAGGTGGCGGCCCTGCCGCGCGACGGACGTACCGCCATGGGCCTGATGGACAGCACTGGCGTCCGCCTGGGCGAATGGGCGCTCATCACCGGTGCCGGCGGCGGCCTGGGCAGTCTCCTGATGCAACTGGCCCGCGCGGCAGGCATGATCGAGGCTGCCCGGCGCCCGGCCGGACTGGAGCATGCGCGAACCGCGGCCCCCCGAAGAGGGCCCGGGCGCGAGGCATCACCCCCTGCGTCATCACCCCCTGCGTCGTCCCCTCCTGCGTCGAGCACGCGCCACTCGATGCGGCTGGTGCCGCGACGGTTTTTGTGCTGATTGGTGGGCAGTTTCTCAGGGGCTGTGTCCGCGTCGCCCGTAGTGGCTGGTGCGGGCTTGGCGTTGGCGTCTGCGGCGCCGGTGTGACCAGTGCAGGATGTGGTCAGCGATCACGTGCCGGCAGCCGGTGAGTCGGTGATCAGCCGTCTGACCTCCGCGAGGCCGACGCGGATGAGTTGGGAGGATCCGTTTCTGCTTTCGCGAAGTCGTCGGCGACCCCGTCGCCAGGGCATCGGGCCCCGCGAAGCACACCGACCGAACCGGGACAACCCCAGAAGGAGAATCCGTATGTCCGCCATACCGCGCGAGGTCCCGCGCCTCGCCGTCGAGGAATTCTTCGGCGCACCCAGCCGTGTCGGCGCGTCGATCTCGCCGGACGGGACCAGGATCGCCTATCTGGCGCCGTGGCGGGAGCGGTTGAACGTGTGGGTGGAGAGCGTCGACGCGGAGGATGAGGAGGCGCGCTGTGTCACCGCGGACGAGAACCGCAGCGTGCTCGCCTACCACTGGAGCGACGATCCGCGCTGGCTGCTCTACGAGCAAGGCGGTGATGGTGAGGAGAACTGGCACCTCTACCGGGTCGACCTGGAGAACCCGGAGGCCGGGGCGGTCGATCTCACTCCTTCCCCCGGGGTCACGGTCATGGACTGCGAGACGACCGTCACCCGGCCGGGAAAGGCGATCCTGAGTGTGAACCGCAGGAACCCCGCTGATTTCGACCTCTGCGAGCTGGACATCGCCACCGGTGAGCTGACCGTGCTGGCGCAGAACCCCGGCCATGTCGCGGGCTGGCTGTGCCCGCCCGGCGGAGGCCTGTTCGCCCAGACGTGGACGGACGACGGCGACATCGAGCTGGCGCGGTGGGACACCGGGACGGAGACGCTGCGCCCGGTTGCCACGTTCGACGGCGGCGAGTGCCCGCTGGGCATCCAGCCGATCCAGCTCACACCCGACGGGACCGGCGTGTGGCTCGGCTCCGGCCGGGGCGCCGACCGGACCCGGCTGGTGAGACTCGACTTGGCCACCGGGGAGGAGACCGTTGTGGACAGCCATCCGACCCTCGACCTGGACGCGCGTTCCGCCGTCTTCCCCACGCTGGCCTCGCCGTTCATCCGCGACCGGTACACCGGTGAGCTGATCGGGGTGCGCTACCTCGGCGGACGGCAGGTGATCCATGCCCTGGACCCGCACTTCGCCGCGGTGCTGGAGAACCTGGAGATGCTGTCCGAGGGCGACCTGTCCGACGTGTCGTCCGACGCGGGCGGGCAGCGCTGGGTGGTCAGCTTCACCCATGACCGTGACCCGGGTGTCACCTACTACTACGACCACACCACGGGCCACAGCCGGCTGCTGTTCCGGTCCTTTCCGCACCTGGATCCCGGGGTCCTCGCCCCCATGACGCCGGTCACGATCCCCTCGCGCGACGGACTGGACCTCCCCTCGTACCTGACCCTGCCCCCCGGGACCGAGCCGGCCGGGCTGCCGATGGTGCTGCTGGTCCACGGTGGCCCCGGGGCCCGGGACCACTGGGGCTTCAACCCCGTGGTGCAGCTGCTGGCCAATCGCGGATATGCGGTGTTGCAGGTCAACTTCCGCGGCTCGACCGGTTTCGGCAAGGCGTTCCTCGAGGCCGGCACCGGGGAGCCGGCCGGGAAGACGCACGGCGATCTCATCGACGCCGTCGAGTGGGCCGTCGATCAGGGGTACGCGGACCGGGACCGGGTCGCGGTCTTCGGTGGCTCCCACGGCGGTTACGCCGCCCTGATCGGGGTCACCTTCACCCCCGACGTCTTCGCCGCCGCGATCGACTTGTGCGGCATCTCCAACCTCGTCGCCTTCCTGCGGACCGTACCGGAGTTCGCCACGCCGCAGCCGGCCGGCAATCAGCACCTCTTCGCCGGCAACCCTGACGGCCCGGAGCAGAAGGCGGACATGCCGGCCCGCTCGCCCGTCAGCCCGGTGGGGAAGAGCCGCACCCCGCTGATGGTGGTTCAGGGCCGCAACGACGTGCGCGTCGTCAAGGCCGAGGCCGAGCAGATCATCGACGTGCTGCGCACCCGCGGAGTGGAGGTCGAATATGTGGTCAAGGACAACGAGGGCCACGGCTTCGCGAACCCGGCGAACACCATCGACATCTACCGCGCGGCCGACCGCTTCCTCGCCCGCCACCTGGGCGGACGACCGGACACGGAGTAGCAGGAAGCAGCTCCACGTGCGTGCGGACACGAGGGCTCGTGGGGCCTCCATCAGCAGGCCGACGAGAGCCGGCGGCACTTCGCGCGTCGCGCGTGCCGGCCGGCGCGACGGGTCGCGGGCAGGCATGGGTCACGAGCGGGTATACCTCGGCCCAGAGGCGTCCACCTGGTCAATGGCCGGAAGTGCTCTTCACATAGGGTGCCGATCATGTTTTCGTCAAAAACCCTCCAGCGAATCGCTCAGCCCGGACAGTCGGCCACGATGCCGTCCCGACGCAAGAAGAAGACCCTGATCGCGGCGGCCCTCGGCATCGGTATGGCCGTCGCTCTGAGCGGGTGCAACGAGGACACCGGCAAGTCCGCAAGAAAGCGCACCAGCAAGACCGCGGACAAGGACACCGGCGCCGCGGGGTCGAAGGCCCCCTCGACGGGGTCGTCCAAGACCTCTGCCCCGGTCAGCCCGACGGGCAAGAAGCCGCTGGTCGCGGGGTGGCAGACACAGACCGCGCAGAAGCACCACTTCCGCTTCGACGTGCCCGCCAAGGCCAAGAAGTGGAAGGTCCTCGACGAGGGCACGTCCCTCTCCTACACGGACAAGAACGGCAAGCCGATCGTCGTCATGACCGGAACCGCCAACTACCGTGAGGGCGGCTGCGGGTCGAGTCCCAACCCCAAGGCGTTCGGCGAGGCGGGCAAGGGGCAACTCGCCACAGTCGGCACCACAGGTGGCGGCAAGACCGGCACCCTCCAGGAGAACGCTCGTAACTGGGCCGGTAACTGGGGCTTCGCCGCTTACGGCGGTGAGGAGCACAAGCCCAAGATCAAGGTCAGCCAGCCCAAGCCGTGGAAGCAGGGCGGTATCGAGGGCTACACCGCGACGGCCGAGGTCACCGTCACCAACCGGCCCGGCTCGTGCGTCCCGCCGAAGGCAGTCGTGCACAGCATCGCGCAGAAGCTCCCCGACGGCACCATGCACGGCTGGGTGATCTACGCGGACCAAGGAGTCCCGAAGGCGCTGACGGCTGCCGAGATCAAGAAGATCATGAGCACAGTCCGCTCCACGGGCAGCTGACGACCGTTCGGCCGGGCCGCACGGACCGCGCTCCGCTGTCCGTGTCGGGCCCGGTCTCGCGGACAAGCTGAAGAAGATCAGCAAAGCTCCCGGCGCGCGGCCCTGACCCGTCCCCGGCACTCGCCGGCCGCCGCCTGCCGGGTCCGCCGCCGAGCGCGGAGGAAGCCGCGCGCGGCGGCGGCCGACGGGGTACCTCAGCGCACGGTCACATACGCCGTCAGGCGGGCCATGTTGGCGGTGAAGGCGGACGTGGTGATCCCCTCGGGACGCTCCCGCGGGACATAGGGCGGCTCGTCCGGCGGCGTGCGCGGGTCGTAGGGCGAGGTGTCGTAGAGGTCGCCGACGTGCCGGCTCATGTACGCCTTCCCGTCGTACGGAGCGGCCGGGGCCGGGCCGCGGTAGGGGTTGGTGACCGCGTCGATGGGCGAGAGCCAGTGGCCCCTGGTACCGAGGCCGGAGATCAACTCGGCCGCCTGCTCGTCGCTGACCTCGGGCACCGGCACGGTGGCCTCCCGGAAGAGGTCGTCGAGCGTGAGGTCACGGAAGGTGAAGTAGCGCGGCAGCGGTATCCGGCCCTTTGCCGTCAGGGGCGAGCGGGCCTTGAGGTCCGCCACTTCGGCCGGCGTCAGCGCCATCAGGCTGTCGTACGTACGGCGGAGTGCCGCCGTGTCCACGGCCCGGCCGCCGGAGTAGTGGCTCAGCGTGTCGTGGTGGTCGTAGTCGTGGTAGTAGGCACCGTTGCGGATGTTGGAGCCGAAGCGGTGCACGAACCGGGCCCGGTTGCTGCCCAGTTCCACGAAGGTCGGATGGGTGCGGGAGGCGAGCTGCGGGTTCTCGGCCTTCTGCTGGTCCGTCAGCGGGCAGCTCTCCAGCCAGGCGACGGCCTCCGGGACGCGACGCAGGAAGGCGTGGTCGCCGGTGAGCCGGAAGTAGGCGAACAGCTGCTGGACGTTGGTCTGCGTGGTGTGCGTCGCCAGCGACCGCGGCTCGTACGACCGCGCTCCCGCCGGCGCTCCGGCGGGTCTGCCGCGGGCGGCCCGCGCGAGGTGCTGGAGCCCCCAGCCGGCCTGCGGGCCCGGCTGCTGCATGCGGTGCAGGCAAGCCATCGCGCGGCGCACGGGCCGCACCAGGTCCTTCCTGCCCAGCGTGGACACGCACATCAGCAGGAACTTGATGTTCTCGCCGAGCACGTCGTCGTTGAAGGTGACATGGCGGGTGTAGTCACCGTCCTCCATGCCGTGCCGGACGTCGGAGGGCAGCCACGGCGGGACGTGATCCGGCCACGGCATGCGGCTGACCGAGCCGTGGAACGCGGGAAAGCGCTGCGGCCAGCCCCCGTCGGCGACACCGCCGCGCAGCTGGGCCTTGAGCATGAACGTGATCACCTGGTCGAGGGCCCTGCCGATGCGCGGATTCCGCCGCTCCAGGTAGAGCCGGAGCAGAAGTTGGGCGGCGGTGGAGGTGCCCGCGTCGTCGAAGGTGGCGTTGCCGTAGTGGTGCTGGAACTCCTCCAGCCGCCACCCGTTCGCCCCGATGGTCTCGTACCACTCGCGCAGGGAGCCCTCGCCCGCGAAGTCGTGGATGTAGTTCCAGCCGCCGACGGGCAGTTGGGCGTCGACGAGCGCCAGGCCGGTGCGTTCGGCGGCCCGGTAGCAGCCCTCGTCGCCGCTCGCGTGGTAGGCGTCGAGCATCGCGTGGCCCACCGAGGGGGTGCCGGGCGGCTGCACCCAGCACATGGTGCGGCGGGCCTCCATCTCGCCCCAGGTCTGCGAGAGGTCGGGCAGATAGCTCCACACGTAGGCGCCTCGGTAGGAGACATGTTCATCCATGAAGACAGCGGCCCTCCGCAGCGCCGACGCGGCGCCGGATTTGCCGGGGGCCCCGGCAGCCGGCCCGCGAGCCGCGCGCGTGGCCGCCTGCGCGGCGCCGGCTTGGCCGGGGGTGAGGGCGGGGACCAGGGCGCTGAGGGCTGGAGCCAGGGAGAGTTGGGCTAAAGTACGGCGGTTCACGGACATGCTCATCGGGGCGATGCCTCCATTCCGGGACCGACGCCAGGTGCGTCGGTCTCTTGACTACTACGCCCTGACGCCCTGACCAATGAGTCACACACAAGAATTTTTTTCTTCTATGTGAACAGGGGCTGATCGGTGCGACGCCGCGACCGCCGCCCTCGGCGCGGACACGGGGCCCGGTGTCCGGGACCGGTCAGTCGTCGCGGGGTTTGCCGAACTCTTCGATCAGCACCGGATACTGCTCCCCGCCGTGTCCGGCGGCGATCGAGCGGTCTGCCATCGCTTTGATCAACTTCGGCAGTTCGGCGTTGACACCCACCGCCTCGCTCTCCTCGATCAGGTGCGCCATCGCCCGCGCGTCGGTCTCCAGAGCCGAGACCTCGGCCGGGAAGGAGCCGCTGTCGATCTGCTCGGCATACGCGGGCAGCCATTCGGCCACACCGGCAGCGATCTGCCGCGCAAACGGCGCATACGCCGCGGCGTCGACACCGGCCGTCCTGAGCAGGGCGGTGCCCTGGAGCCAGGCGTTGAGGACGCTCCACATCATGGCCAGCCCGGCCACGTCGTACAGGGACGCCAGCCCGTGGTCCGCACCAAGGTGGGTGACGGTGCCGAGCGCTTCGAGTGTTGGCCTGTGTGCCTCGAAGTCCGACTCCGGCCCGCTGTGCAGAATCACCGCCTCGGCGGTCCCGATCGCCGGCGGGATGGCCATGATGGCGCCGTCCAGGTAGTGGGCGCCACGTTGCCCGGCCCATTGGGCGGTTTCCCGGGCCTGGGTCGAGTCGCCCGAGGTCAGGTTGATCAACATCCTGCCGTCCAGCTCGATGTCGCTCCCGCCGAGCAACTCGCGCACGGCCTCGTAGTCGGTGACGCAGATGATCGTCAGGGAACCTGCCTTGAACGCGTCGTCAACCGTTGGCGCCAGCCGTGCGCCCTCGGCCACCAGTTGGTCGGCCTTGGAAGCCGTACGGTTCCACACGGTTGTGGGATGCCCGGCTTTCAGGAACGCGCCGGCGAGTGCCTGGCCCATCAGTCCGAGTCCGATGACTGTCACGGGGAAATCGGTTTTGTTGTCCATGGCAGGATCGTCAACGTTGATACCGGTGTGAAGGTCAAGAGAGGTCGCAATGCGGATCGGGGAACTGAGTCGCCGGACGGGCGTCAACGCCCATCAGTTGCGCTACTACGAGGCCCAGGGCCTGCTGGAGGCAGACCGGGGGGCGAACGGTTACCGCGAGTATGACGAGAACGCCGTGCTGCGGGTGAAGCAGATCCGGCACCTGCTTGGCGCTGGTTTGTCCTCCGAGGACATCGCGTACCTGCTGCCCTGTGCGCTCGGAGAGGCCCCGGAGCTGCTCGGGTGTCCCGAGTTGCTGGCCGCGATGCGGTCACGGCTGCGGCGACTGGACGATCAGATGCACAGGCTCGCTCAATCCCGCGTCGCTCTTGCCGACTACATTGACGCGGCCGAGCGAATGGGCAAGGAGAGCTATCCCCCCTTCGACGATGCCCACCAGGATCCCGTCCCCGTCTGAGCGGCCGTGACCGTCGTGCGGACACCCCGTCGTGCGGACATCCCCTCTTGCGGACCGTCTCGGCCAGCGGCACGACTCCGCCGGTCTGCGAGACCACCGCCGTGTGACCACAACACGCGGGAGTCAGGGGAGGTGGGGTGAGACCTGTCGTCGAGAGAGGACCAACCTGCGTCGCTCTCGGTCGATTTCAGTGACGAGGACCGTGATCGCGTCGCCGACCTGGACGACGTCCTCCGGAGCTTCCACGGGCGTCCTTGTGAGTTCTCGAAGATGGACCAGTCCCTCGATCCCGTCGGCGACTTGAACGAAGACGCCGAACGGGATCAGCTTGGTGACTTGTCCATGGAGCGTCCGGCCCACCACGACGCCGTCGGCGAATGTCTGGAAGGGGTCCGGCTGCGTCGCTCGCAAGGACAGCCTGGCCTCGCCGTGCCAGGTGTCGAATTGGAGGAACTCACATGAGACGCGCTGTCCGACCTGAACGACGTCCGAAGCTGCTTCGCAGCGCTGCCAGGACAGTTCGGGGACGGTGATGAACCCCACGCCGGGGAAGACCGGGTGATCGGGGCCGTCGTCCAGCGCCACGAACACGCCGAAGCGTTCCGTCGCCGCGACCGTGCCGGAGAGGATCTCGCCGCAGTGCAGTGATTTCAAGAATGCCCAGAGTTCTGGGTTCTCGGTGGCAGCCATCGACAGCCGGACTCGGCCCTCATCCAGATCAACCGCGATCACCTCTGCGGTGATGCGCCGGCCGGCCTCCACGACCGCAGCCGAACGCCGGCGCCAGGACAGTTCCAACGGTCCGACTGTCCCCAACGGACGCGCGGGAAATCCGTCCAGGGCTACCGTCACCCCGCGTCGTGTGACTTCAATTGCCCTCCCGCTGCACAGCTCACCCACGTGGAGCCCTGCCAGAAACTGCCGGGAATCCTGACCATCAGATGGTCCGCTCATGCCGACAGCCTCTCATGAGAAGCGATGCGCCGGCCCACAGCGTGGCGGCTCCACCGCTCGTCCGTCAGGTCCCGAGCCACAGCCGGCCGCTCCGCGGGATTGCCCGGGAATTTCGAGTGGGACGGTCAGTCGGCCCCAGGCCAAGTAATTCGCTTTGTGTGGTGGAGCCATACGACCAGCGTCATCAAGGCCGCGGTCGTGCCGCCGAGCGTCATGACCGTCGAAGGGGAGGACCGGTCGACGATGAGGCCTCCGGCCAGTGCCCCGATCGAAAGGGTGGCCTGAAATGATGCGGTGAAGATGACTGTTGACGCCTCCGGGGTGTGCGGGGCCGCCTTGGTGAACCACGTCTGGGAGCAGACCGGGACGGCACCGTAGGCCGCTCCCCAGAGCACCAGGAGAGCGACGGCACCCGCAGGCCATTGACCCAGCACCGGCAAGAGCAAGGTCGCGGTGGCGATCATCGTCGCGGCGGCGGCAAAGGTGGCGCGCGGATAAGGGGTCGCGGTGGCTCCGCCTATGAAGTTGCCGACGATTCCCGCGGCTCCGTAGACGAGAAGGAACACCGTGATCAGGCTCGAGCTCACCTGAGTGATCTGCTCCAGGAACGGGGTGATGTATGTGTAGGCGCCGAAGTGGGCGATCACGAGGAGGAATGTCGCGACCAGGGCGAAGCGCGTGTTGACGCTTCGGAGCGTGCCGCCGAGCACAGCCAGACGAGTGGCCTTCTCACAGGGGAGTGGGGGGAGCACCAAGAGCAGCGCTGCGAAGACTGCGACGGTGAGCACTCCCATCACCACGAAGGCCATCCGCCAGCCGGCGACGTCTCCGACGAATGTGCCCAGAGGCACTCCGAGTACGGACCCCAGGGGCACCGAGGAGAAGATGATCGCCGTAGCCCGTCCCACGGACTCGGCCGGTACCAGGCGGCTCGCCAGACCTGCCCCGATCGACCAGAACCCACCGATGACGATCCCCACCAGTAGCCGAGAAACAAGAACCAGCCAGTAATTGGATGCTGCGGCGGCAAGGAAATTGGCCATGGCCAGCAGCAGGATGAAGGTGCACAGCATCCGCCGACGGTCGATTCGTGCCGTGGCCACGGTTACCAGCGGGGCGGAGACCGCGGCCAGGATTCCGGGCATGGTCATCATCAGCCCGGCCATTCCGTCCGAGACGGTGAAGCTGGAGCCGATTGACGTGAGCAGGCCGATGGGGAGAATCTCCGTGGTGACGATAGAGAAGATCCCCATCATCACCGCGATCACTGACAGCCACGAAGTGCGGGGAGCGGGATTCGCTGGTTCAGTCTTTCCGGCAGAAACCACGGAGCCTGTAGGCATGAATTTCCGTTCTGATCGGGCATCTCTTGAGAGCGTGAGAAACCAGCTCATCAAGAGCGCCGACCAGACGCTGGCAGAATCGCGACCTCAACAAGGCGGGGCGGGTCCCAGGGCGGGCATGCGTCCCCGAGCCGCCCGCACCGCACTCAGCGACACGGGCGCATGACGGTGAACCCCCGTGGTGTGCCCGGACGTTGTTCCTACAGTGCTGTCGTTGCCTCGGAGTACTTCTTGATGAGTTCGTAGGAGCGAAGGCGGTCGCCGAGGTCGTGGACGGGCGTGGTGAGCATCAGTTCGTCTGCTCCGGTCTCACCGGCCAGCTGCGTGAGCCGCTGTATGACGGCCTTGGGCGTCCCGGCGGCTTGCTGTGCACGGAAGCCGGCCAGCGCCTGTTGCTCCTTCGCCGTGAAGGAGTGGGCCGCCGCGTCCGCGGGGGTGGGGAAGGGGATCTCACTCATTCCCTTGAGGAGCCCGGCTTTGACGACGTTCATCGGTCCGGACCGCCATTCGGCCTCTTCCTCCGTTTCGGCACACACCGTCTCCACACACAACAGCACCCGAGGTCGCTCGCACCAACGGGACGGGGCGAACGCCGCCCGGTAACGCTCAAGCACCGCGCGGGTGTTGTCCGGGCGGATGTGGTGTGCGACGGCGATCGGCAGCCCGAGTTCCGCGGCGAGAGCGGCACCGGCGGTGCTGGAGGCCAGGAGCCACGGCTCCGGAAGCGGACCGAGGGCGACTTCGTCGACGAGGAAGGTCAGGATCGCGGCGACATCGTCCTGGTAGTCCGCGTCCGTCGTCGGCCCGGCACCTCGGCGCAGCGCCCGTGCTGTGGCCTCGTCGAAGGTGCCGGGGCCACGGCCGATGCCCAGGTCGACGCGGTCCGGGTGCAAGGCGGCCAGCGTTCCGAACTGCTCCGCCAGCGTGATGGGCGCGTGGTTGGGCGCCAGTACTCCACCCGGACCCAGACGGATGACCGAGGTCGAGGCGGCGGAGTGCGCGGTCAACACGACCGGTGGGAACGCGCCGATCGCGGGTGAGTGGTGATGCTCGGCGTACCAGATCCGGTGGTAGCCCAGCGATTCCAGTCCCTGTGCGAACGCGGCGGTGTCGCGCAGGGTGTCCACGGGCCGGGCACCCGCTTGGACCGTCGCGACTTCCAGCGCTGAGAGAGGTACATCGATCATGTGGTCAGCATAGGGATCGGGTGTTCGGCAAGGGGGCAATCGCGTGCGCTCCCGGTGGGGGCCCGGCGGGTTGACGGACCTGAAGAGCCGACAGCGCGGAGCCGGGCGTCAGTTCAATGACATCCGCGCGGGCCTAGGCCCACCTTCAGGCCGGCCGTCGATCCGGTTGCGTGGAAGCGGGCGTGCTGCGTCGGCTGCCCCAACAGGGGTGCCAACGGGTCTTGTTGCCCGGGCAGTCCCCGGGCGGCGGGCGGCCTTTCGCATGAACGCCGGTCACACCTCGATCGGGTGAGAAACCCTCACCGGCGGCCTCGGTGCCCCATTCGCTCGCTAGCGTTGCTCCAGGAAAGCCCGGAAAAGGGGTTCCTGGGCGAGAGAGCACGGTGGGGGAAAATGCGCCGCGTGGGGCAGGTTTTTTTGGCCGAATTCCGTCGCGGCGGAGTATGAGCGCGCAGGATATTGGCGCCGACAATTGCCCGGAGAATTGCCCGCTCGCTGGGCTGCGGCTGACCGCGTTGACGTGTGCCCGGTCGATCCCCGGTGTCGCCTGGAGAGTGGTTTCGAGCAGCCGGGCGAGGTTCGGCTGCCCCCGTGTGGCCGTCACCTCCCAGCGCTGGCGGCCGGGGACGACCGACCTTGGACGGATCGGGGCGTTGGCCCAAGCGGCTGAACGACGGTGCGCTCGCCGCCGGCGGGCCCATCAGGTGTGTTATGTACGAGAATCCACCAGGTGCGCAGAACAGCGCCCGCTGCTCAAAGCCGAACTCGGCATACTTATCGGGCGCTACCAGTCCTCCGGAGCCTAGGTGCTGCGCGGGTGGCCAACTGGATCAACCCGGGGCGGTTCACCCTTCCGAGTACCCGGCCGACGGGCCGGTGTCGGGCCGGCCGGCCAGGAACTTCCGGGGGCCTCCCTCGCGCACGGTGTCCAGGGTGACGCAGTGGAACGACCCGCCGAAGCTGTAGACGTGGCGGAAGTCGACCGGGACGCAGCGGAACCCCCAGCCCGTCAGCGCCTCGATCAGGGGCCGTTCCTGGCGCTCCACGACAACGGTTTCCGGGTCCAGCGACAGGACGTTCATGCTCACCCAAGGACTGCAGAAGTACATGGGCCAGGTGGACGGCAGGGTGGGCGGTGGCGCGGACAGGATCTCCCATCCTTCGAACAGCTCACAGGGGACGTACCGTTCGGGGTGCACCAGCAGCTTGCCGGGGGCCAGCGGCGCGAGCGTGGCGTCGATGTGCATGGCGTGCGGATCGTTGGTCTCGATGACCGAGACGGTGAAGTCCCGGCCCATGCTGCGCCGCACCCAGTCGATGCCGAACTGGTTGGTCACATGGCTGCGCTGCACCACCACATCCGTGCCGAAGCGACAGAAGTCGGCCGCGTCGAAGACGGGCTCGAACTCGGTGAGGGCCCACCTGGCCCCCTTCCCCCGGTCGCCTCCGGGCGAACGGAACAGCTCGTCGGTGAGCTGTGGACGGGGCGCCGGCAGCCAGCGGGCACCGCGCAGGAAATACGCCTTGATCAGGGAGCGGAACGCGTCCACCTCGTGATACCGGCAACGCCAGGACATGGGGGCCTCGATGATCGCGTCCCCCATGACCATCAGCAGGTCCCTGGGCATCCCCGCGTACAGCCCGCCCGGGCTCTCCCACGCCGGTGTGCGGAACGGCCGCTGGTGGACCACGGGATCGGGCCGCACCACCGTGACGCCTTCGGCGGTCAGCACCTCGGCCAGCGCGTCCAACTCCGCCTCGGCTGCCTTGAGATGGTCTGCGGGAAAGGGCAGGCCGCCCTGTTCCCGGAAGACCGGCTGGGCCTCGTCGGGCACGACGTGGGCCATCGAATCCTGCCAGGTGGGGAACACCCCGCCCGCAAGCGTGCCGACCACCACTTCCCTCAGCGGGTCCCACTCGGTGTAGGAGTTGACGGCGGGGAGGGGGCCCACCTCCTCTCCCTCGATCGCGGGCCGTGTCGCTTCGCTCGTCATGCCGCCTCACCTCTCGACGTCGGGCTCGACGACCTGGGCCGTCGGCTCCACCGCTTCCGCCCTCCGGCGGCTGCTCCTGCCTGCCGTACCGCAGGGGGAAACCCGTCGCATCGACGGGTTCAGCGGATCCATTTGAGAAATGCCGGGAAGGGAGAACAAGGGAACAAGGGACTAACCCCCCGAGCGGGCGGTGCGGAAGCGCCCGGGGCGCATGACATGGGAAGGGGCGCATCGTCCCGGTGCCTGCCCCGCGAAACAGGTTGCTCGTGCGCAACGGGCGAGGGCGGTGGACTGGCCGGAGCCGCATGGTGCGCGGCACCGCGGCAGGCGCACCGCACCGCGAACTGCCCGCCGTCCCATGGCACCTGTGCCCGAGCACCGCGCGTGCCCGGCGGCACCACTGCCCCCACAACCTGGCGGGGAGAGGGTGTGCTGCGCGACCGGTTGATCAGAAAGGGGTAACTTCCGGGCTGCAAATACCCGTACGAGTGAATCCGGGCAAGCTCACGCGCACTGTCGCTTAAGCTCGGCGTCGTCTCTCAGTACCCCATGTCACACGAGAGGAAACGCATCACAATGCCTGTATTCCCTGCCTATATGGCGGGCATTTTCACGGCCGTGCTCGCGAAGAAGCTGGGGAAACCCGCTGTGCGTGGTCTGGTGAAGACATCATTGAAGCTGGCTGCTGACACCAGGCGGGCGGCGCACGAACTCAATGATGAACTGCGCGACATCACCGCGGAAGCAGGCGCCGAAGTGTTCCTTGAGGACATCGCCGAGCCGGAGCCCGGTAAGAAGACCGTGCCGAAGAGCAGGGCCGCCGCCTCGTCCGAGGCCCGCTGAGACCGGAACCCCCGGCTTGTCGCGGTCTCGCGCGAGCGGACGCGAACGAAGCCCGGCCCGGGCAGCAGGGGCCGGGCTGAACGGCTGTGTGGGCCTTGCCCCCAGGGGCCCCGTAGCCGCTCAGGAGAGCTTGCTTCTGAGCATGCTGAGGTAGAAGGGGAGCTTGTCCACCATCTTTTTCGCTACGGGATAGGAGTGCTCTGTACCGGTCGCGTGGTCGGTCACCGTCAGCGTGTAACGGCCCTCGGTGCAGCACACTTCGGCGGAGTACAGCACATCTTCCGCAGCGGCCTCGGTGCCGGAGTCCGTCTCCTGTGCCGTGGGTTCTGTCACCGTCGGATTCCTTTCTGCGCGTTTCCTGGGGAATAGCAGCCACAATATTCCCATCGGTCTCTCGGGCAACATTGGCACGGTAATTATCAATTCCTGGCGGGGATACTCGAAAGAGTGAACATCGTTGGATCGGTCTGGTTGTGTTCCCTCTGCGGCCCTTACGATCTTTCTGCGGAAGACCAGTGGAAACGCTCTGAGGGGACGAATATCATGCCTCCCGTATTTCCCGTCTTCGCGGTCGGAGTGATCGCCGCCCCGTTCGTGAAGAAGATGCTCAGGTCGGTGACCCGGGGTGCTGTCAAGACAACCGTAAAGCTGGCAGCGGATGCCAAGCGTGCCGTCCATGAGGTGAACGAGGAGATCTCCGACATCGCCGCTGAGGCAAGCGCTGAAATCCAGGCGTCCGAACCTCGGGGCGGGGAGGGCCAGCCGCAGAGCAGCCCCAAGAAGAGGCGCCCCGAGCCCGCCAAGGCGTCGTCCTGAGCTGAGGGAGAACCTCGATGCCCCATAAAGCGCTGGAGGGCGCCGGGGCACGACGGCGCCGGACGGCCACCGCTCCCTGCGGACAGCCCGCATGTGAATCCTGAGCCCCTCGACCGGCTGCTGAAATGCGAATCTGGAGCCCTCGATCGCGCTGCCGAAAGCCGTCGAGGGCGTCACTTCGGCACGGGCTGGTACTGCAAGTCGGCGGTGCACGTCTTGATCCGGCGACGGCGCGCCGGGTCCACGCCGAACTGGGCTGGCGGCTTCAGCAGGTGTACGGCATGAGCGAGGGGCTGCTGTGCTTCACCCGGCTCGACGATCCGGAAGAGGTCGTCTTCACGCCCCAGGGCAGGCCCGTGGCGCCCGTCGCTCGTCCTCCGGGCCGGGCTCCCGGGTGTGGCACCGGAGTTGGACGAGCCCGACCTCAAGCGGCGCGGCTTCGCGGTCGTCACCCTCCCCGGGGCCGGGCATCTGCTCCATCACGACCAGCCGGAGGGTTTCATGGCCGTGCTGCGGGCGTGGCTGAACGGCGAAGAACCCGTCGAACCCCTCCAACCCGTCGAGCCCGCCGGGCCCACCGAATACGTCGAGCCCACCGAACGCGTCGAGCCTGCCGGACTGGTCGCACACACCGGAAGCGAGGCCCCGGAATGCCGGCCACGGACCCGTCCATGAACGCCCGCCTGCGCGGGATGACCGCCGCCGAGCGGGAGCGCATCCTGCTCGATGTCGTCACCGAGTGCACCGCCGCCGTGCTCGGCTACCAGGACCCCGCTGAGCTGGAGCCGGATCTTTCCTTTCCGGAGGCGGGCGTGGACTCCCTCACCGCCACGGAGATCCGCAGCCGTATCGCGGCGCGCGTCGGCATGCCCGTCCCGCGAACCCGCTTCGACGCCCGGACGACCCTCGCCGAGGCGGCCCGGATCCTGAACGGCCTGGTCGCGGACGACTCCACCGCACCCCGTGCCTGATCAGTTCCCGGCCACCCACAGCGCGACGCAGCCACGGGACCAGAGGCGCACGGAGCCGAACGACGCGTGCAGGGCCGCGTCGAGATCATCGGCGTCGTCGCCGGCGTTGGCGAAGTAGCCCCGTCGGTTGTACGTGTCCATCAGCCAGCGGGCCTGCGCCGGGACCCGCACCGTCCGGCCGCGGCGGACGATGGTCGCGCCGAAGAAGTGCCCGCCGGGCGTCAGTTCACGGGCGGCCTCTTCCACCGCGTGGGACTTGGCCCGGATGCCCTGGCCGGGCAGCGTGTGGAAGACCAAGGACATGGCGACGGAATCCACGCTCGCGTCGCCCAGCTCCCAGCGGTCGAAGATGTCCTGCTGATGGGTCTCGACCCGGTGGCCCGTCAGCGCCGCGCGCCCGCCGCAAGGGGGCCTGTCCGCGGTCCAGCAGGTGCACGGCCGTTCCGGCGGGCAGCGCCGCGCGTCGCAGCAGCGAGCCCGTACCCGGACCGATGTCCAGGTGCCGGTCACCGGCGTGGCTCCGGTAGAGGCCGACGAGGTGACGTGTCGGGCACCGCCAGAACAGCGGACAGCTCACCCGGTGCACGAGGAGGTCGTAGACGGAGAGGAAGGACGGGGTGTACTCGTACATCGCGAGCGGCCTCACTGCCGGGAACCTGAATCGGCCTGTCTAATGCCCGGCGGCGGGAAAGGTTTCGGCAGTGGTGCGCAGAGCCTCCAGAACGGGGCGCAGCAGCGGATGGTCCTCGGCGCCGCGCCGGACGGCGGCGAAGACGCGGCGCGTGGGTGCGGCTCCGTCGACAGGCCGGACCGCCGCCTGGGACAGGTTCATGTCGCGCAGTGCCGAGCGGGGCACCAGGGCCACTCCCGTGCCCGCGGCGGCGAGCGCGACCACGGCCCGGAAGTCGTCCGAGGAGTGCTCCAGCCGGGGCTGGAACCCGGCGTACTCACAGGCCAGGACCATGACGTCGTGGCAGGGGTTCCCAGGGTAGGGACCGATCCAGGGGTCGTCCGCGAGGGCGGACAGCGGGACGCTCGCGGCTGTGGCGAGCGGGTGGTCGCGGGGGAGTACGGCGTCGAACGGCTCGGCGTACAGCGGGACTCGCAGCAGCCGCGG
The DNA here is from genome assembly GCF_035917675.1 of Streptomyces sp. NBC_01775. NCBI lineage: Bacteria > Bacillati > Actinomycetota > Actinomycetes > Kitasatosporales > Streptomycetaceae > Streptomyces > Streptomyces sp. NBC_01775. Next base: position 323,444 of record NZ_CP109104.1, on the reverse strand, counting down.
GTCGGCGGCACTCAGCGCGCTGCGGTACTCCACCGCGACGGAGATGTCCGCGCTCCCGTCGAGCACCATGGGAAGGCTCTCGTCCCCCTCCGCGTCGCGGACCCGGACCCGGATGCCGGGGGACTTGAGGGCGAGGGCGCTGATGGCCGGGGCCACGACGACGGCGATCCCGGTGGCGAAGGCGGCGACCGTGACCTCGCCCGCCTCACCCACGGTGTACGCCGCGACCTCGGCCTCGGCGCGCTCCAGCTCGGCCAGCACCGCGCCGGCGTGGCGCAGCAGAATGTCCCCGACGGGAGTGAGCCGCACCCCGCGCTTGTCACGGTCCAGGACCTTGTGACCGGTCTCCTGCTCCAGCGCCGCGATCTGCTGGGAGACGGCGGACGGGGTGAGATACAAAGCGGCAGCCGCGGCGGTCACCGTCCCGTGGTCCGCCACGGCCTGAAGCGTCCGCAGCCGTCTCGCATCGATCACGGCGTCATCCTGCCAAGGCGGACCGAGCCTCGACAAAGGCGTCCACCGCCCGGTCCACGTCCTCGGTGGAGTGTGCCGCCGAGAGCTGGACGCGGATGCGGGCCTGGCCCTGCGGAACGACGGGGTAGGAGAAGCCGGTCACATACACCCCGCGCTCCAGCAGCAGCTCCGCCATCCGGCCTGCCCGGCCCGCGTCGCCGATCATGACGGGCACGATGGCGTGCTCGCCGGGCAGGATCTCGAAGCCCTCCTCGGCCATCCGCGAGCGGAAGAGCGCGGTGTTGGCGTTGAGACGCTCCCGCAGCTCACCGGCGGACTCCAGCAGGTCGAGGACCTTGAGGGAGGCGGCAGCGATCACCGGGGCGAGGGTGTTGGAGAAGAGGTACGGGCGCGAGCGCTGCCGCAGCAGGGCGACGATCTCGGCGCGGGCGGCGACATAGCCGCCAGAGGCGCCGCCGAGGGCCTTGCCGAGGGTGCCGGTGATGATGTCGACGCGGTCCATGACGCCGTGCAGCTCGGGGGTGCCGCGACCGCCGGGGCCGACGAAGCCGACGGCGTGCGAGTCGTCGACCATGACCATGGCGTCGTGGCGTTCGGCCAGGTCGCAGATCTCGCGCAGCGGGGCGAGGTAGCCGTCCATGGAGAACACACCGTCGGTGACGATCAGCTTGCGCCGCGCCCCGCCCTCGGCGGCCTCCTTGAGCCGCTGCTCCAGATCGGCCATGTCGCGGTTGGCGTACCGGAAACGGCGGGCCTTGGACAGGCGGATGCCGTCGATGATGGAGGCGTGGTTGAGAGCGTCGGAGATGACGGCGTCCTCGGGGCCGAGAAGCGTCTCGAAGACGCCGCCGTTCGCGTCGAAGCAGGAGGAGAACAAGATCGTGTCCTCCTGGCCCAGGAAGACGGACAGCCGCGCCTCCAGCTCCTTGTGCACCTCCTGGGTGCCGCAGATGAAGCGCACCGAGGCCATGCCGTATCCCCACCGGTCCAGCGCCTCGTGGGCGGCGGCGATCACGTCCGGGTGATCGGCGAGGCCGAGGTAGTTGTTGGCGCAGAAGTTGAGCACCTCACCGGGCCGCCCGCCCGCGGTCACGCCCACGGTGGCGGACTGCGGGGTGCCGATGACCCGTTCGGGCTTGTGGAGTCCGGCGTCCCGGATCTCTTCGAGGGTGGTGCGCAGCTCGCCGCGTACGGAGTCGAACATGGTCACTTCCTTGGTGGGGTCGCGGTCTTGGGGGAGGGCCGGCCGGAGCTCGGCGGGGTCGGGCGGTCCACCAGGTGCGGTCAGGCGGTCCAGTCGAGGATGACCTTGCCGCAGCGGCCGTCCGCCGCCGCGTCGAAGGCCGACTCGAAGTCACGGAAGGCGTACCGGCCGGTGATCACGGGGGCGAGGTCGAGCCCGCCTTCGAGGAGGACGGACATCGCGTACCAGGTCTCGAACATCTCACGGCCGTAGATGCCCTTGACCGTGAGCATGGAGGTGACGATCCGGGACCAGTCGACGGGGAACTCCTGGGACGGCAGGCCCAGCATGGCGATGCGGCCACCGTGGGTCATGTTGGCGATCATGTCGCGCATCGCCTCGGGGCGGCCCGACATCTCCAGGCCGACGTCGAATCCCTCGCGCAGCCCGAGCGCGCGCTGCCCGTCGGCGATCGTCGACTCCTCGGCATTCAGCGCGAGGTTGACGCCGACCTTCCGGGCGAGCTCCAGACGCTCCTCGCTGACATCCGTGATCAATACCTTGCGGGCGCCCGCGTGCCGGGCGACGGCAGCGGCCATCAGACCGATCGGTCCGGCTCCGGTGATCACCACGTCCTCGCCCACCAGCGGGAAGGAGAGCGCGGTGTGCACGGCGTTGCCGAACGGGTCGAAGATCGCCGCGACATCGAGGCCGACGGGGACGCGGTGCACCCACACGTTGGAGGCGGGCAGCGCGACGTACTCCGCGAACGCGCCGTCACGGCCGACGCCGAGGCCGACGGTGGCGCGGCACAGGTGCCGGCGCCCGGCAAGACAGTTGCGGCACTTGCCGCACACCAGGTGCCCCTCACCGCTGACCCGGTCGCCCACCGTGATGTCGGCGACATCACGCCCGGTCTCCACGACCTCACCGGCGAACTCGTGACCGAGCACCAGCGGCGTCGCGATCGCCTGCTGCGCCCAGCGGTCCCAGGACCGGATGTGCAGGTCGGTGCCGCAGATTCCCGTGCGCAGGACCTTGATCAGTACGTCGCCGGGACCGATGGCCGGCTCAGGAACGTCCCGCAGCCACAGACCGGGCTCTGCCTTTTCCTTCACCAGTGCTTTCACGGTTGAACTCCTGAGCGCGCGCGGGCCCGGACCACGCGGAAGCGGGACCGGGCGGAAGAGCCGGCGCGGGGCATCGAGAGGGCGGGCTCCCGATGTGATCACGCCGGACAGGGGCCAATCTGCCCGGCAGCATGACTTCAGTCCATCGACGATTTCTTAAGCACGACAACAGTTGAGCTTCATCCCGGCCGCGTCGCACCGCACCGTGGTGTGCGTCGCGATGCGATGCGACGAGGCGTCAGGGCGAATGAGCACGGGGCTTCGGAGTGTGGGTGGGGGGCTCCGCGCGGGGGAACCTAGCGTGGAACGCGCGTGTCGGCGACCGGCGTCCCGAAGTCCGGGGTGCCGTCCGCCTTCCAGCCGAGGGGCTGGACGCGGGTGTGCCGGTTGGGGTCGTCGAGCGGGTCGCCCTCGATCTCCTTGTACTGCCGCGCGTGGTACACGAGCACATCGGTGGTCCCGTCCTCGCCGACGGTGAAGGAGTTGTGGCCCGGACCGTACTGGCTGGTGCCGTCGTCGCTGGTGAAGACCGGCTCGGGGCTCTTGGACCAGGAGGCCGGGTCCAGCAGCTCGGCCGAGTCGCGTGCGGTGAGCAGGCCCATGCAGTAGTTGGCGTCGGTGGCGCTGGCCGAGTAGGAGAGGAAGACGCGGCCGTTGCGCTGGAGGACGGACGGTCCCTCGTTGACCGCGAACCCGACCGTCTCCCAGGGCAGTTCCGGCCTGGAGAGCCGCACTTGCGGCCCGGTGACCGCCCAGGGGCTGTCCATCGCGGACAGATAGAGATCGCTGTTGTTGTTCTGCGACGGGTCGCGCTGCGCCCACGCCAGATAGCGGGTGCCGCCGTGGACGAAGGTCGTCGCGTCCAGCGAGAAGCTGTCCCACGCGGTCGTGATCCGCCCCCTCTCGGTCCAGGTTCCGGTGAACGGGTCGGCGGAGGTGTTCTCCAGCACGTACATCCGGATCGCCCACACGTCGTCGGAACGTCCGGCGGCGAAGTAGACGTACCAGGCGCCGTCGATGAAGTGGATCTCCGGAGCCCAGATGTGGGCCGCCATCTCGCCGCTGTCGTGCCGGCGCCAGATCACCGACTCCCCGGCATCGGCGAGCCCGTTCAAGGTGGCGGCGCGGCGCAGCACGATCCGGTCGTACTCGGGCACCGTCGCCGTGAAGTAGTAGGAGCCGTCGGTGTGGCGCACGATGTGCGGGTCGGCACGCTGCCGGACCAGCGGGTTGACGTACGGCGGGTCGACGGACAGTGCGGCGGCCTTGTCGTCGCGGCGGCCGGGGGCCGGGCGTCCCGACCGGGCGTGCGCGGGTGTGGCGGTGCCTAACGCGGCGGCGGTTCCGACGCCAAGTGCTCCCTTGAGCACCAGTCTGCGCGCCGGTGTGTTCTCGCGGCTCATGCGTCACTCCTTGTGGGGTGCCGGCTGTGATGCCGGCTGGGGTGTCGGCCGGACCGTGCGGGACGGCACCTTACGGGTCTCATGGCGAACACGGGCAGTACGTGCACCGGATACGGCCTTTTCCCCCGGGCCCTTGACCGGAGCGTTCTCCGGGGCCGGGCCGGAGCTCCCTCCACGTGGCGTCGCGGCACTCTTGCGCCGGGTGTCGGCATATAGTCGGCTGATCCCCATGAGGATGCGGAGAATTGCCACGCTGGTCGCCGTCCTGGTCGCGGGATCCCTTCTTACCGGTGCGCCGAACCCGAGTGCGGAAGCCGCCGGAACCGCTGCCGGTCCCGGTGATTCGTCGTCGACCGGGTCGCCGGAGAGGCTGGGCGTCGATCTCGACACGGTGACGATCCCGGAGTTGCAGACTCGTATGGCGGGCGGATCACTGACGTCGTCGGCGCTGACCACCGCGTATCTGCGGCGGATCAAGACCGTCGACCCCAAGACCCACGCGGTGCTGCGCACCGACCCGACGGCCTTGCGCCAGGCTGCGGCCAGCGATGCCAGGCACCGGCAGGGCCGCGCCCGTGGTCCGCTCGACGGCATCCCCGTCCTGCTGAAGGACAACGTGAACACCCGCGGCCTGCCGACGACGGCCGGATCGCAGGCGCTGGCCGGGAGCCCGCCGGACACCGACGCAGCGCTCGTGACCCGGCTGCGGAACGCGGGAGCTGTGCTCCTCGGCAAGACGAACCTGTCCGAGTGGGCGAACTTCCGTGCGGCGAAGCCGACGTCAGGATGGTCGGCCGTGGGCGGGCAGACCCACAACCCGTACGTACTGGACCGCAATCCGTGCGGGTCGTCCGCGGGTTCCGCCGCCGCGCTCGCCGCTTCGCTGTCGCAGGTGGCGATCGGCACCGAGACGGACGGCTCCATCGTGTGCCCGGCCGGGATGAACGGGGTGGTCGGCCACAAGCCCAGCCTCGGACTGGTCAGCCGGGCCGGTGTGGTGCCGATCTCCGCCGAGCAGGACACCGCGGGGCCCATGGCGCGCAACGTGACCGATGCCGCGCTCACTCTTTCGGTGCTCAGCGGGCGCGACACCTCACGCCTCGGCACTCGCGATGTCTCCGGCGCTCGCGATGTCTCCGGCGGCCTTCCGGAGGAGCCGGCACGACCCGGCACGCTGCGCGGCGAACGGATCGGTCTGTGGCGGCTGCCCTCGCTCGGGCCGAAGGTGGATGCCGTGATGACCCGTACGGCGGAGAGACTGCGCAGGGCGGGCGCCAAGGTCGTCGAGGTGACGCCGCCGTACCAAAAACGGCTCGCCGAGCTTGAGTTCCCGGCGCTGCTGAGCGAGTTCCACCGGGACATCGACGCCTACCTCGACACCCGTGAGGGGCCTTCGGACCTCGCCGGACTGATCGGGTTCAACCGCACCCACCCGGCGGAGCAGACCTGCTTCGCCGGTCAGGAACTGTTCGAGCAGGCACTCGCCGCGCCTCCCACCACCGATCCCGGATACAAGGCGATGCGTGCCGAGCTGAAGGACCTCTCCCGGCGTTCCATCGACGAGACCATGGCAGCTCACCGGCTGGACGCCATCGCCTCGCCGACGAACCCGCCCGCCTGGACGACCGACTGCGCGCGGGGCGACAACGACGTGATCCCCTCCTCCACCCCCGCGGCCGTGGCCGGATACCCGTCGTTGTCGGTACCGGCCGGGTCGGTGAACGAGCTGCCCGTCGGCCTGCTCCTGATGGCCGGCGATCACCAGGACGGCAAGCTCCTGTCGCTGGGGGCCGCGGTGGAGCACCGGCTGGACGCCTGGCGGGCACCGCGCTACCTGCCGTCGGTGGGGCCGGACGCCGCCCGCTGAGCGGGTCGTGACGACGGCGTGATCACGCGCCCGCGCGGTTCAGTTGCGCTCGGCGGCCTCAGCGTCCGCGGGCACCTGGCCCTCCGAGGCGGCCGGGGCCCCGGAGGCCGCGCCCCGGCGCGGAGCCGTACTCCGTCGCGGTGCCAGGAAGAAGGCCATCGTCGGGATCAGGTACAGCGCCCACACCACGACCTGGACGACGGTCGGATCGGGCTGGAAGTTGAAGACGCCCTTCAGCAGGGTCCCGTACCAGCTGTCCGGCGGGATCGTCGCGCTGATGTCGAACGCCTTGTCCTGGAGGCCGCCCAGGAAGCGGGCCTCCTGGAGGTCGTGCACGCCGTACGCGAGCACACCGGCCGCCACGATCACCAGCATGCCGCCGGTCCAGGTGAAGAACTTCGCGAGGTTGATCCGCAGCGCGCCCCGGTAGAACAGCCAGCCCAGTACGAGCGCTGTCGCGATGCCCAGCAGCACCCCGATCAGCGGCTCGGAGGTGCCCTGGCCGCTGGCTCGCACGGACGCCCACACGAACAGCGCGGTCTCCAGCCCCTCACGGCCCACGGCGAGCAGCGCCGTGGCGACCAGCGCGCCCGTACCCATCCGGAGGGCCGCGTCGAGCTTGCCGTGCAGCTCGCTCTTCAGATGCCGGGCGGTGCGCCGCATCCAGAAGACCATCCAGGTCACCAGGCCCACGGCGAGGATAGACAGCGATCCGCCGAGCATCTCCTGCGCCTCGAACGTCAGCTCCTGGGAGCCGAATTCCAGCGCGGCGCCGAACCCCAGCGAGATGGCGCAGGCAGCCGCGATGCCGAGCCATACCGGGCGCAGCGCCTCGCGGCGGTCGGTCTTGACCAGGTAGGCGACCAGGATGCAGACGACCAGGCTGGCCTCCAGGCCCTCACGCAGGCCGATCAGGTAGTTGCCGAACATGCTGCCGGTCCTTCCACGGTGTACGTCACGTGTGGGTGCGCCGCGTCTGTGTGCGCCACGGGTGTGCGCTTCACGAGAAGAGCTCCCGTCCCCACCAGTCGTCCCTGTCGCGGACGCCCGGCGGAATGGCGAAGACCGCCGAACCCACGTGCTGGATGTACTCGTTGAGCGCGTCGGAGCGCGCCAGATTCCGCTGTACGGGGATGAACGCCTTGCGCACGTCCCGCTGGTAGGCCAGGAAGAACAGCCCGGCGTCCAGCCGCCCGAGCCCGTCCGTGCCGTCGGTGAAGGAGTAGCCCCGGCGCAGCATCCGGGCCCCGTCGTTGGCGTCGGGGTGGGCGAGGCGTACGTGCGCGGTGGGAAGCATCGCCTTCAGGAGCGGCTTGTCGTGCTCCTCGGACTTGCCGACGGCCGCGCCCTCGCGCTTGTCCCGTCCGAACACATCCTCCTGTTCCTTGAGAGAGGTGCGGTCCCAGGTCTCGATGTGCATGCGGATGCGGCGGGCCACCAGGTAGGAGCCGCCCGTCAGCCAGCCGGGGCCGTCCTGGGAGCGGACCCAGACGTGCTTGTCGAGCGCCGCGGCGTCGGTGCCCGCGACATTGCGCGTGCCGTCCTTGAAGCCGAACAGGTTGCGCGGGGTCTGCGCGTCGGGCGTGGTGGAGGAGGTCTTGCCGAAGCCGAGCTGCGACCAGCGGATCGAGACCTTGCCGAAGCCGATTCGGGCCAGGTTGCGGATGGCGTGCACGGCCACCTGCGGGTCGTCGGAGCATGCCTGCACACACAGGTCGCCGTCGCTGCGCGCCTTGTCGAGGTTGTCGCCGGGGAACTTCGGCAGTTCCACGAGCGCCTCGGGCCTGCGGCCCTCCAGCCCGAACCGCTCCTTGGCGAACAGCGACGGGCCGAAGCCGATGGTCAGGGTGAGCCGGGCCGGCTTGAGCCCGACGGCCTCGCCGGTGTCGTCCGGCGGGGACTCCGGTACGGGCCCGAAGGCGCCCTCGCCGACCGCGTGCCCCTTGGCCATCAGGGCCGCCGCGGCGCTCCAGTCCTGGAGCAGCCGGATCAGCGCCGCGCGGTCCTCGGTGGTCACGTCGAACGCCGCGAAGTGCAGCCGGTCGGGCACCGCGGTGGCGATCCCGGCCTGGTGGGTGCCGTGGAACGGCACCGCCTCGCCCGCCGAACCGGCCGGCTCGCTCGTGTCCCCGCTGCTCAGCGCGGAGACCGTACCTCCGGCCGCGACGGCGCCGAGAGCCAGGCCCGTGCCGCCCCAGCCGAGCACCGAGCGGCGGGACGGTGTCCGGCCGGATGCCTCTTCGCCGGCCTTGGCGGTCTCGCCACTCACCTCATCCGCCATGGAAGACGCTCCCTCGCTCATACCGCCGCCGCTGTCCCTCGTATCGCCCACGTCCGCTACTTGGCGACGGCGGCGGCCAGCTTCGACAGCGGCTCCGCGAGCGCGTTCACCGCGTCGGACAGCTCCTTGCGCTCCTTCTTGCCGACCTTGTCGTAGGGCGTGAAGTCGTAGCCGGTCTTGTCCTCGCGGTACTTGTCGAGCAGCGTGTTCAGCGCGCCGAACTGCGTGTCGAGCTCCTTGGTGAGCGCGGCGTCGTTCTTGGACACGACCGGCTTGAGCAGCGCGTACGACTTCTCGGCGCCCTCGACGTTCGCCTTGAAGTCGACCAGGTCGGTGTGGCTGTAGCGCTCCTCCTCGCCCGTGACCTTGCCGGTGGCGACCTCGTCGAGCAGTTCCTTGGCGCCGTTGGCCATGGACGTCGGGGTGATCTCGGCCGTTCCCACCTTCTTCTGCCAGGCGGTGAGGTCCTTGATCAGCTGCTTGGCCAGCTCCTTGTCGCGGCCGGTGAGCTTCTTGTCCTTCCAGAGGGACTTCTCCAGGCGGTGCCACCCGGTCCAGTCCTTCTCCGGGTCCTGGCCGTCCTCCAGGCCGTCCTCGCGCAGGTCGACCTTGGGGTCGATGTCCCCGAAGGACTCGGCCACGGGCTCGGTTCGCTCCCAGCCGATGCGCGAGGGGGCGTACGCCTTCTTCGCCGCCTCGATGTCGCCCGACTTCACCGCGTCCGCGAAGACCTCGGCCTTCGGCAGCGTCTGCTCGGCCTGCTTCAGGGTGTACTGGCGGTAGTGGGCCACCGCGGCGTCCAGCTTCGGGTCGCGCTTGGCCGCCTTACCGCCCCCGGCCACCGTGACCTTCTGCCGAATGCCGCTGCCCTTCATCCCGGGCTTGCAGGCGATCTCGTAGTTCCCGGCCTTGATCTCCGCCGAGATGCTCGCCTTGGTGCCCGCACCGATGTTCTCGCGCTCGGTGACGATGCGGTCGTCCGGGTAGAGCACATAGACCTCGGTGACCTTCGAGCCCTTGTTCTCCACCGCGAGCTGGACGTGCCCCGCCGGGAACTTCTTCTTCGAGACCTCGCAGGAGGAGTCGGTGGCCGTCACCTTGATCGCGTCGTCCCCTCCGGTCTTCTCCTTCTCGGCACACGCCGTGACGGCGGTCAGAGCTGTTGCGGCGGCGACAGCGGTGACAACGGAGAGACGGAGGGGACGCATACGGGCTCCAGCGGTTCAGGACAGCGAGGCACAGCCTCGGGCGAGGCGAACCTAACTTAGCTCAGCCTTACCTGACCTGGAACCACGCCCCCGGCTTTCGACCTCGCACCGTTATCAACCCTGGAGAGGTGCCGGAACAGGGGTCCGGCGGGCAGGGCGCGAGGCCAGGCGGGTGGGCCTGGCGGGCGGGCCGCGAAGCTGGTCAGGCTTCGGGCAGCCGGGCGACCGCGGCGTACATGTTCACATGCTCGTCCGGTATGTCCGCGCTGTCGTCTTCCGGGCGCCACCGGTGCATCAGCACGACGCCGGGATCCAGGATCTCCAGCCCCGCGTCCGTCAGCAGGGCCTCCACCTCGGCACGGGTGCGCAGGTGCATGCGGGTGCCGTGCTCGGCGAAGACGCGCGCCATCTCCGTCACCTGCTCGGGCGCCGTGTCGGCCGTGGTCGTGGTGAGCGCCACGTAGCTGCCCGGCGCCAGCGCGGCCGTCAGCTTCCTGACGAGCCCGCTCGCGTCCTCGACGTACTGAAGCATGGCGATGATCATGACGGCGACGGGCTGCGTCAGGTCGAAGGTGTCCCGAAGGACGGGGGAGTTGAGGGCGAGGTAGGGGTCGTGCATGTCCGCGTCGATGTACTCGGTGCGGCCCTGCGGGGTGCTTGTGAGCAGGGCGCGGGCCCGGAGGAGCACGGAGGGGTCGTTGTCCACGTAGACGACGCGCGAGTGCGGCGCGTTCTGCTGGACGACCTCGTGCAGGTTGGGGCTGTTGGGGATCCCGGTGCCTATGTCGAGGAACTGCGAGACGCCCTGGTCCGAGAGCCACCGCGCCATACGGCGCATGGTGTCGCGGTTGATCGGCATGCTGGTGGCCAGCGGAGGCCATGCCTTCAGCATCGCGGCGGCGGCCCGCTCGTCGGCCGCGTAGTAGTCCTTGCCGCCGAGCACGTGGTCATAGACGCGCGCCGACTTCGCCTGCTCGGTGTTGATCTGATGAGGCACGTCGTCGTGCACCTGTCCTCCCCGGAATGAGGCGACGGCCGGCCGCCGCCGATGTACCGCTGTCTCCTCGAACTCCGGTCCCACGGGGTCAGTTGAACCCTGGTCAGGTGGGACCCGAGGTCTGTCACGTTATCTCAAGCCAGCCCGTTTCGGTTACTGACTGTCATGTTCTCCCCAGTGGTACGGCGCTGGGACGTGCGGACGTGTACGCGGCGACGCGCGACCTGCCGCGGGCCTGACCGTTCGCCCTGCTGCGGGCGAGGCGATTCCCCGGGCTCGCGGGTCCAGGTGTTTACGGATCCCCTGCCTGGAGACTCGCCCCGCATGTCAACTCGACGCGGATCCAGCCCGGCGACGGTGATCGCCGTCATCGCTGACGTGGCAGCGCTCATCATCGGCCTGTGGATTCTTCTCTTCCTCCTCGACGCGAATCGAGCGAACGACTTCGTCGGTTTCGTCCACGGTTTGGCAGGGTGGCTCGCGGGCTGGTCCCGCGACATGTTCACCGTCGATCCCGACTGGTGGCAGGTGATGCTGAACTACGGGATCGCCGCCGCCGTCTATCTGCTGGTCGGCAACGCCGCGGCCAGGGCGGTACGGCGGTTCTGAGAAGCCGGGCCGATCGCGGGGCGGGATCGCGGGCGGGGCGCGGAGGCGCTCCCGAGTGCGGTAGCGGCTGGACGTAGCGTCGCCCTCATGAAACCGACGTAGCGTCGCCCTCATGAAACCGCAGACCGGCAGTACGACCGACCAGGCACCGGCCGACCCGGCCGCCACCGACGACGCGCCGGCCGGCCAGCCCATCGGCTACTGGAGCGGGCTGGCCCACGCGGAAAGCGGCAGCTCCTAGCGTGGCGCCGCACCCGCTGAGGGGCGTCCGGGATGCGAGGTGTCCGGCCGGAAACACGAGTGTCCGGCCCGAAGCGTGAGTGCCCGGCCGGAAATACGAGTGCCCGGCCGGAGGCGTGGGGCGCCCCTGCTTCCGGCCGGGCAGGTCTATGCGAGCTGGCTCAGCCGCGGTGGCAGTGGGTTCCCTTGACCCACTTGGGCGTGTTGGCGTAGCCGGAGTCACGCCAGCCCTTGGCTACACAGATGACCTTGTGGTGGTGGTGCCAACGGCTTTCGATGGTGAACGTGCCGCGGATCTTGCCGTGCCGGGGCGCTTTGTGCTCGCGACAGTGGCCGCTTCCGACGGCGCCGTTGTGGTGGGTGCGTTCGAGCTTGTCGCAGACATAGCCTCGCTTGTGCCCGTGGTCCGGTCCGTCGCCGGCGATCGCCGACATCGGCGTGACGCCCACCAGGGCGGTCGCCAGGGCGGCCAGCACCGTGAACGCCCGTGCGCGGCGCGTCATTTCGCTCTTCATCCTGCTGTCCTCTCAGTCACCCAGTCCGCACGGGGTACGGGCTGGAGCACCGTCGATTCTTGTCGGCGGTACTCGCTCCTCGGGCCTAACTCCCGCATGAGCGACTTACCGCCACGGGCAAGGACATCAGGTACATCCGACGCGTAACAGGCTTGCGAGGCGTCGTCACCCGCTGGGGAACCTCACACCACCCGTAAGGGTGGAGGTTGCGTGACGGGCTCCGGACTCCGCTCTCGGCAGCCGGCTTCTGCGGCTGCCACGGCGCGTGCCCGACACCGTGGGGTCACCTCGGCCGTTCGCTCTTTTCCGAGGTGGCGGCATGGGTGACATGTATTCGCCGATGCCTGAGCTGAATCTGCTCAAGGAGTTCGACGGGCAGTTGTCGCGGATCAGGACGCTGATCGGGCGCTGCTTCCACAAGAGCTACGCCGTCCAAGGCGTGGCCGCCCTGCGCAAGCGGCACGGCTGGACCTGCCAGATCCCCGCCCGGCGTGCGATCGAGCGGGACGAGAACGCGGTGGCCGGCTGGGTGAAGGAGACCTGGCCCCAGGTGGAAGGACCGTGGCGTCGCTCGACGCCTGGCTCGTCTTCGAGGACGAAGCCGGCTTCTCGATGACGCCGCCGACCACCCGAACCGTCCGCCCTGCGACGCACCACCACGGCCAACCGCGCCTCTGCCGACCCCGACGACCTGGGTCACCGCGGTCCGACACGGCTTACGCCAACTCCAGTACCGCCCCGACGTCATCAACCGCTGCCCCACCGGCACCGGCCTTCGATGCCCAGCCACCATGACGACACCACGCTTTGAATGCCGTCCCCGCCGCAAGCCCGACTCGCTGTTCGCCGATCGCGGCTACGACCATGACATCTACCGCGACCAGGTCCGGGCCCGCGGCATCGTGCCCGCTATCGCGCGCCGCGGTACCCCGCACGGCACCGGGCCGGGCACCTACCGCTGGGTCGTGGAGAGAAGCTTCGCGTGGCTGCACGGCTTCCACCGCCTGCGTATCCGCTGGGAACGGCGAGCCGGCATCCACGGAGCGTTCCTCGAGCTCGCCTGCTGCCTCATCACCCACCGACAACTCAGCTCGCCGTGTCAGCCGCTCGCTGTGTCAGCCGTTGTTACTTTGCGTTGTTTCGACGAAGGCCAGCCCTTGCAGGGCGAGTCGTTGCGTTTCGTACCGACCCTCGGTCGTGGTCTCCACGTCGAACCCGTGCGCGACCTGCGGTGGGTGGCCGATGAGTTCGAGCGCCCGGCTGGGCAGCGCCTGCTGGGACGCCTCTTCCGACTCCCACAACAGAACGGCTCCCCACCGGTTGGTGTCCGGATCGGAGAGCCACATCTTGAAGCGAAGCCCGGGCACCTCGGAGAACGCGGCGACGGATTCCTCACGCAGGTACTCACGCATGGACTCGATGGTCTGTCCGGAGACGGACAGGTCCCACCAAACAATGTCGGCACGCATAGCGCTCCCTTCTGTCGAGAACGGAATCCGGCTGTCGGCCGGCCACGGGCACGCGGTCACGGCGCGATGCAGGCAGTTCTTTCCGCCCTCCGGGTCGAGATTGGCGCGCCCTCACCCTGCCCGGGTGACGAGGTCACAGGCGGTCCAGGCGCTGTGGTGGGTGGGGCGGCCAGGGCCCGAGAGCAGGCAGCTCCTCCGCCGCCACCGGTGAGACCACGGGCGTACGTCCGGCCAGCCAGGCTGCCAGGTCGCGCACGCCTCCGGTAACCGCCATGCCCGACGGCCCGTCGCCGACGGACCACTGGCGGCCCACATCCTCGGTATGAACGCGAGTACCTGCCGGAAGTCGGCCGAGGAGGAAGTCGATGGCGTGTGCGGCCAGGTCTTCGGGCCAGCCGTCGGGCCGCACGCCGAGTTCCAGATCGACCATGTGGATCCATGCCTCGCGCCAGCGTGCGAAGACGGTGGCGGCAAGTTCCGCGTTGCGGAACGTTACCGGTCGGCTCCAGTCCACGTCGGTGGCGCGTGCCCAGGATGCCTCCAGCCCGGCCGTGTGCGCGGCGAGTTGCGCGCGGTGCTCGGTTGCGCTGCGGCCAGCCGTCGTCTCGATGATCGCGTTGCGCTCGTCGACACCGCCGTCGTAGCCCGCTACGAGTTCACCACGCAGGGCTTGTTCCGTGAGACGGGTGAACATTCTCGCGTTGTCGGTGAGATGCGCGAGTACGTGGCCGCGTGACCAGCCCGGAAGGGCGGATGCCTCGGCGACCTGCTGGTCGCTCAGTCCGGCCACGAGCCTTGCCAGCGTCCGGTGGGCTTCGATCACAGCTGCGACAGGAGGTTGCATGCCCCTCCGTCCTACAGGGCCGGGGGCTGGTCGAGGACTGCCGGGGCCTGGGCAGCGAGTTCCTTGAGCGGTTCACCGCTCAGCCGGCATACCGTCCACTCGTCCAGCAGCTCCACGCCGAGCGACTTGTAGAAGTCGATCGTCGGTTCGTTCCAGGCCAGGACCCACCACTCGAACCGCTCGTAGCCGTTCTGTTGGCATACCGCGGCCAGGAAGGCGAGCAGAGCCTTGCCGTGTCCTCCACCTCGGGCGTGCGACCGTACGTAGAGGTCCTCCAGGTGCATGCCACGCGTGCCGGTCCAGGTCGAGAAGCGGGGGAACCACAGGGCATAGCCCACGGCCTGCCCCGTCTCGTCGTCCTCAGCTATCAGTGCGAAAGCAGCGGGCTGTTCCCCGAACAGCGCGTCGCGGAGCTGCTCCTCGGTCACTCGGACCTGCTCGGCAGCCCGTTCGTACTCAGCGAGTTCACGGATCATCGCGCGGATCTCCGCGATGTCGTCCACAGCGGCGGCCCGGATCATGCCGGAGATCATCGGCCAGCGTACCGAGCCGTGTCCATCCGATTCCGCGCATTCTCCGCGGCGTGCACCCGAACCGTCGTCCTCCCCTCCATGGACGATCTGTGGAAGCGGCGCCCGATCAGCGTCCTGATCCGACCGGACGCTGACCCGCAGGTCATGAGCGATGACCGCGTTCTCCTCGCCGTGCCGGAACCGCGCTGCCGCCCCCAACCGCAACCGCTCCCGGAAGGCCCGCCGTTCATCGGTCAGACCACCGCCCTGGGCATACCTCATGCACTCGGGATACCGCAGGGAACTTGAGCCGTCAGCCCTGCCGACACCACGCTTTGAAGGTCAGAAACAGCGGGAGGGAACCCCCCCCGGCCGCGTGCCGGGGGTGTGGGCTATGAGGCGTGGCTCAGGTGCGTGAGCTGCCGGGCTGCTCGTCCGCCTCGGCCTTCTTCGCCTTGATGCGCGCCGCTTCCTTGCGGACCTCCGCCTGGGTGGCGCGCTCCTTCTCCAGCCACTCGGGGCGCTCCTGCTTCAGCGCCTCGACCTGTTCCGTCGTGAGGGCTTCGGTGACTCCGCCGCGGGCGAGGCCCGAGATGGAGACGCCCAGCTTCGCGGCGACGACCGGCCGGGGGTGCGGGCCCTCGCGGCGCAGGTCCAGGAGCCACTGGGGCGGGTCGGCCTGCAGCGCGTTCAGCTCGTCGCGCGAGACGACACCCTCCTGGAACTCGGCGGGGGTGGCTTCGAGGTACACACCCAGCTTCTTCGCCGCGGTCGCGGGCTTCATGGTCTGGGTGGTCTTGTGCGACGTCATGATGTCAAGGGTATCGAGCGTGCGCGGTGTCTGTGACCACGCGGTGCCTGTGACCACGACCGGTAGTCTGGCGAGGTGACAGGCTCGGATGTATCTCCCCCGTTCCGGCTCGCCTATGTCCCGGGAGTGACACCCGCCAAGTGGGTGCGGATCTGGAACGAGCGGCTGCCCGACGTCCCGCTGGACCTCCTCGCGGTCTCCGCCGCCGAAGCGGCCGACGTGCTGCGGGACGGCGGCGCCGACGCCGGGTTCGTGCGGCTGCCGGTCGACCGGACGGTCTTCAGCGCGATTCCCCTCTACACCGAGACGACGGTGGTCGTCGTCCCGAAGGACCACGTCGTGACGGCGGTCGACGAGGTCGCGCCCCAGGATCTGGCCGACGAGATCGTGCTGCACCCGCTCGACGACGTCCTGGACTGGGAGACCCGCCCCGGGCTGCCCGCGAAGGAGCGCCCCGCGACCACGGCGGACGCCGTCGAGCTGGTCGCGGCGGGCGTGGGGGTCCTCGTCGTACCGCAGTCGCTCGCCCGCCTGCACCACCGCAGGGACCTCACCTACCGCCCGGTCTCCGACGCCCCGCAGTCCCAGGTGGCGCTGTCGTGGCCGGAGGAGGCGACCACCGATCTGGTGGAGGATTTCATCGGGATCGTCCGCGGGCGCACCGTCAACAGCACGCGGGGCCGCGCTCCGGATCAGGCGGCGCAGCGCGAGGGCTCCGACAAGAGCGGCGCGCGACGCCAGTCCACGCCCGGAAAAACGACCGGAAAGCCAAGCGGCAAGGCGACTGGAAAGACCAGCGGCAAGGCGAGCGGAAAGACCGGCGGAAAGAACCCGCCACGGCGCGCCGCCGGGCGCCCCAGCGGCGCGGGCCGCACCAGCGGCAAGCGCGGCAGGCCCCGCCGCTGACACCGTCGGCCGTCAGCAGCAGCCAGCGGCCCGTCCCCCTCACCGCGACCACGAGCTCACCGCGAGCTCGTCCGCTCCGCCGAAACTGTGATGACCGCGCGGGGGGTACTGGCCTAGCCTCCGGATCATGCCTTGCTCGCCGTCCCATGAAGTGCTGGCCGCTTTCGACGCGCAGGTGCGGGGGAGGGTGCCCCGGTTTGGGCCGACCGGTGCCGTGGTGGAGCAGGACGGGCCACTGGTGCGGACCCACTTCGGCACCCACGGCACCGTGGACCACCGCGACCTGGGCGGTCTCACGGGCACCGGTGTCGACGCGTTGATCAGTGAGCAGCAGGCGGCGTTCGCCCTGCGCGGCGAACCGGTCGAGTGGAAGACCTTCGCGCACGACACAGCACCCCTGGGCGACCGGCTGCGCGCCGCGGGCTTCACCCCAGGCTGGGAGCGCTCGGTACTGGTGGCGCCGGTGCGGGACATCCCCGGGCCCGCCGTGCTCCCCGGCCGCAGTGTCCGGCCGCTGGGAGGGACGGATGACCGCGTCTCACAGCGGGTGCACGACCTGGCCGCCCGGACAGCCCCGCACCGGATTCCGCTGGCCGAGCTGGAGGCGGACGGGCGCACCCGTCACCGGGAGGTGAGCGAGCTGGCCCTGGAGGCCGATGCGCGGATCCTGGGTGTGGGCTGGGCGGAGTTCGTCGAGGGGACGGAGTTCGTGGCGATCGGCGGGATGAGCGGCCCGCACGCCGAGTTCATCCCGGTATGGGCACGGTGGGCCCGTGGCGGGCCCGGCCGCCACCGGGGCTGGAACCCTCCGGACTTCCGCTTTCTTGTCGCGGAGGCGGCGGACGGCCCCTTGAAGGCGGCGCTCATCCGGAGCGGGTTCCAGGAACTCACCACAGCCCGGTCGTATCACTGGAAGCCCGCTGGGGCTCCCGCCTCCTCGCGGCCTGTGAAGCGCCTGTTCGACGAGCCGGAGCACGAGGCGCTGTGGGACCGCTTCTACGACCAGTTCGCCTTCAAGCCCAGCGTCGAGGTGTATCCGGGTATCCGTGAGCCGTCCGCCTCGGTCACCTGGCACCTGGCCGCGCTCGGCGACGGCCTCGACCGCGACGCCGTCCAGCACCTTCAGCGCGTCATCGAGAGCGGACTGCTCGCCTGCGCCCGCCCCGATGAGCCCCTCCACTGGCTCGACTGGAGCCACGGGGGCTACCGCTTCGACCCGCGCAGGGTGGGCGGCCCCGGCCGGCCCCCGTGGCCCGGGTCCGCGTACCCCGACGGCGACTACTACCTCTACCTGACCGCCGACCTCCGCCTGGGCACGTTCGGACACCCCTGGGAGGAGTCCTTGTGCGTCTTCGGCGAGGAGCTTCTTCAAGCTGTGGAAGAGCCCCTCACCGCACTGCTCGGCACGGTGATGCGCCGCGGTGGCAGGAACGTGGGCAACGTCTGGACGTTCGGGCCCTCGGACGCTCCATAGCTAGGCTCGCCGACGGTCAGTGACCGGAGGGTGCGGGACAATGGACCGCACCGGATGGTGCGGGATCACCGTTGATCCAGTCGTACGCGCGCCGCGCGTCGAACTCCCGCTGCCCACCCGCGAACAGCAGCCCCGCCACGGCGAACGCCGGATCCGTCTCCGTACCCCGCACATACGGCACCGCGACGCAGCGCATCCCCGCCCGGCGGGCGGCTTCCGCGCCCGGAGGGGCGTCCTCAAGTAC
This sequence comes from Streptomyces sp. NBC_01775, assembly GCF_035917675.1. NCBI lineage: Bacteria > Bacillati > Actinomycetota > Actinomycetes > Kitasatosporales > Streptomycetaceae > Streptomyces > Streptomyces sp. NBC_01775. Next base: position 305,277 of record NZ_CP109104.1, on the reverse strand, counting down.
GACGCAGTCGCCGGGGGAGACCTCGAGCCTGCGCGCCGCCTCCAGGAAGACGTCGGGCTCCGGCTTGCCGTGCGCCACCTCCTCGGCCGAGACCCGCAGCGGCAGCAGACCGTCCAGGCTCGTCGCTCCCAGGACCGCGTCGATGGCGGCGCGGGAGGAGCCGGAGGCCACCGCCATGGGGTGCCCGGCGGCGTGCAGCCGCTCGACCAGCTTCCGCATCTCCGGGAAGACCTCGGTACCCGCGCGGGCCAGCTCCAGGTAATGGCGGTTCTTCTCCGCGAGCAGCTCGTCCACCGGCGTGCTCAGCCCGTGTTCCCGCCGCAGGATCTCCAGCGTCTCCCGGGTGCCGATCCCGATGAAACGCGTGTGCTCCTCCCAGCTGAAGCCGGATACCCCGTGCGCGGCGAGCACCCGCCTGCCCGCCTCGTAGTAGTTCGGCTCGCTGTCGACGAGGGTGCCGTCGAGGTCGAAGACGACCGCGTGGGCGGCCTCAGTGGCGATCATGCGGTCAAGGATGCCAAAGCCGACCGATGTGGCCGCAGGTAGGACGGGGTCCGGCTCAAGGAGAGCGAGTGCGGCGCCGGGGGACGACGACGGGGAGCGCCGGTCCGCCTCACTTCGTCGGCGTGGCTGGTGTATTGAAGGTGTTGAAGGCGGGGAACGCGTCGGGACCGATCAGCGGATTCAACGCATTCAACGGGCCTGTGCCCCGCGGCTTTCTGTGTGACACCCCACAAGAGGGAGTCTGGGGTGGAGAGCGGATCGGATCCCCGCTCGGACGCCTCGCATGCGGGAAGCCGTGTACGAGAAGCCGTGTATGAGAAGTCCCGTGGGGTCGCGATCGAGGTCACCGGGATCCGCCTGACCGCCCCGGCCGGGGTGGGGGCGAAGGAGGCCTGGGACCGGGTGTGTTCGGGGAGTGCCACCTGGAGGGTGGCTGAACTCCGCCATTCCTGGAGGGTCTCGACGGGGTACTCGAGAGCGAGCCGGATGACGGATTCGACGCCGCCGTCGAAGTAGTCGCGGCGGCCTGGGTGCCCCCGGTCGCTGCGGCGATGACCGGGACTTCGGTGGGCTGGGACACGCGCACCCCCTCGATCCGTTCGCAGCCACGCGGGGCAGTACATGGCCGCGCGGCCTTCCTGGGGTGGACCCCCGTCAGGCTGCTCGGCCGGGCAGCCTGACGGATCCGCTCGTCGATCTCGGCTGCGGCCTGCGGGAAGGCGCGATTCAACCTTCCGCACCGTCCGGATTCTGCCAACGAATAGTAATTTTTCGTTGTGATCGGCGCGTCCCACTGTCTGTCTGAATTCTTCTGTCAAAGTTTCCCTGGCCTGCTGAGAAGAGAGTCGGAGGACGGGGCATGGGAATGCCGATGGGTCGTGCCGGGGGTGCTGCGCTGTTCGTGCTCACGCCGATGGCACTTGTTGCGGCGCTGAACAACGCCGTGGCGGCACCGGCTTCCCGGAAGGTGCCCAGGATTCCGTTCGCGGAGCGTTTTGAGGTGACGCAGCACGGCGGAATGGCGCGCGCCGCCAATTCCTCCATCACGTGCCGGAAGGCCGTCGTGAAGGCCGCCGCGCGGTGCACGCAGGCGCGCGCGGGCCGCGGTGTCAACGGCGACTACGAGATGTTCTACACGGACGTCGACAAGGACCCGAACACCTACAATTCCAGCCGGGCCGAGCTGCGGCTGCCCGCCGGATCCCGGGTGAGCCACGCGCGACTGTACTGGGGCGGTAACCTCCGGGCCGGCGAGCAGAAGCCGCACAAGGACAACCGGCGGGTCCTGATCGCCGAACCCGGCGGGCAGTACAAAGAAGTGCTCGCCGACACCGTCACCGGGCACCGGACCAGCGCCCGCACCGACGCCTTCCAGGCGTCCTCCGACGTCACACCGCTCGTCCGTGACAGCGGCTCCGGCAGCTACACGGTCGCCCAGATCAACATCTCCAGGGGCCGCTCCACGGCCGGGGCCTGGGGCGGTTGGACCCTGGTCGTCGCCTACGAGAACCAGCGCGAACCGCTGCGCCACCTCGCCCTGTGGGACGGCTTCGAGAACATCGCGCCCGGCCGCAGGCGCTCGGTGACGGTGAAAGGCCCGCGCATCCCCGCCGGGGCAAGCGGGCGCGTCGGGCTGGTCGCCTACGACGGCGACCGGGGTGCCGGCGGCGATGCGCTGAGCGTGGGAACAGACCGCCGCGCGACCGCCCGCATGTCCGACAGTGCCAATCCCCGTAATGACGTGGCGAATTCCACGATCACCACGCTGGGACGCAGCGACGGAAATCGAGAGCCCGCCTACAAGAACACGCTGGGATACGACTCGGACGTATTCGACATCAAGCCCGCGCTGCGGGCCGGCGGAAGCCGCACCACCGTCCGTCTTGGAACTACGAAAGACAGCTTCCAGGCGGGTGCGCTTTTCCTCCAGACCGACGCACGCCGATAACGGTCCGGGGAAACTGGAAAACGAGAGGCAACGGACCGTGCGTTACCGAAGAACAGCGCGCATGGCGTACGCCCCGCGTGTCATGAGCCCGCTGACGGTGCTCCACCTGTCCCAGCCCGTCGACGGCGGCGTGGCCCGGGTCGTCACCGATCTGGCGCGCGCCCAGAGCGCGGACGGCATCCGGGCGGTGGTGGCCTGCCCGCCCGGCGGTGAACTGAGCCGGACCGCCGCCGCTGCGGGAGCCGAGGTGGTTCCCTGGCCCGCCGGACGCGATCCCGGCCCGCGGCTGCCCGGCGAAGTGGCGCGGGCGGCCCGGCTCATCGGCCGCCTCGGACCGGACGTCGTGCACACGCACAGCGCCAAGGCCGGGCTGGCCGGACGACTCGCAGCGCGCGGCCGGGTACCGACCGTCCACCAGCCGCACGCCTGGTCGTTCGAGGCGGCGGACGGGCCCGTCGGCGCACTGGCGCTGTGCTGGGAGCGCTATGCCACCCGCTGGTCCGGCCGCGTGGTCTGCGTCAGCGAGGACGAGCGGCGCCGCGGCCGGGAGGCCGGAGTACGGGCCCGCTGGGAGGTCATCCGCAACGGCGTCGACCTGGAGCGCTTCCCCTCAACCGGCACGCAGGAGGCCGCCGCCGTCCGGGCGCGGGCCCGCGCCGTGCTGCCCGCGCTCGACCGGCTGCCGCCCGACACCCCGCTGGTGGTCTGCGTGGGCAGGCTGTGCGTCCAAAAGGGCCAGGACCTGCTGCTCCGGGCCTGGCGCGAGGTGGCGGCCCGGGTCCCCGGCGCCCGGCTCGCACTGGTCGGCGACGGCCCCGAGCGGCGGGCGCTGGGTCGGGTCGCACCCGACGGCGTGCTGTTCGCCGGCCCGGTCGGGGACCCGGTGCCCTGGTACCAGGCCGCCGATCTGGTGGTACTGCCGTCCCGTTGGGAGGGCATGGCGCTGGTCCCGCTGGAGGCGATGGCCTGCGGCCGGACCGTCGTGAGCACCGACATCGGCGGCGCCCGGGAGAGCATGCCGCCCGACCCGCACCCGGCCACCCTGGTGCCCCCCGGCGACGCGGAGTCCCTGGCAGCCGCGCTGACGGTCCTGCTGACCAACCCCCGACTGCGCGACGCCCTGGGCCGGCAGGCCGAGGAACACGTGCGAACCACATACGACGTGCGGCGAACAGCGGCAGCGGTGGCGGCTGTGTACCGCGACCTCCTCGGTCTGCCGCAGCCCGAGCACAGGGAGTGCACCCGACGATGACCACCGAGCACCTGGACGCGTCCGAGTCCGGCCGGGCCACGGAACTCCCGGCCGCGGACCCGGCCGAGCACGCCGCCGATTCCCCGGCACGGCAGGTCCCGGGCGGCGAGTCGGCACCCACGGCGGTCTTCCCGCAGCCGCGCACCGGCGACGGCCTGCCGGAGCCGGCCGCCGGCCGCCGGCCGCGCGGCCGGCGCACCTTCGCCGTGCTGCTGGTCGCCGACGGCCTCGCGGCCGGCTCCGCCTGCACGGCGCTGGGCGTCGCGGCCGGCGGCCATCACGTGCTGACCGTGCTCGCCCCCGGACTGGTGGCACTGATGGTCCTCAACGCGCGCGGCGGGCTCTACCGGCCGACCGCGCTGACCGGCGCACTCGACGAACTCCCGGTGCTGCTGGGCCACATCGCCGCGATCTGGTGTGTGCTGGCCACGGTGCTGGCCGCGACCTGGCCGGCCCACGCGCTGGGCTGGGGCTCCCTGCTGGGCCTGGCCGCCACCCACTCCGCGCTGACCTGTGCCGCGCGCGGCGCGGTGCACGGCGTACGGCGCGCCGCCGCCCGCCGTCGGCCCGCCTCGACGCTGGTCGTGGGCAGCGGACCGGTCGCCCGGCGCCTCGTGGACGCGCTGCACGAGCACCCCGAGTACGGCATGCGCCCGGTCGGCATGGTCCGCCTGGCGGCCGACGGCCCGGACGAACCGCCGGGGGATTCCGGCGCCCCCTCGCTCCCCCTCCTGGTCTCGGGTGAGGACGTGATCCGCGCGGTCATCCAGAACTCCGTGCGTGACGCCGTCTTCACCGACCCGCGCGCGGACGAGGCACGTACCGTCGAGCTGTTCCGACTACTGACCGGCCAGGGCTGCACGGTGTGGCTGGTCGATCTGCCCGCCGCCAACGCCCTGCCGCTGGGCCCCGGACCGCTGGCGGGCCCGGCCCGCGTCTCGGCCGCCGGACATCTGTGGGGGTTCCGCTGCCGCCGCGTCGCCCCCCTCTCCCCGCACCCGCCCGGCCGGGTGCGCAAACGGGCTTTGGACCTGGTGGTGGCCGTGCCTGCGCTGCTGGTCGCCGCCCCGCTGCTGACGGCCTGCGCGCTGGCGGTGCGCTGCACCGACGGCCCCGGGGTGCTCTTCCGGCAAGAGCGCATCGGACAGGACGGGCGGCCGTTCGTGCTGCTGAAGTTCCGCACCCTGCGGCCCGTCGACGCGCACGAGTCGGCCACCTTGTGGAGCATCGCGAACGACGACCGGATGGGCGCCGTCGGGCGGATGCTGCGCCGGACCTCTCTGGACGAGCTGCCGCAGCTGTGGAACGTGGTGCGTGGCGACATGAGCCTGGTCGGGCCACGGCCCGAACGTCCGCACTTCGTCCAGAAGTTCAGCCGGAGCTACCCGCGCTACGCGGCCCGCCACCGGATGCCGGGAGGTGTCACCGGGCTCGCCCAAGTGCACGGGCTGCGCGGCGACACCTCGATCGAGGACCGGGCGCGCTTCGACAACCACTACATCGACTCCTGGTCGCTGTGGCAGGACGTGCGGATCATCCTGCGTACCGCGGCCTCGCTCTTCCGGCCCGCTGGGAGCTGACCGTGGCGGTGACATCCACCCTGCCGGCGGCGGTCCGCCGGCCGCCGGGCCACGTGCGCGCACACCTCGTCCGGCTGGGCCCGCTACTGCCCGGCGTCCTGACCGTGCTGCTGCTGTGCGCGCCGGTGCACGAGGACGCGTCGAGGACCGGGCAGGCGACACCCGCTGATGTGGCGTCAGGCCTGTTCGTCCTCGGGTGCGCGGTGTGGCTGCTGCGCACCCGGACCCGTCCGCTGGACGGGCCGGCCGCCTGCGTGCTGGCGGCCCCCGCCGTGGCCTGCGCGGTGGCCACCGCTGCCTCGTACGACCCGGGCGCCAGTCTGCCGGGCTTCGTGCGCTACGCGCAGATCTTCGTCCTCGTACCGGCCGCCGTGGTCCTGGTCCTGCGCGACCCGCACGGCTTCCGGGTGCTGGCCGGGGCCGTACTGGTGCTGGCGCTGGTCCAGGGCGCGGTCGGGGTCCGGCAGTACCTCACCGGCACCGGAGCCTCCTACGTCGGCCAGGACATCCGGGCCGTGGGCACCTTCGGGCCGCAGGACGTGATGGGCATGTCCGCGGTCGTCTCCTGCGGCCTTCTGGTCGCCCTCGGACTGGGTCTGGCACCGCCGGCCGGCAGCCCCCGCCGGCTGCGCCCGGCCGCTCTCGGCGGGGCCGCGCTGCTGCTTGTGCCGCTCGCCGTCTCCTTCAGCCGCGGCGCGTGGATCGCCACCGCGGTGGCCTCGGCGGCCGTGCTGATGCTGGCCGGCGCCCGGCTCGCCCTGCGGACGTTCGGGGTACTGGCGGCGGCGGCCGTGCTGCTGGTCGGGGGACTGGGCGTGGGCTCGCAGCTCATCGGGGAGCGGATGAGCAGCATCACCGACGTCACGGCCGCCCCCGACCAGTCGGTCACCGACCGCTACACCATGTGGGCGGCGGCCACCAGCATCTGGCGCCAGGACCCGGCCACCGGGGTCGGCCCCAAGGGCTTCGCCGCCCACCGCGACGCGCACGCCTCGCTCGCCCTGTCCTCGGGCAGCGACACCGCCGGCGCCGGCCAGGACTTCCGCAAGGAGCCGCTGCTGTCCCCGCACAACATGTATCTGCTCGTGCTGAGTGAGCAGGGCCTGCTCGGGCTGACCGCCGTGGCCGGCGGCTGGGCCGTCATCATGGCCCGTACGCTGCGCCGGCTGCGGGCGGCGCGGGCGGCGCCCCCGTCCCCGGCCCGCGCCACCGACTGCGGACTGATCGCCGCCGGGCTGCTGATCTGGCACCTGGTGGACTTCGGATACTCGGACATCGGCGGCCCCTCCACCGTGCTCACCGGGATCACGCTCGGGCTGGCCGCCTGGTGGGCGCTGGGCCGGGGCGCGGTACCGGAGTCCGGGGCACCCCTGAGCGCCGGAGCGGAGGCCCGGTGAGCGGCACGGCCACCGAGGACCAGCCGGGACCGGGGCAGGGGCCCCGGAGACCCGCGGCGCACCCCTCGACGCCGACCGCCGGCCCGCCGGTCCGGCCCGCCCCGTCGGGCACCCCGCCCTCCCCGCCACCCTCCCCGCTGGGGCGGTTCCTCGCCCGCGCCGCCGCACTCACAGCGGCGCTGACGGCCGCGGGTTCGCTGCTCGGGCTCGTCCGGGACCAGGCCATCGCCCACCTGTTCGGCGCCGACGGCGACACCGACGCCTTCCTGGTGGCCTGGACGGTGCCCGAACTGGCCGCCACCTTGCTGATCGAGGACGCCATGGCGCTGGTCCTCGTACCGGCGTTCAGCCTCGCGCTGTCCCGGCGGACCGCGAGCGGCCGGGACCCGGCGGCGCCCGACCCCGTACGGGAGCTGGCGGCGGCCACCTTCCCGCGGCTGTTCGCCTGGCTGGCGGCCGTCGCCGCACTTCTGCTGGCCACCGCGCCCGTGCTGGTGCGGGCGCTCGCGCCCGGCCTCGCCGACCCGGGGCTCGCGGTGACCTGCACCCGGCTCACCGCGGTGGCCGTCGTCACCTTCGGCATCGCCGGGTACCTCAGCGCCGCGCTGCGCGCCCACGACAGCTTTGTCCCGCCCGCCGCGATCTACGTGGCCTACAACCTCGGCATCTGCGCCACCATGCTCGCCCTGCACTCCCTGCTGGGGGTGCGCGCGGCGGCCGTCGGCGTCGCCGTGGGCGGCGCGTTGATGGTGCTCGTCCAACTGCCCTCCTTCCTGCGCCGCCTGAACATGCGCCGCCCGCATCTCCTTCGGACCGCTCCTGACGCGGCCCCGCCCCCGTCGCCGGGCCCCGCTGCCCGGATCGGGCTGCTGAGCCTGGGCGGGATCGCGCCGGTGCTGCTGTTCGCCCTCGGCCGGCAGGCCCAGGTGCTGGTGGAACGGCACTTCGGCTCCTCGCTGTCCGCCGGTGCGATCTCGCACCTGAACTACGCCCAGAAGGTCGCCCAGATGCCGATGGTGCTCTCCTTGATGATCTGCACCGTCACCTTCCCGGCCGTGGCCCGCGCCGTGGCCGACGGCGACGCGGACCGGGCCCGCCTCCGGGTGGAGCGCGACCTGGCACTGGCCGCCGTGGTGGTCCTGCTGGGCGCTGCCTACGTCGTCGGATACGCCCCGCAGATCATCGAACTCCTCTTCCAGCGCGGTGAGTTCGACGCGTCCGACACCGCCGCCACGGCCTCGGTCATGCGCGTGTACTCACTCGGGCTCCTCGGCCACAGCCTGGTCGGCGCGCTGGTCCGGCCGTTCTTCTCGGCGGCCCGCCCCACCTGGTATCCGGCAGCTGTGATGGCCGCCGGGCTGCTGATCACCGTCGTGGCGAGCGCGGCGGCGACCCCGTACTGGGGCATCCACGGCATCGCCGCGGCCAACGCCGCCGGGATCACCACCACCGCGTGCCTCCTGCTGCGGGGCCTGGGCACCCGGGTGATCGCCATCCGGGCCCGGCGGGTCGCGGGCGACCTGGGGCGGCTCACCCTGCCGGCCGTCGCCGCCGCCGCGGCCGGCTGGACGCTCGCCCCCGCCATCCCGCACACCGCGCTCACCGCCGCGGTCGGCGCGCTCGCCGTCCCGGCCGTCTTCGTCGCCACCGCCTTCGCCGTACGGGCACCCGAGGCGCCCCAGCTGATCGTCACCCTCACACGAAAGCTCCGCCATGCCCGCTGAGTCCGCGTCCGCTCCCCTCTCCTCCACCGCGGCCACCCCCGCGCCCGCGCCGTCCCCCGCCTCCGCACCGCCCCACACACCCGCCGCCGCACCCCAGGCCGGGACCCGCGGCGCCGCGCGAACCGGCCCGCCCGCCCGCCGATCCCCGGCCGGGGCCACCGCGTCCCGGTTCCGGCCCCGGCGGCGCCGGCTCGCGCCGCCGTGGGTGCTGATGTACCACTCGGTCACGGACCGGGCCGAGGACCCGTACCGGATCACCGTCTCGCCCGCGCGGCTCGACCAGCAGCTGACCTGGCTGCGCGGGCACGGCCTGCGCGGGGTGAGCGTGCGGGAGCTGCTGGCAGCGCGGGAAGCCGGGCGCGACTCCGGGCTGGTGGGGCTCACCTTCGACGACGGCTACGCCGACTTCGTGGACAACGCCCTGCCGCTGCTGCTCCGGCACGAGTGCACCGCCACCTTGTTCGTGCTGCCGGGCCGGCTCGGCGGCGACAACGGCTGGGACCCGCAGGGCCCGCGCAAGCCGCTGCTGACCGCCGCCGGGATCCGGACCGCCGCCCGCGACGGGGTGGAGATCGGCTCGCACGGCATGCGCCACCTGAGCCTGCCCGAGGCGGACGACGCGGCGTTGCGCGCGGAGGTCCGCGACAGCCGCGCCCGCCTGGCCGAGATCACCGGGCAGCCCCCGGAGGGCTACTGCTACGCCTACGGCACCGTGGACCAGCGGGCGACAGAGGCCGTACGCGGCGCCGGCTACCGCTACGCCTGCGCCATCGACCCCGGCCCGCTCACCGGACGGTACGCGCTGCCCCGCGCCCACATCGGCGAGAGCGACACCGGATGGCGGCTGCACCTCAAACGGCGGCTGCACCCCATGCGCCGCCGTCCGCTGCCCGCAGAGGCGGCGGCGTCGGCCGGTCCCGCGACCGCCCCGGCGGCCTGCGCCGCGCCCACCGCGCCGTCCGCCGTGACCGGCACCGCGGACGGGGGGCGCAGGTGAGGGCGCTGCACATCATCACCGGGCTGGGCGTCGGCGGTGCGGAGCAGCAACTGAGGCTGCTGCTGCGGCAGTTGCCGATGGAGAGCGAGGTCGTCACGCTCACCGATCCCGGCGCCGTCGCCGCCGGTATCCGGTCCGACGGCATCCCCGTCACCCACCTGGGCATGGCCGGAAACCGGGATCTGTCCGCACTGCCGCGGCTCACCCGGATCATCCGGCAGGGCCGCTACGACCTCGTCCACACCCACCTGTACCGCGCCTGCGCCTACGGCCGGATCGCCGCCCGGCTGGCCGGGGTGCGGACCGTCGTCGCCACCGAACACTCGCTGGGGGAGGCCGAGATCGAGGGCCGCCCGCTGACCCGTTCCGCCCGGGCGCTGTATCTGGCCACCGAGCGGCTGGGCACGACGACGGTGGCCGTCTCCGACACCGTCGCGCACCGGCTGCGGGCCTGGGGCGTGCCGGCGGCCCGCATCGAGACGATCCCCAACGGCATCGAGGCCCGCCGCTTCCGCTTCGAGCAGGCCGCGCGCGACGAGGCGCGGGCGCGGCTCGGACTGCCGCACGACGCCTTCGTGGTGGGCGGCGTCGGACGGCTGGTGCCAGGCAAGCGCTTCGACGTCCTCCTCCGGTCCGTCGCCGCGCTGCCCGGAGCCTGGCTGCTGCTGGTGGGAGAGGGCCCGGAACGGGCGGCTCTGGAACGGCTGGCCCGGCAGCTCGGCGTGCCGGACCGGGTCCTGCTGCCCGGCGCGAGCGGCGGCGAGGGACCGGCGGGGGCCGACGGCGGTGCGCCGGTCCCCGGACTGCCCGGACTGCTGGCCGCGATGGACGTGTTCGCCTCCCCGTCCGGCGAGGAGACGTTCGGTATCTCCGTGCTGGAGGCCCTCGCCGCCGGACTGCCCGTCCGTCATGTCACCTGCCCGGCGATCGATGAACTGCCCGCCGCCGAGGCACCCGGCGCCCGCCGCGTCGGCGCGAGCACCGCCGAACTGACCGCTGAACTACGCGGGCTGCGCGCGGCGGACGCATACCGGCTGCCGGTCCCCGCGGCCGTCCGCCGCTACGACATCGGCCGCACCGCCGAGCGGCTGATGGCCGTCTACACCCGCCTCGCCGGTGCCGCCGCCCGCCCCGACGCCCCTTCCGGCCGCCTCACCGCACCCGCCGAACGCCTCACCGGCTCCCGCGCCGGCCGACCCCACGAGGTGAACAGATGAGCACCGAACCGACCGAGCCCGCCCCGCCGGACGGCGCCGCACCCGGCCGCCTCGCCCGGCTGCGCGCCCGCCTCGCCCCCTCCCGGGCCGGCCGCACCCGCACCCGGCGCCGCTCGCTGCCCGCCTGGTGGCCCGTCGCGCTGTGCCTGCTGCTGGGGACGGGCGCCGGCGCGGGGTACGGACTGCTGAAGGCACCGCAGTACACCGCCACCAGCTACGTCGTCGTGGTGCCCACCGCGCACACCGATCCGGCCACCGCGCTCGGCTTCGCCCAGGCGTACGGGCGGGTCGCGGCCGGCGGCGCCGTCCTGCGCGAGGCGCGGCCCGCCGCCGGGCTGCCGCTGAGCACCCTCCAGAGCGCCGTGCGCTCGGCCACCTCGCCGGACGCCCCGATGATCGAGATCTCTGCCACCGCCGCCCGGCCCGGCCGCGCCGCCGTCGTCGCCAACGCCGTCTCCCGCGCCCTGACCCGGCACGGCAATCACTCCGCCGAACGCACCACCGTGCGGCTGCTCTCCTTCGCCCGGGCCACACCCCCCGCCGGGCCCACCTCGCCCTCGCTGACCGTCGCCGCCGCGGTCGGCGGCTGCGCCGGCGGACTGCTGGGCGGCCTCATCCGGCTGATCCGCCCGCGCCCGGGACACCGCGCCGACCTGCCCGGTGTGCCGGGCCCGGCCGCGGCACCCGGTACCCCCGCCCCGGCCGCGGACCGCCCGTCACCGGCCCAGGACCGCCCGGCCGCCGCGGCGAGCCCGGCCGCACGGTAGCCGCCGTGTCCGGCAGTGCAGAACGCGACCCAGGAAGAGGCGTCATGACAGCTCCCCAGCGCCAGGCGTCGCAGCGGCCGTTCGGCCGGCGCCCGGCACCGCGCACCCGGGCCGTGTCCGGCACCCGGGCCTGGCCGGCCGGGCGTACGCCCCCGGCCGTGCGCCCCGCCCCGGACCGGCCGCCCGGCCCCGGATCGCCCGCCGCACCGGCCGCCGCGGACCTGGCCGTGACGGTGTGCCGGGACCCCGAGCGGTTCGCCGCGCTGGCCCAGGACTGGACCGCGCTCCACCGCCGCTGCCCCAGCGCGACCGCCTTCCAGAGCCACGCGTGGCTGCACTCGTGGTGGCTCTCGTACGGCACCCCGGGCCGGCTGCGCGTCGTACTCGTCCACCAGGGCGGTGAGTTGATCGCGGCGGCAGCGCTGACGCTGATCTACCGGCCCCTTCCGGCGCTGGTGCCGCTGGGCGGCGACATCTCCGATTTCTGCGACGTGCTGCTGGACGACAGCTGCGCCCCCCAGGCAGCCGTCGCGCTGGTGCGCGGCATGCGGAAGGCGGCCCGCGGCTCCGTCGTCGACCTGCGCGAGGTGCGGCCGGGAGCCGCCGCCGAGCAGGTGTACGCGCGCTGGCGGGGGCCGCGCCGGAGGCTGCCCGACTCGGCGTGCCTGGAGCTGCCGGGAGTGCCCGTCGAGGGCCTGGTGGCGAGGCTCTCCGGGCGCGCCGCGCGCACGTTCCGCGCCAAGCTGCGCAAGCTGGACAAGCTGAGCATCGAGGAGCGGGCCGTGCCCCCCGCCGAGGTGCCCGCGGCCGTGGCGGCCCTGCTGCGGCTGCACGGATTGCAGTGGCGGGGGCGGGGGGTGACGCCGGAGCACCTGCGGCCAAGGTTCGCCGAACATCTGGCCCGGGCCGCCACCGGGATGGTGCGGGCCGGCGATGCCCGGCTGATCGAGTACCGGGTGGAGGGCAGGGTCATGGCCCTCGATCTGACGCTGCTGTCCGCCGACCTGGCCGGCGGCTACCTGAGCGGCGCCCACCCCGAACTCCGGTCCCGGAAGGTGGACATCACCGCCATGCTGCTGCGCCACGACGCCCGGTACGTGTCCGAGACCGGGCGCGGCGCGCTGAGCATGCTGCGCGGCACCGAGCCGTACAAACGGCATCTGCGCCCGGTCACCGTCACCAACCAGCGGCTGCTGCTGGCCCGGCCGGTCGGCCTGCCCGTGCTGCTGGCCCAGGTCGCGCACGCCGCCGCCCGCTCGGCCGCCGCCGAGCTGGTGCGCACCCGGCTGCCCGCGGTGCGCCGGTGGCGCTCACGGCTCAACAGCCGCCGCGCGGACGCGGCCGGGGCCCGCCGGGCGTGCCGGGCGGGGGCATGAGGACGCCCGGTACGACCCGCCGTGTCCGCGCCGGGGGAGGGGCTGTCCGGCCGTGCCGGCTGCCCGGCCTCCTAGGGGTGGGCCGAAAGCCAATCGCGGAAGACCGCCGAGGACTCAGGGTTGCCCCGGCACTGCCACACCCCGTGCGGGCAGTAGTCGGTGATGGTCTGGTAGAGCGGCTTGTGGCGGTCGATCCACCGCAGCATGCCGCGCATGTACTCGGGGTTGTCGCCGTTGCGGAACAGCCCCCACTCGGGGTAGGAGATCGGCTTGCGGTGCGCGGCGGCGAACTCGACCTGCTGCCGCAGCCCGTACGGCTGGTTCACCATGTCCGTGAAGTCCTCGCCCGGCGGCTGGTCGTAGGAGTCCATGCCGATGATGTCGACGACGTCGTCCCCCGGGTAGCACTTCGTCCAGCCGATGGCGTCCTCGCCGCGGTTCGGGGCGAAGTCGAAGCGGAACTTCTGCCCGCGCACCGCGCGCATCGTCGTGACGATACGCCGCCAGTAGCTCTTCCAGGCCCTCGGGTCGGGCCCGCAACGGTGGGTGTAGGTGGTGCCGTTCATCTCCCATCCCAGCACGAGCACCGTGTCCGGCGCCCCCAGCCGGACCAGCCGCTCGGCCAGCGTACGGAAATGGCGGTCGAACGCCCCGCGGGCGCCGGTGCGCAGCAGGGAGCGCACCTTGCCGTCGGGGACGTTCTTCTCGTTCCGCTCCAGCATCGGGACGTTCAGCACGAACATCCGTTCGCTGTCGGTGCGCCGCCACTTCGTCCAGGGCCGCAGGAAGTCCGGCTTGCCCTCGATGTTCGCCCACACATCGCCCGGCAGGTAGGTGTGCCCCACCTGGAGCCGGCGGCCACCCAGCCAGAGCTGGAGGTCGGCGATGCGCTCCACCCCCTCGGGGGTGGAGCTGAGGAAGGCGCCCTCGGCCCGGCGGTATTCGGCCGGAACGTCGGAGGGCCCGGTGCGGGCGGCCGTATCCGTGCCTCCGCTGGGCGCGCCGTCGGTGGGTGCCCCTCCGCCGGGCGCGTCGCCGCTGGGCGAGGCGGTCGAGCGGGCCGGCGCCGCGTACGGTTCCCGGCCGTCGTCGGTGCCACCCGCGCCGTCGGGCGGCGAACCGGTGATGGCGGTCACGAGGATCGCGGCGGAGGTCGCTGTGACGCAGTTGACCACCAGCCAGCGGCCTTGGCGGCGCATGGTGACTCCCCTCGGGACGCTCCGCGAGCCGGTGCGCCCACTTCTCGACAGTAATCAGGAGCCCCACCCGGTGTGCTGCCGAAGGCGCCGTACTAGCCCATTCGCGACCCGCGTCCCCCCGCTCGGCCCCACGAAGCCACCACCCCGCCCCGTAGTGAAGGGCCCCCGCGTAGTGAAGGCCCCGCCCCGTAGTGAAGGAAAGGCCACCATGCCCGAGTTCGACACCGAGGTGCCCGTGCTGCTGGTGCTGCTCGATCCCAACCCCTTCCACCACGGGACCCTGGGCGCCGTCAGATCGCTGGGCCGGGCGGGCATCGAGGTGCACGCCCTCCTCGAGTCCCCGCACAGCCCGCCCGCCCGCTCCCGGTACCTGCACCGGGCGCACGCCCGTCCGCCCGGGCCGATCTCGGACCCGGCGCTGTTGCGGACCCTGTGCCAGGTGTCCGAACGGATCGCGCAGCCCGCCGTCCTCATCCCGATGGACGACGCCGGTGCCATCGCCGTGGCCCGGCTCGCCCCCCGGCTGGCCGGCCGCTTCCTGCTGCCAGAACAGCCCGCCGGGCTGCCCGAGTCGGTCGCCGACAAGGCGGCGCTGGCCGAGCGCTGCCGCGCCGCCGGCATCGCCTACCCCGACACCGTGCGGCCCCGCAGCGCCCAGGAGGCGGCCGACGCGGTGGCGGAGCTGGGCCTCCCGCTGGTCGCCAAGTGGAGCCGCCCCTGGCTGCTGCCGCCCGCCTCCGGGCTGCGCAGCACCACTGTTGTGCGCACCGGGGCCCAGGTACGGCGGCTGTACGAACGCACCGGGCAGGCCGGCAGCGCGCTGCTGCTCCAGCGCCAGGTGCCCGGTGGTCCGGGTACGGACTGGTTCTTCCACGGCTGCTTCACCCGGGACGCGGTCTGTCTGCTGGGCGGCGCGGGCCGCAAGGAGCGCGCCTGGCCGCCGCGCGCCGGGCTCACCGCCGTCGGCCGCTGGCTGCCCAATCCGGAGGTCGAGGCGGCGGCCCGGCGGCTGGCCGGCCACCTCGGCTACCAGGGCATCCTCGACCTGGACTTCCGGCTGGACCCGGTCACCGGCATCTACCACCTGCTGGACTTCAACCCCCGGCCCGGCGCCCAGTTCCGGCTGTTCACCGACCGCTCCGGACTGGATGTCGTCCGCGCCTTGCACCTGGACCTGACCGG
Source organism: Streptomyces sp. NBC_01775 (assembly GCF_035917675.1). NCBI lineage: Bacteria > Bacillati > Actinomycetota > Actinomycetes > Kitasatosporales > Streptomycetaceae > Streptomyces > Streptomyces sp. NBC_01775. Next base: position 290,134 of record NZ_CP109104.1, on the reverse strand, counting down.
CCGCCCCGTCCCCGCGACGACCGCGGCGCTGGGCCGGGTCCTCCGGGTGGAGAACTACGCCCTGCTCTCCGCGCTGACCGCCCCCGGCTGCCGACCCCGCCGGGCGCGTCGGCAGCCGCCGTACGTCCGCGCACCGCGCGCGGGTGAGACCGCCTGGTTCGCCGCCGACGACCCCGCGCCGTTCCTGGCCATGACACGGGCGTGGCTGGGCCGGGGCCTGCGCAAGGGGCTGCGCCGGACGTTCGCCCCGCCGCGCTCCCTCCCGCGGCCCGCCGCACCGCCCCCCGGGCCCGGCGCCGCGCCCGCCTCCGGACGGAGCCGGCGCACCGACAGCCGGGCCACCACGGTGCGGTGACGCCGCACCAGGCGGTGCGGTCCGCCCAGACTTCCCCGGCGGAGCACGTACGACTCCGGCCGGCTCAGCAGCCCGACGCGAGAAGGAGAACGACCATGTACGACCTGGTAGTGGTGGGGGCCGGCCCCTACGGGCTGTCGATCGCGGCGCACGCCGCGGCAGCCGGGCTCGATCTGCGGGTCCTCGGCCGCCCCATGGCCTCGTGGCGCGACCACATGCCGGAGGGCATGTTCCTCAAGTCGGAGCCGTGGTCCTCCAACCTGTCCGACCCGGCCGGCGACCACACCCTGGCCTCTTACTGCGCCGCCCGGGGCGTGCACGCCGAGCACGGCCGGCCGTTGCCGATCGGCACCTTCACCGACTACGGGCTGTGGTTCGGCCGGCAGGTGGTCCCCGGTGTCGAGGAGCAGACGGTCACCGAGGTCGGCCCGCACCCGGACGGCTACCGGCTGCGCACCGCCGAGGGCGAGGTCCTCATCTCCCGGGCCGTCGCGCTGGCCGTCGGCGTCATGCCGTTCGTCCACATCCCCGAACCTCTGCGTCCGCTGCCGCCCGAACTGCTCTCGCACAGCAGCCACCAGCGTGAGCTGAGCGCCCTGCGCGGGCAGGACGTGGTGGTGATCGGGTCCGGCCAGGCCGCGCTGGAGACGGCGGCGCTGCTGGCCGAACACGGCGCCCGCGCCCAGGTGGTGGCCCGCGCCGAAGGCCTCAACTGGAACACCCCGCCGCAGCCGCTCGACCGCGGGCTGCTGCGCTCGCTGCGGGACCCGCACTGCGGTCTGGGTACCGGATGGCCCAGCTGGGTGTGGTCGGAGGCCCCCTGGGCGGTGCGCCGGCTGCCGGCCGCCGCCCGGCTGCACATCGCGGCACATGCCCTCGGCCCGGCCGGTGCCTGGTGGCTGCGCGAGCGGTTCGAGGCACGGGTACCGGTCCTGCTGGGGCATCGCCTGCGGGGAGCGGCGGCGGTGCCCGGGTCGCGGGTGCGGCTGGAGCTGACCACCACCGAGGGGGAGACCCGCAGCCTGGAGGCCGACCACATCGTGGCCGCCACCGGGTTCGGCCCGCGCCTTGACCGGCTCGGCCTGCTGGACCCGGCCGTACGGGAGAGACTGCGTACGGTCGGCGCCAGCCAGGCCCCCGAGCTGTCGTCCCGCTTCGAGTCCTCCCGGCCGGGGCTGTTCTTCGCCGGATTGCCGGCCGCGCCCTCGTTCGGCCCGTCGATGCGTTTCGTCCACGGCGCGACCTTCACCGCGTCCCGTCTGGTGAACGGCGTACGCCGGCGGCTGGGCGGCCACACCCCCCGCATCCCGCAGTCGGCCCCGCCCGTCCCCAGGCCCGTGCCCGCGCCGGCCGACGCGGGCACCCGGGACACCACCGTCCGCGACGTGCCCTCTTTGACCGAGAACTGAACCGTCGAGTTCGTCAGACGACTCCCTGCGCCGTCATGGCGTCCGCGACGCGGAGAAAGCCCGCGATGTTGGCGCCGAGGACATAGTCGTCGGCGTCGTCGGCATACGTCTCGGCAGTGGTGCGGCACTGGGTGTGAACCTGCCGCATTATGGCGGCCAGTCGCTCCTCCGTCTGTTCGAAGGTCCAGCTGTCCCGCGAGGCGTTCTGCTGCATTTCCAGTGCGGAGGTGGCCACTCCGCCCGCGTTGGCCGCCTTGCCGGGGCCGAAGAGGATCGTGCGCTCCGGAAGACCTCGACCGCTTCGGGCGTACAGGGCATGTTCGCGCCTTCGGCGACGGCGAGCACCCCGCCCTTCACCAGCGCGACGGCGTCCTGCTGGTCCAGCTCGTTCTGGGTCGCGCAAGGCAGGGCCACTTCGCACGGCACATCGAACACCGATCCCCTGGCGGAGAACCGCGCTGTCGGCTTCGCCTCCGCGTAGGCGGAGACCCGTGCGCGCCGCGACTCCTTGACCTCCTTCAGCAGGTCCAGGTCGAGGCCGTCCTCGTCGACCAGGTAGCCGGAGGAGTCGGAGCAGGCCACCACCCGGCCGCCCAGGGCGTGAACCTTCTCGATGGCATGGACGGCGACGTTCCCGGACCCGGAGACCACCACCCGGCGCCCGTCGAAGCCGTGACCGCGGGTGGCGAGCATCTCCTCGGCGAAGTACACCGCGCCGTAGCCGGTGGCCTCGGTACGGGCGTGCGATCCGCCCCAGGCGACGGGCTTGCCGGTCAGGACGCCCGCCTCGTGGCGGTTGGTGATCCGCTTGTACTGGCCGAACAGGTAGCCGATCTCCCGGCCGCCCACCCCGATGTCACCGGCGGGCACGTCGGTGTGCTCGCCCAAATGGCGGTAAAGCTCCGTCATGAACGCCTGGCAGAACCGCATGATCTCGCCGTCCGAGCGGCCCTTGGGGTCGAAGTCCGCCCCGCCCTTGCCGCCTCCGATCGGCATGCCGGTCAGTGCGTTCTTGAAGATTTGCTCGAATCCGAGGAACTTGACAATCCCGAGGTTCACGCTCGGGTGGAACCGCAGGCCCCCCTTGTACGGTCCGAGGGCGCTGTTGAACTCCACTCGGAACCCACGGTTGACCTGCACCTCATTCAGGTCATCGACCCAGGGGACACGGAAGATCAGCTGCCGCTCGGGTTCGCACAACCGCTCCACGATCCGAGCGTCCGTGTACCCCGGGCGGGTTCGAAGTACGGGGGCTATGGTGTGCAGGACCTCGTGGGCCGCCTGATGGAATTCCCCCTCGCCGGGATTTCTTCTGCGGAGGTCCTCGTATGCGGCATCGATGTAAGCGTTGACGTCCATGGCTGCTCTCTCTTCTCAGTTCGGGCGCGAGTCCCGGTTCAGGCGCGAGTCCCGGTTCAGGCGCGAGTCCCGGTTCGGGCGCGAGCCGGCCGGCCGCCCGTGGCGTCGCGATCAGGGCGGGATTCGTTGCCGAACGGGCGCGGCGCTCTTGAGGAGTGGACCTGCCCGCACGGGCCTGGGTACGTCCCATGTCAGGGGCCGTCCGACGACGCGGAGCTCTCCCTCACTCGCCCCGCTGCTGGTCCGCCGTGGACCAGCCGATCAGGGCCCCGCGCAGCGCGGCCACCAGACGGGTGGCGGCCTCGTCCTCGGTGCGTCCGCTCTTGATGAGGTCGAGGATGTCCCGTGGATCGAACAGCGTGTTCCACAGGTAGAGGGCCTCGTCTCCGAGGTCCCCGAGGCCGAGTTCCTCGGTGGTCTGCCGGAGTGGCTCGGCGAGCGCCTCGGCCTGCGGCGTGAGGTAGGCGGTCGTCTCCCGCAGCCGCTCAAGATAACCGCGGTGCGAGCGCATCTGCGCCATCGCGCCCCCGTGCTCAAGGACGAGCGACACCCAGCAGCGCGAGACCGCCTCAAGCCGAGCCATGCCCCGCGTGGTCTGACGGGCGCTGAAGTCACGCAGCTCGGAGCCTACTTGGGCCCGGAATGCATGCAGTATCTCTTCGACGGATGAGAAGTGGCGGTAGGCCGTCGCGGTGGACACCTCGGCGTGCTTGGCGATCTCCGCCAAGCTGACCGGCGTCGGTGAGTTCTCGAACAGCCGCGCGGCAGCTTTGATCAGGTGCCTGCGGTTGCGCTCGGTGTCACTGCGCATGGGTCGACTCCTCGTTGCGTGCGAGGCGGCGTTCATTGCAGGGCCGAGAGGCCTTGGGCCAGCCGACGGACGCCCTCGGTGATGGATTCCGGGCTGGCAGCGTACGACAGTCGAAGATGCCCCTCACCCCGGGCTCCGAACTCGCTTCCGGGGCGGACGGCGACGCCGTGGGCGCGCAGCGCCGCGACGACCTCCACGGAGGGCAAGTCGATGTCGTAGCGGGGGAATTGGTAGAACGCTCCCTCCGGCGAGCTGAGGGTGAGGCCGGGAATCGCGGCGAGTTCCGTCCGCATGATCTCGCGCCGGACCTCGTACGCGCTCCGCATGCGGGCGACATCCTCCTCGCAGCTTCGCACTGCGACGAGTGCGGCGTCCTGGATGAAGGTGTTCACGGAGCCGTTGAAGGTGTTGTGGATACGGGCGGACGCCTGGATGAGTTGCGTCGGTCCCCAGAGGTAGCCGACGCGCCAGCCGGTCATCGCGTAACTCTTCGAGAAGGTCTGGCAGTAGACCGTACGGTCGCGCAGAGCGTCGAGCGAGATCGCCGAGGTGAACGGCCGTCCGGTGTAGTCGAGGCCGGAGTACGCCTCGTCGGAGATGACGATCGTGGAGGTGCCGTCGAGCAGGCCGGCAAGCGCGTCGAGTTCCTCGCGACTGTGCACGATGCCGGTCGGGTTGCTGGGGTTGCAGAAGACGAAGAGCCTGGCGTCCGTGAGGGCTTCGGCAAGCCGGTCGAGGTCCCAGTGCAGGTCCGGACCGAGCGGAGCGGGCACGACCGTTCCTCCGGCCATGCTGACCAGATCGGCGTAGAGGGAGTAGGTGGGGTCGGGGACGACCACCTTGTCACCGGGGTTGACGATGCCGAGGATCGAGGCGGCGAGGCCGGCGGTGCCGCCCTGGGTGATCAGGATGTCGCCGGCGTCGACCGGCGCCCCGGCGGTGGCGGCGAGTTTCTCGGCGAGCGCTTCGCGCAGCGCCGCCTCGCCGAGCAGCGGTGAGTAGTGGGTGCGTCCGGCGCGCAGCGAGGCGTGGGCCGCCTCGGTCACCAAATGGGGTGTGTCGAAGTCGGGTTCGCCCATGGCGAGGGAGACGAGGTCGCCCCGCGACTGGGGTTGCTGCGTCCGGCGGGAGGCGGCTGCGATCCGTGCGACGGCCTCCGCGGTGGCGAACCGGGGCGGCTGCGTGGTGAGGGTGGGCGGCATGGCTCCTCCTGGTGGCGGGTGTTCAGGCCTGCGGTGCGACGTCGGCGGGTGCGCCGGCCCAGCGGCTGATCTCAAGGTCGGCGGAGGTGTCGCGCTGCCGGGTGGGAGCGACGACGATCTCCTGGAGGACCACGCGCTGGGGAAGTGAGACGGCGAGGCGGATGGCCTCTGCCACGTCCTCGGGCTGCACCATGCCGGCGCGTTCCTGCGGCTTTGGAGGCCGGGCGCGGTTGTCGAGGATGGGGGTGTCCGCCTCGCCGGGCAGCACGGTGATCGCCCGCAGACCCTGGTTGCGGAAGGTGTTGTGCAGGAACGTCATGAAGTTGCGGACCCCGGCCTTGGCCGCGCCGTAGGCGGCCCCGCCGAGCAGGTTGGGGTTGACGGCGGCGAGCGAGGAGACGGTGACGATCGTGCCGGTGCCCCGGCCGAGCATGTCGGGCAGCACGGCCTGGGTGAGCTGGAAGACCGCGGTGAGGTTCACGTCGAGGACCTGGCGCCACTCGTCGTGCGGAAGCCACTGCGGGTTGAGTACCGACGAGGCGCTGCCCGCGTTGTTGACGAGGACGTCGACCGGGCCGATCTCGGTGCGCACCCGCTCGAGGGCCCGGGTCACGTCGTCCGCGCGGGTCACGTCCACCGCGAGAGCGAGGGCCTTGCCACCCTCGGCGCGGATCGTGGCGGCGACCGCGTCCAGCGCCTCCTGTCTGCGGCCGGTCAGCACGACGGTGAAACCGTCGCGGGCGAGCAGCCGCGCCGTCTCAAGTCCCATCCCGCTGCCCGCACCTGTGATGAGCGCGGTCCTGTCAGTCGACGTCGTCACCGTTCCTCTTCCATGGGTTGTCTGTGAATCAAGGACTGATATGCGAATCAAATTTCAAATGAGAATATATTCTCAGTTGGTTCGGGGCAAGGGTGCGCTGAGTCCGAGGGCGCCGAACGCCTCGGCGACCGCGTGTTCGAGCGTGCGCACCTCCGCCTCGCGCCGGGCGAACCGGCGCAGCGAGGTCTCGCGGTCGGTCCAGCGGAACCGCAGCTCCTGGCCCGGACCGGCCTGGCCGAGGAGGGGCAGGGACGTCCGCGAGGCGACGCCGACGATCGGATAGCCCGCGGTCAGGCTGCGGTAGCGGCCCAGCACGATCAGCTCGTCCGCGTGCGGAATCTGAAGCGCCCCGACGGGCACCCCGTGCGACACGATCTCGGTGTCGGAGTCCGGGTGCAGCACCGGCCCGTCGAGCCGGAGCCCCACGTGGTTGGAGCGAGGGGTGACGACGTACGTCGAGTCCCCGATCACCTCACGGATGCCGGCGATCGTGTGGATGCCGTGGCAGGCGACGACGTCGATGTCCCAGGGCCCGTTTTCGAAGCGGGGGACCGGAACGGGAAGCCGGAACAACGGCGGTTCGAACCGCCGGCCGGTGAATCCTCGGAACTCCGTCTCCAGCAGGACGCGTGAGCCCCGGGCGACGGCCTGCTCGAAGCCCATCCGGGCGTCCGGTGCCGCGCTGCCCAGCAGAGTCTCAGCGGTGAGCGCGCCGTTGACGGCCAGGTAATTGCGGGTCCCCCGGTTCACATCCCCGCGGACGCGTACTTCGTGACCCGCCGGTACGACCAGCGGCGACCAGCTCGAGACCGGTGTGCCGCCCACCGTGACCTCTGCGGGGGCGCCGGTCACGGCGAGCAGGACGTCGGAGTCGGGCACGAGGGCCGGCTCGCCGCCCATGTTCTCGATCAGCGTCGCGCCGCGGGGGTTGCCCACGAGGAGGTTCGCGACGGCCGCCGAGTGCTGGTCGGCCGCGCCGCCGGTGGGCACACCGCGCCGTTCCGTGTCGCGGCGACCGAGGTCCTGGAACGTCGTGACCCATCCGGTGCGCGTGATGTCGAGCGCCACCGTCTTCATACGGACCCCTCCACCGGCAGCAGGAAACCGCCCTCCAGGGCCGCGGCCTCGTCGTGGGTGACGGGGACGAAGCGCACGATGTCGCCGGTGCTGAACGAGACGGGGTCCGGGCGGGAGATGTCGACGATGGTGTGCGGGGTGCGCCCGACCACCCGCCAGCCGGTCGGCCCGGGGAACGGCTGGATGATCGCGTTGGTTCCGGCGATCATGACGGCTCCGGGGGTGACGTCCGTGCGCGGCTCGGCACGCCGGCGTACCGGCCAGGGCACCTTGAGGCCGCCCATCATCGGGGCCATCGCGGCGCCGAGGAGCGCGATCGTGAAGGTGGACTCCGCGATGGCCCCGACGACCTCGGCCGGGGCCAGGCCCAGTTCCCCGGCGACGGACGCCAGGTCCGGGCCGGTCTCGTCGTCGAAGACGACGGGCACGGCGAACTCGCGCACCGCTCGGGGACGGTCCGCTCCGTCCGACGGCGACGGTGCCCATCGCGCCACCAGCCGGGCCGCGTACTCCACATGCTGTAGAGCGGTCAGCAGCGGGTCGAACTCGATGAGCAGGGACTCCAGACCGGAGACGACGTCGAGCACACCGTGCGGGCGGTGTGCCAGGAACCGGTCGCGGAAGGCGGCGATCCCGGCTCTGCGGACGGCCTGGTCGGCATGGGGGACAGTCACCATCACCGCCGAGTCCCCGAAGGGCTCGACGGCGATGGCGCCGTACTGTGCTGTGGTCATCGCCTGATAGTGCGCTCGGCCCTCAACGGGCGAGCGCGGCCTCCGCCCGCTGCGCCTTCTCCGCCAGGACGTCCCGCAGGCCGGCGACGCGGATGTCCGCGGCGCCGAGCGCGGCGCGCAGCGCGGTGCCGTTCTCCAGGACGGTCGGGTGGTCGCCGTGCAGGAGCAGCACGTCGGCGTCGTGGCCGAGCGGCACCACGTTGCCGTCGACCGAGCGGACGGTGCCCTCCTGTACGACCTGCCTGGCGCGGCGGCCGATCAGCTCGGGGTCGTGGATCAGGCCCCCTTCGTGCGAGCGGGGCACGGGCATGCCGTCGTCGCCGTAGCCGCGGTCGGCCAGGAAGACGTAGCCGACTTCGAGGCCGCGCTTGCGGGATTCCTCGGCGAGCAGGCCGCGCTGACAGATGACGATGTAGCCGGTGTTGTACGCGGCGATCGCGTCCGTGATGGCCCGTGCGTGCTTGGCGTCGGTCTGCGCGATCGAGCCCATGCGGCCGTGCGGGGCGACGTGGCTGATGGTGCCGCCGTGCACCCTCGCGAAGGCGTCGAGCGCGCCGAGTTGATAGAGGACGTCGGTGCGGATCTCCTCCTCACTCGCCTCGATGAGCCGGCGGCCGAAGCCGACGAGGTCGGGGTAGCCGGGGTGGGCCCCGAGTTCGATGCCGCGCTCGACGCAATCGGCGACGGTCCGGTCCATGATGCGCGGGTCACCGGCGTGGAAGCCGCAGGCGATGTTCGAGGAGCTGACGAGGCCGAGGAGGGCGTCGTCGTCCCCGATCGTGTAGTTGCCGAAGCTCTCGCCGAGGTCGGCGACGACGGCTACGGAGTTGATTGCCATGATGTCTCCTGGTTGGGGGATTCAGCTGGATGCGAGGGGCTGGCCCTTGGTCTCGCGCACGAACGCGAGGGTGACCAGGGTGATCAGGGCCGTGACGATGGAGGCGAAGGCCGGGATCAGGTTGGAGCCGGTGGACTCGATGAGCTCGGTCATCACCAGGGGGGCACTGCCGCCGAAGATGATCGTCGAGATGCTGAACCCGATGCTGTAGGCGGAGTAGCGCACGGTGGTCGGGAACATTTCGGCGAGCACCGTGTGGATGACGGCGGCGTGGCCGGCGAACGCGACCGCGAGGACCACCACGCCGATACACGCGAGGCCGAACTCACCTGTGGTGATGAGCCGGAACATCGGGTAGGAGACGGCGGCCATCGCGACGGCGGAGGCGGTGAGAACGGGTTTGCGGCCGATCCGGTCCGACAGGCGGGCCATGAGCGGGATGCAGATCGCGATGGCGGCCAGGCTGAACGCGGTGACCATGAGGGCCCGCAGCATCGAGAAGTTGTGCTCGCCGAGCGAGGTCTTCAGGTACGTCGGCATGTAGACGAACAGCAGGTAGTAGCCGGGGCCGTTGAGCGCCGGGAGGAAGATCGTGAGCGCGATCGCCTTCAGGTGACGACGGGAGGTCAGGGCGGCCAGCAGCGGGTTGCGCACCACCGTGTTCTGCTCGCGCAGCGCCTTGAAGTGCGGGGTCTCCTCCAGCTGGCGGCGGATGTAGAAGCCGACGTAGCCGAGCGGAACGGCGAGCAGGAAGGGCACACGCCAGGCCCATGAGGTCATCGCGTCGTCGCCGAGCGTCGTGATGAGGACGGCGGAGAAGACGCTGCCGAACATCAGGGCGACGAACGAGCCGACCGCGATGAAGCTCATCATGTAGTTGCGGCGTGCGTCCGGCGCGTACTCGCCGACGAACGACATGGCGCCGGCCACCTCGCCGCCCGCCGAGAAGCCCTGGAGCACCCGCAGCAGGACCAGAAGGATGGGCGCGGCGACGCCGATGACCGTGGAGGAGGGGATCAGGCCGATGGCCGCGGTCGCGGCGGAGATGAGTACCAGCAAGGTGGCCAGGAGGGACTTGCGTCCGATCTTGTCCCCGAGGTATCCGCAGATCACACTGCCGAACGGGCGGGCGACGAAGCTGATCAGGAACCCGACGTTGGTGAGGAAGAGGCCGCCGGCCTCGGCCTCGCCCATGATGTTGATCGCGAGATACGTGACGAGCAGGCCGTAGATGCCGTAGTCGTACCACTCGACGAAGGAGCCGACGGCGCCCGCGACGGTGGCCTTCCGAACGACCTTGTCGTTGACGGAGACAACGTCACCCTCTGTCGGGCCCGGCTGATCCGCCGCTACCTTGAGTCGATCCGATGTGGTGTCAAGCCGATCTGACGTCGTCATACTCGTTCGCTTTCGGTGTCGCGGACTCCGGGAGCGGTGTCCTGAGAATCGTGCGCTGAACGTGGTCGCTGCCGGCGGTGGCTCCGGTGCCGAGGTACACCCACACGCTGTAGGTCCTACAGGGAGAGGCGGCTGTTCCTCGGAGGAGGTCCGCGGCGGCTTCGACGCTGTTCGGGAACCCGTCCATCCGGGACGTGCGGTGCCGTTGCCGGATCCGCAGACGTGTCGGCCTGCCGCGTCCGGCTGAGGTACAGCGCCAGAGTCAAGTTGCGACTCGAGTCGCGAATGAGAATAGATTCGCATTCTGAAGACGGTCAAGGGTCTGCGTTGCCCCGAAGTCAACCTTGCGATTCCATCGCGTTTCCGCCCGGACCGGCGGCACCTCCGAGGCGGTGCGGGGTCGGCCGTGGCGGCCGTCGGTCACCCCGGCGACCCCGGTTCGACATCGCGGAGGAGGGTGCGCTCCCACATTGCACGACGCCTCCGCCCCGCCGTGCGACCGCATCGCCCCGGACCGGGGGCCTTGCCCCCGGGGGGGGGCACCGCCGGAGGCCGGTCTCGCAGGCCGCCTCTTGTCTTGCGCCGTGGATGGATGCAGACTGACTCTCGCAAAACGCGAAACGTTTCGCATTTTCTTGACGGGACGGGATGCTCCATGGCCCTCTCCACCAGAACATCGGGGGCACCGCCCCGTCGGCGGCCGGTTCACAGGGCAGGCAGGGGCCGACGGGCGAGGGGGCGGCTCGCCTCAGCCGCAGCAGGCCCGTACGGCGACGTCCCGAACCCGCTCGCCCGCCCCTCGCCGCCCCGACCCGTGCGCGAGCAGACGCCGGAGGCCTCCCCGCCCACCCTCCCCACCGACACACTTGAAGGAGCCTGCGATGACCGAGGACAACGTGCGCGTGAACACCTCATGGGAACGCGTGGAGGGGGATGTGCTCGATCAGTTCCGCGCCCACTCCGTGGCCAACCTCGGTGACGCCCTCGACCGGCTGAACATCACCGACGGCGGCATCGCACCCATCTGGAACGGCGCCACCGCCGTCGGTACGGCGCTGCCGGTCCTGACCGTCGCGGGCGACAACAAGGCCGTGATCACGGCGCTTGAGCACATCCTTCCCGGTGACATGCTCGTCATCAACGCCTTCGGATATGAAGGCCGCGCCATCATCGGCGACAACCTCGCCCAGCGGTTTGCCGCCTTCGGTGCCGCCGGGGCGGTCGTGGACGGATACGTACGCGACGCAGCGATCATCGAGAAGCTCGGCGTCCCGGTCTTCGCCCGCGGGCTCACCCCCGCCGGGCCGTTCAAGAACGGGCCGGGCACGATCGGCGAACCGGTCGCCATCGGCGGTGTCGTGGTGAACCCCGGTGACATCGTCGCCGCCGACGGCGATGGCGTCATCGTCATCCCGCCACACCGTGCCGAGGAAGCGCTCAAGGCGGTCGAGGAGATCGTCGCCCGTGAAGTGGCGCTCGACGCCGAGGTCGAGGCGCTGCGGAACAGGGACGCTCGATGACTGCCCGGGAGCGGGAGCCGGGGCGGCTCCGTGTCGCGGTCGCCGCACCGCTGTCCACGGAGAACCGCGCGCGCATACGGGAACTGGAGCCAAGGGTCGACCTCGTGGTCGACCACTCGCTCCTTCCTCCGATGCGCTGGCCCGCGGACTTTCCCGGCGATCCGAACTGGCAGCGGACTCTTCAGCAGCAGCGTGCCTTCGAGGCCGCCCTCGACTCCGCCGACGCCCTCTATGGCATTCCGGACGTGGACCCGGCCGCGCTGGCGCGAGTCGTCCGTGCCAATCCGCGTCTGCGCTGGGTACACACCATGGCCGCGGGCGGAGGCAGCCAGGTGAAGGCCGCAGGGCTCCGCGCCGACGAACTCGACCGGGTGCGGTTCACCACTTCGGCCGGTGTACACGGAGCGCCGCTCGCCGAGTTCGCCGTCTTCGGCGTCCTCGCCGCAGCCAAGAACCTCCCCCGTCTCAACCGCCAGCAGCGCGACCACGAGTGGAGCGGCCGTTGGACGATGCGGCAGGTGAGCGAGCAGACCGTGCTGGTGCTCGGCCTCGGCGGCATCGGCCGCGTCGTCGCCGCGAAGCTCCATGCGCTCGGCGCCAGGGTGATCGGCACGAGCAGAAGGGACGTCAGCGTCGCCGGTGTCTCCGCCGTGGTGAGCCCCGACCGGATCGCCGAGGTGGCGCCCACGGTGGACGCCGTCGTGAACACGCTCCCCGGTACGGAGGCGACCGAACACCTCCTCGGCAAGCGGTTCTTCGGCGCTCTGCGGCCCGGCGCGTCCCTCGTCAACGTCGGCCGCGGAAGTGTCGTCGACGAGGCCGCCCTGGCCGACGCACTCGACTCCGGCCACGTCGGCTTCGCGGCGCTGGACGTCTTCGAGACCGAACCTCTGCCGGCCCACAGCCCGCTCTGGGACCACGACAACGTGCTGGTGAGCCCGCACACCGCCGCGCTCAACGCGGCGGAGGACCGCCTCATAGCCGAACTGTTCGCCGCCAACGCCACCCGGCTCCTCGACGGAGAGCGCCTGTTCAACCAGGTGAACACCGTCGAGTTCTACTGACCAGGAAGACACTCCCGCACATGACCTCCCCCTTCGACCTCACCGGCAAAGTCGCCCTGGTCACCGGATCGAGCCGCGGCATCGGACGCGGTCTCGCCACAGGACTCGCGGACGCCGGGGCCACCGTCGTCCTCAACGGCGTGGACCCGGACCGCCTCGAAACGACGCGCAGGGCATTCGCCCAGCGCTTCGGCGAGAACCGTGTCGCGGCCCGGGCCTTCGACATCGTCGACGAGGACGCGGTGGCCCAGGCCCTCGCCTCCGTCGAGTCCGAAGTGGGCGCCATCGACGTCCTGGTGAACAACGCCGGCGTCCAGCACCGCGAACCCCTCACCGAGGTGAGCCTCGACGACTGGCGGCGGGTGATCGACACCGACCTCACCGGCGCCTTCGTCGTGGGCCGCCACGTCGCCAAACGGATGCTGCCGCGCCACGCCGGAAAGATCATCAACATCTGCTCGGTCCAGACCGACCTCGCCCGCCCCACCATCGGCCCCTACACGGCGGCCAAGGGCGCCCTGCGCAACCTGACCCGTGTCATGACGGCCGAATGGGCCGGCGAGGGGTTGCAGATCAACGGCATCGCCCCCGGCTACATCCACACCGAGATGACGCAGAACCTCGTGGACGACGAGGAGTTCAACGCGTGGATCCTCGGCCGCACGCCCGCCAGGCGCTGGGGCACGGTGGACGACGTGGTCGGCCCCACCGTGTGGCTCGCGTCCAGCGCGTCCGACTACGTCAACGGCCAGGTCGTCTTCGTCGACGGCGGCATGACGGTCGTCGTCTGAGAAGGGATACGTCCATGACCACCAGCACCACCACCGCGGTCGTCGCACACCGCGCCGACGACGTCAGGGTCGACAGCGTCCCCGTGCGGTCCCCCGAGCCCCACGAGGCGGTCGTCGCCCTCGCATACGGCGGCATCTGCGGCTCCGACCTGCACTACTGGCGGCACGGCGCCGTAGGGGAGTCCGTCCTGCGGGCACCGATGGTGCTCGGCCACGAGGTGGTCGGCACCGTGCTCCGGGCAGCGGCCGACGGCACCGGCCCGGCCGCCGGCACCGAGGTGGCGGTCCATCCGGCGAGGCACGAGGACACCGATGTCCGCTTCCCCCGTGACCGGCCCAACCTCTCCCCAGGAGTGCGCTACCTCGGCTCGGCTGCGCGGTTCCCCCACACCGAGGGGGCCTTCGCCCGCGAGGTCGTCCTCCCCGCGGCGATGCTGCGCGCCCTGCCCGAGGGGATCGACCTGCGTATCGCCGCCCTCGCCGAACCCGCCGCCGTCGCCTGGCACGCCGTGTCGCAGGCGGGCGACCTCGCCGGCAAGCGCGTCCTGGTGGTCGGCAGCGGTCCCATCGGCGCGCTCGCCGTCGCGGTGGCCGCGCGCGCCGGCGCCGCCGAGATCGTGGCGGTCGACCTGCACACGAAGCCCCGTGAGATCGCGGCCGAGGTCGGAGCGACCCGGACGCTCGACGCCGCTGACGCCGAGGGCATCGCCGCCGTGGACGCGGACGTGGTGATCGAGTCCTCCGGTAACCACCGTGGTCTCGCGTCCGCGATCGCGGGCGCCACCCGGGGCGGAACGGTGGTCATGGTCGGTCTTCTGCCGGGCGGCGACCAGCCCGTGCCGATCGCGCAGGCCATCTCCCGGGAGCTGCGCATGGTCGGCTCGTTCCGGTTCAACGACGAGATCGACGAGGTCATCGCGGCGATCGCCGACGGGTCCCTGCCGATCGGCCCGGTCATCACCCACTCCTTCCCCCTCGACGAGACCCTGGAGGCGCTCGCCGTCGCCGCGGACGCCTCGGTATCGGGCAAGGTCCTGCTTGCGTTCCGAGAGGGCGATGGGTGAGTTGATGTCCGGATCCCGGCGAGGCCGGGGCGGGGCTGCTGGTCGCGGGGCTCGGCCGGCCTCCGCTTCGTGGCGAAGCAGGTGGAGCCGGCCTCGGCGCGCACATCGGGCTGGGCGAGGCGTTTCGGTTTGGTCCGGGTGCCTCCGGTCCACGGGCAGCGTGGTGGTCTCCAGCAGGTGCTGGGCACGGCGGATGCGCTCTTGCCGGAGGTCGTCCGGCTGTCCGAAATTCGAGCGACGGCGGCTGAGCCGGCTGACACGCTGACGTACATGGCCAAGCCCTTGACCGCGAGACAACGACTTGCCGCCCTTCGCGGCCATGTGGACGTGCACGGTGAGGACTTCACCGGCCAGGACCTTGCCTCGGCCCGCACATCGGGGCTGCGGTTCACCCGCTGCTCGTTCGCCGGGGCCGATCTACGCCACGCCACCCTGGACGGGTGCGGCTTCAAGCTGTGCGACCTCAGCGACGCGGACCTGCGCGGGGCTTCACTGCGCGGGGTCCGCCTGGCCGGATGCGATCTGAGGGGCGCTGACCTGCGCGACACCGATCTGACCGACGCCAGGTTCGGACACGTGAACACGGGCATGCCCCCGCACGGGCTGACCAACGTCACCGGTGCTCGGTTCGAGGGAGCGACTCTGCGCGATGTTCAGGCGGAAGGCGTCATCGGGTGGCCGCGCGAGCACGGCGGGAACGAGTAGGGCTTTTCCCGGCGGCTCATCGGCCTGACGTGAGTGGAGCCGCCGGAAGCGGCGGCCCCACCCGGCGTCGGGGGACGGTCAGTTGACAGTGACCTTGTGCAGGAGGTCGTTCATTCCGCTGCTCTTCTCCCAAGTGTCCTCGTTGGCCAGCCGGATCGCGTAGGCGGCGCGGTCGGGGAGGCGTGGGTCAGGGAGGTTCAGGAGCAGAGAGTAGGTGCCCTGCGCCAGGTCGGCAGGCAGGGTCACCTTCTCGTCGAGGGTGGTCGTGGTGCCGGGCTGCCAGGTGCGGGGGTCGTTGTCGAGGGCCAGGCGGTGGAGCTTCCCGGTGGCATCGTTGCGCAGCACCAGTTCGACGTCACGCGGGTTGAAGGGGGAGGCCCAGCCGTCGTTCTTGACGCTGACCTTGACCGGGAGGGACCCTCCGGGTGCTGCGGTGTCGGGATAGCTGCCCTTCTGCAAGGTGAAGCGGTAGCCGAGACGCCGGGTGAGCTCGTCCCAGCATCCGCCGCTTTTCCAGTCGGCGAGGACGCCGGGGTGATAGTCGGCGTTGAGGTACGACCAGTGGAAGCCGGACAACTCCTCCAGGGCGGTGGGGCAGCTGGATCGAGGCGGGTTCTGGCCGCAGGTCTCGCCGCCCATGGCCAGGTACTTGGTCTCGTCCTTCAGGTAGGGGTATTCGACTGCCGGGTCCTCATAGGTGCCGAAGTCGTCCGGGCTCGCGAGGAAGCAGTCGTTGTGATGCCCGAGACGAGCACGCGCGGAGCCGTCGTACGCCTGCGTGGGCGGCAGCGGGTCCGGGGAGTACAGAGTGCGCTTGAACTTGGGAGTGCGCAGCTGCACCATGCGGTCCTTGGGCAGGACGGTGAGGAGCTTGTCGACGACCGCCTTGCGGTTGGCCCAGTCGGCTTCGCTGACAGAGCCGGCGTTGCCGAAGTTCTGCGTGTAATACCACTCGCCCCAGGCGCCGATGAACCCTCCTTGCATGACCGCGATGACGTCGCTGTTGTCGCGCAGGATGGGGGCGAGCTGGTCCAGATGGGCCAGGACGCGGTCCTTGGGGGCGTCGTCACCGTCGGTGGAGGTGGTGTAGGCGAAGCGCAGGACCATCTTCAGACCGGCGTCGCGCACGGTGGCGAGCTGCTCCCGCAGTTGGGTGAGTGCGGCCTGGTCGATGGGGCCGGACTTGAACTCGGCCAGGTAGAAGACGCACATCACCTGCGAGATGCCCTGGTTGTCGCGGTAGTCCGCGAGCGTGTCGGGAGAGAAGTCGTTCTTGTCGCAGTCGCCGGTGTGGTGGTACAGGCCACGTTCGGGGTTGGCGAAGTTGGCCGTGGACGGCGTGTACGTCACCTCGCCCGCGGCGGCGCTGTCAGCCTTGGTGTAGACGTGCGCTCCGTAGGCCGCGGAGGTGCTGAACAAAGCGGCCAGGACGGCTAAGACGAGGGCGGTTCTGTGGGGGGATCTCACCATGACACTCTCCTGTTTCCGGCCGGGGGCCGTGGGAAGTGGGGGGTCGTGCCGGCTGCGTGGGGATGCGTCGTCCAGTGTGAGGACGGTGTGGTCGATGCCTTCGGTGAACCGGCGCGGCAGCACGGCGAAGACGGGCAGTGAGGCTAGCAGGGAGCCGGCCATGAGGATCAGGTAGCCGGTGTGGCCCTGGCCCTGCGGAGCCGCCGGTACGGCGGCGAGGTCAGGGGTGCCGCGTCAGGCGCGGCCCTGACCGCCCCTCGGCACCGCGCCGAGCTGCGTGCGGTCCAGGCCGGCGCCGGTGAACTTCTGCGCCACGGCGCTCAGGACGCGGGCCATGGCCTGGGCGGGTGGGGTGGGGGCGCGGGACGCGGTGCGGGCGAGCAGGATGCGGCGGGTGGGGGCGGGCACGTCGGATCCGAAGGGGAGGAGGCGGACGTCGCTGCGGCGGTTGGTGAGGGCGAGCCGGGGGGCGAGGGCGACGCCGAGGCCGGCGGCGACCATGGCCTGGGCTTCCTGGTAGTCGTGCGAGGCGTAGGCGATGCGCGGCTCGAATCCGGCCCGGCGGCAGCTGCGGCGCAGGACGTCGGCGACGGGGTGGTTGTCGGCGCGGATGATCCACTCCTGGTCGGCGAGGTCGCCGAGGCGCGGCGAGGGCAGGGCGCGCAGCGGGGAGTCGGCGGGGACGACCAGCACGGTCGGGTCGTCGACGAGGTGGGTGAGGGCGAGGGCGTCGTCGTCCACGCGGTTCCACTCGTAGTCCCACAGCAGTGCTTGCTCGACCTCTCCCGTGTGCAGCATCTCCCGCAACTGGCCGAGGACTCCGGCGTGTACGACGGTCCGCACCCCGGGGTGGCGGCGGCTGAACCGGGTGAGGGCGAGCGGCAGCAGCGAGGCGCTGGCGGTGGGGAAGGAGCCGAGCCTGAGCGTGCCCTGGTCGAGGTCGGCGAAGGACTCCAAATCGGCCTCGGCGGCGCCCAGTTCGCGACGGACGGCCCGGCCGCGGTCGGCCAGCGCCGCGCCTGCCGGGGTGGTGCGGATGCCGCGCGGCAACCGTTCGATCAGGGGCTGTCCGGCCTCCCGCTCCAGCAGTGACATCTGCTGGGAGGCGGCGGAGGTGGTCATGCCCATCGCCTCCGCGGCGGCGGTGAGCGAGCCGCGCTCGGCGGCCTCGGTGAGCAGCAGCAGTCGACGCACGTTGAGCATGCCTGACACTTTAGCTGACCTAAAGGAAGGTGAAGGAATCTGCCATTGTGCCCAAGCCACGCGGGTGCGAAGGTCTTCGCATCGCCTGGGCGGTTCACCAGGGCGCCACACGCTCGTAACCGTCCGCCCGGCGCTCTCCTTCCCCACGTGACTCAGGAAGAGCCTCAGCTGTGCACACTCCCGCGACCCTGGTACGCGGCGGCACCAGCAAGTGCTGGTTGTTCCGTCAGGTCCATGTCCCCACCGACCGCAGCGAGCTGGAAAAACTGCTGGTCTCCGCGTACGGCTCCACCGACCCGGTGGAGCTGGACGGGGTGGGCGGAGCGACCCCGACCACCTCCAAGGCTGCCGTCGTCAGTGTCTCTCCCGAGCCGGGTGCAGATGTCGACTACCTGTTCGCGCAGGTCGGCATCGGCACCGGCACGGTGGAATGGGCCAGCAACTGCGGCAACTGCGCCACCGGCATCGCGCTGTACGCGGTAGCAAAGGGGCTGGTACCCATCACCGGTGACCACACCCGCGTGGTGATGCGGAACAGCAACACCGGCGCGGTGCTGGAAGGCGTGGTGGACACCACGGGCGGCATGGTGCACGAGTTCGGCGACCAGACCGTGCCCGGCACCCGGGCCGGCGGCGTGGCGGTCGGCCTCGCCTTCCTCCGTCCGGCCGGCGGCTCCACCGGCTCGCTGCTGCCCACCGGACGGGCGGCCGATGAGTTGCGGCTCGGCACCGCCGAGCCGCTGCGGGTGAGCATGGTGGACGCCGGCGCCCCCGTGGTCCTCGTGGACGCGCGCCGCGCCGGCCGCACCGGCACCGAGACCCTGGAGCAGCTGCGCGCCGACGTGCCCTGGCTGCGCGGGGTCCGCCACACCGCCGCGCCGCTGATGGGCCTCCTCGAGCCGGGTGAAGAGCCCGGCGACGCGGTGCCCAAGGTGGGCCTGATCGGCCCCGCGGAGCCGTACACCACCACGCTGGGTGAGCCGGTCGCCGCCGAGGACTACGACGTCTCGGTGCGCATGCTCTCCATGAACGCCCCCCACCCGGCCATCGGCCTCACCTCCGCTGTCGCCGTCGCAGCCGCGAGCCTGCTGGAGGGCTCCGTCGTCTCCCGGGCCGCCGCCGGACCGGGCGGCGAGTGGCTGCGGCTGGGGACCCCCGCCGGCGTCGTGGCGGTCCGCTGCTCGGACATCCGCGACGGCATTCCGACCCGGGTCACCGTCCAGCGGGCAGCCCGGCTGCTCGCCGACGCGCGCATCTACGTACCGGAACCAGGAGCACGGACTCCCAGGCCGGCACGCATCCCACCTCGGGCGAACGGCCTCCAGCCGTCCGCCGCGGGGTAGCCTCGCGCCCCTTGGGGCGCGGTCTCCTGTCCCCTCCTGCACCGAGGACAAAGATGTCTCCTGAAGTGATCTCCATAGGCGCGCTGCTGGTGATGTTCGTGGTGGGCACCGTGCTGCCGATCAACCTGGGCATTCTCGCCTTCGTCGCGACCTTCGCCGTCGGCACCGCCTCGCTCGGCCTCACCGAGGACGAGATCTTCGAGGGCTTTCCGGTGGACCTGTTCGTGACGATCGTGGGGGTCACGTACCTCTTCTCCGTCGCCAGCCGCAACGGCACCATCGACCTGCTCGTCACCGCGGGGGTGCGGCTGGTCCGCGGGAAGGTCGCGCTCATCCCCTGGGTGCTGTTCCTGGTGGCAGCCCTGCTGACGGCGTTCGGCACCTTCACCCCCGCCGCCGTCGCGCTCCTTGTGCCGATCGGCATGAACTTCGCCTACCGCTACAAGCTGAACCCGCTGGTGATCGGCATGATGGTGATCAGCGGCGGCCACGCGGGCGCGTTCTCGCCGCTCGCTGTCTCCGGTGCGCTGGTGCTCGGCCTGGTCGACAAGACCGCGCTGCACGTCTCTCCCGTGACGCTGTTCGCCGCCAGCTTCGTGATCAACCTGCTGCTGTCACTGCTCACATACATGCTGCTGGCCAAGCGCCCCGTCCCGCCGGCCGAGCGAGACGAAGCGACGGCCGACGACGAGGAGCCCGCCGTCTCCGGCATGCCCGACTGGCGGCAGTGGCTCACCCTCGCCTGCCTGGTCGCCCTCGTCGTCG
Organism: Streptomyces sp. NBC_01775; assembly: GCF_035917675.1. Classification (NCBI taxonomy): domain Bacteria; kingdom Bacillati; phylum Actinomycetota; class Actinomycetes; order Kitasatosporales; family Streptomycetaceae; genus Streptomyces; species Streptomyces sp. NBC_01775. The sequence continues at coordinate 270,206 of NZ_CP109104.1, read as the reverse complement.
GCGCGCTCGGCTTCCAGCTGGAGGTCGGCTTCCTGGCCCTGGCCGCGGGCGCACTGCTGGCCCTGGTCGACATGAAGCGGCAGGAGAAGGCCGTCGACGGCATCAGCTGGCCCACCTTGCTGCTGGTCGGCGGCATGATGACGTACATCGCCATGCTGGAGAAGGCCGGGATCATCGAGGAGATCTCCGAGCACACCGCCAAGCTGGGTGCCCCGCTCGTCGTGGCCCTGCTGCTGTGCTTCACCGTGGCCATCACCTCGGCCTTCGCCTCGTCCACCGCGATCCTCACAGCGATCATCCCCCTGGCCGTGCCGCTGCTGCTCTCCAGCCACCTCAGCGCCGCCGGACTGATCGCCGCCCTCGCGGTGTCGACCACGATCGTCGACACCTCCCCCTTCTCCACCAACGGCGCCTTGGTCCTGGCCAACGCACGCGGCGTCGACACCCGCCGCTTCTACCGCCAGATCATCGGCTACACCGGCAGCATCGTCGCCCTCGGCCCCGTCGTCGCCTGGGGTGCCCTGGTCCTGCCCTGGTCGTAGCGCAGGGCGACGACGCAACGACGGAGGGCCGCCGCGCGCGATCACCCTCGCGACGGCCCTCCGTCCCGGCCCTCCGTCCCGGGGCTTGAGCTCTTGTTGCACCAATGACCTCCCACATGCTGAGATGAGTATGTCGATGGCGCTGCGGATCTCCGCGGCGCCTTTCTCATGTCGTGCGCCACCTGCGCGGAAAGGGGCGGGGCAACTTGCTGAAGACGGCGTTCGTGGCACCGGATCCAGGGCGGGTGCGGCTGCGGTTCGCTTCCCGGGCCGTGCTCGGGGTCGGGCTCGCTGTCGCGTTGTGCGGCCTGGCCGGGCATCCGCTGGCGGCGGCGATCACCGGTGGTCTGGCCGCACTGCTCGCCTTGTTCACGGTGACGGACGCGACCGTGCGTGGCCAGGCTGTCACGACCGCGCTCCTTCCGGCTGTCGGGCTTCCGGTGCTTGCCCTCGCGGCGGTGCTGCACGATCTACCCGTAGCCCGTGACCTGGCGTTCCTCGCGGTCGTGGGGGCCGGGGTCTACGCACGGAGATGGGGACCGCGCGGGCACTCGCTCGGCGTGTTCGCGTTCATGATCTTCTTCGCGGCCCAGTTCCTGCACGCCGCGCCCGGTCAGCTTCCGGAGCTGTACGAGGCTGTGCTCCTCTCGCTCGCCGCGGCATCGGCGGCGCGCTTCGGAGTGTGGTGTTACGAGAGGCGGCTGCCGACCCCGGTGGCTGTGGCCGCGCCGACCGGGGGGAGGGGGCTCGCGAGGATCACGACGCGGCAGGCGGTGCAGGCGACAGCGGGGGCGGGCTTCGCGCTGGCCATGGGCCAGGTGCTCTCCGATCAGCGGTGGTACTGGGCCGTGGGCGCCACATGGTGGGTGTTCGTGAACACTACTTCGCGCGGCGAGACGCTCGTGCGTGGCTTCCGACGGTTCCTCGGGACCGCCCTCGGAATCGTGATCGGCCTCGTCGTCGCCGTGCCGCTGCACGGGCAGCCGGTCGCGACCGCGCTGATCGTCGCTCTCAGCGTCTTCGGGATCTTCTATACCGCCGCCGTCTCGTACACCTGGATGATGCTCGCGGTCACGGTCATGGCGAGCATGCTGTACGGACTGCTCGGCGTGCTCGACCCGGCGCTGCTCGCCCTGCGGATGAGCGAGACGGTGGTCGGCGCGCTGGGCGCCGTGTTCGCCGTTCTCGTGGTCCTGCCGGTGACCACGCACGCCATTACGGACGCCTGGGTCGAGCGGGCGCTGCACTGCGTGCGTGCCTGCGCCGCGGAGTCCGCGGCACGGCTCGCGGGGGACGCGTCCGCCGATCCGGCGCCGCGCGTCGCCGAACTGGAGTCGATCCTCGGTCGCGTACGTCTCTCGCTCGCGCCGCTCATGCATCCGTTCAGCCCGATGCCGGCGCGCAAGGGCCGGGCGCGGCACGTGCTCGCGCTGCTCGACGACTGCGCGGGTGAGGTGCGCGGGCTCGCCTCCGTCGCCGCGGACCCCGAGGCATCGCACGACGCCCGGCTCGCCGCCGCCTGCTGGCGCGTCGAGGCCGCCGTAGAGGCCCTCACCGATGCCCCGACGACGGGTCCTCGCCCCCAGCCCGGCACGGCGACCGTCCCGCGAGACGCCGGCCCCGAACCGCACCTCGCTCACCTCCACGCCCTGGAGCAGGCCCTGCTCGAGCTGGCCGTTCCCCTTCGAGGATCCCGTCGAGTTCCGGTCCGCGCCTGAGCGGGCGCCTTTCCTCGCAAGCGGGCGCCTTTCCTCGCACGGGTCAGAGCCCTGTGTTCGGGCACTCGCGCCGGGAGGGGCGGCCGAGGGCCGCGCAGGCCCACCACGCGGCAGGCGAGGCCCGCCGCACGCGCTCCAGAGGTCTTGGCCCGCGGCTTCGCGCTCGCCCCGCTCGGGGAGACCGCCGGCGTCCGCGCACCGGCGCCCCCTTGGTGTCAGGACCGCCTGTTACGGTCGTGCCCCAAGTCGGGACGACGGGTTGGTACTGCGAGCTGGAACGGCGAAGGGGCGGTGCGGTGACCGACGGCACGGAGCGGCAACAGCTGGCGTACATCGGCTCGTTCACCTCGGCCGGGGGCCGGGGCATCACCACGGCGGCCGTCACCGCCGGGACCGGAGCGCTCACGGCGCTGCACCACACGGAAGACGCCGTCGCCAACCCTTCGTTCCTGACCCTGGCACCGGGCGGCAGAGTTCTCTACACGGTCAGCGAGACCGACCCGGGCGCCGCCGCGGCACTGTCGCTGCCCCCGCCCGGTTCCGAGACCGGCGCCACCGCTGAGAGCGGGCCGAGGCTGCTGGGCGGCGCCGTGCCCGTGGACGGGGCAGCGCCCACCCATGTGGCGCTCGCGGCGGGCTGCCTCTACACCGCCAACTACGGGTCGGGCGATGTCAGCGCGCTGCCCCTGCGTGCCGACGGCAGCCTCGGCGGCCAGGTGCTCCTCCACCCGCACACCGGTCGGGGGCCCAACGAGGAGCGCCAGGAGGGCCCGCACGCGCACGCCGTCGTACCGGATCCCTCGGGGCGGTGGCTGCTGTCCACCGACCTGGGCACCGACTCCGTGTGGATCTACGACCTCCGTGGCCCCGAGCACGGCCTGCGCCTCCACCGCGAGATCCCGCTGCGCCCCGGAACCGGCCCGCGTCACCTGGCCTTCCACCCGCGTCCTGCGGGGGAGGAGCAGCCTCCCGGAGGCTCGCGGGCCTACGTCATCAACGAGCTGGACCCGACCGTGACCGCCTGCCGCTGGGACGCGGAGGACGGCACCCTGGAGCCGCTGGGCGAGACCCGGCTCCTCCCACGGGAGCACAGGGGCTCGGACAACTACCCCTCGGCGCTGGCCCTCTCGCCGGACGGCCGCTTCGCCTGGGCCGCGAACCGGGGCGTCGACAGCATCGCCGTACTGGCCCTCACCGCCGACGGGCTGCCCGAGCTGCTCACCACCGTGCCCTGCGGCGGGCACTGGCCACGCGACCTGGCCGTGCACCCCTCGGGACGCTGGCTCTACGCCGCCAACGAGCGCTCGGGGGACGTCACATGGTTCGACGTCGCCCCCACGGACGGAACGCCGCACCGGGCGGGCTCCCTCACCGCCCCTGCCGCCTCCTGCGTCCTCTTCGCCTGACCGCGTTCTCCCTCTCGGACGGGACGGCGCGCCTGACGAAGCGGGCGCGCCCGAGCGGGTGTGACCGGCTCGTCCGACGGGGCGGCCAGGCCGTGGTGCCGAGGACTGCGCGGAGAGGGCCCCAGAACGCGCTGTGCGGGCGGCAGAGGCGCGGCACCGTGCCGCGCCTCTGCCACCCGCACACCGGCTCTCGTCGCCGTCTCAGGGCCCGGGAGCGCGCCTCAGCGCACCGGCATGCCCTGGGGTGTCTGCTGCTGGGCGATCCCGGCCTTCGCCGCGTAGGTGGAGGCCACGAGCTTGCCCAGCGCGGGGTAGGCGCCCAGCGGCTCCGCCGTCGCGCAGCCGGCCTCTTCCGCCGCCGCCTCCAGCAGGCCCTCGGCGACCTCGGGACCGATCAGGCAGGGCGCGATGGCCAGCTGCTGGGAGCCGGAGCCCCGCAGCTGCTCGGCGGTGTGGGTGATGGCGCCCTCGTCGTCCAGCGCGGCGGCGAGCACCGGCACGGCCAGCCGCGCTGCCAGCAGCATTCCCGTGATTCCCGCCGCCTGCACGGCCTCCTCGCCGCCGACGGTGGCCAGGATGATGCCGTCCGCCGCAGTCGCCACCGTGAACAGCCGGGCGCGGTCGGCGCGGGCCAGACCCGCCTCGGACAGCCGCACGTGCACGGCTTCGGCCAGCAGGGGGTGCGGGCCCAGCACGTCCGTCAGCTCGGCACCTGAGCCGCTGTTGAGCACCTCCTGGCGGATACGCCGCAGCTGCGCCGCGTCCGGCCCCGCCAGCAGGGGCACCACTACGGCCGGGAGCCCGTCGTCCTCGGCGGTACGCGCCGCCACGGCCGCGGCCTCCTGTGCCTCGGCTGCCTCCCGCTCCTCGGGGGAGGCGTCCTCCGGGAGCGGAGCCGGCGCCGGGGCATCCCGCAGGAGCCGCTGGCGTGCCGCGCGCTCGGCGACGGCCTCGGTCAGCGCCGACCGGATGGTCGGGAACTCCTCGTCGTCGCCCTCGCTGAAACCGATGCGCGCGTTGAGCCCCGGCAGCTCGGAGCGCGCGATGCTCAGCGTCTCCTCGGCGAGGCTGCGGGTGGCGCTGGAGGGCGCGCCGGGCACGGCGAGTACCAGTGCGGGCGCGTTCTCAGGCGCGACGACGGGCTCCGGGCGGCGGTGCCGTCCGGGCTGGCGTGGACGCGGCATTCGTACGGGCAGGCCATTCTCCGGCCCTGTGGGGGAGCTCATGCGCCCGCATGTTAATGCCTTCATGGGCTTGGCTGTTCGGCCGGGGGAGACCAGTGGGTGTATGTCCCGATTTGCTCATCATCTTGTGTGGCGCTATTTGGCCGTTTCTGGCAATCAGTGCCTGTCGGCTTTCGCGCCGCGCGCGCCACACCCGCTACGAGACCGCGAGCAGCGTCGCGTCCGAGGGCAGGGACAGGCCGTCGGCCGCGAGGCGCCCGGCGATCAGCAGCGCGCCGTCCAGCGGGTCTCCCGCGGCCTCGGTCACCCGTGCGGTGGGCAGCAGCCGGGCGAGCTCGGCCCGCAGCGGCCCGGTCAGCGCCTCGCCCAGCCGGAACAGCCCTCCGGTGAAGGCGACCGTGACCGGCTCACCCTCCGGGGCCCGGCCGCGCGGGCACACGGCCACCGCACTCGCGGCGATCTCGCCGGCCGCCGCCCGCACAATGCTCCCGGCAACCGGATCGCCGCTCTCCGCGCACCGGGCCACCTCCGGCGCGAACGAGGCCAGCACGGCCGGCCTGTCCGGGCGCGGATACAACTGCGCGGGAAGGCCGCTGAGCGGGGCGCCGAACCGCTCCTCCGCCCGCGAGCGCAGCGCCGCCGAGCCTCCGGTGCGGCCGTCGGCGTCACGCATCGCGGCCTCCAGACCGGCCCTGCCGATCCAGGCGCCGCTGCCGCAGTCGCCCAGCAGATGGCCCCAGCCGTCCGCGCGCCGCCACGAGCGCAGGTCGGTGCCCATGGCGATCATTCCGGTGCCCGCCGCGACCACCGCGCCCGGCCGCTCCCCGAGTGCCCCCGCGTACGCGGTGACGGCGTCCGCCGCCAGCGCGAGCCGCCGGATCCCGAACGCGCCGGACAGCGCGCCCGGCAGTTCGGCCCGCAGCCCGTCCCCGAGCGTGGCCATCCCGGCAGCGCCCACGCAGGCCGCCGCGATCCGCGCGCCCCCGGCTGCCGGGCCCGGTCCGTCCTCCGTGTCCGCCTCGGCCAGCAGCGCACGCACAGCAGGTACCAACTGCCCCATCATGTGCTCGGCATCGATACCGGCGGGGCCCGTCCGCACCGGCTCGGCGCAGGTGGTGACCGCCACCGGACGAGGGGCCCGGCCGGTGTCGGAATGCGGGCGCGCGAGGGCGACCCTGAGCCCCGAGCCGCCCGAATCCACGCCGAGCACCCATGCGTTCCCGGCCCCGGCGCGAGGGGCCGGGCTCACGGCAGGTGCCAGTTCACCGGCTCGGCGCCCTGCCGGGCCAGCAACTCGTTGACCCGGCTGAAGGGGCGAGAGCCGAAGAAACCCCGGTCGGCCGACATGGGGGAGGGGTGCGAGGACTCGACGGACGGCAGATCCCCCAGCAGCGGGCGCAGATTGCGCGCGTCCCGGCCCCACAGCACCGACACCATCGGCCGTCCGCGCGCCACCAGGGCACGGATCGCCTGCTCGGTGACCTCCTCCCAGCCCTTGCCGCGGTGTGCGGCGGGCTTGCGGGGGGCCGTCGTCAGCGCCCTGTTGAGCAGCAGCACTCCCTGGTGGGTCCAGGGCGTCAGATCGCCGTTCGAGGGGCGGGAGGCGCCGAGGTCGCTGTGCATCTCGCGGAAGATGTTCTCCAGGCTGCCCGGCAGCGGTCTGACCTCCGGTGCCACAGAGAAGGACAAGCCGACGGCGTGCCCCGGCGTTGGATAAGGATCCTGGCCCACGATGAGGACGCGCACCTCATCGAAGGGCTGCTGGAAGGCGCGCAGGACGTTCGCTCCGGACGGCAGATAGGTCCGCCCCGAGGCGACCTCCGCTCTCAGGAAGTCGCCCATCGCGGCGACCCGTTCGGCCACCGGCTCCAGCGCTTTCGCCCAGCCGGGTTCGACAATTTCGTTCAACGGTCGTGCTGCCACGAGCCGTCACTCTACTGGCTCAGCCGGGCGTCCCGTCCGCCCTCCCGCGGACCGGCCCGCTCAGTCGATCACCGCCGCGCGCACACACAGCACATCGGGCAGATGGGAGGCCAACTGCTGCCAGCTCTCACCCTCGTCGGCGCTGGCATAGACCTCTCCGTTGCGGTTGCCGAAGTAGATGCCCGCCGGGTCCGCGTCGTCCGTCCACAGCGCGTCCCGCAGCACCGGGCCGTAGTGCGCCGACTCCGGCAGTCCCGCTCCCAGGGCCTCCCAGCTGGCGCCCGCGTCCTGCGTACGGTGCACCCGGCAGTGGTGCTCGGCGGGCACCCGGTCCGCGTCCGCGTTCAGCGGGAAGAGGTAGGCGACGCCGCCTCGTCTGGGGTGGGCGGCCACCGGGAACCCGAAGTCGGACGGGAGGCTGTCGCCGATCGACTCCCAGCTGGTGGCGTTGTCGTCGCTGCGGAACACGCCCCAGTGGTTTTGCAGGTAGAAGCGGTCGGGGTTCTCCGCGTCCCGGGCGATCTTGTGAACGCACTGGCCGTAGTCCGGATAGCGCTGGCTCTCCGGCAGGAAGACAGCCGAGACCCCGCGGTTGCAGGGCTCCCAGCTCTCCCCGCCGTCAGCCGTGCGGTAGGCGCCGCCGGTCGAGACGGCGACCGTCACCGCCCGTGAGTCGCGGGGGTCCACCAGGACGGTGTGCAGCCCCAGCCCGCCGCCGCCCGGCTGCCACTCCTGACGCGTGGGGTGCTCCCACAGGGAACGGACCAGCTCGAAGGACTCGCCGCCGTCCTCCGAACGGAACAGCCCGCCCGGCTCCGTCCCGGCATAGACCACCCCCGGCTCGTCCTCCCCGCCGGGCTGGAGCTGCCAGACACGCTCCAGCGAAGCGCCGGTGTCCGCCGGATACTTGACCGGTGGCTGCTGGGGCTCGGACCACGTCTTGCCAAGGTCGTCGGAGTGGAAGACCGAAGGGCCCCAGTGCGCGCTGTCGCCACCGGCGAGCAGTCTCGGCGGGCCGGAGCCGCGCCGGTCGATGCTGAAGGAGTAGACGGCCTGGGCGTTGAAGTGCGGACCGGTGAAGTCCCAGCCGCCCTCGCCCCTGCGCCCCGTCTCCCGCCGTGCGAGGAACAGGCCCTTTTTCGTACCTACCGCGAGCAGTACATCCGCCATGCCGGACACCGCCTTCGAGACGTCGTTGTCTGAGGTATCGGACAGTCTGCACCCGGCCACTGACAATCGCCCACAAATGGTGTTGTCCGCACAGGTCACACGGGGCGCCGAGTGCCGGCCGACAGGGGGCCTCGGCCGCCCGGCCCCGCCATGGACAGGCCCGGCCAGGCCACACAGACGCCCGGTCCGGCAACAGCGGCGCCCGGCCCGACCATGGAGGCGGCCCGGTCCGGCTTCAGATGCCCAGCCCGGCGGCGGCCCGCAGCCCGTCCCAGTCCGGGATCTTGACCGTGGAGCGGGCGAGGCTGCGGCCCAGTTCGCTCTCGGCCGCCTCGATCCCCAGCCAGCCCGGCCACTCCACCGGCTGGTGCCCGGCCGCGCGCAGCGCCTCCAGCGGGTCGCCGGGCAGCGGGCCCCGCGTCCCCAGGAGGGCCGCGGCATCCGCGAGGAGCGATCCGACGGTCTCCTTCGCGCAGGGGCGGTTGGTGCCGATGACCCCGGTCGGGCCCCGCTTGATCCATCCGGCGACGTACTCGCCGGGGCAGGGCGCGCCCTCGCGCAGCACCCGGCCGGCGGTGTGCGGCACCGTGCCGCTCCGCTCGTCGAAGGGGAGTCCGTCCAGCGGTGAGCCGAGGTAGCCGACGGAACGGAACACGAGCTGCGTCTCGATCTCCTCGTGGACCCCCGTCCCCGCGACGCCGCCCTGTCCGTCCGGCGCTGTCCGCTCGAAGCGCACGGCACGCACCGCGCCCGCGCCGTCATCCAGGATCTCCACCGGCCTCAGAAAGAACCGCAGCCCGAGCCTCCGTGCGACCCGCCCGGACCCGGAGCCGGCCCCAGGCCCAGAGCCGGACGCGGCACCGCCGGCCACCGTCGCCCCGCCCGCACCCCGTAGCGCCCAGTCCCGCAGCACGGCGACGTTGCGGCGCGCCGCCGCGGGCAGCCCCTCGGGTGACTCGTACGCGGGATCGAGAGCCAGCTCCTCCTCCCGTACGGAGACCTCGACACCGGGCAGCGCCCCCAGTTCCCTCAGCTCCTTGGTGGTGAACTTCGCCTGTGAGGGGCCGCGCCTGCCGATCATGGAGACCTCACCCACGGTGCTGCGCTCCAGGCTCTCCAGCGCCGCTTGGGGGATGTCGGTGGGGCGCAGTTCCTCGACGCCCCTGGCCAGCACCCTGGCGACGTCCACCGCGACGTTCCCGACCCCGATGACCACCGCCGAGCGCGCCCCGAGCGCGAAGTCGCCGTCGGCTGCGTCCGGATGAGCGCTGTACCAGGACACGAAGTCGGTCGCCGAGTGGCTGCCGCGCAGATCCTCGCCCGGGATGCCCAGCCTGCGGTCCTTCGCGGCGCCCACGCAGTAGACCACCGCGTGGTACATCTCCAGCAGTTCGCGGGCGCGCACCCCGCCGGGGCCCACCCCGACGTTGCCGAGGAAGCGCACCCGGGGGTGCTCCAGGACGGTGCGGAGACTGCGCTGGAGCGATTTGATCTTCTCGTGGTCCGGCGCCACCCCGTAGCGCACGAGTCCGTAGGGGCACGGCAGCCGGTCGAGCACATCGACCGCGGTCAGCGGGCTCTCCTCGCTCCCGACCAGGCCCTGGGCGGCGTAGACCCCGCTGGGGCCCGCACCGACGACGGCGACGCGGAACGGGGCTGAGTGCGTGGGAACAGGCGGCACGGCAGTGCTCCTTCCCGCCGGGATTCCAGGATCGCACCGGAGCACGGGGGAGGGGAGGGGTGGGAAGACCCGTGTAGGCGGAGCGGGTGGGCCGTTCGGGGCGTGCCGCCGTCCGGCAATAGGGGTGCCGTCTCCCGGGGCCGTGCGTGCCGCCCGGACCGGCGCGAGCGGCGAGGGCTACGGTGCCGACGTGTCGGAGAGATCCTCTTACTCATCGAATTATCCCTACGAGACCGGCGGTTCCGCGCCACAGCCGGAGGCCCCCGCACAGCTGTGGCCCGTCTGGGAACTCCAGGGCTACGGCACAGGCGCGCGGGCCGGGACGGATACCGGCGTGCACGGGGCCGCGGCAGAGAGTGCGGTGGACCCCGACGCGCCCGGCGATGCCCCGCATGGCGTACCACGAGGCTCAAGCGGCGTACCGCGAAGCTCCGGAAGCGCCGACGGCCTCCCTCCCTGGTTCGAGGTCAGGCTGACGCTCCCGGACGGCTCCAGCGTGGAGGTGCTGGCCGCCGTCGTCGAGGGCAAGGTCAGGCTGGAGGAACTGCGGGCCGATCCGCCGCTGACGCTCCAGGGCTTCGCGGGGCTGGCCGCCTGGATCGGGGAGCCGCTGGCGGACGTCTGCCCCTCCGCCATCCGGCCTCCGGAGACCGGGCCGACCGTGCGGGTCACCGGCGCCTGTGTCCTGCGGACCGCGGCGCCCGAGGTGCGCTCCAGGGCCCGGACACGTCCGGCGGTGCCCAGGGGGCAGGCCGCCCGGCGGGCGGCGGCGGAGGCGTACCGCGCGGCCCAGGAGCGGGGCCAGGACCCGGTGCTGGCCGTCATGGGGGCGACGGGGCACGGCCGTCGCAAGTCCCTCCGCGTCATCGCGGGCGCACGCGACGCCGGTCTGCTGACGCCGCGTCACGCCCGGCGCTGACCCCGGGGAGCCGCGTCGGGCGCTGAACGCCGAGCCACGTCCGACGGCTGTTGGCTGAACGGTAGGTGTCCGGCGTCCGGCTTCCGGCCTCCGGTGGGTGGGCGGGGCGGGGCCTCAGTGCAGCTTGCCCATCCGTGTGATCTCGGCGCGCTGCTGGGCCATGACGTCCGTCGCCATCTCCTCCACGCGCACGTCGTTGCCGTCCTCCATGAGCTTGGTGGCCATGGTGATGGCGCCCCTGTGATGGGTGGTCATCAACGTGAGGAAGAGCTGGTCGAACGCCTTCCCGTCGGCCGCCCGCAGCTGCTTGAGCTGCGCCGGAGTGGCCATGCCCGGCATGGTTGCCGCGTGGCCCTCGTGCTCCGCGTGCCCGCCCCCGTCCCCGCCGCTTGCGTGCTTGCCGCCGCTCCCGTGCGCGCCGCCGGTGCTGTGGCCGCTGTGGTCGTTGTTGCCGTCGTGCTGTGCGTGCTGCTCGTGACCGCCGCCGCGCGAGGGGCTGCCCTTCGCCTTGCGGTTCTGCTTGAGCCAGCCCTGCATGGCCTTGATCTCGGGTCCCTGGCCCGCCCCGATGCGGGAGGCGAGCTTGCGCACCGCGGCGCTGGAGGCACGTTCGGGTGCGAGATCCGTCATCACCACGGCCTGCTTGTGGTGCTCGATCATCATCGTCGCGTAGGTGAAGTCCGCCGCGCTCGGCTTGGTGTCGCCGCCCGACTTCTCCCTGGCCTTCTCGGGGGAGAGCGTCTCCGCTTCCTCACCGGGCTTCCCCGGCGCCACGACGGGTGGTTGGTCCGATGCTTTCTCGCTGTCCGCCTCGCTGGAGCAGGCGGACAGCGCCGGCAGCGCGGCCAGCGTCAGGGCGAGCATGACGGCACCGAGCGCGCCCTGGGTACGGCGGCTACGGGCTCTGTGACGGTCGGTCACACGGTCCTCCGGGGTGCGGAAGGGGTGGGAGCAGCGGTGGCGCTGTTTCGAGAGTGGGGGGTGGAGGGGCGGGGCGTAAAGACGGTCGAGGGTGCCAAGACGTCCGATGACAGCCTCGGTTGCCCCTGTTGAGATGTACATGGCGCGGGTCATACTGCCGGAATCCGCTGCCGTCCCACCACGAAGGGAGACGGGCGGATCCAAGGGAGGTAGCAGTGACCTCGAACCACAGACCCGTCCGGCCGCGCAGGCGGCCGGGCGCCGTGGCCGTGGTGGTGCTCGGCCTGCTGGCCGCGCTGTTCACCGCGGGCCCCGCCGCGGCGACACCCGACCCCGGGGACTCGCCGCGCGCACCGAAGAAGGTCTCCGAGCGGGACCGGGCCCAGACCGAGGAGGCGATCCGCAAGGGCGACATCCCCGGCCAGGACGAGATCGTGCACAGCGACAACATCTCGCATCTGACGAACCTGCCCAAGGGCGCGCTCCAGGGCACCAATTCGGACCTGGCCTTCCAGGGCAGGTACGCGTTCGCCGGCAACTACGACGGGTTCACCGTCTACGACATCAGCAGGCCAAAGGCTCCCAAGGTCGTCAGCCAGGTCCTGTGCCCCGGCTCCCAGAACGACATCTCCGTCTCGGGGAACCTGCTCTTCCTCTCCACCGACTCCTCGCGCAGTGACAACTCCTGCGACAGCGAGACGGCGCCGCCCACGGAGAAGAGCTCCTGGGAGGGCATGAAGATCTTCGACATCAGCGACAAGAAGAACCCGAAGTACGTCTCCGCCGTGGAGACCTCCTGCGGGTCGCACACCCACACGCTGGTGCCGGACCGCAAGAACGTGTACGTCTACGTGTCGTCCTACTCGCCCGACGCGTCCTTCCCCGACTGCCAGCCTCCGCACGACGGCATCTCCATCGTCAAGGTGCCCCGTACGCAGCCGAAGAAGGCCAAGGTCATCGACTTCCCCGTGCTCTTCCCCGACGGCGGCTTCCCCGGCGACCCCGACAAGCCGCGCTCCAGCGCGACGACCGGATGCCACGACATCACCTCCTACCCGAAGCTGAAGCTGGCCGCGGGGGCGTGCATGGGTGACGGCATCCTGATGGACATCAAGAACCCGGAGAAGCCGCGGGTGCTCGACCGCGTGGAGGACACCGAGAACTTCGCCTTCTGGCACTCCGCGACCTTCAACAAGACCGGCAACAAGGTCATCTTCACCGATGAACTCGGCGGTGGCGGCGCGCCCACCTGCAACGCCGGGACCGGTGACCAGAAGGGTGCCGACGGCATCTACGACCTCAAGGGCAAGGGCGACAAGCGCAAGCTCGTCTTCAAGAGTTACTTCAAGATCCCCCGCCACCAGGCCGAGACCGAGAACTGCGTCGCCCACAACGGCTCCCTGATACCCGCCAAGGGCCGCGACATCATGGTGCAGGCGTGGTATCAGGGCGGAGTCTCGGTGTGGGACTTCACCGACTCCGCCAAGCCCCGTGAGATCGGATACTTCGAGCGCGGCCCGATATCCGAGACGACCCTGGTGGGCGGCGGCTCCTGGTCCGCCTACTACTACAACGGGCACATCTACTCGAACGACATGACCAAGGGCTTCGACGTCCTGCGCATCGACGACCGGCGTACCGACAGCGCCAAGGGCGTCCGGATGAGCGAACTCAACGTCCAGACACAGCCCCACTACCGCTGACTCCGCCCGCCGTGCGGCTCAGGACCCCGGTCCTGGCCGCACGGCCGCCGGCCCCGGATGGTGCGACATCGGCGCCGGACGAAGCGATCCACCGGATGGAGCGACCCCACCGGCCATCGGATGGAGCGACCCCACCGGACGCAGCGGCACTTCCCGGAGCAGCGGCTCAACCGGATGAAGCATCCCAGGCGCGTCCCGGCGGTGGCCGGCCCTGCCCCCAGTCGAGCCCGTAGCGCGCGAACAGCTCGCCGCGCAGCCGCTCCAGCGGCATCGGCGCCCCCGGCAGCAGCACCGCGACCACCGCGCCCATCAAATTGGCACGCAGCAGCGGATAGTCGGTATCCGGGTCGGGAGAGCCGTAGCGGGCCAACGTGGAGTGGAGCAAGGACGCCAGGCGCTGTTGCTCGTCGCACTGCACGAAGCCCTCCTGCTGGAGCATCCCGGCCATGTGCGCGCGCATGAGCACCGGCTCGTCGTGGGCCAGGCCCAGCACGGCGTCGATCGCGCGTGCCAGCGACTCCTGCCCCGAGCCGCTGTCTTCGGGCAGCGGGGGCCGCTCCAGCGCCTCGGCCAGCGTCAGATGCATCAACCGGTGCACGGCGGACTGGAAGAGCTGGCGCTTGCCCGGGAAGTAGTAGGAGATCAGCCCGCGAGCCGAGCCTGCTTTGTCCGCGATATCGCCCAATGTCGTCGCCTCGTAACCGCGTTCGGCAACCAGCTCGACGGTCGCCTGAAGCAGGCGCTCGCGCGAGCGTCGGCGCAACTCTTCATTGACCGATGCGCTCCGGGGGGACATGCTGTAACTCCTGCGTTGACTGGCTGGCAGCCAATATACTCAGCACGACTTCGGGTATCCGCCTCCGCGCCACGGTTCAGGTGCCCGGTGCAGCGGCCGATATCGGGGCGACGCGGGGGATCGCCCCGGTATCGGTTTTAGTCTGCCCCGACGGCAGTCGCCCCCCGACCGGGACTCCAGGGGAATCCGCCTCAACCAGCCCCGTCCCGGCCCGGGTTCGCGCCGCCGCCCCCGGCCTCCCGCGTACCGACCCGGGGCCGCCAGGCGCCCTCCAGCGCGGACAGCAGCCCGGCCGGGCGCTCACCGACCGGCAGGTGACGCACCATCCGCACCGCGCAGCCGATCCGCGTCGCGCCCCCGTCCGTCCTCTCGTCGTCCCCCACCATCAGCGTGTGCTCCGGAGCGCTCCCCAGTGCCTCGCACGCGACGCGGAACAGCCGGGACTCCGGCTTCTGGACACCGTGCTCGAAGGAGAGCACGTAGGCACTGATGTAAGGGTCCAGACCGTGCGCCCGGAAGACGGGCCGCAGATCCCAGCCGATGTTGCTCACGACGGCCACTGGTACCCCGTGTGCGTGCAGCGTCCGGAGCACCTCGGCCGTGTCCGGGTAGGGCTGCCAGGCATCCGGTGACATGTGGCGGTCGTACAGCGCGTCGTACAACTCGGGCTTCGGCAGCGGCACCTGGCGGGCCAGCGCGGTGTAGACGGTCCGGTGCTCCCGCGAGCTGAGGTCGCTCGTGTGCCACAGCTCGCGCAGCCCTTCCGGGATCTCGCGGGGCTTCGCGCCTCCGGGCAGCGCCCCGGCCTCCTCCAGGAGCGTGGCGCACCGGTCGAGCTGCGGCTGGGACATCTCGATTCCCGTGCTCTCCAGCACCCCGTTCAGCCAGTCCGCCACCGACTCCACCCGCATCAGGGTTCCGGAGAAGTCGAACATGACGGCCGACGCTTGGGAGGTGCCGTTCTGTAATGTCGCCATGATCGGGAGTATGTCAGCCCCGCCCGCGGATAGGTTGTGCGGGACGGAAGGCGCGCGGAGGGCGGGAAGACCCATGACCGACAGTCCGAAACCGGATCCCCGGGAGATCGACGAGACCGTGCCGCACTCGGCGCGGATCTGGAACTACTGGCTCGGCGGCAAGGACTACTACGACGTCGACCGGCAGGTCGGGGACGAGATCGCCGCCCAGAACCCCGGCATCGTCGAGACGGCACGCGCCCAGCGCGCCTTCCTCTGCCGCGCCGTCCGGCTCGTCGCCGGAGAGCTGGGCATCCGGCAGTTCCTGGACGTGGGGACGGGGCTGCCCACCGTCGACAACACCCACGAGGTCGCACAGCGCGTCGCGCCGGATTGCCGGATCGTCTACGTCGACCACGACCCCCTCGTGCTCACCCACGCCCGCGCCCTGCTGACCAGCACGCCCGAAGGCGTCACCCACTACATCGACGCGGACCTGCGGGATCCCGACGCGATCCTCCGGGGCGCGGCGCAGATCCTGGACTTCGGCGAACCTGTCGCCCTCATGCTGCTCGGAGTCGTCGCCCACCTCCCGGACGACAGCGCCTACGAGGCGGTGGGGAAGCTGATGAACGCGCTGCCCTCCGGCAGCTGTCTTGTCTTCAGCGACTCCGCCGAGGTCGTCAACCCCGAGGCCGTGCGGAGGATGGTGAAGCAGTGGAACCGCACCAGCGACAACCCCCGTATCAACCGCACGAAGGAGCAGATCGCCCGCTTCTTCGACGGCCTGGAGGTCCTGGAGCCCGGCCTGGTCTCCGTCTCGCGCTGGCGCCCCGAGGCGCTGCCCTTCGGAGAGCCGGACGAGGTCGACAACGTGGGCGCCGTGGCGCGCAAGAACTGACCGGCCGAGAAGGCCGATCCGGGCTGATCGCGGCTGATCCCGCTGACACGCGGCGTTCGGTGCGGGGTGCCCCGTCGCTTCGAACGCCGCGCGCGCCGCCAGTCAGCCCTGGCCCTGCGGCTCCCGCTGTGCCGCTTCCCGGGCTCCCGGCCCCAGCGTCGTCCAGCCCGCGGCTGCCGCGAGGCCGATCGCCGTGCCCAGCGCCACCCCCACCAGCGTGTCCGTCAGCCAGTGCACACCGAGCCACACCCGGGTGAAGGCCACGCCGATGACGGACACACAGGCCAGCGCCACCGCAGGCCACCAGATTCCGGCGGGCGGCGTGCCCCTGGTACGCAGGAGCCACAGCAGCAGTACACACACCAGCGCCGCCGTCAGCGCGTGCCCGGACGGCATCGCGGCGTACTCCGCAGAGTCCACCGGCTCCCGCCATTTGGGCCGCTCCCGCCCGAGTGCGGCCTTCAACCCCTGCTGGATCCCTGAGCCGACGAGAGCGGTGCCCGCCATCCACAGCGCGAGCAGCTGCTCCCCGCGCCACAGCAGTCCCACGACCACCACCGCGAGCAGCAGCCGGAACGTCCACGGGTCCCACACCCAGTCGGTGAGCACTCTGGCCGTCCGTGTCAGGCCCGGGTGGTCGAGCGCGGACGAGTGCAGCCCGTTCGCGACGTCGGTGTCGAGAGTGCGCAGGGGGCGCCACTCGACGGCGGTCAGGGCCATGGCGAGGACCGCGAGGACGCCGAGCGCGGCGGCGACCTTCAGGTGTCGTGCTCCTGGCGGGGGCGGAGTTGGACGGTACATGCACTCGATCATCACCCGCGGGACCCGTCATGGCACAAGCCCCGCGCGCACTTCGGCCGCGCGGAATCCCTGACGTGCGTGCGCACGGGATCCGCCAGGGGGCTGTCCACCGGATCCGTGGCCGGATCTAGTGCAGTGCCGACAGCCCGGGTGCGAAGGCCACCAGCACCGGGACGACGGGCACCAGGGAGGCCACGGCGGTCATACGCAGTCTGCGGCCGACCGACAGCCTCGACGGGGGCGTGAGCAGCCGCTGCACACGCTGGGGCACCAGCGCCAGGGGAGCGGGGCACGGGCCGAACACGCCCCGGTCCTCGTTGAGTCCGACCAGCGCGAGGGCGATTGTCAGCCGTCCGTAGCGGCGGGACGCGGCGTCGTCGGCGGCCAGTTCGACCAGACGGTGCACCTGGTCGCGGAAGCCCGCGAAGACCGGTACCCGGGAGAAGCCGGTGGCCAGCGCCGAGGAGCAGTGCAGCAGCCAGTCGTGACGGGCGCGCGCGTGGCCCTGTTCGTGTTCCAGGACGGCGTCGAGCTGCCGGCCCTTGAGGCGGCGCAGCGCCGCCGTGGTGATGACGAGCTGCGGCGCCGCGCCCGGCAGCCACCACGCGTCCGGCTTCTCGCCCTCCAGCACCACCAGCCGGTCGCCCGACGGAGCTTCCTCACCCGGCAGTTGGGGCGCGCGCTCGCGAAGGTCGGCCCGGCGCCCGCGCCGCCGGGCGCGCGCGTCCCTGACCTCCCGCAGCAGCATCGCGCCGGTCCACGCGCCCCCGCACGCCAGCAGCAGCGACAGGGCCCCGGCCCAGGGGGCGTAGGTGCCGGAGGCGTACGCCTCGACGACGCCGTGCGGAGCACCCGCGAAGACGTGACTGCGCACGACCTCGAAAGCGGCGGCACCGGAGAGCGCCATCGCCAGCAGACAGCACAGCAGGACGGCCCCTACCACGCACTGCCACACCCACAGCGCGAGCACCGGCTCGCGGTCCGGCCACGAACTGCGGGTCAGAACGCGTGGCGCAAGGCCCGCGGCGAGCAGGGCGAGCGCCATCAGCGTGAGCGGGACCATCATGGGCCACAGCCTAGAAGGCCTGCCCGACGCCGCCATACATCCTTCGGTGCAGAAGTGACGTGCCTCACGTGCGGGCAGGGCTCGTCCTGCCGCGCGGTCTGCCCGCAGCGTCAGCGGTCCGCCCGCAGCGTCAGCAGCCCGCTCACAGCGTCAGCAGCATCGCGAACATGCCCGCACCCATCGCCACCCTGCACCCGGTGGCCACCCCGGCCCGGTGCGCGACACCCCCTGGACAGGCCCCTCTCGCACCGGTGCCGGTGCCGGTGCCTGTGGCCGCAGCCGCGCCCGCCCACTGCGCCCCTGCCGCCGTGCCGGAGGGCATCACCCGGGCTCCGCCCCACAGCACGTAGACCGCGAAGTACGCCAGCAGCGCGCCCGTCAGCAGCGGAATGCCGCCCGCGCCCGCGTGGTGCGGCGGCGCCGGGCCCTGCGACGTGCCCGGGGACGCGCCGGTGGCCATCGCGAGCGACATGTAGACCATCGCCAGGGCGCCGACCACATGGTGCAGATGGACCGGGCCTCGCTCACCCGGGCCCGCGCCGCGCCGTCCGCCGAGCGACCACAGCTCGCGCGCCGCCAGGGCGCCGAACGCGGTGGCGAAGAGCCAGGCCAGCAGCGTGGGGGACAGCGGCTCCGCGCTCCACAGCGCGGGGACGGCCATGAGTGCCATGCCGAAGCCCATCAGCGCCTCGCTGACCGCGTCCGCGCGCGGCTGCCGGTCCGCCGCCTCTCTCGCCCGCAGCGCACAGGAGACGCCCGTGATCGCGCAGAGCGCCACCAACAGCCAGCCGATCGTGGCAGGGCCGTGCATCGCCCACCTCCCGCCCGCCTGCGCAAGAGGCTGCCCGCCCCCGCACGGCATACGGGAGCGCACGGACGCAACGGGGGAGCAGACACCCAAAGTCCACACCGGTGCCGCTTCCGGCGTCTCCGGCACCACGGCTCAGGCCCCCCCGGCACCTCCTCGCCGTACGCGGGGCAGGGGGAACGCTCAGATCCCCGGGCGGGAGCGCAGCGGGTGGTCCGAGGGGATCTGGACCAGCACGATCCGGTGCCCGTCCGGGTCCGCGATCCACATCTCGATCAGGCCCCAGGGTTCCTTGACGGGCTCCCGCAGCACCTCCACGCCCGCCGCCGTCAGCTCCTCGTGGGCCGCCTCGGCGTCCGCGACCTGCATCCAGAGCTGGAGGGTGGGGGTGGGCGGCCCGGCGGAGCGTCCGGAGACCTCCAGGAAGCCGCCGCCCAGGAAATAGACGGTCCCGCGCTCGGGGCCCGTCCCGAACTCGCGGGAGATCTCCAGGCCCAGCTGCTCGCCGTAGAAGGCCCGTGACCTGTCGGGGTCGGCGGGCCGCAGCAGCACCCGGCTGCTCAGTACATGCACCATGCCCCCGCACTGTAGTTCTCCGCACCCGGATAGGCTCCGCAGACATGAGCGACACCGCACAGCAGGGCAACGCGTCCCTCACCTTCCGCACGGCTGCCGAGGCCGACATCCCCACGCTCACCGCGCTCGTCGAGTCCGCCTACCGGGGTGAGGCCAGCCGCGCCGGCTGGACCACCGAGGCCGACCTGCTGGACGGGCAGCGCACCGACCCGGACGGGGTCGGCGCCGTCGTCAGGGACCCCAAGAGCATCATGCTCGTCGTCGAGCGCGACGGTGAGGTCGTCGCCTGCTGCCAGCTCGAACACCGCGGCGTGGACGCCTACTTCGGCATGTTCGCCGTCGATCCCGGCCTCCAGGGCGGCGGCCTGGGCCGCGCCGTGCTGGCCGAGGCGGAGCGCACCGTGCGCGCCGAGTGGGGCGCGGAGCGGATGCAGATGCAGGTCATCCAGCAGCGCGAGGAACTGATCGCCTGGTACGAGCGGCGCGGCTACACCCGTACGGGGCAGCTCAGCCCGTTCCCCTACGGCGACGAGCGCTTCGGCATCCCCCAGCGGTCCGACCTGGCCTTCGAACTGCTGGTCAAGCCGCTGAGCTGACGGGACGGAGCGCCCCCGGGCCGGTCCTGCCGGGCCGGGGGCAGCCGCTCACGAGAGGGCGCCGACGGCCCGGCTGATCTCGGGCATGTCCGTCACCACGCCGTCCAGGCCCAGCCCACGGGCGCGGGCGAGGTCCTCGTCCGTGTTGACGGTCCAGCTGATGACCTTGATGCCGCGCGCGTGGGCGCGCTGGACGACGTCCTCGTCCACGTGCTCCAGCTCCAGCGAG
Organism: Streptomyces sp. NBC_01775; assembly: GCF_035917675.1. Lineage (NCBI taxonomy): Bacteria > Bacillati > Actinomycetota > Actinomycetes > Kitasatosporales > Streptomycetaceae > Streptomyces > Streptomyces sp. NBC_01775. The sequence continues at coordinate 250,310 of NZ_CP109104.1, read as the reverse complement.
ATCATCCCGGCGCCCAGCTCCTCGGCCCGCTCGGGCGCCGTCGGCGAGGAGCGGCCCGCCACCAGCACGAGGGGGATGTCGGGCAGGTGTTCGCGGGTCTCGCGCAGGGCCTCCGCGTGGAAGGAGATCACGGTCACCCGCTCGTGCAGGCCGCGCTTCTCGATCGTCCGGGCCAGCACCTGTGCGGCGGCCCTGTCCTTGATCTCCGCCTGGAGGGGGCTGCTCACCGCGTCGACCACCTCGTCGAAGACCGGCACCCGCTCACCCTCGCCCGCGTCCAGCTCACGCAGCTCGGCGAGTGTGAAGTCGCCGATGGGCCCGCTGCCGTCGGTCGTGCGCGCCACGTCGGCGTCGTGCATCACCACCAGCTCGCCGTCCTTGCTCAGATGCAGGTCCAGCTCCAGGACGTCGAGCCCTTCGCGTTCGGCGCGGACGAAGGAGCGCAGGGTGTTCTCGGGCTCGACGCCCATCACTCCACGGTGTCCGACGGTGAGCATTGGCACGGGGCGCTCTCGCTTTCGTGCGGTGATCATGTGGCGATCAATGGTGGCAGGCTCGCGCCGGCGGGCCGCCCGGAGGGGCACGCGGAGCGCGCCCGCCAGACTAACGGCACCGGGCGGGGGCGGCGGGCCGTCAGACTTCGGCTGTGGTGGCGAGGCGGCGGGGGCCGTGACGGAACTGGGAAAGACTGTCGCCGTGACCCCTGTGTGCAGGAAGAACGACGGCGGTGACCCCGGTCTCACCGCATAGTCTCCTGGCACTTCCCCTTGAGAGAAGGACACTCTCGTGTATACGGTTTCTGTACGCGAGTTTCTTCTGTGGAGGGGTCAATATGACGGAAATTTTTTCGCCGACGCCCGCCGAGGGCGGCGTTTCGCCGTCCGACAGTGTGGTGGCACACCCCGCCTGGGGCGCGCTGAAGGCGGCCGTCGAAGCCGTCAGGCCCGCCCAGTCCAAGGACGGGTCCATCGACTTCGAGGCCGAGGGCGCGCCCACGCGGGAGGCCGTGCGCGAGGAGCTGGACCGCGTGATCGCCGCCGTCGAGGAGCTGTCCCCGCTGCTGCCGCACGACGCCGCGTACCACCGCGCGCTCGCGGCCGACCTGAGCCGCTGGGCCGACGGCGGATTCGGCGTCCCCGACTTCCTGGACTCGCTGCTCGCCTTCCAGCCCGCGCAGGGGCGCGCCGACGGCCTTCAGCACCTGGTCGTCTTCGCGATGTACACCCAGAACGGCAACCCCGACCGCAACCTCGAAGCGGTCGTGCTGCGCATGGTGTGGCCCGACTGGCTGGCCGAGCTGGAGCGCACCCGTTACGACAACCCGCTGTTCTGCGGCATCGCCTTCGAGGACTTCACCTCGGGATACGACACGCACTCCGCCGTCCTCTTCCCCGAGACCATCGCCGTGCGCGAGGCGCCCGAGCGCTTCAGCTGGGGCGGCATCTTCTGCGACCGCGAGGCGGCCCGCTTCCGCCGCGTCGTCCAGGCGGCCTGCGGCGTGACCAGTCTCGAACTGCCCGAGGACGCCCAGGAGATGCTGGCCGACCAGGAGCGCTGCCAGCAGGCCTTCGTGCTCTGGGACATGGTCCACGACCGCACCCACAGCCACGGCGACCTGCCCTTCGACCCCTTCATGATCAAACAGCGGCAGCCGTTCTGGATGTACGGCCTGGAGGAGCTGCGCTGCGACCTGACCGCCTTCCACGAGGGCGTGAAGCTGGAGGCCGACGGTTTCCCGCAGGGTCGCGACGTGCAGTACGCGATGATCCTGGAGCGTCTCTTCCGCTTCCCCGTCACCGGTGAGCGCAAGCGCAACTACGACGGTCTGGGCGGCCAGCTGCTCTTCGCCTACCTCCACCAGCACGACGCGCTGCGCTGGACCGACAACAGCCTCAGCATCGACTGGGACCGCGCCCGCCAGGTCACCGTCGCCCTGCGTGAGGAGATCGAGACGCTCTACCGCGCCGGCATCGACCGGCCCAAGCTGGTGCACTGGTTCAAGGCGTACGAGCTGGTCTCCACCTACCTGGCGCCGCACCCGGGCTCCACCTGGGCCAAGGGCCCCGACGCGCTCGATCTGACCCTCCCGCCGCGCAAGCTGGTGGACGAGGTGCTTCCGGATGAGTTTCCGCTCAGCATGTTCTATGAGGCACTCGCGAAGAAGCTCCGGAGTGTGATCGCATCGACGCAGGGGATCACCGCCCACAGCAGCCCGGCTCAGGCCGCCGCGGCGTGAGCGGACAGCGGAATGCCGGGCGCGAGGAGGCGACCATGACGGACACGACGACGAAGCGTGGCTACGAGGGAAACGGTGAGGGCAGGCTCCAGGGGGCCGTGGTCGCGGTCGCCGGCGCGGCGGGGCCCGCGGGGCGCGCCACGCTGCTGCGGCTGGCCGAGGAGGGCGCCGTCGTCGTGGCCTCCGACGCGGACGCCGAGCGGCTGGCCGACGCGGTGGACGCGGCGCGGTTCGCCCACGGTGGGGCGACGGTCACGGGCGACACCGTCGACCTGCTGAGCCTGGAGGAGACCAGGGCATGGGCGGACAAGACCGAGAAGGAGTTCGGCCGGGTCGACGGCCTCGTGCACCTGGTGGGCGGCTGGCGCGGCTCGGCCTCGTTCGCCGAGACCGACCTCGCGGACTGGGACACGCTGCACAGCCTCCTCATCCGTACGCTCCAGCACACCTCGCTCGCCTTCGAGGGGCCGCTGGAGCGCTCAGGGTACGGGCGGTTTCTGCTGGTGAGCGCCGCCGGGGCCGGCAAGCCCACGGCGGGCAACGCCGCCTACGCCGCTTCCAAGGCCGCGGCCGAAGCCTGGACGCTCGCGCTGGGTGATGCCTTCCACAAGGCGGGGGGCGAGAGCGGCCCGCCCGCCGCCGCTGCCATCCTGGTGGTCAAGGCGCTGGTGAACGACCAGATGCGGGCCGACCGGCCGAACGCGAAGTTCGCCGGTTTCACGGACGTCAAGGATCTGGCGGAGGCCGTAGCCGGTACCTGGACCAAGCCCACCGAAGAGCTGAACGGAACCCGCCTGTGGCTGACGCCCAAGCCCTGAACCCCTCGTCCGCGTCGTCCGCGGGGGCCGCCGCGGCCACGGACGCCCGGCGCCGCCACGACCCCGAGGTGCGCGGCTTCGCCAGCGACAACTACGCGGGCGCGCATCCGGAGATCCTGGCGGCGCTCGCCGTCGCCAACGGCGGCCACCAGTCCGCCTACGGCGCCGACGAGTACACCGAGCACCTCCAGGCCGTCATCCGCAGTCACTTCGGACGGCGCGCCGAGGCGTTCCCCGTCTTCAACGGCACCGGCGCCAACGTCGTCGCGCTCCAGGCGGTCACCGACCGCTGGGGCGCGGTGATCTGCGCCGACTCCGCGCACATCCACGTCGACGAGTGCGGAGCCCCCGAGCGCGTCGGCGGGCTGAAGCTGCTCACCGTGCCCACCGAGGACGGCAAGCTCACCCCCGAGCTGATCGACCGCGAGGCGTACGGCTGGGACGACGAGCACCGCGCCATGCCGCAGGTCGTCTCGCTCGCGCAGAACACCGAACTGGGCACGCTCTACACGGTCGAGGAGATACGCGCCCTGTGCGAGCACGCGCACGAGCGGGGCATGCTGGTCCACCTCGACGGTGCCCGCATCGCCAACGCCGCCGCCGCGCTGGACGTCCCGATGCGCGCCTTCACCAACGCCGCCGGGGTCGACATCCTCTCCTTCGGCGGCACCAAGAACGGCATGCTCTTCGGCGAGGCCGTCGTCGTGCTCAACCCCGACGCCGTCCGCCACATGAAGCACCTGCGCAAGCTGTCCATGCAGCTCGCCTCCAAGATGCGCTTCATCGCCGTGCAGTTGGAAGCGCTCTTGTCCGGGGACCTGTGGCTGCGCAACGCGCGGCACTCCAATGCGATGGCCCGCAGGCTGGCCGAGGGCGTCCGCTCCGTCGACGGGGTGGAGATCCTGTATCCCGTCCAGGCCAACGCCGTCTTCGCCCGGCTCCCGCACGATGTGAGCGAACGCCTCCAGAAGCGCTACCGCTTCTACTTCTGGGACGAGGCGGCCGGTGACGTGCGCTGGATGTGCTCCTTCGACACCACGGAGGCGGACGTCGACGGGTTCCTGGACGCACTGCGCGAGGAGATGGCCCGCTGATTCGAATGCATAATTATGTGACCACCCGTAAAAGAATTGAGATACGGCGGGCCGCACTCTACGCTCACCGGGCATGCAGCTGACACCGCTCACCGCCGACGACTCGGCCTATCTGGCCGCCGACTCCGCCGTCGATCACACCCACCCGCTCGTCCGTGAGACGGCTGCCCGACTGAGTGCGGGCGCCGACGATCTGGCCGAGTACGCACGCGCCGCCTACGAGTTCGTACGCGACACCATTACGCACTCCGCGGATGCCGACGATCCCCGCATCACCTGGCGCGCCTCCGACGTCCTCGCGCAGCGGACCGGGATCTGTCACGCCAAGTCCCACGCGCTGGCAGCGCTGTTGCGCGCGGAGGGCGTTCCCGTGGGGTTCTGCTACCAGAAACTGGATGTCCTGCACGGCCTGATCGCCATGCGGCTGCCCGGCGGGCGCTGGATCCGGCAGGATCCGCGCGGCAACAAGCCAGGTGTGGACGCGCAGTTCCGCCTCGACCGCGAGCAGCTCGCCTGGCCCGTGCGCCCCGAGAAGGGGGAGTGCGACTACCCGGTGCTCCACTCCGAGCCGCACCCGGTCATCCTGCGGGCGCTGCGCCGGGCCACCGACCGCGCCGAGCTGTGGCGGCTGCTGGACACCGCGCTCTAGCGGCGTTCGCGCCTCGTCCGTTTCGCGGCCGGGACCGCTCGGAGTGGTACGGCGAGGCCGAGGCGCTGCTGGAGTGCCTCGGCCTCGCCGCCGTCCGAGGACGCCCCGAGCGCTCTTTGTCTCAGAGCGCTCGGGCCTGGGCCGGGGTCGGGGCGGTGCCGCCCAGATGGGCCGGCTGCCACCAGGAGTCCGCCGCACCCTTCGGTGTGGCCGGGTAGGCGTGCTGCGCCGCCTCCAGCAACTCCTGGACGCGCTCGCGCAGCCGCTCTGTGACGCCGGCCGCGGGCTCGTCCTGCTCCGCGGTCATCGGCTCGCCGACCCGGATGGAGAGCGGCAGGTGGTGGCGTCCGAAGTCCCGCTTGTGGCCCTTGGTCCACAGCCGCTGCGTCCCCCACAGGGCCATGGGAACCAGCGGCACCCGGGCCTCCTGCGCCAGCCGGGCCGCGCCCGACTTGAAGTCCTTGAGGGTGAAGGAGCGGGAGATGGTCGCCTCCGGGAAGACCCCGATGATCTCGCCGGAGCGCAGTGCCTTGAGTGCGTGCGCGTAGGCGTTCTCCCCGCGCGAGCGGTCGACCGGAATGTGCTTCATCGCGCGCATCAGCGGCCCGGAGATCTTGTGCCGGAAGACGGAATCCTTCGCCATGAACCGGACCAGGCGCTTGGCGGGCCGGGCGGCGAGCCCGGTGAAGATGAAGTCCAGGTAGCTGATGTGGTTGCTCACCAGTACGGCGCCACCGCGCGAGGGCACATGTTCGGTGCCGTGGATGTCGAAGCGCAGGTCGAGAGCCTTGAACCACGCTCGTGCGGCGCCTATCACCGGCGGGTAGAGGAGATCTGCCACGTCGGGGAACCCTTCGTCTCGGTACCTGGGAGGAATTTCCGCCAGGCCGTTCTGGCCGTCCAGGCAGCCGGAACTTACGCATGCGTAACCTCTGGCTCCACCAGATCGTTCCCCAAAGCCCTGCGCCTGGCTACCCTCGCGGCACACTTGTCCATAAGCGCGCGGGAATGGAGGGCTTCGTGGACGAGCGGGAACAGGCCGACGCCGGGGCGGCCGGGGCCGAAGTGGCCAAGGCCCAGGTGTTGAGGACCGAGGTGCTCGGGCCCGAGGTGCTCGGGGTTGCCGCGCTGGGGGAGCGGGCGACGCTCGTGCAGTTCTCCAGCGCCTTCTGCCAGCCCTGCCGCGCCACCCGCCGCACCCTCGCCGACGTCAGCGCCATGGTCGAGGGAGTCGCACACGTGGAGATCGACGCCGAGGAGCACCTGTCCCTCGTGCGCGAGCTGGAGATCACCGCCACCCCCACGGTGCTGGTGCTCGACGCGGCGGGCCGCGTCGTCACCAGGGCCTCGGGTCTGCCGCGCCGCGCCGACGTCATCGCCGCGCTGGGCACCGCCGTCGGCTGACCGGAGCCGGGGCGTCCGCCCGGTCGGCGTGATCCAGATCCCCTCCCACGGCTCTCGCTTCGCACCGCCCTGCGTGATGGAGTTGGAGCGGTCACTCTCCCCGTTGGGAACGTCACAGTTCGACGCCCTTGAGAACGGGGAACATGCTGGGTGTACTGACGAGTAATATTGTGGACGGACGCCGGTCCACCGGACCGGGACCCGTAAGTCGAAGCAGTAGGAGAGCCGGCGTGAGCTTGAGGATCGTTGTCTGTGTGAAGTACGTGCCCGACGCCACCGGTGACCGGCACTTCGCGGAGGACCTGACCACCGACCGCGAGTCGGTCGACGGCCTGCTCTCCGAGCTGGACGAGTACGCGGTCGAGCAGGCTCTGCAGATCGCCGACGAGGCCGACGACGCGGAGATCACGGTGCTGACCGCCGGCCCGGAGGATGCCAAGGACGCCCTGCGCAAGGCGCTGTCCATGGGTGCCGACAAGGCCGTGCACGTCGAGGACGACGACCTGCACGGCACCGACGTCCTGGGCACCTCTTACGTGCTCGCCAAGGCCGTCGAGAAGACCGGATACGACCTGGTGGTCTGCGGCATGGCCTCCACCGACGGCACCATGGGCGTCCTCCCCGCGATGCTCGCCGAGCGCCTGGGTGTCCCGCAGGTGACGCTGCTGTCCGAGGTCTCGGTCGAGGACGGCAAGGTGACCGGCCGCCGCGACGGCGACGCCGCCACCGAGCAGCTGGAGGCGCAGCTCCCGGCCGTCGTCTCCGTCACCGACCAGTCGGGCGAGGCCCGTTACCCCTCCTTCAAGGGGATCATGGCCGCCAAGAAGAAGCCGGTCGAGTCGCTGGACCTGGACGACCTGGACATCGAGGCGGACGAGGTCGGCCTGGAGGGTGCCTGGACCACGGTCGACGGCGTGACCGAGCGCCCCGCGCGCACGGCGGGCACCGTCGTCAAGGACGAGGGTGAGGGCGGCAAGCAGCTCGCCGAGTACCTGGCCGGGCAGAAGTTCATCTGAGCCTCAGCCGTCCCGCAAACCGCCCAACTCTTCGTAACCGCAGGAGATTGAAGTCCCATGGCTGAAGTTCTGGTCTACGTCGACCACGTGGACGGCGCCGTCCGCAAGCCCACCCTCGAACTGCTGACCCTGGCCCGCCGGGTCGGCGAGCCGGTCGCCGTGCACCTCGGCCCGAACGCCGAGGACGCCGCCAAGATCCTCGGCGAGTACGGCGCCACCCGCGTACTGGCCGCCGACGCGCCCGAGTTCGCCGACTACCTTGTCGTCCCCAAGGTCGACGCCCTCCAGGCCGCCTACGAGTCCGTCTCGCCCGCGGCCGTGCTGGTGCCGTCCTCCGCCGAGGGCAAGGAGATCGCGGCGCGGCTCGCCGTCCGCCTCGGCTCCGGCATCATCACCGACGCGGTGGACCTGGAGGCCGGTGACGAGGGTCCGGTGACCACGCAGTCCGTGTTCGCCGCCGCGTTCACCACCAAGTCCCGCATCACCAAGGGCACTCCGGTCATCACCGTCAAGCCCAACTCGGCGGCCCCGGAGGCGGCGCCGGCGGCCGGTGCCGTCGAGCAGCTCGCCGTCAGCTTCGGCGAGGCGGCGACCGGCACCAAGGTCACCTCGCGCACCCCGCGCGAGTCGACCGGCCGCCCCGAGCTGACCGAGGCGGCGATCGTGGTCTCCGGTGGCCGTGGCGTCAACGGAGCGGAGAACTTCCCGCTGATCGAGAACCTGGCCGACGCGCTGGGCGCGGCCGTCGGCGCCTCGCGCGCCGCGGTGGACGCGGGCTGGTACCCGCACTCCCACCAGGTCGGCCAGACCGGTAAGTCCGTCTCGCCGCAGCTCTACGTCGCCACCGGCATCTCCGGCGCGATCCAGCACCGGGCCGGTATGCAGACCTCGAAGACCATCGTCGCCATCAACAAGGACGCCGAGGCGCCGATCTTCGACCTCGTCGACTACGGCGTCGTCGGCGACCTGTTCGAGGTCGTTCCGCAGCTCACGGACGAGGTCAAGACCCGCAAGGGCTGAGCACGTCCCGCGCGAGTGCGCACGGATGAGGGGCCCCGCACCAGATCGTGGTGCGGGGCCCCTCCGTGTGCGGGCGGCTCCTGTGCGGCAGCCGGTCCGTCCCGTCCGGTCAGAACGCGAAGACGGACGAGCCCTCGACGTTCTTCACGCAGGTGTTGGCGTAGGTGCGCTCGTGGTCGACGCGCTTGCCCTCCCACACGCCCTGGGCGGTGACCACGACCGGCCGCCACTCCCTCGTGCAGTACAGGTCGCCCTCGCTCTTGAGGGCGTCGAAGTCACCTCCGGCGGCGCGGAGTTGCTCGCAGGCGGTGTCCGCGGCGGGATGGGTGCCGGTCGCGGTGGGCGTACAGCTGAGGGTGACGGCGCGCTCGGGGGCCGCGGCGGCGCTGTCCCCCTGGGTGACTGTGAGGACCAGGGCCGAGGGAGCGTAGAGAGAGGTGGCCTTCGCGGGCGCGGCCTGGGCGGGCGCGGTCATGAACGCGAGTGTGCCGAGGGACCCCATCGCAGCGATCGCCAGGGTGAGGGCGGTGCTTCGGGGTGCGGTCTTCCGCATTGTGTGCTTCCTTCCGCTTTCAAGGTAAGTGCCGGATCGGCGAGCGTGAGTCTGTCGAGTTCGCCGGGGGAAAGCACATCGACCCCGCGCGTTTCAGTAACGTTTCGCATTGAATCAGTGGCGCAAAGTGACGCTTGAGTTCTCCGCGGCCTGCGGCGATGCCCCCCGTGACTCCGCGGGCCGGCCGCCGTGGCCGGATCGCCGGGCCTCCACCTCGACCGGAAACAGCCGGGTGCGGCCGTCGGGGCCGGCTCTTGACTCCCAGGTCACAGCGCCATTAGCGTCGCCACGCATCTTCAACGTTTTGTTGAGAGATGGGTTCGGTGAAGAGGAGCGCAGATGTCGCAGGGCGGTACGGTCAGCACCAGCTTCGGCACGTCCGTGGTGGAGGGGATCTCGCGGGCGCTGGCGCCGGTGGACACCGAACTCGCCCGGCGCTACCCGGGAGAGCCCCCGACGCGCCAGCCCGTGCACACCGTCTACGTCCCCGCCGACGCCGTCACGGCGAGCACCGTACGCGAGTGGGGCGAGGCGGCTCTCGCCCTGCTGGACGCGCACGCCCCCGACCCGGGCGCGCTCGCGCGGGTGCTCGGAATGGACGAGGAGCTGGCCGGTCCGGTCCACGAGCGGATACGGGAGAAGCTGCGGAGCGAGCCCGTCGAGGATCTGCGGATCGACTTCGAGGACGGCTACGGCCCCCGCCCCGACGACGAGGAGGACGCCGCAGCCGTGCGGGCCGCGCGCCTGGTCGCCGCCACGCTCGCCGACGGCGCCGAGGGCCCCGCTCCCGCCTGCGCGGGCATCCGGATGAAGTGCATGGAGGCGGCCGTACGCGACCGGGGCATCCGCACCCTCGACATCTTCCTGACCACCCTGGCCGAGGCGGGCGGGCTGCCCGGCGGACTGGTGCTGACGCTGCCCAAGGTGACCTACCCGGAGCAGGTCGGGGCGATGGTGCGGCTGTGCGAGGAGTTCGAGAAGGCGCACGGCCTCGCCGTGGGGCGGATCGGGTTCGAGATCCAGATCGAGACCACCCAGTCCATCCTGGGCGCCGACGGCCGCGCCACCGTGGCGCGGATGATCGACGCGGCAAAGGGCCGGGCCACCTCGCTGCACTACGGAACCTTCGACTACAGCGCCTCGTGCGGGGTCAGCGCCGCCTACCAGGCCATGGACCACCCCGCCGCCGATCACGCCAAGGCCGTCATGCAGGTGGCGGCGGCCGGGACCGGCGTGCGGCTCTCGGACGGCTCCACCAACGTGCTGCCGGTGGGCGGCCAGGAGCAGGTCCACAACGCCTGGCGGCTCCACCACTCGCTGGTGCTGCGGTCGTTGGCGCGCGCCTACTACCAGGGCTGGGACATGCACCCGGGCCACCTGCCGACGCGGTACGCCGCCGTCTACGCCTTCTACCGCGAGGGCCTGGCCCGTGCGGGCGAGCGCCTGGCCGCATACGTCGGCCGTGCGGGCGGCGATGTCATGGACGAGCCCGCCACGGCCCGCGCGTTGAGCAACTACCTGCTGCGCGGCCTGGATTGCGGCGCGCTGTCGGCCGCCGAGGTGGAAAAGGCGAGCGGAATGGACCGTACCGCCCTCGATACGCTCGCCGGGCGCACCCGGGGCTGAAGACAGCTGCCATATGGCCCTCTTTCGGCCCGTAAGCTGACTCCCTCACCACCACACGACGACGCGGCCGAGTGGCCGCGGCAAGGGGACGGGGCGCGGTGCGGGAACCGGGGGAACAGCAGTCCGAGGGCGGGGACACGGGCGAAGGCAGGCTGCTCGCCGGCCGCTACCGGGTGCGCGGCCAACTGGGCCGTGGCGGCATGGGAGCGGTCTGGCGCGCGGTCGACGAAGTGCTCGCGCGCGAGGTGGCGGTCAAGGAACTGCGCACCTACAGCGACGCGAGCCAGGCCGAACTCGCCGCCCTGCACACCAGGATGCAGCGCGAGGCGCGCGCCGCCGCCAGGGTGCGCCACCCCGGGGTCATCGCCGTCCACGACGTGACCCAGCACGAGGGGCGCCCCGTCATCGTCATGGAGCTGGTCGAAGGCGCCTCGCTCGCCGACGTGCTGGACCGCCGCGGGCCGCTCGGCCCGGACGAGGCGGCCCGGATAGGAGCGCAGGTGCTGGACGCGCTCGCCGCCGCGCACCGGGTGGGCGTGCTGCACCGTGACGTCAAGCCCGGCAACATCTTGCTGGAGCACGCGGAAGCGGCACCCGGTGGGAGCCTGGGCACCGGGCGGGTCGTGCTCACCGACTTCGGTATCGCCGCCATGGAGGACCCGGGCGACGGCTTCGCCACCCGGCTGACCGGCAGCGGCGAGCTGGTCGGCTCCCTGGACTACCTCGCTCCCGAGCGTGCCGCCGGCGGCGATCCGGGACCGCCCTCGGACGTGTGGGCGCTGGGCGCGACGCTGTACGCGGCGGTGGAGGGCGTCTCGCCGTTCCGCCGCACCTCGACCTGGTCGACGCTCGCCGCCATCGTGACCGAGCCGCTGCCGGTGCCGCGCAATGTCGGCCCCTTGGAGCCGGCGCTCAACGAACTGCTGGACAAGGACCCGGCGCGGCGCGCGGACGCCGCACGGGCCGCCGCGCTGCTGGAGGCGGTGGCCACCGGCGCGCCCGTGCCGCCCGCCGAGAGCGCGGGCGCGGGCCGTGAGCAGGAGCCGGACCCCACGGCCACACCGGCGCCCGCCTCCGGGACGCCGTACACCCCGACCTCCCACAGCGGGCAGCCCTCCGCCGGAACCCCGGCACCTTCGGGGGAGTTCGGCCCGGCCCAGCACCCCGGCGGCCCGCAGCAGCCCGCCAACCCGCAGCACCCCGGAGGGCCGCGGGCCACCGGAGCCACCCGGGAGTACGGCGACGGTGTCGCGTCCCCTCGCGGGTCCCGGCAGCGTGCGCGGATAGTGGCGGCGGCCGTCGCCACCGTGCTGGTCGCCGGCGGCGTCACCTTTGCGGCGCTCAGCCAGGGCGGAAAGGACGACCCGGAAGCCTCCGCCTCCGGCGGGGCCCGCTCCGGCGCGCCAGGCTCCGGCGGCGGCGAGGACTCGGGCAACGACAGGATCGGCAAGCGGGACAAGCGCCAACAGGACGGCAAGGACACGTCCGAGGACGAGCCCTCCCCCTCCCGTTCTGCCGGCGCTTCCGGCGACGCCTCTTCTGGGTCCTCGGGCGGCAAGGACCACGGCGGGGAAAAGGGCGGGAGCGGCGACGGGAAGCCGGCCGGCTCCCAAGGCGGGAAGGGCGGAGGCTCAGGGGACGGCGGCTTCGGAGGCGGCGGACCGGCACCCTCGCCCGTGTGCCACTCCAAGGGCGGCGGCAAGTACGACTGCCAGGTGTGGCGCAGCGCCACCTCCTACGACGCGGGCCACCAGCCCGTCGGCAAGCTCAACGCCGGGACGAACTACTTCTACTGCCAGACGAAGCTCTCCCACCGTGAGACCTACGGCCGCTGGACGAACGTGTGGTGGGCGAAGACGGACGACGACAGCGGGAACAGGAACGTGTACGTCAGCGACGTCTACGTCAAGGGCGGCGACAACGACAAGCCCGTCCCTGGGCTCCCCGTCTGCTGATCACCCTGGCCCCGCAGCGGAACGGCCGGCAGCTCACTCCTCGGACCGCTCACCCCTCGCGGACCGCTCACCCCTCGGACCGCTCACTCGTCGGGCCGCTCACTCCTCGGGAAGGGCCAGGCTCAAGGCGAAGCGGTCCCGGGCGTCGGTCCAGCACCTGACCGTGCGCCAGCCGGCCGCGGCGAGCTCCGTGCGCAGTCCCTCGGGCCGGAACTTCGCCGAGATCTCGGTCCGCAGCTCCTCACCGGCCTTGAAGTCGACGCTGGAGCCCAGGGCGCGGATCTTCACCGTGAGCGCCGTACGGGCCCGCAGCCGCATCTCGATCCACTCGCGGTCCGGGTCCCAGACCGCGACGTGGTCGAAGTCGGCCGGATCGCAGTCGGCGTCCAGTTCGCGGGCCAGGACCCGGAGCACGTTCTTGTTGAACCGCGCCGTCACGCCCCGCGCGTCGTCGTAGGCGGCCACCAGCACCGTAGGGTCCTTGACCAGATCCGTGCCGAGGAGCAGCGCGTCGTCGGGGGCGAGCAGCGAGCGCAGGGAGGTCAGGAAGCGCGCCCGTTCGGCGGGCAGGAGGTTGCCGATGGTGCCGCCGAGGAACGCCACCAGGCGCGGCCCCGGACAGTCGGGCAGCTCCAGACCGTCCTGGAAGTCGGCGACCAGGGCGTGCACCCGCAGTTCGGGGCGGTCCGCCAGCAGGCCCCGGCCGGCCGCCTCCAGCGCGCTCTGGCTGACGTCCACCGGCACGTACGACAGGTGCGGCGGCAACGCGTCCAGCAGCAGCCCGGTCTTGGCGGAGGAGCCGGAGCCGAGCTCGATCAGGGTGCGGGCCCGGGTGAGCCGGGCGATCTCGGCGGCGCGCCGGGTGAGGATCTCGTGCTCGGCCCGCGTGGGGTAGTACTCGGGCAGGGCGGTGATCTCCTCGAACAGGGCGCTGCCGTGCGCGTCGTAGAACCACCGCGGCGGCAGCGACTTCGGCTCGCTCGACAGGCCCGCGGCCACGTCGGAGGCCAGCGCGGCGGCGGTGGCTCCGAGCGGCAGGGCGCGGGTGAGCGTGAAGCGGGACGTGCTCACAGATCCTCCAGAAGGGCCAGTTCGACACGTGTGGCGTCGCCGGTGACGACCTGTCCGTCGGGCACCTGTCGCCACCTCGGATCGGTGTCGTCCGGCTCCGAGGCGACCGTCAGGGACTCGTGCGGCCGGGGCAGATACCACAGCGATTCACCCACCGCCGTACCGGCCAGGGTGCGGCCGTCGGTGAGCAGGAAGTTGAGCCGGGAGCCGGGCGCTGCGGCGGCCAGTTCGGCGGCGACGCGAGCCAGCGCGGGGGCGGGGCCCGCACCGGCTCGGAGGTGGTGCAGGACCAGGGCCCAGGCCAGCGCGGCGTCGCTGCGGGCCTCTATGTCCAGGAACTCCCCGGTGGCCAGCGTGCGGGCGGCCACCTCGGCCACGGACGCCGGCCAGCCGGTGATCGCCCCGTTGTGGCTGAACAGCCAGTGGCCGGCGCCGAACGGGGCGACCGCCGCCTCCCCGCCCGCGCAGCCGTCGGTGGCGTCCCGGACGGCCGCCAGGATCCCGTCCGAGCGCACCACCCGGCACAGGTCCGGGAACGAGCCGTCCGCCCACACCGGGCCGGTCCGGCGGTACCGCGCCGGCTGCGGGTCGCCCTCGGCGTACCAGCCGACGCCGAAGCCGTCCGCGTTCACCGTCCCGTGCCCCTGGCGACGCGGCGCCCACGACTGCCGTACCAGGGAGAATTCCGGCCGCGTCAGCACCTCGCCGAGCGCGCGGACCGGCCCCACGTAACCCAGGTGACGGCACATCAGCCACGCCCCTCCGTCCCTTGGCCGCACGCCGTCCGTGGCGTAGCCGTCCCCGAGGCGCCGCTCACACGTCCTCCGCCGGCAACAGACCGGCCGTGCGGAAGCCGGAGAAGATCTGCCGGCGGACCGGGTAGTCCCAGTTGCGGAACGTCGCGCGCGCGACGACCGCGCCCACGCCGAAACCCCCGCCCCGCAGCACCTTGTGTGCCGGGCCGAAGAACACCTCCGAGTACTCGCGGTACGGGAAGGGCGCGAACCCCGGGTACGGGCCGAAGTCGCTCGCCGTCCACTCCCACACGTCGCCGAGCAGCTGCCGTGCCCCTGTCGCCGAGGCACCGGCCGGATAGCTGCCGGCCGGGGCCGGCCGCAGGTGGCGCTGGCCCAGGTTCGCGTGCTGCGGCCCGGGAGGCTCCTCGCCCCAGGGGAAGCGGCGGCTGCGCCCGGTGGCCGGGTCGTACCGGGCCGCCTTCTCCCACTCGGCCTCGGTCGGCAGGCGCCGTCCCGCCCACCGGGCGTACGCGTCCGCCTCGTACCAGCTCACGTGCAGCACCGGCTCGTCGGCGGGTACCGGCTCGGACACGCCGAAGCGACGGCGCCACCAGCCGCCCGCCCCGTCGTCGCGCCAGAACAGCGGCGCCCGCCACCCGTTGCGCCGCACCTGCTCCCAGCCCGCGGGAGCCCACCAGCGCGGGTCGCGGTAGCCGCCGTCCGCGATGAAGTGCTGATAGGCGGCGTTGGTGACCGGCACCGTGTCGATAGAGAAGGCCGGCAGCCGGCGGCGGTGGGCGGGCCGCTCGTTGTCCAGGGCCCAGGGCTCGTCGTCGGTACCCATGGTGAACGCACCTGCGGGCACCACCACTTCGGCCGGGAGCAGCGCCGCGCAGGGCGGCGCCGACGGGGGCGGGGGAGCGGCCAGCGCGGCCGGGCCGCGCCGCAGCTGGTGCGTGATGAGCATCGTCTCGGCGTGCTGCTGCTCGTGCTGGGCGATCATGCCGAACGCGAAACCGTCCTCAAGGAGCCGCCCGGCGCCGCTGAGCCGCGCCGTCTCCAGGACGTCGACGGCGCGTCCCCGGACCTCGGCCAGGTAGCCGCGCGCCTCACCGGGCGGCAGCAGCGGCAGGGCCGGCCGCTCGGCACGCGGGTGTTCGAACGCGTCGTAGAGGGAGTCGATCTCGGGCCGGATGGCCGCCAGGCCACCGGCCGCGCGCAGCAGCCACTGTTCCTCCTGGTTCGCGATGTGCGCCATGTCCCACACCAGGGGAGACATCAACGGCGAGTGCTGAGCGGTGAGTTCGGTGTCATCGACACAGCCGGCCAGGCCGAGGACGCGGTCACGGGCCAGTGCCAGCGCGTCCAGCGCACGGGTACGGAGCGGCGCGGCGCCGCCCTCCGGAGCGGGGGAAGTCACGGGGACCCCTCCTTGTCAGCGGCACGCGGAGGCATGGAATCCGCGGAAGGCGGGGGAGCGGAGTCGAATGGCGCGGCGCCGAACGGGGTGGCGTCGAATGGCGCGGCACTGAACGGGGCCGCGCGGCACCCGTCGAGGACATCGTCGGCCGGACATCGGCCCCGGGCCACGTAGCGCGCGGAGAACTCCTCGACGGCCGCGCGCACCGCCCGGCCGGCACCCAGCCTCGGCAGCGCTTCCCGGGCCGCGGCGAAGCACGTCACGGCGGCGGCACGCAGCCCTGGATCGGTCAGGCCGTCCCGCGCGGCGCGCACCCACAGCGCGTTGCGCGGGGCCGGCGCCCCGTCCGCCAGACCGGCCAGGGGCCGCACCGCCCGGAAAGCGGTCTCGGCCGCGACCACGTCGTTGAACAGCGCCATCGCCACGGCGAGCGGCACGATCCAGCCGTCTTCGCCGGGCTGTGCGTCGATCATCCGCAGTTCCAGGTGGCCCTGGGGGCGGACCGGCGGGAAGAGCGTCGTCAGGTGGTAGTCCAGATCGGTGGGGTCCGGCGGCCGGCCGGGCTCGCCCGGCCCTCCGGCGGGCCGCCCGCGGGGCCCGCCCGGGGTGTGCGAGCGGTTGATCCACTCGCGGAAGGTCATGCCGTCACCGGGAACCGTCCACGGCCCGTCCTCGGACCGTACGCACAGCACCGGGGCGTCGAGCGCGTATCTGGCCCACAGCGTGCGCGGATCCCCCCGGCCCATTCCCGCCGGGGCCAGGTTCCGGTAGCCGTCCAACGCCGCCCACACGGCCTGACGGCCGGAGCGCCAGCCGGCCCACGGTCCTTCGGTGAGGGGGGAGTTCGCGAACGCGGCCGTGAACACCGCGCCCAGCACGTGGGCGAGGAACCAGCGGCGTCCGAGGCCGAAGGGGCCCCGTCCCGCCACTCCCGCGTCGAGGCAGACCTGGACCGAGGCCGAGGAACACATCATGATCCGCCCTGCCGGGCCCGTACGGTCGAAGAAGCTCTCCATCGCGCGATAGCGCGGATCGTCCAACAGCCGGCAGGCCGCGCGGTCGTCCAGTCCCCGGCCCACCAGGCGCATGCCGTGGCGGCTCAACAGGGTGCGCGCGGCGGCCAGATCGGCGCCGACGGTTTCGACGCAGGCGGGGAGGGATGTCGCGGGCGGAGAGCTGAACTCGACCTGACCGCCCGGTTCGAGCGAGATCGCCGACGACAGCGGCAGTTCGCGTACCGCGTCCACCGCCGCCCTCAAGGCGGTCGCGGAGATTGCCGCGGGGGCTGCCGCATCCCCCTTTCCGGACCCCTCTCCCGGCGCCGCTCCGGCGCCGTCGAGGGGGTGCACCAACCACTCCAGTTCCACCCCGACCCGGCGCGGGGGTCCGGTCTTGAAACAGACGCCCCGGACCCTGGCCAGCGCGGCCTCCTCGGACAGCAGTCCGCGCGCTTCTCCCGACTCGATGACGGTCATCGCCCGCCCCCTTGCGTCAAGCGGTCAAGCACACCGGACGTGAGCTCCTTGACTCCACTGAAGCCGGAACCGCCCACCGGCCACAAGACCGCCCCGCCCGCCGTATCTCATTTCCCCGCAGTTCTCGGCCACGTCGGGCCGCGGCACGGGCCGGAGCAGGCCGGCTCTCGCGGCGGCCGTCCGCCGCCGTCCCCTCCAGGACGTTCCTACGAGTCCGTCGTCGGTCTTCACGTAGAGTGCGGTCGAGAGGGTCTCCAAGTCGGGCGTCGCAACCGGACCTTGGCGGCCCTCGCAGCGTTCCCACGCCCGAAGCCCCGGCCCGTCGCACGAATGAGCGCAGCCGCCCGCCGACCGAACGGAGCCCGACCGGCATGCCGGACACAACCTCGGCCGACCCCGGCCCTCGCGAGGTCCTGGCCCGCTACCAGCAGGCGATGCTCGACAAGTCCGCGGACGACCTGGCCGATCTGTACGCGGTCGATGCCGTTCATGAGTTCCCGTTCCTCTTCCCCGGCATGCCCGCGCGCTACCAAGGGCGCGAAGAGGTCCGCGAGGGTTACCGGGCGATCTGGGGCGCGAGCCAGGCGCAGCCACAGGAGATCAGGGAAGTCGCCGTGCACGAGAGCACCGACCCCGAGGTGATCACCGTCGAGCAGGTCGTCACCGGGACCGTGACCACCACCGGCCGCTCCTTCAGCATCCCCGGCCTCCTCGTCATTCGGGTCCGCGACGGCCAGATCTCGCATGTCCGCGACTACATGGACGGGCTCGGCGTGGCCCATGCCATGGACCGGCTGCCCGCCGTGGTCGCCGGTCTCGGCGACCACTGCTGAGAACCCGTTCGCGAATCCGCTCGCGTGGCTGCTCCTCCAGCGACTCCCGTCGCCTCATGCCGGCTCCCGTCGACGGCCACTCCGGAGACTTGAGTGCCAAGGCCGTCATGAGCTGATGGAAACGCGTCCGGCCTCGACGATCAGACGTGCCGAGGACGCCGACCGTGCGCTTGCCGGTCCTGCTCGCGACCTTCAGCCGGAGCACTCGTGCGACGGTCACGCGGAGGCGGAGGCGGAGGCGGACACCCCGTGATGCCTGTCGGCAGAGGCGTCCGGCCGCGTACCAGCCCGGTGGGCACGGGGCGTGCGCCGGGTCCACAGGGATCGATCCTCGCGCGGCTTCGCGCGTTGCCTACCGTGCCGAAGAGCCCGAACGCTCAGCTCGCGGGCGGGATTTCGCCCGAGCCGCGTGCGATCAGCCTCGTCGGCCGCGAGACCGTACGGGGCTCGTCGTCCGCCCCCTCCAGGCGCCGGAAGAGCAGCTCGGCAGCGCTGCGTCCCAGGTCGGCCGGGTCCTGTGCGACGACGGTGACCGGGGGCGAGAGCAGGTCGGCCAGCTCGAAGTCGTCGAACCCGACGAGCGCGGCCCGTCCCTGCCGCTCGGGCGCCGCCAGCACCCGCACGAGCGTGACCGTCACCCGGTTGTTGCCCGAGAAGAACGCGGTCACCGGTTCGCTGCCGGCCGGCCCGTCCAGCATCCTGGCCGCGTCGGCGCGCACCCTGTCCGGGTCCGTCCCGCCCAGCGCCACCCACGAGTCCGCCACCGGCAGACCGGCCTCCGCCATCGCGGCGCGGTAGCCCCGCAGCCGCTCCCTGGCGGTGTGGATGCGCGGCTGGTCGCCGATGAAGCCGATACGGCGGTGCCCGTGCGCGATCAGATGGGCCACACCGGAGCGAGCCCCGTCGAAGCTCTCGGACAGCACCATGTCCGCCTCGATGTGCCCCGGCGGGCGGTCCACGAAGACGGTGGCGACGCCCGCCGCGATCTCCGGGGCCAGATAGCGGTGGTCGTCGCTCGCGGGCACGATGACCAGCCCGTCCACGCGCCGTGCGCACAGGGCGAGAGCCAACTCGCGCTCCCGCGCCGGGTCCTCGGCGCTCGACCCGTTGATCAGCAGCGCCCCGTGTGCCCTGGCCACCTCCTCGATGGCCCGGCTGAGCGGCGAGTAGAAGGGGTCGGCCAGATCCTCCAGGACGAGCCCCACGCTGGCGGTGCTGCCCTTGCGCAGCACGCGGGCGCTGTCGTTGCGCCGGAAGCCGAGCGCGGTGATGGCCTCCTGCACGCGCCGCTCGGTGTCGGTGGAGACCCCCGCCTCCTCGTTGACGACCCGTGAGACCGTCTTGAGGCCGACCCCCGCCCGGGCCGCCACGTCCTTCATCGTCGGACGGCCCGCGTGACGGCGCTGCCCGCCTGTGCGAGGGGCCGTCGAGCGAAGGGGCGCGGCTCGGGAAGCGGCGGCGCCGGGGCCTGCGGAACGGGCGGGGTCGGTGGTGTCGGCCACAGGTCCTGTCCTTGTCGGCGGTCGGAGGCACGTGCAGCATAGCCCGGGTGCCTGCGCGGGCTGGACAACGTTGTCAGAAGTGGCAAGACTTGTCCGGTCCGCCCGCGCTCCGTGCGGGTCCGCCCCACCGCAAGCGCAGGAGTCGACCGACCATGCCCCAGGACCTCGTCGCCGCGCTCGACATCGGCGGCACCAAGATCGCCGGTGCCCTGGTGGACAGCGGCGGCGGGCTGCTCCACCGCACACAGCGGCCCACCCCGGCGCGGGAGAGCGCGGAGCGGATGAGTGCCACGGTCGACGAGGTGCTCGGCGCGCTGACGTCCGCGCCCGAGTGGCACCGGGTCCGTGCGGTCGGCATCGGCAGTGCCGGGCCCGTGGACGCGAAGGCCGGCACGGTCAGCCCGGTCAACATCCCGGTCTGGCGCGACCACCCCCTCGTCGCGGGCGTGCGCGAGCGTGCGGGCGGGCTGCCCATCTCCCTGGTCGGGGACGGAGTGGCCATCGCCGCCGCCGAGCACTGGCAGGGCGCGGCCCGGGGTCGCGCGGGTGCCCTGTGCATGGTCGTCTCCACCGGCGTCGGCGGCGGCCTCATCCTCGACGGTGTCCTCCACCCCGGACCCTCCGGCAACGCCGGGCACATCGGTCACATCAGCGTCGACATGGACGGCGAGCTGTGCCCCTGCGGGTCGCGCGGGTGCGTGGAGACCCTCGCGAGCGGCACCAACATCGCGCGCCGCGCGCTCGATTCGGGCTGGCACCCGGCCCCCGGCCAGGACGCCACCGCAGCGGGCGTCGCCGCCGCGGCCCGCGAGGGCGACCCGCTCGCCCGCGCCGCGTACGCGCGGGCGGCGCGGGCCCTCGCGGCGGCGATCGCGGCCACCGCGACCCTGGTCGAGATCGAGATCGCCGTCATAGGCGGCGGGGTGGCCCGGGCGGGCGAGGTGCTGTTCGAGCCGCTGCGCGAGGAGCTGAAGCGCTACGCCACCCTCTCCTTCGTCCAGGGCCTCGACCTGGCTCCCGCCACCACCGGCACGGATGCCGGGCTGGTCGGCGCCGCGGCGGCCGGATGGAAGCTGCTGGACGACAAGGTGGCCTGAGCCGGCCCGCCGCCGGTGCCCGGGGGATGGTGCTTTCGCGCGGTGCGATGACGCCGTTCGATGAGGACGATTGTTCGGACTTGTGTCGGAAGTCTTGACGTCGCGTGGGTTCGGGAGTGATATCACAGCTTCGCGAGCGGTTGTGTGCGGTTCCCCCACGGGAGGGCAAGACCATGGCGCAGTCATCGTCCAGCGAGAGCGGCACAGCGACAGGCTTACGTGCGGGGGCTCTCGCCGCACACCCGGCCCGGCGCCGTACGCTCCTGCGCGGCGCGGCGGGAACAGCGGCGGCCGTCACCTTGCCGGCACTGCTCGCCGCGTGCGGCACAGGACCCGGCGGCGACGGCAAGACGGTCTCGGTCGGCTCCAACGGCTCGGACGCGACCCCGCGCAAGGCGTTCCGCGCTGCCTTCGACGGCTTCGAGAAGAAGTCCGGCAAGAAGGTGAAGGTCAACACCGTCAACCACGAGGCCTTCCAGGAGAACATCAACCGCTATCTCAAGGGCAGCCCGGACGATGTCTTCACCTGGTTCGCCGGATACCGGATGCAGTTCTTCGCGAAACAGGGCCTGCTGACCGACATCAGCGATCTGTGGAAGGGCAAGGGCTTCCAGGGGTTCTCCGAGGCGATGCGCAAGCAGTCGACAGGGGAGGACGGCAAGCAGTACTTCGTACCCTTTTACGTGTATCCGTGGGCCGTCTTCTACCGCAAGAGCGTCTTCGACAAGCACGGCTACGACATACCGAAAACCCTCGACGAATACCGCGCCCTGGCCAAGCGTATGGAGAAGGACGGGCTCATTCCCATCGCCTTCGGCGACAAGGACGGCTGGCCCGCCATGGGCACCTTCGACTACCTCAACATGCGCGCCAACGGCTATGACTTCCACCTCGGCCTGATGCGCGGCAAGGAAGCGTGGACCGACAAGAGAGTACGCGAGGTCTTCGACCTGTGGCGCGGACTGATGCCGTACCACCACAAGGGGGCCAACGGCCGCACCTGGCAGGAGGCCGCGCAGACCCTCGCGGGCAAGAAGTCGGGCATGGCCGTGTTCGGACTGGCGCAACCGGGCCAGCAGTTCCCCGAGAGGGACCGCGACGACCTGGCCTTCTTCCCCTTCCCCGAGATCGACCCGGCTGTGGGAACCGACGCCGTGGAAGCGCCCATCGACGGATTCCTGATGTCGCGGAAGGCGAAGAACAAGGACGCGGCGACCGACTTGATGAAATACCTGGCCACCCCGCGCGCGGAAGCGGCCTATCTCGCCACCGACCCCAACAACATCTCCGTGCACGACAAGGCCGACACCGGCTCCTACGACCAGCTCCAGAAGGACGCCGCGAAGCTCATCGCGGGGGCCAAGCAGATATCGCAGTTCATGGACCGCGACACCCGGCCCGACTTCGCCTCGACGGTGATGATCCAGGCCATCCAGCGCTTCATCAGCGAACCCGACGACATCGACGGACTCGTCAAAGACATCGAGTCCCAGAAGAAGACCATCTTCGCAGCGGGCTGAGCACCCGTGGCCACCACCGGAGGAAAGGTACGCGGGACCGGGGAGTCAGGCAGGACCGGCGCGGCACGCGGGACCGGCGCGGCACGCGGGACCGGCCGCTCCCGCGGACCCGGAAAGTCCCGCGGAAGAGCGCGCCGACGGGGCACCCGGCGCTACACCCGCCGTGATCTCGCCGTCCTCGGTGTTCTGCTGGGCATTCCGCTGCTCCTCGACCTCGTCATCATCTGGGGCCCCACCCTGGCTTCCGTCGGGCTGTCCTTCACCCGCTGGGACGGCATCACCGACATCCAGTGGGCCGGCACGGACAACTACCGCGCCCTGTTCACCGACTACCCGCCCTTCTGGCCCGCCGTACGCCACAACCTGCTGTGGCTCGCCTTCCTCGGCCTGATCGCCACGCCTTTCGGGCTGCTGCTGGCCGTGCTCGTCGACCGGGGCGTGCGCTTCAGCCGCTTCTACCAGTCCACCCTCTACATGCCGGTGGTGCTCTCCCTCGCCATCGTCGGCTTCATCGCCCAACTGGTCTTCTCCCGGGACCAGGGCGCGCTCAACACGGCGCTCGGCAACCCCGACGACCCGGTCGACTGGCTGGGCGATCCGAGCCTCAACCTCTGGATGATCCTGCTGGCCGCGGGGTGGCGGCACGTCGGATACGTCATGATCATCTACCTCGCCGGGCTCAAGTCCGTCGACCCGGAGCTCAAGGAGGCGGCGGCGCTGGACGGGGCGGGGGAGCGGCAGATCTTCTTCCGGGTCGTCTTCCCCGCGCTCCGCCCCGTCAACGTGGTCGTCGGTGTCATCACCGTCATCGAGGGACTGCGCGCGTTCGACATCGTCTACGCCGTCAACAAGGGCCGCAACGGGCTCGAACTGCTCTCCGTCCTCGTCACCGACAACATCGTCGGCGAAGCCAGCCGCATCGGCTTCGGCTCCGCGATCGCCACCGTGCTGCTCGTGGTCTCGCTCGGCTTCATCGTCACCTATCTCGTGCAGGAGCTGAGAGGGGAGCGGAACCGATGAGCGCGACGAGGGGTACTCGCGGTACGGGTCATACGAACGGTACGAACGGTACGAGCCCGAAGCGCGCGGGGCGTGGGGTGCGCGAGGGGAGCGCGACGCGTACCGAAGCGCGGCGGGGCGGGGTCCCGTCCACCCCGCCGAGCGGACCCGTGGGCCGGAGCAGGGCCGGGCGCTACGGCGTCCATGTGTTCCTGACCGCCGTCTCGCTGGGCTTCCTCGCGCCGCTGCTGCTGGCCGTCTACGCCTCGCTCCGCCCGTACGAGGAGACGGCCGCGCACGGCTACCTCTCGCTGCCGCGCCACCTGTCCTTCGACTACTACCGGCAGGCGTTCACCGAGTCCGGCATGGGCCGCTACTTCGTCAACTCGCTGCTGATCGCGGTTCCCGGCGTGCTGCTCGCCCTCTTCTTCGCCTCGTTCGTGGCCTTCGCCATCGCGCGGCTGCGGGTGCGCGGCCAGTTGGCGCTGCTGGTGCTGTTCACCGCGGGCAACCTGCTGCCCCAGCAAGTGATCATCACGCCGCTGTATGTGCTGTTCAACCGGATTCCGCTGCCGTACTGGATGTCGGACTCGATGACGATGTACGACTCGCTGTGGGCCGTCATCGCCGTACAGACCGGATTCCAGCTCGGCTTCTGCGTCTTCGTGCTGTCCGGCTTCATGCGCACCCTGCCCCAGGAGATCCTGGAGGCCGCCGTGGTGGATGGCGCCGGGGTGTGGACCCGCTACTGGCGCATCACCCTGCCCCTGTGCCGCCCCGCGCTGGCGGCCCTGGGCACGCTTGAGTTCACCTGGATGTACAACGATTTCCTGTGGGCGCTCGTCTTCATCTCCAACGGCGAGAAGCTCCCCATCACCTCCGCCCTCAACAACCTGCGCGGCCAGTTCTTCACGGACTACAACCTGCTGGCCGCCGGCTCCGTCCTCGTCGCCCTCCCCACGATCCTGGTCTTCCTCCTGCTCCAGCGCCACTTCATCGCGGGCCTGACCCTGGGCGCGAGCAAAGGCTGACCCGTGACCTGTGCGAACCCCGCCCTCCACGGGATGTGACCACAACAGGTGCGATGCCCGCCGGGCCTTCCGTATCCGGGCGGTCAGCGGGGCCATCTGCTCCAGCAGGTGGCCGCCCCCCTGAGTCGGCGGGCCGGCCGGGGTGTCCCGTACGCCGGCCTCGCCGCAGACGCGGTACCCGGTCAGCGGGTCGCGGGGCGAGCGCACCCGCCCGGCGCGCTCCCATTCGCGCGGCGTCGCGGGCCGGATCAACCGGCCTGAGTCGATCGCCGTTTTGAAGGTTCCGTCCAACGGATCCGACGATATCGTGGAAAAGTTTCAACCGAAGGTTCAAAGATACCGTTGAAGGCATGGCTACTGACATCAAGGACACCGTCCATGCCGTCGAGGCGGCTGCCGTCCTCAGACTGCTCCCGGCCCGGCCCCGGCTGCTCGCTCTGGGCGAGCCCACCCACGCCGGGGACACTCTGCTCGACCTGCGCAACGAGCTCTTCCGGCAGCTCGTCGAGCAGGAGGGCTACCGGACGATCGCGATCGAGAGCGACTGCATGATGGGCCTGGTCGTGGACGACTACGTCACCTCGGGCACGGGCACTCTCGACGAGGTCATGGAGCACGGATTCAGCCACCCCGACCTGGGGTTGGGCACCTCCGAGGCCAACCGCGAGCTCGTGCGCTGGATGCGCGCCCACAACGCCGGCCGGCCCGCGTCCGAGCGGCTCCGCTTCGCCGGGTTCGACGGCCCGCTGGAGATCACCGGCGCCGAAAGCCCCCGGCAGGCCCTCACCGCACTTCACGACTACCTCGCGGCCCGGGTGGACGCGGACCTGCTCCCGTGCACCGCGGAAGCGCTCGACCGCCTGCTCGGTGCCGACGACCGGTGGACCGATCCCGCCGCGATGATGGACCCGGCCCAGTCCGTGGGGCAGTCGGCCGAGGCCAGGGAACTGCGGCTGCTCGCCGACGATCTGGTGGCGCTGCTCGACGCGCAGACGCCGCACCTGATCACGACGACCTCGCGGGACGGCTGGGACCGGGCGCGCCTCTACGGGCGCACCGCGACCGGCCTGCTGCGCTACCACTACTGGATGGCCGACACCTCACCGGCCCGCATGACGCGGCTGTGCGCGCTGCGGGATTCGATGATGGCCCACAACCTCCTTGCCGTCGCTGATCGGGGCCCGGCACTCGTCCACGCCCACAACTCCCATCTCCAGCGGGAGAAGAGCACGATACGGATGTGGGAGGGGCCGGTGGAGTGGTGGAGCGCCGGTGCGCTCGTGAGCGCCCAGCTCGGCGAGGGGTACGCCTTCGTGGCCACGGCCCTCGGCACGATCCGGCACCAGGGAGTGGACACGCCGCCGCCGGACACCGTCGAAGGACTCCTGTACGCGCTCCCGGAGGACCGCTACGTCGTCGACGCCTCCCGGCTGGCCACCGCCCTCGGTGACACGCGGCCCGCGCCCCGCGTATCCCCCTGGTTCGGCTACTCCTCACTCGACCCGTCCCACCTCGCCGGAATCGACGGCATGGTGTTCGTCAAGGACATCCCGCAGAGCTAGTGCCGCCAACAGCAGTCCGGAGCGATCCGCATCCGCGTGTATGACGACACGAGCGTCCGGGTGCGGCAGATCTGCGCGGCCGATGGCCACCGCCGGGCAGACCCGGACAGGCACGGGGACCGGGCACACGCCTCAGCGTCCCGCAGCCGTACGCCTCCGCGTCCCACGAGCTGGCCGAAGGCGGGCGCGCGATGCATATGATGCTTGGTCAGCCCGTCTCGGACGTCTCCACGCACCGGCGCACCAAGCCGGACGCAGGCGATCTCACGGTGACCGCGTCGACACGCGACACGCCAACCTCATGAGGGGAACCAGCCTGTGACCGACGAGGACGCCCGCCGTGAGCGGTACGCCGTGGCCCTGTACAGCACACTCGGGTTCAGCGCGGAGCGCCACCCCTGGGCAGGGCTGTCCCCGGCCAGGCGTGAAGTCTGGTACCAACGGGCCGACGCCGCCATGGCCGTAGCGGACGAAGAGATCGCGGAACGGCTCAACGCGGAGGGGGAGTGACGCGACCCGTTCCAGCGATCGCGCCCCGCGCCCGCCCTGTCGATGGCGGGAGCGGAGCGGCGACAGGTCACTGGAAGGGGGAGGTGGCGCCCCCCCCCCGCGGGTCACAGTTCGTGGCTGCCGTGGCGCAGGGGCTCGGTGGGCTCGGCGGCGCTCGCGGGGCTGACGGGGGAGGAGCCGGAGCTGTCCGCGGGGATGTCCGGGCCCGGTGAGCCGGCGTCGCCCCCGGAGGGCTCCGCGCCGGCGTCCAGCTGGTCCAGGCGCGCGGTGAGGATCTCCTTCACCGGTGTCCGGTCCGCGTGTGCGCGCTCGTACTCCAGGAGCTGGCGCACCTCACCGCTGTCCAGCGACCTGATCCGGTGCTCCACGCTCGCCGCGGGCAACTGGTCGTAGTCGGGCAGGGGCAGAGCGTTCGACTGCTGTGCTGACATGGGGTTCCGGCCTCCTTGGTGCCGCGGATTCCGGTCTGTGGTGGCTTTCCCTGGCGAGGGGGCTTCCTCGCCAGGACGCGGCGCTGCGGGCTGCGCCGCAGTCCGGCGGGTAACCGCAGCGGCGCCACGCACACCTCCGCGATCACTCGGGCTGCCCGGACGGGGCGGCGGGGCCCGACGCGGAGCCGGGCGGCGTGGAGCCGAGGGACGCGGAGCCGGGCGGTGGCCCGGCGTCAGACGTGGAGCCGGGTACGGAGACCGCGGCGCGCGCGTAGACCGACGGTGGGACGCCGACCGCGGCGGTGAAGTCGCGCACCAGGTGCGCCTGGTCGCTGTAGCCCAGCTCGGCGGCCAGAGTGGCCCAGCCGGTGCCGGGCCGGGCCGTGGCGTGCTCCATCGCCTCGTGCACGCGGTAGCGCAGAATGACCCACTTCGGGCTGACCCCCACATATGTGGCGAACAGCCGCTGGAGGGTGCGCACCGAGACGCCCTCCTCGTCCGCCAGCCGTTCGACGCGCAGCACGGTCCGGTCCGTACGGATACGGTGCGCCAGCGCCATCGCGCGCTCCGCCGCCGGATCCGTCACGGGTGCCCGGGAGAGCAGAAGGGCATCCAGCGCGGCGGCCCGGTCCTCCTCGTCCTCCAGACCCAGAACGCGGGACGGTTCCCCCTCCGTACCCGGGAACACCCGTGCCAGCGGGAGCTGTTGCCCGGTGAAGGCGGACAGCGGGCGCGGCGGCGTCAGGAAGGGCCGGAAGCCGCCGGGGCGGAACTGCACCCCGCACACCCGTCCGGCCCCCTCCAGCTTCGTGGTGAACAAGCCGGTGCCGATCCCCGCGACCAGCCCGGTGTCCGGGGCGAGACCGGCCGCACCGCGCCGCTCCAGGACGACGTTCACGCACGGGTGCGGCACCACCTGTGAGACGTACGGCTCGGCCAGCTCCCAGTCGATCAGCCAGTAGTGCTCGACCCAGCGGCGCAGCGGCACGGCCGCCGCCCGGCGCCGGAAGCGGACCCGCGCCAGCAGCCCCGGGGCCTCCACGATGCCCCGGGTGTCCTCGCGCGGACGCCCCGCGCTCCCCGGCATCGGCCCCGGCGTCGCCGCGTCACCACGGGGTCCGGCGCCCCCGGCCGGCGCGCCCTCCTGACCTGCCATGACGCCGATGCTATGTCGCGTTTCTTCAAGCCGCAGCCCCCTCGCACGCCTACCGTCATCCGCATGACCAACGACATCTCCTCCCTGATCGACAGCGCCGCCCGCACCACGGCCCCCGTCGTACGCGGTACCACCGACGAACAGCTCACCGCCCCTACCCCGTGCAGCGAGTACGACGTACGGGCGCTGCTCAACCACCTCTTCCACGTCGTCATCGAGTTCCAGAAACTGGCGGCCAGACAGGAAGCCGACTTCAGCACCACCCCCGACCGGCTCGAAGGGGAGTGGCGCACCCGCTTCGAGGAGGAGACGGACCGGCTCGCCGCCGCCTGGTCGGACCCCGACGCGCTGGAGGGCGTCTCCCAGGGCATGGGACTGCCCCAGCGCACCGTCGCGCACATGGTGCTGGGCGACCTGGTCGTCCACGGCTGGGATCTGGCACGCGCCACCGGTCAGGACTACACGCCCGCCGAGGCGGCCCTCGCCGAAGTGATCCCGGCCTTCGAGCAGATGGCCCCGATGGCCCGGAAGGCGGGCGTCTTCGGCGAAGAGGTGCCCGCACCACCCGGTGCCACCCCCTTCGAAACCCTTCTCGCGGGCACCGGCCGCGACCCGGGCTGGACCCCCGCGACCCGCGGCTGACTTTCCTCCTCCCCGTCCCTGAGCGGCCGGGTCGTGATCCGGCCGCGGTCCGCCGCGGTCCGGCCGGTGATCCGGCCGCGGTCCGCCGCGGTCCGGCCGGTGACCCGGTCGTGGTCCCGTCAAGGGGTCTCACGCGCCCGCTGTGCGCGCCGGGGCGCAGGCGCCGTGCCCCCTTCGGAGCGCGCAGAGCCGCCCCGGCGCGTTTCCCGCACGGGGTGATGCGGGCAACTGAACGGGGGACGACGGATGAGGGGGGCACACCGTGATCGTCTGGCTGAACGGCGCCTTCGGTGCCGGTAAGACCACAGCGGCCCATGAACTCCTGGACCTGCTTCCAGGGAGCACGCTCTACGAACCCGAACTCATCGGCTCCGGCCTGCGGCGGATGCTCCCCAAGGAGCGCCTGGGGCAGGTCGACGACTTCCAGGAACTGCGCTCCTGGCGGCGGCTCGTGGTGGACACGGCCGCCGCCTTGCTGACAGAGGTACCCGGGCCGCTGATCGCCCCGATCACGCTGCTGTGCCGCGAGTACCGCGACGAGATGTTCGGCGCGCTCGCCGCCCGCCGCATACCCGTACGCCACCTGCTGCTGCACGCCGAGGAACCGGTTCTGCACGCCCGGATGGAGCAGCGCGCCGCCGCCGAGGGGGGCTCCTCGCGTGCCCGCTGTCTGAGCCGTCTGCACGCCTATAACGAAGCGCTGCCCTGGATCACGGCCGAGGCCCACACGGTGGACACGTCCCGGCTCACCCCACGCCAGACCGCCGAACGCCTGGCCGAGGCAATCAGCCAGGACCGGGGCGCCATGGACATCGTGCAGACGCCCGAGCCGACCGCCGAGACGGTCGCCTCCGGAGTGCTTCTGTTCGACGAGCACGACCGGTTCCTGCTGGTCGACCCCACCTACAAGCCCGGCTGGGAGTTCCCCGGCGGCGTCGTGGAGCCGGGGGAGGCTCCGGCGCTCGCCGGTGTGCGCGAGGTGGACGAGGAACTCGGGCTGCGGCTGCGCGCCGAGCCCACCTTGCTCGTCGTCGACTGGGAGCCGCCTCGCCCGCCCGGCTACGGGGGTCTGCGGCTGATCTTCGACGGCGGGCGGCTGGCCGCCGACGACGCGTCGGCGCTGCTGCTGCCGGGCGCCGAGCTGCGCGGCTGGCGCTTCGTCACGGAGGCGGAAGCCGCCGAGCTGCTGCCGCCGGTGCGACTGGACCGGCTGCGATGCGCGCTGCGCGCCCGCAGGTCGGGACACCCGCTCTATCTGGAATCGGGTGTCCCGGTCGGCTCGGGGAACCTCCTGCGCTGAGGAGGCGCCGCCTACGGTCCGCTGCGGCGGCGCCTACGGCCCTACGGGCCCGCTGCCCGACTGCCCGGTCGCGGTCCGGCTCCTCTCACGCCTGCTGTGCGTAGGTACGCAGGAACAGCGCCTCGGCGACGGCCATCCGCTCCAGCTCGCGCGGATCCACGCTCTCGTTCACCGCGTGGATCCGCGCGTCGGGCTCGCTCAGCCCGATCAGCAGGATCTCGGCGTCCGGGTACAGCTCCGCGAGGGCGTTGCACAGCGGGATGGAGCCGCCCATGCCCGCCGTCTGCATCTCCAGCCCGTCGTACGCGGTACGCAGCGCCTCCGCCATGGCCGCGTACGCGGGGCTGCTGGTGTCCGCGCTGAACGGCTGGCCCTGGCCCACGACTTCGGTGGCCACCCGCGCGTTCCACGGCACGTGCGACTCCAGGTGCGCGACCAGCAATCCGATCGCCTTCTCGGTGTCCGTGCCCGGCGGGATGCGCAGGGAGACCAGCGCGCGGGCCGAGGCGTGCACGGAAGGAGTGGCGCCCACGACCGGCGGGCAGTCGATACCCAGCACCGTCACCGCGGGGCGCGCCCACAGCCGGTCGGAGACCGTGCCGCCGCCGACCAGGCCGACCCCGTCGAGCACCTTGGCGTCGCGCCGGAAGTCCTCGTCCGGGTAGGCCAGGCCCTCCCAGGAGCCGCCCGCCTCCAGCCCGTCGACGACCGTGTTGCCCTCGGCGTCCCGCAGCGAGTCGAGCGTGCGCATCAGCGCGGCCAGCGCGTCGGGTGCGGCTCCGCCGAACAGCCCCGAGTGCAGGTTGCCTTCCAGCGTGTCGACCTGGACGCGCACCAGCGTCATACCGCGCAGCGACGTCGTCACGGTCGGCATCCCGCAGCGGAAGTTGCCCGCGTCCCCGATGACGATCGTGTCGGCGGCAAGCAGTTCGGGGTGCGTCCGCGCGTACCGCTCCAGCCCGCCGGTGCCCTGCTCCTCCGAGCCCTCCACGATCACCTTGACCGAAACGGGCAGCCCGCCGTTCGCCTGGAGGGCGCGCAGGGCGAGCAGGTGCATCACAAAGCCGCCCTTGCAGTCGGCCGAACCCCGGCCGTACCAGCGCCCGTCGGGCCCGTCGGTCAGCTCGAAGGGCGGGGTGCGCCAGGCCGCCTCGTCCAGCGGCGGCTGTACGTCGTAGTGCGCGTACAGCAGCACCGTCGGCGCGCCCTGCGGGCCCGGCAGGAAGCCGTAGACCGACTGGGTGCCGTCGGGGGTGTCCAGGGCCGCCACGTCCTGGAACCCCTCGGCCCGCAGTGCCTGCGCCACCCACGCCGCCGCGCCCTCGCACTCGCTGCGGGGGAACTGCTCCGGGTCCGCGACCGAGCGGAAGGCCACCAGCTCGGCCAGCTCGGCCTTGGCGCGCGGCATCAGCGAGGAGACCGTGGCCGCGATCCCCGACGCTGCCGGGCCGGCCGCGCCGGTCGTGTCGGCCGGGGCCGCCGGGGTTCCGGGGACCTCCGGGACGGACTGGCCGGATGAAGCGGAAGAACCGGGCGTAGCCGTCGGATGGGACGGAGGCTGCTGCATGGGAACGCTCCTTGTGGGCGCGACGTTGGCACACGTGTACGGAGACATGTGTATCGCACATGAGCGGCCCCGTAGGATGCGGTGGGCCATTCCGGAGCCGAGGTCGAGCGGGAGCAGAAGCACATCGTGAGCAGCGAGAACGCAGCCGGAAACGAGGACTTCGAAGGCGGAGCCGCCGAAGGGGTCGGTGGAGCCGGCGAAGGCACCGGAGGATCCGGGCCTGTCTGGGACGTCGTCGTGGTCGGCGCGGGACCCGCCGGAGCGTCGGCGGCCTACGCGGCGGCGGTCGCCGGCCGCAGAGTGCTGCTCCTGGAGAAAGCGGAGCTGCCCCGCTACAAGACGTGCGGCGGCGGCATCATCGGTCCCTCGCGCGACGCGCTGCCCCCGGGCTTCGAGCTGCCGCTGCGCGACAGGGTGCACGCGGTGACGTTCTCCATGAACGGCAAGCTGACCCGCACCCGGCGCTCCCGCAGCATGCTCTTCGGGCTGATCAACCGGCCCGAGTTCGACGAGAGCCTGGTCGAGTTCGCCGTCAAGGCCGGCGCTGAGGTCCGCACGGGCGTCACGGTCTCGCGGGTCGAACAGCACGGGCCCTCGGTGCCCGACCGCCGCACGGTCGCGGTGGTCCTCTCGGGCGAGGAGCAGCCGGTACTGGCCCGCGCCGTGGTCGGCGCAGACGGGAGCGCGAGCCGTATAGGCGCGCACGTCGGCGTGAAGATGGACCAGGTCGACCTCGGCCTGGAGGCGGAGATCCCGGTTCCGCCCAGCGTGGCCGAGGACTGGGCCGGCCGAGTGCTGGTCGACTGGGGCCCGCTGCCGGGCAGTTACGGCTGGGTCTTCCCCAAGGGCGACACCCTCACCGTCGGCGTCATCTCCGCACGCGGCGAGGGCGCGGCCACCAAGCGCTATCTGGACGACTTCATCGCCCGCCAGGGCCTCGCGGGCTTCGAGCCCAGCATCTCCTCGGGGCATCTGACCCGCTGCCGTACCGACGACTCGCCCCTTTCCAGGGGCCGGGTGCTGGTCTGCGGCGACGCGGCCGGCCTGC
Organism: Streptomyces sp. NBC_01775; assembly: GCF_035917675.1. NCBI lineage: Bacteria > Bacillati > Actinomycetota > Actinomycetes > Kitasatosporales > Streptomycetaceae > Streptomyces > Streptomyces sp. NBC_01775. The sequence goes on along the minus strand of NZ_CP109104.1, from coordinate 218,038 downwards.
TGGAGCCCTGGACCCGCGAGGGCATCTCCTTCGCGCTCCGCTCGGGCCGCCTGGCGGGGGAGTGGGCCGTACGCGTCTCCGAGTCGCACGACGCGGTGGACGCGCGCAGGCAGGCCCTCAACTACGCCTTCGCCATCAAGGCGGGCCTCGGCGTCGAGATGGGTGTCGGGCGCCGGATGCTGCGGATCTTCTCCCGCCGCCCGGGGCTCTTCCACGCGGCCCTCACCGGATTCCGCCCCGCCTGGAACGTCTTCGCCCGCTTCACGCGCGGCGCCACCTCGCTCTCCGAGATCGTCCGCGTCCACCCGGTGGCCCGCCGGGCGCTGGACACCCTCGACCGGCGTGAGGCCGAGCAGGGGGCCACCGGCAACGAGGACGGCAAGGGCCATGGCGAGGCGGCCGAGGCGGACGGCGGCCCCGACGAGGAGCGCGGCGGCGAAAGGGCGGTGGACCGCCCGGCGTGACGCGCTCTCCCTCCGGGGGGGGGCCGCCGGGTGGCTGCGGGCGCCCGCGCGCGCCGCGCATCGGGCGGAGCCCGCCCGGAGGTGTGGGGTGGGGGTGGCGGAGGCCCGCCGGCTCGCTGGTCCGGCGCTCCTCCGGCTGCTGGACGACGGGGCCTCTGTGCCGGGGCCCGGCGTCTGTGTCGAGGACCCGGCGGGGTGCCCTCCTCCGCGACCTACGGCCTGTCCGGCGGATCTTCCTGGTGCCCTCTTTCCTGGTGCTGAGCAGGGGCTGCGACTGCCTGTGCTGTGCAGAGTGCGGGTGTTCCCCAAGCTCTTCGAGCAGGGAGGTACCCCCAGGCTGGTCGCGCAGTTCCCCGCGCCCCTTTGGGGTGCTCAAGAGCGCCCCCCCCGGCACGCGCCTCGCCCGTACGTGCCGGGGGCTCGCGTGCGGGCTCCGCGAAGCCTGAGCCGCGTAGGGCGACCGGAGGTCAGTCGGTGTAGGTGATCCGGAAGACCGGGTGTCTGGGGGCCGCCGCCAGCAGTTCATCGTCGGGGGAGTCCGGCCCGACACCCTCGAAGAACGCGCCGACCTCCCACTTCCACTTGCGCAGATAGGCCCGCAGGATCTCCGGCTTCTCCGCGTCCTTGACCTCGACGGCGCTGAAGGCCCGGCTCTTCTTCCCGTGATGGATCTCGCCGCCGCCCGCCGCGCGCATGTTGTGCGTCCACTGGACGTGGCCCCGGGCCGCGACGAGATAGACCGCGCCGCCGTGCGTCATCGGGTTGACCGGGGTGCGCCGCCACTCGCCGCTCTTGCGCCCCTTGACCGCGAGGACGCCCGAGCCCGCCAGGCTGATCCCCCGCCGCGAGAGCCAGGCGACCGTGGGGTTGAGCGCCTTCCTGGTGAACCAGCCGGGCTGCTTGACGAAGGGCGCAGAGCCGGAGCCGGGGGCAGGGGTCGTGCCGGGGCTGGATGACATGTGTTCCTCCGTGTGGCGGGGACGGCGATGCGGGCGGCGCGGACGGTGACGTGCCGGGGCGGTGCTCCAAATCGAGAGCACTGCTCTCTCTTCGGAGCAGTGTTGCACCGCGCGCCGCTCCAAAGCAAGAGCGCTGCTCACATTTAGAGAGCACTGCTCTCGTTATTGATCAGTGCTCTGGAAGCTGGCACACTTGCTCTCCATGAGCAGCAAGATCCAGGGAGCACGGGAAAGGGCCCGCGGTGAGATCACGGCGGCCATCAAGGCCGAGGCGCTACGCCAGCTCGCGGCCGAGGGCGCGGCGCGCCTCTCCCTCCGCGCCGTCGCGCGCGAGCTGGGCATGGTCTCCTCGGCGCTGTACCGCTACTTCCCGAGCCGTGACGACCTCCTGACCGCCCTGATCATCGACTCCTTCGACGCCGTCGGCGCCGCGGCCGAAGAGGCGCTGGCCGCCGCCGAGTCCGTGGCCGACTCGCACTTCGCCCGGTGGCAGGCCGTGTGCCGGGCCGTGCGCGGCTGGGCGCTGGAGCATCCGCACGAGTACGCGCTGATCTACGGCTCGCCCGTCCCGGGCTACGCCGCGCCGCAGTCCACCGTCGGCCCGGCGGCCCGCGTCGGGCTCGCGCTCTTCGCGATCGTCCGCGACGCCCATGACAGCGGCGCGCTCCGTGGAATTCCGGTCTCCTCCGCCGCGCCCGGGCCGGTGCTGCGGGACGCCGAGGCTCTCGTGGCGCGTCTGGGCGTCCGGCTGCCGCCCGCGGTGGCGGCGGAGCTGGTCGTTGCCTGGTCCCAGCTGTTCGGGCTGATCAGCTTCGAGCTGTTCGGGCAGTTCACCAATGTCGTCGAGGCGCGGGAGCAGTTCTTCGCGCACGCGGCCGACCGCCTGGCCGACCAGGTCGGCCTGGGCGGCGGCTGAGTCCGCGTACTGCGTGGGGAGTAGGGCCGGCCACCGCGCTCGGGTGACGCCGCCACGCCATACGCAGGGCTAGCGTGACAGGCGTGACCAGCACCTCCCGTTCTCCCGGCGCTTCCGGCCCTCCCGGTGGCTCCGGGGACACTCCCGCCGCCCCTCCCGGGGTGCCGACGCCCCCATGGCGCCGGCTCCTCGGAAGGGTTCCGGCCGCGGCCCGTCTCCCGTGGCTCTCCTCGCTCGCCGTCTTCGTCGTCCAGCAGGTGGGCAGCGGCTTCGCCGCGCACAACCGGCCCGTCGACCGTCTCGACCTGGACGGCGTGGCACGTGCTCTGCTGACCCTCGGACCGCTGCTGCTGCTCGTACGGCACCGCTGGCCCCGCACGGCCGTCTTCGGTACCTCGGCGGTCACGCTGGCGTATCTGGCGGCCGGTTATCCGTACGGGCCGGTCCTGCTCAGCGTCGTGGTGGCGGGCTTCGCCTCCATCGTTGCGGGTTACCGGTACGCGACCTGGGGCGCGCTCGGCATGCTGTGGGCGGGGCACCTCCTGGCCGGCCACGTCTTCCACCGCTGGCTCCCGCCGGACGGGCACGAAGCGGGCGGGTGGGGCACCGACCTGTTCATGGCCGTGTGGATGGTGGCCCTGTGCACGGCCGCCGAGCTCGCCCGCGTACGCCGCGCCGAGCGGGCCCGCCGGCAGCGCGAGGCCGAGGAGGCGGAGAAGCGCCGCGCCGACGAGGAACGGCTCAGGATCGCCCGTGAGCTGCACGACGTACTGGCGCACAGCATCTCCGTCATCAACGTCCAGGCCGGGGTCGGCCTCGCCCTGCTCGATTCCGACCCGGAGCAGGCCCGGACGGCCCTGGCCACCATCAAGAGCGCGAGCAAGGAAGCGCTGGGGGAGGTGCGGCAGGTCCTCGACACCCTCCGCACCCCCGGCGACGCGCCGCGCGCCCCGGCCCCCGGACTCGACCGGCTTCCCGAGCTGACCGAACAGGCCGCGGGCGCCGGGCTCCAGGTCACCACCGAGGCCGAGGGCACGCCGGTGCCGCTGCCCCCCGGCGCGGACCTGGCCGCGTTCCGGGTGATCCAGGAGGCGCTCACCAATGTCGTACGGCACTCCGGCTCCCGTACCGCCCGCGTCCGACTGCGCTACGGCACCCGCGAGCTGGAACTGCTCATCGACGACGACGGACCCGCGACCGGCGACGGCCCCGGCGGCGGGGGCAACGGACTGGTGGGGATGCGCGAGCGCGCCGCCGCCCTCGGCGGCACCGTCGGGGCGGGGCAGCGAGGCGACGGCGGATTCCGGGTGCGCGCGGTGATTCCGCTGCGCGCCGCCGAGGCCGAGCCGCCGCTACAGTGACCGCGCCGGACGCCCGCGAGGACTCGAATGGAGACACCGTGATCCGCGTACTGCTCGCCGACGACCAGCTCCTCGTGCGTGCGGGGTTCCGTGCGCTGCTGGACGCCCAGCCCGACATCGAGGTCGCGGGGGAGGCGGCGGACGGCGAGGAGGCGGTCGCGCTGGTGCGTGAACTCGCCCCCGATCTGGTCCTGATGGACATCCGTATGCCGCTGGTGGACGGCCTCGCCGCCACCCGCCGCATCACCGGCGACCCGGCGCTGGCCGGGGTGAAGGTCGTCATGCTGACCACCTTCGAGCTGGACGAGTACGTCTTCGAGGCGATCCGCTCCGGAGCCTCCGGCTTCCTCGTCAAGGACACCGAGCCGGAGGAGCTGGTCCGGGCGGTGCGCGCGGTGGTCGACGGCGACGCGCTGCTGTCACCGGGCGTCACCCGGCGGCTGATTGAGGAGTTCGCCGCCCGCTCGAAGGAGCCCGCGGCGGCCGAGGGGTTGGCCGAACTCACCGAGCGGGAGCGGGAGGTGATGGCGCTCGTGGGCATAGGGCTGTCCAACGAGGAGATCGCGCGCCGCCTCGTGGTCTCCCCGCTCACCGCCAAGACCCATGTGAGCCGCACGATGGTGAAGCTGGGCGCCCGCGACCGCGCCCAACTGGTTGTCCTGGCCTACGAGTCGGGCCTGGTCCGCCCCGGCTGGCTCGGCTGAACGCCGCCGGACCGAACCTGGCCGCGCCCCCGGATGCCGTGAAGCCGCCACATCCATCACTGGCGACCACCGTCATTTATCGGCGGACAACCGCGTCGTCGAGCAGGAACCGGACCAGCGCCGCGGTCAGCTGGGCCGGGGTGTCCTCCTGTACGAGATGGCCCGCGCCCTCGATCAGCCGCAGCTGTGCCCCCGGGATCCGGCCGGCCAGCTCATGGGCGTTGTCCGCCGCGATCCAGGTGTCGTCGGCGCCCCAGCAGACGAGCACCGGCATCGCTGTCTCGCCGTACTTCACCTCCGCCTCCCGGGTCCAGCGGTGGTCGTTCTGCGCGATCTGGCGGAAGAAGGCCGGCTGTCCCGCCTCTCCCAGCCACGGCTCCGTCAGCCGGTCGAGCACGTCCGGGTGCAGCCCCGGCGAGCTGGCCGAGGAGATGTACTCCCGTACCAGCGCCCGGTGCAGCGCGGGCGGCAGCTGGGAGAAGATCTCCGGGTGAGCGCCCATCAGCTTGTAGGTGGGCGAGCCCCAGGAGTCGAAGGCCACCACCACGTCCACCAGCGCCAGCCGTTCGAACGCCGCGCCGTGCAGCAGATGGGCGCGCATGGCGACCGTGCCGCCGAAGTCGTGTGCCAGTACGGCCGGACGCTCCAGGCCCCAGTGGGCCAGCAGCTCGGTGAAGACCCGCGCCTGTGCCCCCAGCGAGACGTCCTGGCCCTCGTACTTCGCCGACGTCCCGTAGCCGGGCATGTCCCACACGTACACCCGGTGGCTCGCCGCGAGGGCCCGTGCGACCTCGCGCCAGGTGTACGAGGACCAGGGCGTCCCGTGCAGCAGGACGACGGGCGGCAGGGCCGGGTCCCCGAGCGCGGCCCAGCGCACGGTCCCGTTCGCGCTCTCGTAGGTGCGGGCCAGTGTCCATTCGTTGATCATGCACACCACTCTGCCGCGCACCGCGGTACGGAAACACTGGCCAGGATGACGACAATCGATGGATTCTGGCCACTCCCCGCCTCTCTCCGGGGCGTCCGCCCGCCCGTTCACTCTTCCGGCAGTACCGCGTGCCGCGTCGCCCAGGCGGTCAGGGAGGCGAAGGCCGCCAGCACCGCGACCGTCAGCAGCGCGGCCGTCAGCGAGAACCAGTCCGTCAGGAACCCGATGGCTACGGGGCCCAGCAGGATGCCCCCGTAGCCGAAGGTGGAGGCCGCGGCGACACCGCCGGGGCCCGCCAGGTCGCCCGCCCTGCCGATGGCTATGGGGAAGACGTTGGCCAGCCCCAGCCCGGTCAGCACGAAGCCGGCCAGCACCAGCCACACCGAAGGGCCCAGCGACCCCAGCAGCATCCCGCAGCTGCCCAGCGCGCCGCCGGCGATCAACACCCGCCCGGGGCCGAGCCGTTCGACCAGCGTGGTGCCCGAGAGCCGCCCGAGAGTCATGGCGCCCGCGAACACCGAGTATCCGGAAGCGGCCATGCCCGCGCTCGCGCCCAGGTCGTCGGTCAGGTGCAGTGCGCTCCAGTCGGCCAGCGCGCCCTCGCCGTAAGCCGTGCACAGCGCGATCAGCCCGAGCACCGCGACCAGCCGGCGCGCCCGCCCGGACGGCCGCGCGGCGTCTCCCGGACGGTCGGCGCGCTGTGCGGGCCGCGGCTCGTAGCGCGTCAGGGGCCGGGTGCCGAGTGCCGCCACGGCCAGCCCCGTGACCGTCAGCAGCAGCAGATGGCGGGTGACGCTCAGGTGCCCCGCCAGAAAGCCGCCGAGCCCGGCGCCGAGCATGCCGCCGAGGCTGAAGGCCGCGTGGAAGCCGGGCATCACCGGGCGGCGCAGGGCGGCTATCAGGTCGACGGCCGTGCTGTTGAGCGCGACGTTCATCCCGCCGTAGGCGACGCCGAAGACCAGCAGCACGAGCCCCAGCGTGAGCGCGGAATGCGTCAGCGGGGGCAGTGCGACGCTCAGGGGGAGGAGGAACGCGCAGGTGAGGACCACGGGTTGGTTGCCGAACCGGGAGCACAGCCGGCCGGTGAGCACCATCGTGGCCACGGCGCCCGCCGAGACGCCCAGCAGGGCCAGCCCCAGCGCGCCGGCCGAGGCTCCGGTCTGCTCCTTGACGGCGGGGATACGGACGACCCATCCGGCGAAGACGAAGCCGTCGAGTGCGAAGAAGGCGGTGAGTGCGGCACGGAAGCGGCGCAGGTCCGGGGAGGGGGCGGCGGTGGGAGACTGACTGGCGCGCCCCTTCGAGCCGGCGAGCGCCGACCGTATTTTGTTTAGTGTCGGCACAAAGAGAGAATAGAGCCGTGACCCAGACGCGTACAACAAGGTTGGAGAGAGGGCGTTCGGCCCTGGGACCCGCACTGGAGCTGGTCCATACCGGGCAGGCGCCCACCCGCGCGGTGCTGACCGCCGAGCTCGGCGTGACCCGCGCGACGGCCGGGGCCGTCGCGGCGGAGCTGGAGTCCCTCGGGCTCATCACCGTCGACGCCCACCCCACAGCGCCCGTCGGCACCCAGGGCCGCCCCTCGCACCGCCTCGCCGTCGACCCGCGAGGCCCCGTGGTGCTGGCGGCCCAGGTGCACTCGGACGGATACCGCGCGGCGCTCGTCGGCCTCGGCGGACACCTCGTCGCCACCGCGCCCGGCTGCTGCGCCATCGACGCCGATCCGGCGCAGGTGCTCGGCGAAGTCGTCGCCACGGGAGCGGAGTTGCTGCGCGCCGCCGGGCGGCGCTGCGTCGGCGCCGGGCTCGCCGTCCCCTCGGCCGTCGCCGAACCGGAAGGCACCGCGCTCAACCCGCTGCACCTCGCCTGGGAGGCCGGTGCGCCCGTCCGCGACATCTTCCGAGCCTGCCTCGCCGACGCCGGCATCCCCGGCCCCTCCGGAGCGCCGCCGGTGACGGGCTTCGCCGGCAACGACCTCAACGTCGCCGCGCTGGCCGAACACCGGCACGGCGCCGGCCGTGGCGCCCGCCACCTGCTCGTCGTCGGCACGGGACACCACGGTGTCGGCGGCGCGCTGGTCCTCGACGGGCGGCTGCACACCGGGAGTTCGGGGCTCGCCCTGGAGGTCGGCCACCTGACCGTCGACCCGGGAGGGCGCCCCTGCCACTGCGGCAGCCGGGGCTGCCTGGACGTGGAGACCGACCCCACCGCGCTCTTCGACGCCGCCGGCCGCCGCGCGGGCCCCGAGAACTCGCTGCTGCACCAGGCGAGCACGATGGTGCACGAGGAGTACGGCACCGACCCGGCTGTGCGCCGCGCGGCGGGCACGCTCATCGACCGGCTCGGACAGGGCCTGGCCGGGCTGGTCAACATCCTCAACCCCGACCGCATCGTCCTGGCCGGACTGCACCGCGCCCTGGTGGAGGCCGACGGGGAGCGGCTGCGCGGCGTGGTCGCCGACCGCAGCCTGTGGGGCCGCAGCGGCGGCGTGCCCGTCATCCCCAGCTCGCTGGACCACAGTTCCCTGGTCGGCGCGGCCGAACTGGCCTGGCAGCCCGTGCTCGATGACCCGCTGGGGGCGCTGGGAGGATAGCCCCATGCGAATCAGAGCGGGCGCCCGGCACGAGCTGGGGCGGCTCCAGGACATCGAACGCGCGGCGGGACGGTGGTTCCGCGACATCGGCATGACGGAGATAGCCGACGACGAACCCCCTTCGACGGCCGCCCTGAGCGGCTACGCGGAATCCGGGGGGCTCTGGGTCGTCAGCGGCGGAGAAGCCGCCCGGGACGCGCCGGAGGCGCCGGACGCAGGGGGAGAAGAGGGCGCAGGAGACCTGCCCGTCGCCTACGCGCTCGTCGAACCTCTCGACGGCTGCCTGCACATCGAGCAGATCTCCGTCCATCCGGACAACGCCCGCCGCGGCATCGGACGCGCCCTCATCCGGCACCTGGCTCGGCGCGCCGCGGCGGACAGGGTGCCCGCGCTGACCCTCAGCACCTTCACCGGCGTCCCCTGGAACGCGCCCTACTACGAGCGACTCGGCTTCCGCGTGCTGGCCGTACACGAACTCTCCCCGGGGCTGCGCGAGATCCGCCGCTCGGAGAAGGAGGCCGGTCTCGACCGCTGGCCCCGCGTGTGCATGCGCGCCGAGACCCGCGCTCTCCTTCCCGCCGGGCAGCACGGACGGCTACGCCCCGGGAAGTAGCCGCGACACACCCGAGCGCGTCATCCCCGGAGGGCCAACCGCGGGCCGGAGCACGCCCGGAGGGCGGCTTCACCGGCCACCCCGCCCGCTTGCGGGTTCCTCGTCAAGGACCTCGAACCCGCCCGCCGACCTCCTGCCCGCCGCCGGGAGCAGCCCGAAGACCGCCCGCTACTCCCGGCGGGGTATCCCTACGGCCGCCGGCCGTACGACGACCCGGACCCCCCTCCACAGCCACTCTCGGTAGTGAAAGGCACCACACCGACCGAGGAGCTGAGGACCATGCAGACCCTGGCGCAATGGCACGACGGCGGGGGCCCCGGGCCCTGGATCCTGCTCTTCCCGCTGATCTGGGCGACCGTGATCGCGGGAGGCGTCATCCTGCTGCGCCGCACCGTGTGGCGCGGCCGTCGCGGACCCTGGCAGCACCAGCGGCACGCGCCGGCCGCAGCCTCCGCACACGGACCCGACACCGCGCTCGGCATGCTCGACCGCCGCTTCGCACAGGGCGAGATCGACGAGGACGAGTACTGGCGCCGCGCCTCCGTACTGAACGAGAGCGTCCGTGAGCGGCACGGCGAGTCCAAGGACGGTGCCGCATGAGCGACGCACGTGCGGCTGCCGGGTCGCAGGCGATGGTGTGGCCTGTGGGAGGCCGCGGGGGCGGAGAAGCGAGTCAGGAGGGGGTGCGCGACGCACGTGCGGCTGCCGGGTCGCAGGCGATGGTGTGGCCTGTGGGAGGCCGCGGGGGCGGAGAAGCGGGTCAGGAGGGGGCGCGTGACACCGCAGCCGCCCGTGTCACCGCTGCCGTGAAGGTCTACGGCAGCGGTGACACGGAGGTCCGCGCCCTCGACGGCGTCACCCTCGGCTTCACCACCGGACGCTTCACGGCCATCATGGGCCCCTCGGGCTCCGGCAAGTCCACCCTCATGCACTGCGCCGCCGGGCTCGACACCCTTACCTCGGGCCAGGCCCACATCGGCGCCACCGAGCTGGGCGCCCTCAGCGACAAGCGGCTCACGCTGCTGCGCCGGGAGCGCGTCGGCTTCGTCTTCCAGGCGTTCAACCTGCTGCCGACCCTGACCGTCGCCGAGAACGTCACCCTGCCCCAGGACCTGGCCGGCAGCCGCCCCGACGCCGAGTGGACCCGGTCCCTCATCGACGTCGTCGGGCTCGGCGACCGGCTCCACCACCGGCCCGGCGAACTGTCCGGCGGCCAGCAGCAGCGCGTCGCCGTCGCCCGCGCCCTCGCGAGCCGTCCCGAGGTCGTCTTCGCCGACGAGCCCACCGGCAACCTCGACTCCCGCTCGGGAGAAGAGGTCCTCGGACTGCTCGGCGAGGCGGTGCGCCGGATGGGCCGCACCGTCGTGATGGTCACCCACGACCCGGTGGCCGCCGCACACGCCGACGAGGTGGTCTTCCTCGCCGACGGGCGGCTCGTCGGCCGCATGGAGAAGCCCACCGCCGAGCGCGTGCTGGACCAGCTCAAGTCCTACGACCGCGCGGGGCTGGTCACATGAGCACCGCCGAGGGCAGCGCCCGCACCGCGCTCCGGCTCAGCCTCGCCTCGCTGCGCACCCACAAGAGACGCTTCGCCGGCACCTTCTCCGCCGTGCTGCTGGGCGTCGCCTTCCTCGTCGGCACGCTTGTCATGGGCGACACCCTGCGGGCCGGCTTCGACTCGATGTTCGGCAACGCCACCAGCGGCACCGACGCCGTGGTCCGCAGCGACAGCGTCATCACCACTTCCGACGACGCCATGGGCACCCGGAACCCGCTGCGGGTCCGCGACAGCCTCGCCGCCGTCCGTAAGACCCCCGGTGTCGCCGCGGCCGAACCCAGCATCGAGGGCGCCGGACAGCTCATCGGCTCCGACGGCGAACCCGTCGGCGGCGACGGCCCGCCCACCACGGCGGGCAACTGGCTCCGCGACCCGCGCCTGAACCCCTACGACCTGTCCCAGGGCCGCGCACCCCGCGCACCCGGCGAGGTCGTCCTCAACGAGGGCGCGGCCGACACCGGCAAGCTGAGGATCGGGGACACCACCACCCTGCGCACCCCCGACCCGGTCAAGGTGAAGATCGTCGGCCTGGCAACCTTCGGCGGCGAAAGCGGCATGGCGCAGTCCACCTTCACGGGGATGACCCGCGCCGACGCGGAGAAGTACCTCATGCCCGCACCCGGCCTGGCCGCCTCCCTCAAGGTGCGCGCCACCGACGGCACCAGCGGGCAACAGCTCGCCGACCGGCTGGAGTCCAGGCTGCCCGACGGCGTCGAGGCCGTCACGGGACAGCAGGCGGCCGACGAGAACCTCGACAACCTCTCGGGCCAGTTCCTGACGCTCTTCACCAGCCTCCTGCTGGTCTTCTCCGGCATCGCCCTGCTGGTGGCGATCTTCTCGATCCACAACACCTTCGCCATCGTCGTCGCCCAGCGCACCCGCGAGAACGCGCTCCTGCGGGCGCTCGGCGCCTCCCGGCGCCAGGTGCTGAGCACCACGCTGGCCGAGGCCGCCGTCGTCGGAGCCGTCTCCTCGGCCGTTGGCCTCGGCGCCGGGATCGGCATCGCCGCCGGACTCCAGGCCCTCTTCCCGGCGATCGGGTTCCCCTTCCCGGAAGGCTCGCTGGCCATCAGCGCGCTGTCCATGCTGCTGCCGTTCGGGGTCGGCATCCTGGTCTGCCTCGGCTCCGCGCTGCTGCCCGCCGTACGCGCCGGACGCACCGCACCGCTGGCGGCACTGCGCGAGACCGCCGTGGAGACCACCCGCGTCTCACACGGACGCGCCGCCTCCGGCGTGCTGCTCGGCGCGGGCGGCATCGCGCTCGCCGCCGTGGGCGCCGCGGAGAGCAGCAGGTCCGTGCCCATGACCGCGACCGGCGCCGTCGCCGTGCTCGCCGCGTTCATCGTCCTGGGGCCGCCGGCCGCCGCGCTCGCCGTACGCGCCCTCGGCGGTCCCCTCGCCGGGCTGCGCGGCAGGACCGGGGCACTCGCCCAGCGCAACGCGCTGCGCAGCCCCAAACGCACGGCCGCCACGGCGACCGCGCTGATGATCGGCGTCGCCGTGGTCACCCTCTTCACGGTCTTCGCCGCGTCGCTGAAGTCGATGATGGACGAGACCGTCGGGCGCAACTTCGCCGGCGATGTCGCCGTCAGCACCCCGGGCTTCGGCGCGGGCGGCAGCGGCCTGAGCCCCAAGCTTGGCCCGGCCCTGCAGAAGCTCCCCGAGGTGGACACCGCGCTCGGCCTCGGCCAGGGCGTCGCCCGCGTCGACGGCTCCGGCCAGGAGCTGACGGTGACCGATCCGGCCAAGCTGCCCGAGGTGATGAACCTGGGCCAGGTGGACGGCTCCCTCGCCCGCCTCGGCAAGGACGGCCTGGCGGTCTCCCGGAGCAAGGCCGAGGGCAACGGCTGGAAGCCGGGCTCCACCGTCGCGCTCACCTTCACCGACGGCCGGAAAGAGCGCTTCACCGTGCGCGCCGTCTACGAGACCGGCGAGCTGACCGGCGACTACGTCATCACCCACCGGGCCTGGGCCCCGCACCGCACCCAGGACGCCGACAGTTTGCTGTCCGTCTCCTTCAAGGACGGCGTCTCCCAGGAAGAGGGCCAGGCAGCGGTCGCCGAGGTAGCCGAGCGCTACGGCGAGCCGGACGTGCAGACCCGCGACGAGTACGCCCAGTCGGCCGCCGGCGGCATCGACATGATGCTGACACTCGTCTACGCCCTGCTCGTCCTGGCCGTCCTCATCGCCCTGCTGGGCATCGCCAACACCCTCACCCTCGCCGTCCATGAACGCACCAGGGAGCTGGGGCTGCTGCGCGCGGTCGGCCAGACCCGCGCCCAGCTGCGCGCGATGGTGCGCTGGGAGTCGCTGCTGGTCGCGGCCTTCGGCACGGCCGGCGGGCTGGGCCTGGGCGGCTTCCTGGGCTGGGCGCTGGTGCGGGCCACCGACAGCAGAGGGCTGAGCGTGCTGAGTCTGCCGCCCCTCCAGCTCACCGTCGTGGCGCTCGTCGGCCTCGGCGCCGGGCTCGCAGCGGGCTGGCGCCCGGCGCGCCGGGCGGCCGGGCTCGACGTGCTGCGCGCCATCGCCACGGAATGAGCCGACGGCTGCCGCGGACCTCAGCCCGTGGCGGCCGTCTCCACCTCGGCGGGCCGCGGCGCCCGGCCGGCACCGCCGGCGTGCCGCGGGAGGACGGGGGCGCCCGCCGAGGTGTCCCCCACAGGCAGGGAGGCAGGGGGCTCTCGCTCCTCCGGAGCGGCAGCCCCCGTCGATGTGGTCCGCCCCCATCCGTCCGCCCCGGGCCCCGGTGCCGCGCGCGGCGCGGCCGGTGCCGCGGGGAGCGAGAACCAGACGGTCTTGCCCGAACCGTCCCGCTGCGCCCGCATCCCCCAGCTGGCGCTGACGGCCGCCACCAGCGCCAGCCCGCGCCCGCTGGTGGCCATCCGCTCCGGCGTGGCCACCGGCTCGTGCACGGTGGAGCGCACGCTCGGCAGCCGGGGGTCGTGGTCGTGCACGGAGATCGTCAGCCGGTCCCAGACCAGGGCGAGTTCCACCGTGCAGTGCTTGTCGTGCGTGTCGGACTCCGCGTGCCGGTGGACGTTGGTCAGCAGCTCGGTCACCCCGAGCACCGCCGCGTCGATGAGAGGGTCGAGACGCCAGTAGCGCAGCTGCGCCGACACGATTCTGCGGACCTGGCCGATCCGCGAGGGAAGCGCCTGGAACTCCACGGCACAGTGCCGTCCAGGCAGGGCCTGCGTGCTCGTACTGCTCGGTGGACTGATCACGTCTGTGACTCCCTGAGAGGGCCTGCCCGAGGGGGCGGGGAGCGGATCACATGTGATGTACGTAACAGGTCCAGCGTGGGAGCGGCCGAGCCGGGCCGCAAGCGGCAAGCGTGCCGCGGTCACCTAGCCGAGCACACCGCGTTCGGCGGCGGCCTTGGCGCGGGCCGTGCGCACCGCCGACAACAGCCCCTCGCGGTGCCCCAGCCCCAGCCGCAGCAGATACCGCTTCCCGCCCAGCGTGGCCAGCGCCTGGTCCCGCAGCCCGTATCCGTTGATGCGGACCTGGTCGACCGGAGCGCTGTCGATCTCACTGCCGTAACTGGTCATCAGCACCAGCTGGCCGTCCCGCACCAGCACATGGCCGGCGCGGGTGAGTGAGCGAAGCATCCGGTGTATCCGTACCCCAGTCGCGTCGAATTCCGGCTCCGCCACAACAAACCGCCTCCCACCGGATCGTCCCAGCAGGGGTACCCCCGTGCGTCCGCAGTACACCCGGGACCTGTACCCCTCCGGGGGAGCATGCCCTTCTCCGCGCCCATCTACCAGTGCACCTTTATGATCGGCTTCGTGAGCACCGCCGAATCCGTCCCTTTTGCCACAGCCGTCCCGACAGCAGATGTGGACCGCAGTGACGACGCCTACCGGAGCTGGCTGAAGGAGGCGGTACGCAAGGTCAGAGCCGAGAGCGGGCGCAGCGCCGACACACATCTGCTCTCCTTCCCGCTCCCCGGGGAGTGGGGGATCGACCTCTACCTCAAGGACGAGTCGACCCACCCCACCGGCAGCCTCAAGCACCGGCTGGCCCGCTCTCTGTTCCTCTACGCGCTCTGCAACGGCTGGATACGGCCCGGCGGCCCCGTCATCGAGGCATCCAGCGGCTCCACGGCAGTGAGTGAGGCGTACTTCGCCAAGCTGATCGGGGTGCCCTTCATCGCGGTGATGCCCCGCACGACGAGTGGCGAGAAGACCCGGCTGATCGAGTTCCACGGCGGCCGGTGCCACCTGGTGGACGACCCGCGCACCGTGTACGAGGTCTCGGCCGCCCTGGCCGCGGAGAGCGGCGGCCACTTCATGGACCAGTTCACCTACGCGGAGCGCGCCACCGACTGGCGGGGCAACAACAACATCGCCGAGTCCGTCTACCAGCAGCTGAGCCGGGAGCGCTATCCCGAGCCCGCCTGGATCGTGGCCACGGCGGGCACCGGCGGCACCTCGGCCACCTTCGCGCGCTACATCCACTACATGCAGTACGACACCCGCGTGTGCGTCCCCGACCCGGAGAACTCCTGCTTCTTCGACGGCTGGACCCGCGGTGACCCCGACGCGACCAGCGACAAGGCCTCCCGCATAGAGGGCATCGGACGGCCCCGGATGGAGCCGAGCTTCGTGACGGGGGCCATCGACCGGATGATGAAGGTGCCGGACGCCGCCAGCGTCGCCGCCGTACGCGCCCTGGAGCAGGTCCTCGGCCGCAGGGCGGGCGGGTCGACGGGCACCGGCCTGTGGAGCAGCCTCAAGATCGTCGCCGAGATGCTGGAGCGCGGCGAGCGGGGGAGCGTCGTCACCCTGCTGTGCGACCCGGGCGACCGCTACCTCGACAAGTACTACTCCGACACCTGGCTGGCCTCCCAGGGGCTGGACATCGCCCCCTACGCGGCGACCCTGGAACACTTCCTGGCCACGGGGGAGTGGGCCTGAGCCCTTCCCGGGAGCGCATGGGCATGGGCGGCTGAGAGTCAGGGGCGCAGCCGGAGGTCCAGCTTGCGCATCGCGTCCCGGAAGGAGGCGCCGATCCCGGCCCGGCCCAGCCGCATGACGGTGCGCAGCGTGCGGGTCCCGTCCACCGCCATCGTCCAGCGTACCCGCGCCCCGCCGGACGGCGACACCGCGAGGTTCCAGTCCTCCATCATCGCGCGCATCCCCGGCGCGTTCGTCCGGTCGATCCGGTAGGTGTACCGCTCGGCGGGCACCGCGGCCAGCACCGTCTCGGTGAAGAACCCCCCGCCCGTCAGCCGTACGTGACGCCCCTTGCCGCCCTCCGTCGGCGTCACCTGGCTCACCGCCGTGAACCAGAGCGGCCAGGCCTCCAGCTCCTCGGCCAGCGCCGTGAACACCCTCTCGCGCGGCACGCCCAGGTCGGCGGCGAAGGAGAGCCGCAGCGGCGCGGTATCGGCGAACTCCAGCCCTACAGAACGCAGTTGACGTGCCATGGGACGACCCCCAGCAGTGTGCGAACGGATGTGCACAGCCTATCCGGCGCTCACCCGCCCGCCTCCGTCACCCCGGGGCCCGGCCCTGGGCTACTGCTCGCCGGTCTCCGAGCCGCTGTCCGCGTCGGGCTCCGGCTCGCCCGCCACCACCAGCTGCGGCAAATGCTCCTGGATCTCCGCGCGCGCCTCCGCGGGCAGCCCGGCGTCCGTGACCAGGGCGTCCACCTGGTCCAGCGAGGCGAACGAACTCAGCCCCACCGTCCCCCACTTGGTGTGGTCGGCGACCACGATCACCCGGCGCGCCGAGCCGACGAAGCGCCGGTTCGTCTCCGCCTCCGCGAGGTTCGGCGTCGACAGGCCCGCCTCGACGGATATTCCGTGCACCCCCAGGAAGAGCAGGTCGAAGTGGAGCGAGCGGATCGCGGCGTCGGCCACCGAGCCCACCAGCGAGTCCGAGGGCGTACGCACCCCGCCGGTCAGCACCACGGTCGCCGCGCCGGGGCGGCCCGGCTGAAGAGCGCCCGAGGAGCGCTGGGCGGAGTGGAAGACGTCGGCGACCCGTACCGAGTTGGTGACCACCGTCAGATTCGGCACATCCAGCAGATGCTGCGCCAGCGCGAACGTCGTCGTCCCGCCGGAGAGGGCGATCGCGCTCCCCGGCTGCGCCATGACGGCCGCCGCCCGCGCGATGTCCTCCTTCGCGCTCAGCTCCAGCGAGGACTTCGCCTCGAACCCCGGCTCGTGCGTGCTGGCCTCCGCGACCGGAACGGCGCCCCCGTGCACCTTCTCCAGGGCTCCCTGCCGGGCGAGCGCGTCCAGGTCGCGGCGCACCGTCATGTCCGAGACGCTCAGCTTCCGGGTCAGCTCGTTGACCCGTGCCCCGCCCCGGCGACGCACCTCCTCGAGAATGAGCGCGCGCCGCTGCTCGGCGAGGAGGTTCTGGTTGTCGCTCACTGCCCTTGTCTCCGTTCGCTTTCCGTGACCGATCCGTGGGGACTGTGGGGAGGCCGCCGACCCGACCATTTTCGCACGCGCACAACGAGCGCGCGCATGTCACGATTCGGGTTCGCGCACCCCCCGTTCACTCCGGAGGGGCTCCCCACGGCCCCTCCCGGCGGGGATGCTGGAAAGGACCGCTGACACACAGTTTCGGGGGATCTCGGGGGAATCACCGTGCCGTCAGACCATGCTCACACCAGCGCGCCCGGACGTGCCGCCACACCAACCGCCACTGCACCATCCGCACCATCCGCCCCGGCCGACGACCGGCGCCACCGGCCCGGGTCACAGCTGTCGCTGGAGCTGCTCGTTCACGGAGTCGGGGGCACCACCCCCGAGGAGATGCTCGGCGACCCGCACACCACGCGCGTCACCGGCGACAGCACAGCCGCCGTCTTCCGGCGCAAGGAGGACAAGGACGCCGAGCACCGCCCGGAGGACTACGCCGACAAGTCCGTCCCGGAGGCGTACTGCTGGTCCAACCTCACCTCTGGCAACGGCTCGCGCGCCCTGTGGCTGATCCTGCTGCCGTTCATGGTCGTCAACCTCGCGCACTGGACCCGGCCCGCCGCCGACGGGCGGCGCGGCGCCGTGCGCCTGCACGGGCTGCTGGTGCGCCTGATCGCGCTCTCCCTCACCGTGCTGCTGACCGCCGCTGCCTGCGAGGTCGCGCTCGACCTGGCCGCCTGGCAGTGCGCCGGTGAGGCCCGCTGTGCCGAGGAACACTCCTGGCTCGCCTTCATGGCCGTGCCCGGCTCCGGCTCCGGTGGCTGGTGGAGCCAGCCCGGACGCAGGCTGGCACTCGCCACGGCGTTGCCCGCCGCCGGCACCGTGCTGCTGTGGTGGCTCTCCCACCGCACCTGGAGCGCCTACGAATCCCAGCCGCCGCTCAAGCCCACCGTCCCCGAGGACGCCCCCGGCGCCAACGGCCGCCCGCCGCTGTCGCTGCCCGGGTTCTGGTACGGGAAGCGGCACGTCGCCCGGCTGCGCGCGGCGCACACGGCGGCGGCCTTCCTGACCATCGCCGCCGCCCTGGCCGCCGCGGCCGGACGCTACGACCGCAAGCCGGGCGGCGACGTCACGCTGGACGTGCTGGGCCGGCTGCTGGCCGGGCTGATCGTCGTGGGAGTGCTGTGCGTCCTGTACGTCGTGTGCCGCAGGGGCCGCAAGGAGCGCGAGGCGGACGACCGGATCGACAAGCTCGCCGTGCGCGCGCTGCCCGGCGCCTCCATCGGCGTGGCCGTGCTCGCGGTGGTGCACAGCGCCTGGAGCCGCCCCGGCTGGGTCTCCGGCGGCTCGCTGCCGGGGGACGAGACCTTCGGGGTGCTGGCACTGCTCCAAGGAGCCCTCGTCGTCGTGCTCGGCATCGTCGGGGTACGGCTCCACCGCTCCCGTCGCGTCCCCCGCACGGCCCTGGCCGGGTTCGCTTCCGCCGGTATCGCCATGCTCGCCTGCGCCCTGGGCGGGGTGCTCTCCGGCGGAATCTCCCAGCGCGTCGGGGACTGGCTGGACGGCCCCGGCTCGCCCGGCTCCGGCAACGGTCTGATCGGCGGCCCGCCCACGATCCTCACCTGGCAGGCCTCCATCATCCCGGTGCTGCTCGCGGTGGTGCTGCTGCTGGTGTGCTGGTTCGCCTTCCGCGTGTGGCGTGACGCCAGGCGGCTGACCGGCGACGTGACGGCGGGCTACCCCGGGTCGCTCCCGGACGAGTCCCGCTCGCGCAAGATCGCCGGGGCGATCGCCCGCGCCGGACTGACCGACGAGGCCCCCTGGCTGGTCGCCACGATCGCCCTCGTCACGCTGTCGCTCGGCGGTATCGCCCAGCTCGGTGCCCTGCTGACGGGGAAGGTCCCCAGCGAAGCAGCCCAGGACACCCCCGACATCGTCGCCGGGTTCGCCGACACGGTGCAGGCGCTGGGCTCCTGGCTGATCGGGCTGGGCTTCCTGCTCTTCCTCACCTGGGGCCGCCGCGCCTACCGCGACGCCTCGGCCCGCCGCACCATCGGCATCCTGTGGGACGTCGGCACCTTCTGGCCCCGCAGCGCCCACCCCTTCGCACCGCCGTGCTACGCCGAGCGCGCCGTGCCGGACCTGGCCTGGCGGATGGCGATGTGGACGCACAAGGAGCCGGGCCGCCGCCTGGTGATCTCCGGGCACTCCCAGGGCAGCGTCCTCGCCGCCGCCGCCGTGTGGCAGCTGGATCCCCGCACCCGCCGCCAGATCGCGCTGCTGACCTACGGCTCACCCCTGGAGCGGCTCTACGGGCGCTGGTTCCCCGCCTACTTCGGGCCCCGGCAGCTGGCCGCGCTCCACAACGACCTGGACTGCTGGCGCAACCTGTGGCGGCTCACCGACCCGATCGGCGGCCCGGTGCGCCCCGAGCGCGCCGAGGCCCCGGAGCAGGCCCCGCCGGAGCAGTGCCACGGAGTCGACCGGGGCCCGCTGCTGGACCCGCTCGCCTACGGGCGCACCCGCGAACAGCCGCTGCCGGAGCCGATCCTGGCCCACGGCGACTACCAGGCGGACCCGGCCTTCGCGCAGGAGCGGGACGGACTGCTGACCCGTCTGAAGTCCAAGTCCGCGCGTACAGCCGGACGCGAGCCGCACACCGGTGTTCCCCAGCAGCCCCGGTCCGCATCGGCCGGGCACGAACCGGCCGCCGAGCCCGGACAGGTCGCCGGGCCCGAACCGGACGGGGAGGCTGAACCGGTGGCCGAGCTCGCTCACAGTGAGCCCGGCAGGTCCTCCGGATAGAGCAGGGTCAGGTCGTCGGTACTCGGGTCGGGGAAGTGCGCGACCCGGCCCGCGTGCCGCTCGACCATCGCCTCGAACGTCTGCCGCGCGGTGCGCCCGTTGCCGAACGACGGGCCCTTGGGCAGCTCGGTGAAGTATCCGAGCAGTGCCTCGCGCGCCCCCTCGCCCAGGTGGTATTCCTGCTCGTCGGCCTGCTGCTCGACGATCCGCAGCAGCTGCTCGGGCGCGAAGTCCCCGAAGGTGATGGTGCGCGAGAAGCGCGACGCCACACCCGGGTTGACGGCCAGGAAGCGCTCCATCTCGGCGGTGTAGCCCGCGACGATCACCACGACCTCGTCGCGGTGGTCCTCCATGAGCTTCACCAGCGTGTCGATGGCCTCGCGTCCGAAGTCGCGGCCCGAGTCCTCGGGGGAGAGCGCGTAGGCCTCGTCGATGAACAGCACCCCGCCCTTGGCCCGCTCGAAGGCTTCCTGGGTGCGGATCGCGGTCGACCCGATGTGCTCGCCCACCAGATCCACGCGCGAGACCTCCACCAGGTGGCCGCGCCGCAGGACACCGAGGGCGCGCAGGATCTCGCCGTAGAGCCGCGCCACGGTCGTCTTGCCGGTGCCCGGCGAGCCGGTGAAGACCAGATGCCGCCGTACGGAGGCGGCCTTGAGCCCGGCCTCCTGGCGCCTGCGGCCCACCTCGATCATGTCGGTCAGCGCGCGGACCTCACGCTTGACGCTCTCCAGCCCGACCAGCGCGTCGAGTTCCCCGAGGACCTCCTTCGGCGGACGTGCCTCCCCGGGCGCCTCCTCGACGGCCTGCTCCCCCTGCGCGGCCGGGGCAGCCGCCGACGTCCCGGGCGTGGTCTCGTCGGGGCGCCGCTGCCGGGGCACCGGTGCCGTCGCGGTCAGCAGCCCCGGCGCGGCGGTGGGGGAGTGGGGCCCGCCCGCCGCCACGGGGTCCGCCGTGGCGCTGACGGGGGCCGCGCTCTCGTCGCTGGTGCAGTCCTCGACGGAGGGGCCCTCGTCGGCGAACTCGTAGCCGCCGCGTGCGCACCGCTCCGTACGGCAGCGGCGCAGCGTGGCCCGGCAGCCGTCGATGATGTGGAAGCCGTAGCCGCGCGAACCGGTCACCCGGCAGTTGTGGAAGGTGCCGCGCCCCTCGGCCGAGACGTAGAAGCCCGCCTCGGCGGCCGCACTGACGGTGCAGCGCTCCACGGTGGGGTCGGCGCCCTTGGTGACGATGACCCCGGTGGCCGCGCCGTCGATGGTGCAGCCGTTGAGCACGCCGCCGCTGCCGTGGTCGCGGAACCAGGCGCCGGTGGCGGCCTTGCTGATCCGGCAGTCGTCGAGCTGCACGGCCGCTCCGTCGCTCACCGAGACGGCCGTGCCCCGCACCTGGGACAGGTCGCTGTCCAGCACGTCGGCGCGAGAGCCCCGGTCGAGGACGAACAGCGCGTCGGGCACGGTGTGCACCCGGCAGGAGTCCAGCACGGCGGTGGCGCCGTCGCTGACCCACACCGCCGGGTAGTCGCCGGTACTGTCGTGGATCTCGCAGCCGTTGGCGTCCACCCGGGTGCCCGGGTCCCACACCGACAGGCCGTTGCGCCCGAAGCGCCGCACCTTCGAACGGGTCAGCGTCAGCACCGAACGCGAGCGCAGGTCGACGGCGTTCTCGGGAATTTCGTGGATGTCGCAGTCGGCCAGCGTCAGCACGGCGTCGGTCTCCAGGGTGACCCCGTCCGCCGAGGTGCGGTGGACCCGGCAGTCGGTGAAGTGCCCGCTGGCACGGGCCGCCACCCGCAGGCCGCTGCCCTTGATCTCGTACACCTCGCAGCCGACCGCCTCGGCCGTGGTGCCCTCGCCCTGGAGGGTGATCCCGGCGCCGGAGGCGTGGTGCACCCGGCAGTGCGTGAGCCGGGGGCGCGCGCCGTCCCGGACCGCGATCCCGGACTGGCCCGCGGCCACCACCTCGCACTCCTCGTAGACGCCGCCGGCCGCACCGGAAACGCTGATGCCGAGCCCGGCGGGGTTGTCGACGGTGCAGCGCCGGACGGTCGGACGGGCCCCGGCGCGCACCTCTATTCCGGCGGCCGAACGCGTCATCACCCGCAGCCCCGTCAGCTCCGGCGCCGCGTCCTCGACCAGCACGGCGGGCACGGCCGAGTCCTGGCCCTCGATCTGGAGGTCCTGGACGAGCGCGGCGGCGCGCACCGTGAGCGCCACTCCGTCGGCCGGGGCGATACGCACCGAGCCGCCGCCCGCGCGCTCGGGCCCGCGCAGCGTCACCGCTTGCTCGACCACCAGGTTCTCCCGGTAGGTGCCGGGGGCGAGCGTGAGGACGTCCCCGTCGCCCGCCGCCTCCAGCGCTGCGGACAGCGAGGCGTACTCGCCTGTGCGCCGCCGCCACCGCGACGTGCCGCTGTGCGTCACCTGGACCGAGCCCTGTGCCATGGAGTGCTGTGCCCCAACCTCGTACGTACTCAGATGCGTTGTGCCGCGATGTGCGGCGCTGTCCGCGCGCCGCCTGTACCGGCCGCACCACCGTAGCGTGCGCTGGGGGTTCGAGTTGACTGGTCCATCCGAGTGAACCCCTCCCGGGATGCCGCGGAGGGTTCCGGGAGAGGTACGCGGGGTGGTCAGTTGCTGGTGCCGGTCCGGCCCCAGTCGGGGCCGATGCGGTCCCATTCCTCGCCCCAGCGCGCGTACCGGCGCCGCATCAGCATCCGCACCGTCAGCCGCCGCCCCGCCTCCACGCCCCCGACGGCGAAGGCGCCCGCCGCCAGCCCCGCGAGCAGCGAGTGCGAGGAAGCGCTGCGCGCGCTCATCGGCCGGGCCGTCAGACGGCCCTGCCCGTCCGTCCACACCTGGAAGCGGTTGCCGGGACTCACCTCGCGGTGCACCGAGACGGTGCCGGTGCGCACCGTCCCGTCCGGTCCGGTCCAGCGGGCTGTCACACGGGTGCGCTCGCGGCCCTGCGCGCCGGTCTCCGGGTTCGAGTCCAGTGACGGGCGGACGTTGACGTGCTGGGCCGTCGCCCAGGTCCGGTGGCGCTCGCGCTGCTGTTCGTGGGCCGTCCGGAGCAGTGCGTGGTGTGCCGCGTCGGCGCCGAGCCAGCCGATCAGCGGGGCGCCCACGGCGATCAGGAGCGCGGCACACAGGGCGGCCCACGCCTCACGGCGGTCGGTGCGGCGGCACAGCGGATTCCCGCGCCAGCGCCAGAGGCCGACGATCGTTCGCATCACCGCTCACCCCCTATCTCCCCGTCCGTACGTACCTCGCCGGGAGCGTTACATGCACGAGAGAAGCCCGAAGAGAGCGAAATCACCGTTTCGTGACGAGCGCTCGGCCGGCCGGACCGGTGCGGCCCCTGGTCAGGGCGGCCTCGTGGTCAGAGCCGGGCAGCACGCTCCCTTCCGCGGGCCGTTTCGATCCCCCTCGTGGTGCCCCGAGTTTACTGAGCGAATCCGCGAAGAGGGACGCGGGGCGCGCGAGGGAGGTTGCGCGCCGCCCCCGTGCTCCTGCGCCCCGCGAGCACTTTGCGAGGGCCACGAGCACGCCCTCAAGGGGCACACGGCATTCCGATGTCGCGGACAGTGATGATCAAGACGTCTTCGTCACCCTGGGTGGACGAACGGGCGCGGAAAACGGCCCGTTACCCGTGTCGCGCCCGTGCATTCGGAGGGCGGGGGCATCTTTTGAGCGATTGCCCACCGCGGAGGGATCTCACTAGCTTTTGGCCGCAGCGTGTGAATCGAATTGACCGGCACGGAGATTGGCGGGTGTCAGATGACGACTGCGGCGGAGCGGAATTCTGGGAGCGAGAGCGCGGCCGAAGCGGGCGAGCAGGCGCAGCTCAGCCTCGCGACAGCCGCGGCGCGGAATCTCGCGACCACCACGAAAACACCTCCGCAGATGCAGGGAATCACCTCCCGGTGGCTCCTGAAAGTGCTGCCGTGGGTGCAGGTGACAGGCGGAACGTTCCGTGTGAACCGGCGGCTGAGCCTGACCCTGGGAGACGGCCGGGTGGAATTCGTCTCCACCGGCTCGGAGGTCCGCGTCATCCCGCTGGAGCTGACCGAGCTGCCCCTGCTGCGCGGCTATGAGGACCGCGCGGTCCTGGAGGCCCTCGCCTCACGGTGCGAACAGCGCGACTTCGGACCGGGTGAGGTCATCGTGGAGGCCGGGCGGCCCGCCGACCGGCTCGTTCTGATCGCCCACGGAAAGCTGCGCAAGACCGGCCGCGGCAGGTACGACGAGGAGACCATGCTCGGCGTCCTGGCCGACGGCGACTTCGCCGGCGACGACCGGCTGACCGGCCAGGCCGGCCTGTGGGACCACACCCTCACCTCGCTCACCAGCGGCACCGTACTCACCCTGGGAAGGGACGATTTCGACGGTGTCCTGTCCCAGTCGGAGTCGCTCCGAGGGCACCTCGCGGCCTCTCCCGCGCTGATCCCGGCACAGCGCACCGAGAACGGCGAGTCCGCCATCGACCTGGCCTCGGGGCACGCCGGCGAGCCGGCCCTGCCCGGCACCTTCGTCGACTACGACCTCAGCCCCCGCGAGTACGAACTGGCGGTCGCGCAGACCGTCCTGCGTGTCCACACCCGCGTAGCCGACCTCTACAACCACCCGATGAACCAGCTGGAGGAGCAGCTGCGCCTCACCATCGAGGCCCTGCGCGAGCGCCAGGAACACGAGCTGGTCAACAGCCGCGAGGTCGGGCTGCTGCACAACGTCGACATGAAGCACCGCGTGCACACCCGCACCGGCCCGCCCACCCCCGACGACCTCGACGAACTCCTCGCCACCGTGTGGAAGGACCCCAGCGTCATCCTCGCCCACCCCAAGGCGATCTCCGCGATCGGCCGCGAGTGCAGCAGCCGGGGCATCTACCCGCAGGCCATCGAGTACGAGGGCCACTCGGTGCCCGCCTGGCGCGGCGTGCCGATCCTCCCCTGCAACAAGATTCCGGTCACCCCGCAGGGCAGCACCTCCGTGCTCGCCATGCGTACGGGGGAGAAGGCGCAGGGCGTCGTCGGCCTTCACCAGACAGGAATTCCCGACGAGTACAGCCCGAGCCTGTCCGTGCGTTTCATGGGCATCAACGAAAAGGCCGTCATGTCCTATCTGGTGAGCGCCTACTATTCCGCTGCCGTACTCGTTCCCGACGCGCTCGGAATTCTGGAGGACGTCGAGATCGGCCACTGAGAAAAGCAGCCGAAGCAGAACCCGAGAACCGGCACCCGGAAACACCAGAAACAGGGAACAGATGACGACGCACCCCGAAACACTCGGGACCGCTCCCTCCAGCCTCACCACCCCAGCCGCACGCAAGCTCGCCACCACCACCAAGACGCCCCCGCAGATGCAGGGCATCTCCCCGCGCTGGCTGCTGCGCGTGCTGCCCTGGGTCGAGACCACAGGCGGCACCTACCGCGTCAACCGGCGCCTGACCCACACCGTCGGCGACGGCCGGATCGAGTTCGTCTCCACCGGCGCCGACATCGACGTCATCCCCTCCGAGCTGCGGGAGATCGCCCTGCTGCGCGGGCTGGAGGACGAGGCGACGCTGCACGCCCTCGCCGAGAGCTTCACCCAGCGCGAGTACGCACCGGGCGACGTGCTCACCACCCGCGGCGAGCCCGCCTCCGAGCTGCTGCTCATCGCCCACGGCCGGCTCGTCAAGCTCGCCGCCGGACAGTACGACGACGAGATCACCCTGGGCGTCCTCGCCGACGGCGACCACGTCGGGGACCAGATCCTCACCCGCGCACCCGGCACCTGGGAACACACCCTGCGGGCCACCACCCGCTGCACCGTCCTCGCCCTGCCCGCCCAGCGCTTCGAGGAGATCGCGGAGCGCTCGCACGCCCTGCGCAGCCACCTCGACCAGGTGCTCTCGCACGCCGTACCCCGTCAGAACCGGCGTGGCGAGGCCGACATCTCCCTCGCCTCCGGCCACATCGGCGAGCACCAGCTGCCCGGCACCTTCGCCGACTACGAACGCAGCCCACGCGAGTACGAACTCTCCGTCGCGCAGACCGTCCTGCGGGTGCACAGCCGGGTCGCCGACATCTACAACGACCCGATGAACCAGGTCCAGGAGCAGCTGCGCCTCACCGTCGAGGCGCTGCGCGAGCGCCAGGAGCACGAGCTGGTCAACAACCGCGAGTTCGGCCTGCTGCACAACGCCGACCTCAGCCAGCGCATCCACTCCCGCACCGGCCCGCCCACGCCCGACGACCTCGACGAGCTGATCTCCCGGCGCCGCAAGACCCGCTACCTGCTCGCCCATCCCCGCGCCATCGCCGCCATCGGCCGCGAGTGCAGCAAGCGCGGCATCTACCCCGACCGCACCCAGGTCGAGGGCGCCCCGGCCCACGCGTGGCGCGGGATTCCGCTGCTGCCCTGCGACAAGATCCCCGTACGCCCCGACGGCACCAGTTCGGTGCTGGCCATGCGTACCGGACAGGGCGACCAGGGCGTCGTCGGGCTTCACCAGACCGGCCTCCCCGACGAGATCCAGCCCTCCCTCAACGTCCGCTTCATGGGCATCGACGACAAGGCGCTGATCTCCTACCTCGTCAGCGCCTACTTCTCCGCCGCCGTCCTGGTGCCCGACGCGCTCGGCATCCTGGAGGACGTCGAGGTCTGACCCCCGCCAGGCGGGGTGGGGGGGGCACGGGGGAACAGCCGCGGGTCACCGGCCGGTCCAGCGCCAGCCGGTGACCTCCGGCATGTCCGTGCCGTGCTCATGGATGTACCGATGGTGCCGCTCACGCATGTCGGCCGCGGCCTGCCTGGTCCCCGCCGCCCGCGAGCCCAGCCCCGGAGTGCGGTCGACAACGTCCTGGACGAGGCTGTAGCGGTCCATCCCGTTGCGCACCACCATGTCGAACGGCGTCGTCGTCGAGCCCATCTCGCGGTAGCCGCGCACCGCCAGCTGGTCGTGCACGGCCCGCCGGTAGGCCAGCCGGTGCACCAGCCACGGATAGCCGTGGTACGCGAAGATCACCGGCCGGTCCCGGGTGAAGACCGCGTCGAACTCGGTGTCGGACAGCCCGTGCGGGTGCTCGGCGGGATGGGTCAGGCGGGCGATGTCCACCACGTTCACCACCCGCACCGCCAGGCCGGGCAGCCACTCACGCAGCAGCGAGGCCGCCGCCAGCGTCTCCTGGGTGGGCACATCCCCCGCGCACGCCAGCACCACATCCGGGTCGCTGCCCACGCGCTCGGTCCCGGCCCACTCCCAGACGCCCAGCCCCCGCGCGCAGTGCGCGCGCGCCTGGTCCAGGTCGAGCCAGTCGAAGCAGGACTGCTTGCCCGCCACCACCACATTGACGGTGTCCCGTGTGCGCAGCACATGATCGGCCACGCACAGCAGCGTGTTGGTGTCCGGCGGCAGGTAGACGCGCACCACGTCCGGGCTCTTGCTCAGCACGTGGTCGATGAAGCCCGGGTCCTGGTGGGAGAAGCCGTTGTGGTCCTGCCGCCACGCGTGCGAGGTCAGCAGGTAGTTGAGCCCGGCGATCGGCCGCCGCCAGGGGACCTCACGGGCGCTGTGGACCCATTTGACGTGCTGCGCGGCCATGCTGGCGACCAGGTTGGCGAACGCCTCGTAGGAGGCGAACAGCCCGTTCCTGCCGGTCAGCACGTAGCCCTCCAGCCAGCCCTGGCACAGGTGCTCGGAGAGCACCTCCAGCACCCGGCCGTGCCGGCTCAGGTGCTCGTCGGTGGGCTTGAGCCCGGCCTGCCAGCCCCGTTCGGTGGCGTCGTAGACCCCGTCCAGATGGTTGGAGTCCGTCTCGTCCGGGCCGAACAGCCGGAAGTCCCGCCGCTCTTCGGTCGCCGACATCAGCTCCGCCAGCATCCGGCCCAGCACCCGCGTCGGCTCGTGCGAGCCGGCGCCGGGCCGCTCCACCGGCACCGCGTACGGCTCCAGCCGAGGCAGCGGCAGCTGCCTCAGCAGCCGCCCGCCGTTCGCCTCCGGCACCGAGCCCAGCCGCAGCTCACCCTCCGGCACGCACTCCAGCACAGCGGGGAGCGGCCTGCCCGCCTCGTCGAACAGTTCCTGCGGCCGGTACGAGCGCAGCCACCGCTCCAGCTGCCGCAGCCGCTCGGGATCGTCCTTCACCCCGGCCAGCGGCACCTGGTGCGCCCGCCAGGTGCCCTCCACCGGCTGTCCGTCCACCTCCCTGGGGCCCGACCAGCCCTTGGGCGTACGCAGCACCACCATCGGCCAGCGCGGACGGCTCTCCCAGGCGTCCTGAGTGCCCGCCCCGCCGGAGCGAGCCTCGTCCTGGATCGCGCCGATGCGGACCAGCGAGTGGTCGAACGCTCTGGCCATCGCCCGGTGTGCCTCCGGTGGCGGCGTGTCCGGCCCGGCCGTGACGAACAGCGGGTCGTAGCCGTAGCCGCGCAGCAGCGAGGCCAGCTCGTCCTCGGGCAACCGGGCCAGCACGGTCGGGTTGGCGATCTTGTACCCGTTCAGGTGCAGCACCGGGAGGACGGCCCCGTCGTGCACGGGGTCGAGCCACTTGTTCGCGTGCCAGGAGGTGGCCAGCGGGCCCGTCTCGGCCTCGCCGTCCCCCACCACGGCGCACACCAGCAGCTCCGGGTTGTCGAACGCGGCCCCGTAGGCGTGCGCCAGGGAATAGCCCAGCTCACCGCCCTCCTGGATCGAGCCGGGCACATCGGGAGCCGTGTGGCTGGGGATCCCGCAGGGCTGGGAGAAGTCACGGAAGAGGCGCAGCATGCCCTGCGCGTCCCGGGGCGCGTCCGGCGTCAGTTCCGCGTAGCTGCCCTCCAGCCAGGCGCCCGCCAGCACCGCCGGAGCGCCGTGGCCCGGACCCCACACCGCCATCGCACGCTGCCCGTACCGGCTGATCAGCCGGTTGAGGTGGGTGTAGACCATGCCGAGCCCGGGGCAGGTGCCCCAGTGGCCGAGCAGCCTCGGCTTGATGTGCTCGGGGCGCAAGGGCTCGCTGAGCAGCGGGTTGGCCCGCAGATAGAGCTGGCAGGCCGACAGGTAGTTCATGGCGCGCCAGTGCGCGTCCAGCTGTTCGGCCTCACGTTCGGAGAGGGGCTGGTGTTCGGGCTGGTGTTCCGGCATGCCCGATGGGTACCAGGCGGGCCCCCGCCCGACACCCCCGATATTCCGTACGGACCTGCCAGGAGCGTTGTCTGCCGGCCCGCGCCGCTGCACGATGACGGGGTGCACAATCCATGGCTGTCGCTCGAAGCGGGTGCCGACCCGGCCGAGCGGGCCGGGCAGCTGCGCCGCGCCCACGAGCGGTTCCTGACCGGAGGCACCGTCGGCGCCCCCGTACGCGACGTGGTGGCCGAGTCCTGGCGGCGCTGCGCCGGAGCCCGTCTGGGCCCCGAGAGCATGGCCCGCGTCGACATGGACGACGCCCGGCTCGCCGAACGCCGCGAGACCCACCCGCTCGCCCGGGTGATGCCGCTCTTCCGCGAGCTGCTGGGCACCATCGCCGACGACGGCGCCCACCTGCTGTCCGTCTGCGACGAGCGCGGCACCATGCTCTGGATCGAGGGCCACCCCCAAGTGCTCCACCGCGCGGAGGGGATGAACTTCGTGCCCGGCGCCCGCTGGGACGAGCGCGCCAGCGGCACCAACGCGCCGGGCACCGCGCTCGCGGTGGGCCACGCCGTACAGATCTTCGCCGCCGAGCACTACTGCCTGCCCGTGCAGTCCTGGACCTGCGCCGCCGCCCCGGTGCGCGACCCGCACACCGGGCGCGTCGTCGGCGCCGTCGACATCACCGGCGGCGACCACCTCGCCTCCCCGCACAGCCTCGCCCTCGTCCAGGCCACGGCCCGCGCCGCCGAGGCCCGCCTCGCCGAGCTGGGAGCGCAGCCCACACGGTCCGGTCCGTCCCGGGGCGGTTACGCGCTCGATGTCCTCGGCCGCGACGAGGCGCTGCTGCACACCCCCTACACCCGCGCCACCGGACACCCGCTGCGGCTGGGCCGCCGGCACAGCGAGATCCTTCTGCTGCTGGCCGCCCATCCCGACGGGCTCACCGGCGAGTTCCTCGGCCGCGAGCTGTACGGCGAGCGCGACGTCACCCCCGTCACCCTGCGCGCCGAACTCTCGCGGCTGCGCCACCTGCTGGGACCGCTGCTGGAATCGCGCCCCTACCGCCTGCGCAGGCGCCCGCACACCGACTACGACACCGTGACCGACGCGCTCACGGCCGCCGACCCCGACGCGGCCCTCACCGCCTACGGCGGGCCCCTGCTGCCCGGCTCCGAGGCCCCCGGCGTCGTGCGGCTGCGCAGGCTGCTGGAGAACCGGCTGCGCAGCCGCCTGCTGTCGCGCGCCGACCCCGCGCTGCTGGAGCGCTGGGTGTGCACCGCCTGGGGCGAGGACGACCTGGAGATGTGGGAGGCCCTGCACGGCGCGCGCCCCGACCCGGCCACCGCGGCGCGCGTGCGGGAACTGCGCGCCGCCTACGGGCTGTTCGGCGACCCCGCCGGGCGCGCAACCTATCCGCAACGTTCCCGGCACTAGCCTCCCCGGCACACCGCGCCCGCCGACCGCCGGCGGGACCTGGCAAGGGAGGCAGCATGAGCCGCTACGCCGCACCCGGCACCGAAGGCGCACTGATGTCCTACCAGTCGCGCTACGACCACTGGATCGGCGGCAGTTACGTCGCCCCCAAGCAGGGCGGCTACTTCGAGAACCCCACCCCGGTCACCGGGCAGCCCTTCACCGAGATCGCGCGCGGCACCGCCGACGACGTCGAGCGCGCCATCGACGCCGCCCACGACGCCGCCGGGCCCTGGGGCCGCACCTCGCCGGCCGAGCGCTCCCAGATCCTCAACCAGGTCGCCCAGCGCATGGAGGAGCACCTGGAGGAGCTGGCCGTCGCCGAGAGCTGGGAGAACGGCAAACCGGTACGCGAGACGCTGGCCGCGGACATCCCGCTGGCCATCGACCACTTCCGCTACTTCGCCGCAGCCATCCGCTCGCAGGAGGGCTCGCTATCCCAGCTCGACGAGGACACCGTCGCGTACCACTTCCACGAGCCGCTGGGCGTCGTCGCGCAGATCATCCCGTGGAACTTCCCGATCCTGATGGCCACCTGGAAGCTGGCCCCCGCGCTCGCCGCCGGCAACGCCGTCGTCCTCAAGCCCGCAGAACAGACCCCCGCCTCCATCCACTACTGGATGAGCCTGGTCGCCGACCTGCTGCCGCCCGGCGTCGTCAACATCGTCAACGGCTTCGGCGCCGAGGCGGGCAAGCCGCTGGCCAGCAACCCCCGTGTCGCCAAGGTCGCCTTCACCGGGGAGACCACCACAGGGCGGCTGATCATGCAGTACGCCTCGGAGAACCTCAAACCGGTCACCCTGGAGCTGGGCGGAAAGAGCCCCAACATCTTCTTCGAGGACGTCTCCGACGACGGCGACGACTTCTACGACAAGGCCCTTGAGGGCTTCACCATGTTCGCCCTCAACCAGGGCGAGGTGTGCACCTGCCCGTCGCGCGCCCTCATCCAGCAGAGTCACTACCGCAGCTTCCTCGACGCCGGGATCGAGCGCACCGAGGCCATCGTCCAGGGCCACCCCCTGGACACCGACACCATGGTCGGCGCTCAGGCCTCCAACGACCAGCTGGAGAAGATCCTCTCCTACCTCGACATCGGCAGGCAGGAGGGCGCCCGGGTCCTGACCGGCGGCGCCAGGGCCGAGCTGGGCGGCGACCTGGAGAGCGGCTACTACGTGCGCCCGACCATCCTGGAGGGCGGCAACCAGATGCGGGTCTTCCAGGAGGAGATCTTCGGCCCCGTCGTCTCCGTCACCGGCTTCACCGACTTCGACGACGCCATCAGCATCGCCAACGACACCCTCTACGGGCTGGGCGCCGGCGTGTGGACCAGGGACGGCTCCCGGGCCTACCGCGCCGGGCGCGCCATCCAGGCAGGGCGCGTGTGGACGAACTGCTACCACGCCTACCCCGCACACGCCGCCTTCGGCGGCTACAAGCAGTCCGGCATCGGCCGCGAGAACCACCACATGATGCTCGACCACTACCAGCAGACCAAGAACCTCCTGGTCAGCTACGCACCCAAGAAGCTCGGACTGTTCTGATGACCGAGCAACAACCGCCTCCGCAGCAGCAGGAGGGAGCAGAGCCCGAGCGCGTGGCCCTCACGGCGGAGGCCGCCGACCTGCTGCGCACTCTGACGGACAAGCACGGCCCGCTGATGTTCCACCAGTCCGGCGGCTGCTGCGACGGCAGCAGTCCCATGTGCTACGAGCGCGGCGAGTTCCGCACCGGCAACTCCGACGTACTGCTGGGCGAACTGTCCGTCGAGGGCGTGCCCGACCCCGTTCCGTTCTGGATGTCCGTCAGCCAGTTCGCCTACTGGAGCCACACCCATCTGACCGTGGACGTGGTCCCCGGCCGGGGAAGCGGCTTCTCCCTGGAAGCACCCGAAGGAGTGCGCTTCTTGATCAGATCGCGGCTGATGGAAGCGTGAGCAACGGTGGCTTGGTGAGCACGGGCGCCTTGGTGCAGGGGCGCGCGAGCATCCGGGCCCCTGCACCAAGGCCCTGCGCCGATACGGCCGTGGGCACCGCCGTCTCCCCAACGGCGGTGCCCACGCGGGACGTTGAACTTCTCCCGGCGGTCAGTACCCCCGGCCCGGGTACTGGTGGCCGCCGTACGGGTCCTCGTAGGGGTCCTGCATCTGCTGCGGCGGGGCCGGGCGCGGAGCCACCGGTGCCATCGGCGCCACCGGGCGCATGTGCTGCGTCGGCTGATGCTGCACCGGCTGCTGCTGGTACTGCTGTTGCTGGTATTGCTGCTGTTGCACCGGCTGCTGCTGCATGGGAGCCGGACCCCCCGGGCCGGGATAGCCACGCGGCGGCACCTGCTGCGGAATGTGCGGCGCCGGCGTGTGCTGGAGCGGGGTGGGAGCCTGCTGCATCGCACCCGGGCCGGGCGGCAGCGCGGCGGGCGCCTGCCGCATCATCGGGGCCGGAGCGCTCTGCAACGGAGCGGGCTGCGGCATCTGCGGCTGCGGCGGAGCGGGTGCCTGGTAGCCGTAGGACGGCGCGGGCGCCTGACGGGGATCGTGGCCGGAAGGCAGCGCGGGCGGCAGCGCGGCCAGTGCACTTCCCGCGCCCCCGGTGTCGTACACCGAAGGCACCCGGATAGGAGCGATCTGCGGCGTGCCCCGCTCGGCGACCAGCATGTCGTAGATCGGCGTCTCGGGGTAGGACGGTGCAGCGTAGTAGCCGCCGCCATAAGAGCTGCGGGGGGAGGTCATGCTCATAAGTTAAGCCCAAAATTAGCATCGACACTAGAGAGGTACAGAAGGAACGCCCGTCCCACCCACATCGCCGCAGGCGGGAGCTGGTTTTCGCCCACTTGACAACCCCTTTGTCGCAGGCTGCGGACGGGGGAGTGCGAACAGGGCGAATACCCCCCATGCCGACCAGGATGACACCCGATCAGGCACACGGACATGGCTTGTTCCCGCCTGTCCCGATTAGGGCGCGCGAGAGGGAAAGCTGACAGAAGCATAAGCCCACCGACAGTGCCCCAGAACGCCCTTGCTCCGGCTCCCTGTTCGGGCTCCGGGACCTCGGTGGAGGGGCATAGGAGGCCGGGACGCCGTGCAATAGGTTGGGAGGAAGGTGGTACGCACCGCAGCGAGCCCGAGGGGGAGTGGCATGACGATGCGCAAGGGGACCAATGTTCCGGTGCCGGTGACGACGGTACGGGTCGAAATCGGCTGGGGCTCCCGGCCCGGCGTGCCCGACGTCGACGCCTCCGCGCTGCTCCTGTCCGAGGACGGCAAGGTCCGCTCCGACGCCGACTTCATCTTCTACAACCAGCCCCGGCACGTCTCCACCGCCGTACGCCACGAAGGCAAGAAGTCGCCCGGCGCCGCTTACACCGACGAGCTGACCGTCGAACTCGCCGCCGTCGAGCCGGACATCGACCGCATCGTCATCGCCGCCTCCGCCGACGGCGGCACCTTCGGCCAGGTGCCCGGCCTCTACGTCCGCGTGCTCGACGCCGCTGCTCCCGAGGGCGCGTCCGGACAGGAGGTCGCCCGCTTCGACCCCGACGCCACCACCGAGACCGCCTTCGTCCTCGGCGAGCTGTACCGCAGGCAGGGGGCCTGGAAGTTCCGCGCCGTCGGGCAGGGCTACGACAGCGGCCTCGCGGGGCTGGCGAACGACTACGGCATCACCGTGGACGACCCGGCGCCGCCGCCCTCCCGCACCCCGCTGCACCTGAACATGCCCGACTCGCCCACCTTGCCGACCCCGCCCACCATGCCCCAGGCCCCCGACGTGCCCGGCCCGCCCAACTTGCCGCAGCCGCCCGACGTCCCCACCCCCTCGGCGCCCGGGCCCACACCCCAGGCCCCCCAGCAGCCCACCGGATACACGGGGTCCGCGCAGTCCCTGCCGTCCGCCCAGCCGCAGCAGTCCGCCCAGCCCGTACGGCTGAGCAAGGTGACGCTCACCAAGGACGCCCCGTCCGTCTCCCTGTCCAAGCAGGGCGGCACGTCCGGCTCGATGCGCGTCAACCTCAACTGGACCACCCAGGCCCAGCCACAGAAGGGTCTCGCGGGCCGGCTCAGCCGCGCCATGGGCGCCCTCACCGGCCCCGACCTCGACCTGTGCGCGCTCTACGAACTCACCGACGGGCGCAAGGGCGTCGTCCAGGCGCTCGGCAACTCCTTCGGCTCCCTGGCCCACCCGCCCTACATCCACCTCGACGGCGACGACCGCACCGGCAGTGTGGAGACCGGCGAGAACCTCACCATCAACCTCGACCACATCAAGGACCTGCGGCGGGTCCTCATCTTCGTCACCATCTACGAAGGCGCCCGCAGCTTCGCCGGACTGCACGCCACCGTCACCCTCCAGCCACAGCACGGCGCCCCCGTCGACTTCTCCCTCGACGAGTGCACCATCCCCTCCACGGTGTGCGCCCTCGCGCTCATCACCAACGACAGCGGTGAGCTGATGGTGCGCCGTGAGGCCCGCTACCTCGTCCCGCAGCGCGGGGTCAGTCCCCAGCGCACCGTCGACCAGGAGTACGGCTGGGGCATGCAGTGGACGCCGGGCCGCAAATGACCCGGTGTCACCTACGGGGCCCCGTGCTCACGAGTAGGTGCGCCCCTTCCACGCCGCGCCCTCGCCCCGGTGGTGCCGTACGGCCGAGTCCACCGTCATCGCCAGATACAGCGCGGCCGTGACGGGAAGCAGGGGCGCGAGCCACAGCGGCTGGCGGTAGTAGCGCAGCATCGGCACGTAGGACAGCGTCATCACCAGCCACGCCGCACCCCCCACGGGCGAGCCCGCCACCGACCACACCGGCGGCACCAGATACACCAGCCCCAGCCCCAGCACCGTGCCCACCAGCATCAGAGGGTTGTTGCCCAGCTGGGCGTACGCGCTGCGGGCCACCATCCGCCACAGCGGGCGCAGGCCCGCGTACGGGCGCACGCTGGAGATCCCGTCGGCCAGTCCCAGCCAGATCCGGCCGCCCGACCGTTTGACGGCACGGCCCAGCGTCACATCGTCGATCACCGCGTCCCTGATGCTGTCCGGCAGCCCCGCCCGTACCACGGCCCCCGTGCGCAGCAGCGCACAGCCGCCCGCCGCCGCGGCCGTCCGGCCCGAGGGGCGGTTGACCCAGCGGAACGGGAAGAGCTTCGCGAAGAAGTAGACGAACGCCGGCACGATCATCCGCTCCCAGCCCGTGGTCACCCGCAGCTGCGCCATCTGCGAGACCAGATCCAGGTCCGCGGCCAGTGCGGCGCACACCAGACGGCGCAGCGTGCCGGGTGCGTGGGCGATGTCCGCGTCCGTCAGCAGCAGGAAGTCCGGCTCCGTCCCCTCCGAGCGGGCCCGCTCGACGCCGTGGCGGACGGCCCACAGCTTGCCCGTCCAGCCCGGCTCGGGCTCGCCGGGCGACAGCACGCTCAACTCCGGCCCGCCCGGCGTCCGTTCGGCCAGCTCCCGGCCCAGCGCGCCGGTGCCGTCCGTCGAACCGTCGTCCACCAGCAGGATCTCCAAGCGCCCCGGATAGTCCTGCGCCAGCAGCGACGGCAGGCTGACGGGCAGTACCTCCGCCTCGTCCCGCGCGGGCACCACGACGGTCACCGAGGGCCACACCCCGTCCGCCGGGGCACGCTCGGCGCCCGGCGGCAGCCGCACATCGGTACGCCAGAAGAAGCCCCGCGCGAGCAGCAGCCACAGCCAGGCGGCCAGCGAGGCGAGCGGAACGAGGGTGGGCCAGGTCAGCGCGCTCATCGGCCGCAGTCTGCCGTACGGCACCCCCCGGGGACACCGCGCCGCGTCGGGGCCGTATGCCCGATCGATTAGAGTTGCTCTCCGTGAAGATCGCGCTGATGGACTCCGGTATCGGCCTCCTCGCGGCGGCAGCGGCGGTGCGCCGCGCACGCCCCGACGCCGACCTCGTGCTCTCCTCCGACCCCGACGGCATGCCCTGGGGCCCCCGCGACACGGACGACATCACGGCCCGCGCCCTGGAATGCGCGCGCGCCGCCGCCTCCTACGGGCCCGACGCGCTGATCGTCGCCTGCAACACCGCTTCCGTGCACGCCCTGCCGACGCTGCGCGCCACGCTGGAGCCCGCGCTCCCCGTCGTCGGCACCGTCCCCGCCGTCAAGCCCGCGGCAGCCGCCGCGGCGAGCACCGGCGGCCCTGTCGCCATCTGGGCCACCCCCGCCACCACCGGCAGCCCCTACCAGCGGCGCCTGATCGAGGAGTTCGGGCACGGCGCCGACATCACGGGAGTGCCCTGCCACGGACTGGCCGACGCGATCGAGAGCGGCGACGAGCGGCGGATCGACGCCGCCGTGGAAGCGGCGGCCCAGCGCACCCCGCCGGGTGTCTCGACCGTCGTTCTCGGCTGCACCCACTACGAGCTGGTCGGCACCCGCATCCGCGAGGCGCTGCGTGGCTCCCGCACCGGGGGCCCGGTGCTCCACGGCTCGGCGGAGGCCGTCGCGGCGCAGGCCCTGCGCCGCGACGGCGCCGCCCGACAGCCGGACGCGGCGCCCACCGGCGGCCTCACAGTGCTGCACAGCGGCAGGGTCTCCGCGCTTCCCGGCGCGGCCCTCGTCCACGCCGAGGGCCGCCTCCTGGCCGCGGAGAGCGCGGCGCGCGGCTGACGGCCCCGCTCCCGCCCCGCCCGCGACGCCCCGCCCTGCCCAGACCCGCTCTGCCCGGCCCGGCCCGCGCTGTCCGGACGGGGCTGTCCGGACAGCCCCGTCCGGACCGGAACGGCTCGCTCCCGCATTCGAGGGGGAGCGGCGACGGCCTGTCCTGCACGGGCTGCCCTCGCCGGCCTCGCGGAGTACGCTTCCCGGTATGAGGGACCATCCCCAGGACGGCGCGACACCCGCCGAGGGTGGCGCCGGTCACCACGGTCAGACCGCTCATCGCGCCCGCTCCCCGCACACGACGGGACACGTACACCTCTCACCCGCCCAGGACACCGTCCCGGGCGCCGACGAAGAGGTGTGGACGGGGCGCGCGACCAGCCGCCTCCAGTGGGTCTTCGCCGCTCTCGGCGCGGCCTGTCTTGCCCTGGGCATCGAGCTGGCTGTCGACGTCGCCTGGGCGGGCGGCCTCGTGCCGCTGGTCATGTCCGTCGTCGGCTGTGTCGGGGCGGGACTGCTGATCCTCTTCGGCACCCTCGCCTTCGTGCAGGTCCAGGTGAAGGTCGAGGGCGACACCCTGGAGGTGCGCTGCGGGCACGCGGGGCTGCCGCGCCGCCGCATCCACCTGCGCGACATCGTCGAGGCCGACCACGCGCCCAGCGTCACCCCCAGACACTGGGGCGGGTGGGGCTATCGCTGGCGGCCCGAGAAGGGCACGGCCGTCATCGTGCGCCGTGGCGAGGGCCTCGTGCTGCGCCTGGGCGACGGCCGGGTCTTCACCGTCACGGTGGACGACGCCGAAACGGCCGTCCACCACATCCGCTCCCGCCTCACCGCGCTGGGCCACCTCAAGCCCGGCGTCTGAGGCGCGCACTCACCACGCGCCCGGCAGCGCCACCTCCAGCACCGTCGGCCCACCCGCCGGGCTGGTCAGCTCGACGCTGCCGTCCAGGGCCGCCACCCTGCGGCGCACCCCCGTCAGGCCCGTCCCGCCGTTCTCGACGGCGCCGCCCGTTCCCTCGTCCCGTACGCACACCCGCAGCAGCCCCGCCGAGCGGGTCAGCTCCACCGCGGCCTGGGCTGCGCCGCTGTGCTTGGCCGCGTTCGACAGGGCCTCGGCGACGACGAAGTACGCCGCCGCCTCCACCGCGGCGGGGGCGCGCGTCCCGTCCTCGGCCCCGTCCGCAAGCCCCTCCACGGTGACCGTCACCTCCAGTCCGCTGCCCGCCGCCAGCGCCCGCACGGCGCCGGCCAGCCCCCGGTCGGTCAGGACCGGGGGATGGATGCCGCGCACCACGTGCCGCAGGCCGGCCAGCGCCTCCTCGGCCTGGTCCTGTGCGTCGTCCAGCAGCTTGCGCGCCGCCTCGGCGTCCTGGCCGTAGGCCTGGCGCGCCAGGCCGATCCGCATCGACAGCGCCACCAGATGCGCCTGCGCGCCGTCGTGCAGATCGCGTTCGATACGTCGCAGTTCGGCGCTGTGCGTGGCGACGGCGCCCGCCCGGGTCGCCGAGAGCTCCACGACGCGCTCGGCGAGCCGCTCGCTGCGCGAGGGCAGGAGCAGGGTGCGGGAGAGCCGCGCCTCCAGCGAGGCGAGCCGCGCGATCTGGGGCAGCAGCAGCGCGGGCCGCCCCGCGAGCCCGCACCAGACGCCGTCGACCAGCAGCGCGAGGGGCCACAGCAGCAGCGACAGGTACCAAAGAAGGAGCCCGTAGAAGAGCTGGGCACCCACCCAACGCAGGTCACGGTAGGTGCCGGGGTCGGTGCCCGCCGCACGGACGCGGGCCCACAGGGTGCCGTGATCGAGGGGGAGGTAGTTCTCCGGAACGGCCTCGCCCGTCCACTCCGTGCTCCTGCGCCGCTCGAACCCCGCGAGCCCGCGCAGCGCCCGCACGGCTTCCGGCAGCATGCCGGCGCCGACCACGAGGGCGGCTCCGGCAGCGCCGGCCATCATCAGGCCGGCCATGACGTAGCAGGCGATGCTCATCCCCGCCCCTGCCAACAGGTGGAGCGAGGCCCGGCCCGCGTTCCGTAGTGCCTGACGCATGGTGATCAGGCTAGGCGGGCGGAGCTGCCAGGTCGGTGGTGTCAGCTACACCATCGTTGGGCAGCAGGCTGTCCGGGGTATTGGGGAGCCCGCTCTCTGGGGCGCGCGCCCGCCGCGGGAGACGGTGAGGGCCGTTCGCACACGCGCCCCACGTCTACGGAGGCACCACCCGTGAAGCTCCTGCTCTGGACGGTTCTCGCCCTCTGCGTCCTCGCCAACGTCTTCCTCAACTTCTTGGTCGGTGACGACGCTTTCCGGACGGCGCTGAGCATCCTGAGCGGCATCGGCATCGGCGTCCTGGCCTGTGGCGCCGAGCTGTATCTGCGGCGTGAGCGGCGAGAGGACTGAACCTTGCCGCACGCGCCCGCGAGGCACGTAGGGTCCTCCCATGGGTACACCGGAATTCATCCGTGACCTGCGGGTTTCCGCAGGTCACCAGCTGCTCTATCTCCCCGGCGTCAGCGCCATCGTCTTCGATGACCAGGGGCGGGTACTGCTCGGCAGGCGGGCCGACACCGGCGCCTGGTCGGTCATCGGAGGCATCCCCGAGCCGGGGGAGCAGCCCGCGGACTGCGCCGTGCGCGAGGTCTTCGAAGAGACCAATGTGCGCTGCACCGCCGAGCGCGTGGCCCTGGTGGCGGGGCTGAAGAAGCCGATCACCTACCCCAACGGCGACATCTGCCAGTTCATGGACATCACCTTCCGCTGCCGTGCGACGCGGGAGGCGGCCGAGGTGGTCAAGGTCAACGACGAGGAGTCTGTCGAGGTCGGCTGGTTCGGCCCGGACGAGCTGCCGCCGTTGAAGAAGTTCGCGCACTTCCGCATCAAGCAGGCGGCCCAGGAGGAGGGGCCCGCCTGGTTCGAGACCTCCGCGGAGGAGGGGGACTGACTATCCGGAGGGTGGGCCCGGGACAAGGGGTTCCCCCGTCCCGGGCCCACCCGGTGCCTCACATCTTCCGGTAGTCGTAGGCCTCCCCGGCCGCCGCGGCGACCGCGTCCAGGTCCGCACCTCCGGCGGCCGTCACCACGGCTGCGACGGCGCCCTCGATCAGCGGCGCGTCCACCAGCCGGGCGGGCTCGGGCAGCTCGTCGCCCTCGGCCAGCAGCGACTTGACGGTCAGCACGGCACTGCCGAGGTCCACCAGGATCGCCACTCCCGCGCCACTGTCCACGCGGTGCGCGGCCTCGGTGACCAGCTCGGCGCTGGTGCCCAGACCGCCGTCGGGCCCTCCGCCCGCGCCCGTCACCGGCGCGTCCGCCACTCCGGCCAGCCCGGCGGCGAGCTGGGCCACCGAGTCGGCGACCTCCTTGCTGTGCGAGACCAGGACGATGCCGACCCGGTTGCCTTCCGCTGCGGCCACGCTCACTCGCCTCCCTCGGACTCGGACCCGCTGTCGGACCCGGCCTCGGATCCGCCGTCGGCCTCCGCCAGCGCCGCCAGCAGCAGCGCGGACGAGGTCGCACCCGGATCCTGGTGCCCGATGCTGCGCTCGCCCAGGTAGCTGGCGCGGCCCTTGCGTGCCTGGAGCGGGACGGTGGCCTCCGCGCCCTGCTCGGCGGCGGCCCGGGCGGCACCGAAGTCCTTGCCTCCGTCGCCGGTCAGCGCCTCGACGGCGGGCAGCAGCGCGTCCAGCATCGTCTTGTCGCCCGCGGCGGCACCGCCCAGCTGCATCACCGCCTCCACGCCCGTACGCAGCGCGCCCGCCAGCTCCTCGCGGCCCACGCTCCGCGCGTCCCCCAGAGCCTTGCCCGTGCGGCGCAGCAGCGTGCCGTAGAGCGGGCCAGAGGCCCCGCCGACCGTGGAGACCAGCTTCCTGCCCGCCGTCATCAGCACCGCGCCGGGTGTCGCCGGGAGGTCCTCGCCCAGCTCCTCGCGTACGGCGTCGAAGCCGCGGCGCATGTTTCCGCCGTGGTCGGCGTCGCCGATCGCGGAGTCCAGTTCGGTCAGCCGGTCGGCCTCGCGGTCCACCGCCTGCGCCATCGCGGTCATCCAGCGTGCGAAGAAGGCGGCGTCCAGCGCCTCGGCGCCTTCGCCACCGCCGCCGGACCCGCCGGCGTCGTCAGTCACCATGCTGCTCACCACTGCTCCCTCACCACTGTCGCGCTCGTACTTGATCAGGTGCCGCTTCCGGCACTGCTTCCGGTCCTGCTCTGTGTGTTTCTCCGCGTGCTTCCCGTGTGGCCTCGCCGCCCCGCCGCCCGCCCGGTGCGCTCACACGCCCCAGCGCAGGCCGGGCGTACGCACCGGAGCGTCCCACAGCCGCAGCAGCTCCTCATCGGCCCGGCACAGGGTGACCGAGGCGCCCGCCATGTCCAGCGAGGTCACATAGTTGCCGACGAGGGTACGGGCGACCGGTACCCGGCGCTCACCCAGGACCCGGTGCACCTCGGCGCAGAAGCCGTACAACTCGATCAGCGGCGTCGCCCCCATGCCGTTCACCAGCGCCAGCACCGGCCCGTCGGGCTCCAGGTCCTCCAGCACCGCGTCAACGCAGAAGTCCGCGATCTCACCCGAGGTCATCATCGCCCGCCGTTCACGGCCCGGCTCCCCGTGGATACCGATGCCCAACTCCAGCTCCCCGGCGGGCAGATCGAAGGTAGGGCTGCCCTTCGACGGGGTGGTGCAGGGGCTCAGCGCGACACCGAAGCTGCGCGCGGAGCCGGCCACCTGGCGGGCCACCGCCTCCACCCGCTCCAGGGGCGCCCCCTCGGCGGCCAGGGCCCCGGCGATCTTCTCCACGAACAGCGTGGCCCCCGTGCCCCTGCGGCCCGCCGTGAAGGTGCTGTCCGCGACCGCGACGTCGTCCTCGACCAGCACCTTGGCGACGCGCACACCCTCGTCCTCGGCGAGCTCGGCGGCCATGTCGAAGTTCAGGACGTCCCCGGTGTAGTTCTTGACGATGAACAGCACGCCCTCCCCGCTGTCCACGGCAGCGGCGGCGGCGACCATCTGGTCGGGCACGGGCGAGGTGAAGATCTCCCCGGGGCACGCGGCGTCCAGCATGCCGGGCCCGACGAAACCGCCGTGCAGCGGCTCGTGCCCCGAGCCGCCGCCCGAGACCAGCGCCACCTTCCCCGACACGGGCGCGTCCCGCCGCACCACGACCCGCTTGTCCACGTCCACCGTCAGCTCCGGATGGGCCAGCGCCATACCCCGCAGCGCGTCGGGGATCACGGACTCGGGGACGTTGATCAGCATCTTCATGGGTACCTCCAGGAGGGCCGGCAGTAGTGGCTGCCGGCTGGAACTTCGCTGGTCAGGGTGAGCATGGCTCGGGTTCGATGATGTCGCTTCGTGGCGGTCCGGAGCTGGCTTTCGGCGGGGCTGATGATGAATGACTTGTCGCTGACTTGCCTGATGGGGCGTCAGCTGTGGCGGTTGGCGGACGACGGCGTGCGGGGACGGGCCCTGCGTTAAGAGTGGCGTCGCGATTGTGCCTCATCAGGTGGAGGCATTCGGCAGAGCCTCGCGTGGGCACTGGTGTCGCCCAGCCGGTACCCGCTCCGCCGCGCTCGGGCGTCGTCCTGGCCGAGGGGTCTCGTCGTCCCGCCCCGTTCCGTGGCCGCGCGGTTCACCGCGGGTCATCTTCTCGCGCGCCGCCCGGTAGGTGA
This sequence comes from Streptomyces sp. NBC_01775, assembly GCF_035917675.1. Taxonomy (NCBI): domain Bacteria; kingdom Bacillati; phylum Actinomycetota; class Actinomycetes; order Kitasatosporales; family Streptomycetaceae; genus Streptomyces; species Streptomyces sp. NBC_01775. The sequence continues at coordinate 175,923 of NZ_CP109104.1, read as the reverse complement.
AAACCAGCAGGTCGCAGCACTGAATCCGCGTCAGCCGAGGGTGGTGATCCCCTATGTGCGCGAAAATCTCACCGAACCCATTACGCCTGATGGCCTGTGCTTTCCGGCCTATTGCAGCCGTTCTTCCATTTCATGCACTGTTTCAAGGCCCTCACGGGCAACACCCCGTATCGGTGGGTTCGAGTGCGGCTGCGCTGTACGAGAACCGCTTGTGCGAGCTGTACGAGCAGCGGTGGTGACTCCACCGCGCTCTTACGGCTCGGGCGCGATCCGTCGTACGCGGTTGCTGTCCGACTCGGCGATGTACAGCTCGCCGCTCCGGCCCAGCACCAGCGCCCTCGGCAGCACGAGCGCGGCGCCGAGGGCCGGCCCGCCCTCCTCCTCGTGGCCCGGAGGACCGCCGGCCACGGTGCGCAGGGTGCCCTCCGGATCCAGTACGCAGACACGCCGGTTGAGGGAGTCCGCGACATACAGGCGTCCTTCGTCGTCCAGGTCGACCCCGCGAGGCTGGTCGACCCGGGTCGCGCTGCCCGGCCCGGGTCCGTCGCAGCCGGCGCTGCCGGTGCCGACCCCGGTGGTGACCGTGCCGTCGGGTGCGATCACCCGTACCCGGTGGTTGTGGCAGTCGGCGATGTAGACGCGCCCGTCCGCCCCCGCGGCGAGGTCGATGGGGTGGTGCAGGGCGCACTCCGGACCGGGCACCCCGTCCGGGCCGTCGGCAGGCTCACCCGTGCCGGCGACCGTGCTGATCGTGCCGTCCTCGGCGGCGATCCGGCGGACCAGGTGGCCGCCCCACTCGGCGACGTACAAGTTCCCCGAGGCGTCGAAGGCCAGACCGCGCGGCTCGGTGAACCGCGCCTCCAGTGCCGGGCCGCCGTCGCCGTCGTATCCCGGGTCGCCCGTCCCGGCGACGGTCGTGATGACGCCGTCCGGGGCGATCCGGCGGATGCGGTGGTTCCAGTAGTCGGCTATGAACAAGGCCCCCTCGGCGTCGATGGCGAGACCTCCGGGTTCGTACAGTGACGCGTCCCGTGCCGGGCCTCCGTCGCCGTCGAAGCGCGGGGTGCCGGTGCCCGACACGGTGGCGATGGTGCCGTCCTGGGCGTGGATGCGCCGGACACGGTGTCCTTTCCACTCGGCGACGTACACATCGCCGGCCGCGTCCTGGGCCAGGGCGCGGGGCTGGTTCAGGGCCGCCGCGCGCGCCGGGCCGCCGTCACCCGTGGAGGCGGCCTCCCCGGACCCCGCGTAGGTGATGGCGTGGCCGGCCGAGAGGCGGGTGGGTGAACTCGTCCTCGCTGTACCGGAGTTGTCAGGTGTCTGCATCGGGACCTCCTGTCCGGGAAGGGCGCGTTCACCGTACGAGCGCCCCCGGTTCGCGGACAGAGGGCAGCTGCGTGACCAGCAATTTTCGGACACTTCAGCAGCTGATTTTGATACTTGAGGGGGATTACGGCGAGTAGTCCGTATTGGCTATTCTGCGAAGGTGATCCCTCTATCGGAGGTGTGCTGATGCTCCGCACCGCCTTACCGGGCGACGCCTCCCCCCTCCCGCGAGACGGCGGGTCCGGGGCCCTCCGGCCGACCGGGAAGCGGTGACGGCAGGAGGCCTCGGCGCATTCCACCCCGCGCGTCCGCCGTCCACCACCAGCGAACGCCCCGGGCGCCGCTGGTACGACGCGACGGATCCCATGCACACACTTCGTGCCGTCCGCGGCTTCCCTGTCGCCGTGCGCGTGCTGCTCATCAATCAACTCGGCGTAGACGTCGGCTTCTACCTCCTCATCCCGTTCCTCGCCACCTACCTCTCCCACGATCTGGGACTGTCGGCGACCGTCGTCGGCGTGGTGCTGGGACTGCGGAACCTCAGCCAGCAAGGGCTGTTCGTGCTCGGCGGCTCCGCCGCTGACCGGTTCGGGCCCCGCCTGGTCATCATCACCGGCTGCGGGTTGCGCGTCGTCGGCTTCGGCATGTTCGCGCTCGGTACCTCGTTGCCCGTCCTGGTCACGGCCTCGGTGCTCAGCGGACTCGCGGGGGCACTGTTCTACCCCGCCGTCCGCTCCTACCTGGCGCACGAGTCGGGGGACCGCAAGGCCGAAGCGTTCGCACTGCTCAACGTGTTCGCCATGACTGGCTCGTTGCTCGGCATGCTGCTGGGCAGCGTGCTGCTGCTCCTCGACTTCCGCACCTGCGCGCTGGTGGCCGCCGGCGTCTTCGCCGTGCTGTCCGCGCTGCAACTGTGGGCGATGCCCGACCGCCGGCCGGCGGAGAGGCGCAGGGCCGTCTTGCAGGAGTGGCGGGAGGCGCTGGGGAGCCGGGGCTTCTTCCTGTTCGCACTCGCCATGGCCGGCATGACCACGCTGGAAAACCAGCTCTACCTGCTCGTCTCCGACGGCGCACAGCAGGTCACCGGCCGCCCCGAAGCGGTGAGTGTCCTGCTCGCGGCCGGTGCCGTCGCCAACATGACCTGCCAACTGCGCCTCACCCGTGGCCTGGCGCGAAGAGGCGGTGCGGCCCGGTGGATGGCACGCGGGCTGCTGATGATGGCCGGGGGGTTCCTGCCCCCGCTGCTGGTGGCCGGCCGCGCGCACCCGCACGGGCCGGGACAGGCCGCGCTGTGGCTGCTTCCGCTGGTGGCCGGAACTCTGCTGCTGTACCTGGGGGTGATGGTCGTGCAGCCGCAGGCGATGGAGCTGATCCCCCGATTCGGCGGTGAGCACCTCACAGGCACCTACTTTGGCCTGTTCTACGTCGTATCGGGCCTGACGGCGGCAGGGGGCAACAGCCTCATCGGCTGGATGATGGACGCCTCCGACCGGAGCTGGTCCGGACTGCCCTGGGTGTGCTGCGCGGCGATCGGCCTCGTCTCGGCGGCGGCCCTCACGGCGCTGGGCCGGGGCGGTCGACTGCCACTGCCCGGGCGCCCCGGCCCCGCAGGCGCGCGGCCCGTCGCCGCGGCCGACCCTCCGCGACGGCTGCCGCGCCCTGCGGCGCCGGCCGGGGACCCGGTGGACCGGCCGCACCGTCGATGACCCCGGGCCGGCGCCGCAGCGGCTTCGGCGCGCGGCGCCCGGGGTGCCCCTGTGCGGACCCCGTACGCCGTCACGACCGCACCCTGGCCCGGCGGCGCTGCCGGGGTCCGGCCAGCTGACGGGCCAGCAGGGAGAGCAACAGGCACATCGTTACGTACAGGGAGCCCACGACGCACAGCACGGGCAGATAGGGGTATCCGTACGGGGTGGAGATGTTCTGGGCCAGGAGCTTCCCGGCGTACAGCAACTCCTCGTACATGATGATGAAGCCCAGCGAGGTGTCCTTCAGGGTGACGGAGATCTGGCTGATGAGGCCCGGCAGCATGGCCCGCACCGTCTGCGGCAGTACGACCGTGGACATCACCTGTGTCTTGCGCATCCCCAGCGCGTACGCGGCCTCCCACTGGCCGACGCCCACCGCCCGCGCACCCGAGCGCAGCAACTCCGCGTGCACCGCCCCGTTGTAGAGCGCGACCCCGATGGCCAGCGCCCACAGCGTCGGTGCGGCGAAGTGTGCGGCCAGCCAGTCCCCGGGGGCTCCGAGCGCGTCGCGCAAGGCGCCCGCGAAGCCTTCGACGGCATCGCGGAGAACGGCCATGTTGTACAGCGCGAAGATCAGGATGAGCAGTGGCAAGGCGCGTAACACCTCGACGAGGGCGGCACACGGCCAGCGGATCAAGCGGTGCTCGGAGAGGCGCCCGAGCGCGAGCAGCAGCCCGAGGGCCAGCGAGAGCACCACCGCGAGTGCGAACGCTTTGAGCGTGTCGAGCACGCCGCGCAATACCCGCTCCTGCACCCCCTGGTAGGTGAACGGCTCCCACATGGCGGCGACGAACTGCCCCGCGTCGCTCAGCCGCAACAGCACGGCGGCGCTCGCGGTCAGCGCGCCGACGAGTGCCAGCAGGCCGTAGAGCCGGTGCCGGCGCCTGGCCCGGGGGCCTGGCGTGTCGAAGAGGACCGGTACGGCGCCCGTCATCGCGGCACCGCCAACCGCCGCTCCAGAAAACGGAAGACCGCGCTGATGGCGGCGATGAGTACCAGATAGGCCAGACCGACCCACAAGAAGACCGTGGTGACCGCGTAGCCCTGCTCGATCAGTGTCTTCTCCACGGTGAACATCTCGAAGACGCTGAACCCGCCCGCCAGTGCGGAGTTCTTGGCCAGGGTGATGATGACGCTGCTCATCGGAGGCAGAACGGCCCGGCCGGCCTGCGGGAGCACCACGAACAGCGCGGTCTGGGGGAAGCTGAGGCCGAGGCTCCGCGCGGCCTCGGCCTGGCCGGTGTCCACGGTGTTGACTCCCGAGCGCAGAGCCTCGCACAGGAACGCCGACGAATAGGCGCTCAGGGCGATCACCGCCAGCGTGAAGTAGCTCAGGTCCGTCAGTCCCAGCATCGGCAGGCCGAGGGTCACCCCGAAGAACAGCAGGGTCAGCGGTGTGTTGCACAGCAGCGTGACCGCCGTGGAGCCGATACCCCGCAGCAGCGGCACGGGGCCGATGCGGAAGAGTGTCAGGACGCCGCCGAGGAGCAGGGCGACGAGGGTGCTCACCACGGTCAGCTCCACGGTTCCCACGAATCCTCTGCGGAACAGTCCGAGGTTGTCCAGCAGTACGTGCACGGTGCCTCCCCGGCGGACGAACGGGCGGAGGGGGCCGCCCCAGCGCCGCGCGCCGTGGCGCGGAGGCGGCCGGACGGCGACGGGACCCGGGCGGCGACCGGGTCCGTACGGCGGGCCGGAAGTCAGCCGCGCCGCACTTCGGGTGGCCGCGGGGGCGGCTCCCCGGAGCGGCCGAGCGTGGCGTCGTAGGCGCTGCGCCAGTCCCCGTCGCGCATGTGCGCCGCCAGCGCGCCGGAGATCGCGTCGCGCAGCCCCGCGTCCCCCTTGGCCAGCCCCACCCCGTAGGGCTCCTGGGAGAAGGGATTTCCGACGACCCGCAGCCGGCCCTGGTTCTGGGCCGCGTACCCCTTCAGGATCGCGTCGTCGGCGGTCACCGCGTCCGCCACACCCGTCACAAGATCCTGCACGCACTGGGCATAGCTGTCATGGGAGATGACCTGGGCGCCGTACCGGGGCCGGCTGATGCGTTCGTACGGCGTGGATCCCGTCACCGTGCACACCCGCTTTCCCGTCAGGTCGTCGGGGCCGCGGATTTCCCTGTCGTTCTTCTTCACCAGAAGATCCTGGCCCGCGATGTAGTAAGGACCCGCGAAGGACACCTGCTTCTTGCGTTCGGCGTTGATGGTGTAGGCCGCCACGTAATAGTCGACATCGCCCTGCGCGATCGCCGTTTCGCGGCCCTGCGGAGGGACCGTCTGCCAGTCGATTTCCTTGCGTCCGAATCCGAGATCCGCCGCGACCATGGTCGCGATCTCGATGTCGAATCCGCCGCGACGGCCTGTCATCGGGTCCTCGAACCCGAGGAAGGGGTGGTCCGACTTGACGCCCACCTTGATGCTGCCCCGCTCTTGCGCGCGTGCCAGGACACGGGAGTCCCGGACCGGGGTCCGGGGCGCGACCGGATAGTCCAGGCGCGCGGTCTGTCGGCCCGTCAGCAAGGCCACGCTTCCCGGCGGGGAGCCCTCCTTGCCGCAGCCCGTCAGGAGAGCGGACATCAAAACGGCACACACGGCTGTGACGAGGGAGGAAAGGCGTGGGATTCCGCTGGCTGCCACATCGCTCCTCGGACCGGAAGGCGGGGAGGAAGAGGGAGATTCGGGGCGGATCGGAATGTGAGAGGAAAACGGATCATACCACCTATGCCTGATTGTGCGGGATCACGCAAGCAGTCGTGTTGGCGTGGATTCGGACGGCCGTGCGGAATGTCGTCTCGCGCGGCTGCGTCCTGCGCCGGACCGTCCGCGTCGCGGGGCGGACGGCGGCCGTCGGTGTGAGCTGGGGTCGCTCTTCCCGCTCTCCCGCCGCTCGTCACCCGCTCGCGACGACCGCCTCATGGGAATACCTATGGTGGGGCGGTGAGAACTGTGAACCAGGCAGCCGGGGTGTTCGTTGCTGAGCTTTTGAGGAATGGCTTCCAAAGTGGTTCCTGGAGCTGTGGGCGAGGATTTGTTGACCATGGCGGAAATCGTTCTGCTTCCCGGAAGTGTGTTATCCGCAGAGTTTTTCGGAACCCCTGGCGGGCAGAGTTCCCGGGAACTCGCCTGTCCGCTGAGGAAAGGGAGAACGAGCGACCATGGCCACCGCAGCAGATTCCGTCGAGGACCTGTATCCCACCCGTTCCGTGCGCCGGTCCGTTCCCTTCGCGCGGCGGCATCCCGTCGTGTGGGACGCGGCGGCCGAAGGACCGTTGGCCGCCGGTGAGGTGGACGCGTTCGACCGGGACGGCTTCCTCGCCTTCAAGGACCTGCTCGACGCGGAGGAGATCGCCGCCTGCCTGGCGGAGACCGAGCGGCTGGGCCGGGACGCGGACGTGCGGGCCTCGGGGCGGGTGGCACCCGAGCCGGACGTCGCCGACGGCATCCGCTCCGTCTTCGAGGTGCACGCGCTCAGCAAGGCCTTCGCCCGTGTCGTGGGCGGTTCCCGGCTGGCCGGCATCGCCCGTCAGCTGCTGGGCTCGGAGGTGTATGTGCACCAGAGCCGCGTCAACCTCAAGTCGGCGTTCGACGGTTCCAAGTTCGGCTGGCACGCCGACTTCGAGACGTGGCACTCCGAGGACGGCATGCCCGCCCCGCGTGCGCTGAGCTTCTCCGTCGCCCTCACCGGGAACGAACCCTTCAACGGACCACTCATGATCATCCCGGGTTCGCACCGCACCTTCGTGCCGTCGGTAGGAGAGACACCGCCCGACTACCACAAACTCTCCCTCCTGGGGAAGGCGCTGCCGGCCGGTCCGGCGGACCGCACCACCGTGACCGACCTGGCGCGTCGGCACGGCATCCGGCAGTTCACCGGTCCCGCGGGCTCGGCCGTCCTGTTCGACTGCAACTGCCTGCACGCCTCCGCCGGGAACGTCTCGCCGTTCCCGCGCACCAACCTCTTCGTCGTCTTCAACAGCGTCGAGAACGGGCTCGGGGAGCCCTTCGCCGCGCCGGCCCCCCGCCCGGGCTACCTGGCCAGTCGCGACATCACCCCGCTGCCGCGTCGATGAGCCGGTGGCTGTCGACGAGCCCGGCCACCTCACGCGTCGTGTAACCGCGTTCGAAGTGGCGGGGATCGGAGAGCATCAGCGTGACCAGGCCGTGCAGCATCCGGGCGTAACCCGGCCTGGATCCCTGCCAGGCGGTGGTGTCGAGCATCCACGGCTCGGTCTCCGGCGAGAGCTGCGCCGTGCCCTCCTGGATCAGCGTCTTGGACAGCTTGGCGCCTGACACCGAGAGCACGACAGGGGTGAACACCCGCGACGGAGGCAACGTATCCGCATAGTCCAGGAACGCCTCGTCCACCAACCGGCAGCCGCCCGCCCAGTCGGCGCCCTTGACGATGACGGGCAGCGCCTCGTCCCGGACGGCGACCCGCTCCTTGACGAGGTTGCGGTGCAGCGTCGTCAGCCCGATGAATGTCGCGTTGTCCGGCGCCACCTCGGCCTCGTACCGGCCGTGGTCGAGACACCGCGCGGCGAACCGGGCTCCAGTGGCGTCCGCCGCCAGCAGGTCGGTGTCCTCGCCGTGTTTCTGGAGCCAGCCGCACCGTGGGCAGGGGAAACCCACCGGCACGTTCCCGTGCGACGGGGCCAGGATCCAGCGCAGCCTCTCCCGGCGGGCCAGGGATTCCAGGAACTCCTCCCGGAAGCGCACCCCGAGTTGCTGATGGGTGTAGGTCTCCACCTCGTACGGCACCCCGGTGGACTCGCACAGCGCGTCGAACAGATCGCCGTAGTAGCGCTTGGTCAACTCGGCGATCCCGTCGGGCCCCAGCACGTGGTGGTACGAACGTTCGTAGAGGGTGCCGGTGGCCGCGCACACCCGCTTGTCGAACGCGGTGTTGTCCAGGGCGCCGAAGCGCACCACGACCGCCGCGCCGAAGCGCTCACGGGCGGCTCGCGCCAGCAAGAACGCCGCCGTCTGCATGACGCTGGTCCCCAGGTGGGGGGCTCCGTTGATCTGCACCCCCGCATACAGGGCGATCCGCTCCGGGGGGTGAGCGAGGACGCGCGGGCGGACGACATCGACGCTGTGCTCCAAGGCGCCGGCCGTGACACTCACCGGGGAGACCGGTGTGGCGGGGGGAGAGGGCATCGGGTCTCACCTCTGATCGGTCGGCTGGGGGATGCGTCGCTCGTCCGGTGGTGGCGCTCCTCGGCGGCGCAGCGCGCCGCCCACGCGACCTGCTGGACGACATCGAAGCGGTACAGCGCGTCCTGCGCGGCTGCGGCGCTCACCGGTGGGCCTCGCCGTCCGGAGTGCCCACCGCGGCGGTCTCGGGTACCGAACGCACCGGAGAGATGACCCGGACTCCGTGTGCGACTTCGGTGTCGGCCAGCCCGTTGCGGTGCCGCCACGCGAGGGAGTAGATCGTGTCGGTGTACCTGTCCGCGCCGTCCGGGCACACGCAGGCCGCGTCCACCAGGTGCGGTGTCTCCCGGAACATGCGCAGCGCGCACGCGACCAGTGCTCCCGCGCTCGATCCCAGGGCGATCCCGGTGGTGCGCAGGAGCCACAAGCAGGTGCTGACGGCCTCCTGCGAGGTGACGCGCAGCGTCGGGCTGAAACCGTCGGGAAGGTAGCTGGACCGTCGGCTCGCGCCGATGCCGGACAGGACGCGGGGGCCGGTGGGGCCACCGAGCGCGGCGGAGCCCACGAGGTCCACGCCGACCAGGTCCCAGCCGCAGCCGGAGTCCTCGGTGAAGTTCCGGAAGCCGGTGAGCGTGCCGCCGGTGGACACCGCGATGAGTACGCACAGCGGGGCGGTGGGTACCTGGGCGTGCAGTTCGGGCGCCGTCCAACGGGCGTGCACCCTCGGGTTGGCCGGGTTCGCGTACTGGTTCGGCCACACCAGACGGGGTTCGGCGTCGATCCGCTGCTCGATGTACGCCAGCCTGTTGAGCAGGTAGCCGCCGGCACCGTCGGGTTGGTCCACTGTCACCACCCGGGCTCCGAGCGCCTGGACCGACCTCAGCACGGACACGCTGGTGCGCGGGTCCATCACCGCGGTGAACGGCACCCGGTGAGCGGCGGCGACAGCCGCCAGGGCCAGGCCGAGGTTCCCGGAGGTGGACTCGATGATCCCCACGTCCGGATCCGTCCGTCCGGCGACGTCCTCCCACAGCCCCAGCGCCGTGCGGCCCTTGATCGAGCCGTAAGGGCTGTAGCACTCCAGCTTGAGCCACAGCGTGCGCTCGACCCCTTCGACAACCAGCCGCAGGGGAATGACAGGTGTAGGCGGCATATGCATGAATTTGTTTTTCAGCGGCACGGCCTGAGTGTGGGGGATCTGCAACAAGGCAACTCCACGGATCGGGTGTCCCGCTGGTGTGGCGCGTGGGGAATTCCGGAGGTTCCGCTTCTTGATCTTTGTGGCACGTCAACACCGCCCGGCCCGGCTCGCGAAAACCGCACAGGTGCCCGGTCACTTTACGAACGGTAGATTTTCGTTCCAGTGCTCACAAGGGTAAATTCTGGCCACACCGGAGAATGTTTCTGTCGGTTATCCGATCGGTTTGCATGTGTTTTGAACATATGTGAGTGGCACGGTATTTCACGTGTGACAGTGGCGGACGTGGCCCGGGTGTTCCGCGCGGCGCGTCTCGTGGGTGTGCGACGCGCGGCACCGCACACCCACGTGCGCGGCGACGCCGTCACTCCGGGGTACCGGCGGGCCTCGTGCGCATGGCCGAGCGCCGCTGGAAGAGCGCTCCGGAATTGCGGTGCGGCAGATCGACGATCCGCAGCAGCTCGAACCCTTGGCCCAGGTAGTAGCGGTGCAGCGAGCGGTTGGTCTTCCACGCCTCCAGCCTGAGCCAGGGCTTTCCCCGCCCTCCCGCCTCCGCGCCTGCCCAGTCCAGCAGCCGGGCCCCGATCCGCTGACCGGCCAAGGGCCGGCGCACCGTCAGATCGTGCACATAGAGGGCGGCGGTGGGATCGTCGTCCGCCCACCACTCGGGGTCGCCCTTCTCCTGGAGGGTGACGGTCGCGGCCAGGTGGCCGTCCAGGAAGGCGAGGTGGCACTCCCCGTTCCGCACGGCCTCGGCCATCCGCCCCCTCCGTGGCGGGTATTGCCACTGCTCGCTGCCCCGGGAGGCCAGCCATCGGCTCGCCTCCAGCCACAGCTCCACCACGCGCTCCAGCTCCTCCGGGCGGGCCGGGCGGATGCGCAAGGCGCTCACGACGCGGTCCTCGGGCGGCCGGACAGAAAGCGCAGCGCCACGGCGGAGTGGCAGGCGATGCCGGCCGCGAGGGCGCCCTCGTCGATGTCCGCGCGGCTGGAGTGCAGGGCCGGAGCCCGCTCCGGCGCCAGGCCGGGCGGGCAGGCTCCGAGGAAGGCCAGCGCACCGGGGACCTCGTTCAGCACGTACGAGAAGTCCTCGGCGGTCATCCCCGGATCCGGAAGTACGCGGGCGCGGCCGGGGCCGAGCACATCGGCCGCCGCGCGCAGCACGAAGTCGGTGAACCCGGCGTCGTTGACCGTCGGAGGGTAGCCCTGCTCGATGACCACCTCGGCCCGCACACCGTGTGCCGCGGCGACGCCGTCGGCCACCTGGACGAGCAGTGTGTGCAGGAACTCGCGGGTGCTCGCCGACACGGTCCGGAGGGTCCCGGTGAGCTCGGCGGTCTCGGGAATGACTCCGGGGAGCGAGCCCGCGCTCAGCCCGCTGACGGTGAGGACCGCGGCGTCCGCCGCGGCGACTCTCCTGGTCATCGCGGTCTGGAGGGCCAGCACGGTCTCGCAGGCCACCGGCACCGGGTCGGCGGTGTCGTGCGGAGCGGACGCGTGACCTCCCCGGCCGCGGACCACGACACGGAACCTGTCGGAGGCGGCCATCTGCGGGCCGGGCCGCAGGTGGAGCGTGCCGCTGGGCAGGCCGGGCATCACGTGCAGCGCGAACGCGGCATCCACCGGGCGGCCGTCGCATTCGAGCACACCCTCATCGATCATGTGGCGGGCGCCGTGGCAGCCCTCCTCGCCGGGCTGGAACATGAAGACGACCTGCCCGGCGATCTCCCCCCGCCGTCCGGCGAGCAGCCGCGCGGCCCCCGCCAGCATGGCGGTGTGCGCGTCGTGTCCGCAGGCGTGCATCACACCGGGAGCCCGCGAGGCGAATTCCCGCCCTGTGCTCTCGTGCACCGGTAGCGCGTCCATGTCCGCACGCAGCAGCAGAGTCGGTCCCCGCCGCGCTCCGCGAAGCAGGGCGGTCACTGACGTGAGCCGCCGCCCGGTGCGGATCTCAAGGCCGAGGCCGTCCAGCGCGCGCAGGACGCGTCGCTGTGTCTCCGGCACCTGAAGGCCGACTTCCGGTACGGAGTGCAAGGACCGGCGCAGGGAGACGGCGCCGGCCGCGTATTGCCGGGCCGCTGCCAGCAGAGCGCTCTCCGGTGACGCGGGGGACGATGGGGACGACGAAGCCGTCGGAGCTGCCGCGGCCGTCGGGGCCACCTTGGCCGGGACCGTCGGGGCCGGAGAAGTGGGGGACACGGGCTCCGTGTCCGCGCCGTCGGCGGGTGGCATGACGCGCGCTCCTTTCAGGGCAGGCGACTCACGACCGGACCCCCGACGCCATGGCGGCCAGGGCTTTGTCCGTCGTCGGCGGGACGGGTGACGACCAGGCGGCGGCGCAGGCGGCCCACAGCGCGTCGGTCGGATCCCCCCGCCCGGACAGCATCAGCTCACCCTCCTGGACGACGGCGACCCAGCCGCCGCACGCGTAACCGTCCGCGCGCGGTGCCACCTGGCGGCCCGGCGTCAGCAGCCCCCGCAGATCGGCGGCCAGATGGGTGGGGCGACACGAGGCGGGTGCGGCCAGGAGAGCCGCGGGTGTGGTCACGCCGGTGAGGACCAGCAGGCTGTCGTAACCGGCCCGGTGCGCGCCCTGGATGTCGGTGTCCAGCCGGTCCCCGACCATCAGCGGACGCCGGGCGCCGGTACGGGCCGCGCCCTCTCGCAGCAGCGCGGTGGAGGGTTTGCCCGCCACGGTGGGAGCCGCACCCGTGGCGAGGGCGACCACGTCGGCGAGGGCCCCGTTCCCGGGGGCCGTTCCCCTGGAGGTGGGCGCCGTGCGATCGGCGTTGGTGACGATCCACGAGGCCCCGCGGGCGACCGCGTAACCCGCCTCCGCGAGGTCGTGCCAGTCGACCGTCGGCGCGAATCCCTGTATCACGCAGACCGGCCGGTCATCGGCGGAGCCCACCGGTTGCAGACCCCGGGCCCGCACGGCGGCGACGAGAGCCTCACCTCCGACGACCAGTACCGGCGCGCCGGGCGGACAGCGATCGGCGGCGAGTCGCGCGGCGGCCTGTGCCGAGGTCACGATGTCCCGCTCGGCCGCGGGCACACCGAGCTGGTTCAGCCGCCCGACGAGGGCAGGGGGAGCGCCGAAGGCGTTGTTCGTGACGTAGGCCAGGCGCATCCCGGACCTCCGGGCCCGGGTCAGGGAGTCAACCGCGTGCTCCACGGCGCGGGATCCGACGTAGACGACACCGTCGAGGTCGACAAGGGCGGCGTCGTACCGCTGGGCCAGCGGGAGCCCGGCTTCCGGGTCGGGGGAGAGGTACGTCATGTCCGATGCCGTACCGGCACAGCCTGTCCGATGCCGTCCTGGCACAGCTGCCTGAAGTCGTCCTGGCACAGCCCCACTTCCTCAGGCACCGAGCCCGGCCTGATTCTTGACATACGCCGCCACCTCGGCGTGTGTGGCGTACCAGACGCCTTCGTGCCCCGCGATGTGGGAGAGAAGGTCCTCCAGCACGACCATCCGTGACCGGTGGCCGATCACATGGGGATGCATCGTCATCTGGAACATCCCGCCTTCCGCGTACGCCGCGTCGAACTCGTCGCGCCAGATGCTTCCTACCTGCCGGGGGACGGCGTACGGGCGCACATCCGTGTACCGGTCCATGGTGAAGTAGACCGCGTCGTCGCGGATCCACTCCGGTGGCAGCTCCACCAGTCCGGTCCGCTCTCCGTCGGCCAGGACCTCGTAGGGGTCGTCGTCGGCCATCAACGACGAGTCGTACAGGAGCTCCAGCTCCCGGATCACGGCAAGGGTGTGGTCGCTGAAGTCCCACGAGGGCGTGCGGATGCCTTGCGGGCGCTGCCCCGAGAGCCGCTCCAGCGTGTCCGCGCAGCGGAACGTCAACTCCCGCTCGTCCTTGGCCTCCAGCAGCATGTTCCGCTCGTGGATCCAGCCGTGGATGCCGACCTCATGGCCCCGGTCGGTGTAGCCGCGCGCCTCATCCGGGCGCAGCAACGCGCATACAGCGGGCATGAAGAAGGTCGCGGGGATGGAGTGCCGCTCCAGCAGCGCCAGAATGCGCGGTACGCCCACCCGGGCCCCGTACTCGCCCTGTGAGAGCTTCCCCGGCCTGGTCTCGGCGTCACGGAGAGGGATCGTCTCGTGGTCCGGGTCGAAGGACAGGGCCACCGCGACCCTGGCGCCCTGTGGCCACACGGCGGGCTTGAGGCTGCGGCCGGCGCGGGCGCGCTCCACGTGCCGGCGCCACTCGTGCTCCTCCCACTGCCAAGGGAGTCGCTCTTGCCGGGTGTGCGGGTGTCCCTGTGGTCCGGGCGGCTCCATCTCGACTCCTCACGACGGCGGTTGTGTGCCGCTCGTACTCGGGACACGGCCCGCGCGGGCGGGCCATGGATGGTGCGGGAGTGGGTGGTGCGGGGGTGGCGTCATCGTCATGGTGACAGCGCGTCGACGCCTCGGCAGGAGCGCGAACTGGACAGAATGCGAGCGTCGCAGGGCGCGGTGACATCGACTGGGGGCGGGGCGGGGCGGGGCCGGGGGAGAGGAGTGCGGATCGGCCCGGCTACCTCGCCGTCAGCGCGGTGACCAGTTCGTCGAGCCCGTCGAACCGCCGGTCGAAGTCATCGGAGCCCGCCGGCGGATCCCCGCCCGGTCGCTGGACGTAGGCGGTCCGCATGCCCCTCGCCTGAGCGGCGCGGAGGTCCCAGGCGTGGGCGGCCACCATGAGCACGCGTTCCGGGGGACATCCCGCGGTGTCGATGGCGAGTTGGTAGACCTCCGGCGCCGGCTTGTAGGCCAGGACGGCCTCGGCGGAGAGAGCTTGGTGCCAGCGCAGTCCGGCATGTGCGTTGAGTCGCAGCAAAGCGGTGCGGCTCGCGTTGGAGAGCCCCAGCACGGGGAGCTGCTGTGCGAGCCGTTCGAGACCGGCGACGGAGTCGCCCCAGGGGGGCAGGCGCCGGCCCGCTGAGGCCAGCCGGGCGATGGCCGCCGGATCGGCGACTCCGGCCTGGTCGGCCACCCGTTGAGCGGCCTCTCGGTCGATGATCTCGGTGTTGACGTACGCGCGGTGCCCTTGCGAGATGCGTTGCTGCTCGATCTCGACGTGCTGTTGCCAGGAGGTGAGCAGCTCGTCGACAGCCGTATCGTCGGACATGGGCACCGCGTCGCGGATTCCCGCTCGGAGCCCGCTGGGTTCGTCGACCAGTGTTCCGAGGACGTCGAAGACGACGACCTCGATGTCGCGGATCTCAGCCATGCGCTCCTCTGTCCCTGTTCGTGTTGGCCGTCACCTGTTCAACCGGTGACGACCTTGTCATCGGCCCCGTCACCGGTCAAGATGGTGACGTGTATTTCGCGTTCGTGAGCGGCAACCCGGCCCTCGATCTGGCCGGCACCCTGGGGTCTCGTCGAGACGAGCCCGTCGACGTCCTGGCCGGGCCCACAGACCTTGAGCGGTGGGTGGCCGAATGTGACGAGCTCCCCGACCGTGTCACCGCCGACTCCGCGACCTTCGAGTCCGCGCTGTCACTGCGAGAAGCGACCTACCGACTCGCCCTCGACCGCGTGCTCGCTCGGCCCTTCGACCCGGGCAACCTTGAGATCGTCAACGACATGGCCGCCGGGCCGATGCCCACGGTCGAGCTCAGCAACGCGGGGCTGCGTGTGTTGGGAGACCTCCGCGCGGTGCTCTCCCAACTGGCCAGAAGCGGTATCGCCGTGCTCGCCGATCCCCACGCCTGTCTCAAGGAGTGCGGTCGCACCGACTGCACTCGCATCTACCTCGACCGCTCGCGCGGCGCCCGGCGCACCTGGTGCGGGATGGACGAGTGCGGCAACCGCGTCAAGGCCGCGGCCTATCGAGCTCGCAGGCGAGTTTCGCCCGCAGCCGAGGGGTAAGGGCCGGCCGCGCCGCTGGGTTTCTCGTCCCGGGGAGAGGCTCGATGTCCAGAGCGGCGGTCACTGTTCGCGGGTGCGGCGTCCTTCCAGCGGGACTGCGGTGCGCAGCTCGTCAAGCGTGTGGCCGAGACGGGCGTCTGCGAGTGCGTAGCGCACCCGGCGCCCCAGGGGGACAGCCGCGACGCGCGACCGTGTCCGCCGCGCACTCGGCCACGCACTCCGCCCGGTCAATGCCCGGTCAGTCGTGGGCGGGGCGGTCGGTGAGCCGGTGGTCAGCGAGGCTGAGCGCTTCGTTCACGACGCGGCGCAGGTGCCCGTCGGTCAGGGCGTAGATCACCCGGCGGCCGTCCTTGCGGGTGACGACCAGTCCGCTCATCCGCAGGCGGGCCAGGTGCTGGCTGACGGCGGGGCGCTGGGCGCCGGACAGTTCCGTGAGCGTGGTGACGTCGGCTTCGGACTGCGCCAGGGCGTGCAGCAGGACGAGTCGGGTGCGGTCGCCGAGGAGTGCGAGGAGTTCGGCGGCCAGGGCGAACTGTTCCTCGCCAGGGCTGTGCGGGTGCGCATCATGTGCGGTTGATAGGTGCATGCGTGCGTTCATTTGCACATAATGGATCCGGCGCCGCCCCGTGTCCAACTGCGGCAGCCGCGCCCTGTCCGCCCGCCGCACGAGGAGGAGCCGTATGAGTCCCGTCCCCCACGGCCGTCATGAGCACGAGCACGAGGACGACCGCGAGCACACGGACGACCACGAGCACCACCACAGCCACGAGCACGGTCGTGCCGAGGGCCGGCTCGCGAGGCTGAGGCACCGGCTCGGGCACATGCTGACGCCGCATTCGCACGAGTCGGCGGACAAGCTGGACGCGGCGCTGGAGTCGTCCGCGCAGGGCATGCGGGCGCTGTGGGTCTCGCTGGTCGTGCTGGGTGCCACGGCGGTCGTCCAGGCGGTGATCGTCGCAGTGTCCGGTTCGGTGGCGCTGCTGGGAGACACGGTGCACAACGCCGCCGACGCGCTGACCGCTCTCCCGCTGGGGGTGGCCTTCGTCCTCGGCCGCCGGGCGGCGACGCGGCGCTTCACCTATGGGTACGGGCGGGCCGAGGACCTGGCGGGCCTCGTCATCGTCGCGACCATCGCGGCCTCGGCCGTCTTTGCCGCGTGGACTGCCGTCGACCGGCTGCTGCACCCGCGGGAGATGGAGCATCCGGGAGCGGTCGCCGCCGCGGCCGTGCTCGGTTTCCTCGGCAACGAATGGGTGGCGCGCTACCGGACGCGGGTCGGCCGCCGGATCGGCTCGGCCGCGCTGGTCGCCGACGGGCTGCACGCGCGTACCGACGGTTTCACCTCGCTGGCCGTCCTCCTCGGCGCGGGGGGAGCGGCTCTGGGCTGGCAGCTCGCCGATCCGGTGGTCGGACTGCTGATCACCGCGGCGATCGCGCTGGTGCTGCGGGACGCCGCCCGCGAGGTCTTCCACCGCGTGATGGACGCCGTCGACCCCGCCCTGGTCGATGCCGCCGAAGAAGCCTTGCGCACGGTCCCCGGTGTGACCGGGGTCGGCGAGCTGCGGCTGCGCTGGATCGGCCACCGCCTGCGCGCGGAGGTCTCCATCGTCATCGACGGTCACCTCAGCGTCCGCGACGGACACCGGATCGCGGTCGAGGCCGAGCACGCCCTGCTCCACGCCGTACCCAAACTGACCGCGGCCCTCGTCCACGCCGATGCCGCTCCCGCCTCCGACGAGCGCGACCCCCATCACGTCCTGGCCCACCACGCCCCGGCCTGACCCCGTCACGCACCGACATGTACGCGGGGCTCCGTCCGCGCGACAGCCCCTAAGCCGTCGTCGCCGTGGCGCCGGGGCGGTGAGTCCCGGCGGCCAGGGGGTCTGTTGTGTCGACGGTGCGCTTATGTGCGCCGACGTGCGGTGAGAGTGAGGGCCCTGGATTGTGAAGCGACCCATAGGAGCCACGTCACTCACGAAGCGGCTTCGTATGTCCGATATGCCCCGGACGGTTGCATGGTGTCCCGGGTTGGCTCGGTCATCAAAATCGGACGAAGACGGATAGTACGTCACATATTTGTGCCCTTCGGGGGGTGCCCTCCACGGTGGGGGCCAGGTCGCACGGCGTCGGGAACGAACCCGGTCCGCCACCGCCTCTCCCGGCACCCGCGACCGCCACGTCCCCTGCGAAAGGCTTTCCGCTCGAATGCGTACTGCGATCACCGGCACCATCCGCAACGCCAAGCTCGCCCGTCTCGCCACCGTCGGCGGCACCGCCGTAGGCGCCGCTGCCATCGCGACCGCCACCCTCTCCGGTACCGCCCACGCCGCCGAGACCCCGGCCAAGCCCGCTGACAAGCCGGTGAGCATCCAGGCCGCCTCGACCACCGCCCAGCACGTCGACGCCCAGGCCACGAAGGCCGCCAAGGCCGACGCGCACACCAGCAAGGCCAAGGGGTCCTCGGACAACCTGGACGGCTGGATCCGCGAGGCGCGCTCCATCATGCAGAAGCACGGCATTCCCGGCTCCTACGACGGGATCAAGCGCAACATCATCCGTGAGTCGGCCGGCGACCCGAACGCCATGAACGGCTGGGACGTCAACGCCAAGAAGGGCACCCCGTCCAAGGGTCTGCTCCAGGTGATCCAGCCGACCTTCGACCAGTACCACGTCAAGGGCACCGCCGATAAGCTGACCGACCCGGTCGCCAACATCGTCGCCGCCTGCAACTACGCGGCCGACCGCTACGGCTCCATGGACAAGGTCGACTCCGCCTACTGAGTGTCCTGAGCGGACGAGCTCACCCGGCCCCGCAACCCCGCGCAGCCCTGTCACCACGACAGGGCTGCTCCTGTATCCCGGCGAACGCCCGCCGGAGACTGCCCGGCTGCCCCTCCTCGGGGCCGCCGGGCAGCACGCGTTTCCTCAGCCGTAGGCAGACGCTGCCGGGTTACCCGTCACGCGGTGATCGCCCAGATCCCCGCTGCCGACCGATGACCAGGCGGCCCGTTCCCCGTGCTCCGGTAGCCGGCTTGTCAGCGGCCGGTGGATCCGTCGATCTGCTCGCGGAGGACGTCGGCGTGGCCGGCGTGCCGGCCGGTCTCTTCGATCATGTGCACCAGGACCCACCGCATCGACGGTGCCGCCCCCCGGCGCGGGGGGCGCGGAGCGGGAAGGGTCAGGTCCGGGCAGGCGTCGATGACCTGGTTCGCTCGCTCGACGGCCTTCCGGTAGTCGGCGAGCACGCCGTCGACGCTGTCCTCCGCGGACGGCCGCATGGTCGCATGCCAGTCCTCGGCGTCCTCGCCGAGGAAGTAGAACCGTTCGACGAACGCCAGATGCTTGAGCAGCCCGAGAAGGCTGGTGCCCGAGGGCACTCCGCCCGTTCGGACTTGCGGTTCCGGCACGCCCGCGACCTTGTCCGCCACCGAGTTCCGCAGATAGTCGAGGAAGCCTCGCAGAGTGGCCTTCTCATCGGCGCCGGTCTGCGGAGGTCCGGTGTCCTTCGCCCGGGTCCGGGATCGCTGCGCACGGTTTCCTGGCATCGAGTCACTCCGTTCCGATGTGATGTCGTGTGGTTCCGGCGGTCATCGGGCGATCATCCGGCGGTCAGCCGGAGGAGCAGGACGTTGTCGATGACGGTGGCGGTCTCACCAGCGGGTCCGGTGGCCCGGCGGTGGGGCATGTCGGCGCGGACGACGGACCAGCGCGCGGGGTCGAGATCAAGTTCGGCGGCGATCTCGGTGGGTGCGGGGTAGTGGATGCCGGGGTCCTGGTTCCATGACCAGGGCGCGGTGGAGCCGTGGTCGACGATCAGCAGGAGACCGCCGGGCCGCAGGGCCCGTGCGGCGGTGCGCAGAACCCGGCCGCGGAGCAACGGGAGCGGCGTGTGGAAGTACTGGGCGGAGACGAGATCGAACTGGCCGGCCGGGAAGCTGCCGCCCAGATCGTGCTGTTCGGTGACGACCCGGTCCCCGACGCCGAGATCGCGGGCACGTTCCCGCACTCGTTCGACGGCGGTGGTGGAGATGTCCACGGCGGTGACGTGCCAGCCCCGTCGGGCGAGCCAGATGGCGTCGCCGCCGGCGCCGCAGCCCAGATCCAGGGCGGCGCCGGGGCGCAGCGGTGCGGCGGTCTCGGCGAGCAGCGGGTTGACGCGTGTGTCCCAGGCGCGCTGCGTGCGGTAGTGCCGCTCCCATAACAGCTCGGCGTCCCCGTCCGGCGTGCCCTGGTCGCCCGCGGCGTCGGCGGTGGGACGCCGGTGTGGGGTGGAATCCATCTGAGTTGCCCCTTCGTCGGCCGACGTGCCGGGCGTGATCCGATACGCGCCTTCGACGCCGGTGATGTACCGACAGCATCGACACCGCCGTTCCGCTCTTGCAAGAAAAATTGCGGATCCGCATCATCGGGGCATGGACAACCCCGCAGAAGATGTTCTGGCCGGAGTCGGGCCGCGTCTGCGTGCCCTGCGCCGGGCGCGGAGCGCCACGCTGGCGGCGCTGGCAGACGAAACCGGCCTCACGGCGAGCACCCTGTCCCGTCTTGAGAACGGCAAGCTCCGCCCCACGCTGGAGCAGCTGCTGCCGCTGGCCCGGGCGCACGGCGTCCCGCTCGATGATCTCGTCGCGGCCCCGCCCACCGGCGACCCGCGCGTCCACCTGCGACCAGTGCGGCGATCCGGGCTGGTGATGGTGCCACTGACCAGGCAGACCGGCGGTATCCAGGCCTACAAGGTGATCTATCCGCCCGCCGGCCGGGCACCCACGATGAACCTCCAGACCCACGAGGGATACGAGTGGTTCTACGTCCTCGACGGACACGTCAGGTTCGTGCTCGGCGAGCGGGAGTTCCGGCTCGGCGTCGGCGAGGCCGCGGAGTTCGACACCCGCATACCGCACTGGATCGGCAGCGCCGACAGCCGGACCGCGGAGCTGCTCGCCCTGTTCGGCGCGCAGGGAGAGCGCGCACATCTGGCACCGTCCGGGCACTGACCGTCCCAGCCCGCCGCCGGCCGTGTTCGACGCACGGCGGCGGGATCTCCCCGCCACCTGGACGGCAGCGCTCCGACATGGTCGGCGCCACACGTCCGAGACGGACACCACGGGGAACGCGCCAACGGGCGGCTTCTGCCGGACGATCCAGGCTCCGGCTTCCGTCAGCTGTCCGAAGACGGGGGCGGACAGCTGACGGAATCGCCCGGCTCGCACCTCCCTGCGAGGCCGAGGCGGTCGGACCGGCGTACGCCGGAGGGCATCAGCCGTGGCGCCGCATTTCGTGGAAGAAGCCGGGCACGGTGGCGAGTTCTCCGGATGCCGCGACCGTGTCGTAAACGTGTTTCGCCACCGCCATGTCGAGCACGCCCAGCCCGAAGGGTGAGAAGACCACGGGGCGGTCGGCCGGGACGGCGACCCTGCCTTCGAGTACGTCGAAGAGAGTGCCGTCGAGGAAGTCCCGGTTGCCGGTCCGCTGTTCGGCGAGGTGCGGCGAGGTGTTCGCCTTGAGGCAGTGGTCGACGTCGTCCACGATGTTGCAGGAGGCAGTGATGATCCCGGGCGCCAGGTCGCGCAGCGAGATGTGCAGCACCAGCGGGCGGTGGGCGAAGAGCCCGGGGTCGAGGATGTGCGGCTCGCCCGCGACGGTGGCCAGCACGATCAGATCCGACGAGGTCAGCAGCGAATCGGCGGAGTCGTGGACGGTGACGGTGGCGCCGGTCTTCGTGCGCAGCAGGTGGTCGCGTAATCCCTCGGCGTGATCCCGCCGCAGGTCGAAGACGCCCACCTCGTCGAACGACAGCCCGCTGCCCGCCAGATATGTGTGGATGTAGCGGGCGATCAGGCCGGCACCGAGGAGGCCGACGCTGCGCGGGCGTACCCCGCGCCGTCCGGCGAGCGTCCTGGCGGCCAGCGCGGCGGAGGCCGCGGTGCGCGCCGCGCTGATGATGGAGCTCTCCAGGCAGGCGAACGGGTAGCCGGTATCGGGGTCGTTGAGGATGAGCACCGCCGAGGCGCGCGGGATACCGGCGTCGACGTTCTCCGGGAACGAGGAGATCCACTTGATGCCGTGCACGTTCACCTCGCCCTTCACCGAGGCGGGCAGCGCGATGATGCGGGAGGAGGGCCGGTCGGGGAAGCGCAGGAAGCAGGAGTCCGGATTGACGGTCCGGCCCTCTCCGTGTGTCCGGTAGGCGGACTCCACCAGCGCGATGACCTGCTCTTCCCTGCCGTGCAGGGCGGCGGCGACCTGTTCCCCGGAGATCACGGCGAACGAGGGGGCTTGGGACATGTCTCCAGCTCCAGGGTGTGAGTGGGCTCGGGATGGGGCGGGTGCCTGCGGGGGCGGGCGCTCCCGGTACGCCGGGCGTGCTCGGCCGGGGAGGCCTGGGAGGCCGGACCGGCCGGGCCGCCCGAAATGCCCGCGCAGCCCGCCCTGTTCGCAGACGGGGTCGAGATGGGGCTCGCCGAGTTCCGGGAAGGTGGCCACCGCCACCGGGTCCTCGACCGGGTACTTCTCTCGCAGCCAGTGCGTGCCCCACCGACAACGGTCCCCGTGGGACCGCCGGACAGGAAGCCCCTGGCGGCCATCCGGTGGCACATCCCGATCGTGTCGGGCTCGGCGCCGCCCGACGGCGCACCCCGCGCCGGGAACTCGCCACGCACGGCGGCCGGCTGACCGGGCGCGGGCACCGGCTGCGGGACCCTGCCTTGGCCGGAGGGCGGACCGACCACGAGCGCCTGCCCACAACCGGTGGCAGACCTGACCGTGGAACGGCAGCGCATCGACCGGATGATCGACGGTCTGCTCCGCTCCCGGGGACATGCTGGACGACGCGATCGACACGGCGGCGGGCCGCCCTCCACGTGCCGCACGCCACGGAGAAGGCGCCCCCTGACGCGCGTCCGGCGCGGGTTCAGCTCTCGCCGGGAGTGGCCCGCAGTGCCTCGACGACGCTGTCGAGGTGGGCCCGGGAGGCGGCCTCCGCCGCCTCGGGATCGCCGGCCAGGATGGCGTCGATGATCGCCAGGTGCTGGGGAAGCGACTGGGCGGGGCGGCCGGGGCGCAGTGAGAGGCGGAACTGGTAGCGGACCATCTGTCCGTTGAGCCGGTCCAGCAGGCCCTGTGCCACCTTCTGTCCGCTGATCTCCGCGATGAGATCGTGCAGCCGGCGGTTCAGGGCGGAATAGGTCTCCGGATCACCGGCGGCGACGGCCTTGCTCATGTTCTCCCGCGTCTCGCGCAGGATGTCCCGCTGTTCCTCGGTGGCCACACCGGCCGCCCGTCGCGCGCACAGTCCCTCCAGGGAGGCGCGGCATTCGGTGATCTGGACCGCCTCGTCCACGGAGACGGCCCGGACCCGGGCCCCACGGCGGGGGATCAGCTCCACCAGGTCCTCTGCGGCGAGGTCCTGCAACGCCTCGCGGACGCAGCTGCGAGTGGCGCGGAACGTCTCCGCCAGCTCCTGCTCGACGAGCCGCTGTCCCGGCACCATGTCTCCCGACGACAGTGCCCGTCGGATGCCCGTGCTGACCACGCGCCGTCCCTCCTGGCCGGTCACCCGGTTGTCCGCCACGTCTGCCGTCCTCGCTTCTCAGATGCCCTTGGTCGCACGGATTCTATCCAGCGTGGAGCCTTCGCTGACGATGCCGGGAAATTTTTGGGCGACGATATTGTCAACAATCTTGTCGAAGGTTAGGTTGACGTTAATCAGCCAGCACGGTCCAGCGGCACGAGCGGCACGAGCAGCGGAGCAGGGAGAACAACGGTGCAACCCACGTCGATCCGGCCACGGTCCACGGGCGGCTCCCGTCCGCGACGGCGCGGCGAGCAGGTGGCGGTCCCCTGTTGGTTCATGCGCGGCGGGACCTCACGCGGACCGTTCTTCCGCGCCACCGACCTGCCGTCCGACGGCGCGAACCGCGATGCCGCGCTCCTGGCGGCCATGGGTTCGCCGGATCCCCGCCAGATCGACGGCCTGGGCGGTGGTACTCCGCTGACCAGCAAGGCCGGCATCGTCGGCCTCAGCACCCGTGCCGACGCCGATCTCGACTTCCGGTTCGCGCAGCTCCAGCCCGGCAGCGACCTCGTCGACACCACGCCCAACTGCGGCAACATGCTGGCGGCCGTCGTCCCGTTCGCCGTCGAGTCGGGCCTGCTGACTCCCCGGGGCGACACGACCACGGCTCGGGTGCGCACTCTCAACACGGGCCTGACGGCGGAGATCACCGTTCCCACCCCCCAAGGCGAGTCGGGGCGCTACGTGGCGTACGCCGGTGACACCCGCATCGACGGTGTCCCCGGCAGCGCCGCACCCGTCACCGTCAACTTCCTCGACACCGCCGGCTCCGTGTGCTCCGCCCTGCTGCCTACCGGCCGCACCCGCGAGCCCGTAGCCGTCGAAGGCATCGGCACCATCGAGGTCACCTGTATCGACAACGGCCAGCCGCTGGTGATCGCCGAGGCTTCCGCCCTGCGCCGTACCGGCTACGAGTCCGTCGCCGAGCTGAACGCCGACACGGAACTCAAGACCCGCCTCGAAGCGTTGCGCCTGGCCTGCGGCGAGCTGATGGGGCTCGGCGATGTGACAGCCAAGAACTATCCCAAGATGACCCTCGTCGCTCCCGGGGCCCATGGCGGGACGATCAGCACACGCAGCTTCATCCCGCATGTCTGCCACGAGTCGATCGGGGTCCTGGCCGCCGTCACCGTGGCCACCGCCTGCGTACTGGACGGAACGGTCGCGCACGCGCTGATCCGCCCGCCTGCCTCCGCCACGGGCACCGATGGCACCGATGGCGCCGAGGGTGCCGACAGTACCGATGTCGCCGTCTCCGTGGAGCACCCGGCCGGTGAGTTCAGCGTCGAGCTGGGCCTCGCACTCGGGTCCCCCCACGGCACGGAGACGGGAGCCGGGCCGGGACCGGCAGCGTACGAGCCGCCGCGCGTGACCAAGTCGGCCCTGGTCCGCACCGCGCGACTGATCATGGCCGGTGAGGTCCTCCTTCCCGGCCGCCTGTGGCCCCACGACCCCGCATACCCCGAGGAGCCCAAGCGATGATCATCGATTGCCATGGCCACTTCACCACCGCGCCACCGGCGCTGGGGGAGTGGCGCGAGAGGCAGATCGCCGGACTCACGGACCCGGCCGCGGCCCCGAGCCCCGGGGAGCTGCGCATCAGCGACGACGACCTGCGCCGAAGCGTCGAGCCGAACCAGCTCCGGCTGATGGACGAACGCGGCATCGATCTGACGGTCTTCTCGCCGCGGGCCTCCTTCATGGCCCACCACATCGGGGACTTCGAGACCTCCGCACGGTGGGCGGCCCTCTGCAACGAGCTGTGCCACCGCGTCAGCCGGCTCTACCCGGAGCGCTTCGCCCCCGCGGCCATGCTTCCGCAGTCACCGGGCGTCGACCCGGCGACCTGCGTCCCGGAGCTGACCAGATGCGTCGAGGAGTACGGAGCCGTCGCCCTCAACCTCAACCCCGACCCGTCGGGCGGCCACTGGACGGCCCCGCCGCTCACCGACCGCTCCTGGTACCCGGTCTACGAAAAAATGGCCGAGTACGACATACCGGCGATGGTCCACGTGAGCACCAGCGTCAACCCGGCGTTCCACACGACGGGTGCGCACTACCTGAACGCCGACACCACCGTCTTCATGCAGCTGGTCCAGGGAGACCTGTTCCGGGACTTCCCGACCCTGCGGCTGGTCATCCCGCACGGTGGTGGCGCCGTCCCGTACCACTGGGGCCGCTTCCGGGGGCTGGCGATGGCGCTGGGGAAACCACCGCTCGAAGACCATGTGCTGGGCAATGTCTTCTTCGACACCTGCGTCTACCACCAGCCGGGCGCCGACCTCCTGTTCGAGGTCGTACCCGCACGCAACATCCTCTTCGCCTCGGAGATGATCGGCGCGGTCCGCGACATCGATCCCGCCACCGGCCACCACTTCGACGACACCCGCCGCTACGCCGAGGCCGCCGGACTCTCCGACACGGATCTGACCGGCATCCAGGAAGCCAACGCCCGCACCGTCTACCCACGCCTGGATGCCCTGCTGACGCAGCAGGGACGCTGACCGGGCGGAAGGAGCACCGAGCCATGACCGACATCGGGGTCGTCCACCGCGGCATCACCCGCGCCGCCCGCGAGGACGTCGACGCGCTGGCACCGTTCGGCGTCAGCACACTGCACGAGGCGATGGGACGCACCGGTCTGATGCGCCCCTACATACGGCCCGTCTACCCCGGCGCAGCCCTCTGCGGCACCGCCGTCACCGTGCTGCTCCAGCCGGGGGACAACTGGATGCTGCACGTGGCCGCCGAGCAACTGCGGCACGGCGACATCCTCGTGGCGGCCTGCACCACCGAGTGCGAGGACGGATTCTTCGGCGAACTGCTGGCGACGTCCGTGCGCGCCCAGGGCGGAGCGGGCCTGGTCATCGACGGTGGCTGCCGCGACGTCACGGCCCTGGAGGAGATGGACTTCCCCGTCTTCAGCCGGGCCATCAACGCCAAGGGCACCGTCAAGGCGACCCCGGGATCGGTCAATGTCCCCGTCGTCTGCGCCAACGCTCTCGTCCGCCCCGGCGATGTGGTCGTCGCGGACGTGGACGGCGTCGTGGTCGTCCCCGCCGAGCGGGCCGGGGAGGTGGCCGGGGAAGCGGCCCGGCGCGAGGCGAACGAGCAGGACAAGCGCAGCCGCTTCGCGGCCGGAGAACTGGGCCTGGACATGTACGCGATGCGTGAGCCGCTCGCCGCCGCCGGTCTCCGGTACGTCGACTGACCCCGAAGGCACGTCGGCTGCCCCCCCCCGAAGGTGCGTCGGCTGACACGCGGCGCCGGGGCAGCCGCAGGCCCGGCAGCCGGACGTCAGGCACCAGCCGGTCGAAGGAGACCGGCCGAGTGAGAAAGGCAGGGAACTCGATGAGTTCACAGTTCACCAAGACTCCAGGGTGGCTGGACTGGTATCAGAATCCGTCCCGGCCCTCCTTCGCGCTCCCGCCGGGTACCGTCGACACGCACTGCCACGTGTTCGGGCCGGGGGACACCTTCCCCTTCGCCCCGGAGCGCAAGTACACCCCGTGCGACGCGGGCAAGGACCAGCTCTTCAGGCTGCGCGACCACCTCGGGATCAGCCGCAACGTCATCGTCCAGGCCACCTGCCACGGGGCGGACAACAGCGCGATGACCGACGCCGTGCGGGCATCCGGCGGCAGGGCACGCGGTATCGCGACCGTACGCCCGGACATCACCGGGGCCGAGTTGCGCGCGCTGGATGAAGCGGGTGTCCGCGGCGTGCGCTTCAACTTCCTCAAACGCCTCGTCAGCACCGCCCCCAAGGACGATCTCGCCGTCATCGCGGAGAAGATCGCGCCGCTGGGCTGGCACGTCGTCCTCTACTTCGAGGGCGCCGAACTGGCGGAACTGGAAACGTTCTTCGGTACGCTGCCCACCCCCCTCGTGGTGGACCACCTGGGCCGTCCCGATGTCCGTGAGGCGGCCGGAGGGGCGGAGTTCAGCCGCTTCCTGCGCTTCGTCGAGCGCAACGACGTCTGGGTCAAGGTGACCTGCCCCGAACGGCTCACCGTCACCGGGCCCGCCGCCCTGGACGGAGAGCGTGACGCCTACCGCGACGTGGTGCCCTTCGCCCGCCGGGTCGTCGAAGAGTTCCCCGACTCGGCCCTGTGGGGCACCGACTGGCCGCACCCCAATCTCACCGGCCACATGCCCGACGACGGACTTCTGACCGACCACGTACTCCGCGTCGCCGTCACCGCCGATCAGCGGGACAAGCTCCTCGTCCACAACCCGACGCGCCTGTACTGGCCCGACGAGTGCCCCTGACCGTCCGCTCCGTTCCGCCCCCGCCCCGCCATTCCTCCGACAAGGGCGTCCCCATGCAGCACTCCAATGCGCTGAACCGGCTCAACCGCTTGCCCATCGCGAGATTCCACAAGTTCGCCCTGGTGGCCGTCTCCTTCGCCTACTTCTTCGAATTCGCGGACATCAACAGCTTCGCCACCACCGCTCCGAGGCTGGTCAAGCTGTGGGGCGTCACGGTCGACCAGGTCGCGTACGTCACCTCGCTGTCGTTCGTCGGCATGTTCCTCGGCTCCGTGGTGGCCGGCTGGATCTCCGACCGCTGGGGCCGGAAGAAAGCGCTGACCCTGACCACGGTGTGGTTCGGCGTGTTCTCGCTCGTCTCGGCCTTCTCGTGGGACATCGTCTCGCTCGGCGTGTTCCGTGTCCTCACCTCCGCCGGCCTGTCCGCGATGACGGTCGTCGCGGTGATCTACGTCAGCGAGCTGTTTCCGGCCGCCAACCGTGGCAAGTACCAGGCGTACGCCATCGTCATCGGCATCTGCGGCACGCCGGTCACCAATCTCATCGCCAGCTTGGTCGTGCCGGTCAACGACTGGTCGTGGCGGCTCGTCTACCTGTGGGGTGCCTTGGGGATCCTCTTCGTCCTGTTCGCCAGGCGGATGAAGGAATCACCCCGCTGGTACGAGAGCAAGGGGGAGTACGCCAAGGCCGACGCCATCCTCACGGAGATCGAGGCGGAGGTCACGGCGGAGAAGGGGCCGCTTCCCCCGCCCGCCCCGCCGGTCGACGAGACACGTCCGGGCAAGGCGTCGCTCCGCTTCCTGCTCCAGAAGAAATACCTCTTCCCCACCGGCTTGCTCACCGTGCTGTGGGTGACGCAGACCATCGGTTTCTTCGGTTACTCCAGCTGGGCACCGACCCTGCTCGCGCAGGAGGGCCTCAGCGTCGAGAAATCGCTCTTCTACGTCGCGCTCACCACGGTCGGCGCGCCGCTCGGTTCCTTCCTGGCCGCGCTGGTCACCGACCGGTTCGAGCGCAAGTGGTGCCTGGTCGTCTTCGGTACGGTCATCGCGATCTGCGGTCTCCTGTACGGACTCACCTTCAACCCGGTCCTGATCGTCGTCTTCGGATTCCTGGTCAACATGTTCGAGCGCGGCTACACGGCACTGGCCTACGCCTACTCGCCCGAACTGTTCGACACCCACGGACGCTCGCTCGGCACCGGTGTCTCCTACGGCCTGGGCCGCCTCTCGAACGCCGCGGGCCCACTGATCATCGCGGCCCTCTACAACGGCACGGGCTACCAGAGCGTCTTCTTGTTCATCACCGGCAGCTGGCTCCTGGGCGCTGTGACGCTGGCCGTCTTCGGCCCCCGGACGCGCCAGAAACAGCCGGCACCCGGACAGGAACGCACCCCGGCACAACCGGCGAAGTCCTGAGAGGACGCGGCCGTCCTCCCCGGTCCGTTCCATGGCTGTGGAGAAGCCCAAGGTGGCACCATTTGCGTTGAGAATTCCGGTCATTCCGGCGCCCGGCAATGACATGCGGCCATTCGGCTGAGAAGTCCGGGTGAAAGTGAATCGCCGTCAATTCCCTTGCTGCGCGTGTCCCTTGACAAGGAAAACGGGTTCCCGTCACCGTTCAGCATGCCGAAAAAAAGAACGGCGAAAGGGGCGGCCGTCGCACTTCTCGCGGCCGGGCCGCTCCTCCTCGCCCCGCATGCCGTCAGCGCGTCTCCCGGCTCCACCGCCGCCTCCGCACCCACGCCGGGGGACGGGCGCGGACTCGAACGGTTCCAGGCCGACCACGGCCTCAACCGTACGGGTGAGGCCGACCCGGCCACCGCGAAAGCCCTGCTCGGCGCACCTGACAGCGAACGGCGTCAGGTCTTCCGCTCGGCCGCCGACCTGGGGCCCGAGCAGCTCGCGAACGCCCGCACCGTCATCGGTGTCGGAAAAGGCGCCCAAATCCCCGAACAGGGGCAGGTCATCGCGTTGATGACGGCAATGCAGGAATCAAACTTCATCAACTACACCGAACCGGTCGACCACGATTCCCTGGGAATCTTCCAGCAGCGTCCCAGTACCGGATGGGGAACGCCCGAGCAGATCACCGACGTCGTCACCTCCTCGAAATCCTTTTACGGCGTCGCCCCGTTCGGCACCAATCCCGGACTCCTCCAGATCGGCGGCTGGGAATCGATGCCGCCCGGCGAGGTGTGCCAGGCGGTGCAGCGCTCCGCGTACCCGGACAGGTACGCGCAGTGGGAGCAGTTCGCCCGCGACCTCCTCGCCCGAGAAGCGCCGTCCGTCGAGCCCATCCCCTAACCGCCGGGAGTCGCGGGCGCGTGGGGAGGCTCATCGGGCGGCCTCCGTCGCGGTGTTCACCGTCGAAGTGCTGACCGGCTCCAGCCCTGGCCCCTGCTCCGGCCTCGGCTTCGGCAAGGAGCCGGAGCCTGCACCCAGTGCGCCCGCTGCCGTGCCCTGCGGCTCCCGCTCGGGCGCCTGCGTCTGTACCGGAAAGAAGTCGCGGATGGTCGCCGGGCCCCGCCCGCCCACGGGGCCGGCCGTCATCAAGGGGCCCTCCGCCGTCACCGGGCCGCGCACCGCGCGCCCGACCTGTAGCGGGTCGACCGTCACCGAGCCGACACCCAGGGGCGAGGCGAGGGCGCGGAGGGCGGGCTCGGAGAGCCTGAGCCAAGGCTGTGCGGGACCCAGCGCGGCGGTCAGCCGCCGTTCACTGGTGAAGCCGACCGCCGTACGGTGTCCGACCGGCGTACGGAACAGCCGGGCTCCGGCGCACCCGTCGGGCCCGCGCCGGACGGGGACGAACAGCGGGTCGCCGGCGGACCGGGGGACGGACGACGGGCCGACGGCGGGACGGGGTTGGTCCATGGGACTCCTCCTGGCGGTGCGGAAGGAAGCCCCGGTGCGGGGAGGCGGCCGGGGCATCACCAGTGACGTTATGCCCAAACCGCGGGGTGGCCGCCCGGCTCTGCCACGATGCCGGCGCCGGGGGCCCGTCCGCCGACGCGGCGCTGACGGCGCGACGGCCCCTCGCGGGGTCCCGCGGGGCCGTGCGGGCCGTCAGCGCCGGCGCCGCCGTTCTCAGACCTCCTTGGCCCTCTCGAAGAACTCCTCGAACGACAGCACGCCGTCGCCGTTGCCGTCCCGCGTCTTGAGAATGGCCTCGGCCAGCCCCACGGTGTAGTGCCTGTCGCCCAGCTCCACCATGGCCTGCTGGAACTCCACCGCGGTGACGAACCCGTCCCCGTTCTTGTCGAACCTGTCAAACGTCTTGCGCGCGTCCTCTATACCGGCCACGAGAGTTACTTCCTCCGAGTCGACAAACAACAACACACGTGCTCAGCGCACGCCCCCGTACGCTATCCCGCCGCCGGACCCTCGGCCGTCCGCGCGGGCGTAGGTGTACGAATCGGCCCGGCGTGATAAGCCGGGGGGAGTCAG
Source organism: Streptomyces sp. NBC_01775 (assembly GCF_035917675.1). NCBI lineage: Bacteria > Bacillati > Actinomycetota > Actinomycetes > Kitasatosporales > Streptomycetaceae > Streptomyces > Streptomyces sp. NBC_01775. The sequence goes on along the minus strand of NZ_CP109104.1, from coordinate 145,344 downwards.
CACCGCACGGACGACGCGTGTGCCGTGCGGAACCTTGACGGGCAGCCGAGCAGACGAGGGACGGGAATCAGCATGCCGCTTCACGGTGAGTACGAGCCGAGTCCGGAACAGCGGGCGCGCGACCAGGTCGAGCAGTACGAGCGCTCCGGCGGAACGGAGGGCACCACGATCTTCGGCATGCCCGTCATCGTGCTGACCACGCACGGCGCCAAGAGCCGCAAGCTCCGCAAGACCCCGCTCATGCGGGTCGAGCACGAGGGCAAGTACGCCGTCGTCGCCTCCCTGGGCGGTGCCCCCAAGCACCCGGTCTGGTACTACAACGTCGTCGCCGATCCCCGGGTCGAGCTCCAGGACGGGCCGGTGCGGCAGGACATGACGGCCCGTGAGGTGACCGGCGAGGAGAAGGCGGTGTGGTGGCAGCACGCCGTCGAGGCATTCCCGTACTACGCCGACTACCAGCGCAAGACCGACCGCGAGATCCCGGTCTTCGTCCTGGAGCCCACCCCCGGCGGCCACTGACCCCACAGCTGCACAACCGAGCCGGGCCCTGGGGCCAGGAGAAGCGGGTGAGGACGATGAGCGAGCGGCACGGACCCGGGGGCGTACAGGTCCCGGATTCACGGCTGGCGGCCGAGGCCACCGACCTCGTACGCGACACCACCAGCGACCTGATCTTCGACCACTCCCGCCGGGTCTTCTTCTTCGGAGCGCTGCAAGGACGCAACCGCGACCTGAGCTTCGACCCCGAACTGCTCTACGTGGCGGCCCTCTTCCACGATCTGGGCCTGGGGGAGGAGTTCCACGACAGCGGGCGCCGCTTCGAGGTCGACAGCGCGGATGAGGCCCGCCGCTTCCTCCAGGCCCGCCAGGTCCCCGAGGACAGCGTCCGGCGGGTGTGGACGGCCATCGCCCTGCACACCACCCCCGGCATCCCCGCGTTCATGGAGCCGGAGGTGGCGCTGGTGACGGCGGGGGTGGAGTACGACGTCCTGGGCATCGGCTTCGACGACATCGGCGAGGAGGACCGCGCCGCCGTCGTCGCCATGCATCCGCGGCCCGGCTTCAAGCAGCGCATCCTGCGGGCCTTCGCCGACGGCGTGGGACCCAAGCCGGAGACCGCCTTCGGCAACGTCAAGGCCGACGTCCTGGCCCACTACGACCCGCACTTCCAGCGGGGCGACTTCGTACGCGTCATCCTCGACTCGCCCTGGCCCGAATAGCCGCCCCCCCCAGCTGTCCGCGCTCCGGGCCCTCACCCCGGGCCCTCACCGCCTGGGGCTACCGCCCCACGGTCTCGTCCCACGCCGCGCCCGCGACGGTCACCGCCCGCTCCGCCGTGCCCGTGCCGTCCTGGCCCCGCAGCACACCGAGCGCGCTCAGGCCCGCCGCCAGCGCCTCCAGACAGGCCAGCACGACCGCGCGGTCGGCGGCCCGGCCGTAGTGGTTGACCCGGAGCATCTCCTTGGCCAGCGGGCCCGCCGCGCCCTGGAGCGGAACATCCGCGTCCGCCGCCAGCGCCGCCGCGACCACCTCACCCGCCGCCACGTCCCCCTCGGCACGCACCGTCGTCGCGGCAGGCGCGGCATCCTCGTCGCGCAGCACGTACGGGGCCAGTCCCGGCAGCTCGCGCACCCCCGCGCGCAGCGCCGCCGAGGCAGCCCGGTGCCTGCCCACACCCGCCTCCAGCCCCTCGGCCGCCACCCGGTCCACGGCCTGCTCCAGCGCCAGCATCTCCAACTGCGCCGGAGCGTGCGGAAGCGCGCTGCGGCCCGCGTCGATCCACCGCTCCTTCCAGTCCAGCAGCGACAGATACGAACGGCGCGGGGCCCGCTCATTGGCCGCGATCCGCTCCCACGCACGCTCGCTCACCGAGACGGCCGACACTCCCGCGGGCCCCGCCAGCGCCTTCTGGCCCCCGATGACACACAGGTCCACGCCCCACTCGTCGGTCAGCAGCGGCTCGGCACCCACCGAGGCGACCGCGTCGAGCATGAGCAGCGCGCCGTGTTCGCGCACCAGAGCACCGATCTCAGCGACGGGATTGGTGTTGCCCGTGGCCGCCTCCGCGTGCACCAGGCTGACCAGAGTGATCTCGGGACGCTCCCGCAGGGCCTCGGCCACCTGTTCCGGGGCGACCGCACCCGTGAACGGCGCGCTGACCGTGACCACCTCGGCCCCGCACGCGCGCAGCCAGCCCCCGAACGTCTCCCCGTAGGGACCGGTCACCACGTTCAGCGCCGTACTGCCGGGCCGGGCCGCCGAGCGGATGCACGCCTCCAGCGGCAGCAGCGCCTCGCCCTGCATGGTCACGACGTCGGAGCGCGTCCGCATGAGGGACGCCAGCTTGTCCTCGATGGCCGCGAAGCGGCCCGCACCGAGCGGCGGCAGATCCAGCAGGGACAGGTGCTCGTTGTTCGCAGTCACGGTCGCCTTCCAGCGATGACGAGCCGCATCGGCCACGGCCCGGGTAATGCCCGACTGTACGTCCGCCCCGCCGGCACCCCCAGCACCGCCTCCCGGCACCCCGGACCCCGGAACCTGACCACGATCGGGTGACCCGCTTGGACCGTTCGCCCCCTTAGCGGTTTCCGCACCCGCCGATCCGTGCATTGTTCGGCCCGACTCTGCACTTACAGTAAGGGAGGATCGCCATGCGCATCCGTACCGCGGTCATCGCCACAGCGCTCGCAGCCACCGCCGTCTTCGGCGGGGCGGCCGGCGCGTCTGCCGACTCTGGAGCCCAGGGCGGCGCAGCCAACTCGCCTGGGCTTCTCTCCGGCAACGTCGTCCAGGTCCCCGTGCACGTTCCGGTCAACGTGTGCGGCAACACCGTCAACATCATCGGGCTCCTCAACCCCGCGATCGGGAACCGCTGCAAGAACGGCTGAGACCGGGCCACGCACCTGGGGGCCCTGACGGTCCTCCGCCTCCGGGCCACGGCTCCGGCCGCTCTGACGCCCCGCCACAACGGCGGGGCGTCCGCGCGTCCGCCCCCAGAGCCCCGGACACTTCGGTCCCGCGACACCACGCATCCCGCACAAACCCGGCTGGAGCGCCCGGCACGGCCGGCCTCCCCACGGTCACCTGGGCATCCGGCGTCCCACACCGCCCGCCACGGGGTTAGGGTGCTGGTGTGGGGACAATGGGGGAGGGTGTATTGGGGACGGTGCTGCTTCTGGCTGCTGCTCCGGCATCCGAAGCACGTTTGCTGGACGCCGCGTCGGCGCTGCCCGGCCTGGCCGCGGTGCCCGCAGGCGTGTTCACGGGCACGGAGTCGGCCAGCGTGATCGAGCTCGCGGACCCGGTCGACCCGCAGGCGGTGCTGGTACGGTTCCGCGCGGCTGCCGCGGCAGAGGGCCCGCTCACGATGGTCATCGTCGGAGAGCTGCACGCCGACCCCAAGCGGGGCGGCATCCACCTCGCACTGGCCCGCACCAATCCCTCAACGATCCGCTACAGCGCCCTGCCCTGGGCCTGGCTGACGCACGAACTCGCGGCCCGCGCGCCAGGCACCACCACGCTCCTCGTCGACCTCGCCGCAGGCCCCGCCGCGTGGGAGCTGCTGGGCCGTGAGGGTCTGCCGATGGGAGAGGGCGTAGCCATGTACGGCAGGGTCTTCCCCGCCGGCGCCCCGTCCCGCTGGCGGCGCAAGTCCGGCGGCCCGGCCGCCGCGCCCGCCTACATCCAGGAGTTCGTCCGCGTGTGGCGCAGCGGCGCCCGCCCGCCCCTGGCCCAGCTCCACGAACAGGCCGCCGCCCTGGCGGGCCCCGCGGACGCCGTGTTCCTGGCGGCCGGGGCGATGGGCCCCGGGGCGGGCGGTGTCGCAGGCGGCCGGCCGATGGCGCCTCAGCCCATGGACGCTCCTCTGGGTCCGGTACCGGCACCCGGGCCGGGATCGGGGTTCGTGCCGGGCCCGGCACAGGCGCCGGCGTCCGTCCCGGAGCCCGTGCAAGAGCCGGCCTCGGGCCCGCCGCCCGCCCCTGCGGGCACGGGCGGCATGTACGGCGATATCCCGGTTGCGGGGACGGGGGCGGACGGCAGCGCGCAGACGGGGCCGCACAACGGCCACCACAACGGCCCGCAAGAGGGCCCGCCCGCCGATCCCCACGAAGCGATCTTTTCGGCTGCCCGGGCGGGCCGTCATGGTGAGGCGGCCTCGATAGCGGCGGCCTGGGAGGGCGCCGCGCTACGCGCGGAGGGAGCGGCCTCCGACGGCGCCCTGCACTGGCTGGAGGTACGCGCGGACCTGGCCCGCCTGGCCGAAGACCCGGCCCGCAGCTGCGAGTTGTGGATGGCGGCGGCGCGTGTGCGTGTGGAACGCGGCGAGGCATCGGATGCCCAGGACGTCGAGGCGGCGGTCGACCGAGCACACCACCAGTGGGAGCAGCTGCGGGACCCGGCAGCGGCCCGCCGCCTGGCCCCCACCCTTCTCTCCCTCCGCCGGCAGGTCCCCGGCCGCCAGCCCGGCGCCGTCCGCCTGCTGGAAGAACGCCTGGAGTCCCTCCCGGGGGCCGTCTCCTCTTCCTAGACTCCCTGGTCCGTTGAGGTGGACCCGGCCGGCGAGAAGAGCGGGATGCAGGTCGGGCGGGTCGCGATACATGAGGGTGGATGGACTGATTGTCAGCCCAGCTCTCTTGGGGAGTGTTTGATGATGCGCCGAGTATCCGCCACGCTGGCTGCCCTGATGTGCGCGACGGTTCTGTCCATGGGCACAGCCGTGGCCGCCGACGACCCCGGTGCCCCTCTCACCCAGAAGGAACAGGCGAGTCTCCAGTCCGTCGGCAAGGTTCTGGGCCTCCTGCTCGGCGGCGCCCGCTGACCACCGGCGGGCGCTCGCTGACCACCGGCTTCAGGCGGCGACTCCTCTTCACGCGGGAGTCCCGGCCCCGGGCGCGCCGAACGCCCGCAGCACGTAGTCGTCGAGCAGCTCCCCGAACAGCGTGGGTGAGCTCACCCGTGGGTTCTCGCTGACGACGTCGGCTCCGTCCAAGCCCGTCAAGTCCGCGACGAAGTCGACGTCGGCCCAGCCGCCCTGGAACAGCACCACGATCAGCTCCGACGCCGGGTGCAGGGCAACGCGGACCCCCACAGAGTCGGGCTCCCGCACCCGCGACCGGTCCGGCTCCAGAGGCTGAGGCCACTCCGCGGCCCCGTCCCGCCAGCTGAGTGGCCCGACTGCCAGTCCGCGGGTCTCCCACTGTCGGCGCCGGGCCCCAACCTGGGCCGCCGCCCGATCAAGGTCGATACGTTTCTCCACCCCTCGATCATCGCCCCTTCGGCAGGAGCCCCGGCCCACGGCCCCTACCCGGCTCCTGTCGCGGGCCCAAGCCGTTCGGCCTCCGGTCTACCGCGAGGGCTGATCGCCGGGAGCCAACTCTCCCCGCGCGACGCGCTGTTCCTCATGCCCTCATGGCATCGGGGTGCCGTCGGTCTCTCCGATGCCGTCGGCGCCGAGAAGCGACCGGCCCGTCTTCGTGCGGCGGCGCGGGAGCGGGACAGCGGGCCCCCTCCCGGCCGGGGCCTGCTCGGCAATACCGATGAGCGCGGCGCGTTGGGCTCCGGCGCGGCTGCGCGTCCGAGCCCCGGACAGCCGGAGGATTCAGCACCGCATTGGCCTGGACCTGTGGGTGGTCCTTCGTTAGGCTCCGCTCCGAGCATCACCTGAGAGCGCTCCCAGGCTTTGCTGTTCCACCCCCACGAAGCTGGAACAACGAAGGGCCAACCCATGAGACGCACGAAGGTTTTACACGCGGCGTTGTCCGCACTCCTCGCCGCCGGAATATGGACGACGGCCGGGCTGATCCCCGCCTCGGCCACGGACGAGGCCGCGCCGGCCGGCAAAGCCCCGGCAACCGAAGGTCTGCTCTCCGCCATGCACCGCGACCTCGGCCTCACCAGCGACCAGGCCCGGGCGCGGCTGAAGGCGGAGAAGAAGGCGACCGCCGTCGAGCGAAAGGCGCGGCGAGCTGCCGGATCGTCGTACGGCGGCTCGTGGTTCACGCCTGACACGGGCCGGCTGACCGTCGCCCTGACCAGCCGGAGCAAGGCCGAGACCGTGCGGGCGGCCGGGGCGAAGGTCAAGATCGTCGAGCGCGGCGCCGAGCAGCTCGACGCGGCCAAGAAGCGCCTCGACGCGCTCAAAGCCCCCCGGAGCGTGACCGGCTGGCATGTGGATCCGAAGTCCAACCGGATCGTCGTCGAGGTCCTGGCCAAACAGCGGCGTACCGGCGCGGTCGAGGATTTCCTGACCAAGGCCCGGGACACCGGCCCGCTCACCGTGAAGACGACGACTCACCGGCCCAGCACCTTCGCGGCCGGAACCGTCGGAGGGGACCCCTACTACACGGGCAACGTCCGCTGCTCGATCGGTTTCTCGGTGCACGGTGGATTCGTCACGGCCGGTCACTGTGGCGGGTCCGGCGCGGCGGTCTCCGGCTGGGACAGGTCGCACATCGGTACCTTCCAGGGCTCCTCGTTCCCCGACAACGATTACGCCTGGGTCAGCGTCGGCAGCGGCTGGTGGACGGTCCCGGTGGTCCTGGGCTGGGGCACGGTGTCCGACCAGTTGGTGCGCGGCTCGGCCGAGGCGCCGATCGGCGCGTCCATCTGCCGCTCGGGATCCACCTCCCACTGGCACTGCGGCAGCGTGCTGGCCAAGAACGAGACCGTCAACTACAGCCAGGGCGCCGTGCACCAGATGACCAAGACAAACGCCTGCGCCGAACCCGGCGACTCCGGCGGCTCCTTCATCAGCGGCGACCAGGCCCAGGGCGTGACGTCGGGCGGCTGGGGCAACTGCGGCAGCGGAGGCGAGACCTGGTACCAGCCGATCAACGAGATCCTGGCCCGCTACGGCCTGACCCTGCACACGGCCTGACCCCGCATTCGGCCTGCTCCTGCGCACGGTCCGACCGGGCCGTGGGCGGGGGCCGTCGGGTCGTCGTCAACGGGGGCCGGGGCCGCGTCGGGCCGGGCGCGGCCCCGGGGCCCCGCGAGCTGGATACCGTCGCGGGAGCCTGCGTGGCCGCTCCCTCCCTGCCTGCCGCCGCTCCGGGGCGATCCGTCGGCGCCGGCCGCACCCTGCCGGTGGCAGGTACTCGTTCTCCTGCTTCCGGCCGGTACGGGGCGAGTGCGCGGGCGTGTGCGGCGGCCGGGCGGCGAGGCGGCGAAGTGGCCGCTGCCGGCACCCTTGGGGCGCCGGCAGCGGCGCGGGAGCCCCTGGCCTCCTCGTGCGCGACGCCAGGACGCCGGGCGGCGCACACACCTCGCCGCCCGGCACAACCTCCCGACGCACGCGCCGACTTGGTCTCCCGGACGCCCGCCCTGCCCTGGTCCGGCCGCCCCGTGGGACAGCTGTAATCCCATGCCTACGGCTGGTATCGACGGGGCATGGATGCAAGGTGTGCTCGGGGATGAGCGGGCGTGACGACAAGGGCCCTTCCCTCGCGCCCCGGTCTCCTGCCCGGAGGCATGGGGAGCACCCGCGATGTCCCCGCCATCCGTCCTGTCCCGTGTGCCGAAACGGAGATTTTCCCGTGTCCGAGCAGCCCGACCTCCTCGTCCTCGACCCGACCAGTGCCGATCCCGACGCCGAGCACCAGGCGTTGCGCGCGCGGGGACCGGCCACTCGCGTGGACATCCTCGGCGTCACGGCGTGGTCGGTCACCGATCCCCTGCTCTTGAAGAAGCTGCTGACCGGTCCGGACGTCTCCAAGGACGCCCGGCAGCACTGGCCGGGCTACGAGGAGGCCGTCTCCCGCTGGCCGCTCGCGCTGTGGGTCGCTGTCGACAACATGTTCACGGCCTACGGCAGCGAACACCGGCGGCTGCGGCGGCTGGTCGCCCCGGCATTCAGCGCCCGGCGCGTGGCCGCGCTCAAGGAGACGGTCGAGCGGCTCGTCGCTGACCTGCTGGACGAGCTGGCGAGCCTCCCGCCCGGTGAGCCGGCCGATCTGCGGGAACGTTTCGCCTACCCGCTTCCCATCCGGGTCATCAGCCATCTCATGGGTGTGCCCGAAGCCCAGCGCGAAGCCTTCCGCTCCCTCGTCGACGGGGTCTTTTCCACCACCCTCACCTCCGAGGAGGCAGCCGCCAACACGGTCAGCCTCTACGCCGTCCTGGAGGAGATGATCGCCGCCCGGCGTGCCGAGCCCGGCGAGGACATGACCTCACTGCTGCTCGCGACGCAGGACGACGAAGGCGACAAGTCGGCGCTGACGACCAGCGAACTGCGCGACACGCTGCTGTTGATGATCAGCGCGGGCTACGAGACCACCGTCAACCTCCTGGACCAGGCCATCACCGCCCTGCTGAGCCACCCCGACCAGCTCGCCCATGTCCGGGAGGGGCGCGCCTCCTGGGACGATGTCGTGGAGGAGACCCTGCGGCTGGAGTCGGCGGTGAAACACCTGCCGCTGCGGTACGCCGTCCGTGACATCCCGCTGCCCGACGGACAGGTCATCGCGTCCGGAGAACCCATCCTGGCCTCGTACGCCGCGGCCAACCGGCACCCTGACTGGCACGGCGAGAGCGCGGACGCCTTCGATCTGACCCGCACGGCGCCGGGTCCGGAGCATCTGGCCTTCGGCTACGGCGTCCACTTCTGCCTCGGCGCTCCGCTGGCCCGCCTGGAGGCCACCACGGCGCTGAGGGAGCTCTTCGCCCGCTTCCCCCTGGCGGAGCTGGCGGTCCCGGCGGACGAACTGGAGCTGATCCCTTCGCTGATAACCAACGGCCACCGCACCCTCCCGGTGCGGCTCCGCCCGGCTCCCACCGCCTGACCACGGACTGCCCGGCCACGACAGGGGCGTTGGCCGACCCTCCCGGCCCGCGGGACTCGAACTCCGGGGCGAGCGCCTGTCGTTCCGGGCCGTCGTCGGATCCCTCGAGCAGCGGGCCGGCGGTCACGTCCACCGGCGGGCCACGAGCACCGTCCAGCACGTGAGCGCGCCGCACAGTGCCGCGCCGGTGGCGAACACGGCTGTGTGCCGGCCGTCTTGGAGCAGGGAGGTGGTGAGCGCCACCGCCGCCGAGCTCGCGAGCAGCGCCGCCGCGGAGAACAGGGAGGCGGCACGGGCGCGAGCCGGAGCGGGAAGGAGCCGGGGCAACCAGGTCTGCAACGTCGTGTGGAGGTAGCTCCACGCGACGCCGAGCAGTACCGCGCAGAGCATCAAGACGGTGGCTCCCGGCAGCACAGCCGGGAGGCCCGCACCGGCCGCGCCCAGCCAACCCCCGGTCACCAGAAGCCGTTTCGGGCCCCATGCCCGGGCGTGCCGGCGCAGGAGCAGGGTGCTGACCAGCACGCCTGTGGCGTACAGAACCAGCACGGCGGAGGTCGACGTGTCCGCGCCCGCCATGGCGAGGGCGGGGGAGAGGAGCGCGGGCAGCCCGAGCATCACGGCGCCCTCGGCCGCGCCCAGACCGATCACCGTCAGGTACGTGGAGGAGGGCCACGTCCGCATCGTCCCCGCCGGTGCCTCGGTGCTGGTGACTTCTACCGCGGCTGCCGGAGGCGCGGTGCTCACCCGGCACGCCGTCACCGCGGTGAGTACGGCGATCACGGCGAACGCGGGCCGCCACGAGCCGCACCGCAGGGCCATGTCAGCGAGCAGTGGGGAGGCGATCGCACTCGTCGCGGTGACGGTCGTGAGGGTGGCGAAGGCTCGTTGCCGGTCGCCTGCCGGGCGCAGCGTCTCGTAGAACAGGGAGATCGAGGGTGTGACGGCGGCGAAGCCCGCACCGGCGGCGGCACGCAGCGGAACCCAGTACACCGGCCCCGGACACAGCGCCGAACCCACGGAGGCCGCGGTCGCCAGCGCCAGTCCGGCGCGCAGACAGTGCCCGGGCCCGTAGCGGTCGGCCAGCCAGCCCCACAGCGGCAGGGCGAGCCCCTGTCCCAGCGGATAGGCGGCGATCCCCGCCGTGACGGTGGCGATGTCGGTGTGCCAGGCGGCTGCGAGCGCGACCAGCAGCGGAGCGCCCACATGCCAGTCGGCGTTGCCGAGAGCGGCGGCCCAGCGCAGCCCGCGCATAGGGGCACCCCTCTCGTGCGGCGGGTCGTGACCCGGCCCAAAACGCGGGGAGCGGCCGGGCGGATAACGATCCAGAGTAAGGGGATTTAGACCATCACAGACCAACTGGGCAATATTTAGACACCATTGAGCCAATTAGTCTGATGAGAGAGGATTCACCGTCGACGATCAGTGCCGCGCGACCTTCCGGCCAGGCCGCGGTCGGTGCCGGTCACAGCGGCGGGTCCGCGCCGGATTCGCACCGGCTTCCCCGAGGGCGTCACCGGAGGGCGTCACCCGAGGAGTATCCGCATTCCGCGCCATCCGGTCAGGCGTTCGCGCGGCGAGGTCCCCGTGCCCCCTGCGCCCCGGCCCCGTGGTGGCGGCCCTTCGGGATCACCAGCGGCGTTCCGGCGACCGGGTCGGTGGTCACCTCGCAGCTCAGCCCGAAGACCTCCGCGACAGAGGTGGCGGTGATCACCTGGTCGGGCGTGCCCTCACCGACGATCTCGCCGTCCTTCATGGCGACCAGGTGATCGGCGTAGCGGCAGGCCTGGTTGAGGTCGTGCAGCACCATCACGATGGTGCGGCCCTCGTGCCGGTCGAGGTCGACGACGAGGTCGAGCACGTCGATCTGGTGGGCGAGGTCGAGGCACCAAGGCGGCGTTCACCGGCCCGAACAGGTTGTGGAAGTAGAGCGCCGCCGCGGTCGCCGTGCCCACCGACACGGCGTTGTCGCGCACCCAGCACGAAGCCCGCGCACAGCACGGCGACCAGACCCGGGTATTCGGCCACGTGCAGCCGCCCGTAGAAGCCGAGCACCAGCCGGACGCCGCGCAGGCTGAGCGCGACCGCCTCCCGCGAGCGGCGGGCGACCCGTTCGGTGTGCTCCTCCTCCAACGAGTAGGCGCGCACGATCAGTGCGACGCGATCCGCGACGGCCAGCAGCGCGGGACTGCTGGTGACCAGCACGGTGGTACGGCCCCGGCGCAGCTCGCGGACCCCGGCGGCGATACGGGACTCCGTCGCGGAGTCGATGGCGGTCGTCGGGTCGTGGACGACCAGCACGTCCCGGCCGGCGGCCAGGGCCCGTGCCAGTGCGACCCGTTGTCGCTGGCCGCCGGACAACGCCCGGCCGCGCTCGCCGACGGGCGCGTGCACGCCGCCGTCCAGGGACGCCGCGACCTCGTCGGCACCCGCCGCGGCCAGAGCCGCTGCCAGTGCCGCGTCCGGGGGTCCCCGCCCGCCGCCGCGACGTTCTCCCGCAGCGATCCGGCGAACAGGTCAGCGCCGTGCTCGGCGACCAGTACGCGCGCCCGCAGCTCACGCGGGGCCAGGTCGGTGAACGGCACCTCGTCCAGTTCGAGGCGCCCGGCGCCCGGGTCCACTTGCCGGGCGAGGCAGTGTACGAGTGCCTCCGCGTGGGCCGCCTCGGTGGCCACGACACCGAGGAACTCCCCGGGCTCGACCGTAAGATCGAGGCGGTCGAGCCCTCCGTGGGTGAGCCCGCGCAGCCGTAGCCCGCCCCGCGAGCCGGCGTCCGCGGAGCCCGCGTCAGCAGGGCTGTCGACCGGGCCTGCGGGGGCCGCGGGAAGATCGCCGGGGGCGGACAGCACCGTCGCGATACGGTCCGCCGAGGCACGGGAGCGGGCGATGTCGGCGCCCGCCCACGCGATGACCTGGAGCGGACCCGGAAGGAAGAGGGCCAGCCCCACGGCAGCCACCAACTCGCCCGGCCGTCGAGCCGGAGAGCACGAGCCGGCCACCGACCAGCGCGACGCAGGCGATGAACACACCGGTCAGCGCCTGCATCAGACCTGTCTGGACCGCCTCGGCGCGCGCCGCGCGTACGGTCGCGCCGAGCGCGGCGCGGCTGGTGCGGCGGTAGCGGTCGGCAGCCGCGCGCTGGGCACCGAGGCCCTGGAGCACCCGGACGCCCGCGACGAGGTCGGCGGCGATGCCCGAGGCGTGTGCGGCGCGCTCCTGTTCGACGTGGCTGCGGTGCTCCAGCGGGCGCGCGAGCAGTTGCCCCAGGCCCATCAGCACCGGGGTGCCCAGCAGGATCAGCACGCCGAGCGGCACTGAGGCGCGCAGCAGCACGGCTCCGGCGGCCAGGCCGACGACCGCGGCGAACCCGAGCGGCAGCGCCAGGGATACGGCACCGGCGCGGCGGGCGTCCTCGGTGGCGACGGTGACCAGCGCGCCCGGCGGCCGACCGGTGGCCGCGCCGCCGTACGGGGCGAGCACGCGCCGCACCAGCCGCATCCGCAGCGTGTGCCCAGCGCGTTCGGCGGCCCGCTCGCCGGCGCGGGCCCGAGCTGGAAGCCGCCGGAGAGGAAGACGTAGACGACGGCGAGGACGAGGGCCCAGCGGGCGAGCGAGGCGCCGTCGGGGTGGACCACGGCGCGGTCGACGACGAAGCCGATCAGCACCGGGATGAGGGCCTCGCCGATCTGGTGCACGGCGCCGAGCGCGCAGCCGACGGCGACATCGCGCCGCTCACCGGCGACGACGCCGCGCAGGACGTAGCGACCGGCTCGGCCGGACGGGCGTTCGAGGTCGCCCCACCGTGGTGCCACACCCATGACGCCCTCCCCTCCACCCCATTGGGAGAGGTAAGGCTGACCTAATATTTTTGGGGGACAGGTGGCGGCTGCCTGCGGGGGTCTCGCGTCCCCGTCCGGGGGCTCTCGATCGGCATGGGGATCGGCCCGGTGACGGCGGCGCCGACCCCGGCCCCGGCCGCCCGGTGACCACGACAGCCCCCACCTGACCGGGGAGGCCCCTGACAGGCGGAACGGAGCGAGGCGCGACCACAACTAAGAGAGGTGCGCCCGTACTTGCCGCCGCCCGGTGCTGCCGCGGCGGACCTGACATGACATGACCCCGAAGCCCACGTCCGGGTGGACGATCACCCGAGGATGAGCGGGATGTGCGCGGCCAGCTCGCCCAGTTCGGCCTTCTCCGCGTCGGTCGGGGCACGCCGTCCCGTGCCGACCAGCAGCGCGTCCGTGTCGGAGAACGACTTGGGGAACGCGGCCCCCGCGATCTTCCCCAGCATCTCACGGGTCCGGGCGAGCCCCTCCGCGGGCGGCTCAGCCAACCCCGGGAGGTGCGCGACCAGGTCGAGGTGGTGCAGCGTCCACTCCAGGACGTACGCGGAGAGGTAGTCACCCGCGGTGAGGACCATGTCCTGGGTGCTGACCCGGAGGCCGGGGTCGGCGAGTTCGGCGGCGCGGCCGGCGGCGGATCCGACGTCGTCGAGGTGGAACTTGAGCAGTCCGGGCTCCTCGTACGCGGCAGCCAGCCGGGGGATCAGCGCGTCGAGCGGGTCGTCGCCGGCCGGCGGCGTTTCGGCGACGTTCCAGTAGGTCACCGCGTCGCGGGTCGGTTCCGTCTCGGCGGGGGTCACGAGGGTGATCAGAACGTCCTGAGCGTCGATGACCAGATGACACACCAGGTCCCGCACGAGCCAGCCGGCACAGCCCGACGGCTGCGCGAAGTCCTCGTCCGGGAGTTCGGCGACCGCCGTGCGCAATGCCGCCCAAGAGCGTGAGAAGAGATCCACGCAGGCACGCTAGTGCGGTGCCGCAATCGCGGACAACCGCATTTGAACGGCGCCTCGCGTACCCGGACGACCGAGGTGACGGATGCGGCCTCTTTGACCTTCGCGATCAGGCCGCCGGAACACGTGCGGAAGTCCGGGCGTTGTCACCGAATGCTCCAGTTGTTGACCAGTCAGCTTGTCGTGCTCGTGCTCGTTGTGCCTTTGTTTGTGCTGGCGGCACGTCGGAAGGCGGCTCAGCTGGCTCAGCGGCGAGGGTGGTTCCCAGGTCGTTTCAGGGATCCCGACCCCGGGGCCAGGGCCAGGGCCAGGGGCGTGGGAGCGACAGCGGTTGAGGAGCTCCACGCGTTGATCTACCCGGGCAAGCGAGTTCAACTGGAAGAACAGCGCATCGAATTGGTCCTTCGGGAGGACGAGGAGGATGGCGCACCCGAGAGGACCGGCATAGATCTCGACGCCGGCAGAGCTCGTTTTTACCGCACCCGCCCCGGCCGCTGACCGCCTGCGGCGAGGGGCGGTCGCGGTGCGCCCGGCGGCGCGCCTCGGTCGTTGCAGAGCTCAATCCGGAGCGGTCGATTTTGCTGATGGTGATGCTGAGGGCTGTCCCGCAAGTGATCTCGACGTGTGGTGAACATGGGTCGCGGCCGGCATGGTCACGGCGCCGGAGCCGTTGTGGAGCCCGTTCACCGGGATGAGCCCGCGTGCCTTCGGCAAACCGGCTCGCCCTGAGCTGAGTGGTCAGCCGGTGAAGGAATCGGGGCCGAAGCGGCCCCACGCCAGGAACAGGGCCAGAGCGAGGTAGACCATGTCGCCCGCGATCGTCGCTCTCTCGCCACGGCGGAGGCGCATGGTCAGCGCGCCGGCAAACAGCAGCACCAGTCCGGTCGCGACCAGCGGCATCAGTACCGGCGCGATGTCGAGCGCGGCGGGCAGTACCAGGCCCACCGCGGCCAGGAGCTCGACGCCGCCGATGGCCTTGAGGACACCGGGGCTGAAGTCCTCAACCCATCGGGTGGCGGTGCCGCCCACGACGGCCAGTTCTTCCTTGGGCACGAACATCTTCGCGCTGCCGGTCAGGCAGACGGCGGCCATCAGTCCGGCGACGATCCAGAGTGCGAGGTCCATCAACAGCTCCTTGAACGGGGATTGTCTGCTTCCCCCAGGGACGAGACAGCGCCCTCGCCTGTGACGCCTGCGGGCGTTCGAGGCCGGGAGACGTGGATCGCACGCCTCCGTGTCACAGGGCGTCGGGCTGTCTCGTCCCTGGTGTGTAGCCACTGACGAGCACGGAGGAGCACATCATGGACGCGCGACTGAACTACTTCGCCAGCCCGACGGCCGGAAAGGCCCTCAAGTACCTCATGTCGGCGGGCAAGACGCTCAAGGAGTCGACATTGCCTGCCGCGACGCAGGAGCTGGTGGCCCTGCGCGTGAGCCAGATCAACGGCTGCGCCGTCTGCGTCGACATGCACACCAAGGAGGCCGCCGCGGCCGGCGAGACCGCGGTGCGCCTGAACCTGGTGGCGGCGTGGCGGGAGGCCAAGGTCTTCTCCGAGGCCGAGCGTGCCGCGCTGGAGCTGGCGGATCAGGGAACGCGGGTCGCGGACGCGGCCGGCGGGGTCAGCGACGAGGTGTGGGAACGTGCCGCGAAGCACTACGACGAGGAGCAGCTACCCGCTCTGGTGCTCCTGGTCTCTTTCATGAACATGGCGACCCGGATGAATATCATCGCCCATCAGCAGGGCGGCGACTACGAGGTCGGGCAGTTCCACTGAATGGCCATGGACGACCCGCCCGGGGCGCTGTCACAGGCCCCGTGCCCGGGGCCTGTGACAGCGCCCCGCCGAGGACCGCAAGATCACCAGAATGTGCCCGCGTCGGGAACCGCGGCCGGGCGGGAACTCAAGGGAGATGCGGCGTGAACAAGGTCGAGGAATTCGAGGAACTGCGGCCACTCCTGTTCTCGATCGCCTACCGGATTCTGGGCAGCGTGAGCGAGGCCGAGGACGCGGTGCAAGAGACATGGCTGCGCTTCGACGGCTCGCCCACCCTTCCCACGTCGGCCAAGGCGTTTCTCTCCACCACGGTGACTCGGATCTCGATCGACGTACTGCGCTCCGCGCGGGTGCGGCGGGAGGAGTACATCGGCCCGTGGTTCCCCGAGCCGCTGCTCAGCGATCCGTATCAGGATCCGGCGCGCTCGGCGGAGCTGGCCGACTCGGTGTCGATGGCGGCGTTGCTGCTGCTTGAGCGGCTCAGCCCGCTGGAGCGGTCGGTTTTCGTGCTGCGGGAGGTGTTCGGCTTCGGGTTCGACGACATCGCCTCGGCGGTGGGGCGTTCGGAGGCGGCGTGCCGGCAGCTGCAGGTACGGGCACGGCGGCACATGGAGGCCGGGCGGCCGCGGTTCGAAGCGGACCGCAACGAGCGTGAGGAGCTGGCGACGCGGTTCTTCGACGCCCTCCGCGAAGGCGACGTCGCCGGCCTTCGGGATCTGCTCGCCGCCGACGTGTCGATGGCCGGGGACGGCGGCGGAAAGGCCCCGCAGCTGGCCAAGGCCGTCGTCGGCGCCGAGAACGTGGCCCGGCTGCTGGCCTCCGTCTTCCCGCTGATGGCCCGGATCGACGTGATGTTCGAGCCGCACGAGGTCAACGGCCAGCCCGGCGCGATCTTCCGCGACCCGGACGGCAAGGTCCTCCATGCTCTGGCCCTCGACGTGCTCGATGGGCAGATCCAGACCATCCGCTCGGTGATCAACCCCGACAAGCTCGGCCACCTCGGACCGGTCGCTGACGCCTGGGCCATCGACCGCGAGGTGAAGCAGGCCCGCCAGCGGACGAAGTGACCTCGGGACAGGCGTGGGTCGGCTCGTCCACCGGCAGCTCATGTCAGCGGCGCAGGTTGGCCGGTTCGTCCATCCGGCGAGGTTGAGGTTGTGCAGGCGGGCTATGCCGCGCATCGCGTGGTGCACGCCGTCGCCGCGGAGGCGGCAGTCGCGCAAGACCTTCCAGGTCTTCATACGGGCGAAGACGTGCTCGACGCGGGCCCGGACCTGCTTGTGGCTCTTGTTGTGTGCCTGCTTCCAGTCGGGAAGTTCTTCGTCCGCGCTGCGACGGCGGTGAGGGATGACCAGTCCCGTTTCGCGGTAGCCGCCTTCGGCGATCGTTGCGGTCTTCCCGACGGCGTCCTTCGCGCCGGACTCGGCCCAGGCCCGGCAGTCATTGTGGTTGCCCGGCAGTGGCAGGCCGACCACGACCACCAGCCGGGGGCGGCGTCGACGACCACCTGATGGTTCGTCGAGTACCGATAGTTCTTCGACTGCTCAGCCACGGTGTGATCGCGGGTCGGTACCAAGGTGCCGTCCCCGATCAGCACGTCGTCCTTGCGGAAGCGGTGCCGCGGCGGGAGCGCGAGCTTCGGTCCGAGGTGGTCGACGACCCGGTCCGCCGCCGACTTCGACACCCCGACCAGCGGCGCCAGTTGCCTCAGCGTCAGGTTGGTGCGCCAGTACGCGGCCACCAGCAGCACCCGGTCTTGAAGCGGGAGCTTCCAGGGCCGGCCACGTCCCGGCGCGTCGACGCCCTCGCAGCGTAGTTGAGTCACCAACTTTCCGAAGGTACGCGGGCTCAGCCCGGTAAAACGGGGCGATCCAAGAAGACTCCGACGCCATGATTACACCAGCCACAGTCCAGGACTGCCGCACATCAAGATCGCTCACGGGACAGCTCTGAGGAGACTTTCCGGAGGGTGTAGCTCACGGCTGAGGGAACTCATCTTGCTGAGTGATCATCCGCATCCACGCCTCCAGGGTGGCGACAAATTCGTCGAGGTAAGGAGTGGTGTGGGAAGCCCGCTCATGGTCCCAGTCGGGGTCGAGGACGACGACGCGGAAGCCGGCGCCGGCGTACCAGCCAGCATCTATGTTGATCTCCCGAGCCCGCAGGCTGCCTTGGCCGCCGTGCTCCGCCACCTCTTCTGCGGTCAGCCACGGCAGTGGGGCGGTGCCCGCCCAGTACAGATCCTCGGAGTCGTAGGCCTTGACCCTTCCATCCGGCAGACGTCGGGCATCCGCCCGTCTTCGACCGCGAGGGCTGCAAGGCCCGGCACGCGGTCGAATGCGGGATCAGCCGTCTCAAGCAGCACCGGGCCGTGGCGACCCGGTTGGACAAACTTGCGGTTCGGTTCGGGGCGACGGTTCAGGTCGCGGCGATTCATCAGTGGCTGTGAACCCTCAGTCTGCCGTCGTGCGGATGCCCCAGCAGGAAGGGACGGGCCTGCGGTCATTACGGAGGAAGGGCGCATTTCCTGGCATTGGCGCGAGGCGGGGTGTATGGGGTTGCACCTTCCGTAGCGGCATGTGGTCCGGTGGACTTACGTCCCGATCCCTTGAGGAAAGGTCCCTGCTCATGCGTTCGTCCTTCATGCCACCCCGCCAGGTCAAGATCGGTGACGCGGCAGCCTTCGCCGGCAGCACGCCACGGGCGATTCGCCATTACCACGAGATCGGCCTGCTCCCCGAGCCTGAGCGGGGCGGCGATGACCGCCGCCGCTACGGGTACGAGGACATGATCCGCCTGCTGTGGATTCGCAAGATGGCCGACGCCGGGATCGCCCTGGACGACATCCGTGACGCCTTTACCACCGGCACGGCTTCCGCCGGTGCGGACAGCGGAGACGGTATCGCGGGCATCCTGGAGCGGTTGGAGGAAACCCTCGCCGAGCAGGAGGCGGAATTGCGGCGGCAGCGGACCGCTGTGCAGCGGATGCGCACCGAAGGCAGCCGGATGGGCCTGCTCTCCGACTTCGTCACCGAACGCCTCAAGAGCCTGCCCGAGGGCTCTTTGCGTCAGGCGGACCTGGACAGTCTGCTGGTCACTGAGCGGATCTTCGGCCCGCTCGGCGCGGCCGTCCAGGCCACCCGCTTCGTCGTCCTGGCCACGCATCCCACTCTGCGGGAGGACTCCGACCGCATCGATGACGCCGAGGAGGCACTCGATGACAGCGTCGCCGTCGATGATCCACGGGTGGTTCATGTGGCCGTCGAGCGGCACGCTTTCGAAAGCGCCCTGCAGGCCGTTATCGAGGAGTCTGGCCTGGGGAAGGACGACGATGCCCTCTTCGACGCCTGGGACACTTTGCACCCTGCTACCGCCGCTGACGGCGAGGACGAGGCCGACCTCAGCTCTGGCAGGCGGGAGGCTGACTCCATGAGCGTGTTCGAAGCCATCGGCAAGATGCCCTACGACTTCTCCCCAGCCCGCCTGCGCTGTATGGAACTGACCGAAGAACTATCCGCCCAAGACTCACCCGCTACCTAAAACACGGCCTAGCTGTGTTGTCCCGGGACGTTGGTGACGGGTGACACGCCCGTGGTGGGTGCTTGAACGAGGTGAGGGCCTTCTGGCTCGGTGTGGATTGCGACATCTACCGCCGAGTGCAGGAGGCCCTCGTGATCCACCGTAACGCCCCGTTGACGCCGACCGGTCGGCTGCGTCTGGCCAGGTGTGTCGTCGAGGACGGCTGGCCGGTACGCAGGGCGGCCGAGCGCTTCCAGGTCAGCCACACCACCGCCGCCCGCTGGGCCGGCCGCTACCGCCGGCACGGCGAGACGGGCATGTACGACCGCTCCAGCCGCCCTGCCCGCTGCCCCTGGCAGACACCGCCTCATAAGGAGGCCCGCGTGCTTCGGATGCGGCGCGAGCACCGGATCGGCCCGCTGCGCCTGGCCGCACGGACCGGCGTCGCCGCCTCCACCGCCCACCGCATCCTCCAACGTCACGACTCGCCCGCCCTGGCCGTCCTCGACCGGGCCACCGGTGAACCCGTCCGCCGCTACGAGCGCTCCCGCCCCGGCGAGCTGATCCACGTCGACGTCAAGAAACTCGGCCGCATCCCCGACGGCGGCGGCCACAAAGTCCTCGGCCGGGCCGCGGGCAGCCCGAACAAGGACCGTCGCCACGGCATGGGATACGCCTACCTCCACACCGCGCTCGATGACCACTCCCGCCTGGCCTACACCGAAGACCTGCCCGACGAGACGGCCCCGACTTGCGCGGACTTCCTCCAACGGGCCACGGCATGGTTCGCCCGACAAGGCGTCACCGTCGAACGTGTCCTGACCGACAACGCCTGGGCCTACACCAAGAACACCTGGCGCCAGACCTGCCACGAGCTGGGCATCTCTCCCCGCTGGACGCGACCATGGCGCCCACAGACCAACGGCAAGGTCGAACGCTTCCACCGCACCCTGCTCGACGAATGGGCCTACCACCAGCCCTATACCTCAGACGCCCAGCGACAGGCAGCCTTCCCCGACTGGCTGGACTGGTACAACTACCACCGACCCCACACCGGAATCAGCGGCCACACCCCAGCCAGCCGCATCACCAACCTCCCCGAACAACACACCTAGCCCGGGGCCCGCGATCAGAAGACTGACCGGAACGGACAGCTGGCAGCACGCCGCGAGGGTGAGGGCGTGGCCGAGAGGGCTGCGAAGCGTGGGCTCGTCGTCCTTGGCGAGGATGTCTCCGCCGACGTCCAGCAGCTCGATCGCGTCGGGGCCCAGGTGCTCGGTGAGTTCTTGCAGCTGCTGCGTGATTCCCCGTACACCCGCGTGCGGGTCGATCAGAGCGAAAGTGTGAGGGCGCTCCGCTGCGAGTCTGGGCAGTGTCGAGCCGGCGGGGGCCACCGGCCGCGCGTCGCGCGGTACTGCGTAGGCGGTGGGTGTGAGGGCCTTGAGGCCGTATTGTGCTTGTTCGCCGCCTCCTCGTCGAGGACGAGGGAGAGGCTGTCGAACTGGTCTCCTCGTACTTCCCGCGACGACGAACGGCAGACAGAGGTGGCCGCCGGACCGGATGCACTCGTACGTACCGAGCGCAAGACCGCGCGCGAAGACGGCAACGGGTCTTCTGGCACGGGTGTGACACAGACCTTCTGTTTACAAACTGTAGGTGGGTGGGGCGGGGACGCTCATCGCGGCTGCCGCGAGGTGCAGGAGAGGCGGCGCCGGACGACGGTGGTTGCTCTGGTTGCTGTACTCCGCTGCTGTACCGCAGCCGCCCCGCATGGACCTCAGCCGCAGACAGCTCGCCACGACGCCGGGAGCGCCGAACGACCAGGCGCGCGTGTGCCCCGCGCGCCGGCCACCGGCCTCAGCCGAGCTGTCTGGACGAACAGACGTCGCGCGGCGGGGATGCCTGGAGTCACTCCGACACTCGCTTCAGGAGTTCGCTCAACAGGCCGTCTCGGCTTCGTGGCCTGCCGCCGCTGCGCTCGCGGGGCGCTTGGCGCATGCGCCGAGGGAAGCGCGTCCGTCCCGCGCCGGTCGGTGTGGGACGGACGCGCTCGGCGGGTCAGTCGCAGAGGTGGCCCCACGAGTTGTTGGGACGCCAGGTCTCCTTGCCGGAGCCCGTCCCCTTCCAGCTGAACGTCGCCACTACCCTGAAACTCTCCCGTGGCCAGGTACACGGGTCGATGGTGGTGGTGCCGGCCAAGTCCTCGGTGTCATGCCAGCCGTCGTCATCCCTGGCGGTGCGCACCGTAATCAAGTCAGCGCCGCTGGTGCGCTGAAGCTTCACGTTGGAGACCGCCACCTTGTAGGTGCCGCCACCGGCGGCATCGGTGATTTTCGCCCGCGCCCGGTAGGTGTCGGCGGTCTCGTCCCACCAGACGGTGGCGCAGCGCTTGACTGCGGTGCCGTGACACTTCCAATCGCTTGCTGCTGATGCCGACGACGGAGTGAAGACGATCGACGCGCCGAACGCTGCGGCGACCAACGCGCCGGTGGTGCCGAGCCGGCCCACACGCTTGAGCCTCATGAAAACCCCCCTGATCTGCCAGTGATTCCAGGGGGACCCTAACCAGCAAATCGCAGCAACTGCCCGGACGTGCGGAGCGGTTGAGCTGCTGTGACAAAGTCAGAGTCCGGTTCCGTTCCGCCAGGGCGACGGGGGCGACTGAGGCTGTCCTCTCAGTCCTCGACCCACATCGCGCGTGTGAAGTCGGCTTCACCACATCCCGGGGCGTCGAGGGCGCATCCGCATCCCGCGCATCGGAGGGTGATCTCCGTGCCGGCCGTGCCGCCGCCGTCCGGAGCCGGCACCGTATCGACCCGCCTGCGGGCGACCACCCACTCCTGCCATTCCTGCTCGGTCACCGCCAACTCGGCCTGGATACAATCGGCCTCCTCACGCAGCTCGTGCACGCGAAGGCGAGCACCCCGCTCACGCTGTTCCAGCAGAGCGACCACCGACGGCATCCACAACCTTCCGGAGAGCGGCAGCAGGACAGGCCGCTACTCCCACGGGGCCCCGGCCCCCCGCCTGAGCAGCGGAAACGCGGCCCTCAAGGCCGGAAAGACAACCGCGTCCCAGGTCTCACCCGCCTGCGTCCTGATCTGCTGGAGGGGGCTCAAAGAAGACCGCTGTGCAGCCACGCGGACGAGCCGCACCTTGCCCAGCCCGCGCTCCGGCAGCGACACCGGCACGCTCCCCCAAACGCAACCGTCGGCCTTCACCATCCACAACAAGGCGGCGAAGACCGACGTCACGTGCAAGGGCCCGACCCTTTGTCAACAGTGTCAACCCGGTCCGGCCCTCAGGTGTCAGTCCGCGACCATCAGCGCCCAGCCGCGCGTCAGGTCCATCTCGCAGCGGTAGCCGCTGTAACCGTGGCGGAGGTAGTACGCACCGCCCCTTTCGCATGCCTCCTTGCTGGGGTACCAGTCAATGAAGTGCCAGGCGTTGGCCCCCTGGACGGAGGCGGTGCCGGCCGTGGCGGGCGTCGACGTGGCGGCGGCGGCCGGGGCGGCGGTGGCCAGGGTGCCGAGGATCGCCACCGCCGCGGCGGTGGCGGCGAGACGGGCCGAACGGGATCTCATACGGATTCCTCCCTGTAGGACACGGACGACGCCATGGGAGTGCGCACACGGCACGGCGAGAGGCCCGCGGCAACGACCGGATTCCCTCATGTCCCTGCTGTGCACCGCCAGTTGGCGGACCCCCGTGGTGACATCGAAGAGAGTAGCGGGGGTCGGGGCAGCTGCCACTGGCATGTGAGGTGACCCGGGTCACATCTTCCCCGCGCTCCTCCTGCACATCTCATGAGCCAGGCACAGGACCGTCAGACAAGGGGTGACCGACGACAGGAGGTGAGGACTGTACGGCGAAGCCCGGGGGGCAGTGCCCGCCAGACGCAGCCGCTGACCAACACCTAGGTGATCGCGTGAAGACCGCCTCGTCATCGATGTTCGCGACCCCGCCGGCCTGCGGACGCCCCCCGTCGACGGCAGCAACGGCAGCAACGGCCTGGCAACCTCCCCAATCTTGCCCCGGGGCGCCACCGCGAGGCGCTGCACCTGCGCCGGCCTCGTGGTGGTTGTGCAACCATCCCCTCCCCTTCCGTACATCCCACCGCCCCCACCGCCCGGCCACCCGTATCCGCCCCCCGCATCCCGGCTACCGGTATCCGCCCCCGCGTCCCTACCCCTCCGCCCAGTGCCGGTGCGGCGGGCCGGGCCGCTCAGGCGGGCATGGCGCGCGGTGGGACCGATCGGGGTGGGGAGGCGGGTCTTTCTGCCGTCGCGGCCCGGGTGGGTGGAGGACGTCCGGGTGAGACACATCCAAAAGGTCCGAACCGTAGTGGGTCTGGGTGCCTTCCTCTGGGTGTCCTTCTCGTACCGCCTCGCACAGAACCAGGGCGAGGCTGCCGAAGACCGCTTCGATGCTGCTCGTCGACGTGTTCACCGGCGCCTACGCGGGCGTTCCCGCGTCCTTGCGGGTGATCATGCTCATGGGAGCGCCGGTCTCGGTGACCGTGGTGGGCCTGTGGGAACTGCACCGCCTGCGCGCTTCCTACGGCCTGAGAGTGCGCGGGGCACTTCTCCGCTGAGGCGGCAACTCCCCACATGAGGCGGCAACTACCCACGCCGCCACGCCAGCCGGGCCCGCAGGTTCTTCAACGGACACCCACCATGACGAGACCACCTGACAAGCACTGCCAACAGCCCGCCGCAGGTCTCGCCCCCCTTACGACGTCGTGACCGCCTCATGAGTGTCCGGGCCCGGCTCGGTGGTTGTGGTTTCTTGTGCGGCTCCTGGGGCCGGCAAGCCGGTGGAGTGGTCCTCGGCCGGGGTCTGAGCGGCGGCCCGCCACCACGGCGCGGACGGAATGTGCTCAGCGGTGGGCTCGAAGGGCTCCCCGGGGCGCGGCAGTGCCGCCCGTGCGCCCGCCCGAGTGGCCGCTTTGACGGTGCCCTCGCCGGGCTCTTCCCATGGGTGCGGCGCGAGGTTGAACGTGGCCCAGTGGATCGGGAGCATCACCCCGGCGGGTCGGCCTCCTTGGAGGTCCAGGTGTGCCCGCATGCCCTCGTCGGGTGTCATGTGGATGTCGGGCCAGTATTCGCTGTACGCACCGACCTGGATCATGGTCGCGTCGAACGGGCCGTGCGCGGCACCGATGTCCCGGAATCCGGAGAAGTAACCGGTGTCGCCGCTGTGGTAGATCCGGTGACCTGATGGCCCTTCGACGGCCCAGGACGCCCAGAGGGTGTGCTGTTGGTTGCGCAGGCCACGGCCGCAGAAGTGCCGGGCCGGGGTCGCGGTCAGCCGCAGGCCGCCGACGTGCGTCGACTCGGCCCAGTCCAGCTCCCGCAGCCGGTCTGCCGGGACGCCCCAGCGCTCCAGGTGCGCCCCCACGCCGAGGGGTACCGCGAAGACCGCGTCCGTCGAGGCCAGCTCTTTGATCGTGGGCAGGTCGAGGTGATCGTAGTGATCGTGGGAGATGACGATGACGTCCAGGGGGCCCAGCGAGGTCAGCGGCAGCGGAACCGGGTGCAGCCGCTTCGGCCCGGCGAAGGTGCACGGGGAGCAGCGCCGGCCCCATACAGGGTCGAAGAGGACCCGTCGGCCGTCGATCTCGGCGAGCACGCTGGAGTGGCCCATCCAGGTGAGCCGCAGCCCGGAGGCCGGAGGCCGGGCGAGGTCCTGGGACGTGGTGGTGTGGAGCGGTATGGGCGCTGCGGGGCGCCGGCGTCGGCGCGCTTCTTTACGGAAGTAGACCTTCGCGAACTCGGCCTTGGAACCGGGGGCCTCGACCGCCGGGGTCCCCTCGGGGTTCTGGAACGTCTTCCCTCTGAAATGGGGAGAGCGGCGGATCCGCTCCATCCGCTCACCGGTGGGATCGGCGCCGAATGCGGCGGGCCGCAGCGACCGCAGCCGTGAGAGTGCCGGTTGCGGGTTGCCTGAGCTGGCCACGGGACCTCCTGGGATCTTCGCTTCATTCCCTCACCTGGGCTTGGGCCAGGGAGCGACGGGGTCCTCGCGGGCACGGGTTCGACAAGGCCCCCGCAGCCGCAACGACCGGGGCGGGTGAAAAATTGCCGAGCCCTCCGTTCGCGGCCTTCGCGGGGGAGCGTGTCCGTCCGTACCCGCCGGCGGAGCTGCCGCGGCGGACGTGGATGACGCCCCTGCGGGTGCGGTCACATCGGCACCGATGAAGAAGCCGCGTTCTGGGACCGGGCGGGTGTCGAAACGCCGCGGCGCACTCCGGCGTTCGCATCGAGGAGAGGTGCGAGCCGGCGCACCTCAGCAACCGCCAGTGTCGACGGGCGAACGGGCGAACGGGCGGGAGGGAAGATCGTGATTCTCTCGGCTCGCCTCGGGGCCAGGGAACTACTGTTGCGAGCATGGTCGAACACGATGCCCTCGGTGCCACCCGCGAGTCTTACGACGCTGCTGCCCTCACCTATGCGCAGCTGTTCCGTGACGCGCTGCGTGACAGTCCCCTGGACCGTGGGATCTTGGGTGTTTTCGCCGAGGTCGTAAGTGCGAGTGGGGACGGTCAGGTCGCGGACCTGGGGTGTGGGCCTGGCTATGTCACCGCCTATCTGGACGAGCTGGGGCTGGCGGCGTTTGGTGTTGATGCCTCTCCTGCGATGATCGAGTTGGCTCGACAGGCCTATCCGGGCCTGCGGTTCGACGTGGGCTCGATGGCCGGGTTGAACATCGCTGACGGCGTGCTGGGCGGCGTACTCTCACGTTGGTCCATCATCCACACGCCGCCGCCGGAACTCCCCGTCATCCTGGCGGAGTTCCACCGTGTGCTGGCACCCGGCGGCCACCTTCTGGTCGGCTTTTCGGCAAGCGATGATCCCTCTCATCCGACGCAGGTCTTCGATCACGCAGTCGCGCCGGCCTACCGGTGGTGGCCTGATCACCTCGCCGCGATGCTGCGCGAGTCCGGGTTGGCGGAGGTGGCCCGGACGGTTCGCGAGCCTCAGCCCACCGACCGACGGCAGTTCCGGGAGGTTCAACTGCTCGCCCGCAAAGCCTGGTCAGGGGCTGCCTGACCGGACGCGTGACCGCATCCCATCCACGGCGTCACCGTTCGATCCCCCTCGGCCTGACAGCGCAAGGTCTGATCGGCCTCTTCGCGGGCGTGGAGTTCTCCACCGGGATGAAGCTCATCATGACGTGGCTCCCGTACAGGGAAAACGGCAGAGCGAGCGGGTTCTTCAAGACGGCGACATCGCTCGGCACCGTCATTCCAACGCCGTGGTGCGGGAAGACCGTCCCGGCAGGGTCACCGGCTCCGAGTACGCCGGTCGTGGCGCGGCTGCGGCAACCGTCTGAGAGGCCGTTCAGGGAACGTGTCGAGGGTCGAGCGGCGCGGATGGCCTTGCGCCGGAGACTCTCCGCCGCAGGACCCTCGGTCGGTCACTCGCCCAGGAGCCGGGACGGGCGGTGTCACCACTGGCTTCGAGCCCTCACCGGAGCGAGTTGCCGTCTTCCTCCAGCGTCACGGCAGAAGCGGCCCTCGGCAGCCGTCCCCGGCAGCCGAGAAGACACGAAGAGCGGTGCTACGCCTCGTACACCCGGGTCAGCAACTCCATCAGCTGCCGGCCTTCCGCCGCGCTGAGCGGCGCCAGGAGCTCGTCGTTGGCCCGCTCCGCCAGCCCCGCGCACCGCTCCAGAGTCCGCACGCCCGCCGGCGTCACCGTCACGGCGTTCTTGCGACGGTCCTGCGGATCGGGTTCCCGCACCGCAAGCCCGGCTTCCTCCAGGTGGTTGAGCAGGAGGACCACGTCCTTCGCGTCGAAGCCCAGCCGGCGCACCAAATCCGCCTGGGCGACCGGGCCGTACTCGCACACAGCCGCGAGCACGGCGTGATGCGGCAGCCGCAGTCCTTCCTCTGCGATCGCCTCGGCGACCAGGCTCCGGCCGCGCGCCGCTACCCGGCCGGCCAGCCAGCTCGGCAGGGACTGGACGTGTGCCAGGGCATGCGGGCGTTCGGTGGGGGTCATGGAAGCAGGCTATCCCGAAGTCATTGGACTTCCCAATGACCTCTCTCTACGCTGGCGATCCATTGGGAATACCAATGATTATTGGAGCCGTGTCATACCCGGAGGTGTCCATGCGTCGTGTTCGCTATGAGGTCAGCGGTGGCCCCGAGGTTCTCTTCACCGAGGAGGCCCCCGTTCCGGTACCCGGGCCGGGTGAGCTGCTCGTCCGTACCGAAGCGGTCGGTGTCACGCTGCCGACCGTACGAAAGGTGCGCGAGGGCGCCGAGCCCGTCCCGCTCAGCGGCGAGGTAGCAGGCACCGTCGCCGCCGTCGGTGAAGGCGTCACCGGTTTCGCCGTGGGCGACCGCGTCACCGGGCTCTGCTTCTCCCACGCCTATGCCGAACTGGCCCTCATCCACCAGGCGATGGCCTCCGCCATTCCCGACCGGGCGACCAGCGTCGACGCGGTGGCCCTGGTCCGCAGCGGCCTGGTGGCACGCGGCGCCTACGAGGCCGGCCGCCCCCAACCCGGCGACGCCGTCCTGGTTACCGCAGCGGCCAGTGCGGTCGGTACCCTCGCACTGCAGTACGCGAAGGCAGGCGGGGCCTCCCGCGTGATCGCGGCCATCAGCAGTGCGGACAAAGCGGAGTTCGTCCGCGCACTCGGCGCCGACGAGGTCGTGCTCTACGGGAACGAGTCCTGGGGCGATCCGGTCGACATGGTCATCGACGGGGTCGGCGGAGAACTCCTCGGCCCCGCGGTGCGCGCACTGGCCCCCAGCGGCCGTCTGGTCGCCTACAGCTCGGGCGGCGGCACGGTCGACGCGTACGAACTGCTCATCCGGAGCGCCTCGGCCATCGGCTTCCAGATGGCGGCCATCGCCCGGGGCGAGCCCGAGGTGTACGCGCGCTGGCTCGACGAGCTGTGGGAACGCCACCGCAACCGCACGCTGTGCCCCCGCGTATCCGCTGAGATCCCGCTCGCCGAAGCGGCGCGAGCCCACGAGATCATCCACTCCCGCCGCAACCTCGGCAAGGTCGTTCTGGTCCCCCGGGGCTAGGGCCGCTCGTTTGGATCTTCGTGGATCAGGCCGCGTCGTCAGATGCAGGGGCACCTCCCACAGGGGGCGCCTCCCAGCGGCGGCTGGGGAGCATCGCACGGCGCAGGAGCGTCCTCGTGCTGGGCCTACTTGGCTGCTTCGACAACGCGGCGAGGTGCCGTGTGCCCTGCCACCTGCGGTTCTTCTTCCAGGCGGGCGTCCATGCCCCGCTGTGTCCCGCCGACGTCGACAGCCCGTACGGCTACCCCTGCGAGCCTCCCGACTGTCTCAGCGGGCATCGATGATCATGAGCGCGGTGTGGAGCGAAGTACGTGACTCGGCGGACTCGAGGGAGACGCCCAGGATGCGTTCCAGGGTGCGCAGGCGGCTGTAGAGGGTGGGGCGGCTCAGGCCCGTGAGGCGGGCGGTGTGTGTCTTGGAGCCGGAGCAGTCCAGGTGGGTGCGCAGGAGGGCCAGGAGGTTCTCGCCCGTGCGGGCGTCGTGGTCGAGCAGGCGGCCCAGTTCGGTCTCCGCGAAGGCCTGGAGGCGGTGGTCGCCACGGAGCAGTGCGACAAGTCCGCGTAGACGTACGTCGGTCGACCGGTAGAGACGGTGCGCTTCGG
The DNA here is from genome assembly GCF_035917675.1 of Streptomyces sp. NBC_01775. Classification (NCBI taxonomy): domain Bacteria; kingdom Bacillati; phylum Actinomycetota; class Actinomycetes; order Kitasatosporales; family Streptomycetaceae; genus Streptomyces; species Streptomyces sp. NBC_01775. The sequence continues at coordinate 116,827 of NZ_CP109104.1, read as the reverse complement.
GCATGGTCAGGCCGACGTCGGCAACATGTTCCGCCTCGGTGAGACCGTGTGCGGCGCCGATGAGGCTGGCGGAGGCGGGGGCGGTGCCTGCGGCCCAGCCTTCGGTGCCGCTCCGGCCGGTCAGGCGGTCCCGCAGCCCTCTGCACACGGCATCCAGCGTCCGGTCGGCTCCCTTGGGCAGGCACGAGATGATCGCCGAGACGGTTCCCTCGCGGCGGATGGAGGCGATGGCGCTGCCGCCGACGGCGGCGGCTGACTGGCGGACGGCGGTCAGGAGCCGCCGGTCGGCCTCGCCCTGTGCCAGTGCGTCGGTGCCGGGGCGCTGGGGGATGCGGACGGAAAGCGGGGCGTACCGGCTGCTGGGGGTGAGGCCGAGGGCGGTCGCGCGGGCCATGGCCTCTTTTTCATCGTCCCCCTCGTTGAAGCGGGCGCTCAACAGGTCGTCGAGGAGGCCGCCGAGTGCCTGGACCACGAGGGCGTCGCGCTCCTGCTGGATCATCCGATGCAGCTGGAGGGACTGCGCCGCGCGTTCCAGGACCATACGGGCGCGGGACGGATCGGAGGCCTGGGTGGGCAGGACGAGCCGGCCCCAGCGCTCCGAGCCGACGCCCACCGGGACGGCCGACCAGGCGGGGGCGTCCGCGTGGCCGGCCGCCGCGTCGTGGAGGCGGGAGCGGTCGGCCCACTGGTCCAGGAGCGCTGTGGTCGAGGTGTCCAGGGCGCAGAAGGCCAGCACGTGCCGGCTGAGGTCTTCCAGGACCAGCGGGGCGCCCAGGGTCTGCGCCGCGCGCGTGACGATGTCCGTGGTGGAGGCCCGGGACATGTTGAGCGAGGTGAAGACCTCGTGGGTGGTGCGGGCGAACTCGACCTCTTCGTACTGGTCGGCCACGATCAGCCGGTGCACCTGCTGGGTGACCTCGACGAAACGGGTTCTCTCGGTCAGGGTCACCACGGGCAGCGAGAGGGAGTCGGCGAAAGCTCCCAGGTGTTCCGGCACGGCTGTGAGGTGGGTGCCGAGCTCGATGACGAGGCCGGCCACACCTTGCGCGGCCAGCATGCTCAGGTAGGCCTCGGCCCGGGGCGCGCCGTTGGCCAGCGTGGGGCCGGTGGTCAGGACGAGTTCTCCGCCCTCCAGCAGATCGGTGAGGTCGGGGAGATCGCTGCTGTGCACCCACCGGACCGGATGGTCGAGGTGGTCGCGACCGCCGACGACGCGTGGCCGCCCGGTGGCCAGGGCGGACAGCTGGAGGACTTCCCGGACGGTCGGCTGCATTTACGCATCGTAAGGAATCTCTCTCAGTGCTGTACAGACTGTCGGCGTATGTCCTGGCAGCCTCACAGCCGGGCCGGTGGACGGGCGGCCGTGCCGGTCGCCGGGTTGCCGGCTCCGTGTGCAGCGAGTGATCGAGCGAGAGTGAGGCAGCAGTGACCAGCGATCTTGCCTGTGTCGGGCATTGGGCCAACAACAAGGCGTTCCCCGGCACGAGTGGACGTGCCGCCGCGGTGACCAATCCGGCGACCGGCGCGGTGACGCGCGAGGTGGCCCTGGCCCACGAGGCGGACTCCCGCTCCGTGATCGAGGCGGCCACTGCCGCTTTTCCGGGCTGGCGGGACACGTCACTGGCCAAGCGCGTCGCGATCGTCTTCCGCTTCCGCGAGCTGCTCAACCAGCGCAAGCACGAGCTTGCCGAGATCATCACCGGTGAGCACGGCAAGGTCCTGTCCGACGCGCTGGGCGAGGTCGCCCGCGGCCAGGAGGTGGTGGAGTTCGCCTGTGGCATTCCGCACCTGCTCAAGGGCGGTTTCAGCGAGAGCGCCTCGACGGAGGTGGACGTGCACTCGGTCCGGCAGCCGCTCGGGGTCGTCGGCATCATCGCGCCGTTCAACTTCCCCGCGATGGTGCCCATGTGGTTCTTCCCCGTAGCCATCGCGGCCGGCAACACCGTCGTGCTCAAGCCGAGCGAGAAGGCCCCCTCGGCCGCGCTGTGGATGGCCGAGCTGTGGGAGGAGGCGGGGCTGCCCCCGGGCGTCTTCAACGTGTTGCAGGGCGACAAGGCGGCGGTCGAGGAGTTGCTGTCCCACCGGTCCGTCAAGGCCATCAGCTTTGTCGGCTCCACCCCGATCGCCCAGTACGTGTACGCCACGGGCACGGCCAACGGCAAGCGGGTCCAGGCGCTGGGCGGGGCGAAGAACCACGCCGTCGTCCTGCCCGACGCCGACCTGGACCAGGCCGCCGATGCCATGGTCAACGCAGGGTTCGGATCGGCGGGGGAGCGCTGCATGGCGATCTCGGCCGTGGTGGCGGTCGGCGGCGTCGCCGATGAGCTGGTCGCGAAGATCGCCGAGCGGGCCCGCGACATCAGGACCGGCGACGGCACCCAGGGCTGCGACATGGGGCCGCTGGTGACCGCCGCGCACCGCGACCGGGTGGCCTCCTACGTCGAGAAGGCAGCCCAGGCGGAGGAGGGCGGCGCGAGCCTGGTCGTGGACGGCCGCCAGGTACGGGCGGACGGCGGCCGGGACGGATTCTGGCTCGGCCCCACGCTGATCGACCACGTCACCACCGACATGAGCTGCTACACGGACGAGATCTTCGGGCCCGTCCTGTCCGTCCTGCGGGTGGAGTCCTACGACGAGGCCCTCGAACTGATCAATTCCAACCCGTACGGCAACGGGACGGCGATCTTCACCAACGACGGCGGTGCCGCCCGCCGCTTCCAGAACGAGGTCGAGGTCGGCATGGTCGGCATCAACGTGCCGATCCCGGTACCGATGGCCTACTACAGCTTCGGCGGCTGGAAGAACTCCCTGTTCGGGGACACCCACGCGCACGGCACCGAGGGCGTGCACTTCTTCACCCGGGGCAAGGTCGTCACCACGCGCTGGCGGGCCCCCAGCCAGGCAGGCCTCAACCTCGGCTTCCCGCAGACCGCCTGAAGACCCCTCTGAAGGAGGCCCGCCATGACCCTTGTCCAGCCCGAGCTGAACACCCGTGCCGTCGCGCGGACTTACGAGCTCGACCGCCGCCACGTCTTCCACTCCTGGTCGGCCCAGGCCGGCCTCGACCCGATGGTGATCACCCGCGCCGAGGGCTCCTACATCTGGGACGGCGAAGGCAACCGGCTGCTCGACTTCTCCTCCCAGCTGGTGAACACCAACGTCGGCCACCAGCACCCCTACGTGGTGGAAGCGATCGCCGACCAGGCCCGCACCCTGGCCACCGTCGCCCCGCAGCACGCAAACGACCAGCGTTCCGAAGCGGCCCGCCTGATCTGCGAACGCGCCCCCGGCGACCTCGACCGGGTCTTCTTCACCAACGGCGGCGCCGACGCCAACGAGCACGCCGTACGCATGGCCCGCCTGACCACCGGCCGCCCCAAGGTCCTGACCCGTTACCGCTCCTACCACGGCGGCACGCAGACCGCGATCAACCTCACCGGAGACCCGCGCCGCTGGCCCAACGACAACGGCGACTCCGGCGTGGTCCACTTCTTCGGCCCGTACCTGTACCGCAGCCACTTCGACGCGACGACCGAGGCGGAGGAGTGCCGGCGCGCGCTCGCTCATCTTGAACAGGTCATCGAGCTGGAAGGCCCGCAGACCGTCGCGGCCATCCTGCTGGAGGCCGTCCCCGGCACCGCGGGCATCATGCTGCCCCCGCCGGGCTACCTCGCCGGGGTGCGGGAGCTGTGCGACCGGCATGGCATCGTGCTCATCGTCGACGAGGTGATGACCGGGTTCGGCCGCACCGGCTCCTGGTTCGTCTGCGACGACGAGGGCGTCGTACCCGACCTGCTGACCTTCGCCAAGGGCGTCAACTCCGGCTACGTACCGCTCGGTGGCGTCGTGATGGGGGAGCGGATCGCCGAACACTTCGCACACCGCCCCTACCCGGGCGGCCTCACCTACTCCGGGCATCCGCTGGCCTGTGCGGCGGCCGTCGCCGCCATCACCGTCATGGAACGCGACGGGATCATCGACAACGCCCGCCGTATCGGCACCGATGTGATCGGCCCCGAACTCGACCGGCTCGCCGAAAAGCACCCCAGTGTCGGGGAGGTCCGGGGACGTGGGGTCTTCTGGGCCGTCGAACTCGTCACCGACCGCGACACTCGCCGGCCCGTGGCACCGACCGGGGGCAGCAGTCCCGTAATGGCCGAAGCCGTCCGCACCGCCAAGGAACTCGGCATGCTGCCGTTCGCCAATTCCAATCGCCTTCACCTCGTGCCGCCGTGCACGGTCACCGAGCCGGAGGCTCGCGAAGGACTGAGCATCTTGGACCAGGTCCTCGGCCGGGTCGATGCCCTGGTCCAGGGCGAGCTGGAGGACTCCTCCCGCTGAGAAGCGTCACGGCGCGCCCTTCCGGTCGCGGCTGAACGGCCAAGCTTTGCCTGGCCGTTCAGCCGCGACCGCGTCAGTGGTCAAGCACCATCAGGTCCGGCCGCTCGAGGAACCGGGCGATGTCGCGCAGGACGAGCGAACCGAGCTCGCCGTCGACGAGGCGGTGGTCGAACGACATGGTGAGCGTCGCGGTGTCGCGCAGCCGTATGTGTCCCTTGTGTTCCCACGGCGTTCGCCGCACCTGGCCGAAGCAGAGGATCGCTGCTTCGCCAGGGTTGAGGATCGGTGTTCCGCCGTCGATACCGAACACCCCGATGTTGGTGATCGTGAACGTCCCGTTTCTCATCCGCTCGGGTGGCGTCTTGCCGGCGCGGGCCTGGTCGATGAGGTCGGTGAGTGCCAAGGCGATCTCACTCAGCGAGAGCCGCTGGGCCGCGGCGATGTTGGGGACGATGAGCCCTCTCGGAGTCGCCGCGGCGATGCCGAGGCCGACATCGGGGTACTGGACGATCTCACCGGCCGCGGCATCCCACTTCGCGTTGATCCCGGGATGCCGCGCGATGGCGGTCAACGCCGCCTTGATGACGAGACACAGCGGTGTCAGGCGCACACCCTCGAACGCCTTGTCGGCACGCGCCCTCTTCAGCAGTTTGAGGGACCGGGTCACGTCGACGGTGACCCATTCCGTGACGTGTGGAGCGGTGAAGGCGCTCTTGACCATGGCCTCCGCGGTGTGCTTGCGCACTCCGCGAATCGGCGTGCGCGTCACGTTGTCAGCGCGGTCACCGGGGAGCTTTGGGGCGTTCGGCGCGGTGGCCTGCTTCTCGGCGAGGCGGTGGACGTCCTCGCGCGTGATGCGTCCCGACGGGCCGGTGGCGGTCACGAGGCTCAGGTCGACTCCGAGGTCGCGGGCGAGCTTGCGCACCGGCGGGGTGGCGAGAGCTTTCCGGGTGGAAGGAAGGAAAGGTGTGACGGCCGGTGGCTCGGGCTTCCTCTTTCGCGGGCGTCGGGCTGTCTGTGCGTGCGCCGGACCGTAGCCGACCAGGACGGGCTCGCGGGCGGGGGCGGGCGGCGGCCCGTCCTGGCCGGGCGCACCGACGGGCTCTTGGGGCGTGGTGTCGGGTTCGATCTCCGCCTGCTGGGCGCTGTCGTCCTCGACCTCGAACGCGATGATCGGCGCACCGACGGCCACTGCCTCGCCGGCGGGACAGAGGAGTTCGGTGACGGTCCCGGCGTACGGGCTGGGCAGCTCCACCACTGCCTTCGCCGTCTCGATCTCCACGATGGTGTCGTTGACGCCGACCGCGTCGCCGGGTCCCACACGCCAGTCGAGGATCTCGGCCTCGGTGAGCCCCTCGCCGACGTCGGGGAGATGGAAGTGTCTGGTTACGAGCATCGTGTCCTCCAGGAGAGGTTCGCCGGACGCCGGACGGATCAGGAGGCACACACCCGGTCGACGGCGTCGAGAACCCGGTCGAGGTCGGGAAGGTAGTCACCTTCGGCCCGCGCCGGCGGATAGGGGACGTTGTAGCCACCGACCCGTTCCACGGGGGCCTCAAGGTCGTAGAAGCAGTGCTCCATGACCGTCGCGGCGATCTCAGCGCCCAGACCGACGTTGACGGGCGCCTCGTGCACGACCACGACGCGCCCCGTCTTCGACGCCGAGCGGCGCAGTTCGGTGGCATCGAGCGGCGACAGCGAGCGCAGGTCCAGGACCTCCAGCGAACGGCCCTCGGCGGCGGCGATCTCGGCGGCGTTGAGCGCGACCGCGACCGTGGGCCCGTACGCGGCCACGGTGACGTCGGAGCCCTCGCGCAGGACCCGGGCGCGCCCCAGCGTGCCGCTGTCCACGGGGCGGCCGAGGTCGACCTCGGCCCGGTCCCAGTAGCGGCGCTTCGGCTCGTAGAAGATGACGGGGTCGTCGCACGCGATCGCGGCGCGGAGCATGTCGTACGCGTCCTGGGGATGGCCGCACGCGACGACGCGCAGCCCGGCCGTGTGGCAGAAGTACGCCTCGTTCGACTCGCTGTGGTGCTCGACCGCGCCGATCCCGCCCCCCACCGGGATCCGGATGGTGACGGGAAGCCGCAGCAGCCCGCGGGACCGTGCCCGCATCTTCGCCAGCTGGCTGACGATCTGGTCGAAGGCGGGGTAGACGAAACCGTCGAACTGGATCTCGCACACCGGCCGGTACCCCCGCAGGGCAAGGCCGATCGCCGTTCCGATGATCCCCGACTCGGCCAGCGGGGTGTCCACGACGCGGTCGCCGAACTCGGCGGCCAGCCCGTCGGTCACCCGGAACACCCCGCCCAGCGAGGCGATGTCCTCGCCCAGCAGAACCACCCGCTCCTCGTCGCGCATCGCCTGCCGCAGGCCCTCGTTCAGCGCGCGTCCGAGCGTGGTCGTGGTGGCCTTGCCCTCGGCGTCTTTGCCAGCCGGAGTGGCCGCGGCGGTGATGGTCACAGGAAGGACTCCTTGAAAGTCTCGAAGCCTTCGCGCTCGCGTCGCAGCGCCTCGGTCTCCTCGCACAGGGTGTTGCGGAAGGTGTCGCTCAGGGACGGCTCCGGAAGGGCACGGCACTCCCGGCGCGTCCGCACCGCGAGTTCTTCGGCGTCGGAGGCGACCGTGGCGAAGTAGTCCTCGTCGGCCCAGCCGCGCGCCGTGAGCAGCAGGCGCACGCGCTCCACCGGGTCGTGGGCCTTCCACCGGGCGAGCTCCGCATCCTCGCGGTAGCGCCTGGGATCGTCCGAGGTGCTGTGTCCGGACATGCGGTAGGTGTGCGCCTCGATGAGCCCGGGTGCTCCACCGGCCCGGACCCGCTCGGCCATGCGCTGTGTGGCGGCGTAGACAGCCAGTACGTCGTTGCCGTCCACGGACACCGCGTCGAGTCCGAAGCCCTTCGCACGTTCCGCCAGCGGGGCGGCGTACTGCTTGCTCGCGGGTGTCGAGATCGCCCATCCGTTGTTCTGGCAGAAGAACACGACGGGTGCCGACGTCACCGCCGCCCAGTTGAGGGCCTCGCTGGCGTCCCCCTGGCTGGACGCGCCGTCACCGAAGTAGGCGAGCACGACGCCGTCGCCGGCGTCGTAGCGGACACCCATCGCATAGCCGACCGCGTGCAGGGTCTGCGTTGCCAGCACAAGGCTGTAGATGTGGAAGTGATAGCGCTCGGGGTCCCACGAGCCATGGCTCGAACCACGCCACTGCGACAGCAGTTCCGTCGGCGGGACACCGCGGCACAGGGCCGCCACGTGCTCGCGGTAGGACGGGAAGACCCGGTCGTCGTCCCGAAGGGCGCGGATCGAACCGGCCTGTGCCGCCTCCTGCCCGAGGGACATCAGCCAGAGTCCGAGCTCACCCTGGCGTTGCAGGGAGTACGCCTCCTGGTCGAAGCGGCGCCCGAGCACCATGTCGCGGTACAGCGCGCGTACCAGTTCGCCGGTCACGTCGAGCATGCCCGCGGCCGTCTGTTCGTTCAGCGTCCCGGCGGGATCGACCAGTTGCAGGACGTCGCCGGCGTGGGACGGCGCGGCTGCCGCGACAGAGTCCGTGCTCATGACGGCCCCCAGGTCCGGGCGTGGTCCACGGCGATGTGTCCCTTCCGGGACGGGCGCGATATCCGCAGCGGCGGCGCCATCACGAGCTCCCGGATGGTGAAGCAGGAGAGCGCTTTGACGAGGGCATCGACACGGGCGCGCTCTCCTGCGGTGAAGACGGTGCAGCGAGTCCGGTCGGCTTCCACGATCTCGGCGGAAAACGCCCGGGCGATGGCGACGGCTTCGGCGAGCCGGCCTTCGGGGAAGGCGACCGCCACGAATGCCCCGTACCGGCTGTGCGACCTGTCGTCGGAGAGGCGGACGACCTTGACGACCTCGGGTGACCGGTTCAAGAACTTGACGAGCTGTTCCAGCCTGATCTCGTCCGCGGTGTCCACCTCGACGGTGATCGTCCGCAGCCCGTCGACGGGCGCGGCGACATCCATGGTGACGACGTCGAACTGGCGATGCGCCAAGATCGCGGCGACCCGGGCGATCGCCAGGGGCGTGGCGACGACATCGAGTCGCAGCACGGCGCCAGCATGCTGCGTGCCTGACTTCACGGCTTCAGAGGGGGCAAGGCGTGTTGCTGGTTTTGTCGCGGCTGACATGAGGGACACCGTTCCAAGCGCGTGATCCGTCCACAACAAAAGTGCGCACTGGAGGCGAAGCACGCTCCTCTTGAGAAGTCCCTCCGGGTCGAGAGCGACCGTTGTGGGAAGTGGTGCTTACACTTACGGCATGTCGGCACTCGTACATCTCGACTCGGTCGATCTGCAGATCCTGGAGCTGTTGCGAGCCGACGGGCGGCGCACCGTTCGCGACATCGCACGCCTGGTGCAGCTCTCCCCGGCGCCGGTCCGCCGGCGCATCACCCGCCTCGAGGAGTCGGGAGTCATCACCGGCTACACGATCACGACGGATCAGGCCAAGCTCGGTCAGGGCCTTCAGGCGGTCACCGAGCTGCGCTTCACGGGCGACACGGATATCCACGACATCCTTGAGTTCGCGTCGACCCTGCCGGAGGTCGATGAGGTGCTGACGCTCACCGGAGACGTGGACGCACTCGTCAGGTTGCATGTCGACAACGTCGAGGACCTGCAAAAAGTGGTCAATCGTCTGCGTCGTAAGGGTGTTGGTGTGCTCCAGACGAAGACGCTGATCGTCATCGACTCATGGCAACGCGGAACGCCCGTGCCCTGAGCTTGTTCTTTATGGTCCCAGCCGCCTTGAAAGCGCGCGCCGAGGTCCGACCCGACGCTGAGTAGGGTTGCGGCCATGGCCAAGGGAATGGGGCGGCGGCCCAAGGTGGACCTGGACAGCGGCGTCGAGGACGCGACGCTGCTCATCCTGGAGCGTGACGCCACCGCGAACGACTCCCGCCGGATGCCAGGTTGCAGCAGAGTCATTCCCCACGGCCTTCGTGCTGATCAAGTGCCTCTGTGACGGAGCACAGGATCAGGCGAAGGCCGTGTTCACGTCTCCGGAATCCTCGTAGGAGCGATCACGTTTGGGCGTTGTTCGACGTCGGACCGTAAAGAACAAGCTCAGCGAGATCGTCGTCCGCCCCACCGTCCGCCCGGGGCCGTGCCCGACCTGTCGGCACGCGAGGCGAACGGGCCTTGGTGCGCCAGCCGCGCAACCCGCACCTTTACGCGTCGAAATCGTGGGAACCGTAGTCGACGTAACCTCGTTCGATCAGCTCGTCCAGCAACTCGTCCTCGTCCAGTCCGGCAAGCTCGTCGAGGTTGTCGACGGGGCCGTCGCCGAGCAGGACGTAGTCCTCGTAGCCCGCGATCTCTCCGACGAGCGGCGGAACGGAGATGCTGTCCCAGTCAACGATGACTTCGAACGCGTCGTCGTACTTGCCCTCGGACAGCCCGTCGGCAATCGTCATCTTCACCTTCCCCGGGTCGTCCGAGCCGTCGGCATAACCGGTCGGTTTGCCTTGCCCCAGGAAGGTGATGTCCGGGTAGCCCTCGACTCGGATTGTCATGAACGGGTGCGGGTCTATCGACTTGGCCAGTTCTCCCTGCTGATACACATCCAGTGCCACATCGGCGCCGCTGCTGTAGCCAAAGAGAAGCCACACGTTGATGGACGCCTCAAGTTCGAAGTCCAGGGCGGCCTGGGCTTCATGGAGGCTGCCGCAGATGTGATGTGCGGACTTCCGGGCAGCTCCGGGCAACACGCCGAACCTCAGGTCATAAAAACTCTTGGGAACCATACGCGGAAGCGTACTCAGGGGGACTGACAGCCATCCGCCGTCATGTGCGGCGGCCTTGTGGCCAGGGCATGCAAAACCACCTCAGTTCACGTCACGAAGGTCTGACACAGGCGCTGAGGCCACGCGACACGACACAGGCCCGCCCGCGCGCCGACAGCGGCGCGCGGGCGGGCCTGGTGGAGAGGTTCAGCTCTCTTCGTCGTCCACGAGGGCGAGCAGCGGCCCCTGTTCGTCCTCGGGGACGTACCCGGCGTAGTAGTCGTAGAGTTTGCGCCGCGAGATGCGTGCTGCCGCAAGGCCGTCCCGTACCCGGACCGCCTCGAACACCTCCTGGTGGTGGTGGAGCGACTCCCGCATGAGCGCCGTGCTGTTGGGCGCATGGGCGACCTTGTCCGAGATCAGTGAGAGGACAGCTCCCCGGACCACCTGATTGCAGACCTCGATGAGGGAGTTGCGGCTGGCCACGGCCACCGCCTCATGGAATGCGACATCCGCCTTGCTGAACTCCTCATACCCTGCCTCGATCGCGTCCGACATGACGGCAAGCGTCCGTTCCATGGAGGACAGCTCCTCCTCGGACCGCAGCCGGGCCGCCAGCAAGCTCGCCGACCCGTCGAGGATCATGCGGAACGAGATCAACTCGGCCATCGACATGTTGTCGAACTGGACGAGCCGGGTCATCTCCTTGGTCAGGCCGGCCGACGAGAACGGGAGAATCTCCGGGCCGTTGGGGTCACCCGGGCGCGAGCGGACGAGGCCGTTGCTCTCCAGCACGCGCAGGGCCTCCCGCACTGTGGGCCGGCTCGCCCCGAACTGCGTCACCAACTCTCTTTCGGTCGGCAGGCGCTGACCGGGTTTCAGGTCACCTTGCGCGATCGCCTGCTCGATCTGCTCGACGATGCGCTGGTAGAGCCGTACTGGCGCGACCTGCCGGAACTGTGCCCCGTCACTCAAGGCTTCTTCCCTCCGAGCGTGGTCCATGTCGTCTTCTCTCCGGCGGTCGCCCCGGCGGCGTTGTCAGGCCAACGCGGGACCGCCTCGGCAGGACGGTTCCGTTCGTACCACGCAGCCGCCCTCAAGACGCCGAGATCGTCGAAACGGCGGCCCGCGATCTGCACGCCGATGGGCCGACGGTCCTCCGTGAAGCCGCAGTTGACCGTCGCGGCAGGCTGCCCCGACATGTTGTACGGCGCGGTGAAGCCGATGTGGGACATGGTCTTCTCGTCCCCCGTGAACGGCATCGGCTGCTCAGCGGGGAACGCCGCCACGGGAGTTACCGGCGAGAGCACCAGATCGTAGGGGACCGTGGCCGCCACGGTCTGCGCCTGGATACGCATGATCTGCTGGTAGCACTGGAGCACCCTCGTGCCCGGCACGTCCGCACCCCCCTGGCACCATCGGATGATGTGGGGGTGGACGCGCAGCTTGGCCTCGGGCGCCAGTTCACGGAAGTCGTTCCAGGACCGCACCCGCCAGAACTGATCCAGGTCGTCCAGGAGATCCTGGCTCATGAACGGCTCGACCGGCTCCACGACGGCTCCCGCCGCCTCGAAGACCGCGGCGGCGCGGTTCACCGCGGCGAGGATCTCGGCGTCGCACGGCTCCCCGCAGCCGGCGTCCAGGTGCACCCCGACCCGCAGTCCGCGGACATCGCCGTCCAGCGCCGGCCAGTCGATGTCCTGCGGCGGCAGGCTCGACCAGTCCCGGGAATCCGGCTGGCTCAGGACACGCATCAGCAGGGCGGCGTCCGCCACGGTGCGGGTCAGGGGGCCGGCGGCGCGCCCCAGATACGGGGCGTCCAGCGGGATCCTCCCGTAGCTGGGCTTGAGCGTGGCGAGGCCCAGCCAGGTGCCCGGCAGCCGGATCGATCCTCCGATGTCGGTGCCGACGTGGAGCGGACCGTACCCCCCGGCAGCCGCTGCCCCCGCACCCGAGCTGGAGCCGCCCGTGGTCCAGGCGGGGTTCCAGGGGCTGCGTGAGATGCCGTGCCGGCTGGAGACTCCCGAGGAGAGCATGCCCCAGTCCGGCATCACGGTCGACCCGAGTATCACCCCGCCGGATTCGACGACCCGCGCGGTGATGGGCGCGTCCGCCTCGGGGACGACCGGCTCGGTCCCCGCGTTGCCCGAGGGCATGGGAACGCCCCTGCGGGCGACGTTCTCCTTCAGCGTCACGGGCACCCCGTCGACGGGCCCGAGCGGTTCTCCCGCCGCCCATCGGGCCTCGCTGGCCTGGGCTGCCTTGCGGGACTCGTCCGGGTCCCGCACCCAGAACGCGTTGAGCACACTCTCGCGCGCCTCGATCACCGACTGGACCGCGTCGTGGACCTCGACCGGCGACAGCGTGCGGTCAGCGAATCCGGCCACCATCTCGACGGCCGGCACAACGGCCAAACCCTGTTCCGTGAGCACCCGCACTCTCCTTCTCCCCGCTACCGCCGGGAGGTGCCCAGCGGGAGCTGAAGTAATTCGAACCCTTGACAAGAACGGCTTCGGTCGTCACGGTACCTGGCAAATGAGCTTACTGGTCAGGCCAGTCATAGCGGAAGGTGCCGCCCATGACGCGGGACACCAAGGTCGTGCGGCTCGCCGTCATACCCGGCGACGGAATCGGCCCCGAGGTCGTCGAGGCGACCGTGCCCGCGGTCCGGAGCGCGCTGGAGGCCGACGGCCACCGGCTCGACGTGACCTCGTTCGACTGGGGAGGCGAGCGGTTCCTCCGGCAGGGCGCGGCGATGCCGGCCGACGCGGCCGACCTCGTCAAGAAGACGGACGCCGTGTTGTTCGGCGCTGTCGGACGTCCTGATGTGCCGGAGCACGAACTGGTCTGGGGCCTGATCATCGGCCTGCGGCAGCAACTCGACCTCGCCGTGAACCTTCGCCCGGTGCGCGCGTTCCCCGGCGTTCCCACCAAGGTGCGCGACACCGACGGTGTGGACCTGGTGATCGTGCGGGAGAACACCGAGGGCGAGTACGCCGGCGCCGGCGGGTTGGCGCACGCCGGCAGCGGACACGACCTCGGTATCGAGGTCGCCGTCCACTCCCGTCGCGCCATCGAGCGGGCGGCGCACCAGGCCTTCGCCCTGGCCGGCCGGCGGTCGGGGCACCTGTGCCTGGTGACCAAGTCCAACGCGATGCGTTACGGCTATCCGCTGTGGGACCGGGTGGTACGCGAGGTCGGCGAGCACTACCCCGGCGTCCGGCTGGAAACCGTGCTGGTCGACGCCATGGCCGCCCGCATGATCCAGGCTCCGCGGTCCCTGGACGTCCTGCTCGCCGGCAACCTGTTCGGCGACATCCTGTCCGATCTCGCCGCGGTGCTCGCCGGCGGTATGGGCATGGCACCCAGCGCCAACGTCCTGCCGGGCGCCGACGTGCCGGGTATCTACGAGCCCGTCCACGGCTCCGCACCCGACATCGCCGGGAGGGGCGTGGCGAACCCGGTCGCGTGCATGCTGTCCGGCGCGCTGCTGCTCGACGACCTCGGACACACCGGCGCGGCTCGCCGCCTCCGGGACGCGGTGGCGGGCACCTTGCGCGACGCCAGGCACCACACGGCCGATCTCGGCGGCAACGCCACCACGGCGGACGTGGCCTCCGCCGTCCTGCACGCGATGGAAAGCCAGGGGTAGAACGTATGGAACGAATGAGACATAGCAAGCCGCTGATGCGGCACACCGGGACGGTGGCGGTCACCCTCGCCTGCCTGCTGCTCCCGGCCTGCTCGGCCGGGTCCACGGTGGCCGGCAACAGCACCGGCAGCCGCGCCGGCGACGCCCTGGCGATCGGTCTCACCGCCGAGCCGGCCAACCTCGACTTCACCAAGACCGAAGGTGCCGCCATTCCGCAGGCACTTCTCTACAACGTCTACGAGAACCTGGTGAAGCTGGACCAGTCCGGGAAGATACGACCCGGTCTGGCCAGGTCGTGGAGCCTGTCCAAGGACCGTAAGACGTACACGTTCCACCTGGTGAAGGACGCCAAGTTCAGCAACGGCGCACGGTTCACGGCCAAGGACGCCAAGTTCTCCGTCGAACGCGTCGCATCCGACTGGAAGGTGGCGCAGAAGGCCCAGATGAACGTCGTCGACAGGGCGCGGGCGGTGTCGTCCTCCGAACTCAAGGTCACCCTGAAGAGGCCGAGCAACGACTGGCTCTACCGGATGACCACCCGCGTCGGCGCGATGTTCAGCCGGACCGGGGCGGACAAGCTGGCCACCGAACCGGTGGGCACCGGCCCGTACGAGGTGAAGAAGTGGAACCGCGGCGACTCGATCACGCTGGCCCGTCGTGCTGACTACTGGGGGCGCGAACCGCACTTCGCCTCGGTCACCCTCAAGTACTTCAAGGACCCGACGGCCATGAACAACGCGCTGCTCACGGGCACCATCAACGTGATCGGCGCGATGCAGTCCCCGGATGCCCTGTACCGGTTCCAGAACAACCCGAAGTACAAGGTCATCGAGGGCTCGACCAACACCGAGGTGCTCCTCTCCCTCAACAACGGCTCGGGCCCGCTGAAGAACCGGAAGGCCCGCAAGGCGGTCCGCCACGCCATCGACCACAAGGCCCTGATGGACACCTGCTGGGCAGGCCGGGGCAAGCCCATCGGCAGCATGGTCCCGCCGACCGACCCGTGGTACCAGAACCTCACGAAGCAGTATCCGTACAACCGGGACAAGGCCAAGAAGCTCCTCAAGGAGTCCGGCCAGGCCGGCCATACGCTGCGGCTGCGGATTCCGACCCTGCCCTATGCCACCGCGTGCGGCACCGTGGTCAAGAGCCAGCTCGAACAGGCCGGGTTCAAGGTCGAGCTCGATCAGCTGGAATTCCCCGCCGCCTGGCTGACCACGGTGTTCAAGAACGCCGACTACGACATGTCGATCATCGGCCATGTGGAGCCCCGCGACATGCAGACGGTGTTCGGGAGCAAGACCTTCTACACCCGCTACGACAGCCCCGCATTCCGCGCGCTGCTGAAGAAGGCGGACGAGGGCACCCCACAGGAGCAGGTCACCTCCATGCGGGCGGCTGCCCGGCTGCTGTCCAAGGACGCCGCGGCCGACTGGCTGTTCATGCTGCCGAACCTGATGGTGGCGGACAAGGAGATCACCGGCCTGCCCGTGAACTACGTCTCCGAGTCACTGGATCTCACCGGCCTGGGCCGGTCATGAAAGGCGGCCTCAACTCATGATCGTCCGTCTAGCGCAGCGGATCGGGATCCTCCTGGCCAGCCTGGTCGTGAGCTCCGTGCTGGTGTTCGCGTTCATGGCGGTGCTGCCGGGTGATCCGGCCCGCGTCGCACTCGGCACCAGCGCGTCGGACTCGGCGGTGGCGCAATTGCGCCAGCAGTTCGGGCTCGACCGGTCGCTCGTGGTCCAGTACTTCAGCTGGGTACACGGGCTGGTGACCTTCGACCCGGGGAACTCCTACATCTCACACGCGCCGATCGGCCCGCAGCTCGCCGACCGCCTCCAGGTCACGCTGTGGCTCGTCGGCAGCGGGATGGTGCTCGCCTGCATCCTCGCGGTCCCCATGGGCACGCTGATGGCGGTGCGGCACCGCAGGCCGTCCGGGCTCATTCTCTCGGCCGTGTCCCAAGTCGGCGTGGCCGTCCCCGCGTTCCTCGCGGGCATCCTCCTGATCACCGTGTTCGCGGTGGGGCTCGGGTGGCTGCCGGCGAACGGCTGGACACCCCCGGTGCAGGATCCGGCTCTGTTCCTCAAACAGCTGGTGATGCCCGCGCTTTCCCTCGGAGTGGTGCAGGGGGCGGTGCTCACCCGCTATGTCCGCAGCGCCGTGCTCGACGTCCTCCGCGAGGACTATCTGCGCACCGCTCGCGCCAAAGGACTCCGCCCGACGCGGGCGCTGCTGCGGCACGGCCTGCGGAACGCGGCGGTGCCCGTGGTCACCGTCCTGGCGTTGCAGCTCGCCACGCTGCTGGTGGGCTCCGTCGTCATCGAACGGGTTTTCGTCATTCCCGGGCTCGGGAGCCTGCTGCTGGACAGCGTCTCCAACCGGGACCTCATCGTGGTGCAGGACGTGGTCATGATCATCGCAATGGCGGTGCTGCTCGTGAACTTCCTGGTGGACCTGGTCTATCTGGTGATCGACCCGCGACTCAGAGGAGGTGCGTCATGAGCGCCCCGGACACGGAAACCGCTGTCGCGTCCCCGGTGCCCGACGCCCGCCGGCGCCGCCGCCCGGTGACGGGCAGCTTGCTGGTGGGCGGTCTCATCGTCGCGGTGGTGCTCGGCATGGCGCTGCTGTCGTTCGTGTGGACCCCGCACGACCCGACCCTGGTGAACCCCTCGGTACGGCTGGAGAAGCCGTCCCTGGAGTACTGGCTGGGCACGGACAAGTTCGGTCGCGACGTGTTCAGCCAGATCCTGATGGGCTCGCGCACCACGCTGTTCGTCGGCTTCGTGGCGGTCGGAGTCGCCGCCCTGGTCGGAGTGCCCCTCGGCATCGTCGCCGGAATGGCGCACGGCTGGTTCGGCGAGCTGCTGATGCGCGGCAACGACCTGCTTCTCGCCTTCCCGGCGCTCCTGTTGGCGATCATGTTCGCCGCTGTGTACGGCGCCAGCACGCTGGTCGCGATGGTCGCCATCGGCATCGCGTCCATACCCAACTTCGCCCGGCTGATCCGCGGCGGCACGCTCCAGGTCATGAAGACCGAGTACGTCGTCGCCGCGCGCGCCGCGGGCCGCGGACCGTTCGCGATCGGCCTGCGGCACGTCCTGCCCAACGTCAGCAGCCTCGTTATTGTGCAGGCCTCGGTCGGCTTCGCCATCGCCGTACTCGCCGAAGCCGCGCTGTCCTTCCTGGGCTTCGGAACCCCGCCCCCCACACCGTCCTGGGGCCGGATGCTGCAAGAGAGCCAGGAGATGCTGTCGATCGCCCCTCGGCTCGCCGTGTTCCCGGGCATCGCGATCGCGGTGGCGGTGCTCGGATTCAACCTGCTCGGTGACGGCCTGCGCGACCGCTTCGACCCCAAGCTGGAGGACCGCCGATGACCGCGGCACCTGACACGGCACCGGCCTCCGGACCGGGCGCCCCTCACCCGCCCGAGGACGTCCTGGCCGTGCGAAATCTCAACGTGGCGGTGGGCGAGAGAAAGCTCGTCGAAGACGTCGACTTCACCATCCGGGCCGGCGAGCGGGTCGGCCTGATCGGCGAGTCGGGGTCGGGCAAGTCGCTGACCGCGCTGAGCGTCATGGGCCTGCTCCCCGAAGGGCTCCGGACCACGGGCTCGGTGCGGCTCGCCGGAGTCGACCACGACCTGGTGGGCGCAAACGAGGCGCGGATGTCCCGGGTCCGGGGCAAGGAGATCGCCATGGTCTTCCAGGAGCCCATGACCGCGCTGAACCCGACGATGCGGGTCGGGCGGCAGATCGCCGAGGTGCTGCTGATCCACCGGACCAGGCCCGACCGCGCTTCCGCCCAGGCCGCAGCCGTGGAACTGCTCGCCCAGGTGGGGCTCCCCGATCCCGCAGCCGCCGCGCACGCCTACCCCCACCAGTTCTCCGGAGGCCAGCGGCAGCGAGTGGTGCTGGCCATCGCCCTCGCGAACGACCCCGCGCTCCTGGTCTGCGACGAACCCACCACCGCACTCGACGTCACGGTGCAGGCCCGGGTTCTCGACCTGATCGTGCGAGGCGTCCAGGACCGGCAGTCGGCCATGCTCTTCATCACCCACGACCTGGCCGTGGTGGCCACCGCCTGCGAGCGGGTCATGGTCATGTACGGCGGGCGGCTGGTCGAATCCGGCCCGGTCCAGGAGGTGTTCACCCGCCCCCGGCACCGCTACACCCAGGGCCTGATCGGCGCCTCGGACCTGACCGTGGTCGACGACCGCGGCCGGCTGGCCACGATCGGCGGGTCGGTTCCGCCGGCGGGCCAGTTCCCCGCCGGATGCGTCTTCAGAAACAGATGCGCGCACGCCACCGAGGTGTGCGCCACCAGACCGGAATGGGTCCCGACCGGGCCGGACTCCGGCTACGCCTGCTTCCACCCGGTGCCCGAGAGCGGCGCGGCCGGCACCGGCACCCCCACGAACCAGGAGGCCGGCCGTGGCTGAGCAACCGCCCGCCGTACATGACGACGACCCCCTCGCCCCCGGGAAGGAGGGCGGCCCCGTGGACGCCATCAGCGTCCGCGACGTCACCCGCGACTACCAGCGGCCCCGTACCTCGCTGCGCCGCCCCGGCCCGGCGGTGCACGCCCTGCGCGGCGTCAGCTTCGCCGTCCCCCAGGGGCAGCGGTTCGGCATCGTGGGCGAGTCGGGGTGCGGCAAGTCGACCCTGCTGCGGATCCTGGCCGGGCTCGACCGCCCCACCAGCGGCAGCGTCGCGATCGACGGCCGGGAGATCACCGGCCTCCGGGAGAGACAGCTGCGCTTCGTCCGCGAGCGCCTCCAACTCGTCTTCCAGGACCCGATGAGTTCGCTGGACCCGCGCATGCGCGTCGGCGACATCGTGGCCGAGCCGCTCGTCGCGCAAGGGCACGGGAACCGCAAGGAGCGGGTGGCCGAGCTGCTGGAGGCCGTCGGCCTGCGGGCCGAGGCCGCTGACCGGTATCCGCACCAGTTCTCCGGCGGCCAGCGGCAGCGCATCTCGATCGCGCGCGCTCTCGCTCCCCGTCCGAAGGTCATCGTGGCCGACGAGCCGGTGAGCGCCCTGGATGTGTCCGTACGGGCCCAGGTGCTCAACCTCATCGCCGACCTCGTCGACGAGCTGTCCCTCACGCTGGTCTTCGTCTCCCACGACCTGTCCGTCGTCCGCCACGTGTGCGACCGGGTCGCGGTCATGCACGACGGACAGATCGTGGAGACCGGGCCCACGGAACAGGTGTACGAGGACCCGCAGCATTCCTACACACGCCGACTGATCACCGCCGTTCCGACTCTGGGCAAGGCACTGTCCGGAGTGTCGGCGGCCGACCTCAACCGGGAGTACCAACCGTGAGCACCCATGTCGAACCCGACGGCGGCCAGGGCCCCGTGGCGACGGAGTTTCCCGAGGGGCTGCCCGTCGGAGACAGCTGGGTGGAGGCACCCGCCGCCGAGGACATCCGCTTCCCCTACGACGGGACGCTCGTCGCGCGGGCCCCGGTCGGCGACACCGCCCTCGCACACCAGGCGGTGGACGCGGCCGTCGCGGTCCGCGAGCAGGTCGGCCGGCTCCCCTCGCACACCCGCAGAGCGGCGCTGCTCGCGACGCACGAGGCGGTCACCTCCCGCCGCGCGGACTTCGAACGGCTCCTGGTCCTGGAGACCGGCAAACCGCTGGTCGACTGCCGTGTCGAGGTGGACCGCACCCTGCTGACCCTGCTGACGGCGGCCGAGGAAGTGGCCCGGCTGCACGGGGAGACGGTGCCGCTGGACCTGCTGCCCTCGGGCGAGGGGCTGCTCGGCTTCTGGACCCGCAAGCCGATCGGCGTGGTCGTGGGCATCTCGGGCTTCAACTACCCGCTGCTGCTCGCCGCGCACAAGATCGCCCCATCGCTGGCCGCCGGCTGCCCGGTCATCGCCAAGCCGGCCCCGCAGACCCCGCTGGCCACCCTGTGGCTGGTACACCTCCTCCGTGAGACCCTGCGCGCCGGCGGCGCGCCGCAAGCCGCGGTGCAGCTGGTGACCGGGGGCCCCGAGGTGGGCGTCGCGCTGACCACCGACCGCCGGGTCGCAGCGGTGTCCTTCACCGGCTCCGCCGCCGTGGGCCACCAGATCGCCCGGGACGCGGCACCCACCAAGGTGCTGCTCGAACTCGGCTCCAACGCCGCCCTGGTGGTGGCCGAGGACGCCGACCTCGACGCCGCCGCCGACGCGGTGGTACGCGGCGGGTACTACGCCTCCGGCCAGGCATGCATCAGCGTGCAGCGGGTCATCGTGGTGGACGCCGTGCGGGAGGAGTTCGTGGCCCGCCTGACGGAGCGAGTGCCCCAGGTGGTCGTGGGCGATCCCCGCGACCCGGCGACGAGGGTCTCGGCGCTCATCGACAAGCGGTCGACCGAGCGGGTGTGCGCGTGGCTGGACGAAGCGGTGGAAGCGGGCGCTTCGCTGGTGGCCGGAGGCAGGGTCACCGACGGGGCGATCGAGCCCGCGGTGCTGCTCGACGTGGACCGCGCCCTCGCCGTCTGGGACGAGGAGGTCTTCGGCCCCGTGGTCGCGGTACGGTCCGTCCCCGATCTGGAGACGGCCTTCGACCTGGTCAACGACTCGCGCTACGGGCTGCACGCGAGCGTCTACACCAGCGCCCTCGACACGGCGTTCACCGCTCTCGACCGCCTGGAGGTGGGCGGAGTGGTCGTCAACGAGGTTCCCGGCTTCCGCTCCGACGTCATGCCGTACGGCGGCGTGAAGGACTCCGGGGCCGGCCGGGAGGGCCCGAGGTTCGCCATCGAAGAGCTGACCGTAACCCGTATGGCAGTGATCCGTCCGACCACGAAGAAGCCGTGAGGACCATGCAAAACGACCACACCAACGCGGTGGACGCGTACTCCCGTCTGTTCAGGCTCGACGGCCGCAAGGCCGTCGTGGTGGGCGCGGGCAGCGGAATCGGCCGCGAATGCGCCCTGGCCCTCGCCGCGCACGGCGCCACCGTGGTGTGCGCCGACCGTGACCTGACGGCGGCCGAGGAGTCGGCGTCGATGGGGCCGGGCCTCTCCGCGTACGCCCTCGACGTGCTCGACGGTGAGGCGGTCGCACGTGCCGCCGAGGAACTCGGCCCCGTCGACGTGCTCGTCTTCACCGCCGCGACGAACGTGCGCAAAAGCCTGCTCGACTACACGGCGGAGGAATTCGAGCGGGTCGTGTCGCTCAACCTGCGCGCGTCCTTCGACCTGGTACGGGCGTTCGGCCGTGGCATGGCCGAACGCGGCGGGGGAAGCATCATCGGCTTCAGCTCGATCCGCGCGGTGGCCGTCGAGCCGGGGCAGGGGGTGTACGCGGCCACGAAGGCGGGCCTCGTCCAGCTGCTGCGGACCGCGGCGGCCGAGCTGGGCCCGTCGGGCGTGCGGGTGAACGCCATAGCTCCGGGCATCGTGGACACACCGCTGACCGCGCAGATCAGGGCGGTGCCGGAGTGGTCGGAGGCCTACGCGAGCAAGAGCGCCCTGGGCCGCTGGTCCCGGCCCGACGAGCTGGCCGGCGCCGTCGTCTACCTCGCCTCGGACGCGTCGTCCTTCGTCACGGGCAGCCAGCTGTTCGTGGACGGAGGCTGGACGGCGATCGACGGACGCTACACGCCGCCCAGCTGACCGAACCCCGGGCGGGCCCTTGCCCCGCGGCCCGGAGAAAACGGCGAAGGCCGCCTCCGCTCATCGGCGGAGGCGGCCTTCGACTTGCCCGTCGTCGGTGCCGGGAGCGGGTCAGTCGATTCGCTCGAAGGGCTCCTCGCCCTCTTCGTCGGGGGCGACCGTGAAGACGACCTTCTCGAACCCTCCGGTGAACGCGAATTCGCCGTCATAGCTGGACGAGGAGGGCGACAGGGTGTCCCGTCCGATGTCGAGGCCCTGCCATCCCAGGAAGTGGGGGAGGACCCGCGGAATGGCCTCGTTGCCGACCGGCTTTCCTGACACGTACAGGTGGCCGACGCCCCGCATGTCACCGGTCTTGACGAATTCGAAGGTCAGCTCCGCCGGGCCGACCGGGAGTTCTTCCGCCGAGGTCACCGTGTACCGGGTGCCGAGGAAGTTGTACTCGTAGACCAGCCGGTTGTCCTTGACGTACAGGACGTATCCGCTGCTGATGTTGCCCAGGGACACCAGGACGCCCTCGTCGGACGCGGCGGCCCGGTCGACGAAAGCGGTGATGCGGTGCGCGCGGTTCATCACCGGTGGCACCGCGGCGCCGGGCAGGTGGGCCATGCCGGGGTAATAGGTGAAGGTGGTGCGCCTGCGTGGAGAGCCGGGGCGCGGAATCTTCGCCCGGAGGGCGAATCCCTGGTCGTCCAGCGGCAGCACATCGTATTTCCCCGCCTCCACCCAGAAGCGGGAAATCATCTTCTGTAGTTGCTCGGGCCGCTTCTGCGCCAGGTCGTCGCATTCCGAGAAGTCGGTGTCGTGGTGGTAGAGCTCCCACTGGTCCGCGTCGAAGGACGTTCCGCGTTCGTGGAAGGCGACGGCCTTCCAGCCGTCGTGCCATATCGCGCGGTGCCCGAACATCTCGAAGTACTGGGCTTCCTTGCGCGTCGGCGCGGTCGGCGAGCCGAAGGTGTAGGCCATGCTGACACCGTGGATCGGCAGTTGCGGGATGCCGTTGTAGACCTCGGGAGCCTGCACGCCGAGCAGTTCGAAAAGGGTCGGGGCGATGTCGTTGACATGGTGGAACTGCTGCCTGGTCTCGCCGGTGCGCGGCAGCCCCCGTGGCCACCGCACGATGAGCGGGCAGCGGACGCCGCCCTCGTGGGTGTTCTGCTTGTAGCGCTTGAACGGCGTGTTGCCCGCCTGCGCCCAGCCCCAGGGGTAGTTGGCATGCGCGCGCGTGGTGCCGATCTCGTCGATCCGCGAGACCATCTCGTCGAAGTTCTCGGAAATGCCGTTCTGGAACGCGGTGGGATTGAGCGAACCCTTCTGCCCGCCTTCCTGGCTGGCCCCGTTGTCCGAGAGCAGGATGGTGATGGTGTTCTCCAGCTGTCCGATCCGCTCCAGGAACTCCATGAACCGGCCGATGTGGTGGTCGGTGTGGTCGACCATCGCCGCGTAGGCCTCCTGGAGGCGTACGGACAGCTTCTTCTCGTCGTCCGACAGCTCGTCGAAGGGAACGACCCCGGGGTTGTGCGGCGCCAGTTCGGTGCCGGGCGGCAGGATGCCCCGCTCGATCTGGCGCGCGTGCCGGGTGGCGCGCTCGGCGTCCCAGCCGTGGTCGAACCGGCCCCGGTACTTCTCCAGATACTCCTGGGGAGCCTGGTGCGGGGCGTGCGCCGCACCGAACGCCATATACATGAAGAAGGGCTTTTCCGGAGTGACCGAAGTCTGGTCCGTGACGAATTCGATCGCCCGGTCGACCAGGTCCTCACTGAGGTGGTAGCCCTCTTCCGGGGTCTTCGGCGGATCCACGGCGTGGTTGTCGTAGAACAGCTCCGGATAGAAGCTGTCCGTCTCGGCCTCCAGGAATCCGTAGTAGCGCTCGAACCCGCGGGACAGCGGCCACTGGGTGTACGGCCCGGACGCGGTGGTCTGCTCCATCGGCGCCAGGTGCCACTTGCCCACGGCCATGGTGTTGAAGCCGTTGTCGCGCAGCACCTCGGGCAGTGTCGCGGCGGCGGTGGTGATCCGTCCCCGGCCGCTGGGGAAGCCGGTGTCGAAGTTGGACAGCATGCGCATACCGACGGAGTGATGGTTCCGGCCGGTCAGCAGGGAGGCGCGGGTCGGCGAACACAGCGTGGTGGTGTGGAAGTTCGCGTAGCGGAGGCCGCCGTCGGCGAGGGCGTCCATGGCCGGGGTGTCGATGTCCGAGCCGAAGCAGCCGAGGTCGGAGAAGCCGACGTCGTCGAGCACGATGACCACGACATTGGGCGTGTCCTCGGGAGGCGCCTGCTGATCGGGCCACCACGGGGTCGACTCCTCGTAGGTGGTGCCGATCCTGCCTTGGAAAGTGCCGCTCGCGGACGGCGGATGCGGAGAGGCGTTGGTCATCCAGGACGCTCCTTTGCTTGGACATGCGAACGCGCGCTGCGTCGGCAGCGGGGTCCGCACTCATCACATCTGCTGGGCGGCTCGGCGGTCGGTCGAAGGGAACCGAAGGCTTGGCGCGGCCGGCAGACCCCTGGAGGTTCCGAGGAAGGCTCCAGTTAACTGGTCCTACCAGTAGTCTGGGTGTGAGTTTGGCCCGGTCCAGTTGCCGTGTCAACCACAGCCGTCCCAAGCCCGTGCGACTGTCTCCAGGCGCCGGTCCGCCCGCCGACCGGCCCTCACCAGGGACTCCCACCAGCAATCCGCCGCAGCCACGATCCGATCCATCAGGCGAGGGTGAGGGCGAGGGTGGGGGCGTGCTCGACGAGGTGCTGGCGGTAGCCGCCCTCGACCCAGGTCTTGCCGATGGTGGGATGCGCGGCGGCGACCCGCCCGATCAGCGTCTGGCCTGCGACGGAGTCCTGCCCGCCGGCGGCGGTGACCAGCACGCCGAGAAGCGGGCCGACGTGCTGGTCGGCATCGGTGAAGTGGATACGGGGCACTCGATTCCCCCTGGTGACCTGGGCTTTTCGAGCGGCGCTGAAAACCCTGGATGGCCATGCTCGCGTCAGAGACGCTCAAGGAGCAAGCAGGCGCGGGGGAAGCGATCCGCAGTTCACAACGGGGAGTGTGGTCCACCCCGCTCCGTCACGACGACTACGGGGGGCCCACATCGCCATCACCGCAACACGCAAGCTCATCGGCATCGCCTCCCTCGCCCTCCTGGGCGGCACCTCGGGCGTGGCCGTCGCCGCCGACAGCAGCACAGGGAGCGCGACCAGCGACACGTCCGAGCTGGAGTCCAAGGCCGCGGCAGCACGGGGCGGGAGTGCTGCCCTGGCTCATGAGCAGTCATGGGGCTGGCGGGCTGCGGCGTCGGTAGTGTGCAGAACTGTGGGACCGCCTGTATCAGCAGCAATCACCGAACGCTGACCGTGTGCGACGAAGAGGCGGACGGGCTGGGATTCTGGGCGGCGTACAAGCGATCCGACGGTAAGAGCGGGACAGTCAAGGACACCAACGGGTCTTCCTCCGGCTGTGGCAAGGGTACGGCTCCGGCTGGAGAGACCGTCACCCAGGTGAGGCTCATCCAACGGAATGGAAACGCGTCCATCTATCTGGGCGGCTGGCACACTGTGTCCTGAATCCGGACTGGGCACGAGGGCTCGGCGACACAGCTGCCCGAGACGGCCCCCTGCCGCGCCCCCGCCGTCCCATGGTGGGTCCAACCAAGTGCAGCACAGGGGGTGTTGGGCTCGTTCTCCAGCAACATGGCGAGGCGCTCGGCTGGGTGTCCCAGTCGAGCGCCTCGCCGGGCCTGGTCCGGGCTCGCATGTCGACGTACGGTGTCTCGCCCGCGGTGTCCACGCTCACCGAGGCGAGCGCGCGCCGGGCCACCTCGGCGTCATGCCAGGCCGGCGTGAACGGTGCGGGGGGCCACTCCCCGCCGCACCGGCAGCCGCGCAACGTGCCCCGGCACTGGTGGTAATGGCCGCCGGGTCCCGCGACCGCCTCGCCCAGCGCGCGCACCGGCGCCGATACGTCGGTGACGTGCCGACCGTCGAGGCGCCGCACGGGGTCGGCCGGCGGCCGGCCGGTGCCCTGACGGGCGGCGGCGAAGGCGGCCCCGGACGATTGCCGGCACGCCCAGGCGCTCACTCGGTTCGGCGGGGGCAATCCCTTGGAGCCGTTCGCCGGCGAGGTGCCGCCCTCCGGCTCACGGTGCGGCCCCCTGGCCGATGACGACTGGGATGCCCGCTTGGTGCAGGAAGGGCGGCTGCTCGCCGAGCGCCGCGGCGGTTCTGGTTCGACAACGGTGGGGATGAGGTCGCCGGAAAGCTCGCCGAGGCGGGACGCTTGCACGACTCGGTCACGCGCGGGGCGACGGTCGTTGACGTGGCGCTGTGGAGGCATTCGCCTCCCTCGGCCGTTGCCGAGCCGGAGACGGAGACGGAGGGGAGCGTCGTATAGGACACTCGTAGCATCCGTCCGAAGGAGTACCGGTGAGCGCCCAACCCGAACACCCCGCCGGGCCGGGGCCCGTCCCCGCCATTCCGCACACCATCAACGCCATCGGAGATGCTCTCTCCGGCGCGGAGCGGGCCCGCTTCTACGCCGAAGTCCTGGCCGCCGAGGCGAGCATGGTCCCCGGTGTGATGCGGCGCTGGTGGAAGACGGCGATGCTCAACCGCGCTCCGGCCGCCTCGGCCAGCCGCGCCAATGCCTCCGCCGGGCAGCACCTGGTCGCCGTCGACGACTTGGCCGCCCAGCTTGATGAGGCGGGCCGGTGAGCGAAGCCCGGCGAGGCTGGAGCGTCTACACCGAGAAGGTCCCGGCGACCGACATCCGTGACTGGCCCCCGGATCTGGCACGGAAGACGGTGAACTTCCTACGGGCCCTGGCACTGGAGGCGGGCGCGGCTGTCGACGCCGGCCGGAAGCCGCCGGGCGATCCCATGGATGACCTTGGCATGCGCTACAGCCTTCAGGTCGACGGCGAGCCCGTGCTCTTCGAATACCAGGTCGTGCCCGAGGCCCGTGAGATCCGCATACCGGTCCTCGTCTGGTTCGGCTGACCTCGCTCAAGGATCCCCGGGCGGCGTCCCGCAGCGCGCTGCCGGAAGCCGCTGTGCCCCACAGCGTCCCCTGTTGAAGAGCTGGGCGGCGGTATCAAAGCGCCCCGCGGGGGAGCTTCGTCGTTCACCCGCGGCTCATCGGCCACGCCCTTGCCCGGCTTCTTGGAGCAGTGGGCCGGCCGGTCGGCTGCCGGCGGTGGCGCGGGGCTCTATGGCAGCGACCCCGCGTGACCATCCGTTTCAGCTCAGAAGGCCCTCGACAGCAGCTCGATCGCCCCGCTCAGCCCGAGGGACGCCAGGGCCAGGGCGCCCGCAGTCCAGGCGAGACCGGCACGGATCTCGCGGTGGGCACGAACGCCCAGGTACGCCGCAGCGGGCGGCAGTACGCACAGCGGCAGGAAGCTCGGGTGCCAACCCTCCTCCACGGTCAGGAACCACACCAGCGCCCAGGCGCCGGGCACCCACCCGAGGACCCAGCCGCGCAGGCGCGTAAGAAAGACTTCGGTGCTCGCAGCGCTTGCGCCGTACAGCAAAGACATGTGCGGAGCACCTCGTTCGCGGACCGCGTGGTGAGCATGGCCGCAGGAGCGTACCTCGCAAGCGGCGGCCCTCGCCCGAGAACCACCTGCCCGCGGAAGCCGCCTATAGGTGTGCTGATCCAACCGGCATCGGCTTTACCGAACTCGAAGGTGTGGACGCCAGCTGGCTGCGCGGCTTCGTCCCCGTTCACGCCCAGAAGGACCTCGGCGCACAGCAGCATCGGGCCATCGACGCCCTGCTGAGCGCCTCCCAGCGCGGCTACGGCACCATCTTGAGCCTGAAGCCGCCGCACAACGGCAAGCCTTTCCCTCGCCCGACAGCTCCGAGATGAACGACGTACTGGCCCACGTCAGGTCTGGATACCGCCACCGGTGCCGCCTGCGGGGCTGGGTGACAGCACATTTCGAGGACGTCGCCCCGGTTCGTACGTTCCGAGGTATCAGCGGAGGCACTGGTCGCGAGCCTGATTCGGGCGCCGGAGACGCATCTGTGTGTTCGGTACCGGCGTCTCCGCACGCTGTCACGGGGGGAAACGCTCCGGGCGGAAGTCCGCAAGCATCTCGTCCCTCTTCCCGCTGAGGATCTCTGAAGCAAGCAGCCTGCCGATCACCGGCCCGAGCGTGATGCCGCTGTGGGAAACAGCCTCGTAGTAGCCAGGCACAGAAGGCACCGCTCCCACCGAGGGGAATCCGTCGGCCGGGATGGGCCGGTAGGCCACCTGTGTCTGTGCGATGCGGGAGTTGCCGAGTTCCGGAACGACGTGCCGCGCCGATTCGTGGAGCAGCCGTGCGAGTTCCGCTGGATCTTCACCTGTGTCGATGAGTGCGTCGATCTCGCGGCTGTGGAGGACCACTGACGCATCTCCGTCAGGACGGATCTCGATGTGGGGCGCGTGCATGGCTCGGTGAACCGGGACCTGAGCACCGCCGATCCGGGTGACGACGCCGGGTTCTCGGCGCATCGGCAAGTGCCGTGCGATGAGCCCGGCGACCTGGGAGGCGCTGGGTCCTGCTGCGTTCACGACGACGTCGACGTTGAGACAGCTCCCGTCCGAGAGAGTCACTGTCCGGATGCTCCCATCGGAGCCGATGCCGACGTCGCAGACCGCGGTCCCGGAACGGTGTTCGGCGCCGGACTCAACGGCTCGGCCGACCAGGCGGCCGACGAGATGCCGTCCGTGCACCCATGCTTCGTCGGGGTAGAACAGGACCGAGGTCTTGCCGGGCACCCTGAGAGCAGGTTCGAGACGACGGCGCACCTCGGCCCCGGTGCACACCTCGACCCTGTAGTGCCAGCCAGCCAGCAGCTCGGCCGTTTCCAGGAGCTTCGCCTCCGCTGCGGGATCATCAGCCCAGCGCAGGTGGCCGCTGGGATGCCACCAAGAGCCTGGTCCGATGGTCTCCGCAAGCTCACGGTGAGCCGCCATGCTCGCAACGTTCAGGTCGAAGTAGGACCTGCGCTCGGTCTTGTTGCTGGCGTTGACCCACGAGAAAGACCAGTTGGTGACTCCTTCGCCTGGCCGGCCCGCATCGATGAAGACCACCTCGGCCCCGTGCCGCGACAGGTTCCATCCCACGCTGGCTCCGAGAATGCCCACTCCGATGACAGCAACACGTTCAGACCGCTGCACACACCCGGCGCTCACGAACGCCCCCTTCCCGGGCCGCGGGCCAACTCCCGCTTCCAGCATGCCATTCGCCCCGTTCGGTGACGAGCGTGCGCTGAGCGTTGATGTCAGGCGAGGTCTGGACCTGGCGGGCTTGCGGATCGGTGCCGGTGTCCTGGGCGAGGGCCTCGTACCGTGCGAGCAGCCGGCGCGCAGTGTGTCGGGGTGCGCGATCAATGCCTCGGACACTGCCGGCCAGCACGCTCACGCCCGGCAGCAGCACCCGGTGCCGAGGCAGCCGGCCCACCGTCTGGTTGAACAGCGCCACCGGCCCCTCGGCGTGCGTCCACGGCCGCCCGTGCAGGAACGTGCGGAACCCTCGGGCCTACTCGGCGTCCTCGTCCGGGTGGTAGCCGTAGGCGTCGTCCCGGGTCTCCGGTCGGCCTCGCGCTCGCAGGCCGGGCAGGCGCCCGCATGACGGATGCCTTCCAGGTCCCGGTCAGCAGGAACACCCTGCTGAGGCTGATCGCCTTGCTTCCGGACCCCGCGTGGTCGGCGTGGATGAATACGCCCAGCGCAAGGGCCGCATCTACGGAACCATGCTCGTCGACGTCGAAACACGACGTCCGATCGACCTCCTTCCCGATCGGGAGGCCGACACGCTGGCGGCCTGGCTCGTCGAGCGACCCAGCATCGAGATCATCTGCCGCGACCGAGCCACCTTCTTCGCCGAGGGCGCCACCCGGCGCCCTACAGGCCCTCCAGGTCGCCGACCGATGGCATCTCTGGCACAACCTGGGCGAAGCCGCCGAGAAATGCGTCTACCGACACCGCGGCTGCTTGCGCCCCGCGCAGGCACAGCCGGAGGAAGCGGAGCCGACCGCGTTATCGCCCTGGCCGACAGGGCACCGGTTCGCGAACGCACCGCGCCAAGCACGCCACCATCCACGCTCTCCTCGCCGCCGGTCACAGCAAGCGGTCCGTCGCCCGGCAGCTCGGCATGACCCTCAGCACCATCCTGCGCTTCTCCCGTGCCACGACTCCGGAGGAGATGTTCACCGGTCGGTGGCAAAGCCGTGCGACCAGGCTCGACGACTACAAGCCATACCTCGATCAGCGCTGGCGAGAAGGCTGCACCAACGCCTGGAAACTGTGGGAGGAGATCAAGGAACAGGGCTGTCCACGCGGATACGCAAGCGTCCGCGGCTACGTCAGCTCCCCAGGACCGGGTCGCAGACTTCGACGAGTTCAGCGACCTTATGGACGACTGGGGCCGCGTCCTTTCCGAAGCCGCCCGGCGGGGGTGGGGACTCGTGGGGCTGAAGGCGTAGGGCGCGACCGCCGGTCGCCTCGCGCGGCGTGGTCGCGCGGGCGCCAGCCCGACCTGCGAGCGCAAGACCAACCGTCACCAGCGCCGAATGTCGGTCGGTTTCGACACCGGGGGAGTTCCGGGCTGGGGCGTGCCGGTCAGTCTCGGCACCGGAAGTGTGATGACGTGGCACTGGTTGGCGCGGGCTGGACCGGGTGGTGCGGGTTAGTCAGTGATGGAAGGGGTCACGCAGGTGGCGAGGTCCTCTCGTAGCCGGCGCTGCCGCTCATGGGACAGGGCGAGAACAGCTGCTTTTCGGCGGCGCGGACCGCGACGCTGGCGTTGCGCAGTGTCGTTTGACCGTCCTGGGTGAGTTCGGCCCGCAGTGCCCGGCCGTGGGGTGCGTGGTCGGGTTCCCGCTGCCGTTCTGGCGCTGCTCGCCACGACAGTCACCGTCGCCGAGGGGCGAGCGAACCGGGCGAAGACTTCGCCGGGGCACCTGAGTACGCCCAGTGACCCAGGCAACGGGCTGACGAGCGTCGCTGCCCAACATCGACCACTCGACTGCCACCCGCGAACCAGCGGCGACGAAGGCGCGGCCCGCAGCCGGATGAATCATGGACCGGAGCAGAGTCGAACTGTTTGCAGCGATCCGGCGCGACGCACGCGCTGGTGTGCCGAACCGTTCCCCGCAGTGCAAGCGCGGCGTCGGATAGCGCACCGTCGCAGCCGCGCTGAGGTCCGCGTGGCCCTCCCGTACCCCGCCGCGGTGAAGGGCCACCTCGACCCGCACAGCTAGTGGGCCCGGGGCGGATCCGCCGCGCAGCGGAACCCCATGTGCCCGGTGCTGCTGTCGGGAGTGTTGGATGTGCGCGCGGCGACGCGGTAGCGGTTGCAGTACGAGGCATGGCACAGGTAGGAGCCGCCGCGGATCACCTTCGCCTCCCCGGCGGGAGGCCCGGCCGGGTCCTGGCGGGTCTCCGGGCGGTCGGCCGCGTGCCATGTGGCGCTCCACCAGTCTGAGCACCACTCCCACACATTGCCCGATGTGTTGTACAGGCCGAAGTTGTTGGCCCGGTAGGTCTTGACCGGCGCGGTTCCCAAATGCCCGTCCTCGCCCGTATTGACCTGCGGGAACTCCCCTTGCCAGATGTTGCAGCGGTGCTGCCCCCGGGGCAGGAGCTCGTCCCCCCAGGGGAAGCGGGAGCGTTCCAGACCGCCACGCGCCGCCATCTCCCACTCCGCCTCCGTGGGCAAGCGCTTGCCCGCCCACGCGGCGTAGGCGGATGCGTCGCGCCAGGAGACGTGGACGACAGGGTGGTTCGACAGATCGGTCCATGACGACCCCGGCCCGTAGGGGGCCCGCCAGCACGCCCCGTCAACCGCCAGCCACCAGGGCGCCTGCGCCACCGTGCCGTCGCGCACCAGATGCCGGGCTTCAGGGTGGACGAGTGCGTAGAACACAAAGGACCAGCCGTAGCGCTCGGCATCGGTCCGGTAACCGCTGCTGCGTACGAACGTCGCGAACTGCCTGTTGGTGACGGTGGTCGCGTCGATGAGGAACGGCGACAGCCCCACCGCCCGCACAGGGCCTTCGCCGTCCTCGGGAAACGCGTCGGCGTCCTCGCCTCCCATCGAGAACGTCCCTCCGGGAATGCGCAGCATGGAGCGCAGCCCCTGCTCCCGGTCCCGGTCCGAGGCCCGGAGCCGCACGGTGGACGGCTCGGGGATCTCCCGGTCGCCCCCTGGCGCGGGGGCGCAACACGCGCCTGACATTGCTCCTCCGAGAGGTCGCTGTTCGCTGCTGTTCCTCGCCCGACCGACCAGGCGAATTTCGTCCGTCCACGGCCTTACAAGGGTGGCACTGCAACGGCGGCTCGAAGGTTCACCGGGACGTCGAGCGCCTGGTGAAGCCGGAGGATCAGGCCGCGGACGAGTTCGTGGTCGGGCACGCCAGCTGACCCCGTCGTCGCACGAGGTGACCGCGAGATCCATCTGCTGCGCTCAAGCCTCTCCCGAGGTTACTGGTCCGACCAGCACCATATCCCGGTTAGTAGAATCCGGATACGGTTGTCAAGGGGATCTTCGAGCCGCGGGGACGGTACGTAGAGCGGTACGTTCGACTATCCGTAGGCCCTGCAAAACCGCCCGGAAGGCAGACCGTGTCAAAAGAGCAGTACTTCCAACCAGTACGTCCGACCCGCGCCTACGAGGCGATCGTCGAGCAGGTGGAAGAGACACTCGTCCGCGGCGCCCTGCGTCCCGGCGACCGGCTGCCGAGCGAACGGGACCTGATGAGCCAGTTCTCGGTGAGCCGTTCCACCGTGCGCGAGGCGCTGCGGGTGCTGGAGAGCGGGGGCTTGATCCGCTCACGGGCCGGTGATCCGCGCGGCGCCGAGGTGTTGCCGCTCTCCACGAAGAACCTGCGCAAGTCCCTCGAGCGGCTCGCCAGAATGGACGGGCTCTCGATGGGGGAACTGATCCAGTTCCGCATGATCCTGGAGGGCTCGGCCAACCGGCTCGCGGCCCGGCAGCGCACCGACGAGCAGGTGGAGGCCATCGAGGCCGCACTGGAGCGGATGCGGGAGGCGATCGACGAAGGATACGAGGCCTTCAGTGCCGCAGACGTCCACTTCCACGACGTGGTGGCGCAGGCCAGCGGGAACAACCTGATCCAGGCCTGCAGCGAGGTGGTGCGCGGCGTGGTCCTCGCGCTCATCGAGGACAAGTTGCAGCAGGCACCCGACAGTGTCGCGCTGATGCGCAAGTCCGTGGCCCACCACGCCGAGGTCTTCGAGGCGGTGCGCAACGCGGACCTAGTCCAGGCCGACCGGCTCGCGCGCTGCAACCTCTACGAGTACTACGCCTCGTATGTGGACGAGGAGAGCAAACCCATGCTGGAGGCACTCCTCGAGGAGTAGTCGCACCGTGCTTCTGGTCTCTTTTAACGGCCGGGCCGGTCAATCAGGTTTTTGACAGCCGGTGTGGCGAGGTCCAGGGAGCTGACCCCAACTGTCACCGGGCGTACCCCCGTTCGGTGTGCCGACCGAGGCCACGCCCGTGTTCTGAGCCGCCCACGAGGCCCCGTGTTCTCCTCCGTTCAGGAGGTCTTGCCGGGCTTCCAGCCGGGGTGGCCCGGCATGCGGGGTGGCCCTGCCGTAGATCCAGCTCTTCATGTAACCGGTCAGATCGCGGCCGGAAATCCGGTTGGCGGTGTCACCGAAGTACTGGTGGGTCAGTTCGTGCACCATGGTCGGCACGATCTTCTTCGACGGCGCAGACGGCGCCGACAGCGCGCGTTGCGGGAACGTCGACAACGTGGCGCTCTCCAGCGCCACCCCGTTGTAGTCACTGTGCAGCCCAAGCACCCGGTACCGCTCGTACGAGTAGCGCAGGCCCAGGGTGCGCTCCAGCCGCTCCGGGTGAGGTCGGGGCCGACGTTTGGGTGACGTCGGGCAGTTGATCTCCCGGGGCAGGCGGCGAGCGGTAGTTGGAACCGGTGTGCACAATTCCTTGGCGTCAGCGGACGCCGGCAGCCCGAGTGGGAACCGGTCCGGGCCTGCGGCCGGCTTCTGAGGTGCCGCCGGCTCCGCCGGCTATCGGCTCAGTCGTCGGTGCAGGCGCCACCTGCGAAGAGGGCGGGCTCGCCGCGTCCGGCTCGGCGCGGTACGGCCGGTCCACCGCGGGTCGTCGGGGGAGAGGATCGGCGCCCGGCGGTCTGCCTGGGCGCGGACTTCGACGTGGGAGTCGTGCGCGGTGGTGCGCATCGCCTCCTCGTAGGAGGCCAGTGCGCCCGTCACCGCCGTCCCGGCCAGGCCGCGGCGGCGCACCACACCCTTCAGCCAGGTGAAGAACCCCACCACCGAGACCAGGCAGCCGAAAACGATCAGATAGGGCACCATCTCACTCATACGTCGACTCCTTGCCTCTTGTGCCGATGCCCCTTGCCCTCCTGATCTTCGGGAAGGTGCCGGATCCTCACGAGCCCTGCCGCCAGGTCGACGTCGAAGGACGGCTCCCTCGCCGGTCGCACGTTCTTGCGCATCCGCTCGTCGTGCGTCGCCCGCTGGAGGGCCTGCGCGGCAGGCGAGCTCTCCACCATCAGATCCGCTCCCATGGCCTTCAGGCCCTTGCCTTTGCGCCAGTACACCCACCCGCGAGCCTCCAGCCACAGCAGCGCACGGTCCACCGCCCAGCCGAGCACCCCCAGCGCGGCGACGGCTCCCGTCATGAGCCCCGGTCCAGCGCTCATCTCCCGGCACACTCCTATACCCCCGAAGGGACCGACCGACCCTCTTACAGTAACGTACTGTTTCTGGAAACACTCCGTTACTGAATGGACGGTTGGATCGGTGACGAGGTTGACGCGGGCCGAGCAGCAGCGACTCACCCACGAGCGGCTGCTGGAGGCAGGCCGCTCGGTGCTCACGCGCCGGGGCTTCCTGGCCGCGACGGTGGACGAGATCGCCGAGGAGGCCGGCTACACGCGAGGCGCGGTCTACAAGCACTTCGGCGGCAAGGAGGGCTTGTGGCAGGCCCTCGTCGACGCCCACGCCGAGGCGCATCTGCAACTGCTCGGCGAGACCCTCGACCGCGCATCCACCCGGGAGGAGCTGATCGCGGCGCTGACCCCGGCCGGCTTCACCGACGATCAGGAGGCGGCGCGCTGGAGCACGGCCGCCGCGGAGTTCATGGCCGCCGTGACTCGCCAACCCGAGGCCGCTGCCGGCGCGGTGGCCGCCCAGCGACGCCACGAGGAGCAGATCGAGGCCCTGCTGGAGCGGCACTGCCTGCGCCTGCGCATCCGGCCGGCCATGCCGCTGCGACAGGTGGTCGTGGCGTTGGGCGCGATGGGCGGCAGCCTGGCCCTGCGCCGGGGGGTGGACCCCGCTACCGACGTGTCGGCCATCGCCGCCAACGTCCTGGCCGTCATGTTCCCGGAACCGCAGGAGTGAGCCCCTCGCTGCGCGGCGCCGTTAGTACGAAATTCGCAGCATCCTTTGCAGCCGATTCGGGCCGGGGCCCAACTGGAGCCTGTCCGGCGGGTCATGTGACTACCAGGGGGCGTCCGAGGAGTCACCAGTGGCTGCGGGTGACGGCATCGCCGACTTCGCCGGGCTCCGGCCGGGAGAATGGGGGAACTGTTCGACTACGTGATCGGGGCCTCTATGAGTCTGTCGGGACAGATACTTCCGCTGGCGGGTGTTGCGCTGGGCGCAGTCGCGTCGTTCCTGGTGAGCAGCCTGAACGACCGGGCACGGTGGCGGCGTGAGCAGTCCGTGCGCTGGGATGGGCGGCGTCTGGACGCCTATGGCGAGTACATCCACGCGGTCAAAGAGCTCGCGGGCAGCTATCAGCGCATCGCTGCGGGCCGCGGGCTGGTGACCGGTCCCGCGCCGCTGGAGCTCACCGCCGAGGTGCTCGCCGAGCTCGGCGCGGCTGAGGCCCGCCGTTCCGCACTGGGGGAGACCTGCGAATTGTTGGGAGACACTGACACGAACACCGCGTCCAAGACGCTGAACCACTGCCTGTGGCGGCTGGAGCACCTGGCGCGGGGTGTGCCCACGGAAGACGAACAGAGCTGGGACCAGGCGTACTCGGAGTTCAGAAACGCACAGCGGCGGTACCTCGAGTACGCACGGGCCAGCCTTGGGGTGACCGGTCCGGTCAACCGGGACGTCGCCTGGCCCTCGGCCTGGCGGCCCGTGAGCCGATCGTCACGCGCCGAGCGATGAGCCGGGCCCGGTTCGCAGCCGGAGTCAGAGCCGGATCCCGGCAACGGTCACCCGCCCCTTTCAAGCCACCCGCAATCTAGACCAGATGCCCTCTTACGCAGCGTATGCTAGTGCAACCGCACCCTGTGCGCAGGTTGACGGTGTTCCTGGTGGAACGGGGTCAGCCGACCCGAGTTGCGGCGAGGGGCCGTTCGAGTCTGCAACGGCCTCGATAGCGTTGCCCCGCGGCTCAACCGCAACACGGCTCGGTGAGAGGTGCCCGGCGCGTGCGGGGCCGAGTCGCACAGCAAGGTGCGGGCGGTGCGCCCGTGGCGGCACATAGGCAGTGGCAAGACGGAGGTTCGGGCGCTGATTTGGACAGTTCTGCTTCTGAGCCGGGGTCTGGGGCCTCTCGTTTTGCGCACGCTCCAGGCGCCTGGGCGGGGAGTGTGACAGTCCCCGCCGGGCGCCTGGCACGTTCTGTGAGTGTGTGGGGTGGTGTCAGCGGGGTGGGCGGCATCAGGACTTGTTGCTGGCAGCGGTTTGTTGAGCGGAGTCCGGCTGTGCCGCACCCTTCCACGGCGGCTTCCGACGGGCGTTCGGCCCCTTCAACGCTGACGCCGAGAGCCTGGGTGATGGTCTGGCGGCTGCTGCCGCGTGTCCGTTCGGGCCCAACAGCCATGTTGGTCAGGATCTTGTCCGCGCTCGTCTTCAAAGCGCGGTCCCGCGCGACGTAGTGGCCGCAGACGGCCGCGTCGTCGTACAACACCTGCACCATTTTGACGCAGGGGGTCGCTGACGCTCATGGCGTGGGAGGCTGGTCGGTGCGGCCAGCTGCTCCGCAGAGACGTCGGCCGGAGCGTAGCCGACGGTCAGTGAGCTCGAAGACCGTCAAGGGCAGGCACCGATACACACCGCTTCTCACCGCCTGATCCGTTTGCGATGACGCCTGGCTCGGCGAGTGTTCGCCCTCCTCATGACGGCTTGGGCTGCGTCCGCCGGCAGGGCAGGCCACAACCGGTCCGGGCAGGCGCCCGCGCGGGCCCACCGGCGGGAGTGTGTGGCGAGACCCTGCCCGTCACGCAGAGGCCGGGCCGCTCTGCTCCGCCGAGTCGCCTGCCGCTTCAGCCGTGGAGGCCGTGTAGAAGACGGACGAGCCCTGCTTGGCGCGACGGACATGGCCCTTGGCGACCAGACCCTCCACCGTGGTACGCACGACCGTGGGCTTGACGTTGCGCTCGGGGTGGGCCTGGGCCAGTTCGGAGGCGATCTCCGCAGCGGAGCGCGGTTCGGGCTGCTGGGCGAGATGGCCGCGGATGAGCGCGACGAGGGTGGGCTGCTTGTCCGAGCTGGTGGATGTCTTCGTCTCGGGGCTCTTGGCCGCGGTCTTCCTGGACTTCGTAGTCACGGCCTTCTTCCTCCTGGCCGGTGTCGGCTTTGCGGAGGCCTGCCGCGGCACGGAAGGCACGTCCACGGCGCTCTGGGCTGCGTCCGGGCCGGTTGCCGTGGGGCTGTCGCTGCCCAGCGTCTGCTGCAGGTTGACCAGCAGGGTCTGGTCGTGCTGCAACGCGCGCAACTGCTCTTGTAGCGCTGCCACCTCAGCCCCGATACGTTCCTGTTCCTGGGTGTTCCGCTCAAGGTCCGCAGTCACCTGAGCGGCATATTGTGTCTTGAGTTCTGTAGTCGTTTGCCCGGCATCGGACATGGTGGTTACCTCTCCTCGTGCGTCGTGCAGTGCTGGGGGCGGATCGTACTCGCATCATCCAGTCTGTGATCTGCGGTGCGGGCGGCTGCCCCGCTGATCCGCGGCCCGGTCCGCAACCATTGTGGGGTGCCTCGGCCTTGTCCAGGTCCAAAACCGACGGAGGTTGTCGACAGGTGGGTCTCTGATTCCTGGGAGACCTGCATGACGGAACGGGAACTGCGACGGTGAGCCCGGCATCGACCGGCGGTGCTGCGGCACGTCGAACAAGTCAGCGCAGTGTGGCGGCGACCTGCCGCTATTACGGGATCAGCCGTTCGAGGATGAACAGGCCGAGTATTTACGCGATCTGGAGGGGCACGCCAAGGCCCCAGCGGTTCGCGACCGGATCAACGACCCGCTCGGACCGCATACTGTCGGCGCGCACCCGCAGCACGCGGGGCTGTCGTTCGCGGACCCCACACTCGTGTCCGTCGCGCGGGCGCTGCGCACCAGGACGGGTGATGAGGGCCTGGACGTCGACATCGGCCCATCCGGCCTGGGCTGTGCCAGTCTGCTGTACTCGCCACCGTCCTGGCCGGGTCGGAGGCCGCCCGGGATGCGTGCCGGGCGCGGTGCAGCTCGCGCTGGGCGCTGACCAGGTCCTCGGAATAGCCGGAATCACTCACCCCTACGCGATGGCGTGTTCGAACATGGGGAGTGGGGGAGGCCTCGGCAAGGCGTGCACCGGCCGACCCGAAGTGGGCGACCGCCGTGGTCAGGGCCCTGCTTGACCTTGACACAGTGACAGGGCCTTCACTGCTTCCCAAGGAGGTGGTCTCGATGACGACCACGAGACAGGACATGGATGCGATACGAGCGCTCCAGGGGCTGGAGGACCGCCGTTCGTCCGTGCGAATGCGGGCTGCTCTGGCGGTCGGCACGACGCCTGACCCGCGCTTCGTCGACAAGCTCATCGAGCGATGCGCGATCGAGCCCGATTCCTTCGTCCGCGACATGCTGACCTGGGCGCTCACCCGCCACCCGGCGTCCATGACGCTTCCAGAGCTGCTCGGCGAAGTCCGCTCGGAGCGTGCGCAGGCACGGAGCCAGGCGCTGCACACGCTGTCCAAGATCGGGGACCGGCAGGCGTGGCCGGCGATCACCCGGGCGCTGCTGTCCGACGCCGACGACGAGGTGGCGCGGAGCGCCTGGCGGGCCGCGGTAGTGCTCGTGCCGGAAGGCGAGGAGTCCGCGCTGGCCACGGTGTTGGTGACGCAGCTCGGGCGCGGTGAGCGGGAGACGCAGCTCAGTCTCAGCCGGGCGCTGGTCGCGCTGGGTGAAGTGATTGTGCCGGCCCTGCGTGCTGCGACGACGGCCCTTGATCCGCGCGTGTGCGCGCACGCGCTCGCCACACAACGGCTGCTGCGTGACCCGGACGCCGGATTCGAGTTCGCGATCGAGGAGGCCAAGCGCGTCGTGGCCCTCGGCGGGTCCGGCCAGGAGGGACGGTAGGACGTGTTGATCGGTGAGGTGGCGCGACGGTCCGGGGTCAGCGCCCGCATGCTCAGGCATTACGAGTCGCTCGGCCTGGTGCGGCCATCGGGCCGTACGGGCTCCGGCTATCGGGAGTACTCCGGGGAGGACATCCGGCGGATCTTCCATATCGAGAGCCTGCGGTCGCTGGGGCTGTCGCTGCGTGAGATCGGGCGCGCGCTCGAAGAGCCCGGCTTTACGCCCTCGGCGCTCGTCGGCGACCTCATCCGTCAGACACGCGACCGCATCGCGGCCGAGACCGAGCTGCTCACGCGGCTGCGCCGGATCGATGCCGCGGAACCCGCCGGCTGGGAGGACGTCCTCCAGGTCGTCACGCTCCTCCAGGCCCTGGGGTCGAAGAGCGCCGACGCGCGCCAGCGCGCGGCCCTTTCCTCGGCCGACGAGGTTCCGGTGCCGGTGGAGGCCCTGGTCGAGGCGGCACTGAGCGAGACGGAGCCGAACGTCGCCGGAGCCCTTCGCTGGACGCTGGCACGATCGGGCGACGGTGCCCCTGCACTGCTGGCGGAGGGCCTCGGCTCACCGGTGGCCGAAGTGCGGGAGCGTGCCGTTCAGTCCCTCGCCGAGCTGCCCGGTGATGAGGCCACCGCGCACCTGCGGGACGCTCTCGCGAACACCGACGCCGTCGTCCGCGGGTATGCGGCTTTGGCGCTCGGAACACGTGGAGTGGCCGATGCGGTCCCGACGCTCATCGGCATGATCGTGGAGGGAAGGAACGACACCGATGCAGCCGATGCACTGAGCGTGCTGGCGAGCGACGATGCGACGGTGGATCAGATCGCGACCGGGCTCGTCGACCGCCTCGCCCACGACACCACTCGAGCGCCTGCACGCGGACGGCTGACCCAGGCGCTGGCGGGCATCCCGGGGACGACGGCATCACGTGCCCTCGTGGAGCTGTCGCATGACGGGGACCGTGCCGTCGCGCTGACCGCGACGTACCTCCTTCAGCTACGCGACACACGGTGACGGATCTCTATGGAGCCGATACGCCCCAGGAGATCACGCAAGGTCTCCAACAGGCTGGCTTCCTCGTGGAGCCAGCGGCAGTTGAACACGCGAGCGCACCAGTAGCCGGCTACAGATCCGCAATCCAGGAATGCCCCGGGTGTACGCGGTCGAGTAGCTCGGTCAGGGTCTCGCGCTGAGCCGGGGTCATGTGCGGGACGGTCGCGTCGAAGTCTGTTTGATCCTTTCGGCGGGCGTGCTTGGCCTTGAACAGCAGGACCAGTTCGGGCGCCAGATACGGGACGCCGTCCTGGGTGTGGTGAATGATGTCGCTGTACGGAAGCCGGATCCTCTCATCGCGTCGGCAGATCCAGGTGTCGCCGTCGTGCGGTTCGCGGAACACGTCGAGCAGGTAGTCGCCGGTGGCCGGATCGCGGAGCCAAGTCTGATGTACGGCGGCCAACACCTCCGGTGTGGCGTCCTCCCAGATCCGGCCGCTGCCTGCCGCGTCGAAGACATATCCGGGGAAGCGGTAGCGGACCTCGGAAAAGCTCGCGGCCGGAATCGCGATCTCGATGTCCCCATGAGCGCGCGTCTGCCTGCCGCGGAAGAGGTCCAGCGCCCAGCCCGCGGCCACGTACCAGGGCGTGCCGATCCCGGCCAACTGCTGCGCGACCTCACTCGGGGTCCAGCAGGAAGACCACCTGGTGTGGAGGGCTTCGATCTCGTCGGGTGACAGCTCGATGCCGCCGCTGGGCAGTTGCTCGCTCACCGCAGGAAATCTACAGCGGACTCGAAGGGGGCCCCCAGGCCGCAGTCGATGAAGGAGGCCGGCGGGACCTGGAGCCGTATGCCGCCGGCGATCACACAGGGCCACCAGCCGGGTGGCCTCCTCGGCGAACCGGCGACAGTTGAATACGCGAGCCCACCAGTACCGAGGCCGAGATGGGGCAGGCCACCAATCCGTGCGCGAT
The DNA here is from genome assembly GCF_035917675.1 of Streptomyces sp. NBC_01775. Classification (NCBI taxonomy): domain Bacteria; kingdom Bacillati; phylum Actinomycetota; class Actinomycetes; order Kitasatosporales; family Streptomycetaceae; genus Streptomyces; species Streptomyces sp. NBC_01775. The sequence goes on along the minus strand of NZ_CP109104.1, from coordinate 76,153 downwards.
GCCGCCGAGAACACCGACTAACACGCGAGTTCCCCTCTCCGCGGGGCCGAGTTTCTGCGAACCTGCGCGCTTCCCTCTTCGACCAAATCCGAACCGGCCACGACGAACTGCTCCACCGCCCCTACCGGGAACGCCGTGCCCGGCTCGAAGACCTCGTCGCACGTGACGGACCGGACGCGCCGTGGGCGCTGTGCCCGGCGACGCCCGGACCGGGACGTGGGTCCCGCCTGTCCGGGCGACCCGGCGGACGCCGCCTAGTCGGCCAGGTCGGAGACGGCGACGACCTTGTCGATGCGGACACGGACCAGGAGTTCACCGGGGACACCGTTGCGCGCGCCGAACTCCTCCGCCGCGTCCTGGCCCATGTAACGCGCGGCGATCCTGGTCGCCCATGTCCGGACCTCCTCCAGGTCGTCGCCCAGTTCGGCGCGCCCCTGCACGACGACGAAGGAGAACGGTGGCCGGTCGTCGTCCACGCACAGGGCGACCCGGCCGTCCCTGGCGAGGTTGCGTCCCTTCACCGTGTCCGCGCCGGTGTTGAAGACCAGGTCGTCCCCGTCCAGCAGGAACCAGACCGGGGCGACATGCGGGCCACCGTCCGCGCGTGTGGTCGACAGCTTCCCGGTGCGGGTGCCCTCGGAGAGGAACGCCCGCCATTCGTCCTTGCTCATCTTGTGCGCCATGCCCCCACCCTCGCCGAAACTCCCCTGCCCGCACCACACCGACAGGCCGAACGGGCGGTGCGGACGCTACGGCGCCGGGTGCGGTTCATGTGCAGGGCTTGCGGTATCCGCCGGTGGGCGGCTCGCCCTTGACCAGGCCGTCGAGGTGCTGTGCACGGGGGCGCGGCAGGCCGCTGGCGGGCGGACGGAGCCCCGGTAGTCCACCGCGAAGACGGCCTTGCCGTTCCGGACGAACGTACGCAGCTCCCGGCACTCGGCGAACTGCGCGCACTCCTCGGGCAGGGCCCAGTCGAAGGCGTCGACGAGGGCCGCGACGGAACCCGGCTGGTCGTGACCGTTCTTCATGCCGACGGAGAGACCGCGCGCGTGTGCCAGGGACGCGATCTTCCGGCACCAGGAGTGCTGGTCGCGCAGGGTGACGGGGAAGCCGGGGCGGTTGCCGAGCGGGTTGTTCTGGTCGGGTTCCGTCGCACCCCATGCGCCGCGCCAGGTCGAACAGGCCCAGGTCGTACATCTGCCGCCGTGCGGACAGGTCGTACGGCTCGGAGATCTGCCAGTCCCAGTCGGTCACCTCGCCCGGTGCGGGCCGCCACCACCCCTTCGCCCCGTCCTGCGTTCCGTGTGGTGCGGGGCTCCGGCCGTGCTCCCGCCCCGCGCCGGGACTGCCGCGTCCCGTCAGCGTCACCGCGGCCACCAGGACCATCGCCGCCCACAGCCTGCCCACCCCTGCCATACGCGCTCCCCCTCGGCGGGCAGCCCTCCCGCCCGTACGGCCGGCTGCCGTTCAGTACGCCCGATTGTCGAAGCGCGCCGCGACGGCCTGCTCAAGAGTGAGACTGGCGGCGTCGTCGTCCGGTTCGAGGAAGGCGTGAATCACCGCGAGCGCGACCGTTCCCATCAGCGAGCGGCGGTTGGCGTGGTCGACGACACCGGAACCGGGGTCGCCGATGGCGCGCAGGATCATGCCGTCGGTGACCGCTGACAGCGCGTTCGCCAGGTCGTCGAGGGTCAGGCCGGGGCGCAGCCGCAGACCGCGCTCCCGTATGACGGCGGCGTACAGCTCCTTCCACGAGCCGAGGTAGTCCTCGTACATGTCGGAGATCGCGGCCATGACCTCCTCGTCGCCCTCGGCCACCGTCATCAGGGCGAGGCCGAGCCGCACGGAGGGCATCTCGACGCCCTCGGCGGTGTGCTGATACGCCGTCTCGTGCACGGCGCGCACGAAGTCCGGGCCGCCGACCAGTTTCCTGGTGTTGACGGCCCGCTGCTCCCTGGAGCCGGGGCGGTAGTTCTCCCGCCACACCGCGAACCTGATCAGGTCGGCGACGAAGTCCGACTGGGCGCTCCAGCGGTCCCGCAGCGCCGCCACGCTGCCCCGGCGGGTGAAGGGGCGGGGATTGTTGTCGACCTCAGCGGCGACCACGCGCTGCGAGAGGAAGCTGAGGAACCGGCGTTCCCCGTAAGCGCCAGGGCCGAGGTGCCGTCCGAGCAGCCGCATACCGGCGGCGAGGTAGGAGGCCGTGACCGGGTCGTTCGCCAGCCGGGTGCGGAAGGCCCGGGTGCGGCGGTTGAGGTGGCGCAGCACTCCTGACAGGTCACGGTCGTAGGGGAAGGGAAGGTCCCGCTTCCACGACCGGACCCGGGGCTCTCGGGGCTCTTCGTTGTTGGCCATGGCCCGCATGCTCCCGGAGCCCGCGCGGGGCCGACAGGGGCGCAGCCGCGCGGAACCCGCGTGCGGCGGGCCGGTACCGCGCGGCTGCGGGGCAGCGCCCCGCTCTACGGCCGCGCTACACCGGAGGCTCCCTGTCCCGGAGGTGCGACCGAAGATGCTCACCACCTGCATGGCCCATACCGTGTGGACCCTGGCCTCTCTGGCCTCTCTGGCCTCCCTGGCCTTCAGTAACGCTCTTGTCCGGCTGCTCCTCGGCCTGGTAACCGCCTACGCGACGCGGAAGGCGCTCGGTCCTTCGGCCGGCTCGAAGGCCGACGACCGCCTCCGCGCCCACCGCCTGGCCGTACTGCGCGCCCTGCTCAAGCGGGCGGACCCGCCCCGGCGTTGACCTCGCCGACGGCGCCGGACCGTACGGCCGGTCAGGCCACGGCGCGCCGCACGAAGCTGGGGGAGTGCCGGAAGACGGCCCTCACCTGCGCGTCGGGCCGCCACCCGTCCGTGGTCACGACGGCTCGACCGGGGCCACTCCGTCACGGCACCCGATGTCTCCCCGGGCGCGCTGGAGGTGTGCAGGCAGCGCGGCGTGCGGTCGGTCGTTCACGGCACCGTCGACGAGCATGCCGCGACGGGGCTCGCTACGACAGCTTTCTGCTCCTGGGCGCCAACCCGGGGTGGGAACCGAATACACCAGAAAGGGGCCGTGGCGGTTGTTCCCGCTGGTCAGTGGAAAGACAACATCCTTGGTGGACCTTCGGTGTTCGCATCAGACGCGAAGGCTCCGCGTCTGATGCGAACACGATCCGGCTGTCGAGGCGACTGGACAGCCGGCCTGGCCGCTCCCGCGTGCCAGGCCGCGAGCTTCAGGACCAGTCCCCAGCCCTCGCTCGTCATCCGCACCTCGTCCTCGGCGGACACCCGCTAGTACGTTACTTCGGTGCCTGGAAGCCGCCGATCTTCTGCTCGAGCAGTTCGGCCAGCCGCAGCGGGGTGCGGTCCTCGAACATCGGACCGATGAGCTGCGCTCCCACCGGCAGACCCTCGGGGGACCGGCCCGCTGGTATGGCGGTGGCGGGCAGGCCGGGCATGGTGGCCAGACCGGCCCAGACGAGCTGGTCGAAGTACGGGTACTCGACGCCGTCGATGTCGATCCGGCGTTCTCTTGGATCGGGGTTGTGGTCGTGCGGGAACGCGGGAGTGGGCGTGATGGGACACACCACGGCGTCGAACTCCGCGAAGAGCTGCCGCCAGCCATGACGGTGGAGCTCGCGACGGTTGTTCGCCTCGATCCAGTCACGGTGGCTGAACACCATGGCGCGCAGCAGCGCCGCATCGAGACTCTGGTCGTCTGCGCTCAGTCCGGCGGCGCGCGTCCGCAACTGCTCGTACGCCTCGACGGGAAAACGCGCAACGGAACTCGAAAACAGCAACTGCCTGTAGAGCATGGCGGCTTCGGTCAGATCGGGCAGCAGCGGAGTGTGCCGTTCGACGCGGGCGCCGCCGTCGACCAGCGCGTCGGCCACGCGCTGCACGCCCGCCCGCACAGCGGACCCGGTCGGAATGAGCGGATGCTCCTCGACGACCAAGACCCGGAAGTCGCCGAGCCGCTCGTGGCGCGCGGGCGGCAGCGTCAAGTCGTGCGCCTTGCCGAGCGTCAGCGGGTCCGGCCCGGCCATGACGTCGAGCAGGAGCGTGAGGTCGCGGGCAGTGCGCGCCATCGGACCGACGACGGCGAGGTCGAGGTCGACCGGCAATGGCGGTGCCGGCGGCGCTACCATGCCGCGGGTTGCCGCCAGTCCGAGTGTCGGCTTGTGTGCGTAGATGCCGCAGAAATGCGCGGGGGTGCGCAGCGAACCGGCGAGGTCGGAGCCGATGGACAGCGCGCCGAATCCGGATGCCAGGGCCGCCGCCGATCCACCGGACGATCCGCCCGACGTGCGAGCGTGATCCCACGGGTTAGTGGTGGTGCCGTAGATCTCGTTGAAGCTCTGGATATCTTGCAGCCCCAAGGGCACATTGGTCTTACCCAGCACCACCGCGCCCGCGGCCTTGAGCCGCGACACCTGTACCGCGTCCTCGGCCGGCACATAGTCCCGTTGTTGCGGCATGCCCCAGGTCGTGGTCAGCCCAGCCATGTTGTAGGACTCTTTGACCGTCACCGGAATACCGAGCAGCGGCCGGACCTCGCCGCGGGCGCGCGCCTGGTCGGCACCGCGCGCGGCGGGCCCCGCGCACGGTCGAAGTCCGGCACACAGATCGCGTTGATCACCTTGTCGTCGCGCTCGATACGGGCGATCGCCTCGTCGGTCAGTTCCGCCGAGGTCACTTCACCGGCACGCAAGGCAGCCGCGAGTTCTTCCGCAGTCTGAAAATTCCACTCCATGAATCCGAACCGTACTGACCTCTGGCAGAGGTCATAAAATGCCGATTCGCACAACGGCACAGATGTCTCAACTCATCATGTCGCTCTCCGGCCACAGAAAATTCGCCCGACCGCTGGCCATGGCGAGGCGCGGCGGTCTGGCACACCTACGGAGATGGTCACGACGGGGCGCCCCAGCGCCCCGATCGATGGCGATATGACACGGGCACCCACCCCAACCAACGATTGCCGCGCACCGTGATTCTCATAAATGAGGGCCAACCGCTGCTTGAACTTGCCGAGTGTGGCTGCCTCCACCACGTTCCACCACGAAGTTGCCGTGCGTCGCGAGGCGCTCCTCCACCACGTGACCAAGCGCCTGGCGACCGGCTTCGCGGCCGTCGGGGTCGAGGACCTCAACGTCGTGGGCATGACCCACTCCGCCCGTGGCACCATGGCAGCACCGGAGCGGAAGGTGCGGCAGAACGCCGGTCTCAACCGCTCCGTCCTGGATGCCGCTCCCGGCGAGCTGTGCCGCCGGCTCGCCCACAAGACCGTCTGGTACGGCGCGAAGCCGGCGGTGCTGGACCGCTGGTGGCCCTCCAGCAATCCCTGTTCGGACTGCGGATGGCAAAGCCACGCCTGACGCCGGCCGACCGGCGCTTCACCTGATGACACCCGCCCGGCGCGGTCGCAGACCGTACGCACCTTGGAGGAGTGACCATGTCGATGCGCCTGCATCAGGCGAATCCCTCGAAGCTGCTGCGCAGCAGTGGGGCCGGCCGTTGCCGGTATTGCGGCCTGCCGGTGGAGTGGTACGAGCGGCACGACAAGGAGCGCGTCCCTCTGATGCCGGAGGTGCCCTCGAACCGTGTGCCTCAGGCATACCAGTGGCACGTCAACCAGGGTGTCGCCTACCCCGGCACCGACCCGCACGCGCCCGAGTACTGCCGTATTCCGCACCCGGCTGTCTGCCCGGCCCTCGAACATTCTCACCTTCCTGCCGAGTTGGCCGGTCTGGTGACGGAGTTGGGCAAGCGGATGCAGAGCCGTATCACCCGTGGCCAGTTCACCGCGCCGCCCGACGAGGAGCAGCCCCGGGGGCCGGAATCGAGGACGCCGGCGGCACGGGACACCGCCCGGCACGTTCTGCACTGCGCCCAGACCCTTCGGCTGGCCCCCGGCCGGATAGAGGAGGTGCGCTGTATCGCGCAGATCGATGACGGGCAGCGCTGCCCGGAGCCCGTCTTCGCCGCCGAGGAAGGCGCCTGGGAGCAGATCGACTTGCCGCGCGTTCCCGGCCGGGAGGGTCAGACCCTCTTCTCTCTCGGCGACGGCAAGATGTGGGTGTGGTCCCTGGACAACGCCACCTTCGCGACCGTGAGCCGCTGGCTCAACCAGCGCTGCCCCCACCACGAGGACGAGACCGCCACCTCGGACCACACGGACCGCGAATGGGAGACCTTCCACCCCGGTCGGCACTCCGCTCACATCCTCACCGCCCGCCCCGACGGCTACGAGGCACCGGCCCCCGAGTCTGAGATCCAGCCGGAGAAGCGCCGACGCGAATGCGCGGCCGACGCGTGCCGGAACGGCGCCGACTGGCCGGTGCCGAAGGGGTGGAAGTGCTGGCGGTGCACGAAGGCGGACCGGCGGCGGGCGCTCACGGAGCGCCGTTGGTGCGACCTTGAACGCTGGCCCCGCCCCAGCCGATAGTCCTGGGGAACGCGCACCTGCTGACGACGCGCTCTGGAAAGCGTTCCTTCGTCCCGGCCAACGGGCCTCACAAGGGGACGTCCTCATGGGAGCCTGACTGGATGTCCGGACAGCAGCATGGCTCCGAGCCCTCTCAACAGTTCTCCGACGAGCAGGTCGTCAACTGGTTAATCGACGAATGCCGAGACGCGGGGAACCGCATATCGACCTTGACGACCTCGGGAGATCGCATTCTCGCCGCAGGAAGCACAGTCATCGCGCTGGCTGCGACCGTCGCATTCGGCGGCGGGGAGAGTCATCTGCTGATGTGGCTGCCGCTGGGCGTCTCCATCGTCATCGTCTACGGGCTCTATCTGAACAACTTGAGCCGAGCCCTGATCGGGTACAAGATCGGCCTGGAGAAAGAGATCACGAGGCGCGCGGGCATTCCGCTCATTGCGTGGCAGTCCCGTATCAACATCCGTGTGGGATCCGGCCGTCACGTGAAGACCGCGCTCTTTCTCGGGGGAGTGGTATATGCCGCGAGCGCGGGAATCGGCCTGACCCAGGCGTTTCACACACTCTCGTATGGAGCCTGGGGGCACGAGAGCGCATGGCTCTACATCGGGCTGACCATCGCCAGCGTGATGATCGGTACTGCCGCCATCGGCTCCTGCTACTGGATCCAGCGCCGCACACCCACAGTTACAGCACAGAGAGTCGCGGACATGTTCGCCGACACTGCCCGGCCCAACCCACAACACGACAGGTAACCGTGCGGGAGCGCGGCTGTGGGGGTGGTGAGCAGGTAGAAGCGCGCCGGCCGTGTGCTTCAAGGTGACGCGTGTGGCGGTATTGCCGTACCGAATTCCCGTGCCGACGAACATCAAGACGGCCGCGGACCCGCCGACGTCGCCGTCTGGCTGCTGACCCCCACCCCCTGTTCACGCCCGCCGCGCGGACGGATGGCTGAACGCACACGTCCGCGCTTGTCCGCGTGGATCCGCAGCGGTTGTCATGGGAGGGAGACCGACAGCCCCGAGTTGTCCGGCCTCCGGCCCACTCTTCGGCATCTGTGCGGGAGCCGTGCTGCTCGCCCGTACAGCACCATTCGCGGCCCGGGGCTCGCCGTTCGGCGCCTTCGGGCGACGCGTTCGGCGGTGGCGCCCCCCGGAGTGGCCCGCGGCACCGGAGTGGCCCGCGGCAGAAGCCCAGGTCTTCGACGCGGGCGACGAACTGGCGGTGGGCCAGGCGGTCCGCCAGCAGTTCGTGACGGTCCGCGAACAGGCCCACCCGGGTGCCTTCGGCTGACGGGAAGCCGACTTCGTCGCCCACGGCCGCTACCCTCCCGCCATGGCAACGGCGTACGAAGCGGCCCGGCGCGCTCAGCAGTCCCTGGTTGTGGACACCGAACGGGCCGAGGCCGTGACCAGGGTCGCCGCGGATGCCTGGCTGCGCTGGTCGGTGGAGGGCGCACCGGTTCCGGTGGAGGTGCTGGGCTCGCCGCTGGGTGACTGGCGTCCGGCCCGGTGTCCCAGGCGCCGGTGGTGCGTACGTCGGGGCCGGTCACGACGTACGACTGGGCGAGCCTGAAGCCCTGCCATGCGGTCGCCGACCCGGGCCCGCCGCCCGAGTGGGCCGGTGAACTCGCCCGAGTGGGCCGGTGAACTCTGGCCGCTGGAGGAGGCCGAGGACGGTCTCGAACTGGCCAGCGCCGACGCCGCCTTGCTGGCCGTGGCGAACTCGCTGGGCCTGTACGTGCTCGACACCGCTACCGGCGAACGGTCGTCAGGCGTCGACCAGCTCAGCTGCTTCGGCCCGTTCGGCCAACAGCGATATCGACTCGCATCCCGACTTCTCTCTGAACGGGCGGCCCGGCACGCGCCCTCGCTCCTCCGTGGTGTCGTCGGAGGCTTCAGGGGCCGCGCTTCCGAACCCGAACCGTGGACCGTGTCATGCGGGGAAGGCGATGGTGCTCATCAGCGCGTTGGCCTCCTGTCGGGAGTCGAGGCGAGTGTGCTGGACGACGATGGGGACGTCGCTGGTGACGAGGAGGCAGTAGTCGGTTCCGACGGGGATTCGCTCCGGTCGGCTGAGGTCGTTGATGCGCTGATGGAAGGCGCGCCGGGGCGCGATGGGAAGGACAAAAGGCCCTGCGGGCTCGCGGTCGGTGAAGTAGACGTACACCTCGACACGCGCCTCGGTGTCCCCCGCGTTGAGTACGCAGATGCTGTCGTGACTGGTCATATCGGGCTCGGGTCCCGAGCTGTGCGGCGGAATGTAGCCGTCGGCGATGACCCAGGCGGTGGCTCCGATGCCGGTGCGGCAGGGGTTCATAAGATGCTCCTTCGGACGCGGTCTGTGTGTCAGCGAGAATGACTACTGGTCAGAGGCCAGAAGTCAGAAGTCGTTGGCCCCTCGGGCGGTGAGTCCACCGTCGACGTGCACATGGCTGCCGGTGACGTAGCTGGACTTGGGGCCGAGCAGCCAGTCGATCGCCTCGGCGATCTCTTCGGGCCGCGCGAGCCGGCCCAGAGGAATCTGTGTCCGCGCGCGGTGTGCGATGTCGTCATACGCCTGAGTGCCCTCATGCGCCTGTGTGGTGACATCGAGCAGAGAGGTCGCCGTGGCACCGGGGACGACGCCGTTGACCCGGATACCGGATGCCGCGTAGTCGACAGCCAGGGCTTTGACCATGGCGGAGATGCCGCCCTTGGAGCTTCCGTAGGCGCTGTTGGAGCCTCCGGCGAAGCCGACGAACGCCGAAGGGGACGAGACGCAGACGATAGCTCCCGGGCGCCCGTGATCAAGCAGGAGCCGAATGGCGTCGCGGCAGGTCAGGAAGGTGCCAGTGAGGTTGACGTCGATGACGCTTGCCCATTCGGTGAGCGTCGTCTCGTGTGCCTTCCGTGAGATTTCGACTCCGGCGTTGGCGACGACGCGGGTGGGAATGCCGAGGGAGGCGCGGCACTGTTCGTAGGCGTCGGAGACCGCTGCTTCCTGGGAAATGTCGGCAGCGATGGCCAGGGTGAGGGGCGCTCCACGTTCCTCGGCCTCCGCCGCGACCGCCTCCACATTGGCGCGATCTCTGTCCACCAGGGCGAGGGGGCGCCCGGCCGAAGCCTGCAGGAGCGCGACAGCACGCCCGATGCCGGATCCTGCGCCGGTGATGAAAGTAATGTCGCTGTGCATCGTGGTCTTCCTCCGGTATTGCGTGCTGGCGGTTACTTTCCCGGGGCCTCTGTGCAGCCGGTGCGCCACTGCGGCCGGTCCGGCTGTGGTCCGGGGCGCGTCACGGGGCTGGTCCGGAAGGGGGAACGAGGCCGTGGGGGCTTCGGGGCCGGGGCGGATGCGGCACGATTCTCATGGCTGGGGCTTCAGCGCCGTCGGCGCAGCGCTCATGTCCTCAAGCTCGCGGTTCATGGTCTCCCGTACGCCGAAGCGGACCAGGAACCAGGAGAGCAAAGCCATGACCCCGTACAGGGCGTAGCTCCCGGGCAGGGAGATCTCACGCAGGGTCGGGAAGGAGAGGTTGACCGCCACGCCGGAGATCCAGTTCACCGATGCGGCCAGCGCGAGCGCCACCCCCCGAATGGCGTTGGGGAACATCTCCCCCAACAGCACCCACACCACCGGACCCCAGGAGACAGCGAAGCACACCACGAAAGCGTTCGCGCCGATCAAGGTCAGCGGCCCCCACGCCCCGGGAAGTACGAGGTTCTCGCCCGCCGAAACGGATCTGGAGAACCCGATGCTCATCAGAAGGAGGCTGACCGCCATACCGGCCGAGCCGGCGAGCAGCAGACGGCGGCGGCCGATCCGGTCGATGAGCACGATCGCGACGACCGTCGACACCACGTTTATCAACGAGCTCAGGACGGACAGGCCAAAGGACGCGGACTCACCGAATCCGACCGACTTCCACAGCGAGGTGGAGTAGTAGAAGATCACGTCGACGCCGACAAGCGCCTGAAGGGCGGCGATGCCGACGCCGGCCCAGACAACGGGGAGCAGTCCGGTCCGGCGGCAGAACATGTCCCGGAAGCGGGGGCGGTGCTCGCTGGAGAGGGTGGCGCCCATGCGGGCGACGTCCCGCTCTGCCTGATCACGGGAGATCCCGTGCAAATTGGCCAGGACGTGGTAGGCGGCCTCCTGACAGCCGCGGGCCGCCAGGTGACGCGGGGACTCCGGTATCCGCAGGGAAAGGATCCCGTAGATGCTCGCTGGGACCGCGCCGACGATGAACATCCACCGCCAGGCCGGCAGGCCGAGGAACCTCTCGGCGTCCGCTCCGCCGAGCACGGCGGCGATGAGGGAGTCGGAGAGCAGGGCGGCGAAGATTCCCAGCACGATGGCCATTTGCTGGAATGAGGCCAGCCGGCCGCGAGCGGCGGCCGGCGCGATCTCGGAGATGTAGAGCGGGCCGAGAACCGTCGCGTAGCCGACGGCGATACCCGTCAGCAGGCGCCATGCCGACAGGGACCAGAAGTCCGACGCTGTTCCACAGCCGAGCGACGAGGCAGCGAAGACGACGGCGGCGATCCCCATGACCCGGGGCCGTCCGATACGGTCGGCCATCCATCCGGCCAGCAGCGCTCCGACGGCGGCGCCGAACAGGGTGATGGCGACGACGGTACCGAGCCCCATCGCGTCGAGGGCGAAGTTCTCCTCGATGGGGTCGACGGCTCCGTTTATGACGGCTGTGTCGAAGCCGAAGAGGAATCCGCCGATGGCTCCCACGATGGAGACGAGAACCACCCGGCGGGGTGGTCGGCCGGCTGCGCGGGTGTTGGTGGGCACAGCCGTGAACTCGCCAGACATGCGTTACCTCGCTTTGTGGTGGGGACGGGGCATCCGGGGACGGACTGATTCCGGGTGGGAGGAGGCGGGCCGGGGCGGTTGGGGGCTCCGTATGACAGGTCCCGCCAAGTAGTGCGGCTCGTCCTGTCAGCGAGGGTTGGCGCGGGGTGCGGGTCGGCAGTGCGGGCTTCGGCGCGGGAGGGGATCGGTCCCGGCGTGGCCCTGCAGCCTCTCGCCCCCGGATCCCGGACCCACCAGGTGGCCCAGGCCGTCGTCACCGCCAAGGGCGGCCATCGCGAGGCTGGGCTCCGCACCTCCGAGACCGGTTCGCGATGGCTCCCCGCGCCGGGCCGCTCTATCGCGACGGGCCCACAACCGGCATCGACTCGCCGACGGTCACCGGAGAATCCCGCGGGTGTCGCGGTTTCCCCCGGTCCGGTCGGTCACGGTCGCAGCAGCGCAGCCGCGTCGGTGTAGCGGGCCAGGCCGTCAGGGTCGAGGCGGACTCCGAGCCCGGGAAGGTCGGGGACGGCCAGCATCCCGTCGGCGTCCAGCTGCCAGGGGGCGGTGGTGAGGGAATCCACGTACGGCGATCCGGTGACGTACTCGACCAGGTCTGTGTCGGGCAGCGCCGAAGCGAGTTGCAGGTCGGCGGCGAGCCCGATGGCCGTGTTCCAGCCGTGCGGGATCAGCCGGACGCCGTGGTCCTGGGCAGCCCAACCGATGCGGCGCTGCTCGCTCAGGCCGCCGACCTTCGTCACGTCTGGCTGAACGATGTCGAGAGCGCCGGCCTCCAGCCAAGGGTGGAAGCTCTGCCGCCTCGTCAGCACTTCCCCACCCGAGATCGCCACCGGTGCCTCGCGGCGCAGGTTCACATAGTCGTCGAGGGCGTCGGGACCGAGCGGTTCCTCGAACCAGGCGACGTCATACCGATCGAGCATCCGTGAGGTGCGCAGGGCCCACTTGTAACCGTTGGACCAAGCGCTGTCACTGCCCCCCGCGTCCACCATGAGCAGCGCGTCGGGGCCCACGGCTTCCCGGGCCGCAGCCACGATCCGCTCATCGAGGCGCTCGCTGACTCGTCCGAAGAGGCCCCAACCGATCTTGAAGGCCGTCCAGCCCTGCTTGGCGAGTTCCCGCAGGTGGTCCGCCAGGATCTCCGGCTGGTCCATGAGCAGGGACGCGTAGGGGCGGACGCGTTCGCGGTACCGGCCACCCAGCAGGCGGCCGACGGGCTGGCCGGTAACCTGCCCGAGCAGGTCCCACAGCGCTGTGTCGATTCCGCTGATCGTGTGCGTCACCGTGCCCCCGCGCCCCATCCAGAACGTGGTGCGATGCAGCCGCTCCGACAGCCGCTCCGGTTCCGTCGCCTTTTCGCCGATCAGCAGGGGGCGCAGTAGTTCGAGGGCGCCGCGAACCAGCGCCTCGCTGGTGAACACGCTGCCGACGCCGACCAGCCCCTCGTCGGTGTGCACCGCCACCAGGGTGTGTACGACGTCGTCGTGGTCGAGTTCCTCCTGCCACCCGCCTGCCGGGGTGGCGCCGCGCAGACCGGCCGCGCGTATGTCACGAATCTTCATGGGTTCCTGATTCTTCGGTGAACGGTTCCAGGTGGGTTCCGGACGCCCGACCGGACGGTCGGGCCGTACGGCACCCCAGCCGCCCAGCCGCCCTACGAGCTGGGAGTCTCCTAGGAAGAAGAGCGGCGGCATGCTCGTTCGCTCCCCCTGTCCGAGAGGGGGCGGCGCTCGGTGCGAGACGCTAAACCCTCATATGGCAGATGGTCAACCATCTGCCATATGAGAGTGGCTATCGTAGGGGCCGGCGCCCGCACACCCGCGGGCCCTTCGTCCAGGGGATGGGAATCACGTGACGAGCTCGATGCCGCCGTCCGGGCCTCCGGCGTCACGGCGGGAATGGGTCCTGAACTGGCTCAGGCAGGCCATCGCGAGCGGGGAGGTGAAGCCCGGTGAGCGCCTGGTCGAGCGCGAACTGTCAGCCCGCTCCGGAGTCAGCCGCGGTCCCGTCCGCGAGGCCATCATGATCCTGGAGCAGGAAGGGCTCGTGGTGTCCCACCCCTACCGGGGGGCGGAAGTCGCCGAAATCTCGCAGCGTGAGGTACGAGAGGTCCTCGTTCCGATCCGGATCACCATCGAGCGCTTCGCCTTCCGCGACGTCGCCAGGACACGCCCGCCGGAACTGCTCGACCAACTCGAACGGGTCGTCGACGAAATGTTCGCTGCCGTCGGAAGAGAGGGCAGTGCGGAGCGCCTTGCCGACCTCGACCTGACGTTCCACGAGGCGGTCATCACCGCGAGCGGACACATCCAGGCGCTCCAGATCTGGCGCACGATCCAGCCTCGGGTGCATGCCCACTTCCTGCGAGACGCACCCGCGCACTCCTCGCCCGAAGAGATCCCCAGGCAGCACCGGGCACTGCTCTCCGCCTTGCGGGACGGCACGGCCGAGGAGGTGGACCGCGCCGTCACCCGGCACATCGAGACCTACCTCGGTGACAACGCCGGGAACAAGACCGCGGATACCCGGCCATGAGAGACCGCCGGGACCACGCACCCACAGGGGGCGCCCCGTACGTGCCCCGCGTTCTTATCCGGCTTCTGGTGCGGCATGCGAGAAGTCGTACACGGCGAATTCAGTGACCGGGAGGTACCCGATTCGCTGATAGAGGGCGTTGCTGGTGGGGTTGGACGCGTCCGCGAACAGCACGACCTCCCTCGCGCCTTCGGCCAGCGCGGCCCGGCTCACCTCCACCGTCACAGCGCCCGCGTAACCGCGACCGCGCAGGCGGGCCGGGGTGTAGACAGGGTCCACCCGGATCTGGCCGGCGACCATCGGGGTCATGCCCGCCATGGATACGGGAGTGCCGTCCGGAGTCTCCCAGAACGTGTAGCGCTTGTCGGCGAAGCGTGTGCCGGCCCAGGAGCCGGCGTCGATGGAGACGGCTTCGCCGACGGCCGTGGCGAACTCGCGGCACCAGCGCATGATGTGCTCAAGGTCCTGCTCGCCCGCGACTCGGCCCCGGCCCTCGGGAAGCGGCTTCGGCGGGGTCAGCGTGCCCAGGCGGTACAGGCGGATGCGATACGCGCGCGGCGTCGATGTCGCGCCCGTGTGCCGCTGCCATGCCTCGGCGAAAGCTGTGGCGGTGCTGTGCTCCGCGCTGACGCCGGGGAGTTCGTGGCCGAGGCCGGCGAGACGGGCAGCGAGGGTGTCGGCGTGCTCGGGGGTGAGGGGGGTGAGGCTCAGGAGGCCGGGCGGTTTGCGGTAGAAGGTGGCACGGACCTCGCCCGCTCGCTCCAGCCGGCCGAAGACGGGAGCTTCGGCCCCGTACGCGTCCGCCCCCCGTGTGCGCAGTGACTCGATCACGGTCAGCGGCATGGTGTGCAGGGCCGGGCGCGAGCGCAGGAATTCCCCGGCCCGGGCGAGAAAGTCGTCGGGATCTTCGGTGAGGTGCCAGTCGTCCGAACGCATGCTTCATGATTTCTCATGGACGCGGCTCCGGGGAATCCACTTCCCCGGACAGGGGACACCGGGTGTGAGACCGGACGGGACCCGCAGCACAATGCCCGGCGCCGGGGTGAGCCATGAAGCGGCGCAAGGAGCTGCGCGCCCAGCCTGGGGGTACCTCCCTGCTCGAAGAGCCTGGGGGAACACCCGCACTCTGCAACGCACAGGCAGGGGCAGCAGCCCCCGCTCAGCACCAGAAAGAGGGCAACAGAAAGATCCGCCGGACAGGCCGTAGATGATCAATTCCAACGGTGCGTCTGAGCGCTGCGTCTGGCGGTCGGAGGGCTTGAACCGGCGGCTCCTCGTGCTCCAGCGGTTCTATGTGCTCCTGTCGGCTGATGCTCACTCCCCCTGAGTGATGAAATGGATGCGCCTGGCGGTTGACGCCCGTGGAGGCAGTGGTGAATGAGGCTTGAACTCCGTTGCTCGAGTTGGGAGTTCAGGTGGATCGGTGGGATCGGGTCGGGCGGGTGGCGGCGTATGGGGCAGCGCTGGCGCTGACGCCCTACCTGTTGATCAAGGTGTCGTGGGTGGTCGGGTCGCTCCTGGGGCTGCTGCCGGTCGGGACCGGGTTCGGCATGGCGGAGTGGGTGGTGCTCAACAGCGCCACGATCGGTATGGCAGGGATCGGGATCGCGGTGGCGCTCGCGCTGGTGCGGCCGTGGGGGATGCGCATACCGGGAGCGCCGTTGGTTTTCGGCGCTTGGGTTGGGACGGGGTTCCTCGTCCCGGTGTTGCCGTACGCCGTTCTCAGTTCGTTGCTGGGCCCGCCGGATGGCAATCCGAAGAGCGGGAGGAACGCAGGCTCGTCGATGCCGGTCTGGGAGGCCGCGCTGGTTCAGATCGGCTTTGTGGGCATGGGGCTGGGTCTGGCCATCGCGCTGCCCACGTACTTGCGGCGGCGCTGGCCGGACGCGTTCGCGGGCCGGCTCGGGGACCGTGGGGAAGGCTCGCCAAGAGCGCTGCCATGGATGGCCGTGGTCGGTGCCGCGGTCGGTCTCATCTGGCTGTACTGGGCGGTGGGCGGCACCGCAGGTGTCGCCCACCGCGGCGAGCGGGACCTCGCTTGGTATGCGCTGTCCGGAGTCTTCGGGCTCTGGGCGTTCGTGGCGTCCGCCGCTACCTGGGCTGTCGTCCGAGGCCGGCCCGCACGAGTCCCCCGATGGGGTCCGATGGTGCTCGGCTGGCTCGGCTCGGGCTCGTTGTTCGCCTGGAGCGGCTGGAAGCTTCCGTTCACCCTGTACCTGGCGGTCGCGCAGCCGGCCGATGCGGCCCTGCCGGAAAACCTCGCGCTCGCGGCGGCCCTGCACCTTGCGGCGGTGGGGGCGGGCGCCGCGATGCTGCGAGCGCTCGTTCGTACGCGGCTGATGTCATCGAAGTCGTGGTCGATCCTCTCCCGCGTGCGTCGCTCGACAGGCTGAGCGCTTCAGCGGACGAAAGGCATGTGAAGCGCTCAGCCACACATGGGGTGCTCGCGGAGACAAGAACGAGGGCGCCCGAGATCGTTGTGTGACGAACAACCTGGACACCCTTGCGGCAGCACTGCGTGCGGCGACCGACGATCCACTGAAACAGCGTCGGACCTGGCACCGTGGCGGCCCGCCGTGGGATCTCGTATCACCCGAGTCCTGGCCACCAGAGCAATGCTCAGGACTTGTGAATCAGCCTCGGGAGCGCGCGAAGGGCGTACCTTCCCAGGTGATTGATCGAGAAGTCACCGAGTGGACCTGCGTTGCAGCGCGGGTCGGGAGGCGGGCCCATGCTGAGCGCAGTCACCGCCGAGGGGTCCACCGAGTCCGGCTCCTTGATCGACGAGATCGTGCGTGAGGGCGCCCGCCGGATGATCGCCGCCGCGCTGGAAGCGGAAGTGAACCAGTACATGCTGATCGGAGTCATGCCGTAGCCGTCCCGTTCGAGGGAATCGGCCAAGGTGCGGATAACACCATCCGCGCGGATTCTTCGCATGCTCGGTGAGATTGAGATTGAGATTGAGATCGAGGAGTGGAAGTGTCTCGCGGAATTGATCGAGAATGCCTTCGACGACTTCAACAAGATCATGATTTGCATCATGTTAGAAGCGGGTCGCGCGGCGATGTCGATTCTCACTGTGCGCCAACATCGCCTCCGCCCCCGAGCTCAATACCTTCGCCATTGCTGTGGCCGCGTGCCCCTGTTGGCGCTGCTGTTGTCAGTCGGACTGCTCAACCGTGCTTTGAAACGGCGTCGCTTCCAAGCTGCCACATTTCGTAGTTCCCACATTCTGCCGTGACATCGGCCGTCGCCTGAGCCGCGGTGAAGAAGTCGTCGACCACCGGCGAGGTGCGCGCTGCCGCCACGGCGAGGTACACCTGGTCGGGCGCCAGATCCGGGATGGGCACGTAGCTGATGTTCGGATGTGAGTAGAACACGGTCGCCGAACGGGCCAGGAACGAGATGCCCCGGCCGGCCGCGACATGCTCGAGCGTCTCGTCCACCCCGCGCACCAGGTACCCGGCGTTGGGGTGCGGGCGCCTGGTGGGCTGCGTGCACGTGTCGGCATGCCAGACCAGCGGCTCGCCGGCCAGGTCGGCCTCGGTGACCTCCTCCTTGCCGGCCAATCGGTGGCCGGCGGGCAGCACCGCCACCCGCGGCTCGGTGTACAGCGGGGTGACGCGCAGGCCGGTCTCGTCGATGGGCAGCCGCACATAGCCGACGTCGATGCGGCCGTCGAGCAGCATCGGGGCCTGGTCGTCCCATTCGATCCGCTGCACGTCCACCAGAACGTCTGGGTGCCGGGCGGCGAACAGCTCTACTGCCGGGGCGACCGCGATTCCCGCCCGGAAGCCGACCATTATCCGCTGGCTGCCCCGCGCGGCCACGGTCACCCGGCGGCGGACCGCGTGCGCGGAGGCCAGCAGCGGGCCGGCGTCGGTCAGCAGCTGCTTGCCGGCGTCGGTCAGCGCCACGCCGTGGCTGTCCCTTGTCAGCAGCGGGGTGCCGAGGTCCTGTTCCAGCGCGCGGATCTGCCGGCTGAGCACGGGCTGCGCGATGTGCAGCTCATCGGCGGCGCGGCCGAAGTGCAGCCTGTCTGCGACGGCGACGAAGTAGCGCAACTTGCGCAGGTCCAGATCCATGGCGCCTCCCGGTGATGCCTTCAGGGTATCGCAACAGCTGAAAGAGGTCTTGGACACCCGCTCACACCAAACGGCATCCTGAATAGGTACCCGATGGGCCAGAGCGAATTCGGCATAAGAATTCGACAGCGGGGCTTGATGGCAGGGCCCAGAACCAGAATGGGCGCATCATGAATTGAGCCAGGACCATCGAGTCATTCGACGGCGTCGGCGACGCAATCGTCAATAACGACGGGGGTGGGCATGGCGTCCTGTCCAGCTCCGGAAAGCAGGCACACCAATGAGCAGCATCAGCATTATCGGCCTGGGGAACATGGCCAGCGCTCTGGCCGGCCGGGCGCTCGCCGGCGGCAACGCCGTCGAGATCATCGGCCGCGACCCGGCCAAGGCCAAGGAATTGGCCGGTGCGCTCGGCGGCGCCACTGTCGGGACGGCCGGCGCCGCCCCGGCCGGGGACATCGTCATCAGCCTGGGACTGCGCCCGATGGACACCGGGCAGCTGGCAATGACGCGGACACTGGAGAGGACCGGCCTGCTGATGCTGGGCCTCGTCGCCCACTCCGTCAAGCACACCAACTTCTTCCTCGACGTCAGCATTCTCAGCTGAGCGCACCCGCACCACCACTTCTCGCGCCACATCATTCACAAGGAGCAGTAGCGTGCGCGTTTTCGTCACTGGCGGGACCGGCCATTCCGGTTCGTACATCATCCCCGAGCTCATCGCCGCCGGGCACGAGGTCACCGGCCTGGCCCGGTCGGACACGGCTGCGGCGGCGGTGTCCGAGCTCGGCGCGAAGGTACGTCGCGGCGACCTCGAGGATCTCGACGGGCTCAAGGAGGCGGCTGCGGATTCCGACGGCGTCATCCACGTCGCGCACAGGCAAGACCTGCTTCCCTCCGGCGGGATCGACGCCGTGGCCGCCGCGGAGCTCCCGATCATGCTCGCGTACGGCGAGGCACTGGCGGGAACCGGAAAGCCGCTGGTCGCGGCGGGAAGCATAGGCTCGCCCGGGAACCTGGGCCGGCCGGTCACGGAGGAGGACCCGGCCCTTCCCGGCGGCGATGAGTACAAGGGCACCCTGCGGGTTCGTAACGTCGTGGAATCCGCCGTAGTCGGCCTCGCGGAGCGGGGAGTGCGGTCTTCGGTGGTGCGGATTGCCAACATCGCGCACAGCACGACCGATCGTGCCGGCTTCCTCGTGCAGCTGATCGCGCTCGCGAAGGAGAAGGGCTTTGTCGGCTACCCCGGAGACGGCGCGAACCTGTGGAATGCCGTGCACGTCCGCGATGTCGCCTCCTTGTTCCGCTTGGCGCTGGAGAAGGGGCCGGCCGGCAGATATTGGCACGCGGTGGGGGACGGGGCCATCCCGCTCCGCGAGATCGCCGAGGCCATTGGCAGCCGTCTGGGCCTGCCCGCCGTGAGCGTTCCCGCGGACGTACTGATGGTGCCGGGGTACTTCGGGTTCCTCGCGAACGTAGTCACGCAGAACTACCCGGCGTCCAACCTCATCACCCGCCGGACCCTCGGCTGGGAACCCGCTCAACCCGGCCTGCTCGCCGATTTGGACAACGGCCATTACTTCTCCGCCAGTTGACGGCAGGGACCCGAATCGCAACGAGTCCGGCAAATGACAAGGGTACGGCTCTTCTGGAGGGACGGAATATGACGACTGTGGGATTCGTCGGAAGCGGCAACATCGGCAGTACCATCGCGCGGCTCGCGATCGAGGCCGGGCACCAGGTCGTGCTCAGCAACTCGCGGGGTCCCGAAACGCTCGCGGACACGGCCGCGGAACTGGGGCCGCGGGCGTCCGCGGCGACGAGCGGGGAGGCCGCGGCGGCCGGTGACATCGTCGTGGTCACGGTGCCGGTCACGGCGTTCCCCGACTTGCCCGCCGTGCCACTGGCCGGGAAGACGGTCATCGACACGTGCAACTACGGCCCCGAGCGTGACGGGCACATCCCCGAGCTCGACAGCAAGTCGCTCACCTCGAGCCAACTGCTGCTGCGATACGCCCCGGACGCCACCGTCGTGAAAGCGTTCAACAACATCTTCTACAAGCACCTGCTGTCACTCGCCCGCCCGGCGGGGGCGGCCGACAGCTCGTACCTGCCGATCGCCGGGGACTCCGCGCCGGAGAAGGCGGCGGTGACCGAATTCATCGAATCCATCGGGTACGGCGTCGTGGACGCGGGACCGCTGGCCGAAAGCTGGCGGCAGGAGACGGGCACGCCGGTGTGGGGGACCCCGTACGGGCCGTTCTCGAACGAGAAGGGCCAGCCGGTCGGCGAGGACGCCATCCGCGCGGCATTGGCCACCGCAACGCGGTAACCGTAGGTTGGCGCGGGCCGCGGTACGGTCCGGCCGTGTTATGGCCCCGTCCGGTAGGCGTCGGGCGGGGCCATGACGCAGAACTCGTTGCCGTCCGGATCCGCCGGGATGTGCCATGTCCTGCCGTTCTCGTGGACCGGACGCCCGTGAGGCGTCGCCAACACGAACCTGTACGAGGACCTCGGCGACATCGTCCTGCTCGGCCACTCCTACGGCGGCATGGTGGTCACGGGGGCACTCGAACACGTCGCGGACCACGTGACGCTCCTGGTGGACCTGGGCGCATTCCTGCCTCGCGCCGGGGACTCGCTGAACGGCCTCGCCGGGGCCGCCATCTGCCACCCTCTCCAGCGTGTCCCAGCGGTCGCCATGACCAACGACCCGATACAGCCGAAGGGCTCCTCACCGAAGCAGATCCACCAGCGGCTGTCGAAAGGGCCGCCGGGACGGGAGCCAGAAGGGGCGTGCGGCGGACGGCTTCCAGCGCACAGGGGCGTACAGGTAAACGTGCAGAGAATCAGCATCCCGGTGTCGGAGGCCGCTGCTAGGTTGCGGCGGCATGGCGACATCCTCCCGGCAGAAGCTGCCGTTCCTTCATGTGATCGATGACGAGTTCGTTCTGCCCGATCGGGGTGACGAGCAGGAAGGGCCCGAGTCTGCGGTTCCCGCTGGTGATCCGGAAGAAGCGGTGCGGCTCTTCCACTACTACCGGCAGCTGATGGCTCAGATCCTCGGGTACGAGGAGGAGCTCCCCGAGCCCGCGAGCGAGGCGGACCTCGCCGCGGCGGAGGCGGAACTCGGCGTCGCGCTGCCTGCGGACCTCCGCGCGCTGTACGGCATCGCCGACGGTGACGACGACCTCGTCAACCCGCTGTTCGACCGGCACCCGTGGTTCCCCCTCGCCGAGATCGGCGACCAGGATGACGAGTGGCTCGACATCGCGCAGGAATGGGAGCACGAACCCTGGCGCCGGACAGTGTTCGATACCCAGCCCCCGGACACCGTCCGGAGGTCGCCGCTGCGTGCGGGCTGGATCCGGTTCGCGTTCGACACCGGCGGCAACTGGCTCGCCGTGGACATGGATCCCGGGCCGAACGGTCGTCCCGGGCAGGTCATCGCGATCGGAGTCGACTACACGGACGGACCGATGTACGTCGCCGACTCGGTGACCACGTTCCTGCGCCGTCTGGTGGAAGCGCTGGAGCGCGGTGACTACCGCCATCACGACAAGAGCCTGTGGATCGACGCGGATCTGCCGGACTGGTCCGGCGGGCACACCAGGTACAGCGACGACCGGCCCTCCCGCGCACGGGCCGAGCAGGCCGGTCCGCGTGTGCAGGAGGTCCGGGTGACCGGCGTGGAGGACTGCGCGTTCCTCACCGCGGTACCCGACGTGTGTTCGCTGGTGCTGTCGAGCGAGGGTTCGCCCGACCTGACCCCGCTCGCCGGCCGTCCGGTGGAACATCTGGAGCTCGATATGGAATCGGCCGACCTGACGGCGCCGGCCCGAAACCGGGAGCTGCGTTCTTTGTCGGTCACCTGCGCGCGGCCCCTCGAGCTGGCTCCGCTCCGTACGGTGCCCAAGCTGTGGGCGCTGGACATCGCGGCAGCACACGTCGTCGACATCGCCACGGTGACCGAGCTGAAGGGATTGCGATACCTGGAGGTGACCCAGGACCAATGGCAGGAGCTGTCGGAACTCGACAACCTGCCGCCACTGGCCGTCATCGGCGTCCACCCCCACCGCCCCGAACGCGACTGGCCGGTCTCGACGGCCTGGGTCACCACCTACGACAAGCCACCTTCGCCAACAGCCTGAACCCATGCCCTGGGCGGGGCGGCTGGTGTACGGCGACCCGTACATGGCCACCATCAGATGGAGACGGCGCGTCAGGCGGAGAACGCGAACGGGTCATCGCCACCTGCGCGGTTGAGACGATCCCCTGGAGCTGGGCGTCCCGGGCCCGGCCCGGCGCATGGATCGTCGTACCCTGGGGCCGTCCGGGACATGTCGCGCTCACAGTCTCCGAGGACGGGCGCCAGGCTGTCGGGCACGTGCGCGGCCTCGCTCGGTTCATGCCCGCCCGCGACGCCGCACCCCGACAAGTCCGCTCCCGCCAGATGCGCGCCGGCCACGAACCCATGCCACGGGTTTGGGAGGCACCCAGATCCACGGTCGGGCGACGTTCACGAGTTGGCTCTGGCACACCTTCTGTGGTCGGTGACGCTGTGTGGTGATGGCGGGTGACGGCGAGGTCGTCAGGCTGTCACTCACGGACTCCTTGCTCGTTTCGACCGGAAGCAGCTCGGCGCGGTAGTTGGTGGCCAACCGGCGAAATCAGTTGACCTGGAGCTTCGCCCACGGTCGGGTGTGCGGATCCCATGCTTACCGAACCCCTCGCCCGCCAGAAGCAACTCGCCGCCCGCGGTGGCCACGAAAGCCGAGGCGCAGCGCAAGGGCGCACCATACGCCCGCTGCCGTCAGTGCGGCCGCGGCCATCGCGCCCAGCACCGGAGGCTCCGGCCGAAAGCCCAGTGAGAGCCGGGTGCCCAGAAAGGTGAGTAGGACTACGAGCACGTCCAGGCAGTAGAGCCGAACCCTGGCGGCGACAGCTCGCAGCGCGGCTGCCGCCGTCAGACCGGTCGCGGTCCAGGTCACCAGATACGGCCACACCTGCCCCGGAGCGGCGAGCGGCATCCCGTACTCATCGGGGCCGACACGGAACGACGCGTTGGCCCAACCCAGCCCCACCCCGAGGATGGTGACGCCCGCCACCCACAAGGCATGGCGCCACAGCGGACCAGGCCGCAGGGACTCTTCGTCGCCGTCAGAGCTCGCGCAGTTGTCAGGGCTGGAGAGGCCGGGCGATTCAGTCACGCCCAGAAGGACGTGGCCCGGAAGCCACGGGTTCCCGCCCGAATCAGGGATCACACCGACCGACGCTTATCGCGACGGCAGAGAAGCACCGCCGAGCTCTCGGTGTTGAGCCCGACGCCCATTTCGTCCAACGTGCCCTGCCAGCGGCCAAGGCGCCGACGCGGGCAGGAAGATCCCGGGCCACAAGCGCCACATCGGCGTCGACACCCTCGGCCTCCTCCTGGCCGTGCTGGTCACGGCCGCGAGCGTCTCCGACAACACCGGCGGCACCCAGGTGCTCTCACAGATCGCGAAGGCTCACCCGCGCGTGACCAAAGCCTGGGCCGACAGCGGCTACCGCACCAAGGCCGTCGACCACGGCGCCGGCCTCGGTATCGACGTCGAAGTAGTCCACCGCGACCCGGCCGGGAAGGGCTTCAGGGGCATCCCGCGGCGCCGGGTCGTCGAGCGCACCTTCGGCCGGTCCATGCACCACCGCGGCCTCGCCCTCGACTACGGAAACACACCCACACCGCTCGGAAGCCATGATCAAGCCGGCAATGGGCGACCTGATAGGCCGTCGACTCACCCGCGAGTCCACACCGAACCGGCGCGACACCTGACCGTCCGCCGGCAGTCAGATTCCGTGGGGCCAGACGGTGACTTGGTCCTGTGCCACACGGACCTCGACCCACGTCCCATCGACACCTTTCGGCACAGGTGGGTCAGCAAGATCGAACAGGATCGGCGCGCCGCTCACGTCCAGGACAGCCCCTCCGTCTTCAGTGAGGCTCAGCCGTCCACGAAAGACAATGCGGCTACCGTCTTCCCGCAGCTCAGCGGTGCCAGCAGCACTTGGCCAGGCGTTCACCGCCCAGGCGATGTCCTCATCCACCGTCCACTCGACATGGTGTTCTCGCCCCACTGGCTCAGGGGCTCCCTGCCAGAGCACCACAACGGTGCCCACCGCCGAGTGCACCCGGACAGTCATGGGCTTCGACGGGGCGGGCCGCACTGCCTCTGCTCTGACCAACACCCCGCCATCATCCCCCACACCTGGACCGTTCCGGCGTCGGGCTCCGTTGCGATGCTCACCTCTTTGTGACTGCCGTGCTTGCCGTAGCTGGCCGGGAACCCGCTCATTGGTTTCGCCGAGTCCTTCTCGCCGCCCCAGCCGTTGTCGCGCCCGGTGCGGTCGAAGACAACGGTCAGTCGGTACTGCCCGTTGGGTCCCGAGGTCCAGTTGCACATGTTGAACTCATTCTTCTTCGGACCGTTCGGGCTCGCGGTGAATTCACCGCCCTGGATCACGCCGTGCTCGGCAAGCTGCGACCTGGTGAGGGCGTCAGCGCAGGAGGCCCCGGATGTCGAGGGTCTTCTCGGCGGAGGACGATGTGCAAGAAGCCACCACGCTAACGACGAGGGGTCAAGTGGCCGCCCTCCGCAGAGTTTTGGGGTAAGGCGTAGTGGCCAGGTTGCCACCTCAGCCCCAGTGGTGACATGGACACAAGCGCGGTGGACGCGCGTTGCCGGGAGGTGTCACGCACCGCTCTCTGCCGCGGGTGATGAACGGCCCAGCCCTCCGGCATCACCGGTTCCACCGCCACCCGCACCCACAAGCTGGTCCTGACGAACCTCGAAGTCAGCTGACAGACGATCCACTCCGCAGACTGCCTCCAACGACCAGCGTGAGCACCGGAGCACCGGAGCACCGGAGCACCGGCCACACCAGCCCTTTGACCTGCGACTTCAAGTTGGCGGAGCTCTTGTTTGTTGGGGCTGCCTGGAGGGCGACAGGGGGTGTTCGCAATCAGGTTCGGCGGGCGGCCCAGACGGTGCGCTCGGTGCGCATCGTCAGGTCGTCGCGCCGCAGGATGCTGTGCGGGCTGCCGGTGTCGAGGAGTTGGTCGAGCGCGGTGAGGTCCTCGGGGGAGAGCGATTCGGCGACGGCGCCGCGGATGCGCTGCAGGCCGCCGAGAGCGTAGCGGCCGATCGCTTCGCTGCGGGAGCCCTCGATGTTCACGGCGATGGTGTGTTCGCCCTCGACCGTGAATCCGGCGGCGGTCAGCATCGGGCCCCAGTCGGCGCCGCGGTGGGGCATGTGCTCGGCGTTGAAGCGGTCGGTCGTGGCGTGGCAGCGTTCTTCCAGACCGGGCCGGTCCTTGGGGGCGCTTTCGGGCAGGAATCGGGGGAAGCCGGCCAGTTCGACGACGGCGAAGAGGCCGCCGGGGGTGAGCAGGTCGTGGACGGTGCGCAGTACGCGATCGGGGTTGGCCATGTGGTGCATCGAGGCCGACGCCCACACCAGGTCGGGTGAGCCGAGGTCGGGCCAGGCGGCGTCATCGAGGTCGGCCTGCACCGTGCTCACGCGCTCCTCCACGCCGCGGGCGCACGCCTTTGCGCGCAGGCGCTGAAGGTGTCCGGCGGACCCGTCGACGGCGGTGACGTGCGAGTCGGGGAACCGGTCGAGGAGGGCGAAGGTGCCCGCGCCCGTGCCGCAGCCCAGATCGACGACGTGGTGCGGGCCCGTGTGCAGCGGCAGCCATGCGGTGATGGAGGCTATGTGCTCGCCGAGGACCTCGGCGTCCAGGTCGAGGATCTCCGCCTCGCCGCCGGTTCCGTGCTCCTGGTGGCGTCCGTGCTCGTGGTGGCGTCCGTGCTGAGCACCGTGTTGGGTGTGCCCGTGTGCTTGGGTCATGCCTTGACACTAGAACGGCTATGCGCCTGCGGCACGGTAGCTTCCCATTTACGCAAGACGATTGGCGGGTCTGCTGCCCGACGCGCAAGAACGTCACCGCTGCGGGGGCCGTCACGCGGCCCGCGCCGTCATTCGCGAGTGCCCTGAGCGTCACCGCTGCCCTCGCGCTGGTGGCCGCGGCGGGCGTCGCGGTCGAAGATGCCCAGGATCTCGCAGGGCCCACCCTCGGCGCCGATCGCGTGCGGCATCATCGTGGGGAACTCGGCGGCCTGGTTGGTCTCGACGCGGAAGCGACGGTGGCCGAGCATGAGGATCGCGGTGCCGGACAGGACGACGAGCCATTCGCGCCCGGGGTGGGCACGCATGCGCGCCGGGTTCTCGGGCGGCGGTTCGGTCATGCGCTGGCGCACCACGCTCATGCCGGGGTCACCCTTTACGGGCCAGCGCATCCCGCCGTGGGTGCCGTCGATCATCGGGCTGGTGACCACGTCGTCAGCGGCGGTCTCCACGAGCTGATCCAACGTGGTGTCCAGGGCACGGGCGAGAGTGACCAGCTGATCCAGGGCGAGGCGGCGCTGGCCGTTCTCGATGCGGCTCAGGGAGGACTGGCTGAGGCGGGCGCGGGTGGCCAGTTCCTCCAGGGACCAGCCCTGCGCCACCCGCAGAGCGCGGATGCGTTTGCGGACGAGGCTGTCCAGCTCTTCATCTCCTTGCGTCATGAGCAATATGATATGCCCTTGGTGCAAAGCGGGATTGGCGTCGTGCGCAGATGGTCCGCAACGTCTGGGACCACGCACAAGGCAAGGGCAGAAGGACATGGCGGTGACGACTTCTCCGTACGGGAGTGACGCACTGCCCGTACAACAACGGCTACACCAGCTTTCGAGGCAGGAGCCTCGTGCTGGCCACCGGAAAGCTCTACGACCGGTGAGCGGCGAAGCTGTACGGCGCCCACAAGGGCGACAAGGTATGGGTCACCATCAGCCCCTCCAAGGGCAAGAACTGGGCGAGCTGTGGTCATAAGAGCGCCAAGAAGGGCTCATATACGGTCACTTCCAAGGCCTACCAGCACAGCAGTAGTGACGTGAAGGGCCGCTACATGCGGGCCTGTGCCAAGACCGACGGCAAGGTGTGGTGCGCCGACAACGGGAACAAGAGCAACCGGAAGCACTCCGACAACAAGAAGCGCTACTGGTGGACCGATAGCTGACCCCGCCCTGTAGGAGGAGACCGTGTACCGGCCTTCGTCGTTCGCCCAGCGGTGAAGACCGGCGCACGCGGGGACATCGCCAGAGGAGTCCGGACCCCGTCGACCGCTGTGCTGTCGTTCGGCCGGATCATGCGGCTGTCCCGGCTGTGGGACAAGAAGACCAAGGACTTCCCCGCCGAACACGGCCTGGAGCCGGGCGAGTACGGCATCCTGTCCACCTTGCGGCGCTCCGGAGAGCCCTATGAGCTGACTGCGGGGACCTTCCTCAAGGCGTCCCCCGTCTCTTCCTCCGCGCCGCCGACGGCGACACGGAGCCGAGGCCGTCACGGCCGTGCAGGCCGCCGCCCGACCCGGGGGAGCCTCCTCCAGGTACAACAATTCACCAAGGCACTCGCACCAGGAAGACGCCGGGGCCGACCTCCACAGAGGAGGTGCGTATCCGGTCAGCCATGCCCGGGGGCCAGACAGTGCCGGATGACCAGATTGCATTAACCCCAGGTAGCCGGTCGGGTCCAATGCAAGTGAGGTCGGTGGCGGTCAAGTCGAGAACAATCGTGGCAAGTACGGCTGCAAGCGACCGGCCGACTTCACCCATGCGGGATGCGGTGCTCTCCCCTGAGGTGTCACGCACCAACATGGAGGCGCCGGACCACGGCCCGATCTTCCGTAGCACCCGGGCGAGGTAGGCGAGCTCCTTGGCGACGCCCCTGAGACCACCGTCATCGAGAGCATCGCGGTCATGGACGCTGACGTATCTGCCAAGCCGTTCGTGCCTTCGGGCAGGCCCGCACGGTCCTAGGTAGAAGCGACGGCTGATGCGGCGCAATTGGCGCGCAACTGTCTTCGCTTGGCGCCGGGCTTCGTCAGTCCGTTTGCCACTTCGGTAGGTCCGGGAGTCCCTCAGCACACGTTCCAGTTGATACATGGCCGCCTTGGCTGATGCGAGGTCGCACGCGAGTGACCCGGGATTACGACGCGCCAGGACGATGGTCATCGACATCGACAGGGAAGCCGGTCCGGAAGCTGTCATGTACTCATTATCCGTCGGTGGAGGAGCCACTTCAGCGGTTTGCCATTGGTTCTCCGGCGCACGGGCCAGGAGTTCAGCGCATGGGCCAGGAGTTCAGGGCCCGCAGGGCGCCATCCCAGTTCGGCGCCGCCTCCACCCGCGGTGCCCTGCCGTGGAAGCTCGAAAGGGCTCGCGTCGGTGATCTTCCTGGGCGCCCGGCCTGGGCTTGTCGCAGATGCCGTCCAGGCCGCGGTCCATGAAGCGCCGGCGCCAGGTGCGGACTGTCCCAGAACTCTGGGCCGGTGCCCTCATCCGCCCGCGGCGGGCTCTGCGCAAGGGCCCGGCCGAGGGCCGGACGACGGTTGACGGGCTCGGCCGGGTGGGAATGCCGAGCAGCCGCCCGCGCCATACGCTCGGCATATGTCCGATTTCATCTCCGCAGGCGCGTCAGCCGAGGACCTTCCCGCACCGGTCGAGGGCCTGCTGCTCACGCACTTCCTCACGGTCGGCGACGTCCCGCGCTCGCGGGCGTTCTACGCCGATGTGCTGGGCGGACAGGTGGTGCTGGACGAGAACCCCTGCATCATCAAGGTCGCCAACAGCTGGATCATCATGAACCCCGGCGGCGAGCCCACCGACGACAAACCCGACGTCGTCCTGCGCACACCGGAGGACCCTCACACCGTCTCCAGCTTCCTGAACGTACGGGTGGCGAACATCCACGGGTTCTATGCGGCAGCCCGCGCCAAGGGAGCCGAGTTCCTCACCCCGCCCATCGACCGGCACGCCGAGCTGCGCTGCTACATGCGCGACCCGGACGGCTACCTCATCGAGGTCGGACAGGCCACGGGCCTGCTGAAGGGCATCCTGGCACGCACCGGTACCGAAACATGACCGCTGAACGGCACCTCACAGAGAACGGCACCTCACGAGAGAGGCATCCCTCATGGCACACGAGCAGATCCCCGGTCTCGATCCGACCGCAACGCCCAGCGGAACCGGGTGCGTGCAGTGCGTGGCGGGGGACGGACCGGGGTGGTGGTTCCACCTGCGGCGCTGCGCCGCCTGCGGGCACATCGGATGCTGCGACTCCTCGCCCGCGCAGCATGGCACGAAACACGCGCGCGAGGCCGGACACCCTCTGCTGACCAGCTTCGAACCGGGTGAGAACTGGTTCTGGAACATCGAGACCGATCAGTACTACGAGGGGCCGGAGCTGGCCCCGCCCACCGCGCACCCGGCCTCGCAGCCCACTCCGGGCCCCCGGGACAAGGTCCCTGGGGACTGGGAGCGGCAGCTCCACTGACCGCGCCCGATCGTTGGACTCTACGGCCCGGGAGTCAGATCCGCCGGACCGGGTCCGTGATGCCTCCGGGGCACGCGAGCGCCGCGATGTCCCATCCGGCGCGTCCGGCCCCGGCCAGGTAGGCGCTTTCGTAGAAGGCGAGGACGGCGGCCAGGGGATCGGTCTCGACGCGGGCCGCGTCGTAGCGCAGCACGGCCAGGTGGCTGTCGCCGTGCGCGACCCACCGCGCGGACGCGGGGCTGAGCGGCTCCCCGGCCACGCCGGCGGGCTCGGGGGCGGTGTAGGAGTAGAAGGCGGGCTCGGTGAAGGTGTCATCCCCGAACCAGAAGCCGAAACTGATCACTTCCCGGGAGTACGCCTCCCGGGTAACGGGGTCGGCCTGCCGGGGCTGGTCGACCCGTCGCCCGGAGAACCGGCTATGGGCGATGTCGAAGGTGTGCCAGAAGTGGTGCACCGGACTGTTCTTTCCCGAGAAGCCCGCCGCGAACTCCTCCAGCACGGACGCCACCTGGCACAGGACCCGCCAGTAGCGGTTGGCGGCCACGGGATCGTAGGCCGCGTGCTCGGTGTCCTCGGCGAACGGCCGGCCCGCGTCGGGCAGGTCGAAGGGCCTGGGAACGGCGATGTCCACCCGGACCCCCAGCGCGGCCAGAGCGGCCAGGGTCGCGTCGTGGAAGGACGCGACCGACTGGCCCGGAAGCGGGAAGGACCGCTCTTCGCCGTCCAGCGTCGCGACGACGAGCCGGTGGTCGACGAAGTCGAAGTCGATCGTGAAGATCGGATTCCCGTCGACCTGACCCATCGGACGCGTGGTGATGCCGCGCCCCGTGACATGAAACGGGACGTTCCACCAGTGGTTGCGCCGAGCGCTCGCCGCCAGGCGGATCTTGCCGACGATCTGCGCGAAGCGGTGCAGCGTCTCCTTGGTGTCCCGCCACTCCATCAGCGGCATCGGCGGTAGCAGCTCCATCACGCTCCCATGATGACCCCGTGCGCGCCGTCCGGCACCCGCGCCGGGGGAGAGGGGGGAGCGGTTCAGTCCTCGGCCACCAGAGCCGGCGTGGACGCGTGGACGCGTCCAGCACCTCGCTGCTGATGGAGCTGCGGGAGTCGGTCGCCGTGCAGGAGACGCCCGCGCAGCGGGTGGCGGTGGTCGGCAACGGGGCGCCGCTGCCCCTGCCCCCCGACGGGGTGACCGGCGTGGAGTCGCCGGAGAACCTGATCGTGGCCGGCGGCCGGAACGCCGCCCTGGCCCGCCTGGCGGAGTCCGGCGACATCGATGTCGTGGTGGACCTGGACGATGACGGTCTGCCGATCAGCCCGGAGGCTTTCACCCGTCTGGCCGGCCTGTATGACAGGGACGAGCGGCTGGGCGTTGTCAGCTTCCGTATCTGCGATGAGCGGGTCTCACCCAGCGGCGAGGAGATCGACCTGGCCTGGCGCGCCCTGGACGCGGGCTGGAAGGTGCTCTACGAGCCGCCCACCCTGGTGCTCCAAGCATCTGTGACGTCGCCGGCCCGGCATGCGGTCTTTCACCGGATGGTCGCCCGGAACCGGGTATGGCCGGCCGGCCAAGCGCCATCTGCCCGCCCCGCTGGTTCCCGCCTACTTTGGGCGCCTGGACCCTTCTCACCCCGGCCCGGATCCGCTCGTGGGGCGGGCTCCGCGCCTGGTTCGCGGGGTTCGCCGAAGGCGTGCGCACGGCGTGCCCGCCACGGCGGCCGATGCGGTGGTGGGCCACCGTCCGGCGCACGACCCCGCCTCGGCCGCCCCCGGTGCTCTGGATGCCGACGGCCTGCTCGCTGCGGAGCCAGTCCGGCACCGCGCCGGGTGTCTTGCCCAGCCACCGCACGTAGCGGGCCACCCCGTCGGCGACGGAGACGGAGGGTTTCCACCCCAGCGTTGCCGCCGACCGGTGCGGTGCGGCGCAGCCGCCCAGTGGGTCACCGGGCGGCATTGGCGTCTCCAGTACCCGTGCGCCGGGGGAGTGTTCGCTGATGGGGTCGGCCACCGCCGTTCAGGTGCAGCGGCAGCCCCAGAGCGGCGCGTACGACGAACCAGGCGACCACCCACGAGTGACTGCTCGGCTTGATCACCTGCGGCTGGCCGTAGACGGAGAAGTAAGGCGGGGCTGTCCGTAGACGGACTCCAGCAACTGCCGCATCGACCGCGACTCCGCGCATCCGGGGAGGGGAAGAGAGAGTCGTCCTGCTCGCTCCGTCGCTCCGTCGCTGCGATCGCGCGACGCGGGTGACGGGCACAGGCCGCCACATCAGCCAGGGCCGCCGCGTGGACGATGTAGTCCGCGCCGTCCACAGCACGCGCGACGACGGCCCGAAGCCACGAGACAACTCGGGCTACGCGAGGAGCAGAACGATTCCCCTCCGGGCGGGCTTCAGCCCAGAGTAGTGACCATGCTGAAGCGAGTAGCCGTGCTGTCTGATATCCACGGAGTCCTGCCCGCCCTGGAGGCAGTGCTAGACGAACCAGAGGTGCGCGCTGCGGACCGCGTCGTGCTCACCGGCGACATCACGGCCGGCCCGCAACCGGCCCAGGTGCTGGACCGGCTGACCAAGCTCGGAGACCGTGTCGCCTGGGTCAGTGGGAACGCCGACCGCGAGCTCCTCGAATACCGCCGTGGCCGGCGCGACGCCATCCCGGACCCGATCGCTCCCTGGGCTGCCGAGCAACTGCGCGCAGATCACCTTGAACTCCTCGCCCGCTTGCCTCAAACGCTCTCCCTGCCCCTGCAAGGCATGGGGAGGGTCCTGTTCTGCCACGCCACTCCTCGGGACGATGAGGAAGTCGTACTGGTCGACTCCCGTCTCGACCGTTGGCAAGAAGTCTTCAGCGAGCTCGACGCCGACGTCCGCACGGTGGTCCTCGGCCACACCCACATGCCGTTCATCCGCCTCGCCCACGGACGACTCGTCATCAACCCCGGCAGCGTCGGTATGCCCTACGGACGGACCGGAGCCCACTGGGCGCTCCTTGGCCCCGGCGTCGAACTGCGGACCACGAACTTCGATATCGAGGCCGCGATCGACCAAGTGACCCGGGACTCCTCCTATCCCGAAATCACCCAGTGGGCCGACTACTTCCTCCGAGCGCAGGCAACCGATGCCGATGCCCTCACAGCCTTCGGGCCGCGAGACGGACGCAGCGAGACCACGGACATCCCATAGCCGCCGGCGGGCTGAGGGTTCAGCTCCTCCGTGAGGTCAAAACTGGTGAACAACCTGAAGCGGGATGATCGCGGGTCTGGTCGTTGAGGCTGTAGCCACGCAGGTCGTGGATGGGGCCGCCGCTCTTGGTGACGCACACCCATCGTCCGGCGAAGTTGCGCTTCTCGTAGGCGCGGGCGGTGCGGGCGGAGTTGTCGCGCACCGGGCTGCCCCGGTCGCGGATGGCTGTGGGCAGGTCCTTCGCGGTGCTCTCGACCGCGCGCTTGACCCACGGCTGACCACCGAGGTTGATCTCGGGGCAGATACGCACGTAGCCACTGGGGCAGTCGATCACAGATGATGCCACGGACTGCTGACCGCTTCGGGCAGGCCACCGCCCTGGCTGGCGTACCTCGAAGGGGCTCCGGCCGGCGAACCGGAAGACCACGCCATCGGCCGGTCCCCTCTGGTGGAGTGACCGCGAAGAACCACCTCGCGGCTGACGGCAAGTACCGGCCCGACCACCTGGCCGAACCGTAGACGCGACGCCCGGCCTGCCCGTCACCAAGGAGACGGGCAGGCCAGGCCCCCTGCCGAGCCGTCCCGACGCGAAGGTCGCTGACGGCCCCGGCCGGAGCTCTCCGGCTCTTCACAATGGTCAGGTCTCGGCAGCCAAAGCCCAACTTAGGGGTCCTAGCAGAAGTCGTTGATCATGTGACTGTCGGGCGGGACAGAGCCGTGGAGGGTACCGGCATCCGCACCGAGCCGGGGTGCTGGCGTGGCCACCGGTGCCGGGTCACCGGAGAAGACCAGGGGTGAGCCGGGAGTCAGCAGTGTGCCGATGCCCGGCTGCTCGATCCAGGAGAACAGCGGGTTCTCCGTCGAGCAGCGTGGGTCCTCCTCGACCAGTTGCCGGAACGTCTGGTACGGACCCCACAGCGCCCCGGAGCCGTGCAACACCGCGCGCACCTCGGCCAGGGTCCTTCCCGCGAACCAGGGCTCCAGCACTGCCGCGATGGCGTGCCGGGCGGCATACCGGCCGCCTTCCGTCGTCAGGTCGACGTCCATCAGCGGGCCGGTCATCTCCAGCTTCTCGGCGAGCCCGGTGGCCCGGCCCAGAGCCCGGAACTGCCGGGTGGTGAGGGCCACGACCATCACCGAGCGCCCATCTGCGGTGCGGAAGTCCCGTCCGAAGGCCCCGTAGAGGCTGTTGCCGATCGGTTCGCGTGAGGCGCCGTTGATCTGCACGTCCGCGATATAGCCCAAGTTGCCGACGGTGGCGAGCATGACGTCGGACAGGGCGAGAGTGACCTCCTGGCCCCGCCCGGTCGTCTGCCGCCTGCGCTCCGCAGCCAGCAGGCCCACTGTCAGGTAGAGCCCCGCGGCCACATCCCAGGCCGGCAGCACGTGATTGACCGGCTCCGGACCGGTGCCGGTCGCGTGGGGGAAACCGCTGGCGCAGTTGACGGTGTAGTCCACGGCGGGGGAGCCGTCGTGGTCGCCCAGCAGCCGCATCATGATCAGGTCGGGCCGCCGCGCGGACAGTTGGTCGTAGCTGAGCCAGCCCCGGGCGGGCAGATTGGTGATCAGGATGCCCGCGCCCTCGCCGCCCGCGCAGATGATGTCGGCCGCCGCGCGCTGCCCCCCGGGGGTGTCCAAGGGCAGGGTGACGGATCGTTTGCCCTTGTTGAGGCTGGCCCAGTACAGGCTCTGGCCGTGCTCGGTCTCCGGCCAGCGGTGGTGGTCGATGTTCCCGCCGGCCGGGTCGATGCGGATCACCTCGGCGCCCAACTGTGCCAGCGTCATGGACGCCAACGGGGCCGCCACGAAGGCTGAGACCT
This sequence comes from Streptomyces sp. NBC_01775, assembly GCF_035917675.1. Classification (NCBI taxonomy): domain Bacteria; kingdom Bacillati; phylum Actinomycetota; class Actinomycetes; order Kitasatosporales; family Streptomycetaceae; genus Streptomyces; species Streptomyces sp. NBC_01775. The sequence goes on along the minus strand of NZ_CP109104.1, from coordinate 41,889 downwards.
CCACGACGCGCAGTCCGGCCAGCGGGCCGCGGCGCTCCTCAGACACGTTCGAAGACGGCTGCAATGCCCTGGCCTCCTCCGATACACATGGTCTCCAGTCCGAACCGGGCGTCACGGCGCTCCAGTTCGTGCAGCAGCGTGGTCATGATGCGCACGCCAGTCGCCCCGACGGGGTGGCCGAGCGAGATGCCGGAACCATTGACGTTGACCCGCTCCGCGTCGTCGATGCCCCACTCCTTGAGCACCGCGAGCACCTGGCAGGCGAACGCCTCGTTCACCTCGATCAGGTCCATGTCCGCCAGGGTCAGGCCCAGCCGCTTCAGCAGCCTGGCGGTGGCGGGGACGGGGCCGATGCCCATGCGGGAGGGCTCGCATCCGGCCGCGGCCCAGCCGCTCAGATAGGCGATCGGGGTCAGGCCCAGCCGCTCCACTTGGTCCTCGGCGACGATCAGGCAGGCTGCGGCGGCGTCGTTCTGCTGGCAGGCGTTGCCCGGTGTGACGGTGCCGCCGGGCTCGACCGTGCGCAGCCGTGCGAGTTTCTTTACCGAGGTGTCGGGACGCATCCCCTCGTCGCGGGCGAAGACCGCCGGGTCGCCCTTGCGCTGTGGCACCGTCACCGGGACGACCTCGCGTGCGAAGGCGCCCGAGTCCCAGGCCGCTGCCGCCCGTCGCTGGCTGCGGACCGCGTAGGCGTCGGCCTCCTCGCGGGTGATTCCGTAGTCGCGGGCCAGGTTCTCGGCGGTCTCGATCATGCCGGAGATCCTCCCGAACCGCTCCACCGGCTGGGCGCGTTCCCGCCCGCGGTCGAGCCGGTCGTGGAAGACGGTGGAGCCGAAGCGTCCGCCCCAGCGCATGTCGGTGGTGTAGTACTCGACGTTGCTCATACTCTCAACGCCGCCCGCCATGACGACTTGGGCCGCTCCGGACTGCACCATCATCGCCGCCGTGGCGACGGCCTGGAGACCGCCGCCGCAGCGCCGGTCCAGCTGCATCCCGGCGACCTCGACCGGGAATCCGGCCTCCAGCGCGATCCAGCGGCCTACGCACGGCGTCTCGCTGCCGGCGTAGGACTGTGCGAAGACCACATCCTCGATCAGGGCCGGATCGATCCCGGCGCGCTCCACCGCCGCCGTCGCGACGGCTGAGCCCAGCTTCTCGACGGGCACCGGGCGCAGGCTGCCGCCGAAGGCGCCGATGGGGGTACGGACGGGGGCGACGATCGCCGCGCGGGTCATGCGGGACTCTCCTTCTCCATGGTGCTCTCGGACGCCTTCCGGACGGTGCTCTCGGACGCGGCCCGGAAGTCGGGGGCGCGCTTGGCGAGGAACGCCTGGACGCCCTCGGCGCTCTCGGCGGAGGTGAACGCCTCGTCGCCGGCCTCCAGCGAACGCTCGATCAGCTCCTCCTCGGTCAGGTCGTACGCGACGTCGATCAGCGATTTGCACAGCGCCATCGACCGGAGCGGGCGCCGCAGCAGGACCTGCGCCAGCTCCAGTGCGGCGGAATGCGCCCCGCCGCGCGGCACCACCCGGTTGACCAGGCCCCAGGTGAGCGCCGTCGCCGCGTCCACCGGCTCGCCCAGCAGCTGCATCTCCTTGGCGCGCCCGGCCCCGATGCGGCGGGCGACCCGGAACGTGCCGCCGCTGCCGGGGAAGACGCCGAGTGTGATCTCCGGCGATCCGATGCTGATGTCTTCCTCGGCGACGATCAGGTCGCAGCAGACCGCGATCTCCAGGCCGCCGCCGAGCGTGTGTCCGTTCAACGCGGCGATCGTCGGCTTCGGGAAGGACGCCAGCCGCGCGAACAGCGCCTGCTGTGGACGGAGTTTTTTCGTCACCGCTTCGCCCGGCGCCCGCATCGGGGCGAACTCGACGATGTCCGAGCCCGCGCAGAACGCCCGGTCCCCGGCCCCGGTGAGCACCACCACGCCGACGGAAGGGTCGTCCTCGACGGTGTCCAGCGCCTCGGCCAGCCCACGGGTCATGGCCGCGTTCCACACGTGCAGCGGTGGGTTGTCGAAGACGACCGTCGCCACCCGGTCCGCTGTCCGAAGGCGGACGTGTGCGCCGCTCATCGGTCACCTCCATGGTCGATGGTCACTGTGTGTCCCGCGGCGTCCGCCGGGGGCAGAGAGAGCAGAAGGGCGCGCGCGCGGCGCAGGACGGGCGCGTCGACCATCAGGCCGTCGACGCGGATGACACCCGGGCCGCCACCGTCGCCGCAGGCGGCGTCCCAGGCGTCGGCCACCCGGCGTGCCCAGGCGATCTCCGCGTCGCCGGGCGCGTACGCGGCGTTGACCGCGGCGACCTGCGCCGGGTGAACACACAGAGCACCGGTGACGCCCAGCTCACGCGCTTGCCGGGCGGCGTAGGCGAGCGCCTCGGGCCGGTCCAGGACGGCCAGGGACAGCGGCAGCGCGAAGGAGCCGATGCCGGCGGCCGAGGCGGCCAGCGCGATCCAGCGGCACGGTTCGGTCAGCACGAGTGGTGTGGGCGCGATGCCCAGCGACTGGGCGAAGTCCTCGCTGCCGAGCGCCAGTGCGCACACCCTCGGCGACGCTTCCGCCAGAGCCGCCAATGCGAACAGCGCGGCCGGGGACTCGATCAGCGCGATCAGCCCGACCGAGCCGACGGGCAGCCCGCGTTCTCGCTCCAGCGCGTCGAGGAACGCGGCCACCTCGGTGAGCTGCCCGGGACACTCGGTCTTGGGCAGCATCACCGCCCGCAGGCCGGGGCGGACCGCCGCCCGTAGGTCCTTCTCCCAGTCCTCGCGCGCCGAGCCGGTCCGCACCACCAGGTACTGGACCTCGGCGGCCAGCCGGGCGATGTGGGAGGGCAGGGCCCGTCGCGCCCGCTCCTTGCCCGATGCCGGGACGGCGTCCTCCAGGTCGAGGATCAATCCGTCCGCGCCGCGCAGCTGGGCCCTGGACAGCAGCCGCTCGTTGTCGGCCGGGACGAACAGCAGCGACCGCAGGGCCGCGGCGTGGTGAGCGCTCATGAGGCGTCCACCTCCGCGCTCATCACGGTCCGGCCCTGGTCGTCGGCCGCGTACAGGGATGCGCCGGTCCCGGTCGGTGTGCCGTGCAGGGTCAGCTCCCGGCCGTCGAAGCCCGGGCGCAGGCCACGGAACCGGAACCCGGTGACATGGGCGGCGGGCTGTTGCCGGACGTAGAGGTCCAGCAGCAGTGTCGCTGTCAGCGGCCCGTGGACGACCAGCCCGGGGTAACCCTCTTCCTGCTGGGCGTAGGTGCGGTCGTAGTGGATGCGATGGCCGTTGAAGGTCAGCGCCGAATAGCGGAACAGCAGCACTGGATCCGGGACGAGGGAGCGCTGCCACGCACCGGGCGGCGGCTCCTCCGCCGGCCGCTCCCGCGTGCCCCCGGCAGCCGCCGTGGCCCCGCTCGGGGCTTCTCGGTAGACGACATCCTGCCGCTCGGTGAGGACGAGGGCGCCATCCTGCCGCAGCTTGTGGTCGACGGTGACGAAGACCAGCGGCCCGCTGCGCCCCTCGCGCTCCCGTACATCCACGATCTCCGAGGTGCGGCGGACGGGAACGCCGGTGCGCAGCGGCGCGGAGAACCACAGGTCGCCTCCGGCCCACATGCGGCGGGGCAGTCGGACCGATGGCAGGAAGCCGCCACGTCTCGGGTGCCCGTCGGGGCCGAGCCCGCTCTGCGGCGTGCGGGGAAGAAAGCAGAGCCAGTGGGCGAGGAGCGGCGGCGCGTCGTCCGGACTCTCCGGTTCATGGTCCAGGACAGCGGTCAGCCCCCGGACGGTGTCCGCGCTCAGCGTGTCCTCGGCCTCTTCACACCGGCCGATCCAGGAGGCGTACTCGCTCGGGGCCGTCACTGGGCGGCCCCCTTCAACTGGATGCGCTCGATCCGGCCGACGACCAGCAGGAAGGACAGCGCCGCAGCAAGGCCGGAGGCGCCGACGAAGTACAGCGCGCCGTCGAAGGACCCGGTGACGTCGACGACGTAGCCGATGATGATCGGGGTGGTGATGCCGGCCAGATTGGCAAGGGCGTTGAACAGACCGCCGGAGAGCCCTGCGGCCTCCTTGGGGGAGGTGTCCGAGAGGACGGTCCAGCCGAGGCTGCCCAGTCCCTTGCCGAAGAACGCGATCGCCATCAAGGCGATGACCACGGTCTTGGACGAGGTCCAGGCGCACGCGATGATGCAGGTGGACAGGGCCAGCCCGGCGACGATGGGGATCTTGCGGGCCGCGGTCACCGATATGCCCCGGCGCAGCAGCCCGTCGGAGAGCAGACCGCCCAGGATGCCCCCGATGAAGCCGAAAAGCGCCGGGATGGACGCGGTGAAGCCCGCCTCCAGCAGCGGCATGCCGAGTTCCTTGATGAGGTAGATCGGGAACCAGGTGAGGAAGAAGTAGACGAGTGTGGCGATGAAGAACTGGCCCGTGCAGAGCCCGATCATCAGCCGGCTGCTGAGGAGTTGCCGGACCACGGAGCAGGTGCTGACCCCGGTCTTGGTGCCGACCGACGCGGCCTTCTCGATGTCGACGAGCGCGCCGCCCTCGATGAGGTGGTCCAGCTCGGCCTGGTTGACGCCCCGGTGCTCACGGGGCTGGCGGTAGGCCACCCACCACCAGGCGCTGAGCGCGATGCCGATGCCGCCCATCACGAAGTACGCCGAGGGCCAGCCCCAGCCGTGGGTGAGCCATGCCATGAAGGGGGTGAAGACGACCGGCGCCGCGTACTGCGAGGAGTTGAAGATCGCCGAGGCGGTAGCCCGTTCGGCCGCAGGGAACCAGGTTGCCACGACCCGGCCGTTGGTGGGGTAGGCAGGGCCCTCGGCCAGGCCCACCGCGAGCCGCAGGACGAACAGCGCGATCATCGCCGAGGCGAGCCCGAACAGCGGGACGAAGCCCTGGAGCAGTGTGGTCACCGACCACACGAAGATGCTGCCCGCGTACACCTTGCGGGCGCCCCACTTGTCCACGATCCAGCCGCCGGGCAACTGGGCCAGCATGTAGGCCCAGGAGAAGGCGGAGAACAGGTAGCCGAGGGTGATGTCGCTGATGCCGATGCCGTCCTGGATCTCCGTGCCGGTGATCGACAGGATGGCGCGGTCGGCGTTGTTGAGCGTGGAGACCACGAACAGCATCGCGACGATCAAGAAGCGTGCTCTGCTGCGGCCGGGGGACGCTGCGGAGCCGGCGGGGCGTGCCGCCCCGGCGACGGCTTCACGGGAAGCGGGCATGAGATATCTCCGTTGACATCATGGGGTGAGCCTGGGGGAGGGGGAGCGGTGCGTTTCGCGGCGGGTGGGTGGAAGCGGTGACACCCGCGGACGTGCGCGCGGTGGCGAGGTTGGGCCCCGCGCGGGGCGGCCCGGTGGATGGCAGGGCGCCGGCGGCCGACCGGGCCGGACCGGTCAGCCGAACCGGCCACCGGTCACGTGCAGGGTTTCGCCGGTGATGAACGAGGCGCGCTCCGAGGTGAGGAACGCCACCGCGTCCGCGATGTCCGAGGGCTGCCCGGTGCGGCGCAGCGGCTGGGCGGCGACGGCCTTCTCCCGGATCTTCTCGTAGTGGCCCAGGGAGCGGACGGCCTCGGTCTCCATGAAGCCCGGGGCGACGGCGTTGACGGTGATGCCGTAGCGGCCCTGCTCCGCGGCGAGCGCACGGGTGAAGCCGACAATGCCCGCCTTGGCGCTTGAGTAGTTCGCCTGGCCCGGGTTGCCCAGGTAGCTGCGCGAGGAGATGTTGACCACCCGCCCCCAGCGCTGCTCGATCAGACGCGGCATGACGGCGCGGGTGACCAGGAACGATCCTTTGAGAATCACCTCGATCACCGTGTCCCAGTCGGTGTCCGTCATCTTCGTGAGCAGGGTGTCGCGGGGGAAGCCGGCGTTGTTGACGAGGATGTGCACCCCGCCGAACTCCTCGGCAGCGGCAGCCATCAGGGCATCCACGTCCGTGCCCGAGGTGATGTCCGCGCGCACGGCGATCGCGCGGTGGCCGAGTCCGGCCAGCTCTTTGGCGGTGGCCTCCGCGCCCTCACCGTCGATATCGGTGACGACGACGCGCGCACCCTCCTGCGCCAGGCGACGGGCCGTCGCGGCGCCCAGCCCCCGGGCCGAGCCGGTAATGATCGCGGTCTTGTCCTTGAGTTCCAGATCCATGATGCGGCTCCTGTGCGTCAGGTCAGATCAGGTCGGCTCGGCCGGCGTCCAGGACGACCGCGCCGCGTTCGATGGCGGTGGTGCGGAAGGACACGACATCGCCGTCGGTCCAGGACTCGGTCCGCAGCGTCTCCCCGGGGAAGACAGGGGCGGTGAAGCGGACCCGAACCCGGTGCAGCCTGGACTCGCCCCAGTCCAGGGCGCCGGCCAGCAGCGCGTGTACGGCCACGCCGAAGGTGCACAGCCCGTGCAGGATCGGCCGCTCGAACCCGGCCGCCCGCGCGGTCCCGGGGTCGGCGTGCACCGGGTTGGCATCGCCGTTCAACCGGTAGAGCAGCGCCGCCTGCCGAAGGGTCGGCAGGTCGTGCACCGCGTCCGGTGCCCGGTCGGGCTGCCGGTGCGGCGGGGGAGCGGCGTCAGTTGTGCTGCCACAGCCGCCGTCCCCGCGCAACAGACTGACCTGGCCCACCTCGGCCAGCAGCCGCCCGCTGCCGGCGTCGAGGATCTGACGCTGCTGGTAGAGCAGCGCACCCTTGGCCACGCCCTTGTCCACGACGCCAGTGACCCGGTTGTGGCCCACGACGTCGCCCTCGGGTGCCAGCGGTGTGTGCAGCGTCATCGACTGCTCGACGTGCAGCAGCCGCCGCCAGTCGATGCCGGTGTCCGGCTCGCGGGCCCAGAAACCGGGGTAGCCGAGCACGTTCGGCATGGTGGGAAAGACGCGCTGGCCCTCCTCGTAGACGTACGCCAGCTGACGGGCGTCCAGCGGATCGGCGCCGAGGCCGAGACTCAGCGCGTAGAGGCGGGAGTCCTGGGCGGTGTACCGCTGCCGGACCGGCGCGAACTCCCGCCGCAGCAGCTTTCGCGGGTCCGTCGTCATGACGTCCCCTGGCGCGGCACCACCAAGGCGTCCAGCGCCAGCACACCCTGGCCGGCCTCGCGGACGACCACCGGGTTCAGTTCCAGCGTCTCGATCCGGTCGGCGTTGGCGACGGCGAACGCCGAGACGGTCACCAGCAGGTCGGCGATGGCGTCCACATCGGCATGAGGCAGACCGCGGAAGCCGGTCAGCAGGGCGTGTCCGCGAGTCTCGGCGATCATCTGCAGCGCCTCGGCCCGGTCGACGGCGCCGACCCGGGTAGCGACGTCGCGGAACAGTTCGGCCTGCACCCCGCCGGTCCCGAACATGACCACCGGGCCGAAGACCGGGTCGCGGCGCGCGCCCACAATGACCTCGGCCCCGCGCGGCGCCGTCCTCGAGACGAGCACCCCCTCCACGCGGGCGTCGGGCCGGGCCGTGGCGGCGCGTTCGGTGAGCACGGTGAACTGCGCCGCGGCGGCATCCGCGTCCGTGACGCCGAGCACGACCCCGGCGATCTCGGTCTTGTGCGGGATGTCGGGCGAGACGATCTTCATGACGACCGGAAGGCCGATCCGCACCGCGGCCTCGGCAGCCTCTGCCGCCGACGTCACCACCTTGGACGCCGGGAACGGTACGCCCGCCGAAGCCAGCAGCTCCTGCGCGGCGGCCTCGGACAGTGGTCCGCCCGGCAGTTCGCTGCGCAGCGCCTCCATCCCACCGGATGCGGGCAGCGGGCGCTCGAAGCCCTCCCGCAGACGGGCGAGGCCGTCGAGCGTGGCGACGGCCCGCTCGGAGTCGTCGTAGACGAGGAAGCCGGCATCCTCGTAGGACCGCACCACCTCGGGGCGCGCCTCCATGCACAGCACGGTCGGCCGGTCCATGAAGTCTGAGGTGCCCTTGCGGATGGCCTCTTTGATGCCCTCGCCGTAGGTGGGGGAGTCCGGCAGCATGGTGAACGAGCCGATCACGCTGTCGTAGTCGCCCTGCGCGTACATGACGCCGAAGGTGTCGGTGATCAGGCTCATGTCGTTGAGCCAGCCCGCGGTGGTGTCACAGGGATTGTCGTCGCTGCCCATCGGGTTGATCCCGCGCAGCCGGGCGCGGGCCTGATCGGGGAGCCCGGCGACGTCGAGCCCGTACCGCTCGGCGGCATCGCACAGTTGCACGCCGAAGCCGCCGGAGACCGTGACGATGCCCACCCGGCGCCCGGCCGGCAACACGCCCCGGCTGCACGCGTAGGCCAGGTCGACCTGTTCCTGGGTGGTCCGGGCGCGGTGCACGCCGTACTGGCGGAAGAGCGCGTCGTGGACGGCGTCGCTGCCCACCAGCGAGGCGGTGTGCGACTGTGCGGCGGCGGCACCGGCACTGGAGGAGCCGACCTTCATGAAGACCACCGGCTTGCGCTGCTCGTGCGCCACCGCCAGCGCGGTGCGCAGCCGCCCGGCATCCCGCACTCCTTCGGCGTAGGCGAGGATCACCGAGACGTCGTCCTGCAGAGCGAGCCAGTGGATGCACTCGGCAACGTCGGTGCCCGCCTCGTTGCCGGTGGACACCCAGTAGCCGACGCCGACGTTGCGGCGGCGGCACAGGTAGGCAAGGTGGCCGCCATAGGCACCGCTCTGACTGACCACCGCGACGCTGCCCCCAGGAGGGATCTCCTCGTCGAAGGCGCTGCTGAAGGTGCCGACGAAACCGCTGGCCGCGTGCAGCAGCCCCAGGCAGTTGGGGCCGAACAGCCGCAGGTTCCCGCGCCGCGCGATGCCGGCGAGCTCCTCCTGGACCGCCTGTCCGTCCTCGCCGGTCTCCGCGAAACCCGCGGCGTAGATGACCGCGGCGCCCACGCCCTTGGCCACACAGTCGGTGACCGCCTGCTTGAGCAGCCCTGACGGAAGGGCGATCAGCGCCACGTCCGGGACCTCGGGCACCGCGCCCAGGGACGGGTAGGCGGCCAGCCCCTGCACCGTCGTGCGCTTGTGGTTGACCGGGTAGATAGCGCCTTGGTAACCGGCGCGGCGCAGGTAGTGCAGTGCCCGGCCGGAGATACGGCCGGGGTCGTCAGAGGCACCGATGACGGCGACCGAACGCGGGCGGAAGGCGTGCTCGAAACCCGTCGGTACGGGCGTGGAGGGCACGGCTGACATGGGGCGGCTCCCTTGGTGCACTGTCAGTGCGCGTGTGGTGCGAGCCACCATGCCGATCTCTGCACGGTCATACAATGCTCAAGGGGTTTTCGCCAATTCTTGATACATGAGAGGTATCACCATGGAGCTGCGGCAGCTCAGGCACTTCCTGGCGGTGGCCGAAACCCTCAACTTCCGTACGGCGGCCGAGCGTTTGCACATGACGCAGCCCCCGCTGTCGGTCTCCATCCGCAAGCTGGAGGATGAGATCGGTGCCAAGCTCTTCCTGCGCTCCACCCACAGCGTCGAACTGACCTCGGCCGGCGAAGCCGCCCTGGAGCACGCCCGTGCCGTCGTCTTCCACTCCACGGAGCTGGCGCGGGTCGCGGAGTCCACGGCGGCGGGGGCCACCGGCAACCTGCGCGTGGGCTTCGTAGGCTCCGCGAAGAACCGGCTGCTGCCGCTGCTGCTCCCCGCCTTCAGCCGGACCTACCCGGGTGTGGCCCTGAAGTTCACCGAAGACACCAATACCGGCCTCATCGACTCCCTGGAGCGCCACACGCTGGATGTCTGCATCGTCCGCGTCCCTCTCACCCGGCGCAGCGACCTCCAGTACGTCACCGTCGAGGCCGACCGCTTCGTCCTCGCCCTGCCCACCGGGCACCGCTTCACCCGTCAGAAGCGGATCACCCTCAACGACCTGTCGGACGAGCCGTTCATCGACTACACCCAGCACGCCATTCCCGGCCTGCACGCCCTGTCGACGATGCTGTTCCAGGAGGCCGGGGTGACGCCGAAGGTGGCGCAGGAGGCCGTGCAGGTCGAGACGGTACTTTTCCTGGTCGGCAGTGGGATGGGCGTCGCCCTTGTCCCTTCCAGCGCCGCACGCAAGGGCCGCGACGGTGTGGAGTTCCGGGAGCTGATCACTTCGGGCCCCCAGCCCCCGCTGGGCCTCGCGGTCGCCTGGAACCCGCGGTACCAGAGTCAGGCCGGGCTGAGGTTCCGCGAACTGGCCGAAGAAGTAGGCGTCTCCCCGCCCGGCCCGTGAGCCCGCGCTCGCCGGGTCAGGCTCGCGACTCCGGCGAAGGCGGGAGGCTGTTGGTCCCGTAGGTGGAAGGTCTCTGCCCAGCGCGGCCTGGTGGGCTTCTCGAACCATTGCCCTACGCCGCACTCTTGACACCTTCACCGAAGGGCCGGCCGGTCGGCGCGGTGAACACCATCCGCGGCCTGGGGCGAGGGGGCGAGAACCGTGTGGTCGACCCCCTCCGAATGCCAGCGGTTACCGGGGCGTGCTGACCAGCGAGAAGATGCGGCTGAGCATCATCTCCGCCTTCGAGACCGCGGCCCTGGACGCCTACGGACGGGAACCGGGGGTCCCCGTGCACGCCCTGCTGGGCGGGAAGGTCCGCGACCGCGTGGACTACGCCGGCTACCAGTTCTACAAGTGGGGCCGGCATCCCGGTGCGGAAGACCCCGCCGACGACTGGGACGAAGCGCTGGACCCCGAGGGCGTGGTGGCCTGGCACGGAAGTTCCACGAGCGTTGCGGGTCGCGCTCCTTCAAGCCCAAGGGCGGGGCGTTCCCTCCTGAGCAGGAGGTCGCCGCATTCGACGTCGACGCCGAGCAGGCACTGCTGGCCGACCACGACGTGATCGTCTTCCAGCACCCGGTGTTCTGGTACAACACCACGCTGGAAGTCAGGGTAGGCGGCGAGAGGTCGTGCACGGTGACATGGGCCAGCTCGCGGACGGCGTCCACCAAGGCCCTGTTGGCCTTCGACTGGGACAGGTCGGGGTGGCCTACGACAACGAGAACCTTGGACATGATGAGGAACCTTTTCAGTGATCAGTGAAGTGAGTGAATAGATGCGGGTTGGTCGGGTGCGACGGGTCAGCACGTCGCCGGGGCGTCAGATCGCCAGTCGATGCTGGCCATGTTCGCCTCGTCGTGACGCTCGCCCGCGGCGTGTGTGAGGTCGTCCAGGCGGTCGAGCTGAGCGGCGCTGAGCTCAATGCTGTCGGCGGCTGTGTTCTCCTCAACGCGTGCGACCCGCCGGGTTCCGGGGATGGGGGCGATGTCGTCGCCGCGGGTCAACAGCCACGCCAGCGCGGTCTGCGCCGGCGTAGCGCCGACCTCGGCGCCGATGGCCCGCACCTCGTCGACGATGGCCAGGTTGCGCTGGAAGTTCTCGCCGGTGAAGCGCGGGTTGGTCTTGCGCCAGTCGTCGTCGGCGAAGTCGTCGACGCTGCGGATCTGCCCGGTCAGCAGGCCGTGCCCGAGCGGCGAGTAGGGAACGAACCCGATGTCGAGCTCGCGAAGCAGCGGCAGGATCTCGGCCTCGACATCACGGGTCCACAGCGAGTATTCGGTCTGCAGGGCGGCGACCGGGTGCACGGCGTATGCGCGGCGGATCGTGGCGGGGCTGGCCTCGGAGAGCCCGATGTGGCGGATCTTGCCCTCGGCGACCAGCTCGGCCAGGGCGCCGACGGTCTCCTCGATGGGCGTGTTCGGGTCGACGCGGTGCTGGTAGTGCAGGTCGATGTGGTCGGTGCCGAGCCGCTTGAGGGATCCCTCGACGGCGGCCTTCACGTTGGCGGCGCTGCTGTCGGTGACGCCCGGGGCCGGGCTGTCGCCGGAGTGGGAGACCAGACCGAACTTGGTGGCCACGACGACCTGGTCGCGCCGGCCCTTGATGGCCTTGCCGACGACTTCTTCGCTGTGGAAGGGGCCGTAGATCTCGGCGGTGTCGATGTGCGTGACGCCGAGGTCCAGTGCCCGGTGGATGGTGCGGATCGACTCGCTGTCATCGAGCCCTCCGCCGGTGGTGTAGGTGCCGGCCATGGTCATGGCGCCCAGGCCGATGCGCGAGACGTCCAGCCCGCCCAGCGATACGTGCTTCATCAGGAACTCCTCCGTCTTGGCGGTGAGGTGAGCGGTGATCAGGCTTGGTCGGTGGGCATGACCCACAGTTCGGCGATCGCCGCGTGCCGGGATCGGGTCACCATGTAGGTGATCCCGTCAGCGATGTCCGCGGGGACGAGGCGCTCGTGCTGTGCGTTGAACGGGCCGAGGATCTCGGCGTGGATCGTCTCGTTGTTGTGCGAGCCCAGCTCGGTGTCGACGGCGCCCGGCTCCAGGACACCCACCCGCACATGGCGGCCGGCCAGCTCCTGGCGCAGCGACTCGGTGAAGCCGTTCACGCCGAACTTGGTGAGGTTGTAGACCCCGTAGCTCGCCCACGCCTGGCGGCCGGCGATCGAGCTGATGTTGACGATGTCGGCGACCTGCCGCGGGCCCTCCCCGGCTGCCTTGAGCAGGTGCGGCAGTGCGGCGTGAGTGGTGTGCAGCAGGCCCTGGACGTTGACGGCGATCATGCGCTCCCACTCCTGGGGATCCGCACCGACGACCGGTCCCAGCAGCATCAGCCCGGCGTTGTTGACCAGAATGTCCAGCCGCCCGAACCGCTCCACCGTCTGCCGTACGGCTGCTTCGGCCCGGTCGCGGTCGGTGATGTCCGCCTCCACCGCCAGCGCGGTGCCGCCGGCCTCGGTGATCTCGGCGGCCAGCGTCTCAAGGCGGTCCTTGCGGCGGGCCACCAGAACGACCGTGGCGCCCTGGTCGGCGAGCTGGCGGGCGGTGTCGGCGCCGATACCGCTGCTCGCGCCGGTGACGAGGGCGACGGTGCCGGTCAGTTTCGAAGCCATGGATCTTCCCTTGTTTCTGCGGGGCAGGCGGTCTCACCCACGTCGGGTCACAGCAGGTGAGAGGGCCGTCGGCCTGCCAGTGCCCTGATCGGTGCGGTGCAGCAGGCCCGCCATCCAGGCAACCACCCGCCGACCCGCCGCGGGGGCCCGTGCGGGGGCGCGTTCGTCCGGGGGTCCGGCAGTACCCCTTTCGCTGCCCGGCAGGCCGACGGGCGCGCCGTACGGTGGACGCATGGACCGCAGCAGCGAGATCCGCGAGTTCCTGCGCAGCCGCCGGGCCCGGATCACCCCCGAACAGGCGGGCTTCACCCCCCACGCCGGGCCCCGCCGCGTTCCGGGTCTGCGCCGAGAGGAAGTCGCCCAGCTCGCCGGGGTCAGCGTCGACTACTACATCCGTCTGGAACGAGGCCGCACCCAAGGCGTCTCCGAGGCCGTCCTTGACGCCGTCGCGCGCGCTCTGCACCTGGACGACACCGAACGCGCTCACCTCTTCGACCTCGCCCAGCCCACCACCGGGGCCGCTCGGGCCCGGCGCAAGCGCCCGCTCGCCCCGCAAAGAGTCCGCCCCGTCCTCTACCGGGCCCTGGACGCGCTCCGTGTTCCCGCCGTCGTCCAGGGCCGGCGCCTGGACGTCCTGGCCGCCAACCGGCTCGGCTATGCCCTGTTCGCGGACTTCGCCTCCCGCCCGCACCGCGACCGGAACTTCGCCCGTTTCGTCTTCCTCGACCAGGCTGCTCTCAGCCTCTACACCGACTGGGAGAAGGCCGCCCGGGACACGGTGGCGGGCCTGCGTCTGTACGCCGGACGCCACGCCGACGATCCGCAGCTCACCGAACTGATCGGTGAGCTGTCCCTGCACAGTGACGTATTCCGCAGGCTCTGGGCCGACCACGACGTCCGCGCCCACACCACCGGGACCAAACGCCTGCATCACCCCCTCGTCGGCGACCTCACCCTCGACTACGTCGTCCTCGCCACCGAAGACGACCCCGAGCAGAGCCTCGCCATCTACACCCCCGAACCCGCCTCCCCCTCTGCCGAAGCACTCGGCATACTCGCCAGCTGGACCAGCGCCACCACGGCCGCGCCCACGCCGGAACAAACCCGCGATCCGCCCAGCTGACCTCGCTGTCTCCGTGCGTGAGGGCGCCGTCTCCTCGTCGACGCTGCTGAAGCGGCTGCGGTCGGGCTCGCACAAGAACTCCACCTACACCGCGTTCCGCGCGGTCGGCCGGGTGATCCGCACGGTGCAGCTGCTGCGCTACCTCTCGGACGCGCCGCTTCGCCGGCGGGTGACGGCCGCGACGAACAAGGTCGAGTCGTTCAACCGGTTCTCCCAGCGGGTCGGCTTCGGCAACCAGGGCGTCCTCGCCGACAACGACCCCATCGAGCAGGAGAAGGCGATGAAGTTCAACGCCCTGCTCACGAACGCGGTGATGTTTCGTGGGGTTGAGGTCGACCACTCCGGCTCGGGGGTGCGTGGCGCGGTGCCGTCGTTCGGGAGGTACGGCATCGCCAGCACCTCGACATCGCGGCCGGTGCCGTAGGTCTGGGGGACGGTCCACAGTGTGGTGGGGTGCGTGGGCGAATCCCTGGTCGCGGAGTCCGTGGAGGGTTCGGTGCTCGCTCCGGTTGCGGCCGGCATCTGTTTCGGCCTTGTAGACGGTGGTCCGGGCCACGGCACGGTGGGCGCCTTCGCCGGCCGGTTCCCAGCCCACCGGATTGTCGTACGGGCTGCATTCCGGGCGCCAGTCGGCCACGGTCCTAAGCCTCGTTGGGGGAGCCGACGACGGGGTGGGGCAGCCGAGGACCCGGCCTTCCCGGGCGGTCACCACACGCGTCCCACACGCCTCAAAACACGAAAACAGGCGATTCCGCGCGCTCGCGTGCTCGCGGCGTATGTAAGTGCGGGATGGTCCCGCCGCGAAGCCCCCCGGACCCCGGGGGCTTCGTGCTGTCGGAAGGAGACCACCTGGTGCTCACCTTCGAGATGCTGCCACGCCTCGCCGGCGACCTGCGCCGCCTCACCCCCGACCAGCAGCGCCGGTTCCGCCGCGTGATCACCACCGCGTTCGTGCCCGACCTGCGCACCGGCGCCTTCCGGACCGGCCTGCGCGTGCACCATGTCCACCCGACGCGCGGCGTCTGGGAAGTGACCTGGGCGCCCGACGGCCGTGCCACCTGGCACTACGGACCTGAGTGCACAGCCGGGCACCGGCACATCGTCTGGCGCCGGGTCGGCAGCCACAGCATCCTCACCCGCCCATGACGCCCCGCACGTACGCGCCCGCGGCCCCGCCGGGGCGGGTCCAGGGGTCAGTGGCGTTCGGCGATCCGGTTGAGGTCGGCGAGGTCGGGGTGATCGCGGACCTCCTGTTCGCGCATCCAGGCAGCGATGTCGGGCTTGTGGGCTGCCCGGACTTCATCGATGCCGGTGCCGGTCAGAATGGCGATGGTGCCCATCTCAAGATCGCTGAGGCCGTGGTAACGATTGGCGGGGGCACAGGAGATGGCCATGTCCCTGGCGTACTGGAAGCCGGCCGCCGTGAGTTTCCCGACCAGCCACCGCCGGAAGGGGGTGTCCTGGGTTTTCCAGGTAGGGCCGTAGTTGTCGTACTCGGGGTCGTCGCGGCCAGGACCGATGACGGGCACGGGCGCTCGCTTTCCGAAGCGGTGGTGGGCGCATGGGGGCTGCGTGGTCGTGATGCCATCGAACCGTTCATCGCCATGGTGGTCGTACCGTACGGCCGGTTCCCGGCCGATGGCGGCCGGCACTCGTGTGGGTGACTCGTGAAGGGCCGTCAGCCGGCTCCGTGAGGACCGCCTCCTCTACGAGGCCGAGGGCCACCGGCGGTGACCCCCGCTGCATCTGCGGCCTGTTCGGCCTGTCCGTCGGCGCGGCCCTGCGCTACACCGGCACCATCGTCCAGGCCTGCACTGTCGAGTACAACCTCCGAAACGCCGGCGGCCCAAGACCGGAGGGCTCCGCCGACGACGTCACCTCGGGGCATGAGGAAGCGACAGGCGTGTGAGACGACGTGGCTGATCGCCGTTCCCGGCCGGTCAAGGCCGGGCGGGCCCGTCGTGCAGAAACCAGCCGCACGGGGCGCGAAGCATTGGGAGGTGCGCTTCCCGCGCCCCCTGAACTGGTGGTTTAGCCCCTAAAGGCCGTAGAAGCAGTCAAAGCGTTCCTAGCGTGGGCGCCGCAATCCGGGTCGAAACGTCACCCGGTCCGCTCACAGGAGGCCACCATGCTGCCCAAGCTCACCAAAATCTCCGTCGCCGCGGTAGCCGCAGCGGCGGCCTTCAGCTGCGCTCAGGCGAACGCTGCCTCACTCCCCCACAGCAATTCCAAGCCCGCTCACCGCGTTGCTGCCGCCGCAGCACCAGCACCGCAGGGATGCCAGCGCAAGGAGGGCTACGGATCTCCGGGTTGGTGGTCTGCAATCCAAGGCTGTCTCGCCACCTCTGCGGGAGGTAATCCCGTGGTCAAGGTCGAAAACGACTGCCAGTACAAGGGTGTCCTTGCCTACAGCAAGGTCGTGTGCGTGATCCGAGGGCACTACTCCGTCAGCAAGGACGGGCAGGTGCTGCAGGAGGGCACCATCTTTCACACCGGAGATCCGCTCCATGGCGGGGGAACGATCCACCAATACCCATACACCTGTGCTGGCGCCGGCACCTACACCTTGAGGCTCACTGACCTTTCGACGGCCGAAGTCAGGCCGGGGTACGTAGGCCGCGGATCGGGGCCCGTACCCGACATCACCGTCGTGGCCGCAGGCTGCTGAGCACTCACCCGTCGTCCGCGTAGACACCCCGGCCCGGCCGGGTGAACGTCTCGCCGGATCGAGCACTTCCGCCAGGGGCGTGGTAATAGCCACTGTTACCGCGTTTGACCTGGGGGAGTTCCAAGAATCCGACCTCAAGTGAGGGCCCAAAACACGAAGGGGTGCCACGCGCACACCCGAAGGGCCCGGCCGTCTGGCCGGGCCCTTCGGGTGACTCGCGCAGGGACTTCTGGACTCGCGGCCGCGGGTTCGCCGGGCCCGTACGAACCCGGGCCTGGCGAAGTACGGTTACGGCTCCACCCCGGCCAGGTCCCCGGCGGCGCGGGCGATTTCGGGAAGGCACCGCTCAGGTCGGTGCCGCGCCGGGTCTGGAGGTAGAGGTGGCCGGGCACGGCGAAACACACGGCGCGGAAGCCGTCCCACTTGGCCTCGTGTCAAAGGCCCCGGTGGCGGGGCCTGTCCATGCCGGCAGGGCCGGCGTCAATGCGGGTGCGGCGTCGTTCACCCTCGTGGGTGACGGTGTGGGAGGTGGCAGCGCTGGTTTCCCGTCGTTGTGCCGCGCCGCGGAGTTGTGAACACCTGTATGGAGAAGGGTTTCTGCGCGCGAGAGGCCCCTTGGTACAGGGCGGGAAGGGTCGGGTAAACCCATATGGTCGAATTGGCTCACAGGCCACTGCGCCGCCTACCGCCACCCCCTGTTCCGCCGCTCTCATAGGGCCGGTGCCAGCGGCAAGAGCGCCCGGCACGGTCAGTGTGTATCCCGGGGCGGCGAAAGAGGACACGTGGCGAACGAGCTCAGGTACGGCGACCGGATCCATCTGCAGAACGGCTACAACTCCTGGCAGGGCGGCTACCTCGACACCAACGGCGGTGCCGGCGACTCCGGCGCGAAGTACGGGGTCTCCACCGCGGACACCCCCACCCGGGGCACGGGCACGGGCACCTGGGAGGTTCTCTCGGTCTCCGGCAAGGCCGCCGGCACCGAGGTCATCAGCGGCGATCTGATCCACCTGCGCAACCTCTACGGCGGCGACGGCGGCTACCTGGACACCAACGGTCACGCCACTACGGACCAGAAGAACTCCGGCGGCAAGTTCAACGTCCTCACCTCTCAGGCGAAGGACCGGGCGACGGGCACCGGCCGCTGGCGGATCTTCGCCCAGACCTCCAACCCTCTCGACCAGAACGTCCGCATCGGCGACACCGTCCACCTGGCCAACCTCTACGGCGACAACGGCGGCTTCCTGGAGACCAACGGGGGCACCACCGCCTCGGGCGGCAAGTACGACGTGTGCACCAACGCCTACTACAACCGCAGCAACTCCAACGTCGCCGACTGGAAGATCCACAAGGCGTAGGTCCCGGCCCACAGCAACGCCCTGTTGCTCCGGGCCGTTCGTTGCCCGGGGCACAGGTACCGGCACCACGGCAGCGGCGGTCGGCACTCGGACGCGTCGGTATCAGCGCCGGCATCTCATCCGCGTACGTCCAGCTCGCCCCCTGGCGCAGCCAGACCCTCCCCGGGCGTGACCGATCTCCTGCGACAGCACAGCCAAGGGCGACAGGGCCTGCCCAGGAGCCTGCGACATGGGGCCCGGCCTTTCAGGCGGCATGGGGCCCGGCCTTTCAGGCGGCGACGACAGGTTCGCCGCTCAGCTCCACACCGGCCCGGCGCAGCTCGGCGAGCGCGGTGCGCGTGGTGTCGGCGGCGACGCCGGCGGTGTAGTCGAGCAGGACCCGCACTGTGAAACCCGCGCGCGCTCCGTCCAGTGCGGTGGCCTTCACGCAGTGATCGGTCGCGATGCCGACGACGTCGAGGTCGGCGATGTCGCGGGCCTTCAGCCAGGCGGACAGCGTCGTGCCGTCCTGGGCCGAGCCCTCGAAACCGCTCTTCGAGGCGGAGTGCGCGCCCTTGAAGAAGACCTCGTCGACGTGCCCGGAGTCGACAGCGGGCGCAAAACCGGGATGGAACTCGCCTCCCTCACCGCCGACGACGCAGTGCACAGGGAAGGAGTCCTGGAAGTCGGGGTTCTCGGAGAAGTGGGCGCCCGGATCGATGTGGTGATCACGGGTGGCGACGACGAAGGCGTACTGCCCATCGGCGCTACGGACCATCTCGGCGATAGCGCCGGCCCGGTCCGCGCCGCCCTTCACCGGAACGCTGCCGCCCTCGCAGAAGTCCTTCTGCACATCGACGATGATCAATGCACGACGCATGGGAAGCCCTTTCCTCGGGTGAACCTCTCCCCGATGGTCGCCCTTCCGCCGGCGGAAGGCGCGCCATTCGCGGGTCGGTCACCCGATCGGCCCAGCGCGCCCGGCAACGAGGTGGCACCGCACCCTGCCGTCGTGCTGGTCGGCCGGCACCTATGGTGGTTTGTTTGTCGGGGGTTGGCTTGGTGAGGGTGCTCGGTAGCCTGGCTGGCTGTTTCGATGCCGTGGGAACATTGGAGGAGCCGGGTCTTCGAGGGGCTCTTGTCGTGTTGGCTCCCGCTTTCGTCAGGGGGGTCGCTACGGCGTGCAGTTGCCGGTCGGGCTTCAGCCTCGGCGTCCGGCTTGCGAACGCACGGCAACTGGGGGTCGAGGTGGCATCTCGTGTCACCGTCTTATGCCACCAGCCTCCGGTGTCCGGTGGTTGCTCTGGTGCCATGACGGTGGGAATGACCCTGCGGCTCCCCGGTGATCTGGCCTCCTCCATCCGCGCGGCGGCGGAGTCGGCCGGTCTTGAGTATGAATGCCTACGCAGTTGGCCGAAGCGGACCGCGAAAGCCGACTCTCCAAAAGCCGCCGCGACATTCTGGCGGAGCCCTCCTGGGCCGCCAGCACCGCATCGCCGGCCTGGAGTGCGCCTCATCCAGCTCGGAGCCGGCTGGGGAGCCGTACGCGCCCGCGCCGACGCCCTGGCCGATGCCACCCCGACATCGAAGGGCTCCTGCGTGAACGGGACGAATTCAGTGAAAAGTCCTCAGACTCAAGTCCAAGGCACGCGAGACTGAGCTGCGCCGCGCGCAGGCCGAGAAGGCGGTGCGCGCTGCTGAAACGGCAGCTGCGCAGTCTGGAAGAGACCGCGGAAGCCGATGAATCAGCGGAAGTGTTTCCTCACTCTGTCCCCGGCCCGGGGCGCGGGACCAGGCAGATGCCGCGGGTCCTGCTCGTGGACGAGCACCTCAACAGCCGCATGGTGATGAAAGCCGTTCTCGACCCCCTCGACCAGGAAATCGTCGCCGTCTCCTCCGGCCGGGAAGCGCGACGAGTACCCCTTCGCCTCGACGAACCAGGGCGCGGCGAAGACCACCAGCCGCGACTGGGGGTGGGCTTGGGTGCCCGAGGGGGAGAATGACGAACAGGGCGACCTGATCGCCCGTTTCTGCGAGGGCCAGCGGGTCCTGAACGGCGACGCCTTCTGGGTCGAGATGTAGGAGGGGTTATGCCCCGGGGGGAACGGAGCGGGTGTTCGTCGCTGAGGGGCGGTACTGCATCCGTGGGGAGGTCTTCGGAGCCCTGGAGCGGCCCGCCGCTTCCAACGGACTGGTGGACTCCG
Organism: Streptomyces sp. NBC_01775; assembly: GCF_035917675.1. NCBI lineage: Bacteria > Bacillati > Actinomycetota > Actinomycetes > Kitasatosporales > Streptomycetaceae > Streptomyces > Streptomyces sp. NBC_01775. The sequence goes on along the minus strand of NZ_CP109104.1, from coordinate 21,726 downwards.
TCCCCGGGGCAGGCTCGCCGGCCCCGGCGGCTTCGCGATCGTGCGGACGGGGACGGACACCGGCGACATCCTGCTGACCGTGGACGTCCGCGACACCACCCCCGAACCCCCTGAACTGGCGGGGTGGGAGGAAGTCGTCGACGTCAGCCTGACCCTTCCTGGCGATGATCCCGGCGTAGCGACAGCAGGAGAGGAGGACGAAGAGCGGGAAGACAGCAGACTTCCCGACTTCACCCACGCCCGGCCCGGCCCGTTCCGGGTGCGTGTCCATGCCCGCGGCCGTGACGACGGCGACCGCCTCGACCCGCAGGACGACGACGAACCCGTCGAAGAGCACTACATCCTGGCGTGGCCCGCCCCGCCAAGTCCTTCATACGTGCACAAACGGACAGACCTCTTTGGTGCTGAAATCCGGTCTGCCGGGACCGTTTGACCTTCTTGCCAAGCAGGAGGCGGCCGTGCGCAGGGACCGGCCGTGCGTCGTCCGCCCATGGAGATGGCAGGGCGGACACCGCGCACCCCGTTCAGCCAGCCATAGCGTTTCGGGGGCCCATACCGAGCATGGGCGTCAAGGGGGCGATGCTTGGGGGGGGCGGTCGTCCAGGACGGTGGTGATCTCGCTTCCTTCCGGGCGGGTGAGCGTGGCGGTGCCGACGGCCCTGGCGGGTGCGGCGGTAGATGGCGCTCGCCGGGGGCCCAGGCTGCCAGGCCCCCGCTCGGGGGAGGCGGTGTCCAGGATCGTGCGCATGGTGACCAGGACCGCCAGGAGCGACCGGCCGGAGAGCCGGGTCTCGATCTGCCGGTCGTCTGTCTCCCGGACGCTGTCGGGGCTTCCCGCCCGCAGCTCACGCCCACTCAGAGGTCGGCGAGCGCTGCCGCCCGTTCAGCCACCGGCTTGGTGCGGCGGGTGCGCTGGTTGGCCAGCCACACCCCGAGCTTGACGTCGCACCCCTGGCCGCCGTCGCTGGGGAGGTCTTCACGTGCCTCGGGGCACCGTCAGATCCCCGTTACGCGCCCAGTACCGCTCGGCGCGCCCCGCAGGCCCACAGCACGCCCTCCAGACTGCCTGGGACGGCGCGACGGGAAGGTGCCGCCCCAAGCATCGCGAGGCGTTCTCACCGCCCAGGAACGGGCGCCGTGACCGGGGCACGGTCCTGCCCCTCGCCTCCCCGCACCCGGAAGACCCTGATTCGACCTCCTCGGACGTCTCCTGAGCCACTTCGCGAAGGCCGAGGGGCCACCGGGTGTTGGCGCTCCAGCGCACACCGGCCAGAACCCTCAGCTCCAAGTTCCGCAACGTCGGTAAGGTCGGCGCCGATCAGGCAGGCGTCGATGAAGCGGGTGCCGGCGAGGTCGGCACGGGCGAGGTCGGCACCGGTGAGGTCGACGCGGATGAGGTCGGTGTTGGCGGGGTGGCGGGTGCGGCGCAGGAGCTGGTCGAGGGCGTCGGCGAGGCCGGCCTCATGCTGCTCGCGATCCCCTGCGTTGTTCGACCTCGTCCTGGACGTGGCGCCGGATGGCGTCGTCGAAGGGCTGGTGGATGTGGCCGCGGTGGATCCACGGGATTTCGTGGAGCTTTCCGTCGGTGAGGCGGACGAGGATCTGGCGGGCGTCGTGGGGGCTGTGGTGGGTGGACCTCCCACTTGCCGTCCCTGGCCGTGACCGGGGGAGCGCTGGCTGCGGTGGGGGCCGAGGATGTCGTGGTTGTAGGTGCGGTAGCCGAGGCTCGCGTCCGGTGATGGGCTGCCGGCGCACCGGCAGCAGTTCGAGGTCAGTCGGCCCCGCTCAGCGGGACGGGTACGTATCCGCTGATGGTGATCAGCGCGGCCCACATGGCGACGTCGACGGCGATCGTCAGCTCCGGCCGGCCCAGGCTGCCGTCCTCCAGGACGGCCATGATGTCCAGACGGGCGGTGCCGATCTGCACCTGCTCCCCGGGCCGCTGCACCACCGGCGCCGACGATGAGGCGCGGGCGGGTGCGGTGCCGGGTGCGCGCCGGGCGTCCCGGACGGCCGGCCGGGTCGGCCGGCACACTCACCAGCCGGTAGAACGTCGAGCGTGACGGCACTCCACCACCCCGCGCCCATGGGTGTCCTCCAGGACCTGCCCGACCAGTACCTGCAGTCCCTTCACCGTCCCCTTCGACCGGCCCCGCTGGCGCCGCAGCGCCTCCAGCACCGCGGCCACGACCCGCTCGTCGGCATACCCCGCCGGACGACGCCCACGGGCCGGCACCACGCGCTTGTCGGCCAGCCCCCACAACCCCTGCTTCCGGCAGGCGTACCGCATCCGCTCCACCGTCGTACGCGTCACCCGCGCGAAGCCCGGCGCCGCCAGCTCCTGCGCCTTGGCCGCGTCCCGCTGCGCCGGCGTCCACCGCTCGGGGTCGTACTGCGGCCGCATCGTCTGGCTGTCACGGCCACCCTCAGGGTGGCCATCCGGTCCCGCCTCCCGGATAGGGGGCAGCCAGGCTCCCGGATAGGGGCAGCCGGGCCGGCGCCCGCTGCTGGGCTGCCACCGGAACGGTCTCGAACAGCCCCCACCGCGGCACTGTGTCCGGTGCCCGCGCGCCCACCACTTCGAAGCCCGGGTCGGCGAACAACCGCCCCAGCAGGAGGCTCACTTCGGCGCCAGTCTCCTGCAGCAGGTGGACCCGCGGCCCTTGCAGGACGGCGACCTGCCAGGTCCGTCCCCGGCAGGTGAGGTGCGCGCCGGCCTCCACCACCGGCCGCTGGCTCCTACCGTGTGTGCCGCCCACCGCACTCGCCCCTTCCCCGACCGCCCCCGGCGCCCAGCCGCTTTCCGACATCCCCACCACTGCGTTCTGCGTCAGCGCAGACCAGCGCCCCCCTCGCGCAGCGGCTCATCAAGAGACGCGTCAGATGCCCGCACCACAGCGCGTGACAGACAGCCGGCAGCACTTGCAGAGGCTCACCCACCGCGGCTGCGCCGCCGGCCGGCGGGCAGGACACGGCGAATACTTCGGCCGGCGCGGCCCGCAGCCTGGGCGGGCCCTGACCGCGTGGGTGGCGGTAGCCGGCCGGCCACCGCAGATTCGCCGCCACCACCGCCGGGGGCGGCTCGAGGCGCCGGCAAGCCCGGCCCACACGCGCGCGCACGCTGCTTCCAGGACCATCCGCGCCCGCTGCGCCCTGTCCTCCGCCGGCGGCCGGGCTGGAGGGGCAGCCGGCGAGCAGGCCGGTGCCGTCCGCGTACAGGGCGAAGAGCTGCGGCACCCAGGAGCGCACCCGCCCGTCGGGTTCCCGCCACAGCAGCCGTACCGGACGTGCGGCCAGGCCGGTCACGTCCGGATTCCGGTCCAGGACCATCAGCTGGGTGCGCATCGCTGCCGAACCGTGTACGACGTGCCGTCCGGTGGTCGCCGACCACCACCAGTCCGGCCCCCACCACCAGTCCGGCCCCCACCGGCGGCCCGGAACGACCGGAAACGCGGATACCGGCGCCAGGTTCTCGAACCGCACCGCCGCCGCCTGATCCCACGGCAACTGCGTCAGCCGCCCGGCGGCCGTGACGAACGCGGCCTCGATTCCCGCACCCTCGGCCCCTGCGGCAGCCTGCTGCACCCGCCTGCCGTGCTCGTGCCCCTCCACGCTCAACAGCCAAGTCATGGCGGGCTGCTGAACGCCGTGATCCGGATCCGCCACCCGACGGGTGAACGGCGCCCGCGATGCCGAGTTCCTGTACCCGTGGTCAGACCGGGAAGGTTCTCAGTTCCTGCAGGAGCCGCTGCCGGCCGGGCAACAGGCGGGGCGGTGCTGACCGGCCCGCTCCGATTCCACGGCACACAACGCCGAGACCAACCGCTACCGGGGATTGCCGAAGGCCGACCGCGCCGCCCTTCTCGTTCGCGTACGCGAGATGCCACCCTTCAATCCCGTCGCGATATCAGCGATTCAAGCTCAAAAAGAGCAAATAATTGCTAGAATCGGCCGTCATGATGAGTAGTGAGGAGATGTTGCGGGCGACGGTGGCCGCGCTGTTGTCGCGTACGGGTGAGCGGCAGGCCGAGCTGGCCGCCGGAATCGGGCTGAGCCCGACGGGGCTCTCGCGTCGTCAGTCCGGCCGCGCGACATGGTCGCTGGAGGACGTGGACCGGCTCTCAGCGCACTGGGGCATCGCGGTGCCGGATCTGCTGGGGGGCATCTCGCACGCGGTCGAGTGCCTGCCCGCCGACCGCCTCCCCACCAGCGCCCAGGCCACCACCTCCGCGCCCAAGGCGTCGGCCGCCGGTCAACTCCCTCTTCCTGCCGGGCCGGAGGAGTCACCAAAGGTGTCACCCGCCCCTCCCGACACCGAGCCGGACACTCCGCCCGCTCCGGCCCCCGAGCAGCAGCCGGCCACCGCCCCGGCCACTGCCACTGCCACTGCCCCGGCCCCGGCCCCGGCCCCGGCCCCGGTGCCGGTCGCTGCCCTGCCGGCTGCGCCGGTGGGTGCGCCTGTTGTGGCGGCGCCGGATCCGGGGCAGGCCGGCACCCCGGAGCCGTGTGTGCTGTGCGGCAAGGGCACCACCGCCCGCGCCGCCGGACAGCCGCAGCACATGTACGGCCTGTGCGTCGGAGGCCAACTCCCCACCACCCTCGCCCCGCAGACGCCCCCCGCCCCGGCACCAGCCCCCGCCGCGTCGGCCGTCACTGACGCCGGAACGCCGCCGGCGCCTTCGCCGTCTCCTCCGCGCCGCACAGCCGGCTACGCCGAAGGCGATCTGGGCACCACCATCACGGCAACGGTCGCGCGGGTGCTGCGCGAGCACGACGGCGACACCGACGCCGCCCGGGCCGCGCTCGTCAAACGCGCGATCCCCGACGTGATGGCCCTGTTCGCACAGTCTCGCGCCACCGGCCGCTACGAGCACAAGGACTTCCCCCCGACCGAGGACATCCTCAAGAAGCGGACCCAGAAGGGCGCCGACGCGATCTGGGAGGGCCGCCCCAAGTGGCACAACACCACCCTGGTGGCCGCCGTGAAAGCGGGCGACCACGCCGCCCTCGACATCACCGCCCTGGACGCCAACGCCGCCTACCTGTCCGCATGGAAGACCCGCCTCCCACTCGGGCGCCTCGTCCACGACACCAGCGGCCTCCACGACCCGAAGAAGGCCGGAGTGCACCTGATCATCCCACCCGCCTGGGACCACACCGACCTCCCCTCACCCCTGGGAGCACGGATGGAACCCGGCGACCTGTGGGTGACCGAACCGACCCTGCGCCTTCTCCAACGCTGCGCGAAGGACGGCCTGTGCGAGGCCCCGGTCATCCGCGAGTCCTACGTGTCCGGCAGCACCGAGGGACTGCTGGAGAAACTGCGCCGGACCCTCGCGGAAGCCCGCGCCACCGCCATCGCCACAGATGACACACTCACGGTCGAGTACATCAAGGCGATGTACTCCAAGTTCGTCTCCACCATCGGCGAATCCTCCACGAACCGGGAGATCCGCCGCCCGGACTGGATGCACATCATCCGCTCCCAGGCATTCGCCAACCTCTGGCTGAAAGCCCACAAGGCCCGCACCGGCGGGCTGACGGTGGTGCAGATGTCGGGCACCGACGAACTCCACATCGCAGGCGACTGGAAAACGGTATTCGCCGAGGGCCGGGGACTCGCGGACATGAAGACCAAAGAGACCTACACCCTGGGGGGTAAGCCGTGAACCAGTCAGAGCGCGAGTGGGGGATCTGGCGCAAGTACGGGGCCCGGGGCATGCGGGGCGGGGACGCGCTCGCCCACGAACTGGAGCGCATCGTGCGCGCCCACGGCATCGCCTCCCTGGTCACCTCCCGGCGTGGCCTCAACGCCCGGCTGCGGTACCTGGACAGCCCGGCCGGTGCCGCCGCGCTGCGTGAGGCCGGGGTCCGGCCGCGCACCCTGCGCGACTGGCGGGCGGGCCGTACGACTCCGTCCCGGGCGAGCCGGGAGAAGATCGAGGCCGCCTACCTCGACCGCCGCCGCGACAACCTGATCCGCTCGGGCTGGATGAAGCGGCACCTCAACAACCAGGGCCGCGGCTCCCGTATGGAGATCTACCCCGTGGACCAGTCCGCCGTCCCGGAGAAGTACCGGCGCCCCAACGTCCAGGACCGCACCATCCAGGTCCGCTACATCTGGGACGACGCCGTGGACGCCTGGCAGGCCGGGGACGCGGACACCCTCGGCGAGATCTGGGACGACGTCATCGCCGACCTCGACTCCGACTGGGTCGCCTACGCCTACGTATCCGGCATCGGCATCAACGCCTGAAACATCCTGACGCTCTCCAGCAACTGCGCTCCGCCGCGCTGACGATGCACGACGGCCCGGTGGATGCCGCCGACCGAACAGACACAAACGCTGCGGCGCCAGGTATGGCGGCCGGCGGAACGAAGGATGTTCCTTCGTAGGCCGCTCCGGAGCTGAGCAAACTCATCTTGCGCCGTCGACCAAGGCGGGCTCGATTTCCGTTCCTCGTCAAGACCTGCTCAGGGCCGGGCGGCCGACCACTGCCTGAACGAAGCAGGCAGTGCCGCCAGGACATCACTCTCCTGCGGGGTCCACGCCAACGCGCCCCTCGCAGCGGCGGAGTCGATGACCTCGTCACGGTCGAAAATCCGGTACACCGGCTTCTCGTCCTCAACCGGGGCGAAGGCCAGGGCGTCGGCGCTGCCGGCCGCCCGGGCAGCGGCTTCGGCGACAGCCAGCGGGGCCGCGGGATGGGCGTCGGCCAGCAGGTAGGTGCGCCCGTCGTGCTCCTCGGGCGCACGCAGTACCGCCGTGTACGCCCGCGCCAGGTCCTCGACGTGAATCCAGGACCACACCTTGTCCCGCCGTCCCCGGTGCACCGGCCCGGAGGATCGGGCCTGGCGGAACCAGTCCCCGACGATCGAACCGCGTGCATCACCGCCGTGCACCATCCCCGGCCGCAGCACGGTGTGCGGCAGCCCGGCACTCCGCAGTTCGGCTTCCAGCCGAGCACGGAGATTGCCGTTGTCGACGGGGGTCTGAGGCGTCAGCACCGCATGGGCGTGCTCACCGTAGACCGAGCAGCCGGTCGTATACACCAGGTGCTGGCGGCGACCGGCGTCGGCGAGAGCGCCGAACAGAGCACGATCGGCGCCGACGGGATCATCCGGGTCGAAGGCGGTGTGGACCACGGCGTCCGCACCGGCGAGCATCCCGCTGAGCACGGCACGGTCCGCGAGACGTCCACGCAGCGGCCGGACACCAAAGTCCCGCAGCGCCCTCGCCCTGTCCGAGCCCGGATCCCGCGTGAGGGCAAACACCTCATGCCCCGCCTCGGCCAGAGCAACCGCAACCGCATTCCCGACATAACCGGTTGCCCCTGTGATCAGTACACGCATCCCAAGAGACTAACTGTTGCGGGCCAGGAGGTTGTTGACGTGAGAGCGACTACACAGCTTCGAGTCCTTCAGCCAGAGCAGTTGACAAGGCTGAGCAGCACGGTGGTGATGGCCGATCGGGCGCTTTCAGGACTGATCGTCCCGCGAGCGGCCGCATGGCCAAGTGCGTCCGCGGCGCCTATGAATGCGATCGCTGCTTCCTCGTCGAGGTCCGCGGCACCGTCGGCGCTTCGCATCCCTTGTCGGCAGATGTCCACGTAGCGGCGTTCAGATTCCCGCCTAGCCTTCTCGAGGTCTGGTGTGCCGACCAGCGCGGCCACCACTCCACCGAGTTCGGCGCCTTGGGAGACCATGCACGCAACATGAGCCGTCGCGATCGCTTCGACCCGCTGCCGTAGATCCGGCGGAGTGTGCGCAATCGCAGCACGCAGGTCAGCGAGGTGTCGATGGTCGAAGTCCTCATACAGCGAGAGGAGAAGCGCCGAGCGCGAGGAGAAGTGATCGTAGACGACGGGTTTGGAGATCCCTGCCCTGCCGGCCAGGTAAGCGAGCGTGAGCGCGTCTGTACCCTCAGTGGCGATGACGTCACGGGCAATGCCGACGAGCTGGGCTCGCCGGTCGGCGCTGGAGAGTCTTCGCCCGGTCATGGCCAGCAGTCTCTCACCCGCATGTAACCTACTAGTAGTAGGTTACATGCGGGTCAAAGGAACTCTCGATGCACACATTGCTGGTCGCCACGAACCCAGACCCCCAGTCCCTGACGCATCACGTACTCGGAAGAACCGAGGCAGCACTCCACCCCGCGTCAGTTGAGGTCGCCGACCTGTCCAAGGAACGGTTCGACCCCAAGTTCACCCTGGCGGACCGCCGGGCATATCACGAGGGGGACAACTATCCAGCCGACATCGCCAGTGAGCACCATCGCCTCGAACGCGCCACCGACCTCGTATTGATCTTCCCCGTGTACTGGTGGTCAATGCCTGCACTGCTGAAGGGGTGGATTGACCGTGTCTTTATCAACGGCTGGGCCTTCGAGTACTCCCCGACTTCGGGTCTGCGACCGAAACTTCAGACACTCACCACGCACCTTCTGCCCATCGCCGGCGACGACTCGGGCGCATACGAGCGCCATGGGTACGAGAAGGCAATACGGACACAGATCGAGCACGGAATCATCGACTACTGCGGCAGCCGGCGCGGCGCCACAGCATTCATCCACGAGTCCGAGCAGGATTCCCCTGAGGCCACAGCGCAGAGCGTCGACCAGGCGGTGCGGACCATCAGTGGAGCCATCCATGCCCGCTCGACGCGAGCATGACCACGCATCCGAACGCACCTTTGCCTGCCGAGGGACGTCGACGGCTGATCGAGCACTGTCGGACCCCTCCGATCACCCCTTGTCGCCGCCGAGATGGGAATCTCCCGGGCATGCGCGTCGAAGTGGGTGAACCGGTGGCGCCGTCACGGAGACCTCGACCTGCTCGACCGCCCCTCGACCCCGCACCGCAGTCCGCGTGCGACACCGGCGTGGGTGATCGAGAAGACCGAACCCTGACGGCGGAACGAGAAGTGATCCGCGCAGCGGATCACTCACGAGCTCGCCGCACCCGGGCACACGCCCAACCGCCGTACAATCACGCGGCACTTGACCAAGCCGGGTCTGGGACACCGCCGGTTCCTCGGTCCCTGCGGTGACAGCAACCGGGAACCGGGCAAGACCACCGCTCGCTGGCCCGGGCACATGGCGCATCTGGATGCGAAGAAAGCCGGCCGGATTCCCAAGCGCGGCCGGCCCCGGCGCCGCCCCGACACCGTGCTCGGTGACCGCGGCTACGACCACGAGAAGTACCGCAGCCTCGTCCGCGTACTCGGCGTGAAGCCACTGATCGCGCGACGCGATACCGAACACGGCTCCGGACTTGGCACCCAACGCCGGGTTGTCGAACGCGCCTTCGCCCACCTGCACTGGTACCGCCGTCTGCGGATCCGCTGGGAGATCCGCGACGACATCCACGAAGCCTTCCTCATGCTGGGATGCGCACTCATCTGCTGGCGACGCCTGTCACAGTCGACCCGAGTCCTTGTCCTCCTGCAGTAGCCATTCCCTGACCGAAGGAACCCGGTCGAGCAGCTGACTGACCTGCATGCCTTCTTCGCGCGAGGTCACCCTCGGCAGCAGGGCGAAGTCTTCGGGAAGCACGTCCAGATAGCTCACCACGCGGTCTCCCGCACGCAGAGTGGTCAACAGCTCGCACCGCAGCTGACGCGGAACGTCCGGCAAGCTGTTCCACAAGACCGGCCACAGGTAGTGGGCTCCGTCATGCGCCGCATTCGCTTGCACCCACGCCGGGTCCAACCGCGAGTTCAGGCTGAGGGCACACGCGCGCTCCTCCAGCCTGAACAGCGAGGCCGAATCGATGACTTTCACCTCGCGAGGCAGCGGCGGATCAAAGTGCATCACCCCATGCTGCCCGACGACACCTCACACCGGGCAGTCGACCCCAGAAAGTCATTCCGTTAGGAGTTCTAAGGCACAGCGCCCAAACGAGTGAACCTCCGGGTAGTGCAGGCGTGAAGTACGCACATCTCGAGCCCCCAGCGCACAACCCGAGCCGGGCCACTCCGTGGCAGGCCGAAGTGCGGCGGCTCCCTTGTCGTTTCGGCAGCAAGCTGGGCGGCCCCGTACTGCCGTTGAGGGTGCAGTGCCTCGACCAGGTTCGCGACGTCCTCGCCCGTGCGCGTGGTGAACAGGCCGCCGGGCGGGAGGAGCGGGGCACCTTGGACGGTTCTCATCGGCCGAGAGACCTGCGTCCTGGTAGTCGTCCGCGAAGCGGCAACACGCGGCAACCGTCCGCAGAAGCGGTGGTTGCCGTGGTGGTCCAGCACCGTCGCGCCGACCTGTTCGAGCTCGGCCAGCCAGCGGGCCCTGTCTTCGTCCGTGCGGCGGGGCCGGGCGCCGAAGGCGACCAGTCTGCGCCCCGCTCCGAGGTGTCCGGCTTCGTCGGCGCGGATCTTCGACTGTGCCCGGTCCGAAGCGCGCGGGTTCCAGGAATCTTGATAGGCCAAGCCCTGGAACCCGCTCGTGAGTCGCGACAGCCGCGCCAGTTGGCAGGCGGGTTCTCGGCTGCACGCGCCCCCGAACTTGCCTGCTCGTGGTTCACAGGAGCACTGCGCCGAGTGTCCTCCAGAACCACCGTGTCCTGGACATCGATGCGGAGCGGCACAGTGCCATCGGGACGGACGAGCTGTGCTTCCGTCGTGTCCAGATCCACGGACACCCCGACAGCGCCCGTGTCGGGGTCCAGATAGGTGAACACCGTCACGCCAGCGACCTCGATGCAGGGCAGGTCATCGTTGCCGGCCATCGGATGGAAGACGGCCTTGAAGTTGGCTTCCTCGCACCCCTTGGCGTCACAGGAGTTGCCGGGCGGCACGATGCGCGTCCCGGCACGGCTATCGATCTCTTCTTCAGGCGGTAACCCTCATACCGGCTGTTCCCGCGGTTGGGGCTGTAGTAGAGCTGAACGGCTTCGCCGAAGCGGGCGAGCCGTTGTGCGAGCTGTACGGCGGCCGTCTCGCGGTCGTGATCTGTGGCGTGGTTCGCCGCGGGATCCCACTGGGCGGCAGCGTGCAGCAGCTCGGGCAGTCCGGCGTCGAGCAGCGTCTTCAGGGCGTCGGGGGCGGCGACCAGGGCGGCGACGGCCGCACGGGCGTCGGTGACCGCCTCGGCGGCATCCTGCTGAGAGTCGACGTCGGTCGGGCTGTGCGGGACGGGGAGACCGGCGATGAGTGCGTGGCGGTCGTAGATTGGAAGTCGGTGTGCGTCCAGGTTGCGTGCAGGGTGGGCTCTCCTGGTGTCACGCCAAGGGGTTCGTAGGTGACCGGCAGGTCCGGGCTGTCCCCGAAAGCACGGCCCGCCGCACCTCATCACGAACGAGTGTTCTCCGGCTGGCGGAGCGCATCAGGCGCGGCGGCGAGGGAGGCGGAGATCGTCCGACGGAAGCGAAGATTCTCCTTCCGTCTTTTCCCGCAAACTTAGAATTCCCTAAACCGTATTGCCTTTTCGCAGAGCAACGGGAACCCTTTCGAAGTGAGGCAATCGCGCCTCGGGCGGCCCTGGGGGCACGGCTGTCACGCGTGCTTTTCGACTAGGAGTCGCAAATTCGACTCAGGGGGAAACCATGAGGATCGGAAAATGCGGCAACATTGGTGCCGGCGTTTTGCTGTTAGCGGCACTGGGCGTCCTCGGGGTGCCTACCGCGCAGGCTGATGACCGCGTGACGGCAAGTGAAGGTTCGCCGGCCATAGCAGCGGACTGGCACTACATCTACACTGCGGACGAGGGGGACACGGGAGGACAAGCTTCAATCCAGTTCGACGGCGACAAAGTCAAAATATGGGATCGCCAGGACGACGGGAAGGATGTGCAGTTGGACGTCTGGAACGTCAGCAACGATCCCGACACTCACGAGTACCGGCTGCGAACCGAGACCGGCTACGGAGGCACAGGGTCCGTGGACGCCGGTGATGGTCAGCCATGGAACCTGGCCGAAGGGGACTGCTTCCGCTTCCGCATTCGGCTGGTGGAGCCTGAGACCAAGGACGACGTAGTCCCAGGCTCGACATATTCCGAGCAGGTGCGGAACCACAACTCAGGCGGGGCGCGCCAGTGCAGCGGTGTCGAGTGAAGCTCGCGCCAGATGACTGATCACCGGTGAGTGCATTCTCCGGCCACGGGTGATCAGCCACCGGCTCAGCCTGGGGTGCTCCGGGAACCGAGGGCAGGACCCCGGGCTGGCCGGCTACGCGATCTGTGCACGGGTGTCCCACCGCAACCTGGCACGCCATCACCGACACCCACCAACCCACCAACACCGAACCAGCACACCGCAGGTGGGCTGTTACGGTGACCGCATGACGACGGACGCCGTCTCACCGGCGATCTCGCATCGGTACCCAGGGCCGAGTTCGCCTTCCCCGGCCCGCTGCGCGACCAACTCGTTGCGGCGATCCTCAACGGTTCCAAGACTTCCACGACACACTCGTCCAGACAGAGCAGGTCAACGCGTCCCTAGCGGGCGATGGTGCGGGCGAGGTTTCCTCTCGTCCGCGGCCTCGGCGAGTTCGTTCACCAGGTTGACGGTGGTGGTGTAGCAGACACGGAATCCCGCTTCGGCGATCGCGGTTCCGATGCCGATCAGCAGGTGGGACTTGCCGGTGCCGCTGTCACCGATCAGGCAGAGCGGCTGGTTGGCCTTCGCCCAGGCCGGATCGGCCAGCGTGCCCACCAGTTCCGGGGTGACGTTCGGGTTCTCCGCGAAGACGAAGTCCTCCAGCCGCTTGGGCCTGGGGAAGTTCGCTTCCCTGACCAGCCGCTCCTTGCTCGGGCGCCGTGAGGTCGAGCGCCAGACGGGCCAGAGCCATGGAGCCGTGCACGCAGCCGCCCGAGCAGGAGACCAGGGCGCTGCGCGGGCCTCCGCGCCGCGCATACAGGGCGTGCCGGGTGGGCGAGGCGAACTCCTTGGTATGGACGGCGGCTTGCTCCGCGTCCGGGCGGTCACGTAGAAGCCAGAAGCCGGTCGCCTCCCCCTCGTCGAAGGCCCGGCCCATCGAGACCCCAGGAGCGTTGCGCACCTCGCGAAAAGAGACAATGACTGGTTCAGCACCCCACAGGGGTGTCAGGAACAGTCGTTCGTGTCCGGCCGCCGGGTCGCTGAAGACATGCCTCGGGTCCGGCTGGAGGGGGACGGAGCGGGCCCGCAGGACGGGGGTCCCCCGCGGCCACTCCAGTTCGGCTCCCTGCAAGTGCTCTCGCTGGACCGGGCAGGAAGAACAGGCACCTTCCATCGTGCACCGCCCGTACCCGCCCCACCGCTGACGGCCGGTCATGCTCTCGTACAGCGTGACGTACTTGGTCGGGAGCAGCCCGCACTGGTCGCGAGGACGGCCCACGTGTGCGTTCAGGGAAAGCCGGTTCCCCCCGTGGTCGGGGCGGTCCGGTTCAGGCAGATAGACAGGCATGTAGTCCTCCGGTCGTGACGGGACGGGCCGCCCCGGCGCCGTGGCGCAGCCCGCCGCTGATGGGCAGCGAGCCTGGGAGCGCGCCCCGGCGAAAGCGTTCAGAAGAGGGCAGGTGGACTCGGGAACGGGGGGGCGGGTGCGGGCGGGTGGGGGCATGTGGAGCCGGTAGCGCGGGCTGGCGGTGGCACGGCGCACGAGCTGGGGGGCTCCGGCGTCGAGCCAGCGGGGCGGGTAGAGGGCGCGGACGAGGGCCCATACGCGGGCGCTTTCCTGGCCGGCGGGACCGAGCAGGGGCAGGAGGGTGCGCCACCCGGGAAACGCGTGGTCGTGGGTGTCCTCGACGGCGGCGCGGTCTGCGGTGCGACCGGTGCGCTCCTCGTCCTCCCAGGTGCAGGCGAGGCAGGCCCCGCGGTACTCCTCGGCGTCGTCGCTGGTGCGGCGAGTAAGACCGTGTCCTATGTGGTGAGGCGGACGTTGGTCTGTGTATGGGGCGGGGAACGTGGAGTTGGATTGTTCCGGACGGGTTGTGGGAGGTCGCGAAGCCGCTGATCCCGGCGTCGAGAGTCCGGCCGCAGGGTGGCGGGACGCAGGACACGCCTGATGAGACGGTGTTCGCGGCGATCGTCTATGTACTGGTCAGTGGCTGTGCCTGGCGGTCGTTGCCGCCGTGCTTCGGGATATCGAAGTCGACGGCCCATCGTCGGTTCGTGATCTGGTCGAGAGCGGGCGTCTGGGGCCGGCTACATGAGACTGTGCTGCACCGGCTCGATGACGCCGGCCTCATCGACGTCACCCGTGTCGTTCTCGACTCCGCCCACGTGAGGGCGAAAAAGGGGGCGAACACACAGGCCCGTCGCCTGTGGACCGGGGCAAGCCGGGTTCGAAGATGCACGTTCTGTCGGACGCGAACGGACTGCCCCTCCTCGTCGGCGTCTCCGCCGCCAACGTCCACGACAGCGAAGGGCTGAAGCCGATGGTGGCCGGTCACCAAACGAGACACGACCCTGATCGAGGCCGGTACTTCAAACCTCAGCGGCTGCACGCCGACAAAGCCTACGACCGGCCAGACCTGCGCAGATGGCTGCGCGGCAAGCGCATCGGCGTCCGCATCGCCCGCAAAGGCATCGAGTCCAGCGAGCGGTTAGGGCGCCGCGGATGGGTCATTGAACGCGCCATGTCATGGCTGACCGGCTACCGACGCCTCAACCACCGCTACGAATGCGACCCGGGCAACTACCTGGCCTTCCTCGGCCTCGCAGCCGCCCTGTGCTGCTACAAACGACTCATCCGCCTCACCACATAGGACACGGTCTAAGGGCCGGGTGCCCGCACACATGCGGTGCCCGAGACCGCGAACCGGGAGGGGATTCGATGGAGACGCTGACAACCGTGACGGGTGTGCTGGGGTTAGTGGGCGTGGCGGGGGTGCGCGCGGCCCGCGCGTGGATGTGCGCGCGCACCCGTCTGACCGCCCTCCGTCTGGACCCGGCGCACGTCGCCGCCCGCCAGGACGCCACGCTGTCGGGCAGGCTCGTCACCTACGAGCGCGACTGGCGTGCCGCCGCCACCGACCCGAACCAGAACATGGCCTCCTGGACGCGCCACGTCCAGGAGGCAGCGGAGGAAGCCATCGAGCGCCTGCCCTCCCGCCGCCCCAGCGACCGATTCGAGATCCTCAACAGTGTTCTCTCCCACCTCGCCACCTGCACCCGCGCGGCACGGGAGGCCGCCGCCGCAGCACCCGCCGAGCGCCCCCACTCTCCCGTGGACCGAGAACCGGTCCAATCGCTGTCAAATCAGTGAGCCACTCCGTTGGCCTGGCAGGATCGCACACGGGGGGATCCTGAACGACAGCACTGGGTGAACGCGCAGCCGACTGCAACGATCACTGAGGATGTACGGTCGTGCCGAGGCTGCGCTGAAGCCCGAGTCGCAGAAGCTGTTCACCGAGCCGTGCCTGCACGGGCTGCGCGCCAAGTTGTGCGATGGCGCGCAAGGGGGGCCGGCGCTCCCGAAGTGCCGGAGCGAGTCGCCGCATGATGCGGCGGTCGCTGCTGGGTGGCACGAGGCGGCGTCCTGGGCCGGGCAGTGGGAAGGGCATAGATCACGGCAGAGACTTTTTGAGCTCATTGACGAGCAGTCCTCGTTGATGCGTCGACAGAGCTCCTCTTTTGATCCGGGTGGTCCCAGGCTCGCAGAAGGGGGTGAAGCCTGCGATGAGAAGATCCAACTGCTGTGGGTATCGACGGCCCAGCTCTTGGCGAGCGGCATGCTCCGCCTCATGCCAGGGCTTCGCGACGTCTTCTTTCCGCTGCGCGGCAACCCGGCCCAGCTGCCGGACGTGCATCTGGCACTCGCGCCACCGCTGGCCCAGGGCACGGATGAACCTGCGCCGGTTGATGAGCGCCCAGGCGTCCTCCTCCTTCAACGAACGCACAGCCTTCATGTCGAGAGACGTGAGTTCAGTGGTGAACACTGGCTCAAGTCCGGCCAGTTCACAGTGCCGGTCGCGGAGGTGTTCCAAGGCTCCGGCCCATCGGCGCAGGAGCAGCGGGTGCCGAAGCTCGTCACAGCGGTCCTGCTGGTGGGTGGTGTCGCCGGCCGCCAGGGAAGTGAGCTCGTCCGGCGGCGCGGACAGCAGAGCCTGTATTCTCCCGCTGTCGGACGGCGCGTCGATCAGACCTTTTGTGACGGCATCCTCGATGGCGTCAAAAACGTCACGGTAGGACACGTGGTAGAACGGATGATCCGAAGGCAGGCCGCGCCGGGCCAGTTCCTGTGCTCGTAGTTCTAAGTATTCCTCACGGTAGTGCTTGGCCAAGATCGCCAGGGCTGCGAGCCGGGCATCCTTGAGATGCTCACCCAGCATCTCCCAGCCCTGATCTGCGCGCCTTGCTTTCAGAAGCCCGTTGACCTGTCCCATCCGCTGGAGAACGACGCCCCCACGGCGTTTCACTTTCGTCAAGCGCGGATCACCGGTAAATGCCATGCGCTCGATACTCGACGCAAGTTCTCCTGCGCCCGCGTACAGGGCGTCAGCCCACTGCTCAATCCAGTCGTCGCTGTTCAGAGCCTCGGAAACAGTGGAGTCGACGCGACCGTCAGCCTCGGCAACGGCCGTTGAGACCAGGACATCGAAGTCGACCTCCCACCAGCGCTTGAGTTCGAGGTAGGTCATCGCGCGGATCTCGTGGATCTTCAGGTATCGCGGCATGCTGGGCTCTCTTTGATGAGCGCTCCCGGTTCAGGACCATGATGCGGGAACGCGTTCGGAGGCGGACTCGTACGGCCAACCACTACCCTCCCGACGGCCCCTTTCCTCACCTGAGCGGGGAGACCCGCGCCGCTGCCCTCGGCGGTCGCCGAAGTCCAGGTCGGGCGGATCATCATCGACCCAGCCGGGCACTTTGACCAATATCGAACTAAGATTCGATCTATGAGTGGGTGGCGTGCCCGTGCGGGGCCGTGGGCGACCCTGCCCGACGGCCAGCAGCTTGACGTCATCGTCACCGCCCGCGAGCGCACCTCGGACGGCCGGGTGGTTCGCCTGTGAGGCCATCCTGCCCACCCGCTACGAGCACGCCGACCGGCAGAGAGAGGCGAAGGCCGCACCGACCCGGATCACCGTGGCGGCAGACTCCATCACCCCGATTCCCGGCGAGCGCTACGACGCGGTGCCGACGAAGGGTGCGGACGGCAGTGGTTGGCGGTGCGTACTCGGGGTGTGCGGAATGAGGCGCCGCAGTGGTACGTGCACCGGAAGGACTGCTGGCAGGCCCGGGGCGACTGGAAGAGGCGGCTGGTGACGGCGGCGAAGGCGCCGGCCCTGCTGGCGGACATGAGCGCGGCCCGGGTGTGCGACGTATGCCGCCCCGACCGGAAGCCGCGGACCTGGTCGGCCTCCGCCGAGTATGAAGACCGCCGGGATGGATAGCGCAGGCTCTCTGTCTCAGGCTCTGGCGAGTGCTTGGCGCAGGTCGCGGGCGGCGGATTCCTGACGGTTCCGGGCAGGGATGCTGCGGTAGAGGTCGGCTGCGCGGGTGTGGGGTGAGGCCCTTTCGCCATCCGGAGAGGAATTCGGCAAGCGCCGTCGTGGCAGTGCTACAGGCCCGCGCGGCGTCGCCTTCCCGTAGCCAGCAGGCTGCCGCGTCGATGTGCAGCAGGCCGCGCGTCATGCTGCTGGTCGGAGCGGAGAGCTCAAGGGCACGGTCCTGGCTTGCGCGTGTGGCTCTATCGACGTCACACGGTTCTGGCTCAACTTCCGTGCAAGGGCAACTCTGAGTGACGGTTGGCGGCTGCCGGGTGGCGCGAGAAGCAGACCGAAAATAGATCGTGATCGTCGCGGTGGGGCTGACAGTCTCGCCCGTGAGAGAAGTTGTACTCCGGTTGCAGGAGCTGTTGTTACCGGCGATCGCGGACGTCGCGGTGCTGTCGGTAGACGTCGATATCGCGATAGTCCGTGTTGACGCGCAAGGCACTTCGCCGGGCGCCGCCTGCCCGCAGTGCGGCATCTCGTCGGCTCGGGTTCACAGCTCCTACCTGCGGTTTCCTGCCGATGTCCCGAGCGGTGGGCGAAGAGTCGTACTCCGCCTGCACGTCCGGCGCTTCCGGTGTCTGGACAGGGTGTGTCCGCGCCGGACCTTCGTCGAGCAGATACCCGGCCTGACCCGGAAGCACGGCCAGCGCACCGAGCGGCTGCGCTCCACGCTCGCTTCGGTAGGTCTCGCCCTGGCGGGCCGGGCCGGTGCCCGACTGTCCGCGGTTCTGGGCATCTCCGTCAGCCGAAGCACGGTCCTGCGCCTGGTCCAAGCCCTGCCAGAACCGGATATCCCGTCTCCTCGGGTGGTCGGCGTCGATGAGTACGCCACCCGCAAAGGCCATGCGTACGGCACCGTGCTGGTCGATGTCGAGACCCGGCGACCGGTGGACCTGCTGCCCGACCGGGAGGCGTCCAGCGTGGCCGGGTGGCTCTCCGCCCGTCCCGGGATCGAGGTCGTATGCCGCGACCGTGCGCCCTTCTTCGCGGAAGGCGCCAGGGCCGGGGCGCCACAAGCCATCCAGGTCGCTGACCAGTGGCACTTGTGGAGCAACCTCGGTGATGCTGCCGAGCGTGCTGTCGCCCGCCATCGCCAGTGTCTGCGCGTCCTCCTGCCCGAATCGGTCGGGAAGGAGGACACGGACGAGCCTGTGCTGTCAGGGGAGACTCCGGCCTCGCCGTGGAAGAGTGAGCGGTTCGCCAACCGCATCCGGGCTAGACACGTCACCGTCCACGCAATGCTCGAAGCTGGCCACAGCCGCCGTTCCATCGGTTGTCAGCTCCATATGACACACCGAACAGTCAAGAGCCTGGCTGACGCCGCCAGACCGGAAGACCTGTTCACTGGCCAGTACCGGTTCAATCGAGCCACGGCCGTTGACGAGTACAAGCCCTACCTCGACAAACGCTGGGATGAGGGATGCACGAACGCCTGGACGCTGTGGGAGGAGATCATCCTGCTCGGCTACAACGGCAGCTACGGCATCGTCAGCGCCTACATCAGGAAGAAGCGCACTTCACCCCGCCCTGTCACCGCCCAGCCGCCAACACCTCGCGCTGTCACCCGGTGGATTCTCAGCCGACCAGAGGCCCTCACCGACACCGAACACACCCGGCTGAAGGAAGTCCTGGCCGACTGCCCTGAACTCGAAGCCCTCACCGGCCACGTTCGGTCCTTCGCCGAGATGCTCACCGAGCGCCAAGGCCACCGTCTCCCGCAATGGCTCGACGCCGTCCGCAGCGACAACCTGCCCAGCCTTCACACCCTCGCGGCCGGCATTGACCGCGATCGCGACGCCGTCATCGCCGGACTCACCTTGCCCTGGAGCTCTGGCGCAGTCGAAGGCCATGTCAACCGGATCAAGATGCTCAAGCGTCAGATGTTCGGACGGGCAGGCTTCCAACTTCTTCGCAAACGCGTCCTATTTGCGTGACAGAGAGTGGCCACGTCACGGAAGTTGAGCCAGAACCACTGGTGGTCGATAAAGCCAGCATCAACGCCTGAAAGCCAGCGGTGCTCTCCGGCTGCTGCTTTCCACCGGTGTTCATCGCCTTCGGGCTGGTGTACTTCATCCTGCTGAAGATTGACCAGCCCTCGGGCCTGGTGCTGCCCCCTGAGTGGCGATTCCGGCCCGGGACCTTGCGGGGCGCATGGTAGTCACGAGCCCAGTTGGTAATCGGCCGCAGTCGTTGCTTGGGCAAGGTCTGAGAGACGCCGTCGCCCTACGCCGACCGGGGTTGTGTCTGGTGGGGTTGTCGTGTGTGGCGTATTCCTGGAAGGCCGCACTGGTACAGGGTGCCGAATGCTCGTTCGAGTCTGGGGGGTTGCGCGCAACGTGCTGTCGGTGGGGTGCAGCACAATGATCCCGGCCCGTCGGGGCTGCTGCTGAACATGGCGGTGGCCCCCTGTGTGCGAGACAGAGGGCCACCTTCATGAAGCACCTCACGATGACCTTGGGAGGCCACCATCAGAGCTACTCCTGAGCCTACGGGCTCGCAGTGTCAGTGCAGTAACTGTCATCGGCTGGACAAGCCGCCCTTCGAGCTGGAGATACCGGGACCTCTTCGCCAGGGCAGGGGGCGTGGGCTGCGTGGAATCGCGGCAACCGCAGCTGACGAAGCGACCCGCGTCGCGGTCAAACTCCTGGGGAACGGGGCACTGCTGGCGCTTGGGTACTGGTACAGCCAGCGCTGAACCTCATCGTCGCCGGAGCGCCCTGTCTCTACTTCTTGGGCTCTCCGGCATGGCGGTCCGCATCTGGTCGTTGAGTTCACCGTCGACTTCGTTGCAGGACGACCGCGACATCGTTTTCGTCAAGGAGCACGCCGGCGGCAAGATCCTGAGTCTGAGGAGTGGCGGGCCTTCGTGAACGAGGTGATCATGATGCTGAAGTTCGACTTGATGCCTCTGTGGCGTGTGCTCGGGCCGCTGTGGTCGGGGCTGGCCGGCTGCTCATCCAGCGTCGGGCAGAGAGGTGGGTGGTGAGCGTTGTCCGCGCGGTGTGGCCCTCACAGCGCTCCAGTTGATGTCGTGGCGCTCCTGGAGCGCGGTCAGGTCTGCGGCGCGGTAGAGGGGCACGCAGGGTGCTGCGCTGCGCCGCTGGTGCCAGGAGCGGACCCACCGCACTGGGGTGAGGAGGCCGGCCCGGACGAGGTGCTGGACGTCGACCTCGCGCACCCCGAGCCGTTCGGCTACCTCGTCGCGGAGCAGCTGCTCGCCGTCGTGGCCGGCGCGTTCGACGGCCACGCGGTCGGTGAGCGCTTCGAGGTCCTGGCCGTCGTAGGCGTTGTTGCCCTTGTAGGGCTCCACGGTGCGCAGGAGCCCCTGCCGGGCCAGCTCGGCCACGGCATCTGGCGTCACGTCCATCCCGAGGCGTTGGGTGAGGTGTTCAGCGGCGCGGACGGCCCCCATGTCCGGCACCGAGCCGGCCGCTTCGACAACCTCGTCCAGGCGCGGGGCGATGTCCTCGACGGTCGCCCTCGACCATCGGCCACGGGCTCGGTCGGGCGCCGGCACCCGGTCGAGTCGGCGGGCGCGGTCGAATTGCCACTCCGGGATCCCGAGGTGCTCAGCTAACTGACGGGGCCCCAAACTGCTGGGCGTCTTATGGTGCGCCATTTCTGTTTCCCTTCCGTCGTGTTGCGGAATTCGCTACCAGTCGAGCGAGGGGCCTGCCATTCGACCGTCGTAGGAACTCGGCCCTTCTCCTCGTACAGAGGCGCTGTCGTATTCGCGGGTGCGGAATTCGCAAGAGCAGGGCGCATCCTCATACATGCTCTTTTCGCAATCCTCGTTCAGGTTGTCGTGTGCCATTTGTTTCCCTTTCCACGGCTCGCCTACAGCGCTTTCCTGTCTCCCTTGGCACTGGATGGCAACCCACTGGCAAAGAAGTCGCTTCTTACGCGTTTTTGAGGCCGTTGAGACCCCTGTTCCGGGGCCTGACTGAGGTGTTTTCCAGTGGCGGAGCCACTGAGTGGTGTAGACCTCTCTGCAAGGGATCCGGAAACGGTTCCGGTGACGTGTCGTCAGGTTTCGGGGGTTGTGGACCATCGTCGGGCGGGTACATACTGTAGCGGTACGGGAGCGTGAGCGGCCACCGGTTCGTCCAGGCCGGCACCGCGCACCGGGGGTGGGGACCGGACCCCCGACCAGTCCCCTCCCCACCAAAACCCCACACCACATGCACAAACAGGCAAGGCCAACCCTCACCCTCCAGCCCGCGTCTTTTGCCTGAACCCGCACACCGCCAACCACCGCACCACCCCGCCGTCACCGAAGGTGACGGCCCCACCGGACACCCGACTCAGCGGCGCGG